>QQUE01000011.1 GCA_008501765.1 Calditrichota bacterium
AAATAATATCAGCCAAATTTATGATGCGAAAGGCGACTACGAAACCGCTCTAAAATATCTACAACAATCGCTCAAAATTACACAACAAATCGGAGATAAAAGCGGAGAAGGGACCACACTAAATAATCTCAGCCAAATTTATGATGCGAAAGGCGACTACGAAACCGCTCTAAAATATCTACAACAATCGCTCAAAATAAGACAACAAATCGGAGATAAAAGAGGGATGATTGCCACATTACATAACATGGCTCATATCGCTAAACAGAACGAAGATTTCCAGCAAGCCATTGACTCTTTTTCACAAGCTTTACAACTTGCGCAGGAAACACAACGCCCATACGATATTTTTGACGAACTAAGAGACCTCGGCATTCTCCTCTGCCAGCTCGGCAATAAAGAACAGGGCTTGCCGCTGCTGCAACAGGCGCACCGGCTCGGTCAGCAGGTTAGCATTCCCGGTACGGAGGATATAGCACAATACATCGCTCACTTCAGCGGCAGCGGCACGGCGCAAAATATTAAACCCTGACAGGGTTTGGAACCCTGTCAGGGTTGCGTTTAGCACTAACCCGCATTCCTGGTTTCAATACCGGGAACGGGCTTAAGTATTTGTAAAAAATACCAAAAAGCCTCAAATTCCTCCGATCATTTAGGACAACGCTTCGTTTTCTTAAAAAACGTGCCCTATTCCATGATAAAAAATGAACATTATTTTCTAAATTCAGACAACAAGATTGATTATATTTCTTGCAATCAAACTGAAAAATTTTTAATATCTGCACCAGACAAATTCCTATTTGAATGTTATGATAAAATTCCGAGGTCCCAATGCGAGTCCGCCCCCGATTTAAAAAAATCGTGTCGATGACAGTGCAGGAAGTGTTTTCACGAATCCAATCGCAACTTGAGGGTGAGGGCGCGCGGTGCACCGGGACAATTTTATCCAAATTCGCCATCCTTCGAATCCCGCCAAAGGACCAGCATTTCTGGTCACCAGAGCTGACTATCGAAGCCGAAGAAAGCGAAAACGGCACCCTCATTCGTGGGCTTTTTGGGCCGAAACCACCGGTGTGGACATTCTTCGCCAGCCTGTATTTTCTGGTTACTTTCATCGGCGTCGCTGGTGGTTTTTATGGATTAATCCAGCTCAACCTCGGCATGGATCCGGTGGCCTTGTGGGCGGTTCCGGTTTCGCTCATTTTATTGAGTGGGGCTTACGCAACGGCTTTCACCGGGCAAAAACTCAGCTTTGAACAAATGGAACTGATGCGCGCTTTTTTAGAACAATCCCTTCAAGAGTGACGAGCGTTCCTTACATCAATAATTATTTCCGCAAAAATATCCGAATCAGACCCCAGAATCATGCGCTGATTATTTCATTGTGTGGCGCCTTATTTATGAATAACTTACAAATAGAATAAGAATTCAGATCACAAAATGAAAAGACCGGACATTTCATGAATCAATCGAAATCCAAACCTAACCACGAAAATCAGCCTTCACTGAAGCGAGCCCTCGGTGTTTTCGATGGAATTGCTATTTTGGTTGGCATAACAATCGGCGCTGGAATTTACTCGACACCGCAAATTATCGCACGCTATCAAACATCATTTGAAAGCATAATCTCGCTGTGGATATTGGTTGGCATTTTTGTTTTTATTGGCGGACTAATTTATGCCGAGTTAGGCACAAGACTCCCGAATACCGGGGGCGAATACGTTTATATTCACCGTTGTTTCGGGCCCTTTGCCGGATTTATGTTTGGTTGGGCGCAGCTTTTTATTATCCGAACCAGCGCAGCGGCGGGACTGGCGCTCATAACCGTGAACTATATCGGATATTTTATTGAACTCAGCAAACTTGAACATACGCTTTTGGCGTTGCTGGTTATCGTTTTCCTCGGAGTTCTCAATTACATCGGTATTGAAAAAGCCAGCTTCTACCAAAAATTGAGCACAGTCGTAAAAATAGGCGGGCTCTTTCTTCTTGTTGCAGCAGGAATTATCCTCATCGGGGACGAAGCGAGTCTCCTCGATACCACGGCCCCGGCCGTCATCGACTTCGGCCCCATCGGAAATACTGTCGCTGTTTTGATGATGATCGTTTTCAGCCACACAGGCTGGGATCGAATCGGCTACAGCGCGGGAGAAATGAAAAATCCACGCCGTGTGATCCCGCTCAGCCTGCTCATCGGGATGGGTATAATCATTCTGCTTTATACCTCAGCGAATTTTATTTATTACCAGACCTTAGGAATCGACGGATTGCGCACCAGCACAATCGTCGCCTCGGATACGGCTACAAAATTGGTCGGCCCAACCGGTGCAGCGCTCATCGCGATTTTAGTGATGATTTCAGCTTCCGGCAGTATCAATGGGACCATGATGACCGCACCGCGCGTCTATTATGCCATGGCAAAAGATGGCTTGTTTTTCCGCTGGCTCGACCACATTCACCCGAAATATCAAACGCCATCGCGGGCGATTTTAGTTCATTGCCTGTGGGCTGCGGTGATTCTTATCATGCGAGGGCAATTTCAGGTCATTGCCGCAGGCATGGTTTTCGCAATTCTAATTTTTTATGCGTTCACAACACTGGCACTTTTTAAACTGCGACACGCAAATGCCGAGACCAACTATTACCGTATGCCTTTCTACCCTATACTGCCCGGAATTTATCTCGCTGGTATTGTTCTCTTGCTTATTTTTCGTGCCTGGTATGAATGGGAAAATTCGCTTATCGATATTGGAATGATTGCCACCGGAATTCCCTTCGCCCTGTTTTGGAATCGAAAAATTCGGAAAAATTGATTTTAACCAGAGCGCTTCATTTTAAACGCCCAATCGCAGGTTCCCGAGTAGGCCGGTGCATTTCCGGGCGTATCGAGGGGCCGTATGCGTGGCACGTATTCCGGCCCCTCGATACGCAGGTAAAAAACCCCTGCTACTCGGGAACCTCAGTAATAATAACATCCAAAGGTTTTGAGTAGAAATATTTATAAAAACAATACTGTGTCATTCATATCCTTTTTTTTTAACGGAGCCATTTTTTTAATACGCCATTCCCCGTCTTTTTTAACACAAAAAAAAGCCCCGAAACTTGCAACGCTCCGGGGCTTGATAATTCAATTATATTTCAAATTTAGATTAATTTGTGCCTGATTTCAAACCCATTTCTTTTAAAAGATGGTGTGCACCGGCAAATTTTTCAGTAATAAACATCACATAGCGAATATCAACTGAAATCGTGCGTTGCATATCATAATCATATTGCCAATCCCCGGTCATGGCTTCGTAATTGCCGTCGAAAGCCAGCCCGATGAGCTCCCCTTTCGCATTCAAAACAGCACTTCCGCTGTTCCCACCAGTGATATCGCACATGTGGGTGAAAGCAACCGGAATATCATTTAAATCAGGATCTGCCCACTGGCCGAAATCTTTCTTTGCGTGCAATTCACCCAGCTTGGCCGGCATATCAAAAGGCTCTTTACCGGTATTTTTTGCGATGACGCCGCCAAGGGAAGTAAACGGATAGTACCAGGTTGCATCGGCAGGTTTGTAGCCGGAAACATTGCCATAAGTGAAACGAATTGAGCTGTTGGCATCCGGGTACAGCCCGGTGCCTTTCCAGGCATAAAGCGCGTCAATATACTCTTTGCGCAGGGCCTCGATTGTCGGGCCAAACGTTTTATAGCGCTCATTTAAATCTTTGTTGTCGGTATATTTTGCGGCAGCCAATTGGATGAATGGATCATTCAAAGCTTTTAATTCTTTAACAGATTTTCCAAACAGCGATTTGGCATATTCGACATCCGCCATTTTGGGCTCGGTAAAAGCTTTATCAACAAAGGCATCGACTGTCATTTTGTTGGTCGCAAAAAATTTGTCCAATCCTTTGATACGCTGATCTTTTGGCAATTCATTCGATTTTTCCAGCACACGTTTGAGCATCGCTTTATCGACTGGTGGGAAATAACCGAGGTAACGTGCCGGCAGTCTTTTCAAAGTGCTCTCAACCATTTTTTGATCGTAGCCGGGTTCCCGGTCGGCTTCGGGTTTATCCATCTCGACAGCGATGCCATAGGCTTGTGATGCAATACCAGCCAACGTACCTGATAAACGGCCCATTTGCAGGACATCGTCTTTCAAGCGCGTTTTACCTAAAATTGCATATTGCTCTTCGATCCTTTTTAGTGTATTGCCATATTTGATTTTCAGATTTTTGTCCTTGTTAATAAAATCCATCAGCTCTTTTTCAAAAGCTTTCTTTTTACCAAGAAAATCGGTTTTGGTCATCCCTTCGATTTTGCCCTGGAAATTTTTCATCGTGTTGTGCAAACCGGAGTGCAGGCGGGCCACTTTAATTTTACCGTTGGGATCATTCTCAGTGAGGTCATCCATCAATTTAATGATTTCACCATAATCTTTAACAGTTTGCGGATAACTGTATTTCAGATTCCATTCAACCGAATTGGAAGTTCTCCAGCGTGTCGTGGCACCCGGATAGCCGAGGATGAAAGTAAAATCACCGTCATTGAGGTCACTTTGTGAAATACGCAAATATTTTTTTGATTTTACAGGAATGTTATCCGGACTGTACTCCGCGCCGGAACCATCAGGAGCCATATAAGCGCGCAAATAAGTAAAATCACCGGTATGACGGGGCCACATCCAGTTATCGATGTCACCGCCATATTTGCCGATAGCTGCCGGTGGTGCATAGACGATACGCACATCGCGGTAGCGCTTGAATACATAAAGCATGTATTGCTTGCCTTTATAATTCGACTTAATTTGTGCCAGTACATCCTCGCGATCCCCTTCGATTTCTTTGGTCATCTCGCGAATTTTGGCATTGATTTTTTTATCGCGCTTGACTGGATCATCGATGCCTTCGCCAGCGGCTAAAACTTTTTTTGTCACGTCTTCCACTCTTTTGAGAATGGAGGCCGTTGCACCAATCGATTGTAATTCATCTGCTTTGGTTTTTGCCAAAAATCCATCTGTGATGTAATCAACACCTTCTGTTGATGCCGATGCCCGTTGCAAACCGCCATAAGCACAGTGATGATTTGTGAGAATCAAACCATCGGGGGAGACAAATGAGGCGCTGCAGCCGCCAAGCCAGACAATCGCGTCGGTGAGAGACGGTTTTGTCGGGTGGTAAACATCTTCAATTTTGAGCTCAAGCCCTTTATCATTGAGATGAAGTTTTTCCAACTGCGTCAGCAGCCACATGCCCTCGTCAGGGGGTGAAGCAGTAAATCCTAAAATCAGGAAAAGTGAGAAGGTCCACACCATTTTTTTCATCAAAAATTCCTCCAATTGATAAATTTGATAAATTAGCCATTGAAATTTGTATTAATGCGATTTTCTGATCTGAATAATTTAAGCAATTATTTTAAAAAATACAGAATAAAATTGCGCAGTCATTGCACAGATTATTGCACATATTTTATGAGACAAGTAGAGATTGAAAAAAGTTGCAAAAAATTGAGAGAACACAGTATTTAATGCCGGAGCTCTAAAACGTGATTACACAAACGTGAAAAGTTTGGACAAGCAGTGCTTCTTTTGGGCACCCAGGCGTGTCGATGGTAAAGTCGCGCAATATCGATTTAAGTTTTTAACTCACAGAATTAAACTAGAAGAACCACGCACCAGCGGCGCAATTCCGTCACGAAAAAATTTAATCAAAATAGAAAAAAATCTTGCCTCTGTGTAATTAATTTTTAATATTTGGAATGTTTGATAAAAATCAAAAGAAAGAAAAGTTAATGGATATCGCACAGATTAAATTAGCATTTATACAGGATTATGGCGAAGGATACCAGCATTTTGGCTTTCCCAAGCTCATGGGCCGCATTGTCGGGCTGCTGCTCTTTGAAGGCAAAGCCATGAGCCTCGATGAAATCACCACGGAATTAAACGTCAGCAAAGGCCCGGTTAGCCAGATTACCAATCGCTTGAAAGAACACAAAGTTATCGAGCGCGTTTGGGTGCCGGGGAGCCGCAAAGATCATTACCAGGCGCAATCTGAAATTTTTGGCAATGCGTTTTATAATCGGATGCAACTGCAAAAGCAAAATCTGCTGCTTGCCAATAAATTTCACAAGTTATTAGAACGTGTCCCGGAAAATGAAGCGCCGGAATTTCGCAAAAATATATCTGAAATGGCTGAATTCTATCAGCTCATGATGAAACATTATAAAAATTTTCTCGACGAATGGATGCATCGTCATGACAAATAATTATCGAACAAGAGAAAAGAAAGCAGGCGATAAATGGATCGTTTAAAAAACAAAGTTGCGGTAATCACAGGTGGCGCATCTGGAATTGGCCGTGCCACTGTCGAACGATTTGCCGAAGAAGGTGCGATCATCTCAATTTGGGACGTGGATAGTGAGAAAGGTGAAACGCTGTCTGCAGAATTAATTCAAAAAGGGTTTCAGACTGAATTCCGTCAGGTCAATGTCGCAAAATTCACGGAAGTTGCAACCGCGATCTCAAAAGTAAAAGAGAAATACCAGCAGGTTGATATTTTTATCAACAATGCCGGAATTACCCGCGACGCCTCCCTGCTCAAGATGGAAGAAAAGCAGTGGGATCAGGTAATTGATGTTAATCTGAAAGGTGTTTTCAATTGCGGCAAGGCAGCCGGCGCTGTTATGGCGGAACAAAACTCCGGCGTCATCATCAACACAAGTTCCATCGTGGCGCTGTACGGAAATTTTGGCCAAACAAATTATGTCGCGGCAAAATCCGGACTTATCGGCATGACCAAAGTGTGGGCGCGTGAACTTGGCCGCAAAGGTGTACGCGTCAATGCTGTGGCACCCGGTTTTATCGCAACCGAAATGGTACTGACGATCCCGGAAAAGGTCATCGAAGGATTGAGCGCAAAAACACCCCTTGGCCGCCTCGGTGATCCCGTTGATATTGCAAATGCTTATATGTTTTTGGCCTCAGATGAAGCGTCATTTATCACAGGTACCGTTCTCAGTGTTGATGGTGGTTTGGTCATTTAATCCTGGAATGATGTTAAAGCTGGTTAAAAGAATTAGTGTCGTATCAAAAAACCTGACAGGATTTGGAATCCTGTCAGGTTTAGTTTACTTCAACAAATCGATTCACAAGGTCGGGTTAAAAATCGTAAAAATATGAAAGCTTAAAGTGTAAAATACTCGTAATTGAAATCGGTTATTAACAAAGACAGAACGAAATTCCGGGTACGAAAAAAAGCGGGAATTTAAATGAAACGAACAGCACGAGTCATTGCCACATCGATGTATGCGCCGGAACGGATTCTTCCAAACAGCTATTTTAATGAAATGCTGGGTGAAGATGTGGATACCTGGCTGCGAGAAAACCTGACAATTCGTGAGCGCCGTTGGTGTGCGGATGATGAGAGCACTGTTGATTTAGCACAAAAAGCGACTGAAAAAGTGTTGGTGAAAGCCGGGCTCACTGCACAGGATATTGATTTGATAATCATCTCGACGGACACACCGGAATATATTTCACCGAGCACAGCTTCGGTGCTGCAGCATCGGATCGGAGCAGTTAACGCCGGGACTTTTGATATCAACACAGCTTGTGCGGGATTTGTAACGGCTGTCGATATTGCCGCGAAATATATCGCTGCGGATGAGCAGTACCAGCATGTTTTGGTGATCGGCGCTTACGCGATGTCAAAATATCTCAATGTGCAGGACAAGAAAACGGTGACGTTGTTTGCCGATGGCGCCGGTGCTGCGATTTTAAAATCGCAATCAAGTGATAATGGCTTTCTCGGCAGCCTGCTGCACACCGAAGGACAGTACCACGGCTGGATGGGAATCTACGCCGGCGGTACCCACCAGCCAATCACCGAAGCTGTTGTGCGCGACAAAAAACATCTGCTGCAGTTTGTGAAGAAATTCCCCACAGAAATTAATCCCACCACCTGGACACGCATGATTCGCGAACTGCTCGGCAAAACCGGAAATTCAGTTCAGGATGTCAACAAAATATTTTTCACCCAAATTAACATAAACAGCATTAAAGAAACCCTTGAAAATCTTGAATTAACGATGGACCACACCCACGTCGTCATGGATCGTTACGGTTACACCGGATCGGCCTGCATTCCCATGGCACTCGCCGAGGCTGAGGAGCAAGGGCAGATCGAAGCCGGCGATCTGATTTTATTTATGGGCTCCGGGGGTGGATTGGCCTTTGCCACGGCTGCTTTTCGCTGGTAATGGCATAAAATTAAACTGGAAATACATTCCTTGACTGGAGAATCAAGTGACTGGTATCGCCTCTAAAGAGCTGGTTTTAGCCGGCTGGATTTTCATTTTAGTCTACAGTTCGATCATCCTGTTTTTTGTGATTCGCGGGGCCCGGCGCATCGAAAATATGGCCGACTATGCCGTGGGCAACATTGCTTTTTCCCCCGTTGCGGTCGGTCTTGCGCTCGCTGCCTCAATGACGAGCGCAGCCACATTTATCATCAATCCGGGATTTATTGCACTTTACGGGTTGAGCGCCGTCATTTCCTACGCCATCGTTTTGCCCATCGCAGCCATGCTTTCCCTTGTTTTTTTAACCAAAGGTTTTCGCAAGCATGGCAATACTGTCAAAGCACTTTCCATGGCGCAATGGATGGGTACCCGCTACAAAAACAAAAATTTCGCCGTCTTCTTCGCTTTTCTCTCACTTTTGTTAATTACATTTATCGTGTTGATTGTCGTCGGATTAACAAAAGTGCTCTCAAAAACTTTGAATGTTGATGAATTTTACATTCTGCTGGGCGTGGTGGTTTTTATTTTCGGATACATGATGTTTGGCGGCGCCAATTCCATGGTTTACACCAACACTATTCAAGCCTCCCTGATGCTGATTGTGGCAGTCATTTTACTCGGTTCCGGCTATGAACATTTCAGCAACGGCGTCCACGGTTTTCTTGATAAACTGCGAGCGATCGATCCCAAACTCGTGCAAAGCACCAATGAATCCAGTTTTCTTTTCCGCGACTATTTCGAGATCATATTTGCTCAAATTGTCGTGGGGGTTGCCATCGTTTGCCAGCCCCACATTATCACAAAATCACTGCTATTAAAAACGGACAAAGATGTAAATCGCTACCTCTTCGTTGGCATTTTGGTGGAGATGATTTTTTTCATGGTGGTCATAACCGGATTGTACGCACGCATCGCTTTTCCGGACTTGAGCATCAACGGACAGGCGCTGAAAATGGATGGCATCATTTCAGCCTATGTTGTGGGTGAGTTTCCTGTTTATGCAGGATTGCTCGTCGTTCTCGGATTAATTTCTGCCGGCATTTCAACTTTGGAAGGCCTGATTCAGGCGCTGGGCACCACAATTACAGCGGATATTATTCGCCCATTATTTGGCGATAAAATTAAAAATCTGGCACAATCCGAAGTGAGTATTAATAAAATAGTAATTGCCGCGTTAGCCATCATTTCGATTTGGCTGTCCTATGACCAGCTCGTTAATCCAAAATTAAGCGTTGCTATTTTTGCGCAAAACGGTGTTTATGCCTACTTTGCCGCGGCTTTCGTACCGATTCTGTTCGGCATGTTTTTTAAAAATGTGCCCGGCATTGCTGTTTTTTCAGCTTCGATCACCGCAGTCATCGTTCACTTTTCGATGTATTACGGCAAGATTGCCATTCCCTTTTCCATTGCCAGCGGTGAAAATCCGGGGGTAGCGGCAAGCGTCGCCATCATCGCATCGTTGCTGGTCGGCGCCATTGGATTTGTCATTTTTCGAGGACAAAGTCATGCAAATCAATGAAACAGATTGGCTGAAAAAATGGGCTGAATATTCCCCGCAAAAGTTTGCCTTGCGTGAATATCATCGCAATCTGGAGTGGACTTATTTTGATTTCAATCAGCGCGTTGAAGCATTGGCATTGCATCTCAGTCAAAATCTCGGGTTAAAAAAAGGCGATCGCATTGCGGTTTATTCGCAGAACCGTGCTGAATATGTGTTTCTGTTTTTTGCCTGCGTCAAGCTGGGAACAATCATCGTTCCGTTGAATTTCCGTTTAATGCCGCGGGAGCTGGATATTTTACTCAGCGATGCTACTCCAAAACTTTTTATTTTTGAAGAAGAATTTGCAAGCAAAGTTGAGCAACTCAAATCACTAAACAAAGTGGACTCAAAAATTGCGATAGAAAGCCTGTCCCCATTTTTAACCGACCCGCTCAGCGAAACATCTCCCCTACCCTGTCTCCCAGCAGATGAAAATGCTGCAGTGATGATTTTGTACACCGCCGGAACGACCGGCCTTTCCAAAGGGGCGATAATCACCCATAAAATGCTGTTCTGGAATTCGATCAACACCGAATTACGCTTGAATATTACCTCTGCCGATCATAGCCAGGGTTATGCGCCCTTTTTCCACACCGGTGGCTGGAATGTGCTCTTTTTGCCGTTTATTCACCACGGCGCATCCCACACTTTGCTCACCGGATTTGACACCGATCTGATTTTGGAATTGCTCGAGAAAGAACGTTCGACCATCATTTTCGGCGTGCCGACGATGATGCAAATGCTCTCAGAATCGCCGCTATTTGAAAAAGCCGATCTCAGTTCCGTGCGCTATGCCATTGTCGGCGGCGCGCCGATGCCAATTCCATTGATCAACAAATGGCACGAAAAAGGGATAATGATTCGCCAGGGGTATGGTTTGACCGAAGTCGGGCCTAATTGTTTTTCGCTGCATCAGGGTGACGCCATCCGTAAGCAGGGTTCGATCGGTTTTCCCAACTTTTATATTCAGGCAAAAATCATGGCCGATCAGAGCCGGGAATGTGCAACAGATGAAGTCGGTGAACTGTGGATGAAATCCCCGGTGGTGACACCCGGATACTGGAACAAAGCGGAGGCAACGAAAGCTGCGATTACTGACGACTGGTTCCACACCGGCGACATGGTTCGCCGGGATGAGGAAGGCTATTATTACGTCGTCGATCGCAAAAAAAACATGTTTATCAGCGGTGGTGAAAATGTTTATCCGGCCGAAGTGGAAAGTTTTCTCTATACAAATTCGGCCATTAAAGAAGTTGTTGTCATTGGGGTTGAAGATGAAAAATGGGGCGAAGTTGGCAAAGCGGTCATCGTTTTGCATGCAGGTAAAAAACTCAGTGAAATGGATGTTTTGCAATTCTGTGCAGGCAAACTCGCCAAATACAAAACACCGAAATATGTAGAATTTGTAGTTGAAATCCCTAAAAATGAAGCAGGAAAAGTAAACCGTAAACTTATTAAATAAAACCATTTATTAACCAATCGGGAGGTTGTATTATGAAACGATTAACTCCACTGACAGTCATCATTCTTGCGTTGATGCTGGTGTTTGGATCTGTGGGTTGCGACAAAGATTCCGACAACGGCACAAACAATGATGATGATGGAAAAACCATCGTCGGAACATGGGTTTCGACAGGAAACAACGTTGCATTGCTATTGAATTTGATTTTTGCCGGTAACGGTGGGATCGACTCTGTTTACGCAGATTTTGGCGCCGATCAGGTTTATAACGTGCGTCAGGTCAATGTCGACAAAACTGTTCTCACTTATGTAGGCACGTACACCAGCGAAAAAAGTGGTACCGGAGATATCTACAAAATTTCCATCACGCAAACTGCGCCGGCAGCGGCCATCGTTGAAGGAATTTATGAAATCGATTTGTCCGTCACTCCTCACGGGATGACGTACGAAGTCGTGCAGACAGATCCGCCCGCAGGTATCGCGCCGACTGCAGCAGCCGGTTTTGGCAGCACCAATGGCGGCGCTTTAACCCCCGCTGATGCCAACGTGCAAAAATATATCCGTCTTCAGTAGTTTTAATAGCGGGAAGTTCGCTTCCCGCTTTTTATAAAATTAACCCGTTGTGCAAAATTGAATGTTTACTTCAATTTAGTAGGAAACTATCATTTTTTCTTAGATTCTGTCATTCCCAAACGCTTTTATTGGGAATCCATCTAAACAGAAGAGTGGATTTGCGACTGCCTGTTTGCTTGGCGATTGCGCGCCGAACTTTGTTTCGGCCAAAAGATTGTCAAATCGGGGCCGGCGCAGCAAAGTGACTGGAAATAGAATACTTTGTGTGAAATCGAACGGATTATGCATAATGGGTAATATTAACAGGAAAAGGCCTGTCCGATGAAAAAAATTTCATTCGTTCTTCTGTTTTGCTTTTTTGCCTCGGGCGCATTTGCCGGAGACAAATGGAGCGACGCGGAAAAGAAAATACCCCTCAAACCGCTGCAAGAGTTCCAGTTTTTGGCCTACTATTTTAACCAGGGCGTTTACAACAATATTTACGCGCAAAATGATTTCCTCAAAGGCCAGACTGTCGGCAGACTTTACGGCGGCAACACAACGACGACCGGTGAACAAAGCTCCTATTTTGAGCAAAGACTGATTCCATTTATAATTTACCAGCCCAAACTTATGGATGGCAAAGCCATTTTGCGCATGTCGTTTGAGATTGACTGGACCTGGGGCGATGCCTCTTATGGAGCGGGCGGTAATTTTGGCTCAGCCCTCTCCGCCGATCAGGTCAATCTGCAAACTCAAAACCTGGAACTGGAATTGATTCCGAAAACAGGCTGGGCTGTCAATCTCGGATTACAACGACTGTACGACACCGCCAACAATCCGTACCGGACTTTTTTTAACACGATGACTTACACCGGCTACCGCCTGATGTATTGGGGCACCGATGCCGTCGGCATTTCGGTGCGGCGGGATTACGACACCAGCCGCTGGAAAACCGGCTACTACCAATTTTACGAAAATCATATCCAGCAAAATGACGACGTCGCGATGTGGGAAATGGTCTACGAGCGTGACATCACGCCAACCTGGAAACAGGGTTTTTCAGCCTGGTACGTCTACGACCGCGGCAACGGTGAAGGCGGCGCTTCGGTGCTGGGGCAGGGCCTCAACAGCCCGATGAACAGCTATAACGGCACCTTTAAATTTAACCTGGAAAATACACCCGAACGCCCGTACAAAGCCGATATTTTATGGCTGGGCAGCTTTTGGAACCGCAACGCGGAGTTCACCCTCGGTCGCTGGATGTTCTCCGGATTTGCTGTTGCCAACCTCGGCAAAGTGCACCTGAAAAATGAAAAATGGGAGAAAGCAGCCGACATTCTGGGCATGTCCGCCAACGTGCGTGCAGGTTACAAATATGGCCAAACCGCCGAAGACATCGTGACGCTGGACATGGTTTTCGCCAGCGGCGACGGTGATGGCATCAAAGATGAAAAATACACCGGCGTGATCACTGGCAACACCTACGGTTCACCGGGCGGGATTTTCATCAGCCACGGCGCCTATTTGCTTTTTCCCCACGGCAATGTGGTCAACCGCTACATCGCTGCTGTCACCGATATTTCCAACATGGGCAATGGGCTGATCGGCGGCACTTTCAATCTGCACAAAGACATCGTGCCGCACAAATTTTCCGCAAAAGTTGGCCTCGCCGCCGCCATGAGCCCGTACACGACGGAATACAGCGGCAATTATATGGGCACCGAATTGAACGCAAAACTGAGTTTTCAGCCCAAAGTTTTTATGAATATCGAGCTGCACGCCGCTTATCTGGCGCTGGGCGATTTTTACAACAGTTCCGCGGTCAACGGCGTCGGAAGTTACGATGAACCCGAATTTAAATCAGCCAAACCGGCAAATCCGTGGACCGCATTTGTGGTGTTCAAATGGCTGCTTTTTTAAACAGATTATGCAAGACTTTCACCCCTATCTTTTAAATGAGAAAAAAGATGCGAACAATAAAACTCTTAATTGCAGCGCTGATTTTCTTACCGCTGCTGTCCTGTTCCCACACCTACCGGAATTTAGCGCCGATGGAATTTTCTGATCTCGATTATCCCTACGCGGTAAAAACCGCGGAACTGAGTGGCAATATTTCCCTTGGTTATGTTGACGAAGGCGCAGGCGAAACGATCATATTTCTGCACGGTCTTGGAAGCTATTTGCCGGCCTGGAAAAAGAATATCGCGGCGCTGAGCACAAATTTCCGCACCATCGCAGTTGACCTGCCCGGCTACGGTAAATCCAGCAAAGGGGTCTACCCTTTTACCATGGAATTTTATGCCGATGTGATTTCCGAGTTTCTGCAGAAATTAAATATTGAAAAAGCGACCATTGCGGGCCATTCCATGGGTGGGCAGATTGCCATGGTGATGGCGCTGAAATATCCCGAACAAGTGAACCGGCTGGTTCTGGTTGCACCCGCGGGTCTTGAGCCATTTTCTGAGGGAGAAAAACGCTGGTTCCGCGAAGTGATGACCGTGCCGCTGGTCAAACTTACCTCGGTGCACCAGATTCGCGTCAATGTGGTAAGCAATTTTTACAACATGCCCGCCGATGCCGAATTTATGGTGACCGACCGGGTTGCCCTGCGTGGCGCCAAGGATTTTGACAAATACTGCTACACCGTGGTGAAGTCGGTCGAGGGCATGGTTGACCAGCCTGTTTTTGATTTGCTGGAGCAAATTGACCAGCCAACATTGATCATCTTTGGCGAGAACGACAACCTGATTCCCAACCCCTATTTGCACGGTGGCAAAACGGCGAGCGTAGCTGCCATTGGCGACGAAAAAATACCCACCAGCAATCTGCTGATGATTCCGGAGTGCGGCCACTTTGCCCAGTTCGAAAAACCCGACGAAACCAATGCTGCGATATTGAATTTTATGGCAGACTAAATCAGTTTAAGTACAATGAAGAAAAGCATCCGGCCGTGACAGCGCGCGCGGCCGAGTGCGAAATTAGCAACAGAATCCGTTGGAGCCCTATCCCTTTTCAGGAATTTACACCCGCCCGCTGCAATACCAACAATTTCTCCGCAAACCATTTTTTTTAGCCATACATAGATTTTGTACCCATTTCTTAATTAAATATAAAACCATCCGGTTTATTTGACAGTTTTATACGACAGGCGCATTTGTCGTTTAATACGGAATCGAACAAACGAAAAAAGCATGATTACTCAATAATATTTTGGGATTTATCAGTAATTTTATTATCTATGTTATCAGACAGGCGGAGTTGGATAAACCTGCAAAATGGTGTCGGATAATACCTATGTTAGGCACCCTAAAAGTCACGGCTTTCATTTCCTTGAAGCCAGATTATAGAAAATCCGAGGATTTATTTTACTTATATCCGGTATTAACCGGAATAAATTTATTTAGGAAAGAAACCAGATATTTTTGGTTTTTCAGATTTATAAAGTAAATTAATATCTGGTGAAAAATAATCCATAGGTAATTAGATAGTAAATTACTTATGAACAGTAGTTAGCGAAGAGCAAAGTCAAGACCGAAGCGACGCGATAGCTGAGCAAGCGAAGGGAAGTCTTGATTTTGCCTGCTGCTCAGCATAGATTCGAAATACACAGAACAAAGAAGAGACGATTTTTGAAGAAAAACAGGCTAAGTATCCAATTATCGCTGAGGTAGCACAATTAGAAACTACACATCACAATTGAGAAATTCTTCACTAACAACTAAAGAAGAAAAAGAAGAACTGCTTCAATATGCTCTAGCATGGCTACCATATCATCTATATGAAGCACAATCTAAAACAACACACGAAGGTACTGCAAACAATCTGCGAAGAAAACTATATTCTATTGTCCTAGATAAAACATTCCGAAAGAAAAAGCTTTCCGTGTCAAATCTCATCAAGCCCATCTTAGACGATGTACGATACGCTCTCGTTGCATCTATTTCTGTTGATGATCATTTCCACATTACAAAGTTCAGCTTCTTATACGAACATCTAAAGAGAAATCACTTAAATGAGTTTCAAATTGATCAGCTCCTAATAAATGGGCGTTACGGAATAGCTGAAGATACAATTAAACAATATAAATATGAGACTATTAAATATCAATGGTACCTTTTTTCTGCATGGGTCTGTCTCTCATTTAGAACAGATTTAAACGCTGCAAGTAACTTCATATTAAAAGCTGAAAAGTTAGATAATGTTAATATCTTTTGGGGTGATCATGGTCTATTAATTAAGATGTTATACGACCTATATAAAGCAAATATTATATCATTAAGTAGTGCACTTAAATTTAGATCCCCGTCCAAAATTATCAGTTATTTTCTAAGGAACAAAGACGCTTTTATCTTAGATGACTATTTATCTGTTATTAGCGATATTGACAGTGATCCCGACAAATCAGATGCTTTAAAGGCTTTAGTTTCAGGAATTGAAAAAGACGAAGATTTCGAAAATGTTCTTATTGCAACTCAGGAGATGATTGAAAATGATCACCATACAAATGGTCCTCAGATTGCAATAGTTAGTGCAATTGCAAGAAGAGGAAACATTTCGCAAGCATTGGAAAAAGCTCTTTCAATAAAAAGTGATTATGATCAGCGAAAAGCTCTATGTGTTATAGCAGAAGAAATAGCTATGAGGGGTGATCTGAAAAGAGCTCTAAAAATCGTAGAGCAAATGAAATATGATTTTTATAGATCAGAACCGCTCGCTAAAATTGTGCCGGAGATAATAAGAATAGAAAATGTTCAAGAAGCTCTAGACATAGTGGAGAGATTAATTCATGAGAACTATCATAAAGCAGAGCCTTTATGCGCAATTGCCATATCAATCGCAAAAGTAGGTGATTTTGAAAGATCCATTTTACTAGTGGAAAGCATAAGTAATGGGGAATATAAATCTAAGGCATTAAAGGGAATTGCTGCATTATTAGCAAAAAATGGAAAATTTGAGCGATCAATAGAATTAGCAGAAAAAATTAACGACCATCGAGCACAATTCGAGCCTTATTATGATATAGTTTATGAATTAGCAAAGGCTCATCATTTTGATCGAGCTATTGATGTTGCAGAAAAGATGTGGATCCGATCAAAGAAAGCTGCTGGTTTAGTTAATATTGCAATTGAGATGGTAAGCATAGGTTATTTGCGTGAGTCAAAAAAGGTTTTCCAGCAAGCATATCAAATAACTGAAGAAATTAATGATTTTTGGGAAAGAGATGAAGCTATAAAATTAATTGCTCCAAAGTTGGTGAGGAGTGGGAATAGCCAAGAAGCTCTTAGACTTGCAAATATGATTAAAGACAATTGGAATAGTTGGGTTAACAATGATAAATCGAATTGGCCAAATAAAGATAAATCGAAGGCACTGGGCATAATTGCAATGGAGATTGCACAAATTGGTGATATTGAGAAGACTATTAAGATTTTTCATGACTCACTTGATATAATGGAAAAGCCAAAAGACAATCAAGACAAGTCTGCGTTTCCAGGAGCTATTGCGAATATAAATATAAAGGATGCAAATCTTCAAAATGCGTTCAAGATTGGAAAACAAATCAATTGGGATCCTAACGATCGAAGAGAAAAACCTAATCCGCTGGTGACCATAGCAATAAATTCTGCAAAAGATGGAAGTGCCAAGAATGCTTTTGCTTTTATTAAACTTATGGAAAAGAACAGATATTACTATGATGCATTGCTTGGCATAATTGAAGCTATTATTAAACTAGGTGATATTAAACTAGCTCATTATGCAGTACAATTTTTTGGTCGATGGTCATGGCATGGTGACAAAGCTTTTTCAGCAATTGCGCTAGAGTTCGCCAAAAGAGGTAATTTCCTAGAGGCATTTTTGCTTGCTGATAAGATACAATGGCAATATAGATTTTCTACTAGCTGTAATATTGCTGTAGAACTTGCTAAAGCGGGCAAATTTAAGAAAGCCATTGATATATTGGAAAAAATAATTGATTGGGATGATGAAAGCAAATCTATTGCACTGGCTAAAATTGCGGTAGAGTTAGCAAAAGCAGGACAAATGGTAGAATCCAACAAGCATTTCAATATAGCTATCAAGGTTGCAAGAAATATTAATGAAATACGTGACGATATTAATCCTTTTCCTGGTAACAAACGCTATGCTCTTAGCATTATTGCTACAGAACTAGCAAAATCTCATAAAACAAGTGAAGCAATTAGTATTGTAGATCAAATTGAGGACAGTGATTACGATTCGCAAAAACCATGGGCTTATAGCAAAATCGCAGGAATTATTGCGCAAAATGGAAATAAGAATGATGCTAGGCAAGTTTTTCTACTGGCAATTGATTCAACAACAAAAATTAGTTGGTGTCAGGCTAGACATAGAGCACTCAAAGAGGTCAGTTTGGACATTGCAGAGACTAAAGATCATATTTTGATTGAGGAAATGCTCGATCAAGCCATTAAAAGCACACAAAACATAAAAATTGATTGGGAAAAAGCATACGCATTGGCGGGAATTGCCCACAGTTATGCAGCATTTAATATTGAGAAAAGTATTTTTATTCTCTCTACACTCCCAGCATTTAGAGAAAGAATGAAATTTACATGTGAATTAGCAAATTATTTCGCTGATGACAATAATTCTTCAGCCATAAAGAAATTGATTCCTATTGCTCTTGAAGATTTTGAAACTATAGACTTTGTCATCGGAGAATATCTTCGTTGTTCAGGTATAAATAGTCAAGAAGCGAATGAAATTTTCAGATTGATTGCATAGTTTAGTGGTGTCCCCTTAAGCAGTACCATTTGTATGTGAAGTATTTTGCCCTTGATTGACCGAGCTTTGCGAGTCTTTGCCTCGCTCAAGCGAAGGTCAGTCAATCAACCCGTTTGAATGTTTGTTTTAGTAGATTTCCGTTATTTGAATCTGTTGCCAGTTTTTGAGAAAGTCATTAGTGACACGTTATTCAATATTTGACGTGACCTTTGGTAGTTGTATTCATCGATCCATTTTTGTGTGAATTCTCAAGCTTGCTTCACCGAGTCAAAAATGTATATATTGAGCATTTTATTCTCTATCGTGAAGCGGAGATTATTTTGGCCCTCTTTTGTCTTAGCCATAAGTGTGTTTGGAAGTCTGGATTTTAAAAATAGCAGGATCTTATAAAAATGCTACAATCACCAAAAATTTTCATTTCTCATACAACGAGAGACGAGCGGGATAACTCATTGGCTCATAAATTGGCTGCTGGATTGCAAGAAAATGGCTCAGATGTATGGATTTCACCCGACACCATTCCTACTGGTGCTGAATGGAGAAGTGAAATTATATCTGCTCTACTTCTCGATTGTACACATTTTTTAGTAATCATTTCGGCAGCCGCAACTATGTCGGAATGGGTTCTTGCAGAAATTAAGCTCGCTAAAAAGCGACGCGAATCTGATGCCAGTTTTACAATTCTCCCCCTTATTGTTAGCAAAACTGTAGATTATGATGGCAAAGATTTTGTTGATAAATTTCAACAGATCCCATATCAAGACAATTTCTCTGATCTGCTAATTATAGTTACGAAAAGCCTGAACCTTAGGCCAGGTATACCCAATCGATATTTAAAATTGACTGAGCGCTTTGTCGGCCGAAATTATGTTTTTGCTGCGATTGATGATTTCATTTCTTCCAATGATCATGGCTACTTTACTATAGTCGGTGATCCTGGTGAAGGAAAGAGTGCCCTCATTTCTGAATATGTCAAACGAACGGGATGTATTGCTCATTTCAATCTCCGTGCGGAAGGAATTAATCGTGCCGAGCATTTCGTGAAAAGTATTAGTTTACAATTGTCTGCAAGATTTGGGCTATCCTTTGGATCAATTCCTTCAAATCCGGCTGAATTTGGTCTGCATTTGAACGACAGGCTTAAACAAGCAAGTATTCAACTTGATCAGGGCGACCGTCTTGTTATCGCTATTGATGCATTAGATGAAGTTGACTTTTTTGATGGCCCACCTGGTGTCAATCTTTTGTACTTACCACAATATTTGCCTAAAGGTGTTTATTTCATACTATCAAGTCGTCGTAAAAACCTTCCATTTGTTGTCCGTGCACCTCAGAAAATCTTTGATCTTATTCATTATAGAGAACAAAGCTTGGAGGACATAAAATCATACATCCGAGAAGCATTTGCTAGGCTTAATCTCGAAAACTGGATATCCAGGCAAAAAGGAGAAACTACTGAGTTGATTAATAAACTTGCTGAGAAGAGTGAATACAATTTCATGTATCTGTTCTATGTCATGCCAGAGATAGAAAAAGGTGCCTATCAAACGCTCGATGTTAACAAGCTTCCACTAGGCCTTTTCAGCTATTATGAAGATCATTTTGACAGAATGGGTATGCGAACCAAGCCCTTGCCCAAAGACAAGCTCCGCATCATTTACGTGATTGCAGAGGTACGGTGTCCAGTTTCTCGCACTTTGATTTCGAAGCTTGCGATTCAAGATCCTGTTGTTGTCCAGCAAGTGATTGAAGAGTGGAAGGAGTTCCTACACGAACAAATTGTTAACAAGGAACGCCGATATAGTATTTACCATACGAGTTTCTTAGATTTTTTGCATGACAAAGAAATCATCAAAGCTACCGGCGAGACCTTTACAGGGCTTCATGAAGCCATTGCAAATACCTTGTGGCAAGAACTGATGGAGAATAACTGAGTTTCTTCAAAATTACGTATCCCTTCGGTGAACCACACCTTGAGTCTGTCAACCGAAAGGCTTATTTGTAATAATCAAGATTTAATCTAACACTTCAGAGGCAAAATGCAGTTCCGCAACCATACCAATACTGCTGGAACAGTTACTTTTGGTAATCCAAAGTTTGATGAATTAAATAAGGTTGCTACCTTGTAAAAAGACGCAAAGCAGCGTTTTATTTATTTTAGTTCGGCGGTAATTCTTAATTCGTCTTCGTATCCCGTCGCCTAACTTTAGTTCCAGCGGATTGGCTGGCTTGTTGCGCTTGTTTAGGTCATTTTTCCGTCTTACATTTCTGTGGTCAATTAAAGTTCAGTTTTCGCGGTAGCCAACCGCTGAACAAGTTGTTATGAGCATATCCCGGCTAAATGCAATTGGTGATAACCGGAATGTTTGTAACAAGAGAAAGGTATAAATATTGGAAAAATCAGAAACAAAAAAAGATCCAGAGTTTTTAGAATATGTTTATAAGTTAAACGGGAGTATTGAACTCACAGAGGCTCTTAAACTAAGTTTGAAAGAAATCAATAATATTGATATCGCTCAATTAAACAGAATCGGTTTGAAAACTTATAAAAAAGATAAATGGACAATTCATAAAATATTACAGCATCTCATAGATTGGGAAAGAATTTGGTGTTTTAGAGCACTAATTTTTGCGCGTGGAGAAGGAACCGTTCCGGATGCACATGACCAGGAAATAATGGGCAAAAATTCAAATGCAGATGAACTGGCACTTGAACAGTTGGTAAATGAACTGCGAATTGTACGCCATTCAACAATAGCGATGTTTGAATCTTTTGGTAAAAAAATACTTGAAACAAACTGTAAATTTTTTGAATACGAAATGCCTCTTTTTGCAATTGGGCTCACTATTACCGCACATCAAATACATCATTTTGACATAATTAAAGAAAGATATATTCCTTTAGCTTAAAAAATGCATCCGGGGTAGACATCGGGGTAATGTTTCGCTGCTTTTCTCAATTTCAGGCTTTTCCAAACATTTCCGCGGTGCTGACCGGAACCGGTTAATCACCATAGATTTTTTCCGCTGTGACGCACATGGAAAAAACGTCGAAGACCGGGAGGCCATTTAGACTATTCCTGAAACTTCCCAAAAGGCAATACCATGTATTAGCTTTATTTGATCGACGATATCCCCGACCAGCCAACAAATGCTGCAGCGCAGTTCCGCAGGCAATCCACATATTTATTTTATAACTTTAATTCAGTCGACCTGAATTTCCAAAATTGTATTGTTGTTTATCGATATAATCATTTCATTTCTTCTTTCAAAAATAGGTTAACTTTTATTAAAGATTGAATAAAGCTCGCATGCTCCAAGAGTAATTATATCATAGCATATGAGGATTTCATGAAAAAAAATTTATTTCTTATTTTCCTGTTCATTACAGTTTCGCTGAACGCCCAGGAAATTGACACAACGCAAGTGAAATATATTCACGAATTGGAATCACAGATCGATTCGCTACGAATCACTCTCAGATCATTGGATAATGAATTACAGCAAATAAAACAAAATATGGTGGAAGGCAAATCAGATGTTGATGAATTGATCGCCTTGTTAAACGATGAGGATGTGGAGTCTGTGAGCGTGGAATCGCGTTCAAGACGCAAACGGGTGGATGCGCTTTTGAAAGCGATAACCCAACGGCCGGGACAGCTGCGATTAAACGGAGGCACAACCTCAATTATCCAAAGCGGGGCGAATGATACCAACAGACACGCAACAGGCGTCGGATCAATTGATATTTATGCCCACACTGCTTTCGGTCCAAACACGCTGTTATTTGTGGATTTGGAAGCAATAGGTGGAAATGGCCCGGATGAATTTTACCCTAACTTTGCCGGATTGAATGGAGACGCTGGTTCAACCCAGGATAAAGAAAATGTTGACCGGCTGACTGTTTTAGAAGCATGGGCCGAATTTACGATGTTGAATAAAATATTTACCGTAACAGCCGGCAAAATCGATATGACCAACTATTTTGACAACAATGCTTCTGCAAACGATGAAACCATGCAATTTATAAGTGGCGCTTTTGTGAATAGCACCGCCTTTGCAATGCCGGGAAATTCACCGGGTATTCGCCTGCGCACCACATTGAACAACCGGATTCATCTCCAGGTCGGCATGAGCAACATATATAATTCCGGCAGCGATTTATTTGAGAACATTTACAAAATAGCCAGTCTCGGATTTACACTTTTTCCTGCCTCCGATTTTGAGTCAAACTTTCGATTTTACGGGTATCGGCATCCTTTGGCTGAAGACGCCGCTGGATGGGGTTTAAGTTTCGACAAGGTTGCCTATGGTGTTTACAATGTATTCGCACGTTTCGGCCAAAATGACGATAAAATGGCAGCTTATTGGGGAATCAAATCCGCCTGGAGCGCCGGAACTCGGTTCGTCAAACAAATTACCGGTCAAACAACTATTTTAGGATTGGCGTTCGGAGAAAATAAACCCAATGCGGCAAATCGGAAAAATGAACAGGTTTTAGAGCTATATGCCCGCCGTCAACTGAACAAATGGACGCATATTTCACCACATTTTCAATTTGTTTCCAACGCAAACGGAACCTCGGAACAGCTGACAATTTTTGGAATCAGAACGCATTTTAACTTTTAGAATCAGGAGAAAAAAATGACACATGATTTAGCCCAAAATAAACAAAACGCCATCGCTTTTTATAAAACAGCCTATGAAGGAGAGCCGCGCAAAGCTGTGGAGCTGTACGTCGGCAATGAATACATTCAACACAACCCTTCCGTTGCGAATGGGCCAGAGCCATTCATTGCCTATTTTGAACGGCTGGCAAAAGAGTATCCGGGAAGAAGTATAAATTTTGTCCGCGCCGTGGCAGAAGGCGACCTCGTGGCGCTGCATACGCACCAAATTTGGCCATCGGGAACCGAGTACATCACCATGGATTTTTTTAGATTTGATAAAAACGGAAAAATAGTCGAGCACTGGGATGCCATTCAGACAATTCCTGAAACATCCCAAAATGGCAATACGATGTATTAACCTGAATAATTCTCACACGGAGTCGCAGAACCGCAGAGAATGGCTTGACCTGAATAATTTTCTCGCAAAGTCCCAAAGCCTGCAAAGAAATGATTTAAAAATATAAAAAACAAAACTCTGCGAGCTCTGCAACTCCGCGTGGGATGCATTGTTGAATTAATTATTTGATTGAGCCTTTAGCTCCGCAGCCTTTTTCTTAAACGGCCTTCGAAAAATGGCGTTAAGAAATTTTTGAGAATTTCCGTTAAGAATCATTTTTTGTTTGAGCGCAGCGAGTTTAAAATGATTTAGGAAATTCTCAAAAAGTTTAGCCAATTTTTCGTCAGCCTTGATTTTGCTTCGCCGGCTTTCAGCTTTTTGTTTCTTTTTTGATCAAGCAAAGCCAACGGCCGGCGAAGCAAAAAGAAAATGCATAACACATTAAAAATTTTGCAATTAGATTAAGTACAGCGGAGTTAAGATCACAATCAATTAATTTTTATTGATTTGTTTTATAACATTCCTTAATATCTTCCGTTGGTCCCGATCAGACGATCCCGCGTAGTATCCTGCATCCTATCCCTTTTAATTCGATTTTTTTGACTTCAGTGGCTGGCATTCGCAGAATTTTTACAATTTTAAAACCTGGACAAATTCTGTTTTTTCATAAACATCGGTTGTAGACGATAGCCAGTTGAATCCAGTAAAAAGCAGTGAGACTTTAAATCGATCACAAAGAAATGAGCCCAAAATTACGGAGGGATTCGTATGATGAAAGCAGTGTCTGCGAAAGAATTATTGAAAAAACTATTTGTTTTTTGTTTGTGTGTGGCGTGCACAACTTTGACTATTCGCTGTGCAGAGCAGGAAATCGGAGAGGCCGGAGAAAGCACTGTTGAGAAATTGAGTGCTGGACCTGAAAAAACTGAAATAGCAGCATCTCAGAATAGTGAATCGACAAACCCCGGTTTTGAACCGAAAATTACCGGCAAGGCGCTTCCGCAAATTGCTCACAACGTGCTGCGAGAAATTCTAATCAGTTCAAAAACTCCGTCGGCAAAAGTATCGAGCATTTCCAGAACACCGGCGCATCAGGCACGTGTTATGTATGAATATGTCAAGAGGCATGGAGCGCAAGCGGGCTACAAGCTCTACGGCCCCGAAGGTGATGCCATTATCAAAGTTTTTGAGAAAGCTGGTGATCGTGACAGGCAAACCATAATCGATCTGATGCTCAAAGAAACTTTGGTGCAATTGCCAATTGCCCACGCGAACAATCGATTGATGCATACGAATTCAACACATTATGTATTTGACATTTCGTTCCGGTCAATCCCGCAGGTCAATCGGCCCACCTTGCTTGCGGCCGCAAAAGCCCATCCCCGCGTATTTCGGATTTTGGGGCCGGATGAGGGTGAGAAAGATGCTTTCCACCTTGAAATTGCAAAAAAAGAATAGCTGGACTTCAAAGGTGCTGCTTAGCAATTCACCCACTCGAAGGCAGCAGGGCAATGTAAAAACAATTTAGTCGATTTAAGAAGCTGTTGGTTGTTGGTTGTTGGTTGTTGGCTGTTGGCTGTTGGCTGTTGGCTGTTGGCTGTTGGCTGTTGGCTGTTGGCTGTTGGCTGTTGGCTGTTGGAAGAAGCTCTAAGAGCCAATAGCTAATAGCCAATAGCTGAATTGTAAATCAGCACTAGACTTACTTAAATGAAAAGTATTCCCGGCCAGGTGAGTATCAAACCAATAAAGATTTTACAAAAAAAGTTCATGCCCGATCAGAATTAAACAGGCATGAACTTTATGGGTGTATTTTACGCGAAAGCGACGACTGCGTAATCAGAGAAATGGGCAATGCTCATTTCGTGAGAATGTAGCAGGAACCCCCTTTTTCGTTTTTAATGAGGTCATTCACCATCATTCCCGGCATCCTGAGCATCGTCCTCTTCCTGTCCCGCAGGACAGCAGCGGTATTCCTGTGATTTTTCCAACAGTTCGATTTGCTTGCGTAAAAGCTCGTTTTGCAGCTTCTTGTTTTCCAAGTCAAAGTAGATTTCCCGCTTGTATGTGGGTTCGCAGGTATCGCAGCGATCGAGGCAGCCTTTGACAATTATCCCCGTAGTCGGAATTGAAGTCGAGTATTCGAAAGAAAATTCCTGGCGAATTTCTTCATTCAATTCACGGGTTTTCGCATCAAGGATACCTTCGCCAACCAGGTCTTCATCGACCTGTTTTAAAGCTTCAGCTTTAAAATTTTCAGGGATCGGCTCATCAGCGCTGCCGACCGGTGTATACAATCCAAAAGGCTGTCTTGCTTGAAATTCTGCATTAGCCAGGCGCACATTGGCGGTCGTACTTTGGCGGTCGAGATCTTCCAACTCCAGTCGCTTCACATCTGTAGCCAGGACTGCAGAAGGAACCACCGATACTTTACCAGCAGGAATGTAAGGCGATGGACTTACTTTTGTATCAGTGACCGGGTCTATTACCCGCCGGCGAATATACAGCACTTTGAAGCGGATTGTCTGTTTTTTGTTCAATTGATAGAAAAGATAAGTAACCGCATGGCATTTGTTTTTGTTCTGGAACAAGCGCGAAGATGATTCAAAATGATCTTCGGTTTCCCCTTCAGTATGCGTACGGCTTTGCACTTCGCCAATTGAAACAGAATTTGACAGCCGCGTCGCCTGCACCGAGCGATTGTGTGAAGACTGCGCATGTTGGGTTAATTCACGCATAAATGACCGGCTGGATGAAGCCGAATGGCTTCCCGAAACATCGACGGATGGGCCGCTAAAAATCGTTTCGAAAAGGCCGCTGGTGCCGGCCTCAGATTCAAACGATGAAGAACTGCGAGAGGTACTGGCGGAACGGTCACGGGTGGTGATCTTCGACATAAATTCACTCATGGAGCTCATATAATAGCGCTCTTCCGATGCCTGGGCATGCCGGTAACTCATGCTTGATTCACGGTCAAACGAAAATTTGGAGCGGCGGTCCATACTGAACAAGCGGACGCGCTCACCCGGCAACAGGGTTGTGCTGTAAACCAAATCACCAAGTGCCAACGCGCCCTGGCAACGCTCAAGGCGTGCAGCGATCAGAACTTCAACGGTAACGACACGCGTCGAATTCCCGATTTTGATCGTTTTGGGATGTTTGAGCCGGTAGTGAAAATCGAGATAGTCACAGCCGCTGTCTTTGTCCAGCTCCGGACAACACGGCACGTTCATATCATTGGCCACTTCCTCAAGTCCAACATTGTTAATATTTTTTAAATCAGGCATAAAACACCTCCTTGCTAAATTAGTACGATTTTGATAAAACCCCTGACAGTGAGATGACTGCTAATCTAATAGAGATGCATTCTGCCATTTTTCTCTCTGAAAAATTTAAACGAACTAAAGGTTAGCGAATCAAAATGCTTTCCGTTATGCAAAGCATTAATCCTGCATTTATCAGCCTGTTTCAATTTGAGTTTTTACTTAAAGCGTACAGAACATCCCTCTGATTTGTGCTCTGGGCGAGTACAAATCATCTCCCTTCGAAGGGAGAATTTTAATTACGCACTGAATGAGGATTTTTGAGTCCGACTTTGAAGGATGCTGGTAGAATAATAAACAAGGATGGAGAATATTTAATTAGAATGGTGGCACGATTGGCAATAAAACAGCACTGCAAATTCTGCCTGGTGAATCTGGAAAAAAACTTCCAGTGGTGCCACAAATCGATCCTGAATGGGGCACTAAAAGCATGCATTAAAACGTGTTAAATCAGAGTCGATACATCAATTGCCACTGCAACACTCTGGCTCTGCAACCGTGCTAAAACTGTCTTGCAAAACCGGGCTGATGTAGGGAATTCCGAGCGACAATCCACGCAAAATTAGAATGAGTGCAAGCGCTGTCGCGGCCACGGGAATGAGGCGGTTAAACAGCGATTTCCAGCGGATCGAAAGCAAGCCGCCAAGAAATGAGGTGAGCAGCAACATCGGTGCGGTTCCGAGGCCAAATACGGTCATAAAAATGATGCTGTTGACGATTGTTCCCGTAGCCACGGCTCCGGCCAGTGCTGTATAAACCAGGCCGCATGGCAAAAATCCATTTAAGACGCCAATGGCGAAAAATGCAGGAATCGACTGTTTTTGTAAAAGCTTGCCGAATGTTTTTTTCCAGATAGTCGAGCGAGTGAAAAAACCGGTCATGGAATTTGTGTACCTGCTGGGCAGGAATACGACGACTAAAATCAAAACACCAAGAATGATCGACAATGAACGCTGAAACCCGGCAAGCGAAATTGCCTGCCCGACAATTCCCATCACAGCGCCCATCGCTGCGTAGGTGAAAGTGCGGCCAAAATTATAAAATAACTTACGTGCCCAGGCTGGCAAATCGTTTTTTCCGGAACCCGGTAATGCCAGAACCAATGGCCCGCACATACCAACACAGTGAAATCCGCCCAGCAATCCGAGAATGAGCGCTGTCGTGATAAACATTATCTTGCCCTTGCGATAGTTAAGCTTTCTTCGTGATAATACTCGAGCTGATTATATGCCCAACTCATTTTAATTTTCCAATAGCCATTTTGGAAATTCCCGCCGGAAAAGCTTTGATTGTGGTTTCCGTCAAGCCGGACCGGCACAGTCCAGTCGAGCCGGGAATCCGATGGCCGGAAAAAGGTTATTTCACCCTTTACTCCTCCCGGTTGAAATTGGGTGGGAAAAGATAAAATTAATACATCCCTGTTTTTATCAAATCTAAAAGTGGGTTGTTCCTTTAATTGTATAGTCCGCCGGATACGCTCGATCTGCTGTTCGTAAACCACTTCTTTTTGATAATAATCGTGTTCGACCAATTCCACATTTTGGGTAAAGGAATACACGACCCAGCTCAACAAAACTATCATAAAACTCGCGATGACAATTGTCAAAACGATGGGCCATTTTGTTTTTTTCTGCTTATCCACAATTAAAATTCCGCCGGGGCCTGAAAAGTTGTATCGACTTCTTCGAGCAAAACATCGCCACGCCAGACCTCCAGGGTGATTTTATTCCTTCCGGGCTCGAGCTCGGTTCGCGGCAGTTCGATAACCATCGTTGAAGAAAAGAGCTTATTTTTAGGAACACTCAGTATATTCTGATTTAGCCGGATAACAGCTTTTTTATCTTTTAACGTAAAATGGATTGCCATATCATCAAACGTTTTATTGACTATTTTAAACTGATAGACATTGCTGATACCACCGCTCTCTGTTTTTTGATACAATACCCCGGGTGTTCGTAAAACGGTCGTTTCAATAGGATTTCTGGTAAGCAGCACTGAAATAAAAATCCCGATAATCAATACCAAAACGATAGAATAACCCATAACGCGCGGCGTAATTTTGCGATGCTCCCCTGTTTTAATTGCGTTGTACGATGAAAAACGAATGAGTCCTTTTGGCCGTTTGATTTTTGTCATCACGCTGTCGCAGGCGTCGATGCACGCGGTGCAGTTGACGCATTCGAGCTGGGTGCCATTGCGAATATCGATTCCTGTCGGGCACACATCAACGCACTGGTGGCAATCGATACAATCGCCAAGCTTTGCATTCGGATTTTTCTTCGATATTTTGCCGCGCGGCTCTCCCCTTTTAAAATCGTAAGAGATGACGATAGAGGCTTTATCCAGTAAAACAGACTGAAAACGGCCGTACGGGCAAACGATGACGCAGGCTTGTTCACGGAAGTAAGCGAAGACAAAATAAAAAATACCACTAAATATCACCACCGCGCTGAATCCGGACAAATGGGCACTCGGGGGCTGGGTAACAATTTCCCACCATGCTTCACTGCCAACAATGTAAGCCATAAATGTGTTGCCGATCAAAAAAGCAATTGCGAAGAAAATAATATGTTTGCTGGTTTTTTTAAAAAATTTGGAGAAAGACATCGGGGCAGCATTCAACTTGCGTTGTTTATTGCCATCCCCTTCGATCCAATACTCAATTTTACGAAAAACCATTTCCATAAAAACAGTCTGCGGGCAGGCCCAACCACACCAGACCCGCCCGAATACCGCGGTAAAAGTAACGATGAAAATGACAAAACTTAGCAGCAACAAGGCAAATAGATGAAAATCTTGCGGCCAAAAAGGAGCGCCGAAAATCACAAATTTGCGCTCAAAAAAATTGAGCAGCAACAACGGTTGTCCACCAATCCGGATAAATGGACCCGAAAATAGCAAGGCTAACAACACGAGCGTCGTCCATATACGAGCCGTATAGAATTTACCTTTTGGTTTCTTCGGTGTTATCCAGACTCGTTTTCCGGCTTTATCAACAGTACCAATCGTATCGCGAAAACTTTCATCCCGTTCAAAATCAGGCGCCGACACCGTTTTATCATCAATCATAAGTATTTACTCCGTACCTACTTTCGTACCTTCAGGTGCTTTGGCATTGGCAGGATTTGTTCCTTGCAGGGTTAGAAGATAGCTCCCGACTTCCATTATTTGCTGTTCCGTGAGCGTTGATTTCCAGGGAATCATGCCCTTGGCAATCCGGCCTTCTGTGATGACTTCAACGATGCTGGCCAAATCACCTTTGCCATTGATCCAGTAATCATCCGTCATATTTGGCCCGATTGTCCCTTCGCCATTTACACCGTGACAAGCCACGCAATTTGTTACATAAATTTGGCTCCCACGCTCCAGAGAAGCGTCATCAGTGAGCGGCGTCAATGGCTGGACTTCAGGCTCCACTGACGGTTGTGCTATCGTCTTCTTTGGCGGTGCTGCTATCAAAGTGCTTGCGAGCATGGATTTTGGGGTTTCTTCCGCGGCTTTGGTGAAATACGGACTGGTATAACCCGGAATTAACATCGTTGATTTAGCGGGCTTTTCGTAGTTGGGGTTCAGCTCCTGACGATACTCATCTATTTGCAGACTGCCTGCGTCAAAAACATGGTAATACAGCGTGTAAGCAAATGCAAATACAATAGTTATATAAAACAGATTTAACCACCACGGTGGCAAATCATTATCCAACTCTTGAATCCCGTCATATTCATGATCCAACAGTTTATCTTCTTCTCGTTCCATATTTATTCTCCTCGCTTTAAAGGGGATACTGGCTTTTCAAATGGTAATTCAGCATATCGCTTGATGGCATTTTTATCGATTTTCAAAACGTAGGCGATCATCAGGCTGAAAAATACGACAAATAAGCACAAAAGAACTATCGGTACCACGTCAATTCCCGCGATACTTGCCAAAACATCTTTAAACATAATTTTACTCCATTTATCGCACAAATTAAATTGAGTGGTTTCCCACAGTACGATTTAAATTGGCATTACCGAGGGAGGCCGTTAAACCGGACTTCCCTCAGTCTACAATTATTCGTGCAACATACCTTCCGGCGCTTTCGGGTTGGGCGGATTCGTTCCCTTCAACGTGAGAATGAAACTACCAACTTCAAGCATTTGTTGCTCATTCAATGTTGTTTTCCAGGGAATCATACCCTTGGCGGGTACGCCTTCGCGAACAACATGGACGATAGGCGCAATCGATCCGTCACCATTAATCCAGTAATTATCCGTCATGTTTGGGCCAATACCTCCCTGGCCCTGATCGCCATGGCAAACAACACAATTTTTCACCCAAATGTCTTTGCCACTTTCCAGGCTTTTTTCATCTGTAAGTGCAGAAACATCAGTAGCTGGCATATCGCCAAGATCCACAGTTTCTACTTCACGGCCAACTTTGATATCTGTACCCAAGCGCTGCAAATAGGCAATCAAGGCGACGATTTCCTTCTCAGCTCCTGTTTCGATACCGGATGTTTTCAAATTAGCCTGAATTGTTGCTGCTTGTGCGTTCAAATCGGCCTCAGCCTGATCTTCATAACCATCTTCATATGGCACACCGAGCGTACGCATGACGCTGATTTTTTTCCTGATATCACTGGCACCCAGATCGTCTGTAAGCAGCCATGGGTATGGCGGCATGAGCGAACCCGGAGACATAGTACGCGGATCCAGCATGTGATTATAATGCCATGCATCGGGATATTTTTTACCGATGCGATGCAAATCCGGGCCGGTTCTTTTCGAGCCCCACAAAAATGGGTGATCGTAAACAAATTCGCCAACTTTGGAGTATTCGCCGTAACGTTCGGTTTCCGAGCGGAAAGGACGAATCATTTGTGAGTGACAATTATTACACCCTTCGCGGATATAAATATCACGTCCTTCGAGCTCAAGAGGAGTGTATGGTTTCACTGTTGCAATCGTTGGTACATGGCTTTTATCGAGAATAAAAGGAATGATTTCAACAGCGCCGCCAATGAGAATTGCTACGAGAGTAAGCACGAGAAAACGCAATGGACGGCGTTCAATCCAGCGGTGCCAGTAAACATGGCCTTCCGAGCCTTCAGATTTTTCCAGAGCCGGCGCTTCGGCTGCTTCATTGGCCACGAGACTACCGCTCTTCGCTGTTTTGTAAAGGTTGACAATTCCGATGCAAATACCAATAAAATAGATCGTTCCACCGATGGAACGGATAATAAACATTGGCACGATTTGCAGAACCGTCTCCAGGAAATTTGGATATTGCAACAGGCCGTCACTGGTAAATTGTTTCCACATCAATCCCTGTGTTATTCCCGCCCAGTACATCGGGATGACCCAGAAAAGTATACCGAGCGTTCCAACCCAAAAGTGAAGATTGGCCATCGAAACCGAGTGCAGTTTTGTTTTGTATATCCGTGGAATCAACCAATAAGCCACACCAAATGTGAGAAATCCATTCCAACCCAAGGTGCCGACATGAACGTGTGCTATAGTCCAGTCAGTATAGTGGGAAAGGGCATTCACGCTCTTGATTGAAAGCATCGGGCCTTCAAATGTGGACATGCCGTAGGCAGTAACCGAAACAACCATAAATTTGAGAATTGGATCTTCTCGCACGCGGTCCCAGGCGCCGCGCAAAGTCAGGAGGCCGTTGAGCATACCGCCCCATGATGGAGAAATGAGCATCAGTGAGAAAACCATGCCCAATGTTTGGGCCCAATCTGGCAGTGCTGTGTATAACAAATGGTGCGGGCCAGCCCATATATAAATAAAAATTAATGCCCAAAAGTGGACGATGGACAATCGATAAGAAAAAACCGGGCGATTGGCAGCTTTCGGCAAATAATAGTACATTAAGCCGAGAAATGGAGTGGTCAGGAAAAATGCGACAGCATTGTGCCCGTACCACCACTGCACAAGCGCATCTTGCACCCCGGCATAGGCGGAATAACTTTTCATAAATGAAACCGGCAATTCAAAGGAATTAAAGATATGCAAAATCGCCACAGTGACGACGGTTGCAATATAAAACCAGATAGCCACATACATATGCCGTTCACGGCGTTTGATAATCGTACCGAACATATTAAGTGTGAAAGCGACCCAGACGACAGCAATGGCGATATCAATCGGCCATTCCAGCTCGGCATATTCTTTTGATGATGTGTAGCCAAGCACTAAAGTAACAGCAGCAGCAACGATTATGGCTTGCCAGCCCCAGAAGTGAAATTTGCTTAAAAAGTCACTCCACATGCGCGCTCTACACAATCTCTGCAAGGAATAATAAATACCCATAAAAATGGCATTTCCAGCGAAAGCAAAGATGACCGCATTCGTGTGCAGTGGCCGCAATCTTCCAAAGGTTGTCCAGGCGAGGCCAAGATTCCATTCCGGCAGGTATAATTGTATGGCGATAATTATACCCACGAGCATGCCTACAACGCCCCAGAGCATGGTGGCAATTGCAAAATCTCTTGTAATGCGATTGTCGTAATAAAATTGTTCAACAGGCATACACTACTTCTCCATCCTTTTTGGTGTGTGAGGTACATCGTCCGTTAACATCCTGACTGACGGGGTGTACGAGTCATCAAATTGTCCGCTTTTTACTGCCCAGATAAAAGCAATCAAAAACCCCAATGCTAACAGCAAACTAAGTGATATCAATAAAAAAATGACTTCCATCAGAAAATTCCCTTCCGCCTGGCTTGCATGGTCGTAGCCATCGTCGAAAAAAATACCACCGAAATTGAACTTATTGGCATTAAAACAGCTGCAAATAGCGGGGATAACAGGCCTTGTACTGCGAAAAACAGGCCGACTATATTGTAGATAAATGACATCAGAAAACTGAGGTAAACTATTTTAATACAAGAACTGCTGAAATTTAAAAACTTAGGCAAATTTCGCAACTGATTTCCCAGCATTATAACATCACACGCGGGACTGAAAGCTGAGATATCATCTGAAATGGCGATGCCAACATCGCTCTGTTTCAGCGCGCCAGCGTCGTTGAGCCCGTCGCCAATCATAAGAATATGCTTGCCATGCGCCTGCTCAGCCTGAATGTAGTCGAGTTTCTCGGCTGGACTTTGTTCGAATCGCAATTCACCGGTGGCACCGAAAAAGCCTTTCAATTGCTCAATTTCATGCCCGCTGTCGCCGGAAAGCAAAGAAACCGCATAGCGCCCTTGCAGCTCTTTAATCGTTTCTGCCAGCCCCGGACGAAAACGATTGATAAATTCAAATTGCCCGCGAATTGTGCCATCGATTGCCACATAAGTTGAGCTAAGTTCCGGACGCTGGTCACTGTTTTTTAATGTGTCGCTCCCCGAAGCCAGCCAATTCTTTGAACCTAATCTATATTCCCGACCACCAATCACACCTGAAATACCAGCCCCTTCCTCCTCCGCATATTGCGCAACGGAGTCAACTATTTCCCCCGGAACATTTTGATAAATCCGGTAACTTAAAGGATGGGTCGATTGCCGGGCCAGAGTTTTGATATTCAGCATTTCGTCTTTTGATAGAGGACTATCGCTTAAATTATGAAAAACAACCGCTTCGCTTTGCTGGCTGGTGAGCGTGCCTGTTTTGTCAAAAATCACGGTATTAATTTTGGCGAGGTTTTCAATGGTTTCAATATTTTTGACAATGAATGATCCCCGTCCCAACAGGCGCAATCCATTTCCCAAAGTAAATGGAATTGATAATGCCAATGCACAGGGGCAAGCAATGATGAGCACAGCAGTAAATGCATTCCAGGCGATGGCCGCGTCCCGGGGGAGCCAATAGAGGCCCGCTGTTATGGCGACGCCCAATACAACAAATGTGAAATATTTGGAAACTTTATCGGAAATGGAAGAAATGATACTGGCGGCCTGGTTTTTAAATGTGTCATGATTCCACAACTTTGTTAAATAACTTTGTGATACCTCTTCTCTGATTTCAAACTCAGCAACTGCGCCTGACAGCCGGCCACCCGCGTAAACCAGATCGCCCTGATATTTGGTCACCAACCGGGATTCCCCGGTAACGAAACTATAATCAATTTGCGCGGAAGTCGAATTTAAACTTGCATCGGCCGGAATTAATTCCCGATTCCGGAGAACTATCCGGTCGCCGATTTTTATATTTGATATCGGGATAACTTTTTCTTTTAAATCATCGATTATTGTTGTCGAAATGGGAAAATAGCTTTTATAATCACGTTCAAAATTAAGAGAATCGTAGGTTTTTTGCTGAAATAATTTGCCGAGAAGCAAAAAGAAAACGAGCCCGGTAAATGAGTCGAGATAGCCGGTTCCGCTGTCGCTGATAATTTCCCAATAACTGCGAAATAACAAAACCAGCATACCCATTGAAATCGGCACATCCATATTTATAATTTTCTTTTTCAGGCCAACAAAGGCAGAACGGAAATAATCGGACGCCGAATAAAAGAGCACAGGCAAGGATAATAAAATATTCAGGTATGAAAAGAACTGCAAAAACTGGGGCTCGATCTCACCGACGCCAGCTAAATATTCGGGAAAACTCAACAACATGACATTGCCGAATGCAAATCCCGCTACGCCCAATTTTAGCCAAATTTTTCGAGAGGAAATTTGCTGTTTTTTCTGATCGAGACTCTCGAGGCTGATTTCAGGGCCATAACCCAGGGAAGCGAGCACTTCAACCAGGTGCCGCAATGTCAACTGATCTGTGGAAAATACGATAAACACTTCTTTTTTGAGGAAATTGACTTTCGCTGAACGCACGCCGGGATGGAATTTATGCAGGTTTTCGAGAAGCCAGATGCAAGCACTGCAATGAATTTGCGGGATTGTAAAAGTGACCGTGCCTGTGGATTCATCCTGGAAATCAAGCAATTTTTGGATAATCAGTTTGTCATCCAAATAGGCATACTTTTCTGCGACGGGATTCTCGAATAGCCGAATTCCAGGCTTTTTCTCAATATCATAGTAACTGTCGAGCCCGCTATCTGTTATAAGCTCATAAACTATACGACAGCCCTGGCAGCAAAACAATTTCTCACCAATATGAATATCTTTATTATCACAGACTTCCCCACAGTGAAAACAAATCAGGTCCTGGTTTTTCGTTTTATTCGAGATCATGTTCCATTCAAAATCAATGGTTTAAGATTGCCACTCCGCAATTGGTCATTAAAAGGAATGTATTTTGGTTATGCCCGGTATTTCAGAAAATATTTTTTTAATTCCAAGTCTAAATCACGCGGGAATATAAGATAAAAATAGATGAATTAAAACCACGTTGATCACATATGAAAACAAAATTCAATCAGAGTAAATGATACCATAAAAATTTGATGGCAAACAAATCCCCTATAGCCAACAAATTTTACCGCTTGAAGAAATTTTTTTAGAATTTGATATAAATAATACAAATACTTTCAAATTCCAATTTAATTATATTTAAAATCTAATTCAGTTAAGTTAATAGGCCGTCGTCTCACCAACGCGCAGATTTACGCGAAATTATTTTCATTTTAGCGAGACTTTGATCCAGATAAAATCAGTGTTAGCTACATAATCCTTACCATAAATCGAACCTGGTATGTACGAAATATTTATGATTTGTTGACAATTCTACTTTGGCAGATTAAATGGTGCTGGAGCGAGCTTAACCCTGACAGGGCTTGGAGCCCTGTCAGGGTTATGATTTTCAGCTTACTGGTATTTTTTGGAAAAATCGAATTTGCCAAAGTAGTAATAAAATCTGAACTTTATCTTTGAGTAATTGTGGCAAATTCGTGTTCTACAGTTTTATACTTAAGCCGTTGTGCAGAATAGATATTTTTTCAAAAATAGTCGGCAAATTTTCTTATCAATTCATCATTCACGTCCGCAGAGGAGCCCCGCACTTGCAACATGCGTCATCAACCTCCAGTGCATTGTTTAAAGTTGATTTGATGTTTATCAAAGAAACAACCGGTCTTTTTTTCATCCCGTACGGAGAGCGGGCGAATGATTGTTTTTTAACAGTTTACTTACGGAGATAATAAAAGAATACTCTGGCACTAATATTGAATATTTAAGAACAGATATTAGTGTGGGTCCTATTCTAGGACTGATTTAACGACCTGTACTTCCAATTTCAATCTGGCTGATTATTTATAAAGTTGGAAATAGCCACTCACCTTCAGGTTTGCTAAATCAGGGAAGATTTTCAATGCTCACTGCTTTTTATAGAATTGGTTTCACCATTTTATTTCTCCTTTTCACCTCCAGGTGCGATAATAAAATCATAAAAACCACAGCCACCCCTTTGCCGGCAGAACCGCTCCAGCTGACCACAGACAATCAGGTGAAATATCAGCCAGCCTGGTCTCACGATGGAACGCGCATCGCTTTCGTGGCCGAGGAGCCGGTGACGCGCGTAAGAAAGCAAAATATCAAGAATAACAACCAGGAATTGGTCGGACATTTTTTTGGTCATGTTTCCGATTTTCGCGATTTTGCGCTCTCACCGAACAGGTTGTTTTTAGCCTCTGTTGCAAGCGATTGGTCCTGCGTCGTTATCCATAATTTGATTACCGGGAGTACGAAAACCATTGCGGATGGTGGCCAATATGCCAGTCCAATTTGGTCAGAATATGGCGATCAACTTGCTTATATTCGGCGGCGATTCGACAACAGTGAAATTGCGGTCTATTCGTTTATTTCGCAAGAGGAGCAGATACTCCTTTCCCATCCACAACATTTTCGCCGCTTGAGCTGGTCATCGAACAACGAGTTTTTTGCCATCGAATGCGGCATCGATTCAACCCAAATTTTATCCTTTTCAGCGCCTTCAGGAATTGTCGAAACTATCGTGCCCTGGCAATTCCGACCGGTTTTTCCAGCCATCGCCCCCGATGGATTAAATATGGCGTACATTGCGCAAAATAAAAACGGGATGGGTCTCAGTATTTATAACAATGAAAATTCTGAATCTAAAAAAATATCCCGTAATTTTTTCATCGCAGCCTCGCCAAATTGGACAAAAGATGCGAATAAAATAAATTTCAGCGAGGAAAATTTCATTGCAACCATTTCCTCGGATGGCAGTGAGTATCTCCGCTCAACTATTCGAAATACATTCCCGGTCTGGATTAAAAACGAGGATGCCATTCTGGTGTTCGAGAATACCGGGCGGGCTCAAATTCGCATTGTTAATATCGAGACGCGGGAAATAACGACCGTGACCGGCGTTGATCAGCCTCAATTTGAGAGCGACTGGACTATCCGGGATCTGCAGCCTTCCTGGAGCGCCGATGACAGCCAAATTACTTTCGTGCGCTTTGATGAACTTGGAGATTTATCCCGGTTTCTCGATTTGGATATCAAAACAGGGAAAATCAATTCATCAGGAATAGCGGGCACAAATACTGCGGACACTCTCAATGAAAATCAATTTAATGCAGAGCTTTCTCGCGATGGACAATGGTTCGTTCACAACAACGATGGTGGGATAAAAATAACCAATCTGCACACACAGAGCACGATAAACCTGAGCGCCAAAACTGCAGAGCCATTTGTTGCACCAACCTGGTTTTCCAATGACTATGATATCGCCGCCATCAATCCCGTTGAAAACCGGATCAAGCTGCTCGAGGTGCGAGATGACATCGATTCATTAATAATTACACCAATCGATGTCCCTGGATTTTCCGGAACCCTGAATGGTGAAATAGTAAATATCGTGTTCTCGGAAGATCACAAAGTTCTTGGGCCGCGCGTTGCTTTCGGTTATGATGGCGCTATTTATATTTTTTATCTCAAAGGATTTAAGATCGAGCAGCTCGTGGCACACGGTAGTTTTCCCGCTTTTTCACCGGACGGAGAATCATTGGCGTATATTCACGATAAGCAAATAAAAATATTACGTTTGTACCATGAATTCCAATAAACAGGACTATTCAAAAATTAATCATTTATTTTTTTAGATTTTATGCCAAAATATATCTTTAAATTTTTTCCGTTAATTTTCATACTGTACAATCCAGCGCTATTTGCGAGCAACCTGGAAACCTTTTCCGGGCGCATAATCAACGCCAAAACCAACGAAGCATTGCCGGGAGCCAATATTCAAATTAGCCCGGGAAACCGCGGAACGGCAGCCAATAACCAGGGTATTTTTATCATCGAATTAGCCCACGGCAGCTATCGAGTAAAAGTCACCTGTATTGGCTACAAAGCGCACACTCTTTCAATCACCTTGCCTGCAAAAAGTAGCGTCCCAGTCGCTATTGCGATGGAGCCGGAAGCTATCCTTTTTGATGCTGTGGAGATCGCCGCCGACAAGGACAGATTTCAAAAATTATCTGTCGAGCAAATCGACGTGACCCAAATTCGAACGGACGACATTCTCTCCTTGCCGGGCGCTTTTGATGACCCGATTCGTGCGGCACAAATTTACAGTGGCACCGGTGGCGCCAGCGATTTTACCAGTTTTTTGACCACACGCGGCAGCAGTCCGGCGCAAAACCAGGTCGTGATGGACGGCATTTCGGTACCCAACCCCTATCGGATGCGCATCGCAATGGGGGGTGGCTTGAGCCTGTTTAATCCCAAAACCATCGAAAATGTGAATCTTCACATGGGTGGTTATTCAGCGCAATTCGGCAATGCGCTGGCCTCAATTCTCGAAGTAAACACCCGCGCGGGTAATAAACACAAACGTTCGTACGGATTTTCGCTTAACCTGACAGACCTCAACAGTTCCGCGGAGGGGCCGTTGCCGGAAAAATGGGGAAGTTATCTTTTTTCATTCCGGCGAACCTATTTTGATTTATTGGCATCCGGTTTCGCAACCGACGGCTCGGTCCTTCCCTTTTCACAGGAGTTCTCGGGAAAACTTGTGTTCAATCTCTCGCCGACAACCCGCTTTACCGCCAATTTCCTCAAAAGCAACGAGGAAATGAATCTGCTCGCCGGAACCAACAATCCGGCTGATTTTAACTCCTCTGAAAATGCCGGATTGGCACTCTATAATTTTTCGCTGCAATCGATTTTGTGGAAACGCTGGCTTTTTGAAACGCGGCTGGCTTACTACAAGGATGAAACCCGCTTCCACACCTACCGCAGCAACGCCGACGCCGAAGAATTTGCTGTGCAGGATGTTTTCGCCAACAACAACCGCTGGCATCTAAAACAGAAAGTGAACTTGGAAATAAACCAGACTTACTGGCTGCAGGCTGGTTCATCGATCATCAAAGATAAAACTATTTCCGACTTTCGATTGCGCGCAAACTGGATCCACAACGCGCGCAACGAGTATCCGACCTTTGCGCAATACGAAAACGAATCCTGGTCCAGTGAATCTTTTGTTGAAATGATCGCCAAATACGGCCGCCACACCGAAATACGATTGGGCATGCGATATGATTTCTCCGCTGCCTACAATCAAGGACAATGGGGCCCTCGATTCAATATTATCCAACAAGTATTTTCCTTATTTCGTCTCAAAGCATCCTGGGGAAAAATTTACCAATACCCCAATTATATGAGCATCTATACCCACGAATTCCCCCTGAATTTGGATCGCGCTTTGGACTCATTGACAGCCGAGGTCTCCTATCAACATGTTGCTGGATTGGAAACGAGAATCGCTCGAAATTATAAATTAAGTTTTGATGGCTATTATACGCGTATCGAAAACATGTTGCTGCCGGATGAGCGCAACAACAATCTGCCGATGAATTCCGGAAAAAGTATCGCCCGCGGTGTCGAGCTCTTATTAGAGAAAAATGGTGGCCGGATTTTCACAGGGCTGGTCAGCTACACAACGGGCAGTTCACGATATCGTAACTACGATTCAAAAATCTGGACCAGAAGCAAATATGAATTAACCCGCAGTTTAACGGTACTTGCCAACGCAAAAATTAATAAACGCTGGCAGGCCTCCCTGCTTTGGCGCTATGCCAGTGGAATGCCATACACAAATTTCAACGGTACAATGCTGCGCCACTTCAATTCTGACCTCGATGTACTCGACGGACGCTTCATTTTTACTTTTGCCAATGACGAACGCAACAATGCCCTTTTCCCATCTTACAAACGCCTTGACGGGCGCATCAGCTATTCAAAAAAAATAAAATACGGCAAAATGCTGCTTTATCTCGATTTGATAAATCTGCTCAACCACGAAAACCTTTACGAGATTATCTGGTCGCTTTCCAATGGCCAGGGCGATGACTCCGAGACAATCACAGCCGAGAGGCATGAGTTGTATATGCTGCCATTTCTGCCATCGTTTGGGCTCAGTTTCGATTTTTAATCTTTAATAACTTGCCGCCTTAATTTCGTAATCGCGCATGCTATCGCCTCTTTGTTGTATCATAACATGCCCGGCCTTCAACTCCAATGTCTCTTTGTTGCGTACACTTTATTCCGTTGAATTTTACTGCACTGGGTAAATATCTGGTTATCCAGTTAACTCAGCATTTTCAACTTCTTGTAAAAATATAATGTTACCTATATTGCAAAAATTAGCCTTTTCAAAAAGTTACAAAACTATGCCACCCCTCCGGGATTTAAAAATTTGGATTTTCAGTGTTATAATCATGTCATCCCTCCAGGATTAAAAAAATAAATCTGTTTTGTTATGCTGCAAAACCCCGGAGGGGTGCAATGATTATAACTCGGTGAACTCAATAAAACCGGAGAACCCCGGAGGGGTGGCATATTCACCGCTGGCTGAGTTAATTGGACAGCCAGATGGTAAATAATTTAACTTGTTGATTATATTCGAGCAAAAATATATATTTTAACATTATTAGAAGAATCAATCAGCATGCAGTTAGGAGAAAATTTTATGAATAAAAGCCATCTCACCAGTCCGGCATTTCCCTTAAAAGGAGAAAAAACTGAGCACAAGGGCATGACCTTGCGCGATTATTTTGCCGCACAAGCATTGCAGGGATTGTTGGCAAACGGGCATAAACCGAATGAATGGACAGCAGAAGAAGCATTTACTTTAGCCGATTACATGTTGGAAAAAAGGCTGCAGGAAAAAGGCAAAGGCTAAAAAGAGCGGCCAAATAAAAATAAGAAATATATCCGCGAATAGGCGAATCGCAGCGGCCGGGCACGCATTGTTACGAATTTCGCGTATCAATTTATCAATACGACTCATTTCACCACAGGAATAAAAATGGAATATAGAAATCTGGGAAACACCGGTTTAAAAATAAGTGAAATTGGCTTGGGAAGCTGGTTGACATTTGGCAATAGTATCGAAAAAAAACAAGCGCAGAATTGTATAAAAACAGCTTATGACCTCGGGATAAATTTCTATGATACGGCCGATGCTTACAACAAGGGCGCTGCCGAGTCCTTCCTTGGGGAAGCGCTGCAAAATTACGAGCGCTCAAAAATCGTGCTCGCTTCAAAATGCTATTTCCCGATGTCCAGCGATCCCAATGACCGTGGATTATCCCGTAAACATATTTTTGAGTCGGTTAACGCGTCGTTAAAACGCTTGCGCACCGATTATCTCGATTTGTACCAATGCCACCGCTACGATCACGACACACCGCTGGAAGAAACGGTTCGTGCGATGAATGACCTCGTGCAACAGGGAAAAATTCTGTATTGGGGTGTGAGCCAGTGGACTGCTGCACAAATCCAGGATGCTGTGGGTATCGCCAAAGCAACCGGTTGTTACCCACCGATTAGCAATCAGCCAATTTACAACATCATCAATCGCAGCCTGGAAGTTGAAGTGATGCGAACCTGCAAAAATAATGGACTGGGAATTGTCGTATTTTCGCCGTTAGCCCAGGGTGTGCTCACAGGCAAATATTCCGGCGGCACAATTCCTAAAGACAGTCGAGCTGCAAATGATAATATCAACCAATTTATGAAAAAACGCCTCACACCCGACACCTTGAAGCGCGTCGATGATTTAAAATCACTCGCAGGTGATCTCGAACTCACTTTATCGCAGCTTGCTTTGGCCTGGACTTTATATCACGCACCGGTTACGAGCGCCATAATTGGTGCTTCGAAAGCGGAACAAGTTGAGGAGAATGCAAAAGCCGCCGGCGTGCAGCTCTCCGAGGTTGCAATGCAGGAAATTGATAATATCATGGGATCGGCTCCGGTCGATCAATACACCGGGCAACCAATAAAAGTATTGGAAATTCACAGAGATTAAGTGATAATTCCTTTAACGGTTACGGGAAATTAATTGTAGTCAGAAAGGATATAGATGGGGAAGAAATTAAGCAGAAAAGATAACGAGCTATACAAAAGCACCGATGAAGTTCTTCACTATATATGGGATCCAATCGGTGTTTCTGGCTCACCATATGCAAGAGATGAATACTGGGCATACCTATCTCAAGTATTTAGCATGTTGAAAAACAACGAATGTAAAGAAAACATCGTTAATTACTTACTATCTGTAGAAGAAGAAAACTTGGGACTTCGTCCAAATCAAAAAAATGCTGAAAATACAGTGGACTTTCTCATTGAACATAAAAAGAAAATTGATGAAGAAAATCCTAACTCAACTTAGGAAAATAGACGCCGCTGAAATACGCGGCGCCAGTAATCCTTTCCGACAACATTATTTCATCAGCAGTAATTTTCTCTCCAAAACAAAATCCTTCCGATTCGAGGATCTTACTTCAAGACGATAGAAATAAACCCCGGAACTCACCCGAATTCCATAGTCATTTCGACCATTCCACAGAACTGTGTGGCTGCCTGCGTTCGCCTTATTTTTGACCAATTCACGAACCTTTTGACCGCGCACATCAAAAATATTCAAACGCACATCCGCTGCATCGGGCAAATCAAATTGAATGTAGGTCTCTGGATTAAAGGGATTTGGATAGTTTTGGTGCAGTGCAAATTCCTGCGGTAATTCAGTTTTTTCCGCGACAGCACTGCCACCTTCATTTGAAAGTAAACGCGCTGCAACAGGAATATAAAGCGGCGAGTTGATCGCGTCCGGGCACAGCACTTTAATTTTACCGATGGCCGTTTGCGGAATAAGAGAAAGCCCGGAAGAATTCACATCAAAAATGAGATTGCCGGGTCCTGCATTTTCAGTCAGATTAATAAATGGGCTTGCCGACTCTGCCGTCCAATTCAAACTGCCGGACCCCGGATCACTAATAATAACGGAGGTATCCGTTTGTACATCACCCGGATTGGAAAGCAAATGGGTGAAACTAATTGGATTGGCCCAAATTGTTTTTGTAAACGCCGGTGGTACGCGGGTAAAAATACGGCAGGTATTCCAGTCAACCCGGAAGCCTTCGGGAGGATCGCCGCCAAGATTCCAATCGCCCACCATGTTACCGCGGTCAAAAACCTGAACCTGATTCGTGGCCGCGTCAATATCCACCTGAAGTTGCGTGCCGGTTGGCGCCACTTCTCCAAAATCGATGAGCGGCACTGCAATATGGTCCTGCTCCATTTTATCGAGATTGAATACATAGCAGAATAGCTCCAGCGGGACAAAGGATCGCTGTTGGTCGTAAATAAAAACATTAAACTCAACCAACTCAGCCGGGGCGCCAAATCGTACACTGCCACTGTCGCTCGGTGGCCAATCAGGCTGGTTAAATGAAACACCACGGGTCAACGTGCCCTGACGTGGATTGCCAACAAACCCTTCCGGTGCGTTCCCAGGGTGAATTGCCACTGCGTGGTGCAGTTGGCCATCCTCACGCGTAAAATTACTTGGCGACCAGATCGCATCCGTAAATGGCCCAACTTTTATCTCATCCTGCCATTCTTCGAGTGGAATTTTTGCCGGCACATCTCCGACTAAAAAAATTGTGCTGGCACATGCAAGGGCCGGTGATTGCGATTCGTCATCAAATGTACCTGTGGCGATCAGGTTACGTTCGTTACAGGAGCCATCGAGACAGGCGCCAAAACTGCGCACAGCGATACAGATTATGCGTACTTCGCCGGGTTCCAGTGTAATATTTTTTGTGAGTTCAACCGGATCGGCGGCTGTCGGATCACCGGTTGTTAAAATTTCGCATTCGCCCATGCTATCGGTAAATTTTGCGGCAAATGTATCGGTATCTGGATCCGGGCTCGAAAGAGCAAAAACACCATTTTGGAACGCAGTAGCCCTGGTTTCACCTTCTGGCAAACCAGCGGTCTGCCGGCCTTTGCTGTTTAAATTTAGCGTAACCGGATGATTAAAGTCATTGTTTTCAATGAGGAAACACAACAATCCCTGATCACCACGGCGGCATGTTTGAAATTGTTCATCATCCATTGGTAAATAACGCATGTTTAACCGGGGAACATCAGGATTTTCCGGCGCTGCTTCAACAAGGCAGACTTCAGTATCGCCAACACCAGTAATTGTACCCTGCCCCTGGGAACCACCGCTAAAAGTAACAGAATAGGATCCCACAACGGTGCAAATGTAGTTTTGTCCCGGTACGACAGTTCCAGCAGGAATTGTGATAATTCCTGGGCCAGCAAGCGGTTGCGGCCCCGGAACGGTTGGCACAGGAACCGGAATATTTACCGGTCCCACTGTAAATCCTGCCCCGCCACCTGGTGGAGTGCAGTTTAGTGTTAAAGTCAAAGTTGCCGCTGATGGTTGAGCACAATTATTACTGGAAGCATTCCATGAGACGTAAGGCAATAAACCGACTGGAACATTAATCGGGCCTCCGGCCGGTGGGATAAGCACAACCTGTGGGGCAAATTTTGCCAGATAAATTGTGCGGGCGCAGACTGGAACAAGCGTACCATCACAAGCAGGAGCTTCGGGCATAATTGCAGGAAAACTGAACAAGAAAAATGAGACGAGCAATACGATTTTGATTTTACGCATTTGATCTCCTTTGTTAATTTATACTATACTCATTTGAGTAAGGATTTTTGTCAGTCTGTGATAGAAGGATCAAACAAGCGAACACTTATTAAATAACGTGAGTTCGATATAAGATGAATTGGGACAAAACGAATTAATTATAGGATATAGTCCGAAGGCGTCCCGCCGAGGATAACGCACGAAACGCTCGGCGAGACGCCTTCGCTCTATTATAATTATGCTTGGTAAAGAATGTTACAGCTTACATCGAACTCACGTTAATTAGTGCAATTTCCTGATGTCGAACTCACGTTTAATAAGTAAAAAAGAAATGAAATAGCGTTATGGGTTCCGGGGATTTTCAAATTATAACAATATTTTTAAGAACAAATTCCGCTTTTGCCCGAGTATTTTTACAAAATTCAAACTTAGCCAAGCGAATTAATACTATATTTTGACCTTTAAATTATTAATAACTAAAATTAATATTATTAATTATAAAAACAAAGAAATTATCCTTTCTGATCAAAATTTCAGTTAAACTAAATTTTCAAAGGCACAATTTGCACAGCATCCTTTTGCATGATTGAATTAATTTTTCAAGAATCGTACTCTTATTTTTCCATTTATTTTTTTTGTGTTTCTCTTCATAATACATTATATTTTTCACCGATATTGATTTCAGGGCTGTACATTAGAAATACATTTTTTCATCAATCATAGCATTTCCCCTACTTCATTGAAATTAACTACCATTTATCAATATTAAGTTTTGGAGGATGTAAAATGGCTGAAGCAAAAACCTTCCCCCCCTCTGCCGCACTTGCTCAAACAGCGCACATTGGCTCACTGGATGAATATAAATCGCGCTACGCAGAATCAATTGCAGATCCGGATGCCTTCTGGGCGAAGGAGGCCGAACGCTTGCATTGGTTTAAGAAATGGGACAAGGTCAGTGAATTTGATTTTGTAAACGGTGAAATCAAATGGTTTTCCGGTGGGAAGCTCAATGTCAGCTACAATTGTCTCGACCGCCACGTTAATGATGGCCGCGGCGATGACACAGCCCTGATTTGGGAAGGTAACGATCCGGACGAGGCCGCTTCTTTTACGTACTCCGAACTGCTCGGCGAAGTGCAAAAATTTGCCAATGTCCTGAAATCATTGGGTGTAAAAAAAGGCGACCGCGTTTGCATGTACATGCAAATGATCTCGCAACTTCCGGTGGCCATGCTCGCCTGCGCCCGTATTGGCGCTGTTCACTCGATCGTTTTTGGCGCTTTCAGTGCCGAATCCCTGCGTGACCGCATTAATGATTCAGCTTGCAAAATCCTGATCACCCAGGATTCGGGAGTCCGTGGGACAAAACATGATATCCCGATGAAAATTAATGCTGACGAAGCTGTTAGCCAGTGTCCTTCAATCGAAAAAGTTGTTGTTGTGCGCAGGACCGGGCTGGAAGTAGCCATGCAACCGGGCCGGGATCATTACTGGCATGATCTCATGGCCACCGCTGAACCTTTTTGTGCGGCAGCCGAACTGGATGCCGATGACCCGCTTTTTATTCTCTACACCTCCGGTTCGACCGGCAAACCAAAAGGTGTTTTGCACACAACGGCTGGATATTTGTTATATACAGCCATGACCCACGAGCTTATTTTCGACTACAAACCCGGTGATATTTACTGGTGTACCGCCGATATTGGCTGGATTACCGGCCATTCTTACATCGTGTACGGCCCGATGGCAAATCGAGCCATAACAATGATGTATGAGGGTGTGCCAAACTACCCGGACTATGGCCGTTTCTGGCAGATTGTCGAAAAACACAAAGTAACGCAATTTTACACCGCGCCCACCGCCATTCGCGCATTGATGAAAGAAGGCGACAAGTGGCCGAATGCCCACGATTTATCGTCAATTCGCATTCTCGGAACAGTCGGTGAACCCATCAAAGAACCGGAGTGGATGTGGTACCATAAAGTTATTGGTGAAGAACGATGCCCGATCGTCGACACCTGGTGGCAGACGGAAACCGGTGGTGTTTTGATTACTCCACTACCAGGCGCTACACCAACAAAACCCGGCTCAGCAACGCTGCCCTTTTTTGGTATTGAACCTGTATTGATGGACGAAAAGGGAAACGAAATTGCAGGCCCTGCCGCAGGGTACCTCGCAATTAAAAAAGCCTGGCCCGCCATAATGCGAACAGTTTATGGCGATCACGACCGATTCCTCCAGACGTATTTTTCCCGGTTTCCGGGGTATTATTTTACCGGCGATGGCGCCAAGCGGGACGAAAATGGCTACTACTGGATTACCGGCCGGGTCGACGACGTGCTCAACGTTTCCGGCCACAGAATCGGGACAGCCGAAGTTGAGGGGGCCATCGGCCAGGCAGCGGGTGTTGCCGAGGCGGCGGTTGTCGGGTTTCCCCACGATATTAAAGGAGAAGCCATTTATGCTTACGTTACGCCCATGAGTGACGTTGAGCCGGACGAAGAAATGACAAAAAACATTTTGGCGGCGGTCAGCAAACATATTGGGCCACACGCGAAACCGGAAAAAATTCAATACACAGCTGCCCTGCCCAAAACCCGGTCTGGCAAAATTATGCGCCGTATTTTACGCAAAATTGCCTCGGGCGATCTGGAAAATGTCGGTGATATTTCGACACTTGCCGATCCGACCGTCGTTGAAGATCTGATGAAAAACAAGCTTTAAATTTTGTAAATGGGTGGTACACTGTTTTGTATAAGTATTGTCCGATTCTTGTCATTCCGGTCGCCTTCTTTTTCGGCGTACCGGAATCTCCATGAGCCTACCACTCTATGAGATTCCGGGATTCAATAAAAACATCAAACTCGAGCTGAAAGCCGGCGAAGTAATTGCGATTTTAGCAACCACGAAGTAAAACACTTTTTGTTCTACGAAGTAAGATGACATCCTGAATTCGTATAATTAGACAATACCTTTACAATTCGCTACAACAATTTGTTGCCACTCTTTTTACTTCTCTACGGAAGAGATTTCAAAAATCACTTCCTATTTTAGTTTCCTTTGACAATTTTCTATTAATATTCGAATGAGTGACCGATTCTTAAACAGTGATTTTATTTCAACCTACCGGAGCAAAACCACTTGCGGGTGAGTTGTATTTTCAAAATGGAGATTTTGATGTTCAGAATTAACAGAAAAACAATACTCTTTTTTATGATAGCATGTTGGTTCCTAATCATCGGTTCAACTCAGATTTTAGCTGGTCCCGGTTCCCAAACTTTATGGAAAATCTCAAAAGATGGCAATTTTTCCTATATTCTCGGTTCTGTGCATTTCTTAAAAAAAGAGAACTATCCCCTGCCGCAAAAAATTTATGCTGCCTTCGATGAATGCGATGCGCTGGTTTTGGAGGCTGACCTTGATAGTCTGAAAATGCCAGAGACAGCTTCAAAAATGATGCACATTAGTATGCTGCCGGACAATCGATTATTCAAGGATGTCGTATCGCAGGAAACTTTTGAACAAGTATCCAGCCATCTCGCCGGACTCGGATTAAATATTCAGCTCATGCCGCGGAGTAAACCCTGGTTTCTGGCATTGACAATCACCGCTTTAGAGGCGCAAAAAATGGGGATGGACGCCACCCTTGGTTTAGACAATCATTTTGCGCAAAAGGCAAATGAGAAAGAATACCCGATTCTCGGCCTGGAAACGATAGCATTTCAAATGGGATTGTTTGACAATTTGCCCATCAAAACCCAAATTTCTTTTCTGCTCAAAACTTTAGATGATGCAAAAGATGCTGAAGTGACGATGGGAAAAATGCTTGCTGCCTGGGAAAATGGCGAAGAGGGAAAACTTCAGGAATTGCTCTCCGGTGGCTTTGAAGGATTTCCAGAACTCTATAATAAACTTTTGATAGCGCGCAATGAAAACTGGGTCCCGCAAATCGAGAAATTAATTTTGAGCGACAAAAAATATTTTATCGTTGTCGGGGCCGGGCATTTGGTGGGGAAAAAAGGAGTAATTGAACTACTGAAGAAACGCGGATATTCCATCAAACGGATTTAACTGAATTTATCTTTTGGTGATTCTCCAATAGTCGAATTGCTTATTGGAAATGCTGCGACATCCAATTTGATGTGAATTTCATAGACAAAAAAAGGGCTGAAATAAAAATATCAGCCCTTAAAATTTAAATATTTACGAATATTTTTTCATTAGAAAATGGCTTTTACCTGCTCCGCAGCTTCCACCGAAATTGTAGATATACGCTTGCCAACATATTGTCCTGCATAGTAGGAAACATCTACAGGTTCAATGGCCAAATCTAACATTCCATTAATTGTCTGGATAAAAAGATTGGCGATAATTGCATATCCCGCGTCATTTGGATGCACGCCATCGAGGCTGAAAGCTGTGTTCACCGGATCGAGCAGCACAAATTTTCCGCTCATGCCATCAATTCCGCTCGAATTCAATGTGCCTAATGCAGTATTCATATCCACGACCGGCGCTTGAAATTGCTGTGCCAGAGTCGCAATTGCTGCGTTAAATCCATCAACGGCTGCTTTTATTGCCACACCCTCATCCGCTGTAAGTGTAACCGCGCCTGGCAGTGGTTGACCAGTTGGGTTCAAACCATTGGCAATCATTCCTGACTGAATTGCTGATGCACTCAATTCTGGAAATCCCATGGCGACAAGTGCGGCTGAATCAGGTACACCGACGCCAGCTTCGTACATTGCCAAACCTGGAAGAGTGATATGCTCAACACCTGTTTCTTCTGTAACCAAAGGGATAAAAAGTTCTGCCGTTGGGAGTGGGTTGAAGTCTACCGGCACAACCTGGTTCACGCCATTAACAACTGCTATTGTCGAAACGACAGGTACACCCATCACCGGATGAACAACGCCATCAAGTGCATTGATAAAAGGAATATCAGTCACATAAGGAATATTGGCCAAAATCAGCGCCGCATGTGTTTTGGTTCTAATTTCGGTCAGCAATGTTGTATAATCCGCTGTGAAGGCGGCGATATCGGTTAATCTTGTCAAATCACCACCGGCCGTTGCGGCTGCCAATGCGTCGTTATTGCCGATCCACAAAATAATGAGAGTTGGATTTAACAAAATGGCTTGCTGCAATTGCGTGGTATTGCCAAAATTGGGATTGCGCAAAATCATATCAAAAAAGGAATTTCCATTGGAATTGGCTGAACTGGTTGCTGTAAGGACATTATTCAACGTTGCTCCAGGCACACCGAGATTGTCGTATGGTCTGGAAAGTAGTGCGTTTTTGAGAAGAGCCAATGGATTCGCAACTGGTTCAGTAACCAATTCACCATTTACAAATTGCAGCGGGGATTGCCCGGGAGTACTGCCAATTCCCGGTTCAGCGATCAATGGTTGCTGAAAATCAGACTTACCGAGCTGCTGTGCAATCAGGTTGGGGAAACTATTCACTTGCGCTGTTTCAACCATTCCTGCAGATTGAAATCCGGCGGTTAAACTATTGCCAATGGCCACAAACTTGCTGGTTGCCAATTGGCCTTGCGTGGCATTGAGTTCTGGCTGGTCAGGAGTTGATACATCGCAGCCGGAATATATGATTACGCTCGAGAGTAGAAGAGCGATGAGTAAAATTCTTTTCATATTTATCTCCGTTTATAGTGTAGTCAAATTGAATTTCATGCACATTTAAATTAGAAATTCATACCGAAACTTGCCCAAAGAAGACTGGCATTGGAATTATAGGTTCCATTAAAACCATTGTGGTTTTGGCCTTCGCCATCTTCAACTGTGCTGCGGTCGCCAATATTGACAAACATATAACCAGCATCGAAGATATATTTCCCGGTTGTGTAACCGAATCCTATGCTAAAATCATGGCGGTCATCATCTGGTAATAAAGGGCTGACCGATTCGATAGGCTGCGGTGTTTTGTCAAAAATGTAGCCGGCACGCAAGTCCAACTGTTCATTGATAGCATATTCACCACCAACGCGGAACTGCCAGGCGTTTGCATAATCAAACGGAATTGTCTGATTAAGAGCATCATTATCAAAATCGAGGGTTAATTCATCAAATACAGACCATTTAAACCACATGTAATCAGCTTCCACACCCAATTTATCAGTTAACTGGTAGTGTGCACCAACGGAGAGAAATGCTGGAAAATCAAGAGCTGTGTTTACTTTTTGATCTGCTAATACAGCTGCCGCAACAGCTGAAGCCTGCGGGACGGTAAGGCCGTCGAAGATTGTGAATTCTGCATCGCCTTCATTAAATTTGTTTTCAATTGTGTGGCGATACATAAACCCAAGAGATAATTTATTGGCTCGATATTGAGCAGAAAGATTAAAGCCGATAGCCAAATCGGAAGTACCGGTCATGGTTATTTCACCGACATCATAGCCTGGAGAACCTTCGCTGTCGAACAAATAGACATTGCGGGTCAGTTCAATCTTTGCGATAACGACATCGGCTCCAACACCAATGCTGAAATTCGGGGTAATTTTGTAAGCGACAACGGGGGAAATATAAAATGACTCAACCAGAGCATTTTTTGAAATTCCTCTGCCCGGGAAATCGTCTTCCCATTCAAGCCCGAGGCCAAACGGATTGGTTATGCTGAGCCCGGCACCTAAGTTTTCATTAAACTTATGAGCATAATGTATCCCGATTGGCGTAAAAACATTTGCTACAGATTCATGCACGGTGTCATCAAAAATTGGAGAAGCACCAACGAAATTGCCTCTGGGAAAAATGAGTGTAACTCCACCGTAGAATTGGCTGTTTTCCAAGAAAGCTATGCCTGCAGGATTGTAAAAAACTGTTGAAGCATCAGCCGATTGCGCTACGATAGCGCCTGCGAGAGCTGAAGCTCGCCCACCAAATTCATACAGGTTAAACCCACCTGCTCGTGCACTGTTATTATGCACTAATAAACCTGCGACAAGCATTGTTCCGACAAACAACCCTTTGAGATTGTTTTTCATAAAACCCTCCGGTTTCAATGAGTAGTGAATAATTCAGACAGTTTCTCGCAAAAGCAAGAGGGTGAGAAACTACCACCTACTGACTATATATAATTAAATTATATACCGAAAAAGAACAATGTATTACTGAAACTACTTAAGCGGACATTAAAATAAAAAATAATAATTTTGTTATTAATCATCGCAATTGAATTTTAACGTACTGTAAAATCCATTAATTGTCAACAAATAAAAATCAAACTTTCCGGGATTGTGGGCAGCCGAAAATAGATTATAAATAATATTTATCACTGCGAAACAAGATTTATATTAATATTTTTCATATGATTGGATTCTATGTTTCGCCCTTTTTCACAAAATGGTTTCTGATTTTCAAATATCAAAAAAAAATATTCGACGCAAATCTAAAATTTTGATTTGCCATAGCGCCATTCTTTAAATTTCATTCGATGGAAATACTCCAATCGATGCAACTTCTGTCTATTATTTATGATTTAACTCGTTGTGAATAATTGACTTTAACTACCTTTTTCGTCTCCTCGACCTGTCATTCCCGCAAGCATTTAGCGGGAATCCATAATTGTACATGCACTGGATCCCCGATAAAAGCATTCGGAGCCGTAGGCCGGCGTCAGCAAGATGACAAAATTTGGAAATTTTAAGTAGATTTCTTTAATTTTGCACAACAGTTAAGATTTATTATTTTTATCTAAATTGTTACTTATTAAATCTTTAGAAATAAATAGAGAAATTTTAGATATGATCTTGACCAAGATTTAAATATTCAAACCTTGACCTTTACGATTTCTCTACTATATTTATTGAATGAACAGTCATTCATTTTGCCAAATTTTCATTTTTCACTCCAACAACGAACCGAAGGTATGAAAAACACAACCATAGCCGACCGCCGTGCAGAGAAGCGTGACAAAATACTAAAATCTGCCGCCAAGACATTTGCTTCAAAAGGATTTTATCATGCAAAAATTTCGCAAATTGCCCGAGCGGCCGGGGTCGCAGATGGGACTATTTATTTATACTTCAAAAATAAAGATGAAATTTTAATCACGGTTTTCGAAGAAAGCGTCGGTCGGATTATTAGGGAATTTCGCCAGGAACTATCCCAACTATCGTCCCCGATTGATAAACTGAAAAAATTTTCTTACTTGCATTTGAACCTCGTTGAAACCCAGCCTGATGTCGCCGCTGTTGTCCAACTTGAATTACGCCAAAGCAATAAATTTATTAAAGAATATGCCGGTTCCAGTATCGCTGATTATTTGAATCTGATCAGTGAAATTCTGGAAGCTGGCCAAAAACAACAATTATTCCGAAATGATATTCACCTTGGCATTGCAAAACGTGTTCTGTTTGGCGCTCTCGATGAATTTTCAACCGTTACGATTCTAGCAAAAAATAAAAAATACGATCTGCAGGAAAGTGCTGAACAGATCGCTGAAATATTTATTTCAGGAATGTGCAAGAATGAGAAATCGTGAGTTGATAGCACTCGAACTGCATCTTGCACTTTTATTTGGCAGTCACTTGAACACTTTTTTTATACAACCACCCGTTTTGAGCAACCGAATTCGAGCATTCATTTTCAATAACTATAGCAAATCGATGTAATTGACGGATCGACACCTGTGGCAACAACGGAACCCACCCAAATATATTGATTTGGTAAATTACTTTTTATAATCCAAAGTGAGTAAAGGACTCCACTATGCGAGATGTCGTCATTGTAGAGGGATTGCGGACCCCTTACATTAAAGCAGGGACCTTGTTTAACGACCTGTCTGCCCAGGAATTGGGTCGGATAGTTTTATCCGAGCTTGTCACACGCTCCGGAATTGATCCGGAAATTATCGATGAAGTAATTTTTGGCAATATTGCCCAACCACCCGAAGCATCAAACATTGCCCGGGTTATCGCTCTTATGGCAAAATTACCAATGAAAACACCCGCGCTAACCGTTGGCCGAAATTGCGCATCTGGGCTGGAATCAATCGCGAACGCTTTCTTAAAAATTAAAGCGGGCGAAGCTGAAGTAATTATTGCCGGTGGCACTGAATCGATGAGCAACATTCCCCTTCTTTACCCGAAAAGCTATGCCAATGTTATGGCCCAGGTCATGCGTGCCAAATCGGCCGGACAAAAACTGGCCGCAATATCCCAGATTCGAGCCAAACATTTTAAACCCATTATCGGATTGCAAGTTGGCCTGACCGATCCAATCTGCAATTTAAATATGGGTGAAACAGCCGAGGTTTTGGCAAAAGAATACTCCATTACACGCGAAATGCAGGATGAGTTTGCTCTTCTCAGCCACCAGCGTGCTACCCAGGCGACTGATTTAGGCAAATTGCGCGAAGAATTGATCCCGGTTTATCCCCCACCGAAATACAAAAGAGCAGTCGACGAAGATACCGGGATTCGCAAAGATCAATCCATGCAAATGCTGGCAAAATTAAAACCTTTTTTTGACAGAACCTATGGTTCGGTCACCGCTGGCAACAGCAGTCAAATCACCGATGGCGCCGCCTGTATGCTGATTATGAGTGAAACTAAAGCGAAAGAATTGGGCTTCACGCCAATGGGATACATCCGCAGCTACGCCGTCGCTGGTCTTGATCCCAAACGCATGGGACTTGGCCCAGCTCTGGCATCGCCACTGGCGCTTGACAAAGCCAATGTGAAATTTTCCGATATTCAGCTTATCGAAATAAATGAAGCTTTTGCCGCCCAAGTCATCGCCAACGAAATTGCGTTTAAAGATAAAAAAATTGCCAAAGATCGTCTCGGATTGGAAAAAGCGACTGGTGAAATTAACCGTGATATCCTGAATGTCAATGGTGGCTCAATTGCCCTCGGCCATCCGGTTGGAAGCAGCGGCACCCGGCTCGCTCTTACTTTGCTGAAAGAAATGGCACGCAGGGATGTAAATTTAGGATTATGTACACTTTGTATTGGTGGCGGACAGGGCGCCGCAATGGTAATCGAGCGAAAATAAATGAGGACGCTCAATTAAAGGTCTTTAAATTCAGAGGAAAAAATGGCTGAAGAAAAAAATAAGAAAGAAGAAAAACTGGAACCCAAAGTCGAAAAGAAAACAGCGGGTTCTAAAAAAAGTGGGGCGCCCAAAAAAGAAGTGAAAGCGCCGAAAAAACCACCTAAAAAAACCGTGGCAAAAGTTGAGAAAGCCTCGCCGGTAAAACCCGAAAAAACACCCCCGGCAAAAATTGAAAAGAAGGCAAAAGACAGTCATTTTAAATTATCGGAAAAAGATGGCATTGGTTTGCTTCAATTTGATATGGCGGGTAAAAAAGTAAACATTTTTAACGAAGAAGTTTTGCGCGAACTCGAGGCTGTTTGCGATAAATTGGTCGACAATACCAGCATGCGCGCACTCATTATAACAAGCGCTAAAAAAACCAACTTCATCGCCGGAGCCGATATTAACGGCATCAAAGATATCACCGATCCCAAGGAAGGCGAAATGGTCGGCAAAGAAGGCCAAAAAGTTTTTGGTAAATTCAGCTATCTGCCAATGCCGACAATCGCTTTTATTAACGGCACGTGCATGGGCGGTGGAACCGAGCTTTCGCTCGCAGCCGATTACCGAATCAGCGTTGATGTGCCGCATGTCAAAATTGGTTTGCCGGAAGTTATGCTCGGAATCTTGCCGGGTTGGGGTGGCACCCAACGGTTACCACGATTGATTGGAATCCAAAAAGCGCTCGATTACATTCTGACCGGACGCCGTGTTCCGGCCAAAAAAGCTTTTCGTGATGGGATAATAGATCAACTCATTCCAGCAGAAATTCCGGAAAATGAAGTTTTGCCTGCAGTTTATCAATTTACTGAATCTATTCTCACACCCGCTGGCAAAGCAAAAGTGGCGAAGAAACGCAAACGCGGACAAAATGCCCAAACATTTTTGCTGGAAAAAAATCCCCTCGGCCGCAAAGTACTTTTTGATCAGGCCAGAAAAATGGTCTTAAAAACATCCAAAGGGCACTACCCTGCTCCTTTGCGGGCCCTGGAAGCCGTACAAAAAGGAATGGCAACTTCACTCTCCGAAGGATTGGCAATTGAAGCACAATTTTTGGGCGAGTTGGTCGTAACACCTGTTTGCAAAAGCCTGGTTAAAGTCTATTTTTTGACAGAAGAACTTAAAAAAGATAATGGCGCTCCGGAATTCAAAGGGGAATCGCTCAAATTTGACCGCGTCGGTGTACTGGGAGCCGGTATTATGGGCGGCGGAATTGCGCAATTATTAGCCCAAAATAATCACCCTGTTCGCATGAAAGATATCAACTTGCCGGGCATCGCAAAAGGGATGGAGCAAGCGTCCAAAGTGTTCTCAGGGATGGTGAAAAAACGCCGGATGCGCCCCAATGAAATGGCTGATAAAATGGGTCTCATTTCCGGAACCACAGATTATTCCGGGTTTCAAAATGTCAACCTGGTAATTGAAGCAATCATTGAAAAACTGGATATCAAAAAAGCCGTCCTTGCTGAAGTTGATAAAATCGTTCCGGCAAATTCGATAATTGCCTCAAATACCTCATCGCTTCCAATAACCGAGATGGCTGCAGCAACCGCACGCCCGGAAAAAGTAGCTGGATTGCACTTTTTTAATCCCGTGCACCGCATGCCTTTGGTTGAAGTCATTCGTGGCGAGCAAAGCAGCGACGAAACCATCGTTAGTTTGGTGGATTTCTCCCGTGCGCTTGGCAAAACCCCGATCGTTGTGAAAGACAGCCCGGGATTTCTCGTCAATCGTATACTCGCGCCATATATGAATGAGGCTGCGATGTTGCTGGAAGAAGGACAAAAAATCGATTACATCGACAAAGCAATGGTGCAATTCGGCATGCCGATGGGGCCGTTGGAATTGTATGACGAGGTTGGAATCGATGTAACGCATAAAGTGGCTGGTATTTTACAGGAAGCCTACGGCGATCGCATGCCGGCTTCGGCTGTCGTAGAAAAAATGTTTGAGTCTGGGCGCCTGGGTAAAAAATCGGGCGCCGGATTTTACAAATACAACAACCGCAAGAAAGATGTCGATCCGGAAACTTACAAAACTCTGGCATCTTTACGCACAGACGCCACAGCAATTCCTGTGATGGAAATCAAAGAACGCTGCGTGCTGATGATGATAAACGAAGCCGCGCGATGCCTTGAAGACGGTGTCGTGCGCTCCGCCCGTGATGTCGATATCGGTATGATTTTCGGCACCGGATTTCCTCCTTTTCTCGGTGGACTTTTAAATTATGCGGACAACCTCGGTGCAGCGACCGTTCTCAAAAAATTGAACCATTTCACACAAAAATGTGGCCCACGATTTGAGCCAGCTCCATTAATCAAGGAAATGGCAGCAAAAGAAAAATCATTTTATGCCTGATTTTAAAAATCCCGCCGATTACCGGCGGGATTTTTTTATGAATCCAATTCATAAAGATTTATTAAAATAATGGATGGCAAGACTCTCAAATGAACTTTTAGAAATCTTGCCGCGAAACAACTACCAAAGTGCCGCTAAAATAAGAAGAATCAAATTATTATAAATACATAGCAGGTGAGGGTTTTATGAAAAATGAAAAAATAACGAGTTTCCTGAAATCCCTTTTCGCCGGTGATATCAGGCAGGATATAATTTTTCCCTTCCCACAACAGGACAAAGAGGAGACGGAAAACTTGCAAATGATTTTGCAAGCCTGGCAAGAATTCGCCCGCGACAATGTCGATCCGGTAGAAATCGACAAAAACGCCGAGATCCCGAAAGAAGTTTTGGATGGAATGAAGGAGATCGGACTTTTCGGTTTGCCGGTTTCCGACGAATACGAAGGCGCGGGGGTGAGCAAAACTTCCTATTGCCGCGTTTTTGAGGAAATTTGCCGATATGACTCCGGTATCGCGGTGATGTTTGGCGCCCACGCAAGCATAGGCACAAATGGAATTGTTCTGTTTGGCACGGAAAGCCAAAAGGCAAAATACCTGCCCAAACTGGCCTCGGGTGAATACATCGCCGCATTTGCGTTGACCGAACCGGGCGCCGGCTCCGATGCTGCAGGAATTACAACAACGGCTGTTCTTAACGAAAATAAAACGGCTTTCATTCTTAACGGCTCCAAAATATGGATTAGTAATGGCGGTTATGCACAATTAGCCACCGTTTTTGCGAAAACAATTGTGCACCAAAATGGAGAAGACAAAGAAAAGATTACGGCATTTATCGTTGAATTGGACTCGGCGGGTGTCTCCCGTGGCAAACCGGAACACAAATTGGGAATCCGTGGTTCGAACACAACAAGCCTGAATTTTGACAATGTCGAAGTGCCTGTGGATAACCTGCTCGGCCCCATGGGCAAAGGATTTTTAGTAGCGATGGAAACTTTAAATACCGGGCGGCTTGGACTTGCGGCTGGCTGCATTGGCGGCATGAAAGAACTTCTCCAGCAAGCAAATCAATATGCGCAATCTCGCGAACAGTTTGGCAAATCTCTCGACAAATTTGAACTTATTCAGGATAAAATTGCCTACATTGCCTCGGAAACCTACGCAACTGAAAGCATTGTTTATCTCACAACCGGGCTGCAAGACAGGGGCGGCGTCGATGTTTCACTGGAATCAGCCATATGTAAAATTGTCGGCTCGGAAGCCGTTTGGGATGCTTCCGACGAAGTGCTGCAAATCGCCGGTGGATTGGGCTATTCCACTGAATATCCGTATGAACGCTTTCTGCGCGATGCCCGCATTCACCGTATTTTTGAGGGTACCAATGAAATTTTGCGCATGTTTGTCGCTTTATCGGGAATTCAAGGGCCGGGAGAATATTTGAAAAATGTCGGTAAAGCACTGCGCAATCCGATTAAAGGATTTGGCCTGCTGACCGGATTTGCGGCGCACAAAGTAAAAGATACCATCACCATCGATCATTTAAAAAACATCTGTCCTGAGCTAAAAAACGAGGCTGAGCAATTCGATAAACTTTCAGCCCGGCTCGCTGCATTAACTGAAAATGTACTGATGAAATATGGCAAAAAGATTATTTACAAACAGTTCATTCTGCAACGAATTGCCAATATGGTGATCAATCTTTTTGGCATGGCAGCCGTAATTTCCCGTGTCGATACGCGCGTAAAACAGGGCAAATCGATCGAGCACGATTTACCGCTGGCAAAATTATACTGCAATATGGCTGCCTCGCGTGTTCGCCGTGAAGCACGGTATGTAACCCGGAACCATGACAAACAACGGACGCAGATTTCAGAAATGATCTGTGAAAATGGGAAATATCCCATCGACATGCTCCTGGATAAATAAAGCTCTCACCCGCGATGAGATCACTGTTTTATAGTGATATTATCGCTAATTAACGTGAGTTCGATATAAAAAGAATTGGGACAAAACGAATTAATTATAGGATATAGTCCGAAGGCGTCCCGCCGAGGATAACGCACGAAACCCTCGGCGAGACGCCTTCACTCTATTTTTATTATGCCTGGTAAAGAATGTTTCAGCTCACATCGATCTCACGCTAATTATGAGTATTCATAAATTTAGTGCTGTATCCAAAACATATTGATCCCATCGCCTGGAAGCGATGGTATCAAAGCATTTGTAAACTAAACTTTTCGAATCCGGGCAATCGCAATTGCATCCAAACCAATGGATTCGAGAAAATCCTGGTGCGCTTCGGGAGCTGTGCGTTCGAATTCCTGATGCCATTTTAGCATGCCAGCAGCGTTCATGCCGGCTGATTTCAATATGTGTACCCATTGGTTCTTTGACATATTTCGCGTGTGCTTTTGCAATGATTTGTCACCGATCAATTTAACAATTGTATCCTGTTGGTGGCGCAAAGTATTTATTTCATCATTCAATTGAAACAGTCTGTCTTTTAAAATTCGAGCAGAATTGGAACCGTCTGAATCGAGAATTTCTTGCACCCGTTCCAAAGACAATCCCGTCTCCCGAAGCATGCAAATCTCTTCGAGACGCACTCTGTCTTGTTCAGAATAGAGGCGATACCCTTTTTCGGATCGCTGATCAGGTTCCAGTAAACCAATTGAATCATAATAAAGCAAAGTGCTGCGGGAAAGGCCAAACTGCGCAGCAAGCTTTGAAATTGTATGCATCATTAAACTCTGTTTAGAGGACTCTTACGAAGAGCAAAATTCTTCGTAAGAGTATTGGAATTAGTTGGTTAATTACAATTTGCGAATCTTTTGAATTCTGTTTTCATCAAGCCCAAGCCATTGAAGAAAATTTTGATGGCCCTCAGGGTGGCGTTCTTCGAACAAACGGTGCCATTTGTGCATTGTTTCTTCACTCAGTCCGATTTCTTCGAAAAGTGCGGTCCATTGTTCAACAGTGATGCTGTTCATAAGATTATCTCCATTTTGTGTAAATTCACATGTTTATTAATTTTTCATGGCCATGATGGAAACAATATAAGCTGTGAAGTTATAGTCAGGTCAAGGATTTTTTTAAATATTACACGATGTGCCGCGCACTTATTTGCTTCTTGTTATTCCGAGAAAAATAATTGCATCCTCAAATTTAATAAAATCATATAAGTGCGCGGCACATTCTCTCCGACATATGAAAGATTGATGCGAAATTAATTTTACACTCCAACCCGGGAGTAGTCAATGAATAAATGGAGAATTCTTCACAAATCAGCATTAATAGTATTATTAATTTGTTTTCTGCTCAACACAGGTTGTTCAATTGTTCTGCCAACGATTATGCACAATAAAAACCAAAACATGCAGCCAACATCTCTTATTGAAGATGCCAAATCTCTGAAAAAAATCAAACCGAAATTCACACCACGGCTGACTAAAAACGACGGTGAAGTTATTGAAGGCGACTTCATCGATTTATTTAAATATGAAAAACCGGAATACGACAAACTATATACAAAATTCAGCAGCACACCGGTAAAAACAGTGCTCCCCGCTATTGGTGACACGCTCTTTATTGTCATGGAATCAGGGAAGTCAATCCATGGCATGTTTATAGGATTTGATTTCTATCAAATCTGTATAAATAATGGAGATAAAGAACGAATGAATATTGATATTGCTAAAATCGATAAACTACTTTGGAAAAAAGACGCCATTCCAAAGCATGGACTTGTTGAGTTATTCAATATAAAAAATCCACGATTGCCGTTATATTCTTATTTGGCTTTAGATGTCGCTGGAACACAATCCGTCGTTTCGTTGAATGAGATTGATACGATTGAAAAAGTAAACCAGAAACGCAATATTTTTGGTTATTTTATACTGGGGATTGTTCCAGATTTAATTGGTCTTTTATTTTTCCTAGCTTATACTTTTAGTCGTGGAGGTGGTTTTGGCTAATCGATTTTTGAAATGATATAATTTAAATGAATATGATTAGCGAATTAATAAGTTAAAAAGGATAAAAACTTGAATCCTATTCTTAAAAACTTTAAATTTATCAATGGTTTAATTCACTCAGAAGACAACTAAATTCCAATAATAATTAAATTGTGTTGTGGAGGACCACTACGTGAAAATAGCAATTTTACTCAAACAAGTTCCGGTGAAAGATGCCACTTTGGAGCTCAGCGGTGACAACACCTGGATCGACGAAGATGATGTCCAATTTGAAATTAACGACAGCGATCACTACGGCCTGGCCGAGGCTTTAAATATCGCCAAAGCCAATGATGGCGAAGTCACCGTTGTCACAATGGGCCCGGATCGTGTCAAAGATTCCATCAAACAAGCTTTGGCAAAAGGCGCGCACAAAGCGATCCACATCGACGACGAAGAAATGAGCAGCACCGATCCACTCACCCGTGCAAAAGTTATCGCGGAAGCAATTAAAGACGAAAACTTTGATTTGATTTTATCGGGTTTGCAAAGTGATGATTTTGGTTATGGCCAAACCGGTGTGCTGATCGCTGAAATTTTAGGCATGCCACACGCAACACTCGTGGTTGAAACCGAAATTCTTGAAGGCAAGATCAAGGTAAAACGCGAGCTTGAAGGTGGCTGGTTTCAAAATGCCGAGCTGCCACTGCCCGCCCTTCTCTCCATCCAATCCGGTTTGACGGATATTCCATACGCAACAATCAAAGGCATAATGATGGCAAAGAAAAAGCCGGTTGCCGAAGTTGATGCCGATGATTTGGGCGTAGACCTCGATACCGGCGCCTTCAAATTGCAAAAAATATACACTCCTGTGAAATCCAAAGAGACAGTTGTTCTCGACGGTGATGCTGATTCAATTGTTTCACAGCTAATAGATAAATTGAAAAATGAAGCGAAAGTACTTTGATTAAAAGTAATTAGGTGTTTGTAGTTAGGTGCTAGTGAAAAGAATGAATTGATGACTAATTTCAGAAATCTAAAAATTTGGCAACGTGGGATGAAGCTTGTAACTACTGTTTACAATCTTGCTTCTCACCTTCCAAAAGATGAAAGATATGCTCTACGAAGTCAAATTACTAGATCGGCTGTTTCTATTCCATCCAATATTGCTGAAGGTTGCAGCAGAAATAGTAGAAAAGATTTCGTTAGATTTCTTGAAATTGCATTAGGATCTGCCTTTGAACTGGAAACCCAATTACTTATCATAGCAAAGCTACAATTAACAGAAACAGAATAAGTTAAACAAACAGTTCTCGAACTGCGTGAAGAACAAAAAATGATAAATGGCTTCATTCTCTCTCAAAAAAAGAAATCTAACACCTAACTCCTAATGACTAACAATAGATCCAAGGAGATAAAAAATGTCCCAGGGAATTTTAGTAATAATTGAACATGGAAATTCAAAAATAAACCGGATTTCACTTGAAGCGCTCACCGGCGCCCAGAAACTGGCTGCAGAAACCGGACAGCCTGTTTTTGCAGCCGTTCTTGCCGAAGATTGCAGCGCAATGACGAAAATACTTAGCAGCAAAAAAGTCGATAAAATATATGCTGTAGCGAGCCCACAATTAGCTGATTACACACCGGATGGCTACACGATCGCTTTAGCACAACTTATCGAAAAAATCGATCCGACGTATGTCGTCGTTGGCCACAGCTATCAGGCGCGCGATTATGCGGCAAAACTTGCTCTGCGCTGCGGTGGCGCGATGATGTCAGACTGCATTGCCATGAAATCGGATGGCGGCGCACTTGTTTTAACACGCCAGGTTTTTGCCGGAAAATTTAACGCCGATTATACCTTTGAGAGCGATGGGCCCTGCTTCATTTCTCTGCAAGCCGCTGCCTATAATGCTGACGCGCTGGAATCCGGCAGTGGAGCTGTTGAAGACTTTGCAGTTGAAATTGATACAGCCGACATCCGAACTACGGTTTTGGAAAGTTTTGAAGGCACGAAAAAAGATGTTGACCTCGCTGCATCCGATATCATTTTAGCGATTGGTCGCGGATTAAAAGAAGAAGATAATCTTGAAATGGCTGAAGAATTGGCCTCCGCCCTAGGCGCAGATATCGGCGCTTCACGGCCGGTTTGTGATGACGGTTGGGTTGGCGTCGACCGGCAGGTTGGCTCATCCGGCCAGACTGTGTCACCAAAACTTTATCTCAGTCTTGGTATTTCCGGCGCCATTCAGCACGTCGTTGGAATGAAAGGTTCGAAGTATATCGTGGCGATCAACAAAGATCCGCACGCCCCGATTTTCGATATCGCTGATGTTGCTGTGGTGGGTGATTTATTTGAGATCGTTCCGAAGCTGACAGAAGCGGTAAAAGCAGCAAAATAGTTGATTTTAATATGCCCTGATGATTTTTATTTTCCGTCATCAGGGTATTTATACAATTCATTTTGCATCATTTTTATAGTGTAAAAATAAATCATCCAGCTTTATATCTTCGATTATATCCAGAACAAATCTATCGAACTCTTCCATTTCCCGAGTCGCGAAAAGCCCCAGCAACCCCAGCTCATCGGAATCGTATTCTATTTTCACATAGAACACATTTTCAAAATCGACATCGGGAAGCTGTGTCCCCATGGAACGAATTTTAAAATTTGATACTTTCTTGTTATTTGTGGCAAGTAGACTTTTTGTATAAGGTACGATTTGTCGATGGATTTCTTCATCATTCAAACTATCTGTATAGCAGACAAGTTCATCGTTTGCCGAATGGTACAAAAAACCGCCTTTATCCATTTTTAAAATTTTACAAATTGCTTCAAGTATATCTTTGCAGACTTCTGGAAAATTGATTTTGTTTTCGCCGCTGTAGCTTGTACGTATTAGTGGTGTTGTCACATCATCAATAGTCTTTTCCAAATAAAACGATAGCAGAAGACGCTCCTTTTGAATGATTGATTGAATTGCATCATCAAGTTTCCAGTCCTCAATTTTTTTAAGCATAAAATTATCGATCATTTCACGCGGATTCAGAATTTTTGCAATGAAATGTTGCGATTTGTAGAACAACATTAAATAACCGATATTCGATTTTTTTAAAAAAATAGGTGTTATTATAGCATTTTTATAAGGCAACTTAATGCCTTGCCGCAAGAGGTCACCTAATGCCTGGAATTCCAAATTTATATTTTTTCCATAAAAATCAATTACCCTGCTGATCCGATTTTGTTTATCAGTTCTGAAAATAGCAATTTTATTGGGGTATAATTCAAGAAATAAATCGATGAATTTAAATAAGTCTGATTCAATTTTATTTGCCAGTTTTTCTGGATAAATTGAACGTGGATGCGGCGGTAAGATCGGATCCTTTACACAGAATATTCCTCCTTTTGCATTTGAGAATGTTTGTTTTTGACAAAAAGTTTTAAGAATCTTGTTTCCAAAGTGACAGACTTGTTCAACCAGCAATTTGGGTATAAAAATATTTCCATGTGGTTTCAATTTTTTCGGATCATCTGCGTCGATCAGATAATTGCACGCACGATCAACTTCCCCCATTAAATAATCATCAATTCGATGCAGCATACGGTAGCTCGACCAATAATAACTTCCGAGCGCAACACATGCACCACCAAAAGTTGTTATGATCACTTCCCATAAATTTGGAAAATCGGCAAGCGGTGTAAATTGTTGGAGTGCAAAAAAAATATAGCAACCGATACCAATCGAAAGAAAAACAACAATTCGCATGATAAAAAACAGGCGCACATTTCGAAACACGGGCTCCCTCCTTCTCAATATTTATATAGAAAATATTGGTTTACATGTTCAATTTGGTGTTCGGTAGTCTGATTCAATACGGAGTTTAATTCAGCCATTCAGATGCAGTTGGATGGAAATTTCAGGATGAAAAGTGGAAAAAGCATTCTCAAAAAAATATTCCATCAGGCATTGTAGAACCGGATCAACGCAACCTGATCGAAAACAAATTGGCGTATCTGTGACTGTTTGTGCACTTATAATTAATAATATGTACAAGTAAGGTTAAAGTCAAGTAACATTTATTGCATGGATTGCTTATTCAAACCGACAATCGTCAGAAGAATTTTTACAGAGTTCCCCTTATTTGATTTATAAAATCCAGGAGTTATCGCGTATTTTATATAGAATTTCAAAATTTTAGCTCAGGTGCGTCCACAATTTGATCAGTATCAAAATAGACTTCACCGTTTTTAACGATGACATCGAAGGTGGGAATATCGCGGTAGGCCGGTGCTTGCAGGACTTTTCCGGTGGCTATATCAAACAATGCACCGTGGACAGGACAGCCGATGATATCGCCATTGCGGAATCCTTTTGTCATTTGAATTCGCATGTGTGTACAGCGGTCATCCAGGGCATAAACTTTATCTTTGATCATGTATAATGCAATTTTTCTATTTTTAACCTCAAAAGAAAATCCGGTATTTGGAATATCGCTGGTTGAAGTTACATGGATTAATTTCTTTTCAGCCACAAAAATTTAACTTTCCAAAAAAAAATTGGTTAAAAATGGAGGTCAGAACACGGCGCGCAGCCATCCCCACGTGAAATGAATCAAACGACTTCTCGCAAAAGGATGGTGTAAATTTAAAACTTAACGTGCTTTAATAAGTCAGCTTTTGCTTTCTGATAGATTTCCACTTTTTCGTCAAATGGGAGAAAAACGCTTTTAAAACCGTTCAGAATCGTTTTCGCCAATTGCGGATAGGTGAGGTCAAATGTACGTACAGCGAGCAATAACTCATCGGTAATGTTAACGCCGCTAACCAATGTGTTGTCCGTGCAAAGCGTGACGCGCATATTTTTATCAAGATAATGTTTGAAAGGATGCGCTTCAAGACTCTCTACCGTTTTTGTCTGCACATTGCTGGTCAGACACATCTCCAGCGGAATACGATGATCGCGTACATATTCGAGCAAATCCTCATCTTCAATTAACCGGGTTCCGTGCCCAATTCGGTGGGCGCCACAATAATGGATCGCCTGATGGATACTTTCCGGACCAAATGCCTCGCCTGCATGCAGGGTTGCATTAATATTGTTGTTGCGTACAAGATAAAACGCCCGCACGTGATCCTTAGCCGGATAATTGTATTCAGCTCCGGCCAAATCAAACGCCACAACACCTTTCCGCTTGTACTTGACAGTAAGCTCGGCCAGGCGTAAAGACGTATCCGGATCAATGCTGCGAATGCCGCAAATTATGACACCTGTGCGAATATCGTAATGGCGTTCCGCTTCGTGCAGACCATCCAGCACAGCATCAACAATTGGCTCGAGTTTCATACCCTCATTTTGGTGCAAAATTGGCGAATATCGCACTTCGACATAACGTACATTTTGTTTTGCATTGTCTTCGGCCAGCTCAAAAGCTGTGCGTTTCAAGGATTCGTAATCCTGCATTACACTGCACGTTATGTCGAATTTTTCCAAATACTTTGGCAGATTATCTACTTCCCCGTCAACAGTCAGGAAACTGCGCAATTCTTCGATATCGAAAGTTGGCAGTGAAATATTTTTCTTCTTTGCAATATCGACAACAGTTTCCGGCCTTAACGATCCGTCTAGGTGAATATGCAAATCTGTTTTCGGCAAACTGTGAATAAAATCTTGCGAAAGCTCCATATTAAAACCACTCATAAATTTAGGATGCAACCAATTCTTCTTCTGCTGCCTGCTTTTTCCGGACAGAGCGCAGTTCCGTTTCTTTTGTATTAGGTAGTAATGCGATCAAAGTTCCGATTGTGAGTATAAGTCCGCCGATCCAAACCCAAATCACAAGTGGTTTTACCCATACTTCAAAGGAAGCAGAGTTTGCCTCATGGTCAACATTATTCAAGACAATATAGAAATCTTCCATAAATGTATAATAAACTGAAACTTCAGTCGTCGGCTGTTCTGAGACAAAGTAATAATGCCTCGACGGATGCAATGTTGTGATATTCTTCCCATCAACTTTCAGAACGACATTTGCCGCGAGCACTTCATTGTGATCGTCCCGGCTAGACTCAAAACCTGTATAAACTATCTCGAACCGCCCGATTTCGCGTGATTCTCCTTGCTTCAGATTGAGCTTGATATCTGTATCAAACGCACTTCCGGTGATTCCAAAGAAAATCAAGACAACAGCAAAATGCACAACATAACCACCATAGCGACGTTTATTTCGTTGCAATAAGTGCAGCATGGCTAGAAAGTAGCCCTCGCTATTTGATTTCATTCGAGCCCGGGCGCCGCGGTGAAATTCTGCAATTATGGTTGCAGTAACGAATGCACATAAACTAAAGGAAATCACTGCGTAGGGTTTTGTAATGCCGAATGCAACGAGAACAACAGCTGTCACGATGCCAATTATAGTTGGCTTCAAAAATATACGTTTTAAATAATGCGTCGAAGATTTCCGCCAGGCGATGAGCGGGCCGACACCCGTCAACAGTAAAAGAGCCAGAAAAATAGGCGTATTGACCGTATTAAACCAGGGCGGGCCAACACTGATTTTTATGCCACGCACAGCTTCAGATATCACCGGAAAAACGGTTCCCCAGAAAACGGCGAAACAAAGGCCGACAAAAATGACATTGTTGATCAGAAATGAAGATTCTCTGGAAACAAGCGATTCGATGCGTGTTTTTGATTTTAGTTGATCAAAGTTAAAGAACATAATTCCGAGAGAAACGATCAAAACAAGACAAACATAGGCAAAGAATAGTGGACCAATCGACGAAGCCGTGAAAGAGTGAACAGATGAAACAACGCCACTTCGCGTTAGAAAAGTTCCGAATATTGAAAGGGTAAATGTGAGAATAATCAACACCATATTCCACACTTTGAGAATATCTTTCTTTTCCTGAATCATTATTGAATGCAGAAATGCGGTACCGGTCAGCCATGGCATAAATGCCGCATTTTCAACCGGATCCCAAGCCCAGTAACCACCCCAGCCCAGTTCTTCATAGGCCCATTTTCCACCCAGCATAATTCCAATAATTAGAAAAAGCCATGGCACCACAGTCCAGCGACGCACTGTTTTTACCCAGCGATTATCCAACCGGTGGCTCATGAGCGCCCCAAGGCCGAAGGCAAACGGAACGGCAAATCCAACATAGCCCAGATAAAGTATTGGCGGGTGGATGGCCATTGCGGGGTGCTGGAGCAGTGGGTTCAAACCACGTCCATCAGCCGGTGCATGGGCCAATAATTCAAACGGATTCGCGGCAAAGACGACCATCGCGGCAAAAAAGATAATGACCGACATGAGAATTCCCATGACATAGGGCATTTCATGATTATAATCTTTGCGATAGAAATACAGAACGAGCATCGAATAGATAGTGAGTATCCAGGCCCAGAATAGCAATGATCCCGCCTGTCCTGCCCAAATAGTTGTTAATTTATAAAAAAGCGGCAATGCGATACTGGAATAACTTGCCACATAATGAAAGTTAAAATCATTTTTGAGGAGATTTATTTCAACCCCCACAACAGCCAATGTTACAAAAATAAATACTGCGATCACTGCACGCTGTCCCGAATACACCATAGCGGAGTTTTTTGTATATCCACCATAAAGTGATGCAAAGGTGGCGTAGACAGCGGATACCAGCGCTAGAACCAAAATCAAATGACCCAGATCTGCCGACATTATTCTTCCTTTCGCTTAAACTTATATGGAAACGTTGCAGCAAATCCTGCAACGTAAACCTAACATTTGGATGAGCCAAAGCGATGACACATTTTTAAAGTAAATGCGTGCCCTGATGCGCTGACTCATTTTATATCATGACGTTGATATTTCAATTTGAATTCTAATATTCAGCTTCATATTTTGACGCACATTTCGTCATAATTTTAGTAGCGTGCATCGTTTTATCGCCGACGTATTTGCCCTCAATCAGCACATCCTGATCCTCTTTAAATGTATCCGGAAGAATGCCTTCATAGGTTACTTTAAGAATATACCCTTGTACCTGAATATCGCGGATTTCAAACACGACGGAAATCTGCTCATCATTTTTGATGACTGAACCCGGAATAACCCGGCCGCCGACACGGTAACCGCGATCGGTCAATCCATCTTTATTTTGATCGATAACTTCTTTGACAGTATAATTGTAGACCATCGTTTCAGAATCAAAGCCGCCAATGAACAGCAAAACCATTGCCAAAACGATGATGACCAATCCGATATAAACTCTTTTATTTTTTACCATTACAACCTCCAAATTCTATTTTTAAGCGTAGGCAACAGCCTTTGTTTCTCGAATAACAGTGATTTTTACTTGTCCGGGATAATTCAATTCTTGTTGTATTTTCTTCGCAATATCACGTGAAAGTAAATCTGCCATGGCATCAGTAATGGAATCCGGCTGCACCATAACACGAACTTCGCGCCCCGCTGAAATTGCAAACGATTTTTCCACCCCGTCAAATGAATCCGCCAGCTCTTCCAAACTTTCAATGCGCCGAACATAACCTTCCAGTGTGTCGCGTCGGGCTCCGGGGCGGCTGCCACTTATGCCATCCGCTGCTGCCACCAGAATCGAATACAAATTATCGGCCGGCACATCCTCGTGGTGCGAAACGATCGCATTGAGAACGAGCGGGTTCTCACTATATTTTGAACATAACTCGAATCCAAGTTCCGTATGCGTTCCTTCCTGACTTTGACTGATGGCTTTGCCAATGTCATGCATCAAACCGGCACGGCGGGCGATTTTTGTATCGAGTCCGAGCTCGGCAGCCATCGCGCCACAAAGCAGCGCAACTTCTTTGCTATGCATTAAAACATTTTGTCCGTAGCTGGTTCGATAGTACAAGCGGCCCATAACCCGAATCAAATCAGGATGAATTTTGCCGATGCCCACAGAAGCGACAACCTCGTTGCCAGCTCGCCAAATTGTTTTTTCAATCTCAGCTTCAGCTTGAGCCAATAAATCTTCAATACGTTGCGGATGAATTTTGCCGTTGCCGATTAGTTTTTCGAGCGCGATGCGAGCAATTTCCCGTTTTACCGGATCAAAACAAGAGAGCACAACTGCTTCCGGCGTATCATCAACGATGAGTTTCACCCCGGAAAGCTGCTCAAACGACTTTATGTTTCGCCCGTCTTTTCCGATTATTCGACCTTTGACATCCTCGCTTGGCAGCGCGACGACCGAAACCGCCATTTCCGAAGCATACTCTGCCGCTGAATTTTCAATGGCATAAGTGACTATTTTCTTTGCTTCCCGGTAGGCGTTGGATTTTGCCTCATCGACGAGTTCTTTGTAAATCTCGGCAGCTTCCTGTTTATATTCGCGTTTCAAATTTTCAAGCAGTTTTTCCTTGGCTTCGCTGATAGAAAAAGAGGTCACGCGACTCAATTCTTCATTCTGCTTTTTGATAGTTCGCGAGAGCTCCTGTTCTTTCGATCGCAGGGCGTCACGTTGCGAATTGATTTCCTGATTTTTTTGTACAACGGAATTTTCGCGCTGTTTCAGGGCTTCATCTTCACGATTAAATTCTTTTAATCGCTCATTGAGACTATTCTCAGCTTCATCCATCTGTGAAGCTTTTTCTTTTAATGCTTTTTCCTGCAGATCCCTCTCGCTAAACCATTCTTCTTTTGCCCGAAGAATAATTTTATGTTTTTCACGCTCCGCTGCTTTCTTTGCTCCATTGAGAATATCGTCAGCAGTTTGTTTGACCGTTTTCATCCTGATTTGTATTAAAAGAAAACCAAAGAGAAAACCGACAACCAATCCGGCAATTCCCACATAAATATTTATGTTTTCCATATTTATAAAAGATCTTTCATATCAAATTCGATTAAAAAACTTTCAGGATTTTGCTTTTTCTTGGTTAAAATATTTCATTATTTGTTGAGAAATTATATCCAGATTAGCCTTTATTTTTTTACCGGCACATTCCGGATTCGACCAGATACACTCAACACCTTTGCAGTAATCAATACGCAGATCGCAGCCCTGCATCTTTTGGTATTTTGCAGAAGAAACCATTTTCTTGGTCACCTCATCCCGTCTGAATTCCTGCGATTGCGTCCGGCTGTGAATAGCCAGCATCGTGTCCCAAAGAAAATCATGGGTTTCGACCAATTCAGAAGTATTCAATGTTTCAAAAAACGGCAGCAACGACTGTCTGTTTATCAATCTAATTATAATTTCGAGCTTTTGACCGAAAAATAATCCTTTTTTTTTCTGATCTACTTCCACCATTTTATAAAATCCTTTTATACAATGTATTAATCTTAAATAAGAATCAAAACGGTAAAATTCAATTTCTTTTTCACAAGATGCAAATATTTTACATCATTTGCTATTAATTTTCTTTATTGAAAAGCACTGATACCGGTGGCAGACTGCCCCAGCACAAGTGTATGAATTTCATGCGTACCTTCGTAAGTAATAACAGATTCAAGATTTGCCGCATGGCGCATACAAACATAATCATCCATAATTCCATTCGCACCGAGAATCTCCCGACCCGAACGCGCAATTTGCAGCGCCTGATAGCAATTATTCCTTTTCGCAAGACTGACCTGGGCATGATGCATTTTACCGGCATCTTTTAAGCGGCCAAGCTGCACGAGCAGGAGTTGCATTTTGGTTATTTCAGTCATCATTTCGGCAAATTTATTTTGTGTCAATTGAAATCCAGCGATTGGCTTGTCGAACATAATTCGCCCTTTGGCGTACTCCAGCGACTCATTGAAACAAGCCAGAGCTGCTCCCATCACTCCCCAGGCGATCCCGTACCGCGCTTGTGTTAAACAGGAGAGTGGTGATTTTAATCCTGCAGATTTGGGTAAAAGAGCATCTTCGCTCACAACACAATCATCCAGCAAAATTTCGGAAGTATCTGATGCGCGTAAAGACAGTTTGCCGTGCATCGGTTTCGCAGTAAAACCTTGTGTCTTTTTTTCGATTAGAAAACCACGCACAACGCCATCGAGTTTGGCCCAGACAACGGCAACATCTGCTAAAGAGGCGTTGGTGATCCACATTTTACGGCCATTGAGTTTGTAGCCGCCATCAACTTTTTCAGCACGCGTGATCATGCCGCTTGGATCAGAACCGTAATCCGGTTCGGTGAGCCCAAAACAACCGATCATTTCACCGGTTGCCAATTTTGGCAGATATTTCTTTTTCTGCTCTTCCGAACCAAAAGAATAAATTGGATACATCACCAGCGCGCCCTGCACGCTGACAAAACTGCGGATACCGCTGTCGCAATATTCGAGCTCAGTCATAATCAATCCATAAGCGACGTTGTTCAATCCCGGGCAGCCGTAGCCATCCAGGTTGGAACCCAACAGTCCAAGCTCGCCGAACGGTTTAGCCAGGTGCCGCGGGAACTCCCCTTTCCGGTAATAATCACGAATGACTGGCTGGATTTCGCTGCTGACAAACTCCCGCACACTCTCTCTAACCTGGCGTTCCTCGTCGGATAACAAGCTGTTGAAATCAAAAAAATCGTGTACGCTGGGTGACTGCATTAATTGCCTTAATTTATTTTTAAATAGAGAGAGAAAGTACTTTTAATGGCTTTTTCACGGGTGTCGCAATCTCGCCAAGTAACGTATTTGTTGTCGCACTTGTGATCGCAACTTCGACAAAATCGCCCGGTTTCAGATTTTCCGCTGTAAAGACCACTCCTTTGTTCTGATCGGTTTTTCCGAGCCACTGGTTCGGATCTTTCTTGCTCACCGACTCGATTAAAACTGTTTTCGTCGTGCCGACTTCACTTTGATTTATTTCTTTGGATATCTGACGCTGCAATTCATTTAAACGCACAATACGCTCGGTTTTCAAATGCTCAGGCACGTCATCGGGAAGTTCTCGTGAGGCTATTGTATTTTTTCGCTCACTGTATTTAAAAATGAATGCGGAGTCGAACCGCACGCGTTCCATTACCTCGAAAGTGTCTTCGAATTCAGCATCTGTCTCGCCGGAAAAGCCGACAATGACATCCGTCGTCAAACCAACACCGGGAATAATTTCACGAATTTCATCGACGAGCGCATAAAACTCTTTTTTGGAATAGGTACGATTCATGCGTTGTAACACGGCATCGTTTCCGGCCTGTAACGGCAGATGAATTTGCTTGCATAAACTGGGATACTCCGCGATAATATGCAACAAACGGCGGGGAAAATCTTTCGGGTGCGGCGAGGTAAAACGAATACGTGGAATATGCGTTTTTTCAGCAAGTTGCTTCATTAAATCGGCAAAATCATTGCCTTCGGAACTGTATGAATTTACATTTTGCCCAAGAATTGTAACCTGCTTGAACCCTTCACTTTCGATCCGGTGCGCCTCGTTGAGCACACTTTCCACAGTACGGCTGCGCTCCCGTCCACGGGTATAAGGCACAACGCAAAATGTACAGAAATTATCGCAGCCGCGCATCACGGCGATCCAGGCGTTGACACCAGCCAGCCTTTTCGGGGTGACGTCGGCATAGGTTTCAAACTCGGAAAGTGAAAAATCAAAACCTTTTGCGGATGATTCTGAAACGGCATTCAGCAGGTTTGGCAGTTTTTTATAGCTGTCAGGCCCGGCAACGATATCAACCGTTGGTGAATGTTCGGCCAGATCCTTTCGCAAGCTTTGCGCCATGCAGCCAAGCACACCGACAACTTTGATTTCACCCCTTCTTTTCATGCCTTTTAACTCGTCCAGCCGATGAAATATTTTTTGATGGGCGTTTTCACGGACAGCACAGGTATTTATTAAAACCACCTGTGCCGCCTCCTGTGAAGAGACAAATTTAAAATTATTCTCAGCCAAAATCGAACGAATTAATTCCGAATCATATTCGTTCATTTGGCAGCCATAGGTTTCCAAAAAAATGTTTTTCATAATCTATTCTAAAAAATATAAATCAATTTAAGTATTAATTTCTTCCAGTTGTTCAATTTCGAAGTGTGCACTATCACTTTCAACAAATCCAATTGCAAATCCATTTCGAACGTCGGAGATTTTCACATCGACCAATTGATTGCGCTGGAGCGTGCTTCCATTCCCAATGCTGACTTTGATGTAATTATCCGAGAATCCACTCCAGCAGTCATTTTGATCTTTTTCTTCAGTCAAAACACGCAATTTTCTGCCGATAAATCTGCGGTAAAAGGCTTCCTTTTTGGTATCTGAAATTTGATGAAGAATCTTGCTGCGTTTTTTCTTGATTTTTGGATCAACGCGCCCTTTGATATGTTCAGTAGCCGTTCCCTTGCGATCCGAATAATTAAAAATATGCGCATAAACCAGGGGTGAATCTTGCATGATTGAGCCTGATTTTTCGAAATCAAGTTCGGATTCGGTGGGAAAACCAACAATCATATCTGTGGCAATTAAAATATCAGGCACTTTAGCGACACCCTGATTCACAAATTGAAGGAATTCACCGCTGTTGTAATGCCTTTTCATATCGAGCAATATTTTATCGGAGCCACTTTGCAAAGGCAGGTGAAGATGTGGGCAAAGTTTTTCATTTTCACGCATCAAATCAAAAATTTCTTCGGTCAATGTCGCAGGCTCAATGCTGCTGATGCGAAGTCGTTTTAATGCCGGAATAGCAAGCAGCATTTTAATAACATCGATAAAATATTTATCTTCAAAATTATATGTGCCGATATTGACACCGGTCACGACGATCTCTTTGTACCCGGCATCCGTCAAACGGATGGCTTCGCGCTGAATATCCCAAAACGCACGGCTGCGTGCCCGGCCACGGGCAAAAGGGACAACACAGAAACTGCACATAAAATTGCAGCCGTCCTGAATTTTCAAATTGGCGCGGGTTGTTGGGAGATTTGTACCGGTATTTTCGATTGTAAAAGGTTGGCGGGACATTTTGTTGAGCACAACAATGGGCTCGGAGCGTTTTGCAGGAACATCGATATATCGCACGACATCCATTTTATCCTGCGATCCAACAATTAGATCGATGCCGTCAATTCTTTTGAGAGACTCTGCGGCTGTTTGTGAGTAACAGCCGACAACCGCGATAAAAGTATCTGCATTTCTCCGTAAAACTTGCCGAACTAATTGGCGGCAACGGGCATCGGCTTGTTCTGTGACAGTACAAGAATTTATTATGCAAACATCAACATGCTCGTTAATATCTGCTATCTCATATTTTTCATTACGAAAGGACTGGCTTATCAGTGCCGTTTCAGCCTGATTAAGACGGCACCCGAACGTATAAAATGCAGCTTTTAAACCATTTTCCAACTGTATATTTTCTTTATTTTAAAAAGTCAAATTTATGTAAATATAAAAAGAAAGTGGCCATAAAGCCACTGGGGTCGCAATATAGTTAATATAATGATTTCTGTCAAGAGGGAGGTTGCGAGGAAAGCAGGGAATTAAACGATTATAAAAACGCCTTAACATCTTATTTTTTAAAAAATAACTTAGTTAACTGCAATCGTCAGGTTATTCGACCATTCGGTGTTGGCAAACTATCCTGTCTGCGGTATGCTAAAAACAGTGGGGTGAAAATAATTGGATAATTCTTTGGCACATTCTTTCAACAGCCTGACTTCTGTCGGAGCGAAGAACGCACCCGAGTTTTTTTCTGCATGCAAAAAACCAACAACATTCTCCTCGAATTTGATCGGAATGAGGAATTCCGGCCGGGCTTTGTATGCCGAACTCACGCTTCTGGTTTTTATAAATTTGCTTGGGATAATCGTGACCTGTTTTTTTACGTTTGCCGAAAGAATGTGAATCTTTTTCTGTTCATATGATTCTGCCTGGGCTTTACGGTTGGTCGTGATTACAGTGTCATCCAACTCATCCCCTGTTCGGCGAAAAATAGATAAACACGCCAGATCATTTGTCTCCACGAGATACTCAGAAATTTCGTCTAATTTGACAAACAATCCGGAAGTTGAATTCAATATTTCTTTTATTTTTGTAAGGTGTTTTTCAACAAACTCCACGAACGCATCTCTCCCTCTCCAATTTAATAATAGCGCTAAAAGTTGATAAAATCTCTTTCACTTTTATAAAAAAAATTACTTAATAAGTTACCTCCGAAACAGGGTGGTTTGCAGAAGATAAATTTTAAATTTTACAAAAATCTGATCATTTTTTGAACTTAAATTTACGGTAAATTCATATATTACTAAATGTTTAATCAATGAAAGTGTTGGCCACCTTAACGAGAGAAAAATATTTGTGCAGTCATGGTGATTCGCTTGTTAGACGGCTAATTTATTTTCTCCACTCCCGGACTAGCACTTCATATTTTTTATCATTTAAAAAATCTTGAAACATTGCATCGTCATCAAATTCAATTTTTGATCCACTATGACCATATACTTCACAATATGCACATGAGCTTATTGGAATCATAAAGTGATAAACAAAAGTTCCTTTCCATACATAACGGTATACTTTCAAGCCAAAATATTCGTGGTCAGTTGACATCGAGTCAATTTTTGTTTTCAACCAGGTGGGAGTATCCTGCTCATAATCATAAGGCTCCAGACTCGTTTCCTTTTGGCAAGCAATCGAAACAAAAATAAAGAATGAAGCGATTATTATAAATCGGCTCATAGTCATTCCTCTTTTTCATTTAACGACCCAATATTTGTAATTGAAATGCTAAAACTAATTAAGGCCGGATGATTTTATCCGCATTCATCATAATCTCAATCGTTTGGTCCATGGTGCCGATCTCGCCGATGAGCAATTGATATCTTTTCTGATAATGATCAAGACATGTTCCACAGGTGGCAATTTTCGCCCCTCTCGCCTCCATGGTTTTCAAGCTTTCAAGGATTTCACCAGCTTCTGTTGTCAGCAAAATCCCGGAATTAACACAACCAATCACATCTATTTGAATTTCAGACTCGGCTAATTTTTTCAGAAAAACTCTTAATAACTTTTGACCGAGCTCGGGATCTCCGGTTCCCATCGTATCAGAGCTGAGATATAAAAATGTCATATAGAAAGTCTCCCACTCGTACATTATTCCAAATCATTGACGGTCACTATTTGATAGATTTTTCTAATTTCACCCTTCGAGATAGCGTTCGGCATCGAGAGCTGCCTGGCAGCCCATCCCTGCTGCAGTCACTGCCTGGCGATAAATTTTATCAACCACATCGCCGGAAGCAAATACACCGGGCACACTTGTCATCGTTCGCTCTTTATTTATTATATAGCCGGCCTCGTCCATTTCCAACTGCCCTTTGAATAAATCTGTGTTTGGTTTATGGCCGATTGCAATAAAAACGCCTGTGACAGGCAATTCATTCAATTCACCCGTCTTAACATTTTTTAGAGTAACTCCCGTGACGCTTTTCTTTTCCGGGTCATGAATTTTTTCGACAACTGAATCCCAGGCAACTTCAATTTTTTTATTTGCGAGCGCGCGTTCCCGCATTATTTTTGATGCCCGAAACTCATCCCGACGGTGGACAATAGTAACTTTGGAGGCAAATTTGGTGAGAAATGAAGCTTCTTCCAGGGCAGAATCACCACCACCCACCACGATAATTTCCTGATCGCGGTAGAAAAAACCATCACACGTTGCGCAGGCCGAAACGCCGTGTCCCATCAATGCAGTTTCGTCCTCACGGCCAAGCAACATAGCTGAAGCACCTGTCGAAATTATTATAGATTTGCTTTGGTACTCGGTATCGTTAACCCAGACACGAAACGGTTTTTGCGAGAAATCAACTTTCGATACGACATCAAAAATGACTTTGGCATCGAACCGTTCAACTTGCTTCCGCATATCATCCATCAATTGCGGCCCCTGGATGCCCTCTGGAAATCCAGGGAAATTTTCCACTTCCGTCGTGATCGTGAGCTGTCCACCAGGCTGCGGTCCGGCAAAAATGATTGGTTTTAAGTCAGCACGGGCGGCATAAATCCCCGCCGTGTAGCCAGCAGGTCCAGAACCAATAATTAACACATCATGCACTGTATTTGACATTATATAAACTCCCTATTTATTAGAAAAGGATGATAATATTCGGGTAGAATTAGCAATTTCAAAAAACCTAACAGAAAAATGAGCAGCATTATTTCATTGTGAATTGATGAAAAAAACAAACCAGAATTCATAGAAATTATTGTAAAACACACGATGTACAAATGCAAGAAAAATAGGCAAGTGGAATAAAAAAAAGCCCGAACTCGTCGAGTTCGGGCCCAGGGGATTGATAACCTTAATACTACTTACATTCTATGCGCTGCGCTGCGCTTCCTTCGCACCAGATCATGGTTAAACATCCTTTTTTAACCAGCATTTGCAGTTTGCAATATCAAGATCGAACAATAGTTTTAAGCACATCTTCGTTTTTTCTTCAACCGGGCTTTGTACCGCAATCGCCGTTTTTGGCGGTCGAGTTTTTTGAGCATTTTTTCGAGTTGCTTCTTTTCTTTCCGGAGAGTCGTTAAATTCTTTTCGACATTTTTTTCTTTTTCTAAACCAGTTTTGCTTTTAATTCGTGATTTTTGTGCATAAATCTGCCCGAGATCTACCACCGGCTCCGGATCAGAACTTTCAGACTTTACGACGGCAGCATTCCACCTGGCAGGTTGCCGAACATTCTTGCGGGCATTCTTTTGAGCAATCCCTTTAGTTGGCAAAATAATTAAGAGGGTGAACAATACACAACAGATAAAGACTGCTTTTTTTTGAAACAAACTCTGAATTAAGGAATTAATCATGACGCTGATTCTCTCGGTAAATTAATCCTTCGAATTACACATTGAAAGAATCGGCTTTGCCCCTGGAGATGAAAATTTTATGACAATAAAATAAAACTAAATTTTACAAAACTAACATGGAACTAAACACTTGTAAATATCTTCATTTAAAATTACTTAGCTTAATATATTTTTATCAGTGAAGCCCGGCAAAAAATTAGATTTTTACCGATCTGTTCGGCCTGCTTTTTACACATTTCTCACTTCAATGTTTTCAATAATTGTCTTGACTTTAATAGATTTTATCCCGATTTTTCGCTTCGATATTTGGGGCTGTAGCTCAGTTGGGAGAGCGCATGACTGGCAGTCATGAGGTCGTCAGTTCGATCCTGATCAGCTCCACTCATTTATAATTTATTCTAAGAATAAAAAAAGGACAAAGATTAACTTTGTCCTTTTTTTATATTTATAGCGGATCTTTTTTCTTCAAATCAACGCTAAAATCCATTCCGTTATTATTTGCCCAAATACAAACCAATATCCATTACATTTGTGCCCGTGGACCCAGTTTTGACTAATCCGTCCGTGAGTGAAAAAAAAGTATAGCTGTCGTGCTCATCAAGAAAATGTTTGGGATCGAGTTGCAAATTTATAGCATTAAGATACGAAATTTCGTTTATCATTGCACCCGCAGCGTCTGTCGGGCCATCGCGGCCATCGGTGCCGCAGCTAAGGAGAACAAACGGCGAATCGGACCTATCTTCCATTTCAGCTAATGCGGCGAGAACAAACTCCTGATTTCGCCCGCCTTTGCCCTTTTTTCGTAATCGTACTGTGGTTTCTCCCCCCCAAATTATAGCAGTCGGTTGCTTGAAATTCTGGTTGCGGATAAACTGAACCATTTTTTTAGCGGCTTCACGAGCTTCACCCTGCACAGGATCGGCAATTTCGATCGTTTTATAACACAATACGCGGGCATGTTTAATTGCGGCTCTCCTTGCACGCTCATTATTTCCCAATATAAATGAAAATACGCGACTAAAAATCCGGTTGTCAGTACTGCGCATTTCTGTGTCCATTTTAGTCAATCCCTGCTGCAAATACCGGCTCATCGACACAGGTATTTCATCTTGCAAATCGTATTTTTCGACAACGTTCCAGGCATCTTTAAAAGTTGAATAATCTGGCGAAAGAGGACCCGAGCCAATTATAGGTAACGGATCATTAATTACATCAGAAACAACTAAATTAATCATTTGTGCGGGATAAATATGCGCTGCTAATTTCCCACCTTTCACTTTGGAAAACCGCTTTCGCAGAATGTTTATTTCCTCAATATTAGCACCGCATGCAAGTAAACATGAATTAAGATTTTGAATATCTGTGAGCGTGAATCCAGCCAATGGACTTTCCATTAAAGCTGAAGCACCTCCTGAAATCAGACAGATGACGAGGTCGGACTCGGACAATCGCTGCACCAAGTTTAGCAACTTTTCTGTTGCAGCAAGGCTGTTGGCGTCACTAATCGGATGCCCAGCCTCAACAACTTCAATTTTTCCACAGTCAATTTTATTGCCGTAATTCGTGATGATAAACCCTGTAGAAAGTTTATCTCCGATGCGCTGCTGCAGGCTGAATGCCATAGCTGCGCTAGCTTTTCCTGCCCCGATAATCGAAACGGAACGAAATTCATCAAGATTAAATTTTCGGCTATTGATTTTGAGGATCTGACCATCGAATTGAATGCAATCCCGGATCAGGTTTTCAGGGTGAACCGAATTTATTGCCGCATTGACAATTAAGCGTGCGTGCTTTTTTAAATTCATCTTTCTACTGCAGGATGTGGTAGTTTTATATTCAATTATTCATACATCGAATCGGGACTTGCGTTATTGAGTTCAAGAAAAAAATCAGCAATTTCAGTTGTAATTTGATCAAAATAGGCTTCCCCTTTTTCTTTCGTCGCCTTGCGAGGATTGCCAACTCCGGTGTCAAAAGTTACCTGCGTCCATTGCCTGGGCGCCCATGCCCATTTTTCGCGCAATCCTTTTATTTTGAATCGCTTCGCGGCCCCGTCACCGGCATCGGATAGTGGCAAAACCAACTGCGGCGAAATATGTTGCATCAAACTGGTTTCCATTTCATTGGCATGATCTCCACTCTCTGAAAACAGGCCTTCCATTTCTGTGATCGCAAACCAATTTACCTGGCACAAAAAGATACTTGTTTTGCGTTGCGCAGTGCGTATCATATTTTTAAAATCATTGCCACCATGACCATTGAGAATAACAAGTTTTTTTATATCATGGGACTCCAGGCTATCGATTACATCAATTAAAACCGCTGCCTGTGTTGCCGGATTCATATTTATAGTCAATGGAATATCCATTTGTTGTGTATTGATTCCGAATGGAATAGCGGGCAAGACGATTATCCGGGCTCCATTTTCCCAGGCCTTTTTCGCACTTTCATCGGCCACAGCTTCAGTTTCATAAATATCTGTCCCATATGGAAGGTGGTAATTATGTGCTTCCGTGGCTCCCCAGGGCAAAACAGCCACTTCAAATTCGGTTTTTTGAGCAGACTTCCAGTTTGTTTCTTTTAAAATGTAAGGACGGGGTGGCATTTTTATATTCCTTTTTTGGATCTTTGGTAATAAAAAAGTGTGATACGTGGTAATAAATATAACCCGTTGTGCAGATTAGAAAAATTTTCCTATTTATTCATCATTTTCGTCATTTTGCTGGCGCCGGCCTGCGGCTCCACACGATTTTAGCGGGAATCCAGATGGGATTTAGACTGTAAAACGATGGATTCCGTCTGAAAGCATGACGGAATGACGAGAAAAGGTCGACTTGTGACAGATTAGATTGAATTCTACACAACCCGTAAATATATCATTTTAAATGGAAAAAAGTAGCCCGCAAACTAAAACAAGGATACAGATTAATCTATATCCTTGTTTACTTTTTGCACGGATTCTTCAGAGAAATTTCCTTCCCGAACCAAACCCAAAAAAACGCCTCAATTAAAGACCTTTTTTAAGATACAGCCTCGGTTTCAGTCGCAGGTTCAACCTGTAACAAGCCAAGCTTGATAAAGCTCAGCATATTCCTTCCACAACCATTTGCACATTGAAACTGCTGAAATATCCCGTCGGTATCATCACTATCATGTACCGTAAATTTCTCCACACCGCCGCAAGCCTCACATGTTATTATGAATTCATTGTAGTGAATCTCTTCCATTTTCAGCTCCAATTACATTTACTTACGTCAAATGTTTTAAGCATTCCCATTCCCTGCTTAAACTATACAACAATTAATAGCATTTTGCATGATATTTTTTTCAATATTTATATATCATTTGCATTATCTAATCTTTTCGCTATAATCCGGTGATTTGGCCGATAGCATTTTTATAATGAATATGAAAAAATATAATCCCGATCCATTGACAACCCAATTACCAGCCGGATATTGCGAAACAATTTTGCAAAAAAATCTGGATGCACTATTCAACATTTCACCCGTATTGGTAAACAGATTATGTCTTCCGACTAAATCGGAGCACATAACATTCAATGAACAGGGGCACCTGTTTTATCGGCTGCACAATATAGATTTTCCTTTGTCGTTACAGCTTTCCAACAATGATATTGACCGTTTTGCACACAAAAACTCCGACAATATTTTATTTTTTGGAATTAACGACGGTGCCCATTTAAAGAAACTTCTGGCACATGATTGCCCCAATCCGGTTCAACTCTGGGAAAGGGACCCCTGGCTTTTGCGCCTGTTCCTCATGCGCACGGATTTTTCCAGCGAAATAAATGGCAGAAAAATCGAATTTTATCTTGGCATTGATATATTAAAATTAGCAAACGAGCCCCACACCCAATTGATTTTCAATCCCATCTCTGAGAAAATATATTCATTTGAAAAAGAGATATTACAGTCGCAGAAAACTATAAAAAAGGCCATGGTTTGTACCGGAGAATTATTTATCGAAGATATTTGTCTCGATCTTTCAGCGAGAAATTATTCAATTTACCAAATTGATGTCAATGGTTTGGCAATTGAGGAAATTCGCTATGCCATTCAAACTTTCAAACCCGAATTTATTTTCAGTATCAATTATTCTCACGGACTTGCTGAGCTATGCCAATCCCTATCGCTGCCTCTCATTATATGGGAAATTGATCCTGCGAAGGATCAAATAGAAATCGACATGGCGATTCCGGGAGGCAATGCACTTTTTACTTATCGCAAAAAAAACATCCCGAAACACGAGCAGTCCGGTTTCGCAAAAGTAAAATATTTGCCATTAGCCAGTAACACTCAAAAACGAAAAGTTCAACAGTGTATTGCGCATAAATATAAACCTGAAGTAGCATTCGTCGGATCAAGCATGCTGGCAGAAGCGCAAATCTATAAACAGCAATTTATCGCTGAGTACAATCAATTTACAAGTTCAAATACGTCAGATGCCGCCGAAAAAGTTTTGCAATCCTGTCTCGATTATCAGCGACAGGATTACTCCCGGTATTCTGTTGAATCCGCCCTTAAAAAAATAGCACCAGCCTTTTATGAAAACTGCGTTACAAGGTCGTTTTCGATTAATCCAATCAGGCTGATCGATGAAGCGGCCGCCGCAGAAAAACGGTTGAATTACATGGTGGAACTAAGAGAATTTAACACGAAAATATGGGGTGATAGTGGGTGGCAGGTTTTATCGGACTATGGGATTCAATACATGGGAATGGCCGGCCATTCGAACGAAATCAATCAAATTTATAGCGGCTCTAAAATCAATCTTGACATCAGCCGTCTTTATCAAATGGATATCGTTACAATGCGAGTTTTTGATATCCTCGCCTGCGGCGGATTTCTCATCACCGAATACAATGAAGCGCTGGGTGAAATATTTACCCCCGGGGAAGAGCTGGAAACGTATCGGAATATCGAAGAATTAGTGGATAAAATTCGTTTTTATCTCAGGAATTTTGCAGCAGCGGCAACGATTGCCAACAAAGGAAAAGAGATGGTCTGCGCCAATCATAAAATATCAGATCGCGTCGATGAAATCTTCAAATTCATGACATAGATTGTATAGTATCTGCATTTTACATTTTGACAAGTTCATTTACAAAAACAACTTGCGTTGAGTCGCAAAAAAGTTTATCTTTACAACTCTTAAAAACAGCGAGAGTAGTTCAGTGGTAGAACATCACCTTGCCAAGGTGGGGGTCGCGAGTTCGAATCTCGTCTCTCGCTCTTTTTTCATCGGCGGCGTAGCCAAGTGGTCAAGGCAGAGGTTTGCAAAACCTCCATTCATCGGTTCAACTCCGATCGCCGCCTCACTAATGCGCCGGGGTGGCGAAATTGGTAGACGCAAGGGACTTAAAATCCCTCGGGCAGCTTTGCCCGTACCGGTTCGAGTCCGGTCCTCGGTACATTTTTTTCAAAACTTTCAATACCACAAGCGAGAGTAGTTCAGTGGTAGAACACCACCTTGCCAAGGTGGGGGTCGCGAGTTCGAATCTCGTCTCTCGCTCTCTTACAAATAACCTCTCTTCCAATACTTTCACTCCCCATTAATATTTTCATGAACTAAAAAAGCCACATGCACTGTTTATATGATTTGTGTGTACCCGGGAAAAAACAATAACGCAATTTAAATAAAAATTCTAATTCGTGGCAGTGGTTTTTTTTAACATTGTGACCCTACTTGAAATAAATATGAGGCTGTTTGATGAAGCAAAAATATATTGTTTTATTACGTGGTATCAACGTCAGTGGCCAGAAGAAAATAAAAATGGAGGATTTAAGGTCGCATTTACGTGATTTGCACTTTACCGATATTCAAACATATATTCAAAGCGGCAATATCATTTTTAAATATAATTCGACGAATCAAGCTACCCTCGCTGAAGCTATAAAAAATAAAATAGCTGAAAAATACAACTTTGACGTCCCGGTTTTGGTGCTGACAACAACTGAGCTGGAGATTGCAGTTGCCAACTGTCCGTTCTCCCCGGCAACAGGACAGGAAACGAAACGGATTTACTTTACATTTCTTTCCGAAACCCCAATTCCGGAGCGAGTGGCCAAATTAAAAAAACTTGACTACAATCCGGAACAATATATTTTAGCTGGTAAAACGATTTATTTTTATTCCCCAAACGGCTATGGCCGCGCAAAAATGAACAACAACTTCTTCGAGAATCAGTTGAAAGTTGCCGCCACTACGCGAAATTGGAAGACCGTCCATAAATTGCTGGAAATGGCGGAATGAGCATAAAATTTATACACCCGCCAAAACCTGATTTTGAGATGAATTTCAGTGCGCCAACCACCCTGTAATTTCCCCAAAGCTCAACTTGAACATTGAATATCGGGTATTGAATTTTTGACATTGGTCTACCGCTTCACCCGTGCATTTCCCTGCCAGATACTCCAAATCTGTTCTTCATCCGCCGGCTGACAGTAATCGGTGAGCAAAGTTGTGGCAAGTGCACCGCTGGCCCAGCCGAACTGCAGCCATTTTTCAGCAGCCCAGCCTTTGAGAATGGCGTAGAGCAAGCCTCCCACAAATGCATCGCCACCGCCGATACGGTCGAGAACAGTGATTTCACGCGGTTCAACAACATGCCAATTTTCATTTTCTGCCACAATTGCACCCCACAGATGCGTATTGGAACTGATAACCTGTCGTAACGTTGTCGCAAAAATTGAAGCCTTGGGGTAGGAAATTTTAACCCGGTCTATCATGCCTTTAAAATTTTCGATTTTCTCAGCCAATTCGCTTCCACCTGCCTCCGGCCCTTTAATGCCAAGACACAACTGAAAATCTTCCTCATTACCGACAAGAATATCTGCGAGTCCGGCGATCTCGTCAAATATTTTACTCAATTCTATTTCACGATTTTTCCAAAAAGTCGCGCGATAATTCAGATCGAAAGAAATGCGGCTGCCATATTTCTTGCCCATTCTCGCTAATTCCAGGCAGAATTTTCCCGTTTCCGGAGAAAGTGCTGCGATCAAACCTGACAAATGAATTATCTGCACACCCTCTTCACCTAATATGCGTTTCAGGTCGAAATCGGCCACGTTCAGAGTACGCCCAACTTCACCGGCCCGGTCATTATCCACCCGCGGCCCACGTGATCCAGCGCCGCTGTCAGCGATATTAATTTGATGACGATATCCCCACGGGCCCCCTTTTTCCACTTCCGGTCCTTCGAAATCAATGTGCCTGCTGGCGAGATTGCTTTTGATAAATTGGGCAACCGGGCTGCCCTTGACAAATGTTGTCAGCACTTTCACCGGTAAACCCAAATAGGATGAAACACTGGCAACATTGGATTCTGCGCTTGTAGCGCGCATGATAAACGTGTCGCTTGCATGCACGGGCTGGCCATCCGGCGGCGTCAAACGAATTCCCATGCTTGTAGGTACGAGCAGTGCATATTTGCACTCTTTTTTCAGCTCAGGAGCCATGGAGCTTCCTTTCTTATAAGTAATCTGAAGTCAGCTTTAGATGCTGACTTTATTCGATCGTATCGAGTAATTTTCTTCTATAGCGATTTGAAAAAATAATGTCCCATGTTTGTCATCCCCGAATATTTTTACCGGGGATCCAAAATTTGTACAAGTACGAATTCCCGATAGGATCATTCGGGAATGACAGATTGAGGAAGCTATCATCGGACAATACTTTTGCAAATCAGTATAAATCCAACTTAAATCTATCTTGTACGATCCGCAAGGCGGTACAATACTTCACCGGCTTTCGGCACAAATAAATAACCTTCTTCTTCCTTATCCCGCCAATCATCGGAATTTATCAAGTCCGGATTTCGATATCCGAGATTTATTTTTGCGCACAATTCAGGGGAGATTTGCGTCGCCAAAATAACATTGATTCGAGGTATCTCAACGCCGTTTTCAAAACGGCCAACGCCTTTTACATGCGTCGAATGCGCCATAATTCCGCCGGGAATGTCACTGAATTTCTTCTCATTTGCTAAAAAATAGTCGCGAATGTGGTAGCCAATTTTTTCGATTATTTCACCGTGGCTGACAGAAATTTCTTTGATGTGCGGCGCATAAATAATAAGCTCGCCACCATCGGCGACCACCGGCTCCAGTTTATACATGCATTTCCCACCGGTCCACAAATCATCGTACATTTCGGGTGCACAGGATAATACAGATCGAAATGGTTTGTCTTTGTATAAAATATGCAGCTTATCAGACAAATCGGAGGCTACTTCCCAAGCTTCCTCCGGCGCACCAAAATACAACCCGGCTAAATCAGAACCCGTGACGACCAAACTAAAACACAGGCGTTCCATTGGTAAAAAAGCCGCCGCCAAATCAACGACTGCCCGCACAGGTGTGTATTTTGTCCCGATAATCAGCGGATTGGTGATCAAAGCCCCCAACCAGTGAAACAGATCAATTATTTCCTGCCCGGCAACTCCTGGAAACAAATATTTGTTACCACCGGAAAAGCCCACCACCTCGTGGGGAAAAGTTGGGCCCACAATTATTAATGTCTCATATTCAAAAACCATTTTATTTATGGTAATATCAACCGACTGGCGCATCAGACCACCGGATATTCCGGCTATTTTATCTGCTGAAATTGTACCTATATTTTTTAACTGATTTTTATCTTTCCAGTGATGATTAAAAAACCGGGCCTTTGGATATTTTGTCCGATGCTCAGCCTTGTCAGCAATGCCAACACGGTTGTAAATAGCAGCTTCGCTCATTGGTGGGTGGGTGCCCAGCGCGACCAAAAAATCGAGCGATTCAACACTATCCGCCAACAGTTTGTACAGGCAGCGAAACATCAGATCGATGGGCGCTGTGCGCGAATGATCCGGGATGATAAACAATACCTTTTTGCCAAAGAGACTCCGGGTAGTCACGGCTTCTCTGCAAACCTCGAATATTTCCCGTTCGGTTAATTTGTGCTCGATTGATCCTGTTCCTAAAACGGCCATAGTTTATCCTGCTTTGTAAATGTTACTTTGCATGCTACACTTTTAAAATCCCCGCTGTGCCGCGCACTTTTCCGATTTACGTTATGCCTGAGAAATATTTTTTCCATGCTAATATATTTTAAATCACATAAGTGCGCGGCACATTTTTACAACCATTCAGTATGGAAAAATTGTCCACGCGCGGCATCTACCCGTTCGTATGTATGGGCGCCAAAATAATCGCGCTGGGCCTGCAGCAAATTAGCTGGCAAACGAGCTGAACGGTAACTATCGTAATAGGCCAAAGCGCTACTGAATGCGGGCACCGGAATTCCAAGTCGCACGGCAGTCGCAACAACATCGCGCCATGCGTTTTGTGTGCGTCGAATTACATTCGTAAAATAGTCGTCCAAAAGCAAATTGGATAAATTTTCATTTTTTTCGAACGCTGCTTTTATATCACCTAAAAACTGCGCACGAATAATGCAACCGGCTCGCCATAAAAGAGCGATATTTCCAAATTTCAAATTCCAGCGATATTCCGCATCCGCAGCAGCCATCAATTGGAAGCCCTGGGCGTAGGAACAAATTTTACTGGCGAAAAGGGCGTGCCGAAGCTTTTCGACAAACAGCCCTTTGTCACCGTCGAATTTTTTAACCGGACCTGATAAAATCTGTGCCGCCTGGACTCTTTCTTCTTTCAGTGCACTCATGGTTCTGGCAAACACAGCCTCCGCAATAGTTTGCGCCGGCACGCCCAAATCGAGTGCGGTTTGGCTTGTCCATTTGCCGGTGCCTTTTTGGCCTGCTGTATCCAGAATTACATCGACTATCGGTTTGCCGGTTTTTTCATCCCGTTTTTTCATGATGTGTGCTGTGATTTCAATTAAATAGCTGTTTAGTTCACCATTATTCCACTTTGCGAAAACTTCTCCTATTTCTTCAGGTTTCATGCCGAGAGCACGTTCCATAATGAGATAGGCTTCACAAATCATCTGCATGTCACCGTATTCAATGCCGTTGTGCACCATTTTTACGAAATGCCCGGCGCCGCCATCACCGACCCACTGACAGCAGGGTTCACCGGTATCGGTTTTTGCTGCGATTGCCTGAAATATTGGTTGGACAAGTGGCCAGGCTGCAGGATCGCCACCCGGCATGATCGAAGGCCCCCAAAGTGCGCCCTCTTCTCCCCCGCTGACTCCTGTTCCAACGTACAAAATCCCGGCAGCTTTTAATTCTTTCCAGCGGCGCTCCGTATCCGGGAAATGGGTATTTCCGCCATCTATCAACACATCCCCTTTACCGAGATGCGGCTTTAATTCCGCTATCACAGAATCGACAGCCGCGCCGGCCGGCACCATCAACATAATTCGTTTTGGCGACTCCAGCTTGCCGAGAAATTCCTGCAGCGTCGATGCAACGGCCATGTTTTTATCTGCAGTTTTTTTCTCTGAAAGGGCTCTTTTCGCAGAATCAAGGTCAAACCCGATGACACGAAAGCCGTTGCGCTCGATATTTAACGCCAGATTTTGTCCCATGACACCAAGGCCAATAAGGCCGAAATTAAATTTGGAACTCATTTATTTCCTTTCGTTTGAAAGCCTCTATTCAATATTCAAAGTAAAAACTTTCAGCTTAAATTTAAACGCCACTGAATGCAGAAAATCCACCGTCGATCGGGATAACAGCACCGGTCACAAATGCGGATGCCGGGGAAAGAAGCCATAAAGTTGTACCAAGCAGGTCTTCCGGGTTGCCGAATCGGGCCATTGGCGTGTGCGCAATTATGGATTGACCACGCGGTGTCAACTCGCCTGTTTTTTCATCTTTCAACAGAAAACGATTCTGATTGGTCAGAAAAAATCCCGGTGCAATAGCGTTTACACGGATGGCCGGGTTATATTCCTGTGCCAAATGAACGGCCAGCCACTGAGTAAAATTACTCACTGCTGCCTTTCCCGCCGAATATGCCGGAATGCGTGTCAGTGGTCGAAATGCATTCATTGATGAAATATTAAGTATGTTGCCTTTCCCGATCGCTGCAAAGTGCTTCGCAAAAATCTGACTGGGGATAACAGTGCCAAGCAGGTTTAAATCCATGACAAACTTGATGGCTTCAGGGGGAATATCAAAAAATGTTTTGTCCGGGCCGGTTGTCGCTTTGGGATGATTTCCCCCGGCACCGTTTATGAGGGCATCGACCTTGCCAAATTTTTTAACCACCGCATCGAGCGCCAAAGCCACACTTTCGGGTTCAATGACGTTTGCCGAGGCGGTCAAAACATTGCCTTCGTCGAAATCGCCAGCCAAAAACCGGGCATCGGCCTGATCCTTGTTTAAATCGAGAACAGCGACATTGGCGCCCATAGCCAGCAGCGCCGTTGAAATTTCCACCCCGAGGACACCGGCGCCACCGGTAACAGCGATCGTCCGGTCTTTAAAATCATACATTCGTTTAAATTCAGAATATTTCATATTATCCTTTCAATTTTTTAAGCCGAATCCCGTTCGATTAATGTGGCATCTAAAATAATTTCATCATGCAGAATGAAATCGGGATTTTCAATTTGTTTCAGCACCATTCGGGCGGCCGCTTCACCCATTTCCCGTGCGGGATTCTCAACCGTCGTCAGAGAAATATTAGCGAAGCGCGAAAAATCGATATTGTCAAATCCAACGACGGCGATATCCTGCGGAACGCGTATTTTTTGTATTTTCAATGCCTGAATGAGTCCGATTGCAACGAGATCATTATAACAAAAAACCGCGGTTGGTCGCTCTGAAGTCCCTGAAAAAAGCTGCATGCCGTTTTCGAAACCATCATCAAATTTGGGCCCGGCTGCAATGCACCATTTCGATTGCAACTGGAGTCCAGCCTCAATTAACGCTTCTTTATATCCTTGAAATCGCTCCTCACTATGAAGCGAATTGGAGGGCCCGGAAAAATAAGCGATCTGCGTATGCCCGTTTTTAATCAGGAATGTTACCGCCTGCTTCGCTGCTTTAATATTATCAATACGCACACTGCTTGTCTGATATTTTTTAATTTGCCCGACCATGACAAGCGGAAAATTTCGCTCAATTAAGTTTGCTATCGATTGTGAATTTCGATCGAAATCATTTAAAGGAGTCACGATCAGTCCATCGACCTGTTTCTGCACAAAAGCTTCCATCGTTTTTTCTTCCTGCTCCCACAGCAGCTCCGAGCTGCCGAGAAAAACCGTGTACCCATGGCGGGAACATACATCATAAACGCCGCGCATGATTTTTGTATAAAAGGGATTGTCGATTTCTTTGATGACCAGTCCGATACTTTTTGTCGACCGCACTGAAAGCGACCGCGCCATGTGATTGGGTTTATAATTATGGCGAACAACGATATCCTGCACCTTCTGCCGCGTCTTTAAAGCAACCCCGGGTTTGTCGTTAATTACAGCAGAAACAGTCGCTTTGGACACATTAGCAAGCCGGGCAATGTCATTAATATTGAGCTTCATTTGAATAAATTGTCAATAGACCTAAAATTAGAATTTTTCGAGTTTGTATGCTTTTTTCACCAGGCCGTGCGTCAACTCGCCAATTAACTCTTCCGCTTCTTCAAATCCGATTTGATGCCGTGCGACAAGACCCGCGAGAAAATTGCAATCGACACGACGTGCCAAATCATGCCGCGCCGGGATTGAAAGCAACGCTCTGGTATCGTCATTGAATCCGGCCGTATTGTAAAATCCCGCTGTCTCAATTGTTCGTTCACGGCACCGTTTCATTCCTTCGATACTGTCATGAAACCACCACGGCGGCCCCAATTTCACCGCCGGGTAGTGGCCGGCCAGTGGCGCCAATTCGCGGGAATATGTGGATTCGTCGAGCGTGAAAAGGATCAAGTTAAAATTAATATTGTTGCCAAATTTATTGAGCAGTGCATGTAAATTTTTTGTGTATTCCGTTTTCTGAGGGATATCAGCGCCTTTATCGGCGCCAAACCGCTTAAATACAGCTTGATTGTGATTGCGAAAGGAACCGGCATGGATCTGCATCACCAGGCCGTCATCGACACTCATACGCGCCATCTCCATCAGCATGTGGGCGGTGAATTTCAAGGCATCAGTTTTATCTGCCGTACCCGCACACGCTTTTTGAAAGATATTTTCCGCTTCATTTCGGGATAATTCACAGGTATACGGCGTTAAAACGCCGTGGTCAGTGGAAGTGGCTCCCATCGTTTTGAAAAAATGTCTTTGCTGTTCGAGCGCCTGAATAAACCGGTCAAAAGAATCAATTTCCATCCCCGTTGTTGCGGCCAGTTTCGCCAGGTTGTTTTGCCAATCCGGGCGGCTGATATCGGTGACACCATCGGGCCGGAATGCAGGAATGATTCGGCCTGACCAGTCGGAATCACGCATTGTTTTGTGATGCTCCAGCTCCGATTCAGCGGGATCTGTGGTCGATAGAAGTTCAATTTTAAATCGCTCTAAAATAGCACGCGGCAAAAATTCCGGTTTTTTCAATTGAGAATCAATGTGTTCATAAATAGCCATCGCCGATTTGCTCGTCAATTTCTCTGCAATCCCGAAGACCTCGTAGAACTCGTGGGACAGCCAGGCGGCCGTCGGCGTTCCCGCAAAGAGATAAAAATGGTCCGCAAAAAGCTGCCATATTTTGCGATGATCCTGCTCAACAACTCCGCCATCGATCGTTGGCACCCCCAAGGATTCCATCGAAATTCCTTGCGAAAAAAGCATGCGGAAAATATAATGATCAGGAATGAGAATGAGCGCTGTCGGGTCGGAAAATGGTTTGTTTTCACTGAACCACGATGGTTCTGTGTGGCCGTGCGGGCTGATGATCGGCCAGTTTTTTACTTTATTATACAAATCGCGGGCGAATCTACGAACCGTTGGATCCGGATCAAAAAATCGATCTTCATGCGGTTTTAACAGGTCAGACATCTCTCTCTCTTTTGCGATTAAAAATCAAACTTTTTTTCACTCATTTACCTGGTCGAATGGACGCAAGTGCCGTGCAAAATGGCGCGTTAAAAACGCGTAGTGTGTTTCCTCATTTCGTACCAAACAATCCAAAATCCGATCTTTGAACAAGTAATTCCCGGGCGTGCTTTCGGCAGTCAGCACCTGGCCGAAAGTCACGTGCATGACCTGGCGCGCGTCATCATCTTCGAAAAGTCGGAGTAGCTGTTCGTCGCCGTATTCCATTGCGGGGGACACCCTGGCTAACTGTGCCGAAACATGGTAGGTTTTCTTTTCCTGCTCATAAAGATTTCTTGAAAAATCGAGAATTTCCCGGAAGAGCGTTGGGTCGCACGCTGCCACCGTGCGCAATGCCTCGAGATAGCTGGTGCCGGCAGTTTTCACATGGACACGGCCAATTCCCAAGCCGGCGGCGGCCGCATACACCTGGAATTTATCACTGCCGGAGTGGAATCCAATTTTATAAGGTCCGAGCTTTTGCGCGATGAGTTGGTGTTTTTTATACTCAGCGACAAATTCATCCAGATTGCCGATGTAATCCACCCCTTTTTCGAAGCGGCCAACGAATCGTGGCGCCAGGCTCATCAGAGTTACACCCCGGCGTTTGAGCTCATTGACGATAAAATAATGCTCAAATGCCGTGGTTACCGAATCGGTTTCATCCACAGAAAGCTCCACTTCGCTGGGGTGATCCGGCCAGGCCTGTTTCAAATGATTGTATAAATTGAGCGTCATTGCGATAACATTCGCGTATTTTAATAGGCAGCGCTCAACTTCGCTGGTTTCAGGTATCAATTCGAAGTTTTCAGTGAACTGAATTTTTTGGCCGGCATAGCGTGAAATACAATCCGATTTTTTTTCACCAGGATAATCAGGCAATTCTGTTGCCAACTTGCGGCTAACTTCTTCTTGCGGCAGCGAATCGGCTGCGTCAAAAAGATTATCGCCCGGATCGATTGTGAACATTGTAAATCCAGCTCGCACCATCAAGTCGATGTCATCAGTGGTTTTCAGATGATCTGCGTCGGCACCAAATCCACGCATGTACCCTTCCTGAAATACCGCCCAGGTTGCTGCATCCAAAACCTCGGCTGGTTTTCGGTGCGTCCGCTGCAACTCACGAATTGACTGTTGGGCAAACACTGCGCTCATTTTACTCTTTGAAGCCGCCCGCACATGGGCAGGATTGGCTATCCCGAGGCGGTCCCCGAAACCGAATGAATCAGCCGATCCGATAAGTTTGGCACGGGTGAAATCGAAAAGAGAACGAATTTGCTCAGCATTGTTGTGCGACAAGGGACACTGCAACAGAATCATTTTCGGAAGCGCGTGAATTTTTTGTCCTTCGAATCCCGCGAATTTTTTTATTTTTACCGCATCCGCCAAAATCCAGAGCGATTTTTCCAACTTCGATCTGGCAATAAAAAACACGACCTCACCAATTTTTTGAACAGAATTTGGATAAAGGCAAATTTGCAATGAATCGGTAATTTCTACTTCTGCTGTTTTGTTTGCGGCATCGTAGCGACATTCGTTTAACAGGTGCGCCAAATTCTCTGAGTTCATATTTTGCATTCTCGAATCTTTCAATGATAATCTGCGATGAATGTACTTTAACAAGTGACAATAAAAATTCGCTCTGTTAAAGGAACGGTATGAATTATCCAGCGATCGCTTCTAAATTCCCATCCTTAAAAAGGAGGGGAAATCAACCGGAGCGTTAAGCGAAGGTTGGAGGGGTGGTTGCTGAGATGAGCCTGGAAATTGATAAAAAAGTAGCTGATCGCATAAAACCACCCCTGATTTTTCCGCTGAACGCTCCAAAATCTGTCCCCTCCTTTTTCAAGGATGGGAATTGCAAAAGCGCTTCACGCTTCAAATGGCTTGGTATATGACCTGACTGGAGACAGTATAATAATCAACTTGTTTCTTAAACAGAGCCAAAAAATTAGATAGCAGGACTGGGTATCAAGTTAATTCAGCATCTTTAATTTATTGTTAAAACAGGATCTTATGTAAATTGGAAAATTTTTCTCTTTTCTGAAAATCGGCAAAGCAATTTCACCTCTCCGGGGTTTAAATACTTGTATTTTTAACATTATAACCATGGCATCCCATTGGGATTAAAAAATAAAATCTGTTTTGTCCTACAACAAAATCCCGGAGGGGTGGCATGTCTACAGTTTGCTGAGTTAACTGGATACCCAGAGATTGCAGGAAATAAATTATATATTAAACAATAGGTTAACATATAGACAAGCAAAATTTCTGAACCGGTTCAGATAATATAAAACAAATCCCCGCAATGTCAATATGCAAGATGAAATGAAAAGAAATCCTGCAAACTAAGAAATGAAAAGAAATCCTGCGAATTCAGAAGTGCAATGGTATTTGTAAATAACGCGGGTTCGATATAAGAAGAATTGGGACAAAACGAATTAATTGTAGGATATAGTCCGAAGGCGTCCCGCCGAGGACAACACACGAAACGCTCGGCGAGACGCCTTGGCTCTATTAAAATTATGCCTGGTAAAGAATGTTAAAGCTTACATCGAACTCACGTTAATTAATAGCGAATGTGGAATAATAACGATATGTAAATTCTTTTTTTTAGCAATTTTAAAATCTGTCGTTTATATTAAAAAGAGACGGATTAATAATGGGGTAATTGAATGTCGTTGGTCAAATTATCATTGTGTTCACTTCTTATTTTGTACAGCTTCGCCCATTCCCAGGAACTTGTAATTAACGAAGCGATGTCCAATAATTCAGCGACCCTGTTTGACAGTGAAAATGATTCCCCCGACTGGCTGGAGCTTTATAACGCCAGCGATTCGGCTTACCAGTTGCACGGCTATTCAATTTCAGACGACCTGAGCACTCCCCAAAAATGGCTTTTCCCGGATGTACAAATTCCACCGCACGAATACCTCCTCATTTTTGCCTCAGGAAAAAATTGCCTCCTGAAAATCGCAGTTGATTCTTTAAATATTCCGGTTTATGAATTTCATACTAATTTCCGAATTTCCTCGGCTGGCGAAACTCTCTATCTTTTTGCGCCAGATGCGTTGTTATTGGATTCGTTATCAATTCCAGCCCTGGAAACAGACCAGTCTTTTGGGCACTGGCCACCAAAAAATTCCCAGATCATTTTTAATCATGCGACACCGGGTTTGGTAAATACTGCAACTACAGGTAGATTAAGTCTTGCTGATCCGGGCTTTCTCCAAAATAGTGGATTTTATACCCAGGCTTTTCAACTTGGAATAATGCACCCGGAAAAGTCCGCGACGCTGCGCATCACAAAAGATGGCAGCCCGCCGACGCTTTCCAGCGATTCACTGGATGCTTCGATTGCCATCGATAAAACAACGGTAATCCGCGCCCGGGCGTTTTTGGATGACAGCATTGCCTCAAAAATAATCACCCACACATTTTTTATCGGGGAAGAAACACAATTACCGGTAATTTCGCTCAGCACAGACCGGGAGAATTTCTTTGGCTGGTGGAAAGGTATTTATATTAAAGGCCCCAACGCCGAAGAAGTGGTACCCTATTATGGCGCCAATTTCTGGCAGGACTGGGAACGGCCTGTTCACATCGCGTTTTTTGAGGATGACCGTGAGCTGGCTTTTTCACTCGATGCCGGCGTAAAAATTTTTGGTAATTTCACCCGATCCTTCGATTTAAAATCACTGGCCGTTTTTGCGCGCCGACAATACGGTGCCGGTTCGATAAAATACCCGATATTTCCAGATAAGGAGATCACGGCTTTTGAGTCAATTTTATTGAGAAACGCGGGTAATGATTTTAAAAAAGCTTATTTCCGCGACGCATTAATCCATGAATTGATGAAAAACACGGAAGTCAATCGCCAGGCCTACCGCCCGGCGGTGGTCTTTTTAAACGGCGAATATCGCGGTATCCATAATATTCGCGAAAAAATAAATGAACATTATCTCGCCGCCAATTATGGGGTACACCCCGACAGCGTCGATTTACTGACAAATAACCATGAAATTATGCAAGGCAGCGATCAGGATTATGTTGATCTGTTAAATTATATAAAATACAAAAACATGGCCGATCCGGTTCACTACGCTTATGTTGCCCAACGCATGGATATCGAAAATTATGCTCGCTATAACGCCGTGGAAATCTATGCTGCCAATAGTGACTGGCCCATGACAAACGTGAAATACTGGCGCCTGCAAAATCAGGGGAAATGGCAGTGGCTGTTGTTTGATCTCGACTCTGGATTTGGTTCCTACAGCACATCCCACTATTCCGCAAATACGCTCAGATCGGCCATTATTGCGAACAGTCTTTTCCCATGGTCAACCGAGCTCTTTAAAAATCTTATAAAAAATCAGACTTTCAACCATGTGCTGTTAAACCAAATAGCCGATTATTTGAATTCAATCTTTCTGCCTGAGCGTGTCACCAATAAAATTTTATCATTAAAAGCCGGCATTGAAAGTGAAATCGGCAGGCATAAATACCGCTGGTATTCATCAGCCCGGGATTGGTATGGCCAAATTAATAAAATGATTGAATTTGCCGAAAATCGCCCCTACTATGTCCGGCAGCAATTTCGGGATCAGTTCGGCATTTCAGGTGACTTTGAAATCACCATCGAACATGACTTTCCAAACCGGGGGCAGATAAAATTAAACTCGCTGCACTTGTATGAATTTCCATGGCAGGGCGTATATTTTAATGATATTCCGATTGGTGTGACTGCTAATCCGGAACCGGGATTTCGCTTTGCCGGCTGGGGAAACGCATCCGTGCAAGACTCTGCTTTTGTGGAGATAAAAACCAACAAAGACATTGTTTTGCGCCCTATTTTTGAATCCTTAAATCTCAAAATTGCCGATGTGTATTTCAACGAAATCCATTTTACCGATGAAGCGCCATTTGAGAGCGGGGATTGGGTTGAATTATACAATGCGACGGATTCGACGCTTAGTTTAAGCCAGTGGCGTTTCAGCGACTCAAAGGATGCGAATATTTTCCAGTTTGCCGATAGCGTCAGCATCCCGGCAAAAGGGTATCTGGTGCTTGCAAACGACCAGTCTGCCTTTAGAAATGTTTACGGCCCCGGTTTCCATGTTGTGGGCAATTTTGAGTTTGGATTAGCGGCCACCGGGGAGAAAATCCGTTTAATTCACCCCAGCGGCATCCTGGTGGATTCCCTCACATTCGGTCGCGGAAATCCATGGCCGGAATCGGGTGAACGGCAACATTTTACATTTGAACTTAACACAAATTCCGGGGACAATTCACTGCCGGAAAATTGGCATATCAGCGGCTGGCAGCTTGGCAGCCCCGGGGCTGCGAACAGCCTGAAATCAGCACCGGTTCAGCCTGTTGTAATTAGTGAAATCAATTTTAAAAATAGCGATTCAATCAATGTCAAAGACTGGATTGAACTGTACAATCCACTGGATACAACTGTTTTGCTGCACAATTGGAAAATACAACTGGAGAATAAAACAGATTATTTTGCATTGCCATCGCAGGTAAAAATCGAGCCTGATAATTACCTTGTTCTGTGCCAGGACACAATTTCCTTCGCCCGGCAATTTCCCTGGGTTGGCAAGCGTCTCGGCGATTTACCCTTTGCCTTAAACGATAGCAGCGGATTAATATTACTCTGGGATGCCAACGGTCAACACATCGACTCAATTCGCTATTCGCTGGCAGATCACGCCTCATTTTCAGGAATGACACTCGAGCTGAAAAATGAGAGCGAGCACAATATGGAAAAAAAGGAATGGCACTTGTCCACCATTTGGGGTGGCACACCGTCGTTGCCAAATTCCGTCTCTAATTTTTCAGTGCCTGACATTCTGATAAATGAGTTACATATTGCCGATTCCGACAGCCTTCCTGCCGGACAGTGGATCGAATTGATAAATATTTCTGACACCACGGTCGCACTTCGTGGATGGTCGCTGCAAAACACTGAATTTTCCGCGCGTTTTTTCTTCCCGGTTACCGAAAAAATTGATGCCGGCGATTTTTTGGTCATCGCTGCCAATCCACTCACATTCTCTGCTGTTCACAACAACGTGAAAACAGGGGATTCCGGTTTCAGTTTTCAATTACAAAATAATCACGATAATTTGATATTACGCAACCGACACAGTGCTCCGGTAAACACTGTCGTTTACGAAAATGGTGGCAATTGGCCCGTTTGGGTTCCCGGTCACAGCCTGGAATTAAAGCCAGACTCACTCGACAATTCCCGCGGGAATAGCTGGCAAAACAGCTTTATACCCGGTGGAACGCCGGGCCGGACAAATTCTTCGCTCACCACAAATTTGAGTGATAATACGATAAATAAACTCCCGGCTGCATTCAAACTTTATCAAAATTTTCCCAATCCTTTTATGGCATCAACCGCTATCAGATTTGATTTGCCGGAAAAAAGCCACGTAAAAATCCAAGTTTTCAACATCCGGGGACAGTTAATTGATACGGCTATAAATTCGGCGTGGCCCGGTGGAGAACATCGTTTTCTTTGGTCTCCGCCAGGCAATTTGAGCGGTATTTCCGGTGTTTATATTCTCCGGATACAGGCCGATGGGCAGCAGCAGAATAATTTTGCCAGCCTGAAGATGTTATTTCTTAAATAACCTGAGTTCGATATAAGAAGAATTGGGACAAAACGAATTAATTATAGGATATAGTCCGAAGGCGTCCCGCCGAGGATAACACACGAAACGCTCAGCGAGACGCCTTCGCTCTATTTTAATTATGCTTGGTAAAGAATGTTACAGCTTACATCGAACTCACATTAAATAATCCACAGCGCACAATTGATGTGCCCGTTCGAGATTAGCACCAGTTTAGTGCGCGTATCCTCCCGATTTTCTGAAAGTGCAATTCCCGATAATAAAAGTTGATTTTACCAAAATTTTCCTTAAAATTGCGATGGCTAAATTTACGAGCTTTTCAAGCTCAATTTTATGGTTATTTCTTCTCTTCAGGAGGTTGGAATGGGATATCAAGACCTTGATATTAAAAACTACGTTGCCGGAACCGAAATAGAATTTATCGATTTGAAAGTCACCGATCTCAACGGGCGACTGCACCATTTAACATTGCCCTTTAGTGATAAAACATTGGAAATGCTGATGATCGATGGTGTCGGATTTGACGGCTCCAGTTATGGTTTTCAGAAAGTTGAGAATAGCGATATGATTATGAAACCGGATCTGAAAACCGCCTTAATCGATCCATTTAGAACGGCGCCAACTCTCAGTTTCTTTACCCGTATTTTCAATACGGATACGGAAAACACGCCATACCAATTTGACCTGCGTAATATGGCCGATTCTACTGAAAACTTGCTAAATGAGCACGGGATTGCCGACACCTCAATGTGGGGACCAGAGTTTGAGTTTTATATTTTTAACGATGCCCAATACAGCTCCGATGCGAAGCATTCCTTTTTCAGAATTGAATCCGACGAGGAATCGATGGGCAATGGCTATCATATCGCCAATCCGTTTGACGTGCATGACGATTTTCGTGATGAGGCGACAAAAATATTGGAGAAATCCGGCATTGAGGTCAAATATCACCACCACGAAGTTGGCAACCTCGGCCAACAGGAAATCGAACTTTATTTCAGCCCGCTTTTGCAAACTGCGGACAGCATAATATTGGGGAAATACATTTTGCACAACCTGGCCAAAGAGCACGGTTTGCGTCTTACTTTTATGCCGAAACCGGTGTATCAGCAAGCCGGTTCCGGCATGCATTTTCATCACTATCTGCTGGATAAAAATGGCGGCAACGCTTTCTATCAAAAAGGGGAATACGCCAATCTCAATGAGACCGCCATGTTTTATATCGGTGGCGTTTTAAAACATGCGGCAGCACTTTGTGCATTTACGAATCCATCCACAAATTCCTATAAACGCCTCGTTCCGGGGGTCGAAGCGCCAACAGCTATCAATTTTGGCCAGGGAAACCGGGCTTCCTGCGTGCGCATCCCGCGATACATCAAAGATCCACAGCTCACTCGTTTTGAATACCGGCCGCCGGATGCCACGGCAAATCCTTACATTGCTTTGAGCGCGATTATGCTGGCCGGACTCGATGGAGTTATCAAGAAAATTGACCCGCGGAAAGAGGGCTACGGGCCTTATGAAGCCGATGTTTTCGATCCAAGTATTGAAATGAATTATTTGCCGTTTAGCATGACAACAGCCCTTCTGGCCCTGGAAAAGGATCATTCGTTTTTGTTGCGCAATAATATTTTCTCAGCAGCATTTATCGAGCACTGGATAAAAATCAAAAACAATGAATTTAACCAAATTTCAAACTGGCCAAGCCCGATCGAATATTCGATGTATTTTGATTTGTAAACAAAAATGTTCGCCGGGATTGCATTCGTTTTTTAGCGTCCCGGGTGAGCATTTTTATAATCTATTCGCTATGGCTAACACGCGTAGAAATCCATTGGCAATAAACTGGCAATGTCGAGAATATTTAATCCTGAAATGAGCCGGCTGTTCAGGAATTCAAATCTTCAACTGCGTCTTTTCATTGAGATGCAGCATTTGTTCGATAAGCACAATAAGCTTCGTTCGATTGATAGGTTTTGAAGCATAAGCATCCATTCCAGCGGCCAAACATTTATCGGCATCCCCCTTCATGGCGTTTGCCGTGAGAGCAATTATGGGAATCGGTTTCTTTTTATCTTTTTCAGTCTGCCGGATGGCGTATGTTGCCTGATAGCCATCCATCACAGGCATCTGGATATCCATCAAAACCAGGTCGAATGCTTCTGCTTGATAAGCTTCAAATCCTTCCTGGCCATTTTGAGCTATAATTGTTTGAAATCCCCGTTGTTCAAGAATTCGTTGCGCTACTTTTTGATTCACCAGATTGTCTTCCACCAGCAGAATCTTGATATTTTTATTGCTTGCCGGAGCCGGTAAATCTGAAATTTTGGCCGGTGCTATTTTTGGCTCCGGCCCTGATGCAAATCCCATAGCCGATTTAATTGCATTTTTGAGATCGACCGATTTTACAGGTTTTGTTATAAAGCGTGAAACACCCATCTCGCCTGCTTTTTTGCTGCTTTCCTGCATGCCGGAGGAGGTGAGCATAATGACAGGCATTCGCTTCACTGTTGAAATTTTCTGAAATTGATCAACAAATTCATACCCATTCATTTCAGGCATTTGATAATCGAGTAAAATGATATCAAATTCTGGTCTTTTCTTTGCGTTTAAAATTTGCAGCGCTTCTTTAGCACCGGAGGTTGCGGTCGGCAGCATCCCCCACCACGAAACCATTTTTTGTAATATAATCCGGTTCGTTTCGTTGTCATCAATTATGAGAACATGCTTCATTTTCAAACTGGCATCATCTCTTTCCGCCGGGAATACGGGTTGCTTTTGCAATCCAAATGGCATCGAAAAAAAGAAAATCGTGCCGGGCCTTTCTTCTATCGCATCTTTATCCGCCGGACTTTGAAGCCATATTTCCCCGTCCATCAAATTGACAAGTTTTGATGATATTGAGAGACCCAACCCGGTTCCACCAAATTTTCGTGTCGTTGTCCCATCGACCTGTTCAAACGCAGAAAAAATCTTTCCCTGCCGATCTTTGGGGATTCCCATACCGGTATCCCGAATGGAAAACAAGAGTTTGATTTGCTCATCATCCTGCTTTTCATTATGCACTTTTAAGACAACTTCCCCATGTTCCGTAAACTTGATCGCATTGCTAACAAGATTGGAGACAACCTGCCGGATACGAACTGGATCGCCAATCAATCTGTCCGGTACATTCGGCGCGACAAAATACACAAGTTCGATATTTTTTTCATGGGCTTTGATAGCGAGAAGCGAGAGAATATCACCTATCAAATCACGGATACCGAAATTAATTTTTTCGATGATTAACTTGCCAGCTTCGATTTTTGAGAAATCCAGGATATCATTGATAATTGTCATGAGGGAAGCGGCGGAACTGGACACAGTTTCAATATATTGCCGTTGTTCGACATCCAGTTTTGTTTCGAGAGCCAGCTCTGTCATACCGATGACACCGTTCATCGGCGTGCGGATTTCGTGGCTCATATTTGCGAGAAATTCACTCTTTGCCTGATTCGCTTTCTCGGCCATTTTTCGGGCATTCGCCAGTTCATGATTGACTTTTTCAACCTTGTTTTTCTCTGCCAGGAGATCGCGTGTTCGTTGTTTTACCGCTTTTTCCAACCGAGCATGTTCAGCGGCTACTTTGCGATTATGATTCTTATAACTGATACCGATAAGAGACAAAACAACAACAAGTGAGGAAAGTATAAACCACGGGGTTTTCCAAAACGGATGGGCAATTTCAAAAGAATAGACGACCGGAATATTATCGCCATATCCATCATTATTCCTGGAGCGCACCATAAAATTATATTTTTGTCCACTGGGCAGATTTGAATATGTCGTGGAAGCCTCTGTCAAAAATGGCGACCAATCTTCGTCGAATCCTTCCAATTTATATTGGTACTGCACCAATTCAGGATTCGATAAACTGATGGCTTTGTAGTAAAAAGTGAGATGATTTTGTTTATAATTAAACGTGGCATCAGAAACTATTGGGATATCTTCGTAAAAAAGCCGTAACCGGGTGATTTTCGTAATCGGGTTAACTTTGTTGACTTTATCATTGGGAGCATTGTAGCGCATGGCGCCATTGATTGTGCCAAACCAGAGATTATTTTTTGAATCGATATAGGTTGCATTTAATGTTGTTTCGCCCCCGCTAAAACCTTCTGAAACACCGTAATGTTTAATTTGCCTGGTTTTAATATCCAACCTGTCAATGCCGGTGCTCGTACCCAGCCACACATGGCCAACAGAATCAGCCATCGTTTGAAAAATTATATTGCGGCTCAATCCCTGATTTACGGTCAGATTTTCTATATTTTGACCGTCTGATCGATAAATTCCGTTCCCTGAAGTACCAAACCAGAAATCCCCGTGAATATCTTTTGTGATGCTAAAAAAGGCGTTAATATTCGGATTATCGTTGGCTAAAACAGGTGAGAATTCACCGTCTTTATATTTGATTATATTGTTTTTAGTAGCAATCCATATTGCATCGTTTTCATCGAGATAGATATCATAAATCTCATTGCTCCCCAAGCCATCTTCTTTGACAAAATGTTTCGTTTCTCCAGTTCGAGGATGATAACATGTAATCCCGTTGCCAAAGGTTGTAATCCACAAAAAACCATCCCTGTCGGAAATGATTTCCGTAATCGAATTGTTAATTTTACCTTGCAGAGAATCCAGGAGGATCGTTTTATGAAAAGCAACTCCATCAAATTTATAAAGCCCGGCACTGAATGAACCAACCCATAAATTATGGTCAATATCAAAATGCAAAGCAAGCAGCGCTGTGCCGATGGGCAACCCGTCCTCTCCCCTGTATTGCTTATAATCCAAAACCTGGCGGGAATGAAAAAAACCAGGGAAGTGCGTTATTCCTCTATCCGTCCCAATCCAGAAATCCCCGTTATCATCTTCGAGAAATGACCATATATTTTTAGCTGTTATGCCTTCATTTTCACCATAATTTATAAAAGTTTTGCTATGAATTTGATTAACCCCACCCCCCCAGGTCGATATCCATAAGTTGTTTTCCCGATCTTCAATAATATTTCTAATATTATTATCACTGAGTCCGTTTTGGGTTGAAATCCAAGATAAATCTTCATTTTCTTCAGTAATTTCAAACAAACCGGCAGTTTTAGTTCCGCCTAAAATTTGGCCCGTGGAATTTTGAAATAAACATTGAATATCGAATGATTCAAAACCAGGGATGAGGGAGATTTCATCACCAGAATATTGATAAAGTCCGCGACGTTCTGTCCCAATCCACAAATTTCCGGCCCTGTCCTTTAAAAGAGAATGCACCACTGGTTTGCCAATTTCAGGATTTGTTAAGAGCTGACAATCCCTAATGGTATTGGCAGCGGTTAAATCAATACGCACAAGACCGTTATCCGTGCCGATCAACAGGGAGCCATTCTCGTCCCACAACATTCCATTGATCGCCGTACTATCGATAAATTTGTTTAGTGATAATTCAGTCCAATTGCTATTCTCATACTTAAAAAGTTGCCCTGATACCGAACCGGCAAAAATTACATTTTTCGTAGATTCTATTATCGTAAGAATTCGATTGTGAGATTTAAAAGAGGGAGGATTGAGTTTAATAAACCGTTGCTGCTTGTTATCGTATTGCGTGATTTGTCCATTTCGATGACCGAACCATATATTCCCCTGCCTATCGATAATACTGGTGAGAATATCATCGCCCCCAAGCCCATCTGCAAGCGAATAATTTGTAAATTCAACACCATCAAATGCCGAAAGCCCGTCCACCGTTCCAATCCACAACTTGCCATCGTTATCTTGTGAGACAGTCTGAACCTGAGACTGGCTTAGCCCGTCAAAAATATTATAAGACCGGATATCATATTTTTGAGCATAAATTATTTGAGAGAGAAATAGAAATAAAAAAAATAGAGGCTCGGTAATTCTTTTCATTTTATGGCCTAAACAAATTCATAGTTATCTCATAAAACGACAATAATTAATAATAAGTTGAGGCCAATCCGGAGTATTGCAGAAAAAACAAAAATAGGAGAGAGATGAAGGGTGAAAATGTGTTAGACTAACCGCCCTGCACAATTGGGTTCAAAGATTAGTAGAGCCAACGGTCTGCAATTTCCGAGTAAATTTCAACGGCTTCTTGTATTCTCGATACATAGCAAAACTCATCCGTAGCATGTGCCTGTTCCAACTCACCCGGGCCCAATATAAGAGTTTCGGGAAATCCCATTGCAGGCACGAGAGCGCCGGCATCGGTAAAATATGGAGCCGCTTTTGGGGTGATTTGTTTCTGCCAGCGCTTTTCCAAAATTTGAAAAACTTGTTGAATCCAGGAATTATTCGCATCCGCAGAAACGCTGGGAGTATTTATAAGGGTTGAAATTTGAGCTTCCTTTCCCACTATTTTTTGGACAGCATCAATAATATCTTGATGCGTTTGTCCTTTGACAGTTCGAATATCGATAGTAAAATTAGCTTTATCGGGGACTGAATTAATATTTAAACCGCCTTGCATAGTTCCGATATTTAACGAAGGCCGCCCCAAAACTGGATGCTCATTTTGAAATTTAAAACCGCGTAATTTTTGGATAGCATCACTGGCTTTGTAGATGGCATTGTCACCAAGTTCCGGCATTGATCCGTGTGCAGTCGTTCCTGAAAATTCAACATTCAGCCATAGACATCCTTTGTGACCAATAAAAGGGTAATTGCTGGTTGGCTCACCAATTATCAACACACCCCCTTGTGGCAAAATATTTGGCAAGCCAGCAAGATATTCCGCTCCGGCACAACCTTTTTCTTCACCTGCCGTAATAATTAGCGCCAGTTCGCTTTTTCGAGGTCCGCGCCGGGAATGATGGCACGCAACGGCTACCATTGCAGCTACAGCTGCCTTCATATCAGAACTGCCACGGCCGTATAATTTATCTCCAATTATTTCGCCGGAAAATGGATCGGCTTTCCATTTTTTTTGGCCTAATGGAACAGTGTCAATATGGCCGCTGAAACATAGAGGTTTGCCAGGTTCAACTCCCGGAAGCCTGGCAATCAGGCTCGTCCGGTTTTTCTCAAATTCATAATATTGAACCTGATAGCCCTGCTCATATAAAATCTCACCAATGAAATGAGCACATTTTTTCTCATCGCCGGGGGGATTTATCGTATTAATTTGCACTAATTTTTTTGATAAAGACAGGACTTCACTTAAATCGGGAACAGTATTTTGTTTGTTTTTCATTTTGATTCATCTTTCATAAATTGCATGGCATAATTTATAAATTTGAGTTGCCTTCAAAAAGAGGTTTATTCAATCCGCTAAAATAATTTCACTGGAGACAAAAATGCCGGATTCACTTATTGGAATCGATGTCGGTGGTACAAAAACAGCCGTCGTTGAAGGAAATTTTAAGGGAGAAATTCTCCAGCGATTTGAAATACCTACAGAGGCGAACCGGCCATTCCATGCAACTTTTCCAAAAATAAAGGACTTGATCGATAATATAGCTAAAAAAGCCGTATCGAAAAACCGTGAAATTAAAGCACTCAGCGTGTCCATTGGCGGACCTTTGCGGATTGATGAAGGTTTCATTATCGATCCACCACATTTACCAGGTTGGCACCAACTGGCGTTAAAACAAATTTTACAAAATACATTCCCCGAATGGCCAGTTTATATCGAACATGACGGCAATGCCGGAGCGCTGGCAGAATATTATTTTGGTGCCGGAAAACGTGTTCCCAAACTTGCACATCTAATTTTCCTGACATTTGGAACAGGACTTGGTGGCGGATTCATCATTAATGGCAAAATTCTGCACGGTGCCAGCGATACCGCGGGTGAAATTGGTCATTGGCGTTTGGCTGAAAATGGACCGGTAGGTTTTGGCAAAGCTGGTTCATGGGAAGGTTTTGCAGCTGGTAAAGGTCTGGTAAACCTGGCTTCCGAATTGTATCCCAACCGTTGGAATCAAAGCACACCAATTAGAGAAATTGTTGAGGCGATTTTGCAGAAAAACACGGAAGGGTTGAAATTAGCACAAGTTGCAGGTGAATGGATGGGAAAAGGTATCGCGCTCTTAATTGATGCCCTTAATCCGCAAATGATTGTCCTCGGATCTCTGGGAGTTGTTCTTGGGGAAATTATTCTGCAGCCCATTCGTGATACCTGCGAGAAGGAGTGTTTGCCACAAGCATATCGTGCCTGTGAGATTGTGCCTGCTTCGTTGGGGAAAAAAATTGGGGATGTTGCTTCCATAATGGCGGCGATATCACAAATTTCAAATCGAGATTGAGTCCCTATTAAACGTAAAAAGGGCTCTTGTTAATGGCAAGAGCCCTTTTTTATAGAGATATCCGGCAGTGTCCTACTCTCCCACCTCGTCTCCAAGGCAGTACCATCGGCGCTGGTGAGCTTAACTTCTCTGTTCGGAATGGGAAGAGGTGTGACCTCA
>QQUE01000009.1 GCA_008501765.1 Calditrichota bacterium
GCACTTCTTTTGAATTCTGCGCTGTAACGACGGCGACTTTGTTTCTTGTTCATTTTTTAAATTCTCGGTTAGTGATATGGGATTCACACTAACTTAACATTGTGTCCGTAAAAATATAGCAATATCAATTCCAAACTTCACATACAAAATTATGAATCCTGGATATACGTGGTTACACATAACTATTGTCGCAAAAAAATTAAAAAATACTATGGTAAGAAAAATCTTTTTGTATCACTTACACCACAGCAATACAATGATATGATTGTTTACGATTCGACCGAACAAATTTTTGAACCGACTTTTAAATCTGACTTATTCAACCATATAAATAAACTTTCATTTCAACAAAAAAAATGCATCCAATTGTTTTATCTGGAAAATAAATCCTATAAACGGGTTTCGCAACTGACAGGCTATACTTTAAAACAAGTAAAAAGTTATTTACAAAACGGTCGAAGACTACTCAGAAAAAGATTAGAGTACAATACTTAGATGACCTAAGATTTACAACCCACTGTTTCTAAAAGTGGATTTTTTCGAAAGCGCACAACAATATTATTTTAAAGCCATAATTCATTTAATCTGGTTGGAAAATGCAGTTTAACGAGGATAATACCGAAATCTGTTTTTCAGAAATCAACTCGGTATCCTACCAAAAAACGCTTGCATGTTCTCGAATTATCTATTATCATCATAAATTCAACGCCGCCTCACCTGTTTAATAGATAACGTAAATCGTGCACCGCAGTAAATAAATTTAGCTTTTCAAGGTTAGATTCTGCATAAAAAATAATTTTTCCTTTGAAATTGTTTATTAAATCTATTAATTAATCTCGATAACAAAGCAATAAACTACTGAAATACTAACCTTACCCAATCACATTAATGGAGGATTTGCATGAAGAAACTTGTGACTCTCGTATGTGCAACTGCGTTTATTCTGGGTCTGACCTTGTCGGTGACTCCAGTTCAAGCACAGTATAACCCGGGGCCAGGAATGAAAGTATCCTGGCAACTCGACCCACGCGATGATGCTGATTTATTTGATCATGGCCCTGCTTTTGGTGCCCGCAGTGTGCTCGTTGGTATGGATTTCGACGGCGATGGCCGCAGAGAAATTCTGTTTACGACCGATGAAACTCTCGCACCGAATGGTCCGGATCCTGGTTTTCTTGATGTCTTTCTTTATGAAGCCACAGGAAATGATAGCTATGAGTACGTTTGGCATTACACGATGCCGGAAGGCTCAAACTCCCTGCCTGCCCTGACATATGGCGACATTGACAGTGATGGCAAATGGGAAATCTATTTTGGTGTTCCAACGCTGGATAATCCGGCGAAAACACATATTTTTGAACAAGGCGATGACGGTCTTTTCCCCGCTACCCCAACTTTGACTTATGATCACGGACGCGATCCTGCAGTCGACTTCCGTCCTGCCGGTTATGTTCTCGCAGATGTTGATGATGACGGCAAAATCGAACTAATTACGCAATCCCGTAAAAGCGGATTTCGTGAACTCACCGTATCCGAACTCATCGGCGAAAGCCTTGATGAATTTGCCGCATTCGAAATTGAATTCGAAGCTGGTGAAGATCTTCTCGGTGGCGGTGGTACTTATGATATCGATGTTGCTGATTTTGATAATGACGGATTCAAAGAAATCTGGTTTAATACCTGGGATAATTTCAGTTTTACAATTTTCGAAGCAACTGGTGAAGATACCTACGAATTGCAGGTTGATTTAAATGGCGTCAAACCAGTCAATGATCCAGGTTCCTTTAATAGCCATGAATTATTTTTTGTGGATATTGATGGCGATGGTCTCCTCGAAGGCTGGTTCCCAATGACAGACGGTATTCTGTATTTCCTCGATGATACCGATGATGTTTCCACGCTCACCGGAGACAGCTTTATAGCCGTTGGTAAATTTGCCGCTAATGGCCGTTCACGTGGCGCCCACTATGGCGACATTGACAGCGACGGACGTCCGGACATCGTGGCTGGCTGGGGTACAGGCGAAAAAGTCTCCCGCATCGAATACCAGGAAATTGGCGATCCTGCTGATTCTACTTCATACACCTGGTCGATTCTTCTTGATAGCTCCGGTGATCCGGCTGATCGTTACTATCCTCCACGCGTAGCCCCTGTTGATCTCGATGGCGATGGGCTGAAAGAAGTTGTTTTAACAAACCTCTACGCATCGGAAGATGGCCAACCAATTATTATTGTCCTTGAATACGATCCAAGCAGTGCTGATGTACTGGCCGCGAATTGGAGCAATTCTGCCAATGGTGCATGGTCAGAAGATGGCGCGATTGCCCTCGGTGCCCGTTCAACTTACGGCGGTATGGATATGGATCAGGACGGTAATAAAGAAGTTATCGTAACCAATTATGGCGCTGGCGCTGTTAATGTTTTTGAATATAATGCCGGTGCTCTCGAACTCGTTTGGAGTTCCCCTGAAGATTCTTCAACAGGTAATAACCGCCGCCTCGGCTCCAGCCCACGGACAGTTGGTGTTGGCGATCTCGATGGTGATGGCAAAAGCGAAATCATTTTTCCACTGGCATCCGAGCCTTCCGGCTGGTATGTGTTTGAATGGGATGGCGTTGTCGGCAGTGATAATTACGGAACGGTTTATTCTTCTGTAATTGGAACTGAAATCGATACCTGCTGCGGTGCTGATTATACCGCATTCCGTGCTGATCATGAGCGTACAACCATAGCTGATGTTGATGGCGACGGACAGCAGGAATTTATCTCCATGATTCGCAGAAATGCCAGTGGTGGCCAGCGCGGAACCCTCGTCAGCCATGTCGAAGGCGACATTGTTTTCGAAGGTGGCGGCAATGGTTTCGAAACATGGGTTGTTGAATTTTTTGTTAACAACGGTGAATATGGTGGCGGTTCTCCTTATCATTCCCAACCAGCTGATTTGGATGGCGATGGCAGCATGGAACTTGTCAACCACACCTGGAACAACTTTAATTTTTACAATGTTGATGTAACTGGAACCGATACTTACGCTGTTGCTGATCCTGCATCTGGCACACAGTTTTTTAAAACTACAGAAGGCGATCACGTTTCCCTTTTTGGTGGTGACGCTGCCGATGTTGATGGCGACGGTGATGACGAGGTCTACTTTCCGAATTATTACACAGGTGATCTTTATGTAGTCAACTACAGCTCTGGTGATGATGTTCTCGCAATAGGCGCTGACAACGTAGTCAAAGTTGCATCAGGCGTTGGCGTGTTCCATTGCAGTATATTTGATGTTGATAAAAATGGTACACCCAACATCTTCACTGGATCATCTTATCCAAAGACTATTGTAAATACAGAGTTTATTGGAACGGATGTTGAAAATCCCGCTGACTATATGACCTCGGTTGTTTACACAGGTGAAGCCGATGTAATGGGAAATATCGTTGTCACGGATTCTGCTGGTGTAATGACTACAACATTCAGCAACACCGGTGCATTTGCATCCAAAACACAGGCACATTACATGGGTGAAGGTCTTGACTTCGACGGTGACGGTAATTTCGAAGTTTTGAGCAGCTACCAGTCTGTTGTTGACAGCATTTCAACAACGAATTACACCTGGAACGAAACTACTTCCATGTGGGATACCGTTGTAACCAAAGTTGCCAACCCAAAACCCTGGACTGTCTCTGTATTTGAATTCACCGGTACACCCGATGCAGTTAAAACCGATTTCGATCTCATCACGCCAGATGATTATACGCTCGAGCAGAACTATCCGAATCCATTTAATCCAAGTACAAAAATCCAGTACAAACTGCCTCTGCAGAAAAAAGTATCTCTGAAAATCTACAACATCCGTGGTCAGCTTATTAAAACGCTGGTCAACGGTCAAGTTCAGGATGCCGGAACGCACGAAGTCGTTTGGAATGGTTTGAACAAAAATGGTGTTCGCGTAGCAAGTGGTGTCTATGTTTATTCACTTGAGTTTGGTAACTTTAAGAAAACCAAGCGTATGACGTTGCTGAAATAAGCGATGAGATCGCTTATTTTTCGCGACACTATCGCTAAATTTTGCGAAAGCGATTCCATCAATTCGAGTGGTTGAATCGCAGGCTTTCAGGAAGAGCCCCGGTGGAAGCAATTCTTCCGGGGTTTTTTTTAAAAAAAACGTTACATGTTACACGTTAGAACGTCCCACCGGAAAATCGTGTAACGTGATACATTTTAACATGTAACGCAAAATATGGGGAGGGAACATGCCCGGTTTTAAAAAATTTGAAGATATTAAAGTCTGGCAGGAGGCGAGAGGTTTAACAAACTTAATTTATACTATAACAGCACAAGATGTGTTTAGGCGGGATTACGGTTTAACAGATCAAATCAGACGAGCAGCGATATCTGTTATGTCCAATATCGCTGAAGGCTTTGAACGGGAAACAGATAAAGAGTTTATTCGCTTTTTATACATTGCAAGAGCATCGGCGGGTGAAGTTCGAAGTCAACTATATATAGCTAAGGATTTAAATTACATTGCCAATGAAGAAATCAATGTGTTATTAGATCAATGTCTTAAAATCAGCAGTATGATCTATAATCTTATTCAATATTTAAAAAAAGAACGTTCCACGTAACTCGCTTAAACGTTGCACAGGAAAAACGTGTAACGTGAGACGTTTAAACGTGAAACGGAACAATTACTCGGAGGAACCTTATGTCATTGCCATTTTATAAACGATTGGCATTTTTGCTTTTCCTCGTTTTACTTCCATCCGCATTGCTGGCCAATACCGGAAAATTTTCCGGCAAGGTTATCGACAAAGAGACAGGTGATCCACTACCGGGAGTGAACGTGCAAATTGAAGGCACATCGCTTGGCGCGGCCACCAATTTAGACGGGGAATATGTCATTCTTAATATTCCTTCGGGGACCTATACCTTACGCGCCTCTTTCATAGGTTATTCTGTTATGCGGGTGCAAAATCTGCGTATCAGTATTGGCAGCACTACCGAACAAAATTTTTCCATGGCCTCCGAAGTTATTTCCGGGGAAGAGGTTGTCGTTGTTGCCGAACGACCCATGGTGCAAAAAGATTTAACCTCATCGCAGAAAACCACCACCGCTGCAGAAATTGAAGCACTGCCCGTGCTCACTTTCAGTGGTGTTGTTGAAACACAGGCCGGGGTTAACAGGGGTGCTGATGGCGCGCTGCATATTCGCGGTGGTCGCTCCAATGAAGTTGCATACTATATTGACGGTGTTGCCGTAAACAATCCATTTTTTACCAATAGTTTAGCCATCAGTGTTTCCAACAAAGCGCTGGAAGAACTGAGGGTTGTGAGCGGTGCTTTTAATGCCGAATATGGCAATGCCATGAGTGGTATCGTAAATATCCAGATTAAAGAAGGAAGCGCTCAATACCACGGTAGCTTTTCCGGATACACCGGCGATTATATTTCCGGAGCCGATGATATTTATCTCAACATCGACGATTTTGATCCCTTTGCCCGCGCCACTTTGGAGGGTACATTAAATGGACCCGTCCCCGGTTTTGGCAACAAGCTGACTTTTAATGTCAGCGGTAAATTCGATGACAACGAAGGCTATTATTACGGAGTTCGCGAGCATCTGCCAAGCGATTCAGCTAATTTTACCAACTCGGAAAATTGGTACATCGAAATGGGTGGCGATAGCGCTGTGGTTCCTATGAATCCCAGTAGTGGCTACAATACGCTGACAAAACTGACCTATCGAATTTCACCAAAAGTTAAGCTGTCAGGCCAGCTTTTATACGATTATGGCAAAGTAAAACCTTTTACTTCGACTTCACACCAATACCGCTATAATCCAGATGGCATGCCGACCGAATACAGCCGCAATGCCAACTACGCACTCAAATTCAACCATGCCTTCACCAAAACATTTTACGAAGCGCATTTATTTTATTCCACCACAGATTTTGATGCCTATGTATACGAAGATCCGACGGATTCACGCTATGTTCCAACCGGTCGCGTCGTAGGAACTCCGGCTTCTCCATCGTTTGTTTTTGGTGGTATGAGTATGAATCACACTTACCGTGATTCGAAGTCACTGGGTGGAAAATTTGATATTACCAGCCAAATGACGCCGCGTCACGAAGTCAAAGCGGGCGTAAGTTTCCGGCAAGACAACTTGCAAGAGGAAATTTTCACCATACTTTACGATGGTTTCCGTTATCCGCAACCAACGGTTTTGCCGCGAAACGGTTCGCCAACCCATTCTTATTATGATAAAGACGCTCTGTTTTTTTCTGCTTATGCGCAGGATAAAATCGAGTACAAAGATATGATTGTCAACGCTGGTCTGCGTTACGATTACTTCGATCCACAAGATGATTATTTCGTAAATTTGCTTAATCCGGATATTGCAGTGGGCGCTGAATTCTCCCCTGCTGATGCGAAAAACATGGTTGCTCCACGCCTTGGCGTTGCTTTTCCGATCACCGATCGCGGTATTCTTCATTTCTCGTATGGCCATTTTTATCAACTGCCGACGATGAAACGCCTCTACACGACAACGGTCATCGGTGCCGGCCAAACGCCCACGATCGGCTATGCAGATTTAAAACCACAAAAAACTGTGAACTATGAATTTGGTTTGCAACAACAACTTACCGATGTTTTAGCCATAGAAGCAGTCTTGTTCTCTAAAGATATCCGCGACCTTTTAGCCCTGCAAACAATTCGTTACAACCACCCGGTCTACGGTCCGGCTTCTTACCAGGTCTACCTGAACAAAGATTATGGCACGATCAAAGGTTTCACATTTAGCCTGAACAAACGTTATGATGCCGCAACAAAACTGTCAGCTTCCTTAGATTACACCTATCAAAAAGCCGAGGGTAACGATGTCCGCAGCGGTGCTTTTTTTGTCAGTGCTTTGTCCGGTGTTGAAGAAGAAAAAGATATTGTTCCGCTGGATTGGGATCAAACCCACTTACTTAATGCCACAGTTGGTATCAGCGATCCCGGCAACTGGGGTTTGAGCTTTATCGGAAAATTACAGAGCGGCTGGCCTTACACACCGGAAGTTCTCGACGCAAACTATATTCCTGACGCCAATAGTGGACGCAAACCCTGGCAGAAAAATGTCGATATGCGTGTTCATAAAACATTAAAAGCCGGTGGCCTGGATTTCGTGCTGTTCGTGCAAGCGTTCAACTTATTTGATACCCGCAATGAACGCTATGTGTTTGATGATACCGGTCGATCCGGCTATACTTACGCGCGTCGAACGTCACAGGAGACGGCGGAGTTAATCAGCCATTACGGCGAGCGCGGTGTGCACACCTGGGAAGAATATCAGACACGGCCACGCTATTATCGGTCGCCACGCAGCGTATTGACAGGACTTTCTCTTGAATTTTGATTATAGAATAAGAACAAAAACGGACGCTGAGCCTGTCGAAGCGGAAATATTTTTTAGCAATGAATTGCAAAGAGACGCGCCCTTCGACAAGCTCAGGGAGCGTTACATTTTCCGAGCCGTCCGTTTATTTTTGAGATGCAAAACAAATGGAAATAAGAAGACACAATAATTTCTGATTACGAGGAAATTTATGAATAATCAACAAAATTTTTCTAAACTAATTATGCTAATTTTCGGTGCGCTCGTTTTGAGTTTTTTCTGCACCCTATCAGCATTTTCCAAGGAAAACGGGCCTAAACGCGGCTCCCTTGATTGGTTTTTGAAAGGTCCGCAAAAAACCTGGTCACCGTCTGACTACAACACCTATTATGAATGGGCAGATCGCCAGCACATGCTTGCGAAAAAGTCACAAGCCGATGATCAGTTACTCAGACGGCAAAATGCTGTGATTAACGGCAACAAAATCACCACTGAAATTTGGAACTATGGTTCTATTTCCCGGCCCGGAAACACGGTGACGGATATCGTCTGGGAAGGCCTTGGTTACGGTTATGAATTTGGCCCGTTTATAATTACCGAGATCGAAGTTCCCCGAGGCAGTCACCGGGATGTAAAACCAAAACGTGATGAAAACGGAGCTGTCGTCACCGACCAAAATGGCGATACACTGTGGGTTGCGACAATCATCAGCGACGGGCTTATCTCAAGTGGTGCTGAAATATCACCCGACGGCCGTGAATTTTGGACCTGGCAGCCGCTTTCCGCAAGCGATCAGGGCATTCCTTACGGCGATCCTCTTAGTACAAGAATCCCGACTTCCAATGACATTGACAGAGATGGCGACGGCAAACCGGATAGCTGGCCGGAAGGTTGGTACAATCCGAATATCAAAAATTATGTCTGGCCGGGCGCCTTGCGCCAGGGGTCGAGCAACGCCGATCTGGAATCCTTTTTTGTTGTCGATGACCGGTCTAACAAAGAATTTGAATACTACCCGTTTCCCGACGATTCTACCCGCCGTGGCCTGGGAATTCAAATCGAATGCCGCTATTACCAATGGTCAAATCCCTTGGCAGAAGACATAATTTTCCTGATTTATAAAGTTACCAATGTCAGTGATAAGGATTTAACCAATGTTACATTTGGAATGTACGGTGACCCGCACGTCGGCGGGCCCAGCGACTGGTCTGATGATTTGGCTTATTTCGCCCGGGATATCAACATGGTTTATGCCTGGGACGAGAACGGGAAAAGTGTCAATAATCCTGCTATCACACCCGGATATTTTGGTTATAAATTTCTCGAAAGCCCGGGCAATCCGTTCGACGGCATTGATAATGACAACGATGGCATGATTGACGAAAGCATGACCAACGGTATCGATGATGACAATGACTGGAACCCGGAAAAAGATGATGTTGGACTCGATGGCGTGCCAAACACCGGCGATGAAGGCGAAGATGATGGGATGCCAACACCTGGCGATCCTTTTGATATTCGCAAACCGGGCGAACCCCACTTTGAGTGGACGGACCTCGATGAATCCGACCAAATTGGACTGACAAGTTTTGCCGGGCCTCCTTTCGGCGGTCAAAATGCCATCCGCAACGATGAGTACATGTATGATAACTATCTGCGCGTCGGTCATTTTGATACGACCAATATCGATCAGGCTGGCGACAATATTTTTCTCTACGGCTCAGGTACATTTCGCCTTCCGGCCGGGCAATCGCGCCGTTTTTCCGTCGCGCTGCTCGTTGGTCAGGATTTCGAAGATTTGACCCTAAATGCCGAAACGGCACAGCAAATTTATGAAATCAATTACCAATTTGCCAAGCCACCGGAAAAGCCAATCGTCACGGTTATTCCCGGCGATGAGAAGGTCACTTTGTATTGGGATAAATTAGCGGAAAGTTCCTTCGATCCCATCGCAGAAGAAGAAGATTTTGAAGGCTATGTGATTTATCGCAGCACCGACCCAAATTTTCTCGATCAGCAAGTCATAACCGATGCCAATGGATCGCGCTTTTTATTCGAACCACTGAAGAATAAAAACGGTGCTCCTGTTCGATTTGACCTCATCAACGATTATTCAGGATTGAGCAACATTCTGTTCCAGTCCCGGGGAATTGCCTACAATTTAGGCAACAACACAGGCTTGCAGCATAGTTTTGTGGATGAGAACAATGTTCGCAACGGGCAGACCTACTACTACGCTGTCGTTTCATATGATCACGGCAGTGACAGCCTCGGCGTGCCGCCCTCCGAATGTTCAAAAACGATTACCGTAAATCCTGAAACCAACGAAATCATTTTCGATGTCAATACAGCGCAGGCAGTTCCGCGAGTTGCCGCCGCCGGATTTGAAGATGGGCACTTGCAGGATACCGGCACCAGCAACAATATCATTCACGAGTCGGGTTCAGCGACTGGTATCTTCAAAGTTGATGTTATCGATCCACAAAATTTTGAAGAAGATAATGAATTTGAACTGACAATTCAGGAAAATCCGACTCGTTACACAGTCGAAGATCTTTTGCCTGTTGAGTCTAAATTACTTGCCCGGTTAGACCAGTTTGTCCAGCTGCCAAACAAAAATGTGCGTGGGGAGACATTTAAATTAGAAAGTCAAGTCACCGGGAAAATATACACTGCTGATGCGGATTTTGAGCTGTTGGCCGAAGATGGTCTTTTCCGATCGCTGGTTGGCGGCGCAATTCCAGACCGCGATACCGTACTGGCGACTTATACTTACTTTCCAATTTTTGAGAGTGAACGGTTTGCCATGCAAGAGGGAAATCCCATTTTTGATGGCATGACTATTTATGCACAGGATTTTGAACTGGATTTAAATGACGACGCCATCAAATGGTCTGAAACCAGCAAAACAAACTATATTGCCGGCAATATCAAACCATTTAATAATATTAACAGCAACAAATATCCGGGTGATTTCGAAGTCCGTTTTGCCAACGAGCTTATTAGTAATTCGGGACACCCAAGTTTTGCGCATATCCGGTCCAATTTTGAAATCTGGGATGTAACCACCGGCCGCATTCCGGAAAAATTGAGCTTCATTATGCTTGATGAGGTATTAAAAGACAGTCTCTGGACGCCCGGTGAGCGCATCATTTTACAAACAAATACCGATCCGGTCAAACGCATTTGGGAACTTACATTTCTCGCTCCGGATGGAGTGGAGCCAATTGCACCCACCGAAGGTGATGTTTTTTACATCGGGACGCACAGGCCGTTCAATGCAGAAGACGTTTATACTTTTAAAACGACGGCCGCTAAAATCGTCCGGGCAGAGGCAAAATCCAATCTCAACGAAATTGCTGTTGTGCCAAACCCTTATGTTGTGACCAATGTAATCGAACCCGTTGATCGGCAAAACCCGTTTGATCGTGGTGCCCGGCGCCTGTATTTCAAGGGTTTGCCACAGAACTGCACCATTCGGATTTTTACGACAACAGGTGAGCTCGTTGACACAATCGAGCACAGTGCAGCGATGAATGATGGGCAGGCTTATTGGGATTTGACCACAAAAGATAACTTCCCGATCGCATACGGAATTTACATTTATCATGTAGATGCCGGTGATCTGGGTGAAAAAATTGGCCGTTTTGCAGTGATCAAATAAGTTGTTAGCGTTTAGGAGTTAGGGGTTAGTAAGTGATGTTTTCTAACAATACTTATTAACTAACACCTAAAAACTATCACCTAACTACTGATTTTAGGAGATAAATAAATGAAAAAAACGAGTTTTGCCATAATACTTTTGATGGTTTTCTGGTCAACTGCCCAGGCACAGATCGACAATACGCAGACCATCACCAAAACAGGCACGACGGCAGCCCAATTTTTAAAAATTGGTGTCGATGCCCGTGCGGCATCCATGGGTGGTGCATTTGTTGGCATCGGCGGTGATATCAGTTCGATATATTGGAATCCTGCAGGCCTGGGGCACATTACCGGTATGCAGTTTGTGGCGGTGCACAATCAGTGGCTCGCCGACATGGATTTTAACTTTCTCGCCTTTGGCATGGAATTGCCGTCAATTGGTGTTTTTGCGGCCAGTGTCACCTATCTCGGTGTGCCGGATGACAAAGTCCGCACAATTGCAGAACCCAACGGGACAGGTGAGCTGTTTTCAGCCAATGATTTTGCTGTCACATTAAGCCTGGCACGGCAATTAACCGATAAATTTTCTCTTGGTGGGAATGTAAAATATTTGCGGCAAAGTATTTGGAATGAAAGTGCAAAAACAATTGCCGTCGATATCGGTGCTTTGTTCGAAACACCATTTTACGGCATCCGTCTTGGAGCCAGCATTTCCAACTTTGGTGGCGACATGCGTCTCGAAGGCCGGGATCTTCGTTTCAGCATGGATCCGGATCCCAATGGGCAGGGAAATGTCGAATTCGTCAATGCAACTTACGAAACCGACCGCTATCCGCTGCCATTATTTTTCCGTGTCGGTATTGCGGGCGAACTGATGAAAACAGACAATACGCGCATCACTTTTGGGATCGATTCAATGAATCCAAACGACAACACTGAAAGTGTCAACAGTGGCGTTGAATTTGCGTTTAATGAAATGTTCTTTTTGCGCACCGGGTATAAAGCGTTATTCCAGGATGATTCTGAAGAAGGATTCACATTTGGAGGCGGCGTTCACTACCGGTTGTGGGGATCGAGTACGCAGTTAAAACTGGATTACGCCTATGCTGATTTTGGTATGCTGGAAACTGTAAACAGGTTTTCACTTGGCGTCAGTTTTTAACGAAAGTGCATAATCGAATTCAATAATTTTTACACCATTTAAAGCCCTGAGTCTGCGTTCATCGATCAGGGCTTTTTTTTTGACGCGAGAAGAAACCAAAAAAAAAGCCCGCCAAATATGACGGGCTTTTGTGCCATGCAGTAGAAATTTGCGTTGTCGTGCAAGGTGTCTGTCGGTGCAAAAGGATTCGATGCAGTTCTAATTGTTGTCTTCTTCCTGATCCTTCTTTTTCTCCTGCTGACGTTTGTATTTTTCCATAATTAATTGTTGCAATCGTTGCAATTCCCGTTCAGCTTTCCGCCGCTCCAACTTTATACGCTCCACTTCTTTTTGCGCAACATCGGTTTCATCTTTATCCCGGATAATCTGTTCAAACAATTCTTTCCGTGATTCAGCCTTGCGGATGAGCACATCGCGCTCGCTAATCGTATATGTCGTGCGCGGGAGCAAAGTAAATTGTGCGCCGATATTAAATCGCCATGGAGGGTAATTTGGCATGCCGGTGAGCTCAACCATTCCCGGAGAAGTATAATCCGTATCATCGTCGAGGGAGAGCAAGCGAATATCACAGGACATATCAAAATTCATCCAATGATAGGGTTTATAGCGAATACGCGGTGAAATATAACCGACATTTTCCCGGCTATAAGCCGTAACCGGGGGTTGTGTGAGAAATATATTGCCAAAATATTCCAGCGAAAAATCGAATTTCAAAGTCGGAAAATTTATTCCAAATCCGTAGAGAAATTCCATTGTCGGTTCGGTTACGCGTACCGAATCAATGCTTCCGAGAGCATCGGTCAGTTTTTCTCCGACATCATTATGGTTCCAATAGCCGGCATTAAAGTGCAGCGTAATTCCATCATCCGGGTAATAGGGGCGCGCAGCGAAAGTAAAACGGGTATTCACCCCAAATCCGATTCGGCCGGAGGAATAAGGCTCAAAAATAATATTATGCATTTCGCCTGTCGGGAAACGAACGGCCAGGTCAATCCCTGATTTAAATTGGCTCCCTCGCGGGCCCAGGGAACCAAATTTTAGCGTGACAAAAATATCATCGATAAAATTATACTGGCTGACTCCACGGTTGGTATCCTGGTATAAAATTGGACTCAAGGCGAATTCCAAATGCTCGCTGATGCCGAAATTTAAAGAGAGTGTACTCTGTGAGTTAAAAAGTGTATAAGAGCCAGTCTCTCCATTTGAATTTACTTTATCGGCGACCTGGCCAAAAAACCGACCGTGGCTATACATGAGCAAATACCCCGGCTCAAGGTTCCAGGCAGAGCGCACATACATGAGTCCGCGGCCGCCATTGACCTGCGCCATTGCAGTGCTGGACACTGCCAGAAGATGCAGCGAGAACAAAGCCGCATAAAAAAATCTATTACCCGTCAAAAAATGCCTCCATTATCCAACACGTGACCAACAATAAAAATGATCATCGAGCTGCAGAGTTTAAACTTATTAAAATTATGGCGGGAAAGTCTTCGGGTGATGTAGAGAATTGTTGACTTTCCCTGTCAAATATTCAGCAATTAAAAATTGTCAATCAAACCTGAAATAATCGTTGGGCTCCAGCGCACTCAACCCTTTTGTTCGCGGTCCATTTTATATCTATCGTCAAAAAATCAGCTCAGTCATTAGTTACATGCAGGTTTTAAGTGAAATGAGAGAAAAAATACTTTTCATGCAATCGAGAGATTTATGAAAACAGGCAAAAGAATCTATTACATTTGCTTTTAATAAAACCCAGTTTCTTAATAAAATCCAGTTAAAAATTACCTGCCTTACACTCGGTTCGCAGAAATCTGACCTGTCCGAATAGAATTCTTTGATCTCAGGGTTATGCACAAATAGCTGAAACAATACTCGTAAATCCACCTGTATACTCGTGTTAAATTCCCTCAAAAAACCAAAATTATTTAAATGACCGCCCCATCGATTTGAGCTCAAAATGCCAGCACTTTTATTCGATAGATTAAGACTGCTGCAATACTATTTCGAAAACAGTCCCATATTTTTCATCATTCCGAATTTCCAACAAATATCCGTGCAGTTCGACCACTCTTTTCGAGATAAACAACGCCAATCCGGTACCCGGGCTGATTTTTGTGCCATTGTAAAATAAATCCAGCAAATGTTCGATTTCTTCATTGGTCAAGCCCGGTTTGCCGTTGGCAATTGTAACTTTCACATTATTCTCATCTTCCAAAACCGAGACAATTAATCGCGGAACGACATCCGGCCCGGCCAGGCTGCCGATCATTCGCATAAGATTTTGTAAAACGCTGAACAGTAGAACGCGGTTTCCGAGAACCAACGGAATCGAATCAGCCATTTCGATAGCAAATCCCAATCGTCCTTCGTTACTCGCACACCAGGATTGCTCCAATTCTTCGATTAGACTGCTCAAATTTACGCTCGAAAAGTGGGGCACCGTATCGTGGGACAGGCCGACCAGATTGTGAATCAAATAAGAAATTCTGTAGATTTTTTCTTCGATCAGGTCAAGTTGCTTCTTCATCTGGGGTTGATCAACGATTCTCGAATTTATTTGCAAGTTCTGGCTAATTTTATATATATCATCCAGCGGTTGCGTAAGTTCTTGCGTCACTCCAACACTCAAAATTCCCCAATTTTCCAAATATTCCCGTTGATCCTTTGCGCGGTCAAGCCGGTAGCTATCCGTTATTTCGATCAAAGACAGGATGATGTATTTTACACTTTTCTCACCATTCATTGCTGCCATGCGATATTTGAAAACACGGCGGTCAGCGGCAGATGATCCCAGCGAACAAATATTTGTCTTTTCCACGCCACTTTTTAGGATTTCATTGAATGCCGGGTGGAGAAAATTTTCAAATGCCGGCGGCAATACTGAAAATATATTTTGACCAAATTCAGCAAATTGTGGGATTGCAACCATGCCCGCAAGCGCTTTATTCCAGTAGCGAATACTAAGGGTATAATCGATAATAGCGATTCCTTCCTGCAAATGGTCAAATACTTGAAACTGGACCATCTGATTCCGGCCTTGTTTTTGCTTTTTCTGGTGAGTGCTGCCAATTAGTTTACCGTAATCGGCTTTCAAGCTTCGTCGTATCTGCGTTTGAGTCAAGGTTGTTGAATGCTGTTCCACAGGTGTCTGTCCTTTGAAGAAGTGATTCTGGTTAAAATAATTCCATTCCATGAAAGTGTTCGGGAGAGATGAAGCAGTAGGCGCGCAGTCCCGATGAGAATGCCAGCACTTAGACAAATATAATGCCAGAAAACAGGAATAAATTATTTATTGAATCTTATTCAGAAATTAGGCAGGAGATACAAAATCAATCGTTTGAAGGACTCGATTTTTGAATGATAAATGCAATTAATGTTCAATTTTGAGTGGGATAAAATAGGCCAATTGGCACAACAGGAAACAGGTGCCGTAACAAATTCGAAACTGCCGGATAATTATAAACATAAAATAATCGCAGTTCTTCGAAGGAAAGATCCAAAAAAAACAGAATTCATTGATACGAAAAAAAGCCGGTTAGTAGAACCGGCTCTTATTAATCTAATTGACTTTGTAAATTGTAATACCCCAATGCGTTTGATCACGTGGCGGGGATGCATTCCAATCTCCAAAAGAATGGGATCCATCGGTTTCATAATAGAGAGTGTACTGCCCGGCTTTCAAATATATCGTATCATCAAAAACCCGGTTTTTCGTTGCGCCACCCGCGTGATCTGTATCCCGGTAGCGCATTTCCCAGGCTGTGCGGCCATTGGCTTTCTCGATCCAGCCATAGTCAAACATGTCACCGCGGTCACCTTCACCAAGGGCATAAATACGGACTTCCGAATTTTTTTCCAGTTTAAAATCGATACTTTTATGCGCGTGATCACGGACACGCCATATTTTGGCGATTATATTCTGGTTTTCCTCGACTTCAATTTTTTTAACGTCTGATGGCGATATCTTATCATCGGCGATATAAATTGTCAAACCCCAGGAACGGCTATCGTGCGGTCGGGTTGAGTTCCAATTGCCGTAGGAATGGGTGCCATCGCTCTGGTAACAGGCGATATAATCACCCGGCCCCAAGTCGATTACCTCATCGAAAATCCGGTTTTTGCGTGCGCCACCGGCATGGTCGGTTTCATCGTATTCCATCTCCCAAACACGTCGATGTGTTTTCGCATCGATGATCCAGCCATAATCAAACATATCGCCGGCGCGGCCTTCGCCAATAGCATAGATTCTAAATTTACCGCTTTTTTCTATACGAAATGCCTGTTCCAAATACTCACTGTCGCGAACCTTTGTTAGCGAAACCACGGTCTGCTGTTCGGCAACTTTATTGTAGTCGAATTTTCTGGCAAATTTTTCTCCACCCGGCTGAACTGATCGAATAGACATTCCCCACGAACCCGGATCGTAAGGAGGTGGCGAATTCCATTCCTCGCCGGAATGGGAATCATCCGTTACAAAAATTGCAGCGTACCGGCCCTTTTTCAAGGTGATTATTTCGCGGGCTTGACGATTTTTTAAAGCACCACCAGCTTCTTCAGTATCCCAATATTCCATTTCCCACACTTTTCGACGGGAATCAGCATCGATAATCCAGCCATAGTCATAACGACCATTTTCCCGCAATTCACCACATGCCAAAATTTCCACTTCAGCATCGCGCGTGAGTTCAAATCCTTGTTCCATATATTCATCATCCCGATTGGCGACAAGCTGCACAAGATAGTTACGCGACTGTTTTTCAGCCACTCTCTTCAAATCCGCACCGGAAAGCGAGTTGCCATCACCGATTATCGTAATATGGAATTTCTCACAAATTCGATCAAAATCTTGCTCATCCCAATCATCAAAATCAAATCCTTTCAGGATGCCTACAATAAATTTTCCAATGGAATAATCTTCATCATAGTTCCATTTATTGTGGGATTGGTAGTAGGGAAACGATGAATAATAGACTTCGTACCTCCCTTTTTCCAACATAATTTCATCTTTTTGCTCTCGCGCTTTTATATGGCGGGATTTGATCCGTTCAGACTTCATCTCCCAAACCAGCGCACGGGTTTCGGCGTTGATGATCCAGCCGTAACCAAAGATAATATTGTTTGAGTTGGATTTTTGGAAAGCACCGGCAGCGTGAATTTCAACCTGCCCATCTTTTTGTAATTCAAAGCCCTGAACCTGGATTTCCTGCGGATAAACCTGGTCGATTTTCACAAGTTCCTTTTTACCGGCAAAAACCAGGACTGGTAGCAAAAACAACGTGGAAAATGTGATATAATTAGTGCGCTTCATTCAAAAACTCCCTTCAGCATGCATGCTTGCAAATTTCAATACAACATCCTACGCACCTGTTTTTTAATTGTTACAATGAAATTCATAATCGCCTATTATTTTTATGCCTGCTCTCAAATTCGGATCAGGTTGTTAAAATACTCCTCTGATTTTCTTTGAAAAATAGCCGGGAATATCTTAACCTCGAGCCATGTTAATCATATAAATTCACTGTTGTCCTGGCTCTGCATCGTATACCTAATATTTTTACAAAAAATTGCATAAATAAATATTCTGCTTGGATATTGAAGGAAATCGATTATCTTTATCATTCACAAAATATCTTATTAACCGAAAATAGAATTATGAATTTAATTACCACCTCAAAAACTACGATGTGCACAACGATCATTACCATGACTTGTAATATCTGTTTTTGGCGAGGTGGATTATAGTATTTAGCATATATTTTTGCAGTCTATAAAAAGCCTTTCCACTCGGAAAGGCTTTTTTTTTGCATAAAATTCAGTAAGAAAATCGCCAAAGGAATCATCCATGAAAAATAGAATCAAATGCGCTGTACTCGGATCAACAGGCATGGTTGGGCAAGTGTTTTTATCGATGCTCGCCAACCATCCCTGGTTTGAATTAACGATTATCCTAGCTTCTGACCAGCGCACGGGCAAACAATATAGTCAATCCGCGACCTGGCTTTTACCACAGCCAATACCGGAAAATATCGCCACATTCACCTTTGCGAAATTTGACATTGATTATTTAAAATCCCAAGGTGTACAAATTATATTTAGCGCACTGCCGGCAGATATTGCCAAAAAAAGTGAAGCTGAACTGCGCGATGCTGGATTCTGGGTGTTTTCCAATGCCAGCGCCTTTCGTTACGAAGAGAATGTGCCAATACTAATCCCGGAAGTAAATCCCGAGGCGCTCAAATCGATAGAGAGTCAGGGATATCCGGAGAAGGGATTTATTATTACCAATTCCAACTGTACAACTGCGGGATTGGCAGTGGCTTTAGCGCCCTTGCGGCAATTTCAGATAAAGAAAATATTCGTTTCAACGTATCAAGCTATTTCGGGTGCAGGCTATCCTGGATTGTCGGCGCTGGATATTATTGGAAATGCGATTCCATTTATTGGCGGCGAGGAAGAAAAAGTTATCCTCGAGAGCAAGCAAATTCTCGGAATCGATGCCGAAGTCTATCCGTCCTGTGTGCGTATCCCGGTGAAATTTGGTCATCTTGAGTCTGTATTATTGGATTTCGCGAATCCTGTTTCCACTGAAGATATTTTGCAGGCATGGAAAAACTTCGGTCTGAACAAACCACCATTGCCAAATGCGCCTCACGCACCCGTGGTTTATGATCCGGCACCCGATTTTCCACAGCCTAAAATTGCTTTTAACGGCGACCCCACAGGTATGCAGGTTTTTACTGGCCGTCTGCGTCAACAGCATACAATGTTTGGTTTCTTTTTGCTGGCCAACAATATTGTGCGCGGCGCCGCAGGGGGATCAATTATTAACGCGGAATCTTTCATCTTTCAATACCAAAGGCATTTATTATGAATAAGAGAGTTATTAAAATCGGTGGATCCAACTTAAAATCTAAAGCAGACATCGGTAAAATTATCGATGTCATAAGGTACTACAATCAGCCCCTGGTTATCGTAGTTTCTGCCTGGTATGGAATCACTGACCGCTTGCAAGAAACGATGGCCAGAGCTGCTGGTGACCGCACTGTCATCAGCGATTTGAGCACCTACCTTACAACGCTGAAACATGAAATTATCCATCAATATATCGATCTGCCAAATGAGAGGGAACGTGCTGTCAATAAAATAAATGTTCGGGTCGATGAACTCGCAAAATATCTGAAGGGCGTCCACTATCTCGGTGAAGCGCCAGATTTCACTGAAGATATGGTACTCAGTTTTGGCGAAAGGCTTTCCGCGCTGTTGCTGGAGTCAATTTTAACTTCGGCGGGTATTGCCTGCGAGAAAGTGACTCCAGAGGAAATGGGCCTTATTACCGATGGGCGGTTCGGCAATGCCCGTGTTGATTTTGAACGTGCACAACCGCTGGTGAGAGCACGGCTCAACAATGATGTTATAAATATTGTCCCGGGTTTTTACGGGGTCTCGCGCGACGATGGCCGGGTCACATTATTGGGACGTGGTGGCAGCGATTATACAGCAGCAGCCATTGCGCGCTGCATCGACGCGCCTTCGCTCGATACATGGAAAGATGTGAGCGGCTTTTTGAGCGCAGATCCGAAAATTATCGGTGAACCCCGTGTCATCGAACATCTCACTTATCGTGAAGCGGCCGAGCTCGCCTATTTTGGCGCTACAATTCTGCATCCGATGACTGTTGAACCGCTGATTGACGCCAATATTCCTGTGCGAATTTTCAACATTAACGACGTTCGCGGCATGCATGGTTCCCATTCGATAATTCATAATAATGAACCGCATGAAAGCGGTGAAGTCAAAAGTGTGACATACACGGATGATGTGGCCTTGTTAAAAATCTCTGGCCCGGGCATTGGGATAAATCCGGGGATAATTGGCAAAATAACGCACAAATTTGATGAAGATGAAATTAATATCAAGTCGATTTTCACTTCCCAAACTTCGATTAATTTTCTCGTTTCCCGGGAAAATTTACAAAATAGTGAAAAACTCATTTTATCGCTGGGCTTGCCAAGCATCCAGAAAATAACCGCGCTGGATGATATCTCACTCGTCGCCCTCGTCGGCGAAGGCATTGCAGAACATCCGGAAATTACCAACCAGGTTTTGCGGGCATTTATCAATCGCAATATCAACCTGCAACTGGTTTCAATCGGAGCTTCTTCGGCAGCCGCTTACTTTATTGTCTCTGCAGCCGAATGCTTTCGTGCAGTTTCTGCAATACATGACGATATTTTTTCTGAGGCCGTGCCAATAAATGAAAATTTCACAATTGGATTGCTAACGCATCAAATATAATTTCCCAAGCCATAGAATTTGATGCCCTGGATGCATAAAAACAAATGCTATGGAACAGCAAGCAAGCAGAAAATACGACCGCCGTCGAGGCCCTGATAAGCTGATAAAATCTTTACGCTGGTTGGCCATCACCGGCTGGATAAATTTTGCTATTTCGCTCATTCTTTATGATGAAGCAAAACCCGACTTCGAAACATTTTTTGATCGGTTATTTCATGTCCAAATGCGATATCACTGGAATGAAACGCTCGCTTTTCTTTCTTTTGTGTGGTTTGTACTTTGCCTGGTTTTAAGTGTAGTTGGAATATTTATCAACAAAAAAAGGCATCGCCGCCGCAATGATGAATACCGTTTAAACTTGATTGTACTGGGTTTAATCTCGCTCGTCGGGGCTGTCTCATATATTTTTATTCTCGGATAAAAAAAGACATGCTTTATTGTCCGTGGTCGCTTATCTTCCCACCTAAACTGTGAATCTCTACAAAACGATTGCTGGAACCGGACAGGGTGATTCAGCCATTGCCTCTAAATTTTAAAACTTTCCGGTCTGTGTATTTCCAGAGAAATTTGATTAAATATGCCTTCGTCTAATCTCACACTAAAAACGATATTTAAATTTTGGCTACCGTTGTTTCTCACCTGGCTCATGATGGCTTTCGAAGGCCCATTTCTCACCGCGATCATTGCACGCATGGCATCATCAACATACAATCTTGCCGCTTATGGCGTCGCTTTTTCATTCGCACTGATTATCGAAGCCCCGGTAATAATGATCATGACAGCCTCAACCGCACTGATAAAAGATAATCTTTCATTTTGCCGTTTGCGAAATTTTACCTACGCACTCAATATAATTATTACAGCGAGCATGCTGATCATTCTCATTCCGGATATTTTCAATTATTTAACCATCACGCTTATCGGCTTGGAAAAAAATGTTGCCCATTTAACGCATATTACGACCCTGATTTTGCTGCCCTGGCCCGGTGCTATAGGCTACCGGCGTTTTTATCAGGGAATATTAATTCGCAGCCATCAAACGCGCAAAGTTGCCTATGGCACAGCTGTTCGTGTTATCAGCATGTTTTTTACTGCCCTGATTTTGTATTTATTTTCACAAATTTCCGGAGCCTATATCGGAGCTATTGCGTTGAGTACGGGCGTTATCTTAGAGGCTGTAGCAGCGCGTATCATGGCTCACAAAGCGACAAATAACATTAGAAATAAACAACTGACCGCAGGCACCACCCATTTAAGTTACCGCGGAATCAGCCTGTTCTACTATCCCTTGGCACTGACTTCATTTTTAGGACTTGGCATCCACCCGCTTGTCACATTTTTTATCGGTCAAAGTAAAAATTCGCTGGAGTCCCTCGCTATTTTGCCCGTGGTCAATGCCATCGTTTTTGTATTTCGCGCTTTTGGATTATCCTTTCAGGAAGTGGCAGTTACCTATCTGGGAAGCGGAAGAGAAAATAGGATGGCAGTCAATAAATTTGCCGCTTTATTAGCGTTGGCCGCATCTGCCGGTCTTTTCATCATTGCCATGCCGCCATTTTTCACACTGTGGTATACTAAAATTTCCGGATTGTCCCCGGAATTAGCCCAATTTGCACGCATTCCGACGCTGGTATTAATTCTTCTGCCAGGTTTTTCAGTATGGCTCTCATGGCAAAGATCTGTTCTGGTTGCGGGCCAATTTACCAAGCCAATTACATTTGCCACAGCTATTGAAGTGTGCGGTATTGCAGCCGTTATCTTTATCCTCATTCAATATTTTGATTTTATCGGAGCGACGGCAGCTGCCTGTGCTTTTTTAATCGGGCGTTTTGCTGCGAATGTGTATCTCATAAAACCAGTATCAAAACTGCAACAGCGATAAAATAAACGAGATCGCATTGTCCATCAGAAAAACACTTGAAATCTTCCCGGATTTCATGTAAAATAAACTTCGCTTTTTTTACACCAAATCGATACTACCAGGAGAAAAGAATGCAATTTAATATTGAAGAAATACTACTGATCGCAAAAAAAATTGAAAACAATGGCTATCATTTTTATACGGCGGCAGCCGAAGCCAACGAAGAGCATCGTGAGTGGTTGACTGAGCTGGCGCAGGAAGAAATCGGCCACGAAAGTGCAATCGACGATTTCGCCCGCTCTTTTGTCGCTCCGCAAGATGATCCGGATGACCCGGACAACCTGGTATTGCTCTACCTGCATTCCATCGCCGACAGCCTCATTTTTAGCGCTGGTCAGGATCCGCGCACATTCTTCAACAAGGAAGTCACGATCGATGAAATAATCGAAGATGGATTGCGCCGCGAACACGAAGCCGTGGCTTATTATTCCGCGCTAAAAGACGTGATGGTTGATGAAGATGCAAAAGCGCAGGTCGATCTCCTGGTAAAAGAAGAAAAAAACCATATTGCCTGGCTGCGTCGAAAACAGGAAGAAATCGAAAACGAGAGAACACAACAAAATAAAGAAAAAATCTACGAGCTCATAATCATCGGGGCTGGGCCGGGTGGAATCAGCATGGCTGCGGAGGCCATTTCTGCCGGCATCGAAAGCGAAAAAATTCTCATTCTCGAGGGCGCCCCTAAATCTTCGTGGATGATTCGCAAACTCTATCCGAATAAACATCTGGTGACCACCAGCTACAAGGGAGAATCGACGCCAAGCAAAGGCGTGTTGAAAATGCGGGATATGAGCAAAGAAAGCATTGTGCAGATGTTATCGGACGCAGTCGAAGATTTCGGCATAAATATCGTTTATAATTGCCCCGTTTCCGCCGTCGATAAAAAAGATGGACTTTTCAGTTTTCAGGGAAAAGATGGCACTTACAAGGCAAAATATGGTGTAATTTCCATCGGAATTTTCGGCAGACCCAATCGCCCGGACTATACAATTCATCCTGAAATTGAAGACCGTGTGCGTTTCGAAATCGACGTGGTAAATGTCAGAAATTCAAAAGTTTTAGTTGTGGGTGGTGGAGATACAGCTGCTGAGTTTATCCAGGAATTACTCAAATTCGGTAATAACATCACCTTGTCCTGCCGGGAAAAAAATTTTGAAATGATGAATAATACCAACCGGCGAAAAGTTGAAACCGCCAAAGTTGCAAAGTCAATTCAGGTGCTGGCCGGGAGTGATATTTCCGAAATTTCTGCCCACAACGACGGCATTCAGGTTTTCTTTAAAAATGAAAATCCTGAAGAAATGATTTTTGATTATATTATTTATGCCCTCGGCGGCACCACAGCGAAGAAATTGCTAAATATCACTGGAATTTTTATGCGCGGAAAAAGGCCCACCTTGAGTGCGGCCAACGAGAGTAATATTCCGGGGCTGTATCTCACTGGAGATCTCGCAGCGCGCAGTGAAATCGGTACGATTGCCGCCGCGTTTAATTCATCATTTTATGCAGCGCAGGATTTGGTGCAAAAGTATTTCCCGCAGCTTAGCGCAAAGGCGGAATCTTCGTCACCAAAACAAAGTTAATCTAAATTTTCATCCGGTGATGCCGCGCTACACATGATGTATTGCAGTCGAATCCTAGTCAATATTAAATTCATGGGAGAATTAATGCACTCGACTCTTTCTTGCTCACAAAAGTATTTGATTTTTACTTTAGCCCTGCTGCTCAGTGGCTGCGTTACAGATACCCGTGACAGATTTACCACAGATCGTGTTGATCCGCTGTTTCGGGAATATCAGGGAGATGACAAACCCGGCGCCGCCGTCAGCATCATCCACAAAGGGGCGCCAATTGTGACCAAAACCTATGGTATGGCAAACCTGGAAGAAAACTTACCTGTAAAAAGCGAGACTAATTTCCGGCTGGCATCCGTGACAAAACAATTCACTGCGCTCTGCATAATGCTGCTGGTGGAAAGAGACAGTCTCAGTTACAGTTCAACTTTGAAAGATATTTTCCCCGAATTTCCAGAATACGGTAGCCAAATTACAGTCCAGCACCTTCTGCAGCACCAATCCGGTCTAATCGCGTACGAAGATTTAATTGCGGCAGATATGAAGGTGCAGGTGCACGACAGCGATGTTCTCCAATTGATGAAAAATGAAACCAGCACTTATTTTCAGCCCGGAACAGACTATCGTTACAGCAACTCCGGTTACGCCGTTCTGGCGATGATTATAGAGAAAATTTCCGAAAAATCCTTTGCCGAATTTTTACAGGAAAATGTGTTTGCTCCCATCGAAATGAATAATTCGGTTGCTTTTGAAAATGGCAAATCCACAGTTTTGCACCGGGCATACGGCTATTCCGTCGAAGCAGATTCGATCTATCGCAACGACCAAAGCATCACCAGCGCTGTTCTCGGCGATGGCGGCATTTATTCCTCACTCGACGATTTATTTCGCTGGGATCAGGCGCTTTACACAGAGCTGCTCGTGTCGAAAGAATCGATGCAGCACGCTTTTACTCCGGCTTTGAGCAACTACGGATTTGGCTGGCGCATCGACAATTACAAGGGACATTCGCGGGTGCACCACACGGGCAGTACCCGCGGATTTCGAATTGTCATTTCCCGCTTCCCGGATGATGAGTTCACCGTGATTATTCTGACAAACCGCAATGGCCCTGCTGTATCGCAAATCGCAGACGAGTTGACAGATATTTTTTTAATCGAATAAATTAATGCCCCTAAAAATACTCCACCTCATCAGCCAGCGCCCGGACTCCACTGGCAGTGGAATTTACCTGCAGGCAGTTCTGCAACAAGCGGCAGCGAAAAAACACCATAATTTTTTAATGGCGGGAATCCAGAAAAACCAATTTCCGGATCTAAGTTTTATTGATTCGAATCAGTGCACTTTCCTGCAATTTGAAGATGATATAAAATTTCCCATCGTCGGAATGAGCGATGTGATGCCCTATGCCAGCACACGGTTTTCAGATTTAAATGCCGCACAACTCGCCGAATACGAAGCTGGATTTATGGCTAAATTAGACGACGTGGTGCAGCATTTTCAACCCGACCTCATCCACAGCCACCATTTGTGGATTTTATCGGCTTTGTCGCGCCGCCGTTTTCCGGAATTACCAATCGTTACCTCCTGCCATGGAACAGACGTGCGGCAATTTCAAAATTGCCCTCACTTGGCAAAAAGAGTGCAGAGTGCCTGCCAAAAACTCGATGCTGTTTTTGCGCTGAGTCATGCTCAAAAACAAGAGATAATCGAAATTTATAATATACGAGAGACAAAAATACATGTCGTTGGCGCCGGATTTAACAATCTGCTCTTTACACAAAAAACCAAACCAGAGCCAGCGCCTGTGCGGATAGTTTATGCTGGCAAGTTGAGCAATTCAAAAGGGGTGCCGTGGCTTTTGCGCGCACTTAAAAAAATCAATTCACCTGCATGGCAGTTGCATTTAATTGGCGGCGGCAGCGGCGCAGAAAAAGAAAAGTGCCTGAGATTGGCAAAAAATCTCGGCGGTAAAGTCAAAGTTTACGGTATTCTGCCACAAAACGAATTAGCACGTGTCATGCAGCAATCGCACATATTCGTCCTGCCATCATTTTTCGAAGGTTTACCGCTGGTTTTGTTAGAAGCGCTTGCCTGTGGTTGCCGAATAATTGCCACAAAATTACCAGGCGTGGAAGAAGTTTTCGGAAAACTCGATGCCGATTTCATCCGCCTGGTGCCAATTCCGCGATTGCAGTTTATCGATAAACCATTTGCAGAGGATGAAATTAAGTTTGAAAAGAATCTGCAAACTGCATTGCATAAATCCATTCAGGATGCCGCAGAAAACCCACAACTCGATTTATCCCCTTATCAATCCTACCTCGATAGATTTACCTGGCGCCATGTATTTCATAAAATCGAGTCAAAATATTACGAAACGCATGCCTCCCGCACGCAGGGAAACAGAGGCTAAATTCAATTTCGTTTCTATTATTTGCTGGAATTTTAGAGGATTTTTCAAGGTTGCAGTAGAATGCATACTTTATTCAGTTAAAATCCAAAGGGAGAAAACATGGGCGACTCATTGAAAAATTCAGTCATTGTATTTTTTCTGCTTTTATTTTTTGCAAGTGTATTATTTGCACAGGAAAGTCCGGTGATGAAAGAGTTTGAACAAATTCTGCCCCGCGGCCGGATAGCAGCCATTACAGAACCAATTTACGTTCCTGCTCAAGCCGCAAAAATCGGTGACGAAAGCTGGGTACTCGGCGTCATTATCGATGGCGAAGCGCGTGCCTACAGCCTGACGTTGCTGAACAGTCATGAAATTGTCAACGACAAAATTGGCGAAACGGCGTTTGCCGCAGTTTGGTGACCGCTGGCAAACACTGCCGTCGTGTATGGCAGAGATTACCAGCAGCAGACGCTTAATTTTGAAGCCTCCGGCGGTCTGATTAAGGGATCGCTCATAATGCAGGATCAGGAGACAGATACTTATTGGTCGATCATGACCGGCGAGGCCATCGCCGGAAAAATGCACAAAACAAAACTTGCTGAATTGCCCGTCAGTGAAAAAATGCAATGGAAAGATTGGGTAAAAAAATACCCCAATACGGCCGTACTTTCCGTTGATGGCGAAGAAGAGTCTCCGGTTGATTATTATTCCAACTATTTTAAATCGGAACAAGGCTTTCGCAAATTAAAGGCGAAAGATAAACGCCTGAGAACCAAAGAACCAATTTTCGCATTTCAGTACGAAAACCGAAAAATTGCTATTCCGCATAGCGCATTTTGGGGCGGCAAAGCTTTCGACATTGGGGGAGAGAGCGTTTTTCTGTTCCGCTCACCAACAGATGCCATTTTTGCTTCGACAAAGGCTTTTATTGCTCCGGCGAATACCTTCAAAAAACAAAATGAACAGTGGATTGAAACCAGTTCACAGCACTTCTTTGATGCCAAATCAGGGAAATTTACCGGGAACAAATCTGAGAACGAAAGTCCAAAACCACTCAATGGTTTCGATACATTCTGGTATAACTGGAGTTTGACGAATAAAGAAACTGAAGTTATTAAAAAATGATAGGTTGTGGAAATTTAATGCTCACCCCGCATTAGTTACAGTCTTGTGTTTGTCATTCCGGTTTTCACAGAGTGAAATACAGAGATGTCATCGCTTTTGGCGTAGACTCAATGAGATTCCGGTATTGCAAAAAGAAGCAAACAGGAAGGACAAATGACACCAGTCAAAGTATATCTGTAGGTAACGTGAATCGATATAAGAAGAATTGGAACAAAACGAATTAATTATAGGATATAGTCCGAAGGCGTCCCGCCGAGGATAACCCACGAAACGCTCGGCGAGACGCCTTCGCTCTATCTTAATTATGCTTGGTAAAGAATGTTACAGCTTACTTCGATTTCACGTTAGGTATATATTTTTTGCTCTACAAATTAATTGAATCAACCAGAAAACAGACAGGAATGCACAAATGAACCGCCCAGAAAAAAATGAATATGCAGAATATTATGAAACCTACGTCAGCCTTGTTCCAGCAGGAGATATTTGTACAATCCTTACCGAGCAGTTGAACACTTCACTCAAATTCCTTGCAGAAATTGACGAGCACAAAGCAAATTTTCGGTATGCAAAAGGAAAATGGAGCGTGAAGGAAGTGGTTGGACACATTGTGGATTGCGAGCGCGTTTTTGCCTACCGTGCTTTGTGGTTTGCGAGAAACGATCCGCAGCCGCTGCCTTCGATGGATCAGGATGATTTCATGACTTTTTCCAATTTTGCAGACCGCCAATTAAAAGATATTTGCGCCGAATTTTCCCACGTGCGGCAATCCAATATTATTTTGCTCAATAGCTTTAACGATGAAATTTCACGACGAAAAGGAAAAGCCAGCGGCACTGAAATGTCTGTTCGGGCGATCGCTTATATTTTAGCAGGGCATGAAAGGCATCATTTAAATATCATCAAAGAACGCTATATTTAGTTTCAGGTGGGAAATTGAACTTAGTGAGAATTCGTCGTTTTTTCAACTGCGCGGACTTGAAAGAGATTTCAGGATCGATTTAATTTTATTGGGCAGGGGTATTTTTTTGCCGGATTTAATATCGATGGTCACATGCACTGTACGAACTGTTCCGACAAATTCCGTTGCATTCCTAAGAATTCGATAATCGAGAATGAAAGAAGTTGTGCCGATTTTTTGCACACTGATTTCAACATCGATGGCATCGCTGGCGCAAAGCTCACCCAAATAGTCTGCTTCGACATGCACGATCGGCAGAGAAAAATCGTATCGCGTGCACAGATCACGCAGCGGAAAGTCATTCTGCAGCAGGAATTCTTCCCAGGCATCGTGGGCAATTTTCAGTTGTTCGGCGAAAAACATACGCCCGGCTGCATCGGTTTCGTGCAGTTTTATGCGTGTTTGGTATTTGTACATTGGTTCCTATATCAATTCATATATAGTGTCGGTTTCACTTTTTTACTAGATGAATTATTATATTTGTAATGAACTTCAGCAATTTACTAAAAGTTTGATTCTCAAGTATTTTTAATCAGCTTATAAAGTAATAATTTTAGAAAATATACACTCAACAAAACAATGAGCAGTAGGAATCCACCATTTCCCAAAATAAGCAGGCAGTATAAAGTAAATATTTCTAAAAATATTCGCTGATAAAATAGGTCAAAATCAAACCATGCAGGTGAATAAATAAATATAACAAATGTAGAGATTAAAACCATAGGCAAGGAGAGAAATACGGGAATTAATAAAAAACTTTCAACTTTTTGAATAATTAAATAAGAAGTACATAAAAATGCGGCAAGTACAATTACTTCACTTGAAAAATAAAACCAAAGCCAGTGACTTCTGTATGAAATCGATATCGAAATATCTTTTTCAACCATACATTGAGTAAAAACTATGCCTAACAGACCCTCAAGATTTTGTCTATCAAACTTATGTAAATGATTGTGCAAAAAATATTTTTCTCGTATAAAAATAGAATGTTCTGCAATCTCATAAATCACTAAATTTGTGCTAGAATATTCCTTTCTTAATTTTCCATCATTCGCGTTACCCTTAAGATAAGCCAAGCCTTCGACACATTGATCGAGAGGTAAAGGCCGCAAAGGAAAAAAACAATGTTCGTCTCCCATCAAGTCACTCCCATCCCATCGCAGGAACAGAAATAAAGTTATAATTGCCAACGAACAAATTAAAGAACCAATTATTATTGACTTCGTTTGAACCTGAGCAATTATTTTCACTTTTTTGATCCCCAGTGTGGCAATAAAGAAAATTTATCCTGTCCAAAATTTCAATTGAGACATTCAATTCTTACTGGTTTATTTTTATACAAATGCCAATACCTGTTTGTATATTCACTGTTTAGTTTACTTGCGCAAACAAATAAGCATAAAAAAAGCGATTCAAAGTATTTTCAACTTCAAATCGCTTTCATTTAAATTCTCAATCCCCAAAAAAGGGAGCGATAACATCACTAAAAAGCAGTGATCTCATCGTAAGGTTTTACATATTGGTAAAGTGCAGCGACTCTTTCAGCTCGGGATCGTTCATCGGGACGAGTTTATTGCCAGTGAATTTTCTCCAGAAAATTGCCATAAATATCCCGCCAACTCCCAGCATGGCTGTGAAATCGAGCCAGGAAAAATGGGCGGAGTGTTTGTGGAATGTCGGCAGTACTAACCAATATAAATCAATCCAGTGGATGATCAAAAACCAGAAGCCCATCACCCAGAGTAATTTCAGATTCCGTTTTGAATTGCGAGTGACTAAAATTACAAATGGCAGTACAAAGTGGCCGAAAACGATGATCATGCTGATCGTTTTCCAGCTTCCTTCCCAGCGGTGCAGAAACCAGATTGTTTCTTCGGGAATATTGCCGTACCAGATGAGAAAATACTGTGAGAAGGCAATGTAAGCCCAGAAAACCGTGAACGCAAAGAGCAATTTAGCGATATCCTGATAATGTTCGATCGTGACCACTTCTTCGAGAAATCCTTTGCTGCGTAAAAACAAGGCGACTAACATAATTGTGGACAAAACAGCCAACACGCTGCCTGAAAAAATATAAACACCGAAGATGGTTGAGTACCAATGAGGATCGAGAGACATCAGCCAATCAAACGAAGCGAAAGTCAGACTGAGGGCAAACAGCAGCATGCCGGGAGCGCTGATTTTCTTGAATTTTGCGGTGATGCCAGGTGTATGTTGCTGATCCTGTTTAACCGATAATTTAAATAAACTTAAGCTCAAAAGAATCCAGATGACAAAATAGCCAATACCACGAATTGTGAAAAATGTCGGGTTGAGGAATCCGGCTTTTCCTTGCAGCAGATGATCTTTTGCTACAACTTCTTCGTGGCTCCAGTGATACAATTCATGCAGACCGAAAATGACCGGGATAAAAAAGAGCAGCATCCACGGCAATGCCGCCATCAAGCTTTCAGAAAATTTCCGCAGTACGACGCTCCAAACTGCGCCTGTCAGGTGGTGCAGCAACGTAAAAAACAAGCCACCTAATCCGATTGTTACCCAAAAGAAAAATGCCGTCAAATAAGAATGGTACATCTGGCCGGGGGAAACAACAAAATAACCAATCGCAGTCAACACCAATCCGATTACACCACCGATCAATGCAAACGTGCCAAATTTGCTGCTCTCAAGCAGTCTTGTATGTTCTCTGTTTAAATCCATATTAAACTCGCTTTTCCTCCGACTATTCGCCTTTTGGGGCGCTTTGCATTTTACGAAGATGAGCAACAATTGCCCACCGGTCTCGCACACTAATCTGGTGCCGATACGAAGGCATGGTTCGCACACCATTCGAGATCACGCCAAAAATATAACCATCGGTAAAATTCTTCACTTTGTCATCCATAAAATTAGGCGGCGGCAACATGCCTTTTTCAATTATCAACCCTTTGCCGTCACCATTGCTATTGTGACAAGGGGTGCAGTAAATTTCATAACGTTCTTCGCCACGCGCTAAAAGTGCCGTTGTGATATCCAGCGCATTGGAAGTGATTTCGTTGCCTGCAGTATTTTTGCCAGTATAAAAAGCAGCATTTTCCCGCAAATCACCGCGGGCGACAGTTCCGGCAACAGGCATGCGCATTGTCGAGCTGTTGATGAAAAAATTGCTGTGCGCCTGCGCCTTGTACTTTTTCTGGCTATCCATATTTGGGTTGAGATGGATTGGTGGTTTTTCTGAAGTTCCGCCCCGGCATCCGGCAAAAATCAAAGCAAATAAAAACGATGCGAGCAGGGCATAAATACTGTTTTTTGAGGGAAAAATATTGAGCAGCTTTCTCATTATTATCTCAAGATTTAGTAAAAAAAATAAAGCGTTACTTCGCTTCGATTATTTCGAGCGAAGTCCCACCAATTGAAGTTAAAAATTCTTTTGTTTTTGTTTCATCAAATTTTGGATCACCCGCTTCAATACTGACCATGAATCCATCGTCCGTAACTTTGGCGAACTGCTCCGAATAAAAAACATTGTGGAACAACTGCGGCAATCGATTTAAATGAAACATGCCGAATACCGTTGCGATGGCTGCAAACAAAATCGTCAATTCAAAAGCGACAGGCACAAATGCCGCAAAACTAAAGAAGGGTTTGCCAGATATTACCAGCGGATATTCAATAGCGCTCACCCATCCCTGCAAACCAAATCCGCCAATGCAACCAATAAGACCGGCAATTCCGGCTATGAATCCCAGTTTGCTTTGCCTCAAACCCATGGCATTATCCATTCCGTGCACCGGAAATGGAGAATGAACATCAAACTTCCGGTAACCCGCGTCACGGATTTGCTCTGCTGCTTTTAAAAGCTCGCCAGGGTTGGCAAATTCGGCTAAAATACCCAGGGCTTTTTTATTTTCTGTACTCATATTTTATCTCACACTTTCAAATTCTAGCCTAATGGTTTTCGTGGGCATGTGGATTAGCTTGCGGCAAAATAAACTTAACTTCAGCCATTGCGATGGTTGGCAAAAATCGCAGAAAAATCAAAAATAGCGACAGAAAAATACCAATCGTTCCGACATAAATTCCCACATCAAAAATGGTTGGGGAGAAATAATCCCAGTTTGCCGGGATAAAATCGCGTGATAATGAAGTCACCGTGATCACAAATCTTTCGAACCACATTCCGACATTTATCAAAATAGAAGCAATAAAAAGCACAATCGGTTTGCCACGCATTTTTTTGCTCCAGAAAATCTGTGGCACCACAACATTGCAGAAAATCATTGTCCAATATGCCCACGCGTAGGGGCCGAAGGCTCGATTTATAAAAGCAAATTGCTCATATTCGTTACCGCTGTACCAGGCAACAAAAAATTCACAGCCATAAGCATAGCCGACCATATATCCAGTGAGCAACATCACCATCGCCATGTTGCCGAGGTGTTTATCGGTGATAAAATTCTTCAAACCAAAGAAATGGCGCACCGGAATGGCCAGCGTCGTCACCATGGCAAATCCGGAAAAAATAGCGCCGGCGACAAAATACGGTGGGAAAATGGTCGTATGCCAGCCGGGCAACTGGGAAACTGCAAAATCAAAACTAACAACGGTGTGTACTGATAAAACCAGCGGCGTTGAAAGCCCGGCCAGTAGCAGATAGGCTTTTTCATAATGTTGCCAATGGCGATTCGCACCGCGCCAGCCCAATGAAAAAGCAGCCAAAACATATTTGCGCACGCCTTTTTTCGCCCGATCTCGCAGTGTCGCCAAATCAGGAATGAGGCCAACATACCAGAACATCAGTGAAACGATAAAATACGTGCTGACCGCGAAAACATCCCAAAGCAACGGGCTGCGGAAGTTGGGCCACATACCCATCTGGTTTGGCAGCGGAAACATGTAATAGGCCATCCAAACGCGCCCAACGTGGATGCCGGGAAAAATGAGAGCACAGATAACGGCAAAAATGGTCATCGCTTCTGCAAAACGGTTAATGGAAGTCCGCCATCGCTGCCGCAGCAAAAATAATATTGCTGAAATCAAAGTTCCGGCGTGGCCGATACCAACCCACCAGACAAAATTGACGATAGCCCAACCCCAGCCTACGGGATTATTGAGGCCCCAGATACCTGTGCCTTCCCAAATCAGATATCCGATCATTGAAATGCCCATTGCGGCTAAAACGACAGCAACCGAAAAGATCCCCCACCAGATGCGCGGCGGTTTATTTTCTACAATTCCGCTGATCGTCTCAGTTACGGTATTAAAAGTCGGGTTCCCTAATATTAAGGGGACTTTACCGTTTGCGGGAGCTGCTTCTGTTGATTTTACTGTACTTTCCACAGGTTTATCATTCCGTTCAGATTAATAATTATACATGCTCAGCATGTTCTTTTTTTTCTTCAACCAATGCAGGGTTTGCATTGCGTATTTTTGCCTGATATGTCGTCCGTGGACGATTATTCAGTTCAGCAATAATGCTGTAGTCCCGGTTCTGAGCTCTGACTTTCGATACTTCACTTTCAGGATCGAGAATATTTCCAAAGACGATGGCATCCGCCGGGCAGGTTTGCTGGCATGCTGTAACGACATCACCGTCTTTTAATGATCTGTTATCAACTTTGGCCTTGCGCTTTGCTTCATTTATCCGCTGCAGGCAGTACGTGCATTTTTCCATGACACCGCGGAACCGAACCGTAACATCAGGATTCATCGCCATTTGTACGATTTCCGGCGTATCATTTGTATAATTGAGAAAATTAAATTTCCGTACTTTGTAGGGACAGTTATTTGAACAATATCGTGTACCGATGCAACGGTTGTAAGTCATCACGTTGATGCCTTCTTTGTCGTGGGAAGTTGCCGCTACCGGACAGACTTCTTCACACGGCGCCAACTCACAATGCTGACAGGCAACAGGCTGCGTGGCCATTTCCGGATTATCTTCATCGCCGGAAAAATAACGATCCATGCGCATCCAATGCATTTCACGGCCGCGATCAACCTGGTCTTTACCAATAATCGGAATATTGTTTTCGCTCTGGCAGGCGATTGTGCAGGCGCTGCATCCGGTGCAGGTTGTGAGGTCAATTGCCATGGCCCACTGGTTGCCTTTATCGTATTTGTGATCTTCCCACATGGATTTGAGCGGCGGATGTTCAACCATTTCCGGAGCAAATGTCGGATCTTTCCGGTACTCGTCCAGCGTGGCTTCGCGAATCAGAGCACGGCCTTCCATCGAACTATGATCCTGTGTATTGGCCACTTTTGCAGTCGTACCCTTGGCACTCAAAATACCACCTACGCTGTAGTAAGAATTTGCCAACGAGCGTAAGGGATAAACATTTACCCCGGCATCTGTGGCAATTCTACCCAATTTTGTATGCCCGTAACCCAGCTCGAGCACAACGGTATTTTCAGCGATTCCCGGCTGCACCCAGACTGGCAATTGAATTTCGCCAGTTGCTAATTTAAGTTTAACAACATCACGGCTTTGAACGCCCAGTTTTTTTGCCGATGCCACACTGATGAGCGCGACATTTTCCCACGTTACTTTTGTTACCGGGTCCGGCAATTCCTGCATCCAGCCATTGTTGGCAAACCGGCCGTCAAAAACTGAGGCCGATGCTGCAAAAACAACATCAAAATCATCTTCTTTCGCTGCGGTTGTGGGAAATGGCTTTGCTGTCAAAGCTCTGGAAATCGCAGCCATGCGCAATTGCGGTTGCATTGCAGTCAGTGCGCTATTTTTCAAAACACCATCGTGTAAAACACGGCGCCAGTTTTTCTCAGAATTGCTAAATCCAGGCAGGTTCGTCCATGTTTCCTGAACGATGTCGTGCGCTGTTTTTTCCTCAGACGAGGCGATAAAATGCAGCAGTTCTGTTTCAGATTTTCCATTAAAAAGCGGTGCGATAAGTGGTTGCACGAGACTTAAAGTTCCATCGATTGCCCGTGCATCGCCCCAATTTTCTAAAGCGTGGGTGCCGTTAATGTGCCATTCAGCCTGTGAACCCGTCTCATCGGCATGCATGCCGATGTGAATTGTATGGGTCAGTTTTTGAAAAGCGGCGGCGAAATCCAGTTCGGCTGATGCATCGTAGACAGGGTTGCTGCCAAGCATAATCAGTGTAGAAATTGAGCCATCGGCAATGCTTTTCGTCATGTCAGAAAAGTCGGCTTGCGAAGACAGAGCTTTGTCGACCAATGAATAATAATTTACAGTGGCGCCGTTATTTCGCAGGGCTGCATTGATTGCATAAACAAGAGCGTGAATTTCGGGTGCCAGACTCTGACCTGCAGTAACCAGGCATTGGCCGGATGCTGTGCGTAAATCTTGCGCCACCGCCGATAGCCATTTGGTATCGAACGAATGATTCTTGTAGCTACTGAGAGCTGAGACATCGATACTTAGACCTTGAGCTTTGAGCTCAAGTGCAAGCGCGGCCGTAAAAGCGCCCATCTGGCGTGCCTGAATTTTAACGCGATGATCAGCCATACCTCCGGTTACTGAATAGGATGGCTCGGCAACATAAAGACGATTCATTTCATCTTTTTCGGAAGTCAGGCGTCGACCACTGGCGAATCCTTTGTTGTTGCGAATGCTTTCAGGCTCAGTTAGCAGTAAATCAGCATCCAGGGATAAAATAACTTTGGCCTTTTCCAGTGAATAAACCGGAACGAGTGGGGAGCCTGTTGCTAATTGCACACCGGCAATTTTATTTTCATCCGAGATTGAATCGTAGGTGACCCAACGCGCCCGTGGAAATGTTTTTAGAAATGCGCGTTGCAGCCGCGCCATCGTTGGAGATGACCAGGATTTTGCCAGAATGGCCAGCCCCTCACCATTGCTCTCTTTGTAATCCGCAGAAATTTGTTCCCACGCTGCTACAAATTTTTTCCATGATGATTTATTACCATTATTCAAAACATATTTCGAGCGATCGGGATCGTACAAATCGAGAAGCGAAGCCTGGAGCCAGGAATTGGACGCGCCCATCGTCGAGGGATGCAGTTCATTGCCCTCAATTTTTGTCGGGCGGCCTTCATGGCTTTCGACCAATACACCGTAAGAGTTCAAACCAAACGGCAGGGTACTGGCGTAGTATTTTGCCACTCCGGGAACAACCTCTTCCGGTGCTTTCACGTATGGAACAATTTTTTCGACAGGCCGGCGGCAACTTGCCAAACCTGCAAGCGCCATCGATGCGCCCATAATTGAAAAGAACTTGCGTCGACTGACAGGATCGCCGAGTTCGGATGCACCCTCGGGAAATTCACGATGCAGGAATTTTTTAAACTCTGGCGTTTCAGCAAGTTGATCCATACTCCGCCAGTATTCTTTTTGATTTATTTTCTTTTCTACTGATGACATGCTGAACAATCCTCCGGCGGCGCGATATTTTTATCTTTTTTAAATTGGGCGACGAATTCAGAATGATTTTCCGGGGCCACCCAGGTCATATTCGTTATTTCGGAAACAGGACGTAAATAGGGGTCTGGATTTCGATGGCAATCGAGGCACCAGGACATGCTTAATGGCTGGTTCTGCGCCACAACTTCCATCGTGGCAATATTGCCATGGCAACTGACACAGCCAATGCCGGATGCGAGATGAACGCTGTGATCAAAATAGGCGTAGTCTGGCAGTTTGTGCACCCGAATCCATTGTATAGGCGTGTCGTTATTCCAGCTTTCATTGACAGGGATCATTTTCTCACTGTCCGCTTTTATCATAACATGACAATTCATGCAGGTCTGGGTTGGGGGGATATTGGCTTCGTGTGAAACTTCTACAAAATTATGACAATAACGGCAATCAACACGCATATCGCCGGCATGCACTTTATGACTGAATTCAACCGGCTGCACCGGACGATAGCCGACATCCGTGTACCACGGAGAGCCGTAATAGGCAAAAAAACCATACACACCCGCACCAAGCAGGATGGTACCGACAAGCAAAATCAGCGGTAACCTGTTTGTCCATTGTGGGAACAATTGTGCCAAGGGAAAGTCCTCTGTTATAAATCAATTTATCAGATTACTACAATAGTAATTTCAGAAAAATTAATTTTAAAATGATTTTTAATTAAATGACGAGACAGTTAGACTAAAAAACAATAAATAAATATAATGTGCAGCCTCTCAATGCGCAAGAAAAATAATTTAAATCATTGCTATAAAGAATATTATTTTTGATAAATCCATTTACATATTAAAATTTAAAATTCAATGAATAAGCAAAGTAGTAATTAGAATATAAATATATTTAATTCGATCTATAAAATTTTCGAGCAAGAATATTGCATCACTATAAACGATTCATTCAACTAAAATAATTTAATTTTGCCTTCATTGAGGAGTAATGAATGTGCCAAATATTCAAACTGAGATTTATATTATCAACTGCAAACCGTAAAATAATATTAATATCAAGTATCAATTATTTTAAAGTATTTTATATTCAAATAAAACGCTTGAGTTGCTCCATGTTTTAAACTCAGAGAAATTCGACAGAATTACTATCGCCAATAAGAGAAAATATGCATGATATTCAAGTATTGAAGAAGGCCAGGAAACTTTCGGGGATGTTTTCCTTGCCTTTCATTTATGCAGATTGTAATTTTGGCCTGAGAGAACGACAGGATTTACAACAAAACTATTTACCCAAACTTCAATCGGAAGTGCTAAAAAATGAGCAACTTGGCAAAAGCAATACTTGGTGGGCTTGCCCTGTTTATGGCCTTGGGAGGGCCGCATCTTTTCAAAAAAAATCCGGATAAAAAGCAACCTGCGCAGGTGCAAAAACAACGAACGGAAGAAGCACCCTCGGTCAAGACGCCGGCACCGGCGAAAATTGTGCAAAACAAGAACGCGAATTCGGAAACTTTTTTATCACAACCGAGGAACCAGATTTTTTCGTTAGATTGGTTAGAGAAAAATGGCCAACGGGCCAAACAGGCGTCAGGTGTGCGCATAACCTATTACTTGCTCGCGAACAGTCAACGCTGTCACGTCGATTCTCTATCCCAATGCATCCGCGATAAAATTGCCGCCAAAAATATCGACGCAATGGAATTTCAATATACCTATTTTCTCGACCGGGTGATGATTGCCGGATCCGGCGTGCTCGAATGGGAAGGCCAGCGCTACGTTACCCGCTATGATTTACTGCGCAAAGCCGGCTGGAACAAAGATGACTACGAAGGTAAAAATAATTATACCTGCAGAAATTTTAAATTTAACAATAAAAACGCGCTGCCTTTCATCGCCTCGACGATCAAAATGGATGGTATTTTCACAAAATGGCAGGATCACCCAACCCCCAACGGCCGCACTTTTTCAGGTCAACAAGCTGAAGACTGGCGCTCTGTTTCGGTTAACTTAAAAAATTTCCCGGTGTCGGTCCCCGATCAGAATCGGCGAAAAAGTCTGGCGGCAAAATTTAAAGGAAAGAATATAAAAGGGCCGTTTGCCAGGTCATTTATCGTTATTAAAACGAATGATGGTAAACAGTTTCTCACTGAAGCAATGGACACAGGATCAGGTGTCAAAGAAAACTGGATCGACTGGCGCATCGGCAACTCATCGACGGAAATAAAATACTTTCTTTCACTTGGTTCTATCGTGGATGCCACCTGTTACACATTTAACGATCCGAATATCACCCTGGAAAAAGTATTGCAGAATAGCCGAAATTTTACCGCAAAATAGATTAAAAAACGTGAGTCCGGCGTAAAGATTACTTTTTAGTAGTCAAACATCATTATTCAGAATTAAACTGTAAAATATATATTTGCCACTGATTCTCACTGATCACACACAGATCTTTTCATAAAAATATAAAAAAATCCGTGCGAATCAGTGTCCAACTGTAGCTAAAACCAGGCCGCTCTCCGTAAAGGTGCTTAAATCGAACTCAGGTAAAATAATTTCAGTGTTGCCTTTTTTCTGCGGCGATGATTTTTTATAATGTGCATGTTACTCCAGTTCAATCTACGACAAAATAGATTAATACACCCTTATCGAACCAGGGCAAGTTTTATCATTTTTTCAAACTCGCCAGCCTGCATCCTGACAAAATAAGTGCCACTCACCACTGTTCGTCCAAAATTGTCATTTCCCTGCCACACAACCCGATGCTGCCCCGCATTCATTTTAGCGGTAATCAGGTCGTTTACAAGTCTGCCATTTATATCAAAAATTTGCAGTTGGACAAATTCCCCACGCGGCAAATCAAAAACAAGCGTGGTTTGCGGGTTGAATGGATTCGGATAATTTTGATACAGTGCAAATGATGCCGGTTCCGCATCACTCTCCTTGATGCTACTTGAGAGTGCCGTTTCGATACGCCACTCAATATTTGTGGTAAAAGTCCCATCCATGACCATGAGGCGCACACTGTCAACGGAACCGGATGCCCCGGCAAAAATAGTGTAGGTTGTATCGCGGCTCACACCGTCGCCATTGAGCAGCCAAATATAGGAGAGCGCTTCGTTGTCAAAATCGATCGCGGTAAAATCGAAACGAATTTCCTCACCGGGTTCAGCTTCGACAATGCCAACAGGCGGAAATGCCCACAAAACTGCCGGTGGATTGTTACTGGCAATCGGATTATCGCGAGAGGGATAAACCCGAAATCGATCTTGGGGCGATACGAGTAATTCGTCTATATCCTTCGTTCCAAGGTAATTATATCTGGCTTCGATTTTCGATTCCCCACTCCCCAAATGGACAAGAGCGTTGCCATATTTGCCGCCATAATTATTGAAAATATCATTGCCCAGGCCGGGGATGCCGCCAATTTTCACGTTCGCCTCTTGAATAAACGCGATTGTCCCGCCTTGCTCTGCATCCATAATTTCATTCGAGACAATCTGATTCAAATGCATTGCCCCGGTAACCCAGGAAGTAAAAAAAAGAGCTGATCCCGTGGATTGAGCCTTGTTTGCGTAGATCTTGTTCTGCCAAAGATTCATAAAACCATCGGCAGCATAAATCGCAGCGCCAGTGGCAACATTGTTAAAGAACCGACAATCTTGCACCAGTAACGAATCAGCCGAGAGCACAACGATTCCGCCACCCTCACGAGCAGTATTTTTTTCAAAAGTGGAATTAAGAATATCGATATTTCCAGATTCACTGCGAATAGCGATCGCACCACCCCTCTCGGATTCCGCTTTATTTGCCAGAAAATGAACCTGGTCAAACATAACATTATCACTACCGGTAATCCGCACACCACCACCATCCTCAGCGGCTGCGGCATGGCCATTTTTGATAGTCACCTGCTTGATTTTTATACCAGCCAAGTACTCCAATTCAAAAATACGGTTGCGGTTTTCAGCATCAAAAACAACACTGCCTGCTTCACTGCTGTCACCGGTCATGTTGACAAATTCTTTTAAGTAGAAGGGGAAATTGCCGCCGTTTTCCGGTGTATATACACCAGATAAAAAATAAAATTCTATGGGATCATCCGCGGTTCCGGCAACTATTTTTCTGGCGAATTCAAAATTTTGCAAAGGTGACGCCGCAGATATTCCTGAATTGTTATCATCGCCATTTGGTGAAAAATAAATCCGCCGGGTGGCGACAGGCAGGCTAATCGATACTTTGCGGAAATTTTCAAAGTGCACAGCCGGATTATTCCCGAACAAGACTTCAGTTGGAATATTCCCCCAAAAATTGCCGCGTGCGTTCAAAGAATCCGTTTCTCCTGCAAAAATCTCCGGCGCAAGTTCATCGGCCGAATTGAAACAAAAATCGTTGCTGCTATCTTCGTTTCCACCAACTAAACTTTCATTGTCCCCATAGAAATACAAAGCCCCGCCTTTTTTTGAGGAGTTGGTGGTAAAACGGTTGCTGGCGAAAATCCCTCGGCTCAAAGACACGGCAACGGCGCCACCAAGCTCGCCTCTGTTTTCCAAAAAACTGTTATTGCTTAAATTTACCGAAGACGAATTGACAATCGCAACAGCACCGCCGCTTTCGAGTGGTGCAGAATTTTTGGTAAAAATGCTGTTACTGATATCGATGAAACTCGAATCGATGAAAATGGCACCCCCCTGTTTCGCTGCTGCATTATTATTAAAAACAGTGTTCGACAGCGTGCTGTTAAAAGTCGCTTTCCAGGAACAAGCCCCGCCATTTTCAGCTTTATTATTGTCGAATATTGTGTTATCAATCAATATCTGATCGCAATTTGAGATCGCAAACGCACTGCCATCAAAATCGGATTTCGCCGCGGAAAAATGCATATTTTTCACAGTGATATTTTTACAGTTTTGCGCAACGAATAGGCTGGTTTGATCGCCGCCATCGAACATGGTTGTCTGGGGGCCTGCGCCATTGTAAAGGGTGTACGGCCGTAATTTTACCGGGAAATTTTCACCTGTTTCCGTGGCAGAATAAGTCCCTGCTGCAATTTCAAGCTCCATGTTTCGTGACGCGGTACCAAAAAATTGGGTCAATGCATAGGACAGGGTTTTCCAGGCTTGAGCCGCTGAAGTGCCTGAATTTGCATCATCACCGTCGGGGGCGAGATACAATTTTTGCGTGGTTGGTGATAGTTTAATACTGGTATTGAGAAAGATATCGGCGATAAACTCCGCAGCCGGATAGATGAGCGCTTCGTTTGGTGCATCCCCCCAATAATTATAACGGATGCCCACTTTATCACCAGCACCCAAGCGGGCGATTTGGCTGCCGAATTGCCCGGCGGAATTGCTGTAAATATCATTGCTACGGCCGTCCGGGCCACCAATTTGTGGCATCGAGGCGCTGTCGAGTGCGATGGCGCCGCCAATTATTTCAGCGTGGTTTTCGACCATTGTGTTGGCATAAAACAATGGACGCGCCATTTCGATGAAAACAACACCGCCTGTATCCGCCACATTGTCGGCAAAATAATTTTGCAAAAACTGTGTCGCACTCGCCGAATCGACCAGGACGGCGCCCCCTGCTTTAGCCGAATTATTCCTGAAAATATTACGTTCGAAAACAGATTTGTCCAAATATGTGCAGACAGCGCCACCCTTATTTGCCACATTATTTATAAACTCATTATCACAAATCTGACTGTCCCGCGATAAGGCTATCGAAAGCGCAGCGCCGCGCTCAGCCGTATTATTTTTAAAACGGCACAACTCGACAACCAACCCGGTTACTTTTTGGAAATTGGCCGCGCTCGCAGTGCCGCTGTTTCCGTTGCGAATTTCGACATTCTTAAGCCGGATGCTCACCACATTCTGGGCCTGAAAAACCGGAATGCCAATCCGGGACTCTGCATCAAAGACCACATTCTCCCCGGCGCCAACCACGCTGCTGAAATGGTCAAATTTTACCGGAAAACTCTCCCCGGTTCCGGTAGTGGAATATATACCATCGGCCACATAAATTGTGAAAGAATCGACCGCTGTAGTGTAAAATTGTGTAAATGCAAAAGAGAGTGTTTGAAAGGCGGTTGTCATCGAAGTTCCATTATTAGCATCACTGCCAACAGTCGAGACAAATAATTCATTGGAATTTAAAGGGATACGCGCTGCAACATTGCGATAATCAGCCACCGATACTAATGCGTCCGGATAAACGTACAGCCGGGTTGGTTCTGCTCCCCAATAGTTATAGGAAGCGTCAATTGGGTTATCGCCAAAGGCATAAAACTGCGTGCCTTTGCTCCCGCCCTCGTTATCATAAATATCATTGACATCGTTTGGATTGCCACCGATTTTTACCTTCGAATAAAATGAAGTTATGCCACCAGCCCCGGATTCACTTTCCGCCGCTCTGATATTGGCATAAATGCGGTTATTTTTAAAATCTGCCTGGGCTATTCTCAAATATACGGCTCCACCAGAGGAGGCCGCACGGTTATTTGTCATTTCATTGTTTATAAATGAAACTTCGCTGTTTTCACCACTGTACACGGCCCCCCCTGAATCAGCGGAACAGTTTTTAAATATACAATTTTGAATTGTAAACAAAGTATCCCCCCGATGATAAACCGCACCACCGGAAACCGCAGCGTGATTATCTTCAAAAATGAGAGAATCGAGCCGGCAATTTATTGTATTGGCACTAAAAATCGCACCACCATTTCCAGCATTCGCGGATTCACTTTCAGCGCGCCCACCTTTCAGAGTAAGGTTAGCGATTATGCAATCCGCTTTATTGTCGATTTCGAACAGACGATTGGGCGTAAACCTACCGTCGATAATAATGTTCTCGGCTTGCCCACGCCCACGAACAGTCACAGAATCGGGCAGAGACATTGGAAAATTCTCATCGGAATAAATCCCAGGTTCGATTAAAATTTGAACTGGTTTTACGGCATCATCCGCTTCTATAATAGCTTGCGAAACCGTCTTAAATGAAGTTACCAAAGTTTTGCCGTCATTTGCGTCATCACCTGCCGGAGAAACATACAGGGTTGTGCTATAATTGATTGCATTGGCAGCAGCTAAATTAACCATCGAAGCGAGGAAAAAAAACATGCAGAAAAAACGGAGAGATAAGCGCGCAAAAGCTGTGGCTCTCAAGATAAACCTCCTGTTCAAACCCAATTAAAAAAACCACCAGAACCCGATCATTATACAAATCTTATGGGAGTCGAAATTTCCAACTGGACATCATGAAACTTCCTATTTTCCTGGCCATTTTAGAAGATCAATAAAATAGAACAACCTACCTTATTTGTGTATTACCAACATTGAATAGAAAAGCAGAATTTTATAAATTTCAAATTATAAATGATGCTTGTAGATATAAATAAAGCCCGGACAAAATATCTGCCCGGGCTCATTGGCTGGGATGGGAGGGATTCTATTATAAATTGCCTTAAAATGATACCTGATGCCATCCCTGGCGTCACAGTATCATTTACGGGTCGATCAATTCATTAAATCACAATTATATATCAAGCGAGTTCAATTTCCAGGGAGACTAAAGTGAGGTAAAAAAATGGAAGGTTGGCGGTTGGAGTTTCTGCGGAATAACCTGTATCATTCCGGCTCAAACACAACTTCATTTTTCTGCTTCACTCAACGGACTACTTTAACTCACAAATGTAAAACTTCCTTTTTTACATAGCGATAAAATTAAAAGCGCATCCATGCGCAAAGCATAAAAAAGACAGGGAGCCGGTCACCCAGGTGCAATTCGGCCAAAGATAACACAAAAGACCATTTTCTGTCCAAATCCGTGACATGTTGTGTACCCATCCATGGGAGGAGGTTGGGTGGAACTAACAACCACAAATTACCAATTTAAATACATCTGGAAGAGAAACCGGTATTTTGCGACGCTATAACATAAGTGGTCGTTGCTCATTCGTGAGCTGGAACCCGCCAATCCCTGGCGAGCCGTGTATCCTGGCAGTAGCAAAGCCGAGACCGATCGATGATGAAATTGACCAGCCCTGTCTTTCCCATCATCCAGATGGGATAAAGTCAAATTCCCCAAGTAAAATATGATACGTAATCGGTACAAATTTCATTTATTTGTTTTGCAGAACACTGCTCCGGGGAACTTGTCTGCCATTCCTTAGCGGACAAGCCCTCGAACCAGAGATACTTCAAAACTGATACATCACATCATTTCGGATGGCGAGCACAAAAGACTTGTTTAAAATGCGTGTTAAGGCTGAAATATCAACAATTCTTTTGACAACCAAAATAATATTTGCAGCGCTCTATCCTTGAGCTAATTGCTTAATCAGGGAACGTCCTTGCCCCTTTCTGGCAAACCATTAAACAATATCCATGCCACAAAAATCAAAGTGCTAATTATGTGAAGAGACAGGTTAAATATTGGCTGTATTTTATCCAAAATATCAGCACGTCGATAAATCCAACCATCCCGCAAGTTTAGATTAATCTTTTTTTGAATTTAAATTTTAAATCAATTATATATGCTGCGTGCTCAGGTAAAGAGCAGACAAATTTCCGCAGTTTTCCTTATAATGGGATCGTCCATTTATCGCGCAACAACAGGTCAGATTTTGTATAATTTTTGATGGGGCAGCAAGGGAACAGTCCGGTGAATTTTTCAAAAAATCGAATAACTTTTCAAAAAACTATTAATAAATCAGAGTGGCCTTTAGTTAATACGAAATTCGTAATTTGATTCCATTTTTGAAATTAATTACAAAAATGTACTTCGTAAATGGAAGAAAATATAATTTGAAATGCGAAACAGTTTCGAGACCAAGCGGGGTGAAATTGCACATTTGAGTTCAGATGGATGAAATTCGATTTTGATATTTTGAGAAACGAACTAAAATTCAGGTAAGAATAAAATCATGATTTGATATCTGCACCATTCTGCTACAATATTTTTTGCGTTCATATTTCACAATACAAGCCAATTCACAGATAACAAATTTATGAGAAATAAATTTATAATTTTACAAAATTGCATCGACTTAATTGGTACGGAATGTATCAATCATCCGCCAGCATCGACAAACTGATACGGCCCTTAATCGCATCAATTGAAATGATTTTCACATCGACAACATCTCCCACACTGACGACATCCATTGGATTTTTTACATAGCGATTGGCAAGTTTTGAAATATGCACCAGACCATCTTGTTTCACACCGATATCCACAAAAGCGCCAAAATCGACAACATTGCGAACGGTACCTTTTAGCATCATCCCAGGTTGTAAATCTTCCATTTTCAAAACATCGCTGCGAAAAATAGGTTTGTCCATGGCATCGCGGGGATCGCGTTCCGGTTTTTCGATTGCCTCAAGAATATCCTGCAAAGTAGGCAGCCCCACGGCCAAGTCTTCAGCCAATTGGTTTATCGTACGCCCGATAGATTTTAACTTTAATTTTAAAACATGGCCTGCGGAACGAGCTTCTTTGGGCACAATGGAGAGGCGTTGTAAAAATTTTTCCGCCGTTTCGTAACTCTCGGGATGGATCGCCGTGCTGTCAAAAAAGAGATCGCTGTCAGGGATGCGTAAAAATCCCGCGCACTGTGTGAAAACCTTGGGCCCCAGACCTTTAACTTGCAACAATTGATTACGACTTCTGAATTGCCCGTTTTCATTCCGAAACTCAACAATATTGCGCGCAATCGAGCGGCGAATTCCGGCAACGTGATTTAACAGAGCAACCGAAGCTGTATTCAAATTAACCCCGACATTATTAACAGCACTTTCGACGACGCGATCGAGCTCGGTGACGAGATTCGTCTGGTTGACATCATGCTGATACAGTCCAACTCCGATAGATTTTGGATCAATTTTCACCAGTTCAGCCAAGGGATCAAGCAGGCGGCGGGCGATAGAAATATTGCCGCGCTGCGCTGCATCGAGGTCGGGAAATTCCTCCTTCGCTAGCGGTGAAGCCGAATAAACCGAAGCGCCAGCCTCATTCACTATTATATACTGCAGTTCGCGTTCCGGGATTTCTCCAATAGTTTCAGCAACGAGCTGCTCTGTCTCCCGGCTGGCTGTTCCGTTACCGATGGCAATCGCGGTCACATCGTATTTTTCAATCAACTCTTTTATTTGTATCTTCGCGAAGTCCCAGCGATTTTGTGGCTGATGCGGGTAAATCGTATCGCCATCAAGGTATTTCCCCGTCCCATCGATAACAGCAATTTTGCAGCCGGTGCGAAACGCTGGATCGATGCCCATAATAATGTGCCCTTTAACCGGCGGTTGCATCAGCAGATTGCGCAAGTTTTCCGAGAATATTTTTATAGCATGAGCATCGGCGAGTTCCGTGAGTTTATTGCGCACCTCTCTTTCAATGGCCGGTGCTATCAGGCGGGAATAACCGTCAGCTACGGCTGCCTCAATTTCATCTGCAAATATGCAACTGTCATTTGTAACCACCTTTTTCGTAATTGAGGCGATAATTGCATCGTCAGGTGCTGCAATTTTTACGCGTAAAAAACCATCCCGCTCCCCCCTGTTTATTGCCAAAACTCGGTAGGCAAGGATTTTTTTCACTGAATCGCGATATTCGGCATAAATTTCGTAAACATCGATATTTTTTGGATCCTTTGCCTCAGAAATCAGTTCTCCCTCTTCCCAGGTATTTTCCCGCGCATATTTTCGAAAATCAGCCGTATCAGAAATCTGTTCCGCGATGATATCCCGCGCCCCGGCCAACGCCTCACCGGCGGTGGCAACTCCTTTTTCCGCATCAATAAATTCCGCTGCAATGTGCTCAGGATCTCCATGAAAATCGGTTTGTGCGAACATGCGTTCTGCCAGCAGCTCCAATCCTTTTTCTTTGGCGATTGTTGCCCGCGTCCGGCGTTTGGGTTTATACGGCAAGTATAAATCTTCAACTTCCTGGAGTTTTGTTGCAGTTGAAATAGCGTGCTGCAATTCAGCGGTCAATTTCCCTTGCTCTTCGATGGAATTGCGAACAGTTTCCTTGCGCTCCTGCAAGATTCGCAGGTAACGAATCCTGTCTTCCACAGCTCGAATTTGCTCTTCGTCGAGGCCACCTGTCGCCTCTTTCCGGTAACGGGCGATAAACGGAACGGTATTTTCATCATCAAGCAATTCGACAGTGGATGAAACTTGCCCCGGTTTTAGCACGAGTTCTTTTGCAATCAATTTAATGAATTCTGGCTGTGTCAAGGTATTTCTCCGTAATTTTGTTAATTCAAAACAGGACTAAAATACAGAAATTTGCGAAAGATGCAAGAGGGAGTTGCAACGCAATTTCTTGAGTAATGGAGATGGGTACATTGATTAATTCAAGCGACACATTCGACTGGAGAGCGCCATTGTTTTGGCAAATTAATTGCCAATTTTGAGGTGATTTTGTTGAATCGACAGACAAAGGATCATTGTGAAAATGAGGAGGTGTATAAAACTTGACGCTATTTTATTATTAGGCACTTTAATATTATACAAAATTAAATATTGCCGAAATACAACTGACAGGTGCATAATTTATAAATAAAAATCGTCCTGTTTTTAAAAATATAGCTCATAAATTTGATTACTTTAATCAGCAAATTCCCCAACCGGTAATATACAATCTAAGAATAAAAGAAACAAAATATAAGAACGGGAAATACTCATAATTAATATTTATAAAAAATCGAAGAAAACAAAAAATTGGAGAATCAAAGATTGACTCTTTTATTAAAAATTATTACTATCCAACCGACTCTACATAAAGAATAAATGCACCTAATAATAGAATTTAAAAAAATAGAAATATAATGTATCAATTGTGCTCATATTCAATGAGTTTAAGTTAATTTACCGAAAAGGAGAAACGGTTCATGAATAAGGTAAAACTTTTTCTATTGGTTGCACTCGGGATGAGTTTTTTGAGTGGTGAAATGTTAGCTCAAAAAGCGAAAACATTTGACTATGTTGGTGCGCTCGGCTGTAAGAAATGCCACAAATCAGCAAAAAGCGGCGCCCAATACAAAGTATGGTCAGAAAAAAAACACTCGAAAGCGTATGCCACGCTCGCATCTGAAGAATCGATGAAAATCGCGAAAGCAAAAGGCATTGCTGATCCGCAAAAAGCCAAAGAATGTCTCAAATGCCATGTAACTGCATATGATGTAGCTGCAGAACGCCTGGGCACGAAATATTCAATTGAAGATGGTGTCGGCTGCGAATCGTGTCACGGCGCTGGCAAAGCCTATTCAAAGAAAAAAGTGAAAAAAGCCATTGTTGCTGGTGAGATTAAAGGCGAATCTGTTGGTCTTTTAACGATCACCGAAAAAACCTGCACAACGTGTCACAACGAAGAAAGCCCAACATTCAAGGCATTTGACTACGAAAAGGCAAAAGCTGAAATTGCGCATCCCAAACCCGAAGGTGATAGTGACGACGACGATAGCGATGATGATGATGATGACGCAACTCCATAATTGAATTTGAATGGTCAATAATTCATGAAAAATATCCTGTTATTTATCGGGATTTCACTTTCCTGCGCTTTCACAATGAAAGCGCAGGAATTTGTCGAAATCGAAAACACGGAATGCTTTGAATGCCATAATGATCCTGAAATCGAAGAGGAACGATCCGATTCCACTCAGGTTCTTTTTGTTGATAAAACGAAGTTTACTGACAGCATACATGGTGACATGTACTGCACAGAATGCCATATTGACGTTACGGATTCTGACCACGACGAAGACTTGAACAAAGTTACCTGCGGCAGCTCTGACTGCCACGAAGATAGCAAAGAAGATATCATGGCCAGCGTTCATGGCGAGACAGCCATGCCGGAATATCCGGAAGATTTACCATCTTGTGCGACCTGCCACGGCACCCATTATATTGCAGAGGTTGCAGATGAAAACTCTCTGATGAGCAAAGCCAACCAGGCCAAAGTATGTCAGCAGTGCCACGGCGATGCGGCAATTGTAGCCCGGCATGATATTTCAGCGAAACATCCCGTAGCAGAATACAGCAGTAGCGTGCATGGTAAACTGGCAGAATCAGGAAATAACGAAACAGCTACCTGCAGTGATTGCCATGGGCAGCATAAAATGCTGCATTCAACGGATACAAATTCGACAGTTTATAGAATAAATATAGCTGAAACATGTGGTGTATGTCATGAGGCTCCCAAGAACCAATATGTAATTGGCAAACACGGTAAATCTGTGGCCAAGGGAAGATTGGATGCACCGGCGTGCAATGACTGCCATTTTGAGCATAATATTATCTCTAAAAATGATCCGAAATCGCCAACCGCAACAGTAAATATGGCGCTGCAAATCTGTTCACCCTGCCATGCGTCAGAACGTCTCGTGCATCGCTATGGACTGCTAACAGATCGGGTGACAAGCTATGAACACAGTTACCACGGTCTCGCCTTGCGCGGTGGTAAGGCCACAGTCGCGAATTGCGGTAGTTGCCACGGCGTTCACGCGGTTTTACCGGCATCGGATCCACGCTCATTGATCCATCCGGATAACCTGGCTGCCACGTGCGGCGAATGTCATCCCAATGCTTCGAAGAATTTCACTGAAAGTAAAATCCACCTGGTTGCCGGAACGCAAGAAATGACAATTCTTTCGATTGTGGAGCAAATTTATATTTTGCTAATTTTTGCAGTGATCGGTTTTATGCTCCTGCATAATTCACTCGATTTTTTCGTTAAAGCTAAACATATAAGGGCCCAAAGATATCATGGAAGCAAATAATCAAAGACTCTTTTTACGATGGACCCTCAACGAACGAATCCAGCATTGGTTGCTCGCAGGCTCTTTTATTACCCTGGTAATTTCGGGATTTGCCTTGCGCTATCCCGATACATGGTGGGCAATTCCAATGGTTGTCGGAGATTCAATCGATTTACGCTCAATCGTTCACCGTATCGCCGCAACAATTAACACAGGTGTTGCGGTCTACCATGTTGGTTATCTCCTTTTTACCTCCAGAGGACGATTTCAACTCAAACACCTCATTCTGAAGCCGGAAGATTTCAGACATTTGCGCGATAAAATGCTGCAAAATTTAGGGGTGAAAACCAAACCCATTGTTTTTTCGCATTATACTTATTGGGAAAAATTCGAATATTGGGCCCTTATCTGGGGCACAATCGTTATGCTGGTTACCGGGGTCTCTTTATGGTTTGAAAACTTCGCCCTGCAATACATCTCATTATTTTACCTTGATGTGGGCAGAGTAATTCACTATTATGAAGCTATACTTGCTTCGTTATCAATTCTTGTTTGGCATTTCTATTTTGTCATAGCCAATCCTGAAACCTATCCTGTGAATTTTAGCATGTTTAACGGGTACTTAACCCAGGAAGAAATGGAAGCGGAACACGACGGTGAATTGAAGGATATTTTGGAAGAAGAACATAACCAATCGAGGTAGGAGATGCCGAGTTGTCACACCGTGCTTTGCAGGTTGCAGTCTGTTCCATCACAATTTTTTAAGTTCCTTTACATTCTCTTTCTGATCCTTGCCACTTCATCCGTTTTAGCCCAGGATGAAGTGGATGAATGCCTTGATTGCCATGGTGATGACGAAGAAACCATGGAACGGGACGGCAAGGAAATTTCTATCTTTGTGGATCGAAATAACTTTATGAGTTCTGTCCACGCTGAAGAAGAATGCACTTCCTGCCACCAGGATATCGATCTCGAAGAACACCCGGACGATGAAACGCCCATTTCCCCGGTAAATTGCTCGGATTGCCACGAGGATGCGGTAAAACATTACAAACGCAGCCTGCACGGTGATGCCTGGGAAAAAGGAGCCTACCTGGCGCCCAATTGCGAATCCTGCCATGGTAAACACGATATTCTATCCGCAAAAAATAAAAAATCCAAAACCTATGTTTTGAACATTCCCAATCTCTGCGGCGAATGCCACAAAGAGGGCACCCCCGTTTCCAGATTACAGCAGATTTCAGAGCATTCGGTTTTAGAGAACTATTCCCAATCGATTCACGGTGACGGCCTTTTCCGGCGCGGCCTCATTGTTACGGCTGTCTGTACAAGCTGCCACACTTCCCACGATATTTTACCACACGAAGATCCGAAATCATCCATCAACCGGCAAAATATCCCGATAACTTGTGAAAAATGCCACGCTGAAATTGAACGTGTGCATACCAAGATAATTCGCGGTGAACTGTGGCAAAAAAGACCGGATGAGATCCCCTTATGCATTGACTGCCACCAACCTCACCAGGTTCGCCGCGTCGATTATGAGATAACTTTTCCAGACTCCGATTGTATCGAATGCCACATCAAAGAGGATGTTTTCAAAACGGTTGACGGGGAAAAAATCTCCCTGACCATCGACCCTGAACATATAAAAAATTCAGTGCATTTCGAAAACACATGTATAAAATGCCATAGCACTGTCAGCATTTCCCAAAACCCTGTTTGTAAAAACAGTGGAAAAGTCGACTGCTCGATGTGCCATGCCGAGGAAGTTGAACTCTATAATGGGAGCCAGCATGGCACGCTTTTCGCGAAATCCGACTCTACCGTGATCGCACCCTATTGTTCCGATTGTCACGGCACGCACGAAATGAAAGCCAAATCGGACATTGATTCACCGACTTTTGCCCGCAATATTCCTGATTTGTGCGGCAAGTGTCACAGAGCAGGTGAAAAAGCTGCTGTAGCCTACAAGGGCGAAGAAAAAAATATTATTAAAAATTACACCATGAGTATCCACGGCAAAGGGCTGCTGGAAAGTGGACTCATGGTAACGGCAACTTGTGTTGACTGCCACACAGCGCACAATGAACGGCCAATTTCTGACTCAACATCAACTGTTTTCCCTGCAAATATATCCACGACATGCGCCCAATGTCACCTCGGAATTTATGAAGTTTTTAAAACCAGCATTCACGATCCCTCCGTTACAAAAACCGAAGAAAAACTGCCGGCGTGCAACGATTGCCATTCATCCCACACAATTTCACGCGTCGATGTCAGCGATTTCAGGCAGGATATACTCAACCAGTGTGGGCGCTGTCACGAAAAAGTTGCCGAAACTTATTTTGAGACTTTTCACGGTAAGGTTTCAACGCTTGGTGAAATCTCAACTGCCAAATGCTACGATTGCCATGGGGCGCACAATATATTGAAAACGGACAATCCAGCTTCGACATTACACGCGTCAAATATTGTCGAAACCTGCAAAACATGCCACAGCAACTCGAACGCACAATTTGCCAGCTATCTGGCCCATGCGACCCATCACGACAAAGAAAAGTACCCCTATTTATATTATTCCTACTTTTTCATGACCGCGCTTCTTTTGGGGACAATTGGCTTTTTTGGCATGCACACACTTTTATGGATTCCACGCGCTATCTGGGAACGGCGGAAAATCGTTCGCGCTAAGAAGGAAGCCAAACGGGTCAACGCGCACGCTATACCATACGAAGAAAAACACATTCAGCGATTCGATCCTTTTTCGCGATTTTTACATATTTTAGTTATTTTGAGTTTTATCTCGCTTGCTTTAACCGGATTAACGATAAAATTCGCACGAGTCGGTATATTCCAGACTATTTCAAAAATCCTTGGTGGATATGCGGTGACAGGCTATGCGCACCGGTACGCGGCTATCATTACAGGGCTCTATTTTGTTTTGCATCTCGGCTATTTAATACGCAAATTAAAGAACAAAAAAGTCAGCTTTAAAAACATGTTTTCCGGCGAAGATACGCTGGTTCCGCGCTGGCACGATGTGGTCGAATTCTGGCAAACTATAAAATGGTTTTTAGGGCTCGGCAAACGCCCGAAATATGGAAGATGGACTTACTGGGAAAAATTTGATTATTTCGCTGTATTTTGGGGTGTGGCTATTATCGGCCTCAGTGGGCTCATTCTCTGGTTCCCGGAATTTTTTACACAGTTTGGTATGCCGGGTTGGGCAATTAATGTTGCAACGATTATTCACAGTGACGAAGCGCTCCTGGCAACATGTTTTATTTTTGCTATCCACTTTTTCAACACCCATGCACGTCCGGATAAATTCCCCATGGATACTGTTATTTTTACAGGTAGTGTTACTTTAAAAGAATTGAAGGAAGAACGTCCGCGGGAATTTGAGCAGCTTATTAAATCAAAAAACATTAAAAAACACCTGACGGATCCACCTTCAAAATGGATGAAAAGATGGGCACGAATTTTTGGTTTTGCTGCACTGGCATATGGAATCACCATCGTTGTACTGACAATTTATGCGCTTGTTTTTCTGTACAATTAGAAGGCCGGTTTGACCTGCACAATTCACAACACATCAGATAAACGAACTTTAACTGTTGAAAATTTCTGCTTGGGTTATTGGAAAAACCAAGATCTGCAAACAAAAAGCATCTCTCACTGAGCCGCTAAGCATGGCCCGGTTTTGTATTTGATAAATTTGTTCATTATAGACTCTGCGACACAGTGTGAGAAATATTCAGGTCAGAGAATTAGTACAAATTTTAAAAACAGGTTAACAATTCAAATGATATATTGTTTAACCTGTTTTTTTTTGTTATTTTTTGATTAATGCGTCTTGTTAAATGGTATTGAGAGGAGGAAGAAATGGGCGAACAAAAACGAAAGTACAGTGAGTCGTTTTACAATTTTATCAGTCTGGCAGGGGCCACCTTAGCCGGGGTTATTTTTTGTATCATCATATTACTCGTGCTACTTGATGCTGTCTCACCTTCTGAAACACCTTACTTTGGGATTCTAACTTACATCATTTTACCGGTGTTTCTAATAATTGGATTGCTAATTATTCCCATCGGCGCCTTGCGGGAGCAGCGGCGGCGTCACCGGGGTTTGAAAGCACAACGCTTGCCAAAAGTTGACCTGAATAATCCGCAACACATGCGCAGCGTCATTTTTTTTGTAACCGCGACTTGCATACTTGCACTTTTCACCTCCCTCGGCACTTACCGCGCTTTCGAATTTACTGAATCTGTTACATTTTGCGGCCAGGTTTGTCATGATGTTATGAAACCTGAATTTGTGGCCTATCAAAACAGCCCGCACGCCCGGGTTAGCTGTGTCGATTGCCATGTTGGACATGGGGCCGAATGGTATGTACGCTCCAAGCTTTCCGGAGCATATCAGGTCTATTCCGTTCTGTTTAATAAGTTTGAACGGCCGATTGCAACCCCAATTCGCAATCTTCGTCCGGCACGGGAAACATGTGAAAAATGCCACTGGCCGGAAAAATTTTATGGTAAAAAACAGGTAAACCGGATTCATTTTCTCGAGGATGAGGAAAATACCCGCTGGGCCTACAACTTGCTTTTACGCGTTGGTGGTGGGACAGGCCAGGACCAGGCAAAAGAATCCAGCATTCACTGGCACATCAATAACAATGTGGAATACATTGCAACGGATATGAGACGACAGGAAATTCCATGGGTGCGATCGATTGATAAAAATGGCAATGTTAAAGAATTCAGAACTGTGGGCATGGAAGATTTTAACCCGGATGGTAATGAAATTCGTCGCATGGATTGCATCGATTGCCACAACCGGCCAGCTCATATTTATCAGTACCCGCAATTTACGATTAATTCCGCCATGGAATTGGGACGGATTTCTATCGATTTGCCTGAGATAAAACTTAAAGCTATGGAAATTCTCGCAGCCATAGAAGCGGATACGACGACTGAACAAGGTATGACTCGTATAAAAGAAGAAATTTATTCCTTTTATGAGGAAGATTATCCGGAGGTATTTGAAGAAAACCAATTGGAAATTGAAGCAGCGATTGAGGGTTTACAGACAATTTTTCAAAATAACTATTTCCCTGAAATGAAAGCGAACTGGCGTGCATATCCCAACAATATTGGACATATTTCTGCACCGGGCTGCTATCGCTGCCATGATGGCCAACATGTCTCAGAAAATGATGAGATTATCTCAAATGATTGCAATATTTGCCACCTGATCATCGAACAGGGCAATGGAGAATTCACACAAACTGATTTAAATGGTTTGGAATTTAAACACCCGGAAGATATTGATGAAGAATGGAAAGAAGAAGGATGTTATTCATGTCACGCTGAATAACATTAAAAGTAATTATAATAATTTTCTAAAATATAAATACTTGATTTCTATGCTGTAAATTATTATCCTTATCTTGTCATTATTTAAAATTATAAAAATATTCTATATTTATAAAACTGCATACCGTGATTTAAGTTATTTGAACTTGAAATTTCGTATGCAGTTTTTTTTGGAAAAAAAACTTCCCCCTACTGCAATTAATATAATTAATCAAATTACTAAACTTGTTGTATAAAAATAATAAAAATACCCGGCAAAACAACTTCTGTATTCAAAACTTGAGACTATTTTTCTTGACATAGTTCTCTATTGAACATACCTTTATTTAAATATTGATAAAATTCAGATAAAGTAAATTTCTATAAATCATTATTTTAAAAGATATTCTCATCGATTTGCGGATTAGAAAGCTAAATAACGGTATGGCATATAAATATTATTATTTTCTTTTGAAATTTAGAATTTTACTTCACGCACCCCTCCACCACCTGGAACCAGAGTACTCTGAGATATTTAATTTTATAAAAAGTGTATAACATAAAGCGAGTCATTGGAACGCGACTGCCTGCTTCAATTCAGACTCTAATTAGTTTTCGTAAGATTCTTTTGAGCTGATAACAGGATACTAAACTACCCCAGGTAAACAATGTCCAAATCTGGCCCAGTACGAGGATTGATACTTAGTGATTTAATCGAAAAACTGGATAAGATTGAACTGCGTGTCAATAATATCGAAAAACTTCTTGATTTGCCGGCCTTTGATCCTGAGAATGTGGATTCAAATCACGTTAAAGCTGAAGGCACCCAAGATATCTCTGACAGCGAAACTGTCGAATCAAAAATTGGGGAATTTGGGCTTGCATGGCTGGGAGCGATTGTTCTTCTTTTAAGTATTTCTTTTTTAATGACTTACTTATATGAAAACGGCTTCATTATATTTTCCAGCCTTCTTGGCTATTCAGTAGCCGCAGGAATATTTATATTCACTTATTTTGGGGGACGCTCCATCCCCTATCTGGTATTGCTGCTCACGCTAATTGGGCATATTCTCATTTATTATACCACGTTGCGCCTGCATTTTTTTTCTACGCAACCGCTTATTTCATCAACAGCTTTCATACTCATTTTACTGAGTCTTGCAATTGGGACTCAGCTTTATTTTGCTATGCGTAGAAAATCTGAATTGTTAGCGGGATTGGCCATTCTACTTATGATGGCAACTGCGATTATTGCCGATGCAACGCACGTCTCATTATCGATTGTCAGCCTCACAGCAGCTGTCACATTGTCTCTATTAATTACGCATTCCTGGTGGCGATTATTTTTAATAACCATTGTACTCGTGTATTTCTGCCACTTCCTTTGGCTGTTGAATAATCCGATGATGGGGAATCCGATAAAGGCTGTGAACACGCACCAATTCAATTTTGTCTATTTAGCTGGATATGGTATTCTCTTCTCATCTGCTCTGCTTGTCCAGCCACAAAAAAAACTACCGGAGAATATTTTTCCTGCTATTTTCTTTATCAATGGCATTAGCTTTTTCGTCATATGCATGCTGGTAATTTTAACATTTTTCCAGGAAAATTATGCAGGTATGGGTTACGCAATATCAGTATTTTGCATCTTATTTTCTATACTTCTTAATAAAAAGACGACTCTTCACTATGCACCTTCATTTTATGCATGTTTTGGTTTCATGGCTTTAAGCATGGGCATGGTTGCAATGGCCGGACTCCCGGCTGCCTATCCCTTGCTGACGCTGCAAAGTTTGCTTGTTGTCTCCATGGCATTGTGGTTCAAATCCAGGATAATAGTCGTGGTTAATACACTATTATTTGTTTTCTTTCTGCTGGCTTATTTAATCAGCGCCCCATCTGAAAATTTCACCAACTTTGCCGTTGTCTTCACGGCATTGGCGACTGCACGAATAATTAACTGGCAGAGGGAACGCCTCACTTTAAAAACTGAAATGATGCGAAATGCATACTTGATCTCAGCGTTTTTTATGGTGTTATTCAGTCTTTACCATGCTGTTCCCGGCAAGCACATCACACTGGCATGGGCCGGAGCGGCAATTGTATATTTTATATTGAGCATATGGCTGCAGAATGTTAAATACCGCTGGATGGCGATTTTAACATTGATTTCTGCCTGCATATATTTATTTACTATAGACCTGGCAAAGATGGAAATTGGCTACAGTATCGTGGCTTTCCTGGTACTTGCAATAATATCAATAAGTGCCTCATTGTATTACACCAAACGCAGTAAAAAGCGCACATAATTCAACTGACAACTTCAGAATAATATATCAAGAAATAGCACGTGGTTCATTCATTTAAATTAGGAGATTATTCCGATGAGATTTTACAGATGGCTCATTCCTTTCGTATTCACATTAATTTTCGCTCTTCCAGCTTTTGCACAAGAAAAAGCACCGAGTATGTTTATTGGTGCAGACGGGTGCAAAACGTGCCATAAAAAAGAAAAATCGGGTGCACAATTCGGCAAATGGCAAAAAGCCAGACACTCGAAGGCCTATGCTACGCTCGCATCCGAAGAAGCACTAAAAATTGCCAAAGAAAAAGGTATTGGAAATCCGCAAAAAGCCGCTGAATGCCTCAAATGCCACGTCACCGCCTATAATGTCAAGGCTGCTCTACTGGGTAAAAAATACGCGGTAGAAGATGGCGTTGGCTGTGAATCCTGTCACGGGGCAGGCTCCAATTATAAGAAGAAAAAAACGATGAAGGCGATCACCGCCGGGACACTCGACGGCGCAACCGTCGGATTAATTAAACCCGACAAAAAACTTTGCCTTGGTTGCCACAATGATGAAAGCCCAACATTTGTTGCTTTTGATTATGAAAAAGCCTTAGAAAAAATTGCACACCCAATTCCAAAAAAATAGTTTCGTGAACCAGTGGTCTGTCAAACCTAAAACTGTGAACGGATTTAAAATCTAACATTACCAATTGGAGTGCAAGCCTTGTATGGATTGCCTGTACCTGCATTGCATAATGGCAATGCACTCAAAACTCACGAGTTTAAAATTGACAAGCCGCTAAAAAAGAAACTAACGTACCGGGAAAATCATTCAGATGGCACATTTGCTGAGATAAATCTGGAAATAATGGCCGCGTGCCTCTGGATCGATTTCCCAAACCAAAGGATGAAATAGATTAAAAACAAATAATTGAATCCCGAATAAAACTGGAGACCGTTCATGGCTTTTAATCGTCGCGCGTTCTTAAATACAATTCTTGGAGGAGGCGTTATCGGATGGCTTGGCAGTATTTTTTATCCAGTCATCTCGTTTTTGATTCCCCCAAAAATTCCGGAAGCCAATGTTCAATCTGTCAATGCCGGTTCAATCGCAGATATCGCGTTAAACAGCAGCCAAATTCTCAAATTTGGCCGCACTCCCGTATTGCTCATCCGCTCAAAGACGGGTGAATTTAAAGCGTTGGCAGCAACCTGCACCCACCTCGATTGCACAGTGCAATACCGTCAGGACAGGCAGGATATTTGGTGTGCCTGCCACAATGGGATATACAATCTTTCCGGCCGAAATTTATCCGGCCCGCCTCCAAAACCGCTCAGTGAATATCTCGTTAATATAATTGATAAAGAAGTTATCATATCAAAACCGAAGCAGATGGGATAACTATGTTTAAAAAATCGGCAGAGAAATCATATAATTGGCTCGACGATAGATTCAAAATAACACCGCTCGTTGAGTTCATGCGCCATAAACAAGTTCCGATTCACAAACACAGTCTATGGTATTATATGGGTGGCGTCGCGTTATTTTTATTTCTCGTACAAATCGTCAGCGGAATATTGCTCCTGCTCTACTATCAACCGGGTGTTGACAGTGCCTACGAGAGCATTCGATTTATAACGACAAAAGTCAGTTTTGGCTGGCTGTTCCGGTCCGTCCACAGTTGGTCGGCCAATATCATGGTATTTTTTGTATTTGTGCACATGTTCAGTACTTTTTTTACCCGAACCTACAGCAAGCCGCGCGAGTTAACCTGGTTAACCGGTTCGGTTTTATTGGTTCTTTCCCTCGTCTTCGGTTTCAGCGGTTATTTGCTGCCCTGGAACGAGCTTGCCTTTTTTGCCACAAAAGTCGGAACTGATATCGCCGGAGCGATTCCTTTGATTGGTGACCCGATTAAGTTGCTGCTGCGCGGCGGCGAAGGGGTCACGGGGGCGACGTTGTCCCGATTTTACGCCTTTCACATTGCTCTGATTCCTGCGGTTTTCACCTTATTTTTGTTTTTGCATTTGCTCTTCGTGCAACGACAGGGCATGCATGAACCGGAATTCTTTCATAAACTGCCTGAAAACAAAAAACGAATGATGCCATTTTTTCCAAATTTCGTTTTGCGGGATGCTTTACTTTGGCTGCTTGTTCTCAATATAATAATATATTTAGCTGTATTTTTTCCATGGGAAATTGGTGTAAAAGCCGATGCCTTTGCGCCGGCGCCGGACGGCATTAAACCCGAGTGGTTTTTTATGTTCATGTTTCAAGCACTCAAACTTCTGCCAGCGCACATGTTCATCATGGAAGGCGAAGTTTTCGGTATCCTGTTTTTTACACTCGCAGGACTGGTGTGGTTTACCGTCCCGTTTTGGGATGTATTTATCAAGGAAAGTATGCGGCCTAAAATCATGAAATTATTCGGAATATCAGTAATCGCCTTTATTTTGATACTGACAATCTGGGGTTACTTAGTCTGAAAGGTAAATTATGGATAAAAAACTGAGCATAAAACTCTTCGTATTCTTCTGTAGTTGCCTTTCAATTATATTATTTGCAACAACAGTACAAAGTCAAGAGAAGGCAAAATACGGTGAAGATGATCAATGCATTGTTTGTCATAAAGATGAGGAAATCTTGCCGGAAGATTTCAGCGAATTTGATATTCACCTGCAAACTGGATTATCGTGCAAAGGCTGTCACGGCGGCGATGAAACGAGCGACGATGAGGATTTGTCGATGAGTAGCGAAGCCGGATTTATCGGTGTTCCGGAAAAAATTGAGATTGCAGCCATGTGCGGAAAATGCCATTCTGATATTAATTTTATGCGGCAATATCAACCACGCATTGCCACGGATCAAGTCCAGCAATACCATGAAAGTGTGCACGGCAAAAAGCTGGCCCAGGGAGATACAAAAGTGGCTGATTGCACAAGCTGTCATTCAGTCCACAACATACTACCCGCGATTGATGCACGGTCAACAATTTATGCATTGAATATTCCGGCAACGTGTAAAAAATGCCACAGCGACAAAGAATATATGGCAGAATACGGAATTCCGACAACACAATATGATGAATATGTCGAAAGTGTACACGGTGTAGCCTTGCTTGAACGGCAGGACACCGGTGCTCCAGCCTGCAACGATTGCCACGGCAACCACGGTGCAATGCCCCCGGGCATTGCCTCAATCGGCCATATCTGCGGCACGTGCCATGTGAATAATCAGGAATATTTCTCCAAAAGTAAAATGGCGATTGAGTTTCAGCGGGATGAGCTGCACGCTTGCGAGGAATGCCATGGAGATCACGATGTCAAAAAAACATCCGATGATATGATTGGTGACAGCGACTCATCCACCTGCGTCGATTGCCATGAGGAAGGCGAAGAAGCCTATGATACAGGCATAAAAATCCGCCAAAGTTTAGGTGGATTGGTAACAGCTTATGATTCGGCAGCGACACTGCTTAAAACTGTAGAGCATGCCGGAATGGATGACCTGGAAATGAGTTATGCGGTAAAAGATGCGAAGCAAAGCCTGACGCAAGCACGGACGCTCGTACATACTTTTGATTTTGAGCAAGTGAAAGTCAAAACAGACGAAGGCAAAACGTTTGTGACACAAGCATTAAAATTAGGGAATACACAAATGCAGGATTTGCGATTCCGGCGATTGGGCTTTGGCATCGCCACCTTTTTTATGACGATCGTTCTGGTAGCGCTCTATTTTAAAATAAAGGATATTGAACGGGAAGATTAATATATTGATCTCCAGGCAGAAAAAGTCCATTTTCAAATTTGAAATGGACTTTTCTCTTTTTAGCATGACTCTCGCGCACAACAAAAAAAATATACATGGCTGGATTTATTCTGCTGGCTAATTGGGCGAAAATTATAACGGACGTGGCGAAATTCCAGATATAAGTGCCATTTGCCGTTGCGGATTTATAAGATGAACCTTATCTCCTTTTCAACATTTCAAGCAAATAGGTGCCATATTCATTCTTTGCCAAAGGGGCCGCAAGTTTTTCAACTTGTGCCGCATCGATATATTTCATACGATACGCAATCTCTTCGATGCAGGAAATCTTCAAACCCTGCCGGTTTTCAACAGTTTCAACAAAATTGCTCGCTTCTGTTAATGATTGATGCGTCCCTGTATCAAGCCAGGCATAACCACGCCCCAATAGCTCGACATGCAATTGATTTTTTTGGAGATAAACTTTATTCAAATCCGTGATTTCCAACTCACCACGCCGTGATGGTTTCAAGGATTTCGCGTATTCAACCACATTATTATCGTAAAAGTATAATCCAGTGACAGCGTAATTGGATTTTGGATTCTGCGGTTTTTCCTCCAGACTGATAACTGCACCGGTATCGTCAAACTCGGCAACGCCATAGCGGTGCGGATCACGCACATAATAACCAAAAACCGTGGCGCCCTCAACTTTGCTGCTGACACGCTGCAACATAGTGGACAAACCATGCCCATAAAAAACATTGTCTCCCAAAACCAATGCGGCCGCATCTGAGCCAATAAATTTTTCACCAATATGAAAAGCCTGCGCCAAGCCTTCCGGTTTCGGTTGCTCTTCATAGCTGAATTGCAGCCCCCACTGGTTACCTGAGCCAAGTAATTTTTCGAACATGGGTAAATCTGTTGGTGTTGAAATTATGAGAATTTCACGAATTCCGGCAAGCATTAGAACCGAAAGCGGGTAGTAAATCATCGGTTTATCATAAATCGGCAATAGTTGTTTACTTATGGCCTGGGTAATCGGATACAGGCGTGTACCACTGCCGCCTGCTAAAATAATCCCTTTCATGACTGCTCCATTTTAAGTATTTGCAAGATCAATTATTTCTATTTTCGGCCTGAGAATAAAAGTCGAGATACATTACCGTTCATTTTTTTAATCAATTTGAAATGGATATCAAAGTTAGAAATATACATGCTATTTTGTTGAATGCAAATATATTACGATCATATTATTTATTTGCATGATACAACATTGATTGCCATCGGGATTTTTCGACATTAACACAACGGTAGTCGATTATTATTGAAATTAAAAAACCCCGTGCAATGCGCTGCACGGGGTTCATCTGGGGGCTGGGAAGATATGAGGGATGTTTTTATTAGATTGCTACCGGTGCCTTGTTATTTTTATGTGCTGCAATAGATTTTGGCGCAGCTTTTTTGTCTTCTTTTTTTGGTGATTCGATGGACGGCAGCTTTTCAAATTCATCTAAAATATTAACTGAGGTAACATTCAATGGTTTAAATGCTTTGTTCATTTTTTTCCTTCTGTAGCTCACCAGTCCATATGCCACCCCAACGATCCCGACTCCGAATAACATGATTCCCAGCCAGCCGATGCCCGCCTCCTGCGGTTCGGCAGAATGCTGCAATGTGGCTGCGTCAAGACTGGATTGCGAAGATAAGTCAGTCGATGGAAGTATTTCACTATCAAGTTCCTCGGTATTTTCGAGCGGAGCGGAATCTAAAACCGGTTCTTCAGATAAATGCGAGTCATTTTCTGGCAAAGGTTCAGGTTTTGTTTGAGCCGGTGCAGTCTGCTCAGATGTTGCAATCCGCTGTTTCGCAGTGAATTCTTTTGCCTGTTGTTGGCTCTCTTGCGTGGCCAACTGCTCTTGTTCACCAACCAATTTATTCACTTCCGAGAGCCGGGTTGAACGCGCGAGTTTGTCGATAACATTTACTGTTGGCAGCAATATTTGCTCGCCCGGAAAAATATTGTCAGCATTGGGCGCACGGTTGATCAAAGCCAGTTCACGCCAGTAGGCGGCATCGCCATAATATTGTTGCGCCAGGTGGCTCAATTGCTCACCATTTTGGATGGTATGGATGCGAGACTCGCCGAGATACATCCGGCTTGAAAGCAAGACATCGCCTGTGGACCAGGCTAAAGTGATTAAGAATCCGAGGGTGAGACCTTTGAAAAAAATACGCATCAGAAACTCCTTTATTTAAGCTTTTATTTTATCGAATTTGCCAGGCTGGTTGTTGCTTTGAAGTTTGTTTAATCTGAGCATTTTTCCAGATTATTAATCGCCAGCGGAGCACGTGGTAGACCGCAAGTAATCCTGTTGCTGCCACCATTGAAACCACCAATGCGATGGTATTTAAAGCTGGAATTATTAGCCCAACCTGGGCTCCAAGAATTCCGCCGAGAACAGCAATCAGATAGTTCAGCCATCTGCCTCTGTATTCCAGTTCTCCAAAATATATGAACGCCTTGGCAACCGCGATGCAGGCAGGTAAAATTATAAACAATTGTCCGAAGCTCATATGCACCTCCTTTGCTAGTCCATTCCTGTTTCTACGCGGACGACGCAATGGTCTTAAGCAAGGGCAGTGCCAAAAGAAAAAAGATTACCTTAACATTATGATAAACAACTACTTTAACTTTAAATAATCGCTGACAACAATAGGCAAATCCATGTAATATTTACATAATTTGAAATTGATAAGTACGATATGTCATTAAAAGGGGAAATTTTTATATGGCTAAAGAAGCAGGTGAAATTTGCAAGAATATTGAACCTGAAAATTAACTTCACATTCCTGCACGTAAGCAAAAAAATAGGATTAATTCCGTGCGAATGAAAAATAATGTATTTTTTACACGGATCATTATCCCAATGCGAAGAGGACAACATTGTTCGTGAGATTAAAATATGGGCAGCAATCGAACGGGACAGGGCAAATAGATTTTATTCATCAGCCATTTCTTTATAGCGGGCGAGTTTATTATGCAGGGTTTTCAAGCTGATGTTTAATATTTTTGCGGCACGTGTTTTATTATTATTGCAATTTTTCAGGGTATCGAGAATTATTTTTTTCTCCACCGAAGCCAGCGGCATGCCGGAGGGCAAAACCACAACTTCCCCACGCTGATTTGATTGCAGGTCGATCTTCTCCGGCAACCCGGCTTGATTAAGACGCGGCGGTAAATTTTGAGCAGTAACTATTGATTCGCGGCACAAAATTACGGCTCGCTCGACTGCATTCCGCAGTTCGCGAACATTGCCGGGCCAGTCGTAATTTAATAGACATTCCAATGTTTCCGGTGAGAATCCTTCGATATCTTTACCGGCCGCTTTCGAAAATTTTGTAAGAAAATCATTGGCAAGCAATGGAATATCAGCCATGCGATCCCGTAACGCCGGCAGCTCAACTTCGATGACGGCAATGCGGTAGTACAAATCTTCCCGCAGGTGTTTATTCGCCACCGCCTCCTGAGGATCCTGATTTGTCGCTGCAAGAATTCGCACATCGACGGAGGTTTCTTTTTGGCCGCCAACGGAGCGGAAAACACCGGTTTCCAAAACACGCAAAAGCTTTGCCTGCAATTCGAATGGCATTTCCGCAATTTCATCTAAAAAAATAGTACCCGAATCTGCCTGCGAAAAAAGACCGGTTTTGTCCTTCACTGCGCCGGTAAATGCGCCTTTTTCATGTCCGAAAAGTTCACTTTCCAAAATTGTCGCAGGCAAAGCAGCACAGTTTACAGCGACGAACGGCCCATCATTTCTGTTGCTCCGTTGGTGAATAGCGTGAGCCACGAGCTCCTTTCCCGTACCGCTTTCACCAAGTATCAAAACAGAAGCTTCACTGGAAGAAACAGCCTCCAGCGTTTGAAACAAGGCCTGCATTTTTTCTGTTTTGCCAATAATGTCGTTGTAGCGGGTCAGCGACTCCACCTGGCTTTGCAATTGTTCGTTTTGTCGCTTCAGTGTCGACCGTTCGACGGCGTGCTCCACCACACGAATCAAGTCATTGCTATTGACCGGTTTGGGCAGATAATCATAAGCGCCAAGCCGAATGGCCGATACGGCGGTATCAATACTGGCATGCCCGGTAATCATCACTATTTCGGTTGAAACGCCGGCATCTTTGGCCTTTTTTATAATTTCGAGTCCATCAAAATCTGGCAGTTTTAAATCGAGGAGCGCCACATCAAAAGTATGGCTGCGCAAGGCATCCAGTGCCGCCTGTCCGGTTTTTACGGCGTGCAGGTCGTAATCTGCGGTTTCCAGCAGAATCGTTTCCATCGCGTAGAGCACGGATTCATCATCATCCGCGATTAATATTTTTATTTTATCATTAATTTTCGACATGCAGTAAAACTCCCACGGTGTATTGACTAAATTGAACCAAATTTAGTTTAGATTCTGGTGTGTGAAATTTCTATTGAACGGATTTAATCAAATCGGATAATTCATTTAAGTTGACTTTAAATTTTTCCAAGTCACCAATTAAAAAATTCAAATGTTTGGCTACTTTCTCACCTGCGGGCGTATCGATTTTCTTGCTCAGCAGGCCTGCTGCCTGTGCATTCAAATTCGCCCCATGGTGGTTCGCCCTAAGGTCATGAATCACTCTACGAATGGAATCGATTTGTTTTTTATCAGCCATCGAGCATCCTTCTCCTCATTCTAGTTATGCAAGCCGATCATCAAAATGCAGAAAGCAAAAGTAAATAATTCGATAGATATTCACCACATTTTAAATTTATTATTTCCCCATCGTTCGAAATATATTTTTCTGTTGTGAAAATGTGCCGTGCACTTATTTGATTTTAATATAAACATCTGGTTATCCAAATAAGTCAGCAAACTTAAAACTATGATTAATAGATAATTGTCCGCTAATTTCGCAAATTTTACGAATAAAAATAATTGAAAATACAGGCCCGTTTACTCAAAAAAAATATTCGTGTAAATTCGAGTGATTTGTAGTTTGGCTTTATAAAATAATAAGTTATCCTTGCGGAGTTACTTGGATAGCCAGTATATAAACTAAATACTCGTTGTTAACAAAAAGTACTTAAGTGCGCGGCACATCAAGTCTTGGTTAATTTAACCAGGATCCCCTATATCCAAGCTTGAAATCGGAGATCCCAGTATTTCCCCTGGTGAAAACCAGGATGACTTGTATAGTGGATTATTTCCTAAAATCTCAAAAGAAATTTTTCAGATGTATTTGCCCACCAAATCTAAAAATACCTCCATTTCAAACGGCTTTGAGAGAAAATCATTGCAGCCGGCCTGCAGTGCTTCTTCCCTATCTTCCTGCATGGCGCGGGCAGTCAGGGCGATAACAGGAATATGCTGCAATTGTTTTTGCGACTTCAAAACACGGGTAGTTTGCAGGCCGTCCATGCCCGGCATCATCACATCCAGCAAGATGAGATCAGGCCGTAAATGTTGCGCAAGGGTAATCGCCTTTTCACCATCACCGGCAAATTCAACTTTATAACCGGCATTTTCGAGGAGAAAGCGCATGGCTTCGCGGGTACTTTCATCATCATCCACCAACAAAATCAAGCCGCCTTTTTTGCGGGCTTTTTTTGCTTTTGCCGGTGCAGGTGCTTTCCCGCTTTTCTTGCGTGGCTTGCGCGATAAACCCTGGACGGGTATTTCCAGTTTGAATTCTGTTCCTTCACCCGGCGTACTTTGAACTTTGATAGTGCCTGTGAGCAACTCAACCATGCTTTTGGATATAGCGAGCCCGAGACCACTGCCTTTATGTTTGCTCAGCCCGTTGCCCTCCAATTGTTGAAAGGGCTCGAATATTTGTTTTAAATCATTTTCCGGAATACCAATTCCCGTATCGAGAACCCGAATACCAAGCCGGTTGTTTTCAATCATTGTCACGGCTATTTCCACCCACCCTTTTTCAGTGTATTTTTGTGCATTTCTGGCCAGATTCAAAATTACACGCTCCAGCATATCGAGATCGGTACGAATATACGGCGGAATATTGGCATCAACATGCAATACTAATTCCAGGCCGCTTTCCCGGCACAGCGGCGCTATTTCTCCCTCGATATGTTTCATCAATTCCTGCAGGGAGAAAACGCTCGGTTTCGGCTCAATTTTACCCGCTTCAATTTTGCTTAAATCGAGTAAATCGTTGATGAGATTCAACAGTTTTTTGCCACTCCGGCCAATGGTTTCAAGGTGCCGCAGACGGTCTTTTTCCGGCGCCTTCGATTTCTGACGCAGCAACTCCACGTATGAAAGGATAGCATGCAACGGCGTACGCAGTTCGTGGGACACATTCGCGAGAAATTCCGAAATTAGCACGTTGGCCTTTTCGAGCTCAGCCGCCTTCGATTCAATCTCGCCAAAAAGCTGCGAGTTTTCGATGAGCCGAGCCAATTGCGCAGCCACTTCCGCCAAATATGCTTTTTCTTCCGCAGTGAAATTATTCTTCTCGCGGGCGCAAAACAATTGACCATGATTTCGGCGTTTATAAGTTAAATTTTTCTGGCAGACTAAAACATCCTTGCCAGTATTCCACCCCATGCGTTTCAATATGGATTTATAAACTGGGTCATCAGCTGCGCTGGCATTATTTTTTTCCAGATTATTCAAATATTTGTGGTCAATCTCAAACCGTGCCGTACTCGCAGGACCTTTCATCTCATTGTGTGAACAAACACCCAAAGGTTTCTCACCATAGGCCAGAATACAAACTTCTGCCTGGGCCACGTGCTTTATTTTTTTGATAATCTTCTCAATAAAACTGGCCGAGAGGAAATTTACACCTTCAAGCCGCGTTAGTTCGAGCAGCAAATTAGAACGGTCCCGCTGCACATTTTCAATATCCCTTTCGAACTTTTGCGACAGATAAAACGACATTTGCTGAGCAAGTTTTTGTAAATAAAACGTCGATTTTTCAGTAGGGCGTTCGCTGGATTCGGGTTCACCCAACAACAGGATACCCAGTTGAACACCCCGGGCACCGATTGGCAAGAGCACGACGTCTTTGGCGTGCCATTTCCCCCGGCTCTGAAACGCCAGGCTGGCCGGCGCAAAGCCCCAGTTATTTTGCCCCTGATCCAGTTTGTCTGCCGATAAAAAATATGCCTCGCCGATTGCAAAGCGGCTGTGCAGGTATTGGTCGACCAATTCACTGCTTAAATTTTTCAAAGAACGTTGGACTTTGGGCACAAAACCACCAGAGCACAGCGCTTCATAAATACCTGAATCCATTTGTTTTTGGTACAAAATATACCGGTGCCAGCCCATTTTATGCATGACGTTTCGCAGTCCGGACGCCACCGTTGAAATGGCTGGCGCCGAGCAGAGCAATTCACTAAAATCAAGCAACGCTGCAAATTTATTTATTGCCCCGCTCTCACTCGCAGTCTGCGCTACAATTGCCTCATCGCGCGCTTGCTGCCCGGCTGCCGATTTATCCTGCGGTATTTCCGCATCAAATATGTGCAAAACCACGCCAAGCGGATCCTTTGACTTGCTCCACACGGGTAATCCACGCCAGCGGTAAGTTACTTTTTTACCGTCTGGCCGAACGAAACTATCCTGATAGTCGGAAACCCGGACCTCCATTTTATCCCCATAATTGGCCTCAAGCCGGAGCAAATCATTTACAAATCCAGGCAATTTTTTAATTGGCAATTCATCTCTGTCATAACCCAATTGCTGCACAGCTTTTTTGTTCATAAACGCGCAAACGCCATCCGGCCGCAAATGAATCACCCCATATTCCATCAACGAAAATAGGATGTCGTATTGTTCTTCCAAATCCCTGTATGCAAGCTGATGCGCCTGGATTCGGGCGCGCAAGTCCTCTTTTTCCTGCTGCTTTTTCCGCTGTTGTGCGGCATCGCGTTCGGTCCATAAAATATATTCCAATGTCCCTTTTTCATCAAGAATTGGGGCGGCGATCACTTCCGTTTCCAGGTGGCTGCCATCCTTGCGTTTGTTATCGAGGTGGCCATACCAGTTCTTTCCTTGCTGCAGATTTTGTAACGATTCATTTTCGTGACTGCCGTCCAGGCGGTAAAATGTTGTACTGTGTCCGAGTAAATCAGCAGCAGCGTATCCTGTCAAGCGCGTAAAAGCTGTATTGATCAACAAAATATGTTTATTTTTATTCGTTAAAATGAGTGCATCTTCAGCTAAAGTGAGGGCCTCGCGGAAGAGTTCAACATCCTGTTCCTGTTGGGAAAGCCGGGAATCGAGGGCATTGCGCTGCGAAACCAATTCGGTCATATCGACGAAGCCCAGATGTGTACCACTAAATTTTTGCCGGGAATCGAGCAGGGGTTCTGAAAAAACCAGCATCGCCACCTCGTGTCCATCCGGCTGCTGTAATTGCACTTCAAACGTGGCGCTTTTGCCCCGGCGTGCAGATTTCAAGGCAGGCTCGGCGGTATCAAGAAAATTACGGCTCACAACCCGGTGTAATTTTCGCTGACTGATTTCCGATAATTTTAATGCGGTTAGCTTTTCAAATGCTACGTTGCAATAGGTGATATTATCATCTCTGTCGAGGCGCAATATAGCCTCACGGGAAAATCTTAAAATTTGCCGCTGTGTTTGATTTTCCAGGCGCAAGTTTTGGTTTTCCTGCAGCAATCCGCTGCGTAATTCAGCTTCCAATACCACCGAGCGGCGGTGGTTTTGCAATAAAATAAATATGAGCAAAGCATTCGCGGGTAACAACGCCAACAACGAAGCGCCGGTATTTATAAATCGGTCAAGATAGGATGCCGCACAAAATCCCAAAAACATAAAAACAAAAGTGAGAAAATCTCCAGCCATGTGTTTATAATTTTGAACGAGCCGGTAAAGAAGAACACCGGCTAAAATGACAATTCCAGCGGCCCAGATATATAGATTTTGGAAAAGTGGTGGCAGTTCGAAACGTACATAATCGAAATAAAGCGCCGCAAACAGAGCCCCTGCCGGGAGCAAAACAATCGATAAATTTCTTTTGATTAAAGCCCGAATATCCGGTTCAATTTTTTCTTCGGCAGAGGGTGCAACGGCAATTAATGCCAGAAAAATGAGATGAAAACCGAGATGAGTAAAATTTAAATCTTGCAAAAACAAAAATTTTATGCCCGCATACTGCGCTATTATTAATCGCAGTATTTCATAAAAAAACAAAATAATGTTGGCTGCAACCAGGGATAAAAAATAAAATCGCGATTGTAATTTCAGCCAAATCAATCCGATGAAAAGGCTGATTAAAGCCAGCACAGGCAGCAACATGAAAAATTGCATTAACAGGGATTCAGTCAAACCCGAGGCGAAAATTTGCTTTACTTCTATGCTAAACGGTAAAGGCATAGTGTTTCATTGTCCTAAAGTGTCAATTTCCAATAAAATGGGGCAGCTTTAAAATCAAAACGGGGCTGCTGGTTTTGCAGCGACAATCTGAACGACCGCGCTTTGTCCATCGTGCAGCTTGCCATCCTTTATTTCACATACAGTTTCCCGTGCTTCCTCAAAAATCAGGCCGTTCAATTCCTGCTCCAGCTCAGCGAGAGAAATCAGCAATTCTATGACCGGCGGGCCGCCGGTTCCGTAATGCAGCTGATCGGGTGTATAGGCCTGCAAAAGAAAAATACCCCCGGGCCGCAAACCAGCCACACATTTTTTATGTAGCTTTTTGCGCAAACCGGCAGGCAGGTGGCAAAATATGGAAATGATCGCGTCCCAGCTCTCCGGCTCGATAGTAAAATCGGCTAAATCAGCCACAACCGTTTTGATTTCAACATCCCGGGAAGCGGCCAATTTTTGCGCTTTTTTGAGGCCAACAACCGAGGAATCAACCGCTACAACGCTCAATCCTTGTTCCGCTAAATAGACTGCATTTCGCCCCTCACCCTCCGCCAGACATAGCACCTTGCCTTTTGGCAATCGATCGACATGGCGAACCAGAAACCGGTTCGGGTGCTTCCCATAAACATATTCTTCCGTATTGTAGCGTTTATCCCACATTTGAACCTGCAATCGTCAAAAAATTATTGTTAATAAGTCAAATAAATATGATAATAGTGAATTTATTTTATATTTCTATAAGAGTTATTCCGGTTGGCAATTTAAACTCTTCAACCAGAAGGAGCAAGTATTAAACGCTCGAGCCGGTTTATTTTTAAACTCAGTTAAAAAATTATGCCGATTCTGCTACTAATATAGGATCAAACAAGTTTAGTAAAGAAAATGTTTTCCGAAATTTTAAGCAGAAAAGGATATTTAAACCCAAACTGAGGTTCTGTGATGCCCGTTAGAAAAATCCTTTGTATTCTCGATACCAACGTAATTCTACACGACCCCTCCTGCATCTATCATTTTGGTGAAAATGATATTATTTTGCCAATTACTGTTCTCGAGGAGCTTGACCAGTTCAAAAAAGGCAACGATACAATCAATTTTCATGCGCGTGAATTCGTGCGCCATCTCGACAAACTGAGCAGGGACAAGATTTTCAAAAACGGAGTAACGATCGGGCCTGGGCTCGGAAAAATTATCATTAAATTCGATCAGAAAATGCACGAGGTCTTGCGATTCAATTTTTCCGAAAGCAAACCGGATCATCGCATTTTGAATACGGCTTTTATTCTCGCACAAGAAATTACCGACAAGGACGTGATTTTGGTCTCAAAGGATGTTAATCTGCGCATGAAAGCCAAAAGCATCGGCTTGCTGAGTGATGATTACACCTCCGACCACGTACCAGACATTTCCATGCTTTACACGGGCAGACGCATTATTGAAAACTTTACCGGTGAATGCATCGATAAATTATACAAAATGCCATTTGAAATCCCGGAAGAAGATTTTGAATTGGAGGAAAAAGCGAAAGCCCATGAATATTTTATTGTGCGCAATGGCCAACGCTCGGGATTGGCGAAATTTGAGCCGAAAAGCAAAGCTTTTCATAAAGTTGATAAAATACCGTGTTATGGCATTAAACCACGCAATGCGGAACAGACGTTTGCCCTCAATGCTTTGCTCGATACTGAAATCCAACTGGTTTCAATCGCCGGGAAAGCCGGCACAGGAAAAACGCTTTTGGCGCTTGCGGCGGCTTTGGAGAGACGAAAAAACTATCGCCAGATTTACCTGGCCAGACCCGTGGTTCCCCTGAGCAATAAGGATATTGGCTATTTGCCCGGCGATATTGGGGCCAAACTCGATCCTTACATGCAGCCATTGTTTGATAATTTAACTGTTATCCAAAATCAGTTTAAAGAAAATGACCGGCACCACCAGAGAATTCGTGATTATCTGGAAAGTGAAAAACTGGTAATTTCTCCCCTGAGCTATATACGCGGACGCAGTCTCAGCCGCATCTTTTTTATTGTTGATGAAGCGCAAAACCTGACGCCGCATGAGGTTAAAACAATTATTACCCGCGCCGGCGAAGGGACAAAAATGATTTTTACCGGTGATATTTTTCAGATCGATCATCCCTATCTTGATAGTAACTCAAATGGCCTTACCTATCTCATTGAAAAGATGAAAGGGCAGGAAATTTATGCCCACGTCATGTTGGAAAAAGGTGAAAGATCCCCATTAGCCGAGCTGGCAAGCAATTTATTATAAGCTGATTTGCATGATTCAGGATTCTGCTTTGAGAAATACTGAATCATGCAAATTTCAGATAAAAGTATAGGTTAATCCCAGCGCCAGCGATTGATTGAGCTGCCGTTTCGCTGAAACTGTCTTGTCATAAAGCAGATGAAAATTCATATTAACGCTGATGTATTTCGCCACTTTTGCGCGGAAAACATTATCCCAGTTGACATCAATTTCATCAAAAGCTTCCAGGTTTGAAAACATTTCCAGCTTGGAAGTCATTACCAAATTATCACTCAGTTTACGCGAGAAATCCGTTGTCGATTCAAAACCAACTTCGGTTTTCACTTTTTCGACTTTTACCGTTTTAGGATTGTCTGCGAACCGTTTTGGAAAGTCAGAAGTTATCGTTTCCTTCAAGCTTAAACCTGCCCGTGTTTTCAATCCCTTCGTCGGCTCGATACCAAATCCGGTGCTCTGCGTAAAATACCCGGGATCGAGAAACGCGGACACCTGGACCTTTTCATCTTCACTCAAATATTTGAAACCATCGGCGACCTGTGTGAGAGATGTCATCGCTGTATATGGATTTATATAACTGCCAATTTTATAAGTAAACACCGTCTCCAGTTTAAATTCATCGACGGATTTACGAAAATCCAGGTCATCAAGTTTTGTTTTACCAAAATTAAACTTGCCAGTCGTGATCCATTTGTATTTTTTATGATTTCGTTCAGATATGGTTGAAATTAGCACTTGCCAGGAGATTGCATTTTCACCCCCTTTTGCCCAGTTGTCAAATGCTACCTGTGTCATATTCAGGCTACCGACCACCGTATTATTCCAGCCAAATTTTTCTTCTTTTTTTTCTTTCGCAGCAACAAACTGACTCAGAATCAATAAAAACAGAATGATACAGCTATTCCGTTTTAACATAACTTCCTCCATTTATATGAGATATCCCGGTGCAGGCAACGAATCAATCTACATACCATACTGTCCCTTTTATTTTAAAATAACCGCACGTTCAACTTAACCTGAATAATTCTCACGCAAAGGCACTAAGTCCGCAAAGAAAATATTTAAATACTTAATTTTGTGGGCTCTGGGGCTTTGTGAAAGATAATTTTAATAGAAAATTTAGTTTTTCTGAACACTTTATCTCAAATATCGAATTATCAATAGGTTAAGTATATTTTAATAAATTTATATGAATAAAGCAGGTTAAGAAACACTTCTTTTTATAGGAAAAACATTATTCCTACTACTGTTAAACACATGGTGGCCACAGATTTTCACTGAAGTATTACAGGTATTATCAAAAACGCAAAAAAGTCTGTGGCGAAAACTGTTGGGTGAAAAATAAAGTTTCCTGCATCGAGCTCATATTTAAGGTGCTGTCAAAAACAATCTCGTGCAGAGAAAAATTACCATAAAAGTAGCAAAGCTGCCAATTTTTGAACCATATAAAATATCAGCTATGCCGTCCATTCGCAAGACGGAATTTTTCTATTATAATGTTTTACATTCTTGTCTTCAAAGCATGACAATGTACGACAAAGATCTTCTTTAAATCATCGTCATCGTAGATTTTTTGTGCCCGGTCAATTTCCGTATAACGGATATTCCACTTGCGTACCAAAAGGTGCTTTCGTATATTTCGCAACACGATTAAATCGTACTACGATATAGTGGAGAATTACTGTGTTGAAGAAAGAGGAACCCCTTGATCAGCTCGTCCGGGTTTTTCCCGGAATAATGCATCATTTTCATAACCTGAGCAGTGCTGTGTCGCGCATGCACGATTTAACGGTTGCCCAATACCGGTTAATTCAAATTTTATCACAAAAAGACCAGTGCACCATAAATGAACTGGCGATGGAGCTCGGCATCGCGCAGAGTTCCGCCAGCGAGCAGATCACACGCATGGTCAATGCTGGATTGCTGAGACGCATTCCTTCAGAAAACGACCGCCGTATCAATTATATCGCTTTAACTAATAATTCGAAAGACATCCTCCTGGAACGTGCTGAAGCCACACGCAATCATATCAAACACATCCTTGACCAACTCTCAAAAAAACAGCAACATGACTTCGTAACCGCATTTGAAAAGATAAGCTCTCTCTTGCTCACCGCCAACGAATCCGGCTCTGGAAAGAGTAGGTTGCATGAAAAATAAGGGTGCTTTGCTGATTATCTTCATCACGATTTTTGTCGATCTCGTGGGATTTGGGATAATCCTGCCGATTCTGCCATTTTATGCTGAAACATTTGGTGCTTCGGCTACACACATCGGCTTGCTGGCGGCCTCCTTTTCACTGATGCAATTTATTTTCGCGCCATTCTGGGGGCGGCTTTCAGACCGGGTAGGGCGCCGGCCAATTATTATCATGAGCCTGTTCTTTTCCTCCCTCGCTTTGATTTTTTTCGGCTCTGCGCAAAATCTAACCATGCTATTTGCAGCTCGTATTTTTGCCGGCATTTTCATGGCGAATTTTTCAGCCGCCCAGGCTTATATCGCCGACATCACAACACCGGAAGACCGCGCGCGGGGGATGGGACTTGTTGGCGCGGCATTTGGTCTCGGCTTCATTTTTGGGCCATCAATTGGCGGTCTGTTGAGCAGTCAGCCAATTCTCGCTTCACTCGAATCGACTTTCCACGCGTTAACCAGCATCGATATCAGCGGGCTTCTCGTGGGGAATCCCTATCGAATTCCTGCTTATTTCGCCGGATTTTTGGCTTTTGCCAATACGCTCGGCGCCATTAAATTTTTACCGGAATCGCGGAAAAAGGAAGAAATCGAAGCTGCAAAGGTTGAACAAAGAACCAGGCATTCCCGAATCGAACTGATGAAAAAATCCATATTGCACCCGATCGTCGGTTTATTTGTTATCCTGTATTTTCTCATCACACTTGCCTTCGCTAACCTCGAAGCGACTTTTGCGCTATTCACCGAGCATGTGCACCATTACACGTCCACGGATAACGGCTATTTATTTGCCTATATAGGGGTCGTCATAGCGCTCGTTCAAGGCGGCCTGATCGGGCCGTTGACGCACAAATATGGCGAAGGTCGGGTTCTCATCGCCGGGTTGCTCATTCAAGGAATATCGTTTTTATTTTTACCCTATACCACGACACTGGCATCATTATTAATTGTTACCGGGCTGCTTTCAGCAGGAAACGGGCTAACCAATCCAACACTGCAAAGCCTGATCTCACGAAATACGGATAAAAACAAACAGGGAGGAGTTCTTGGAATAACGCAATCCTTTGGCAGTTTAGCCCGGGTAATCGGGCCGGCCTGGGGAGGTTTTTTCTTCGATCACATCGGTGTGGCGGCCCCTTATTGGAGTGGTGGAATAATGCTGCTGCTTTGTTCATGGTTGGCCTGGTTTGCCGCACAAAATATGCGAAAAATATTAAAGGAGACTTAATTTATGGCAACTAATTTCTCGAAATTGCAAATATCATTCGAGCTGTTTTGCAAACATTCACCGTAAAATACGGAATTTCGATGTCCTTCCTTGCTTATATTTTTGATGCCATCTTTCTCTCTGTTGTGCTTATTTTACTGATTCTTGGTATCCCATTCATCCTTGGCTACGCTGTCCACTTTATTTCAGGCAAATTGAAAAAGAGAGCCTTAAACGTCATCAAAGAGTCGTTTTATTTTTCAGTTTTAAAATGGCCCGGAACCATCGTTCATGAGTTGAGCCATGCCGTGGCCGGAATTTTATTTCTCCGGCAAATTACCGAAATTGACTTATACAACCGGGACCGTCCGGATGACACATTGGGATATGTAAAATTCAAATTTGGCCCCGCCAATACATTTCAACAAATCGGATGTCTCCTTATTGGCTCCAGCCCCATATTAGCCGGTTTATTTTTAATCAAATTCACTTTCGAAAAATGTTTTGATCTTCCACTTATTCCGGGGGATGCAACTTTGATCGCAGCTTCTGCACCCTCATTAAGTCTGCTGCAAGAAAGTTTATCTATTGCTCTCAATTCCTTACTCGACACCCTTGTAATGTTAGGGAATCCGGTGAATTTATTAAATCCCTTTTTCTATATTTTCATTTTTTGTACTTTTATTCTCAGCAATTCAATGGAACTGAGTGAGCCAGATATCGATACCCTGAAAACCGGAATAATACCGGCTATTCTTTTCATTTTAGCCTTAAATTTAGCTATAAACTGGATTTTTCCCCTGGGTCAATTTTTAATCGATAATATTTGGATTCCATTATTTACCTTTTATCAGCTCATAATTATCACGGGAATTATAATGGCGATAAACGGGGCTGTATTGCTGTTAATATTTAGTATTTCGCCGATTAGAAAAAGTAAAGCAACCCAATTAAATTAAAGGATACCGCATGTTATTTTCTGCCTGGCTCTTCCTTGGAATTACCGCGTTTGCGGTGCAAGATGAGGGCGAACTGATAAAGACGAATCATTTGAAACCGCTGGAAAAGAATGCGGCAATCACGCATGCACGTTTTAGGTTGACAAATGAAATAAGCTATATTTCAACTGAAAACAACGTGGTTAGTTTTGTCGACGGGAACAAAAAACACCAATTCTCACTGGAAGCACCACCTGTTTGTTTCAAGTCAGACCAGGCCGGAAATTTCGCAGCAGTCCTTACAAAGTCCATCGAAATTCAAAAAAATGGCGGTTTGGTGTTGCATTTTCTCAACAATAAGCAAAAAAGGCATCATTCTGTTTTTATCGACCACGTGTATGGAGAGCAATTTCCAGAACTTGCCGTTAATAATGCCGGCGAAATCCTGCTGGCAAAAACAACGCTGAACAGAATATTTATTTTTACAGCGGATGGGCATCTACAAAATCAGATTGATCTTTTTGAAGCCAATGATTTCGCCCATGAAAGAAACCTGCGGATAATTTTCGCTCCGGACGGTGAAAGTTTTTATGCAGCAGCAATGCGTGAACCAGCACGGCCTGAAAATCCCGGGCTCCACAGGAATGTGATTCTCAAAAAAATGGATATGCGAGGCAATGAAGATTGGCATACGTTTTTGCCGGAGCAGGCTCTTGGCGAGTTACAGCTTTCGTCAAATGGCGAAAAATTAGCCATTTACACTTATGACGCGTACAGCCCGGCGGGGATTGTTAAAGCCACACGTATTTTTAATTCGGGTGGCGAATTGATTTCCGAATTAGACGCCGGATTTCGCAGTGCCGACTTTTCAAAAGACGGCGATAACATTCTATTTTTTGAAAAACGCGAAGCGATGCTCTATTCGATTGCGACAAATAAAATAAGTGCAACTGCCGTTGTCCAGTCGCCTGAGATGATTGTCGCTACTATTTTGCATGCGGCAAACCTGTCGTTTACAGTACTCACCGGCACCACCGTTTTTGAGAAAAATGAATTTACATTTCAAGGCAACAAGCTGTGGCATTATTCCCCGAACGGTAGTCTGATTTCGCAATCGAATGTACCTGAAACACTCTCGGAATCAGCCCGATTGCTGCACACAGAGAGCCCCCGCTCGTTCATTCTCATGGATAAAAACGCTGTACAAATTTACAGCGTGGGGGCAGAAAAATGAAAAAACGAATAGCTATTCTTTGGATTTTTGTCATGTTTTTTGGTGCGAATAGCAGTTTTGCACAGACCAGCTATCCCTGGCCGGTCACGCCCTTTGACGCCTCCCATGAAATTTCCGGAACCTTTTGCGAATATCGCGATACCGGCGATGCCGATCATTTTCACAATGGTGTTGACATTCCGAAAGTTGACGGCAGCCCGGTTTATCCGGTGAACGATGCTGTTATCAGCAGTCTCGAACGTAATGGCTCCAATGCCTATGTCCGCGCCGGCCGTTATGCTTATGTGCACATCAGCCCGTCGCCATCGCTTGCAATTGGTGATTCAGTTTTTGCCAGCACAACAGTTTTGGGCACAATTCTCAGCGGTTCCGGCCATCTGCATTTAAACGACGGCTACTATAATTCAGAGACAAATGCGCTGCGCAGCGGTGGTGGCTTAACTCCGTTTGATGATCCATGGCCACCAATAATCTCGGACATTCGATTTTTTCTTCTCGATACAAAAACCACACTACCGGCAAGTGGATTAAGCGGAAAAGTCCGCATAACTTTTCGGGTGCAGGAACAAAACGGGCCTCCGGGTGCTTCCGCCTCGCGAATGAACAACGGAGCCTATTGGGTTGGGTACAAAATTCTCAGCACTGACCGCGAGGAAATCATTTTTTCACCCGAAACTAACGGCATTCAATTTAAATTTGATAACAAACCCAGCAACAGTTTTGTCCACAATGTTTTTGATAAAAATCAGGCAACATTGAGCAACCATGTTTACAATATTACTAATCAACTGACACAGCCTGATTACTGGGATACCGAAGCCCTTCCCGAAGGAAATTATACGGTGATGCTTTTTGCCGGGGATACGCGCGGAAATTCGGATACTGCCTACGTCGATGTTACGACCACACGATTGGATCTAATCCCCCCAGGTCAACCAACACTTTTTACCGCAATTTTTACGGAGGATAGTCTCTCATTCAACTGGTCAAGCGTTGCAGATTCTGATTTATTGGGTTATCAACTCTGGTCATCCAAAAATAATATGCAATGGCAAATAGCTGCTGATAAATATGAGATAAAATCAACACAAACTGCCTTTGCTTTGCCAACTCAAGATTCGCTGATCAATTACTATAGAGTGACCGCTGTCGACACCACCGACCCCGGAAATGAAAGTCTGCACTCTGATATTTATGCAGCCGCCATCGATCCGGCTGGCCACAGAATTCTCATTGTTGATGGATTTGACCGCACACAAAGTTCGGGCAGCTATCACGAAAAATGGCACCCGTTTGCAGCCACCCACGGGCGTGCGATAGCCGCAAATGGTTTCGGTTTCGAAACCTGCAGCAATGAGACTATCAGCGATGGACAGCTCAGCCTGATTGATTACGATGCTGTTTTTTGGGTTCTCGGTGATGAGTCGACGACCGATCAAACTTTCACGACAACAGAACAAACACGCATACGGCAATTTTTAAGCGGTGGTGGATTTCTGTTCGTTTCGGGTTCGGAAATCGCCTGGGATTTGGGTGCGAAGGGCACTTCAACAGATAAAAACTTTATGCGAAACTATCTAAAAATTGATTATGAAAGCGATGACTCCAACAGTTATTCGGTCAAAGGGGTAGCCGGCTCCCTTTTTCAGGGATTAAACATTTCATACGGTATTTCCACCTCACCGTACCCCGAAGATTATCCTGACACATTTTATCTCAGTGGCGGCAGCGAGGCTGTACTGCGCTACAGTACAAATAAAATAGCCGGGATTCTTTATGAAGGTCTTTTTGGTAGTGGAACAACTATGGGGAAATTAATCGTATTGGCATTTCCATTTGAGACAATAACCACATCTTCAAGCCAAAATAATGTCATGGGCCGTGTTCTTAATTATTTTTTCCCGCAGCCAAGTTCTGTAGAACACCACGCATCCACGGTAGCACAACCGTATTATTTGTCGCAAAATTATCCCAATCCATTTAACCCAAAATCTGGTCTTTCGCATTTTAACAGAACACAAATTGAGTTCACCATAGCCCGGAAAGCCATTGTAAAATTTAAAATTTACGATATTTTAGGTCGAACAATAAAAACGTGGCAGGCGGATAAAAGGGATACCGGTGCTTATTCTTTAGCCTGGGACGGCAGAAATAATTTGGGTAGCCAGGTGGCGGCTGGTGTGTATTTCTGGGAAATGACGATCAGCTCCATAGAAAATGTTAAAAATATTTTGCAGCGTAACCACATAAAAATAATGGTTCAATAGCAACAATGGGAAAAATTTTTCCAATAGATGCTTCAAGAATGCAACAATATTGACGATAGTAATATCAGAGGATTCTAATTTGAAATAATTTTAAGGTTTAATGAATATTAAGAGGAGGTTCCACTGATGAATATTAACAGCGCCCTGACAAGCGGAAATTTAAATTCATCTTTTCAGAGTGAACAAGTCCGTGCTATCCAGGAAACTCCCGCACAGCATTCTCTTCTCAGCAGTGAAAAAAAGGAAGAGTTAAAATATGCCGATCAATTGGTAGCACAAACCGCATCCCGAGCCCAGGAAGAAGGCAAGGGAGAGCGTGTCGACATCTCAGCCTAGTCTCTGCTTATCAGTACAAAGCCGGCCTTAAGAACCGGCTTTTATCTTGAGGGTTTTTACATCTTTTCGAATATAAGCGAGCTGTTGGTCCCGCCAAATCCAAATGAATTCGACAGAGCAAATTTTGCCGCATGCTTGCGGCTTTTATTCGCCACGTGATTTAGCTCACATTCCGGATCGAGATCGTCGAGATTGATTGTTGGTGGCAATTCACCGTGCTTTAAAGCCAGAATCGAAAAAATGGCTTCAATCGAACCCGCCGCCCCGAGCATATGTCCAGTCATACTTTTCGTCGAACTGATACTTACGTCTGCTGCATTGCCATTAAAAACAGATTTTGCCGCTGCCACCTCCGCCCTGTCGCCAGCGTGCGTCGAAGTACCGTGCGCATTGATATAATCGATATCACCCGGGTCAATTCCAGCATCGTAAATGGCATTTTTCATCGCCAGGGAAGCACCGGAACCGCAAGAACTTGGCGCAGTCGGGTGATAAGCATCTGAGGAATAACCGATTCCGGAAAAGCGTGCATAAATTTGAGCATTTCGTGCCCGGGCATGCCGTTCATTTTCAAGAATTAATATACCGGAACCCTCGCCCATAACAAATCCATCGCGGCCTTTGTCGAAGGGACGACTGGCTTTTTCAGGTTCATTGTTGCGAGCCGACAGCGCTTTGAGGGCAATAAATCCCGCGACACCCAATGGAATAAGCGCCGCCTCAGACCCACCCGCAATCATCACATCTGCTTCACCGCGCTGGATCATGCGGCACGCCTCACCAAGCGCATGCGCCCCGGTTGCGCAAGCAGAAGAGATGGCAAAATTTACTCCCCGGGTACCGTATCGAATTGATAATAATCCCGGCGCCATATTCGTAATAATGGAGGGGACAAAGAACGGTGATACGCGCCGATGTCCCCTTTTTTCCAGCGTAAGTGCGTTTTCTACAAATGTTTCCATGCCCCCCATGCCGGAGCCAACCAAAATACCGGTCCGGTCTGAGGGCAGTGTTTCAGCATCCAATCCTGCATCCTGCATCGCCATATCTCCGGCAGCGATACTAAGGTGAATAAATCGATCGTATTGGCGTGCTTTTTTCTTATCAACATAATCAAGTGGATTAAAATCAACAACCTCACCAGCTATTTGCGTCGATAAATCACTGGCATCAAACAATGAAATGGTACGGACACCGGAGTGCCCATTTTTCAGGTTATCCCAATTTTCATCCAGTCCCTTGCCGAGTGGCGTAACCAACCCCATTCCTGTGATTACGACACATTCGTTGTGCTTTTGCATGCATTAAACCCTTCCCAGTCGAGTTCTACTCAAACAACCGATATGCCCATGTTTTTTCACAGTTTATTCAGGAAATCATTCCATAATATGAAATCTGAATAATATGTAATCTCGCATATCTTTTAATTTGAGTATACTTACAATGAACAGGAAATGAGTTTAATTCATAATAAATTATTTTTCTAAATTACTGTGAATTTTTTAATTTATCGCGGACACTTTTTCGTTTATCCTGCATGTTTTGCGTACGATCTGTTCGTGTCCCCAACTTAATTGTCGTGGTAATACGCGGTGCTCCCATCGCATGGACTACTTTGTGGCATTCTTTTACGGCCTGAAAAACCGCATCCCACTCCCCTTCGATGTTGGTGCCGTAGGCATGCAATTCATGAGATAATTTTGCTTTCAGCAAAACTTTGTGGCATGCAGCTACATAATCTGAAACGGAAACGCCAACTCCAATCGGAACGATACACAGATCCATTATCACGTTCATTTATACCTCGCTTATTTTTTTTAATTTGAATATTTACATTTTAAAACTACATTATTTTCTGTTTCTTTCCAAATGCAGTTAACCAAATTAAAAAAATGAATCGCTTATTTGTCACATTTAAACTGTCGATCGTGCTTATTATATGAAAATTACTTACAATGCGCCCTTTGTTTTAACTTTTACTTTTATCTGTATTGCAATTCTGATTCTCGATAGATTGATGGTTTCTACTATCATCGTGAATTTCTTTACAGTCTACCCCGACATGCCCTTTCAAGATCCGGCTTCCTGGTTTCGATTGGTATCTCACGTTGTTGGACATGCAAATGCCGGCCATCTGGTAAATAATTTTGTTTTCATTTTACTCCTCGGCCCGATGCTGGAAGAAAAATATGGAACCAAAAGACTCTTCATCTTCGTGCTGATTACAGCGCTCGTTACGGGATTGCTCAACAACTTCTTTTTCGAAACGGGATTACTCGGAGCCAGTGGTGTTGTTTTTATGTTTATTTTACTCGCCAGTTTTTCAAATTATCGTGCCGGAGAGATACCGCTTACTTTCGTACTGATCATTATACTTTTCCTCGGCCAAGAGATAATTCGAGCTTTTTCAAGCGACAACATTTCTCAATTCGCACATATTATAGGGGGCTTTTGCGGCAGCTTTTTTGGTTTCAACACAAATTCTTCTTAGGCCATATTTAACAATCATCCTAATTTCATGAGTGTTGGTTTTCAAAGCAAACGACTAATTTAAAATCTTATTGCAATTTTTTCATCACTATTTTTTATATCAAACACAATTTTTGTAGCTAATATGGTAATTTTTATTTTCTTTCCTGGATTCAAATAATACATTCTTCACATGAATGATATAGCTTTAAAAACAAATGAACGATACTATATTTTGGGTTAATGCTCAACTCTGGACCAAATAAGTATAAATTTCTAAAAACTGAGTGAGTTTTTCATACTCAAAATAAGTAGAAATCTGGAACAAATTGAAAATCAATCCGATTGGATTCATCCTGGCCATCGAAACCGAAATAATATTTTACAATCGAGCAGCAGCGCAATAGCAGGATAGATTCCAATTTTAATATTCACATTCTGAAAAAGAGAAAAAACTATGAGCAAATCGCTTAATTTGGAAAAATACGGTATTACTGGCGTTATTGAGATCGTCCACAACCCATCCTACGAAATGCTTTATGCCGAAGAAATGAAAGATGAACTCCAGGGATTTGAAAAAGGGCAACTCACAGAACTGGACACAGTCAATGTCATGACCGGCAAATTTACCGGTCGATCTCCAAAAGATAAATATTTTGTCAAAGACAAGAATACCGAAGATAATATTTGGTGGTTTGATCAGGCCAAATCTTCCGATAACAAACCGATGCAACCTGAAACTTGGGATCATTGCAAATCTCTGGTTACAAAACAACTTTCCAACAAGCGCCTGTTCGTAATGGATACATTTTGTGGCGCCAACGAGGACACACGGCTTAAAGTTCGATTTATCATGGAGGTGGCCTGGCAGGCGCACTTCGTTAAAAATATGTTCATCCGTCCGACCGAGGAGGAACTGGAAAATTATGGCGAGCCTGATTTTGTTTCACTCAACGGATCCAAAACTGTCAATCCCAACTGGAAAGCACAAGGTCTGAACTCAGAAAATTTTGCAGCTTTCAATCTGACAGAAAACATGCAGGTGATCGGCGGTACCTGGTATGGTGGCGAGATGAAAAAAGGTATTTTTACCATTATGAACTACCTGTTGCCACTGAAAGGAATTGCCTCGATGCACTGCTCTGCCAATGTCGGCAACGCGGGCGATACAGCGATATTTTTCGGACTCTCGGGCACTGGAAAAACAACGCTTTCCACTGATCCGCACCGCGCCCTTATCGGCGATGACGAACACGGCTGGGATGATGACGGTGTATTTAATTTCGAAGGTGGCTGTTATGCGAAATGCATCAATCTTGACAAGGAAGCCGAACCCGATATTTACCACGCTATTCGCCGCGATGCGCTGCTGGAAAACCTGTCTGTTGATGCTGACGGAAAAATTGACTTTAAAGACGCATCGATCACACAAAATACCCGCGTTTCTTATCCAATTTATCACATTGATAATATCGTCAAACCTGTTTCCAAAGCCGGGCACGCAAATAAAGTAATTTTCCTGGTAGCTGATGCCTTTGGTGTTCTTCCTCCCGTATCCAAGCTCACACACGACCAGACCCAATATCATTTTCTCTCCGGATTTACAGCCAAACTCGCTGGAACAGAGCTCGGAATTAACGAACCAACTCCAACATTTTCAGCATGCTACGGTGCAGCATTTTTGCCCTTGCATCCGATAATTTACGGACAAGAACTGGTGAAAAGAATGGATGCCGCCAACGCTGAGGCGTACCTCGTCAATACAGGGTGGAACGGCAGCGGAAAACGGATTTCGATTCAGGATACCCGCCGGATAATCGACGCCATTCTGGATGGCTCTATCGAAAAAGCAAAAACGAAGATTATCCCGGTTTTCAACCTTGAGGTACCGACAGCGTTGCCGGGTGTCGATACGAATATTCTCGATCCGCGGGATACCTATGAAAATAAATCCGAGTGGGATAAAAAAATTGAAAAACTCGCGCATTTATTCATCGAAAATTTCAAGCAGTACACCGATAATGATGAGGGCAAAGCCCTGGTCGCCGCAGGTCCGCAGCTCAATTTAGATGAAAAATCACAGCCGGTTGAATCTTCCCGGTTCTAATTAGAGCTCATCTGCGACAACGTCATTCCGTCAGGCTTTTAGACAGAATCCATCATTTTTTGCCTCGACCAAGTGTGGATTCCCGTTAAAAGCTGTGGGACTGACGAAAATGGGGGCATTTTCGGATGGACACTAATTCGCGTTATTAAAGCTGCTCGGCTATAGAGCAGCTTTTTTTTATCGATATATTTCATTCGATCAACAGATCCCATCCCCATGGGTCCTGCGTCCACAAACTAACCTGACAGTTTTTGATTAACCCGGCCTCCTTGAACTAAACCACTATGCACTGCAAGTGCATAGGTTTGGCCAGGACTGAAAGTCCATTATTCAAGCATTAAATTTTCATAATTTGTAAGCCATCTTTTTCAATTGGTCATTAAAATGATCTTTCGCCCAGCGCCTACGCCAAA
>QQUE01000012.1 GCA_008501765.1 Calditrichota bacterium
ACCATCGCTCATATCGCTGTGTTGTTGGTAGCGCGAACAGCAAATAAAGCTGGATTCAAAGATAAAATCAGATTTGTGAAATCATTTGTACCAAAATTTCTGAAAAATTAATTTTGTGAAGCCCTATTATTCATAAACTGATAAAAATGTGCCTGGCACTTCTACAAGGTATGAAAGCCCTCAAAAGCTACTTTGTTTAGTTAAATTTATAAAAATCAACTAAGTGCCAGGCACATCCACTGCGCTTTATGAATAATTCAGGCTATATCCATTTTTGCCTATCTATTATTATAGCAGAACGGCTCACTCGTTTTTATCAAATTCTCGACGAATGCCTTGCATCACATCTGAACCGGCGATCCTGTTTTCGCCTTTTTTCAGTGCCTGCAATGACGCGTACCGGACGATATTCATGATTGCACCTCCCGAAAGAGTATGATCGCTGGCTACTTTTTCCAGATTCAACTCATCATCAAATTCAGCCTGTCTGGAAAAGCCGTTTTTCCATAATTGCAGTCGTTCCTGTGCACGCGGCATCGGAAAATAGATAATGGATTCAAACCTTCGACTAAAAGCGCTGTCGAGATTTTCCCGGATATTTGAAGCAAGAATAGCAATGCCATCAAAAGTTTCAATGCGTTGCAACAGAAAGGAAATCTCTTGATTCGCGTAACGGTCATGGGCGTTACGGGTCGCGCTGCGTTTTCCGAACAAGGCATCCGCTTCATCGAAAAAAAGTATCCACCCTTTGTGCTGCGCCTGGTCAAAAACTTGTGCCAGATTTTTTTCGGTTTCACCAATGTATTTGGAAACGACCATTGAGAGATCAACTTTATACACGTCGCGGTCTGTTGTTTTGCCGAGCAAGCACGCCGTCATGGTTTTTCCCGTGCCCGGTGGACCATAAAAGAGACTGCGATATCCCGGCCTTAATTTTGGCGCCATGCCCCAATCTTCCATGAGTGTTTTGCCGTGTTCAATCCAGGTTTTGATTTCTTCAATCTGCTTTATCGTTCCGGGATGCAGAACCAGGTCAGACCATTGCAGGTTGGTTTGGATATGTTGTGCTGGAAATTGCGTGCTAAAGTTGGGACGATGCGGAATTCCAGCCGTAAAAAGACTGAGATGTTCAATTGAGAGCTGCAGTGGCGCCTTCAAAAACGCGCTGTCCGAATTTCTCGACAAAAGACTGAGAATATTGTGTTTGGCAAAAAAATGCTGCGGATCAAACAGTATTTGCAAGGAAAAACGAACATCAAGGTTATTGGCTGCCAATATAAAAGCCAGGGTCTCAAATGTTGGAATAAAATCACCTGTTTCGTTTTGACTGATACCGCCGAATTCGGTGAAACGACGGTCAAAAGTTTTGTTCTTCGTGAAAAAGATATCCAAAAGCTGTGGCCGGATATGAGGTACCATGCTGAGTACGATAGCAAAACGCTCGGCAAAAGAAAGTTGATAGTGATTTACAAATCGGGCATATTCAGAATCGGAGCCGCTGATATCCGGGGGATCGATATCAAAAACATCGGCAACTTCACTTTCCTGGCCAAAGTAAAGCTTGAATCGTGTATTTAGCACCGAGGAAAACCAGCCCAATTCCAGTTCAAGATCGACAACATTTTGTTCCATGCGGTTTTCCATCACCACTCCACTCGAATGGCTGTAGCCATCCATGGTAATTTGATCCACTCCCAACCCCATGGAAATCGGTCGAGCACGACGTCGTGCGTTTCTCTTTCAACTTGCAAGAGCCAGGAACTATCCCGGGCGCGCAAAATACCTTTCCGGAGGAGAAATGTATGACGAAATCCTTGTATCGACATTTCACGCAGGATCGGGGCCTGCTGGATGACTTCAGTCAAAAAACGGGTACTTTCATCCATTTCATAATCTGTAATATCAGCCACCGGTTCGACGATATCTGCCGGATCCAGACCACATAAAATTTTATTCAATGGCAGGACAAATTCCGGAATTTCAGTTATGCTCTCGACCAAATACTGCAATAAATACACAGCATGAATCTGTAAATTGCGCTGTAAAAAACGCTTGTCATCAGTAAGCTTCAGAAGTGAAAAAAAGGATTTGATGAACGGCCAAAGCAGGACCAATCCTGCATTTGCCACGTACAATTCATCAGCTGCGCTAAAGCCTGGATAAAGCGGCAAATCATCGGACTGCTCGATTTCATTCCGGATCAATTGGACCAATTCCGGAGCTCTTTTGGGCGTCCGGTTGTCTGTTAAACATATATCGAGTGCCGCTAAAACATTATCGATAAGCGCTCCGGGCAAAGATTGTTTTGTAAAAAAAATCCGTAAATCATCTGAAGAGAAATTACCACTTTTTGCTGCTGCCAAACGCTGCAGAAATTGCTTTCGATTCTCCTCAGGCATCTGATCCATTAGTTTCCGGATCGCGGTGATGAGTGCATTCAGATGACGGCTTGAATCTGACATTTCATCTATTGTCTTCGGGAAGGATGCCGCAGTTTGCGGCATCTGTCGTTCCTGAAACAGTTTGTCAAATATGCGCCTTAAATCTCCGGTGTTCTCCGACTTTTCAGCATGAATTACATCATTAAGTTTCGTGATCAGCACATCATAGTGCAATCCTGAATCTGCCGCAATCCTTGCAAAAAGCGCACGATAAAAATAGGCATCCGGCGTACTAAAATTCTGAACATACCGGGCCGAACTAAAAAGATTAATCCAAAAAGACCGCCTTGTTTTTTCTCGGCTTTGTCCTGGATTTGCTTGCTGGATAGCTTGAATTATTTTGCCGAACTGGAACTGTATGGCCGCACCGATATTCGGTGCTATCAATTCCAGCAGATTTTGTAATTCAGTGTCAGAATAATGATAATTTAGCCTGGCCATGGCCTGCTTTTCTGAGCTCAATTCCCGGATGAGTTGGCGTAATTTACCGGGCGCGGATCCGAGTAAAAATTTGAGACCATCATTCAAAAGGAACGCATTTGAACTATCCGCCCACCACGGCAGGCAGCCCGTGTGAGCAAAATGAGAGAGCAGCTCCAGTTGAGATTCTATTTTCGTGTGGTGCCCATTCCCGCCATGGGTCCGTGTCAATTCAACAATCTGCTTGGTAAGTTCTTTCTCTAACTCCTCGTTAAATTTGGACACAAAGATAATCTCGAAGTCAGTTTGATCAATATCCCCCAAATCGAGTTCAACTGAATCCAGTCTGATTATTTGATTTGAATCACTCAGTGCCGAGCACCAATGATCGATTGCTGCAATTATTTTATTGCGATAAATACGACTCAGCTCGTGCTGAAATCGTTGTTGCTGATTCCTTGAACCAGAAGTTTCCAACTCAATGATCTGACGTTTGATTATATGCGTTTGCTGCGTCACTTTTGATCCTGGTTAAGAAAATTCCTGTCTGAATACATCATCCGGGTAGATGAACTTCTGTTCCCATTCATTTCCAATGCTGTATTTACGTGAGTTCGATGTAAGCTGTAACATTCTTTACCAAGCATAATTATAATAGAGCGAAGGCGTCTCGCCGAGCATTTCGTGCGTTATCCTCGGCGGGACGCCTTCGGACTAGATCCTATAATTAATTCGTTTTGTCCCAACTCATCTTATATCGAACTCACGTATATTTATGCTAATTCGACTGCACTTTGACAAACAATCGCACCACGCGTTTAACTGAAATAGATGTCGCATCATCCCGGATTATGTGCACTTCTATGGTCATATCCGAATTTATTGCCGGGGTATTAAAAGTGAGATCGTTCCCCGTTCCGGCTTTCCACGCCCGCTGAAGGGCATTATTCCAGAACAGATTGTATTTATCGCCCACATGACTGTTGACGATTTTGATCTTTGTCTGCTTCCCGGATTCCACTTCGGTGTTTTCAAGATGAATTTCCGGCACCGCTTTTATCAACGCAGATTTTAACAAGGGTACGCCGGCTCGGGTTTGGGCCTTCAGCGCCCGGATAAAAAGTTCAGTCCCGGCTGACAATGGATCAGTTGCAAGCAGCGGTGGTTTCGGTTTGACAGTCAATGGATCCCCTTCACCATTGCGGGTAATTGCGAAATCCACCCCGATTTTCAGCGCATCCAGCCCTTTGTTTAAGACAGGATTCAAATCATCTTTTTTATGAAAATAAGCAGGTAGAGAAATATCATTGTCATCGGGTTGGGTGAAAAAGTGATAAAATATTCCGGGTTGACCATCATCGACCAGCACCGATCCATTGGTCTTGTCTCCATTCATTTCCACGATTAAATTAAGCGCCGGGTCGGGATTCGGTCGAACGAGAACAGCCACAACCTGCTTTACCTGTACCGCTGATTCGATAATTTTTTCAGGATCACTGGCATCATGCGCAAAATGGCTTTTCATTGCCCGAACCAGGATGAAACTGTCTTCATGTAATAATTCAGTTGTTAATTCGAGCGTGCCTTCCGTACCGGATTGAACTAATCCGGTGGGAGAAAAATTTACCGGAATATTCCCATGCAAGTTTGTCTCCGGCATCAATACCTGCACATCAGGTTCATCTGGCACATTCACTGTAATAATTTCGCGTTCCGGTGGTATTTCACCGTGCAGGAAGTCACGATCACGAATTCCACCCGCAAAAAGTTGGTAGTCGGCGCTGGTTTGTGTATTCAAAATTTTAACGGAGGCCGGCGCCGCATAATCCACGATTGGCGCCGGATCAACAGAAACAGTGAGGTTTGCATTGGCGCGTACTTTCAGTGGTAGAATTAAATCCTCATAGATTATTAGCCTGTCATCTTCCTTGCGTACTGTATATTCTGCCCGATTTCTATCGGTGATCAGCCAGAAAGCGCTATTCACCGAAACTGTTGCCTCGTCGATTTCTCTACCCAGGTCATTAAATTTTTGCACAAATTCGGCTGATAATGCGTGGTTGTTCAAATCGGTTTCGTTTTCCATCGCAGCACTAAACAGGGCCTTGCCTAAAAAACCTGTTTCTGCATTTCCCTCTGCCGATGCGTCAAATATTTTAGTCGCTTTAATGCGGATGTCGGTATCTTCAAAAAATGATTGCGTATCCAGATCAATATCACTTCGATTGCCGGTTACTTCATTCTCGGAAAGCTCAATTTCATCAACATTCTTCCATCCCTGTGCAAGTTGCAGGGATACCAATTTGTATTTAATACCCACCTGGCTTTTTGCAATTGTAACCTGCACGTGGGCGCCATAGTCAACAAGACGCGGACGGGCATCGGTGGCGTTGTGCAGCGTTGATTTTTCGAGATGCTCTTCGTTAGCAATCCAGGCTTTGAGAAGCAAGTCAAGCCCGACCTTGATTGAAATTTTTTGATGCAAAGTCGTGCTGTGCCCCTCGGCCGGGGCTCCGGCAAAGATTTCTGCCGCTTTCCTTTTTCGAGCATGGATTTCAAGGGTTTTGTCCGCCTGAATCGGCGCAGTCGACAGCTCAACTTTGTTGCCATTCCCATAGGCTCCATTCTCCAGCGTTGCGCCATTTTCAAAAAGGTGATAGAGAACGTCCCGCTGGCTATCATTCACGGGTATTTGCGCCGGTGTGTCAAAAGCGACGATGACCGGTTCATCCACGACTGCAAGGTCACGCAATGGCGCAGTTTGCCCGATTTTCAGGAGATCGATCAGGCGGTCACGGGCATCGCGAACATGTAAGTGATTTATGGCTTTCATGCTTCTTTCATCTTTTCTTTTTCAAATTTACCTTTTTTATCCAACCAGTCAGTAAAAGCATCTCTGGCGATACCCATTTCATGCTGACTAAACCAATGGACCCAGGCGGCTATGTGCGCAGGCGTTTCTTCCCGAATCGTCCTTTCGACAAATTCACGAAAATCCGCGATGGCAAAACGTCCGCTTTCAAGCGGAAAAATAAAACTCACCTGCAATGAAAAAGGATCTTTTACATGCGGTGCGGTCAATAATGGAATTAATTGGTGCTGATCTTCAGACAGTGGTCGAAGCAGGATATGCTCAATCATAAAAAAATCTTCACCTGTTTCATCAATACCCAGCTTCCGGCGGATACGCTGTTCCAGACCTGAGCTATTTCCGGAATTTGAACCATTGAGGTAGTTGGTAGCTGTGGACCGTTTACTGCTTAGCTGCGGGTATTCCTGCAAAAACAAAGCTTTGTCGCGTGTGAGTTTTTCATCACTGGTGCTTTCAAAAGCAGCCAATGCATAATCGGTAAATTGTTCCGCAAAGCGCGCTAACAAATGATTCAGGAAACGATTTTTACGGCTGGTACCCGAATTTTCTGCAACAGTTGATTCAGTGAGCTGTTGCAGTTCTTCCCCGTTTAAGTTTAAAATCCCATCGAGCTGCAGTGCAGGATCAGCTACCAATTGTGAATAATAAGTTTGTGTATCTGCATTCTGTGAGGAAAGAAGTGTGCAGGCATTTTTTAATTGGACAAAAGAATTCGCCAGAAATTGATCGAAGAACAGCAAATAGGCTTTGAGCTGTTTGGCCTGTGCTTTCCGCTCGGGTGATGCCGAATCAGGCAATCCCGTGGCGCCGATACCGTAAGCCGCCGGAAATTGATATTGGATTGAATGGTATGCTGCAATTTCCCTATCTTCTCCTTTTGGTTGAAATAAATCCGGCTTCCATGTTTTCGCAGAACGTAGGCCAGTGCTCCGATTTTGAATTGCAAACGTCGCTCTGACGTTCTTTAAGTCAACTTTCACTGGCAACTGATTTCTTTCCAAAGTAATGGCTGACCGCATCGCATCAAGCCGTGCAGCTTTTCCCGGATCGAGATGCAGCGTCCATTCACCCGCCTCGAGACCTTTACCAAAATTAATTTTACGAACGGCTCGGACGCCTTTGATGCGCATAAATTCATTAATGAGATCGGAGCGATGCAGCGTCTTGCGCCGCTGTGCCTGTGCCAGCGCCTCATTATCGATGAAGCCGTGAGCAAGCAAGGGGCCGTCAAATATCTCATCCATACTTTTGCCTGATTCTAGCACCTGTTCAAGGCTGAGAAAACGCACCGGAGGCGAAATATAATCAGCGATGCGTTGATAGATCTCCACCATTAATTTTTCCGGGCTATCCACCGCTTCGATCTCTATAATTGCATCAATTGGAATATCGTGCGGCAGCAGTTGCTCAATTTTCTCAAAATCTTCGCATAACGGCCTGTTCGCGTGCAAGGATTGCGTGACTTTATTTTTTATCGCTGCTGCTTCCTTGCTGTCATATATTGTATAAAATACGTTATACAATCCACGCAAAAGTACTTCCTCATGCAGCAACTGCTCACCTTCAAAACCCAGCGAATTTTCACCCTCGCTGGAAATAAAATACAGAGGTCCATGCCCGGTGCTTGTTTTTTCAATCCAGGCATTTTTAACTCCATCGATATCGAGCACCAGCTTTCGTAAATCGGTGAGCGTAACCGGGTGCGTCGTTAAAATTTGCCCCGGGCTGAACAAGTCAGCTCCAGCCAGCTCACCAGCGCTTGCCAGCAAGTCCGGCATCTCGTAATCGATACGGTAAAACAGATCGGTCAGGGCATAGCACACCTGCTCGAGAATGGTGATCCCGGGATCGTGGGCATTGAAGTCTGTCCAGTGTTTGCCAGTCATTTTTTCGAGGTGGTGCATCGCCTCATCACGCAGGCCGGCATAATCGAAATTCACAGGCACCTCATCCGATATTGTATTTTTTTTCATACTTTCCATAAATTTCGATTCCAGATTACCTTTTATGGGACACTTATCCTCTCGGATTAACAACTATTGGAGGTGGTAAAATTACATTACCGGAAGTTGAGGTAAATGCTTTAAATGTAATCCCATCAAGCGATATCCAAAGATTGCTGCCGGCGTCAACAAATACATCACCGTTGGTTTTAATATCTATTCGTCCAGTAACATTGGGGTGTGTGCAGGCAATCTGCAATTCTTGTTTTTCAGGCCGGTATCCCGATGGCAATTTAAAAATGGCACGTCTTATAATTCCGTTTTTAACCAGACCTTTTAGATGAACAATTCCAAAACTATCCTTAAAATAAGCTGCTTTATTAAATGTGTCGTTGTAATTGATCCAACTGTTCTGAAATCTGTCACTTTTACTACTCGAAGCCGCAGGTACTGTTTTCCAATTCTCCTGTTGTATCGCGGCACCCTGGGTGGCATAAATTCTACCTTTTACATGCAGCTCGGCGCTGGGAGCAGCTACCCCAATACCCACTTTACCACTTTCGTCAATTACAAAAGTACTCGAAGGTGCTCCGGCTTTTATTATGAACGGCATTTTTGCCAGAGTGCCGCCGTCTGGTGGCGTGTCTGTTGCCTGGCCCAAGTTTAATTGGCCGTTCGACGTGCTGACCACGAAACCCCACGTCTGATTCCCCGCCGGAGCAGCGCGATTGCGCAGGTATAAATTATTGCCCTCAAAAGCAGCACCCCCAATAACATTTAATTTCGTGACAGGATTATCCGTGCCTATGCCGACATTGCCAATTTGATTTATGGTCAAGGCTGTATTCGTAATGCCGGAATTAAAACTATTGGACGTTCCAAATACTAACTTCGATCCACTACCATCGTGGTAGGCCGCAATTCGGGCCGTTGGTTTGGCGTTGTCTTTGAAAAGGAAATCGAGAGGCGTGTAAAACTCCGGGGAATATTCACCACTGAGAGCAAGCATGCCTCGTTCAACTCCTTTAAATTCCTTAATTTGTGATCCTTTGATATGCATTGGCGAGAGCGGGCTCGAAACACCAATACCAACGCTACCAGATTCGGGTTGAAGCAGCAAGTGCCCATTGGATTGCATCCAGGCATCAGCTCCAAGATAGCGCAATCCCATCGTGAGTTTTGATTCTGTGCCCGCCCCCATAATTTTGAAAGATGGATTCGCTGCAGGTTTGGAACTGGCGGAGCCATTGATGACCAATTTGCCATCTGCGCTCGCCGTGCCAATTCCCAAGTTGCCGCTACTGCGATCAAGAAAAATTCGATTATTCCCCTCACCATCACTGATAGTCAATCCCGGGCGTAAATTATTGGAATTAGCATCGTCTTGCATATCAAGTTTTATTGTCCATTCCGGAGTCTGGCTGGCCGTATCGGTGAAAAGACCAAGCGCTTCTTTTTCACCGCTCGCTGAGTTCACAGCATCCAGACGCAGCGGGTTATCCGGGAGTTTTACGATGCCGTCGTCCTGCTGGTTGAGCACCCCATCGATAAACGCGGCGAATTGCTCTTCGGTGGGTATACTATTTTTACGGAAATACGACTTCAATGTCGCACGATTTTCTGCCATATTACAGCCTCCCGATTATCATATTTAATTCTTTTATATATAAGTATTTGGAAATATCAGTTCAACCAATCTCAAGTTGCACAAATACCGCTTCAGTTCAAATTTGTGAATGTGAATTACGGGTGTGCACCGTCTTTATACCATGCAAAATTAATACAAGGAGTTCACTCCCGGAAATGCAGTCACAATTTTAACATCGATAAATCACCAATCTAACCTGATCTATTCATAAACTGATAATGATGTGCCTGGCACTTCTACAAGTTATGAAAGCCCTTAAAAGCTACTTTGTTTAGTTAAATCTATAAAAATCAACTAAGTGCCAGGCACATCCACTGCACTTTATGAATAATTCAGGCTAACTATCCAACAACGAAATCCAGCTCGATTTTCATATAATTTATGCCATTAAAGTTTTGCTCTTCAAATTCCGCGTCAGAAATGATATCAATTTCATGTTGCTTTGCTGCCACCAGCACGGTATCCGGTTCCGGGGTATCAATCCAATAGCCCGCACTTTCAGATTCCTGAATGAGCAGAAAATTTTCTTGATCATCACCACGAAATAGTTTGAAATGCACCACATAATCGATGTAATCCCGCTGCTCGATATAATCAATAATCACATTGGCATAGATGCGTTCACCAATAACGATATCCGCATCCGCAGAATAAGCCCAGGGTGAAAGAAAACGATTGATATCGTCATTCAATTTTTGTTTATAAAATCCTTCATTGTATCCGGGCTGGAAACGAACGCCCAAACGAAGTTTTACCTGCACATACTGCGGGTTTTTTACTTTTACAGTGGCACTTTCTGGAATGTACTCAGTTAGATAATTTTCAATTCGCGCAATCAAAGATGTTGGCGCTTTGGGCTCAAAAGGATCCGATGGAAGCAGATCATGAATATCAGGAATCACCACGATCGTAACTTGCCCGGGTTTTGCGGGATCGGCCGGCAAACATTTCACTTTGTATAATTCGGGAAAGTGCTCTAAAATAATATGTTCATAATCCCATAACGACAATGCGCGTTGTTTATGACGCAGGCGCTCGCTTATGCGGGTGTAAAATGTTCTGTCCTGCTCAGCAATTTTTCCGCCAAAGGAAGTATAGGGTTGAGAGATGCCAGATATTTGCGGGCGTGCCCTCAAAAGCGAATTTATACTCTCCGCTGGTAATGGCCGGGAAAAATGATCCGGTGCATTGTCATTATCTACAAAAGTGGCTATTACTGCCTGTGCATGCAATGCAACCACATCACACACACTTTTGCTGTTTTTTGTTATGCCCGCTCGAAGCCAGTACAACGCCGGATCCAGCAGCGTGTTTGCTTCCACCTGCCGCAAATCAAATGTCATAATGCCGGAATTGATCAAACCATTGGTGGCATCATTTAGAATGAGGCCGTCATCCAGAGTAATCCAATTATTGTCACTCAGATAGCTCCACTGCAACGGAACGGATTCGAGTTCCGGATCAGCACTGCCCTCCGCCATTTGAAACAGGATGGATAAATTTTGCGGCGCCCGGATGTTTTTAATACCGATGTAAAGTTCACCTTCAAAGTTAAATTGCGGTAGAAATGCAAAAGGTGGGAACTCTTTTTCAAGCTGAAATTTTCGATAACCAAATGGATGGATGTGAAATATACGATCCATTTCAGCTTCCCTGCTATAATTCTCCATGACAATTTCAGCAGAAGAGGTATAATTGACAGTCAATTGTTTTATTTTGGGAGTATAGGGTGGATTGACCTGAAATTTTTCGGGTTCATCCGCAGCGCCGTTTGCGATCGCCACAGAAAGTTCCGTTGCTTTTGCGATGGCCAGGGCTGGATAGGCCTCATGCTGAAAATCCGGGGCATTGAGCTCCCATTGCAGATAACGATCCCAGTTTTTAAGATCGGCATCAAAAGTGGTGGTTATGTTGCCGGCATAATGCCGCTCACCAAAAGCCGAGGCCAAATCCTGTATCGAATTTGTGCCTTTTTTAGGTTTTTCAGGTGCCGTGGTGTTCCTGCCACCGGTAGTTTCAGGTTCAAATAACGGTGCCGCTTCGCTGATGGGCAGATTGAGTTGCTTGTCGATAATACTCATTTTAATGGAAAAGGGCGTATCCGCCGTAACTGCTTCATAGTTATTGTAATGGGTTTGCAGATCGTCGGGAACTCCCATCCATTCGAAATGTGTATCCAGCTTGGCCAACTTTTTAATGACCAGTTCCGGATGGCAAAAATTAAAACGGGAGCCAGCTACCGGGCGAACGCCGAAAGGTTCGAATGGTTTTGTGGCGTCCAGGATTCGCTCATCATTTTGTATGTGCGAGGGAAGCAATCCATCGACACCAACGTGCAGGTGGACTCGCTGTAATTGCAGCGATTTAAAAGCAAAGTACTTTGTAATAAACTGGCCCGTGCCGTCCTGAATTTCAGCTGGTTTCCAGATATGCCGGAGCGTCAAACGCATTTGTGGCCATTTTTCAGTAGTTTGCCCATTATTTTCCACAATGGGTTGCACGGCCTCAATATCTTCGGTGAATTTCAATACAACCTGCAACGCCTGATCTTCCGGAAACCCGGTATTTGGAGAATCGCCGTTGCCGTTCGATGTTTCAGATTGCTCATCGATTAAAGCACCATAGCTGCCAAGGCGCCAGAGCGAAGAATCAGGTTTGATCCAGCCATTTTCGGTACTCACTTCAATGCAGAAGGGCCCGCTTCCTTTCTCCATTTGAAATTCATTCGCCTCCAAATCATCGGTAAATGAATGCCGAATAGCCTGCAAATTAAATCCAACATCAGAAAATCCAAACGTCACAGAGATGGTACGCTTGCCTTGACTGAGAAAAAGTATGGGTGAACTGATCGCCCAGCCAAATGAAGGCGGTGCAGGTGTTTCCTCCGATTGCAATACCTGCGGTTGACCGAATGTATTCCAGCGATTCAGTTTGTCATTACCCTCACCGGCACGGGTTGCATCTTCATAGGCATAGACATTTTTCCATTCAACGTATTGAGCAACCGGCTCACTCAGTCGATTGCGCTGGTGCAGCTCTGCGATCGAGATGATGCGCTCCCACTCGCGGTCAACGATATCAAGCGCATCTTGCGATTTTTGAATAATTTCATTTAAAAAATCAGCGAAGGTCACACCGGATTGCTCCTTGAGTCGCTCTAAAGGGTGGACATCTTCGGCGTTTTGATCGACTTTTCCCAGCGCCAAATCTATTACGTTTTTAAGGCCGGCTATCTGATCGATATCTATTCTGGCCTGATTCATTTCGGCGCGCCGCTGCGCATAGATTTTTTCCCGATGGGCAGCGGCCAGCAGAACGTATGCCTTCTCCCAGTCGTGCGTAGCCAAAGCCACTGATTCATTCGGGACAACGACCAGAAATTTTTCAACAGGCATATAAAAATAGTTTTCTATACGCAGCAGAGCGAGGTGTAGCTCATCAACATTTTCTATGCTGATTAAAGACTGCGTCTTACCTGCCAGCATACTAAAATCCGGCTGCAAGGGGCTGGTATTCAAATCAGGATTTAATGCATTTTCCAGATTTTTCTCAAAAAGCATGCTGCCTTCAATGGGCAAATTATATTCAAAATCACCTCTCACTTTTCTGGCCGCATCCTGAAGAATACGGTTGATTTCATCCCATTCAAGATCAATGCGGTTTTTTAAATGCATCAGGCGGGCGAAATTTAACATGTCATATATTTTGAGTCTGTTACTATCTTTTCGTATTTTATATTCAAGTCTGAAGCCAGAATCAGGATTTAACAGTTCAGCACGCCATTCACTTCCCTTTTTGATGATTCGGATGTTGATGTGCGATTGCTGCCCAGCCAACTGATCAGCAAAAATGAATTTCAAAGTCCCGGGCATCGTTTTGCTATCCAGCATTTTAATGACCTGATTTCCCGCTTTAATCTCCTTATCTGAAAATTGCACATCTTGTTCATCTATGGCGAGAAAGAGCTTCTCCCGTATTATCGCTTGCAGCTCCGGCAGATCGCTCCGGTACAGATTCGCGTAAGCGTCATCGATATTTTCCGTTTCAGGGATCTCACTGAAAATCATCTCGAGATTATCGAGCTCAGGCGTAACAGCATTTTTAAGATTGGCGTCAAAACTTGTTGAGGAACTTGAAATTACTTTAAAATTTAGATCACGTTTTTTTCCGGCTCTCGAAATAATACTATTTATTTCCTGCCATTTTTCTGTTTGGTTTTCCCGGTACATCATTATTTTGAAGAAGTCCCGGATTTCCATACTTAGGTTGCTTTTCACGAATCCGATTAGATTTCTAAAATCGAGCAGGTGCTTAAATTCGAGTTCCTCGGTTTCCGGTAAAGGGTCCCCGGGCAAATCGCCTGCACCAAATTTTGGTAAAACGCCTCCCGGGAGTGGTTCACCGTACGCAATGCCCAGCATCTTCATGAACGCACTTTCACTGACAGGGTTCTCCTGTCGTTCCCGCTCCTCGCGCATACCGATTTTCGGACTATCGGTATAAATCGCGCTTATTTTTGCAATTTGTGCGCGATTGACGACTATTTTTTCATCTGTTTGATAAATTAAAGCTTTGCCCTGGCTGTCTTCACCCGCAAGCAGCTCTGCCCCCTGTGGCAGTTCAAACGAACTGGATTTAGCTGCAAGCGCAATCAGCACATGTACTTTATCCGGTATAGCGGCCTTTTTTGTCATACCAAGTACGTGCTGAAAATAATAGTCAAGATGACGGTGGGTAATTGTATTCATGTTGTTTTGTGCATGCCTGAACAGGCGCAGAAAAGCCAAAAACAAGGCGAAGTGCGGCCGGGAAAAATGGCTGGATGTTTCGTTCTGAAATTGTTCAGGGTTTTCCATGAACGAAACGATCTCCTCCAAATTCAGATTCTCGTCGAGAAAACCGCTCCAACTTAAATCTGCTGACGCGCCAGCCTCCTCGTTTTCGATACCGAAATAACGCAATCGTTTGGCAAAGTCACGTACAAATTTCAGCAAATCCATTGTTGTGCGTTCATCGATTGCCACATAATCCGGATCGAGTGCTTTTGTTGCTCGCCCGAACTGACTTGTGCCGTCCCGTTGAGGAATTTCCACAAGTTTAAATTTTTCCGGTGTTCCGGGATCATTCATCATTTAATTTTCGTTCACCTCACCTGAATAATTCTCAAACGGAGCTGTGAAGCCGCTGAGAAAAAAACTAAAAAATAGAAAAAACAGTACTCTATGCGCCCAGTATTCCGGGTATCCAGTTATCTCAGCGAGTCTCAAACCCACCCCTGACTGATGCTCAGCGGCTGCGCCTTTCGCATCTGTCGTCCCCTCCCAAGAGTGGAATTTCTTCAGCCTGCTACCCCCAATTCCCATCCGCCGGAGGGGACGACATTTGCGAATTGTTCTTCGTAAATGTCAGGGGTGGGTTGCAAGCTAATTAGACATCTTTTTCTATTTGCTGAGTTAGCTGGATACCCAGAGCCCAGTATTGATGCTTTTTATTATTCTTCAATTTCTTTTTAAATCCGGGTTCAAAATATTAATTATAAACAGACTAAGTACTTTTACAGCAAAATACGTGAATAACGCAGGCCAAAAAAAATTCACGTTCCTTGAAATTTTGTATTCATCGTTTGAAATATTCCATTGCCCGAATAGCTTGGGCTGGCGTCGGGAATGGGCGAACCCGGGCCCGGTGGCGGCTGTTGGGCTGGGCTCTGTACTTCAAACTTTGCATTGAACTGGCTGCCCTTCAGAATAACCGCCGTACCACCGGTATTGGTTATTTCTGCAACCTGATCGCTGGCCAAAGAATCAATTTTTAAGGTTCCACTACCCGGAATGGAATATTGCGGTGTCATGTACATACAGCCTGGCACCGAAACATCCTGTTCGTCACCTTCAATGCATATTTTTTTCCCACTTAAAGTACCGTGGCCGCTGCCGGGCATATCACCCGGTTGCACAACCACCGTGGCAGCGCCAAAACTCGGGAGAAAAATTGCCTTATCGCCTTCGATTATGATAAAATCAGCCATGTTCGATCATTCTGTATTCGCTTCATTAACATAAAACGGATAAACCATATTGAAGCGGGAGTTGGTGCTCCGGATCGTATACTCCAAACTAATTAGCAGCAATCCTGATTCTTTTTTACTTTCCGAGACCTCGATTTTTTCAAGTTCTATTCGTGGTTCGTGATAGAGAATGCCGTCAGTGATGAGGCGACTGATTTGATTTACAAGGCCCTGGTCAATCTCTTCGAAAAGCAGGTTTTGCAGATCGCAGCCATAGTCTTCACGCATAATTCTTTCACCCAGGCTGGTTGAAAAAAGAATCTGCAAACTCTGATGAATGTCCTCGGCGTCGGCGCTCATTTTCACATCGGCGCCTGCCTGCGTAAAAGCCGGTGGGAAACTCCAGCCTGTTCCGAGGAATGTGCTATTCTCGCTCAAAAGTTCAGCCCTTAAGTTCAGGTACAGTCGATTTCTTTTTTCTGGGCTCCGATTTATCTGAGTTGCCATTCAGTTGATGCCCGGCCTGCTCCTGAATTTTGCCAATCAAACCAAAAACACGGGTAAAGGGCAGCGTGCCTAAAGCTTCAAGAATGAGATTGGCTTCATCAAGACTGACTTTTAAATTGATTTCTTTCATTTTAACTCCTGTTAATGCTATTTGATATCCACTTTTGCGCCCTTGATTTCAACATCCCCGCTGGCTTCGATTTTAAAATCTTTTGCACTTTTCATTTCGATGCCGTCAGCGCTCATCGTGATGGTGTTGCCATGCTGATCGCTCAGTTCAATTCTTTCCGTATCATCGTCGAGCAGGATTTTGTTCTTCTCCGGCGTCTCGATATAAACAGATGATTTTGCATCATCGATAAAACAAAGGATAGTACCGCTCTTGGTGACGATTCCCTTTTTCAGGTTATCTTCCGATAACTCAGCCATGATTGGGGGAGCCGTGTTTTTGGAACCGAACATAGCACCAAGAATCACCGGCTGCCGGGGATCGTCGTTAAAAAAACCGACAACCACTTCATCTCCTACCTCAGGTCGAAAAAAAAAGCCGCGCTCGGCGCCGGCATCCGGGCTTGTCAGCCGCGCCCACAGTTTGTTGTTTTCCTCACCCAGAGCAGGCAACATAATTTTAACCCGCAATTCATTTTCCGGATCTTCCTCAAATTGCTCAACGATGCCCAATTGCAAGCCATTCACCGCTGGCACCAATCCGGCTGCGGGCACATCGATGATGTCGCGCTGCTCTGCAAACTTCATTGGTGACAGGCCGGTCTGCAAATCGGTTTGCCAGCCCTGCTGGTCAACGCGATGTCGAATGCCTGTAACAACTGCTTTGCCGTTGAATCGCTCGCCCATTCCGGCTAATTCAATCACATCCAGCAGGGCGATTTCTGATAAACCTGCCACCGCGATGCGGCCACGAATGAAAGCCATGCGATTGCGAAACATTTCTGCATCAGACCAGGCTTGATTTTCCTCGGGAGATAGCGGAACACTGTTATTGAAATTCTGTTGTTGAATGCCGACAGTTTTAACTAATTTTTCAGCCTGCAGATTGCCTTGGGCTAATTTAAAGTCTTTTGCCTTGACGGCCGTGGTCAACTTTTGATTTTTTATATCCCAGGAACTACTGTGAATTTCAGGATACTGATGGCTCATATCCGCTTCCAAATCGAAGGCATAGATTTCACTCAAGCCATATTCGAAAATGTGCTTTGCCGCAGCGCTCAAATCAACCTTTAAAAGCGAAACCGTATCGTTATCCACCGTGACCAGCATCCCGTTTGCTTCAGCACGCGAAACGATGAAATCCCAATCGGTGCTATAATACTGCACCAGTTCCGGGTGTACCGAAGATATCCGCATCAATTTCCCTTTTTTCATCCCTGAACCGGATAAAATAGATTCGATGGCATCGTCGTCTGTTTTTTCCAGATATATTTGATTTTTACGATTCACTGTCAACGCGAGCGCTTTGGCTTTCAGTTCAACGATAAGCTGCGACCCTTGAACGCTCGCGGTGATATTCTGGCTTACGACGATCCCTTTGAATACCCTTTTTTCCTGATTTGGAGCGCCCTCGTAGCGCAGCTTTATTTCGATTTCTTGTCCCGGCTCAAAGAATTTACTCTCACTGACTGCAAATTTCTGCCGCGCAACGCTACCATCCAAAAGCGTAAGTTGCGCCCGGGGAATACGGTTGACTTCATGGCTGATATCGATGGAAACCAGTTCAAACGCCAGATCCATTGCTTTGCCGCTATTCAAAATTGTCGGTGTAACAACGCCCATATTAAACCTGTCCCGATTTAAGCAATTGATCTAATGGTGGGAAATTCAGTGTTTGTCCCTGCTCCAAATTCCTGAAGTTGTTCAGGCGGTTGTGGCGTGCGACGTGGGTGGTGTACATGGATTTGCCATAAATATTTTTGCACAAAAGAGGCAAGGTATCACCGGCCTGAACAATGCGTTGATGGGTTAAATCCGGGGATTTTTTGTTTTCTTTTCGCCGACGTTTCGATACTTCTTCATCGGAAATCAAGCTGATATCGAGTTCTGCTCGTAAGGGTGAGCCCTCACGATTAAATAGTGTGTAAGAAATATTTACACTCGCCAGCCGACAATCAAAAGCAAGAACGCCATCGGTTTGATCACCCCATTCCACATGCAGTCTATTTGGTTCGTGTGTATCGCCATTCATGTAAAATACAAGATCAAGAAAATGGTGAATTTGACTTGCTACTGTTTTTTCACTTTTTAACAGGCTGATCCCTGATCCGGAAACACCCATTTCATCCAAAATTAATTTTAAACTTATTTCAGTGGGAAAATTACGAACATACGTTTTCGTGTTATCTGATTCTCCCAACGATTTAGCTGTGCCATATTTTATTTCATATTTTTTCGATAATGTTGTTGGGTTAAACATAGCTTCAAATTCACCCACCGGCACGGCTCGACCATCATCGGAATAGGCTTTAATCTTCAGTTTCGCCAACTTATTTTTTTTCAGGAAGGACATCTAACGATCCTTTTTCTTTTGCAAAATTTTCATCACTTGTTGAACACATTCCTGAATTAATGCATCCTGATCAATTGCTGCGACTGCAGGGTTTTGGTTATTTCTATTGCGATATTCAGGATCATCAAGGTTTGTACTGGCGCGAATCACCAGCTCTCTAATTTCTACCGGCATAATTCAAATCCTTATAATCTGCATACGTTGATAACTCAATTCCATGGTTTCTATCACTACTTCATTTGCATTTGCATCGAGATCGGAAACATGCCATTTGACTGGAAATGCATTCATCAGCAGCCAGCTTGCAGCGGGAATAGATGTTCGATCCAGCAAAGTGATGAGTACATTCGAAGGGACAAATTCAAAGAGCGACATGGCCACGTTAAACTCAATCGTAAGCGGTGATCCGACGACGAGTCCCCGTTCCAATACCAAGTTTTCGTGCTCTACTTTTTTGGGTAATTGCTGTGTGTAGAAATTCTGCCCACCCTCCTCGACACTCTCAGTGCTGATGCTGGTGCCGAGTCCAGAGACTTTACGAAATTGAATATCGATTGGATTGGGTACCACACCACCCGCAAAAAACGTCACCCCAAATCGGAAACTTAAGGGTGGATTGCCAATAATTGGCAGAGGGCCGGGAACTTCCATAAATTATTCTCACAAAATTTTATTTATGATTCATTATTTAACGTGAGTTCGATGGAAACTGTAACATTCTTTACCAAGCATAATTAAAATAGAGCGAAGGCGTCTCGCCGAGCGTTTCGTGTGTTATCCTCGGCGGGACGCCTTCGGACTATATCCTATAATTAATTCGTTTTGTCCCAATTCTTTTTATATCGAACTCACGTTATTTACTTTTAAATCATGCGCCAACAATTCCATGGTTTCGATAGCCACCTCATTGCTATTGGCATCGAAGCTTGGCACTTCGAGTTTTGTCGGCAGCGCTTTTTCGACTTTCCAACTCAAAACTGTGTCCGCATTTTCATCACAGAGCTCGATTAAAACATCGCGTTTTCCATTTTCGCCGAAAGGATTATTGTAAGCCTCATCGATCCATTTCTGCAACAAGTCCTGACTTTTCACAATGCCTTTTTTCATCGTTATATTAATGGGTTGCTGCATGCCAGGAATAATTTTATCCCCCATCAAATAGCTCAGGCCGTGTTTATAGGTTACCGGTTCGTACTCGACTTGCAAGCCGGAAATTTCGGCAAAGCTGATCTGTACCGCACCCGCGGAATCGAGGACGGTGACGCGGTAATTATAAACCGGTAAGGGATAATTCTCTTTGATGAATTGCTTATCAATTGCCATAGCTCAGTCTAAGATTCTTCCATAAAAATGTTGTCTGCCATAAGCTCCATCGTCTCAATGGCAGCATCGTTGGAATTAGCATCAAATGTAGGTGCATCTAATTTTTTGGGGAAAGCATTGATCACCTTCCAACTGATAACCGCGTCCCCCGATTCATCACACAAGCGGATATAAACATCTTTTTTATCGATTTGATTCGTCTGAATTGAATTAATCCACTGGTACAATACCGGAATACTGCTGCCCTTGACTATCCCCTTTTTTAATGTGATACTCGCCGGTGTTCCCTGCGATGGCATGTGCATAATGCGGGGACCGGGTGTGCCGCTTTCAACAGGGCTTTCTTTGTAAGTATAAGTTTCATAGCTGATGCTCAAACCTGAAACTTCAGAAAATGCCACCGCTTCACCGTCAATTTCTACTTTATAATTATAAACCGGAAGCGGGTATGCTGTGCTGATATCTTGCTTTGTTAAAGCCATGATTGCTTTCCTTTATTTTTTGTTATTGATCAGGCTTCCTGTAATTTATGGCTGAATCTCAGGATGATAAATTCGGCTGGTCTGACAGCAGCGATGCCTATTTCCACATTCATGCGGCCCTCGAGAATATCCTGTGTCGTCATGGTTTTTCCCAAACCAACATTGACAAAATAGGCCGATTCCGGCGTCGGGCCTGCCAGAGCGCCTTGCTCCCAGAGGCCATAGAGATAACTTTCGATCATGGCTTTCACTTTCAACCATGTCGTAGCATCGTTGGGCTCGAAAACAGCAAATGATGTTGCTTTTTGAGTGGATTCCTCAATCATATTAAACAAGCGGCGAACAGAAATGTAGCGCCATTCATTATCATTTCCGGCCAGTGTGCGCGCACCCCAGACCATCGTTCCTTTGCCTGCAAAGGCACGAATGGCATTAATTGATTTGCCGGCAGCCGGGTTGACATTGAGCCGTTCTTGTTCAGCATGCGTTATTTTCACAACTGGACCGATTACGCCGGAAACACTAACATTTGCCGGCGCTTTCCAGACGCCCCGGTTCCGGTCAACACTGGCGTAAATGCCTGCAATCGCTGAACTTGGCGGCATGACAACGCGCTGTTTCATGAGTTGTTTCCGGATTTGATTATAGAGCGATGTATTCGACGAAAGAATTGAATTTAGAAAAACGCCACCATCGGAATCCGATTGATTCTCAAGATCAACAAAAGCATTATTTGTGTGAGCAACATTCCCGCTGCCGTCACCGGCAAGGTTTATGGAAAATCCACCAGCATCGGCAAAACTTTCCCAGGCTGTGGCGATAGCTGAGCCCGTTTTACCATTCACACCTCGAATGGTAAGCTGAACATCGTCTCTTTCAAAAGTGACCGCATCTGCCGCATCCCCATTAATAATTTTAACACTTGGATTCGTTTCAGAACTACCGGTAAAAGCAACTATAATTCCATTACCCGCTTCACTGCCTGCAAATTCTTTCGACCACGATGATGCCGCGGAAAGGCCATTAATTTTAACTGTGTTATCATCAAAACGATAATTTATAGTTGATTGCAAATATGGAGTATAGGCCGCGCCGTACATCAAATAATTACTCCCGATTCCATTACGAAACGGTTCGACTTTATCTGTCCCCTCCAACACATCAAAAATGGAAAATCGATCGCCCAGTTTTTTGCATTGAGCAAGGGATTGCTTACATAAGTCATAATAATCTGTCGCATCCAGATTGACTGCATCAGTGAGTAAAATTAAAGTCGGCTCATCTTCCTTTTCAAGTTCCTGTAATCCTTGAGAATAATGCGCTTTTCCCGGCGTTGAGTCATAATCACCAATTGACACGACATAGCAACTGCCACCACCATTTTTAAAATAAAGGTTTAAGCTGTAATAGAGCAGAAATTGAAAATCGACAGCATCCTTGGCCACACCCACAACTTCATATGCAGTTTCATCTTCAGCAGAAGCCTCAGCTGTGATTGTGAAATTGCTGAGGGGAGCCCGGCCGAAAAGCGTTTCAAATTCGAGAAATGTGTCAATTCTTTTCACAACCGGGACACCGGCTCCCGCATCATGTTTCTCCGTGTATCCAATAAAGGCTGGGATCGCCGTCGACACTCCGGCAACAGATGGCGGGAGCGTTGAAATCTCTTCGACATAAACACCTGGGGTCTTGTATGTGGCCATAATTAAATTCCTCCTGAAACTAAAATGTGTTAGTGAGATATTTTATGACATGAAAAAGTTGATTTTCAGATTGTGTTTGCACCTGAGTTGATGGTGAAAAATTTGACAATGCAGGATTTGCCAACATAGCTATGACTGGTTCGTCATCGACGAGAAGTTGTAACGTCTTTTTAGGCGTTTGACTGCAGGGAATTGCAGTTCCTGAACGAAATCCCGTTAAATTCAACTTTGGATAGCGCTTTTTAAGTTCGGTGACGGTTTCATGCACTGAATTTTCTGGAATACTCTCTTCAGTAAACTCAAGCGGCGAATTCAAATCACTATCCTTTAAACTTAACTGATTCTCATTATTTCCATTTTGAAAATCTGTTAAAACATAATAGAGCCACTTTGCTTTTTTGGCTTTGAACTTGATCAAAAATTTCCCAGGTTTATCCAAAATAAGGGGGAATGATTCATCAACACTAATTTCAACATGAGCAAAAACATTTTTTTCCAAAGCGGGCTTCGTTGCGTATTTCACCTCAAAATGATCATTGATGCGCATGCTTTCTGTATCTACAACGAATACTTTTGTACGCAGGTCAATACTGGATGGTTTTGATTCCGGCAAACCCTCGATGACGAAATCATCACTCGTCAACTCACGCGCCGGCTGACCGCGTAGTGTATACGCATCGTTCCGTTTTGGTTCAATTATGACATGTTTCTCAGTTACGTATTTGACCTGTGATTTAAGGAGGAGGATTTCAGAGTCGCTTTCATTTTTGAATACCGGCTTGGACTTGTTTCCGTACTCACGCAAATCTGTAAATAGTGGAAACCGGGCATTATCAAGCCGTAAAAGGAAACGCATCTTATTGCCGGGAGCAATCCGCAGAAATGCGGAGTTGTCTTCTTTAACCTGCGTCAGTATGTCGATCCCGTCTCCTCTGTGTTTTACAATACAACGGTGGTTGCGTAAGAGTTGATCGGTTTCCGGCAAAGTATGAAAAGTCAGGTCATCGCACCGGCGATCCGAATAGTATTCGTGTTCAATTTTTAGCGAGAGTAAAGGCCGATATCGACCAGTCATAATTTGATCACCCTTTCAATAGTTTCCCGTGCTTTCATCGCGTCTTTATCTTTAAAGGTAACCATCTTCACTTTGTACAATACAGAAGGCTGATACGCTGTTCGTAAAGCATTCCATAATTCATTTTGTTCATTTAAAGGGAGTGTTATGATTTCCAGAACCAATTGGTCAAATTTTTCAGGTAAATCAGGCGCTTTTGCGTGATCAAACACACGCTTATTTTGGAAATACTGAATAATCAAAGAGAGATAGTGCAAACCTTCATCGTATTTGGTAAACCGGGCGACAAAGAGGACATACAAATTCATTCGAATAACCGGTTGTACTTTTTGCGTGCCATCCGGTAGAACAGCTAAATATGGGTCTGCAGAACGGAGTATTTTTTCTTCTTCAAGGTTGATTAATAAAACGGAAACGGCGTTAGTTTTGAACACAATCGGATCTGTTTTATCCCCATCGATAAAGACCACCTTATCTTCACTGGAAATATCAGTTACCAACCCGGTACCTGTCTTCAGGTAACTATTCAAATTGTTTCTGAGAAAAATCAATATGTCACTGATCATATCAAGAAACTCTATTAAAAGGTCTGTGAATTTGGCGCAGCAGTAAAATCAGGAGCAGTTTTAAGAGAAGTGTTCAAGAAATTGTTTTAATTGACCAAATACGAAATCAGCTATGCTTTATAATAACTTTGATTGGCGCACCAACAGAGATAAAATTTCCGAAACTAAAACAGGCCGCATTATAGGTATTTTTAATAATTGAAATAAAATATAATTATTTTGATAAAATTGCAAGAAATTTATTAATTCCATATAGAAGCAGGGAATACGCCAACACTCCATCAGGAATAATCGGAATCCTGTACTATTTATTTCCTGTATTATCCACAATTTTTTCGACTGCGTACTCTGCCGGAGAGCCAGGCACCGGGGTAGCAAAATACGATAAATGATTTGAGCCGGTCTATCTGCAATGCAAATAATCTACTATGGACTTATTGAACAATCAAATCTTGATTTCTTTGATCAAGTTGTTTAACCTCCGTTCTTTAATAAAGATGCAGTTGCACTTGATACGTGATTCCATGACTGAAAAAATGTATATATTATGACGAAATAAAAAATTTGCCTTCGGTCGAATTTTACGCATGCCCGTTGACGATTGGTTTGATAGAATTTTCATCATTCAAAATCTCTGTATTTATTAAATTATTAGCAAAGGCAACCTATAAACAAAAGAGAAGTCCATTTTAGGTCGAATATAGATATATACCTATTTAATTCTCTGCAAGATATGAAGTTTATACGCTGTTCAGGGATTTCCGTATGACTCATTTTGAAACGCTGTATTATAATTCATTCGCGATTTCGTACTTTTGCGGTTACTAATATCAGGACTACAGAATCATTTTTGCACAAATTTTTCAGGAGCATATTATTTCTATGCACTGGATTTTGATTTTTGGCTTAAACAGGCAATCAATTTGAACCTAAAATATAAAAGTTGAATCACTGAATTCCTATTTCAGTTGTAAATATTTTTATGTGTAATAATTATTTGCTGATTAGACGCAATTTAGAGCGAAACTGGAATGGACTTTGCATAAAAATGTGAACTCTATTTCTGAGCCCATTTATAGGTAAATAATTGTACCATAATAAACAATTTAGAAACCGAACCGGAAGAAATGACCACTCCTATTTACGAGGAATTAAAGTTTATGTGGCACCGACTTGTTACTGCACTGGCACTCACGGGGTTAATCGCTGGATTTCCATTAAATATCGAAGCTCAGACTTACAAAATCTGGCCGCTGGGAAACTCAATTACTGAGGGAGAAGGGTCGACAGCTTTCAATGGCTACCGAAAACCTTTGTATAACAAACTCAAAGATTATGTCAACCAGCAAAATGAGGGTGTTGATATAAATTTTGTTGGCACCCGGAGCAACGGTGATTTTGTGGATCCGCAGCATGATGGCTGGGCCGGGCAAAAAACCAGCTTCATCCGATCCAATGCCCAAAGTTGGCTCAATTCACTCACTGCCCAGGGTGAAATCCCGGATTTTGTTCTATTTCATATTGGAACAAATGACATATCAGCCAAACGAGGTGTACAATTTATCATCGAAGATATCGATGCTACCCTGGACATAATCTGGAACAATGGTGTCAACATCAAAATTTTTCTCTGTGGAATTATCCCGCGCCTGGACTCTCTTGCAAACAAGGTGAGCCCATTAAACAGTGAAATCTGGAGCCTCGTTGACCGACGCCGCAATCAGGAAGGCAAAGCGATTTACTATGTTGACCAGTATAATGAGTTTATAAATCACAATAATTGGGAAAATGATTATATGGTTAACAACGGCACCGATAATCTTCACCCAAACAATACTGGCTACGATGCGATGGCCAACCGTTTCAAAGGTGTGGTTACTCAACATCTGGTTCCCGGAACGACACCAGTTGAACTCGTCACTTTTTCCGGATTCGCACGCGATTTTTCCATCGACCTGACCTGGCGAACAGCAACAGAATCCAACAATCTGGGATTTTATGTCGAACACAGCTTTGCCGATGGACCATTCACAGACGTCGATTTTCTCGAGGGGCACGGCACGACCGTCGAAGAACATGTCTATACTTTTGAGTTTGCAACGACCCAAAGTGGCCTGCATAAATTTCGACTGCGCCAGGTAGATAACGATGGCACGATTAACTATTCCCCCGAGATAACCGTCGTCGTGCAACCACCAAATCGCATAGCTTTGCACCAAAATTATCCCAATCCATTTCGCCCGGGATTCAGTATTTCTAATGGCACAAAAATTCCATTTGAGCTGCAAAATAGCGCCCGAGTCACCATCAATATTTATAACATTTCAGGACAATTGGTCAAATCATTGAGCAGCCAAAGTTTTGACGCGGGATTGCACGAACTCAATTGGGATGGCCGTAACAACCACGGATTACAGGCATCGAGCGGAATTTATTTTGTGAAGTTACAATCCGGTGCCGGTATTGTCTCGAAATCCTTGCAACTGATTAGATAAACTTTTTTGAGTTGTGGAGATTGATGAGAAATCTCCACAACAAAAATTAATCTATGGGGAATCGGACATCCCGGCGAGAAAATCCACTCTATTGAGCGCTAAAGGCCGGCCTTTTTAAGGTCCGCAGCCAGATGTTCAAAATTTTAATTTAAATTATTGCCCATGTAACTTTTTCTTTCATATCTGAAAATAGAATTGTAATTTGCACATATTTTTTACTGTTATACACAAAAATACAGGCTTTATAAATCAAATCGTTTCCTGAATTGGCAGCAGTCAATTTATTTTTTTTATCACAGACCAGGTGAAACCACGCTAAAAACCCAACCGGGAGTTTTGGAACAACGGCCTGAACCCCATTCCTTTGAACACAGATTTGCACCAATTGAATTAACCAAGTTTTACTGAAAATATAGTCGCCCCTTACATGAATATCACCGAATATCTGCAAAATCTACCGACCGCAATATTGCATGTCGACGCACAAAACAAGCCCGAATTTGCAAATGAGGCACTGCTTCGGCTATGCGGAGTAGCATCTTTTTCTGAATTTAAACAGAGCTGTGCACCGATTCTCGATACCATTCATTCGAACGATGCCGCTGTGCCATTTACCATCAGTCAAAATGGGACATTAAAACTCATTCGTTACACCTCCCGAAAAATAAAATCGCCCAATTCAGAAAACGAGATAACAGAGCTCGTTATTGAAGAACTCCTCTCCGCCTCTGATACCATGCAGCTTTTGGAAAAGCAGAACGATTCGTTAACAAAGATTATCAATCTAACTTTTGATATCCTGTTGAAAATCGATATGGATTGCAAAATTCACTGGGTTGGATGGCAGATTGAGGAAATTCTCGGATTTGATGCTGAATCTTTCATTGGCAAAAATATGCTCGATTTTATCCATGAAGAGGATAAAGCCAATTTTAGCGAAACTTTAAAACAAATTAGTTTTAATATGAATGCGGATATCCAACAAATCCGGCTGCGCAATAAAATGGGAACGTGGCCCCACTTCCGCTGCCGGGTTTATCAAATTTATTTGGGAAATAACGGCGATATCGGAGTCCAGGTTGCGCTGCATGATGTGCATCTCAGTGTGATGGCGGAACGCTCATTGCGTTCGAGCGAAGCGAGGTACCGCTCATTTATCGACAATTTCCCAGAACCAATTATCCAGTTTGATTTTGAAAATACCATTATTTTCGTCAATCCGGCATTTAAAAAAACCGCTGGTTTCAGCTCATTTGTCGCCTATTCTGAGAATTTCCTCCATAAATTTATCGGCGAGGACAGCCTTTCAAATTTCAAATCGCACCTGCAGATTGCTCAAAAAGGGCATATCTCGCAAACTGAAATCGTCTTCAACACACTTGAGGGTGTTGAACACACGGCCATCGCAACCGCTTTGCCGTTAATGGAAAGTGGCCGTGTAACCAGTTTCTGTGCCGTCATTCGGGATATCACCAACGAAAAGCTGCTGCAAAACCAGCTCATTCAAACCCACAAGATGGAAACTATCGGTACGATGGCGCGCGGCATTGCCCACGATTTTAATAATATTTTAACCGGGATTATCGGCAATGCAAGCATTTTACGAGAAACCGTGCAGGATGATGAATTTACCATGCAGACCATCGCCGAAATCGAAAAAGCGGCAGAGCGATGCACCCACCTGACACGTGGATTATTAACATTCAGCCGCCAGGGAAAAACCTCAATCGAACCCACGGATCTGAATGGTCTGATTCAAACAATGATTCGCCTGTTACGCCGAATAATTCCATCATCAATAATTATTGAGGCGCCGGTAACGCTGAACTTGAGTCCGGTTTTGGTCGACCAATCGAAAATACAACAAGTTATCACCAATCTTGTGGTCAATTCACGTGACGCCATTCAGAAAAAAGGCGATTCGCAGGAAAGTCAAGGCAAAATTTCTATTCACCTCGAAGAAATTGAAATTACTGAGGAAGAGTGTAAAAACAATCTCGATGCGCACACTGGAAAACATCTTAAAGTAAGTGTTTCCGACACCGGCACCGGTATTTCAGAGGCAGCTTTGTCGCAGATTTACGATCCTTTTTTCTCCACCAAAGAAGTCGCCCAGGAGTCCGGGTTGGGTTTATCGACAGTATTTGGTATAATTCAGGAACATAAGGGTTGGATCGAAGTAACGACCGAGCCTGATATCGGTTCAGTATTTCAATTCTACCTGCCAACGCTGGATGAAAGCATCAAAGAAAGCAAGTATATCGAGGAAAAAATATTCTGCCCGGGTGGCACAATTCTCATCGTTGATGACGACGAATTGGTTCGCAATGTCGCTTCCAAAAGTTTGGAACGCTACGGTTACCATGTTTTGATTGCTCAAAACGGGGAAGAAGCTTTTGCACTTTTTAAGGCCAACGAATCATCAATTGATGTGTTGTTAATCGACCTCACGATGCCGGAGCTCGATGGCCGCGCGCTCATCGAAAAAATACACCGGACGAATCCTGAGATAAAAGCGATTTTATCGAGTGGCTATGACCACGAGCTGGAGATCAGTGATCCCCACACATTTTTTCTGCCCAAGCCCTATGTGATCGCCGATTTGGTACGGCTGGTTGGCAAAGCTATACAGCCATAAAAAAACCCGCCTGCAACGTCCTCGCTGCAAGCGGGCCAGAATGTAGGGAAACGATTTCTCATTTCCCGCGGCAGACACCGGGACTAACCCGGATTTTTTATTTTTTCAATAACCCAGTTTGCTGCAGACACCAAATCTTCCGCCACAAAATCAACGCTAATTTCATTCACATTAATTGTGTTGCCGTAGCCGGTCCGTACCAAAATCGAACGCATCCCCGCCGCTTTTCCTGCTTCAATATCACAAATCTTATCCCCGATCATAAATGCATTTTCAGGCTCAATTCCTGTCTCTTCCAGGGCATTCTGCAGCATTTCAATTCCGGGTTTGCGGCATTGGCACGGCTCCTCAGGAGTATGCGGACAAAAATAAACAGGTCCCAATTCAACGCTCTTTTCAGCCAAAAGAGAGCGAACTTTTTCGTTGACTGCCACAGCCTGTTCCGCTGAATAATACCCACGACCAATTCCTGACTGGTTGCTGGCGATTGCCAATACAGCACCGTGTTGCACCAACGTGCGCAAGCCCTGAATGACGCCCGGCAGTATTTCCACTTGCCCGGGATCACTTAAATAATTTTTTTCAACGATGAGCGTTCCATCTCTATCGAGAATAACAAGAAATTTCATCGGCACCTTTTTTTTAAATTTCACTGAAGAACGACCACTCAAGCCATAATTTCAAATACAATTCACGATTCGTTCGCTCCTCGCCCGGTTTATTTTGATAGTTTGAAAAATCTCCGGCTCGGCCAATCATGGATAAATAAAAATATGATTTTGGATGCCACCGCAGATCGAGCGTGTAAATCCGGGCGTATTCAACAACGCCGGTTGGAAAAGGTTCGGAGTATCCTTCAGCAGTTTCAAAATCGAGCCACGGCGTATCAAAATCACCATTATAGCGCCCTTCACCGTGGCGGCGGAAATCCATACGTGCGTTGAGCAGTAAATTTTTCCAAATATATTTCCGGCCGTAAAAAAGCCAGCGGTCAAAATCATTGCCTAAAAAATGCCCTATCGGTTTGTTGCGATGGGTAAATTTTTCAGCCAGCGGTAACGTGTTGTAAGTTCTGTTTGTTACCCGCGTATATTCAAGGCCCAGGGTCAATCCATCGACACCCAACACATCCGCCGATCTTGCACCGATGAGCAATCCGAGTTCATTGGGCTCCAAATCACCGGGCACCTTTTTTTCAATCTGAATATCATCGATGAGCAGTTGACCGTAGACTTCAATACCTGATCGCGGGTAAAAACTGAAATCGATGAGACCCAGTGTATTGGCACGGATTTCCGGGTCTTCGTTCAGTTGCTCGCCGTGGTAAAATACGAACGGATTCAAATAATAAAATTCCAGTCCGTGTGTTCCGCCCCAAAGTACAAATTGCGAAAATGCCAGTTCCAGTTTATTGTTGAACAATTTAAACTCAAGGCGGCCACCGCTCATGTAGCGGTTCGCCCATTCTTGCTGCAACGAGTCAGCGTCACTGAAAATTTTAATATTGTTCAGTTTGCTGATAAAATAACTGAATTGGGCCCGCCGGCTTCGCAGTTGTAAAAAGAACTGATCAAATGGGCGTGAAGCGTGAGATACAGCCAGGGCAGCATCATAGCCCCGCCCCCAGCGCAGATAATCCCGGCCAAATTTAACCAGCCAGTCATCAGCCTGGTATTGCGCGTAGGCCTGCTCCGTAATCGCCGTCACATCGCGCCAGACTTTCCCGATGTATTGTTTGTCTTCGCCAAAACTTTGGTCGATATTCATCGCATTGAAGATCGACAAGCGCCGCGAAAAACGCGCTCCCGAGTAGAGCCGCAAGCTGCTGAGAATTCGATCATTTCCAACCTGACTGCCGTATTTTTCTGACAATGAACTACCGAGATAAATCATCGGATATTCGAGCGCGATTGGGCCTTTTCTCCCAAATTTATAGAGATTCCGGGCAATTTTTTTTGATAAAAAACTGGCAAAAACAGCCGTACTATCATGCGATTTTAAGAGATGGGCGGTTGTGTTATATCCCTGCGGCTGTGTCGCCCAAAACGAAATCAATTCAGGATATCGAAGTTTCAACTCGTCTGCGTAGTCATAAACCCAGTGATATGGCTGCAAGGTAATACTTTTTTGGGCAAATGAATACTGTGGCAAAATAAAAAATGCGCAAAGAAGTGCTAAAGTTAACTTCCTGCAGGATCCTCCATGCTTCAAACCTGGCATTCCTCGCTGATTTCGTTTCTTAAACTTCTTTCGACTTTATTTCTCTCGATTCTCATGAACAGAACAAGCGGTAAGATGAAAATAAAGTAGAAATTACTAACCTTAATAATTCTCACACGAAGCCACAAAGCCACAGAGAAAGGCTTAAAAATTTAAAAAACAAAACTCTGTGTACGCAGCGGGCCTGCGTGAGAGGCTTTTTTGAAGTATATATATTTTTTCAAAGTTCTGAATTCAATATATGAATTATTAACAGGTTAAGTATGCTTTTTATAAAGTTTGTGAGTAAAGCAGGCTAATAAGCGTTGTTATCATTCAAACTTTTTACCAGAGTCAATCCTATTATTTTTAAATCGAACAAGAATGACCAGTTTTCCAAGTAATATAAATCAAATTCCAATCGTTTTTGAATGGAGGTATCGCCACGCCAGCCGTTGACTTGCGCCCAGCCGGTAATTCCTGTTTTAACCTGATGGCGAACCATATATTTAGGAAATTTGTCCTTAAATTGCTGAGCAAAAAACGGACGTTCCGGCCGCGGACCAACAATACTCATATCGCCACGGAAAACGTTCAGGAATTGGGGTAGCTCATCCAGACTGGATTTGCGTAAAAATGTGCCAAACCAGGTTCGGCGGCTGTCATTGGTGGTTGTCCACGTAACATCGCTTTCTTTTTCGGACGCCACTTTCATGGTACGAAATTTATACATATTAAAACGCCGGCGGTTGATACCGATGCGTTCCTGCCGGAAGAAAACAGGGCCGGGCGAAGTCAATTTTACAAATACTGCGATGAGAATAAAAACAGGCGCGCCCAAAAACATCACTGAAGAGGAAAACGCCAGGTCGAACATCCGCTTCGCGACCGTGTAACCGATATCATCAGTTGGCAGAGAACGAATACTCACGATCGGCAGGCCATCGAGATTTTTCACACGGGTCTTCGGTTGAATTATTTTAAAATAATCAGGCACAATCTCCGACTCAATTCCCTCATGTTCGCATTTTTCCACGATGCGGCAAATTTTGTCGTATGCCCGCACGGGAAGTGTAATTATCACTTTGTCAATCTGGTTTTCATGGACAATTTTGTTCAATTCTTTCGTGCGGCCAATTATTTTAACACCATGCGATTTGGGGAAATATCCGTTTGCATGTTGGTCATCAATCACGCCGACCACTTTATAGCCAAAACTTTTATTTTTTGTAAATGACTCGATGACACGGTCGCCAATTTCTCCAGCCCCGATGAGCAGCAGCCTTTTGACATTGAATCCTTTCGTGCGCAAATATTTTAACGCGCTACGAATTAAAATCCGCTCAGAACTTGTCAAAATGAAAAAAGCGCCGCCAAACAAAATGAATGTCAAACGGCTGAAACTCGTTTCGCGATAGAAAAAGGTCATGGCTGAAAGCAAAAGGACCAGTGCCACGCCCGTGTTCAATACCGGGAGCAAATCGACAAAAACAGACTCAATCCGCCGAGTCTGGTAAACACCGAAGATATGAAATAAAATGATACTGAAAACCGGCGCCAACAAACAGAGAATTAAATAATCATTGTAATCCGGGACTGTGGCGACATAAAATAATCCTGAATAAAACCGTAAATAAAATGCGACTACGAATGAAGCAAATGTTAAGATAAAATCACCGATAACCAGCGTGAAATGAAACAATTGTGGGTGTTGTTTAACCATGATGCCGTCCTATCCGATCCCCGTGTTGCCCTTTAGATACCGTCTCTAAAAGGCGCTCGCGACCGTTGCTATTAATTGTCCTTTGAGAATATTGAACTGCTCATTTTTAATCTTTTAAGCTCTGTTTAAATAACAAGTTGATTTATAGCCTGATACATTCTCTCGCAGAGCCGCAGAGAATGACTTAAAGTTATTAAAAATAAAACTCTGTGGGCTCCGTGGCTTTGTGAGAGTTGTTGCCTGAATAATATTTCATCCCAAGCTGTTGGATAATTCATACCGTTTCTTAAACAGAGCGATCTTTTACTAATTGCGATACTTTTTCTAAACTTCGGCTTTTTCCAACCTTAACTTTCAGGTTTTTAAGATTGTTATATATATTTCTGAAATCCGTTTTTGATAGCACTAAAAGATGATCTAAAATCCGCTGGCGGAACAACGAACTTTGAAAACGGAATGTATGCCGTCTGATGGCCGGCCGGTCGTGAAAATAGATTTCATTTTCATTAAAATTTCGTACGGCTTCGACCAAAGCGCGGACGTCCTGCGACTCGTAAAAAAGCCCTGTTGGCTGTTCCACTTGCTTGCTCTCATCCAGTGGTAAAATTGAATCCAGTACCCCGCCTTTTCCCAGCGCGATAACGGGTGTTCCACACGCGTTGGCCTCGACGGGAATGATGCCAAAATCTTCGAGTCCGGGAAAAATCAATGCTTTGGCTTTTGCCAAAAGCCGCGCGATTTCACTATCCGTTTGCCACCCTAAAAATTCAATGTTCTCATTGGCTATCTTTTGCAAATTTTCCAGTTCCGGTCCGGTTCCGGCGATTTTTAATGGAAGCCCCAGTTCGTTGAATGCCGCGACGGCCATATCCACCCGTTTGTACGGTACCAGTGATGAAAAAACGATAAAATAGTTATCGCTTTCTTCGGCAACTGAAAATGAATCGACATTGACTGGCGGCGTAATCACACTGGCGTCGCGCTGATAGAATTTCTTAATCCGTCTGGCGATGAATGATGAATTGGCGATAAAATAATCAACGCGGTTGCTCGATGTGACATCCCACATTCTTAGATAATTGGAAAACAGACGATAAGCCATTCTTGCAAAAACATTGCCCTTGTTTTTAGGGAAATAAGTAAAATGCAGATCCCAAATATAGCGCATCGGCGAGTGAATATAGGAAATGTGCAGCGTATCCGGCCGGGTGACAACACCCTTCGCAACACAGTGACTTGTGCTTATGACCAAATCATATTCAGTCAGATCAAAATTTTCGATAGCCACAGGGAAAAGCGGCAAAAACTTGCGATAGTGATTTTGGATTCCTGGAATTTTCTGCAGAAATGATGGAATTATTTTATGATTTTCGATTTCCGGATGAATTTTCCCTTCGACGTAAATCAAAGTATAAATATCAGCGTGCGGGAAAAGACGGCACAATTCAAGCAAGACTTGCTCGCCACCGCGCATGCCGGTTAACCAATCATGAACCAGAGCAACTTTTAGTTTATTCATTTTTCTCTCAAAGTTAGAAGTGTCCAGGTGGTGTTTGAAAAATGAGATTTCAGAAAAATCGACGGGTAGTTCAGTTTATTTTTTCTAAATATCCGCAATTGACTGTTCAAGTCAGTCGGCTTCATTTCAAACAGGCAGATAACAACTAAAATGTTGTCTGCTCATTATGCTCCTGAATTCGATTATTCCACATCTGATTTTCAGCATAAATTTTATCATTTTTTTGCAGCAGCAGTATTGGTGTATGGCTCATCGATTTCAGATATTTACCAAGAAATTCGCCGCCAAAACGCGCGGGAAGAGGATAAAATCCCACACCAAAACTTTCTACAAGTTTAAAATTGTTATTATAGGTTGCGAAATTAAGAAACGCCTGATACGTAAATGCGCGCACGTGGGGGCCAAAAATACGGATTGAGCTGGGCTGCAATCCGAGCAGCAGCATTATTCTGTTATGGAAACTGGACAAATTGGGAACCGAGAACAAAAAATGGCCACCGGGTTTCAGAACACGAAAAATTTCATCCAGAGGGTGATAAATCTGTTTCAGATGCTCGAAAACCTGGTTGCAAATTATCACATCAAAGAAATTGTCTTCGAAAGGAAAATTATCACTCTCAAGATCAAGCTTGGCAATTTCAACGCCGTTGCTCTCCGCTTTGACGATTTGTTCGTCAAAAATCTCAATTCCGAATCGTCCGTTAAATCCCAACTCTTCGGCATATTTGCGTGTTTTGATGCCATCCCAGCAACCGATATCCAGCAAACGACCATCGCTGGAACCCTGTTGCTGGCTGTGTAACTGCTGACATATTTGCACGATTGTTTTATCTAAACTTTCATGAACTTCCGAGCACAAGCGTGACATTTATAATCCTGTATTTAATCGATTTATTAAGCATGTAATGATTTCTTGATTACCGCAATTGTATTTTGCACACATTTTTCCTGCGTATATTCGCCGGCTTTCTGTAAGCCCTTTTCAATCAAAGTTTTGCGCCAGGTGTTTTCCTGCAATAGTGATAAAATTTTTGCAGCCATATCTTCAACATCGTATGGATCACAATATTCCGCAGCATCACCGCAGACTTCGGTAACGGCACCAATATTTGAGGCCAAAACCGGACAGCCGCACGCCATCGCTTCCACGGGGGGAAATCCAAATCCTTCGTATGTTGATGGGAAAACAAAAAGCAGGGCATTTTGATAAAATTGTTTTAACTCAGAATCGCTGACAAATCCGGTAAATTTTACTCTGTTTTCAATGCCTGCTATCTCATTTTCAAGATTGGATTCGCTGGTGATAAATCCTTCTTTTTTGCCGATTATCATCAGATCGCAATTGATTTCATCTGATATCAATTTAAAAGCTTGCACCAATCTTTTGATATTTTTGTGGGGTTTTACATTGCCAACGAAAAGTAAATAGGGTTTATCAGCCGATATTTTTTCACTTTTTGCGGCCAGCCATTTTTCATCCAGCCCATTGTGCACTACACTTATTTTGTCTGTGGCAATATTCGTGTATTTGATCAGTTCATTTTTACTGAACTCAGAAACACTAATTATAGAATCGGCTTTACGCTTTAATGCGCCAAACATAAGTCTGGAATATATTTTTTGATCCGGGCGCTTCAGTGTGTGACGCATCGCTAAATGGAAAACATCATGAATGGTAACCAGCATTTTTCCGGAATAAAATACTGGAATGTTATAATGCGGCACCCAATACAAATCCGGCTTGGTGGATAAAAGACGCTGTGCTTCAAATTGCTCTGCAATAGAATAAATTGGGCTGTTAAATGGACTAAATCTCACATTTGAACTCGTGTACCAAGGGTACGTGCTGAGCTCATCTTCAGAACCGAGTACATTGAATTGCACCTCCTCACATTCCGAAACAAGCGAAGGCACAATACTCCGCAGATATCTTCCGATGCCCGAATTGTTAATCATCCGCATGTCGATTGCGACCGTCTTCATTCTGCCTTTTGCATATGCCGGTTTAATGAGAGCGTCATCGAGATCAAAACAACGATAAATATATTAATTTCAATTGTGTAGAGGAATAATTTATGATCGAAAAGCTGCGACACCATAAAACCTATAATGCCAGTGAAAATTCCGAGAGCCATGCTTTTCCATTCCTCATTTTCAGAATTATTCCAAACTTCTTTTATTTTTTTCAGCGTAATAATTAGCAACGAAAGGACAATTATTAAGCCGAACAAACCTTTACCTTCGAAAATTGTCAGGTACGAATTATGTCCCGCCGGTGTCCAGGTAAATTTGTTATAAAACGAATCGACGATATATGGGCTAACAAAACTGTAGCCAAGCAGGAAATAATAAGGGGTTGCATTTATATGATTCAAAGTGGCATCCCAAAATGGAAACCGCTGATAAAGTGTTGTATCTGTGGTTAAAACATAATCGTAAATAAAATCGATGGTTGTATCATTAATGAGGACAAGTAATAAGACGCCGATCCAACCAAAAGCTAACACAAACTTCGTTCTTCCTTTTAAAGCCATAAAAGCCATAATGAGCAATGAAACACCAAAACCCAACCAGGCAGCGCGGGAGTAACTATAATAAAGCGCGATGGTAACAAAAAGCGCCACGACAACATAAAACACCGTGGTTAAACTCCGATTTTTCCGGTACTGGAATGAGGCCAGGCAGATGAAATAAGGGGCAAGTAAAACCAAAAAAGCGCCGAGCTGATTTTTCTGTCCGAAAGTGCCCCGGGCCTCATAATAATCCTGTGCCAGCCGTGTATTAAAATAAGAAAAAATATCATATCCTTTTACGATGCGTGTCGTTTCATCGCCGACATTTGGATTGGTGATGTAGTAGTTTTCCGAAAAATGCTGCAAAATAGCCAGCGCAGATTCACCAAAAATGATGATGGCAAAAATCATGTTCAATCGGGCGAAATTCTTACTATTCGATGTGTAAGATTGAATTATGATGTAAATCCCGACATAGGCAAGCAATGTGATAACAACTTTATAGGCTTCAGAAAGCGAGATAAAGTGGGTGGCGATTAGCAGATGGAGAATATCATAAAGAATAAATACAATAAAAATCCGGTTGATGGAATTCCGTGGCAGCGATATCTTGTATTTGCTGATAAAATACACACCAATCAGAATAAAAAACAAGAGTCCAAGATTGGTAATTAAATAGGGATAAAAGGCTGTTCCGAATAACAGTCCCGCAAAAAATAGAAAAATGACATATTCGAATCTGAACAAACCAAACATATTCTGTCTTAATGATACCACTTATTTATTTCCTCATTGATCGATTATAATTTGAGAATCCAGTCTTGGTTTCAATCCATTGACAACAGCGCCTTCTCCATTCAATTGCAACACATTTTTAACAGAATTATAGCGGGAATTCCAATCGAATTTTTTCAAGTCGGTCCTGTTAAAGGTTTCGTTCAGCGCAAGCTGCACGGCGCTTAAAAATTCATCTTTATTTTTAGCGCGATAAAACGGCGCGTCAATTTCTTCCAATTCCCGCCAGTCGATGGTGACCACGGATAATTCACATGCCAAGTATTCGTATAGTTTGAGCGGATGAATCGAATCGACGACGGCATCGCTGGCATCAAACGGGATAATTCCAACTTTGGCATTGGCCATATATTGGCCAATCGTATCGCTGTCCCGTTTGCCGAGAATGTAGATATTTTTAAATTTTTCTAACGATTTCAGACTGGCACGCACAGGGCCAATTATCACAAATGAAACTTCCGGTAATTGCGTCGCTAAATGTGCCATCAAATCTGTGTCGAACCACTTTTCGATGGCGCCAACATAAATCACTCTGGGTTCCGGGATATTTTCGTATTCCGCGGGCAAGGTCTTGCCAATTGTGTTAAATTTTTCCAAATTCACGCCATTGGGCACATAAGTGCACTGCCGGGCGCCATTGGTTAAAACATGTTCTTCCAGGCATTTTGAGGTAAAAAGAACATGATCTGCGCGACTGATCAATTCTTTTTCTTTTTTCATTGCTGCCGCCGAAATTTTTTCAAATGCAGCAAAATTATCGGTGATCCGGACGACTGTCGTTTCACTTTTGATGGTGTCGATCCAAAAATGCTGTGTCACTGAATCGATTATCAGCAAGTCGACTTCCGCAAATCCAAAGTTTTTTACTTTCTTTTTAATATTTGGAAAAGCAAGCCGGTGCCAGTTTTCCAGCACAGCTTCGCTTTTAAGAAAAGGTTTGTCATAAGGAGGCAAAAGTGTAAACGGAGAATAATAAATCAACTGTCCATCCCATGCTTCTTCCCCCCCCCGGCGCCAGGTTTCAAAGCGATCCGCAATATCGCTTTTGGAGCCGCGCCTGAGCAAGTGGAACGGTGAGATCGGATCGGAAATAAAAAGTATGTGCCAGCCATCTTTTAAAAACTCGCGCGCCAAATTATTAGCGCCAACCTGAAATGGAGAATTCCAGTAACTATTTGCTGCCCACAATATTTTCTTTTTCAAATTTCATCTCCGGGGAAAACCCTGTTGTCCTAATTCTGATCCCACTCCAGTTTCGTATAAACTCGCAGCGGCAGCTCCGCTGTCAATTCAGATTTAAGTTGATTGCACTCAGATTTCAATCCATATCCCACCGATCGTTCACCGGTTGTCCGCACCCAATCAATATTGGAATTCATCCGAACATTTATACCGAAAAACAATCCAGTGTTCAAATTCAATTCTATTTTATGCCGGCCCTGCCCCGAAAAATAATCGAGGATTTTCAAACACCCTCTCGATTTATAGAACAAGAACTTCCGCCGGTGATTGACCGGATTGTTCAAGTGAGAAAATCCTGAATGCCCAACCAGTAGCGAAATGTGAGATTTTTTATCAGCAAAGCCCAAAATCTTCGCATTGGTCCGGTCCGTTAATTTAAACAATTCACTCCATAGCAAATTATTTTGCTCGCATGCATCAACGCTTGCCGTGTTATGGCAGCGGCTCGAGCGGAATTGATTGCGTTTTTCCGGGTTTGCAGTATAAATATAAGTGCCCGGATCAATAATAAATTCATCATCACCTGAAACCAGTTCGAAGGAAAGTTTATCGTTATGACTGTGCCCGCCAATTCCATCCTGGCCGTTGGCGCCCGCGGATACGATGCAATAATCTGTTTTATGACGCAAAACGGCCCAACCACTTTTGGGGAAAATTTTTGCCGGAATTGCGTCAATTGGTTGGGCTTTGAAATTCGTCCAATTGGCCAATCCAGTTTTTCCGTAAAAAAGCCCAGGTTCAACCTTTGTACTCACATCATCCTGAAATTCACTAATTTTCCATTTTTTCTCGTTGAAAAACAGAGATCCATGATTGAGCAAATGTATAGTCTCAACTGAGTTTCGCGGGAAAATATTGAACAACTGGCCGGAATCGTTATCACCAATTTGCGGCATGCAGCCGTTGGGTTTTATCAAGTGATAAGTCGCGTCAAACATGCGGTAAAGCTGTTCCAAATAGGCCTGTCCAAAAATCTTTTTGCAGACTCCAGTTGCATTTTTACCATCAAATTTCTCACTCGATTTAACAGCGAAAAGGGTGGCAAAATAAAACATTTCCAGAGACATCTTGTGATAACTTGTCGATGCTTCGAAATTCGTACCGTCATCATAAAACTGGTGCTGTATCTCTGCTTTCAGTTCATCGATGGCAAAATTATACCATTTTCCCGCCTCACCACCTTTGCCGAAATAAAGTGAGATGAATAAAAGACCGGCTAAGTTCGACAAATAATGGTTGTTGGCAAAATCGGACGTACGCTCCAAATTTTCATAAATGTGTTCGCCATGGGAAAACAGGCTCAACGCCAGAACCTCTTCAAAAGCTTTGTCGAATTGAACTCCGGCAGCTTTGAAAATATTGAGGGCGACAATCCAGTTGCAGGCACGAATAGCCACTTCCATCGCACAATTCCAATTGACGCCAAAAGATGGTGGATTTGTCGCGATAAAATCCAATATCTGGCTGCGAAATTCTTGTGCAAAACGGGTTGTTGAATCTGCATCTTTTTTATTATCTGCGTTCAAAATATGGGCAATCGCGAGTTGCGGCAAATGCTGCATGCGTGCCAATTCCCACGGCATTTTAATATCAACACCAGATCTGACGATGCAAGCAATATCATTAAAATAAGTTTTTTCACTCCACCGATGCCCTGATTTTACATCGAGTTGCCAATCAATTGGCTGATAATTTTCCGGCAGCATGCGCCAAATTTTCCGTGCAAAATCCAGGTCTCTTTTATTAAGTCGCTTTTCCAACCACGAGTCAAAATTATGTAGTTTTTCATTATTTAGAACTTTTGTATCGAATCTGTTTTCAATCAGTCCTGATCCCAGAAGATCGAATTTGTGGGCGCAAATTTGCTCAGCGAAATCCTTATATTCATTATGCAATTCCAATAATTGCAACGGCTCAATTTCAAACAAATCAACATATTTCACTGCCGGCACCCGCTTCAAATCAAATGGATTTTGCCGGCCATTTTTGTATTTTTTGACTTTGTCATGCACACGCTTTTGAACGTAATCTACACCTTTACTCAAGATATCCTGAGCTGGTAAATTAGCGACTCGCGAGGCATTCATTTTCAGTTGTTGGTACATATCTGCTGTTTTTTCTATCTGAAATATTGATGATTGTTTTCCCAATTGCAGCCATTACATCGTCGGTGGAAATTGATTCCAGGCAAATTCTGTCTTTGCAATTGACAACTTGTTGATCGCCCCGCATGCGAAAACATGGGGCGCAGGGAATTTCTTTTCGCACCAAACTATGATTTTCACCATAGCGAATATGGGAAGTGCGGTGAAAATCCGTTGGCCCGTAAATGCCGATCGTCGGCACACCGAGGGCTGCACTAATGTGCATCAATCCGCTGTCATTGCAGACGGCCAAGCTGCACTTTTTCAGCAGCGCTGCTGATTGTTTCAACGATGATTTGCCGAGCGCGATTATTGGCTGATAGCGCAAAAGCTCGAGAAATTCGTTCAATTCTTCAAGATGCCCCGGAGCGCCAAATATAATTATTTTGGCATTCCATTTATCTTTTGCCAGGTCACAGACTTTGGCTAATTTTGCCGGATCCCATCGTTTCCACTGCTGCGCACGCCAGGTATCTGCCTGCACCGCAATGAGTAAATCGTTTTCATCGATGTGGTTTTCATGAAAAAAATCAGTCACAAAATCTACGTCGGGATTTGGCAAATAAAACTCCGGTCGATCGTCCACAGGCTCTACGCCGAGTGCATGCATTAATTTTAATCCACGTTCAATTTCATGTTCGTTTTCGCCCATCTGAACCGGAATATTGTACAAAAAATCATATTTGCTTTCCCAGTCAGGGCCGGAAACATGGCCGAGCCTGTGGGGGATATTCAGAAGCATTGTTACGTAATAGAACGAGGAGCCGTGAAAACTGCTGATCAGAAGATCAAATTTACTTTTTCGAATATCCAAGATTGTTTTAAATCGCTGGAAAAATGTGCCTTCCATTTTTTGAATGCGATCGACCAAAGAACTTTCATCAATGACGGGAGCGCATCCGGAATTGCCAACCAGCAATATTATTTGTGCATCTGAATAGTGGGAGCGCAACGCTTTTAGAAACGGGGTAAACATCACCATATTGCCGATGCCCATATGCCCGTAAACGAGGATTTTTTTTGTGGACCGGGTTAGCGAGGGAGCAGAATTGTTTCCCAATGCAAATCGGGCAATGATTTTAACCAGGTTCAGTTTAACTGTTTTTAGAGTTTTCAGCATGTGCATCTAATATTCCAAACTAGTATAAATCTTGCCACGCTGAACCGTTATAACATTTCAGTTTGTTATCGTCACTATCATAATAAATATCGCCCGCTGACGGAGTTCCCGGCGCATCTGATTGAGGCTCTATTCTCATATAATCTGCAATGTGCAATGTCCGGGCCGGTGTGATATTACCAATTGCCGTTTTGATAGTATCTGGTCCAATTTGAATCATCTTAGAATCATGAAATATTTTCATCCAGTTTTTAAAAGTGGTAGCATCAGTTGAGTAAAGATACAAGTCTTTATTATTACTTCTATGTGACAATACATACCGAATATGGGTTGCATCATGTGTTATTTTGCCAATACCGAGCGTAGATTCTGCATCATCAGCGCCCTTTAAAAGCAAATTATCCACCTGAAAATATCCATTTTCGTCTAATGAAAAAACACCAACATCATCTTTTAAATCAGCAGTGTCCGCATTACTAAGAATATTAGGCATTAAAACGATATTTGAAAAATACCTTGTTGTCCCACCATATGTCGACCCATCTACATCAGTCTCAATATGAACATAATTACTATCAAGAACATTTCCCCCAACTAAGATATTTGCCCCGCCGGTTGTATCCCCTTGAGTCGCATTACCAATAGATTGAATACTTATTGCGGAGCTGTTTTCTGGCAAGAAATTATAAACAACATTTCCTTTTACTGAGACATTCATACAAAAATCATCAATTGTAATTCCGTGGCACTCGTCGTCTCCGTCATAAATAGAATTATCAAGAATATTATTCTGTACCAAAACATATCTCACCAACCCGCTATTACCATCAACCTTTAAGACATCAGGAATCCATGCATCTGAATTTGTAGTAAATGTATTATTAGTTACATAAATATGCTGCATTTTTCCTGTTGCGCCATCGTTTTTTACTATAACTCCAAGATGATCAACCTGGATATCGTTATTTTCAATCCGGATATTATCGGTATTATGTGGATTGTGGGAATATATGCCTATTGATTCACAACCAATTGTTACGATTATGCCCGGTGAAGTAATTTTATTCTCTCTAATTGTAACTGTATTTGTATTTCCTGAGCTTGCGTCAATTCTAATTCCTCGCCCACCATTTGTGATAATATGCAATCCTTTAATTATTACATTGCTGATTGCATCTCCTTGAATCACAGCGGTGCTATCTGTGGCTCCTAATCCCGAAAAATCTAAAATAGACTTTTGATTCATGCCTATTAGATTGACATTTGATTTTAAGATTATCTTGTCAGTCGTGGTGAATGTATAGTAACCTTCAGGGATAACAACACTGCCGGAGTCTGTATCCTGGATTGCAGCGTTAATTGTAGCAACTGTTATTGTACCGTAATCAAGAATGTTCGTCTCTACGACTTCCGGTAAATTTGCAGCATGCGTTTTAGGAAGTCCATATCCAAACACATTTGCAACTAATAACAAAATAAAATAGCGCATAAAATTACCCTCGTTTTAATAAAATTGAACAATTATTAATTAAGTCAAGCCATATAGGGTTTCATAATTTCTTTGGGCTTTAAGTCACTTCATTAATCAAGATTTTTCAGAAACAATAAATCCAACACCTTGAGCTGGGGACGTGGTATTATAATTGTCCCATACTAATGATGATATGACATCATCTGTTGTTTCTTGCCAGTCTCCATAGCGATGAGGCTTATAAAACATTTTCAATGTTTTAATATTTGGCACCAATTCTTCGATTGCCTGTCGATCATAGATTCTCATGCCTCTTTTGATACAACGTTTGCCTGCGGGTAATGTAATAATAAAATCTCCGCCCTTGCGCAATGAGTGCATTAACTTTTTAACCGCAACTTTATCACCGTCGTTCGATTCCGGATCGCCATATGTTGATAGACCAACATGTTCGATAGTTGAAATAGAAATAACGGTATCAAATTCTTCCTTAGGTGGTTCCCATGATAGAATATCTTGTTGGATAAAATTAAAATTTTTATGCTTAAAAGGATATGGACGAAAATCCATACCGGTTACCTTATAACCGAGGCTTGCAAGGTGGATAGGTAAAAGGTCTTCAACACAGCCAAAGTCCAAAATCCGGGTAACATCTTTTCTGAGGTGCTGGAACAAAATGGGATACTCGATAATCCTTTCAGAGATAACATTTTTAGGATTATTCGCAAAATTCGATCTGTAATTATGGGTAATACGGTTTAGAATTTTCGCTGGCAAAGTATCATCAACATTTTCTAATAAAATGTTTTTATTCACTTCATACATTAATAGATTGTCCATAGTCTGCGTACTCCTTTGTTAATACTTGGTTTTAACAACACGTCTTTAATAATATTTACCACATCGTTGGTTAAAATTGATTATTAATAAATCCTTGGTTTAGTCATTAGTAAATTTTGCAAAACAAGCTTTTCCTTTTTTACTAAAATATTGAAAAAATAAAGCAGTGTCGGGAAGAGCAAAACCAATGCACTCTTGAAGATAATTGCAAGCGCTGTATTTTCCGCTGACACAAATCGACCTACAAAATACAACCCAAAAGCCAGAACAACACTTTTGCCGATACGCCCCCATTCATAAGGCACAGGAAACAAGCGAATCGAAGCTCTATATGAAATTGCCGTCATTATAAAGAAAGAAAAAACCGTCGCAGCCGCTGCACCGTACATCCCAAAGCGGGGAATAAGCAAATAATTCAGCAGGAGATTAACGCCGCATGCCGTTGTTGCCGCAAATGCCAGATAATGCGTTTTGTGCTTCACATTCGCACCGATGGCGGTGAGATAATAAATTCCAACCAGGAGATAAGATAATAAAATGACCGGCACGATTCCCTGCGCTGCGTAATAAGCCGGGCTGGTAAAAAGCACAAAAATCTCGCGGGTGAACAATGAAATCACCAGCCAGATTGCCATCAGGATGAGCGTGACATAAGTCAGACTGCGTGCAAAAAAATCCGGGCCATTCTTTTTCTTTGCTGTTTTATACATAATGGTTGGCCAGGCAACTTGTATGGAGCCGACAACCATGTTCATGGCCATGCCGATTTTATAGCCGATGGAGTATAACCCCAGCTCTTCAATTCCAGCATAAAAACGAAGAAAATAGCGATCGGACATGTTCAGTATCACGAACGAAATGCTTATCAAAACCAAAGGCATGCCAAACTTCAACATCTCGGCAAGCGCGGATTTCGAAAAGGAGAATCCCAGGCAGTTTCGGCAGACCAATAATAAACATGCAATAAAAAGCGCACTTTGAATGACGTTGGCGAACACAATGCCCTCGACACCTTTGCCAAGAACAGCGATGAAATAGATATTCAATGCCAAACCGGTGATAAATTTAATCAGATTCATCAGCCCGTATTTAAGCGATTGTTCCCGCATTCGCAAGGCAGACATGGGGATGATGGCCAGTACATTGAAAAAAACGACCAACAAAACAAGTTTAAACAAATGGGCGTCGTCCGGCATGCCAATTAAAACGGCACTGATCGAAGCAGCATTTAAATAAAGTAGACAAAGAACAAGGGACGAAAAACCGGCAATGAATAAAAATGCAGTGTTGATGAGCGCATGCTCTTTTTCCTTTGAATCGAATAAAACGGCTTTAAAAAGGGCAGATCCCAAACCCAGCTCCAACACCAAAGGCAAAAAGATGATGGCGACAAAAAATAACTCCCAGACACCGTATTCAGCCGGGGTCAGCCTTTTGGTGTACAATGGGATGAGAAAAAATCCAATAGCGCTGCAAAGCGCATTCGAGAGACCGTAGATTGCAGAGTGCTTTCCCAGACGTTTTAAATCGCTCAGCAAATTTTCTTCCTCAATCAAGCCCGTGGAGAATCCGTCAGTAATAATTTCTCAATAGTTAATGCAATTTCAGCCGTTTGAATTTGCTCCCACAATGGAATGGGCCAATCCAACTGGTTTTTAATAGCTTCTGCAAATAAACGCAATTCTTCTTTATGCCCCTTGTCTGCAATTTTACTGCGCATTTTATTAAAACGAACACCGTGAATCATCAATTGTTTGTAGTCCGTCATCGTAACAACTTTGCCGTCACAGTAAATTTCCATGTGTTCTTTTGGATAAGTAGAATCACCCATCGCAGTGTAAGTGAGCGATGCCACGGATCCATCTGCAAACGCCATTTGCACCACAAAATTATCGTTCGTCAAATAATAATCGAGCTGCGGTTTTATTGGGGTCACATCGATGGAAACGACCTGGCTGCCGGTCAAAAATGTGAAAAGATCGTAAATGTGGCACGCTTCGCCGATGTTTCTGCCACCGCCTTCTTCCGTTTGCACCCAATGTTCTTTCGGAATGTATCCGGCATTCATACGGTAATTGATAATCATCGGATTTTTTCTCTGCAAGACCTGCTTTTTGACGATTTTCATGTAGGGTGAAAACCGCCGGTTATAGCCGGTCATAAGAATCGGGCTCGAATCCGCCTTCGTTTGATCTGCGAAAAAATTGCTGATTTTATTCAGTTCTTCGGAGGTGAGAACCATCGGTTTTTCGACTAAAACATGTTTGCCGGCTGCCAGCGCCGCGAGTGCCATTTCAGCGTGTTGATGATGCTTCGTTGCAATGAGCACACAATTTAAATCATCGTCGGTAAGCACGGTTTGATAATCGCTGGTTGTTTTTTGGGCACCAAATTTTTTCGCCATATTTACGGCATTATGTCCCTTGCGGCTAAAAATCGTATGCACATTATAGTGTTCGGAAAGGGATTTTAAATTGGGCAGGTGCGTCGCCCGGGCAAATTCTCCCATCCCAATGACAGCGATGTTTAATTTATCAGAATTTTTCACTCCATTCATCACATGCGGGTTGGAAATTTCCTGGATCAATTTCGCTTTTTCAGTACCAAAATCCAAAACCATGAGTGGTGATTTTAGATTGTTTTCTTCGATTAATGAGTAGGCTTCATCGATTTTGGTGAAATCAAACACGCGGAAAATCAGTGGATCGATATCGACTTTTTTAGTGGCCAATAAACGCAAATATTCTTTCATGTTACGATTTTCAGACCAACGGACATATGCGAGTGGATATTCTTTGCCTTTTTCTTCATAATTGTAGTCATAGCGGCCGGGACCATACGAGGTCGAAATAAGGAAATCCAATTCTTTTTCATAAATATCGTCCCGCTTCAAATCGAGGCCAACATCACCAACCAGCACGACGCGGCCTTTTTTGCGGCACATTTGAAAAGCAGCCGAAATAATTTCGCTCGATTGCGCCGCAGCCGTGATCACGACACCGTCAACACCGTTCCCGTCTGTCACCCTGTGGATATAGTCAATCTGATTATTTTCATCTACAGGCACGCTGTGCTCCATGCCAAGGCTGGCAGCCAAATCCAGCCGGTCATTTTTGAGATCGCTGCCAATGACTACACAGCCGTTTGCCTGCAAAATCTGGCTCGTCAGCTGCCCCAAGATTCCCAGTCCAATCACCACGAAAACTTCGCCCAACGTCGGTTGCAATCGCCGCACACCCTGCAGGGCAATCGCGCCAAGGGCAACTGTACTCGCTTCTTTTGCACCAAGATTCTGAGGAATGGAGACACAAAGATTTGCTGGAACGGAGATGATTTCCGAATGAAAAGCACATTGAGCACCGGCACAAGCGACTTTGTCACCTACCGAAAATCCTTGTACCGCCTGGCCTACTTCGAGAACCCGCCCGGCTGTTGAATAGCCGACAGGTGCATCGACGCTCAACTTTGTGTTGATAAAATTCTTGGTGTAAGCCAGCCCCTGTTGGGTAATCATATCGAGCCCTTTTTTCAGGTGCTGCGGTTTTTTCAGAGCCCGTTCAACGATGGATAATCCCGTTGCTTTTAAACCCATCATTTCAGTACCCGCAGAAATGCAGGAGTATTCAACTTGAACCAAAATTGACTGCGGATCCACAACAGGAGACGGGACGTCACAAATAATTGACTTGCCATCGCGTAACATTATTTGTTTCATAGTTTTTAGAATACTTTTAAGTTTGCTGTTCAGCCTTTTCAAAATTTCGAATTTATGCTTGTACCGGATGTAAGGTTTTTACCAAATTGAAATGCCGAACAGTGCGTTCTGTGATTGATTGACGTTTTAATTTTCTGGTGCAATGTTGCAAAAGAGGAGAAATCATACAGGGTTGAGAAGCATGCATCGTGGCAAGCGGCATTGTAAAAACTATGTCACTTGATGCGGGTTGCGCAGTGGAAATCTCAACATAAGATAATCTTTCTCATCAATTATTAAGCATATATGTCTAAAATTTCAATTTATGCCGTTTGTGACTCGGGTTTGGCAGTTTTCTTTTTCCGCTTTTTAGTGTTGTCTTTACCATAATAATAGTAATGGTAATAATAGTAATAACTGCCATACAGGCTCTCAATATTGACACCGTTGAGAAGTGAACCGAGCACCAGTGTTTTCACATTTTGCAGCAAAGCGTTGGCGCGGAAACAGGCTTCTCTATCCGTCTGGCCTGATTTAACAACTAAAATAACACCATCCACTTTACTGCCTAAAACTGCCGCATCGGTGACAGCGATCACTGGTGGTGTGTCAAAAAGAATAATGTCGAATTTTGTTTTTAATTCTTCGATAAATGCGTCCATTGCTGCGCTTCCCAATAATTCCGAGGGGTTTGGTGGCAAGGTTCCGCAGGTAATTATGCTCAGGTTGTGGATCTCTGTCTGAACAATCGTTTCCTCAAGCTTGGCGCGGCCGATGAGCACGTTTGTCAAACCAACTCGTCGGTCGGTGTTGAAAATAGAATGCACCACTGGGCGGCGTAAATCAGCGTCGATCAGCACAACGCGGCTGCCCATTTGCGCCATGGTAATTGCCAGGTTCACTGCTGAGGTCGATTTCCCTTCACCCGGCCCGGGACTGGTGACCAGCATCGTTTGCAATTTCTTATCGATTTTAGCATATTGTATGTTCGTACGGAAAGTCCGGTACGCCTCTGAAATCGGCGATTTCGGGGCGAAGTGGGTGATTAATCGCGAAGCCATCCGTTTTACATCATCCGCGGTTCCGCTTTTTACGCCGCTTGGTTCAACTTTTATTTTATTATAAGTTTCATTTTCATTTATGACTGGAATCGAGCCTAAAATTGAGACTCCCAGCCGCTCTACATCTTCACTTGTGCGAATAGAATTATCCATCGCTTCGAGCAAAAATGTGATACCGACTCCAAGGCCCAGGCCAACGACCATACCGAGAATTAGGTTTAAAGCTTTCTTCGGCCGCACAGGATCTTTCGGGGGTTTCGCAGGATCGATGATTCGCACATCACCCAATTGGCCGACCTCTGTTATGCGGGATTCCTGAAACTTCTCTTTCATCATCAGATAAATCTTTTCATCCACTTTGGCAGCTCTTTGCAAACGCGCAAGCTGCAAACTTTTTTGCGGCAAACTTTCAAGTTTGACAGTGTATTCATCAACAATCTTTTTTAACGAGGCCACCTTCGGTTTGAGCGCCTGAATATTGGCTTCTACTTCCACTTTGCTGATAAAAAGTTGTTCGTTCATCGCCACGGGGTTGACGATATCCTGTGATGCCAATTTTGCCAACTCGGTTTTCAGCTTTTCTGTCAGGCCGGAAATCTGGTCATCAAATTTTTTCAGCTCGGCGTCATTCTCATTGTAGACACCCCGGTTGATCAGATTCGCCATATATGCCGAGCGTTGGCTCTGCAGAGTTGCCATGCTTTTTTTCAATTCTTCGAAATAGGCATCAGCAGAAATTGATTCGATATCAAAATGTTGGCGGTTTTTACCCAATTGCTCATTTATATATGCCAGTCGCTCTTTAAAAGAATTTAACGAGGTCAGCGCCTCATGATAAAATCCCTCAAATTCAGCTAATTTTTTAATCAACTCTTCTGTTTCATGAGAAAGCGCCACAACTTTTTTGGTCTGCATAAAATCTTTCAACGCATTCTCGGATTTCGCTAGTTGCGTTTGAATTGTCGTGAGCTGCTCTTCGAGAAATTCCTTTACCTGGCGCACTTCTTCCTGGCTCATCGAGCGGTTTTTTTCCTGGTATGCTGAGGTTAAATTATTCGCAATAAAAGCCGCTTCTTCCGGAGTTACGGCCGTTACTTTAATTTCAATCATATCCGTATTGCGAATTGGGGTAATCGACAATCGCTGCTGCATCAATTCTTCAACTTTGTCATCGATTGTATATTCATCTTCTGAACTCATCAGCCCGAGAACATTTTTTATCGTATTTTTGAACCCGGCAATCATGCTTTTTGGATCCTCAGCATATTTTCCGGTGCGCAGGATTTCAAGCTGATTAGCCAATTCGGAATCCTGTAGTTGCTTAATGACAGTTTCCGCCAGGGTTCGACTTTTCAGAATTTCGACCTGATTGTTAATCATCGTTTCCTGCTGAATAAATCCACCGATATCAAAAATATCCATGCCCCGTGCCGATTCTTCCTGAACGATAACTTTTGATGCTGCTTCGTATTCCGGCGTTACCGTAAAAGTATAATAAACAGTAAGAAACATAATTATAGAAAAACATGATATTATAACCCAGCGTCCGCGATAAAATACGCGTACGAGATCTTTCAAGGTTAATTCGCGTTCAAATTTTTCATCCATTTTACTACTATTCCTTTTTCGATTAATTCTTAGATACAGCATTCATATAAAAGCGTATGCCGGGCATGAATGCGTTTCCCCGTAAACCGGTGAGTAATAATTATTTTTTGGCCGCTTCAACCCAGAAATAAATCTGTGCGAAAACAGCGAGTTTGGAAGCGAATTCAAATACGCGTGAGAAAAGGTGAAAAGTTGAACCTTCGAGAACAATAGTATCCCCGGGTTTAAGTTCCGGGATGAGCGATTCATTGCCTGATTGGAGAAATTTATTCACATCGATTGTAATTACTTTTTTATAGTTCTTGGGTGTGGGCTGATCATTTTTAATGCCACCTAAAGCCATCGCTGTTGTCCCGTTCATGGCCAGGTGAGTGCCTTGATTCACCAGATTGGAGGCTAAGAGAGCTTCGTTTCGAATTAATTTAACTTTTTTCAGCTTCGCTTCCTCGAGTGGGCCGCCCGCGTAAGAAATTAATGAAATTAAATCTGTATCTGTCGGTACGAGATACTGCCCCGGTTTTTGAACAAATCCCCAAATATTGACTTTGATGAGTAACTCATTTCTTTCGCCAAGATAATACAGGGATGCTTTTTGTTTCGTCGGAGAAAAGGTGTCGGTATCCCCAATTTTGTTTTGGGCGATTACCGGACTCGATAGAAGGGAAATAATGAATGTGAATACGACCTGATAGTATACAAAAGAATACTGTTTCATCTGTCTGCCGCCATGCTAATATGTGGTTTGCCTATTTATTCTGTTTTTGTGCTACAAAAATCTTCACACCGCCCTGGCATCCTGCCTGAGGCTGATTGAAAATCAAAACTGCCTGATTAAAAGAATTTTCCAGAATTAGAGTGCCCCAATTCACCGGAGGCTTTTATGTGTATCGGGAATATTCGTAATAGTTAATCAGATAATACTAAAACATTTATCGAACAGAAGTCTGTTACCTTTAAAACTATGGCACTATCTTAATTTTGGATGGGAAATATTTTCAAATGTGGAAAAACGAAGGTTTTCGCGGGGAAAACTTTACTATTCCGCCGAACAAATGACAGTTAGGAAAACATTTAGCAAATCCGGCAGAAAAACGAGTAACTGAGTATTAAATAACGTGAGTTTGATGTAAGCTGTAACATTCTTTACCAAGCATAATTATAATAGAGCGAAGGCGTCTCGCCGAGCGTTCCGTGCGTTATCCTCGGCGGGACGCCTTCGGACTAGATCCTATAATTAATTCGTTTTGTCCCAATTCTTTTTATATCGAACTCGCGTTAAATATAATTCCAGAATGAGAGTAATCAGCCACAATTGGTGTTTATTTTGGGGGGCGAGCAAACCAACTTGGCAGTAAATTGGAAATTTCGAAGGTGGGAGTAAAGAAGGAACCGCTTCTATTTCAGGGGCAACATATTATGAAGCGGCTCAGAAAAAAATTAACGCATATCGACAACTTCAGCATCGGCAGGAATTTTGAATTGAAAAATTGTCTTTTTCAAGGGTAAATCAATTTTATAATTTTCGAGCTCATACCGGGTGATGTTTTCGTTGATATCTTCTTGTTCAATCCGCAGGGCCAGGTTGGTTTTTTTATCGATCAGCACACTTGTACGAACGACAAATGCCTCTTCATCGCGCGGGGTAAAGATGACTTTATAGCATTTTGTTTTGTTAAATAGGTGCTCCCCATCCAGCCTCGCATCAAATTCTTTTGTGTAATGGATCAACATATCGCGTGGTGTTTTGTTTTGGCCGGCACCAGACAAAGAGTTGATCACAACCTGGTTTTTTTCATGGGAAAAAGTCCAGACGTCTTTTCCATTTGTGACGATTGTCTGTGCTTCTGTTTCAACACGATATTTATCGTTTCCCATGACTAAAAACTTTCCTCTGACGCTTTGCTCATCACCGGCCAGCGCCCAAACTGTTGTTTGCGTAAAATCCGCCTGTAAAGACGCAAACTTTTCGTAGCGCTTTTTCAGCTTCTTAACAATATCCTGAACTTTTTCCCCGGCCTCAACCTGCGTTGCACAAGTGGCTATCAAAATGATGAGCAGTAACTTCCATGTATATTTATTCTTAAACATAAAACCCTTTCAAGTTCTCTCTTTTTTAGATTACGATTTTATATTAAATCATATTCCAGTCTAATTGTTCCAAATCATCTTCCGAAAGCAAAACTTCACGGGCTTTACTGCCATCGAACGGGCCCACAACACCCGCTGCCTCCAATTCATCAATTATTCTCGCGGCGCGGGCGTAGCCAACTTTCAATCGACGTTGCAGCAGCGAGATGGAGCCTTGTTGATGCCTGACAACAATTTTCAACGCATCATTGAACAAGACATCCCGTTCATCAATCATACTGGTGCCACTACCGGGCCGGGTAATTTCTTCGTCACGAATTGGCAGAAGCGAGCGTGGATAACGCGGCTGCTTTTGAATATGAGCAAGGATTTTTTCCACTTCCTCTGTCGAGACATAAGCCCCGTGCAGCCGGATTGCTTCTGGACTGCCCGGAGGGACAAACAGCATATCACCCTTTCCAAGGAGTTTTTCCGCCCCGTTCATATCAAGAATAGTCCGCGAATCAATTTTTGACGCGACAGCAAATGCGATTCTGGCTGGGAAATTGGCTTTAATGACGCCTGTAATAACGTCCACAGACGGCCGTTGTGTCGCGACGATTAAATGCATGCCAACAGCACGCGCCATTTGCGTCAGGCGTGCAATGGGTTCTTCCACCTCCTTGGCCGCGGTGAGCATCAAATCAGCTAATTCATCAATCACCAGAACGATATGCGGCAAATGCGTTGCTGGTTTATCATCTGCACCTGCGATGCGCCCATCTTTTACCCGCTGGTTATAATCGTGAATATTCCGGACTCCCGCGCTTGCCAGGCGATCGTATCGCAGTTCCATTTCATATTCCAGGCTGCGCAATACAGTCAGGGCGTTGTTCGGGGTGGTGAAAACAACCTCATCCAGGTCTTTGCGAAAAGTCAGGTGATGGTTGTGCAGTTGATTGTAGAGGGAAAGTTCCAGCCGCTTGGGATCAATCAGCACAAATTGCACATCTGTTGGGTGGGCTTTATAAAGGATACTTGCCAAAATCGCATTCAGGCAAATGCTTTTTCCGGATCCGGTAGAGCCCGCGATCAGCATGTGCGGCATTTTATCCAATTCGGTAATAAATGGCTTGCCACTGATTGTTTTTCCCAGCGCCAATGTAAGCGGGGATTCAGATTTGCTGAACCCGGCATCATCGATTAGCGATCGTAAATAAACAGTCTGTGGGCGTCGGTTGGGCAATTCAATTCCCACAGCCGCTTTTCCGGGGATGGGAGCAATTATGCGGATTCTTTTTGCCCGCATCGATAAGGCCAAATCATCGGCCAGCGCAGTAATTTTTGCGACTTTTATACCTGGAGCCGGTTCAATTTCGTAGCGCGTAATCACCGGCCCGGGATTAATTTCGATGACATTTCCTTCAACACCAAATTCTGCCAACCGCTCTTCAAGAATCTTTGCGTTGGTGAGTAATTCTTCTTTCGGAACCGGCACAACCTGGGTATCCGGATAATCGAGCAGATCGACTCCGGGAAATTTGTAAGCCCCGCGAGCTGGTGGCGGCGGCAATTCGTTATCATGCCGTAATTCGCCAAGGTCATCCCGTTCGGTCACCGTTATTTCATCATGAAATAAATTTTGTTGATCCGGTAATTCCGGAGAACTTATGCTTGCTGGATCGTGAAAATTAACAACCGGTGATTCATCTTTTTTCTCCGCCGCAGCCTGAGCCTGGCCAGAGAGCATTTTCAGGCGTTCCTGCAGCGGAATCTTTTTAATCTCCGGTTCAGCAGAATTCTCTTCCGGAATTCTTGGTGTAACTTTCTTGGGAGATTTCTGCCTGCGAAATGCACTAAAATCCAGATTGGGCAGGTGAATCCGTGAAACAGTTGTTTTTATCCACGAATAAACCAGAAAAATTGCCGAAAAAACACTCGCTACCATACGCTCAAAACTCACCTGCGTCGCAGCGACGATTGCTATCATCGCGATGGAAATAAGTATAATTGTACTGCCGACCGTCCCAAAAAATTTATAGAGCACAGTCGCAAAAAAGCCACCGACCAGACCCGAGAATTCAAATCCATACTTAAAATTTTCCGGATTGGCCGCCTGCGGAATGCCGAGAATTGTAGCGATATAAACAGCGATTATAAAAACGAATAAAGTAATGCGTATCAGTTTTGCCGTTTCATTGCCGCGAAAACGATTCCAACCCCAGGCGAGGAGAATAAACGGCAGCACGACTGAGGAATAGCCAATGAACATTTTTATTAAATAATAGGAAATGTAAACACCGATAATTCCCATCGCATTTTTTACCGGCAACAATTTTAGCCCATTCGGCTCCTCGCCGGGATCGTAAGTTACCAGACTAAAAAAGATGAGAAATGCCAAAGTCATCAGCAAAATGCCGAATATTTCTTCCTGTTGGCGAAAACTGCTTCCTGTCGATGCTTTCTTTTTTGGGCTCATAAATTTTATCTATTTCATTCCACTGATCGTTTAAAAAGACTTTTGCAATCCTGATTCCCGCATGTTCAAATTATCCACTGTTATTTTGAATAACTCGGGGCGCAATGCGAAGTTAAAATCACCCTGAGAGAAAATATATTCGATGAAAAAAATCTTTCCTAACTCAAAACAATCAATATGGCCGATTATAAAATGGTGTTTTCACGATTGTCGCCGGAATCATTCGGTTGCGTACTTTTATCTCAACATTTGTTCCGACCGCAGCATATTCCGTTGCGATATACCCTGTGGCGATTGATTTTTCAAGGCTGATAGATTTCGTTCCACTGGCAATCACGCCAATATTTTTATCGCCGCTAAAAATTTCAAAGCCGTGACGGGCGATATTGCGGCCATCCAATTTCAGGCCAACCAATTTTCGTTGCGGGCCTTTTTCTTTCACGGCGGAGATGACCTCGGAACCTATGAACGCACCTTTGCCCAACTTGGTAATCCAGCCGAGGCCTGCTTCGATTGGATTTGTTGTGGCATCAATATCATTGCCGTATAAACAATATTTCATCTCTAATCGCAGTGTATCACGGGCGCCGAGACCGATGGGTTCGATCTCAAATTCGGCGCCAGCTTCCATGATGGCCTGCCACAATTTGACGGCATGTTCGTTGGGCACCGCGACTTCAAATCCTGCCTCACCCGTATATCCTGTTCGGGAAATCAAAGCGGGGATGCCTGCAACATCTCCCTTGGCAAACCAATAAAATTTAATGGCAGACAAATCGACATCTGTCAATTTTTGCAGTGTAGCGTCAGCGTCCCGGCCTTGCAAAGCCACGAGGGATGTTTCCTCGCTTTCGTTGCGCAGTTCCACGCCGCCCGGCAAATGCTTGCTGAGCCAGTTAAAGTCTTTTTCCAAGTTGGAGGCGTTTACCACCATGCCATAAAAATTCTCGTGCCGGTAAACAATCAAGTCATCAACGATGCCGCCATCTTCGTAGCACATAGCCGAGTATTGCGCCTGATTTATTTCGAGTTTCGATACATCATTGATGGTGACATTTTGCAAAAAATCGAGCGCCCCTGCGCCATGGACGGAAAATTCACCCATGTGAGAGACATCAAACATGCCGACAGAGGAACGAACCCGGTTGTGTTCCTGAACAATACCGGAATATTGTACTGGCATATAATATCCGGCGAATTCAACCATCTTAGCGCCAGCTTCCACATGCACATTATATAAAGCTGTCTTTTTAACAGACATAAAACCTCCTTATCCAACCACGATTGCAGCCAGGATACCAAATAAAAAAAATTCTAAAAAAACTTTAAAAGATAGTCATTTTATCGCAGACAGTCAAGCTCAATTCAAAAGAGGTGAAACATTGCTATCCCCTTATTTGACTTGATGTTAGGAGCTAGGAAGTTTAAATATCAGGTTCAAAAACAACACCCCATGAGTTTGATTTGTACCGGTGCGTTTGCCGCACTAAATTTCGCTCATTTTAATTCGAGATCAGCGACGACAGGGCGATGATCAGAAGGCACTATTCCATTCCAATTTTCTGCAATAATTCCCTGACGCCACACATGCCATCGTTCATTGACAAAAATAAAATCGATATTTTTTAATATATTTTCATCGGGTTGAAAACCGGTATAAGTTCCGAATGGCCCGTAGGCGGCATCGCCGACGACAACGCGCGTATCGAACAACGGTTTGTCGGCCCGGGTGAGCAGAGAATAAGGGGCTGAACTCGCATCAAAATTAAAATCACCACTCAAAATTACCGCTTCGCTCCCGGCCATTTCGCGTATTTTATCCATGATCAGGGCGGCGCTGTGGCGGCGGGCTTCCACACCTCGATGATCAAAATGTGTATTAAAAAAGAAGAAGGAAGTGCCATTCGCAATATCCGTCATCTGCGCCCAGGTAACGATACGCTCAAGCGCAGCATCCCACCCGACACTCGCTGTATCCTCCGGTGTTTTACTGAGCCAAAATGTGCCCCAATCAATAATTTCAAAGCGGTCTTTGCGATATAAAATTGGCGAATATTCCCCTTTTTCTTTCCCGTCAGCGCGGCCAACGCCCACTGCCGCAAACTCCGGTGCCATTCGTTTAATATCATCGAGCTGATTTTTTAATACTTCCTGCATGCCAACCAAATCCACACGATGAAAATCCAGCATTTTCGCTACGCCTTCACGGCGATTTTTCCAAATATTGTCGCCGTCATTGGGGTTATCATAGCGAATATTAAAGGACATCACCCGTATTACTTTTTTTTCCGATCCAGCACTTTGATTGCAAGCCAATGTCCCGAATAATAACGCAACAAACAGAATGCGAAATCCCACTTTTTCTCCTCCACATCTGATTAAGTTTACGCACCTGAAGACAAAAAAAAAGCGATGCCTGATTACAGCATCGCTTTAAATTACCTATTTAAAATATCAGTTACCAGCCTTCGCTTTTTCGATCCGGCGTTGCTGGCGCATTTGTCTTGCTTTTGCATCCGCTGCCATTTTATTTTTAAATATTTTGTCGAACGGCAGCCATTTTGGCGAATCAGCAACATTATCGCCCAGCGGGATGATATCGCAGGTTACCAGCGCCGCTTCCTCGCGTTTTTTCTTCTTCAAAGTGACAAGAGCTAATTCTCGACCGCGGTCGCCCGGCCCGACAATGGGAACCTGTCCATCAAAGATTTGTGCTTCCATCGCTTTGCCATTGCTATTGCCGAGAAACATGAGATCAAATCCTTCCAGCGTGGAGATCAAATCCAGGGATTCTTTCTTTCGGCCGAGAAAAACCAGGATTTGAAAATCCACCTTTTTCTTACGAAAAACTTCCTGTGCGTTTAAAATCGTTTCCACGGGCGGCAATAATTTATTGTTGCGAAAATAGCTGCGATAATTTTCTGAAATCGCCGAGACTATGCCAATTTTAGCGCCGTTGTGCTTAAATATTCTATAGGATTGATCGATTTGAACACCGGCTGTATCAGCGATGTTCCCTGATAAAAACATCGGTGTTTTCTCGTCCCGTTTTGCTAACCACACAGCGGCAGTATCTGCATAATCCCGCTTGCCAATCGTAATTAAATCGTAGCCCATATTTGACATTACATCCCAAATTAAGGCTGTGATCCATCCGCGCCGGCTGCTGGCGGATTCACCGCTGTCGCCACCATCAACGAGCAAAACCTCGGGATGTGCATTGCGAATACTGTCTATTGTTGTCCATCGCCTGGCCAGACCGCCACGCCTGCTGCCATGTCAGCCACAGGGCAGCAAATAGCCATTTGCCGCGCTGGAATAAAGGATGGTTAATTTCTTCTCTTTCGCCGCCATCTCTCCGGAAGACAACGGAATCAATGCTGCTATTCCTAAGAACGCAATTGCCACTTTAAAAAATCGTGTCATCGTGCTCTCCATTTTTTCAATAATTAATTTAAATGAACTGATCTTAATTTGCATAATTAAATGAATGAAAACCCCAAATTTTCTCTTACCTTTATTAATATAGCTTTTAAATTCATTTTTCAAGAAATTTCTTTTCTAAAATCTAAATTTTATCTACCCTGAGTAATTCACACACAATGGCACTAAGTCAATAAAAAATATTTAAATACTTATAAAACATACTTTTGTGAACCCCGTGGCTTTGTGAGAGCTAATTTTAATAGCCTGAATAATTCGCACACAAGGGCACTAAGTCAATAAAAAATATTTGTGAATAAAGCAGGCTACATATTAGCAATTTTCGGCAAATTATCAATATTTACAAAGTTGATAAATCCAGTGATGTGAAAAAGCCGAATTAATACTTGCACATTTAGGACAGATTCTGTTCTTTTCTGTTCAAATTGAACCAACCCTTTTCATTAAATTAATTATCCGGAGCAGGCATTTGCACGACTTAAACTGGTCAAAAGTAGATAAAATTATCCTGGAAGCACTGGCGGAAGATATCGGCAGCGGCGATATTACCACAGCCAGCGTCACTGAAAATTTACCTGTTTGCACGGCAAAAATAGTCAGCAAAACAAACGGCATCCTGTCTGGTTTAAAAATCGTTGAGCGGGCCTTTAGCCTGCACGACAAGCACATTCACCTCGATCGCCTGGCAGAAGAAGGCGAGAATATCACACCCGGCCAGATTTTAATGACGATAAACGGCCCCGGAAAAACCATTCTTGCAGTGGAGAGAACCGCCCTGAACTTGCTTGGCCGCAGCTCAGGCATTGCCAGCCTCACCAACAAATATGTGAAAGCTGTTGCGGGCACACACGCCATAATTTTGGATACCCGAAAAACAGCCCCTCTCCTGCGGGAACTGGACAAATACAGCGTCCGGGCCGGATGCGGGCAAAACCACCGTACCGGGCTTTACGACATGATACTCATCAAAGAAAACCATGTGCGATTTGCCGGTGGTATTGAGCCAGCACTTAAAAATGCAATCCGCTACCGGGATGACCAGGCACCGGACATAAAAATAGAAATTGAGGTGACCAATCTCGACGAGCTCGAAATTGCATGCAGTTTTAAAGTTGACCGCATTATGCTGGATAATTTTTCACTCCCCGATTTATCTGCAGCCGTAGCACAAATCAATGGGGCGATCGAGCTGGAGGCCTCCGGTGGTGTTACGTTAAATTCGGTGGCGGAAATCGCTGCAACCGGTGTCGATTTCATTTCCGTGGGTGCGTTGACACACTCAGTTGAAAACGCTGATTTTTCACTTTTGTTTGAGTAGTACCCAAGCACAAGGTTCTCATCATTACCTAAATTGTATTGTCATGAAAATGTAAAAAATACAGAGCCGATCATAAAATAATTGCAATCATTCAAATTAAACTTATTTTAGCAAAGCGATTGCGCAGTCATTTTTTTTAAAATCTTGGTTATTTAATTTTTCGATGGGAGGTGATCAAATTCCTGCAGAAACCCGGCGCCCAATTCATCTGCTCATATTAAAAACAGTTTTTCAATGCAGAATGCATTTTTCCACAAACTGAATTCTGTTTCACAGGCTGATTATTGCAATAATGGGGAAAATGCATGTAACTTTTTAAAAAAAAGGATTGACACATGCAAAAGATAGCCTTCTTTTCACGTTTTCACGTTTTCATCTTTCTACTTCTGATGGTTACATTTCCTCTCTTCGCTAGTAAAGCGACCGACATCCTCAAAATAAAAACCGCACAAGCGCAGAAATGGGTTGATATTCACTGGGGTCAAGGCCATTCCGTTGATGCCCCCCAGGTTTATTATGACACCAACGGCTACCCTGCCGCACTTGTTTATACCGTTTTTCGCAAACCGGGCCTCACAAAAGATGGCATTGCCATTCTCGCTCGCGTCGAGAAGAAACGAGCCTTGCGTTCTGCTGCGGAACAACGCTATATCGACAGCGAAGAAAGCAACAAACAGGCTGAATATGCCGAAATTGAAGCTGCATTTGCTGCCATGCGCTATGATGATTAATACGGCACCCTTGTTATGAGTATCAACCCTAACTATCTGGTGCCGATAAAATTTTATGACGGGCTGCCCCCGCATTACGTCGCTTTGGAAGACATGAAAGATTTTGCTAAAGAAGCACTCGGACAGACCAGGGTGAAAGTAAATCGGCTACTCTTTGTCAGTTTTCTCGATATGTACGCTGAAGTTTCGGTGAACGGCCAGACACGTATCGAAAATCTGCTAAGGCCAGGCGACGGCATGGTTGATGAATCGTTGCAAAGCCAATTTGCACCAACCCAAAGCGAACAGGCCATTGAAGCCTTCCTGGAAAAATATGGTGATGCCACAGAAGCATTGCCTCCCGATGACGAATGGTGGGAAGAATACATCTCCGGTGTGCCCGATTATAACAGCGTCTGCCGGCCAGGTGATCCTTATCCAACACACAGGAATGGTTGTGCACCAGCAGCGAGTGGTTGTGTCCTGGGTTATTGGGATGACCATGGCTACGTAAACCTGGTGGATGGCGGTGGAAGTTCATACATGGGTTCCGAATGTGCGGGAGGATTTTTAAAGCTTAATTGGTGTGAATTGGGCCCTGCGATGGGATATTATCCGAATAATGGTACTTATGTTGGATATATCCCGGGGGGAATTCAAACAGTATGTAATAACAATGGATATAGTAGTATAGATGTAGATGGCAATTTCTGGCATTCTTCAGCACCCGAAGACCGCTCAATGTACCATTCAGAAATTAATGCTGCTAAACCATTTGTTTATACCAGTAGTCATCCAAATTGGAATTATGGCTGGCATACTATGGCTGCGACCGGTTACAAAGAGAATCTGTATTGGCATTATCGGATTGCACATGACAATAATGCCTATACAGCGAAAAAAGTCTATTTTAATGAAGTGAGTTTTTCAGGATCTACATATATTACTACGATACATCCAGGATCATCAAAACAAAAAGCCGTAAAAACGGATTTGCAACTTCCAACTGAATATTCAGTGAGCGCTTATCCCAATCCATTCAATCCAACAACAAAGATAAGCTGGTCAATCCCAAACAAGAAAAATGTCCAATTGAATATTTTCAATACGAACGGCGTTCTGGTTTTTAACAAGGATTTTGGAGCACAGGAAGCAGGGCAACATGCTTTCACCTGGGATGCAAAAAATAAGCTTGGCAATAGAATGAGCAGCGGTGTTTATCTTGTCCAAATTCGCAGTGGCCAAAAAAAGATGAGTCAGCGTATCACTTTATTGAAATAATTTCAAATCCCCTTGGAATAAGAATTCATTTGCAAGGGGATTATTTCGAACAAGGAGTAGTCATGATTTTTTCGCCAATTTTACGAACCAGTCTGATTTTCATAACATTCTTTTGCACTTTTCTTCATTTGCAAGCCCAATGGCGCCAACTGCGACGGACAGAATGGTATTTTCCCATCCAACATGTAATATTTATGAATGAGAATAGAGGGGCACTTGTCGATGTCTCCAATGTATTCCAAACGTGGGATAATGGTCAAAATTGGATACCGCTTTTTTCACCTCGAGATAGCATAAATCAATATCAACCAGGTTTTACAGGAGAATCACCTGCGCTTGTCACAAATAACATGTGGTTATTAAGTTTGGATGGTGTTTTTGCTTGCCTAGCTGAAGACGGAACACATAAACTCATCAATTTCCGGGATCGATTAGCCAATGATTATGATGATTTTACAACTTTTGATTTCGTTGGAGACAGCCTTGTCTGGGTTGGAACACGATCTGGCATGATTCTTTTAAGTCATGATCAGGCTCAGACCTGGAATGAAATGCACCAATTCGACACACGTATTAATGATATTGTATTTTTCAATGAAAATATTGGAATCGCCTTGCTCGGCGGTGGTTTGGGTCCGGGGAATATTTTAACCCCGACCAAAGTGCAGATCACACATGATGGAGGTCAAACATGGCAGGAAAACTATAATCTGCAACCAATAAATTTCAGCTATACAATCGTATCATATGCCGAGAACAATGCATGGATTTTAGGTCGATACAACGACACCTGGTATACAAAGAACGCAGGCCAAACCTGGCAACACGCCCCCGGCCTGCCCGACTCCCTGCAACAGCGCTCCATTTTTTTCATCGATGAAAGCAACGGCTGGCTTTGCGGGGAAAATGGCGCAGTCATGCGTTCCCGCGATGGTGGCGTTTCATGGCAAAAGATCACCCGTCCTACGGCGAACGACCTTAACGAAATTTATTTCATCGATGAAAACCGGGGCTGGGTAGTGGGTAATTGGGGTTTTGTGGCGGAAACAAAAGACGGCGGTGACAGTTGGCAGTGGCTCATGGATGCGCCGGGCAACATCCTTTCGGAAATCCACTTCACCGATGAAAATAGGGGCTATGCTATCGGGCACAAGATATTCATGCAGACGAAAGACGGCGGTCTCACCTGGGAATACAATTTCGATTTCTCCGGAACCGATGTGGAGTTTGCCGATAAGAACAACGGCTGGCTCATCACTTACGACGAAATCTGGGGTACACAGGATGCCGGCACAAACTGGCAAAAACAAGCGGATTACCCAAGCAAAAATATAGTCGATCTAAAAGTTTTGGATAAGAACACGGCCTGGTTCATGGCGCACAATGAAAATTCTGCCACGATTTTTCGCACATTGAACAGCGGTGAGAGCTGGATAAAAATGGCGGATATTCCATGGAATCTCAATGTCATCGAATTCGTTTCGTTAAACATCGGCTGGGGTGTTGGCGACAAAGGTATCATCATCAAAACCGAAGACGGCGGCCAAAGCTGGACGAAACAATACCAGGGCCGGCAGGATATTTTCGGCGCTTTCACCGGCGTCGATTTTGTCGATGAATCCTTTGGTTGGGCGGTGAACTGGGGTGGTGAAGTTTTTTTAACTACCGACGGCGGCGCTGTATGGCGCCAGACTTTTCCCAATAACCGCTTTTACACTGAACTGATGAGTGTGCAGTTCCTCAACCGCAAAGAAGGCTGGGCGGCCGGCACTTACGGCGTCATCCTGCACAGCACAGATGGCGGCGAAACATGGGACGACTCGTACTCACAGGAACAAGGCTTCTGGTGGCGCGATATTTTCTTTCTCAATGAAAATATCGGCTGGACCTGTGGTTTGTACGGCGCCATCGATAAATTCGAGCGTAATCCGAATGGAGTTTTAGAGAGTAGTAACAAAGCAGTACTCCAGCCTGTATTGCATTCGGTACAACCTAATCCGGTCACAAGCCAAACTCGAATTACCTATAACCTACCCAAGGAAATGATGGTTGAACTGACTATTTTTGATATTCGTGGCAGGCGGGTGCAGCAGCTCTTTATCGGCCGCCAAGGCACCGGTGACCACGAACTCACCTGGAATTGTCTTGATAAAAAAGGCAATTCCATTGGTAGCGGAGTTTACCTGGTTCATCTAGTGACCGAGAATAATGTGTTTGTGCAGAAGATGATCGTTTTACATTGAGACCTGCAGCAGAATCCAGGAGTTCCGGGGATAATTTCATCTATAAACCTTTTGGTGTGTGCGCTATCGCCGGATGATCAGTATCTTTCACTAAAAACAGGGATGGTATGGGGATATCATTCCTTATTTTTTCAAGGTCAACTAACCGATGTAATCTAATTGCACAATATACGCTCAATCCTTACACTCGATTAACCGATACTAAACAAAACAAATTCGCTTCCAGGATTTTATCGAATACAGAGTTTGGGAAATGGAAAATCATCCGGTTTATCAATTTGAAAAATATTCTGACAATGCCTGCAAGGCAATAGCCGAAGCCCGCAAATGGGCCAGCAAAAATAAATGCCAATTATTGAGCTCACAGTATATTCTTGCGGGTCTCCTCGAAACCGAGCCTAAATTATTACAGCATTATTTTAAAGGGCAAAAATTTCCTGTCGATGAAATTTTTGAGCATATCGATTATCGCAAATATGAGCAGGAACCGAGCAGTAATAATCTGGAGAATGTCAGCAAAATATCGCTGCGAATTCTTTCGCGCGCCGCCGCTGAAGCGACACACTCACGTTCTTCGCGTGTCGAAACAAGCCATATTTTGAATTCGCTCATCAAAGAGCCCAAATCTATCGGCTCTGAAATTCTGGAAGTTGTGGCACGGCGAACGGCAGTGCAGCAGCAAAAAACCAAAAAACAGCCATCACAGAAAATATATTCTTCCAATTCCCACAAAAAAGAATCAGTCCGTAAAAAAGAAAAAAAGCTCTTCAACAAATATTGTAGCGATCTGACACAGGCCGCCCGTGCCGGAAATTTGCCGCCGATGATCGGGCGTGAAAAGGAAATACAAAATCTGCTACACACCCTGGGTCGAAAAACGAAAAATAACCCAATTCTCGTTGGTGATGCCGGTGTCGGAAAAACGGCGATAGTCGAGGGGCTGGCACAAAAAATTGTCGCCGGCGATGTCCATGAATCTTTCGCCAACAAAACATTGTTAAGTCTCGATTTAACAAACATTATCGCCGGAACGAAATACCGCGGCGAATTCGAAGAGCGGCTCCGGGAAATCATCGACGCGGTGAAAATTCGTGACGATATTCTGCTATTTATCGATGAAGTGCACACGATCATCGGCGTCGGCGCCTCGGAAGGTGCGCTGGATGCCGCCAATATTATGAAACCAGCCCTGGCGCGCGGCGAACTCTACTGTATCGGGGCAACAACACCGCAGGAATTTCAGCGCCATTTTACCCAGGATAAAGCACTGGCACGGCGATTTCAGCCCATCACTGTCGATGAACCTGGCGACACAGAAGTGCGCCAAATAGCCGTTGGAATTCGCGAACATTATGAAGTTTTTCATCAAGTTTTAATCAGCGATGCCAGTATCGATTATGCCATCCATTTGGCAAATCATTATCTGCCTGAGCGTTCAATGCCGGATAAAGTGATCGACCTGCTCGATGAAGCCTGCTCACGTTCGAAGCTTGAAAATCACGCCATTTCGCCTCAACTAAACAGGGTAAAAACAGCAACACTGCAGAAAGTCATCAGCGCCTGGACAGGAATTCCGCTGCATGATTTAACGGCAAATGAAAAACAGTCGCTTCTGCACTTGGAAACCAAATTGAACCGCGAAATTTTCGGGCAAGAGCAGGCGATCGTTGAAATAGCAAAAGTCATTCGGCGGCGGCGAACTGGTGTAACATTGCCGCAGAAACCTGTAGGTGTTTTCCTTTTTATCGGGCCAACCGGTGTCGGGAAAACAGCGCTGGCGCAGGCATTGGCCAGCCACGTTATGGGTTCGAGTTCATCGCTTATCCGGCTGGATATGACTGAATTCAAAGAAGCGCACAGCGTTTCTAAAATTATTGGCGCACCCCCCGGCTATGTCGGATTTCAGCAGTCGTCATATCTGGCGGAAAAAGTTCGTAAACAGCCCCACTCCATCATCCTTTTCGATGAGATCGAAAAAGCGCACAACGATGTTTATAATTTGTTGCTACAAATTTTCGATGATGGGCACCTGCGAGATGCCATTGGCGAAGAAATAAATTTTAGACATGCGCTGATAATTATGACCTCAAATATCAAAACGCATGGTGAAAGCGCAAATATGGGTTTTGGCTATTCGAAAGTCGGCGGAGACGACAAGCAGCCAATAAAAGTACCCACAACTGTTAGCCAAATTTTCTCAGCAGAGTTTATTAACAGGTTGGATAATATAATTCAATTCCAGCCGCTTTCGGCCGCAGTTTTACAAAAAATTTTCAACAAAATGATCTGGCAATTGAACAGAGAATTGGAACAAAAAAAGCTATCTGTTAAAATATCTGCAGGGGTAAAAAATAAATTGGTCGGCATTGCGCAACAGGAAAAAAAATATGGCGCTCGTCCGTTGCGGCGTTTAATTGCTGAGTTTATCGAGGATGATTTGTCGATGCATTTGCTTTCAAACAAATTTAGAGCCGGATCCAAAATCAGTTTTGTACTTGGAAAAAATGGGGATATAGTTAGCAGAATTTCTGAGGAGAAAACAGCGCAGATTTCGTAGATTGCACATCATTTTTTACACTTTAACCTTAAAATTGAACAAAAAAAAGGCGATGCTGAAGCATCGCCTTAGTCAACTTTATTTTCCGCTTGAGCAGCAGGAAGTCGCTTCCATACTGCAATCTTCTACCGGTACACAGTCCGCTTCTTTTGGTGAATTATCACGCATGGCAAATGCAAAACTGGCTGCGGCAATAACCAGAACGCCAACGACTGCAATTACTTTTTGTTTCATTTAACAGGCTCCATCGATTATGTAATACAATTTGGTTTTCTGCTCAAGGTTGCACTCTTTTTTGTGCATTTGTACTTTCTAAATATAGTATATCAAAATAAAATTTCAATATAAAAAATATAATTTTTTTTGTAATAATAATTAAAACTAATTTATCGAATAATCGGCGCAAAAAACAAACTATTGAGAAAAAGCTTATTTGTGCCATACCAGAATCCACGAAAATTTGGATTATCGGCAAATAAAATTATTTGCCCGCTGCCATGTTTTTCAGCAACGACGACCGCAGTATTTTGCAAAAGATCGAGATTCGTTTTTGAAATATAACCACTCTGCAGCGGATTTTCAGCATAAACCACAGGTGTAGCATAGGGACTTTTAGCCGCGTTCATAAACATGGTTCCACGACGAAAAACACTCATTTCATCAAAAGTGTAGCCATAACATAACGGGTGTGATAAATCCAGTTTCACGGCACAAATCGCACCGCCAATCGTACGGGCGCCCCGGTCGTAAGATTTAAGACGATAGGCCCGGCGATTGTCCGTTTCGTTTTTACCGGTAAGCTCCGGTTTTTTCGTCTGTGTTGAAGCCAGGTTGCTTTGAATCGCCCAGCTCGCGGCGCCGCGGATCGCTACCAGTGTATTGCCTTCGTCCACCCAATCATCGATTTTTCTAACGGCGAACGAGTCGAGAATTGAGTAAAATCCGTTGGCCAAAATCAAAGTATTGTATTTAAACAATTTGATTTGAGAAAACTGATCGATATCCACTAAAGTCACCGGCAAATCAAAACGAGCGTCCAGCAAATGCCAAATTTCTCCGGCACCAAAGCTCGAAATTCCCGGACCGACGAGCAATAGAATTTTCGGCTCACGCACAGCTTTCAAACTCGGACTGCCCATATCGATGCCATTCTGTGAGAGCCCGGAACTCAACGGAAAAATAGTAATCCCGGATTCTTTCGCCAGGTCGGCCAACACATTTCTGACTTTCTCGGCGGGCACGGATTGCAATCCCACAGGAATGACGATCGCCCCGTAATCAAATTTTTTCAGCGTATCTCCGACCTGTGATTCAAAAGTTTGCGTCGCCACACGCACCTTCAAATCCGCCTGCATCAAGGCATTGAGCAATTTAGGACTGTAATAATCGTTCCACTCAAATGCATAAGCAAAATTGTTTGTTTCACTGCCGGCCACCATTCCTTGCGGAAAAGTCAGATTTTTTAATTTATCCCCTTTAATAGATTTAAATTTTGAATTTGAATGCACTTCTTCGTGGGGAATATTGAAAGCCAATGGCATCGTCCAGGCAGAAACATCGTAAAACAGGCTGTCGCGAAAAGTTGTATTTCGCTGGAAAATCGCAGAAACGACGTGATATTGTGGTTGTTCCGTGGGCACCAGATAGGCAGAGCCCGGTTGAAACTCAAACGCGCCAATGCGAACATCCTTTTTAACTTGATAGACTTCAATTTCATGCCGCATCAGCATTTCAAGAAAATGATAATTGAGCGCGGGATCACTGCGGGCGCCAAAAATATGGGCGCTGGCCTGGTCTTTTTTGCCCAGCTCACGGGCGTTAATGTAAAACTGCCGCATGTGCTGCAACATGTCCACACGCATCGCTTTTGCAGCCTGCAAAGAAGAGAGTGAAACCGTAAACTGATTGCGGATCGTTGCCGGAAAGGACAACAGGCCGTTATCGCTTTCCTGCACATGACCGCGGGAACTGGCTTGTTCGAAAAGCACACCAACGGCGCCGTTTATATCCGGATATGTGGAGCCTTTGCCGAAATAAAAATCATCAAAATTTTGCCGGGTATAATAAAGGGTGCCGATTTTATCGAGAGCGCGGGCGTGGAATTCCGCCATTTTTCCGGTAAGCTCGTAAGTTTCTGCCGGAATAAGAGGATGCGTGCGGGACGGGACGCCGGGCTGAAAAAACAATGTAGAGTTTGTACCCATTTCATGGTGATCGGTAAGAATATTTGGCGCCCATTCGTGGAAAATTTTGAGCCGGTTTTTGCTTTCAGGTTGCTGCACCGGCAGCCAGTCGCGGTTTAAATCAAACCAATAGTGGTTGGTTCTGCCACGGGGCCAGCCTTCCCTGTGTTCACGGCTGTATTTATCGGCAACAGGATTTTTACTGCGGTGCATATTGACCCAATGCGCAAACCGGCTCAGCCCATCGGGATTGAGGCATGGCTCCAGTAAAATTATATTTTCCCGTAAAAGTTGGTCGATCTCCTTCCCTTCTGCCGCAGCCAAATGATAGGCAACCAGCAGAGCCGCATTGCTGCCGCTGGGCTCATTCCCATGGACGCTGTACCCTAACCAAACCACGCCCGGCATTTTGTCAAAATCATACTCCCTGGCTTTATCTCCGGAAAGCAAGGATTTATGTTCTTTTTGCAACCGTTTGAGTTTGCCATGATTTCGCGGGGCGGTAATGGTTAAAATTATCTGTGAGCGCAATTCATGGGTTTTGCCGTATTCCTGTAGCGTGATTCGATCGGATGCCGCAGCCAAGTTTTGCAAATAACCCACCAATTGGTCATGACGCACATGCCATTCTCCAACTTCAAAACCAAGAAAAGATTTGGGTGTGGGAATATTTTTATTGTACACTTGATCTGGTGGCAGGTATGTATCGAGAGTTACGTGCGCGAAAGCAGAATTTACTGAAAATAACAGACTGAATAAAAGCAGCCTGTTTTTTGGCGATGTATTAAAGTGAAGTATCCGCAAATTATTGCCTTTCATGACGAGTCAATTTGAAAAGAGAGGGTCTCAGATTATTTTTCTATCCGCGAGATTATAAAAATATCGGCGGGATCGTAGGTGCTTCCAATAATATGTATGTCATTTAATTGGCAAATATCGACGGACAACACAAAAAAGAAAAATTGAAAGTGTGCCCAAAATGCGTGATTTTCACAAAATCATTATATTTCTCGTTGCCAGTTGAAAGAGCAAATACATGTTGAGATACAACAGAATATCGATTAAATAGTGTCCATCCGGAAATGTCCCTTTTTTGTCCTTCCGGGTTCGATGATTTTTATCGAATCCCGGAATCTCATACTGAGGTAGGCTCAAGGAGATTCCGGTACGCCAAAAAGAGGGCGACCGGAATGACACAACCCGGGAATCACGGATGGACTCTAAATAACCAGGAATGAAACTCGTGAACATAACTTGATAACTGGGTCTGATAAAAAATAAATTTGGATAAAAACCGATTTTAGAATATAGTCTGCAGGCGTCTCGCCGAAGACGACGCTCGTTACGCTCGGTGAAACGCATCCGCTCTATTGATTTTCGTTTGTCAAAAAATGCTATATCTTAGATCGAGCTCACGTTTTATTAGCCATATTTCTCAGAAATTAAAGATACCTTTTTTGCTCCATTCTTTCCCAAATTTTCATAATTGTTCCGCTGGCGGCTTGTTCGAGTCCGTGGACAATTTTTTCCCGCACCGATTCCCGTGCTTTGTATTCGATTTCATAAACATCGGCAGTTTTACACGAATTGAGAAGGTAATCATCGCTGGTCTGTGTGCCGTCGATGAGGCCGAGTTCCAGGGCCCGCGTACCGTGCCAATATTCACCTGTGGCCACATTTTCAATTTGCACTTTCGGTCGGTGCTCACGAATAAAATCTTTGAAAAGCAGATGAATATCTTCCAGTTGATCGACCATTTTTTCACGTGCTTCTTTGGTGTTTTGCCCGAAAACCGTGAGTGTGCGCTTGTACTCGCCCGCCGTAATCTGCTCATAATCGATATCGAGTTTTTTAAGCAAGCGGTTAAAATTTGGCATTTCTGCGAGCACCCCGATGCTGCCGATAATTGCGAAAGGGGCGGCAATCAATTTATCTGCGACACAGGCCATCATGTATCCGCCACTTGCAGCAATCTTATCAACCAAAATTGTAAGTTTGACTTTTTTCGAGCGCAGCCGTTTGAGCTGTGAAGCTGCGAGGCCGTAATCGTGCACGACGCCGCCGCCACTTTCGAGCCGAACGACTACCTCATCATTTTTTTGCACAACAGGCAGAAGCGCAGAAATTTCTTCACGCAAGGCATGCACACTGCTGGCCCAGACATCGCCCTTGAAATTGAGCACGAATACACGCCTTTTTCCCCGTTTTTTCTTTTCGAGATTTTTAGCTTTTAATTTATCTTCCTTCTTTTCCTGCTTGTTATGCTTCTTTTTTTCTTTGAATGCTTTTTTTCTTTCCGCCGGCGACAGCAGCTCGTCTTGCAGGACATCCCGCAACTCATCAAAATGCTTATTTAATTTCCAGACATTTAATTGTTCAGTTTCGCTGCGTCTTCCGCGTCGAATTGCGGTAACAGCACCGCTTGCCATCAAAACAAAAGCGATGAGCACAGTGGCTGTTTTTAGTAAAAACATGCCATATTCAGACAAAAAATCCAGCATAATTAACCTTTATATAATTAAAATTGTGATCGAGGTTTTTGCAAATAGATAAAAAAATCTGCACTTAAAAATGAAAAATTGAATAGGCATAAAATGTAAAAAGATAATACAGAGTCAAGTTGTTTTTATTAACCGTGGAGAAAGTTGCCCCAAATCCAACAAAAAAACGCCCGATAGATACGCATCAGGCGTTTATATTTCCGGATAAAATTGTTAAAAAGTGATAATGCCGCGAAACTTATTTTATTTGAACAGCGGTTCCATAAGCCAAAACTTCAGCCGCCTGCCCCATGATATAACTCGTGGAGAAACGCACATCGACTATGGCGCTGGCGCCCATTTTTTCGGCTGTTTCGATCATTCGGTCCAAAGCCTGTTCCCGGGCCTCCCCCATTAATTTTGTGTACTCTTCAATTTCCCCACCCGTGATATTTTTGAGAGCGGCTGTAATATCACGGCCGATATGCCGGGCGCGAATCGTATTTCCCTTCACCAGGCCCAATGTTTCAACAATTTCTTTGCCGGCAATGGTTCCAGAAGTCACAGTTATCATCTTTCAATCTCCTTGTATGGATCCCTTTTTCGTGTAAATAATTTTTCCCGAAGCACAGAAATGAAAAGTGCAAGCCCGCCGATGGCCAGGAACGAAATCCCCCAGCGCAATACTTCGGGCACATTGGAATCGACCAAAAACTGAGTAATAAATTGGTAAATCACGAACGCGCCAACTAAAAAAGCGCCCAGCGAAAAGACAATCCAGGCGAAACCGCGCTCGAGCCGGTTGTAGGTATCATGCCAATACATATCCCATACCTCCTTGGAAGGTTGTTTAAATTTCATCGTTGAAGTCACGTGCTGCAACGATTTCATATCCTGCCATTCTTTGGCACATTCGGGATATTCCTGGAGAAAGTTGTCAAACTGGACCATTTCATCTGCATCAAGTTGATTATCGAATCCTTTTGTCAAAAGATCCTGAAATTGAGCCCGTTGATTTTCATTTAATTTACGCATAGGACAAGCTGTTTTTTAGATTTAAAATTTACCATCCAATTGAGCTCTCAAACTTTTTCTCGCATTGTACAATCGTGACATGACTGTTCCCTGCGGAATATCGAGAGTTGAAGCAATTTCGTTATATGACAACTCCTGAATATCTCGAAGTATGATTATCTCTTTTTCTTTTTCATTCAATTTATCGAGCCCATTCCAGACAGCCGATTGCAATTCGTGCAGTTCGGCGCCCCGTGATGTGTCTGCTACCTGATCGGGTATCGTCCGCAGGCTGTGCTCTCCAATTTCTGAAAATGAGCGCGCTCGTCGGGCTGTGTCCCGTTTGAAATTGAGGCACAAATTTCTTAAAATGGCATAATACCAGGTATAAAATGTGCGGTTGGCATCCAGTTTTTGAATGGCACGATAGGCCCGCACGAAAGCTTCCTGGGATAAATCGAGTGCATTATCGTGAGACCCAACAAAACCGAGGGCTGAATAATAGGCACGTTGCATGTACTTTTGAACAAGCGTCCCAAAAGCATTTTTATCACCCTGCTGGCAACGCAGAATCAGGTCGCGTTCACTTGCCATTGCTTTTACCATCGAAGTTTTCACTTTTTCGCTATAAATTGTGGCCTGCATTTCATACCAACGCTTTTATTCATTCATCGTAAATCATGATACACAGGATTTTTATTTATATTCAAAAAAAAGTCCGGCACAAACCGGACTTCATAAAAAATTTTACCATCTGATCGCTGCGGACGCCCAGGTAAAACCTGAACCGAAGGCTGCCAGGATGACCAGATCGCCATCCTTCACCCGGCCTTCTTCGATCGCTTCGTACAATGCGATGGGGATCGAAGCCGCCGTTGTATTTCCATATTTATGAATATTACTGAAATATTGGTCCGGCCTGAGTTTCAGTCTCTGAGCAACAGCCTCGGTTATTCGCATATTAGCTTGATGGGGTACCAGCAAATTAATATCTTCCGTAGTAAATCCATTCGTCTCCAGGGCTTCCTTTATCACTTTTGGAAAGAGCGTTACCGCGTGCTTAAAAACTTCGCGGCCGTTCATCTGCGGATACAATGTTCCATCATCCCAAATTCCATCATAATATCGAGGAATTTTACGGCTACCGGGATTAATTAAGCAGAGTTCCATCGACTTCGCGCCGTTTGCATGTAAATGTGTGGATAAAACACCGCGCTCTTCGTCCGTAGCGCTGATTATTGCGGCGCCCGCCCCATCGCCGAAAAGGACAGCAATATGGCGCCCTTCCTCACTAAAGTCAACACCTGTCGAATGCACTTCGGCACCGACGAGCAAAATATTTTTGTAAATTCCGGCACGAATATATGCATTGGCAACGGAAAGTCCATAAATAAAACCGCTGCATTGATTGCGCACATCGAGGGCGCCGATTTTTCCGAGGCCCAGTTTGTCTTGCAACAAAACACCGGAGCCGGGGAAATTATAATCCGGGCTCAGGGTGGCAAATATGATAAAATCGATTTCATCCGCCGACATATTTGCTTTTTCCAAAGCGATTTTTGTCGCCTCCAGCGCCAAATCCGAGGCGCCGCATTCCTCATTGATAAATCTTCTCTCGTGGATACCGCTCCGCTCCCGAATCCATTCGTCCGTTGTGTCTACCAACTTTGTCATATCGTCATTTGTCACTACATTATCGGGAACATACATCCCCATTCCAGCTATTCGAGCATTAGGCATTGCGCCTCCCTTCTTTCGGCTTGAGAAAAAAATGAGCGGTTTTAATAAACAAAATTACGCACCACGCCCTAAGAAACAAAGGAAAATATAACAAATTTTTTATTGAATTCAACAGTTGGCGTCTCAGCTATAATATTTGATTAGCTTAAGTTTGTCTGAAAAAAAATTCAAGGGAAACAATGCCACCCGGTCGGGATGGGCAGGGAATAGCAATTAATTGGATAATAATTTTAATACTTGTTGTTGTTCGACTGCCTGAAGCAATTCATCGCGGAACGCATTATTCCGTAATTGGGTGCATAAATCGGCCAGAATTTTGAGATATGTATTGGGGTCGGCTTTTGGAGTACCCATTAAAAAGACAAGTTGAACGGTGTCTTTGGGATTTTGGCTAAAAGAAATGGGGGAATTAAGTCGTGCAAAGGCGATAATGGGGCGGTCAACACATAAGGTCCGGGTATGGGGAAGCGCAATGCCACGACCAATGAAAGTGGATGCTTTGCTTTCGCGCTGAATCAATTCATCGAGAAAATCCGCCGGCTTCTCAATAAGCTTACATTCAGCCATACTATCGACGATTCGTTTGAACAAGTCAGTCTTATTATCTGCTTTAAGATTAAGAAAGACCAGCTCTTCCTTCATATATTCTGCGAGATTCACTCTCACATCTCCAGCGCTTCAGATATAAAAAAGATAAAATGTTACTTCAATAAAATATATTCTCCATTGCCAATAAGCAATAGTTTTTTCCTGATTTTACCAAAATTCATATATTTATTTTATTATACTCGACCTAAGATAGATTTTCTTCGAAATTTGCTTAACATTTAAACAATAAAATCCATTTTTTATATTTATTTACAGTACTGTATTGACATTTTCGATGAGAGATCGTTCAAAGAAAAATCAACTCTCCTTTTCACGATGGGTGAATCGGTAAACGAGTGAGCGTCGTTGCTTATATGCCTTCTGAATCTGCGGTATCATTTTTTCGCAGGCGATTTCACCCTCTCTTACCAGGCGATCAAATTGCGCAAAATCAGCCCAATGAATATCGCCAACATCTGGCCGGACGACAAAATCTGCTTTTTCCAAAAGCATATTGCGCAGCGAACCAGCAGTAATTGAATTGGTCCTGAAAATCAAATCAACTATATTTTTCGTCGCATGCTCACTGGCGAGAACATCTTGCCCGACATCAACAGCGATAATAAAATTCGCACCTAAATCCATAGCCGCCGGAACTGGAACCGGCGACGAAACAGCGCCATCCACCAGATAATGTCCATTGTATTGCAGCGGCGGTAAAAAGCCTGGAATTGACGCACTTGCCAATACCGCTTTCCGGATACTTCCTCTGAAAAAAGTTTTTGCATCACCAGAAATCAGATCCGTTGCCACGATGGCGAGAGGAATTTTAGTTTGTTCAATTGTCCGGTTCTCGAGAGTAAATCGAATGATTTTATGCAGCCGCTCGCTGCTCACAACCGACAATTTACTGTGTGCCAGGTTGATGATAATCCGTTGTTTTACGTATTTTGCAACTTGACCAAAAAAGTTTTCAGCCGGTTCTTTGCGCGTAAACCGGGTTAGTCCGCTGTTGCGAAATTTTGAGCTGCTTACAAACTCGCCGATTCGTTTATGAAATTGGGCAGCATCAGGATGCAAAGCATAGCCCGAGCCGATCAGAGCGCCAATACTCGTCCCGGCGATGCAATGCACAGGTATTTGGTGTTTTTCAAGAACATTGAGTACACCGATGTGGGCTAAACCGCGGGCTCCGCCACCACCGAGAGCAAGTCCGATTACAGGTGCCGTCATAGCTGCCAATTTTAGTTTAAGAGTAATAATTTCCTTTTTTTAATTACCTCTTTTCCGTCCATTTGGCGAAATTTTGCGACCAAAAAATAAACACCTGTGGCCACTCTTTTCCCTCTGGCATCCAGGCCAGACCAATCGCTAAACCCGGGGCCGGATGGCAGGCGGCGATTGTTCAATACGACTGCGATTTTTTGTCCGCGTACATTATACAAAATTAAATCAACCGCAGCTTCTGAAGTCAAATCAAAGGCAAATCGTACATTTTCATTTTGTGCAGGAATAAAGGGATTGGGGAATGGATGAAATAAATAATGGGTTTCAGTTCGGTTGTGTGGCAGCAGCTGCGCTTCGCTGTAACCATTCACGCGGCCAGAATAATCGAGTTTGAAGAGTTCTATCGCAGCGGTATCCGGGTAGAAATAGATATCTTTTGCCAATGTTTCAACTGTTAAGTAGAATTCAATATTTTCAATTTCACTGAAATTTATGATCGGCGATTGATATTGCGCCAGCCCAACCGGCTCCATCGGCATCGTTGTAAATTGCCCGGAATTTTCAAGTTTCCAATTAATTTTTATGCTTGTCGTGTCCATTTCAGGCCCGCCGAGAAAGCCGACAGAGAGTTTTGCCCCTCCCTCATCCAAAATTTCTACATGAAAAATATGCCCGAATGCAGGCCCCCAATAAGTGATCGCCCGCACTGCATCCACGGTTCCCCAGCCTAAAAGCGAGTCCGGGTTGTTTGCATTGGAAGCCGTATTGTGGAGCGCCTCAGTTACATCCTGCGGCGTAAGATTCGGATGCACAGACAACATCTGCGCAACGATCCCGGCAATTAACGGTGCTGAAAAGGAAGTTCCATTGTTTATCGTAAAACTCTTTGAGTTCGGCTCCACCATCGAAACGCTTCTGCCCAATGCCATAACATCTGGTTTTGTGCGCGAATAAAACGATGGCCCGATTGAACTAAAACTCGAACGCGACCCACTTTTATCCAGTCCTCCGACTGTAATGACGTCTCTCGCATCGGCTGGTGGAGAAATATAACGCCAGTCCCTACTGCCTTCATTCCCGGCGCTGCAAACTACCACAACCCCTTTTTCAGTGGCAATTTGCGCTGCAATCGTCGTGACAGCCGTATTGCCGTCCAAATCCGACCACGAATAATTTTCTGCGGGATCATCGAACACATCATAATAACCAAGGGATGTGGATGCAACTTCAACTCCCCGGGCTTCCATCCATTCGATGGCAGCAACCCAGTTATCTTCTTCTGATCTGGTTTCGGAACTCACATTTTCCGTTTTTGCCAATAAAAATCGGGCTAGAAAAGCCGGGCCGATCAAGTTTCCGGGGGCAAATCCGGCTGCGACCGAAAGTACTTGCGTCCCGTGGTTATGCTGCGAAGGACCATCGCCTGTTTCATTTGCCGTGGTCCCATCGCCGTAGATAAAATCATATTCATCAACCACTTCCAGTGAAGAAAATGCCGCGTGTGTCTTATAATTAAATCCGGAATCCAAAAATCCCATAAGTACATTGCGTCCAAAAATATCGGCGTTATGGACACGATGCACATTTAACTGAGTAATTTGATCAATAGAAGCGCCGTAATCAAATTTTGTTTCAGTCGCCTGAATATTCCGAATTTTGGGGAGAGGCGCAGCTGAGTGCCGTACTTCCGGGGGGGAGGCCATGACTCGCACAGGTTCAACTTTCAAGACAAAAGGGAGTTTTTCTATCTCTGTAATTTGCTGTGTCGTTAAAAATGCAGAACATGCGTTCAGCCAGCGTGATACGACTGTGATTTCCCCTCCCGCCGTTTCAATACCCGCTAAATATTGGCTATAAACTGGCAAATCACGGCTATCAACCAGCATGTCTTCTGCCGCAACCTTTGCCCGTCTGGCAAGCGCACGTTCGGAGAGATTTTTCAGTACGGCTTTAAAAGAAGCCGGTGAGTTTGACAGAATTTCCGGTCCTTTATCAGAAAAAAAGACCCAGTGTTTTGTTGCGAGATTCTGGCCGTGCAATTGTCCACCACAGAACAGAAACACTAACAATAATAATAAATTTCTTTTATTCATTCAGCTGATTCCATATTTAAATATATATTTTTATATCATTTTAATTTTGCGGAAAAAATGTCGATTAAATGGTACGAACTCTGCAAGAGCAAATCAACTAAATTTAAACCATATAACAGTTTGCTGCGTCTAAAAAATACTGTTCAATTTTAGCGTTAACGGCATTAAAATGCAAATAATCTGTTTCAATATATTATATTTTAGAAGAATGTAACCCGAAAAACCCATTTTGAAATACTTTACTTGTTTGAGTCAAGATAAGCTTGACATTTGAGTGATAAAATCATATTTTTCAGCCGTTGAAAAAAAATAGCGCCTCAAAAATAGAAATAGTACGATTCTGATTTTGCCTGGACTAACTATCTGGAGATTTACATGCCCGCAGCTCCCACCGAAACTGTTTTGGAACTGAAACCCCAAAAACGTTTTGAACTAATTGACGTTTCCCGAGAATCTGATGAAAAACTTGGAGACAAAATCCACAATTACGCAAAAGCGGCCTACTGCAGTCTGCACACCACCGCCGGTTATCTCGAACAGAGTTTAGCTGCCCGTCTTTTGCACAGCAAAGATCACGTTGATCCGTTCATTAAAGTTTTTCGCAAGCTCTTTCCACCCAACATGAACTACCGGCATGATCAATTGGATTTGCGCACAGAACTATCAGACGAGCAGAAAAAGGACGAGCCTCTCAATGCCGACTCGCACTTAATTTTTATCAGCTCTGGTCTCAAAAACTGTGTAACTTATAAAAATGTTCCCGGTCAACCGGTTTATTTTGTCGAACTCGACGGAACCAACGTCAACGCACCGCCCCGCACACGACGAACCAACCTGATTTATTATAATAGCGAAGAAACTGTTTACAACGTACGCATGCCGATTCCTATTTCACAGCATCCGATTGATTCAGTTAATCTGCGCGACAGTAAAATTGGTTTTATGGATGAATTGCAGCACTTACTGCAAAAATTTGAGATCGAAAAAGGGAAAATTGATATTTCGCTGTGCAATGACGAAAACAGCGCTGGCCTCACGGTGAACGAATACGAAACCCTGCTCATGCGTCACGATCTCATCGATGTTTTGAAAAACCCATTTTTATATATGGCGCAAAAAGGCAAGCACATGCTGGAGAATCCGCGTGCCATTCCGGGGAAAACTCTGAATTATGCGAAATACGATCTGGTACACCTTTTTAACGAAATGATGGACGCTTTTCGTTGCAGCAGCTCCGTTGTGGAAAAAATTCTTGCCAAGTTTTTGCAGCTGCCAGCCGAACGATTCTTGCGCATGAAAAGAGACATCACCTTGCTTGCAACCAACAATGGCAACGAGAGTGAAAGCCGTATTTTGCAAGGAACCTATCAAAGCCCAATTCTAGTGCAATGGCGCTCAAATGATGCCGGCTGCAGGTATGTGGACGTGCAGTTGACACGATTTAAGTAATAATTTCGATTTTAATAAAAAAGCCCGGCAGTATTATATTGCCGGGCTTTTTTATTCCGATCCTTTAATCATCATTCCCATCAATCTTGCAAAGCCGTAAGTATAATGTCATTTTTTTTAGCAGGATATTCGTCCTGTGCGATCAAATTACTTAATCTGAGTAAAACAAATTTAATAAAAATTACATTGGTATCCGTTAGCATTAATGCAAGAGAGTAAAGCCTTTACTTTGACAGGCTTTTTTATCACAAGAAATTGTAGTAGTACATCCATCTATTTTATTTGAAATACCGATGATATAATCTGCAAAATCAGCATTGCCTTTCTTGTATTCATTTAAAGCTGAATAAACAATCTCAGGTCTTTCAATTTCAAAAACATTAATATGCAGAAGCTTGTCAACGATATCAACAAATTCATATTTTTCTATTCTATACCCAGTTTTGCATACCCAATATAATTCACAAAATACAACAACGTTAATATAACCCGGGTTTTGTGTAGTACATTTTTCTTTGATATATTTTCGTGCGAGGGCTGCCTGTTTTTCATCATCACCGAAGATACTTCGCAACAGAACATTCGTGTCAAGCCCTGTCATTGGCGTGCACCTTTTGCGATGTTTTCTTCGATTTCATCCAGTGTCAATGATCGCTTTGGTGTAAGCAAGTTAAATATACTCTCAACATTAAGTTTTTTAACGAATAATTTATAACTGCCATCATCCAGTCGAATAAACTCGACTTTATCGCCCGGCGTTAAATCAAGCTCGGCACGCATTTTAGCTGGCAAAGTAATTTGACCTTTGCTTGTTATCTTTGAAACCATGGTTTTTCCTTTCAATATTCCTTACATCAATGTAAGGAATATCGGAATAATGATAGATTTATGCAAGATTTTTCGGGTTGATCAGGTTGTGCAAAGTATTGCTGAACAGTGGCGAAAATTGCCAAAGGGCATAACCGCAAAGACCGTGACTGCGAGTGTAATTCTTTAATTAACATATAAAAGCCCTACAAATAAATTTTGCTGGGCTTTTTTTGTTTCAATAATGATAACATCGCTAAAAAGCAGCGATCTCATCAAATTAAATCAATGATTTCGACTGACAGCCGTCCACATTTATACATGTTCCTGTCACCAGACTGGCTTTTTCAGATGCCAGAAAAGTGACCATATTTGCCACTTCTTCCCGGCTGCCAAAGCGGCCCAATGGCAAATTTGCTTCGGTGAATTTTGCCATGCCCTCAGGATCTTCGATGCAGCGCTTATCCCAACTACCACCGGGGAAGCGGATGGAACCCGGCGCCACGGAGTTGACGCGAATCCCCTGCCCCGCCAGCTCGATAGCCATTATTTTCGCCATACTGATCATTGCGGATTTCGTCGTGTTGTAAATCGACAAGCCTTTGCCGCCAGCCTCGCGACCAAAAATTGAGGAGATGAAAATAATGGAGCCACTGCCCTGTTTTTTCATTTCTTTCACCACAGCACGACTGACCCGGATATGCGAAGTCAGATTCAAATTGAGCAATTCTTCCCAGTTTTCATCGCTGAGGGCATCAAACTCGCCTCGGCAGTTGCCACCGACATTATTGACCAGCACGTCCACTCGGCCAAAATCTGCAACAGTTCGCTCGACCAGCACATCAGCAGCGCCTTTTTCTGTAATATCCGTCACGATGCCAGTGACATCAAATCCTTTTTCCTGCATCTCTGCAACAGCGGTTTTAAGTGCTTCACCATTGCGGGCGCAAGTTACTACGCGGCAGCCTTCTGCAGCCAATCCTTCAACAATTCCCTGCCCGATACCACGGCTACCACCTGTGACAAGCGCTATTTTTTTGTTTAGATTAAATTCCATTTTTTCCTCTTAAATCTACTGTATTTTTCAGTAAAAAATTTTACAAATCAGTTATTAGATAAATACGCATCAATTGAAATAGACGCAGCCGGAAATTCTCGCAGAACAAGCTTGTCAGTAGTAATCAATTTCACCCCAAGTTCTTTCGCAAGTACGACAAATTCACAATCATAGGCATTGCATTTAGAGTTGAATGATGTCGATAAAATTGCAGGCGATGGCACTTCAAATTCACGTCCTTTCATCAATAATTCAGCTTTATTCATGATATCAAATGCCTGGATTAGATCAATATATTCATGCCGTAAATAATTGATGAGCACGTTTCGAAATTCACTTCGCCATAAACGAGATGAACTCCATTGTGAATCTCGTTTAAAGACTTTTTCCGCCTCGGCTGTTTTTTTGCCGGGTATCAGGAGATAAGCTATAATATTTGTATCAACGACGATCATGGCCGGCCTTGCTGCCGAGCATCCCTAAGAATTTTATCGGTGAGCAATGGCGCTTGTATTGTACTGCGCAGTTTACGGACCTGCGCAAGAAATTCATCCGGGTTGATAGTTTGGCTATTTAATGTGTTTTCGAGACAAACGATAATTTCACTATTGATACTGCGATGATTTTTTAGCGCATTTTCCTTCAATTTGCTATACAAAATATCGGGAATATTTTTAACCGTTACAACAGCCATTCCAGCTCCTTGAAATAAAATGGTTCCATTTTGGTTTCATTATGAAATATAAGATATATTAAAAGAATTTCAAGTAAAACTGTGAGATTCGTTTTATCAAAGATTGGCTGAGCACTGCGTACCCCTTTTACAATTCACCATAACAAAAAAAGCAGGCTCAAAATGAACCTGCTTTTTAGCTAAAGAGAAAATCTTATTTATTGTCGTCTTCTTTTTTCTTAACCAATTCTTTGCGCGTGACCTGCATTTTATCAAAAGCCTCCGCAGAAATCACGTAGTACCATTTTGCAAAGCGATTGTTCAAAGCTGCCGCTGTTTCCCTCGATTTGGCAACCTTTTCGCTCCACTTTGTGTGCTCTTCAAAAAGCAATTTATTTGCGTGATCGGACGGGGTCATTAGGCTGTCGACCTTGGTTTGGAATTCCATGTTATCCGCTTGTTTTGGCTCAGGAAACATACCCGGTAAAAAGCGAGAAGAGATAAACAAATAACGATTTTCTCCCGGTCCATCGGTATTGCCGCTCTCATCAGCCCCCGCTGTCACCGCATCGCCGGAGCCATACACGATTTCTCCAAATCGCAATGTATATTCAATGCCATCGGAAGTTGTGCAGGAAAGTTCTCCCTCGTTTGACAGCAATTGTCCGTCGCGGCTGAAAAAGTAGCCTTTTTCCTGCAGTGAACGCATATCCGACTGGGTAATTGAAACGCCAGCGCCGGAATCTTTGCTCAAACTCGCCGACAAACCCGCTGGTTTTGGGCGCACACCAACGATATTCAATCCATCCAATGCAGTCATGAATTCATTGACTTTGGTTTTATCCATTTCCTGATCTGCACGCAAGCGGTTTGCTGTCCAGTCCGATCCTTCTTTTGTTAAAATCACTTCATCACGTTGATTGACAACACCGGTGCGCTCATTAATCGAATAATCCTTGAGCACAATTTTGCTCATTTTTTCTTTATCAACTTCGAGCAAATCTTTTTCGATCCAGTCTACAAATTTGGTCGAAATATCGATATCCATTTTTGCGGCATAGATTCGTTTTTGCTCCGGGATGCGCACGAAGCGATAGCCACCCGGGCCTTCGATTTTTTTGCCAACGATAAAATCGGCCAGCACTTCGCCGTTGCCGCCACGCAGCGTCACGCGTTTGCCACGGCCAGACAAAGAGGCATCGGTTTCATCGAGCGGATCGACGACACCACAAAATACTTGATCGGCAATTTTATCAGACCGAAAATCATCCTTGGTTATGCCAATCACACCCGCGGCTGTTTTCGCCAGACGGTCTTTGCCGTCTGCCGGATAATCGTGGTGCGAAGGAATGGCCCACAGGCCATTCTTCGTTTCAACTTTAAATGGTACAGCGCTGCCGGTATTTTCATCATATTCGATAACTTCGAGGGACGTTGCTTTATTTGGATCTTCAAAATCCGGGAAAAAGACTTCCCCTTTGTCATAAAATGCTTCGGGCTGCGGCGTGCCGGGTTTGGTGATAAACGCGAGCAATGCCAGCGCCGCGGCCGCTCCGGCCCAAATTATCGTTTTCTTAAGTTCCGTCATGTTTTAGCTCCTTAATTTTCTGGCTGATGCGGCGGCTTCATCTTCACGACGTTTTCTGCGCATAAAAATTAGAATCCCAATTATCAAAACAGGAATTGGTGGAAAAAGGACAGCAAAGGATTTGATCGAACTTTGAATCGCCCGAATACTGGCTTCCATATTTTCTTTACTGGACTGAATTTGGGCCTGTTTTTTAGCTTCGATATTGGCTTTTAAAGCTTCAAATTTACGATTTTCCACTTCCTGCAGGTTGCGCGCCATGATTTGTTTCTGCTGGGCATCGATATCAACACGGTTGCGCACTTCCGCCACTTTCTGATCGAGACGGGACTGCGCTTCGGTCAAAGCAACCTGTGCCTGAGCTTCAGCCGCTTCTTCTTCTTTGCGCCGCTGCTCGATAAATCGCTTCGATTGCGATTCAACCATTTCCAGCGTGCGGTGCTGAATCCGGCGTTTTCGTAAATCGACAAACGATTCATCGCCGACCAACATATCCATGCAATTGAGAAAAAACGTCACATTATCAAAATTCAAGTTTTCAAATCCACGCTTGCGAATTTCGAAAAATTGCTGTGAGATAAAATCAAGATCAGCGATAACAACGACATTCACCGATTTAATTTGATCTGCCGGATCGGTGGCCGTGGAATCCATTACGATCGATGAATTAACAGCTTCACCCTGAATGTGGGCCGCAAATGTGTAATCATGTCCGGAAGGAATTCTTCGGTGGCCACGGCTGACAAGCTGGGTTCCAAAAAAGCTGCGTTGCACGAGTTGATTGTATTGCAACGCGCCAGCATAGCGACTTGATTTCAGCAACGGGGTAAATGAAAACTGACCACCTGGCGCCTGATGAATCGCGCCCGGATAGAGCAGAACCAGCTCCTGCAATCCAGAACTTGCTCTGTGATCAGGATTGAAAGCGTCCGGTGTTTCATTGCCCGGTCCGACAAAGATTATTTCCGGTGGCACTTGTGCCAAATCAGGATGTGGATTGTAGGTGTCCCAGGCAACCTGGCGGAAATTCCAGCTGACACCAACTTCGCCGAGAAAATTGAGAATATTGCCTTTTGGTTTCGGTGGCGGCTGATTTTGTTGCTGAAAAGGATTGGTATTGCCGCCGGCTTTTTCTGAAGGTGACAGGCCAATATTTACCATTGGCAGCGGATCGACCAACAGCAGTGTGGGCACACCGGTAAACATGTATTTTTTCAGATTATCCATTTCTTCCTGTGGCAAAGCTGAAGGAAGCGCCACCAATAATCCATCCAGTTTTTCCGTGATTTCACTGGCTGGTGAAATCTGAACTACCTCATATTGTTTTTTCAATTCTTCGACGACCAGCCAGGCCGGATTGCTGCGCATAGCCTGAAAATCGAATCCACCAAAAAGTTTGGCTTCTGTATCGACGATACCGATCTTCTTGCGCTCGGTCTTCGCCACAACGCGAATACTGCGTGTTAATTCGTATTCAGTCGGCAAGCCGCGATCAAAAAACGGAATCACATGTTCTTCCGCTGCACAGGTTATGGCCAGCCCGAGAAATACCTGCGAACTGCTGGCGCGGGCGCTGCCGGGATCCTGAATTTCCTGCGGCACGATATTAAATTTTTCCCGGGCTTCTTTCGCTTCCGGTGTGTAGGGCTCTGTGTCGACAATACTCACCTGCACTTTGCTGCCAGCTTCCGCATCGATGCCTTTCAAAAAGCTGACGAGATTTTCGCGCGTTTGTACATAATGCTGCGGTACATTTTTGCTCAAATAGGCTTGAATAAATACTGGGCGATCTGCATCGAGTTCAGAGAGCAGAGTTTCCGTCTGGTCTGACAGCGAATGAAGCTGTTCGCCAGTAACATCCAGCCGCATGCTGAACCGGCCCAAAATTGCATTCACACTGACCAAAACCACGACGAGCGCTACGGCACGCACCAGATGGTGCACCCACATTTTGTAGCCGTCTGCCTGCGCAGGCCAGTGACGGCGGCCCACAAGAATGATATTCAAATAGAGGACAAATCCCGCCACGCTGAGGAAATAAACCAGCCCGGAAAAGATCAGAACACCGCGTGCGAAATCATTAAAATGATCGACCACGCCGAATGAAATGAGCATTTCACCAAAATCACGTGTTACAATTCCACCAAGGGAATCGATAAAAACAAAAAAGGCACACATCAGTGAACCGAGAATGAAAGCGATGGTAATATTGGCGGTGAGCAATGAGGCCAACATGCCAACCGCAATCATCGATGTTCCGATGAGCCAGTAACCGATGTAATTTCCGAACATCAAGCCAAGGTCGGGACTGCCCAGCGCCATCAGCACAAAAATATGACTGATTGAGAGCAATAACGAAGCAGAGTAAATTCCGACGGCAGCAAAATACTTTCCGAGTACAATTTCCAGATCGGTTGCCGGCAGCGTAAATAAAAGTTCATCTGTGCCGTGTTGATTTTCATTGGCCCAGACACCCATTGTCAGCGCTGGAATAAAAAACATCAGCAAATAGGGGAAGAGCATATTCAGTTGATTGAGATTGGCAAGGTTATTCATGAAGAATCGTTCCTGCCAGAAAGCAGCTGTCGCGCTGAGGAAAATAAAAATAGTGATAAATACATACCCGGACGGATTGGTGAAATACATGCGTAAATCACGTTTTAAAATAGCGCGGATAATATTCCAGTTAATATTTAAATTCATGCTTTTTCTCCCTCCATTTCAGCTGGCGCGGTCGGACGGCCGTAGTTGGTCAGGCGATAGAATGGTTCTTCGAGAGAGCCTTTTTCGACCAGCTCCGCCGGTTTGCCATCGAAAACCAGTTTGCCTTCGTTGATCAAAATAACGCGATCGGCGATAGCTTCCACTTCCTGCAAAATATGCGTCGAAAGCAGGATGGTTTTCTTTTTCGCCAGTTGTTTAATATTTTTCCGGAATTCACGAATCTGGTTCGGATCCAATCCGGCAGTCGGTTCGTCCATGATTAAAACAGCAGGATCATGCAGCAAAGCCTGGGCGAGCCCGACTCTCTGACGATAACCTTTCGAAAGTTTACCGATTGATTTTTCCAGCACTTCCTGCAAGGCACATTGCTCCGTCACCCTCGCAATGGCTTTTTCTGTTTCATCAGCAGACATTTCACGCGTTTCTGCGAAGAATTTCAGAGATTCCACCGGTGTCATATCCAAATATAGAGGGCCGTTTTCAGGTAAATAGCCCAATTCTTTCGACGCTTGCAACCGTTGTTCGTGAATATCCAGCCCTGCGATTGCAGCCGTACCGGCGCTGGAAGCCAGATAGCCGGTAATAATTTTCATCGTCGTCGACTTACCCGCACCATTGGGCCCGAGAAATGCCACAATCTGGCCCTCGGGAATAGCGAAAGTAATGTCCTCAACTGCGACGAATGCTCCGTAATATTTACAGATGCCTTTCGCCTCAATCATCATTTTTGATGATTCATTACTCATTTGAAAATCCTCGATACATTGTTATTTATTAATAATTTACCAAATTAATTTATCCATTCTGGGAATTCTGCTACTCGAGTTTTTTTAAGGGGAATGTATTACTTTAAGACTGGAACACCGTTCCAATTAAAAAAGACGATAACCCTGAAAATATAGTTTTACTGAAATTGATAAAAATTGAAAATTATTCGATTGAACTCAATTTATCAATAATTATATGCCAAATTTACAAATTTCCATTCTTGTTACAATCTTGCCCTTCAAAGCTTGCGGCTAAGAGATTGAAACTTTATTAAATACTAAAATAATATGCAAGTTTTTTTGTAATAATTACCTTTAAAGTTCGCCCTGCAATCCAATCTCGTGTGCGACACGACTCATGCCATCGATCACCGTCTGAATATGCTCGTCAAGTGTGACGCCCAATAATGCAGCACCATTCGTGATATCTTCGCGGTTGACAGCGCGGGAAAAGCCGATCGATTTCATCTTCTTTTTCACCGATTTTGGTTTGAGATCGAGAATGCTGCGCGATGGTCGAACATAAACACAAGCCGTGATAAATCCGCACAACTCATCCACGGCGAGCAAAACTTTTTCCATCAAATTAATTGGCTCAACACCGGTGTAAGGTGCGTGTGCGAGAATTGCATGGGTAATTTCTTCCGAAACGCCGATTTCCTGCAAATATTTCACAGCAACATAGGGATGCTCCTCCGCTGTCGGATGTTTTTCGTAATCCATATCATGCAGCAAGCCCACGACGGCCCAAAGCTCTTCGTCTTCATTATATTTTCGCGCATATTCCACCATTGCAGATTCGACTGCGAGCATGTGCCGTTGTAAATTTTCGGATTTCGTCCACTCGGTCATCATTGCATAGGCTTCATCGCGTGTCATTTTAAATCCTTTCCAAAAATGAGGAAAAACAAAGTCGGGTGGATTTCAAGATTTTCAATAATTATTCTCTTTTTTTATATCTCAATCAGCTCTATTCAACAGATTTATTTGCGCTGGAATAATCTCAAATGTAACCGCCAGTTTCCCGGAAAATTCACCATCGGCTTCGACGAGAACATGATCTTCGGACCAAACTTCTAATTTTCGGGCATGCGTCGTGAATGCCTTGGGATGTTCTTTTATCGTTCCGTTATAAAGTCGATGAATATTGCCAAGCACTTCAATCTTGCTCAAGTCACCGACAAAAACACAATCCAGCAGTCCGTCCGCAAGTTCCGCATCCGGGGCGATCCACATTCCACCACCAAAGCAGCGCCCATTGGCCGCAATTACGGCGAGAAATGTACCCTGCTGTTCATCGCCATCGTCGAGACGGAATTTCAAATTTACATTTTTATATTTGAATAAATTGTAGAGCAAGCCCAACAAATAAGCCGCTGAACCTCCGAGAAGTTTTGTCAGCCCGTTTATTCGCTCGATGAGCGCCCCACCATAGCCCAAATCGGCAATATTGGCAAAATAGCGTTGGCACTCCTCGCCGTCGATGGAAATATAGGAATGTCTTCCAACATCGATTTTCACCGTCTCCCCTTTTTCGATGAAATCTGCCACGTCAGCCGGTTTATGGGAGACACGCAACCCCCGGTAAAAATCAGTACCGGTTCCTTTCGGCAGGATGGCTAATTTCACCGCGCTGTTCAACAACTTTCCATCTTCAAAAAAGCCGTTTACAACCTCGCTCAATGTGCCATCACCGCCAACCACCACGATGACTTCTGCGCCTTCTTTTATTGCACTGCGCGTGAGATTTATTGCAGCTCCGGGGCTATCGGTTTCTCTTGCAGAACAAAAGAGGCCCTTTTTATTCAGTTCACGGGTAAATTCAAGCCAAACCTGTCGCGTCTTTCTGTGCCCGGCAACCGGATTGATGATTCCAACAATTTTTGGTTCCACTCTTCTGCCCTTTATTATTTCATGTTATTCTCAGGCATCCTCTGAATTCTGATATCCTTCTGCTTGCTGCTCATCGCGGTTGATTTTTCGAATTTCATCTGCGGAATAAATCCGTCCCTGGTCTATTCCCGGGCATGCTCGTTTTTCCAGAATCCAGATAAACTCGTTGACCAAAATCTCATCCCAAAACGGGTAGGTCCGGCATTGCGATGGTCTCGCCTCATGCACCAGGCAGTAGGTATTGTCTTTACTCAACATCGCGCACGCGTGATCGTGGCGTTCGTTGAGCCGTAATTTGCCATCTTTGCGATGGGTGTATTTAGCTAAAAACCTGTTGAGTTTGATGCCAAGAATTTCCGCCATTTTTTCGGCGTCTTCATCTTTTATGCCAACCCAACCCGGGATTTTACAGCAGGCTGCACAGCCTTCCTGACAGGCAAATTTTAATCCTTTGGAATAAAATGGTTCTTCCACCTTTGTATTTTGTTCTTTCATCGATGCTCGAAATGTATTTAAAAATGCATGCTCATAAGTCAAATTTTTGTGAGAATAAATTCAGAATAAGATGCACAGGTCTACCAAATCAACGTGATATTGTAGTCTGCAAAACTGTGTTGTGCTAAATCCTGAATTTTAGGAAAGCTGAAGATAAGAAAAAAAATAGCGGAGTGCAAGCAATCACCGACGACCAAACGAAATTGCTAATTAACGTGGGTTCGATGTAAGCTGTAACATTCTTTACCAAGCATAATTAAAATAGAGCGAAGGCGTCTCGCCGAGCGTTTCGTGCGTTATCCTCGGCGGGACGCCTTCGGTCTATATCCTATAATTAATTCGTTTTGTCCCAACTCGTCTTATATCGAACTCGCGTTAATTATTTCAGATTATGCCTGGCAAACTAATGAAGTTTAAAGCTTAATTTTGTGAGTTGCGCTTAGTGATGCATTCGCTTTTTAATTGGACAAAAAAGTTCGTAGCTCAGAGCGTGCTCTGTCTGCAAAAATGTGTTTTCAGAGCAAGCTCTGAACTACGAGCTTATGCTCAAATTATTAAAAGTGAACCATCCACATTTCTAAACTTGAAAGACAACTAAACGTCACCCGAACTACAATCTCACTTTTAAAACAACCACCCCATCAAGCCATTAACCGGGAAACGGGTGCGCACTAACGACGGCCAATTTTAAAACTTCCGTCAATTCTTCAAAACTGACGCCATCATCCGGATAGCTGGCCATGTTCAAATGAATATCGAGATCGTATTCCAGCCGGGAGAGCGACTTCAACAGGCGGTTTGCGAGAATCCTGGCCATCCGGTACGGCGTTTCCGGCAGCGCAATGCGCAGCTCATTTGGCGAGGCAATGGTGATCAAATCGTGCTGGCGCAATATTTCCCGTAGTTTGAAGATCATTTTTTCTAGTAATTCTTTGTAGGCGTCAAAATCCAGGTCTGTTGTCAAATCGCTTATTTTAAAATGAAAGGCTAAAATAGTGAGGCAATTTTCCGACTCACCGGCATCGTCAATGCATTTTTCGGCTTCCCGGCAAAAACTATCGCTATCAACAACATGTAATTTCTGCGATTTTATCAGCGCTTCGATATCGTTTTGCGCGAATTTCAGTTTAAGTGGGGGCCCCGGCAAGCTGGCTTTTTCAAACATATCCTGAATGAGTTTGTAGGAATAGATTTTCCGCACCGGTGCGGAAGCCATATCAAAAAGTTTGTTGCAATTCATACAGCGGCAATTGACAATCGGTTCTGTAAATTGCCCCTTGCATTCGTTGCACACACACATGGCAGAGGTGCTTTCATCGTAATCCAGATTCTTGCGCTGTAGAAATTCCAGACAATGAGGGCACCGCAGTCCTTTCTCCGTCCGGAATTTGTTTTCCAGGCTGCGATGATTGCAGCGGTCGCAGGTGAGCATTTTCATAGCATCAATATCAGCGGCATTGCATTGTGGGCAGATTTCCCGAAAATTTAAATCGTGATGGCCGCAATCGGGACACATGTGAATAGCATCATGAAATACCCGCTCCAGCGCACCTGCTTTTGCCATACTTTCAAGAATGTAAATTTCTCCGCCAACTTCTTCGGGGCGAAGAATTTGTGCTGCTTCGGGATATTCGTAGCCCAATTTTGCAATGCGGTGGACGCCGGGAACAAGCGTACGAATGCCATGCTCGTTCATAAATTTCAGCAATCTAACCTGGCTGGGCAAAGCCGCATCTTTCCCTGCCTGAATTTTCACATCGTAAAATGCGAGAATATTTTCCACATGTTTTCGCAGCTCATCCTCATCAAATGGTTTGGCCAAATAATCCATAACGCCAAGGCGTAATCCCATCAGACGATCGTCTTCAAGTTCATTTTTATTGGTTAAAACAATAACCGGGAGAAAGCGCCACTCTGAATTTTCCTTCACCTGTTCAAGGAAGCTGTAAGCTGTTGAATCTGACAATTGCGAGGAAAGTATTATCAGGTCTGGCACACCGCGTTCGAGCGCTATCTGCCCCTCGGCGGCATTTCTGGCCAATGTCACACAATAATCACAATTTTCCAGTATTTTCTGTGTACGCGTTAAAAGCATTGTGTCATCGTCAATCAGCAGAATATTTTTTTGCGCCATAAATCCCTCATTATTTCTTGACTGCAAATCAAGTTAAAATGTCGTCAGTGTGGCATCTTTTCGGAAGATGTCATGTCGACTTTTGTTTTTTCCCGGCGAGGATTCCTTGGAAGTTTAAAACTTATTTTAAACCACTTTTTCGCTTCCGATTGTGCCCAAATGTTACCATCATGCGCTTTAATAATACATTTCGTATTAAAAAGTCCAAGTCCTGTACCACGAGGTAAATTGGGGTCTTTGTTGGCACCTTGAGAAAATTTGTCAAAAATAGTTTCGATTCTCTTTTTCGAAATCCCACAACCTGTATTTTTGATGGAAAATAAATACCCATCCTCTAATTCTTCCACTTCGTAGGAAATTGTGGAATGGGGTTTCCCGTATTTTACCGCATTGCTGAAAACATTCGTAAAAACCACTTTCAGCAAATCCAGATCGCCAACTAATCCCATATGTTCTTTTGTTGCAGCCGATTTTTGATCGATTTTCATATCTTTCAGGCTCAACTGGCCTGTAAGTTCAGTCAATACAGGCTGTAACAGATCTTTATCCACATCGATTTCCTGCCAATGAATCAGCAATTCGCCATTTTCAATTTTGGAGAGATCGAGATAGTTTTTAATCATATCAATCAAGTTTCGTGATACGCGCGTAATCACCTGAACACCGTTTAATTGCTCCACATTCAATTTGCCCAGATATCCTTCTTCGAGCAATTCGGCGAAGCCAAGAATGGAGACGAGCGGGCTGCGTAATTCATGGGAAACGAAACCCAGCATATTGAGATAATACGCATTGAGCTGTTTCAGATTTTCATTGTTATCGCTCATCTTCTGATATAAATTATCGAGCTCCTGATTACGAGACTTTAATTGGAGCTGCATTTCTGCATTATCTCGCAAAACTTCGGCGAGTTGAGAATACATCAAGAGAGCCTTAACTTTTTCCCTCTCCATCAAATCTGAAATATTTGCCGGTTTTTCATCAAGCTGAGCCCCGGAAAGATCAGTCAGCCGCCTTTCATATTCTGCGAGAAGAGAATCGAGCATTTTATCCGGGTCCTTTGTCTTTTGCAGCAGCTCAATACTTTTTTTGTGCAATTGACTCAACTCGGCAATCATGATCTGCAATTCAGTTTGTTTATCTTTTTGATTCATAATTCCAATTTATTCTCTTTTTTTGGCGCGTGTTTAAGTTACGCGTAATACTTCTTCGATTGTTGTCGTACCATCGAAAGCTTTTCTCAAACCATCATGCCGTAATAAGGCCATGCCACTTTTGACGGCATATTTCCGGATATCCTCTTCCGGCGCCTTGTCCAGAACTTTCCGCCGGATATTCGAATCAAAAAGCAGAAGTTCATGTATACCGGTTCGACCGATATATCCGGTTTTTTTGCATTCGCGGCAGCCGGCACCGCGGTATAATTTGATAGAATTATCACGCAATTTATAATTATTCTCTTTTAGATGGCGCAATCCTTCCGTGTCTTCCACTTTGCAGTGCGGGCAGACCCTGCGGACGAGCCGTTGCGCCAAAATTCCGATTACCGAAGAAGCAAGCAAAAATGGCTCAACTTCCATATCCATCAGACGAAAAATACCGCTCACCGCATCATTGGTGTGCAATGTTGATAAAACCAAATGCCCCGTCATCGCGCTGCGAATGGCAATATCAGCAGTTTCCGAATCGCGAATTTCCCCGACCATTATTACATCGGGGTCCTGCCGCAAGATGGAGCGCAAGGCACCGGCAAAAGTCAATCCCACCTTAAAATTAACCTGAACCTGATTGATCAACGGAAATTTATATTCAACCGGGTTCTCGATGGTGACGATGTTTTTATGAATTGAATTGATCGTATTGAGTACCGAATAAAGCGTTGTGGTTTTGCCGCTGCCGGTCGGGCCGGTTATCAGAATTATTCCTTCCGGTTTCCGAATCGCTTTATCCCAGAGTTGCAAGGTGCGTGGTTGAAATCCGAGATCAGCTAATTTCAACTCGGCATTTCGAGGATCGAGAATTCGCAACACAACTTTTTCGCCGTGCACAGTCGGCAAAATCGAAACCCGTAAATCCAGCTCATCGCGCACAATTTTCACTCTGAACCGGCCATCCTGCGGCACTCTTTTTTCTGAGACATCGAGTTCAGCGAGCACTTTTATGCGCGAGACCACCATCGGCGCAATTTTCTTCGGCGGTGTTGAAAATGGATGTAAAACACCGTCGATGCGATAGCGAATGCGAAACTCTTTTTCTTCCATTTCCATGTGAATATCGCTGGCTTTTTCCCGGATCGCCTGCGAAATTATTACGTTGACAAAGTTGATGATGGACGCTTCATCGGTGGCGTCAAGATTTGTTTCGTTGTCGGTATCCTCATTCAGCTCAACCACACTGTCTTCTTTAAAACTCGTCACCATGCGGTCAAGATAGGCGGCCATGCTATAATATTTTTTGATCGCCGTTTCGATATCCTTTTCAGCAGCCAGCACTTCCTGGATATTTAATTTGGTGTGGTAGCGGACTGCATCCATCGCCTTCAGATCGAGCGGGTCGGACATCGCCAGCGTGAGCATGTCATCGACGAGGAAAAGCGGGATAATATTGTAGCGTTGCGCCAGTTCCATCGGGATTGACTTAACGATCGCCGGATCAATACTGTAAGCCCCAATTTTTACAACCGGTAAATCAAATTTTTCGCTGAGTGCATCCAGTAAAAAAGATTCGGTGATCCAGCCCTGCTTGATCATTATTCGTCCGAATTGATCCCCGGTGCGCTTTTGAATTTCCAGCGCGCTTTCGATCTGCTGGTCTGTGATCAGGCCTCTGCTCTGGAGAATTTCTCCCAATTTTCGATAGCGGTTATTCATCGATTTTAATGGAGCTCCCACCAGATATTTGAGTCCAAATCTTCGGGTGTGTCCTCACTAAGAGTGGGAATATGGCAATACGGCCAAACCTGCAGCGGGATTTGCAACAGGTCAAAATAATTTTGCATCCGGCGTAAATTCAGTTCCAATTTTAAAGGCGAGGGGATGAAACCGGCGATGCCGGCGGCATAGGCATCTTGCAACTCCTCGGGATCAATATCATCGCACAACAATAAAATTGGCGGCAAATTTTCTGAATCGCCACGCTCCTTAAAATCGCTAACCAGTGGCCCAATAAACCGAATAGAATCAGTTAAGCAGAGCAGCGGTGAATCGAACCTTGTTTTAGCCTCAATCAGATAATCTGCAACGTTTTTATAAACCAGTATTTCCGCACCAACGGCAGCGCGGTAAAAAATTTGTTTGGCCGAAAAAATTTCTTCATCCGAACGTAAAAACAGAATAATTTGATTTCTCAAAATTCCTTCTTTTTTTTAATTCAGGCAACAGATTGAAAAAAAGCAATTGCCGTAGTGAAATTTCGTTTAACTTCCTGCATAATATCCGTATAACTATCGGCTCCCAATCCCAATTCACTTTTGACGAGTGAATCAATCGGTGGAACCAGGCTATCCCCCGCAAATCCAAGTCCTTCTTCGCGAACAAGGGCATCGGCAAGGTGAACAATGGTTACCAGTTTCTGATCGACTTCACTCATCTCCGGGGCATGGTGGTGGCGCAAAGCGTCTGTGAGGTGGGGGGGCAAATGCCATTTATCAACAAGCCAGCTGCCGATAAAAGCATGGGTTTCACCAATAATTTCACGTTCCGCATCAAACAGACACATGCCGCCGGCATCCGCCAGGGTCAGCGCTGAGAGAAAATCATCATGCGTGTACCTGTCAAAGACAACTTTACCGATATCATGAATCAGCCCGGCAATAAAAGCATCTTCTTTTTTTGAATAATTAATTCGCGTCGCAATCACATTCGCTGTCATGGCCGCAGCGATCGAATGCTCCCAAAGTTTTTCACGTGTATATTCGAAATTTTTCGGGAAAGAAGAATCCGTGCTAAACTCATCAAAAACAGCAATAGTCAACGCGACGTTGCGGATTGCCGAAAATCCCATAACCACTGTGGCCTGTGTCAGTGTCGCAATTTGCCGCGGCATGCCATAAAAGGGAGAATTGACAAGTTTTAGCACCTTGACCATCAGCGCGGGGTCCGTTCCAATTATTCGCGCAATGTCAGGCGCTGTACTTTCCGGATTATCAACTGCGCTCAGCAATCGCATAATTACTTCCGGCAGTGTGGGTGATTCAATTTTTCCGTCCAGTATTTCTTGCAACTGTGGGCTAATCATTCCTTTTTCTTTCGCGGATTAATTTAAGTGCATCCCTTGTTACAGGGTAAATTCAATATTTACTTTAGTAGCAGTAGCATTTTTTCCCTATTAGACATCGGCCGCAAAATTTCACAAATCAACTTAATTTAAGAATTTTAACCAGATTAATATTATATTGCCAGCACCAGTTAGCCGGAAACAATTTTAATCTTCGAAAACTGATTTTGTAATTTTTACCATGACTAAAAATCCCATTTTTTCCAATCGTTTAATAATCATTTTTGCCACAGGTCTGGTAAATTTATTGTGCTATTTCCAAATCGGTCAGATGGGGGATTTGCGGCAGCACATGCCGGTATTTTTTTTACGGCATTTCATATTGGCCGGGGCATTTCTTTTCCTGGTATTTTACCTTCGTAAAACCGAGTTTAGTTTGGCGGCGGGGCAAGCAAATAAATCTGAAAACAACAGCCAATGCTTATTAATACTTATTCTTTCCTATTCTATAATTTATCGAATTCTTGTTTTATTCGATTACCCCTTTCTCACCGACGATATTTTCCGCTATATTTGGGACGGCCGTGTTTGGGGTGCTGGCATCAATCCTTTTCTATATGCGCCGAACGACCCAGCCTTGTTTCCGGTCCACGACACCGTGATTTATCCTCACGTCAATCATCCGCACATCCCGACAATTTATGCGCCTGTTCTGCAAATTTTATTTAGAATTACAGCCGGCATTTCGGCCTCTATTTTGGCGTTCAAAATACTCGTAACAATTTTCGATTTAGCCGTCATCACCATCTTCCTGCACTTTTTGGCACGCTGGAAATTCCCACAAATCTGGATTCTCATTTATGCCTGGAATCCGCTGGTAATAATCGAGACCTCGGGCAGCGGGCATATCGACGGCATCGGGGTATTTTTTCTTTTGCTCAGTCTCCTTTTGTTCGAAAAGAAAAAAGAGATATTTTCCAGCATCGTTCTCGGCCTGGCGATTTTGGTCAAATTTATACCCCTCATTATTTTTCCATTCACCCTGCTGGCAAAAAGCCGGCGGCAACAATTGACGATGACAGCGACTCTGGCTGCAATTCTGCTCCTCGGATACGCCCCTTTCCTCGATGCTGGCACAGCACTATTTAAGGCCATGTTTATCTACGCTGAAAAATGGCGCTTTAACGACTCAATCTTTTTCATTATTTATGAAATTTCAGATTTCATAATTCCGGAATCACTAGTAAAAACATACATTCAATTTAAGAATTTGACTGTCAACGCAGAAACGTTGCTCACATTCAGGCAGGATTTGATTCTGCTTATTTCCAAGGGTGTGCTGGGCGTATTTTTTCTGTATTTAATCGTGAGTTTATATCGCTGGCTGCAGAAATCCGGGGAGATTACCAGCAGAAAATTGATGAAAGTTTGGTTCGTATTATTTGGCTCGCTGTGCCTGATAACCCCGACGTTGCATCCGTGGTATCTATTATGGATTTTACCGATCACTATTTTTCATCGGGAGAAAGCCTGGTTAGTATTAAGCCTGACTATTGTTTGGAGTTATGAAATTGTCGCTCGCTACGCAACAACTGGAATTTGGCAGGAAAGCGGGTGGATAAAACTGGCGGTCTTCACACCGTTTTATGCGCTTTTGCTTTATGAAATATGGCAGCACAGAGTCACTATTGTAGCCATTTTAAAAGCTGGAATCCCCGCGAGGGCCTGCAAGAATTGATCGAAATTGCAGGTCATCTTTTTTGAGAATGCGCGCAGTTATACGATTATTGTTTATATTGATTCAAGTTAAAAAATCGTACATGTTTTAATAAATTTCTTGCAGCGCAGTTCCTAAAAAAACAATCCTTTAGCGATAAGGTAAGGTAAAAGCAGGTAAAGAAAGGAATCACGAATTAAATAAAAAATAATGATCGCAAGAACGACTTTCCAGCCCAGACTTTTAATAAATTCCTGTGCACCTTTTTCTTTAAATTCCTTTTTTAATTCCTGAATTCTTTTAGGAATGAGAAATGTTTTAATCCACATAGCGTATATTTAATCTTCTTTATAATTTAATTTTCACAATACTCAACTAACGTGCGCTCGACATAAAGAAATTGCACTAATATATCAATATGTCGCCTCATTCCGGTTTTTGCAGCGCAAATTACCGGGGTCTCAAAGATTAATCCGAACAAAGATAAAGCGCTTTACCAGGGATATCCCGACATCGCATTGGCACGCGCGCCGGGATGACTTGCTTTATATTCATATTGTGCTTACATCGAAATCACGTTAAACTAATAAAAATATTTCAAAACGATTCTTAAAATAGACGAAAATTCGAAAAAATCAATCTACTTTAATATCTCCCAACAGCACTGACGTCGAAATCACCAGTTTATTTACGGCTTCTTCAAATCCCTCCGATTTATATTGGCGCTTCACAAATAATCCATGGCCGACAGATTCTCGCAACCGGACATCCCCGGCAGCACATTGCGCCTGAACCAAAACCGGAAGATTTGATGGAAGGTGAACCTGAATATCCCCCAATATTGCATCCACATGCATGATCCACTGTCCGGCAGCGAGCCGCATTTCCCGGCAATCGATTTCGATATCCCCCGCGATACAAAAGAAAGTGCCGCCGGAAAACTTTTTCGAGGTAATTCTACGGCTAACATCACCCAAAATTCGGGATTCAAAAACTTTGCTGCTGCCATCCTGTTGAATCGATTCCGCAAAATTATAGGGTGAAAAACGGTTAAAATGAATCGTATTTTTTCCCTGATTATTATCCTTGAAAAAGGCCATCTTGATACCCAGAGCAATTAAAAGCAGGGGCCACCAGTTAAATATAAATTCAGAAATATGCCAAATATTGAGGCGGTCAAAAAGTAAAAATATGCCAAACACGATAAGTACGCTGCCGGCAAGTATTGCCAGTTTGCTTGTTTTTTGAATTTGCTCCACGGCTGTTGATCCTCTCGCGCTATTTTAGCGAACCCGGTTTTTTTTGTGTGAAAAATACGCAGCAATTTCGTTTTTTGATAGCGTATTTAATACATCCTTCTTGGTGAGCCAACCCTTCCTCGCCAGGCCGACACCTAAAAACATATCCGCAAGGCCAGTAGTTTTGTGGGCATCGGGATTAATACTCAGTTTGACACCGGCATCCCGGGCCTGACGGATATAGCGCCAGTCCAGATCAAGGCGAAATGGATTGGTGTTAATTTCAATAACCACCCCGTACTCGACTGCCGCGGCAAATATTTCCTGATAGTTCAGTGAGTAGCCTTTTCTTCCCAACAAAATTCTTCCTGTGGGATGCCCCAAAATAGTGGCAAACGGATTTTGCATCGCTTTCAATATTCTATCTGTCGCTTCGGTTTCGCTCATTTCCAATTTACTGTGGACAGAAATGACAACATAATCCAATTCCGCCAATACTTCGTCCGGAAAATCAAGGGCGCCGTCTGTTAAAATATCGCATTCTGTACCGTGGAAAATCCGAAAATCAGGATTTTTTTTGTTTAAGTCTGCAATCTCATTGCCTTGTTGTTGCAAGCGCTCGGCCGTCAATCCATTGGCATAAAATGCCGATTCGGAGTGATCTGCAATCCCCAAATAGTGCATGCCCATTTCCTGACAGGTTTGCGCCATTTCTTCCACGGAATTCAGGCCGTCACTCCAGGTTGAGTGGTTGTGCAAAATACCACGTAAATCCTGGTTAGTAACAAGTTCAGGCAAATCGTTCGTTTGTGCCGCCTCAATTTCCCCCCTGTCTTCACGCATTTCCGGCGGGATAAACGCCATATTCAATGCTGAGAAAATCTCCGTTTCATCGGCACATTGCAATGAATCGCCAGTTTCCTGAAATAGCCCGTACTCATTCATTTTCAGGCCGACTTTTTTTGCTTCACGCCGCATTGCGGTGTTATGCTCTTTTGAGCCGGTAAAATGATGCAATACAAAAGGAAATTCCGCATCGGAAACCAGGCGTAAATCCACGGCAAGGCCATTTTTCATACGGATGCTGCTTTTGGTCTTTCCGTGCGCAATAATCGATTCTACCTCATCGCTGGCAACAAAAAAATCCATGATTTCCTGATGGTGTTCCGGTTCGGCACTGGCAACGATATCCACATCTTTCACGATCTCTTTGGCGCGCCGCAGACTGCCCGCAATCTCAACACGAATTACGTGGGCATGGTCCAGCAGTGATTGTTTAATTTTCGCTCCGATTTTAAGTGCGATATGTACGTGAAACTGCCCCTGGTGCTGATTTATAAAATCAATTCCCTGCAGAATCTTGTCCTGCGTACGTTGCCCAAATCCTGACAGAACTGCAATCCGATTCCGTTTGCAAGCGATTTCTAATTCTGGCAAAGAGGCGATTCCCAGTTTTTCGTACAGCACTTTTATTTTCTTCCCCCCGAGGCCGGGAATTCGTAAAAGATCAAATATGGTATCTGGAAATTCTGCCCGCAAATTATCGTAATATGCCAGTGAGCCGGTTGTTACAAGCGTGGAAATCTTGTCGACAAGCGCTTTACCGACACCTTTAATTTCACTCAATTTTCCCGTTTCTACAAGCGCTTCAATGGTCTCTTCCCTGGTTTTGAGAATGCGGGCGCCATTTTCATAGGCCCGGGATTTAAAAGGATTTTCTCCTTTCAATTCCAGTAAAATTGCAATGCGTTCGAGCACGCTGATTACATCATTTTTATTCATATATTTATCTGTTTTAAAAAAATCAGGTTATGTAATTCGCAGATTAAAGGGGTTAAAAATAAATCGAAAATTTTGCAACCACCAAGTAATTCGTGATTAAAATAATAATGGAAGCATGTTCAATAAACAATTTTTTGTGTAGAAACGCAATTGGAAAGCATTCGCAGATTAAAAATGGCGGGAAACAGAATTCTGGAAATAAATTTATCTCTCAAACTAAAGTTTTTTACTCGTAACACAAAATAGAGTTTTTACAAAGTTTGTCAACAAATCACCTCATATTGCTGGCGCCGGCATTCCCTCCGCATGGTTTTAGCGGGAATCGACTATGGATTCGGGTTGAACGAATGAGGCGCAACGGGTTCGTCTGTTATTACTCCATACCAGGTGTCAGACTAATATTTTCTGATTCTGTATAGTCAACTTCATCGTTGGAAACCGCCATAATTTCCGGTTTTTTTTCGGTTTCTGCAAGCAGATGTTTCTCATGGTCGATAAAAACGGTTTCAACTTGCGCAAGCAGTCTGACAATTGACGCCTGCTTATCGGCAATTTTATTATATTGCGCATCCTTATAAAGGAGTCGCAAATCATCCAACTTTGCTTGTGCCTTGCGCAGTTTATAGCGTATTTCATCATGCCTGTTTTGATCAACATATGTTTTACTGGGGAATGATTTTAACTCAGTAGCAAAACTGGCTATTCGTGCATCCATTTTGTCTAAAATAGATTGGCTCTTTTTCCGCGCGCCTTTTTTCCTTTTCTGATAAATGACAGCCACATCCTGAATCTGCGCCATTACCAGCTCAGCATTTGATGCTGCCTGTGCTTTTTCGTTGAGTTTGAGTTGGGATTGTGTTTTTTCGACAAGAGATCGAATTCCGCGCAATTCTTCTTTTACATAATTAATTGCATCGGAATTTTCAAGAATTGTAAGACTTGCAACAGCTTGTGAGAGTTCATTTTTTACTGAATTCGCGCAAGAAAACAAAAATAAACTCACCCAAACGCCCATTACAAGGCAAAACCGGGAAGGGGGTCTATGAAACATAGGCTTCCTCTCGTTGCTAATGGACAGCAGGATCCCAAAATCCTGCGGGTATAATTCAACTGAAATAGAGCAAAATACGATGCATGTCTTGTAGGTAAATCTTGATGCTTTCACTCGTCTGCCACAATAAAAAGCGGGCACTTTTTGTTAACAGACTAATTGGAAGGAATTCAAGAAGATAGCTCGCTTCTTAATATAAGACGAAAATGAAGCTTTTGCAAATAATTTTTGAAAAAACTTTAACAAATTTTTACGCCCGAAGATTCGCGCTAAAACTTAACTTAAAAATTGAAATTGCATACTCTGGTTATCCAGTTAACTCAGCATTTTCAACTTCTTGTAAAAATATAATGTTACCTATATTGCAAAAATCAGCCTTTTCAAAAAGTCTACAAAACTATGCCACCCCTCCGGGGTTTAAATATTTGGATTTTCAGTGTTATAATCATGTCATCCCTCCAGGATTAAAAAAAATAATCTGTTTTGTTATGCTGCAAAACCCCGGAGGGGTGCAATGATTATAACTCGGTGAACTCAAAAAAACCGGAGAACCCCGGAGGGGTGGCATATTCACCGTTTGCTGAGTTAATTGAATAGCCAGAATTGCATAGAAATAGAGTTTTGATTTTATTTAACTTACAAAACTCATATCAATGTTAAAAATTGCGCAGATGCGAGAAAATTTTCGCCTATATTCCCGCATCATTGCTATCCAATTTTTTACTGCGGCATACTTTCTAATAATTGCGAAAGTTCAGAATAAATAATACCCGCAGTTTCCGGACCCATGGAATTGCTTTCACCATAGGGTGATTTGTTGGCGTCGTATAAATATGGTGGCTCTGTATCCCATTCACTTTTGGGAATAATATATCCGATCTCATCGTTCGCCAGGCCGATTATAAATTTATATTCCCCTGCCATCAGTTGTCGAATTGGAGGATCATCACCCGTCGATATGGCGAAATCCTGGCCGGCCGGTGCTTCGATCCCACCGTTAACAATCTCCGGATAAATCTCACCAGGGATACAGGAAAATGACACTGGCCCAAATGAAAAGGCAGCCACTTCCGAACGCACCTGCATCCAGGCTGGCATGGAACGCTGAATTACACCGAGCACCGCGCCAAGACGGTACAGTGAATTTTCCATAGGTATTTCAACAGATTTCACGCGGAGGTCGATTCCCCGTGTTTCGTTAATAACATGGCCCGAATTTGACAGCGCCTCCAATCCCAACCTGGCGAGGCGCTGGCCTTGTGCGCGAATTTTATCCACGGATGCGGCCGTATAAACTGTGTCCTGAAACAGGTCGGGAACGGGTATTTTCGGCCGGGTTGTCATCAAGCCGCCAATTGCGCCGTTGAGATAAACTGCAATGCCTCCAATTCCTGCAATCATTTTATTTTCACCGTCAAAAATGCCCTTCTCAAAACTCTCACGGACATGGTGTGGAAAATCCGAACTCAACAACAGATTTTTTGACCACAGCGTCTCCGGGTGATTGGCCCAGGCGATTACCGCGCCGAGCGTTGTGTCCGATTCGGCATCAATGGCCTGAATTATTCGCAGACCGGGATCAAAAACATGTGGCATTCGTGTATCTTCCAGCATTGGTAGCCCGGCCACTAAATTTTGCGCCAGGCGCAGATTTGCCGGGCGCATTTTTGCGCACGCTGACTCGATTGATTTGACAGCCTGAGACTTCACAAATTTTGCGTACTCAGGGTCCACTCCCGAAGAAAAATAACTGTCGCCCCACAATCCAAGCATATCGACAGCCTCATGTGTATGGGTGCTGGCGATAACTGCATAATCTATCCCACAGCTTTCGGGAATTGCCTTGCGCACATCGATCACATCATCGTTCATAAATCCAATGAGATCGAGGATAACGATGGCAATTCGTGTAACACCATCATCCAATATGACCGTGCGCGCCCATTGCGGATCGAGAATTCCATTGGCAGCGCGTTTGTTACTAAATCCTGCTATCCAACGTGCATCAAATTTTCCATTATTATTGCCGTCGGTATATATATCCCCCTCCTCAGGTTCATATTTCGCATTGTTATTCAAATCTTCCCATCGGTCCGGCACTTCCAGGGTGATTGATTCAGCGGCGAATCCTGCAAGCAACCGAACTTTATCTTTTGGGGCATCTATTCTAATATCCAGATTATAACCGGCATGGCGGTCTCGTGTATTTCTCCAGCCATTGAAAACGATAAACAGCAGGCAGAGAACGAGAATTGAAACGACTATCATAAATATTTTTTTAATCATCGGGATACCTTGTATTTTCAATTTAACAGAACAGTATTGACTACTCTTTTCGCCCAATCATCTTGTTGAGAATCCAGGTAACAATCGACACCAGAACAGCGCCCATTACTGCCGTTTCCAGGGAAGCTATCTGAATCCCCTCTACCAGGTTTCCGACAAAGTAAAAAAGTACACCATTTAAAATGAATAAAAACAGGCCGAATGTAAGAATTGTCAGCGGTAGAGTTAATAAAATGAGAACGGGACGGACGAGGAGATTTAAAATTCCAAGAACAAGGCTGGCTTTAACAAGCGATTCCAAAGAATCGTATCGAATTCCATCGACCAAATACGCAACGACGAGAATGGCAACGGTCATCACTGCCCAGCTAATGAGAAATCTTTTCATTAATTTGCTCCCACACGTAGATTTTTTTGAGGAAAAATGAACTGCAAATAAGAAACCAATTTCCCATAAACTAAAAAATCATTCAGCCGTGTAAAATTGTATCCAGGAGCATGAATTTTTAATTCGGAAAATTGATCTGTGATTCTTTTTTAATATAAGGGGGTTGGGAGAGATTAACAAGTAAGAAAGCCCCGGCGTCGCCACGCCGAGGCTTTATCTGCTGAAGCATCAAGTTTTAAAAATCGGTTCCAGGTGACGGATGGTACAGGGGTGACCGCCATTTTGATATTCGCAATCGTTCCAGTAAAAACACTTCAGCGAGCAAATAGGTGCTTTTTCAGCCAATTGTAAATCCGGATAAACTTTTTTCTCTTCTTCTAATATTTTTTGCATCTTCCGTTTTTGCCACAGACTCGTAAATACGGATTTGCCAAGCAATTTGCCGTGAACAAGTCTCGCCATATCGCCCGAGGCTTTTGATTTTGGATCACGCAGTAAAAACGGTTTCAGTTCGCGCACGGAATCACGCACATTTTCATCATAACTTATGTAGCCGAGGTAGTCAACATCGATGCCGAGCAAATCGGCGGCAGCAGCCTGAATCGCCACCCCCTCTCGCACATCTTCCTGATTGATGAGCATATTCACAACCAACTTTGGCCGGAAAGATTCGAGCACTTGCTGAAAAAAATCTGCGGCGCGTTCATCGAATTGCCGCACTTCTTCCAAAACAGTCGGGATAGACATTTTCATGCGCCCGGGGCGAGTGACATCATCTTTTTCCAGAAGTTCAATCACTTGTTTATTGCCGTGAAATGCGCGTTTCAACTTACGCATCAGGCATATTTTGATAAAATTATAACATTCCTGTACCGAAGTTGGGTCCGGATTTGTAACCACGATTCCTTCGTCTGCGGCGAGAAAGAAATCGATGACATTATAGGATGAACCTGCGCCGAGATCGAGTAAAATATACTCTGCTTCCACGCTTTTGAGTTCGCGAATGAAGCGTAATTTTTGTGAGTATTTCGGATTGGCAAGCCCCAATGTCCCGCAGGCGCCACTAATCAATCGCAGTTTTTCGATTGGCGTTTCCAACGCGATATCGTTCAAACTATCACGATTCAGGGTATAAAAATCAAAAAAAGTATATTCCGGTTCGAGAATGCCCATCATTGTGTGCAGGTTGGCACCGCCAAGGTCCGCATCGACGAGCACAACCTCGCGTTCAAGACTGGCGAGAGAAATGCCGAGAGCACTGGAAAATACCGATTTTCCAACGCCACCCTTACCCCCACCGATGGCGATTACTTTATTTTCAACTAATTCGTGGGGAATTTCTTCGGAAAAAATCGAGCGTAATTCCTTAAGCTGTTCCGCATGCACCCATTCTGAATTATCGTGATGCCAGACATAATCGGCTGTGTTAAATTTCCCTTTTTTCGCTAATCCGCGCAATTCATGCCGGGAAAATGGCCCATATTGCTTATCATCGACCCTGATGAAATGAGTATTCATAAACTATCCTAAACCCTGTTTACGATATTTTAAAGTATATTTTTATTAAATTCTGCCACCTCAGTTTTCGAAAAAAATAGAAATGGCTGTTTTTTTTAATTCAGTATAGAATAACTTACCAACGAAATGGGCCATTTGCAGATGAACGAATCGGGTGCCATTAAAATTCAAAATAAAGGGTTAGGAAAACTACAATCGGGCTCACAATTGATTTGGAGCCGCAAAGTAAATGTGGTAATTTAAATGACTGGATACATAACATGTCCAGGGAATAATTATGGAGGTGAATATTCTTCCGGTAAATCTTGTTTTATCGACTGCGGCAAAAAAATAGAATCCTTTCAAATCATATTCCCGGGTGAAAAATTATTTTGACCAAATCGATGTAACACTGCATCAAATTTATATTCAGTAAACAGCCATTCAAGGCTGGTAAAAAAGAAGGGAATTAAAATGTCACAACGTGTTGCCGTACTCGGAGCGAGTACAAAACGGGATAGATATTCAAACCAGGCAGTTCGACTGCTGCGCGAATATGGACACGAAGTTATTCCGGTCAATCCCCGTGAAAAAGTAATCGAAGATATTCCTGTTGTCGAAAATATTTCCAAGCTTGAGGGCGCGATTGACAGTTTAACTATTTATCTCAATCCACAATTATCCTCAAAAATGGCGGATCAAATCGTTGCGCTAAATCCCGGAAGGGTGATTCTCAATCCCGGGGCCGAGTCTCCCGAGCTTGAGAAAGTTCTCGATGCCAAGGGAATTGAATATTTGCATGCCTGTACGCTGGTTATGTTGCGCACCGATCAATTTGATACTTAAAAACTTCTCGTGTTTATAGTTTGGAAGCTGCCAAAGATTGCTCCTTTTCATTCTACTTTGGCAGCTTTTTTTTACCCGTATGGCAAATTAGCCATCCGGTGAGGATTTCCGACCTGATCTGTCATTCCCACGTGTTTTTATCAGGAATCTGTACGGTAGAATTTCTGGATCCCCGATGGCATCATTCGGTGATGACAAAAAAATGGCTAAGAGTTGCAATGAATGAATCGTACACAATGGTTCATTATATTATTAAAATCAAAGCCATACATTTCTCCACCCCCCTCAATAAATTATAATTGATTCTTTTCCTGCAGAGGCTTAAATTCCAAGCTGAATCATTAAAAAACAACCCAACGCGGTAACCACTATCTAAATCAACAATGAGGAGTAATGCTGTGTCAGATAAAAAATTCCGTGTCGGATCTATAGATCATGTTGAGCTTTTTGTGCCCGACCGATACGAAGCCTCAAATTGGTATAGCGATGTGCTCGGCCTTGAAATTCTCCCCCAATACGAATTTTGGGCGAAAAACGGCGGGCCGCTTATGCTGTCCAGCGATGGCGGTGCAACAAAAATAGCCCTGTTCGAGGGAGAACCGCGCGGCATGCGAAAAACCGCAGGCCACCATCGTGTCGCCTTCGTTGTTACAGGCACGAATTTCATCGAATTCCTGCACCAACTGGAGTCGACATTGATTTACGATGACAACGGCAATCAGGTCGAATCGTGGGACGTGGCAGACCATAAAAAATCTTTTTCGATCTACTTTTGTGATCCCTATGGCAATCGCTATGAAATCACTTCGTATGATTATGAGTACATCGTTAAAAAACTGCCTGACTTGCCCGGGTAAATCAAATAATTTCCAGGCAACAAGACACGATCCATAGACATATTTTTCCATTTAACCTGAATAATTCTCACGCAGAGTCGCAAAGTCCACAAAGAAAAAATTAAAAGATATAAAAAAACAAAACTCTGCGAGCTCAGCGACTCTGCGTTAGGTGCTTTTTAAAAAACTTTATTTTTTCATCAATCTACACTTAACAGTATAATTATTAATACGCTAAGCATGTTTTAAAAAAAATTCTGAATAATTCAGGTTAATTGGGTGGAAAGATCAATCGCATTTTGAAATTTAAATGACTTGTTTCGGAAGACAGACAAACAATTCTTTTCTAATTTTACCCCACACTCTAATTTAAATCCAAAATCAACGAATTCCGTTTATGAATCGAACAGACCGTTTGTTAGCTATCGTTCTGCTTTTGCAAAGCCACCGCGTTTTAAGGGCCCAGGAAATTGCCGACCATTTTGAAATTTGTGTCCGCACGGCCTACCGCGATCTGAGAGCACTGGAAGAAGCCGGAGTCCCGCTTTGTGCAGAGCCGGGAATCGGGTACAGTCTGGTGAAAGAATACCACTTGCCCCCGGTCATGTTTACCCATGAGGAAGCCAGCGCACTCACAATTGGGGGAAAATTCGTCGAACAGCTCACAGACGAAGCGCTGAAAAAAAATATGCAGACGGCGCTCCTGAAAATCTATTCCGTTTTGCCGCGCGATAAACAAATTTACCTTTCGACCCTGCAGGCAACGACGCAAATTATTCCACGATCCATGACAACCCTTGGTGAAAACAGCAATAAAATCACACAATTACAGGAGGCGATTGCCCGTCAGAAAGTGGTAAAAATCAGCTATTTTGCCTACTACAATCAAAAAGAAACGCAGCGAAATATCGAACCGGCAGGCCTGCTTTATTACGGTGATAATTGGCATCTCATCGCATGGTGTCGTCTGCGGAACGATTATCGTGATTTTCGACTCAACCGCATTCGCGAGCTAAAAACCCTGGAAAGTGATTTCCTCGCCCGCCCGAATTTTAATTTGGCCGATTACGTACGCACGCTGAACGATGTCAAAAATGCCATCGAAGTGAAAGTGAAATTTCCCATCGCGATGACCCACTTCATCCGTAATCGCGAATTTTTTGGATTCGTTGAAGAAAAAACAGGTGCCAAATTCACCACGATGACATTTTTAATTGAATCTTTACCATGGATGGCACACTGGCTGCTTTCGTATGGCGCTGCCGCTGAAGTAATTTCGCCGGAATCGCTCAAATCCATGATTAAAAAAGAAGCACAAAACGTACTCGACAACTATAATTTCAAAAAAAAATAATCCCTGCGTTTCCCTCCTGACATACTGCTGTCACACGTCGATTTTATATTACTCGCGCAAATCAATAATTTTACTCACCCCCGACTGGAGGACGCGCCATGATTAAAGAAGGAAAATTACAGGAACTCGAAGCCAGCCGCGAATTTTTCAATCGCAGCACTTCTGCATTAACAGAAAAAGAATCCAATTTTGCCCCAAAAGAAGGCATGATGACATCAGCCCAAATAATTGCCCATGTTGCTCAAACTTTTGAATGGTTCATTGATGGCGCCTTTGGTGAAAATGGTTTCAGCACAGATTATGAAAAACTTATGGCTAAAATCACAGCCTATGATTCAATCGAAAAAGCCCGGGTTTATTTCGAAAAGGCTTACAAAAATTATCGCAGTGTCATCGAAAGCAAAACTGATGAAGAGCTTCTGGCGCCCCTAAAAGACACAAGCATTATGGGCGAGGCTCCCTGTTTGGCAATAATTGGTGCGACTATCGAGCACACCGCCCACCATCGTGGCGCTCTTTCAGTTTACGCGCGTCTTTGTGGCAAAGTCCCACCGATGCCGTACATAGAACAATAATATTGAGCCCGGAATTCGTTCTGTTCAGAAATCCGGGCTAATCCATTTTTCCAAAGGAGGAAATAATGTCAAAAATTGATTTCAAAAAGACGCTAAAACATCTCTACAATCCTTCCAGCAAACAGTTCAGTGAAGTGGAGGTTCCGGAAATGAATTTTCTTATGCTCGATGGCATCGGCAATCCCAACACTTCCAAAAATTTTCAGGATGCTGTTGAGGCACTTTACGGGATGGCCTATACCTTAAAATTTATGAGCAAAGCAAGCCCTGCCGGTCAGGATTTTGTCGTGCCACCATTGCAAGGCTTGTGGTGGATGGAGGATATGGCTGCATTCAATACCAAAAATATTGACAAATGGCAATGGACGATGATGATTATGCAGCCTGATTTCATCACAAAAGAAATGGTCGCCGAAGCACGAGAACAATTAACAGCGAAAAAGAATCCTGTCGCCTTGCCGCAACTCAGATTTGAAAAATTTACTGAAGGAAAAAGTGTGCAAGTTTTGTACATTGGGCCTTATGCAGATGAGCATGAAACTATTTTAAAATTGCATGCATACATTGCTGAAAAAGGCTGGGTACGGCGTGGGAAACACCATGAAATTTATCTCAGCGATCCACGCCGGACCGCACCGGAAAAATTAAAAACGGTGATTCGCCAGCCGTATGGCATTGCTTGATTTAAACTGAAACCTGTTCCAAATGCCCAGAAATCCGAGAATAAAAAATACAGAGTGATTTAAAACAATTGCCCGGTGCTTTCAGCATCATCAGCTTGTTTTACGACGGTAAATTTCTGACCAACGAATTCTTACCGAAAATAAATTTGACAAAATATGGGATAACTTCGAGGGTAAAAATGGCAGAACCATTTAAAGAGCTTTTCAGTCAAAAATTCGTGCAGGATCTGGCTGCAGCGGTAAAATCGACCGATAAGACATTCAAAACGGAAGCATTTGTAAGCCATGTTTTAGATGACGATTGGCCGGACAGGGAGCTGAAACAACGGATGCGTCATATCACAGAATCTTTGCACCAATTTCTTCCCCCGGATTTTCGCCAGGCGCTGCACATACTAACTTCTGTTTCAGCGAAGTTTAATGGATTAAGCCACATGGTTTTTGCCGATTTTGTGGAACACTACGGTCTGGACTATTTCGAAGAATCGGTGCAGGCGCTGGAGCTTTTTACCCAGAATTCGAGTTCAGAATTTGCCGTTCGTCCTTTCATAATTAAATATCCGACAAAAATGATGCAGCACATGATGAAATGGGCCAACTCAAAAAATGAACATATTCGCCGTTTGGCGAGCGAAGGCTGCCGGTCACGATTGCCGTGGGCCATGGCTTTGCCACAGTTCAAAAAAGATCCTGCCCCGGTGATTAAAATTCTCGAAATATTGAAAAATGATTCCAGTGAATACGTGCGCAAATCGGTAGCAAACAATCTCAACGATATCTCCAAAGACAATCCGGAAACAGTCTTAAAAATTGCCGGAAAATGGCTTGGCAAAAGCAAGGAAACCGATTGGATTGTAAAGCATGGCTGTCGGACTTTGCTGCGGGAGGGAAATACCAATGCTTTGTTATTATTTGGATTTCAGAAACCAGCGAATATTCACGTTGATAAACTCAAAGTTACACCTAAAATTCGGATGGGTGAAACGATCACATTTTCATTTCTGCTTTCCACCAAAGAAGCTATGCTGGGAAGATTGCGGCTGGAATATATTGTAGATTTTATGAAAGCCAACGGCAAAACAGCGCCAAAGATTTTCAAAATTTCGGAGGGAGACTTTACCGTTAAAGAACGGGAAATCGTCAAAAATCATTCCTTTCGCCCGATAACAACGCGAAAATATTATGCAGGTAAACACGGATTAAGAATTGTCGTTAATGGCAAAGTGATGAGGGAAAGCGAATTTTTAGTGGTTTAAATTTTTATAATACCAACACCGTGCGCGATCTAATTTTTTGTAGACTCATCCGTGTGCTTTTTCTTGCGCCCAAGTCCAAGTGCCGCTCCAATAGCAACACCGATCCCAATTCCAACAGCGATGTTATCCAAAGCGACGCCTACACCGGCACCGATTGCCAAACCGACTCCAATCCACTTGCCATTCAATTTTGTCTGTTTGCAGTTGGATTCTTTTTCCATTTTCTTTCCTTTATTTTATGCTCAATTACTCACAGTCGCTGCAGCCATAATCGGCACCATCGTCGCCGCCATCACGGCGGCCTGCATTGCCGCAATTGCCTCCGCAGCAGCTTTGCCCGTCATTTCACCTTCAGTAATCTGTTTGATGCGCTTTTTCTGTTTTTTGAGCTGTTTCTTATCAAAATTTGCATGCAGCAAATTGGTGCTCTTGGCCAATGAGATGAGCACAACCGTGCGGGAATCGATATCATTTGTTTCCGTAAAAATAGCGTGTTCGATGCGCTCTTTTATTTCTCTTTCGGGAATTGGATTTAACTCGGGATAAATTTTGCGTGTAAAAATAAACAAAATTTGATCTTCATCCATGCGCAGGATGCCGCGCTGGCACAGGTGCTGGGCCACCCGGTGTTTTAGTTTTTTAATGCCGGAAAAACGGGAAACCCAAGTCGATAACGACGCACGTCGTCGTGCATTTTTTATTTTGAGCAAACATTCGTCTAACAATGGATCACCGAGCGGCTTGTCATCAATTACATCGAGCAGTTTATTTCTTCGCGTTTCATCGATTTTTACCCGCTCCTGTAAAAGCAGCTCGGCGACGATTGCGCCACTGAGGGCAAATGTGTACATTGCACCGGAAGCAATCGTGCCTTCCTTGTCGCGCAATGCCAACAGCATAATTTCTTCGTAAAAAAATAATTTTTGCATATTTTCCCTTTCAAATTATGATAGCGGGTTCTCATTTGAGCTCAGCACAAGCAGACTTTTTCGAATCACAAATCCACGCAACACCTAAATATTGGTTGGGCATTTAAAATCTCAAAGAATTTCCAGCAGTTCGACTTCAAAAATAACAATTTCATTGGGCCCAATGACTGTGCCGGCACCTTTCTCTCCATAGGCTAATTCTGGAGGGATAACCAGCCGGTATTTGCTCCCTACGTTCATCAATAACAAAGCTTCCTTCCAGCCATCAATCAAGATAAAAATAGGATAAGTGGCTGGTTCACCACGCCTGATTGAGCTGTCAAATTCAGTCCCATCGATTTTTTTGCCCACGTAGTGTACAACCACGGTGTCAGTCAATACCGGTTTTAGACCATCTCCTTTAACTAAAACTCTGTATTGCAAACCACTCTCTGTAGTAAAGACACGGAACGTTTCAAGGTATTCACTGAGTTTAAGTTCTGGTGCATTCGCTGATTTTTTCTCTGCGCACGCGATATTCAAAAGAACGACTATTACAAATAAACCAGATGTAATTATTTTATTCACAAAAAGCCTCATATTTTCATTAGAGTTCTTTTCTATTTATTTTCCGTCCCGGTGCTGCCAAAACCACCGGCACCGCGCTCACTATCTGGCAACTCTGAGACCAATTCAAAATCGGCATGCACATAGGCATTAATTATCATTTGCGCGATTCGATCGCCACGGTTTATTGTAAATACTTCCTGGCCGAGATTCACCAGAATGATCCCAATTTCTCCGCGGTAATCGGCATCAACCGTGCCGGGAGAATTTAAAATTGAAATGCCATTTTTTAACGCCAATCCGCTGCGCGGCCGAATCTGAGCTTCAAGTCCCATGGGCAGGGCGATGGCAAGTCCGGTTGGAACGAGCTGCCTTTCACCGGGTTTTAATGAAATCGGTGCTGGATTCGCCGCATGCAAATCCATGCCGGCAGCTGAATCGCTCATATACTGTGGCAGGGGAACATCATCGTTTCCCGGCAATCTTTTCAGTAAAACGCGCGTTGTCATAAAAATATTCTTTCTCCATTATAATTCTTTTAGCGTGCGGAATAAACCTCAACATCATAGCCGTTGCGTTCAAAATATCGTGCCTGTTTTTCGGCCAGCGAGCGTGTGACGAATTTTCCAGTCAACACTAAATATTTCCTGCTGTCCTCATCAATCATAATATAGTTATTTATGCGCTCCCGCCGTAGTTTTCGCGAATAATCCTCGCCATCGAGCTGATTGTTAAATTTCTTCAGCAGCAGTCCAAATTGCCCCGGGCCAAGTACGCTGTACGTTATTGGCTCGTTCTTAAAATCACCGGCACCCTGATAAGTTTCGCTGTCTTCGGTGCTATCATCGTTCAAATCTGTATTTTCAGAGTCTCCCTCCGGTTCAGATTTTTTTGGAGGCTGCTTTTTATTTGAGCTATTCTCAGAGGGTTTCTCACTTTGCTCTTTTTCAACGAAAGAATTTTTCCCCTTTTTAATCACCCCTTTCACTTTGTCACATCCTGTGCTGCCAAACGCAAAAGCAAGCAGCAAAAATAGAAACAGTCCTTTTTGTAACATTCTTTTTACTCCACAAGTTATTTTTTCAAAGTCGATTAGAAAACTCTCAAGCTATTGAAAATTTAAAATTTATTCAGATCAAAACCTGAAAATATCGGCTACCGCATGCTCGTGAAGAAATAAAACGCCCAGTTCCAGTTCAAAAATATCTGAATGATTTAAATTTCGATTTCGGAGTGTGCAAGCGGGGCCACGGTCGTGCAAGGCTTGCAGCAAAATAGTAAAAATCTGCTGATTGTCAAGTGGATGTTAAGAAGGGCTTAAATTTGATTCGTAATGTGTTTGCCTGATTCTAATTAAAATCGTGCAGACAATTTGTGCATGCGCTGCTTTGGTTACATTTCCTTCAACTCAAGTTCAAAGGTAAAACAAGGAGATATGGGGGATAATTTACAACTATTTTTCATAAAAGATATGCTGAGCACAGAGCCAGCACATCTTTTATAAAGACTTAATAGTCGGCAAAAATTAAAGCAGTACAAGCTATCCAATTTACTTATTTATCTGAGTAATATCATGGCTTTTGTTTGTTGAAAATTCGCAGATTTAATTTGATAAAAATAGGAACCACTCGGCACAATTTGACCAAAATTATCGCGGCCATTCCAAACGATGGTATATTCTCCTGCAGCTTTGTTCTCTCGAAATAAACCCCGTACCCTCTGCCCAAGTGCATTGTAAATTGTCAGCTGGACTATTCCCGGATTTAGCACTTTATATGCAATTGTTGTTGCAGGATTAAATGGATTCGGAAAATTTTGCGCCAATTCAATTTCAGCGGGCACTACGGCCGAAATGGCTTGTACATTTGTTGAATTTTGTGCGTAGAAATGCACGCCCAAATCAGCAACCGATCCATCGGGATCCAGGGGAAAGAGTGGGTCTCCGGCATTAATTGCAGGTGAATTGTTTGCCAAACTATAATCACCCACTGAAAGGTGCGGGTCGGTGTCGAGACAGCCATCTCGGAACCACATTTTACCGCTGCCATTTTCAATAATGGAATAAGTCGCAATAACCAGAGAATCGTTATCTACCTCAAAACTGTCGGCATTTGCATAAATAATACTGTTAATTATGTGTAACGTGTCACCACCTGCAACAGCTCCACCGGCATGCTGAAATCCCTTTTCGCCATTGCCACTAATCGTGCAATGAATAATTTTCGTATTATTTGTCTGGTGGTTTCGAAATGCCCGCGCGCTATTATCTACTATTTTTGTACGGTTGATTGTAATATTGTTACTGTATCCAATGAGGATTGCGTCCCAGCCGGTATTATTATAAACATCACAACTGTCGATTTTTGTACCATTGGATCCGTTGCCGATGGTGATTCCCGGTCCGCTGGTCGATGTGTTATTAAAAATTTTGCAGTTGGAAATAATTGCCTTTTGGGAGTTAGCAAAAATCCCGGCTCCACGGTCGGATCGGCCGGTTGTCGAATTATCAAAAATATAGCAATATTGGATCAGTGGATTGGCTGACAATCCGATGTGAATCCCGCCACCGCGAACATGTGGCCAGTCGCCTGTTCCAAGTCCATTGCGGATTGAAAATCCGCTGAGAATTGTTCCTTCCGGCTCATTGCTTTCAATGGAAACTGTTGAGCTGTCCGCATTGCCGTCAATGATTGTCTTTGCAATGAAAGAAGTATCCCAAGTAGTAAAAAAATGGGAAGCCAAAACCAATTGTTTGCCATGAAAGTCAATGTTTTCAATGTATGTTCCGGGAGCTACCAAAACGGTATCGCCGACGGCTGCTGAATCTATGGCGGCTTGAATTGTGGCAATCTCCGTTGGCACATCAATTATTTCACCTGTTAAACTGGTGGGCAATAACAAATACAGCCCGGCTACTATTTTTAGCAAATTACGTAGCACTATTTTCATTCCTGATCCCTTTCTTTAATTTCATTTTATGATTCGCATGAATAGCTACAATCAATATGCACTTAAAGTGCTAATTATTCAAATAATTTATCATTTATTTTTATAAATAATATAAATAAATATAAAAATTTGTAAGTTATTATTATCGATTGCGCCGAACAATGGTGAAAAAAAATTGATAATTTGAAAATGGCAGGTGATTTTGAATGTGTGTATTTATGACAATTTTAGTCGAACGCGATTTTTGTGGTTTGGTTTTAATGGCGGGACAGCGAATAGATTCCAGGAGTATTTCGCACATAGTCCAACTATACGATTCTGCAGATAGTTTTCAATGCCAACGTTGCGATTCGATGAGTGCCGATTTATCTGCGCGTATCCAGCAAGAGCAGGCGATTCATTTGCCTGAATTCCAATTGAATTGAAGAATAAATTGAGCGCCTGCCGAAAGTAATGCCAATGAGGGAGTTGGCAAAATTTTATTCTAAACGCTACTAATTGGGTATTCGACCTGTAATCGTGGCGTTGTTAAACCGGGAAAAAGATTTACAGGTGCTACTGATTAATCCAAGTTTAATTAATTTTTTTTGAATCGACGATAAACCATTGATCCTGATCTTTTTCCAGAACCCAAATGTACTTGGTTTCCGAATGTTGTTCTGCGCCCTGTAAATTTTTGGAATCCAATTTGAGCAGAATGCCAAGATAAATATTCTCCTCATTTTGCTTGACATTGATAACATCAACATCAGCTTTGACATTTTGCGATGTCTTAAAAAATTGCTGCCAGTAATCGGTATCGAGATTGGGATCAATATTCACCAAATCGCTAAAGTTCTCAGCTTCAATAATATTGATATATTTAACTATTAAATCTCGCAGAGGATTGGGTTCGTCATTCTGTTTTTTATTGCCAGCGCTGTCTTTTTCCGGTGTAGCGGCTACCGATGGTGTTTTTGTTTCAGTTGGCGGCGGCGTTGTGGGTTTGGCAACCGAGGTCGTTTGTTTTTTCGCAACCACAGGCGGTTTTGAAACAGTGACAGGTGGCGCCTTTTCTTTCGCTGCTGCGGCAAATAGCGCTTCCGATTCACCGAATTGCACGGCTGCCGTGGCAAAGTCCTCTTTGGCATACGCTGTTCGCGCAGTTTGCTCGAGAGCCACACCCTGTTCGTAAGTTGCACTCTTTTGATTGACTTTTGCCACGCTTTCTTTTTTCACGACCATATCGGCCAAAGCCGCATCCGCCTTTTTCCGGGCTTCATTTTTCAACTCAACTTCATTTGTTAATTCCACCGAACCAGATTCGGATTTATCTTCACCTGTCGATTGCAGTTGATTTGCAGCACCCGTTTGAATTTCTTCCAATGAATCTGCTGTTGCAATTCCAGCGTTCGTTCCTTCGTCAGACGTGGAAGAATGTGGCAGCAAATAAGCATAACCGGCATAAGCGAGACCACAAATCACGATTGCCGCTGCGCTCAAAGGCAGCCATTTGGCCGGCTTTTTATTATCTGATTTTTGCAGCGTTTTCTTCTTCGCTGCCGGTGCTGGTTGAACTGTGCCGCCTGTTATTTTCTTCAAATCATCGGCCAGCTCCTGCATCGTCTGATAGCGCTCATCAACATTTTTGTGCATACTTTTTGTGAGAACCCGATCAAGATCGGCTGGAATTGAAGCATCAACTTGTGTTGCGGGGACAAATTCTTTTTTTACAATGGAATGCAGTGTCGCGGTATCATCTTTTCCAGTGAAGGGATATTTCCCTGTTACAAGGCGATAAGTGAGAACACCCAGCGCCCAAATATCACTGCGATGATCGATTTCTGCCCCACTCACCTGCTCCGGCGACATAAAAGTGAGCGTGCCCAGCGTCATGCCCGGTTTGGTGATGCGAGTCATGTTGGACTGTTTCGCGATGCCAAAATCGAGAATTTTAACAACATTATCGGTGGTGATAATAATGTTCGCCGGTTTAATATCGCGGTGCACGATCCCTTTTTTGTGGGCCTGGCTGAGTCCGGCAGCTATTTGCAGTGCAATGTCTTTTGCTTCGCTGATAGCCAGCTTTTTGCCCCGGATTTTCTTGGCAAGGATTTCCCCCTCATAATAGGCCATTGAAATGAACAATTTACCATCTTCAGTCTCATCAAATTCAAAAATGGTGCACACATTCGGATGATCGAGATTTGAAGCGGACCGGGCTTCAAGTTTCAAGCGTTTGATGGCGGCAGGATTGAAGAGCAAATCGGAGGAAAGAAATTTGATGGCAACCGTCCGATCAAGATTTAAATCCTGCGCTTTGAAAACGACGCCCATGCCGCCTTCGCCCAGTTCTTCCAAAAGTTTGTAATGGGTAATTGTCTGGCCGATGCGCAATTTTTTTTGTGTCGCGGGTGTTTCCATCGTGCCCATATTATCCATGCACTCCTGCCGCAGTGCTATAATTTCCTCATCATCGGGCAGAAAGGAGAGAATCTTATCAAATTTTGCCAGCGCTTCAGCAGATTTATTAGCCTCGAGCAATGCTTTCCCCTCAGTGATGAGTTGCTCGCGCAAAGCACTTTCGTCATGGCTTTTGTTCATTGCCGAATTGAGGTCTTTAATAATAAGCGAGCAATCCGAATAGCGCTCATCAATGTTTTTAGCCAGGCTTTTGTTGATTATTTTCTGCAATTCGTCGAGAAAATTATGTTCGTCAATTTTAATTTCCGGCGCTTCTTCATGAGTAATTTTGTACATAATTGTCACGTATTCGCCATCAAACGGTTTTTCACCGGTCAGCAATTCATAAAAAAGAACACCAAAAGAGAATATATCGGAGCGTTTATCGATGGGCTCGCCTTTGATTTGCTCGGGCGACATGTAACTCGGCGTGCCGACACGTGTGCCTTCCTGCGTCAAATTGCTCGAGGTCGGTTTGGCGATGCCGAAATCGATAATTTTAACCTTGCCGTCATGTAATATCCGGATATTTTCCGGTTTGATATCACGGTGTACTATTCCGGATTCGTGGGCGTAACGTAAGCCCTGGCAAATAGACTTGGCGATCGTGAGTTTTTCCATCAAAGTCATCGGCTTTTTCTCGTCGATTATTTCGCGCAAATCCTGGCCATCGAGAAATTCCATCACGATGTAAGGCCTGCCTTCGACCTCCCCCACATCGTGAATGATGCCGATATTTTCGTGGGATAATTTGCCGGCTGAACGTGCTTCGCGGTAAAACCGCTCCAGCGTATCCGTCAAGTCGAGAGCTTCTTCCGAGATGACTTTGATGGCAACATCCCGGTCAATCATCGGATCGTATGCTTTGTAGACAACCCCCATCCCGCCTTTGCCGAGTTCATCTTTTATTTCATATTTGCCAATTTTTTTCATAATTTCACCCACGCTGAAAAGAAGAAATCAAATGCCGCATTTTGTATTACATATTGTATATATTGTAATTGAATCACTGCAGAAAAACAAGTATTTTCCTGCCCAACAAGGGATCAAATATTACATTGGTTGGATATTCTTTGCATAATTCAGGATGGATTCGCATAATTGTGTTGCCGTTTTTTTGCTGCAAATGGTTTGTGGAACTCCAGGTTTAATTTGTCACTGCGTGTTTGGCGATTCACTTAGAATTTAGAAAACATAAGTGAGGCGCCTGGCACTTGATTGATTTTTTTAAAGTTAGCAAATAATTGAACTTTTGATATTTTTAAAAGACTTGAATAAGTGCCAGGCACATTTTTAGCAGTTTATAAATAGTTCAATCTAAATGTAACTATTTTTTATTGGCTAAAAGCGTTTGTACTCAGAGCTTGCTCTGCCTGAAAATCTGAATATCAGAGCAAGCTCTGGACTACAAGTTTTACTCCCTGTAACCAAAAGGGATGCAGGCACATTTTTAAACTTGAAGAACCGCGAACCAGGCAAATTTGTTTAATATGTTAAATTGGTGTTCAACATGAACATTCTAAAATTTCAGGTAAGATGAAAAACTTTTTCCGGAATTTATTCGATAACTGGTGGAAATTTGGCTTCGGTCTTTTACTCGGTGCGCTCGTCACTTTTATTGGCATGCGTTTTGGCGATCAAATCACCCAGCTTGTGAGCTCATTTTATCCGGCCCAAAAAATTGAGCCAACAATAGGCTCGATACCGATGAAATTGCCGATGAATGACCGCATCACAGCCCGGATCAAGTTTTTCCTGCGACCGGTGATGAAGAAAGAATTGCTGGACAGCTACCGCCGCTCCGGGCGCTACATTAAAATGATCGAAGCCGCGCTGGAAGAATATGGACTGCCGCGCGAACTCGCCTGGCTGCCAATCCAGGAAAGCAGCTATTTACCTTACAGACAATCGCATGTCGGCGCCGTTGGTTTGTGGCAAATCATGCCGGCCATGGCCTCCGAATACGGATTAAAGCGTAATCAATGGCTTGATGAACGAAGAGACCCGGAAAAATCCACCCTGGCCGCTATCGAATACCTGCGTTTTTTGTACGATCATTTTAAAGATTGGGACTATGCGCTCGCGTCTTATAATTACGGATATTCAAAAGTCGGGCGGGCTATTCGCCGTGAAAAGAGTAAAAGCTTTTGGCAGCTCCGGCGCGTTCCCAAAGAAACATATAATTTCGTACCAACTTTTTATGCCATTTGCCATTTATTATCGCAACCCGAGAAATACGGAATTCAGCTTCCGCAACCATTTGTGCCCTACGAGACAGGGAGGATGACAATTAGCGGCTCTGTTTCCATTCGTGAAATTGCCAAACGGGCTGGAATGACATCCCGGGATTTAAAAAAGCTGAATCCTGCTTTGACAGGAAAAATGATTCCGACTGGTGATTTTGAGCTCATCTTGCCAAAAAACGACAAGGAAGCATTCGCCAAACGCTACAAAGAAAATCCACCACCGCGCATTCGATTTTCAAACCAATTCTATAAAGTAAAACGAGGCGATAGTCTTTACAAAATCGCTAAAAAATTTGGCACAACAATCAATAAACTCAAAGCCGACAACCGCCTGCGCAGTACGCGATGGATCAATGTCGGCACTGTTTTGAAAGTTCAGACTGTTGAAATTGAAAAGCCCGATACTACGGCCGTCGACCTGGTTGATGCCGGCGTTGAAACCGAAGATTCAGTGCCGATAAAGTTGCGTCTCACCTACCAGGCAGAACGGGAAGGCATCGCCCTGGACACGATTGCCCGTTATTATTCGGTCACCAGCGACGAGATGCGCCTGTGGAATTCCTGGCTGGAAGCAGAGCGTCTCAGTAAAGGGGATGAAATTACCATTCTAAAAGAAGAAGAGAAAGTCGCCATTTACAGCACCAAAAAAGGCGATTCGTTGTGGGACATATCGAAAAAATTTGGCACGCCCGTGCATCAGCTCAAACGCTGGAACCAGCTCAAAGGCTCACGAATTTATCCCGGAGCTAAGTTGCTTGTGAAGATCAGATAAAGTTATTAAAGCCAACCTGACACACTCTTTACGTTGTTCGAGTGCTATTTTTATCCTTCCAGAAGTTATAATTTTTTACTATTCACTTACTCTGTTGCAACAGATTATTGTAGCTATATTTTATTAATTTTACTATTGTCCATCTATCTTTAATTTTGATTAAAATACGAAGCATGAGGCAAGCAGACAATTATTATGGCGTCGACCAATAAATCCATAAAAAAAAGATATTGGCATCTATGAATTTCGAAATAATCTTGAAAATGCTCTTTAATCTTGTCGGTGGCTTAGGGATTTTTTTACTGGGGATGAAATATATGCAACAGGGCCTGCAAGTTGTTGCGGGTCCGAAGATCAGGCAAATGATTAATTCTGTCACATCGAACCGTTTTTTGGCGGTTGGCATCGGATTATTTGTGACGACACTCGTTCAATCGAGTTCCGTCACCTCTGTCATGGTGATTGGCTTTGTCAATAGTGAATTAATGGCGCTTAGCGGTGCAATCGGTGTAATTATGGGGGCCAACATCGGCACGACGATCACTGGCTGGATGCTTGCTCTGAAAATTGGAAAATATGGGCTGCCAATCGTTGGCCTGAGCGCCTTTGGCTGGTTATTTCTGAAGAAGGAAAGATACCGCTATATAGCATTGGCCCTCCTTGGAATTGGCATGGTATTTTTTGGACTTGAGCTGATGAAAAACGGCTTCAAGCCACTCCGTGGGCAACCCGAATTCACCGCCATGTTCCATGCATTTCATGCAGCAGATTATTTTGGTGTTCTGAAAGCCGCTCTTGTGGGTTGTGTGCTGACGGTTATTGTGCAATCATCATCGGCAACATTGGGGATCACCATTGCCCTGGCCAACACAGGTGTCATCGACTTTTATACGGCAGCAGCTTTAGTATTGGGTGAGAATATTGGAACCACCATTACAGCCTTTTTAGCTTCTTTGGGCGCCGAAGACATTAATGCGAAACGTGCTGCCTATTTCCACGTGATATTCAACGTATTAGGCGTCCTCTGGATTACGGCGCTTTTTCATCCCGTGTACATTCCCTTGATAACCAAAATAGTGATAGGAATTGATCCGAATACGCAAACGGCTGCTGGAAGTTATCCATATATGACAGCAGCCATTGCTGCTGTGCATAGCGGATTTAACATAGCAAATGCCCTGCTTTTTCTACCCTTCACCACATTCTTCGCGAATCTGTTGAACAGGATCGGCAAAGAGAAAGTGAAAGGCCGGAAGGATTATCTAACACACCTGAATTTTCACGTCGGAACCCCTCCCTTGGCAGCGATAGAACAGTCGCACTTTGAAATAAGCCGAATGGAATTCAGAGTGAGAGAAATGATTGACAACCTGAAAATTGTCATTAAAAAACCCAATTCATCAGATGATGTTGTAAAGGAAATTTTTGAACGTGAAAATATTTTAGATCACGTGCAAAAAGAAATTACCACTTTCTTAACAGATATTTTGGGAGAAGACATACCGAATGAAATAGCATCTGAGGCGCAAGTTCAACTGAGGATGGCCGACGAATATGAATCCATAAGTGATGAGATTACCGCTGCATTAAAATTGTATCTCAGGTTAAGGGAATACAAGATAAAGTTTACTAAAGAACAAGCGAATGAGCTTCTGCAAATTCATGATGATGTCGCAGAATTTAATAATTTTATACATAGAAAATTCGCAAAATCCCACGATAGATTTATGGATAAAGCCTATGATCATAGCCAAAAGATAACGGAACGTATTCGTGAACTTCGAAGCAAACATTGGTCTCGCCTTTCAGATACCAAATTAGATCCAATGATAAGCACAACTTTCATGGATATCGCCAATGTCTATCGAAGATCCACAGAACATCTGATAAATGTTGCCGAAGCGCTTTGCGGCTTTAAAAGAATTTAAACCCCAAATCTGCTCAATCCTCACTCCAACAAGTATTCCAACGACCGGAGAACCGTAACGCAGTTGGCACAATCGGCATTTTAGTCGGCCCGGCAATTAAGAATCGGCACGATGAAACGCCACGTTAAAGACGTCAACAACGCACTGACATTTTCAATTTAAGGATGAAAATAATAGTCGCCGGTGTTCAAGAAATGGGAACTAATGGGACGGCATTTGGAAATTTCTTCTGATATTTTATTTTATATAGCAAACGGTATTTCTGAAAACTACAAAATCAGGTTTATTACATGCGGCTTTTCAAAATAGCCTTCCTCGCTCTTTTCGCTTCGAACGCATTCAGCCAATCAATAATCGAGGCAAATCACTCTGAATCTTCAAATAAAAACAGCGCCCTTGTCTATCTTTTGCACGGACTCGGACGCAGCAAAACAGCCGTTTGGCTCCTTGCTTCCAGGCTGGAAGAAGCTGGTTTTGCGGTGAATCGCATCGATTACTCCTCATTGCATAAATCACCGGAAGAAATTATGCAGGATGTCAGTCAACAAATTTTAGCCGGCAATCCACAGGAATTTCAGACCGTGCATTTCGTCGGCCACTCGTTGGGCGGGCTGCTGATTCGTGCTTATCTGGAAAAAAATAAGGTTAAAAATCTCGGCCGTGTCGTTCTTTTGGGAACGCCCAACAAAGGTACACCGTTAGTCGACAAATACCGCGACTCCTGGTGGTTGCAACTGCTTGGGCCGACAACTTTGGCACTGGGCACAGACGAAAACAGTTTTCCGAGCTCAATTGCTGATCCCTATTACCCCGTTGGCGTCATTGCAGGAGTCGCTGTTGGAATCGAAAATGAGGATTTAATTCCCGGGCAAGACGACGGCCTGGTACCCCTGGAGTCAACAAAAGTAAACGGTATGACCGACATGGTTATCATCGAAAGCGGCCACAGCATGATGCGCTACAACGAAGACGTGGCCCGGCAAACAATTGCGTTTTTACGCCATGGAAAATTTTACAGCAAAGGAAATCCAATGGAATTTATAGAACACAGTATTCGTTGGTGCAAAGGCGAAATTTTTGAGGGTCGGCTATTAGCGCTTTTCGGCCTGCTCGTGCTCATTATTTCGATTCTTCTCGGCAAAATGGGCAGCACGCCATTCAGCAAAGCGATGTTTATCCCCATGGTGCTGGTTGCACTTTTCTGCCTGAGCACCGGATTGACAATGAATTTCAGCAATCAAAAACGGATTGTGCAATTTCAGAAAGAGTACAAAACCGACGCACAAAATTTCATTGCCAGTGAGAAAAACCGAACCGACACATTCATAAAATGGTACCCGTACACCATGTACATTTTGTCAGCAATTATTATTGCCGGCATCCTGTTTTTTATCTTATTTGGGCCATCTCCGATGTGGCGAGCCATCGGATTGGCGCTGATTTTACTTGGTTTTTCGGGATTGTTTTTAGATCATTTCTCTGAAGAAAGAGCGGATGTTTATCACAAGCATATCGAGGAATATCTCGAAACAAAAAGATAATTTCACACTTTATTTGTATTAAATTTTTGGCCGCCGACTTGCACAGAATAAACACAGATAAATTTCTTAAGTTCCGGATATCAAGTTAACACTGTGGTGAGTTTACTTTTCAAACTGCGCACCAACCCACCTCCTTCGACTGGCTCAGGAAGGCGCCTGACTTTTGCGAAGAATGATTCACAAAGATGATATGCGAAATAAGGCGCAACGTTTTTGAGCACATCAGAAGTGGGTTTCATGCTGGCTGAGTCAACTTAAATACCGGATTCTTCAGTTTTGAAATGCGGTGAAAATCCATGATAATCCCTGGCTATAAGGAGAGTTGTTCTATGTGTCGAAATATCAAAACGTTATTCAATTTTGATCCCCCTGCTACAAAGGATGAAATTTATGCATCATCATTGCAATATGTGCGCAAGGTGAGCGGATTTAGAAAGCCATCAAAACACAATGAAACAACTTTCGAAACTGCCATAAATGAGATTGCACAAATCACCCGACAATTATTAAATTCGCTGGAAACAGATTCTCCGTCAAAAAATCGTGAAGAGGAAGCAGCAAAAGCCAAACTCAGGGCACAAAAACGATTTGGTTCCGAAACCTAATTTTTACTACTTAATAGAATTTTTCGCAATTGGATTTGACTATGAAGAAAATAATTCTTGCCCTCATTTTTACCTTCTATTTTCCCGGATACACGCCACTTCAGGCCTGTTCTGTCGTCTATTTCGTCGATAAAAAGAGCGGCAAAATTTATGTCGCCAACAACGAAGATTTTTGGTACGACACCAAAGCCATAATTCAAATCATGCCGAAATCAAAAAAGAAGCTGGCGCGTTTGTGGTACGGCTGGGACGATTTTGCCCAGGGCGGCGTCAATGAGGCCGGGCTTTTTTTTGATGGCGCTGTAACCCCCGAACAAAACATGCCTGACGGATTCCATAAACCGAAAGGCAATTTGGGCGATGACCTGCTGGCGCACTGCGCGACGGTTCAACAGGCAATTGACTTTTTCGAAGAAAAGAAAGTCGCGCTCACGAATGCCCACATCATGTTCGGCGACAGTTCAGGAAATTCAGCAATTGTTGAATGGATCGATGGCGAACGTAAAATAATTTACCAATCGGGCAATTATCAAATTATGACCAATTTTCTTCTCTCCGACACCACCCGCGGAAATTACCCGTGTTACCGCTATAATTTAATCGAAAAAGCGATCGGCGATTTAAATAAATCAGCACCTGAAATTTCTCTGCGTGAAGTTGGCAACACGGTTGCCGGTGCCGTGCAAGTACCCCGGGAAGTTGAAAATGGCAAAATCGGTGGCACACTTTATTCGTCTTTTATAAATATTTCGGACATGGAATTCATATTGGTTTTCAAATTAGACAACACAAAAATTACCAAACTCGATCTAAACGAAGAGTTTGCCCGAAAAAAGAAACGAAAAATTAAACTGAGATAATTATCAGAAATTTATCCGAAAATAGGAGATGAGACCGTGCTGCGGCCAAAAGAAATTGTTCAAAAATGGGTGGAAGTATTTAACAGCGCCGATGCCCGAATGATTACGGAATTTTATGCCGACGACGCTGTTAATCATCAGGTGACTGATTCGCCAGTCATTGGAAAAGCCGCTATCCGCGAAATGTTCGAACGCGAATTCGCGCAGGCCAAAATGGTGTGCATTATCGAAAATATTTTTGAAGATGGCGATTGGGCGATATTGGAATGGAAGGATCCTGTTGGTCTGCGTGGCTGCGGATTTTTTCACGTGAAAAATGGCAAAATAATTTTTCAGAGGGGCTATTGGGATAAGCTGTCTTTTCTGCGATTGCATAACCTTCCTATGCCCCAAAATTAATATCCTGTATTTCCTTTTTTAATGCCACTAAACTAAACAGAAAATTACCCAAAAAACTATCCGGATTTTTGCAGGCTTGCAGGTATCAATTGAGTAGAATCGACCGTAGATTTATCTGTACTAATTTTATTGCTATTGCAGAAATTAATTCTTATAGTTTTCAGTCTGAGAAAAAAGCAGGCCAGGCATCGGGCTGGCCAAGGCCTATTTTCACTTCCCATTCCGCCACACGCTCACTGCGCCCAACTTTCACTTGCGCCGGTTCCAGATCAGAGCCACCTATTCTATCCTGACCGTTTCTCTAAAGTATTTATTTGTACCAATTATCATCTTTTGATGTATCAGAGAAAGTCCACGAATCTGAAGAGCCTGTTCGAGCTCAATTCGCTGTCCCCATCATCGAAAGGAGGTCATTGCAGTGGATTGTCCCATTATTCCCACTCGCCGGATGGGCACGAATTGAAATCATATTCTATTTTTCAAAAGCGTTTACGAACAAAATTTATAAGGAGAAGTCATGAAGTATTCCCTGCCGTTTTTCGTTATGTTTTCGCTTGCATGTTTATTGGTAAATCCCTCGAATTCTTATTCACAATCCGCATCGTCCATTCTATCTTTTGAAATGATTTCAAATGGCAACGGTTTGATCAATGATGTCATCGGATTTGACATGACGACCGCACCAACTGATTATGGCGCTTATTCCGCCGATTGGTACCGGGATGTCTTGTTGGGTTCGGGATCGGTTCTCGGCCTTCCAAATGGTATGCAGGCGTCGGGTGGCTGGTATTTTATAGTAGCCGGTTCTGCCGCAATACAAGACTATGAGAGCGCACTTAACCGATGGACCAGGAACGGTTCGCGAGATGATATTCTGGATGGAAACACGTATGAAATTCGCTTTACGGAGAATGGAGCAAAAGCACAAATGGCGTTTACTACACAAACACTCGTCGATGTTCCTTTCGAAATTTGGCGGATTGCCGTACTGCCAACTGAAACAAACCGCGATATACGGATGATCCCATGGATTTATGATGACAATGGTGATGATACATTCAACTTTAAGCTGGACCACCAGGCAGCGGATGGAGATGATGACCCGTATTCTGATTGGATATATTTTGTTCTTCCGGATGACGACAGCCCCGGGCAAAGCGGATACGATCAGTTTGTTCAGGACGTCATGAATGGAACATATAACTTCGGCGGCCAGGAACATTTAGCCCGCTTAATCCTGATGAACTGGAATCAACATCAGGGCGAGAGTTTTCCCGGGGCAGGTGATGGGCCCATCAATATCATGCCGGAAAAAGGGACTATATTCAGAATATCCTTTGAACCCCGTAATGCCAGGAATATTGTTATCGACATAAAACCCGGCAGCGATCCGAACTCGATCAATTGTGATAATGATAAAGGAATTATTCCCGTTGCCATCCTGACGACAGATGATTTTAATGCAACCGAAGTTTATCCGCCCTCCGTTACTTTCGGACCAAACAAAGCTCAAGATATGCACGGTAACGGCCAACTTGAAGATGTCGACGACGATGGCGACCTGGATATGTTGTTTCATTTCCGGCTTGCTGAGACCGGCATCCAGGCTAACAATGATTACCCTATATTAGAAGGGCAGAGTATTTATGGCAGGTATTTTTTCGGCTCCGATGCCATCCGTTGTGTTCCGATGTTAGCTGATTGCGAAAAAAAATTGGACGATCCCGGTGTGCATGACAGAAATAACGTAAGACTGCTTGTTGGCTCTGATGGGCGAATTGCCCAAAACGATAGTATTGCAGCCCATGCCTATTTTCCTAAAAATACTTGTGACCAGTACATTTACTCTGCCGGACCTTCCATCGGGGGCAAGATCAACGGCACACCCATCGTTGCCCATGCTCCATTTCGCAGTGAATTTGTTCCCAGCGAAATCGGTGATTCAGGTGAAATTTTCCGGGTATTTAACAGTACACTTCCCAAAGAAAAGAAAATCTGGCCGCCCGAATTTAGCCAGCTCGATGGCACCCCAATTATCGTTGGGCAAGCAGAAAATCTGGTGGTGCAATACAATGATCTTTATGGTCCGCAGCGTGGGGATCAACCCATCCCACTTGGAGTCGAGATCCGGCAACGCAGCCTCGCTTTCAACGATATTGGAATAGACAATGCGCTGATTTTTATTTGGGAAATCACCAATATTTCGGGGCAGTTTATCGAAGATGCTGCTTTTGGCTTTTGGTGTGATGCGGATGTTGGCAATCTAACATCCGCAAGTGATGACCGCACAAGCGTTGTCAACGACATAGCCATTACGTGGGATCATGATTTCTCAGTCGGTAATTTTAAGGAAAAACCTTCGATTGTGGGTTTTCATTTCCTGGAAACACCTGGTAATCTTGGTGTTGCTAATTATGCAGCATTTGTAAATGGTGGACCAAATCAAGAATCTCGTGAGGACAGCGCACAGTATAATTTCCTCACTGGCGCCAATCAATTTGAAACAGACCTGACGAGGGACATTCGTATGTTGCTTTCAACCGGTACTTTCGATCTTTCTGATGGCGAAAGTGTCGTGGTCGCGGGCGCATTGATATTCGGGCAGGTCCCGGAAGGAACAACATTTCTGGCAACCGATCCCGATTATCCATTCCGTCCCGATCCCTCGGATCCAATATTGGCTGATCTACTGAACACGCAGAGTTTAGTGCACCAGTTTTACGATCAAAATCTGCAGGGAACCGGTTTGCCGAAACGAACTGCAGCCGAAAAAACAACGAGTCCGGATTTGGTTCCAAATCAATTTGCACTGCATCAAAACTATCCCAATCCTTTTAATCCAGAGACAGAAATCCGTTTCGAACTTCCTGAAGCAAGTCATGTTGTTCTAAAAATATTCAATCCGCTTGGTCAGGAAATCCGGACACTCGTAAGCAAATCGTATCCAGCAGGCTATCACAGCGTTCGCTGGGATGGCAAAGATAACTCCGGAAACATCCCCGCCAGTGGTGTGTACATCTATCAAATAAAAGCCGGTGAATTTGTTGCTGTGAAAAAGATGACACCATTGCGGTAAATCCGTAATTTATTTCAAAAGGCCACAGCCACAGTGGTCGTGGCCTTTTGCTCAATTTTGTGCAATTAATTTTTAATCCTGACACCCCACTTTTCAAAGAGCACAGGGATAACAATCATATTTAACAATGTTGCAGTCAAGAGTCCACCAAGGATGACAATCGACATTGGTGCCTGAATTTCGCTGCCGGGTTGATCCATAGCCAGGGCCAACGGCAACAGGGCCAAACCGGTTGTCAAAGCTGTCATCATAATTGGATTAAGCCGCTCGGAAGAACCCTGCACAACGGCTTCCCGCAATGATTTATCTTCGACTTCCATCAAATAGTTGTAGTGGGAAACCATAATAATTCCATTGCGCACCGCAATGCCGAACAGGGTTATAAAACCAACCATTGAGGCAATGGTTATAATTCCTTCACTAAAAAACAAGGCAATAACGCCACCTATTAGAGCCAGTGGCAGGTTGACCATGACCAAAAACGATTGGCGGAAATTGCCAAACTCTAAATATAAAGCCACAAAAATCGCAAGAATTGACAGAATACTGAGCAAGGTAATTGTTCTGGTTGCCTCCGCTGCACTTTCAAACTGACCACCGTACTCCACATAATAGCCTTGCGGTAAAACGACATTTTCTCCAATTTTGTTTTTAATATCATCCACGACACTGAGCAGATCGCGATCCGCTACATTGGCCTGCACGACAATCTTGCGCTGCACATTTTCACGGCTGATATAATTGGGGCCTTTATCCACCTGAATATCTGTAACCATTTTTAACGGTACTTGTGCTCCAGTTGGTGTATCGATGAGAGAATTGCGAACAGCATCCAAATCGCTTCGAAATTGAGGCGCATATCGCACTACCAGGTCATGCCGATTCTGGCCATCATAAACTTGTGAGACAGGCAGACCTAAAAATGCAATATCAATCATTTCATCCACATCGGCAGCAGTGAGACCAAACAGGGTGAGATTATCGCGATTGACTTTCAGGCGCACCTGTGGCACGTCAGTTTGCTGATCTTTGGAAAGGTCAACAATGCCTTCAATATCTTTCATCTGCGTCTCGATCTGGTCAGCCAGACTACGGAGTTTGTACAAATCGGGCCCGAATATTTTTATCGCGATATTCGCCCGTGTCCCGGATAGCATGTGATCAATACGATGGCTGATGGGCTGGCCGATAGCGATTATTGTACCTGGTACTATGGAAAGATCCGTGCGCAGTTCTTCTAAAAGCTCCTTTTTTTTAATTTGAGATAAATCAATCTGCACTTCCATTTCATGTGCGTGGGATCCCATAGAATGCTCATCTAATTCGGTGCGCCCGGTCCGGCGTGCGGTAGATTTTACGGCTGGGTGGGAAAGGAGTATAGTCTCAACCATTTGCCCGATTTTATCCGATTCTTCCAGTGAGGTACCAGGAACAGTTGCCATGCTGATATTAAACGTACCTTCATTAAATTCCGGCAAAAATGAACGGCCTAAAAAGGGCAGTGTAGCAAGCACAGCAAAGATCAGTAGCACCGCCATTACTATAATAAACCCACTTCGCTGTAATGCCCAATCCAAGCTTGGGCGATACACATTTTTTAAGGTCCGCACAATCCAGGGTTCGCGTTCTTCCCGCATTCCAGTTTTGCGCAGCAAAAATGAACTCAGCGCAGGGGTCACAGTTACAGCAACCAACAGCGAAGAAAAGATTGAAACTACGTAGGCCAATCCGAGTGGTCGCAACATCCGCCCTTCAACGCCACTTAAAAAAAACAAAGGCAGGAAAACGACGATGATAATAAAAGTGGCCATGACTATCGGCGTGCGAATTTCAGCTGAAGCGTCGCTCACCACGTCAAAAAAGGGCCGTTGCTCAGCCGTGGGTTTTATTGCATTTTGCCGCAGACGCCGGTGCACATTTTCTACGTAGATAATAGCATCATCAACAAGCACACCGATGGCGATGGCCAGCCCGCCAAGGGTCATGGTATTCACGGTCAAATCGAGCATTTTAAGCACCAGCATAGTCATTATCAGTGATAATGGTATGGCCGTAATTGATATTATTACCGTGCGCGCGTTGGCTAAAAAGAGCATTAAAATAATAATGACCAAAATAGCGCCATCACGCAACGCTGCCACCACATTTTCAATCGCCAGATTTATAAAATCTGATTGTTTGAAAATATCCGTGTGCAGGGTAATATCGGAAGGTAAGGTTGTTTTTGATTCCGCAAGCACCAATTCAATCCGTCCGGTCAATTCCATCGTGTTTGCATCCGGCTGTTTGCTGATAACAAGCATAATGCCGCGGTGATTATTAATGGAAGCTTCACCCAGCTTGGTTGCTGCTGTAATTTTAACTTTAGCAACTTCGCCCAGCAGCAATGGAACACCATCACGCATAGTAACGACTGTATTTTCAAGTTGGCTTATATTTTCGATGCGCCCCAGTCCACGGATCAAATACTCCTTGCCGGACTGCACAAAAATACCGCCAGCTGCATTAACATTCGTCCGCGCTACTGCCAGCAATATCTGGTCAAGGCTCAGGTGATAATTTTTCAATTGCCAGGGGTCGATCTGCACCTGATATTGTTTTGTCTCGCCGCCATAAACTAGCACCTGAGCCACGCCGGGCACAGCCAGAATTCGGCGGCGCAAGTTGAAATCGGCAATCGTTCGCAGGTCCATCGCTGAAGTGCTGTCACTGGTCAATCCAACCAGCATTATCTCGCCCATAATTGAGGTAACCGGAGCAAGAATAGGTTGATCGACGCCAACAGGCAATGCATTTTGCAAACCTTGAATTTTTTCGTTAACTATTTGTCGGGCCTTGAAAATATCTGTTCCCCATTCAAATTCAACCCAAATTGTAGATAATCCTTGAATCGATGTCGATCGTACACGCCGAACACCGGAAGCTCCATTTACGGCTGTCTCTAATGGAAAAGTGACTAACATTTCTACTTCCTCGGGTGCAAAACCATGGGCTTCCGTTAAAAGAGTTACGGTGGGGGCGGTCAGGTCCGGAAACACATCTACCGGTAATTGAAACGTTATAATTGCTCCGGTAATAAAAAAAGACAGCGCCGCCAGCAAAACGATCAGTCTGTTTTTGAGACTGATCTGCATTAATTTATCAAGCATATTTTTTCCTTTTTACAATTTTTCAACTCAATGCGCGTGCGGGTGACCAATCTCTTCTGAACTCGAAGCAAGTTTCACTTGATAACCGCCGGTTTTAACGACACGCTCCCCGCTTTGAACACCGCCAGTAACCGGTATAAATCCCTGATAAATCGGCCCGGTTTTTACCGCCCGTTTCTCAAACGATTCGCCACCAAGCTGGATATACACGGTTTTTTGGCCGTTGTCATCATAAACTGCCGAGGATGGAACGGTTAGTACATTTGTCGCTGGTGTGGTATAAATTTGTGCCTGAAAAGTCTGTCCAATCAGCAGTTGCCTGCCGGCATTGTCAGCTTCCATCAAAATTGTTAAGGTTTGTTTTTCCGGATCGAGAATTTCACCACGGTTTATCAATTTTAAATGGCTCTGCTCAAAAAGAATCATTTTTTCACTTCCGGGAACACTGACCGATGCACCGGAAATCTGAGCCAGTTTTGCCGCCTGTTCTGCAAATACCTCGATGCTCAACCACACCTTCGATGGATCAACAATGCTAAACAAATTTTGATTGCGATCGATGTTTTGTCCCGGCAGCACGGTCACATCAGATACGATGCCGTTTATTGGCGCCGTGATAAGAAAATTCTGTGTTTGTGAATCGTAACGCATGCTGCTATTTTTGGAATCAAAATAGTTTGAGAATCCCGCTTTGCGCACATCGAAGTTTCGTTTTGCCTGCTCAAATTCGCGGGCAGAAATTGCCTTACGCACCTGCAGACGTTTTGCACGCTGGAACTCCGTTTTTGCTTGTTCATATTTGAGATATATTTCAGCCCAACTATTGCCTGCAGCCAGTGGTGGTACCAGCACTGCAAGTGTTTCGCCTTTTTTGACCTTTTGACCGGGATTTACGAGTTGACCGGCTGCTGCAATGCTAATTATTCCTTCCACAGGTGAAACGATTTGCGCGAATGACGCGGGGCGTGGCCGCACTTTTCCAATGCCATTCACGGTCGATTTTACATTGCGTACACGGGCTTCCTCGGTGGCAAATTCCATTTTCCACTGTTGCTCTTTCAGAAAAGAGATTTCATCGGTCGCTGGTTCTTCAACGCCAGCCGGAATATCCGCAGCCGATGAATATACTGCAAAAGTACCAATTAAGAATTCTTCCTTTGCCTTGGGTCCGGTATAACTCAGGCTGAAATTATATTTTCCTGAAGTTTCAAATGTATACGTCGGAGTGAAAATGCCCTCCCGCAATAATTCATCTTTATCAAATTTTATCGCAGAGCCATCTGCTTTCTCGAAAAAAAGTGTCACCTTGCCGGCTCGAACAGGCTGGAAATCTGCCAGAGTTGTCAGGTGAATGATGAACTTAATCTCTGCTGCAACGACCGCTGTTTCGTATTCCATAAATAGTTCCATCGACTCTGTCCACTGCGTGACTGCAATCGCTGGAACCTCATTTTCTGCCTCCGCATTTTCATGTTCGTGGGATTGGCAGCCATAAAAAATCAGCCCTGACAGGGCCAAAATAATGATTCGTTTAATCATGATTTTCCTCAATTAAAATGTGACCAAATTCTGTCCGCTAATGGTTTCCAGTTCGAAAATGGCCTGGTAATATTCCGTCAATTGTATCGTGTACATTTTACTGCCGGCACGAACCGATTGAATGGCGCTTAAAAACTCAGGCAGCGAAAGCGCTCCTTCTTCATAAGCAGCTCGCAAATCGTCTGCAATTTTATCGCTCTGTAGTTCGAAATTATTCCTGCGCAACAGTTCTGAATTGGTCTGAATAATCGCAATCAGGTTGTCGAAATTGGCGAGTATTTGGCGTTTATAGGCCGCGTTTTCAGTTGATTGAATGGCGCTTTCAACTTTTAGCTTTTCGATCTGCGGCCTGTTCCAGTTGAAAAAAGGCAGCGGGAGAGAAAAACCTAAAACATAGCCCTGCCAACCGGGATTTATTTTTTTATAACCGCCTTGCAGAGCTATCGCTGGCACGATGCCGCGTTTTTCAAGTTTTATCCGCTCGCCCAAATTCGCCAGTCTGGACTCTGCTGCCTGCAATCCCGGATGGTTTTGCAGGAATATTGGCTGAGCAGGCGCATTGAGCTGGACACTTTTGAACCCGATAGAATCCGTCAGCATTATTTTACTATCTGAGCTCATTCCGAGAAAGTATCTCAATCTATTCGCGGTCTCCCGGTGATTTTGCTCCGTTTGCAATAAATCAGCCTCCAGCTCAAAAAGACTCATCGAAAGTAACTTCGCTTCCAAGTTTGAGATGGCACCTTCTTCGTGCCTGGCCTGAATAGCTGCCGACAAATCACGCATCATTCCCTTTAATCCTGCAAGCTGCTGCTTTAGATTTTGCAGCAATTTCAGCTGAACATATTCGTTGCGGGCAGCGGCCAGCAATTGATTCACTTTATGTCGCTGCTCAAATTTCGCCGATTCAATTGCAGATTGCCATGTTTTCCGGTTTTGCCAATAGTACCATGGCATCGCGATTGTCTTGCCAATAAACAGCATCTGCTCGGTTTCTTCGACGCCGCTGTCTTTCACCTTTTCCAGGGCAAAATTCAGTTCCGGATTGGACCATTGCAAGGCGGCATCGCGTTCAAATTTTGTTAATTCTAAACGCGCGTTTATTGCTTTAAATTGTGGGCTGGATTGCTCAATTAAACGGGGCAAATCTTCGAAGGCCACCGCTAATTGATTTTCCTGCGCGACCAGGCTGCCGGCCACGCATAAAAATATAAATATACGCAGGATGGACACGAGTATCCTCCTTCTCTAAAATATAGTGAAATTTTTGGATGTACTGATTTCAGTTCCGCCGGGATAGTGCAACGGCGGATGATGATGAAAAAATATTAGCAGGGTTGTGGTGGAGCGCGTTCAGGAAGGATGCTCGGTAGAAAAGACTCGGGTAATTTTAGAGGGAAATCTCGTGGCATTCGAGTCAGAACCGGGGGTTCATCATCGATGATTTCATGAAATATAATAGAATTTACAATCAAAACAGGGCTGAAAGTCCGGGACTGAAAATTATACTCCCAGTCACCGACAAAATGCAAGTCTTCATGTTCGTGTTCAGTCGCATGATCGTGATGTTCATCATGGCCATGATGATTCTTCGAAAACTCGGGCGGATGCACACTCAGCTCAATTTCAATCTTATCCTGATGCTCGTAAGCATGCAGATGCACAGATGTATAAACCTGAGTAAAGAGGATATATATAAAAATGTAGCCTATTTTGAGGAGACGCATCATGATAAGTTAAAACCAATTTCAGTTGAGACTTTACACTTCTGGACTGAATCTCGAATCTCATTCTTACTTCAAGAATGTGCAATATAGGGTATTACATGGAAAAATGTAAACAAAAATTTAGGAAGATTATTTTTGAGTATCGAAGATTAAAATGCGGTGTTTTAAAAGAATAGCATGGCGAAACAATTTTAATTCAAATAGAAACAACTTTCACAGCAATCGCAGTCAAATTATCCATGGCGCCTTCGCTGTAGCATTTTTGGCGGATGGCTTTGAGCATTTTATTGAGATCTTTGGGAAAACGACTGGATGCCGCTACCAAATCAGCCTCTGAATAGTAACGGGAGACCCCGTCCGAGCAAAGAAAAAACAGGTCTCCGGCCTTCAATTTGACATTCAAAATATCAGCATCAACAGCCTCTTTCACACCCAGGGCTTTGGTAATTATGTGGCTGCCTTTAAATCCGGCAGCATCGACTTTCTTTCCTTTAAATTTATCGAGCCAGCCTTGCAACTTGGAGTGGTCTTTGGTCAATTGGGTAATTTTGCCACCCCGAATTACGTACACGCGGCTGTCGCCCACGTGGCCAACGGCGGCCTGGTTTCCGGCAATCGCGATCATTGCAATTGTTGAAGCCATGTGTGTATTTTTTTTCTTGCCGGCTGCAAAAATCTCCCGGTTTGCTGCCGTAATCAGAGCTTCGACGGCGAGGGCGATATTATTTTCAGAGGGCGCTTCCCGGTTGATTATTTGTTCGATGGTTTTCACAGCAGTTTTGCTGGCAACATCGCCGGCATCAGCCCCGCCAACCCCATCCGCAACAACAAATACGCCCCTGTTTTCAGCCACGAGATAACTGTCCTCATTTACCGCAGTTTTGGGATTGAGTCCCTTGTCGGTAAATGCCGCAGTCTGCGTGCTAATGCTCAATTTGCTCCTCCCGCAAACCGTTCCTGTGAGAAATCCCCATGAGAAATCCTATGATAATAAAAGAAATAAGAAATGAAAAACCTCCGCGACTGATAAAAGGCAGTGTGATCCCGGTCAACGGAATAAGTTTGATAACCCCACCGATATTGACAAAAACCTGAATTGCAATCATCGAGGCAAAACCGGTTGCGAGCAACTTTTCGAAATCGTTCTTTGCGCGCAGAGCAACGCGAATGCCGAGAAAAAAGAGCAGCAGATAAAGCAACACTATTAACGCGGCCCCGATAAAACCCATCTCTTCGGCAATCGCTGCATAGACAAAATCGGAAACGATGAGCGGAATGTTGGTCGGATAGCCCAGCCCGAGCCCCGAACCGGCAAACCCGCCGGCATGCAGCGCAAAAAACGAGTTCATTATTTGGTAAACCTGATCCCACCAGGCTGAATCGTGGGGCAAAGCCCAGATATCCGCCCAGATTTGAAATCGTTTCAAAGCGTGTGAGGGCACCAATCCCTCCAGCAATAAAATTGCTTTTGAAGAAATGGCAATGAACGCGATTCCACCAAACAAAAAACGGTATTTCCGGGTGACAACAAAAATCATCACAATCACTAAACCACCGTAAATTATCACCTGACCAAAATCTTTAAGCACGATAAACAAAAATTGCGGGATGAGCCAGATTAGCAGAAATGGCCCCCAGGTGACGAGAAAACTTTGCAGTTTTTTCCCTTTGAGAACAACCTTCTTTTTGGTCAATTCCTCTTTAAAAAGCGCAAAATATCCTGAGAGAAATATGATTATCGTTATTTTAAATGCTTCCCACGGGGTCATTTGATAAACAAACCGGCCGCGGGTTTTTACTTCGCTCAATCCCACAAAAATGATCAGCAGCAAAACCGTTATCGCAACCCAGAAAAAGGGCCGCGATAGTAATTGCATGAATTTCTCTTTTTCACATTTTTTAATGATAAAAATGATGGAGAAAAGTGCAATTAAATAGGAAACGATCAAACGTGTCCAGCCGGGAACCCCGGCGAAGAACTGGCGCATCATCGCGCTGAATTGCCACTCATCCAATTTTAAAAGCTGTTTTGCTTCTGTTTGAATCGACTCAAGGCTGCGTTCGTCGGCCCTTGTAACTGTGGAATCCTGATCGTGCGTCATCTGAGCCCCGGTCGAGTCTGTCGTTGCCTTTTTCAGCGCAGCCGCCGAATATTGTTTGATGAGCGCATCCTGAAAATTTGTATTTATGGCGGAGCTGATGCGGTACTGCACCACAAACCCAATGCCCGTGAGCAACGCAACAACCACTAAAATAGTAAAATCCCCCTTGTAGCTCGATTTGAGAATAAAATAAACTACAAAAAACATACTCATCATCAACGTATTGCGAATGAGTATGGTAGCGCTGGGATCGTAACCGCGCGCGTTACCTGCGACATACACCGCAAACATGCCGACCACGGTTATAAACAACGCCAGCAACAGGCCGAATGCGGGATTGATTTTATTGTTTTTTTGATTCATCGGTGCTGTCATTAAAATAGCCCAATTCATGTGCTTTGAGATAAATCTGCTTGGCCACCGGTGCTGCGGCTGCTCCGCCATATCCGGCGCCTTCAGCGATTACCGCGATGGCAATTTTGGGATTTTCAACCGGTGCAAATGAAATAAAAACAGCATTGTTGACGATTTCAACTGCACTGGTACCATCGTCCTGCTTCACCACCTGATTAATTTCCGCCGTGCCTGTTTTGCCGCCAACTTCCACTTCCTGCATACGCATTCGCCAGGCCGTTCCGCCCCGGGCCCAAACGACTTCACGCATCATTTTTCTGACTTTAGCAGCCGCTTCTGCAGAAACAACCCGGTTCCACTCTTCCGGCGGTTCATCCAATTCCAGCCGCGGTTTCATCAAAACACCATCGTTGGCAATCGCCGCAGCGATCATTGCCAATTGCAGCGGTGTCGCTAAAACTTTTTCCTGGCCAATGGAAGACCAGGCCAGTTCATGGGCCGTCGGCGTTTCGGGAAATGAACTACGCATTGTGATTATGCTTTTTAAAAATTCCGGGCGCGAAGTATTCCATTGCACCGCCTGGTTAAAGCCAAACCGTCCGGCGACCGCATGCAACATCGAATCACCGACAACCACACCGAGATGGGCAAAATAGGCGTTACTGGATTTTACCAAGGCCCGTGTCAAGTCAATTTGGCCTTGACCGCGCCAGCGTTGACCGCGCTCCGCATAGCTGTGCCGTTCGTGATCGTGTACGCGTTTCCGCCGCACACCCGGGGGACGGTAGCCACGCCCGTCCAGAGTCCACACAGGGCTGATTCCCAATTCCGTGGCTGCCGCAGCAACAATGACTTTAAAAGTAGAACCCGGCGGATATCGGCCTTTTAAAGCCCGGTTATAAAGCCGTTTGCCATCTTCGTCAGCGACGATTCGCGCCCAGGCGGCATCCACTGAAACCGAATCAGGGTGAAAACTGGGGGCACTCACCAAAACCAGGACGTCTCCCGTCGCAGGCGCGATGGCGACCACAGCGCCTTTGTTGGCTCCGAACGCTTCATAAGCGGTTTTTTGCAGTTCATAATCGATGGTTAACGCAATATCATTGCCTACGGACTGAACTCGAAAATATTTATTGTTGATAAAATTATCTTCTTCGGCTGCACTGGAGCGGGTGCGCCCCATCAAGCGGTCGAAATAATGCTTTTCCATGCCGGATTTATCACGTTCAACATCAGAATAACCAATGAGATGGGAAGTGGCTTCACCGAGTGGATAATACCGCCGCGGGAGCTCGCCTTTGGTGGCGTCAGTATAACCAGCCAACACTTTAGAATCGTCATGATTGCGGTCGTAAATTGTGCCTTTAATCGTTGTCGCTTCGATTATCCACGGCCGCGGATCGTGCAATTTCCTGGTGGCAAAAAAGTAGGCATTGCCGATAAAAAGCTGCCAATAGGCCTGGTAAAGCAGAAGTGAGCCAAAAGCGAAAATAAAAACCCATAAAACGACAGCCATTTCCTTGCGGTGTAAAAAAACGAACACCTCACTGAAATTTGAAATCGTTACATAAAAAAGGCGAAGCAGATAGGCCCCAATAACTAAAAATAATAAATATTTCAGGATGATTAAAACAAGCAGCATGAAAATTACTCAATCGTTAAAGTCATGATGACCGGATCTTTTTTGCAGAATTTAATGAAATCGCCAGGCTGGAATTCCCGGCTGCCTTTCACCGGTTCAGTCTCGTCATTTATAAATGTCCCATTGGCGCTGCCTTCGTCGACAATTGTCATCCGGGTTTCTGAAATAAAATAGAGCGTGGCCTGATGTTTGGATATATTTTGATACGGCAGGCAAATATGTGCCGAGGAAATTCGACCAATTTTATAGGTCTCTCCGGGTGATAGATGCCATGTCGCCCCGGTTCCCTCACCCTGGATGATTTTAAAATAACACTGCGTTAAGTTTTGTGGTTCCTGCTCCTCAGGGGAGATTGTACTCTGGATATCAATTTTTTTGGCTGAAACGGTGGAAGATGAAGTTATTTGCAGGGCTATTTTAGCCGTATTTAGAACATAATCTTTTTCAACAATATATTTGTGAATACGATCGATTGTGTTTTGTTCTATTTTTTTTATATGCCGCGCATGTTTAATAAAAACATTGTTATTCACCGCAATATCAAAATGGTCGGGCGCGATGATGCGATCCGGGTCGGTAATATCCAAATTTCTGTCGATGACGTCTTTTAGTTCACCAAAAAGACGCTCCTGATCCAGGGGATCGAGAAATCGCCAGAATATTCCATAGACAGATTTTTTAACGTTGCTATCAATATTTTTCGAAACACTCATGGGTCAATCCGAAATGGTTCACTATTTTAATCCTGACCGGCAGCAGAATTCTGGAAGTTGGTTATTCTCAATTAATTTGGGATTATCATTAACGCATAATCGATGATTTTAAGTTCATCACCTGGCGATATCTGCACCTCTTTTTGCAGCTCCAATTCCTCGCCGTTCAGCATCGTGCCGTTAATGCCTGTCGGAAGGAGAAAAACGGCATTGTCGCGTAGATTAATCACAGCATGAGAGCGGGAGATGGAGAAATCTGCACTTTGCAAGACGATATCATCCTTGCTGGAGCGCCCAATAGTTGTCGTTTCCTTGATCAGCGGAATTTCTTCTTTGTGATTTTCACTTTCAACTATCAGCGTGTATTTCGTATCCGGTTGCGGCATTTGCACGATGGTTTTTTGCTCGTCTTCGGGCAAAACAGTATCTTCGTCCTCTTCGATTACCGTTGGGCGAAAATCGTCATCATCGGCCATTTCCGGCTGGACAGGCGTTGCAGGCGCTGGTGGTTGCTTAATCGGCGGTGACTGGACTGGCACCGGATCGCCCTCTTTTTTGGTGTGATGCGTAATTTTAAATTCACCCTTATCCAACGATTCATCTGTTTTGAATTCGATAATTATTACTTGTTTGCTCTGCTCGGGATTGATCTTGCGCATTTCATGATAAATTTCTTCCCGGAGTTCATTGATGATGACATCTTCAACTTCGATCCGTAACTTTCGATCGATCTCATTAAAAAATATCGTGTAAAAATTTGGGATGAGGATTTTCCGGCCAACCACATCAACGTTTTGTTTCATCAATGCTTTCAGTTTTTTCGAAATCTCCTTATAGGGTATGCGCTCGTTGCCTGCCACCTGGTCCTGTTCTGAGGTTGCGTCATCATCTTCCAGGCTGGCTACCCTTTTCCAGGCTTTGCCAAATTTACCTTTTATACCCATAGTTGCCTTCCACAATTCACTTAATCGTACTCAAAAATATAAAATTATTTCTTCATTTTTACCAGGACGTGACAAATTTCATCTTTTGGATCAAACCACCGTGATACCACTCGAGAATTGATATTGGTGATTCCCAAATCTTCATAACGTTTGTCTTGCCCTTCCACGTCCGATTGTTGCACCGAATTGACATTCAGTAAAATAGTCCGGGCCAGATTGTGCCGTGCCCGCTGCTCGGCTTGCAGCCAACTGCTTTTTTCATGAAAATAGAGAGGCGCCAGCCCGGTTGCATAAATAAACTCAGAATTTTCCGGCAATTCCTTTATCCAATCTGGCGAGGATTTGCTGCGGGTTTTTCGGAGTTTAAACAGCGAAGCGTCATCGGACGGCGGTTCATTGGTTGCCAAAACCATGACTATTTTATCCGTTACAAAAGTATCCGCTGCAACGAGAACATTTTTAGCCAATGCAGTTGCGGATGAATCGAAAACTTCCTGCACATCGTTCCCGATCCAAAAAACGCCGATTTCCGTGCTCCAGTAAAACTGACCGCCGCTGTACTGGCAGGTTGTTTCTTTGGCAAAAGTCTCACAGCCATTTAAGTAAGCCTGAGTCACAGCCGAATCTGCATAAAAAGCCGGATCGGCATAGCCGGCGACGGCGTGGGAAACATGAAGTTTTTCCGGGTTCAAAAACCATTCTGGATAGACCTGGCCGTAGCCAGAATTAACGGAAACCAGCAGACTAAAAAACAGAAAAAACGGGATGAAATACCCGCTCTTTCTTTGATTTAAAAATATTAAACCCGGGGTTCTCACTTTAAAAAAATCGAGCATTTTTAATGCCTTTTCCATGAATTAATACAACCCCGGGGTTCAACAAACGTCCCGGACAATCATTAATTGGATTGATCCTTTTTCCAGTTCTCGAAATTTTTCACTTCATCTTCAAGTTCTTTAAAAGTTTCAGAAGCTCTAAAGCGGGTGTACAGTCTTTTATTGCTCTTGAGTTGTTCCATCAATGCCTGGTTTGCAGCGCCGATCGGGTACTCGATTAAAATATAAGCCCGCCAGAATTGCCCATCTTTTTTAACCGTTTTTTTCGCAATTCTGCTGCCGCTGAGAGATGTTGATACGACGGTTTTACTCGCCTGTGTAAACATTTGCAGCAATTCTGCATCGTCATTCACACCGACTTCTTCGTCGAATCGTTTTTGCAGGCCGGAAATTCTTACTTCTGCCTGGCGACCAATCTCGGCACGAGCGCCGGTTGATGCTTTATCAATGGCCATTTGCATATCCCGTGATACAGCTGTGTTGGTTGCCAAAAGATAATTCGGGTCTGATTTTGATTCCAGGAACCACTCTGGCACATCGCCACCAACATCTGTCATTGCTTTTGGCCCACCGCATCCAATCAGTAATGCTGCAGCGATGACAATTAAAAAAAGTGAATAAAAACGACGCATGATTCTCTCCAAAGATAAGTTATTAGTTTATAAGCTGTGCATTTAATCAAGCACGAATTTTCAATATTTTTGGTTTTACGTTTTGCAATTTGGGCAGCGTCCGCCCATAGGGTGCATTGACGTAAGTTGGATCGCAAATTATATATTTTTTCCTCTCAAACTCGACAAAAGCGCCTTCTGCCGGATCGCTAAAATTGACCGCCGTTGCGATGTGTCCCGGATAGTCGAGGCCAACCACATCCAGTTTTAACAAATTTCGCACAAGATAGGCAAATAAAATTGAGCGGTCTTCGCAATCGGAAAAGGGGTAGTGCAGCGTCTCGATGGGGAAAAAATATTTCTCACGGGTAAATTGAGCCTGATCTGTTTTGTAATCAAAGGCCGTTTGCACGAATCGCAGCAAAATGTTTACAGCTTCTTTTTCAGATTTATCCTTTACCACGGGTCGTAAATTATTCAACAGAGCCTGATGCAGGCTCAACGGTGGTTGGGCGCTAAAATAAACGTCCAGGTCTGTTTGGGGGTAAAAGTGTAAAAAATCGACCAAATTTTTATTAAAATGCAATGTAAGGCTATATGCCTGACTACCGTATTCAAATCGCAGTTTTCTTTGGCTGTTGACATAATTCAACTTCGGCAATTTATCCAGATGCAAGTCGATTGCCCTGGTGGCGCCACGGTAGGTGCCGTCATAGGTAGTCAAAGACATCGGGCGGGCAGGAATTGCATCGAATGGAATTACGTAATAGCGTTTGTTCTCAATGGTAAAATAAGGAACCGAAAACACGGAGTTCACCGTAGGCAGTAAAACATAAATATCGCTGCTGTACCCGACTCTCGCGTCGTAGCCGGATTTGATCAGAACAAACCAGATAAACAAATTTTGTTGCGATTCCGAGCGTGGAAAAACACCGGCAGCCAGTTTTTTGAGAAAAACACAATAGCCCCAATCGTTAAGTCCAAGCCGGGTTTTATATTGTAAGGCATTTTCGATATAAGGTTCGTAATCACTTTTACTCATGTCCTGCCAGAATTGAGCAATACCCTGCTTGTCGTAGCGTGCCGAAGAGGCGGCTCGAAATTTTTCGCCGTGAGGGAATACAACAGGTGTGTGAAAAAAATGAAATTTAAGCGCCCGGACCTCGGCCGGCAAATCGGGCAGGTCTGGTTTTGGGTCAATATTCGGAGCTGGAACGTCCTTAATTATTTTAACAGGTGGTTTGGGCTTTCCGGCAGGTAATTTTTCCGGAACCGGATCAGCCACCGGTTTCGTGACGGGCTTTGGCGTTTTGTCGACCTTGATGCCGCGCATCAATTGCATTTCCCGCCACTCACGCTGGAGAAATTGGCCAAATTCCCGGTCGCGTTCATCTTTATAATCCTGCAGTTTTTGCTGCTCTTTCTTCAGCCAATCGTCAAACTTTTCCTGTGCCAATGCAGATGGTATAACTATTAAAATGCATAAAAACAGGAACACAAAATTTTTAACCAAATTTCTGTAGTATTTCATAATACGCCCCGAATAAAGTGCCTGAAATGGCTGGCGTGGGAAATAAGAATTGATTATCCCGGGCAACGAACCCGGGATAATATTTTGGAATTAATTCATGAATCGAAAATTAAAAAGCAAGACCACCGGTAACTCCAACAAATGAGGTATTTTCTTCTTCGGTGAAAATGAAGCGAACAAGGCCTTGCAGAATGATGTTAAGCCTGTCGCCTGCAGGAAATTCCAATCCGGCACCGGCAGCCAGACCCCATTTTTTATCTTCAAATTCAAACTCTGAAGTGCTGAAAAAATCTTCAAATTTAGTTTTCTCATTAATCACATTGTAAGTTCCCATCCCAAAGAGAAAAAGTTGCGTATTCGATTCGGCGGATGTTAAATAGGGTCGAATACCGATGCCGTATTCAACGATTGTCGCTTCCGATTCGATGGTAACATCGTCAGGGGTCAAACCAGATTCTTCGTAAAAAGCATCTTCATCGACCGTGAATCCTTCGAATGCAAAACCAAAACTTATACCCACCGTTGGAGATGGAAACATAACATATTGACCGTGAAAGCTGCCACCGACTTTGTAAAAATCTTTAAATGAATCGGGGGAGAGTGGAAATGCAGCACCACCAAAAATTTCCCACTGGCTACTTCTTCCTTGTGCAAAAACCTGCGTTGCGGACAACAATACGATGATTATCAAAAAGAGAGCGTTTCTCAGTTTCATTCCTACCTCCTCATACCTTCATAATGAATGCACAATTAACCTATTTTGTAATAACCCGATCCAGCACCTGCGGAACACCATTTTTCGATTGTGTAATCGATGCAATAGAATAACCATCAAATACTTCAACCAGCCGGACCTCACAAATTTGATTGAAAATTTTACCGATGACTTCTTTTGTTTTGGGGTGAATTATCGAGTCCCCTTCGCGAAAAACGTAACACTTCATCCCTTTTTGGGCGCCCTGACTTATGCCCAGATCAAGGGTGAGCCGTGTATTTTGCAGGCTGACAACAACACCACTGATGACTGGAATATCCTGTTTAATTTTCCCCGCAACATCCTGTATCATATCACTTAAAGCCAGAAGACTAATTTTCGTAGCAAATGCATCTTGTGCCGATAAAATTTCAGCAGACTCGGTATCGACGAGCCGCGCGTCGATGCTCACCGAATTTCTCGAGCGCACAATGCTACCGCAAACTACGGTTTCCACCCCCACGGCTGCTCCGATTCGAACAGCCGTTGATACATCGACTATTCCGGAGAGGCCAAGTTTTTGTTCCGATAAAATGCGCTCCAGTTGGGCTCTTTCCACAACTTTGAAGCGGTTCAAATTAACGAAAGCGGTCGTCAGTTTATCCAAAAGGTCGATATCGCCAAATTCATTGCCAACACCCTTCGTTTCAAACGGCAGGATGGCAACACTGAGTCGTTCACCAACATTAATTTCTTCGCCCGCATCCGGGCGTGGCGTAACCGTTGGCTGGGATTTGCTGGTATAATCTGATTTATCAGGTTCAGGGGGTGCTTCCTCTTTTGCTGGTGGGATATAAGTTGGCTCCGGCGTTACATGAGAGGAAGAAACTTTCATATTCTGCACATTACGGAGAAATCTTCGCGCCCGATTAGAGCGTGATTGATTTTGTGAACGCAGCAAGTATTCACTTGCCCGGGTATAGTCACCCAAATGGTAATAGCAAATGCCCATTTCCCTGTTTGGATAATAGGAAATAAACACTGCACCATAAGCCCTTGTTTTTTCTTTATCTTTGCCTTTTTTATTCAAAGCCGAGGAAAAATGCTGGATGGCTCCGCGCCAATCCTGAATTTTCATAGCTTTAAGTCCCATTGAATAGGATTGATGCCACTTCGGCTGAGCAGTGAGATTAGAATTTATCGTAAAAAAGAAAAGGCTGACGACCAATGCCATTGACAAGCGCTGAAGCACTCGGTGCATAGCTTCCTCCAAAAAAATCAGCATGTTCAAATATTTGAGAATCGTTTATTTTTATATTAAAACGATAAAAATCAAATTTTTATGATTTGGTCTATCGATGAGTTCTGTGTTTGATAATTTTGTGCTGCGTACCAGTTTAAAAATACGTGTAATATTTAAAATTGCAAGCACTATCTATTTCGAACCGTGAATATTGTGACTTTTAAGCAAAAAAATGAATCCGGCCCATGGCATAACACTAAAATAGGCTGTGCTAATTTAGACTTTTACCGAAATTTTCAAACTTAAATTTTACACAATCTGGTTTAATATTCAAATCGTTCCTATTTTACTCTAAAAATGATTATTCCGGTGTGGCAGCACATGATCGCCTGCTGACTTTGTTTTTATAATTCCGAGTTCAGAATTCGTAGTGGTTTGTGATTTCCAATATTCGAGATATAAAAATTTTTCCCTATTTTTCAATCGTGACATACCAATCAAAAATGCGGTTGAATCCCCTGACTTTGATGCAAATCAAGAAAAAAAAGTAAGGTTCTAAAAAGTTGAAAATAAAATTCTATTGCATTTTCTCTCAAAATAGCGCTCATTATACAATTAAATGAATAATACAAATCAATCGATAAATGGAGGGGTATAATGAAGTTAAAAACCCTGTTTATAACCACCATTCTCTCCCTGGTCGTGTTAAATTGCGCACAATCAACTTTAGGTGGGGAGAAAAAACCGAAGTGGGTGAAAAAGCGACCGGTGACCCGTCTTTTCTATATTGGCATTGCTGCAGTTGAAAAACAAGTCGGCAGCCAGGATCATATTCAGGCAGCGAAAAGTCAGGCGCTGAACGATCTGGTTTCCGAGATTGAAGTGAAGATTTCAGGCGAGTTTATCAACCAGGTGAGCGAACGGGCCGGCATGGTTGAAGACGAGGTAAAATCAATTGTGCGGGCGCAAACAAAAACCGCAATTGAAGGCTATGAACTGGTTGATACCTGGGATGATAAAAAAACATATTGGGTTTATTATCGCCTCTCCAAAGGCCTTTGGGAAGAGATTCAACGGGAAAAACGCGAAAAGGCCATGCGGCTGTCGCTCAGCATGTATTCCACGGGCATGAGCAAATTGGCAGCGAGGGATTACGGCAGTGCCCTCACATTTTTCAGCCGCGCACTGCAACCTATTCAGCCCTACCCTGCTGAACCTTTAGAGACGACATATAACGGCAACAAAATATATTTGCAGGAATCAATTACGCTCGCAATCCAGGATTTGGTTAGCCGAATTGAGCTCATTCCCCCTGCCGGAAACAACGATGTAAAAATGGGGCAAACCATCCGCCGGCCATATACCGTGAAAACAGTTTACAACGACGATTCTGGCCAACAGATTCCGGTCAGCCATCTCTCATTGAAATTTTCGTTTGTCAAAGGTGCGGGAAAATTAATTTCCACGGGCAGGTCAAATGCGCAGGGTGTTGCACTTTGTCGTTTGTCCAAAGTGACAGCACAGGACAAAATCCAAATCGTGAAGGCTGAAATGGATGTGGACGCCTTTGTGCAACAAGACAGTGTCGGCACAATTACGAAAAACACTATTTCAAATATGCCCTTTCCCAGCGCAAATATCGTACTTTCAGTCACGGGATTAACGGCTTTTATTGAAGCAAAAGAGCTCAATCTCGGCCGGCAGATAAAATTACCGCAAATTGAACCCGCCATCAAAAACAGCTTGCTGGAAAATGGATTCACACTGACAGATAATTTGTCGAAAGCCGAAGTGATGATAAAAGTTGATGCGCAGTCGCGGCAAGGCGGACGTTCCCACGGCATTTCAGTTTCCTATGTTGATTTGAACTTGTCTGCCATCGATATGCGCAGTGGTGAAGAAGTGTACAAAAACTCGCTCAATGGCGCCAAAGGCTTTGATTTGAGCTCCTTTGACAAAGCCGGAATCAACGCTTTTCAGGAAGCGGCGAAAAAAATTACCCGTGAAATGATGCCGCAGTTTGTGGCAAAAATGCAGGGGAAGTAAATACGTTTGAACGTGTGAAGGTTAGAACGTTAGAAAGTTTAAAACTTATCTGTTTAGTCTGCTTTACTTTTGAACATAGAGCGAATGCGTCCTCGCCGAGCGGTCCCGTTCAGCGGGATGCTTTCGCTCTATAAAATCAGGAATGAGTGTAACCAGATATCTTAAAAAAATTGCTGCCCGCTTTCCTCAAAATCAGAGGGAAAATGGGCAGCAAATTAAAAATTACTCATCCCCGAAATTTAAAAATAATCCCCTTATTGCAGCAATAGCATTTTTTGCGAGGCCGTGAAATCTCCCGCAACCATGCGATACACATACACGCCCGAAGGCACAAGCACACCGCGGCTGTTCCGACCATTCCACTGAACAACATGACTTCCGGCATTGCGCTGTCCATCCACCAGTGTCAATATCTCTTTACCCAACAAGTCGAAAATACGAATCGTCACCGGCCCCGCTATCGGCAAACTGAAAGAAATCGACGTCTCCGGGTTGAACGGGTTGGGGTGGTTTTGGGCTAAGGTGTATTCTTTTGGAATTTTATCTTGATTTGAAACTGCAGTTACAACCAGAGTGACCTCTGCAGAAGGGCTCGTTTCATTTCCAGAAAAATCCATGGCTGTGACTTTGTAAAAATAATTCCCGCCGGTCTCGATCGATGAATCCACAAAAAATGGATCAATCGACTGCGCGAAGGGCTCATTCATCGCAAAATCTGCCTCACTGCCACGATAGATGGAGAAATAATCAAAATCATCATCCTCGTTAGCATCCCAAAAAAGTTCGACGCCTGCATCTGTTTCAGAGACAATTAATCCGGACGGTATCGCAGGTGCCAGATTATCTACAGAATAACCACTATCTGCTTGAGAAACAAACCATACATCAGGGTCTGCTGTGTGTGCAGAAACAAAGAAGACCGACCAAACGATGCTGTCCGTAGCGGTAGAGTCAAACAACGTTGGGGCAACAAGTGAGTACCGCATTGCCTGCATAGCCGGTGACGAAGCAATGAATGTCCATAAATCTTCGCCCTGTGTCGATCGAGCCGGTAACTGAATATCGCTTCCTGCCGTTAAACTAGAAAGTGAAACCGGCATTTCGGAGGCTATTTGACCTTTGCTTTTGGCTGTGCTGGTACCGGATAAATGATCCACCCGCCGCCAGAGACCGTATTCGGTGATTGGTTGCTCGCTGTCTTTTTGATCTAATTGTGAACTGGTCCAAGCGACCAGCACCTGCTTGCCCTGGTCGTTTGGGATGTCAGTGATGTTGGCTAAATATGGCTTGTCGCTGGGGTTGGGCATCGCCTGCCCCAACAAAATGATAGGCACATCGCCACCATCGCTGGATATTTCAAGCTTTGCATGATAATCCCGCGGTGCATCGGGCTTAAAAGTTACTATGAGTGTATCTCTCGCACCTGGAACAAGGATATCCGCGATTTCAGATGCTGTGAAAAATGCTGCATCTTCCCCACCGATTTCCACGGCTGAAATATGCAAATCCGCATCACCACCATTGGAAACAAAAAGCGAATCAACTGCTTCCGTATTTACGATTATCTCTGGAAAAGTCAGTGTATCCGGTTCAACCACTAACACCGGCGCAATGCCTGTGCCTGAGAGTGGGACTTCTTTTGTGCCGGCATCACTTTCGATTATAAGAGTGTTGGTAAAACCGTCTCGTGCATCAGGTGTAAATTTTACTGTGATATTACGGCTGCTATCAGGGGCAAGATAAAAAACTGCATTCTCCAAAGAATAGGGCGTATCGTCGGTGTTCTTAAGATGTACAGATGTGAATTGAATTGAATCGGTTCCTGTGTTCTTTATGGTAAACGCTGCTGAAGTAGTATCGCCTACTAAAACATCGCCAAAATTGTGTGTGTTCGGCGTGATAGTCCATATTTCTTCACAATCCATTCCTATAATTTTTATATCATCAATATACCAGCCAGTACTGACATCGGGATTGGGCCACACTTCCTGGGAATGAAAATAGAAGGCTATCTGGACAGTGGAATCAGCATAAGCCGAAAGAGGATAATATGTGGGTGTCCAAACATCAGCGCTTGTATTTGTAAAGATATCCGAAATAGTTTTCCAATCGCTGTGTTTAGTTCTAAGCTGAACTCTTCCATTATCAGAGCTCGAAAAACTAAACCAATGCCAAAATGTTAACGCTGGATTTTTGTCTGCCGGCGGAACTGTAAACCAAGGGCTGATTAATCGCGTATCTCTTGGTTCACAATAATTTCCTTCTAAAACTGTAGCTGCGCAACTTGGACTAAGATAACCAGAACCAGGGCCGCTGGTTGGAGTTCCGACCTGCCACATACTAAAGTCCACATACCAATCGCCAATTCCAGTCTCCCAATTTTCGAATTCACAAAAATTCATTGCCCCCGTCTCAATTTCCAATTCATCTATATACCAGCCCGAACTTACATCTGGATTTGGCCATACTTCTTCAGAATGGAAATAAAAAGCAATTTCAACGGTGAGGCCGGCCCATTCGGAAAGATCGATGAAAGCACGCGTCCAAAAACCACAACTCGTTCTTTTATAAAATTCTGAAATTGTGGTCCATTCACCATCTTCCACCTTGATTTGAACGGCACCATAATCAGCAGACGATAAGCTATACCAGTGCCAAAATCGCAAACGAGGGTTGCTTGATCCTGCTGGAACATCGAACGGCTGGCTGATTAACCTTGCATCTCTTGGTTCGCAATAATTATCATCAAGTACTGTCGCAGCACAATTCAGGCTCTGATACCCGCCTAACGGCCCAGTTGTTGGTTCGCCCACCTGCCATAATCCGGGTTCAGCATACCAATCACCAATTCCGGTTTCCCAATTTTCAGGAAAATCAACCTTTACCGGCCCAACTATCAAGGATATTTCATCGATATACCAGCCTGAACTTACGTCAGGATTAGGCCATACCTCTCTGGTATGAAAGTAAAATGCAATCTCAACGGTTGAGTCTGCATACGCAGAAATATCCAAATAAGCATTCGTCCAAAGATCGCAGGATGTCCTTATATACTTGGGCGAAACCTCTTCCCATTCACCATTTTTAACACGGAGTAGTACTTGACCGTAGTCGCCTGAACTAATGCTATACCAATGCCAAAAACGCAATCGAGGATTCTCTGATGCTGCCGGTACGACAAATGTGGTATGCCGAATTAAACGAGAATCTACCGGCTCACTATAATTCCCTGCAAGTACAGTTGCTGCACATTTTTCATCTTTGAACGCGCTATCCGGGCCGCTGGTTGGCATTCCAACCTCCCATGTTCCACCGTCAACATGCCAGTCCTGCGTCCAGTCACCTTCCCAGTTTTCTGTCCACAGGGTATCCTGTACTTGCGCCAGCAACCCACCTGTGTAAAAGGTCAGAAAATAACAAATCAGTACTACAATTCGGTTTGTGAATTTAGACATAGCTTTTCTCCTATTGTTTTTTTTCAAGTTTCAATAATCGAAAAATACAAAAACGAGCCTCACCCCAGGGCTCGTTCAGTGAAACGGTTGAGAGAAAAATCAGAGATGTCGTGAGGCTGAAGAAAGCGAGAAGAGCTACCACCCTTTCGAAGGTTCCGGAGCCTTCGAAAGGGTGGTCCCGCTGCAAAATAAGCATCGATTAATGATTGGTCAATAGTCCTAAAGGATGGTTTTTTAGTGGAATCTAATGCACAAATTCCCATCCTTGGAGGGGACAGCTTTAAATTCGTTTAGAATTTAAAGCAGGGGTGGGTTCATGGTTATGCGCACGTATTTTGAATATTAAAGCTACCCGACGAACCCACCCCTGATATGAAAAAAAACTGCGTTTTTTTTCATATCGTCCCCTCCAAGGATGGGAATTTTCATCTCACACCAGCTTGTGGTCTTTCGCTTTGGCTATGGCCTGGGCTTTATTGCAAACCTGCAGCGCCTGATAGAGCCCTTTGATATGAAAACGCACAGTGGGTTTGGCGATGAAAAGTTCTTTGGCAATCTGGTTGTAGTTTTTGCCTTCACAAAGTTTTTGCAGCACTTCGAATTGCCGTTCGGTCAGCGGGGTTTCCGGTGGCGATTTGCGGAAAGATTCTGCCACCATGCGGGCGATTTTCATGCTCATTGGCGCACCACCTTGCATAACTTCTTTAATAAATCTGAGTAGGTCGGCAGGTTCAAAATTTTTATCGAGATACCCGGATGCTCCGTTACGCAGGGCATCGAAAACATTTTTATCATCGCTGTGAATTGTCAGCATAATGATTTCGACTTCGGGTAATAAATCGTGAAATTTTTCGATCGCTTCTGTGCCGTTCATACCGGGCAATTCGATATCGAGCAAGATCACATCGGGTTGGTTGGCTACGATGTGTTCCAGTGCTGTTTCACAATCGGCATAAGCCCCTACGCAGGAAAATCCCTTGCTACCATCAATTAAAATTCGCAGACTTTCCCGTTGGCCTGGATCGTCTTCAATAATTACAACGTCAATCATGCGCCCACCTCCGCATTGAGTTACACAATTTTATCCTGAAAAAATAGCGTTACAAGTTAACCTATCAAGCACAAATATCAATCATCCCTCAGGATAGTTTTCCTCGAACAAAAATTGTGGTTCCCATATTATCATTTTGTAAAATCTCGAAAATAGCGCCAATTTCTGCTGCTCGTGAGGCCATACTTTTCAATCCATTCCCTTTTGAACCTGTCGCCGCATTAAATCCCGGTCCATCGTCTTCAAGCTTAATTTCGAGATGAGCGTCTTTGCAACGAATATCAAGAACGACATTTTCACAGTTCCGGGCATGTTTAAAAATATTATGCATGCCCTCCTTAAAAATGCGAAAAAGATGCTGCCGCCATTCTGAGGTGAGTTGCACTGCCATCCACGCATCAAAATTACCTGTCAGCTGAAATGCAATATTCGTGCTGTCAAAAAGCTCCTCACTATAGGATTTTAATTGATCGATGAGTTCACTGAGTGAGTTATTTTCAGGATTCAGCTCCCAAAGCAACTCCCGCTGTTCTTTATAGAGCCGATCTGCGTTTTTGGCAATTTTCTGCAATGTTTTGGCCCGGTCCAGTTTATTGGATTCAAGCCCACTGCTGGCAATTTTGCTGAGTCGGGAGATGTTACTAATGCGACCACCGAACTCATCGTGAAAATCTTGCATTATCTTTTTCTGGATGCGTTCTTTCTCCTCCGCAAAAGACACGGCACGGCGGACATTTATGCGTAGCCGGGTCCAATGCAGGCCATACAATATTGAAGTAAACAATACTATTGTTAATATAAAAAACAACGGGGTTTGCCAGAAGGATGGCAGAATCCGCACTTCAATTGAGGCCCCCTTTTCATTCCAGATACAATCCCGGTTTGCCGCTTTTACCCGAAAAGTATACTCACCGGGATCAAGGTTGGTATAATTCGCTTGCCGTTTGTTGCCGATGTGCACCCAGTCTTTATCGAAACCCTCAAGTTTATAAGCATACTCATTGCGCTTCGGATCTTTAAAATGGAGAGCGACGAATTCAAATCCAAAAAAGTTTTCTCGCGAATTCAGCCTGATTTCCTTAAGTTCATGCAGGGGCTTCTCCAATTCGACTACACGGCCAAATTTTCTGAATTTGGTCAGCATCACCTGTGGCGGCCTGTAATCCGTAAAATCGCTTGGAACAAAACTGTTGAAGCCATGATTACCACCGAAAAACAAGCTGCCGCGCGAATCTTTAAAAAAAGCACCTAAATTAAATTCATTGCTCTGCAAGCCGTCATCTGTGTTGTAGTTCTTAAACTTCATAGATCGAGGATTAAATCGCGACAGACCACGGTCGGTGCTCAACCAAATTATCCCGGACTCATCTTGCAAAATGCCGTAAATGACATTGTCAGGCAGGCCGTCTTTTACGCTAAATTGGGTGAAACGAGCACGACCATTTTCCTGTTCATCCATCCGTACCAGTCCAAATCCGCGGGTGCCAATCCACAATGAACCGTCGGTGCTTTCTGACAGTGACAAAATACCATTGGTTGGAATGCTTGCAGGATCATCCGGATCGTTTTGAAAATAGACGCTTGTTTCTTCAACGGGGTCGAATTTTACCAATCCATGATGGTATGTTCCAAGCCAGAATATATTTTGCCCTTCCTCCGTAGCAGCGAGCATTGTCGTAACCCAGTGATTGCCTTTGGTAGCCCCCCGCGTATTAAATAAATATTGCCGGATATCGCGCCTGTTACTATCAATTTTAACCAAACCCGTTCCGTTTGTTCCCAACCAGATTTGCCGGTATTCATCGATATGCATGCAGTAAATACTGCCGGTATGCGGATACTGCAAAGGAAAAGTGACCTCACGTTTTTCAACATCAAAACGCGCCAGCAGGCGGTCCAATTTGTCCTGCCAGGGGTTTGTCAGTGCAAGCCATAAAACACCCGGGCGCTCCTCAGCAATAGCACGGATTTGCGAGCCATGCATTTCTGCTTTTTGGTTGTTAAAATCGAGTACGGGAATAAACCGTGTTTTTCCAAGGTTGTCAACCGACATCTGCACTAAACTGCTTTTTGTTCCAATCCACAGCATGCCATGCGAATCTTCAAAAAAACTCCAAATTTCGTCATATTTATGTGATACACTGTCTGCTGGCAGGTTACGGTGCATCTCGAAGGAAAGCTCCGGTGGTTTAAGTTTGTTGACACCGCCCCCGTTGGTGCCGATCCAGAGAATACCATCGCGGTCGCGGTAGATGCAGGAAATTTTATTGCTACTCAGGCTGTATTTATTGGATATCGAATTTTTATATCTGTGGGATTCTCCACCATCAGCGGGAAAAAAATACAATCCGTTTCTGTATGAACCCATCCACAAATCTCCGTTGTAATCCTGCCAAAGTGCGGCGATATATTGATGCTGTCCATCTGATGATAATAAGCTGTTTTCTTTAAGATTGGAAAAATATTTTTTTGCTTTATCAAATTGTAACCAGGATGATCTTGCAGGAGGCCAGGTAATATGTGTTTGCAGCCAAAGTTTATTCGGATCGGCAAGCGGAGAGGTAATTTCTTCAAAAAAACTGTATTTTGCTCGCATTTTCTCCGGCAGCTGAAAACGCTCGAAACGCAAATTTTTAATGTCGGTAGCTGAATCCGGTGCAAAACGATACAGCGACTTTGTTGTTGTCAGCCAAAAAACACCCGCCTGATCCATAAAAAGCCAGCGCAAGTTGCTATCTGCCTGTGTGGATCCATTTACAACCGGTGTAAAAACCTGGCTTTCCTTATCAAATTTTAAAATATTTGTTTTATCGTGCGTCCAAATTGTCTGGTTGCCGGTTTCAAACAGGTTTCCGAGAAATTCGTGGTAGTAATTCTGAAATCGTCCGATTTGCCGGTTTGCAAAATCAAGGCGGCTGAGTCCCGTTTCGCTGCTCACCCACAGTGTTCCGCTGCTATCGGCTAAAATATCAGCTATCCTGCTATTCAAAATAGCCGTGCTGTCGTTTTTTTGCCAGCGCCAAAATTTTATTTCGTAACCATCGTAGCAGTTCAGCCCGTTTTCAGTGCCAAACCACATGTAACCGAATCTGTCTTTTGTAATACTGAGAATTCTATTGTCAGAAAGCCCTTCGTCAATAGTTATTCTTTCAAATTTAACCTGCTTATTTTGTGCATAAATGTTTGATATAAAAATTATTACAATGAAGGAGAGCGTAGAAATGGTTTTGTGGAGCAGACTGCGTAAAAACGTTTGAGTAGAACTCATTATCAGTATTCCGGGTTGAAAAACTGTCAAGAGTGCATGAAATTGCTGCCTGTATGCTCAAATCTGTTTCAATATCCAGGGAGATCGTTGGTGAACAAAACTAAGTTTGTGAGAGAAATTCCCAGTCCAGGCACACATAAATGAAACTGAATGCTGATATTATAGAGGATAATAATTTGGGACGCAAGTAAAATAAAAGGGCACAATCAATCGAGAATTAAATCGGCAAAATCAAAGCTGAAGCAGTATGCATGACAGTCTAAATCCCCTTCTTTCCGTCCTTTAGCATTTGTATTGCTTTGGCCAGGCGGCGTGCGCGGGTTTCCTGGCGTTTTGCTTCTTCGATCCAGTTGACGTATTCTTTTTGGTGGGTGTATGATTGCTTTTCAAAGTTGGCTTTTGCGGCAGGATTTTCAGTCAGCAACTTTTGCAAATCCTCAGGTATGGTAACAACTCGTGGAGCCGTGTCTTCCTCAATAGTCACTTCTATTTGATCCCCCGGCTGCTTGTCAATTTGTGCACGAATGTCTTTACGAATGATGAGAATATGCTCCGGCGACCCCATGCGCACCAGTGTTCCCCGATATTTAACACCATTAAATGTGGCTTTTATGGGCACACGTTTTTTGCCAAATACTTTTTCGACGTCGAATGGAATTTTTACGAATGCGCCACCTTTTTCAGCCCCCAATATTTCAGCCCTAAATTCTTTTTTCAGCGCCATTATTTCTCACATCACTCCTGTTTTTTCAGCAACCGATTGACTTCGTATGGGATTGTGCCGTCTTCGAGATAGCGGTACAAATCCTTGCCCGGGCACAGTGTTTCCGTATAATCCTTGTGCCCACCAATATCACGAATAGTCAGATTGTAGCTTTGCGCCAGATAGGCCGTGAGATCAACGACAGCTTGTAATTGCACTTCGCTCAAGGTTTGCACTTCGTAATTTCCCATCACACAAATTAACGCGTGGCCGGTAGGGTCGTAGCTTGTATTAGTGTCACCCGGATAGGCCAGCGGCCGGGCTTCATAAATTTTACCCTGCAAATCGATCATGAAATGATAGGGAATATCGACCCATTTTTTTTCATTGCGGCTCCAATTCTGCAAATTGAGCAAGTATTGCACCGGGTCTTTTTCCGGGCTGAATTCCTCACCCCCGTGGTGAATTGTAATTTTTTTTATTTCCTGCGGGATGGGCACATCGCCCTTGATTTTTTTCCATTTCCACGCTTTTCGTGTTACAACTTCGAGTTCGGCTGGAAATTGCGTTTCCGGGAAATTACCTTTGAACGGGCCGATACAACTGAAAAATAAAAGGCTGTAAATAATGCTGATCACTATTGAATTTTTCATCGTTTTTCTTTTTTCTGATTGGGGGCACATGATTTTAAAGGATTCGTGTTTCACGAACGATAGTGGAGCTTCAAGCTTAATTTTGTGAGTTGCACTTAATGATGCATTCACTTTATTAAATGGGCGAAAAAGTTTGTAGCTCAGAGCGTGCTCTGGACTATGCGCATATAAAGTAAATTGTTTAAAGTATGATCGCAAGAAGATTTAAAATTCCACTGAACCCTTACACATTTTTTCCGCTAACAATTTACATTGTACAAAATACGAGCTGCAGATGCGAATAAAACAGCCGTCCTAAAAAGTTCTGGCAAGCGGAGTTATTTTTTTTAAATTAATTGAAACCGCTTCCAGAAATTTGACTTCATTCCACCCTGGTTGCATGTACTGTTAAAATATCAACGCGGCAGCAATGGACCTGCTGTCCCAACAAAAGCCAGGGCTGGTAAAAGTCGCAGGTGAAAACCCACATCTGCTGATTGCTGATTTTTAAGTGTTAACTCGTTGTGCAAAATTGATTTTAACTACCTTTTTCGTCTCATCGACCTGTCATTCCCGCAAGCATTTAGCGGGAATCCATAATTGTACATGCACTGGATCCCCGATTAACGCATTCGGAGCCAGAGGCCGGCGTCAGCAAGATGATTAAATTTGGAAATTTTAGGTAGATTTCTTTAATTTTGCACATCGGGTAAGTGTTTATGATTTTTTATATTTTTAGACGCCCAGCAAATAAGGGAGAAAACAATGCGTGGCTTTTGTTTTAAATCATTTTTGACCCTGTTTCTTTTATTTTTTCTTACTTCCCTAATTTTTCCAACAACATTTTCATCCCCCACGATTGATGGCATTATTTCCGGCGACTGGTCCGGCGATGAATGGATTCTCGATGACAGTGAAACGGATTCTCCCTGGCAGGGCAACGAGCTTGATGATGTCTATTTAACCTGGAATTCCGATTCGCTTTTTATCGGGCTGCAGCATACGCTGGATAACAATGGATTCATCGTTTATCTCGATGCTGCATCGCCGGCGGTCAGTGGCGCAACCGATGTTTCCAATCTCAATACCTGGAAACGCAATATTCAGTTTTCCGGATTCACGGCTGAATTTCAATATGCAAAATGGCACAATGAGCCGGGTGCATTTTATCAAATAAACAGTACAACGACTGCTGTTGATATTTCGTCACAGGCACAAATTGCCACTGCGGGACCGAACGGCGCCTCGGAAATCGCCATCCCCTGGGATGCGCTTTATGGTTTGGGTGCCGGGATCGTGCCCAACGGTGCCACAGTACGACTTGTCGTGGCTCTGGTTGGGGGCGATGATACCAGCGCACATGATACAGCCCCGGATAATAATTCCGTTCCTCCGGCCACCGTTTTCGATGCAACATTGCTCGATAATTTTTATGCTATCCAAATCGATCCCAATAACGACGGCCTGCCTGATTCTGGCATCTCACCGGGAATGGGATCCGGAGTTTCCTGGAATCCACTAAACCCCAATCCCAATGATTTTGTTACAATTACCATCAATAATGCCACCCAGGAAGGGAAACTACACTGGGGCATCAACGGCATCGATGGCAAGGGCTGGCGGCAACCGTTGACTGCATATCAGCCCGCCGGCACGGTCGTGATTAACGACGTTGCAGTGGAGACGCCACTCAACGGACCGAATGCAAACAACATTGCAACAATCACACTCGGCCCTTTCACCGAGGCCAGCCAAGTTGTGCGCAGCCTGGATTTTGTTATTCATTGGAATGACGACACCTGGGATAATAACAACGGCGCCGACTACCGAATCGAGCCTGATTTAACACCCGGACCGGGGGACGCAACACTTTCATTTATTGAACCTGCCGATGGCGCGCAAGTCACAGGCTCAACTACAGTAACTGTGACCGCAAGTGGTGAAACTTCAGTGGATATTTTTGCAGATGATTTAAACCTGCTAAATTCATCGATACCGCCCTACTCGACTAACTGGGATCCCACGGGTAATAGTTACGGCACGGTGTGGCTGCAATCCCGTGCGCTAGCGCCAAACGGCCGCTACACTATGGCTTCGCGCAAAGTGACGTTCGAGCCGGTTGTTTCGCACCAGTCCGCGCCAGTAGGCACAAAACGCGGCGCCAACGATAATGGCGACGGCACGGTTACCTTCGCGCTCTTTGCCCCGGGTTTAAATTTTATCACCATCAAAGGAGATTGGAATGGCTGGGATCCCGATGCGGAGGTGATGCACTACGACGATGCATTAAATCTGTGGTGGAAAACCGTCAATACCGGCAACGGCGTACAGCACTACCAATACGTCATCGAAGGCGAAAAATCATTGGCCGATCCCTACGCAGTGGATGTGGAATGGAAAGTCAACGGCGTCGAAAACGGCATTTACAGCAACGCTAAAACTGTCATCGACGTCGGTGCTCCGCCCTATTCCTGGACAGATGGCAGCTACACAGCGCCTTCACACAACAAATGGATTATCTACGAAACCCACGTTGAAGATTTCACCGCTGCAGGAACGTTTGCCGGTATGCAGGCCCAACTCGATTATTTAGCCGAACTCGGAATAAACGCCATCGAACTGATGCCGCCTTATGAATTTCCCGGCGCGCGCAGTTGGGGTTACAACCCGGCTTTTCACATGGCCGTTGAGACGGTTTATGGCACGCCCACCGATTTCAAAAACCTGGTAAACGCTGCACATAACAAAGGCATCGCAATCATAATTGATATCGTTTTTAATCATTTGGACGCCAGCGCGCCGCTGTACCAGCTTTATGGCAACGACTACGCCGCCAGCCCGTGGTTTCACGATTTGACCAATCCCTGGGGCTTCCCCGATATGGATCACTGGAGCACTGACACCCACGATTACACCGCAGACGTGCTCGAATTCTGGATCGACGAATACCACGTCGATGGATTTCGCTACGATGCAACTGCGTTTATCGGCTGGGATTTGGCAGGCAATGGCGTGACTTCTTTCGTGCAGGCCGCGCGCAACACCAAGCCCGATATCTACAACATTGCCGAGCATCTGCCACAGGAAACAGCCCTGGTGCAGCAAACCGAAACCGACGCCGAATGGCACGATACTTTTCATGATCAAATGAAAGCCAACCTGCGCGAAGGCCAGTTTGAAGGCAGTTTTTATCCGGATTTGGATAAAACCGCACAGGCCATCCACTACAACGGCGACGGCTTTTCCGACCCGGCAGATGTGATCAATTATACCGAGAGCCATGACGAACAGCGCATCATTTTCGAAGCGCAAACCAATCCGTCGATCACGTACAGCGATGCGGTGAAAAAATCCAAACTCGGCGCCACCGTACTTTTCACCAGCGCCGGGGTGCCGATGATTTACCACGGTCAGGAATTTGGTGAAGACACCGAACGCACAATCGACGCCAACCCGCTGCACTGGGAATATCTCAATCAGCCGGTGGGAGCGGAAATCAAAAACCATTACGACCGCATGATCTGGTTGTTTAACAACCACGCAGCGCTCACTTCCACTTTTTTGAGCACAGATTTAAAAGATCCCGGTAAAAATCTGATCGTTTATCGCCGGGAATTTGGGGCTGATAAAATTGTCATTGCGGCCAATTTATCAAATCAAAACCAAACGCTTTCTATTCCGGTGCCGGAAAATGGAACGTGGTTTGAGTACATAAATGATACCCAACATACCAGCTCCGGGGGCTCAATCGCCAATATCACAATTCCTGCAAGTGTGGCACTTGTTTTTGTCAACAACCGCGATTGGGGCGGCAACCAGTTGCCCACCGCGATAGCCGAAGCGACACCGATCAGCGGACAAGCCCCATTAAACGTGCAATTCACCGGCTCCAATTCTAGCGATCCGGACGGCACCATCGATACATTTTCCTGGGATTTCGGCGATGGCGGCAGCTCCACAGAAGCTGATCCATCACACACTTACAATACCGCGGGCACATACGCAGCCATTTTAACCGTGACCGATGATCAGGGCGCCACAGCATCCGACACCGTCGATATTACGGTGAATGCTTCCGGTCCGCAAGCGCCGATGGCAACGATAATTTCACCACAGGCTGGTTCAATTTTGGCACTGAACGGCACAATCAACATCGCTGGCGACGCCACCGACTTTGAAGATGGAATTATTCCAGCCGCCAATTTCACCTGGACAGCCGATCTTCCCAATGGTCAGACGAATTATCCTGCAGGATCGGGGACGAAGACTATCACGACGACAACACCGCTTCCCGGGGCCTACACATTGCGTCTGCGCGTCACCGATAGCGGTGGTTTGGAGGGTGTGCAGGAAATCGTTTTTAATGTGCAGGCTGGAGCGGGAAATGCCAATCCTGCGGCTTATTTCACCGCTTCCGATACCGTCGGTACGGCACCGTTGACCGTAAATTTTAATAGCGCACTCTCCACCGATCCCGACGGCAATATCAATTCCCGTAACTGGAATTTCGGTGATGGTGGCAGCGGCTCGACGACCAGTCCGTCGCACACTTTTACCAATTCCGGAATTTATACCGTGCAGCTCACCGTTACTGACAACGATGGTGCAACGGGTGCATTTTCAAAAACAATTACAGTGACCAGCAGTGGCAACCAACCCCCGACTGCAATCGCTTCGGCCAACCCGACTACGGGAACCGTGCCATTGCAGGTTCAATTCACCGGGTCGAATTCCAGTGATTCCGATGGCAGTATTTCCACATTCGATTGGACATTCGGTGATGGCGGCAGCAGCGCACAGGCCGATCCGTTGCACACTTACAACAGCGTTGGAAATTACCAGGCGCGATTGATCGTCACCGATGACGGCGGCGCCAGCGACACGGCTTACGTTTCGATCACCGTAAATCAGGCAGGAAATCAACCGCCAACAGCTGTTGCTTCGGCGAATCCGACCACGGGAACCGTGCCATTGCAAGTCCAGTTCACAGGATCAAATTCATCTGATTCTGATGGCACAATTACAAGTTTTGACTGGATTTTTGGCGACGGCGGCAGCAGTGCTGTAGCTGACCCGCAGCACACCTACAACAGCCAAGGAAATTATCAGGCAAGATTGATAGTGACCGATAATGGCGGCGGGCGGGACACGGCTTTCGTTTCCATAACAATCAATGCCCCGGCCAACCAACCACCGACGGCAACAATCACGGCGCCGGCAAATGGAGCCAATTTTCCCGTCGGTCAATCACTTAATTTTTCAGGTACCGGCACCGATCCTGAAGACGGTGATCTCGCGGCAAGTGCATTCACCTGGACGTCCATCGCGCCGGACGGTATTGAAAGACCATTGGCGTCCGGAGTAAAATCCGGCTCCGGCGTACCACCATTCCCGGGAACCTATATAATCAAATTAAAAGTGGAAGACAGCGGTGGTTTGACTGATAGCGACGAAGTGCAATTTACCGTTTCAGGGGCAGGGAAAATTTCATCTTCGATTGCAAACGAAAACCTGGGTTTCGCATTGACGGAAATTCCCTCAGGTTATCAATTATTTGACACATACCCCAATCCGTTTTCTCCGACACGGGCAATTGGTGCAACCGGTACAAAAATCCGCTTCGGTCTCGCCGCCCCCCAGCGTGTGACGCTAAAAATCTACGACATCCGTGGCCGCACCGTGGCCACGTTAATCAACTCAGCTCAACTTGGGGCAGGTTTTCACACCTTCCGCTGGAACGGTCGTGATGATCTGGAGCAATCTGTGGTTTCAGGCTTGTATTTATTGAAGATTGCGGCAGGACCACTGCAGCAGGTGAAGAAGATGGTGGTGCGGCAATAGTTTAACACGATCGCTCAGGGGATATTTCCTGAGCGATCGATCTCATAATTATCACTCCCAAATTTTCATCGGTGTTTCTTCAACGTCAACCTGATTTAAATCCCGACGAAAAAATATTTGCATCCCACATCTCACACCTGTAAATTTATGTACTTAATTTTCAGCAAATCGAGCATTTAAGGAAAAACGATCCCATGACTACCAGTCGAAGACAGTTTTTACAGCAAAGTTCTCTCGCCGCGTTTGCCACGCTTGCTCCGTCCTTTTCGATGGGAAAAAAAATAAAATCACAAAAATTAATTAAACCACCAGCGCTGCAGCCCGGTGATACCATCGGTTTGGTTGCACCGGCATCGGTTTTGTTCGAAGCCAACCGAACAATTATCGAAGCCGAAGAAAAAATGCACGAGCTGGGTTTTAAAACCAAAGTGGGTAAAAATATTCGCAAGCGGCGGGGCTATCTCGCCGGAAACATCGAAGAAAGAATTGCCGACCTGCACGATATGTTTCGCGATGACGAGATCAAAGCGATCGTTGCGGTACGCGGGGGCTATGGCAGCGCCCAGCTTTTGCCGCACCTGGATTATGAGCTCATCCGCAAGCACCCTAAAATTCTGGTTGGTTACAGCGATATTACTGCGCTGGCATTGGGGATTTATGTGAAAACAGGCCTGGTCACATTTCATGGTCCGGTCGCCATTTCTACATTTACCGATTACACAAAGAAATACTTTTTAAGCACGCTCGGCAGCACCGAACCGATTGGCGAAATTGACGATGCGCCGTATTCTGACAATTTACAGACCACCAATCGTGTCTGGACAGTGCGCGAAGGTATTGCCGAAGGCCGCTTGATCGGCGGCAATTTGACGCTCTTTCAGACATTGATCGGCACTCCCTGCGAACCGGACACGCGCGATGCGATCCTGTTTTTCGAGGAAGTGGGCGAAGAGCCCTACGATTTAGATCGCATGCTCAATCATTTAAAACAGGTAGGAAAATTTGAGGGTGTGCGCGGCGTTTTCTTTGACAAACTTCCCTCCGTTAAACCTGCATCTTTGCAACCGGGATTCTACGCTTCGCTTAGCACAGAACAGGTCATTGAAGACGTTTTCAGAGAATACAGTTTTCCCGTTTGTTTCGGCCTTTCCATCGGTCATATCAAAAATAAGCCGACGCTGCCCCTGGGCATCAAAGCGCGGCTCGATGCAACAAAGGGGAGATTAAGCCTGCTCGAAGCGGCGGTAAAATGAGCGATTGATAAATGTCCGAATTTGAAAGAACCGATTTGCCAGAGGAGGTGTACGGTGAACCAGAGTCGAAGTAGATATCGATACAAAATCCAGAAGAAAACCGTTCTTTCAGCGCTCATCTTTTGTTTATTTACCTCCCTCCCGCACAATAAAATTCATGCCCAAAAAGAAGATCTATCGGTAGCCGATAAATGGATGGCTTACACTGATAATGAAAACGCGCTCTACCACCATTTTGCAGCACAAGCACACCAATTTCTGGAAAATCGAAATCAGCAAATCTCCAGCCTGGCAACCAGAGATGATTGGCTGCAAAGGCAAAAACACGTTCGCAAAACACTGCGAAAAATTATCGGCCAATTTCCGGAGCGCAGCCCTTTAAACCCGCAGGTCGTTGGAATTATAAAAAAACCAGGTTTCCGGGTCGAAAAACTGATCTATGAATCCATGCCCAACTTTTACGTTACCGCAGCTTTATTTGTGCCTGATAATTTAACCGGAAAAGCGCCAGCAATAATTTACTGCAGCGGCCACACCAAAGATGGCTTTCGCGCAGCGGCCTACCAGCGCGTCATTCTCAATTTGGTGAAAAAAGGTTTTATCGTCCTCGCCTTCGATCCTTTTGGCCAGGGTGAACGCGGCCAATATTATGATCCCGAAACCGGGGAATCCCGCATTGGTGGCCCGACATTGGAACATTCTTATCCGGGTGCACAATGCTTTATTTCCGGACATTCGGCGGCGTATTATATGATTTGGGATGGTATTCGCGCTGTCGATTATCTTTTGAGCCGCGCAGAAGTCGATGCCAACAGAATCGGCATTACCGGCCGTTCCGGAGGCGGCACTCAATCCGCATACATCGCTGCTTTTGACAGCCGGATTTACGCAGCAGCACCGGAATGTTACATCACAAATTTTAGCCGTCTGCTGCAATCCATCGGTCCACAGGATGCGGAACAGAACTTTTTTCAGGGCTTGGCCCATGGCATCGATCACGCTGATTTATTGGAAGTCCGCGCTCCAAAACCAACCCTGATGATCACCACGACCCGTGATTTTTTTAGCATTCAAGGTGCCCGTGAAACCGCCGCGGAAGTCGGAAAGGCTTTCGCAGCCTTCGGGGAAAAACACAATTTTTCGATGGTGGAAGACGATGACCGTCACACTTCAACCCAGAAAAACAGAGAAGCGATGTACGCCTTTTTCCAGCGCCATCTCAATGTGCCGGGTGATTCTGCGGACTATGAAATTGAAATATTGCACCCGGATGAGCTGCAAATTACCCGGACTGGCCAAATATCTACTTCATTGAACGGCGAGACCGTTTTCAGTTTAAATCGAAAAAAGAGTATAGCTGCGATTAATGAGCAAAAAAAGTCGAAGCAGAAATCATTGCAAAACACGGAAATAATTGCGGAGCGGGCACGGCAATTATCAGGTTTCATCGAGCCAAAAAATGAACCGGAGGCGGTTTTTACCGGTCGATACAAACGCCCCGGTTATTTTGTAGAAAAGTATTTTATTCCGGGAGAAGGCGACTACATCATTCCTTTTTTGCTGATGAAACCTGAAAAAATAAAGAATCCGGCTGTTGTAATCTATCTGCATCCGGCAGGAAAAAGTGCCGCCGCAGCGCCTGGCAGAGAAATGGAATGGTTCGTAAAAAAAGGCTTCGCGGTGCTGGCGCCTGATTTGATTGGCCTCGGTGAAATGGGGCCGGGAAAGTTTAAAGGAGACGCTTACAATTTTAAGGTTGGCCGTGCCTCTTTTAATATCTGGTTCGCCGGCATGCAAATCGGCCGTAGCATCGTTGCAGTGCGCGCTGGCGATGTCGTTCGTATCGTAAATTTTTTGCAAAAAAAACGAACAGTTGACGGCAGCCAAATCTTTGCCGTTGCCCGCGGGAATCTATGCCCGGTTCTGCAACATGCTGCGGTGTTCGAAAAATCGATTAAAAAAATTGCCCTGATCGAGCCACTCATTTCTTACAAATCGCTGGTGCTGAACCAATATTACAAACCGGAATTCATCCACGCGAGCGTTGCCGGCTCCCTGCCCCATTACGATCTCGCTGAACTCACATCGTGCCTGGCGCCGAGAAATTTATTGATGATTAATGCCACAGACCAGATGGGAGAGCCAGCGAATAGTGACATGCATAAAAAGGAGTTCTCCCCACTATTCTCTGCCTACGCGGCCACTGGAAGCACTGATAAATTTAATTTTTTTGAAAACATCCCGGACGAGGAGTTGAAACAGGCACTTTCACAATGGCTGGATTAAATTTAAAAGATTTGGATTAAAACAATGCGGAAACCAATTTTATTGTTCATCGCTATTTTCTTGATTTTTACTGGCTTGTGCAATCCTGTATTTGGAAGTGAAAATGAAAAATCTGACATCGGGCCTCTGGATTGGCCGGAGCCACAAATTGAAAATAGACCCGGAACTTACTGGTGGTGGATGGGCAGCGCGGTGGACGAAAAGAACATCACCTGGAATCTTGAGACGATGCACAAAGCAGGTATGGGCGGCGCTACGATAGTGCCAATCTATGGAGTCAAAGGATACGAAGACAGGTATATCCAGCATCTTTCGCCAAAGTGGGTTGAGATGCTGCAGCACGCCGTGAAAGAGGCGCAGCGACTTGACATGTGGGTGGATATGACAACGGGAACCGGCTGGCCGTTTGGCGGCCCGATGATTTCCGAATCAAATTGCGATCTCACTGTATTTTTAAACGACGGGACATTGGCGACAAAATTTTCCGGAAGAAATGTCAAACGCGCAGCCCCGGGCGGCGAAGGAATGGCGATCAATCCTTACTCAAGCAGCGCTATGGCCACCTACCTCAGGCATTTCGACGAGGCCTTTGCTAAACAAAATCTCGTGCTGCCGCGCGCCATGTACCACGATTCCTTTGAATTCAAAGGCAACTGGCGTGTCGAATTTCCCGAGGAATTTAAAAGGCGCCGCGGTTACGATCTGCTAAGCCATGTGCCGGCACTTTTTGGCGATGGCAATCCGGAAACCGTCGCACGCATTAAAAGTGATTATCGGGAAACTCTGTCTGATTTGCATCTGGAATATATGCAAACCTGGGTGAAATGGGCTGAGAGATGGGGCTGCACAACGCGCAATCAGGCGCACGGGGCGCCGGCCAATCTGCTGGATCTTTATGCGGCCAGCGGCATTCCAGAGACCGAAACTTTTGGCGCCACACCCTTTAAAATTCCCGGTATTCGCCGGGACAGCACCAATATTCGCAGCGATTTTCCGCAGCCTCTGATAAACAGTATGGCCTCTTCTGCCGCCCACGTGGCAGGCAAAAACCTGATCGCGGCGGAAACCTGCACCTGGGTGCGCAATCACTTCCACAGCACCCTATCACAGATCAAACCGGAAATCGACCAGCTTTTTCTCAACGGTATCAATCATATTTTTTTTCACGGCACCGCGTACAGCCCGGCTGACGCACCGTGGCCGGGGTGGCTGTTTTACGCCTCACTGGAATACAATCCGCGGAATGCAATCTGGCACGACGCCCCATTTTTGAATGATTATATCACCCGTTGTCAATCCATTCTTCAGTCCGGAAAGCCCGACAATCAGGTTGCTCTTTACTGGCCAATTTATGATTTGTGGCACGCCGTTGATGGCATGCAACAACAACTCACAGTCCACCATCCCGAATGGCTCACAGAATCCGCCTGTGGAAAAACAGCAGCCGATTTTAAAAAAAATGGTATCGCATTTGATTTCATTTCCGACCGCCAGTTAATCGCTGGCATGGCAAAATCATATCCAGCAATCGTTGTTCCGAGCACAAAATATATTCCTTTGGCGACCATTGAAAAGTTACTGGCCATCGCCGATACCAGGCAAATTGTGATTTTTCTCGACAGCTTGCTTGCGGATGTACCAGGATATTTTAAAGCCAAACAATGCCGGGCTGAGCTAAAAAAACTATATTTCGAGCGAAAACCAACCGTGGTCGAATCCAAAAATTTGCACAAATACCTTGCGGCAGCTGACGTGATAATCGAACCGATGAAAATGGCGGGATTGGATTTCATTCGCCGGAAGCACGAAGAGGGATACCATTATTTTATCGCGAATATGAGTGCGGAAGCGGTGGACGGCTGGATTACACTTGGCGTGCAACTCAAAAACGCAGTTATCCTGAATCCGTTATCGGCGGAAACAGGTATCGCCAGCCAGCGCGGCGCTAATGAGATTTACCTGCAACTCCTGCCCGGGGAAACGCGAGTCATTCGTACTTTTACAAATCAACAAGTTGACGGCAAACCGTGGCCATCACTTTCAAAAAGCACAGATACTTCCATTGAGATTACAGGAAATTGGCAGGTTGATTTTCTCGAGGGTGGTCCCAAAATTCCGGCTCCCTTCAAAACGAATGAGCTAAAATCCTGGACTGAACTGGGTGATACTAAAGCACAGCGATTTGCCGGCACCGCTCGCTATGCGATTGATTTTGATATGCCTGCAACAAAAAACGATGACTGGATTATCGATCTCGGTGAGGTGCGGGAAAGTGCGCGGGTAATTCTCAATGGTAAAAATGTAGCTGCGTTGTGGAGTATTCCGTACCGCGCGCCATTGCGCGGTCATCTCAAACTGGGGAAAAACCGGTTGGAAATTGAAGTGACAAATTTGTCGGCCAATCGTATACGTGACCTGGATATCCGGGGTGTGGATTGGAAAATTTTTCGAGACATAAATTTCGTCGATCACAATTATCAAAAATTTGATGCCTCGAAATGGCCGCTTACGCCCTCCGGGCTTTTGGGTCCTGTTCGGTTGATTCCAATGAAAAAAGTTAAGCCGCTATAAAACTATAACGATCGAAAACAGGCGCAGATTTTAACAGGTTAACTGAATTTGCGCATATTTTTCCGACCGATATCCTTTCAGCGAATTAACAGGCCCGGTGGATTTTGTGCCCGAATAAAATTTGACGAAATTATAGTATGAATGACAAACGATCTTAAACAAAAATTTATGTACTAAATCATATTTCAGGATTTATTACATAAAATTACTCAAAAGTATTTCCGTACAATGTGAGAAGTTCGGTTATTTCTTTATGAGTTTTATGTGCATGGTCGAGCTCAACCCCTTCTTTTAAAGCCGCTATCTTAGGAATAAAATCTGCTAAAAAAGCATGCAACTGATCGTGAGCTTCTCCCTGCATCGTACAGCCTTTGATCAGGCCATTGAGTTCAGTATCAAGCGATTTTCCCAGCTTCTGAAAATCTGCGATGGCTTTTAATTCATTATTTTCTGCGACAAGTTGATTAATATTTTGAATTGACTGGCGCGTGTGGTCATCCATTTGCCACTTTTTGCCGTTGTTCAATTTTAATTCTGCAGCTCCGTGATTCTCATGATTTTCTCCTGCCTGGTCATGAGATTTTCCGTGATCGTGGCTATCACAGGAAAATGATATTCCTGCGAAAATGAGCAAAATTCCGATGGACTTCATTCGCATTTTCTGATTCTCCTATTGGTTTTTTTTATTAAAATTATCACTCACGATTTGCAAAGAATGATACTCAACCAATGTATTAATATCAAGTTTAATTACGGGGAAAGTTTTCATAAATCCATAAAATACAAAATGTCCAAAATTTTAATTGACAAATATGCGCATATTTGCATATATTCAGGCCATGCTTCCAACTTACAACGAAATTAAATGCACTTTTGCCGAATGTTGCGACACTAAATTGATGAAAATTCTCAGTGAACCCATCCGCGTTGAATTGTATGCATTTCTTGTTTTCCACGGACAATCGGACATCAAAACTATTGCTGAGCATTTTGCCATCGACCGCTCCAATGTTTCCCGCCATTTGCAGATGATGGCCGATGCTGAAATACTGGAAAAATCAAAACAATCGCGGCACATTTACTACAAAGTCAACCTGGAATCGTTGGAGAGCCGTGTTCAAATTATGCTCGAAATGATACGCATGATCAAAGAACGCCGCGGATAACTATTTTTTTGTCATCATCTGTGCGAATGTGCGCACATTAACTCATTAACTAAAAAGGAAAGAAAATGCAATCAACGACAGCTACACTACATGCGCAAGTACCACAACATGAAATCATAAAATTATACAATTCCCTTGCCGGGATTTATGATATCTGGGCATATCTCACGGAATTGAAAGCGAGGAAACGGGCGCTGGAGTTGGCCCACCTCAAAAATGGCGAGACCATTCTCGAGGTCGCTGTGGGCACCGGTGTCGCTTTCGCAGAAATGGTGAGGCAAAATCCGGACGGTTTTACGACAGGAATTGATATTTCAGAGGGCATGCTCGCAAAAGCTGAAAAACGGATGGCAAGTTCAAAAACCACCAATTATAAACTGCAATTGGGCAGCGCCTTCGCACTGCCAGCGGCAGACAAATCCGTAGATATTTTGATGAACAATTATATGTTTGACCTGCTGGAATTTGAGCAAATGGATCAGGCGCTGACTGAATTTAAACGCGTACTTAAACCCGGAGGTAAGCTCATTTTAATAAACATGACCATCGGTGAAAAAACGGGGAGCGGCATATATCATCGGATTTATCAACTTTCCCCCAGACTCATGGGTGGTTGTCGCGGTGTGCGGTTATCGGATAAATTGGCCGAGCACGGATTTATAATTAAATCACGGGAATATTATCAACAGATGTTGTTTCCATCGGAGGTTATTTTAGCACAGATTTAATATTGATCGAATTTTTAATACGAAAGTCTTGTTCTCAAAGAGTAAATTGTATATTTTCAAATAGTAAGTAAATATTGAACAAAATACAGGTGAACTTGAATGCGGATTAAAAATTCTTTTTTACTATTTTGTAGCTTCATCATCCTGAATTTAGGAATCGACACCCCGGTACACGCACAATTCTTCGATGGAGGCGAAGCAACGCCGCGCTTGATGTTGGGTGGAGCCATTGGTAATTTTCGCGTATCTTACGAGGATTTTAAAAAAGTATATGGCGAGCGTTCCGGCAGTTCAAACGGTGGATTTGCCTCATTTTTAGTGAAAGTTCCCTACAATGTCATCATAAAATACCGGGAATTCCAGAAAACCGGGACCTACACTCCCGACGATATTACCTATAACTTGGACTGGAACCAGCGTATTATCAATGTTGGTTTGCGCTATTTTCGACCGGGGAAAAAAGGCTTCTCCAACCATTTCGGCTTTGGATTTGCAATTATCAAAATTGAAGAAAAAGGGGAATTCAGCCTTTTCGATAGTGAAAACCGCGCCCCGAAAACAAATGACGCCGGCGGTTTTTTCCTCGATTTTGGTGTCCACTACACATTCAACCGCTTTGTGGAAATATTTACCGAAATGGAAATTACCTCTGCGGGAATTGAAGGCAAAAGCGGTTTTGAGGGAAGCAGCGTCGGCGGCTATTATTTTTCGTTCGGTGTAGCGGTCATGCCGTTTTAAATTCATTGTTTTTCAAATTTAAAAAGGCCTCGACTTGAGGCCTTTATTTGACTTAAATTTATATTGAAAAACGGTTGCGACAGGCTGTACTACTTAAATCAACAAGTCATCATCCTTTAAAACTGTAAGATTTTCCCCACTGGTAATGGCAGCGGCAAGGGCTTCTGTTTTTGGCAACTCGTAAACATAGAAAAATTTCAGCGTGTGCAATTTGCTCTGATAGAATTTCAGATCATCGCCCTGTTTTTCCTGGGCTTGTAAAACTTTGTTGGCAGTGATCCCCTGCTTCAACCACTGCCACGCAATGGCAACCAGGCTGAACATTTGCTGATATGGCGTCGCATCAGCGAGGAACAATTCGATATCGCCAGTCGCGGCAATTTTGCCAAGATGTTTGGTGACACCAACCAATTTTTCCACTTCAGATTTTAGTTGGCCGGCATATTTTTGCAGCTCAGGCATGTCGGCCGCTTCGGCCATCGTTTGTTGCATCTCACCCAAAAATAATTTAAATGCCAAACCTTTGTTTAACTGTACTTTCCTGCCCAGCAAATCCAGAGATTGCATGCCGGTTGTACCCTCATAAATTGACATGATGCGGATATCGCGGTAATATTGCTCCAGCGGATAATCCTCACAAAATCCGGAGCCGCCGAGAACTTGCAGTCCATGGGAAACGGACTGGATTCCGGCATCGGCGGGGAAAGTTTTCACCAGCGGAGTGAGCAATTCCAGCAGCAGGTAATATTTTTCTTTTTCTTCGCCGTCAGACACGGCGTGCAAATCTTCGTAGCGTGTGCACTGCAAAACCAGGCTCAATCCACCCTCTGCAATCGCTTTTTGCATGAAAAGCATGCGCCGGATATCAGGGTGATTGACAATTTCTGTTTGCGGCAAAGTCAGGTCGCGGTCATTCCAGCGTCGTCCTTGTGTGCGTTCGCGGGCAAATTCCAAAGATGCATGATACGCAGCCGATGCGATCCCGGCTCCGTGGCTGCCGACACTGATGCGTGAGGCGTTCATCATTTGAAACATGTACGCCAAACCGTGGTGCGGCTCCCCGACGAGATAACCGTGGCAATTGTCGTCATCGCCCAATGCCAATTGCGTTGTGACATATCCCCGCTGCCCCAGTTTATGAAATATTCCGGCTGTTGCTACACCGTTTGGTTGCAATTTTCCGTCTGCTCCAACACGGCTTTTGGGTACGACAAAAAGCGATATGCCTTTTGCCCCCGCAGGTGCGCCTTCAATTTTGGCCAATGTCAGATGCACGACATTTTCGATCCCTTCATAATCACCAGCCGAAATAAACGTTTTGGTGCCTTTGATTTGGTAATGCCCCGCATAAGTTGGAACCGCAATGGTTGTGATATCTGAAAGCGAACTGCCTGCCTGAGGTTCGGTGAGGGCCATTGTGCCCTGCCATTTTCCGGTGAGCATTTTTTCCAAATAAGTTTCTATTAACTCTTCATTCCCGAAGGAAATAATTAAACCGGCGGCGCCCATTGTCAAGCTCGGATAACCATTGAGGTTATTGTTAGCTGCCGCGAAAATATATTCATTTAAAATGGCGACCATATGCGGTAGCTGCATGCCACCCACCTCCACAGGATACGGCGCGCCAATCCAGCCATTTTCACCCATCATTTGCATTACTTTGAGAATTTGCGGATGCACCTTGACTTTGCCGTTTTCGTATTGCACCTCAAAGCGATCGCATTCTTCGAGATAGGGAAATAAGTATTCATCAGCCAGCTCCTTGAGCGTATCGATAATCATATCGATGGAATCACCATCGTAATCAGCATAAAGCGGGTATTGCATCAAATCTTCAACGCGATGCACATCGTGCAGCAAGAATTTGATATTTTGCAGACTTACATATTCGGATGCCATGTGTTAACCTTTCTGTTGGTAGGTTTAGAAAAGTTTGATTTTTTATTGCGAAAATATGCCGGATTTAATATCGAAAACAAAAGATGAATTCTTATTCATAATTTTTAAAATAAAAAATGAATAGCCATTCACAACAAAAAATATTCCCCACGGTTTAATTCAAAAAAATGAGTTAAATTCATTCTCTTTGACAGCCTAAAAAATCGGCCAAAAACGGATATTCTATTCAACAAATTTAACAATTGCAAGCGCTCATTTCCCGCAAGGCAACGGGGCTTGCTATTTTTCGACATCCGGATTTGCAGCATTAGTACGGCAAAAATACCAACCGCATCGATTTCACCGGAAATTCTCCAAATGCCGAACACTTATGTTGAATTTCTTCAGATTTTATTTGCAAATTCACCAAACTTTTCTTATTCCTGCAAAAGGATTGATTGCGCTTTAATCCCAATAAAAACCAATAACCCAATATCCTTTGGCTATGAAAAAATCAGACCTGTCCCATATTTTTAAGTCGCGAATATTCGGTATTTTCCTCGCGTTCCTCTTGCTGTGCGCGGTAATCGGGATAACTGAATATTTTATTAAAGACCTCCCTGTTTTTTTTAAAACTGCCAATTTAATGAACATTCTGCTGCAGGTTTCAATCAACGCCATTATGGCTGTGGGAATGACTTTTATAATTATAACTGCCGGAATCGATTTGTCTGTTGGTTCGGTGCTGGCCCTTTGCAATGTTGTCCTGGGTATCACAATGCTGCAATTCGCACCGGAAAGTGGCATTTTACAGCTCGGATTCGGAATTTTAGCTGCTCTCATTGCCGGGGGCGGGATCGGATATTTAAACGGCGCTGTTTCGGTAAAATGGCAAATCCCACCATTTATCGTCACTTTGGGCACTCTCGGGGTTGCACGCGGCCTCGGCCTTTGGCTCATCGACAGCCAGACGAAAAACCTCATCGGGCAGGTAACGCCGGCCTTTTCATTTATCGGAAATGGGGTGGTTTTGGGAATACCATTCCCGGTTATCATAGCTCTGCTAACGATTATTCTCGGACATATTGTGCTCACGTATACCCTTTTTGGCAAACACATCACAGCCATCGGCAGCAATGAAAACGCAGCCCGGCTCTGCGGGATTCGTGTTGGCTATAATAAAATTTGGGTGTATATTTTAGGGGGGCTGTTGGTCGCGGTTGCAGCCGTGATCCAAACCAGCCGGCTGGGTTCTGCCAATCCGACTATCGGCCAGGGATTTGAGCTTTACGCCATTGCTGCGGTAATAATCGGCGGCACCAATCTCATGGGCGGCGAGGGCAGCATTCTCGGTACACTTGTCGGCGCACTAATTATTGGCGTACTAAACAATGGCCTGACTTTGATGAATATCCCCGATGAAATCAAGCAGATTATCATCGGATTGGTTATCATTTTTGCTGTAATGATCGACCGGATGCGGCAGAAAAAATAAGAAAAAACATGCACAATTGGTCGGCCTTTGAAATTGGATTTATGGGCATTGTTTCATAAATTAACGTGAGTTCGATGTAAGCTGTAACATTCTTTACCAGGCATAACTAAAATAGAGCGAAGGCGTCTCGCCGAGCGTTTCGTGCGTATCCTCGGCGGGACGCCTTCGGACTATATTCTAAAATTAATTCGTTTTGTCCCATTTCTTCTTATATCGAACTCACGTTAAATTAGGATAAAAATGAATACCCAGATGGAATGGTCAATTTAGTAAAAATTTTACTAATCCTGAATAATTCGCACACAAGGGTACTAAGTCCACAAAAAATATTTAAATAATTATAAAACATAACTTTGTGTAACCCGTGGCTTTGTGAGAGCTAATTTTAATAGAGAACTTAGTTTTTCTTCTCGTCTTATCTCAAATATCTAATTATCAACAGGTTAAAAATATTTTAAAAAATATTTATGAAGAAAGCAGGCTAATTAAACTTTCCCTTTAACAAATAAGGACAACAATTTTTGCAAAGGATATCATTATGAAATTCCAAAAACTCGGATTCCTGGTTTCAATTCTTGCCTTCACAATCCTGTTGGGTTGCGATAAATCAGATTCAAGCCACTTTACACATAAAATGGCGCTGGTGATGAAAGCCAGCAGCAATCCTTTTTTCGCCCGTATGGAAAAAGGCGCCCGGCAGGCGGCAGATTCATTTCGCGTGCAATTGCTCATCGGCACAATTACTCGCGAAACAGATATCAACCAGCAGGTTTCAATCATCGAAAATATGATCGTTCAAGGTGTTGCGGCCATTCTCATCGCACCGGCGGATTCAAAAGCCATCGTCAATGTCCTGAAAAAAGCACAGGCTGCGGGAATCCGGATAATAAATATCGACAATCGCATTGATGCGGCAACTGCCGAAGCTGTTGGTTTGACGATTGATTGTTATGTCGGTGTTGACAATGCAACGGGCGGCAAAATGGCGGGAGACTATTTGGCCACGCTGATGGAAAAAAAAGGCAAAGCGGCCATGCTGGAAGGTATTCGCGGCGTCGACAATGCCGAGGCGCGAAAACGTGGTTTTTTGCAGGCCATTGAATCCACAAAAATCGAAGTCGTTGCGTCGCAGTCTGCCAACTGGGCGCAGGATCAGGGACTGGATGTTTTCGCCAATATTTTACAAGCTAATCCTGACATCACCGGGCTTTTCTGTGCCAACGATATGATGGCGCTGGGTGCGATTCAAGCCATCGAACAGGCTGGCAAAACCGGAAAAATCTATGTTGCATCCTACGATAATCTTGAAGCAGCACAAGAGGCCATTTCACAGGGACGCTTGCACGCCACGATCGAACAACACCCCGAACGCATGGGTTTTGAGGGAGTTGCTGTTGCAAACGCTCTGCTAAATGGCGAGCAGATTGACTCTGAAATGATGATTGAATTGGATTTGATTACGAAAGAAAATTTGTGAGAATATTTATAAATCCCATCCTTAAAAAGGAGGGGACAGCAGCTGAAGCGTCCAGCGAAAGCTGCAGGGGTGGTTAAAAAGAAGATTCAATATTTATGATTAAACGACTGCACAACCTCAAATACCTGGAAGCAAAAAGAAAAGAACTTCGCAATCAGGCGACTGCTGCTGAAATTCGCCTTTGGAAAGCATTGCAAAAGAGGCAGCTTGCTGGTCGAAAGTTTCGCAGGCAACATAGCGTGGGTAAATATATCCTTGATTTCTACTGCCCGGCTGAACGGCTGTGTATTGAATTGGATGGAGCACATTACGGTGAGTCAATTCGACTTGAATATGATGAAAAGCGTACGGCATTTCTTCAATCCATTGGTATTCGTGCGCTACGATTTGAGAATAAGCTCGTGTTTGAAGATATTGAATCTGTATTAAATGAAATTCAATTACACTTTAAATAAAGCTGAATTGGAGCGGTAATCTTTTCCGAGAGCGCTTAAGCGATCGTCAACCACCCCTGATTTTTTCGCTTGACGCTCCAAAATCTGTCCCCTCCTTTTTTAAGGATGGGAGTGCAAGCTATTGCCATACCATGGTCGAACAACGAAATGATCAATTTAGTCAGGTGATAATAAAAGAGATACTCATTTACATTAATTTTTTCGATCTATTGCATGATATCCATTAGAGGATTCAAAAATGAAACACCCGAAATACCCCCACCTTTTCACGGAATTGGATCTCGGTTTCACCAAACTAAAAAACCGCGTGCTCATGGGTTCCATGCATCTTGGGCTTGAGGAGATGCGCGGCGGCTTCGCAAAAATGGCCGCATTTTACGCAGAACGCGCCCGCGGCGAAGTTGGCTTGATCGTTACCGGTGGCATTGCACCGAATATAGCGGGAACCGGCGGTCCACTTTTCGCGAAACTGACAAACAGTCGAACAGCGAAAAAGCACCAAACTATAACCGATCGAGTACACGCAGAGGGCGGCAAAATCGCGTTGCAAATCTTACACACCGGCCGCTATGCCTACCACCCGTTTGCTGTGGCACCCTCGGCCATCAAAGCCCCGATTGCCCCATTTAAACCGCGGGAGCTGAGTACAAAAAACATCAGCAAAACAATCCAGGATTTTGCGAGTTGTGCCGCGTTGGCTCGTGAAGCCGGCTACGATGGTGTCGAAATAATGGGATCTGAAGGTTATCTCATCAACGAATTTACCGTACCGAAAACCAATCGCCGTAACGATGAATGGGGCGGGTCGTTTGAAAATCGCATTCGTTTTCCGGTTGAGCTCATGCGAGCCGTGCGGAAAAAAGTTGGCAGCGATTTTATCCTTATTTTCCGACTTTCCATGCTCGATTTGGTGCAAAAAGGCAGCACATGGCATGAGGTCGTTCAATTGGCCAAAGCTATAGAAAACGCGGGTGTAACCATAATTAACACAGGAATTGGCTGGCACGAAGCGCGCATTCCCACAATTGCCACCTCGGTGCCGCGGGCTGCTTTTACCTGGGTGACAGAAAAAATTCGATCCGAAGTCAAAGTCCCGTTGGTGACAACCAACCGCATCAACACGCCCGAAGTTGCCGAGGCTGTGCTTGCTGCAGGGCAGGCGGACATGGTTTCGATGGCGCGGCCATTTTTGGCGGACCCAGAGTTTGTTTCAAAAGCAAAAACCAATCGCAGCGATGAAATTAATACCTGCATCGCTTGCAACCAGGCCTGTCTCGATCATGTTTTTGCACGCAAACAGGCAACCTGTCTGGTGAATCCGCGGGCATGTTATGAAACAGAATTGAATTATTATCCGGCAGATAAAAAGAAAAACATAGCCGTCATCGGCGCCGGCCCGGCAGGCTTGTCTTTTGCCTGTGTCGCAGCGATACGCGGCCATTCTGTGACACTATTTGAGTCCAGCGACAAGATTGGCGGCCAGCTCAACATGGCCGTGCAAGTGCCGGGAAAAGAGGAGTTCCACGAAACACTGCGCTATTTTAAACGCCAGATTGAAGTGCTCGGAATTGACCTAAAATTGGCAACACCAGCCCCAAAAGAAGAGCTGACAAACGGCAATTTTGACGAAATAATTATCGCAACAGGGGTAAAACCGCGCACGCCCGAAATTGAGGGAATCGACCACCCGAAGGTACTTTCATACATTGAGGTGTTGCGCGATAAGAAACCGGTTGGCGAGTCTGTGGCGATTCTCGGCGCCGGCGGAATTGGTTTTGATGTTGCTGAATTTATTACGCAGACCGGCCCGTCGCTGAGCCTCGATGCGGATGCATGGTGCAGTCGCTGGGGCATCGACAAAACTTACAAAGAGCGTGGCGGTCTGGTGCAGCCACTGTCCGAAAAAGCCTCACGCACCGTTTATATGCTGCAACGCAAAAAACAAAAAATGGGCGCCAATCTCGGTAAAACCACCGGCTGGATTCATCGAATTGAGCTTAAAAGCCGCAAGGTTCAGATGCTGACCGGCGTGCAATACCAATGCATCGATGACCGTGGATTGCACATTATCGAAAATAATAAAACACGCATTTTAGAAGTGGATAACGTGATAAATTGCACTGGCCAAATCTCTGAAAACACGCTTTTTGATTCGCTGAAAAATGCCGGGCAATCTGTGTATAAAATTGGTGGCGCTGATATCGCCGCTGAACTGGACGCCAAACGCGCCATCGATCAGGGCGCCCGGCTTGCCGCACGACTTTAATTTAACGCGAGTTCGATATAAGAAGAATTGGGACAAAACGAATTAATTATAGGATATAGTCCGAAGGCGTCCCGCCGAGGATAACACACGAAACGCTCGGCGAGACGCCTTCGCTCTATTTTAATTATGCTTGGTAAAGAATGTTACAGCATACATCGAACTCACGTTAATTTAGTTACACCAGAGCAGAGCAACGCCAGAGCAGAATTCAAAATTTAATAAACCTGAAGAGGCTGAACACTGATGATGCCAATAGCAGATGTACAAAATTATCAGCGACACCGTGCTTTTCGAAATCCGGAAAATTCTTCAATCTCTCACGAATTATTGCTGCCTATTTTGCTCTTCGGTAGCATGGGCGCCATCACCTGGGCGATCCGCGGCACTTCCGGCTGGGGCGGTGTTGATGGCACCGTTGTGCCCGGATTAATGTGGGGATTGCTCTGGTTTTACCTGTGTCATCGAAAAGGAATTGAGGCTCGTGGACTCGTTTTATGGCTTGGGCTTGGCCTCGCTCTTGGCGGCGAACTTGGATATGGCCAGTACACCGGCTGGATTCTCGGAAAGTTTTACGCAGGAGACCAAATTTTGCCCATATCACCCTGGATTGGCTATTTATGGTTCATGATTTGTGGAATTGGCTGGGCGGCACCCGGTGGAATAATGTTAGGTTGGGCGTTGGGCGGCCGTCGATCAAAATCTGTGTGGATCAGTCGCACACTCCTGGTGCTTGTATTGCTCGTTTTCATATTCGGCTGGTCGATTGTTGAATGGCTCGGTGCGCAATTTGTTCAGATATGGCCGGGAATGTTATTCCCACACGCTGATTCTGGATTGTACGCAGGCGTACTCGGCAACCACCTGGAAAGAACAGTTTACACCAACACACAGAATTTCGCAGTGCTGATTTGGTGGCTGGCTTCGCTCCTGATTGCTTTTTTTCAACGCGACCGCACGACGCTGTTCACCGGGCTGTTTCTCGGTTTGGGATTTGGGATCGGTTTCATGCAAAGCGCCATCTGGTGTCTCGGATATGGTGGCAATGCTGCGTACATCGATTGGTGGAAAATGTGGGAATTAAACGCCGGATTTAATTTGGGTTTGCTCTATGCCGTTGCATATTATTGGGCGGTACGGCAGGTGGATCGACAGCATTCACCGCAGGGAGTTCGCCTGGAAACGACTGAAAAACAAGCCCCCGAATCGATATCAGATTTGCGATTGGAAATCTTCTTTTTGGCGCTCAGCGGATCTGTTCTGATATACTTTATGGGATTTGAATACTTTTTCTGGGCAGGTATATTTTTAAGTACACTCTATTTTGTTGCCATGAACCTGACAGTGACAGGCGTTGCTAAAATTTCTGATCTCAAAATTATTATTGAGCGACGAAAAAATATGCTTTTGACCTACAGCGCCTTCCTCTTGCTCTTTTTGATGTTCCACGGCGGTACCTCGCGCGCCGGGATCGTTTTTGGGCTTTATACAGCCGATGCGGTGGAACAATATGCCTGGCCGGCTGCACGCATTGTTATGTTCTTGCCTGTAGCTCTCATCTTGGTCGCGCTGACAGTTGTAAAAATGTGGCGCATCATTCGGTGGGACAACGCATCGCCAATGCCGGATAGGTTCATTAAATACCTGCCCGAGCGAATGGTTGACCTGATGACAGCCATAGGCTTTATTGGCGCTTTGTCCATTTGGCCGGCAAAAATTGGTGTGTTTTACGCGCTGTTTATTTTTCTCGCACTCTTTGCATTTACGCGTATCAATCGACGGTTAAATTCCATAGATTAAACACTGAAATCATTGGAAAAAATCATTTAAATCCAACTGTGTTGGAGAAAACATGAGTTTAAACTGGTTCCGTAATTGGGACTCAAATAAACAATTATTTTCAAACAGAGTTACCGTTACAATTTTTTGGTTAATTTTAGTGCCGAACCGGGAGGCTGCAGGATACAATTTCCAAAATGGAGCGGTGGATTTTGAATCATCTAACTTGCCAATTGTGACGCTTGATACGGGTGGTGAAATCATCCCGGTCGATAGCCGCATCCCGGCAAATATGAGAATAATCTGGAATGGGGACGACGAAAGAAATTTCGTGACAGATCCGCCAAATGACTTTGAAGGCCGGATTGAAATTGGGCTGCATGGGCAGGGTTCGCTGGGCTTCGCAAAGAATTCTTTTCGCATCGAAACACAGGATTCCCTAGGTGAAAACCGCAACGTTTCTTTGCTCGGCATGCCTAAAGAAAATGACTGGATTTTATATGCCCCCTATTCCGACAAAACACTGATGCGAAATATGCTTTCGTATACTTTAGCCAGTGAAATAAATCCCTATGCCCCACGTGTAAAGTTTTGCGAAGTTATTTTGAACGGGGAATACCAGGGTGTTTTTGTCCTCACAGAAAAAATCAAACGCGACAACAACCGTGTTGATATTACAAAAATTCTGCCGGATGATTTATCAGAACCGGAAATCACGGGCGGCTATATTTTCAAAAAGGACAAAACAAATTCCTGGGATAACATAATTCAGCTCGATCGTGGCCTTGATTTAATTATAATTGAGCCGGACAAAGATGAAATTCTCGCTGGACAAACGGACTGGTTAAAAAGGCATTTGAATGAATTCGACAGGGCATTGTTTACGACGGGAGAATTTGAAAATTACATTGACGTGCAATCCTTCATCGATAATTTTTTGATCGTCGAGTTCACCAAAAATATCGACGGTCTGCGGTTGAGCACTTATTTTCACAAAGACCGCAACGATAAAATTGTCGCCGGGCCGGTGTGGGATTATAATTTATCACTGGGAAATGCCGATTACAGCGAAGGGTGGACGCCAATTGGTTGGTATCACACACATATCGAGTGGGATAAAAACTGGTGGAATGAGCTCATCAAAATACCCGCGTTTTACGATTTGATTGGAGAACGCTGGCGGGAACTGCGGCAAAATCAATTTAACAGTACCCGTATACTCGGTATGATCGAGGAGTGGAAAACCGTGCTGCAGGAAGCTCAAGTAAGGAATTTTACAAAATACCCGGTTCTCGGCACTTACCTGTGGCCGAACCCTGGCTATCCCCAATCCGGCAGTTTTGGTTTTGATGCGCCCAAAAGCGGTGCCCCGGCGAGCTGGGAAGAAGAAATTTTGGTATTAAAAGATTTTGTCAAGCGAAGAATACAGTGGATTGATGCACAATACAACCTGAGTTTTGTTGATCTATCCATCGAGTTGGCCCAAACAGGCCAGGGGCACATTCTGTACAACAATAGCATTCTATCAAACAATGCTTTTTTAGGTTCTTTTGCACGCGATGAACCTGTCACATTACGGGCTGAACCACGGCCCGGCTACGAATTCGTGCGCTGGGAAGAAACGATCTTTGGCGAAATCAAAAGCACCTGGGTGGAAAAAGGATCTAATTGGAAATATCTCGACAACGGATCGAATTTGGGGGATGCCTGGGTAGCAATCACCTATAATGACACGGGCTGGCGGGAAGGAAACGCCGAATTTGGTTATGGAGATAATGACGAAACTACGGTTGTGAGTTATGGCTCTGATTCGAGAAACAAGTTTATAACTACTTATTTCCGCAAGAGTTTTAATGTCACAAATCCCGGGGCATACGATGCGCTGACGATCCGATTATTGCGAGACGATGGGGCTGTTATTTATTTAAATGGCAATGAAATTATCCGTTCGAACATGCCGGGCACAACTATTAATTTTAATACACTCGCCGAGGAATATGTAGATGGCGTTGCAGAAAAAATCTTTCATACTTTCACGGTCAATCAACGCGAGCTGAGAACGCGAAGGAATATTTTAGCCGTCGAAATCCACCAGCAAAATATTTATAGTTCTGATCTCAGTTTTGACCTTGAATTCACCGGAACAGGAAATAGCCAACAAAACACCAGTACCATAATCGGCAACGATGAGTATTTGATTTACCGCCCGACCGCCAGCGCAACGATCAAAGCTGTCTTTCGCCCTCTTCCGGGGTATTCTGCGGATTTGGTGATTAATGAAATTCATTACAATCCAACCGGCGGGGAAAATTATGAATTTATAGAACTGTATAATAATTCCGACTCCAGCCTGAACCTGTCAAACTACTCTTTTGCTGCAGGAATTGAGTTCACTTTTCCGGCTGGGTATGGCGTAGAACCGGGCGAATTTATAATTCTTGCCAAAGACAAAACTACCTTCAACAACCTGAACTCTCCGGTTTTTCAATGGATCGGTGGCAATTTATCGAATGAAGGCGAACATCTGATTTTGGTAAATTCTATAGGTCAGGTCGTAGATTCTGTAAATTATGGCAATGCCGCGCCGTGGCCCGAATCCCAAAATAACGGTGGATTTTCAATAGAATTAAAGAACCCGCATTCTGACAATGCGCTCGCTGAAAATTGGCAGGCAAGTTTCGCCCCGGGCGGATCACCTGGGCAACCATCTGTGAAAATGATACAGAATTTATTTATCAACGAATTTTTAGCCAGCAATACCCGCACAAACCAGGATGAATTCATGGAATTTGATGACTGGATTGAGTTGTACAATGCCGGTGATGATCCCATTGATATCGGTGGTTTGTATTTTTCCGACGATGAAAACAACCGGAAATTGTGGCAAATACCGCAACTATCGCCGTACACAACAACGATTGAGCCCGATAATTTCTTGCTTCTCTGGGCTGATGATGATCCCGATCAAGGGATATTGCATCTCGGATTCCAGCTCAATAAATCGGGTGAGTCCATCAGTGTGAGCCAGGTTGTTAATAGCGAAATCATTGTGATTGACTCGATAAAATATACGCAACAGGCAGCAGACGTATCGATGGGCCGCTTTCCTGAGGGTGGTGATTTTTGGAATACCTCACCCCACCCCACACCCGGGACGAAAAATACAGTGACTCACGTTGATGGCAGCCAGAGCACCCTTGTTCATTCGTACAAGTTACAACAAAATTACCCAAACCCGTTTAATCCGCAAACAACGATCAATTACGCACTGGCCAAACCGGGTAAAGTTCGGCTGACAGTATTTGACGTGCTCGGTCGAAAAATTCAGACGTTAGTTAATGCAAATCAAGCGGCCGGCTCCTATCTGGTTTCTTTTGACGCTTCTCGATTGCCCAGCGGAATTTATATATACCGGCTGGAAGCAGAATCCTTTGTAAAAAGTCAGAAGATGATATTATTGCGCTAGTGTCAAATGACCACATGATAACTAAATACCTGTTCTGTCAATCTATTGCAAGGCAATCACACAAATAAAAATGTTTTATAACGCCCTTTTTCAGCGGCCATCAAAAATAATTCTTCGGGGATAAGGATTTAATCAAAAAAGCAATGCGAACAAAAATACTTAAAAACAGGTGAATGCGATATAGCCTGCTTTATTCATAAATATTTTTAAAATATACTTAATCTGTTGATAATTAAATATTTGAGACAAGACGAAAATAAAAACTAAGTTATCTATTAAAATTAGCTCTCACAAAGCCACGGGGTACACAAAGTTTTATTTTATAAGTATTTAAATATTTTTTGTGGACTTAGTGCCTTTGTGTGCGAATTATTCAGGATAGGAAGAATTGGGACAAAACGAATTAATTGTAGGATATGGTCCGAAGGCGTCCCGCCGAGGATAACGCACGAAACGCTCGGCGAGACGCCTTCGCTTTATTTTAAATATGCTTGGTAAAGAATGTTAAAGCTTACATCAAACTCACGTTAAAAACAGGTGGTAATCACAACATGGCTTTATTTGATAATTTTAAAGAAAAAGTGAAGATTTTAGGGATAAAATCTCATCATTTGCCAGCTTTAGCCGCACCATTTTTAATCGCAACAAGCTTATTTTCCTGCCAACCACGCTACGACACTGTGAAAATCGGCATGTGTTCCGACGTCCATTTGCCCACAATGCACGATTCCGAATATCGTATCCAAACTTTCATCGACAGCATGAAAACTGCACAGCCCGACTTTATTATCGAATTGGGTGATTTTGGAACACCTGCCGAAAAATATGCGCATCTTTTCGATATTTGGAACTCATTCTCCGGCGATAAATTCCATGTCATCGGCAATCATGAAATGGATGGCGGCTATTCGAAACAGGAAGCTATTGCCTACCGGAAAATGAAAAACTCGTTTTATTCATTTGACAAAAACCGGTTTCATTTCATCGTTTTGGATGGCAATGATCCGAGGAATAATTCTGACAAGGGCTACAAACAATTTATCGGAGAAAAACAGATCGATTGGCTGAAGCAGGATTTAGCGGGTGCAAAACATCCCGTTGTGATCTTTTCTCATCAGGGTCTTACAACATATCCCGGTGGCGAAGGCGACGATTACGGCCTGGAAAATGGTAGCGAGATAAGAGATATTCTGGAGCAATACAATTTACAAAATCCAAAAACCAGGGTGGTTGCCTGCTTCAACGGACACACACACTATGATTTCGCCGAAAACATCAATGGTATCTGGTTCATCACAATCAATTCCATGGCCTATCAATGGATGGGTGAAGAATTTACCCACATTCGCTACAGCACCGAAGTTGATAAAAATTTCAAGTGGATAAAATATACGGCACCGCACAAAGAGCCGCTATTTACGATCGTCGAAATTTCAACAGCCGGCTTCATTAAAATCCATGGTAAACAGACAGAATGGGAAGGGCCATCGCCATGGGAGCTCGGCTATCCGGAGGCATTAAAAAAGTACGTCAGACCACAGATATCAGAAAGAAATTTATCTTTTAAGTTGGATTAAAAAAATTAACTCCCAATTATAGCGAGGCGATATGAGAAAAGATGATCCTCCAGTCGTAGTCGAACAAACTTTTAACACTTCAGCAGAGGTCGTTTGGAAAGCCATAACAGAAGTCGACCAGATGCGGCAGTGGTTTTTCGAAAATATTCCGGAATTTGAACCCAAAGTCGGCTTCGAAACTCAATTTAACGTCAACAGCGGGGAAAGAAATTTTCTTCATCTATGGAAAATAACCGCAGTTGAGCCCCAAAAATTGGTAACCTATAACTGGAAATATCAGGACTATGCCGGCGATTCATTTGTTATTTTTGAAATTATGGAAGTGAATAATCAGGCAAAACTGAAATTGACAACACAAATTATCGAAAGCTTCTCTCAAGATATCCCGGAATTTAAACGGGAAAGCTGTGTTGCAGGTTGGACTTATTTTATCAATAAAAATCTAAAAGAATATATAGAGAATCTGGCTTAGCCCGGATGCACCAGGTGGGCATTCAATCGTTCTACTTTTTCCCGATTTCCGAGCACGATGAGTACATTGCCCTGTTGGATTTTCGTGCCTGACTGCGGGTTGTAATTGTATTGTTCTTTGCCATCAACTGTCTGTTTTATAGCAATCACAATAAGCCCGGTGCGCTGGGGAATTTCTATTTCACGCAGAGTTTTCCCCTCAAAGCTGGTATTTTCCGGAACCGTCACTTCTTCGAGACGAAACTGCAGTTCATCATCGTGCATCATGACGTCAAGGAAACCAACAAGGTTTGGCCGCAGGATTGTCGCAGCCATGCGCAAACCTTCAGTGAGATTGGGAGAAATCACATGGCTGGCGCCGGCTTTGTACATTTTCCCCGTTGTATGCTGATCGACTGAGCGTGAAATAATATTTAGACCAGGATTTAAATTGCGAGCGGAAATCACTACAAAAAGGTTATCGCGATCTTCAGAGAGTGTACAGATCAGGCCACTTGCTTGTTCCACGCCAGCCTCGATAAGCACTTCATCTTTAGTGCCATCGCCCGCAATGAAGAGAATTTGTGGATATTGTTCGTGTAAAGCAGCGATTACCTCTTCATCCTGATCGAGCACTACAAGTGGTTTTCGAGCTATATGGAATTCATTGATGACTGTTTTTCCTGTGTCCCCGGCCCCACACAAAATTACGTGATTTTTCTGTCTTTGAATATTCTTTTTCATTTTTTTTGACTTAAAATTGGTGATCAATTCCCGCCGGACAAATAAGCTGGTAACACTTGCTGAGAGCAAAGATATCAAAACGAGTCCAGAAAGAATGATAAACATAGTGAAAAATTTGCTGGTGGGATGCAGCTCCCGCACCTCATGAAATCCGACTGTAGAAAACGTGATAAATGTCATGTAAAGTGAGTCAGTCCAGTCCCAGTCTTCAATAAAAACATACCCTGCCATCCCTATTAATAAAAGCAGGATAAGGCCAAGAAGTACAAAAAGTAAATTTTTCCAGCTTGAATCGTGGATCGGTTCATTCATGAGTGTAAAGTTTTACCAGTTGCCGTGAATATTTTTTTATAAATAGATACGATATACAACCGAAGAAAATACCACTGCTGTCGGCCAGCAAGTCGCCTAAATCAAAGTATCGACCCGGGACGAATAATTGATGAACTTCATCTGATAAACCATACAAACTTCCAATGATAAGCGCCTGGTTTATAGTTGCTTTGCCTGTGAAACAGGGCCATTCTTCGAGAGCGTAAAACAACAAAAATCCCAGTGGCATGTACATGCCCAAATGAGCGATTTTATCCGAATTGGAGAATGAAAAAAAGCCCGGTGTTGAAATATGTGGAATTGAAGAAAGAACAAATATGAGCAATGCCCAAGCTGCCGGCATTACCCATGCGTAACTTCCCCGGAAAAATTTAACCATACCGATTGCGAATCTCCTTAAATGTTTGTGGAATGTAAGATAAAACATCGCCTGCTGTCAGGGACAACAAGTCAATATCCGCCGCTGCAATATCTGCCGCACGGCTATGCAAAAACATGCCCAGTATAGTGGCATTCTCGAGCGTAATTTGTCCGCTTAAACCGGCGATTATCCCGGTTAAAACATCCCCCATTCCTGCCGTTGCCATACCCGGATTTCCCGCGCAGTTGATATACACCTTGCCGTCAGGCAGCGCAACCAGTGAAGGAGCGCCTTTGAGCAACAAAATCGCATTATATTCTTCTGCAAATTGACGTGCAACGGAAACCGGGACCCGTGGCAAATCGTCCTTTTTGCGGCCGGTCAATCGTAAAAACTCTCCCGGATGTGGCGTGAGAACAGTTCCGCCCCGGCGTTTTTTTAAACGATCTTTGCAGTTCCGAAGTAAATTTATACCATCTGCGTCAATTATAAGCGGACCATGAAAATACGATAAAACCTGTTCGAGCCAAAATTCGGCATCGTCTTCCAATCCCAAACCCGGGCCGATGGCGACAACATCTGCCCACTGCAAACGCTCGCGAAATTTTTCCAGGTTCTTTGCCGGCATGCTGTTATTTTGCCAGTGCAGAGGGTGTTTCACAACCTCCAGCGGATGCGCTGCCAATTGTGCAATTATATCGGGTTTTGTACCTAATACAACCAGTCCTCCCCCGGCGCGCAGGGCGGCTGTGCTGGTTAATGCGGCGGCACCGGCCATGCCTTCACTACCTGCAATGACAAATATCTGCCCACATTTATTTTTAAAAACTGCCGGATGGCGGCTGGGAAGCAAGGTGTGAATCTCATCATTTGGCAGCAGGAAAGTTTCATTTTTAACAGCAGAAAATGCTTTTTGTGGGAAACCAATATCGGCACAGTGCAATCGGCCGGTATATTCCCTTCCCGGTGAAAAAATAAGACCGGCTTTCAGGGCGCCAAATGTGACCGTACTCTGCGCTTTGACCGCATTTTCGTCCACCTCACCTGTGTCCGCATCAACGCCGGTGGGCAAATCTACCGCAATGACGATTGCATTGCTCATGTTGATCAATTTTGCCGCCCGGGCGTAAGCTGCACGCAAAGCGCCTTTTGAGCCAGTGCCTAAAAGTGCATCGACGATCAGGTCGGCTGTCAAAAAATCGGACTCTGTCGACGCCTCGAATAAGTCGATTTTTTGTCCCAATTTTTGCCAGCATAATGCGTTTAATTCGGCATCCCCTTTGAGCTTATCGACTGAACCCAAAAGGATGACTTTTACTTCCGGTACAATCCCGAGCAACCGGCGCGCAACCACAAAACCATCACCGCCATTGTTACCGCATCCACACAGCACAACCACTTTTGCTGAACTGCCGGGACGCAGTTGTTGCAAACAAACATCGGCGACAGCTTTGCCCGCCTGCTCCATCAAAACAGCTCCGGGAATACCAATTTTTTCGATGGTGTAGCGGTCAACCGCAGCCATTTGTTCAGCAAGCAATACCGGATTTTTCTTAATCGAACGCATCTTTAGAAAGCTCCATTGATCGTATTTATTTTATTGATTAGGACCTTAGCTCCGTTGATTAAACTTTAAGGCTCTTATTATTAACGTTTTATGCATTTTCTTTTTTGCTTGATCAAAAAAGAAACAAAAAAATCAAGGCTGACGAAAAATCGGCTAAAATTTTGGACAATTTCCTGAATCTTTTTGAACTCGCTTCGCTCAAACAGAAAAAGATTCTTAACGGAAATTATCCAAAATTTCTTAACGCCATTTTTCGAAGGCCACTTTTTAAGGAAAAATGCGGAGTTAAAGGCACAATCAATTATTTTATAGCCGATTATTGTTACAGGCATTTGATGTGAAAATATGAGCATGGATTCTTGCGGGTTTTGTTATCGATAATTGAATTGTATTTTAGCCATATTAATCAAATAAATTCTGATACTCAAACTTACTCAAAATACGCATAATCTCACGCGTAACGCAATGATTTTCTCCTTGCTTATTTTAGTATTTTCCTTTAATTATTTGTTTACTTTAAATTCGGGTTAAACTATGTCCTCTGCTTCCAAGAAAAATATCGATTCTGCCGTCATTGCCAGTGCGCTCGAAGGAAACGAGGACGCCTATGCGCAGATTTTAGCACGCTACCGCGGCCCGCTTTTTCATATGTTATTTAAAATGGTGCACAGCAAAGAAGAAGCTGAAGATCTGACGCAGGAAGCTTTTATAAAAGCATTCCGTGCGCTGGCATCATTTAATGAAGAGTACGCTTTTTCAACCTGGTTGTACAAAATTGCGGCCAACAATTGTATCGATTATCTGCGCAAAAAACGCCTGCAAACATTCTCTTACAATAAACCGATTGCCTCAAAAGATGGCGAACTGCAACGGGAATACGCCGATGAAAATGAGGCCACCGACAAACCGATGCTCGATACCGAAAAAACCCACATGATTAATCTTGCCATCGAGGATTTGCCACCGAAATACAAATTGGCGATCGAATTGCGACACAAAGAAGAGCTCTCCTACGAAGACATCGCAGAAAAACTGGATATCCCCCTCGGCACCGTAAAAGCCCGTATATTTCGCGCCCGCGAAATGCTAAAACGCAAACTCAAAGGCAAAGTGCTCCCCTGATTTTAAAAGCAGCTGGTGGTAATTCGCTGCTGGCTTTGAGTTAAATAAGAATATCGTGATTCTTGAATTCTTCCCACAATCTCATTTTTAAAAAATTTAGTACTCTGATACATCTCAAAGCATTCCAATTTAAAAACGCAGCACAAATAACTAACAGCTAAATTCCAATTGCTGAGTTTTTCCAATCCATCCACTTTCGCGCCATGCGCAGCATCGATTCTTCCGAATTATATTTTGCCATTTCATTTATCGGAATCCAGGCTAATTCGTGGGATTCGTCGGACAATTTTAACGCATTTTGACCCGTAGCGCGAAAAACAAAACGAGCGTCGAAATGCGCGTGCGCCGGAGTATTTTTGAAGCGAGGGATCGTGTGAATATCAATATCAAACAATTCTGGTGACACAATGCGAATGTTATCGATTCCAGATTCTTCTACTGCTTCCTGCAATGCTACCTGCAAAACATCCGACTCGCCATCGGCATGTCCACCAAGTTGAATCCAGATATTGAGTTTCTTATGGTGGGTTAAAACCACTTTTTCACCACACTCATCGACCAGCCAGGCTGAACCGGTGACATGACCGGTTTCAAGCCCGCGGGAAAAACAATTAACATGATTTTCGACAAACTCGATAAATCTGTCGCACGTCGCCACTTCCTGCACATATTTTGATCTATAAGAAATTAATTTTTGAAGCAATTCTCGCCGATGCATATAATTAACTCATTTTTTTATTGCTTTTTAATCGGGATCGAATATAATTCTTAACTTTCATTTTAGCAATATTTTCACGAAGCACAACAGATGCATTTGCAAGAATCTCGTAGTTTGTTTATTTTAAGTCATAAAACTGTAAAACTTTTGTTAAATGTCGATCAAATAAACACTTATACTATCAAAAACACCAAAATTGATTTTTTCTTTTTCATGAAAAATAAAGATAATTAAAGGAAATCCTCAAAATGAAATTTAAAATATTCTATTGCTCACTCCTCTTTCTGGGTCTAACAACGAACGTATTTTCCCAGAACAAAAAAGGAAAATGGGGATTCGGCGCCGGGGGCACAATGTCAAACGTTACCGCATCAGAGGCAGTGCAAAACAGTGCCGGATTTGGTGGCGAAGGTATTATATCCTATCTTTTCAACGATAAATTCAGCCTGAACCTGGTGACGGGGTACAATAAATTCAGCAGCACGCCGTTGGCAAATGCTGCCGAGTTGAGCACAAGTTTAATTTCAAGCGCCCTGACGCTGGAATACGAAATGAAACTCATGCAGTCATTCCGACCTTTTTTATCGCTCGGTATTGGTGCGCACAATTACACGGTTGGAGGAAGTGACCGGTTCAGTGATGGCGAGGGATTGGCCGGACTGGGAACGCGCTTTTATTTAGGAAAACGATCGGCAATTTATGTGGCCGGGTTGTTTAAATACACAACCGGGGATGCCATCGATGGGTTGGATGTTGGCGGCACCGATTTGTATTACAATGTCAGCGCCGGCGTGCAATTTTTCCGTGGTAAAAATAACACTAAAAAAATCGACGAGCCCAAAGTTACCGGCACGCCTTTCGACAACATGCCGCCAGTTGATTCCTTGCTCGTTGAGGAACTCGCGGAAGTTGAGAACGATGGTACTGCCGTACCGCTCACCGAAGAGGAAAAACGAAGTGCTGCAGAACATGAGCTGGAATTTTCACTCACTTTGAAAAAAGACGAACTAATGGAAAAGCTCAGCAGTGCTGAACAGGAAATTAATAAACTTCGCAATGAGATCGCGGATAAGTCCAAACAAATAGAAAATCTGGAACGGGCACAGCAAAACACGGAAGCAGTAAATCCGGATAAAATCCAGGGATTATATGCCAACTCGCTCGCTCTTTTCAATAAAAGAAAGTATTCTGAAGCAAGTCAGATTTTAGAGGAGTTGCTGCAATTGTACCCGAATCATCGGTTGAAAAGTAATTTTATCTACTGGACTGGTGAAAATTATTATGCACGGAAAAAATACTTTCAGGCAGCGGCAGAGTTTGAAAAGGTGCTCGGCTTCCCACACTCGGTGAAAAGAGACGATTCATTGCTCATGCTTGGCCGAACATATCTGCAACTTGGGGATATTTCCGCCGCAAACGCCAATTTTGAGAGGCTCATCGTAGAGTTTCCGCGCAGCGAATTCAAACAAAAAGCGGAAAAATACATGCAGCCACAAAGTGTACCGGCGGAATAAAAATATCCACATTAATTTTGAAAAAAAGCGGTCAATCCAAACGGATTGCTGCTTTTTTTATTTCGTAAAATCATTAATTTTTGCTTAAAATACCATATTGATTTGCCGCTGCCCCGCACAGATCAAACACGTATTTGATTTGAGGAAATCTAGAAATCACCCGTTGTACAAAATTTAAAGTTATGCGGATTTCAGTAAAATATTTTATCTTCAATCATCATTTTCGTCATTCCCGAATGTTTTTATTGGGAATCCATCAATGTAAAAAATTTGGATTCCGGCTAAAAGATTGCCGGAATGACGTGGGAAAAATCGCCTGGGATGAAAATGATTGAATTATGCACAACGGGTTAGAAATCTGTGTTTTTCAATTTTCATGCTGCCTGACATTAATACTTCTGACTTTTTATTAACTTTTGTTTCTGCATGTCAACACGGCTGTTCATATTACATTGCAGTAACAGGATATCAATAATAATTCAGAAAGGGCAGGAAGCCATGAATTTTAACGAATTATCCCAGATAATCGACGCATATCACAATTTTTCATGCCGGTCAATTCAGTCGAGCGGAGCAAAACATGAAATTCAAAAACAATACGCCATTCCCCAAAAGAACACGAAACAGAGGAACCAGGTTAAAACCATGTTAGAGTCCTGTGGACGAAACCGTGCACCCGGTTCGAATCAATAAAAAAAAGCGACTGCATGAGCCGCTTTAATAAATCTTCAATTTATACAAAATGATCCGAGCTTTTGATACCTCCACCCCAAACTCGCTGCCATTAATTTTTCTTCAGTAAAATCTGCTTATTATCTTCCGCCACCACATCGTTATAGAATTTTTTAAACTCGATGTATTCATCAGGCTCAATAATTCCTTTTTTATGAATCAGTTTCCGCTGTGCCCGAATAGTGCCATTCTCAAATTCAAATGACAATTCAAAATCAGCTATATTTGAACTCAACTTCACTTTCTTTGGCAAATCGACAGGCGCGAATCCTTCTGGCAATTTTAACTCTATTTCCTGAATAAAATGATCTGCCCAGGGCCAAAAATAATAAGAATAATTTCGTTTATCGTACGCCAGGCCGCGGTCTGTCTCCAATTTATCCGACCAGGGAATTTGCAGGAATTTAAATTGCCCGGCTTCATTGATATAATTCGGCACTTCAAAAGTGTATGAGTATGAAACTTCCGGGGACAATTGTTCGATATCGCCAACCACGAGTTTTGTCAGCTTCACATTGGGAAAATCGCGCGCCAGGGTGGCCGCCATCGACTTCTCACGTTCTTCCTGATTTTTCTCGCGATAGGCCCGCCGCAGCGAGGCTGTGATACTGCCGGAACGAACCACATCCACGGAGATGATAACGCTGTTATCTTCTTTCAGCGTAACCTTTGATTTCCGGGTCACTTTTTTCGGTAAAAATTTCTGCGCGTCCAGATGTTCCGGTTCGGTTTTGCCTTTTTTAATGAGCAAACTAAAGCTGTCCACATCCATCTCCGGCACGGTACCGACGGGATAATTATAAGCGGTTAAATCGAGGTATTTCAATCCCTTTTCTGTTTCGACGCCAGCGATACAATGATTGAACGCAATCGTCGGCAGCGCATTTCTATTCAGACCCTCGTCGCGCGTGTTCACCAAAACATGGTTGGCTTTTATTCCGGCTTCTTTCAGCATGGCGATATACAAAGTCGAGACATCTTTGCAGTCCCCAATTTTTGTCACCAAAACATCGCGCGCTTTTTGCGGAATGAGACCGGACTGCCGGAACGGAATGCTGCTGTAGCGGATATTTTCCGTTATATAATCATAAATGATGCGGATTTTTTCTTCTTCCGAAATGTTCTTTTTATTTTGAAAAAGTTGCTGCACTGTTTCCTGAATTTCGTAGGAACTTCGCGTTTTTGTGCGTGCCAAATCCAGATACCAATCTACCAGATATTGCCAATCCGGAATACTGGTAATGAACAGCATTTTGCCGACATCGCGCAAAATCGGCATGCCATATTCATAGCCGATAGAGGCTTCATTGGAGAGCGACCAGGTGTATAAAGTTCCATCGACGGTTTTCGTTTCGCGGGGTTCATCCGGCATGTTTTGCGTCCGGTGCTGAAATTCGAAACCATCCGGAACGAGCAAAGAATAGCGGATATGGGTGATCGGATGAAAACGGTTGAAGTAGAATTCATCCCAAAAATGATTCGACAAACGGCCGCTGTAATAATTGCGTACACGCCATTTAATATAGATAAAATCATTTTCTTCAAGAGATTTAAATACGATAAAATTACCGCTGACATCGGCTTTTATTTTTGAGCCGTCATTTTTAATGACCGTCGCTGTTTCAACGACCAGTTTTTCTGAAAACCGATTGTTTGGAATCTGATATTCTTTGTAGTCATCAATTCCTGATTTTGTGAAAACACGCACCAGCAGTTCGTGTGCAGATTCCGATGCCCCCTTTTCATACACAACCCGGCGGTTGTCATCGAGAATAATAATAGCGGCAGCCCCATTGTAATCTGCTGCTTCAGGAGCGCTATCGATCCAGTTATTGATATCTCGCTCACCAAAGTGGTGAAAAACATTCTTTTTGCCTTCGAGTTCGCGCAATTTATCCCGGGCTTCATAATTTGTAGGTAAATATTTCAGCGCATTGCGAAAAGCGGTTTTGGCCTCCGCATCAGCCAGTTTTAAGCGATAAATATCCCCCTGCTTTTCCCAATATTGCGAGCTGTTGGGGCAAATTCGAATCGCTTTATTGACCGATTCCAGCGCTTTGTCGTAGCGCTGCATACTCTCATAAATGTTCGCCATATTGTAATGTTCGCCGGGTGCAGCCGTGGTTCTAATCAGTAATTTTTGTGAGATTTCTTCCCATTTCTCAACCTGGGATGCCCGCAGATAAAAATCGGCCAGCGTTCGATATGCCACTTCAATATTCCGTTTCTTGAGGAAATTTTCAATCAAACTGATCGCGGTTTCATAGCTACGATTTTTCTGGATGGAAATCGCCGCATTAAAATAGGTAAATGACCAGTTATCAGGATATTTTTCCATCGCTTCTTCGGCCGCCGCCATCATCTCATTTATTTGGCTTTTTTTGCTGTAAAGCTGAATTTGATGATTAAAAACGAGTTCAGAAGACGGCAACACCATATCGAGATCGGCGATCAAATTTTCCGCTTTGTCCCACTCCTCATTTTCAATGGCCTGGCTGATTTTAAAATCGAGAACATTTGGAATACGTTTATCGATAGCATATAATTTTTCGATCGTCGTTGAAATTTCATCATATTTCTCACCGCGCATGTAAGCCTCGAGAACATGCGACAAGACCATGGTATTTTCGGGAGCCAACTTGAGGGCGTCGCGCAAAACCAGCTCGGCTTCGATGGCTTTGTCATTGCGTAAATAGCTGTCTGCCAACAGCAGATAATTTTCTAAATGTGTCGGATTTTCTTTGATTTTATTTTTGAAAAAAACCTCGGCAAAATTTTCGATATTTTGAAAATGGGCACCGGGATTTTTTTTGTATTTTTTAGCTTCAATCGATGTTTTTAATCCTTCGACCGGTTTACCTGATGCATCCGTGATTCGCAGCATAAAATTGCAGCGTGTTATTTCTGAAAAACCACATTTTACCAGAACGCGGTTCCACCCCTTTTGCAATGTAGTTTCCACGATATAGGTATCGAGATCGTTATTGTTTTCATCAAAATATTCGATGACAAGTTGATCATTGAGGAAGGTTTTGAGTGAACCAGAAGTACCAACACGCAATTGTGCGGTCTGTTTTTTTGGAGAGTAAATAAATGTATTGGCATAAAACACCGATTCTCTGAAAGCAAAATAACGGCGAAAATCAACCCAGCGATCCCGGCGCAGTTCCGGGATTTCAGACCACGTTGCCAAAACCCCGTTTTTTCCTTCGTAAGCCGCATCGCTTTTATATTCGAGCTCCGGGGGAAACTCATTCGCAAACCCTGAGGCAGAAATATTATCAAACGGGCCACAGACCGTCCAATCATCGATTGTTTGCAGGCGGGTAAAAGCGGCGGCTGATTTTTCATATTCAGCTCTGTCGAGATAATATTCACCCAGCATTTCATTGGCCATTGCTGATAGAACACCACCGCTGTCCGCCTTTTTGCTCAAATCAAGGTAAAGCTGTTCGATTCCCAGTTCGGGTTTATCCACATTTCCCTGAATTTTTGCGGTTATCCATTCGGCGTATAAATACGGATAAATGGTGCTCGTACTATCGTCCATTATTCGCCGAAAAGCATACCAGGCGTCAACATCTTTCTGTTGCAGCGTGTAAAGAAATGACAAACCCACGTGGGCACGAATATTGTGTGGATTTTCGTGTATGGCCGAGAGAAATTTCTGTTCAACCAGTTCCTGGTTATTCTGTTGCCAGGCTTCCCATGCCTCCGTTACCAGCTTTTTACTCTTTTCTTCATTCGCGAAAACTGAGAATTTGAGTGTTATTAAAACAAGGTAAAACAGTATTTTAGTCATTCGTATCATTATTCGATTATTCCTTAAGAATTATAAAACATTTGTGATCAAAATTTAGACTCTGTTCTTCCGCCTGCCAGGGATATCTTTAGACGAAGTAAACTGCAGGCGAGTTCTGTTCGTTCGAAAATTTCGGAAAAAATCAGTCGAGATTTAGCGTGAGTTCGATGAAAGCTGTAACATTCTTTACCAAGCATAACTAAAATAGAGCGAAGGCGTCTCGCCGAGCGTTTCGTGCGTTATCCTCGGCGGGACGCCTTCGGACTATATCTTATGATTAATTCGTTTTGTCCCAATTCTTCTTTTACCGAATTCACGTTAGATTTAGCAATCGAAATATTGCAAATATTATAAAGCATGTATCGATTGTTTTATTCCATCTTCTCGAATGAACTAAACCACAAGACTGAAAGTCCATTATTCAAGCATTAAATTTTCATAATTTGTAAGCCATCTTTTTCAATTGGTCATTAAAATGATCTTTCCCCCAGCGCCTACGCTAAACAGGAAATGCTTTTATTGGCCACAGATTAACACCGATGAAACACGGATTTTTTAAACCCGATAAAATCTGTGTTCAATCAGTGTAAATCAGTGGCTGATGTTTCTTCAATTCAATATTTGCATTGCATCTTTATTTTTTATGGCATTAACTGAAAGTCTTGCGCTGGAAGCGCATAGTTTTAAACTAGCGCGCAGAAACAATAAACTCAGGGCTGTCGATCACTTCGTGCATTCTCCCCTGAAACTTGCTGACTGGCACTCTATAATTTCCAGTGAACAATATCTTGTTTACCCTTCATTTTATCAAGGCTTTTTACAAAATAATACATAAAAAGTCTTTATTTTGTAAATTTAATTCTTAATATATGCGAATTGAATGGCGTTCATTTTAAAATAATACCTGATTTCAGCTCAGAAGCAATTAGAGAACAAGATGAATTTAAATACATATATATTGCGTTTTACGGCCAAATTTGTTACTATCTCACCTCTTAAATTCACAGATATTGGTTTTCGGCGCATTCACTTCTTCGATTATGCTAATATCACAGCATAATTTAATTAATCCCGGACATGATTCGAGTTGATTTTACGTGATTTGAGAAAAATCTCCGGGGGAAAATACGTGCAATAGATGAAAATTAGTGGAGTTCTGAATGATAAAATTTAATCCTGACTATTGGGCTGTTATTTTAGGCGGCTCCAGCGGATTTGGCCTGGCAACGGCAAAAAAGTTGAGCCAGCATGGGATGAATATCTGCATTGTTCACCGCGACCGCCGCGGGGCAATGAAAAACATTGAGCCGGAATTTGAGAGCATCCGTAAATCAGGTGTGAAATTCCTTGCCTGCAATATAAATGCGCTGACCGATGAAGGCCGCGCTGAGGTGATTGCACAATTAAAGACAGCAATGGGCGAAAATGGCCGCGTGCGGGCGTTGTTACATTCGATCGCATTTGGCAACTTGAAACTCATGGTGCAGGAACCCGATTCGATCAAAGAAAAGCATCAGGGACTGCTGTCGAGTTTAAGTGAAAAATTTGGTGTTGATGCCGCCGAACTGCAAACTGAAATTGATGCTCTGTTCGAGGCTGGTCATGAAGAATTAGCCGGCATTGCCACCCCGCCGACCTACAGTAATTCCGAGTTGCTCGGCGATGAGGATTTTGCCCTGACACTTTATAGCATGGGCACGAGTTTATCGAGTTGGGTGCAGGATTTGTTTGCAGAAAAAATGTTTGCAACCGATGCGCGCATTTTTGGTCTTACCAGCGAAGGCAACGAAATCGCATGGAAGGGATATGCGGCAGTCGCAGCGGCAAAAACTGCGCTTGAGGCTGTTTCCCGCGCCATCGCGAAAGAATACGCACCCTATGGAATACGCTCAAATATAATTCAAGCCGGGGTAACAGATACACCAGCGCTGCGCTTAATCCCCGGCAATGCCCATCTCAAAGCCGGAGCCAGAAAACGCAATCCCTACAAACGGCTGACAACCCCGGAAGATGTCGCTAATTTTATATTCCTCCTGTGCCAGGACGAAGCCGGTTGGGCAAACGGGAACATCATTCGCGTCGATGGCGGCGAGCATATCAGCGGATAAATTTCAATTTAAAAAGAGAATAAATTATGATATACATCCACGGCATCGGCCATTTCCACCCTAAAAACGTAATCGATAATGCTTTCCTCGAAAGTCTGGATATTGGAACAAACGACGATTGGATCATGGAACGCGTTGGCATCGCATCGCGGCGGACTATTTTACCACTGGATTACATTCGCAAAACACACAACAAAGACATGCGGGCTGCTTACGAAGCTTCCGATTTTACCAATGCGCAAACAGGGGCATTCGCGGCGGAAAAAGCCATCGCGGCTGCTGGTATTTCGAAAGAAGATATCGGCATGGTGATCGCTGGCGGCTGCACACCGGAATACGCAACCCCGGCCGAAGCTGCCACCGTTTCCTGCGAACTTGGAATCGAAAAGCCATGTTACGATATCAATTCAGCCTGCAGTACCTTTGGCGCTCAAATCAACAATATTTCCGGAATGCGCCCCGAAGCCCTGCCAGAATATATTCTGCTGGTGATCAATGAAAATAGCACCCGCTCGGTTGACTATTCAGACCGTAGCGCTGCGGTATTGTGGGGAGACGGTTCCTGCGCACTGGTTATTTCCACGCGTATTCCGGGCCCGGCACAAATAAATTTCAGCACGCTCACTTCCAGTCCGGCTGGATGGAAAAAAGTAATCGTTCACAGAATGGATCATTTTACTCAGGAAGGCAAAACGGTGCAGACTTTTGCCATAAAAAGAACCATCCGTCTGTACCGGGAAATAATGGAAAAGTTTTCCGATGAGCACAAAAAAATATATTTTATTTCCCATCAGGCCAATTTGCGCATGCTGGAATCGGTATGCAACCGCTGTGAAATTCCAGATCACCTGCACTTGTTTAACGTCGATCAATTTGGCAATACCGGCGCCGCTGGTGCGCCAACCGTTTTAAATCAAAATTGGTCTGATTTTAAAACCGGAGACGCAGTCGCCTTAATTGTTGTTGGCGCTGGACTTTCCTGGTCCAGCATGTTTATCGAATTTAACGAACTTAAAAAATAGTGAAAATATGAAATATTCCGAGTTTCTCGAACGCAATCATTATACAAAAGAAGACCTGCTCGCCTTTGCCTATGGCCGTCTCGTTGACGATCCGCCGGAAGAATTTTCCCGCTTGCCGGCGCCGCCATTTATGATGATGGACCGCATTCTTGAGCTGGAAAGAAAAGGCCGCCGGGGCCGAATTGTGGCTGAGCAGGATATTCAACTGGATGCCTGGTTTTTTCAGTGCCATTTTAACGGCGATCCGGTGCAACCCGGCTGTCTCGGTGTTGATGCAATCTGGCAACTTCTCGGTTTTTATTGCGTCTGCAACGGCAGTATCGGGAACGGGCGGGCGCTCGGCTGTAAAGAAGTTTCCTTTGATGGTCAAATCCGGCCACACAATAAAATTGTACGCTATGAAATAGATGTGCGCCGTTATAGCGTTTTGCAGGGCGGCAAAACTTCTTTGGTCATCGGCAACGGAAAAGTGCTTGTGGATGGCGAGTTAATCTATACTGTGAATGATGCAAAAGTCGGTATTTTCACTGGAATCGCCTACACCGATTATCCGGCAAAATCAAAAAACGCTGTTGGTGGCATAATTACGAGAGATATTTAATGGCATTTTCCAAAGAAGAAATTCTCCAACTGGTGCCACAGCAAAGCCCTTTTCGTTTCATCGATGAAATTATTGAACTCGATGAAGAAGGCATCGTCGCGACGTATACTTTTAAGAAAGATGAGTCATTTTATGCTGGTCACTTTCCGGGAAATCCCATTACACCCGGTGTAATTTTGCTCGAAACCATGGCACAAACAGGTGTTGTCGCTTTTGGTCTCTACCTGGCAAGTCAAACCATGTCATTGGCTGAAATAAAAAAGACGCTCACCGTGTTTACTGACGCCGAAGTTGAATTTACCGGCATGGTGCGTCCGGGAGAAAAAGTTATTATCAAAGCAAAAAAGAAATTTTTCCGCCGATTGAAACTGAAAGCCGAAGCCTCCATCACGCTGGAAAATGGGGACGTCGTCTGCAGCGGAACAATCGCCGGAATAGGAGTCAAATCAGATGGTTAGAAATAGAGTTGTCATCACCGGAATGGGTATCATCGCGCCGAACGGGCATGGATTACCGGCATTTGAATTAGCGCTGCGAGATGGATTTTCCGGAATTCAAACAGTAGAAGATTTAGTTGAACATAAATTTGGCTGCCAGGTTGGGGGAATTCCACAAAATGTTGATGAAATCAGCCCAAAATATTTTACAGAAGAACAGCTACTGGCAATGAATACCGGCATTACTTACGCCGGTATTGCTGCCATCGATGCCTGGCGCGACGCAGGTTTTGAAGTTCCGGACGCCGAAGGTGAAACTGTGGATTGGGACACCGGGGCGATCGTTGGAACGGGAATTGGCGGAGTCGACACGATCGGTGAAAAAATTGTTCCTTTTACCGATGCGAAAAAAGTGCGGCGGCTCGGCAGTACAGCTGTTGAGCAGGCGATGGCCAGTGGAATTTCAGCAAAAATTAGCGGCTGGTTGGCCCTGGGAAATCAGGTTACCACCAACAGCAGCGCATGCAGCACCGGAACCGAAGCGATAATCGATTCATACTATCGCATTCGCAGCGGCCTGGCAAAACGCATGTTAGCCGGCGGCGCGGAAGGCAGTTCTCGCTACTGCTGGGCTGGATTTGATGCCATGCGTGTTTTAAACCGGACGAAGAATGATGCACCCGAACAGGCATCGCGGCCGATGAGCGCCTCAGCAGCCGGATTTATTCCCGGATCGGGCGCCGGCATTCTAATGCTCGAAAGTCTGGAAAGCGCACAAGCGCGCGGCGCAAAAATTTATGCAGAAATCATTGGCGGCATGATCAATTGCGGCGGCCACCGGATGGGTGGCAGCATGACAGCCCCAAATCCTACCGGCGTTCAGCGTTGTGTCCGCGGCGCTCTGGCCGACGCCAATATTTCAGGCAAAGATGTGGATGCAATAAATGGCCATTTAACAGCCACTTTTGCCGATCCCCACGAAATAAAAAATTGGCAAAACGCGCTCGAAGTGACGCCGGATCAACTGCCATTGGTCAATTCAACAAAATCATTGATTGGCCATGGGCTTGGCGCAGCGGGTGGCTTGGAATCCGTTGCCTGCGTTTTGCAAGTTGCAAAAGGTTTTGTGCATGGATCTTTAAATTGCGAAGACTTGCACGAAGATATCCAACCCTACGCACAGAGCATTGTTCATGAAACAAAAGATGTAGATATAGAAATTCTCGCCAAGGCCAGTTTCGGTTTTGGCGATGTCAATGCCTGCACCATCTATAAAAAATGGCGTGCATAATTCACATAATTTTATTATAATCTAAAAAACAATTAATAATATAACAAATAGCTCAGAAAAGGAAGTAAAATGACGAAAGAAGAAGTATTGGGAAAAGTTGTGGAAATTTTGAAAAAATATAGCAAAGCCGATGTTGCTGAGGATGCTATCAAAATGGAAACGACAATTCTGGATGACTTAAAAGTAAACTCTGCCCGCCTGGTAGATATCGTTCTCGATTTTGAAGATACATTTGATATCGAAGTTGAAGACGATGACGCTGATAAAGTGCGTACCGTGGGTGATGGTGTTGAACTTATTTTAGCGAAAATCTAATAATATATGGAAAAAGAAAAAAGTAAGTTTTTGAGTAAAAAGGACCGGTTCTCTCTTTTTACACAGCGTTTTGTTGGCTGGGCCACCCTCCCCTTCTGGAATAATATGGCCGTATTTCTAATGCGATTTTGGGCTAAATATCACGTGAACGATCTCCGTGAAATTCGAAAACAGTTCAAAAAAATGCTGAAAGAATCGGATGGGCCAATCATTGTTTGCGCCAACCATTTGACCAAAATCGATTCTGTGCTCATCAACTGGAGCCTGGCATCGTGGTGGACTTACATGAAAAGCTACCGCAGTTTTTCGTGGAACATGCCGGAGCGGGCCAATTTCAGCAGCAATCCGGTTCTCCGATCGATCTGTTACCTCGCCAGTTGTATTCCCGTTGACCGGGGTGGGGACAGAGACCGGGTCAAAAAATCGATTGATAAGCTCACACACATGATGCGCAAAGGCCACACCGTCACAATTTTTCCTGAGGGCAAACGCAGCCGAATCGGTAAAATCGACCCGGAAGATTTTTCTTACGGCGTCGGACGGCTCGTTAAAACGGTTCAGGACTGCAAAGTGCTGTGCGTTTATTTGCGTGGCGAGGCCCAGGACACTTTTAGCAATATTCCCAAAAGAGGGCAAAAGTTTTATATGGATTTAAAATTGATAAAACCGGAAAGTCCATTTAAAGGATTACGCGCTACAAAAGATATCGCGGCGCAGGTGATGGAGCAATTGACAGAAATGGAAGAACATTACTTTTCTCTTTTTCGACAACCGGCATAAACCTGTTTGCCAATAAAAAAGCGGAAATTTCATCCGCTTTTTTAATTTCCACTCGAATTGCAGCAGCGAATATTTCATTCGCAATTATACACTGATTTCTCCGGCCCTGATTCAATGATCTACTAAAGCGCGAAAATTTTGCCAATTGCGCGGCGGGGTGGAAATTTGGCTCATTCACGCATATGGCAATCGATGAAGCTACTTGTTTGGGTAATAATCTTCTCAAAACTCTTAAACTGATATTTTTTGCAGGAAAATTCATACTATTTATGCCATGAAATTTTCATGAAAGTGACTCCAGATGAAGGCAAATAAAAATAAGCAAGCAAACAACGGCAATCTCGAAAACGTGGATGCGACCTCATCCAGCCACAAAGGTTTGGCCGGTCTCTTTGAAACAGCCTTGCGGCGATTTCGAGTTGTAACCTACCTTTTAGCTTTAATTCCAGTGTATTTTCTCGGAATTTTAGCCATGAGCATATCGGCGATTCCCGGCATTTTTCTGGTAAAATATACCCTGACAACCCTCAATTATTTGCCCGAATTTCTGTATTTCGGAGCCATTGCTTTTAGTGTGATCTCCAGCTATTTTCTCTACGGATTCACCCTCATATTCGTTATTCCTTTATTTAACTTTTTGATGCCTTTTCGCCTGAAAGCATTTCGAGGCGGCTTTTATTCCCTGGCTTCAGTTCCCTGGTATATTCATAATGCTTTTACTTATATTGTTCGCTATACTTTTCTGGAATTCATAACCCCTACCCCGCTCAACCTGCTTTTTTTTCGTATGATGGGCATGAAAATCGGCAAAGGCGCTCACATAAATACCACCAATATATCCGATCCGGCGCTCATTGAAATTGAAGACAAAGTAACCATCGGCGGCTCGGTTCATATTTTAGCCCATTATGCTTCCAAGGGATATCTAATTGTTGAGCCGGTAAAAATTCGCAAGGGCGCAACCATCGGCCTGAAAGCGACGATTATGGGTGATGTGGAAATCGGTGAGAATGCAACGATCGCCCCACACGAAGCAATCCTGCCAAAAACACGCATTCCTGCCGGCCGAAAACCGTTTATCAACGATGAGAAAGAGCGGATTGAAAAGCAAAAACTGCCGTCGCAGGATTTTCTGTAAAATTGCTTTTTAAAACGGTAATCACCACATCCAAGAATTTTTATTTGCAGTTCATCAAAGATAACTTTTTGGCCGCCAAATTTATAGATCGGCTATTTCACCCACCCAGAACTTCCTTGTAAATCATCTCAAAATATTGTAATCTTTACCATTACGAAATACTTTTAAAGATCAAACTGACTGACAAAGTTGCTCTGAATTGCTATTTTCTACAATTGCATTTGTACTTTTTAAATGAGGTATTCATTGAAAACAATATTATTTCATAATGCGAAAAGAGAATTTATTAGCACATTCGCTGCAATAATTTTAGTATTGTTTCTCACAAGTTGTGCCTTGGGACCAGACGAAAAACGCCCCAACATCCTCTTCATTTCAATCGATGATTTGCGCCCCGATCTGGGATGTTACGGCAACACAGAAATCCAAACCCCTAATATTGATAAATTCGCGGCAACAGGTGTGGTTTTTACGCAGAATCACTGCCAATCTGCGGTCTGCGCTCCCTCCCGTGCCAGTTTGATGACGGGTCTGCGACCGGATTCAACCCGCGTTTGGCATCTCGGTGACAAATTCCGAGAAATAAATCCCGACGCTGTTACCATCCCGCAGTACTTTAAAAAATTTGGCTACCACACCGTTTCATTGGGTAAAATATTCCACAATTTTATGCCCGATTCTGTTTCCTTTGACGAACCCGATTTACGCCCGCCGAAATACCGGACACAAGAAATGGTCAAACGCGATGCTGAAACTTTTTATTTCGATAAAAAAATTCAGGAAAGACAGGTAACCCTGCGAGCCGAAAAGTTGAAGCGGCGGCCTGCTGCGATCAACTATGCCGATGGCTGGAACGTCGGCCCGGCCTGGGAAGATTCGGAAGCGCCGGATAGCGCTTTTTATGACGGTGCGCAAACCGATCTGGCCATCGAAACATTAAAACGATTGAAAACCAGCAATGAGCCCTTTTTCATGGCGCTGGGTTACTACCGCCCCCACTTGCCGTTTACCGTTCCAAAAAAATATTGGGATTTGTATGATCCACAAGAAATCACCCCGGCAATCAATCCATTTTTGCCTGAAGATGCACCGGTTTTTACCATGAATTCCATGTACGAACTCCGAGGATACGAAGGATTTGAGCATATCAAACACCCGTCACAATTTCATATCGATGATGAAGCTGCCCGTCGGCTCAAACACGGTTACTATGCCAGCGTGAGCTATGTCGATGCCTGCATCGGAAAATTGCTGCACGCTCTTGATGCGCTCGGTCTTGCCGAAAATACGATAATCGTCGTTTTTGGTGATCACGGCTGGAAACTGGGTGAGCATAACAGTTGGTGTAAGCAGACAAATTACAACATCGACACCCACGCACCACTGATAATTAGCGCACCGGATGTGAAAGCAAAAGGGCAAGCCAGCCCGGCATTGACAGAATTGGTGGATATTTTTCCCACATTATGTGATATGGCGGGAATCAAAAAACCTACTTATTTGCAGGGAACAAGCCTCTCTCCCCTGCTCAATCAGCCTGAGAAAAAATGGAAAGACGCGGTGTTCAGCCAGTTCCACCGCCGGCCAAGAATTACCCCGGATGGCAAGCGATATATGGGCTATTCCATGCGAACGCAACGCTATCATTATGTTGAGTGGTATTATTGGGATAACAAAACAAAATTGGCAACAGAGTTTGTTGCACGGGAGCTTTATGACCATGAATCCGATCCCAATGAAAATAAAAACATTGCGCAAAATACAGAAAATATGCAAATTATAGATCGGCTTTCAAAAAAATTAAAAGCAGGATGGCGCGCAGCACGACCCACAATCTAATCGCTAATTTGAAGTATATTTAGTGTCCATCCGGAAATGCCTGAGTCGGCGTCATTACGTCATGCTTTTAGGCGGAATCCATCATTTTTTGGCTTCAGCTGGTTATGGATTCCCGAAAAAAACATTCGGGAATGACAAAAGATGGAGCGTTTCCGGATGGACACTATTTATCAAACAAGTTTGCTTGTTGAAGCAGATATATTTTCAAATAGATGATTAATTTAAAAATCCAGGTTACCAGGAGATTTATTAAAAAACGTTATTTGAACTATTAATTTATCTTGACAATCTCGCTTCTGCAATTTATACTGTATAATTATATAAAAACTCAGGAGATACCCCATGAAATACCCCGAAGTGCAAAATTATATTGCTGGTAAATTTGTACCGAGCACCACAGCAACGATGAATGTAATCAGCCCGCTCAATGGGAATAAAATCTCCACTGTACCCTTATCAGGAAAAAGCGAACTCGACCTTGCTGTCCGGGCTGCTACGGAAGCATGGCCGGCCTGGTCAAATATGACCATCAAAGAGCGCGTGCAAATTTTCTTTCGCTATAAAACCCTGCTCGAAAAAAATCTTGAAGAATTGGCTACTCTCGTTCGGGAAGAAAATGGCAAAACCATGGACGAAGCGATCGCCGAAGTCGCCAAAAGCGCTGAACTCACGGAATTTGCCTGCTCACTGCCGCAGCTCATTCAGGGAGAAATATTAGAAGTCAGCAAAGGCGTCGAATGCCGGGTTGAACACAAACCGGTTGGCGTAGTGGCTTCAATCGCTCCATTTAATTTTCCCCACATGGTTCCCCACTGGACGCTGCCAAATGCCATCGCACTTGGTAATTGTATGATTCTCAAACCATCAGAAATCGTTCCCATCACCGCCAACCGCATCGCGGAGATGCTCAAAGAAGCCGGGTTGCCGGATGGCGTATTTAATATCGTCAATGGTTCGCAGGAGATAGTCGAAGGCATATGCGATCACCCCGGAATCCCGGCAGTTTCGTTCGTTGGTTCAACAAAGGTTGCGAAAATAGTTTACAAAAGAAGCACCGCGAACTTGAAGCGCTGTCTTGCTCTTGGTGGGGCAAAAAACCACCTCATCGTGCTGCCGGATGCCAACGCAGAAATGACGGCCAAAGACGCTGCGGCTTCCATGTCAGGCTGTGCCGGACAACGCTGCATGGCCTCATCGGCCATGGTTGCGGTCGGTGCTGTCGATCAAATAATCGAAAAACTCTGCATCGAAGCGCGAAAAATAATCCCCGGCCAAAACCTGGGATCGGTCATCTCCCAAAAAGCGAAGGAGCGTATCGAAGGTTATATCACTGCTGCTGAAAATGCCGGGGCCAAAGTCCTCGTCGACGGTCGCAATGCCCGTGTAAAAGGCCACGAAAATGGTTTCTATGTCGGCCCGACGGTAATCGATTATGTGACGCCGGACATGCCAATCGCCAAAGAAGAAGTTTTCGGGCCGGTGTTGGTAATTATGCGCGCCAAAACTCTGGATGAGGCCATCGCTATCGAAAACAGCTCCAATTATGGCAATGCAGCGGGTGTTTATACGCAAAGTGGCGGCATGGCCCGCGAAGTGATGGAACGCGCCAGCGCCGGAATGATTGGCGTAAACATCGGCGTGCCGGTTCCGCGGGAGCCTTTTTCATTTGCCGGCTGGAATGAATCAAAATTCGGTGTAAACGACATTACCGGTAAGAGCTCAATCGAATTCTGGACACAATTGAAAAAGACCACAACGAAATGGAATCCCGAAGCTGGAGTTAATTGGATGAGTTGAAAAAACTGCTCACGCGAAAACGCAAAGAAGCAGAGTAAACACAAAGATAAGACTTAAATCGTATGGGGGAAAAACATGACTGAAAACGAATTATCATATGAAATCATTGGTTCTGCAATTGAAGTTCATCGAATTCTTGGTCCTGGTTTGTTGGAATCAGCTTATGAAGAATGTCTTTGCTACGAGCTTAAGCAGAAAAAAATCAAATTTGATCGTCAACTTTGGTTGCCAATGCGATATAAGGATGTCATCGTTCGAGAAAAAATGTACCGATTGGATATTTGGGTTGAAGAGAAAGTAGTTATTGACATAAAGTCTGTGGAGAGAATTCCACCTGTGTTCAAAAAACAGGTTTTAACTTATTTAGAGCAAACGGGCAGCACGCTCGGGCTTCTGCTAAATTTCAATGTGCCCGTACTTAAAGATGGAATTGAACGTGTAGTTCTGGGATTAAAAGAATGAGCAAACGTTAATATATGTTTTGCGAGACTTTGCGATTTAGCGCCTTTGCGTGAAAATTTTTTCCCATTTTTTGTTTTTCGATCAGCCTGGGAGCACATTTATTATAGCAACGTAATCCAAGGAGTACATGTGAGAATTGCTGTATTGTCTGACATTCACAGTAATGTTTTTGCTTTAGAAGCAGTTCTCATTGACATGGCGAAGCGCAGCCCTGACTTGGTGCTCAACTTGGGAGATATTTTATACGGGCCGATTGCACCAAGGGCAACTTATGATCTTCTCCAGCAGCAGGATATTATTAATATTCGTGGGAACCAGGATCGGCAAATTTACGAGGCAAGTCCGGCTGAAATTGAGATCAACCCAACAATGCAGTTTATTCTCCAAGATTTGGATGAGGCGGGCGTTGAATGGTTAAAATCACTGCCGTTTGACAAACAGATGAACGGCGAAATTTATCTGTGCCACGGGAGTCCCGGCGATGATATGGATTATTTACTCGAGAATGTGGAAAAAGGATTTCCCTGTTTACGTTCGGAAAATGAAATTATAACCTTGCTGAATAACCAATCTTCAAAACTGATTTTATGCGGGCACACACATGTTCCGCGAACAGTTGCGCTCGAATCGGGCCAGCTAATTGTGAATCCCGGCAGTGTTGGTTTACCAGCTTACTCGGATGATTTTCCGGTTAAGCATTCAATGGAGAATTTCAGTCCCCACGCTGCCTATGCAATAATCGAGAAAAACAAATCCGGTTGGACAGTGCAGCACATGAAAATACCTTACGACCATGAAAAAGCGGCGGGTTGTGCTAAAATGCGTCATCGTGACGATTGGGCGCATTTTTTAACTACAGGAAGAGGTTTGCGACAACCAATTATCGAACTTTATCCTCGAGTTCAGAAAAAATTTGGTTAAAGAACAAAGGAACTAAATGAAATTAAAACAGATAATTCTCGGAACGCTTGTGTACGCCGGGATCACTTTTCCAATAGCCGTTCTCTGGCATGTGGTGGTATTCAAGGATTTATATCAATCATTTCGTTATATCGAAGGCGAGCCGAACTTTCTCCTCGGATTGATCACAATTTTGATGCAAGGGATCATCCTTTCTGCGCTCTATCCATTTGTCAATTTCAGCGGCAAGGCAATTATCCGTGGATTAAAATTTTCACTCAGCATCGGATTCTTTTTCTGGACTTCCCACGTTTTAGCCTTCATAGCCAAACAAAACATTGATAACACCTTATTTTTTATAATCATGGAAAGTTTTTACCTGTTGCTGCAGTTCGGAATTTTCGGTGTACTCATTGGATTAATCTATGCAAAAAAATAATGGAGGCGAAGCCCGATAAACGAAGCTGATGTATCAGGCTGCGATACCAATCTGCATTAAAAATAGCACTAAGTTGTTCCCGAATTCGTGAAAATTAGTCCAAAGCACAAGGATCCCCATGAAAGACGAGATCGCAGTAGTTAACGAACAATTTTCAAATTCCCGGTTGTACAGCGAGCATTTAGCGCCTGTGCCACACACAAAGCGTACGTGGAATTTATGGAACCTTGCGGCTATTTGGATTGGCATGGCTGTTTGTATCCCAACTTATATTCTGGCGTCTTACATGATTAAATCCGGGCTAAGTTGGCAAGCAGCACTCATCATTATCTGTCTGGCCAATGTGATTATCACTATTCCAATGGTGCTGAACGGCCACGCCGGAGTCAAATACGGCATTCCTTTTCCCGTTTTAGGCCGGGCATCATTTGGAACAAATGGAATTCACATTGCCGCAATTTTGCGCGCAATTGTGGCCTGTGGCTGGTTTGGCGTACAAACATGGATCGGCGGACTTGCCTTCTACGCTATTTGGAATGCCCTGACTGGCAGTACGGGCTCACTGGGCCTTGATTTTGGCAAATTTGTCGGCTTTGCCCTCTTTTGGTTCGTCAACCTCTATTTTATTTGGCGCGGCACGGAAAGCATTAAATGGCTGGAAAGTTTTGCCGCACCGATACTCATTATTATCGGAATTTTATTGATCGTTTGGGGAAGCTACGGCGCGGGAAGTTTTAATACTGTGCTCGAGCAGGGTAAACAACTGGAAAATCCAACGGCTCGCCTGTCAAACAACAACGGAATTCTCAAAGTTCAACTCACACCCCTGCAGGATGTACAGGGCACATTTAAAGCCGAAGAATACCAGCTCACCATTCCTATACTTTCCGGCGAGATGAAAACCCTTGGCTGGAATCAGCTCAATCCCGAAGGTCTAATTTTTCCTATAAATGATGCAGAATTTGCTATGGAATCCGTTTTCAATAAACAGCGGTCTATCGATGTACAGTTCCGCAAAAGACTGGGAGACAAAACCATTGAATCCAGCGTTGTGAGCTTGAATTTTCCACAGGAAAAAACATCCAGATCTATGGATCAATTATGGGGCTACTTGCTCTGGCTGACGGCCATGGTAGGATTTTGGGCGACGATGTCGCTGAGCATCGCGGACATTACACGCTATGCACACACGCAAAAAGAACAGGTTCTCGGCCAATTTATCGGTTTGCCGGGAACAATGGTTCTTTATTCTTTTATCGGAATTTTCGTCACATTCGCCGCACTGGCGAACTTTGATGACATTCTAATTTCGCAAGATGCACCCTGGGATCCGGTTTCACTGCTCGCACGATTTGAAAGTCCGACCGTCGTAATAATTTCACAAATTTTTATGATAATTGCCACATTAAGTACAAATATCGCCGCAAACGTCATCGCGCCGGCCAACGCTTTTGCCAATCTTTTCCCGAAAAAAATTGATTTTAAACGCGGCGGATTAATCACAGGAATTATCGGAATCATCATTTGCCCATGGTGGCTGCTCGATGAAATTAGCGGCATTCTGATTTTTGTCAGCGGACTGTTGGGGCCGGTTCTCGGCATTTTACTCTGCGATTATTTCGTCATTCGAAAGAAGGAGCTAAACCTGGCAGCACTTTATCAAACAGATGGCGAATACGCCTACAATTCCGGCTTTAATCCGGCGGCCATCCTCGCGTTAAGCATCGGAATTTTATCCGCCTTGATCGGTTACTGGGTTCCGGCGCTCAGCTTTTTTTACAGCCTTTCGTGGTTCACGGGATTTCTTATTTCCTTTGTCCTGTACTATCTGTTTTTTAACACTTTGAATAAAAAATAATGCAACGGATTCCTGGATTGCATAAAAAAATAGACCAAATCAAAAGAGGTAATTATGTCAGTTCTTATTAAAAACGGGCGTATTGTGACTGCGGGAGCAGATTACATCGCTGATATTTTTGTCGAAGGGGAGAGCATCTCCGCCATCGGCAAAAACCTTGCTGTTTCCGCCGACAAAACAATTGATGCCACGGGAAAGCTGGTATTCCCGGGTGGCATTGATCCGCACGTGCATCTTGATTTACCGTTCATGGGCACTTATTCAAGTGATAATTATGAAACCGGAACTCGCGCTGCACTATTTGGTGGCACGACATCCGTCATCGATTTCGTCATCCAAAGCCAGGGTCATTCCATGCATTCCGCCGTGGAAGAATGGCACAAAAAGGCTGATGGCAATGCTTTTGGCGATTACGGATTTCACATTGCTGTCACCGATTTCAACCCGGATTCACGCGCTGAAATCAATGATTTGATCAAATACGGCATCACTTCTTTCAAAGTATTTATGGCCTACAAAGGCGCTTTAATGATCGATGATGAGCAGATGATCGGCATCATGAACGAAGTGAAGCAGCACGATGGCATGGTTTCCGTGCACGCCACCAATGGTGATATGATCGATTTTCTGGTGAAAAAACATCAGGCCGAAGGGAAGCTCACCCCGCACTACCATTATTTATCGCAACCGGAAATCACCGAAATCGAAGCATCCGGACGTTTTATCGATATCGCCAATTACACCGGCGTGACCTGCCTGATTGTGCATATGACCAGCGGCGGCGCCCTGGACAAAGTTCGCGATGCCACCAAACGAAATCAGAAAGTTTTCGTCGAAACCTGCCCACAATATTTACTTTTGGATGCGTCAGTATATGAAAAAGAAAATTTCGAGGGTGCGAAATGGGTGATGTCGCCACCGATTCGAGAGAAAAAAGATCAGGCGGCGTTGTGGGCTGGCTTGAATCAGGGATTGATCAATTTTGTTGGCACCGACCATTGCCCATTTTTTATGGAACAAAAAAGAATGGGCCAAGATGATTTTACCAAAATTCCCAACGGAGCCCCGGGAATCGAACACCGGCTCGAGCTTCTTTACAGCGAGGGTGTGCGAAAAGGCCGCATCAGCCTAAATAAATTCGTTGAAATAACTTCCACCAATGTTGCGAAAATATTTGGCATGTATCCCAACAAAGGCACGCTCGCCATCGGCGCCGATGCGGATATCGTCATTTTTGATCCCGAAGAACAGCACACAATTTCAGCCAAAACGCACCATCACAATTGCGATTATTCCAGCTACGAAGGTTGGGATGTCACCGGCAAATGCAAAACCGTGCTCGTCCGGGGTGTTGTTGCCATTGAAAATAATGAGGTTAAAATCGAGAAAGGATTCGGCCAGTTCGTAAAACGCGGCCCGACGTCACTGGTAATTTAAGTATATTTTAACACAAAGGCACAGAGGCGCGAAGTTTCATAGAAAAAATCTTTACGCTTATCTGCATCTTAGCATAAAGTTTTAAATTTTATACAAGTTTGGGATGAGCGCATACCACATTTTCATTAGAAAGCCAAGTAATGACAACAATTGAAGGAGCATTTAAAAAAAATAGAATGGTAAGAGGGGACTAATTATGACTGATCAAGCGAATAAAATGGTCGTATTCCAAAGCAAAGAAATCCGTCGCATTTGGCATGACGATGCGTGGTATTATTCCGTTGTCGATATCATCGCTGCTTTAACCAGCAGCCCGACTCCCAGGCAATATTGGGGCAAGGTCAAGGAACGAGAATTTGTAAAACTTCAACTGTCCCCAATTTGGGTACGTTTGAAATTACGTGCACCTGATAGTAAATTGCGCTTCACCGACTGTGTAAATACCAAAGGTGCATTTCGTCTCATCCAATCCATCCCATCCAAAAAAGCGGAGCCGTTTAAACGTTGGCTCGCTCAGCTTGGGCAGGACCGGTTAGATGAAATCGAAAATCCTGAGTTGGTGCAACAGCGGATGAAAGTGATTTATGAGAAAAAAGGCTACCCGCAGGACTGGATTGATAAAAGATTGCGTGGTATCGCCATACGGCAAAACCTGACTGAAGAATGGCGGAAACGCGGAATCGATTCTCAAAAAGATTTTGCCATTTTAACCGCTGAAATTTCAAAAGCGACGTTTGGCATGACACCTTCGCAATACAAAAAACACAAAAATCTGCCTGAAAAATCCAAAGCCAACCTGCGCGACCACATGGATGATTTGGAGTTGATATTTACGATGCTTGGCGAACGTGTGACCACGGAAATATCAAAAAACGAAAAACCGGTATCATTTGTGAAAAGCAAAAAAGTAGCGCAACGCGGGGGAAAAGTCGCGGGAAATGCACGTAAAGAAACAGAAAGAGAACTGGGAAAAAGCATTATCACAAAACAAAACTTTCTACCAAAAAGTGGAAAAAAAGAAGTGGATAATTAAACCGAATAACGATTGAAAAATGAAACAGCAAATTTAACTTTCTAAAATAAGATTTAAAATTAAACTTAGTTCCGGAGGGAATAATGCCACGAATGATAAAATCTGGTCTGATCCAAATGAGCCTGCCGATGACAGAAGGCGAGGGCACAATTGAAGAAATCATGCAAGCGATGGAGGCCAAACATACGCCATTTATCGAAGATGCAGGTAACCGCGGTGTACAGATTTTGTGTTTGCAGGAAATTTTTAATACGCCTTATTTTTGCCCCGGCCAGGACTCCAAATGGTATGCATCGGCCGAGTCTGTTCCCGGCCCGACAACCGAAAGGATGGCGGCATTTGCAAAAAAATACGGCATGGTGATGATCGTGCCCATATTCGAAAAAGAACAGGCCGGTTTTCTCTACAACACCGCCGCCGTCATCGATGCGGATGGCAGTTATCTTGGCAAATACCGCAAAAATCATATTCCACACACCTCCGGATTTTGGGAAAAATTCTTCTTCAAACCCGGCAATCTGGGCTACCCTGTATTCCAAACGAAATATGCAAAAGTCGGTGTTTACATTTGCTATGACCGTCACTTCCCGGACGGCGCACGAATATTGGGGCTGAACGGCGCCGAAATCGTCTATAATCCTTCCGCAACAGTGGCTGGATTATCGCAATATTTATGGAAACTTGAACAGCCTGCGCACGCTGCCGCCAACGGCTATTTTATGGGCTGCATCAATCGCGTGGGTGTTGAAAAACCGTGGAGCATCGGTAAATTTTACGGCTCCTCCTATTTCGTCGATCCGCGCGGTCAAATCCTGAAACAGGCATCGGAAGATAATGACGAGTTACTGGTTGCCGAATTCGATCTCGACGTCATCGAAGAAGTGCGCTCAGTGTGGCAATTCTATCGCGACCGGCGCCCGGAGACTTATGGAAAACTAGTTGAGCTTTAAAAGCGGTTGTTTGCGATTAGGTGTTGGCATTTAGCTAAGAAAATCCAACAGCCAATAGCCAATAGCTTAATTAATTAAATGGGGGTTGGTTCAATGAGAGATTTCAGAACTTTAAGTATTTGGCAAGAAGGAATAGTAATTGTCAAGCATGTTTACAAAGTGGCGCAATACTTACCACCTGAAGAAAAATATGGTTTAAGGAGTCAAATCACACGGTGTGCTGTTTCTATTCCATCTAATATTGCTGAAGGTTGTAGCCGGAGCAGCCAAATTGATTTTAAGCGATTTCTTGAAATAGCATTAGGTTCAGCATTTGAATTGGAAACTCAATTAATCATTATGGAAGAGCTATCTATTATTGCCGGAGATCTAAATAATATAAAGCTCCAGCTAAACAAAGAACAAAAAATGATAAATAGTCTAATCTCCAAACTAAAAGCCAACAGCTAACTGCCAACAGCTAACTGCCAATAGCCACGACAAAGGAGTCCCCTATGCCGGAATTCCGGCGGCCAAAAAGTGAGGCCGATTTTCATAAAAATTTCGAGCAAATAAAACCATTGATGAGCAAAACAGAGGCAAATCAGGAGAGTGGGCGCTGCTTGTTCTGTTACGATGCGCCATGTGTAAAAGCCTGCCCGACGAGCATCGATATACCATTGTTTATCAGGCAGATAAACAATGGAAATTTGAGCGGTTCAGCAAAAACAATTTACGCTGCCAATTATTTCGGACGTATTTGCGGCAATGTCTGCCCCACAGAAGTATTGTGCGAAGGAGCCTGTGTTTTTGAAAAACAAAATATTCGACCAATTGATATCGGGCGATTACAAACTTATGCCACCTACAACTCCATTCGAAATAATAAAAAACACTTCGAGCTGGCAGCAGACAACGGCAAAAAAGTAGCGATTATCGGTGCCGGACCGGCAGGCATATCCTGTGCGTGCGAGCTGCGAAAACTTGGATTTACTGTCGATATTTTCGAGGCAAAATCGCAGCCTTCCGGCCTGACGATTTACGGCGTTGCACCCTATAAAATCACCAACGAAGACGTGCTTGAAGAAGTAGCCTATTTGCAGGAACAATTTCAATTTAAAATTCACTACAATTCTGCTATCCAGAGCAAAAAAGATTTGGCGCGCCTCGATTCAGAATACGACGCAATTTTTCTCGGTATTGGGTTGGGAAGCACCTCCGGAATTGGAATTAAAGGTGAAAATCTTGACAATTGCATCGGTGCCGTTGAGTTTATCGAAAACATGAAAATGGAGAAGCACGACACGAAAATTGGCAAAAATGTAATCGTTCTGGGTGGCGGCAATACGGCCATGGACGCAGCATCAGAAGCTGCCCGTTTGGGCGCCGAAACGGTGATGCTGTGTTACCGTCGCTCAAAAATCGAAATGCGCGCGTATTGGTTCGAATATGATTTGGCAAAATCAGTTGGCACGAGGGGCGTATTTAACGCAGCACCGTTGGAAATAATTGGAACGAGCCATGTCGAAGGTGTCAAATTCGCCCAAACGGAAATTATCGATGGAAAAGTTAAAATTCTTCCCGGCAGTGAATTTATAAAACCATGTGATATGGTTATCAAAGCCACCGGCCAGGAAACGCAGGTAAATTTGCTCAATCAAATTGACAAAATTAAACTGGATAAAAATGGCTGTATTAGCATAAACCTCGAAACCGGCCAGACCACCAATCCAAAATATTTTGCCGGTGGCGATGCCATCAATGGTGGTAAAGAAGTCGTCAACGCCGCCGCAGATGGCAAAAAAGCAGCAACAGGAATTAATCAGTTTTTGCAATGACTATTTAAAGCCACGGATTCACACAGATGAAACACTGATTTTCCTGGCATTATTTAATTATCAGTGTTCCATCCGTGTCGATCAGTGGCTGAATAAATTGTATGTGTAGCCTGTAATCAATACAACAGGGGGGTGAGAATTTGGATTTAAAACATGAAAAAATAACGGTAGATATAATTGGCTCAGCTTTTGAAGTTCATAATATTCTCGGTTATGGTTTCCTGGAAAAAGTTTATCAGAAAGCATTACAAATTGAATTACTGCATCGAGGGCACACCGCTGAAATAGAACATGCTATAAAAGTAACTTACAAAGAAGCAATTGTTGGTGAATATGCAGCAGATTTATTAGTCGATGGCAAAGTCATCGTTGAGCTAAAAGTAGCAAAGGAATATAATTCACAAGATGAACCACAACTGCTCAATGAATTAAAAGCGACAGAAATAAAAGTCGGTTTGCTCATCAATTTTGGCAAAGAAAAAGTAGAATTCAAACGCTTCGTTTATTGAAAATCAGTGTTCCATCCGTGTCGATCAGTGGCTTAAATATTTTTTCCATTTTTTATACTATTATAAAGGAGACACACCTCATGCCGGATTTATCAGTCAACTTTGCAGGTATTCAATCACCAAATCCTTTCTGGCTGGCTTCTGCGCCGCCGACAAATTCGGGTTATCAGGTGATGAAAGCATTTGATGCCGGCTGGGGCGGCGCCGTCTGGAAAACCATGGGCATCCCCATAGTTAATGTTTCCAGCCGCTATGGCGGGGTCAATTACAAAGACAAACGTTTGGTTGGACTCAATAATATTGAATTAATTACGGACCGGCCACTGAAGGACAATTTGCGTGATATCGAAGAAGTAAAAAAATATTTCCCCAACCATCCGGTCATTGCCTCGCTCATGGTCGACAGCCGGGATGAATGGCAGCAGATCATAAAAGATGTGGAAAACGCCGGCAGTGATGGACTCGAGCTCAATTTTGGCTGTCCGCACGGCATGTGCGAACGCGGCATGGGCTCGGCGGTTGGACAGGAACCAAAAATATTGGAGAGGATTACGGCGTGGGTGAAGGAAGTGGCAACAACGCCCGTCATTGTAAAATTGACCCCGAATATAACCGATATCCGCGAACCAGCACGCGCAGCGCGAGCCGGCGGCAGCGATGCAATTTCCTTGATAAATACAATTCAAAGCCTTGTCGGCGTCGATATCGATAATTTTGTCCCCTACCCTGTCGTTGACGGATTGAGCACAAACGGCGGTTATTGCGGCCCGGCGATCAAACCAATCGCACTCAATATGGTAAAAGAATGCGCGATGGATCCCGGTGTTGGAATTCCGATTTCAGGAATTGGTGGCATCGAAAATTGGCGCGATGTTGTGGAGTATTTATTACTCGGCTCGACCACAATTCAGGTGTGCACCGCAGTGATGCACTACGGTTTTGGCATCGTGCGTGAACTGACCGCGGGACTCGAGCAATATATGCTCGACAAAGGCTTTAATTCTGTCGACCAAATGATTGGCAAAGCGTTGCCGAACGTAAAACCATGGGAACATCTAAATCTCGAATATCAGGTCAAAGCACAAATCGAAGACGAACTTTGTATCGGTTGCCAGCTTTGCTACATCGCCTGTGAAGATGGCGCCCACCAGGCTATTCGTCTCAATGAAAACAACGAATTACGCATTCCTTCGATCATCGAAGAAAACTGTGTCGGTTGTAATTTGTGCTCTCTCGTTTGCCCGGTGGATAATTGCATTTCCATGGTGCGTACCGATTCCGGCAAAAAAATCGAAACCTGGCATCAGCGCACGGAAAAAGGCAGCATTCCCACAACCTGGAATGACAAACGCGCCGGCGGTGTCGGTCACTGGATTCCCGAGCCGAAAGATGCTTTAAAACAAGATAAGAAGGAACTATAATTCCCCCTTTGAAGGGGGTTTGGGGGATGTAGATGGCAAGAAATAAACTTATATCCTACAACCCAAAACTAAAAGGTTTTGCAAAAAAATTACGTAAAAACAGCACCCTCTCTGAAATCCTTCTTTGGAAGCAAATAAAAGGAAAAGCGCTTGGATTTGAATTCCATTGCCAAGTTCCCATGGATGAGTTTATCGTTGATTTTTACTGCCATGAACTAATGCTCGCAATTCAAATTGATGGCGAAAGTCATGAATACAAATACGATTATGACAGCCAAAGACAAGCAGAACTTCAAAAATTTGGCATTACATTTATTCGATTTTCAGATTTGGATGTAAAGAAAAATATGAGGAGTGTTTTACTCGCGTTGGAACAAAAAATCAGGTTACTGGAATCAAGTTAAACTGTGGTGAATTTCAGCGGAGGACATCCCCCTTATCCCCCTTCGAAGGGGGAATTCAGAATCCGATTTTTTTGAATCATTAATGCCAGATTTCATGTAGAATGGAGTAAACAAATCACTATTTAATGAGCAGAACTGAATCAGGTAAAACAGTAAGTACAGATGAAAGCTCCCCCTTTGAAGGGGGCGGGGGGATGTAATCGCCCCAACATTTTAATCAAAACGAAAGAGGATACAAAATGCCCGATAAAACCCTGCAAAAGCATAAAGATTATCTTTTTCCCAGCGTGGCAAACTATTACAAAGATCCCCTGGTTATCGAAAGCGGGGAGGGTTATTATGTCTACAGCAAAGACGGCCGGAAATATCTCGATTTTTTTGGTGGCATTCTCACCGTCAGCGTCGGGCATTGCAATCCGAAAGTGACCAGCAAAGTCAATGAGCAAAACCAGAAACTGCAGCACACATCCACGCTCTATCCCAACGATAATATTGTTAATCTGGCAGAAAAATTAGCCCAGATTACTCCCGGGAAATTACAAAAAACGTTCTTCACCAGCGCGGGCACCGAAGCCGACGAAACAGCCGTTTTTATGGCGCAACACTATACCGGCAATCAGGAAATTATTGCGTTGCGGCATGGGTACAGCGGCCGTTCCATGCTGGCGATGAGCCTAACCGCACACGCTTCGTGGCGCCATGGCGGCACCCAGATTGCGGGAATCAAACACGCTGTGAATCCGTATTGCTACCGCTGCCCGCTCGGCCTCACTTACCCAGGTTGCGACATAAAATGTGCCCAGGATATTGAAGAAGTAATCATGACGACAACCTGCGGCGAAATCGCGGGATTTCTCGCTGAGCCAATTCAGGGCGTCGGCGGATTTATCACTGCGCCACCCGAATATTTTAAAGTGGCAGTTCCTATCATCAAAAAATACGGCGGTGTTTTTATCTGCGACGAGGTGCAAACAGGCTTCGGCCGTACTGGCAAACGCATGTTTGGCATCGAGCATTGGGAAGTGGAACCGGATATCATGACCTGCGCCAAAGGCATGGCCAACGGCGCGCCTATCGGAGCCACTATCGCACGCACGGAAATCGCCGACAGTTTTACCGGATTGACCATCTCGACATTTGGCGGCAATCCCGTTTCGATGGCAGCGGCATTAGCGACAATTCAGGTAATCGAAGAAGAAAAATTAGCACAAAATGCCCATGAAGTTGGTGGTTATTTACGGGAAGGTCTGCTCGATTTGCAGAAAAAATACCCGGCCATGGGTGATGTCCGCGGCATGGGCCTGATGCAAGGAGTCGAATTTGTCGGAGAAAATAAAGTGCCTGACGCCGAACTGGTGGCCAAGCTTTTTGAAGAGACCAAAAAGGATGGTGTACTTATAGGCAAAGGCGGATTATACGGCAATGTAATACGCATCGCGCCGCCGCTAACTATTAGCAAAAGCGAGGTAGATGATTTTATCCGTGTACTCGATGCAGCACTGGGACGGTGTAAATAAGGAGGAAAGAAACAGTCCAAAATTTTAAAAGAACCTGAAATTGAACCGCTTATGAGTATAGTGCTGTCGAATTTTGGTGTAAAATGTACAGGATCTTCAATCATGTTTTATACTCTTGATATTTCATCAGAAATGGAAGTGCAGCATTTCAAGGCAGTCAATGAAATTCCAAAGATATTGCATACTTTAACCAATTTATAATGAAAGGGATGCAACATGTCAACGAGTTGGGTTCAACAATTAAAACAGATTCTCGAAAATGAAAACATCAAGTTGTCAAAATTCGCTCAAGAAAGTAATTGTACCATTCAAACATTTAGAGAATCTTCAAGGGGGAGAAGTAAGATTTCCAGGTCAGCTAAAAATAATATTATTAGCGCGTTAAACAAATTAGCCAAGGAAAAATATTCTTTTAACGATGTATTCATCGAAAAAATAAAATTAGACAAGAAAAAGGATGATACCGAATCAGAAAAAGTACGTGATGCAATTGCACCACAATTTAAATCCGGCTTTATTTTGATGCCTTTTGGAACATTGGACGATGAACCTAATAAAAAAGCAGTTAATCCATCCAGGATTCTACTCAAAAAAAGCCGTCAGGATGATTTATTCAAATTATTATACTTTGCCTTAAATGATGCATTTTTCCAGAACTATTTCAATAAAACTGTTGGTGATTGGCTACCGATAAAAATTGAGCGTGCCGATACGGGGGCAGGCCGTTCGCCAGACTTGCTTGATAATGTATTATTGAAAATTAGTGATAGTGATTTTTGTCTTGCTGATCTAACTGTAGATAATTTAAATGTTGCCCTTGAAACCGGCTACGCCTTTGCCTGTGATAAGTATATCATCAATATTGTTCAAGAAGACATTTTAATCGATCACAAAGAAGGTCGATTAAATACTACGATGTCGGACTTGGCCGGTAAGATTTATCACGAAATAAATTTATCACCAATAATTGGCAACGCAAAATGGAAAAAAATTTCATCCTTTTTAGAGAGCACGGATTTTTTTATAAATGCCGTTGCTTTTTTTTCATCAACAAAAGACAAACTCACTCCTTTCGAAGAAAAAATTAGAGCAGGTTTCTATTCGACTTTTTTTTGTGCATGGCTGCAGCAAAATTCTAAAAAACTATTTATCTCGAATGAATCTATCGAAAAATTAAATGAAAGCTATTTAAGAAACATTGTCAGGCCACTCTATGGAACTATTCGACCTCTTTGGGAGAAGTTAATTTCCGGCGGTACTGAAATCACTTATAAAAGCGATGTTTTTGCTTCTCGGGTCGCAGCAGATTATGCATCCATATTTTCAAATGCGCGCAAGCGAATTCGAATTTTAACCACCAATTTACAAGGATTGGTTGAGCATATTGGCGACATGTTAAATGCAATCAAGGGGAATCCGAGTCTTAAAATTGAAATTTTGACTCTCGATCCAGAAAGTGAGTTTGTGAACTCACGAGGAACATTGATTGGTAAAGAAATTTCAGAATTTCGGCAGGAAATGAAAACGAGTCTGCAAACTTTTAAAACAGAGTTAAAGTTCGAATCCCATAAAATTCACCAAAATGATTCGACAGTTCTCATACGCATATATCGTGAATTCCCGACGCAAATAACTTATATCATTGATGATTATGTCTATTCTTCAGTGGTTTCTGTAAATCATCAAAGCAGGCATAATCTGGTATTTAAAATTCAAAGAAGCAGGAAGGGCGTTGAAAATTCATTTTACCAACATTGGGATACTATTTGGGCACGGGCGATCGATATCAAATAATAAAAAACATCTATTTGATTTAAAACAACGAGAGAGTTCATGCACATCCTTGCCAAACTATAAAGGGCATTTCTCAATATCCAATTAATTCACCCTAAAATTGAGCGGAATAATTCTTTAACGGTTATAAATATCCACGCAGGAATAAAAGGTGAAACACTCACTGCTTTTTGTATATAATGCCCACTCCGGTATGTTCAACACCATGGCTGATATCGCCCACAAAGCATTTTCCCCTGGAACTTATCAATGCAGCCTGTGCCAAATAACCCACAATTTATTTAATGAAAAAAGCGAGTGGCGAGAATTTATTGCCAGCCTGGAGATTCCCTGTAAATTTTTACATATTGATGAATTCAGAGAAAAATACAAAAATCATACAAAGGATTTTCCAGCCTTGTTTTTATCGAATGATGAAAAGCTAACACACATTGCGACCGCAAAAGACATAAACAGGTGCAAATCATTGGAGGATTTGAAAAATTTGGTGCTACGAATTGTCAGCCAAATCAATTAACACTGAAAGGTTCGATTTTAAAATTTCGAATATAAATACTTGACCTGTGCTATTTAACCAACAACTACACCATAAATTATAACTTGGGCACCCATGGAAATCACTTTAACAACCCCGGCATTACTATTTTCGACGATATCGCTTCTGTTGCTTGCGTATACAAATCGATTTCTGGCTCTGGCAGCTTTAATTCGGCAATTGCATAATAAATATCAAACATCACCTTCTGCCGAAATGATGAGCCAGATTTTGAATTTAAAAAAACGTGTCGTGCTCATAAAAAATATGCAGGCAATCGGTATTTTTAGCCTGTTCTTTTGTGTTTTGTGTATGTTTCTCCTTTTCGCCGGGTTGCTTTTACCGGGGAAAATTACCTTTGGTCTCAGCCTGGTTTTCATGATGGCCTCTTTGATTTTATCGTTGCAGGAAATTCGCATCTCTGTCGATGCACTCAACTTACAATTAAGTGACCGCCTGTCGCAGATTAACAAGTAAACCTGAATAAGGGAATGAAACCAGCCAGCCCAACCTGATTTTCGCTTTTTCGATTTGCATTTTTCTCTGGTAAAATTAATCTGTTTACCCGATCGAATTTTCCATCAATCCATCTGTACTTATCTTGCAATTTTCCAAAATTTATATATATTCAATTATCTAATTTTTGTGAAATTAACAAGAACAGGAGACATCTTTTGAATCAAACCCCCAATTCAAAAAACATGCAAAAGATAGCCTTGTTGATCGATGGCGACAATGCGCAACCACGTCTGCTGGGTAAAATTATTGCCGAGGCCGGCATTTACGGACCGATCACCATTAAACGGATTTACGGCGATTGGACGACCTCAAACATGCGCGGCTGGAAAGATGCGTTGAACAATTATGCCGTCCAGCCTATCCAGCAATTCCGGTACACCGTCGGGAAAAACGCCACCGATAGCGCCTTGATTATCGATGCGATGGATATTTTGCATAGCGGACATGTCGATGGTTTTTGTATCGTATCCAGTGATAGCGATTATACGCGCCTGGCAACGCGTATTCGGGAAGCCGGTTTTTTCGTCATGGGAATTGGTGAGAAAAAAACGCCGAAAGCTTTTGTGAATGCCTGCAATATTTTTATTTTTACGGAAAATATCATCCATGATTATGAGGAAATGGAAGAAAAACCGGAATCACAAGGTGCGGCGGAAGATATTTCTACCAGCGATCCAGTTCCATTAATTATCAAAGCACACGGAATGGCGGAGAATGAAGGCGGATGGGCGCCCCTCGCTGCTCTTGGTTTGCATCTGCACCAGCTCGATCCGAGTTTCGATCCACGCACATTTGGCTTTAAAAAACTTTCCCAGCTCATACAGGCGAAAAAATCCCACTTCACGCTGCGCAATGACGATGAAAACAATCTCTCCACTGTTTATGTAAAAGTAAAAGCGAAAAAAACCGCTAAAAAGAAGCCTGTAAAAAAGAAACCGGTTAAAAAGTAGTTCCATTAATTTCGTGGTCACCAGGAATAAATCATGAACAATATACTCTTTAGTTTAATAATTTCTCTTTTCGCGATATTCACAACAAGCGTTTTTGGCGGGGAGGAAGTTCAGCGTGAAAAATTCAATAATTTACGAATTTACCAAGTAATGGTCGAAGCTTTTCAGGATGGTGATCCCAATCGAAATTATAGCGTCGGCTACGGGCCGAGCCCCCATCACGGCGATATAAAGGGAATAACAAAGGCCCTGCCGTATATCAAAAATCTGGGGATGAACACAATCTGGCTGACTCCAATTTTTGATTCGGACAAGGGATCGGGTCTGGATTTACGTCTCGAATCGACGGGATATTTCTGCCGTGACTATTTTAAAATCGATCCTGCATTCGGCACATTAACTGATGCCCGCGAGATGGTGGACCGCGCCCATGAACTTGGCCTGTATGTTTTATTCGACGGTGTTTTCGGGCACCACAAAGGCGAAGTCAAACCGTCTCCGACTGGCAAACTCCCGGCAGGTGCGAATAATCCCGTTGATTATCCTGGAAGTTTGGAATTTTACAAAGAAGTGGCCACATTTTGGATCGATCAATTAGATATTGACGGCTGGCGTTTGGATCAGGCATACCAGGTTCCCGCGAAATACTGGCCCGAAATCCGGTCTGCTGTGGAGACAAAATGTGCCGAACGGAAGCAGGCCGGAGAAACATGGGGCACGCTCGGATATCTGGTAGCGGAAATTTGGAATACGGCTGAAAATATTAGTAAACAGGGATATGGTACCGTTGCCGAGCCGGCACTTCCATCCGCCTTCGATTTTCCCCTGCGATACAATCTCGTTCAAGCGTTAGCCGTGGAAGAAAATGGTTTTGGGCTGCAGCCTGCCTATGTGTTGAATTTGGGATTTCTCAACTCGAAAAAATATCCCGGCCACGCCCTTCCCAATTTGATGCTCGGAAACCACGATCTGGTACGATTCGGCGATCTCATTCAACGTGCCGGGCTTGGTGGGCCTGAAACCGCTGATTACTGGAAAAGGCATCAATGTGCGTTCAGTTTTCTCACCGCTTTCACCGGGCCGATAACAATTTATTACAACGAAGAAATTGGCGCCGAAGTACCCAATTTCGCGGAGCGAATTACTCAGGACTGCGTGAAGTTTGATTTATGCGACGATCATGTCGGACGGACAGCAGGAAAAATCACCGGGCTTAATAAAAATGAGCAAGCATTATACGACTATCTCAGCACCTTGATGGGATTGCGTGCCCGGCATCTTGCACTTTGGAACGGTGAGCGCACCAATATCATGGCGGGAGAACATCTTTATGCCGACTTAAAAACATCTGCAGATGAGGCAATATTATACATTTTAAACACTTCCAACGAGAAGCAAATCTTCAAGATAAATACCATCAATTTACCGGGTAATGCAGCAAAAGACTTACTTACTGCAGAGAATTTCAGACCAAGCGGGCCAAATCTGGAAATTCAAGTGAATGGATTATCATCGCGTTTTTTGATGATAAAAAAGTAAAACGACTCGATTCTAATTGTAAAATATGAACGAACTCATAACCTTTTCTCTTCTCAGTTTCACTTCCTTTTTCACCCTGATAAATCCGCTGGGTGTCATGCCTGTTTACATGACAATGACCTCAGGATTAACAACAAAAGAGCGCACAAAAACGGCACGTAAAGCGGTCATCACTTCGTTTTTTATCTTATTGGCTTTTGCATTTTCCGGCCAGCTTTTGTTTGATTTTTTTGGGATCTCAGTCGACAGCTTCCGAATTGCAGGCGGTATCATTTTTTTTATGGTGGGGCAGGACATGTTGCACGCCCGGCTTACAACAGTGAAAGTCCGGGAAGATGAAATCCATAAATATGTTAATGATATTTCGATTACGCCATTGGCCATTCCCATGCTTGCCGGGCCGGGCTCAATTACCAACGCTATCGTTTTAATGGAGGATGCCGGAACATTTGAGCTGAAAATGGTCTTGATTGGAACTTTAATTTCCGTATTGGTCATTACTTTTATTATTCTTTGGGGGGCTGCAAAAATATCAAAATTTCTCGGTGAAACCGGCAACAATATTCTTATGCGAATTATGGGTTTGATTGTGATGGTTATTGCTGTCGAGTTCTTTTTCAGTGGGCTGGGGCCAATATTGCGCAAGATTTTTATTACAAATTAATTTCGAAACAACTTTGGTATCTGCAACAATTCTAATCTTTATTTTCCAAAACAACGGGTTGCAAGTTTTGTACTTCTTCTTTTGTCACCATTCTCCCGTGGCCGGGAAAAAGTGAGTGTGGATTTAAGACCTTCGCTTTGCTTGTGCTTTCGGCAATTTCCTGCCAATCGAATGCGTACAATTTTTGTATAGTCGGCGCCCCGTGTTTCGCCGCAACCAGATCACCAGCGAAAAGAATTGTGCCATTCACCAACAATCCGCTTGAGCCCGGGGTATGGCCAGGAAAATGAATGGCTTCGGCATCCAATCCGAATTCATCGAAGCGAAAACCATCCTCAAATTTTATATCTGCTTCAATTTTTCCGGGTGGCCAGATAAAATATCCGAGCGGGAGAAAAAACCGCCCAACCCGCCCCCATCTCCGGACTTTCGGCAGCTCCGTTTTTCCGGCAGCCATCGCAGCCGCATCATTTTTGTGAATCGCCACGGGTGCTGGATATTTCTTTTTGAGCGCAGCAGCAGCGCCATAATGATCAAAATGGGCGTGAGTGATAAATATCAGGCGCAAGTCTTTCCGGCTGAGCGCTTTCATTTTGGCAATAATTTTCTTTTCACAGCCCAAAGCGCCGGGATCGACAGCGTACAACCCCTGTGGAGTTTCAATTAAAAAAGATTGCGAAAGCAGGTCGGAAAAAATGTGGACTTTAATATCAGAATCTTGCACTTGTTTGCCTGAATTCGGTGCGATTGTATAATTGTGGGAACACGCAAAATTTAAAATAGAGGGTAGGATGACAAATAAATACATTCTCATTTTGAAATTCCAGGCTAAACAGATTAGTAATTTTACTTTTGGAAGATAAATAATTCACCGGGTTTGAGTGTCATGAGAATGTCAAAATTGGAGTTTGAAACGAAAGAGCACTACTTAAAATACCTGCAAGTACAAATTTTCGTGCATTGCAACCACCTCACCAATGATGCGGGCATGTTCGACGCCGCTATCGTGCAACTGCCGCAATGCTGCAGCAGATTGAGCGGCTGGCAACGCAACCAGCAATCCACCACTGGTCATGGGATCAGCCAGAATTTGCTGCTGTGCAAAAGGCCGCTCGTTGGCAAATCTAAGACGATCACCGACGAGCTGAAAATTCATGGCATTCGATCCGGTATTGATGCCTTTTTCGTACACTTCGGCTGCACCGGGGAGAACGGGCAGATCGTCAAATTGAATAGTGAAAGTAACATTGGAACCCGAAGCCATTTCAAAAGCATGCCCCATGAGACCAAAACCGGTAACATCAGTGGCCGCATGAATATCGAAATTGCCCAACGTTTCACAGGCAGTGCGACTTAAAGTTGTCAAAATTTTTAAACAGGCATCGAGATCTTTTTGGGATACCCAGTTTTTCAAATTGGCATTAAAAATTCCACCGCTGCCCAATGGTTTTGTGAGAATGAGCGCATCGCCTGGCCTTGCGCCAATATTGCGCCAGATTTTTTGTGGATGCACGATTCCTGTAACAGCGAGACCAAATTTCGGCTCGGCATCCTCGACCGTGTGACCGCCTGCCAACACAGCACCCGCCTCGGTTATCTTACTTAATGCGCCGGCAACGATGCCCTGTGTCACTTCCGGCCCCAATTTCCCTGAGGGCAGGGCCAACAAATTGAGGCACGTCAGCGGCTTTCCGCCCATGGCATAAATATCGCTGATGGAATTGGCCGCGCTTATCTGACCGAAAATGTACGGATCATCTGTCGGCGGCGTGATAAAATCTGCCGTGGTGACCAGGGCAATGTCATCATTAAGCTGATAAACGCCGGCATCATCGCTGGTAGAAAAGCCTACAAGCAAATTTGGATCATTATTTTGTGGAATTTTATTCAGCAGTTCACTGAGTCCGACCGGACTCGCTTTCGCCGCTCAGCCGCAGGAGCTGGCCAGGCTGGTTAATGTATATTTTTTACTCGACATAATTCTCAGTTTTTAGTTGAAATGTGCGTCCGAATTGAGTGTAATTTTTCGATCAATTAATGATAAGATTTATTTTAAAATATACAACTTTAAATGTGGATAATTCATTCCCCTACGCAACTCTGACAGGATTCCGAACCCTGTCAGAATTATCAACCGATTATAAATGGAAAGCAATCGCTACTGAAATATACGTCTGCCGGAACAAATCTTTCGTTTCATCCGGTTGCTTGTTCGAGAGCAAATTGCTGTCGATTACCGATAAACTTAGTGTGTATTTTTTACTTAAATCCAAGTTCAGCCCCGCAGTAAAAAAATTTTGATCATAGTAATCACCACTAATTTTTGATGGATCATTTTGCGTAAAATATCCGGCCATGACAGTGATTCTTGAAGAGAGATCGTAACTCATCCCGGAATGAAATTGCGCAATATTTTCAAATCCATCGGCTACCCCGATCCATTTCTCAAAATCAACCTGGAATAAAAATATCCACTTGTGGGTCAAATTATAACTGAGACTGGCCGAAAGAACCTGGGGAAATCCAAGCATGCTCTCGTATGAGGTTACAACTGCGAAAAGGCTTGAGGTATCCACTGGCACTGAATTTTGAATACGTAAATAATCTTCGGAGCCTTCAAATTTAATTGCAGATATAGTTTTAAATAATATAGCGAAACGCAATTTTTCATTTGGGAAATAAATTGCACCAATAGCCAATTGGTATCCAAATCCATGGCCATCAGAAGGTCGGGAAACATTCGTAAATTCATTATAAGCCAGATAATTAATACCAGCACTTGCCCCCAACTCTAAACTTGGTTTCAGGCTAAAGGCGCAAGCAAGCGACAGCGAAGATACATCAAGTTCGTGCAGCCAGGCTGAATTTTCCACTTCCTGAGAAAAAGAATTGAAAACAGGAATTTCCTTCACAGTCAGTTCTCTATAACTATAAAACCGCGCATATGCCAAAGATATACCATATTTTTCTGTTGATCGCGAAATGGCCAGATACGCAGGCAGCAACTTTTGTTTATCCAACCTTGTGTCTGTATCTAAAGCACCTTCAGTTGGCAGCCTTTTACCTATTTCAACATAAAATGGGTATTGATAACTACTTCGCAGCGCTGGATTATTGAACCCGGCCGTCGCATCGAGGGGGCTCACGATACCTGCCCCTCCGGCGCCCCACGATGCTGTACCAATTTTGGTAAGTGTACCCCGAGGATAATGGTAAGTTGTTTCAGATGGAGAGTTTTGGGCAAGAATAGTGGATGCAGAAAATAATGTGGCAAAGAATAGGTAAAAAAACTTCAAAACACCCTCCCTGTTTTGATCAAAATTGAAAATAAAGATGACTGTTATCGGGTTTCCAGTTCAAAGTTAAGAATTTGCTGCGAACTCTGGAATAACAAATGGTAGCCATCGTATTGTTGCAGTTATGTTAGAATACTGGATTTTTAATTGAAATACAATATTGAATTTATTGATAGGAATTACAGACAGAATTCTTTAGGTGGGAATAAAAAAACGGCATTCAGGATAAATCCAAACACCGTTTTATAATTAAAGGCAATTACGCTTTGAGATGGTTGACTCGGCATCTTTGCCGCCATTCTTGTCTTCGCTGCTCTTCTTTTGCAGATTTAATTGCGACAAAAACGGAAAAGGCTGCTGCGAGAAAAAATAACAAGGTCATCATCTTTTTCTCCTTTCAGTTTGAATGAACATGTTTCTGTTCAATAAAAACAGGGCAATTCCGCTTAAGTTTCAAAAATTATCTTCTTGAGACAAACTTCTCGATTAAAATTTAAAAATATTGATTCTGTAATTACTAATATTGGGCAAGTTGCTTTTTGAGTTGATCAAACATTTCTTAACAAAATCGGATTCGCAGGTGACATAATTTATTCCTGCCCGGTCGTGGTATTTTGGATGATTTAAAGAACGCTTCTGTTGCGTCAAATTCAAAATTTTCAGACATATTTTCCATACATCTGCAAGCGGAAGCGCCACTACGTTTTAAAGCTAAAAGTGAAAATCATAACAAAAAATCAAATAATATTTGACTTCGAAATATCCGTCTTGAATTCGTAATTATGGCGGCGCCCGCTTCGACCAAATTGATTTTATTTTAAATAAATAACCCGGTTTGCAAAATGGCATACTCACATGAATTTAGGAACAGTTTAGTGTGTGCGTCGTCCCTGTTTTTTCCATATTTTAAGAAAATTAAAATTTTCACTATGCTTAAGATCATTTTTTTTGTATACTATAAATCACTATAATTACAGGATTTTGAATTAACACAGCGCGAATAATTTCTGAATGACTGCAAAGCTTTTTCCGAAGAATCGATCGGTCCGGGTTTTGGTGCTCGGTGTAGGTTCATTTTCTCAATCTGTATTGCATTTTTTAAAAAATGATGGCGCCGAAGTTCATACGTATCTCACGCGCGATTATGCCCACTATCCGCCCTCAACACAGGGGCCGACCTACTTGCAAGAACTGCATCCCAACCCGTGCCACCTCGCCAAGCAACTCGGAATCGATTTTATCGTTCCAATGTCCATCGACTGGCATGACGCCGACTGGGCAGAAGAAATAATAGCTTCAGGAATTCCTATTCTCTCACCTTTTGGTGCAGGAATGCGCCTTGAGAGAGAACGAGATTTCGGCAGGCATTTATGTTTAAAGTATGGCATCCCCTGGCCAGCATCGTTCGTTGCCCAAAATAAACTGGAAGCGCAAAAAATACTCGACAAACATCCAAATGCCTACGTGATAAAAAACCCATTTTGTTCACCAACGAGTCCAATACATACAATAGTTTGCGAAACGATTTCAGACACGAGAAGCTGGCTTGAACGCATCGATTATGCCGAAGGCGTTTATCTGCAGGAATATCTTGGCAGACGGGAAGCCGGTCACATCGCTTTTGTCAGTGCCGGCGAAATTTATCCTTTGATTACGAATCAGGAGTACAAACACGCATTTAATGGCAATATGGGAATCATCGCCGGTGCCCCGCTCGGTGGGCTTGTTCAGCTGGACACCGAAGATGAGTTTGGCTTGGCAAAAGAATTGCTTTTTCCACTTTTGCCCTGGTTTCGGGAAACCGGTTACCACGGCCCCGTTCAAGTGACGGCGTGTAAAAAGCAGGATCGCTGGCACGTTATCGAGTATAATGTTCGTCTTGGTGTAACCTGTGCCCCGATGATTCTCGGATTGCTGGCAAATCCATTGGAAGTTTTGTGGAACGTGGTTCATAATCAAAAATTACAATTTCAATTTAACCAGGACAGGCATTTTTCCTGTTCATTAACCCTTGCTGGTTTTGGCTATCCATACACACAAATTACCGGCCCGAACTTACCAGTGACTTGCACCGAGCCTGTGAAGTGTGATTTATGGTGGAACGAAGTTGACAGCACCTCCCGGAATGAGCTATTTATGACCGGCCATCGGATCGCGGAGATTGTTGCATTCGCCCCCAAAATGGAAGATGCAATTGCATTAGCCTATAAAAATATAAAGAAATTACATTGTGTTGGCAGCTACTATCGCACTGATATTGGTGAGAGCAAGTGGCCGCCAGGCACTTCCTGATTTATTTCATACCAGGCAATGGATGACGTTACAAGCTGTACTCAAATAATTTTACATCGATACACTGCACGCCGTTTTTTTGAAAACATGAAATCTTTAACCAGCAGAAATGATGGCTAAAAGAATCCAGCCGTAATGATTTACAGATCAGTTATATAAATTTAATATATTATGGGAATTTATATTCTTTACAAAAAACGCACACTTGCAAATAAAACATAAACAACTGTATTTATTGTGCTTTTATCAAAATACTTATGAATCATCTTCTCTAATAGACAGGTTTTTTGCAATTAAAAATCAGAAAAAACATCACCGCCCGGCCTGGGTAGAAATAAACTTGGGACGCCTTGAGAATAATTTTGTCCTTATTAATGCTGATCGTCCCAGGCATCTGAAATTTCTTACGGTGGTCAAAGATCAGGCCTATGGTCACGGAGCAATCGAAATATCCCAGGCAGCGCTTCGAGCCGGCGCATCTTATCTCGGCGTTGTTACATTGGACGAAGCACTGCAATTACGGCAAAACAAAATACAAGCTCCTATTTTAATATTCGGTGAACGCTCCCAGGATGAAATCGCCACCAGCATTTCGAACAGCCTGACCTGCTGCATAAATGATAAAATGATCGCTTTATCAGCCATAGAAACAGCTCGAAAACTAAAAAAAAACTTGACCATTCATATTGAAATTGATACCGGTATGAGTCGCTATGGAATACGATGGGATGAAGCTGCGGAATTTATAACGTTCATCGCCCAGATTCCAGAATTCAATTTTGAAGGGATATTCACCCACTTTGCTATGTCCGATGAAACGGATAAATCTTATGCGATGCTGCAATTGGAGCGCTTCAACACGCTTCTATCAGAAATCAGAAAAAAGGATATCTCTGTTCAATTACTGCATGCCAGCAACACCGGCGGATTTTTGGACTTGCCTATGGCAAATTTTGATATGGTTCGCATGGGAATCTTGCCGTTGGGCGTTTATCCCTCGAAAGTGTGCCGGCGGATTCCCGGCTTGTTGCCGGTGATGAGTGTCAAATCGAAAATAGCTGCTATACGGGATCTCAAAATTGGCGATAAAGTTGGCTATGGAATGCGATACACCGCTGAGACTCCACGGCGCATTGCCGTTTTACCGCTGGGCTATGGCGATGGCTATCCACGGGTTCGCAACCGCGGTGAAGTGTTGGTGCATGGCAAAAGGGCGCCAATTATCGGCGGAAATGCGATGGACGCAATGATGGTCGATATTACGCATATTCCGGAGAGCAGGCAATGGGATGAAGTTGTCATTATGGGAAATCAGGGCGAAGAAGAGATTTCAGTTCACGAAATTGCTGAGCTTAAGGGCAGTGTGTCTTATGATATCCTGACCGGCTGGCGGTCGCGATTGCCACGAATATATGTTCGAGGAATAGATTAAAAATGAAGATTGTTTTTTCAGAATATAAGTCGGATTATCAAAATTATATCTTTCCGTATGCGGTTTGGGCATTTCCAGAAGACAACGAAACACCCGCCTCGCTCTTCGCCCATGGATTTTTGCCAGCCACCAGGGATATGGATCGCTATTATATGTGCAGGCAAATCCGCGTCCGGTTGAACGCTTTCTCAGCATCATCTGAAAATAGAAGAATTCTCCGCAAAGGAGAAAATATCAATGCCCGGCTCATACCAATCGCCAACTTTGATTATACACCTGAGCGTAGAAATTCCTATAAAACCTATGCCGATATAAAATTTGGCAAAGATATAATGACTTACAAACGGCTGGACAGTCTCTTTAACTCAAAAATTATAACACATTTGTTGGTTTTTTCTGATACCGAACAAGACAAAGAAATCGGGACAGCCACGCTATTCATCGAATCGAATGAATTGGTTTACTATTACTACGCTTTTTATGATTTGAATTATTACGCGCGTAATCTGGGAATGTATATGATGACGGCGGCGACAAAATATTTTGCTGAACAGAATTCCACTTTTTTATATCTGGGTACCTGCTACACAAAAAATGCCCTCTATAAAATACAGTTTAAAGGCAGTGAATTTTTTACCGGTTTTAGCTGGTCGAGCGATCTTCGGGAATTGAAATTTCTCATTAAACGTGAGCAGCAAAATATTAACAAACATCTTTTGGAAACACCGGAGTATTGCGAAAAATTTTATAACAATGAAATCAAGCAATTTGCGCATAAATCGTCTTTTAAAATCAGGCCTTAAATTTGAGCTGTTTATTTTCAGCTCAAATAAATAATAAAAAAGTGATATCAGGAAGAGTATTCACTTTGCAATTGGCTACTGGGATACTAAAACAATGGGAGTGATCGTGATTGACGAAAAATGCAAAACCGCCAAGGTTGAGCGTTCGTTCGATTGTGGATATTTATCTGTTTCGGACAAACACGAAATCTACTATGAACAGTGGGGAAATCCGGATGGGATTCCTATTCTGTTTATTCATGGGGGGCCCGGGGCTGGTTTTTTAAAGGATGACCATCGTTTTTTTGATTCAACAAAGCATCGTATTATCTTTTTTGACCAGCGTGGTGCCGGCAAAAGTACACCTTTTGCCAGTCTCAAAAACAACACTACAGCGCACCTGATTGCGGACACCAACGCACTGCTTGACCATATAAACGTCAAAAACTGCCATCTTTTTGGTGGTTCGTGGGGAGCCACCCTGGCGCTCGCCTTTGCAATCCAATGTCCGGACCGGGTTTTGGGCATTCTTTTACGAGGGCTATTTCTCGGTTCAAAGGAAAGCATCAAGCATTATGTCGGCGGGGGTGTGCGACACCATTTTCCCGATGCCTGGCAGCGCTTCATTAAAATCGTCCCCTATGAAAAACAGGATGATATTGTCGGCTACTATTTAAAACAAATGCAATCCAGCGATGAAGCCATTCGTGAGAAATACACCTACGAATGGGCCTACTATGAATTTTCTATCTACAAGCTTAAAATTGAGGGTGCTTCGGTCGAAGAGCTGTTGAATGACTTTTCATATAAGTCGCTCAGCCCGCTCGAAGCCCATTATATGCAAAACAACTGCTTCATGCCGGATAATCATATCCTGAAAAATACCAGGAAACTGGAGCATATTCCAATTTCGATAATTCATGGCCGCTACGATTTCATTTGTCCACCCAAATATGCTTTCCAATTGCATGAACGATTGCCGAATTCCACCTTGCATATTGTCTGTGCCGGCCATGCCGGATCGGAGCCCGAAATCGAGAAAAAAATTGAGATAGAAATAGCAAAAATATCACAACAGCCAAGCCTGTCTTTTTGCTAAAAGGAGATGAATTTGCCTGTGGTTGTCCCGAATTACATATTGAAATTTGTGTGATATTTTTTATCCAAATGATGATGCACTTCAATTTTTGAGCATTGTTTTGCAATTAATATTTCCCCATCAAAATTTTCCTCATCGCGGTACCCGCTGCATTGAGGATAATTTTATGCTCTTCTTCTACTTTTCGAATTTATTTTACATCAATTCAACCATCGTTTCAAAAGTTCTCACAGGATATCCACCACAGAAATCTGAAATATTAAGTTTTAATTAATATGGATTTCCATGTCTTTCCACTAAACCACTATGCACTGCAATTGCATAGTTTTGGCCAGGACTGAAAGTCCATTATTCAAGCATTAAATTTTCATAATTTGTAAGCCATCTTTTTCAATTGGTCATTAAAATGATCTTTCGCCCAGCGCCTACGCCAAACAGGAAATGCTTTTATTGGCCACAGATTAACACCGATGAAACACGGATTTTTTAAACCCGATAAAATCTGTGTTCAATCAGTGTAAATCAGTGGCTGAAGTTTCTTCAATTCAATATTTGCATTGCATCTTTATTTTTTATGGCATTAACGGAAAGTCTTGCGCTGGAAGCGCATAGTTTTAAACTAGCGCGCAGAAACAATAAAAATGGATTTTGAAATTTGCAGTATGATTAGTAGCTTAATACTATGTAATTTTTCAAGACCAATACCTCCCCCAAAATAGAATTTTTCCAGGTCAGATATACTTATTCAGATTTAATCAATGGCACAGATTCGCAACACAAAAATATCAGCAGGAGAAAAAATTATTCTCATTTCAGGAAATATTCATTCCAAAAGTCATGTTATGGCAGCATATTGTTAAAAATTGATGGATGAAATAACCAACCGAATTTGATCCTCTGAAAGAAGGTGTAATGGAGCATCTCGTAATAATTGGAAATGGAATTACCGGCATCACAACCGCACGCCATGTGCGGAAAATAAGCGATAAAAGGATCACGATCATTTCTGCCGAAAGTGACCACTTTTACTCCCGTCCGGCATTAATGTACATTTTTATGGGCCACATGCGCTATCCGGATACGAAGCCCTATGAAGATTGGTTTTGGGAAAAGAACAAAATTGAGCTTCTGCGTGGCTTGGTTACGGAAATCGATTCAGATAATAAAACGTTATCGCTGGCTGATGGATCAAAAATAATGTACGACCAACTTGTAATCGCCACCGGTTCAAAATCCAATAAGTTTGGCTGGCCCGGGCAAGATTTACCCGGCGTTCAGGGATTGTACTCGCTACAAGATTTGGAACTACTGGAAAAAAATAGTGTGGGAGCAAAACGAGCAGTGATAGTTGGCGGCGGGCTCATCGGTATCGAGTTGGTAGAAATGCTTCTTTCCCGGAAAATTCCCGTCACTATGCTGGTGCGCGAAAAATCATATTGGGACAATATTCTACCACAAAGAGAATCGAAACTCATCACCCGCCACATTTTGGAACACGGCATTGATCTGCGCTGTGAAACGAATTTAAAAGAAATTATCGCTGATCCCGACGGCCGGGTATGCGCTGTGAAAACAGAAAATGGTGAAGAAATATCATGTGAAATTGTTGGACTCACACCCGGTGTTGCACCCAATATTGAAGTAGTAAAAAACTCACAAATTGCAGCGGGCCGGGGAATTTTGGTCAATGATTTTTTCGAAACAAACATACCGGATGTCTACGCTGCCGGCGATTGTGCGGAAATTGTGACGCCGGAAGGTGAAAGAAATAAAATTGAGCAATTGTGGTACACCGGACGCATGCACGGAAAAGCGCTGGCCAAAACAATCTGCGGCGAAAGAACGATTTATGAGCGCGGAATTTGGTTCAACTCAGCGAAATTTCTTGATATCGAATATCAGACTTATGGTTTTGTCAGCAATGTTCCGCGCAAAGGTGAGAGTTCATTTTATTGGGAACATGCAGAGGGACGAATGTGTCTGCATCTCGTTTACAATGCCCAAAATCATGCCCTCGTCGGCGTGAATATTTTTGGCATTCGCATGCGGCACACTGTGTTTGAAAAATGGCTCACGGAGAAACGCACCCTTGAATATGTGCTCGAACATTTATGTGAAGCCAATTTTGATCCCGAGTTTTTTGCAGAATTTGAATCGGAATTCGTCGCCCAGTACAACACACAATTTCCAGGCCAAAAATTGCGTTTGCAAGGCAAGCGCGGTTTGTTTAATAAAATATTTGCTTGAGAGGACAATTGTGACGCCAATACAAATTACAAAATCAACGCCGGGCAATCATGAAAATAACCGCTTTGGAGCAGTGAAAAGTGGCGGGCTCATTCTTTTTCTCATCGGGATGGTCATTTTTCTCAGCACCCTGTTTCGTGGTGATTTTAAAATAACCCAGCAATCATTGCAGCAATCCGGGAACAAAGTTTCTACTGCGCGCCTGCAAAATTTGCAACCACTCGTTGGGAAATTTTACACATCAAAAAAAAGAGCATTAGCCGAAATTAGGAACACACTCCGTGAAGCCGAACCGCAGATTGATGCCTATAATTTGGGCGTAGCACAATTCTGGGTGCTAAAAAATGCAGCAGCCGGGGTTTTCAAAGATCAAACTGTGCTCTATTTTTTTCTTAGCATAATCCTCGCAATTGTTGGTGGATTGCTGTACATAATCCCCCAATTTTACGAAGGCCTTCCGGGCATAAAACACAATAATATCTGGTTCAGCTCCGCCATGGCCCGGGGTGCAATCGGCATTACGATAGGTACTTTATTTATAGCATTTTACATCCTGCTCTACTGGTTCCCGCAGTATATTGTCAACATGGTTTTGCTCGTCGATCCGGTGAGTTATTTTATCAGAAATATGCCTGCCGACCAATGGTTCCTGTATGGTTTTCTATACACATTGACAATAATCGTTATGGGCCTGCGAATGTTGGCGAAATACCGCCATTCGCGCTACCACATTATTCGCACATTTTCGATTATTTTCTTCCAACTCATTTTCGCTTTCCTGTTGCCATCCCTGCTCGAACGCTTGAGCATGCCGAGTATGGATTTAAAAAACGCCTGGCCGTTAAATTATTATTTTTTCACCGATTGGAACATCAACTCACTTTGGGGTGGTGGATCGTTTGGGCAGTTTTTATTCATCTGGGGAATTATTCTCAGTTTCGCTGGCGTTCCATTGCTGACCTATTTTTATGGAAAACGGTGGTATTGCTCCTGGGTTTGCGGCTGCGGTGGCTTGGCAGAAACGCTCGGAGACCCCTTCCGGCACCTGTCCGATAAATCGCTGCGGGCCTGGAAAGTAGAAAGAATAACCATTTACAGCGTGCTGGTTTTTGCTTTAGTGATGACTTTTATGCAAGTTGTTAATTATACTTCAAATGGAGATATTTTTGGCAATTATACCTGGCGAGTCAATCAAGCCTATTCCTTTTTCATTGGCGCTGCATTTGCCGGTGTAGTTGGCACCGGATTCTACCCATTTATGGGAAACCGGGTTTGGTGCCGCTTTGGCTGCCCGCTCGCTGCTATCTTAGGAATTGTGCAACGATTCAAATCCCGATTTCGCATTACAACAAATGGCGGCCAGTGTATTTCTTGCGGCAACTGTTCAACTTATTGCGAAATGGGCATTGATGTTCGCGCTTATGCACAGCGTGGTGAAAATATAGTTCGGGCATCCTGTGTTGGCTGCGGTGTCTGCGCGGCTGTCTGCCCCCGCGGTGTTCTGCGCCTGGAAAATGGACCTGCTGGTAACCGGTTTAATCTCATAAAATCTGACGCCATCAATTAACAAACCAAAGCGTATTCGCAATTGTAGAATACGCTTTCTCTTCTCACCCCGCGTTGACTTGGAAAAATAGCTCGCCCCTTTTCCTAATGTAAAGATTGCAACAAATTTATCCTTTCGAAAACAGCGCTCTTTTTATCAATTTCAAAAAAATATACTGGAGTACTACTTAAAATGCTCCGAAAGTAAAGAGAGAGGCGATGTTTCTGTTTATATTTCATGTACGCGAGATAAAAAAACGTTAACAGTGATAAATGAACTTCCGTAGCCACAGTGACCTACATTTCTTACATAAGTTTATTTTCATAACGCCCATCTGATATTCTATTCACAGGCAGCACGTCGGGAAATCTGAGATTGATCTTCCTGAAAATATTTATTTTGAAGTGGCAAATAAATTAAGGTGGAGATTCTATTGACGTTTACGCGGAAAATAGAATAGTATTAATTGCTGGAAGCAGGTGCCAATGCCCAAATTACCTATTCAACGCAACAACGGGAATGAAAAGACTCCTGTTATTGTCTTAGTCATTGGTTTAATCCAGGACGACGATGATTTTCATTCGGAAGTCATTAATTTCGTGCAACATACATCCAGGTCTGGTGTGAATTTCATCTATTGCAAAAACCTGGAAGAGGTCGAGAGATTATCAACAAAAAATGAAATTCATGTCGTTTTGTTAGACATGTCTTTGCAATCCGGAAATGGATCCTGTATTATTACCCAGGTCCATTCGCAACTCCCGGAAAAACCGATCATCGTGCTCACAAGTATCGACGAAAACTTGATGAATTTGGATTTGCAAAACAAAGGTGTCCAGGATTATTTGGCAATCGAACACCTCGACAGCAATTTCTTAATGCACTCGATTTATTATGCGATTGAACGGCAAAAAATGCAAAATTTTCTCGAAGAAAAAGACATTTCGCTTGCACAACGCCATTTCCAATTGAGTCAGCTTTTAAGCCACACGATCGATGGCGTCCTTATCGTCGACCTGAAAGGAACCATCCAATTTGTTAATCCGGCGGGCGAACATTTATTAGGCGAACAAAACTCCGATCTGCTTAACAGCACTTTTGACTATCCACTGCATAACCACCAAAACTTTGAAATTGAGATCGTCCGGGACAATGGCGATACCTCGGTAATTGAATCACGGGTTGTTGATACAAGCTGGGAAAACAAACCAGCATACCTCATTACCTTACGCGATATCACCGAGCTGAAAAAAATTCAGGCCCAAAATGAACAAACGAGAATTCGTGAAAAACACCTCGCCTACCATGACCTCCTCACGGGATTGCCCAACCGGCAACTGGTAAACGATCGCATGAGTCAGGCGCTCGTCCAGTCGCTGCGGGAGAACAAACAATTTGCTCTGCTTTTTCTCGATCTCGATGGCTTTAAAAATGTCAATGATTCGCTCGGTCATGCACAAGGAGACCTCCTGCTCAAAAATGTCGCAAAACGTTTAAAAAAATGTGTTCGCATTAGCGATACGGTCGGTCGCTACGGTGGTGATGAGTTCGTCATCCTCATGAATGATATTTCGCGGGATGAAGATGCTGCCAGGGTGGCGCAAAAAATTATCGTGTCAATCAACGAACCTTTCGCCATTAAAAAACAGCACGTACAGATAACGACCAGCATCGGAATTGCCATTTTCCCGACCGATGGAAATACCACTTCTGACCTGCTGCAAAACGCTGACACAGCGATGTATCACGCTAAAAACAATGGCAAAGGTACAGCGAAATTTTATAATCAGGATATCCAAATCTCCAGCACTGCCACCTTTGACCTGGATTATAATTTAAGAAAAGCATTTAAGAACAATGAATATTTAATTCACTTTCAACCCCAAATTGAAAGCCAAAACAATAATATAATCGGCATTGAAGCGTTATTACGCTGGAATCATCCCAAATTTGGAATCATCGATCCGAAAAAATATCTGCCAAAAACAGAATACGGTGGATTTAATGAAAAACTTGGTTTGTGGTTTTTAGATCAATCGTGCCGGCAATACAAGGGCTGGAAAAGCCGACATGATTATCAATTAAAATTAGCGCTGAATCTTTCCCCATATCAGATTCGACAAAAAAATCTGGAAAAAACTCTCGATATGTTGCTTGATAAATATCAGATTTCAGCACATTCGCTAAATCTGGAAATATGTGGATGCGAAGTCAATTTGAAATCAACACAAGTGATGGAGCAACTCAATAATTTAACGCAATACGGAATATCTTTAACCTATGTCGGCTTCGGAAAACAGGACTGTTCGTTTCCACATTTAATAGAATTTCCATTCGATTTTTTTAAAATCGATGAAAATACAACGGCTTTAATCAAACAAAAAAACAGCTTCCGGAAAGCTCTGCAGGGTATTATTCAAATTGCCCATCAATTTGACAAATCCGTGATCGCCTGTGGTGTGGAAACAGAGAAAGACATCGAAATCTTAAAAAATATGGGCTGTGATTTATTGCAAGGCCATGGAATTTGTAAACCGGTTCCCGAGGCGGGCCTGATTAATTTTATCGATTCAAAAGAAGCGCAATTAATAAAGAAAATTCAGACTACGGGATACAAAAACGAAATTCACACCGTAGATCATCAAAAAATTGTCCCTGCTTCCACAGGTCAAAGATTGAGCAGAGGGCAACTTGCATCTCCCCTGGATTCAAATATCCTACATTGATTTATTGAATAAAAATAAATTTACCCTTCCATTTTGAAAAATCATTTTGAAATAGGCTAAAATATTTATGATATCAAATTTAAATTGAATTAATGAAATTCGTTTATAAAACTTACATAAATACAATAAAACCTTAAATATATAATCCACTAAATCACGATTTAGCAGCAAATAATTTTTATTTTAAAATAAATATCTTGACTTTTTCTCAGACTAAGCTATATTTACCAGCTAATAATTTTCTCTAATTCGGTATAATTATGCAACAAACGTTTGTGACAACTGCGAAATCAAAAACATTAGCGGCGGCTTCCCCGGTCGACGTACGCGATGTTGTCACAATCGGCAATGCATTCCTTTCTTTATCTCTAATAATTGGCTTGATAGTTAACACGACTTTAATTAGTGTCGTGGGAATTATTATTAGCCCTGTGGTCCTCCACATTATTGGGATTTTGCTTCTTAGCCTGATTATTATCAGCCGCTAAAAACCAGAAGCGAATCCTGATACACGCCAAAATTTCTTAACAAAACAATCAAAATATTCATCGGGAATCGCTTCTGGGAGAAACGTACATCTAATTTGATGTATTAATATTTAATCCGGAGGTTCGATGCGCAGCGATGTCATAAAAAAAGGATTCGAGAGGGCGCCTCATCGCAGTCTTTTAAAAGCAACCGGGGTAAAAGATGAGGATTTTCACAAGCCTTTCATCGGGATTTGCAATTCATTTATCGAAATCATTCCCGGGCATGTGCATTTGCAGGAGCTGGGTAAAATCGTCAAAGACGCTGTGCGTCAGGCAGGCGGTGTGCCTTTCGAATTTAATACAATAGGCGTTGATGATGGCATCGCTATGGGGCACGAGGGCATGAAATATTCGTTGCCAAGTCGTGAACTCATTGCCGATTCCCTCGAAACGGTGGCCAACGCGCACCAACTGGACGGACTCGTTTGTTTGCCAAATTGTGATAAAATCGTACCGGGCATGTTGATGGGGGCTTTGCGTGTCAACATTCCAACTATATTTGTTTCCGGAGGGCCAATGGCCGCGGGAAAAACGAGTGATGGCCGGACTATTGATCTCGTCTCGGTTTTCGAAGGCGTTGGGCAATACCAAACCGGCGAAATAAATGATTCTCAGCTCAAAGAGCTCGAAGACAATGCCTGCCCAACCTGTGGTTCCTGCTCCGGAATGTTTACAGCAAATTCAATGAACTGTCTGATGGAAGCTATCGGTCTCGCTCTCCCGGGGAACGGAACCTATCTGGCAACCAGCTCAAAACGCCGTGATCTCCTCAAATCTGCTGCTGAACGCATTCTGGCTTTAGTCGAAGACGATCTCAAACCCCGCGATATCGTCACAGAAAATGCAATCGATAATGCATTTACGCTGGATGTCGCCATGGGCGGCAGCACCAACACTGTACTACACACATTGGCAATCGCCGAAGAAGCGGGTATCGAATATCCACTAAATCGACTTAATGAATTAGCAGCTGGCGTACCCCAAATATGCAAAGTCTCCCCCGCCTCTCAGTGGCACATGGAAGATGTCGACAATGCCGGTGGCATAAGCGCAATTCTAAAGGAAATTAGTAAAAAACCGGGAACACTGCACCTCGATCAAATAACTGTGACGGGAAAAACCCTCGGTGAAAATATAGCAGCAGCTGAAAACCTGAACGCGGAGGTCATTCTGCCGTTCAACAAACCCCATTCTGAAAAAGGAGGTCTTGCGGTTTTGTTTGGCAATTTAGCCCCGCAAGGCGCTGTGGTTAAAACAGGTGCCGTGCACCCAAAAATGATGGTACACCGGGGGCCGGCGGTTGTTTTCGAATCGCAGGACGAAGCCTGTGAGGGCATTCTCAACGGCCGGGTAAAAAAAGGCGACGTCGTCGTTATTCGTTACGAAGGCCCCAAAGGTGGTCCCGGCATGCAGGAAATGCTCGCACCCACAGCCAATATTATGGGCATGGGACTCGGTTCCAGCGTCGCGCTCATCACCGACGGCCGATTTTCAGGTGGAACGCGTGGCGCTTGTGTCGGTCACGTCTCTCCGGAAGCAGCAGCGGGAGGTCCGATTGCTTTAGTCGAAGCAGGTGATATTATTAGCTTAAATATCCCTGAGAATAGATTGCTGCTCGAAGTAAATGAAATTGAATTGAACAAGCGAAAAAATAACTGGCAGCCGCACCCGGTAAAGACATCCAGTCGCTGGCTCGCCCGGTATGCAGCCATGGTCACATCAGCAAATACCGGCGCTGTCTTAAAAATATAATTTACCAGGAGATAAAATAATGTTCGTAACCACAGCTCCGACCGCAGAAAAAAATCGGATTAATAAAGCTGAACGCACTGCAGCTCCCGTTCTGACAGGTGCAGAAATATTCATTGAATCATTGGTAAAAGAGGGCGTCGATACTATTTTTGGCTATCCCGGTGGCGCGTTAATTGGATTGTATGATTATCTATATAAAAACAATCAATTACGTCACCTTCTCGTAACACACGAACAGGGCGGCGCGCATGCTGCTGATGGTTATGCGAGGGCTACGGGGAAACCCGGGGTTGTTTTGGTTACATCAGGACCCGGAGCTACGAACACGGTCACCGGAATCGCAACAGCATTCATGGACAGCATTCCATTGTTGGTTTTTACCGGTCAGGTTCCATCAAATATGATCGGCAATGATGCATTTCAGGAAGCTGATATTCTCGGCATCACGCGTCCTATCACGAAACACAGTTTTCTCGTCAGGGATGTTGCTGATCTGGCAGATACAATTCACAAAGCCTTCCATATAGCCGTCACCGGGCGGCCGGGGCCTGTTTTGGTCGATTTGCCCAAAGATATGCTTGCCGCAAAAACAACGTATTTTCCATCGAAAAATATTGATCTTCCCGGATATAAACCAACGGTTAAAGGCAGTTTTCGGCAAGTCCGTAATGCGGCGGGACTTTTGCAATCCGCAAAAAAACCGGTTATTTATGTCGGTGGTGGAGCGATTCTGAGCAATGCGGCAAAGGAGGTAACGGAATTTGCCAGAAAATTAAACGCCCCCGTGACCACAACCCTTCTCGGGCTCGGCATCTTTCCGGAAACAGATGATCTTTCACTGGGCATGCTCGGTATGCACGGCACCTGGTATGCCAACAAAGCTGTCGATGATTGCGATTTGCTCATTGCAATCGGAGCCAGATTTGATGATCGAGTCACGGGGAACCTTAAAAAATTCTCACCACACTCTAAAAAAATGCAGATCGATATCGATCCGAGCTGCATTGGCAAAAATGTGCCTGTCGATTTGCCGATAGTCGGTGATATCAAAACCGTGTTGGCTGAATTGAATACCTGTGTCGAAAGCTGCGACAGTAGCGAATGGCTGCAGGAAATTGCGCAATGGAAAATAGAACACCCGCTGCGATACCGGGAAATTGAAGGCAGCTTGAAGCCACAACAAGTCATCGAAGCGCTTTCGAAAGCAACAAAGGGCAATGCGATTATCGCCTCCGATGTTGGTCAACATCAAATGTGGGTTGCGCAATGGTACCAGTTTACCCAACCGCGCAGCCATTTATCATCCGGCGGGCTCGGTACGATGGGTTTTGGTGTACCTGCCGCTCTTGGCGCGCAAGTTGGTAAGCCGGATCGCACAGTTATTGGCATCGTCGGCGACGGCGGATTTCAAATGACTTCAATGGAGATCGCAACTGCCGTTCGCTACAATATTCCGGTAAAATATGTGATTCTCAACAACGGGTATCTCGGTATGGTGCGTCAGTGGCAACAAATATTCTTTGATAAACGCTATTCCAATACTCATTTAAATCCAACAAATCCAGATTTTAAAAAATTGGCAGAAAGCTACGGGGCTTTCAGCTTGCGTGTAAAAAATATTGAAGAACTGCATGATGCCTTTGATAAAATGCTGGCTATCGACGACCGACCTGTTGTATTGGACGTGTGGGTTTCCCCGGAAGAAAATGTATTTCCAATGATACCGGCCAATGGCAGTTTTGCAGATATTTTGGAGGGAAATGAATGAAGCACACAATAAGTTTACTCGTTGAAAACAGCGTTGGCAGCCTTTTGCGCATCGCCGGGATGTTCAGCGGTCGCGGATTTAATATCGACAGTATTTCCGTCGGCGCTTCCGAAGAAAAAGGCATGTCGCGCATGACAATTGTTACCCAGGGTGATGATGAAATTATCGAACAAATTAATAAACAGCTCCATAAATGTATTAATGTTATTAAAGTATTTGATCTCACACAGGAAGCATTTGTGCATCGGGAGCTGGCGTTGATAAAAGTCAAAGCAACGCAGGCTGAACGGTTGGAAATAATGCAAATCGTCGAGGTATTCCGGGCGAAAATAATCGATATTTGCCCAAGCGGTTTAACAGTTGAAACCACCGGCACTGAAGACAAAATCAACGCGATAATTTCGATGCTACGGCCTTTTGGATTAAAAGAAGTTTCGCGTACCGGCCGAATTGCGGTGAAGCGGGATTTTCAGGGCAGTGTTAATTAATGTGAGTTCGATATAGGAAGAATTTGGACAAAACGAATTAATTATAGGATATAGTCCGAAGGCGTCCCGCCGAGGATAACACACGAGACGCTCGGCGAGATGCCTTCGCTCTATTTTAATTATGCTTGGTAAAGAATGTTACAGCGTACATCGAACTCACGTTAACTAATAACAAATAGCTTATAAATTATATAGCAGACGGTTTGCCGCTGAAAATTGCGGCTCAATTCTGCAAATAACAACAGGAGAAAATATGCAGCTCTACTATGCAAATGATGTAAACCGGGATTCTTTAAAAGGAAAAACAATCGCGATTCTTGGCTACGGCAGCCAGGGACACGCCCATGCCAACAATCTCAAAGAAAGTGGCTACAACGTCGTGGTTGGCCTCTACGAAGGCAGTAAATCTAAAAAAACCGCTGAGGCTGCCGGATTAAAAGTAATGCGCGTCGCGGAAGCCGCAAAAACCGCGGATATTATCATGTTCCTCGTGCCCGATCAAACCCAAAAAATGCTTTATGACACGGAAGTTGCACCCAATTTAGCCAGCGGAAAGACATTGGCATTTGCTCATGGATTTAATATTCACTACGGCCAAATCGCGCCGCCCGCCGAGGTGGATGTCTGGATGGTTGCGCCCAAAGGGCCGGGACATCTCGTGCGCCGGGTTTATACCGAAGGCAAAGGTGTGCCCTGCCTCTTCGCTGTTTATCAAGATGCCAGCGGCAACGCCCGGGAAACAGCCATGGCCTATGCCGATGGACTCGGGGGAACACGCGCCGGGATCATCGAAACGACCTTCGATGAGGAAACTGAAACAGATCTTTTTGGTGAACAGGCTGTGCTCTGCGGTGGTGTATCCGAGCTCATAAAAACCGGTTTCGAAACTCTGACTGAGGCTGGATACAAACCGGAAATCGCTTATTTTGAATGCCTGCACGAACTCAAACTTATCGTCGATTTAATCTACGAAGGCGGTATTGAACAAATGTACTGGTCGGTTTCCGAGACCGCCGAATATGGTGGCTATGCCCTCGGGCCCGAGGTTATCACCAAAGAGACAAAAAAAGCAATGCAACAGATTCTGGCCAATATTCAAGATGGCAGTTTTGCTCACGAATGGATTCTCGAAAATGTGGCACAGCAACCCAAATTACGCTCATTTCGCCGTCAGTTGGCCAATCACCCCATTGAAGTTGTGGGGCGGAAATTGCGTGAAATGATGAGCTGGCTGAAGAAATAATTATTAGCAGGCTGAATGTTTCACCTTGAATGTTCAACCTCTGGCCATAAATTATTAACTTTCAACCTTTAACTTCCAACATTAATTAAAATGAAAATACAAATATTTGACACGACTTTACGGGACGGTACGCAAGGCGAAAAAGTCTGTTTTTCAGTGGATGAGAAACTGCGTATTGCGCACAAATTAGATGAATTCGGTATCAATTACATCGAAGGCGGCTGGCCGGGATCCAATCCCAAAGATGCTTTATTTTTTGAGGCAGCAAAAACCGAAACGTGGCAGCACGCTAAAATTTGCGCTTTTGGCAGCACCCGCCGTGCCGGATCAACTGCTGAAAATGATGCCAACCTCAATATGTTGCTGGCAGCCGAAACTCCTGTCGTCACAATTTTTGGCAAAACCTGGATCAAACATCTGGTGAAAGCGCTGAAAGTCAGCCGCGAGGAAAATTTGGCCATGATTTTTGAATCAGTCAACTGGCTAAAACAGAACGGCCGTGAGGTTATTTACGATGCCGAACACTTTTTCGATGGTTACAAAAGTGATCCCGAATATGCGATGCAGACATTGCGGGCAGCACAAAAGGCCGGCGCCGACACGCTGACTTTGTGTGACACCAACGGTGGCACCTTGCCAAACGAGATTTCAGAAATCGTGACCCGTATCCGGAAAGAAATGCGCTGTGAACTTGGCATCCACGCTCATAACGACAGTGAATTGGCCGTAGCAAATACGATTAACGCGGTGCAAGCAGGTGCGCGTCACATTCAAGGCACGATTAACGGCTTTGGTGAACGCTGCGGCAATAGCAATCTCATTTCAGCCATCGCCAATTTGCAGCTAAAGCTGGATTACCAGTGTGTCGCACCCGAAGCGCTGCAAAATCTCACCGATTTGGCCAACTACATTTATGAACTCGCCAATCTCAATCCACGAGACGAAGCGGCTTTCATCGGCAAAAGCGCCTTTGCTCACAAAGGGGGCGTGCATGTCAGCGCCGTGATGAAAGATCCCACGACTTACGAACATATAACACCGGAAAAAGTTGGCAACCGACGTCGAGTTCTCGTAAGTGATCTGTCTGGCCGCAGCAATGTAAATTATAAAATGAAAGAACTCGAGCTGCAAATTGGCAGCGCGGATGAAACCGGTGAAATTGTCAAAGAAATAAAAACCTTGGAAAATCAGGGATACCATTTCGAAGCTGCAGAGGCCAGTTTTGAGCTGCTTGTCCAGCGTCACCGCAATCACATCCCTGATTTTTTTGGTTTGCAGGGATTCCGGATAAGCGTCGAAAAAGATGGGCATGATTTGATGACACGCTCGGAAGCCAGCATTCGTGTCAAAGTCGACGGCCATGTCGAACACACCGCAGCGGAAGGCGATGGGCCTGTGAACGCTCTCGACAATGCTCTGCGAAAAGCGCTGCTGCGATTTTATCCTGATGTAGCACGCATGCATTTGATCGACTATAAAGTGCGTGTTTTGTCGGAAGGCGACGGCACTGCCGCCAAAGTTCGGGTACTTATCGAATCACAATGCGCCGAACAAAGGTGGACGACGATTGGCGTTTCGGAAAATATCATCGAAGCCAGTTGGGAAGCGCTCGTTGATTCTTTCACTTTTTTTCTCTATAAACAATATGCGTTTCAGTCGCAAAACGAGAAAAAACAATTATCGGTTTCACTTGTGTAAAAAAAGATCGGGCAATTATTAGTACATTTTTATCTATTACGATTTGCATAAGTAATGACGGATCTGTGTCATTCCGGTCGCCTGTATTTGGCGTACCGGAATCTCATAGAAACTTTTGCCAATTAGATTCCGGGATTCGTTCGAAGACATCGAACCCGGTATGACAATCTGTTTATGCATTGAAAGATATTACTTTTGCAAATCAGTTAAACAGCACCAACGCGAATTTCACAAATTAAATTGATTTTCAATCACCCTTTTTTATAAAAAAGGAAACAATACAAATGCCGATGACGATTACAGAAAAAATTCTTGCAGAACATGCGGGAATAACCGGTGTTTCTCCAGGTGAAAACATTTGGGTTGACACGGATATCCTGATGACACACGATGTTTGCGGGCCACCAACAATTGGAATTTTTAAACAGCAATTTGGAGAAAAAGCCAGCGTTTTTGATCCGGAAAAAGTCGTAATAATTCCCGACCACTATATTTTCACCAATGACAAACACGCCAACCGCAACATTGATATTTTGCGTGATTTTGTGAAGGAACATAACCTGCCTAATTATTATGATGTGGGCACGGAACGCTATAAAGGTGTGTGCCACATTGCGCTCGCAGAAGAGGGTTGGACACGCCCCGGCAATGTTCTTTTTGGCACTGACAGCCATACCTGTACCGCCGGCGCCTTCGGCCAGTTTGCCACCGGAATTGGAAATACCGATGCCGCATTTATCCTTGGCACTGGCAAACTTTGGGTGAAAGTACCGGAAACCATGCAATTCATTATCGACGGGGAAATTCCACCCTATGTTATGGCCAAGGATATCATTCTGCAAATTATTGGAGATATTGGAGTTGACGGAGCATCGTATCGCACGATGGAATTTGCGGGATCCGGCGTCGAAGCCATGTCAATGGAAGAACGAATGACTTTATGCAACATGGTGATCGAGGCTGGTGGAAAAAATGGAATCATAGCTGCCGATGCCACAACCGAAGAATATGTTAAAGCGCGAACGGATGCGCCATACAAAATTTTCCGGAACGATGCAGATGCAAAATTTCACACAACGAATTATTACAAAGCCGAAGACCTTCTCCCCATGGTCGCGCAGCCCCATTCGCCTGATAACAAAGCTTCTGTCCGCGATGTGCAATCTGAAAAAGTAACGCGCGCTTATATTGGTTCCTGTACCGGTGGCAAATTCTCCGACTTTGTCGCTGCTGCAGAAATCCTTAAAGACCAACAAGTTGCCGTTGAAACTTTCATAGTTCCGGCAACTACAGAAATCGACAAGTTGCTGCGCACAACACAAATAAATGGACACTCCCTCATGCAAATTTTCGAAAATGCCGGCGCCCAAATTGGCAAGCCATCCTGTGCAGCCTGCCTCGGCGGCCCCGCTGATACATTCGGCCGGACACACAAAGATGAAATTTGTATTTCGACAACAAACCGCAACTTTCCCGGCAGGATGGGATCGAAATCATCACAGGTCTATCTGGCATCGCCATACACGGTCGCGGCTTCGGCACTGACCGGTAAAATTACCGATCCGCAGGAGTTTTTAAATTAGAAAAATCGACTTGCACTCATCAGATCGATCTATCATAAAATAGTTATTAAAATACAGGAATAATACAATGCAAAACAAGATTTTAGGGCGGGTTTATGTTCTCGGCGAAGATATCGATACAGATCAAATTATCCCGGCAGCACATTTGGTTTATAGCCTGGAAGACCCGGATGAACGAAAAAAATACGGGGAGTACGCTCTGTCCGGTGTACCGGCAGCACTGGCGGGATTGCCAAATGGCAATATGCCGTTTATCGAAAAAGGCAAGTCACATTCTGAATTTTCGATTATAATTGCGGCTAAAAATTTTGGTTGCGGATCGTCCCGGGAACATGCACCGGCAGCGCTGGAAATTGCCGGTGTAAAGGCAGTCATTACCCCGAGCTATGCCCGGATTTTTTACCGCAACGCAGTCGATGGTGGATTTCTCATTCCGGCCGAATCAGAAAAATCGCTGGTCGATTATTTTAAAACAGGGGACCAGGCCGAGCTTGATTTTATTAATAAAAACGTGACCAACACACGGACTGGAGAGAGTTTTTCTGTTAAAGAATTAGGTCAAGTTTCTCAAATAATCGAAGCGGGCGGCATTTTCGAATATGCCAGAATATCTGGCATGTTGCAGGAGAATACCCATGCCTGAATTGAAAAATATTACCACATTGCCCGGGGATGGAATCGGGCCGGAAGTGATGGCACAGGGTGTCGCGCTTCTGAAAGCGCTGGCTAGTCCGTTAGATATGCAGTTTGAATTTTCGGAAGATTTGGTGGGTGGTGCCTGCCTGCGGGAATTCAACATTCCTATCCGGGAAAAAACTTATACCAAATGCAAACAGTCGGATGCCGTGCTGCTCGGAGCTGTCGGTTCGCCGGAATATGACAACAACCCGTCCCACTTACGCCCGGAAAAGGCCCTGCTTGGGCTGCGTGCCGAATTAGGCGTCTACTGCAATTTACGCCCGGCACAACTTTACAATATCCTGATCGACGCCTCCCCTTTAAAAAAAGAATTCATCGCCGGGTTGGATCTCATGGTTGTGCGGGAATTGTGTGGTGGGCTTTATTTCGGCAACCCTTCCGGGATTGAAAATACTGAAAATGGGCGAATCGGAACCAGTACCATGACCTATGGCGAGCAGGAAATCCGCCGTATTGCCATCAAAGCGTTCGAGCTCGCCGGTTTGCGCCGCGGTAAAGTTACTTCAGTCGATAAAGCAAATGTACTCGCTGTATCGCAGCTGTGGCGGGCGGTGGTCGAAGAGGTCGCCGGTGATTTCCCGGAAATTGAACTCGAACATATGTTGGTCGACAATTGCGCCATGCAATTGGTCCGTTATCCCAAACAATTTGACATAATTCTCACCGAAAACATGTTTGGTGATATTCTCAGCGATGAAGCCAGCCAACTCACCGGCTCCATCGGCATGCTGCCGTCCGCCAGCCTCGGTGCTGGTACCCCGCTCTATGAACCCGTCCACGGAACGGCACCAGATATCGCCGGCCAAGATAAAGCCAATCCGATTGCGATGATTAATTCCGTCGCCATGCTGCTGCATTATTCATTTGAGCGTCCGCAAGCGGCAAAAATAATCAGCAATGCCGTTGAAGATGTGCTGCAGCAGGGCTATCACACTGGCGATATTCAAATAGAAGGAAAACTTGTTGGAACGAAAGAACTTGGTGAGCGAATAATTGAAGAGACGCTGAAGAATCTGTAAAATAACGGGCAGCCTGATATTGCTGCCCCAATTCATTTCCCAACCAATATTGCCCCATCCTACTTTAAATATCAGTGTTGATCGGTGTCAATCAGTGGCGAAAACAATTTCCCGCAATATACAATTGCATAAGCCGAACTCAAATTAATCTTGATTTTAAATGGATTTAAATTCAAATTAATTTAATAAAAACTATAAAATTAATTGTTAATTATGCTATATTAGGGAACGATAACAGGGAAACTCAAATAGGGCGTTCGATTGCAATAGCCTGTGTTTTCACCAATCGATTATATAATTTCTCGAAAATTATCAATCCAGATACACATGTCCAAAAAGAAAATTACACTTCAACCCCAAAAACAGGATAATTATTCGAACCCAACAATTTGCACTTTCCAGTGTGCTAATTTATAACATGGCTACAAGATTAAAATCATTGAAGATACGCGTTGCCTAATTTATTAAAATCATAACAAAAGGATGCTCACAAAATGAAATTTAGCTACAACATTTTCCGTGCTCGAAATTCGTTCCGCATTTTAAATTTGACCATTGTTTCCTGCTTCTTTCTTGCTATTGGCTCTCAAGTACTGATGGCACAAGATTACGAAATAAAACATGACAGCACCGCTTCTGCTGTCTGGTTTGGCGGCGATGACCGTGCCAATATTGGCCCCCGCCATATCGGATTTGGGCAGGGTGTATATATCGATACTTCGATTACAATCGATAATTTTTCTTTCTTTTTTGGGCAGCATTTCGACTATGCAGGTAATCCGGAAGGCTTTGGGCATGAAGTAACCCTTGCGTTAAATATCCGTGATACTTTGGGAACAGTCCTGCAAACCAGTTATACAACGTTAGCCGATACTTTCAGTTATGGCTGGGCAACCTGGTCCGATCTCGCGTTCAATATCGATGGCAATACCACGCTTATTTTTACCTGCTACCTGGTTGGCGCCATCGATTCAAGCCAATTTACCAGCACTACTGTCGGCGATCAGAATGCAAGTTATCCGGGTGGAATGCAGTATTCAAAAAACGGCAGTTCAGACGAAGATATGGATGACTGGACGGATTGGAATCCATATGATCGCCGGGATGTAAGTTTTTGGCTGCAGGGTACATTTCACGAAACTACAGCGATCGAAGAAGCGATGAAAGTTCCAAACCAAATTTCATTGGCACAAAATTATCCCAATCCATTCAATCCGGAGACAACGATCCGGTACAGCATCCCGAATCAATCCCACACAAAATTGGAAATTTTCAATCTTTTAGGACAGCGTATCACTACATTGGTAAACAAAACTGTTGCGGAGGGAGGGCATTCGATTCGCTGGCAAGGAAAAGACGATGCCGGCAATGTTGTGCCGAGCGGTGTTTACGTGTACAAATTGCAAAATCAGGGATACATTAAATCAAAGAAACTCATCCTGATGAAATAACCAGGCTCGTCCAAGTTGCGAACGCATTTTGTATTTAATTTTGAGTTCTTTCTTGCCTTTTCCCCATTGAAGTCAAGACAGTTTTTTGGCACCCTGTGATTGCAATCAATCGTTGCTTCCTTTTAAAACAGGTTCAGAAACAAATCAAAGCCCCGGCCCACCACCGGGGCTTTTTTACAAAATTTCATCCAGACAAGATTGAATTGTACTTTCCACAAAATATATCGTTATAACATAGTATTTAAAACTATAATAAAGCATGAAAGATAAAAAAGTTTAATGTTCTTTACATTTTTCTTGATTTTATTAATTAATATCATTAGCATAGATTGCAATTCGATTAATCCTGGTAAGAATTGCACTTTTAAGGGAAGAAACCAATAATGCGCTGAGCCAGTAAAACACCTGATTCCATTTTATACCCCCACAAAAAAAGACCCAGGATCGTCATTCCGCTTTGTTATGACGAATCAATATGTTTTTTGAGTAGTCTCAAATAATATCAAGGATGATTCGTTCAACTTCATTAATATTGCTTCTTTTGCTAACTCGAAATTTAAGAGCTCAGGCTACTGAAGCAGAAAATTTATTATGAACAATTTTGAGAAACTGATCTATTAAACACTTTTGATGAAAGGGTACCCCCTTGATAAATCAAAAAATAGTTTTCAGATTTTTACTTATTTTCATTTTAAATTTAGTTTTTCATGCCAAGCTCCATTCTCAGAGCTTATCAGTCGATCCGCCCTTGCTTGAGCTTTCAATTCAAGATCAAAATATAATGCATCCATTTCCACAGACCATCGAAGTTGCAGTGAACTCAAATGCACCAAATTGGTCAATCGTATGCCAGGCCCAACCATTTCTATCAAACAATACCAGTGAAATTATTTCAGAGGAACATTTATTAATCCATCACGAATATTTGCCAATCGAGGGCGAGGGCATTGAAGATGGTTATCAGAGGATGAATGGTATCATTTTTATTGCACAAGGGGGAAATACGAATGGTGTTTTCACCATTGTAAATCACCTTGATTTTAAATTTGAACTGCCGCAACAATTCACTCCCGACGCCTATCAAAGTGAGATAAGAATTCAATATTCAGATAATCTTGGCGGCTCGGAAGAATTAATTATTAATGTGCTGGTCAATATTAAGAAATCACTCTCCTTAACTTCCAACTTCACAAATATCATTTTTAATGCTGTTGGAAAACCAAGATTATTTGAGCAGGCTGGGGAATATAATATTGAACTCAGTTCAAATTACAATAATTGGGATTTGCGGTTCGAATTATCAAACTTTTCAAGTTCAAATTTAGAAATGTTGTTTTCGGATATCATTTTCATGCAAATTAATTCTTCTGAATACAATGGGGAGTACGTTAGTCTAAAAGCGCCTTATGATTATAGACATCATCTTGAATCGTTTAAATCACAACAATATTACAGCTTGATATCATTAAAATTTAAATTCATTACAAAATGGATCTATAGAACGGGACACTATGAATCAATATTAAAGATTTATGCGCCTGAAAATTTAGAAGCGGCGCTATCGATCCCGGTTGAATTGGACATTGCAACAGTAAATAGTATGGAATTATCAGCAACCAATACTTATTTCCACGTTGATGGCCCTCCAGATGTATGGGATTCAGATAAATCGATTAAAATTACCGTTGGATCAAATTGTGGAAACTGGTCAGTAATGTGCAAAGCAAGTGAGTTAGCAAATGTTTCTTATAAAATCCCGAAGGACAGAATATTTTTAAAACTTACCTCAAAAGACTATCGAATTGACGAAGGCGCCGGATTGGGGTATCAGTCCTTAAAAAATTCTATTCAAATAGTTAATGGCTCAATGACGATGCCTGCGGAAATGAGTGAAATGTATTTTCGCCTAAAAACATTGGAAACGGATCGCCCAGGAAGGTATACCGGAACCATAACATTGACTCAATTAGTCAATCCATGAAACTATTAATTTACTTTTTATTTTATATTATCGTTCTCCCACCATGTTTTGCTCAAATTGAAAATATCAATTTTAGCATTTCTCCGCCTATTATTGACCTAAAAGTTCACTCCAATTCTTCGCGAACTATTTTCATAACTATGAATAACTCAGGTACAGAACCATTGGAAATTTCAACTAAATTAGCCGAGTTGGGAATGACAATCAAGGGTCAGGCATTTCCCCAAGAACCAATTCACAATCAATGGAGCTGCACAGACTGGATAATTCTACCTTTTCAAAAATACAGTCTTAAGCCTAATGAAAATAAAAAAGCAAAAATAGTAATTCGCATACCGGGTGGAGCAGACGGTGGGAAATATGGGATTATATTATTTGAAGCATTTAATAAACAAAAAAATGATTTAAACGGATTGAATTTAGTTGGGCGTTTGGGAACATTAGTTTTATTGGAATTACGTGGCCCGAAAAAAATAGAAGGTATAATCGGAGATTTTTATTCTGAGAAAGTGGATGCCCATATATCTTTTAAAGTCATTATTAAAAATAGCGGTAATATTCACTTTAAAGGAAAAGGATCCATCGTCATATTTAATGCCAAAAATAGAATTATTGACCGGGTAAATATAGAAGGTGGAACTGGAACCATATTACCCGAAAGAGAGAGATTGTTTTCAGCTGTTTGGGCCAATTCACCTAAAATGATTAAAGGGAAATATAAAGCAGAAGTCCGGTTTTATATTCCCGGAGGAAAGTCTGTACTTAAAAAAATAAACCAATTTACTATCTAATAGAAGAGCCGGTTATCTGGCCGTCAACCATGATGATAACCGGCTCATTCATTCAAACCTATCGAAATCGATAGGTAAGTGGATATATTAATATACCACTTGAGGTTCAAAAATCAAATTATTTTCATTGGCCATCATTAGGTGTAAAATGAAAATAAACCGGTATCTGAGTCTCGTAGTATGGTTGGGATAATACTACGAAGAACGAGGTAGAAATTGCTTACCGTTGGCGGCACGGTCCCCGCATCAATTTCTGCTAAATAAAGGAGACAACTAAAAACAACTTATTTCAAACACATTTTCTAGCGGGTGAAAAAATTAATTAAAATTAACAGCTATGATAAATTTAGGAGTTATCATGAAACGAATAGTTTTGATTGCTGCCGTGCTGTTGGCTTCTACTTCTCTATCTTTTGGTCAAACACCGGGAATGGGACTTTGGCCCTTCGATTGGGCGAATACCACCAGTTATGTTGATTATATGAATCCTTATGACGCACAAGGTTATGTTTATGATTATTCTACTTATCAATGGGTTGGAGGCACAGAAACTAACGATGGTCTTATCACAATAACTTGTGACATTGAAATGTATATGTCCATGCATTTAGATGCGACCGATGTATATTTTCACATAGCCGATGATCGTACCGCGATGGCTGCATATATTAATGGCTGGTTAGCTTCCAACAATGGACAATGGCTGTTTGTAAGTAGCGACCTAGGAAATAAAGACCTGGATAATCTCGAATATGTCGTTGATGGATTTGGACGTGATTTAGCTTATATGACAGGTAAGGGATATACAACGACCATCCCTGTAGAGTGGCTACTAAAAGAACCGGGCGATGTTGATTGGCGTCCCGGAATAGCTTCCATTGATGGTAATTCAGGCAATCTGCATGGATATACCTGGCTACTATCAGACGGTGAACCATGTACACACCCGTTCACCATAAAGATCCTTATTAAACCCGAATTTCATCAGCCTGACGGCCGTTATGAGATGGATCCCTTGCTTACTTGTTCCCCTGCTTTATAAATTAGATTAAACAAAGACACCTGGTCCCAAAATCAGGTGTCTTTAAAATTAAGGGTAGAATCCGATGTTTCGAAAAATAATATATTATTTGCTACTTCCTTTTCTTATTCTAATCTGTTTTTCTACCATAAATATTCTTGTTGCACAACAAATAAAAATGGGCCCTCCCATCATTGAATTTGCTACAACCCCGGGTTCACAAAAGTCCTTTTATGTTAATATTTTGAATCAATCTGATATCGACGTTCAGTGCTCAATATTTATAAAGAGCATGATTTTAACAAAGCAGGGCATGCCAGTTCCGGTTGACAGCTCGACACGAAGTGCAGCTAAATGGCTGTCTGTTCAAGGGGATGAGTTATTTGTTTTAAAAGCTAAGGAAAATAAAAAAATCAGGTGTTCATTTTTTCCTTCATTCCGGGCAAAACCCGGTGGATATTATGGCATGATTGTATGTAGAACAATCGCACCCCAGAAAATTGTTGGTCGATCTAAAAATTTTAGTACCAACGTCAACCTGCAATTTCAATTCTCCAGCGTTGTCATGGCCATAATAAAAGGACCAAATTTGCAGGCTCACATTAATCCGGAAGCACCAATAATTTTCGGCGGTAACCGTACTGGAAAACCAGAGCAAAGAAAATGGCATATTGAAATTCCCGTAAAAAATGATGGAAATATTCATGTTGTTTTGGCTGGTCAAGTTCGGTTGCTAAGTGAAGCAGGTCATGAAATAGAAAGAATGGATTTAGTTGCCGGGAGGGGGTATTTATTACCCGAACAACGCAGAACTTTTAAAGGCATTGGGAAAGGGCCACTACCTGATGGAACCTACATCGCTCAGGTTAATATTGGGCAAGTTGAAATAAAAAAATTCGCTTCCGAGCGAATCCCATTTTACATACTTAATGGGCAGGTATTTCCCGGCTCTCCGAACAAATCAGATTTAGCTACGCTATCAACAACCAGCCAGGGATTTATGCTCAACCATTCATTCTTAGAAAATGAATGCATTGCTGGCGGCAAACAATTTAAAGCGATTAAAATCACGAATATTACCAATGAGCCGCTGCATATTGCGAGTCAAGTAGTAAAATGGAGCCATGATAAAAATGGCAACATTTCCTTTTCCGAAAATTTGGACAATATTCGTAGTTTAGAAAAGAATATCTCCATTTCACCTGACAGTTTCACAATTGCAAAAAACAGAAGTAAAAACATTAAACTTGTTATTAGCTTACCAGCTAATTCTTCAGGGGAATATTTTGATGCAATACGATTCAATCGGGTAGGAGTGCCTATCCCCAAAAGTGTAGATTTATTATTATCCCAATCCGTATTATTGGCCACCAAGGCCAAAACAACCGAAAAGCTCAGCGCCCAATTTATTGATTTGAAGACCCAAAAAACGCCTTCTCAAGGACTATTATTCTCACTCCACCTAAAAAACACCGGCAATACAATGATCTATCCGCACGGATATATCAGCATTTTTGATAGCAAAAACCAGAGAGTTGATGATCCTTTAAATTTCGGTGGCGATGTCTATATTTTGCCTGCGAACGAAAGAATTATGGAGATTGAATTCAAGAGGTTTCTCCCGGCTGGAAAGTATCGACTTGAGCTGGTTTGTGAATACTCCCAAACTGCCAAAGCAATCCAAGAAACTTTGGAAATCGCAGTAAAATGAAAAGAGTTAGTTATGAAAAATATAACCATTTTAATAGCTACTTTATTGTTAGGAATCACCTCTTTGTATTCCCAACATGGTGCCCCAAATTTTGTTACAATAAACGAAATTAAGACTTATGGGCCAACCAGCCAATATGATGAGTTTATCGAATTGTTCAACGTATCTGACTCCACATTTGATTTATCAGGATATGTTTTAAATTCGTATAATAAATACGGTATCTTAAATAAAATAATTTATAAATTTCCTGAGGGCACTCACATTGAACCTTTCCATTATTATTTGTTATCAACCACAGAGTCAACTGAGAGTAAAATACCGGATGCCGTTATGCAACAAGGCATTCTTTCGCACGGACAACTGATACTGATTGACTCCACAAAAACTGATACTTTAGATGCCGTTGCCTGGGGTCAGGTTGATTCAGTAATTACTAATGAAGGAAATCCCGCGCGATACATAACATCGATCGAAGGCCCTCCAGTTTCCCCTATGCTGATTCCTGGACCGATTTGGAGCGTTGAACGAGACTCGCTCGGAACCGATTCGAATAACAATTTTACAGATTTTAGAATGCGGAATTACACAACCCCAATGAACTCTACCGATTCATTGAACTTGATCCTGCCTAACTCCTTAACTGCTTCAATTAATACTGATAATTCGGTTTTGCTCACATGGAAGACCCTAAACACAAATAAGGATTTAAGATTTCAAATCTATTATAAATTCTTGGATGATTCAGTATGGAATGTAATAGTTCCAGGTGACATGCTTATGTGCTATACTTCGAAGGACACAAATTATTTTAACTTTGAAAGTTCGAATATTAACTTAAGCCAAAAATGTCAATTAAAAATAAAAGAAATCGATTTTACCCAGCGGCCACGATTTACAAAACCGATTACATTAAATTCATCATCAGGGAATCAAAAAATAATCACTTTTTCATTAAAACAAAATTATCCCAATCCATTCAAAAATGAAACCAATATTTTCTATGAAATCTTGGAAAAATCTTTCATCTCAATTTCGATTTTCAATCTAAGGGGACAAGAAGTAAGATCAATTTATACTGGTTTTGTTGAGCCGGGGACTTATAACAGGTCATGGGATTCCCGAAATACAAATGGCGATACAGTTCCATCCGGAGCGTACTTTTGTGTAATGCACACTAAACACAATAAAATGGCAATAAAAATAATCCTACTAAAATAAATTCAGTTAATCTGAGTCGACAGCCGGAGCAATTAATTTATGAAAACGAAAAACTACTCTGCTGATTCTATTGCATTTACAATGATTTTAATATTGATATTGTGCTTTATTTTTGGTCCAAACTTATCCGCTCAAAATGTCGAAGCAAATAAAGATCAGCATCTTGTTTCAAATGTGTTTTTTGAGACTGATTTACGACAAGCATTAAAGGATTTATCAAATGAAGCTGGCATTGCCATAATTCCTGATAATACCGTACAAGGGCTCATTACTTTAGAAGTTGATTCAGTTCCGTTGGAAGACGTTTTAATAAAGATACTAGCTCCAGGAGGCTACACATTTAAAATGATTGATGATTTTTATTTAGTTGGCTCGCCTCTACCGGAGAATCCTTCTTTTCCATTATTAACCGAAACTGAATATTTTAGCCCAGATTACTTACTAGCAGAACAAATTCCCAATTTACTGCCAGTATATTATCAGTCCTTTATTCGAGTAAATGAAAAGACGAACTCAATTGCAATCACATCCTCTAAAAAAATAATAGCTAAAATCAAAGAAAATATTGGAAAAATTGATGTACCTCCGAAGCAAATCTCTATTGAGGCGATCGTAGCTGAAATGTCCAACGAAGCGAAAAAAAGCATAGGTATTGATTGGGGATGGTATGGGACTGGAGATCAGAAAAATTTAAAATTATCGACGAACTTGAATTCAATTAGCAATGATTCGAGCATTGTTGGACAATTGGTTAAAACTGGTATTAAGTATAAAACATTTACTTATGACGTCATCTATTCACTCCGCGCACTGGCTTCTTCTGGGGAGGCGAATATTAGGGCCAATCCAAATGTCACGACTATTAATGGCCAAGAAGCAAGTATATTCATTGGAACTGAACGTTATTTTTCAATAGTTACCGGGCCTGTAAACTATCCCTATGCTCGAGTTGAAAAAATACCCGTTGGTATTAGCCTAAAAATCACTCCAAGGGTTTCTTCAAAAAATGAAATTACAGTTAAAATTGAAGCTGAAGTAAGTGAAGTGACTGCAATTGGAGCCGCTGATCTACCACTCGTTACGACACGAAAAGCACAAACAAATGTAAGAGTAAATATTGGAAATATTATTGCTTTAGGGGGCTTATTTCAAGAATCAAAGATCGAAATTAAGAAGAAAATTCCGTTTTTGGGCAGTATTCCAATTCTTGGTTATTTATTTAGCCACACACAAATCGAAAATGTAAAAAAAGAAATTAGTATTTTTATCGCGCCAACTATTATCGAATAATATGTGGGAGAATTTGATCTGCACAATTTTAATTGCCGTCACTCAAAACATTTTATTAATCAGGCTTAGCTAAATCCAGCTTTAAAGCTCCTCCGGTTAACTTTGCATATGCAGCGAGAACCCCGGCCCACCACCGGGGCTTTTTTATATCACTTCACACTTTCTGTGCGGTCAAATTTTAGAATTGTAGCGGGCAGTAAAATGAAATCTGCGAACAGCGCCAGCGCGATAACCATGGTGCAGTAAAATGCCATATCCGAATTGAGGACGAAATCAGAGTAAGTTAATGCTCCAAAACCCGCGATGAGAATGACGGATGTGAAAACCAGCGGTGCGGCAACTTGCCGAAAAGCGTAGAGTATCGCTGCTTTTTGGTCGAGCCCTTCGTGCTTGCCTTTGAGATATTTTGTCAAATAATGCACCGTATCATCCACCGCAATTCCCAAAGTAATCATGCCGACGATGGCCACTGACATGTTCACCGGAATTTGCAGTAAACCAATGACACCGAAAACGAATGTGATGGGCCAAATATTGGGTATCATACTAAAAAAGCCGATTCGCAAAGATTTGAAAGTAATCATCAAAACGATGGTGATGAATACGAATGAGATCATCAGACTTTTCAGCATCCCGGGGATAGCGACCGTGAAAAGTCGCCCAAACATGATGGGCACACCCAGGGCAGGAATCGCTGATTCAGGATTGTTGTCCTGTAGCCATGCTTCAATTTTTTTCGCATGCCCCATAAGTTCAAATGACGAAATTGAGCGCACAAAAGCGGTCACCCGCGTACTGCGATTGCGTATGTCGATCTGATTTGTCAACGACATTCCCTGCGGCAACGACATCTGATAAAGCAATAAGTACTGGGCAATCAACCTGCGGGCATTTATTTTCTCACCGTTTTCCGAAAGTTCGCCATCGACCGGGATGCGGTAATAGGCGGGATCATCGCCGTGCATGGTTTTATTGATACGTTTGATAATATCAACAATGCTGGCGACATAAGTGATCTCAAATTCCGGGTGCTCCGAGATAAAATCTTGAAATCGTTCCAGTTTGTTCAAGTAGGCCGGATCGTAGATACCATTATCTTCCCCTGAATCAAAATTGAACTCGATGGGGTTGACGCCAATTATATTTTCGTCGATGTATTTGGTGGCTTGCCGGAATTCTGTGTGATCAGCGAAATATTTGACGGCCGTATTGTCCATTTTAATTTGAAAAACAAAATAGAGTGCAAAAACGCTGGTCACCAGCGCGACATAGCGGATACTTTTCTGATATTTATAGACAAAATTGGCCAGCCATTCCCAGCCTTTTTCCTCGTGGGCTTCAATCGCTGAATGATCCACTTCCCGTTTTCGAAATGGCAACAGCGACAAAAAAGCGGGCAGCGTAAATACCGAGGCAAAAAAAGCATAAAGCGTACCGGAGCCTGCAAAGAGTCCCAAATCCTGAAACGGGGGAATGTCCTGCACCATCAAGCTGAAGAAACCGATAGCTGTCGTTATCGAGGTGATCATACACGGAAGAAAGTTTTTCTCAACTGTGTAAATTACCGAATGGCGTTTATCGAGGCCGTTGCGCAATCCGCGAAAAAAAATGGCCAATACATGCACTGAATCGGCGATAGCGACGGCAACGAGCATTTGCACAACATTGGTTGAAGCGTTGGTCAGCGATAAATTCATCAAGCCGATAAACAATGCGATGGGGAAAACAACCGAGGTCAAAAGCAATAAAACTGGCGAAATCGTGCCCCAGAACGAACGCAGTGAGACTGCCAAAAAGATCATGATAAAAAGGAACATAAACGGAATCAGGTTTTGCACATCATCCTGGGCAAATTTTTGAAATGCCGTATTCATCATCACCGTTCCAGCCAGGCGAATTTCGATATCCGGATTATAATAGATATTGGCTTCCACCTCGCCGCTCTCACCGATAACCTCAGGCTCGGTAAACTTTTTCACAAGTTTTTCCATTCCCTCGCGCGCCTCTAAGAATCCATTGGGGAAATCACGCGGAATGATCACCTGCAACTGAATTTGTGTGATGTCGCCTTTTTGTGAAATGAGAAATTTCGGCATCAGCGGATCTTCGAGGGCGCGTTTCTTTTTTTCCAGCATTTCCGGGCGTGTCAATGGAATGTCATCGATAAAATCTTCCACCAGGAGATCGTCATCATCCACATAAGTATAGTTGAAATTTGTCATTCCGGATACCCGGCTGACGTAAGGCAATGTCCACGATTGGTCGGTAATATATTTGAGCGTCGCCAGGTTGCGGTTGTTAAATAAATCGCCGTTTTTCGCCACCACAACGATAATCAAGTTTTCCTCTTTGGAGAAGATCTGCTGAAATTTATCGTAAGCGACAAGCTCCGGATTATCGTCTTCAAACCAGACATGATAATCGGCATCAAAAAATGGCGGAGGGGTGACATGCGAAGAATCCGCCGCCAGCGGATTGTTGCGAATTTTTGCCATATACGCCCCGTGCTCGCCCACCACTTTGCCCCGATTCGCCAATCCGGCAACGAGTCCGATGAGCACGACACAGTTGAAAATGATGATAGGCCAGCGAAACTTCAGTACAAACTTCCCGATTCGAGTCGGTGTATCACCAAACATATATTTTCCTTTCGATTTGAACAAAATCTGTTTTAAGAAAAAATTTTATGGCCACAGAGAACACGAAGCTATTAATGGACACTTTAACTCTGTGTTCTCTGTGGCGAAATCTATAATTAACAATCTTAAAAATTATAAGCCAATTCAAGAATAAGCCGGTCAGCATGGGAGAATAAATCCAGCGGAGAACTCTCGACAATCAGATCATTAAAGGCAATTTTAATGGTAAAAATCTCCCGCAGCCGTTCTTCGTATTCAATGCGCAGCAAAATATCTTTCTTTTCATAATCATAAAAACTGCCCATTAACAGGCTGCGGTCGCTGACGTTGTTAAAAACATAGCGCAATCCGGAAAACAAATAGGATTGAAATGGACGAAAGCCCTCCAGTTCCCCGGATTTTTTTCCCGCATCCGAATCCCCGATAATTTCAGCAATAAATCCGATATCATGATTTTCGATCAGGGCTGAATAGAACGTATATTCAAAACCAATCGTGTAGGCCAGGTAATCTGGCTTGATTCTTTCTCCCAGCTGGTTGACAATCTCTCGCTGAAAAGCTGTGTGCACGGTTTCCCCTTTTACCAGCCAGGCCCCCAATTCACCCTGAAAAGTAAGCCCTGTTTTATGGACCAAACGATATTGATGCTGAAATTCCATCGCGGCGTTAAATTTTGGCAGCAGGCCGGGAAAGCGATTGTAGCCATTGAAATAAAAGAATCGCGTATCGATATTGTCGAAAAATGGCCGCTGAAAACTCAGGGCAATCTGTGGCCGCCATTCATCTTTGGCGCTTTGAAATTGATGGGAGCTGGCGTCATTGAGTACATTCAATCCGAAAGAAAACCGATTTTCATCAACCGGAAATCGGGTTGCACGCATCCGGGCCAAATAATATATCTCGAAAACCTGCTCGGTTTCTGTCGGCAGGATCAGCCGTGTCCGCACGGCCAGTTCACCAAATTTATCTGCGTCCAGAAAATCACTTTCTAAATCAGTCTGGTTGAGGAAATCCGCCTGACTGATGCTCTCCACAGTTTTCCAGGAAAAGGTTTGCATGCCGGCACGGACCTCGAAATTGTCGCGAAAATAATCGAGGTAAAGGTCCTCAATTTCATAGCGGTTGCGATCTGCATTTTCAAAATCATACAATAAACGCTGATTCAAGCGAATTTCCAAAGGAGCGTCAAAAACCAGTGTCATGTCGAGAGCGCCGCACAACGAATTCACCGATTCCGGCATTTTCGCGTCCGGCGCTTTGCGCGGAAAATACCACGTGTCAATTCCAAGATTGCCTTTATAATTTAAGCTGACCGATTCACTTAAATTGATATTTTGTGCAGCTGCCGGACTGGCAAAAGCAATTAGAGAAAGCAGCAACACCAGAACTCTATTCATTTAAATACCACCCAAATTCATAATTTTAAAAATCTTCTGAACCGAATGCCGTTGGAAAACTTAACTCATTTATCGAATCTTTGCAGGAGATATAAACGCACGCCCGCGAATGTTCCACTGAGCCTTGCCTTCCGATTCATCGAATAAAATTGAACACTATTTTAAAATCCGCTGTAAACTACGCTTGTTAAAATCTTTAACTTGCAGCCCGGTTTTCATCTGCCGGTCGTTAAAATGCAGAATACTAACCTTTCCCGATTGTAAATTCTGCATGCGCATTTCAGAGGCACGCCATGTACCGGAAGGATACTTCTCCCACCCTTTGAGCGTCAGGACTTTGAGCAGGCTGTTTTTGCGATCGGTATATTCGCTGCGCAACATCAAGTAACTGTCCTTCGCATACCATGTTTTAATCCGCAAATAACCTGAGTTTTCATAAACAGGCGTACGCTGAAGGATGTAACAATCCTTCCCATCATATATTTCCTCACTCACCAGTTCGTATTCAAATTTATCCAGCGTATTGCCTGAGATATCTTCGTAAGCAAACTCGGATCCCATAAACGCACCCGATTTATTTTTCGAAGATATTTTTTTCACCCGGCGCAATTCGGGCAGATACAGCCACTGCTTGTCATCGCCTGCTGGATTTTGATACGTCAACAAACCGGTGCCGCGCACATCGGCAGGATTAAGAAACTGAATAATGGAATAGTCCTCAGAATTTGGACGTTCAATAGTCATGTTGCGCAAATTTCGCGTCACCGTGTCCTTATTGGCATTGATCAAATACATCGTCGTTTCAACTTTTTCGTCGATGAAATTACGTTGCGTTGCATTCGCTTTTTCAGCGATTTCGCGGCCGGTTTCATTGGCGAGCAATGTGCCGGCGAAAATCAGAATAAGAAAAAAATTGTTCATTGAATTCTCCAATATTAATAACTGCTAAAAATATTTTTAATTATTTTTACTCTTTTTGACCTTGACAGTATACAAAATAAAAAATAAAAAGTTATTGACAGTTTCTGAAAAAAAATTGACATTTTACGACAAAATACGAAATTACTAACCGTGAGGTGATTTGAACATGGCAACTGCTTCTGTAAGTCTTATTAATTCCATCCTTTTTGCTGCGGCAAAAAGAGGGATCGAAAAGAATGTATTATTGGATCTGATTGATTTGGATGAGGCAACAATTCAGAATCCGCAAAACCGGGTAGCTTGTGAAAAACCCGGAAAATTGTTACGCCTGGTTACAGAACTTCTCGACGATCCCTATTTCCCGCTTTACTACGGGCAGCAATTTCAGCCATCCAACTTTTACATTCTCGGTTATCTCATCTCAAACTCCCCCACCGTACGCGAAGCATACAAGCGGACAGAAAAATTTGCCCGTCTCGTCGGTGACGGTATGCGATTTGAACTTATAGAGGGAGAATCCAAAAGCCGGATTCGCATAGAATTAGTAGATGAAAAAATGAAAATCGACCGGCAGTATTGCCTCGTGGGATGTGTGACGCAACAAGTAACAGCTATCCGCTATTTTGTCAGCAAACAAAAAATATCTCCCCTCGCCATCTATTTTGCTCACGACTTTGCAGGTGAAATCGATGAATTTGAAAAACAACTTGGCTGTAAGGTTTATTTCGGCGCAGAAAATTATGAGATCGTGTATGACAATGTCACTTTGGACCAGCCCATCACCCACGCCAATCCTGAGCTTTATCCACTGCTGGAAAAATATGCCGAAGCCATTTTGGAAAACGTAAGCGAATCACAAAGCATAAGCCATCAGGTCAGCAAAGAAATAATGCAGCTCATCCCGGGGAATCAGGCCAGTTTGGAAAATGTAGCTGCCAATTTATCGCTGGGTGTGCGGACCTTGCAAAGGCAACTCAAAGATGAAAACAACTCCTTCAATGCGCTGCTGAAAAAAGTGCGTAAAGAGATGGCAATCGATCATCTGAAAAAAGGCCAGCTTACAATTGCTGAGATCTCGTATTTGGTCGGATTTTCCGAGCCCAGTGTCTTTCACCGCTCTTTTAAAAACTGGACAGGTTTTACCCCAAAAAATTTTCGCAAAAACAACTTCGCTACTGCTTAATGGTTCAGCCACGCAAAGGCAGCGAGGCCTAATCTAAAAGTAATTGCTGTAGAAAATCCCCTCCTTTTCCAGGAGGGGCAGGTAAAAATTTGTCCAGAATTTAAACCAGGGGTGGTTGAGTCACACAGGTATTTGCATTTACTACTACAACCACCCCCAACCTTTCCTTCTGAAGAATGGGAGCTTTTAGTTACTTAAAAGTTCCCTTCGAATCCGTGATTTTCCACAAAACTCTTCCGAACGATCCGATTCGCATCGACTGCAAAATTTGTGTGAATTGCATTCATAATTTCCTTTTAAAAAATATAAAATTAGTGTATTTTATAGCACTTCTCCACGCGACGAAAAAAAGATTCACAGACTATCTGTTCCGACGGTAAATTGTCGCATAATTTGATTTCGTAAAGGGAGTATCGTATGCTGAACTTTCTTCCGGCACCAATTCTCGGGGCCGCGTCATTGCTGTTTATCAGTGTTAATACAATATTTTGGAGCATAATTTTATACGTATTTATTTTTTTTAAACTCATCAGCCCATTGAAATCGATACGTCTTTTTTTCGCGCGCGTGGCAACAGTTTGTGCCCGGTTCTGGGTAGAATGCAACAGTTTCATTTTCCGGGTAACACAAAAAATGGAGTGGGATATCGAAGGTCTGGAAAATTTGGACCGCAAGAAATCTTATCTTTTAGTCAGCAACCATCGTTCATGGACGGATATTTTCGTCCTGCAGCAAGTCTTTAAACGGGAGATCCCGTTTCTAAAATTTTTCTTAAAAAAGGAACTCATTTGGGTACCCTTTCTCGGATTCGCCTGGTGGGGCCTGGATTTTCCATTCATGAAACGCTACTCCCGGGAGAAGCTGAGAAAACACCCTGAATTGCGCGGCAAGGATATTCAAACAACGCGTGACAAATGCAAGAAATTTAAGGATACCCCGGTTTCCGTTATCAATTTTTTAGAAGGGACACGCTTCAATTTTGAAAAAAAAGAAAAACAAAATTCACCCTTCATCCATTTGCTCAAACCAAAAGCCGGTGGCATTGCGTTGGTGCTTTCAAGCATGGGCGATTATCTCAGCAACATTCTCGACATAACCATCGTTTACCCCGGCAACCAACCACCCCACAAATTCTGGGATTTGCTCAAAGGCAATATACCCAATGTTACAGTTCGCGTAAATGCATTGCCGGTACCGCAAAAAGTTGTGGGTAAAAATTATAGTGAAGACACGCCGTTCCGGCAGGGATTTCAGCAATGGGTCAATGATTTGTGGCAAAAAAAGGACAAGCAGATCGACAGTATTATTACCCGATACAGGCAATCTGATAAAAGTTAATACCGGGAAATAAATCGCCTATTCTCTAATTCCATTCCAGTTAAAAAAAACAATCTCACCAAAGTACTTCCTTTGAAATTTCAGGGGCATTTCTTTTGGATAATCATAAGATGAATCGATTTATCCTTTTCTTCCAAAATAATATTCTCAAAATCCATACAAGTTAAATGCTGAATTTAATTTCACTTATCCAATTTTTAACAAATTTTTTTAATTTCTAAAATAACCAATTTTAATTTTTTTCTTGCAAATTTGAAGTGCCTTTTGTACCATTACACCACACGGTACAAGTGGTACGAATAATTTTAAACCTGCATAGGATTTAGAAAATGGACATAACCATTGACATCGAAGATTCAGCCCCATTGTTTGCGCAGTTGGTGGAACAAATCAAAGAGGCTGTGCTAAAAGACAAAATCAGCCCCGGCGCTCCCTTGCCTTCAATCCGGCAACTTGCCAACGATCTCCGGCTTAATAGTAAAACTGTGGCCAAAGCCTATCGATTATTGGAGCGGGATTCGGTCATTCAAACACGTGGTTATCGCGGTACATTCATCCACCCGGATGCGAAGATCAACTGCACCGTCGATTTGGGTGAGTGGGTGATTGCAAAGTTGAGCGATGCTATTTCCGAGTTAAGAGACGGGGGAGTTACCGACTCAGAAATCCGCATTGCATTTGGGAATTTAATGAATAAACGTACTATTTAAGGAGATAGAAATGCCAGAGAATTTTTTATTTTATATCGTATTTTTAAGCCAGATAATTCTGATATCATTTTATTACCCAAGGCAAATTCTCAGCCGGATCGCATACGTCCTGCGAACTTTTCCGGCATCGAAATACCCCAAACTCTACCCGAAACAAGTCGCCTTTTATGAGATTGGGCAAAGCATTTACCGGGTGGTAAATCACCTCATTTTAGCGCTCGGTTTCATCGTGCTGATCGCAATTGCAAGTTGGGATTCTGGTTCATCTGGAAAGGTCTCCGAAGCTATTCCAGTGGCCTATTTCTTCGTACAAATGATCCCGTTATTCATCATGGAATTTTCCGGATTTGCCTATTTTAAACTTATGCGCAAAGCCGATATGCGCACAAAACGCAAGGCTGATTTACTTCCGCGGCGCTTGTTTGATTTTATCTCGCCACTGGTATTTGTGGCAGCTGTTATTATGTTTCTATCTTGCATCGGATTTTTCTACAGTTTGCACCAATTTAAGATTGATTGGAGCAATGATACTTTTACGATCCTGCTGACGCAACTCGCCACGAACCTGCTATTCGCCGGCATCATTTATTGGAATTTGTATGGCAAGAAAATAGATCCATATCAAGATGGCAATGATCGGTTAAAGCAGGTCGAAGTTACAATTAAATCATTGTTTTTTATGAGTATTGCATCCAGCTTGTTTCTCATGATTTTTGAAGCAATTGATGAATTTAACCTGGATTATTTTGAGCCGGCTCTTATGAGTGGCTATTTTCAATTCATTCTATTTATTGGCCTCGGTTCGATGTTGAGAAATCAGCGAATTGAGGATATGAATTTTGACGTTTACAAGGAAGATGCCGCCACCATTTAGGTGTAAAAGTTGAAATCAGCAGATGAAATAAAATTAAGCGAGGAGATGTAAAATGGAAACGATGGGATTACTTGGATTTGTTTTTGGCTTATCCGGTCTCTCTTTTAGCCTGACCGCCATGGGGCAAGTGTCCAGTTTAAAGAGTGAATTCGAAGAGTTCAAAAAGAATATGCCAGGGAGTGACACCAGTAAAAATCAGCCCGGATCTGAAGATAAATAGGCACAATTCAATGCCCCAAAACCCGACTTAATCAAAAATTATTTGCGCTGTTTAAGAAACGGTATGAATTATCCAACAGCTTGGAATGAAATATTATTCAGGCAACAACTCTCACAAAGCCACGGAGCCCACAGAATTTTATTTTTAAGTCATTCTCTGCGGCTCTCTGCGAGAGAATTATATCAGGCTATAAATTAACTTATTATTTAAACAGAGCCAAATTATTTTAACGGAGAAGACATATGAAACCGAATAAAAACGCAGTCCTGCTGATCATAATTTCGATTGTTTTTGCAGCATTGATGATACTGGTATCCTATATTCTGAATGGTTCGCCATACGGACAACATGCAGAAACTGTCAATTTTTTGCTAATAGCCCTGTGGTTTATTCCATTCAACCTGTTATCATCGCGGCGAAAAAAATGCGCACGCAAGACACTTTAAGTAAAACCAAATGAGATAATCCTCCTCTTAGCGCCAAAGATCCGTAACTGCACAGGTAATCCGCTGAGTTCCAATATCTAAAATTTGAGCCATTGGTGTGTGTATTTTGTTGTTTGCAAACTTATTCTAGAAACTCACGCATCTAATTTTTTGGGTTCGGAGTGCATTGCCTTTATGCAATGCATAGCAATCCATAAAGGGATTGCACTCCGGAATGAGATTGCACCCCGGGCACACCGAATTGTAATAAAGCACTGTTCACTATCGATTTTCAAATGGACAGTCATTCACACTTTTAGGCATGACAAACCATGAGAGTGTGCAATTTAAATCTTTTCAAAGTTAGAAATAATTTCTTACTCCATTCCTATTGATAGGTCCGGTTTTATTTCCCCAATGTATCAAATAATTTATCTTTCACCCCTGTCATCTGCCAGGTTACCAGTGAAATTGGAATGTTGCCAATGGCATTTAGTTCATCAAAAAAATCTTTCAACCTGAACTGTTCTCCTTGCTTTTCTTTCCCGTGCGCATAGGCAGCAATCATTTCTTCCAATAAATATTTACCGGTTATATAACTGGTGCCGTAACCTGGTTGACGCAAATAGAGGTGCTGTTCAAAAACTAACAGTTCCTTTTCCGTTTTCATCCAGCCACGTGGTGTCCATTCGCTGTGAATTTTGCCGGCATCTTCCATTGTCATTTCGTTGGCGTGCGCGTAGAGTGAACCCAGACCACGGGCTGCTCGCTGGGCAATTAAAATCCAGATAATTTCCCGCACGCGCGGATTGTCATCGTATAATCCCGCTTGCATAAATATCTCTTCAACAGCGGTCGCTGTTCCTTCGTTGCGGCTATCAAAGATGTTGTAAAGTAAAGCATTACGCCGGATAAGACTTGGATGGGGATCGTGCTTCATCATTGCCAGTTCAAACCAATGGTAAGAATGGGAGTAGAGTGGCATTGGATCGTAATGCATGGCAATCCTGAAAAAATTGCGCTTCTCAATCGGAACAAATTCACCCACATGCGCCCTTAACGCCGCCTCAAAATAATCCGCGACGGTGACGATTTCTTTATCCCTTAAAAACGCTAAAAATTTTTTAACCGACCGTTCCGCCAGTGCATCATATTCTGCTGGCGAAGTGACTGCTTTGAGCTTGGGTAAATGCCGGTTACGGTGTTCTTCCAGTTTCAATGATGACCACGCCCGCGCCAGCTCTCTTTTTAAAATGCGTACTTCGTCATCCCAGTTCAGGGGAACCAGATGCACATTTTGCTGATACCAGGTGTAATTTTCTTTGCCGATTCCGGAGGGTCCGGTTTTTAGCGGCGCTTGTTGTTCAAGCCATATTTTGAGCGTTTCAGTCGCGGCTTTGGCTTCGGCGATTGTTGTTTTGAGCTTCGCATTCATGTTGTCACCAAGCATTTCTGCGAGATTATCCAGATCGATACTTTGCTGCCGGATATCGCGGATTCCGGTAATCCAGAGCTCGCGCGCATTGCCGGTCAGATTTGTTTGCCCCTGTTTCATTAACGGAGCAATCACGCTCAGATCGTTGACCAATCGCGTTTCTTCACTCTCTGTCAGCGGGAAGCTATAGGTCCACAATTCCGTGGTCGCATGGTGTGTTGGGCCTTCGTGGGCGGGAACGTCGCTTTGGTAGGTCCAGACAGATTTGTAAAATGCCGGGTCACGTTTCCATGGCTGCAGCACGCGGTAGTTGAAGTCAAATCCGTTCATCTCAGCGAGAACGACATACCACTCCACTTTTTGTTCCACAGACCATTTACTGTTGTCGATTTCATTTAACCGCTGGCGAAATCTTTTAAATGAATCATAGCGTTTTTTCCATGTTTTTGCCGTATAGTCTGGCGCACCATGCAACATCGGGGGCGATTCAAATTTTCGCCAGTCTTTGAATAAAACGACCAAATCTTCGTATTTATCCGATGCATGGCCGTTGGTACTAAAAACACTGCTTAATGCAAAAAGCACAACAAGAAAGAAGAAGATAGATTTGAAATTTCTGTTTTTCATTTTTATGTCTCTACATTTTATAAAACGGATCTTTGCGTAACTCCAAAATCAACTGCACGATTTTTACATCGCCGGAAATAATTATTAGAGTTACACTTTTTTTTTTGCATGTGCGACGAAAAAAACGCCTCATTTGATTTTCTGCCCAGGCATATCACGGCCATTCTGATGTAATGTCAGGCTTTCAACCTCACCTGCTTCATTCAAATTAAAGGTGATTTGGGCGTCTACGACTTTAAAGTAAAATTTTGTGGTCGACATCGGAAAAATCTGGAACTGATTCTGTCCGGTAGCCTGTGCAAAAAGTTTATCCCCATCATTTGTAACTGTGATGATGAAGGAAGGATTAATTTGGTATTGCCCGACATAGCTTTGCAGAATCTTGGTTGCCACTTTAACTTCTTTGGATAATCCTGCATCAACGACACCCATCTCGGCAAGCATCTTTGTAGCATTTGTATTACCTGGATTTAATTCCAGACTCTTTTTGTAGTTCACAATGGCAAATTCAGTGTTCCCATTTTTCATATAGGCTTCACCCAGGCTGTCGTAGGCGTTTGCATTATCAGGATAAGCTACAACATTTAGTTTAAATATTTCAATTGCTTCTGCAACCTTTGCAAGCTCGAGAAATCGATACCCCAACCTGTTTAATTCATTTACACTAAAATTATACGTTTCGGGATGCTCTTTTTTCAATTCATGATACTGATTAACAGCAGACGCGATATTCTTTTCGGAAAAAATTTTAAAGAGCTCATCAGCAATAGATTTTTGTGGTTGGTCATAGGGCCTATTATAGAGAATATTGGTTATTCCCAAACTCATGCCATTAAGATTCGCACCGCCCGTATTATTTAATAGAACGATTAAATGCTTATCAGCAATCAGCCTGGTTATTAACGTGTTAAATCCATTGATTCCGCCACCATGTGAGACGATCCGCAAACTGTCCATTGATTCAGCAATTTGCATTTTTCGAACACCCCATCCATACGCGTAATTGCTGAGAAAAGGTTTAAACATTATCTTCTTGAATTTATCAGGAAGGAGATTGTCGGTATAAAGCGCTTGATCCCATAAATATAGATCTTCAACTGTCGAATACAAAGACCCGGCAGAGAATGGAAGTGACATATCCAGGTATGCACTGTTTAAATATCCATTTAGTGTTTTTTCATATCCCGTCGCACGGTTTGCAATAATAGTTTCATGATGATCGTAACCGGTATTCTTCATATTTAGTGGATCAAGAATTCTATTCTGCAAAACAATTTCATAAGTTTTTCCGGTCACCTTTTCGATAATTGCTCCTAAAAGAAAGTAGCCAGAATTGTTGTATAAAAATTTAGAACCGGGTTCGAAAGTCAAGCTGTCACTACAGAATTTTTTTACAAATTCATCAACTGTATATGGATTACGACTTACATCCTTAAAAAAATTTGGCATACTTGTATAACTTGGAATTCCTGAAGTATGCGTTAATAAATGATGAACCGTTACTTTATCCCCTGTGTCCTTGCGGTAATCCGGCAGGTAATGTGTAATTTTCTCTTCCAGTTGAATTTTTCCATCTGCAACCAATTGCATGATAAGCATCGAAGTAAATTGCTTGGTAATTGAACCAAGGCGGAATTTTGTATCTGGCTCATTGCCGATATTCCACTCCATATTTGCGAACCCATAACCCTTTTTGAAGATTATTTTGCCAGACTCTGCAACGAGGACTGTACCATTAAACTGCCCGTAATCATGATACAGTTGCATCATCTTATCAATTTCAATTGCTTTATTCTGCGCAAAAACAGGCTTGATTGCTGCGATAGAAGATAATCCGAAAATTACGACTGCTACTTTTAAAAATGAGGAAAGTTTAGAGTTCATTTGTATCTCTTTCTTTTTTAGAACACTGATTGGAGGGATCAATCAGATCCATACAGATTTTTTCTGAATTAACCGTTCCATCTGAGTTCTATTTTTTGGTATTATTTTTTCTATTTTTCTTTGGCTTTTGTATTGGCAGTTCATTTTCTGTTATTTCGATCAATGTGCTTATCCATTTTCTGTCTTCAATTTCATCCTCAATCTGGAATGCTGGTTTAGCGCCCGGGTATGGGGAGCCTTCGGCGATTTCTCCAACAAATGCCTTGCCAGCGTTGGTAATTTTAATGAATAACTTATTATCACAAATGAGGCCAACAACCGTGCTGTTGCAATAGAGTGTGATTCCGCCAAACATTTTGCGATAAGAAATTTCTTTGTTGCTCTCGATTTGATCTACTACAAATTGCACAAATTCCAGATCAGAAGCCATTTCAGCACCTTTTTATATGGTGTTAAAGATGCATAGATCGCTGAAGCGCAGCTGCGGTGAAATAACCACGTATAATTTAATAATATTTATTTGGATTATCAACGGGTCGAACTGTTATGATTATTTTAACTTCGTTCTTTTTGATCTAACTGATCCATCCTTTGCGTTCGACGAATTTTGAATACCAGATTAGAAATGCGGCCACCACTAACGGCATCAGAATAATTCCCACAATTTCACCGATACCGAAGTCGATTTCAGCGCCAAGGGCGTGGCTCAACGTCACTACCACGCCGATGAGTGACGCAATAAACAGATAATACGCAACCGATTTCCGGAGTAAAAGCAGCAAGCAGCCCAGCGCGCCGCCGAAAACAGCAAGCGCAAATCCTGCGGTGGCCCACATCGGCCGGCCTGCAATAATTGCGCGTTCAGACTCGCGAAAGTTTGCGACCACTTCTGGATTCATTTGTGCGAAATAATTTACCACACCCAGCACATTCCATATCAGCATGACTGCGCCGATCACCCAAAAACTCCAGTGAATACCACTCGTTTTTTCACTACTCATCGCACACCTTTCTTAGTTTTCAAAATATTCCAATTGAAAATAATTACTGTTTTGTTCCTTCAAGGTAAATTGCGTTCATTGGTATTTCTGCATCAGGTTTAACAACCAGCCGGTCGATTTTAAATCCATTTTTCTCCACCAGTTCCGTAACTTCCTGTTGCGAATATCTGAGCGCCACCACATCCGATTCATCGCCATAATCGATGGGCCCGCTCCCTTCCCAAGTCGCAATATTTAATTGACCTTTTGGTCGAAGAACACGGCACCATTCTTTTAATGCAACACCAATTTCTTTTGGTTCCAGGTGGTGAAGAGCAAAAAAACTGATCACCGCCGCGGAGGATTCTGCAGGAATATCATCCAATTCTCGCATGTCGGCGGCAAATATTTTTGTGTTTTTCCCCAGTTTTTTGCGGGAGATGGCGACCATTTTTGGCGATAAGTCAATACCAATCAACGGTCGCATTGGATCGTAGCGTTTGTGATATTGATACAACATGTGCCCGGAGCCACAGGAAGTATCAATTACTGCGCCTTGCAGCCCCGAGATTTTTTCAGCCAGCCGAGTTAAAATGTCTTCGTAGACCGGAAGATTGATCTCACTGTCCATCATTTTGTCGTACGAATCCGCAGAGTCTTCGTACAATTTCCGTACATCTTCAGCTGATGAAGTCTTCAATTATCAATTCCACCTGATTTTTTGATTTTATTGATGTTAATATAATTCCATTTTTCACTTTGATTATGTTCTACGAAACTATGTTATCTCTCTCCCCTATTACCGCCGTCGTTGAAAGTGGGCAAAAATCCCACATGCAGTCGCAAAGAGAAAAATGCCGAACCAGATTACAACGTCGGGGGCAAAACTTCCTGCGACATCCAAAACACCGGGGAAACCATCGGTTTTTAAATTCAGGTTTTTGCCTGCATCGGCCAGATTTTTAAAAAATTCGATCAGCGAGATGCCCCCGATAACAAATAAAATAGATTCGACCACAGTTTGACCAAGTTTTTGCGCCCGCTGTTGAATCCTTTCCACCTGCGCCTTGCACAAGTCCAGTTTGTTTTCAACACCATTAAAAAGGATATCCAAATGCCAGCGTTTTTGTAAATCTTGAACGTACATGTGTGTATTGCCCTGCAAACTCAAAAATAAATCATCGAACTGAATTTTATAGATGGCTACTTTGGTTATGACCGATTCGAGTATTTTCCGTTGCCTGGCAGATTTATGAATACTGATTTCCTTCATCGATTCACCAACCATGGAAAGCAAGCTTGGTCCCAAGTTGTCAAATATCGTGTAAAAATACTGGCAAATATGCAGCGCTTTGAGTGCCTGCACAGTATGATTTTGATCCGGCGGTCCGACGGCGACATTGTTTCCCCAGCCGAGAAATACCGGTTTTTCGGGAATCAACTCATCTCGCAATAGCTCCTGGCCCAGGGTCGAAACAATCCATGCTTTTTCTAATAAATCGAAATCAAGGTCAGCAAATGAATCAACAAACAACGTTCGATTGGCCCACTTGATTTTCCCGGTATTGCCTTTTTGATCATTCGCATTAATTTGGAGGCTAAACTTCAGATATTCCGGATAATCTTCCACAGCCTGCATAAAACCGTTTTTATTTTTCGTGCATAACCGGGTGATGTAATCCAGGATCGGGAAGAGTTTTGCCTGATAATATTTTTCAACCAGGTTCTCTGTGAATGCGGATGCCCATTTTTCGACAAAATGTATAAAAGCCTCCGCATTGCTCTCCGGGATGCCAGGATTGATTTCCATTAAAATCGTTGCCAAACCAATGGCATTATCATAAAATTTAAAATCACAACTTTGCACCTCGACCTGAAAGTGCCATTCCTTATTGATTGATTCCAGACAGGCAAAAGCGTGCGCATGCGCAGCGGCTGCAAACGGCTGGATTTTCGTGACCGCCATTATCGTAAATATTTCCGGGTCGAGGTGATATTTACCGTCTTCCTGCACGGAATCGTATTTCACACCATCACTCAGCGGCACATTGAATTCGACATCGCCCGCTTGAAACAAGGCCCCGTTTGTTGCTTCTTTATTGAACAGCAATTGGTGACAGAAGCGCTTAAAATCGGGGTAATTTGTCATTAAATGTGGGGTATTCAGATTTAAATGGCAATTAAATGGGGCGACAATTCCAAGTTTCATTTTGTCCTCAAAGTAAAAATTGATCTACATGAATTCGGTTATAATGGTGCGGGATTATTGGGCGGCAAATCCATTCAAGATAATAATAATAAATATAAAAATAATTTATTTAATAGCAAAAATTTTCAATCTTTTCCTCAACCCACAAAAAGAAACTTTTTAACTGCTATCCTGCTTTATTCATAAATATTTATTAAAATATTCTCTCGCAAAGCCACAGAGCCCACAAAATTAAGTTTTATAAGTATTTAAATATTTTCTTTGCGGACTTAGTGCCTTTGTGTGAGAATTATTCAGGCTATTAAACTTTATGTATACCGCTATCCCGGTCGGCGTAAAAGCATATTCAACAACCACTGGCCACACCTGGAATGAAACACTCTATTCGCCTGTTTTGGATCCGGCAGCCCGTGTTTTGAAATACAAGGTAATTCCGCCAGTTACGATGCCAACAACCAGGGTTAGAAGCACATAGAAAGCAAAAGCTGATGCAGGAATGGTGAAATACCCTGATAGTGGTGTGACATTTTCTCCTGTAACCATGGCAAAACGAGGAATTGCCCATTTAAAATAATGCGCCAGTGAATAAGTCAGAGCGACTGCAAAACGGACGGGGATTGAAAACAGCAATATCGTTTTGACGAGTACGACGAACGGTTTTTCAAAATCATGTTCTACAATTTTAAAGGCGAGATAAATTGGCATGATTAAATGGAGCCAGGCCACCCCGAAAATTTTGTTCACAGTTTCTGGCGCGCCGTAAAATTCCAATATAAGTCGAAGGACAATAACGGCAAAAGCAATGAGCAATGGTAGCTTTACAATTTCAAAAAGACTGTGTTTTTTGTTCATGTCTCCTCCAAAAATAATCCACAAGCTTATGAATTTTATCCTGCAATTTACCCCGTTGTGAAAATTTAATAAAGAGTTCGTACATTGCAACTTAAAATATATCAACCCTGTGCACTTTCGATTCCACGGCAAAAATTAATAAATACGACAACAATTGGCAGGCCATTCTTCTTTGCGAGAAATTATATCGCTAAAGATTCTGGTTTTAATTTTTTTATCGCGAATTCATTTCCTGAGCCCCTGCTTTTCCAACCTATATCAAGCTGCTGATTATACAAAAGTTCAACTAAAATCTAAAAATCGGGAGTCCCTAAACTGTCAAATTCAACAATCTTCCAATTTAATTATGGGCACACAGATCGCCTGTGCGAATAGCAAATCTTTTATTGAAGGTTTTTTTACAGTGCCAGCTGAATACGGATTGTTCGGCTACCCATCGTGTCCTGTGCAGCATCGCGTCAGACTGCTGCTTAAATGCTACACCGACGACTACCACACCACTAAACGTATGCAACGAAATTCTGCTTTATCGTGGAACGAGGACTGAGCTCGGCCTGAAATACTAAAACTTAAACCGCCCGCGATTTTAATGGAGGTGGTGGCTCCCAAAATCGGAGCATAGGCGTCAAGTTAAGGAATTCAAAATGTGGATAACAGCTTTTTTTGAGGCTAATCACGGACATCCCCCTCAATCCCCCTTCAAAGGGGGACTTAAAATCTCCCTTTGAAGGGAGACAGGTTTGTGCTCGTCCAGAGCACAAACCAGAGGGATGTTTACAGCGAACTGCGAGTTATCCACAATCTCAGTTTTCTTAACTTGACGCGCATGCAAAATCGGAGGGAACAATTGTTTTTTTTGATGAACAGGTTTTAATGCAAGACTCGTTTTGAATAACCAATTTCCCACAACAAAACCAGACCGGTCTAAAAAAAGATGGAATCGACTCATGCTTCCTGCCTGGGCCACTTCCACGAATACCAAACGATCAGTGCAGGAAACACAGGGTATACAAATGACCAAAATGTCTCATAGTTAAATGATCCCTGGAACAGAACTAAACCCAAAAAAGCGAGATCAAACACAACAAGGAACAGGCCTATGCTGCGGTTTGCTCGGCGATTTGCTTTATCTTTCAATGTCAGGGACAGGAAACTCATAAAAATTGGAACCGCAAATATTATCGACATTCCCAACAATAATTCATTGGTTACTGGAACAGCTGAAGTTCCCCCGACCAATTCCTTCAGCGCCACCGGATCATGTAACCGCGTCGAATCCCCCTGTAAACCGCTTAACATGCGAGCAGCCCATAATGCTGAAAGCTTGATCTGCACATCTTTCATAATTCGATCTCCTACTTTAGGCAAATGAGCCTGACGGGCCTGGCATAACCGGAACGAACGCTGAAAACACTTCCGAATGTAACTTCACCGTCCGCGTGAAGCTTCCGCGTTGATGCTTAGACTACGTTGCTGAGGTTTTGCGACCCAGAATACGTAAAATTAACGGCTTTATAACTAAATTCGAAAATGCTGAAACCGATGCCATAACCATGATGCCTATAACCGGAATGATGGGACCAAAAGTAAATGCTGCGCCGAGCACATGACCAAGAATATATTCTGTTTGATAAATAGGTAAAAACAAACCAATTAGTAACACACCTAAAGCCATGTACATCGTAATATTTTCATAGCCAAAATTGAAAGCTATTGATTGTAAAATACTTACAATCAGCATACCGAAAAAACCTATTAATATTGCGCTTGGAATCTTTCCGGGTACTGACGCATCATCGGATTGAAATCTAATACGTTTTTTAATGCGAACTGTTGAAAACCAGGCTAAAAAAGGAAGGATAATGATCCCCCACCAGTTAGACATCGCCGGGTAATCTGAACTGTGCAAGAGCCGGTGGCTCAATACACCACCGTTTAAATGCTCCCATAACAAATGTCCAACTTCGAAAAGAACGACTATCGAAATCAAGTAATATTTTATTGTCTTGAAGTACTTTTCACTCATATTTATCCTTACATTATGATTGTGACAGAATCCATTTTTGAGCCGAACGCTGAGGCTTACCACCGCAAACTGCGGCGTTCCCACTTTAAATTTGTATCAACTCACGCGAGCGAAAAACTCTAAAATTGCGTAGATTGTTTGCGGTCGGCCAACAGGGGATTGTTAGAAAACAGCCTGAAAACTGGGGTAAACCAGCCCGAAGTCGAGGATAGCTATTTTTGTGTTTCTATTGAATATTTGATACTCAACTTAACAAACCTTACTTAATTTTTCGTCCTAAATGCAATTGAAGGATCATGATTTATATTGTGTTGCCCAATAAAGTTATGGCTTCTTGGATTCGTAACTAGATGCTGATTTTATATCCCCCTTCCCTTTATAAACTGTACGTAGAGGATACGGATAAACTGGTCGAGTCCAGAGGGCAGAACCATCTGGTGTGAATTTTGTTGTGAATAGCGAATCAGGGGCGATCCCTTGTTCCACCCAATTTTCCAACTGGGTTAACTGATCAAATCCTGTTCCATTAACTCCCGGGCCTTCCCATATACCACAATGAGTCATACCAGGAACAAGAAAAAGACGGAAAAACTCTTGTGTTTTCGCTCGAACTCCAATCCTTTTTTCCACTGTTTCGTAATATTCAATTGACATCCAAGCCGGTATAACAATATCAGCCCAGCCGTGAATGATCAACAATTTTCCACCTTGTGCTCGGAAATTATCTAAATCTGGACTATCTGCATTCATTATTTTTGCCATGTAATCCAGCCTTGGTGGATCATTATCGAAATCGAAATCTGCAATATTCCAACTTTGTCCTGGATCATCCTCAAATGCCAGGTAACGGAAAAAATTCAAGGCTATTGAACCAAACATGCTGTCATCGCTATTTTCCTCTGTACCTGTAATCCGAGGCCAGCTTGATTCTGATCCAAATGGTAAACCGCTAGAATACAATAACTCTCCAGCAGAGTTTATTGGACCTTCATACCAGGCCTTTAGTGTTTTTACCTGATCTTCATTAAGGCAACCTTTGTTTACGTTGTATTTACAAAGCAAACTTTCTGGATCAAATTCACAAGCTCGGGGATCGTCAATAAGTCCGTCCTTCACGCCATCAATGCTATCACAAGCTGCATAGACTGCACCAGCAATAAGTTTCAAATCTTTGAGTGAAATGATATTCTTATCATCTCTACTCATATTATTTCGAAACACCCATAAGATGTTCATAAATGCCGCAGTTGCATAAATAGATGGTGCCATACTGATGATACCATCAAAATCATCCGGATATCTTAGTGCTTCCATAATGCCCTGCCGCCCACCGTTTGAACAACCTTCGAAGTAGGATTTTTCGGGAGGTCGTCCATAGAAATGTTCGATTACAATTTTCGTTACAATGGTTGTTTCATGGACAGCTCTATGTGCCCAATCATGTTCCGCATTACGATTGTTATAAGCCCAGCTTGCATCAATCACACTTTCACCTTTATGTCCAGAGTCCATAAAAGAAACTGCATAATTTTTTTTTAATCCTCGTTTATTGTAACCACTAAAGCCGACGCTTCCACAAAATCCGCCACATCCATCCATCAGAAATTTTCGATTCCAATTATTTATTGGCATACGAATAGCAAAATTAATCTCAGGCAAAATGTAGCCAGTAACAAGACAGTGTTCGGGGAGATCATCTTCAGCCCCTACGACTATAGCTTCTGAAATAATCGCATTATTTAGTTCAAGTTTTTCCAAAGTTTCACACATCTTTTCGGTATCCACGTCTATTTTCTGTGCTGACAATGGCATTATACTGAAGGAGATAATCCAGACACTACAGATCCTTTTTAAAAAAAAACTGAATAGTTCCATCTCTTAATCTCCAAATTTAGAAACATAATCGCGCCGGATCAGCTGCGCACGAAAAGTGAGTCACTTTTTGTCTTACTTTTTGGGTGACAGCTGAATACGGAATGTTCGGCTGCCAGCGAAGCTGCCGGACAGGTCGGATTTTTAGCCGCCGCGTTCAGCCGTCGCCGTAGTTTTTCCGCACTGCTGCTTAAATTCGCGTCTGTTAAGCGTCTGCTTAAATCCACGTGTTAGACACCGCGTTGCACAACAGCTTTCCCGGTTATATGGTTTTCTCAAACTTACTGGTTAATAATCTGTTAAATTTTCATTTAAGGCAATGTATACTGCTTCAACCATTCCCAGTGTACTCCGGCCCCGTACATCGGATGGTTTGAACCATTGGGGTACGAATGATCCAATCCCTTTACAAAGGCAAAGTTAAATTGCCGGTTTCCGACATCCGGAATGCTTTTAAAAGTAGCAACGAGCACCGAGTTTGTATCCCCGGTCATGGTATAGGTTTGTTCGAAGTCGAACGAGTTTGTGTGAACATTGGTGATTTTTTGAAAAAGAGGATAATTTGTCAGGGCACTGTCGAACAAGCTTAAAGACCAGCTCACACCATTGCCGTACCATGGCTCCTTATTTCCCAAGAAAAAGGAAATGGGCAAATTCCTTTGCGGCGTAAAAACCGTATCAACCTGATGTGTACCGCCGGACTGCACGACTGCTGCAAGCACATCACTCATTTCCACTGCACATCGAAAACTCATTTGGGCCCCACTTGAAAAACCAACCATGTAAATCCTCTGCGAATCTACATTAAACCGTTGATGCAGTTCGGTTACAACCTGGCGTAAAAACTTGACATCATCCTGGAGAGTTTGACCCTGACAAAATGTAGCAACACCCGGCAGACTATTCCAGCGGGTAGTGGTTTTAGTGCCTCCAGATGATTGTTCATAACAATAAACCAGGGCAGTGGGGTAAATGGTCAGAATATTTTCATTTTCTCCCAGGCTTTGCCAGCCAGAGTTCTTATAGGTCACTTCCCCGCTTCCAGAGGCAGCGTGCAGCATAAAAACCGCCGGTGTAGAATTGTTTTCATCATACCCGGCCGGCACGTGGACAATATATTCCCGTGTAATGCCATCAATATCCATCGTGTAGTTGTTCTTCCCGAGCTGAAATCCCGGCTCCGTATCAGGCTCGGTGCTCTTTTTTGAACAGCTATTGGATAATCCGAAAACAAGCAGGCATAAATATATGATAGCTTGTTGATGTAAAGCATTTTTCATCTTCATTCTCCAAAGGATATATGACTGCAGAATGCCTAATCGCGCCGGATCAGCTGCGCGCGAAAAATGAGTTGCTTTTTGACTTACTTTTTGGGTGACAGCTAAATACGAATTGTTCGGCTGCCAATAAAGCCACCGGACAGGCCGGATTTTTAGACACCGTGATTCAGGCTGGCGTAGTACAGGCTGCCGAATTCTAATATTACAGGTATTTAGACATTCTAAAAAACACAGTTGGAAGAAATCTTGAATTTGGCCACGTTGAGGACTCGACCATTCCGAGCCGTTTGTATAATCTCCTTGCATCATCATTTTTTGCTGAAACATCTAAACTTAGTCTGTTTGATTCGCTTGCTTTGGCACGATCATCAATGTCGTTCATGAGAAGTGAGCCAATACCTGCGCCTCTAAGTTCCGGTTCAATAGCGATTCCCTGTACGTAGAAATCACCCTCGGGGATAGTTTCAAGGATACGCCATACAGGTGCAAAAAGGGTCCGCACCAGCTTCAGCCGAATAGCGTTTCTTTTCGCAGCCCGTCGCAATGGCTCATCAGAAAACATCCGATGTTGTCTTTCGGTAAATGTTGAACTCATACCAACTATTTTAGTATCAACATCAACAAATATCACATTCTCATGGGAGAGTGAATGCCCTGTATCGATGAATGCAGTAGCTATAATTTTTTCCGATTCACGGCCCAGCATAATTCGGAAAAATCCTTCTGCAGCCTGATCTAGGTAATGAGCGAATTTTAAACCTTCATCAAATTCCGGTTTTGCCGGTCTAAGTAATACTGATTGTTCTTTTATATCCATTTCACAACACGATTTAATGAATTGTTTATTTGCTGCCTAACGCTGAGCATAAGAAGATTTAACCGTGTAAAATCTTCAAACCCTGATTCATGCTCCGGCGGTTAAATTCCTGCTTAATGCTATTGTTATAAGTTTACTCGGCACCTTTATAAACCCCATTTCTTTCTAAATACTTTAACAAAGCAGGATTTAAAACAAGTTTACCATCTTTAAAATCTTGACCAATTGCTCGAATTACTAATTTTACGGCTTCGGTAAATACATTACGTGCATCAACCGAAATTTGGTCCAAATCATGAGACCAAAGATGTAGATACTTCCTTCTTGTAGTGCGAATCAAATCAAACGATTGTTTTATATTTTCATCCACAATATCATAAGCTTTGAGAATTTGGACTCGTCTATCCTGACCTAATTTCTCAAACGTACTTCCAAAAATTTGTTTCTGTTCTTCACTCGTCATTTCATGATCGTTTATGATGAATTTTGAGATTTCGAATAAAAGTATTGACACCATTTCAGCAACCATTCCACACAATGAAATAGTTCCTAATGGATGTCCAAGCATGTATGATGATTTTGCATAATGGAGAGGCCAAATCAGTTTTTCGAGAATACGATCCTCTGCTGGTGCGATATTTATTCGCGGCCTTTCCGTACTTATTTCTTTATATCGATTTACTAACTCGTCTAACGAACTTGATATCCCTGGTTTGCAAATAAAATTTACTACAGCTTCGTGAGTTACTGAAGATGTCTTATTTGCTTGTGCCCACGGATCATCAACTTCTAAGAATTGAAGTGGATTAATTTGTGCTTCAAGGTGTTTTTCTTTTTTCATGTCTAATCTCAAAAACTTATAACAAATAATTCTATAGTTTTCTTCATATCATTCCAAGATTACGATATTTGCACTAATTTACAAGAAATACCTAACGAAAATCAAAAGAGCTAACCGCATAACACCCGCTTCCACTGGCTAAACGTCCGCTCGCGGAATCAGGCAGTCCTAACTTGCCAGCTTCTCTATTTCCTTTTTCAGAGCGACTTTATTCACTTTACCGGTGGGCAGCAGTGGCAATTCCGGCCGCAGAAAAAACTTTTTTGGGACTTTGAAATTGATCAGCCGTTCTTTGCACAATTCAAGCAATGCATCTTCGGTCGCTTCCGTTCCCGGCTGGCGCATGATAAAAGCCCAGCCCACTTCCTGAAAAAGTTCGTCGGGCACACCGATGACAGCCGCAAAAAGTACCCCTGGGTGCGATTCCAATACTTCCTCAATTTCCCGCGGGTAGACGTTTTCACCACCGGTGATAAACATCTCCGACTTCCGCCCGGTGATATAAATGTAACCATCCGCGTCTTTGCGCGCCAAATCGTTGGTATAAAACCAGCCGTCATCATCCATCACCGCTGCGGTCTCTTGCGGTTTGTTCAAATATTCTTCGAACATCAATGGGCCGCGCACCGCAATTTCGCCAATTTCACCGTCGGCCACTTCCTTGCGCGAGTCATCAACAATTCTCAGCTCAAAAGGTTCAACGGATTTACCTGCCGAAATCAACAATCGCTCGGGAAGTTCGCCCGCAACGGTGTAGGTAACAATGCCGCACAATTCCGTGCTGCCGTAACCGGTATACAGCGTTGCGCCAGTTTTTTCACAAATGCTTCCCAGTACGTCGATCATAATTTTTGGTGCCGTGGCGCCGCTCCAGACAAAATGTTGCACCGAGTTGAAATCGGTTTCGCGGAATTCCGGTTGTTTCATCTGCAGCAAAAACATCACGGGTACCTGCCCAACCAAAGTGATTTTCTCTTTCGCAATCATTTTCAGTGATTCAACCGGGTGAAAACTGTCCATCATCACATTGCAGCCGCCAGCCATGATGGTCGCAAACCCGATTTCAACATCCGCAGCCACGTGGTTGATGGGAAAATGCAGCAGCGCCCGGGCTTTGCTGGTCAGGTTAAATTCCCGCACTTCCACTTTGATATTTTCAATAATACTTTTGTGGGTATGCACCACACCTTTCGGGCGACCGGTTGAACCGGAAGTGTACATCAACAATGCACGGTCAGACCACTGCGCCTGCCCCGTTCTTTTTTCCAGCGCTGCAGCCAAAGACGGACGGGTCTGATTGACGAACGTAGCACAATTATCTGTTCCAGCAAAAGCCTCACCCAGCACCAGCACTTTTTTAATACAAGAAAATTCCTGTTGCAGCTGTTTGATATTTTCCGAAAGATCTGTGCCCATAAATGAACGCAGTGCAATCAAAACTGTCGGCTGGCTGTCACTTATTTGATAGCGCAATTCTTCCAGAGTAAATTTTGGATTCAAACCCAGCCAGACAGCGCCGACTTTATTTGCTGCCATGTAAGTCGTCAAAAATTCATTCTGTGCCATTGCCAGAAATGCAATGCGATCGCCGCGCTGCACGCCAATATCCAGATAAGCCAGCGCAACCCGGTCCATTTCTTCTTTGAAATCACGCCATGATAAGCGCTCATTTCCAGAAACAAGCGCTTCTGCGTCCGGTGTTTCTTTCGCCCATTTTTCTACATAATGCCAGGTTTGGTTTAAATTTTTCCAGCTCATAAGTTTCTCCAAATTTATTATGAAAATTTTATAAGCAAATCCTGACAGGATTCAGAATCCTGTCAGGATTAAATCTATTGCCAGGCCAAAATATCAAGTTTGCATTCGTGCAAAACCGTTTTTTATCACCAGTTGATTCTTTTCACCGAGAATCTGGAAATACAAATCGATGTTTTCGCCATTTTTTTCTAAGCTCAATAATTGTATTTTAATTTTTGTACCCGGCAGGATCATATCAGCAAAACGGCAAGATAGCGCTTTTAATTTTTGCGGATTGCTCTCCGCATGACGATCGAGAATCTCCCGTGCTGCGAATGCCAACGCCGCCGTGCCCTGCAGCAGAATTCCGGGCAACCCGACTTTCTGTGCAAATTTCTGTGAAGTATGAATGGGAAAGACGATGTTGGAGCAACCGTCATAGATATATGGAAGCAGTGGATCGATTTTTATTTTTTTCTCCCAAACAGGTGTATTTAGTTTTCCGGGAACCGGAATTTTTGGCAGTGTTTCTCCACCGGCGCCTGCATCCGAACAGTGCACACCGCGCATCATGCCACCGATAAATTCTGTAAAAATCGCTTTCCCATCCTGATTAATTGCGATAAATCGAATGACAATGTGCGTCCCGGATTTCCCAGGCACTATCGCAATTATTTCACCATTTATCCACAGTTCATCTCCCGGTTTGATGGCATCGTGCAGGTGCAGATATTCGCTGTAATGCACTTGCCGCTGCAGAATATCAAACGGGAAATCACTCGCTTCAATAAATTCCCATAAATTCTGCACGATAGGCCAGGTCAGGGCAACCGCAACCATTGGCGGCGCAACGATCCCATCTTTCCGCCGGTCATCAAAATAACGCGGATTATTATCCCCGACAGCAGCTGCGTAATTCATCGTGTCGCGCCAACGGACAACAGTACGGTACTCTTTGAGTGAAACACCGACATATTTTGAGCTAATTTCCATATACTTTTCAGCTTTCGTTTAAAAGCAACTGATTTAACCGGATGAAAGCGTTTGTCGCCCGAGCTTGTTCTGCCTGCAAGCACGTGTTATCAGAGCAAGCTCTGACTACAATCTTTAACTCCTGTTACTTAAAAGTGATCCTTCGATATTATTAATCTTAAAATACCAGCCGCAATAAATAGTTCTCTTTATCATCAAGAATTGCTGTCGAATTTTTACCAATTGTCAGGGGAAAAGTAAATACCGGAATGCCCATGCCAAAAATCGATTTGTGTATTGGCATTCTGGTACGATATGTCACAAGGCACGCTAAGGAAATCTTTTTTAGAACTGTGCGAATTGTCTCTGAATTTATCTTGTTTTGATTGAAAAATAGTAATTCCATCAGATAGCTACCATTCACAAAAAGGGTGTCGATTGGCGAAATATTAATTTCCTTCACAGAATCCTTTCCAGAATAAATTGCATGTGACCGGAAGGTAATGATTCAACTCTAATAAAACAGGTTTCACGTTCCGTCTGTGTATTCAAATCTCATTATTTGGGCAAAAATAAAACAATCCATGATCGAAAAGTAGTGCTGCTAATTTTAATTCTTCCGAAAATTTACAATCTTTTCACTGAGCCACAAGCGAAAACTGACTAACTTCAAAAAAGCCAAATGTATAACATATCTCCATTTGCAATAAAAATCCAATTTCGCATAAATTGCTGAATCGAAAATTCTGCTTGTTTTGTTGCATTTTCATCCATTTGCTTGGGATTTCTCAGGATATTTTCTGTCTAATTTAAAATTCCCGCCTGCCATAAAATTTAATGCACGAGGGGCGTGAAATATTTTTAGGGAAGAAAATATCAGGGGTTCCGAGAAACGCATTTTCGCTAAATATCCACGGCATCAATAAGAGCGCCGAGGCTGTGAAATTATCCACATCTTTGCCCGAACCCTGTTTCGCGCACCGCATGCCTGGTTATTCATTTTTAAAAAATGGAGGAATTTATGCGGTCAAACCACTCATCAAAACTGTTCCTACGGGGTGTAGCAAAACTATGCGCCTTTCTTTTCATTTTCCCGGTGTTTGTTTTTAGCCAATCATCCTCAATTGTACTCAATGAAATTAACGCTGATCCGGCGCCCGATCTCGCGGGCGATGCCAACGGCGACGGGACTCGTGACACAACTGATGATGAATTTATCGAACTGGTCAATTCCGATACTGAAGATATTGATCTTTCAGGCTGGACAATTTCCGATTTAGTGGGCCAACGGCACACTTTTCAGGCAACAACTATTCTGCAAGCCGGGCAGGCAATTGTCGTTTTTGGCGGTGGTTCGCCAACCGGCAGTTTTGGCGGGGCGATTGTGCAGACGGCGAGTTCGGGTCAACTCGCTTTAAATAATAGCGGAGATACCATCACACTGAAAAACACCTCCGAAGTTATTGTAATTGAATATACTTACGGTAGCGAAGCAGGAAATGATCAATCTATTTCCAGGTACCCTGATTTGACTGGTGATTTTACCAAACATTCTGAGATTGCTGCCGCAGCAGGTGCGCTCTTCTCGCCGGGAACGCAAGTAGACGGCAGCAGTTTTGGAGCAGCACCCCCGCCGTCAAACTCCGACCCTGTTCTCGATCCAATCGGAGATCAGACTGTTGAGCTCGGAGAATCCCTTGTTTTCTTTGTCACAGCAACGGATATGGATAACGATAGCTTGACATTTTTCGCTGAAAATTTGCCCGCCGGTGCGACATTTTTCAATCAACAATTTCAATGGATGCCAGTGGTGAGTGGCATTTTTCAGGATATCATTTTTAAAGTTGATGACGGCAACGGTGGCACCGATTCTGAATCGATCACAATTACAGTCACCGAACCTGTCTATATCGTACTCAACGAAATCCATGCCGATCCCGCCGCCGATTTGCCCGGCGATGCCAACGGCGATGGCACCCGCGATTCCACCGACGATGAATTTATCGAACTGGTTAATACAGGAAACTCCACTCTCGATCTGAGCGGCTGGACCCTTTCGGATGCGGCGAGTGTACGGCATACATTTCCGCAGGGCACAAATCTACCCACAGACAGGGCTATCGTTATTTTCGGTGGCGGCTCCCCGAACGGCGATTTTGGTGGAGCACTGGTTCAGACTGCGGCTGCAAATCTACTTAGTCTGAACAATAGCGGTGATACAATTACGCTGAAGAACGCCGGTGGTGTCACGATTCTTGAGCATAGCTACGGCAGCGAAGCTGGCGACAATCAATCCATTTCCCGTGATCCGGATTTGACTGGCAGTTTTGTCAAACATTCTGAGATTTCAGCAGCGGCGGGATCACTGTTCTCGCCGGGAACCAAGGTTGACGGCAGCACTTTCGGGGCAGCGCCTCCGCCTGTAAATCACAATCCTGAACTCGATCCCATCGGCGACCAAACAATCGCCAAAGGGGATACGCTGTCGTTCATGGTCAGCGCGACTGATGCGGACGGGGATGAACTGAATTATTCTGTCGAAAATTTACCTGCTGGCGCCGATTTTTCGGCACAGAATTTTTTCTGGATTCCCGCTGTGTCCGGCACATTCTCAAATATAATTTTCACCGTGGAAGATGGCAAAGGCGGCAGTGACGCCGACACGATTTCGATTCTCGTTGAAGAACCTTTGGTTAGCGGCCACTTAATTTTGAATGAATATCTGCTTTCTCCGGGTACCACCGGTGATGCAAACAACGATGGCTCCAGCAATGCCTTGCAAGACCAGTTGCTTGAATTTATCAATAGATCCAACACCTCCTTGAATATCGCCGGGTTCCGCATTTTCTCAGACGGACAATTGGTGCACGAATTCGCCACTGGCACAACTGTGCCGGCACTGGAGAGCGTTGTGGTTTTCGGCGGTGGCGATCCCTCCGGATATTTGGGTTTGCCGGGGTACAACAACCTGGTGTTTACCGCCAACACCGGAGCGCTAAATTTGCAGTCCAAAGTGACTGTTTTCAACTCGCAGGGATGGAAAATTATCGATCAGGATTTGGTCAATGCACCCGGCGTATCCTACAGTCGGACACCGGAGGTCAATGGAAACTTTGAACGGCATAACACTATAATGCATGCTTTTGGCAGCCCATTTTCGCCGGGATATCGCGTTGATGGCGCTGCATTTAAGGCGAACGACGCTTTTCTCGATGGCCGGGTCAATACAGGCGGCAGCCGGGTAAAAATTAACATTCTGAGCAAAAACTGGAACAGCGCCGATAAGGAATGGCAGGTAAAAGTAAGTGTGACCAATCGCCATGAGCAAGAGATTTATATTCCACTTTACCTTCGCGTGCGCCTGCAAGCACCAGCCAATTCAGGTATTTCAGTAGGCAATGCCGATTTGAGCTATTGGCACAACAGCGACCGCGATGGCGATTATTTTCTTTACAACCGTTTCGTGGGCGCAGATTTCTTTTTGACGCACGGGGAAGAATCGGCCAGCCGCACCGTCCGTATCGCCAATCCGGAAGTTCAACCATTCGAAGTGGTGATGGAGATTTTTTCTCTCGACCGCTACGTACTGGCAAAAACAAGCGGTAACTCACAAAATATAACTTTAATTGGCAAGACAAGTATTGATTTTGATGCAAGCGATCAACTGTTAAACCGCAATTCAAATCCCGCTGAATTCCACTTGTTTCCCAATTATCCCAATCCGTTTAAATCAAAGACGACGCTGGTATTTTCCCTGCCCAACGCTGGAAAAATACAGGTGGATATTTTTGATATTTTGGGCAGAAAAGTAAAACGCCTATCCACTAATAATTTTACAGCGGGCATGCACAAGATTACCTGGAATGGCCGCGACCAAAACGGACGAGTAGCGCCTGCAGGTGTTTATTTTGTGCACGTGCAGGCGGGGCAATTTCAGGCGACTCGCAAAGTCATTTTAGCACAGTAATTTCATTTGCCGGGAAGACGGGTGGATTTCATCTGCCTTCCCCTCCTCTCCAAAAATTGCTTCTATAAATTGGTGGATATGAACCATTGAATTTAATTTGTGTCGGTCACGGCGTTTTCGAAATATTTTTTTTTGAATTTCAGCAATTGGATATTCTCATTAATTTATTATAATCAAAAAGTTAGAAATCGGAAAACTGCGTTATGAGCTAGCAAAAATTTTAGCTTTACTTCATAAAAAATCGAAACCGATGGATTTTAAACATATCCCTGATTAAAACATTACTGTGCAATACATCTTTTTTTTCCTGCCTGAATTTCTTAAAAATCAATTTTTTAGTTGAAATGAACCACACTGCGGCATATAAACTACTTATTAAATTAGTGTGATGTTTATCCAAACCAGCCGATATACCAAATGAACCAATTTAAAAATAATCGACCGGTTCAAAAACAACAGGTTTGAACTTTAATCAGTTCGCTTATTGTTCGTGGTGGCATTGCATTTGCCGTTGAAGCAAGAAATTAAGAAAAATATAAGGCTTACAATGCGGAAAATTTATTACGTATTTCCAAAAATTCAATACCCGGTTATCCTGCAATGGACTGCAGCAGTCGTGATTGAGCTGATAATTTTTGGTTTGATTGTCATTCTAACGACAAATGTCAGTTCAGGGCAGCACAGTGATATGGCCATTTATACAAGATTTGCGGTTTTTATTGCGGTCATTCTGGTATTTTCAATGATCAATTTATGGCTATCAACCAAATTAACACACCGGTTTGCCGGACCGCTCGTGCAAGTTCAACGGGTTTTGAATCAGGCACGCCATGGCAAATATTCAGTCCGCATAAAATTGCGCACAAATGACTGCCTGCATGAATTTGCAACCGAAGTCAATTTATTGCTGCAAAGCCTTGAAGAGTCCCGCGGCATTCTCAGAGAATTGCAATCTTCTTTTGAAATACCGGCCGGCGCTGATTCAAACAGAATAAAACAAGTTTATTCGCAAAAAAATCGACCCGCACAACCAAATACTCCACGTAGTGAGAAGCATCATATTAAGGAGACAGGTGCATGAATTTCATGAAATATCTAAATAAACGAAAGTGGAATCTTTTTTCAATTATATGTGTAATTTTAACGTTTTCCATGGGTGTATCCGCGCAAATACCGGCGAAACTGCAGGTTCTCTTGCCCGGAATGAGTGCGGCTCCCGGAACGCAAATGGGCTACACCGGCTCGCCTATCAGCCAAACAACGGGTGTGCCATTTGATGTGATCATTAACGCGGTGGATGAAAATTGGAATGTTGTTGCAAGTTCAGATCAGGTTTCCGCAACATCCTCAGATCCCTTTGCCAATTTACCATTGCCAGCCAATTTAAATAATGGCACGTTGATCCTGAGTTTTACCATGAATTCTTCCGGTAATCATTCAATCGCTTTTGATGACGACACCAATCAGTCAGTTTTAAACGGGCACAGCCCGACTTTTCAAGTTGTGGATTTAAAATCCTTCCGCATCAGTGATATCGGTGATCCGTGGTGGCTAATTCCCGGGCAAGTCAAAGTTGGCCGCAGTCTGCGAAATGTTCAAATTACTGCCCGCGATGAAAATGGTAATAAAGTTAATAATTACAATGGCACCGTCAATCTGGCTCAGCACACAGACGACGGAATTGGCCGGATATCTCCGGAAACCGTGCAACTGGTTAACGGGGAATGGGTCGGAACTTTACGCGTTTATCGTGCCGGCAATAAATCGGCAAGTTGGGGCGTAACCGGCGATGTTTGGGTGGAAGTGACAGATTCCGCGCCGACAGCGCACAGCGGGCAAAGCAACCGGTTCTGTGCCAGCCCTGATGATTTTGAAAAGCTGCTTACGGTTGTACCGGGCGAGGCATTTTTGCCAGGCAGCGTGACCGGTCGCATGGGTACACCTGTTAACCAACAAGGCGACCAGCCATTTCAAATCAGCATTTACGCCACCGACCAGTATTGGAATAAGATTAAAAGTATTGGTCACTCCATTTTATTGACTTCGACAGATCCAGCCGCTGTTTTGGGGCCATACGGCACATTGTCCGGCGGCATGACGACGATGGCGGTGCGGCTGCTAACATCCGGCGTGCAAACGATCACAGCCTCCGATGTGACAGATAGTAATAAAGATCCGCACACGAGCTCTGAAATTACCGTAATTAGTCAGGGATTGCATCATTTTACATTCAATGCCATTTCCTCTCCAAGGACGGCGGGAGAGGCTTTTCCAGTAATCATAACAGCGGTAAATGAACAGGGCTCCATCGTTAGTGATTTCAATGGCACGCTCGATTTAATTGTATCAACCGGAAACTCAACGTTATCACCAACTGAAATTAACATGACAAACGGCTGGTGGTCTGGTGATGTGACGCTAACAAAAGCAGCTTCGTTGATAACACTTTCGCTGCAGGATCGCACCGATCCGCCGCACACTGGTGAGAGCAATCAATTTGACGTGGTCGCCGCCCAAGTCCATCAATTACAAGTACTCCTCCCCGGCGAAACAGCCACACCCGGGATTGCTCCGGGAAAATCTGGCGAGCCCGGCGAAATTCTTTCCGGCAGCTCAATACAAGTACGGATTAACGCAGTGGACGCATGGTGGAATGTCATTTCGGGCAATTCCGATGTAGTGCATTTAACTTCCAGCGATCCCGTTGCAACGCTTCCATCGGATGCTTCGCTTAACTCGGGAACCCGACAAGTCATCGTCACTATGTCGAGTACCGGGCTGCAAACGATTACAGCATCCGATCAAACCAACGGCAGCGTAGCCCCGAACACCAGTTCTCTCCTGCGGGTGAATCCCGGAAATTTTGACCACTTTGTGTTCAATCCCATAAATGGCCCTGTAACAGCCGGAACGCCTTTTCAGGTTACAATTATCGCGGCTGATGCGGTTGGAAATCCTGTAAACGCTTTTTCAGGCGTCGTAAACCTCGAATCGGTGACCGGGCCGGGAACCGTCTCCCCTACCCAGCTCAATTTTAACAATGGGCAATGGAACGGAAATGTAACTATCACAAAAGCCAGTGGCAGCGCTGTTTTATCAGTATCTGATGCAGCCAATCCACCGCATGTCGGTTCAAGCAATCAATTCACCGTCAATACGGGGGCTTTTGCCAAATTGCAGGTTCTCGTTCCGGGAATAGCTGCAACGCCGGGCTTAAATCCCGGCTTTTCCGGTACGGCAGAAGCACAAAATGGCGGCGTTCCATTTTCAATTATGGTCAATGCGGTAGATGCCAATTGGAATGTGATTAGCACAGTTAACGACTCATTCGCTGTTTCATCAACCGACATTTTAGCTTCAAATCCCGAGGCAACGACATTCTTTGGCGGCAGCCGAAATTTGAGCATAACCCTGAATTCCGAAGGTGGGCACACCATTTCTGCAGTCTCGCTCAATATCCCCGGAATTACCAATGGACAATCGCCGACGATCACGGTTTTGCCGTCGAATCTCGATCATTTTTCCATTAGCCAAATTACCGGGCCAATTGTCGCCGGCGAACCGGTTGCTCTGACAATCCGCGCTGAGACCAATACCAACACAACGGTAACCGGTTTCAATTCCACCGTTTCGCTGACAGCTTCAAGTGGCGCTGGCACGGTTTCACCTGCCACCGTTGGCCCATTCGTAAATGGCGAATGGAGCGGCACGATTCAACTTTCAAAGGCAGAAAGCAACGTAACCATGACAGCCAGTGACGGGGCAACGCCGGCACACGAAGGGCTGAGCAATCCATTTACAGTCGTACCAGGTGTATTCAACAAACTGCAAGTCTTGCTGCCGGGTGAAAATGCAACGCCGGGCGTGAGTCCGGGCAAAAACGGGCTGCCCAACGACCAGCAAACCGGCATCCAGTTTAACGTGCTGATTCAGGCTGTGGATGCAAACTGGAATTTGGTCAATTCAATCAGCGATAGTGTAAAATTGTTCTCCACAGACAGCCTTGCTCTATTTTCTGAAAGAAGCAAAATGACTTCTGGCAAAGCGACTTTCACTTCAATTATGGGACTCGCTGGGACACATACTTTTACAGCTTTTGACATCAGTGATGAATCAAAATTATCTGGTTTGAGCAGCGCTTTTAACGTCAATCCCGGCAATCTGGATCATTTCGTATTCGATACCATTTCCGAGCAAATCGCCGGCAACGCCTTTTCTGTAAAAATTACCGCTGTCGACGGTGCAGGCAGTCCGGTTGCAGGATTTAATGGCCATGCAAAAATTCAAAGTTCAACCGGTCTGGAAACGGTCTCCCCAACCGAAATCGTTTTTGTCGATGGCGTTTGGCAAGGCACTATTACGGTAACCAAATCCGGCAGCCAGGTAAAACTGACTTGCCTCGATTTTGCTGCCATCCCCCACCAGGGCCAGAGCAATGGTTTCATTGTTAATGCGGGCGAATTTGTCCGTCTGCAAATTATTTTGCCCGGGGAAACAGCCACACCTGGCGTTGCGCCGGGAAAAATTGGCGAAGTAAAAGCACAAATCACGGGAGACGCTTTTCTCGTTCAGGTAGCCGGCGTGGACCGCTTCTGGAATCCGGTGCCCACAGCATCTGGAAATGTCGGATTAGCAAGTACCGATGGCAACGCCAATCTGCCTGTTGATGCGGCTCTGCAGGCTGGAAGTGCTGCTTTCACAACATTCCGTTTTGGTACCCCGGGATACTGGACTGTGACAGCGCATTTTCGCACAAACGGTGATATTTCTTCGGATACCTCCCCACTCGTGCACGTGATAACCGGTTCTGTGGCCAGTTTCTCGTTCGATGCGATTACCAGTCCGCAAACCGCTGGCGATACGATTTTTACGACGATCCGCGCCATCGATGGCAGCGGAGAAACAGTATCAAATTACAACGAACAAGCCAATATTACGGCTTCAACCGGGCCGGGAACCATTTTTTCTCAAACAGCCCAATTTGTCGATGGTGAGTGGAGTGGCCCGGTTGTTTTAACCAAAGCTGCCATCAGTGTGCACCTGAACATTCATGATTTTGCTGATGTTGTGCGCGGCAATAGCAATCCATTTACTCTTGTTGCTGGTGAATTGGAAAAAATTCACTTCGTTTTAGCCGGGGAAACCGCGACTCCGGGGCTTGCTCCCGGACGTTCAGGATCACCGGGCGCACAAATTGCGGGTGTGCCTTTCAGCTCAGAAATTCGCCTGACTGATAAATTTTGGAATGCTGTTGCGCCGCAGGATACCACATGGCTAACATTTGCAGCCACCGACCCGGATCCGGAAATAATTCTTCCCGCAGATACTTTTATGACAGCGGCGCAGGAAAATTTCGATTTCACTCTATTATCTGAAGGTGAAAACAAGCTCGCGGTCCAGAGTACCGGAACGGAAATTCTATCTGATACCTCCAGCGTATTTTACCTCGACTCCGGACAATTGCACCATTTTGAGTTTTCGCAGATCGATACGGTGCAGACCGCCGGAGCTGCATTTGTCGTGCGCATTACAGCTATGAATCAGCACGGAAACCCGGTAACTGCTTACGACAGCGATATTATTCTTTCCGCTTCCACTGGAAACGGAACGCTTTCAAAATCAGGCGTCACTTTAAGTGAGGGCTACTGGCAGGGTGAATTGATCTGCACACGCGCTGATGAAGCCGTTGTTATTTACGCGGCTGATTATGTCGCGCCGCCAAATACGCATTCGGGATTCAGCAATCCGTTTGTCGTCGTCCCCGATTCCCTAGCGGGTTTGCAGGTATTATTGCCGGGCGAAACTGCTACTCCGGGTGTCGAGCCTGGTAAAAAAGGGGAACCAATGATCGAAACAGCCGGGGAAGAAACGCAAATCTCAGTGCGGGCAGTGGATCAATTCTGGAACCGGATTAGTTCAGTCGAGGATACGATAAGTCTCGCAGCAACCGATTCTTTTACAGTTTTTCCCTCAGGTATTTATTTGCAAAATGGTGAGGTAATATTTGATGTCATCTTCCGCGCTGCGCGTTTGCAAAAAATTTATGCAAAATTAGGAAATGAGGTCATTCTACCTGCAACGCCAGCAAAAGCCGGAGCCATTTCTGCCATTCAAAATGAAAACTTGCCGCTTGCGGAAAGCGCCGAAGTAACGGTTATTCCCAACAGTTTCAGTGAATTATTAATGCTATTGCCCGGCGAACTCGTTTTAGCCGGAGATACGGAAACAGATCCGCAAAAATCACCCGGGCGCAGCGGAGAACCAACAAAACAAACATCCGGTTTGCCTTTCGAAGTCATCGTCGTGGCGGTGGATGCCTACTGGAATCCGGTTTACGATACGCCTGCCAATATAATCAGCCTTTTTGCCACGGATAATCAGGCTGAAATTGATCCTGTGCAACAACCATTGCAAAACGGCCGCGCTGATTTTCAGGTGACTTTAACCCAGGGCGGCAGCCAGGTTCTGCACGCCAACAATGAATCAAATCAGCAGATGACCGCTTCGCTCGATGGTGTTGTGGATGTTTTGCTGGGCGGATTGCACTATGAAATCGTCGTCGATTCCAATAAAATTGTTGCCGGAGAATCGTTCAGCATGCAGGTTTATTATCGCAACGGCATCGGTCAGGAAGTCGTTAGCGCCAATCAACTTATTCAGCTCACAGCAGTCAATGCCAACAATTTGGACGAAGAAGTTGGTACGTTGAGCAACGCCTCCTTTAACCTGCAAGCTGGGCAGCGGGATATCGACCAAATATTTAACCGCGCAGGCTGGGTTCGAATCCGTGTAACGGATGATTTAGCGACCGAAATTGCCTATTCCGATCCAATTCTGTTCACCGCCGGCGATGTTTCGACGCTCTTGCTTTCTGCGGACAAAACTGAAATCGGTGGTTTAAAATCAACAGAGGTACAGGTAGAATTGCTCGATGCGGCCGGCAATCCGGTAACAGAAAAAGAGGTGTCGCTGCAAGTTATTTCCGGTTCGGGCGAGCTATCTCAGGTTCAAGTTATATCGGACTCGACCGGCAAAGCGGCAACGCAATTCACCGGTGGGCGCATCACGGAAACCAATACTATCGTAGCCGAAGTCGACTCCGTTTATGCTGAGCTGGATATAATTGTTAACCTTACCTCCTCAGATTTACCGGACGGGGTGGCAATTAATTACCCGAATCCATTTGGTCAGGAATCGAAAACAACTCGAATCGACTATTATCTGGCAGAAGATGCGGATGTGACACTCACGGTGTACGACTTGTTCGGCCGCAAAGTCTGGAAAACAGAATACGCCGCCGGCAGCGAAGGTGGTCGCGGTCGAGCTGCAACCGCCCATCCCAATTCAGTTGAATGGAACGGCACCAACGGCAAAGGCCAAAAAGTGGGCAATGGCGGCTACATCCTCGTCGCTCAGGCACGGGCCAACGGCAAAACAATTATGAATATGAAACGAAAAATTGTGATCGTACGATAAAATTTAAACAACTTCGACAAACATCAATAAGTCGGGGTTCTGAGACCAGAACGTTACGGAGACGATACAATGAAGTTTAATACAAATAAATACTTACTTATAACTGCGATCACAGTCCTGCTGCTTGCGCCATCTCTTCAGGCCCAGGTCGGCAACGCCGGCATGCCCGGCGCCTATCTTTATTCCGGGGTTGGAGCCCGCGCTCTCGGCATGGGCGGCGCCTATTCTGCCATCGCCAACGATGTTACGGCCGTTTACTGGAATCCGGCAGGTCTGGCGACGCAAAATCCATATCAATTTTCCTTTATGCACAACAGCCTTTTTATGGGCACCGCCATCGATTTTGTTGTAGCCAGCGCACCCACAGAACGTTATGGCAGCTTCGGGTTGGGCGTGCTGACACTGGGCTCCGGGGATTTCGAGCAACGCAGTGTGCTCAATGAAAATTTGGGCAGTTTCAGTATGCGGGATATGGCTTTTTTCGTTTCCTGGGCAGAAGAAGTCTATCCCGATCTTTCTGTTGGCATCAATTACAAATTTGTTAATCAGAAAATCCTAAGTCATTCCGGCAGCGGCCACGGATTCGACCTGGCCCTAAAAGCCCACCTGTTCGATCGACTCGACGCCGGATTCGTGCTTGCCAATGTTCTGAGTCCGAAAGTGACTTTAATTTCTGAGGCAGAAACCTATCCGATGCAGATTCGCACCGGAGTTTCAACCGCCTTTCTGGAAGATAAACTGACATTGAGCACTGAATTTTCAAAAACCAGCGGTTGGGGGTCGTCTCAGTTGCATTTTGGTGCGGAATATATGGCAATGCCAAATCTGGCCGTGCGTATGGGGCTGAATGACGGGCTTTTTACGATCGGGGCCGGTTTTACTTTTCGTAACTATGGTTTGGATTACGGGACTGCCAACAATTCCGAATTAGGTTCCAGCCAACGATTTGCGATAAACTATGCTTTCGGTGGATTTGGCGTTGTCGCGCTGGCTTCGCCTTCCGTTTTTTCTCCGGCAGGGGAAGTCAATGTGACCCGCATCAAACTGAAAGTCAAAAGCAAAACAAAAATCGAGCAGTGGATTTTTGCCATCGTGGATAATGACGGCCGGGTGATTCGCCAGTTCAGCGGCAGCAACGATCCGCCGGAAGAAATCATCTGGGATGGCCGGGATAATCGCGGCGCCCTGGTTTCAGACGGGCGTTTTACCTACCGCTTTGATGTGCGCACTGATGAAGCCGAGGATATGATGGCCAATGGCATGCTGGTGAAAATCGACACCCAGGGGCCCATCGGCGTGATCGGTGGCGAAGAATAATCGGCACATCTGAATCGGGTGCGCTGGCTAAACAAAGCGCATCCACCTTCTTTTTAGAAAGTTCAGGTGGAAAACAGGATGTTAATTAGTGTTGGGATAAAAAAATGAGAGAGCAAATCGTTCGGAAAATATGCTATTTAAGTATCAGTTTAGTATTTATAATTAGCCAGCAGATAACAGCGGCGGAGAAAGAATCAGCCTGGCAGAAATACCAGCAAGCTGCTGTGCTGTTCCAACAAACGGGATCCCCGCAAAAAATTATCGACCTTTGCAAAAGCGCCCAGAAACTAACGGATGATCCGGTTTTAAAAGCACGGGCGATTTTTCTAATTTCACAAGTATTTATCACTGAGAAAAATTTCACCAAATCACACAAATTACTGGCAGATTTGTACAATTCTTCCGATGATTTTCCCTTGAATATCACACTGGAAGCGCGGTTGCGCGATGCTGAACTTTATTGCAAAGAAAATCTGCCCTCCGAGGCATTGCGGTTATTTCAAACTGTGTGCGACAGCGCTCCTAATCCCTTTTTGCAGCAGGAGGCCCGACTCGGCCTCGCCAACGTGCTCGCTCAAAAAGGCAATTGGCAGGACAGTGATTCTATTTTAAATGCAGTCATTGCTGCATCCCCGCGCTATGAAAATGACGAACGGGTGCGCATTTTAGCAGCGCAACAGGCGCTATCACTGAATAATCCGCAAAGGGCGATTGCGCAATTGCAGGGCAATCAAAGCAAGATATCCCTCGCTTTACTGGCAAAAGCCTACGAACAAGCGGACAAACCGATTATGGCTGTCGGTGTTTACAAAAAAATCCGCGATAATTTTCCAAATTCAGCGGAAGCCGAGGACGCTCTTTTCCAGGCGGGGGAAGTATTTTTACGAGCTCAGGATTGGCTTGCTGCACGAACGGAGTTAATAAAATTATCGCAGAATTACCCGGGCAGCCGCCGCATGCCGGGCGTGCAATTTCGCCTTGGCTGGGTTTATTTGCAGCTGAAACAGTATAAAGAGGCCTTCGCAGCATTTCAAACTGTATCGCCAAATCCGGAACATGCCAGCTATTTTGCATTTATGCGCGCGGAATGCCTGCATCGAATGGGCGCTCTGGAGCCTGAAAAACTGCAGGAAGCAATTTTGGCATTTAACAGCACCGCTGCTCTCTATTCGCAATCTGCAGTCGCTCCCCTGGCAAAATTGCGGGCTGCTCTGATTTTATTTGAAAAAGGAAAAGACAGCGACGCCATCATTAGTTTGCGGCAATTTTTATCCATCTACACCAAAGATGAGCTCGTTGCCACCGCCAATTTTTTACTGGCGACAAAAGGCGAACCGGGCATGTCCGGCCATTATTTTAATAACTTGATCGACAAATATCCGGACAGCTATCTGTTCGACGCTGCGCTGACTGCTTTGCAGGAGATTGACTATAAACACAATAAATATCAAGAAATTATCAATCGCCAGGCCCACCGCGGACAACTGCTGGATGGAAACGATTATTCCAAATGGCAGCGCGCCCAATTTTTATTGCACGCAGAATCATCCTATTATTTACAGCATTACGATCAGGCGCAGCACGACTACGAAAAAGCGTCGAATGAAGCGGATGATGAAATTGCGCACAATGCCCGATTAGGCAGCGCCTGGTGTATTTTACAGCAGGGATTTACCGATTCGGCTCGGGTGATTTTTGCGGAACTGCAGCAGACACTGCCGGGCGCCGCTTATGTAAAAGCCGCGTACGGACTTGCGACCGCTCATTTCCGCGCCAAAGATTATGAAAAAGCGCTGCAAACTTTTCCGGCCAATTTGCAGGATGAAGGCAACCCCGAACTGCGCGCGCTCATCGTGAAATCTCTCTATCACAGCGGAGAATCTTACTATCGGCTCGAATATTACGGTCAGGCCATCGAAACGTGGCTCAAGCTGGTAGACAATTTTCCACAGGATGCACTTGCCGCCCGCTCGCAATACCGGGCAGCAGACACTTATTTTCGCGCCAATCATTTTGAAAAAGCAGCCGCAGCTTATCAAACCGTTCTGGATCAATATAATGGCAGTAAATTCGCTTCAGAAAGTATGTTGCAACTGGCGCAATGTAAATACAATGCCGGGGATTATCAGGCGGCCGTGACCGGATTTGAAAAATATATCGCAACGTACCCACAGCACGCGCAAACAAAGGACGCGCTCGAGGGCATCCAGCTCAGTTATTACCAAATGGGACAAGGCAGTCAGGCTTCAGCGGCGCTGGAAAAAGTTATTCAGAATTTCCCCGATGGCATGCTCTCCGCCGATGCGCGATACCGGCTGGCCGCAAGTTATCTCGAGGCCAAAGATTACGAAAAGGCAGTGACGGCTTTCAAAGAAATATTGACGCAATTTCCCGGAACATCTTACGCAATGGACGCCCAATTTGCCCTTGCCGGCGCCTATCAGACCAAGGGTGACAATGATCTGGCAAACGCCGAATACCAGCGATTTATCCAGTATTTTCCTGACAGCCCCAACATTGCCGAGGCCACTTTTAACCTGGCTGTCGGTTATTTCAACCTGGAAAGCTATCTCAGCGCCAGCGATTATTTCAGCCAGATCACCGAGAAATATCAATCGAGCTCGTTTTACAAACCCGCTCTACAAAACCTGGGTTGGTGTTTCAAAAGGCTGGGAGAAAATGAAAAAGCATTGCAATATTTTCAAACATTTGTCGATAAAAATGCTGTAGGGCCGGAGCGTGAAAACATGTCCCTGCAAATTGCGACCATCAAAGCGGAACTTGGGCAGGAGAATGAGGCATTGCCGGTTTTTACAACGCTTTCAAAAAGTAATAATGGTGAAATTGCCGCCGAAGCGGCTTATCAACGTGGCATGTTACTACTCAAAAAAGAAAGCTCTGAATCGGCACGCAAAGCATTTAGTCTCGCGATTAAAAAAGGTTCCAGCGACAATTATTACCGTCTCAGTTCATTGGCACAATTGGGCGCCATTTATGAAGGACGCCGGAGCTGGAAAAAAGCCATCGCAGCCTATAAACTTCTTGCCGATAGCGCCAGTGATCCCACGTGGGTTGCCGCAGCACAGGACAGGATGCAAGCGATCGCTTCACGGATTTCGACAGAATAGATTTGCAGATTTATACTTTAATAATGCCTAAATAGATGAAACAGACACGTGGATTTTAGCTCAATAAACTTACAGCCCCAAAGTCTTTTACACCAAATTTCTTTGGCGAAATGAGAAAAGGGAAACGGATCAGAGATTCGCACCACAGTAAAATCTGGAGACAGAAATGGAACTGAATGTACTTGATACCTTACAATCGAGTTTTACCATGTTCATCCTGCTGGGATGTTCAGTTTTAGCGCTGACATTTATTTTTGAACGATGGCTTTATCTGAAAAGGTCATCGATAAATGCCGACTTTTTTTTCGGCCAATTCCGCGAAGCATTCAGCAGAGGCGGCCAGGACGCCGCGTTAAATGTGTGTAACAGTTCAATCACGCCGTTAGCCGCCGTTATTCGCGCCGGCATCGAAGATCCGAACGCGACAGCCCACGCTTCCGAAGAAATGATGGACGCTACTGCCATTGATGAACGCTCGAAGCTTGAAAAAAACCTGAATACACTGGGCACCCTGGGCAACATATCGCCGTTGATCGGGCTTTTTGGAACGGTCATCGGAATTATCCGTGCATTTCATGCTTTGGCGGTGAGCGGGTCCGCAGGGCCGTCAGTGATTTCAGCTGGTATCGCGGAAGCGCTTATTACAACGGCCGGAGGATTGGTCGTGGCTGTGCCCGCTGTGATATTTTATAATTATTTTCTCCGCCGTGTCAACACGATTATGACAGATATCGAATCTGTCAGTAAAAAGGTGCTTGTGACAACAGGAAAAGTGAGCTAAGCATAACAGGATACAGACAGAAACATGGACGTGAACAAAGGACAAAAAAAGCACGGAATGAGCGAGATCAACCTGACGTCGCTCGTCGATGTGTGCCTGACACTGGTGATTATTTTCATGGTAACATCGCCACTTGTTATGCAATCAGGAATTAAAATTTCAACCCCGGCAATCGCAAAAGCGAGCACAACGAAAGTGCAAACTGAACTAAAAGCCAATGTGCACCTCAAACCAGATGGGCTGGTACAATTTAATGGCCGTGAAATTGAGGACGCTGTTTTTGCAGATTCGCTGCGTTTATTTTTAGCGGCGAGCAAGGAAAAACTTGTGGTTATCAGTGCCGAGGGCGACGTTTTGCACGACCGTGTCATCGCGATTATGGATGAGGCAAAACAATGTGGTGCCGAAAAACTTTCGCTTATTCGCCGCAAATAGCCACGAATTCATATTAAACTGACGAAGTTAAAAACTGTTAGCGTGAGAAGAATATGCAAGTAAATAGCAAAATCGATATCACTCCATTGGTCGGTGTCGCACTGATTTTGGTGATTGTTTTTATGGTGACTTCACCATTGATTATGGCGCCGATGGATATGGACGTTGACCTGCCCAAGGCGGCAACACGCGAAGCCAAATCAGAAACCAATATTACAATCTCGATGAGTCAAGCTGGCATTGTGGCACTTAACGAAGATAAAATTGCTAAAAAACATGTAAAAAAAGCATTGCAGCAGCAATTAAAAAAATTCCCCAAACGGCTTGTGGTTATACGTGCAGACAAAAACATCAAGCATGAAAAAATATTGGAATTGCTGACGATTGCAAAAAGTGCAGGAGCTCAAAATATCGCGTTGGCGACTGTGCAGCGTAACCGCACCGGCGCTTGATTTGATGAATATTTGAGGAAAGAATGGCTGCACCAATGGCAAAAGCACTGAATGAGAGTGATGCAATGGACTCTAAATTTTTAACTCGAATGTGGTTAAATATTTCAGAACAAAAGCTGCAACGGAATTTGACCGGATTATCTGTTTCCGTGTTTGTGCACATCGCTTTGATTTTTCTGTATTGGGGTATCGCTGCGTTCGATCAGCCTGAAATCCTGGAAATTCGTGAAATCAGTTTTGTCGATATGACTGAGGCGCCGCCCATGCCTGTCGAGCCAAAGGCAGCGCGTTTGAATCTGGCAAAAATGGAAACAGCGCCCATCGCAATTCCAAAACAAAAGGAAAGAATTAAAAACGAAATACAGCCAGTTGTTAATCGCAAGCCTTCTGAAAATCGAACCCAAACAATGCCGGTCGTGGCGCTCAATCGCCGCCTCGACATGGAGCGCACGCAAGCGCCGCTCGCTGCCACTCCTATCTCTTTGAGCAAAAAGAATCAAACTGATGTGCTGAAACTCAGCCAGGCCCAGGGTACACGCAAAGATGAAAAGGTGATCAATCCGGCGGCGCCGATTCAATTGAAGCGCGCCCAAATTTCAAAAGCTGCTACTAACTTCAACCACACCGGCAGCCCAATTAATAAGAACAAGCCAAAAATTAATTTAGCAAAACGGAAGCCTACACTTAAATCTGGTTACGCTGGTTCAAATCAAGACCAGTTTAGCGCTGTCACAAAGGCAAAATCCGGCTCAATTCAAATCAACAGAAAAAAATCTGGCGTGACAATAACCGGCCCGCTCGGCTCGCGACAAATTTTAAAACGAAATATGCCCGATTTTCCGGAATGGGCGAAACAAAAAGGTGTTGGCGCGACCATCGCGTTGCAATTTACGGTTATGGAAAATGGCGCTGTGAAAGAAAATATCATCGTCTTTCGCACCAGCGGCTCACGGGAATGGGATGAAATTGTAAAGGCAGCGCTGAAAAAATGGCGTTTTGCGCCGCTGCAAACCGGAGGACGCCGGCAGGATCAAACGGGAGTTATCACGTTCCAGTTTGTGGTGAACTAATGCCGGCAGGTATCTTTAGGAGAAGAAAATGAGAAAATTGATAATTTTATTTTTGAGCGTGCTTTGGACAGCAGGCGGTTTCGCACAAACGAGCGAAAAGGCGGATTCCTCGTCCAATGTGCTGGATGATGTCGTGGTTCAGGCTCAATTTAAAGGTGTTTTCGAAGAAGACAAATTGCCGTTGGCAACAAATTTTGATTACAGCAACGAGACAGTGATCGAGAACCGTGTCAATTGGAACAGCCTGGCTGAAGTCGAAAATGAAACTGCATCTGCGGAAAAAGAAGTCATCTTGCCATTGCATTTTTCGCAACCACAATTTGCACAAATTCAACCAGCACCGGTTAAAGCGTTTCGTCTTAAATTCGAGAACCTACAGCGCTGGCAATTAAACATCACCAGCGGTGACGGCTCACAATTTCGGCAAATCGCGGGAGAAGGCAATCCCCCGGAAAGCATTTCCTGGGATGGATTGAGCACAAACAAGGATCCCCTGCTGGCCGGACGAAATTACGCATACAGTTTTACAGCCGTGGATAAAGCCGGGAATAAACGCACATTTCCGGGAAATTCATTTCAAGTCCCGGCCTTTTTTTTGGAATTGGGTGATTCCCTGCTCATCGGTTTGGGCCAGAAAACACTTTTCAGTGATGATGGCTTGCGCCTCCTGCCGGGCAGCATCGATTATGCTCGGGAGGTAGCCACGCTCATTCGGTATAAAATGAATGGCCCACAGAAAGTACAGGTTGCATTTCAGACAGCCACTGGCGAAAAATTCTTACAAATGGTCGCTGATGAACTGGTTGTAGAGAAATCATTTTTTGCTCGTATAAATCCCCAGGAAAACAGCAAGAATGGGCTGGTATTTTATATCGTTCCCAATTAAAAATCGAGTTCAAAATTTCTGTAAATTAAAAAAGCCCCGTTTCCACGCGGCTTTTTTTATGACTAATCAGTTTATTTTCGCTCTGTTAAAGGAACGGTATGAATTATCCAGCGATCGCTTCTAAATTCCCATCCTTGAAAAGGAGGGGAAATCAACCGGAGCGTTAAGCGAAGGTTGGAGGGGTGGTTGCTGAGATGAGCCTGGAAATTGATAAAAAAGTAGCTGATCGCATAAAACCACCCCTGATTTTTCCGCTGAACGCTCCAAAATCTGTCCCCTCCTTTTTCAAGGATGGGAATTGCTAAAGCGCTTCACGCTTCAAATGGCTTGGTATATGACCTGACTGGAGACAGTATAATAATCAACTTGTTTCTTAAACAGAGCCATTATTTTTCAATGGTCAACGAATGGCCACATTGTGATTTTTAGCGTATTAATCCCGGCTTTGCAATTTCGCCAGCAAGCGGAGCATTTCGAGATAAAGCCAGACCAGTGTGATCATCAAGCCAAATCCTGCATACCATTCCATAAATTTGGGCATGCCCTCCCGACTGGCATTTTCGATAAAGTCAAAATCCAGCAGCAAATTAAAAGCAGCCACACCGATGATAACCAGGCTGAAACCAACACCGAAAAGTCCGTTGCTGTGCAGCAACGGCACCCCGATGCCGAAGAATCCCAGGATGATCGATGCAAAGTAAAAAAGCGCAATTGCACCCGTTGCAGCGATGACGCCGGAGCGTAGTTTTTCTGTGACTTTGATCGTGCCGCTACGGTAGAGAAACAGCATCACAAACATCACACCGAAAGTCAAACCGACGGCCTGAAATACAATGCCAGCGTACATATGGGCATACATCGCAGAAATACCGCCAAGAAAAAGGCCTTCGAGAATGGCATAAATTGGTGCAGAAATTGGCGACCAATTGGGTTTAAAAATCGTTGCCATCGCAGCGATGAGGCCGCCGAACAAACCAAACATCAGCAATCCGGGACTCTCATTGCCTGAAAAATATTGTTCCCAGGTAAAAGCCGCTGCAAAAAAAGCCAAAAACAGCAGCACCATCGTTTTGTTCATCGTGCCCTGAATTGTCATCACGGCCGACTCATCCACAGCGTGGACGCGGGCACCAAATTTTTGTGAGTTAAATATGGGGTTTGAACCTCGCATTTTGTCTCCTTTAGTTTATAGAATCATATTGTTTGTAATATTGTCTTTGTAATCAGCGCCAAAACCAGGGCCATCAGAGCTGACATCAATGTGCCGATGAGCACATATTCGGCGAAGCTCCGTTTTTCCAGCTCTTTAAAGCGCGTGATTCCCTTTGCAACCAAAATAAAACCAATCGCACCAAATTGTCCGTGTAATACAAAAATAAAGACCAAGGCCCTTTCCAACATGCCAATTATCCGTCCAGCGTTATAGGCCTTTTTATCGATGATCCAATTCGCCTGCTCTGCCTCTTTTTTTGGTGCAAAATCCAACCAGTTGAAAATGGTCCGCAGCAGAACATTTACCTCGGTAACCGCCAATAAAAAACCGGTCATCATGATATTAAATGCCAACCAGTTTTCGGCAAAATAGATCCCCATCTTGCCATTCATTCTTAAAAAGGCGAAAGATCTTGCTACCAGCTCCGATTCTGTCAGTTCAGGTCCGGTAAAGGCAACAGCCGCTAAAAGTGGCACTGCCAAAGCAATCGTTGTTAATCGACTTTTAAGCACATTATCGGCACGTATTTCTAACAAAAAACTGAGAATATTTATTGCAAGAATTAGTGCTGCAAAGACCAATAACTTTACCGAAAATGTGAAATATAACAACGGGAGCAGTTGTATAAATATCACCCAAAATAATATTATTTTGCTTATGGGCTGACTGCGGAAAATGTACAATATTCGCGCGAGCAGCATGGTTTTAAAAATGAGTACAAACGCCAACATCTTCACCCCTTCAACTCTTTTGCAATTATATTTGTAATTTCGCGAATCACCTTGTGAATTATCCCAATGCCATTTATTTGAATGGCTTTATAAATGGCTTTATCCGTAAGATTTTGGGACTCCGCAATCGCTATTATGCTGGTGTCTGCCATTAATTGTCGTAAAATTGCGAAACGATTCGCTTTCCATTTTTGCATGTGAAATGAGAGCAAGTTCAAATTCTCTTCGATGAGCGCGCGCTCAGGATTTTGCAGTCCTTTTATATTTAGCAAAGAGTTTTGCCGGCGCATTTTTGACATGCCTTCTCTTGCACAATGGAACGCCTGCCCATCCATGCCAATCGCTTGATTTTTATTAATTTGAGTCGCGATTGTACCAATACCCAGCGAAAAGCGTATCCGCACTGGCCACGTCCGTTCCATTATCGAGAAAATATCCAGAAACAGACGCTGTGGATTTGTGAATACGGCCTGAAATTCATCGCCAAGTGTGATCGTGTAGGGTGAAATCAAACTGTTGTTCTTATTGTTTAAATCCGCAAATAAAGCTTGTAGTTCATTTTGAAATTTCATGCGCTCGGGAATTTTTTTTGAGGAAACCACATCCCCAATCAAAACAAGGTACCGTTGCATATTTTCCAATTCAAAGATAAAGGTAGAAATTCTATTATTCAACCATAACAGTTGAATATGCACAGTTTTTAAATGAAAATCAACAAAAATATTTTAAAGAAACAGTTCATCACCATTCGCCAATTTCAAACAGGATGCAATCCAAATTAGTATTTCTGCTTATTTTTTTCGTAAAATTTAATTTTTTAATACTTGAAATTAAATCAATAAATATTTTACTTAGCAGAGAGTAAGCTTGTGCGAATTCATACCAGACTTTAAAGACCAATTTAAACAATATTTTGTGATTTTTTTATTGCTTTCTCCCATACATAATCTTAAGTTTTATCACACTTCCATTAAAAAGCCAGTCACTTAATTGAATCCCCAATCGAGCCAATAAATATGAATAATAATCAAGCCAATACTGAAAAACAGGGAATTTGCGGCATTTGTCCTTATGGGTGCTGGATTACAGCAACTTATGATGACGCCGGCAAGATTTCCAAAGTCAAAGCTGATGACAGCTCCCCTTTTGGCAGTATCTGCCAATTGGGGGTGCATTCTGCAGGTATTATTTACTCAAAGGACCGCCTGAAATACCCGATGAAACGCGTTGGTAAAAAGGGAACCCACAATTTTGAGCGTATCTCATGGGACGAAGCCTACGATGAAATTGCCGAAAATCTGCAAAAAATAAAAGCAGAATCCGGAGCCAAAGCGACGGGTATTTATACCGGCAGAGGCAGCTTCGATTTTTCCATGAACGATGTCTTTCAGCCGCGGGATGTAATCCGCCAATCAACCGCCAGCAGCCTGCTATTCCCCTTCGGTTCGCCGAATACTTTTGGCGTTGGTTCGCTCTGTTATGTTTCTTTCGGCATGATTGCGCCGCACACCACACTCGGGGCAATGTGGCTGGATATGTACACAGATATCGAAAATGCGGAGCTCATTATCGTTTGGGGGGCCAATCCGGCGACGGACTCCCCACCGAGAAATCTCGAACGCATTGTCAAAGCCCACCACCGCGGCGCGAAAGTTATCGTGATCGATCCGCGGCGCACGGCGACCGCAAAACAAAGCCAGGCCGAGTGGATTCCCATCCGTCCCGGCACCGATGGTGCGCTGGCTTTGGGTTTGTGTAATATTTTAGTGAAAGAAGAATTGTTCGATGAAAAGTTCGTCAAAGACTGGACGATCGGTTTCGATGAATTTTCACAATACATCCAGCATTTTACCCCTGAAGTGGTTGAAAATATCACGGACGTTCCAGCCGAGACCGTCGCAACGCTCGCCAGAAAAATTGCCCAGGCAAACGGTGTTGCCCAGGTGATGTACACCGGCCTCGAATACAGCGCCAGCGGGGTTCAGGCCATTCGGGCAACGCTGGTTCTGTGGGCGCTTGCCGGTCAACTCGACATTCCGGGCGGGCTCAATTTTTACATGCCCGGCAACGAATTTCCAATTAATCGCGAAGGCAATATTGCCAATCCGGATGTGCGCAACGCCATCGGCCGTGATCTGTTCCCGCTGTACACAAAATACCGCGATGAATCGCACCCGCAAGCTCTGCCCGAGGCAGTTTTAAACGGCAATCCCTATCCAGTTCGCGGGCTCATCGTTCTGGGTGCTTCGATTATCACCTCGTGGCCCAATCCATCGCTGTGGCGCAAAACCCTCAACGGCCTCGATTTTCTCGTCTGTATTGACCGGCAAATGACAGCCGATTGTGCTTACGCCGACATCGTTTTACCGGCAACCACGATGTACGAAATCGAAACTTATATGACCTACAATTCCATTTTCAAAATTAGAGAAAAAATGATCGAACCCGTCGGAGAAGCGCGCAGTGATTTTTTTATTCAGGCTCAAATTGCTGAACGCCTTGGTTACGGTCATCTCTTCCCTCAGACCGAAAAAGAGCTTTTTGAAAATGCATTAAAAGGCACCGGTTTTAATTACGAAGAATTGCGCAAGGGGGACGGTTTGGCGCGCATTCCCGCAAAAATGATGGAATATAAAAAATGGGAAAAAGGACTGCTGCGAGCTGACGGCAAACCCGGTTTTGACACACCTTCCGGTAAATTTGAAATTACTTCAACAATTTTGGAGGAATACGGCTATGAGCCGTTGCCCGTTTACATCGAACCCTTCGAAGGGCCGCTGGCTGCGCCGGACACGGCAAAAAATTTTCCGCTCATTTTCAATTCCGGAGCCCGGGTTAAAACCGACTTTCGCTCCCAGCACCACGGCGTTCCATCGTTGAACAAAAAACGCCCGGACCCAACCGTAACGCTCAATTCCAAAGATGCCGCCGGGCGAAATATTGCAAGCGGCGACCTGGTAAAACTGACAACATTGCGCGGAGCCGTGGAAATGCGGGCGCTCGTCACGGACGACATTGTCGCGGGCAGTATTGAAGCCAACATGGGTGGTGGCGGCCCGGTCGGCCCCAAATCCTGGCAAAACTGCAATATTAACGAGTTGACCGACCTCGATCAATACGACGCTGTTTCCGGTTTTCCGGTGTACAAATCCCTGCTATGCGAGGTCGAAAAAGTGGCTGCGGGTAATGGCGCTGTAAAAGTCGATTCCGGCGAATACGTTAATAAGACGATCAAAAAACCAGCGGCCAGCAACGGTCGTATTATTTATCTCGATAACAACGCAACGACGCCGATGGCCCCGGAAGTTATCGATGAATTGCAAAAAATTATGGCGCTCTACGGCAATCCATCCAGCATTCACAAATTCGGCCAGGAAGCCAAAGATGCCGTTGAACACGCACGGCGGAAAATTGCCCAGCTCATCAATGCCACCGCACGGCGGATTATTTTCCAGAGCTGCGGTTCCGAAGCCAATAACCACACGATTAAAGGCATTGCCTTCAACAAAGCAAAAGATGGCAAAAACCACATCATTACTTCGGCAATCGAGCATCCTTCTGTACGCAATACCTGCAAATGGCTGCAGGAAAACGGCTTTACTGTGACCTATTTAAAAGTGGATAAATCCGGACGAGTCGACCCGGCTGCGCTTGAAAAAAGTCTGACAAACAAAACATGCCTCGTCAGCGTCATGCTGGCGAACAATGAAACCGGTACAATTCAGCCGGTGCGCGAACTGGCCCAAATTGCCCGGGATCACGACGTTCTTTTTCACACAGATGCGACACAGGCGGTCGGGAAAATCCCCATCGATGTTGTCGATCTCGGTGTCGATATGTTGACTTTTTCCGCCCATAAATTTCACGGCCCCAAGGGCATTGCTGCGCTGTATGCCTCGAAAAACACCTCATTGGAAAGTCTGATCAACGGTGGCAGCCAGGAAAAAGGCACGCGGGCTGGAACGGAAAATGTTATGGGTATCGCCGGTTTTGGCAAAGCAGCCGAGCTGGCAGGAAAACGCCTTTTTGCTGTTGATAAAATAAAAAATTTGCGCGACCAACTGGAAAGCGGCATCCGCAAGTTAGGTATCGATGTCACATTCAACGGACATATGGATCACCGTTTGCCGAACACACTCAACGTTACGTTGAATGGATTTCGAGGTGAATCCATCGTACTCATGCTCGGGCAAAAAGGCATTTGCTTTTCATCTGGCTCCGCCTGCCGTTCCGGTTCACCGGATCCCTCATACGTTCTAACCGAGATGGGATTGTCCGACGAAGAAGCCCACTGCACCCTGCGTTTTTCCCTCGGGCATGAAAATACGGAAGCAGAAATAGAGACGGTACTCGATGCCCTCGGCAGCATCGTCAAAGATTCCCGCGATGTCGTCAGTTTTATCGCATGTCGATAATTCCCATCTCGGGATCATAGGCGTCAAGTTAAGGAATTCAAAATGTGGATAACAGCTTTTTTTGAGGCTAATCACGGACATCCCCCTCAATCCCCCTTCAAAGGGGGACTTAAAAATCTCCCTTTGAAGGGAGACAGGTTTGTGCTCGTCCAGAGCACTAACCAGAGGGATGTTTACAGCGAACTGCGAGTTATCCACAATCTCAGTTTTCTTAACTTGACGCGCATGATCTCGGGAGGGGGAAAGTTTGATTAAAAGAACGCGAAGCGTTGCTTTTAAACAATCAGGGGTGGGTTCGTCGTTTCGTAATAGAGAATTGAAGTGCGTTGAGTGCAAAAGGAACAAGGGAGCCTATGAACCTGCAACACCAAAAAATAATTCAAGCTGCTGAACGCCTCTGCATTGATGTCATCTGTCTAGACGATTACGGCGAAAAAGATGCCGTTATCCTGCGCCACAACGGTCGGGAAGAATGGGTCGTCGATGGTAATTTTCTGTCACAATTAAACCTGCAAAATCACCTGCTTTGCAACAACAAACAGCTCACAAAAGAAGTCTTTGTCCGGCTCGACATTCCCCACCCGCAAAGCCTTGTTTTTGCGGATTTTGAAAACGAGCTCGCTGCAATCAAAAAATTTTGGCGCGAAGGCGCAATTTATGTCTGCAAACCCCTCTCCGGCACCGAAGGGGAAGGCGTGGCGATGAATATTTCCAGCCTGCAGCAATTGGAAAACTACTGGCAAAACTGGCGAGGCAAAAGTGATTATTTTTTGCTGGAAGAGCAAGTTGACGGCGCTGACCTGCGCCTGCAGGCTATTGATGGTAAACTGGCTGCCGCCTGTATCCGTGAGCCTGCTTTTATTGTGGGCGATGGGGAAAATTCCGTTGAATCACTCATCGAAAAACGCCGCGAAATTATTAAAAAACAGAATCCAGCCAATCGTATTGATATTGACGCGTCGCTGATGGAATTGTTGCAGCAACAAAAATTAAGCATGCAATCCATTCCTGACTCCGGACAGAACGTGCAGCTCAAGTACATCGCCAATATGAGCCAGGGTGCCCGGGCTATCGATGTTACCGATAAAATTCATCCCCAGTACAGCCAATGGTTAGAGCAATTTGCCGATGAAACCGGCATGCGCCTTTTCGCCCTCGATGTCATTGCCGAAGACTGCACCATCTACAAGCCCGGCACCGCCTGGGCCCTGGAAGTCAACCCGCAACCGGAATGGCTGCACCACACTTTTTCTGAAGGGAAAACGCATGATATTGCGGGGATGATTTTGGAGGAATTGTTTGAAATTTCAAGTTAAGTAAAAAGAAGTTCCTTCTCGACGTAAATAACTGTAAATACTGAACGATTCGAAAATCTAAGCTAATAAAGTACATTATCCCAAGTCCGCCCCCTCGATACTTTTCGCTTAAAAAGCAAGCGAAACACTCGGGATGCTACGTGGTGTTTTAATGTACTACAACAACCTGAGCATCCCGAGTAGCCGTGTGCTTTTTACACGGCATATCGAGGGGTCGGACATATGATTTAATCATTTCCGCTTTAAATTTTAGCGCAATTCAAATTATTAGCCTAAGTTTGATATAATAACAAAATATTGTTGTGTCTGCCCCTCGATACTTTTCGCTCAAAAAACAAGCGAAACACTCGGGATGCTACGTGGTGTTTTAATGTACTACCACAATCAGAGCATCCCGAGTAGCCGTGTGCTTTTTACACGGCATATCGAGGGGGCGGACCTTGGATTCAAATCCAACTATCTCAAAATTACATATAAATTATGAAACCAGCCTGGGTTTATATTCTTAAATGCCGTGACGGCTCTTATTACACAGGTTCAACAACCAATATTCACCAGAGAATTCAGCAACATGAAAATGGGGAAGGGGCTGAGTGGACTAAAAAACGGTTGCCGGTTGAAGTGGTTTTTCTACAGGAAATGTCCAATAAAGATGAAGCTTATCAAATGGAGCAGAAGGTGAAAAAATGGTCTCGGGCAAAAAAAGTGGCACTAATTGCCGGGGATGAGAATTCGTTACGTTTTTTTGCCAGGAAGCCAGATTTCAGGAATAAGAAATGATGAAGTTTTATGTTCGCCCCCTCGATACTTTTCGCTTAAAAAACAAGCGAAACACTCGGGATGCTACGTGGTGTTTTAATGTACTACAACAATCTGAGCATCCCGAGTAGCCGTGTGCTTTTTACACGGCATATCGAGGGGGCGGACATATGATTTAATCATTTCCGCTTTAAATTATAGCGCAATTCATAATATTAGCCAAAGCTTGACATAAAAACGAAATATTTATGTGTCCGCCCCCTCGATACTTTTCGCTTATAAAACAAGCGAAACACTCGGGATGCTACGTGGTGTTTTAATGTACTACCACAATCAGAGCATCCCGAGTAGCCGTGTGCTTTTTACACGGCATATCGAGGGGTCGGACATATGATTTAATCATTTCCGCTTTAAAATAGCACAATTCATAATATTAACCAGAGTTTGACATAAAATCGAAATATTTATGTGTCCGCCCCCTCGATACTTTTCGCTTAAAAAACAAGCGAAACACTTGGGATGCTCTGCAATTATTTTGTTTGATGTTACTACAGATTTTATTCCAACCCGAATTTTCGCAGGCGGTAGCGCAGGGTTTCGCGGGTGAGGTGCAGCAGGCGGGCGGCTTTGGATTTATTGCCGGCAGCCATTTCAAGGCTTTTTTGCAGCAATGCGCGTTCAACAGCTTCGAGTGAAATTCCGCCTTCCGGGATGTTGACTGCAATGTCGTTTTCATTTTGCTGCAGATGAAATCCATTGCTGCCATTTCTCCGACCAAGGTCAAGTTGTGCCGGTGAGATTTTCCCTTTTTGTCCCAGAAGGACAGCGCGCTCGATGGCGTTTTTTAATTCTCTCACATTGCCCGGCCAGGGATATTTTTGCAAAAGTTTTTTTGCATCCGTCGAAAAACCGCTCATTGCACAACTGTGTTCTTCGTTAAATTGATTGCGAAAATGATCGGCGATAAGCAATACATCCCGCCCGCGCTCACGCAAAGGCGGAATGTGAATGGACAACACATTGAGTCGAAAATAGAGGTCTTCCCGAAAAAATCCTTCCTGCACCGCTTTTTCAACATCTCGATTAGTCGCCGCCATAATGCGCATACTCACATTAATATCCCGTGTTCCACCGACACGGCGAAAGACTTTTTCTTCCAGCGCTTTGACGAGTTTGATTTGCAGACGCACGTTCAAATCGCCAATTTCATCGAGGAAAAACGTGCCCTGATCTGCCAGTTCGAGCAGACCTTTTTTGGTGTGCTTGGCATCGGTAAATGCCCCTTTTTCATAGCCGAAAAGTTCTGATTCCAGCAGATGATCCGGCAGTGCTGCGCAATTGATTTCCACAAAAGGCTGGTTGGCGTTGCGGCTGTTTTCGTGAATCGCCCGGGCGATGAGTTCTTTGCCAGTGCCACTTTCCCCACGAATAAAAACAGTTGCCATTTCACTTTGCGAGATGCGTTCAACCATGTGAAAAACTTCTTTGATCGAATTATCTTCACCGATAATGTTTGAAAATGCCGGTTTTTTAAATGGGGTTCTGACAGTATTTATGAGTTTATAAACCATTCTTTTAAATAAGTTTATATCATCCTGTCGGCGCATGACATGGTGCAATCCCAAACCATGATAATATTTCAGCACATCTTCACTGATGCTGTCTGTCAAAATGAGAATATGTTCGGGATTTTCTGCTTCTGTGAGTATTTGCAGGCTAGAAACAAAATCGCATTCATCGTTCACCTGCGGGGTGCAGACGATAACGAGGTAAATTTCATTTTTCTCGCAGAACCGATTGCATTCGATGGCATCGCTAAAAGTTTCTACCTCGTAGCCTTCAATAAACAATTCCTGCGAAATAAAATAGGAATAGGATTTCTCCGGATCGATAATCGCGATGGTCTCTGTGGCTTTTGCAAGCATTGTTTTCATAAATCAAAACATCAGTTTATGACAGGATTAACTGGAAAGGCAAGGCGATTTTTTCCAAAATTAAATAGTCTGACGATTCCAGGCGGACACCACTTTGGGTATCGTCATATGAAACGAATATGTGCAGAAAATAGATTTAATTCGGATGGGTGAACTAAGATTTTGAGGGAAAATCCAATTGCTGAACCGGGGTGATGCGATTGAGTGTGCCATGTCGCGAAGTAGCAAGATCTCCGAGAGTCATATTTTTTAATGCTGCATCGACAGCATTTTGCAGGATTTGCCAGAGCGAACGCACGGAACAATCGGCTTCCAAATCGCAGCAGTCGCTGAATCCGGAGCGAACTTCACAGAAATCATCATCGAATAAACGGCCACCAAGCACGGATAACACTTTATTGAGTTCAATCAGCTCAGCATCTCTGGCGAGCAAATATCCACCGGCATTTCCGCGCGTGCTGGTGATAAAATCAGCGAGCCGCATAATCCGGCAAAGTTTCGCTACATTTGCCTGCGTCAATCCCACTTTTTCACTAATTTCAGGAATGGTCTCCCCTTGTGATTTTTCGCTCATCGCGAGATGAAGCAGAATGCGAAGGCCATTTTCCTCTTGAGCTGTAATTTTCATTTCGTTGTATTCCTTCAGTTTCAGAGATGGCGATTCAAAGATCATTCGCAGACCTTTGAACCTTCATTCTGAATCTGAGATTTTTACCTTATCCCTCGTATTTCGGGATTTTGCTACCACAAGTTTTTGTGTAAAAAACTTCTGTCAATTGTTCAGCAGGAACTGAAGGTCCTTTGCGGGTGCAAAGTTTATTAAAAACCTGTTTCATGTAATTTGAGATTTCCTCCGCCTGATTTCCCTCGATCTGGTGCCGGTGAAGCATAAATAGCAATTCACCATTCTTGAACAATGCCGCACTTGGCGATGATGGTGGCTGACCAGCGAGATATTGGTCGCGTACACGTGCAACGGCTTCTTTTTCCTGACCGGCAAATACCGTTGTAATGCGGTCCGGAATCAGGTCGTTTTGCAACGCTTGCGAAAAACCGGGACGCGCACTGCCTGCAGCACAACCACAGACTGAATTGATCAATACGAGGACTGTTTCATCGTTGTTCTGACTTAAAGTTTTGTCCACGTCTTCGGGGGTTAATAGCTCATCAAATCCAACGGCTGTTAATTCATCGCGCATAAATTGCACTGCGTTGGGATCGTAGTTGGGTCTGCTTGAGAAGTAATCCATGTTTTATTTCCTGATATATTTAATGGTGAATGGTTTTCAGATTTATCAAAATTTAATCGATTGTATTTTCAGTTTCGTTTCACGAAATCACATAAAACCCAGTTCGAGTTTAGCCGCTTCGGTCATCATTTCCATATTCCATTGCGGTTCCCACACCAGTTCCACGTGGGTAAACTTTACCCAGTCGACCATGTTAACGCGTGTAGCCACCTCCCCGGGCATGGTACCGGCGACCGGACAGGCTGGCGAAGTCAGAGTCATATCGATCATAACTTCGTCATCTTCATTTATTTCGATGTCATAAACGAGTCCAAGATCATAAATATTAACCGGAATTTCGGGATCAAAAACGGTTCGCAGGGCGTCTATCACTTCCTGCTTTTTGGTGGTTTCAGTTGCTGTATCGTTCATCGTAAGACCTTTATTTACAATCGTTTTCATTCAGTTGTCACCATTTCTGTCTTATTTTCGAGGGCTTGCAGTAAAGTATGCCAGGAAAGGCTGGCGCATTTTACACGCATCGGAAACTCACGGACACCGGCAAAAACAGCCAGGTGACCATATTCGTCCACATTAACTGCTTCGTTGATATCTGCGGTAACGAGGTGCTGGTATTTTTCAAATAAATACTTGGCTTCCGCGATAGATTTACCTTTCAAGATTGAAGTCATCACTGAACTGGCGGCCTTGGAAATGGCACAGCCGTGTCCCTGAAAACTGATATCGATAATTTTATCATTTTCCACTTTAAGAAAAATCTCAACTTGATCACCGCACAGTGGATTGTGCCCTTCAGCGCTGTGGGTCGGTTCATCCATCTGAAAATAATTCTTCGGATTTTTGTTGTGGTCAAGAATCACTTCTTGATATAAATCGCGCAATTCATCCATTATGAAAACATCTCGATTACTTTGTAAAGTGCTTTAATTAAAGCGTCAATTTCTTCTTTGGTATTGTAAAATGCAAAAGATGCCCGCGTCGTGGCCGGCACTTTAAATCGCTGCATCACGGGCTGGGTGCAATGATGGCCAGTTCGCACAGCAACCCCTTCGCGGTCGAGTATGGTGCCGATATCGTGTGGATGCACATTTTCGAGCACAAAAGAAACGGCGCCGGCCCGTTTTTTGGCCTGACCGATGAAACGCAATCCCTCAATTTCGCTCAACCGTTGCACGGCATACCGAATTAGTTCATTTTCGTAGGCTGAAATTGCAGAATATCCTACTTTTTGAATGTAATCAATCGCCACGCCAAGCCCGATCACATCGGCAATATTGGGGGTTCCTGCCTCAAACTTGTAGGGCAGGTCGTTAAATTTTGTGCTTTCAAAAGTTACATTTAAAATCATGTCGCCGCCGCCCTGGTAGGGTGGCAACTTTTGCAGCCATTCTTTTTTCCCGTAAAGCACACCAATCCCGGTGGGCCCGAACACTTTATGGCTCGAAAAAACGAAAAAATCACAATCCAGCGCTTGCACATCAACGTGCGTGTGCGGGACCGCCTGGGCGCCATCCACCAAAACAGGCACGCCTTTGCTGTGTGCCAGATCGATTATTTCACGCAGGGGGTTTACCGTTCCGAGCGAGTTGGATGTGTGTACAATGCTGACTAATTTAGTACGCTCATTGAGCAATCCTTCGTAGGCTTCGAAAATTATTTCACCATTATCATTGATGGGAATAATCCGTAGTTTGGCGCCACGCTCTTCACACATCATTTGCCACGGAACGATATTGGAATGATGTTCCATCGCAGAAATAACGATTTCATCACCTTGTTTAATGAGACCACGACCAAAAGACGCCGCGATCAGATTGATTCCATCGGTCGTGCCCTTGGTAAATATAATTTCCTCATTCGACTTGGCATTCAGAAAGTGCTGTATTTTTTTTCGCGTACCTTCATAGGCATCCGTGGCAATTTGGCTTAGTCTGTGAACACCACGGTGTACGTTTGAATTGTACTCAAAATAATATTTTCGCAATGCGTCAACGACAACCGTCGGTGTCTGGCTGGTCGCGGCATTATCCAAATAAATGAGTGGCTTTCCATGCACTTCTTGCTGCAAGATGGGAAAATCTTTACGAATTTTTTCAACATCGAAATGACTTGCCCTGGTGTCTGCCGTGAAATCTTTTGTTGTGTTGGTCATAATTGCAATCCGGTTTTATGATTTTTCACCGAAACGGGTGATTATTTCATTTTCCAGTTTCTCGCGCACAGCTTCAATTTTAATTCGTTCAAAAATGTCGTTGGCAAATGCAATATGCAGCATCGCTTTTGCCATTTCTTCACCTATGCCGCGGGAGCGCAGATAAAACAAGTGTTCATCCTGAATTTCACCAATTGTCGCGCCGTGGCTGCAAAGCACATCATCGGCAAAAATTTCGAGCTCGGGCTTGGCGTCAATAGTCGCATCTTTGCTGATAAGAATTGCTTGATTTTGCTGAAACGCATTGGTTTTCTGCGCATCCGGGCGAACCAAAACAGCCCCGTTAAATACACCATGCGATTTATCATCGAGAAATCCTTTGAACAACTCATTGCTATCGCAGTGCGGCACTGCGTGATCGATAAAAGTGTGGTTATCCATCAATTGTGTGCCTGTTGCATAATAAAATCCCAGCAGGCGTGCTTCCGCATTTTCGCCGGTAAATTCAATATTTATATCGTTACGCGAAATCGAACCGCCAAGATCAACACCTGTTGATTTAAACCGTGCATCACGAGCCACTTTGGCTTGCGTCGCCGAAAAATGATAAGCGCCTTTGCTTTCATCTTGAATTTTAATATGATCCAAACTGGCATTGCGTTCGACAACTACTTCGGTAACAAAATTATTGAAATAAACATCATCCTTGGCACCGTGATGGCTTTCAATCAGGCTCATCTGGCTGCTCTGTTCAAGGATAATCAAATTGCGTGGGTGATTATGAAATGGTTTGCCATCCGGATCCGAGATATAGAGAATATGCAGCGGCTTCTCGACCACAACATTTCGTGGAACATAGATAAAAGCGCCATTCTGAGCAAAAGCCGTATTCAATGCGGCAAAGGGCTGTTCCGCAATTTTCAGATGTTTCGCAAGATGCTTTTCAATTAACTCACTGTGGGAATCATGCGCTGCGTTCAGATCTTTAATGACGACACCCGCAGGAACTGAAAAGGTAGACAGTTCCGTTGAGAAAAAGCCATTAACAAACACGAGCCGGTTTTCTTCCAGGCCACGAAAAAGATATGGGCCAAGGTCTCTGGCATTTATCTGTTTTTTAGACGCCAATTCGAACTTTTCTTTAATTAGAGAGGCAATATTGGTGTATTTCCATTTTTCTTGCCGTGTCGTCGGAAAACCCAGTTCAGCAAAAGTGGAAATAGCTTTTACGCGCTCTTTGTGAAACGGCGTTGACGATTGCCCATTAAGTTGGGCTTCAAATCCTTGAAAATCACGGATATATGAATCACACACTTCGCGGTTTTTATTCTTATCATTTTTCATATTTACGCCTTGCCATTGCCATTCATCAGGTTATCGTAGCCATTTTTCTCGAGGTAAAGCGCTAATTCCTTGCCACCGGATTTTACAATCCGCCCGTTGGCGAGCACATGAACAAAATCCGGAACGATGTAATCCAGCAGACGTTGATAATGGGTTACAATAATGAATGAACGTTCGGGGCTGCGTAATTTATTGACACCGTTGGCTACAATTTTTAAGGCATCGATATCGAGACCGGAATCCGTCTCATCGAGAATACCCAGCGTCGGTTCGAGCACGGCCATCTGAAATATTTCGTTGCGTTTTTTCTCACCACCAGAAAAGCCTTCATTAACCGAACGATGCAATAACTTCTGATCCATTTCCACAAGTTGCAGGCGTTCTTTTACCATTGTCAAAAAATCCATCGCGTCCAGCGCATCTTCGCCGTTGTGCTGACGAATGGCATTCACTGCTGCTTTGAGAAAATTGGCATTACTCACTCCGGGAATCTCCACCGGATACTGAAAAGCAAGAAAGAGCCCTTCACGCGCCCGGTCTTCCGGCGCCATTTCGAGCAGGTCTTTATCATTGTAGCTCACCGATCCACCGGTCACTTTGTATTCATCACGACCTGCCAGCACATTTGCCAAGGTGCTTTTCCCGGAACCGTTCGGCCCCATGACCGCATGAACCTCGCCCGGTTTCACTTCCAAATCGATTCCTTTAAGAATTTCCGTCCCATCGACGGATGCGTGTAAGTCTTTAATTGATATCATATTATTATCTCTTATTTTTAATACATTATATGTGATACGTATAAAACTTTCTAACCTTTTAACTTTTCAACTTTCTAACGTTATTACCCAACACTGCCTTCCAAACTCACCGCCAAAAGTTTTTGCGCCTCCACAGCAAATTCCATCGGTAATTCACGGAAAACTTCTTTGCAATAGCCGTTGACTATCATATTGATGGCATCTTCCTGGCTGATCCCGCGCTGCAGCAGATAAAAAATCTGGTCATCGCCGATTTTTGAGGTTGTTGCTTCGTGTTCAACCTGAGCTGTGGAATTCTTTATTTCGAGATATGGAAAAGTGTGGGCCCCGCATTTATCACCGATGAGCAAGGAATCGCATTGCGAAAAATTGCGCGCATCTTCAGCATTTTTACCAACACGGACGAGCCCGCGATAGGAATTTTGACTTTTTCCGGCAGAGATACCTTTTGAAATGATAGTGCTGCGGGTATTTTTTCCCAGATGTATCATTTTCGTTCCGGTATCCGCTTGCTGATAATTATTCGTTAAAGCGACCGAATAAAATTCACCGATACTGTTATCGCCTTTGAGAATCACACTGGGGTATTTCCAGGTAATTGCGGAACCCGTTTCGACTTGTGTCCAACTTACTTTGGCATCATCGTGTGTAATTGCACGTTTGGTCACAAAATTAAAAATTCCGCCAACACCATTTTCGTCACCCGGGTACCAGTTCTGCACTGTCGAATATTTGACTTCAGCTTTTTTATGGACATAAATTTCAACCACGGCTGCGTGCAATTGATTTTCATCACGCATGGGGGCGGTGCACCCTTCAAGATAACTCACATGCGAGCCTTCCTCTGCGACAATGAGTGTGCGCTCAAACTGCCCCGTATTGGCAGCGTTGATACGAAAATAGGTTGAAAGCTCCATCGGGCAGCGCACACCTTTGGGGATATAGCAAAATGATCCGTCACTGAAAACAGCCGAATTCAAGGCAGCATAGAAATTATCTGTATACGGCACAACGGAGCCGAGGTATTTTTTTACCAGCTCGGGATGATTTTTTACCGCATCAGAAAAAGATCCGAAAATGATTCCCTGCTTCGAAAGCTCTTTTTGAAAAGTTGTTGCCACCGAAACACTGTCCATCACCGCGTCGACAGCCACACCACTCAGCCTCTTTTGTTCCATAATTGATATGCCGAGCTTGTCGAATGTTTCCCGCAATTTTGGATCAACTTCGTCGAGGCTTTCGAGCTGTTTCTGCGGCTTCGGGGCTGCATAATAATAGGCATCCTGAAAATCGATCTCCGGGTAACTGACGTTGGGCCATTTCGGTTCGACCATCTTTTTCCATTGACGAAACGCCTTCAGCCGCCACTCGAGCAGCCATTCCGGCTCTTCTTTTTGTGCGGATATGTAACGCACGATATTTTCATTCAACCCTTTCGGCGCCAGGTCTGTATCGATATCTGTGGTGAATCCCCACTTGTATTCGCTTTTGGTTAATTTTTCAATGGTTTCCTGCTGTTCATCGGAACCAAATTTATCATCATAGTCATTCTTTACAGGTTGTTTTGGCATGGTTAAATCCAGCTTCTGTTTATTGATTTTTCTATAATTCTCTATTTAATCGGCAGGAAGATAGGTGATATGTACAAAAAAGTCAAGATTAATTTGTACAAAAAAGTATATATGTTTTTTATCCCCATTTTCAGAACCAGGTTTTGCAAATCCAAAACGGGATATTAATTAACGTGAGTTCGACATTAGAAGAATTGGGACAAAACGAATTAATTATAGGATATAGTCCGAAGGCGTCCCGCCGAGGATAACACACGAAACGCTCGGCGAGACGCCTTCGCTCTATTAAAAATATGCCTGGTAAAGAATGTTAAAGCTTACATCGAACTCACGTTAATTATAAAAATACTTCCGTCAGTAGTCTGGCAAGGCTTGGAAAAAATGTTCCGGAGTGGAATTCTGCAGCCATGCCTGATTCATGATTTGCAAACTCAAACAACCGACTCAAGCAACGTTATGTGTCTTAATTCGCATACCAAAGATTTAAGCGAAGCCGAGTAAATCAGCCCGATTCACATGCAAGAAGATGAAAAAATTAGCGCGGGACTTTACTTTTATTACGAGGCGAGTTCATCCACTACGGCAGCAAAAAAAATGACTTTATTGAAAGTGTCAGGCGGTTTTTTTCCAGGCAATCAACACAATTATAAACAAAAAAGCCCCGAATATACGGGGCTTTTAGGGGGATAATTATAGCTTAGTTTGAAGAACCACAAGCACAGGAACGCTGTACATTGGGGTTGTCAAAAACAAAACCCGTTCCCTGTGGCCCATCGATATAGTCAATTTTTGCGCCTTCGAGATAGTGAATGCTTTTGGCGTCCACACGGACGGGAATATCATTTATACTGATGTCTTTATCCAGGGGGCCCAAATCCTTATCCAGGTTCAAAAAGAACGTTAATCCTGAACAGCCGCCGCCCTGCACCCCAACGCGCAATTTTAATGTTTCATCATTTTCCTGACCCATGATTTTATTGATTTCCTGGGCTGCAATATTGGTAATTTCGAGCATTGTTGACTCCATTTTTATATTAAAGATTATTTTTCTTCATTTCATATGGCTGCAATTCTACAAATTTTTCGCATTATTTGCAAGTGCTTCGTTTGATTATCATACAACAAAAGCAGCCAGAGAAAAATTTCATAAGTGCAGAGGTCTACACAATTTCATTTAAATAAAAAGAATAAATGATGTTCTGCTGCACAAAATTTATTTGCCTGTGACAGATATCTTCGTCTGGTTCCGCTTGCGTTTCGCTTTGGCTTTGATTATGGTTAATTATAAAATGTCAAATTGTAATTTATGACACGGGAGAAGCGATGAAAGCAGGCGTAAAAATCTGGCGGGATAAAAACGGCGTTCCACACATCGAAGCCGAAAACAAATTCGATATGTTTTGGGGACAGGGCTACGTCCACGCGATGGACCGCGGATTACAATTGTTGCTGATGCGCATTTTAGGCAAGGGTCGCGCCTGCGAACTGCTGGATGCCAGCGACGACACCCTGCTGATCGATAAATTCTTTCGCAAAATGAACTGGAAGGGTGGCACCAAGGAACAACTTGCCAAGCTTGACAAAGATGCACGAAATTGCCTCGATGCCTATTGTGATGGCATCAATGCCGGTTTCGCCAAGCGCGTGCCCTGGGAATTCAAACTTCTGGGCTATAGTCCGGAAAAATGGTGCGGCGAAGACAGCATGCTCATTTCCCGGATGATTGGTTATCTGACGCTGGTGCAGTCGCAGGCCGAGATGGAGCGTTTTTTTATAGAGATGGTGCAAGCCGGGGTACCGGATGACAAATTGCACGAACTTTTCCCCGGAATCCTTGGCGGCCTTGACATCGCATTGCTTAAAAAAGTCAAACTGGAAGAACGCATAGTCCCTCCGGAAAAATTATGGAATATCGCCATTCCCAGAATGATGGCTTCAAACAATTGGGTTCTTGCCGGTAAAAAAACCAGGTCTGGAAAACCCGTTATTTCCAATGATCCTCACCTTGAAACCAACCGATTGCCAAACGTCTGGTGCGAACTTGTGCTGAGCTCAGAAGGACGCTACATGATGGGTGGAACCATGCCGGGTGTGCCGGGTATTTTAAGCGGCCGCACGCCAGACATCGCCTGGGCTGTAACATATTCTTTCATCGATGCTGTCGATTCGTGGGTTGAACACTGCAAGGATGGCAAATATTTTCGCGAAGAAAAGGATCAATGGCTTGCGTTTACTGCTAGAAAAGAGATTATAAAAAGAAAGAAAAAAGAGCCGGTCGAGGCCATCTTTTACGAAAATGAACACGGTATTCTCGACGGCGATCCAGCCGAAGAATCCTACTTATTGGCAAGCCGGTGGGCGGCAGCCGATTCCGGTGGGCAAACCCTCAGCTCATTTTTAAAAATTTGGGACACCCGCACTGTAGAGGAAGGAATGAAAGCTTTTGGGGAAATTGAAACGGGCTGGAGTTTCCTTTTTGCCGATCAAAATGGAGATATCGGCTTTCAAATGTCCGGATTGGTACCGAAACGGCGCGAGGGTAGCAGTGGTTTTGTGCCCTTACCAGGCTGGAAAGCGGAAAATGACTGGCAGGGATTTTACAAAGTGGAAGAAATGCCACGTTCAATGAATCCTGAAAATGGTTTTCTGGTAACGGCCAACAACAACTTCAACGAGTTAAGTTCAGCACGGCCGATAAACATGCCCATGGGGCCGTATCGATTTGACCGGATTACGGCGCTTTTGGAATCGAAAACTGCGGCAACTGTCGAGGAAATGTGTGCGATGCATTACGATGTTTTTTCGCTGCAGGCGCAGTATTTTATGGATATTTTGCGTCCGCTATTGCCGGACACGGCCCAGGGAAAAATTTTGCGTGACTGGGATTTAAAGTACGAGTTAAATTCAAAAGGGGCTTTCCTCTTTGAAGAATTTTACAAAGCATTGTACCGGGAAATTTTTGGTGAGCGCGGATTCGGCACAGATATCATCGATTACCTGCAAGATGAAACAGGCATGTTCAACGATTTTTATGAGAATTTTGACCGCATTCTCTTAGCCGAAAGATCAGTGTGGTTTGGCGACCGCAGCCGGGATGAAATTTATACTGCAGTTGCAGAAAAAGCCCTGCAAACGCAGCCTAAAACCTGGGGAGAAGTACAGGAATTCACCATGCTAAACATGCTTTTCGGTGGTAAACTGCCGAAATTTCTCGGCTTTGACCGTGGCCCGGTAGCTGCAATCGGCAACCGGGCGACGATCAGCCAGGGGCAATTGTATCGCAGCGCAAACCGCCAGACTTCATTTCTGCCATCCCTGCGCATAGCGACAGATTTGGCCAGCGATGAAATTCATAGCAATCTCGCTGGTGGGCCATCGGACAGGCGTTTCTCAAAATGGTACTGCTCCGATTTGGAAAACTGGAAAAATGGGAAGTATAAAATTTTATCAGCAGATTCAAAGCAGGAGAAAAATCCTTTTAAATAAAATCAATTTACTTTTCACCGAAGCACGGTTCGAATAAAAAAAAGCATCCCAAGCACAATGTTGCCACCGGCCCGGGATGCCATTCGAAGAGCCTAACTTCGAGTCTTTTCTTTTAAAATCAATTTTCTCGCGAAATGATTCAGCCTCGCTGTAAAAATTCCCTTGCGGAAGAATAAATCATCTGCAAGGGACCTACACAACTAAAATTCGTATTTTAAATACAAATACACGTTCCGTCCGGGTTCGTAAAAATACTGTCCGGCCATGCCGGTGTATTTCAATCGACGGTTGAGGTGTTCGCGATACCAGGTATCAAAAACATTCTCCACACCCGCGATTAATGAAAAATTATTATAAATTTCGTAGCCAGTCGAGACATCCCAGACGTTAAAACCGGGTGTTTCCGTCTCTTTAAATGAATCCGAAATTCGCGTCTGCTCTGCGACAATTCGTCCATTTATGCGAATGAAATTTTTGCTGCCAAAATTATAATTGGCACTGAGTTTGTATTCAAATGGTGGAATCTCCATCAGCGGTTCGTCCGTAGTGATATTTTGACCATGCGTATAGGCAAAAATATTGCTGATCGACAAAGCAGGAGTTAAATTATAATCCAGCTTAAATTCACCTCCCTTGCGCTCAGCTTCATCAATATTGATAATTTGTTTTACACCCGGAACGGTTTTCATGACGACAGGAATATCAGGCGCAAATTCAGCGGAAATATAGTTCTCCATCTTGCTGTAAAATACGGTTGCAGCCAGGCGATATTTATCCCCCTGCGCTGAATAAGTCAAATCCAGCTGCCGGTTTTGTTCAGGCTCCAACAGCGGATTTCCCAAATATTCAAAACCATCGTTTCCGGTATTAAATCGATTGATGTACAATTCTTTTATGGCCGGTGAACGCACACCCTGCCCTGCCTTCAAACTGATGGCCTGCCCTTGTTTTAAAAGATATTCGACGCCGCCGTGAAAACTGACATTGTCAAAATCCACGGATGTATTTACACCCGGGTAGAAGGACAGAAAAATATCGTCAAAATCGTCGCCCTGATAACTGTCTGCATCAAACCGCAGCCCAGCGGAAAACAGGAAATCGTAAGAGAACGATTTTTTAGCTTCACTAAATACACCCAGATGTGTCTGCTGGGCATCCGGCCAAATTTTTTCTTCAAATTTTATGCCTTCCATCATCGTGCCGACAATACCACTGCGGGTTCGCAAGCCGTCCATATTGAGGCTGTAAAACTCAGAACCAATATATAATTGATCCAAAGCCGGCAGTGTCAGTTGCATTTCGAAACGAGCGCCGAAATTTTTCGTCTCGGTATCGCTTATTCCATCCATCGTCCTGTCCGTGCGTTGCAGATTACCCATCAGATGTTCAACATTGGCCATGTAAATTTTAGCCTGAATAGTGGATAGCCGTTCAGAATGCCCTTGCATCAAATAATCCAATGCGTAAATATGGGTGTCGGTATTTTCAGCATCCATGGGCAACGCGGGATAAGACACATCCTTGTGTCTTGATTCCCGCGCTGAGAATTGCAAACGGTGGTTGCTGAGAAAATTATACCCGGTTTTAAAGGAGTAATCCTGGGCTTCATAATTTGCCGGGATAACATTTCCTTTTGCATCTTCATAATCTTTAAAATTTTTAATACCGGCGTTGAGATAAAAATTGAGTTGATTGTTGCCGCCGTTTACTGTGAAACGCGATTTGGAACCCTCAGAAATTGTTTCGTAACCGCCTTCAAACGACGAATGAATTTCAAATTGGCTATAATTTTCCGGCTTTTGCATAACCATATTTACCAGTCCCGACATGTTCGGGCCAAAGCGAACAGAATACGGTCCGGTTATGACTTCAATTTTTTGCAAATCTTCTGATTGCATGTGCGCCGTAGCCGGGTCCATTCGGTTGGGGCAGCCGCCGACAATTTTAATGCCGTTATCAACTTGCAAATTCAACTGCTCACCCGTGGTTCCCCGAATCACCGGATCAGCACAAAATGCCCCTTTTTTAATGGCGCTGGTATTGGGAATCTCGCGAAAAAAATCCCCGATATCGTCCGGCGTGTTTGCTTTGAGCATCGCCGAACTTACTTCAAATCCTAAACCATTGTCGGCCCGATCTGCCTCTACAATAATCTCTTCCACAGATTTTAAAATGGATTCTTGCATTGCAAATGACAAATCCAAAACCTGATTCTCAGCAAGTGTTATATTTTTTTGAATATTTTTAAAACCGATGTGAGAAGATTGAATCAAATATTTTCCCGCAGGAATATTTGATATGAGAAATTGCCCATTAACGTCGCTCACACTGCCTTTTTGAATCGAGGGAAGCGATATTTCAACTCCCTGCAGAGCTTTGCCTGTTTTCTTATCAGTAATCATACCTTGAATTGAAGCTTGCTGCGCAAGCAAAGTGTTGCATAATAAAAAGCATAATATTGTTATGTACTTAAATTTCATCACTTCTCCGTTTGATTGCTTCAGGATAATTATTCACAAACTATTCGCTCAAATACCACAAATTAAGCCTAGTTATTCTGCGTTCCGATCCTGAATGATAATTATATTTTAGCGCAAAATTTTGCAATTTGACGCACGGATATTAAAAAAACTGGACGCACCAATACCGAAATTGCAGCTTCTTTAAACTGAATTCAACTTAAATTGATTTGTCATGACGCCAATCTTTGGTTTGGGCGAGATTTTAAATATGGAGTTTAATTTGGGGAGGTTCTTCCGGTAGGGAATGGAAATCAGATATCACTGGAGAAGTATCTATTAAAACATAGATTTTATTTTTATGGTGCAATGGAAATTGATCTGGGATGGGGAATACAAATTTATAAAAATCAAGGTTTACCGTAAATTTATCCAGCCCGCCGCATGTTGTATACCGTTCGCCGTGCAGGATATTTCTCTTCACTTTTTGCGCATCTTCCGGATGAAAACAGCAATCGGTGCTGCATTCACAGGTCGATTGCCCGTCATCACCGCAACAGCAGAAATACTCCACCACCGTTTTGTGGTGAAAAACACTGTACTCCAATGCTACGTTCAAAAATCCCGTAAAATAGAGACTGAGAAAAAGTGAAGTTGTTGTACGCAGAAAACGCATAAGAGAGTTTACGGTTTTAAATTTAACAAAATATCATTTTTTTTAATTCGAATGAAAATAATAATAACATTTTTGTTATGCAAGTTGTTTTGTAGCTTAGCTCAGGCAAAGCACAAATATTTAGTGGCCCAATTTAGCATTTGCCACTGCGCAGATTCGCACGATAATTTTGTCTCAATTATGAGTTCGAAAATATGGATTAAACTTGCAAAAATTTATAATATTCTTAGTTTTAAACTAAAACAAGGTTGTTGTGTTTCGCAACTAATTTTGAGAAAATGATACCTCAATAAATAGAATTATTACTGAACTGGAAGCAATGCAACACACCTCGGTTCAGATCCCGTGATTTCCATTTCTTGATTTAAATATAGAATGTTGCCCAATTTTCCTGAGCTTAAATTGTGCAGATATTTTTCCACGAAAATATTCCAATGCGTTCATCTGACTGTCATTAAATAGTTGCAGGTGTCTCCATCCAGCTTACAATCCAAATTGATCCGGCAACCGGGAAATGAATTATTTCCACAAAAGTTAAGATTCAATTATCTGGAAAAATATAAACTGGCCAACTGCATTGTAATGAATTGCCGTGAAAGGTGGACCTGATGAAATTTCTGACGCGCTTATGTTTTGGTTTTGCTTTGCTTTTTATGTCATCCCTTACTGCGCAACACGTACAACAACTCAATTGGGATGTGCCTGTCGAAGAGCTTACATTGAGTGATACTGATGATGAAAACAGATATACTTATGGCTTGATGGTTCGTGCTGATGAAACAAGTTATCTCACCGACCAATACTCAGTATCTTTTACCTGGGGCAGCCAATTAAAACGCTTCGATAATGCTGCTCAAGTGCTCCCTTTTTCAAATTGGGAATTGCCAGGCACAATAAAAATCCAGGAGGTTAGAGGTCTTTATGGAAACGGGGACATAGCAATTTCTGCACTTCGAGATCCGTGGAATGTCGAACAAGAAATCTCACTCGCCAGAGTTGACAGTACTGGCCGGGTTGTCTGGCAACACACTGCGAGTACAACCACAACTTGGTCGAGCTATCTTAATAGAATTCTTGCAGCCGACATCGATATAAATGAAAATATCTACGTTGCGGGGCGAATTGGAGATAGTACCCCATTAACGTTTGACTTCACACTAGCAGGTCAGACTCTGAACGATGGCTGGGGATGGGATATTTTCATTGCAAAGTTTTCACCGTCAGGTCAGTTGCTGTGGATAAAGCACATAAAACCGGATTATCAGGATGTTGAATACTATCATTTATCTTATTGGCCTAACGAATTTCTTAAAAGTTTCAGCGTTTCTCAATCTGGCACAGTAAATATCGATTATCATTTCGATAAATTTGTTTATAGAATTAACGATTCATTGAAAACACAAATAACTATCCCCGAATCCTACCACTGGTCCACTTTTGATACAGACGGCACTAGCATCGCACATGTCGAAGAAGACCTGCCGGGTAAACATGCTATAGATTCAAATAATCTCAACTGCCGTTACGAGCTCAAAAATTTCAGTGAGACGATTCATGTTGGTGACCGCGAGCTCACAAGCCGTGGTGGCATCGATTTTTATTTCGCCAAATACAGCGTGCAAGGCGACCTGCTCTGGCTCATTCATGAGGGTGACAGCGGGGATGAGACCGCGAAAGACTATGCGTTTGACAGCGATGGCAATTTATATATAACCGGGGAATTTGCCAATCAATTTACTGTTGACGGCACCACGCTCACCAGCACTGATAATGCTGATATTTTTGTACTCAAATACGATACTTTTCTGGGAAATATCTGGGCAATTTCTCACCGGTCTCCGGGAAGCAATGAGACGGAAAAAGTTGCGGAAATTGAAGTGAGTCAGGCTGGTCAAATTTATTTAACCGGCAATCGAACCTTCGAACTCGTCACCGGAGCAAACGAAATAAAAGAAGAAACGTTTCTAGCGCAATTCATTGTGCTACCTGATAACAACACGCCGTGCAATTTCAGTGACTCATTTGAAGCCGGAACAGACAGTAATTGGGTCGGGTTGACCCCTGCCCGTTGGGATATTGTCGCCGAAAATAGAAACCATGTTTATTCTATAAATACAACGCAATTTCTCAATACTGCGGGCGGTGGTCTAGGCGAATATGTCGTTAATTTAAACCGGTCTTATTCCGACTTTGAATTCAGTTTATCAGCCCGGACAGATGAAGATTTGAACATTAATAGTTTTCCTGATTTCGCGATCATTTTCAGCTACGAAAATGCTGAGAATTATTATTATGCCCACTATAATGGTGAAATACTGCAAAGCCAGGTGTACCAGGTTATGAGCAATTCAGATCGCCGAATCGTTACCGGATTAAATGTAGATATTTCCGATAATCAGTTCCACAAGATTAGCATGTCATGCCAAGGCGACCTCTATACATTTTATCTTGACGGAGAAGTTGTTGGCTCGTTTACAGAACCAGGATTGCCGACAGGCGCCGTGGGATTCGGTTCGTACAACGATGCCGCTTCCTTTGATAATATCTACATTGAAGGATGCTCCGATGGCGAGGCTTTGATTACTACCACCCTTCCTCGCCTTGAAGGTGCCATAGCAGATACGGTAACGATACCCATTATACTCTCTACTGAGATGGACATCAGTTTCGCACAAATGGTCGTGGAATACGACTCGACAGTACTGAAATTTATCACAGCTGAAAACGGCACCGATGCCGCAGGATTTTCTTTGCTCACCAATACAAATTTACCATTTTCACCATCCGGATATGACGTCAATGACAACATCCTGATTCAGCTTTCTGATGCCGGGGTTATCACAGGTATAGACCAGCAAGTGGCTGTACTGAAGTTCTTTGCAATCGGACTGGTGAATGGAGCGGCACCGCTACTTTTCGACATGACAAATGGGAAAACCAGTTTCACCAGCAGCACTACTATTGAATTAGAGCCAGAGCAGATAGCATTTCAAAATGGGGCTATTAGCATAATCAAAGAATATGGAATTCTGCAGGGCAGCGCAGTCTATTTTGGTAAAGAGTCAACAATTTCCGGAGCACCAATATCTGCAGCATCTGTGACAGCACATGATTTTTTAGGTACTGCCAATAGTGAAACAGATGAAACGGGCTCTTTTATTTTTAATCAGATTATTCAAGGCCCCATTGAAGTACATGCCACAAAAAATGGCGACAACCGCCGCGCTCTTTCCGGCAATGATGCCTTACTTTTACTCAATCACCTCGCTTTTCTCGAAACGCTCACTGCAAACCAAATGCGTGCTGCAGATACAGATCAAAACGGAACTGTTTCTGGTTCTGATACATTGCCTTTATTAAAATTTCTTGCTTTTTTTCAACAAGGTACTGCCGAAACCGGTGCATGGATTTTTGACTCCCCGCAATCACTGATTCTTGGCGAGGGAAATACGGTGGCTTTTAATGGCTATACTGTTGGCGATGTAAATTTGAACTGGACACCTGCCATAAATTCAGCGCCGGCGAGTAAAACCAACATCCCTCGAATACAAAGCGTCACAAGCATAACTTTGCCTGCCACCGATGCTTTCCCGGGAGATACGCTGGAGATTCCATTAGTATTGTCTTCTGGCAGGGCTCTCAGTTTTTTGCAGATAGCTCTGGAATTCGATTCAACCATCGTTCAATTTATTGAAGCTCAGCCTGGTGAAAATGCACAAAACATGAGTATGATCACTAACACAATGTTACCCTTTGCGCCACATAATCCGGCGTTTAATAAAAACATTATATTGCAACTCTCCAGTGCCACCACGGCAATAACAGGGGAAAATCAGGAAATAGCAATCCTGCGGCTCGCCATAACCGGTTCTGCTGAGCAATCGAGCCAAATAGGATTCGACTTAACCCAATCACACACTGTTTTGGTGACACAAAATTATGAAGAAATAACAGCAGATTCGATTATTGCTTCAGCAGGTCTGATCAATGTGCTTAATCCATCAGGAATAATGGAATCAGAAAATTTACTACCAACAAAATTCAGTTTACAGCAGAATTATCCCAATCCATTCAATCCGCAAACCCACATCGAATATGCCATTCCTGTTGATAAAAATGTTCAGACCTCACTAAAAATATATAACGTGCAGGGCCAGTTGGTTAGAGTATTGGTCGATGAACGGCAAGATGCTGGAGTGTATAATGTTCGCTGGGACGGCCGTGATAAATCCGGACGAATTCTCCCGAGCGGACTGTATTTGTATGAACTAAAAGCGGGTGACTTCAAGTTGGTTAAACGTATGATTTTGCTGAAATAAAGAAAGCCACTTATTGGCCGTTTCAGACAAAAACCGGTTCCTTCAATACGGTTTTTAAATAAAAATCATCTTGCATGTATTTTCTGGAAAGTTTAACTTACATAACAATTATACATACTGCGGTAATTCAAAAAAATTACTTTATTCTCACCTCAGAATAAAGAGTTCGATCCCGGTACCATAATTTTTCGATATTGTTTTATTGAATGGGCGCAAAGTGAATGAATGTCACATCATTTAAATATGGGGAGGTTGAAAATCAGGACGCATTGCAGGGTGGATAATTATCCGAACATACATCTTCTGGAATGTAAGCCCTGATATTTTTTTTCACCCACGCAATTTTCAATAGCCGAACCTCGAAAAACTGAACCAGGACGAACATCATACTTCTGTATCACGCTTTATAAACCCTGAGGAAATAAGCATGAAAACCCGTCTGATGCTCATTCCCGCACTCTTGTTGATCTCTGTTTCCGTTTATGCCTCCAATCCGACTTATAAAATTCTAAATTTTGCCGCTGTTAAAGGTGATACCATCGAAATTCCAGTATTACTTTCCAGTCAGTCTGCAATCAGTTTTGCGCAAGCAGTCATCGACTATGACGACAGCATACTCGAATTTCTTGCTGTCGAAAAAGGCAGTGCGACAACCAATTTCACTTTACAAGTTAATCCAACACTGCCTTTCCCTCCTGTAAATTCAAATACAACAAATAACGTTTTGCTGCAACTATCATCGACCGCATCTTTCACCGGAGACGACCAGGAAATTGCCGTTCTTAAATTGATTGCCGTTGGTGATGCCGATTCCAGTACCGTTTTGGCGTTTGATCCTGGTGCCAATCATTCCTATCTCGTCACCTCAGATAACGTTGAATTAAGCGGCATTGCGCTTGATTTTGTTGCTGGCGAATTTACAGTTCTGCCTTTTCGCTATGATATAAACGGAACCGTGCATTATCTCAGCAGCCAGCAAGCTGTATCCTACGCTACCATTGAACTTATTTCGGTAGAAGATACCACAGAAACAAACAGTGACCAGGATGGAATTTTCAATTTAGCTGCAATTCGAGAAGGAGATGTTAAAATCACCCCATCAAAAGCTGATGATCGCATTGGAATTAATGGCGTCGATGCATTGAAAATCTTGCGCACCATCGCTTTTCTCGAGGAACTCTCTGCAAATGAAGTCCTGGCTGCGGATGTCAATCTTGATGGCAAAACAAGCGGAGCCGATGCGCTTGCACTTTTGCATTATTTGATTTTTTCCAGCACAGGTACGGCCCACACCGGAGAATGGGTTTTTATTGAGCCTGTTGTAGAATTTGAAATACGTGCAGATAGCACTATAAATTATACGACTTACAAACTTGGCGATGTCAACCTCGACTGGAATCCCGGGCAAAGCTCGGCGGCTTTTTCAAAATCATCGTATGAACACATTCTCACAATAGCCGCAAATTTTATTCTCCCATCCATTGAAGCCGTGCAGGGAGATACGGTTGAAATTCCAATAATACTGCATACCGATAAGAGCGTCAGTTTTATACAAATCACCGTTGATTACGATTCGAATATTGTCCAGTTTATCGATGCAACCACAGGCTCCCATACAGCAGGAATGAGCCTTATTTCCAATTCAGCCCTGCCTTTTGCACCACAAAATACAGATGCCAATAAAAATACAATCCTGCAATTGTCAAGCGCCAGCACAGTTGTAAGCGGCCAGGATCAAGAGATTTTCGTTATCCGTATGCAGATTATTGGTGATCCCGCACAGTCAGGGCCATTGTCAATCGATACGGTGCCGGCCCACACTTATCTGACAACCAGCAACTACGAAGAGATTTCCGGTGAAGAAATATCAGCAGAAGCTGGTGAAGTGGTTGTTTCAAACACAACTGCTATAAACTCCGAAGACACGACTGTTCCGGTAGAATTTGCCCTTTTACAAAATTTCCCCAATCCATTCAATCCGCAAACTTCAATTCAATACGATCTTCCGCACGCCAGCAAAGTTACGCTGCGAATTTACTCACTACAAGGTCAGTTGGTGCAGCAATTTGAGCGCGATCATCCGACCGGTGGCCGTTTTTCGGTACGATGGAATGGTCGAGGTTTAAATGGGAAATCGGTGAGCAGCGGGACCTATATTTTCCATTTACAGGCCAACGAATATTCACAAAGTTTAAAAATGCTGCTCGTGAAATAAAAAATTTATGTATGACGCCCCATCAAAGCACGTCAAACGTTCGGCTGGAAACTCAGCTTCCATTATTTCAGATGGAAGCTGAATTCGTCGTATCAACTCAGGAGAGAACAATGAAACGAACAGGGTTCCATATCTATTTTATAGGGCTGATTCTTTTAAATATGCATTTTTTACAGGTAGAAGTAAATGCGCAGGAAACTGTCGAGGTCAAGTTTATTGCGCCAATAAGTGAAGGCGGCACTCCTGGTGAATGCGAAAACGGTGATTGCGAATTCAGCCCCTACACATTTCAAATCGATGGTGTGATGTATACAGAAAAAGAATTAGTTTTCGATTGGCAAGTCGGGTCGAAACATCATGTTAAAGCAATTTGGGCGGGACACTATGCTACGTATCCCAGAACACCAACTCTCTTTTATCTTTTCAGAGGCTGGAGTGATGGTTTAGAACAGAGGGAAAGAACCGTTATTGTGACACCGGACTCTTCTACAACCTACGCTATCGTAAAATCAGATTCTGATTATTATTACTTAGGGAAACAAGCCTATAATTCAGATTATTCTATAACATATCCGGCAGAATTAGTGCGTTTCATACCCGAGGATATTCCTTTAAAACCCTGGTTTGAAGATCTTTATGAAGAAACATTTGTTCCACCGAACGTCGATGCAGTATACATTGCTGTTCCGGATGAAAACAAAATTTTTCGCAGATGGCATACGGAAGAATTCCCCAACAGTCCTGAACAGGGGACATTATTTTTAACTCGAAACAATCCTGCGACGTTAAACTATGACGGCCCCGGCACAGTCGCATGGCCAACTTTTGTTGATAAAAAAATCTATACGAATGATTTCTCTGCGAAAAGCAACGTTGGTTTATGGTATTTGACACCCAGCAAATGGCAATTTACTGAAGAAGGGGGAAATTCAAAACTATCGCTGATCGAGCCGAATCCAAATGGCAATGAATTTGCGATTTTAACATCGTATTCCTGGGAAATTTTTACTATTGAATTTGATGCGCAGGCCACAGATCCCGGCCGCCCCAACTACTTTATAATTTTTGGGTCCAGCGCCCTCGGGGATATGGCAAACAACAGTTATTATATCCAATTTGCTGCTTATGGCGCCGTCAATCTTTTCAAAACAGTCAACGGACAAAATGCGATAATCGACAGCGTGAATATAGATTTTTCAATGGATTTACAGCAGCACCACATTCGCGTCGAAAGGCTTTATAATAAGGAAGGTGGCATCGTCATTTTCGCAGATGACCAATTTTTGTTCGAACTCGAAGATTCGCAGTTCGAAACCGGCTACCTCGCCCTGGGCTCCTGGAAAAGTACCGCGACATTTGATAACATCAATATCGAAGGCATGGTCCATCAAAACGGCACCGTTGATTTGCAATTGCCGGCCGATCACGATTTTGGATTCCCGCCGATCGTTTACGATCTTGAGGCCAACTACGGTGAAACCGTCGAAATCCCGGTAACTGTCAGCACTTTTGAAGACCTGAACCACGCCCAATTGACGCTTAATTACAACAGCAAACATCTTGAGTTTAAATCTGTTGAATTCTCCGAAAACTTGCAAACGAATGCTCAACTGAACTATAATCCGGAACCGGAATTTTTAAACTCTGATGATCCTTATTATGATAAAAATGTATTCGTAGAAATCTCCGGCGACGGTAGCCCGCTCATCGTCGGGAATGACAATTTAATTTTAAATTACCAATTCCGGGTAATCAACGACGATTATTTATCCCTTTTTCTCTTTGATCGTGATTGTGATCATACATGGGTAAAAACAGTGAACGACGAGGTTTTCTGCGGCGAACAAATCGATTTTAATGTTGGAATAATCAAAGTGACAGACGATGGATCGCATTTTGATGTCGATAGCAAAATCGAGTATTTTTCCAACAATGCCCGCGTTCCCGACGCCGAAATAATTGCGACCGGGCCTATTGAAACACGGGCAATTTCTGAAATTGAAGGCCAATACAAGGTGCCCGGTCTCCCGGAAGGTGTCTACAATTTCACTGTTCAAAAAAATGGCGATGTGCGCAACGCCGTCACCGGATCGGATTTACTCTTCGTTTTACAAAACCTGGCCTATCTCACCGATTTGGACGATGACCAGCATTTTGCCGCGGATGTCACCGAAGACGGCCGGATTTCCGGTTCCGATGCTGTAGCTATGTTGCGCTATCTGGCTTTTTTTCCAAGTTCAATCGCTCAAACCGGTGCGTGGCGATTTCTTCCCGGCGTGACCTCAATGTACGTCGCTCAGGATGAGATACAAGATTTTAAGGCATTTCTCCTGGGAGATGTCAATGGCAGCTGGGGATCGAATCAGGCAATTTCCGGCAAACGCAATCCAGCGCTGGTTGATTTCTTTAAATCAGAGCACGAAGGGAAATTCGCCGTTTCCATCAGGACAGCTGAAAACTCAGGCCCGGTGCACACGCTGCAGGCTAAAATATTCTGGCAGGAGGATAATCCTTCCGAGGTTGAATTTATACGCACAGCCAACTCGCTTCATTTTGCAGCCCATCAGCCCAATGACAACAGCCTATCCCTGGCTCTGGCGACTATCGATGGCATTTCCGGCGGCCAGGAAATAGGGCATTTTCTTTTCAAAGAATTAGATGGAATGCAGGAATTGGATGCCGTCGTCACGCACCTCGTTGTCAACGATGTTGTGCTAAAAAGTTCGCTCATTTCGGAAAATGATGGCCTTGCAGTTCTGCCAACAAAATTTCAGTTGCATCCGAATTACCCAAATCCCTTTAATCCGGAAACAACGATTGCCTACGATGTGCCGCATTTAAGAAACAGTATTGAAGTCAATCTGGCAATTTATTCGGTACAGGGGCAAGTCGTTCGCCGCTATGAGCGATTTCACAACACACCCGGGACCTATGAAATTAAATGGGATGGCCGAAATAACTGGGCACAATATGTAGGAACCGGAACTTACATCGCCCATATTCAGGCAGGAAAATTCAGTCAAAGCATTAAAATGTTGCTGGTAAAGTAAATTCGAAAAGACAGAAGCAGGTGCGGTTCTAAAATAACGTGAGTTCGATGTAAGCTGTAACATTCTTTACCAAGCATAATTAAAATAGAGCGAAGGCGTCTCGCCGAGCGTTTCGTGTGTTATCCTCAGCGGGACGCCTTCGGACTATATCCTATAATTAATTCGTTTTGTCCCAATTCTTCTTATCCTGAATAATTCGCACACAAGGGCACTAAGTCCACAAAAAATATTTGAATACTTATAAAACATAACTTTGTGTACCCCGTGGCTTTGTGAGAGCTAATTTTAATAGATAACTTAGCTTTTCCTCTCGTCTTATCTCAAATATCTAATTATCACAGGTTAAGAATATTTTAAAAAATATCTGTGAATAAAGCAGGTTATATCGAACTCACGTTAAAATAAAGACCTTTTCACATAAACTTTCACTTTCATTGCCAGAATATGATCGTTTGGCGCGTCGTCGAGGGGTTTAATTTCTGCGACGATCATATTCTGTGGTGCGGCGAATTGGCCGCGGAAAACATGTGGCGTTGCATCGGCCGCCACATAAATCTTTTGCACCAGCCCTAAACTTCTATCCCCATTTTCATAGCGAATCCGTACCTGGTCCCCAACATCAAATGCCCCTTCGGATGAAACTTTAAAGAATGCTTTGATAAAAAAATCATCCATTTCAGCAATTTTTACAACCAGCTCCCCGGGCTGGGCAACTTCACCCAACTTTTGCGACACGGCAGTAATTTTGCCATCGATTGGCGCCCGTAAAATGCGGTCGGCAGGCCAATCGGCCGCTGCTTCCGGATTGGTAAAATTATAATGGAACCCACCCCCGTTGCCCGCCACTTTACCAAGCTCGGATTTCAGCGTGTTGACAAGCCGTTGCGCTGCCAACGATTTCGTACGCAATAAAATGAGCCGGTGGCTGGTTTCCTCGACTTTCTTACTAACTCCATTAAACCGGGAAAGGGAGATGGCGCTGGCATTCAATAATTTTAAAGCCCGCTGTTTTTCATTGCGATTGTCGCGTAATTCCCCTTCCACGAGGCTAATTTCTTTGTTGAGTATTTTATGCTCATTTTCCGCTTCAACCAACCGTCGCCGGATAACCGAATGCGAACCGATGGAAAAGAATCCGTTTTCAGCTTGGCTCTCAAAGCCGTAACCGGCCAGATAGATGAGTGGATCCCCACGGCGGACCAGGTCGTTCACAGAGCAATTTATTTTCACAATCGTGCCCGGAACCTGCGTTTCGACAAACGATTCATTGGAAAAAATGTAACCTGTCGCTTCAATATACAGCGAGTTTCGATAGGCCCAGGATGCCGCTTTGAACAGCAAAAAAATAAAAATGCCAAGATAAATTATTTTCCCCCAGGGGATAGGGCTGTTTTTTTTATGCTCCTTTGCCGATTGCACAAGGCTGGCGTTATGTTTTTTTAAGCGCTTCGCGTGCATTTAACGGGTCTCAATAAAATTGTAAAAAGTTTGAAAGTTATGAATGGCAAAACCGCGGTTGCCCGGATCATCTGAGAATATATTTTTTAAGGCGATGATCCTTTCATCAAGTTCGGATAAATTATGAAAATCTTTGCTGTTTAGGCCAATTATATATTTTTTATTCCCTGCCCGGATGGCCTGCAATAGCTTAACTGAATCATCCCTTATTTTTCGGGCGTTACGTCTGTTATAAGCCATGATAGTTATTTCATCGCATTCGCTGACGATTTGGTCGAGAACTGATCTATCAAATTTATTTACCAGAAGCGGTAAATCGATTTCTAACGGCATGCCCGATTTCCAAGCAGCCATCTCCTCATTTACGGCTGACAATGTTTGAATAAATAACTGCATATACAAAGATTTACGCGAAACCCATGCTGCTAATGTGTGTGGTTCGATATCGAGATGCAGGCTGGAAAACAGGCTAACCGGGGCGTAGCGCTCGTTAAACCTGATGATATCATTCACTTTTTGCAGCAATTTTTTCCGGTTTTGTGGAAATATCCAGTGGGGATCTCCGAGAAGAGCAGCCACTTTAATTTTATTTTTCCATAAATTGGCAAGCAGCCGGATAAAACGTGCGTTTTTAAACAGCTTGTTTTCCAGCTCACCCGGAAGTGATAAATAGACTTTATTGAACTTTTGTTTATTACAAAGTACAACCAATGCATCGCTGCTGTTTGCATCTATCAGCAACGAGGGTGAATCCCAAACCCACAGGGCTTTTATTTTTTCTTCAGACTTTGGTTGGGCTTTTTGATTCCGGAACTGCAAAACATCCGGCCAGGAAATACCGGACAAGTGCATCATTTCAAAATATGTGCCCATGTATTCTGTTCGGTATTCCATCGCCTGTTTTTGCAGCTTGTAATTTTCAGCTTCCAACTCGAGAACGTGCAGCGGTGTGCTATCAATCCCCTCAATACCCTGCTCGGCGATGGCTTCTTCAATGCGCATGCTTTCCATATTGAGCTGGTGCTGTTCATTTTTCTGCTGCACCATCACTTTGAGAGAATGAAGCTGATTATACGTAGTTTTAAGTGTATGAATAAATTCCTGCCGGGCGCCTTCTTCCTCAAGTCGAATTGCTTTCCGGGTGGCTTCAGCATATTTTTGCTGATGGTGTTTTTGTGAAAAATACCCCAATCCCAGGCCAAAACGAACCCCCACCTCCGGCCCGGCTTCAACAGCGCCTTGCCGCAGCTCCCGCATACGATACCCCAAATACGGCTCAAGGCTCAATTCATCTGCCGCAGCAGCCCGGGATCGCAGCAGTTCTTTTTCAATATAAAGAGCGCTCTCCCGGTTTAGTACATGGTTTGACAATGCCTTTTGCAGCAATGAATTTTCGTCGGGGATAAACGGGATGAAAAAATTTTCTTTCAATTCAAATGAATCACTGGGAATTTTTAGGGCGAGGCCTATTTGCTTCATTCCCATTTCATAAGCAAGCTGATGTTGATTTAAATTTCCTTCATTTTCCCGATAATCGATCTCGGCAGCGAGAATATGGACTTTTAACGCCTCCCTGTTGTTGAACTGGACACGCCGCAGCGCGCGTATTTTTTCTGAGGTACTGCATACGCGAGCCGCATAATGCGCCTGGATTTTATGGTGCAGCGTCTCGATATAGAGCTTGCGGAATGCGAAAAGAGCCTCATATTCCAACTTTTGCAGGGCTATTTCAGCCAGCTCAACGGCTGCCTGTTGCTCCTTTTTTCGTAAAGCGCGTACTTTAAAAAACTTGACTAAATCGAATGTAAAACGGGCATTGAACCAATTCTTCGTGGCGATTTCACCTTCCTGAAAAGAAACGCCATTGGGAAAATACCGGTAGTAAAAATTCAACCGGGGCCAATATTTTGGGCCGGTCGCCTGCAAAATATGCGTCGCCGCTTCAATGCGCTGCCGGGCGGCTTCGAGAGCTGAATTTTGTTTTATTAAAATCGATTCCATCTGCTGATAAGTATAAGCCGGCCTATCTTGTGCCGTAATTTGTGGCAGACTTTTACTTGCACCCGCTAACAAAATAACGAGAATAAATCTAATTATCGATTTTACCATTCTATCATCCTCTGTCGCACTTTGTAGGGGGCAAAAGGATCTTTTTTTGAATAATTGAAAAAGAATTCTTGCACATACGCGATGAGTCGGACAAATTTGAGAAATATTTTATAAGGATTATAAAGCGGCAAATAAACGGCAAACCACAAGTCTTTGGTACGGCCGCTTAATATGACTGAAATGATTAACTCATAAAATTCAGCGGCAAAATATAGCACATAATTTATCGGCAAAATAAAGGGCAGAAGTTCCGGAAAGTTAATTGCGAGATCTAATATGTAAAAGGCGGTAATCCCAGCTAATACAACATGATAGAATATGGAATCAACAAAGGAAATTGCATCACGAATGCGAAATTGTTTTTGGAATGGATTGAAAACATTTTTGTGCTTTTTAATCCGGTTTTTTATAATATTGCGATCCCAGCGCTGCCGTTGTTTCATCAATTTTCCCAGTGTCGTCGGAACATTTGTCAGGCAAATTGCCTCCGGAATAAACACGATGCGGTAACCCTGTTTGCGGATACGAATGGCAAGATCGGAATCATTCCCCGGGCCCGGTTCGTGCCCGCCAATTGTGCTGAGAGAAATCAAATCTTTGCGAAATCCACCGAATGCGCCCGAGATTATCGGAAGAATATTTAAATGAGACCGGATGCGGCGGCCAATGCTGATCGAAAAGGTATACTCAATTTGCTGCAAAGTCGTCAGCAGATTTTGGCTGGCATTGCTCGCACGCAAATTGCCTGAGGCCCCGCCGACGGCAGGATCCGCAAACTGCTGCAACAACTCAAAAATTGAATCGCGGTTGAATGTTGTGTCTGAATCCACAAAAACGATATATTCACCGTTGGCATGCTTCAGTCCGTGATTCAAAACGGCAGATTTTCCAGCCCGTTCTTCAAAGCGAAAATAGTGAACGTGCTCTTCCCGTGACAAATTCATGCAAATTTCGTGAGTCCGGTCGGTGGAACCGTCATCCACAATTATCAGCTCGAAGTTTTGATACGACTGCTCACTTAGTGAGCGTATGGTCCAGGCAATTGTTTCTTCTTCATTTAACGCTGGGATAATAACAGAAACAAGCGGCGGGCTGACCTGCAGACGTTCGAGAAAAGCCGGGTCTTTTTTGGTGGTAAGTTTTTGAAATACCACCACCAAAAGAATGTAAGTATCAGTCAAAATATAACGTGGCATATCGAAAATTGCGAAAAACCAAAAAACACGCAGCAAGCTCATCGAATCGAGCGAGGTGCCGTAATAAATGGCGTCCTGAATATAATCAAAAACTGCCATTGAGCTGCTCCCATGCCGCATCGAGGTTTTCAAATTCTCCAGCCAAATCGACAATTTTATATTCGAGATCAATTTTCACCTGAAATGCATTGTACAATTCGTGGTGCAGGCGATCGAATGCTATTTTCACAGCCTCGCTCGTGGTATTGGAAAACAGGATGAGAATTTTTTCACTGGAGATATCGGTGAATAAATCCGTGCTGCGAAATGTCGAATGCAAAATAGAAGAAAAATCTTCGCGGAACTGCCGCGTATGCGTCGTCAGCTCCGACTCCAGCACCTGCCGGGCAGTGAGCAAAGAAAGCGTGGCCACCGTCGAAGGGTAGCTGTAGCGCTGGCAGCGTAAAAATTCTACCCGCAGAAATTCCTGAAAGACCTCATTTTTATAGAATCCGAGCTGCTTTTTAAAAATATCCATCAAACCCATGCTCGGCAGGTAGCCTTCCTGGGCAGCACGCCGGCCTTCCTGGCTTATTTTATATTCATTTATTTCCGCCAGCAGGGTATCTTCCGGTGGGAAAACGTGCCCGGAATTGAGGCAGAAACAACGCAGCAGGGGTTCGGAAAAATTGCTGTTACAGTCTTCGCACCACAAAACCTCCGAGGGTTTATCATAATCCACACCAATATGCCGTAAAATTTTTGTGCATTTGGGGCAGACCAGATCGTGCCCTTTGCGGAATTCGGATTCTTTACCGACGTAGGCACAGCGGAAATGATGGATGGTGATTTCTTCCCGAACTTTGAGCGAATTGCAATGGGGGCACACCTCGCGAAAATTAATCTGCACATGCTTGCAATAGGGACAAAGATTCACTTTATCGATCAAATTTGTGGTGAGCAGGTTGGCTTCTTTTAATTCTTCCAAAAATGAATGTTCAGAACCCTTTGCCACATCAAATAATATTTTCGCGACCGGGTAGCTGTACCCGATATTCGAGGCGATATTTCGGTTTGGATCGAGTTTAAAATCGGGCCGGACAAGCAGGAAACGCAGGAGCAGGACTTCTTTATAAGTAACGTCTGTGCTGTGCTCACCGATGCTTGGCAGAATACTAATTTCCCGTGCCAAATCGATGAGCGGGGTAAATGCGATGACAAATTCCTGGTAGCTCTGCGATGGCTTCAGATAGCCGTCAACCAGGTCGGAGAGTCCGTCGGGTGCAGAACCAAAATTTAAAAATACCGGCTTTATAAAATGGCGATTGCTCGAGCGGATTTGACGCAATGCCTGGTAGGCCCAGCGATAGGTTTCAGCATAGAGAATTATTATTTCCGAAGAATCCAGATGGGTGTGGGTCAGCGTGGATTTGTACTCGGAAAAAAACTTTGTAATGCGATCCTGCAGCTCAAATGAAACATTCTTTTTGTTTTCAAATAATATACATACATTAAAATGGTTGTCAGGCATGGTGCATTTGCATCTATTTTATTGGATTAAAAAATAAACGAACTCGCCAGATTGTGCGGTCACTAAAAATTGATATAAATATATAATAATAAAAATCTTGTGATTCATATCTATTACATGATACAGCTTCAATGCGTTTTAAGATTCGGCTAATCTACTGATTATTTTAGCGATAACGCAGAATTGAAGTATGTGCTATAAAATAGTTAAATTTGGCATGGTGCCCGCGATATCGCAGCGTCGCCGGGCGCCCGGATTTATGGGAATCCAGTGCCCATTTTTTCAATAATTTGCACAGGGAGTTGGCATGGATTTGACTTATTTCGTGGATAAAATGAGGCAGAATGCGAAAACGATCGAAACAGCGTTCTCATGTTTGACAGAAGAAGAAATTTACTGGCATCCGCAGCCCGAAAAATGGAGTTTGCTCGATATCATTTGCCACTTGTACGACGAAGAGCATTTGGATTTCCGGGTACGGATCGATTACACGCTTTTTCGCCCCCGTGAACAGTGGCCGGCGATTGATCCTGAGGGTTGGGTCACCGCCCACAATTACGCGGAGAAATCCCTTGAAATTATGCTAAAAAACTTTCTCGAGGAACGCGAAAAATCAATCGTGTGGTTGGAAAAACTACAGCAGGCCGATTGGCATTGTGCCCATGTTCACCCGCAGTTCGGTGAGATTAAAGCCGGGGATTTATTATCGGCCTGGCTTGCCCACGATTATTTGCATTTGCGGCAAATTATGAACACAAAATTGAGCTACCTGCGCGCGAAAGCGCTCCCCTATTCCCTGCGCTATGCCGAATAATTTCTACCCAGGCCGTGTTACCTACCGGTATTTTCTGCCTTCTCCCCTACGGCTCCCTTAATACGTCGCGTCAAGCTGGTGAAAAATTGCCCGGCATCCTTGCCATCGAATGATGGCCGAGCTCTAATAATTTTGAGCTTTTTTTCACTATCAACCTGAAATCTGTAATTAAATATAAATGGTGCGTCTGGAAATTCCCAGCCGGCGAGTTGGTCAAATCGCAAATCGGAGAGAACTATCGCACTATCAATTTTACTCAAAATGTAGAATCCATCGGTGATAACCGGAAATCGCACCAGACGTGAATCGGCTGGCAAATGGGCCAATAAATTGTAGTTTTTGGGGAAAAACGTAAATCCAGGTTTTATTTTTTCATCAAAAAAAGAGGCGTAACCGATGTAAAAACCATCATCGGTTTCAGCTATTCCGCGCCAGAGAATATTGTTGAAAATAGTCGGGAACAGCGTAATCCGTGAATAATTTATTTTCTGCTCATTAAGTTCATTTTTGAAATTTGTTGTCATAATCTGCTGATTCAAAAAGGTGAGACATAAGTAGAAAGTACTGATCCCCAATCCTGCCCAATTGAGCACCGACCGTGCGCTGTCCTTTTTCCTTTTGAACATGACAGCCACCAAAAAAATCAGAAATGGAATCGTATAAACCGGATCGACTACGGATATGTTTTTCCAGGCAATTCGATATTCTGAAAATGGCCAAAAAAGTTGTGTCCCCCAGGTTGTGCAGCAATCTAATAATGCATGCGTGAAAAGACTCCAAAAAAAGAGATGAGCCCATTGCACAAGACTTGCTTGCGATTTTGCATGAATTTTTCGCACCAGCAACGCCAACACAGGCGACATTAAAATGGCGAATAACAAAGAATGCGTCACGCTGCGGTGAAATTCGATCCGGGTGACGATTTCCATAAATTGTGACGGCACGATATCGAGGTCCGGAATTGTTCCGGCAATAGCACCCCACACAACCGCTTTGTTTCCAACTTTCCTGCCCAAAACTGCTTCACCAACAGCGCCACCAAGTACAATTTGTGATAATGAATCCATATAAAATTCTGACCTGTTTTAAATTAGTTCAAGTTCGGATATTTCGATTTTAAAAGTTAGAGCAAACCATTTTAAAATTTATATGTCACTTAAATAGGCAAATAAATTGATCTGACATTTTAAAATAATTCAAATGGAGAGCAAAAAATGAAAAGAACCATGTTTTTAAGCAAAATCACATTAATTATCGCCGTGCTTTTTCTATTAAACATCAGTTTGGGAGCGATGACTCCCGGTGAGTTGAAAAAAGAATTTAGCGATATCAACCGGATTAAAATTAACACCATCAGCGGTGACTGTATTATCCAAAAAGGAAACAGCAAGGTTGTAAAACTAAGCCTGGATCATACTTACAGTTCCGATAGCGGATTTATTCCAATTATCGAGAAACGTGGCAGCATGTTGATGCTTAAGGAAAAATTTGAGGGTCGCCATAGTCGGGGCAGTGCCGTTTGGACACTATCGGTACCCGATGGATTGGATATAAAATTTAACACGGCTTCCGGCAGCCTGGAAATTTCCCAAATTAAGGTGGACGTCGATGCAAATACCGCTTCCGGCGATCTCGATCTCAATGATATTCAGGGTGAACTTGATATGAATACCGCCAGCGGGGATATCGATTGCCAAAACATCAAAGGAAATCGAATCACCTTAAATACGGCTTCAGGACGGATTAAACTTGTCGATATTGAGGCTGATTTTAAAGCCGGGGCAGCGAGCGGAACTATTTCTGCATCAAATGTCGCGGGAAAAATTCGCATGAGTGTTGCTTCCGGAGATATTAACGTTGACAACTGCAAAGGTGAGTTGAAACTGAGTGCAGCCAGCGGTGATATCGAAGTGACAGGTCTGCAACCGACTGATGACTGTGAATTTAGCACTGCTTCCGGAAATGTTGATGTGCGCCTGGGGAGTAGCCCGGAATACGATCTTTCCCTGAGTTCAGCTTCGGGAAACAGCCGGCTTGATTTTAATGGAAATAAAATTAATGCGATGATTGAAATGACCGCCCGTGCGAAAAGAAATCGCATAAGCGCACCTTTTAAATTTGACACAGAAGATGTGCATTCCAGGTGGAATAACCATGACATGGTAACAAAAATAGCAAAAATAGGCAGTGGTGGTCCCTATATTCGCATTGAAACAGCATCTGGCAAAGCAGTCGTTAGAAAATAAATTCAGGTTAAATAAAGACTCCTCACAGTGTCATTTAAAGACCTGTGAGGGTGTTCGTAATTCCTTTGAAAAACCTGCAATAAAGCAGCAGAATTTCTGAGATAAAAAAAAGAGTTCTTCAAATTTTGATTTGAATTACAATCACGCAAAATAAGCATAATACCCGCTGCTATGTTGATATCTCATATATTTCAATTTGCGTTGTTCTGAGGAATTAAGAGGGGAAAGTCAGCTATTCAATAGTCTCATTTGAACTTGCATCGACACTAAAATCAACGGTTTCATCATCGTTGGCTTTTCGTTTTTTTTGCTTCGCTTTTTCGCCAATGATCTTTCCGTACATCTCTTTTTCTTTTTCTTTCCGAAATTCGAGCGCCATCTTTTTAGCACCTTCTTCGCCGTACTTTTTAATCGAAAAACTGGTGCGGCAAATTTTATTGGGCTCGGGCGAATATGTTACCTCGTACACCAGGCCCTTGTTTTTAGCTTTGCGTCCACGAGAAACCAACGCTCGACGCACAGAAGTTGTATCTTCCCGTGCGACAATCACACGGTCTGTACGCGGTTTTCCGAGCTTACGCTCGGTTTCATTTCGCCAGGCCTGGGCCTTCATTAAAGCTTTGTGGCGTCCACCACAACGTTTGTCGCTAAAAAATTTAGAGTGGATTTTTTTATTAAAACAGACCCTGACAAAGAATCCGTGGGTCTTCCGCTCTTCCTGATCAATGCGCGATATACTTTTTGCCATTATGCATTGTTCCTCATTCCCCATTTTAGATGATTGCGACGGGTACCGCCTTAATTTGCATTCTATAAAAAATCAGAATGAATCAAATAAATTTTACATGTGAAATAAATTCACTGCAAACTTTATTTAGCAAACATTGGTTGGGGTTATTAAGTATAGTTATTGAAATGTTATTTAGGGAGTTATGCAAACATATTGTTTCATAATATTCGAGATGCGCGTCGTTTATTTTTAACTCAGTAAGGTTTTGTTAGACATGAGATTTTGCGAACAACTGCATCATTTATCGTCCGCTCACCTTAAAATAATAGAATGATTTTCTTAAAATGCAACTTGTTTTAGCTAATCAGCCTAAAAAGTGCGGACTTTACACCGGATAAAAGCAAACACAAATCCCATTCCTGTTGCCACGAGAGACTGAAAACAGGCAATTCAATCTGCCGAATTCGCAGGTTTTAAGTTAACCGCCGATGAACGACATCTCCACTTTATCCGTATTTGTTTTCGCCTCGCTCCGTTCCTCCGAATAACGGTTGCTGCGTCCAGTCCATAGATTTTGAATAAATAAACTTATTTCCTCGTCCGAGGCGCCGCCCCGAATCATCGAGCGCAAATCAGTCCCTTTGTTAGCGAACAGGCACAGATAAAGTGAGCCATGAGCGGATAAGCGCATGCGGGAGCAAGCGCCGCAAAATGCTTGCGTAACTGAGGCAATAACACCCAGCTCCCCACTGCCATCGGCAAATTCATAACGCCGGGCAACCTCGCCTGAATAATTTGGGGCGATGGGCTGCAATGGATATTTTGAATTGATGGTAGCGATTATTTCCTTCTCGGTCACGACATCATCCATTTTCCAGCTGTTGGTCGTTCCGACGTCCATAAATTCAATAAAGCGGAGAATGTACGGAGTCCCTTTAAAACGCTCCACCAGGGGCAGAATACTTTCTTCGTTCACACCGCGTTTTATGACGGTATTAATTTTTATCGGGCCGAGCCCGACTTTTTCACATTCGTTTATCCAGCGCATGGCGTTTTCCACAGACTGATCGACATCGTTCATCTTTTTATAAACGACCTCATCAAGCGAGTCCAGGCTGAGCGTGAGGCGTTTTAATCCGGCATCTTTCAATGAGTGCACTCGCGTGGTGGGAAAAGACCCATTCGTGGTCATGCTTAAATCCAGTTCCGGATTCTGCGCCAATAGTGAAATGAGCTGCTCGATATCCTTTCGCACCAGCGGCTCGCCGCCGGTGAGCCGCACCTTTCGAACACCGAGTTCAGAAAAAATATTTACTATTCGACCAATTTCTTCAAATGTGAGGAGTTCGCTGTGTTTCAGATAATCGTATTTTTGATAAACTTCCCGCGGCATACAATAAATACATCGATAATTGCAGCGGTCGGTCACCGAGATTCGCAAGTCGCGCAAAACTCGATTCTTTTTATCTTTTAATTTCATCGTTTTAATCCAGAGAATTTATACCAATTCGTATTGATATTTTAGCACAATATTCCGATAATTGCAATTATTTATAATATTAGAAATTCACCTTTCATGTGGTGAAATAATCTACTAAAATACAACCGGTTCAAGTAAAAAGGGAACTAATTCCCGGTAAAAAATATTTCAACAAATCGAATCAAGCTGTTACTCAAGCACAAAAGTTTTGAAAAGTTTGAATAGAATATTGCATGTAAGTTTATCTTTGATTACAAATTGAGTCGTTTTAAGCAACGCACGAATATTGCCGTAAAACTTCTCAACATTATAACCGTACGCTGCCCGGTAGCACAGCCGGAACCGGCAAAGTGGATATCCCGGCTCTCAATTTCGGATAAATAATTCATAATTTATGCAATAGATGTTGCATTTGCCTGCCGGGCATTTTAAATTAATTAACTTTCACCTGTTTAAAAGGTGATTTTATTGTTCTTACACTTCATTAGGAGGATCTAATGGACAAGCCCTACGAAAAATATTTTGATGACGCCGTACAAAAAATTCAGGAAGGCATGAGTGCGCTTGCGGCCAAAACAGATGAATTAACTCAAAAAGGCAAACTTAAATTCGAAATTCTCTCCATTAAACGGGATATCGATAAAAACTTGAACGACCTTGGCAAACTTGTTTACGATCTTCTTTCCGAAAAGGAAGACACGGCGATTTCTGAAAATAGTGCTGTGTCCTCCACCATGAAAAAACTTAAAGGGTTGAATGAGAAGCTTACTACGAAAAAGAAGGAATATGATAATATTTCGCATTCCGAAGCTGAGACCAAACAGGAATCTGATGCCGATTTTGTTTAAGCCGTGGAAAGAGATTCAGCAGCATTTTTTAAAGAAAACGGTACTATTTATTTGCTTTCTTTTTTTACTTCACTGCAGCGGGGGTACGCAATTTCAAAACCGCATGATAGATTCCCCGGGCAGTGATTTATTATATCCCGATAAAAAACTAAACTTCCGCCAGGAATTTTCACCACCAGGGGCACAAATTCTCGAAATAATTGCCGGGGGTGATGTTATGATTGGACACTGGACGCAGTCCTATCTGCAAAAATATGGCAGCGATTATCCATTTCGCGAAATCGAACATCTGCTCAGCGGAAATGATATCGTTTTTGCCAATCTCGAAGCGCCTTTTGCCGATTCGGGCGAGATTACAATTGAAAAACAATTTACTTTCAAAGTACCAACAAAGCATGTCCGCGGCTTAAAACAAGCCGGTTTTAATGTCATGAGCCTTGCTAACAATCATATTTTGGATTACGGTTTTAATGGGCTGCAGCAAACCCTGCAAGCGCTGGACAGTGCCAAAATTCAACATGCCGGAGCCGGCTTTTCTATTGCCGAAGCCTGGGAACCAGCCCTGCTTAAAACACCTGCCGGTCGTGTGGCGATTTTGGCTTTTTCAATGACCTTTCCCAAAGAATTTTGGGCGACGGATTCTACCGGCGGTACGGCCTATCCCTACGAGGACAAACTTCGGGATGCGCTAAACCGCTTGCAAAACTCAGCGGATTTTACAATTGTTTCATTTCATTGGGGCAAGGAAAAAAGCAGCGTACCAAAACAATATCAGCAGTATTTTGCCCGCCTTGCAATCGATCATGGCGCTGATTTGGTCATTGGCCACCACCCCCATGTTTTACAGGGATTTGAACTTTATCACGGAAAATTGATCGCCTACTCTTTGGGCAATTTGGCATTTTCCGCCTATTCCCGGTCTGCGGTCAATTCGGCCCTGTTGCGGATAGTCTTGTCCGGTGATGGCAACCATTTATACAGCCAGATAATCCCTTTAAATGTCGATAATATCGAGGTGGAATTTCAACCAAAGATTGCTGCGGAACTCAGAAAAAATCAAATTATTACTCATCTCGATACACTTTCTCGGGAATTGACCGGACGAGATATAATCTCAGAAAACGGATTAATTTTTGATTTTTTGCAAAGTGAAACTCTGACTGCGGAAACTAAAAACTATTAGTTGGCTTGCAATAAAAAAAACGAGTGAGCATTACCGAGGTCAACAATCCGCACTGCATTAATTTAATCACATCAACAAATAAATCGGCTATCCTGCGCTAACCTGGTAAATTGGAGAAGCCACATGCCCAAGAACCCTGTTCCTGAAACAGACTTGCATATTTTTTGGGAGAAGTCACAATTTTTCTCGCAAAGATTGCTAACTCATAGCGGGAAAAATATTGAAATCATTCACCGAGGAAGTGCAAATAAAGATGGGGGGCCGGATTATCGCGGCATTGTTCTTCGCCTCGATGATGTCATAATTGAAGGAGATTGTGAGATTCACATTTCTCCGCTGGATTGGGTTCGGCATGGCCACCACATAGATCCGGCTTATAATCAAACCTGCCTGCATATTTCTCTCGATTCGATCCCCCCACCCCCGATTCAACTGGAAAATGGACAAAATGTCGAGCAAATTTTGGTACCCCAAACTGAATTTGAACATTTCATCAATCGGCACAATCCGGCACGAAAAGTCGAAACGAATGCTTGCGCCTTGTTTTCTAAACCAAATTATAAAAAACTGGAAATTCTGCAAGCTGCTGGATTACACCGTTTGCGCCAAAAAGCCCGCGTTTTTCAGGAAAGATACGATTCTGTTTCCTGGGATCAACTCATTTACGAGGGTATATTTCAAGCACTGGGATATTCAAAAAATATCCAGCCATTTCGAATGTTGTCGAATCTCCTACCCATTGATCTTGTTTTTCACGAAATGCAACAATCGAGAAATATGCCACCGGAAGATACGGCAGCCGCTTTATTATTCGGCGCTGCGGGCTTTTTAGAGACAAAACTTTTGGCACAATCCTATTCAAGTGCGGTAGAAATTTATTCAAAAAATTTAATCGAATTTTGGCAGCACGCCCGGCATATTTTGCAAATCCAGCCCATGCAGCGAGCCCAATGGCAATTTTTCCGATTGCGTCCACAAAATTTCCCAACCCGAAGAATCGCGGGGATCGCGCACCTCCTGGCAAAGTTTCAACGACAGGGAATTCTCGAACGCCTGGTGACTGATTTAAAAAATGATGCGTTATCAATTGCCGAGATCAACAAAAATTTGCGGCATTTTTTCACCATTCCAACTGATGATTTTTGGTCGGTTCATTTTGATTTTAAAGAACGGAAAGCGCCGAGTGCAAACAAGGGGGATTTAGGAATGTTGATCGGGAAAAATCGTGCGGATGATTTGGTGATAAATATTATTTTCCCGATTCTTGAGTTTTATTCACGGGAAGTCGGTGATTCAATTCTGCAGGTCAAATTGCTGGAGCATTTTACACATTATCCACGATTGCAGGAAAATACAATCACGCGGGAGATGATCCAAAAAACCGGATTAAGCAGCCAAACATCAGCGCGGCTGCAATACAATGCCCGGATTCAACAAGGGCTGATTCATCTCGCAAAAAATATTTGCAAACCCGCGCAATGTGACCAATGCTTGCAATCTACGCCGCCGTGCGCATCCACGGAAGTGGGAAATTAAATTGTTCGAGCAATTTCAAATTACCCATGGTCTTCTTTTTCGACCACTTGAGCAAACGGGCTAAAACATGCAGCGAATATTCGCCGGATTTTTCGATGGCCCGCGCCATTTTGATAACTTCATCGATGTGAAAATCATTTTTTGTGCCATTTAACATGGAGGTGCACAGCTGGAACGCGAAATTGCACGAGAAAGTTGCGATTGCAGGCTTGTTGCATTCGATAAATACATCAAAGCGATTTTCCGGCTCCCAGTAGTTGCAAGTCAAACCACTGCACTCATCCAGGTCGTCAACCTGACATTGAATTTCCAAAGAAATATGCTCCACAAGATGCACGGTATCGATCACATCCCCAACAATTTTGATCGGGGCGCCAAGGTGGCGAATATCAAAATCGCGGTTGGGGTATTTATGTTCTCCCTGATGGCAATGGTGATGGCGGATATTTGGAAATAATTTAAGCATCCCAAAAAGCAGATCCGGAAATTTTCCTATATAAAAATCCTTTTCTTCGGTCGTATCAATTGTAGCGCGAATTCGCTGTGTATCTTTTTTAAAGTTACCGTTGAGTTTGTTTAACTCAGCAAAATTTCCGGGCACAATTTTTATCAATTCCATATAACTTTTTCTCCAAAACATCCCGTTAATAACCATAAGAGAATCAAAATTTAGACGATAAAGCCCTATTTATTTTTGACTTCCATTAAGGCTGCGCACTCCAGCAATTCACACTCACAAATTTGAACTTGAAGCTCCATTACTGGTCATTATTAAAAAAAAAATTAGCACCACATTGAAAACAAAACCAAGGCATTGTAAAAGAGAGTCGCTTTTGCAGTCTGCCTTGGTTTTGTAAAAACGATCGACCTGTTTATTTTGAACTTAAATGAAAAACTGAACACAGTGGTAACAGAAAAAAAACAAGTATTTTCTACAGTTTTTGTGAGCAGATGAGGGGCGTATTTATTGGGAGAAATAAGTAAACTCAGGGAGAGATCGACAAAGTATATTCAACGCTGAAAATCCCATCCCTGAGGAACAAGGTAGTCTATTGCTTGTGCGCAAGGAAGTTATAACTTTTGAAGTTGTCACTTTCTTCTCATGGATTCCGAGAAAAGAAAAAAACAGGGGAGATAAATTGACCAGATATTATTATCGAGCATTCAAAACCATGCAATGTTATGCATCGTCCCAAACACTGTTTTGTCTGTGGAGTAGCAAAAAAAATATTGACTGTTAGACAATGTTTGATTTTTTTAGTCGGCCTTTGAGAACAATTTCATAAGTTCCTGTACCGCTATCCAAACTGGCAACAGCAGCGCTGTATTTAGCGGAATTTTGCAGAATACTTTGAACATTTTCGCGTAAATCGGGAGATGAAGGCTGGGAAATTTCGATGTAATCGAGGTCGGAAAGGGTGCGTTTAGACATAGATCGCTCCATGAATTAGGTTAGTTAGTGGGGATAAATTATTTAGTGTATTTTTTTCGGCGAATCATTTTTTTCACACAATCTGTATTATGTATAGTCACCAAACGAGTGAATCTAAAATGCTAATGCAGTAAATTAATAAATTTGTGAAGTTCCTGTGGTCGTTTATATTATTGTGAGAAGAAAATGAAACGAGAACCGGAAGCAAAAATAAAACACTTAAGGATTTGGGGAAGAATAAATAAGATTTTTAGGTGTTTTAGCGACTTGACATAATAAGGAAATTTCCCAATTCTGCAAGCAATATGACAATATTTTTTTTATTTTCTCAAAGTTAGTCTATGATGGAAGTATAGCGGTTTATTAATTTCTGATTTTAGCTTGACTTTAACTGCATTTAAAGATACTATTTATAGTTTCACACATTTTTAAAAACACATGGATGGATAGTTCATATAAACTAATGATTAGACATATTTTACGGAATGTAGATCCATGACAGAAGTTCGTCGTGTTCTAACATTTTGAGTGAGATTTCACCAATGCTGCTCGCCTATAGCATACGAGATCACTTTCATAAGCCGGGATAGAAGTCAAATCCTGGAAGATTTCATTGGGCATCAAATACCCACAAAATGGTCGCAGCCACTTTTAGTCTGAATTATAAAACCAGGCGAAAAGTGAGTGCGCAGGTTTTGTTCGGTTGACAATTTTGATTAGACAAGATAATTTTATAGGATATTACGGTACTTTCGAATGGCAAAAAACGCTGAACAAACACATTTAGAAGAATTAAAAGATGCCATAAAAAAAGCCGGTAATTTGCCTGAACATATCGCAATAATTATGGATGGCAATGGCCGCTGGGCAAAGTCGAGAAAATTAAACAGAGTTGATGGACACAAGGAAGGTATAAACTCCGTTCGTGAAATCGTTGAAACGGCAGGAAATCTGGGCATTAAATATCTAACGCTTTATACTTTTTCAACAGAAAACTGGAACCGCCCCAAGGGCGAAGTCACGGCTTTGATGGCACTTCTGCTAAAAACAATTCGCGCCGAGGTAAACGACCTAAAAAGAAATAACGTGAAACTCACAACAATTGGTCGATTGAATGACCTTCCATTTTTAGCGCGACAGAGCATGAAACAAGCCAGCGAAATATTAAAAAAGAATACCGGGCTAAACCTTGTTTTGGCATTAAGTTACAGTAGCCGTCAGGAAATCCTCGATGCTGTACGAGAAATTGCGATGCAAGCAAAAAATAATAAAATTCAGGTTGAAGAAATCGACGAAATGTTTTTTTCCAATCAAATGTATACCAAAAATATCCCTGATCCCGATTTACTGATCAGAACGAGCGGCGAATTGAGAATTAGCAATTTTCTGCTCTGGCAATTGGCCTACACTGAAATTTATGTAACCGATGTTTTGTGGCCTGATTTCCGAAGTCTCGACTTTCTGCAAGCAGTGCAGACGTATCAGGGCCGCGAGCGGCGATTCGGAAAAGTCAGTGAACAGCTTTATACCAGGCCAGATTAGAAATACCGGAACTCAGAAATGCGTGGCGATGGAACCGGCAGCTCAATTTTTGAGTTTACAAAAAGATCCACAAATTAAATTGACAAATAAATTTTGATATAAATTCGGGCACTTGTGCCTCTGCAATCATGAAAAAACGTAAATTGCTCATTTGGGCGACTCTTCTTATTTTATGCCTTGGCTTTATAGGTACTGTCGCCTGGCATTTATGGGAAGTAGAAAAAAAACTCGAAACGGCTATTCGTGGAAAAATTGATACGATCTTTTCCAACAAATTGCACATCGGGCAAATCCATCTCTCGATAGGACGGTTGCATCTCAGTGATATCCGCTATGACTTTGCTGCATCACCTTTTCTCTTGTCCATTTCGGACATCTCTATTTCTTACAATATTCTCAGCTTTATTAAAAGTGGATTTAAGTTTGAGCAAACCAGCAATGAGATAATAATTACACGCCCAAATATAACGTACATCCTGAGAGTCAATGGAAATTCCAAAAACAGGCTAACCCAAAAACAAATAACTGAAGTTCTTAAAAATCAGTATCATAATGCGATTAAATCTATCGAATTTATCAACAGCGCCTCCGTATCAAACGGTGCCGTTTTCATCCTCGACAGCCTTTCATATTTAACCACCGGGCGCAGTAAAACTTATGCAGTAGTTCAGGGAGTAAATGGCTGGATCGAAACACAGAAAAACGGAAAAACTTTTGCCAGATTGGCCGGGCGTTTTTTTAATTCGGAAAACTATCCGGCCAAAGTTTCTGGCAGCGCAGACCTGAGCCAAGGCACACTCGATTCTCTCATACTGCAACTGACCGACTATAAATTTGAAAAGAAAATTCTATCCGAATTCCCGCAATATATTACCGGTGTGGATGGGGATATAAACGGTTATTTGCGCCTTGAAGAAAATTTGGAGGAACCCGGTTATCAATTATCAGGAAATTTGCAAATCACCAACGGTAAAATGGCCATCTCGGATGCCAATATTTTCTTTGAAGATCTTGTAATCGATAGTAAATTGAAAAATTTTGATTTTATGATCAAACACGGTCAGTTTAATCTAAATGGATCCCCGGTTACCCTAACCGGTTCGATTACAAATCTGCTGTCTCCTCACTTAGATATCAAGCTCTTTTCACCGGATATTGATCTGAAGCAATTTTCGCAACGCTTGAAACCGGAATCTCCTTTCCCGATTTCCGGACGGGGAAAAATGCAATTGGCCATTCACGATAATATAAATAATCCACGGTTCCAGGGTATATTTATCGCGGAGAATTTATCATTGATTGGCCGACCGGTTGAAAATTTAAATATTGCGATGACATTTAAAGATTCGACACTTTATCTAAACGAAATTAGAGCAAATTTTCTCCATGCCAATGTGGAATCATGGGGGAAATTGTCATTTAAAGATGCACAACGTCCGATTGATATGCACCTGATCGCAGACGGAAATTTTCTCGACAATTTGGAGCATATCATTCCCTTTAAAATTCCCGCAAATCTGGGGGCTCTCGACGCCGAATTAAAAGGACCGTTAAGTTCGCCAAAGCTGTCCGGCAATTATTCAATTTCCTTACCTTTTAAACAGCGGAGCCCGATTGACCTTCTCGGGCATTTTGCGGTCGATGACTGGAATCTTAACTTTGGTTCAAGCACCGTAGATAATATTTTTCATATGAGTGGGACGATTACAAATCTAATAAAACACCCGTTTTATCAAATTCAGGTTCAAAATATCGGGCACATGCTCAAACCATTCGGCGTCCAACCAATCTCGCAAATTGCTGACCGCTACAGCATCGATGCCAGGTTTAACGGTGTTAAAGAAGAAATGGCGCTCGATCTTTCCGGATATAATTTTAAATCGAAAAACACCCATTTTAATAGCAAAGTAACTCTGACTCGTCACACTGATACAGAAAGCAAGGTAACAGGAAAATTTACATTTTTCCCGGAAAAGACCTTTTCTTTCGTCACCAATTTCGCTGCTGATTTAACCGACTCTGCCCTTGTTTTTACCCAGGTTGGCAACAAAAATTGGCTCGACGGCCATTGCCGGATCGATTTAAAAGAAGACAAAACCATCGATGCAGAAATGCGAGTTTCGAATTTGGAGCTTAGCCAAATCATCTCAAAAAATGATGACGGCGTACCCAAATTATCAGGCAAACTACTCAGTAAAATTCAAATTCAAGGTGAATTGTCTAAACCGGAAATTACAACGGAATCCTGGCTGCTTGGCGCTAAATATAATGGCATCGGCCTGTTTAATGCGGACCTGAAAGCGCAACTGATTCAAAACAAGGTTCATATAAACAGTCTCGCGATTGCACGCAATAATACCCCGCTCATTCGGGCGGACGGGCATGTCAATTTATCCCCCTTTGAAATAGATGTCAAATTAGATGCACAAAACCTGGATATGAATGATGTTATCCTGGCAACGACGAGAAAAGACAGTATTTTAGGTGGCTTGACAAACATAGACTTGAATATCAAAGGAAATACCTGGCCAGCCCCCCTCGATGGTTCCATAAAAATTCGTAAGGGCAATTTATTGTGGTTCCGTTTTGACGAATTGGCTTTTAATTTTGCCGACTCCATGGCACTACCGGACAGCTCGTTTATCAGCTTCGCAGGTTTGCAATCCAATAATATTAGTTATACACGCAATGAGGAATTTGTACTCAACGGCGCAGGCTACCTGCCGTTTAATGGCAATGATAATTTGGATATCCATTTAAACGGGTACGGTAATATTTTCGCAACACTGACCGATTTTATACCGCTTCTAACTACAGCATCAAGCAGTTGTGCCCTGGAAATTGGCCTGAATGGGCCGTATAAAAAAGTGAAACTCGTCGACAGCAAACTAACTGTTGCCGATGGGAGTTTGTCGTTTGCTGAAGTAGTGAAACATATCGACCAAATTAATGGTGAAGCAACAACGGAGGGTGATTTTATCCACATAAAATCACTCAATGGTTCCATTGATGACGCGCTGGTTTCTATTCAAAATACCCTTGATTCACCACCTGGTCAAGGCTTGATCGGCACTCCGCTGGTAATAAATAATAACTGGATGAGTCTGGGAACATTTCACCTAAAATCCAGCAAAAATGGTGTTCCACTCAATATTCCCGGGCTGATGCCGCCGAGTGAAATCGGGCGATTTCAGCTAAAAGGACGCAATCAGAGTGAACATTTTCTCGTTGGCGGACCGTGGTACCACCCGGTATTTCGCGGGAGCGTCATCCTCGATGACGTACCAGTAATCTATCCCTATTTCGAATTGAGTGAAAATCCCAGCCCACTCGTCGATTATATCATGCTCAATTCCAACTGGGACGTCCATGCAATCGCGGGTAAAAACAACCGCTACGTTGCCGAATTTTCCAATATCGGTATTGATCAGGTCATCATTAATGCCGGAATCGACGACAGAATTAGCCAGTTGACGTTCACCGGAATTATCATCGACACCACCAATTCTTACTCGCCAAATTACGGTCTTGACCTTGCCTTAAACCAGGGCGACACCAGTTCGCTGTTAAATATTTCCGGCGACTCCATTAATACATTGCAAACCAACAGCACGGCAGTCCCATTGGTTATTCAGCAGGAATTACTGCGCAGCGAAGCGGGGCCCGATACCAGCACTTTCCGCATCGAAGGTCAAATTGAATCGACGCGCGGCACAATCGAATACCTCGATCTCAATTTCCGCGTCGATAAATTTGTCGCAACATGGGATAAAAGTTCTCTCGATCCCATCGTTTGGGGACAAGCCTGGACGACGATTCCGGATTCTTTAAAGGAGCAATATGTTTATTTAAAACTGCAGGCCAAAGACCCAACAACAGGTGAATTCAAAGAACGCGGTCGGTACGAACAAGCCTATTTTAAACTCGAATCGGAAATGCCGATTTACAATACATCGCAAATGCATGTTCTTTCACTTCTCGGCTACGCACCTGAAAATATTGTTGACAAAAGCAGAACGACGAATATCATCGGAGCCAGCACTGAAAACCTGCTTCTCCGGCCATTATTGCGCCCGGTTGAGCGGACGCTTGAAAGATCGCTGGGCCTTGATATCGTTCGATTTAACTCCAGATTTACGCAAAATTTTTTAAACAACAATCAATTCTATTCCGATTTTACCACCGCCTTTTTGCAAAATACCCAGTTAACACTGGGTAAATATATTTCCAATAAAATGTATTTTCTCTATACCGGACGATTTTCAACAAATGCGCAGGAAACCGGTGAACTGAATTTAATTGTTCCAGCCACTATTGGATTAAAACATTCACTTGGGCTGGAATATCGTTTCAATCCAAGCCTGTTATTACAATTGGGCTATAAGTATAACGAAGCCAGCTATCTGTTACCAAAAAGCCGGCAGGATAAAAATATTTTACTACGTTATTCGTTCCCTTTTTAAAAGTGGAGATGCAATAATAAAAGGCTGATTTTCCCAAATTTAAGTAGAACTTTTTGCTTTACATTGTAGTCTAACTTTTGTATTTTTGCCACAATTTTTGTGAAAACCCAAGGAGAAAAATGTCCAGTTACACATCCAAAATTATCTTCATATTATTTTTATTTCTTTTACCTGCCCTCGTTTTTTCACAAGGCGGGCAAAAAGCAGAGGTTTTAAGTTTTGTAATCGAAGGAAATAAAACGACTGATGAAGGTCTGATCAAATTTACCGCCGGTTTTAGTGAGGGCTCAAAAATCGGTGGCGACGATATCCAAAATGCCATTCGCCAATTGTGGGATTTGGGTATGTTCAGCGATATTCAGTTCTATATTGATAAAGAAATTGGCAACGGTCTTTATTTGCGTTTAAAAATCCAGGAATTCCCCCACCTGGAAAAAGTACAACTCCAGGGCAATAAAAAAATCAAATCCAAAGATTTAAAAAAGAAAATTGATTTTTATCCCGGACAAATGCTCGGACCTGCGAAGATCAACCAAATGCGGCGAAAAATTCTTGATCTGTATAAAGAAAAAGGCTATTTGCTCGCCAAGGTCGAAAGCAGTTCAACCCCATCTGAAAAACGGACCAACAACATTGTTGTTAAATTCAAAATCAAAGAAGGCAACAAAGTCCAGGTTCAAAAGATTCGATTTCATGGCAACGCCTCCTTCAAAAACAAAAAATTGCGCAAACAATTTGAAGACATCAAAGAAGATACATGGTGGCGCGGTGCCGATTTTGATCCTGAAAAATTTGCAGCAGATAAGGATCTCGTGCTTGCTTTTTACCGCAAGGAAGGCTTTCGCGATGCGGAAATTCTTCGGGACTCCCTGTCATATGGCCCGGAACAAAAAGATATGTTCATCGATATTTGGGTTCGTGAGGGCATTCGCTACAAATTTGGTGAAGTAAAATTTGAAGGCAATAAGCTTTATACGATAGAACAACTTTTGCAGGCCGTCGATATCAAAGAGGGCGATATCTATAATTCTGAAAAACTGCAGGAGGCGGTAACCGAAAAACTCGGAACGCTTTATTATGATGCCGGCTATATTTTCGCCAGAATTATCCCGCAGGAAACACCGGTTGCCAACGATACGGTTGACATCAAATTTTTAATTAATGAAGAAAAACCCGTAAAAGTTCGAAAAATCAAAATCGTTGGCAATTCAACAACAAAGGACAAAGTTATTCGCCGCGAATTGCACATGTATCCGGGGCAGACATTCAGCAAAGCGCTTCTCATGCGAAGCCAGCGCGAAGTGTGGGTTCTGAATTATTTTGCGAATGTAAATCCGACAATCGATCCTGTCGATGACGAAAATATTGATGTGTTGATCGAAGTTGAGGAACGAGGCACGAGTACCGCCAACATGTCAGCCGGCTGGAGCGAGCGCGATAAAATTATTGGCAGCCTCGGCGTCAATATGAATAATTTTGCCGGCGGTGGACAAAGAGTTGGATTTGACTGGAATTTTGGACGCTATTACCGCTCATTTCAAATAAATTTTACTGAACCCTGGCTGTTGGATACGCCAACATTAGCCGGATTTAGTGTTTACGATACCGAACGGTCACCAGAATATACCGGGTATCGTCAGGAATCCCGCGGGGCATCTTTGCGCCTCGGGCGGCGTTTTCATTGGCCAGACAATTACTTTCGCGGCGACTGGATTTACCGAATAGACCGGACGAATCTCTCTGATTTTCAGTCCTTCTTTTCTGCATCGGTAAACACGGCTTATTTTGAAGATACATACCCACAAACTTCCAGCAGTATCACGCAAATAATTTCGCGAAACAGCCTAAACCGTGTCGAGTTTCCAACCGAAGGATCATCATTTTCCATTTCGACAGAAATATCCGGTGGATTGCTCGGCGGTACGGTGGATTTTACCAAGCATCAATTTAAATCCGAATGGTTCACACCACTCATGTGGTCCCTGGTTATGCGCTCGGATTTTCAAGCCGGGGTTATTAAAGATTTTGGAAAAAACGCTTTTGTTCCTTATCTTGAAAAATTCTTTATGGGTGGCGAAGGACTCACACGCTCAATTCCATTACGTGGGTACAACGATCCGTTGGGAAACAGCAGCGGCACAGTGGACCGCAACGGCGGAACTGCCATGATGAAATATTCTTTGGAATTGCGCGTACCGATATCTCCAAACCCGACAATTTATGCGCTGACATTTGCAGAAGCCGGACGAACATGGGAAAAAATCCGGGAGTTTAATCCCAATAATATGCGGCGTTCGGTAGGATTTGGCGCCCGCGTTTTCATGCCGATGATCGGTATGCTCGGTTTTGATTATGCCTACGGGTTCGACAATATTGACCCGCTCACCGGCAAGACTTTTGGTGAATGGAAGCCACATTTTGTTTTTGGACAACAATTTTAATTTAAATCTACCAATTGGAAAATTTTTCATACGATGTTTATCAGGTAGAAATAATATTTTTTCTTCAATCGGGCGGCTTGAAAATGCCTGATTATCAATGTGAGACGGAGGTTTTTAAGTGAGAAAGAACGTATTTTTATTTATTGTGATGGCTGTCGCCTTTTCAACTATTTCAACGAGTGCATTTGGGCAAAAACTCGGATATTTAAATTCCCAGGAGATTCTGTCAAAATTCAAAGAAGCACAGGATGTAAAAAAACAGCTTGAAGAAATCAACAAAGGCTGGGAAAACGAGGCTTTAAACATGCAGCGTGAAATTAAGGAGAAGTCCGACCAACTCGAAGCCCAAAGATTGCTTTTAAGCGAAACAAAACGTGCTGAAAAAGAACAGGAAATTCAAGTTACCTATCAAAAGCTGCAAAAATTTCAAGCTACAAAATGGGGCCCACAGGGCGATGCCTTGAAAGAGGAAGCCAAACTGTTGCAGCCAATTCAGGCCAAAATAATCGATGCCATAAATATAGTTGGCGAAAAAGACGGTTTTGATTATATTTTTGATACAGTAACGGCCAATATCGTTTATGTCAGCAAAGGTCAAGTCAATCTCACGGAGCGCGTTATTGCTGAACTGGAAAAAAATGCGGCAAGTACAAGTGGTGGATCTGCAAAATAATTTATTATTTAAAACCGACTGATTTAAATCTTGCAAAGGTGCTGTCGAGCGATTTATTGAGCTCACAGCACCTTTATTTATGTGCGCCAGGCAAGTTTATTGCCACCAGATTTTTGTTTATATAAAAAATTCGACCATCAACATTGATCGCCTGTGCTCAAACCGGGAAGTCAATCTCGATATTGGCCCGATTAAAATGGATTTCTATTTGCTCTGGCAATCGATTTTAAATAAGCCCTTTTAAAAAGTAACAACGTGCTTTTAAATCTCACGCTTGATTTACGGTTCGGATTTTCAGCAAATAAACGAAAAATTTCACCGGTCAAACTGCCTTCCCGTGAAGTATAAACGGTTCTGCGAATATCTCCTGGCCCATAAAAATTCTAATTCAAATTATTCTGTGTTCGCTCTTGTATGGAGGACGGTAAAATCAGCACGCGAACGGTTAAAGAGATAGCGGCTTTTGTCAACGGTCAGATTGACGGCGCCGAAAATACGGCCGTCGTTGGTGTCGCGCCGATTGATCAGGCACAAACGGGTTTTCTCGCTTTTATTGCTCAGCCCAAATATGATACTTTTTTAGACACCACACCAGCCGCTGCGATTCTCGTCCGGCCAGATTCCCCGCAGTCAAAAACGGCATGTTTGATTCGGGTGCCGAATCCGTACCTGGCATTTGTCCGAATTGCCCGGGAACTTTTTGCAATTGGCGAACCGGAAAAACATGGCCGGCATAATTCTGCAATCATTGCAAACTCAGCTGAAATTCCAGATAATTTATCCATAGGACCCTACTCGGTCATCGGGGAAAATGCCAAAATTGGTGATGCTACAATAATTGGCAACAACAGCACAATTGCACCGGGGGCACGGCTCGGAAAACGCTGCCAAATCGGAAACAATGTCACTATTGCCCACGATGTTATCGTTGGAAACGATGTTATAATTCAAGCCGGATCTGTTATCGGATCCGACGGCTTTGGCTATGTCAAAGATCAGGATAAGTACTATAAAATACCGCATGTTGGCACGGTCATTCTCGAGGATAACGTCGAAATTGGTGTCAACGTTACCGTCGATCGTGGCACGTTTGGCATCACTCGAATTAAAAAAGGCGCCAAACTCGATAATTTAATTCAAGTTGCACACAACGTTGTCATTGGAGAAAATACAGTTATCGCTTCGCAGTCAGGCATTTCCGGCTCGACCGAAATTGGTGACAATGTAATTATTGCCGGGCAAGTCGGGTTTGTCGGCCATATAAAAATTGGCAACCGTACCACATTTGCAGCCCAGGCAGGCATCACAAAAAGCATACCGGATGGCATGACAATTTCAGGTTACCCGGGCAGGAATCATACCCGTGCGAAACGGGAAGAAGCAGTTATTCGCCAGGGGCCAGAACTACTCAAACGGCTGCGAAAATTGGAAAAATTTATAAAAAAACACTTCCCATCTTCTGATGAGAAGTAGTACCATGCTATTTATAATTCGATATCGCTCATTAAAATATACTAATCAGTTCACAAATACAGGCTTGCAATGTTAGAACAACAAAAAACGATAGAAAAACCCATAACCATCACGGGAACGGGTTTGCATACAGGCAATACATCAACAATCACTTTTGTGCCAGCGCCTGTCGATCATGGAATTTGGTTCCAGCGTGTCGATTTGGAGGGGCAGCCGAAAATTAAAGCGGACATAAGTCATGTCGTCGAACTGGCACGTGGAACCACGCTTGGCAATAAACAATTGAAAATTCATACTGTTGAACATATTATGGCCGCCCTTGCCGGCCTGCAAATTGATAATTTGCTCATTGAAATAGACGCCAATGAGCCCCCGGTTCTCGATGGCAGTTCCATGCCTTTTGTTAAGGCCATCAAGGAAGCCGGCATCGTTGAGCAGGATTCGCAACGCGAAATTTGCATAATTGAAAATACCATCGCCTACGCCGATGAAAAATCGGGAATCGACATCGTGGTTTTTCCCTCCGACGAATTTCGCGTGACCTTTATGGTCGATTACGAAAATCCCGTGCTCGGAAAAAAATACACCTCGATGTATTCACTCGAGGATGAATTTGAGACACAATTTGCACCGGCACGTACATTTTGCTTTTTAAGCGAAGTGGAAATGCTGCACCAAAATAATCTGATCAAAGGTGGAAATCTCGACAATGCCATCGTGATTATTGACCGCGAAATTAAACCGGATGAGATCGACTATCTGCATAAATTATTCAATCTGAAAGAAAACGTACCCATCAACACCGAAGGCATTCTCAACACCTCGCCGCTCCGTTTTCAAAACGAAATGGTACGTCATAAAACGCTCGATCTCATCGGCGATTTGTATTTGCTCGGCGCCCCGATAAAAGGACATATTATCGCGGCGCGCTCCGGCCACCGCGCCAATATTGAAATCACCAAATTGATCCGCAAAGAACACGAAAAAATGCAGATCAAATCGCGCTATTCCGGCAGCAGCAAAATGAAAGATGTCGTGTTGGATGCGCAGGCGCTTTCCAGGATTCTGCCGCATCGTTATCCATTTTTACTGGTCGATAAAATCATCGATCTGGTGCCCAAAGAAAGGGTGACCGGCATTAAAAATGTCACAATGAACGAACCCTTTTTCCAGGGACATTTCCCCGGCCATCCGATAATGCCGGGCGTCCTCATTCTTGAATCGATGGCGCAAGCAGGCGGTATTTTATTGCTCAATTCGGAAGCCCATCCCGAGGACAAACTGGTTTATTTTACCGGGTTAGACAACGTCAAATTTCGTAAACCGGTGTTGCCGGGAGATCAACTACGCCTTGAGCTTGAATTGATAAAAATGAGAAAATCGATTTGTAAAATGGCCGCAAAAGCCTACGTCGACGGTGATCTTGTTTGTCAGGCAGAACTGGCAGCGGCAATAATGGATAAATAACGCTCTATTTAAGAAACGGTATGAATTACCCAACTGTTTGGAATGATATATTATTCAGGCAACAACTCTCACAAAACCACGGAGCTTACAGAGTTTTATTTTTAAGTAATTCTCTGTGGCTCTACGAGAGAATTATATCAGGCTATAATTCAACCTGTTATTTAAACAGAGCCATAAATAACGGCGACCGAATTTGAAACCACTAATTAATTACTCAACTGAACTCCCTTTTTTACGGGAAATATTATGACCGACATACATAAAACCGCCATCGTTCATGACGCTGCAAAAATTGGTGAAAATGTAACAATCGGGCCTTTTGTTGTTATTGATGAAGATGTTGTTATCGGTGATGGAACGACCATCGCATCCCACGCTTCTTTGGCAGCGGGATCGCGAATCGGCAAGAAATGCCGGATATTTCAGGGGGCTGTCATCGGCAACATACCACAGGATTTAAAATTCGAAAATGAAAAAACGCAATTGATCGTTGGTGATCGCACTGATATTCGGGAATATGTTACCCTCAACCGCGGCACTTCCGAAACTGGCAAAACAGAAATCGGATCCGATTGCCTGCTCATGGCCTACGCTCATGTAGCCCATGATTGTGTGATTGGGAACAATGTAATTCTCGCCAACTCTGTAGCAATAGCCGGCCATGTGACGGTGGAGGATTGGGTCACGATTGGCGGGCTTACAGGGTGCCACCAATTCACACGGGTAGGCGCCCACAGTTTTATTGGCGGCTGCAACCGAATTGCGAAAGATGTTCCGCCCTATATTCTGGCAACAGGTGAACCACTCCGGTTTGCAGGTCTGAACCGGATCGGATTGCAACGCCGTGGATTCACAGAGGAGCAATTGCGCAGACTGAAGAAAGCATATCGTATTATTTATCAATCGAAATTGAACTTCTCCCAGGCATTGGAGCGGGTCGAACAGGAAATTGACCTCACCCCCGAAGTTCAAAAAATCGTCGATTTAATTAGAGGAAGTACGCGGGGAGTAATTCGTTAACGATGCCGCAAACTTTATCCGAATCCTGGCGTTTCATTGACAGCGGTGCCCATTCAGCTTATTATAATATGGCTACAGATTTAGCGCTGTTAAAAAATGTGCACCAACCTGTGCTGCGGTTTTATTCCTGGAAGCCATGGGCTATTTCCCTGGGGCACCACCAGGATTTATCTGAAATCAACGAGACAAAATGTGCTCGGGATAAAATTGATATCGTGCGGCGCCCCACAGGCGGAAAAGCAATTTTACATGCGGAAGAATTGACTTATTGTGTCGTTTTTCCGGCACAGCATCCACTGCAGCAGGAAAGTATAAACGCAGTGTATCAGCATATTTCCGAGGCATTGCTTCTTGGTCTGAAAATTTATGGTGCCAATAATATTGAAAGAACGGAATCAAAGGGCGCTCACAAATTATATGCCGATAGTGCAGCCTGTTTTTCCAGCAGTGTAAACTTTGAAATTACAACCAGTAACCGCAAATTAATCGGCAGCGCGCAACGGCGGTTTAAAGAGGGTATATTACAACATGGTTCCCTGCTGACAGGTCCGGCTCATGAAAATTTGGAGCACTATTTAACATCACAGCAAAAAAATGATCATTTGTTGCAAAATAAAGCGGCGTGTTTGGAAGATGTACTCGGTTTTAAACCGGAAATGGCGAAATTAAAAAGTGCGCTCAAATCTGGTTTTGAAAAATATTTTTTTATCGCGTTTACAAACTGTGAACTCACGGCCAAAGAACAACTTCAGGCTGAAAAATTTACCAAAACCTTTCAATACGGGGAGGTTACCCAATGAAAAGATTTACATTAGCACCTATCGCCTTAATGGCTTGTTTCTCATTTCTGACAATGCCTGAAATAAACGCGCAGGAAATGGGCAATTTGGAAACCTACGCCGAAAACCAGCTTGGTGAGGCTGTTGAACCTGTGATTAAACTCTTCGGCAGTTTGGCTGGTGCGGGCTTTGTGAACACCGCCGATTTGCACGGAATTGCCGGATTTGAAATCGGTATCCGCGGCAATTTATCGTTTGTACCGGGTGAATACAAAGACTCCGGCCCACTCGATGGCGTTGATGTTGTCGGGCTTCCTTTTTTGCAGGCCAGCGTGGGTTTGCCAGCCAATCTTGAAATAACTGGCCGCGTTTTCAGCCTGGCAGTCAGCGACGATACGGACGGCAATGTGACTGTCGTTGGTGGGCTGGTAAAATACGGTCTTTTTCAGGCTCCACTGCTGCCAAAAGTGTCCCTGGTCGCTGGCTATCATGCCCTCGTAACACCGGAGGATTATGATTTTGGTACATTTAACGTGATGAGTTTGAAAGCCTTTGTCAGCCACAACTTTCTGGTTTTCACTGTTTATGGCGGTGCCGGAATTGACCGCGCTTCCTCCAAAATTACGATCGAAGACAGCGGTAATTATCCCGGTGGATTTGAAAAAACTTACAGCGAAAGCGGCGCTAACGGCACTTTTGGCCTGACGATTTCTCCGTTCCCGTTTATCAAAGCGAATGCAGACTATAGCTTCGGAGACTTCAAAAGTTTATCGCTGGGCCTTGCTTTTTCATTCAGATAAATCTGACGAGCTGTTATGAGCTATTTATAAACCTGAACTATCCGCATGGGAAGCACTCCTGTGCGGATTTTATATTGTGCAAAATTCATTGTTTTACGAAATACAAATACCATGAGATTTAATCTTTCAACCACAATAGCCTGCTTTATTCACAAATATTTTTTAAAATATTCTTAACCTGTTGATAATTAGATGTTTGAGATAAGACGAGAAGAAAAACTAAGTTCTCTATTAAAATTAGCTCTCACAAAGCCACGGGGTACACAAAGTTATGTTTTATAATTATTTAAATATTTTTTGTGGACTTAGTGCCCTTGTGTGCGAATTATTCAGGATAGATAGGATCAATGCGTAAAATTTGCTTATTCGGTGCCACAGGCTCGATCGGAAAAAGTTGTGTGGATATCGTAAGTCAGTTCCCACAACAATTCGGTTTTGCAACCATCTCGGCCCATTCCAATATTGACGCCCTGTTTGAACTGGCGCAATCACAGCGACCACAGACGGCTGTTTTTTCCGGTGATGCTGATTTTAATGCCTGGGAGAGAAAATTCCGCACCATTGGTGTCGAATTTCTCCATGGAACAGGCGCTTTGGAGGAAGCCGCAGCCCGTGATGATTACGATGTATTGGTCAACGCAATCGTCGGCGCCGCCGGCCTAAAATCGACACTCGCTGCTATAAAAAACAGCAAAACTATCGCATTGGCGAACAAGGAAACACTGGTTGCAGCCGGTGAACTGGTTATGGGTGCCGCCAAGGAAAACGATGCCCCGATCATCCCGATCGACAGCGAGCACAGCGCGTTGTGGCAGTGTCTCGTCGGCGAAAATATGGAAGAAGTAGAGCGGCTGATTCTCACCGCCTCCGGCGGGCCATTCCGGGAAAAGCCCAAATCTTTCTTTCGGGATGTAACCGTCGAGCAAGCGCTGAACCACCCCAATTGGGATATGGGCGCGAAAATTACCATCGACTCGGCAACGCTGATGAACAAAGGCCTGGAAGTCATCGAAGCCTACTGGTTATTCGGGCTCAAATTGGACCAAATTTCGGTGGTGATTCACCCGCAATCAATTATCCATTCGATGGTTGAATTTGTCGACAGTTCGATAAAAGCGCAAATCGGGCTGCCCGACATGCGTGTGCCTATCCAATACGCGCTGACCTATCCGCAACGGCTGCCCAACAATTTACCGCGACTCAATTTTGCTGAATTTAATAACCTCACTTTTTTCGAACCTGACACTGTGACCTTTCGCTGCCTGCAATTGGCCTTTGATGCCCTGGCCGAAGGAGGGACTTCCCCGGCGGTTCTCAATGCTGCGAACGAAGAAGCTGTCTGGGCTTTTCTCAATAAAAAAATTGGTTTCGATCAAATTCCATTATTGATCGAAGATGCGCTGGAAAATCACAGCAATCATCGCACAGTCACTTTGGAAAATGTTCTCTCATCCGATGCATGGGCACGAAAATTCGTATCGGAAAAACAATGAGCAGAGGCAATACTTTTTTCCGAACATTTTTAAAGCATGACGTGTTTAACAGCAGGCTTTGCCATTCTCGTATATTATCACCCTTTATTTTGGGAAAATTGACATGCTCAATACAATAGTTACTTTTATTATCGTGCTCGGAATTCTCGTTTTTATTCATGAGTTGGGGCATTTCATTTTTGCCAAACTCGCCGGAATTCGCGTCGAACGCTTTTCACTCGGTTTTCCGCCCCGCATGTTTGGAATAAAAATCGGCGATACGGATTATTGCATTTCCTGGCTGCCGTTGGGTGGTTATGTAAAAATGTCCGGTATGGTTGATGAAAGCCTTGAGGGCAGTTTAAAAGGCGAACCATGGGAATTTATGTCCAAATCTTTGCCAAAACGTTTTATGGCGATTTTTGCTGGCCCGGCTTTCAACTATATTCTGGCGGTGCTGCTTTTTGGCTGGGTTACCTGGAGCGATGGCGTGCGTACTCCTTTTCACCCATTTATCAATGAAGTTGTGCAGGGCAGCCCGGCGGAAAAAGCCGGATTTTTAGCCAATGACGCGATTCTGACAATCGATGGACATACCACGGAAACCGTGCGTCAATCAATCGACATTTTTTCAGCAAACGCAAACAAACTTTTGCAGGTTCAGATTTTGCGCGATGAGCAGGAAATTACTATTCCAGTCACACCGGAGTTAAATCCCGACACACAGACAGGACGTATCGGCATTGGCATTGGCCAGCAGTATACTTTTCAATCGGTGTCGTTCCTGCAATCGATGCAGTATGGCTTTGCTGAAACGATTTACATCACGCAGCTTTTGGGGGAAGCAATCGGCGACATGTTTTTGGGGGAGGAATCGGTGAAAGAGAGCATTGCCGGTCCCATCGGCATTGCTAAAATGGTGGGTGAGGCCGCCGAAGCAGGATTAAATGTATTGCTGCGTTTTATGGCGTTTTTAAGCCTGCAATTGGCAATTCTTAACCTGTTGCCAATACCCGCATTGGACGGTGGTCATATCGTTTTTATTCTCGTCGAGGGCATTATGAAACGCCCGCCAAAAATGAAAACACGCATGGTGATTCAGCAACTCGGCATGGTATTTCTGCTGTGTTTGATGGTGTTTATCATTTTCAACGATTTGACACGGTAAATCAGGGATTTGACGGGCGAATATCGATTTCACTCACCATGGCATTTTGCGGCAGACGCAGCATGTGCAAAACACTGTCCGCAACATCCTGCGCCTGCAAAATTCGAGCATCGCGGGCCTCATCTTTGTGCCTGCCCTGCGAAAAAGATGTCGCCACCGAACCCGGGCAAATTGCCAGGACACGCAAGCCATTTTTTCGTTCTTCCAGCATCAGACAGCGGCTAAACGCCATGACGGCATGTTTTGTCGCTGCGTAACCACCCCCGCCAACAAAACTGTTTTTTCCAGCCAAAGATGAAATATTTACGACCGCAGATTCGCCTGCTTCGCGCAGGTGCGGCAGTGCTTCCCGCGTTGCGATAAACAGCCCGCGCACATTGAGATTAAACATCTCATCCCATTTTTCGGTTGCAAGCTCGGCAATAGGACTGAAATGCCCCAGCCCCGCGTTATTCACCAGAATATCCAATCGCCCGAAATGCTTTTTTGTGGCTGCGATAAATGATTTTATACTTTTTTCGTTCGACATGTCACCTGAAAAAACAAAAGCCTCGCCACCTGTACTTTGAATTTCCTGCCCCACTTCTTCCAATAATCTCGTACTTCGTGCTGCAATGGCCACTTTCGCGCCCTCTTTTGCAAGCGACATGGCTATTGCTTCGCCAATCCCCTTGCTCGCCCCGGTGACGATTGCTACTTTATTTTTTAACTCCATGCAGTCTCCTTAGAATAACATTTGCAATTTCAATGAATATAATAATTAACACCAATTTTAAACTCTGTGGTTGTCATCTCATAAAATGAATCTGACTCTGCATCATTTTGCACAAAACTGTAATTCAGGCTGCCTTCCATTGAAAAATAAGGGGTAAATAAAAATTCAATACCTCCGCTCAGCGTTAAATTCCATGAATCGTATTTTTCAACTTGAAGTTCTTTTTTCGGTTCTAAAACTGGAGAACCGAAATCAACAGAATAACCTGTTCTCTCTTCTCGTGTTGCATTGTACAAAAATGCAGTTCCTAAAAATGGATAAACTTTCGATTTCCCGAAATAAAAACGCATGGATGGGCCAATGCCATACGTTCTGATAGAAAATTCATCATTTGAACTTTTACTATAATTTAGCAATAGGCCGGCAAAAAGATGATCCTTCAAAAAAAGGCCCAATCGTGGAGAAAAGATAAATAGTTTTTGCGTATCCGAAAGATCTTCACTTAAATCTATTTCGATAGTTTCGCTTGTATAGCTAACAGAACCCCCAACGGTATACATTCCCTTTTTCAGGGTGGGCTGAGAAAACACCGCGGATGTAATAAAAAACAGAAGGCATATTAGTAATTTTTCTTTCATTTCTCACCACCAAGTTATTATTTATTTTGAATTAATTGTGAAATCATCTCGCTTTAACTTCTCGATAAATGAAATAGTTGACACCCAAAAGAAACTGAGTTGTGCGACTATTTTCCTCATAATCGAAGTCGCCGAAAAGACTTGATGCGGTTTCCATCTTCATAGTGCTCATTCTGTAATTGAGGCTGCTTTCAATTGCGAAGCGTTTGGTAATAAACATAATTAATCCACCACCCAGGGTAAGCGCTGACGATCGACTGTCTAATTCCATTAGAAAACTATCGCTCAAATTATCTATTTTGAAGGCGTAACCGATCCCTAAAAATGGAGCTATTTTCTTATCAGAAAAATAGTACCGAAATTCTGGCCCCATGGCATAACTTTTTAAAAGTATTCCTTCTCTGGTGACTTTATCATAGAGCAAAGCGAGTTCAGCATGCAGCTTATCGAAGAAAAAATACCCGATATTGGGAGAGAGATGCGTTCTTTTCGTTGTAAACGATGACCGCCTTTCCGAACTACTTGTATAATTAAATTCACCACTTAAAGTATACGTCCCTTTACTTAATGGCACTTGCGCCAAAACAGGAATTGAGAAGAGGAATAAAAAAAAATGGAAAAACATTTTTTTCATGCGGCACCACCTTTGCTAAATTAATTTTAGATGACTTTTTACCGGGTCAGCAAAATCACGGCATCAATTCATAATAATCTGCTTGAGATTAAAATCCCAAATTAAACTCTAAGAATGTTAACTGTAAATTGGATTAGTGAATGATTCCCTAAAAAATGATTCCTACTGTACAAGTAGAAAAAGTATTGGTCAGTAATAGCATCTTCACCGGGTATTTTGCTGGTGTATTAAAATAAGGGAGTAAAAATTGAAAAAAGCAAACGATCTGTGACTGAGTTTGAATAATTCTACAACTTATTGCCTGAATTATTCATAAAGCGCAGTGGATGTGCCTGGCACTTAGTTGATTTTTATAAATTTAACTAAACAAAGTAGCTTTTAAGGGCTTTCATAACTTTTAGAAGTGCCAGGCACATTTTTATCAGTTTATGAATAGATCAGGATAGATGTCATTGAGGGAAAATCCTGTAAACGCACATTAAAAAAGCGCAACTCCAATGAGTTACGCTTTTAAATTGTATTTATTTATCCATCGCTTGCAGCGATAGAATCAACGTCAATTCTGGTGAAAGAGCGATAACATCGCTAAAAAGCAGCGATCTCATCGCAGGTTATTTCATCATCACTAATTTGATGGTCTGTGCCTGACCATTTGATACCAAACGTGCGTAATACAAACCGCTGGTCATAATGCTGCCAGTGGAATTTCGACCATCCCAGGTGAAATTCTGAGCGCCGGATTCAAATGTGCCATCAGCCAATGTGCGGATTTTCTGACCCATGATGTTGTAAATGGCCAGGTTCACATGTTGCCGGGAAATCAGGTTGAAATATATATTTGTTTCCGGATTAAACGGATTTGGATAGCTGCTAAAAACATCAATCGCTTCCGGTACATTCGCACTGAGCATAAAAGGATCGGAATTTAGCCCTGCCAATGTTGCGCCGCCGCCCGAAGCTGTGACAGTCACTTCATCGCGATCTGTTACGCTCTGGCTGTCTTCAACAATCAGGATTATTTTAAATGTACCCGGGGCTATCAGAACGCCTGAGCCTGACTTAACTCCGGTTTGAAAAGTAACTTCCGGGCCGCCATTGTAGGTGTATTTCCATGTAAAAGCTGAAGCAGGTAGCGTTCCGTCCTCTGCATCCGTGCCTGTCCCGGAAAAATTCACTGTCGCTCCAACGGAATAGGAACTGCCGTTGGCCGGGCTGGTTATCGTTGCAACGGGTGGCGTATTTCCACCTCCACCAGTGACATTTATTGTCACCTGATCTGTGTCGGTCGCGCCGTCGTTATCCGTTACAGTCAGGACAGCAGTATAATTTCCTGAATTATTGTAGGTGTGCGATGGATCGGCAGTGGATGAGGAATTGCCATCGCCAAAATCCCAACTATAACTCGTAATACTGCCATCGGGATCACTGCTGCCTGAACCGGTAAAATTGACCGCAAGAGGCGCGGTACCGGAAGTCGGATTTGCGTTGGCAACGGCCGTCGGTGGCTGGTTCGCTGCACCACCAACGGTAAAATCGACCGTTGCTGTGCCGGTGGCGCCGTCGTTGTCCGTCACTTCAAGCGTGACCGTGTAATTGCCGTCTGCTGGCGGAACTCCTGATGGATTTGCCTGGCCGTTTGCAAAAATATAATTCGGCGGGATTCCTGGCCCGTTGATCGACCATTTGTAAGTGCTCACAGCAACTGTCCCATCGGTGTCCGTGGCGCTGCCGGAAAAATTGACCTGGGCTCCGGAAGCAAAATTCTGCCCGTTTGTGGGAGAATCTATGCTTGCCGTCGGCGGTGAATTGGTGCCGCCACCATCCCCAACACCAACCGCAATCCATGCGTCAAGAACGGCTTGATACTCCGCGCTTGCGGCTCCATAAAGATCTTCTGCCGAACTGAGCGTTGCATTTCTTGCGTCTGCAAATTGAGAATTGGTTGTCAAATAAGTTGTTTGTGCCCGGTACCAAATTTTGGCGGCTTTGTCAATTGTAATCGCTGCTACGCTGTAATTTGTCCCGTTGTCATTCGTGCCGCTGCCACCTTCAGACAAGAGATAAAAATGAAAATTGGGGACACCACTATTCGTGTGCACACCACCCCAATCATTAAATGGACTTGGATTGGCTGTCGGCGCCCAGAAATCACCCTCATAAGTATCAGGATCGCTCGCCAGATTTGGATCATTCATAAAACGCAAAGCATCTCCGGGCGTGCCAGGGGTGTAGCACTCTTCCCCTAATTGCCAATTGGCAACGCCGGGTCTGGCATAAAAATCAACAGAGATCCCAAACATATCGGATAGAGATTCGTTCAATGCGCCGGGCTCGGATTGATAAACCAGGTTGGATTCAAAGTCTGTCACGCCGTGGGTGAATTCGTGGGCAGCGATATCAATTGTCACCAGCGGATCGAATTGCACACCATCGCCATCACCGAAGCGAGCCTGCACCCCATCCCAGGATGCGTTGTTGTAATTTGAACTGTAATGCACACTGCCGATGATTTGCATTCCCGCACCGTCGATGCTGTTGCGGCCGTGAACATTGCTGTAATAATCATAAAAATTCATCGAACCCCAATGGGTTTCCACGGCTGCCGCATGGCCTGCAGCATCCCAAAAATTATCAGCATCTGTGTAAAGCGTTCCAGGTAAATTTGTGCCGTTATTGGCATCATAAGTTTTAATATTACGTACAGCATCGTACATTTCGAATTCCGTTCCGGTATCTTCCGTTTGAATCGAAACAGTGCCGCTGTAAAGTGAGGGGCCGGAACCGGTGGCTGTCGTCGCATGCATGGAATTCCAACGGTTGACAACCTCCCCTGTTTTGGCATCGATAAAGTACGTCCAATTGGCGGCGGGTTCTTCGGTTGGCAGCATTAATTTATAGGTCAATCGAAAATCGTCACCCAGAAACTGGCCATTCACTGCCGAGATCACCAATTCAGGTTGCGGTTTCCATGTTCTCAAGTCATCGTTAAATGCCATTTTAATGATTTTCTCCATTTCAGCGACTTCCCAACGATAAACAGCCGCCCCCAAATGATTCTGTGCAGTCTGAATAGCGCGTTCCGGAGAAAGCTGAGGCATGATATCCATTGCAATATCACCCACAAGTTGACCATTCATTAATTCGATAGTGCCGGATTGATCGCCGTGAAGAATCATTTCCGAACCAAAGACGGGCACACCTTTGTACAGGTGTTGAACACGCGAATGGATCATTCCAAGCGCGTCTTTACGTGTCCGTTTGACTTTGAACGAATTACCTTCATTTAATACACCAAAAACCTGCTGATTTTTCAGCATAAATTCTTCAACTTGACTCGTATTTTCGAGATTGAAATTCTGGGCAACGGAGCCTTGCAGCCACACGGGACGCTCAGATCGCGGGTTTATCTCAACACGTTGAATTCCCGGGAGTATCCTTTTTGCGGCAGCTAATGCCGAATTTGTTTTGGCCTTGTATTGGGCAAAAACAGGGGAAATTAAAAAGCAGCTTATTAAAAAAACGTACGCGTAAAACAAACTCGATCGTAATTTCATAAATCCTCCTCAGTGAATAATTTGTGTGGATAAGAGACAAGAGATTAGCATGAACATTGTGTGCCCCAAGACATGCTAGTAAAAATATATGATAAGTTTATCAATAAATATTTATAGAAGCAAATAAAATCAGCCATTTTCAGAAATGAGCCAGGAAAATTTATAATATTCATTTGTACTACTTTGGCAGATTCGATTTTTCCAAAAAAGACCAGTAAGCTGAAAATAACAACCCTGACGAGACTGTCGAAAAAGTGTGAGAACCGGTCGCTGAGCTTGTCGAAGCGCCCGGCGTTACCCCCAAATTTGGGCCCTTCGACAAGCTCAGGGTCCAAATTTTCTGGATTTTCAACAGTCTCGACAGGGCTTGGAGCCCTGTCAGGATTAAGCTCGCTCCAGCCCCATTTAATCTGCCAAAGTAGTATTTGAATGATTTGAAAAACTATTGGGATCACTAACCTTCCTTAAAATCCAACCTGCAGTCCCAAATATCCCCGGAAAGAATCGTCGGCGCGCAGGCCACCGGTGTTTTTCATAAATTCGTCAACCATAAAAAGGCTAACTCCTGCCTCAATTTTCAGCCGTTCCCTCAAGTGTAGCATGCCATAAAAATCAAGTTCCCGGCCAACGCTGGTTCCGGCCCCCGGCACGGCCCGGCGCAAAACCTCGTTCGGTGCACCGAGCAGATAACCCTCAGCACTATAAAAGGCATCGTTGTCCTCCGCAAGCGCGATAAAATGCAGTGTGCCCCCGAACTCAAAATTAGTGGTTGGTTGAAATTCAATCCCGAAATAAAAACTTGAAGTATTGCTCCAACTCGCGTAATCCATATTGCCGAGTGTAGTGTGCGCGTCTGCGAACAGACTGGAAAAAGTGCCAATTTCCGTGTCAATGGCATCGCTGTCCCCGGAACCAAATGTGTAGCCGAATTGCATTTCAGGAGACAGGGCGGTTGAAAATCTGTATCCACCATCGACGGCATAGCCGAAGGCGCGAATATCCAGCGGCCCGCGCTCACCGATTTGATAGGCGCCCTCGAATTCCAGGTGCATATTTTTGCCGATTTCTAAAACGATTCGAGAGCCGAAAGTCCAGAAGAGCAAGTGATTATCGCCATCCTCCGAGCGGGCAATAGGCACGCTCAGGTCAGTGAGTGAATCGTAATTTCGCCCGTCAAAAAAGAGAAGTCCGTAGGCTTCCACAGTCGCGCGCGGCCAGCGTTTTGTAGAAAACCAGGCGCCGGAAAATGTCTGATTGCGCATGATGTGTGCCGCAGTATTGCTGCGAATTATCGCTGACCAGACGGATAACTGTTGCTCATCGGTGCGGCCAATTTCTAAATTTATCGCGTCAAAAGCCCGGCCAACGTTATGCCAATCGTACCGGCCGATGAGCCGGCCGCTGCCAAAATGCAGCTCCTGTCTGCCGATGCGAACAACGATATCGGAATTGGCAATATGTTCAATATTTACATACGCCTGGTGCATATCAATGGCGTCGATACTTGCAAGCGATGTGCCTTCTTCACCCCACAACCGCGAATCCTGAATTTGGACAAAAAGCCCGATGCCCCTTGCAAAATTTCGTTCCACGCCGAGCCGCATGCGGTTTTGTACAAATACACGTCCATCGAGACGCTCGGAATTGAAATCTGAATTGTCGATTGCTTCGACACGGGAGCGCAACTCTCCGGTAATTTCGAATGAAGATTGGCCACGAAGGCCAGCAGGAACCAGGCAAAACATTACAACAAATTGCACTAAATATTTCAAGGAGCATCCTTTCGTTAGTCCGCTTTCAAATCGACGCGAAAAATCTGCGATGGAAAAATTGTCGAACAATAAATTGTGCCATCGGGGCGCATGTCCATGCTGGTGGCAAAATCGAGATGAAAAATATGTTGGTCGTTAGCCAGCACACCGTCGGGCTGGATATGCGCGGCGCGAACATAACCTTGAAATACATCGTTAATTATCAGCCGCCCGTCGAGAAGATCATCGTAGGGATCGGCTGTATTTTCCGGATAGGCAAAACCCAGCGAAATCGACAGCCGGTTGCTGGTGCTGGCGGAACTCGGATCGTTTGTTTGGTAATAGGGATCGGCGTGGCTGATGGTGAAAACCGGCGCATCAAAACCACTGGATTCGCAATAACCTTCGCATTCCGGCCAGCCAAAATTATGTTTGCCGAGCTGGTAGCGCTCGATTTCCTCGAATGAATTTTCGCCAACATCGGCAATGTAAATGACGTCCCGCCAGGCTGCCAGACGAAACGGTGTGCGCAAGCCCACAGCAGCGATTTCCGGCCGGGTATCTGGCTCACCGACAAACGGATTGTCAAGGGGAATCCTGTAGCCGCCGTCCGCATCCAAATCGGGATTTATGCGAATGAGCTTACCTAAAAGTACGTCCTTTTTTTGCGATAATTCAGGCTGCGTGGCATCGCCATTGGCGGCGTAAAGCATGCCATCGCTGCCGAAACAGAGGTCGTAAATGCCGTGCTGCGGTTCGTCAGGAAAGATGCGGTCAATTTCGATGACAGTGCGGATGGAGCTGACAATTTCGGCGTATGTGCCCTGCCATTTCAGCCGAATGATGCGGTTGAATTTATTGTCCCCGGTAGTGTAGCACATGAATAAAAACTTATTTGTGACGAATTTTGGGTGAAAAACCAGTCCGGTCAAACCGATTTCCGCCGGGGCAGGCGCGACATCGGGAACGATAAATTGGCCTAAAAAATGGGCTCCGACAGTGTCGAGTGAAAAATGATAGACCTGCCCCGGTTTGCCGATGATGAGAAAATCCTCACTGCCAGGAAAAAACCGCAACGAGGTGGCATCTGGCGGCAAGTCTTCCGGCGCAACAATGCGTGTCGTTGTAAATTTATCGTAAATATCAGGCCATTCCGTTTGCAGTGGCGCTGTTGAAGAAGTGCAGCTTTGCGATTGCAAAACTAACGCCATTAAAAACAGGAAACCGAAACAAGTAATTCTATCCATTCAAACCCCATGTGAATAAGAGGAAACAGCATTTTATCAAAATATTTAAAATTTAATATAAATTAATTTTACGTTTCAATAAAATCAAGAGAAATCAACATATATTGAACTCACTGAAAAAGCACAAGTGGTGCAGCACAATGATAATTGCTTTGCATTTGCCAATATGACTGGCAAGAATTTATAACAATTCATTTCGCCCAGGTAAGAATTGTTTTGCATGGGTGCAAAAACACAGGATGCAGGACAGCGTAAATGCCATGCCTGATATTTCAAACCCCAAAACCGAACCACCGAAACTTCTCGACCAGGTACATGCGGCCATTCGCAAACTTCATTATAGCTGAAGGGAATTATAATTGAATTTGACCAGTCGTGTGATCGTTAAAAATTCTGCCTTATCTCTAAATTCAATCCTGGGCTTCTCTCCTGCCCTTTGCACAAACATCTCGCATAATCATATCAATGAATTGCATGACAAATAAAGTCCAGGGAGCCGCGCCTAAAGGCTATCAGTACCGGCTGACAGGTTGACTATTGCAGAGAAAGAAATCCTCGTGAATTATGCAAACAAACGGGGATACCGATCAATCAATTGTTGAAACTTGCTATTGAAATCCTGCCTAATCACCTTGATTCAAATGGCAAAATCAAATCTTGATGTAAGTACTTCATCTCCGTAGCTGATCGTTGGTGTGTCATCTCAACGGTATTTCTGCTTAAGCTGTTGTTTTCATTGGAGTGGATTTGGGGAGTTGCGTTATTTGAGCGTTATTTTTCTTCAATTGAGTCAGATTATACTTGATTTTCTAATACAAATCCCCCTTTTTATTGAAGTATGGGTTTACTCGGTTCAACCATGCAATTCAACCGTTTGCGGGGCTAAACAAAAGTACGCGACTTTTCATCCTAACCACATCTCAAACTTTTGTCCCGGTTAGATTTAAATGTATTTAGATTTAATGATTATGTACCTAATTCATTCTTAAAAATTTAAGCATAATTTCATTAAGAGAGTAAAAGTCAGGCAATGTATTGTTAAAGTAATAAACTTATTGGGCATGTGATGACGATCAATTTTATTCCACAGCAACTAAAATCCGATCACCTTTTCCTTCTAATCGGGGCCAACACTTTGCCAAACTGGATTGCTGCAAACCTGCTTTTGCAGGAAAATGGGCAGCTCTATCTAATTCATTCGCAAGAGACTTATGTCACTACACAACAATTAGCCACCCGCTTTGTGGAACATGAGTTTAAACAGCCAATTTACATCGATGTTAGTGATGGAAGTGATGCACAGCAAATTTATAGAAATGTCGCTACCGCAGTGAAAAGAATTCGCGATGGACATATTGGCCTCAACTATTCGGGGGGCACAAAAGTAATGGCAGTGCAAAGTTACCGCGCTGTTGAGGATGAACTAGCATTCACAAATCAGTCACCAGTTTTCAGCTATCTCAATGCCCGGACACTCGAACTCTGTTTTGATGGCAAGCATCCGCTGATTTTTGTCGGGGATAATATCCAGCTCACTATCAAAGATTTTTTTTACCTTCATTTTGGCAAAGATTGGGCATGGGAACAATCTCCGACACAGCAAGTCATCGCACAACCCATCATTGATGAACTGGTGAAGGTGCATAACCGCGATTATGATTACCGGCTTTGGAAAGATCAGTTCAAAATATTAAATCAGCAAAAAGGAAAAGTCACTTTGGAATGGCACGAACGATTAACGCCCCTCGCCCAAGCAATAGCGGCTGATCTACCGCTAACATCAACTGTGCAACAGGTTTGTGATCAGCAAACATGGCCTTTTGAGAAACCAACACAACTTGTGAATTGGCTCGAAGGCAAATGGCTTGAAAGCTATGTGCTTAGCGTATTGCAGACTAACAAAGCGCGATATGGCATTTATGATTTCGGTCAAGGTTTGGAAGCCCGGACGACAGGAGAACGGATTGAGGTCGATGTTATTGCCACAAAAGGTTATCAGTTTCATCTTCTGTCGTGCTATGAGGGAAGTAACAAAAACCGTGCAAAAGAACACCTGTTCGAGGCGTATATGCGGGCAACGCAAATAGGCGGTGAAGAAGCGTGTACCGTGCTTATTTGCCAGACTGAAGAACCGGAGAGCCTGGAGCACGACGCTGCATTACTCTGGCAGGCACATGATAGAATTAAAGTTTTTGGTCGTCGTGATCTAGAAGATTTGGCAGATTTATTGGAAGATTGGTTTAATCGCAAAATGAGAAGGAGATAACATGGCAAGTTCTTGCTTAACCCTGATGGAAGCGACGGGCATTCAAGCTTACATCTTCAGCAGCAACCGGCTGCAGGAAAACATCGGCGCATCGGAGCAGGTTTATCGCTCTACAACATTGTGGGCATTTAAGGCTTTAGAAGCTATTGGCTTAACACATAATATTGAAAAAAGCACAAGTGTTCATTGGAACTATAAAAATGAAAAAAATGCCGGGAACACGGAGTATCAGGCTGAATTTATCTATGCGGGTGGCGGCAAAGCGCTTATTCTATTTAAAGATGGAAAGCCTGATGCCATCAAGTTCACGAAAGAACTGACAACTTCTATTCTGCGCAATGCACCGGGGTTGCCTCTCGCTGTTCAGCATATCGAGTTTGATTGGGAAAGCGACAAGTTAGCGGATAAACATAAAGCACTTCAACGCAAACTTGCAAGCCATAAGCAATCGCGAATGAACTCTATGCCACGGCTCGGCCTGGGCGTAACCGCCGCATGTGAGTCGACCAGTCTCGTCGCCGTGCGCAGTACCGATGGAGAAGTCAATATCGAAGGAACTCCAGTAAAACTCAAATTAAAAGATGAAGAAAAAACACGCTTTGTTTCTCGCGAAACCGAATACAAGTTGGGCTGGCGGGATGCTGCCAGAGATCACTTAAACAATCAGCTTGGGAAGGACGTGGTAAAACAGGGTTTTGACTTTCCTTCAGATATCGACAAGCTAGGCCGGCAAATGGGGGAAGAAAGCTACGTCGCTGTGGTGCATGCGGATGGAAACAACATGGGGAAACATTTTGATGCAATTGGGGATAGAGCAAAATCAAATCGTGAATATATCACATTTTATAGAGAGTTCTCGCAGAATGTGTTAAAAGTAAGCTTGAGAGCGTTGCAAACAGTGCTTAAACGCGTCTTGGATTTAATTCCCCCAAAATTAGAAAAAGATGAAGTTTATTATAAAGTCGCTAACAAAATTCCTTTAGCCGAAAATCACTGGTTTCCTGTGCGACCGCTCGTTTTTGGCGGGGATGACGTCACTTTCCTCTGCAATGCCCAACTTGGCGTTGCCATGGCTGCAGAGTATTTAAAAGAATTTGAAGAGCAGACTGAAACTATCATTGGGAAGAGACTTTTCGCCTGCGCAGGTGTGGCCATGGTAAAAATGCACTATCCTTTCTCTCGGGCCTACGATCTCAGCGAATCCTTGTGCAACTCGGCCAAAACCTTTATTCGCAAAGAAAAAAACAATAAAGACGCTTCTGCCCTTGATTGGCATTTTGCTACAAGCGGTTTGAGTGGCTCACTCCAGGCAATTCGACAGCGTGAATATACCACGCCGGATGGACAGTTGTATTTGCGTCCGCTCGCTTTGCAAAAGGCTGTTACTGACCAAACTGGTCGTTATTGGCTGGAAGGAATCCAACAGGTCTTGCATGAATTTCAGGCAGAAGAAAAAGATAACGGCAAATGGGCGAAGCACCGTAATAAGCTCATCGGCTTGCGAGTAGCATTGCGAGAAGGGCTACAGGCTGTTGAAAAATACCGTTGTGATTATGAATTACCCAATCTGCCAGAATTGCTACCAGGGAAAAATGCCACAGACACCGGGTGGAGCGGGAACCAATGCTATTATTTCGATGCCATCGAGATGCTCGATCACCACGTTTCACTTGAAAAGAAAGGGGATGAGGCATGAATGCGATGAAAATACGATTGCAACTGAAAAGTGCGGCCACCTTTGGCCGCGGAGATGGCGTTGCCGGACTGGTCGATGGAGAAATCGAACATGATCGCTTTGGTTTTCCTTTCTTACGGGGTCGAACGCTCAAAGGACTATTGGCCGAATCGGCGGAAAATATAGTCTATACGCTTGAATTGCAGCACAAAGAAGGATGGCGCACAATCCAGAAACAACTCTTCGGTGATCCCGGACGGGGCTATGCTGAACAGGGCATTCTGCGCATCGGGGATGCCTGCTTGCCACAGGCCATCCGCTATTTAGTTCAAAAAGAACAAGAGCAAACAAAAACAATATTTACTCAAGAAAATGTTTTACAAAGCCTGACAGGCATTCGCAAACAAACCGCGGTTAACCATGAGGGCGGCTCCGAGCATGCATCATTACGCGCGATACGGGTGCTTTTACCGGAAATTATCCTGCACGCCCCACTTTCTTTCCGGATTGCAACAGAACCAACGGAAAAGCAACTGGCCTTTCTTACTGCAACGCTGCTGGACTTACGCCATGCCGGAACCGGACGCAACCGTGGCCGTGGATGGCTGGAAGCAGATTTGATGGCAGAAAATGAAATCGAAACAGACCGCCATTTTCAAAAATTTGCAGATTTGATGGCTTAATAATGAGGAAAAACGAAATGACTGGAATCTATTACACTATAAAATTGAGCGAACCCGTGCTGGCCAATAACCTGGCCGGGGACACCAACAGCGCCCAATCATTGCCATATATTCCTGGCGGATTGATACGCGGGGCATTGATCACCGAACATAGTGCATCGAAAAAAAGACAGATCGATAGCAAAGATGAAGATTTCCGTTCTCTTTTTTTAAATGGCAGCACACGTTTCCTTCACGCATACCCACTTCAAGCAATTGGTAGAAGTCAATACCGTGTTTTACCTGCTTCTCTGTCCTGGAAAATGCTCAAGGATGACACGATTGGTGATGGCGGAAATTTTTATGATTTAGCTGCAATCGATTACCTAAAACTCGAGCCACTGCTTCAGATTAAAAACACTGATTTTGAAGCCCTCAAAAATGTCAAATTTCAGACCTATTGGCAAGCAGCTAATGCTTACCACAGTCGTGAAGTAGAATATCAATTCAACCTGCACACCCAGCGTGAAGCGATGCAAGGCCGTGCCACTGAAGCAAATGGCGCTGTTTTTCGCTATGAAGCGCTACCAGCCGGTTTGCTACTTCGTGGCTATATTTTAACAGAAGATAAAAACAATCTTGCCACGATTAAAAACCTGCTCAAACCCGGAGACGAACTATGGTTTGGTAAATCGCGCACTGCAGGTTATGGTAAAGCTATTGTCGAAGAGGTTGATGAATTTGATCCTGATCTCGAGTGGCATGAAAGCTTTACCTGGCCTTTTAATAACACATCTCCAGAAGAAGATGATGCAAGAAATGAAGCCAAATGGTACCCGGATGAAAACGTGAACTCGTTTTATCTCACTTTTCTCAGTCCTGCCATCGTGCGTGATAAAAACGGTCACTTTACCGACGATCCGAGTTCAGCTATTGCAGCACGACTTGATATTGCACCTGATGATCTGCTGACAGGAAAAGTTTTTCGCAAAACCGAAGTGGTTGGCGGTTTCAACCGCAAATGGGGATTACCTTTACCGCAAGTCCAGGCTATTTCGGCCGGTAGTGTGTTTGTTTATGAATTGAAAACTGGATCTGATGTTAAAGTTGTAAAGCTAAAAGATTTAATAAATACCGGGATTGGCGAGCGCCGCGCCGAAGGTTTTGGCCGGGTGATGTGTGAGAAGCACGTTGCAGTAAGTTCATCCTGGCAAAAACACAAGCCGGAGCTTCCAATAGATAAAGGCAAATCAGAATTGGATGATGATAGCAAAAGCATTGCACAGTTAATGCTCAAGCGCTTGCTACAAGTTGACTTGGATAAAAAACTGCTCGACGCCATCCACGACCACACCATAATCGGTGATATCAAAAACAATCAAATTTCCCGCTGGCGCATTATCATCCGGGATGCAATGGTTAAAAGGACACTGGAAGAAAAGCTGGACCGTTTACGTGAGTTTATAACCGGTGAAGAGAAAAAGAATCAAAAAAGCTGGAAAGAGATAAAAAACATAAGAATTAGCAGTTCCAGGAATGACATTACACTTTTTTCAGGTTGGATCAAAAAGTTAGCCGAGAATAAGGAAAATTTCATTTGGTTGGAATTAGGCTATTCACGAACGCCTTCGTTATCGCTCAGTGAACTCGTGAACATTAATGCCGACGATGAAATGGCTGCCGAATATGCTTTGCGCCTGCTGGACGGTGTTTTGGCGAAAAACGCAAAAGGAGGTGAGTAAAATGGCTGATCAACAATCAAATACAACAAATGTGGATTATCGCTCAACCCACCGCTTCATTCGCGAACGTTGGGTGATTGAAGGCACATTGGACCTGACTTCGCCTGCTCATTTCGGCTCCGGTGATCCGAGCTATTTTACTGACATGCCCATCATGCTCGATGAAAAAACAGGCGACCCGCTTTTACCCGGCACCTCCATCGCCGGCGCTCTGCGCAACTACTTGCGCGAACGCCAATGCGGTGACGGCAAACCCTTACCCCAATTCCCCGACAGTACCAGCTACGGTAGCTTAACAAAAGCAGAAGCACAATTTAAAAATCTGGGCAAACCCGAGCGTGACCTATACGCCACGGCGCTTTTCGGAATGTTTCGTGGGGATGAAGATGGTTCCCAAAGCCCACTCATCGTTTTCGACTCGTGCGCCAATGTGGATGAAAATACGCATATCGAGTTGCGCGATGGTGTAAGAATTGATCCAACAACACGCACTGCCCAAGATAAAATGAAATATGACGTCGAATTGCTGGCTGCCGGTACGACATTCCCCCTACGATTCGAGTTGGCGATTGGATTACCAGAAAAACCCAAATCAATCGACAAAGATGCCGACGAGAATACTAAAGAGATTGAACGTCAACGGCAAGATGCGCAATTCAAACAACACCGGCAGAAACTACTGTCCGCTCTTGCTTCCGCACTCGATGGCTTTTCTGATGGCCAAATCAAACTCGGCGCCCGCAAAACACGGGGATTCGGCGAATGCAAAGTCATCAACTGGGACATAACCCGGTACGATCTTACAACCAAAGATGGGGTGCTGGGTTGGTTGGTCGGCGTGCGTAATGGAAACGTTTTGACAACAAAACCGACTATCCCAAAACAATGCGGCGAATCTGTACTGTCGGCACTACAAAAATTCGAGGGGATCGATGATTCCGTCAAGATCATCGATGATGCGCGACGACGAGCCAGGCTAACAGCGACCTTTTCTCTTGATGGTTCGCTGCTCATCCGATCCGGTTTTGGTGAAAAGGATCAAGGCCCCGACGCCATGCACTTGCACTCCTGGCGAGGAAATAAAAAGAAACCCATTCTCCCGGGTACAAGCTGGGCAGGCGTGTTGCGCCATCGGGCAACACAGATTGCGAATACGATCGGTAATGAGAAACAAGCGCAACTATTCATCGACGAACTGTTTGGGCCATCTGAATTAGAAAAAGATGAAAAGCGCACCTTCGCCAGCCGCTTGAGCATTCGGGAAACAGTGATTAAGCACAAAGAACCGGAAGATGAAAACCTGAAATCCCTGGTGCAAACACGCGTGAAAATCGACCGCTTTACCGGTGGGGCTTTTGAAACAGCGCTTTTCAGTGAGCAACCGTTGTTTGGTAATGACGAAACACGCATTCAACTTGAGATGATCCTGAAACCACCCGCACGCAAAGATACAAAAAAAATCGACTCCAATGCTGTGAATGAAGCAGAAGTTGGCCTTTTGCTCTTGCTGCTGAAAGATTTGTGGACCAGCGATTTACCCGTCGGCGGTGAAAACAGCGTCGGACGCGGACGCTTAAAAGGTGCAACCGCCGTTTTAAAATTCGACGATGGCCGCGAATGGCAGTTCATTCGTAAAGGTGAATTTGGCGTCGAGGTGACTGGCAGTAAAAAACAAGACCTGGAAAACTTCGTCAATGCATTCAATCGGGAGATAAAAAAAGATGACAGCAAACAATCTACAAAATAATCAATGGAATCCACCGGCAAACGATGCCGTCGTAGCAGACTGGATCGCTACGAAAATGGCCGCGGTCGCTGATCTTGCCAAAGATAAAAAAAGCTATCTGCTCGCCCATGCTGACGATGGCGTCATCTGGGGAAAATACGAAAGTGGGCAATTTCTCACTTCTACAACTGTTGCCCCAAATGCCAAAATTTCCCCTGAGTTACGAGGTATCACTATTCAGCAGGCTTTTCTCTTCAATTCAGCCTGCGAGCTCCGGCTTTTTCATGATGAATTAGGTGCCTGGCAGTGCATGCTTGTGCAAGATAGCGAGCCATCAATCGATGAATGGCAGGTTTTATGGGGCGATCGAGCAGAACAGAATTTCAATGCTGATTTTACCCATCTTCGAGATGTAACACAACAAGGCCTCGATCACATCGTTCCTATCAAAATTGAAAATACCGATTTGGAAAAAGGTGAGCGTGGAAAATTGTTACTGCGCCATTTCATTCAATTTGATGACGACACCGGCGAAGCGCGCATCGCCTACAGCCGGCTTGTCGATGTGGAGAAAGACCTATGCTAAAACACGACAATCCCGAACGCTCGCGCATCGATCGACGAGGCCGCGTTTACAAAGCACGAGCGCCTTATAATTTTGTGCCCTTGCCGGATAAAGTGGTGTCAGCTTCCACTGTTCTCGACCAGGATCGTTTTCATACCGAGGCACGCAACAGCGATCCGGTTGAAGTCCTTTCCGGCTACATTGATTGCGATTTAGAGACCTGCTCGCCGGTTTATGTTAGAGGCATGTTACCCTGGGATAAATTCCGCCAGCAAGGGAATGATGATGAAAAGAAAAAAAACTACAAAGACCAAATAAAAAACAATCCCGACTTTTTCCATATTCACGCAAAAGACAAACCTGTTATTCCCGGCAGCACGCTTCGGGGTATGGTACGCAACGTTATCGAAATCATTGCTCACGGCCGACTGCGCTGGGTGAGTGATGCGCAAAAATTCAATTACCGGGCTGTCGCTGCGCCGCGCACTGATCCACTCAGTGAACCGTACTCCCTGGCTCTCGGTAAATTCGGCAGTCGGGTAAAAGCCGGGTATCTCCTTAAAATGGGATCACTTTGGTACATCCAGCCGGCTAAAACACCGGAGCAGATGCGCTGGCCGGAACGATCGGGATTTCTCACTGTGCCCGAACGCAAAATTGGCGGCCGAGATATCGCAAATTTTATGCGGTTCAATAATCCAGGCTACAAACCTGCCTGGCATGCGGTGGGTTTTGAAATGCAAATCCGGCGTGCACGGCTACGGCCGGTGGATATTGTACAGATCGGTCAACCACCACAGCGTTTCACCTATCAGGGAGTGCTGGTGTGTTCCGGCAACATGCTGGAAACGCAGACAAACAGTAAGGCGCAATCACCGCGCAAAAATCACACGCTCATTCTCCCGAGAGCCGAAGCCAACCCTTTGGCAATCCCACAGCAGGTTATGGATGATTATCTCATAAACATGACCACGTTTCAAAAAGAGAATCTTGTTCTCAATCCAAAAGAAAAGAATAATAAATGGTATAATAAGGATCAACACGAACTAATAAACGGTGCACCGGTTTTTTATGTCAATGATGGCAAAAACATTCTGTATTTCGGCCATTGTCCCAATTTCCGGGTGCCGGCATTAAATCCGAAAAATGGACAGGCCATGTCGACGAAGGATTTTATCCCCGAGGTTGCGCTCGGGAGCGAGGAGCCGGATATTGTCGATGCCCTGTTTGGTTGGACCGATGACGATTGCTTTGGCCCGAAAAAGCAATACGCAGGACGTCTTTCTTTTGGTGATGCGCATTTCGTTTCGGCTCAGGAGAAAATGTGGCAAACCGAAACCGCGATAACACCTTCAGTGCTTGCCTCTCCAAGCCCATCGACTTTCCAGCACTATTTCGTGCAAAATCGCACAGAAAACCATGATCCGGATATCAAAGCGAATTTGGCAAATTATACCACACCACCGGGGGAAACTGCGATTCGTGGACAAAAATTTTATTGGCACAAAGGCACCAAACCAAAAATCGAAGCCACAGAAAAAGAGCTCAAACACCAGACGCAACTGACACACATGCGCCCGCTCAATTCCGGTGTGCGCTTTTCCTTTCGCATCCATTTTGAGAACCTGCGCCAGCAGGAACTGGGCGCGTTACTGTGGGCGCTGGCGTTGCCCGGCCAAAGCGGCCGGACCTATCGCCATAAACTCGGCATGGGTAAACCACTGGGCATGGGCGCTGTCGCGCTGACGCCACGACTCTATGTCTGTGATCGAAAAAGACGATACCGGCAACTCTTTTCTTTTTCAGGCGATTCCCTGACTGATGCTTGGGAAGAAGCAACGACAACTGCAGCGCCAGAACAGTACATGCAAACCTTTGAAACCTTCATGATTGAATCTTTGGGCAAGAATACGCAGGCCACACGATTTTCCCAACTCGAACGTATTCGCCTGTTGCTGCTTATGCTGAGCTGGCCGGGGCCCAATCCCCGGGAAACGCGCTACATGGAAATCGAACACAGCGAAGGCCGAGATACTTATAACGAATATGCCGAACGTCCTGTTTTGCCGGATCCTGCGGGCGTTATGGGCAGTAAAGTAGCGCGTCCCTCAGAACCGGAAATTCAGGAAGAAACAGAACTGCAAGAAGATGTTCAGGTTCCCACTGGTTACAAATCCGGAAAGGTCCTCGAATTTAATCTTGGGCCTTTTAAAGACTATGGCTTCATTCAACCGGATGCTGGTAGTGAGTCGGTTTTTGTCCACAAAAATCACCTGGCGCCGGGTGTTTACCAGATTATTAATGAAGATCGTGTACACTTTCGCACCGCACCGGGAATCAGCGGTCGCCAGGAAGCCAGGGATGTGAAAATTGCACCTTCTGCGAGTCCCCGGGAAATACCGGAGGATGCGACAGAAGCGCAAAGCAGCGAAGACCATGATAATCGTGAACGTGAACCGAACGTGGAAATTGACCAGGAGGATGAACCGGACACAAGCAACCCACGCCAGGATTTATGGGAAGAAGCAACGGTTATGAAAATGAGTAGCAAGGATAAGGCGCAGGTTAAAAACCAGGCTGGTGAAGTATTCGAATGCGGTAAAATTCCAGCAACCGTTCGGCTGCAGGAAGGTGATACCGTCATCGCCGAAGTGGTTCGCAGCAAAAATGAAATTATCCGGGCAGTCTTCAAGCAGAAAAAAGAATAAAAAGAAGGAGATTCCTGTGGATGTTGAAGCCATACGGCTGATCAATTTTATGGCCTTTGAAGATACCGGCTGGATCGAGCTTAAGCCGATCACGCTGCTGTTTGGGCATAACTCAAGCGGCAAAAGTGCTATTCTGCGCGCGCTACGTTTACTGAAACAAAGCTTGAAAGCGGATAGCAACAATGGGCCGCTAATCTTTCTCGCTCGCAACCAGCTCGATCTCGGTGCTTTTCAAAGTGCATTGCACAGAAAACCCGATGATAAAAATGATACCGAGCGGTTTATGGTTTTTTGCTTCCGCTGTACACTTTCTATGCAAAAAGAGGAAGCCGTATAAATGAATAATAATTTAATCGACTTAACAAATCAAATTAGGCATAAAAATAAGCTTATTCAAATCACGCGTAATGATCCAGATAAATGGATAGAAATAAGTATTGGATTTGCAACGGACAATGTATCCGTTTTTCCAGTATTACTCCGAATTGAATCGCCTTGGATATGTCGTGATGGGCAAAAAAGGTCAACTATTTTCGCTATTGAAAAATTTACACAAAAAACTGTTGACTCATTCGAATTGAAAGGCAACCCCTGGCACTTTTGGAGTGATCTTTTTGAAGATAAAAACGTGTATTGGCCTGATGATCTAAAAATAGAATCAGATGATAAGGGCTTTTGGCCTATTTTTATAAACAATCAATCATTAAAAGTAATTAAGGAGAAGGTTGTTACTTTAGAAGAAAAAGGGAACATCTCTTCTTTAGATGAAGATGAAAATGAAATAGAAACCGAAGTGCATCCATCGAGAGATGATTATCTACTCCTAGAATTTTTAATAGAAAATGCGCAACAGACTGTGAATAAATTACTGAGAAATATAATTTATCATGGACCTTTACGACCGGAACCACAAAGAACTTTTGTATTGGCAGAATTGGATCAACAGGACTGGATAGAACGTGGGTTAAGTGATTTTATAGACTTCCTAAGAAATGGAGTACGCGTAGGCGGATTCTATAATCGATTACATTTCTGGGTAAAAAAGCTAAAACTTGGATTTGATATTGAAGTTGTAGAAGAACCTTTAATTGATGATGTTGACTCATTAAATCCACGTAGAAATTTGTGGGAAGAAGCAACAGTTATTAAAATGAATGGCCGGGATAAAGCACAAATTGAGAACCTATTTGGTGAAAAATTTGAATGCAGTAGAATTCCAACATCGATACCGTTACAAAAGGCAGACAACATCATTATCGAGGTGATTCGAAATAAGAATGAAATTATCAAGGCTACGTTCATACGGAGAAACAAGAAAAAAGTGTTCTTTGAAGGATGGCCTATTGTTAGAAAAATTGGAATTCGAGAACCGATTGAATCTGATGTGCAGGAAAAAATATTTATTAATATTGCGGATGTAGGATCCGGTGTGTCGCAAGTATTACCGGTAATTCTCACTAGCTTATCAGCAAAACCAGGAAAATATATAATAATTGAACAACCTGAATTGCATCTACACCCACGAGCGCAGGCTGAACTAGGAGATTTGTTTATCGAATGCATACAAAGAAATATTAGACTTATGATAGAAACACATAGTGAACATCTGTTATTGCGTCTACAAAAACGCATTGCTCAAACATTGAGAGATGAACAATCACCAAAAAAAGTATCTAAAAATAAAGAATATACTTTAAAGATGAACCAGTTAAGTATTGTTTTTACTAACAGGCTTTCGAGCGTTAGTAAAATAGAACTTCTACGTTTTGATGAATTAGGTCAATTTAAAGAAATACCTAAAGCTTTTCGTTACTTTTTTTCTGATGCCTACTCTGAGATATCAATAACGGATGAAGCGATAATAGAATTTATTAAATACAAAAAAGGGCTGGGGGAAAGTTAAAATGAGAATTACGATTGATACAAATATATTAAAAAGAGCCTTTAATATAAATGAAGACTTCATTTATATTGAGATTATTACACTTATTAAATCACATCTTTGTAAACTATGTATTGATCTGGAGCAAAATATTAAAAAAGAGTATGACAAAAATCTAAAAGGTAGTGCTCGATATGAAACTTGGTGGAAAGAACTCAGAAAAGACAAACTTATTGATTATTGCAATGGGAATTTACCTAATAAACACACAAAAAGTTTAAGCAAACTGGGTTGCCATGAACCAAGTGATCATATAATTATTGCCGTGGCTCTTCATTCTGATAAAATACTATTTACAGAAGATAGTGACATGGGAAAAGGAACAAAAGGGCATGTTCAACCACACTGCCAAGCTTTAGTATATCTTACAAGTAACCTTGGCCTACGCGTATGTGATGCTAAAGAAGGCAAAGATCTTATTTTGAAAAACTTGAATAGCGTACCCAATATTCAATAGGGTATCACTTACAAATATTGTAAATGAACCAAGGAATAATATCATGCACCTCCCCACACACAAAAACCCAACCCTCAACGCAGAATGCACAGCCTCCGCGCCCTACAACTTTATCCCCTTGCCAGAAAACCTGGTAAAAGCGGTTGAAAACGCAAATGATCTACCTGACCAAAACCAATTTCACGACAAACGCAAATCCGGCTATTTCGATGTCACTTTGAACGTTATGTCACCATTGTATGTGCGCCATGGTTTGCCTTTGAAAGCATTCCTCAAGCAGGAAGATGAAGCAGAAAAGAATAAAAGCTTCCGCAAGCGCATCAAAAACAAGCCGGAATTTTTCTACACACAAGATAAAGACAATCCTGTTATTCCCGGCAGCAGTTTGCGCGGTATGTTACGGCATTTTCTCGAAGCGGTAAGTTATGGGAAATTTGATCAAGTTATGAATTCGCCCAAAGTGTTTATTCGCGCAGTGGCGGCAGAAGGTGATGATCCGCTCAAACAGCCTTATATTGATGTCATTGGCAATATGGCTAAAAAAGTACAAGCCGGTTATTTAATCAAACATAAAAATGAGTGGTTCATTCAACCTGCTAGACGGCCATCTAATGAGAACCTTAGAGGCGAAGGAGCTTTCCTGAAATTAAAAGAAGAATACATTGAGAACGGTGCAATTCCAGGTCTTCTTAGGCTCAATGATTCCGATTACAAACCGCAATATTATGACATATTTTTCGATGCGGATACCGTTGAAGGGCAAGACGGACGCCCTCGTACAAAAATGACAAATATCGGAACAGCAGATAACAATCAATCGCACAGTGGCGTTTTAGTCTGCACCGGCAACATGAAAGAAACTGGTGGAGAAACGGAATCTCCTCGCAAAACTTTTGCAATCGTTCTCCCGCCGGATAGCAAAGCCAAGTCAATCCCGATCCATCCACAGGCCATTAAAGACTATTGCGATGCCCTCACCGATTTTCAAAAAGAAGATCCTTTTAAAGCGGATTTGGGTGTTCTGAAACACAGACGCCCTGTTTTCTATGTGAATACACCCGATCAGATTTGCTATTTTGGCCATTGCCCCAATTTTCGCATTCCTGATATTGGTGAACCCGGAGAACGCCCTCGAACTCCTGCCGATTTCGTGCCTCAGGAACTGCGTAATCCCACCGACATCGACTACGCCGATGCTATTTTCGGATACACCAAAGCTGTGAAAGAAAAAGGCAAAAAACGCGCTTACGCCAGTCGAATTTCCGTGGGCGATGCCAAACTTGTCGAAGGCCAATCCGATATCTGGCTGCCGCAAAAAACTATCGTGCCACCCGTGCTCGCCTCACCAAAACCGACGACCTTCCAGCATTATTTGACACAGAAAAACTCAAACAACAAGGCCAGACTTTTTCACTATGGCAGCAAACCCGTGCAAGAAACCGTGATCCGCGGCTACAAATTTTACTGGCATAAAGCAAAGGATAAAGATCCTGCAAAAAACGATTTCACCAAGCAAATTAATGAGACGCCTGAAAATTTACGCAAAATTGAAGATGAAGTGAAAGAAACGCAGCACACACAATTCGAACCCGTGAAGCCGGGAACAGCATTCTCATTCCGCATCCGTTTCGAAAATCTCTCTGATCGTGAGCTCGGCGCTTTGTGCTGGGCATTGCATCCGTTCGGTGAAGAAAATCAGGACTACTGCCATCACCTGGGAATGGGCAAACCTTTCGGTATGGGCTCCGTGAAACTCACCGCCACACTGCATTTAACCGACCGTGTCGAACGTTACACCAATCTCTTTAAAAATGAGGGTTGGCATTCGGGTGAAACTGAAAGTGCGAAAGATTTATCTGATAGGGTGATTTTGCAGAATCTCGTTATGCCGTTTGAAAACCATGTAATGGATGTTCTTAAACCAGACTGCCAAAACATGCATGAACTCGAACGCATCGGCATGCTGCTCAAAATGCACGAATGGCCAGGCTATGCGCCAAAGCTGCAACTTGATAAAAACAACCGTGTTTTCGATAGACGTCCGAATACGCGCTACATGACCATTGAGCTGCCAAATGAAAGAGAAGCGAGAGATAAAAACGAATATAAAAATCGCCCGGTTTTGCCAACACCGGCAAAGTTTGGGACGTTTAATGCCAGCGCTCAACCAAAAGAATTTATGGATTTTCAAAGCGAGCAGATGGAGAATTATAAATCAATTCCACAGCAAAACGACAGTAAAAAAGATTTACAGTCAGGAAGTGAAGCGGCTGCTATTCTTAAAAAAGCAAATCGGGAATTAAAAGCAGCTCAATCAGGGAAGAACAAAACAGGACTACGAAACGGTGCTATATTAAAAGCAAGAATAGAAAAAGTTAAACCGGATACCATTGAAGTCTCGCTCCCCAAAGTGGAATCCAGTGAAAATTTTTCAACCAGGAAAAAAAATAAATGGCGGCCATATGCGGTTGGTCAACATATTAGAATGAAGATCACTATAAACCAACAGGGCAAGGTAACACGCGTGGACGAAGTGTAACCAATATAAGAGAATGCCATCGAATCGCCGATTTACCGCACCTGTGGCAAGCAGGAGATCAGTGTACACCTTCATCAAATTTGAGAGAGCTTAATAATATCAAATACCTGAATTAACATATTTGGAGATCACAAAACACTATGGATGTATTTAATGTTTTCGCTGGAATGGCCAGTATAATTGGTACAGGATTCGCTCTCGGTGCTTGGCTTAAAGCACGTGAAATTGATAAAAAGATGAAAGCAAAAGAGGAGCGACTAAATAGAAAGATAACCGTTGCACTTCAAGTCGGTGGAAAGACCTATGATTTGCCTTTCAAATTCCGAAGAGCTGAATTTACTCGAGCAGAGATTCTTGGAAGAATTGGCATGATTCCTACGAAAAATCCAAAACAACGATTTGAATTAACTTACACGAATACTTCCAAATTTCTTGAGAGAGTTAATCAAATCAATGACGAAGGCGGTGAATCAATATTTGTCATTCCATGCTCTGATGAAGAATTCGATCAATTTAATTTTGATGCAAACAAAGTATTTTAAAAGGCCAAACCCATGCCCTCACTCCTCTCCCTCATCTTCCCTCTGACAGCAGAAGCCGACACCACATTCCCCGTCGATGGCGGGCGCATACTGCAAGGTACGTTTCTCAACTGGCTGCAGCAGGAAGAGCCGGAACTGGCGGCCAAACTGCACGCCGACAACCGCATGCGGCCCTACACCATTTCGCCGATGCTGGGTGTGCGCGAGCATAAAAACCACCGCTTTGTTCTTAAAAAAGGTGACGAAGCATGGTTTCGCCTCAGCGGACTCGAGCCGGAATTTAACGCCAAAGTTTTGGCAATGGCGGAGCAACTTGGACACGGTCCGCAACCGGACGATACGCGTATTCAGCCCGGAAAGCCGCTCTTTAAGCCGCAGGAGCATACTTTAGCCGCGAGCCTGGACGCAGACACCTTTTCTCAACAACTTGCTGCAGAAGCAGAACAGCGCAGTTTACCCTACGATGTCAGTCTGCAATTTTTAACGCCCACGTGTTTTATGGACGATGGCATTTCCGTGCCCCTGCCGATACCGCGCATGGTCTTTGCCGGATTGGCCAACCGCTGGCAAATGAGCGCGCAACAACCGCTGCCTATTGAAGACGGCGACTATCTGCTCGATAAAATTCATATCGCCTGGGCGCGTTTGAGCACCCGCGCCGTAATCAATGAAAAATTTCGCCGGGTGGGTTTTGTCGGCACAATTCGATTTGCAATTGCACCGAAAATGCCTTACATTTACCGGTACACACTGCACCTGCTGGCGCGACTGGCGTTTTTCACTGGCGTTGGTTCCTACACAACTGTCGGTATGGGACAAACCCAGATTGAAGACAGTGCAAAGAAACGTAATGACAAATTGTAGCGTCTAACACTGAATCGCAGTTGAATAAAATAAAATTGAATGTTAGGATATTTAGAAAGTGATACAAATTTTAAGAAACAGGCAATTCAACATTCTGTTTTTCAATAAATTAGCAATAGTGTGGTTATGCGGTGATAAAAATTGTGAAGATGAAGAAAAATGTCAGCATGTCAGCGACTGACTCCGGTTTCCGGGTCTGCAAAAACAAAGACTTGCAGAGGCTTTTTGCAAACACCTGCCCCTGCATTTTGTCACTGAAGAAAAATAATCATTTTAGATGAACTGGAACTGCAGTTTAATTTATTTAAATTCAAGGTGTTATGCGAATTGAGCAAAAGAGAAAAAAATACGAAAATGGCACTTTTTTGATACCTGAGAAAACTGTACCGGATCGTACACAGAATAACAACAGGAGCTAACTCTCTATTTTTTTGAATATTATCAACAATTTTAATGGCTCAAAAAACAGGGCATATTAAATTATTATTTTTATAGAGTTTAACATATTTTCGACCAAACACCTGTTTGTAACGCATTTGTAACAGCGGAATTTGGCTATGTAACACATTGTAAAAATAGAAGGTTAACAACAAAACAGGTGACAAGTTAATTAAAATAAAGGCAGTTAACAGCTGAGAAAGGAGTCGGATGCGAAAAAACACATGGCCGCAACAGCAGGTGTTTGAAATGGTCAAAAATGGTCTTTTAAAAACAAGAGTTTATGCTAGCAAAAAACGGCGACAGGCCGAACAGGCAGGAAAGCACGCAGTGCATTGAAACTTTAGTAAACTTAAAGCCGCCTCTTTTATCAAAGCGGCCGAACAGGCAGGAAAGCACGCAGTGCATTGAAACAAGTGTAATTGAGAGAAGAAGTGGGTGTGTCGAGGCCGAACAGGCAGGAAAGCACGCAGTGCATTGAAACCTTTTAAGTAGTCCCAAATCAAGCGATTCTTCAAGGCCGAACAGGCAGGAAAGCACGCAGTGCATTGAAACTCTCATTAAAAACTGAAAGCCAAAATACTTGTTTAGGCCGAACAGGCAGGAAAGCACGCAGTGCATTGAAACTCATGCCATCAAAGGCACTAGTCGACACAGTGCGGCCGAACAGGCAGGAAAGCACGCAGTGCATTGAAACCCATAGTACCCGGAACAGCGCCAGGAAGAGTCAGGCCGAACAGGCAGGAAAGCACGCAGTGCATTGAAACGTTTGATAGCTGATACTACTCAGGCTGAGATTGGCCGAACAGGCAGGAAAGCACGCAGTGCATTGAAACTTTTATTTGTTTGACCTAGCCTGATAAGATCGAGGCCGAACAGGCAGGAAAGCACGCAGTGCATTGAAACTCAGATACTCACCACTGGCACTAGCAGTTTTCGGGCCGAACAGGCAGGAAAGCACGCAGTGCATTGAAACTTATACCTTCATTCGGCAACATACCCGGTGTATTTAGGCCGAACAGGCAGGAAAGCACGCAGTGCATTGAAACATAACCTTCTAAATACGAGAGTTTGATGAAACTGGCCGAACAGGCAGGAAAGCACGCAGTGCATTGAAACGAATCCCAAAAGCAAGGCATTGCTTATAATATAGGCCGAACAGGCAGGAAAGCACGCAGTGCATTGAAACATTTTCAGACCAACACTTGCGTCGTCGTTGACCTGGCCGAACAGGCAGGAAAGCACGCAGTGCATTGAAACTTACTATTTGGGATTTTTCGGTTCCATCAGACAAAGGCCGAACAGGCAGGAAAGCACGCAGTGCATTGAAACAAAAGGAGAACTTAATTTATACTCTGTAGAGAGGGCCGAACAGGCAGGAAAGCACGCAGTGCATTGAAACTATTTTCAAACATGAATTCCTCCATAAATATTATGGCCGAACAGGCAGGAAAGCACGCAGTGCATTGAAACAATCGTTGTCGGCGTGTTCTTTGGGTTGTTATAAGGCCGATCAGGCAGGAAAGCACGCAGTGCATTGAAACATTCACCGATTCCATTTCCATCCGCTCCAACTCGGCCGATCAGGCAGGAAAGCACGCAGTGCATTGAAACCCACGCCGCGGCAGTAGTTTTCAGTGTCGTCAGGCCGATCAGGCAGGAAAGCACGCAGTGCATTGAAACTTATCCCCTGGTTGAAAGCTGTATTCAAACTCAGGCCGATCAGGCAGGAAAGCACGCAGTGCATTGAAACAATTGTACTCTTACTGTTCCAATCACGATCACCGGCCGATCAGGCAGGAAAGCACGCAGTGCATTGAAACATATGGCGACCGTTCGGGAGAATAGAGCAAACTGGCCGATCAGGCAGGAAAGCACGCAGTGCATTGAAACTTTACAGAAACAGGAGTTTTTCCAATATATTCTGGGCCGAACAGGCAGGAAAGCACGCAGTGCATTGAAACTTGTAACTGACAAATCCTGATCGACAACTTCAATGGCCGAACAGGCAGGAAAGCACGAAGTACAATCAAAAAGCAATTAAAAATTGAAAATGGAAAATTAAAAATTAGGTGATCTGGGCCGCTCACAATTTGCGTGCATTTCTTGATCTTCATTTTACATTTTTAATTGTGCATTTTTAATTCCGAAGGCCGGCAGGAAAGCACGAAGTACAATCAAAAAGCAATTAAAAATTGAAAATGGAAAATTAAAAATTAGGTGATCTGGGCCGCTCACAATTTGCGTGCATTTCTTGATCTTCATTTTACATTTTTAATTGTGCATTTTTAATTCCGAAGGCCGGCAGGAAAGCACGCAGTGCAATCCAAAAGCAATTAAAAATTAAAAATGGAAAATTAAAAATTAGGCGATGTGAGCCGCTCAAAATTTGCGCGCTTTTTTTGATCTTCATTTTGCATTTTGCATTTTTAATTCCGAAGGCCGGCAGGAAAGCACGATGTGCAGTTGAAGAGCAAGTAAAAATTAAAAAATGGAAAATTTAAAATTAGGTGATCTGGGCCGCTCACAATTTGCGTGCTTTTCTTGATCTTCATTTTACATTTTTAATTGTGCATTTTTAATTCCGAAGGCCGGCAGGAAAGCACGAAGTGCAATCAAAAAGCAATTAAAAATTAAAAATGGAAAATTAAAAATTAGGTGATCTGGGCCGCTCACAATTTGCGTGCTTTTCTTGATCTTCATTTTACATTTTTAATTGTGCATTTTTAATTCCGAAGGCTGGCAGGAAAGCACGCAGTGCAATCCAAAAGCAATTAAAAATCAAAAATGGAAAATTTAAAATTAGGCGATCTGGGCCGCTCACAATTTGCGTGTTTTTTTTGATCTTCATTTCGCATTTTGCATTTTTAATTCCGAAGGCTGGCAGGAAAGCACGCAGTGCAATCCAAAAGCAATTAAAAATGGAAAATTAAAAATGGGGGTGGATGTTATGAAAGAGAATGTGATTCGCGATAAATCTTTTTCTTTGGCGAAAAATGTTCTTCAACTCATTTCAAAATTGCCTGCAAATTCACAAGGATTTGTTCTTAGCAACCAGCTCGGACGTGCCGGAACATCCGTTGGCGCTAATGTGGAAGAAGCAATAGCGGCATTTAGCAAAGCCGATTTCAGGCATAAAATGAGTATCGCACTAAAAGAGGCCCGCGAAACCAATTACTGGCTGCGATTAATTCATGAGACACAACTCATCCAAACGGAAAATTTACATTCGACAATTTCGGAGAGTGAAGAAGTCATGCGCATTCTTGGCGCTATCGTGAAATCATCAAGCCCGAACAATTGAGCTATAATATCTGTTTCTTATCATTTTACATTTTTCATTGTGCATTTTTAATTGCACCACCTTTGGTCGCGTAATTAATGTAACGATCAAACTCTACTGGGGAATTTTTCCAGCCACTGCGCTGTTACCACGAAAGACGAGCAATCCCGCAGTGAAATGGATATTTCTGATGAATCGCCCCTTCTAAATCCGGTACACAACGGAGTTTCACCCTTGAATTTCCAGTGAAAACCGAACCTGAATCTCCTTCCGATCCGCGAATTTTTTACATTTTTATTTTCAATCGTTTTGCTTTGTGAAGACCGGCATACAGTCCGCAGTGTTCCACACTCACAGCAACAGCACTTTCATGAATTGAACATCTCCGGTCCGATCTCCGGCGAGCTCCTGTAATTTGAGGAGCATCGATTTGCACCTGCGCCCTGCAACGACTTTAAATCACAGAGTTTCCGCCATCTGGTTAATCAAATGTGGAAAACAAACAATCGCTGCATCTGTTTGTTTTCCACCAAACCGCAACTTACTTTTGAAACAAAGGAGTATCTGATGCTTCCCAAGAAAAATCGAAAGTATGTTAGCCAACTTGCTCAATGGGCACGTGAACCGGAGAACCGAGAACATTTGAATGTGATTAACGGGCTGCTGCAAACGGAACTAACAGCATGGATGACTGAAATTGCAAAGCGTTACTACATCCGCGGACTCAGAAAAAAACAGGGAGTTGATAGAACTGAATTCGCTCATTTATGTACAACAAAACTACTGGGTTACATGGATGAACATCCTGACAGTATGCAGGATAATTTACTCACCGATAAAGACCTCGAGTATTTTCTCCGGCGTTTAGCCCGAAACATGGCGACCGATCTTTTAAGAAAAAAAGAAAATATTTATTTCGACCTTATGGATGATTTCTCTTCCCTTGAAGGTAAATTGCGCCATTCTTACACGCGATTATCCGCTGATCTGGATCCGATTCATATTATTCTCAATGCCTGGCCGGCGCTCCATTACGAACTCGTCAATTTACCGAAAATCATGCATGATTTTCTCGAATCCCTGCGTCTAAAACGCAAATCGATTCGTATACGGAACGTGGCAGCCGCTCTTCTCACTTATTGTCGCAGTGAGGGCGAACGCAACCATATATTCTGTTATTGGCTTCTTGCCTGGATTTTATTTAGAGGAGGAAGGCTTTATAAGGATTTAAAAGTGTGGCTGCGAACTCGATTTCCAAATCATAAATATTCTGCTATCATCAGCCAGATAACGCAACTCAGAAAAAAGTTTAAAACATATCTGCGTGAGAATGATTTGCATGATTGGGTCCATTGGCTGACGAGTGATTTTACCCACAGTGAAGAGCCACCGCCAATATCTGTACTTGCTTAACTGGTTTTTTCTTTCTATCAAATGAGCCATTCGCTTTTAAAACTTCGAAAAAACGGATGGGGTTGGAAAAACAACAAATTATGCAAAAGGGATTCTTATGCAAAAATTGCAAACCGAATCTGATCAGAATCCGGAAAACACCTGGGGGGTTGAGACGATGGATTCCTGGAAATGCTTTCGTCTGGTACGTGAATTGTACCTGAAATTAAACCGCCCGGCAAATTCTGCGATGCCGCTTGTGCTTTCATTTCGCCCCTCGGCGGAACGTGCGGCCTTGCACTATTTGCAATGGCTTTCGCGTCTCGGCCGTTCCGCTTCTGGAATGGCCGTTTTGTTTTATGGCTCCGGTAAAATGCCATTTGTAGGCGATGTGCCTGACATATCCGAACACCGGTTGCTCCTCATTCACAAAGCAAGCCGGTTCATCGATATGCAGCACCTGTTGCAGCTTAATGAACAACATGAAAACCTTCGCCTGGTTCTGACTGTTCCGGAGACAGAAACGGAAATAATCAAATCGTGGGGTGGTAAATTCTGGTTAGAACAAATACCTGCTTTCGAAGACAGCTATACTGAAAAAAAAGCGGATGAGATAATCGCCCACTACCTTGGCCGTTTGGAAGAAGTGCATCCGCAAATCGATTTACTTTTACAAATTATTGCTGAAGCTGGCCGGGCGGATGTACAGCTCCCACTATCCTTTGTTGCGAAACATGTTCAGCTCGAAAACCGCACATTATTTGCGCAACTGCTTTGCGAACCGATGAGTGCTTTTGTCACATTATTACATGAACACAATCCACGGTCGGCACAATTGCAATTTCGCGGCCGCTGGTTAGCCGAAGCCCTTTCCATCGCAGGAAAGGAGAACAGAACTGATTTTCCCCATTTAACAGCATTGGTACATTATGCCGATCCAAATTTGAATGCTGACCGGCGCTTTTTGCTCAACCTGTTGGTCGCATTGTGGATTGCCTGGAGAGGCAGTGACAGGCTGCACTTTTTTATGGCTTTGCACAGGGAAAAAATAGCTGTTTGTTACAAAAGTTGGCAGCACGATTTCATCAGAAATTACAACCGGCAAAAAGCCGGCAGCGATCATCCCTTTCTCATTGATTTTTATCAAAGCTGGCAGGCAGTCACAGCGCCGCAAAATAAAGTACATAATTCCTAAGCCGGAGTCATCATGTTTGCATCTTCAGTTTACAAACAATTTTGTTCCGATGAAAACTTGAACAAAGCCTGGCGAGCGATTCGCAGACAAGGCCAGGCAACCGGTGTGGATGGTGTTTCCTTGACATATTTTGACAGCCGGTCGTTTTTATTACTTAAAGCTTTGCAGGCAGATTTATTAAAATTCAAATACAAACCGCAGCCGGTAAAACGCATCTTTATCAAAAGAAAAGTCGGTGCCATGCGGCCGTTGGGAATTGCCACCGTGAGAGACCGCATTGTGCAGCGCGCCATGGTGCAAATGCTTTCCCCTCGGTTCGAGCCGCACTTCGATGATTACAGCCACGCCTACCGCACCGGGCGTTCGCCACAAAGCGCGTTAGCGCAGGCGCGGGATCATGCTTTAGGGTCACGGCCCTGGTTAGTGAAACTCGATCTTGAAGATTGTTTCGGCACCATTCCCCATCGGCCGCTCCAGCGTATTGTACAAAAACGCATGCATGATTCGGCCATTCGTCGCCTGCTGAAAAAATTTCTTGAAGTGGAGGTAATCACCGAATCCAATAGCGGTTTGCGCCAGATGGAAAAACAAAAAGGATTGCTGCAGGGCAGCCCGCTCTCCCCTTTGCTGGCCAATATTTATCTCGATCTGTTCGACAAAGCCGCCCGAGAACGCGAGCTGCGTTTCGTGCGCTACGCGGATGACATTGCTATTTTCGAAACCACACGACAAAGCGCAGAGCAGGCAATGGACATGTCGTTACAAATTCTGGAGAAATTAGGATTGCAGCCAAACCGCAACAAAACGCGCTTGCTCAATCTGGTGAAAGGCTGCACTTATCTTGGCGAGTGGCTGGCATTGGAAAAAAGCAACAATGGGCATTGGAAAATCGCAAATAAGCGATGAGATCGCTGCTTCTGCGATGTTATCGCTCCAGCATCGCCAAGTTTGCATATTGGTCTAATTTTTATTGATTCCATCGCTTTGAGCGATTGAATCAAATGGCCACAAGCGATGAGATCGCTGCTTCTGCGATGTTATCGCTCCAGCATTACCAGGTTTGCATATTGGTGTAATTTTTATTGATTCCATCGCTTGGAGCGATTGAATCAAAGCGCCACAAGCGATGAGATCGCTGCTTCCGCGATGTTATCGCTCCAGCATTGACTCGTTTGCATGCTGTGTGTAAATTTTATTGATTCCATCGCTTGGAGCGATTGAATCAAAGCGTCACAGCGATGAGATCGCTGCTTCTGCGATGTTATCGCTCCAGCATTGCCAGGTTTGCATATTGGTGTAAATTTTATTGATTCCATCGCTTTGAGCGATTGAATCAAAGCGTCACAGCGATGAGATCGCTGCTTCTGCGATGTTATCGCTCCAGCATTGACTCGTTTGCATGCTGTGTGTAAATTTTATTGATTCCATCGCTTGGAGCGATTGAATCAAAGCGCCACAAGCGATGAGATCGCTGCTTTTGCAATGTTATCGCTCCAGCATTGCCAGGTTTGCATATTGGTGTAATTTTTATTGATTCCATCGCTTTGAGCGATTGAATCAAAGCGCCACAAGCGATGAGATCGCTGCTTCTGCGATGTTATCGCTCCAGCATTACCAGGTTTGCATATTGGTGTAATTTTTATTGATTCCATCGCTTGGAGCGATTGAATCAAAGCGCCACAAGCGATGAGATCGCTGCTTCCGCGATGTTATCGCTCCAGCATTGACTCGTTTGCATGCTGTGTGTAAATTTTATTGATTCCATCGCTTGGAGCGATTGAATCAAAGCGTCACAGCGATGAGATCGCTGCTTCTGCGATGTTATCGCTCCAGCATTGCCAGGTTTGCATATTGGTGTAAATTTTATTGATTCCATCGCTTTGAGCGATTGAATCAAAGCGTCACAGCGATGAGATCGCTGCTTCTGCGATGTTATCGCTCCAGCATTGACTCGTTTGCATGCTGTGTGTAAATTTTATTGATTCCATCGCTTGGAGCGATTGAATCAAAGCGCCACAAGCGATGAGATCGCTGCTTTTGCAATGTTATCGCTCCAGCATTGCCAGGTTTGCATATTGGTGTAATTTTTATTGATTCCATCGCTTTGAGCGATTGAATCAAAGCGCCACAAGCGATGAGATCGCTGCTTTTGCGATGTTATCGCTCCAGCATTGACTCGTTTGCATGCTGTGTGTAAATTTTATTGATTCCATCGCTTGGAGCGATTGAATCAAAGCGTTACAAGCGATGAGATCGCTGCTTCTGCGATGTTATCGCTCCAGCATTGACAGATTTGCATATTGGTGTAATTTTTATTGATTCCATCGCTTGGAGCGATTGAATCAAAGCGCCACAAGCGATGAGATCGCTGCTTTTGCGATGTTATCGCTCCAGCATTACCAGGTTTGCATATTGGTGTAAATTTTATTGATTCCATCGCTTGGAGCGATTGAATCAAAGCGTCTTGCAATATAGTCACTATGTTTTTCCTAACAACCAATTCATCATTTTTTTGGATTAAATTTCGAGCATAATATGACCACACTTTACGTGCGTGAATACGGTACCGGCGTTGGTCTCAACGACGGCCGTATACAAGTGCGCCGCAAAGGCAAAATTTTGCAGGAAATTCCCGCCCTGCAACTCAAACGGATTGTCATGATGGTACCGGCGTCAATCACGCAGCAGGCGCTGCATTTTATGATGGACCGTGGAATTGAAATTGCATATCTTTCCCAAAATGGAAATTACTATGGAGCATTTACCCGTGGTGACGGCAATCATGTTTTGTACCGTATGGCTCAGTTCAAAAAACACGGCGATACCCGATTTCGTTTGCAGCTCTCCAAGCGTTTTATCGAGGGTAAAATTGCCAATATGCTGCTGATATGGAAGCGGCAAAAGCGCCACAATAACAATGGCAAGCAGCTCAAACAATTGCATGAAATCCAGCAGCGGCTGCAGTCGGCAAAAACGCTGGACATCCTGCGCGGCCATGAGGGTGCAGCCTCCGTTATTCATTTTCACCTTTTACGTACGGCATTGCAAGGAGATTGGTATTTCAAGCAGCGCATTCGCCGCCCACCACCGGATCCGGTTAACGCCATGCTCAGTTTGGGTTACACCCTTCTCTATTCACGCATGAGCAGCACCATTCAACTGCACGGTCTCGATCCATATCTCGGTTTCTTTCACGAAATAAAACGCGGCCATGCCGCCCTGGCTTCGGATATGATTGAAGAATGGCGCGTGCCTGCTGTAGATGCCCTGGTTTTGCGTTTGGTTAATACCCATCAGCTTAAACCTGCGGATTTTCGTAAGGATAAAAAGGGGTACACGATGAGCAAACCCGCACTGGAAAAATTTGCTACTGCGTTCGAAGCCCGGCTGCAAAAACTTGGTAGCACACCCAACGAATCCACAGATCCAGTCGCTGGTATGGCAGGCCAGGTGCGGCAATTACAGCGTGTGCTTCTCAACAAGCAAAAAAAATATACGGCTATTTCGGGCTAACTTTTTACAGTTTTCCGATGGATCGTTTATCAGAGTAAGATGGCTAATAATATAAAAACCAATAAAACTTTTCTCGTTGTGGCCTACGATATCTGCAATGACAAACGCTTGCGAAGGCTGCATAAACAGCTTAAAAAGTACGGCATTGCCGTGCAGTACTCGATCTTTGAAACCATACTTTCCAGAACCGAGCTGGCGGCAATGAAAAAAGATATTCGCAAGATTATCAAACCTAAAAAAGGCGACCGCGTGCGTTATTATTTCCTGTGTGAAACGTGCCGCCAACGCATCGAATCAACCGACGGAATGATTGTCAGCGAAAAACCAGCCGTCTTTGTTTGAGCGCTTTCATTTCCAACCCATAACTCGAAATACAATTTCTTCCTATCCAAATTGGAGATTCCTATGAATATCCTCAACCCACATTACCAAAGAATAAAGCTTTGCCTGTGTTTGTTATTTATTTTCACTGCCAATCTTGCAGCACAGGAAAGCGTTGACGTGCCGCAACAACTGCAGGATGATGTCCGGGAAGTTTATCTCACTTTTGATTCATTGAAATCTTTAAGCAAAGATATTCGCACCCAGACACAGGGCCTGTTAAAAGAAGTGCAGCGGTTACAGCGCCAACTCGCTTTACAGAAAAAAGGGTCGCGCAATTACAAGGTTTACCGCCGCCAATACGAAGTCAAACTTGCAGAATATCTCGCTTACAAACATGACACATTGCAGGATATGCAAGAACTGCGCTTAAAAACCATCGATGCACTCGAACGAATTCTTGCCAGCCTGAATCAACAGGATGGCGGTGAAACCCGGGCCTTGCAGGAAAAAATCAACAAACAGCTGCGGCAGAACGAGGAACGTATCGTGCAAGTCAAGCTGGAAATGCTGGAATTGCTGAACGAGCTCGACGACAAAGAATTAGGGGAAACAGAGCGCTCGGATATTACACGGAAATATTATCAATTGCAAAACAACCGGCTGGCGCTTTATCAACAGCACAAAACGCGCTTTTCACAATTGCTAACGGTGGCCTCCAGCGATAACAGCCACCTGCCTTTGATGCGAAAATCGCTGGTGGGCATTCATGAAACCCTGCGCTATGGTTTCGACTGGATTGAAATAGAAAAAGCATATATCGAACTTTATGCCGGCCATCGGCAGCAGTGGCTGAAAACAGATCAGAAACTCACCGAAGTGAGCGGCTTGATGGAGCAATTTGGTGAATTAATTGAAGCCATAAACGGTAGCAGCAGTCTCCTGCGCGATGTGGAACAATTTGACAAGCAAGTGACAGCTGACGACGATAGCCAGGTTTTTCTGCCCACCTTGCCGGAATTGCAGTGGCCGGGGCGTCCTGAACAAGTGACGCATTCACAACCACTAAGTCCGGCAATGATCGATTCCTTAAAACACGCCATCGAAAGCGAATTACAAGCTGAGAAAAATTAAAATCGCCACGCCACAATTTAGAATTTTACATTTTTAATCTTACATTTTTAATTAATTCCCCCGGAGTCAAGTAATGAACTTTTTCACTTCCATAAAATACATCGGACCAGTGTGGCCAGCGATGTTATTCTGCTTCGTTTTTATGGCAGGCACATCGCTTTTTCTTGCCCTTGCACGAATGCGGGCCTGGCTGGCATCCATAACCTTGAATGAGCACCAGTTTCTCCAGCGTGTATACGATGCCACCGAAATGTTCAGCACCCTCGCCATTCTCAGCGGCATGATCGGCACCTGTCTCGGATTGCTCGACGCCCTGCCGGTGCTTGGTCAATCATTGAGTGACGGCGGAAATGCCAATTCTTTTGCTGCCGTACTCAAACCCCTGCGCAATGTCTGGGTGTCAACCGTTGTTGGTTTAGGGCTGGGCGGTATTTGGGGTGAAGTGCTGATGTTTATCCTTAAACCGTATACACGCAGCACCACGCTGCCCGTGACACACGAAGAACTGCCGCAACCGGTTGCTGAAATTGATGAAACCGCACTCCCGGAAATTGATGAAGACAATGCCGGAGAAAACAATCTGGATGACGACTGGCGCAGCAGAGACACAAGCGGAATGTATTAACGAAAGTTTCAAGGTTATATGAAAATATAAAAAATCAAACAGGATTGACGAGATAAACAGGACAATTTTATAAGTTATCTTGTCAATCCAGTTGATCCTGTCAAAAAATAACCGAAAAGGACAAACCATGAAAGTATTCAAATACCTGGTTGCGCTGGCAGACATTTCGGTGGGTTTTCTCGGGCTCTTCTTTATCATTTTTGCTGTCACGCGCCCGGTCACTCCCGAAGTGATGCAGCAAAACCGTGCGCTCGATAAAAAAGTGCGCGAATTGCAAAACCATCTGCAAAGTCTGCAAAATATCGAACTCAGCCGCACCGGCAGTGGCACAATTTTACAACGGAAAAACGCGGCCGAAATCATTATTTTGACCAATGGCAATATCAACGTAAAAGTTGGTTCCCGGAAACAAAATTTAGACAATGCTGCTCAATTTGCCACTTTCGCGCAAAAACAAAAATGGCCGCAGCATGCCATCCTTTATATCGAGCGCACCGTGCCATTTGCACAAGTGACCGAAGTCATCGATCATTTGCGCCAAAAAGATCAGAAAATCCAGGTGCAAATTGCCACCTTGCGAAAAAAATAATGCACCTAAATTGAATAATTCTCGCGCAGAGTCGCAAAGAAAAGATTAAAAGATATAAAAAGAATAATTCGTTGCGAACGCTGTGACTCTGCGTGGGGTGTTTTTAAAAAAATATGAATAAAGCAGTCTGGCTATCCAATTAACTCAGCAAGCGGTGAATATGCCACCCCTCCGGGGTTCTCCGGTTTTTTTGAGTTCACCGAGTTATAATCATTGCACCCCACCGGGGTTTTGCAGCATAACAAAACAGATTAATTTTTTTATCCCGGAGGGATGACATGATTATAACAACTGAAAATCCAAATATTTAAACCCCGGAGGGGTGGCATAGTTTTGTAGACTTTTTGAAAAGGCTAATTTTTGCAATATAGGTAACATTATATTTTTACAAGAAGTTGAAAATGCTGAGTTAACTGGATAACCAGAATAAAGCAGGCTAAAACTAAGGAGAAATAATATGCGCTTTATATTCGGACTCTGCCTCGGTATCGTGCTCATGGTGCTGATACTGATGATCGACTGGCAGGAGCAAATATCCAATAGCCCCGGACTAAAATTCGTACAGGATATTTACAGTTCGGTGATGGATAAAATGTCGCCACAGCAAAATATACCTGTCGTAGAAACACCGCCCGACAGCCTTTATCTGCCAAACGAAATCCCCATGGACCTGCCCTTTCTCGAAATGGAGGCGGAAAAAGTATTGTCAGATACAGGACAAACCGACGCACCACAAATGCATCGCATCATTCAACCGAAAAAGAAAAAACCGGAAACGACGCCGCTTTATTCCAAAGACCTTAACGACACGGAATACCGCAGCCAAAGTCGTGAATTATTACGCCGCAGCCGCGATCAATATGCACGAATCCTGAAAAACGACAGCACCGGAACAAAACGAAGGAAGAATGAACAATGACCCCTCTGACACTGCAGCGGTTATGGAAAACCAGTGTGGGCCTCATCTTATTTTCGCTTATTTTTTTCTACCTTGGCATGCCGCTATTCAAAGATAACGCTATCGATCCAATGCCGACCGCAACCAATAAACCAACCCTGCAAACGCCCAAACCGCAGGATGTAAAAAATCAACCCAGCTATACTTACATTGGTGAATCGCAATCAACAATGGTCGATGAAAATCAGAAAAATGGGACTGGCTCCAAACATCCTGCCCCGGCAGCTCCTTTGCGCGTATCGGAGAATAAAACAAAAAAAGGCCAGGTGCCCGATCTTTTTATCGATCTCGGTAGCCACAGTCTATCGGAAATCATTGCCCATCATGGTTTTCTTCCAGCCATAAAATCGCCGACACGTGTTCTTGGCAAAATCGAAAATAATCGCTTTAAACCGCTTACCGCCCAAGAACTGAAGCGCTTTGCCCGTCGTGGCCGGAATGGCCAGGCATTTCCAGCAGCACGACGCTGGCTGCAGCGTATCGCTGCGGAATTCAATATTCCGGAAAACGAACTGCAACTCATTCTGCTCGTTCCCCATGAAACAGAAGTCCGTTTTTTAACAGCACAGAACCACGCGATGCAAAAAAGTGGAATCCCGAACCGGGAAATAGCTTCGATGCAAGGCTATTATGATAAAATGTTTGATCTTGAAATCACAGAAATCCAAACCCGTGATGGACGGAAACACCCGGTTTACAATTCCAGTCAATAAAAATATCTCAACCTCATAAAAAATAACTTGTTTTGCAATACTGTATTCGGTAAATTTAAAGCACGCCTTTCTTTACTTTTTTGCATTGAATCACCGAGAAACTGCAGCAACCAGAATTCACACCAGACGCCTTCCCGACGATGTTCTTTGAAATTTTTCAAAAATGAAAACAGAAATTTCAGCGCATTTTCATTGTTATGATTTGCAACACCCCAAAAATCATTAAACAACCCTACAACCGGAACATTTTGTTAATTATTGAATTAACCAATATTCCAGCACCAGACTGATTCCATAACCCGGTTAATAAAAATGTCAGCAAGTCAGCATCGCAAGCCGGTTAGGGCTAACCAAAAAACAAGAAGTTACCAAGCATTTTTACAAACACCTGCTACCAGCTTTTGTCACACGGATTAATTTATAAATTCAAGAAAATGCATCTGCATTTCAATATATTGAATTTTAACAACTTAACTAAGGGATGAAATTTCTTAAAACGCCCCAAAATCGGCAGATTTGGCAAATGCGAAAACTGTACCGGATCGTACACCGATTTTTTGCATCACTTAATTGGTTGTTTTTTCAATAGCTTATATTCGATTTTTTATCACTTGATTTTACCAGAAGCCAACTAATTAATTTTTAAAGATTTAACTCCTTACTTTTCAAACACCTGTTTGTAACAATAAAGTAACAGGCGATTTTGAGCACTTAATGTCAAATAAAAATAAACAGTTAACGGCTAAACAGGTGACAACTCTTTAAAAATAAATAGCTTAAAACCTGAGAAAGGAGCGCAATGCTAAGAACAGGAGAGAAAAAACCGGCGGTGTTTGAAACAGCAAAAATTGCCCCTTTAAAAACAAGAGTTTATGGTAGCAAAAAAGGGCGACAGGCCACACCGGCAGGAAAGCACGTAGTGCATTGAAACCTGACCTTAATGGTCAGATTCCCCTTTTTTGATAGGCCACACCGGCAGGAAAGCACGTAGTGCATTGAAACACATTGTCTCCCGTAGAACTGAGAGGTTAAGTTTGGCCACACCGGCAGGAAAGCACGTAGTGCATTGAAACAAATCTTGTTTCTTTTTTTTGCACTTCCGCAACCGGCCACACCGGCAGGAAAGCACGTAGTGCATTGAAACTATCATAGTCCCTCCTCGACAAAGTAATCTCGTAGGGCCACACCGGCAGGAAAGCACGTAGTGCATTGAAACCTTTTGTATTGCCATGGTAAGTCTTATAGCACTTAGGCCACACCGGCAGGAAAGCACGTAGTGCATTGAAACAATTCATTCTTGGCGTTCGCCATGAATGCAGATATGGCCACACCGGCAGGAAAGCACGTAGTGCATTGAAACGTTGGTGGCACGGGGGGTGCCGGGGGTGAAAAAGGCCACACCGGCAGGAAAGCACGTAGTGCATTGAAACAAACATAAGCAGCACATCATGCACCTACTATTTAGGCCACACCGGCAGGAAAGCACGTAGTGCATTGAAACTTGCTTCATGATCACGTCACCGCCCATATTTGAGGCCACACCGGCAGGAAAGCACGTAGTGCATTGAAACTTTTGACAGCCCAAAGCACTGAGGAGGCCGATGAGGCCACACCGGCAGGAAAGCACGTAGTGCATTGAAACTCGCCCCATTCTTGGGACAAACAGTCACTCGTGTGGCCACACCGGCAGGAAAGCACGTAGTGCATTGAAACTATCCACACTAACAACATCAGGTACTTCCGTAAGGCCACACCGGCAGGAAAGCACGTAGTGCATTGAAACGAATCCGTGACTACTAACCAGTAGAAGGTATCCAAAGGCCACACCGGCAGGAAAGCACGTAGTGCATTGAAACTATTTCTTAGTGACAGTTCCATCGGAACACTTGGGCCACACCGGCAGGAAAGCACGTAGTGCATTGAAACTTTGTTGTGATTTTATCCGAAGAACTCTTTCACGGCCACACCGGCAGGAAAGCACGTAGTGCATTGAAACCTTCTTTACCAGATTCAAGGGGCGCATCGAGTGAGGCCACACAGGCAGGAAAGCACGTAGTGCATTGAAACAACAGCTGCTGTCCAAAATCCAATCGGCAAAACTGGCCACACAGGCAGGAAAGCACGTAGTGCATTGAAACAGATGTATAAACAAAATTAATTTAATTGATTTCAGGCCACACAGGCAGGAAAGCACGTAGTGCATTGAAACATTTTTAGGGCCACCACAACAATGACAATTGTCCGGCCACACAGGCAGGAAAGCACGTAGTGCATTGAAACGAATTATTATTCTCAAATTTGTTTTTGTTTTCAAGGCCACACAGGCAGGAAAGCACGTAGTGCATTGAAACCCCCGTAGCCGACAGTCCAGGTTCCTTTGATTAGGGCCACACAGGCAGGAAAGCACGTAGTGCATTGAAACAATGCTTTCTATGGCCATCTGGATTTTTGAATTGAGGCCACACAGGCAGGAAAGCACGTAGTGCATTGAAACGAACCACAACACAGCCTGTGTCGAGGTATTCAAGGCCACACAGGCAGGAAAGCACGTAGTGCATTGAAACGCACCAAGTGAGTCGATCTGGATCGACGCATCAGGGCCACACAGGCAGGAAAGCACGTAGTGCATTGAAACATGCCTCAGAATCCCACATGACCTGTAACATGTCAGGCCACACAGGCAGGAAAGCACGTAGTGCATTGAAACTTACTCACTACTGGCGAGTGTGGACTGGAACCGGGCCACACAGGCAGGAAAGCACGTAGTGCATTGAAACATTCGTCTGAGGGCGTACCGGAGCAGTACTCGTGGCCACACAGGCAGGAAAGCACGTAGTGCATTGAAACTCATCTATCTATGCGTCCTGAGGACTTGCACCAGGGCCACACAGGCAGGAAAGCACGTAGTGCATTGAAACAAATCGTTTACCTCGTCTAACAGCTTCTCTCCAAGGGCCACACAGGCAGGAAAGCACGTAGTGCATTGAAACATAGCGATAATCACACTACCCAAATACGACAATGGCCACACAGGCAGGAAAGCACGTAGTGCATTGAAACACTCCTCGCGCAGAGCCAATTCATTTTTGCTAATCGGCCACACAGGCAGGAAAGCACGTAGTGCATTGAAACGTGACAAGGTAGAACGACAACCTACCCTCAAACGGCCACACAGGCAGGAAAGCACGTAGTGCATTGAAACTTATGCACAGAGCTCCCATGGACCATTTCATGGGGCCACACAGGCAGGAAAGCACGTAGTGCATTGAAACATACCGTTTACCGTCTTGACAACGTCATCCCGAGGCCACACAGGCAGGAAAGCACGTAGTGCATTGAAACCTTATGTGACACACCTTTTCGATTTGGCACTCTTGGCCACACCGGCAGGAAAGCACGTAGTGCATTGAAACTTTCTTCGGTGGTCGAACCAGAATTGCCCTTAACGGCCACACCGGCAGGAAAGCACGTAGTGCATTGAAACATTTTTACCGAACTGCAGAGCTGTATAGTTTTTAGGCCACACCGGCAGGAAAGCACGTAGTGCATTGAAACATGTCACGCAGGACTTCCATTAAGAGCGGCTTTGGGCCACACCGGCAGGAAAGCACGTAGTGCATTGAAACAGTTCATATCCAGAACTACCACCGCCATCATAGGGCCACACCGGCAGGAAAGCACGTAGTGCATTGAAACAGTAATGCTCCCAGATCTCATCATGCGTGCCGAGGCCACACCGGCAGGAAAGCACGTAGTGCATTGAAGAGCAATTAAAAATTAAAAGTTAAAAATGAAAAATTAGGCGATCTGGGCCGCTCACAAATTGCGCGCTTTTTTTGATCTTCATTTTACATTTTTAATTGTGCATTTTTAATTCCGAACGCCTGCAGGTAAGCACGAAAGGCATTTGAAGGGTATTTAGATCTGAAAAATTTTAAATGGGGATTGATGGTACTGGCAACGAACCTGGGAGGGGGATAAATTTATTAATTTCTAATTATAGATCAGAGTAGGGGATTTGAGACTTGTGGGGATGAATGTTTTTAATCTTTGTGAATCATTTCTCCATCAGGAATGGGTGAAACAAAAGCAGAACAATTTCTAAATAAATTTAATCAATAAAAATCCGTGCGTCAAATGTGCGTTAAAATCTGTCCATATGTGTCCACTTCTGTCCCTGAAAAGCATAAAAAAAGGAGCCTTTAAGGGGCTCCTTTAAAAAACTAAGTCGTTGTTTTTATTATAGTAGCGGGGGCCGGATTTGAACCAGCGACCTTTGGGTTATGAGCCCAACGAGCTACCAAGCTGCTCCACCCCGCGTCATTTTGTGAGCAGTAAGTATACAAGAATATTTCCTTTTATGCAAGCAAATTAATATTTATTTCGAGTTCTGAATTTTTTGTTGCACCCGTTAGAAAGGGCGCACAGAAACATTCCCTGTTTTTTATGGTTTTGTGTGCAATTGCAGCCGTACCATCGAGACGGCAGTCCGTGTTGCGCGGGTGACTGTAATTTTACATTCTGCTAATTCCACATGCTCACCCACAGTTGGTATTTTTCCAAGTTTTGAAATAACCAACCCGGCAATGGTTTCATACTCGCCAATCGGGAGTCGAAAATGCAACTGATCATTAATATCTGCAATTTCAACACGTCCGCGAACACGGTATTCTGATTTATTCAATTTTTCGATAAAATCCCCTGGTTCATCGTGTTCATCTTCAATATTTCCAAAAATTTCTTCAAAAATATCTTCCATGGTTAGTAATCCGGCAGTTCCACCGTATTCATCAATTACGATAGCGAGACTGGCTTGCATTTGTCGCAATTCTTGCAAAACTGCCAACACCGGTTTTGATTCGGGTATAAACAGGACATCCCGAATAATTTCACTCATGCTCGCTGGTTCCTGCAAAACATCAAGGGAATTCACTACACCGATGATCTCATCCAATGTACCATCATAAACCGGCAGCCGGGAAAATTGACGTCGAATAAATTCTTTTTGAACTTTTTTAATTGGTGTCGTCACGGGGATCGCATAAATATCAGTTCTGTGAATCATCACCTGGCGTGCTTTTACATTCTTCAAGTGAATGACATTCTGTATAAAATTTTCATCCTGAGTGTGAATTAAGCCACGATATCGACTCTCCTGAAATAAATAAGATATCTCCTTTTCCGATATTTTCGTCTTAGATTGTTTTTTTTCGTGATTGATATAATGGCTCACTATACGAGACATCAGATCCAAAACTTTGATCAGCGGATAAAAAATAATTTCCGATAAACGCACGCCGTATACATTTTGCATCGCGACTTTTTCTGCTTTTACTCTGCTAATCGACTTGGGTATTATTTCTGCAAAAACGAGAATCAGAATTGTGGATAACCCAACGACCATGGTCTCACTGTAGTAGTTTTTAAGCATTATCGCCATATAGGAGCCAAACAAGACATTGGCAGCATTATTTCCAACAAGAATAGTTGAAAGATAGCGGGAAGGTGATTTGATAAACTCAATCGCGAGCTTAGCGCCCCGGTGTTGCTCTTTTTTAAAAATTGAAAGTTTCAGCTTGTTTGCACTGTAAAATGCAGCCTCTGATCCTGAATAAAAAGCTGACAGGATAAATGACAGCAGAATAATCCATAGTTCAATTGTCATTGAATTCTTATTTTCCCCCGTGTCGCATCTGTTAATTTTTGTACAATGCTTGCTCGCCGATCTTTCATAATTTCAACTTCCAGATTGATAAAATCCGAGTAATCAGTTGTTTTGATCACCCCGTCGAATTGGGAAATCAAATTATGAATAGCTCCGGTAAAATCATAATCAAATTGAATTTTCAAAATTACTTTAGGAATGACCGGTTGTAAATCAGCGGCATCAATGCAGATAAAAGCAGCGCCGCCATAAGCCCGGATTAAACCGCCGACCCCGAGCTTCGTGCCACCAAAATAGCGCGTCACCACGATGACGGCATCGCTCAATTTGCGGCTCTCCATCGCCTGCAAAATTGGACGACCGGAGGAGCCGCCAGGTTCCCCGTCATCATCAAAGCGGTAGTCGCACCGGTCTTCTTTGCCAATTCTATAAGCAAAGCAATTATGGTTTGCATCGCTAAATTCAACGCGGATTTTGTTGATAAATTTTTCAGCGGTTTGGCGGTTTGGCGCGGAACTCAGGTGGGCGATAAACAGGCTGTCTTTGACTCTGTGTTCGAGAGATAAATTTTGAGATACGGTGAAATAATCAGGTGACTCTGACATTTTTTTACCGAGGATTTATTCGACTTTGCAGCCGGTTGAGGTATTTAATAATTTTGGCTCGGTCCAGTTCATTGATTTTTTCAAAATTAAAACCATAGGCTTTGAGTGAAACATCCGGTTTCTTAAGTTCATCTTTCCTTACAATTCTGCCTTTGGCTACGATTGGTTTTTTTTCATCCGGAAGAAAAACTTCCAGCGGCAATAATTCCCCAACCATGAGCGGATTTTGAATATAACAATACAAGCCGCCCCCACTGATATTTTTGGTAAAAGTTGATGCCACCATTTTCTTTTGCTTGCCATTATCAAGTCCAATAAAAACAAAAGCAACCTGTAGCCGCGTCGCCACACGAAAAAAACGCCGCCGTTGTGACCGCTGAATTTTTTCCCGTACGTCTTTAATAACGAACAGCGATGTCGGGTGGGCTATCTTATCAAAGATAGTTGTTTGCAAGGTGTAAAACGCATCGGGTTGGGTAAAAAGAATTTCAACTTCCGAACCTACTTTTAATGGGATTATTTCATCACCAGAATCCCCTAAAATGGTTATTTCATCATCTGAAACAGAATATATTTTTGAATCAAATTCTTGCAGTTCGTCATCATTTTTTAGCAGGATTTTTATTTCCTGGTCAATTTTAAAGAGATCCATTTAAATCGTCAATTTTTCAATTGCATCCTGGGCTGCATTTTGTTCGGCATGTTTTTTACTTTTTCCGACACCTTCACCCACAATTTTATTTTGCACCAAGACTTCAACGTTAAATGTTTTTTTATGGTCTGGTCCATTTTCGGAACGGATGACATAGCACGGCGTACCAAAATTATTTCCCTGCGCATATTCAAGCAAATAACTTTTAAAATTCCGGTGTTGCTCCTCGTTTAAAATAGCCTCATAATCGTCCAGGATATTGGAGATGATAAATTTTTGTGCCACTTCAAGGCCGCCATCGATATACATTGCCCCGATAACCGACTCCATCGCATCCGCAACTATGGATTTCCGGGTTTTGCCACCACTTTTTATTTCAGATTCGCTTAGTAATAAAAACTCTCCCAATTTAAGTTGGTTGGCAATTTTAGCCAGAATTTTTCGACTCACCAGCAGAGATTTCATAGCTGTGAGTTCGCCCTCTTCCTTTTTCGGGTAACGGTTATAAAGAAACTCCGTGACCACAAGCCCCAAAACGGCATCTCCGAGAAGCTCCAGGCGTTCATTTGATTCCACCCGGGATTCCTGCAAAGCTGGCAACACCGATCGATGTTTTAAAGCTTGTTCGATCAACTTTGTATCATTAAAAGAGTAATCGATCAGCTTGTCAAGAGCAGATAAATCTACATTGAAAACTTGCTTGGGTTGGTTGTTGGATTTTGCGAAAAATCGGGCAATCAATTTAAACATAATATTGGGGGCTACTTAAAAAAAATCCGAGATTCAAAGATGGTAAAAATTTATATTATCCTGATTTACAAAAACATGAATCGGGTTTAGATTGAATTTACGTTAGTATAGCACATTATCGAGCTTCAAATATATGAAGTTAATTGACTCGACATTCTTTTATTATTTTTCAAAACGACGCAAACATAAACAGGCATTATGCCCGCCAAATCCAAACGAGTTCGTAATCGAAATATTAATATCCTGTTTCCGCGATTTATTCGGCACATAGTCGAGATCGCAATCCGGATCGGCAAACTCCTGATTAACAGTCGGATGCAAAATGCCGTCACGCATCGACAACAATATCACCGCCGCTTCGATGGCCCCGCTCGCACCGAGCAAGTGGCCAAGCATTGATTTCGTCGAATTCACAGCTAATTTATCTGCATGTTTTCCAAATACTTTTCGAATAGCGATGGATTCATTTTTATCGTTGGCAGGCGTCGAAGTGCCATGGGCATTAATGTATTGAACTTCTTCGGGATGAACTCCGGCGTTTTCCATGCATCTTTTCATTGCCAATTGGGCACCATAGCCTTCCGGCGCCGGCATCGTAATATGAAATGCATCAGCCGAAAGGCCCGCACCTGCCAGTTCACCATAGATTTTCGCACCGCGACTCTGTGCATGTTCCAGGCTTTCGACAACGAGAATTCCACTGCCCTCGCCCATGACAAAACCATTGCGTTCTTTATCGAATGGACGACTGGCTTTTTCGGGCTCGTCATTGCGGGTGGACAATGCTTTTAAAGCGTTGAAACCACCAATTCCCAGCGCGTTGACAGTTGCTTCAGAGCCGCCGGCGATGACAACATCGGTCTCGCCGCGTTGAATTATTCGCCAGGCATCAGCCAGGGCATTTGCACTCGAAGCACAAGCCGAAGTTGTTGCATAATTCGGCCCGCGAAAACCATAGCGCATGGAAATTTGGCCGGCAGCCATATCCGAAATCATCATTGGAATAAAAAATGGGCTTATCCGGCTGGGGCCACGTTCAAAAAGCTTGTTGGCTTCTGCGGTAAAAGTCGTCATGCCGCCAATGCCAGAGCCAACGATAACTGCAACGCGCTCGATATCCAACTTTGGCATTTTTTCGAGCTCAGCATCTTTGACAGCCTCGGCAGCAGCAGCCATTGCGAGATGGCAAAAGCGATCCATGTGCCGTGCTTCTTTTGTGTCCATAAAATCAAGCGGATCAAAACCTTTCACCTCGCCGGCGATTTTCGTTTTATGGTCAGACGCATCAAAAAGCGTAATTTCCCCAATTCCCGATTTGCCGGCAACAAGTTTTTGCCAGGTTTCTTCTATTGTCAAGGCCAGCGGAGTCAGTGCTCCGATGCCTGTCACGACAGCTCTTTTTAATAGCATTTATTTTAATTCTACTTTAATTAAGTTCAATATCTATATTCTGAAATGGAAAATCTTGCCAATGGGCGATAGAAAAGCATCCGGGTAAAAATCAACATAAGAAACTCTCGATATTATGATTAATTTTCATAAATTTCAAAGGATGATTTCATAAATCGCTGGTCAATTCTCATATCATATTTTGCTAATTGAATAGACAGAGTAAATTTCCGGCATCTGAAAAAAAGAAATAATTTCCCGGAGAAGTAGTGGTCAATTTTTAACAAGGATGGGTTTTAAACTCTATATTTAAGCTTAAAAATGGCTTTCCTCAGATGAATGGAATCCGTTTGAGAAATTCTAAATCACAATTTTTGTAGGCGCCAAACAATAATTTGATAAATTTCAAGACTTTCAGTGCAAAAAAACAGGTGCTCCAACGCAATAATATTGAAACACCCCGGTTAGATTAATTATCCTAACTTTTCATTCAAATATTCGATTGCGCTGCCAACAGTGGTCAGTTTTTCGGCGTCTTCATCAGGAATTTCAGTATCAAATTCTTCTTCAAATGCCATAACGAGTTCAACTGTATCGAGAGAATCGGCACCGAGGTCATCAATAAATGAAGCTTCAGGAACGACTTCACTAACATCCACACCAAGTTGCTCAACAATAATCTGTTTTACTTTTTCTTCAGTTGCCATCTTTAAAATACCTCCTCCAAAAAGGATGTTTGGGTTATATTTGTTTGTTTTTTTCTACATTACCATGCCGCCATCGACATTTATTACCTGACCAGTGATATAATCTGTTTCATCACTTGCCAGAAATGCGACAGCGTTGGCGACATCTTCAGCCGCGCCCATGCGTCCGGCAGGGATAGCAGCAACGAGATCAGTTTTAACATCTTCAGGTAAATCTTTGGTCATATCGGTTTCGATAAATCCCGGAGCCACACAATTGACCTGTACATTTCGAGCAGCTAATTCTTTCGCGACAGATTTACTCATGCCGATGATTCCAGCCTTTGCCGCGCTGTAATTAACCTGTCCGGCATTACCAATTTGTCCCACGATCGAGGTAATATTGATAATCTTGCCTTTGCGCTGTCGCATCATCGGTTTCGCTGCGGCACGAATGGCGTAATAAACACCGGATAAATTGACATCGATAACTTCCTGCCACTGCTCCGGCGACATACGGATGAGGAGATTGTCGCGGGTTATGCCGGCATTGTTTACAAGTATATCTATACGGCCAAATTCCTTATGTACAGACGAAATAAATTCTGCAATTTCAGTTGGGTTGCTTAAATTTAAAACTTTGGCAACAGCATCACCACCACTTTTGTTAACTTCAGTGGCCGTTTTGTCGGCACCATCTTGCGATGTTGCGGTTAAAATTACCTTGGCGCCTGCCGCGGCAAGTCGAACGGCAATTGCTTTGCCAATGCCGCGGGATGCTCCTGTTACTATGGCAATTTTATCATGCAAAGAATTCATTGAGTTCCTTCACCATATCTTTGTTTAATTCGCCGATAGGTTGTTCAAATCTTCAACCGTATCAACGCCTTTAACACGTTTTTTCCGATCTATGCGGCGTAAAAGCCCTGCCAATACCCGCTGCGGTCCAACTTCATAAAATGTTTCTGCGCCATCGCGCACCATATTTTCCATCGATTGCGACCAGAGAACCGGGCTGGTTAACTGCTGTTCTAAAAGTTCTTTAATTTCTTCTGCATCCTGGACCGGTTCTGCTTTCACATTGGAATAGACCGGCACGTGCGCATTTTTAAACGAAGATGTGTGAATCGCCTCTTTCAATGACTGCCCCGCACTTTCCATCAGAGGAGAATGAAATGCACCACCCACGACCAGCGGCACGGCACGTTTTGCGCCAAATTCCGCAGCAATCTCAACGGCTTTAGCAATGCCTTCGAGGCTGCCGGAAATAACGATTTGTCCCGGTGAATTAAAGTTTGCCGGAGTCACAATACCTGCATCCGAGGCGGCCGCACAAAGTTTCGCAACATTTTCATCGTCCATTCCAATGATTGCAGCCATGGTTCCCGGTTGAATTTCTCCGGCTTTTTGCATAGCATCACCGCGGATTTTTACCAACTTTAACGCATCAAGAAATTCGATAGCGCCTGCAGCCACCAGAGAGGAATATTCTCCCAAACTATGGCCAGCGACGAAGTCCGGTTTTATGCCGGAATCTGCAAGCAAACGGGTTGCAACACAACTGTGCACGAATATCGCCGGCTGGGTAATATATGTTTGTTTTAACTTATCTTCCGGCCCGTTAAAGCAGATATTTTTTAAATCAAAATCCAGAATTTCATCAGCCTGCTCAACCATCTCTGCAGCTACGGGATATGTCTCAACGAGGTCTTTCAGCATGCCAACATATTGGGATGCTTGCCCCGGATATAAAAAAGCGATCAAAAATTAAGTCCTCAGTTTCAATTTACCAAATTAAGCCTTGCTGCATTCGCGACTTTTGGATTTTAACAATTCCAAATTGACAATCAAACTTGCAGCAACAGGGAACCCCAGGTAAAACCGCCACCAAATGAGACCAGCAGAATGAGCTGTCCCGGTTTTATCGCACCTGTTTCCCGCGCTTCCGCCAGCGCAATGGGAATCGACGCAGCCGAAGTATTGCCAAATCTATCGACGTTTACATAAACTTTTTCTTCAGCAATTTTTGTTTTACGCACCGTGGCATTCATTATGCGAATATTAGCCTGATGCGGAATAAGAACATCAACATCTTCGCCTGTCAATCCATTCTTTGCTAAAATAGATTTTACAGCTTCACTCATGGCTTTTACGGCTGATTTGAATACTTCCTGACCTTGCATTTTTATAAAATGCTGATTGTTTTCGACGGCCTCTTTCATGGGTATTTTAGTACCACCACCATAGGAGCACAGCAGCTCCGTCAAACGACCGTCACTTTTCATGTAAGTATCGATAATACCTTTATTTGCATTTTTATCATTCGCTGCACCCCAAACGGCTGCGCCGGCGCCATCACCGAACAACACACAGGTCGATCGATCAGTCCAGTCAACAATGCGGCTCAATAACTCGCCACCAATCGTAAGAACATGTTTTGCCTTGCCGCTGGAAATCAGCGCATCCGCCATCGTGCTGACGTATACAAATCCGGCACAGGCAGCTTGTAAATCCATCGCGGCGGCATTGACTGCGCCAAGTTTTTCCTGGACGTAACATGCTGTTGCCGGGAAAAGTGCATCGCCGGTTACGGTTCCAACCAGAATAACATCAATATCCTTTGGTTTTAATCCGGCGTCATGCAACGCTTTTCTGGCTGCGCGAGTGCAAAGTTCAGAAGTTGTTAATTCGGGAGATGCAATTCTTCGTTCTTTTATACCGGTTCTTTCCTGAATCCACTGATCGTTTGTATCAACCATTTTTTCCAAATCCTGGTTGGTAAGAACTTTTTCAGGTACAGAATAACCGGTTCCAAGTAAAACTGTCTTAGGCGTTTTCAGCGACAACTTCCAATCCTCTTAGGGCTTCTAATTCATGTTGTATAATTTCATTAATTTTCGAATCAACCATTTCCCGCGCCTTTAAAATCGCATTAGAAACAGCCTTCGGGGTTGATCGACCATGAGAAATGATAACAACACCATTAATTCCCAAGAGAGGCACGCCACCGTATTCTTCATAATCCCATGCTTTTTTCACTTTGCTGAATACCGGCTTCATTAAAAGTCCGCCAATCAAAGCCCTTCTGCTGCCTTTGATATTGCGCCTTATCTGGTCCCCCAATACTTCAGCCAGATTTTCAGCAAATTTTAAAAGTATGTTCCCAACAAAGCCGTCACAAACGATCACATTGGCTTCGCTGTTCAATATATCATTGCCTTCAACATTGCCGATGAAATTCAGCCCAGTTTGCGACAACTGTGCGTGAACTTGCAGTGTTAATTCATTGCCTTTTTTCTTCTCTTCACCGATACTCAACAGAGCCACTTTGGGTCGTGGTTTTCCCATTATCTTCGAGGTGAAAATAGAGCCCATGATCGCAAATTCAACCAAATTTCTTGGTTTGCTGTCAACATTTGCACCAACGTCGATGATAAAAGTAAAATCATCTTCATGGGGTACAAACGAGCCGATTGCAGGCCTGTGCACACCTTTGAGGCGACCCAGGGTCAGCAAGCCCGACGCCATTGCAGCTCCGGTATTTCCAGCGCTTACCACAGCATCGACTTTGCCTGCTTTCTGCAATTTTTGCGCAACAAAAATTGAGGAATCCGGCTTTTGTTTCAATGCACTCGATGGACTGTCATCCATTCCAACGACCTGGGAAGCATGAACAATCGAGTATCGCGCCCTATTTATCAGGTCTTTATGGCGATCAATTTCATCAGCAATTCGCTGGTGATCACCCACAAAAACCACCTCTATCGCACCTTTACAATGTGCGCTCGCAATCAGTCCGCCCTCTACCGGGGCTTCAGGGGCTTTGTCCCCTCCCATTGCATCCAGAGCTATTTTCATTTTTTATCCATCAATTCCTGCATCATCCAACTCCCAATTCATATTAAAAGTCAATGAAATGGAATTGTACTCATCCAAATTATCATATAAATTCAAAAGCAATTCATCATTTGACGACAATATATATTTATTCTGGATAGGTATTTAATTCTGCGGAATAAAGACAGAACGTCCATCATAATAACCACAGTTTGGGCAGGCTCTATGAGGCAACTTCGGTTGATGGCAATTCTTGCACTCGGAAACGGAGGTCTCGCTCAATTTCCAATGTGTTCTTCTTTTATCGCGTCGCTGCGGCGAATTGCGTCTTTTTGGTACGGCCACTGTATTTCTCCTTCGGGTTTATGCTAATTTTATTCAGATTTTTTTTAATTTCTTTAAGGCTTCCCAACGTGGATCAATTTTTTCATCGGCACAGGTGCATGCACTGATATTCAAATTTTGCCCACATTGACACAGGCCTTTGCAACTCTCGGAACATATGGCTTTAATCGGTATACCGAGTAAAACTGTTTCTCTGACGTCGGTATCGATTTCAAGTTCACGCGGATTATCTGCGATCAACCGAACGAATTCAGAATCTTCAGTTATCAATTTTTCGTTCGGTGTAAATAATACCGAACAATTGTCATCGATTGCCAAGGAATATTGTTCTAAACAGCGGTCACAGGTCAACTCAATCTGTGTTTTTACATTTAATTTAATGTAATAATCACGGTCGCGCTTATCAATTTGAACATCGACTTTTACTTTTTCAGTAAAATCGTCCGGATTCTCAAAGCCAAATGCTGCGGCTGCATCCAAAAGATGGTCTGTGTACAGACCATCTTTTAAGTGGGAAACTTGTAATTTCATCATTTCAATATGCAAAAAAGAACGCAAATTTAAAATTAAATAGCTTTTAAGTCAAGCAAAAATTCGTGACTACTGAATAGAGACCGAGCGCGAGAATAATTAACTTGAAACAAAACCTTAACTTAATTCACATCGAACGGCTGAATTTTATTCAGTTGGTGTGAGATTCCGCATTTCATAATGCGCCGCCTGGATTTGTTCCGAACTATTTATAATCGATCCAGGGCGGTTCTTCCAGCAAGTCACCGATATATTTATCCGCAAACGCTCTGGCCGCTTTCCTCGTTCGAAAACTTCCTATTCGCAGTCGATACCATTTTTCACCCGATTCAGGCAATATTTCCTCAGCTATCTGGCAATCAAGGCCAGCATCAAAAAATCGTTGCTTATCGCGTTCAGCATACTTTCTGGTTTTCCATGATGAAAGTTGCAACGTATATTGTCCATCCGGGTCAAATTTTAGCGCCGCATCGTTGCCTATTGCAGTGGCATTTTTTTGAACAATTTGTTGAGGTTCCTCAACAATTCTGTCAACTGCAATTGATGCAGAATCTTTAACCTGCGGTTGCATGGTTTCCTGTTTATTTTCCGCCGCTGTCTCAGCGGTAGAATCATCTGCTGATTTTGAGCAGGAACCACCGAGCACCAAAATCAACAGAAATAAATGCATGATTTTAAAAACTTTCATACAAACTCCGCAACAACATTTTTTTCGGCTTGCAGTGCTCAGGTGCGATCTGGCAATATAAGAGGCAATTTTTTATTCAGCAATGATAATTGTACGAATTTTAATGAAGCTGATCGGCGTGTTTGAATCGCAGTAAAACTGAATTAACTTATTTTGTTCCTGCCTTAATGAACCTGTATCACAATAAAATGGAAAAATTAAGCCGGATTTCTTGCATCCGGCTTAAAATCAACTTAAGCTGTCTGAACAAGCTCGCTACCGCTGAAAAAGAACGAGATTTCGATTTCTGCATTCTCATCAGAATCAGACCCGTGTACCGCATTGTTGCCGATACTGGTCGCAAAATCTTTGCGAACTGTGCCTTCAGCGGCTTCAGCCGGGTTGGTTGCACCTATCAAAGTGCGATAATCTGCAACTGCATTTTCTTTGCCAAGGGCGAGAACAACGCAGCGATCGCTGGACATGAATTCGACCAGTTCACCATAAAATGGGCGCTCTTTGTGCACCTCGTAAAATGCGCCTGCAGTTTCAGCATTCAACCGCACCATTTTCATCCCGAGAATGCGGAATCCTGCCGATAAAAAGCGGTCGATAATTTTTCCTGTATGGTTAGCGCCGACTGCATCCGGCTTGATGATAGCTAAGGTTTTACTCACTGTTTAAAACTCCATTGTTTTGAAAAGTATGAATTAATCCGTTGTGCAAAACAGATTTTGATTTATGATTACAATAAGCCCTGCATTGTTTCACCCAGAACTGCCGGGCTTTCGCACACTTTTGCACCCGCAGCACTCAAGGCAGCCATTTTTTCATCGGCCGTACCGCTGCCGCCTGAAATTATCGCGCCGGCATGTCCCATGCGACGGCCGGGAGGTGCAGTACGTCCTGCGATAAACGCAACGACTGGTTTATCCATTTCCGCTTTAATATACTCGGCGGCTTCCTGTTCTGCAGAACCACCAATTTCACCGATGACGATTACGGCATCTGTATCCGGGTCCTGGTTAAATAATTTTAAGGCATCAATATGCGTCGTTCCGATGATCGGATCGCCGCCAATTCCGATGCAGGTTGATTGGCCGATTCCAAGTTCTGTCAACTGGTGCACCGCTTCATAAGTCAGTGTACCGGATTTTGAGACCACACCAACCCGGCCTTTTTTATGAATAAATCCCGGCATGATGCCAATTTTGCACTCACCCGGCGTTATCACACCCGGGCAATTGGGGCCAACGAGTATCGTTTCGCGTGTATCGAGAAAGGCTTTGACGGTGACCATATCTGCTGTCGGAATACCTTCAGTAATGGCGATAACAACCCCAATTCCGGCATCCGCGCCTTCCATGATGGCATCAGCGGCAAATGGCGGCGGTACAAAAATCACCGCGGCGTTAGCACCCGTTTCTTTAACTGCATCAGCTACGGTATTAAAAATTGGAATCCGGTTACGAAATTTCTGGCCGCCTTTTCCCGGCGTCACTCCTGCAACGATATTGGTGCCGTACTCCAGCATTTGATCCGAGTGAAAAGTCCCTTCGCCGCCGGTAATTCCCTGGACAACGAGGCGTGTATCTTTATTTATTAAAATGCTCAATGTATCCTCCTGTTTCTTGCGCTTGCAAAACAAAGATGATATGCGTTATTTTATATTTTAGAATAATTTAAATGCTGTCAAATTTTTTTTAACCTGCTGCTTTAAACTTTCACCATTCAACCAATGGACGCCACAGCTTTTTCCGCCGCATCTTTTAAAGATGTCGCAACTTCCATTTTCACGTCGGAATTGGCGAGCAATTCTGCAGCTTCTTCAGCATTTGTGCCTTCCAGGCGTACGACCAGCGGCACATTAATTTGCACATTTTTCGCGGCCTGAATTATCCCTTGAGCCACACGGTCACAGCGTACAATGCCGCCGAAAATATTGATCAATACTGCTTTTACGTTTGGATCAGCCAAAATTATTTTGAAGCCATTTTCCACCGTTTCCGGGCTGGCATTGCCACCGACATCGAGAAAATTGGCCGGATCACCGCCATTGAGCTTGATGATGTCCATCGTTGCCATTGCCAGGCCTGCGCCATTAACCATGCAGCCGACATTGCCGTCAAGTTTTATGTAATTGAGATCGTATTTGCTGGCTTCAACCTCGAGGGGCTCCTCTTCTTCCAAATCGCGAAGCTCGAAAAAATCTTTGTGTCGATAAAGGGCGTTGTCATCGAAATTTATTTTCGCATCGAGTGCGAGAACACGGCCGTCCGTGGTCACGATCAATGGATTAATTTCAAAAAGTGAAGCGTCGGTAGCGACATAAGCTTTATACAAAGCCATGATGAATTTGACGCCATTTTTGAAAGCATCGCCACTGAGGCCGAGGCCAAAAGCGAGTTTGCGTGCTTGCGCGGGGCGCATCCCGGCTACCGGATCAATCCATTCTTTGAGTATTTTTTCCGGGTTCTTTGCAGCGACTTTCTCAATTTCCATGCCGCCTTCAGTGCTGGCCATAAATGCAAGCTGCCCGACGGTGCGATCCAGCGTGATTCCAACATAGAGTTCTGTTGCGATATCGAGGCCTTGTTCAACAAGAATCTTATTGACTTTTTTGCCTTCGGGGCCGGTCTGATGGGTGACTAGGTTCATGCCGAGAATTTCACTGGCGATTTTACCAGCTTCTTCCGGGCTTTTGGCCAATTTCACGCCACCTCCCTTGCCACGGCCACCAGCATGAATTTGCGCTTTAACGACCACAACGGAGGTGCCCAATTCTTTCGCCGCAGAAATGGCTTCGGAAGGCGCGGTCACTACTTTCCCATCCGGCACAACAACGCCGTATTTTCGCAAGATGTCCTTTGCCTGATACTCATGAATATTCAAAATATCCTCCTGCTAAAAAGTAAAAATTCGTTTTGAGAGATGTATAAAATCAGTATTGCAATTCAATTTCGTTCGGCGCCCCATCAAACCAAGCTTTAACCAGCCAGCGCAAATGAAGTGATCATAATTGCATCTTTAATAAAAAAAAGCCCGCATTATTTCTACCAATCCACCCAAAATTAAAATAAATGCAAGAGCCTTAATAAACTTTGATAAATTATTTCGTCTCTGAAGTAAAAGAAATAAGCCACCAAATATCGTAACAAAACCTCTGGATATGAAATATAAAAAACTATAGAATGGAAACTTATCTGTATGCATCAAGTTGTAGTCGCCAAATTTGAAAATAAGAACAAAGCATGCAACTATAGAAAGTATCCCCATGAAACCAAGGGAGATTGATAAAGGTTGATCGTATTTTTTAATGACATTTGTGTATTTCATCTTGTTTTTATTTACTTGTCTTATCATTATGATATATCTGCCTTGCCACCACACACGCCGCACCAAAACCGTTGTCAATATTGACGACAGAAATTCCAGCAGCACAACTGTTGAGCATCGCCAGCAAAGCAGCGATGCCGTTAAAACTCGTGCCGTATCCGATAGATGTGGGCACTGCAACAATTGGTACGCCGATGAGTCCGCCAATCACACTGGCTAAAGCGCCTTCCATTCCCGCCACAACTATCACAAAATCAACCTCCTGCAGTTGCTCCAGCTTATCGAACAACCGGTGAATTCCAGCAACGCCGACATCATAAATTCTGATGCACGGAATCGACAAAACGGCCAAAGTTTCTGCCGCTTCTTCTGCAACAGGTATATCACTGGTGCCGGCAGACAACAACGCCACTCTGGATTTTTTTTCAGGAGTTTTGTCGGGAATTTTTGAAGCGACTGTTCGCGCTGTTCTATTATAAATCAGATCGGGGAATTGACGGATGACTTCTTCTGCGGATTCAGGCGCAATTCTGGTGGCAAGCAAATAGCTGTTATTTTTAAGAATATGTTCTGCGATGCCAACAATTTGGTCCGTTGATTTACCTTCACAAAAGATAGTTTCCGGCCACCCCTGGCGCAATGTTCGATGGTGATCAATATTGGCAAAGGACAAATTTTCAAATGGCAATTTTTTAAAACTTTCAATCACTGATTTTTCATCGATTTCACCATTCCGAAACCGTTGCAGCAATTGTTTTATTTGTCCTTCATCCATAAAAAATATTATTTGCAGTATTAGATTGATTATTAAATTTATTGATGCTCAAATTATCGAGTGTCAAATATAATTCATTTGATCTGGAGTTGCAAGTAATTAAATCCACACATCCAACTATAAAATTGACATAATCAATCTTTTATTTCTATTTATTATTTCGATGATCTCAGTTGAAAAATCGGATTTTTCAACGGATGAAAAGACAATGCAACAAACTCCATGCACCTTGACATTAAAAGGGATTTTACCTATATTTAAAATTCAAAAAAATCGCTGAAAATTTTAAATCATAAACCGCTGAGGGGCCTTATGAAAGACCCGCGCCATCACCAATTAGCCGAAGTTCTCATCAATCATTCCACCCGCTTGCAAAAGGGTGAGCGAATTCTTATCGAAGCTATCGACACACCACACCAGCTTGTCGTCGAACTCATTAACCTGGTCCAGGAAAAAGGCGGTATCCCGTTTGTGACTATTAAAAACAATGAGATAACCCGCGCTCTGATAAAAAATTTGCCGGAAACTGGCTTTGAAAAATGGGGTGAAATGGATACCGCGCGCATGGAAGAAATGCAGGCCTACATCGGCATCCGCGGCGGCCAAAATGTGATGGAAATGTCGGATGTATCCACCGGACAGATGGGGCTCTACAAAACCCACTACGTCAAACCGGTGCATTTTGATACCCGGGTGAAAAAAACCAAGTGGGTTGTTCTGCGCTACCCATCGCAGTCATTTGCCCAGCAAGCCGGGATGAGCACAGAAGCATTTGAAGAATTTTATTTCAAAGTCTGCACCCTGGACTATGGAAAAATGTTCGAGCGGAGCCAGGCATTAAAAGCCTGGATGGATCGTACCGATAAAGTTCGCCTCACAGGAAAAGGAACTGAACTCGTTTTCAGCATTAAAGATATTCCGGCAATTCCATGCGGCGGCGAGTACAACATCCCCGATGGCGAATGTTTCACCGCCCCCGTCCGCAACAGTGTCAACGGTGTAATCCACTACAACACGCCAACTATTTACGAAGGCACGGCTTTTAACGACATTCGTCTCGAGTTCAAAGACGGAAAAATAATCGACGCTGTGGCTGATAAAACCGAGAAACTCAACGAGATTCTTGATACAGACGATGGGGCACGATTTGTGGGTGAATTTGCCATCGGTTTTAATCCCCATGTCACCCGGCCGATGCTCGATATTCTATTCGATGAAAAGATCGCCGGCTCGTTCCATTTTACACCGGGACAAGCCTATGAGGACGCAGACAACGGCAACCGCTCCAAAGTGCATTGGGACATGGTTATGCGGCAAACGGAAGATTGCGGTGGTGGCGAAATCTATTTTGACGATGTTCTCATCCGTAAAAATGGTTTGTTCGTGCCCGAAGATTTGCAGCCGTTGAATCCGGAAAACCTGATTGGTTAGATAAACCAAAAAATTAATTCACAGCACTATTGAACATGGAACACAATTTTGGAATCCTTTGTTTATGTTTATTAACTCACCAAAGCCACCATATTACGCAGCTATTTTTACGTCAGAGCTAAAAACAGGCGTTAATGATGATTATTCAGAGATGGCTGAAGAAATGGCGGCGCTGGCAGAAAAACAGCCGGGTTATCTCGGTATCGATTCTGTTCGCGATGCCGATGGTTTGGGAATAACCATTTCTTACTGGCAGAGTGAGGAAGATATCCTGCAATGGAAACAGAATGCACGCCATAAAGTTGCCCAGAAGCTCGGGTTGACGCAGTGGTATAAAACTTTTTCATTGCGTATTTGCAAAGTGGAACGTGATCGTTTTTTCCCCAACGCAAAGTAATTTAAGGAGTCCAGAATGAATGTTTCTATAGAATATTGTGTGATGTGAAATTATGAGCCCAGAGCTCTCAGTTTGAAAGCTGCTATTGAAAATAAAATAACAAATATCTCAATTGAACTGATCAAATCCAGCGGCGGTGTCTTTGAAATCGTTTTCAACGACCGGTTGATTTATTCTAAAAAGCAAACCGGCCGGTTTCCCGAAGAGAGTCAAATTATTGGATTGCTGGAATCGTAATTATAAACGCAAAATTATCAAATTATTACGCAGGATGTGTGTTGAAAGCCAAACTATGTGCCCCAATAATCCCGCTACTGCTCATTTTGACCTTTGGATGTGAAAAGCCTCAAATGAACAAACTTCAGACCGCCAAATTAACCCAACAAATATCCGACCTGTCTGATGATTTAAATGCACAAATCGGCGTTTATTTTTATGACCTTGGCACCGCGCAGGAATTTCAATTTAATGCCAAAACCATGATGCATGCGGCAAGCACGATGAAAGTTCCGGTGATGATCGAACTTTTTCGACAGGCGGAAGACAACAAGCTGAATTTGACCGACAAACTCCTTGTTGAAAATAAATTTTACAGTATCGTCGACAGCAGCGTTTTCACTCTCGAACTCAATCGCGACAGCGGCGAAGCGCTCTACGATTCGCTGGGCAAAGAAGTAACGATTCGCCGATTGATCACCGACATGATCACCCACAGCAGCAATTTGGCGACAAATCTGCTCATCCAGTTGGTGGATGCAAAAAACGTCACCACCACGATGCGCAGCCTGGGTGCGGATACAATTCAGGTTTTGCGTGGCGTTGAGGATATAAAAGCATTCCGGAAAGGCTGGAGCAATTACACCAATGCCTACGATTTAGGCATGATTATGAAAGCCATTGCCACATCCACCGCTGCATCCGATACCAGTTGTATCGAAATGATTGACATATTATCGCAGCAGGCATTCCGGAAAAAAATACCGGCAGGCATTCCCGACAGTGTGAGAGTAGCCAATAAAACCGGCTCAATTACAGCGATAAATCATGATTGTGCCATCGTCTTTCCACCGGAGCGTAAACCGTATATCCTTGTTGTACTTACAAAAGGCATTGCCGAACCCGAAAAAGCAGAGTCGGCGATTGCTGCAATTTCAAAATCCATCTTCGACGACTTGCACCGGCGCCCATCAGCGGGGAAATATTGATCCAGCCACTTTCAAGTCTACAAATTCAAGCATACTTTCATTCTTAATTTAAATATCATAAAATGAACCGACAAAACTTTCAGCCCACACTTTTGATTATCCTGCTTTCCATTACTTTGTGGAATTGTGAACGCGACAAATTCGATGTCGACTTGCTGTACCAGTTTGGGAATAACGAAAAATCACTCCCGTACGTCATCCCCAAATCGGTCGACCTCGATCTCGTCGATTCCATTGGCGTACCGCTGATTTTACCAGAAAAACACACATCGCAGGCTCTGGCAAGTTTTTTTATGCTGGGAAATACCAACAAAAAACTCTTTTTCCTTTTGGATAAAGAATCCGAAAATGCGAAGAATTACAGCCGGCTCTATCTCGATAGTGATTTAGACCGCGACTTTTCAAATAATGCCGCAGTCCCGCTCACAAAAGCCAGTTTCATTGCTGCTCGCAACCAGCACTATATTGAATTTGATTCCGTTACCCTTCCCTATTATTTTCAATCGCCAAAGCGGAAAAGCAGGCAGGAACAATTTGGCAAACTTTACTTTTGGCAACCTGTGCGCGGCATCCCGACAACAGCCCACTTTTTACGAAATAGCTGGCGTCAGGGTAATTTTGAATTTAACGATAAAGATTTGACCGTCATATTAATCGATGACGATTGCAACGGACTCTTTGATACGCAGGACAATTGGGCAATTTTTGAATCTACGACTCTCAATTTTAGTGATACCCACTTTAACCAATTTCATGAAACCACCCGCCTTGCCTGGTATGAAAACACGGCATTTGAGGTAATAAAAATTGACGGCAGCGGTCACGCCATCACCCTGAAACGCAAGGAAACCGATTACACGCGAGAAGAGGATCTCAATCGAAACAACCCCTATCTCGATGAACCGCAAAGACCCCGGGCTGCCCGGGAAATTCAATGGATGACCAGTCTCAAATCAGCGCTTCGCAAAGCACGCCGGACGCGGAAACCGATATTAATTGAATTCAGTACAAAATGGAGCGGGCCCTGCATCACCATGAATGAGCGCACCTATCGCGATGCAGAAATCGTGAGTCTCTCCGACAGTTTCGTCTGCCTGCGGCTGGATGGCGATACAGAAAAAGAGCTGGTGAAATCCTATAATATCACCCGTTTCCCGACAACGGTAATTCTTGATCGCAGAGGCAAAGAACTCTCGCGCGCCATTGGCTATCAGCCTGCCACAGAATTTTCATCTTACATTGCGCAATTCGCAAAAAAATAGCCGGTTTTTCTCCATTAGAAAGCCCATGTCGATATTTTAATAGCACTTCTGTTGACCTCTGTTCCCAAGTCATCAAGATTGATTTTCATTAAAACTACACGGAAATTGCCCCGGTGACCTTTTGCTGCCTCGAAGCTGCAACCTCCGGCGAGAACCATTGAAAAGGATTTCAACGACATGCACATTCTGCGTTTAATAGCCATAGCCCTTCTTTTTACACAATTTAATCCATCGCAGGCCAGTCCGGCATCGCAAAGAATGCTCCTGCTGGATAAAAACATGGCGAGCGAAAATCTGCTTGCAGCCTACGCCAAACCCTGGCTCACAGCCGGTTGTGAAGTCAGCTACCGCCGCTACCACCCTTATTTGGTAAATTCAGATTTGGAGGACTATGACATCGTCATGATTTTAGGTGGAACGATGCCACTGGCCACCAGTGCGCGCATCACCCGCGAAGACGTCGATTTAATGAAGCAATTTCATACTGCAGGAAAAGGAATCGTGTTGGCTTTTCCCGGCTCATTAAACGAGCGCGGCAGTGACGATCGTTATGCAATGAATCAGTTCTTGCGCGAGCTGCGGCTCAACATTGAAATTAGTGAACTGCACGCGAACGAACCCGGATTGCGCTACCGCAGTTTGATGGGTGAATATGGCCTCGTGCGTCGCCACGAGCACTGGATATACTCCAAAACCGACACCATCGCATTTGGCGAAATCATGCCGTTGCGCATATTACGCGGCGCCAACCTTGAGCTCATTGCAGAAAGTTTTCCTTCAGCAACGTTCAAAAAGGGAAAAATAAGCTACCCCGGTCCTTTTCAGCTAAGTGTTTACACCGGTGAAACGGCACCGATACTGATTATCCCGCAAAAAGTTTTTCACGTTTTCGGACCGACATTTGACCGCAATGCCAGCCCGTTTCTGAATGATAAATTGCTACAAAATTCCCAAACGTTTGTTAAAAATATCAGCTTTCGTTTTGTAAAATTGATGCAGGGTCAGAAAATGATGCTCAGCCCGGTTATCGCCAGTTCAGCCCTGGAGTCGCGTTCGGATTCTGAGCTGCCGATATGGCCTGCGCTGCCTTCGGTTCCAGCGGCTGATTTTTTACCCGTCAAAACGATCAATTTTTCCGTGCGAGAAAAGATTACCCAGCAGGAAATCATCAAATCCGAGCAGCATTTTGAACAACGCATCATTTCACCTGTTTGCAAAAATTATTTACAGAATGGCATTAAAGCGGTATGGGGCCGATTGACCGAGTTGCAAAGCAATAACCGAATTCTCTCCAAAGCCAAAGCACTGGAAGAACTGGATGCGCTGGGATATTTTTTCAGCGAATCCGGATGCAACCTGTTTTGGGGCATCGCAACACCACAGGCTTTCGGCAATTCATCCCTCTATTCTGACGCTGAAATTTATAAAATAAAAGCGCTTTGGCAGGAGATGAGCGAACAGTTGCCCCGGCCGGGGCAGGCATGGTTTGCAGGTTTGGATTACCGCGATTTTCGCCAGCCCGCGCGCCAGACAATCAATTTTCAAAATAAAGCCGAGCCTGTTTGGTCGCCGCTGGACCGCGTTTTCTGGCAGCACGGTTTCTGGTCGCCGCTCACAAATATCGCCAAAAATGCCTCCGAGTTTGCCAGCCTGAAAGGCTTTGTTATCGATACCGATTTTTATGGCCGCACACCCGCCAATTCTTACACGGCATCGCATGAATTTTCCAATGAGACAGTCGCTTTTTTCCGCGAGAGCGCCCGCGGTTTTGCAGCCGATTCCCTGTTGCAGGATTTCTCTGAAACACCTGCTGACCAGCGTTTTTCATTTTTACTGGATAACGGTTTATTGCCGCTCTATTACCACATTTTAATGGAAGAAGTTGAACGCTTTGCCCGGCGATTAAAAGAACGCGTCGAGGCCCACGCACCTGAATTTTGTTGGGGAATATTTCTACCGACTTTGCCCAACACATGGTATGAATATGGTCTGCTGCGGGGATTGAGTTCTCCGGGAAAACCGGTTCTACTTTTTACCTATGAGCCAATGGCACGAACGGCGCTGTATCATTTACGCAAGCAAAATATCTATGCGCTGCACGCCATGGCGATCTCGTCAATTCAGGTAAAATCAGATGAATGGCCTGCATTTTTTCGGGGTATTAAAAAGGAGCACAATGGATTTTGGATATCCTCTGCGGAGAGCTTGCTGCAGGAAGGTGGAGTGCGCTTGCAAGATAAAACAATCACACGGGATGAGTTTGCAAAACTGATTACTGAGGCTGGAAAAAGCAATTAGAACGAGCCAATAGCCAATAGCCAATAGCCAATAGCCAATAGCCAATAGCCAATAGCCAATAGCCAATAGCCAAAACTACCACCGAACCGCTCATGATCCAAGAACTTAATACGGTTTGCGCTGCATCCCACAAATCACTGATACGCCTTCAGCCTGTCCTCCGCCTGCGCGATCTGCAACTGCACTGCTTTTTCCGCCGTCCCACCGATGACAATTCGCTGCGCCACACTTACCGGGAATTGCAACTTCTTGAACACATCGTCCTCAAAAAACTCGCTGAATTCGTTAAACTTTTCCAGAGTAAATGCTGTTAATTGACATTTTTCCTGCAGCGAACGCTGCACAATTTGCCCGATGATTTCATGCGCCTGGCGGAACGGCACCCCTTTTTGCACCAGATAATCGGCCAAATCTGTCGCCAGCAGCCCCGGCTCCAATGCCTGCTGCATTTTATCCACCCGAAAAGTCGCGCCGGAAAGCGCCTCACGAAAGACATCGGTCGCGAGAATAGCTTCCTCCAGTTGCGCAAATGTTACTTTTTTATCTTCCTGCAAATCGCGGTTGTAGGTTAGCGGCAGTCCTTTTTGCAGAACCAGCAGTTGATTGACACCTGCAATGGCTGCGGCAGATTTACCGCGGATCAGCTCCATCGCGTCGGGATTTTTTTTCTGCGGCATCATGCTGCTGCCGGTTGCGTAGGCATCTGAAAATTCGATAAAAGAAAATTCCAGGGAATTCCACATCTGCAATTCAGCAGCAATGCGGCTCAAATGGGTGAAATAGGCGGCGATTGCAAACAGCAACTCGCTACAGAAATCCCGCTCCCCGGTTGCGTCGATGCTGTTTTGTGATGCCTCACGAAATCCCAGTTTGAGCGCAATGCGCTCCCGATCGACCGAAAATGCCGATCCGGCCAACGCCCCGCTGCCCAACGGGCAAACATCGATGCGGTGTAAATAATCTTTCAAGCGGGAAATTGTGCGGTCTACTCCCCAAAATATGGCGAGAATATAATGCGATAGCAGAATCGGTTGCGCCTGTTGCCAATGGGTGTAACCCGGCAGAATTACCCCAAGTTGGTCTTTTGCCATCGTCAACAGATTGTCTTGCAAGCGTACCAGTTCGATCTGCCAATCTTTCGCCCGGCCTTTCAAATACAATCGCGAATCGGTTACAACCTGGTCATTTCGACTGCGGCCGGTATGAATTCGGGCGCCGGCATCACCAACAATTTCCGTGAGCCTACGTTCGATTGCTACGTGAATATCTTCATCGACAGGCTCAAACTCGAAATTGCCGGTCTCGAGTTCTCCGGCTATTTTGTCGATTCCAGCGAGGACAGATTTCAATTCATCGGCAGAATAGATGCCAATTTCCGCGAGCTCGGCTGCCCAAACACGGTTAACCGAAATATCTTCGCGCCACATGAGAAAATCAGTTTCCACCGAACGGCTGAACCGTTCCATGAGCGGACTCACAGCACCTTCAATACGCCCGCTCCAGACTTTTCTTGTTTTGCCCATTTTATTTATACCATCGCTGTTTAAATCATGGGTTATTTTTGGATTAAATCAAAATAACAAGATTTAAAATAAATATGAACAACTAACTTGCAAAAATTTTAAAGTACGAGTGATGTGCCTGGCACTTGGTTGATTTTTTGAAAGTCTGAAATAAAATGATCCTTTGATATTTTTAACAGGATTGAATAAGTGCCAGGCACATTTTTACCAGTTCAGAACCCGTTGTGCAGAATAGAAAAATTTTCCAAGTAAGTTGACAAATTTTCCTATTTATTCATCATTTTCGTCATTCCCGCACGATTTTAGCGGGAATCCAGATGGGATTTAGACTGTAAAACGATGGATTCCGTCTAAAAGCATGACGGAATGACGAGAAAAGGTCGACTTGTGACAGATTAGATTGAATTCTGCACAACGGGTTGGTTCAGAGCTAGCAGGTCATTGAGCTTGTCGAAATGCCCGATTGCTGCGGATCCTCAATAACCTGTCAAAGTAGAGTCAATAATTATTGTAAAATTCGTCACACCGGTTTGTGTTTTTTACAATACCGGTGTCTCCCCAATATGAACTTGACTTCAAATGATCCCGGTATTTCATTCCATGAAAACCGGGAAGACGCGTTCACTAATCCCGCTTGAATTTGCTGTAATCCGGATGGTCGTAGTGGGGCGGTACATTGCCTTCGAGATCGATCATCGCTTTCACCTTCAGCGGCAGACCGTAAAGATTGATAAAACCTTCGGCGTCTTTCTGATCGTAAATATCGTCTTCGCCAAACGTCGCCAAATCTTCGCGATACAGAGAGTAGGGCGATTTACGGCCTTCTATGATGCAGTTGCCTTTGTACAACTTAATTCTGACCGTGCCGGTGATGTGCTCCTGTGTTTTATCGATGAAAGCCTCCATGCTTTCGCGCAGCGGCGTAAACCATTGGCCGTTATAAATTAACGAGGCATATTTCGGCGCCAATTCATCTTTATAGCGCAAAATATCGGCTGACAGCACCAGGCTTTCGAGCTCGCGGTGCGCCGCGTAAAGAATTGTGCCGCCGGGGGTTTCGTAAACTCCGCGCGATTTCATGCCCACCAACCGGTTTTCGACAATATCGATACGGCCGATGCCATTTTCACCGCCCAACTTATTGAGCCGGGTCACCAAATCCAATGAATTGACTTTTTCTCCATTGATGCCCACCGGAATTCCCTGTACAAATTCAATAGTCAACACGGTAGCCCGATCAGGCGCCTGTTCCGGAGAAACACTTAAATTATAGACATCGTCAGGAGCTGAATTCCACGGATTTTCCAACGCGCCGCCCTCGCTGGACCGGTGCCATAAATTATCGTCGTGGCTGTAGATTTTCTCCCGGCTGGCGGTGATAGGAATGTGCCGCGCATCCGCGTAAGCGATAGCGTCTTCCCGCGACCGAATATCCCAATCCCGCCACGGCGCGATGACTTTGAGTTTCGGGTTGAAGGCTTTGTAAGTCAGCTCAAACCGTACCTGGTCGTTGCCCTTTCCGGTACAGCCATGCGACAGCGCATCCGCACCCTCTTTTTCAGCGATTTCAACCTGCCGCCGTGCGATCAGCGGCCGCGCGATGGAAGTGCCCAACAAATATTTTCCCTCATAAACCGCCCCGGATTTAATCATGGGAAAGAGGAAATCATCGACAAACTCCTGCCGCAAATCTTCGATATACAATTTGCTGGCGCCGGTTTTTAACGCTTTTTCTTCCAGCCCTTCAAGCTCGGCCCCCTGCCCCAGATCGGCTGCCACAGCAATGACTTCGCAGCCATAATTTTCCTTCAACCACGGTATGATAATCGACGTATCCAGACCACCGGAATACGCCAGCACAACTTTTTTCGGTTTCATAATTCAATTCCTGTATTTTTATACATTTCAAAAATCATTTAAACTAAACAAATAAAATAAATATTACCTTAATTGAAAATAATTGCAAAAAGATAAAATAATTTAGTAAAAATACAAGACTATATTTGAAATGATTTTGCCTTGATTTCGAAAATTAATCCCCTCACGGGATCAGGTTTAACTTGCATTAAATTTATAATATGTTTAGGGTAGAATAAATATTTTAGCTGTAAATAGTTGCCGCTTCTTTCCCCGCAAATTTCATGAATATGATATAGAAATAAGAGGGGCTTACATCTCGCCTCAAAATATAATTGCTATTACAAAAAGGGATTCCCGTGTTCGAACAAACCTTCAAAAATATCGACGACAAACTCTGGAAAGATGCTGGTTGCAGCAGCGAACTGGATTATGTGGAACAGACTTCCTGGATTCTTTTTCTGAAATATCTGGATGATTTGGAAAAAGACAGGCAAACCGCTGCCGAGCTTTCAGGCAAAACCTATACACCAATCATTGATGAACCATTTAAATGGGATGTTTGGGCCGCGCCGAAAAACACGGATGGCAAATTAGACCATCACAAAGCTTTAGACGGCGATGATTTAAGAGATTTTGTCGATCTGAAACTATTTCCCTACATGAAAAAATTTAAACCACAAACAGAAAACGCAAACACAATTGAATATAAAATTGGCGAGATTTTCAATGAACTGAAAAATAAAATCCAGAGCGGCTATAATTTGCGGGAAGTAATAAACCTGGTTGATGAACTGCGTTTCCGCACCCACAAAGAAAAACACGAAATGTCGCACCTGTATGAATCCAAAATAAAAAATATGGGCAACGCCGGACGCAACGGCGGCGAATATTACACGCCACGGGCGCTGATCAAAACCATCGTTAAAGTGGTGGCCCCGGAAATGGGCAATACCATTTATGACGGCGCCGTTGGCTCGGCGGGATTTTTGGTGGAAGCCTATAATTATCTCGTACAGACGCACGGCAGTGCGTCTCTTTCCACCGATAATATGACCACGCTGCAAAAGAGAACCTTTTATGGCAAAGAGAAAAAATCACTGGCCTACATTATTGGCATAATGAATATGATTCTGCACGGCATTGAAGCGCCCAACATAGTGCATACCAACACCCTGGCCGAAAACATTGACGATATTGAAGAAAAAGACCGCTTTGATATTATTCTCGCCAATCCGCCTTTTGGCGGCAAGGAACGCAAGGAAGTGCAGCAAAACTTTCCCATTAAAACCGGGGAAACGGCTTTTCTATTTTTACAGCATTTTATTAAAAAACTCAAAGCCGGTGGTCGTGCCGGTGTGGTGATTAAAAATACCTTTTTATCCAACACCGACAATGCGTCCGTTTCTTTGCGCAAGCAATTGCTGGAAAGCTGCAACCTGCACACGGTGCTGGATTTACCCGGCGGCACATTTACCGGGGCAGGCGTGAAAACCGTGGTGCTGTTTTTTGAAAAAGGCGCGCCCACCCTTCGACCTGGCTCAGGGCAGGCTCAAAAGATATGGTTTTACCAATTGAACCTTGACCGTAATTTGGGCAAAACCAATCCGCTCAACGAAAACGATTTGGCCGAATTTGTTGAATTACAAAGGACCAAAGCCGATTCCGACAATTCCTGGTCTGTGGATATTGGTAAAATTAATACGGAAACTTTTGACCTTTCAGTAAAAAATCCCAACAATAATGGTGAAACAGTTTTAAGAGAACCGGCAGCTATTTTGGATGAGATGAAAAAACTGGATAATGAAAGTGAAGCAATTTTGAAATCCATAAAGGATTTATTATGAGTGATAAAACTAAAATTGCCATCTTTAAAAAGAAAGAAATCAGAAAGACTATCCATAATAATGAGTGGTGGTTTGTAATTAACGATGTTATTCAGGCGCTTACCGATTCCAAAGACCCGGCGCAATATTTTAAAAAAATGAAATCACGGGATGCAGAACTCAATAATCTAACAGAACAAGGGGGGGTACAATTTGTACCACCCCTTAGATTAGAAGTTGCTACTGCAGGCGGCAGACAAAAAGCCTATTGCTGGAACACAGAAGGAATTTTCCGACTGATACAATCCATTCCATCGCCCAAAGCCGAGCCCTTTAAGCGCTGGCTGGCCAAAGTTGGTTATGAACGGGTGCAGGAAATAGAAGACCCGGAACTGGCAACAAAAAGAACCCGGGCTTTGTATAAGGCCAAAGGCTACCCGGATGACTGGATAGAAAAGCGGATGCGCGGCATTGCCATCCGTGAAGAACTGACCGATGAATGGCAGCAACGGGGATTAAAGGAACCCATTGAATATTCCATCTTAACCGCGGAGATTTCCAAGGCTACTTTTGGAATGACGCCCACTGAATATAAAGAATTTAAGAATCTGAAGCGCGAAAACCTGCGTGACCATATGACCGACCTGGAACTGATTTTCTCCATGCTGGGCGAGCGGGCCACCACCGAAATTACCCAGGCCAATGACTCGCAGGGATTTGATGAGCTGGAAGACGACGCCCGCGAAGGCGGTTCCATTGCCGGGAACGCCCGTAAAGAGCTGGAAAAGAAAACCCGTAAAAAGGTAAGCACTAATCAGAATTACCTGCCGGGCAAAGAACAGGATAAACTGGAAGATGGAAATGGATAATAAAACGGTTTTACGGGAACCGGCAACTATTTTAGATGAGATGAAAAAATTGGATGAAGAAAGTGAAACAATTTTAAAAACGATTAGAGATTTAGTATGAAGAAGGAATGGCAAGTTGAAAGTTTTGGGAAATTATTTACAATTAGACCACAGAAGAAGGAAGCATATAATAGTTTAAATAAAAATGATATTGTATCATTTGTTCCGATGTCCGATTTAAAGGAAAAAGCTAAGGGTTTATCTTTGACTCAAGCGAAAAAATTATCCGAAGTTTACTCTGGCTATACATATTTTGCAGATAATGATGTTCTTCTTGCTAAAATAACACCTTGCTTTGAAAATGGGAAATTAGGTATTGCACAGAATTTAGAAAATGGAATTGGTTTTGGTTCGAGTGAATTTATTGTATTTAGGGCAAATGGACGGGTGATTCCTGAATATCTGTTTTACTTTCTTTCAAATGAGAAATTTAGACAGGCAGGTAAAAAACAGATGACAGGCGCCGTTGGTCACAAAAGAGTTCCAAAAGATTTCATTGAAAATTATAAACTTCCTTTCCCAACTTCAATTGAAGAGCAAAAGCGCATTGTGGCCATTTTAGACAAAGCCTTTGCCGCCATTGACCAGGCCAGAGCCAATGCCCAAAAGAACCTGCAAAACAGCCGGGAATTGTTTGAGTCCTATTTAAACAAAGTCTTTGCCAATCCGGGGGAAGATTGGGAAGAGAAGAAGCTATCAGAAGTTTCACAATTTATTAATGGAAAAGCATATAGTAAGAAAGAACTGTTAAATCGTGGTAAATATAGAGTTTTACGAGTTGGAAATTTTTTCACCAACAACAATTGGTATTATTCTGATTTAGAATTACCACCTGATAAGTATTGTGAAAATGGCGATTTGCTTTATGCTTGGTCAGCGTCATTTGGCCCAAGGATTTGGACTGGTGAAAAGGTAATATATCATTATCATATTTGGAAGGTTATACCGGACACAAGCTATATAACTAAAGAATTCCTTTACTTTCTATTAGAGTGGGATGTTGAAAAGATTAAATCAGAACAGGGTGCAGGAACAACAATGATTCACGTGACAAAAGGTTCGATGGAAAACCGAAATGTCTTCATTCCACCTATAGGAATTCAAGAATCCATTGTTAGCAAAACAAAAATAATGATAAAAGAAACTAATCGTCTAAAAGAAATATATCAGAAAAAAATCACTGATTTGGAAGAACTGAAAAAATCCATCCTGCACAAAGCCTTTGAGGGGGAATTGTAATGACAGTGTATAAAACCAAATACCGCGTCGAATCCGCCCGACTGGAAAATTGGGATTACGCGTCGGATGGGCATTATTTCATTACCATCTGTACGAAAAACCGCGCCTGCCTGTTTGGCGACGTCATCGATGGGCACGTACGATTGTCGGACGCGGGGAAAATTGTTTTGGCGGAATGGGAAAAATCATTTCAAATCCGTTCAGAATTATCGTGCGATTGTTTCATCATCATGCCCAATCATATTCACGCGGTTGTGATGATAAAAAATGATGATACCGGCGGCGGCGTAGAGACGCACGGGGCGGATACGCGCGGGGTAGAGACGCACGGCCGTGCGTCTCTACAAAATAATGGCCGTGCGTCTCTACCGTCCCCAAAACCACAACCCACCAAATCCGTTGCCACACGCCGACCGAAATCCATTTCATCATTTGTTGCCGGATTCAAATCCGCCGCCACCAAACGAATCAATGAATACCGAAAAACACCCGCGAAACCGGTCTGGCAATCCCGTTTCCATGGTCATATTGTTCGTGACGAAAAATCCCTGATCAGAATCAGGCATTATATTATAAATAATCCCGGTAAATGGACCGAAGATGATTTGTATTCAAAGGAAGCCAAATTATGAACGAAGCGGAAACCAGAGCGGAACTCATCGATCCCAAATTAAAGGCCAGCGGCTGGGGCGAAATCGAAGATACAAAAATTTTGCGTGAGTTTTACTTCACCATCGGTAAACTTCAAACCGGCGGCCAGCGCACCAAACCGTTGCAAGCCGATTATATTCTCACATACAAAAATCAAAAGCTGGCGGTTGTGGAAGCAAAAAGCGCTGAACTGCCCATTGGCGAGGGTGTGGCCCAGGCTAAAAATTACGCCGATAAACTGCATATCCCCTTTGCCTATTCCAGCAACGGCAACGAAATCTATGAAATCAATATGAGCACAGGTACAGAGAAAGATGTGGCCGGTTTCCCCACGCCCGCTGAATTATGGCAGCGGGTTGTAAAGACACACGGCCGTGCGTCTCAACGGTGGCGTGATGCCTTTAATGACATCCCTTATGAAGATATCGGCGGCAGCAAACCGTTGCGCTTCTATCAGGAAATTGCCGTCAACAAAGCTTTGTGGGCAGTAGCCGAGGGCAAAGAACGCATTTTACTGACCCTGGCTACCGGCACCGGTAAAACCTTTATCGCTTTTCAAATCGCCTGGAAATTATTCTATTCGCGCTGGAATTTGACTTCGACGAGCTCAGCCACCGAATATTTTGCAAGAAGGCCGCGTATTCTGTTTCTGGCCGACCGCAATATATTAGCCAATCAGGCTTTTAATGCTTTTAACGCTTTCCCGGAAGATGCCCTGGTGCGCATCAATCCTGCTGAAATTCGTAACAATGGCCGGGTTCCCACCAACGGCAGCATCTTCTTTACCATCTTTCAAACCTTTATGAGCGGCCCGGACAATTCACCCTATTTTGGACAGTATCCCAAAGATTATTTCGATTTTATCATCATCGATGAGTGTCACCGCGGCGGCGCCAATGATGAAAGCAACTGGCGTGATATAATGGATTACTTTTCACCGGCTGTCCAGCTTGGTTTAACCGCCACACCCAAGCGCACGCACAACATCGATACCTATACTTATTTCGGCGACCCGGTTTATATCTATTCTTTAAAAGAAGGTATCAATGATGGATTTCTAACGCCGTTCCGGGTGAAGCGTATTCAAACCACGATTGATGAATATGTTTACACGCCCGATGATACGGTGATTGAAGGTGAAGTGGAAGAAGGCAAAATTTATGTAGAAACGGAATTCAACCGCATCATCGAAATAAAAGCCCGTGAGAAAAAGCGCGTTCAGATTGTTTTGGATGAAATCAACCAGAAACAGAAAACCATCATTTTTTGCGCGACGCAAGACCACGCTCTGGCTGTCCGGGATTTGGTGAATCAGAACAAAGAAAGTTCCGACCCCAGCTATTGCCAGCGGGTAACCGCCAATGACGGTGCGCTCGGCGAACAGCATTTGCGCGAATTTCAGGATAATGAAAAAACCATTCCCACCGTTTTGACCACCTCGCAAAAGTTATCCACCGGGGTTGATGCCCGCAATATCCGCAATATTGTTTTGCTTCGCCCCATAAATACGATGATCGAATTTAAACAGATTGTGGGCCGTGGGACCCGTTTGTTTGAAGGTAAAGAGTATTTTACCATTTATGATTTTGTGGATGCCTACCACCATTTTTCCGATCCCGAATGGGATGGTGAACCGTTGGAGCCGGAAATTCCAGCCAGGACAGATCCACCGCCGGATAATCCTACCGGGCCTCCCGATTCCCCGCCACAGCCTCCAGTTTCAAGGACTCGACTCATTATAAAACTGAATGACGGCAAAGAACGCGAAATCCAGCATATGATTGCTACCTCTTTTTGGAATGCCGATGGCAGACCCATTTCAGCGGAAGAATTTCTGGAAAATCTTTATGGTAAGCTACCTGAGTTTTTTAGCGATGAAGCTGAGCTTAGAAAAATCTGGTCTGTCCCGGCAACCCGCAAATCATTATTGCAACAATTGGAAGAAGCCGGTTTTGGAAAAGATGAATTGAGAAATTTACAACGATTAATTAATGCCGAAAAGAGTGATTTATTCGATGTGCTTGAATATGTGTCTTTTGCGGTAAAACCCATCACCCGTGAAGAACGGGTGGTTAATGCCAGCTCGCAAATCTTTGATGGTTTGGCTGACAAACAAAAAGATTTTTTATCTTTTGTTCTATCCAAGTACATTGAAACTGGCGTCAGTGAACTTGACCAGGAAAAATTACCGAACTTGCTGGAATTAAAATATCAATCCATTACAGATGCTGCAGTAGCTTTGGGCGGTGTGGATTCGATAAAAAATACTTTCATTGAATTTCAGAAATATTTGTATGACCAGAAGGCTGCATAAAAAGATAAAAATAAATCCACATTTGGCTATGAATGCTGGCGTACGGCCGAACTGTTCGTTAAGCAGTACGCTCCATCCCTTTGATTTCGAAAATTTTTTCTACCAAACCTGTCCATCCAGAAATTATTAGCATCTTTATCGAAGATTGGTTACTGTGTTTGCGGTGAAAGATTTCGTCGAACAAACTCAGGGATGATTTTATGCCGAAAACCCATTTTCGTACCTGCCCACTCTGCGAAGCCATGTGTGGGCTGAAAATAAACCACACTAAAGATGAGATAATTTCCATCAAAGGGGATGCTGCGGATCCGTTCAGCAACGGGCACATTTGCCCGAAAGGATACGCACTGCAAGACATTCACTTCGACAAAGACCGGCTGACCCACCCCGTCATGCGCGAGGGTGCAAACTGGCGAATCATATCCTGGGAAACAGCCTTCTCTACGGTTGCCCGAAAATTAGTCGCAATTCAAAAGGAGCACGGTGATAATTCGGTTGGCATTTATTGGGGAAATCCGACGGTACACAATTATGGCGGCGTGCTCAAATCGTCGGCCCTGAAAAAAGCCTTGAATACGAGAAACAACTACTCAGCCACCTCGGTGGATCAATTGCCGCACCAATTTGTCAACTTTTTCATATACGGCCACAACCTGCTATTCCCGATCCCGGATATCGACAAGACGGACTACTTTCTCATGCTTGGCGCCAATCCGGCCGCTTCCAACGGCAGTCTGATGTCGGCGGGCGATTTCAGCCGCCGGATGAAAAAACTGCGTCAGCGTGGCGGCACAATTATTTTGATCGATCCCCGACGAAATGAGACAGCCCGGTTGGTTGATCGGCATTATTTTATTCATCCGGCAACAGATGCTTTTTTTCTCATCGGATTGCTCAAATTGATAATTGAAAAGGAAAAAATCAACCTCGCACAGGCAGAAAAATATGTGAAAGGTCTCGAATTTTTTCATGCAATTTTGGATGATTTTGGTTTCGAAGAGTTGGCCAAAATTACAGGAATACCGTTCGAAGAAATGGAGCAAATCGCCGATGATTTTGCTTCTGCGCCTGCCGCTGCCTGTTACGGCCGCATGGGCGTTTCGACACAGGAATTTGGCGCATTGACGCAATGGCTGATCCATGTTTTAAACATCATTTCAGGCAATTTTGACCAGCCCGGCGGCGTCATGTTTAATCAACCGGCTGTCGAAGTTGTGCGCAAAAATACCGCCGGACATTACAACCGCTATCAAAGCCGTGTGCGGAAAAGAGCCGAGTTTTGTGGCGAATTTCCCAGCGCAACAATGGCTGAGGAAATGCTCACCGAAGGGCCCGGTCAGATAAAGGCATTCATCACCAACGCCGGTAATCCGGTTTTGTCAACGCCGAACGGATCGCAGCTGGAAAAAGCGTTGACGCAGCTCGAATTCATGGTGGCCATTGATTTTTATATCAATGAAACTACGGCCAATGCGAACATAATTTTGCCGCCGCACGGGCCACTGGAACACGACCATTATGATTTGGTTTTCAATTTATTTGCAGTTCGTAATCGAGCTCATTATTCCAAACCGCTATTTAAACCTGCAAAAAACACCCGCAGCGATTTCCAGATTTTTAGTGATTTAGCCACTCGCATAAATAAATTAAAAGGCCGGAAATCCGGCATTTTCAAGAAAACGATGCGCGTTGTTTTTCCTTTTTTAGAATCGCCGCAATTTATGTTGGATGTGGCTTTGCGAACCGGGCCCTACGGCGCAGGATTTAATCCATTTGCCGGTGGACTGAGTTTACGGAAGTTGAAAAAACACCCCCACGGAATCGATCTCGGCCCCTTGCAACCCTGTATGCCCAATCGCTTGTTTACGGAAGATAAAAAAATAAATCTCGCCCCGGAAATCTTGCGAAATGACTTACCACGATTAAAAAAGCGCATTGAAAAAAGCGTCACCAAAGACGAACTTGTGCTCATTGGCCGGCGCGATTTGCGCAGCAATAACTCATGGATGCACAACAGTTTAAGGCTTGTGAAAGGCAAAAACCGCTGTACTTTGCTCATGCATCCTGAAGATGCGGCGAAGCGCCAAATTGAGGATGGCCAAATTGTACGTGTCATTTCCCGAATTGGTGAAATAAATGTCGCCGTGCAAATCTCCGATGAAATGATGGTTGGCGTTGTCTGTCTGCCGCACGGATGGGGACACGACCGCGCCGGGATTGAATTGGCGGTGGCAAAGCAACATTCTGGCGTGAGTGTAAACAACCTCACAGACGACCACTATCTCGACGAATTGAGCGGCAATGCGGCTGTGAACGGGGTCCCGGTAAAAGTTTTAATTTGAGTTCCGTCAATCACACATGTACAAAGAAATCCTGCCAGGATTTGGAATCCTGGCAGGATTAACATGATTCTAACAACTTATAATTTATCGAAATTGTTTTATACAGTGTTGATTACCATATTTTGAAAGGCGTGGTTTGAATACGATCAACCCCTCAAAAGAAAAAATGGCCGAATTTCTTAAAGGCCGCGACAACAAACGCCCGATTGCAGTGCTCAATTTATTAAAATTAAAAGAGAGCGTCGAAATTGAAAATGGGAAAATAATCAGCGGCACGGAAGCCTATAAAAGATATTCGCTGCGCGCTACAAAACTAGTCTGGCAATGCGGCGGGCAAATTTTATGGATGGGCAAAGTGAATTTTTCACTCATCGCACCGCCAGAGGAAAAATGGGATCAGGTTATTTTAATTTACTACCCATCGCGGGCACATTTTTTACAGATGATAAATTCGCCGATCTATTCGGAGTTAGCCCCGCACCGGGCTGCTGCGCTGGAAACATCGCGGCTTTTAGAAATCAGGCAAGTCAAGTTTTCTAAATTACTGCTCAACGTGCTGGCTTTTTTTCATCGAATAAAAACAAGATTTTCTCTGTAAGAAAATACCGGATAAATTTAGCAAAAAATCCGCGTTAATCATTGTACCACCTGTCCTTTCAACCGTACTAACCGGGCTTTCGCATCTATAAAATCCGGCAAATCCGGATCAGCATTTTTCCACAAGTCGAGAAATTTTTCGGTGTTTGCAATGGCCTGCTTTGTGTCGCCGTTCGCTTCGTAAATTTTGCCGAGGTAATACAATCCGAATGGATAAACGAACGGGCGAACGGTATTATAACTCTTTGACTTTTCAATTGCGACAATGGCTTTATCAAGCGCTCCCATTTCATAATAGGCTTTGATGAGCCCCAGGTTAAGCCAACTGATACTCCGCGTTGGATAAATCTTAATTAGCGATTCAAACTTTAGAGCCGCTTCCTGCCAACGCCCCCTGGCAAGCTCCATTTCGGCGTCATTTCTCCTGCGCCAGAAAACGGGTTGCAACCGAGCATCTTTTAAAAGTGCACTTGCTTTATCAATTTTTCCGATTTGTAAATAACTATTTGCCAGCTTCACAATATGATTGCCATTCTCAGAATCGTAAAATAGCTCCATATTATTAATTTCCTTTTGCATTGCAAATGTATCCCGGCGCATGCTAAAAAGTATATCGGCTTTATTTTGTATGCGATTGAAAATAGCGGTCGTGTCATTATCACTTTTGGAAAAGGCAATGCCTTGATCCAGCAACTTTTCCATTTCAGAATATTTGCCCAAATAGCCATAGAAAGAGGCTAATTGGAGAACACCAGATCGTCGCACAGATTCCGGTTGGTTCTCTCTTGTCATATCCTTAAAGTGCGCTTCAGCTTTGGCATATTCTTCCTGATAGCCATAACCTCTGCCAACCAGACTCAACATAAACGCATCTTGAGGAAAGAGTTGAAATCCGTGCTGAATGATCTCGAGGGCCTGGGGTAGGTCCCCGGTTGCCACATAAACAGAGGCTGCCTGGCGGAATGTGCCAGGACCGGCAGCTGTTTTTAGGAGCTTATCTACATAAATGCGCGCTTGTTCATTTTTTCTTGCATACACAAGGTTTAGGCTGGCATGAAATAAGGCGTTCTTGTCATCCGGGCTACTCGCCAAGATTTCCTCATAACTTGTCACTGCTTTATCGAACTCTCCCACCTGTGTGTAATACATTCCCCATAATATATTTACCCATCTTTGATTAATTTTCTCCAATCGTGCAAGCATGGACCGCATTTTGTCATATTGCTCCGTTGTCATGTAATGCCATGATAAATGGTGCAATGCATGAGCATGGGTTGGATCCAATGTGAGGGTCTTGATCAAATATTTCTCTGACTTTTCAAACTGAGCCGCATGCATATAAAAGTCGCCCAATAGGGCTATTACCGATTTATCATTCGGGAAAAATTGTTCCATATCCTTTAAAACGATTGCAGCGGCTGAATATCCTCTGTCGAAAGACGTTCTGTAGGCGCGAAGCAGTTTTTTTTCCTTTTCTGGAAGCCTGTCACGCAAAGCCCATGCTTTGATTAGAGGATCTTTCGCCAACAATTCATTTGCTGACCAAGCAATGGAACGAGCTAAACCAAAATAGGCAAGGGCAAAACTCGAATCCAGCGCAATGGCGTTTCTGTATTCTCGCTCTGCTTCTTCATTCTTAAGTTCGCTCATAAATTGTTCCGCCAGAAAATAGTGATGATATGCTTTGATGTTTGTGGTAGTTACCCTTGTAATTTCCCGCTGCGACATCCGAACGACTTTTTCTTCTTCACGCAAATCAATGCGTGTTTTCTCGGAAAGCTTGTCGAGCAATCCCGGAATACTCTTTTTGCCCTCAGCCTCAACTTTTGTCGAAAAAAGGCGATCCCCGGTTTTCGAGTCAATGACTTTAAAATCAATACTATAGAGTTGATCAAAGTTGCGGATAGTGGCCACTGCCAAAGCGCTGATATTGGCGCGTTTTGCAATCTCCCGTCCAGCGGCTTCATCGACAAACGTCAGGTCAGATCTGCTCATTTGTTTGAACTCGTCATACATGCGTGTCCGGGAAAAAACATCCAATCGTCGCGACTGCTCCAGCGAGGTAATCAACATGCCTGAAAGCCCGTCCAGCTCCGGTTCGTTGGTCTGATTGACAAAATCGACCACGGCAATAGGGATGCGCTCCTTCGGTGTTGCATCCTCACGAACCAATAAAAAATAGCCGCTAATGAGTAGCAGAACAGCGGCTAAAGCTGTGAATAAAACTTTTCGCCTGCGTTGCTGATGCGGGTGGGCAGTTTCTGATCCTGACGGGATTTGAAATCCTGCAGGCGTAGTTTCTGATTTTAAATCATCGAGCAATTCATCAGTATTTTGATAGCGGTCTTCGGCATCTTTCGCCAGCGATTTTGTGACGATCAATTGCAAATTTTCCGGCACATCGTCTCGCAATTCAGAAATGGGCTGAGCTTCCTCGTTCAAAATAGAATAGATAACCGCCTGCTCGTAATCGCCGCGAAATGGCAACTGACCGGTGAGTATTTCATACAGCACCACACCAAACGCCCAGATATCCGCTCGTTGATCCACCGGTTCACCCTGTGCCTGCTCCGGCGACATGTACGCTGCTGTCCCAAGCGTTGATTGGTCTTTTGTTAATTGTGCACCACCACCAATTTTTGCCAACCCGAAATCTAGAATTTTAATCTGCCCGGCTTCTGTCAACATAATATTGGATGATTTGATATCGCGGTGTGTGATGCCGTTTGCATGCGCCGCTTTCAGTCCCTCCGCGATTTGGGTGGCGTAATCCACAACCTTGCAAAGGTTTGCAACCTTCGCAAGGTTTTTCAGCTCCTGCCCATCGATGTATTCCATCACGATAAAAATCTCGTCATCAACTTCTTCGATTGCATAAATTGTCGCGATATTGGGATGATTTAGCGCAGCAGCAGCTTTGGCTTCGATTTTAAAGCGCTTGCGCTCATCGGAATTGGCAGCAATATGCTTTGGCAGGAACTTGATTGCAACATCGCGGTCGAGTTTGGTATCGTATGCTTTATAGACTACACCCATACCGCCACGGCCAAGTTCTTCGAGGATTTTGTAGTGGAGAATTGTTTTGCTGTAGTTCAAAATTTTCTCTCACAAGGGCAAGTTATTAATAACAATAATTATTAATATAGATATATTTGATACAAAAGTCTATTCTTTAAATAGTAAAAATTAATTCAATTTTCCCGGTGACAAGCACAAAGTATTGGAATTATTGAAAAAAAGTAGCGGTGCCCGTTGGCGCCCTATTTTTCAGAAGAAACCTATCATGAGTACACCAATTTTGATGTTAAATTTACCCTAAACTAGGGTTGTTTATAAACCTTGCCTTCTTTCATCACGAAGACGACGTCCTTCATTTTGGCGATATCTTTCAGCGGATTACCCGGCACCGCAATAATATCCGCGATCTTGCCATTTTCGATCGTTCCCAACCTGTCATCAATTTCCAGCAATTGCGCGGCGCTCAAAGTCGCCGAGCGAATGGCTTCCAGTGGCTGCATCCCGCCCTCGACCATGTAAATGAATTCGTTGGCATTGTCGCCGTGAGGGCTAACGGCACAGTCGGAACCAAAAGCGATTTTGACGCCACTCTTGTAGGCTTTGGCGAAAGTTGCCATCACTTTGGGGCCAATCTCCGCGGCCTTGTGAGCTACCATTGGCGGGAAATATCCATCCTTCTTTGCTTTTTCGGCGACCCATTTTCCGGCTGAAAGTGTTGGGACGAACCAGGTACCATTTTTTTTCATCAGTTGAATCCCCTCATCATCCATCAAAGATCCATGCTCAATGCTCCGTACGCCGGCTTTGATAGCGCGTTTGATGCCTTCAGCGCCGTGGGCGTGAGCGGCGACATGCATGCCGTAATCATCGGCTGTTTCAATAATCGCTGCTAATTCGTCCATAGTAAACTGCGGATTTTGCCCGTTTTTAGCCGTACTTAAAACCCCGCCGGTTGCGGTGATTTTTATCCAGTCCGCGCCGTTTTTGTAGCGTTGGCGCACAGCCTTGCGCGCCTCATCGGGCCCGTTGATGACACCATCCTTCGGACCGGGATTGCCGATAAAATGCGCATTCAATCCGCTTGTGGGATCGGCGTGTCCGCCTGTTGTGGCGATTGCGTTTCCCGCGCTAAAAATGCGTGGCCCATCCACCCAGCCTTTCGCAATCGCGTCTCGCAGGGAATTGCTGATGCTGCCGCCAAGTTCGCGCACTGTTGTGAATCCGGCCAGCAGTGTTTTTTTCGCGTAAACCGTGGCACGCAGGGCTTTGTCCGCCTCATCGAGATAGAATTTCTCCATATAAACTTTTTCGTGAAACTGGAATACCAAATGTGTGTGCAGATCCATTAGGCCGGGCATAACTGTGTTGTTTTTTAGATCGATAAGTAAACTGTTTTCGTCCGGCTTCACATAGCCATCATGCACAGCAAAAATTTTATCATCTTTAATAACAATTGTTTTTTCGTTTAAAAGATTGTTCGATTTACTGTCGATTAAGCGACCGCAGTGCAAGTAAATTTCCTGCGCGAACATGCCTGAAACTGAGATGAGGAAGGTACTAATAAAAACCAGAATTCGCATTTTTTCTCCTAGTAATAAATGGTAGTTAGCTAATCACCTGCCAAGCAATTAATATCCTGATAACCACAAACGAGATTTCCCCAATGGCACGGCGAAGAATTTTTGCTACTTTTACTTTCAGTAGTTAGTTGGTGGCTTATTTTTCTAAAGAATTTTAACCCGTTGTGCAAAATTGCATGTTCGTACTTAATAGTATCAGTTTAGTATGCGTGTCATCCCGGTTTTCACCGCGTGAAATACCGGGATCTCCTTAAATTAAGCTCAGATTCATGGGGACCCCGGTATTGCAAATAGCGCAAACCGGGGTGACAAATGAGCCTGAACACATAATTTATAGGAAAATCTTCAATTTTTCACAACGGGTAAGAATTTTAACAACTGTGCATTCATCCAACTCATAGATCCCGGACTACAGATATCCGGCAAATTTCTGGTAACAAAGTTTAGCATATCTGCTCATCAAATAACCGTGGAAGAGTGAAATAATCAAAAATTTTATCTCTGCTATTTTATAGAAAATTCGCAGTGTCAAAGGTGAGCATAATTCGAGAGATTTTTCCATTTTCTACCTCGAAATATTGCACCATGACCGTGGAAATCCCTGGTTTTGCAAACCGGTAAATCAGGCAGGCGGAAGTCGCATCCATGTATGATTTGATCATGCTATAATTGAATTTTTCAGGTGGATTTTTAAACAACGATTCGATGTAGTCTTCAGCAGTTACAAAATTATATAGCGGTCCCTGAAATACCATTTTTGGAGCAAGAATTTCTCTTAATTGATCAAAATCTGTGCTCGTAAAAACAATATCCATATATTTTTGAGCCAATTCCAATGGCGTACTTCTGAGGTTAGATCCCATATCAGAGTAACAAAACGAGCCTGTAATACAATTACTCCATACCTAACTTTCAAGTTTTCAGCACTCTACTAAACGTGCCTTAAAAAATTATCACTTTGTTTAAGAAACGGTATGAATTAACATCCATCGATCGTGCCGGAGTTAAGTGCAGCGGTCTCCGGCTCAGGCCGTTGTGGAAACCGCTGTGCTAATTTCCACAACAATCGTTGAAGGGTTTTCAGTTCATAAATCAACTTGTTTCTTTAACAGAGCCAAAATTATCAAAGTTTGCGACCGCCACCACATTGGTATGAAGATGGGAATTTCCCTTGAGGAAAAACTCTGCACGCCCCGTGTCCGGCGACCTGGATGAGCACAATAGATCACATGATCTTGTCAAATTATCATGGCGGCATTTTTAGTGGGTGCTCCAGATATTCCGTATTTCTCTATCCAATTTACTCATATATCCTTATTATTCATACAATAAAAATATATTTTTAATAAATTTTATTAGAAAATATGATAAAAAATTACTATAATTTGGCAAACGATCTTTGTGAAACCACAGATAAAATAATGATAATCATAAAATTATTCGTGTTTCTATCACGAAACATTTTGTATATTGTTGTATGACAACGTGCGAAAAGTTTCCTGACGTTTCACAAACTTCAATCTAACCTAACGGAGGTAGGAAAATGTTTGGTAAAGTCTTCAATTTCGTAAAATTACCGTTTTTGCTCATCATTATCTGGGCACTGCTGCGTTTCAGCCTCGGCGTATTTTTTGGTGTACCCTACGCCCCACGTGGCAACGCGATGTTCTCACTCGTCGGCCTGACATTGATCAGCAGTATTTATTTTGGCGCGCTGTCCAAAACAGTGGCTGGCTTCGACTGGAAAGGCACATTGATGACCGGTGTTCTCATCGGTTTTGGTGCACAAAGCCTAATTTTCGTGCTTTCAATTATCAGCCTCGCCGCTGGATTGGAAAACTCGTATTTCATCCATTGGGACGCCATTAACACACAGGCTGGCGAAACTGTAACAATGGGTGCACTGGTTTCATTGCGTTTTGTGGGAATTATAATAAACTGCATTATTGCAGCCATCGCAGCTGCTTTAGGTCGTGCGCTGAGTGGCCTGGCTCCGGCAAAAGCTTAAAATTCACTCGTTGTGCAAAATTGATTTTGATTACCAATTTCGTCTCCCCGGCATGTCATTCCCGCAAGCATTTAGCGGGAATCCAGATGGGATTTAGACTGTAAAACGATGGATTCCGTCTAAAAACATGACGGAATGACGAGAAAAGGTCGACTTGTGACAGATTAGATTGAATTCTGCACAACGGGTAATTATAAGTAGTTTCTTTAATTTTGCACAACGGGTTAAAATTCACCACATGAGTTAACCACTCCGGTTTTCATCGCTGCACGCACGACAACACATTTTTCGATCCTGTGGTGATGAAAACCCGGAAACACACTAAATCGCCCAGACTTAAATTATAATCCTATTCCGGTACTTTCCCGCCTTTGATATAATAGCACCCCTGCATCTTCACATTGCGATCAAATTACACAATTTTACATCATTTATTTTTCAGAAATTTTAAATTGTGGCAACTCTTAGATTAATCTCGCGGGGAAGTGGCAGGAAAATTCCCGGCGTATAAACCACAGGGATTGCCCATGAAAAAATTTAAAACTGTGTTAAACAGCCTTGCCGTCTTTTTCTTACTTTCAACCCCTTTTTATGCGCAAAGCCCACCGGAACAACAAGCTATCATCTCGGTGGAGCGCATTTGGGACAAGGCGCAGCACAGCGCTTTTACCAGCCTGGTCTATTTCAACGAACAGTTTTTTTGCGCCTTTCGCGAAGGTTCAGCCCACGTTCCAGGGATAAACGGCACAATTCGCATTATCACATCGGAAGATGGGCAAAACTGGCGCTCTGTGGCACATCTCAGCAAAAAAGATATCGATTTGCGGGATCCCATGCTTTCCATCACACCGCACAACAGGCTGATGCTCAACTGTGGCGGCTCCCATTATGAAGGGAAAAAGCTGCTCGGAATGCAACCGCTGGTCAGCTTTTCAGATCAAAAAGGGGCAAATTTCTCACAGCCTGCCGCAATAAATATTGATAAAAATATTCGCTCCGGCAAAGATTGGCTGTGGCGCGCGACATGGCACAAAGGCCTCGCCTATGCAGCCGTCTACCAGGCAGGGCAAGCGAAACTGCAACTGGTGCAAAGCGGAGATGGAAAGAATTACAAGTATATTTCGACCTTAAATGTTCCAGGCTTTCCCAACGAAACCACACTGCGATTTTCGGGCAATGGCGAATTAACCGCCCTCGTTCGACGGGACTCACAGCAGCCCACCGGTTTTCTTGGCTCAAGTGCATATCCCTATAAAAACTGGCAATGGAATGAACTCAACATTCGCCTTGGTGGGCCAGACCTGCTGCGGTTTGAAAATGGAAAGATGATCTGCGGAACGAGAGACTATCAGCCAAATTCAAAGCGAAAAATGATGCTCGGCAAAATCACGCGGACCGGTTTTTTTACCAAATTACTCAATCTGCCCAGCGATGGCGATTGCAGTTATCCCGGCCTTTTGGTGGTCGATGATATTTTATACATTTCCTACTATTCTTCCCACGAGGAAAAAACAGCGATTTATTTCGCCCAACTGCGCATGGATTACATCAATTCGTGGCTGCAAAAGGATACGACGGCACCACCGAAAATAAATTCGACAACGCCTGGAATAATCGAACTCAGCAGTAACGACTCCGCCGCCATGATCCGATACACACTGGATGGACAAATGCCCGATCAGGATTTCGGATCAATTTATAACCAGCCAATTCGAATAAGCAAAACCACCACATTACGCGCCGTCGCCCATCAAAAAGGGAAATTGCCAAGCCAGGTCGTTTCGACAGAAATTGGCACCGACTTATTCCAAAATGCTGTTGCAGGCCTGAAAATCCCAAAACCCGGACTGCAATTTGATTATTTTGAGGGGCTGGTCACCTCTTCTACGCACATTAATAAACTCGATAAAATTATCAGCGGTACTTGCGCACAAATTTCTGTGGAGAAAAGACTGTCTGATGAAAATTTCGCTTTCTCGTTTAATGGATATATTCAGATATCTCAAGACGGCCTCTATACTTTCTATTTACGCTCGAATGATGGCAGCATTTTCTATTTAAATAATATGGAGTTGATCCAGAATGACGGCCCCCATGCCAGTATTGAAAAAGCAGCTAAAACAAGTCTGCGGAAGGGATTTCATAAAATCAAGCTCGACTATTTCCAAATGGGCGGCGGCAAGGAATTGAGTTTCCAGTGGCAAGGCCCGAATTTCGAGAAATCACCCGTTCCCACCACTGTCTTTTTTCATTAATTGGTAGTGTCAAAAATTGCAGGAAAAACTGAAACGGCAAACTCTGACCGGATTTAAAATCCTGTCAGAGTTCCGACAACAAAAGGAATAAAAATGAAAATATTCGGTGTAAAACATATTATTTTGATAGCAATCCTACCGCTTTTTGGATTTCTTGCTGGCTGTGAAAAACCGGTCTCGGATGGAAAAGAAATAACACTGCGATTGACGCCCGGGCCGGGAAACCCGCGCAACAGCGAAGGCGATTTTATCACTTTGTATGATGGCCGCATTCTCTTTATTTACACCCATTTTACCGGAGGTGAAGGGGATAACGATCACGCTTATTTGGCCGGGCGCTATTCCAGTGATGCGGGCCAAACCTGGTCTGAAAAAGACAGTTTGATTGTTGCCAACGAAGGCGATATGAATATTATGTCGGTCTCGTTGTTGCGGCTGCAAAATGGAAAAATTGCCCTGTTTTATCTGCGCAAAAACAGCGAAGAAGAATGCATACCCTACATGCGAATTTCCGACGACGAGACGCATACCTGGAGCGCCCCGAAAAGATGCATCACAACCAGGGGCTATTTTGTGGTAAATAATGATCGCGTTGTGCAACTTGCGAACGGCAGGCTCATCATTCCCGCTGCCATGCATGCCAGTCCCGAATATGAAAGATCTGCTATCGCTCAGATTATGTGTTATTTTTCTGACGATAACGGGGCCACCTGGGCTAAATCTGAAATGGCCGCCAATCCGGAAAAAATAGTCTTGCAGGAACCCGGAATAGTTGAACTCAAAGATAGCCGTCTTCTGCTATTCTGTCGAACAGGTTCGGGCGTGCAATACTTGTCATTTTCAGAAGATTCCGGGCAAAGCTGGTCTGCTGTTGAACCCAGCACGATTCGCTCGCCGCTTTCTCCGGCTTCGATCGAACGCATCCCGGAAACCGGGGATTTGCTGCTCATCTGGAACAATACTCTCGAACCCGAGGGTGGCATTCGAACGCCGTTCAATCTGGCCATTTCAAAAAATGAGGGACGCACGTGGGAACGCACGAAAAACATCGAAAGTGACGCCGACGGCTGGTACTGCTACACGGCGATCGAGTTTGTCGACAAACACGTGCTGCTCGGGCATTGTGCGGGAGACCGATCGAAATACAATGGCCTCGAAACGACACAAATAACACGCTTGAGCCTCGACTGGATTTATTCGGATGCAACGCCTGCGCCATTCGTTATTTCCAACAAAAATGGGCACGTCGAGCTTGGTTGCGACGATAAATCTGCTGAAATTCGCTACACCCTCAACGGACGTATGCCGTCGGAGAAATCGGCGCTCTATCGCGAGCCAATAATTGTACCGCGAACAATGCCATTGCATATGCAGGCTTTTGCCAACGACTCCAAACCCAGCCAAATTATATTTGCCGAAATTGGCCGCGATGTACTGCAAGATGCGCAGAAATTAACAGGGAAACCTGATCCGGGGCTCAAATATTTTTATTTTTCAGATTCCATACGGCAGGTTGCAGGAATGCGTTCTCTCACACCGAAAAAATCCGGGATTACGCCTGAGTTCTCGCTCCAAAAGAGAACCAGCGATACTAATTTTGCATTCTATTTTGAGGGTTTGATCGCGATTAAAACGCAGGGGATTTACACATTTTCTGTGCTCTCAAATGATGGCAGTGTCTTCTATTTAAACGACCACGAGCTCATCAATAACGATGGGCCGCACGGCGAGCTGGAGAAATCCGCATCGATTGCTTTGAAAACCGGTTTTCATAAAATTGGGATTAAATATTTTCAAATGGGTGGCGGGCATAAATTACGCGCGGCATGGCAAGGACCCGGTTTTGAAAAAACTGACATCCCGGCGGATGTTTTATTTCATCTTGAAAAATAATTTATTAGGCGTTATATGAATATTGATATGATATATTTGGTATTGTATATTTTAGAATTCTCAGACACGATAAATCAGCGGTTTTTCACGTTTAAGTCAAGCCGGAGATTTTTATATCGAGCCTAAAGCATCCTGAGTGTTCCGCTTGTTTTTAAAGCGGAATGTATCGAAGGGTGCGTTCGATGTTAGTTCACGCACCCCTCGATACATCCCGCAAAATGCAGCGGGACACTCGGGATGCTTGTTTGTGGGAACGACCTTTTTAAGTTGATGCGATATTAAATCTTTATTTTAAAATAGGACATCTATCAACTTATTTCTTAAACAAATCCCCATGTAATTTAGCCAGTGGGAAAATACAAACATTCACTCAGGGCACAAATTCTAAAAATCAGGAAAATTTCATGAAAAAAAGTCTGTTGACACTCGCCCAACTTCTGCCGGTAATCCTCAGTTTGCTACTCATCGCTGCTCATTTTAGCCGTGCTGGCGATACACTTTTGATGAGCATCAGTTTTGTTGTATTGTTCAGTCTTTTTGTTCCCCGGGCCTGGATCGCCCGCATCGCACAGGCTGCGCTTGCGTTGGCCGCGCTCGAGTGGATTTTAACAATTTATCAGCTTATTTCTGCGCGCATGGACGCGGGGCAGTCATGGCAAAGGCTTGCGATAATTCTCGGAATTGTTGTGGTTTTCACACTGGCATCTATTTTTTCTTTTCAGGCACGCAATTTAAAGGAGAGATACGGGCTCAATAAACAGGCATAATTCGAAAAAATTTCGAATTCAAAGTAGATTCCCCAAATGTCAATCGCGGTTTTGCAGTACTTTATTATAAATCTGCATCAATGATTTATAGCCCACTTCCGGCGTATAAAGTTGTTCGAATTCTGCTTTTGCAGCCAGCCGCATCTGGCGCAATCGATCATCATCAAAAAACATAGTCCGGGCTTTTTCCTGCAAATCCAGTTCATGCATAGGTTCAAAAAGGCAGCCGGTTTTGCCATCTTTAATCAACTCGGCAAGGCTGCCAATCCGGCTGGCCAGCACGGGAACTCCCGCCGCAAGCGCTTCGAGAACGACCGTCGGCATACCTTCATACCAATTTGACGGCACGACCAGAAATCGTGCCCGTGCCAATAAATCCGTCCGTTTTTTTGAATTGACGAATCCCTGCAATTCAATATGATCGATGTTTTCTGTTTGCAATTTGGTACCGATCGCATCAATCATTGGCCCTCCACCGGCAATTTTTAGTGGAATATCCGGCAGATTTTTCCAGGCGTTGACCAATGTGCCGAGTCCTTTTTCCGGACTGAGGCGGCCGACAAATAACACAAAATCCCCCTGTCCTTTTCGCTGAACTTGCACCGGACGGGTGAAATTCGCCCGGGTTAAAATCTTGTTTCCCGGCAATCCACCCTGGATAAATTTTGATTTATGGAATTCCGTCAATACGATAAATGCATCAATGAGGCGATTAAAAGTTTGGCGCTTGCGGTGTTGGTGCAACATATTCGCCACCACCGCCGATTGAATGCGCGAATTGCGATAGCAGCCGTAGTAAACGCTGTCAAACAGCGTGCGCTCGCGGCATTTCTCACAAATTTTTCCATCTTTTAAAAATGTCGCCGAGGGGCATAGCAGGCGAAAATTGTGCAATGTCTGCACAACCGGCACATCCAGCTGGGCGCAGGCATAATAAACTGAGGGACTGACCAGCGGCAGGGTGTTATGAATGTGCGCGACGTCCGGTTGCGCTGACTTAATTATATTGGTGATATCGGCGTAGACTTGATCCGACCAGGTTGTTTGCTGCAGCAATTGTAGCTTTTCTTTGAACGTAAATTGTGCAATATCGCGGCTGTCGCGCATGTACGGGATCACGGTGTGACCGTAATTTTCAAGAAGATTAATTTCCTCTTGCACCACCGTGTTTTCGCCGCCTTTGTAGCGATATTTATTATGAACGATCAGTATTTTCATTTTTTGTTCAGCATATATTTTACAATTTCTTCTGCAACAAGGGCATGTCCGGTCGCGGTCGGATGGCTATCGCGGATTCCCTTGACGATCAATTTTTTATACTCGAAATCATTTGCCTGCAAAAACCGGCGAAATATGGGAAACAGATTAATATATTCAATTTTTTTCTCACTTAAAAAAGAAAGAATGTCCTGCTGGGCAGCGCTTACCGTTTCCGGGTGAGCCAACTGATAAGTCATAGGAAAAACAACAACTAAAAGCGGAATATTCCTGTCTGCCAGAACCTCGGCCATTTCAGCTAACTCGTTTTTCATTTCCTGCCAGCGAGCCGATTTAATTTTCAAATCAATATAATTCGGGTGATAGTCGAACAATGCCAGACCTGCACGCTCGATTCCGTTTTTAAGCGCCATGACGAGGTAACTTTGCTTCAACCACGAACTCAAACTTTTTGAGGTTGGCCCGTTCTTTTGCTCGCCCAATTTTTGCCGGCCGGATGCCGTTTCAATGGCCGTGTTGCCATCCGCATCGTTGAAGAAAAAACCGAGCACCACAAAATCAGGGGCGTAGTTTAAAACGATATTTTCCAATTGGGCAAATTCCTGCCACGTGTTGTAGCCGGGCACCCCGAAATTCAAAACTTCAACTGGCGAAATTTTCTGCAATTGTGCTTGCAGCAAAGAAGGATAAATCCGGGAGTCATCGTAAACGCCCATGCCGAAACAATGGGAGTCACCGATACAAGCGATACGCTGAACCGCGCTGTCTTTTGCTGCCGGAAATTCTGCACCGCGAAAGCCGGATGCATTAATCTGATATTTATCCGATTTAAAACCCGGCGTCAGCTGCCAAACGAGACCGGGAATTTCGCTTTTTTGCAGCAGAGTACTCAAGCCGCTTTCGGCTTCTTTTTCTGAAGTGAGATGGTGAGCAAACCGCAGGCCCAGCTCAGAAATAATCAGCATGAGCACGATTATAACGATGAACAAAAAAGCGTTGGTGAGTTTATTTTTCACTTTATTGATTGCAATCCCTGTGTTGGTTGCACCTTTAACTCTGTATTTTTGCGAATAACTACATTTGTATTAACCATTTAGTCTTTTCTTTTTGCTTCGCCGGCCGTTGGCTTTGCTTGATCAAAAAAGAAACAAAAAGCTAAATGCCGGCGAAGCAAAATCATGGCTGACGAAAAATGGCTAATTGCAAAGCAAACAGGTAGTCGTAATTTTTAGATTATTTCCTAAATCATTTAACCTGAATAATTCGCACACAAGGGCACTAAGTCCACAAAAAAATATTTAAATACTTATAAAACATAACTTTGTGTACCCCGTGGCTTTGTGAGAGCTAATTTTAATAGATAACTTAGTTTCTCTTCTCGTCTTGTCTGGCTATCCAATTAACTCAGCATTTTCAACTTCTTGTAAAAATATAATACTACCTATATTGCAAAAATTAGCTTTTTTCAAAAAGTCTACAAAACTATGCCACCCCTCCGGGGTTTAAATATTTGGATTTTCAGTGTTATAATCATGTCATCCCTCCGGGATTAAAAAAATTAATCTGTTTTGTTATGCTGCAAAACCCCGGAGGGGTGCAATGATTATAACTCGGTGAACTCAAAAAAACCCGAGAACCCCGGAGGGGTGGCATATTCACCGCTGGCTGAGTTAATTGGATAGCCAGACTCGTCTTGTCTCAAATATCTAATTATCAATAGGTTAAGAATATTTTAACAGATATTTGTGAATAAAGCAGGTTAAACTCGCTCCGCTCAAACAGAAAATGATTCTTAACGGAAATTATCCAAAATTTTTTAACGCCATTTTTCGTAGGCCAATTGAGAATAGGCAACAGAGCTAAAGGCTTAATCAATCCCTGTATTATCAGATTTGACCAATCACGTTCTTTTCATGCTCGAAAAATGATGATGGTTTTGGTTTTTTTCCCAGCTCTCGAGGTTTACTGGTTTGAGGCGACCAATTTATCAACCCAAATCCATTGATCCATTTTTCCTTGCCACCAATCCATGGAATGGGTGACCGACTCGACGCCCCCGGCGAGGGCGGCGACCGCCGTGCGCAGGTTGATGGTCAATTCGAACATTTTATCGCGTTGCCAGAACTCCTCCCGGGCAGCTTGTTTTAAAAATTTATCCAGCCACAAACCGCAGAGATGGGACGGAGCACGCGCCATGTCCTGCAAAATGAAATGCGCTGGCTCTTCGCTGCCGAGATAGTCCGGATTTTGAACTGAATAAATGAATGGCCCGTTGGACAATTCACCGGGAATTGCAGCACAAATTACCCGCGCCCGGGCATAATTATAATTGTCCAATATCCAGTTGACTTTCTGAGCATTGCCATAATTTTCAAAACCAACCGGTATTCTGCGGTTGACCGGCAGATAGGTCACATTGAGATATTTGCGTTCGACATATTTTTCGACTTTGGCTGCGGCCGACACTTTTTGTAAAAAGGCGGCTAACAATGCTGTATATTTTCCCTGTGTTTCCTCTGTCGGCGGAACTTTGAAGAGCAGGTAACTGTACAGGCTGTAGCCCGAGCCTTCTTTTTCTCCGGCAACGAGAAAATCACGCACGGTGATGCGTTTTTTCGGTTTCATCGAACCGGACGATTTGGGCGTCGGTCCGCTGTCTTCACTTTCTTCGCCATTGGCTTTCTCATCCGGCATGTATTCGGACTCCGTCGGGCTCAAGCCGCCAATGTCACGCACCGATTGCGTTCCCAGCATCGTTATAAAAAAGATAATTGCGAAAATTACCAGCGCGAAAAGCGCATATTTTATCGATCGCGGCATTTATTTGGTGTCCTTCTTGCGGGATATTTTGAGCTGAATGCGTTTAATTATAAAAGCAAAAATAGCGACAACCGCGACGATGGCAATCATCTCGGTTTCGTTGAGGGGATAATCGGGCGTGAGCCATTTAAAAAGCGCCCAGATGAGCAGGCAGGCTACAAAAATTGTTATCGTGAAAAACTTCACATCCTGTTTCCTGTTTTTCATGGTTTTAGGGTAAGATTGTTCTGCAGACTTTTAAACAATATTTCTGCTCATTTTGCTAAAATAACTTTGCCTGTTTTGGGCTATTTGGTGTTAGAATTTCGGTTTAGTTTAAACATAACGTCTAGTATAACCAGACCGCGCCAATGAACTTGCCGCATAACGCCGCCACCGTTCCCGCGGTCTGGTTAATACTTTTGTTAAGCATTATTTTTGTTGTTTTTGTCACCTAGGTTAATAATTGACGGGCTATTGTTGCGAGCTATCGTGATATAGCCAATATGCCAATTGCTAAGACCACCGACGCCACCTTCAAGTATTTGTTTCTCGGTATTACCAAATACCCAAAAACCCGCTTCTTCCAATTCCTTAAGCATTTGAGAGAGATTAAAAATTGCTTTTACTTTTTCTGACGGTTCTAAATCACTACTCAGATCACCCCAATCTCTTAAGGACTGAAGGAAATTACCAAATAATTCTACCTCGTATTCATTTTCTGGTTCTGGATGGTCATTATACAGACCGCACATTCCGTCTATAATGCCAAAAAGCTGTTTCCCTGACCCAATGCGAAACAGAAGTTCTGTCTTTTCTCCCTTGACTCTTCTCAACCTTAGAGGTTTTATAGTGCCTGTTTCGAGACTCTCTTTAACCCAAATTTCATGTTTCGATTTAATGTCTTTGATTTTGTCTTCTGTATATTCAGACTGTTGGTCATCAATTTGCTTGTGGTGAATACGACAAAGCAAGATTAGATTCTCATACGAATCTATATAACTATCTTCGTCTTGGGGTTTGTATCTTGGGCCATTTTTTTTCTTTGAAATAATATGGCATTCTTCTCCGACTATAGACTCATCATCTCCTTTGGTAGCATCTACAATCAGCTCTTTTTGACATATAGCACATCTATTTCCAGATCTACCCCAAAGTAGTTTTCTTGTTTTATCTGTTATTGGCATTTATGGCCTTTGGGTGCATAACGACAGTTTCTCCTGCCGTGGGTTGTTCAAACATAAAGTGTCAAACAGCCACAGAAAGTGGCATACGCATCAAACCTGAATTTGCCACTGTGCCCCCACTTTCAGAGCGCAAACGATTGTTATTTTCATCCACTTAGATTAACTTAATTCCAGTTTTTAATATTTGTTTAACAAACGGATTGTCCAAATTAAACTCATTTGGTGTAAATGGAATGACTTCTATTTCACTGCTAACAGAAAGCGTAATATTTCTTATTTTATCTTTATCATCAATCCTGTCACCCACAAATATTTCAGAAACCAACGCAATATCGATATCACTCCATTCACGATAATTCCCTGTAGCATAACTACCAAAAAGAAATGCCTCCTTGATTGGGATATTATTCCGGCCTAATGCCAGAAGATATTTGTCGATGGTTTCCTTTATTTTATCAGGGAATTGAACCATCCGTAAAGCTCCTTTATTTTATTAAAATATTCGTTTGTATATTCTTTCGTGCATCGTTTGTAAAAATTCAGTTTATAATCCGGATATCGGGTTTGGATATTAAAATCATTTATTTTATCCAATAGAAATTTCTGCCCTTTATCCAATTCTATTGAGCATAAATCAGCTAATCTTACAAGATTATGAATTTTGGGTGGCATGTTATTATCATTTCGTTCGACGAATATTGCTTTAAGAGTTTTTTCTAAAGCTAAGTGGCCTACAAATAGACACCAATCATATCTTCCAGATTTAAGCATACCCTCCGATGCTTCAAGATCATGCTGTGCGCTTTCGCACCATTATTTAATGTGTTCTTCTTTGGTCATATTTCTCGCCACGCTGAATTAGTATCATTATTCTTGTGTACGGGAATTTAGTCTTTTTATTTTTAAAATCTCAATACAATGATCTCGAATTATTTTTAAAGTAGTGATAGCTCAAGCGCCTGCTAATGAGAAATGAATTGTTTCCAATATAAGAAATGGCCTCGTTCTCATATAATCTGAATAATTCTCACGCGGAGCCGCAAAGCCGCGGAGAAAAGACTTAATGTAAAATATTCTGCGTTCTCTGTGTCTCAGCGCGATTTGCATTGCAATGCCGAGCGGGTGCAACGAGTGAAAAATTAATGGCAGCAAATCAAGATTAGTGCCGATAATTTGAATTTTGAGCCAATGAAGAATTTTACAGGATACCACCAGAAGCAACTAACATAGCTGTAGCGATTTGTAAAAGCAATGTTCGTTGTTCGTCATACCCGAATGCCTTTATCGGGTATCCATAATTTGTACGGGCATAGATTCCGTCTAAAAGCATGACGGAATGACGAGATCGTTGAAATAAATCCCTCGCCTAAAATTTGTCCGGGCTACTCCGCGCCGTAAACCACATCTTCAAAAGTGCGTTTGATGGCACCGGCGCCGTCGCGGGGGCGATAGAACAGCCGCTGAAATCCGCGCCAGGCAGCCTGCAAGTGCGGCATGCTCGAAAGCACACCGCCAACACCTGAGGTAAAAATATGCCAATAATATAAACATTGTACAATAAAAATCGCGACCTGAATTTTACGATCGGTCAATTTATTGCCACTTTTTCCGGCTGCCGCAACAATACTTTGCCAATCCTTCAGTTTGATTTTGCCTTCTTTTAATCCCTGCGCATAATCATCAGTACCGGGATACGGGACTGTCACCGAGGTGATTTTAAAGCGCACACCGATTTTTTTCAGCACTCTGGCGGACTGCCACACTTGCCGCACCGATTGATTGGGCAGGCCGACGAGATGGCCCGATTCGAGCTTGATATTCGCTTGATTCAACGCTTGAACCAGATTTTCCAATTGCTGCGTTCGCACATTTTTTACTCTTTTCATCAAAAATGCCTGCGCCGTTTCAATTCCTGCTTCAATTCGGTGGCACCCGGCCTGGCTCATCAATAGTATTAAATCCGAGTCGATCATATCAACGCGGGTCTGGCAGGACCAGCGCAAGGCATATTTTCGCTCAATCAAACCACGCAACAATTCTTCGGTATCCTTGCGATTTATGCCAAATGTCAAGTCGCCAAAAAACAGGTAATTGACACCGTATTTTTCCACGAGGAGATCGATTTCTGCCAGAATTCGCGCTACCGAGAAGCGGCGAATCGTGCGGCCGTACAATGCGAGATTACAAAAACTGCAACCAAACGGGCAGCCCCGGTTCGTTTCGATAAATGCAAACCGGTGCCGCGGATCTGTTACCTGCGAATAAAAATGGTGCTGGTATTTTTCCATCGGCAATATATCGTAGGCCGGCATTGGCAGATCATCCAGATTGTGCACCGGCTTCTCGTCGCCAAAATGCACGACGTCGCCCATCACCCGCGACGAAAGTCCCGGCACCCCATCGTAGGGTCGTTTTTGAACAACACGATCAATAAATTGATCGACCCCGATTTCTGGTTCGCCACGAACGATGTAATCAACTTCCGGTATTTCGGTTAAAAAATTTTCCGGCAACAAAGTCGGATGCGGCCCAACCGCGAGAAAAAGACCGTCGTAGCCAGTCTTTCGCAATGTTCGGACGAAATTTTTCTGCCGTGCAATGGATGGATATGGATTTTGCCAGCGGTCACTGGGTTGCGTCATCAGCACAACCAGATCAGCCGATTGCTCAACGATTTTTTTACTGAGCACGCGATTTTCCCAACCGCAGGCGTTGGCATCGAGGATGGTCACGTCGTGGCCTTTTTGCCGCTGCATTTCAGCCATAATCGCGGTAACATTTGGCGTCCACATGCGGTTGGCTTTGTAAATGAGTCCCTCGCGAAAATGCCCCTGCTCAATTATGGTAAAAATTATTTTCATTCTTTGCTTCAGTTCTTTTTTTCAAGTACGTACGAAATGGCAGCATCAAAACCAGCGATTGTTTTTTCCAATGTCCACGATTTTATGGTTGCGAAAGCCCGGTCCTGAAATAGTTGTCGATGCACATCATCGGTCAAAAGATGCTCTAAAATGCCTGCCAGTGCAGCGCTGTCTTTTTCCGGAAAAATAAAACCGTTCTGCTCATTTTTTACCAGCCCGCCCTGCCCCGCTCCAACGGCATCACTGAGCACGATGGCGCAGTGCTGGCACATGGCTTCGTTGACCACAAATCCCCAGGGTTCTTTAAAGCGTCCAGTTGTCACCGAAGGCAGCACGAAAATGTCCGCCAGCGCATAGTATTTATATAATTGCGAATGCTCAATATACGGAAGAATAATTCCGTTTATTTTTTCAAACCGTACCCGGAGCGCTCTTTCTTTTTTTCCGGCGCCAATAATTAACAATGTCGCATAGGCATATCCGATTGCGGCAAAAGCATCAACGAGGGTATCGATCCCTTTTTCATCGACGAGCCGGCCGATAAAAAGCACAACTTTCGAAGTTTTAATGCCAATTTCTTGACGCAGCTCATCTTTTTCCTGCTGCGAAACCTGCTGCAAAAACGGCGTCGTATCGTGGGCCTGATACGCCGGAAAAATCTTCTTTTTTTCGATGCCCTTGCCCGCGAGATAGCCGGTGACATGATCCCCATAAACGACGATAGCATCGGCTTTTTTGTAGATTTGATGAACCAGCGGGCGTGCCATTTTGTGAAATTTCGATTGCAAATCATGCCAGAGCCCCGTCCACAAAATAAAGGGGATTCCGCGCAGTTTGGCAGCTAAAAAAGTCAGCAACAAGGGCACCGGTCCATTGATGCATTTTATAAAAACATCGGTTTTTCGAAATAGAATTTCCGGCAGCAATCCCGGCGTCAACCGCAGATGCGGTCCAAAATCAACGCCTTTGAGATAGCGTCCGGTGAATTCACCCAGATTCTGGTTTCCCAGTCCATCGTTGTAAAACTCTTCCCCACCGGAAAAAAAGAGATAATTTATGCTGTATTTTTTAGCGAGTTCTTCGAACAGTTTTTTGCGGTAGTGAGCACAGACATTGAAAATGAACTGAATGCGAATATTTTTTAAGGATGGAGCAGCCATTTTAAAAAGACTTTTGATAATAAGTGGCAGGTAACCGGGAATTAGTTTTTGGCTTATTTTTTATATTCTTCAAATTTCACATTAAAAACACCGCAGACGTGGCCGACTTGCACGAGAATTTTTTGCATGCGGCGCACAACCTGCAGGCGCCCACGAAAAAATTCCAACGGCAAAATAAATGTAAATACCAGCAGCCCGGCCATGGATTTCACCATGCGCACCAGATTATAAACCAGATTCGGATGGTGTTTTTTCTGAATTTTTGTATAGCTCACGCCGCCGCGGAAGGCACGCCGGAGCAGCCAGCTCATATTGACCCGTTCAATGGGAAAATATTCGAAAACCACCGCCTCATCGCACCAATAGAAAATGCTGCCGTCCTCTGCCATGCGATAAAACAATTCGACATCGCCGCCACCGAGGCGGCCAAAATTGGGATCAAAACGGTATTTTTTCAGCACATCGCGTTTCACAAATGCGTTGCTGGTGCGAGTTTGAGAGTAGCCAATTTTGACACCGTTGGAAAACCGCGGGCGGTGATAAAGTGAATCTTTCGCCAGCCAGGTGCCGACATCTTTTTCAAAGCGCGGCAGAACCGGGCCAAAAAATCCGTCACCAGCGTTTTTCTGAATGATGCGCCAATAACTTTGCAGCCAGTTTTCTCCGGCAATTTCATCATCGTCGATAAAGGCGAGCCAGTAGCCATTGGCTTCATCCAACGCTTTGTTGCGGGCGTGGGAGATATTTTGTCGCGGCTCGATGACGTATTTCAGCGGCACGTCTTCCGGCCACTGATTCACCAATCCAAGGCGTCCGCTGCCAACTTCATCGTTATCAACGACGATGATTTCACATTTATACGGCACATTCACCACTTGCTGGATCAGGCTCAACAAGAGACGGTGTAATTGTTCCGGCCGTTTGTATGTGGAAATACAAATGGAAATATCTGGTGATGATACACTATTCATCGAAACCGAGACTCGTTTATAATAAGCTGAGGCAAATTTGAAACTGGAGATGATGCATTCCTCTCAAATATATTCAAAAATAAATCAATTGCCTGAAAAAATGAACACAGCCCAGTGGAGCCTTTAAAAATTTTAGCTATTCAACCGCTTGCGGCTCGCCCGGTTTTTCAGCTGCGATTGGCCTATGCGACGAAACGATGGCAGCAACCAAAACTATCAGCCACCCCAGGCTCGAGCTGCGGCAAAAACTGGTTTCCAAATAATTATAAAAAAGTTGTGATAGAATAATAAAAAAGAAAACAGCGCCTAATTCTTTATTTATCAATTGATATCGTCGTGTTCTGTAAAGAGTTTGCAGAATGAAAATCAGAAAAATAATCCCGCCGACGATTCCCAATTCATTGAGCACGTCGAGGTAGCCGTTGTGGGCCTGGCCGGGATCCCAGCCCAATTGCTGAATCAACCGGTGTGCATTTTCATTTGTGCTGATCCAAAAACTGTTATAGCCGGTACCAATGAAGGAATGCTCGCCAATATTTTGGATGAATGTCTGCCATAAAACCGTTCTCCCAGTGAATGAGTTATCCCGCTGTAACGATGAAAATACCATTTCATCGAAACCCGCGCTCTGTAAATTGATAACCCAGAAGAGAAACAAAAAGAGCGGCAGTGGAACGAGGAGCATTTTTATTTCCCGGCGAAAAGGAAATTTCAGAATTGCCCACCAGCTAAAAATAAAAAGAATGATGACCAGCGCCGTTTTGCTGTCACTTTTCAGCAACAGGGCGAAAGCCGCAATTACGTTGATCAACCCCCAAAACTTTGAGCGCAAAGTCTGTGAATCTGACAAAGCTGGAAGCCACAAAATCAGCGATATTGCCGTGACCTGGCCGAGAATATTTTTGTGGGAAAAGATGCCCCGCCATGCTCCGGTTGCCAAATCAACCGATATTTCAGGCAAGAAAATGGACACGAACGCGGAATATAAAACAGCAACCGAAAACAGACTCCGCAAAATGAGCAATATTTTTTTGGGGGAATCCGGGGGTAGCAGAGCGCACCAGATAACGGCGAGAAAACCGGCGAACTGCACCCAGCGTTTGAATGCTACCGTCGGCGACGAAGCCCAGAGCACCGTCAGCAATGAATAAACAACAAGTATTACCAGAATTTTGTTTTCAGAAAGAAAATGAGAAAATGCACCCCGGCGCTTGAGAAGCCCCAGCCCGGCAATTAAGAAGGCCACACTGAAAATAATCCGTTTATTGACATCCCCCATTTCCTGCAGTTGCATTTTAGATAGCCCTGATCCCAAGCGTGGGGACGGCATGAAAAGCACGAAACAAAAAATCAAAACAAGCGGCAGATAGGGCAACAGCGGGATGAATTTGGAACGCACAGCAAGCAGAAAATTTCTACCCGCCGGGTGCAAGCCGTCCGTTGCTTTTTGTGGAATGTACGAAGCCATGCTTAGCCAAATGGTTGTATAATTGAGAATTACAGATTAAATGGCCATGCTGATTTGCCAAAGATTGTCGAGGGATTTCTATATTGCAGATCCCGAAAAAAAATTTTTCCACTTCTTATTCCCGGGCCGGATTGCCGATAGCGGCTGCAACCATTCCCGACGATCTTTTTCAAACCGCACTATCATCCATGATTTATTGAAGAAACTCTATTTAAAATGAACGCCAAAATCTTAACAGAAACTGCCGAACGACTGCCAGAATAAACAATGGATTATAAACCAGATAGCGCATCCACAATCGGCGGGGTTCGTAGAGCAATCGAAAGAGCCACTCGAATCCGTTATTGCGCACGATCGGCGCTGCCTGCTTTTTGGTTCCGGCATGGAATTCAAATGCCGCACCCACCGCCGCCAACACCGGTGTTTTTAAGTGAGGTCGCACTTTGGCCATCCATTTTTCCTGCTTCGGGCTGCCGATCGCAATCCACAGGACATCCGCGTCTGCTCCGTTTATTTCATCGATATATTTTTGTTCTTCGATTTCCGTCAATGCGCGAAATGGCGGTGAAATTTTACCGGCGATCTGTAACGCAGGAAAGAGGTGCAACAGGTTTTTCTGCAACGATTCCAACACGTGCATTTCGCTGCCGTAAAAGAAATGCCGGTAGCCTTTCTGCTCACTAATTTGACAAATTTTCAGAAATAAATCCGGGCCGTAAACGCGTGTTTTCAAAGGTGTATCAGTGAATTTTGACAACCATACCAGCGGCATTCCGTCCGCCACCGAGAGAGTAAAACTCGCAATAGCCCGGTTCAATTCCCGGTCATCCTGCGAACACATAATTGTGTAGACATTGGTAAATCCGACGGATATTTTAGACCGGCACCGAATGGAATTTTCAATTTTTTCTATCGTTTCGGCATAATCGACAAGGTCGATACGAGTACCGATTACATCGGCAGTTTGTGGCTGTTTTCCCTGAAAAAATCCAACGCGGGAAATTGATTCGATTGGAGCATCCTTGCTTAGCATTAGTTTCTGTACAATTCCGAATGGAGGCCTTCTTTTCCCACGAGTGCGGTCGTTACCCGCTGTAAAGTCGATAAATCCTCATCCGGATTTTCCTCCGAATAACTTTGCACATAATCGTGGACGAAAGCTGAGGTTAAACCAACCAGCAAACCAAGAAAAAACGAGATAACAAATCCAAGTCGCCGTTGTGGCCGCGAATGACGTAATGGGATAATCGGCGGGCTCACTGTCAACACCCGGACGCCATGCTGGGCTTTTTCCATGGAAAGGCGCGCATTATCGCGCTGACGCAGCAGCATGGAATAAAGTTCACGCGTATCTGCAATCCCGCGCGAAATCTGAGTCAATTCATAGTCTGTAGTCGATAATTTCTGGATCGATATTCGAACGCTATCCATGGCGACATTTAATTTATGTTCTTGTGATTGCAATACTTTAATGCTCGTTTCTTCCTGCGCGATTATATCCTCAATTTCTTTTAAAAAATTTTCTTCCGTGGAGGTAATCCGGTTTTCGATTTCCACTACTTCGCTGTAGGTGGGCGAAAATTTTCGCAGCAGTTCATCCCTTTGCATTTGCAAATCATAAAGTTCCGATTTCAGCTTGGTCAAATACTCAGCCCGGCTGGGGCTGTCACTGATTTCAGTGGCCGGGATTATAGTTTCCCGACCAACACGCACCTTGTCTTTCATAATGCCCAAACGGGATTCTTTACCGATACGTTTTGTCTGAATATTATTGAGAATCGATTGATAATCCGACAGTTTAGACAGCAGCAATGCACCCTGAGATTTGGGCTCAACAAGCACAGCGCTGCCTTTAAATCCGCTCTGTTTTGATTCCAGTTCTTGCAATCGCTTATCAGCTTCGGCCAGTTGCCGCGAGTAAAATTCGTAGGCTTCCGTTTCGCTGAAAAGATCGGTGCGGTAGGCACGATAAGATTTAACAATTTGATTGAGAATGCGTTCGGCAACCACTGGATCTGAACTTTCGTAGCGAATTCGCAGTACCGCCGAATTGCTCAATTGAAATACGCGAATATCCTCCCGTAGAGCCTCGATACATTCTTCTTTGACAAACCGCAGGTCTTTTTCATCCAGCGGAATATCGCCGGAGGTGAAATTGTCCAGACCGATAGCAGCAATTGTTGCCTCGGCGACCGGGCGGCTTTTTATGATTTGAATCTCCGCATTGATCCAATCGAGCTTGTCAAAAAGATTGGGGATATTTACACGAAAAAGCATGGCTTTCTCAGAATCATTCATCTTTTCAAGTAAAATATCTGCCACGGATTCATACTTCTTGGGCAACAGGAATAAAATGATGACTCCAAGTATAGTTATACCAGCTGTCACGGCGGCGATGAGATATTTACGCCGCACAATTATCGAGACAGCTTCGATCAGGCGGCTGGTCTCGGGTTTCATCTGGAACTCCTGGCTAGATTAGTTGACATCTGTTAGATATATTTTTCGATTTTATAATTCATTTTTTGATTAGGCCTTTAGCTCCGCGGTCTTTTTCTTAAACGGCTTTCGAAAAATGGCGTTAAGAACTTTTTGAGAATTTCCGTTAAGAATCATTATTTGTTTGAGCGCAGCGAGTTTAAAATGATTTAGGAAATTCTCAAAAAGTTTAGCCGATTTTTCGTCAGCCTTGATTTTGCTTCGCCGGCTTTCAGCTTTTTGTTTCTTTTTTGATCAAGCAAAATAGAAAATGCATAACACATTAAAAATTTGGCAATTAGATTAAGTACAGCGGAGCTAAGGTCACAATCAATTCAATTTTACTGCCATAAAAGAGCGCGTAAATAGACTTCGATTGGTGGCAATATTGTCCCGTAAAATTGCTTCATAAATTTATTGGCATTTCCAAGCGCCGTCGCCGGGACATATATCAAGTCGCGGGATTGAACGTAACCCAGTTTTTCCTCAACTTTTGATTGTGCCCGCGGTCGCAAATTCATAAAATACTCTCGTTTTGCCGCCAATCCCCCACCACGAATGAGCAGGACATTACTCATTTTAGCCATATCCGTAGGCCCACCAGCCGCCGTAAGCGCTTGCAAGTAGGTCATTTCATTGTCAAGCGGATAAATTCCCGGTTCCTGGACTTCCCCAAAAACGAATACTTTCTGACTGGCAAACTCGGTGACAAAAACCGTCACTTCCGGTTCGAGCACAAAAGCTGTGTAGGCAGCGGTAATTGTACTATCCAGAGTCGATGGCGTCAATCCGGCAGCAGGAATATCACCAATTCGTTCGAGGGTAATTCGGCCATCCGGACGGATAGGCTGAACACGAGAAAAGCGCTCATTTTTATAAAATTTAACTTCGATGACATCGCCGCATCCAAGGCGATACTCCGGAAATTCAGCACTGGAGTTGAGAGCATTTCGCTCTTTTTCAGACAACGCTGGAACTGACGAACTGCAATGCAAAAATAAGAATGCGCTCAGCACAGTTAGAAAAAAACGGATATGATTTATGTGCATAATTATCTCTTCTCCACTCCCTGGAGAAAAATTGTTATGAACAGATTTGTGTGGATTTCTGAAAATTTACGGCGTACCCTGGCATCCATTCCAAACGTCCGCAAATTTCAATCAAAATGAAAAATCTGTTGATTTTTTAGGGTTCACTCTTAATAATACGTATTAAATGTTACCAGCGGTGAGTTTAAATGCTGAAAGGAATTTTAGAACTTGCAGGAATATATCACGCAGTCGCGAAAATTTCGAAGCTTTTGTCGGCCACATTTTGATTATCAATTTCACATGTCAATCGCCAAATCCCGATTTTATCGGCAACAGGCTGCCACACAGAATCGCCCAGAAAAAACTGAAAGTCATTCGTACGAATAAATTCTTCACCGACAAATGGGGGTGCCGGTTCGCCTTTGCTATTGAGAAAGGGTGGGTGATCGATACAGAATTGAATTTTCTTATTTTTGCCTTTTTTTATCTGTAAAATATAACCAAATTCAAGACCGGGCCGGGCCGGTATTTCGGTTGTGATTTTTACGATCTGCGGAACATCTTTGCTTTCCTGATCCCATTTTGCATAAATGCCATAATTCAGCATTTTTACTTCCAGCTTTTTCTTTGCCACTTTTTAAGGCCTTTCAAACTCGGAAAATCATTTCTCTTTATTTTCTGGATATGTATAACTTGCTAATCCCTGCTGAAACACAGTTAATATCTGGTCTGCTTCATCTCTCTTTATTTTATCGCCCCGCAAAGCATGTGCTAATTTTTGTTGAAATCCAGACTCGATATTTTCCGCCTTAAAATGAACATAATTTAAGACTTTAGCCACGGTGTCCCCCGCTTCGATATGATCAATGGACCAAGAGCCGGTTTTATCATCCCAGGAGACGTGCACGGCGTTAGTATCACCAAAAAGGTTATGGATATCCCCCAGAATTTCTTCATAGGCACCGACGAGAAAAAAACCGAGTAAATAATTTGGATTTCCATTGAGCGGATGCAGCGGCAGAGTAGAGCGCGTACCATATTCGCCGCTAAAGAGATCCATCTTGCCATCTGAGTCGCAGGTAATATCTGCCAAAACAACACGCCGTTCCGGTTCCGTATCAAGATATTGAAGTGGCACAACCGGGAAAATTTGATTGATCGCCCACGTATCCGGCAATGACTGAAAAATTGAAAGATTGCAGAAATAAACATCAGCCAACAATTTCTCCAGGGCTGTTAATTCCGGAACCACGGGTTTGGTATCGCGGGCAAACAGCCGTATTTTACGCAAGCTCGCCCAATAGTACGATTCAGCAAGGGCCCGCCAATTTAACCCGAGTTTCCCCCTGCTAAACGCTTCAAACGCTTGCTTTCGCAACGCGATGATTTCAGAATACACCGTCTGGAAATTGCTTGCATCAACTCTATCAAATGCAATTTTAATCTCTTTTATAAATAGTGGCATTTTTTCCGTCACCATCGCAGGGGGGGGACTCGAAGGATTGCCGGCAACTCCTAATACATTCGTGATTAACACCGAATGGTACGCTGTTAGCGCACGGCCGCTCTCGGTAATAATTACCGGATGTGGCACATCATTGTCATCGCAAATATTTTGTATTGCCGCCACGATGGTATCCGCATAATCTTGCAGCGAATAATTTGCTGAAAAATCACCATTGGAGCCGGAACCTTCGTAATCGACGGCCAACCCGCCACCGGTATCGAAATATTTAAATTCAGCTCCCATTTTAGATAACTCAACGTAGTATCGGCCTGCTTCCTGAAGTCCATTTTTGAGAGTTCTGATTGAATTTAGCTGGCTGCCAATATGAAAATGGAACAGTTCGAGGCAATCAAGCCGGTCTTCATTTTTAAGCCGATCCATAACCTGAATAATTTCCACCGGTCCGAGTCCAAATTTAGAGCGGTCGCCACCAGACTCAGCCCATTGACCAGCCCCTCTTGAACTCAGACGCAGCCGAATACCTATGCTGGGAATTATATTTAGTTGTTGGGCCCTTGCTAATAATAATTCGAGCTCAGAAAGATTCTCGATTACCACAATTGTTTGAATACCCGTTTTTTTTCCCAGCAATGCCAGATCTAAAAATTCCAAATCTTTGATCCCATGGCAAATGACGGGCACATGCAAGTTCTCAATCAATCCCAAAGTTAAAATCAGCTCGGCTTTAGAGCCGACTTCAATACCATAATTTTGCTCGCTTTTGATGATGGACTCGACAACCTGTTTCACCTGATTTACCTTCACGGGGTAGGCGCCCTGATAATTTCCGTTGTACGCAAATTTGTCCATAGCCCGGTAAAAAGCCGTATTTAATTCCTGCAGCCGCTCAAGCAAAATTTCCTGAAAACGCAAACGGACAGGAAGTTGAACCCCCTGCGATTGCAAATCATCCACGAGCAGTTTGAGATCGATACACTTTTCAGAATTGCGCGTAGGCAACACGGTAAGATGGCCTTCTTCGTTGATGTCGAAGAACCCATTTCCCCAATTTTTCAGGTTGTAAATTTTATGAGAATCTTTGATTGTCCACATTTCAGAAGCCCAATTTATTGCAAAATTAAGGCGGAAATATGCCTATTTTAATTCTGTAATCCAAGAAAAATTCAACATGATCCGGCATGGTGGCTGCTGTCAAAAACAAGCTTTGGTTTCGATTTCTGCCAACATTACAATGCGGGAGAGGGTGCTAAAATTTTTTCTCAAACTAAACGGGCAGGTGGGTGAAATATTTCGCGGATTAGGCTGGAGTTCAATTTTTTAGATTAATAATCAAACGTGAGTTCGATGTAAGCTGTAACATTCTTTACCAAGCATAATTATAATAGAGCGAAGGCGTCTCGCCGAGTGTTTCGTGCATTATCCTCGGCGGGACGCCTTCGGACTAGATCCGATAATTAATTCGTTTTGTCCCAATTCTTCTTATATCGAACTCACGTTAATCAAGCGTTCAGGTTGATATGGCAACGCATGCATCTTAAAAAAAAATCGTCATTTATTGTTTATTCAACGGGGTAATTTTCGCAAATTTCAACCTTGTTTCTGCCGGCATTCTTGGCTTTGTAAAGCGCTTTGTCGGCTTTCTCGATGATATCCATCGACAGAACAGGTCGACCGGATTGCCACATTGAGATGCCGATTGAGCAGGTGATTGTAATCTCGTTTTCACCAAGCAGGATTGGCTCTTTACTTATGGCATCGCGCATTCGTTCAGCCAAATGCGTCGCGTCCTTTTCTTTGCATCCCGGGAGCACAACCAGAAATTCCTCGCCCCCATACCGCCCAATGCTATCATACGGCCGCAAAGAATTTTGCAATCGTTTCACCGTTTCACGCAAAACTTCATCGCCGGCAAGATGGCCGAACTGATCGTTTACATCTTTAAAATGATCGAGATCGATCATCATGACGCTGATGACGCTATCTTCCCGCACCGATCGGCAAATCTCTTTCTCGAGTATTTCAAAAATAGCGGCCCGCGTCCAGCGGCCGGTCAACGGATCATGATTGGCCTGGTATTGGATGGCATCTCGCGCTGTTACGAGATCATCCTGCAGGTCGAGAATGCGCAGTCCTGCCCGCAGCCGGGCCCGCAACTCCTGATCTTTGAATGGTTTCGTCATAAAATCGTCCGCCCCTGCCTCCATCCCTTCCAAAAAATCAGACATCTGGTCCCTGGCTGTGAGCAAAATAATGTAAATGTAATTTTCACCCGCTTTGCTGCGTATTTCCTTGCAAACGTTGATGCCGTCCATTTCAGGCATCATCCAATCGAGAATGGCTAATTTGGGGCCATCTTCTTCCAATAAAATATTCATCGCCTCCCGGCCATTATTAACGGCAATGACATTATAGCCCCAGTTGGACAAACGCATCTGAAGTAATTTGTTTAGATATTTGTCATCGTCTGCAATTAGAATTTTCAAAATTATATACCTTAGTAGTTACATTATAATTTACGTTATTTCCAAACTCAGGATAGTTATATCATCATCAAAATGAGTATCAAAGTTCCAGTCACGTGCACTGTCAACCAGCTTTTCAAGGCTGTCCTGCAATCCGGTTGAGCGCAAATGTGCGATATTTTTCACCAGGTTTTCAACTCCAAATTCTTCCCGGTTGGCATTTTTTGTCTCATTCATGCCATCCGAATAAAAGTACAATCGATTGCCAGACTTCATGTCTAATGCGACTTCCGAGTAAACTTCATTTTCATCGAATCCGATCGGCAATCCAGGGCACGGAATAGCCTCAGCTCCTTCGTCATCGGACATAATAACAGGCGGGTGGCCGGCGGAAGAAAAGCGGAACTTCAACTCCCTGGTATTTAAGACACCGTACACGATCGTAAAATATTGTCCGGTTCGAATATCCATTGGAAAATGCTTGTTCAATGCTTCCAAAACCTTCGCGGGTGGGACGATATCGTAGGTTCGAGTTGCTTCATCATATTTACTTAAAATAGTTGACTGGCGTTGTTGCGGTGTCAGAAAACGATTAACCGTCACCGATAATAATGCCGAGGCCACGCCGTGGCCGCTCACGTCGAGAACATACATGCCAATATTCTCATCGTCGAGTTTGAAAAAATTCAGAATATCTCCGGCCAACTCTTCGCACGGTTCGTATTTCCAATTAAATTTAACGCGCTCATTGTCGAGTTGTTCAGTTGGCAAAAGAGCAGCCTGTGTCTTTGCTGCCGCTTGCAGCTCGTCCTTCATGCGGTTATTTGCAGCAGAAATTTGTTTATTGGCGATACCCAATTCCTGATTTTTTTTGGCCAGATTATTTTCCAAAGCGATAATTCTCTCCCCCGCCCATACCCGCAGCGCCAGTTCTTCCCGGTCAAAGGGTTTGGTGATAAAATCATCCGCCCCCGACTGCCAGCCGTGATTTATATCTTCTTTTTCTGACTTTGACGTAAGCAACAATATGTAATGATACTTATCACTCTCTTCTGCCCGCAATTGCGAAACGATATCCGGTCCATCTCTTCCAGGCATCATCCAGTCAAGAATGACCAATTGGGGTGCATTCTCTTCATGCAACAGCGCCCATGCTCTATCTCCATCCGATGCATCTATCACACTATGCCCAAATTTTTCAAGCGTAAGTTTCAGCATTTTTCGCGTAACAAGATCATCTTCGGCGATCAGAATTCTCGACATTTACCTTCCTCGTTAAAATTTTCCCTGCCCCCTGTCAATTTGGAGAATAGGCAATCGTTTTCTTTACTCAAATAATATCGGACTTAATTGAAGACCACAGTGTATTATTTTGAAATCATAATAATGCCTGAAAACTTTTTCACCGTGGAAGAAGCCCGCTGTTCATTTATCAAACAACAGGAAAACAGCACATATTAGACATTTCAAACATTTCGAACTCAAAATTCCTGCGGCCGGGCCAGTTTTACAGGTCCATTCCAATGGGGATTAAATGTTAAATACTATATACAAAAATCGGCAATCCCCAATTATTAATTAACCCACTATCCATTCTTTTTTCAATAAAACTGAATTCTATTTTACCCAATATTGAATCGGCGTCTGGTGGATATCAGTTGCACACAATGCTTGCAAAACTGAAAAGAATCATTATTTTACACGGACGATTAAAATCATGCAAAAATAATTTATACTGGCAATCCTTTTTTTAAATCAAGCCCGAATATGCGCCACTTTTCAGTTCAACTGGATAATTTCTCACCCCACAGCACAACCGGTTCGTTTCGTTTTTCGGAGCACGTCGAAACGATAATTTGCACACAAATTGAAGAAATAATTCCCGGTCTGCAGGCCATTGAAACTGCAGTGGCGAAAGGGTATCACGCCGCCGGATTTATAAGTTACGAAGCGGCAAACGCCATGGACTCTGTTTTTAAAACCCGGACGCAGGAGGAACTCCCCCTGCTCTGTTTCGGCATATTTAAAAGGAGAGAGTCTATTAGAAAGCGGAATCCGGCTGATTCAATTTTTCAACTCAGCGAATTTCAGCCGGATATCTCGAAGCAGGATTTTAATAACGCAATTTCTGCAATTCAAAACTATATCGCCGTTGGGGATACCTATCAGGTCAATTATACCTTTCGGCTCAACGGAAATTTTTCCGGCGATATCCCATCTTTTTATCAATACATTAGCCGTAATCAAAAGGCCGAATTTTGCGCACTCATTCAGATGGACCAGCATTCGATCGTTTCGGCTTCTCCGGAATTATTTTTTCGCTGGGAAGATGGGATACTTGAAACCAGGCCAATGAAAGGCACTGCCCCACGCGGAAGAAACAATTTTGAAGATAAAAAAAACAGCCAGAATCTCACAACTTCGACAAAAGAAAAAGCTGAAAATGTGATGATAGTCGATTTGCTGCGCAATGATATGAACCGAATTTCTAGTCCGGGGACTGTGCACGTAGCAAAACTTTTTGAGGTAGAAAAGTACGAAACTGTCCTGCAAATGACGTCCACGGTGCGCTCGGAATTGCCGCGTGAAACAGCCTTTAGCGATATTTTCAAAGCCCTTTTCCCCTGCGGTTCCATCACCGGCGCACCAAAAATCAGGACGATGGAAATCATCAAAAATCTCGAAAATTCAGCCCGGGGTATTTACACCGGCACTATAGGATTTTACTCCCCCGGACCGGAAGCGGTTTTCAGTGTCGCCATCCGCACCGCCCTCGTCAATCATTACAAAAAATCGATTCAAGTGGGCATCGGCAGCGGAATTACCATCGGTTCCAATGCCCGTGATGAATGGGATGAATGCTGGATTAAATCGAGATTTTTAACGGAAAAACGGCCCATCTTCAGATTGCTCGAAACAATGCGCTTTGAAGAAGAATCGGGTATTTTTTTACTCGACGCACATCTGCAGCGCCTGCTTGATTCAGCATGCTATTTTCAATTTCTTTGCCCAATCGAAAATTTGAGAACCAGTTTTGCCAATTTTGTGAAATCAACAAGGATGAGTTCAGCTAAAATTAGACTCTTGCTTGCAAGTGACGGGAAATATGAACTGCAATTTTCATCTTTAAAGAAATCACGAAGTAGCGGTCCCGTCAGACTGAAAATCTGCAAAATTGCTGTTGACCGCCAGGATATTTTTCTCTTTCACAAAACCACCCACCGGGAAGTTTATAACAGTCGATTAGAAAAATACAGCGGTTGCGATGACATCATTTTATTAAACGAACGCGGGGGAATAACCGAAACCACTATTGGCAATATCGTTGTGCAAATAGGCGGCAAAAAATTCACCCCACCCATCGAATGTGGTTTATTGGCAGGTACACTGCGGCAAAAATTAATTGATGATGGAGAAGTAAAAGAGAAAATTATTCACAAAGATGAGTTACAATCATCTGAAAAAATCTACCGCATCAATTCCGTCTCCGGAATGCAGGAATGTGTCGTGCTTGAAGGTTGAAATCTTTTGGCAATCAACAATAAATTCATTGCACTGTGAAACCACTTTTTATATCTTCAATAGTTATACTTGTTGCATCACTTTTATTAATAAAAACCGGGTGAAAATCGGTGAAAAAAGGTCTTATGTTTTGCGTCATTTCTTACCTGCTGGCACGGCTTGAGCTGGCGATTCATATTTCGAAAACTGCATTTGAAAATTTCAGACCATCAGCACAAATTGAATACTTGAGCCAGTTTGATTCACAATTTAAAAACGAAAAATGGATTTTCACTGAAACACGCGATTACTATCTCAATTTTAGCCACCATGAGAAAAAAATTAAACTGCGAGAATTACCGGAAAAGTCGTTCAACTAAAATTAATTGAAAAGTACCCCGATTGTATTCACAAATATTTTGAAAATACAGGAGCTTTAAAATGGCCGAATTTAAGTATCAGGAAATGTTTCCCTTGGCAGAAGATACAACCGAATACCGCCTGTTGTCCAAAGAACATGTCAGTGTGAAATCCTTTGATGGTGAGGAAATGCTCATGGTTTCGAAAGAGGCATTAACACTGATCGCTGAACACTCCTTCAAAGATATTTCTCATTTATTCCGCTCCGCCCATTTAAAACAACTCAAAAAGATCCTCGACGATCCGGAAGCATCCAGCAACGACAAATACGTGGCGACCGAACTACTGCGCAACGCTGTTATTTCAGCGGAAATGATTTACCCAAGCTGTCAGGATACGGGCACAGCAATAATTATGGGCCACAAAGGCCAAAATGTCTGGACGGGTTTTGATGATAAAGAAGCGCTGGAACGTGGCGTATTCAATACTTATCAAAACAGCAACTTGCGCTATTCTCAAAATGCACCGTTGACGATGTTCAAAGAAAAAAACACGGGCACGAACTTGCCTGCACAAATTGATATCTACGCTTCGAATGGCGCCGATTACAAATTTCTCTGCGTCGCAAAAGGCGGCGGTTCAGCCAACAAATCCTATCTTTATCAGGAAACAAAAGCTGTCTTGACCAAAGAACGGTTGGTGCCATTTTTAGTCGAAAAAATGAAAACCCTGGGTACTGCTGCATGTCCGCCGTACCATATCGCCATCGTCATCGGTGGCACTTCTGCCGAGATGAATTTAAAAACGATGAAACTGGTTTCGACGGGCTATTACGATGGATTACCCACAAGCGGCAGTGATTCCGGCCACGCCTTTCGCGACCTGGAATTGGAAGAGCAGCTTTTTATCGAAGCGCAGAAAATCGGTTTTGGCGCTCAGTTCGGCGGTAAATATTTCGCCCATGATGTTAAAGTTGTGCGCCTGCCACGCCACGGTGCCTCCTGCCCGATCGGGCTTGGCGTGAGCTGTAGCGCCGACCGCAACATCAAAGGGAAAATTACCAAAGACGGTATTTTCATCGAAAAACTGGAAACCAACCCGGCGAAATATCTACCGGTAGAAGCTCATAAAAGTGGCGACATCGTGCGCGTCGATCTTAACAAACCGATGAAAGACACTCTGGCGGAATTGTCAAAATACCCGGTGGCAACAATGTTACTGCTCACTGGAAAAATCGTTGTCGGCCGCGATTTGGCGCATGCGAATATCAAAGAACGCCTCGATGCCGGTGAAGACATGCCCCAATATCTGAAAGACCACATTATTTACTACGCTGGCCCGGCGAAAACCCCCAAGGGCGAAGCCTCCGGATCTTTCGGTCCGACCACCGCCGGACGCATGGATTCCTACGTTGCCCAATTTCAGGAAAAAGGCGGTTCGATGATTATGCTCGCCAAGGGCAACCGCTCAAAAGAAGTGACAGACGCCTGTAAAAAATACGGAGGTTTCTACCTTGGATCCCCTGGCGGAACCGCCGCACGCCTTGGCAAAGACTGCATCACAAAAGTCGAAGTTTTGGAATACCCCGAACTGGGAATGGAAGCCATTTTTATGATCACGGTGAAAGATTTCCCCGCCGTAATCATCGTCGATGACAAAGGAAACGACTTTTTTGAGAAGGTGTAATTTTTGATAATTTATTGATTCCATCACTTAAAGTGATTGCATCAAAGCGGCATCATCTGCGATGAGATCGCTGTTTTTCAGCGATGTTATCGCTAAACTCGCCAGCTCAATCCAGCATCCCGAGTAGCTCGGCGCTTTCTGCCGGGCATATCGAAAAAGGAAATGACTTTTTTGAGAAGGTGTAATTTTTGATAGTTTATTGATTCCATCACTTTGAGTGATTGCATCAAAGTGGCATCATCTGAGATGAGATCGGTGCCTTCTGCCGATGTTTTCGCTAAAATGAAGTCAAATCCAGCATCCCGAGTAGTTCCGCTAGTTTGTAGCGGAGCATATCGTGGGGACGACGGGAATAATTATTTTCTTCGCTAATTTATTGATGCCATCACTTTAAGTGATTGCATCAAAGCGGCATCATTTGCGATGAGATCGGTGCCTTCTGCCGATGTTATCACTAAAATGAAGTCAAATTCAGCATCCCGAGTAGCCCGCATATCGAGGGGGCGGCGATCACACCGGCATCCAAAATATTATCGCAAAGCCTTCACTTTTTTCAACACCGAGTCTTTATTCTCACCAAAAAACACTGACAACAGTTCATACTCTTTGTATAACGATGAATAAATTTTATGGTGGGCTGGAATTGGCTCAATTATCCGCTCAGGTGGTGGTGCCATTTTACTGGCAGCTACTGAAATTGACGGATACGCTTTCCCGGCGACTGCGCCAATTATGGCAGCGCCCAGTGCACTGGATTGCGGTGAGGCTGCTACTTCGATCGGCACGCCGATAATATCCGCATAAATCTGCATCAGCAATTTATTTTGGGTAAGCCCACCGCCGGCACAAACATGATCGATCCTTACACCGCCTTCACGAAAAAGTTCGACGATTTTACGGGTGCCAAAAGCTGTCGCTTCGATGAGGGCACGGTAAATTTCTTCGGCTGTCGTTTGCAGCGAATACCCCACCATCACACCGGTGAGATCTGCGTCTACCAACGGCGTGCGGCAGCCGTTCCACCAATCCAAAGCCAGCAAACCGGATTGGCCGGGCTGCAAATTTTGCGCTTTTTCAGTGAGAATTTCGTGTAGCGATACCCTCTTCTTTTTGGCCTCGTCGTGATATACTGGTGGCACGCCATTTTTCACCAGCCAGGCAAAAATATCCCCAACGCCTGCCTGTCCTGCTTCATAGCCAAAAAAGCCGGGAACGATGCCATCTTCAACAACACCGGAAATTCCAGCCACTAAAACTTCTTCTTCCGCCATGAGCATGTGGCAGGTTGAAGTTCCCATAATCATAAATAGCGTTCCCGGTCCGGTAACTCCGCCACCAATTGCAGCCGAATGTGCATCGATGATTGCCCCGCCGATGGAAATCCCAGCAGTCAATCCCAATTTTTGAGCCCATTTTTCATTAAGCTCGCCCACTTTTTCACCCGGGGCTGCCATCGGTCCGGCAAACTTTTTCGTAAAAAGTTCTGTCAAATCAGGAGAGCATGTTGCAAGAAATTCCTGTGAGGGAAATCCATCCGATTTATGCCACATCCCTTTGTAGCCTGCACCACAGCTGTTTCGAAAAAGCTTTCCGCCCAACTGCCAGGCGACCCAATCAGCGCCTTCCACAAAATAATGTGCCACCTGATAAATATCAGCATCTTCATCCAAAACCTGCCAGGCCTTTGGCAGAGACCATTCCGAAGAAATGATGCCGCCATAGCGTGGTAGAAAAGCTTCGTTTCGTTGTTCGGCCAATTTATTTACCCGGTCGGCATAGGGCTGAGCCGCATGGTGTTTCCATAATTTTGTCCACGCATTGGGACGATTTTTGTATTTGTCAAGAAAGCACAGTGGCGTGCCGTCTTCCAAAGTCGGCAAAATGGTGCATGCAGTAAAATCGATGCCGATTCCAATAATACCTGCTGGTTCAACACGGCTTTCCCGTATCACTTGTGGGACGGTTTTTTCGAGACAATCCATCCAGTCTTGCGGATTTTGCAAAGCCCATTCCGGAGGGAGTTGTTCAGTGGAACCGGGCAGGTTTTTATCGACTACACCATCGCTGTAATCGTGACTGGCCACGGCGACAATCTCACCACTGTTGATTTCAACGAGCACGGTTCGTTCACTCTCGGTGCCAAAATCAAAGCCAAGTGTGTATTTTTTCATTTGTAAAACCTCTCGAATATGTTACTCTTGCATGCAAATCGCTCAAAAATTCACCCCTGTGTACGCTCGTTATACCGGTTCATGATATCTTTCCAGTTTGTAAAAATGATGCCCTCGTTTGTCAGGAAATCTTTAACGACGGGATCGGCAAACATTTCGTACTCCCAAATTCGTTGCTGCCAGGAATTGGTGATGGTTTTCAGATTATCCGAACCGACAGAAGGGTGAAAAATAATCTCATTAATTCCCGGTTTCATTTCCTTGACTTGATCGAAAAATTGCTGCCGTTTTTCTTCGTATGTTGGCGCACCTGACACGCTATGAAAATCGTCTAATTTAGGCAATTTATATTCAGAAATAAGCGCGATTAGTCCATCGGTTATTGGATATCCCTGCGCACGAAATTTCTCAGCCACCTCGTCTTGCATGTTGATGGCCATGGCGGGAATGCCGTATTCTTCCGCCACTTTCAAATAGGCGGCGGTGAAATCGTAACTGGCAAAGAGAGTGCCCATGTGTGTATCGAGATGCCCGGGTTTTATGCCAGCTTCGAGGGCTTTCTCAACCTGAGCACGGATCTCTGTTTCAACTTCAGCTGCGGAGGCGTTTTGCACCACCGACATCACATCGTGCCACATTTTTCCTTCGGCATCGACCAATCCGGGAACATTCTCCGCACCGGCCACAGGTCCCCAGCGCCAGGTTTTCCATTCGCTGGTCAGAGTCAAATGCAAGCCGACGTCTTTAGCGGGATTTTCTCTGTACCACGCAGCGAACTTATCAAAATATTCGCATGGAACCATCACCGCCGCCGATTGAATATGATCACCGGCTAACTGTACCATGCCTGCCTGATTCGCCTCGTCACACATGCCGATATCATCCGCATGCATAATCAGCACAACTTTATCTTTGGGGAATCCCAGTTTCTCGCCCCAGGTGTCGCCTGTTAGTGTTTGGTTCTTCATTAAATTATCATCTTGCTTACACGCCAAAGTCATCAGAAAAAAACACAACATCAGAAGTCCGCTTATGCTCAATTTCATTAAATCAGTCCTCCACCTTTTCTTAAAATACAGATTAAAAATCGATTTGGTAATTGCCATTTTCATATAAATCAGTTGTTATTTTTAATCGCTGTTTCGTCGCATCATAGTTCCAATTCCGCACCGGTTTGAGGGATTTATTATCCAGTAAAACGGTTTTGGGTTTATCTGCGGTGGCGATGAGAAGAATGTGTGGCATTTTGTGTCCAGTAAATTTCACATTTATCTGTTTGTTCTTCTGCTCCACCGCAACGGTCGTTTCTCCGCCATTGTCAGGATGGAACACTTGGATCTTATTTTTGTCATGCGGATAAATAAGCCATGTCAAATATCCGGCAGAATTTTGATCGCCAAATCCGGTGTAATCGCGCTTGATATTCAGCGGAATAATGGCGCCATCGCGAACAAAAAACGGATATTCATCAAGCGGGAAATCGCGTGCCACTTTATTGCCACCGTCTATTATTCCACGGTCATCAAAAAAATAGCGCCAGCGGCCAGGCGGCAGAACCACTTCCTGGTGAAATGAATCCTGAAAAATCGGCGCCACAAAAAAATCATCGCCAAAGAAATAGTTGTAATCTATGCCTGTCGAGCGCTGCAAAACTTTACCACCAGCATGGGCTGAAACGACATAATTATAAATATAGGGCACCAATTCGGTGTGCAACCAGGAAAATTTTCGAATGATTTGCAGCTCGGTTTGACTGCGTTTCCAAAGGGCTCGTTCCCCGTGGCCACCATTTAAAAACAGACCACAAAATGTTGAAAACTGGGCCCAACGGATGTACAAATTCGCCGGGATTTCTCTCCCGGAAAAACCTGCAACATCAGAGCCGATTATATTGTAACCAAGTTTTGCACTGTTCAAAATGTCTTTAATCGCTGTTTCCAGTCCTTCACTGCCACCAAAAATTTTATCACCGAAGCCATCTTCGTTTTCAATTTCCGGCGCTTGCCAGATATGTTCCTGATCACCAACCCACGTCACCGGCGCGGCATCGATTGGAGCAAATCCTTCCGGGTGAATAAAATCGCCGTCGAGTGCGCGCGCAAGTGTCACGAACTCGGGATTTTGTTTTTTTCCATGCAGGTACTCTTCGCGGTAGTACGAATCCATGTACTGGCGCGTTGTCATTATTCCTGAATAGCTCCTCAGATACGGCACCGGCAAGCCGAGAAAACGGCTCGAAAAGAATGTTGCTGTTCCATCCAATTTCCAGCCATCGATTCCCAGGTCGAATAGATTTTGCTGCTGTGCCTGCCACCATTTTTTGGCTGCTGGATTGCTGTAATCGATAAATCCGCCGCGCCCCTTCCACCATTTGGATTGAAGTTTTCCACCAGCCAAAAAGTCAATTTCAGCAACCCCATCGTACCATACCTGTGAATTTTTAATCGCCGTATCTTTGCTGAAACTGTTGACCATGCTGGTCATCCACAAAACAACACGATAGCCATCATTTTCAAGCTGACGAAACCATTTATCAGGCTGTGGATAGCGCAGCGTATCGACTTCAAAATCATTGTAGCGTGTACTCCAGGGGCTGTCGATTAAAATTGTGCGCACCGGAATATCGTGTTCAGCATAGCCGCGAAGCAATTCATCGACACGTTCGGCTGTGTTGACATCATCTTCCCAGAGCCAACACTCCAATGCCCAGGCTGGCGTTAGCGGTGGATTGCCATGACGCTCGGAATTGAAGGGCATTCCCCAAAACGGCCAAATCCAAAGGAAATAAAAAAGGCCAAAGAGAACGAGCAAAAGTACAAGTAAAATTTTTAACACTTTTAGCACAAATACTACCTGTAATATTTCTACTTCAATAAGGAAAGCTAAACAATGGAATATTAACTACTTGGAAATTGATTGTTGCATGTTGTTTATTGGCTATTGATTCTTTTTCAATGGGTCGTCGTACCGTCGTGCAAATCCGTGAACACCTTGTCCACCGGTTCCCAGAGTTCGATTTTATTGCCTTCGGCATCCAGAATATGGATAAATTTTCCGTATTCGTAGGTTTCGAGTTCATCGACGATTTCCACGCCCGCAGCTTTTAAATCTTCGATGAGCGCTTCGATATTTTCCACCCGGTAATTGATCATAAATTCGCGCTTCGACGGATCAAAATATTTTGTATCTTGCGGGAAAGGACTCCACTGCAAATAGCCTTTTTGTTCCGGGTTATCCGTGCTGCGAAACTCAAACAACGAGCCATATTCGTTGGTTTTCAAACCAAGATTTTTCTGATACCAATCTTTCATTTTATCCACATCTTTGCATTTAAAAAAAATACCACCGATGCCCGTTACTTTTTTTCGCTCTGCCATTATTGATCCTTTTTTAATCCTGATATTGTCTCAGCGGAGCACAAAATTTAGAATTACTTTAAATTGTAAATGAGCCACCGAAGAGATTAGTTTTTGCGAGATTTAACCAGTGCAATAAGTTTTTCTGGATGATCAGTTTGAATGCCATCAACACCGAGATCGATTGCTTTTTCCCAACTTTCCGGACCATCTTCATCGGCAATCACCAGGGCTTTATTCGTGTGGGCTAATTTAATAAAATTTTTGGAAATAACATCGCAATATGTCGCGATCAGCGGTGGGTGCAGCAGTTCGATCAATTCGGACAAATTTTCTGCTGGGCCCGGATCAGGCATTATCAGGCAGGCAGAGCATAATCGCTGTAATTTTTTAATTTGCGAGTGGCGGGAAAAGGGTAAATACCAGAGAACCTGATTTTCCATTTCGTATTTCTGAATGAGCTGCAATAACGCTGGAATTTCTGCATCTTTCACATCCAAATAAATGCCAATGCGATTTTTGCAGAGCATCAAAATCTCTTCAAAAGTCGGAATACGGGTGCCTCGCCAATTTTCAGCAAATTTTTCGCCGATGTCCAATGCACGCAATTCCTGCAAGGATTTGTCTTTTACTTTTCCCGTGGCTGCGTTGACATAAGCGTCTATTTCATCATTATGAATGCTGACCAATTGAATATCTTTTGTGGTGCGAATATCGACTTCGACAAAATCACAGCCGAGCTCGATGGCTTTTTCATAGGCAGGCAGTGAATTTTCCGGAATGCCCTTGTGTGCCCCGCGGTGGGCTACAACATAAACATTGCCATTTTTAGGTGGTTGGATCGATATTGTGGTCTGATTTTCGACTGAATTGTTGGAGATTTGTGCTGCAACTGGAGAAATCAGGCTTGCAGTGGGGACTGCAAAAATTAGAGATGCGATTGCACAAAATCTACCGAACCGTTTCATTTTTACCAGTTCATCCATAATTCAGAAACAAATTAATTAGCCGCTAATTAGACTGTAAAACAGGCGCTTGCGCTTCCGGTATCCTGCCGTCAATCCACATATGAATCCGGTAAATATTTTTTCGTAAATCCTTCGCCTGTTTCGATAATTCTTTGGTGTAATCTCTTAAACTTAAATCGTCCGGATTTTCATCATTGCGCAAACTTTCGATTGCCCGAAAGTGCGCTACTACCACGGCTTGCCACATGATTCCGCAGGAGTGAATGGATAACAATTCTTCCTCAAGAATTTTGCGCCTGCGATTGTTGCCGATGATTCTCAACACAATTATCAGCATTACAAAAAGTGTGATTAGCACTGCCGTTAGCTGTAAATAAACATTACCTGCGAGCGTTCCCCATACTTGATAAATCATCGCAAATATCGAAATACAAGCGAGCGAAATCATCAAATAAAATACAAAAAGCATGGTTTTCAGGTAACTTCCAGCGTGATAATCACCATCATGCCCGACTAATTTCGAAGGGATAAACCATTCGTATTCTCCCCGATCTTCCGCAATTTCGTGAATATTGCGCTTGTTCGGGAAGAAATCACGTGTTCGATATAAAAATCGAAATTGTGTTGCCTGGACGACCCGCCAGGCCCGCACAGCCTCTTCCCAGCCTATCTCCCGCATTTTGCTTTGCCAGCCGTTTTCCTTGTCAGTCAAATGAAGCGTGCGCTGCAAATGCAATTCGTAACCAAAATGACGGTTTGCAGTGGCATATTTGTAGGTGCCGATGCGCGCAACGACCAACAATAGTATAATAACACCAAAGCTCGACAAGGCAATTGCCGGAAATTCAATCTGGTAGCGGGCTACGGCGCCCAGAACTGCCGTGGAAAAAGCGAGTGCCTGAAAGGAAAACCGGGTAAAACAATCTTTCACGTTTTGCGCTTCTCGTCGCAGCATATCAATTAAACTGGCTTCATCGAATTGATACTGAGCATTTGATTTTGACATAATGCAATTCCTCCTTTAAATTGAATTCACATTATAAATCAGGCACGCGCATGCAGCAGTCTACTTTATAAATCCGTGATACAATCCCATATAATACGGCAAGAGAAAAATTGTGCCGTCGCCTAATCCGTGGCCATTGCCACCAGACTGCACACGCCACACATCGTGATTATAGTGATTGTAATAACTCTCATCAACAGGGATTACTTTGCCATTGCTGCGGTAGGCTTTGCCCACAAAACTATTTTCGTCAAAGCCCTCATTGGAGGGGTGCAGCGTGACAAGATCAATGCGCTGGCTGTTATCGTGGCGCCAGTTCACCCGGTCAAGCGGGATGCGTTTCAGTGTAAAAATTGCATCTTCCAGCCAGCCGTCAGAGGGATCCATCGCATGTGTACCGTAAGCATCAGTATAAGTTAAACCCGGATTCACCGCCGCGATGATAAAATTAAAAAACGGGTTCATTTCCGGCTCTTCGATCTTCCAGCTATCCCACAGAGACATGGCGTAAATCGACAGCCATTCCGGATTTTTTTCATATTTCAGCAAATGATAGTAGGCCATAAATGCCATCTCATCATCAGACTGATTGCCTGTACCAACGCCATGGTGGTATTTTTGCCGCATCAAATTTTGATTGTAGCTGTGGTTTTCGATCAAATCTTTTTTGATTTTACCGTATTTTGCATCGCCGGTCACATGCTCGGCAATAGCAAGATAGGACAACATGCTGAGAGAATTCAAGCCGCGCTCGACAAACCAGTATTTGCTAAAATTGACTTCTTTGGGGCTAAATCGGGACCAGCGTGTCGGTTTGCCATCGTGATCGACGAGCTGAAAATCATGATCGATGAGGTGGTCGGTGAGCGCTTTTACCTGTTCGCGCACGGCTGCTTTTTCTTCTTCAGTTTTGGCGACGAGGTCAAAATAAAGGGCATATAAAAAATAATGGCCGTCCAATTCATCCGAGCTGGTGTCGGTTTTCCAGTACCACTTGCCGTCTTTGCTCGTTGGCCAGCGCGGCTCGTAAACTTTCCATAATTTATCGCGGTTTTTCTGATTTTCCCTGTCGCGTTCAATTCGCCCCTCATTGGGATTGTGACCATCCGTCGGTAAAATTGTCCGGGCAACAAATCCTTTCGGTGGCGAATGTTTGGCATTTTCCGTGACTTTGCGCAGAAACTCCATCGCTTTAAAAGCTTTGGTTGCCCGTTTTTTCGCCAATGGATCTTTGGTAGCGCCGTAGGCAAAACACTCGCCGGCACCGTACATGCTGGTCCACAAACCATCGTTGTCGCTATCATGTTTGCGGACATTTTTCTTCACCCCGGCTTCGGGCAAACCGACTTCCAGGACATATTCATAGGGCGTACGGCGGTGATAGCGATCGATTTCGTCCTCATAAAATTTGGCTTTTTCTGCTAAAGTCATGGCACGGCGTTCGATTAAACTCAATCCCTTTTTTGTTGCGATCCAGGCATCACCATTTTTATTTACTGCAATATCAGTGATATGATCATCTGCTACCCAGCGTTTTCCCTGCCGATAGGCCCAATGGGAACCATCATAGCGGATCGCGCCTTTGGTTGTGCCGAACCAAACCACGCCATTTTCACCTGCTGCAGCAGCAGTAAAATCATCGTAGGGCAATCCCTCGGTGCCGGTAAAAAGAGACCAGTTTTCATCCAGGCACCCAACACCCTGGGGACTCGCAAACCACAGTCTTCCTTTGCTGTCAGAAAAAGCAGCGCGAACATCGACAGGCGCCCAACTTTTATTTCCTGAACGTGGAAAAATCGCTTTGCTTGCTTTTTTCTTTGTGTCCAATTTCATCAGCCCGCGGTCGGTTGCAGCGATTATTTTTCCACTTTTTGTGAGTGTCATTTGGTAGATCGCGTACTCTTCAAGCCCAACTAATTTTGGTTTGGCTTGGCTTTTCAACTCAATTGCATAAATGCCAGAGTTCGATCCGAGAAATAGCTTTTTTTCCGAAGGCAGAAGCGCTGTGCATGAAAATTTCTCCGGCAATTGAATTTGCCTTTCAATTTTCTTACCCATTAATTCGTAAATAAGTGTTGATGATTTATCTTTAGCTAAAACAAATACTTTATCACCCTGAATTTCAATGGCTGTGATTGAATGTTCAGCCAGTTCTGACACAATTTGCCATTTTTTGTTAACATAAACTGCTAATCCCTTTTCAGTGCCAACATACGCAGCATCTGCAACACCTACTGCTACTGCGTTCACCTCATTTGCAGGCAGCCCGTCATTTACTAAAAAATAAGTTCGCACTTCTTGCTGGAACGTTCCAACCTTAATTGATTCACTACAGAAAACTGCAGTTGCACTCAAAGTGAGAATGAACAAGGATTTCCAGATTTTCATGTTTATCTCCAAAATTAGTAAGTTAATCTGCTATCCCGCAAAATGGTACAAGACCAAATTCCTGGTCGAAAGGGATCAATTAGTAAGGCATATTTCGCAGAAAAAAAGCGGGTATCCGTTTGTCTGTTCGCGGACACCCAGCGTAAATTTTTATTTTATAGACTTTGACTTTGCTTTCTTAGCAGGTTTGATTTTTAGCAGAGTTAGATAATAAATATGCATTAAAATGATTACGACAAGTAGCAGGGCACCGTATTTATGAAGAGAAATCAACACTTGTTGCGCCGAACTTCCAGCGACAGGGAACATGCTCAAAGCACTTGAAAGAATTACCAGTACACCCAGAAAAAGCACGCTCCAGAAACATAATTTTATTTTCATAATGAGCCTGTTTTTCTCACCGCTGTACCTTTGTGCATAGGACCAGTACAGCGCCACCAGCGCCAGCGATATTGCAAAAAACGGTGCCGCTGTCATGTGCAAAATCAAAAGAAAGCCAGACATATTTTGATTGAAAAGCCAGGGTTGGATTAAACCGGTTAAAGCGAGCACAACTACTAAATCAAGGCCCAGGAAATAGCTCAGATTGCGAATCGTTTTTTTGCTCAACCAACCATTTTTGGGAGCAGCAGACCAGGCTTCGACCGCTTCCTGCCACCAGTGTTTTATAGTCGATCCGATCGGATAATTTGCCACCTGCAATGCGGAAATCAGTCCGCCAATGGCAATGATAATTACAGAAAATGAGACTATCGAAAAAAACATGCAATTTATCCTTTATAAATTGGTTTTCTCATCAGAGATATTTTTTGTAAACGAAGCCAATCCTTTGAATAAGTAAATTAAAATAATTGCTCCGATGAGAAAACTGGCCGCCAGGACCAAAAATTTTAGAAATGGGCGAAAAATAAATGTAAATGCAAAAAATTTCGCAGCAAAATCGCTGGCGCCGCGGAATCTTGTCATCGATATTTTTTCTCCCTGTGCAGAAGTCACTGGACTTAGCGGAGAGATGTTTGCAAAATAAATTGGCGAATTGAGTGAATGGCAATCACTGCAGCCGTTGCTGCCGAGTGATTGTTGTGCTGGCCGGACATCATGCACCAGTGGCCATGAATACGGTGCAGCCATCGGATGTTGTTCCGCGACGAGTTGGCTGTCATTTTCTGCAGTAAATAATTTGCCACCACTGAAATATCCGGTTTTTCCTAAAGTTGAGTCTTCCTCAACCAATTTATTTAGCACGACGATCAGTAGTGAATCGCTAAATTGCGGCCATTCACCAGTGCTGAGCGTATCTCGATAAGTCGTTGTTTCTAAAATAATTTTACGAACAATTTCAGTTTGAATGACCGTGATTTTTTCATCATTGAGAGAAGCCCAGAACGCAGGCCAGATCATTTTGTGGGGTGCGATTTTTCCATCGTGCCCTGGCAAAAACACCGGGGCTTGCAGGTGGGGCACTGCCTGTGCCGATTTATTAACACCACGCGTTCCCAACCTGTGAGAAATCGAGGTTTTAATATTAGCCAATTCAGGTTGCGGCGATGGGCCTGAGTGGCAGGCGGTACAACTTAATTTATCGAAATGTACGAGCGGCATTCCTGCATGTTCCGGTTTTGGGGCTCCCATTCGCCCTGCCAAAGCCGATTCGCCCTCGCCGAGATGGCACCCGGCGCATGTGAGCGAAGCAACGCCCATTTTTTCATCGGCATAGCCGCGGTTCATTTTGTGGTCGAGACCATTTCTGTGACAATCGACACAATTCATCCCTGCAGATAGATGAACATCTTCGTCGGCGTGCCAACGCTCATTTTCCGCACCAACAATCGCTGTTGAATGGCACGCGTAACATTTTTCATTGGGAACTTTCCGCTCAATTTCGAAGAGAACTTCGCCTTTGCGGTTGAACGGCGAATTTTCATAGAAAACCATGGGCACTGGGCTGTTGGGAGAAGGTGCATCAAAATTGCCGTAAAGATCAAAGTGGTCCGGCATTTTTGCAGCAGAACCTTCAACTTGACCGATGCCGCTGGCAGCCGTTGGCGCCCAGCGAAAATTTTCTTTTTTGATTTGCGCAACATATTCTGCCGAATCATAGCCACGGTTGATTTCATGGCACGCCAGACAATTGATTTGCTGCTGCCCGGACACGTCCCAGCGTGCGAGATTTTGTAGAGAATGCAGTGAATCAACCTCGCCCAAAACACCGCCAGGATAAAAACCACCGAATGTTTTAACGAAATCAAATGGTGAAATTCCGGCTGAATCGGGGTGCATCGTCCCCTGCCATTTACGATAAGAGAGAGGTATTTGGGTAGCGCTAAATTGGTCGACTAAAATCCACGGTTGCCCCGGCCGCCCCTGGTCGTTGGAATCAAATCCGGACTCAAAATGCCAACCACCGGCAATTGTTTTATAGCTATGGCACTCGCCGCCGCACGATTCTTTGGTTGAGAAAGGCAAACGCCGTTGGTGATATGGTTTAACGACGTCCCCGTTTTCATCGAACAATTTTATCCGGTGAACGGGCAATGACCGGCTGCCGTCGGATTTATCGCCGAGTTTCGGCAGATCCTGTGCGAAAATAGAAGTTGTAAAAAATAGTGCCCAGCAAGCAAGCCAAGTTATTTTTGGCATATTTTGGAATTCCTTTATTGCAGTCAAACACATTTATTTTATTGTGGACATCTTCGGAAAAACAGAACACAAATTTGACAAATTAAATGGATAAAGATGGATATCGAAATGTTGTTTTTAGTAATTTATTTATAACCGTTCAAATCCATCACATCCGTTCGATCCGTGTCCTGATTTTTATTAAACATGAAACTCGCCAGGCTTGAAAAACAGGCGCTTTTGTGCTTCAACAGCATCATTCACTTTCAGCACCATAACTGCTGTTTCATATCCCACTTCGCCGGGACAATTGAGTTCTCCATTGCCCCGCACCGCATTGAAAAAATTCTCCAGGTGAGGTTTGTGGTATGGATCGTTAAATTCCACGGGTATTTCATGGACTGGCGGCGCCAGGGTTTCGCGCACATCCAGAACTGCCCCGGTATTTTCCGGTTTCTTCTCTTCTGGTGCGTGAATGTACCCTTTTTCAACCCACGGATCCCAGAGTGGTGCAGTCTGTTGCCGGTACACACCGCCACGCGCAGCCGATTCCGAAAGAATCAACGCGCCCTGGTCGCCCATAAATGCTTCAAAATAGCCTTCGTTGTTGTTGGTAGTAATCGTTTGGTATGTTGCCCGAACTTTTCCAGTGGATGTTTTGAATTCAAACATGGTCTGAACAGTGTCGTACCATTCGTGGGTCGCCGGATCGTAATAATCTGTGCCACCGCTGGCCATCACGGAAGTCGGTGGAGAACCAAGGAACCAGGCATAAATATCCAGTTGGTGCGAGCCGAGGTCAACGATTGGACCGCCACCCAGGCCTTTGTACCAGCGCCAGTTGCGAAACTGGTGCATATTTTTGAAACCGAATTTTTTCAGGCGTGCCTGAGAAATTGTCGCTTTTTCCGGCCAGCCGTTGTCTGGTTGCACAGCACGGTTCCATTGGCCGTTAATTGTCGTGATTCTGCCGAGTAAATTGGCTTCTTTGATCAACTTTTCGTAGCAGTGGATATAGCGCGGATTGCTGCGGCGCTGATGGCCAATCTGCAACAGTTTACCAGTGCGTTTTTGCGCGAGCACCATTTTTCGGGCGCTGGCCAATGTATTCGACATCTCTTTCTCGCAATAAACATGCAAGCCGGCTTCCATCGCGGCGATGGCATGTTCCGCATGGCGAAAATCCGGGGTTGCAACGATAACGCAGTGCAGATCTTTTTCATTCGCTAAAAGTTCGCGATAATCCACATATTTATTGGGGTTATGACCATAAGCTTTTAAGCGACGGTAGACGAGTTTTTGATTGTATTCTTCCCAAATATCACAGACGGCTTTGAAGCGGATATTTGGAATATTGCGCGCAGCATTCATCAAAACTTGACCCTGAGCACCGCAGCCAATCAAGCCCACATTAATTGTATCAGCACCCCATTCCACTTTTGCACGCCCACGGGATTGGGCATTTATAAATGGCGGCGCAATGACGAATCCTGCTCCCGCCACAGCCGTTGATTTGAGGAAATCCCTGCGAGGTATATTTTTGTTTGATTTTTTTTCGCTCATGATTCCATTCCATTGGGGTGATATGAAATATTTAGTTCATTAAACCTGCCAGGTTTTGAAAACCTGGCAGGTTTGGTTATTGAAAATACAAAAATCAAGTGAATGAAATTGTATTTTAATTGTCACTTAATGTAAGACAAGACTAACCCTGACGAGACTGTTGAAAATCCTCAAAATTTGGACCCTGAGCTTATCGAAGGGCCCAAATTTGGGGGTAACTCCGGGCCCTTCGACAAGCTCAGCGACCGGTTTACCTGCTTTTTCAACAGTCTCGTCAGGGTTGGGAAAACGTTAATACTCCCGTATCCTCACATTGCGATATTCTACCGGAGCACCGTGGTTTTGGAAACCGATATATCCTTTCCTGCGCTTCAGCCCGGGATTGCTCCCAGATTTATCCATGTGATCAATCAAATTTGTATCGATAATATTTTCGCCATTGAGATCAACTTTGACTGCTGGACCTTTGCAGGTAATAATCATTTTTTGCCACTCACCGGCTTTTTTTGTCACGCGTAATTTTGGTGCCTGCACCGCATAAATACTGCCGGTGTATTGCCACATTTTCAGAGTTTTATATTTATCTGCATAATCATCCAGCACCTGAATTTCCATTCCCTCATAGGCTGGATTTCCGTCGCGAGGGGCGCGGATAAATACACCGCTATTGCCGCCAGCAGGAACCCGGAATTCCAGTTCGAGCCTGAAGTCAGCATACTCTTTCTGGGTTGAAATCCAGCCACCACCTGCTGCGCTTGTTGTCAGTTTTGCATCTTTCACGAACCAGGAATCTTCACTGCTGCCGACCACGTCCCAACCGGTCAAATCGCTGCCGTTGAAAAGTGTCACTGTGGAAGTATCAATCGTCGCCGGCAATTCCCGGATAAATAGATTGCGAAAAACCAGTGGACTGTTGTGTGCCTGCAATTCGATGGAGCCGGTCGAATAGAGTTTTTTATCACGCTGCCAATAATTTTCCAGCGCGACATCGTCGACGACGAGTACGTCATTTAAATACACTGTGCAGCGGTCGTCGATGAGTGTAATTCTGAATGAATTCCACTCGCCGATCGGCCGGTCTGCCAAATTCAACGGTTTGTCAGCCCCGATTTTATTATTGAACAATCCGCCAGATCCAACACCTTTATTTAAAGCCGGGTCCCAAATCTGCACCTGCGGTGCGCCGCGTAAATAGATGCCGCTATCACCGTCTTCTTCAATTTTCCATTCAAGCCGAAGTTCATAATTTTCATAATCTTTGGCTGTGCACAAACTCTGCCCCAGGCCGTCAAAATAGAGCAGGCCATCCTCAGCCCACCAGTGCGCATGCATAATTGAATCGGCTCGTACCTGAGCGGCAGCATATTCCTCATCGGTCATTTTTTGCCGTTTCACCGGGTCAGCAGCCAGTCCACGCCAACCTGCGAGATCGTTCCCGTTAAACAGGGGCTCAAATCCGCGCGGTGTTTCATTGCGCTGTTCAAAACTGTTTTGAACGGTGGTGAACGACGACGCATCAAGAGAGTTTTTGAGAACGGCATGCAGAATTTGCGCGGTTGGATCATCATTGCGCCAGCGCTCGTCATCCAGCGCAATTTGCACCGCAGTAACACCGGCGGCAACTTTCAGGGAATCATCATTTAAATAGTGCAAGGCCAGCCGCAGCGCGTCTTGTGAATGCACCTGTGAAAGCGAACCCAAAAGGAGCCGTTTTCCCTCGTCAGTGCGGCTGATTGCCAGCGCTCGTTGAATATAATGCACTTTTGCTTCAGCGATAAAATCAGCCCCATCGATGAGCCTTTTTATCGCGCGCAATCCGAGAATATGGTAAGTTTCATTTTCGGTATTTTCCGCTATCGGCAAAATGGATTCAAGGGCATGCGTCTCGGACCAATCGAAAAGAGCACGATGGGCTGCATCGGCAATTTCCGCATCGCCGTTTTTTGTCAATTCATTAATTGGTACGATGGCTTTTTTGTCGCCGAGCCGGGCGAGCAATTGCAGCTCGAAAGAAATATCGTCAATTTGGGTGGATGTCCCCAATCTTTCGAGACTTTCGTCAATCAGGGAATCGGCGAGATTTGCACGGGTGGAAATTTCTTTTAATGCCGTAAATATCTCTTTTTTCTCACGCTCATTTTCTGCCGATTGTGCTTTTTTAAATAAAATCGGAATCAGCGCGGAGGAGGCAAACTCACGTAACATGTCAACGGTCGCAATCCGTATTCGTGGATTTTCATGATCGAATAGATTTGTGAAATCTTTTTCATCACCGGAGTAATTTTTTTGCCGCAGAAATTGCAATGTTGCCAGCAAATGTTCATCTTGAAAATTTGTTTTTTGCTCAATTAATTGGGAAGCAACTCCCTCCAACGGCTGCGTTGAAAAAACCGCAAAAACAGCCGCAATTTCATCATTATTTTGAACTGATGCCAGATGCTCCGTCAAAAATGCAACCGTATTTTCTTTTGCACATAATTCCAAACTTTGAATGGCAGCAATTCGGTGCTGCTGATTTTCACTTTGCAATTGTTGTTTTAGAAATTCTACTGAAAGTGGCGAAGCCGCTCCGGCAATTAAAGAAATAACCTGCGGTTGTGCTGTTTCATTTATCTCTGAAAAAACGGCAATCCATTTTTTAACAGCGTCATTATTTGAATTCTGACTGGCTAATTTAACGGCGGCGACAGCAATGCGTGAATTCTCATTTCGAGCTGCTGCCAGGCACTTTTGAAAACCGGTTACGGGATCAATAGAATAAAAAATTTCTAAATATTGGATATAGGAATGCGGCGAAAGTGTGTTTTCATCGATTTGATCACGCACAACCACCGCAGATTTTTTATCCCCTTGCGCAAGCATCCTGCGGGCAGTTTTGAGTCGAAATAAATTGTTCTCAATCTTACCTTTTTTCTCTTTATTGGCATTGATTGCGATGGCTTGTTCGATGACCGAAGGTGACGAAAATTCACTCAAAGCCAGCATCGCCGCATCGGCAACAGGCACATTTTTTCCCTGCACCAGTTTCAGCAGCGATTTTTCCGCTGGTCGAAAGCCCAATTCGCCGAGGGCGTTTATCAGGCTTAATTTTTGTTTTTCCGAGGCCGATTTCAAAGCGGCATGCAAAGTTTTTCCGGCATTGGCGTTGCCGATATTAACGACTACCTCTATCGCCGGATCAACAAACCTGTCCTCCTGCAACAATGGTTTTAATTTTCCCAAAATCTTGTCGGTAGCTGTTAATTTCAATTGATGCAGTAAAAATACTGTTGCCGCAATATTTCTGTTCGCGTTGCTGGCTAAAACTTCGCTGACCGATTTGTTAAACGATGTTCGCTGCCCCTTCCTGCCACTTTTCGATACATATTTTGCGAGGCCATTTATTGCATATTGTAGTAATGTATCTTGTGGATTTGAATAAAGCAAATTGCACAAGATGCGTGTATTTTCCGATTCTTGCGCAATTTTCTCGAAAATCATTTCTCCCACCAGCGGGCTTTGCGCTGGCAATGCTTTGAGGAGTTTTTGTAATTCTACCCCAGCTTGTTTCGAGCTCTGAGCGCCAGCGGATACATTCGTGAATAAGAGTGCGACAAGCATTATTTGCATAATTTTTTTAATCATAATTTATCTCTGAAAATCTAAATGATGAAAGTCTTACTTTCGTTAATCATTTTAAATGGAAATCAAGGTAAAATCCACGGGGCCCGCATCGGCTGATCGATCAATCGATTAGCAGCATCGTCATCGATAAATTGTTGTTTTACCGGATCGAAATGCAGTTTGCGTCCAAGCTGGATGGCAATTTTGCTGAGATTCACCAGCGTGGCAGAGCGATGGCCGTTTTGCTCGTTCAGCGCAAATTTCTGCCGATTTTTGACCGCATCGATGAACTCAATTAGTTGCGGTTCGGGATCTGGCAGGCTGGCGAGCTTTTTTGCTAAATCCGGAATATCCGATTTCATATCGCGGAAAATTTTGCCATCGGGGCCTTCGATAAACGGCGCATCTTTATCCTTTGCCGCGCCATCCAGAATTATTTCGCAACCATCTGCATATTTCATCGAAATTCGTCGCCAGGAGCCGACTGCATCCGGGTGCGCTTGTGGGGCATCGACATCAATTTCCACCGGGCTGGTATCGTCTTTTCCCAAAATATACTGGGCCGGATCGAGATAGTGCTGTCCCATATCACCAACGCCACCGCCATCGTAATCCCAGTAGCCACGAAATGTAGCATGCACCCGGTGGGCGTGATACGGCTTGTATGGTGCCGGTCCGAGCCACATGTCATAATCGAGCTCTTCGGGAATCCATTCGGGATTGGCCTGCGTCAGACCGCTCCAGTAAAATTTCCATTCAAATCCCTGATATTTGCCAATTGTTATTTTCAAAGGCCATCCCAACAACCCATTCAACACGGCTTTTTTCACAGGTGCAACATGGGTTCCGAGCCGGTAAAAATCACTGCGAAAACGAAACCAGGTATTGATACGAAAAATTGAACCGTTGCGTTTGACAGCTTCGACAACTTTTTTGCCCTCGCCAATGGTGCGCGTCATCGGTTTTTCACACCAGATATCTTTGCCGGCATCGGCAGCCATCACCGACATCAGCGCATGCCAATGGGGTGGTGTTGCGATATGAATAATATCAACATCTTGCCGCTGTAAAACTTCACGAAAATCGTGGTAACCTGTTACATCCCGGTCCACCATATTCAAAGCGCGGTCAAGATGATTTTTGTCGACATCACAGACGGCGAGCAATCGGGAGTTTTGCAGCCGGGCGTGCCAGCGTCCCATTCCGCCGACACCGATCACTGCGCGGGTGAGTTCATCGCTAGGCGCGGTGAAACCACTGCCACCCAAAACGTGACGGGGAATTATCGTGAATGCGGCCGAAACACCGGCGGTTTTTTTCAGAAAATTTCTTCGATTCATTGAATTCTACTCAATGTTAAAATTGATGATTTTAATTTTTTTTGTTGTCTGACTATTGTGTTTGAAATACAACAAAGAGGTAGAGGCAGGCCACAAGGGCCTGCGCTACAATTTACTGAATTTGTGCCTGTGCCTTATCTGCTGATTTATCATTGAACGTAACTAAAAACAGCAATGATATTGCAGCGGCAAAAATACACGGGATCCACCAAATCGTTGGCCAGTCCATAATACCAGCTGCGGTATTCATATCGACCAATTTACCGGCTAATTTTGTACCCAAACTCATACCGATGCCATAAGTTACCAGGGCGATAAATCCCTGCGCACTGGCGCGGATTTCAATACCAGCAACTTTGTCGACATAAATCTGGCCGGTGACGAAAAAGAAATCATAACAGATTCCGTGCAGCAGGATGCCGCCATAAAGCATCCAAACATTGGCTCCGAGGTCGCCTAAAGCAAACATGGCATAGCGAACGACCCAGGCAATCATACCGACGAGCAACATTTTCTTTACTCCGAGACGAACAAAAAAGAACGGCATCACCAGCATGAAAAGGACCTCGGACATTTGCCCGAGGGATTGTTTTGCGGCCACGTATTCCATGCCAATATTGTTAAAAAACAGATTGGCGAAGCTGTAATAAAATGCCAGTGGGATGCAAATGAGCAGGGATGAAAGTGTAAAGACAAGAAAGGAACGTTCTTTCATCAATTTGAGCGCTTTCAGACCGAGAATATCGCTGATGGTGAATTTTTTCCCGGCATCTTTCGGTGGCGTATTCGGCAGGCTGAAGGAATACAATCCCATAATGAGCGATGCGGCAGCGGCCATTTTCATCGGTATCGCTGTTGCTTCGACATTTTTGAAAAATCCGCCTAAAACGAAACTGATAACAAGTCCGGCGACAATCCAGCCCAACGTTCCCCAGACGCGTACCTTCGGGAATTCCTTATCCGGGCTTTCCATTTGATTAAACGAGATGGCATTGACAAGCGCCAGGGTCGGCATGTAACACAAATTAAAAATGAGCATGAGTAAAATAAATGGCACCAGCGCTGTTGTTTCTGCCGCAAAATACATGACGACCGCGCCAATCAAATGCAATGTGCCCATCACTTTTTCTGAAGAAAAAAAGCGGTCCGCAACGATGCCGATAAAAAATGGCGAAAATATCGCGGCTACCCAGGTTGTCAAATAAGCGTTGCCGATATTATCCCCGGAAAAATTGATGCTGTTAAGAAATGTCCCCAGCGTCACTGCCCAGGCGCCCCAGACAAAAAACTGTAGAAACATCATGATGCTGAGTTGAGAATAGACTTTTTTACTCACACGACCTCCGGAAAAGATTCAATATCCAATAGTCAATATCCAACAACCAATGTCCAAGTATTTGATTTGAAAATTGGTAATTTAAGTTGGGGTTGATTATTAAAAGATTTTCAGTTTCTTTTTTTAACTGTTTGGATGCTTTTGAAAAATATTGCGATAAGTTCTTCCGTTTCTTCGAGCAACGGAAGAACTTTCGTATCTGGTTTAATTAATTCAGCACGAACTATTATCTTAAGCCAGATATTTGTTTCGCGTAATTCTTTGAGCCCAATTTTCATTTTATGAATAAAATCTTTTGTTGATTCGGCGCTCTGCGCTTCGCCATAGTTTGCAGCTGGGCTGGTTCCACTCCGCAAAATTTGTCCACGAATATGTTGTCCGATATTTAAATTCGGCAATGATTCAGCCAATTTTATAATTCTTACAGCATAATCCACCAAACGATCTTCTAAATCGAACTTTTGCTTGCTCATTGCCCCACCCCTTTTTTTCAATCTCCAACAATCAACACACTATGCTAAAGTATTCTTATTTGCATATTGCATATTGGATATTGGTTATTGAATATTGATTATTGATTTTTTTCGCACCGATTCATCCGCAGCCAACACTATTTTCAAGCTATTCACCGCATCGTCGAGATGCTCTGTCAGGTCGAGATTTTCTGTGATGGCGCGCAGAAAATAGGCCTGTTCGCGGTTGCAGAGTTCCTGATGATCGGGCTCATCATCGGTGTTGATCAATTCATCCTTTTCTGTGAATTGCCCATTGCTGTCTGTGGTTGACTTGTGAAGTAACAAAGCACTCGTTTTTGTGTGGGAATCGATATCCGACGAATCACCGGCGCCTTCTGCCTGCTTTTCGGTGATACTGACACAGCCTTTCGGTCCGATCACATCTTTGACAAAAAAGGCCGTCTGGCTCATCATCGGACCCCAGCCGGCCTCGTACCAGCCAATCGATCCGTCGGCAAATGCAACCTGCAGTTGGCCGTAATTATACATTTCCTGGTCAATTTCATCGCTCAAGCGCGCCCCGATTGCCTGCACACGCACAGGTTTGGAACGTGTCATCTGGCACATCACATCGACGTAGTGCACGCCGCAATCAACGATGGGTGAGATAGATGACATGAGCTTTTTGTGGGTCTGCCATTCTTTGCCGCTGCTCTGCTGATTGAGATTCATGCGCATCACCAGCGGTTTTCCCAAACTTTGAGCAATTTCTGTAAATTTAGCCCAGGCCGGGTGCACGCGTAAAATATAGCCGACGACAATTTTTAACCGCATTTTTTGAGCCAGTGCAACCAATTTCTTTGCGTCATCAACGGTCGATGCCAACGGTTTTTCAACGAAGACATGCACGCCTTTTTCAAGACATTTTTTGGTGATTTCATAATGGGTGTCGGGGTACGTGCAAACTGCAACGGCATCCGGATTTACCTGCGCGAACGCTTCTTCAATTGTGGTAAATTCGGCGATTCCGCCTAATTCCGTTGCCAGGGAATTGCTGCTCGCTTTGTTCGAATCGACCAGTCCGATTAACTCAAATCCCGGCAACTTGTGGTAGGCGCGGGCGTGCGAAGATCCCATATTTCCACAACCGACAACGACGACTTTTATTTTCACAGTTTATTCCTTCTCAAAAATAAATGAAATTAATCGCGGTAATTCTGCTTTATCTTCCGAATCAAACCATTCGTGCATTCCATAAAATTTTAAATTATTGCTGTGCGCTGCAGCCATAAAATCAGAAATATGATGGTTAAAAGTTTCAAGTTCGAATGTAGAATTTTCTTTTTTAAATCGCGCTTTTGTGCCTGTGTACTGCTTGAATGGGTGCAGTTCGCAAATGTAAAATTTTCCCATTGGCTGCAACGCACTCTGCACCTGAGAAAATATATCAGATAAATTTTCAATGTGCTCCAATACCAGGCTGCATGTAACCAGATCAAATTTTTCGTTCAGAAATTGCCAGGGTTTTGTTAAATCTGCCTGATAAAATTCAACTTTTGCAGATTTGATTTTCTCACGAGCTGCTTGCAGCATTTCCGGTGAAAAGTCAACGCCAACCAGCTTTTCACATTTTTCCAGCAGCCAGGTGGTGTTTTTTCCGGTACCGCATCCCAATTCCAAAACAGAGGAAAATGAGAACGGCGCCAGTAATTCCTGCCCGACTTCCTTTTCTAAATCACGGGTTTTATTTTTGTTGGAATCATAAAACCGGGCCCAATAATCGTATGCTTCATCAATTTTCATAATTATAAACTATTGCCAGGATTTACAGGATCAACGGGAAACAGAATTAAATTGATACACAGAGTCAATTATCAAAATCTTTCAAAATTTCCGGTAAATTCTGTTCATCCAGTCAAAATATATTTTATCCATCCAGCTCAAATCCTTTGCGATATTCCTTGGTTACGAGCGCAGTCGCTTCTTCACTGTTTGTGAAGCGCAAATTCGGCCCGTCCCATTGCAAAATCTGATTGCTCTTGTTCATTCGCATAGCAATATTGCCGAGAAGCATGGTTTCAGTCAACCGGCCCGCATATTCGAAACTGCTGGTGGTTTCCTTGTTTTCCTTGATGGCTGCCACCCATTCTTCGTGAATTCCCGGCGAGCGAGGGATCGTCTTCGCTGGTCGCACATATTCCTTCATTTTGGTTTCCGGAATAATGCGCGGACTGCTGCCGTAAGTTCCGGCCATCAGTTTGCCTTTTGTGCCAATAAATAACATGCCACCGCCACCGTCGCCCAACTTGCGGCCCGGCTCCAATTCTTCCGGACGCGGCGCTTGCAGCCCGCCGTCGAGCCAGGTGAGTTTGCACGCCGGCATATTTTCACGTGCCGGGAATGTGTAAGTGATCATCGAAGACATTGGAAAAGTTTGGTCATTGTATTTTGAGCAGCTCGCCTGAACTGTGGCTGCGTCTTTCAAATTCAATGCCCAATAGGGATGGTCAAAAATGTGGGCGCCCATATCGCCGAGCGCACCGCTGCCGAAGTCAAGCCAGCCACGCCACGCAAATGGATGATACGCCGGATGATAATGTCGCCATGGGGCAGCACCAACCCATGAATTCCAATTGAGACTCAGCGGGACGGAGGGGATTTCTTTTGGCTGAGGAATATTTTGAGGCCAGATTGGCCGATTCGTCCAGCAATAAACTTCGGTCACATCACCGATGGCACCATCCCAAATCCACTCATTAATCAGCCGCGCACCTTCTTTGGAGTGCCCCTGGTTGCCCATTTGGGTTTTCACTTTGGCTTCTTTAGCTGCTTCGGCCAGAGCGCGGGCTTCATAAACCGTGTGCGTCAGCGGTTTCTGCACAAAACAATGTTTGCCTCGTTTCAGCGCCCACATGGCTGCCGGAGCGTGCGTATGATCGGGCGTGCTCACAGTCACTGCATCAATATCTTTTTGATGCTTCAACATTATTCGCCAATCGGAATAAACCCGGGCTTTTTTGAGCTGTTCATACCAGATCGGATCGGATTCTTTCGCGCGTTTGTACAGACTTGCGATTTTAGTTTCATCGCAATCGCAGAGCGCGACGATATTATTGCCCGGACTAACGTCGCGGATATCTGAATGCCCTTTGCCCTGCACACCGATACAGGCAATATTAATTCGATCGCTGGGTGCGACGTATCCCGGACCGCCGAGCACATGACGCGGAACAACTGCAAAAGCGGCTGCTGCAACGGCGCTCGTTGTTAAAAAATTACGGCGGGACATTTTATTCGCCTGTGGCGCAATAACGTCTTTTTTTCCCATAAGAAAATTTCTCCTGATATTTAATGCCGTTCACACAGCAAACTTTTGATTGGTATTATTCCTTATCTAATATCCCGTTGTGCAAAATTCACCGAAGTCAATTGCAAATCCTACTTTTGTCATCCCTGAATGAAGTTATCGCGGATGACAGATCGGTGGCAATAAAATCATCTTAGTCGACTTTTATGCACAACGAATAATCTATTAAACCTTTGCTTCGCCGGGCACGGGAATAACAGCTTTCATATTTACAGCGCCCATGGCATATTTTTTTGGTCCGAGATGCAAATCGGAACTCATCATTTCTTCCCACGTAACTTTCTTACCAGTATAGGCAGAAATTCTACCCATGATAGCGACCAGCGTAGAATTCGCTGTGGCCTCAGCTTCCACGTAGGGTTTGTTGGTGCGAATAGCCGTCACCAAATCGATATGTTCCTGCACATACGGCGATACTTTGACGCGGTCAGTTTCCTTGCCATCTTCATCGAGTGGGTATTTGTATTTCCAAATCACGTTGCCCTTGCTGTCGCGGATTTCATTTTTACAGTTTGAGGAGCCGTGTGTGCCCTGAACAAATTCTGAAACATTGCTCGTGCAACCATCGATTTGGCGGCACATGCTGTGCACTCGCATGGAATTTTCATAACCAAAATCGATGCTAAAAAAGTCGTACTGATCACCAGTAACGCGGCGATGCCGGCCACCGAAACCAACGGCGGTAGTAGGCAGCATTCCCGTAAACCATTGAACTACATCAATATTATGAACGTGCTGCTCAACGATATGATCGCCGGAAAGCCAGGTCCAGTTCACCCAATCCCGGATCATGTATTCCATCTCTGTCCAGCCCGATTTCCGGTTGCGGTACCAAAGCTGAGACTGATTCCAGTAGCAATTTGCCGCCACAATTTCACCGATGGCGCCGCCTGCGATTTGCTCGTAACAGGCCTGATAATCGCGCTGGTGCCGACGTTGCGTGCCTGTGCCAACAGTCAACCCAAGTGATTCGGCCCGCTTCGATGCGGCGATGATCGTCCGTGCACCAGCGGGATCGACGGCTACCGGTTTTTCCATAAAAACATGTTTTTTTGCGGCGATGGCAGCTTCGAACTGTACTGGCCGAAAATGAGGAGGCGTTGCCAAAATTACCACATCAACATCCGACTCGAGCACCCGTTTGTAAGCATCGAATCCAACAAAACAATTTTCCAGTGGCACATCGACGTCCATCCGCTCTTTAATTTTCGCCCGGCTGCTGGCAATGCGATCATCGAAAACATCAGCCATGGCGACCAATTGCAGATTCGGGCCAGAGGAAAGAAAATTGATAGCTGCACCCGTACCCCGGCCGCCACAACCGATTAATCCAGCCTTTAAAACGGGGCCATCGACGGCCTGATCAAGAAAATTTTTATGGGCAATTTTTTTACCACTTTGCTTGCTGCAGCCGGCAATGACAACACCCGCGGCTGCGGCCATTGTACTCACTTCTAAAAATTTACGACGACTTAAATCTGACATAACGTCCTCCTCATTTTATTTTGAAGAATAATACTCACAAACGACACGAAAACCAACTTCAGAATTATCAGAGTACCACCACAAACTTTTCGGCAGTTGCGGATCGGTTCGCATCCATTGATCGTAATGCGTACGTTCCCGGCTCGCTGCCCTGACCTGACCTGCGCCGCTTTTAAAAGATCCGCCGCGAACAACGTGTTCCGTTCCGGTGGCAGGCCCTGCGGGATTGCTTATTACACTATTTTCCGGGTAAGTGGCGTAGGTTTCAGCAGCGTACCAATCGCTGCAGAATTCTTTGACATTGCCCAGCATATTTTTCAGCCCGAAATCATTTGGTTTCATATTGTCCGAAGCAACAGACCGCATGCGGCTATTCGCTGCGTAAAAAATATAGGAATAGATCGTTGTATCCGTTCCAAAGATTTTATTCATCCAGCTCTGTGCGTTAAAATCTGCTGGTTGACCCGGAATAAAATAAGGCCATGCAGTTCCGGCGCGGCAAGCGAATTCCCACTCCGCTTCCGTTGGCAACCGGTATTTTTTGCCTGTATTTTGCGAAAGCCATTCACAATATTTTTCAGCAGCATAAAAGGACATGGTGATCGCGGGTCGTTGGCCCCGCCCCCAGCCCTGGCTCGGATCGCCATACGCCGGAGTTGGCCCGGAAATAGCGTCAATACCGCTCATGCCGTCAGAAATCTGGTCTTCGGACCGACCGGCTGTGGCCGTGGCGCGATAAAAAGCGTCGTATTCATCCCAGGTTACTTCGGCTTGCCCCATCCAGAAAGAATCGACTTTTACCTGCCGTTGCGGCCCCTCATTTTCTTTGCGAAACGCCTCATTTTCCGGACTACCGATGGTAAATTCTCCTCCCGGAATTGCAATCATTTCAAAACTCACAGAAGTTGCTGGAATTTTCTCAGTATAATTAACAAACGAATCGACGCGCGTTGCCTGCTGAAAAATTTCTGTATTTTTTGAACGATCGTTTATTGTCAATTCGGTCTTTTTAGGTGAAAAGTGGCCAACTTCAAGGTGGCAATTCAGGCAGCGTAATTCGTCTTTTTTGCGGGAATAATGCAGGTGCGCATCCTGGCCTTTTTTCGATAATCCACGCGAGAACAGGTTCTGATGGCAGTTCAAGCAGGAGGCTTCGTAAACATGGCCCATCGCTGCCTCCCGCGAAGATGCCTGTTGCCAATCAAATTCTGACTCATCTTTGAACCAGTAGGAAAATAAATCACGTGAGCCGGTTTTTACTTTTTCCGTTAAATAGGCCATTCCTTCGGGCGGCAGGTGACAATCGACGCAATGAGCAATGGTTCCGCTGGCATTGTCAAAGTGGGCGCCCTGCTTCCACGATAAATCCGCCTGCGGATGCACGTGGCAAGACTGGCAAAAATCATCGGTGGAAGTGACATCCAATCCGGCTTGAAAACTTATGATAAAAATCAGGCCAAATGCAAAAGAAACAAAGAGTTTTAATTTATTCATAATACTCGAGTTGCAACAATATTTATGTAATTATTTTGCGAAGTCCCATCGAAATCAAGTTATTGCTCCCTGAGCTTGTCGAAGGGCGCGTTTCGAGTATTCCAGGTGCACCTCAATTACATTATCCCACTTCGACAGGCTCAGTGTCCGTTCCGGTCCAAACCGATTTAATCTTTCGCAAATAATAATTCCGATTTAAACATCACACGAACGATAAGCATCGATAACCGCACGCTCGCCTTCTTTGCCATCCCGACTATTGCCGTGTTCCATACCTAAAATCCCGGTAAATCCTTTTTCATGAATATGCTTAAACACATTTTTATAGTTGATTTCGCCCGTCGTTGGCTCTTTTCGTCCCGGGTTATCACCGATTTGAAAATAGGCTATTTCTTCCCAGGCATTATCCATGTTTGGAATCAAGTTGCCTTCCTGAATTTGCTGGTGATACAGATCATCAAGAATTTTACAGGCAGGGCTGTCCACCGCTTTGCAAATTTCATAGGCCTGCGGGATTTGCGTTAAAAAGAGACCGGGATGGTTGTGAAAATTGAGCGGTTCGAGTACCATGACCAATCCATGGGGCGCCAAAATATCACTGGCCTGTTTCAAAGATTCGATAACATTGGCTGTTTGGAAACCAATATTTTTTCGCAGGTCGACAAAACCGGGAACCACCGTCATCCAGGTGGCGTTGACACGCTTGGCAACTTCGACCGATTCCTTGATCTGTGATAGAAATTCGGCACGTTTATCTTTATCGCCATTGGCAAGGTTTGGCTCTTTCCAGTAAATTTTGTGCGCGACAAATACACCCATCGCCATTTCATTTTTCGCCATTTCTTTGGCTATTTTTTCCTGCATTTCGACAGTGCGGCCTTTCATCCCATTGTCTTCAAATGCAGTGAAACCCGCATCGACCATAAATTTTATCTGATCGATCAAATCATCGCCTGCATGATTTTTGAACATTCCAAAATGAGGGGCAAACTTCATTTTAAACTTGTTTTGGGAAGGAATTGGCGAGGCAGAAATTGAGGGAAATTTCGCCCCCAAACTAAGGGCGGTGGCTGAAGCTGCGGAAGCAGCAATGAAATGACGTCGGGAAATATTTCTTTCTTTTTTATCCATCCAATCCTCCTCAGAATTGATTAAAATGTAATCCCGGAATACAAATCTTTTTTTAGACCATTTGAATGACAAATTTGCCGGTATATTTTTTCGATCCAGGCTAAAATCTCGATAGTTTTGGATAAAATCTCCACCCGAAGCGAAGCGCTGAATTTTTTCATTTTTACCACGGCACTACATTCAAATTATCGACTTTGCTGCCATCCAAATTTAGAATTCGGGTACAGGCGCCCCAGCCGCCGCCCCCCTGATTTATCTTCAACAATATGGTGTTGCGCCCTTTTTCGAGTTTGATTTCGACAACATCGCTGCCAGGATTGACGCCACGTTTGATATTATTGCTGTGCACGAGCTCGCCATTAATCCATGCCCGCACACCGTCGTCACTTCCCATTTCCAGGCGGTATTTTTTGCCTTCGGCCACGTCAATCGCTGTGCGCAAATAGGCGACACGGTTTGCTCCGCCGATAAAATCACGGATATCGATTCGCCACGGGTCTTCGTCGTCGGTTAAAGCCGGAATAGTTTGCCAGCCGGAATCGGATGCCGCGCTTGTTTCCGGTTGGAACGGGTGCAAAAATATATCAACTTTATCATTGACAAACGGGCCTTTTACCTGCCATTTTATTATATGATGGTCGAGGCCTTTGATCGTTTTCAATATTTTTGCCGCTTTTTCACGCACAGCTTCATTTCCCGTTTCCGCAGAGAGGTGCGTAAGTTTTTTAGCAATAAACGGAGGATTTTCTGCCAAGGCACGCTCGGAAATTGTTACCATCGCAAACTCGGCATCGGTTTTCATTTCTAAATTGTTGGTATAAGATTGCGCCAGTTTCAGCGCCCCGATTGAAGGAACATTTGCCAGCGCTGCCAGAACACGTTTTTGCTCGTTCAGATTGGCGGCCAGGTTCATCGCTCTACTGAAATCTGTTTCCAATCCTTGCACCAACGCCGGATTCTCTCGCGATTTAAGTTGAGCGTAGCTGCGCAAAGCAAGAATTTGATGGCTGCTTTTCTTTTTGCTGTTGGCTATTTTGAAGAGCGAGGACGCCGGTTGGCTGTCAGGCCAAACTCCCAGTGCCTGAATGGCTGCCGAGCCCAGATCCGAATTATTGGAGCCCAAATATCCAGTCAAAACAGGCAATGATTTTTCCTGCCCCAATTCAGCGATTGTTTTCATCAAAGCAGCGGCTGAATTCGTGCTCTCGGCTGATTGCAAAGCCTGCAATAACAAATCGTTGGTTTGCTCACTATTTTGCGAGCGTTTGGCCACAGCAATGACGGTTTTTTCGAGAGCCGAACGCACGGACTGGATTTCTGATTTCTGTAAAAGTGCGATCAATTGTGGCAAAATTTCAGGCTGGCCAACGACCTGTAAAACCCGTGCTGCCTGCAAACGAACCCGTGGATTTTCATCTTCCATCGCGGCTAAAACAACGGCCCCGCTCTCCCGAATGCCGCGCTCAACAACACTTTTAAGAAGCTCAACTTTAATTTTCGCTTCCGCCATGGGGATGGCTGCCAAAACTGCCTGATCAATATCTTCGCCGCGCATCAAATAGAGGCTCGACTTTGCATCGGCAGAAAAACTGTTGTTAAGTGAAATTTCATTGGCTAATAATTCTACTGAGGAGGGGACACCAACTTTTTGTAAAGCGAGCAGAGCTGCTTTTTTAACCGCCGGATTTTCATGCTCTGCGTAGCCCATTGCAGCGGCAGTAATTGCTGGTTGCTTATGAAACGCAAGGGAAGCGAGCAGGGGAATTTTTACTGCATCGGGGCTCTTTTTTAAAACTTCGACAACGGCTTGTAAATCCGTTTGTGCCGGCAAACTTCTGATGGCGCTAAAAGCGGCTTTATGCAGCGAGGGATCATCATCATTCAAAATTTTTATTAGCAATTCTGCCTCATTTCCCGAGGCCGCGAGAATACTGCCACGTGCTGCGGCGCTGCGGATCGATCTTGTTTCACCTTCAGCATTTAAGCTGCGATAGATGGCAGCAGCCGTGGATTTATTGCCATTTTGCAACTGCCTGTCTGCAGCATTGAGCAAGGCATCGACGATGTTGGCGCGTACAGGATTTTTTGTTTTCGTTTTTGCATTAGTCAGAGAACCGATTGCCAAATTTGAGCCGATTTCACCAAGGGCTCGCGCGGCAGCCGTGGCCACTTTTTCATCTTTACCCAACACAAATTTTGATAATAAATTAACTGCTTTTTCATCCCTGCGGATGCCCAGTGAGGTAATCATACCGATTTGGCTATCGTCGTGCAATTTTTTAACCGACTTTCGCAATGCTTCTGAAGATTTTTCTCCCGGGATGCGTTCGAGTGCAAAGCGGGCAAATTCACTGGCTTCCTTTTCCTGGAGGAGCTTTGCCAATATTTTGACGCTGGCATTTGTTCCCATCATGCTTAAACGGTCGCAGATATATTGTTGTGCGGCGAGCGGGGTATTTTTATTTTTCAGCAATTCGATGAACTGCTTTTCGAGGCGCAAAAGCGCTGCTTTATCGCCAGCCGAAACACGGATAAAACGATTCAGTTCAGTGAGATGGGAGCGGTCCTGCCCATATTTATATGTGGCAACTGTTGCGAGACATTTCTCGACGCTGGGAAAATCATCTGCCGGTAAATCGCCCAAAGCATATTGAATTCCAGCCAGAAAATGGCGGATCAGTTTTTCATTCCAATAAATATGATTATTGTGGCCAAAACTGCTGTAAAAAACACGGCCTTTGCCAAAAGTCCGAACCCAGGCGATGGGCATATCGATGTCACTGTGCCGGATTCCTTTGGCGCCTGCAGTGACTTTATCATCCATTTCCAGGCTAAGCAAAACACGCGATTTCTCCCGCGAAAAGGGCTTGTCAATCCGGTAGATTTCGTCGTTAATCTTGAAACCATTTCCCTCAAATGCGGCACACAACGGGTGTTCGGACTCATCCAGTTTGACAGCCCAGGTGCCGCTGCTGTTCCAGGGATGGCCCGCGAACCGGCCGCCGATCATCTCGGCTGCTTCCGGCCATTTGTCGAAATTATCTGTCGCCGAATGAATGCCGATAAATCCCTTCCCATCTTTGACGAATTGCAACAAATTTTCGCCAAATTTCTGGCCGCCCAAATTAATGCCCGTAGGATTGAGGAAAAATACGGCATCGAATTTTTGCAGATTATCTTTGGCAAAAACCTGGTAATCTTCGCTGTGTTCGATGCTGAATGCGCCTGTGATTTCCCCCAACATTTTCACCATCTGCACGCCGTGTGGAATGGATTTGTGGCGATACCCCTCGGTGCGGGTGAAAACGAGAATTTTTCGCGGGGATTGATTTTGAACTGTGGCTTTTGCGGGAAAAGCGGATTTTATTTTTTCGATGTCTTCAGCAGGAATTTGTGCAAAAAGGCTGGCGCTGAAAACGAAAAGGAGAAGAGAATTTGTAACTATGTTTATTCTTTTTTTCATGATGAACTCAATCCAGATTTGATTAAAGTTTAAAAAAGCATGAAAATGGATCCAACGAATGAGACAATCGAAAACCATTGTAACCGGCGCTGCACCGATGGTTGATAAACACGGCTCCTTGCCACGGAGCTTGAAGAAAAGAACTACAGAAGGCGATATGCAGTCCGGTTTATAAATTTGTTAAGTGCTTTTCCTGAATTTATATACATAGAAATCTCCCTCACTAAAGCGTGTATCGACCAATTCCATGCGCTGGGCTGTGAGAAATCCTATATATGCGGATCTACCCATACTGTAATGATGCACTGTATATTTGCCCACAGTTCCTGTACACTTGTCCATTTCCTTACCACTTGTAAACAAGAACCGTCCCCCGGGTTTTAATAATTTGCTTACAGCTGCCATGGTCTTTTTTTGTTGTTCAATTGGTAAATGACAAATTGCGCCCCAACTGAATATAAAATCCCATTCTCCGGGAATCTGCTTTATATCAGGCATTTCGAGCAACTTGCAGTCAGCATTTTGGACGTTTTTCAAATATGCATCCAACATGGATTGGCTGTTATCAATCCCACAATATTCTTTGACGTTTGGAGATACTGCTTTTGCAATGGGATGTCCTGTTCCACATCCAAGATCAAGTACTTTTATCTCATTCCCCAAAATTTCTACTTCATGGAGAATGTCCTTGATTCCAATCTTACTCCGAGCGGAATCATATGTAGAACCTACTTTATTATATATACTCATGATTCTTTCTTACACTTAACTCGGGTTCAATCCAATCGATCCGATCGCATGTCAAATCCGGTTAAATCTACTACTCTCAAATCGAAACATGCCACGGACTGCGCATCGGCCGAATCAACATACGATTGGCGTCGGCATCATTGACGAAGCGTTCTTTTTTGACGTCAAATCGTAATTTCCTACCTAATTTCATCGCAATAACACCGAGATGACCGGTCATTATCGAATGGTGCGCTACATTCACCGGAGTGATTGTTTTTTCCCGGGAACGAACACAATCGAGAAAGTTTTGCCGGTGGTCATTACTGATGTACAGCCGCGTATCGTTGGCGGATAAGCGTGTTTTCAGCAGCGATTTACTGCTTGCCGTGAGTGTGCCCCGTCCAACGTGAATCCAGCCATCGCTGCCCATAAAATGCACACCCATGCCTTTTTCCTGCTGCCGCGAGTCAGCGACAATCATCGTAAAACCCTCGGCGTATTTGGCCTCAAAATAATAGCTGTTGGGGGTATCGAATTGGCCATCGCTGGCAGGCGGATAAACAGCGCGGCCTTCGATTTCTACTGCGGCGCTGTGCTCAGTGTTCATGCCCCAATGGGCAATGTCGATATGGTGTCCGGCCCAATCGGTGAGCTGGCCGCCGGAATAATCACTGATCCAGCGGAAATTCCAGTGGCAGCGGGTCGGATTGTACGGCACAAAAGGAGCCGGGCCAAGCCACATATTATAATCAAAATGTTCCGGAACCGGCGCCGGTTGCGTCGAACCCTGGCGAATGCCGTTACCGTAGGGCAAACCAACATGCACTTTGTTAACTTCACCGATTTTGCCACTGCGCACCAGCTCACAGGCGTAACGAAAATGCTGTTGCGAGCGTTGCCAACTGCCTGTTTGCCAGACAACATCGTATCTGTGCACCGCATCCACCACTGCACGGCCTTCGCTGATTGTGTAGGCGAGCGGTTTTTCGCAATAAATATCTTTGCCTGCCCGGGCGGCTGCCACGGCAATAATTGCGTGCAAGTGATCCGGCGTTGCGATCATCACGGCATCAATATCTTTGCGGGAGATGACATCGCGAAAATCTTTATAGATGGCACAATCCATCGAACCGTATTTCGTGTTGACCAGATTTTGCGCATTTTCGGCATGGTTCCGGTCGACATCGCAGACGGCCACAACCTGCGCGTCGGGCAACTCAAGAAAAGAGCGCATATTTCCGGTTCCCATTCCGCCAACACCGATGCAGCCGATTGTGATTTTATCATTTGGAGCAACAACGCCTGGCTTTCCAAAAACGTGGGAGGGTACAATCGTTGGGGCCACCAGGGCTCCGAGGGAAATTCCGGCTGATTTTTTGAGAAATTGACGGCGGCTGATTTTGTTTTTTTTCATAGTTTTTTTCTCTACTACAAATATTCATTTATTAATAGAACACAACCATTTATAAAAACACTTATTTAATTTATCGTGAGTTCGATGCAAGCCCAGATAGAACATTAAACAAGTCATCCCGGCTTGCGTGCCCGATTCACTGCCATTTACAAATCCCTCTGACTCCTAAAGTTTTAATGCGAATTTTTCAAATTCAGTAAAATATATAGGCATAAAATTTCTATTTCAGCTGGCTCGTTAAGAAATTTACTGAAGGTGAAAGTTATTTAGAACATTCCACGGAATATGCTTTATCACACCCTCAATATCTGGGAGAAGAGTAGAAGAATTAACATGTAAAATATTCAACTCTTTCAAAATCTTTGAAACTTCAGTATGTGGAATAATTATTTTCATCAAGGAATCCGCATAGCCTTCATCATCATCCAATGCAACTATGTAACCTTTCTCATTCATTTTATGCAGTGAAAACCAACCAGCTTGAGCAGCAATTCGCGGTGTTATATGTTTTGGTTTAAAGATTATAGTTTTATCAACATCGAATGGTTTTTTCCATGTTGTTTCCTTTACAACATCCTCTTCAAAATCTTTTTTCAAATGGTGCAACCATACAACCGGATCAGATTGATTGGATACATCTCCATTTTCTGAAGAGCATGCAAACCACAATGCAGCTAATGGATTTGATGACCAGTCAAGTAATCTGGTTGGGAGTCCATAATGTCTTGCAATCGTCAGTTCTTCTAATTGGTTTTGCTGAGGAGAAGGTATTCCATCAATATGCATATGACATAATCGATGAAACTCACTGAACAACTTGAGTTCCAATTTTCGCAAGCCCACTGAAAAATTCAAATCTCTACGCATTCGCGCGAGGGTTGGCAATAGTTGAAATTTAGAACAAGGTTGTCCACGAAAAATAACAAATTTTGATCCATGACAGTAATCAGATGATTTCTTTAAAAAATCGTTAAAGTTTTTACATTTGTATTCATCCAAAAAAAAGAGAGTCCTTCCTTATTTATATTCCTATTGACGATATTTATTGTCAAGAAACTACATCAAAGCGAATTTTGATAGCGAAAAAGCTATAAAATGAACTCTGTACGAAACGTTTAATCACGATTTATTTGAACTTCAGGAAAATGTAACTTACGGTCGATTTACTGGAATACAACTATGGATTATAGCAGCTACTCTTTTTCAATTTTCAAAACCATTGTCCACGATGTTCCTGATTCTCCGACTTTCACAAATCCTTCCGATTCATATAATTTTAAAGCAAAATTTTCCGGGGCAACGCTTAAACTGATGGCTTTACAGCCATCCTTTTTCGCGACGTTCCACAGAGTTTTTAGAATTTGTCGCCCGACTCCTTTCGACCTGAATTCTGCAACAACACCTATTCCCAGTTCCGGTGTTTCCTCGTCGACATAACCCCAGGAATGATCTTCGTCAGTGCCGAAACGAAACCAGCCTGCGCCAACAGGTACACCATCTTCTTCTGCGATGACGGCCCGATCACCTGCCCTGCCCCAATTGCCAAGTAATTTGGCAATTTCCGGTTGTGCGAAAAATTCTCTTTTGACGGGTCGTTTCATTTCAGGCTGCCAGAAAAAAGCTTCGAAAAGCATTTTTTCGATGAAAGGCAGGTCTTCCAAATTGGCCGAACGGATGTGCATTTTATTTCCAATCGAACAATGGTGCGACGCATCGAAAATGCTAACTCTGACGAGACTGTCGAAAAAGTGTGAGAACCGGTCGCTGAGCTTGCCGAAGCGCCCGGCGTTACCCCCAAATTTGGGCCCTTCGACAAGCTCAGGGTCCAAATTTTCTGGATTTTCGACAGTCTCGACAGGGATTAAAACCCTGTCAGAATTGAAACATGGCCTTGTTTAATATTTCTCAAATAAAAATATTACTGCAGTCTGCTTATTCATCAAACGCTGCATCAAAAGCAATATTTGAAGGTGAAAAATTGATGTTTTTAACAAATTCGCAGGCTTCTTCGGCGCCAAATTCGCGCTCCATGCCGCTGTCTTCCCATTCGACAGAAAGCGGACCCTGATAGCCGATGTGGTTGAGCGTGCGGATAATTTCTTCGAAATCCACATCGCCGTGGCCCAGGCTGCGAAAATCCCAGCCGCGTTGCGCATGCCCGAAATTGAGATGGCTGGATAAAATTCCGTTGTATCCGTCGAGCTGGAGAGCGGCATCTTTCATGTGAACATGGTAAATACGGTCTTTGAATTCGTTGAGAAAAAAGACGGGATCGATCATCTGCCAAACCAAATGACTGGGATCAAAATTAAAACCGAACGCTTTGCGTCCACCAATAGCTTCAATGGCGCGTTTTGTGGTTACAATATCAAAAGCGATTTCGGTGGGATGTACTTCAAGAGCAAATTTGACACCGCATTCATCGAAGACATCCAGAATTGGATTCCACATATCGGCAAAATACTGAAATCCTTCTTCGATCGTCGATTCCGCGACTGGCGGGAAGCTGTAAATCAAATGCCAAATGGATGAACCGGTAAATCCGTTGACAACGGAAAGTCCCATGTTCTTGGCAGCCCGGGCTGAATTTTTCATCGTCTCCACCGCCCAGGCTCGTTTTTTCTCGGCATTGCCGGCGCAATCTGCCGGGGCAAACGCATCGCTGCGGCTATCGTTGTTAAGATCGCACACCAATTGTCCTGCAAGGTGGTGACTGATGGCAAATACTTGCAATCCATTTTTAGTGAGAATTTCTTTGTGTCGCTTGCAATAATCGAGATCAGTAGCACCCCGGTCGACATCGAAATGATCGCCCCAACATGCCAATTCGAGCCCATCGTAGCCCCATGCGGCTGCTTTTTCAGCTAAAACTTTTACCGGGAGATCAGCCCATTGTCCGGTGCAAAGTGTTACAGGTCTGGCCATTTTATTTTCCCTTTAAATTTTAATTAATATTGAAAGTTAAATTTCAAATCAATTGGATCGTGAGCTTTTTCCTGTTTTGTTAAAAAAAGATAGCACCCCACCCGGGATGCTATCCGTTCCTGTGCCCAAAAGCATGTCCGACGAGAAACTCTTATTCCGTGCTATCCTGAATAATTCTCACGCAGAGTCGCAAAGCCCGCAAAGAAAAGATTTAAAGATATAAAAAACAGAACTCTGCGTGAGGTGCTTTTTTGAAAAAACTTTATTTTTTCATCAACCTACATTCAACAGTATAATTATAAATATGTTAAGCATGTTTTATAAAAAATTTATGAATAATTCAGGTTATAAAATTAAAGCAGTCCATTTTTCACTGCCGCGGTCATTTTCAATCACTTTTTCGATAAAGCACATGCCGCGCAGCCCAGCCTCTACTTGGGGGAAATCCAGAATTAAATCTGACGGAGTCTCGCCAGCCATTTGAGCCCGAATCGTATCGGCAAAATTGCAATAATGATTGGCAAACGCTTCAAAAAATCCTTCCGGGTGACCGGATGGAATCCGCGTTGCCCGGGCTGCCGCCTCACTTTTATCGGCAACGTAGCCATTGCCGCGCTTCCAGATTTCCTCACTGCCGCCGAGTACCCCGACGTGCAAATAATTTGGATTTTCCTGATTCCAGTGCACGCTCTTTTTCTCGCCATAAATCCAAATGGCCAAATGGTTTTCTTCGCCAACAGCGATTTGACTGACATGCAGAACGCCTTTTGCGTCGTTTTGCAACTTGAGAAGGCAATTGGCGTCATCGTCAAGAATTCGCCCTTTGACAAAGGTGTTGAGATCAGCGCAAATGTGGGTAATTTCCAGTCCGGTCATGTATTCAACGAGGTTTGCAGCATGGGTACCGATATCGCCGAGAGCACCACCGCCACCGGATTGTTTCGGATCGCTGCGCCAAACCGCCTGCTGCTGGCCTTCTTTTTCCAGCGCGGTGGAGAGCCAGTCCTGACTGTATTGAACGACAACTTTTCGCACCTTGCCGAGGTCACCCGATTTGATTAAATCGCGGCCCAGTTTAACCATCGGGTAGCCGGTATAGGTATGCATCAATCCAAAAATTTTGCCCGTGGCATGGACGATTTTTTTAAGTTCTTCAGCCTCGGCCACAGACATTGTCATCGGTTTTTCGCACATGACGTGAAAACCGGCTTTCAAAAAATCACGTGCCATGGGGAAATGCCAGTTGTTGGGGGTGGTTATGGAAACAAAATCACAGCGTTCACCGGCTGGAAGCGCTAATTCGCCTTCGATCATTTTATTATAGTTATCGTAAACACGACTCGGATCCAATACCAGTTCTGCACCCGTCTGTCGAGATTTTTTGGGATCGATATCAAAGGCGCCCGCGACAATTTCAATCTGTCCATCGAGCCAGGCTGCTTTTCGATGTACCGCGCCAATAAACGCCCCGGGCCCACCGCCGGTTAGCCCCATTTTCAATTTTCTTTTTGAGCCCATATCATCCCTTTCGCTTCTTTTATATTGTGCTAAAATCTTTGAATTGACGGCATGACGCGGGGTGTGCAAAAGCACACCCGGAGATTATTCAATCGATTCCGAAAACATTATTTATAAAGGCGATCTTATTTCAAAAAAACAATCGAAAACTCACTAAGGTATTTTGAATGACAATTTTTTACACTTTGAGCAGTAAATTTCGGTTAGATTTGACACAGATTTGTAAAATGAAGAGAAGAGATTGAAATGCCTGAAAATCCGGCAGACACAAAAGCGCGGTCCGCGGTTTAAGTCTTGTTCAAGTTCAGCAAGTCACAAAATCTGAGGATGGGTATCCGCCTGTCCGATTCAAAAATCAACTAATAATCTGGCGAATATGATGCTATTGGTATATCTGGCACGCTTTTATTCGCCGGTCTATCTCGTTGGTTACACGTTTGTATTCCCGGCTATTTTCTTTTTCATAAATTCGATTGAAATCGACCTCCTGCAATCCTTCCGGTAAGCGGTCAATTGCGGGCATGAAATCTTCCTCACTACGGCAACGGCCCATGCGCTCCTGGAGTTTTTCTGCCGAATTCGGGTTCATTGCCATTTCTGTAAAAATGACTCCGGCACGGTCGGCAGTTAAATCCGGGAAACTAAATCCTGAGCCACCGCGTGAATCATTCATCTCTTTAAAGACACCTGCAAAATTGGCCAAATCAGATCCAGCCGCAGCTGTAATTCCGGCGGAAACCAGGAAATGTTTTGCAAGGTCGCCACGGTCGCGCAACATCAGACGATGGCGTGAAATTCGCTCCTTTTCCGGTCCGGTGCCAATCCATTTTTCCAGGGATGAGCCGTGGCTGTAAGCCGCCAGCACGATGAGCACGGCCCGGTTTTCCTCCACGGCTTTGCGCGATGATTGTGTACGATCTTCAGCGAGGGCGAACAGATTTTGCATGAATTCATAAACTGGAATGCCCGCGCCGGTTTTTTTTCGCGATTGGGAAAATGCCATCAGATGTTCATTGTAGGCCCGCAACCGTTCGATTTCATCATCGGAAAGCAGCATTCCGCTCACTTGCCTACGGGTTCGTAGAAGATTTTCCGGATCATGTTGATAGACAATACGCACTTTTTCTTCACTAAATTCCACCTCGCGCATACTTTTGATTACATCCAGCAAAATTTGATAATTCATACTGCGTTGTAAAAGGGGATGCAGCAGCGTCATCGTTGGTTTGAACAAAAATGCTGGCAGCGGAACCGAACCGAGCCGCATCCCGACGACATCCAAGTTCTCAACATTGCGACCGGCAAAATCCAGTTCAACATTGAGATAGTTGCCAGTGAACTCATCAGGTAATTTTAGAGAAGCGTCGATGTCAAAATGCCCGGGATTTATATCCACTTTGGCAGCAATATCCCAGAAAACACGACTGGCAGCGTAGGCGAGGATCGAATTTAACTCCGATTCGGTGAGATCGATAGATTTCACCTCATCTTTTTTCATTTTTCGGGGATCAATATTAGTCGCGAGCCGTTTGATTTTGCCGGCCTCGACGGTTGTTAAATCCTGTTGATTGACAACGAGGGGGTCTTTCTCGATTCCCCAAATCAGAAGCGCTATGGTATAAAATATGGCTATGAGAAACAAGAACGCGAAAAGATATTTTAATATTTTAAACATTTCACCTGATTTCTGAGAGTGCAAATTGCTGGATAAAATTATATTAACAGGACAGCACAGCCATGCGATTTGTTCCCTAATTTTAACATCCACTGAAAATAATCGTGGATGTATTGGATGCCGTTGACTTGTCCTGCCAATTCAACCCAATATAGGTACAATAAAATGAGTAAAAATGCAAAATTATTCTTTCAAGAATCGGCGAAAGCAAAAAAAAAGCGAAGGAATAATTTTCCTTCGCTTTGCATAAATTTCAGGATGAAATTTACTTAATTTTTACTTCGATTTCTTTTGGTTTGGCTTCTTCAGCCTTCGGCAGCTTGATATCCAAAACACCATTTTTAAATTCAGCGGTGATTTTATCGGATATGATATTTTTGCTCAAATTGAACTGCCGTTCAAATTCACCGTAATTGCGTTCCATGCGTAAATAATTTACACCTTCGGTTTTTTCTTCTGATTTTTTCACCCCTTTAATCGTCAAAACGCCCTCTTTTACATTGATGCTGAGATTGTCTTTTTCGATGCCAGGTAATTCAATTGCCACGGCGAATTCATTTTCAGTTTCTGAGATATCAACATTTGGTGTCCAGTTTTCGCCAAAGCTGCCTGGTAAACGGTTAAAGTTAGTAAAAACGTCATTCATCAAGCGATCAAATCCGGTTTCAAAATTGGAAACGGTTCGTGGTTGCCATTTTACGAGTGTCATTTTATAACTCCTATTTTTAAAAAAGTAAATTGTTTTAAAATTTGCCTTCAATAACACAAGCACTGTGCCAAAATAAAAACAAAATCCTAAAATACATAAAAACAGTTATTTATAAAAATACACACAAAATTCATCTGCACAGCAGTTTTTCGCAGCAAGACATCATGACGCGTGTAAATGAAATTATTGCATTCCATCTGTCACCATGACCGACAAAAATCGAAAGGGCTTCTTTTTTAAATATTACCGGTTCTATGCATAATGAAAGTGCACCTCTTTCTTTTTGTTTATTTTGGCTCTGTTTAAATAATAAGTTGATTTATAGCCTGATATAATTCTCTTGCAGAGCCGCAGAGAATGACTTAAAGATATTAAAAATAAAACTCTGTGGACTTCGTGGCTTTGTGAGAGTTGTTGCCTGAATAATATTTCATTCCAAGCTGTTGGATAATTCATACCGTTTCTTAAACAGTGCGTTTATTTTTTGAAGTTTTATTGATTTTAAAGTGAAATTCTATTTACTTTTATTCCGCGAGAAAGGATGTGCAGGCAGGATTCAGCGATGAGACAATCAACTTTTTAGTTGTGATAAATATCCTTCACTGGAGAAAATGAAAAAAGCACCCCATTTGTGAATTTTCAGATTTATAATAAAACACGATGCAAACCAAGCAATCGCTACAGCAATCATTGCAACGGTTTATCGTATCAGATTATGCGAACCGGCAGAAAATGCAATTCCTGCTTACATCGGAAATTGCAGGACAAACGTGGCTCCGGCGCCATCCCTGTTAGGCTCAGCCCACATTTTACCACCCATTTCAGTCATATAATTTGCACAGCTATGCAGTCCAAACCCATGACCATTTTCCTTTGTAGTAAATCCGTAGGAAAATATCTTGCCCAGGTTCTCTTCACTGATTCCTGGGCCAGAATCGGAAATGCGAATCCAGGCATATTGGACGTCATTATCCACCTCGATCCGGAATAATCTTTTAATGGGATCTGTCTCGAACATGGCTTCTTTTGAATTTTTATAAAGGTTCATTAAAATATGGACAAGTTTAATTTTTTGTACCTTGATTTCCGGGGTTGTTTTATAAAATTTATGCAGGTTGATTTTATGTTGCAGCATTGAATTTTTCTGAATTTTCATCGCGTTATCGATCACTTCCGAGAGCGCCAATTTTTCCGAATAAAGGCCTTCATTTGAATAGGTCTGCTGCGCTGTGATAACGTCATTTATGAGGCTGACTTTGCCTTCCAATTTCTCAATATTTTTATTTAAAATGACTTGCTCATTTTGCAAGCTTTCTTCCAATTTCAAATAATATTCCAGCAGTTTTTTTCCTTTTGGATTGCGCAGAATAAATCCTTCTATGTCACCAATATTTTCTTTGAGCAAATCCGTGGCCTTAAAAAATCCGGTTATTTTTGACCGTTCCAGTGTTTCCCCAATCACAGAAATGGAGGTGTTTACCGTATTCAGCACATTGCCAACATTGTGCAAAACGCTGGTCGCCACATCGGCCATGCCCGCTCGGCGTGCGACCTCATTTAGTTCTTTGTGCATTGCCTCACGTTCCTGTTCCGCTTTCTGCCTTTCCTTCATTTCTTCTTGCAACTGCTCAGCCCGGTTTTCCGAACGATCATTGGCTTCTTTCAGCTCACCCTGCGTATTTTCCAGGTTTTCCACCATTTTATTAAAATTATCAGCCAAACAACCCACTTCATCTCTCGTGGTAACTTGTGCACGCTGCGATAAATCTCCGTCAGAAATCAACTGCACAGTTTTTACCATTCGGATCATCGGAATTGTTATATAATTGCTGATGCCAAAAACAGCCAGGATTCCGATTAAAAACACAGCCAAACTCACGAAAAAAATTGTTCGCTTACTTTCCTCGACATGCGCAATTATTTGTTCAAGTGAAATGCCCATGTAAAGCGTACCTATTTGCTGATTATTTATCAAAATCGGTGTTTTGGTGCTGTACACGGCGGATTCCAGAGATTGCAGATTCTGGTTTTCAGTCACATGATTTCGTGCTTTTGGGGCGCCCTTAAGATTGTGTGACGCTATTACTTTTCCAGAGTCATCGACGACGATAATGTACACCAAATCTCTGTTTTGTTTTGCACTGGCGAAGGTTTCATTGATGGTCTCAAGGTCGTCAAAATATAATGCCGAACTGAGATTAAAAGCGGACATGGCTGAAATGCTATGCGCCTTTGCCTGAAATTGATGTAGCACAAACTTTTGGAGATTTGCCGGAAAATATAGATAAATAAATAACGCAATTAGCCCGATCAGCACGCTTATCAGCAGCGCCAGTTTAGCTTTAACTGTAAAAATCCAATTAATGAATTTTGCAAGCAATGGCCTTAACATCTCCTGTTTATCCTTCTAAATATCGATAATTGTTGAAAATTTTAATAGCTTTGAACTGAAATCTGCGCCAATAGTTTTGGCCTCTTTTAAATTGATGATAATATTTGGTTTCCCCCCTTTAAGGCCAATTCCTACCATTATACCGTCCTCAACATAATCACTCACGCCGGTAAGCGTCAGAATATTTTTTTGTCGCGCTATTTTTTGGATATTTTGGATGTTAATTACACGAAGTGGAGTAACGTAGAGAATATTAATATCTGTGGAGGATAGCGCATTTTCAATGGACGTTTTATCCAGGTTTATCAATACCGAAGTAACTGGAACGCCGTGAATTTTAATTTTGAAATTATTTGCAATTTGCGTCTGCAACTCCTCCGCAATATTTCGTGATCCCCGGAATTTTTCCTGGTAGGCGATGCCAATTGTAAGTTTCTTACCGATGCGTTTTTTTAATGCCCGTTCAAAACTCAATATTTTTAAGGCAAGTGGATATTGAATTTTTACCGGGATATCCACTTGCTGCGGGTAAATCCCCGCCGAGATAAAAAAAAAGATGACAAACCATATTTTTAATTGGAATCGACGCATGCCTATTATTCAACATTGTTTTCATTTTAATGTGTTTGGTTGCAGCAAAAATTCACCAAGCAGGAACATTGTTGCTGAAGCTAATTAATAAATGTACTCGAATTTTAAATTAAAATTTCTTCCGTCCTGACGTATCGATGGCATAAGGTGTTCGAAACCACCGGGTGTGCGATAGTCGGTATCAAATAAATTATTAATTCGCAAGGCCGCTTTAAAATGATTGAATAGTTTTTTACTCGAAAGATTCAAATTTGCCAACAAGTACGGATCCGTTTTTGTGTCATAAACAGTAAGACGCTCCGACTCATAGAGCAAGCTTGCCGCCAAATAAATGCGATCAAATAGCGGATAAACCAGGCCTGCTTTCAGCAAATTTGCAGGTGAATTGCTGATTTTCAAGTCCGTTGCTTCATCTTTTGAGATTTGATAGGAGTAGCTCAAATAGCCGGACAAGCCATTTTTATAGCGCATCTGCAAGGCCATTTCAAATCCAGTAGAGTTGATTTTGCTGACGTTTTGAAATTGCAGGAGAGAATCACCGGGATCGATAGCCTGATCGATCAGGTCGGAAATATTATTTCTGTAGACCGATAAAACGCTGTAAAAATTTTCAGAAAGTTGCTGTTCCCAGTTTAATTCCGTCGTTCTTATTTTCTCAGGCTGAATATCGTGGTTTGATTTAAATCCGCTGATTGGATCTTCATAATAGACTTCATATAATGTTGGAGCACGGAAGGCCTCGCCATACAAAACTTTGAGCGTGCTCGACTTAAAGGGATGGTAAATATAGGCTGCTCTGGGGCTAACAGCGCTCCAATCTGTTGAATACCAATCATACCGCCCACCTAGAGTGAAAGCCGACTTTGGGGTGATTTGATATTCATCCTGGATATAAAAAGAAGAGATGGTGTAGGGATAATCGTCATCAAAATAAGTTACATCCGCATCCCAATAGCGAAATTCGGACTTCAGGTGTTTTGAAAACTCCGTTCCAATGGTAAATCGATTATCTGAACTAAAATCATGAATGTATTGAACCTCGTTACTAAGCCATTTTCCATGATTTTCATCAAAAGAATCATAAACATAAGATTCTCCAGTCTCATCTTCCCATTCGTAAGGATAAGTCCCTTTATAATGATAGTTATCGTACGCGGTACTCAGGAAAATTTGATTGTTGGCATTAAACTCGTGCTGATATTTTAAAACGATATGCCCCCATTCATCAATTGTATTTGATTTCGGGTGGTTGAACATTGTTTCGTAGGATGCCGTTGGAATTCCTTTTTCCCTTGAGTTAAATTTACCCTCAATTGTAAAGGCCTTATATTTTAAACTTGCCAAAAAGGTATAATATTTATCCCAATCCAAACTTTCCGCCATACCATTATTTGTTGAAGGATCATCGTATTCACCATAATAGATATCTTGCCCTTTAACATCTGCAATAATTGCAGATATCATTAAATCCGTTCCATTTTCGAATTCTTTTCCATAAGTTATGGCCGCTTTTAACCGCTCAAAACTTCCAGCTTCAGCATTGAGCCTCAACCCGTTAATGACATTTCCGCTTTTGGTAATGATATTAACAACGGCAAACATGGCGCTATTACCATACAAGGATGAGCCGGGGCCACGAACAATTTCAACGCGTTCCACGGTATCAAAATCCAGACTTAAATCAGTTCCACTTCCGGCAGATCCATAAAAATTTTCATTCATAGAATGACCATTCAATAAAAGCAGAATCCTATTATTGTAGTCCGTTGGCCTGCCAAATCCGCGAGCGCCAACATAGCTGTAATTGCGGTCATAACTGGCGTAAAAGCCTTGCACAGATTGAAATATCTCTTCGAGCGTTTGATAACCGTAGCGTTCGATATCTTCGGAGGTAATAATCGTCACCGATGCAGCTGCTTCTTTTGTGGTTTGTTTGTATTTCGCTGCCGAACTAATTTCAGTATTTAACAAAGCTTCCAATGAAAAATCTTCAAAATCGAGGCTCTCTTCCTGTGCTGCCAATTGAAGTGGCAGCAGAATCATAGATGAATATAAAATACTAAGAAACAACTCTTTGCGACACATGACAATCTCCTAAAATTTGCACTAAATTTCTAAATCCTTTATGTGGGTAAAAATTGTAGTTTGGAAGCAATTATGAAATTTGCACCTTCGATTCATCGGTTTGAAATAGCAAACTCTTCTCTCGAAAACGAACCCATTTATCGACCATTTGCAGTAAAGATTCTTTATTAACCGGCTTGCTCAAATAGTCCTGCATTCCGGCTGCGATACACGCCTCCCGGTCGCCTTTAAGGGTTTGCGCCGTTAATGCAATGATCGGTATCGGATCGTTATTATCATTTGACTCTAAATCCCTGATGGCTGCAGTGGCCTCGTAACCATCCATTTCCGGCATCTGGCAGTCCATAAAAATCAGATCATAATTATTTTCCTGATAAGCAGTAACCGCCTCGTAACCGTTCGCCACAACATCTGAACGTAAACCTGCTTTTTCGAGCATTTTGGTCGCCAATTTTTGGTTGACCAGATTATCCTCGGCAATTAAAATATTAATTTTGCTGGCAATCTCTTCATCAATAACATACTTGGTTATAAAGGCAGAGTCATCTGAGGCAGATTGGCTCACTTCAATTCCGATAGATTTTGCAATGGCGTGGATGAGGTGTTTTTCTTTTACCGGTTTGGAAAGATAAGCATGATAGCCCGCTTTTTTTAGTTTTCGCGGTTCGTTGGGTTGGCCATTATTAGTATAAAATATCAGCGAAATTTTTGGGCCATTGGAGACTGCATTTATCTTTTCTGCGAGAACAAGTGCATTTTCAACATCCTCGAAATTGACTAAAACTATTTGATAATTTCCAGCACGCACTTCCTCGATTGCGCTTTCAATTGAGTCCGTAATCGTGGTATGGCAATTCCACGATTCGAGATAAATCGATAAAATTCTGCGGCTTACATGCAAATCACTGGCAACCAGCACACGCGTTCCACTAATATCGGGAATATGGGGGACTGTTTCGACTCTACTCTCTGTATCTGGAGTAAGTGGTGTGGTAAACCAGAACGTCGAGCCGTGATCGAGCGAGCTCTTAACGCCGATTTCACCGCCCATTAATTCTGCCAGGTGTTTAGAAATTGACAACCCAAGACCAGTGCCACCAAACTTTCTTGTGGTCGAGGTATCCGCCTGCGAAAAAGGTTTGAACAGCTTCTGGATTTTCGCATCAGATATGCCTATGCCGGTATCGGAAACTGAAAAAAGGAGCATTCCATCCTGCACAGAGACTTCAACGACGATCTCCCCGGATTGGGTAAATTTAATGGCGTTATTGGTGAGATTGATTAAAATTTGCTTCAGACGGCCCGGATCACCCTTTACAAACCGGGGCACATTTCCCTGAATTAAGGTGGCAAATTCGAGGTTTTTATCCGCCGCAGCCAGTTTTAACATTTCGCCCATGCCTTCAACCATGTTACGAATCTCAAAGCGGATATTTTCTATTTCTAATTTCCCGGCTTCGATTTTGGAAAAATCGAGAATGTCATTAATTATTGTGACAAAAGAATTTGAAGACGTTTTAATCGTCTCCGCATATTCAAGCTGTTCATCGTCGAGCTCGGTTTCGAGCAACAGGTCCGTCATACCCATGATTCCATTCAGCGGCGTTCTAATTTCATGGCTCATATTGGCCAAAAACTGCCCCTTGGCCTTCGTCGCCTGTTCCGCGCGTTCTTTCTGTTTTTTGAGCTCCTCAACCATGTCATTTAATTGTTTCGTGCGCTCAGCCACCTCATCTTCAAGATTTTCAATATGGTGCGAGGATTCCTGCTGTAAATGCCACTTGGTGGTTAATGTCAATGCCGTTTGTTTAATCGAAGTCGTATCAAATGGTTTTTTGATGAAAAGGAGTTTGTCTGTTTTGCCAAAACAATTGACGATTTCATCCCAGGAATAATCGGAAAAAGCTGTGCAAATCACTATTTCAGTAAAGGGAAATTTTTGCCAAATAATTTGCGATGTTTGAATGCCGTCGATCCCTGGAGGCATGCGCACATCCATAAAAACCAGCGAATAGGGATTACCCTCTTCCGCTGCTTTTTCCATTAAACGGACTGCTTCTTTACCTTGAAAAGCGTCGTCGATTTGGTATTCGATATCATCCGTATCCGATTTTACAACGACAGTTTCGTCCGGACCGAAGAGTTCATTTTCCAACTCACGCGTCTTTTCATCGGTGTGCGCCGAAGAAGGTTTCATGAGAATGGCTTTAAAATCGTTATGGATTTCCTCATTGTCATCGACAATTAAGATGCGGTATTTATTCATATCATGTTACCCCTCAAGCACAGATAAATAGTGTTTCTAAATTTTCTCACAGTTATTCCAATAGCTTGATTTACAGCTTCATTTCACAGGTGCATTCGTCATTCGATAAAATTAGATTTTCCCATTCAGTTTTTCGAGCCAACCCAAACCCGGCGTCCCGGAAAAAACTACATTTATTGAATAATCGACCAAATTGACGATAATGGTTAAATTATAACTGATATTTTTTACTTCTATTTTCAATTTGTGAAAATTATATAAGAGTCAAGTCACTGAAATGGATCGGTCAATCAAACTATCGGTCAGATTGGGGCTAAAATGAAGAAATTAATTGAGATTAAAACGGAGATGTAAAAAGATTATTGATTAATCCTTGAGCTCTGTGGCCTTTTTCTTAAACGGCCTTCGAAAAATGGCGTTAAGAACTTTTTGAGAATTTCCGTTAAGAATCATTTTTTGTTTGAGCACAGCGAATTTAAAATGATTTAGGAAATTCTCAAAAAGTTTAGCCAATTTTTCGTCAGCCTTGATTTTTTTGTTTCTTTTTTGATCAAGCAAAGCCAACGGCCGGCGAAGCAAAAAGAAAATGCATAAAACGTTAATAATAAGAGCCTTAAAGTTTAATCAACGGAGCTAAGGTTCTAATCAAAAAGATTATTCTGAATAACTTCTATCTTAATATAACGCGTTGTGCAGAATAGAAAATTTTTCTATTTATTCCTAATTTTGCTGGCGCCGGCCTGCGGCTCCGCACGATTTTAGCGGGAATCCAGATGGGATTAGACTGTAAAACGATGGATTCCGTCTAAAAGCATGACGGAATGACGAGAAAAGGTCGACTTGTGACAGATTAGATTGAATTCTGCACAACGGAATAATATACATTTTGAGGAATAGATTTATTTCATCCCGGGATGGGACTATTAATGTAATTTCTGGTTTTAGTGGAGAATTGAGGTCGCCACCGGAGCAGGCATTCGATCCTGCTCATCAGCGGGTTGCATCACCTACTTCAGCAGTAGAATTCGCTTCGAAAGCGTACGGCTTTTACCTGTGATGCTGTCCATTTTTGCACGTAAAATATAGACACCATTCGCCGCATAGATGCCCCAGCGATTCGTTCCATCCCAGCCGATTTGCCGCGAACCGGGCTGAACTCGACCAGAGAACAGGGATTTGACCTGTCGGCCACGCGTATCAAATAACTCAACGTGCAAATTACCAACAGACGGTATTCCAATTTTTACCCGGGTCGCAATATTGAATGGATTTGGATAATTTTGTGTTATGGAAAATTTAGTGGGATTTATTTCTTCCGCCGCAACTGCATTTGGTAAAACCTCGGCAAAGCGAAAAAATACCGCATAGGCACTATCCGGTGGTACGATATTCTGCAAATTCGTCACGATAACCGAATCCGGCACGAACCACTCACCCGACCGTGTATTGAACCAGTGCTGGTGCAGCCAGAATTCACCCAAATCCGGCAGTGGTAAATCGATAGATTCTGTATTTTCAAAATAATATATGGATTTTTCACTGGAGATTGTTGCCCGGTAAACACCCGATTGCAGCGAATCAAACCGGCTTATTTCTCCCCAATTGACGAAATTCTCGGCTGCTCGGGTGAAAAACTCACCGAGATATTGCATATACAAAGCACCGTCCGAGTACAAATTGGCATCGGTCATTTGCGCAAAATAATGGTAGGTTTCGAAATTGCCGTACACTGGAAATCCGCCGCGCATCACAATTTGCCACGCATCGAGGCGCACCGAATCAGCCGATTGATAGCCCTCGTAGCCAAACTCACTATTTACCACAGGTTTCATATGCACACGATCTGTTGCAATAAGTCCGGGATCTGTGGTTTGCTGGTAAATGAACGACTGCCAGGCCAAAATATCCGCTTCGTCTGCGCTGGAATGCACCGTGTGCGTTGTTAGGGGATGGCCATACGGATCGGCCGCTGAAATCGCGTTGGCGATATTTTCATAACCACCGATCACAACGGCTTCTTCGTATTCGCCAGCGACAATCCAAAAGACATTGTAGGCGGCGTAGCGTTGAACCAGATATTCGGTGAAACGCACGGCTTGTTCTTGTGTTTGAAAAATCTGCCAGCCGCCATCGCCCCAGGCAAACATGAACCCGGCGACGATCCCTTTTTCATTTAGATATTCGATGCGAGCATCAAATTCCTGCCAGAAAGCCGGATTCAAACTATCCGGATTATTTTGAAAAAAGGCCTGCCCACCCCGGTTTTTGTCATTGCCCTGCGGAAAAATCTGATAGGCCACGCCATGGACATAATTAAAGCCCTGTTGCGAGCGCACATCGACGTACCGATTAAAGTCAAAATCCGATAACGCATCGGTTGAAAAAGACCATTGTGTATCGCCGAGCAAGAAATACGCGACGCCATTTTCATGCTCAAAAATATATGGATTTTTCTGGCTCACCCGGACAAATCCATTGCGACTGCTATGGCCTGCAGGTAATTTTGAAGCACAGACAAATTCTCCGTTTTTCCCCGTAAAGGAGGTGTCATTCGACAGCACACGCCATCGCCAGGTTCCGCTTAAATTTGGCGAAAACCGAACTCGGAATGTGCTGTCGCCATCCCAGAAAGCGGGGATAGTTTGCACAATATTCAAGGCAGCCCCAGCGACTCCGGTGAACTCAATATCAATTTCAGGTTTGGAAAGATAAAAGGAATTCCCACTGGATTTCACCACGAAAGTTTCTTCAAAAATTCCAAATTGCGGGATTGGCCCGGCTGTTTTGAATGCACTGTATTTAATTGCAAGGTTTCCAACACTATCGCGCGCGCGCACACGCAATAAATATTCATAACCGGATTGCAGATTCTGCAACAGAAAAGTGTGCATGCGAGCTGGAAGATTGCTCTCCAACTGATTTGTCAACGCTTCGGTTGTATCGTAATTTATCTGAATAAATGTAGGTTCATTGGTGTAAAAATTCACCGTTATACTTGTCTGGGTGATATCGGTGTAATGAATATTATAAACAAAGGGTTCAGCTGTGTCAGCATCTGGGCCGGAAATGGACAAAGGCTGATTCGCCGGTACATTAGTTCGCATGGCTTTTGAGCCATCAACGAATGTGACTTCAACATCGACAAACTCGTGCGTTGCCAGCCCAAAATGAAGAACGGGTTCGTTTTGCCCGAGATAACCACGCACGCTCAGGGCTTCCTGAAATCCGATCAATTTTTTCTCGATTCCGGTTGTATATACGCGCACACTCGCCCCTTTTGCGCCTGCCTGGCCAAATTGCGAGCGCAAATGAAGTCGAAGCCAATTGCCGGAATTAAGATTATTGCGAAATAACTGATTTTTAGATCTTTTACAGGCATAGGCAAAATCAAGGTCGCCATCGAGATCGATATCAGCAAAACCGATCGAGCGCGGATCTTCAATTACAGCGATCGGCACAAGGGGGCCGGGGACAAAATGTCCGCTGCCGTCATTCAAATAACACAGGCTATCACCAGCAAAAACAAGATCGAGATCGGTATCATTATCCAAATCGGCAAAGCTGCCCATATAACCGTCGGTTCCGGAAAAAGCTTGTGTGAAAGCATACGTTCCGATGCTGCTGCGCTTGTAAAGGAATCCATAATTATCACCGGCGAGCAAAAGATCGAGATCGCCATCGTTGTCAATATCGGCCGTGGAAATGCCATCCTTCGCGCTGTCAGCAGCAGAAAGTCCGAGATTTTGAATCGGAACTTCGGAAAAAATGCCGCTATTATTCCGGAAAAAATGGACTTCCCCGGTGCGGTTCGCCGCGATGAGATCGATGTCTCCATCGCCGTCCCAATCGGTATCGGTGATCCCCTGCCCGATTCGTGCGATATTAAGCAGGCTGGTATCGATGGTTGCGAACTGCAAAATGCCTGTTTCCATCAAGTTATTATGATAAAACTCATTGCGGTCAGATGCCGGATCTTCATCACCAAGATAACCGGTAACAGTCACCAAATCCAAATCGCCATCGCGGTCATAATCCAGCGCTGTCAGCCCCCTGGTTTCCCAAAAAACATCCGGTAAATTCACCGAATCCGATACATCGGTGAAGAATCCATTGCCATCATTCAGGTAAAGATTATTGCGCCCGCTCATCGAATCCGAGGGATCTGTAGTGCCGTTTAATAAATCGTAATCGCCGTCGTTATCGACATCAAAAAACAGCGCACCGTGGGATCCGCCGTCAAAATCATCAATACCGCGCGCTGCTGCTTCCTCGCTAAATAATTTGCCATCATTATTGCGAAAAAACAGGTCGGCAACAGGCTCGAGAAATGCCATCGTGATATACAAATCCGGTAAACTATCGCCGGTGACATCAGTGAAAGAAGCGGCATGGCCACCGGTTTTATTGTATTGCCACGGCCCGCCGGTGCCGGCATCATCGGTGATATTTTTGAAGCTAAGAAGATCAGTATTCGGCGTGGAAAACTGGCGATCGATGTCGGATATGAGCTGCCCGAGTGAATCTTCGAGAATGATCTGAAAATGGTAACTGGTTAATTCCTGCAAGCTGTCGAGATCAACATGAAAAAGCGTATCGGGTTGTGAATTGACGACAAACGTATCGGAATACGCAGCAGTCAAACCAAAAGCAAAATGTGAGATTACCGGCAGATCGGTCCGCCAGTGAATTGAAGCCGTAGACAGTGATAAGCCATTGACATAAACATCTGAAATTCCAGGTGAAGAGTTCAGTTGGGAATTTGCAGATTTTGGAACCAAGAAAAAAGTAAAGCAGAGGGGCAAGAAGATCAAAACAAATATCAGGTGTATTTTTATTTTATTCAATTGAATTTTAAAATTCACGCGAGTACAATTCCTGTGTTATTCAACTCTAATTCGTATTCAGCCAAGTATAAAAAATACCGAAGACGAAGCTGTTTTGAAGAGATTTATTTCATCCCTGCATAGTAAACGACGCGTAATATAAAAACATTCCCGTTTGATTTCCAGTTTTATGACTGAATTCAAGCTGAAATGACAATCTCGAAAGAATTCATGTGTTCCATTTTACAACCACCCCAATAATAAAAAAGCCGGCAAAAATTTTGTCGGCTTTTCTGATTCGTTTGAAATATTTCGTTTATTTTAACAACATTATTCGCCGTGTAGCAGAATGTTTTTCTCCCGTGGACATGATAGCCGTGATCCGCAAAATATAGACGCCGGACGGGGCCGGAACACCTAAATTATTTCGTCCGCTCCATGTCAGCGTCATTTGGCCCGCATCCAATTTACCGGTAAAAATGCGTAATATTTCCTGCCCGCGAATATTGTAAATGATTGCCGAAACATCACCGTTTCGCGGCATTGTCAGATCAAAATATGTCTGTGGATTGAACGGATTGGGGTAATTCTGCGAAATGAAAAAACGTTGCGGAATTTGGCTGCTGTTTTCTGTCACCGCATTATTCATTTCTAAATCGTTGTATCGAATTTCAATCCAGTCCAATGTCACATTTTTATCGATTTTATCAGTGGTGAGAATATCGCTATCTGCTTTAATTACCAAATCCTGCAATCCCGTTTCGACATTCATTTTCACAACATATTCAGTAAAATCCGCTGCGGTAATTTCTAAATGGCTGACACGTTTTTCGTTCAAATAAATTCCAACACCTGTTTTTTCATCATCGAAACTCCGACCGCGAGCCCGAAATTTAAGCCAATAAATATCCCCATCTGCGAAATCGATTTTTTCGCGCAAAACAGCGTTGCCGGAGAATTGCCAACTTTGCCCGTCATCGACAAGCATGCCATCTGATTTTTGTGCAATAGCCTCGGCTTCGAGATGCAAAACATCTTTTTGATCGGCAAGCAGCACTGTTCGAAATTCTCGCACTTCCCCAAAATATTTTTGCCCAAATTTATCACGAATAGCTGTTCGGTAATAATACAAAGTTTGTGGTGCAAGACCGGTTAATTCCGAATTGTGCAACCTGTCCAAATCCGGCTTCAATTTTATCGAACTACCGAATTCAGGGGTGGTACCAAATTCAATTTCAGCGCCTGTCGCTGCAACCGATTGCCAATTTACCAGAACGGTGCTCGCTGAAACTGACGCCGCATTTATTGCCCGAATGGCTGTTGTGCTGACATCCAGAATCTCAAATTCATCAATGATTAAATCGCCTTTGCTATCGGTTTTGTAGGCTTCGAGGGCAAAATGAAATTCATCCTGTAGCGTAAAACCAGGCAATGCAAATGGCTCGTTGTACGTTTCTGTCCAGATAATTCCGTCGAATGAGGCATCAAAAAAGATGTGTGTTTGATCCATGCGCAGCCGCAGGTAGATTTCACCGGTAATATTTAAATTTCCGGTCACGTCAAGTCCGTTGACAACGCCATTTTTGCGCCACTGAACGTAGAGCAAATAATTGCTGCCACCAGCCTGATAGGTATAAAAACGATACCAGTTATTCTCACCGAAAATTCCAGTGGTAGCATTGGCACTATAAGTAGGAGAAATGGCCAAATCGCCATCGCCGTTTGGCTGCATGATTTTTGCGATTACTTCCGTATTTTGCGGTACAAATTTTTGCTGCGTAACCACCCAACCCGTTTGACTGTTGCTCGATTTCAGCTCCAAAAAGCCGTTATTCACAACTGAATAATTGTTCGTGTTTGTGCCCTTGTGCCATTTCGCCGCATCCAAAGAATTACCGTCGAATGTGTCGGAAAAAAGCGATATCGGGCCCAACGGCAATGTGCTGAAAACCTGGTCGGTACTCGAAGTAGAATTGTTGTTTCCATCCTGCGAATGCACCATGAAATGGTATTCTGTATTTGCCTGTAAATTTAATAATTCAACCGTGTGGGAAGTGACCAGAACCGAGCTTAAGCCACTGGTATCGCCGTAAGCAGAAGTGGTTCCATATTCCACCTGCGAAGTTGCGGGTTCGTCCGTCTGCCAGTTAATTCGGGCTGAATTGGGGCTGATTGCATCAACCACAATATTGCTGATAACCGGGGGAATTTGGTCCGCAAGTGTCGAAAATGTAAAGTCACCGGAAATTGTTTCGTTGCCTGAGGAATCGGCGCCCTTTACGCGAAAATGATAAAGCTGATCACCGATTAAATCTGTCAAATTAATCGCATGATCTACGACCATTTGTGCAGATGACTGACTAGAATCATAGTTCACTGTGATGCCATAATCAACGCCACTGGTGGCCGGCTCATCGGAATTCCATAGGATTGTGGCACTGTTTTCTGTGATATTTTCAGCGCGAATATTGGTAAAAACAGGGGGATCTGTGTCCGCCACCAATGTCGTGAAACTCAGCACAGCCGAAATTGCTTCGTTCCCTGCCGCATCTTTCGAATACGCCCGGTAAAAATATTCCGTGCTATCCGCAAGGCCGGAAAGTGCAACATTGTGGCTGCTCACCAAAGCCGTCTGCAAAGGTGTAAATGTGCCCAAAGCCGCAGTTGTGCCCCATTCCACACGCGAATCGGCAAGCTCGTCAGTCGTCCACTGAATCTGTGCTGAATTGGTGGTAATTGCATTCGCCTGCAATGCCGAGATGACTGGAGCAGTTGAGTCATTATCATATTTTTTATTGAATATCGGGATCTGGCCTTCGATCACTTCAATTCGCTGTCCGGCAAGTGGAGCATCCAGACGTGTTTGCCCTCCGGCAGGCCAATTCACGACCACACTATCCGCAAAATCGACGGGACCCAATCCTGTGAAAACCGGTAAAATATTTCCAGAAACAAATCCTTCTCCTGCGAGCATGGCACGCCGCTGGTGTAAATTGTTAAAATAGAGATCCAGGGTTGCACCAACACCATTTTTATTGCTATTCTGCCCTGACAGATTTAACTCTAACCAATTTGAGCTACCCGCATCATTGTCAAAAAGTTGGCTTTTTGCACCGGAATTGGAAATGAAAATATCGATATCGCCATCCTTATCAAAATCGGTCAGGCAGGAGCCGTAGCCATTGCGGGTGCTTTCAGAACCAGTGCTGCTTCGCAAAGTAAAAGTCCCATCACCATCATTTTGATAAATTCGGTTTGCCTGGCCATAATTTATTACATAAATATCCAACCAGCCGTCGTTGTCAAAATCGGCAAAATTGCATCCAGTTGAGCGACTGTTATCGGTTAGACCTGCTGTACTTGTGTAATCCATAAAATTGCCACTTCCGTCATTGCGAAACAATTTATTGCTATTGATATCGCTGCAAACGAATAAATCGAGATCACCGTCATTGTCGAAATCAGCTACCGTCACTCCCTGACCGTGCATCTCCGGGAAATCGATGCCCCTTTGACTCCCCTGCTCATTGAAATAATTGCTGCCATTATTGATAAAAAGCAGATTACCGTATGTCTCGCCACGTGAAATAAAGATATCTGTATCCCCATCCCCTTCAACATCGAACGCAACTCCACTCACACTAAAGTTTCTGTTGCTCAATCCAAAATCTGCCGTACGGTTGGTGAATGAATGGTCATTATTTTGAATAAACAAGCGCAACGGATCATTATAGTTCAGCGAAATCAAATCGAGCAATCCATCCTTGTTGAAATCACCCCAGATTGCCGCTTGAGCTTGACCGTTGTCAAAAATTCCGCTGCTACTCGTGGCATCGATAAAGTGTGAATTTCCCTCGTTTCTGAACAATTTACTGACACCGGCAATATTTAGATAAAAATCATTAAACCCATCGTTGTTATAATCCGCAGCGGCAATTCCACGGTCAAACCAGTTCGTTTCCCCGAGCACACCCCACGTTTCGGCCTCATCCGAAAATGTGCCATCCCGGTTATTGATCAACAGTGCATTTGAGGTGTCGTAATTGCTGACAAATATATCGATGAATCCATCAGCATTATAATCTGCGCCAGCAACACCGTGGCCGTAACCCTGCGGGCCAGAGGGCGTTTCAGCGCCTGCTGTGTTCGAAATATCAGTAAAATGAATTGGCCCGGGATTGGTGTTAATTGGGTTGGTAATAAAACTGAAGATATCCGAAACAGCTTCATTTCCAGCGGCATCTGTGGAATAGACTTTATAAAAATATTCCAACTCGGCAGTCAAGCCTGAAAGCGCCACAGTGTGATTGTTCATCAAAACCGTTTGCAAAGGTGTAAATATACCCAAAGCCGTGGTTAAGCCGTATTCAATTTTTGAATCAGACGGTTCGTCTGTCGTCCACTGAATTTGCGCTGAATTTGTCGTGATCGATGTCACTTGAACTGCGGAAATTACCGGCGCGGTTGTATCGGCTGCAATTGGAGCCAATGTTTTAAAAGTCGCGATAGCGGAAATCGATTCATTGCCCGCGTTATCCCGGGAAATTACGCGGTAATGATAGGTGGTATCTGGCAGAAGAGTGGTCAATTCCTCGCTATGGGCAGTTTCAAAAACCGGATTTAAAGCCGTTCCCTGCCCCAGTCCAAAAGTTAAACCATACTCAACGCGGCTGTCCGCAGCCTCATCTGTCATCCAATTAATTGTTGCTGAACTTGTATCAATATTTAGGGCTTGAATTGCAGATATCACCGGTGGTGTCGTATCGGCCGGAGTACCGCCAGTGAATCCATAAACTTCAATTTCACCCAAACCTACATCCTCGCTGGTCGAACTCACACCGGCAATAATAAACTTCACTGAGGTCACCGTGCGCGATGAAAAGTTATAGCTCGTCGCTGAGCCATCATTATTTAACGCATCGTTGGGGCCGTGGTAAAGCAGGCTCGATCCGTCGCTAAACTCTAATGTGAATTTTTGAATCCATTCGCTCGCATAGCTGCGATCGAAAAGCACAACTTTATCAATACTAACTTGTTCAGAAAAATCCAGCTGTAGCCAAACACCGACTGCGAGGCTGACATTTTCTACCCACTCGTTGGTATAATTTCCACTCGAAACCAACAAACCATCGATGGCGCTTGCCGCAACCTGTCCGTAAGCCGCTGTTTCGTGGCTCGCCGTAGCAACGGCTAATGTAGCGACATTTTTGTACTCGCCCGTGGGTGCCGCGGTTGTGACAAAACTGAATACAGCGGAAACAGCTTCATTGCCCGCTGCATCAGTGGAGTAGACTTTATAGAAATATTCTGTTTCGGCAGTCAAACCTGAAAGTGCCACAGTGTGATTGTTGACCAGGGCTGTTTGCACCGGTGTAAATGCGCCCAAAGCCGCTGTTATGCCATATTCCACCCGCGAGTCGGCAGGCTCATCGGTCGTCCACTGGATTTGTGCTGAATTGGTGGTAATTGCATTCGCTTGTAATGCAGAAATCACCGGAGCTGTCGTATCGGGCGGCGGTTCGGCTGCAGTCAGAAATGACTGAACGGCCGTAACAGCTTCATTGCCCGCTGCATCGCTGGAATAGACTTTATAAAAATATTCCGTTTCTGAAGTCAAACCGGAAAGTGCAACATTGTGACTGCTTACCAAAGCCGTTTGCAACGGTGTAAATGTGCCCAACGCAGTGGTAGTACCATATTCCACCCGCGAATCGGCAGGCTCGTCGGTCGTCCACTGAATCTGTGCTGAATTGGTGGTAATTGCATTCGCCTGCACAGCGGAAATCACCGGCGGGGTCGTATCCGGAGCAGGGGGACTCGTCGAAGCGAGTGAAAAATCATCAAGTATCAATTCCCCTTTTACCGGCGTATGATATGCAGACAATTCATAAAAATAGGCGTCAGTCAGCGAGTAGCCGGGCAAATCGAATATTTCGCTGTAAGCAGTAATCCAGTTGATATCATCAAACGAATATTCGAAATAAATACTGCTGTCGTCCATGCGCAGGCGCAGGAAGAAATTGTTGGTGAAAGTCACACCATCAGCCACGTCGAGGCCACCGATCTGGCCATTTTTTCGCCATTGCACATAGAGTTTGAAAGGACCGGAAGTGCCGGAAAAATAAACATAAAAGCGGTAACGGTTTGGCTGATCATAAAATCCGCTGTAAGAATTGGGATTTACCGTTGGCGAAATCCCCAGCACGCCGTCGCCGTTCGGTTGAATGATTTTTACTTTGGCGATTATTTTCTCGGCGATATAATTATCGAATGTATAAATCCAGCCACTGGTATTGCTCTGCGAACGCAGGTGCAGCGCATCGTTTTCAACGACGGCCTGGTTGCCGCTGTTGAGGCCTTTTTTCCATTTCGTCAGATCAAGGCTGTTGCCGGTAAAATCGTCAGAAAGCAAGGCGCCTTCGAGGGTGACAAAAGTAAAATCATCCGAAGCCGCATTATTCCCTTGCCCGTCGGCGGAAAGGGCGCGAAAATGATAGAGAGTAGCGCTCAATAGATTGTTAAGCGTGATTCCATGAACAGTTTTTAATGCAGCATCCAGTGGGCTGAACTCGCCGTAATTCGTGCTTGTGCCATATTCAACTTGTGAACTGGCAGGTTCATCTGTCTCCCAGGAAATATGCGCCGAATTCGTGGTTATTTGACTGATCTGAACATTCGAAATTACCGGCGGCGTGGCATCCTGCATCGCTGTGGTGAAACTTCGAATTTCCGATTGCGTGCTGTTGCCGGAAGCATCTTCGGAGATTACTCGATAATAATACACGGTATTTTCTACCAAACCAGAAATCGAAATTTCGTGGTTTACAGCTAAAACTGTGATTTTATCTGAGAAAGTCCCCAATGCCTGACTGGCACCAAATTCAACCTGTGCTGTCGCAAGCTCGTTGGTATTCCAGGAGATTACGGCTGTATCTGTCAAGCTGCTATCCACAGCAATATTTGATAAAACTGGCGCACTATTATCAACATGATTGATAACAATTTTCTGCCCGGACGCCACATTTGTTTGCGATATTTCAGTGCCATCGAGAAATCGCACTTTGAGGTCATAACTTCCCGGCGTGACGCCAAAATGCAGGACCGGCATGTTTTGAGAAAGTGTGCCTGTTGTTGAGGTAAGCTGCTGATATCCCTTTAAAAAATTGATATCATCCAAATTTCCGGCCGAATAAAGCCAGGCTTTTGCTCCAAAATTGCCCGCTGTTCCTGCAGCCGTACGAATTTCCAGTTGTAAAAAATCTGCGGCCACACTATGGTTGTTCTGATAAAGCATCGTTGGTTCTTCAATATGCGTAATGGCAATATCCAGATCGCCGTCATTATCGATATCCGCCATGGAAGTTGCGCGGGCATCCACCCGGTTCCGTTCCAGACCTGTTCCAGACTGCTCAGTAAAAAGCCCGGTACCATCATTGAGCCAGAGTGAGCTCATGCCAAAATTAATCGATAAAAATAAATCCTGATCACCGTCATTATCCACATCGCCGGTTATTATTGAATAACCGGAAAATGGAATATTGGCCACATTGGTTTGATCGGTGAAAAAGCCATTGCCGTCATTGCTAAAAATACCCAGTTTTGTGAGCTGGCCATCTTGTGGATTTGAGCTTGCTGCTGAGGCCAGCAGCATATCAAGATCTGCATCATTATCGAGATCGACAAAAATTGCTCCCGAACCAATACCGGTAAAATTTACGCCGCGGCTGGCAGCTTCTTCGGTAAAAAATCCCGATCCATCGTTGATATATAGCCGACTCGCCCCTTCTCTTTTTGCAAGAAAAACATCCATATCGCCGTCATTGTCGATATCTGCTGCGGTGGGAGACATTGTGCCGGCCGGATCATTGTCCAAATCATTCATCCCCCGGTCTTCGATGGTAAATAGTCCGGCTCCATTATTGACATAAAGTTCATTAGTCAGCCCCCAATTGCCGCTGAACAAATCCATATCACCGTCATTTTCAATATCCAGCGCAAGGACGCCGATGGTTAAACGATCATCAGGCAAAATCCCGGCAGATTGGGTTATTTCTGAGAAAGCTGCCAATCCATCATTTTGGTATAATCGGTTACCACTGGGCCCACGCTGGCCATTGAAAAGGTCTAAAAATCCATCGTTGTTAATATCAGCAAAAACTGCCCCGTGAGTTTGCCCGGGATCGTCAACCCCGGCACTTTGTGCACGCTCGCTAAAAGTTAAGTTGCCATTGTTGATGAACAACTCATCCGGCAACACCAAAAACTGGCCCTGGTTATTGGGATCAAAATTGGTGTGGGTTACATACATATCCTGCAGGTCATCGCCATCGACGTCGCCGAAAAGAATGGCGTGGCCACCGTATTCCGGGATGCCGCCAATGCCGGCACTCGCGCTGATATCTGTAAATGAAACCGCTTCTGCAGCAGCAATGCGGTTGCCCGTCTTTAGCTTCTGAAGCGAGATTTCCGTATCCCCTTCAGAAATCACCAAATTAATACCCGCTTCCTTCTTAAAAAATTGACTCGTATTGCCGGAGGGCCAATTAACGGTGATGGACTTGATTCTCGTTTCATCACCCAATCCGATCGTGAGTTTAGGTAGTGAGATAGCCCCGGAGTTCGAGCGAATAAATGAATTGCGGCGCCAAATTGTTTTATCTGCAGTCTCAACAATCAGTTCTGCACCAATCCCATAATAATTAGTCTGCTTGCCGATTAAAGTTATGTTTATAAATTTCCCGGATTTTGTATTATTTTTGAATAAAGAAATTTCCCCGTCAGTATTTGTCGTCACTAAATCCGGTCGACCATCCGCATTAAAATCAATTTTGGCAACAGCAGTTATACTACCCGGAAAACTTTCGTGGATGATCGTGTGCTCAAACCGCAAACCGGCTGCATTTTTAAAGAAAATCTGGCCCTGTTTTCCGGTGAGAAGTAGATCTTCAAATCCATCACTGTCATAATCAATAAAAGTACCGTTGGCCAGCGATACAGATTCCGTGTTCGGCAGTTGAAGAGCCTGACTGGCAAAATTATTTTCAGCATTAATCAAGATATGTGCTGACTGTTCAAAGATGATCAGCAGGTCGGTATCGCCATCGTTATCGACATCTGAAACAGCGAAACTCTTTATCGAATCAGCAGGAATATCCGGAAAAAGAGATTGTGTTTTTTCAACAATTCCACCCATGGAATTATTGGCAAAATAACGCAAATGGCCATCGAAATCGATGAAAAGCAAATCCGTGAAAAAGTCGCCATTCAAATCGACGGCCAACTGGAATGCTATATTTTCAATCCCGTGTGGGAAAGCAAGCTCCTGAAATTGATGGTCAGCCCGCTGAAGCAATACACGGTGAGCGCCATCCTTCGCCAAAACAGACAGATCGAGTAAACCATCGTTATTGAAATCCAGCCAAAGGAGGTGATGCAAATTGTAAGGAAGTGATAAATCTTTCACTGCAAAATTTGCAACATGACCATCAGGTGAATTCTCAACCAAAATCAATTGCCCCGTGGAGGTAATGGCAGCGAAATCTATGTTAGCATCGTTATCGAAATCCGCCGGTGCGAGAAGTGAAATTTCAAAATCATTCAAAGTCTCCGTGTACGCGGATTTGAATGTGGCATCACGCTGCCCAGAATATAAACGAATCCCCTGTTTTGCTTGGACGGTCAATAAATCGGGAATACCATCGTGATTAAAATCCGCATAAGCAAGCGTATTTAAGTTATGATTTGAAAGTGCCAACGGTGGTAAAATCTGCTGTGAAATGTCGGTAAATTGAGGGATTTGTGCATTTACAACGGCTGTGATGAAAAAGAGTGCACAGGTAAAAAAATGCCCTGATCTCATTAAAGTTTCTCCGGTTAGCTTCAATTTAACTATCAACTTTTCAATAATTTACAGGAATTAGAAACTTGGGATCCGAATAAAGACCAGCGCCGGAATGACTAATTCGCATGCAATTTGTTGGGCATTTTACATCCTTGTGATTGTAAAATTTGCAGACTGAAATTACGGATTTTCGCGCAAAATGAGAAAGCCATCTAAATTCCATTTATGAAGGCAGGATGAATAATAATAAAATACAACCATCCCCTTCAAATCGGGGAAAACATATTGCGTGGGCACAATAATTTCTAATTAACGCGAGTTCGATATAAAAAGAATTGGGACAAAACGAATTATTTATAGGATATAGTCCGAAGGCGTCCCGCCGAGGATAACCCACGAAACGCTCGGCGAGACGCCTTCGCTCTATTTTAATTATGCTTGGTAAAGAATGTTACAGCATACATCGAACTCACGTTAATTAAATCGGGCAGAATTACTTTTGTGAAAATTCGCCGCCATCATCCTGTGGAAAATCAATTTTGCTATAAATCTGCACTCCATGAAGAATTAGCCTCAAGATTGGCATATTTATGGATTGATTTTATGACTTCTTTTAAAAAAAATTAAGTGTTCGAATGTTTTTCCTTGCGAAAAATTATATTTTTTCATATAACTTATAATAATAACAATTAGAGCTAAGTCGTTATATTTTATATTTTTATATAAGTTATTAAAAAAAATAATCATCCTTCCTTGCCCCAGCGATGAATTGAATTACGAATACTATTTTTGAATACAGAATTTAGTAAAACTATAAAGCACAAACGGAAACAATAAATTCAATTTTCATCAGATTCCCCTCTTTTTACAGCAATAGACTGTTCTATAAATAGATAGTATTTTTGCCCATTTTGGATTTTGATTTTTTTCTATAAATAAAAAGCATTTGCAATACCATGCCAAATATCATTTTAAATGAATAAAACCATGGAGGAGAAATGCCGAAGAAATTACCGTCCTTTTGGGAAGCTATTGAACAAAAGGGTTATTCCCGCCGCGATTTTCTGCGCTATTGCAGTATTGCCGCAGGAATGGCCGGAATTGAAGCCGTGGGTATTCCAAAAATCGTCCGCGCTTTTGAGACCAAACCACGTCCCCCTGTCGTCTGGCTCCATTTTCAGGAGTGTACCTGTTGCAGTGAATCATTCATTCGCTCATCGCATCCAATCGTCGCCGATGTCGTACTCGACTATCTGTCACTTGACTACACCGAAACCCTGCAAGCTGCGGCTGGCCACCAGGCTGAAAAATGCTTGCACGACACCATCAAAAATTACCCCGGGCAATACATTCTTCTCGTCGAGGGATCGATTCCCGCTGGAAATGACGGCGTTTTCTGCATGATTGGCGGGCGTTCTGCCGAAGCCATTTTTCAGGAAGCCGCCAAAGATGCTGCCGCCATCGTCGCATGGGGAAGCTGTGCTTCCAATGGCTGTGTGCAGGGCGCAAAACCCAACCCGACCAATGCGACACCAATTCACAAACTTACCAGCAAACCGGTCATCAAAGTGCCTGGTTGCCCGCCCATCGCCGATGTGATGACGGGCGTAGTTACCCACCTGCTGGTTTACGGCAGCGTGCCACAGCTCGATAGCCAGGGCCGTCCAAAAGAATTTTACTCACGCCGTGTCCACGATACGTGCTACCGCCGTCCGTATTATGATGCCGGGCTATTCGTGGAATCGTGGGACGATGAAAATGCCCGCAAAGGTTATTGTTTATACAAAATGGGGTGCAAAGGGCCTGTTACTTACAACGCGTGTGCCGTCACCAAATGGAACGAGGGCACCAGCTTTCCAATCCAATCCGGCCACGGTTGCATCGGCTGCAGTGAAGCCAATTTCTGGGACAATGGCCCGTTCTACCGCCATCTGCCAAGTTTTCCGGGATTTGGTATTGAATCAACCGCTGACGATATCGGAACCGGGGTGGGAATTGTCACTGCCGCTGGAATTGCAGCCCACGCGGTAACGACCAATATTCGCAAGAAAAAACTCATCGAGGGCCAAAAAGAGAGAGCGCTGAAAGATAAAGATATTAACGGTGATGAAGGAGGGAAAAAATAATGGCACGAATAGTCGTAGATCCCATCACCCGTATCGAAGGCCACTTGCGCATTGAAGCGGTCGTCGAAAACGGAGTAATCACCGATGCATTCAGTTCCGGCATGATGGTTCGCGGGCTTGAAATCATACTCAAAGGCCGTGATCCACGTGACGCCTGGGCTTTCACTCAGCGCGCCTGCGGCGTTTGCACCACCGTGCATGCCCTGGCCAGTGTCCGCACTGTCGAAGACGCTATCGGCATCTCGGTTCCGCGCAACGCCGAGCTCATTCGAAACATCATGGAAGCAGCCCTTTATGTGCAGGACCATGTTGTGCATTTCTACCATTTGCACGCCCTGGATTGGGTCGATGTTGTCAGTGCATTGTCGGCCAATCCGCAATCCACGGCTGGTATTGCCCAGTCCATTTCAAACTGGCCGAAATCGTCAACCGGCTATTTTAAAGATGTACAAAAGCGTATTAAAACTTTTGTAGAAAGCGGTCAACTCGGTATTTTTGCCAACGGATATTGGGGCCACAGTGCGTTCAAATTGCCGGCCGAAATCAATTTACTCGCAGTTGCACACTATCTCGAAGCACTGGAATGGCAGAAAGAGATCGTTAAAGTGCATGCTATTTTTGGCGGGAAAAATCCACACCCCAACTACCTCGTCGGCGGTGTGCCGTGCTCGATCAATCTTAACGAGGTCAATGCCATCAATTCCGAGCGGCTCAACCATGTGGCTAAATTAATCAAAGATGCCAACACATTTGTAAATCAAGTCTACATTCCCGATTTGTTAGCTATTGCTGGCTATTATAAAGATTGGGGCGCCCATGGTGGTGGTTTATCGAACTACCTCTCCTATGGAGATTTTCCTACAAATGGCTACAATGAGCCCACTTCATTTAAAATTCCGCGCGGCATAATTCTCAACCGCGATTTGAGTCAAGTCCATCCTGTGGACACCAAAAATGCGGATGAAGTGCGGGAATATATCAAACATTCGTGGTACAAGTACGGTGACGGCGAAGATGCCGGACTGCATCCGTTTGAAGGCGAGACCGAGTTCAATTACACCGGTCCGAAACCACCTTTCAAAAATCTTGACACCAATGGCAAGTATTCCTGGGTAAAAACCCCGCGCTGGAAAGACAAAGCCATGGAAGTCGGCCCACTCTCCCGCGTTTTGATTGCTTATGCCAGCGGCTCAACAGAAGTGCAAGACATCGTGAACGCAACCCTGAAAAAACTTGATGTTCCTGTCGCTGCACTCTTTTCTACGCTCGGACGCACGGCAGCCCGTGGTCTTGAAACCGTTTTGATTGGTGGCTGGATGCAGGGATTCTTCGACGATCTGGTCGCCAATATCAAAGCTGGTGACACGACGACGTTCACTCAGGAAAAATGGGAGCCATCATCCTGGCCGAAAGAATGCGAAGGTGTCGGCATGACAGAAGCGCCCCGCGGCGCCCTGGCCCACTTCATCAAAATCAAAGATGGAATAATCGATAATTACCAGCTTGTCGTTCCGACGACGTGGAACGCCTCACCAAAGGATCCCAATGGTCAGCGATCTTCTTACGAAGAAGCTTTAATCGGGACGCCGGTTGCCAATATCGATCAGCCGCTGGAAATTTTGCGTACCATTCACTCATTCGATCCGTGCCTTGCTTGCGCCGTGCATCTCTACGATCCCGAGGGCAAACATATTCACGAAATCAAAGTGGTGTAGGAGGCGCAAATGGCAGAATTTCAATCGCCGGTTTTTCGCCGGATTTATGTGTGGGAATTTCCTGTGCGTATTTACCATTGGCTCAACGCCACCTGTGTTATCCTGTTGATTATTACAGGGTATCTCATCGGTAATCCGCTGCGGATTTTCTACGCCAATGAGGCCTACCAGCAATATTGGTTTGGCGTCATCCGTTTCACCCACTTTGTCACGGCTTTTATATTCTTTTTTAATTTTTTAGCCCGCTGTTATTGGGGTTTTGTGGGCAACTCCTTTGCCCGCTGGACTAACTTTATCCCGCTAAAAAAATCCCAATGGCGTGAAATAATAGAAGTAATACGCGTTGACGTTTTGCAAACCGCGCCATCCGAACGCACGGAAATTGGGCACAATGCCTTGGCCGGATTCGTTTATTTCCTCTCCTTTCTGGTTTTTGCATTTCAATCGATAACTGGATTTGCCCTCTATGCTGCGAACAGCACATCGCTATTGCCAAAATTCTTTACCTGGATTGTACCAATCATGGGTGGCGATTTTGCGGTGCGGCAATGGCACCATGCTTTTATGTGGTTTTTCATCCTGTTTACAATGGTGCATGTTTATCTTGTTTTTTACCACGATTACATCGAAGGAAGGGGCACGACTTCTTCCATGGTGGGAGGTTGGAAATTCGAAAAGGACGAAGAGCTGAAACGTGACTAATATTCTTGTACTAGGAATCGGAAATATCCTATTGGGTGATGAGGGCGTCGGAGTGCACGCCGTGCGGCAATTGGAGAGGGAGAATTTGCCGGAACATGTTACATGCCTCGACGGCGGCACAGGCGGCCTCATCCTGCTGGAACCGATGCAGAATGCGGATAAAGTAATCATTATTGACGCGACGCTTGATGGTGGTGCACCGGGTACGGTGCGCCGCCTCCAACCCCGTTTTTCCAACGACTACCCCAAAGCGCTCACCGCCCACGACATCGGGCTGAAGGACATGCTCGATGCTTTCTATCTCACTAAAAAAATCCCTGAGGTTGTACTTTTCGCAGTAACAGTTAAAAATATTGACGAAGTAACGCTCGAGCTTTCTGCGGAAGTGGAGAAAGTTTTGCCGGTGATTTTACGGTTGGTGAAGGATGAGCTAGTAGTCTGATAATACAAAAACAAGGACGTTAAAATGAAAAATGTACTATCGGCTGTGATTTTTTCTATCTTCTTATTTTCTGGCTATTTGCTTGCGCAAGAAACAAATGTAACTACTCAAGCAACTGATCCCAATTTGCAAAGTAACCCAGCCAAAAAAGACAAATTATTTTTTATCACAGAATTTGGAGTAGTCCATTCATTTAGTAGAAATAGTGAAGCAAATCAGGCTTCGTGGGAACTTGGTGTATTAAAAGGTTTGAATAATCGCTACGCTGCCGGTGGCACTTGGTTTATCAGCCATGAACAAACTGGATGGCGAAATATTTTAATTGGAATTAAACCACGATTTCGGATAGCAATGAACTCTCGTTTTAGTCTTGATATTGCACCCGGAATTCTTTTCGCGGGACGGTCAACCGACCAAACTAATACATATAACAATCGTTTTCCAGCATTTACAGGACATATTTCATTAAATTACAGAAACTGGTTTTTGTTGTACTTACAGCACGAAAGATTTCCTTTTGCCAATCCTTTCACCAATTCTCTCTATCAGTCTGAAGTTTCCAATAGATTCGACAGGCAGCAAAAATCACCATGGTCAATTGGTTTGAAGTTAGGCTCAACTCCGGGACTGCTCGGAGGCCCACTAGCTGCAATTTTAATAATTGCTGCAAATATGCTTTTTCGTTATTAGCTTCTATGCGTTTACTCGCAGCCACGGTCTTCGTGGCTGTGCCTACTCTGGCGTTCCGCATCCAGTTATCCAGTGGACAGTCCCAAGCGCGACTCTCTCCCATCGCTGGGTCGGCGTTGCACCGCTGAGCGGGTGCAACGGGTGAATAATTTGCTGCAATCGCTCTAAGCGATGGAAGCAATCCGATTCGAGCACGATCTCTGTCTTCACAGCCATTTTTTGCCTGAAATAGCAATAACATCGCTGAAACGCAGCGATCTCATCCCACATCTTTGCTGCAATCGCTCAAAGCGATGGAAGCAATACCATTCATGCACGATTTCTATTCTCACAGCTAAGTTTACTCGCAGAATAGCGATAACATCGCCAAAAGCAGCGATCTCATCGCAGGGCATTTTGATGCAATCGCTGCAAGCGATGGAATCAATAAAGCTCAAAAGCAAATCCTAATCACCCACAAAACCCACGCCCACAATAGCGATAACATCGCCAAAAGCAGCGATCTCATCGCAGGACACTTTGATGCAATCGCTCCAAGCGATGGAATCAATCTGCTCTAGCATAAATCCAGGTTTTACACACCAAGACTGGCACCCGAAATAGCGATAACATCGCCAAAAGCAGCGATCTCATCGCAGGACACTTTGATGCAATCGCTGCAAGCGATGGAATCAATCTAGTTCGAAAGCAAATCCTTTTCACACAGCAAAGCCCACACCCACAATAGCGATAACATCACCAAAAGAAGAGATCTCATCGCAGGGCACTTTGATGCAATCGCTGCAAGCGATGGGATCAATCTGCTCTAGCATAAATCCAGGTTTTACACACCAAGACTGGCACCCGAAATAGCGATAACATCGCTAAAAGAAGCGATCTTATCGCAGGACACTTTGATGCAATCGCTGCAAGCGATGGAATCAATAAAGTTCGTTAGCAATATCCTTTTCACACAACAAAGCTCTGCCCACAATAGCGATAACATCGCAAAAAGAAGCGATCTCATCGCAGGGCACTTTGATGCAATCGCTGCAAGCGATGGAATCAATAAAGTTCGAACCCAAATCCCTTTCACACAACAAAGCCCACACCCACAATAGCGATAACATCGCTAAAAGAAGCGATCCTATCGCAGGGCACTTTGATGCAATCGCTGCAAGCGATGGAATCAATAAAGTTCGAAAGCAAAATCCTTTTCACACAGCAAAGCTCTGCCCACAATAGCGATAACATCGCTAAAAGAAGCGATCCTATCGCAGGGCACTTTGATGCAATCGCTGCAAGCGATGGAATCAATAAAGTTCGAAAGCAAAATCCTTTTCACACAGCAAAGCTCTGCCCACAATAGCGATAACATCGCCAAAAGCCGCGATCTCATCGCAGGACACTTTGATGCAATCGCTGCAAGCGATGGAATCAATAAAGTTCGAAAGCAAAATCCTTTTCACACAGCAAAGCCATGCCAACAATAGCGATAACATCGCTAAAAGAAGCGATCTCATCGCAAATGTTGCTTTTCCCAAAATTTATCCCTATAGTTAAATTCATGTAGATAAAGACGGATCCATCGTAAAAGTCAAATTGGGGATTTTTTATAATGCGTCCAATTCGTTTATTTATTTCCAACGCGCTGATTGCTTTAATCGCAGCCCCCTTTGCCAACGGAAAAGGATACTCTGGCAACAACACCTCCCTCCTAAATAATTCAGGCACACAATACTCCGTTCGTATCCAAGGAAAAATTAATTTTACCGATGGCCCGTTGTCAGATAATACGACGGTCAAGTTTGTTAGCACAGATTCACTATCTTCTACAAACACCGATTCAATAATCACTTTCCGCGCCGAAACGGCGATGAATGCAGACGGCACCTACTCAATTCAGGCAACTGCTACTGGTGTAAACGAGATTGCGGATTTTGAAAGTGAGAGCCAAATGTGGGCCGGGCCAAATCCCTTTAATAATTACACCAGGATCTATTTCAATTTAGCGCCCGGTAATTCGCTTAATTACACCATCACCATTTTTAATTCCCGCGGTCAGCACGTGAAGCGCTTTGGGGGTGTTGGGGTGAGCGGACAAAATACAGTAACCTGGAAAGGCAGCAATGATAAAAACGCCAAAATTGCAGCAGGACAGTATTATGCCCTGCTCACGACTGAGAAATATCAAAAAACACTGAAGCTGCTCTTCGGTGTTGGCGAGTCGGCCATCGATCTAAATCTACCGGTAAATACATCACAGAAAGTCAATCACATTGCATCCATTCCCTTCAACGCTCTTGCAATTGTCACGACGCAGGATATATCCGATACTTCGCACGTTGTGCTTTATACCGATATCATCAACGAACGGGATCTGACATTCCAGTGGCCAAACAGAGCGCCTGAACTTGTGCAAGGAGCGCCAACTTTCAATTATGGAATCGAAGATCACCCAATCACATTTGAGGTCGGTCGCTATCTTACAGATTTTAATGGAGCAATTCCAAGTGTTCATGCAGATTCAACCAATTTCCCTGCCGGAACTTCACAAGATTACGAAACCACCACGAGAGAATTATCACTTATATTTCCGGAAAATTTTAACGGCAGCGGAATTGAAACCAAACTTATCGGCCTTGATGACGAATTTACCGTGGAAACAAATCCAATAACAATAGACATCGAACCAGTTAATGATACACCTATAATAATTATCGACGATCAAATAGTACCTGATATTGCTATATTTTTACGGACACAATGTTAAGTTAGTGTGAATCCCATATCACTAACCGAGAATTTAAAAAATGAACAAGAAACAAAGTCGCCGTCGTTACAGCGCAGAATTCAAAAGAAGTGC
>QQUE01000019.1 GCA_008501765.1 Calditrichota bacterium
GCACTTCTTTTGAATTCTGCGCTGTAACGACGGCGACTTTGTTTCTTGTTCATTTTTTAAATTCTCGGTTAGTGATATGGGATTCACACTAACTTAACATTGTGTCCGTAAAAATATAGCAATATCACGAATAGAAAAAGAGAATAGATTAATAACCAATGCGAAGCTATTACACCGGTGTAAAATCATTCATGAGAGTTAAATATTGTATACTATTATTGCAAAGTCATGAATGAAATGTAGGCACAAAATTATCTATTTGAGGAATATTATTACGTTTTCTTTTTGAGCAAAACTTCCCATTCACCTCCTCTGTATCGATTTGCTGGATAAGAATATATTATGGTCGGTATGGATATGAATAGATCACAACGCCTTTATCTCCCCCGTAACCTCAATTTTCACAAGATGGCCGCCGAGTTTTTCCGGCAGGCCTTTTTTGAGTTCGGGCGTAAGTTCTTTGACCATTATTGTGATGCAGCGTTCTTCACCACCTTCTTCGACGGCGCCGACATAAATGCCAACGACACCCGGAATGGCCATTAATTCCGGTGAATGCGCTTTCAAAACAATGTTAATATCTTGTTGTTCCATATCTGCAGGCCCTTTACTTTTTTCTGCGTTATTCTGACACGCAATCAATCCCACCAGAAACACAATAAAAATAATTGGTTTTATTAACCTTGGCATGTTTCCCTTCCTTTCATGGATAAAAAAATGGGACATCAGTAAAATCCAATGTCCCATTATAAAATTATTGCTTGTTTAATTCAAGTCGAAATTAATTGCCGACCATCGTGGCGCTAAAAAAGCTCAATACATCATTAATCGGATTGGCAATAGCAGTTCTGTTGCTACCGGCAAAGAGAAGTCCAATAGCGCGTGGATTTGTATCTACATCTTCAACCATCAGGGAGCCTGAATCACCACCGGCGAGAAATTTACTGGCTCTGTTGGTGATGATAATCTGACCGGTAAATGTTTTTGTAAAGCTGGTGCTGCCTGCACATTCGTCATCATAAGTGATACTGACTGTGCCGTTGAGGCCGCTGATCGCACTGCGGGTCAGACCGGTTGTGCGGCCACTTTTTTTCACGGCCTGGCCGATTGAGGCAGCGACTGTAATCGCAGACAATGGGCCGATTTCCAGAATGGCGCCACCAGCGTCAACCATGCCGGGAATGACTTCGGCGATCGAAGCATCGACATTGTTGTTAGGCAGCGAGCTCGATTTTACCAACGTTGCGACCTGTTGCGCCTGATTGGCGTCACAACCAACATCGATGAGCGCAGGCTGGATTATTGGATCACCGGTTTGGGCTGTGATGCCGTTGCCACCATCGACGATATCGGATTCAAACACGTGGTAATTACTCAGAATATACTGTTTGCCGCCAGATTGGATCAGCGAGCCCAGTGTACCGCCGCAGCAATATCCATTGGCGAGATCGTGCTGCCAGCCACCGGAAGTGCCAAGTTGAATTGGCGGTGTTTGTATCGCCTGATGGCTAACTGCATCGGGGGGAACTGGTTTTTTTCTCAAAGCACGAAGTTTTCCTGTGACAAGGACGCGTGTCGGAATGCCTTCCAGTTCGTCCGGCACAGGTTTGGCTAAATTTTTTGCTAAGGCATTTTCAACGATGTCAAACTCGGCGAGAATCAAAACGGCTGGTTTGCCATCTTCCGTCATGCCGGTTGCCGTACCGATAATTCCTTCTTTTGCCATCAACTCTTCGGTGTGGCGGAGCTGAACATCCATTACGGTTTTTACTTCCGGATTGGAAGGATGAAGAACGAATTCCTGAACCCCTGGTGTTTGTGGATTCTGGTTGTTTTCACAAGCCATCCACATAAACGAAAAAAGCGCCAACACCACGATTAATAATGCAGTTCCCCGTAAATTTGTACGAACACCTCTCATGCGACCTCCTGTTAGTCGATTAGAAGTTAAGTAAGTGGAAGAAATGAATTATGGATAGAGGCCTTCAAATTAAATTGAAGACCTGCGCTTTTTTTTAGATTTATCTGTGTCTGTGGAAAATGCAGTACGTCAATACGATAAGAGTTTCTCAGAAAAATACAAGCGATTTGTGCATCAATCTTTTTAGATTTGCACAAAAGTTGGTGCTAACCGAACAGCGATTTCCCGCAGTTTTCACAACGGAAAATTTTGGGATATCCTACCACTGGGCTTAGATTCAAGGGGCTTCGGTATTGCAAAAACACAAAGTAGGTGATAAATGAACCTGTATTTATAAATATTTGTGAATTCCTTTAATTTTGCACAACGGATTTATCTCAAATGGCAGCTTAGCCGACTGAATAGGGATATCCTGCTTTTTATTGCACCAAAGATGTTGCCTTGCTTGGTTCTTTCTTTTTCGAAAGCAATCCGAAGAGCGGTCTTAAAAATGTGAATTTTCGGATGATAAAATGGTAGCTTAAAAAACACCCTGCAAATGTAAAAGCGTTGATGAGAATTAAATTGACCGCTAAAGGCAAATTATGAGGTAAAATCAGCGAAGCAGCCCAGAAAAGAAAAGCCATGTGAATGATATAAACCGGATAAGCAGCCTGGCTCAAATAACTCAGAATTTTGCTTGGTTTGTTGAGATATTTACAACCAAATCCCAGCACAGCAAAAATCCAGTTCATCGATTCGATTGATGTTAAGAAGTGCGGCGCCTGGTATTCGAAATAGAGATATCGCACCAAAAACAAGGCAGCGGCTATGGCCAGACTGGCGAGCTTAATTTTCTCCACAGCGTACCAGAATGCATCCCCGATGGCAACGAACAGGAATCCCGTGAAAAATGCCAGCATCCCGATAAAAAATCCGTGCGTAGTTCCAACATACAACGAAAAATATTCCGGGTTTGTTAATTCAGCCTCAATTATAAACGGGATAATGAACAAATATAGAAAATACGGCCGGTTCAACAGGCCCCTCAAACCATTAAAAAATTTATAATTATAAGATCTATCCAAAAAAGCAAAGCCGATGATTTGCGATATGTAAATACAGATATTTCCCAAAAACCACAAATGACCGACATTCGCCGTATAGCTGAGATTGATATCATAATAATTCTGAAAGAAATAATTGTGAATCGGCACGATAAAAAAACTGCCAAACACCAATGGTAGCAAAATTCTTTTCGCACGATCCAGTAGTAATTGTTTCCAATCCCTTTTTCTCAACGCAAAACAAACGCCCATGCCGGAAACCAAAAACAGCAGTGGAATTCGCCAAACATTTAACAGGGCCATCGGTACCCAAATCGCCGAACTGGATTCTTCACTTTGAATAAATCCAATAAACCGTGCCCAGGGCTGGAAAATGAGTACGATGTGATAAATTAAAAGCAGAGCAATCGCAACCACTCGCAACCAGTCGATATCATATCTTCTCGCAGAATTCACCATTTTTTCCACTTTTTGATTGTTCCGTCAAATAAGTTTAATACGTCTGAATTCGAGCTAATTTCGAATGCCTTTATGGAGCCGATCCATCCCCTAACAACAGTTATTGCAGCATATCTGCAATTTGGGGCAGCATCATTTTTATACGATCGTAGTCAAGCCTGAGCCCCAGCGGTTTTAATCCGGCACCGACTGCGTCATACGCGCCGATCAAATTTTCAAACGGAATTTCAACAATCTGCTGCGCTGTTTGCCCCATTTTGTTTTTAATGGATTTATCAACACCTTTATCGAGCAGGGATTGGACGATTTCTTCACGGCAAAAGAAGGCTGCGGTGTGCAAAGCTGTTCCACCGGTATTGTTTTGGACGTTCAGCGCAATTCCAGCATCGATTAAAAGTTGTGCGATTTCGATTTTGCCAAAAGCTGTGGCAGTGTGCAGTGCAGTCGATCCATCGGCATTTTGGTGATCCAGAGCAGCCCCGGACTCAATTAGGATTTTGGCGGCGTCAAAATTCCCCAAGGCGGCCGCGGTGATCAGCGGGCTGGACGAACGGGTTGGCTCGAGAATATTTATATCAGATCCAGCGCTGATGTGCTGCTTAATAATATCGAGGTTTCCCATCACAATTGCCGAATGCAGGTCAATTTTTGGGGGTTTATTCTCCTGTTTTCCACAACCAACAAATGTAAGGAAAACGACCGTTAAGATCACAGGGCTAATTGAGCGCATTATTCTTCCTCCGCGAATAAAAATGTTTATCAATAATTGGATTAATCAACGGTTTGATTTCAATATGTGACAGAAATTTATGCCCGATTCCGTACAGTCCGCTGCAAATAATGTCTAATACTTACGTCTGCAAGTAATGTTTCGCCATCTTCTAAATGCGCGACGAAATGTTGCGCGAACCAGGGCGCCAGGGTCAAACCTTTAGCCCCAAAACCATTGAAAATACCAGCGAGTTTTTGTTGGTGATGCATCCCGATTAACGGTTTGCGGTCGATGGAAGCAGGCCGGATTCCAGCTTGATGCCCGATAATTTTAACCGGAATCTTGAAAAGGTCGTGCAGTTGATGCTGCAAGGCAGATAATCCGTTTTGAGTAGGATTGATGTCAGGATAATCGGATTCGTACGTCGCCCCAACTTTAAAAATGCCATCGCCGTAGGGCAGGACAATACATTTTTTTTTGATGATGTGATCGATGGGGCAATTTTCAATTTTCACCGTTAAAAATTGCCCTTTATTGATTGAAAAAGGCAGGTCACAAAATAATGGATTTTTTGTGGCACGGACGCCCTCACAGAAAATTATTCGGTTGGCAACTTTGTCTTTCCAGCGCACAGAATCTGTCTCGAAATGCAAATCTGCAAAGTTGAAATTCTCATTTTCAAGTTGATTTTCCTGCTGCAAAAGATTGCGATAGCTCGTCAACAAGCGATTGGTATCGACATAACCCGTTTGTGAAATTTCCATGCCACCCAGCGGATTGTGCAGCCATTTTTCGAAATGTTCATCCATCTTGTTCGCAGAAATATAAGAAACATATTCAGGGAGTTCTGCTTTTCGTAGCCACTTGGTCTTGCGTTTTTCATCGGGATAAATACGGTAGAGTTTTCTGGGGTGAAAAAAAGTCTCATTAAACTGAGTTTCGAGTTGCCGATAGAGATCAAATGCAAAGGGGAAGATTGTGTCGGCCATCCATGTTTTTACGAAATTATTTCCTGTAATTGGATTGCAGGTGCCGATGGCCAATTTCGTTGCGGCATTTGGGCAGTCGTCGTCGATGACACAAATGGTTTTGCCGCGCTGACGCAGAAAGTGGGCAAGCATTGTTCCGGCAATGCCCTGGCCGATAATGAGATAATCCAGTTTCATTTATAGTCCAGCTTTTCGCGATCCGACTTTTTCAAGCCTTTGACCTTTCAACCTTAATTTTATTTATCGCAAATGCTATTTCCAAACTTTGGATATAATTCAGGCGCGGATCACAATAGGTTTCATAGTTTTTATGCAGATCGCCATGGCCGAGGTTGAGCGCGCCACCGGTACATTCTGTGACTTCTTCACCTGTCAGTTCAAAATGAGCCCCAACAAGTGACGACCCTTCCTGGTTGTGTGCCGCAAAAGTTTGCTCGAGTTCTGCCAAAACATCTTCAAATTTCCGTGTTTTTTGCCCGCCATTTACCGTGACCATATTTCCGTGCATCGGATCACAAGTCCACGCAACTTGATGCCCGCTTTTTTGCACAGCGCGAACCAGCCGCGGCACAACATCCATCACTTTTCCGGCGCCGATCCGGGTAATGAGCATAATGCGTCCGGCTTCGTTTTCCGGATTGAGGGTGTCCAAAATTTTCAGCAATTCATCCGTTTCCATCGCCGGCCCAATTTTGAGACCGACGGGATTCGCAATGCCGCGAAAATATTCAATATGCGCACTTCCGAGTTGGCGCGTGCGTTCGCCAATCCAGACCATGTGGGCACCGAGATTATAGTATTTTCCCGTCTCTGCATCCTGCCGTGTAAGTGCTTGTTCGTAACCCAGCAGCAATCCTTCGTGTGAGGTGTAAAACTCGATTTTACCGAGCGCATCCGAGTTGACGCCGCCGAACATTTCCATGAATTGTATCGCATCAAGAATTCGTTCAACGATGTGCTCATATTCAGGCCATTTAGCTGTCTTTTCGATTGAATGCAAATTCCAGTTGTAGGGATGGTGCAGGTCTGCAAATCCACCATCGATGAGGGAACGAATATAATTGAGCGTAATGGCGGAATGATTGTAGGCTTTCAGCAAGCGTTTTGGTTGCGGTGTGCGGGATTTAACCGTTGCGGGAAATCCATTGATGCAATCACCGCGGTAACTGCGGAGTTTCTGCCCATCCACTACTTCCGTGTTTTTGCTGCGCGGTTTGGCATATTGCCCGGCGATTCGGCCGATCCGTACGATCGGCTGTCGCAATCCGTGGGTGAGAATGACGCTCATTTGCAGCAGGATTTTTATCTTATTGGCAATAATATTTTCTGTACAATCGATAAATCGCTCGGCACAATCTCCGCCTTGCAATATGAACCGCTCGCCTCTGGCAGCCGAGGCTATTTGTTGCCGCAAATGATCAACTTCACCCTGAGAAACGAGCGCCGGATAAGCATGGATTTTATTGAGCGTGGCTTGCAGCTCTTTTTCGCTGGGATATTCAGGTTGCTGATGAATAGGGTACTGTTTCCAGCTTTCTGGTGTCCATCGATTTAAATGCATTTATACCTTTCAACATTGTAGTCTTTGACAAACGATGAATGTAATATTATTTTATTTTAGAAGCAATTGAACGTTTTGGATTGTTTGAATATGGGTTAGAGTGATTTTTTGATGCATTCTCTTTTGTTTGCTTGAAAAGCAATCCGCTCAAATGTATATTGTACGAATTCATGGGAATTTTATTAGAAATTTAGTGAGACAATGCAAACATGGCAATAATTTCAGACAGGCTACCCAAATTTTCATGAAATAAAATCGCCGAAATTGGCAAAATTTTCACCTTAGCAATAAAAGAGGAAAATCCACTATTTTGATTGCATGGATTCCCACTGAAAGCATTCGGGAATGACGAATGCACTAAAAATTTTCACTAAAATTTCCATATATTTCTATTTTGGACAAGAGTGATAAGTATTTAAATATTTTTTGTGAACTTAGTGCCCTTGTGTGCGAATTATTCAGGCTATTAAAATAAGCTCTCCCAAAGCCACGGGGTTTACAAAATTATGTTTTATAAGTATATAAATATTTTTTGTGGACTTAGTGCCTTTGTGTGCGAATTATTCAGGCTATGAAAGTTAAAAATTATGAATGGAAAATTATGAAAATTATCGAATCTGAACGCCTGATACTGCGTCAGTTAATGTTGGATGATGCACCATTTATTATTGAGCTTTTGAATGACGAAGCTTTTTTGCAGAATATTGGGGACAAGGGAGTGCGATCGCTTGAAGATGCACGGGGATATATTACAGATGGCCCAGCCAAAAGTTATCAAGAACATGGCTTTGGACTTTACCTGACAGAACTAAAAGATGGCAACATACCCATTGGAATTTGCGGCTTGCTCAAGCGGGATTCCCTGGATGATGTCGACATTGGCTATGCATTTTTACCGGAGTTCTGTGGGCAGGGATATGCAAGTGAGTCGACTTCGGCCGTTATGGATTTCGCCCGTACAAAACTGGGAATCGACCGGGTTGTGGCTGTCGTCTCAGAAGGCAATGCAGCTTCTATCAGAGTATTAGAAAAACTGGGACTTCGATTCGAAAAAATGATGCGCTTGACCGATGACGCTGACGAATGCATGTTTTTCACCCCCAAAGAAAGTGATTAAACCTTTGCAGAATAATTGAAATATTAACCACGCTTATTTGATCAATATTTGACTGAAATTTCCACTCCTCAATTTTCGCTTGACTTGCGCTTGCATTTGAAACAAAACATTTTTATATATGTATAATTTTAATAATTGAAATAAAATATATTGAGGGTTGTTTTGTTAAAATCGCTCGGGAATGTGTGGTTGATTCGGGGAATGTTTCTTTTATTCTTGTTTTTCGCCTGTAAAAATAATCCGACCGACGCCAATAAAAATATCATCGCAATTGAAATCGAGTCAGAAATATTTGAAATTTATTCTGGTGGATTGATTCAATTCTCGGCCATTGGAACGACCGGTGACGGGCAACATATCGATTTAACAAGCGATGCAACCTGGATAAATGCGCCGGTGCTCGTCGGGACAATTGATGGAAACGGTCTTTTTCGAGCTGTGAATTTGGTAACTGGATTCGAAACTGTTTTTGCACGATACGGGGAATTTGTTGACTCGGTGCAGGTCACAATTACAAAACGCGCTTCCTTCTTTTCTATTTTACCGCGCGTCAATAATTTAAAAGCCGGGCGAACCCTGCAATGCCAGGCAGTAGCCGCTTATCAGGATGGCAGCCAGGCTTATGTGAGTGATTCGGCCACGTGGACCGTTTCCCCGGGAATAGCGGCGACTGTCGATTCTCTCGGCCGTTTGCGCTCAATAACTGGACAGTCCGGAGTTGAAATTGTCAAAGCATCTTATCAGTCCGAATCGGCAACAGCAGAAATTACTATTCAGGAAAATCCAGCATCGATATTTGAAATTGTCACCGTGCCTGCGGGTACTTTTTCGATGGGCAGTGAAAGTGGCGCTGAAAATGAACGTCCGGTACACACTGTTTTTCTTGATCCCTATGAGATTGGAAAATATGAAGTTACCAATGCACAATACGCAACCTACCTGACGGAGGCGCTGCATCTGGATGAAATTCGTTATGAAGATGGATTTATTTTCGGAAAAAATGCACCGCACCAATATACAATGTATACACGCATAAATCAGCCGGAACTGGGACAGGCATTTATTCTCTACACTGGAACTCCGGGAGAATTAGGGGATTTTACGGTAATCGCCGGTTATGAAAATTATCCTGTGGGCAGAATGACCTGGTACGGCGCGAAAGCTTTTTGCGACTTTTATGGTTACCGATTGCCGACGGAAGCCGAGTGGGAGCGCGCCTGCCGCGCCGATCAAAACCTGGAATACGGTACAAAAGACGGTACGATTTCAGCAGATTTGGCCAATTTACGCGGTATTTCAGGTGCAGATATTTATGAGGAAGGTGCACCGGTCGGTTCTTTTCCTGCCAATCCACTTGGATTGTTTGATATGTGCGGCAATGTCGATGAAATCGTTTTTGATGAATGGGCCGATGATTTTTATCAGAATAGCCCGGCAGCCAACCCGATCGGTCCCGGTCAATTACTGTGGACCGGACTCGCAGATGATGATATTATCATCGTCCGTGGAGGGAGTTGGTTGCGTAGCGCAAATGGATCGCGCTCTACAGCACGAAATATAATCGATGAACCCCACGATAATGTCGTCGTCGTTGAATGGGCAGGATTTCGTGTTGCGCGTTCTGTAAACTGAAAGCAGCGCTATTTTAGCTTTTTAATTTTCAATTGAGATTAATATCCATGATTGATTTTAAAAAACAAATTTTTCTAATTTTACTAGGCGCATTATTTTTTAGCTGCGATTCGAATCCGTTTAGCAACAATGAAATTTCGGGCAACCGTGATACGATTTCAGGTAAAGTAGAGCTAAACAAGGACGATGCGGATGGTGTTTACATTTGGCTGGAATCTTTCGATGTAGGAACTTTTTCCAACCAAAATGGTGATTTTGAACTGTTACTTCCGCCCGGCAATGCCGAAACCAGCGGCACATTTAATCTCTATTTTTTTGTTGCGAATTACACACTTGATTCAGCAATAGTTGCTGTTAATAATGGCGAATTTATTTTTGGTGATCAGGATATCGACCAAAATGGCCGCCTGGCAGGAATTAAAAAGCTGGAAAAATTTTTGGAAATTGTCACGACGGCCTTGCCCGAGAGAGTCACCAAAGCACCAAATGTTCGTGAAAATATCAAGATATCAGTGGATTTTACCTCATTGACGGATTCGGCGACGATTGTGATTCCTGGATCGATTCCTGGTTTGCTGGGCGGGGTTTTCATCGAAAACATCGAAACGCGGGAATTGTATTTATACAGCAGTCTGCCTGTCACAACCGTGACAAAACTGACTGTCGGCAAAGTGAAAATATCCCGCTCCCTGACGTTTGAATATATTGCCCTGAACTTACCAAAAGCAACATACCGTTTTGTGCCCTATTTTTTAATTCATCATCAGCGAATTCCGGTTGAACTTATTGAAAGCATTGGGCAGAACGCATTGGCTTTTGCTCCAAATTATTTGAAATTACCATTAAAAAAGCAGGATGCTATTTTTGAAGTAAAATAGTTAATGACCTGCCCATTTGCTTTCATTTTATTGGCAACGAGAATTGAAACTCACCGACTTAACTCACATCTTATTCTTTTTTGGTAAGTTGTTCTGCAAAAACCTTGATGTCATTTGTCGGTAATTGGCACACGTAATTTTCACAGACATATGCCGTGGGTTTATTATCGATCATTGAAATTGAACGCACAAAGGGAAGATTTTGACCCAAATATTTTTGACCTTCCTGTCCCTCGGCAAATAGCAGAACCCGGCAGCCAATGAAATTTTTACCGAGTACCTCTAACATTTCGGCAACGTCCGGATCGTTTGGATTTGCCGCTGCTATAACTATTTGCTTTGCTTTACTCAAAGAGAAATTGAGCGCAACCATCATCTGCGGATAGGCGCTTGGGTTACGTTTTGCGATTTCACCAAAAACTTTTAAACTTAGTTCTGCATGCTGTTTCCACTCATCTTTTCCAGTCATTTCGGCCAGGCGCAGTAAATTAAGAATGGCAATGGCATTGCCGCTGGGCTCGGCGCCATCGTAAAAATCTTTCATGCGCACAATGATATTTTTATCGCGGCCGGAAGTATCGTAAAAACCACCTTTTTCATCGCTAAAAAGAGCTATTTTCTTCTCGGTCAAAGTAACTGCCAGCTTGAGCCATTCTACATCGAATGATGCCTCATACAAGTCGATGAGCCCGTGGATAAAAAATGCATAATCCTCGAGATGTGCGGTTAGGCCAGCTTCTCCGGCACGCGACCGCCGCCAGAGCAGCCCATCTTTTTTATTGTAATGGACTGATTTTAGGTAGGTTGCCGCTTTTTCAGCGACTTGCAGATAGACAGGATCGCGAAGTACTTGATAGCCTGTCGCAAAGGCGCTGATCATCAGCCCGTTCCACGAAGTGATGATTTTATCATCGAGCAAAGGACGCGGTCGTTTGGCTCGTTGGGCAAGCAATTTGGCGCGCATTTTTTCGAGACGGGAATGCAAGTCGGGATCACGTGAAATATTTTTTGCTGTATAAAGGACATTTTTTGTCCCAAATTCACCCTGCGGATCGGAAATCGTATTTCCGGCGGAATCAATTCCGTAATATTCACAAAATAGTGCCGCGTCTTTGCGTCCCAATATTTTTTCGATTTCATACTTTTCCCATAAATAAAAAGCACCCTCTGCTTTTTCCTGAGGATTTTCCGGAAGTGGGCTGTCTGCATCTTCCGCCGAATAAAACCCCCCGGATGGATCTGTCATATCCCGCAGGACATAGGTAAAAATACCCTGTGCCGCTTCACTAAAAAACGTGCTCCCGGAAATCTGATAGGCTTCGAGAAAAGAAGTCGCCAGTTGAGCTTGATCGTAAAGCATTTTTTCAAAGTGGGAAACGCGCCATTGGGGATCAACTGAATACCGGTGAAATCCACCCCCAAGATGGTCGTGCATGCCGCCTTCTGCCATTTTACGTAACGTGACTACAGCCATTTGCCGGGCATATTTGTCATTTGTACGCTCGGAATAACGGAAGAGAAAATTAAATGCAGAGGGACGAGGGAATTTGGGGGCCTGCCCGAATCCGCCGAATTCAGCATCAAAACTTTGTTGGAATTGTTGAAAAGCATTTTCAAGAATTGCCGAATTCAGAGTTTCCGCTGATGCCGTTGTCGTTTGAATTTGCAATGCCTGCGTCAGCTGATCGGCGGATTGCATGATTTTGGCACGATCTTCCTGCCACACTTTAAGAATTCCCTCCAGCAATTGCTTGAATCCCGGCCGCCCATATTTTGATTCTGGTGGAAAATAGGTGCCGCAATAAAATGGCTTGAGCTCGTGTGTGAGGAAAACGCTCATTGGCCAGCCACCACTGCCCGTCATTGCCTGGGTTGCAGCCATGTAAACAGCGTCAACATCCGGGCGTTCTTCCCGGTCAACTTTGATGGCGATAAAATTGGTGTTGAGATATTCAGCGATCGCCTCATTTTCAAATGATTCATGCTCCATCACGTGGCACCAGTGGCATGTGGCGTAACCTATGGACAGAAAAATTGGCCTGCCAGTTTCCCGTGCTGCATGAAATGCCTCGTCGCCCCAGGGATACCAATCGACCGGATTGAAAGCGTGCTGCAACAAGTAGGGACTTTGTTCATTTATAAGCCTGTTTGATTTTTTTCCCGCAGCTATGTGTTGGGCAATAATATCGGCAATTCGGTGCGATGGATTGCCCTTCGAACTATCATCCTGCGCCGCACAACCGGTAACAAAAGCAAGCGGAAGGAGTGTGATCAACAGCAAATAATTATCGAACATTAAGTTGGATAAATAGGACAAAAACATTTGGCAATCCTTATTTCTAATATTCATTTATGACAATTTGCTAAATGAATACTAAACAATTCCCATTGATAATAAAATTCCTGAATGAGCAAATTCGCTCAGTGATTCGTTGACTTGAGTAGGGAAGTGAGATACATGGTGATCGTCGAAATAAAAAAACCTGCCGCACATCTCAATTTGCGAGATGTGCTGACAGGCTTTTTAAGGCGAGCTAAAATGAATCAAGGGAGAATTACTTTTCTACTGGGAAATCATGTGCTTCTGTCGCTTCAGTGAATGGGCTGGCGACGCGAACAGTGGCGTCTTTTGTCCAGGACATCATTCCGAATTTCATATTGGCAGATTTATAGCCAAATGAATACAAAACGGCTGCAGCAACAGCGCCGGTGTGACCTGTGTAGCAGTAGATGACAATTTCTTTTGATGGATCGAGTACTTTCAGGTTATCCAGTTTGGCGATTTCTCTCCAGGGAATATTGATAGCGCCAGGGATATGGCCTTTGGCATAGTCTGTAGCGGAACGTACACTGACAATGATAGGATCATTGCTTGTATCGCCATCATTCAAATTGTCAAATACCGTTTGTGCTGTAGTGACACTAGGACTATTGGATGCTACATAATCAGCTGCGGCTTGCACGATTTCAGCTGCATCTGTGGCTTCGGTGTAGTCTGTTTCTGGCAGATCAAAAGTTGCGGTAGGCGCGTTGATTGTTGTTTCGACAGTATAATCATGAGCGTCTGTATCTTCATTGAAAGCGGCTGCAACGCGAACGGCTTGATCTGTTGTCCATGAGCCCATTCCAAACTTCAGGTTATAGGCTTCGAAGCCCATCATGTTGAGCAGAGCCGTAGCGATTCCGCCGGTGTGACCAGTGTAGCAATATACAGCAATTGGTTTGTCAGTTGGTAGCAAAGCTGTGTTTGCAGTTTTACCAACTTCTCTCCACGGAATATTGATAGCGCCAGGAATATGGCCTTTGGCAAAATCTGCACCACCGCGTACGCTCAGTACGAAATAGTCATTTGTGGCATCGCCATCGTTCATATTATCGAACAATCCTTGTGCTTTTAGGATGGCATCTTGAGATCCACCAGTATAAGCATCAGCCGCAGGCTGGATTGAATCGAGCTCAGTTGCCGGATCTGGCTTTGTAGGGTTGTCGTCATCGCAACCGACGAATACAAAGCCGATTGTGAGTACCAAAAGGATGGCAAAAAAACGGTTCATTTGAGTTAGGCTTTTCATGTCTGTGTTCCTTTGATTATAGTGAGTAAATTAGTTTAATAATTCTGTTAGAACCTTTTTAATCTGGTATTTTATCAACAATTACACCCTGGTTTGCAGCCTGTTCTTCAGCGGACATATTTTGTAAATCATCCTGTGTCAGAAAAACAGCCGGGTTATTATGGCACGAACTTGTGCAGTTTGCTGCTTGTGGTGTATTTTTCTTTATGTTGTGGGGTGTTGTGAATTTCCACGTCGGTAGTGCCGCAAAATTAACAAGCGCGTTTGGTTCCCATTCGTCATAAGAATCTGGTGAAATCGGAATGTGGCGCAGTGTGACGTAATCCCACGGACGCTCAGCGCTTTTCAATGGATTTTTCCCGATTTTAAAACCAAGCTCTGATGGCTGTGTGATGCCGCTTTCAACTTTACCAACATGGCAGTTGTAGCAATTCTTGTATTCCTGACTGTGGCAAACCTGGCAGCTTAATTTATTTTTGTGAACAGCGTGATAAGCATTGCTGCTAACCTGGTGGCAGTCTTCGCAAGCAGGAGCGAGGCTGTTGTCGTACCGACTGGTTGCGCCCGGTTCAGCCGTATGCAATTCTTCCGTAGAGTGACAGGCGACGCATTGGAAACCTTTGTTATAGTGTACATCGGCGCTGATACCTGCATTTTGACCTGTGAATTCACTACCCACACGGCTGCCGTGGCACGCTGTGCAGTTCAAGGTCATGTTTGGACGTTTGTAGAAATTATGCCCGGCATTGAATCCACCGCTCACAGAAACAGGACGGGTGACGTGACATTGGCCGCAACTCGTGTGGCATTTTGCACATTTTGCTTCAAACATTTTTTCAAGTTCGAGCGATAGTGTGGCCTGACCTGAGCGTACTCGGATTGTTTCTTTGTAACCAGCGAGCGTCGCATGCAGACTTTCCTGATGCTGAGCGCCAAGCGTTCCGTGGCACGTATCGCAGGCTTTTACGGGATCAGACGATGGCGCTACAATTAGATCGGTATGCGCCTGTTCCATCGATTCACCCTGTTCATTTCCATTGTGGCATGAACTACAACTTAATTTACCATGGGTTGAGGTAAGAAAATCCTCACTAACGAGAACCTGTTGCCATGCCTCTAACTGAGGCACATCGCCACCTCATGACTCGCCCGCATCTTCGGTGGAACCCTCCTCGGGAATCGCTAATACCTTCAATTTTGCTGCATCTGTGTGGCAGGTTACGCATGCGGAGACAGCCAAGCCATCATCAGGGCTTGTCGGTGTCCGTGGGTCGGAACATTGGTAAAATGATGCAATCACGAAGAGGGACAGGATAATTGCATAAAATGAGTGCCGCATTTTTTTCTCCTATATCGAAAATAGTATAATTATAAGTGAACCAACTTATTTTAGATTGTATTTGGTTTTCAAATTCAGCAAGCTGATTATTTTTTTAGTGCTCTCATTTTCCGGGTCTAAATTGTATGCCCGCTGAAAAAAAGAATGTGCCAATTGGCAGTCAAAAAATGTGGCCAACATTCCTGCTGCGAGGTTCTGTTCTGTTTCGTTTAACCTGGCCTTAATTTCAGAATTGAGCATTAAAAAAATTTCACGCTCAAAATCAGGATAATCTTCATGGCATGATTTGGCTATGAGTGGATTATCTGCTTGCAGCAGATCAAAAAAATAGGGCAGAGCTCGGGGTAGCTGTTTAGTCGCAAGATAACTTAATATTAATTTTTTAATGGCGAGACCATCCTCAGGATGCTTTCCAACGGCATTCTCGAGGAAAGGAATGGCCTCCTTGTATTGGCCAGCTAAAAATTTTCGATTTCCTAACATGCGATCCATGCGCTTAACTACCTTAAAGTATAATTTCCCCCTGTTTTAGCAAAAGCAAGGCCAAACTGAAATTTGGCTCATTAATGAAACAATGTGTTGCACGAGAGATGGGTGAAACGTTTTAATTCGAGAAAAAATAGGTTTTTAGTTGAGAATCTTCAGTTTGAAACCAACTGTTTCACTTGCAACAGTTTCTGAAACAGATTGAATGAAATGGGGTGAATGGGAAAGTCTGCTGAGGAAGCAATTTACCCTTATTTAAGGGTGATAAATATTGGAGGGCGGACATGGATAAAAATAATTTTTAACGCGAGTTTTTTGCAAGAGATAGCAGCAATTAACAAACAAAAATAAATAAAGAGAAGGGCTCTCGACGAGCTTTACGAAAGTGGGCCTCGGTGGGTCGCCTTCGGATTAAATTCTAAAACAAAGTCATTTTTTAACATAATGCTTATTTAGTCAAACTGACTTTATTTATTGATCGTTTGGTGCAAAATAAAAATCTTATTAGAAGTGGATTAATCCAAAGAGCGTGTTATGCAGATCATTTCTCAAGCAGATCAAGTTCGCGCATACGACGCCATAAAGTTGTCCTGCTCATCCCTAATTTTTTAGCAGCCAGGGATTTGTTCCAGTGGCACTGCTGTAGAATTGTATGGATACGGTCGGCTTCCTCATCTTCCTGGATATCGGTATTGCCGTTTGTCGGTGGGCTGTTTGCAGATTCGGTGAACGGTACGAACTGGCGTAAATAATATGGCAACTTATTCACAGTGATAACACTGCCTTTGGTGCGGGCAAATGCGTGTTCGATAATATTTTCCAGTTCACGAACGTTGCCTGGGTAGGGATAGGCCATCAGCAAATCGTAGGCTTGATCAGCTATTTCATTGATGTTTTTCCGCGTGAGACAGCGGTATTTTTCCATAAAGTGGTCAATAAGTGCTGCCAAATCATCCGTGCGTTCACTCAATGGTGGCAAAGCTATTGGAATGACGTTGAGGCGGTAATAGAGGTCCTCCCGGAAGGTCTCATCCTGAACCATTTGCCACAAGTCACGATTTGTGGCTGCGAGAACGCGCACGTCTACTTTTTGTGTCTGCGAGCTGCCGAGTCTTTGAAATTCACCACTTTCCAAAATTCGTAAAAGTCGCATTTGCGCGGCGGGTGTTAAATCTCCGACTTCATCGAGAAAAATAGTCCCGGTATGGGCGAGTTCAAAGCGGCCGATTCGGTCTTGATTGGCGTCGGTAAATGCTCCTTTCACGTGTCCCATGAGTTCGCTTTCGATCAGCGAATCCGGAATGGCGGCGCAATTGACTTTGACGTAGGGTTTGTTCCGGCGCGAATTTAATTTTTGAATAGCATTCGCGACCAATTCTTTGCCCGTACCACTTTTCCCAAGTATTAAAACCGTGGCGTTGCTTTCGGAAATTTCCTGGATAAGGTCATATATTTCCAGCATTTTTTTGTTTTTACCAAATATGCCGTGAAAGCTTTTTGCGGCGGGCTTGCTATTTTCTAAAATCTGTTTTGTGGCACTTTCACGAAAAGACATGATGCCACCCAGCGCTTCTCCGGCAGTATTGTAAAGTATTGAGGTGTTGGCGCGGATCATTATTTTTCGGCCGTCACTGCAAAGCATATCCATTTCAGATTCCATCATTGGTTTTCCACGCCGCAATGTTTCAGCAATAGGGCAACACTGCAAACAGCCGGTACAACGAAATATTTGGTTGCAATATTTCCCGACAACAGTTTCTTCTTTCCAGCCGGTGATGCGCTCTGCAGCGCGATTAAAACTCGTAATTCGCCACTCAAAATCGACGGTGAACAGGCCTTCTGCCAGTGAGCCTAAAACGGCCTCATTCGTTTCATTTGCCTGGCGAAGTAAATGGGTTTCATCCACCAGTCGAATTGTGATAATTGCCCCGTTTACATGGCCGTTGGCTTCGGCGATTGGGGTGAAATTGGCAATGCCGGTACATTTTTTATCGTCTTTTTTACGAATTTCAAACTGCTGATCCTGTATCGGTTTTCCAGCAGTTAAGGCAGAATTTACCCAGCATTTATCCAGCGGTAATCCCGGGCAGAAGACCGAACTGAAATGTTTGCCATGATTTGGGACTTGTTCGATATTTAATGCATTGGCAGCAAAAGCATTGATATGATTGACGCACCCCTCCGAATCAACAACGACAATTCCTTCGGCAACGGTATCAAGAACACCCTGCCAAATTTCATCCATTAATATATTACCAGTTACCATACCCACAGCCTTGAAGATACTTTATTCAAAATAGATTCGAATGCATAATTAATATTATTCCATATCACTGCGTTAAGAATACATAAACTAACGATGAAAGGCAAGTTATATTGCTGAAGTTTTATCGAATTCGGACTTCATTTTCATGTTAGGAAATGTAGTGATAAGCGAATATAATCAACAATATAAAGATGCAATTTTATCCAGTATTTTCCAATAGCTGGCCAAGTTCTCTTTCAAAATAGGTATCCCATGCTTTATTTGGCGCAGCGACCTGAGTTAACTTCTCATCACGGGTAGGGTGGGAGAGCGAGAGCGAGTAACAGTGGAGGGCCAGGTTTTTACCGTCGAATGATGTTGGCTTGCCATAACGGAAATCGCCGAGAAGTGGATGGCCAATAGCCGCCATTTGCACGCGAATTTGGTGTGGTCGACCAGTCGCAAGTTTGATATCCACTAGACTGAATCCTTTTTGTACTGCCAGCTTTTTATAACTTAAATTGGCATATTGTGCCCCTTTTTCCCTTTGGCTCACAATATAAACATGCTCTTTCTTTTTCAGCAAATAGCTTTCACAGGTACCTGTTTCAGGGCAGGAACCATGAACGATTGCCAAATACCGTTTATCCACTGTTCGTTCGTTAAACTGCAGAAACAACCGCCGTGCTGCCTTCGAGGTGCGCGCAAAAACCATGACACCGGATGCCGGCCGGTCTAGGCGATGCACCAGACCTAAAAATACCTCCCCGGGTTTATTGTATTTTTCTTTGATAAATTGTTTCGAAAGCGTGAGTGCATCCGGATCACCGGTGTGATCGGCCTGCGATAACAAACCGGCGGGTTTATTAATGAAGAGCAGGTGGTTGTCACAATAAAGCGGTATGATCATTGAATTGTCTCATTTTATTTGCAATATTATTGCGCGTGCCTGAAATTTTCTTTTGACAGGTGATTCAATCAAATTCCGCCTCAAGCATGCCGGATTTCACCCGTTTATACAAATGCCTGATTTGCTCCGGCAGAATGCGGGCAAGGGAAAGTTCGGGAAGTTCATCAATCGTAAAAAACTCAACACCGTCTGTTTCGATGCTTGTTTTTGGAAAACCACCGGTAATTTCGCAGAGGAAAAAGGCTTTGTAGCAGTGAAAAATTTCACCCGGATGGGCATGCTGATTGCGGTCGTAAAGTGCTAATAATCGAACAGCATTGGCTGTATAGCCCGATTCCTCAAATACTTCTTTTTCAACAGCTTGCCGGGGAGACTCATTAACATCAATCCAGCCGCCGGGAAGGGTCCATTTGCCGTCCAGAATTTCACGTACGAGCAATATTTTATCATCTTTGATGATCAAAGCCCGGCAGTCGATTTTTGGCGTGGCGTAGCCTTTTTCATTTTGAAAAAGTTTTTGCAACTCACCGAACTCGTGATCGCTGTAAGTCGCCGTGATCTCAGCGGCAATATCCCGGAGCTGATTATAGCGTTCGATATCGTACTTGTCTTTGCTGAACGTCAAGCCAGACTGGGCAATTGCCTGCAATCTTTTCGCCCAATCAAGCCATTTTAATGAATTATTTTTTATCAACGTGAATTTTCTCGATGATATTTCCATTGATATCAATCGCGGTCAAATGTGCCTGTGCCGGCCCAACTTCAACTTTGACGATGTGTTCGATTTTTGATATTTTTTTAGTCTCTGGTTGCGGTGTGTCCGGTTCATACAATCCGGCGCCGCCACCAGCAGTTGTAATGTAATGTGTCCCGCCATTAAATGCGCGGTGGTAGTGGTGATCGTGGCCATTGAGAACGACTTGCACGCCGTGGCGCTCAAAGATATCTCCCCAAAATTTCCGGCGAAGTTTCGCATCTTCAACACGCGTTTTTTTCACGCTGAAAAGTGGCTGGTGGAAAAATACAAATACAAATCCTGCATCTTTATTTATTGTGAGCTGGTGTTCCACCCAGGCTTTCTGCTCTTCAAAATACTTCAAATTGTGATTGTTCCAGTAATATTCTCGGCTTTCTTCGGTTTTCAAATACTGCGGGGTCTGGTAATCTTCCCCTTCTGTGTCCAGGAAAAGAAACAGCGCATCGCCGACATTAAACGAATAATAGCGTTCATTTCCCGGCAGGTTGAAAAACTCGAAATAAAACTTTGAATCTTTTTCATGATTGCCCAACACGGGAAAATAGGGGATATTGCGCATGAGTTCGTTGTTCAATTCGAAAAATTTGTCCCAGTCCTGAATTCTGCGTCCGTTGCCGACCAAGTCGCCGGTGTTGACAACAAATAATGGGTTCTCGGCCATAATTCGTTCTATGTTGCGTTTGTGAATGTCGTGGCGTGAACGGGTATCGCCCAAAACAACGAATTGAAATGGTTCTATCTTTTTGGGGAATGTTGTGACTTTGCCTTTTCCGGCTGCAGAACCGTCACCAAGAACGTCGTATTCATAAGTAGTATTTTCTTGCAGGCCGTCCAACAGCATTTCGTGGTGTTCGTATTCGTTAAATTTCTGGATTTTACCATCGGGATAAGTCAGCGTGGATTGGCCAGCAAATGTGGCCCAGCAAACGACAGCACTTTTGCTGGTAACATTTTGTAGATATGGGCCGATGGCGATTGGTTTTTTTTCGTTAGCTGAAACTGAGATTGCAGCTATGAAAAATAGAGCTATATTTTGTTTTAAAAGTCTGTAAATCATAATAACTTTTTCCTTCTTCAAATGTTAATTCAGTGTAAGTTAAGGCAATAAATCAAACCATACTATCAGTGATAAACATGATAGAAAAAAATATGGAAATATGAAACAGCAATATCTGTCGATTGTATTCTCAATCCATAACTCGTTGCAACACAAGTAAATAACCTTGACACAGACGAGTCCATCGCCTATATTCTAAACTAAAGAAATACAATGCGCTGCACCACCACCCTTGCGAAGGTTTAAAACCTTCGCAAGGGTGGTGATTCCACAAAAATCAAACCCGGAACAACGAAAGGAAAGTTCAATGCCTGCAAAAAGGACCTTTCTTACCACAGTTTTTTTAGGATTGTGCATAATTATTTTTTGCACAATTCCTTCTTTGGCACAGCAGGATTCTTCTGCTATGAAACCCCCTGTTTCTAAAATGGAAAACAAAATACAAATCTTTTCGGCTACTTTCACGGTCAAAGAGATCGGCTTGATAATTTCTGCACTCATTGCCATTTGGGTGGCTGTTTTTTTTGTCCGACGCGCCTACAAAACACAGATAGCCAAGAATCGGGCAGACAAGGATTTTGCAGAAGAACAAACAACCATTGAAACGGCTTCGGCAAAAGAAATTTACCAAAGTTACCTGCGCACTGAACATGGCTTCATCCGCATCATGGGCGATCCCAATTTGAGCAGTCAGGCGGTTGAATTGCTTAAAGTATTTGTACAATTGGAAATTTGTTGGATGAAGAACCATGATGAACTGAAAATGCACATGATTAAATCGAGTGAGAATAAGAGTGAAACCCACCCACTGGATTTCATTCACGATATATTTAAGAAAAAAAATCCGCACGATCGTCGCTTGCTTATCATTGGTGATCCGGGCTCGGGGAAATCGACGCTGATGAAATACCTCACTATGGCATGTCTTAAAGGGGAACATAAACGCCTGGGTTATTCTAAACCGGTGATGCCCTTGTTTCTTGTTCTTCGCAGCTTGCAACCCGATAAAAATTTACCGGAAAACTTTGAAGCATACGGGCATTCCCGACAGGATAAACTCACAGCTGGTGTTTTCAGACAGTGGCTCGATAAAGAAAACACGCTTGTGCTTTTAGATGGCCTCGATGAAATAAGTGACCGTGAACGCCGACAGCAAGCTTGCGAATGGATTGACCGGGAATGCAAAAGCTATCCCACGACCCGTTTTATAATCACTACACGGCCGACGGGCTATCGTAAAATAGACAACATCGAACTTGAACCCGGTTATGCTGGTGCAGAGGTAAAATCATTTTCTCCGAAGCAAAGGAAAAAATTTCTTGAAAACTGGTTTGAAGCGATTTATTCGCACAAACCGGAAAAAGTCGCAATGAAAGTGCAAGGCATCGTTGATTATCTCAATGCGCCGGGCAACGAATCTCTTGCTGAGCTGGCTTCGGTACCCATCATTTTGCAAGTTATGGCCATTATATGGGATAAAACCGAATTTTTGCCGGAAACTCGCAGCCAGCTCTACAATGCGGCGCTTGACCATTTGCTCAGTTATAGACCGAGGCGCAAGAATTTGAATACTAATTTATCCAAAGAAGACTGCAGAAAAATTATTGAACCAGTGGCGCTGCAGATGCAACAGGAGCGCAAAGATGTGCTGCCAAAAGAAGGCGACGAAGGCATGCACATGCGTGTGCAGCACGAAATTGATGGCATTGATGATAGCCAGACCGGTGAAGATTTTTGCCTATGGCTACAGGATGTCCCGGGGCTCATTACCGAATATGAAAACAATGCTTATATTTTCCGACATAAAAGTTTTCGCGAATATTTTGCTGCGGTGCAGTGGAACAAGATTTTGTACAAACCTGGCGAAATAGAAAAACTTGTGGCCTGCTTTATTGATGATGACGGCTGGCAGGATGATATGATTCGTTTTCTATTTGAGACGTGCGACGGAGATATTTTTGATGAATTTATACGTGTTTTTTTTCAGAACAAAAAATCTCATAAGCTGGACAAATTAAAACAGGATGTGCTTTGGCAGCTCATTAGAGAAGCCAAACAAACGAAAACAGATGCTTTGCAAGAATGTTTGCAAAATCCCAACCTGAGCGCCAAACAACAGCAATTTCTTATTCTGTGTATTCGCGAATTGAAAAACAAAAAGATTGTGCTGCCAGCGTTACAAAAATATGTACAAGCCCCGCATGCTGACAAAGATGCCCTGGTAACCGCGCGGGTAATGCTGCCGCAGGAAACAACCCGTTTTTTTTCCCCTACTCTTTGGCAGGAAAAACCGGAGGAGTTCATTTGTGTTGAAGAAAATGCTGCAGAATACAATCTTATTCCCGGTGGTAAATTTAACTATTCTGTCTCCCAAAAAGAAGAAACCGTACCTGATACTTACTTTGCCCGCTACCCGCTCACATTTAGTAAATACCGCAGGTTCATTCGGTTCCTGCAACAGCAACCATTAGAAGGCGAAAAGCCCTGGCACAAGAAATTGCCTGTCGACAGTTTTGTTGAAAACTTTTTGCTTTATGCAAAAAAAGAAAAGTGGGAGATAGAATATGTTGGTGAAAATCGTGATTCTATGGTTGAAAATTTTATCTCTTTTTATGACAACGATAAAAAATGGAATAGCGATGAACAGCCGGTGGTTGGTGTGAGCTGGTATGCGGCCTGCGCTTATTGCTACTGGCTCTCTCTATTGACAGGCAATGATCCGGCAGGGATAGGCGCTCGATTTCGTTTGCCAACTGAAATTGAATGGGAATGGGCGGCTGCCGGCAGAACAAAAAATGGTGCTATGCGAATCTATCCCTGGGGCGATGAGAGCAGTGACCTTGAAAACCGGGCAAATTTTGGTGAAAATGTTGGTAAAACCACACCGGTTGGCACTTATCCCGGAGGTGCAACACCAGAGGGCTTGCTCGATATGGCGGGCAATGTCTGGGAATGGCAGGAGAACTGGTATGATGATGATAAAGATGTCCGCGCGTTGCGCGGCGGTTCGTGGAACAATCTCTCTGTTAGTCTCCGATGCTCTGTGCGTGTCATCAATTTTCCACGCGATCGGCTCAACTACTTCGGTTTTCGTGTTGTTTTCTGCCAGTCATAATCTTTTGCACCGCTGAATCCCTGTTTGCTGAAACTCTGGAAAGAAAAACTATGGTAAAAGAGAATCTTGTTATGATCAAGAAGGCGTATGAGTTTTCCAAGTAGTTGCTGAACCACACGGGTAAATTCCCGAAGAGCCACTGCTTTTCGGTTGCGGTCAAATTGCAATGCCCCTTGCGAAGGTTTAAAACCTTCGCAAGGGTATAAAAATAAAGGGGTAAACAAATGAACAAACCATTCGAAAAAGGGAAGATTTATCATGTTTTTAACAGGGGCTGCAATCGTGGACTCATCTTTTTCTCAAATGAAAATTATCTTTATCTGTTACGGAAAGTGAAATCGACTTATGAACGGTATGGTGTCGGTGTGTTGGCGTATTGTCTAATGCCAAACCATTATCATTTTCTTTTAAAACAGAAAACTGATAGACCGCTTTCAGACTGGATTAAAACTCTTTTCAATGGTTATGTTCAAGCTGTAAATAAGCAACAAAAACGTACCGGAACCTTGTTCGAAGGCCGGGCACAGCATGTACTCGTTGATAACAACGCCTATTTTGTTCACCTTGCGAGATACATCCATTTGAACCCGGTGAAAGCAAAGCTTGTAAAAAATCCAGCCGACTGGCAGTATTCAAATTATTTGGAATGGATAGAAAAAAGAAATGGAACGTTGGTCAATCGTGAATTTATTAGAAGTTATTTTGAAAAGCCAAAATTTTACGAAGAGTTTGTAGCTGACCATATTATTGATGATAGTGATATTCAGAAGTATTTATTTGAATGATAGTATTAAACCCTTGCGAAGGTTTCAAACCTTCGCAAGGGTGGGGATGGCATAAAAAAACCCGTGTGGTCACTACTCCACACGGGCTTATTCGGATTACTGACTGCCCTTGCGGGCAGCCTGGTCATAGGAAGAACGAATGAATCAGCCCTTGACTTCCTCACTCGGCGTGAGGGAATCAAGGTTTTTTATCATAGCGATAACATCGCTGAAAGGCGCGATCTCATCGCAAATTAGCGCATATAAACCATTTTTTTTGTCAGAATCTGTCCCGCCGTTTCCAGGCGATAGAAAAATACACCTGTGCTGACATTTCCGGCATTCCAGAAAATATTATGCGCTCCGGCTTTCACGTGGCCGTTGACTAATATGGCAACAGTCTGGCCGATGGCATTGAAAACCGTGAGTTTCACATTGCCAGCATCTTTCAATACGAAGGAGATATTTGTGCTGGGATTGAAAGGATTCGGGTAATTCTGCTCGAGTGTCAGTTCTTCCGGGATCGTAACTTCGGTAGACTCGACCGAAGATGTGATATCGCCAAGATACCCAAGCTCGTCGAGATGCGTCCAACCTGAAAGCCAGTTATTTGCACCGAAAGCGCCACGATATTCCGTTTTCGTGAAGAAATCGTCGGAGATATCTGTAGCGCCGCTCCAGGCCGGGCTATCTGTAGCGGGGCGTGGATCAAGTCCCTGATTCATTTCACGACTGATTCCGCGCAGCATCGGATCAGTCACTTCGTTGTTGTTTTCCTGCAAATGCGCAGCAACGGCTGTCTGTGGGGCAAATTCAGCCAGCGTGTTTCCGGCGCCGAATCCGTACCACAAGTTGTTGATCAAACCAAGATCACCCGCTTCGAGACGCTTCATGCTGTCTTCAACTTTGTCACCACTATTATCAATATCTTCAACTGTGAGACCCAGGCTGGTTGAAGCATCATCGTAGTCTGTGAAAATACTGTTGTAGTAGAAACCACCTGTGTTGTCACGGAAAATAAGGGCTTGTTCACCGTCACCTTCAGGTGTACTTCCAATACCCGCGCCAATGTAAGTTACATTTGAAAGCATTGGCTTGGCGTAAGGTGTGCCTTGCTCGTTACCACCAGCGCCATCCATTTCAGCGATACGACCGGCTTTGTCCGTTCCCTGAATTGCAAACCAGAATTGGTGCTTGCCACCAAAACCCTGATCCCAATCAAATGCATCGTCGGAGCAGAATGCGGAGACGAGATATTTTGTATTTACAGTGCCACCGAAGAATTCGAAACCGTCATCGCCACTGGCGTAGGATTCAACATATTCGATGGTTGTACCAGCGCCAACACCAGCTACCGTCAGACCTTGAATTTCGTTTCCAGTTGAGCTCCCGATGTTGATACCGGTGTAGCGAATCGAGACGTATTTGAAAACACCAGAACTGTGATTTGCATCGTCGCCGCCGTAGAGAGCACGAGCAGGGTCGATTTCATTGACACCTTCAACGGCTTTTGGGCTGCTGTTGTTCGTTGGAGCGAGTCCACAAAGCACCACACCGCCCCATTCGCCGCGGTCCTGGTATGTGAGTGAGCCATCATCATTTACAGAAGTAAAGATGATTGGGTTGTCTGCAGTGCCTTCTGCGAAGATTTTGCCATGGCGAGTTACAACCAAACCGGATGCAGCAGCATCCTGGCCATCTTCAGCTTGAATCAGCGTTCCTGGCTGAATCGTCAAAGTAGCTGCGCTATCGACGAATACCATGCCGTCGAGAATGTAGGTTGTGTCTGAGCTGAAGACCACATTCGAACCGACAGGAATGTCTGTATCGGTGATTGTTCGAGTTTGTCCTGCGAGTAGCGCAGGAAAGAGTACGAGAAGCGATACCTTTATCAGGTTGCGCATGAATACCTCCAATAATTTTCAAATTAAATGAATTAGGTATAATTCCCACCCAATTTGAGTGGGCGCTGCATTGAGTCCTGCGCTAAACACAGGACTCAACGTGGCTATAATTTGTAGTCCAACGAAATTCCTATAGTCGTTCCACGTTTGTATTTTTGGTAGATGAATTCTTCATTTACCTGATCATTTTCAAGTTGATAACTGAAAACCCGTGCTCTGTTGAGCAAATTTTTAGCTGTCAGAGATAAATTAATATTTCTGGTTATTCCGAGTGTGCCTTTAAAATCCAGTGTGCCGTAGGCACGTTCGTAAATATCCGGCGTTGCCGCTGTTGCCACCAGGTACAACCGGTCACCAAAGACATTGTAAAACAGCCCGGCGGAGTTGTTATGCGAAAATGATTTATATACCATGTTTACATTCAGCAAGTAAGGTGACTGTCCGGTGAATGGGCGAGTTGATTCAGCATTGGGATCGCCTTGCGCACGAATCTCCTCCAGCTCTGCTTGCGGAATGTCAACCTCAGAACCGACTATCGATAAGTTTGTCCCGAGGTGGAAGTTTTTTAAATTGCTGTTAATAAAACCGAGTGCCTTTTTTGCCTCAAGTTCTACGCCGAGAACACGTGCGTTATCCACATTCTGGATGCTCTGGAGTGCATCATCGCCTGAGGCGCCGCGTGGATCAAGAAATGGTTCGAGCGGATCGTTGAAATTCTTGAAGAAGCCACTGACCGCCAAAACTTCACCCGGATTCTGGAACCATTCCCAGCGAATATCATAATTTTGGATAAGCGTGCGACTCAATTCAGTATTGCCGCGGTAGATGAAATCACCGACAAATTCAAAACTTTGATAAGGCGCCAATTCGCGGAAAGTCGGGCGTGCTACGGTTTGTGTCGCTGCAATTCGCAGGTTCATGTTGTCTTGCGGGGCGTAAATAAAATTTATCGATGGCAGAACATCTGTATTTTTAAGATTTCCTGCGCCATCATCTGGATTCTCAGTACGGCTGTTCATCAAGGATTTTTCAATGCGTGCACCACCAATAAATCGTAATTTGCTCGTCAGTGGCAGATCAATCATCGCGTAGGCTGCAGTGACGTCTGCATCGCCATCAAAAAAGTTGGAAGGATTGATTTTTTCATTGATTGTCAAGCCGTACCATCTACGATAGCGACTGGATGAAACGGAATCAACGATCCCAACCTGAGCAAAATAAGTGTCGACATCCGGGCCATACTGGCGGTAACTCAGGTTGCTCGTATCGTATTCAAAGCGGCGTTGATCATAGCTTCTTGTAATTGATTTACCAGAGAACCCAGTTTTGAATTTGGCATCAAAACCGTTCCATTGTTTGAATGGGAAATTCAAGTTGAATTGACCTGATCGGGTCTTTTCGTTCAAATCGCGGTAATAGCGTTGCGGGCTTTGTGAGTTGGCAAGATCATTTCCATACAGATATTCACCGTCTTCATTAATGTCGTAGATATTGAAAAAATAGCGTTGATCGGGTTCGATTTGGTCATTTTCAGCAAGGGCAACTTGCCAATCAATGTTCATGTTTAATACGGAAGATACTTTGTGATCGCCCTCGAGTTGATAGCTGTTTAAACCACGTTCTGTCCACGAAAGTACCCGGGTTTCAAATGTTCTGGTCGAGGCGGAAGATGTCCTGTCACTTGCGCGGTAACCTTCAAGATAGCGCGCCATACTTTCAGCGCTTTGGGTGCGCATGTATGAGAATTTAATATGGCCGAAGGTGTTGTTTTTATAGGCGAGATTGGCGATTGAGCCCCAACTGATATCACGGGTTCCTTTTTTATCTTCACCGGTGAATTCGGGTGTCAGAGCTTCGACATCTTCTAAATCGCCAACCAGTTTAAAACGTCCGGTTTCACCATTTTCATAAAATGAATATTGTTGTCCCCATTTCAAGCTTCCGAAAAAGCCAATACTGTGATTTTGTGCTTCATCAAAAAAGAGTGTGTTGCCAAGGGAAAAGCCCATTGAGCTGTTGATTCCCGCGCTCGAAGCAATGGGCATCATTACATTGCTAAAGGATTTTGAAGCTTCATCGAGGTAGAGTGCTTGCTCTAAATTCTCAACATCACGCGGTGTTGGAATTTCGGCAGGTGAACTTCCAAAAATTGATGGTAATTCTCTGGAGCCGTCGTCCATCGCAAGCCAGTCATGGCCACCACTGTTAGGCTGAATGAAATTGTCATTGCCGGTTGTAACTGAATTATAACCAGAAGATGTTGACATCTGGATCGTTAGTTTTTGTGGATAATTTTTTGTTGTCACATCGACAAGACCGCCGGTGAAAGTGCCGGGTTTGTCGGGGGTAAAAGTTTTGATTGTGTTTATGTTGTTCAACATGTTCGACGGGATGAGATCAAGCTGAAAGGATTGCTTGTCCGGGTCAGCGCTCGGCAATTCGGCGCCGTTTAATGTCGTGGCCGCGTAACGATCGCCAAGGCCGCGGATGTATACATATTTACCATCGACAACTGACGCGCCAGTCACTTTTTTCATTGCCGCGGCTGCATCGCCGGCACCCGATTGTGACATGTCTTCAGCACTGATGGCGTCGCTCACCGCTTCAGCTTTTTTGCGGTCGCGCAATAAAATGGCAGAATTATCGCGCTCGACCTGCGCCTCAACGACTACCTCTTCACCCTCGATGGTTTCCATTTTTAAGCGGAAAGAGATTTCTTTGGATATGTTGGTATTGACGATAACTTGCAGTTCGATCTGTTTTTCATACCCGATCATCGAGCACAAGATATCGTAGGTTCCGGGAGCGAGATTAAGGGTAAAATACCCATCAATGTTGGCAGCTGTTCCTACATTTGTGCCAACGACAACGACATTCGCTCCGGGCAACGGATCAGATGTTTCTGCGTCGATCACCTGACCGGTTACCATCCCTTTTTGTGCAAATATACTTCCGGGTAAAGCAATTATGATGGCTAAAACCATCACAAAGATATAGAGTTTTGGATGTTTCATCTTTACTTCCTCTTCATATGATTTACAGGCATGATCAGTTTGACTGATCATCTTTCAATAATCCGCGAGTAAAATATCCAATTATTATTAAATGAGGATAAATCCAGTGTTAAGTTTGTGTTAAGGCAACGCTGCCATGTCCAGTAAATTCATTAATATTGTGAAGAAATAAATGCTTGTTTCTAATTATTTTATAATAAATATGATTCGAATATTAACTAAATGTTAAGCTGGCTGGACATCCCTTCATAAATAAAAAAACGTTGTAAATTGATGTCCCGAAGTCTAATTTTAGGGGATAAAATGATGATTAAAAACCAACTGACAGAGAATACTAAGAGCATAAATATGGTACAGAAAATTTTACTCGTTGATGATGAAGAAGATATCCTCGAATTGATCCGGTTCAATCTGGAAGGTGAAGGGTACAACGTATTTGCGGCGCAAGAGGGGCATACAGCCATCAAGTTGGCAGTAAAAGAAGTGCCTGACTTGATAATTCTCGATGTCATGCTGCCGGGGCATGATGGCTGGGAAGTCATACGTGAATTGCAGAAAAATTTGCAAACGCAACATATCCCGGTGATTTTTCTCACGGCCAAGGATAATGAAATTGATGAAATCGTCGGATTGGAATTGGGGGCTGCAGATTATGTTGTCAAACCCGTGAGTATGCGTAAACTGGTAGCCAGGGTTAAGAATGTCTTTCGTATGCAGCAGTTGAAAGACAAAGATATCGATTCGAATTTGATAAATGCCGGCGCATTGGAAATCTATCCTGAAAATTTTCTGGCGAAAGTCGCTGGAGTATCAGTTGATCTGACAAAAAAAGAATTTGAAATTCTTCTTTATCTTGCGGAGCGTCCCGGTCGAGTCATTTCCCGCAATACATTACTCAACGGAATTTGGGGGGATGATATCGTGATAATAGATCGCACGATTGACGTGCATATTCGTAAAATCAGGGAAAAATTAGGCGCGGAAGCTGATGCTCTGATCGAAACCATCCGCGGTGTGGGCTATCGATTCAAAGAGTAGGGGTGTTACTCCAGTTCAATGACTGGCAAGTAACCCGATTCCAGCGCTATTCGCTGCCCGGCCTGACTCATTGTCCAATCTATAAATTTTTTAACACGCCCGCGGGGCTTGTCTATCGTATATAAATATAGGTATCGGGATATGGGATAGGAAGCATCCCGAATGTTTTTTGGTGTGATTGCAATATTGTTTATTCGCGCCATTTTCACGCCTTCCCCATAAGCAAATCCACCATAACCAATGCTAAATTTATCCTTTTGTACAGCCCGGACGATGGCTGAAGTGCCTGCCAGAACCTGAACATCCGATGTGTACGGTTGGCCTTGCAAAACATGCTGTCGCAAATAATGGTGAGTACCGGAATTGGGTGAGCGACCATAGAGTTTAATCGATGTATCCTGCCACGCCAGTTCCTGCCAATTGAGAACATTGCCAGTGAAAATGTTTTTAACTTCAGTCAACGAGAATGATTCAACCGGATTGGACTTGTTCAGAAAAATAGCAATGGCTTCTTTTGCAACGAGAAAACTGAATCCAACTGAACCATGAATTTGGGCAATATTTTGCACCTCTGCAGAACGTAAAGGGCGGGAAGCCGTACAAATATCCGCACTGCCGGTTGCCAGGGCAGCGGCTCCGGTTGCCGTACCACCCCCTTGAACATATATTGAAACATCAGCATTTTCCTGCATGTAAGCTGTCGCCCAATGTTTGGCCAGTGGTAGTAATGTATCCGAACCCTTAATGCGTATAATCGTTTTTTTGGGTCCCAATTGCATTGAACAGCTGGCAATATATAATAAAAAGCAAAGGGATACGAAAAATTTAACTTTACGGGAGATAGATTTCATCTTTTTTCAGCTATGGATTGAAGGCGAGCGATTATAAAGGGAGAATAGTGATGGAATTGAACTGTTTTTACTTTGTTTGCCAGATTGGATATCAGCCCCAATAGAAGTTGGCAATGCTGCTCAACGGCCGCATAATTGATAGGTTGATTTAAATCATCAAATGGAGTGTGATAGCGTTTTTCTCCCCATTCGATAAATCGTTTTATTCCGTGCTCCGGCGGCGTATTGCGGTAATTAAATCCCTCCAAAAGTGCAACTGCTGGTATTCCCTCTTTTGCAAATGCAATTTGGTCAGAACGCCCGAAAATATTGGAATTGGCAAACATTGTGGGAACTGAGGCATATTTGAGTGAAAACTCGTCTGCGAGCAACTTTAACACATTTTCCATTGTTGAATATTGTGCCCCGATACCTACAAAATCGTCGAAAGTATCAAACATAGCAATGCCGTCAATATTAACTGCTGCGAAAGTTTTGTACAATGGAACGCGCGGATGGTCTACATAGTAAGTCGCCCCCAGCAGCCCTTTTTCTTCGCCGGTGGTGAAAAGAAAAACAATGGATCGTTTGGGAGAAACTGGTGCATTCTGCAGGCTTCGCGCTATTTCAATTGTGGCTGAAACACCAATTGCGTTATCTGCAAAGCCGTTATAAATCGAATCACCAGCGACAGCTGGACCGATACCGAGATGATCGTAATGGGCAGAAATTAGAACGTACTCATCCTTTAAAAATTTATCCCGGCCTGGAATTATTCCAATGACATTGCGGTCATTAAATTCCCTTTCTTGAAAAACACCGGCAAACGAGACCTCTCCGGTCATTTTGAAACTCTGAATCAAATCGGCATTTTCCATATCGACTATGTGATGGAATTCGAACGCTGAGCCTTTGAACAGATCAGCGGCAGCAGCCGGATGGAGTAGAATATTTAAATTGGCCGAGCGGGCATAAAGCAGGGAAACATTATCAAAAGCAAATTGCTTTTGCCAGTATTCCCAGGGAATTAACTTATCCGTTCGCGGGTTGGGAATCATAATTGTGGCCAACGCCCCGCGTGATAGCGCAACTCGACGTTTGACATCCGCGTTCGAATGAATGGTATTTTGTGCGCCAGCAAAATAATCATCCTGGTCAGCCACTGGTTCTCCAGACAAAAATACAGCAATTTTGCCGGCGATATCGATTTCCTGATAGTCGTTATAATCGTATTCTGGCGCTACGATACCGTAGCCTACAAAGACCATTTTTTGCGGCAAGGCAATGAAAGTTTGTGCACCGGAATCGTAGAGCAAATAATCCGCATTAAGTTCAAATTTTTGTTCGATTCCACTACTGTACAATTTTAGCATTGACGATGGCAGTGCTTTGCTGCTGTGCATTGGAATATTTTGAAAATAAGTGCGCCTGTCACCAAATGCTTTCACCCCGGATTGGTGCAATTGTCTTGCTATATAATCCGCGGCCAATTTAGCTCCCCGGCTGCCGGTACCCCGGCCCTCAAGGCTGTCACAGGCAAGTGTTTTTACATGTTTTTGAATATTATCTGTGAAAATGGGCGCGAAAAGATTCGTTTGGCAAATAGATTGAGATGATGGTGCCAGTGATAGTGGCAAGGAAATAAAAAACCAAATTAGTGTACGATATCTGCATTTAAAATAAGTTTCGGGACAGGACATAGGTCTTAAAATAAAAAAAATGAATCAAAATTCAACTTTGATGTAATAGGAATATCAATTCTTATTGAGCGACTATTCGACTTCTGTTTTTAAGTTTTTTTCCCTTTCAAATCGCTTAATGGCGAGTTGAATTAATTTTTCAATCAATATTGAATATGGCACGCCACTGGCTGCCCATAGCTTTGGGTACATACTAATGCGGGTAAATCCGGGGATAGTGTTGATTTCATTAACCACGATTTTTCCATTCTGCTGCAGAAAGAAATCGACACGCGCCATGCCTTCACAATTTAAAACTTGAAAAGTTTCGATCGCACATTTCTGTATTTGAGCCATGATTTCAGCCGGCAAATCAGCGGGAATTTGCAGACCGGCGCCTTCCGAATCGATGTATTTGGCCTCGTAGGAATAGAATTCATGGTGCGGGATGATTTCGCCGGCCACCGAGGCAACCGGATTTTCATTGCCGAGAACAGCGCATTCAATTTCCCGCCCGTCGATAAATTCTTCAACGATTACTTTGTTGTCGTACTTGAATGCGTCAGCGAGTGCCGAGTTGAATTGTTCCTCGTTTTCCGCCCGGTGCACACCGACCGACGAGCCCATGTTGGCGGGTTTGATGAATACTGGCGAGTTCAGTTCTTGAACAATTTCGCCAAATGAGATCTTATTTTTCTTTTGCACCGGAATGGTGATAAATTTGCCGATCGGCAAGCCGGCATCACGCAGCAGGCGTTTCATCACATCTTTGTCCATTCCGACCGCCGAACCGAGCACACCTGCACCGACAAAAGGCACGTTGGCTAATTTTAGCAGACCCTGAATTGTGCCATCCTCTCCCAATGGGCCGTGCAAGATCGGGAAAACAACGTCGAGTTTATCGGTTGTATTCGCCGTCGCAAGACTCACGAGCTGTTCACCCTGGCGCCCGGCAACCAGCGCAACTTCCTCGTTTGCATGCTGCATCTGGATGTGCTTGGGATCGTCGGCATGCAGCAAAAAACGGGAGGCATCATTTAAATACCAGCGTCCGGATTTGTCAATACCAATGAGCGTCACTTCAAATTTATTTTTGTCGATGGCGTCGATGACATTTTTTGCTGACTGCAGAGAAACTTCATGTTCCGCTGATTTGCCTCCGAAAAGTATGCCAACTCGAATTTTCGATCCCATTAATATACTCCTTTAAAACTTTTATTCAGTACCCGCACACGTCATTCTCGATATGTTGTGCTCAATTTAGACACTTGTGGTTTTTTGAAATCGACAGAAGATATAATTTTGCACGGCCCCTGATGGGGTTTTGTGATCCACCGGGACGCACTTGTTTTTTTTAAAATATGGTTGCAGAATGTCGGTTATAGATTCCTCAGAATATTGGGTAATTTCTAAACCGCTGCATTTTTGCGGGCCCTGCTTTGAAAAGGTCCCTATCACCAAATTCCCGCCCGGAACCACGCTCCGGTTGGCAGTGTTGAGGTAATTTTTAATTTCCCCGGCATCGATTAAAAAATGAAAAGTGGCCCGGTCATGCCAAAAATCAAATTTATTTGTCGGTTGAAAGTTCAGCACGTCGGAGTAAACCCAGTTCACTTTGGTGGCACGAGGGCCAAGTCTCTTTTTGGCGCGGGCTAACGCTGTTTCGGAAACATCAAGAATCGTAACCTCGGAATAGCCGGCATCGAGAAGATAATCGACAAATAAACTGTCACCGCCACCGACATCAATAATTTTTGCAGACAGGGGAAGGTGGCACTGCCGGAGAAAATTCAATGAGGCCACCGGCTTCGTTTGATGCCAGCCCATCTCGTCCAATGGCACATTTTGATAAATGGTTTCCCAGTGTTTTTTTCTGTTATTGTCTTCCATTGGCCGATTTTCTTTTCTGAGGTATTAAAACCATGGTATTTTTATTACGAGTAAAAAATGGTCACAAACGAAATCTAAATTCAAAACGGATTGTATTTTTATTGATAAATCTATAGAATCGATTATTAATTTAATCCCAAATTATTATGCAATCCGTTGCAGATACTCCTGAAATAGTTCGGGATTAAGTTCCTTCATCCTGGCACGGCGTTCGGGCATTAAATCCGCTCGTGTCCGGGCTTGTTCAGCGAAGACATACAATGAAAAAATGTGTGTGTTGCGTGCTTTGTCATAAAAATTGTTTTGTTCAAATGAATCGTCAAATTTTTTCAGGAGTTCAGCGATAAAAATATTTCCAGAATGAATTTCGATTATTCCCTCAGACCAGGCCCGGTACGGCAAATGAGCGTAAGCCATTTTAATGGAAAAATTAGCAGTGATTTCGGTAAAAAGCGTGCGCAGCGCTTTGTTTTTTAAAGTTGCCCAGTCGATGTCAAACGGATTCGCAGCTAACAATTTTACATAGGCTGAATTGGCCTCGAAAAAATTTTGTTGGGCAAACGCAGCATCACCGAGATAACCCCAATATCTCGCGGGAATATTCTCACCGTGTTGATCCAAAGCGTCGATGAGCAGGTCGTGCGCCGCCTGAAAATTCTTTAGATGCAGCAAGCAGGCGCTTTCATGCAAAAAGTAATCGCACCCGGGCAGCAGTCCTTTGCTGTCGAAAGGATCCAGTTCCCGCAAACGATAAGAAAACAGGCGCAGCATTTCAACACACGCCTGTGAAGCGCCGCCGAGTTCGAGTTGCCGGGCTTTGAGTTCCTGCCAAATATCTGCAATTTCAACGTGAGTCGATTGTGGATTTAATCCGGAATTTTTGCAGGATATGGCGATCTCGCGAAAAAAATTGATATTGGCAAGCGCAGGATCGATAGATCGCGCTTCGTTTAATAAAGTAATGCATTCGTTAAATTCAAAATTATTGAGCTTGGCCAGCGCGTCCTCAAAAAATTTCTGCCCACCGGAAAAAAGATTTGTCTGCATTTTTAATTTTTCTTTATTGGCATTTAAATTGAGCATCGAAATTTGTCTGATTACAAGATAATTTGAATTTCGGAAAAAGCCAAGCCGGAAACTGTGAAATTATCGAGATTCTTATTCCCCTGATTTGAAATTGTCATGGATTCCCGATCTGCCCCGGGCATTAATATTCCGGAGTTGATGGTATTTTTTTTCAAGGAAAGAGAATGATCGGAATAAAGCTTCGATTGCTTTGCGCTTGCCTTTCAACAATAGATTCAGTAAGTTAGCCAGGTTTATTTTTGCAAATCCATCGGATAACTCGGTGAATTTTTTTATATTAAATTGCAAAATATGGGTGTGAATTAAAGCAGAAATATAATGAATATTTCATCCAGGATTAATCAGCGATAACCGTAATTCGAGAGCCCGATTATGTTGAATATTGCGCTATTCGGCCCCCCGGGAGCCGGAAAAGGCACACAGTCCGAATTCCTGATTAAAGAATACAATCTGTTTTACATCTCAACCGGGGACCTGCTTCGAAAAGAGATTGCCAACAAGACTGTACTGGGAATGCAGGCACAAAGTATCATTGCCTCCGGCGGCCTTGTTTCCGATGAAATAATCGTTCAAATTATCGAACAGACAATCACCAATAATCCGGAAGCCAATGGTTTTTTATTTGATGGATTTCCGCGAACCTCCATTCAGGCATATATTCTTGCCGGCCTGATGATAAAATTAAACACCTCGCTGAATTGCCTGATCAGCCTGACTTTACCGGAGGAAGAATCGGTAGCGCGATTGCTAAAAAGAGGCGAAACCTCCGGCCGCTCCGACGACAATGAAAAAGTAATTCGTAACCGGCTGAAGGAGTACTACGAAAAAACCCTGCCCGTAATGCAGTTTTATCGCGATCGCGGCATCTATTTTGAAGTCGACGGACGTGCAAGCATTCAAAAAGTAAAGCACGATATCCGCAAAATTATAAGCAGCGTGTTGAGCAACCGCCTGTTTAATGTCGTACTGTTTGGTTATCCCGGTTCCGGAAGGGGTTCGCAGGGACGGTTTTTGGCCGATAAATATGGTTTGGAATACGTAGCCACGGGCAAAATGCTGGATCAGGAGGTTCGAAATAATACGGCTGCCAGCAAAAAAATACGGCAAGTCTATGAAAGTGGGGGATTGGTTCCAGATGAAATTGTGGTTCAATTGATCGAGAAAAAATTGGCAAATCATAACGATGCCAAGGGTTTTATTTTCAAAGGATTTCCGCGCACGCTGGTTCAATCATATATTTTGGATGGCATGTTAAAAAAACACGGATCGTATATTTCACAGGTGATCGAATTAAAAGTTCCGACGCTGGAACTCATTCACCGATTGGATGAGCGCAGCAAAACCGACAAATGCATGCCCTACGATACCAGCACTTCAAAAATTGTAAAACGCTTGCAGGAACATGAATTAAAAACGGTTCCGGTGATTGAAAAATACAAGCAACTTCATGGGGTCAGCGAAGTCGATGGGCAAGGAACATTTGATGAAGTATCTGAAAAAATTTGCTTGGAGATTGAAAAGGGCTTTCTAAATATGCGATTGAAATTTAAAAATTGACCTGTTTTGTTCCAGATTTATAAATTTATAATAACCCGTTGTGCAGAATTCAATCTAATCTGTCCCAAGTCGACCTTTTCTCGTCATTCCGTCATGCTTTAAGACGGAATCCATCGTGTTACAGTCCATCCCATCTGGATTCCCGCTAAAATCGTGCGGAGCCGCAGGCCGGCGCCAGCAAAATGACGAAAATGATGAATAAATAGGAAAATTTGCCAACTTAATTGGAAAAATTTTCTATTCTGCACAACGAGTTAATACCAAATAAAAACCCCTCATGGCCTCAGGCGGTAAGGGGTTTTTTTATGTGAGTTTTTTTAGTGGTGCAGTTATTTGCTCTCACTTTCGCTCGCAGTTTTTAATTCGATTCTCTTCTCCACCCATTCATAAATCGTCGGCAAAACGAAGAGCGTTAAAAATGTGGCGGTGATCAAACCACCGATGACAACAGAAGCGAGCGGACGCTGCACCTCGGAACCCGGCCCAACATTAAAAGCCATGGGAATAAATCCGAGGCTGGCAACCAGCGCTGTCATCAGCACCGGACGCAGGCGATCGGCGGAGCCGAGCGTGACGGTATCCATTAAATTTGTGCTATTTTCGCGTAACTTGTTCAGGTGCTCGATGAGCACAATTCCATTTAAAACGGCAACGCCGAACAAGGCAACAAAGCCGATGGAAGCGGAGACGGACAAGTACAAACCACGCACCCAAAGCATAAAAATTCCACCGGAAAGCGCAAACGGCAGGTTCAGGAAAATCAGCAAAACATATCGCAGCTTGCCGAACATTAAATACATCAGACCGACGATGATGAGCAGCGCCAGTGGCACGACGAGAAAAAGGTGATTTACAGCCCGTTGCTGATTTTCAAATTCGCCGCCATATTCGAGAAAATAACCTGCGGGAATCGAAATTTGCTCGTCGATGGCCTTTTGCAGGTTTTGTACATAGGTGCCAATATCGATATCCCGTAAGTTGGCGCCGACAATCACCCGCCGCCAGCCGTTTTCGCGGGCGACTTCCCGGGGGCCTTCCTGTGCCTCAATTTTTGCCAGGCGTTTCAACGGAATGAAGCCTCCACCCGGCAAATACACGGGTATTTCCCGAATTTTGTTAAACGAATCCCGGATTTCAACCGGAAAACGCAGTACGATTTCATAACGGCGCTGGCCTTCAAAAACTTCGCTCACCGGCTGTCCACCGATGCCGGTTTCAATCACATTTTGCACATCATCGACGTTCAATCCGAAAGCGGCCACAGCCTCCCGGTCGATTTCGACGTTGAGGTAAGGCTGGCCCGAGGTCTGCTCAATAAAATAATTATCGGTGCCCGGCAAGCCTGCCACCAAGCGGGTAATATCGGTACCGACCCGGTTGATTATGTCGAGGTCTTCGCCATAAATTTTTACTGCAACGTCTGATTTAACACCGCTGGTGAGCTCATCGACCCGCATGGCGATGGGCTGGGTAAAATTGTAGGCGAGTCCCGGTTCACTCAGTAGATAGGGTTCGATCTCTTCGGCAATTTTTTCTTTCGTCATGCCGGAGCGCCATTCATCCCGCGGTTTGAGCAGGACCCACACATCGGTTTGGTGTACACCCATCCAGTCGTTCGCCAGATCGGAGCGGCCTGTTTTGGGCACAACTGTTTTTATTTCAGGAATATTTTTCATCAATTGCCCGGCAAACCAATTGGCATTTTCGACCGATTCATCCAAAGTTACGCTGGGCATGCGAATTTGCTCGACGAGAATGGAGCCTTCGTCTAATTCGGGCAGAAACTCTGTTCCGGAGTTAAATAACAAAACCAGCGATAAAAGAAACAGAACAGCAGCGCTGATAAGCACGATGGCTTTATTTCTAATGTGCCAGCCAAGTGCCAAAATATATTTGGGTTTGAGCCATTCCATTATACGGTTTTTCTTGACTTTAACGCCTTTTCTAAAAACGATTGATGCGATGGCGGGAACAAAAATCAACGCCAAAAGAAGTGAGCCAAACACGGCTGCAGCCACGGTGATCGCCATGGGACGGAAGAGAATCCCTTCCATACCGCTAAACGTGATAATGGGGACGTAAACCATTAAAATGATAAGAACGCCGAAGAATATCGGGCGCGAAACTTCTTTCGCAGCCGCCATTATGACCTCAAATCGTGACTCACTTTTGTTGTTCTGCAATCGGTGAATAATATTTTCCATCATCACCACCGAGCCGTCGACAACCATGCCGAAGTCGATTGCGCCAAGGCTCATCAGGTTGGCGGCGAGGCCAAATTCACGCATCCCGATAAAGGCAAATAACATCGATAGCGGAATAACCGAAGCGACGATCAGCGCACCGCGCATTTCGCCCAATAAGAGCAGCAAAACGACGATCACCAGAAATCCGCCCTCGGCGAGGTTGGTAATCAAGGTATTTGTTGTGCGCTCAATGAGTTCAGATTGGCTGTAAAAAGGCTCGATTGTCACGCCTTCGGGCATGCCTTTGTGAATCAATTCAATTTTTTCTTCGATCTGCTGAATCACTTCTCGGCCGTTGTATCCACGCAGCATCATCACAATACCGGTGACCACTTCACCCTGCCCGTCTCGCGTGACCGCCCCCTGGCGCAGTTGTTTACCGACGTTAATTTCAGCAATTTCCTTCAAATACACCGGCCGGTTTTCCCGCTGGGTAATGATTATCATGCCGATGTCATTTTGGGTACGGATTTGACCGTAACCGCGGATAATGTACTGTTCCCGGTTGTGTTCGAGATAATTGCCTCCGGAGACGCTGTTGTTGGTCGCGATGGCATCCATAATTTGCTGCAAACTTATGCCGAATGCCCGCAATTTCCCCGGGCGGATTGTCACATCGTATTGCTTGACAAATCCCCCGAAAGAATTGATCTCGGTCACGCCTTTTATATTGCGCAGTTGCGGCGCGATCAGCCAGTCCTGAATTGAACGTAACTCGGTGAGCGAATGCCCGGGTCCTTTAACGACGTATTGGTATATTTCTCCCAATGCCGTGGAAATCGGGCCAAGTTGCGGCGCAGAAACTCCGCCGGGCAAATCATCGACGATGCTTTGCAGCCGCTGACTTACGAGTTGCCTGGCGAAATAGATGTCCGTATCTTCTTCAAATTCGACGGTAACGGCAGACAGCCCAAACTGGGAAATGGATCGAACATCCGCAACATCGGGCAAACCGCTCATGACGGTTTCGATCGGAAAACTTACCAGTCGCTCCACATCGTAAGGGGAATAACGCCCCGCTTTGGTGATGACCAACACCTGCACCGGTGTCACATCGGGCAGGGAATTTATGGGGATTTCTGTCAGCGATTTATATCCTGCAAACGCCATTAAAAATACCAGCGAAAGCGCGACAACTTTTTGTCGGAGGCTAAAATCTATCAATTTATTTAACATGGTATTCTTTACTTTTTAAATGATTTTATTGGTTGAAAAAAATTGTTCAATTTCTCTGCTCAAAGGGGCATTTCTCCAATTGGTGCAGTTTAATCTGCATATTCACCATATTTGCTTAATGCTTTGAGAGCAAATACCTGGCTGACGGCCACTTCTTCGTCTGCGGTCACACCGTTTTTTATGATGGCAAAATCTCCTGCCAGTCGCTCGATCAAAAGTTTCCGTTTATCGAATTTATTCTCTGTCAGTTTTACAAATACGGCGGCATCGTTTCCTTCATACTGAATCGCTTTAACCGGAATATAGCTCACCGGATCCGAGGTGGAAACCTGCACTTGCATGCGAATATTCTGCCCGGGTTTTAACCAGAAAGGCGGGTTGTTGTAGAATGCATTTATTGTGATCGAACGATTTTTTTCATCCAAAATCGGAACGATATTATGCACGACCGTTTGCAGCGGATCCGCATCGTTTTCCCGCATGCTGAGGAAAATCTTGTCCCCGCTTTTAACGAATGCCCCATCTTCCGGTGCAACGTATCCTTTGAGCATAACTTTTTCGTTATTGACGATGGTGCCCATACGCTGGTAACTCTCCACCGCCTGCCCCATATCAATTAAATGTTCCGTAATCACGCCGGCGATGGGGGAGCGGATGGGCAGGTGGGGATGGGTACTCTGATTATTTTTCCAGTTCAAAATTTCTTTATCGGTAATGCCGACGGCACGCAAGCGTGCGAACGAGGCTTGCACCGCGGCCTCGCTGCGTTTAAAATCAACCTCCGATTTATCGAGCTCTTTGCGTGATTTTATCTTTTGATTGTGAAGCTGCAGCGTGCGTTCGTATTGCGATTTGCGGTAGCCGGCTTCAGCGGCGTTCTGCAAATAATCCGCGACAAGATTGGCAAATTCCAAACTTTCGAGTTCAAGCAGTACATCGCCCTTTTTGACTGCATCCCCCTCATGTTTGTTAATCGTCACCACAATTCCGTTGATCGGCGCGCTCATGACAAAAATATTTTCCGGCGAAGGATGTACAAAAGCGGGAACTTCCATGTTGAATTTGAGAACTTCCCGGCGCACTTTTTCTGTATTTATTTTTAATAACTGCACTTCTTTGTCCGACAGGGTCACTAATTTTGTACCGGCATCCTTTTCTTCTGTGATGGATGGCGGGGCAGGGATATCGGCGGGTGATTCATCTTTTGCAGGCTCGCCGCAAGAAATGAATATTAACAACCCGATTATTAAAAGTATATTTTTCATTTTGATCTCCAATTCTATTCAGTAAATACAATTTCATGTGCCATGTGCTTTTCCAAATCCACTAAACGCAAGTAGTAGTTTCGCAAAGCATTGTAGTAATTTTCCCGGCTGATAATGTATGTCCGTTGCGTATCCAACAAATCCAGCAGGCCGGTTTCACCGAGACGGTAGCCCTCGAGCGCCAGTTCCAATAATTTATCCGAGCGTTCGCTTATCAAATTTTGATAGCGAATCAGTGTTTCGCGGCTGGTGGAAAAGCCATGCCAGGCATTTTCTATTTCCCGTTTGAAAGCAAGTCTGGTTTTTGTCAATTCAAACTGAGCGGCGCGTTTTTCTGCCCGCGCCATGCGAATGGCCGGCATCTGGTTGGAAATAAACCACAACGGAATCGAGAATCCGGCTTCAAATCCATAGAAATCATAGCCGCCGCCAAAATCCTGACGGTAAATATTAAGTGAGAAATCCGGCAAAAATTGACTCCACGCATTTTTTACAGCGTACTGATTCGCTAACACCGTTTTTTCACGACTCATCAAACCGGGCTGCAGATTCAGATTATTGAGAATTTCATGCTGATCGATGGAAAAATCGGCAAATGCCAGGCTGTCGGGAAAAACAATATCATAACGCTGCTCCTCCGTCTCCAGCCCGATGGTTTCAAAAAGCGCATAGCGGGAATTGTCAAAATCAAGCTCGGCATTTAGTTCATCATTTTCGGCCTCAGCCAGGCTGATTTCCGTTTTCATCACTTCCATTTCTGAGGCTTCTCCGGCCGCAAAACGATTGCGCGCCGTCTCCTGCAGGTTGCGTGCAATAGCCAGTTTCTGCTTGCTCAAATCGATCATTTTGCGGGCATGAATCAGGTTGACATACGCCTGTTTAACTTCAGCTTTAAGATTCTTTCTTGCCTGATCCAGCCGCAAATCTGCAGCGGCATAACCGGCGGAAAAACTTTTGTAGCGGTAAAACGATGTTAGTGGAAAATCGATGTTTTGGGTAAGAGTTTGCTTTTTTTCGGCAAAAGCGCTGCCCGAAAGTTCCGGCATGCCTTCCTGCATAAAACTCAGTTTTAACGGTTGCAGTCCCAGGCTGGTGTACCGCATCAGCGATGCTTTATTGCGAGCTTCAGTACTTTGGTTTAAGTCGGGATTGTTTTTTAAGGCATAATCCAGCGCCTCTTTTATGGTGAGTTGGTCTTGTGAAAAAACCAATTGCACCGGCAGTAACATAAGTAATAAAAAACAACGCATTATAATATCCTGTTTATCATTTGGTATATAGGAGATAAATACTTTTTTAGTATTGATTTAGAACCCTAACTATTCAACGGACGAGCGCGTGCATTTCATCAATCTGAGCTTTCCCGGGGGGATCGAAATATACAAAACTTCCGTTTGAAAATAAAGCACTGTAATTCCTGTTCGTCGTCAAATTGTGAATTTGTTATAAAGGTAAAATTAAAAATTTTAACCTGATTTTTATCATGTTCTCGTTGTTTTAAATGGAAATTCAACGCCACTGGCTTTTTTAGCCACGGAAAAAGTGCATTTTGAATATTATTTAACACAACTGTATTCCTATATAAGATTCAAATAATGTAATTAATTGGCCATGAAATAAATTATTTTGCGATTAATTATCAAAACATATCATAATTTGATGCTAAAAAATAGAACACAATTCAGTACGACTGGTTTGCCGGGTCTTAAGTTAAACCTGACAGGATTTGGAATCCTGTCAGGTTTACTCCATACCGTCACCTGTTTTGCCTAAATGAACGCAAACGCCAACCCTCTTTTCTGCGTAAACGTGCGCTGTGAATTTTGGAGTGCATTGCTTTTATGCAATGCAGAGCAATCCATGAAGGGATTGCGCTCCGAGCGCAGCGGATTGGATTAACGGCACTGCGTAATAATTATTTTCAACACGGATAACCATGCACGGATTTAATCTTGACAAAACACTACTTCTGTAATTGAGAAGCGATTTAATCCTGCCAGGATTTAGAATCCTGGCAGGATTTCTCCGGATCCTCGCCAGTTTTCCTCAAAGTTAGAAAGGAGTACTGTTTAGTACGACGACAAGTAAATTGGATGCAAGTTAAACCTGACAGGATTTGGAATCCTGTCAGGTTTACTCCATACCCTCACCTGTTTCGCCTAAACGAACGCAAGCACCAACTCTCTTTTCTGCGTAAACGTGCGCTGTGAATTTTGGAGTGCTTTGCCTTTATGCAATGCAGAGCAATCCATGAAGGGATTGCACTCTGCACTCCGAGCGCAGCGGATTGGATTAAAAGCACTGCGTAATAAATATTTTCAACACGGATAGCCATGCACGGATTTAATCTTGACAAAACACTACTTCTGTAATTGAGAAGCGATTTAATCCTGCCAGGATTTAGAATCCTGGCAGGATTTCTCCGGATCCTCGCCAGTTTTCCTCAAAGTTAGAAAGGAGTACTGTTTAGTACGACGACAGTTAATTGGATGCAAGTTAAACCTGACAGGATTTGGAATCCTGTCAGGGTTACTCCATACCCTCACCTGTTTCGCCTAAATGAACGCAAACACCAACCCTCTTTTCTGCGTAAACGTGCGCTGTGAATTTTGGAGTGCTTTGCCTTTATGCAATGCAGAGCAATCCATGAAGGGATTGCGCTCCGAGCGCAGCGGATTGGATTAAAAGCACTGCGTAATAATTATTTTCAACACGGATAGCCATTGACGGGTTTAGACTTGACAAAACACTACTTCTGTAATTGAGAAGCGATTTAATCCTGCCAGGATTTAGAATCCTGGCAGGATTTCTCCGGATCCTCGCCAGTTTTCCTCAAAGTTAGAAAGGAGTACTGTTTAGTACGACGACAGTAAAATGGATGCAAGTTAACCCTGACAGGATTTGGAATCCTGTCAGGTTTACTCCATACCGTCACCTGTTTCGCCTAAATGAACGCAAACACCAACTCTCTTTTCTGCGTAAACGTGCGCTGTGAATTTTAATAGCGTGATCTTATTGCACAACATGCGGATTGGCTCAAAAAAAAACGCAAACCGGGGTGATGAACGAGGCTAAATAGAGTCCATCCGAGATTCCCTGGTTGTGTCATTCCGGTCGCCCTCTTTTTGGCGTACCGGAATCTCCTTGAGCCTACCTCAGTATGAGATTCCGGGATTCGATAAAAAACATCGAACCCGGAATGACAAAAAAGGGACATTTCCGGATGAACACTAAATAGATAGATACTCAGTAAATATCTTTAATTTTGCATACCAGGTGATTTGTAATAAAAAGTTTTGTTGAAAACGTTAGGATTGGCTCATAATTGAGTGAAAAACTTTTATGCAACGAATTATTTAATTTTATTTGGGATAAATACCCCCTGTTTGTTGTCTTTCTGTTATAAGTGGGGAACGACATGCGCTGCAAGAATAAGGACTATTCTTTCGGGGAAAAGAAACATTCTTTTGCGAATGTTGAGCGGGAACCGGGATTTCTCACGGGGAACCTTGCGAGGGCGGCACGCCCTCGCAAGGATTTTGGCTGCAGGGGTAAATAAACACAGCCGGTGCGCAGATTTAAAAACGGCTGATTACTCACATTTATTCTGGGAGGTTTTATGGATGCTTTATGGCTGGTCAATATTTTTTGGCTGGGAATTGTAAACGCAATTTTGTTGATTTTTGTGCTGGTGTTGGCTTTTAAAATTTACACACGGCTGGGACAAATGTCTGCTGCTGGTGGGGGCGTGGCGGGAGGCAGTGGTACAAAATGGCCACCTGCTGGAGATGATCCGATTATTCCACCGCCGTTACCACCTGTGGGTGGGCCATAGTTTTAGGTTTTCTTATGCGTGGTTATCATTTGACGGATGATCCGATTATTCCACCGCCACCCCCAATTAGAGGAGCATGCGCGTCAAGATAAATTCTCTGAATTTGTGGATAACTATCAATTTTGAACCTAATATCAAAAATCGATTAACTTACTTCGGGCGAGCATCCTGAGTAGCCCCGGAAGTTTTTCCCGGGGCGTATCGAAGCTACGGTCCTGAGCGACAGTCGAAGGGGGGCGGTGATCAAAGTAATTGCTTGAAAACACGCCCGCACCCCTCGATACATCCCGCCTAAAAAGCGGCAGGATACTCGGGATGCTATTCGGTAAATTTTTGAGTTATCAACATTTCAGTAATTCTTAACTTGACGCACATTCAATTAGAGGAGGGGGCTAATTTTGTGCATTGCAGGCTTGCTTGAATAATTGGAAATGCAGGTTTCAATTGTGCAGTTTATTTTGAAACCTGCTTTTTTTATTTTAAGCTAAAAAATGTTGTGTTTGGCATTGTTTATTTCCATTTTGTTTTAAGCGCTTAAAATCCATCAATTCTGCTGAAAATGAAAAAACATACGTTTATGTTGAATAAAAAGACTGTACAGATTTTTTTATTTATTATTCTCTCCCTAGTAAATATTCCCTTATTAATGGCCGGAAAAACTTCGCAAAAATTGACGGATGAAATAGCTATCAATCGCGAATTTTCAGCCTTATGCGCCTCTTTTAAAAATCAGGATTTGCAGAAACGTGTTCCGGCTTTGTTGGGATTCATTGAAGACTATCCTAACTATATTTTAGCCTATGAGCGACTACGCAACGAGATTTTCTGGCATAGTGAAAAGCAACTGGCTTACATAGTTTTTAACCGGCTGATCGAGAATGAAAAGACCAGTGCTGGTGGGTATTGGCTGCTCGCACAACTGGAACGCCTGTCTGATAATTACGAAAAAGCCGATGACTATTATCAGCAGGCTGTTATGCGGCAGTTGCACGCTGATAGCTTTCTCAGTGATTTTGCAGATTATTACTTATATTCAAAAGAATTACGCAAACGTCTGTCACTCATTGGAATAAAGAAAACAATTCCCGATAATTACGATAAATTTTCCGCTTTTTTTCTATATAAAAAACAGGACTATGCGAGACTTGAAAAGCATTTGTACTACCTTGAGCGGGAAGGAAAAAACACAGATTCATGTTATTATATCCGTGGATTATTGCATTCGTTGAGAGCCCAATATCCACAAGCGCGTGCATGCTGGAATGCTTTAATATCGCAGGCTAAAAACACGAAAAACAAATATAAGCAGGCGCAAGCATATCTCAATTTGATTGCATCGCAATATGATAGCAAGGATTTTACTAAATCGCTGGTTTATGCCGATTCTGCACGTAGTTTAGCACAGGAGTTGAGTGATCCATATTTATCGGCCAAATCAGAAATAATGTTGGGAGATATTTATAATCGTACTAATAATTATTCAAAAACATTAGTTTCCTCGGACTCATTACTGCCAAATTTTAAGATGAACCACGATTATAGATTGTTGATCATATTTTATTCTTGCCTGAGCTCAGCTAATAACAGAATTGGGAATTATATTGACGCATTGAAAGCTGTACAAAAAGCTGAAATATATGAACAAAAATGTGGAAGCAGTGAGTTGGGATTTTATTTGCAGTTTCAAAAGGGGCAAATTTACGAAAAATTAAAACAATTTGAACAGGCCAAGCAAATTTTTCGTACCATTCAAAAAAAACTTATATCTGATGGAGATACTTATTACCGATATGGATGTCTGAAGGAATTGGGTGACATCATGTTGCACGAACAACAATATCAGCCCGCCAGGAACAATTTTAAAAAGGCACTCCCATATTATGAATCATTGAATTATTATGTTTGGGGACGAATAGCGCGATCCTATTTTTTGGAAAAGAACTATTCTACGGCAGAACAATACTATGTAAAAGCACACGTAGCAACACCTCAGGGTGATATGATGATTCCATGGTATGATTTGCGACAGGGCGAAGTTGCTTTGGAGCTGGAAAAATTTGACATAGCCGCAATGAAGTTGCAAGCTGCCCTGAAATCCGGCTTGGAAAAAGATGATATGGAATTATTGTGGGAGGTTTATTTTGCAATTGGTCGTTTGAATTTCCGGCAGCAGAATTTTTCAGAAGCGATAAATGCCTACCGCCATGCGATTGTATATATTGAAAAAGTAAGAAAAAAACTCAAACTTGATCAATTTCGTATCGGTTATTTTATCGAACCCAATGCGGTTTACGAGCATCTGGCCGAAGCCTATTTGCAGCGTTTTCAGGCAGAGATGAATCCGGCAGATCGCGATAGCCTTTTCCATTATTCGTCACTAACCCGTAGCCGTTCCTTGCAGCAGGCCACCGCAGATCGCCATAATAAAACGTCCTTTTTGCGAGAAAGTGAAGCGGCAAAGCCGTATCGCCAGTTGCAGCAACAGGTTGCGATGCAGCAACGAAAATTGCGCACTTTACCCGATTCCGCAGATGAACAAGCGGATTCGATTTATCAATCTTTACAGATCCTGCGATTGGACATGTTAGCGCAAAAACTTCGGGCCTTAGAAAGCAGGGATGAAAAAATACCGGCTATACAAAAAATGAAAGACATCTTTCTTGCACCTGAAAAGGTGGGCCGCAAATTAGCGCAAAATAATCAGGCCTTGCTGCACTATCACATTTCAGACAGACAGTCGTTTGTGGTGGCGATCACACCGAGGGAAACAGCCGTTATCCCCTTGACCGTGCGTGCTGATTCGCTGGAAAAACAAGCCGATAAATTGCTGCTTCCATTTTATAATGTGACCGAAGAAAATATCGATTCCACTATTTTTCATGCAGATATCGCCCACCAGCTTTACCAGCAATTATTGCAACCGGTCGTGTCGCAAATTGCGCTGCCGGAAAAATTAATCATAATTCCTGATTTCCATTTAGCGAGCCTGCCGTTTGACTTACTTTTATTGGATAGAGCGCAAAAATCTTCGTACACAAACCAGGATTCTGCGGATTATGCAGCCAATCTTTTGCTCAATAAATATATAATTTCCTACAGCCCCGCGGTTAAAACTGTTTTGCAGGACTTTCCGGCGCTGCAGGCGGATAGTGCTTTGCTGGTCATCGCCAATCCAACCAACGATGAGTCCGAATATAGGCAGGCTACCCGGAGTGGATTGCGTTATCAGATCGCACCATTTGGCAAATTGGTGTCTTTGCCCAATGCGACGATCGAAGCCAAAAAGTTGGATAAATTGAAGGTGAGCGTAAAAGTGTTGCGCCACGGGGAAGGGACGGAAGCAGCCTTATTTAAACATTATCGCGATTACAAAATTTTGCACTTCGCATCCCACGGAATCGTGGACACCGTATTTGATGCGTTTTCCGCGGTGGCTTTGGCGCTCGATCCCGATGATTCAACCAGCGATGGGCTGCTCATGGGTTATGAAATCGAAGGCATGGACTTAAATTGTGATTTGATTACGCTCGGTGCCTGCGAAACCGGCCGCGGCCGCGCAGTTCACGGCGAAGGCGTTTTAGGGCTGCCGCGAATCGTGCTTTCGGGCGGCGCCCGTTCGGTGATTCAAACACTGTGGAAAATTGACGATGAACCTGCCAGCATGATGATGCCGCTTTTTTATCATAATTATTTGATAGAAAAAATGGATAAAGCCGAAGCGCTCACGGTGGCAAAACGCCAGTTGCTGCGGCAGAACAAAAAATATGCGCACCCGTTTTACTGGGCCGCATTCACACTTTATGGGGATACGGGCCATAGCGAGAATGATGGAGCTTCATTCGAATCTCTGGCTAAAATTATCGTACTGTGCCTGTTAATTTTGGTTATTTCGATTCTTGTATTTCGCAGAATCAGGAACAGGCGAGTGGGTTGATATCAATTTTTTATGGGCAAATAGCCAGGTGTACCGAGAAACCCTGACAGGATTCCAAATCCTGTCAGGGTGAGCTTGCAGCCAACAGGTTCTGAATCGAGAAATCCTGCCAGGTTTCCAAAACCTGGCAGGATTAAATTGCACTGAACCGAGCAATCCTAACGAGACTTTTGAAAATTCTCAAAATTTGGACCCTGAGCTTGTCGAAGGGCCCGAATTTGGGGGTAACGCCGGGCGCTTCGACAATCTCAGCGACCGATTTACCCGCTTTTTCGACAGCCTTGCCAGATTTCCAAATCCTGGCAGGATTAAATTGCAGCCACTGTTTCTAAATTGCCGCAGTAAAATTAATTGTCTTTGTAAATTTTCACCACCGGATTCTCCCCCGCGACAATATAGCCTCGATACATGCCTTCCGTGTTAAATGGCATCGCAATATTGCCATTTTTATCCAAGGCAATCACGCCGCCCGTGGCTTTCATCGCACCGACTTTAGCGATGGCTTTGGCGGCCGCTTGTTCCACTGACAAATTTTTATATTCCATCATGGCTGAAATGTCGTAGGCTACCATATTTCGAATAAAATATTCGCCGTGCCCGGTTGCGGAAACAGCACAGGTTTGATTATTGGCATAAGTTCCGGCCCCGATAATTGGCGAGTCGCCAACACGGCCGAAACGTTTGTTGGTCATGCCGCCCGTCGATGTTCCGGCTGCGAGGTCGCCATTTTTATCCAGCGCGAGACAGCCGACGGTGCCAAATTTTTGTTCATCGCTGCTGGTTTTAATATACGCGGATTTTTCGGCGGCTTCTTTTTGCAGCACTTTTTGCAAGCTTTTCCATCGTTTTTCGGTATGAAAATAAGCAGGATCAACGAGGTCGATGCCTTGGGTGGCTGCAAAAGCCTCGGCGCCGTCACGGGCAAATAAAACATGCGGTGAGTTTTCCATCACCCGCCGGGTCAATTGAATCGGATTTTTAATGCGCGTCACACCAGCGACAGCGCCAACATTGAGGTCGGATCCATTCATCAGTGAGGCGTCCAGTTCATTTTTGCCCTCGTGGGTGAATACGGCACCTTTGCCGGCATTAAAAAGCGGTGAATCTTCCATGAGAGTGATAACTTCAACGACGGCATCAAGGCTCGAACCGCCATCTACTAGAATTTTTTCTCCGGTGCGCAAGGCTTTTTCGAGAATGTCACGATAAGCTTTTTCTTGTTCATCGGTCATATTCTTCTTCAAAATTGTGCCGGCGCCACCATGGATAACCAGTGCAAAGTCAGGCCTTTCCGAATTGTTCGGGTTTGAAGAATTGCACTGCAGGCTGAAAAGTAGAGTGAAAATGAGCAGAATTAACAGGCTTGTTTTTTTCATGATTTCCTCATTTGCAATTGCGAATATTTGGAGGTTTATTTAATCAATCTAAAGAATGAAATCTTTGTTTACAACCACCATTTAGCTGGGTGCCAGCTTTTATTCTAAATTGCAAAAAATCGATTTGATCCCCCTCGAAATTGTTGTAATTTTTAGATCGGAAGTAAAATAAACGAAGCCGATAACCCTGTTGATTCGCATATACCGATTGAGTTTTATAGATTAGATTTTATGTTTACCGATTCGAGTGAATCGAATATTTTTTTAAATAGCGTGAATTCAATATAAGAAGATTTTGGACAAAACGAATTTATTATAGGTTATAGTCCGAAGGCGTCCCGCCGAGGATAACACACGAAACGCTCGGCGAGACGCCTTCGCTCTATTTTAATTATGTTTGGCAAAGAATGTTACAGCTTACTCGAACTCACGTTAAATTATAATAAATTGAGAGATGCCATGTATCGAATTAGTGGATTGATTTTAGTCGGTCTTTTAGCCGTTGGATGCGCGGGTAAAATGAAGATTGTCCCCGGTTCGCAAACGGAAATGTTGTTTAAAAAAGAATATCGCGAGACAACCGAAATGAAATATTTAATTTACCTCCCCTCGGATTATGATGAAAAAGTGAAGCAATGGCCGCTCATGCTTTTTCTGCATGGAGCAGGTGAGCGCGGCGAGGACATCAACAAGGTCAAAGTGCACGGCCCACCCAAATTGGTAGAAAATGGCGAAAATTTTCCATTTATCGTCATTTCACCGCAATGCCCGAAGGAGCAATGGTGGCCGTCGTTGACAGCAGAATTGATGCGTCTAATCGATGAAATTTCACAAAACTATGCTGTGGATGAAAAGCGGATTTACCTCACAGGATTGAGTATGGGCGGCTACGGAACGTGGGCACTCGCAGGTGAATTTCCAGATAAATTTGCAGCAATCGCACCGGTGTGTGGTGGTGGAACGCCTTATTTCGCGCGCAAAATGCGGCATATTCCTGCGTGGGTTTTTCATGGCGCCCAAGACCAGGTTGTCCCACTGAAGAATTCGGAAGAAATGGTGCTCGCTTTGAGAAAAGCAGGGGGTGAAGTGAAATTCACGGTCTATCCCGAAGCCGGACATGATTCCTGGACAGAAACTTACAACAATCCAGAATTTTACGAATGGTTTCTGCAATTCGAGCGTGGGAAATAAAATTTAGATATTAAAAAAGCGCCACCGAAATGGCGCTTCACGCTCAAGAATTCTATCAGGGATTATACCTGTTTATTCATCCTGCACGCTGAATTTTATTTGAGTAATAGACATTGCCCGGTTTTTGTGAAGCCAGCGCCATAAAGGCGGTAGAAATAAACACCGGACGAAACTCGATTCCCTTCATCATTGCGGCCATTCCACTGGATATTGTGCGAACCTGCTTCGGTAAAACGCCTGCTGATTAACTTGGAAATGATGCGTCCCTGCGTATCAAAAATTACCAGTGTTATAGCAGCATCGTGGGGCAGTGAATAGTTAATTGTCGTTTCGGGATTGAAAGGGTTGGGATAATTGCTCAAAGTAAAATCTGCCGGGATAATTTCTTCTTCTGAAACTGAGGTAGCCGGTGCAGAAATGAGATACCTTTCGTCGTTTTCCCAGGCACCGTTGAGCCAAAGTTCAACCAGAATTTGAACGAGAACGCCGCCAGACCAGGTGTAGGTATCACGTGAGTCATTTTCCCAGGCTGAACCTGACCAGAACAGGTACAAAATTTCACTTGTTTGATCGCCGCTGTAAAGCGATCTGATTAAATGAATATTTAGCCAGACAGCTCCGGCCCAGTCCTGGAACAATTCTTCAATCAATTGTCCGCTGCCATTGTAAGTATTCGTCAATTTATCCATGTTCATCCAACTGCTCGAGACAATATCGTAGTTTTGTCTTGTCGTCGTGGCAGAATAACCCATAGCAGTGTATGTGTAAAGAATTTTTTCCGATGGAAAACTCATGCCTCCAGCCACAATTTCCAGGACTTCTTCGAGCAATTGTCCCTGGGCATTGTTCGTATAGGTGATTTCTGAATATTCAGTCCATTCTGTACCTGCCCAGTTGTAATTCTCTTGTTTAATCAAGAATTTATTGCCGTCGTAATACAGTTCATTTTTGGAAACATATTCCAGAGTACCGGTTGCCATCAAATCCATTTCGGTGTAAATATAGATCAGTGTATTACCACTGTATTCATTGGTCATTTTCATGAAATCGTACCATACTCCGTTTTCCAGAATACGCAGTAGCATTTCCATCAGCAAACCGTTGGCATAGCTAAAGGTTGTGGTGGCTTCCTTCAGCCAGGCCCCGTTTTCCCAGAAATATCCTTCGTATGAAAGCAGCACTGTTAAATTTGCCTCATCGTAAACTTCGATATCTTTATAAGCATTGACCCAGGCCCCGTTTACCCAATACTGAGTGACCGTTTCAATGATTATTGTGCCGGCCACGTTGTAGGTCTTTTTGCCGAGAGTGCGTTGATTGCTATCCCGGTTTTCCTTGAGAAAATGGTCATAAATCCGTTGCGCTTTGGCTGGGATTTGTATATCGAGATGATCCGCCTCTGCAAAAGAAGTTTTTAGCAATTTAACGATGACCGGTTGTTCCGCAGCCTGCATCGTGGTGGTGAACCCACAAATGGTGAAAATAACCAGTGTGAACAGAAATTTGTAGCATACTTTTTTCATAGCAAAACCTCCAGTTAGATTTGGGATTAATTAATAATTTATGATTTGGGCGAATTTAAAGTTGAGTGGATTTCCGTACTTTCAATTCCCCACCTCAACAGGCATCGCAAACGTAATTTGACTTTTACTTTTTTTGCAAATTTTTCGGATAAATTCAGCAATACCGGTGGCACAGTCCTGATATGAATTCAAAAAGAAATGCGTTTTGACTGAGAAGATTTACCGAATTGATGCTGGATTTATGCCAAAGAACAAATTCAAAACAGATTCAAGTATGTTCCAAGATACAAGGCAAACGGGATCATGATCAAAATGGCAGCGAGGGTAATAAGACATAGAGAGACGAGAATGGTCACCACGGATTTAATGGTTGAGAATGCGTGTGCTTCAGCGATACTCTGAATGAAAACGTAAATACATTTTATCAGATAATAAATTGCCAATCCGGCAAATAAAAGAGCTGGAACGACAAGTAATGCGTTATCTGTATTTACAACATACTGCCGCGAAAAGCATTTTTCTCCCCAAATAATTACTGCTGGAATCCAAAAAACGAGAGACCAGATAAATGGAATCGAGGCCCAGGCAATGGCCGATTGTACCTGTGGTTTCTGGCCTTTACCACCAAACAGCAGCCCCAATGTGCTGATCGTATAAGAAAATGCGTGTAAAAATATGAAACCGTATAGTGGTCCGCCAAGAATACAAATGAGCAAGATTTCAAACAGGGAAAAATGGTCAGCGAGGTTTTTGTCCGCAGACCAACTGAGCATATGCACAATTCCGGCGATCGCTGATAATTGGAAATCATACTTATTTCCATGGATGTGCCATATTTCTCGAATTGTTTGCCGTGGTTTGTTCCAGATGGATAACCAGGGATCGAGAATAGTTGTGTTGTTCACTGGTTGATTTTCTTCGCTAATTGGGACGCAAATTTACCCCCCGGATTGGGCGATTATCCGGAGGTGCAATCAATTAAATTTACAGCTGAACAATAACAAAAGCAATCAATTTATACTGTTGCGCGACGCAATGTTTTTTTCAGGTTGCGGATTTCATGACGCGCTTTTCGCAGCGCAACTTTATCTTTCGATTCGAGGGCGGCATCCCGTTGTTTTTTAAATTCACGGATACGTTTTTTAATACTGGATTTATCAACACCGACGACTTCGTGGTGCACGTGCATATCCAAGTTGAGCGCTTTGCATATCGCTTCGAGCAAATGGTCTTTATTGAGCTGTGTATACCCTTGCACAGCTTCGTGGTCGATTTCCTTGGCTATGGCCCGCAGTTGAGCGACGGTGTTCTTCTTGAGTTCTTCGAAAGTGTAAGCCATTTTTTGTACTCCTTTTATGTTTGTGATTTTGTGCAATTAAAGTAAAAGCGTATTTCAGGATTTTACTCCTATCTTCTCGTTCATATTTTGGCAAAAAAATGATGTAATAATCGATCGCTAAATTAAACAACCATCATGCCCAACGGCTTGCCGCCAATGAGATGCATGTGCAGGTGAAAAACTTCCTGCCCGCCAAATTTATTGCAGTTGACGATGAGCCTGTAGCCATCTTCAGCGATGCCTTCCGCTTGGGCAATTTTTGCAGCGACAATAAATAGATGACCGAGCACCGCTTCGTCCTTTTCGCTTACATCGTTGGCCGTCGGGATATTATAGTTTGGAATAATGAGAACATGCGTTGGCGCTTTCGGGTGAATATCCCGGAAAGCCGTCACGCGGTCGTCTTCATAGACAATGTCTGCGGGAATTTCTTTGCGAAGAATTTTGCTGAAAATCGTTTCTTGCGCCATTTTTTAAGTCCTCAATTGAAATTTTAAAAATCTTTATAAAGTAAACTTGGTTGAATATCGCTGTTATTCTGATATTTTCCACTTGTGTATTCCTCAAAATCACCTTCGATGGTGTGATAATATATTTGGCAGACCTCAACGTTGGGATAAATGCGAATTGGCTGCACACAGAAAATCTCCAGCGTCCAGAAACCGGCAAAACCGACATCCCCAAAACCGGCCGTGACATGGATAAACAATCCCAGCCTGCCGATCGATGAGCGGCCTTCGAGCATGGGAACGTAATTATGGGTTTCTGTGTATTCGACAGTCCGCCCGAGATAGAGCTTGTTCTGTTGCAGGAGGAGTCCGTCGGATGGAATTGTGAGACGCTCGGTCTCATTGGGCGTTTTCATATCGAGGGTGTTGTTTTTGTACACCAATAATTCGTTGTGCAACCGCAGGTTATAGCTATTGGGATTAAGCCGTGACGCCTGGAAAGGTTCGATCTTTATTTCTTTACCAATTTTGTTTTTAATTTCTTTGCCGGATAAAATCATAAGAAACTTGGTGCCTGATTAATTCAAATTAGTCTGTCTTTTCCTGGGGGATACGATTTATCAGATCAACAGCGAGATGCCATTGATTGGCAGCATTTTTTCTGTAAATGTGCAAATAACTATAAATTTCACTTTTCCCGGCATTTGAGATATAACCGTAAGCATATCCCAAATCATTGGAAGTTGCGATATCACTGGCGATTGGATCAAAAAACCAATTTCTCTCATCTTCGGCAATTGTCTCGAGCAAAACTTCAGCGCCAATTACGGGGAAATCCTGTTTATGATAGAAACGTGTTTTTTCTGTCGCGAAGCGTTTTAATGCTTCTGCATAGCCGATTGACGCGATATTTTCTGAAAATTTTTCCTCCAAATTTACAATTGCACTCGCTATTGCAGGCTCTGGTTTTGCCCTGGGAAATTCTTTGAAAACTGTATCAATATTATGCTCGGGAGAGGGGGTAGCATAGCCGACGCCGGCATCAAAAATGACGCGCCAGTTTGCCTCGCTGTCTTTCCTCCAGAGGGAAACAAAATGGCCAAAAAGAGTCGGTTTTTCTTCTTTCCCGGTCGGTCGCCATTCCCAGGGACCAGTGTTAAAACCCAAATCGCAATCATGTGAAATGGCGGAGTGGACCGGCTTCCACTGCAACATCCCGGGTTGTGTCGGGCTGTTTTTATAAGCTGTGTGACCATTTTCAGGCCGTGGACGAAAGACGATGGCATCTTCGGTCAGGTATGTAAGAAAGGCTTCCCGCATCCCGGATTTTTTTGATAATGCTGCAAAGGATTGTTCAGCAGATATGAGAGTTTGCAGCTCTTGCTGGAAATTTTTCTCGGCGCTGCAGGAGAAAATAAATAGTGGAAATATAATAAATATAAGTTTTTTCTTGATCATCCTTCTGCCGAAAAATTAGGTTGAAAAGTGACAAACTTATAGCTGAATCTTCATTATAAGAAAAGTGAGGAGATGTCGAAAATCGACCTGAGACGTAAAGCAATCTAAATTTAAATTTAGAAAAAAAATAGAAAAAAGCTTGTTAATTATAAATAAAAATCCCATTTATTCAAACCATTAGTTGCAGAAAAAGGGAATTATTCGAATTATTTAACAGCTCACTTGTTGCATTTCAAAACCCGGTGACGTATTTTGAGCCACTTGTTTTTAAGTGAATTATGGCAAAATAATAATTCTGCATAATATACTTTCAGCGAACATAGATATTAAACCGATTTTTTTCTGAAACACTTCTAAGCTAAAAAATCGTAAAGCCATTTTTAAAAATTAACCGTCTGAACATGGCGATTTAGAATAGCAGTTCGGAACGGGAATTCGAGAGAAATTAAAACACAATTAAAATTTCAGGGTTAGTATGGGCAAGAATTTAGTCATAGTTGAATCACCTGCGAAAGCACGCACAATAAACAAATATCTCGGAAAAGATTTTGAAGTTCTCGCATCTTATGGGCATGTTCGTGATCTTATTCCTAAAGATGGCGCTGTAGATCTCGATAGTTTTGCAATGAATTACACATTGATTGAGAAGAACAAAAAATATGTCAGTGAAATAGTGAAGGCTTTTAAAAAAGCCGATGCTTTGTATCTTGCGACCGACCCCGACCGTGAAGGTGAGGCTATCTCGTGGCATTTGACCGAAATTTTAGCTGAGAAAAAATTGCTGAAAGACAAGCCGGTCAAACGAGTGGCATTCAATGAAATTACTCAGAGTGCAATTAATGAAGCGATATCCAATCCGCGCGATGTGTCGATGGATCTGGTAAATGCGCAACAGGCACGCCGCGCACTGGACTACCTCGTCGGCTTCAATTTATCACCGTTGTTGTGGAAAAAAATAAAATATGGTCTTTCTGCAGGGCGTGTGCAAAGCCCGGCACTGCGGATGATTGTCGAGCGTGAGCTGGAAATCGAAGCATTTAAGGAAGAAGAATATTGGACAATCGAGGCTGATTGTGAGAAAAGTAAACAAAAATTCGTCGGCAAATTAACCCAATTTAGTGGCAAAAAAATTCAGCAATTTTCAATAACCGATGACAAACATGCGACAGATGTTCGAACTGAATTATTGCAAGCTGCCAACGGCCAGCTTAAAGTTGTAAAAGTTGAAAAGAAACAGCGCAAACGCCGCCCGGCAGCGCCATTTATCACCTCCACTTTGCAGCAGGAAGCTTCACGAAAATTGGGTTTTTCCGCCTCACGTACGATGCGTATTGCGCAGCAGCTCTACGAGGGGGTGGATGTTGGTGGCGGCGCGGTTGGGCTCATCACGTACATGCGAACGGATTCTGTTCATCTGGCAAAAGAAGCTATTGGTGAAATCCGTGATTTCATCCAAAACCGCTTTGGCAAGGATCAGATTCCCGGACAGCCGAACGTTTATAAAACAAAGCAAAAAAATGCCCAGGAAGCCCACGAGGCAGTCCGCCCGACTTCCGTCAACCGTGTCCCCGATGAGATTCGCAAATCGCTGACCGATGACCAGTATAAACTTTACAATATTATTTGGAAAAGGACAGTCGCTTCACAGATGGTTGATGCGCTCATTGATACGGTAGCTGTCGATATGTCCTGTGGTACAGGCAATGTCTTTCGTGCCAACGGATCGGCGATTCGCAAACCGGGGTTTATGGCTGTTTATCTCGAGGGGACCGATGATTCCAATAATGGCGGCGATGAGAAAATGCTACCGCAGTTGAAGGAAGGCGACGAAATCCAGTTAAACGGAATTCGGAATGAGCAGCATTTTACCAAACCTCCGGCACGATTTACTGAGGCCAGCCTGATTAAAACGCTGGAAGAATTTGGCATTGGTCGGCCTTCAACTTATGCGCAAATTATCTCAACGCTTGTCTCACGGGAATATGTCATTTTAGAGAGTAAACGGTTTTCACCCACCGATATCGGTCGGGTTGTGCACCGGTTTTTAAAAGACCATTTTGAAAAATATGTCGACTACGATTTTACCGCCGAACTCGAGGATGAATTGGATGCCGTTTCCCGCGGTGAGGATGATTGGGTGCGTTTGATGCGTTCATTTTGGACGCCATTTTCGACGCAGGTAAACGAAAAAGCACAGATGGCGAAAGACGAACTAATTGAAAATCGCGTGTTGGGCACAGATCCAAAATCAGGCAGGCCGGTGAGTGTGCGCATGGCGCGTTACGGCGCGGTGGTGCAAATCGGCACGAAAGATGATGAGGAAAAGCCCTTATTTGCCGGTCTCAAACCAAATCAAAGCATGGAAACAATTTCTCTCGAAGAAGCCTTGATTTTGTTTCAGTTACCTCGCGAACTCGGGGAAACAGCTGAGGGGGAACCTGTCTCGGCGAATATCGGCCGCTTCGGGCCTTATGTACGCTACGGTAGTAAATTTGCTTCTATCAAAGAAGACGATCCTTATTCGATCACGCTGGAACGTGCGCTGGAAATTATCGACGAAAAACGCAAAGAAGATGCGAACAAGATTATTCAACAGTTTGATGGCAGTACCGTGCAGGTGTTAAATGGCAGGTACGGACCTTACATCACCGATGGATCGAAGAACGCCCGAATTCCCAAGAGCATGGCTCCGGAAAGCCTGCGGCTGGAAGAATGTCTCGAAATGCTGGAAAAAGCCCCCACAAAAAAAGGGCGTGGCCGTGGTCGAAAGCCGACGAAAAAATAAGATTTATATTCAAGGGCACCATTTAAACGGCGCCCTTTTTTTTAAGAATTTTGAAAATCTAAGCTACAGATATCCCCACACCAGACTTTCAGCCTGCCCCAAATAACTGCTGCCAAATAAATTGAGATGATTTAAAACGTGATAGAGTTTGTAAATATTAATGCGTTCCTGCCAGCCGTGGGGCAGGGGATAGGTTTCGTTGTAGGCGCTGTAAAATTGCGGCTGGAAACCGCCGAACAAACGTGTCATCGCCAAATCGGTTTCGCGGTGACCGTAATAAACAGCGGGATCGATGAGCACAGGCTCGCCATTTTCAGCGATCATAAAATTGCCACCCCATAAATCACCGTGCAGCAGGCAGGGGGGCTCTTCGCTACCCTGCAAAATACCCTCGATTTTGTTCTCCAACTGTGAAAAACCACGGCTTAATCGCTGCGAAAGTACCCCTTTTTGTTCTGCCAATTTAATTTGAAATAACAACCTTTTGTTGAAATAGAAAGCTGTCCAATTGCTTGTTTCCGTGCCGTCCGGTTTGTTTGATTGCGCTGTGGCACCGATATAATTGTCTTCGTAAAATCCAAACTTCTCGTTTGTAAACCTGTGCATCTGTGCGAATTGACGGCCAAAATTTTCAAAGAAATTCGATCCTGCACGGCCGGTGGCAATAAATTCTAAAATGATAAAATCGGACTCGACATGGAGCACTCGCGGAATGCGAATCGCCTGCGCTTTTGCCAATTCCCGCAGCCCGTTGGCCTCTTTTTCGAACACTGCCTGTCCGGCCACGCCTGATTTTACAAAGAGTTCCCGGCCGGATTGCAGCACCAGTTTTTCTGCATGTGCAATGCAGCCACCACCCACTGACTGACTTTTTTTGACGGGCTCGCCAGCCCATTTTTCGATTTTCTGAAGGAGAGGCATCTTACATCTCTTTCATGATTTTTTTTAACAGCCCGGCACAGGCATCTTGCAAAATATCTAAAACCAACTCAAAACCTGCATCGCCGCCGTAATAGGGATCAGGCACAGATTCTTCACGGCGATTTTGACAAAAATCCGTCATTTTATAGAGCTTGTTGTCAAATCGGCCATTTTTGTCCAGCGCCCGTAAATCACGCATGTTGTCGTCGTCCATGCCGATGATGTAATCGAACTTCTCGAAATCCGCTGCAGGCAACACCGCACGGGAAATGCTTGTGAGCTTGAAGCCCCGGCGGCGAGCATGTTTCTGCATGCGGCTGTCAGCCGGCTCCCCGGTATGATAGGCAATGGTGCCCGCCGAATCGCAGGAAATTTCATTTTCCAGCCCGGCTTTATTAACGAGACCGTTCATCACCGCCTCAGCGCTCGGCGAACGGCAGATATTGCCCATGCAAACAAAGAGTATTTTTATCATAAATTCCGGGTAAATAATGTCATAAAATAATTAAAGGGAATTTTGCAATTGTAGCTTAGGAATGTGCATACTTGAAGGTTCAATCGAGTTTCAATAATCCTTTCAAAGTATAGATTCCAACAACATATATATTAAATGATAATATGGGTACTTTTTGCACAATTTTAAAAAAAACAACATCACTTATGAAAATTTAGTGGAATCGGATTGTCCATATTTTTAATCAAACAAAATAGAGATGTATAAAGATAATCCTCATTTAAAATTATAGCACCCGTATTCAAATGGGCATTGTTGCTAATTTTCTGGTCAGACTATGGATGAAATAAAAGCTATCTGCAGCACTATGATTGTCTTTATCGTAGTTATTCCACCTACCCATATAATTTATTTTCCGATACTTCTTCTAGTTCATGAAAATCTGCACTCATTTTTTCTAGCGGGATATGGCCAAATGCTTGATTTCTTAGTTTTGAATCATGAAAACCAGCTTGGATGACTTTTTTGCCGAAGTACTCCTGAACTCTTCGTATAGCAGGAATATAATCACCATCATCGCTCATCAATATACAGGCATCATAATGGTCTAAAAATGCCCCCATAAGCATTTGGCAAATGATTTCCGCATCTACACCCTTTTCTTTGCCAAGTTGAAAAATTCCTTTTTTATCTTTTTTCGAGGGTGCCCTGTTTCCGTATCGTATAATGAATCCCAATTTTCTATCTAATGCTTGAAAGTGTTTCTTATTTAGCTTCTCTTGTTCAAATACCAGGAAATCACTTATTCCTACACAGAGAAAGGTACCTGTATGTTCCATTGCTTCAAATTCATTGTTAATGAATTTATTCTTATAGTAGCTTAAAAAAAGACCGTTCAACTTGTCCCATATGGTAATATCTTTTTCTTTAATATTGTTTATCTTAGAATAAGAAATTGAAAAGTTATCATAATCAATAAAGATCGAAATTCGGGTGACCTTTTTTATCTCCATAATGATTTCATCCCTCAATATGTTGCGTTGTTTACTCTAGTTCTCGATTATTTTTATTTTAACTCCTTTTTCTTAAAATATTGTGCAATTTCAGGTTTTTCATATGAGATCAAAAATATTGAGTCTCCTTGTTTAAATTGATGATTCTTGGAAAAATTTCCATTTGATGAGCTTCTTGGGTTGATCGTCACTTTAATTTCCTGGATCGTTCTGCCGGTATGATTGAGTATTTTTTGATTGTTTTTTCTTTTCTCATGGGCGGATGCAAATCCAATGAGTATAATATCCTTTTCATCAATTGCAATAATGGCAGCTTCGATTTCTCGATAGGTTTTGCCTATGAAAAATTCTGGAATTTCTTCTTGATAGATCTCATTAGTATCTGCGGATTGTGTTAGTAAATCCATGTATACTTGTGAAAGTCCTGGCGTTAAAGCAGATTGCGCTAAGAGTTTTTCTGCAAGTTGCTCCAGACAGATGATCTCATTAGCATGTGTATACTGAAAATACATCTCACTTTTTGAACTTAATAATTCAACGATAACATGAACATTAGGGTTTATTGCATCAATGGCAAGAACGATTAATATGGCTTTGGAATCGGCTTTTTCTAAACTTTCCTCATCAGCGAGAACGATAACCGTTCGGGCATTTTTTACGTCAGCCCTTTCCAATATTTCCTTATCAGCCGGGTCACCACCTATAATCAGCAATCCTCGATATGCAGGATCTGCTGTCTTCGGTATTTTCTCCGGCTTTTCGGTGATAACAATAATCGGATTTTTATTTTTAACACTAATATCGTGAAGCTGTCGTACAATAATGTCGGCTTTATTTGACCAGTTGCAGATAATTACATGGCCATTAATACCAAAATCTCCGGAAGTATTTAATTTGCTCTTTTCCATAACTAGACTCCCATGTATTTATAGATGGTTTAGAATTTTTCTAAAGTCGTACTCCTGCCGTGCGAGATAAATCAGTTTATCTTTTTTATTAAGAATTGTATCGTCGTAATAGTATAGCTTGGCGGGTTCTAGAGAAGAACTTGTATTTTTATCCGGAATATTCCTTTTGCTCGGTGGATTTATTTGTATATAATGATTGGAATTTCTGATAGTCAATTTAAACTTTTCTTTCTCATGCATGTCTAAATATTTTGCGAATCCAATTATTGTCACATCCCATTTACTCAATTCAGTACGAAAAATTGTTGCAATCTCAGAAAAAGATTTCCCGATGAAAATTTCGGCTAACGGTATTGTACTGAAGCGGATTCGTGTCGATTCAGAATCGTCAGAATCCATGCCCAACATGCTCGAAAAAACATTTGCCATACCTGGTTGAAGCGCAGATTGCGAGATAAGTTTTAGACTAAATTCAGAAACACAGACCCAATCGTTTATTTTCGTTCGCTTGAAATGATTCATACTTTGGATATCAACAATTTCAACGACTGTATGCACACTTTCATCGAAAGCTTCAATGGCGAGGGCAGTATTTATCGACATAGCGTTAGACCATTTTTTGTCTTTCATGTCTTTTGAAATGATAATCACTCTACAATCTCTTTTGCCAATAGCTTTCTCCAAAATAGACCTGTCAGCAGGATCACCACTCACGTACCAAATGTCATCGGATTGGCTATAGTGCTTTCTCTTAAACTGGTGTGCGTTGTTGTCAATAATAATGATTTCTCTGTCGCTGGAGAGACTATTATTTCTCAGGTTTTCGATGATGTTGTATATTCTTTCGTTACACCCACAAACAATAATGGGTTTGTCAAACTGGAAGTTTTCCGGTTTTTCAGAAAATAATTCTGCTTTTTGCAAAACATGAACAAACATCGATATGATTTGACCTGTAAACAAGCCCACAACAACAAGGCCCATAATAAGCATCAGTATCGATATCAATTGGCTAACAAAATGAAGTGGTATATCTTCAGGAATGTCGAAACCACTCACAAGCTCTATAATCACAACCCAGAAATATTTTACATAATCTTGCAAGGAGTCATGCGATCCCGCGGTGAAAAACCACTGGCTGGCAATTGTAAGAAGTGAGCCTAATAGCCAGACAAAAAATAAAAATACAAATAGTTTGCGAACATTATTCAGTTGAGTTTTTAATTTGTATTTTTGTAAAAAACTGAACCATTTCTTTTTTATTTTATATCTTATATCCATATGAAGACTGTTTTCATTAATCGTGTAAAATAAATCCGATTTGAATTGTGCCTGCAAGAGATATTCACAACCAATCTTGCCATGATCGAAACCCAACTTTCATTGGCTCGATTTTTTAATTTTTTCCAGCGCGTTATCGATGACTTTTTCATACTGAGCTAAAACTATCAAAATATCGCCTGGATGTGTTCGATAGTTCATTTCTACTTCGAGGATAGGATTCGTAATGACAGCACGAGTTAAATGATACTTTTCTTGTAATGCTGCAATTGCGTTTTTATCTCGACGATTTTCAAGGCTGATGGATAATAGCAAGATTTTGTATTTTCTCAATTTAAGTAGCAATTCATCAAAAGTGTGGTTGTTTAGGCTGCTGTTTTGATCGATTGGTATCGAATATATATCATTAAATTCATTGAAAGTTAAAATCTCGGTGACGAACTTTGATACCCCAGGATTCAGTACTGATTCCACAAATATTTTTGCTTTTATATCACCGAGTGAAATAATTTCATCAACTTGTGCATCATGGGCGATTTGGTTATTTGTTGGATCTTGAATTTCTGCAATTGTATAGATATTGTTTCGATTATTACGAATTCCCCCTTTCTCCAGCTCAGAACTATATTTTTCAATAGTCAGAATTTTTAGTATTGTCTTCGCGTCCGAATCAGATGAATCTTCATCCGCCACGATTATTGCGATTTCCGCATCTTTCAAATTTGCCTTTCTTAAATCATCTTTATTTGTGGCCTGGCCTTTGACATAACTGATCATATCCGCATCCAAATCGTATTTTTCTATAGGCATATCTTCTTTCAGATCAGCTAATATCAAAATTTTTCTTTTATGAAGTATGTTTTCATGGAGTAAATTTTTAATTAGAAAAGGTACATTGCTATTCCATCCACAAAGGATGATATGGTTTTTAATCAATTTTGTTTTCATTCCTTTTGCCTCTAAAATGCGTTTTTTTATGTGATCTGAAGTGATAAATCCCAGTATAGTCAAAAAACCACCGAGCCCAATCAAGGGAATAAGGGTTACGAAAAATTTTCCAAGTGGACTCTGGGGAAAAAGGTTGTCGCTATAACCGCTCCCTCCAAATACAAACATCCAAAGAAGGTTTCGAATGAATGATCGATTGTCAAAGTTGCTGATGGCATTATTCTTAATTGCCCAGTCGTGCTCTAAATGTTGGACATAGATGATATCCGATAAATAAGCTGTTGCCATAATAAACAATATCAATAGATATTTATGACGTAATATTTTGAGATTTATATTTTTAATAAACTTCAGAAATCGAGAATGTGTGCTGATAAAGTTTAAACTTTTTCTGTTTGAGGAGAACAAGATGATATTTAGGACAAATATTACCAAGACAAGAAGTAAAATAGTGAACAATAACAACCAGAGATACAACAGGTACGCCTGGGATTCCATGATCCCTATTTCTATATAATAGTTTTCTGCACCTTCATGCCATGATTTTAATGGCATCGATAGAATAATATTCTCTCTTTTGACAGCAATATCGCGTGCAGGAAATTGCAACTTGCCATAGTTGTTGTAAAGTAATTTTGTTAATCGATATATGGCAGGTAAAGTTAGCTCTTTTTTACAAATCAAGATCGATTTCACCGCAACCGTTCTGATTTCATTGCTCAAAATACTTGTGCGATATTCGGTAAAATAAGGATAGGTTTTTGTTATGCTTTGAATTAAGCTTGCGCTTAGGGGGATGATGAAAATCGAGCCAGCCTCAATTTCCCGGTTGATTGATTCAGGTATATTGTTGATAAAAGCAGCTTGTATATCGTTTTGCTGCAGCATTCCCAAAACATCTGTAGGTTTTGCGTTGGTTTTTAAAACCAGGTCCCATAGCTTTGCGGAATTCAAAATGATCTTTGAGTCGGTGAATAACCCGCTGCCAAGTGGTCCAATATTTACCTTCGAGTTCGCCAATTGGTTTATATTGTTGATTGTTGAGTTATTTGAAATTAGAAATACCGGCTCTGAATAAAACGTCATGATACAAGTTAAATCAAGAATCTTTTCATTAAACGGGTAGAGCCCGTTCTCTGCTAAAAATGCGATATCATTTTGAACAATCGCAATATCCAGCTCACCTTTCTTTAATTTTAGAATGTTATCCACTGACCCTTGTGTAGAAATCATTTCAAGATTGATGTCTTTGGTCTGATCGCATATGGATTTAATGCTTATCCCGAGATTATAATAATTTCCACCCTCGGTTGCTGTACCTAAAATAAGCTTGTTTGGGTCACTATTGTTATATGGAATCCAGGACAGGAGGAAAAATCCCAGTACCAGACAACAAAATGCCTTCAATATTCCTTGCAGTGCTTTGCTGAAAAAGTATCTTTTTTTTAGGGAAAGGATGTGAAACCCGGCCACTATAGATCCCGCTAATTAGAATATATTTTAGGAGTTCTTTTCACTTCGTATACACTGCCCCTGTTGCTTGTTTCTTTGGCGACCGGTGGATTGTGTTTAAGCGCAGGAAAGGATTCGAACAGATCAATATTATCTTATTGACTAAACACGATAAATTATCCACCGGTTTTATAATATATATTGAAGGTAATAATAAAAATATATTATTTCAAGAAATATTAAATCACCCCCAAAGGGTTTATGCCACAGCCCAACTAAGGAGTCGGTTAGAATTGTAAGATAAATCTCTTATCGTAGTAGCGTCATCTTTCTCTGCAAGAGCCTGTCTCCTAGCACCAACATATACACATTAATAACGTGAGTTCGATGTAAGCTGTAACTTTCTTTACCAAGCATAATTATAATAGAGCGAAGGCGTCTCGCCGAGCGTTTCGTGGGTTATCCTCGGCGGGACGCCTTCGGACTATATCCTATAATTAATTCGATTTGTCCCATTTCTTTTTATATCAAACTCGCGTTAAATACTACTGGGTATGTCCAGCCCGGCTTTATTAACGAGAGCGTTCATCACCGCCTCAGCGCTCGGCGAACGGCAGATATTGCCCATGCAAACAAAGAGTATTTTTATCATATTTTTAGCTGTTTATCTATAATTGATTGAATGTTATTTGACATGTCCGTTTTTGCAGCCGAATCTGTCTAATGTTTTGTCAAATCTAAACCTGTGAATGGCTATTTGTGTTGAAAATATTTATTGATTGTGACCTTAGCTCCGCTATGCTTAATCTAATTGCAAAATTTTTAATGTGTTGTGCATTTTCTTTTTGCTTCGCCGGCCGTTGGCTTTGCTTGATCAAAAAAGAAACAAAAAAATCAAGGCTGACGAAAAATTGGCTAAACTTTTTGAGAATTTCCTTAATCATTTTAAACTCGCTGCGCTCAAACAAAAAATGATTCTTAACGGAAATTCTCAAAAAGTTCTTAACGCCATTTTTCGAAGGCCGTTTAAGAAAAAGACCGCGGAGCTAAAGGCCTAATCAAAATATTTATTACACAGTGCCTTTAATCGAATTCGGTGCGCTCGGAGTGCAATCCCTTCATGGATTGCTGTGCATTGTATAAAGGCAATGCACTCCAAATCTACAAATTAAGACCTGACAAACCACTCGAGTTTTGGGAAGGATTTGCTCTTCCAAACATACTGAAATTAAAAACAATTGATTATATTCGTAAGGTTTGAATTTAGGCATCAGAAATCCTGTATAAGATGCATTGTTGCGATAGGAAAAGATGGTAATTTTATCGCAGAATTTCCAATGCTTTCAGACCTTTTTCGACATTCTCGACAGGGTTAGGTTCGCTTCAGTCCTGTTTAATCTGCACAAGTAGTATTAGCAACTCTTAAAAATAAATACAAATAGTGCCAACTAATAGCCAAACCAATACGACGCCTTGACCAAAAATGTATTCACCGGGTGCCTGCTGAAAAGGGCGTCGTAATCGTTGCCAAAATCAAGGGTGCCTAATTTTTGTTCAAAATCGTCGCGTTCCTGTTGCCAGACCAGAAAAAGCACGGACCCCGGTTTGTACTCCCAGCGCAGGACTGAGTTGATCCGAATCGAGCGGAAATTGAAATCCAAATTGTCGAGCTCGAAATCTGCGGCAGGTCCTGCCCCATCCGGATCGATAGTTGTGCTGCCATCTTCATTTAACTCAACAGTTCCGGTGTCTTTTCCATAAATATCAAAATCATAGGTGCCGGGAGTTCGGAATTCCCTAAAACTCGAATAATCATAAGACGAAATGTAGGGTGCAGCGAAAAGTTGTAAGGTCAAATCAGGTGTAAAAGTCCAGGCAAGGCGCACCGAGATTTCCTGGTTTTTCGCATTGAGTCCAGCGAAAACGTAGCGTGAACCGAAAGTGGCTTGCGCCAGCTCGTCTTCAATTCTATCGACGAATTGATCGTTATCAAATTCCCATTCATAAGCGGCTTCCAGTTCGATTGAAAGCGATGGGTTTGGCCGGATGGTACTTTCCAAACCGAGAAATTTGTCCCATTCCCCGGAGGTATCTTCGCGGTATCCCCCGGCAAATGCAAAAGAAATATTTTTTCGTTCATCTGTTTTTAGTTCAAAATCAGCGCCCCAATCCGATGGTCTACGGGTAATTGGGCCGCCGCGAGTTAATCGGTCGTTGTAGGTTTCCGGAGCAAAGCGACCGTTTATTTCAATCTCCCAAAAATTGTTGAAGCGAAATTCGACTTCAGCTCCATTGAACGCCCAGATTAAATCGCCACCCTGATTCCAACCGGGGTTCGTCCACCAGTAAAAACTGTAGTTACGAAAATATTTTGTCGGTGATTTTTCACGATACATTAAAAAAGTTGTAATCGAACGATAATCGGCGCGATTTTGAAAACCGAGATCGTTGACTTCAAAACCCGGGCTGACATCGCCATAAGTGAAAGAACCGATCCAGTGTTTGCCGCTATTTTTTGTGATCGATAATTCAATGTTATGGCCGCTGAGTGAGGTGGCGTTTTCGTCCAGTTCCATATAATCCGCATCCGGTCGATGAAAATACCTCTGTGATCCTTTTTGTGCCCGGGTTATGACTTCCGCTTCGCCATTGAGATAGCTGCCGGTAACAAGGCCACTGACGATCCAATCTTCATTGGGCAGCTTGTGTTCAAAGTCAAATCCACCGACGTAGGCATTTTTCCGCAACAGGCTTTTAAGATTCGGCGTGCTGAGATCGCGGTTGGCTGCGTCGAAAAATCCACCGACGGTTGTTTTACCGCTATCGAAATCTTTTTTCGCACGCAGAACCAAAAAATTAGAAAGGGGTTCGATAATTTCTTTTTTATCCGTATTGCTGCCAATATTAAATTGTGCTTCCTCATTGGTCGTCACCGCATCGAGAACGCCGATGGACCAACCATTGGCTGTTTTGCCGCTCAATTTAACTGCGGTTGCAATGGTGGTTTGCTCGGGACTGTCGGTAAATTCAGCGTCTTCATTGCTAACAGAACCCTGGGGGCTGCGACCAATTCTTCGTGTATAAAAAATGAAAGGCGCGTTGCTGTTAAATGTTCGTGTTTGTCCGAACTCAAAAATATCGGTGCCCTCGAGGAAAAATGGGCGGCGCTCGCTGAAAAAAGTTTCAAATGCTGAAAGATTGATAACAGCGGGATCGGCCTCGACCTGACCAAAATCTGGGTTCACCGTTCCGGTGAGGGTAAAATTAGCTCCGATTCCGTATTTAAAGTCGGCACCCACATTTCCGGCAAAATCATTTTTATTGTAAAATGGATTGGCAGGGTTACCGGGTGAACGGTGTAATTTGCTTGAGGCGTAGGGCATAATTTCAAGCCGTTTGGGTTTGAGCGTGGTGCGAATTCCTTTGAGGGAGCCAAAAAGGGAAACAAAACCCGATGACTCCTGCAAACGCGGCGACCAGAAAACCTGTTCATCATTGCGGGCGATGTAGCGCCAGAATTGCAGGCCCCAATTTTGTTCCTGCTGATTTGAATCGTACCGCAGTTGTGAAAATGGGATGCTGAATTCGGCTGTCCAGCCTGTGCCGTTTATTTGTGCCGCGCCATGCCAGACGGCATCCCAGCCTGGATCTTCATCGTCGTCGTTATAAAATAAAATATCCCGTTTTACTCCCCGCGGATTGATGCCAAAGACGAAAGCCGTGCGCTGGTCACCATAGCTGTCGATGGAAATCTCGAACCAGTCTGAATAGCCTTCGCCATCGCGGCGAAAAAGTTGCCCGGCGATTTTATCGGGCTCGGAATCGTACATTTGCGCGCACACATAAATATTTTTATCGTCATAGAGAATGCGAATTTCAGATTTTTGTGTTGCTGCCTGGCCGGAGTTGGGTTCGTATTGAATTAATCCGTTGGCAATATTGGCCTTTTCCCATTCACCGCTGGAAAACAATCCGTCAATTATGGGGGCTGATGTAGTTTTTATTGCTAAATAGTTGGGTTTTTGGGTGGAATTTTTTTTGGCAAAAACATGAATGGGAAGCAAGAAAACGAGTAGAAATATGAAACAATTTTTCATAAAGCGTCCTTCGCGTGTGTGGCTGAATTGTGTGTGGATTCATGTATGGTCGCAGCTCTGAGAAGAGTCTAATAGAGAAGGACATGCTTTTTGTCTAAAAGGTTGCACAATAATTTTGCCAGCAACTTGGACTATTGTCTGTAGCGGGGAAAATGTGTAATCAATTTTCAAATTAAATTTAATGGTGCAATTCCCTCATTTCCGCTCATCGCGGGACAATGAGGGAGTTCTTATTTTAACGCGAGTTCGATATAAAAAGAATTGGGACAAAACGAATTAATTAAAGGGTCTAGTCCGAAGGCGTCCCGCCGAGGATAACCTACGAAACGCCTTCGCTCTATTATAATTATGCTTGGTAAAGAATGTTACAGCTTACATCGAACTCACGTTATTTTAATTTCCGGCTCATTGACCGATCCGGTTCACTGGCATTATATCGCCATTGCGAATTTCAAAAACGTGCCAGTTCGTTCCAGCTCGGCCGCGGGGAATGCGAAAGACGTGCAAAAGTCGGTTGTTGCCAAAAACCATCACATGCCCTTTAGATTTTGATAACGCCTTGCTGGAGTCGTTACCACGATTGGTAAAATCGTGCACAAAAAAGGAGTAAACGGCGTTTTCATCGACACGATTAGCGGTAATCGTTTCAGGTCCGTGGCCATTGGTATCATCGCGGTCGAGCTGGGCAGCGCCATCATCTGCCACTCTTTTGTTGCGATAGGAAATATGATAATCGCCCTCTTTTATCAAGTGGGCATCGAGATCACCGGGGGAGTCATCCCAATCTAAAACAACACGCAACGCGCCAAGGGGAATTCGTGGCGATATTGAAAAACGGTTGAAAAACAGCGTGCCAGCCATAATTTCGATATCAAATTTGCTGCGCACAAAATGACTGTGGCTGAAAGTTACTGTGTGTCTGGCATCCATTTCATCGGTTTTATCCAGAAAAATCCGACCCATATGATCAGAAACAAATATTTCCGATTCACCTACAGTTACTTCAGCACCCTCGATCGGTTTACCATCGACGGCATTGAAAAAACGGAGAGTGAGCACGTCTGAATCTGCCTCGCGGAAGGCATCTTCAAAGCGTTGTTTTGCGCGTGTTTTTTTATCCTGTGCGGTAAGAAAGGCTACTGGAATGATGACAAATACAACGAAGAAAAATAGCGATTTTTTCATGAATCACCCCGAATTTAAGTTGGGATTTTGTGGATGCAGTTTGCGAGAAGATTTTCATTTATTGCACAAAAGTAAACAGTTGTAAACTTATTGGCAATAAAAATTTATTTGTATTTTGAACATCATTTGGAAAGCGCTCGGGAATTTTCAAAAAATTTGTGACGTAAATTCGTATTGAATGATGAATGCATCTCAAATTTTTGCCCTGTTTTGGCGCAGTTAATTTTGTGAAAATATAAGAGGGTAACTTTATCGCAGCACACCAAAAACAACCAGCACCATCGAACCGAGCATGTAGAGTGATGCGTATTTAAAAAGACTGAAATTGATTCTTTCAGAGGGATGGTAAACACTGAGAATGCCGAGTGCCAGAATACCAACAGAAAGTAAAACCAAAACCTGTAAATACCCCATGGCAATGCCCAACGCCCATGCACCTGTTCCCATCGCCATAGCCGCTCCCAGGCTGGATAGTGCGATAACACGGCGCGTATTATTGTAACCGTAAGTAGAAGGAAAAGTTGGAATTCTAGCCCGGGAATAGTCATCGTAAAAACGCATGCTGAAAGTGAGAATATGGGTTGGAATCCACAGCAATATGGCCAGACAAAGGACAATGCCGATCCAATCGATTTCCCCGAGACCGAGTACGCGGCCGGCGAGAATGGGCATGCCACCGGAAACACCACCCCAAACGATAGACCACGCCGTTTTGCGCTTCAACCAGATCGTGTAAACGATTACATCAAGAAAAAGGCCACTGAAAAGGACAACAGCGAAAAATAAAGAAAGTGAAAATGCCCACGCCATACCGATTACGGACAAAGTTACTCCTAGAATTGAGGCTTCTATTGAATGAAGTCTCCCTGCCGGAAGTGGGCGATTTGTAGTGCGGTTCATGCGAGAATCGATGTCACGATCCCAAACCATGTTCAAAACTGTGCTGCCGCTGATGGTTAAAAACAAGCTGCCGAGCAAGCCGGAAATTATGAAAAAGGACATTTCCGCCGGCTTCGCACTTGCGTAACCTGTGAATCCGGTAATCACCAGCAGCCCCGTTTGCAGATGTTTGATCAACGGCAGATAGAGCTTCAGTCTTTCAGAAATCAATTTCCAGCTATTGTCCAGCGAAAAGGCGTAGTATTGCATTTTCATTTCCCAAGCTATATTTAAGCGCAGTTAATCTAAAAAACAAAAATGACTTCAAGATCACACAAAGGATTAAGGCGCATTCATTTCAGGCTTTTTTTCCCGTACGCAACGAAACCCGACATTAATTCCGTAATAATCCGGGCTGGCATTGTTCCGGGCCCAGGTACGCAGGTTATATTCGTAATTGGCCTCGCTGCCGCCGCGCATGTAATGCAGGTGCGTATCCTTATAATCGTCGCCAGTCCATTGCCAGACATTTCCAGCCATGTCGTACAACCCATAAGCACTTGGGCTGTCCAGCGTTTGAAAATCACCATATTTTTTACCGTTGTAATATCCCACCGGTGTCGTGATTGTTCGTTTTCCGAAAAGCTTGGCAAAAAGATGTCGACTGCTGTAATAGTTAGCCTGGTTTCGTCCGATTTCATTGCCCCAGGGATAGACGCGTCCATCGCTGCCGCGCGCTGCTTTTTCCCACTCAATTTCAGTCGGGAGCCGCCAACCGTAAAACTCAGCAAAAGCATTGGCGCCGAACCAGGTCACCATAACAACCGGGTGATTTTCGTAGCCAGGTTCTACGCGAAAAGAATCGCTTTCAAACGAAATACGTGCTCCCGGTTTTCCTAGTGGCATGAGCAGCCAGTCACCGGCTTTGATTTCCTTTTCGTGTTTGTAATTATCGAATGGCTCACCGGGGTGGAATGCGAAAATACCCGTATCTGCGACCTGAATAGCTTGTTTTTGTAATGCCTCGCTGAGATAGGTTGCAAATTGGGCATTTGTCACATCGGTGCGCATGATTTCGTAATCATAATCAATTGTAGTTTTGTGTTTATGCTGCCCCTGCAGGAACTCACCAGCAGGAATGGTTACCCATTTCGCAGAATCGATTCCGGTATCGATAAACGGGATGCCTGAAGAATTGTCCGCAGGCTGATTGATCGAACAAGTGACGAAAAATGACAAGCAAAGGAGAAAACACAAGTTTTTAATCCAATTCATGATTTTGGCCCTCCTTGCTGCGGAATATGGGGATAGGGGCTCACATCGGCTGTTTTTTCCACTTCAAGTTCTGGGTTGTCAAATTCTTTTTTCCACAATCCGCTGCCTTTAAATAAATCGAATAGCCGCCAAAGAAGAAGCAGCGCCATGATAAGCAATACCATCGCCAAGCCGAAATCTGCCAGCAACATTGTCCAATTTACCACTGCTGCTTGATGAATTTCCTGCACGAACAGGCGCTTCATCGAAAAAACGGTGACCGCTGCGAAAGCAAGATCGGAACAAATAATCACGAGCCAGCCAAACCATTGGCGAACACGGCCTTTGAGTCCACAGATATCAGCGTAATAGAGAATAATTATCGTTGCGATGATCGCAGAAAGAATGTGCCAGTGACCGGTCAAAGTAATGCGCTCCTCGCGCGCCGGCCAAACCCGGAAAATTTTATCGAGATTGATAGCCATAAAAATGCCGACGCCACTCACGGTAAAATTCATAAAAACCATTTGCCAGAGCGGGCCAAATTTCAGGGGATCGTGCAGCAGAGCGCGCAGACTTTTCCAGAAGCCGCCTTTTTCAATGCCCAATTCCTGCAGCCTGTCGTGAATGAGTTTGCGCCAGCCAAAAACTACAAGAAAAAATGCCGCTAGCATGACAAGCACAGAGCCGACGTAAATAATTTTGTGGGCTATGGGTTGATAGGGCACGACTGCCCAGACGCCCAATGTGATGACCACCGTTCCGGCAATCATCAGGCGCATGGAAATTTTGTGAAACATTCCTTTAAAATCGAGCCAGCGTCCAACGATCAGGGTAATTGCGATGGCGATCAGCGTGAGCATTATGTGTAAATGCCCGATCACGGCAAGCTGCAGCGGATTTTTATGGGGTTCCCGGATCAGATCTTCTGCCAGAAAAGTTTCATGCCCATTGCCCCAGTAAGATGCGGTCACGGCGCCAAAAATCGCCGAACCGAGAGTGGCCACCGCCATGACAAAAAACGCCATCCGCTCCAAATCGATGCCGCGCCGCGTGTGGGCGTAATCCTTGTTCGTGACATAGGTTTCTTTATTCCACGGCCAGAGTGCGGCAGCGAGTAATAATCCCGCAAAAAAGACCAGGGATTGGCCAAGCAAAAACAGGCCGTGATAAACAAAATCATGGCCGAAATAGGCGAATTTCAGCCCGAATAGCAATGCGATAATATAACCGAAAGTGATCGTCGCATTGATGGTTGATTGTTGGTGCTTTTTCATCGGAACTATCGAAGTGATGAAATAGACTTCAATAGCCAAAACCGACATCGCGATGGTGTGGTAGAGCATGATAATTCGGCCCTCACGCTCCTCTGCCAGTAACTTCATGTTAAATAAATCAACGACAAAATCCCGGATTCCCCATTCGACCATCGGACCGGAAAGCATGCCAAATAACGCCGTAACCATTGAAACAAGTGAAATAGCCACCAACACCAATCCTTTGGTTGACTGGAAGAGGTAATTGAACCGTTGCAAAAATAGCTGCATAGTAAAACCTTCTCATTCTGAATAAGTGGATGCTCTCCTCAAGAGGAAAGCACCGTTAATCAAATCATTTAAGCAATTATGCTCTCATTTTTTTCATGAAACCCCATGTGTAAGACAAAGTCATCAGAAACAGCAACGGTGCCAAAATCATAAAAATTAAATCACCCGAAAGTATCGGAGTGCCCATTTTGAGGAAAGCCAGGGACGTTCCGCCAATATTGATGAGCAATCCGCCGACGGCAACCCAGATGAAGCCACTTGGGGCTTTTTTCGCGCGGGTGACGAAGATTGGCACCAAAAGGATAATCATTCCAGCGACGAAGTGGAAAGTTGCCAATACGACTGTTGCCAGAGTGCCGCTGTCGGTGTATCGTGTGTAGGCGATACCTAGCAGGCCAATTAATCCGAAAATCATGTAAAGTTTTGATTTTTCTGGATAGAATTCCGCGACCAATCCCAGCGCGAGACAAAAGGGAATGAGATAGGAAACTATGACAACAGCGGGATTCGCCAGAGCGCCGTATGTAAGAAAAATGAGTAAAACCCCGGCAACAAACAGGACAGCGAATGACAAAATATAATAGGTGTTTTTAGCTGAATCCTGGACAAAACGCCAGATTAAATAAACAGCCGTGAGACCCGTTAGTAACAGAACAATCTGGTCAAACAAATTCATTGCTTCCTCCTCTTGAAAAGTATTTAAGTGCAATTACAAATAAGGTTTATTTATAACTAACTCATCTTCTTTTACATAAAATAAATTAGGTGGGTTTATTGTTAAATGTTATTTAACCTAAATACAAAGCGGTTTTTGAGCAATAAAGTAATTAATATATTTAATAACAGAATTTTTATTCTAATTGTCAATAGTTATTGTACGAAAAGAATACAGGGTTGTCTTTTTTGAATTGGGCGTGATTTCTATCTGAGGAATTTGCTGGGCATTTTTATATGTTTCAGATTAGCATTTTGGCAATGTAACCGAAATGTGTCTTATGATACATGTTTATGTGAGAAGAAAAATATTAACGCAAATATTCTCTGAGTCAATTTTATCTAAGTCTATGAATTGGTTAATTTTCACCACCTTTAGAAAAAATCTGTGAATTTTTTTTTACTACTTTTTTCTCAATTTTCACTCCTTTTTTTTCGATTAATCAATTAAGGAAATATCTCTTCCGGTTCCTTGCATTTCAAAGGAAAATCAATTCTTCGAAACCAACGTGTTTCCTGTGAAAACACGATAAAATATATCTGTTTATGATTTTATATTACACTGTTCTGATTGATTTGGAGGTTACTTCTCTTGCGATTATCCACGATATTTTCCTTTGTCCTGTTGGTCTGCGCAACAAACCCTGGCTGGAGTCAGAGTAACTCATTTCTTGCAGTAAGTTTTGGCGTTTTAGGCATTGATGATGAAAATCTTGCCCTCGATTACCGCGTCGAATACCGTGCCCCGGCAGCCTTCAAAAGTTTGTCTCCAACAATTGGTATTCAGGCCACGTCTCATGGTTCAGTTTATAGTTTTTGGGGTTTGAGCAGAGATATCCGTTTGGCACCGGAGCTTTATTTAATCCCAAGCCTGGTCGCAGGAGCCTACCACAAAGGCAGTGGAAAAAATCTGGGCGGCATTATTGAATTTCGTTCGGGACTGGAATTTTCATTAAAAGTGCGCCCCCGAATGCGCGCAAGTGTCGCTGTACACCATCTTTCGAACTCAAGTATTTACGATCATAACCCTGGAATTGAGTCGGTTGTTTTGACCTATTATTTCATGCTTTCAAGATGATTAATTTATCTGCCTAAAATAATCGACTATTTTAGAAGACTCTGTTCAAATAACAAGTTGATTTTTAGCCTGATATAATTCTCTCGCAGTGCCGTTGAGAATGAGTTAAGGATTTTAAAAGTAAAACTCTGTGGTTCTGTAAGAGGTTGTTTCCTGAATAAAATTTCATGCCAGGATGTTAGATAATTCATACCGTTTCATAAACAGAGCGTCTTAGAAGTAACATTTTCACTCCTTGTCGTGACATTTGAACTGTTTGATCAGCCAGGTGGATTAAATGGTATTTCCCAATCTTGAATCAAATTAACTTTTCCGATTTATCTGCTTCTATTCTTCGATACTGTTCCGTGATTCTATAAAAATGACCCTTTTCTTTCTCCTGAAATGTTGCTATCCTGTACTAAAATCTGTATAATAAATGGTTGAGATTTTGGAAAGGCGAGAAACTGAGACTGGATGGAATATGCCGACACAGATTAATAGTGAAGATACCGTTGTTTTTATTGGGGATAGTATTACAGATTGTGACAGAAAAATCGATCCATTGGGATTGGGGCACGGTTTCGTCCGGCTATTTTCTGATATGCTACTGATACGTGAACCTGAAAAGCATATTCAGATTATCAATCGGGGTATCAGCGGTCAAACGGTGGTTGAATTATTTGAGCGCTGGGATGCGGATGTATTAGCCCATCGGCCAGACTGGCTGAATGTTCTCATCGGTATTAATGATTTGCATACGTGGCTCCATGATAAAAATAATGGTGTCGGTCCGGAGCAATTTCTCAATTTTTATCGTGAATGCCTGAAAAAAACCCGCAAGGAATTGCCCAATTGCCAGATTTTGCTCATCGATCCATTTTATATCTGTCTCCCGGCCACCGCGGATGAAATCCAGAGTTCTGTGCTGAACCTGTTGCCGGAATACCAAACCGTGGTTTCAGATATGAGCTACCTTTTCAAGACACGCGTCCTGCGAATGCATTCCATATTCGTGGACTTGCTACAATCTCAGCCCGGAGAGAAATACGCCCCGGAACCTGTTCACCCAAATGCAACTGGCCATCTAGCCATTGCGCAAGCTATCTATGAAAAATTGTGGCGCTAAAATATTTCACTATTAACTGTAAATAATATAAATGTTTAACATTCTTTTATATTGTATTGCCGCATTCATTTGGGGCTCAACCTGGCTGGCAATTAAATACCAGCTCGGCGTTGTAGATCCACTGGTTTCCGTCGCTTACCGGTTTGGATTCTCTGCAATTTTGCTGCTCGTCTATTGCCGGATAGCGGGATTGAATCTGCGCTATTCGTTCAATGAACACAAACAAATTGCCTTGCAGGGCTTATTGCTTTTTGGGGTAAATTATTGGTTCGTTTACATGGCAGAAACGGAATTGCCAAGCGGGTTGGTGGCTGTCATTTTCTCAATGATCGTGCTCCTAAATATTTTTAATAGCGCCATTTTCCTTAAAACTGCCATTCGGCCGCATGTGCTTGTTGGTGCGCTCATCGGTCTGTCGGGAATTGCGATTATCTTCAAAAACGAGCTTTTTAATTTCAGCTTGCAGAATAAAACTGCGATTGCTTTGGGCCTGTGTATTCTGAGCGCGGTTTTCGCCTCTTTGGGTAACATCACTTCTGCATACAATCAGAAAATAAAGCTGCCTGTCATTCAAACAAATGCTTTTGGTATGCTGTACGGCTCAATTGTTATGTTTTTTATTGCATCCGTTTTAGGAAAATCGATAAATTTCGATTATTCTGCGGGGTATGTTATTTCATTGCTTTATTTGTCGATATTTGGATCGGTAATCGCATTCGGAGCATATTTGACCCTGGTCGGACGCATCGGCGCCGACCGTGCAGGCTATATCGCACTGATTTTTCCTATAATTGCACTTGCTCTCTCCACGGTATTCGAAAAATATATTTGGACGCTGCCGGCCGTTGCTGGTTTTGCTTTGATTTTGTTAGGTAATTTGTTGGTCATTAGTAAGAAAATGCCGGTAAAAATACATCGGAGTGAATGATGACAATTTTACTGTTCCTGAAAGCATGTTTAGTCTGGTTGCTAATGATGGTGTTTGCGGTTGGAAACGGTTTATTTCGTGATAATTTTTTAGCTTCTCAGCTTAATCCCGCAATTGCGCTTCCCCTAAGTGGCATTACTTTGTCAATTCTAATCCTTTTGATTACATATTTTACGCTGCCAATCCTCGGGAAACATCCTCCGCAGACTTATATATTTATCGGTGCTCAATGGGTACTTACAACATTGGCATTTGAATTTATTTTTGGCCATTTTGTTGCCGGCAAACCATGGCCGGAAATACTGCAAATTTTTAAAGTCTGGCAAGGTAATTTTTTCCTGATTGCACTGGTGGTGACTTTTATTGCGCCGGTCACGGTAGCCAAGTTACGTGATATAATTTAAACTTTTCCGGGTTCAGATTAACAAAACAGCCACAATTTGAATCCGTGCGCATCAATTTATAACAATATCGTTGTTTGATTTCAGGGTAATTGGGGCAGATCCATTGCCTAACTTTATCTCAACTTCTTTTCCATCTCCATCGAGAATACTCAATTTATGTGGTGTTTTAATTTTGCCGTATGTTGTCCTGGCATGAATCAGTGCGTTTGCATTCGATGGCAATTCCAACAAAAGAGATTTATAAGTCGTAATAATTTCTATGTTTGCTGTAGCTGGCAAAGCCCTGATGCTGGTGATCTCAACACGGCTGTTGTTGCCGTGAACGGTAATCGAGCCTTCTGTCCGTAATAATTCAATAAATTTGTAGGAACTGCGAATCAGCACATCCCCGGCAGCGCCATCGACGCGAACGGCGCAATTGCTGCCGTCAATTTCCAGTGGGCCCCCAATATTTGTCAGGTCAATGCTTTTATATGAAGAACGGATGGTTCCCCCGCCGGCAATTTCACTGGCGGTAATTTGATTGTTGCTCCCGCGAATATCAAGAAAACCACCGACGTTATTTATAATTAATGGTTTGTAACTTGAAATAATCTCGACGCTCCCGCTGATGTCTGCCAATTCTACCGGGCAATTGCTGCCATCGACCAGCAAATCGCCATTGACGTCAAATATTTGTACCGATTTGTACGATGAGCGAACAGAGGCGTTTTTGGCTATTTTTTTGGCATAAATTTCACTGTTGGATGCGCGTATTTCCAGTGCGCCCTGAACATTTTCAATGCGAATTGGTTTGTAGCTATTTTCGATGGTAGCATTTTTCCCGACATTTTCTACAAATATTTTTCCATTGGGAGCGCGCAGGACTAACTCGCCTTTCACGTCGCTGATTTCAACTTCTTTATAGGACGATGAAACTTCACAGTCGCCAGCAATTTGTGAAGCTTTTACATGCCCGTTCGAGGCGTCGAGTAAAAGGTTGCCATTGATATTGTTGAGGCGAACGCGTTTGTAACTCGTTACAACGTCGGCGTTCCCACCGATATTGTTGGCATAAATGACGCCGTTCCGGTTATGTAATTTAATATCGCCTGCGAAGTCTGTTACGACTATCTCGCCGTAGCTTCCGCGCAGAGCAAGCTGACCACCAGCTTTTGAAATATTTGTCGCTCCCGCATCGTTGGTGATGGCGAATGTTCCCGCAACATTTTCTATACTCAGGTCACCGTATTTATTGCTCACGCTGATTGAATATTTTTCAGGCACAGTAACGTGCAGATTTATCGAAATGGATATGTGTGTCGTGCCGTCAAAAATTAGACGCAAGAGGCGGCTCAAACCTTTGTCGCTGCCTCTTAGTTTATCACGCGGCGTATCAACTTTCAGCACAAAACCATCCGCGCCTTCCTCGAGCAGGAGTTGTGTGTTTTCAAAAAATTCTTTGACAAGTTCATCGTCTGCATCGCTGATTTCTACTTGTGCCCGGGCCTCAATCTTGTTTTGGCTGCTGCCAATGATGGTGATATTGGTATTTTTGCTCTCGATGCGCAATGATTTGCCGGGTTCAGTCTGCGCTGATTTTTCAAACCTTTTTTCTCCTGAAAGAATAATTTTATGCGATCCGGCAGCCTCGGTGGCGTGCATCGGAAGAGCGGTCAAAAGGAAGATGGCAGCCAGAAGCATATAAGTGATTTTTTTCATTTTCTTATCCTGATTTATTTAAAATTAAATCGCGTTTTGCACTATTTCCTGCAAGGTTTCTTTTTTATCCTGTAATGCTGCCAGCATGTAACGTCGAATGTGCGCGTTGCCTGGATTTTCCGACAATTCTTCGCGGCATTGTTCGATTTGTTCATCGATAATTGCCAGCTTATCGCGGTAGAGAAACATCAATTCCAACTCCATTTTTTCGATTTTGGGAGAGGCGAGTTTCTCCAGTTCTGCGATGGCAGCCTCATACGATTTTTCCGTTGAAATGACTTTTTGCAGCGTATTTTTACTCAAAATTCGGGAATTGGAAATTTGTGGCGCACTGAATTTTTGCCAGAGAACACCGGTGCCAATTACCAGAATGAAAACTGCGGCAACACGGAGCAGGAGGTGCGGCCTGAAAAAAGTTACGGCCTTCGATTGTTTTTCCTCTCGGAGATTGTTCTCGATTTTAGCCCACAGCAACGGCGCTTTTTCTTTTTCTTGCAATGATTTCGCCAGGTCGAGAATGAATTCATCACGCGCGATCTCCGATGAATTATCCGCTCGCAATTGCTTGAACCGATCAGCCCAGGCTTCGGGATGTTTGCGTGAATTTTTGTCTTTCATACCGTTTCTCCGGGAAGAGATTCAAAAAAAGTAGCCCGTAATTTGGCTTTTGCCGCAAAAATATGTGCCTTGACAGTTCCAATTTTCATATCGAGAATCTGGCTGATTTCTTCTTGTTTCAGATCCTGGATGGCGAACAAAACGAAACACGCCTGCATTTTTTCGGGTAAAGCTGCGATCGCTTTTTCGAGATGCAGCTTTAAATCCGGCTTTTCCGAATAGCTCATCGGAACGGGCTGCTGCTGATAGGTAATTTTTTGTTTTTTCTTTTTCATCTGATCAAAACACACGTTTAAAAGGATGCGAAATAAATAGGTGCTGATTTTTGATTTGAACTTAAATTTGCCAATATTTCGGTAAAGTTTAAGAAACGCCAGTTGTACAGCATCCTCCGCGTCTTGCGTATTGCCAAGCATGCGATGGGCGGTGCTGAGCAGTTGCTGTTCGTACGCGCGATAAAGGTTCTCAAATGCCTGCATTTCTCCCTGCTGGCAGCGTTTGATGAGTTCGCGTTCATTTTCCGTACCCTGGCTTCGATTCACTATTTGGACTTATTTAGTAAAGTTGAAATTGATAAGTGGCAGCAATTTGAACCACTTTGGATTTTCCTTAATATAATTGATCAGTCCAATTTGCACACCAAAAATTTTAGTGGCATAATTTACCAGACCCAGGCTAATGCCAACCTGGTGATCGGAAACGATATTTCCGACGCCGGCGGTTAATCCAGCCATTTTTTTCGTGCGCGTCGATCCGGCGATATTGACACCGCGGATTGATTGTGTTTTGCTGGAAATACCTGTAATGGTAAAACCTTTGATATCTTTTGCGCGCAGGCGGAAGCCGCTAAAATTGAATCCGGTCATGCGTTCTTTGGCGTGAATATCCAACCCGGCGATATTGACCCACTGCAGTTTTTTTCCATACAATCCGCCCAATGCCAGTGAAAATCCATTGATTTCGTCCAGAGATGAGACGGCTATTCCAGCGATATTTATTCCTGAAACCGCATGTTTTCCGTAAATTACCCCGCCGCTCATTTGCATGCCACGAACTTGATCTTCTGACGCAACAACTGCCAGGCCGCCGATGTTAATCCCTTGCACGCCCTCACGCCCGACGAGGGCTCCTCCGGTACCGTGGATTCCTTTTATCTTTCCTTCAGAAGAAACGATTGCCAAACCGCTCAAGCCCAAATAGGTCATATTTTTTTTAGCAACAATGGCTCCTGCACTGAGATTAATTCCTTGTAAAGGGCCTTCCGGGGAAACCAGCGCCAGGCCACCGGCATTCATTCCCTTCACATGTTCCTTGCCAACGACCACACCGCCACTTAAATTGAGACCGGTCATTTTCCCTTCGCTGGATACCGTTGTCACGCCACCAAGATTCAGGCCGGTCATATCGCCAGATGCCACAGTTGCGCCGAGCGAAAAATTGATGCCTTCCATTTTATCGGAATTGGCAACGGTCGTGAGGCCGCCAAAATTGAATCCTTTCAGAGAACGGGCGACAAGGGCGGTGCCACCCAAGTTGATACCTTTTATATTTCCGTTGGATGAAACGGTTGCCAGGCCACCCACATTCAACCAGCGCATATCATCGGTTGCCACGGTGACGCCACCGGAAATATTCAGGCCTTGCATCGCGCCATTGTTGGCCACAGTTGTGAGACCACTCAAATTTAATCCACGCAATTTGTGGGCGACAAGCACACCGGAACTCAGGTTAATTCCCCGCATTGTGCCATTTGCGACAGTGGTGATTCCGCCAATATTCAGCCCTTGCATTTCATTGGCTACGACAACGCCGGGGCTGAGATTAAATCCAAGCATCGAGCCATTTGAAACGGTTGTCACACCGCCTAAATTAAGCCCTTTGAGCTGGGTTCCTGTAACAACGGCGACACCCGAAAGGTTGATCCCCGCAATTTTCCCGTCAGCTGAAACCAGAGCCAAACCGCTGAGATTTATGCCGCGAACACCCTCGTTTCCAACCACAGCGCCGAAGCTTAAATTTAAACCTCGAATAAATCCATCCGGTGAAACCGTGGCCAGTCCACCAAAATTTAATCCGTTCATTCCTTTTGCCGCTACGCAGGCAACGCCACCGAGATTAATCCATTGTGCTGTTCCTTGCTTGGTAAAGAGGGCAGTCGTTCCCAGATTCACTCCGGAGATTGATTCATCTCCGGAAATGATGCCCAGTGCGAAGTTGAGCCCCTTAATATTTTTATCCGACGACAAACCCAGCCCTGTAATATGCACGCCGCTGATATCTTCGGAAGTGGCGATACCAACACCAGTCACTGAGATTCCTTTGATTTTTTTCGCATCGGTGCCGACGAGGCCGAGATACAAACCCTTGTATTCGGCATCCGGGTTGCGTGTCGGTCGCCACAGGGTCAAATTAAGCCCGGTGACTTTTTCTACCTGATTATCAGACCAATTGATACGGACTCCAGTAATTGAACTCGAATTGCCAAAACTGAGGCCGTAACCGTTGACGGCTAAATCCAGGTGCTGAGCGGTGAGTGGGACTACTAAAATGAAAATTAAAAAACTGATTATGCTGATATATTTTTTCATAATTCCTCCAGTGAAAAGGGGGGGAGCTCAGGTCTTAAAAATTGTAATTTTTAGGATTTTTTTATGGATTTTACTGATTAGACCGGGGGGCTGGCTGAAAGGTTTAGATAGGGATAAAAAATTATTCGCGGTGTTGAAAGTTATACTATTTCAAATTAGAATTTAAGGCGCATCTGGTACGGTTATCCAATTCGCTCAGCAACTACAACCCATTGGTTTTGAATAGTTTCCTACGAATAGCGCTAATAAACGTAAATCTATTTTGAAGCTGAAGCTTTTGAGTTACCTGGCAAACTTAAAATATTTTTTCGCTTAAATTCGTGCTATTCGTTGGGAAAATAACCTTAATGCTTGCTGAGCCAATTGGATAACCAGACACATCTGGCGTAAACCAGGCTAACCTGAATTATTCATAATAGGGTTTCACAAAATTCAGAAGTTATTGTTTTTAATTAACATACAGAGTTACTAAATTTGCGATTTCCTAATCAAGTTAACTTATTGTTTTTATTGAGTCAAAAACTGTAATACAAGCTGTTTTTTTCATAAAATCAGTCAATTTGCAGCCCAA
>QQUE01000021.1 GCA_008501765.1 Calditrichota bacterium
TGAAACACGGATTTTTTAAACCCGATAAAATCTGTGTTCAATCAGTGTAAATCAGTGGCTGAAGTTTCTTCAATTCAATATTTGCATTGCATCTTTATTTTTTATGGCATTAACGGAAAGTCTTGCGTTGGAAGCGCATAGTTTTAAACTAGCGTGCAGAAACAATAAATTCTAAATCAGACATCTGCCCCCGGTTATTTTCCTCGACTCCACCGAAGCAGATTGTGAAAATACCGTTCCGCCACCGGATCAAATCGCCGCTCGTATAGCCCTTTTCCGGAATTTGTGTCCAGCAACCGGCCACGCATCTGCAGCCGGGAAATAAGGACGCGCCCCTTGCCATATTTCACTTCCATCACCGCTGGAATACAAAGAGACAGGCCACAGCGGGCATGGGTGATAAAATCGCGGTTTGGCAAAACATGGTGCTGGCTGACGATTTCGCCGCCCAATGCGCCATTGAATAATTTTAGATATTCAGGTGCAATTCCATGCCACAATTCATGTGCCGGGTCTTCTATAAATATGTAAGAATCATACCCCCCCATTTCCTTTTCCTCGCGGAACTCCAGCTTTATTTTTAAATCATCGAGCAGGCGCAGATGTTTTTCCAGAGTGACACCCAGTTCCGGCTCCTGAACGATGAGAGTGCCGCCCGATGCAACGAATTTTGTTAATTTTTCACGCGTTCTTTTCTCAATTTTCCAGACGCCTTCTCCAACTAAAAGTACTGTTTCCCAGTTTTCGGATTCAGCCGGAAATTCTACAAATGGAAGTTTTTTCGCGTTTAAATAATCGCTGATTTCTGAATCAGGATCTGCGATTGCCAAAGTGGGAAAAGAAGCTCCTGCAGGCGTCCGGTTCGAAGCGATGACATGCACGATCTTCAGGCTATCTGCGATGAATTGTTGTTGTTCATCAGAAAGTTGAGCACAAAGCTGGTATGTGCCAATTCGGGTTGGGAATGGCACTGCCACCGGTAAAATTTTATGCTCGCCCCGGTGTAATTGAAAATTCTCCTCAAATATAATATTCTCCGGATGTCCATCGAAAAATAGCTGCAAATGAACCGTTTCAGCCTGATCCGAATCGTTAAAAAGAAAGAGACGCAGGTCGCGTTTTTCTCCTGCAAGAAAATGGCGATCCCACAATTCAATGCTTAATCCGAGCGGAGAAAATGTATTTTTAAGCGCCTGCAAAACCGGTTTCGGTTTTAATTCTTCCAGCGGATCAAAAAACCAGTTCGCCGTCGCGCCTTCGCCAGCGCTGAGATAGACAAACGGCATGATTGCATCGAGATCGAGCCGGCGCCACAATTCACCCAGTTCACGTGTCAAAAAAACCTGGTGCTGCAAAAGCTGTTCGCGGCTCGGCTGCCGTCCGAGCCAGCGCTCGGCGACCATTTCCGTCAATTGGCTGGGATTGCCCGCATAATCCAGCCACCACCACTTGTATTCATTCACCATCGACGGCGTTTCACTTTTTTCCAACTCAAAAATTGAGCGCGAATAGCCAAATTTATTGCCGTTTAAAACGGGACCCAACGAATAAATATAGGGATGATCTTCATTAAAATCGATGTGCTGCCACGGGCGGGTCGGATCGAGTTTTTTCATGCGCGGGATAATTTCTTCGGTGATCGCCGCATCGCTGGACTCGTTCAATGCATTCCAGATGACAATGCTCGGGTGATGGCCGTTTTCACGAATCCAGGCTCGAAACTCGAGTTCCGTCTGTTCTTTTGAGCCGCTGGATGGCCAGAAAGCCCATTCGTCTTCCAATAAAATACCATGCTCGTCGGCGAAATCGTACCATTTGTTACAGGCATGGCCAATGTGAATTCGAAAGAAAAACAGATTATTTTCTTTGGGGATTTCCACGAGCGCACGTTTAATCCATGCTTCGTCCCAGGGTAAATTTCCACGCTGTTTATCGGCAAGTAAACGGTGAAAAGCAATATTGCTGCCCAGAAGCACTTTGCGTTCACCGTTTAAATAAAAGTGACCATCTTTAATTTCGAAAGCGCGCATGCCAAACGGCACTGATTTCTTGTGGCTCAGCGTGCCTGCGGAGTGCCGCAGCGAGGCTTCCAAATCGTAGAGAAATGGATTTTCCAATGTCCACAGTTGAAAATCGGGTATCTTAATTTCAAAATGACTTTCGACAATTTCAGCGCCCTGTAAAGTCACATCCGCATTGCGTGATTCAGCCAGATAGCGGCCGCTGCTTTTTTCCCGTATTCGAAGTTGTAGTTGGAAATTGCTGGTTTTATCTGATAATTTTTCAATCTCAGTGGTTACATGAATTTTACCGGTGTTGATATCGGGGATTATGCGCATCCAGGGAATTCGACCGGCGCCATAAATGTGCAGCTTCACCTCGCCCCAAATCCCGGGAATCCAGGCCAATTTTTCCTGGTCATTTCCCACGGCGCTGTGCTCGGGCAATGTGTGTTTTTGCCCAACACGAACGAGTAAAATATTTTGATTGTTATCGTTTAAATGTGTGGTGAGATCATACCATTGGCTGGTGTAGCAGGGAATATCTTCGCCGATCAACTGTCCGTTGAGCCAAACCTGGGCGCCAAACTGTACTTGCTCAAGTTGCAGGAATACATGTTGATTTTGCGCGATTTGCGGGCATTCGAAGCTTGTTTTGTACCAAATAAAATCATGTTCCTGCCACGAAATTGGCGGTTGGGCGCAATCGACCAGTCCGGGAACGGGAACCTCGTGTGGGTCAGTTTTGAGCTGTTCCCGATGGGGTGCGAGCTGCCAATTTCCTCCGAGAACCAGGCATTGATAAGTCATCAAATCACCTGAGGTAGAGCAGTTTGAGCGTTTTCGCTGATTTTCCGGCAACGAGCCGCGCCCAATACATACCTGTCGGCAGCGCATCTGGTCGCCAGGTAATTTTATATTGTCCTGCACTCAGATTTTTATCGATGGCAGTCGATATTTTCTGTCCGCGCACGTTAAAAATTTCGAGTCTGGCAGCCTGCGCTTTTTTCAGGTGGAACTGGATGGTTGTCCCTGTTTTAAAAGGATTTGGGTAATTCTGTAAACCGAAATCTGCCGGAAGTTCCGCTTCTTCTTGCACTGACGTCGTTTCCAACCAACCACCGGAAAAACCGGCGCGCTGCAATCCGCGAACAATAATGGGATCGCGTTTCATCACCTCCCAAACCATACCGCTGCGTAAATTTTCAATCATCAGCAAAATCGGTCCCTGATCGATGCCGATATAATCGTTGTCGAACCAGTTGACCGAATCATTGAACGCATCGCGGAAGCCGTAATTGCCGTAGAGTTTGGAGCCATATTTATCTTTTAATTGGCGCAGCATCGGGATCACTATTTCCGGCGCGTAAGCGATAGAACCACCGGCTGCTGTCGGTGCGATGGTTCCGTCATCGACGATATTCTGTCCGCTGGCGCCACGGGCCATGTAGCCATTAAAACCAAAATTTCGCGGGCCGTCGCAGGCCGTCAAGCCCCACTCATCGGGGCCGTAATTAGGCCAATTTTTCGGATTGGCGATGGCATAAGCGCGGCTTGCGTAGGTTGCCCGCCGGGCGTTTTCAAAATAATCGTATTTCTCGCCCAGCAGTTCGAGCTCTTTATTATATATTTCACGAAAATCAATCCAGGCGTGTGGGTAATGGTGGCCAAACAACGGAGAAAAAGTAATGAACGGATGCACAAAATAATCTGTCGATTCGTAGCGGTATCCGCCTTTCCAAAAACCCCAGGAGCTTTCAGAAAGCGGATTTAAATCACCACCAATCGCTAAAATATACAATAGCATCGCCTCATTGTAGCCGCGATATTCCCAGTTGATAAAGCCATCTTCGGGAAACCAGCCACCAGAGATACCCCGCGTATTCGGATTGCGCATAAAACGCCAGTCTACACGCTCGAGCATAACAGAGGCGCTGTCCCGGATCGCGGTTTCGAGGGCGTCGTTCGGATCATCAAAATAATTGCGAACGAATATCACGCCCAACATCAGCAGCGCCGTGTCGATGCTGCTGAGTTCGCTATTCCATGTCCGCGATAAAGAATTGGCGTCGAGCCAGTGATAGTACCAGCCGCGATACCCGACATGCCCCGTGGATTCACTGCCCATCGTTCCCCGTAACAGTGTCCGCAGGACTTTGTCGACGCGTTCGGCCGCCTGTATTCGCGAGACAAAACCACGTTCTGCGCCAACACCGCATGCCGTCAAACCAAAACCGACCGAAGCGATTGAAATATGGGCATTGGAAGTCGAATTATCCGCAGCGCGATCGGGATTTAATCCTGTGGAGCTGTGGGCTTTTTCCCAGAACCAGTTGAATGTATCCTGCTGAAGCTGATCCAAAAATATGGAATCTTCCGCACTGATAGAATAAGCGGGCATTTCCCAGTAGGCTTTGTATTCCTGTGCAACCAGCCCGGAGCAGCAGATGAAAAACAATATTGTCAACATGGCCATGCACCGCGTCCGCGAATTTCTCAACATAATTTTATCCCTTTAAATTATTTAACCCGATCTATATCATAAACTGGTAAAAATGTGCCTGGCACTTATTCAAGTCACGAAAACACTTAAAAGTTACTTTGCTTCGTTAAATTTATAAAACATCAACTAAGTGCCAGGCACATCCACTGGGCTTTATGAATAATTCATGCTAATTTCAAACAATTCTTGCTTCGGTTTTGGCGTCGAAAAAATAAATTCGCTGCGAATTAAATGCGATGTTAATTTTTTCTCCCCGCCGGTATTCGCGGTCCGGTGCTGTTCGCAGACAGAGATTCAAGCCTTCCGAACTCAGGTATAAATATATTTCACTGCCAACAGGCTCGACAACATCGATCATCATTTCGAATTTTTCAGTCAGCAACTTATTGTTATCCTGGTCTGCATCAAAAACATCTTCCACCCGGACACCGAGTATCACATTTTGGCCGGCTTCATTTGACAATTTAATTGCAATGGCCTCGGGTAAATTTAACTGGAGCTTTCCGGCCTGGAAAATTGCTGTTTTTCCCTGCACTATTTCACCGTGGATGAAGTTCATCGTCGGGCTGCCGATAAATCCGGCGACAAATAAGTTGACGGGATTCTTATAAAGATTGAGCGGGGTATCGATTTGCTGCACCACGCCATCTTTTAAAACCACGATGCGATCGCCCATCGTCATGGCTTCAACCTGATCGTGGGTGACGTACACCATCGTTGCCTGCAGACGGGCGTGCAACTGCTTCAGTTCGATGCGCATTTGCACCCGCAATTTGGCATCGAGATTTGACAGCGGTTCATCAAAAAGAAAGACTTTTGGTTGGCGCACAATGGCCCTGCCGATGGCCACCCGCTGGCGCTGCCCGCCGGAAAGGACATTGGGTTTGCTGTCGAGATATGCTGCAATTTCGAGAGTTTGGCTCGTTTTCAGCACGCGCTCTTTAATTTCATTTTTTGGAAATTTGCGCATTTTCAGCCCAAAAGCCATATTTTCAAACACGGTCATATGCGGATACAAAGCGTAGTTTTGAAATACCATGGCAATATCGCGATTTTTGGGGGCGATATCGTTGACCCGAATATCGTCGATGTAAAGATCGCCGCTGCTGACCTCTTCCAGGCCCGCGATCATGCGCAAAAGAGTTGATTTGCCGCAACCGGATGGGCCAACGAGAACGACAAATTCTTTATCCTCTATTGTAAAATCGGCGTTTTTTACCGCACGGACTTTGTTGTCATAAACTTTCGAAATGTTTTTCAATTGGATTGTTGCCAACAATGTCTCCTTGATCTTGCAATAGATTGCCGTAAAATTTTACGAAAATATTTATCGAACTCCGCCCGGATTCAGTGAAACATGCTCTTCCGGATTTATAAATGGCAGAAGCGAACGCCTTGCACAGGGGCGAAACGGAGTGGAGCCAATTTGTGGTAATGTGAGCGCAGCGAAACACAAATTGGCAGAGCGTAGTTATGTCCTTTGCAGCAATTTGTTAGGCCGTTCTCACTGACGCACGTACCGCAAGTGTGTGGCGGCTGAACCATCAACAACCTTGTCGATGCAAAATTGCGGACCGGGCTCGTTCAAGTGCTCAAAGAGTCGCCGTCCGCCGCCGAAAAACACGGGGGCCAAGGCGATTTCCAACTCATCAACAGCACCAAGGTTCAGGTACTGCTGAATTACGTCTGCTCCTCCTGAAATTCGGATGTCAAGGTTCCCTGCCGCCTCCCTTGCCAATGCCAACGCCTGCTCCGGCCCTTCATTGATGAAGTAAAACGTCGTTCCACCCGGGCGCACCCACGGATCTCGTTTTTCGCGGGTAAGAACGTATACCGGTGTGTGAAAGGGCGCCTCCTCTGGCCAGCTAACCTCGCCTTGGTCAAACATACGCTTACCTAAGATGTTGGCGCCAGTACGATCAAATGTGTGACGAACCATGTCGTTGACTATACCAGTCTCTCCCCCGGGACCAAATTTAAGCTTCTCACGCATATACTGCTGATTGAGAAGCCAAGCCATTAGCGCGCCCCACTTTTCGCCCCAATTCTTATATCCGGGATTTTCCATGGTCATCCCTTCCGGTGCCATGTAGCCATCAAGGCTAAGCGCGATGTTGACGAATACTTTACTCATGATTTTTCTCCTGGGTTCGGTTGGCGGCCTAACGCCCATTTAATCTGCGTTTTTCAGAGCGTAGCGGCGAAAAACGTCAGGTTGAAATGATTGTTATATTCCTATTGCGTTTTCAAGATTTTTAACGAGACATTGAGTGAATCTTGTTGCTGGCGCTCCATCAATGGCATCATGATCAAATAATACAGTTAAATGAAGTATTTTTCTAATCTCTATTTGATCATTTACTACCCAAGGTTTATCAATTATAGAGCCAATTCCAATGCAAAGGTTATGAATGCTCTTTGGAATTATCCATCCGGCAAAACTGCCAAACATACCTACATTAGTAACGATTACTGTCCCCATGTTCTTTTTAATGGAAAATGGATTTTTTAGGATCCTTTTCCAAACTATTAATCTCATCCATTGAGGAAGGAGGAAAAATAATCCTGTACTGGATTTATCTTTTCTCTCAGTAAGAACATAGTCATTTTCATTCTCTATTTTCGCTTTAACCGACTTCTGAATATCTGTATGTATTTCCTCAATGGTTTTTTGACTTGCATTTCGAATGATTGTTGCTATTGGGACCTTAACTCCATTTATTTCACGTTCAACAGGAATAGATATGTCGACTTCTTCAAATGAAATCAATTTATCTTTTTTGTACCTGATTGCATGACTATAATTCGACTCATGAACAGAAGTCGCAACAGCTTTTACAAACCACGAAGTGAAGCTGATTTTATTGCCTGAGTTTTTGGAATCTTTAATTCTCCTTTTTGCATTTGTTATATCGACTTCTAAAAGTCCAACAATATGATGTTTTTTTGAGCCGATTTTCCCAACATCGAATGTTGCTCTTCTTGATTTCGGAAAGTTGAATAACGTAAATTTTTCCATCAATCTTAATACTTTATCTGGTTCTGTCAAAATATAACGAGTGTTTTGTCAAGTCGAAACCGGTGAATGGCTATCCGTGTAGAAAATATTTATTACAGAGTGCCTTTAATCCAATTCGATGCGCCCGGAGTGCAATCCCTGCATGGATTGCTGTGCATTGCATAAAGACAATGCACTCCAAATCTACAAATTAAAACTTGACAAACCACTAGTGTGCCCGAATTTCAAACCGTGCTTCGATGACATCCTGTGAGTTACCACCGACAAATACCGTAAAATATCCCGGTTCGACAACTTTTTTCATCGCCGCATTATAAAATGAAAAATCACTGGCATCGAGCTCAAACGAAACTGTTTTCGTTTCACCGGCTTTGAAAAACAAGCGCTTGAAATTCCGCAGTTGTTTAACCGGACGCGTCACACTTCCCACTTCATCCCGAATATAAAGTTGCACGACCTCATCGCCATCCACTTTGCCGGTATTTGTCACCGTGACACGCACATCGAGCGTGCCTGACGGCGAAATATTTTTAGGATTCAGCACAATATTCGAATACGCAAAAGTTGTGTAACTCAACCCAAATCCGAATGGATATAGCGGTGTCCAGTCAATATCAATATATTTTGAAGTCCACAAAACTTCTTTTAATGGTGGTCTGCCGGTATTTTTGTGATTGTAGTACAATGGTATTTGTCCGACACTGCGCGGGAACGTGATCGGCAACTTGCCACCGGGGTTGTAATCGCCAAATAAAACATCAGCCACAGCATGTCCCATTTCAGTCCCGAGGAACCACGTTTCTAAAATCGCGGGCATATTTTGATCGAGCCAGTTAATCGAGAGTGGGCGGCCATTCATCAGAACAACAACCACCGGTTTTCCGGTTTTGTGAATTGCTGCTGCCAATTGATTTTGCACGCCCGGGAGCTCCAAACTCGAGCGGTTCGAGGCTTCCCCACTCATGCCACCGTGCTCGCCAAGGACCAACACAACAGCTTCTGATTTCGCTGCAAGCGCAACAGCTTCTGCAAATCCTGATTTATCCAACGATTCCGGATTTTCATATCCGTTGGCAAAGCTGATATTTTCTTCCGGGATCACTTCGCGAATTCCCCGTAAAACTGTGACTGCATCTTCATCGCGCCCGGCGCCATGCCACGAACCCAGCGCCGCACGATTGTCGTTGGCGAGAGCACCGATCACCGCGAGGTTTTTAATACTCTTTGCGAGAGGAAGTGTTTGGTTTTCGTTCTTGAGTAAAACGATAGATTTGCGCGCTATTTCACGAGCCGCTTGCAAATGATTCTTGTGCAAAAGCAGATTTTGTTCCCGCTCATCATTTTGATAGCGGAAAGGATCGTCGAATAGTCCTGCCTGAAATTTTAGCCGTAACACACGGGCGACCGCCGCATCGACAACCGACATCGGCATTTTGCCCTGTCTGACAGCCTCTGGCAAATCTTCGAGATAACTGCTGGACACCATATCGATATCGACGCCGGCTTTGAGCGCCAAAATGCCCGCATCTGCACGTGTTCCTGCAACTCCGTGATTTTGCAATTCCAGAATACCGGTAAAATCGCTGACGACGAGGCCAGGAAAATTCCATTCATCCCGAAGAACGCCGTTGATCAATTGCCCGTGGGCGTGCATTGGAATGCCGGCAATTTCATTAAACGCGGCCATCACGGTCGCAACGCCGGCATCCGAAGCTGCTTTGAACGGTGGCAAAAAAATTTCCCGCAGCGTTCGCTCGGAAATATCGGCTGTGTTGTAATCGCGGCCGCCTTCTGCAGCACCATAAGCCACAAAATGTTTCGCGCAAGCGAGAAGGGTGTTCTCTGCGGTTAAATCTGCCCCCTGAAAACCGCGTACCCGTGCAGCAGCCATTTGTGATCCCAAATACGGATCTTCGCCGGCGCCCTCAACGACACGCCCCCAGCGCGGATCGCGGGCAATATCGAGCATTGGAGCGTAGGTCCAATGCAATCCGGAGGCCGCTGCTTCGATGGCAGCGATTCGAGCTGATTTCTCGGCATCAGCAGGCTCCCACGAAGCCGCCTCACCGAGCGGCACGGGAAAAATAGTCCGGAAGCCGTGAATGACATCAAATGCAAATAAAAGTGGAATTGCCAACCGTGATTCTTCAACAGCGATTCGCTGAAGTTCGCGTGTTTTCTCAACTCCGAAAATTCCAAGAAACGATCCAATTTTTCCTTCTTTTACAAATGCCCGGTACTGCTCTCTTATTTTCTCTTCATTTTCACCATAAACCCAGCGAAATTGATTCAATTGACCCAGTTTCTCCTGCAGCGTCATTTTAGCAAGCAACGAATCGACGATTGATTCCATACGCATTGCCGCGAAAATTTCATTCGACGATTGTTGGGATTGTGCTTGAGCTGAAATTCTTAAAAACATCAATAAAATAAAAATCAAAGCAACGGATTTACATGTATCAAGAATTCGCATCATTCCATTCCATATTAGTTTCAACCTATAATTTATCATAATTTTTCAAGTAAAGGTTTGATCATTTCTGCCCAGATGGCATAGCCTTTTGCGTTCATGTGCAGGTTGTCTTTGATGAAAATATCACTGCGAATTTCTCCATCTGTTTGCAACATGCCTGAACTCACATCGACAAAAGTTAAATTGTTTCTTGATCGACAAAACTCTTTTATCAGACCATTGGCTTTCTTCATTTGTGGCAAATAATCTTTGCGCGCGATACTCGGTTTGATCGCTATATAAAATACCGGGGTTTCCGGTAATCGTTTATCAACCAGCGTTATAAATTCTTTGAAATGAACCACTATTTCCACCGGCAATTTGCCGGCTGCAATATCGTTATCTCCCTCATAAAAAACGATGGCCCGCGGATTGTATGGCTGCACTACACGATCAAAATAATGCACGGCGTGCTCGGTTTCCGAGCCGCCGAAGCCGCGGTTGATCACGGTGATCGGCGCCATATCTTTTTTCAAACTATCCCACAAACGAAAACTCGAACTGCCGACGAATAAAACCGCATCGTCCGGCGGTGGATTTTTCGCGTCTATCTTCTCAAATTTCCGAATTTCAGCTTCAAATGGATAATCCCGGGAGGCGGCAAATCCGAGCCGCTGCAATCCTTTCTTGATGACAGGATCGGCCATCAGATATTTCCAGACAAACCCGTTGCGCCAGTTCTCAATCATCAAAACGATCGGGCCTTGATCAATTCCCAGGTAATCGTTATCAATCCAGCTCAATTCGGGATTAAAAGCATCCCGAAAGCCGTATTTTCCCCACAAACCTTCCGGGCCGTATTTTTTGTACATATTTTTAAGCGTGGGAATGACGATTTCCGGGGCAAAATCGATGGAAGCCGCCGCTGCAGTGGGCGCTATCGTGCCATCATCGTTATGGATGAAATCCGGACCGCTGGAGCCCCGAGCGCTGTAAAGCCGAAACTTACGGGTTTCCGTGTTGTACTTAGGGCCCGGGCCATCACAGGCTGTCAGCCCCCACGTCAGTGAATCGTAACCGACCCATTTCATGGGATTATCAATGGCATACCGCTGCTGAACCATAACAGCACGCCGGGCATTCTCGAAATAGTCGATTCCTTTTTCGCGCATGTAGGAGTCGGGAAGATTGCGAAAATCAATAAACATGTGCGAATAGTGGTGCCCAAAGAGTGGAGGAAATGCGACGTGTGCAAGGCCGGGATACGGTTCCCGCCACTTGTAAGGGGCGAGCCATTTTTCGTAAGCAATTTCCGCTCCTTTGTAGCTACTTCCGGCAGCAAGAATATGCAAAACCAGTGCTTCGTTGTAGCCAACCCATGCATTGTTGACGAAGCCTTTTTCCGGACGCCAGCCCATCGACATCGCCCCCGCGTAGCGTCCCGAATCTGGAAATGTCATCCAGTCCCAATCGACGCGATAAGTTAGCGAATCGGCCAGGGCACGAATTTCCGATTCCACAGCGTCATCACCATTAAAATAATTGCAGGCAAAACGGGCGCCCGCAAGCAGCAATCCGGTATCGATGGAGGAAAGTTCGCAATTCCACACGCGCTCGCCATTTTTCATATCGAGAAAATGATAATACATGCCTTTGTAACCAACTTTTGAATCGACACTTTGCTCGGACTGCCAGAAAAATCGCAGCGAATTTAATGTCAGCCGCCGGGCTTTTTCACGTGTTATCCAGCCGCGCTCGGCGCCAACAGCCCACACCGGAATGGCAAATCCCGTCGCTGCGATACTGGCCGGAGATTTTACCGTTGAGCGGTCTTTGACCAGCCCGTTTTTCTCATTTACTTCATTGATGAAATATAAAAACGTACGGTGCTGCAATGAATCGAGAAAGACATCGGTGTTTTCCAACAGGTAAGGATTGATATCAACTTTGGTAATTTGATTTGATGGGGAGAAATCTGTACAGTTTCCCAACAGAATAAAAAAAAGCAGTATAAAAATGATCAAAAATGGTTTTCTTCTCATTTTACCCAACTCATTTTAACAATTCATCTATTTTCGATTTTATTGATTTCCAATAAGAATAACTTCAACCTGATGAACGCCATCCTTTTGGGGCGGAACGACATTGCCGTTAATTCGCTCAGCATTCAGAAAAATTTCTTTTACACCCCCCGATTTTTGATCGGGATTTTTGAGCGTGATTTCATAAACGGCATTGCGAAACAGGCGTTTAATTTTCACAATTGGCCAATGCGCCGGAATGCACGGATCGATTTTTAATCCCTCGAGCGTTGGCTGAATTCCACAAATAGACTCAAGAGCAATGCTTTGCAGCCATCCGGCAGCTCCGGTGTACCAGGTCCAGCCGGCGCGGCCATAATATTCAGAGTCTTTGCCATCGATATTACCAGGCAAAACATAAGGCTCAGCCCAGTAACCTTCAGCATCTTTTTCAACCTGTAAAATTGGATTGAGCTTGTTAAACAAACGGATCGCGTCCTCCGCCCGGCCAAGTTCGGCAAAAGCTTTCACACTCCAGGTCGCCGCGTGGGTATAAACGCCGCCATTTTCACGCAAAGACGGCGCATAGCGTGTTATATAGCCAATTCCAGCATCAACTTCGCTGAACCCCGGTTGGAAAAGCATGGTGCCATTTTTCCCTTCGAGATGCTCGAGCACAGCGTCTGCGATTTTAGTCTGACGCTCACCATCCGCAACGCCGGACATGATCGCCCAAGTTTGGGAATTGAGGTAAATTTTGCATGCTTCCTGCGAGGGATCGCCGATTGGTGAGCCGTCATCTTTCGTGGCGCCAAGGTACCATTGACCATTCCAACCGGCAGTATTCAATGCTCCTTTAAGCATACGTGCCCGGACACGATAATTCTCGGCACGTTCTGCCTGTGGCTCTGAACTATGAAGCAAAAGAATAGTCGACCAGGTTTCAAGAATTGCATAGAGAAACATGCCCAACCAGATGCTCTCCCCTTTCCCCTCCAGCCCAACCGCGCTGAATCCATCACACCAGTCCCCTTCGCCGATGAGTGGCAATCCACGGGGACTAAATCGACCGAGGACTACGTCAATTGCGCGCGTACAATGCTCCTGCAGCGTCGCCTCACCGCCATCGTAAAATGATTCGCTATCCTGCAAAATCGAAAAATCGGCAGTTTCGTTGAAATATTTTGTCAGCATGAATGGGAGCCACAGCAGGTCATCCGTCATTTCCGTTGTCAGTCCCTGCTCGGTAAGCGGATGCCACCAGTGCAGCACCTTCCCGCTTTTAAATTGATGGCGCGCGTTTAATTTTGCCTGCTCCAGCATTTTTTGTGGCTGTAAGGGCAGCCAAATCTGGCTGGTTTGCAGTTGATCGCGAAAACCAAAAGCACCGGATTGCTGATAATAGGCTGCCCGGCCCCACAGGTGACCGGAGATGGCCTGGTATTTTAGCCATACATTATTCAGTAAATCAAATGCCGGATCAGGGGTTTGTACAGAGAGTTGTCCGGTGAGTTCGCGCCAAAAGGATTTAACTTTTTCCAGCTCTGACCGCGCTTGATCCACCGTACCCAATTCCTGCACCAATGCTCTGGCCGTTTGAAAGGAATTTTCCGATTTATCAATCTGCCCGAGCAGGAAAACACAGCTATGTTCACTTCCGGCTGCAAGTTCAACATTCACGGCAAGAGAGGCCGCGTGATCCTGAAAACGGCCACTTTTCCCGGAAAACATACCTTTTTTTATACCTTTGGGATTTTGAAAACTGCCGTGGCGACCGAGCAAATCATCTTTACTCGTATCCCAGCCGGCAAGTGGATCACTTGCAGCGTGAAATCCTAAATATGGCCAATTTGTGTTCCAATGCCCCTTGTCGGTCGGTACTTCCCACAGCACTTTTTCAGCGTAAATTCCGTTGAGAGATTGATCGAATTCGGTATTGATAAAGAGTTTTTGAAACTCCCGGTGATTGTCCGGAGCGGCGCCGAGGTTCCATTCGAAATAAGAAGATAATTGCAGCTGCCGTTTGTGAGTGCCGGTATTTTGGATCGTACAAAGCCAGATTTCCACAGGTTCGTCTTTGGCAGCAAACAAAGTCCATTCAGTCTCCAATCCGTCGGCTTTCTGCTTGAAGGTCGAATAGCCCAATCCGTGCCGAACCTGATATTCATCAAAGTCAGCCTGCATTGGTTGATATGCCAATGATCGCATTGCATCTGATTCCAGGTCGCGCAAGTAGAGCCACTTGCCCCAGTCATCGCGAATCAAGTCCTGATTCCAGCGGGTAAGCCGGTTCAAATTTGAATGCGTGCGCCAGCTAAATCCCCCCCCGGCCTGACTTACGACCAGGCCAAAATCACTATTTGATATAACATTCACCCACGGCCGTGGTGTGTCCGGCCGGGTAATGATGTATTCGTCTCCATTTTCCGAAAAATGTCCATATGTGCTGGCGAATCTTCCCAAGGTGTTTTCCTTCTATTTCATTCCTGAATTTTATGTTGAATTAGTGGACCGGGTATTATAGTAAATTTACATGATTGATGCTGTCTTTTAAGCGGTGACCACATATTTCTCATCTGTACTGAGGCTATTTACCAGGAAGCAAGACAATGTATGAATGTAGATTTTCCTGTGATGCAGATTGATAAAGCAACCATGGGATCGGCGATTTTACCTACCCATGGCGTAAGTGCTATAAAAACTTCAAAGTTCCGCGCAGCGAAAAATGCGTTGGCACATGCTGTTAAAAAGATACTCCCATGGTTAACCTTTGGGTATTTTCCAAAAGCCCGTTGTCGGTCCAGGCATAGTCAATGAGCAAGGCGACCTCACCGAGGTCGTATTTAATACCGGCCCCGGCTGTTAACCCGAGTTCGGAATCGTCTTTTTTACGCAACTGCACCCAGGGAAAATTGGATCCATCATCAAAGATGAAATGCTGGAAACCGCCGCGCAGAAAGACCATTTTCATAAAAGCCCATTCGACGCCGGCGCTCATGCTTTCGGTGTTATCATTGGGATGAAAAGCATCCAATGCAAACTCAATCTGGTTGTTTTCGCCAAATTGCCACGGCATATAAATGCCGACCCGAAACAGGATTGGCAGCGCGTAATCCGTCGTGTGCACATCGCCAGGCAACGAGCTGTTGTCGCCGTATTTTTCAGTGTCTAAATCGTAGCGGATGCGAAGATCCCGGCCTGAATATCCAGCTTGCAGCCCAAAATTTGAGATACTGGCGCCGATGCGCATCCGGTTGTTGGTCAAGTGATAAATTGTACCGACGTTAATTGCAAATGTGGAGAGCGAACTGTGCCAGATATTTTCCTGGATGTAATTGAGCTGAAATCCCACGGAAAATCGATCTGTCAGTTGCGTTCCATAGCCCAATCCCAGTGCGACATTCGACACCGAATAGCGTTCCCCGGTTCCCAGAGGCTGATCCACTGTTCGGACTTTGATTTCCCCGGAATTGAGTGCAGTGGCGCTCAAATATATATTGCCCAAATTTCCTGCATGAATGAGTCCGGCGACATAATTGTATTGGATATCAGCAATCCACTGGCTGTTGGTAAACTGGATGCCAAATTTCTCCTGCATACCGATCGCTGCAGGATTAAAAAACGCAGAAACGACTTCCTCGTGCATCGCCACACCAACATTGGCCATGCCAGCGGCCCGGGCGCTCGGCTCGATTAGTAAAAATTGCCCGATCGTAGTGCCGGTTTTACTTTGGCCAAATAACACACCAGTGCAGAAGGTTAGCCCGATAACAAGGGCGACGATTATATTTTTAGCATGTATTTTCATTAATCTCAGCCCTCACTCATTTAATAATCGCAAATTTATCGATATGGCTGCCCATTGCCCCACCGTCCACATGATAGATGTAAAGGCCCGGCGCAACATCCAAATTATCTTTGGTGCGTAAATTCCAGGCAACAAATCCATCGTTGGAACCATCGTGCTGCAGCGTCTGCACCAGCGCACCATTCACTGTAAATATGCGAATTGTGCAATTTGCCGGTAATCCGCGGAACTCAAGACGGCGTTCGCCGCGGCCGGAAACAGCAAATCTCTCAGATTCAAAACTGACAGAACCCACATAGGGATTTGGAACGACATAGGGCTTTTGCTTAAATTCATCATCAGCCAATTGTGGATCAACATATTGGGCCGTAGAAGTAAATTGAAAGATATCATCCGGCCCAAGTGGCAACGCAAGTTTTATTTCGAAAACATCGCCTGCAGCCGGTGGTTCAACTGTCCCACGCTCGGCCTGCCCGGTCGTATCGAGTTCAACACGCCAGGTGACTTGCGGCCGGGTTGGCAATTTCGGATCATAAGTGATCACATCGATAAACTCGTGCGGATAGGGTTGGCTCAATGTGCCATCACCGTCCAAATCGCGGAAGCGGAATTTCAAGCGTAAATCAGCTTCATCACCATGTGCTATGACTGAAAAATTGGCCGATCGCGCTGGCAAGCCAATTGCCGGCAACGAAGTGTCTTGCGGGCTATCACTGAATGAAATTGTAATATCATCAGGGTATCCCGGCCGGATATAATTGATTGGCAATAAATATTGGTATGAAACTTTCAATCGTGAGTTTGTGCTGCTGGATTGCGTGAACCCGGTTAACACCGTATCTACCTTAATCGTTTTTGGTGTTGAAATAACTGGCATGAGCCCGGAAGCAACCTGCCCGATTCCCTCGCCATCCAGATCATAGCCGTTTGTAAATAAAACTTCGCCGGATGTAATGTCGGTGAAATCATAGTAGGCCGCGCGAAAACTATCGGATGCAGCCGCACGGAAAGTGAGATTAAAAGTATGATCTTCCGGCACCTCATTGGAATTTAGAACGACGACTTCCGCCGTACCGATTCCGCTTCCGGCAATTTTCGTCACATTGGATGTCGAGGCGCGGACAAAGCCGGCAACTTTGGGATTGGGCCGAACCGCAACAACATTTTTGGGTAAAATAGTACCGCCACGGGGTGTCCGCGATACGGCAATAGCATTCTCAGAAGGATAAAATTGCAGCGAATCAGAACCGTGATCGTACGATGTAACAGCATAATAATAGAGCTGACCGTTCTGGACTGTGCTGTCTGTAAAGGTATGCTGTATGCCGGAATCCTTGCCGAGATAGTAGGAAACACCTTCGACTGATATATTTGAAAAGCCTTTTTTCTTGTTGATTAAATCAAATTGGGCAATCGGGCGGCCATTGCCGATTGGTCCGGTCCCGCGAGCCGTGCTGATCACGCGTGGATCACGGAATTCGGGATCGGTGGCGCGATAGATGCGGTACCCCTCAAAATCGTTGAGCAATGTGACCGGATCAGCGCCGCGTTCGGAAACATCATCCCACGATAAACGCACGTAACCGTCGCCCGCCTCAGCGGAGAGTGCCGGCATTTCCGGTGGCACTGCAAACTGGTAATTGGCGTTGTAAATTCGTTGGACAACCGAGACTGTGTTGCGCAACTCATCGAGATCAGCTCCATAAGCCAGCGCCAAACTAAAGCGCTCAGTTTTACCGGCTTTGAGCGTGAACGGCCCGGAGGCAAAGAGAAAACCGATATTATAATTGAGCGCTTCGGCGGTGTCAAACCGGTCTGCCGGATCGAAAGCCGTAAACTGGTCATAAAGGCGTTGCGGCCAACTTTTACCACTATCGAAAAAAACGATATTATCTACTTCTGTACTCGGATTGCCCTGCCCGGCGGAAATGCGGTTTAATTTAAATCCGGTGAGGCCAATCTGATCCGATTCATGCAAATCCGTGCGATCAAAATTGGTTTCTCCATCCGTGGGGATTCCGTCTTTCTCACCTGTATCTTTGGTGCCGAAAATACCATCTGTTCCCGTATCGTGCAATTGCGCAACCCAATCGAGGTCTTCGTCCCCTGTCCACCATTCACGGGCACGAAAAGCGGGGCGATTTTCCAGCGGACCCAGCTCGGCTTCGAATTTTGCCAGGTCATAATTGGCCATAACATACGCACGAATCGCCTCCTGCCCTGTGATTAATTCACCCGGACCGCCATCGCGTAATTCATCGATAATACCATTATCATCATTATCGATTCCGTCAAGCCCTTTTCCTGGCGTCTCGAGATAGGCATAACCGAGGTAACCCGTTGTCGCGCATGTGGAGCTTAAATTGGTGCCGTGTCCAAATTTATCCCATGTGTAAACGAGATCGAGTCCCTGCGAATTATCATAAAAAGCGTTATCATCATCCGATTCTGCGATACCATCGCAGGAAAGAGCCGATCCCCCAACACCGGAGTCAAAATACAAACCGAAAACAATATTTTCGTTATAATCTGTCGTCCCTTCATTTGTGATGTCATAATGCCAGAAAATCACGTTGCTTGCCTGTGGATTGGCCCACTGGAAACCGCGCACTTCGATGCGCAAACCCAGCCCCCGCCGGGTTGAATCCCGGCTGTCGGGATAGTACTTCCAGGCATCGTAAAAATCATCATCCATGACGGTATAACTTTCCTGATCCGCGTTGGGACGTTTGCCAAAATAACCGTTCCACGCTTGCACCCAACCCGGATCATCCGGATCGAATGTTTTATCCGGCCAATAATCCGGCCATGTGCGCGGATCGCTGCTGACGGCCGGCGAACGCCCCTGGTTTATATCCGGATCAGCCTGAAAAAAACCCGGACGCGGCTCAAAACGCATGATCCGGTTGGCAGTGGGGCTTTGTTGCTGCCGTTCACGGAAGCCGGTTTCCATTATATAAGCGGGCCTGCCATCCGTTTGTTCGATTCTCGCCAGAACAAACGGCGTAATGCCATCGCTGTAATTCATGCCGCTGCCTTTGGGTATTTCCACGGAATGAAAGACACTGAGATCGACACCAATCGGGTCTTGCGGATAACCGCCAACCATGCCATAATTCAAAAATTGAGTTCGAATATTGGCTGCATCGTGAAATCCGACACGCTCGGCATCGATGCGTCCACGCTGCTCTTTCGGCACGACCGGTTGCAACTGTGCCAACAGTTGTCCGGCGCACACAAAACAAAAAATCAGGGTGAGATAGAATCTCTTCAACTTCATTTTTACCACTCCACTGCTAATATCTGGGCACGTTTTAGCACGCGTAAATTCTGCAATTTTTCTCATCTCTGTAGTGAAACTTTAAATCAGAATAATTTAATTTGCTAGCCTGAATAATTCTCACACAAAGGCACTAAGTCCGCAAAGAAAATATTTAAATACTTATAAATCTTAATTTTGTGGGCTTTGTGAGAGATAATTTTAATAAAAAATTTAGTTTTCTGAACATTTGATTTCAAATATCGAATTATCAATAGGTTAAGAATATTTTAATAAATATTTATGAATAAGCTAGATTAGCAAAAATCTAAAATAACCGTACTTTTCGACAAGCTCCATGACCGGATTCTCCCCACTGCTGAGCCTGTCAAAGGGTAAAAAGCTTCGGGAGGCATCAAGATTTTATTCATAAACTCTAATTCACCAAGTTGGATTAAAATCCTTCGAATCATTACAATCACCGATTATCACAATCCTGAGTTCAGCGTGATACCGACTTCAATTCGCCGTGGCGGATAATAGCGTCCCGGATTAGCTAGGGTTACTTGATCACTGATCGGGGTTAACGAATAGTCCGGGCTGCCGGTATTGGCGAAAACAAATCCGTTGACAAATCTCGTATCCAGCAGGTTAAATGTCCTAAAAAACAGGCTGGTTTTGATACCCGCAATTTTCAGGAATTTTTCAGCACGCAGATCGATCAACAAAGAATTGTCTTTTTTACCTGAATTTCTCTCCAAACCGGCGCCGAAACCACTGCCGATTTGCGGTGTATAAGGTTGCCCGCCCGAATAGCGAAAAACAGCGCTGATGGAGAAATTATTCGGCTGCTGCACTGCCATTGTCGCGTTCAAGGTGTGGCGTTGATCCCAGCTCAAAGGAATCAATTCGGGGCGCGGATCTTCACCGGCCGAGGCACGGGTGGCTGTTTCACGGGGATCGCTGGAATTGCCGTCAGCGCGCTGCCAGGTATAATCGAGTGTCGAGCTGAACAGCCCAACGCGCCGCTGGTCAAAAGCAATGGTGAAGCCATTGACATTGCCAAAATCGACGTTGGTAAATCTGGCATATTCAGCCGCCGCATACGTTGAAACGAATTCCACACCGAGCAAATCACGGATGTCTTTGTAGAAAATACTGAAATCGAGCCCGAGAAAATCGGTGATCGCGTGTTTGTAGCCGAATTCATACTGAATGGTGCGTTCCGGTTTGATGTCCGGATTACCGAGCACGCCGTAGCTGATACCGCCCTCCTGCAGTTCATCCAGAACCTGGTAATTGGCATTTGAAAAAATTTGACCGAGGGCCGGCATCTGATAAAAATGTCCATACGCAAAAAATACCGAAGCCGAGCTGGAAATGGGGTGAGAAATTCCCAAACGTGGAGCTACCGAAACTTTCCGCGTCGTGCTTTGTGGTTTTGATTCCGGCGCACCGGCAATGGCATTCGCCGGATTTTGTAGATCGCTGGGAATTGTTGCATTGGCATCAAAATATTCGAACCGTGCTCCGGCACGCACAACCAGGTCCTTCCATTCGACCTGATCCTGCGCATAACCTGCAATTGAGACCGGGTCGTATTCCGATGCGGGTGAATAATCCGGCGGTTCGTTTATATGGCGAGTAATTTGGGTCGCTCCCGTTGCAACCAAATAGCCGTCTGGCGTGCCAAATTTAATGTTTGAATTCTGCAGCTCGACACCAAATTTTACCTGATGCTCGCGGGTAACCTGGCTGGTGAGTGCTGCTTTAAAAACACCGGAATTGGTTTTTTGAATATATCGGCCCAGATTAACGCCTTGCACCGAGGCGCCAATTTCATAGGCAATATCCCCATTCGACGGTCCAGCCGAATCGTAACGGGCATCATAAAAATCTTCATAAACATAATCTTTATAATCAAAGATATTTTGCCGGAAACTCAGGGTGTAAAAAGTATTTTTGGAGAGTGTGTGGGTCAGATCAAGACCGTGCACGATGGAACTGCTGCGCTGAATGGATGCACCATCCGGATTAAAACGAAAACTGAAATCAAAACGTTTCGCTTTCACATTATTTACAATTGCCTGGTAGCTTAATTCGAGGTTTTTAAACGATCGGTTGGTAATTTTTGCCAATCCGGACCATTCCTCATTATAACTGAGCGGTTCTTCGGCATTGTCACCGGTTGGCGTAAAAACTTTTGTTTCGAAATTGGCCCTGTCGGTGGGTAAAAAACGGCGCTCTGCCGTCACATAACCATCATCGCTAAAATGGCGGGCGCTGAAAATGAACCGCGTTTGCGGAATACCAGCGGGACCGCTAAAACTGAGCTGATAGTTCTGTCGTGCCAGCGGTTCAAATTTATCATCAACAATGCGTTTGCTGCTGGAAAACATATAATCGCTGAGCAACACTTCGGCATTCCAGGTAAAATTTTCTGTTCCGCTTTTCAGGACAGCATTTACAACGCCGCTCATCGCCTGGCCGTATTCCGCGTCAAATGTGCCGCTGATCACTTGCACTTCCTGCAACAGCGAGCGGTCAATTCGCAGCGATGAACTATTGTCAAATGAGTTATTTACAGTCACACCGTTGATTTGGTACTGCACTTCCCCGGTTCGTCCGCCGCGAAAATGGCCGTCAACAACACCTGCTTGCAGATTGACGATATCCTGCAATTCCTGCACTGGCAGATTTTCGATTTCGTCGGTCGTTACTGTGGACATGGAGCTGGTTAGATTTGTTTCTACCACCGGCCTTTCGGCAACGATGACAACGGCATCCGCCTCAATTGTGCTTTCTTCCAACGTCACATTTTGTGTTGTTGTCATGTTGGAGCTAACGCGTATTTGTTCAACAGTGACAGTTTTATAGCCAATGAAGCTGAACTGAACGCTGTACGTTCCGGGTGGAATATTTAAAATGCTGAAATAGCCATCTGCATCTGTAGCAGCGCCCAACGATGTTCCCATGATGACAACATTGGCACCAGGCAGGGCTTGTTGCTTTTCATCGAGCACCTGTCCGGCAAGTTTACCGGAAATACCGGCATCCAAAACCGTCGGGATTTGCAGAAGAATTAAACCAATTAGAATTAAAAAGATTTCGCGGGAATGGAGGAACACAGTAGCGGATTTGCATAACTTTTCGATTAATCGAATCATTTTACTTCTCTTCTGGAATTGATCATAAAATGTCGCGGAACATTCCACGAGGAGGGAATGTTCCGCGTCGGAGGTCATCTACTTACAACAAGACTATTTCAGAAGCGTAAATTTACCATAAAGAGTCGAGAACGATTTTCTGGTTGTCTGAGATTTCATGTGTAATCTGTAGAAATAAACACCCGAGCTCAGATTATGGGCATCAAAACTGACTTGCCGCTTACCGGTTTGCTGAACACCAAGCGGTACATTCGCGACATTGCGTCCGAGAATATCGTATATTTTTAGCGCCACATGACCTTCTTCCGGCATGGTAAATACGATATTTGTCGTTGGGTTGAATGGATTCGGATAGTTACCCAATACAGCAAATTCTGTTGGCACACCCGTGTTTTCAGTTGTTTTCACACTGGTAACGAGCGTATTTGGATCCATCAAAGCCCACGCAGGTCCGGCAGCCCAGGCATTTTCACGCATCCACCAGGTGCGGGTGCCATAATTGTCTGCGACATTTTCAAAGCTGTCCCCGTCAAACAGGGTTGCGCTGAGAAAAAGAACACCGTCGCCCAAATCGGCCGCATAACCGAAATGTGTTAAATCCAGTGCCAGTTCGAATGAGAAGCCTTCGTCAACATCATTGAAATCATTAATTGTAGTATTTGGTTTGATTTCAACGGCAACTTCCGCGCCGCCCATAGCCATCAGTTCGGTCAGGAAACCACCTGTGACCAGCGCTCCGGTGGAATCAAAACGAACGATCAACTCATGGCGTTCGAGGTTGTGCTCAATTTCATGAAATACTGACCGGTTGTTGATGATAAAATTGACGGCATCCCATTGGTCGAAATTTTCCAAAGACCAGACAGCCTGATCGCGAACATCAACGCCGAGGTACAACATAGTGCCTTTGAAGAACCATTTTACCGTCGCATCGCCGGGATCGAGTACAGCAGCGCGGACACCATCAATTTCAGGTTGCCACTGACCGCTGCGCCACGGACCAACGCCGGAGTAAGAATTGCGCAGGTCTTCGTCATCGAATCGAATATCCATGGCAGGTGCTTGCATCCAGACTTCCTCACTCAACGCACCGTCGATAACCGGAGCATCGTGATTCGCTGCGCTGGGAATGATCACTTCAGGGCCAACTTCGGGAACCGAAGCAGTTGCGTCCGTCACGTCCGGGCGGGTATAAATTCGGATAACATCATAAGCCGATCCGTTACCCCAGGGGCCAGCCCACCAGGTACGATTACCACTGAATTTATCAGGATCCATTGGCCATTGCCAGTCCGCATCGTAAATTGACATATTGAATTCAATGATTTCGCCTGCAGATTTTGTGGCATCATAACCCCGGGAATCGAGATTAAACCAAATCTCAGTCACCCAACTGTCATCAACAATAGAATCTGCATTGGCGAGGCCATTGACTTTAGTTGCTGCATTCCAGATTTGTGCGGTAACAGAATCACGAGGCCCGCCCGCCCAGCCAAAAAAGCCGGGATCCGCGCCGATATCGCCGGTTGCAGGATCGGCCCAGCCTTCGGTGACCCAGCCATAAAAATATTCAAATGGAGGCACAGGGCGATTGGGGCTGCTGCGATCGCGCATGTTCATCAGAAATCCATCAAATTGGTTGAACAATCCGCCACCAATGGATTTATCTTTGGCTTCAACAGCCATGTAAAGTCCGTTGTCTTTCACGAGAAATTTGACAATCGCATCTGTCGGATCACTTGGTGGCGTGCCGCGTTCTTCAACCCAGCCACCGCCGGGAATCAGCGAACCGGTTTTGCCGTACTGCAAACGGATAGATTCAGCATTTGCCCAGCCCGGCTCGTTCAGCATGCCGTCGAGGGTAATTGTTTCAGTTGTTTGCTTTGCCCAAATTACATTCGGACGTTCCAGTGAAATGGCTTCTGCACCACCAGGAACAAACTTGAAAGGATCCATATAAGCCCAGGCCGGAGCCGATGGGCCAGCGCTCTCACGCATCCACCAGACACGGTTGCCATAATTATCACCGGCATTGACGAAAGAATCACCGTCCAGCAAAGTTGCGCTGATAAAAAGAATACCATCGCCACGACCTGAAGGATAACCCAACTTCGTCAGGTCAACTGCCAGCTCAATCATGAAACCTTCATCGACATCGTTGAAATCATTGATAGTTGTATTGGCTTTCATGTGAACGCCAACGCTTGCGCCATCGAGTGAATCCACCAACGCTGCGAGAAATCCGGATGGAAGCGCCGCACCCGTTTCATCAAAATGCACGTCAAGTTCACGTCGTTCCAGCACATGATCGTCCTGAACAGCTTCGCGGTCATTGATTACGATGCGGATACCATCCCACATATCGTAATTTTCCAATGACCAAACGGCCTGATCGCGCACATCAACGCCGATGTAGAGCATATCGCCCTTAAAAAACCACTTGAATGTTGCATCGGCAGGATCGAGAATTGCCGCACGCACACCATCAATTTCAGGCTGGAACTGACCACTGCGGTCGGCTCCCAAAATGCCGTACGATTCACGAAGATCGGTATCCCCATAGCGAATATCCAGCCCCGGCACGTTGCCCCAAACATCTTCACTTAAATTTCCGTCGATTGTCGGATCGTCAAAATCTTCGCCATTTAAAACGATAGCTTCCGGGCCGATAAAAGGAGCGCCGCCCGAATTGACCGTTACATCAGGCCGCACGTAAATTCTGAGAACGTCATAGGCGTCGCCATTGCCCCAGGGACCAGCCAGCCAGGTACGGTTTGCGGCAAATTTGTCGGGATTGTTTGGCCAGTTCCAGTCGGAATCATAAATGGAAATATTAAATTGCACGATGTCGCCGTCTTCATTCGTTGCATCGTATCCGCGGGCGTCCAAGTTGAAAGCCAATTCTGTAACCCAGGCTTCATCCAAAATGCTGTCGGCATTGGCAAGACCGATAACCGTCGTGGCCGCGTTCCATATTTGTGAATTGATCGAGTCGCGTACGCCTCCAGCCCAACCAAAAAAACCGGGATCTGCGCCAATGTCACCAGTTGCGGGATCCGCCCATCCCTCCGTTACCCAGCCATAAAAATACTCAAATGATGGTGTCGGGCGATTTTCGCTGGTACGATCACGCATGTTCATCAGAAAACCGTCAAATTGATTAAAAAGACCACCGCCAACCGAGCTATCCTTTGCAGTGATACCGAGATAAAGCCAATTGTCAACTACAAGAAATTTGATCGTGGCATCTGTGGGATCATTTGTAAGCACCCCCTGTTCGTCCATATAACCACTTCCGGGAATCAGTGCAACATTCGCTGCATATTCCACACGAATTGATTCAGCGCTCGCCCATTCGGCTTCATCCAATACACCGTCAAGGGTAATTGGCGCTCCTTCGGTAGAACGAGCCCAAACGACATTGGTGCGATCGCCAGTCTGTGCCTGAGCTGAGACTGCCAACCCAATTAACAGAAAAGCGATCAACGAAAGTACAGTAAACGTTTTTTGCATTCTTTCCTCCACTTTGAGTTAATTTGACTACAATACATTTATAAGATTTAACAGGTAAGACCAAACTTCATTAAAACTCTGTACAAAAATATGTTATTTAACCTGAATAATTCTCACGCAGAGTCGCAAGGTCCGCAAAGAAAAGATTTCAAGATATTAAAAAACAATTCTCAGCGAGCTCTACGGCTCTGCGTGGGGGGCTTTTTTTGAAAAAACTTTATGAATAATTCGGGTTAAAAACTTAATTCATCAATAACAGAACAAAAACAGGCCGCAGATTATCTATATGAAATTTGCCCAAAATGGCGGGCAAAAATTAAGCTGAATATTCTATCGAATTTTACAAAAATGCTTGATTGGTGACGTTGGCGCAGCCGCATGAGCCGCCGATGATCAATCCGGTGGAAATTTCTTCTCTGTGGGAGGAATCAGTTTCAAGTTTGCCATCGATCATTTTAAACAAATACTGTACTGCTTTTTTTGCTAATTCTCGAATTGGAACATGCACTGTTGTGAGTCGTGGGGAGAGCAGGCTACTCAGGAAAATATCATCAAATCCGGCAACGGCGATATCCGCTGGAATAACCATATTCATACTCTTTGCAGCTTCGTAAATTCCGACCGCCATCATATCATTTGCTGCAAAAATCGCTTCCGGTCTATCCGCCTGGGTAACCAGCCGCATAAAGCCGTAATAACCGGATTTCATTGTAAATCCACCGCGTACGAAATAATTGGGATTTACAGTAAGATCGCTTTGCTGCATTGCGTCTTTAAATCCACGCAGACGCTCTTCAGCGTCATGGTTGCCCTCCGGGCCGCAAATGGTGGCAATTTTTGTGTAACCGTGTTTTATTAAATGCTGGGTGACCGCGAAGGCACCCTGATAATTATCAAAATTGAAACTGGGGATTTGTGATATTTTTTCCCCACTGTTGAGGAGAACGAGTGGGCGTTTCCCCTTTTTTAAATGGCTGGTGATGTTCCCATGCAGATGGGGCGCCATCAACACAACGCCGTCAACACGGCCACCGGCCATAAAATCGGAAAGGGTTTCAACTATATCACGTTGAACGTGGGAACTGGATACGAGTGTATAACAATTGGCCCGTGAGGCCTCTTCGTCGATTCCATGCAAAACTTCGGTAAAAAACTCATCCACGAGTGCTGGCAGAATAACACCGATCGTTTCGCTGCGCTGGCGGGCAAAACCCTTGGCAATAAAACTGGGTTTGTAATCGTGTTCCTGTGCTATTTGTTTGATTCGTTGCCGGGTTTTTTCGCTGACCGGCCCGTTGTTGTTCAACGCCCGGGAAACGGTGGCAACCGAAACCCCTGCTTTGCGCGCAATATCGTGAATGTTTATATCTTTTTTCATAAAAATGTAACCGTTTGCTGAGAATAGTATTACTCAAAATTGAAAAAAAATACAAATTATGTAAACGTTTACATAAAAATATAAAACAAAATACTTGATGTCAAGAATTTTTATTCCCAAGCCACAGAATTAAAAATAGGATAGTCGAATTTGGGCTCAGCCTTTCAGTCCACCGATGAGAATTCCGCGGATATAATATCTTTGCAGGGCAAGAAATACGAGAATTACCGGAAGAACGGTAATGACGGATCCTGCCATCATTAACTCAGGATCAAGCACGAATTCCTTTGATAAATTTGCCAACGCAACAGGCAGTGTGTACATGCTTTCATCGCTCATGACAATCAACGGCCAGAGAAAATCATTCCACGTGCCCATGAACGTAAATAAGGCTAAAGTCACTAAAATTGGCATTGCCAGCGGAATGACGATTTTCCAGTAAATATAAAAATCATTGGCTCCATCAAGATACGCTGCCTCTAACAGACTGTCCGGAATGCTGGATAAATATTGGCGAATTAAAAAAATACCAAAGATGCTTGCCATGCCCGGCAGAATTATCCCCAAATAAGAATTCAGCAACCCAAGCTTGTTCAGCAAGAGAAAAACCGGCAACATGGTTACTTGCCCGGGAATAATCATCGACAGCAGCAATAGCTTAAAAATTCGCTGTTTGCCGCGAAAATTGTATTTCGCAAAGGCAAAACCGGCCAACGAATTAACAAACAGACTCACAAGAGTTACACTGACGGCCAATATCAAACTATTGAGAAAATAACGCGTCAAATTCATTCGCTCGAACAGAAAAATATATTGCTTTAAAGTTGCAGCAGCAGGGAAAATCTTTGGTGGAAATGTCGAAGCTTCTCCGGTTTCCATAAACGATGCGCCCAGCATCCAAATAAACGGCAGCATCGTTAGCACAGCGCCCAAGCCCACGACCACATGCAATGCAGTAATCGTTATATTTTTACGGATTTTTGCTCGCATATTAAATTTCTTCTCTTTGGTTTTTGCGAAATAAAGATTGCATAACCGCAAACCCAATCATGATAAAAAATAAAATAAATGCGATGGCAGAAGAATATCCCATCTGCCACCAGCGGAAGCCCTGATCGTACAAATAAAGCACGATACTCAAACTGGCGTGCAGCGGACCACCCTGTGTCATCACATAGGGTTCAGCAAAAAACTGGAAATATCCGATAGCGGTTATGACGGTGATGAAAATTGTTGTCGGGGCCAATTGCGGGATAGTAATTTTCAAATGCTGTTGCCAACGGCTGGCGCCATCAATTTCAGCAGCTTCATACAATTCATCCGGGATGGCTTGCAGCCCAGCCAAATAGATCATCATGCTATAACCAAAATTTTTCCATGCTGCCAGAATAATGAGCGCGGGCATCACCCAAAAAGGATCTCCCAGCCAGTCAACCGGTGCAATATCAAAAAAAGATAATATATAATTAATCACACCGTAACGCGGGTGATAGAGATATCTCCAGACAACAGCAACAGCAACGAGGGTGGTAATAACCGGCATAAAAAAAGCGAGGCGGAATATTTTTTTAAAGCGCAATAATTTGGAATTTAACGCGACAGCAGCAACAAAGGCCAAGACAATTGTTAGCGGCCCACCGACCAATACGAAATAAAGCGTGTTAAAAATAGCCTTCCAAAAGAGCGGATCATTGAATATTCGCTGGTAATTCTGCAGGAAAATTATCCGGGTTCGCTCCCAGTAACCGAGGGCATAAATATCAAAATCTGTCCCACTCATTATAAACGCAGCAAGGACTGGCAAAAAGAAAAAAACCAGCAACGTTCCCAATGCCGGGAACAGGAAAAAGTAAGGGATGAATTTTCGGGATTGCATCAAAGTCACCTTAATTTGTCTGCAGTAATTTACGCGCCAGCAACCAGCGTCGTTTCTCCAAAATCTGATCTACTTCACTATTAAGCTTGAGAATCATTTGATCCAGCGTCATTTTTTTATGAATAACAAGCTCGAGGTGTTCCTGCAATTTTACGTAAATCTGCTCCCATTCTGCGATTTCAGGCGTCCCTTTGACATCATTCAACTGTTCATAAAATGCACGGGATATCACATCATCGCGAAGCTCGGGTTCCTGCCATGCGGCCCGAACAGAGGGCAGATCACTGGTCAGATGAAAAAAATCGAGCTGCGTTTCTTTATTGCCAAGAAACTCAATCCATTTCCAAGCGGCCTCGGACTTGCCTGTTCCTTTGAAAATCACCAAACTCGCGCCGCCGGCCAACGAGGTACGGTATTTTTTGCGGGGCATCGGCGCTGTTGCCCATTTGTCCTGCAATTCCGGAAAGCGGCTTCTGATCTCATTGCCAATCCAGGAACCGTGGATCATCGCAGAAAAATCGCCCTGAGCAAATCCCTGGTAAATATTCGTAAATTCAGTCATACTGCGAGAGGCAAGATTCTCTTCAAAAAAAGTTAAATAAAACTCAAGCGCCTCCCGTGTTCGCGGATCATCAAATGCCGCAAACTGGTAATTGTCTTTCAAAAACAGGCCGTCATTTGCCATAATCAACATGACGGGCACGTAGCCATCGTTCGAAATTAGTGAAAAATAGGCGGCATATTTTTTGGCACCCGGTGGCAGGTTTTGGCAAATTTTGCGGGAGGCGTCCAGCCATTCAGCCCAAGTTTGTGGCGGCTTCTCGTATCCTGCCGCCTGCAAAATATCGCGGCGGTAGAAAAAGACACGCGTATCAACGTACCAGGGAATCCCGTATAATTGATTGCCAATAACATTTGTTTGCCAGATCCCCTCGAAAAACATTTCCTGTTTTAGATTGACGGAATTTTGTACCAAAGAGTCCAGCCCGGCCAAAGCGCCAATTGCCTGAAATTCGGGAATCCAGGTATTGCCCAATTGACAAACGTCAGGCAGCGTATTACCAGCCACGGCCGTGAGCAATTTTTCGTGAGCCGCACCCCAGGGTATCGATTGTATTTTCAGTTTTATTTCCGGATGCTGTTTTTCAAACTCGGGAACGAGGTGCTTAATTTTCTCGCCTTCGGCCCCCATCGCCCAAAACGTCAGGATATTTTTGTCCGCTGAATCCTGTTGGCAAGCCGAAAGAAACAAAAGATAAGTAATAAATGGGAGTATTTTTTTTACCGGAAATAACATAATTCAATTATATTTTATCAAATGTAAACGTTTACATTTTTAATTTACAAAACGATATTTTATAATTCAACAAAAAATAATATTACTCCATGTATCTGGTTTTACTTGTTTTATAGATTTATTAAATCGTGATTTTAAAAAACATTTTTCATCCGAAGAACTACACTTTTCTTTTTTGGGATATCCAGCAAAGTGAGACTCCGATGGATAAAATATTTATAAGCTGATGAAATCCCTTGCATAACACTTTTTTATCATTTATAATAATTATGATCGACTGATTACACTTCAGCCTTATGGCTATTTCGCGCAAAAAGCACCGCACTTCTCTTTAATTTCTAACTCTGATTCACTTCTTTGAATTTATTATTTATAAATTCTATTGGCTCTGCTATGGTTAATTTTTCTCATAATTTAATAGGCAAAATTGCTATGCAGAACCGGTAGAGTGAAATTTCTGTCTCATCGAATATTTAATTTTCATCCGACTTATCCATATTATTTTCAAGTGATTGAATTTAGGTAAAATTTCAAACCCAAACCTGCGGTGGATATGAGTTACAGCGATTTAAGAAATAACGATTTAATTCAATTTTTGGTAAAGAATAACAATAACCAATTGGCCTGGGAAGAATTTTATAATCGGTTCATCAAGCATATTTGCCGGGTCACTGTTAATGAGAGCAAATTTAGAAACTTTCAAGAAGGGATGAATGACCCTGTCGATATCGCGCATGAGGTGATGACGGCTCTTATCAATAATAAATGCCATGCGCTTAAATGCTTTAAAGGAAAACACGAAAATTCGATTTATACATACTTACAAACGACAACTATTCGAATAATACTGAACAAAATAAAAAAAGATGGCGCGCAGAAACGCCCCCCAAATGAGTTAAAAAGATACCTTGAATCACCCATCGCCGACATAGAAAATATTGATATGAAAATGCTGAAAGATATTTTACCTGATCCTGGATCACTTTCCGAAATTGAACACTATGAGCTAATTGAGGTGGTCAATTTTTGTATAAAAAAAGTTGCGAGCAAAAGACGCCATTCATATCAATATTTAATGATTTTTACATCATTCATCGAATGGGGGCTGACGTCGCGTGAGATCGCCCAGCTTCCAAATGTTCCTTTGGGCTGGAAACGAATCGAGAATATCGTTAGTGAAATGCGAAAAGGTGTTCGAGAATGTCTAAAATCAAGACTGTAACAATGAAATAAAACAAGAGAGTTCCACAATTAAAGTTGTCTATTTAAATAGGGTATATATTTGATCAGTATTACCGCGAATAAATTGAATGAATTGCTTGGAAGGCGAATGTGATTAAACTAGGATTTGAATCTGGGAAAGAATTCTTATGGCGAATATAGAACAATTCAACGAGAATGATTGTAGCAAAAGTAATTTCTTTTATGATGACCTGCTCTCCCGTTATCTCGAAGGTGATGTTTCTCCGGATGAAATTAAGGAAGTACACACGCTTCTTGAATCGGATCCAGTTTATTTGGAAACATTGGCGTCACTGGTGAGATTTTCATTCACTGAAGCTAATGCAGAAGATGAAGAAAAACTCCAAAATTTATTAAAACTAACACCGGCTGAACTCGCCAAAAAGGTTCAGCGCCTGATAGAAATCAACGAACCGCAGCAGGATGAAACCCCAATACCCGAGTTCTCACCGAAGAAAAATCTTTGGCAAGAAATAAATTGGCCAAATTTCCAACCTGCGCTAAAATATGCAGCCGTTCTTTTTATTGTGGTTTTGGCCGGGCGCCACTATTATTTCAACATGCAAAGTGACCACTATACACAAAAAGGAATCACCCACCTCGTGCAAAATCATGTTATAACTTCACCGGAGGAACCACGGTTAACAGGTGGATTTTCCTATAGTATTTTCGGAACTTCCCGCGGTAGGAAAACATCGATTGATTCCGTGAACACCTTTTTACAAAAAGCGCTGGATAAAAATTATGAAAACAAAGAGGGGCATCACTTTCTTGGAACCTATTATTTATTGGAAGATGAGAATTTCGAGCAGGCAAAAGCAGAGTATCAATGGGTCTATCAACAGGATTCCACCAATGCCAACATCTTAAATGACCTCGGTGTTTTGGCGATGAAACAGGGTCAGGAGACAATCGCTGCAGATTTTTTTCGCCGAGCCGTTCAAAATGATGCCAATCTTTTAGAAGCAAAATATAATTTAGGAACAGTATACCAAAAACTTGAGCAGGCCGACAAAGCACAGGCTGCCTGGAAATTGTACTTACAACAGGACTCGACTTCGACTTGGGCAGATATTGCACGGGAGTGGCTTGACAAGCTGCGTGAATAACTGTTTTATCAGGAGGTGGGTAAATGTGGGAAAAAGAAAGAAGGATTCGCTTTCAATTAAGGCTTGATTTTTTAAGCAGCGCTCTTGGGGTCGTCTGGGCATTTATTGTTTTACTCATTACTTTAATAGCTATTGCCGGAGGTGGCAGAAACCTTGTCACAGATTTTTTCTATGCCATATATCCCGGCTACAGTCTCAGTATTCTTGGTGCAATTCTGGGATTTATCTGGGGATATCTGCACGGTTTTCTACAGGGGTATCTCGTTGCCTGGCTTTACAAATATTGGTTGAACAGGGATGACATCGACCTGATATTTCCTGATCTTGTAAAGCAAAACTGGGCTGTTTTGCAAGAAGGAAGAGGGCAAAATCCATACACAATCGTCTTTGTAGCCAATCCGATGATTTTAAAATACTCTGAAAATGAGAATGACCGAAATTGCGAAAAAGACCCAATTATGGATGACAAAGCATGGTTTTCCATCACAGTCCGGCGCTGCATCAGATCCATTTATCGCAACGAACTCTTCGGCATCAAAGAATTTATTTCCAGCTATCGGATTATAGCAATTTTTGACTCCGATTTTAAGGTGGACAACATGAGCGCTGCTGAGCAAAAAACACATGCACTCTGTGAGGAATATAATCTCGATGAGCTTTTAGCACCAAGAAAACGTTTGTTTGTCAGTGCCCCCGATGAATTCGAGGACATTAGCAAAAATTACGTTGCCAGATTTTGGCCGCGAATATATTCCGGGTCCACTGGCAGTGATGCCATCGATATAATTTTTGCCATCTCCGGTTCCCCAACCCATATCCGTTCGGCAGCGCGTTTTTCCAAAGAACCAGAAGTTGTGAAGCCATTGAAAAGCAAGAAAAATACCGACAACGGTGTATTCTTCAATTTTAAATTTCGAAAAAACGCGGCAACTTGGGATGCGTTCCATGATAAAAAACTACACGCTTTTTATGCTGATTTACCGGGCATCGTTGCGCTTTCTGCTTTGGAGGACAGACCCAAAACAACCATCCATGAACTTGCCCACGCGATAGGTTCTCCCGAAAATGGATTCATCGATGACGAATACTATGACGGCGGACAGCGGGGAGCTCCGTTTAGAATTAACAAGAAAACAAGAACGCCCTATAAACTTTCAAAAAATGCCTTAGGCGTTGGAGTAACAAAAGGTCCGCTGCTATTGGAATTGGAGGATATCCGAGATGAGCTAAATGACGCCGGTCTACCTTCCATTAATCCCACTGACATAAAATCAAAATTGCAGGCTATTGTAGATCAGTCAGAATCAGGTGATTCCGATTTCCTCTACAAAGTAATGGAAGAATGCGGCCCTGATAATATTCAGTATTATGGACGAAGCATTCTAAGACATGCTGACCAAACCAAATACCAGGTAACCGAACCGGCCCTTACAGGTTTAAAAAGGGACTTGGTTCGCCGGAGCGTTATGGACTTACCGGACGATGATGATTATGTGAATCACATTAATTCTATCTCTGCTATTATTACCAAATTAAGAAGAATTAGTGGAAATACACCTGGGAGAATCATTTTTCGAACAAAACTCGTAGCCGAGTTTGGAGCCACTGATACAGCATTATATGAAGATCTTATTTACAAACACATGAAAGCTGGTGTTGAAACTATTCCGCAGTATTTTACCACCTATAAATTTAATAATGAAACACGGGAATATTATTCAAATCGTTCCCGGCCGAATGCACAACGCAACTGGAGTTCATATGTGCCGGCAGCACTGAGCCCCCTTGTTTCCTGTACTATGGACAGGGTATTCTATTCTTATAAGTTTGACAAAGTCATTTTCGATCTCATGTATGATCGTTTAATCACGAAGATAAATAGATTATAATAAATATAAGGAGCGAAAAAAATGACTCCATTACACCCGTTGTTGCGGCGAGCCCTGCTTGCACACGAAAACCATTGGCGCTTGACTCCAACCCTACTCGATGAATATGAAGCTTTGGTAGCACAACTCTATGATTCCGAAGTTGAGGCAATTGTAAAAATCAGAACGAAGCCTATCACAAAAACACAAAAAAAGACACCCGGGTTAGTTGACAAAATAAATCAATTCCGTTCTACATTCATGCCCAATTATGACGATGTGCGACAAGCATGGGCAGAACATCAGAAAAAAAATATAATGGGGCGATACAGCCTGCCAAAACTTATGAATTTTATGGTAGTCGTGCCTATTATAATTATTTGGATTATTTGGATATTAATCGGTGACCTAAAATCTGACTCCATTTCTGAAATCGGAAGACAAACTATAATATTGGTATCTTTAATCAGTTTATTTTTGGGTCTGAGTAATATTAAAAATCCAGCTTTTACAATAATACCAAAATTGCGTTATAGAAAGAAAAACAACATCAAAAAATGAAAAAAACAACTGTTGTCCTTTTATTTCTAATCTTATCAGGAGCCGGTGTCTGGTATTTTTACTTTTACCACATTCCACTGGCTTCCGAGCTGGATATTCGGGAGAATTTTAGCGAGAGCACATGGACAGCCACGGAAAAAAACCTCCTTGATTCCTTGAAAAATAAGGAGGGTGATGCCGATGGTTTTTCCAATTTCATCGTAAAACACCAATTCCCATTCCGGAGTATTTTTCATCAATTAACCCAAAAGGGAATTTACTACCGATTGATAAATGAACCGGATAGCGCCCGATTGCAATTGGTTTTGGCCAGCGCCATCGCCACTGTGTTTGCGGAAAAGATGGATGATAATTTTTTGAGCAAACAATATGATTTTTGTACCGGACTCACCGCGAAACAAGCGCACACGAAATTGACAGCAGATTTATTGTACAAAAAAGGCCAGCAGGAAATCCGCACAGATTTTGAGCTTGCAAAGAATTTTTATGAGAAATCATACAGACTTAGCGAAAGAATCGACGACACTCGCATGGTTGTGGACAATCTGCAAAAAATTCAATTTATCTTTTATGATGAAGATCAAAATGAAAAAGCATTGGAATTAGCCTACCAGGTGCTTGAACTCAGCCAACAAATTGGTTATCGCTGGCGTGAAGCCTGGATACAAAATAATATTGGATCAATTTTACAAAAGCAGGATTTGTATGACCAATCGCTCAGCCATTTTGCAGCCGGAATTAAAATTGCCAAAGATTTAAATGATGTTCGATGTCAAGGCGAGACCTATTGGCGGCAGGCAAACTCCTACACTCGCCTCGGGAAGTATAAAGAAGCATTAGCAAGTTCTGACAGTAATTTTATCGTCAATACGGGGATGGGATTAAGAGTCAAACTAAAATATCAAAACGATCGAGCATTGATACACAGACGCTTCGGGAACTATGACCGAGCCAAGCACGACCTTTTTAACACCTTAAAGGCAGCAGAAAAAAACGACATCACTGCAATTAAGGCGCTGGTACATATAAATTTGGGTGAATTGTATAAAATCCTCGGGTCCTACGAAACAGCATTTACACATCTATCCCATGCTTTACAATTGTACACGCAAGAAAAAAAGTTATATCGTATTGCTGCCATTTACCAACTCATGGGCGATATTGACCAGATTCAAAATAACCACGCAAAAGCCATCGAAAATTACAATTATGGTTTAGCTGCTATTGCTGAAGCGGGAGATCGTGGGGCGCTCAAGTCGAACAGAATTGATTCGCAGATTAAAGTTAGCCTTGGTAACGTCTACCTAAAATTAAATGAATTTCAAATAGCAGAAAATTTATACTATGAAAGCCTGGATAATTTCGAAAAGATGAAATATACCGAAGGCATCGTTCGGGCTCTAATCCAACTTGGCACCCTCGAACGCCGAAAAGGCCATTATGATGAATCATTAACGAAACTCAAAAAAGCACAGAAATTAGCTAAAAATGAAGAGCCTTTTTTATATGCAAATGCCTGCTACAATTCAGCTTTGACATATAAGGAGTTGCAGGAATTGCCCGCGGCTGAAAAAACCTTAATTCAAAGTATCGCAATAGTGGATACCAATTTCGAGAAGATTCCTTTCGATGAAAAAATCACCTGTTTCGAAACGGTTCAGATGTATTATGAGGAATTGATTCAGCTACTCGTCCATCGCTCAAAGGATGAAAGTGCCTTCGATTACACGGAACAGTCCCGTGCACGCGTATTGCTCGAAATGTTAAGCAGCGGGACGAATGGTGCCATAAAACCAGTAAATAAAAGAACTTCGCTGAAGAGCATCACTGAAATACAAGCTTCTCTTGATTTTGATATGCAGATAATTGAATACAAAATTACCAACAACGAACTATTCACCTTTGTTATAAAACACGATACCTTTTTTGTAAACAGGTTGCCGATTGGAAAAAAAGATTTGCAGCAATCGATCTTTGATTACAGAGAACTTATTGGCGCCGACTCTGAAATCATTTTCAGACGAAATTTACGGACGAATGCGAAAGCAGTCTTCGACAGCGCTGTAACAAGCGGCCATAAACTCTACAATATTTTAATCAGCCCGGTCGAAAAATACCTGGATAGCGAGAAGACTCTCTACATCGTTGCCGATGGCGCTATCAATTATCTGCCTTTTGCATCATTAACAGCTCCCGGAATGAACGGCGAAGCCCAATTTTTAATCGAAAAATATGCATTGGCCTATGCGCCGAGCACCGCGATATTAACATACCTGATTGAAAATCGTAAAGACCCGCTTCACTCTGATAAAATGCATCTTTTAGCTGTGGCGAATCCCAACAACGACCTGGAATTTGCAGAAAAAGAAGTCGAGGAAATCGCAGCTTTTTTTGGCGAGAAAAAGATTTTCATCGGTTCAAATGCGAGTGAAAAGAAAGTGCTAAAAATGTTAAATCTAAACAAGCACCATGTTCTTCATTTTGCAACCCACGGCTATATGAATAAAAAGATTTCAAAGCACTCCTATCTTTCCCTGGGTGAACCGGTTCAGAACCCCGCACAGCAATCATCAGATAGCCCGGTGAGTTTCGACAATAAACTTTCCGCGAGTGAAGTAAATTCACTCAATCTTTCGAATGTCAGACTTGTCACCCTCTCTGCCTGCGAAACCGAGAAAGGCAGGCTTTTTTACGGCGAAGGCGTCATCGGATTCTCGCGGGCATTTATTATGGCGGGCGCTCCTGCCATCATCGGTACATCCTGGAATATCCCCGATAATTACACGCAAGAATTAGTAACCAACTTTTACAAAAGCTGGCTCATTAATGGCAAAACATTATCCGGAGCCATTCAGGCTGCGCAAATAAAACAGATAAATAAAATGCGCAATACAGACCGGGTCGCCAGGTATCCTCACCCCTATGCCTGGGCAGCTTTTAATCTTATTGGCGACTATTTATAAACCAAAAATTAGGGAGAACAAAATGCCTGTTGAAGATTTTTTATTGCACGATGAATTTTCAGAAAACGAGCCACCACCAACAGATATGTTTTATCCACTGCGAACCTTGCTCTCTAAAAATCTAATTGATACGGTGAAATTTGCTTTCGCTTTGGCTTTCGCCCTGGCAGCATTATTTAGCTTTATTTCACTAATGATAGCATTGACCGGAAGCAGTGAGTTGAATCAGTTTTTCAAGTTGGTGATGCCCGGATTCAGCAGCAATGCAGCACTCGCTTTTATCGCAGGATTTGGTTGGAGTTTTTTGTTTGGTTTGGTGTTCGGATCAGTACTGGCCCTGGTGTATAATCATCAGGTAAGATCATCCTATCTGAGTGGAGAGAGTTGGGAATAGGCTCCCTTGCCCTTGCATCCTGACAATTCTGCTCAAAAAAGCCGGATCAAATTTTCAGCCGATTTTCACCAAAGTGCTATGCATAGCCCGCCGGCAAGTGTGCTGTTCCCCGCGCTGAATTTTATTCAGAAGCACAATTTGCAGACCGGTTGGCAACCAGCGGTGCGACTGGAATTTTTGCAACGATAAAATGAAAAATTTTTTGCTTTTTTTCATCAGCTAAAACGCCGGTAAAAAACCATATCACCCTGGATCAGCTTTTTTGCGGTCTGAAATAGAAGTCCGGTTCAGCTTGATATTTCGAAATACAATTGAACCAGACTCCAATAAAAAGAAAAACAGCGACCAGGTAAACCCTCGCCGTGTTAAAAACTTTGAGGGTTCTATTAGCCACTATCAGCCGGTCTGCAGCGCAGATCAGCCTGAGCATTTTACTTGAGAAAACTCATTTTACGCACTTCTGTAAAGCCACCGGCTTGCAAATGATACAGATATATTCCGCTGGCCACGCTCTGGCCGGTATCATTGCGGGCATCCCAATCAATTTCATAGGTGCCGGGCGCATGGTCGCCGGAAACCAGGGTACGGACACGCTGGCCACTGGTATTGTAAATTTCCAGCTTCACCGTTGCGGCCTCTGGCAACGCAAAGCGAATTTTTGTCGTCGGGTTGAAAGGGTTTGGATAGTTCTGCTCAAGAACAAAATCCAAAGGTACAGTGCTATTTATAATATTGACCTTCTTTGACTGCGCAGTTGGTGCATCAACAACGACTTCGGTCACTGTTCCGTAGGGTGATTCTTTCTTCCCATTCTTTTTATCCAACATGATTTTGTAATAATAGACATAACCGGCTTGAATATCGCTGTCGGTATAGCTGTAGTCATTTCGTTGCAAGGAAGAGCCGGCGCCTTTGATTTTTTTCTTGTTCAGGCGCACATATTCAACATCCGCCGGAACACCGGACTTTTGTTGAATATCTGCCTGCGCCATCGCATCCAAAGTTTGCACTGCCCGGTAGAGATAAAACCCTTTGTTGTTTTTCTCAGAAATACTAGCCCAGGAAACAACAACACCCTTATCCGTCGATGAAGCCGTGATCTCGGTCAGTTCACTCGTTTTGGCCTCCTTCTTCGCCGTATTTGCCGCATTGGCCAACATCTTCGCTCCGCCACCTGGCGCATTTTCGATGACATATCGGGACCCGCCATAAGAATACAGATAATCTTTAATCGCGGCCGCCAAATCACCAGCCGCACGATCCTGATCGCCGTTCGCCAGCTTGCTCTGTGCATAAGCGATCGCGGCATTCAAAGCACTATTACTGCCAGCCAACGGTTGTGCTACTTGCAATGTCAGAACCGCCAATGTGTGCGTTGGTTCGATCAAATCATTAAATAATGTGGTCAAATTTGCACCAAAATTGATCGCATCTTCACTGTGATCAATGGCGCTTTCCAGAGCCACGGCCGCGTTCGACCAGTCATCTGCATCAAGATAATTCAGCGTATTGACAAGGTCGGCGCGTGCCGCCTGCAATTTATTACGGGCTATCCAGGAGAGGGTTTGATTTTGCAATACATAATCGATATCAACGATTGCAATCTCAACCAAAATACGCAAATCGATGTAATCAACGAACGTCATATCACTCCCGAAACATCCAGCGGCATCGGTGACTGTGACGGTATATTCGGTTGCACTATTCGGCGCGGCAACCGGGTTGGCGCTATTCGGATCGTCGAGGCCGGCTGTCGGGGTCCAGCTATAAGTAAATGGCGGTGTTCCGCTGCTCGCAGTCGGGCTGGCGCCAAGTTGAACAGACTGGTATTCGGTTATGAAATGATCTGCACCGGCATCGACAACGGGAGGAGGTGAGGAAAGAACGCTTGTGATCAGCGCATCATTTCCCGGTTGAGAATCGCCACTGAGCAAGGTCGATACTGTGACAGAATACGAACCCGGTAAAGATAAATCTGCTGTGGCTGCAAATGTGTAAACGAGTGTGCCGCCGCTCGCCGGAACCGTTTGTGCTACTGTTTCTGTTGCGGATGAATTCGTCGGCCCCGTGAAATTGAATGACACATCAAAGTTGCTTTGGGCAACGGATGCGAAATTATAGATTGTAATTGTTACGCTTTCGTTCCCGGTTAAACCACAATCCGCACCCGGTGCATTGAGCGCAATTACACCCAAATCCAGAGCTTTTATTGGTGTCAGTGTTGGATCAAATGCACCGCCAACATCGGGATCGTCCGTCAGAACGTCGGCAAAATTATCACCCGTCACGACTCCCTGATTTGCAATTTCAGTGACACCGTTCGGGATGGTTGCTGCGACATCCACCTCGAATTCAATAATTACTGTTTCACCGGCGGGAAGGATGCCAAGTGAGAGGTTCACATCAGCAGCAGTTATTGAATTTCCGCTACCGGCGCTTTGGGTGTTTTCTCCTTTTTGTGCTGCCGTCTGAGCAATACCAAAACCCGGTTGCATACACAAAAAAGCCGCAAACACACCAATATTCAACTTTTTGAATATCTTCATTTATTATCTCCAATTATTTGTTTTTTCGATTTAAGACGCATGGGTTATTAATTACAGCCTGTGCCGGCGCCAGTGAATCCGGTAGAATTAATGGTTACACTCCCTGTTGGTGTCCCGGTATTCTGGCCTTGCACAAAGGCAATCACACCAGCTGTACTCGTCGCGCTGCCGCCATATCCTGGCAGGTTAACTGTTGCGCTGTTTCTTTGTCTAAATCGAAAATCAGCCGAACCAAATGCGCCAGATCCAGCAATCGTATTATTTTTAAAATCAACACACGAGGTTACCGCGCCAGCTGAGGTCGTACCCATATTCAGGTATACGCCATAACTTGGGAACGACGCCAGGTTTGGTTCTGTAATTGTATTACCAGTGACTGTCATATTCAGGGTTGGACTGCCATCGCCTGCAGACATTTTCAGGCCATTGGCATTGCTCCACTGGCGAATTGTGTTGTTGGTAATTGTGAGATTTGATGTTCCACCGCCCGTCACATTGACATCGACACCGTGGCCCTGGGTAGAGCCAGAACCATTCGAACCTGTTTGACCGATTTGGTTATTGTTAAATGTTCCGGTCATCGAAGCAGAACTTGTGGAGTTTGCACTTTGGAAGATCGTAAAAGCAGAAAGGATAGAGCCACTGATTGCGTTGCCATCAACATTAAAAGTTGTGGTTGCGCTGTGTCCATTGCTGATCAACCATGTTTGACCCAGCGGACTTGGGTGACCACCTGCCATTGTATTGCCAGTAAAAATCACGTCCAAATTAGAAGTATTTAACGCGCTAGCCTGGAAGTGATCGCCTCGGTGGCGTTGGATAGTGCTATTGTCTACCGTAACTTTGACAACGGCGCTGGAAGTGGATTCAATGAGAATGCCATCATTTCCTGAGCCACTTGAATTGTCCTCAATGCGTGAATTGCTTACGACTAAACGATCCAAAGTACCCGAGCTATTATTCAAGCGAATGTTATCTTCAAATCCACCTTCAATAATGGAATTTGCAACAGATGCAGAACCCGTCAGATTTATGAATCGAAGACTACCTTCGTCCTGCACGGCATCATTCCCATTAGCACCAGTTACATTTGAATATTCAAGGTTGAAACCTGATGAGTTCGCCGCAAAAACCGCAAAATTTGATGCACCATCGAGCTTCATGCGACGGAGAGAAACATTGTGAGCATTTTTAAGCAAAACGGCAACACCCTGGCTAATCGTTGTACCATTGTTATTGGTTGTGCCATTTGCACCTGTTTTATTGCTGATTGTCCCCCCGGTTGCATTCCCACCTTGCGTGGTGTTCGTGCCGTCACCGGTCACAACAAATCCACCAGTTGTCCCTGTTGTATTCAGATTAATACCAGGGCTAGAACCTCCTGTTGAGGAAATACTCTTGAAAGTCACGTCATTAGAACCCAGCGTTGTGGTATTGATGTTCACAGCCGAGGCGCCCGATGTACTGCTCACGGTGTTATTCGCACCTGTGACGTTCAGTGTGCCACCGCCCGTCGCGTTCAAACCAATTCCTGAACTCGTGGTCAAATTAAGTGTGCCACCGAAATTCATCGTATTTGAGTTGCTGGTCAAATCGATACCATTTGCCGTGGATGTACTGGAAGTGATCGGAATATTCAAATTCATTATTCCACCAGAGTTCCCATTCAATCGAACAGCCGAAACTGCATTCGTTTGATTAATGGCGCCACCAAGATAGGACAATGCTGCAGGAGAGCTGCTATTTACATTAAATCCAATTCCTGATGGATTTGTGATGGTTGTGTTTGAGAACGTGAACGCACCACCTGATCCATTCAGGATATCGATTCCAGCATCTCCGCCGTTAAGCGTTACTATGCCGTTGCAACTGTAATTTCCATCAGCGTTGTCAAATTGCAGACCATCTCCTGCGGTTGCATTCAGTGTGCTTGATAAAACGATTGTTCCAGTGTGTGCACCTGAAATTTTTGCAAGAGAACCAGCATTTGCTTTTGTAATTGGATTTGGATAAGTGAATCCAACCGATCCACCATTGACATTTATCGCCGGCGAATTCGCTGCCGTTCCAGTAATTCCAGATCCACCAATGCCAAACGACATAGAGCCAGTAACACCCGTCAAATCAATTCCTGATCCGGTTGAACTTGTGGATTCAAGCTTATCAAAGCTGACTGTTCCAGCAGTACCGCTCGTGCTGATTTTCAAAGCCCCGCCAGTACCATCAACAGTTGTTTCTTGAATATTAAATGTGCCAACCGTTGCGCCGGTTATCCCAAAATTACCAGGCGTATTACCGATTGACAATCCTCGAATTGTGTTGCCAGATCCAAGCTGCACACCAAATGAAGTTGAGTGCAAAATGACTGGATCAGTTCCGGAAAGTGTTGGCAAAGCCATGCTACCTGAAGCAAGCGTAATTCCTGCAACAACATCAACATGACTTGAGGAGCCATCACCAACCAGCAGTTGATTATTGAGCAATGTCACACCACCTGTGTAGCTGCCATCGGCGATAAAAATCGCATCGCCTGCTGCATCAGCCGCATCTGAATCGAAACTGTTCGTTCCGCCGAATGCGTTAAATGGCGTTGTCAATCGGCCATCGCCGCCAGCGGCTTCGCTTGCATCGACAAACCAGATCATATCCGCAACCGCAATCGTGACTGTCGCAGTTGAACTGGTAAGGCCGTCGCTGACTTTATAAGTAAAGGTATCATTGCCCTGGAATCCGGCCGGAGGTGTGTATGAAAAATCGCCACCAGTATTCAAAGACACTGATCCGCTTTGTGCTGTTGCCGTAGCAACACCAACATTGGCGCCAACGCCCTGGACCTCAGTAACGCTCAACGTCCCACCACCAGTATCGGCGCCAGCGCCGAGAATCACGCCACTTGCAGCGTTTTTACTGATGGGAACGTTGCCCGTCGCGTTGTAAGAATCATTGACTGCAACAACCGGAGCAGGAGCGATTGTAAAAGTGCTATTGAAATCTGAAGCCATATTGTCCGGAGGATCTGCGGCATCCACATCACTCACATTCAGAGCAATCACGTTAACTGTGACTGTCTCTAAAAATGCGAAATCGGCATCTGGATTAAGAGTCCACGCAGTCGGGCCGCCACTGAGCACAAAGGTGTGCGCGCCGCTGCTTGATCCGGAAAGCCCGAACGAAGCTGCGGTCACATTGACCGGCTCATTAAATGTTATGGTAACATTCGTATTTGCCATAACGCCTGTTGCCGCATTCAGCGGTGCAACCGTCGTCACTGCGGGTGCGGTATCCAATGGATTGATATTTATTGTAACCAGCGCATCTGAAGTACCAGCTACATTGGTGATGCGATATTCAAAAGTGTAAGCCCCGACCGTCAATGGCTGGCCTGTGAGCGAAAGATCACCATTGGTATTGACTGTCAGCGTACCGCCAGCGAGAGCAACGGATGCACCCGCTGCATTGTCAGTCACAGCGCCACCCAGGGAGCCGCCGCCAAAACTGGTCAGCGTGGCTACGGGCGTGCCGAGCGCATCATCGCTCGTGATATTTTGACCGGTTATGTCCGTATCAAGCGGCGTGGAAAATAAGTCTGGATCAGCAACTGGAGCGACCGCCGCTGTTACATCTGCAGTAACAACACCATCAGAGTTTCCGATTGTATTGCTCAAACGGTACTGAAATGTAAACGGTCCGCTAAAGGCAATATCCGGAGTCAGTGAAAAGCTACCGTCTGCATTGACCGTGATCGAGCCGCTACCGAGCGCCACAGTTGCGCCCGCATTGTTTGTATTGACCGTTCCACCAACAGTACCCCCACCAAATGAGGTAAGCTGCACACTTGGAATGCCAGGATTATCGTTGTTTAATAAATCTGTTGCACCATCCGGTACATTTAAATTCACTCCGGCAATTGTGTTGTAGCCCGCATCGTCAACCGCGATTGGCGAGTGCTTGACCGAACCGGCGTCCAGAGTTGAATTGGCATCAACGGCATCCTCAAAAACCACATTTTGACCATTCTGATCACCTGAATTTTGAATTTCAACATGATATTTAATTTTACCACCGGCCTCGACTTCCGAGCCACCGCCGACGACTTGATCCGCCATAGATGAGGATACGCTAACCGCCTGTATTTTATCTTTGCCACCACTTTTCTTTGCTGCCATGACAAATTTTTTCTCAACATCAAAATGTGCTTCAAAAGTCACCAGCAAGGGTTGTGCAGCGTCATATTTTCCAGCAGTGATTTTGAATGCACCATTTTCAGTCAGATCAAAATCACCTTTAACTGCAACCTTTTTCCCTGCTAAAGACTGGAACAGCGCAAGTTTGGAAATGATATGTTTTTTATTATTCGAATCCCCTGCCTTTTCAAATGAAAATTCACTCAGGTCAATTCGAAGGTTGTGCAAATTTTGTCGCGGCTGCACGATAAATACAAATTGTATTTTCTTCGCGTGTCCGGATAAAATTGCATCAATTCCAGGTGCCACATTTTTTTGCATGGTACCCGTGAGATTAACGATTTGTGCGCGCCATTCGAGTGGGCTCACTGTGTTTATATCTTCCTCTTTTGCACCAAGAATTCCAATAGATGAAACGAGCAAGAGACAAACAATTATCAGGCGTATGTTACGCTCCATGAATGTCCTCCAGATAGAGTTTGTGAGTTAAAAAAAGAGAAGTCAAAATTTTTGGATAAAAATTAATAGCTATCAAAATAATCACCTTAAATAAGGTGTCGAAAACACCGGTCGAGGAGAGTCCGTTCTCGGAATGAATGTGAGTGAAGAAATATGTAAGAATTGAGTTTATGAGATATGCGTGCCTGCTTCTCATTTTTTGAATCAGTTAAAGATCACTTCGTAAATAAAGCTATCTTTTTCAGGCGTTATTGGCACCATTAATATTTGAAATGCACCGAGCTTTTCATGCTTCAGTTCATGCATCTGCTGCGGCAAAAGCACATCTTTGTTTTTCTGCATAAAAATCAGCGAAAAAGGTTGCTGTTCCTGCCCCGTATCCTGACGAAGATCTTTCACTTCTATCAGTTCAAGATCGATTGCTTTACCATCATCCGGCCGTACTGTAAACGTTGAATTTAAATTATTTTTAAATGCTTTATAATCAGGAAGACGCGTCAATTTATACCTCTACAGTTTCTTGTGATGGTGTCCATTCCATCAAATAATAAATGCCTTGTTCCTCAATCGATTGAAAACCAAGTCTGCGGTAAAGCCGCAGCGCTGGATTGTGCTTTTCAACATGAATCCGTACTAACACATTTCGGCGTTTGCCATCGGCCAGGATATCACGGAGTATTTTTCCACCGATTCCTTTTCCTCGAAACTTTGGCAGCAGAGTTATGTCGATGATCCGAATCTCGTTTTCCCTGTCATCGCGATAAAGTCGACCTACTGGCTCGCCATCGCCAAGAACCATCAAAAATTGTGCTTTTGAAAAATGCTCCCGGTAATAGCTGTGCTGCGCATCAAATTGTTGTTTGACAAATACAGCTTTTTGTTCAATCGTCCAGGGCACCAGCGCAAGCTCATTTTCCCGTGTGCTTGCATAAATTTCAAGGAGTAAATCATGTTCTTTTTTTTGAATCGGTCGAAAAGAAATGTGCATTTTTTCCCTATAAATTGAATTGGTTAAACAAAATTAGAGAGCGCCAAATTCGACGCTATCTCCAATTTCATGTTAGGATCTCGACGGATACAAACCTTGCAATGCAATAATAAACTCCAATCCCAAATAGGGCTGAAGATTATTGTGAGGTTGACTTCCGCCCGCAGCAGAAAGCGCTTCGGGCGCCATAGTCCCCAGGGATCCGGTTTGATCAGAATATGCAAATCCACCATCGGATCGGGCAAGAGACCGATTTGATGCCGGCGCGTTTAAATCGCCCTGATCCACTGCCGCTCGAACCTGATGTGTGTGCTCCGCCATCTGCGGTTCCGTCAATGTGACTGTTTCAGCACCAACTTTCTCACCCAAACGACGCGAGGTTAAACCCGGGCCACGGCCCGGATGCATAGGAACTCGGCCCTGCATGTTCGGCAGAGCGGTTGTGGTGCGGCCATCACCGCCGAATGTGGTTCCAATTAATGAAAACAACGCTGTATTTTGAGCAATTGGCAGGAGTTGTCCATTGCAAAAAGCCCATCCTCGTGGGGCAAAATTTCCTGCAAAAATCCGCACTTCTGCGATAAAAGGTTCAGACATATTTTCTCCTTATTGTCTCGATGGATAAATGCCAAACAAGGCGATAATAAAATGAAGGCACAGACTCGGCATCAGGTTTGTGTGTGAGCGGCTTCCACCTTCCGGTGTCGCAGTAACTGCGTTTAATCCAACTTCCGGAGCATCTTCAATATACACTGCAATTTGCGGGGATTCACTGATAACATTTCCTGCAGTGTTATTTTCATTTCCAGTTGTGGTCGATGCGGATAAAGTATGTGTGTGAGATGGCAACTGATTCGCTGTGACTGTTACTGATTCTTCCCCTCCTTTGGCGCCTAATTTCCGCGAAGATAATCCAGGCCCCTGGCCTGCATGAACTGGCACTCGGCCGCGTAAATCCGGCAAACCAAATGTCGTTCTTCCATCACCTCCGTAAATCGTTCCGAGGAGGGAAAAAAGCGCATCATTTTGAGATACGGCAAGCAGCTGTCCGTCGCAATAAGCCCAGCCACGTGGGGCAAAATTTCCCGCAAACATGCGGATTTCACCAACAAAAGGTTCTGACATTCTTCTCTCCTTATTAGTTACGTGATGGGAACAGCCCTTGCAATGCAATGCAAAAATTAACGGCTAAAAACGGTTGCATATTATCGTGAGCTTGACCGGTACCAACATTGGCGACGGAACCGGAATGCAGTGCAACAAGATTATTGGGATCGTGATAAACATTGCTTGCACTCGATAAAACAGCGTCATTTGGAACAGGTCGATTTCCATTGCCGGTGTCGGCTAGCATGTTATGTTGATGCACCGGTGTTTCGTTCAGGCTGAGTGAATGCGTTTCTTCACCGCCTTTTTCACCCTGGCGATGTCCCTCACCAGGATGCAGCGGTGAACGTCCGCGTAAATCCGGTAAGGCAAAAGATGTGCGGCCATCGCCACCATAGGTCGTTCCGAGTAATGAATAGAGGGACTGATTTTGGTTAATTGGAAGAATTTGGCCATCACAGAATGCCCAGCCTCTTGGAGCAAAATTGAACCCGACCATTCGGATTTCAGCCAAAAAGGGTTCGGACATGCATACTCCTTTCTGTCAACAATCGTTGACACGGAATTTAAAAGTTGAGAGGTTGAAGGATTGGGGAAATGAAGATAATGAGCAAAAGAAATGTCAAAAAATTATACGAGCCCTGGTCCTGGACTTGATCCCTATCCTGATGGCAGGATAATACATCAAGATAATATTAAAGTCAAGAAAAACACCGACTTTTTATTAAAGATAATAATAATTTACATAAATTTAATTGAATTCCTTTTTGGGCTAAAACAAGGATGACATATTAATCTAATTAAAGTTTGTAAAATACTAATTTCTTAAAAGTCCAAAATTAATGACACAATTCTATAAATGGCGACTTAATTTATCCATAAATTTGAAGATCCTATTATTAATAAAATTTACTGAACTTTTAGGCGGGTACACAATATTTGGGATTAAATACGAATAAAAAATGGGTATGAACATCTTTGCGATCATTCACAAATATCTTAACTCTGGCGTTGGATGCTTTCATCCGTCGGGCTTTTTTTAGAGCACCTCTAACCAGTGCAGGAAAGGGATCGTGTAAATAACTGGAGCAGCATATTACACCCTGACTCTTTGCCCAAAATTCTTTCCGGAGTTTTGGGGCTATAGAGCAACGCGTTTCTTAACCAACGTGAGTTCGATGTAAGCTGTAACATTCTTTACCAAGCATAATTATTATAGAGCGAAGGCGTCTCGCCGAGCGTTTCGTGCGTTATCCTCGGCGGGACGCCTTCGGACTATATCCTATAATTAATTCGTTTTATCCCAATTTTTCTTACATCGAGCTCACGTTAACGAGAGCCTTCCAATATTAATAAAGGAATGCACATTTTTTGCAAAAGCATAATTCGCTCAGCCTGCCCCATTTTAAATTCCAGCTAAAATTATGTGGAACCGAAAGCCGGCGCCAGCAAAATGAATTGATTTGTTGATAAACTTTGTAAAAACTCCATTTTGCACCACAGGTTAATTCTAACAATTGAGATTTACTTTTAATTATGCATTGCAGTAGTATCACGATTTTGGGATTGCACGAGTGATTTCCCAAAAGCTTTAACCGTCAAGACCGGGCATTTAGCCATTCGCACTACTTTTTCGGCAACACTACCCAAGAGAAAATGTTGAAATCCGGTAAGTCCATGGGTTGGCATAACGATCATACGACTGTTTTGATTTTCCGCAAAATTAATAATCTCATTTGCAGCCCGACCTTCGGCGATATGAAATTCAACATCAACCTGAGGGCCTCCCGCTTCCGAGAAAATCTTTTGTAAATTCTGTTTGGAAATGCTGTCAATTTTTGGCATCAATTTAAAGACGGAAGTTTCTCCAGCTGCGTAAAAAGATGGATGAACACTTTCTTCGATAACGTGCAGAAGCTGTATTTTCGCTTCATATGAGCTGGCAACATGTTTTGCATGCAGCAATGCATTTTTAGAATGGTCAGAAAAATCTATTGGAACCAGTATTTTATTTATTGTACTGATGCTGCTTTTTTCGTAACCACATAAGGTTAAGACGGGACAAGGTGCTGAGCGTACTACTTTTTCAGCTACACTACCCATAAAAAAATGTTCTAAATGAGGACGACCATGTGTACCCATCACAACCAGATCAACTTCGTTCTTTAAAATATGATCCAATATAACGTGCGCTGGTGTGGTTCCACGCTTCTGTATTTTGGTTATGTTGATTTTCTGTGTGTCAAATGGCAAAAGTGATTTATCAATCATCGAATCAAGCGATTTTTCGACACTATCAAAATAAGTCTGCCAATCCGGATATTGATCCACCGAAAATAAGGATTCATAGTTCCCGTAGAACACCGTCGCATGCAGAATATCCAGATTTGCCTTGTACTTTTTTGCCAAAAACAAGGCATGTTGCAATGCCTGGTCGGCGCACTCTGAGAAATCCGTCGTATATAATATTTTCTTTATTTTCAACATTTTAAACCCTTTCATTTAGACTTTATCCTTGGGGACATAATATACATTGTCTAATTCTACACCTTTTAGCCATGAAGGGATGGTTGGGCTTGGACGTGTTGCCAATACAAGCCTATCATAACCAATTTCAAATTCTATTACTCGATTAACAATCTTTTTTGGTCTCCGTACTTTTATCACTTTCTTATTTTTTCGCCACTGAAAACAACCTTGAGTCAAGAATTAGTAGGTGGTCGGAAATAACAATATCTGCATCAGCCCCTGATTCATCTAGCGGGACTGAATATTTATTTATTTGCAATCTTTACGCTCATCTATCGAATTTTTTATCATTAAACGGCAATTAGAGCCGTATCGGCAATTGAAGGGTGAATATCATTATTATTCGCACCAATATTTTTCCAAACTAATTCCCGCTTGGATAAAGGAATCTGTCCTATATCCTTAACCGGAGAAAAATTTAACAGATCAATGTCACTTTCAATTAGTTCCGCCTGGGCTTTCCAATAAGCCAGTAAATCGCCAACATCACGCCAATAGGGAATTGAATTATTATCTCCTCTATAATGGAAAGCCTTAACTTCACATTGTTTAACCATCCTGGGTATAATATCATGGCCAAAATCATGCGAGTTTTCCTGCTGGTTTTCTGTTAAATATTCCATTAAAACATGAGTATCGAATATATAAATGCCCATAGAAGCCATAAGAGTTTCTCTGGATTCGAAAAATTCAGGATTGTTTGGTTTCTCGATAAAATCAGTGATAAATTCGTCATCATCAATATTTGGTATACCAAAGTGATGAGCCTGAGATGGATCACACTGAATACACCCTACAGTAGCAGGATTGTTGCTCGAAAGGTGAAACGCAATCATTTGCCGATAATCCATTCTATAAACATGGTCACCAGCCAGAACAACAACAAAGTCAGGAACTTTATTGAGTGAAGATAAAACCTGGAAGACGGCATCTGCAGTACCTTTGTAAAAATTGCTTCCCAGTTCTTGGGAACTGATTGCTTTGAGTTTCCTGCCCTTATTAGAAAATGCAGTAATCCAGTGAGTATTGATGTAAGTATCTATCATACCTGACAGATATTGCGTTAACACCAACACATCGCCTCCACCTGAAATTAGACAGTTATACAAGGTATAGTCAATGATACTTCCTTGAGTCCCGAAGCGTACCAATGGTTTAGGGGTATTGGCAGTTAGAGGCATCAAGCGTTGCCCTCTTCCACCAGCAAGTAGTAAATATAGGATATCTTTCATTTTGAGCCTTTCATATATTCAATGCATAAAACAATACCGCATACATTTGTATAATATTTAAAAACAGAATTTTTCAATTGAAATGAACGCTTCTCATCAATAGTCGAAATGAATAACTACACCGCCTTACTGACTAAAATTCACTGCATATGACTGGTGTCCGCAGTTAGGATATTTCGATCCTTTTATAGATTTCATCTTGTCGTGGATATTTGCTATTTCTTCCATGCCCATATCACATCTTTTTTACATTGTACTCTACAATCTTATTTCTTTGCTATCGAAGCGGGAGCAATCTTTGGTTAAATTTATTGAAATGTTACCCGTGTTAATATTTATCCAATAGATTTTTCAATTCGCTGAGATCGGATGATTTTACAATGAAATCCTCAGCGCCCCAGCACCTAAAATCGTTTTTACAATATGGATAAGCGCTATTGATGATCACAGGTAGATTGGAATTGATGCTAAGTATATCCCGTAGGAGATCTAAACCATTCATATTCGCCAGCATTAAATCCAGCAAAACAACTTGCGGATTTTCATCACGAACTTTATTCAGAGCATCGTGTGAATTTAGGGCTGACATCACTTCAAATCCCATTTCCGTTATTTCAATTTCATACAATTTTCTAAGGTGCGGATCATCCTCGATAATTAATATTTTCTTCATGATCAACCATCCTTAATTGGAACACCCTCCATTCGAAAATTTTCGAATGTAATATTGATTTCCGGCATATTTTGTCTTAACAAGTTTTTGTTTGTTAATCAGTTCTTGGACAAATGACCAATCAGCATTTGCCTTTTTAATTAATTTTCTAACCGCATCCTCGCGCATAGGATGAATAGCAGTAATATTTAACAGATCATCTTCAACATTTCCTGTAAAAGCAAAAGCATTGCCTTCATATCCGATCAAATATTCTACATGTTTAATTTTATCATTGAATATCTGGAAAGCCTTATTAATCAAATCTTCGTCAGGAGGTTGAACCCATTTTTCTGCTGGTGGTCTAGTGGGGATAGCGACATAGGCTACCGATGGTTTTAATTGTTTAACAAAATCAGCGATTTTGTGAATTTGAGAATCGTTATCATTCAATCCTTTAACTAAAACAGTCTCTGTAACCAAATTCCCTTGATAATCTTTTGTGAAATCCTGCATCCCCTTCATAATTTTGTCTATTTTTAAAGCTCCATGTGGACGGTTTATTTTCTTCCAAATATCTTCCTGAACAGAATCAATTTTTAAGCTGACAAAATCTGCTTGCATCAAATCGTCGCGAACGTCCGGCCTCCAGATTAGAGATGCATTTGTAATTACTGCGACTTTGATCTGCAAAGATCTCGTTAATATTATCTCTCTACCCAGCAAAGTATCCAGTGTTGGTTCACCATCTGACACAAAAGTGAGATAATCAATTTTTTCATCAATTTCTTTTAACATCTCAACTCTGTTTTGGACTTCTGCAAATATTTTATCTGGATTGTAGAAAACCCGCCGCCCCTTCAGCAGATGATTGGTACGCCCCACTTGACAATACACGCAGGAATAAGTACAGAACTTTGGGGGAATATTGTTTATGCCCAAGCTTTGACCTAATCGTCGTGATGGTACGGGACCAAAAGTACACATAGCTAAATCCTGTTAATAATGGAAGTCATCTTTTTATAAGTTGTGTCTGCAACTGATTTCAGTTCATCTAATATTTTGCCTTTTTTCTTATTTGACCTATTTTGAGGAAGAATTAACATAAAATCTTCTAGTTTCTTTGCAATCTTGACTATATCATTCTTTGCTTTGCTTCCATCGATTGCGTCGCCCATCAAACCAGCCTTTGCTATTTCATGATCATAGGTGATTGATCCAAAAATTTCGGTTTTCTTCTTACGAAGCTCTTTTATCATGGTCGATTTCATAAATTCGGATTGAACTGCGTTTATTATTACCCACACTCTCTCAATTCCCATCAAATTGCAAATTTTAGTCACGCGTTCAGCAATGGTAAAGGATTCATAAGTAGGATCAACTACAACCAGAACAATATCTATATTTTTCTCTACTCCCCTACCAAAATGCTCAATACCAGCTTCCACATCAATGAGCATAACATGTTCGCCTTTGACAATATAATCCCGAGTAATTTTCGACATCGGGCCATCACAACCTTCATAAGAGTTTTGAATTTTACCTACTTGAAACAGAGTTATATTATTCTTTTGAACATAGTAGCTTGGAGGGAGTTCAGCCAAATCAATAGGTTTTTCTGTGACTGGTATTGAATCACCTTTTCGTGTTAACGGGGAAGGATCATCTACCGGGCATTCAACCCTTTCTCGTCCACCAAAAAAATCTATCAGAGGTTTGGGGCCTTTCTTTAATCCAAAGACCAATCGTGCCAATCCACCGGGATTGGAAGCATCACCGTCCAGTAATAACACATTATATCCTTGATCATGTAAAACATGACTCATAAGAGTTACTACGGAACTTTTTCCACTTCCTCCTTTACCGCAAACTAATATTCTTAATCCAGCTAATGGTTTCATATTTCATACTCCAGATGGGATTTTGTTAATAGCCTGATCCAGGTCATCGCGAAGGTCTTCATAATCCTCACATCCAACTGAGATCCTTATCAATTCATCCAAAATTCCGGCATCTTCACGCTCGGATTTCGGCACCGAAGCATGGGTCATAAATGCCGGATGTTCAATAAGCGACTCGACGCCACCAAGCGAAACAGCCAAAGTAAATAACTTTACATTATTTAGCACAACTTTCCCGCCCTCCAGGCCGTTTTTGACGCCGAAGGAGATAATAGTACCAAATCCATCCATCTGTTTTTGGGCTATTTGATGTTGGGGATGATCTGGTAAGCCGGGGTAGTTTACCCAGGCTACTTTAGGGTGCTGCATTAGAAATTGTGCCAGTTTTTCTGCATTTTCCTGTGCTTTTTCTACGCGAAGAGGGAGCGTACGTACACCGCGTAATACCAGCCATGCCTGATGGGGATCCATCGTGCCACCGAACAAATTGAGCACTTCTTTTACTTTACGGTACAACTTTTCATTTTTAGCTACAATCATACCCCCCACAACATCGCTGTGTCCATTGATGAATTTTGTTAAGCTATGAACCACAATATCCGCCCCGAGTTCAAGCGGACGTTGCAAATAGGGGCTGGCGAAGGTGTTATCGACCACCAGTAGTAAATCGTGTTTGCGGGCAATATCTGCTGCTCCCCGGATATCGGTTATGTTGATGGTTGGATTTGCCGGAGTTTCAATATAAATTACCCGGGTATCAGGCAGAATTGCCTGTTTAATATTGTTTAAATCCGAGGTGTCCACAAAGGTCGATTTTATCCCGAACCGGGAAAACTCTTTTTCCAGTACCATGCGGGTCGCTCCATACACGGAACCCGTGCTGACAATATGTGTGCCTTGCTGCAGCAAAGCCAGGAAAACGGTCGTTACCGCAGCCATGCCCGTGGCTGTGCCCATGCCGGCATACCCCTTTTCCAGGGTTGCAATGCATTCTTCCAGAGCATTTGTGGTTGGATTGCCGATGCGGGTATAAACATAACCATTTTTCTCCCCTGAAAACCGTGCTGCGCCTTCCTCAGCGGTCGGGAATGAAAATGTCGAAGTCTGAAAAATCGGCATGGAGACTTCGCCAAAAATCGGACTTTCCAGGTTGCCTGCATGAATCGAGACGGTGGATTTGTGCATGGGTTTTGCTTTTTCTTTCATTTTTCTAATCTCCAGTATTCAATTGCTCTTTCTCATCTCCGGGTTATCAAAAAGGATTCTCGTTTGTGCCGACTTTATTAAAAATGAAATTTAATTATAAAACATGCCGCAATCATATTTCAGAAAATCCAGCTTTTCACGCTTAGTTAAATGCAAGAGTTTTATGAAAATATCTCGTGCTTCCAGTGATGGGCAATTCTCGATAATTTTCTCGTAACATCCAATTAAATGATCTTCATATTTCAGTGCAGAATCTATCACTTCTTCGACGGACATGCCGGGATCGATTCGAAATGTTACCGACTGTAGCGGCCATTCATCTTCAGATATGGTGTCAATTTTAATATTTCTAAACTTTTCTCCCGGTGTAATTTCAATCATAATCAGATATTCTCGCAAACGTCTTTTATGGCCTTCCATAAAAGCGATCATCAAATCCAACTTCTCTTTTTCAACGGAATTCTTTGCATTTAACCGTATACTTTTTAAAGTTTGATGAAACGCATCTATGCTGTCATGGAGTTCATTTGTCGTTCTAAACATAATCCTTCCCTTCGTTTAAATGTGCAAAAAAATGATTGACACTATCTGCCATTTTATTGGAAAGGCAGATAGTGTTTTGAGAAATTCTTGCTACCCTGCGATGAGTAGATCGTTCTCACCCTCGGCATCCAGAACCGCAATCGTTGTCATGTAAACGACGTCAATTTCATCATTCGCGCCAATTTGCAGCAAATGCACCGGTTTACGCATCCCCATCAAAATTGGCCCGACGGCGACGGCATCCCCAAGGCGCTGCAATAATTTATAGGCAATATTTCCTGCCTCCAGATTTGGGAATATCAAAACGTTGGCTCCACCATTGCCAGCCAGATCAGTAAACGGGAAAATCTCATCAATGATACCCGGGACGACCGCAGTATCGGCTTGCATTTCTCCATCAATGTGGATATCCAGACCCCGGTGTTTTACCAGTTCTGTGGCCTGCCGCATTTTTTCGGCCAGGGGATGTCTGGAGCTGCCAAAGTTGGAAAATGAAAGCATGGCAATTTTAGGCTCGATTCCAAATCGCCTCACCTGGTTGGCACTGAGAATGGCAATTTTTGCTAATTCTTCAGCGGTGGGTTCGATGTTCACAGTTGTATCTGCAAAAAAGTAGAGTTTATTTTTGATAATCATCATGTAGAGCCCGGCTACTTTATGAACATCCGGGCGTGTCCCAATGATTTGCAATGCAGGCCGGATCACATCGGTGTAATGCTGCGTCAGCCCGGCAACCATGCCATCGGCATCGCCCATCTTCACCATCATTGCGGCAAAATAATTGTAATTGCGTATGAGCTGGCTTGCCTCCGAATATACCAATCCTTTCCGTTTGCGCAATTCGTATAGATCCTTACTATATCTCTCGCTATCCGGGGAAGATTTTGGATGAATAATCTCTATTCCGTTTAAAAGATTGATATGCAATTTCGCCAATTTTTTTTCGATTATGTGGGGTCTGCCAATTAAAACCGGATGCGCCAGTTGTTCATCTAAAATAATTTCGCATGCTTTTAATATGGTATCATGTTCGCCTTCGGGAAAGACAATCCGTTTTGGTGTTTTCTTTGCTTTATTAATAAACACCCGCATGGTACGACGCGACATGCCGAGGTGATCTTCCAGTCTTTCCTTATATTCATCGATATCAATTTTAAGCCTTGCAACACCGGAGTCCATGGCCGCTTTTGCAACCGCGGAAGCCTCCCAAAGCAATACGCGAGGATCAAATGGCTTGGGAATAATGTACTCAGGCCCAAACTCGATGTGCTCTGAACGGTATGCTTTTATGACGGAGTATGGAACCGGCTCTTTTGCCAATGCCGCTAATGATTTGGCAGCCGCAATTTTCATTTCTTCATTAATATGCGTCGCCCGAACATCCAATGCACCGCGAAAAATGAAGGGGAATCCCAGGACATTGTTCGCCTGGTTGGGGTAATCACTGCGTCCGGTTGCCATGATAACATCGCTGCGGGCAGCCTTGGCTGCCTCGTAGGTAATTTCCGGGTCAGGATTGGCCATTGCGAAGATGATCGGATGGGCAGCCATCGACCGCACCATTTCCTGCGTAATTAAATTCGCGCTCGAAACGCCAGCAAAAACATCAGCGCCAATCATGGCTTCTTCCAACGTTCGAACTTTGGTTTCAGTTGCAAATTGCTCTTTATAAGGGTTCATTCCTTCTTTTCTGCCTTTGTAAATGACTCCCTTGCTATCAAGCATAACGATATTTTCCAGGCGCGCCCCCAAGGTGACATAAAATTTTGCGCAGGCAATTCCTGCCGCGCCAGCTCCCATGAAAACAATTTTAATTTCATCGAGCTGTTTTCCTGCCAATTCCACCGCATTTAACAATCCGGCCCCAGAAATAATCGCCGTGCCGTGCTGGTCATCATGAAAGACCGGAATGTTCATTTGCTTTTTTAATTCTTCTTCAATATAAAAGCATTCCGGCGCTTTGATATCCTCCAGATTTATGCCGCCAAATGTTGGTTCAAGCAGCTTCACTGTACGAATTATCTCATCGGGATCACGTGTATCCAATTCCAAATCGAAGACATCAATATCTGCAAATCGCTTGAACAAAACACCTTTTCCTTCCATCACCGGTTTACCGGCACCAGGTCCAATATCTCCCAATCCAAGAACTGCTGTTCCGTTACTTACAACCGCCACCAAATTTCCTTTGGCCGTAAAATTGAAAATTTCATCTGGATTTTCATGGATTTGCAGGCAGGGTTCAGCGACGCCAGGCGTGTATGCCAGCGACAAATCGTGCTGTGTCACACAGGGTTTAGTAGTACAAACTTCAATTTTTCCATGTCGACCACGACGGTGGTATTCCAGGGCTTCTTCTTTATAGTTCATTCTGAGTTCCTTTTTCTCCGATAGAAGATTCGATTTTTAAATAACTGGTTTAGGATGTTTGCCCTTTTTCCATCTTTTTTTTCTCAAAAAGCTGATGATGGTGGGATCCTTCTCGTAACATTTTTGCGCCGCATTGCGGGCATTTTTCATCCTGGCAACGTGTGCCGGATCTGTGGTTTTGTTTCTCCCCGCATTTTGGACACACACATTTTCCCTCCGGACCCATTTCCTCACTCTCCCCGTTCGTGTGCATATGACGGCGTTGGCGGCCTATCGCATTTCTCTGCCGCGTACCTTGGCGGTGTTTCTGTCGTGTTTGCTGTTCTGGCATCGTTATATCTCCTTAGTTTTACATACTGGTGATTCATGGTTTTTTGTAATTTATTCAACCTTAAAGCAGTGTGCTGTCCACAATATCGAGGCACGGAAAACAAGTGTTAACTTCAATTATAACATTCCTTCATCAATTAAATTAAAACTATGTGATTATTTGAATTACCAACCTGCCAAATACACCGTGCCACCAACCACCAAAGCGGCGCCAATGTTAAATATTTTTATTAGCAGAGCATCTTTCATCGTATAGGATAAAAGTGGCAACATTCCGTGTCCATCTTGTGCAATTGAACTGGCAAGAAGAACTGAAAATGGGATTAACCCATCAGCAAACATCATCACAATAACCAAATGCGGTCCCGATTCGGGAATAATTCCGACCAGGACGCTCAAGATTAAAACCACACCTAAATGCTCTTTCACAAAATTCTCCAGGTGCCAATAATCTAATCCTGTCTGCACCAGTAAAAGCGCAAAGAAAGTCCACAAAAATACGCGCCAGAGGTGATTTTTAAGGATATGGTTCCAAACATGAACTTTCAGGTAGTGACCACGTTCTTTTTCCTCCAGATGAATTTTATGTAAATCACAATCCTCGCAGGGAATAATATGCAACTTTGCAATAATTTTATCCACCAGCCAGCCAATCGGAATCGCCACAATAAAAAGAACAACAAACAATAACAGCGCTTGTTTTGGAAATTTAATGAGCATGACAAAGGCTTCGTCTCCCGAAGTGGCAATCATTCCTGCGGCAATAGCGCCAAATGAAATAAAACCATGTATGTACAAAGTCACATTCATAAAAGCGCCAAGACAACCCGGGGTCACGCCTAAAAATGATGCGGTGGTGTATTGCCGCCATAAACGGCCTTTTACCAAATTGTGCAATCGCCCCTGTGTCTTAACATCTATGAAATCGATTATGACCATCATGAGAAAAACGAGTAGTGTAACTTTGATCGCTTCCCGAAAGATTTCTAAAATAGGCATATATTTCCTTGCAATTTTTCATCATGGTCCATTTTAACCTGCAACGAAATGTTTTCTCCAGCCTTATTGTAATTCCCAATATTTTTTAATTAAACTGGAACAATGGTTCTCAAATAAATCGTGTAAAATATCACTGAGGCAGTCATCCATAAATGCTTCAACCGTTTCATCACGAATCCTTTTTGCGTGCACACGGGATTTAGCAGAGGCAATCCTTTCTTCAACATTCCGAAAATAAAAAGACATAAGATCCTTTTCGCGGGAAGATTCATATATATGATCATTGCTGGAAAGAAAGTTTTCATCAATCATGAGTCGTTATCTCCGTTTAATTTTTTGCATTTCTGGTTTCTATTAATACCACCCGATCCATTGATTTTTATCATGCCGTTTAAATAGCATGCTAATACATTGTCGACTTCCCCATAAATCCAGGGAATTACCTGAACATTGCAATCGCTAAGCCGTCGAGTATAAAATTCTGTAATCCCATTACAAATCAATACATCGATTCCTAATTCGACCAGCATAGCTAACTTTACTGCCGGGTTGAGATGTGTCAGACGAAAAGCATCACGGGTTTTAATCACTCCATCTTCTATCGAAATCAGGAGGATATTTTCACAGCAATCCAGGCGATTTGATATCCGGTCTCCAAAAACCGGTATAGCAATCTTTTTCATCGATATCCCTCTTTTTCTAAAAAGCCAGAATGCAATTGGCAGACCAGAGAATAATCGATAATCTTAAGTAATTATTATTTAATTAGATGCGAAAAAATATTGGTGGGGTAACTAAACGAGAATTTGACAAGATATGTCGCATTAACGCGACTGTTTCAATGCGACAGTCGCGTTAATGTGATGCGGTGGGATTTTTCAAACCATATTTTTCAATTTTCCGGTAAAGCGTTGCACGATGCACACCAAGTTCATGTGCTGTTTCAACTTTATTCCAGTTGTGTTTTTTTAATGTTTCCAGAAGTTTTACCCGCTCCACATCCTGTAGCGGGCTGCTATTTCCCAACGAAGATTTGATTATCTGTTTTTTTTGCGAAATCTCCGGCGGAAGGTGTTGAATTTGAATCACCTGCTCACGGCACATCACGAATGCGTGTTCGATAATATTTTCTAACTCACGTATATTTCCGGGAAAATTGTGATGCATCAAAATCCCCAACACTTCATCCGAAACACCATCTATCGTTCTTACCATTTTGCGGTTAAAACGTTCGATAAAATGCTCAATAAGCAGTGGAATATCATCCCGGCGCTCTTTTAAGGGCGGCAACAAAAGTTTGACTACATTCAGCCTAAAATATAAATCATCGCGAAAAACTCCCTGCTCAACCAAAGTTGTTAAATTATCCTTGGTGGCGGAAATAATTCGAACGTCTGCTTTCACAGGTGCTGTGGCTCCCAAAGGTTCATACTCGCGTTCCTGTAAAACCCGGAGAAGTTTCACTTGCATGGCCGGCGAAAGACTTTCCACTTCATCCAAAAAAATCGTCCCTTTTTTGGCTAAAGCAAATCGACCCGGTTTGTTTTTCTTCGCATCCGTAAACGCCCCCTTCACATAACCAAACAACTCAGACTCAAGAAGTGTGTCTGGCAAAGCGCCACAATTGATGGCTATAAAAGGGCCTGTGTTTCGTGAGCTTAAATTATGAATGGCATGGGCGAACAATTCTTTCCCGGAGCCGCTGGGACCTTGAATTAATACCGTGCTTTCGCTTTCAGCAATGTGGGGAAGCAAATCGAAGATTTGTTGAATGCGGTGATTTTTTGAGACGATATCTTCGAATGTATAGGTGCGCTCGATTTCTTTTTTCAACTCTTTGATAGAAGAAAGGTCACGGAAAGTTTCCACGCCGCCAATCCTTTTTCCAGTTTCATCGCGCAAAACGGATGTACTGATGCTGACTGGAATTTCTTTTCCATCGGTGCGCAGAATTGTAACGTGTTTATCAATAACTTCCTGTTCCAACTCAAGGGAGCACCGCAAGGCACAACTCTTCTCGCAAATATTTGCTTTTAATACGTCAATGCAGTATTGTCCGATGGCCTGGTTGCGGGAGAAACCGGTTATTCTTTCCGCAGCACGATTAAAATATGTAATTTTCATCGTCTCATCTACCGTAAATACGCCATCTGAAACACTGTCCAAAATTAAATCCGTATGTAACAGAACTATAAAATGCTTTGGTTTGGAGTCCATTTCAATCTCATATGTTTTTTATAAAGAACGAATTTGGCAATGCTTTTTCATTATTCAGATGCTTGTGATCCACCATAAATCCAGTCTGATTTTATGAAGTTGAATCATGGTTTAAACATCCTGATCGCGTATCCAAATAAATTTGCATGAATGATGAAATATGAGCGTTATACTAAATAGCAAATTTCATCGCCTGTTGCCAGCTTTGGCTAGTTTTCATCCCAGGTACTGACAAAGAGTTACAGCTCATAGTCAGCAAATTCTTCTGCTGTTGCACAATAAAAATTTTTCCCATCCGGTGCAACATTTTTTCGATCTTTTCAGAAGACAAATCTCTATAAATCACGCACTATGTGCACGACACAAAGTTGAATAATGAATTTGGGGAATCAGAATTTATCGCTTCAGAAAAGCATTGCAGATCGTCCAACAGGCCGTAAAAATATCTTCCACGCCGCGCTGGTTTCGCCCGGTGACCGCACCCAGCGCAATTGGTGTCTTCATATTTTATCCATCTGCCGGGAAGGATTTTGTCGCCCTGGCTTTTCACCCCGGCACCAGGATAGGCTGCCTGTTTCTCAACAAAGTGTGTTCTGTTTTTATTGGTGAAATTCAGTCCCCATGCACCCCTTATAACAACGTAAAGCTAAGCGAATAAGAGATTTATCGCCATACGGTTTTTCCGGAAGTATAAACCAATCGTTTCCCCTCAGGATTTTTTTCATCCCGCAAGTGTTTTATTATGTTTTCATCCACTCCGGTAATTCGCTTCAAATCATCAAATTTTGAATAAACCCCACCATTGATAATTCGCTGCGCGATCACCTCCCCGATGTAAGGAATGGTTTGCAGCCCGTTTTTTGTATCATTTGTTTTTCCATTAATATTTAACTGATAAAGCTGCTTTTGTTGTTTATCCAAAGGATTATCTTCAGGCAATTTATGAACGAGCTTTTTGGCAGGAAACAAGTCTTTGCCTTCAATCCAGTTTCCAGGGACTTTTCGGTCAGCAGTTTTACTTTTTATCTTCATGTACTTTGCGGTCAGCTGAATACTGGAGGGTAAAAATTCTTCTTCGGGCAGATATTTAAATGAACGGGATCCAGAATGGGACTCAAATTTAGCCTCAACACGATACGAAATTATTTTGTTTTTCTTCAAAATTGCGTTCTTGACATCCGTTTCATATTTCAGCATCTCAGGATTGTTTAATGTGCGGGTTATTGGAACCAGATTTTCTTTTATTGCTCCACTGCCGTGGAGATTGTGATTCAATAAATGACCTTGTACATAAGAATTCTTTCTCTGATTCACCTTTTTCCATAAATTGGATTCGGCGCTACTTTGAGGCTGGCTGCCGGAATGACCACCCGAATCAATACTCAAGGGAGCCGCAACCATCTTTTTACCGACTGTATCCCCCAATATTTGTTTTTGCTCAGGAAAACGAATCTTACTTTCAGGGACACTTTCTGTCCCCTTGAAAGCTTTATGGCCAAGCGCCGAGGCAATGCTATCAAAATGACGGTGAATTTCTTTTCCTGTTTTTTGGCTCATCGCGCTCGTTTTTACATCTTTCCCGGTTTCTTTATCCTTTTTGGTTTTTAACTTATCTATTGCTTTGGCATGTTTTTTAATTATTCTAATTTGAGAGGCTGCCGCTGCGGTCGCGTAGTTTTCTTCAAGATATTGTATTTTATCCTGCAATAATTCCGGATTCGGATTTATAACCAAATAAGCGCGTTTGCCTTCTCCCTCGAAGCGGAGGGTATGTTTTTCCCCTTTTTCGTCTATAAATTTTTTCCGTGCTTGCCACCAGGAAACGAATTTGGATTTTATTTCCTGTACTTTTTCTTTGCCTTTAGTAATCCCACGAAACACTTTATAAACAAGTGGTTTTATTTTTCCAAGAACCCAATCGATTCCACGAATGATTGGTTTCCGCATTTTCTGAATGATTCGTTCTACTTTTTCTTTTAGACTGCGGAGACCAAAAAAGGTCACTAAAAAATCGAGAGCGACTGTGACAAATCTGGTGAGGGCGCCTGTCAGGTGTTTGACGATTCCAGGAATATTGCCGTTGACTGCCATTTCAACTGAGTCAACAAAGGCTTCGATTAAGTCTAAAATTTTATCGCGCGCTTCCACAATAAATTGGAGAAAACGAACAACTTTTTCAGCGATAGCAATGAATCCCCCGCCAGGAACAAGTAATTTCGCTATTTCAAAAATCACTTTTTTAATCGCAGCGTAGAGGATATTTTCTTTTAACATCTTCAGAGTCTCATCTAAAATATTCCCCAAAGACTCTTTAATATACTGCCATAATCCGCCAATTCCATCTTTCTTGACAATACTAAATACTTCCAGTCCTTTCTCAACAAACGATTCGCCCTTGCGAAAAACATTGGCAATTTTTTTATTGTAGACAACTTCCATTCTTTGCCAGATCGTCTCCGTGGTCAATCCAAGCAATTGTGTAAATAAACTGAAAATACTTTTAGGGCTCCAATCCTTGGGAAGCTGAATCATCATGCCGCTTTTCCCACGCAGCCAATCAAAAAAAGCTGTAGCGAGATATTCATCAATCTTGCTGGCAAATGTATCAAAACCTTGACCGATTCCATCGACCAGATTATTGAAAAAATAGCGGGGACTCGAAATAATATCGCCAACCAAATGAGCCAACCGCCCCAACAATTCTGCGATTCTTTTGGCAAAATTCAAAATTGCATTAACAACGGCCTTAATTTTATTCCACGCTTTCTCAAACCAGCTTGTCAGGACATCCTTTTTTATCGTATCAAACGTTGTTTGAAGTTTCCCCACACCCTTGTTATAAGACTGCGCCATTTCTCTGATTATTTCACGCTTGCGGTCTTCAACGGAATCCCCCAAAAGTTCGAACTGTGTTTTTATTCCCCCGAAAACAGCTTCAACTTCACTTTGTTCAGCTGCACTTAAACCCTTGTATTCTGTCTCTAAATTATTTAACCCGGTTTTAATAATTCCTTTCGCCGCGTTCAAAACATTGACGACCTTTACAGCAATTATTCTGGCGCCTTCGGTCACATCATTTATAAATCTGTTTTTTGCTTTTTTAAATAATGCGAGAGAATCTCTGTCCTGAACTATTTTAACGGCATCAGCATACAAATACATATCTCCCCCGAACCGGGAAACACCACTAAATTCTTTCGCCATCCAGCCAAGCGCCTTAGACTCTTTTGAAAGTTGTTCGATCTCTGCATCAATCTTTTTGTATTTTTTGGCCAATAATTTTTTGTATTCCTTATCTACCGCGCCGCGCCTGACATCAATCCAGTTACTGTAATCAAAAAAACCAGGGGTATATATATATTCCAAATCCTGATGCACCCAATCCCGAAAATATTTTTCAGCATTATTTAAAACCGTTTCAAATTCAGCCTCGACCTCAGTTAGTTTATTCAGTTCAATTTCGACATTATTTTTGGCATCCAGATAGATTTTCTGAAGTTTGACATGACTTTCACTTTTCTTTTTTTCAATGTTGCCTTCACGCAGTTTCTGCTCGTTGAATACTTTTCCAAAGCGGGACCGGCGTGAATTATTAAATTTACCTAAACCGGAACCAACGACAGATTTGATTTCATTGTGAGCATTATCAATTTCCTGCTTTTCTGCGGCACGGTATTTGGGTCTGGCCTTCTGAATTTCATCTTGTGCTTTCCGCTTCGCTTGTCCAGCTTCGTCAAATTCTTTTTCACCGGAAACATCAAATGACAACATTTCATCATCAACATTAATCTCCTGGCCAGATACCTTATGCCCCGAAAGCACATCATCCAATGACTTACTTTTGTCATCCAATGAAATTTCACTGTCCGTTTTTGGTTTGGGAGCTGCCGGAGCCGTGTGCTTTATAATCTGTTTTTTTCCTGCCGGATCTACTTTCAACTCAATTTCTGAACTTTGAATATTCGCTTGCACATCCGAAGTTTTTTTATCTAACTTTTCCTTCAATGGATCTGAAAAAGATTTTGATTGTTTGGTAAGTTTCTTGCCGGCATTATCCTTTTCTTTGCGAAATCCTATGATTGTTGCAAAACGATTGTGTTCCTTTTTGGTATCGGGCAGGACTTTAGCAACTTCTTCAGTAGACTTTTTGAATTCCCCCATAAACTCATCAACAGTATATTCCGTTTTAATTGTTTCCAATTCTTGCAGATGCTGCTCGGAAACACGTTGATCTTTAATTTTTTCAGCAGGGAGCTCAGCCGCTAATTTAGTATCGCTGCTTTTCTCTTCCGGGCTTTTAGGGGGGATTTTATCTTTTTTGGCCTTAAATTTTACCTGGCCGACAACTTTCTGAAAACTTGGATCCTCTTTCGGGTTTGTCGGCGCTTTTTCGACGGCCGACGTCTCGAGCGGGGTGACCTCGGACTGTTTTGGATTTTGTATACCAGCTAATATTTTATCATCTGTAGGCTGATTTACTTTAATTGTATCAATCGTTCCTCCATCCAACCAGTCAATTCCGGTTTTCGGTGGGAGAATTGATTCCCCATATGGCCCCGCCTGGCCATTCCTGGTGGCACCTATTGTACTACTCGGTCTTTTACTTTTTGGCGAAGAATTATTCATCCACAATTTTCCATAAATCTATCCTGAATTATTCATAAATAGGGTTTCACAAAATTCAGAAGTTATTGTTTTTAATTAACATACAGAGTTACTAAATTTGCGATTTCCTAATCAAGTTAACTTATTGTTTTTATTGAGTCAAAAACTGTAATACAAGCTGTTTTTTTCATAAAATCAGTCAATTTGCAGCCCAA
>QQUE01000015.1 GCA_008501765.1 Calditrichota bacterium
ACTTTTTCGCTAAAAAAAGTCCGCATCAAGCTCATTTCTCACATGGCATTATGTACGCTATACTTTCAAAGAACAATAAAACTTCCCACTAAAACCCGCTAAAATACGCAGACCAAAGCAAGACAATCAATATAACTATATAGAACGTAACTGTCAAAACATTTCTATTATTGTTCGTACTAACTTTGCTCTAAATCAAATTGCACGAACGTTCATAAAAAAGCAGCATAAATATAAACCTTTTTCATTTCCATGCAAATGATTTATTCATTTTTTTTATCAAAAAAATTATCGGCTAATTTTCACCAAATGAAAACGCTTTTTTCCTGCCCGAAGAAGAACATCGCCAGATTTGAAATCGGCAGCTGTAACCAGGTATCTTTCGTCTGACACGCGCTCATCTTTGAAGTACAACCCGCCGCCGCGAATCATGCGTCGTGCTTCACTGGAAGAAGGCGCCAAACCTACTTTGGCAAACAGGACTGTAATTGGCATGCCATCACCCAATTCAGTATCAGTCAAAACTGTTTCGGGCGCCCCTTCTTTTGCGCCGCCCTGGCCAAAAAGTGCAGCCGCTGCACTTTGCGCTTCTTCGGCAGAACTCTTATCGTGAATAAAAGCGGTTAGTTCGTAAGCCAGTTTTTGTTTTGCTTTGCGCAAATCAGCTCCTTGCATGGCTTCAAAAGGTGCAATTTCTTCGGGTGAAAGCATCGTAAACAACTTCATAAAACGAATGACATCCTGATCATCAACATTGATCCAATATTGGTAAAAGTCATAAGGTTTGAACCGGTCTGGATCGAGCCAGACAGCCCCCTGAGCAGTTTTGCCCATTTTTTGGCCGGCCGAGTTGGTGACGAGCGGTGTGGTCAGGGCATAAACTTCGTTACCTTCCATGCGGCGAACAAGATCGATGCCAGCAACGATATTGCCCCATTGGTCGCTGCCACCCATTTGCAATACACACCCGTAACGCCGATTGAGCTCGAGATAATCATAAGCCTGCAAGATTTGATAATTAAATTCGATAAAATTGAGCCCGGTCTCCAAACGCATTTTATAAGACTCTGCAGCCAGCATGCGATTGACACTAAAATTACGGCCAATATCGCGTAAAAACTCGATATAACCGAGCCCTAAAAGCCAGTCTGCATTATCAACAGCCGTGGCAGTTCCACCCCCGGAAAAATCAATATATTTCCCAATTTGTTTTTTTATGCACGCACTATTGGATTCAATTTTTTCCCGTGTCATCATCTGCCGTAGCTCGGTTTTGCCGCTGGGATCACCAATCATTGTGGTGCCGCCCCCGATGAGCGCGATGGGATGATGCCCATACTTCTGCATGTGATACAACGCCAATATTTGCACAAGATTACCGACGTGCAGACTGTCCGCAGTGGGATCAAATCCAATATAGCTGGTAACTTTTTTTTCGCCGAGTAAATCCCGTAACGCATCTTCATCGGTCGATTGTTCGATAAATCCGCGGTATTTTAACTCATCAAAAACATTTTCAAACATTATATATTTCTCCATTTCCTTGTCGTCGAGATTGCACCTTAATGTTGCTTCATTTTTCGGGCAATCTCCCGGTCCGCATCCCGTTTGGCGATATCCTGCCGTTTATCAAATTTTCGTTTACCGCGGGCTAAGGCAATTTGTACCTTGGCTTTTCCTCTTTTAAAATATAGTTTGAGTGGAACCAGCGTCAGGCCAGCCTCTTCAACCCGGCCGATGAGCTTGCGAATTTCTTTTTTGTGCAAAAGTAGTTTCCGGTCACGTTCGGGATCGTGATTATTGTACGTCCCGTGAGAATAGGCGCTGATATGCACGCCGAAAAGCCATAATTCCGCATTGCGAATCCGGGCGTAGCTATCTTTGAGATTGGCTTTGCCATTTCGCAGCGATTTGACTTCGGTACCCAACAGCACAAGACCCGCCTCGAACGTATCGAGAATTTCATAATCGTGTCGTGCTTTACGATTGACTGTAATTATCTTTTCACTCATATCTATTCAATGTGGTTATTTCAACAATGTATTGGTTCGGCATTTCATTTTTTTGAAAAAATAAATTTGCTCGGAACATAAATCGAAAGAATAAAGTTAACCTAAAAATCAGGATGTGAATTATAGATAAAATCGGATAAAAAAGCAAGTACAGGGAGAACTATTACGCAATTAATCAAAAATCGAACCTAAAGAAAAAATGTCCGGTAAGCTGAATATTTTCTCAGTTTACTGTAAATGAATAATAATTGCACCTTTTCTTAAGAAGTTCTATATTAACGCTCGATATTTTTAAATCAGCGCCTTCTTGGGAATTTGAAAATCCAATTTCCGGTTTTATAAACCAATAATCAAAACAATAACTCCGATTGGCTAATGAAAAAACAAATTTTTGCTCTTTTATCAAGCATCTTTTTGATAGCGATTAATAATGCAAATGCCGAAAATAATATCTCCGTTTTAAGTAAAAACAGCGGCGGCCTCATTTTCCAAATCACCAATGATATTCCTCAACTTGACACGGTTTCGGTGGCTGGGAAGCAATTTCTGAATGTAAACTTCACCAGGCAAACAGGAGTTTATAATTATGCAGATCAGGCTTTCCCGGAAATTACCACGATTCTGGCTATTCCCCCAACAGAATCAACGGTTCAAATTTCATTATTAAATGCCAACTGGCAGCCATGCGGAACAAATTTAGCTCTGAATAATGCGCCCAAAAGCATGCCACCTGCAGAAAAAATTTCAATTGTCAGTTTGGCCGGATCCGGCTGGGTGCGTGATACGCGTATTGCACAAATCCGCATGATTCCGCTGCAATTTAATAACGATCAATGGTACTACCTTGCCAGTGCAGAAATTCAAGTGCAGTGGCCGGTTTATAATGCACCCCCCACTTTATTAAATCAGATACAGAATGACAGCAGCACACTCAATGTGCTCAATAAATCTGATATTGCCCAATTCAGGAAACAACATAAAAGACCGTTTATAGCAAAAAAATTCCAGCAAACCGGACTCGAATTTATCCGGCTTGAGGTTGAAGACAATGGATTGTACCGTATTTCCGGTGCCATGCTGACACAAGCAGGATTGTCGATCAGTTCCATCGATCCGGCTCAATTGCGAATGTACAGTGGCGGTGGCCGAGCATTGCCGGAAAGAGTCACAGATCCCCGGGCAGGTGCGCTCACCGAAATACCGATAATTTTAATGGACAACCAGGACGGCCGCTTTGACAATACCGACGCGATTATCTTTTTTGGGCAATCGGTAAATGACTGGGAATACCTCCCTTCGCAGGACAATTGGGCGCATTATACAAATCCCTATGAAACGAAAAATGTTTACTGGATTTCCTGGGATACAAAATCCAATCCGGCGCTGCGCCATCAAGCGGAAACGGCGAGCGGCAGTGTGAGCCCTGTTGAGCACGCACTGCAATTGCATGCCATTGAAAATGAATTTAACAAGATATTTCACTCTGGCCGCAACTGGTACGGCAACCCGCTTTCTGCCGGGGACAGTGAAAATTTCACTTTTTTATTTAAAAACCCACGCCGTTCCAGCGCCCAAATTCGACTTCGCGTAACTTCAGATAACAGGGGAAATCCCAATACATTAGGGCTACGTCTAAATAATGGAACCGAACGGATTTTTTCATTTAACAGTCCGGGGCTTAATGATGAAGCCTACATCAATATTGGTTCGATCATTCCATATTATGATCAATTTGAGACTGAAACACCTGGTAACAATACACTGCAAATACAATATAAAAGCACGACGGGCAATGCCAAAACCTACGTGGACTGGATCGAACTCATCGTTGATGATTCTTTACAAGCCCAGAACGGCGAGCTCAGTTTTGCCACCCGTTCGTCCAATGAAATGCGATCGTTTTCAATGGTTGATTTCAGCAGCGAACCAGTGGTATTGGAGATTTCAAATCCGACGGCGCCCCGGCAGCTTTCAGTTCAACAGCAAGGCTCAGCCTGGCAGTTCACCGATGCTCTAATCGATACGACAGGCCGACGCTATTTCGCCGCAACTCAGCTCAAAGAACCAACAAATCTGGCAAAATATACTTTTTCAAGTTTGAGGGACAGCGGAAACCGGGCAGATATGATTATCGTTGTTCCTGAGATTTTTAAGGCGGCCGGGAATCGGCTGGCAGAGCATAAACGCAGCTTTCGTGGGATGGAAGTTGAAGTGGTTGATATCAATAAAATTATCAATGAATTTGGTTGGGGACTTAATGACCCGACTGCCCTGCGTGATTTTATCGCTTACGCCTATCATAATTGGCAAATACCACCACGTTACATTGTCCTGCTGGGCGATGGGACTTACGATTATAAAAACATATCATCCGCCGGCGCCGATAATCACCTCATCACATTTCAGACAACTGAATCCGCTGAGCTCAGCAATCGCAACATTGAAGCCTACTATGTTTATGTGTCCGGCGATGATCGATTGATGGATTTGGCAATCGGGCGCATGCCGGTACAAACTGTTGCTGAAGCTGATTTATTTGTGGATAAAATAATTCAGTACGAGGCCAATCCGCAATTTGGTGTCTGGCGCAACAAAGTCACCATGGTGGCCGACGATGAATACGTTAGCAACGGCACCGCAACACAGGTTGACCAAAGGCTGCACACACCTCAGGCTGAGGGATTAATGCAAAATGATATTCCGGATTATCTTATTCAGCAAAAAATCTACCTGATGAATTACCGCGCCATTCGCAATTCAGCCGTACTCGGTATCCGCAAACCGGATGCACAAAATGCCTTGATAAATGCAATAAATTCCGGTTCACTTATTATTAATTATGTTGGCCACGGCAATCCAACCGTGTGGGCGCACGAGCGAATTTTTGTGCAAAATGAAGATATCGCCAAAATTGAAAACGGGGCAAAACAGGCATTTTATATAGCAGCAACGTGTGATTTTGGCCGCTTTGATGATCCCCGCCGTCAGAGTTTCACCGAAGATTTATTGCACATGGATAACGGTGGCGCCATCAGTTTTCTGACCTCAAGCAGAGTTGTTTTCTCAACCTCAAACGCGCAAATAAACAGCCAGTTCTTCAAACAATTATTTGCAGATGGTCAAAATTTACAAACGGTCGGCGATGCGCTCATGAATGCCCGCCTGTACACAAATAATATCACGAACGACGAAAAATATACCATTATCGGTGATCCATCCCTCATTTTAGCTGTGCCCACTTCCATTGCACGGATTGGTGCCGTGAATCCTGACACCTTGCTCTCACTCAGCACGACTTCTGTAACCGGTGATCTCTTTCTCGGCACCGGCGAACGCATAACCACGCCCGGGCAAGTCGACGTCCTCGTTTACGATGACGATCGTGCAGTAAATTATATTTCGAACATGAATATAACAACCAGCTATACCATGCCGGGCAATATCATGTTTCGTGGCCGCGGCAGCGTTGAGAATGGCAAATTTGACCTCAATTTTATCGTGCCGAAAGACATCACTTACGGCGGCAACAACGCCAGCATTAATGTTTATGGCACCGGTGAAAATTGGGAGGCTGCCGGCTCGGTCGCTAACCTGCCAATCAGCCTGAAATCAGCTGTTTTACTTGATAATGAAGGGCCGGAAATCGACATTAATTTTTCCGGGCGGGAAACGTTCAGCAACGGCGATCCGGTACCAGCCAATGCCATGCTTTCGGCCACATTGCGCGACGAGATTTCCGGAATAAACGTCACCAGTGAAATTGGTCACAAAATAACGCTTACAATTGACGGCGATACTGAAAACCTGTACGATTTAACCCAGGATTTTATCTATTTTGAAAACGATTACCTTGCAGGAAAAGTCGTCACCCAATTGCCGGAGTTGGAGGTCGGATTTCATGCAGCAGAGTTGAAAGTGTGGGATAATTCCAATAATTCATCAAAGTTAACTTTTGATTTTCAAATAACCGAGGCGGGTGAATTGGTTTTGCGTGAAGTATTGAATTACCCCAACCCTTTTCGTGAAAATACGACATTCACATTCCTATTAAATAATGATGCAGAAATTGATGTGTCAATTTACACAGTTTCCGGCAGAAAAATTCGCAAACTCGAAGGGATTACAGGAATTCCGGGATACAATGAAATTTTCTGGGATGGCCGTGACGCTGAGGGAGATCAATTAGCCAATGGTATTTATTTATACCGAATTCAGGCGAAAGCGGAAATCGATAACAAAACACAAAAAACAGAGTTTATCGGCAAAGCTGCGTTAAATTATTGACCGATACACCGTTCGCAAAAATTGTGGGTTCGATTAATTGCACAAATTTTGCATTAAATGTCACGCCGGTTTGCGTTTTTATGCAATACCGGTGTCTCCCTGGTCTAAGCTTCTCGTCAGGAGTTCCGGGTGTTTCATGCTGTTAAAACCAGGATGAAGTATAGGCCAACCCTGACAGAGCCAGTAGCCATGTTAGGATTGCAGAATATAAAAAAAGCCAACTCAAATGAGCTGGCTTTTTTTGTGCCGAAGGTGGGACTCGAACCCACACGGAATTGCTCCCACACGGCCCTGAACCGTGCGCGTCTACCAATTTCACCACTTCGGCAAAACAGGTGAAAAAGATAATCGCTGCTGGGTAAAAAGTCAAGCTGTTTCTTTGTTTTTCTCCTGCGTTAAATTGGCCCTGCAGTAAGGGCAACATTGCCACTCTTTTTCTATTTCAGCCTGGCAGGAAAAGCAGACGACCTGCGCCAAATCATAACTGCATTGCGGACAGTAGCGACCGTTCTCTGGTAGTTTTGTGCTGCACTCCGGGCATAGCAATACCTGATATTTTTTCGGCCGCACGATGAAGCTCGCAAAATCCCCGTGGAATAAAATTCATACTGACTTTCGATTCACTCACCCCCTGCCCGCAACAATGAATATTTTCTGAACTTTCACATCGTTAACGTTCCCTTCCATTTTGTCGATACTTCACCTGGAAGAAACCCGGAAACAAACTGCCTTCCGGACCTTAAATTAACGTGAGTTCGATATAAGAAGAATTGGGACAAAACGAAATACTTATAGGATATAGTGCGAAGGCGTCCCGCCGAGGATAACGCACGAAACGCTCGGCGAGACGCCTTCGCTCTATTTTAATTATGCTTTGTAAAGTATGTTACAGTTTACATCGAACTCACCTTAAATTACATTTGAATTAAGACAATTGTGAATCATGGACAGCCCCAAATCATCAAAAGAAATTATCGCGAAACTGCTGAAATCTGAGGGCATAGAAACCGTCAATCTCTCTGATATCGGGTTAATCGAACAAAGTACGATTGAGTTAATCCCCGATGAGATTGCGCTCAAACATAAAGTAATCTCATTTGCGCAGAATGAAGAATACGTGTATTTAGCGACCGCAAATCCGTTTGATATCTACACGCAAGATGCTGTTCGCGAACTCATGCACGCCAAACCAATCTTTCACTATTCCCTGGAATCACAGGTTGAAGAGAGTCTGAGAAAATACTACCTCCACGAAGATGTGATGCTGGATGACCTTGATGAAATGGGGGACGGTGATGAAGATGAAGATAGCAACAGTATCGAGGCGCTCAAAAGTCAGGGTGAAGAAGGCCCGGCGATCCGCTACGTCAACAATATTTTGCTCAATGCAATTCAGGAGCGCGCCAGCGATATTCACATCGAACCACACGAAGACAAGCTCAAAATTTTGTATCGTGTTGACGGTGTGCTGCACCACGCTTCGACGCATTCCAAAAAATTACACCCCAGCATCGTTTCGCGCATTAAAATTCTAAGCGCATTGGATATTGCTGAACGCCGCCTGCCGCAGGACGGCCGGACGCGCGTCAAGATTTTTGGCAGGGATATCGATCTCCGTGTTTCGAGCTTACCAACGATTAATGGCGAAAAAATCGTTTTGCGGATTCTTGACAAAGACCTGCACTCATTAAATATCGCTGATATTGGTTTAGAGGGCGAATTACAGGAAAAATTTAAAAAATCGCTGCAGGAACCGCACGGTATGATTCTCGTCACCGGCCCGACAGGCAGCGGCAAAACGACGACTTTATACTCCGCCCTCAATTATACCAACAGCAATGAAAAAAATATAATCACTGTTGAAGACCCGGTGGAATACCAACTTCAGGGCGTCAACCAGGTGGAAGCCAAGCCGGATATCGGCTTGACCTTTTCGGCCGGATTACGCTCAACCTTACGCCAGGATCCGGATATTATAATGGTGGGAGAAATTCGCGACTTGGAAACCGCGGAAATCGCCATGCGTTCATCTTTAACCGGACACCTTGTTTTCAGTACGTTACACACCAACAGCAGCACGGCTTCCATCATGCGGCTCATCGACATGGGAATCGAAAGCCATCTTTTGTGCTCCTCCCTGCTCATGGTGGTGGCGCAACGTCTCGTTCGCCGGATTTGCCTGCACTGCAGCGAAGAATACGAACCTGACTTATCACAGATCAGTACATTTGTAAAAAACAAGCACCTGTTGGAAGGCGTTAAACTTTACAAAGGGACCGGCTGCCAACACTGCGGCAATACAGGTTATTGGGGGCGTGTCGCGCTGTTTGAACTGCTCTCGTTCGACAATGCGCTGCGGGAAATGATTTTGAGTTCGGAAAGCCAGGATGTCATCCGCCGCAAAGCCGAAGAAATGGGCATGGAAACTCTATTAACAAACGGATTGAAAAAGGTAATCGAAGGCATGACCACTATCGATGAAGTCATGCGCGTCACCTCTGAAGTTTTTTAGAGATTCCCGGATTCTTTTTGCTGCTCCAGCCATTCGTCCGGATTGAATAAGTCACCTCAATTTCGAGACGACGATTGATAATATATCACAGATAAAAGTGCAAGAATTTGCATTATTAACCATCTTATTAACAAGCAGATAAAGTTGTGAGTACAAATAATATAACCATCCGCCCCGGCAAACAATTAAAAAAGAAACACGGCCGCAAAACACCGGTTACGAAGCAGGGGCAGCCACGTGTCAATTCTGCAAAACAGTCATCATTTAAGGATTTTTTCACGCTGGATTTAAGTGGTGGGAGCAGCAAAAAATCCATTAATAAAAAAGTAAAACTGGAAGAACTGCACACGTTCGCCAACCAGCTTTCGGTGTTGCTCAGTTCAGGCGTTCCACTGCTGGCTTCCTTGAATATTTTAGCCGACCAGACGCAAAATCAGCAATTTAAGTCGGTGATAATTACCATCGTCGAAAATATCAACAATGGACATACATTCCATGAAGGGTTGTCAGAATTCCCAAAGGTATTTCCGAATATATTTATTTCACTGGTAAAAGCGGCTGAAATGAGTGGCGGTCTTCCTGAGGTGTTAAAGCAAGTCGCAAGCTACCTGCGCGAGCAGGATAAAACACAGAAACGCATCAAGTCAGCCACGGCTTATCCACGATTTGTCTTCTACTTTTTTCTGGTCATTCTGGTGGCCGTTATTTACGGTCTGGTGCCTAAATTTCAGGAAACCTTCGAATCTTATAATGCCGAACTGCCAATGATAACCGAATATTTACTCGCTGCCAGCAATGCAGCATTGCGCTATATTTATTTTGAAATCGGAGTCCTTGTTATCGGTATTATGGCCTACAAAAATTTCTTAAAAACTCCCAAAGGTCGCTATTTCGAAAGTTACCTGCGGCTGAAAATTCCAGTCATGGGGGACATAATAATGAAAGACATCATCTCGCGGTTTTGCAGGACTTTATATGTATTGATTAAAAGTGGCGTCCCGCTGGTCAACGCGCTGGAAGTTTCAAGTGAAACCGCCCAAAACGTATTGTATGCTCAAGCCCTGCGCAACATTAAACAGGGCATCATTAGCGGGGATACTTTTTCCCGGCAATTGGCATTCTACCCCGTGTTTCCATCCATGGTGGTAAAAATGATCGCGACCGGCGAACAATCCGGTGCATTGGATACCATGTTAAAAAATATTTCAGACCTTTATGATGCCGATGTTGAATCAAAAATTGCCGGGATTTCGAGCGTCATCGAACCGGTTTTGATGGTCGGTCTGGGCATTATTGCAATATTCGTAATTTTAGCGCTTTACCTGCCGATTTTCAAAATGGGCAGTATCATGTAACCCAACAAAATTTTCTAAAAGTTGTAACATAAGTTTGAAAATTAAGAGATTAACCGATTTAATAATATCGATGAAATATCTCATTTAATACTGGATCAACATTCAAGGAGTTTAACCGATGAAAAAGGTCATCAAATCAATGCGCGGGTTCACTTTGATTGAACTGATGGTAACGATCATAATTATTGGCGTTTTGGCCTCAATAGCAATCCCGATGTACCGGGCAAATGTTCAGCGGGCGATCAAATCTGAAGCCGACGCAAATATGGGAACTATCCGAACAGCCTTGCGGGTTTATTACGCTGAATTTGGAAATTACCCGACGGCAACGGCGGCCAAACCCTGGAATATCAGTAATTTGAATATCGATTCAACTGATGTGATCGGAAAATACTATGCGGCATCAACCTACACTGTTACATCCACCAGTTCAGCATATACTATTTATGCCACAGGTTCCGGTGAATCAGATGGGCTGGATAGAAAAATGGTCACCGATGGAACCATTTCCGATCAGTAATCAATGGTAAAATCCATTGATAATCGAAATGGGAAATATAACCCGTAATTTTCCAGTTTGAGAATTAATGGATACCACACCTCCTTTCCGGAATAATGAAATTAAAGTATTTATTAAGTTAATTTTATAGATGAAAAGATGAATTGCTGTTCTGTGTAAACGCAATTTTTCATCACAAAGAACGAAATGAAAAATTCCTTGTTCGCATCATTGCAGAAAAAACGTGTTGCTATCGATTTGGGCTCTTCCCTGGTGAAAGTCATCGCTGGCAGCACCCGAAAAAAGGGCGTGCAGACCGACTTTGCTGAACTCATCGATCTTGTCTCCGAGTATAAAATGGGTTCAAGTGACGAAATCACAGATGATGTCTACACGGAATGCCTGAAAAAATTGGTTTGGCGATATAATTTCAAGGAAGCCGCCGTCACTTTACCTGCGAACGAAGCCATTATTCAGAGTATGACTTTTAGCACCAACACCTCGGAAGAAGAAATGCTGGAAGCCATTCAAGAGGAGATCGCCTCACAAACATTTGATGATATCGACGATTTGCAGATTGCCTGCTGCGAGCTGGATTCCCACAAAAATTCAGATAAAAGTATCGACTTGCTTGCCTGTGCAGTACCAAAATCATTGATTGATCGCTATAAATCGATTTTTAAGTATTCCGGGCTAAAACCAACTTTGTTCGATCTCGATATTTTGGCCATTTATAATTGTTTTTATTATTCGACTGGCAAACTGCTGCAGCGGCCCGCAATTCTCTTGCACTGCGGCGCTGAATTTTCTTATTGCATTATTTTGCATAAAAAAAGGCAACCCTTTTTTCGAATTTTAAGCACCGGTGGAAATCATATCGTCACCCGGCTGATGCAGGAAACAGAGCTCAAACTTAACGAGGCGGAAAACTACAAACGCATGTTCCTGTCGGATTTAATAAAATACGATAACTCACTGGAAAATTTGAGCATTGTAGAGATTTATTGTGAGTTTGCCGCACAGTTGATCGGTGAAATGCGGCGATGTTTACAGCACTACCAGGTCGCAGAGGGCATCACTGAATTTGATAGCATTCATATCACCGGAGGCGAAGCCAGAAACACACTTTTGGCGAATCTGATCAACCATGATCTCAATATTAAAACGCAGGTCTGGAATCCGATGAAACAACTGCAAATTCACCGGGCAAAACACGACACCAGTGATGATGATAAAATTGGCTTGCACATGGCTTCGGCCATCGGCGCGCTGGTGCACGGAGAATAGTGTTTTGATTAGAATAAATTTCATTGAACAGGAAATTTCGCAAGAAATAAACCGGCAAACCCGCAAGATGAGTTTGTTGTTTTACCTGGGTTTATGGATAATTTCCCTGCTATTTTTGTGGATTATCTTTATCGGAAATCAACGCGAGCTGCATTCATTTGCGCGTGAATTAGTCAAGGTTCAGGAAAACATTTTTCACTCGCGGCCACAATTGATGGACGCCATCAGCCTGTATAAAAAAAGAGAAAAACTTGAGAAAAACCTATCGAGTTTTCTCAACAAAACCGTGGAATCGCAATTTATTGTCGAGAATCTTCGTGGCTTGACAAACGCCATCCCGGACAATCTGTGGATAACTGAATTTCGGATTTTCAATAATGAATTTGAGAAACCAAAACAGGGCACCCCGAAAACGGGCAAAATAGAGAAAGTTGGTATTTCAACGCGAGTCAAGGCAAACATCCTGCTCAATCTTGAAGATGAAAATGCGACACAGTTGAATGATTTTCAGTATGCGGTGCATCAACAAATACCGTTTCATGATGCTGAAAGTGAACTTGTTCTCGATTATATAAAATTACACCGGGACAGCACTGCATATTACCACGATTTTGAAATAGAATTTAGATGGTCCGAAAAACGGGCACTCAACGCCAAAGGCCAGACACGCTATGCAGTGGATTTTAAATATTAGAACCGTTTTGTCGATGAAAATACTTTTTCTTGCTGCCACCGCCCTGGTTGTTGGAACGATTGGTATTTATTTTATAATAATTCAACCACAGATTGATACGACCCGGGAATTCAAGGAAGAATTAGCAATACTAAATGATACGCGATTTCTTTTGCGAACAACCAATATTGACAGCATAATGCAGATTCTGCAAAAGGATATCCATAAATATACGGCACGCGAAAAACGGTTTCTTAACCAGCCTCTCAGGCTGGAGCAAGTCCCGCTATTTATATCAAAGTTGGAAAAAGAAGCCATCGATAACGGGCTTGTTACAAGCAGTGAATTGCAGAAGCCAAATACCGATGACAAAGATTCAGCCAATAAACGCCATATTACACTTTTGCTCGAAGGCACTTTTCTCCAGGTGATGGCGTTTTTAGAGAACATCAACAACTGGGAGCGCGCCGTCTTGGTTGAAGAATTCAAGTTGAGCCAAAATATAAAAAGCAAAGAACTTTTGGTCGGAGTTGTGGACATTGTTGTAACGATTGCCAAATAGTTTCTATCGGGCAAAGTGGTGGTTTTTTAAAATGATTCAAATTAAGTTGTTGACTTAAAATTTGAAACAGAACCTTAAAATTCAGGTTAAAGATGCGAAAAAGTCTGCTCTATATTTTATTACCCGGGATTCTGCTCTTGGCGATTATGTTTGGCTATACAGGATTGATCCCGGCGCTGAATATACCATTGAGCGGCAAAAGCAGCCAGGAATACCAGCTTAATGATTTTGAGATCAGGTACTTGAAGCTATTTGACCGTCTCAAACCGGAAGTGCTGCAAGAGCATGAAACCGAATTGTTAGACCCGCTCGCAGCAACTTTTCGTGAGAATCCATTTCTGAAGCCGGATTTCGACACTTTCCGTTTTGATTCGGAAGAGAATACGCAACTGAATGCAATCCGTTTGCAGGGTATTTTGTGGGATAAAACTATCCGGCGGGCAATTATAAATGAGACGGTCGTGAAACCGGGGGATCGCCTCGGCCAGTACAAAATCGTAGAAATAAATCCTGATAATGTCGTTGTGCAAGATGAGATGGGCGCTATCGTCTTAAATTTGACGAAAACATGGACGGTCATTTCGGAATAAACCAAACAGGACTATCATGCAAGGAATTGCACTAAAAACTTCGCGCACCTACAAATATAATATGCTATGTTTCCTTCTGTTTATTCTATTTGTCGACTTCGGTCCAGAGTATTCTGCCCAGGCACAGCAAAACCCGAATACGATGACCTTGAATTTGCGTGACGTCTCACTCAAAAACTCGCTGGAAATGCTTGCTGACAGGCTGGGAAAAAACTTGTTGCTCGATGCCAGTGTTCCTGAAATCACGCTGAATATGTCCCTTGAAAACATCACGCCAAGGGAGGCATTTCAGGCTATTTTAGAATCGAATAACCTTGGTTATAAAGTGATGAACGGTGGTGTTTATTATGTTGCTGCCGCCGAAAAAATTGGTCTGAAAACTGAACTGCGCAGCATCGCATGCAAATATGCCAAAGCACCTGAGCTGGAAAAAATACTCAAAACGATGGTGGCCTCCGAATCGAGCGCGGTCATGGCAGATGAGCGCACTAACACGCTTATTTTTCGCGAAAGCCCGGAAGTTGTCGAAAAGATGATTCAACTGGTTAAATCGTTGGACAAACCAACAAAACAAGTCTATATTCAGGCGGAGATTGTCGAGATTTCCTCCACGGATGGGCAGGAATTCGGGCTGGAGTGGATGGCCAACGATTCGAAAAATAAGATCGATGTGCAAGTTCAATCCGACATGAATTTGAGTTACACGCCCGCCGATGGCACCGAAGGCACGGGCACCAATGCAACGTCAACTTCAGGTTTGCTGCCTTTTGCGGTCGGCTCCGGTCTTGGCATTGGCATTTTCAACACCAATGCCGAAGTATTGCTCAAAGCGATCAGCGACGTCAACAATCTCAATTTATTGTCCCGCCCGAGAATTGTTGCGATGGACAATCAGGAAGCGACTATCGAAGTCGGCGATCAAATTCCATTTCGCGTACTCAACCAGTTTGGCGTCACCTCTTTTGAGTTCAAGGATGCCACCGTACAACTTGTGGTAAAACCCCACATAATTGATTCAACGTACATGACGCTGGAAGTATCACCCAAGGCAGATTTTCAAAATGGTTTCACCCCCGACGGCACGCCGATCATATCGACGAGAAAAGCGACGACCAATGTTAAAATTCGGAATGGTCAAACAATCGTCATCGGTGGCTTGATCCGTGACTCAATTCTGAAATCGGAAAAGAAAATCCCACTTTTGGGTGATATTCCATTGTTGGGTTATTTATTCAAAAAGACAGTCTCAACCAAACAAAAAACCGAGTTAATCGTGTTTATCCGCCCAATAATTATGAAAGATCAATTTGAAAAAAACCTGTTTGAGTACGATTTCAATGTCAAAGAAAAAGTAAAAAACAACCTCAATTAGCCGGGAACTTGTTTAAATGCAAAGTAAAGACAAAAATACCATCATCGTAGCGGACGATGACTTAGTTACCCTAAAGTACTTTCAAGGCATGTTCAGGAAAATGCCCTATACGGTGTTTTATGCTAAAAATGGTCAGGAAGCCATTTTAAAAGCAAAAAAACATAAAATCGATCTGGCTTTCATCGATATTGAAATGCCCATTATGAATGGATTTGAAACAATGGTCGCCCTGAAAGAACTGCAGCCGAATGCCCAGGTTATAATTATGTCCACTTACAATGATGAAGCTACGGTGCGCCGGGCCATCAAAGAAGGCGCAGACACATATCTTTTTAAACCAACAAACCGCGCTGATGTATTTTCGCTGGTATCGAAACGATTCCAGGATGTCAACAGCAGTGACGTCATCACTTTCAAATAAAAAAAGTTTTTGGGGTGTGGTCATATTCAGGCAATCAGGCGTGGTGGAGCTTCAATATTAATTTTGTGAGTTGCACATTGTGATGCATTCACTTTCTTAATTGGGAGAAAAGGTTCGTATTTCTGAGTGTACCCTGTCAGCAAATGGGTGTTTTCAGAGCACGCTCTGAACTACCAGCTTATGCGCTAAACTTAAAAGTAAAGCATCCGCGTTTTTAAACTTGAAAGACAAGTAGTTTACTTCATACTTCAGATAATCGATTCAAAATAGTCGAAGGTCTGAGCGCACACCTTAATCGGTATCTTTAATTATTGTTTCTCGATACAAAAATGTGGATTTAATCACTATTTCGAAAAGCGTGATTTAACGTATCTGTGAGCACCCAACCTCCCTGGACAAACGAATACTCCGTCTGAATAAATGATGTTTGATCGACAAAATTCAGCTGATCAACCGTTCCCTGAATTAAATTCTGCGTAATGCCATTTTCATCAATGACTTTAAAATCAGAATCATCTTTATAAATTATCACAGAATCCGGACCGCTAAACAGCAATTTTAAGCAACTCCCGGATGTTTGGGCAGATTGACTGGCTTGATAGGCAGCATAATTGGTAAATATTTCCTGGTCTCCTTTTAAGCTCGCCTTAATTTTACGGCTGAGTAGCTGTTCGATCAACGAAAGATCCTGCTGCAACTGAATTTTCTTGCGCCCGTCAAAATAGAAATCATAAGCACTGCCGACGATTATGCTGATAGAAGATAGCAAAATGATTCCCATGATCAGGGCGACGATGAGTTCAACCATCGTAAATCCATGGCTTTGGCCCGGCGCACTACTATTTTTCAGCGTTTTCGAAAGAAATTTTATGCAATTCTTCCTTTGCCAGAAACTGTTCATTTTATTTCTGACCAGGTAAAGATTTGTAAATCTCCGCTTTCAAATTGATAATCAATACCCATTATATCCTCCACATACTTTTTCTTGTACTTTATATTTGTCTCTGAATTATTAGAATTTTTTCGTATCAATCCTTTTGTAATAATGGAACCATCGAGCTCCAACTTTTGACAATTTATCAGAGTTTGCATGTACACCGGGTTTGTCCCCAAATTAAAGATTGATCCTTCGATTTGAATTTCATTTCCCATAAAGTAAATGAGCCGCTCGGCTATAATTGCCGGCAACGAATCGGGAGCTTCAATTGTATTTTTAGATCCAAATAAATACACTGAATTTCTCGAAACCAATGTCCCTTCCAATCCCTCATAATTCCACATATAAATAGGACCCTCACAATACCAAATACCATCCCCAGTCTCATAACTCGTGTTCAAAATCAAATAACCGGTTCGATATTTCCCTTGAGCAATAGCCGCCTGCTTATAATAATCCCAATCAACCGTTGGTACATCGACTGCAGGAGGAGCGACTGTTTGATCACCATCAACATCATGGCCACTAATTGTAATCGAAGTATTGGAATGAATATCCCCTTTGATTTCTCCGTCGCCTTTTGTAAACTCGATTCCCTGGGTGTCTGAATAGAGCACATAAGGCCAAATATCTTCGCCACCACTTCCCTGCAAAGTAACGCGTACTATCCGTTCATTTTGCCCCGATGTCCCCGTCGCTGTCATTATTTTTGTGGTCGAATCATAAACGACATTCACTGTACTATTGGAAAATGTTGCGGCGGATAATGAAACCTTGTTTGCGAGCCAGATGCCGCGATTTATGCCTGCCTCGGCATTATAAAATGCCTGGACTTTATGGGAATATCTGGCTGCAAAAACACGCTCGTCACCGGCCATTTCCAGGATTGACAGGCCAATGATAGAAAAGATTAAAAAGAAGATCAGCACCATGCCTAAAACATAGCCTTTTTCTTCTTTTAATAGATTTATACCAGAGTTTATGGGCATGGTTTTCATGCTATTCAATCACAAAAGTTGACAATGAATAGGATTGCTCCCGGCTATCGGACCAGGCGATTTCTACGGCGATCATTTTGTAATCCAACGTGTTGCCATCGCTGTCGGCGCCGGCCTGGCCATCGGCAGCGTCATCAATATATGTGATTGTCGTACTGCGTGTTCCACTGCGGTTTCCCAAATCGATCGTGACATCCGTTTCGTTCAGGCTCGACGAAAGGGATGAATAATCCAGTTTTACCAGCGATTCCATTTTATGGACTGCAGCAGCCACGGCCAACCGTTGTAATTTTCCATAAGCCATTACCATATGGGAACGGGCAAAATAGGAATGGCCGCCGATCATAATTATCATGAAAATTACAATCGCAATCATCGCTTCAACTAAAGAAACACCTTTTTGATTTGGGGGAATAAGCATATTTTTGCCTGCGGTAATTAACTGGTGGAGAATTGTGAATAGTGATTTTTTTCACTAAAACTTACATTATTTCAAGTTGGACAGCTATTAGAAATATCGTAACATTTTAGGCTATTATTGAGGAATTTACAGAGAGGACACGAACAATTTAAACTCGATTCTTCATAAATCGGTTAAAATGTTCCGCGCACTTAGCCTGAATTATTCATTAAGCGCAGTGGATGTGCCTGGCACTTAGTTGATTTTTACAAATTTAAATTAGCAAAGTACTGGCTATCCAGTTAGCTCAGCAAGCGGTGAATATGTCACCCCTCCGGGGTTCTTCGGTTTTTTTGAGTTCACCGGGTTATAACCATAGCACCCCTCCGGGGTTTACAAAGCCAAATTAAACTCATTTCAAGTTTTTTAATCCCGGAGGGATATCATGATTATAAAAAACGAAAAACCAAGTATTTAAACCCCGGAGGGGTGACATTATTTTATAAATATCTTGAAACGATATTTTATTAGCACTATAAGTAACATTCTGTTTTAACAGGATGTTGAAATTGCTGAGTTAACTGGATAACCAGATAGCAAAGTAGCTTTTAGGTGTTTTTAAAACTTGTAGCAGTACCAGGCACATTTTTACCAGTTTATGAATAGATTAGGTTAGTTGATTTGATTAAAAATGAGGAGCTAAATATAATTCTTGCTCTTAACAAAAAACAAATAAATGCGCGGCACATCAGACAACACTTATGAATCAAGCAGGTTAAACGGGTTGAAGTTTTAAAAAAAATCCCCAGGCAGATAAATCGACGTGGGGATTGTAATTCTTCTCGGCAGCCTCAGGAAATGCGCAGAAACAATTCATCCAGCACTTTTTTAGCCGCCACCGGTAAAACTGTACCCGGGCCAAATATGGCGGATGCTCCATTTTTGCGTAAATAATCGTAATCCTGTGCCGGAATGACGCCACCAATGACCACCATAATATCTTCACGGTTGAGTTTTTTCAGCTCGGACACCAGCGCCGGCAACAGGGTTTTATGCCCAGCGGCAAGCGAGCTCATGCCGATGACATGCACGTCATTTTCCACCGCTTGCCGGGCTGTCTCCTCCGGCGTTTGAAAGAGAGCGCCAATATCGACATCAAATCCGAGATCAGCATAGGCTGTGGCCACAACTTTGGCGCCGCGATCATGGCCATCCTGCCCCATTTTTGCGATGAGAATACGTGGCCGCCTGCCTTCGATTTTCTCAAATTCTTTGGTTTTTTCAAGCACCATTTGAATATAGCTATCTTCCCCGAATGCGCTGCTGTAAACACCGCTAATCGTTCGAATCACGGCGCGATGACGGCCATAAACTTTGTTCATTGCATCCGAGATTTCGCCGAGAGAGGCTCTCGCCCGGGCCGCTTCTATCGATAATTGTAGCAAATTGCCATCTTTATTTTCAGCAGCCTGCGTCAAGGCGTTTAATGTTTGCTGAACACGGGTCTCGTCACGATTGGCGCGCAATTTTTCCAGCCGTTTGAGCTGCGCTTCGCGCACAGCGCTATTGTCAATTTCAAGAATTTCGATCGGGTCTTCCTGTGCCAGCCGGTATTTATTCACGCCGACAATCGTCTCATGATCGCTATCGATGTGTGCTTGCCGCCGGGCTGCTGCTTCTTCGATACGCATTTTCGGAATTCCCGTTTCGATGGCTTTTGCCATGCCGCCTAAAGATTCCACCTCGGCAATATGATTCCAGCCACGCTGCAGCAATTCATTCGTCAGAGATTCGACGTAATAGGAACCACCCCACGGATCGATGACCCGGCAAATGCCCGTCTCTTCCTGCAAAAATAATTGCGTATTTCGGGCAATTCGCGCTGAAAAATCCGTCGGCAACGCGATCGCTTCGTCCAACGAATTGGTGTGCAGCGATTGCGTGTGCCCAAGGGCCGCGGCCATGCCTTCGATGCAGGTTCGAGTGACATTATTGAAGGGATCCTGCTCGGTGAGCGACCAGCCGGAAGTCTGTGAGTGGGTGCGCAATGCCATCGACTTTGGATTTTTGGGATCAAATTGTTTAATCATTTTTGACCAAATGAGCCGGGCTGCGCGCATCTTTGCAATTTCCATAAAATAATTCATTCCCTGCGCCCAGAAAAAACTGAGACGCGGTGCAAATGCATCGACATCAATTCCGGCGTTAATGCCGGTGCGCACGTATTCCAATCCATCGGCCAGCGTGTACGCCATTTCCAAATCAGCCGTTGCCCCGGCCTCCTGCATGTGGTAGCCGGAAATACTGATACTATTGAATTTGGGCATAAATTTCGAGGAGAACGAAAAAATATCCGCGATGATGCGCATACTTGGCCCCGGTGGATAAATGTAGGTATTGCGCACCATGTATTCTTTTAAAATATCATTTTGGATGGTGCCGGCAAGCTGTTCCATGCTGACGCCCTGCTCCTCCGCCGTTGCGATATAAAATGCCATGATTGGAAGTACAGCGCCATTCATCGTCATCGAGACGGATATTTGATCCAAAGGGATGCTGTCGAATAAAATTTGCATATCGAGGATGGAATCGATCGCCACGCCGGCTTTGCCGACATCGCCGATAACACGCGGATGATCGGAATCATAACCACGGTGGGTCGCGAGATCGAAGGCCACAGAAAGGCCTTTTTGCCCGGCTGCCAGATTGCGGCGATAAAATGCGTTTGATTCTTCTGCCGTTGAAAATCCGGCGTATTGCCGCACCGTCCACGGCCGCATGACGTACATCGTTGCGTAGGGCCCGCGAAAAAACGGGGGAATTCCAGCGACATAATCGAGGTGATCGATTTTCTCATTATCCGCTTTCGTGTAAAGCGGTTTCACGGCGATTTGCTCGTTGGTCATCCAGTTCAATTTATCAAAATCCTGGGATACGATCTTGGCCGTTTTTTCGCGCCACTCCTTATCAGAACTGGGTTTATTTTTGAGATTGAGATTTATTTTTGTGAAATCAGGGTGCTGGCTCATTTCGTACCTCCCAACTTTTTCATCAGCCCGGACAGGATTTCATAGGCATTGGCGCGGATGTGAACGAAATCATCGATTCCACTTTCTTTAAATTTTTCGATAAATTCGTTGGGGTATCCGGCTAAAAGTACGGTGACATCCGATCGTGTTTCTTTTAATTTTCCAACAAAATCAGGCACCAATTCCGGATAGGATTTATCCGTACTGCACAATACAACAATCGCAGCCTGTGATTCTACTGCAGCAGCAACAGCTTCTTCGGTGGAGGAGAAACCGGCCGGGCTAATCACCTCAAATCCGGCAATTTGAAAAAATCCTGCAGAAAAATCAGCGCGTGCTTTATGTTGTGCCACCGGTCCCATATTCGCCAGAAATACTTTCAGGGCAGCGCCACTTTTTGTTTTGTATTTCTCCATTGCCAAACGCAATTTTTCAAATGGCTCGGCCGTGCGATGAATTTCCAGTGGCAGAATGGAAATCCCGGATGATTTTTCATGCCGTGCCCGGGATAGCGAGCCAATCGTCGCGCCGCTCAAAACCGCCTCGATCAATTCGGCCATTTTCTCACTCGAACCACCTGCAACTGAAACTGATTTTTTTCGCCAGTCGCTCAGATATTTTGACCGTCCGGCACTGAACTTTTTCAGGTCGATTGGCCGTTTTTGCAACTTTTCCTCAGTCATGTTCGCGTAAACGTTTGTGCCCACAGATTTGTCTTTTCGCATAGCCAGATTATTCCAGCGTGCAGCCGCAGTGGCCGCAGTTTCAGACTGCGGGACATTCTTTTCCAGCGCTGCAAACATGCCGCCGTCTGCTTCAATTTTCTGAAACAATTCCCATGCTTTGCCGGCTAATTCATTTGTGAGATTTTCGATATACCACGAGCCGCCCGCCGGATCGACAACTCGATCGAAATGACTTTCTTTATCTAAAATAATCTGCGTATTGCGTGCGATACGGCGCGAAAAATCATCGGCAGGGCGGATGACCTCATCAAACGGGCCGACATGCATGCTGTCAACCCCGCCCAAAACACCGGAAAACGCTTCGGTCGTCGTGCGCAGCATATTCACATAAGGGTCGTAAATTGTTTTATTGAGTGAACCTGTTTTTGCATGAATGACGATTTTCTGTGCCTCCTCGCCCCCGCCAAAAGCAGCGACAACTTGCGACCATAAAAGTCGGGCCGCCCGCAGTTTGGAAACTTCCATAAAAAAATTGCTGCCAAGGGCAAAAGTAAAACACATTTTGGGGGCCACATCATCGACTGCTAAACCGCGGGTAGTCATTTCACGCAGGTACTGCACCCCGGTCGCCATGGCGAATGCCAACTCTTGCACTGCTGAGGCGCCGGCATTCAAATAAGCTGCAACATCAACACCGCAGGTCGCGATATTTTGTGCATTCGAAAGCGCCCATTTTGTGGCGTTGGCTAAATCATTCATCGCTGCGGAAAATGAAATTGGCAGCTTACCTGTCTCGGCTAATTCTGCTAACGGGTCCGCAGAAACACTGCCCTGCACTTGCTGCATATCCAAGCCATTTTTTTTGCATAATGCCGCCAGCATGGCACTCAAACCAAGCGACGAAACACCGCAAGATATGTGCAAAGGAATATTTTGCAGATCAACATTTTTAAGGGCTATTTCGAGGTCTTCAAGTGTGGAAATCGCAACGCCATTTTGCCCTGCATCGCTGGATTCATCGGAATCCTGCCCGGCTTTGGTTGCTTTGTCAACAATCAAATTTACCGCTGTTTGCCCCGCCCGTAAATCTGCCAACAAGGCCCGGTTAAATTCCTGTGCTGCGGGATAGCGGATTTCTTGCGCAATTTCTCTATTTTTTTGCAAATATCCCAATGGACGCGTGCCGCGAACGTAGGGCGCCTCACCTGGTTTAGCCTGCAGATAATCGATTCCGGCCATATCTTCTTTGCGATACATCGGCTCGAGTGTGATTCCCTCGTACGTTTTCGTCGGCATGATTTTATCATAAGGCGCGCCTTTGAGCAGTTTTTCAACCGCCTGCCGCCACTCCTCATAACTTGGGAGATCAAAATCATCCAACAAGTTTATCGATTTGGGAAATTTATTTTTGTTTGGTTCCATATATGACTCCGTTCGTAGCACAAAACTTGATTTATTTTACTGATAAAAGCGAGGCTTTAGTTAGTATTAAAAACCTCATGTTCAATTATTCAAACGCCAATCCTTAAAACAAGCCGTCAATATAAGTATTATCGGTAAACAGAACAATAGGAAATGCCGGTCTGACGATCAAACAAATTTTAAGTTTTTATAGTCAAATAGAGAATTAGTTGGCGCCGAGGACATTTGAAAAAAAGGAAAAATTGCCGAGTAAATTCTATTTCAAAATTATCAAGATATTGCATAAAATTTTTTATTGCCCGTGTTAAAGATAGCAAGCCAACGAATACAGGGAAAAATTGTTTAGGGATTTCCCGATTTATTTTCTACCACATCGAATGTTTTGATTTTTACACTAAATACATTATTTTAAACGAAAGTGTCCACCAGAAAACACGCTATCTGTTATCATGAATGAAATGATTTGGCTAAAGGGCATGTTTTTTAGTGTGCAGATTTATTAACTCGATTGCTCTCGAATAACCGCTCGGATGGACTTTTATTTATAAATTTTCATATCCCGTTGTGTATAATCCAATAAACATCATGCGTTGTAATCCTGAAGGAATCTTTATAAAGGTTTTTTGCACAGCGGGACAATTCATAGAACATATAAGCGAACATGGATTTGAACCGTATGAGATTCTTGAATGAAATGATCCAAATACCTGTTTGTACTTTCATCTTTATCTGGGTATATGCAGTGAATGTGAGCGCCGGAGAGATAAAAGGCGTTGTGCTTTTCTCACCCCAATCCGTAAAAACACAAGCCAGGCAAACAATGCCACGCTACCCTCATGGTAAATCCCGGGAGTTGCCAATGCATGGAATCGGGAATACCACACAAGCTGTTGTTTATATTACTGGAAAATTTCCTGATAGCACGTTTTCAACTCCCGATACCCAACCCATAATGGACCAAAGAGATGAACAGTTCATACCCTATATTTTGCCGGTGCTCGCAGGCACGACAGTCAATTTTCCAAATAACGACCGAGTTTACCATAATATTTTTTCATTCTCAAAAGCCAAAACGTTCGATTTGGGGAAATATCCAACAAAGACATCAAAAAAAGTAAAATTTGATCAAACAGGGGTGGTTAAAGTTTATTGCGAGATTCATGCCCATATGAATGCCTTCATCCTCGTCTTGCCAAATCCATATTATTCAGTTGTGAATCAGGATGGAAAATTCAGCATCCCAGATGTCCCAGCGGGTACATATCAACTCAAAATTTTTACAGGGCGGGGTACTGAAAGTGAGAAAAAAATTATCGTAAACGACAACAGGACAACGCTTGTTGAATTTTCCTTATAGGAGTGCTGCATGAAATTGAAGCTACTTTTTCTCATATTATTTTATTTAGCCTTGCATGCATACGCTTCCGCACAAATGAATACAAGCGGGCGCATGGAGTTGGTGTTTGTTGACGCGCAGAATGGAAGCCAGGGAGAACCGTCTCAGAATATTCCCAACAAAGGCTATCCCGGTTTTATATGGCAGCTTCGTTTGTATTTGGATATGCCTGTTTCAGAACGCTCAACCATATTTAGTGATCTTCGCCTTCGTTCCGATGGGTTAAATGTTGATTTCGCTGCCATACGGCTTTATTTAAATGCCGCAAAAACAATCGTTCTGCAGGCCGGTGTGCTCGGAACACCAATTGGCAATGTTACTGCCCGCCGGTCGTCAAAATTTAATCCCCTCATCCATCTACCAATCATGTACGATTATCGAACCTCACTTCCGGCACGTCCGATTGCTGATGAAGCAGAATTTCTCGCAAACAGGGGGACCGGCTCCGGCCTGCGAATTTTAAACCTGGGCGTCTACAGTCCCGGTGTTGAACTGCGCGGCACGCTTGCTGAGGTATTTGACTTTAGTTTCGCTTTATTCAACAGCGCCCCTTCGAGTTTAAAATGGAAAAATGAAACTGAGCGGTTGAACTTTACGCAAAGGATAGGTGTAAGACCCCTTCTCGGATTAAATATCGGATTTTCCATAAGCAACGGACCTTATTTGGGGCAGGAAATCATTGCCATGCTGCCGCCAGAGAAAGATTTAAGCAGCTATTTGCAAACGCTTTATGATTTTGACTTTTCTTTTGAGCGGGGCCATCTGTCCATTTTCGCCGAAGGAGTCATCAACAAATGGGAAAATCCTGTTCATCCGGATGCACTAAAAGTTTCTGCTTATTATCTGGAAACCAAGTATAAATTTTTACCTCATTATTTCGCGGCTTTGCGAATCGGACATTTATTATTTGAAAAGATAGATTTTCAAAATAGCAAAAGTGTTCGATGGGACGACAACATTCAACGATTTGAAATTGGCCTGGGCTATTATGTCGCCCGGGAAACGTTAGCAAAGCTGGTCTACCAAAAAAACAACACCAGCAGAATCGATATCAAGGACGACTACATTGCTGTGCAACTTTCTTCTGGATTTTAATGAACTATTTGCGTCTAAATTTTCGTAACAGGATTTTTTCTCACTTCGCCGGTTTAATATTTTTTGCAATCATACTTATTATCTGGGCCGTCAGCACACAAGTTAAGCATAAAATGAAAACAACCCTCAATGCGGAGCTCCATAATACAAATACTATTTTACATGAATATCTCCAGGCGAGACTTGATTTATTGCAAGCCAAAGGCACTTTATTGGCCGAAGAACCACGCTTAAAAGCAGCAGTCGATACAAACGATCCGCTGACGGTTAAAAGGGAAGCCGAAAAACTGCTTTCCCTGATAGAAAGTGATTTTCTTCTGGTGACGAATCATAAAAATGAAATACTGGCTCAACTGGGAAATTTACGCATTGCACAGAACAGCATCGAAAACATTGCATCGATCAAAAATGCCATCAGCTTTCAGCAAACCAGTGCAATGACTATCTTGGACGCGCAGGTTTTTCAAATCATCTCGACACCGATTACAATCAAAAATCAATTTGGTGAACTTGTGATTTTGGGGACTGCATCGATTGGTTTCAAAATTGACGTTGTATTTTTAGATCAATTGCGTGAGCTCACTGGTTGTCAAATTGGCTTCGTGAATAAAACCGGGAACGATGTTTCAAACCAGGCTTTTTTTTCTTTCCAGCCCGAAAAGTTAGAACTACTGCAATCACAAAAAAACATAGAATTATTAATGCAATGCGCCATTGGTGGGCAGGATATCCGGGAAGTTCAAATGGGAGATGAAAAATACCTCCTATTATCCACGCAATTCAATAAAAATACCGGAAATTCACTTCTATTGCTGTTAAAATCATTAAATGAGGCCATGCAACCCATTCTCAAACCGACGTTAAATATGCTACTGACAATCGGTGTGATCGCCATTCTCATATCGCTTGTGCTGAGCTATTTTCTGGCCTACGGGGTTACAAAACCGGTGAGTAAACTGGCGCTTGCCATCAACCGGGTCAGTACTGGCGATCTGGAAAGTTCGATCCCGGTAGAGGGTTATGATGAGGTTGCGCATCTGGCGCAAAGCTTTGAACAGATGCGGCTTTCTCTGAAAAAAAATATTGAAGAGCTGGAAAGAACTTTTACTCAATTGGTGCAATCTGAGAAACTGGCCACCACTGGCCGGCTAATGGCCCAACTTTCACACGAGATCAATAATCCCGTGCACAACATCCGCAGCGCACTGGAATCAGCTCTAAAAAAACCAAGGGATGCAGAAAGTGCTGCTACCCTGATCGAAATCGCCCATGAAGAAATCCTGCGCCTGTCGAAGCTGCTGCGCCAAACGCTGGATTTTTACCGCCCGGGATCAGTAGAGCGGGTGGCCCTCGATGTTAATAAAGTGATCGAAGAGTTGATAGCCGTTTCGGAAAAGAATTTTGCCAAAAGCGGAATCAAAATTCGCAGCCGCTTGCAACCGGATTTGTGCAAAGTCATCGCCAATCGCGACCAGCTTAAACAAGTTTTTTTAAATATCATGCTCAACGCCAAAGAAGCCGTGGCAGGGACGGGAGAAATTTTCATTGCAACCACAAACTTGAATAAGTCTATTCGCATTGAAATTGAAGACACCGGTGGTGGCATCGAACCGGAGTTACAGCATAAAATTTTCGATGCTTTCGTCACCACAAAATCAAAGGTAACCGGAGTAGGATTGGGACTTTCCGTGAGTTATGAAATTATCCAGCAACATAAAGGGGATATTCGGGTCGAGAGCACGATAGGCGAAGGCACACGATTTATAATTGAATTACCCGCAGAGTAAAGGTAAATTTAATGCAAAATAAAACGAAAATTCTCATCATAGATGACGATAAAGCATTCCGCGTTGTCACACAATCGTTATTGGAAGATGAGGGATTTTCAGTAGAAACTGTCGCAGACGCAGACAGCGGTTTAAACTCCGTAAAAGAAAAAACATATGATTTAATCCTCTCCGACCTGATGATGGAAGGCAAAACCGGCATTCAGTTTTTGCAGGAAATAAAACAATGGAATCCCCAAATCCCTGTCATAATGGTCACGGGATACGGTTCCATCCAAACGGCTGTTGAAGCCATGAAGCTTGGCGCTGAGGATTATCTGACCAAGCCCAGCGGCAATGATGAGCTGATTCTCAAAATCAATCGGGTGCTGGAAAAAAAACAGAATTTGGAAGAGTTGGAACGGCTGCGAACAGAAGTGACAGAGCGTTATGAATTTAGCAAAATAATCGGTAAAAGCCGCGCTATGCAGGAGGTATTTTCGCTTATTGAGTTGGTCGCAGATACCGATTCTACCGTAATCATTCGCGGCGAGACCGGAACAGGCAAAGAACTGGTGGCCAAAGCAATCCACTACAACAGCCCGCGCCGGGAAAAACCATTCGTAACGGTAAACTGTGCCGCTTTGCCGGACAATCTGCTGGAGAGCGAATTATTCGGCCATGAAAAAGGCGCCTTTACCGGAGCAATTCGACAGAAACAGGGGCGTTTCGAAAAGGCGAACGGCGGCACATTATTTTTGGATGAATTGGGCGATATCCCACCGGCAGCGCAGGTAAAATTATTGCGTGTTTTGCAGGAGCGAACTTTCGAACGCGTTGGTGGGGATGAAACAATTCATACTGATATTCGCCTGATTTCGGCCACCAATAAAAATCTGGAACAGGAAATCCGAGAGAGCAATTTTCGCGAGGATTTATATTTCCGTATCAACGTCATGCCTGTCACGCTTCCTCCGCTGCGGGATAGGAAAGAAGATATCCCGCTGTTGGTCTCCCATTTTTCCCAACACTTCAATAAACGAAGCGCAAAAAAGGATTTTTTTGCCTCTGAATTGGCGATGAATCGTTTAATTCACTACCACTGGCCCGGCAATGTGCGCGAGTTGCAAAATGTTATCGAGCGAGCTGTGATTCTGAGCAAAGGAACAACGATCGAGGTCGAGCATCTTCATTTCACAGACCAGCAGGAAGTCTTACAGTTACTGCAATCATCAAAAGGGCAAAATCTTTCTGAGCAGGCGGTTGCAGAACTCTATGCACGGCTCATACTCAATAAATTCGACGGCAACAAAAAGGCAACATGTGCGGCATTGGGGATAAATTTCAAAACCCTGCAAAAACGATTGGGGGAGCAATAAGCTTCGGTATTTTTGTAAATGGATGCTGCAGGCTGGGATGTTTTTCCATTTATTGCACACATCCAATTTGATCCACCTGACCTGCCCCGTTTTCTTAACACGGAAGATCGCCGACCTCTTTGGATTAGAAAAATTCCCATCTCATTTATCTGCAAATTGTAAAAAATCCAACTCCTGCCTTTAATACCTCTTCTGTTCAATCCATCTAACCAATTAATTACAAAACAGTTAATCCGTTTTTAATTATGGTTTCAATTTATGGTATGGCTGTTGTATTCCATTGGTCAAATGTATGGCGGTGAAAATCCGGCTGCTGATGGGATGATTTATAATCGGATTGAATTACTAACGCAGAGTGGCTCAATCTACTTTTATAAACTAAGTTGCGTATTACATCTTCCTGAAACTCCCCATGAAGGGAGACTGATTTGCATACCATTGAAATCAATCCGAAGGATGTTTAACGCATCAAAAGTTGATATTGAGCAATTTATGAAAAAACCAGACGGATTAAGTGGATCGAAAATGACAGAGAAAATGATGAGTTCTAAAAAATACAATAACACAATTGTGGCAGCTTTGATAGTTCTGAACATATTGCTTTTATCCTGTGATACAGAAACAAGCCTCGAACCGGCCAAAGATGATTCTACAAGGCTCAAGGCGGAATTCAGTTCGATTCAAACAAGTATTTTTCAGAACCGGTGCGCAACCTCGGGTTGTCACAGTTCGCAAACTAAAAGTGCTAATCTGGATTTGAGCGCGGCCAATGCTTACAGCAATCTTGTGGGTGTGCAGGCCTTACTGAGCACACAAGGCTTTAAGAGAGTGGAGCCGGGAAACAGTGAATCCAGTTTTCTGATAAAAGTATTGAATGGCAGCGATCCGACGCAAATGCCGTTGAACCGCGCCCCACTGGATGCGGCGAGCATTGCTATCATTGCGCAGTGGATCGATGCGGGTGCGAAAAACAATTAACAAACATATATTAACTAACTGGAGAGAATTATGTACAAAAAAATCCTACTGTTGCTACTGATTGCTTTGAGCCCGCTTTTTGCGCAAGGGCCTGTTTTAACCCTGTCATTTCAGGGCATGACACCTCACGTTGGGCAGACACTAAATGTGCGTATTGTGGACAAATACGATAGCCGGGAGGTAACACGGCAAACATTGCAAGAAATTCCCGGTTCGGAATTTATGATGACTTTTAACGGAATCAAACAGGGCGGCAGCTATACAATCGACTTCTATTCTGACCATAATGGCAACGGCCGTTATGATGATCCCCCGTCCGACCATGCATGGCGCGTGGCAGTCGATGCTGTTCAGGGTGACACAACTGTTACCTTTTCTCATAATACCAATTTTACACCACTTAATTGGCCGCACGCAGTGCATCTCGATTTTCAATCGATGAATCCGCATGTCGGCCAGCAGTTGGAAGTGCGGCTGGTAGATAAAAAAACCATGTTGGAAATAAGCCGCGATTCGTTAACTGCTATCCCATCCGCAGCTTTTGAAATGATTCTGCCCGGTATCCAAAGTGATAAAAGCTACTTTATCGATTTCTATTCAGATCACAATGGCAACAAACTATACGATGCTCCACCGGCGGATCATGCCTGGCGTCTTGAATTGGAAAAACCGGCAAGTGATACAACTCTGGTTTTCTCGCACAATACCAGTTTTGTCGATATCCAATGGCCCTATTTGCTCTCTTTGCAGCTAAGCGGTATGACGCCGCACGTAGGCAAAGGATTTCATATCCGGGCGATCGATTTACTGAGCCGCAAGGAAATTGGCCGGACTGAAATCGCAGCAATCCCTCAGTCTGATTTCGAAATCAGTGTCAGTGGCTCGCAAGCTTCAGGGAAATATCGCCTGGAATTTTTTGCCGACCACAATAGCAATGGTTTGTACGACAACCCACCAAGCGACCACACATGGAGCCTCGATCTTGAAGCCGTTGCAGGAAATGCGGCAGCAGCCTTTCAACACAATATTAATTTCGCACTGCTCGATTGGAATTACCGGCTCTTTCTTGAACTGCGCGACATGACGCCGCACCTCAATAAATTGCTGGAAGCACGCGTCGTCGATAAAGCAACCGGTATCGAGGTTGGTCGCAAGCGTCTTGGCGCAATTTACGATAATGAGATTACCCTGATAATACCCGGAATTCAGCTTGATACAGATTATGATGTAGACTTTTACGCTGATCACAATGGCAATGGTCGCTACGACGCTCCACCGACCGATCACGCCTGGCGTGAAACCTATAATGCCGGTGATGATGGTGATAACGATCTGAGTTTTTCCCACAATACCAATTTTGTCGATATATCCTGGCGTTATAACTTTATGCTCAATCTCACAAATATGGTGCCGCATCTCGGCCAATATTTTGAAGTGCGATTGATCGATGCAGCCGCGCAGCAGGAAGTCGGACGCATCGCTGTCGATGCCATTCCAGCGGCAGACTTCACTGTTTCGATCGGTGGATTGGAGCCGGGCAAAGAATACAATGCCGATTTCTTTTCCGATCACAATGGGAATGGCGCTTATGATGCACCTCCGGTTGATCACGCCTGGCGTGAGATATTCACGGCAGCCAATTCGGACACGATAATTGATTTCACCCACAATACAAACTTCGTCGATATCGATTTGTCTACCGGCATCAGTGGCGAGGCCGTAAGCGTTGTCGGTGAATTTCGATTATTTGACAGCTACCCCAATCCGTTTAATCCAAGCACAACCATCAGTTTTAATCTGCCCCAGGCAGCTTTTGTTGAGCTAACGATTTACAACATTCAGGGACAAAAGGTCCGTACATTAGTGCAACAACAACTTACATCGGGCGGGCATCGCTTTTTATGGGATGGATTAAATGAAAATGGTCAGAAAGTCAGCAGCGGTGTTTACCACTACCGACTTGCAGCCGGAGTTTTTCACGATGTCAAGCAAATGACACTGATAAAATAAAAGCGCCGGTGAAACTGAGATAGAGCTATTGGAAACATAGTAAATTGAATCTCACTGGATAACAATTACGCTGTTTCCGCTCTAATCCAAACATCTGTAATTCAATTGGCCATGGACTATTCTGTGGCCTTTTTACGCTATTTTAATTCACGTTACCACCGGGAGACGCAATGCGATTTCATAGTTTAAAATTAGTTATCATACTGCTATTTTCCGCAAGCCTGCATGCTGGTGAGTGGCAGGTAGATAAAAAAGCAAATAATTCCGTCATCTTTTCATCGACAACAACCCTTCTCGATTTTCAGGGAAAAACGAGTGCAATCGATGGTTATTATTATAATGAGGGGGATTCACTTTTTGGTGAAAAGAACGAGCTCTATTTTGAAGTTCAGTTAGCGACATTCGATACCGGCAATGGCAAACGTGATCGCGACATGCGTGAGGACGTCCTGGAAACGGACAAACATCCCTTGTCTTTCTTCAAAGGCACAATTTCAAAAGTGCATCAAGCAGAAGAGGGGTACACCGTCACCGCTGTTGGCGATTTGTCTTTGCACGGCATTGTTCAAAAAATGGCAATAATTGCACAGGTGGTGGAAATGGACAATGGAATCAAAATCAGCAGTGCATTCAGTTTCCTTTTAAAAGATTTTAAAATTGCTGCGCCCAGCTTGCTCGCATTTGTAAAAGTAGCTGAAAAAATAGAAATAGAAGTCAACTTTGAATTGAAAATAATGGACAAAAAATAGGTATAAGAATGAAAAGATTGTCTTCCATCCTCCTCCTTTTTCTGCCCGGACTGTTGTTAGCCCAGCCGTCGTGGAAACGGACAACCCTTGCTACACCCGCGGAAGTTGAGCTCTTTCACATTTCGCAAACGGCTAATTTGCCAACGACTGAGACCTTGAGAAAAGGCGGGTTCATGTACGAAATTTCACATCGCTTCGGTCCTGTCTCTTCTGGTTATTCCAGTCTTTATGGATTGGATGGCCCTGTAAACATGCGCACCGCACTGAGCTACGGCCTGAGTAATCATCTAATGTTCACAATTGGACGCAGCACTGTACAGGATAATCTCGACTTGCGTCTGAAATACAAATTTCTGCAATTTTCCAATAAGTCCGTGCCCTCCGTTATCGCTGTGCAGGCTGGCATGGCTTTCAATACCGAAGCCTACGCAGGCCTGGATAAGCGTAGCGCTTTTGACGGTAATAGTACCCAGTTCTACGGCCAATTGATTTACAATGCAATGCTCTGGGATAAAAAATTCGGTTTCGGCGCAGTACCCTCACTTGTTTACAATAGTTTCATTTATGCCAACAATTATAGAGCAAATACAAAATACAGCTTATCATTGCCGGTTTACGCCCAGTGGTATATCAACCGTATGTGGAGTTTTTTTGGTGAGTTCACGCCAGTAGTCAAGGGCTGGGAGGGAAACATTTTTTATACTGCCGATGAAAATAGCCGATCGTACAAGTCACTTGGATTCGGTGTCGCGATAGAGACTGGTGGCCACGTCTTTTATCTTTTCACTACCAACAGTGGCCGTTTAAATCCGACACAATTTCTCCTCGGTGCAGACTCTTCTTTTGAAGAAAAAGACAGCTGGCGGCTGGCCTTCAGTATCACCCGTGAATTGTAGAAAGATAACATAAAAATGTAAGCCAAAGACTCACCCCAGCTCCATCCCAGGCTCTGCCTGCGGATGGAGCTGGGGTGAGCCTGGGATGGAGATAGAGGCAGAGTCTGGGACGGAGCTCCCTTGAAGGTGAAAAGATAAATCATCTGCCTTCGTTTTGCGTGCACGGCATAGCAATCAGATCATGGGAGAAGATGTTCTGTGACTGTCTTTGCAGGTCGCGGATTTTGTGGATTTAAAAAAAGTCTTGACATTAGCACGAATCTGTTTATTTTTAACATCAATACTACATTGTAACAGATGATTTGTTTTGTAAAAGGATTTCAAATGAAGAAAAAATCCATCCCCGATCTCTCGCGGGCCGAATACGACATCCTCAATATTTTATGGCGTGAAGGGCGGCAGAGCGTACGGGAAGTGCACGATCACCTGACCGAAGTTTATTCCTGGGCTTATTCGACAACGAAAACCACCATGGACCGCATGGCGCAAAAAGGACTGCTCGAACGGGAAAGTTTTCACGGCGTATTTCTCTACGTGCCACAAATTTCAAAACCCGCAGGCATGGCGAAGTGGGTGCGTTTTTTTGCTGACCGCGTATTGCAAATGGAAATGGGCGCCGTCATGTCGATGTTCGCGCACAGCAACTCGCTCACACCGGCTGAAATAGTGGAACTGCAAAAATTATTAGACTCCGAAGCAGATAAAGGATAAATCATGCCTGAAATCTTTCAATTTTTTTATCAACCGGCAAATGCTTTCATCGATTTTATGCGAACGGAGCTCATTTATTCGGCTGTTATTTTTGCCATCGTCTTCGTTGTCACCCGATTTACCCGTACATTTTCGCCTGCTTTAAATTTTATGTTGTGGCTGCTGGTTTTTATCAGACTCATTCTGCCGACAAATTTTTCACTGCCCATAAGCGCGTGGCAATTCCTGCCAGACTTCAAAGGCAAAGTTCTGAGCGAACTCAGCGCGCCGCAAATTGAGAATCTAATAACAAACCCGGGATTTTCCGAAAATGTCATCGAAAGCGGAGCAGCCGTCGTAAATCTGGATAACACAGAAAGTGCCGCAAATCAGGCTGTGCCATCTCAAGAATCTTCAACAAAATGGCCTGTAATTGTCTTTCTCGCCTGGCTTGCAGGTGTATCGTTTCTGGTTTTCTTTTATATCCGAGAATTATTTTTATTCCACAATCGGACACGGCGGGCACAGCCAATTACAGATTCTAATCTGCTTGAGTACCGCGACTACTGGCAAAACCGAACCGGTGTCACGCGCCCTGTGCAGCTCAAATCTTCCGACGCTTTCCTCTCTCCTTTTACGCTGGGAATCTTCCGCCCGGTCATTTTCCTGCCGCGGCAGTTGCTTGCAGAAGCAAATTTAGCCACTTTGAATACAATCATCGCCCACGAAATGGTGCATATTCAACGTTTTGATGATTTATGGCTGAAACTGCAAAATTTAATTCAGATTCTGTATTTTTTCAATCCCCTGGTCTGGTTTGCAGCAGCCGAGCTCAACCAGGAGCGTGAACGATTGTGCGACAACCGCGTGCTGGCCGAAGGCAGTATTTCACGCACAACTTACGGTGAAAGCATGCTGCGAGTTCTCAAACTTAATTTGTTCGGCTTCGATGGCGTGGCGCTTCTGCCCGGGTTTGGCAGCGAAAAAAAACGCTTCGCTTCCCGATTGCAATCAATACTCAAAAATCAGAAACAAGCGAGGATTTCAATGATTTCAATAATTCTGATATTTCTTGGCAGCAGTACATTTCTTCTCCCGATGGCCAATTATGAAAAGCCGGCAAAAGCAGGCTCTATAGCAGGAATTACGGAAGAAAAAACAGGCGCCGTTTTGCAAAGCACTGCATTGAATTTTCACGATCCACTGCAAGGTGTAGGTTTTATCACCGCCCGCTACGGTAAAATGAAAACGCCATTCTCCGATGCAGCAACATTCCACACAGCAACGGATATCAAGGCAAAAATGCACACGCCAGTTTTTGCAGCGGAAGCGGGAATTGTAACCAAAGCGAGAACGGACTATGTGATTGACAAAGGGTTTGGCCGTCTTGTTGAAATACAACACGCAAATGGATTTGTAAGCCGATATGCCCACTTGAAAAAAGTACTGATTGAGGTGGGACAAGAGGTAAAAGCCGGGACTCAAATCGGCTCTGTCGGTACCACAGGCAAATCGACCGGCCCACATTTGCATTTTGAAATTCTAAAAAGCAGCGATAATCTAAATCCGGAATTATATGTTGGATTCAATCAGGAATTAAGTAAAAAAGCCCAAAAACAATTTGTGATTCGAAAGAAATCCAAAATCAGTTTTGCACAACCAGTGCAAGGCCGAATTACAAGTAATTTTGGCGAAAGAAGGGATCCATTCACAAAAGAGAATCGCAAACACCGCGGGCTAGATGTTGCCCAAAAGCATGGTACGCCTATTCTCGCCACGGCGGCTGGCAGAATTAGCAACATCGTTTTGGATAATTCGGATAGTAACAAACATGGGCATTTTGTTGAAATCATCCACGCGAACGGATTCCTCAGCCGTTACACACATATGGACCAGATCAGCGTTAAACCAAATCAAGAGGTAAAATCGGGGGAAATAATCGGCACAGTCGGCAATACAGGACTGTCGACAGGGGCTCACGTACATTTTGAAATTGAGCTTGATGGCGCGTTTGTAAATCCGATGGAATTTATTAACAATTAATCAATTCAACTTGATAGATTTTTACATGAAAAGTGAATAATAATAGAGAGATAGAATAATCAGGAAAAAGAGTGTGTGTTTTCCTATTCGATTTGATAAAAAAAGCCCCGAATATCGGGGCTTTTTTGTTTACCAGATTCAAATGCACAACCAAACCTATGATAAAATATCACCTGTAAAATTTTTAAAAATTATCCAGATTCTGGCCAATCCCAAAATCCTTCCACATTTTTAAAGTTAAGCCTGGTTAAAATTGCTGCAAAATAATTCCTCCGCCTGTATATTTTTAAGACATCATAACACGTGCGCGAATATAAAGAATCAGAGGAGAAGTTGATGAGAGTCGTTAGGACATTTTTAATTTTTTCAATTCAATTTATAATATCACAGGCTCTTTGGGGTCAAAACTGGGTTGTCGAAGATTTCGAAATCCAGACGAACGGACTCGGAGATTACGCAGGATTGTGGGGATCCGCCAACGTCGCAACGCGCTGGGCTTTTGACCCATCTGGCTCGTCAACCGGCGTTATGGAGATGGTTTGCAACACCGGTGGCGACAAAAATTTGAATGCAGCATTTGGAACAGAATACATTAATATTATTGTGGCTGGAGATACAGCGACCGACTGGAGCATCGATGTTTGGGTTCCGAATGATTTTCCTACAGATGGCTTTTTAAAAATTTTTGGTCAGAGCCAAGCAACAGCACGCCTGGAATCAAAAATTGTTCAAACCACAGACTTGAGCATCGGTGGCTGGACAACTATCAGTTTTGACATCGCCAAACAAGTAAATACTTTTGAAAATTTCGATATCTCCAAGGGTCTGACCATTGGAGTTGAGTTCAATTTTAAATACGGGACGATCTGGAACGGCTCAGTCTACGGCGATAATGTGACCCTGGTGGGGCTGCACGATCCAATGGCCGGTTTCGAGTTAAGGCCGCCTGTAATTGCGGTCGAACATATGCAAAATCAAGTTTCGCCCTACAATGCAGAAGAAATTATCTATCACAACAAAATTACCTGGGAAAACTTGCCCAAGGGCGGCACAGAGAAATACCATCTGTACGCCAGCAAACAAAATCCAATTGTCAATACTTTCGCCAATGATGTCATTCAGCTTTCGCCGACCAGTGGATTTGATCGCGGAGTGCAGGAATTCAGGCATTGGCTGCATTCAAAAAACAGCGATGGCCAAACGTGGTATTATGCCATCACCGCTGCCGGCATCGATCCGGTCACCCGGGAGCACCGGGAAACTGAAGTCGGAGGCGATGGCAACGCAGGGCCGATCGCCAGCGCAACGGCGCGACCCCATGTTATCCCGCTCGTAAGTGGTTTCAATTTTAACCCCGACGGAAATTTATCCGAATTTGTTGCCATTGGCCAGCAATATTCAGGCTCGATACTGCAAAATGAAGTAGCCGAAGGCCCGGCAGCCGAAGAGTGGAACAGCAGCTCGAACGATGCCAATTTCAGCATGTACGTTATCATGGATAACCAGCATATTTATGTCGGCGCTGAAGTTATCGACGACAACCCGAACGGGATCGGTGACGTTTGGCTTGGGGATGCCATCGATTTATTTATTGGCTTTTTCAATCCCGATTTTATTCTTGAATACGATTCGCAGCCAACTTTTCAGGTCGGATACGCGATAAATGCCCCAACTGCGGCAGACCGGGTACAGGTTGGTGGTTTTAGTAGAAATCAGGTTGCAAACACAAGTCACGATGTCCATTTCAAGGACAACAGCTATGTGGTCGAGATGAAAATACCGTTTTCATCGATTGGGCCTGCGAGTCGTTTTATACCACAAGATGGTGATTTCATCCCACTACGTATTACTGTCAACGATAATGATGGCGAAGATGACCACGGTGGCGGACGTTCGCTGATGCTGACTCACGGCGGCGGCGACACCGAAAACTGGAATGCAGCCTTGTTGCCACAAACCTGGCGCTGGCACCTGATTTCAAGCACGCCTGACAATGCTTCATCGGTTGGCAAAGAAGAAATTATTGTGCCTGAAAAATCCGGATTGCTCGGAAATTATCCCAATCCTTTCAATCCCGCGACGACAATTTCTTATGTGCTTTCTGCTGATCAAAACGTCAAAATTACAATTTATGACGCACTTGGCAGGGATATTTTCCACCTTGTGAATGAGCAGCAATCAGCCGGGGAACATCACAAAATTTGGCGAGGTGTGGATTCAAAGGGACGGCAGGTAGCGACCGGAATTTATTTTATCCAATTTATCACCGACGGAGTTTCTGAAGTTCGAAAAATGCTGCTGACGAAATAAAAATACTAGCACACTTAAATTTGATTTGGAGTGCATTGCCTTTATGCAATGCGCAGCAATCCATTTACGGATTTTTAAACGGCCCTGCCTGAGTAAGAATTCATCTTGCCGGTATGGCCGTTTTTTCTTTGCACGATCCCATAAAACAATCGCAAAAATCGCTTGCCGTTTTTTCACAACATCGTATTTTATCCCAGCAGATTTATCTACATTTAAAATATTTCATACTTCACCAATGCTGGAAAACATGATTTTATTAAACCACAAAGAATGCACTGCGATTGAGATCCATGCTGAAAAGACGTATCCATATGAGTGCTGTGGCTTTCTTCTCGGAATGCGCAGAGGAGAAGATGATTTCGTCGTTTCGGAAATCATTCCTGCTGAGAATCAATGTAAACCGGCGCCCGGCAAACAATTTAAAATCCATGCAGGTGATTTTTTTAACGTGCAGAAATACAGCAAAAAAAAGGATAGTGCCGTCATCGGGATTTACCATTCCCACCCTGATTCACCAGCGCTGCCATCAAAAAAAGATTTGGCCGCCGCATGGCCCGGTTTTATTAACGCAATCTGTGCAGTCCGCAGGGGATTGGCAATTGACACCCAAATATTCAAACTTTCCAAAGATCGCACTTCTTTTGAACCAATAAAAATGAAAATAGTGGAGCCTGTGTGAACTTAACCAAAAACGAAATTGAACGCTATAGCCGCCAGCTCGTATTACCGGAATTCGGCATCGCCGGGCAGGAAAAATTAAAAGCTGCCAAGGTTTTATGCGTTGGAACCGGTGGTTTGGGTTCATCCCTGCTGCTTTATCTCGCGGCATCCGGGGTTGGCCAGCTCGGAATTGTCGATTTTGATGTCGTCGATGCCTCCAACTTACAAAGGCAGATCATCCACGGCACCTCTTCAATCGGTAAATCGAAAGTGGAAAGCGCAAAAGATGCTATTTTTGAAATTAATCCACTCGTAAAAACAGACATTTATGATGCGCCATTCACGACCGGAACTGCGTTGGATCTCGTCAAAAATTACGATGTCATCGTCGACTGTACAGACAATTTTCCGACGCGCTATCTGATAAATGATGCATGCGTACTCGCCGACAAACCATTTGTCTACGGTTCTATTTTCCGCTTTGAGGGGCAGGCATCGGTTTTTAACTATCAGGATGGTCCCAATTATCGCGACCTCTACCCTACTCCACCGTCGCCATGGCTGGTGCCCAATTGTGTAGTCGGTGGCGTGCTCGGCATTCTGCCGGGTACAATCGGATTAATTCAGGCAACCGAAACAGTGAAAATTCTTATTGGAAAAGGAGAAACGCTCTCGGGCCGGCTTCTGCTCTATGATGCCATGAATATGCGTTTTCGTGAGCTCAAGTTGAAAAAAAATCCGGCACGCGAGCCGATAACAGAACTTATCAATTACACTGAATTTTGTGGTACGCAAAGCCCCGGCGATACGGCCGTGGAAATTGATCCGGCACTTGAAATTACTGCAACCGAGCTGGCAGAAAAACTTAAAACCGAAGACATTACCTTGATCGATATTCGAGAACCGTTGGAGTGGGAAATCTGCCATTTACCGGGATCCACGCTCATTCCTTTGAGCCAGCTTGCAGAAAAAACGAAAGAAATTGACAAAGCGAAAAAGATTGTGGCATGTTGCCGCAGCGGCGTCCGTTCCGTGGAAGCATTGCATATTTTGCACAAAGCCGGCTTTACCGACGCTGTGCATTTACGCGGAGGCGTGCATGCCTGGTGTGATGAAGTCGATCAGACGATGCCCAAATATTAGTTGTGTCCATTGATCAACGAATGAACAGTCACATGCCGGGATAACACAATCTAAAATTTATACAGTCCATCGCATCGACATCCAATTTATTATTTCACCGGAGTTCTTCTTTATTCTGCCAGCAAAACAGGCAGCGTGACCGGGGGTATGTTTGATTTACTACCAGTGCTTCACAAAAATCGAGATTTACACAAAATCCAAATGAAAGCGCACATTCGCGAATATTTTTGAGACTTCTTGCCTGCTTCAGACTGCTGAAATGTACCGGCAATCGCTTTTCCTAAATTATTGAAGCACTTCCAAAAATAAGTGGGAAATTTTTAAGAGAACTGTAGCAGTCTTGATTTGCCATTGAAGCTGCAGAGTTTTCAAAAGCTGGATGCGTTAAAAAGTATGATCTATCACACAAAATTTTAATGCATTGATCCAAGTGATTACAAGCAACTGCATGCGCACTATGGTGATTCACCTTTTGTTTTTGTGCAGTAATTTTATACTTTCATGCAAAACAGAATCCTGCAGAATAATACCGAGGCCGGTTGCATGAAAAAGCGCATTCTTCTTCTATTTTTAGCACTTTACTTGAATTCGAATTTGATATCGCAAGAAATGAGCCCCCATTTTATTGATCTCCAGCGTCACAAAAACACCCCCACAACCCCGGAACTAATTGGCGACCACATGCAGCAAATCCTGCCTTTGCAGTCGCGATTAAAAAAAATAGCCACCCCGGAAGTCACTGTTTTTGGCTACCTCCCGTACTGGATTCGCAGCCAGGCTTATGCGCACTTGCGATTCGATTTATTGACCCACATCGCCATTTTTTCTATCGAAGTCAATGCCGATGGTTCGCTGGGAAATGCCCACGGCTGGCCCTGGAATGATGTCATAAATCGAGCGCACAGCGCCGGGGTAAAAGTGATTCTCACGGCTACGCTTTTTAGCGGTAGCGATATTTTAACGCTGATCAGCAATCCGACCTACAAGCAGCGATTTTTCGAGGGCATAAAAGCGAAAATGGTCGGTGGTCAAGCCGATGGTGTGAATATCGATTTTGAGGGCGGGCGATCTTCGGGTTGGCCGGCAAAGATCAATGCATTTATGGCCGAATTGACCGATTATCTGCACCGTGAAATACCGGGATCTGAAGTCAGTTTTGCCGCCCCGGTGATAAATTGGGGGCAGGATTTTGATCTGCCCGGTCTCGCACAATCCTGCGATTATCTCTTTATTATGGGTTACGCTTTCTGGGGTTCGTGGAGCACAACGAGCGGCCCCAATTCGCCTCTCACAGGCCCTGGACATAATATCAGCTCTTCGCTCAATTCCGACTACAATATTGTTGTGCAAAACACACCTGATCGGTTGGTTCTCGGTCTGCCCTACTACGGTCATCACTGGAAAACCGCCACCGGAGACGCCGGATCGTCAGTCATCGAGTTTATGGCCTCGACTTTTTTCTCTTCATCGCAGCCAGGGTCGGAAACCTACGGTCTGCTCTGGCACGAAAGCTCACAAACACCGTGGTATAAATATCACGATGGCGATACCTGGCATCAGGTTTGGTTTGATGACGACTCCAGCCTTGGTTTGAAATATGATTTTGCCATGAGCAAAAACCTGCGTGGCGTCGGCATGTGGGCATTGGGTTACGATGGCGCCCGGCAAGAATTGTGGAATTTAATCGATTTCAAGTTTGGCTCCGGACAACAACCTGTTCCAACGATGCCACTATCGTTGCGGATTTTGCACAATGATGCAACCAGCGTAAAAGTCGAATTTGAAGCTGCAACAAGGGCAACAGGCTATTTTATTTATCGCAGTTCCGACGGCCTGACATTTACCGATTCGCTTTATCAGCCGGGTACAAGTGGCGTGGTTGATAATCTACAGGCGGATTCTCTTTACTTTTTTCGAATGCGGGCTGTTAATGCCACCGGACTTTCAGCACCCACAGAAGTACTGGCCGCCGTGCCAAAAAATACTGTTTTTCAAACGTTAGTCGTTAATGGCTTTGACCGCACAGCCGGGACAAACAACACTTTGGATTATATTCGCCAGCACGCGCAGGCGATCCATGCGGCCGGGTTCGGGTTTAGTAGCGCCAGCAACGAAGCCATTTACCGCAACCAGGTTTCGCTATGCGATTTTAAGGTGGTTGACTGGATTCTCGGGGATGAAAGTACGGCGGATGATACGTTTAATTCCATCGAGCAGGACAGTATCAAAGTCTTTCTCGATTCCGGTGGACGACTCTTCGTTTCCGGCTCGGAAATCGGCTGGGATTTGCAGGAAAAGGGCAGTTCGGCCGATCGCGATTTTTACCATAATTACCTCAAAGCAGATTATGTGGACGACGCACCGAATGGACAAAAAGCGACCTATTACAGCCTGAATCCTGTTGGAAATTCCGGCATTGGTGGCAGCGAAATTTTTACATTTGATGACGGCAGTCAAGGCACTTTCGAAATCGATTGGCCGGACGCCATTCGCCCGATGAACGGCAGTGATTTTTTTATGGAATACACCGGTGTGGTTAGCGCAAGCAGCGGCGGCGCCGGAGTCTTGTTCAAAGGGCTGTTTCCAGGCGCAACTGCCGACACCGGTGCTGTGGCCACATTGGCTGTGCCTTTCGAAACTATTTATCCGCAGGAAAAAAGAGAAATGCTGATGGCTGATATTCTCGAATTTCTCAGCAGCGGGATTGAAGATTCCGATAATTCCAATACGGATAAAGTACCCGATTCATTTTCTTTGCTGCAGAATTATCCCAATCCATTCAATTCGAGGACAACAATTGCGTATGAATTGCCGCTGCCAGGTTCTGTTGAGCTCGTCCTGTTTAACATTCGCGGGGAAAAAGTTTGGCGCACAACGCAAAACCACGAATCAGGTGGGCAATACTCCATAAAATGGCATGGCCAAAACAGCGCAGGATTGACTGTGAGTAGCGGGATTTATTATTATCGCGTGCGTTTTGCAGCAGAGAATGGGCAGATTTATCGTCAAAGTCGCAGGATGAGTTTCTTGAAATAATTTTAGGTGCCAGGCACTTTTGAAGTGCCTGGCACCTGAGACTATTTCCGGCTGGCTGCAATTCGGGCATATTTTTTCGCACGTGGCAAACTGTGGCGGGCGTTTTCATATTTTGGATCGATGGACAGGCATTTTTCCCACGCATCCGCCGCCTGCTGCCACTGCCGCAATTTCCAATGACAGAGACCGAAGTTGTACCACGCGCTGGTATTTTCCGGCTCGCGGGTGATTATCCACTGAAAATCTTTCGAAGCACGGGGATATTCTTTGAGTTTGATCAAACACAGGGCTCGATTCTGCACATAGGTCACATTGCTCGAATCAACTCCAATTGCATGAGTAAAATCATCAACAGCTGCCGCGTAATTTTGCAGATTTAAGTGGCACATGGCCCGTTTAAAATAGGCATGATCCGAAACGCTGCTGGCAATGGCCGCATTAAATTCAGGAATGGCCGATTCATATTTCTGTTGCTGCATGAGAGCGACACCCCAATAATAATGCAGTTGCTGAAAAGCCGGATCGATTCTGGCAGTAATACTCAAATCACGCAAAGCGGATTCCGGATTGTGGCTGGAAAGATAGCAGACCGCCCGGTTAAAATGGGCCGTGGCATTTTGCGGATCGAGAGCGATTATTTGCGAATAGAGTTCGAGTTTCTTTTGCAGATCACTACTTTCCGCTGCCTCCCGAAACAAGCCGGTCAATTGAGCGATAAACCGCTCGTACTCCGTGTCTATTTTCGGACTGGTTAAATACAATTGCTCCGGCTCGACCGGCTTGTATTTTGTCTTTTGCTTGCGAATTCTTTTTATGACTGCTATCACATATTTATCGTTTGCTGAGATTTTTTTCTGCTTATCTAAAAAAGCAGTAATGGCTTTGCGCGGTACCCTCGCCCCCAGCGGACTGCGCTGAATCTTTTTATTGCCTTTTTCCGAATTGCGCCAATCGATGCTCGCCAGCATCTTTTCAATGGCCTGCCAGCACCGGTGTTTATTTTGTGCCGTTTCAGCACTGGCGAAATACAAAACTTGCAGCAGCAACTCCCCTTTTAACAAGCCATATTCATTATTATCAACCGTAAACTTTAGCATATTTTGCAGCCGGTCATCATTGCCCAGATTATAATATTTTTGATACAGCCTGGTTTGTGCTGCATTGAGATAGTGGAATTGAAATTCAAGAAAGGAAATTTTCACTTGAAAATCGGCATTGGACTGGATACTTCTTTTTAATCGTTTATCAAAAACCAACGAGGAATTGATTTTCTTTGACAGTTGAATGAAACCAATATCTTCAGGAACGGTGAAGCGCAAAGTGGAAATGCTATCCCAAAATACGGTCTCCAAAAAATCAGAGTTCTGAGAACTAGAATCGCCCAAAACAGCAACGAGTTGATCCTCAATTTCAAAGGCGTTGGCGGAATTTTGGTGAAAAACAGGCTGCTGCTGTGTTGAGGCGCACGAACTGGTGAGAATAGCAAAAATGAACAGGGGAACCCGTTTTATAGTCTGCATAGGCCAGTCCCATGATTTTGTAGGATATTGATATTTTATTGGATCAGACTATGGTAAAATGCACGCGATCGGCATTGGTTTCAATTTAATGGTACAAGCCGAGGTAAAATTTAAAGTGCCAGGCACTTTGGAAGTGCCTGGCACTTGGACTGATCTTAAGAAGACTGATGCAGTCATGCATAAAAACATACTTATATGATAGAAAAATTGCACGTTTCCATGCTCTGCCTGGAAAGCGCATTTCTCAGTGCGCCGCGTCCATTTTTTTAAGTGAAGATGAAGAATAACGAATAGGTTGCGAGCATCCCGAAAAACGTTAAATAAGATGGAATCGCTCGATGTGAGCAAGAGTTATTGATAACATCGCAAAAGCAGCGATCTTATCAAATGGCATGGCGCTGCAATCACTCAAAGTGATGGAAGCGCTCAATTTTTGGGAGATTTATTGATAACATCGCAAAAGCAGCGATCTTATCAAATGGCACGGCGATGCAATCACTCAAAGTGATGGAATCGCTCGATGTGAGCAAGAGTTATTGATAACATCGCAAAAGCAGCGGTCTTATCAAATGGCACGGCGATGCAATCACTCAAAGTGATGGAATCGCTCGATGTGAGAAAGAGTTATTGATAACATCGCAAAAGCAGCGATCTTATCAAATGGCACGGCGATGCAATCACTCAAAGTGATGGAATCGCTCAATTTGCGCGAGAGTTATTGATAACATCGCAAAAGCAGCGATCTTATCAAATGGCATGGCGCTGCAATCACTCAAAGTGATGGAATCGCTCGATGTGAGAAAGAGTTATTGATAACATCGCAAAAGCAGCGATCTTATCAAATGGCACGGCGATGCAATCACTTAATGTGATGGAAGCGCTCAATTTGCGCGAGAGTTATTGATAACATCGCAAAAGCAGCGATCTTATCAAATGGCGCTGCGATGCAATCACTCAAAGTGATGGAATCGCTCAATGTGCGCGAGAGTTATTGATAACATCGCAAAAGCAGCGATCTTATCAAATGGCATGGCGATGCAATCACTTAATGTGATGGAATCGTTCGATTTGTGGGAGATTTATTGATAACATCGCAAAAGCAGCGATCTTATCAAATGGCATGGCGATGCAATCACTCAAAGTGATGGAATCGCTCAATTTGCGCGAGAGTTATTGATAACATCGCAAAAGCAGCGATCTTATCAAAGTACTATTCCCAGTATTCATCCCAGCTTTTGATATGGAGCTCGTCGTCTGATTTCATCAGCACAGCTTCGAGAAAGCGGCGGGCGAGGCGGCCCTCGGTGATTAGTGGCACGGCAAAATCCACGGCCTTGCGGCGGATGATATAGTCGTTGGTGAGCTCTTCTTCCTGGAAATTTTTCGGGATATTGATTACCAGATCAATTTTTCCTTCGCTGATATAATCGGCAGCATTGGGTTTCTTTTCTTTTAAAGGCCAGTGCAGCGTTTCGGCTTCGATGTCGTATTGCTGCAGAAAGCGCACGGTGCCACCCGTTGCATAAAGTTTGATCCCCTTCGCATTAAGTTTACGCGCAACTGAAATAAAGTCCGGTTTTTGCTCCAATGGCCCTGCTGAGAGCAGCACCGATTTGATCTGTTTTTTAAATCCCACTGACAGCATGGCTTTTAAAAAGGCTTCCTGAAAATCATCGCCGAGACAGGCAACTTCACCGGTTGAACTCATTTCCACGCCTAAGGTCGGATCAGCGCCGAGCAGGCGGGTAAACGAGAAGTGCGGCGCTTTCACACCAACGTATTCCAAGTCCATGTAGGAGCGCTCCACCGGTGCCACTTCCTCGCCCAAAATCACCCGTGTGGCAATGTCGATGAAGTTGACGTTATAAACTTTAGAGACAAACGGAAAACTGCGCGACGCCCGCAAATTGCATTCGATCACTTTCACTTTGTTATCGCGGGCGATAAATTGCATGTTGAACGGTCCGGTGATATGCAATGCTTTGGCTATTTTCCGGGCGCTGACGCGAATTTGCCGCAGGGTTTCGATAAATGTGCGCTGCGGTGGCAAAACCAGGGTTGCATCGCCGGAATGCACGCCGGCATTTTCGACGTGTTCGGAAATAGCATGGCACACCAGCTCGCCGTCTTTGGCGACGCCGTCAAATTCGATCTCTTTGGCATTTTCGATGAATTTACTGATGACCACCGGATGTTCCTGGGAAATATCCACGGCTTTGCTGAGAAACTTTTCCAGCTCACGGTCGTTGGAAGCCACCGCCATCGCGGAACCGCTCAAAACGTAGGATGGGCGGATGAGCACAGGGTATTCTACTTTTTCTGCAAAGCTTTTTGCCTCCGCCATCGAGCTTAATTCACTCCATTGCGGCTGATCAACACCAAGGGTGTCGAGCAGGCTGGAAAATTTATGTCGATCCTCTGCCTGGTCAATTTTTTTCGGGCTGGTGCCGAGTACACGCATGCCTGCCTCGTGAAATTTGAGCGCTAGATTGTTGGGCGTTTGCCCGCCCATGGCGATAAGAATCCCGAGCGGGTTTTCTTTTTCGTAAATGTCGGCCACCGTTTCAAAGGTCAATTCTTCAAAATACAGGCGGTCACATTCATCGTAATCCGTGCTAACGGTCTCCGGATTATAATTTATCATCACCGTATTGTAGCCCATTTTTTTCAGCGTCATCACCGCATTGACGCAGCACCAGTCAAATTCCACCGAAGAGCCGATGCGATAAACGCCGGAACCCAGCACGATCACGGTTTTTTTCTGGCTGTCTCTGATGTCATTTTCTTCGCCATTGTAAGTCAGATAGAGAAAATTTGTGCGTGCCGGATATTCTGCAGCCAGCGTATCGATTTGTTTTACAACCGGTGCAATGCCATAATTTTTGCGCATGGCGGCTACTTCACGGGCGCCAACATGCAGCATATCGGCGATTTGAATATCGGAAAAACCGACCTGTTTCGCGGCCAGCAAAGCGCTCTTCGGACAAATTCCCTTCGCGTAAACTTCAAGTTTTTCGCCGGTGTCGAACATATTTTTAATTTTATAGAGAAACCAGCGGTCGATGTGCGTCAGTGCATGAATTTCATTGACGGACATCCCCATTTTCAGAGCAGCGGGGATGGCAAAAACCCGTTCGTCGGTGGGATTTTTCAGCTCTGATTCAATATCATCGAAGGTGATGTGTTCGTTTCCAATCAATCCGTCAACACCGATTTCCAGCATGCGCAGCGCCTTTTGCAGCGTCTCTTCAAAATTGCGCCCGATGGCCATTACCTCGCCCACCGATTTCATGCTGGAGCCAATTTGCTTGGAAACCATACGAAATTTTTTCAGATCCCAACGGGGAATTTTCACCACGATATAATCCAGCGCCGGTTCAAAACAGGCCATTGTCGTCTGCGTAACCGCGTTTTTCAAATCGACAAGACTGTGTCCAAGCGCTAATTTTGCAGCGATAAAAGCCAGCGGATATCCCGTCGCTTTGGAGGCAAGGGCGGAACTGCGGGAGAGGCGGGCATTGACTTCTATCACACGGTAATCATCCGATTTGGCGTCGAGTGCGTACTGAATATTGCATTCCCCGACGATGCCGAGATGGCGAATCACCCGGATAGCGATTTCACGCAGTTTGTGGTATTCGTGGTTGCTCAAAGTCTGGCTCGGAGCGACAACGATACTCTCGCCGGTGTGAATGCCCATGGGATCAAAATTTTCCATGTTGCATACGGTGATGCAATTGTCACAGCTATCGCGCATGACTTCGTACTCGACTTCCTTCCAGCCGTGCAGGTATTCTTCGACGAGAATTTGATTTGTGTAGGCAAATCCTTTCGATGCCAATTCGCGAACTTCTTCTTCGCTTTGGCATAATCCCGAACCCAATCCACCCAATGCATATGCGATGCGAATCATCACCGGATAGCCGATTTTTTCAGCGACTTCGACGGCAGCTTCAACACTTTCCACAGCGACGCTGCGAGGTACCTTTACATCGATTTCTGCAAGTTTCTCGGCGAAAAGCTGGCGATCCTCTGTTTCTTCGATGACGGAAACTTGGGTGCCAAGTACAGCGATTTTATATTTTTCGAAAACTTTATTTTTCGCTAACTCGACACCGCAATTCAACGCAGTTTGCCCGCCAAATCCCAATAAAATTCCGTCGGGTTTTTCCTTCTCAATGATTTTTTCGACGAAATAGGGCGTGACCGGTAGAAAATAAATTTTATCCGCCAAATGCTCAGAAGTCTGAATAGTTGCGATATTTGGATTTATCAGAACGGTTGCGATGCCTTCTTCTTTCAGCGCTTTTATTGCCTGGCTACCGGAATAGTCAAATTCACCGGCTTCGCCAATTTTTAGCGCCGAACTCCCGAGGATGACAACTTTTTTTATTGTTTGCATTTTATGATTCCACTTTTAATGGAGAACTTTTTCTATTAAATTTTTTATCGGTACCTGCCCACGCTTGCAATTGTAATCCTCTCGTTTTTGTAATCGAAAAGTTGGAGTACCAAGAGGAGGATTGAATAATACTTCCCAGTCCGGTTTTGACTTTGCTCAACTTTCGTGTTTTACAACATTCCGACAAAATCATCGAATATAAAATTGGTGTCTACCGGTCCCGGAGATGCTTCCGGGTGAAATTGCACGCTCATAAACGGTCGTGAATTATGACGAATTCCTTCGTTAGTGCCGTCATTGGCATTAAAAAACCAGGGCGACCAGCCATCGGGCAGGGTATTTTCATCAACTGCGTAACCGTGATTTTGCGAGGTGATAAAACAGCGTTTGCTGCCGACTTGAATACAAGGTTGGTTCTGGCTGCGATGACCGTATTTAAGTTTGTAGGTTCGGGCACCCGCTGCCAGGGCCAGTATATGGTTGCCCATACAAATTCCCAAAATTGGTTTGTCGGCGTCGAATAATTTTCGCACTGTTTGTACGGTTTTCTCAGCTTGCACCGGATCGCCGGGGCCATTGGAAATGAGCACGCCATCAAATTCTTCCTTCTCTGCCGGCCAATTCCAGGGAACAACGTGCGCTTCAATTCCGCGCCCAACCAGCGAACGGATGATATTATTTTTACAGCCGCAATCGAGAACGAGAACACGTTTTTTGCCTGTCCCATAAATTTGCGGCACTTTGCGGCTGGCTTTGGCCACGAGATTCTCGCTGTTCGGATCAAAAAACTCGAGGTATTCTTCGCGCATAATCAATTTCCCCAGCATTGATCCGCGACTGCGCAGCATTTGTGTCAGCTTCCGCGTATCAATTCCATAAATTCCGGGGATATTTTGCTCGTGCAGCCAGGTATCGAGACTGGTTTCGGCGTTCCAATGGCTGTATTTTTTCGATAATTCTGAAACGATGAGGCCGTTAAGATGAATTTTTTCAGACTCAAAATATCGATGCATATTATCTATCAATGAATGATCGGAAATGCCATAATTACCAATCAGTGGATAAGTTAAAACAAGTATTTGGCCGGTATAAGAAGGATCGGTGAGTGTCTCGGGATATCCCACCATTCCTGTATTAAAAACAACTTCTCCAATTGCAGATTCCGTTGCACCGAAGGCGGTTCCAAATAGTATTGTTCCATCTTCGAGAATAAGTTTTGCACTCATTTATATTGAGGTCTCCACTATAATGAAAAACGAATCTTGACAGGTAGATAAAAATTACCACGTATTTATGGAAGAAATACAAGCGGGAAAATCATCTGTTTATTTATCGACAGGTCGCTGAATAACAATGACTTAAATTTCTAAGAAAGAATTCGGTTAAAGAATAAAAAAATGAGGTAAAATGCAAGCGTAAATTCTGTGACAATTGGCGAGCAACGAAGACGGGACCGGAGCTTTGCGTTCGAAAGGCCGTCCGGAGATTTAGATATTATTTGAGGAATTAATGCAGTGTTGGCTGATTGTGCAAAAGTGCTTTTTCCAGCGCTTTCACCAACTTATCTTCATTCAGAAATTCCTCTTCTTTGCCAAGTTCTTTATAAACCGCGCGCAAGCCACGATGGGCTTCAATATCATCCGGGGCAAACTCGAGTATTTTGCGATACCACTTGCCGGCCTTGTTATAAAATTTCCGTTCCACCTGCACTTCTGCAAATTTTAACAGGAAAACACGGTCGCTATAAAAGCTTTTTCGAATATTGCGCAAAATGCTGTGCGCTGCTGTCAGATCGCCGGTTTTTTCTAACAGGAGTGCTTGATAATAGTCTAGTTTTTCAGAGGTCGGTGCTAATTCACGCGCTCTTTTGAGGTAAATATTCGCGGTTGAAACATCGCCTTTCATCAGGCCAGCCCGGAGCAAATTAATCCAGATATCCACAGAATCGCTGTTCAATTTTGCAGCCTGCAAAAAAGCACGCTCTGCTTCCGGCCATTGTTTTTGTAGAAAAAGGGCAATCCCGTAATTCGACCAGATTTGAAATTTATCTTCAGCCAGCCCATTATTATCAAAACTTTTCCGCTTTTGTTCTGCCAAAGAAAGGCGAATCAATTTTTCAGAGACTGTTTTTTGTTCGGTGTTGTGAGCGGAAGCGGAGTTAAGTCCAGTCGTTCCATCGGCACCTTTCATTGTGAAAAGTGGTTCCGATTGTGACCGGCGATGGCGTTGTTTTAGACGAGTGGCAACCACCAGTTCCGGTCCACAATTTTCCGGTATTTGAAATTTAAAACTCACCAACTCCGAGGTCAGCGGCGCAATCCGATGATCGAAGCGCATTTTTCCGGCAGAAAATCCGTGCGGCCACTCAATTCGTTTTCCATTATCGTCCTCATAAAACGTACCCCAAAAATGGGCTTGCGGATCAATACGATTAAAATCATCCATGGCGCCGGATTTAAAAACTGTGCGCCCGAGATTATCCTCGACCACAACCTGCAGCCAGGTATCGATGGATTCGCTGAAGCGGCCGGGGAAATCATGCCCAACTTCGTTTGACTGAACGAGAACATCCATCTGGATAGTGTTGCCGCGCTTAATATTGACTGCATCATCTTCAAAAAATGCCAGATTATGCAAATCAGAATTCTCATCCCCACTGCGAATTGCGACGACATCTATCTTGATTGGGCTAATGGTGTAGCGGTCAATGACGACCGAATTTGAGTCTTTCCGAGCAATTTCACGAACGTGGTAATTAAACGAATGATCGTGTACCGTGCCGTCTTTTGCTGCAGGATCTGCCATTTTCAGCCGCGGCATGTGGCAATCAGCACAATCGTGTTCACGAACAGAAAAAAAGGAATCTACACGATCGCCTGCAAACGGCCCTTTTTGCCATGAATCATAATTGTCCATGCCGCCGATGGCGAGATCGTTTGTCTGCCGGACAGCGCTGTTCAATTTATGACAACTTGAGCAGAATTCCGAGTTTTGGCGAGTCATGAATGGTTTGAGAAAGAAATTTTTATGGGGTTCCGGATCGACGTGAACCTTAAACGCGAACAAATCGCGAACTGTTTTGACCGTTGAAGACATATGGGCATAAGAGCGCGGCCGCTGCAGCACAAAGTCCCCATTTCCGAGTGTATTGTTGACTCTTTTCACCGCATGGCAGGCATTGCAGCCGATCCGGGCGCTGGCGATATAGTGCTCTGAAAGCGAATCCACCGGAATTATCGATTCGTTTGACAGCAACAATCCCGGTGCATGGCAACCGGAACAAAAATTGACTGTTGATTGCTGGCCACGCTGCTGCAATGTCTGGATTGATGAGCGATACCATTTATTTTCAAGCGCCGACTGCCAGTGTGTCGATTTTTTCCATTGCGAATAAATACCTGTGTGGCAACCGCTTTGACCGCACGATTCCGAGTCATTTATAAAGTCTGTATCGATGACATCCGCCGAAGAAGTTGAAGCGGGACTGGCAAAAAAATGATTATAAACCTGCGCATCAGTCAGGCCGTACATCAAGTTTTTAGCGAGATCATTATTATGAATGTAGTGATTCAGCGTTGGAAAAACCCAGCGTACACCAAGGCCTAAAACCGGCAACATGCCAGCGATCACGAAAATGACCAGACCCCAGCGGCCGGCGTTGGTATAAACGTTATCCACACTTATTTGATAGCCAGCACGGCGTACTGAACTGATTATTGCCAAACAACCAAAAACACTAAAACCGATATGTGAGTAGAAAATCCAGATTTCCCGGGACATCTTTCCCCGGAACAGAAGAATGAGGCCAAATAAAAAGCCCAACATTATCGTGGCAAAACCAAGATTTCCCATCAGCCGCCCAAAGCTTTTACCAAACTGTACATCCTGTTGTAAATATTTGAAGGTATAGCGGGTAAAAGGAATTATTATGGCGAGGCCAAGGAAAATATGAAACAGTACGTTGAGAAAATAAAAGGTGCTTACTTCATTAAAAGTAAAAAGATATCCCGAGTTTGCCATGATGAGTAAAAATCCAATAACCAGATATTTTACCCAACGTGAACGGGGCTCTTTATAAATTTCATGGGGATGTCTTTTTTGCATTCAAACCTCAGAAAACGATATTTACCAGAAAACCTTTAGCCGGTTCGAGTTTAGAATTTATTCAAATTTTAGAGATGAAGAATTATTGCCGCTTTAACAATTTGGGAAGCGCAAGCAAATTGGCTGCATGAAATCCTTTGTTAAAAAGTACACCCTGAATGTTTTTTCTGCGCATGATTTACACAGGAAAATCGCAAGTATTTTAGGATTTCTTCATAAATTCTCATTTACACACATATTTTGTAGAGCCAATCTTTGTATATCCGGAATATCCTTCGATTGAAAAGCTGAATATGCGGCAAAGGAATTTTACCAAGACCACCGCGGCGGTTTCTGGCGAGCGAACTAAAATTATTTATGGTGTGGCGAATAAGTGAGAGTGTAAACATTTTATGATGCCGGACATCCGGATTGCCATAGCCTTCAAGAAACTTATTCTGCAGCAAATAAATTAGATTTTCGCGGAAAACTGGCTTATGGAGAAATCCCTGCAAGCGATGGTAAAAATAAGTTAAATCCACATATGGCGAGCCTGTTTTATACGAGGTAAAATCAGTCAGCGTGATCTCGCCGTCCCGTACGAGCACGTTAAACGCTCCAAAATCGCTGTGCACACCGCAAACTTGACATTCATCATCTCCGACTTTTGGCACTTCTTTTTCGATAAATTTCAGCACCAGATTGCGATCTTTTTCTGTGAAAGGCGCCCGTTTATTTTTTACAAGCCGCTGCAAGCGAATATCCACATATTCGACGACCTCGCCAGGATCGAACACTTCTTCTGTGCGGGTGAATTCCTGCAACCGGGCCAACGCTTTGCCACTTTTAAAAACGTAATCCGCTAATTCGTCGTCATTGTTCGGGTTGGACCATTTCCGGCCATTTTTATCGATGAGGTCGCTGAGTGGCTTTCCCTTGCTTTCCCATGTAGCAACGGCGCCAAACTGGGGCAAAACAGCGAGCGGAGAAACAACATGCGTATCCGGCATCGAATCAAAAGCATGCTGCAGTTTTTGAGTTATATCAAATTCTGTCTGCAAACGGGCCAAATATTTATCCGCCATTTCCTGAAAATTATTCGGCACTTTGAACATTTTTACCCAAAAGAAATCCGCCGATCCATTCTGTCCGGCCTGGATGCGATAAACCCGGCTGTATGGACGCCAGATTTTCTTCACCACTTTGAAGGTGCTGGAAACGCCATGCGGCAGGTATTTCGCCTGATTCTCACTTAAATCCGAAAGAACATTTTCAATGCCAATTTTCATCAGTGTCCCAAAAGTTCGGCTAAAAGCTGGTGCAGTTCTTTGGTTTGATTGCGCCCGTTAAATTTATTGTACGCCCCGTTTAAATTGATCTGCAATTTATTCTGCCGCCATTTTTGAATAAGATTTTTCAGCTCATTTTTCAATGCATCAAAATCTTGTGGATCCACGACAGTGCCCAAGTGATAGTTTTTAACCAAATCCGCTGTCGCACCCGGAATCGTTACTGCAAAAATATACTTTTTCAAAGCAATGTACTCAAATATTTTACCCGGAATACTGAGGTCGGTACCCGGTTGCAATGCGAGCAAAACATCCGCCCGTGATTGAAAACCCAACGCCTCTGCATGATTTACCGGCGGATAAACTTTTATTACTTCTTCGAGATGGGAGAGGCCGGAAAAACTGTTGTAGAGTTCACGCGCAATTATTCCGACAAAACTGACCTCAATTTCTTCTTTCTTGATTGTACCATCTTCAATCACCTGATTGAGTGCCTGAAAAAATGCACCCGGATCGCGCATGCGATAAAGTGCTCCTGTGTGTGTGATACGCAATTTTTCCGGCAACGGCTCGTGACTGCCAAAATTAAAATTTTCGAAATCTTCGGGATCAAATCCATTGTTGATGACGGTAAATTTTTCACCCAATTTGCCTTTATAAAACTGGAGAAATTCCTTTTGGGCCCAATCCGTATTTAAAATTATTTTGTCGGCATTTTCGATAAACTTGCGCTCGAAAAAATGGATTGCCCGGCCACGAAATGTGCCACTCAATTCCTTCTTTTTCATCGGCGCCCTCGCCCATGGATCACGAAAATCGGCTATCCAGGGTTTTTTTGAGATTTTTTTTAAAAGCAGGGCCACAAGATGGTCAGTAAACGGGGGGGCGGTAGAATAAATTATATTGAAGGCATTTTTCCGATGCAATCGCCAGCCACGCCACAAAGCGTACGGCAGCCAAAAGACTTCTTTGTCCGGCAGCGTGAACAGATCAAAGATAAAATCTTTAAAAACCTGTTTTTTAGATTTTTTATGGGCTTTTTTTTCCGGTTTTGTTTTCGCCGCAAGCGAAGACAATTCTGCATGGGTGATCGGTGCTATTGACTGCTGGTCGCGCTCATCTTTCAATGAGCCGGATTTATTTTTTCCCAATTTTACTTTTAGATTAAACAATTTGTACATGCCCTGAAAAACCGCTGTCCGCGAAATAGTCACACCTTCGGGAATTTTGTTGTTTAAACCATGATCGATTGGCGTTTGCGGCGGATAATATTTTTCATCCGGCGTCAAAACGGAAATTTCCCAACCCAGTTCTTTCAGATAGCGGACAAAACGCACACTGCGATGCACCCCGGCACGCGCCATCGGAGGGTAAATAAATGCGATGGCTAATAATTTTTTATCAAACTCGGTCATATCATTCCTGTTTATTCATTTTGGTAAAGATTGTCCTGGCAAAACTCATTTTGAAAACTCGATTCCCGCAACCGTTTCCACGAGCGAGGGCACGGTGCGCACACGTTTGATAGCAAAAAAATCATTGCCGGAATCCGCGAAACCGGCCGCACTGGTGACCGCCGAAATATAACCGGATTTCTCCACCATTTCGCGAATCGCAGGGGTAAAATATTCATACGGTCCACTATTTGGATAGGAAAAATGCTGGATTGGAGAGCCAAGTTTTTCTTCCATAAAAGATTTGCATTCGGATATTTCAGCCAACGCATCTGCGGGCTGTGCGTTTGGCAAATTGAGATGTGTCAAAGTGTGGGCGCCAAAAATCATCCCACCGCCCTGCATTTCTTTTATCTGCTCCCAGGTCAACATGAGCTTGTTCAATTTTTCTTCAAAAACAGCTTCTCCGAGCTGGCTGCGCACCTGGTGACGCACAGATTCGCGTGTTTCACGATCATTACTTTTGATGAGTCGAACTATTGCGCGGATTGCCCGCCAGCGCTGAACAATATTTTTCAGATTGTAAGTTTGTTTTTCTCCAGGGTGATCAATTGTAAAAGAAGTTTTTACAGTCCCTAAAATTAATATTGTAATCTCAGCCAACCAGAAATTCTCCCGGCGATCAATGGCATAGGCAGTGAGATAAATCGTAGCGCCTGCTTCATATTTTTTCAAAATTTTATAGGCTTGATAGTTATCCGCATAACCATCATCGAAGGTAAAAACAACAGAATTTTCTGGGATTTCCTGGCGGTTTCGCAAAAGCTGCACCGCTTCATCGAGGGAAATTACATTGTATTTTTGGGTAAAATAACGCACATGTTTTTCAAACTGGCGTGGCGAAATGGCGATGGACGGGCTGGTATAATCGTTCTTCGCACGCTCAACCACTGCGTGATAGCGCAAGATTGCAATTTTTTTATTGGGCTTGCGACGGCGCATTATAGCAAAAAATCCCGTATAAAACAGGATAGATTTTATGAAAAAGGAAATTTTCATTTTGATAAAACGAAAGACAATCATAATTGCAGCAATGGCATATTTTTAGTTCAAGGTTGGTAGTTATTTATTCCCGCACTGTGTTCCAAAATGTATATGTGCGGCCGAAATAATTCTCGATTATTCCCTTTAAGCTGGCAAAGTTAACCAGCGAAAAATAATAAGGAATATAAAACAAGGCCGGTGTTTTTTCCCGTCCCTGGTATAATCGCCCGAAAAAAGCGAAGAGATAAAATATAACTTGTACAGCAAATATCCCATTGTATAAAATATTTTCACCGTACAGAAACAAATTACTGAAAAAAGCCAGGATCATGAAAACTGGAACCAGCCAGCGCAGCAATTTGTGGGAGAGCGCCTGAATAGCAAAAAAGCCGAATCGGAACGGATTTAAAACGTGCCGCATCGTCATCATTCCCCGCCAGGCCCGATTAACTATTCGGACTTTGCGCCGGAATTCCTTTTCAAAACTTTCGCCACCTTTTTCGTAGGAAAAAGCCTCCGCTTCATAAACATTGCGATAGCCCATGCTGACGATTTGCAGCGGGTTAACAAAGTCAGATAAATCTGATTTTTGCATCGGTCTGTAGAGGGAGTGGCGAATTGCGTAAATCGCGCCATCGCCACCGACAAGCGATCCGATATCACTCTCCAACTGCTTCAAAGCAAGCTCATAGCGCCAATAAAGATTTTCATTTTCGGTGGAATAATCGCCCGCGTCGATCGCATATCTGGACTCACCAGTGACAACGCCGACTGTGGGATCAGCAAAATTTTGCACGACTTTGCGCACCACGTTTTTATCGTATATTGCATTGGCATCGGAAAATATAACAATTTCAGCATCCAGTTGCGGGATAACTTCGTTCAACCCAGCCGTTTTCCCCCCGCGTTCATCCAAACGATAAAGTTTTATATTTTGTGTATCAAAGGAAGAAACAATTTTATCGGTATCGTCCTCAGAACAATCGGAAATGACAACGATGTCCAATTTCTCAGCCGGATAATCAAGAGCACGTGAGTTTTCCAGTTTCCCGGCAATGACTTCTTCTTCGTTGTATGCCGAAATAACCAACGCAACTTTGGGTTCAGAATTCTTTTTATCTATATATTTCCGCCGCCCGGTTTTTTGCACCAGCAGCAAAAGCACAGGATAACCAGCATAAACATAAATAATCATTCCGATATTAAACCAGAGAAGCCATTCCACAGATTTGTCCTTTAAAACCGTTTAAACGTTTGAACGTTCAAACAGGTGAAGTTTTTACGGTATATTTTTAACTATCGCCGGGCCAATTATTTTTGTGACCGGCAACGGTATTTTTTGCCATACTTTAATTGCTGCCTGAAATTTCGCGTTTTTCGGACTGATATCCGGCAAAGCGCCACCATGTGCCAGCCAATATTCCCAATTCAGGGGCAGTGGTTCCGCACCCCACTGGGCCTTAAATTTATAAGTTCCTTCATTTGGTGTGCTGCGGCCAAAATCGAACTTCCGGTATCCTTCATCGAGAGCAAGTTTCAGGGCCTGCCAATACATCATCATATTTCCGGAGAGCCGGTTGTACTCGCGTAGCGATGAAGCCCATGGAATTTCCATCATTTCACCGAATCCGACGACGAAGCCGGCGGCAACAGGCAATTTATCTTTGTAAACACAAATGATCCAGGCATTGTCGGGAAAAGAGTGCAGCATATTTGCGAAAAGATATTTTGAATAAACCGGCGTGCCGAGGTCGCGCATATTTACCGTAAAAATGGAGTAAAAATGGCGCAGCAGTTCCATTTTACCAATCTGAACAGTCAATCCCTCTTTTTCAGGCTTGCGAATCTGGCTGCGCAGCTTGGACTTAAAACTCTGCCAGAGCTTCTCAGAATCTTCAGGCAAATCCAAAATCATGGCAACTTTGTGGCTTTTCCCTGGTAACTGTGGGTAAATTTTCTCAACATGGCGCAATTCGAGATGGCTGGCCTGGCGTTCCTTTGTAATTCGGATGGCTTCTTCCAACATAGCGTTGGTTGCTGCTTCATTTTCTGAACAAACACCGCCATAATTAAAAAACGGCACCGAAATAACAAAATTCCCAAACAACCGGTTCTTCATGTGAACCAATGGCAATACGCCACAAACATCATCCCCTTCTTTGGCCTGTAAATAGATTGTTTCATGGCCAAAAGTATTTTGGATAAGTCTTTGAATTTCAGGAAGATGATATATTTTTCCACCTGGGGCAGATTGGATAAATTTCTCTGCTGCCCCATTGGGTGAATACAGTTGTTCAATTGTCATGGAATTTAATTTTGAATGTTTGTAAAACTTTTTGAGGTAATAGAATCATTGCACCATTTTTGCGTATGAATTCCACTCGGGCTTTGTCTTTGGCCAAAGTTCAAATTCACTCCGTCCCTGCAACACCTGCAAAACGGTGGTAAAATCGAAATTCTTGAGCAGAGAAATAATGCGGTCTTCCATCAGAGTCAGGTTTCCATAGTGGCGGAGATGTTTCATGTTTCCAACGTCAATACGGGGAATTTGCGGATCGATTTCCCAGGGATGAAAATAGATAATCGTCGGTTCACCGGCCTTGTTCACCTTCTTAATCCCTTGCTTAAAAAACCAATAGGGCCACAAACGCAAGTATCCGCCCCCGGCTATCGGGACATTTTTTCCGATAATTTTGGTTGTTGAAATAGGAAATTCAACGATACTGCCTTTGTCGGCGATATTAATTTTGAATGGAAATCGGGGGGCATCGGCTACGCCGTAAACATCGTGGCGAATGGGAAAAATACTGGAATCGTATTCAATACCCAATTCGATCAATTTTTCCAGTGCCCAGAGCGTGTCCCTGGTGATGGAATAACTTGGCGCACGGTATCCCTTTATTTTCTCGCCGGTTATGCCTTCCAAAATTTCAATGGAACGGCCAACATCGTCTTGAAACTCATTCGGCGATTGTTCAAAAACCATACTATGACCATAGCCGTGCGAAGCAACTTCATGCCCATTTTTCTGCATGGCCAATACCAGTTCAGGATAGCGTTCAGCAACCCAGCCGAGTACAAAAAATGTCGCTTTTACATTATGTCGGGAAAATATATTGAGAATTCGTACGGTATTATCCGTAACCGTACTCTCCATTTTATCCCAATCTGAATGACTTATGTGATGTCGGAAAAGGGAGACGTGAAACCAGTCTTCGACATCCACCGTTATTGCGTTGAGGACTCTCATTGATGCTCGTTCTGTGCGGTGAAGTGAGAAGATATGACATCCGTGCGCGAATTAATCTTGTCATCCGTGACAAAATTTACAATGGATTATGCAACTGCAGTAATGATTGAGCTTTCAAAAATACTCTTATAATAGGCAACTGTTCGGCGCAATCCCTCATCGAATTTAACTTGAGGTTCGTAGTTGAGCAGTTTTCTGGCCAGTTCAATTCCTGCCTGGGAATGTTTTACATCACCGGTGCGGCTTTCGACGTATTTTGCGTTGGCTTTTACGTCGAGAATAATCTCTAATTTTTCGATCAGACTGTTTAATGTTAGCCGGTCGCCGCAAGCCAGATTCATGGCATTTCCTGAGGCCAAATCACTCTCACAGGCGAGTAAATTGCCGTGAACAACGTTTTCAATAAATGTAAAATCACGCGATTGCTCACCATCCCCGTGAACGATTGGTGCTTCTCCGCGTAACAGGGCATTTATAAAAAGTGGAATAACCGCAGCATAATGCGATTTTGGGTCTTGCCGCGGTCCGAAGACATTAAAGTAGCGAAAAGCAACAGTCGGCACGCCGTAAACTATATTAAAACTCATAGCATAGCGCTCTGCCGCCAATTTTGAAACAGCATATGGTGAAAGCGGCAATGTCGGCATTTCTTCGACTTTCGGGAGCGTTGGGGTATTTCCATAAACGGAAGAACTCGAGGCCATGACAAAACGTTTGACTTTTTGGTCGCGCGCAGCGATGAGCATATTTAAAGTACCAGCAACATTGACAAAATTGGATGCAGCGGGATTTTCGATTGATCTTTGTACCGAGGGAAGCGCGGCTTGATGAAGAATAAAATCAACGCCTTGGGCGGCTTTTTTTACAGTTTCTTCATTGCAAATATCACCCTCAATAAATTCAAAATCCCCTTTTGTTTTTTCAAGATTCTCAATCCGACCCGTGCTCAAATCATCCAAAACACGGACGCTGTCCCCATTTTCAAGAATTTTGTGGGTAAGATTTGAACCTATAAACCCGGCACCACCTGTCACTAAAAACATTGCCATTCGACATGCTCCTTTGTAAATTTAAACAACTCTCTCTTCATCACAAAAACGGTTAGAAAAATTTTTCTTCTGTCGTGCCGGGAGTGTAGTCATAACCGTAATATTTGTGATCATAATAATAAGGCAAAACGCCTTTCATATTATTAACAATTACTCCTAATATATTCAAGCCCGAATTTCGCATTAATTCAACTGCGCGGTTGACAATCTGTTTTTTTGTGTCCCCGGCCTTGATCACCATGATTGCTCCATCCATTTCCGTGCTCAAAATCAACGAGTCTGTCACTGGAATGATGGGTGGTGTATCAACAATCACTGCATCAAAATAGAATTTTATTTCAGAAAACAAATCTTTCATTCGTGGTGAATTAAATAATTCTGTCGGATTATCAATAACACCACCCGATGTTAATACTTGCAAATTATCAATTGGGCTGGGTTTGAAACAGGCGTCAAGGCTGCGCCGGCCTGTCAAAACATCGGCCACGCCATCGTCTTTTGGCAAACCAAACAGGCTGTGCACACGCGGACGGCGTAAATCACAATCAACAATTATTGTTTTGGTATCCCTGTAACGAGCTACGGTGCAGGCAAGCAACGCAGCCGCGGTACTTTTGCCTTCGCTGATTGTTGCACTGGTGATCAGCACATTTTTGAATTCCTGTCCACCATGCAGGTTCAACATTTTTGAATGCAACCGGCGAAATTCAGTTGCTTCGGGTGATTCGTCCTTGAAATAATCGAGAATACTTCCACCGAAATCCATAAATATTTCCCAATCAGTTTTAATGTCTATTTGCCAGGTTAATCTGGCGAATACTGCGTTGCAATGATTCCGTTCGTTGCAGCGCAGTTCTATTTCAAAATGGCGTCAAAAAGGAGTTGAATTCCTTTTTGATCGTACTCGGCAAGGCGCTGATTGCGTTTTGCCCGGATAAATTCAGGATTGATTTCCAGCGCTTTGTCAAATTGCAGCGATGCTTTATTATTGATAATTTTACTCAATATAACGTAGGCTACGCCCAAATGGTTATACAGGTCAGCATAATTTGGATATTTTTTCAGATTTTTTTCGATCTGCTTGATGTGGCGTAAAACCATCCCACTCTTGAGTTTATTTTCATTGTGTAAAACGCGCAAATAAAAATCGAGAATAAATGGAAAATCGGTTGTTGGGGCAACATAGCGCTTGCCTTTTTCAAATTCTGAAAATGCCTGTTCAAACTCTTTATTGCGCAAAAGTGCCTCTGCCCGGTCAAAATTTTCATTTCGATAGGCCGGGTTGATTTTAATAGCCTTTTCCATGCATTCCATGACTTTGACATAAACATTAACCGACAAATTAAAATCTTCTCGCTTATGGGCATTTAAAACGAAGGCGAGGCCTAAATTATAAAATGCTTCAGCGTAATATGTATTGATTTCAACAGCCTTTTCGAAGCACTCAACACCGCGTTTGCACTGCCCTTTTTTCAGGTACGCAAGTCCGAGATTATTATGCACGTCGGCAAATTGCGAGCGCAGTTTGATCGCCATACGCAAAACTTTCGTCGCTTCATCAACTCTGTCAACGCCGAGATAAGCACGTCCCAGGCTATTGTAAATAAGAGCGTTATCTTTATCTAAAACAGCGGCTTCTTCAAATTCTTGCACCGCTTCCTCAAACATGCCACGGCGCAAAAATGCCAGCCCTAAAAGATTTTTGGTTTCAACCTGATCCGTATCCCGCATTTTTTGAGAGAGACCAAGCAGGGATTGCACTTCCGCTTTTTTCTCGTCATGAAAAGTGCGGGTTTGCTGCAATAATTGCTCACCTTTGACAGCTTTATCATATTCCTTAAATTGCGTATTTATTAAAGCGCCATTGCGAAAAAACGATGATATGATACGGTTTTCATATTCACTGTTTGCCGTTTTCAGAAAATATTCGCTATTTTGATTTGACCGAATAACATCGTTAAATATAAAATCACCCATTTTTTTTACCCATTTTTAACGTGTTGTCTTTCCATGTTGTTTACTTGTCATTGTCGTTGTCCGAAAGTCTGCAATATCGAGGATTGTCCATCATGTTCTGTGAGATTGCGCAAATTCAATTCGTTTATTTCGTGTGCTCAAGTCGATCTCATTTAATTTTTTAAAAATCATCGACCTGGTCAGGGTATTTTCAGCATGTCCCATTTTAATGAGTGCAAGTCGTATTCCGCTTGGACCATAAGTTGGATTCGCAACAATTATGCGCATTATATTTTGCAACAAAGCGTCGCCGCGTACATTGCGTGTCGGTGTTCCAAACTGGCTTGAACGCTGCATACTTTGCGCACCCAAAGGATTGCCATGTTTCCGGAGCGGCCGTTCAGTTTTTGGGCCCGGCGTACCAAGTGGGCGGCCAAAATAGAATTCTGTATCAAAAAACTTGCCTCGGGAACTCTTGCCTTCAACGTCTTTCTCTTTTTGATTCGCCACTGCCCGCTTCGACGGTTCTACGACGCTGGCGTCAGGTTCTTCTTTCTCTTCCGCGATGGTGGAATGCCGTGCTACATCAGGTGACTGATTTTCCTTGGTGGAACTTGGTTGATCTTCCGTTTTCTTATTTTGCTCCGCCAATTCTTCGTCACTCTCATCAGGTGCCGGTTCATCAAATCCCATGGTTTCATTTTCAGAAATTTCCATTTGATCGGGTTGTTCGGCATCACTTTCTTCCTCTTTGTCCTGCGGAATATCTTCCTCCAGCGATTCATTTTCTTCTTCAAATTCATCATCTGAAGGCAATTGAAATCGTTCTCTGGTTATGGCGCCGTTTTTAACTTTTTTGCCTTTTTCGCGTGCATTTTCCACAATTTCATTCGCTCGATTAACTACAAATGACTTGGCGCGAAAATGTTTTAAGCCATTTTCAACGCCGGGAAATGCCTCGATAAATGTATCGAGCTCTAAAAGCATAAACACATCAAAAACCTCTGGCTGCATGCCAACAAGAACGATATCACCACCATGATTTCGGCACTGATTCAGGACACTGGTACACGTGCCCCACCCTGCTGAACTTACAAATTCAACACGCCCAAGATTCACAATCACTTTATAATGATCGTTATTAAAAAGATATTCAAGGACATGTTCAAACTCCTCAACGGTCGATGGATCGAAGACGTCTTTGAGGTGAATGATGTGGATTTTATCTTCGGTTACTTCGACCGAATACACTAAACGATTCACTTCACTCAAAACATTTACCTCTTAATCTACATGTTTGCGAATTTATCTATTAAATTAATACTCACATTAAAATTAAATTATATGGAATCGCTTGTCAACGGCAACGTTTTTTTGCTGCTTCTGGAATGGCCCAGATCCATTTTAGGGACAATTCCCAAGACTGAAACCCCAAGAGCCGTTTCGATTTCCTCGATTCCCTTGTAGGAATTATCCAATAATTCCAACAAATAAACCAGACCAATACCAAGGCCAAGTCCGGCTATAACCGAGATCAGAATAATCTGCATGTTATCTGCATTTATTGGCGCTACCGGGATTTGTGCAGGATCGATAACACGGTAGCGCACTTTCATTTCCGTCATCTGCATGGCTTCACGAATTCGCGAGCTGTTCGCCTGATCGACAAATGTTTGATAAAGCTGGCGGTTTTTTTCGACGGTCGCTTGCAGATTATTTAAGGTCAATTCCTGAACCGGAACTGTTGTTCGCGCCCGATTGAATAAATCAATCAACCGATTTAAAGTATTAATTTGTTTATTGAGTAGAGACATCTCTGTTTCTACTGTTTCCCGTTTGATTGCCAGTGAAATAACCGAATGCCCATATTTTCCCTGTAAATCACGCGGACCAGTTCGTCGAATTTCAGTTCGCAGCCGATCCTTTAGGTTGGAAATTTCAGTTCCAATGCGTAAAACATCGCCATTATTCCAGGGAAAACTAATGAGCAGTTCTGCCTGTTTTGATATTTTTTCAATCAACTGCGCCTTCAATTGCGTCGCTTCATTGGACTGATACATATGTATTTCAGAGTTTAATTCACCAAGCTTTGATTCGACGTCATTGAGCTCGTCAATGCGTTTTAATTTCTCAGCTTCATAGGAATGAATGAGACTGTTCACGTGTGGCAAATTCTCGCTATTTACCGTCAAATTTTGATTGGATGTTTGTGCCATCGAACGCCGGTAGGCACGAAGTGCGTCTTCAGAATCCTGCAATTTTAATCGATAAGTCTCCATTTGACTTGTTGCAAAATCAGCCGTACCCTTTAGCCGGGTAAGTTCGGTCATCAAATTTTCTTCGATAAACAAATCGGCGAGGGTTTTTGTGATTAGAAATGCATTCTTTGGCTGATTTGATTTAGTGCCAATTTCAAAATACTCACTGCGCTGAGCAAATTCCAGAGTCAGTTTTTGAGTTAACTGCGCGACCATAATTGAGCGCAATGCATCCTCATGCGACAATGCCGGATTCTTTTTAACAATTTCAGCGGCCTTCTCAATCTGGCTCTCCTTTGGTTTCATGCCAACACGGTCGATGACCTTTCCAATAGTGATTTTATTGGATAACTGTTTATAAATAGCTTCTTTGTTGTCGCGCATGCGCACCCGATTCTGCGCCGTCACACCCGGAACAAGCTGGTTCATTTGTCCTGTGAGCATGAGAAAACGGCCCATTTGAATGGTGGCTTTTGATTGATAGATTGGTATTGTAATCTGAATTATAAAAATACAAGCCAATGTAGCTAAAACCAATGGCACGATTAAAAACCATTTTCTGCGCTGAACTATTTGCATTATAGTGCGAATATCGAATGATGGGCCTTGTTGCATGTCTGATCCTGCTCTAAATTTAAAATCGTTATTTCAAAATGTGCTTTTTATTTAAAAATAGAAATTTTAGAACCCTAATTACCATCTGTTCTCAGAACTTTTTCCAGGAGAAAATAGGAAACAAGTATCGAAACGGAACCTGTTATGGCTGCGCCAAGTGTAGCGGTAATGGTAAATTTCTTATAGGACTCTTTGTAGGGGATGTAGATTGTATCACCCGCTTTAAGTCGCAACGGATGGGGTACTCCCTCATTGGAGTAGTTATCAAGATCAATCTCGTAGACCACTGTGCCTTCACTTCCAGTCGTGATTAATTTCACGTGTTCCATATCTGGCTCAACAGTCGGACCGTTTCCATTAGCGCGTACGGTTAGGAGTGGGCCGCCTGCACGAACGATGGCCTCCAAAACATCAGCACCTTCTTCAAATTCATAAGCGCCGGGTGCAACTACTTGTCCATAAATATAAACAACGCTGCTTTTGGCGAATAATCCGGAACTGCCTCCACCAGTGGCAGCTCCAGCCCCGGCTGCTCCATTGGCGCCTGCCGCGCCGCCAACAGAACCGGGAACATTAATATTATCACCGGGACGTAATTCTGGTAATCGCGACAAATCCGAAGTATTGAAATAGGCTTTGAGGTCAACGGAGATAAGTTGCCCGTTCGTACTACCACCCCGGACAACGGTCACCTGACCCAATTTAGCAGATTCCAATGGCCCACCAGCCTGAAGTATGGCTTCCCAAACATTCGGCATATACTCAAAAGTATAGGGTCCCGGCATCTGTACTGCACCGGTGACAAATATCTTTTTACTGCCATATTCGAGAACAGTTACCAAGGCTTGCGTGACGTTTCGATTATAAATACTGACCTTTTCAACTATTTTGATGCCAAGTTGAGAGGCTGTAAGCCCGGCTGCTGTAATACGCCCGGCAACCGGAATTTCAATGCGTCCGTCAGCGTCGATTTTCACTTGAGAGTTCAAATCGGGTTGCTGCCAGAAAGCAATCGAAATCTGATCATTCGGTTCGAGCATATACTCCTGGGCTGAAACGTTGCCCAGAAAGCAAAACTGCAGCAACACTCCAAAAATAAGTAAACTAAATAACTTTCGTTTAAACATGATCCGCTTCCCTGCAAATAAATGAAGTCCGTCCAGGTTCGATACATCTTCCACTGTTAATTCGTACCTCCTGTCACCTCGGTTACTGTATTGCTTCCTGCAAAATCGCCATTTGTATCATATACAAAAACTCTGTAACTGTAGGTTATACCATTTGTTAAGTTTCTATCTTCATAAGTCGTCTTCAGTCTGTCACCGCTAAGGATTGCAATCGGTTCATTGGTAATAATAACCGTGTTTCCGCGTGAGCGAAATATGCGGTAATTGGCAAAATCAGGATCGAGGCTCTGCGACCAGGATAACTGAAAACCAGTCGTGTCAACTATTATCGGTTGTGCCACATAAATTGGATCCGGGATTGTATTAGGCACCGTCACCGAAACTTCATTACTTATTGAAGCAACTTGACCACCGTCATCATAAACAAACACACTGTAGTAATAAGTTTGATTTTCTTTAAAATGGGTGTCGGAATATGTCGTGTTATCAACCAGAGAAATGATACTGACCAGCTTCGAATTCGTTGTTACATTTGGGCTTGTATCGCGGTAGATATGGTAACTGTTAAAATTATCTTCCGCACTTTGTGTCCAAGTCAGATCTATTTTATCAACTTCATCATTCTCAAAAAACAATGGCTCGTACAGAATTACCGGATTAGCAATTTCGTCGGGGCGTGTCGTCTGCGATTCTTCATTGCTCTCACCAGTCAAACCTGATTTATCCCGCACTACAACTTGATAAACATAAGTCGTATTGGGAGTTAAATTTGTGTCGGTAAATGAGGTTTCAGTTGATTGTGCAATAATCGAGACCAGTGCAAACTCATTACTTCCAAGAAGCGCCCGATAAACTTCGTATGTTTGGAAGTCATGCTCATCTTCAGTCAGGCTCCATGAGAGCTTCAAAGATGTCCGGCCATCGCCGGCAATAACCGGCTTAAATAAAGTGACAGCGGCGGGTGCGCGCAAGATCGTCACACGAGATTCGGCAAAAATTGGTGTAGCCACATTGCCGGCTCTGTCGGTAAAATATGCCGTAATTTTTGCCTGAAATACATCCGCATCTTTTGGGATGACATACCATGCGTCGTAGTACCCGGTTCCAAGATCATTTAATTGCACATCACGCGGGCCATCTTCAATTTCAATTGATGCGCGCCGGCCAAATGGTTCACCTGTATACATTGAGAAATAAATGCTATCTGCCGCTACCTTCGTTTGGCCGTTGGTGTTTTCTTCAACTGTAAAAATCGATGCACGCGTATCGAGAAATATACTATCGGAAACGGCAGCATTGGTAGTTTGACCATCCTTATCCTGAAAACGAGCCCAAACACCTTTGTGTCCGTCACCAGGCGAGAGCGCCCATTGAACATTGGCGGAAAACTGGATGGATGATGAATTGGCAAAATCCGGGCTATTGCTGAGTTCAACAATACTCGTCGTAGACGGTGCCGTAACACCGATTGTCACTGAGCGATTCGGCGTAAATTCTGAGCCATCTTCCAACAGTACGGCGTAAACATTGGGTTTGGCAGATATATTATCTGAAGGCAAGCCGGCAAATTCTTTTCCGTCAATAATTTTAATCGCTTTAATTGAATAGACATATTCTTGGCCGTTGACAAGATTCTGATTCACAAATACCGTATCCGTACTTGTGAATTCAACGCTCTGCGTTTCTGTCACGTTGCGGCGTGTTATGATGAACCTGTCAATTGTAGCACGCTCATTTACCGTCCAGTCAAGCCGGACGAGACCATCGCCAATAGAAATATGAATATCAAAAGGTTTTCCAGGAAATGCGTTTCCTCCCTGGAGTGACTCATCGGGTCCTGTTGGTTTTTTTACACAGGCAGATGTGAGTAATAGCATCATCAATAATCCGCCAGTAAAAACATATTGAATCCATTCAATTCGTTTCTTCATTTTCATGAACTCCGTAAAAGTATATAACTTACTCTTTAAAATCCGTTAATACCGTACTTAGAAATTAGCACGAACTCCAAAAGCCAAAGCCGGTTGAGTTCCGTTCTGGTTTAATTCGACAGAAGCACGTAGTTTTGGATAATGATATTTCGGGTAGAAAAAGAGGGTATCGAAAAGATTGTACATATAAACGCTCAGGTTCAGAATTAGTGCTCTTTCCCGATCATCAAATTTTTGGGTCAAAATGCTGTACTTATCTTCAACATCCTGATAAATTTTAGCATCCTGTGCGCCCGATGTGGCGAAAGTATCAAACGCTTTGTCATAGGCATCTTTCGCGTCCTGGTATTCCTGATGTGTAAAGACGAAATAACCGGCGGCTCCCAACTGCAAACCTGCGAAAAACAATCCTTTCCACTTCTGATCAGTGTAAGCCTGTCCCCATCCAGGCATGAGCATGGATCGAAAAAATGAGCGTGGGCGCGATTTGCGAGTTAAGCGAATGGCTAATTTTTTGCGTACATTTGGCTTAAAAAAGTAGGAAGAAGTAAAATTTTCATAGCCAACTTTACGCGCCTCAAGTTTATAGAACCCCTTTAAACTGTGAACAGCGACATAAGGTGTTTGCCCGGTCAACCGATATTCACCCTTCAAAGTGACAACCGATTCGTTGGGATTGGAAATAATCTTAACATTCCCATCGGGCCGTTTCTGGGCGGTTAATGGCTGAGAAACGACGAGAAAAACTGCTGCGAAGGCTAAGGCAGCCCATCTGAATAACATCATTATTAAAAGACCTCCATACCTGGTGGTTCTACGAATCAAGGACTTCCTTGCCTCGAATAATAACCCAAAATGTCTGGAATAACAGAAGTATATCTTCCTTCAAGCCTGTATTCCGGACATATATTAAATCATAGTGTAATTTTTCTTTTACTGCTTCAATAGTTGTATCGTACCCACAAACAATCTGTGCCGGACCTGTCATACCTGGTTTAACCTGCAATCTGTGTGGGAAGTCAGGCACCTTTTCAACAATTTCCGGCATCAATTCAGGACGCTCCGGGCGTGGGCCAACCAGAGACATTTCACCACACAATACATTAAAGAACTGCGGAATTTCATCGATGTGAGTAAATCGCAGCACGCGACCGAATGCTGTAATTCGTGGATCATTTTCTTGTGCCCATGTGGCTCCACTTTGTTTTTCAGCGTCTCTTTTCATCGTACGAAATTTAAAAACCCAGAAGGGACGGCCATACAAATCTTTGTCCCTTCGTTGCCCTTGCCGCCGATCATGCTTTACACTCAAATTCACACGGCGCCGGTCACCAAAACGATGATTCAGGCCAATACGTTTTTGTTTGTAAATAATGGGTCCGCGACTGTCAAACAAAATCAAAAAAGGGATCATTATAAAAAAGATCGAAAGAGCAATAAAACCCAGTATCGCACCAAATATATCGAATAACCGCTTCCCGGCTTTTTCCCACAAGCGGAGATTTGCAAACGGGGCCATTACTTTACGGATTAGTGTGTCCGGGAAAAACAGCATTACGCCAAGGCTACTGACCAGGAACGCAGGCGAGATTAAATATTTACCTGCAAACTTCAATCGTCGAATCGATTTTTGGTCGACGACTTGCCTGAGAATGGCGCCATTAACACTAATCTGCCCCATGTTATCTATCGAAAACTGAGTTTGATACCGCCGTAAGGCTTCGTCGCGGCCGGAGCCAGCTCCTTCGCCCGCTTTTTTGAAATCGACAAACGATTCAAAATTTGATACTTGCGGCATTATTTCCTCGTAGTTAAACCTGTGAATCAGCAATCAATTAGATAGGAATTCCAACCAAGTAAAAAACAAAACTCATGCAAGATTTTCGCTAATTTCTATTCAGTCGTGTTAAAGCTCCTGAAATCAATAGCCTGATTAGAAAAACCGGAATGAATTTTATTTTACTTTTTTAATTAAATTACCCTCAAGGCAGAACTGTGCAGAATTTAAATATGAAAATGATAAAAAAAGGAAAGAAGGACAGTACCGATAGATAGGCATGAAAAAGCAATGGGGAAAACCACGCAAGGGCTGAGGCAAAATTTTTATGAAAAAGTGACGAGAAAAACAAAGAGCTGAATCCATATTCAGGCTCAAAATCAAAAATTAGAGACCGCATAAAAAAAAGGCCGACAACATGCACAGTTGCCGGCCTTCATTGAGTCAGCATATAAAATAAACCTGAATCTTAAACCACGCGCCAATATAATCTTGGCTAAAAAAAGCAGGATATCTGATCGAATTAATTCGTCATGCGTTTTCGTAGATAGGCCGGTGATTCAAGGTCTTCATCGTTGTACAAGCTTTGTTCGATTTCTGAACCGACTGCCCCGTGGCCATTTTGTTCCCGTCGACGGTACGTCGGCAATTCCAGTTCTTTCAAATCATTGGCGATCAAACGCATGCGTCGTGTACCAGCTCCATTCGATTCAATTTTTGTCAATTCATGATTATTAAATCCAGTAGCGATAACGGTTACACGAATTTCTTCATCCATTTGTGGATCGATTACAGCGCCAAATATAAGATTGGCCTCCTCGCCTGCAGCCTCAGAAATAACTGAAGTTGCGTCATTGACTTCGTGCAGGGACATCGAATCGCCACCCGTAATATTGACGAGCACGCCCTGAGCGCCGGCAATGGAGACATCATCCAATAACGGGCTGCGAATAGCAGCTTCAGCCGCTTCGACAGCGCGCAATTCACCGGAAGCAACGGCACTACCCATTAATGCGTCACCCATCTCTCGCATGACTGTTTTTACATCAGCGAAATCGAGGTTGATGAGACCGGCGACACTGATCAAATCAGAAATACCTTTGGTTGCGTGTAATAGAACTTCGTCGGCTGTTTGAAATGCTGCACGAAGGGGTGTTCCTTTAGGAACGACGGAGAGCAAACGTTGATTGGGAATAACGATTAATGTATCAACGCGTTCCTTAAACGCAGCCAGGCCTTCTTCAGCACGTTTGATGCGCTTTGGCCCTTCAAAAATAAATGGTTTGGTGATTATTCCAACGGTGAGTGCGCCACTTTCCTTGGCAATTTCAGCAACGACGGGGGCCGCTCCTGTTCCGGTTCCGCCACCCATTCCAGCGGTTATAAATACCAAATCACTGCCGTCCAGCGCTTCGATTACAGCGTCGCGATCTTCTTCGATGGCTTCCCGGCCAACATCCGGGATTGCTCCGGCGCCAAGCCCGCGGGTTAAATTTTTACCAATCTGGATGCGGCAATTGGATTTTGCAATTTCCAATGCTTGCAAATCGGTGTTGATGCTGACAAACTCAACACCACTCAAATTGGATTCAATCATCCGGTTGACAGCATTGCAGCCGCCACCGCCTACACCAACGACTTTCATCTTGGCTGCAGGTGTTGCACTTTCATCAAAGTTAAAACGTAAATTCATGGCTGACTCCTTAAATGATATGTTACGTGATGCGTTTTTTTCTACTTTTTAATGTGAACCGCCGCCAAACCAGCGTTTCATTCGTTCAACAATCTTTTCAAAAACATGGGCTTCGCTTTCAAAAGGACCATCGATGAGCGTATCATTTTGATGCCCATACAATAATAGTCCAACTCCCGTGGCATGAATCGGTTTGTTCACCTCTTCGCTGACACTTTGAATTCCCTGTGGAATTCCCAATTTTATCGGCATTTGAAAAATCTCCTCGGCCAACTCGACCGTGCCGGGAATCATCGATCCACCACCGGTCAGTACGGCGCCCGTCGTCATCATTTTTATATAATCAGACTTATTTAATTCGCGGGCAGCAAGTGTCAATATTTCTTCCATGCGCGGCTGAATTATATCGACCAACATGCTTTTGGGGACACGTTGCGCGGCGCGGCCACCAATGCCGGGAACTTCAACAAATGCGTCTTTATCGCTATCTGTTAAAATTGCCGCACCATGGGCCACTTTAATTTTCTCGGCGTTTTCAACCGGCGTACGCAATCCGTGAGCCAGATCGTTGGTCACATTTCGACCACCCAAACTGACGATTGCCGTGTGCCGAATGGCCTTTTCGCAGAACAGGGCGATATCAGTCGTTCCGCCACCCAGATCGAGAACGACAACGCCGAGGCTTTTTTCGTCTTCGGTGAGCACGGAATAGCTGCTCGCCAATGGCTCAAGCACCAGATCCATAACCGTCATTCCCGCGCCTTCGATGCTGCGCCAGATATTTTGCGCCGCAGTTACAGCACAAGTAACGATGTGCACTTCCGCCTCCAGACGCATTCCGGACATGCCGACTGGATCATCAATTCCGCGCTGATCGTCAACGATAAATTCTTGCGGGATGATATGAATGATTTCCCGGTCAAATGGCAGAGCCACAGCTTTCGCGGCTTCGATGACACGCCGTTTATCATCAACAGAAATAGTATTATGGTCGCCGGACACTGCCACAACACCGCGACCGTTCAAGCTGCGAATGTGATCGCCAGCGATACCTGCGTAGACAGCCCGGACCTCAACATTGGCCATGCGTTCGGCTTCAAGGCGCGCTTTTTTGATAGCGTGGATGGTTTTTTCGAGATTGATGACGACACCCCGGCGTAATCCCTCTGAGGGAGCCGTACCCACGCCAATTATTTTTAATTCATTGTTTTCGTCTACTTCAGCGATAAGAACACAAATTTTAGTTGTTCCGATATCCAAAGCACAAATGTATTCGTTAGGCATAGCCCATCTCCTGTCAGGCATCAATATTTAAAGGGTTATTTTATCAACTTTTAAAAAATCAAACTGCACGTTTTTTGATGATTATTTGATTTTGAAAACGCAAATCAAGATATTTTATCGAATCCAACCGGTTTTTTACGCTTAAATATTGCCATGCGGTTGCCAGTTTTTTGCATTTTTCCAAATGACTGGATTGCCCAAAAAGAACAGGCACATTACGTCGTACGGTCAATATTCGCAATCCCTCAATTTCATTCCAGCTCAGCTCTGAAATGAGCGAATAAACCGAAGCATTTGACTCTTTTAAAATTCCGAGAAATGAAACCAATTGCAGCACTCTCGCGTTGTCAATTCGCTCACCCGGATTGTGCCGCTGCAAATTCTCGCTGACGATTACCGGATAGTCCAGACCATGTCGCGAGCGGAATCGGGGTAGCAACATGCCTTCCGCATCCACACCCCAAATGCCATTATCGATTATTAGAGCTACCGGGTTGCGCTCTTCCACCTGAATGCGAATACTCGATGGAAAAATTCGTGATACGCGGACATTTTTAATCTGCGGTAAGATTTCCAACTTACGGGTCACTGATTTCACGTCCGCTTCAAGAATATGCGATGCCGGATCGATGTCCGCCGCTTTAATAATATCTTCCGCATCCAGCAGTGAAGTGCCGCTTATCAACACTTTTTTTACAGAAAACGCATGATTATCCTGAATCCACACACTCAAATTGAGGAAAATCAAAATCAAACTTGTGGAGATAAAAATGTACTTTCCTGTAAGTTTCATTTACTTTTTTAATCCAATTTCAGATAAAATTTAATGCATTGATTTTTCTATCAGCGCAACACAGTGGTTAACTATATTTTTTGTTGCATCCGGTTTTGCCAGTGCGGATGTCGCTTTTTTCATTTTTGCCATCAAAGTCGAGTCTGATAATAATTGCATCAACGCCCCTGTTAGCTTTTCTTCGTTGAGATTTTTTTCATCAATCAGTAAAGCAGCGCCTGTTTGCACGACACTTTGTGCATTTTTAGTTTGATGGTCTGCTGTCGCGTATGGAAACGGGATAAAAATAGCCGGAATGCCGAACAAAGTTATTTCCGAAATCGTCATTGCACCGGCGCGACAAATCGCAACATCCGCAATTGAATATGCCAATGCCATATTTTCAACATAGCCAAGCACGCGTACGTTCTCGGGATATTTATTCTCCAGATGCTTCCATTTTACTTCGGAAACAGGGCCCACTATCCAAATTATCTGCACATCATCATTTTTCGCTAATTCAGGAAGAATTTCTGCCACAACTTCATTTATTCGGTTTGCGCCCTGGCTCCCGCCAAAAATCAGCACGTTTTTTTTATCCGGTTGCAGATCGAAATTTTTTAGCGCGTTTTTTTTATCTATCTCACCCTGTTGCAGACGAACCGGATTTCCGGTTAAATAAAAATTCTTCTGCCCGGAGAAATATTTTTCCGAATCACTAAATGCAGCACAAACGAGATCAACTTTATTCCCTAATTTGCGATTGACCAGTCCCGGAAAACTGTTTTGCTCCTGAATCGCTGTGGGGATTTTCAACAACCGGGCTGCGAGCAGTGGCGGCCCTGCAACGTAACCACCTGTTCCAATTACAATTTGTGGTTGGAATCGCCGCAACAAAACCCATGCTTGGCAGACGCTCAAAAGCAATCGAAATGGAAACAAGAAATTCTGCAAACTGATTTTTCGCAACAAGCCGCGCACCGGCAACAGGTACAATTTGTAGCCTTGTGCCGGCACAATTTTATTTTCAATTCCTTTCGCCGTACCCATAAATATTATTTCCGAGCCCGGGAAATTGTGCTTGAAATAATCGGCAATTGCCAGTCCGGGGTAGAGATGGCCACCAGTGCCACCTCCAGCAATCGCAATTCGAAATTTAGAGCCCATAAAGCACCTTCTTCGATATACTGCGACTATTTTTGATTCCCCGAGCGGGCGAACGACGTTTGCTACTGCCGTGGTGATTTATATTCATCAAAATTCCGACGCCAAACAGATTCATTACGAGCGAACTGCCACCGTATGAAACAAATGGAATTGGAATTCCTGTTGTGGGTGCGAGATGGGTGATCACGGCGATATTCATAAATGCATAAAGCGAAATAGCAATTGTGATTCCTGCAGCTAATAATTGGCCTTCTCTGTCCGGAGCGGCGAGAGCAATTCGAAATCCACGAAATATTATGACGATAAAAAGAAAGAGCAAAAATAAAGTTCCCAGCAATCCCAGCTCTTCGCCGATGATGCTGCCAATAAAATCGGTGAATGGATCTGGCAACCAGTGCATTTTTTGGCGGCTGCCCCCAAGACCAATTCCAGTTATGCCACCATTCCCAAGGCTGATTAAGCTTTGTTTTATCTGCCAGCCAATTTCGCCTTTACCGGTGTATGAATGCCAGAAATCCAGCAATCGGGTGCGTTGATAGGGCACGAAAGCCAAGGTTACTGCCGCGCCCAACAACCCAACGGCAATGACGGTGGCAAGATGCCATAATTTAGCACCTGCCACAAAAAGCATAAAAATGCAAATCATAAAAACCATTAACGTTGTTCCCATGTCCGGTTCCAAAATTATCAAGCTACAGACGACGCCTGTCAGCAATAATTGCGGGAGAACACTGTCAACAAATCGCCGCATATCCACGTCCGGGAGCGATAAAACACGGGCGTACATTAAAATCAGCGCAAATTTGGCTATTTCAGAAGGCTGGAATCGAAAACCACTGATATTCAGCCATCGCCGCGTCCCTCGCACCGTCCACTCTTCCGGGGCTACGAGGAGCACGATTAATAAAGTCAGCGAGACCCAAAAAATAATTGGTGAAAAATCGAGCAATTTATGATAATCGATACGCATAATCACCAACAGGACGCCAAACCCAAATAGAATGCGCAGCATTTGGCGCTGAAGAAAAAATGTATCGTCGCCAAAGGCTTCCATGGCTTTGGTCGAACTCGCCGTGTAAATAAATGTCAGGCTAATCACCAATAATACGGTGATGCTGAGCAAGAGGCTGTAATCAATTTTGGGTGTTTTAATACGCATATTTTTATCGAATTTTAAACATCGTTAGGCTAAGCAAGGCGAACAGAATTCCAATAATCCAAAAACGGATGACGACTTTTGATTCATGCCATCCTTTGAGCTCAAAATGGTGATGTACCGGCGCCATTTTGAAAATTCTTTTCCCCCGTCGTTTAAAACTCCACACCTGCAGAATTACTGACAGTGTTTCAGCCGCGAAAACACCGCCCATCACAATAAGAAACAATTCCTTTTTCAAGAGGATAGCGAGCGTTCCAATCGCTCCACCCAGGGCCAGTGAGCCGGTATCACCCATAAAAACAGAGGCCGGATATGCATTAAACCACAAAAATCCCAGCGAGGCACCAACGAGCGCGGCGCAATAAATTGTCAATTCCCCGGCGCCAGGCATGTAGAGAATATTTAAATAGTCACTAAAATTCACGTGGCCTGTCATGTAGGCGATGACAGCCAAGCCCAGAGCGCAAATGCCGACCAGCCCAATGGCTAATCCGTCAATTCCATCGGTTAAATTCACCGAATTGGAGGTTGCCGTAATTATGAAAATCACCATCGGGATATAGAAATAGGAAAAATCAAACTTCAAATCCTTGAAAAATGGCATTTGGGTGTAGGTTGCAAATTCAGAAAAATCATCCGCAAATAATATTGAAACTCCAACAATCAATCCCAGCGTAACCTGACCGGCGATTTTATAACGACCGATTAGGCCTTTAGGCAGCTTTTTTACAACTTTCAAGTAATCATCCACGAATCCGACGATGCCCATCCAAATTGTCGCGAGCAATATCAGCAGGACGTAGGTGTTTAATACTTTAGCCCACAATAGTGTCGGCACAACAACGGCGATAAGAATGATAATTCCACCCATAGTCGGTGTGCCACTCTTAACTTTGTGATGCTCCGGCCCCTCCTCGCGGATTTCTTCGCCGATCTGGTATTTTTTTAGCAGGCGGATGATAATTGGGCCCAAAATAAAACTGATTAACAGTGCTGTGATGGCAGCCGATGCAGCGCGAAATGTGATATACTGGAAAATATTTAGTCCGGATATGTAATCCCGGAGAGGATAAAAAAGATAATAAAACATAATCGACCGCCTCGTTTAACTATCACTTTTATTTGATGATGCTAATTTTTCGAACTCAGCTATTACATCTTCCATCTGCATGCCGCGGGAGCCTTTAACGAGCAAAAAATCACCGGGACGGCTCATCCGAAAAATCTCTCCAGCCATGCTTTTTTTGTTGCTGAAATGCCGAAGTGATTTATTCGCCAACATGGTTACGGCTTTTTTCATTTCCGGGCCAAATATCATCACATGGTCAATTTTATTTTTCAAGGCGTTTTGCAGCACCATCACGTGATTTTCTTCCGACAATTTTCCAAGCTCGAGCATGTCGCCAAGCGCCGCGAAAATCCGCCCCTGCTCCCGCGAAGAAACGAGCGTAGCGATGGCTGCCAACATAGATTCCGGATTGGCGTTGTAAGAATCATCGATAATTGTCCGGCCACCAATCTTTAAGATCCGCATTCTACCGCTGACACCGATATCCTGCTGCACACCTTTTATAATATTTTCTTTTGATATTCCAAGCATGTTTCCCGCACATATAGCCGCAAGTGCGTTTTGCCCATTGTGAATTCCGGGCACAGACAAAGTTATCTTTTCATCCTGCCAGCGAAAGCTCGCACAGCCATTCTTTTCGATATGCAGTTCTGTTCCATTAACTGCCGCACGCGGTGAAAATCCAAAAGTTCGCATGGCCTGAACACCCGCATCCCTGGCTGCATTTACAACATTTTCATCGTCGATATTCACACAGGCGGTGCCCCGAGGTGCAATATAATCGAATATCTCCTGTTTTGCTTTTTTCACTCCTTCCAAACTCCCAAAGAATTCCGTATGCCCGCGTCCGATGTTGGTTATCATAGCAGCATTGGGTTGTGCGATTTCACAAAGCAAGGTGATTTCTCGAGCGTGATTCATACCCATTTCAATTATTGCAACCTCAACTGGCTCGCGCATGGCCAATAAAGTCAGGGGCACGCCAATGTGATTGTTTAAATTTCCAGCCGTTTTGTGGGTTATTTTTTCAGTTGAAATAACATTTGCCAGCATTTCTTTTGTTGTCGTTTTTCCGTTGGTGCCGGTGAGCCCAAGCACGAAAGGGTTGACTTTTTTACGATAAGCCGATGCCATTTTCTGTAATGCAACCAGGGTATCCTTAACTACGATATAATTTCCATCATTTTTTTTATTGGCTTGGGCCCACTTCTGCGAGACGACGGCTGCTAAAGCGCCATTTTCAAGTGCGGTCGCAACAAAGGCATGCCCATCAAAAGTATCACCTGAAATAGCCACAAATAATTCACCGGAACGCACGGTGCGTGAATCGATGGCAACACCGGCTAAGGGCTGCTCCCCCACATTTTTTCCATCTAAAAATTCGCTTTCGTAATTCCAGGCCAAACGCAATTGGCTAATTGTCCAATTCATGCCGGGCATTTAATTCACCTCCGACAAATACGGGATATCGACACTTGGCGACTCGCATTCGATGACACAGCGGATTCCAGTTTTGACAGCACTGCCCGAGGCCGGTTTCTGGCGCACAACTTTTCCATTTCCATAAACCATAGGTTCAAGATTGGCAATCGCCATTTTATTCAAAGCTTCCCGCAACGAAAGGCCGACTAATTTGGGCATTTTATTAAATCCATCGGATGGTTTTGAACTAAAACGTTCGAGTTTGACCTCATCACCGGGGCTCAGTTTTGTTCCGGAAACTGGAAATTGATTTTTTACAAATTCGCCTTCACCCTCAAAAACTGTCTGTAATCCCAAATCCTGTAGCGAGGCTTCTGCTATTTCAAATCGCCGGCTGCGCACATCCGGCACTATAATTTGCACCAAGTGCTGCGAAGAAACATTTTTATCTTTTGGTGAAGCGGATTGGGTTAAAAGAGCTCCCGGATTATTTAAATTGACCGCGATCCGCTCAGCAATTCTTTTAAAAGTTGGTGCAGCCGACTGGCTACCCCATTGATTTTCTCTGTCCGTGTTCAGCACAACATGAATCAGATATTCCGGCTTATCAGCTGGAAAAAAACCGACAAAGGATGCCATAAACTCGGAATTCGAATACCCATTGCCATCGGGACGCGGAACCTGAGCTGTACCCGTTTTTCCGGCTACTTTTATATTGGTCAAGCGCGCCGCTTTACCAGTGCCTTTCTCAACCACGCGCACTAAATAGCGCTTGAGCTCGGCAGCGGTTTCCGGACTTAAAATTCGTTGCGGAATGGCATGTTCCCTGCTGGATTTGATTTTTTCAATCGACCCGTTTTCCGATAATAATCCACGAACGATACGCGGTTGCAATAAATTGCCTCCATTGGCAATTGCCGCATAAGCCAAGGCTAATTGCAACGAATTAACCGAGGTTTCCTGCCCGATGGAAAGCGAAGCCTGGCTAAAAGATGACCAGCGCGGGATATCTTTAAAAAAGCCACTGGACTCACCCGAAAGTTGAATCCCGGTTCTTTTACCAAAACCAAATTTTTTTCCCATATTATAAAGCGCATCACTGCCCAGAGCTTTGGTTAATTTTACCGTGCCAATATTCGATGAAACACCTAAAACATCCATCGGCAGCAGCCACCCGTGGGATTTCGAATCCCTGATCGTTCGTCCGTTGAATTTGAACCGGCCATTCTCACAAAAAACTGCTTCGGACATATTAATTTTACTGGATTCGAGCATCGCTGCAAAAGGGACAATTTTAAAAGTTGAGCCCGGCTCGAATGCGTCGGTAATCGCCCGGTTCCGCCTGGAGGCTATCGAGTACTGTCGCGGAAAATTTGGGTTGTATCCCGGCTCGTTGGCCATCGCGAGAACATGCCCGGTGTTGGGCTCAAGAATGATAACCGATCCGCTGTGTGCATTAAATTTTCGCGAGGCAACACGCAACTCTTCGGTGGCAATCGTTTGAAAAATTAAATCGATACTCAAGACGACGGACTTGCCATCAACCGGATCGTTGGCTTGAATGACATGCTCCGGCACGGCTCGTCCGCGTCCATCCCGTTGAATTAAATTCCAGCCATCCTGCCCGGTAAAAATATCATTATAATAATATTCAACGCCTTCAATCCCGCGATTGTCTGTGTCGGTAAATCCAAGAATGTGGCTGGCGACTTCCTGGTGGGGATAATTGCGCCGCGTATCTTTTTCGATACGAATTCCCTGTAATTTCAGCGTGGCGATTTTCGAGCCAATTTCGGTGTCGACACGACGCTCCAACCAGACAAAGTCGCCTGAAACTTTCTGAATTCTGCGGCGAATCCACGTTTCGGAGCGGCTGAGTAAACGGGATAATTTTCGGGCGTACACGCGCGGTGTATCGTTCATTCGACTTTTATCCAAGCCGATTGAAACACAGGCTTCATTTAAAACGAGGTTTTGCATACGACGGTCGTAAATCAATCCGCGTTGGCCGTCTTTTGGAATTTTTATCAAATATTGATTTAACGCGTCTGAGCTGTATTTGCTATTCTGAATGCCCTGCACGTAAAGCAAACGCAGCGCAATAATCCCCGCGAAAGTGAACAACATAAATGCGGTCGCCAACAATCTCGGTTCTATTGAGCCGTTCTTTTTATCGTTACGAAATTTTGAATTTAATAAGGCCATTTTTTTTGTTTTAATGGGCTCTCTATTTTTCAGGGCGAACGATGATTGTTGGTTTTAACTCAATAAAACCGAATTTTTCTTTGGCAATTTTGTATATGCGACGGTAGCTGCTCAACTCTTCCGATTGAGCGCGCAACCGGGAGATGTCATCAATTAAAATTTTCTGGACGCGCTGCAATGCTACAATTTCTTTGGTAATCTCACGAAATCGAATCCGCTCCCAGATGTAAAAAACAGACAAACAGGAGAGCAGGATAAAAACCAAAACGACCGGCAACCAGAGTAACCCATAATGGGATGGCCCAATATCCGGGCTTTTTTGTTTCTTTTTAACCGCGTTAGCCATTTTCCGGGGGCTCCGCAGCTTGTGTTGTGCCGACATTTTCAAGTCTAAATTTTTTCAATGGCTCTCAATTTTGCGCTGCGTGCCCGCGGATTGCGCTGCACTTCATCGGATTGTGCTGTTATTACTTTCCGGATTAAAGATTTACCTTCAGGTTCGTGCCCACACACACACACGGGGATCTCCTTTGGGCAAATACAACCGCGTGTTTTTTCTGCGATGAATTGTTTCGTCAGCCGGTCTTCGAGCGAATGATATGTGAGAACAACCAGACGCCCACCACTATTCAGAAGGTCAAATGACGTTCGCAGAAATGTTTCGAGCTGACCAAGTTCATCATTTACATAAATGCGTAAAGCCTGAAAAACGCGGGCGATGGATTTAATCCGGTTTTTCGCTGGCAAATGGGCATCGAGTAGGCGAACAAGATCTTGTGTCATATGAATCGGATTAATTTTTCTCTCCCGGACGATTACTCTGGCGATATGCCGCGACTTTCTTTCTTCGCCGAATTTATAAATGATATCTGCCAGGTCCTTTTCATCAACTCCCGACAATAACTCAGCCACAGTTTGACCGCCATCCCTGTTCATCCGCAGGTCAAGTGGTCCTTCTTTCATAAAGCTAAATCCACGTTCGGCAGTGTCGAGCTGATAAGATGAAACGCCCAAATCTGCCAAGATCCCATCACAACCACGAATTGAATGCTCGTCAGCAAAACTGGCTATTTCAGAAAATGCACCGTGCACCGCGATGAACCGGCTATCATTGCCAATTCTTTTCGCAGCAGCGCGATGCGCGTCAGCGTCTCTGTCGAGGCCGATCACAACGGCCTCTTCACTAAGTTGATTCAATAAAACTGATGTATGTCCGGCTCCGCCAAGCGTTGCATCGATGTAAGTGCCATTGAGATCGCCAACCAGATACTGCATCACCTCTGCTACCATAACCGGATCATGGTAATCGGAGCTGGCTTTCTCGCGTTGATCTTGCAATTTGTCAACCCTTCCTTGGGACACACCTGTTCCGGCATGCCTGTATTTCACGACTGCGATTAACAGCCGGGTGGGAATTTTAAGATGAGATTCTTTTCGGTGTCTCGCCGAGTTAACCTGTCAACTGCTTCCTCCATTTTCAGCACCGCTCTGTTGTTGATTTTTTGCCCGAGCGGTCATTCGCTTTAAAAATGTGTCAAATACTGCAGGATTCCAGATATCAAAAAAATTATTCATGCCGACAAATCGCACATTTTTACTGATTTCTGCCTCTTTCAGCATTTCATCCGGGATATTCAACCGGCCCTGTGCATCGATACTCACTTGATTAGTCGGCGCAGTAATTTCAAGCATTGTCAGCATTTGCAGTGGATCTTCACCGTCCCATTCATCCATTTTTCCGAGCATATTTTGATTATAATAATCGATGGGATAGGCTCGAATAAAAAAGCATGATTCTTTTTCGATAATGCGGAGAGCAAGTGCATTCAATTCCTTGAGCTCAATTATCTCCCGAATCCGTGCGGGAATATTTACCCTGCCCTTGGAATCGAGCGTAAAATCGAACTTGCCAGTGAAACTTTGAATCCGTTCACGGCCTTTTGAATTTGCAGCTGCCACTTCACTCCACTTTCATACATTTAGAGACTACTTTACTCCACTTTAGTGTAAATATACTCCAATTGAACACAAATGCAAGATTTTTTTGCGAAAAGAGAAAAATTACTTTTATTTGAAAAAAATTGCTTGCGGGATATTTTAGGTTCAAGAATTAGTTGTTTATAAAAAAGTGCAGTGTCAATGCATGGATAGGTCGGATTGCAATGCCGATAATTTTTCCAATGATGAATTAATCTGATTAAAATTTGCCGAAAAATAAAAGAAGCAAATACACGGCCCGGAAGTTTTATTTCCAGGATAATCATTTCCATTGACTCGCACATTTTATTGAACGACATCTAATGGGGTTATTTAAAGCACGGCAGCACAATATAAGCTCAAAAATATCATAAAGGAGTTGTTGCAAAAGCTTGGAAGAAACCGTATTTTAATCAACACACTCAGCGTACAACTTTGAGAAAAAGGCACGATTGAAAATGAAAACTGGCATTCTCCTTATTCACGGATTCACTGGTTCTCCGAACTCGATGGCATGGCTGGCAGAAGAATTTAAAAGACGGGGATTTACTGTTGCGGTACCCAAACTATGCGGCCACGGAGGCCAGCCGGACGACCTTATTGGTTGCACTTATAAAGACTGGCTTGCCGACGCGGAAGGTGCATTACGGCAATTGCAAAAAACTTGTGATTCAATAATTATCGCGGGACTTTCCCTTGGTGGGGCTATTTCTATCTATTTAGCGTCAAAATATCGAGTGAACGGCATTGTTACGATGGCGGCTCCGTTTTGTGTGAGCATTTGGACACGCACGTTCGCCTGGCTATTTTATCCCTTTGTGAAATACCAATATAAAGATGACGGGCCGGATATTAATGATAAAAGCGCCCTGAAAAATATGAATTCATACAATTTGTACCCCACAATTGTTTCTCACGAAGTGTTCAAATTTCTAAAAATCATGCGGAAAGTTATTCATACAATTAATTGCCCGGTTTTGGTGTTGCATGGAGAAAACGACCATGTGGTAGATGTCGAAAATGCGGATAAAATTATGGAGGCATTGACCACGCCTGTAAAAATGAAAAAGACATTTAATAAAAGTTATCATATATTATCACTGGATTTCGACAAAGCAGAGGTCCGCGATTCTATTTTAAATTTTATCACTCAAAACATTGAAAAAGTTAGCGCACCAACGATTCAAACTTAGTCCAGATTAGCAAATCCCGGACTGGGAAAAACCAGGAGAAGAATGACAGAAACGAGTTCATCATTTTCAAAATTAGACCAATTAAAAAGCATTATCCCCTATCTTGCCAAATACAAACCCAAACTTTTTTTAGGTTTTCTCTTTATTCTGCTCACGAATTTAGTGGCGGTGATCCAGCCAATATTCATTAAAAAGGCTGTTGATTCTCTGGAAACGGTTACAAGTGAAAAAGCGCTGGCAGTTTATGCCCTTTCACTTCTGGGAATTGCTTTTTTTGAAGGCATCTTTCTCTATTTTATGCGGCAGACAATTATCGTCGTTTCGCGCTACGTCGAATATGATTTACGAAACGACTATTTTGCCCATCTGCAAAAAATGAGCATCCAGTTTTTCCACAATCACCCCACCGGCGATTTAATGGCCAGGGCAACGAACGATCTCAATGCCGTTCGGGCGCTGGTTGGTCCCGGCATTATGTATTTTGTCAATACAACGGTGAGACTGATCGGCACGCTCATCGTCATGCTTTCCATCAATAGTGTGCTGACATTTTTTGCATTGTTAACATTTCCAATCATGGTTTTTGCAGTCGCCATCTTAATGCGCCGGATCCATGATTCGTTTAAACGGTCACAGGAACTCTATGCTGAAATTACGACGCATGCGCAGGAGAATATCTCCGGAATTCGAATTGTCAAAGTTTACATTCAGGAAGAATTGGAGAAGCAGCGCTTTGAAAAACTCAACAAAAAATATGTTGCAGAGCGCTTGTCACTCGCTAAAATCCGCGCCCTTCTTTGGGCTTGCATGGGATTTTTATCCGGGCTTGGCGTTTTAATTGTTCTGTGGGTTGGTGGACATCTTGTAGCAAACGGTACTATTTCTATCGGGTCGCTAACGGCCTTTTTCACCCTGCTGACGCATTTAACCTGGCCAATGATCGCTCTCGGATGGGTCATCAATCTAACGCAACAAGGCATCGCCTCGATGGCACGCATTAACGAGATATTGCACATCGAGCCGGAAATTGAGGCAAATCCAAACGGGAAAATGATTGATTCTCTCCGTGGAGAAATTGAATTCAGAAACGTCAGTTTTAGTTATAATTCTGTCCCTGTGTTAAAAAATATTAGTTTGAAAATCAAAAGCGGAACCACCCTGGCAATCGTTGGCCGCACCGGTTCCGGGAAATCGACATTGGCGAATTTGATCCCACGATTGTTACAGCCTTCCAGTGGCGAAATATTAATTGACGGGCTCCCGATTGAGACGCTGTCATTGGCTGAATTGCGGAGAAATATTGGTCATGTGCCGCAGGAAACATTCTTGTTTTCAGAAAGCATCGCAGAAAATATCGCATTTGGCATCGGTGATGCCAAACCGGAAGATGTCGAAAAAGCAGGCAAACTCTCTCAAGTACACAAAGATATTCTCGGATTCCCGCAAAAATATGAGACAGTGCTGGGCGAGCGTGGAATTAATATTTCAGGTGGCCAGAAGCAGCGAACCGCCATCAGCCGGGCGATAATCCGTAATCCTGCCATCTTGATTTTGGATGATGCCCTCTCTGCAGTGGACACCTACACAGAAGAGGAAATTCTCAAACGTTTGCGCCGGGAGCTGACGAAGCGAACCAATGTCATCATTTCCCATCGAATAAGTACAATTCGTGATGCAGACAATATAATCGTATTGGAGAATGGGGAAATTGCCGAGCAGGGCGATCATAATTCCTTGCTGGAAAATGATGGTCTTTATGCCAATTTATATCAGATGCAACTATTAGAAGAATCTTTGGAGGAGCTATAATTGTCAGAGCACCAGGAAGAAAATGCCGTAAAATCCTACGATCACATCTTAATGAAACGGCTGATTTTATATACACGACCATACATCACTCAATGGATTTCAGCAATTGCGGTTTTGTTTATTGCTTCGTTGCTGCAACTGTCTATCCCGAAATTTACTCAAGTTGCAATTGACGATTATATCAGAACTGGAGACCTTGCTGGGCTAACGCCAATTATTAGCTTGTTTTTTCTTGTTTTAACAGGATTATTTGTAACGCAATACGTTCAAATGTACATCATGGACTGGATCGGGCAAAAGATTATGTTTGATTTGCGCCGTGCTGTTTTTGGCCACATCCAGCATTTGCCGCTCAAATTTTTCAACAAAAATCCGGTTGGCAAACTGATGACCCGCGTCACATCGGACATCGAATCATTAAATGAGCTATTTACCTCTGGCCTTGTGGCGATTTTCGGTGATGTGATCACGCTGGTCGGTATTGTGATAATCATGTTTCTCCTCAATTGGAAGCTGGCTCTTTTAACTATGTTTATTCTGCCAGCGCTATTTTTTGTTTCTATCATTTTTAAAATCAAAGTCCGGAATGCCTTTCGGCTTGTGCGCAGCAGGATTGCAAAAATCAATGCCTACTTGCAGGAAAATATTAGTGGCATGGTTGTATCGCAACTCTTTAATCGTGAAGAGAAAAATTTTAAAAAATTTGACGACCTGAATCACGATCACCTTTCGGCTTTTCTAAAAACAATTTTTTATTTTGCAATTTTCTTTCCGCTCACAGGATTTATTTCTGCCATGACAACGGCCATAATAATTTGGTATGGCGGGGTGCAAATTATGACCGGCGCCCTGACTTTTGGTGGTATCGTAGCCTTTTTACAGTATGTCTTCATGTTCTATCGCCCGATCCGCGATCTCTCGGAAAAATACAACATCCTGCAGTCAGCAATGGCGGCGAGCGAGCGTGTTTTTCATTTGCTGGATGAGCCTGTTGAGGAGGAAAATGAGCAGACTACTAATGTCGATCCGCAGCACGCCCGTGGAAAAATTGAGTTTAAAAATGTATGGTTTGCCTATTCTGATGAAAATTGGATATTGAAGGATATTAACCTGAAAATTAATCCCGGGGAAAACGTGGCTATTGTTGGCGCAACAGGCTCCGGGAAAACCACATTGATTAATTTACTCGGTCGATTTTACAATATACAGCGTGGCGATATTTCACTTGACGGGGAGAATATCAAAAATTACTCGTTACACGATTTGCGAAGTCAAATGAGCATCGTGTTGCAGGATGTATTTCTCTTCGCGGGCACAATTGCCGAAAATATAAGCCTGGGCAACTCAAAGATAAATGATGACCAAATTCGGGAGGCTGCAGCGAATGTAAATGCCAGCGATTTTATCAACGTGTTGCCGCAATCATTTGATACAGAACTAAATGAACGCGGCTCAACCCTATCTGTTGGCCAGCGCCAGCTCCTGGCGTTTGCCCGGGCTTTGGCCCACGATCCTGCCATACTTATCCTGGACGAAGCAACCTCGAGCATCGATACCGAAACCGAGCAGCTTATCCAAATTGCCTTAAATAAATTGATGACAAACCGCACATCAATTATCATCGCTCACCGGCTCTCGACCATCAAAAATGTTGATAAAATCATTGTTTTGCACCACGGCGAAGTGAGAGAAGTCGGTTCGCATCAAGAATTATTAAAGCTTGAGGGTTTGTATTACAAATTGTATCAACTGCAGTTCGCAAATCAGGATAAATTGGAGAATGCGGCATAAAAAAAGCCCCCAGTTTGCACCAGGGGCCCGGAGGGAGGAAATTTATGAAAAAAGACTATAAAAAGCGATATCCTGTACCGTGAATTGTTTCAATATATTGGGATGGATATTTATATTCGCCCAGCTTTTCACGCAGGCGTTTAATATGAACATCGACAGTCCTGTTTGTAACATAAACCTTTTTGCCCCACACTTTTTCTAAAATTTCTTTCCTGCTAAAAACGTTGTTCCGTCGCGAGGCCAAAAGATACAATAGTTTAAATTGAATATAAGTTAAATCGATAGGTTTGCCTGCCTTGCGTACGCGATGTTCATCCAAATCGATTTCGATATCTTTAACTCGAATCTTTTTGTTGTCGAACATTGCGAGTCGGCGGGCAATTGCTTTAATGCGAGCGGCCATTTCCCGGGCATGCACGGGCAGTCTGATAAACTCATCAGCACCACTTTCGAGGCCTTTGATCCGCAAGTTTTCATCACTTGATTCAGACATGAGAATGAGAGCTGATTTGCGGGTGACCAAATCATCTTTCAGTTCGGAACATACGAGCCAGGCATCTTCTCCGAAATCATCCATGTTCAGCATTATAGCTATCGGTTTGTCCCGCAAGGCCATATCCTGAGCGATGTCAACCTGATCAGAATTAATAAACGTGAAACCATCACGTTCCAGTAGCATTTTTAGTGTTTCGGTTTGGCTTTTTTCGCTCCCGAAGTGAAGTACAGTCCCTCTATCCATCAGCTCCTCCAAAGGTTGAAGTTAGTCCTATGATTATGTACCGCGAACATTGATTTTGGTTTTCTTCACTTCCGAAACAATTATTAAAAACGAGGTGCCTGAGAAAAGTACTGAATATCTTCAGAGTGAAGACCGCAGCCAATAACCAGCTGTTGTATCCTTGGTTTATAACATGCCGGTTATATAGCAACTGGTGTGCCATTTCGGAACGAAAATAATTACTGAGAAACAAATTTATCGATAATGCCCCAAAAATATCTTCTAACTAATATTTTTTCAGCATATTAAGAAGATTCAATAATTTTGACTTAAACAACAAATAGATTGAAATTAATATGATTGTATGACTTTTATTGAAAAATGAGCGGACTGAATCCGACCATTTCTGGCCCAAAATCAATCACACGCCACAAACTGGCTGGAAATCGGTCACAGTATTGTCACATAATTTGCCCGACTGCTGAATTTATTTCTGCTCAGCGGAACTGCTCGTAGCAACAATGAGTTTTTTAACGCCTGCAAGCCGGGCTTTATCCATTACTTTTACAACCTTGCCATGATTCACATCAGTGTCTGCTTTTAGGGTTAAAGCCTGATCTTTCATTTCGGGTAAAATGTTTTTGATTTTATTTTCAAGGCTATCAACATCAACCTGATTGTCGTTTAGAAACAAGTCACCCGGGGCCGTCAAATAAAGCGTGAATTCCTTTTTCTCGCCAATTTCTGCACTCGTCGCTTCCGGCAATGTCAACTTCATTCCGGGTTCTTCGAGAAATGTTGAGGAAACCATAAAAAATATGAGCAAAAGAAAGAGAACGTCGATGAGAGAAGTCACATTAATAACCGGTTTTCTCTTTTTCTTTATTTTAAGCTGCATCCGATTCCTCGCCGGGTTGACCCCAGTATTTTATTTTCATTATCAGATTTGAGCTGTATTTTTCAATATCCAAAACGAGATTTTCCGCTTTATCGATAAAATAGTTATAAAAGACCACCGCTGGAATTCCAATACTGAGACCGACAATCGTCGTGATAAGCGCTTCACTAATTCCACCCGATAAAGCACTCGCCTGCCCTACTCCGATTTCAGAGATAACATTGAATACTTTAAGAATACCGATGACCGTGCCAAGCAAACCAAGAAGAGGGGCTATTCCGGCAACGGTTTCCAGGGCCACGAGTCCCCGCTCTAAATAACGAACCTCCTGACGCCCCGTTTCTTCCACCATTTCCTTAAGTTCAGGCGGAGGTAATTTGCTGTTTTTCAGTACAGTTGAAATGATATTCGGGAATGGGCCATTGTATTTATTACAAATGGCAACGGCCAAATTTAAATCATCTTCTTTCTGAATAGAATCCAACGCGGTAATAATTTCGGGTACAAGTAGTTTCCGTTCGCGCAGCGACAAGGCTTTTTCAATTACAATCGCCAATCCGATTAGTGACGAAATTCCCAACGGGATCATAATTAATCCGCCTTTAAGTAAAAACTGCCAAACAGTTTGCAAAGATTCCATGCTTATCCTCTCATCGATAGACTTTATACACAAATGTAGCTGTAACTTCTAAATATTGTTCCGGGAAATTTGAGGGCAATTGGTCAAAAGGAATCGAGACTTCAATGGCCTGTTTACTGGTTTGCATTAAACTGACATGGCCTTCGTAGCCCAAAACATCCACTAATGTCAGCGAGCCATCCCGCTCAATCCGAAACTTGATTTGAGACCGGCCGCTAATTATTCCCATTTTTGAAAAAGCGGCGGGCGGGTAAATATGTTCTTCGATAACTCTTTTTAATTTAAGCATATAAGGCGCGAAATCCCATTCATAAGTATTAAATGAGAGCGCTCCCATGTCCAGTGCCCGGCTCATTTGATTGTCCATTGCAGAATGTTGCACAGAGGAGTTGCCGGGTTGATTTGCCTGTTTTACCGCTGTATTTTTAACCAACATTTCACGGGAAAACGGGGTTGTGTTTTTTTTCAAATAGCTGAGTTCACTGCCGAATTCACTCAATTTTTCAGGCTGATTATCCGGTTGCGGTTCTTGCGCCTGTGCCTGCTCAAGTGCACCGAGCAAGTTTTCTATTTGCGCTGCTTCGGCATATCCTTCACTATAAGCTTTATCAATGGCCAGATCATCCGGTGACGCTTCATTTTGAGCACGGGCATTTTTATCCGAGGCAAATCTGGCATTTTCGGGAGCGTCTTTCACACGTGAAGACTCATCAGTTTCTGCCAATTCATTTGTTTTTGTATCTGTGAAATCGAAAACTAAAGGGGGAGTATTTGAATTGAGTGAATCGGGATCGACGATAAAATAAAGATCGCGCAATACCAAAAACAGACTAATCAGGCCAAACAACAGAATATGAAATAGAACTGAAGCGAGAATGGAAAAAAGGAACCAGTGTTTTTTTTTGCGATAGCTCATATTTCTGTTATTCGTTTGTCTCGAGTTGATTTTTATGTAGTTACAATTTATATTTTTTTGAGTAAAATTGGAATCAACTCAAAACCGATAAATTAAATTTAATATCAGACTATTAGACGCCGCAAGTCCTGTGCAAGTTCTATCGCTCCATCATATTTTTCAGCACACTGTGATTGAATATCAACTAAATCGCATTCCGGGTACATGTGGGTAAGGCACACTTTATTTGCATTTGCTTTCCGTGCCACTTCTCCGGCAATATCTGGTGTGAGATGAAAATCAAGAATAGCATCTCCTTTTGGAAATGAGCACTCGATCAGCAGCAAATCGGTATTTTCCGCAAGCTGGATCAACGCATCACAATAACCGGTATCCCCGGAATAGACCAGTGATCGACCGGCATGTTCGAATCGATAGCCATTAACCGGCACACTGTGTTTTAAGGATTTGGTTGTTACTTTTATTCCCTTCCATTCCCAGACTTCATCATTTTTTTCCTGCATTTCAAGCTGAAATGGCAATTCGAGCAGCCAATCCCCATGTGTCACTGCCAAATTCTTATACCAGGCTTTAAGTCCGGGTGGCCCGCATATAAGGAGTGGTTCATCCCTTGAAAAATCAGGAGTGTAACAGCTTGCCCAGAGAAATGGTACGAGATCAGCAATATGATCGATATGAAAATGGCTGATAAAAATACCCGATATCTTGCGATAGTCGTGCCCTGCTTCCAAAAGCCGGCGCAAACTCCCGGCACCAATATCCATTAAAAATTCCGTGGCACTCGTTTCATGTTGCACATGGTACCCGGACATACTCCGTTTTACAGTCGCAGCGCAGGTACCAGAGCCCAATACGGTTAAATTAAACACCGAATTACTCATTTATTTTCTCCGTGGTCGCAACAACCCACTTCAAATAATCAGGTAAACCATCTTTTGGAGAGAAAAAAATGAGTTCAGGCACTTCGTAAGGATGCAATTTGGGCAATTCCTTTTTCAGAGTTTCCACATTTTCATCGCAGGTTTTCATGATCAACAATACTTCTGGCTCCTGGCATACCTGATCATCCCAAAAGTAGATGGACTCAATATTCCGGATGATATTGACACAGGCAACAATATGATTTTTAACCAGGGATTGTGCAATTTTACGGGCATTTTCTATGTTATCAATTGTTGAAAATGCGACAGTCAGGTTATTTTTAACGGCTTCTTTTTTCATATTTTATTTCACGGCATATTTTGGAAATCAAAACTTATTTGCAAAAATAGATGTCTAAAAAAAGACTGGAAATTTTGCGCTGTTAAGCTATTTTATGTTAAGTTAAAAAGCAAGCCCAATCGGCGATTTCACTTTTTTTATTTTTAAAATAACCCGTTGTGCAAAATAGAAAATTGATTCAAATTAGTTGGTAAATTCTCGTATTAAGTCACCATTTGTGTCATTTTGCTGGCGCCGGCCTGCGGCTCCGTACGATTTTAACGGGAATCCAGAACGCATGATACTGACAAATGCTGGATTCCGTCTAAAAGCTTGACGGAATGACGAGAAAAAGACGTCATTTGAAAAGTCAGATTGAATTCTGCACAACGGCTTTTAAAATAGTTTAAAATCCAGACCTCGTTGAAAATGCACGCATTCAGGTATGCAATGAAAAAGATTTTCTGCTTCCTCCTTTTGCCCGTTTGTTTTTTTGTTGGAAAAATGCAGGCACAGCACCCTGATGATCCAGTCGAAAAAACGAGCGACCTTGCTCAATACCTTTCCTGTTCGGATTCACTTTCCATTCAGAAATTCATTCGCTGGCATGCCAATCTTGATACCATGATTTACAATTATCATCGTGATCAGAATTCTCTTTCTTTTCAGCTGGCGGTAGAAAAGGCAGGATTCGACTTCAATTTAAGTCCCCAGGAAAAACTGAGCCGACAAATTGATCAGGATTATGCCGGGAGTCGATTGCACCGTGATCAAATCGATGGCCCCGCACTTTTGAGCCTGAGCGGATTAACACGAATGGGTGTTCAGGCGTTACGCAAGAATAAGGCTGGAATTAAAAAAGCGAGCGAGGTTCCCCTCCCATCTGCTTTGGATATTGACATTCTCAATTTGATCTGGCAAAAAGAGAACATCACAGGCGGGGATATTTACGCGGGATTGGACTCAACGAATATTTTAACTTTTATTCAATTGAGAAGAAGACTGCAGAAAATGGAAAAAATTGGTTTCCTGAGAAAAAAAATAATTTCTCCTCAAAATCCATTCACGTTTATGACACCCATCGGAGATTTCTCCTTTGAAATGTCGCGCAAAAATCGGCGCAACCGCGAGTATGCTTATAATTCTCGGATCGACAGGCAGGATTTGATAAACTATCTCAATGCACAGGTTTATTTAATGAGTGATACACCAAAAAATACTGATCAAAAAGATGATGAATTTGAGGCATTACACAGGCTTATCCTGCGCTTAATTTCTTCATCACCATGATAATTGGCGTTTATTGTCGTACGGATATATTCAAAATATACTGAGTTTATGGCTTGGTAGCTTAGTTCAGCCAGTATAAAATTCGTCCACACCCTTCACAGGTAATCACCTGTTCATCGCGCTTCATATGTGTTAAAAGATATGTTGGCAGTTTCATAAAGCAACCGAGGCATTTATCATCTTTAATCGGAACAATTGCTCTTTTATATCTTTTACGCAGTCGCTCATAATTCCCGAGGAGCGGTTTGTGGATTTTGGCAATCATTTCCTTGCGTGCTTTTTTCAGTGTTTCCGATCCCTCGCTCTTCACCTCAAAACCCAATTGCTCCACTTCTTTAAGTTCTTTAATCATCAAATCAAGATCTTGCAGTGCGACTAAATTTTCCAGTTCGTTTTTCATAATACTTTCAATTTATTGTGTTAATATTTCCGTAAATTCTTCGAATGAACTCACTTCGTTCAACTGGTTGCGGTTGGATTCATTACTCAGCAATTCCACCAATCGCCCAAGCACGGGAAGGTATAAATTATTTTCTTCGAACGGGGGTGCGATCACCAAAAAAATTAGATGAACCGGATTCCCATCCATTGAATCCCAATCGATGCCCGAACCCATTTTTGCAAATGCGATGGTCAGATTTGGTGCGGCCGTAGTCCTTCCGTGCGGCACGGCGATGCCTTTGCCAATCCCGGTGCTGCCGATACTTTCTCTGCGCTGTAGCATTTCGGCGACCAATTCTTTGTTTTTTACGATTCCTGCATCAACAAATTTTTCCGTAAGCTGATTTAAAGCCGCTGCTTTTGTTTTTGCTTTAAAATCGGAGAAAAAGAGATCCTCGCGAAAAAATGATATTAAATCCGATATTGCCATTTATCCTCCGGTCATTTTTCTGTTTGATTATAATTTTCTACTATATCACGAATTTCAGGTAACACAAATTGGTTACGCAAGTCAAGCTTCGCAAGTTCTGATGCAATAATGGTGATTTTTTGGGAGTCAAGCAATGAATTATTAATAATTATCATCTTTTCCTCACCCACGCGGCAGCCACCACTCGTAAAATCACCTTTTTCATACCGGAGTATAAATCCCAGGTTTTCTGCCAGCTCTTGCAGATTTTTTAAAATTTCATCTTCGTTCATTTAAACAACCATGCCAGGCACATTTTCAGAATTTGAAATGCGTAGAAAGTTATGCAAAACTCTTGTTATCAAAGTAATTCAGTGAGCTTTTTCCGCTTGAGCATATCAATTACTTTGCGGACATCCTGTCCCCGCTTGCGAGGGCAGATTAAAATCGCGTCGTCGGTGTCTACAATTATCGTATCTTTCATTCCAACCATGGCGATCAGCTTTTTATTACCATCGATCAGACATCCCGTTGAATCGATCAAAATATGCTTCTTATCCGCTGCATTTTTGTTGGTATCTTTTTCGCGGATATTGTAGACTTCACTCCAGGTTCCGACATCATTCCAGCCGAAATCACCCGGGATAACATAAACATTTTCTGTTTGTTCCATCACGCCATAATCGATGCTAATATTTCGAATCTGTCGGTAAACACGGTCAATGGTCTTTTCTTCCTCCGCCGTCCCGAGCGCTTTGTCGATATCTGCCAACCCATCTGCCATGTTCGGAAGATGTATTTCAATTTCATTGAGAATTGTCTCGGCTTTCCACACAAAACAACCACTATTCCATAAAAAATCGCCGCTCTCGATGAAACGAAGGGCTGTTTCATAATTGGGTTTCTCGGCAAAAGTTTTGACTTTGTAGGCTACACGATCACCGGAACCTATTTGCTTTTCATTATATTGAATGTAGCCGTAACCCGTAGCTGGAAATGTTGGACGAATGCCGATAGTTATCAGCGCCTCAGATTTTTTAGCGAGGTCATTGGCGTGGCGCAGGTCATCAATAAATTGTTTTTCATCGAGGATTAAATGATCGGCCGGCAAAACGACCATCACAGCATCGGGATCTATTTTACGCAAAAATAAAGCGCCTAAACCTATGCACGGCGCTGTATTTTTTCCCAACGGTTCGATAATGACATTTTTTTCAGGCAATCCGGGCAACTGCTCAAGTATTTTCGCTTTATGCAGTGGAAGAGCAACTATGAAGATATTTTCCAGTTCAATTAGTGGCTTTAATCGATCTACCGTTTGCTGAATCATGGTTCGTTCGCCATGAATTTTTAATAATTGTTTTGGTAGCCGCTCTCGACTCGTGGGCCAAAAGCGGGTGCCGGTCCCACCTGCCATAATCAAACCATACATAAACATCATCTCCTGGGGTAAAAAATTTCGTCCGTGATCGTTTTGTTTTGTTGAAGGGTGAAACAAAACCTTGCAAGGTAACAGCCATGCTTGAGAAAATCAAGAAAATTAAGCGAAGAAGATGTTAATTCTGAAAATCATAACTCCGCTACATTATCTACCAACACCGGCAATTGATTGATTAGATAAATCACAGATTTGATAGATTTTTCCGATTACTGCAATTTGCCCTGTTGAATAATCAATTTCAGATCGCAGTAAAGTCGCCAATTTTATCGTATCCGGAGTACAGCGAAGAAGCGGAATCAACTTATTAAATATGGAAAACTTTGAACCGCCGTCTGCGGATTACTGCATTACCAGGCTTAATTTCTGCTTGCCATTCGCACATGATTTATGTAAAATCCAGACCTATTAACCAAAAGAGATCGATGAAAAAATCACGTTTTGTCAAAATAATAGTCGCCTTCTTTTTCGCGCTTATTCTTCCGGTTGTCTCAGTCACCATATTTGAGGTGATCCAACATGATAAAAATGAAACGCTGCTGGAATCAATCTATCAACGGCAATTAGACACTATTCTTTTCGCGGTGAATCAAAATTGCTGGATTAATTTTAATTCATGGGTTGCAGAGTTAACAGCACAGTTTAACAATAAATCCACCCCATTTCCGAACGAAAAAAAAACAGCAGCGGTTTTGGATAGATTTATCCGCTCTTACCCCTCTATTCAAGGTGCCTTTATTCGAACAGATGTTGGAAAGTATACTGTTTCTTTGGAAGATGAATTGCTTTTTCAAAAAGAGCCAATCGCACATGAAAAATCCATAAATGAACTTGATAAGATCATTCTACTGGATCAAAAGGCAATTTTAGCAATGACGGATCTGGCGCGAAAAGGCTATGTTAATCCCCATGTTTTGCCTTGGAAACAAGCTGACAAGAAGCAGGTAACATTGTTACTTTTTCCGTTGCGAATCAGCGAAGACACCAAAATGATCCCAACCCTGGCAGGAATTTTTATCGACAACCTTACTTATATCGAAGAAATAGTCGGGCGGAAATTTAATACGATGAATGAGAGTAATTTTATTTTTGGAGTCCGGGATACGCTATCCGGGCAAATAATTTACGCAACCGAGCACGTGGAATCCGAAATTTTTGAACGCAGTGAAGCTCTGTGGATTTTACCCAGCCTGCAATTGGAAATTAAACTCACCGGAACAACACTTGAAGATTTTACCCAGGCGCGGGCACAGACAAACATAATTTTTCTAATCGTCGTCAATTTTATACTCGTTATTGGTATTCTCTATATCATTCGCTATGTTTATTTGGAAATGTTGTTAGCTCAAAAGGAGAAAGATTTTGTCGCGAATGTCTCACATGAATTGCGAACCCCGCTGGCGCTCATTCGAATGTTTGCCGAACTCATGGAAATGGGACGGGTGAGATCTGAGGAGAAAAAGCAACATTACTACAAAACCATTATGGCCGAAAGCACGCGGCTGACGCAGCTCATTAATAATATCCTCGATTTCTCAAAAATTGAGTCGAAAAAGAAAACTTATAAGCTGCTACCCGGAAATATTCGAGCGCTGGTCGTTGATATTCTGGATTTTTATCAATACCACATCAAACAAAAGGGATTCGTTATCCATAATTCACTTGAATTGAATCTCCCTCAAATTCGTATTGATGAAGTGGCTATCCGGCAGGCAATCGTCAATTTAATCGATAATGCCATAAAATATACCGACGACAAAAAAATTATAAATATAACATTGAAAACTGAGAATAATTCGATCATCCTGTCAGTTCAGGATTTTGGAGTGGGTATCCCCGCCCGCGAACATAAAAAAGTTTTTCAAAAATTTTACCGTACCGAAAACAGCCTTGTTCACAACACAAAAGGCAGTGGTCTGGGATTAGCGTTGGTCAAGAATATTATGGATCAGCACGCCGGTCAGGTCACTGTAAAAAGTAAGGTTGGCGAAGGAAGTACATTTTCACTAATTTTTCCAATCAAGCTGAAAAATGGAGCATAAAATGGCAACAATTTTAATAGTTGAAGATGAAACTGAAATGGCGCAGGGCTTGCGAGACACTTTTGAATTTGATGGCCATGAAATTCATATTGCCAGCGATGGCCAATCAGGGCTGGAAATGGCCTTGTCAAAGTCTTTTGATTTAATCATTCTCGACGTGATGCTACCTGAAAAATCCGGATTTGATGTGTGCAAAGAATTACGGAAAAAGGGGGATAAAACACCTGTTATTATGCTGACGGCACGTCAGCAGGAAATTGACAAGGTGCGCGGATTGGAAATTGGCGCGGATGATTACATTACCAAACCTTTTAGTGTACGAGAGCTGCTCGCCCGTGTGAAAGCTGTTCTGCGTCGCTATCCTGAAACCGAAGCAGGCCCAATCAAATCGGCAAAAATTGGTGAATTGGAAATCGATTTTGAAAATTATAAAGCGAAAAATGCCACTGCAAAAGTAGAACTTTCTTATAAAGAATTCGAAATATTGAAATTCTTATATCAACATAAAAATGAGGTGATAAGCCGGGACGAACTTTTAAATAAAGTTTGGGGCTACGAAATTTATCCGACTTCTCGCACTGTGGATAATTTTATCGCCAAAATCAGAAAAAAAGTTGAAAAAGATCCTGCCAGTCCAGCCCACATTTTAACTATTTACGGTATTGGTTATAAACTACTTGAGTGAGAATTAAACCATCGCCGTCCAAGCAAATCAATACTGAGTCTAAAAAAACGAATAGGCAATCTGCAAACTCCGGTTCTTTTGATTTTTTTAAAATTAACGTGAGTTCGTCTGGTTATCCAGTTAACTCAGCATTTTTAACTTCTTGTAAAAATATAATGTTACCTATATTGCAAAAATTAGCCTTTTCAAAAAGTTACAAAACTATGCCACCCCTCCGGGGTTTAAATATTTGGATTTTCAGTGTTATAATCATGTCATCCCTCCGGGATTAAAAAAAAATTAATCTGTTTTGTTATGCTGCAAAACCCCGGAGGGGTGCAATGATTATAACTCGGTGAACTCAAAAAAACCGGAGAACCCCGGAGGGGTGCAATGATTATAACTCGGTGAACTCAAAAAAACCGGAGAACCCCGGAGGGGTGGCATATTCACCGCTGGCTGAGTTAATTGGATAGCCAGAGTGAGTTCGATACGAGCTGTAACATTCTTTACCAAGCATAATTATAATAGAGCGAAGGCGTCTCGTCGAGCGTTTCGTGCGTTATCCTCGGCGGGACGCCTTCGGATTGTATTCTAAAATTAATTCGTTTAGTCCCATTTCTTCTTATATCGAATTCACGTTAAATTAAAAACCTGCCCATTGCTATCAAAGGGAAACAAGGGGACTAACGCACTATATGCACGGAAAACGCATAGGTGCCAACTAACGTGACGGAAATCGAATTCATATTAATGTGTCAGGGTTGACCGGCTTCGACAAAAACAATGAAACGAAATTGTTAGAATTCAGTTAACTTAGGGGTCATTAAAACCGGTGTCATAAAAAAGGAAAGAATGCAATGCGTAAAATCGTAATTTTGACCTGTACACTCATTCTCTTTTTGACAGGCTCAATTTGTTTTTCCCAAAATACTTCCAAATGGAAACAGGGTGTCCATTATAAAATCGAGACACAAATTGACACAACGGAACAAAAACTCCTGAGTTACATGGAGTTGACATACATAAACAATTCTCCGGAGACCTTGAACCGGATCTATTTGCAGGTTCCAGCGAATGCCTTTCAAAATAAAGAAAATACGGCTGCGAGGGAAATGGCCCGGTTTAATAAAGGCAACATACAATTTAACCAACGGGCAAAGGACGCGTTGACCATTAACAGTGTGCAGTTTTTAACCATCGGGGAAAAGAATAAATTCCCTTTGCAAGCCTTTCATTTCACCGATACAATTCTCGATTTGCGGCTGCCTTCCCCGCTGCAATCCGGAGATACACTGCAAGTAGGCGTGAGCTTTGAGCAAGATTTAAAGCAGTCACTAACGAGAAAAGATCAAAATAAAGTAATCATTCGTCGCAATGCCTGGTTGCCGCTCATCGCGGTTTACGATAGCGATGGCTGGCAGGCAGAACCATTTCATTTTATGATGCAGAGCAGTGATGTTTTTACAGAATTTGCCGAATTTGACGTCACTATTTCTACACCCTGGAATTTTACCATCGTTACATCAGGCGAAGCTGTAAGTGGCGATGCCGGGTGGTCTCTTTTTGAAGGAGACACTACAATGGTAGATTCTATTTTTGTAGCCTGGCGAGATTCCTTGCGTAAGGAGTACAAAACACAGGCACAAACGAAAGGCCTTCGCACTGTCCGTTTCAAAGCTGAAAAAAACCATAATTTCACCTGGATCGCCTCACCCAACCTAATCCATTATCAGCACATAAACCAGGGCAGAACCATCGATTTATTTGACCGTGGCAATAAAAGCAGAACCTGGATAAAATCGATGAGCGAGATTATCGACTCGACTTTAGCGTTCCATTCGAGCTATTTTGGAGAATACCCGGAGAAACGATTCACGATTCTGAACCACTACGGCATGACACAACCGCGGCTTATTTGCGGCAGTTCCGACCGTTTTGAGTTGGCAGCGACATTCGTCGAGGCCATAATGCCAGGGATCGTTTCTGTAAATACAATCAAAGAGGGGTGGATATCCAAAGGGATGGCAATTTACATCGGGAAAAAATTTAACGAGCAAAAATGGGGCAAAAGAGGCTATGATTTAAAGGAAGCACAGAAAGACCAGAACTTCATCGAAAAACGCTATCCCCTACCGTCACTGGATCAATTAGCCAAAGATTTTACCCGTCTTTATATGAGTTCCGGTCAAAATGAAGCTATCTCAAAACCTATTAATGACTATTCCGATCCCATCAGTTATTTTATGAATTCCTTTTTAAAGGCGGAACAGTTTTACGAAATGCTTGAATATGTCATCGGTGATTCGGCCATGCGCGCATGCACGAAAGAACTCATGCAGCGGCACGCTTTTGAACACATCACAGAATCACAATGGCGGCAGGTTTGTGAAGATGTCTCTGGACAGGATTTAGGTTGGTTTTTCGAGCAATGGCTTTATGGCACGCCGACGATTGACTATAAAAAGGGCGCGGTGAAAAAATACCAGCGGGAGGACAAAAAATGGGTTACCGAAGTCGAAATTGAGCGCAAAGGTGACGGCATAATGCCTGTTGAAGTCGATCTCGATCTCGGCAGCGGTAAAAATGTGACACAGCGTTTCGATGGCTTTTCCCAACGCGGCACAGTCGTATTCGTCACAGATGAAAAACCGAAAAAAGTCAAAGTTGATCCCACAGATGCTATTCTCGATAACAACATGCTCAACAACGGCAAACCGAAATTCGAATTCAAACCGGACTTACCCTTTTTAAAAATGTACTACATGCCCGGTGATACGTATCTCCTGTTGTGGCGGCCTTTGGCCGGATACAATTTGCAGGATGGGTTAAAGCTGGGTTTGCGCACGAACGGTAGCTATCGTTCTGTTTTCAATAATCTTTCTCTTGAGCTGGAATACGGTTTTCTTTCAAAATCCTTTGACGGAAAAGTCGGCTACTCACACCCCATCTGGCGGGATAACATGCTGCACCGCTACTCACTTTTTGCTCGCCGGAATGAGGGCCGTTACGAGATTGATGCCAACCTAAAATTTAATTTTTCCGGCGGCATCATCGCTACCGGCGGGCAAAGCCTTCAATTTGGAATTAATTTAATAGACGTGATCGATATGGATTATCTCTACCGCGAGGTCGAAAATGAACAAGAGTCAGCGGAAATAACCGAATGGCAAAATAGTAAAATTTTCAGCATTTATGCCGCCGGGACTTTCAATAAGATGTGGCCACATTTTGCATCATCCGGTAGATTTAAACTTTCATCAGCCATAAAACCGGGCGATGTCGAATTTTCAAAAATTAACGGGCGACTCGAAGGACGTTATACCCAATTTGGACTCACCTCCCTGATAAATTTAAATGGCGGGCTGGCGATGGGAACAGATACTTTACCGTTGCAGGAAAAATTTGATGTCGCTCTCATTTCCCCGATTGAGCGGTTTCGAAACAACACGGTAAAAACCGGTGGCGATTGGAAAAACTTTAACCGCCGATTTGTTGAAGGCGGGGCGCGATTGTATGGTTATGCCGGTCGGCCGATGCCGCTGGAAAAATATGTCAGCTATAATTTTGAGTTTGGACTGAATCGTGAAATCTTTGGCACCCGCTGGTTTGGTTTTTACGATGAGGGATTGCTCTGGAACGAGCGCGATGGGGACCATTTACGGCGTGCTGATGCCGGTGTTGGTTTTCGCTTTCTCGACTTCAAATCGCTGTTTTTTGGTGGTAATTTGCCGTTGTTTGAGGGATTGTCCTTGCGAACATATTTCCCATTTTGGGTGAGTCACCCGTTGCCGGGCGAAGAAAAAAAGGCGTTTCGCTGGTTTGTGGCGTTCGGGAAAAAGTTTTAAAACTGAGTTCCAGCCAGTGCTGCGGTGCCGTAGCGGCGCAGAGAAAACACCTAATTATTATAAAACAAAACTCTGCGTATTCTCAGGCTCTGCGAAAGACGCTATTTTGAATTAATTTTATTTTTTTTCGGCACTCTGAGTTCAACAATAAAATTGTAAAGAAGGCAAGGAACGCGAGTTCGATATAAGAAGAATTGGGACAAAACGAATTAATTATAGGATTTAGTCCGAAGGCGTCTCGCCGAGGATAACGCACGAAACGCTCGGCGAGACGCCTTCGCTCTATTTTAATTGTGCCTGGTAAAGAATGTTACAGCTTACATCGAACTCACGTTAAGTATACTTTTGATGTAATTTGTGAAAAAAGCGGGCTCAAACACCCGTATTTATTTAGCCTGTGTTCTGCCACGGATAAACCCAGATCAAACACGCTCTTCCTAATCAATAAAAACCACCATTGTATCTCACATTTTCGCACAATTTCCTGCTCTTAAATCATTTCAATTCATGCTCAAAACAACGGTAAAGAAAAAAGTATTTAGCATTAACTATTATTGTGCGTTATATTAATAGTATTCATAACTTTTTATGCAACTGCTTCGCGACGCAAAACAATTCGCAGTCTGAATCTTTCACATCTCATTACAGGAGTTTTCGCATGAAAAAATTGCTATTGACTCTTCTCATCATCAGCTTTTCAGGGCATTTACTCATGGGCCAGGATCCCGGGTATTCGTGGGATCGCGCCACAGGAATTGAAGCCGCATCCGTGCATGCACTCGCCATAGATGGCAGCGAAAAAATTTACGCGGGTACCACGATGAGTGGTGTTTTTTCTTCCGCAAATCAGGCAGAAAGCTGGTCTGGGCTCGAAAATGATCTCGCAACCATGACTGTCAGCGCCGCAGCCACGGGCAGTTCCAATCGCGTTTTTGCAGGCACCATCGATAATGCCGGCACTGCCGTATTTGCTTCAGACGATGCGGGTTCCCATTGGACGGAAATGTCAACCGGCTTGCCCGTCGGCAATGTTACTGCCATGGCTTCAGACGGCGCGGCACATATTTATGCCGGATTCAAAGATGGCGGACTCTATCATTCTGCCGATAATGGGGCCTCATGGCAGCAGCTAAGCAATGGCATTTCGGCGTCATTAGACGTTCAGGCGCTTCATGTTTCAGCAGCGGGAATTCTCTTTGTCGGCAGCATCGAAGGCATTCATCGTTCAGCCGACAACGGTTCATCCTGGTCAGCTATAAATGGGTCTCTCGGCACCCCAAACGTGCAATCTATTACCACGAATTCACGTGGTGAAATATACATTGCAACATCAATTGATGTTTATTCTTCCAACGATTCTGGCATGAACTGGACAGCGCTCGCTTTTCAATCCACCTCGGGTGGCAAAAGTGCCCTTCTGGTGCTGACCTCAGGCGATCTTCTCGTTGGAACTGTTGCGGACGGGCTATGGAAAAAGGATGCAAACAGCGCGAACTGGATGCAGGTTCAGGAACCCAGAGGCAGAGTCAACTGTTTGATTGATGCTGGAAATAATACAATTTACAGCGGCACAACAGGTTTGGGAGTCTACAAATCCGGTGATGGTGGAAATACCTGGGAACGAAAGATGAGCGGTTTCGAAGCTGCAACCGTGACGGCAATCGGGGAAATGGATGCGACTGCCAATATAGCGAACAATCCCAACGTCATTGCCATCGCACAAAATGATAAATATCACTACGCTGCCGTACTCGGCGGCTTGCTTTATTTTTCGTCAGATTTTGGCCGGACATTTTTCGCCTGCACCAGCAACGGTTTGAAGGGACAGGATATCAAAAAAATTGTCTGTATCGCCCAAACAATTTACGTGCTCACATATTTTGGCGCCATTTATACATCAACAGACTTTGGTAATAATTTTTTACCTTTTATGCTTGGCATGGCTGTGGGAGCCTTTGTAAACGATATTTGCAAAGGGCCTGACGTATTGCTCATGGCAGCGACAACCGTCGGTATTTTTAGAATTATGGCAGCCACTTTGCCGTGGGAACTCGTTTTTGCACAACCTGCCGTTGCTCTGCTCTATTCAGCGATAATGCAGCATTATATAATTTCAACCACAACACTGGGAATAATCATGGCGGCCTTTATTCCGCATTTTGTCTATGAGCAAATTAACAATGGCTTGCCCAATAATAACACACATATTTTAGCGACAAATCCGATATTCCCGGCATTCGCGATTCTGGCGATTCTTTATAACTCGGGTTACGAAGCCTGGGGCAGGCAGAATGGTTTTACCGGCACTTTTTGGAATATTTCCGGGCTTCCCTTGCTGGCCTATATTGTCGCCGCACAATGGATCACCGGTCCGCAATTTTACGCGATATTTACCAGAAGCAATGGCATCTATTCCGTTGGTGGAGAAGCATCGACCAGTATGAAATTAGCCTGGAATTTCCTGCAATATCTGTATATTCGTACTGCACTGGCCGTAGCTTACGGCGAGGGCAATCCTTTCCTCATGTTGGGCCTGGTGGGGCATGGACTCTACACCCTCAACGAATCGCCAAGTGCGGTAGAATTAAGCGATAATTCCATTCCGGAATCCGTTCAACTTGCGCAGAATTACCCAAATCCATTTAATCCGACGACGACAATTCAGTTTCACTTGCCGACGACGCTTAAAACAAAGCTGGAAATTTTTAACACCCTTGGGCAACGGGTTCGCACCCTCGTCGATGCGACGCTGAATGCAGGGCAGCATAAATTTAATTGGAATGCTGCAAATCAGAAAAGTGGGATTTACTATTATCGTTTGAGTACTTCACAAAGTGTGCAAGTGAGAAGCCTCGCGTTTGTCAAATAACAGCGAGTGAGTTGCCGGCGGATGGGCCGTGAGATTGAAATTAATTTTCTACTCTCACGGCTTTAATACGGCCGTCTGTTTTAAGAACAGCCAAATCATTCGCACTACAGAGGAATCGCAACGGTTTATAACTCATCAAGGTGTGTTTCGTCCCGGAAGGTCATTTTAATGAAAACCGGAATGGAATACCCATATAATTGCTACGAGATTTATATTAAAATCAAAAGTGCGCAAGGAGCGGATAACCTCCCTGCGGGTTCCACCACCGCTGCGAGTGAACGATTGATTCATCCCAATCATTTTTAATACGCATCCCTATTTGATGATCGGCGTCAAAACTATATTGCGATAAGAAACGTTGCCATGATCGCCCTGAAAATAGATCGGGCCCGGCGAAAACTCATCGGCCGAGAGTGCGCCACCGGTGACGCCGTAAAGTGGTTGATTAGCAATAATTGTTGTGCCATTGAGAATCACATTGACGTGGCGATCGCATAAAGTGATATCCAAATCCTGCCATTTGCCAGCCGGCTTTTCGGCTGCTATTGTCGGAGTTATTCTGCTGTAAATTGCGCCCATGTGGTGGGAATCCAAGCCTTCTTTGTAGCTGTCGAGCACCTGCACTTCGTAGGTGCCGCGCAGATAAATGCCACTATTGCTGCCCTTGGGCACGTTGACTTGCAATTTTAAATTGAAATCTTCAAACGTATCAACTGTGCGCAAATTACCGTAGTGAATACGTGGTTGTCCTTCGACCTGCGGCACATTGTTGAATAACGCACCGTCTTTCACACTAAATCCATTCGTGCGCTCAGGATCAGTCAATTCCCAACCCGTCAAATCCTTGCCATTGAAAAGCGTTACTGGTTCACCAAATTCCAGGCTGGACAAATCGGGCGCCGCTGGCATATCCGGGATTTTCTTGCCGGTAAATTTGCTTATTTCAAGACCGGTGCCATCTCTTTTGGGTGAAAATTGCCGGCCGGCCATTTCGCCATTTTTAAGATTGATTTGCAGCCAACGCGTAATAAATTGTGTGCGCAACGCATTGCCGTCCGCATCTTTTTCCCGCACCACGCGCCGGTTGCGCGTGACCACCAATGTCGTGCCATTGAGAAAAACATTGTCAACCGGCACCACGCTGCCACCGTACCATAAAATATCCGCATCGACGTAACCATCTTCCTGCCGCACCTCCAGCCAACCCGCACCGCCATCCAAAAACAACGCCCAGCGCCCGGTGAATTGATCGATTGTAATTTCACTCTCAACTGCAGGCTGTTTTGTGCATTGGTGAAAGGAAAACATGAGCAGCGCTCCGATAAATAGCATTCTCATCTTATTAAACATACATCTCGTCCTCTTATAAATATGAATAGTAAAATCCCAATTATTTGAGATTAAAAATACGAATTTGTTTAACCCAAAAGCTCACATTGCTTTCAGTTGCCAAATCGAAGGTGATCATCAAAAGTACTCATTTTCCATAAACTTATGGCACTCAAAAAGCCAAAAACAATCAGTGATTTCATGGTCAACCAGGAGGCTGAATCAGAGAAAATGATTATTAAAATTGCTTTAATTTTTTGTACGTTTTTCTATAACAAGATCATAGATTTTATTTGTGTTTTTTAAAATTGTAGGGCAATAAAACTCCAATAAATACACCCAATGCAAAGGTAAGAATAAGCAATAAAGATCTGGGCATCGTGGCATCAAATACTAAAAACGAAACGGTTACGGATGCCGTATTTTGGATAATAAATATCCCGAAAATTATTAACAGGACAATCAATATAACATATTTTGTTTTCAATTTTTCCTCCTGTGAATTTTAACTTTGAGATTACACATCAACATTTAGTAGGCTAATCTTTGGCCCATGCGCTCATCCTCGGTGTAGGTAGCGGTTTAAGCGCCGGTAAACGGCACTTTTGAGGGCCGAAGAATCGAAATTATATATTAAGGCATCCTGATAAGCCATGAACCATCGAGGAACCATTCCTCTTCAAGATTTTCAAGAACTCCACTGATATAGAGTGCATCCAAATAATTGTCTAAAAGATTATGAAGTTGAAAAGCTTCGGGTTTGAGCGCAAGCCCGATGGGTTCAATTGTTAGCGGCACTTCCAGTGTGGCTAAACCGGCATCGGGGTGACGCAGGATGCTAAGTACGCATATTGGATAATCCGCTACGAATATATCCACTTTATCGTTAAGAATCATCTGCACGGCCGTCTCATAATCGGCCGTTAAAACAAGTTTTACATCCGGTGCATACCTTTTTACAAAGGACTGGCTCGTCGAGCCTTTGAGTGCGGCAATCGAAATTTTAGTGCTGTTTATTTCGTACTGTTCATCCAGAGATTCGAGCCTTTTGGATTTAGCAAGTATCGACTTGCCGGAAACGATATATGGCCCGGCAAAAGTAAAATTCGTGTTGCGTTCCGGAGTGATGGACAAGCCGGACATAATTACATCAACCTCACCATTTTTAAGCGCCGGTAAAAGCTCTGCAAATGGTTTTTCAACAAATTTCAATTTTAAATTCATGGCATCTGTTAATAGCGCTGCTAACTCTATTTCATAACCGATCAACTGGCCATCTTTTGATTTCATAGAAAAAGGCGGTTGGCTGCCACTGGTTCCTACTCGCAACTCACCACTCTTATATATTTTACTGAGAATCTTCCCTGTCTGGGGAAATAATGTAGCCGGAATTAAAAAAATGATAAAGAGCAGAACAATTTTTTTACCTGTTGTTACCATGATAAATCTCCTCTATTTAAAATTTGAAATCCAGTGATTTAGTACCTCAAAGCCACAATTTTGACCTGTTGCAGGTTCATCAATCACCGCTGAACTAAATTAAAAATCAACACCATAACTGTAGCCCAGGCCCTTGTGGCCTGGATAATCCAATTCAAATATTAACCATCGCCCCACAAGGGGGCGGGCTACGATTTTATATTTCATTCATCCACGGGATGAAATTCTGTCAACGAAACATTCCACTGCACGCTATCGAACAATTATTAAAATCAACACAATAATCGTAGACCAGGCCCTTGTGGCCTGGATAATCCAATTCAAATATTAACCATCGCCCCACAAGAAGGTGGGCTACGATTTTATATTTCATTCATCCACGGGATGAAATTCTGTCAACGAAACATTCCATTGCTCGCTATCGAACAATTATTAAAATCAACACAATAATCGTAGCCCAGGCCCTTGTGGCCTGGAAAATCCAATTCAAATATTAACCATCGCCCCACAAGGGGGCGGGCTACATTTAATCTTCGACCGCTTCAACTTTTGCCGGCGGCATATTTCCCTGCGCCACATCCAATTGGTCTTTGAATTCAATGCTGTAAATATCGAGAATCGTCATAAATAATACGGTGATTATCGGGCCGAGAATAAATCCCATGACGCCGAAAACATAAATGCCACCGATAGATGAGAAAAAGATGAGCAAATCGTGCATGCCGGTATCACGGCCAACGAGCTTGGGGCGCATGAAATTATCGATATTGCTGATGATAACCGCTGTTATGATTATGATTGCCAAACCCTGCCAGTAATGGCCCAGAACGAGCTCGTAAATGGCTGCGGGATAGAGCACCAGCCAGCCACCCACCATGGGAATCACCGACAAAATGAACATCACCATGCCGAACACCACCGGCGATTTGAAGCCAAAAATCCACAGCAAAAGCGCGCCCAGGCCGCCCTGGGTCAATCCGATGAGTAATGTGCCTTTCACCGTTGCCCGGGAAATCGAATTGAATTTCGCAATCAACAGATCTTCATGTTCGTCGCGCAATGGGCTCAAATATTTCAAATATTTTATCAGCCGGTCGCCATCTTTGAAGAAATAATACATGGTAAAAAACATGATAAGAAAATCCATCAGAAATTGAAAAGTGCCCTGCCAGGTTTTATTGACCGCAGTGACAAGAAAATTCCCGACCCCAGTCAAGGCCGTTTTAATGGTGGTAAAAATATCAAACTCTTCCAGATTGATGCCGTAGCGTTCGCGGGTATTGTCGACGATTTTACCCCAGGTGCCCGAGTTCAATTTATTGCGAAATTCGGTGATAGTCTGCTCGTGGGTCTGGTAAAGCTGCACCGCTTCAACCCGAACGACATCGATGACAAAATAGGTTGGAACGATGATAACAATCACCAGGAAAATGCAGGTTAAAAATGAGCTCAGTCCTTTGCGGTTGGACGTCCATTTCATAATTTTTTCGTACAGTGGATATAGCAATCCGCTGAAGATGGCGGCGAGAAATACCGGCAGCAAGAAAAACTGCATTATGTTATAAAATAAAATCCCGGAGAAAATTATAACAGCAAATAAGAAATATCGGCTCAGGCGGTCAGCCTGAATTTTTGTAAATATTTTCGAAGGCGAAGAAATTTTCGCCTTTTTTGGTATTTCCTGTCCCATATGGACTCCGAGCTGGATTTTATGAAGAGATAAAATGTGATTTACTGCTAAAATATACTGAAGATAAAATCGGAATGCAACCCTTTGGAAAGGTGGGAATTAAGTGAGTGAATTTAGTAAATTTTGCCACGAAGGCTCGAAGGCTCTAAAAGAAAAACACTGGAAAATATTTTGGATTTATGGACGGTGGTATTTTTAGCCATGGATGAGCACTGATTTTCACTGATAAAAATACTACTCACTATCTCGAATTTAAAGAATGCTAGAAATGTAATCTGTGAACATCCGTGAAAATCTGTGGCGAAAATGCGAGGTTACTCAATGGTATAAATTATTCGTTGGAAATTGAATAGGATTCGAGATACATATTCACCCAGGCACCATAAAACGTAACGATGCCGACACCGGGCGCAAAAACAAATCCGTGTTCATCGTCGACTGCACCCGGCAGGTCGAAATAGAAATCAGCACAATTGACATAAGTAAACTTTTTATCAAGTTCGTACTCGGCAACGCGATCTCGCGAGACAAGTACAACCCAATCTTCCGTATTTGGATCGCCGTCCGGGAAATAGGGATATGTCGTATCATCTTCTTTGGTGAAATCAAGCCACAAAATATCAGCACCATCGACTAATTTGTATATTTTTCCACCGTCGATGCGAATCCAGTCGGTATAGTCCAGCGAAGCGCCGAAAGCGTAATATTTTTTATTGGCGACTGTTTTCTCACTAAAAATCTGATACGTGGTTTTATTGTTTTCACCATATTGAGGAATTCTGCTGTAAGTCCAGGAGTTCCCGACTTTTAATGGCAGATAGGTCGAAGCCTGTTTTTCGGGCCCATTAATATTGGAGGTTTCACACCCCATTATCAGCAGCAACATAATCTTGAAATATATCCGATACATTTTTTCCTTCTGGTTTGTGTGATTTGCAAAACTAATATATTGTTGAGAGTTCGGCAAATCCGAATTCTCAACAACCAGAAAGTTCACTGGTTTTGGCATCCGGCCTGAACCGGCTGTGTCGAAATTCCTGTTGAGCAGATTGAAATGGTCAACGCCCGGCTTCGACACAGCTTAGTCTCCAGGGTGGAAAATTTTCCTTATTTTTGCAATATCATTTTGCCGGTTTTAACCATTTTTCCGGTGGTGATTTGGTAAAAATAGAGGCCGGTGCCAAGCTGGTTGCCCATTTTGCCCCGGGCATCCCAGGTGATGGTGTGCTCACCTTTTGCCATATTTTTATCAAGTAAAGTCGCGACTTCTTTGCCCAGTAAATTGTAAATATGCAATGTGACATGGCTTTGTTCACCCAGCATAAACTTGATTCTGGTTTCCGGATTAAATGGATTTGGATAATTACCGAGCAACTGCAGACCTTGGGGCAGTGCCTCAGTTTCCTCCTCGTTAACAGATGTTGGCATGCCACTGGGGAGGCTGAAATTGATGTTTGCAATATCACCTGCAACATGGATAACCGGCGCATTTTCCAGACTTTGGCTATTATCGTTATATTGGCTCGTATTGCCAAAGTGGGTTGCCAGTAAATGGTACTCGCCGTTTTGCACACCGGAAAAGACATATTCCCCGTTTGCATTTGTTTTCGCAGAAGCGATGACATTGCCTGCCTGGTCATACAGATAAACCCGGGCGTCCGCAATGGGGACGTCAAAATCATTTGTGACCAGACCGCTCAAGCTCGCAGTGCCACCCAGAGCTGGGCCTCCAGCTCCGTCCGTACGCATCATTAACATCGGAACGAGCTCAAAATTAATTCCGGGGACCTGGGCTCCTGATTCAATTTTTATGAGCTGGGCTGTAGCAGGATCAAAGGTATTTTTATAATATTCAGGGATAAAATTATTGGCAAATCCCTGGAGATAATATTCGCCATCTGGCAGGCCGGTGAGTTTATAAGAACCATCAGGTTCTGTCACGGCCGTATAAAAAAGCTCCGACTCTGGCCACGAAAGAATCGTGATCGTCGGCCGTGCAATGACGACACCAAGCTCAACTGGAAAATCAGCCCATCCCGATTCAACCCAACCAGAAATCTGGCCATCGCCGTTGTTTCGAGGCGTAAGGTTAAACTCAACTTTGGCTGATCCGCCACCGATTACGTGAATCGAATCCGCCAATTGAGGTACGGGTGCATTTTTAAAATAGGCAAAAGCGCCATTGGCATAAACCGAAACCAGGTAATCTCCTTCCGGCAACCAGGAAAATTCAAAACGCCCACTGCTATCCACAGTGACCGCATGATTCCAATACCAGATTGGCGCCATAATTCGATCATGCCAAATTGGAGTGAGTTCAACATGGGCCCGGGTAATCGGTTCGCCTGATTCTTCATCGAGAACGACACCGGCAATCTGCCCATAGATCGGGCGTATATTGAGTTCAAAGTTGATATTAGCAACTTCTTCATTTTCAGGAAGAAAAATTGGCGTGGCAGTTTCCTGTGTTGCAGCATTTTCATACCACATTTCTCCAAAAGAGATGCCTTCCCAATACTGCACGTGGGCAAAATATTCGCCGGAAGCAAGACGGCCAATTTCATAAAATCCGCTGCTATCCGTCTGTGCCCAGCCTGAAGTTTGATCCATGCAACGCCCACTTGGATCCATCGCACCACCGCGACAGCGGGTAATTTCAGTCGGATGCACATTCACCCAGGCATTAACCAATGGCCTGCCAGTCTGATCAGAAACGACTCCCGAAATAACTGAATTAAAAGATTTTATATGCAGATTAAATTCGAGTACAAACGGTTTTCCAGATTCATCGATGGCAATCACCTCGGCTTCTTCCCGGGTTTGGGCGTCCTTCCACCACTCCATCGCGTATTGCCCGGCTTGAGAAATCGAGGCTGCAGCGATATACTCACCTGCCGGTAAATTGGAGAACTGGAAAAAACCGCTTGAATCTGTTATTGCAGAAAAACCATAGATTGGCCGATTGAAATCCAATCCGTCCTGTGCGCTATCGGCTTTTCCATAAACCGATTCCAGAAATACATGGGCACCCTGGATTGGAGCACCGTCGAAATTATAAACAAATCCTTCGACAATCCCGTTCATCTTCGGCACTAAAAAGACAAAATCAATGCCTGTCACTTCCTCACTCGAGCCGATTGTTACCGGAATTCTTCCAAGAGAACCATCGTCGCCAGACCACCATTTTTCCTGATTATGAAAGCCATCCGCGTAGACGGCTTTGATGTAATAATCACCTGCAGTTAAATCTTCAATGGTATATTTGCCTTCCTCATCCGAAATGGCAAATCCTTCCCGATACAGCATATCACTGCTGTTGGCAGGGATGGCATAAATCATGGCTTCGTGTAATGGATGGCCGTCCTCGTGAGTAATTGTGCCCGATATTCTGCTGGAGCGCTGCAACGCAATTTTGACATCGGTAATTTCTGTGCTATCAGCAATTTCGAAGGGTGTGGCTTCGGTAAATTGTTGCTTATCCTGATAAAACTCAGGCAGATAGCCATCTGCGTCTGCATGAATCACATAAGTTCCGGGGAGCAGATTTTTCAAAATGAATTGCCCACTGTCTTCGGAAATTGCCTGCATAAAGATAAAGGGATTATTGAGTGCGAATCCCACAATAAAAGCGCTGTCCACCGCTGCATCCGTCATTTCATCAAGGACTATTCCAGAAATAGAAGCTGGCGTTTCAGGGAAGGCTTCGATGTCAATATCAATGCCAGTCAGATTATCACCAGGAGCAAGATTTACAATTTTCGCGCTGTCGATGTGGACGGTATTGCCGTAGAACTGCGGTACAAAACCTTCCACATAAGCGATGACGACATAATCACCGGGTGGCAATCCCTCAATTGCATAGGAATGGTCGTCGTGTACAATACCGATTCCCATAAACTCATTGTGCACATTGTCCTGAACTTGCCAGGCAAAAACTTCGCCGCGCACCGGGCCATCGTGAAAAATTCCGTTTAACTGACCACTTATGCGGCCGAAATCTTCCGGAATCCAGACTGAATCTTCAGGGGCGAATTGCCCGGCTGTAGTTTCGGGTGTTCTGCTTGCAATCTTAAATGCATTTTGAACAGCCGTCGCCAATCGACTGTCCTGTTGTGGCTGCTCGGCTGCTGCCAATCCCACTGATGCAATAATCAATATTGCATTGCACATCGTTAGTAAACTTTTTCTCATAATGACCTCCAGGTGAATTTATTTATTCCGAGATTATTTTCAACAAAATAATCAAACGCATTTCCATTAAGCAACCAATATGCCAGTCGGAAATAGCCTATAATTTGTGCCTGAAAATTTCTGAAAATAAAATTGGACTTCAAAATTTTGAGAACTCCTTCAAAAAAGAGAATAAATATTATTCCAGTCTGCAACTGTAAATATTTATTTGCATTTATTGTTGAAAACTATATAATGATGGGGCAAATTTATATTTTTCTGAGAATGGAAACACGAAATGCTTGAAGCGCTCATCGAATTTGATATCTGGTTATTTCGACTTGTAAATACGGGCATGCAGAATGCGGTACTGGATTTTCTGGCACCCATCGTCACCAACAAAAAAAACTGGACGCCACTTTTTATTGTTCTGATTATTGGGCTCGCATGGAAAGGCGGCTACCGTGGTCGAATGGTTCTATTGCTGACAATTCCAGTTATTCTGCTCAGTGACCAAATTTCAGCCTCACTTTTAAAACCCTGGGTTGGAAGAATGCGCCCGTGTGTTGAATTGGAAAACGTTAATGCCCTGCTGGGGATAAAAAAATCCTTTTCATTTCCATCAAGTCATGCCACCAATTCGTTTGCCGCTGCGACGCTCTTTTCTTATTTTTATCCGACGAAAAAAGTCTTATTTTTTACACTGGCTCTCATCATTTGCTTCACCCGTGTTTACGTCGGCGTGCATTACCCGATCGATGTTGTTTTTGGCGCAGCATTGGGTGCTCTTTGTGCCTATTTTGTTTATTTTATTTACCGCAAACTGGAAAACCGGTTTGGAAAAATCAAATTTTTTGAAAGCCGATAATTCAGAATCTACTTTAATAAATTAAATCAGAAAAAGATGTATGAATATAGCGATCAAGCTTTACCCGCAAACGATCTGGGGCGAAAAATATGCAGGCGATTTTGACGTCCTTTTAACCGAGATTGCGGCTGCAGGAATCGATACGATAATTGCCCCGGTAGTTCAGGGAAGCCGGCTCATTTTTCCAGAAAAAAATAGCAATGCCGATGCACAGTGGAATATGCTGCATTTGCAATCAAAATGCAAAGAATACAACCTGGCCTTCATCCCGGAATTCCCTTTATTTCATGATCCGGACACCTTTAAAAATGTAGAACAATACCGGCCGATGAATATAAATGGTGAATATTTTACTCCCACAGATTGGTATCACCCGATTTGTCCTTCGAACACGCAATATCTGCAATACAGGCTGGGATTATTATTTCAAACCATCGAACGATTTGATCCGCCAATTATCAGTCTCGATTTTTTGCAATTTCCATATTTGCCGGGCAATGCAGCATTCCAGGCGGAACAAAATATTCTGCCGGAATTTTGTTTTTGTGATTTTTGCAAAGCGAAATTTCAGGAGTTTTCAGGTCAGATGGAGCCGGAAAAATATCCCGATTACTGGTTTCAATTCAGGCAGGAAACCATAACTTATATTCCGGTATTGATTGCTGAAGAAATTGAACGGCAGGGACGGCAGGTAAAATTAATGGCGCAAATTCCCGCTGTAACCGCGCCCGGCAGTGCCGAAAATCTACAGCAGGTAACCGGGGTGAATATTGAACAGTGGAATAATCTTGTCGACATCATCAGCCCACATATTTATACCCATCAGTTGAGTGGTGAAAATGAATGGGGCCATATTTTTCTCAGCGAAACGCAGGAAATTACAACCGCACACATTATCCCGGAACTCGATGTCCCATTTTACGCTGTCGAGCCGGAAGAGAATTTGCAGGTTGGGGAGTTGATCGAAAATTTGCAGGAATCGGGCTTCGCCGCACTTTCTCTGTTCCACTGGGAGTTGTTATGTGAAAACGATATCTTGCTTGATTTCCTCGCCGAACAGAATAACTAAAAAGCCAGTTCAATCGTCTCAATTAAACTGGCTTTTTTGTTGCTCATCTATCCTGAATTATTCATAAAGCGCAGTGGATGTGCCTGGCACTTCTACAAGTTATGAAAGCCCTTAAAAGCTACTTTGTTTAGTTAAATTCATAAAAATCAACGAAGTGCCAGGCACATTCTTATCAGTTTATAAATAGATCAGGCTATATTAATCGAAGGAAGAATTAGTTCCCACAACCGCACACAATCGTGAAATGAATTTAAGCTGTAGTGGGATTCACCCCAGTCTACCTTCTCGCTATCCGGTGTTTTTTATCATCCCGATTTGATTCCTTGCTGTTGCGCTTTTTCTTCTTTGTCGAATTCTGCTCACGCCTGTCTTTTTTCCGCGAAAGTCGCTCCGAATATTTACGCTTTGAACTTGTTCGATCATTCTGCTGAATCTTATGGCGGCGTTTTGATTTATTTCCATCGCTGTAGCGCTCGTTTTTTTGCCGTTTCTCGTATTTATTCTTCCGGCTATTTTCGATACGCTCGATACGCGGCGAAGTAGATTTCCGGCGTTTTGGTTTATCATTCTTGGTATAACGACTATTTTCTCTTCGTTTATTATATTTCTTCTCATGCTGTTTTTCATAGCGCGATGACTGGTTTCGACTCGTGTAATGATCACGGCGGCCTGTATGCCTTTTTCGATAGACTACAGGGTTGTGAGTGCGGTGTTTCCAGCGTTTCTCCCAATGAATATGATGCCGATGTCTCGCATAATGCACCGATCTGTGCTCGTGGTAATAATTATGCACGATAAATGGCACCGAAAACACCCCGTATCCCCGATGGTGCAAGTGATTGTGCCAGGCAACACGAAATCCACGCCCGAAGCGTAACTCAAACGAAAACTTCGGTGCAAACTCGTAATCGGCAAAAGACACAAATTCATCGATTAACCAGCTATTTGCGTGCACGGGATGCCTTGAAGTGACGACTGAGATAAAAGCATCCCCGTTCATGCCAACAAAATAAAGTGGATCGCCTTGCATGAGTTCAGACAAGCGATAGACGTGTCCACGACGCAATCTGATTTGACGGGTATGCCGTGTCGGATAAATCACATTTGCAAAACCGTCCGGATCAACCATCAATACTGAAATATAGCAGTCACGCGATGGCCGCAGGAAAAAATCAACATCTTCATAATCATAATAATCCGAGTAGTCGGAAGTGCTCCATACATCAATTTCAATCTGTTTGTGGGACGCTGTTATCGTTGTGGCACTCAGAAAAAAGAAGACGGCTGCGAGGAAAATATTCAAACGTTTCATCAGATTTCTCCTTTCAATTATTTCGCTTGTTCCGGTTTCTCAAGTTTAACGGCGATCACTTCGGGATTGCCGGGATCAATTTGGTAGCCCCAATCAAATTGCACGAGATCACTATTTAAGTCAGTAATGCGAATTTTTGCAAAATGATTGTCACTCGTCCAAATGAGGTAAGTATGGCCGAGAATTGCTTCAACAAATCCAAGTTTGGACCAGCCAAATTCCGGGGCATAGCTTACATCGTCGAAAGTTTCTGTGTAGCCATAATCTTGAATTTGCGTATCTTGCCTAAGCGTATTTATGTAAAGGCCACCGCTTGTCTGATGATATTCAAAACAAATATCTGAAGAACCGTCACGGAAATCCTGAATAGAATAGTTTGAAAAATCATAGGCAGAAATGTCAGCAAAGCGATTTTGATCGTACATGCGGGCGCCTGCGCCTTCCGGTCGGGGCGTATCAAAAACCAGATCGTAACTTAAATCGCTCTCATTATCCGAGAAATCATAAGCGGTTACTGCATAGAAATAAGTTTGCCCATTCAAAACGTCGAGGTCATCATAGTGCGGGGATTGGGTCGTTGCGAGCAGCTCATAGCCTTCATTTTCATAGAAGCTTCGAAAGACACCGTAGCCGGCTAAATCGCTTTCATCGTTTGGATACCAGGAAAGAAATACAACTTCATCGCCGGTGATGGATTCGACACCGCGAGGAACGGCCGGCGCTTCAAAATCTTCTTCAACATATATTTTTTCTTCACAACCGAAGAAAAAGGATGCCGCGAACAGGGCTGTGATGATTGTTAATTTTTTTAACATAACGAACCTCCTTAAGTTTGATCTCAATAAAGGCAACGTGTATGCCAAAAAACAATTATGGGAATTTGCTGAATTTATAAATTCAGCATTAACAATAAAAAAAGGGAATCAATTTAAAATGATTCCCTTCTGTAGAAAACGAGAAAAGTTGGAACTAAACTAATTGTGTAGAAAAATTACACATTAACACAAAACCTAATTAACAACACATCACTCGTTAATGTTCATGTCTTTCATCAATCCTGCTGCGATTTTATCATAAACTTCCGGCGAGTCATAAAAACCGTCATTCAGCCTTTGTTTAATCATCTCGAGCCGTTTTTGCCGTTCTATGTCATTGGCTTCCATTTTTTCTTCAACCTTTCCGCTGATTCGTGCTGCCTGCTCTTCCGAATCAACGACATTGCTCCGAATTAATGCGTCCTTCAGCGGATTATCTCCCTGAGTATTTTCTGCGGTTTTCTGAGCCGCAAATAATTTTTTAGCCTTGGTGGATAATTCAACTGTATCCAGATCCTTTTTACCCTTGGTTTTGCCAGAGGCTAAATTTTCTTCCTCAGATTGCCGCTCATTAATTTTATACGCCGAAATGCTATCGTGACGTAAACCCAATCCTGTTCTGTCTATTTTCATCCTTTACTCCTGAAGAAGAGATTTCAAAATATCAACCTGATATCATCGATGTCAGCACATTTGTCTGCCGTGGCTGTTTTGTTTAAATAATATACCTCAAATTAGAATTATTGAGTACATTTTTAAAAACAACTTATTGATCACAAAACAAAATAGCAGATGACTTTTGTGGCGACCTAATAATTTTATCGTCGTATGTCTACAATTTCTGGAGGGGATAAATGTGAAAATTTCGGAAAATTTTTCCTATTTACCGGAGAAAGGCGATTTGGCGGCCCCATTTCGTCTTTTAATCTAACTTTTTTAAGCATCGTAAGTTTATAATTTTTATTGACTTGTTTTTTAATGCCCTGGCGGAACAATTTGAAAGCGGAAATTTTTTCCGCTTTAAAGAATTTTGGCACTAAACCATCATCGAACGCACCATTTATTTTCAATTCCGTAACGAGTTTTTCAATTTTGGTTTGTAAAATCACTTGGCGGTGTTGTGAAGATTTGAGTGAAGACAATTCAGATGCACTCAATGATTTGAACTCTACGCAAAGTTCCTCATCCAGTATTTGCAGAAGCTGGAGCATTTGATCCAATACTCCAGCCAATTTAGTGTCCGTGTTTTTCATATTTGGATTCGCTGAATGCATTTTATGCGACGCTCGAAAATGATAATGCAGCCTGCTGTTTTGCATGAGATTCAGGTGCCGTTTCTTTAATATCCAACATTTCTGACCAGCCATCGCGTAAATTTCCGAGAACATCCCGGCATTTCAATATGCGTTCCACATCATTGCCAAGATCAGCCCGATCAAGCTCTCCAAGCAAAAAAATATAAATTTCACGAAGATTGCGAGAGATTTCTGCCCCATTTTCATAATCCAGAGAAGATAGGAGCTCGAGAATAATATTTTTAGTGCGTAGAATTAAATTTGCTTTTTCCCCATAGGCTTTTTCTTCAGCATATTCAGAGGCTTGCAGCAGGAACGACATTCCTCCGTCCAACAACATTAATATAATTTTCCCGGGATCGGCAGTGAGAATTTGTGTTGATTTATAGTTGTTTAAATTTTTCTGGTACATAAACATCCCTTTTCATGTCCAAGTTTTAATATCCACGTCCTGGTAATTCCGCCAGAATCTCCGATTTCTGCAATCCTATTATAACTTATCCACTCCCCAATTGTGAGGTTAGCCAGGATCCTTGCGCGTTCAGCTTGGCGATTGTCTCTTCCATAACTAAAAATTGAGAAATCAAACGCTGGCGCTTCATACCGAGCGTGTCTTCCATGCGCTCAATATTTCGATCGATCCTGTCAACTGTATCTGACAGCGATTCCATTTTAAACTCAACATAACCATCAAAATTATCTGTTAAGCCGTATGCTGTCCGGTAAAAATTTTCCATTATCCCCAGAGTTAGCGAAATTGAACCGACAGCGCCGATACTGGACCCGGTATACTGAAGTACCAGTCCGTCAATATTGGATTCGCCATCGCTGCCCGTTAATATTTGGCCACTTCCTGTGGCCGCTTCACCATTTATAGTTCCAGCTACATCCGTTCCATTGTAGGTTTGATCGGTCATCCCCAAATTATTTGCTGTTTGGGATAAGGTAAATCCATAACCACTCCCATAACTGTTATGGGAGAGCACAAGCTGATTGCTCCCATTTTTACTGGCGGTCATTTCGATACCATAGCGTCCGGTTACAGTTGTAGATGTTGTCCCCAAATCCAAGCTACCGCCGTCAGTGATTCCACTGATACTAAATCCAAGCTGGCTGGTCCCGGTTTCCCGTTCAGTAATTATGAGCGCGCCGTTGGTATCGATCGTCGCATACACCTCGTTATTGTAGGCAGACTCAACCGCGGAAAGCAAACCCTGCACCGTATCGGTTGAGGTATCTGTGATCGTGTAAGACCCGCTGATATCATAACCACTCCGCCGCGTTCCAGTGAAATTTATCACTGCGCCGTTTGAAATATCGTTTGTTCCACCACCGGTATCGATTGCATTCCACAAACTCGACGATGTTATCGCACCACCGGCGATCAGGCTGTTGTTGGCGGAAGATGTTAGTTGTTGCGCATAATCTGTTTGGAACTCAGTATTAAACTTGGAAACAACCTCATCGATATCGTCTCCGGAGGTCAGGGAAATAGTGGCAACACGATTCGTCAATGTATCGGTAATCGTGACAGTTTCATCACCTGAAATACCGCCGGACAAATCTGTCGTACCGGTTGTGGCGCCTTTTGAAGCTGCCTGGGTGATATTAAGATCATAATTTCCCGCAATGGTGTCAATACCATTCGAGACAAATTTAATCGTACTCGAGCTGCCTTCTCCACGCACGGCCATCAAATCGAGGACATCGGAAAAATTATTGTTGAGTAAATCGGTCAGCTCATCGTTGTCAATTTTTAATGAACCATCGTCCTGCAGATTGATGCCGATTAAACCAAGCGTTGTATATGACGAAGTTATGCCAGTGACACTGGCCAAAACTTGTGTTACCAAATCCGATTTTACCGAGCGTAAAGTTCCATCCCCAAATAATATGCCGCCGGTTTCTTCGTTTTCGCTGTCATAACTTTGTTGCTCTGAAATAATTGTAATTATGCTGTTGTAGGCATCGACAAAGCCCTGAATTTTCCCTTTAACTTCCTCCACATCACGGTCGATGGCCAGGGTGACGGTTGTATCCGTTTTAGCTGAAACTAAATTTAGCGACACACCGGATATAAGATCGGTAATACTGTTCGATTCCCGGCTGAAGGTCGCCCCGTCAACCTCAACGAGCGCATCAACACCGGTGACAAGTTCCATATCGCGGCCAGCCGTTGTTTCTGTTAGTTCCCCAAAATCGAGTGTGCCGCCGCCCTCATTCCCGGCAAAAATATTCACCTCAAGCAACGATCCGCCCGCTGTGAGATCTTTTACGACCAGCATCCCGGCCGTATTGCCATCACTCCCATCGCTGAAATAGGCATCAACCAGAGAGGCACCACCAAATGCCGTTTCGATTGTCTCAAGAAAGCCACCAGTTGCATTTAATGCCTCGCTGGTATTTGAAATTGTAAAAGTTGAACTTACAGCAGTCCCGTCATTTTTTTTACCGGTAATTGTCATGGTATCACTCAGGACAACATTGTTTGCATCACTGCCGGTGTTTATTTCCGACCATAAAGTGGTGTCAGAAACCACCCCACCACCGGCCGCAGAAGTCTGCGTCATTGCATTGGCTGAAGTGTGCATTTCATTTATTGATGATTGTTGTCCTTCGAGGATTCCGAGAATCTGTAAAACATTGCTACTATCGCTGAAGGATGTTGTGCCGCTGATATCGATGCGGTAGAGCGTATTGCTATCAGAATCAGTTTCGGTGACAACAGATGCTGATATCCCGGTTAGAGCATTAATATTCGCGGCGATATCGGTTAATGACTCCGATTGCAGGTCAATATTTACTGCCTGCCCGGCAATCGTTACCGAAGTTGAACCGGGAATGGTGCTCAACCCACGCAGGGAGCCTACAGCAGTTGCTGACGATGCATAGGTGTCGCTTTTCGCCCCGTCACTGGTTCTTGATTTTATAGCAGAAGTGGAATTTACAAATCCCAGGCTCTGGAGAATATTGGAAGTACTGGCATCCAAAAGCGAAAATCCAGTACTTCCCGAATCGTCACTGGTTAAAATGAGTTGATACTCATCACTTGCACTGGAAATGATTGTCGCCGTGACGTTGGTAGCATTTGCCCCATTATTTAACAGATTTACCGCATCACGGATATCTTCCAATGTATCAGTAGTCGAAACAGCAATCGCTTGTCCATTAACTAAAAACTCTCCCGACAAACTGAGCGCAGTGTCCCGGGTTGAGAATACAGCCGAGCCCATTTTTTGTGCCTGCGCCTTCTGCAGAACGCGAATATTGTACGTTCCGCGTGCTGCCGAATTTGTCGTTGAAATAGTAAGAATATCATCCGGATCTGTTGAGCTCGAGCTGGCAAGACTTGAGCTAAAAAGATTGTAAGTCTTTTCAGCTGTTAAGTCTTGCGCAACACTTTGCAATTCCAGAAGTTTGGAATTAATATTCTTCCATTCTGCAAGCTGCCCGTTATAGAAATCACGTCTGCCTTCTAAGATTGACACACGTCCCCTGTCGATCTCCATCATCTGGTCAATAATATCGCGCCAATTGAGACCAGAAATGAGACCGCTCACCGATGCGAGAGCGTCAGTCATGGATTTACCTCATGCGTCTGAGCAAGTAAAAATTAAGCAACCTTGTCAACAAGGGCACCGAGTTGTTCGCGGATCCTTGCTGCAATATTCAATGTTTCTTCCGGTGGAAACTGGCGGATAACTTCATCGGTTTGTGTGTCGACAATACGTACACCCTGTTTACCGGTGTCATCATCCACGAAAAAGCTTAAATGTTTTGCATTTGTTTCTTTCAGCATTTCATTGGCTTTTTCGATTTCCTTCTGAAGTTCTTCAGGAGAAATGCTTCCTTGTATAACATTTTCGGGAGCTTCATTTTTGCCTGAAGTTTGTTGCTTTTTCTCAATTTTATCAGACGTAGGGGCTTTTAAAGCCTGCCCTTTTGCTTCCCGCAGTGATGGTTTCTCACTTGCCGAATGCAGAGGTTGCGTCCTACTGATGCTGTTGCTTATTTCGATTTGATTCATCTTACCGCTCCGTTCTTATAGATTTCAGACGAGGTGAATCCCCCTCACCTGACTAAAACTGTCTGGTTAAGATTATAGTGAAAAATTACCTTAACCCAATAATGAAAGGACGGCCTGTGGTAAGGAGTTAGCCTGGGCTAACATCGAAACACCAGCCTGTTGCAATATTTGATTTTTCGTAAATTCAGACATCTCCATTGCCATATCGACATCACGAATAACAGATTCTGATGATGTCAGATTTTCAACGGCTGTCTGCAAGTTTGCCGAGGCATAGCTTAATCGGTTCATATTCGCACCGATAGCACCACGCGCCGTATTAACGGAAGCAATAGCTGTATCAATTGTACTCAAAGCTGTTTGAGAACCACTTTGAGTCGTAAGTGATAATGTGTTAATGGCTAATGCTGTTTTTGTTACGCTTGAAATGGTAAATCCCAGTTTTTTATCGGCATCATTCCTATCGCCGATCTGGAATTGCGCTGCCGTCCCGGAAACACCAAAATCGTTGCCGCCCGAGCCGTTCATCGTGGCCAGTGCTGCACCGACAGTATCGATAGTCGCGCCACCGGAGATTTTAAAAGAAACGCCAATTGTCCCAAAAGTGATGGTCGAATTGGTAGTCAAAACGGCTGTTTCACTGACAGATCCAAAAGTCAATGTCAGCGTGTCGGAAGCAGCGGCATAACCAAATTCGTAAGAACCGGTAGCTGCGCTATCAACATTAAAATCATAAAGGTTGCTGATCGTTGCTTCGGCATCGGTATCTGAACTTCGAACACCGTAACCATTCAACAATGAAACATTATTGTAGTTAGTCGAAGTTGCAATCCGGTCAATTTCTGAAACCAGTTTTTGTGCTTCGGCATCAATTTCAGCACGACTGCCGTCCGAATTTGAAGAAGCAGACTGCGTTGACAGCTCTTTCAAGCGGGTCAACATATTGTGAATTTGTTCCATCCCACCTTCAGCCACCTGCAATACGGAACCAGCCTCGGATGCATTTCGACTTGCTGATTTCAAGGAAGCGATTTGAGCACGGAATTTCTGTGAAATGGAAAGACCCGCAGCATCATCAGCTGCACGGTTGACACGGAAGCCGGACGATAATCTTTCAAGAGATGTCGATAGATTCGTCGTTGTCCGGCTGAGGTTGCGGTTCGCTGTAAGCGACGCAATGTTGTTTTGGATTCGTAAGGCCATTTTAATCCTCCATGATGTTAATGGCTAAAGTTAATAGGAATTGTTAGGCTTTTCGCATCGATGTTTACAGCCGACCATGGCTGTTATCAATTTGAAATTTTTGGTTCTGGATTGAATATCGTCATCGTATTAAAACACTTTAACAAAAAAGATACAATTGCTTCACTTTTGTGCTCAATAAACATTATAAAAATCCTGCCAACCCTTGAAGTCCAGAATTTTCCTGCAGTAGATTTCGAGCCTGTGTGAATATGTAAACCAGTACGGAAGAGCGATCCAGAAAAAAGGTAAGCTAAAAGTGACGTTGATAATATAAAAGTACGTTGAGGTGTCTTGCCCCAACGCACTTGACTTAACTTAGAAGGGAAAGCGCTGCTTGTGGTAGAGAGTTTGCCTGAGCATAACTCAACCGGTTCATATCAGCGCCAACCGTACCCCGGGCCGAATTTACGGATTCTATCGCCGTATCGATGGATGTTAAAGCCGATTGCGCCCCAATTTGCGGTATCAACGATAATAAACGAATCCCCAATGATGAATGTGTCGTCAAAACGGCCATCTCGCTCGCCGATCCAAAAGTAAGCGTCCGTGTGTCGGAGCCAGCTGCGTAAGCCAATTCATAAGAATTTGGGCCCGAAATTTATGTGAAATCGACGGACCGGCGGTATCATCCGCCGCTCGATTTATTCGATACCCCGAAGAAAATCGCTCCAAGGACAGCGCCAGGCGATTCGAGGTCTTCGATAAATTTCTGTTTGCTGAAAGAGAGGCGCTATTATTTTGAATTCGCAGGGCCACGTTGATTCTCCATGATGTTTGATATCATGCCAAGGGATTTTATGTTTTTACCAGCTGAAACTGCTGATCCCTCAACCCTTGAAAATTTGACCACGTCTATTTTATTAAAATCAGTCATGTTATCGTCGATTAATTGACATATCTTTAACATAAAATCGACAAAAAAGAAATATGGATTTTTATTAATACACAGGCATTACTTTTGAGAAAAATGGCTAAAGAAATTTGGTAAGAGAATAACGTGCAGAAAGAAATAATTTTCCCCCGAAAATTTTGCAAAATTAATAGATATTTTTTTGAGAAGGCAATCAAACGCCTAAATTGGATTCCACCAAATGAAGCATTCATTGCCTTTAATTAAAAATGGACGGGAGCCCTATTCCCTCCCGCCGCATACCGTTATTGTCTATCCTCTTCCAGACATATTTTTTTTCATCTCCCAAGCTGCAATTTGCTCTTCAATTTTTTTAGTCAAATCGCCGCCACTCAGATTTTTTGCCAGAATATGACCATCCAGATCGATTAAAAATGTGGTCGGAAATGCGGTAATTCCGTATGCTTTGGTTACAGCTTCGGGCCCGAGCGCGTTGGGGTACGGAATATTATTTGTAGCGACATAGTTTTTAACTTTCTCAAGTGTATCATAAGTAGTTAAACCAACGACTTGCAGTTTTTCAGGAGAAAAATGATGGGCCATCTCAATTATATGGGGAATTTCACGGCGGCAAGGGCCGCACCAGGTGCCCCAAAAATCAATAAAGACAAACTTGCCGCGAAAATCACTTAATTTGAGGCTATCTCCTGTAATTGTCTCCACTGCAAAAAGGGGCGCGACTGTGCCAATGGTCATTTTTAAAGAAGCCAGAGCCCGGTCGACGGTACCACGGGTAACGGAGGAATGCTGCGGGTATTTCTCTTTAATTTTGAGCAAAATGGCCTCGGCTTCTTCTACCTTTTGCTTGTAAGTCAAAATCCAGCCGATGGAAAAAAGAACCGTCCCACCAAGATCTTTATTGCTGGTCAATTCTTCCATCGCCAGTAGTTTTTTACTGTAATAATTAGTCGCCAATCCTGCGTTTGCAACAGCCGTTGGCGCCTCAGCCAGATAATCATCAATGGCTGCAATTGTGCGCACGAATCCGCCATCAAGCATCTGCGATTTTACATCGATTTGCTCGAGCAGTCCGTCCGTCGTTTCACGAAATTCGGCGAAATTGGCGCCTGCAATCACGTTCCCCAACAATGTCGTATCAGTAATGCCACCGGCAAAGGCCGGTTCCACTTCTTTCAATACCGGGTGCATAAAAGTCAACCTGGCAATTCGGGCCGCCAGAACCAACTGAGCATATTTTCCGGAAAATTTCGTATCGATTTCATCGAGTTTTTTGTTCAAGATGTTATAATTTTCCGTTGCGATTTCGATAGACGCCCCTTTATTTTTCGCTCGTGTTTCACGGTAGAGTTTGGTGAATTCATCCATTTCATCCATAAAATCATTAAAATCCGACCATTGACCTGTGACTGCAATCGAGCCAATATCTTCGGTAGTCATAAAATCTGCAGTGTTAAATTCAATTGCCCCGGTTGTATAAATATTCTGGAAAGTTGTACGATTTTTATTGAGCTCGACATTTTCCACGACTGCATCGTAAATAGGGTGTTTCTGATCGTTGACGATAAACGCATATTCACGTTTCTCAATGAGCATTTTGGTATCTGTCAGTGTCCATTTACCGTTATCATTTTTCATTTCCACCGCTTTTGCCGGATTCCAGTCACAGAATTCACCGACAACTTTTACCGAGCTTATCTCAACGGGTACCTTTTGTTTTTCCAAGGAAATGTCTGCTTGCGATCTTTCTCCATTTTGCGTAACCAGAATTCGCATGCGGACATTTTGCAGCCCTTTGGCCCAGGCAGCCAAAACATATTTTCCGGGTTTCGTTTCCAAATTGAAAGAACCATCTTTTGAGATGGCAAAGGCCGTGGGTTCGTCCAGGTTTTCACCGGTGCGGATGGCATACAAACCAACATAATATTCCTCGGCTGTATAGTCAGCCGGGCTGGAAATTTTACCGGAAACCGAGGCCATTTCCGATTGCTGTCCACAGGAAAAAATGAAAATCAGGGGCATTAAAATGTACAGGCGTTTCATCATTAACTCCATTTTGTGCTACAAGTTTTAAATTGTCAAAATTTGCTTCAACTTAGATAATGAATTCCTGCCAATTGACCAAGAGATTTCTCACGAAAGTGAACCACCAAATTGATTTCTCGAGTCTTGCGGAGGAATGCCCCACAAGGGGGCAGACTACAGTTTGTTGTTGATCCTCACTCCGTAGGCCAGGCCCTTGTGGCCTGCGGGATGTCCGACCCAATTTAAAGTCCGAATGTGGCACAAGCACTGACAAGAATCTTGTAAGGGGGATGAATTTTTTCGACGTGGGGCATTTCAGTTAATTCGGTACGAGTAGGAACCATGAAAACCTGCCAGATTTATAAAAACCTGGCAGGTTTGTGAAATTAAAGAGGAAAAGGGTAAAAGAAAAAAGAATAAAGGGTTAGACAGTTCTGGTGCAGCGGAACCCGATATAGCTGCCACGGTTATCGGGTAGATTGTTGCTACGGACGGCGCATACGAGGAGCTGTGGACAAAGGTACCACGCGCCCCCGCGCAATACGCGGCGTTTTTCATCCTCATCGATCCAGTTCTCCAGCCATTCCCATACGTTGCCGCTGCAATCAACGCAACCAAACGGCCCTTGATATTCTGCAAACTGCGATACCGGCGTCGTCAAGACGGCTGAGCCTTGCAGCTTTTTTTTATATTCATTGTCAAGCCAGCGCTGCCAGTCATCATTATCAAACAGGTCTTTTTTTTCCCATAAACTTGCAGAATTGCATTTCTGCCGATCCCATTTATTTCCCCAAGCGTAACGACGGCCATCGATGCCACGGGCGGCTTTTTCCCATTGATTTTCCAACGGCAAAGTTTTGCCGGCCCACAGGCAAAAAGCCTGTGCATCTTGCCAACTCACGAGCACGATTGGATGTTCGGCCAAATTTTCGGGGTAATTGCGGTCGCGCCAATTCCAGGGCTGTGCCCATTTTTCATTTTCATTCGGCTCACAATGTTGCGGGTTAGCATCAAGAAAATGTTTATACTGCGTATTTGTCACCGGCGTTTTGTCGATCCACAACCCTTTTTCCTGCACAGCAATCTGTGGTTTTTCACCGTCGCCCTCTGCGCCATAAATAAAAGGGCCTGGGGGGACATAGACCATTTCCACAGCGAATCCGCCGGGAAGGTGGCTTAAAAAGCGACCGTTTTTCGTGCGTTCAATCCAGTCAGGCACCTTTTCCTTTTGCAGTCCTTCTTCTACCATCTGCCGGTAAAATTCAGCGTCACACGTTTCGGCTAAAATTTCACTAAGGGAATTGATGCAATCCTGATCGATGAATTGTGCTTTCGCTGTGCCGTCCAGCAATTGCGGCGCAAGTTCACACGCCGCAAAATAGCCCCGGAAAGAGCGGTGGGAGAAATAAAAAGTAAAATCTTTCATATCCGGCCGCAGAAAGGAGCAACTGAGAAAATCGCGGGTCTGGTGTTCCAGCTCGCTCGCCGAAAGCTGGGCGCTCTGCGGAATTTCATTTTTTATCAGTTTTTCAGCATCTTTTCTCCTAATGCCACCAGCTTCGTTTGCGTACATTTGCTGCGATAGTTTTTGTAATAGCCTAAATCGGGTGCTATCGTCCATTCGCAGATGCGCCTTGCGTTTTTTGGCTTGCCTGCGCAACTCACGGTGCAAAAAATTATTATACAAGTTACAGCGGTTAATTTCCTCGCCACTACCGGCAAAATCAGGCAAGGTTTGCACAATCATTTCCAACAACACCGGGCGCGGCGCCAGATCCTTCTCAAGTTCAGGAATAGCAATAATCCAGTCGTAATAATATTGCCAGCCATATTCGGCTAATTCCGGTACCAACGGAACCAATTTTTGAATAAACATTTTCAGTTGTGCATTGCTCCACAAAGTGAGATCAACAGGCACGTAATCATCAACAAAGCGTTGTTTCAATTTGTCAAAAAGCTTGGGCCGTTGAATGATGTCAAATTCTTTGCGTTCGATAAAAAATTCCGGTCTGCCGGAAATAATGACACGGGCCTCATCCGGTCTGGCCAGCGTCTCAATATTCGCCAGTGCTTGTTCAATGGATATTTTATCTCCCCGCACGGCCATTTCATCAAAACCATCTAAAATAATAAGGAATTTGCCTAATCTATTCATTTCCCGAAAGAGTTGTGCGCTGTTGGTTTTTACCTGGCATTTGTTTTCCAGGTTATCACGGATCACTGAATCAAGTTCGCCGGCAAAATCGAGAAGATTGATGAGAATTGGAATTCGTGGCCGCGGTAATGTACTCTCGCTATTCCGGACATTTTCAAGAGCCGTTTCAAAGCGCTTTGCATATTCACAGGCCAACATACGAGAAAAGGTTGTTTTACCAGTTCCGTAACTGCCGAGCACCATCAGCGGCTGCACCGGCGAGGGCTGGGCTACCCAATTTTCAACAAATTTGAACAAGTCCGAGGGCGGGCTGCTTTCTGGCTGGTCCGGCGTCCTGAATTCAACTGGAACATAGTAATCTGCCAAAGCTGGCATATTCAATTCAATACGCGGTTGCTGAAAATCTTTGATTAGATATTTACGATACCGCGAAAAATTCAATTGATTGTCAACCAGGTTATCATAAGACTTAATTATCCAACCATTCTGCTGCGCAAGAGAGTGGACGGCAGGCGTGAGAGTTCCATCCACAATCAGCAAGCCACCGTTTACTATTTTCTGATTTATTTTCTCCTGCAAACGATAAATATATTTCCCCATCTCAGCTTCGGTTGCCTCCCCTCCTTTTACGGCAATACATTTGACGAACATTTTCGTTTCGGCACCGAGCGTATTCGTTTCAGCCACAACAAAATCAGCCTGAAGATGATCAGCCAATTGGCCGCCGTCTTCCATTTTATCCATTATCAGGTCGAGAATATCTCTAACTTCTTTGACCAGCCTACGGTGATGGGCTGCTTTCACTGGCACAAGACATGACCGGTTTAACTGTTTTTTGAATTGGGTGAATTGTTCGCTGCTGAGCATTTTTTCCGCTGTGCCCAAAGCGTCCACTTTTTCGATAATATATTGTACTGCGATGAGCAATTGGTCAGATTTATCCGACTCTTGTTGCAATGTCTGCATCATTTTGTCGAGGTGGTTTTGTCTATCCGCTTCGTTACCTGCATTCCAGTAATCATGAATAAAATCAGCCAATAAGTTGCTGCCGATTCCGCTGGTCAGCACGGCCAGAATGGGCAACAATGGCGCTCCGGCAGCCGTAGCAAAAGGCGCCAAAATCGCTGTAATAAACCCACCCATCACGGCACCTTTCGTTCCGGCGTTCAGCGAATTGAGACATTTTTTCCAAGCGGATTGGATTTCTGACTTAGCTTTTTCAATTTCCTGCTGGGAAGCCCTGAGCCTTGATATGCTTTCTGACATGCGAATACTCCCTCTTAAATTAAAAACCCCAAATCGTGCAAGATGCTAAAAATTATAGTTTTCCAGACCAATTGCAAGTTTTTATTAAGCTTATTGCGAAAAGCTGTTGAACTCAGTGATTCAGAAAATACCCATTCAAATTGCACAGAACACCCTTGCTTTTTCTTAATTCTTTTCCATTATTAAAGGGCCTATGAATTGAGGGAAGCGCGTTGGACATGACTGCACGAATTGAAAAAAATCACCGTCAAAATATGGAAACTGTCGCCTATGGATTGCTCGATAAAATCAGCGAGGGCAATCAGGCTGCTTTTAAAACGTTATTTTTTGACTGGCAGCCACGGATTTATCGTTTTATCTGGCTGCGTGTGTGCAATACTGAAATTGCTGAAGATTTAGTGCAGGAAACTTTTTTTCGCCTCTGGAAAATCCGACGGCAATTGCCGGACAGCAGCAATTTTACAGCGTTTATTTTTCAAATCGCACACAATCTGGTCATCGACTGGGCGCGAAAAAACAAGGTGCAAAATCGCAGCTTGCGGGAGATGCAATTAAGCGAAAAATCATCGCACCCGGCTTCGGCTGATACGGAGACAGATGAACTCGAAACTGCTATTTCAAAATGTATTTCAACGTTGCCATCCCGGATGCAAAAGGCTTTTATTCTCCACCGATTTGAAAATCTCACCTACAAACAAATCGCCAAAGTAATGGGAATATCCCATAAAACTGTGGAAAAACAAATAAGCGAAGCCCTTAAAAGGCTGCGCAGCGAATTAAAAAAACTGGACTTTTTGTAATTTAATTTTGGGATGGGAGTCGTAATTAATTTAAATAATGCGAATTTTAAGTTCAAAATTAAAACCGAATTTGAAAAGAAAAAAACATCTGGGGGTATTGGAAATGGGATTCGTTGTACTGGTTATAAAATCCGATTTCCAATAAATTGGAGTCCCCGATGGATGAAATAAATATCGAACAAATTTTTCTCAAATGGCGCGAAGACAGGCTGTCGGAAAACGAAATGGTCTGGCTGAAAAACCAACAGCAGTCGGACGAATTTCAAAAGCATTGGGCCGAGCTCATTAAAACCTGGCAATTCAGCAACCAGGTACAAGTGCCCAACGGTTCGACCGTAGAAATGCAGTGGAACCGCCTTACAAAACGTCTTCAACACGGTGCCGCGCCTGCTAAAATAAAATCAGATTGGCTTGGCTGGCGAAAAGCTATTCATCCACGCCCGATCTTCGCACTGGCAGCTTCTGTAGTAATTTTATTTATTGCCTGGACTTTTTTCCTGAAAACGGACACGGTCGTTCACAAAATAATCGCAGCGCCTGCAACACAAATTTCACAGAAATTACCGGACGGCAGTCGCATCGAATTGAATAGCGGTAGCGAACTGACCTATTCAGATTTGTTCGACAAAGAAAACCGGGTTGTGCAGCTCCGCGGTGAAGCATTTTTTCAGGTGCAAAAGTCCGAAAAAGTATTTATAATTAATACCAGAGATGGTGAAATTCATGTTCTCGGAACGGCATTAAATGTGCGGACCTTTGACCAACAAACACGGGTGGCAGTGCAGTCCGGCACCGTGAAACTTGTCGATTACAGCGGCGCGCAAATTATGCGGTTGGAACAAAACGAAGTTGGAATTTTAAGCGAAAACAGAGTACATAAATTTTCCGGATTCGCAGTTGCAACCGAATTTTCATGGCGCGAAGGAGAGATCATCTTTGTTCAGTCCGAACTCAAAAACGCAATCGCAGAATTAAACCGCCGCTTTGCAACCGATATTCGAATTGCCGACGATCTGCGTCATCTGAAACTTTCAGCCCACTTTAAAAATGAAAAACTGCAGGATATTTTAAATTTCATTGCGCAAGCAACCGGGGCGCATGTGCAGAAAAAGGGAGAAATTTTCTGGCTGGAAAAAGACTAAAAACAGCGCTTGCGCTTAATATTGTGTGCCTCGCTTTTATGTTTGCCGAAACCGCAAAAGCCCAGGGCCCTCTGGTGAAAATTCAAGTTGAGAACGAGAAACTGACCACAGTTCTCGAGAACTTTTCAACCCAGAGTCGCATCCGGCTGGTATATGCATCATCGAGCACAGATTCCATTAAAATTACAATCAAGGTCACCGACAGCCCTGCCCGCGTCTTGAAAAAAATTCTCCGGCAAACTCCACTCGATTTCCTTCAGCCTGCTCCAGATTTGTGGATTATTTTGCCTCAAGCTGAAACCAATCACCTGCCGGCCCATCTTTTTGGAATAATTCGCGAACAGAAAACGCGCACCCCCGTGGAAGCGGCAAGTGTCTTTTTAAAGGGCACGCGTCACGGGTGCGCCAGCGACATCACGGGAAGATATTCGCTGGAAAATATCGAATCTGGTAAATACACACTGGTGGTGCAACGTATCGGATTTAAAAAATGGGAAAAGGAGATAGTTGTGCCTGGAAATGGCTCTATCGAGCGAAATATTCTTCTTTTCACCGCACCAGAGCCAATGCCGGAAATTTTAATCGAAGAAGACCGCAATCTGGAAAAAAGCCAAATTCGTCTCGCCCGGCAAAGTATTTCGGCGCGACAAATGGCCATCCCGCCACTTTTAAACGACGGGGACGCTTTTGCCGTGATTCAGCATATGCCCGGGGTTTCGAGCCAGGATCCCGATGATGTTTTTCCACATATTGAAGGTGGAACTGCCGCAGAAATGGCAGTACAAATCGACGGTATTCCCGTTTTTGTGCCGACGTACAGTCGCAATCGTCGCAGCATTTTCGCAACACAAATGCTGGAAAGTCTGCACATTTTACGCGCCGGCTACGACGCGAGCCACGGTGAAGCACTGACCGGTGTTGTGGCTATGAAATCAACAACTATAAATGTCTCCCGGCCGCGGTTCCAGGCTGGCCTTCATACCCGCGGATTTTCAATCGGAGCACAGGCACAAAAAGGCGCATTTTCATTGCTCACTTTTGCCCGACGCACGAGTTTGCGAAATACTGACAACGATATTCGTGAAAATGTCAGCGATTTTATGCAAAAGATTGTATGGCAACGAAATCAGAAGCACAGATTTGAGTTGTTGGCTTTGCTCGGCAGCGGCGCGTTTACTCAGAGTAATTCCGTTTCAACACCAGTGTTAATCAATGCAAGTACAGGCTTAAAATACTCGGTTGAGATGCAAAATAAAGGACAGGTAACTTGGACGATATATAATTCATCACTGCAAAGTAGAGCCTGGGAAACAGGCAGTATCTTAAAATTTATCTACCGTTTTACCCCTTCACTGGAAGTCGAATCCGGATTGCATTATTTTACGTTGCGCTCAGAAGGCGATGCTCCAATTGATTCACTCTATTCATATAAATTCATCCTGCCGGAATTTGTCGAATACGATTTGCTGTCGGAAAAACTTTTCAGCCAGTCGGTGGAGCTGGCTACTTTTTACGGGCAGGCCTTCTGGCAGCACAAAAAATGGGCAGTCCGCGCGGGGTTGCGGCTTCCACGGCATTCACAAACTGGGAAAATAGAATATGCCCCGCGGCTGCAATTCAGTTATAATCCATTAACTTTTATCAATCTTCAATTGAGCACAGGGCGCTATTTTCAATTTGCCGATCGTAGTTACGCATCTGAAGCAAAATCCGGGGACGATTTTGGGCAGGGCGAATATGTGGTTGTCGGCTCGAATAATCTTCCTGCAGAAGCCCGACATTACCGCTTCGAAGCTTCTATAAATGTGCCTGCCGGCTGGGGATTTTCAGTTGCTGTGTATCAAAAAAGAATGGATTTGCATTCGCGTTTGTATCACACCCGGCTGAACCAGGTTTCGTGGCTGCTGCCGCTGGAAAATGGCAAATCTCAGGGTATTCAAACGTATGTGACCAAAAATATAGGGCCGCTGCAGGGGTGGATAAGTTATACTTTTAATTCAACGAAATACCGCAGCAGCGGTGGCGTTGAATTCATTCCGTATTTTCAGAGGAAAAATATTTATCAAATGGCATTGAGCAATTATATTTCCGCTTCATTGCAGCTCAAATGGCATTATGCGAAGTACACCGGATTTCCCGAGCGGTTGTGGGGGCCGGAAAACATCCAAATTCTCGATCCGTTGATGCCGGCAGAGGAGTTTGCCGAAAGATACCTCGCCCCAGATTCACGCATCGGTTCACGCACTAAAATAGCTTTTGGGCTTAGCTGGAAATTCCGCGGGCCCCGCCAACCGCACGCGATTGATTTTACTGCAGAGAACATAATCAGCGATCATGGTCCCGATATTGATGACCAGTTTCGTTTTTGGGCGGGGTACCGGTTTGCGGTGAAGTAACCATGTCTCAGTTCTAAACAGATTCTACACGAAAAAATGTAGCACCATTCCTACATTTTTAATTGCATTCTTCAGCTCGCAGTAATATATTTTGTAGTTGAATCTTTACTGTATCAAGATTTTGAACGTATGAATTGATGAATAGGAAAAAATTTTTCAAGAAAATTATTCGAAACAAGAATAATGTCAAATTTTCTGACTTTACTAATTTGATAATCGGATTTGGATTTTCCATTGATCGTATTCGTGGAAGCCACCATATCTATAAATATAAGTCAGGTGCTATTATTTTAAATTTACAAAATGTCAATGGAGAGGTTAAACCTTATCAAATTTCTCAATTTCTTAAAATCGTTGAAAAAAATGCTCTCGAATTAAAGGATGATTCATGAAAGATTATCATATCAATATATTTTATAGCGAGGAAGATGGTGGGTACATCGCGGATATTCCAGATCTCGAGATGTGCAGCGCATTTGGCGCTACCCAAGAACAAGCTTTAATCGAAGTACAAGCTGCAAAAAAACTATGGATAGAGGCTGCAAAAGAGAATGGTTATCCTATTCCCCATCCTACCTATAAACCTGCAATTTATGCTATTTCTTAAGTTCCAAATTTATAGATTTAATCCCGCTTCGGGCCTTGTGTAAAAATGGCCTTCGGCTTGAGCTGGAAATTCCGCGGGCCCCGCCAACCGCACGCGATTGATTTTACTGCGGAAAATATAATCAGCGATCGCGGTCCCGATATTGATGACCAATTTCGTTTCTGGGCGGGGTACCGGTTTGCGGTGAAGTGATTGCCATAATTGGGCTCAAACTTTAAGGCTTACATCAATTAATTCCTGCAAATAACATCGCCTAACAAGTTTTTGAGTACCAACAAGATAATTTCAAAAAGAGTAAAGTAACAATACCTGCATGGAATCGAGTTTATCTTTAATGTCATGCGTAGTAAAGCCTTCAATCTTTGTTGACGCATGGGAATAACTTATTGATAAAGCGAATTGCCTATATTCGAATGTCATGCCATATTGAATACCATTCTGAAGAACCATCGCTTCATATTCATCTTTTCGAACATAATCGTATTCGAGGTTATCCAACTCATCTGGCCCAAACAAATAATGCTCTGTCACGCTGCCATCTGTACCTCTTTTTATTGGCAGTGCGAGAAAAGGAGCAACATATAGAGAAAGGTTTACTGATTTATATTCAGGCAAGCGATAACCTGTTTTTAGAGTCAAGTCAATAAATGAAATATTGGGTTTAATATCCCCTGCAACTATGACAGCACCAGATTCATCAACCCATATAAGTAGTCTTTTATTCTCCAAAGCAGTAATGAGTTGAGCATATCCGAGTTCAAGTCCTACAAATCCATTGAAATTTTTAACAGGAAAGAAATTCCTTCCAACACCGAAAAGAAACCCGGGCTTACTTTTTCCTCCCTCGGTTCTGAATTTTGCCAGACTCATACCCATATTAACATATGGGCCTTTTTGAGCCTGCAGGGAAGGCAAAATAAATATTATGAATGCGAATAATAAAATTATTGACTTTTTCAATTTTCTTTCCTTTTTATGCGACAAGTGCATTTCCCATAATATGAAATAGAAGCCAATATACCTGACTAAAAAACAATCCAATTCCCGTACCCAAGTTCGACTTGTGCACCTTTGGTTGATTTACTTCACCAAACTCAAACTCTTCACTTGAGAAAAATCCTGCGTCCACATTTTGTAATAATAAATACCGCTAGCAGCAGGCAAACCATAGGCTGTACGGCCGTGCCATTCAACAGTATGGTTCCCGGTGTTTTTCACTGAATTAACCAGTGTTCTGATCCGTTGTCCCAGGCTATTAAAAATAGCGATGGTGACAAATTCACTTTGAGGCAGATAAAACCCAATGCGGGTCGATGGATTGAACGGATTGGGATAATTCTGCGACAATTGGTAATTTTGGGGCCGATTTTCCAGTTCAGCGACAGCCACAGCGCCAGGATCGACCACCCGAATATCATCAAACCAAAATTGTGCACTGCCGAGATCGTTGTGTTCTGCGACAAGCTCAAATCGATCGACCGCAGTCCAATCAAATTTTCCCGAGGGCTCAAACCAGCCATCATCCCATGAGCCGCCATCACTAAATTGGGACAGCAGAATGTGCAGATTGTGCCACTGCCCATCCATCGGCAGAGCCGGTTCAGAAACCGTATAATTCATTCGCCAGGGATGATCACCGGCCTCGGTGGTTTTTGAATCTATAAACCGCAGATCTATTTTCTTGCCCGGCGTGTCGCCGCGCATCCATAAATTTAAGGCAAATCCAGCATCATGCAATACCGTCAAATCTTTGTCAGGCTTAAAATAGAAAGCGATATTTTGATATTGGGCTGCACCAGTCCAGCTAATACAATAGAGTCCGTTTTGTGGTTCGTTTTCTGAATAATAATCGAGGGTGCCCGAATTTCCAAATTCTGCTGCAGAAATATTCTCCGCAATATAATCACGATAGATAGCAAATTCGTCCTCATCCGGAGTGATATTGAACTCACTTTGTGAGAGTGGAGTCAAGCCCATCGCTTCGATGAGCGGCACATTGAGATCGCTCTGCCACAGGTGATTCGAGCCTTTTTCATAAATACCAAAACTGCCGTTGAACTCCCACAACGTCCAGCTAATTTTATTCTCGGTAAGATAATCCGTCACTACTTTGTGCCAGCGGACGCGATCGCCATTTTCACTGTTATCCATCAATACCCCGAATTCACCGCAGAAAATGGGCACATTTCGTTGCGCAGCAAAATTGATAGCGATATCGAACAATTCCTTGATTTTTACCGAGTTGCCTTCGGTTGGATAGGCATCGTAGGAGTTGGCTATCCAGGAATTTCGCAAGCTCGTTGGCAGCGCCGGCATGCGGCCAGATTCGTAAGGATAAGGTACGCCACTCAATGGTGCCATCGACGGCTCCACCCAACTTGCACCCTGGTGGGTAAATATAAATGGATCGTAGAAATGGAACGTATAAATGAGGTTGTCATCATCATAAACCGGCATTGCGGCAAGATTCTGGTAGCTGTTCCAACTTGCCGGCCCGATGATAACTGTATGTTTTGTATCAATTTCACGGATTGCAGCCAGCACATTTTTTTGAATATCATTCCAAAGCACATCGCTTATGCCGTGGGGTTCATTCAGTATTTCGAAATAAATAAAAGTAGAACGATTTTGATAATGCTCGGCCATCTGCTGCCACACAGGGACAAGCACGTCACCGATATGTGGATCGGTGTCCACGGCAGGATCGAAAGTATGGTTGTCGAGAATGAGGTGGATTTGCAATTCTTCAGCCCAGTCAACGACCTGATCGAGAAATGAATAAAAGAGCGGGTCGATTTTGTAATCTGGCGCGCCATCGGTCATAAAATGTAAATTTAATGGCAGTCGCACGACATCGCAGCCCATGGTTTGCAGGATGACGAAATCCTGTTTGTTGATTTTTGTAAACTGAATCTGGCGAACGCTGGGCGCCTGAAACCATCCGGCAATATTTACACCGCGGGAAAAAGGCAATTCCGTAGCGGATAAAATTTGTGTGGTAAAAAACGTGCATAAAAACATCTTCTTCAACATCGATCTTTCTCCTGAAACATTTTATTCAACAATTCGTGGCTTTACAGAACATTACTACCATTTTAAGCCATCAATTTATCATTGCCACAAGCACATAATATCGCAATAAACGCAGGGAAAAAGAGATAACGACAAACATCAAAAAATTCATCCGCAATACGCCGGCAGCGATGGTTATCGGATCGCCGATCACCGGCATCCAGGACAGAAAAAGCGCCAGTATGCCATATTTTTCAGCTAATTTATAAGCCCGGGATTGCAGCAGTTCTGTTTTTTTCGCAAGCCATTTTTCTGCCGCAAACCATCCGATACCATAATTCATCGCGATGCCGAGGCAATTGCCTATGCCCGCCCAAAGCAAAACCTGCCACGGATCCCATTCGAGGTAGATCGCCCCGAGAATGGCTGCTTCCGAACTCACCGGAATAACCGAGGCAGAGAGAAACGCAAAAACTAAAAGTCCCCAATATCCATATTCTAACATAAAATTCCTGATCATTTTCGGCGTAGATTAATTTCCGGTACTATCCGGCCAGCGGCAGATTAAGGAAATCCATGAAATAATCAAAATTATTTTCAGTGCCGCAATATAATTATGGGGGTATCGTTGCCGGCGTTCGTTATTCATATTAAGTTTTGATGTGCGTTGGGCAAACCTTCCAGGTTTTAAAAACCTGGAAGGTTTTGAAGTTCAACCAGGGCACCGGGGGGATGCCCTGTAGATATTTTTAAAATGGAGGATAAAATGCGCTATTTACTCATCTTTACTTTTTTGTTCACGACACATTTACAAGCTCAAGAAGAAGCTCCAGCCGCTCAACTAAATATTAACAACCTCGCTATGTGGGTGCGGGCAAACGGACTAACTGGATTTGGCAATTTCCCAAATATAACTGAGTCTATCACATTCCCCGCAGGCAAGGTACCCGTCGTTTATCAAGATGGTTTCGTCTGGGGTGGAGTTGTTCGAGACGGGCAAGAACCGGAAATCCGTGTTGGTGGCAACACTTTTACAGGTGGTACAAATGCAGGAATAATCCAGGCAGACGGCACACCTGGAGATGTAACCCGCATCTGGCGTATTCGTAAAGATTTTGCCACAGCCGATTTGCGTCGCGATGCCGCATTATTCTTTCAGCGAGCCGAAGCTGAGATCACACCTTCTGAAATTGATGAAATCAAAAATCAATACAAAACCGACTGGCAGGATTGGCCAGCCGACCTCGGTGCACCATTTTACGATGCCGACCGTGACGGACTTTACACGCCTCAATTTGATGGCGAGGGCTCCCCCCTGCTTTACCCCGAATCGGATGAACCTGGTTACGCCAACGCGGATCAGGTCATCTGGCTGGTTTACAACGATGCCGACAGCGCCAAAGCGTTAACCTTTGCCGGATCACCGTCCATCGGATTGGAAACACAAGTTACAATTTGGGCTTACAAATCACCGGCACTGGAAAACGTCATTTACAAACGCTGGAAGATGATTTACAAAGGCACATCACAATCCCCCCCGGATGCAGAAATTGACAGCATGTTTGTTATCATCTGGAGCGACGTTGACTTGGGAAGTTTTGGTGATGATTTTCTCGGTTTTGATGAAGAGCGCATGCAGGCATACGTCTATAATTCATACAACACCGACAACTTATTTACGGAAATCGGTTCCCAACCACCGGCACTCGGTTATGATCTAATCGCAGGACCAATTGTGAAAACTGAAAATCCGCAAGATATAGCCTATGTCGATTTTCAATCAATTTCCTATTGGAAAAATCAGCCATTTTATTCGGTTTGGCTAAAAGGGACAGGAAGTTCGGATTCTGATCCAAATCGTGGTGATAATTACGATGGCACCTTGCAATGGTATAATGTAATGCTTGGCTATCGACCAAGACCAGAATCTCCACGGGAGCCCTGGGTGAATCCATGGACTTCTGAAATTATCTTATTCCAAAAAACTGGTGATCCAATTGCGAATTCTGGCTGGCTCGATAATAATCCTGGCGACCGAAGAATATTTTCGAGCTCAGGTCCTTTCGCAATGGCGCGTAGCGATACACAAGAAGTCGTCATCGCCATCGTTGCCGGACTTGGTGTGGACAGACTGGATAGTATTATAAAATTACGTCAGAATGATGATATCGCCCAGGCGGCTTTCGATCAGAATGCCTTTCAAATCATTCCATCGGCGACAGTACAAACACAAATACATAATGAATCGGCTACCATCAAATTACAGGCCCGAGCTGACAGTCTTGGGACGCAGTCAATTACAGCGCAATTGGTTGATGCGCAGGACCAGATTTATTTTGAAGAAGCTTCGACCCAGCCCCACTTTTTAGATTTAGAATTGCAGGATATCCCGCCAATTGAAGAAGGCCTGTTTTTAAATCTTAAGATGAAAAACGAAGATGGGCAGGAGTTTATTTGGCCCAAAATGCAGAGCCATATCACCACATCCGGACCGCTCAGCATCAGCGCTGTCGAATTATTTGATGATAATATCAACGCTGATGGGATTGCCAATCCGGGGGAATTTATTCATTTTGGCGTCGTGCTGGATAACCGGTCCGCATTTCGAAAGACAATCGTAAACTGCCGCATTAAAACCGGGCAATACGATTATGCCTACGATGCCGAGAATTTTAGTTTTAAAAATATTGTACCACACTCGCAAGCATCGATGACATATCAGAAAAAATATCGCAGCACCTATTTCAGCTATCAAATTCCGGCTGAAATACAACCGGGGCAATTCATTGCATTTCCTGTCACCATTACCGATCAAAAAAACAATATCTGGTATGATACCCTGAAAATTGCCATCGAAGCACCACAGCAGCCATTGACGGAAATTTTCGCTGATCACATCGAAGGCAATGCCGATGGAAATTGGGGTGTTCGATTGATGGATTTGGGCGCAATTAAAAACCATGAATATCAAATCTATTTCAACAACAGAATTACCCTCTACGATTTAACAGCAGGCACAACTCTTTTTGGTAATTATGATCCGCCTGAAGAAAATTCATTGAATATGCCAATCATCGATGGTTTTCGGCTCACATTGGGCACAATAATTCCGAATAGAAATACACGCGGATGGTCCTATTCGAATGAGGCCCAGCGTTGGTTTTCCACTCGCGGATGGGAGGATTTCTTTCTGGATAGCGAATTCTATCCCGGAACGGGCCACCAATTTTCAGGGGGTACAACGATTCAACCAGCGGATTTCAAAGATATTGAAATCCGTTTTGTGCAAAAAACCGGATTCACCGACTTGAATGGCAATAACCAGTACGACATCGGCGAACCATATGAAATGCCAGAAAAAGGCATCCAGAAAGCCTGGTTTTACTCGGCACCTTCCAATGGAGAAGAAATCTACGAAGGATTCCATAATTTGCCATTTACAGTTTGGGATATTTCCAGCGATCCCCCACATCAACTGGCCGTAGTGCTCAACGATTGGGACAAAAACCTGCAATGGGATCTGCGTAAAGTTTATGACGTTGAAGATCCCAATTATGTTGATGTAAACAGTGGCAGGATATGGGGCAATTATTTATTTATTCTTGATTTGGATTATGATCCAATAGGTTTGGCCTTCGATGCCAGCACCAGTGACAAGTTTTTTGGCATTCACGGTCAAACTCCGCGCCCGATTTTATGGACACTCTACTTCACGGAACGGGAAGGGTACGAACAATTAAGCTCAGCGGGAACACTGCAACTTTACAAAAATACACCACCGACAACAGAAGATGTTTATACTTTCAATCCCTACCAACTTTTCGTCGGCGTGCAGGAAGATCAACTCCCGCTGGAATTTCAGCTATTGCAAAACTACCCCAATCCTTTCAATCCCGAAACCACTATTGCTTTTTCCCTGGCTAAACAGGAACACGTAAAACTAAAAATCTACAACATTCTCGGGCAGGAAATCGCTACGCTGATTGATAAAAAAATAGTGGTAGGAAATCACATTCAGGTTTGGAAAGGATTAGATATGCAGCAAAAACAAGTGGCCAGCGGCGTCTACTTCTACAAATTGACTGCCGGAAAATTTGAGGCTGTAAAAAAGATGGCTGTTGTGCGGTAGAATATAGCGATTCCATCACTTGGAGTGATGGAATCGCTTAAAGATTATCGGGAGATAAAATGAGACTAACATTCCTTGCATTCCTTATAATAATTCTCTTGCTTTCGTGCTCAGACGATATTGTCGTACCGGTTAACTCACCACCGGAAATTCACGCACTGGTGGCGGATTCCACAATTATCGAAGTCAACTCTATTGTCGTTGTCAAATGCATTGCGACTGATCCGGAGGAGGACAAACTCAACTACGAATGGATTTCCGCCCCCGGCACAATCAAAGGCGAGGGCGCAGCCGTCTGTTTTGTGGCCCCGGATGTTGGGGCAAATTTTCCAATTATTTGCCGTGTGACGGACGAACATGGGAATTCTTCAGAAAGCAGAATATCAATTTCCGTTTTCGGCAACGAAAGTCCGATTTACCAGCTTGTGCTTGATTATTTTAACGGCTGGAACTCTGGTCTTATCATTTGTGATACAACATCTTCAATTATAGATAATGAAGATGAATTACGGTTCAAAAAATATTTATTCGAACCTCGCTATGATGGATTAATTTATGGATTAGATATCAATACTTATGATGATTATAAAAGTGCAAATCAAATAGCCGGGTCGTTACATAATTACCCCTATTGGAACAGCAATCAGCCTCTTTTAAGCACAGATGAGTTTTCCAAAATATTTGGTCACAAACCAAAGTCACCAGCAAGCTGTGATGGTTGGGACAAACTGGATGCAACTCACCCGGGTGATTTTTGGAGAAATAGCCTGTTATTTGTATCAAAAGCTGGTTTCAATCCAGAAAGAAATCAATCGCTTATCTATGTTGCGCATGCCTATCGCTACGCTACATTTTGGTATTTCTTTATATTACAAAAAGATACATACTGGAAGCTGGAACATAATGTTTATTTAGGACATGGAGATCATCATTGTCTCAATTAAATGCATTTTGGGTAGAGTCAGCAAGATAAACCAATTCATAAACGGAGGCTTTATGAAATACAAGCTACTAATAAAAGCTATATTTTTAGTCCATTTTACAGGTCTTACTCAAACCCATGCCCAATCAAGCGCCAACCATAATACCCAAATGAACATCAATAACTTTGCGCTGCGCATCCACAACGATGGATTGGTCAGTTCAACAAACAACATACCAATTGCAGTCACTTTTCCCGCTGGAAAAGTGGATGCGGTTTACACGGATGGTTTAATTTGGGGTGGAATCGTCCACGATGGGCAGGAACCGAGAATACGCGCAGGCGGCACATATTATGAGAGTGGTATGCAGCCCAGACGTATATTTTCAGGAGGAGTGGCAGAACCTGTTGATTCTACAAGCCAAACAATCTGGCGGATTCGACGCGACTGGCTTGAAGCTGATTTACGCCGGGATGCATCTTTGTTTTATGGGACAACGGAAGACAGTGTGACGGCAAAACAGATTGAGCAAATTCGTGCGCAGTATCGAACCGATTGGCGTGCATGGCCGGTAGAAAAAGGAGCGCCGTTCTATGATGCAAACGGAGATGGAATTTATACTCCGCGATTCAACCCCGACGGTTCGCCAGTTCTCTTTCCTATTGCCGATGAACCCGGTCTTGCTGCAGCCGATCAGGTCATTTGGCTCGTCATAAATGATCTGGATTCAACAAAAACCACAGCGCTCTTTGGCTCCCCACCAATTGGCATCGAAATGCAGATGACGTTTTGGGCATACAATTACCTGAATTTATATGGCACCGCACAACTCAAAAACACAATTTTTAAACGTTATCGCCTAATTTACAAAGGCACCGCGGCAACACCAGGTAATGCTCAAATTGACAGCTTGCATCTCGCAAATTATACAGACGTAAATATTGGTAGTTTTGGCGATGATATGGCCGGGTGTGATACAACTCTTGATCTTGGGTTTGGCTACAATGGCTCTGAAATTGATGCGCAATTTCTGTTGATTCAACAATCACCAACAGCTATCGGCAATACAATTGTCCAGGGTCCCCTGCAAAAAAAAGCACAACAATCCAGCGCTGCAATTTTTAATTTTCAACCCAGAAATGGCTATATAAATTTACCTATGACTGCATTTCGAGTCGATTGGGCCGGCGATGATACATCGCATCCAAACATGGGGCAATACGATGGAACCTTACAATTGTGGAATATTTTAAGAAGTTTTCGCGCTCGGCCAATCAGCCCGCTCATTCCGAGGTACGATCCGGAGGGAAATATTGTCAAATTTATTTTTCCGGGCGATCCTGTCACAGGAAGTGGTTGGTTAAGTTATCATCCATCATCCCATTCATTCTGGCTCATCACCGGCCCTTTTAACATGGCTTTGGGCGATACCAACGAAGTGATAATTGCTATGGTTGGCGGGCACGGTTCCAGTCGTCTGGCCAGTGTTTCTGCCATGAAACTGGAAGCGAAATGGGCCCGTTTCGTGGCAAAACATAACTTTGCGCTGGAATTCGAATCGGAAATCAACGAAGAAACAGCTACCGAATTGCCACGCAATTTTATACTTTACCAAAACCGGCCCAATCCGTTTACTGAATCGACAACAATCGAATATGACATCGCTGTAGCCAAACACGTAAAAATAGGAATAATCAACATTTACGGTCAGGAAGTAAAGCAGCTCGTCAATGCGGAGCAGCCTGCCGGGCATTACAGTATTTTGTGGGATGGGCGAACGAATTCGGGGCAAACGATTGCCACTGGAATAAACCTGTGCCAAATTCAGGCAGGGGGATTTTCTGAGACGAAAAAAATGCTGGTGGTGCGATAGCTTCAAATGAGCACATGAAGTCTGGTTTTAGCTCATTATATTCACTGACCGGCCTGTCTGGGTTTTGCACGATCAAACGGGTTTGGTGCCGTGAAAAGTTTTGGCGATAGCGCATAGCCAATTGCGGGAAGTCGGCCAGCTAGCGTTTAATGCTGGATTCGGAATAGTTGGTTTTACGTTTGATGTCAGTGAATGTGTGCCACACTATTTTATGAACTGTCGCATTTGTAACTTGAACCAGAGTTGTTTTAAATTAATCCACACCACAACTATAGAAACATTAACAAAAAAGGCAACTCACGCCCTGAGAGTTGCCTTTCTATCTTCAGATGAGATCGCTGATTTTAAGCGATGTTATCTGTACTTGCGAAGAAGAGTGATTCCATCACTGCAAGTGATTGAATCACTGCAAGTGACTGAATCACAAAAATCAGGTAAAAATTATCGGACCACCGGCCGCTTTTTCATAAAACTCCCCTACAGTCAAAACGTCTTCCACTTCATCGATCAAATCTTCTCTTTCCAGTTTGAACATATCCATCGCTAATTTGCATGCGTAAAGACCGCCACCGGCATCGCTAATCATTTCAAGAAATTCATCGACAGGAGGAATATCCAGTTTTTCCATTTCATTTTTCATCAGCCACGAGGCAAAACTGGAAACGCCGGGCAACATACCCAAGATTGAGGGGAAAGGCATCGTAATCGGCATTTTCAGCATTGGCATGGCCATATTCAAAGCCGAATTTCCAACAGTTGAAACCGTTAATTTATTTACCATCTTTTTATGCAAAGCATTCAACCCGAAAAATGTAAAAAAGATATTGGCTTCCATGCCTTCCATCCGGGCTCCGTTGCCCATAATCAACGCTGGATAGACACCTTCCAAAGAACCTTGCGCTACGATAATCGAAACCTTTTTAATTTTTTCATCAGACATTCTGCTCACCTCCGAGCGGTTTATATCATTTTAAAATTCTAATTTTACTATCCACTGAACCATCGTCAATAATTTCTGGCTGTTAGCTTTTTGCTATTGGTTGTTGGCTTTTTAACTAATAGTTAACAGCCAAAAGCCAATCGCTTAAAAATAATCAAACACACCCGTTTCAGACGCAACCCTTGGGCTTTGGCAAACCGGAAATACGGGCCGCTTTTTTCGCCGGGCCATCCGGGAAAAGGGCATATAGATCTTTCGTAGGAATGCCGCCGGCTTTTTTCAAGCGGCGGATTGTCGGCACAGCGCCTTTATCAGCGTAATCCGAGCGCATATAATTGATTACGTTCCAATGTCCTTCGGTCAACTCATCGATGCCTTCTTCTTTTGCAATTGCCTTGGCAAATTCTTCGTTCCAATCGTTTTGATCAGCAAGAAAACCATCTTCATCAAGGGCGAATGTTTTTGCATCTACTGTTACTTCTGCCATTTCATAATCTCCTGAGAAATAATTAATTAGAAGTTATTATTTATTATTTTTTACTTTAGTTTGTTCTGATAAATTTTTCATAAACTGAATACCGAAGGCCAATCCCCGGCGCATTTCCGGCGTTTTAGCTTGTTTGAATAAATCCCAATATGAGATTTTTTCTTCAACCTGAATGTCCAGATTTTTGTATACAGACAGGGCGTTATTTACCGCCATCAACATATCCGGCTGGGTGAGATTTTTTACTGTTTGCAAAATAGTCACGATATTTTCGCCGAGCAATTTTACATCATCGGAAGAAAATGCCGAAACAACGTTATCCATTATTCCAACCGACTCTTTCATAAATTCGAAATAACCTTTGCGGTCAAATTCATCCAGCGTGGCGAGTAAATCGAGAAATGCCTGCCGGCCGATTGGTCCGGCATCTGTCACAAAATCACTAATGTTCTCAATTTGATCAACCATTTTGCTGATATTTCTCGTATTGCGCAGCAGCTTTTTCAGCAAATACAGCAAATCCGAGGAATCAAAATGGTGCGCCACTTCATCGAGCTCAGTCACCGCTGTTTGAAACAAGTCCGTACCGATTCGACTCAAATCGTCTTTCAATTCTTCCAGTTCCCGTTGCCGACGGGCCTGCACGGCCATTTGTTCCGTCAGCAAATCCAGCTTGGCATTGATCTCCGCCAACTGTTTTTCCATATTTTTATCGCTCATGATCACCGCCTTTTCCCGGCCATGTTCATCTGCGCCTGGATGGGCATTTCCGCACCTTTGAGCAGCAAGTTCCAGTACACCCAGCGGAACATCATTTTGCCCCAGTGGTTGGCCTTTGTTTCTTCCAGCAATGAAAAAGGACCAACGCCCGGTAATGGAAATTTCCCCGGTAATGGCTCCACATCATAATTAAAATCGATGAGGATGCCCTTGTCAAAACCAGATTCGATGAAACAATTGGCGTGCCCATCAAAATGCGGTAAAAGCGGGCGCTTGTCGATGAATCGCAGGATATTTTTGTCGAGCACTTCCGATTGAAAGTGAGCGACAGAACCCGCTTTTGATGATGGCAAATCGGTGGCATCGCCGATTACAAAAATATTTTCATGATCTTTTGACTGCAACGTGTTCGGATCAGTAGGGATAAAATTCAGCTCGTCACCCATGTCGGAACGTTCGATGAGTTCATCGCCCATGTTGGTCGGGATAGTGACGAGTAAATCGTAGTCCAGTTCTTTATCATCGAAAGAAATAATTTTATTGGCGCTGCTGTCGACCCGTTCGATGCCAAATTCCGGCACCAATTTGATGTTTTTATTATCGAGAAAATTGCCCAACAGTTTGGAGGCTTTTGGTTTTGTGAAAGCGCCCGGCAAAGGTGTCGCGAAGGTGATTTCGACTTTGTCACGTATGCCCTGTTCGGTGAACCACCAATCAGCGAGGAAAACAAATTCCAGCGGAGCCACCGGGCATTTGATCGGCATTTCGGTGATATTGAGCACCATTTTGCCACCTTCCCAATATTTGAGAAAATTAGCCAGCGCGGTAGCGCCTTCGATGGTGTAAAAATCAAATATATTTTTAAACCACCCGTCTTCTTTCATGCCCTCGGTTTCGTCGGGATGCACGCGCGATCCGGTAGCAATAATGAGAATATCGTAGGGAATCAGTTTGCCGTCAGCGAGCTTAATTTGATTTTTTTCCGGTTCGATAATTTCGATCTTTGACATGACAACATTGATTCCGGCAGGCAAATAGTCTCTTTTGGGTTTGATCACATCCTGGCGCGAGTAGATGCCAAAGGGGATGAATAAAAATCCAGGCTGGTAATAATGCTTTTCATCCTGGTCAACGATGGTTATTTGCCATTCTTCACTATCCAGTGCAGGTAATAAACGGTTCGCCATAATCGTCCCTGCGGTTCCGGCTCCGAGAATTAAAAGATTCCTCATACGTCATTGCTCCCAATCTTATTTATTTGAAATTTAAATCTGTGGACCAGCTTTGGAGGTTCAATCTCCCATCCCATTTTTTTTGTGTTTCAGATCAAAAAGCAGCGATTTCAAATTATCGCATTGTGTCGCTTTTATGTACATATTACAACTGCGGCAGTCATCCGAGCGGCAGGATAACGGAATTTGTGATTGCATCATCCAGCAGGGTTTTGTTGGCGTGGCTTTAAAAACCACACATTCACTGCGCTCTTTTTGTGAACAGGGCCGCAGATCCCAACAGGGCACCAATCCGAGAAGCCGGCGGATTCCTTCAAAATTAAGTCCCTCCTTTCTAATGAGGCTGCGAATGCACTGCGCCCACTCAACATCCCGTTCATTAAAAAGCCGTTGGCCGGTTGCTGTTTTTATTGGCACGAGAAACCCTTCCCTTTCATAGGTCCGAATTGTCTCGACAGACACATTTAATTTGCGTGCGATATAGCCAATCCTGTAAGTTTGCTCAACTGCCTTGTCCACGTTGACTCCTGATGAAAAACATCTGCTAAATTCCTGTAAAATCATTTCCTGTATTTTTTATTGCAGGAAAGCAACTCCCGGGCCAAAGAAACAGAACATTAATTATTCTATTATAAATGCATGATTTACGCAAAAAATAAGAACAATTTATACCAAGCAATTCTTTGCAATTTTAAGAAACAAAGTTAATATTTCTTAAATTCGGAAAATTCGTGCTTTTCTTGCAATGCGTCCGGGCGATTAGTCCTGAATTAAACATTGGCGAGGACATTGGATAAAAATTCATAAAAGAAATTGTGTAGCCTGCTCCCTGGTGGGGCACAGAATGCGCTACTCCATTGCGAGACTCACGGATCTGATCAACCCATAACCGGTTGGACTACGGTGGCAATGTCAATAACTATTGGAAATTTTTCAGTTTATTCATTTAATCCATTAAAGGGCGTTATACAGTTGTATTTTATGCTTTTCAGGTCAATTCTCCTTGCTTGTCAATAAAAAGATTATGATATTGATAAAACTGTAGAATTACTTATTAGTAGCCCCGTCAAAATAGCTTATGTTTTTCCGTGGGTATTAGTAGAAATTATGTTAAAAATGGAGTCGTGACCACGAAGTCCAAATATCGGTTTCAAGGTATTCGTTCCGAGGCGTTAGGACATGTCTATTGACAGTTATCCTGTTTTCAGGAGCGCCCTTACCTTCTGTGTGGCGCGACTCCATTTTATTAAAATTCCACACATTCGATCTTTTAAATTTCTTATTGCTTTAATGGTATTTTCCCGATCACCTTTCACGGTTGGCAATGGAGTTCAAAAGGCAAAACACGGTCGACATTTGTGAAAAAATTGGTTGCACTTGCAAAAGTTTTTTTATCGCTCAGATTTTTCGTGCCATGTGTCACAGTGCTAACTCAGCCTTCCATTTGACCACGAAAACGCTTCAAACTTTATTGAATTTGGATCGGCATGAATTTACAGATATGAGCATTTTTATTGGCCACGATAGTCGTGGTACCTAAAGGTAATGTTTGCCGTTAAAATATTGGTATCTGACGATGGAAGACAAAGAATCACGTTCAATGTTGGATGAATTAGAAAAAATAGCAAAAACCCTTTCGCTTGTGGCGATACCTATTATTATTGCGATCTTAGGTTATGTGTTTCAACAGAGCCTGAAGGAAAAGGACGTAAGCAAAGATTATGTAGAACTGGCTATAAAAATCCTAACCGAAACAGATCAGTCAAAGATTGATCCATCCATTCGTTCTTGGGCTGTGGATCTCTTAAACCAAAACTCCCCTACCGAGCTTCCCGATGAAGTCTCAGTTAAATTAAAAACCGGTGATGTAAGTTTGTTCGAAAATCCCGGGGCTATCGCTGCAGCTTCTTCTGGTATTATGGCAATGTCATCAAACGGTCTAATCGCAATTGGTACCGAAAAAGGAGAGATACAAATCTGGAAATCCAGCACTGGTCAACTGTTGAAAATATTCATGGGCCATAATGACCGAATTTCAAGTATTGCATTTTCACCTAATTCAAAGTATCTATCTTCAGGTAGCTGGGATAATACCATTGGTGTATGGGATATGGATAATTTAGGTGCAGAGGTTAAAAAACTAGAAACTCATTCGGACGTTGCACTAGGAGTCGCATTTTCCCCTGACGGAAAAACCTTATTCTCTACCATGTTGGGTGGAACAATCCAGGAATGGGATTTTGAAACTGGCGATCTTCGCATCGCACTTCGGATGCCCAAGGATTTCTGGCAATCAGCCAAGAAAACAAATCCACCGGACACTAATTAATTTTGTCTGAAAGTGAGAAGCAATTTAAACATCACGGGGACAGCCCATTTGCTCGGCCCCATCGAGTATCTGGTTAATGAGCTCGAATGTGTGCAGAGTGATGTCCAGGGAGGGAGTTCGAATAGGCGGCTCGCTCTTCAGCAGTACTTTTTAACGGGTCAAAAAGAGAGAGAAGAAAAATGTTGAAAAAAGTATCTACAACAGATAAGATATATCAGATAAAGGTGACTTTACAAGATAGCAATCCTCCAATCTGGAGACAACTTTTAATCGATCCAGAGATTTCATTGTACGATTTACACAAAATCATCCAGATAGCAATGGGATGGTCCAATAGCCATTTGCATCAGTTCATAATTAATAAAGAATATTACAGCATCCCGCATGAAGATGACTGGCAACCTGTGATAGATGAACGGAAAACGCACGTAAAAAAAATAGCTTCAGCAGAAGGGAAAAAATTTATTTATGAATATGATTTTGGAGATAACTGGAGTCATGACATAGTAGTTGAGAAAATCTTGTCGGTTGAACAAGATAGTCAATATCCAAAATGTATAAAGGGAAAACGTGCTTGTCCTCCGGAGGATGTTGGTGGTTTGTGGGGTTATGCAGAGTTTTTAGCAGCGATGAAAGACCCAAAACATAAAGAACACGGTTCTTTCGTCGAGTGGTGGGGTGGGCAATTTGATCCGGAAGCATTTGATCTGGAAGCGATAAATGAGGTTTTACAAGACATAGATAATTTAGATTGGTGGGACGGTTTGAACGAGATCTGAAGATTATTTATACCGCAGCTAGTCACAGAAGCCATCCGACCAATCCTGCGCCTGGCCTGCTGTCGCAGGAGCTTGGGCAGCCAGAAAATGTAATCTAAAATCCCAGTTCATAATCGTTGATGAAAAACATGAAAACTGAGGACTATTCTGATATGAAGCCGCCGAGTAAAGAAAATGAAGAGAGCCATCGCTTGCTTCTTGATACTTTAACCCATGGAGTTCAGCAGAACGATTGTAACGGGGTGATAACCTACAGCAACCGGGCACACCACGGTATTTTGGGCTATGAACCGGGAGAGCTCATTGGAAAAAAAATATGGGACGTTCAACCTTCAGCGAGTGAACGAGATTCGCTAAAAGATTTTTTTAACCACCTGGTAAAAGAGCAACCATCCCCTGCTCCCTATGTTACAATCAGCAAAAGAAAAGACGAGTCTTTAGTCGATTTGCAAATTGATTGGAATTATGTGCGCAACCCGGCAGGAAATTTGAAAGGATTTATTTCAGTCATAACAGATATCACCGAACGCAAGAAGGCTGAAGCATCTCTTGGCCAGCGGACTCAAGGGCTTGCCACGCTTCTTGAAGTGAGCAAGAGCCTTGCTGAAACACTTGATGTGCAGCATGTCCTTCAGGCAACGGTGGACGGGGTGACAAAACTCATCGGGCTGGATACGGCGGCTGTCTATCTTCTCGAAAATGAGATATTAAATCTTTGGGCCACGGTCCCCCCTCTTCCCCCGCAGTTTCCGGATGAGTTGCGCCTTGCTCCGCTTGCGGATCACCCACACGCCCGGAAAGCAATTGATGCTGGTAAACCTGTCTTCGTGGCTGACATCACTAAAGTTGATCTCACGCCCGCCGAACGGTCGGCTGCAGAGCGGCGAGATTTGCGCACAATGCTTTACGTCCCCTTGGTTGCGGATGAGAAAGCGATGGGAGTATTCATTGTCGGTTCTATACAAAAACCTTCATATCTCACGGATGCTGAACTTGATTTAGCCCGAACTCTGGCAAATCTCGCAGCCCTGGCGGTGAGAAACGCGCAACTCTATAAGGAAGGTCAGAATAATGCTATTCAGTTGGAAGAAGCGCTGACCGAACGCATTCGAGCAGAGGGTGAGAGAGAAAAACTGCAGGCCCAACTGCTGCAATCTCAGAAAATGGAGTCTGTTGGAAGACTTGCCGGAGGTATTGCCCACGATTTTAACAATATTCTCGTTCCCATCATCGGTTATGTGGAACTGGGGATGATGAATCTATCGCCGGAAAATAAACTCTACAATGACCTGAATCGGGTACGCGAAGCAGCCGAACGGGCGGCCGGCCTGACCCAGCAGATATTAGCCTACAGTCGCAAGCAAATTTTAGAAATGAAGCCGACTGATTTAAATAAACTGGTGGGTGATTTTACCAAGATGTTACGGCGATTAATTGGAGAGGACATTGAACTGCAAACATTTCTGTCACCCTCGCTCCAATTAATCATGGCCGATAAAGGACAACTGGGACAAATTTTGATGAACCTGGCCGTAAACGCCCGCGATGCCATGCCTGATGGCGGCCAACTAACCATTGAAACAAACAATGTTTTTTTGGATGAGAAATATACTGAAAAGCATGTCGGTGTGCAGTCAGGCTCGTATGTAATGGTAGCCGTAAGTGACACTGGACTCGGCATGAGCGTCGAAACTCAAGAACATATTTTTGAGCCATTTTTCAGCACCAAGGAGCAAGGTGTGGGTACCGGGTTGGGCCTGGCTACAGTGTTCGGTATTGTCAAGCAACATCAGGGGAGCATTTGGGTTTACAGCGAACCGAACAACGGAACAACCTTTAAAATCTATCTACCGCAAATCACCGATATGAAGCCAAAAATTGATTCGCCAACCGTTGTCAAACCAATTTCATTTTACGGCACAGAAACCGTGCTGGTAGTGGAAGATGAAGCCATTGTGCGCGAACTGGTGTGTGAGACTCTGGAGTCGTACGGCTATGAGGTTTTACAAGCCAATCATCCAGATGAGGGGCTGCACTATGCCCAGGTTCACCAAACTCCCATCCATCTCCTGTTAACCGATGTGATTATGCCGAAAATGAATGGCCGGGAGCTGTATCAAAAAGTGATTCAGGTTCGACCGGAGACCAAAGTTTTGTATATGTCGGGCTACACAGATAATGTCATTGTACATCACGGAATTTTAGAAGAACAGATTAATTTTTTACAGAAGCCATTTACTATTAATAATCTCATGCAAAAGGTTAAGCTGGCTTTGCGTTAAAACTGGACAATTGCAATTCGATAAATCGTGGATGGTGATTTGCTAATCTTCGCTCTCCTGCAAATACTTTGGGCCACATTCCAATTTAAAACTCAGTTGAATTGATAATCAACCTGCTCTGGTCCATACGACTATTTAACGTGAGCTCGATGTAAGAAAAATTGGGACAAAACGAATTAATTATAGGATATAGTCCGAAGGCGTCCCGCCGAGGATAACGCACGAAACGCTCGGCGAGACGCCTTCGCTCTATTTTAATTATGCTTTGTAAAGTATGTTACAGCTAACATCAAACTCACGTTATTTAAATTAGAAATCAACTTGATCATTTTAAAAACAAAAGTGACCCGCCGCGCACAATTTAATGGAATTCACAACGTGTTGCTTTTTTCCTGTCATTTCATTATGCATAGAACCCATAATCAATAAATTTTTTATAAAAGATGCTTAACATATTTATAATTATACTGTTGAATGTAGATTGACCTGGTTACCCAGTTAACTCAGCTAAATACGAACCCACCCCTGATATGCTCCAAAACGCTACGCTTTTTCGCATATCGTCCCCTCCCGGGAGGGGATTTGAAATCCCTCTCAGGCTAAATCCCATCCTGGGAGGGGACAGAACGATGCGAACGGCAAAGCTGATGAGCAGCGAACAGGGGTGGGTTTGTGCGAAGCTGAGTTAACTGGATAACCAAGGTAGATTGATGAAAATATATAGTTTTTTTAAAAAAGCACCTCACGCAGTGTCGTTGAGCTCGCCGAGTTTTGTTTTTTATATCTTTAAATCTTTTCTTTCTGGGCTTTGCCACCCTGCGTGAGAATTAATCAGGATAAATTTCTATTTTGAACAAAAGGCAAAGAAAGTAAAAGGAATATCAAAGTATGAAAGTTACATATTATGCTGCATCAAGTCTCGATGGCTATATTGCCAGAGAAGATGGAGACGTGTCCTGGCTCGATGAGTTAGAAATTAACATGGCGGAAACAGGCTACGACGAATTTTTTGCAAGTATTGATGGGCTGGTTATGGGGCGAAGTACCTATGATTTTGTTTTTGACTACGGATCATGGCCTTATGGAGACAAACCAACCTGGGTTTGCACCAACAGAGCTATAAAAGCTATAGAAGGTTCGAACCTCAAAATAGTAAAAACACCAGATGAAGTAATCAAGGAAGCAAATTCGGAGGAATTAAAGCATCTTTGGCTGGTTGGTGGTGGCAAGCTTGCTTCATCGTTTATAAAAAAAGGCTTGTTAACCAATTTGAGTATTTCTGAGATGCCTGTCAATCTAAACGCAGGCATACCGCTTTTTTCAGATCACCAGCTTAAAGAGCTATCGACTGGAAAGATAGAAATGATCCAGAAAAAAGGATTCAAACAGATAGAAGTTGCATTAATTGACTGTAAAATCAAATAACAAGTCAATGTATGGGACGCATAAGCTGCCGCTGATTTTAGCCGTTCAAGCTGGCAGTATTGCACCGCATAAAATTTTGACCGATACGACACGAATAGTGGTTCTTCCAGTTTAAAAATGTGCGTGGTTCATTATTAAAATTTAGAACATCGGCATGTAATTCAGAACTTGCACGGTCTGCAAATGTGTGTTTTCAGAGCACGCACTGAACTACAAACTGTTTCGGCCATTTAAAAAGTGAATGCACCACTAAGCAAATCACAAAATTAAGCTTGCGGCTACCTAGAGTTTTGTCAAGTCTAAACCTGTGAATGGCTAACCGAGTTGAAAATATTTATTACACGGTGCTTTTAATCCAATTCGATGCACGCGGAGTGCAATCCCTTCATGGATTGCTGTGCATTACATAAAGGCAATGCACTCCAAATCTACATATTAAAACTTGACAACCCACTCGCAGTATCCAAAAATAATATTACGAAGGGAGTTTTATCATAATGCCAGAAAATATCACAATAGCAGCATTCGTTTTAGGTGCCGTGATGCTGTTAATTTCAATTGTCGGCGGCAAATTCAAGATATTCGGGGCAGAAGTATCTGCCATGGCAGGCCCGATCAGCAGGATATTCGCCGGGATTGTGGGAACTCTATTGCTTGGTATTGGACTTTATAATTCGCTTTATAAATTGGATGCCACGCAAACAGAAGAAAGTGCCAAGCCTTTAGTGGAATCATCACAACCTGCAAAAATTAAATCGGTTCCGGAGACGGAGTCGTCCAAGGCGCTGCCCGCGACCTTTGTGCTGGGGAAGTTAACTTGTATAATTCCGCAGGAGCCGGGAGGCGAGGATCGAGTCTACTTAAAGTTGGGCGAATCAAAACCTACCAAGGTCTGGAAACTAAAAGCTGGTGAGAGCATTCAAGTAGGACTAACCGTAGCGGCCGGCACCAGTGTTACTTTGTATGAAAAGGATGGATTATTGACCGATGGAGACGACGATTTTCTCGGCACGGCAAAGCTAATCGGCCGCAGCGGAACCCTGCAATTCAAGATACCCGAGATAGGCGACCATTTCTACACACTGAGCTACGAACCAGGAGGATAATGGCAGTCGGCCACAGACCACCAACCTTTATCTGTATTTGTGGACGCAGTTTCAGGCTCGATTATTGATTTTGGTAAATTCGATTTTTCCAAAAAAGCCAGGTAAGGTGAAAATAACAACCCTGACAGGGCTTGAAGCCCTGTCAGGGTTAAGGTCGCTCCTGTTCAATTTAATCTGCCAAAGTAGTACTATTTGATATTGAATTTAAAATCCAGGTTAAGAGGAGCTATCAATCGCTTTTCACCCTGAACTATTGATAACAATCATCAATAAAGAAGTAAATTATTGGGATTGGGAGTTGGAATTTCAACTATTAAAGAACCAGTCGCTTATAAAGCTCTGCTTTTTAATAAGAAACTATCATTAGTTCAGGCAAAAAAAGAGTTTGAAAGCGAAAAATTTATGACTAATAATCACTTAATTAAATTAACAGTTGATGAATGCATATTTGATGATAATATTCAGCCTGGATGAATCGCACCGGGTAATAATCCGGAGCAACCGGCAGCTTTTCTGGCCGCCGAACAATCCATATTCAGTCGGCATCACCAAAGTAAGATTTCGTTAAAAAGAAAGAAACATATGAAAAATTTAAAATTTGGCGTTATTGGGACTTCAAGAAAAGAAGATGAGCTCCGCATTCCAATCCATCCGGAACACCTGGTTCGCCTTTCAGAACATATTCGTCGGCAGCTCATATTTGAGGAAGGTTATGGTACACCGTTTGGTATTAGCGATTCAGAAATGTCTGATCAGTCAGGTGGTGTTGCAACACGCCACGAACTATTGGCCGACCTTGGGAATGTCATCCTTGCCAAACCCGTCTTAGCTGATTTTGAAGAACTACGCGAAGGTGGAATCCTGTGGGGTTATCCCCACTGTGTGCAGCAAAGGGCGCACACCCAGGCTGCGATCGATCGCAAACAGACACTTATCGCTTTTGAGGATATGTTTGTGTGGGGACCAAACGGGCAAATTGGCCGCCATACGTTTTATAAAAACAACGAAATGGCAGGCTATTGCGCGGTATTACATGCGCTGCAACTAAAAGGAATCGACGGACACTACGGTAACCAGCGTAAAGTCGTCATTTTTAGTTTTGGTGCGGTCAGCCGTGGCGCAATATACGCACTAAAAGCGCGCGGATTTAGAGATATCACTATTTGCATTCAGCGTCCCGATCACGAGGTACGTGAGGAAGTGCTTGATTGTCACTATGTCCGTATTCGTGAAGGCGGAAAAGGTGAAGCGCGCATGTTGGTGGTCGAGCACGATGGAACAGAACAACCCCTGATCGATTTGATCAGTCAGGCAGAAATTATCGTAAATGGAACTTTCCAGGAACCGGATCATCCCATTCTGTTCGTCGCGGAAAATGAAATATCGTATCTCAGGCCGGGCTGCCTGATTATTGACATCAGTTGCGACGAGGGTATGGGATTCAGTTTTGCCAAACCAACCACGTTTAAAAATCCTATGTTTAAGGTTGGGAAGGTAGATTACTACGCCGTGGATCACACACCGAGTTATTTATGGGAAAGTGCATCGCGCTCTATCTCTGCCGCTCTCATTGTCCATTTGCCGACCATATTAGCGGGTCATAAAAGCTGGGAACAAAATGAGACCATTCGACAAGCGGTAAATATTGATGCCGGCGTTATTAAAAAACCAGATATTATATCATTTCAGCACCGTGAAGCCACTTATCCACACGCCCCCATTAATACGGGGAGTAACTAAGGTTTCGAGGGCGACTGGCTTAAGTAGCACATCACTTTTCGCAAAATCTGAACGCAAACACATTTAGATTTCAGCTTGGTTTATTATCTCCGGATGGCATTTGGGTATTAAATAATTCCGGCCGTAGAAGCCGGCACCAGTGTCACCATGTATGAAAAGGACGGATTATTGACCGCTGGAGACGACCATTTTCTCGGTAAGGCAAACCCAACAGGCTCTGGTGGAACGCTGCAATTCAAGATTCCCGAGATAGGCGACCATTTCTACACACTGAGCTACGAGCCCGGGAGCTAGTGGCCGTCAGCCATAAACTACCAACTTTTGTCGGTGTTGCTTGGCGCAGCATCTGGCATAATTACGCGGTTACTTCATATCATCCTTACGAGGGAGTTATACAGTTGAATATCCTGGTTTTAAGGCCAAATCCCCTTGCTTGTCGATAAAAATATTCTGATATTATTATATTATTGGGAAAACTGTAGAATTACTTGTTATACCATTTTAGAATTTTAATTCAATAAGAAAGTTGGATTTAAAACACATGAAGAATTCAGCTCATTTTAAAGTACACCCCAAATTAGCAGAACTTCTTGGAGAAACCTACAGATCAGTTGAAGTAGCAATAAAAGAATTAATTGATAATTCATATGATGCTGATGCTGAGAATGTCAATATTAGCTTGCCTAAAGAGCTTCAACCTAATCCGGAGATTATCATTGAGGATGATGGTTTTGGTATGAAAGAAAGTGAAATAAGAACAGAATATTTAGATATTGCAAATAGTCGGATATCTCGTAAAGGAGACAGGTCATTTAAAAAGAAAAGAAAGGTTAAAGGGCGAAAAGGAGTAGGTAAATTCTCAGGGTTAATGGTGGCAAATTTCATGAAAGTTGAAGCATTTTCGTCTGGCCAAAAAACAACTTTGATCATTAATAAGGATGAACTTGCAAGAGCAAATTTTGATTTAGAGAAAGTACCTTTACCGATTGATGTAGAGGAATGCGATAAAGATAAACATGGTACAAAAATTACACTCGAGGGCTTAAACCAGAATCTTAATTTTCCAAACCCAGATAAACTCAAAGAAATTCTTATGCGAGATTACGGCCGAGAAAATGATTTTTGTTTAATTATCAATAAAAACAATACTGGCGTTCTTGATTTACTCGGGAAGCAGTACTCAAAAGAAATTATTTTGGAAAATGGTAAAAAAGCATCACTTAATTATACAGTTACAAACAAACCAGTTAAAAATTCTGGAATTGCTATACGCGTTAATAACAAAATAATCGGTAAACCCCATAATTATCTTTCAAGTGATGAAATTATTCCGAAAAAACTCCAAAGTAGAGTTTACGGTGAATTGATTTGTGATGATTTAGAAAATGATGTAACAGCTGATTTTGGTGCTATAATTGAAAATAGTAAATTATATAGTGAGGTCAAAAAAGAGACTGTTGAGCAATTAAAAATTTCTGTGGATGAAGTTTTTAAAACTGATATGAAAATGGCAAGAGCTCGCTACCAAAGAAAAATAAATCGTGAATTAGAAAAACTACCTGAATATAAACAACCTTTCGCACGCAAAGCTTTATTTAGAACATTGGAAAAATTTTATGGAGAAAGCGAAGAGCGAATTAATACTGTTATTTCGGTGATGGTATCGGCAATGGAAAAAGACCATTATTGGGATATCATTCATAATATTCAAGAAACAAGAAGTGGTGATATTGAGAGATTTGCAGATGCATTAAATGATTTCGGAATACTTGAAATGAGCATAATATCCAGCCAAGCAATTAATAGAATGAGGTATTTAGATGAACTTAATTTATTAATTGATAATCCAAAAACTTTAGAGAAAACTATTCATAAAGCACTGGAGAAAAGCACTTGGATTATTGGAGATGATTATTCCGTACTATTTTCTGATATTAGTTTTGAAAAGGCAATAAAGACTATTCTAGATAAAAAATATAAAGGTGATAAAGCGTTAGATAGACCAGATTTATTGTTTGGAAGAAAATTGAATAGAGAATTAGTTTTATTCGAGCTTAAGAGACCAGATTTTACTCTAAATCGAGAAACAGAAAAACAAGCTCTTGAATATCGTGATGAGTTAAATACATATTTTCATAATCAACATATAGAAATAGTATTGTTAGGTGGTAGAATAAAACAAAATATAAGCTCACATAATGAAAGAGAAGATGTAAAATTTAGAACATATTTAGATATGATCAGTACGGCAAGAAATCGTCTTGAGTGGCTACTAAATGAATTAAAAATAGAATGATTAACAGATTTGCTATAGTTAAAATTAAATAAACAAAACTATTGGTATAACATCTGGCTGGTGTGGGACTCGCTGCGCTCGTGCTAGTTTCCGATTTTTTGGTAGTGCAAATTTGGGTGGCTTCGTTGACTTTCCGTGGCGATCCCCCGCTCGCGCCCACAGGCAGGCGTTATGCTCGAGTAACAATGCTAAAACGTTAATTAACCTAAATCTTAGACCTATTCCCGGAGGTTTTAATGAGCAAGAGTAAAAACACTTTCTACACTGCACTACTCTTCTTAACAACATCACTCGTATTTGGACAGTCTGAGGCCACAGTTCAATTCCTGTTAATCAATCCATCGAATGTGGCAATGGGAAAAGGAGGAACTTCTGTTGTTAATGCATATTATGACCCTGCATCAGTTCTTTTTAATCCTGCCAATATTGCTGATATGGATATAAACAACAGATTTAGCGTTGTTGGACAATCACATCTTAAAAGCTCAGGCTGGCTGCCACAACTTACGTCAGATTTAAGCTATACTTCCCTGACTAACCAATACGGCCTCAAGATTCCGAATACTCGGCTAAAATTAGCCACAGGTTATTCCTTGATTCATTTCGACCTTGACAAACAAGACATTTACGCTGAGGACAGCCCCATTCCTATTGCCACATTTCATTCAAAAGAAGATGCTCATGTTTTTACATTGGGTATGAATTACGAGTATTACATAAAATTAAATGTGGGATTCAATGCTAAAAAATTCACTTCAAAGCTCGCTCCAGCTTTATCTGATACTTCACAAGCCGGTGATGGTTCAGCCTCCGGCTGGGGATACGACTGGGGTTACACCATCAAGGCTCCTTTAATAGACTGGTATGATTTCAAGCAGCATTCAAAAATCATCAAACCGTTTCTTAGCTTGGGCTACGGCTTTTCAAAAAGTAATATTGGTGATAAGGTTACCTATATTGATGAATCACAGGCCGATCCACAGCCAAGAATTGCCAGACAAGGTCTCAATTTATTTGGAGGTGTAAAGATTTCGGGAAACGGTTTTGACTTTGATATCTTGTCCATAAATTATTCAAGAGAATTAAGCGATTTATTAATAAATCGGTATACAGATTCGAATGATGAAATCCAAATAGAATATGAAGGTGGGAATGGCAATATCAATTTTTGGGATAATATCTTCAATAAAAATATTCACATGAAAGTGATATCTGAACGTGGAATTGAGGTAAATTTCATCGAGACCTTAATGGTACGAACCGGAAAGCACAAAGATATTCGCGGCAGGGTAATTTATGACACTTTTGGATATAGTTTCCATTCAGTAGGCGCATTCAAATTGTTAAATTTCATAGATTCTGACTTAACTCAAAACAATTCGTTATATAGTTTCTTGCTCAATTCTGATTTTTATTTTGATTATTATAAATTAGAACCAATTAATTGTGGACACCCATTAGATGACACATGGCACACAAGTTTAGGCGTTATAATACATTTTTAGGAATTAGATTCAGACCAGTTTAGGTTCATTTAAGATCTTTATAGATTGAAGTTGTTTAGTATTTTATGTCTAAACATTAAATGGTGATGGTAAAGTAAAAATTATGGCATAACCTTTTGCTGGTTGGGAATTGCTGCGCTTGTGCCAGTTTCAATTTTTTGGGTAGTGTAAAGTTCGGCGGTTTCGTCGACATTCTGTGGTGATCCACCGCTCTCAGCAGACCATAGCGTTCAGGTTGGCTGTACTGCGTCAGCCTGAATCGCGCCGGATAAAAAGGTACAAGCGTTTCCCATAAAAAAAGAGAAGGACAGCCAGAGCTGCCCCTCTCCAAGTATGGAGCGGAAACTTTGAAATTCAATTTTAACAATGTTTATCGAGCCGGAGCCATCTCCGGCTTCATCATTTGTGGTCAATTACAAACCAAAACGGAACGAGAAAACATTGTTGGCATCAAAGAATTCGGTGCTGCGATAGGCGTAGTCAATTATCAGCGTTGTACCGCTCACATTGTATTTCAAGCCGGCGCCGGCAGTGAAACCAAATATATTTGTTGCCTGCCCCGTTGCATCCTCCGAGCCCTCGGTTGAAAGGCCATAACCACCGCGCAAAAAGAACATATCGTTCAAAGCATATTCAGCGCCGAGAATAGCAAGATCGTCGGAGAAGTCATTGTTTTGGAACATGCCATTGACGGTCAATTTACTTTGCTCATTGATTGTATTCGTATATCCAAGACCGATCTCAAAACGGGATGGCAACTCGTCCGTACCCGGAATCAAATTTACCTGCGATTCCTGTCGGGATACATCTTCAAGTTCAGCCTGGGAGCGCTGCAAACCGGTGCCGTTAAACGCCATTCCGGGGCCGAAATTCTTGATCGCGACACCGAGATCGAGCCCTTCGATATTACCGAGATCGGCGTATTGCACCCCAAAATCGAATGCAAATCCACTGGCGCTAACCTGGTCGATGGTTTCGGTGATGAAATTTGCAGTGCCACCCACAGCCACTTTATCCGTCAAGGTGCGGGAATAGGACAGGCCGGTTGTAATGAACTGCGGGGAGAAAAGTTCACCTGTGCCATCCGGCGCATCCACTGTGGTGATTGGAATATCACCCAAATTGAGAATTTTCATGCTCAAACCAATGGAACCAAAACCTTCGAAATTTGTCGCGCCGGCTATATAATTTACGTCGGCATCGACAAAATAAGTCATGTGGGAAAACATGGCTGCAGTCCCAAACTGGCTTTTCACCAGTCCCGCCGGGTTCCAGTAAATGGACTCAATCCCTTCGGCATTGGCAATGGAGCCGCCGCCCATGGCAAAATAACGCGCGCCCACCGGTATCAGCAGCTCGGAAGCTGCGTTTGATCCAAGGCGCTGCCCAAACGAATTCGTGCTCACAAGCATGAAAAGCGCCAGGCTTAAAATGAATGTTGTTTTATATGTATTTCTCATATTCTAACTCCTGTATTTGTTAGAATCATAACTTCATCATTTAAAAACCGAGGTATTGTGGAAGGCCAATTAAAATTCTTCCGCACCCTGATTTCATTAATACCTGCGCAAATACTGTTGTTCACGAATAATTGCGAGTTTGAGTTTTTTATTAACATTAAGGTCATCCATTTCAACATGAACAAAATAGATTCCACTGGCAGCAGGAAGCCCGTTTTCATTTAACATATCCCACTGAGCAAACTGCGATGGATCGTCTTTTTCAATGGTTCGCACCAAAGTCCCGGCGAGGGAGAAAATCCGTAGCACAGCTCTTTCAGGCAGGTGGTTAAATGTCACGTAGCGATCAAAATAATCCGTCTCATTGCGGTGCATGCCGTAATATGGATTCGGAAAGACGTTTATTTGCTTAATATCATTCTTCGCTAACTGGCTGCTTGAACTTGGCTCATAGCCATCTGTTGAAAAAGTAAATGAGTCATTTGCGGTATTTGGTTTTGTGGAGTGGATGCGGATAATCGTTCCGGAAACCGGAGGCAATCCGTTCTCATCAAAATCACAGACAAGAAGCCGGCCCAATACTTCGCCACCGATGTGGGCGACAAAATCTCCACCTGAGTTTACCGCAGCAGCAAAATCATCGTAAGTCGATCCCTCTGCCGGGACACGCCAGTAAATCCGGTCAAATGCGGGATAGCCGAATGCGCCATCAACGCCGTGGTCCGGGGTGTAGGCATCGGCTGTACCAGCGCCTTCAAACATCCATGGGATGCAGCGATAATCATCGCTGGCATCATCAAAAGTGGCCATGCCGACATTCCACAATTCAAACGGAACAGAGCCGGTACCGAGGCTTGTGTAACCCCAATATGCCATGCTTCCGGCATCAGAAAAACGGATTTCCCAGTCGAATGGTACGAGAATACTTGGGGTAAACCGCATGGCACTTTCATCCGCTGAACTCGTGCTGACAAAATAGCGGTCGGAATAACCACCGGCGTTCAAACTATGCCAGACATTATTACCGCCGAACGGAGTACCGTTGCCATCCCAATCAGCCTCAGCAAGGGGGCCGTTTTCGTTGGCGACTTCAATAATTGCCGGGTCACCGTTGGCCATACGCAGCCAATCTTGCGGGGCACCAAAAACTTTTACCATGAGACCGTCGGTTATGAGGTAAGTATCATCGCCGGTCTGATTGGTCTGACCGGTTAATTTCACTTCATTCGTTGTTGTATTTGTGAGATCCCACACATCTTGTGTTTCATATTCAGGATGTTCCGGGTCATGTAAATCGACAGAAACGGTATCGATGCGGAAGGTCACAGAGTAATTGTCGCCAGTGACTTTCGTCGGATCAACCACGATCACCTGAACATCGCCATCGCTGATGCCATTATGCACAATCCCTGTGAGCGTATCGCCCATGGCCGTGTGCAAGCGTTCGCCCGGTTTTTCTGTTTGCGGAACGACAACAACGACAGCCATCGTGCTTTCAAGAGTTTTCAAGACAGCATCGGGATCGGGATTGCTGCTGTAGGCTGAGATACCAAAATAATAAGGTGTGCCGTTGGCCAATGGCGCCTCACGAAATGCATCTCTGGTTATGCGCAGTGAGTGGCGGATGCCAGAATTACTGCCGAATTGAACAGGCAACTGCAAAACCAGGCCGGATACAGCATCAAAATCGTCCTGCGAAACAACGGTTACTTCATCGATGATGTCGTAAGTCGCCAGTCTGATTCCCTGGCTTTTTCCTGCGCCACTGGAGGGCAATTGAAAAACATTATAGCCCTGAAAAGTATGGCCTTTTTTCGCAAAACTTTCCACCGCAGCAACGAGGGCAGGATCGCTGCCCCACTCGAGCAAAATTTCATTGCCAAACTCAGTCGCGTTGAGTGGTGGCGTCGGTGGCGGTGAAGGCAGTTCGAAGAGATTATCAAATGCATCTTGCGCTGTTTTATCAAAAAACTTGAGCACTGCCACGCTTGAAAGGCGGTCTGAACCCAGAGCCGCCAAAGCAGCCACAACCAATTCGGAAGTATCACCGAGAGCCATGGTGAAAGGACCAGCTACCTGTCCCATGCGGCGGTCGCCCTGGTTAGCGTCAATATCGCCGGTTCCAGCAACAGGATCGCCGGCAACGCGAAAACGCGTTACATTTCCTTCGTTATTAACCCAGGGAGTCGGTGGCGTTTCCGGGCGTGGCTTGAAACCACGCAGCAGATTCCAGAATTGCAACGTTCCCTGGTAGGGGCCGTTGTTCGTCGGATCGGAATCCGTCTGGCCGGAAGCAAAAAAGAAAAATGTCGACATTGGCAAGTTTCTGAAGCCGGGAACTTCTTTCAGGCCGATAATCGCCGTTGCATTTTCATCGGGCACAGCCGGGCCGGCAAAAAAGTCAAATCCGGAAGCGGCTGGCGCCAAACCATTGGGAGCAAATTGCGCATCACTGGCGACGGCGTTGTAAACAAAGCCGAGATCCAAAGTTGTGTCGCAACCAACGAAGTCATCACCCCCGGAGCCGAGGTCAGGATCTGCCCACTGGCAAAAGTACATGCTGTCAATTGTTGCGTTGGCTGGCGTATCCGCACGGCCTTTATAAATTACGCGGAATTGTTTAAATATAACATTTCCAAGGGCATCGGCACGGCGGTAGGCCCACATAGTGAGCTGCTGTTCCATGCCAATTGGTGGTGAACCATAAAGGCCGGCGACGGCTGTTTCGTTTAAATCATTGGAAACAGACCACGCAACCTGATCGCCATTGGCATAACCCGGTTCATCCCCATCAGGAAAGAGAATTGGCAATCCGTTGGCATCAAATTGTGGATTGTATTCGCCATCTCCATCCGCATCATAAAATGGAGCGCCTTTATGTGTTGGCCAGTCCACCCAGTCTTCGCGATAACGATCGCGAATCGTTTGAATTTGGCCGGCAGTAACTGCCGTGGGCTGAATAATAAAATTCTCCGCCGCATCCAAAACAAGGTCTGCATTAAGTGCTGAAGCAAAATCACGCCGGATGCGCCAGATGCGGTCGACATTTTGCACATCACTGCGGTCTTCGGCTACACCTTTGCTAAGAATTGCTCCAGGTACAGTACCATTGGAAAAAGCCTGGCCACCAACCCGGACTGCCGGTTCGATGCCGTCATTGACGATACCACCCCAAATAATACCATCCGTAAACATGACCCAGGTAAGTGGGTTGTTGCCGCGGGGAAAATACATCCCGCCGGTACTGCCACCTAACGGGTAAGCTGAGGTATTTCCAGCCGCATACGCCCACATGGCCACGGCACCGATATTCACCAGCGTCTGGTTGACCGTGTTGTCAGATTGTGCGATGGCGGAGCCGGACCGTGCTTTGGCCAGACGTGATCCGCCTTCTTCTGCCTGCACCGACGAACTCAGCGTCAGCAACAGAAGACTGAGGACAATTGAAGTTATTTTTTTTATTTTTCGCATATTATTCTCCGTAGACTAAAAGCTTGAATGAATACGTGTTATACCTTTTCTTTCAATCTTCCCGCAGCCCCTTTCGTGAAAAAGGGGCTTGCAGGGAAAATTTTAAGAGGAGGTTCAAAGACAGCTTAAGTCAAGTTCAAAACCCATTTAATGGGATAAATTTATAATCCAAAACGCATACCAAAACGAAGCTGACGTGGTGCGCCAAAGAGCAATAATCCGTAATTATTTTCATAATTCACCCCGTTGCCATTCAGATTGATCGCATTGTGCATGGCGATATATGCATCCCCGCCGTGAGCCGCAATTACGGATTGACTTATTTCCGGGGTGGCGACGAAGCCGTCATCCCAGGCATTGCCGGTGCGTTCATAAACATTAATTACATTGCGGCGATTCGTCAGGTTCTGAGCGTAGAAGTAAAAATTGACATCCAGGCTGCCGAAGTGGACAGATTTATCGAGCCGTAAATCGAGCTGATAATTCCATGGTGTCACGGACGCGTTGATAGCCTCAACCGGAATTCTGGAACGTGAATCCGTAATAACTCCGGCTGTTGCCGCCGCTTGCTGACCAAAAGCGCCGCGAGCCCGCGTGTACGGGTGGCCGCTATTGAAAGTCATCAGCAGGTTCGCACCCAATTCTTCCAATAGCTGATTGCCTTCGCCTTTTGCGAAACGGTAGTCGATATTAACAGAGCCGCGGTGCCGCTGATTAAAATTCAGTGGTTGAACCACGGAAGGCGTTGAGTTGTTGGCAGAAGTTCCGGCAATCGCGGAAAATGGCGTCGAGCCGGTGCCGAGAGCGGTGGAAAATGTGTAATTCATTTGGCCGGCAAAGCGATTCGTCCGGCGCAACGTTACCGCTAACTCGACACCTTTTGTGGTGGCAAAATCACCATTTTGCAGCACATTGTAGCTCGCAGCCCGTGATGCAAAATCAACGAGCACACGACCTGGCTGAATCTGATCGTTTACTTCTTTATAAAATGTGGTAATATCAAAAGAAGCATTGTCAGCGAACTGGTGATTAAAGCCAATTTCGTACTGGGTTGTTTTTTCAGGGTCTAATCCGAATCCCACAGGTCGGCTGAAAAAATTTCCGCCATTAAAAAGGGCCTGATAAAATGCCTGGCCGGTGTAAATATCATTAAGCCGCGGCGCCTGCACAAATTTTCCATATTGCACATGAAAAACTGTGTTATCCGTCGCCGGAAAGGCCAGCCCGACACGTGGACTCACAGTGACATCCGGGTCCATCAATACCAGCGCATCTTCTTCGATAAATCCCGTCTCGGCATTCCACGGTGGGTTTAGCGGATCTTCGAAATGAAAATCATCATTGTCAATATAATCCAGCCGTAACCCGGCATTAATGACCAAATCCGAAATTTCGAATTTATCCTGCAAATATGCGGCATAATATTTCGGTGACCGTGGCCCGTTTACACCTTCGTCGTCGAGTTCATTGCCGAAGACATCGTAGCCGTAAGTCGGATACCAGCCCGCGCCGAACATGACCTGCGACAGTGCTTCTTCGTCACCAGCAACAGCTTCTCTGAATTGATCCGGATTGTTGACCATACCTGTAAAAATGTTTCTTTCAAGCGTATGGAATTCCCGTGTTTTCCAGAGTTCAAAACTACCACCGGCCTTAATTTCATGCTGCTTCCACTGTGTCGTGAAGTTCGCGGAACCGCTGATATAATTTTGCCGGCCCTTCACGAAATTTTGTGGGGTACCCGGAACTGTCATTCCAAAACCGGCGATAACCATTGGATTTCCGGCCAACGGCGTTGCCCAGTTCGTTAAAGTCACACCGGCATCTGAGTTGGAAAGGCTGTCCCAATAAGTATAAAAATTATCACCCAGCAGCGGATCATAACTTTTGCGACGGCTATCAAATGCATTGATATTTAACTCATAAAAAGTCGTCGGATTGACCAGGTGCGTCACTTTCATATTAACAAGCGCCGTGCTGCGGTCCGTTAACCCGACACGGTCGAGATTGCTCAATCGGGCAAATAAATTTGGGGACTGTAATTGATTGTGCTGGCCGGTGATATCCTGCTGGCGCTGCCAGGAAACAGCCGTACCGAGTCGAATTGTAAAAGGATTGGCATCATAAACCAGAGTGCCGTTTCCTGTCCAGCGTTCCGACATGGTCTGCGGGATATTGCCATCAGGAGAGTGAATGCCGTCCGGTACGAGTTCGTTAAAAACCTCTGTCACCATCGGGAAGTTGTTTTCATCCACATACGTGTCCGCATGGTAAAAATCAAAGCCATTCCAAAATCGGACAATCCTGTCGCGCTGGAATTGATTATCGCCGGCCATAAAAAATTTAAGCTTGTTATTAAATCCCGGCACCGGGCCGGAAGCCGTGAGCGTGTAATTGCTGTATCCGTAGGAAAAGGTATTGAGAAATTGCTCGCCCTGATCGGCAAAATTGTCGGTTTCTGCCTGAAAACTGAATTGATATTTATCAGAACCGGCCTTAAGCGAACGGCTAACAATCCCTGCATTGGCGCCGCCAAATTCAGCATTAAAGCCACCAGCTTGCACCTGAAATTCTTCCAAAGCTTCAGGAATAATAGCTGCGAGATCGTTGCCATAAACAGGATCCCGGGTATTGGCGCCTTCCAGTGAATAACCGACCTCGTCGGCACGGCCACCCCGGATATAAAGCTGGCCATCCTGGGCAACAACGCCGGGTTGCAGCGCGACGATGGCAGCCACACCGCGCACAGGCACGTTTTTCATTTCTTCATAGCTTTGAATACGCACAGCGTTGGTTGCGTTTTTATTGACCAACGGCCGTTCCGCGACAATCGAAATTGCTTCAACAGCCAGGGCCTCAACCGGGAGATCAAAAGTAAGTGTGGTTGTCAGCCCGCTATTAATCCGTACTTCTGTTATTTCAACAGCACGGTAGCCGATAAATTCAGCCTTTAATGTATAAGTGCCGACGGGCACGTTTAAAATCACGAAATTTCCATTCACATCAGCGGCACCACCCAGCGTCGTTCCCGGGATGGTCACATTGGCACCCGGTAGCGGGTCACCGCTTTCGCTGTCGAGAACTGTTCCGCTGATTTTACCTACTGTGGCGCCAAAAACAAGGGCCGGAAAAAGCAAAACCAACAGAAGCAGCACGATCATTTTTTTTTGCATGGAATTTCCTCCATTTTGAATAAGCACGAGAGAAATTCTTGTTTATTAAATTGTTAGTAGCAATCATTCAGCTGATTATTTGCGATCAACGAGCGCTGCTTGCTAACTCCGATTAATTGTCCTTCAAATTTACGATCAATGCGGAACCATCTGCCTGTTGCAGCACGAGCGTGGATTGTCGCATCGAATTCACCTCAATGGCTGACGTTGCCAAAACCGAATCAGTACCAGCCAGTAAAAATGACAAATTATAGCTTCCGGTTGCCAGTTCCCGATAGCCGGAAACACCTTTATAAGCCAAACCGGGAACTGCAAGAGTATCAGCAATTCCCGCAACGATCGGCGCAACACCGTTTATAACGATATCGATATCAGCGCCGCTCATGAAATTGGCAATTCTGAAATGGCCACCACCGACACTTACAGTTGAATCAAATGCAGCGGTATTTTCATCTCCGGGAATATGCATTGTCTTTTCGATTTCACCAACCGCAACAGGATTAAATCGCTGGCGTTCGTCGAGACGCACCATATCGCGCACACCCGAATCCAGTGCAAGCAGCACGTAGGTACCGCGGCGCTCGCTCGGCATAGCAACAGCCCGGCTGTCGCCATTGGACAAAACCATGGCTCGTGAGCCGGCATCAAATGTGCGGTGGGAAATATTTTCTCCAAAATCGATCGTACCGATGAGCTGGTCGTCAATCTCGATTGACACTGCTCCCAAATCTGCCTGGGCATTCACAAACCGGAAGTCCGCTTGCATATTGGGAGGTGTCGGGCCTGTTGATGGCACATCGACGCAACCGGTAAATCCGATTAGCAGAAGTGCTAGAGCAACAAGCAACAATGGATTGTGCTTAAGCTTCATAGGCTCTCCTCCAAGAGTTTTGAAGTTAGGATTAATTGATTTTATGCAATTGTTTTGCATTCATTTTTCCCTGCTGAAAATTTATTGAGACTCTTCTTCAAGCAGGTTGGCAACAGGATAATTATTGGAAGTCCGTACAACATATCCCGAAGGCAATGGTTCGGCGACCGCTGCTAAAAGCTCATCGAGCACCAGTGGTTTATGAAAAACCCGTCGCGCCCCAAATCGAAATGAATTTTGGATAACTTCATTCGACAGGAGTGCTGTAAAAAGAAAACACTGTAAAAATGGATTTTTGCGCTTGAGCTCACCAATCAATTCCACGCCATTAAAATCCGGCAAACAATAATCGGTGAGCACAATATCGATGTCATAAGCGGAAACTGTTTGCATGGCTGTTGTCGCGTTCCGGGCTCCAAAAACGCGATAGCCTTCATCCACGAAAAGCTCAACAAGCCCATTTAGTGAATTTAGGTCATCTTCAACGATCAATAATTTTCTCATGCGCTACTCCTCAGTTCAGCATGATTTCGGTATCACTTTTTAAGCAGATTGTGTTTGGGGAAATGGTGGATTTCTATTTGTGGGATTAAAATGGGGATTTAGGAAAATAAAATCTACTGCATGAACTGGGTGTTTATTGGGGAATTCTTGCGGGATATTACATCAGAAACCACCCAAATCAGGTAGGTTTGAGGGTGAGCCATTGAACGGCCGAAATCATGCAAATAGATTTAGTTTTTGACAAATCCAAAGTCATTTTCAGATGGCGATTTCAGCCCGGGGCGCAATAGTGTACCATTGGAACCACGAGTTACTATAACGCAAAAAAGCCCCGAACATGGGGCTTTTTAAAGTTGCTTCAATCAAATGCTGGTGACATATTGCGAGATGACCGGATCTTGTCGTTGTCAGTTTTTTTCTAAAAAAGAACGATATCGAAAAACTTGGCCAGGACCGTGTTTATAAATATAAAAAAGATGATAAACGGGCAGAGATAAATGATAAAGCTAATCCATTTGTCGAGAATTGAACCGATATAGTTCTCCCGCCCCTGTGCGATTTCCTCTCTCAAATTCTGTGTTTTCCAGCGGAATGCCGCAAACGCAGAAAGTAAAAAGCCACCTAATGGCAAACACATCTCAAAAAACACGTCTCCGACAAACGAGAGAAAGTCTTTATCCGAACCACTTGGGTAGGTAATAAAATGCGTGAAAAAATCACTGGCGCCGTTGGCCAGCATCGAACCGATCGCGATGATAAAAATCACGCCGCCGGTGAGAATAGCCGCCCTTTTCCGCACTATCTTTTTTTCATCGACGACATAAGATGTGGGTACTTCCAACAGGGAAATCGTTGAGGTCAATGCCGCAAAGCTGATCAGTAAAAAGAAAAAAGCCGCAAGAAATGAAGCAAAAAAGTAACCGACATCACTGGCCAGGTTCATAAAAACTTTCGGTAAAAATACAAAAATCAATCCCGGCCCTGCCTGAATTGTATCCGCTGTGGTGTTTGGCGCCAGCGTGAAAATCGCCGGAATGATGAGCAATCCTGCAAGCAGGGCGATCGAAGAATCGAGCACGGTGACGATAAATCCGGAGGAAATTATATCGTCTTTTTTGCTGACATAGCTTCCATAGGTAATCAAAGCGCCCATGCCCAGCGAAAGGGAGAAAAACGCCTGGCTCAAAGCAGAATTGACGACCGGGACTGTAATTTTTGAAAAATCGGGAATGAGGTAAAATGCCAGTCCTTTGCCCGCATTTTCGAGGGTCATCACATAGATGATCAATGCACCGAGCATTAAAAGAAGCGTTGGCATGAGAAGGCGTGCCCAGCGCTCAATGCCATTTTTTATCCCACCGACGACAATTCCGATCGTCGCCAGCATAAAAAGGCCTGTGTAGAGCAAATTTTTATAAGGATTTCCGACAAAGATTCCGAATTCGCCGTCAGTGGCGAGGCGCTGCAATCCGCCACCAGTAACCTCAACGAAATAACCAAACACCCAGCCCGCGATGACGATGTAAAAGGATAAAATCATGAATCCGCAAAGTACGCCCAATTTCCCGACGAGCGACCACTGTGTTTTGGGAACGAGTTCTTTGAAGGCACCGACAGGATTTTTTGAGGTTCGCCGGCCAATGGCGATTTCTGTCATCACGACGGGGAAACATACGATAAATGTCAGCAGCAAATAGACAAAAACAAATGCTGCGCCGCCATTTTTTGCCGTCTGAATCGGAAATCCCCAAATATTTCCCAGGCCGATTGCCGAGCCTGCTGCAGCGAGAATGAATCCGAATTTCGAACTCCATTCACCACGCGCCTGATTCATAAAAACCCTCCCGATAATAAAATATTATGCTGTGAGCCTGATTTCACAAAGGGTAAATAATAACGATTGCGAAACGTGTTTGCAAGGGATTTCTGGTCAATATTGGTTGCGGTTGCCGGTTAAATGATTTTCAAAGAAGTCATTTTTTTACTACATGATATTTATTTTTTTATTTAATGTGCCGTGGTTTGATTTTAGTTGCTTATATTAAAAACAGCCGTTAATTGCTCTATCATGTAATTTTTCAACAACATCGATTATTATTATGTAATTTTTCTATGGGTAGGTTGATTAATGTGCCTAAATACGACGATAGACACATCAAAAGATGAGAGCCACATGGAGAGTGGCTCTCTGGAATAGAGTTTGAGCCTGCAGGCTTATTCCACAATTAAATATACGGCAGGTTAGATTATCAATGGAGTGAAGAATGGAAATTTCAATTCAAAAAAACGCCGATCAAAACCACCATCCGTGTAATTCGATCCGCCACGGCGATTGGGTTGTCTTTAAATGTCCACTGTGCCCGGATTATGAACGACGTATTAATTGGCGAACGAAGGAAGTAAGCGTAAAAGGCAGCACACCGGAAATCTTACACAATGGAGAACATCTTCCCGACGAATACCTGCACGCCTTAACTGCCACAAACTGATCAATTCAGTGTGATTGGCGTCTGCGGGCAGACGCCTCGATCAACTTTCACATCGATTAGCCACTGTAGTTTTAGAAAACATAAAGTAGTCCGCTATCACTAACTGCACTCAATTTTTTACCCGTAAGCGATGGGGTAATATCGACCTTTGAATCGATACGATAGAGGCCGGGCTGCAGAACATGAGCCGGAACGCTGATGAGAATGGGTTCGTTACTCTTTTTATTGACGGATACGCGGCCGATGAGCCTTTCGGTCTTACGCCCACTCAAAGCGCGGGCGTAAATCGTCGTTTCTTCACGAACACCCTCTTCAAATTGCTTTTCCAGTTCATCGCTCACTTCAAGCTGCAAAGATATCTGAAATGGTTGATCTACTGCGACACTTTTTTTGGCTGGAATTTGCCGCATACTGATACCAGTTTGCAGCTCAGGTGTTGGGCTTGGTGTAATTGGTACTGCTTCCTGTTGCGGCTTTTGTTCTTCCGGCTTTTCAACCTGATTATCATCTTTCTCCCTGGCGCCCTCTTCGGGTTCTGCAGTATCCCCTGGAGCTAAAGGGCTAAACTTTGCGAGAAACCTCAGAATTTCGCCTGGTTCATCCAGCTGAAATTTTTGCGTGCTCCGCGTGCCAATATGCTCGATTCTTCCCGGGATTACACCCTCCCGATTATAAAGTTCGATTCGAAATTTTGATGTTGCTGATTCACCGAGGAACTCTTCTATATCAGGTTCCTTTGCCTGGATTTTTCCTTCCAACTCCACCAATATTTTTTCAAGCTCCCGTTTCTCGTCGCTCAGCTTCGTTTCCTTTTGCTTGAGTTGATTCAATTGTTTTTTCAAGTTCGATTGATTATCGAGCAATTTTTCGATCTGTTTCTGATCCTCAGACTGGTGCTTTTTCACCAACGCCAATTCATCTTGTAATTTGGGAATCTGCGTGTTCGCTTCTCTGGCTTCAGATAGCTTTTTTTCCATCAGCTTGATTTTTGCTTCAGCCGCAACTAACGTATCTTCGGTCGGTCCGGCTTGCTTTTTCTTAACCGCTGCTTCATCTTTAATAATTTTAACTTTGGCTTTATTGGAAGTTTTGCTACTTGAACTCATAAAAAACTCCTGATAATTATACCGCAGCGGTCGTGCGATTTGCGCGGCCCACTGCGGTAATAACGAAATTCAATTCATTTTAATACAACCACCGATTAAATTACAGGCCGGTGCCAACATCGTAGAATTGCATCATTGATCCTTCACCAAATGCCGCAATTGGGCCCGGCACACCGGTTGGGCCTTCCATCGTGACAATAACAACGGGTTTATAGGCACCTGCCGGTACCAATCCCGCTGGAACCGAGATGAGCGCATTGTAAGTGTTCGGAGCGTTGACAAAATCCACTGTAATTTCGTTGTTTGGCAAGGTGAACTCTTCGCCACCCCATTTTTCCAGTAACACGGACAACTTCCATTTCCCACAAATCAGGTAATTTAGGCCACCCAGGGTATGCCAGTGAAAATGGCAGTGCCACTGCTGATCAGTACGAATGATATTATCAGCAGGGATTGTCCCCGTTGCTCCAACAACTTCATGGATTGAAAATACGGCATGCCCGTGGATGGAGAAATTATCCAACGTTTCTTCGAAGGTGAGATTCGGCATAATATGACTCCTTTGTTTTTGGTCTTTTAATTTTATCCGGGATAATTTGATTAAAGAGAATGCCTCGGACAGAATTAAAAGTGCGATTAAATTGGTTACATTTGAAAACCTGGGAGTAATTTAAACATCAAACTTAAGCACCAATTAAAACGCACTTAAATTTAAATTAAATTTTCACTGTTACATTTTCTTCAATAGTTCAGTCTTTATTATTTGAAAACAAAATTTGAGCTCAATTTTACATATAATTCAAGAAAACCAGATCAACTGTTTTCGCCATGTTTATTTTTTCCGTAAAAAATTTTTTATTTTTATGAATGAATATTTGCAGATCAAATTCATGGATTACTTTTCGATTTCTCTATAAATATATGTGGCTTTGTTTAAGTACCAAGTTGACATATTCCCATATTCAAAGAAGACCTCACGTCGCGTCAACCCAATATGGTCATTTCCACAGACAAGCTTTCCGAGTCGTCCTGCTGCATTTTGCGGGACCTACCGAAGGCTGCATGAACCTACAATGAACGCCCCTTCGATACATTTCGCTTAAAAAACAAGCGAAACACTCAGGGTGCTTCTCGTCTTTTTATGCTTGATATGATACTTGTTCGATTTAAATAAAACGTGAAAAAACACTGAACTGTCGTGCCTGAAAATGCTTAAATAGGGAATGCCAGATAAATCATATCAGTCTTCATACAAAGCCATATAAATTAAACCCTTGTGCATAATTTAGCCGTACCTCCTTCGAACATATTTTTCGCGTCATTGTGCTGCGCGGGTGTTTGGCTCAGCGAAGCCATTTCACATTTTTGAGAGAATGGATTCCCCATTGAAGCATTTGAGAATGACGTAAATGATGAATGAATCCGAATTTTTTATCCAATACCTGAAGACTTTTCTATTTTGCGCAACGGGTTAATTTTAATATCGTTGAGAGAAAATTCGAATTTATTGACTCTAATAGTTATAGGATATCCCACGAATAGAAATATCAGATTGAGTTTAATTGACAAAAACAGGACAAACTATTTGAAACGAAAAATAATCTTTGGAATGCTATTTTGATTTAATCGATTTTCGATAGTCATTAATCGGGGACTATTTATGGACAATATGTCGTGCTGATTTTTCTGCTGTTATAAAGTTCATTATTTTACCGGCTCTCAGGTTCAAAGCAATCCTTTGATAACCCCGCCAGCACTTTTAGTTTATCGTTCCCACAAATATTTTCTTTTTACACGGATGTACCATGAAACGTACAAGGTTACTTCTGATCGACACGCATGGCAATATCAACAATCTTTTTAAAAAGCCGGCGTTTAAAAACTGCACAATTACAGAATCAACTTCACGAGAATCTGAAGTTTTATTGCACCTCGAGACGCACGATCTCATTATTATTACTGCATCATGTATTTCAAGCGAAATCCTGGCTTTAATAAAAATGATCCGCAGTGCAAAACCGGAACTACATATTATCGGTGCAACAGAAGAACCTTCTTCTCAGGAAGTTGTCGCGGCTTATCGTGCCGGGTTATCCGATTATTTTTTTCTGCCGCTAAATGAGGAAAAGCTCTGCGGCATCTTAGAAGCTGTCTGCGAAAAAACTGCGTGTAAAAATAAACTCGCCCGATTGAGCAAGTATTGGAATGAAATTCGAAAGGGATATTTAATTGCCTTTGGAAAAACGGCACAATTCATTTTCACCAGAACTGATGGAAGAGAAATGTCTTTTCACAATGGCAATGGTACTGCACACCATCTCGGATTTGACCGTAAAACAACAAAAATTTTGCAACCGCCAACAATAGAATCCAGCAAAAAGAAAGCTGATTTTGTGCATTCCGTAAATAATGTACATATTGCCACTCCAAATAACGCACCCAACGGCAATCTAAATCTGGAAGTCGCCAGCCTTGGCAAGCTGAAAGTGAAATTTAACAAGTTCAATATTGAAAATTGGCCAAGCCGTAAAGGAAGAGGGATTTTTGCCTACATCGCAACTTCAAGGCAGAAAATTTACCGTGACATTCTTATGGAAAAATTCTGGCCCGATGCCTATCCGGAATCCGCTCGCAACTGTCTCAATGTTGCCCTGCATGGCTTGCGGCGTACATTTAATCAAGTGGACTCTGACAATGAATGCCTGCTCTATAAGGATGAGTGCTACTACCTCAATCCTGACCTAAATTTTTCATGCGACGTCCATATTTTTCGTAGACTCTATCAAAATGCCCGCAGCCTTGAAAATGAACAAAAAACCAATCTCGCACTCGCAAAATACCTGGAAGCAGTTAAAATTTATCGTGGTGATTTTATGGAAGATGACCTCTATGAAGAATGGCCTACATTGGAGCGAGAGAATTTACGGGAAAAATATTTTAATGTGCTGGAGCGGTTGAGTTATCACTATATAAAAATGAAAAAATTTCAGGAAGCCATCCAGATGTGCCAGCAAATACTTAATCGTGATAGCTGCCGCGAGGACGTGCACAGAAAACTGATGTTATGCCATTATTATAGCGGCCAGCGAGACCGCGCTCTCATCCAGTTCCAAAGATGCCAAAAATCGATGCACGACGATCTCGGTGTCGTACCCAGCAAAGCGACAATTGAGTTAAAAGAAAAAATACGTTTGGAACAAATTATTAATTAACGTGAGTTCGATATAAGAAGAATTGGGACAAAACGAATTAATTATAGGATCTAGTCCGAAGGCGTCCCGCCGAGGATAACGCACGAAACGCTCGGCGAGACGCCTTCGCTCTATTTTAGTTATGCTTGGTAAAGAATGTTACAGCTTACATTGAACTCACGTTAATTAACAGCCTGCGTATGATTGACACTATTCCCTGTCAACATCCCCCAAACTCCCCTCAAAACAAGGATGCGACTTTATTATTCATCTGATTTTGGTTCAATTTTTACTTGCGCTTAACAGAAAAAGTCAATATTAATCTTTATCCCCTGTTTAAATGGATCACCATTAAAAAAATATAATTCTGAACCTTTTGCAATAAGTTCAAAATTCCGGTTTGCAAAATATTTTTTTGAATAAGTAATATAATCAATGTGTACCAGTGCTATATTTTGTCCACAATATTTAATTCTTTGTAAATGTCAAACGGAGGAGAAACATGTCAGAAGAAAAAAATGTGAGCGTGGAAGAAACATCATCGATGAGTTTTGCAGCAAAATTTATTGGGGTAATTACCTCACCCGTCGCTACTTTTGCTGAAATCGTTAAGTCGCCAACCTGGTTTTTACCGTTGTTGCTCGCAGTAATTGTCACAATGGGCATCACCTACCAAATGGTGCCGATGATCGTTGAAATGACAGCGGAAGAGATGCAAAAAAATCCTAACATGACTGAAGAAGCCATGGAACAAGCCCTTTCCTACGTGGAAATTGCCTCACCTTTGATGCCTCTTGTAACCGTACCAATCTGGTCAGTAATTGTTGCGGCGTTAATGTTACTCATTGGTGGACTTTTTATGGGTGGAAGTTCGTCATTTAAAACACTTTTCTGTGTTGCAAACTGGACCGCCCCGGTGATGATTGTCACCGGATTAATCGGCATGGGATTGCGTATGATAACCGGTGCTATGGAAAGCGCCACCAGCCTGATATTTCTGGCACCAGAGGCTGAAAGAGACTCAGCCATCTACTTTTTATTGACACAAATCGATTTGATGGCCATCTGGTATTTTGCAATTCTCGGTATCGGTTTCGCTGCAGCTTTTAAATTTACCACCCAAAAAGGACTGGTAACAACGTTCCTGAGCTGGGGTGTTGTGATTCTTGCAATTACGGCGATCAAAGCTGCTTTTTAATAACAAAACTTGTTTGAACGTGTGAACGTCGAAACGTTTTCACGTTCAAACTTTCTAACCTTCAAACGTTTCGAAAATCTATGAAAAATAAAAAAAATATCTGGATCATCGGCGCAGTAGTTGTCGTTGCTGCCATCATCGTTTTGAATATATTTCTGCGCCAGGAAAAAGGCACCTCTGTTGATGTCATGACTTTGGAAGAAATAGAGTTGCGTGCTCTCGTTTCAGCTTCGGGTAAAGTTCAGCCGAAAACTTCAGTCGATATCAGCGCCACGGTGCCGGGCAAAATCTACAAGCTTTCTGTGGACGAAGGTGACCGGGTTAAAAAAGGTCAGTTTCTCATCCAGATTGACCCTACCACTGCCGAATCGCAGGTGCGGCAAATGAGTGCCAGTATCAGCGCGGCGCAGGCCAATTTTGAATTGGCAAAAGCCAATTTGGCGCAGGCACAGGATGATTTAGAACGTGCCGAAAAGCTCTACGAACGCAAACTTACGTCCGATGAGCAGATTCAGAAATCGAGAACGGCCGTCCGGGTACAGAAAATGACTGTCAACGCGGCTAAAGAAGAAATTAGCCGCCTCAGGGCAGGATTAGCGACGGCCGAACACGAACTAAGTAAAGTGAATGTACATTCGGACATCGACGGCATCGTAACCAAGCGCAATATTGAAGAGGGCGAAAATGTCTTCGTCGGAGCGTTCAACAATCCTGCGACGACCTTGCTCACAATTGCGGATCTATCCGTTATCGAAGCCATCGTCGAAGTCGATGAAACCGATATCGTCGATGTGAAAGTCGACCAGAAAGCCGAGATCAAACTCGACGCTTACCCGGACAGCACTTTTGCCGGTCATGTCACAAAAGTTGGCCACAGCCCGATTCTCACGGCCGGCGGACAGCAACAAGCCACCAGTTTTGAAGTCATTGTACAATTGGATGAGCCAATCCCAAACGTGCGCTCCGGATTATCATGCAAGGCAGATATAACCACAGGTTACCGCGAAAAAGCGCTCGCCGTACCCATTCAAGCCCTCACTTTGCGGGACGATAAAAGCCTGGTTAAAACCTCCAAAAAATTCAGCAGAAAGAAAAAGGATGATTCGACCGAAGAGGACGATGATGCCAAAGAAAACGAACCCTATCAAGGCGTTTTTGTTGTTGAAGATGAAACCGTGACTTTTAAAGCTGTCAAAACCGGAATAGCCGGTGAGCGTCATTTTGAAGTGCTTTCCGGACTGGAAAATGAAAATGTAGTGGTTACCGGCCCTTTCAGCGCATTACGTAAATTGGCTAATGGCGACCTGGTAAAAATTAAGAACAAAGATAAAAAATAATGCGCTATTTCTGGGAAAATACAGTTCTTGCGTTTTCCGCCCTGTGGGCGAATAAATTGCGGTCATTTCTGACTATTCTCTGCGTTGTCATTTCAATAATGTCGATCATTGCGGTTGTGTCGATTGTCCAGGGCATGGACGTCTATGTGAAAACCAAAATCGCCTCGCAGGGCAGCAATGTATTTACGCTCCAGCGCAACAACCCCATCCAGGTTTTAACCGATTTTGATGCCTTTCTTAAATCCCTGAAAAATCCGCTCATCACGCTGGAAGACCTGGCTTTGATTCGCAAAGAAATCCCTGCCGCAGAGTTTGTCGATGCTACCATCAGCCGCAGTGATAGAATGACGAACGGTTCTCGAATTGTTGACAACGCCAGAATTCGTGGCCGCACCGAAGAATACCCGGCGATGGGCGAATTCCCGATTGCCTTCGGGCGCCACCTCACCCGCATTGATATTCAGCAGCGGCGCAACAATTGTGTTCTCGGTTGGGATGTCGCACAAACTCTCTTTCCGCAGTCATCTGCCTTGGGAAAAACTTTAAAACTTGGCTCCAAACATTTTACCGTCGTCGGAATTTGTGAAAAAAAAGGCACCATTCTGGGAAATAATCAAAACCAGTTTGCTTTTATTCCGGTAACAACTTTTCTGAAAATGTACGGCTCGCGGCAATCGCTGGAGATAAAAATTCGCACGGCGGACATGGAAAGTTTCACCCAAGCCCAAGAGGATGTGCGTCTGACAATGCGTAGCGTCCGCCAGTTGAAACCACATCAGGACGATGATTTTTATATCGACACAGCCGAGCAACTGGTTTCGATCTGGAAAGCCATTTCTGCAGGCATATTTGGTACTTTGATCGGCGTTGTGAGCATCACGCTGGTTGTCGGCGGCATTATTATCATGAATGTTATGCTGGTTGCTGTTACCGAGCGTACGCGGGAAATTGGAATTCGAAAATCAGTCGGCGCCCGCAGCAGCCATATTATTTCCCAGTTTTTAATGGAGGCCCTGATTCTCACCGGAATTGGCGGTGCCATCGGAATAATTCTTGGTTTTACCATCGCTGCAATTGTCGCCGCGGTGAGCCCGCTACCGAACAGTATTTCACTGATGCCGGTTATTGTCGCACTGGTAATTTCATTTAGTGTTGGTATATTTTTTGGTGTTTATCCGGCCCGAAAAGCTTCACAGTTGGATCCGGTTGTTGCGCTGAGGCAATAGAAAGTTGAAGGTTTGAATTTATATTAAACAGGGTTGGACGCAAGAAATTTTTGATACATCGATAGTTTATTTATGGCAATGAAATTTTAAATCACTTATGAAAACGAATCAACCACAAAATTCATTTATTTCACGCAGTTTGCAATCCAGCGTCTGGGGCCATATTCACGAGGCAATCCGGGAAGCATTTGCGACGATTAAAAATAACAAAATGCGCTCGGGATTGGTCATTCTTGGTGTGCTCATCGGTATTTCGAGCCTGATGGCAATGGTTGCCACCGTCGCTGGGCTCAATTCATTTATCGCTTCGTCGATGAGTGGGCAAGGCACGCCGATTGTCAGCCTTTCAAAAATTGATTTTCTCGCTGGTGAAAGCATGGAAGAAATGATGAAGCGCAAAAACTTCACCATCGCCGATGCAAAAGCGCTGGAAAATATACCCCATGTCATCGGTGTACAAGTGCAATACGGGCGCGGGATGACAGTGAGATACCGGGATCGCAAAGCGCAACTCATATCCGTGGTGGGTTCCAATGTCGATTTACTCTACGTGCAAAATATCACCGTGAGCGAAGGCCGTTATTTCACTGAAAACGAAATTGAGCGCCGCCGCCCCTCCGTTGTGCTGGGCAATAAAGTAGCTGAGTCTTTATTTAAATTTGAAGATCCAATTGGAAAAAGAATCCGCATTGAAAATCGGGAATATGAAATTTTGGGTGTTTTTTCGGACCGCAAAACCATTTTTGGCGGCATGGCTGATAATTTTCTTGTGCTGCCCTACACGACTTACCAGCGCGATTTTATGTTCAGAAATGAAGATTTGGGGATAAATATAATCGTTGACAACAACGACCATGTTGAAGATGTCGAAGAATCCGTTCGCGCCCTGATGCGCATGCGGCGTAAAGTCCCGCTTGGTGAAGCTGATGATTTTGCCGTCATCCCGGTCGATGAAGTGGTAAAATTCACCAAAAGTATCACCGATCAGGTGGCGCTCGTGCTCGTCGTGCTTGCTTCAATCGCATTGATGATCGGCGGCATCGGTGTGATGGTAATCATGCTGGTTTCGGTAACCGAACGCACCCACGAAATTGGTATTCGCAAAGCGATCGGCGCATCGCGAGGCCAAATTACCTGGCAATTTCTCATCGAAGCAGCCGTGCTTTCCGGGCTGGGTGGATTATTGGGTCTCCTCACAGGGGGCGGACTTGCTTTTTTGATCTCAATGCTGCTGGGATTTCCATTTATTTTGCCGCTTGGCTGGGTAATTTTTGCTGTTTTCATGTCGGTGAGCGTAGGTCTGTTTTTTGGTATTTTTCCTGCTCGAAAGGCAGCCCAGCTCGATCCCATCGAAGCATTGCGGTATGAGTAAAATTCAGGCCAATTTTATGGGGACCCGGGCCTGCGTTTAAAATTATTTTATTCTGTCTTTTTATCATACCATTGTATAAATTTCCCTTCCAAAAAGTGCCATTTGCTTCTGAAATGAAAGCATGATTACAACAAAGGATGAAAAAGGTGATCGATCAAAAAACCGAGTATGCATTATTTTGTGATAAATATGGCAGTCGTGGGCTCGATATCGAAGGTGTAAAAGAGAAGTTAAAACAGCAGAAAATTGAAACGCCAAGTTGGGGATATGCCAATAGCGGCACGCGCTTCAAAACATTTCCCTGGCCCGGCGCTGCAACAACGACGCGGCAAAAACTTGACGACGCGGCGATGGTCCACAAAATGACCGGTATTGCCCCCTCTGTGGCTCTGCATATTCCCTGGGATAAACCGGAGGACGGCGATTACAAAGCCATGCGTCACTACGCTAAAAACCTGGGAATTCAACTCGGCGCTATAAATCCAAATGTATTTCAGGATGATATTTACCGGCTCGGCTCATTTTGCAATCCGCATCCTGCGGTGCGCGAGCAGGCGTTAAACCACATGGCGGATTGCTGTGAAATCATGCAAAACACTGGCAGCGATATTCTCAGTTTATGGTTCGCAGACGGGACGAATTATGCTGGCCAGGACAGCTTGCGCGAGCGCAAACATCGCATGCAGGAAAGTTTAGCCCAGGTGTATTTAATGCTACCGGAACGTTCGCGCATGCTGCTGGAATACAAGTTTTTTGAGCCGGCTTTTTACAGCACCGATGTGCCGGACTGGGGTGTTTCCTACGCACTCTGCCTGAAACTTGGCCCGAAAGCGCAAACGCTCGTCGATTTGGGGCATCACGCGCAGGGGGTCAATATTGAGCAAATCGTGGCATTTCTAATCGATGAAAACAAACTGGGTGGATTCCATTTCAATAATCGAAAATATGCGGATGATGACCTCATCGTCGGCAGTGTAAATCCGTACGAACTTTTTCTCATTTACAATGAACTTGCAGATGCTGAACTTAGCAACGATGAAATGATCCGCACCTGTGCCAATAATATAGCCTACATGATCGATCAAAGTTTCACAATTGAAGGAAAAATTGCACCGATGATTCAGTCCGTGCTGAATTGCCAGACTGCCTATGCGAAAGCGTTGCTGGTCAATCGAACTGAACTGGCGGCAGCCCGCCGGTCCGGGGACGTGCTCGCGGCACACAATATTCTCAACGAGGCATACCAGATCGATGTTTCGCCACTACTTTTCAAAGTGAGGGAAGAATTGAATTGCCCGGCGAATCCGATTGCCGCATACAGGGAAAGTAAATACGAAGAAAATATAAGCGCTGAACGCGGAAAAGTGGATGCGGGCTCCGGATATCAGTAAAAGTCCACGTATTCCAAAATCAAAAAGTAGAAAGGATATTTTGTTGAGTTCAATTGAACACCTTCTCGATAAAAATAAAGCGTGGGCAGACGAAACGCAACGCCGGGATCCCACTTTTTTTTCACAGTTGGCACAGCAGCAAACGCCAAAATATCTGTGGATTGGCTGCTCCGACAGCCGGGTTCCAGCCACGCAAATTTTGAACCTTTCACCGGGCGAAGTATTTGTCCACCGCAATGTTGCGAATCTGGTTGTCCACACCGACTTGAATTGTCTTTCAGTTATTCAGTATGCCGTTGAGGCGTTAAAAGTTGAGCATATTATTGTATGTGGGCATTATGGCTGTGGCGGGATAAAAGCAGCTATGGAGGATCAACAACACGGGCTTGTTGATAACTGGCTTCGGCATGTAAAAGATGTGCATCGATTTCATGCCACTGAACTGGAAAGCTTGCCTCCTGCAAAGCAGTACCGGTTGCTTTGTGAGCTAAACGTGACTGAGCAAGTAAATAATATTTGTAACACCTCTATCGTTGCGAATGCGTGGCAGGAAAACGCGCAATTGGCAATCCATGGCTGGATTTATAATCTCGAAGATGGCATTCTACATCCTTTAATGAACAAAATAACATCTGCCGGACAATTGGTGTAATCGCTACTCTTTTAAAATATATTCTTGAAAAAATGGCCAGTTCAATTATTACAAGTTCATTCTTAAATTATTCAACCAAGTTTTAATAAAAGGGGCCAGATTAATGTAGAATTAAATCTGAACCCCTTTGGGTTAAGTGATTAAAACAATTCATTCACCCTGCCAAAACCCCGGAGACAACTTAATACCGCCAGCTTGTTAAATCGGCGCCTTCCGGGGCAGATTCCTCGATGCGCTGGAGGATTTTATCGACGTACATTTGGTGGTAACGCAAGCGCGACTCCGCATTCGAGCGGCTGTGATCGCCATTCCAGCAATGTTCAGCCCGGTCGCCGTAATCGACTGCACCATCATAAAAAGGAGTGCTGGTATTTTTCAGAAATTCTTCGATGAGGTAAACGGCGTTATTCAGGTAGTAGTTATCCATATCACCGCAATAAATCCGCAGCTTTCCCCGCAATTTCGGGCCAAGATTTTCCCAGTCGCGCTGCAAAATATAGGAGATATCGTAATTTTGACGCCAGAATTCTGCCACTTCCGGGTTAATTTCACCGGTCATTTTATCCCAGATTCGCTGCGGATAACCATCATCCCCAACCGGTGAATACACCGCTTCCCAAATATCCCATTGTTGCCCGGAGCGGCTTTTCGTCCCTAAAACGAGCTCCCGGTAATTCATTTCTACCAATGTTGCTTTCAACTCCCCGAGATAATTTCGAAAACCCGGTCGCGGCGTGCGCTTGAATTTGCTGTCGACGAAGTAGGCATTTTTATGATCATAAATATTTACCACGGTATAAGCGCGGAAATCTACCGGATCGGGGCAGGCGGCAAAACAGCCGTTGTATTCATCCGGGTACAAAACCTGCGCAGCCAATGCCTCCCAACCGCCGGTAGAGCCACCGTAAAGAAATCGCGACCATGGTTTGCCAATACCACGAAATTCTTTTTCAATATGAGGAATCAACTCATAAGTGATGGCATCGCCATAGGGACCCAAATTTTCGGAATTTACAGCATAAGAATCATCGTAGTAAGGATTGGCATGCTGGATTTCGATAATTACAAAGCGGGGAAAATCGGGGCCAGTCCATTCTTTGTAAAACTGGTGCGCGTGCTCCTGCTGAATGCGATTATAGCCATGCACATCAAATCGGGCGCTGTACTCCGGTTTAAGGTCGGGATCAGGTGGCTCCGGCCGGAAGCCGCCAAAAGTGTAGGGAAAATGCCCGTGATTGATGATCAGTGGATAGCGCGCGTCCGTGTGTGAGTCGAATCCTTCGGGCAGCAGAATGCAAGCACCAAGGTACATTGGCCGACCCCAGAATTTGCTCAACATTTCACTTTTCATTTTAATATGCTTGATGTATTTCGTGTCTTTTGGCGGATCGATTGGTGGAATTTTCTGATCGAGCTCAATATGGAAGTTATTCTTTTCTCCCGGTCGGATTGTAATTTTTTGTGGATTGCTGTAAAGATTTCCCGGTGCTTTACTCCACTGTTGCCCTTCACCCCTGTCCATGGGCAATTTGACCGTGTGCCCGTCGGAACGGTGAAAAGTCTCATAAATATGCAACAATCCTTGCACCCAATATTCTCCGGCAGGCACATCCTTGAGGCTTCGAAGAGGGTAACCAAACACAGAATTATCGAATTTTGCTTTTTCACCGGGATTGAGACCTTCGACATCAATTCCGAACGCCAGTTGAGTTTCAGCGCCATCGACAATTTGAAAACGCGGCTCTTTTTCGTTATTCGCAGAAATCAGCAGCAACATACGGCCGTCCAAAGCTTTTGCTGATTGATTTTGCGTGAAGGATATTGAAAAAGAAATATCCGTTTCCGCGGGGCGTGCGATTGCCAATTGCCAACCGAAAATTAAGAGTAGAACTAAACTGAATTTTTGCATAAGAGGCCTCCTGATATTTGGATTCAAAACTTATTAAGTAATTAATCAGACAGAAAATTTCTTTCTAAAAATTCGTTTCGCGTTTTCTTCAGTCACCTGCTTCTCCCCCCATGCTCGTTCGTTGAGCCAATGGGCAAATTGGCTTATTTTTTCGTAACGAGTGTAAGCTGCAGTTGTTCGGCACAAGGGGATGACAGTTTTATTGGTTAGCAAAGGATCTGCATTTTCCGGAAAATTCCCAGCCGCAATCGCCCTGTTGTAATCTTTTGTACCTGGAATGGGGCTATAAGAACACAAACGCACGCGAACTCCGAGGCTATGGGCATAGCCTATCGTTTCCACAACTTCTTCGATTTTTTGCCCGGGCAACGCCATGATAATATAGGTTTCGAGGTCTTTTGGCTTGAATCCTGCTCGCACCAGTCGTCGCACAGCGCGTGTCATTTCACCGGGTGTGATTTTATTGTGGATATCACGCTGCCTTTCTTTCGCGACCGATTCCAGGCTTAAGCGAATCGTACGGAAACGGGCGCGAAACATCAGCTCAGCTAGCTCTTCGTCGATAAATCGAGCGTGCAGTCCATTCGGTGCGTGCAACGAAATATCCGTCTTGCGTGAAATTATATCCCGCAAAAGTGGTTTGATGTGATTTTCAGCCTGCATGAAAAGCGCATCATCATAAAATGCGATCTGTGACACACCATATTTTTTCGTTTGTTGTTGCATTTCCTGCACGACTTTTTCCGGTTGCCGCAGCGAATAGCCACTTAAATTATTGGTGGCACAAAATGAGCAGGACAGCGGGCAGCCGCGAGTCGCCATCATCACGAGATAATCCAAGCCGTGCAATAAATCCCAGGCAGGAAAAGGATAGGAATCGAAAGAGGTCGGCAGGTTGTTTTCCAATTTGGGTCTTTTGAGCAGATGGCCCAGCAGCGGCAGAAGCCCCTCTTCCGCGGGGCCGGTTAAAAGATAATCCGGTGCAATAGTTTCGCGAGCGTGGTCAGGCATGAGCGTTGCATAAATTCCTCCGAGCACGACAGGCACACCGGGAAATATTCTCCGGCACAATTCAACAACTTTTTTTACACCCGGATACCAATAAGTCATGATTGAAGTCACCAAAATAACTTCCGGCTGATTTCGATTTTTTAAATCTTCGATAAAAATCGATTCCGGCAAGCCGTAGCGCGCAAAATGACGCGGCATAAATTGCAGGCATTGCGGTTTCTCAACTATCTCCCGGTGGAAGGGGCCAATCCCTCCTTTTCGCCGTTTTGGGCGGCTCCGTTTTTGTCGCTGCAACAATTCCGGATGCCAGCGGTCAAGACAGTCGATAAAATCCACATCCAATCCGTGTTGACGCAGCAAAGCCGCAATGTAGAGCAAACCCAGCGGTTTGCTCCAAAAATCGTAGGCAGCGAAATCATAAATCCAGGGATTAATACAGAGAATTTTTGCATCGTGCATAGTGGAAGATAGGAAATTATGGAAGATTCGAAATGAAAAATTGGGAAACCTTTCAGGTTTTGAAAACCTGAAAGGTTAGTTATGCAATTTACTGATTATCAGCGGTTGAAAAAATCATTGATGATGGCATTACGGTCTTTTTCTTTCAGGACTTCCAATTCGCCGAGATACACGTGGCCATCGGCTGGGACTTTGGATTCATCTTCCGTTGCCGTGACCGATTTTTTTACATAGTCATTCAAATGAGAAATATCTTCATTAAAAAGATCAACAGCCGCCTGGCCGATTTTAAGTTCTTTCAGTTCTTCGTCCAGATTATTTCCCTCGACTACGCAAATCCGGCTTTTGCCGTAGGCCGAATTGTCCAACTGTTCGAGGTCTTCCAACAAGGGGCGGTTTACGAGTGTTACTTTCCCGCTTACCGGGGATTTAAATGGAATGGAATGCGTCTTCTGCAAAACACTGAAGAGATGATCGCCTTTTTTAACTTCCATTCCAAGGTTTGGCAAATCGATATCATCAATTTTGCCAATTATTTTCTTGGCAAAATCATCGATCCCGATATCTACCCGGCCATTCTGGTTTATCGTCGCCCAGCAATGCCCTTCAGATATAAAAACACCTCCGGGAATCGAGAAAGCGACATCGGCGTGCTTTTCTTCAAATGAAGAGTGGGTGATTTTGACATTGGATTTTAGCTGCTTGTCCATACGTGCTTTTCGTTTAATCAGGAATTTATTGGTCATCGCCAACAATTCATCTTCGGTAAACGGTTTTTGAACGTAGTCCAGAGCGCCGAATTTCATTGTTTCGACAGCCGTATCAACCGACGCGTAACCGGTAATAATTATCACGTCGATATCCGGCCGCACATGTTTCACCGATTTACACACATCAACCCCATCCATTTCCGGCATTTTTAAATCGGTAAAAACAAAATCATAGTGGCGTTTGCGGATGAGCCCAAGCGCCTCCTGACCCGTTTCAACCGTATCTACGGAATAGCCATCGAGGACAAGAATTTTTCTAAAACTATCCAGGATGATTTCTTCGTCATCCACCGCCAGAATTTTTGCTTTTGGATAATCCACCTCGACCCGTTTTAGAGATTTAGCCTCATGACTGAAATCCAGGTTGAGGTTGACGGCAAGCACTTCTTCCCGTTCTTTACGAATCCGTTTTTCAGCTCTTTTTCTGATAATTAAACGAATAAAAACATCAGCAACGATAAAGATGACAACAGCGACAATTAAGAGTAGTATACCCATTTCAACCTCCATTTATGTTCTAAATCTCATATCATAATTGTTTTATTTATAATCTATCTGAACTGCAGGGAATAAGATATTTTGTTTCATAATCCAAATTTGCCGGAACGATTGAATAGACCCACCCTCTGAAATAGGGATCTTTTTCGATGATGGCATAATTATTCAAAATCTCTTCATTCCGTTTAATAATCCGGCCGCTTACCGGAGCTAAAATATTATGTATAAAGGCATCTTCAGTCATAATTTGTGCACACATATTTCCTTGAAAAATTTCATCCTCCGCTTTGTGCAAATTAATCTGTTGCAATGTACCAATCGTCCGAAAAAACAGGTCAGTCAAACCGATTTTCAATGATCCATCGTCTTCGAGCAGTGTCCATGTTGCGTACCCTAACCGTTTGTATTTTGGAGGGCATGGAATATAATGGATCAATTCATCAATAGCGTCAGAGGACAATGTTTCCTTGGCCACTTGTCGTTGAATTTGTGAGTATTTTAGACCGCGGCCAACAATGCTTATTAATTCGTCAAATGTAAATGGTTTTGGCAGAAAATCGACGGCACCACGATAGAGCGATTTAACAGCATTCTCCAAAGTAGAAAAGCCTGTGGTAATAATAACCGGGGTCCCGATTTCTTTTATTCGTAATTGCTCAAGAAATTCAAAACCATCGATGCCGGGCATCATAATGTCGCAGATTATGAGATCGTAAGTACTCGTATCCAATTTATGCAATCCAACTTTTGCATCCAAAGCAGTGTCGACAAGCCAGCCTTCGGCCCCACATAGTTTTACTATCGAGTCCAGGATAACCTGTTCATCGTCAATCGCACAAATTTTAAGTTTTTCACTCATTTAATGCTTCCTGTTTTACAGCTCTTTTTCAATTGGCAAGCGGATGGTAAAAGCGGTTCCCTTGGCAACCTCACTCTCAACGGTAATCCGGCCATTATGGTTATCAATAATACCCCAAATTACGGCCAAACCAAGTCCCGTGCCTTTTTGGCCTTTTGTCGTAAAAAAAGGCTCAAATATTTTTGACATGTTTTCCTGCGGGATACCACAGCCTGCATCCGAAACTACTATTTCCACATATTCCTTTTTTCCTTCCTTCTCTATTGCTTCCCAATACTGCCATTTCCCTCCTTTGATTGCACAGCCTTCAAACCGCCCTTTTCCCGGCACCTCAAAGAAATAAACCGGCCCCCCACATTCCGGGCACTTTTTGCTTTTATGAAGTAACGAAACATTGCACTGGGGACAGGAAATATCAACTTCTGATTTATCTTTTAATTTGACACCATGGAGGTTGCGATTTTTTCCGTAAACTGGATCAAGATTTATGAAACCTTCTTTACCATCCGCATTGGCCTGCACCCGAATTGAAGGCATGCCTTTTATTTTTACGGTCTGATCCATTAAATTATGTCCGTTGGTGCAAAGCGCACTTTTAACCTGGGTTATTCCCCACGGAGCGAGGCTAATAAGATTCGTTCGCACCGTAATGGCGCCGCCGTTTTTGTCACTGGCATGAATAGCATTAACAATAAGATTGATAATAACCTGCTGCATCTGGTTCGCATCTACTGTGATTTCCGGCAGATTTTCATCGAATACTTTTTCCAGATTGATATGATTTATGCTAAGCTGATTATCAACAATGCTGATCGCCCTATCAATAATATCATTTATATTAGCTTTGTTCTTTTTGGGGATAGATTGTCGGGCGAAATCGAGCAAACCTTTGACAATTTCACGGCTTCGCTTGGTTTCGCGCACGATGACAGATAAATCTTCCTGAAATTCCGGATAATTTTTGGTGCGCTTCAGGAGAAAACTGGAGTAGGTTAAAATTCCGGTCAATGGATTATTTATTTCATGGGCAACTCCGGCCGCCAGACGGCCAAGGGAAGCCATTTTATCCGACTGGAAAAGCTGCAAGCGCGCTTCAGCCAGTTTCTTCGTCATATTGTTAAATGACCGTGCCAGGGCGCCCAGTTCATCACTGCTATTCATTTCGATGGTGTAATTCAGGTTCCCTGAAGCGACGCTTTTTGTTGCATCGACGAGCTTGTGCACCGGTTTGTCGACCCAGATCCGCACAAAATAGAGCAAGACACTGCTAATGGCCAGAATGACGATCAATGTGAATAGCAGCATCCGTATTTTCGAATTGGCCATTCGATCATCGATTGGGTTCAGGCTTACGGTGACATCCAGCACGCCGAGCACAACCTGCTCTGAACTGTGCGCATGGCACGGAGCCCGATAACATGCTGGTTCATTATAAATCGGGTTGATCGTACCTAAAACCCGGCCAGAATCCGATGCAAAAATCCTGCTACGGTCAGGAATGGATAGTTTTTCCAGCGGCTCGTCTGTCTCATGACAGGTGTAACAGGCTTCCGCATTTTTATCCACCATAATCCCAATGTGATCGGGATTGGATGAATAAATGATTTCGCCTTCTTTATTGAATATCCGTATTTCCTTAAACGAGTTCTGACGACCAACTGCATTAATAATTTCATGGACATGCTCCCGCTCATTCAAAAGCATGCCGAATTTCGTACTGCTACGGATAGTCTCGCTTTGTTGATAAGTGTGACGTTCCGTTTCAGCAAGCAATGTTTTATTTTGCGATTGCACACTTACGTAAGAGAAAATCCCGATGATTATCGTTATGGAAATACCGACCGCAAAAATCAATTTAAACACTATTTTTTTAAGCATGGGCTTAACTTTCATCCATTATTGTAGCGTACGTTTTTGAATGAATTTTCCAGGCAATTTTTCCGGATATGTAATCTCATCGTGGCATTCTGAACAAACCGGTTTTTGGTCATAACGCCGTTTTAAATGGCAGTCAACGCAATCATTATCTTCATGATTTTCATCGAAAATAAATCCAGTAACGCTGTGTTTAAAGGTGCCATTCTCCCAGTTTTTGTGGCATGCCGTACAAGTCTTATCAAGCCTTGAAAACCGGGTACCGCTGTGGCAATCCAAGCACGTCAATTTATTGTGATATCGACTGAGAACCCATCCAGTAGTTTGGTGATCGAACGGGGGTTTCTCTTTTGTGTCATGGCACTTCAGGCAATCTTTGTCGTTATCCGTGTCACAATCGTGGCAGCTCTGACAATTTTCATGAGGCTCCATCTCCACATCGGCCGTTTTTTCCATCGTATCATGGCAGCGGCCGCAGGTCTCATTTTTATGACAATCAACACATTGTAAACCATAAATATCAGAGTGCGCATCGTGATAAAAAGTGACGATTGGATTGTCTTCATCCGTTTCGTAAACAACTTTTGGCAGAATAGGCTCGGTAAACTGGCTCATTTCTGTAAAATTCGTCCCACCTGCGAGCGGTTCGTCGCCTTTTTCGACGTGGCATTTTATGCAGTCGGTGTCATGACTCCAATCTCTGTGGCAATTCAAGCATTGCCCGTGATAGGCGCCTTTCAATCCAATGACGGTCAAATCATCGCGCAATGCACCCGGTTTGTGGCATTCGATACAGGCTAAAATATCACCCGGTGGATTATTATGATGGCAGGAAGCACAGCCGCCGGTTGACAGCGCCGACATTTCCGCGTGCAATTTATGTTTAAAGATCGAAGGCTCATAAAGGTTGGCCAATGTATCAATCGTGACCAACGCTTCTACATCATCGGCCGGGCGCATTATAGACAGCCCTTCCCTTCTAAAGTCTGGAAATATCGTCAGGCACGGATTTTTATACGTTGGATTCTCACAAGCATGGCATTGGTTGCACTCCAGGGGTGCTTTTGCATGATTTTTAAATACTGGCGTTTGAGAGAAAACCACATTGCCGGTGAGGCAAACGGTGAAAAACAGAGATAACATTTTCTTCATCGAATCACCCCTTTCAATCTGATTTTCATGCTGGCGGCAGTGCCTTTTAATGGTTGACTAATCACTGGAAAAATCATCACAATCAATCTATAGAGCAAAATTTCAAGTGCGATAACACCCAAGGTTACCGAGATTTCTCCGAAGCTTGGCCAATATGGTTTATCTGCATAAAGCGGGGTGTAGGCTATTATAAAATTATTGAATCTGTTGAGCAGTACGCCAAATATTACAAGATTTGAGGCGATAAATAACCAGAATGGGGATCTTTGTACTTTTTCATATAAAAACATACGCAGCGGGACAATAATACCGATTACGATTTCAACGACCCACATCACACTTTCAAGCGTGATTTCATTCAGATAGACAAATGTTTCGCGAATGGCCATATCCCCAAGCTTAAATCCCAAATATATGCCGAGAAGCGGGCCAACAAAACGGCTCAATTTTGAGAGAACGTGCATTTCGGGTTTCATTCCAAAGGAGCGAGATGAAATCAGCGATTCCATTATTACCATGGGAAAACCAACCGATATTGCTGAGAGCAAATACATCAATGGTGCGATTGGGGATTGCCACAGCGGATGGATTTTTGTCCCTGCAATCATCATTAACGTGCCCAGAGATGACTGGTGCAAACAAGAAAGCACCACCCCGAGAATTATGAAAAAAAACAAGGCTTTTTCGATGATACGGTCCAGGAATCGCAATACAGAATCAAGAATTTTATTAAATCTGGCAAGAAATCCTTTAAAATTAATCCGCCCGATAAACCGCTCCGTCACGATCGGCATGAATTCGATGTACAAGACTGAAACATAGGCCATGACACAGATGCCGACTTCAAAAAGAACAGAGTTTCCATTCCACATATAAAGTGGATGGTAAATATAGTAGTAGCGTCCCAGGTCGAAAACAACACCGATTGCTACAAATGTATAACCAAGCATTGCTGTTAATAATGCCGGGCGAACGATATCATGAAATTCATCTTTATGAAAAATATAGGCCAATGCGGCGGTCGTAAATCCGCCTGCAGCCAGCGCTACACCCGCAGCTACATCAATTCCAATCCAAATTCCCCAGGGATACTGATTATTTAAATTGGCGACTGCTCCAATCCCTTGAATAAACCGAACAGCGCCAAAAAACAACCCATTGACAACAAGAATGGTCAAAACAATAGTTAAAGGTGTAAAAAAGGGTCTTTTAACAGGCATCGCCTTCATCGATGAATGCATATTATTCTCCTGACTCGAGTTCGTTTCCGTTTTTATTTTTACCCATCCACATTATGCCGCCCAGAAGAGCGAACAAGGAGATCGGAGGAATGAAATATTTAAATATAGCATGCTGAATTGACTCAGATGCGCCGGGAGCCGGTGCATCGCTATGCTCCGGTAGCGCGAGTTCTTTAAAATCCCTGGCCGCCAAATACATCCACGAGGTGCCACCAACTTCGTGTTCACCATAAATATGATTGATATAGCGATCTGGATTTGCTTCTATTTTTTTCCGGGCCAATTTAACGAGTTCAAATCGTTTCCCGTAAGTGAGAGCTTCCATCGGACAAATTTCCACACAGGCAGGAATGCCACCGTCTTTTGTGCGATCGAAACAAAAGTCGCATTTCATAATTCGTGGTTGAATTGCTTTTTCATATTCGAATGCCGGTACTTGAAACGGGCAGGCTACCATACAATAGCGACAGCCGATGCATTTATCCGTATCCCAAATAACAGCGCCATTCTCTTGCTTTGAAAAAGCTCCTACGATACAGGCAGAAACACAGGCAGGCTGGTCGCAGTGCATACATTGCACTTTAACATCGATTGGCCGGGCTGTGTTTTCAGGATTTTCAAATTGATTGACAACAGTCAGCGCGTCGACGTCCGGCCTTCTCATATTTTCAAAAACGGAACGATCGTCATAATCTTTCATCTCACCATTGGGGATATCATGCGCACCACGGCATGCAAATTCACACCGGCGACAGCCAATACAAACGGTTGTATCAACAAGAACCCCCATGCGGTCGTCGGATAGAATGTTTTTTGGGCCTGCACTCACTTTATCGGGTTTTACTCCGGCAATGCCAGCGCCTATAACTCCAGCAGTTTTTATAAAATTTCGTCGGGATTGATTCATTTAGCCATCCTCCTTATTACTATTACCCGGCATCGAAAATAATGACTTTATATCCTCTCCATCACAAAGGGCTGATAGAATTTTATCCACATTTCCACAGACGTAAGGGATGGTTTTAATATTTTTGTTTCGGATACTGTCCAATAGCGGGCGTGTTATCCCGCCACAAATAAAGATATCAATTCCGAGATTGTCTAATAATTCAATGCGTTGATAAATCGTAAGTGATTCGAGACTCAACATCTCTTTTTTGGCAAGCATTTTATCAATTATTTCTGCTTGCAGTATATGTGCTGTTGTATCGAACACAGGGGAAATACGATTTTCCCATACAGGAATTGCAACTTTCATGGCAGCCTCCGACCCGCAAAAAGCAAGGTTAATGCCATGAAAACCATAACAAGATAACTGTTTTAAAAACAATTTTTTATAATGAGAATTAATTATTTAATTGTAAGAATAAAGAGAAGCAATCTTGCTACTGTGAAACCCTATACAGTAGCAGAGTAGCAAATTCGCTACTATAGAAACACGAGGAATTAGACGGTGTTTTTGCTGCGGCCATCAATTGCGGGGAGTGTGATACCTAATTGCTTGATTTTTCGGAACAAGGTTGTTTTATGAATACCAAGTTTTGCAGCCGCGGCAAGGCGGTTCCAGTTGTTCTTTTCAAGCGCGTCGAGAATCGTGCGTTTTTCCAGGTCCTTCACCGATTCATCTTCTATTTTTACCGGGGTTGCGATGTTTTTTGAAATGATTAAATCGGGGGGCAAATTTTCCAGTTCAATAACTTTTCCCGGGCATAACACCAGAGCACGCTCGATAATATTTTCCAATTCGCGTACATTGCCCGGAAAATTATACTGCATGAGCACTTCCAAAACTTTTGGCGAGGTGCCCTCCACATTTTTACCGAGAATGTGGTTGTGCTTCTTTCTGAAATGTTTGACCAGATACGGTATGTCCTCCGGCCGCTCGCGCAATGGAGGAATGGTAATTTTGATAATATTTATTCGATAATACAAGTCCTGCCGAAATTTTCCTTCTTCAACCAATTGCGATACATTTTTATTCGTCGCGGCAATCACTCGAACATCAGCTTTGATAGTTTCTGTGCTGCCAAGGGGTTCGTATTCCTTATCCTGTAAAAACCGCAACAGCCTGACCTGAAAAGCAGGCGATATATCGCCAATTTCATCCAGGAGAATTGTCCCACCTTCAGCTTGGGCAAACCGTCCCTTTTTATCTCTTTTCGCATCGGTAAATGCTCCGGCTTTATAGCCAAAAAGCTCGGATTCGAGCAGAGTATCCGGCAGGGCACCGCAATTCACGGCAATGAGCTTTTTGTTTTTCCGCTTGCTTAAATCATGAATAACCCGGGCAAAAAGCTCCTTCCCGGTACCGCTTTCCCCTTCGATCAAAACCATGCTGCCACTTTGAGCGACCTGGGGCAGAATATCAAAAATCAGTTTCATATTCCGGTTCTTGCTGATGATATCGGAAAAAGTATATTTTTTTTCCAGTTCTTTGCGCAGCTTGCTTTCCAAAGAAAGATCGCGCATGATTTCAACAGCCCCGATTATATGCCCTTTTTCCCCTCGGAGTGAAGCTGTTGAAATGCTGACAGGAATCTGTTCGCCGGAAGAATTGAGGATGTAAATGGTTTTCGAGGTAACCGGTTCTCCGGTTTCCATCGTTTTATAGAGCACACAATCCGTTTCACAAATATTGGAACGAAACACATTGTAGCACGCCTGACCGATTGCATCTTCCCGGGATATGCCGGTTATTTTTTCAGCCGCCGTATTAAAGGTGGTGATTCGCTTTCCCTTGTCGATCGTGAAAACACCTTCGGTAATATTATCCAATATTATTTTGCTGTAGCGATCGACTTTTTTTTGATAGTCCCTTGGCATAGCTTCTTATTTTTTAATTATCTGAATTCCACGACAGCGATGAACCTTGCTTTTCGTGATTTCGCAAAAAATCGCGGCGTTTATGATTTGATCCGAAATTTCTGCCAGGCAGAGTGTTTGTGCACAGTTGGAAGATTATCGCTTGCGCTTCATTAGCGGTTTCCGGCTTTCGCGTTGGAAACCATGAATAAAAATCGGTTGATAAATCGATAAAAATTCAATGCCACCGGCTTGCTGAATATTTGTGTAAATATATTTATTTATCTTATCAAATGAAAGAAAAAAAATGAGGACAACATTTTCTCGTCGACATTGGTCATGCGAAGAAAATGAACCTAATTAAACGATTTTTAGGAATTTTTTCCACATAATTTCAGGAAATCGAAATTAATTTTTTTTAACTTAAAATTTAATCGAGTTACAAACTATACCATCGGCATTCTCTCCCGTTCTGCGACAGCAATTCGTTAAAACATTGCATATTTATACCACCGGGTGAATAATTTCAAATCGCTGTTTTTTCTTGAAGATGAGTGGATTTATTAGTAAACTTGACGTTAATTATTGGACTAAACATTCAATTCTGCGTGAAAAATCATTAAATTTCAGGTTGGTTAATATTTTATAATAATCCTATTAAATACGAGAATTCTATGGCTACTCTATCCTCTTCCAATTCTTTTCTGCATCGACATGTTGGTCCTGGCGAAGCCGAAACGAAAACCATGCTCGGTACGATGGGGCATGATTCCCTCGACACTTTCATTGATGATGTGATTCCCGAAATTATTCGGATGCAGGGCAATTTGAACCTGTCGCCAGCACTTAGCGAGAGTGAAATTTTAATAAAAGCAAAATCTATTTTCTCAAAAAATAAAGTTTACCGCTCGGTCATCGGCCAGGGATACCACGGCACCAAGTTGCCCTCCCTCATCCTGCGCAATATCCTCGAAAATCCGGGCTGGTACACGCAATATACACCGTATCAGGCTGAAATTTCCCAGGGGCGCTTGGAAGCCCTGCTCAATTTTCAGACGATGGTCCTGGACTTGACGGCGATGGACATTGCCAACTCATCACTTCTCGACGAGGCCACGGCTGCGGCAGAAGCAATGGGCATGTTTTTCTCGGCACATCGACAGAAAAGAAAAATATTTTTTGTCTCCAAACACTGCCATCCGCAAACGATCGCCGTCGTTCAAACACGCGCCGAACCTTTGAATATTGAGGTTAAAATCGGCGATGAAGACACATTCAAATTTTCTGATGAAGTATTTGGGGCATTATTGCAATATCCGACCACAGACGGTGCGGTCAAAGATTATTCAGACTTTTGTGCCCGGGCAAAAGCAGCGCAAGCGTACGTTACCGTCGCTGCCGACCTGATGAGCTTACTTTTACTGACGCCTCCCGGAGAATTTGGGGCCGATGCAGTCGTCGGCAATACGCAGCGTTTTGGTGTGCCGCTCGGATTTGGTGGACCACATGCTGCCTTTCTCGCTACCCGGGATCAATTTAAGCGCTCGATGGCAGGTCGGGTAATCGGCGTTTCGGAAGATGCCCAGGGAAACCCGGCTTTGCGCATGGCATTGCAAACACGCGAGCAACATATTCGCCGCGAAAAAGCAACTTCGAATATTTGTACCGCACAGGTTCTTCTGGCGATAATGGCTAGCATGTACACAGTTTATCACGGGCCGGAAGGTTTGCGGCAAATCGCGCTGGATATCCACCATTTGGCAAAAACGCTGGTTGCCGGGCTCAAAAAATTGGGATTCAAACTCGCACACGATGATTTTTTTGACACGATAAAAATTAATTCTTCTGATGCAGCACTTATTTTGAAACGCGCAGTGGCCAAAAAAATCAATCTCCGTTCTTATGCTGATGGTTTTGGCATTGCCCTCGATGAGATTTCAACATTGGACGAAGTTGAAAGCCTGCTCAAAATCTGCGCCGGTCAGGAAAAATTGAGTTTTTCAGTGTTGGATTTACTGGCAGAGCAAACGGAGGGCTATTCTGGAAATATGCAGCGCGAAACCGAATATTTGCAGCACCCTGTTTTTAATAATTATCATTCGGAAACAGAAATGCTGCGCTACATGCGTTCGCTGGAGTTGAAAGATTTATCGCTGGCCCAGAGCATGATTCCCCTGGGCTCATGCACGATGAAACTGAATGCTACAACCGAAATGCTGCCGGTATCCTGGCCGGAAATCGGCAATTTGCATCCCTTCGCCCCGATCGATCAAAGCGTGGGGTATCAGGAAATGTTTACCGAGCTGGAAAAATGGCTGGCCGAAATTACCGGATTTGTGGCAATATCACTGCAGCCAAATTCCGGAGCGCAAGGTGAATACACCGGGCTTTTGGTGATCCGGGCTTACCATAAAAGTCAGGGAAATGGCCACCGCAATGTCTGCCTGATTCCTGCATCTGCCCATGGAACCAATCCTGCCAGCGCCGTCATGGCCGGGATGAAAGTTGTGGTTGTAAAATGCGATGACCACGGCAATATTGATGTCGAAGACTTACGCGCCAAAGCAGAAGAAGCCAATAATTCCCTTGCTGCTCTGATGGTTACTTATCCTTCAACCCACGGTGTTTTTGAAAATCGCATCAAAGAAATTTGCGATATTATTCATCAAAATGGTGGCCAGGTTTATATGGATGGCGCCAACATGAATGCACAGGTTGGCTTGTGCAAACCTGCCGAATTGGGCGCCGATGTCCTCCATTTGAACCTGCACAAAACATTTTCAATTCCACACGGTGGGGGAGGCCCGGGAGTTGGTCCGATTGGTGTGGTTGAACATTTGGTACCTTTTTTACCAGGGCATCCGGAAGTTAAAGTTGGCGGAGACCAGGCAATTGGACCGGTTGCCGCAGCGCCCTGGGGCAGTTCCAGCATCTATCCCGTCTCCTGGTCGTACATTGCGATGATGGGCGCTGAAGGTTTAACCGAAGCCACAAAAATCGCCATTCTCAATGCCAATTATATGGCCAAACGGCTGGCAAAAGATTTTCATATTCTGTACACTGGCAATAACGGCTGGGCAGCCCACGAATTTATTGTCGACCTGCGGGAATTTAAGCACAGTGCCGGAATTGAGGCCGAGGACGTAGCCAAACGATTGATGGATTACGGCTTTCACGCACCGACTTTGTCATTTCCAGTGGCAGGAACTTTGATGATTGAACCGACTGAAAGTGAGGCCAAGGAAGAACTCGACCGGCTCTGTGATGCGTTGATTTCGATTCGCGAGGAAATTCGCGAGATTGAAGAAGGCAAAGCAGACAAAGCTGACAATATCTTGAAAAATGCGCCACACACGGCTCATGTCATCACTGCTGATGAGTGGACGCATCCCTACAGCCGTGAAAAAGCAGCCTATCCAACGGCCTGGACGCGCGCTCGAAAATTCTGGCCATCGGTCGGGCGTGTGAACAATGCCCTCGGTGACAGAAATCTGATTTGTGCCTGTCCACCAGTTGAAGATTACGAAGAATGACATTGAGGTAATTTGAAAGAAAGCCCGGGTTGTACAGTCCGGGCTTTTTTTTTGAGATTAAATTTGGATCCTGTGGATTTGTATTTCGCATTGCGAAATCGCCACTTAACCTCATCCCACAGGAATTTCAATTGCCTTTGTGGCAAAACTAACTTATAATTATGCCCGAATATTTTGCAAATTCAATCACCCGTTGGATAATTAAGGACGCAATGCATGAGCCAGGACACGCTTAAATTTCAAAACAATCCCCTTCTTAAAAACAGCGGCTTTCCACAATTCGATAAAATTGAGACGGACCATGTCGTTCCCGCTATTCGCCAGGTTTTGGCGGAAGCAGAAGAAAAAATGACAGCGCTCGAAAACGAATTCAAACCAACGTGGAACGGATTGCTGAAACCGCTGGAAGAAATGGACATCGCTTTTGAGTACAGCTGGAGCCCGGTGAGCCACTTCATGGGAGTAAAAAACTCGGCCGAACTGCGTAAAGTCCATTCTGAAATCCTGGCTGAAATCGTGCAGTTCAGCTTACGTGTCAAGCAGAGTTCGGTCATTTATAGAGGATTGAAAAAAATTCGTGACGGCGCAGAATGGGGCCAATTAGACGAGGCCCAGCAACGCATTATCGAGCAGAAAATTCGGGCTGCCGAGCATGCGGGAATCGGACTTGAGGGCAAAGAACGAGAAGAATTCAATGCCATCTCCAGAGAACTCTCGCAATTAAGTTCCGACTTTTCCAACCACATTCTTGACGCCACCAAAGCCTATAAATTAATTATCACCGATCCGCAAGAGACAACAGGCTGGCCCGAGTCGCTGCGCCAGGTAGCATCCCATTCTTATAACCAAAATAAAGGAGAAAATGAAGCGGGAGCCACAGCCCAAAACGGGCCATGGCAGATCACCCTCGGCCATCCCTGCTACATCCCTTTCATGCAACACCATCGAAATCGAACACAGCGGGAACAAGTTTATCGGGCTTTTATGACTCGTGCCTCTTCAGGAGAATTTGACAATACAACCCTGATTTCTCGCATTCTGCACCTGCGCCGGAGGATGGCAGAATTGCTCAAATACAATAATTTCGCCGACCTGAGTCTTGATTCAAAAATGGCGCCCAATATCCAGGCCGTCCAAAAAATGTTCGACGAGCTTAAATCTGCTGCAAAAGAAGCAACGCTGCAGGAATTGCAGGAGATCGCAGCTTTGGCTAAAAAATCCGGTCAAAAAGAAGCCATGGCACATTGGGATACCGGCTACTGGGCCGAACGCTTGCGCGAAAAACTGTTTAATTTTACTGACGATGAGTTGCGCCCTTATTTTCCACTCCCCCGGGTTCTCGATGGATTATTCAGCCTGTGCACACGACTTTTCGGCATCACTTTTGAAAAGGCAGACGGACAGGCGCCGGTATGGCACCCGGATGTGCAATTTTATAAAGTTTTAAACGAGACCGGCCAGACAATCGCCTGGTTCTATCTCGATCCTTACTCCCGTCCCGCTGAAAAACGGGGTGGCGCCTGGATGGACAACTGCCTTAACAGACGGTTTGTCAACGGGGAATTGCGATTGCCGGTTATTCATCTTTGCTGCAACGGAACACCACCAACCGAAGAGCGGCCCTCGCTGATGAGTTTCAGCGAAGTTACAACTCTATTTCATGAATTCGGGCATGGCTTGCAAGGCATGCTCACGACGGTCGATCATGCCGATGCAGCCGGTGTTAATGGCATCGAATGGGATGCAGTTGAAATTGCCAGCCAATTTATGGAAAACTGGTGTTATCACAAACCGACGCTCATCGGAATGACGGCCCATGTGGATTCAGGAGCGCCTTTACCAGAGGAACTATTCGAGAAAATTTGTGCTGCCCGAACCTTTCGCGCCGCCACGATGATAATGCGTCAGCTCGAATTTGGCATTACCGACATTTATTTACACTCAAAATTTGATCCGGATGGCAAAAAGAGTGTTTTTGATGTACACCAGAAAATTGCCCGGGAAACCAGCGCATTGCCGCCTTTGCCGGAGAGCCGGTTTCTTTGCGCTTTTTCGCATATTTTTGCAGGTGGATATGCTGCAGGATATTACAGCTACAAATGGTCGGAAGTGCTCAGCGCTGATGCATTCTCCGCTTTTGAAGAGGCAGGATTGGAAAACGATGAAGCCATTGCAAAACTCGGACGAAAATACCGTGACACAATTCTCGCCTGTGGTGGTGGCCGTGCGCCGATGGCTGTTTTTAAGGAGTTTCGAGGCCGTGAGCCGCGAACTGAAGCTTTGCTACGGCATAATGGGTTGCTAAAACAGGACTGATTTGAATAATTGAGCGCCATTCAGGCAAGGGCATTTTTTCTGTAAAATCCTCTATTTATGCCATTTCCCGATGCCGCAATCTGTCCACAGTCACGGCCAAAACGATGACCGAGCCGGTGACAATTTGCGTCACCCACGGTGGCCAGCCGTTCAATTGGCAGCCAGTGCGGATCACTGTCATTATCACAGCCCCGATAATCGAACCAATAATTGAGCCTTCCCCGCCGCTTAAACTGCCACCCCCAATTACCACTGCTGCGATGACATCCAATTCCAGCCCCACAGCGCCGGTAGGATCCCCCTGCTCCTGATACGACATCAGCATCAATCCGGACAAACCGGAAAACGCACCCGCCAGAGAATAGACGATCAGTTTTACCCGCTCAACGGCGACGCCACACAACCGGGCCGTCTGCTCATTTGAACCTACAGCAATGATATGCCGGCCAATTTTTGTATAGCGCAACAGCCCTGCAACGAGTCCAGCGAGAAATATCATCAGCCAGGCACCTGGCGGAACGAGTTGCCATTTTTGATCAGCAGGCAAAGTTGCCAGCAATTCACTGAGCCATGTCTCACCTGCATTGATAGGCATGCTGTTGGCGAAGCCTTTGGCCAATCCCCGTACAACCAACAGCGAACCCAGCGTAACGATAAATGGCACAAGTTTTAAACGTGTAATCAAAAGGCCGTTAAAAAAACCACAAAACAAACCGGCCAAAATTCCACAAATGGCGGCGAATACAGGCGGTAAATTTAATGTCTCGATACAAAAAGCGACGATAACCGAGGCAAACGCAATTATTGATCCGGCGGAGAGATCGATGCCACCGGAAATGATTACCAGCGTCATTCCAATGGCAGAGACAGCAACGATAACTGTCTGCAAAATAATGGCTTCCAGCGCGGGCAGGGAGGTTATTTTCGGATTGAATACTGCGAAAAAAATGTAAACGAGCAGCAATGCCAGCAAGGGGCCAAATTTATTGAGCCAGTTCCAGGTTACATATTTTGATTTGATCATCAGTTTTTGAATTATTGGGTTCAAAATTTAAACAACTATTGCAGTACCTATCCTGAATAATTCGCACACAAGGGCACTAAGTCCACAAAAAATATTAAAATACTTATAAAACATAATTTTGTGAACCCCGCGGCTTTGTGAGAGCTAATTTTAATAGCCTGGATAATTCGCACACAAGGGCACTAAGTCCACAACAAACCCTGGTTATCCAGTTAACTCAGCTAAATACGAACCCACCCCTGATATGCTGCAAAACGCTACGCTTTTTCGCATATCGTCCCCTCCCGGGAGGGGATTTGAAAACCGTCTCAGGCTAAATCCCATCCTGGGAGGGGACAGAACGATGCGAACGGCAAAGCCGATGAGCAGCGAACAGGGGTGGGTTTGTGCGAAGCTGAGTTAACTGGATAACCCAAACAAAACATATTTAAATACTTATAAAACATATTTTGTGAACACCGTGGCTTTGTGAGAGCTAATTTAATAGACTGAATAATTCGCACACAAGGGCATTAAGTCCACAAAAAATATTTAAATACTTATAAATCATAATTTTGTGAACCCCGTGGCTTTGTGAGAGCTAATTCTAATAGATAACTTAGCTTTTCTTCTCGTCTTATCTCAAACATCTATTTATCACAGGTTAAGAATATTTTAAAAATATTTGTGAATAAAGCAGGCTATATTTATAATCCTATTCTTAATCGTACTGAAAATCAAATTCAACTTTTAGAAGGAGTGCGAACAGGATGAGCAGTCAACTCAATTTTTCCTGCCCTGTTGCGGCTAACATTAATTGGTGCTCATCAACTTCAGCGACTGGTTTGGCCGGACTTAAAATTCCACGTGACATGACTGCGATGCGGTCACAAATCCCGAGCAATTCCGGCAGATAACTGCTGATGACTAAAATTGCCCGCGGTGAACCGCTATAATTTCCGGTACCCGAGGCAATTTCATCGATCACCGCATACAGCTTGGCTTTTGCTGCTACATCGATCCCACGCGTCGGTTCATCCAGCAGCAGGATATCGACATCGTGTTGCAGGAGCCGGGCAAAAGCCGCTTTCTGCTGATTTCCGCCCGAGAGATCGCCAACACGTTGTCCGGCGTCCCGGCAGCGGATATCCAGCATATCGATCCATTTTTGGGTGGCCTTTTCCTGCTTTTTCGGAAAAACCAGATTCCCAGGGCCAAATCCACGCAACCGCGACAATGTCGTATTGTCGGCCAGGCTCATGTTTAATGCCAGACCTTCATCTTTGCGATTTTCACTTAACATCCCGGAGCCACTTTCCCAGCGCTGCAGCGGTGAGGCTTTTCCAGCATAAATGCCTATTTTTATTTCACCGGCTTTAACCGGGTCAAGACCGAAAATCGTGCGCATCAGCTCAGTGCGGCCGGCACCCACCAGACCGCAAATCCCCAATACTTCGCCTCTGTGTAAATCCAGGTTTGCTGCGAGTGGTTTTTTCATGCCGCTCAAATTTTTAACAGATAGCACCACATTACCAGGTGTTCTGTTTGAGTGTGGATACAAATCTTTCACCTCGCGTCCAACCATCATTCGCACGATTTCATTGGTGGCAATATCTTCCGTCGAGGCGCTGCCAACCACGGAGCCATCGCGCAAAACTGTGAGCCGGTCAGCGATTTCCTGTACTTCCTCAAGAAAATGGGAAATGTAGATTATTGAAATATCCTGTTTTTTCAGAGAGGTGATAATTTCAAAAAGGCGTGTTATATCTTTTTGAGAAAGGCTGCTTGTTGGCTCATCAAAAACAAGAACGCGGCAGCCAATTGCAAGAGAGCGCCCAATTTCAACCAACTGCTGCGCCCCGACGGTGAGATCACCAACGACGGTATCCGGTTGTAACTCAGGGTGATCAAATTTTTCGATGGCCTGCAACGCCTTCTTCCGGACTTCTTTTTGTCGGATGAAACCATTTTTTACCGGCTCCACCCCCAGCATAATATTTTCTTCGACCGTCAGGTGTGGCGCAAGTGAGAGTTCCTGATAAATCATCGCCACACCCTGCAACCGGCCATCGAGTGGATTTTTGGGGAAATAGGGCTGCCCATCCAGCCACATCTCCCCAGAATTGGCAGTATAGGCTCCAGAGAGGATTTTCATCAGCGTTGATTTTCCGGCGCCGTTTTCACCAACCAAAGCATGCACTTCGCCGGGTTGCACTGAAAAAGTCACATCACCAAGGGCAATCGTCGCCCCAAATTCTTTGTGAATTCCACGCATTTCAAGGCGGGGAACTTGCTTTTTGTCAATGTTTTTTACTGCAGCCATTTTTCAATGTCCGGGAATAACAACTCGTGCATTTCAGGTTTGTCGATCTCATTTTTTGTGACAAAAAGCACGCCTGTATCGATTCGTTTTTCAACATCCCTACCCTGAAGATGCTCGACTGCGGTTTTTACACCGAGAAAACCCATAGTGAATGGATTTTGCACAACCAATCCATGAATCTCATCTTTTTTCATGGCTTCCAGCAAAGATTCCGCCGCATCAAATCCAATAAATTTGACCTTGCCGGCTAATCTGTAACGACGCAATGCCTGCAACATGCCGTATGTTGTGCTTTCATTGACACAGAAAATACCATCGACTGTAAAATTTCCATCCGCATCTTTGAATCGCAGCAGCAAATTTTCCGAAGCTGTTTGTGCAGTGGCTTTGGTTGCACCACCGTATTGTTCGTCACTGGCGACCTCAATTCCGGGATATTTTTTCAATGCGGCCAAAAATCCTTTTTCACGTTTTCCCGTGCTCGCATGCCCTTCGAGAAGGCGCACCATAATCACCCGTCCTTTGCCATCAAGCATTTTTGCGAGCTCATCGGCTGCGATTTCACCACCTTTCAAGTTATCGGTGGCAACAAAACTTGTATAGACATCTTCAGAATCTTCGAGCCCGGAATCTATTATAACGACCGGCACACCCTGGCGCACAGCATTTTTTACCGGGCGTCGAAGAGCGATTGCATCCGAGGGAGCGAGCACGATAGCATCCACCTGGTTTATAACCTGATTATCAACCAGCATGATTTGCTGCTGGCGGTCATCTTCGCGCTCGGGGCCAACCCAGAGCACCTCAACACCCAATTCTTTGCCGGCTTTTGCCGCTCCCGCGTGAATCGATTGCCAAAAAGCATGGGACGTCCCTTTTGGAATCACTGATATTTTGAGAGGTGTGTTGCTGGATTTATTTTCTCCACACATATAAATTGATAGACCAAGCATGAGAAAAACAAGGATTGTGACGACACGGTTCGGCATTTAATCCTCCAAAAAAATTAAGGTATAAAAAAACTTTCGAACATTTTAATTTACTTGTTTTTCCCAAAAACCGAAACAGTTATTATTTCAGAGGATAAACATTTTTGTAGAATAGAATGCCACCCATCTAAAATCGAATTTTTTTCTAATAAAAATACATCTTTTTTTATATAAATTCAGACCAAGTTATATAGTTTAAAATATTAGAAATAAACCCTTTTTTTTGAGTTCAATTTTTGATGGATTTTTGTCGAAAAATTTACTATGATGCAAGTTCCATTTTATAGTGAACACAGAATGAATTCACAAGAAAATTCAATTAATTTATTATACAACAGATGCCGCACAATGATGGGCGAGCAAAGGAGATGAAATGACAAAACGAAAAATTCTAATAATGGGTGCCGCTGGCCGTGATTTTCACAATTTTAATACCCGCTTTCGCGATAATGAAAATTATGAAGTTGTAGCGTTTACAGCCACACAAATTCCTGATATTGAGGGACGTGTTTACCCGCCTGAACTTGCCGGACATCTCTATCCCAATGGCATTCCGATTCATGACGAATCGCAGCTCGAAAATTTAATTCTCAGCCTGAAAGTTGACGAAGTCGTTTTCTCTTATTCAGATGTCCCGCACGAATATGTTATGCACATTGGCGCGATGGTCAATGCAGCCGGTCCGGATTTTACCATGCTGAGCGCTCAAAATACCATGATTAAATCCAGCAAACCGGTTGTCTCCATTTGTGCTGTGCGCACAGGTTGCGGCAAGAGCCAAACGACACGTCGTGTCGCTGAAATTTTGCAAAGTATGGGCAAAAAAGTCGTCGCTATTCGCCACCCGATGCCCTACGGCGACCTGGCCGCCCAAAAAGTGCAACGTTTTGGTTCGTATGAAGATATGAAAAAACACAAGTGCACGATCGAGGAAATGGAAGAATACGAACCGCACATCAGCAAAGGCATCGTGGTCTATGCTGGCGTCGATTACGAAGCCATTATTCGCGAAGCAGAAAAAGAAGCCGATGTGATTCTCTGGGACGGTGGCAACAACGACACACCATTTTACGTGCCTGACTTGGCAATTACCGTCGTCGATCCACTGCGCCCCGGCCATGAAGAAAGCTACTACCCCGGTGAAACCAACATGCGCCTCGCCGATATAATGGTGATCAACAAAATTGATTCAGCGAAACCGGAAGATGTCGCCAATTTACGCGCCGTCATCCAGCGTGTCAATCCAAAAGCCACCATCGTCGAAGCAGCTTCACCAATCGCGGTTGATGATCCTTCGGTAATTCGAGGAAAACGCGTGCTCGTCGTTGAAGACGGCCCGACGCTGACGCACGGCGAAATGAAATACGGCGCTGGAATAGTGGCAGCAAAGAAATTTGGTGCTGCCGAAATCGTTGACCCACGCCCATTTTTGAAAGGCAGCCTGGTTGATACTTTCAAGAAATATACGGAAATCGGTGAATTGCTTCCAGCCATGGGTTATGGCGAGCAACAAGTCCGTGATCTCGAAGCTACAATCCACGCAACCGACTGTGATTCTGTCATCGTTGGCACACCAATCGATCTGCGCAAAGTCGTTGATATGGGCAAACCAGCCACCCGCGTGACTTACGATCTGCAGGAAATCGGCAGGCCGAGTCTCGATGAATTATTGAAAGCGAAGTTTTAAGTTATAACATAGAGCGATTCCATCACTTTGAGTGATGGCATCGCTTCTTTGCTCCTGCTTTCCCCATCAAAAAAATTTTGTGAATTATTCTATAAAAATCTTAGAACAATCCCCATACTCACCTGTCTTTGCCTGTATAATCAGAAAGTCAGGAGGCAAACCATGCCAGATACAAAGATTCAATTTATTGGGAAGTTTGTATATTTAATTTCGCTCGTTCTGTTTATTTCCTGTTCAGAAGATAAAGTCACCTCCCCCGATTCCACCTACCCGGGCATGCCGGAAGAGCTCGACGACGGCTGGCAAGTCATGCCAATGCAACTCAAAAACATGGACAGAGAAACCATCCTGACTTTATCCAATCGTATCGAAAATGGCGAATATGGGCAGGTTCGAAGTTTGATAATATCGCGCGGTGATCACCTGGTTTTTGACAAATACTACCTCGGCCGCAGCCCGGATCAAGTCAACCGCTGCTATTCGGTTACCAAAAGCGTCGTTTCGACGCTTGTCGGTATAGCCATCGACCAGGGATTTATATCTGGTGTCGACGCCAAAATTTCAGATTATCTCACAAAATATGAATTAATTTTTCGATCAGATTCCATTAAAAACCAACTCACACTCGAGCATATTTTAATGATGGCAGCAGGTCTGGAATGGAACGAGCTGGCGATCCCGTACAGCAACTCAGCTAATGACTGGAATCTGATGACCGCCAGCGATGACTATATAAAATACACGCTGGAAAAACCCATCGTTGTCGAACCGGGAACGCGCTTCAATTATAACAGTGGGTGCACAGTGATTCTCGGAGAAATTTTATATCAAGCGACGGGCAGGCATATCGACTCCCTCGCAACGGAATGGCTTTTCGAGCCGATGGGCATTTCTGAATATGAGTGGCGGTACATCAGTGCTAATGATATGCCCCACCCGGCCAGCGGTCTCAGCCTGCGGCCACGAGACATGGCAAAGTTTGGTAAATTATTTTTAGATGGCGGAATCTGGGATGGGGCACAGCTCGTTCCAGCAAAGTGGGTGGAACAAGCCACTGCCCCGAAAATTCCGATCGAAAACTCGACATCCTACGGATACCAGTGGTGGACAGCCAGCTACACGCGCATTCCACAGCCGGGAGTAGAAGAGACCCAGTTTATCAAATTTGCTCTCGGGTATGCCGGGCAATATATCATTCTCGTGCCTGTGAACGATCTGGTGATTGTGCTCACCGGCGGCAATGGAGAAGCCGGCACCGATATGGTTGATATCGTTTTTAGCTATATTTTGAATGCTGTCCTGGAATAAGTGAACGCTGAAACACTAACCTGATCTATTCATAAACTGATAAAAATGTGTCTGGCATTTCTAAAAGTTATGAAAGACCTTAAAAGCTACTTTGTTTAGTTAAATTTATAAAAATCAACTAAGTGCCAGGCACATCCACTGCGCTTTATGAATAATTCAGGCTAAGTTACAGCTATAGCTATTTGCAAAAGTAATGTCTTATGTTTGTCATCCCCGAATGTTTTTATCGGGAATCCAAAATTTGTACAAGCATGGATTCCCGAAAGGATCATTCGGGAATGACAAATTGAGGAGCTATCATCGGACATTACTTTTGCAAATCAGTATATGTGGCCATCTCATTTTAAATATTTATCAAGTTGGATACCTGCTTTTGCTGGTGAACGGTTTTCACACTATTCTTCATTTTCATGCCAAATAATAAACGCATGAAATTAAATGGTCGTACGAATATCCAATAAATTCCCACCGTCACCAACAGAGAGATTGTGCTCAAAACCAAAAATTTCATTGCGATTCCCGCCTGCCAATTAACCATCGGATATGCCAGCACGACGATGACCGTCTGATGCAAAATATAAAACGGATAAATGCCTTCGTTCAGCCGTTGCAACCAGGGATGATTTTTGTTCAGGTATTTCTGTCCATATCCGACAACTGCGATCACCCACGACCAGGCCAATACGATTTTGTTCAATTGCCAAATTATATCCACATCAATTTTAAAATATGGCTGCAATGATTGCCACGGCACGAGCATGAAAAATTCCAGTAAAACGAGCGTGGCTAGCCCAATCCCCAGGTGAAACCGTCGTTGTTCTTTTAAAATAGCCCACAGTTTATCACTTGATGCGACAACAATCCCGCCCAGAAAAAAAGCAAAATAAAAAACGAAATAGGCCCAATCATCGATGAGTGCATGGGTTTCTTCCGGGAAAAATGGACGCAGGATAACTTGCGAAAGTATCATCGGTAACACGAATGAAATAAAGCCCCATTTATGAGAAAAATATTTCTCAATTTTTGATAGAAATCTATTTGAATTTTCAGATTTTAAATACCAAATCAGGGGAACCGCCAGGACAGAATAGAGCAATAAATAGAGTACGAACCACATGTGATGCCAGGAAAAAGAACCCATCGGATATGGGATGAGCTCAAATACTGTTTTATAAAATACCAAATAGGATGCAAATTCATTTATTTTTTCAATATAGATTTGCGGAGGCACGATTACGAACATCGAAAAGATGAGCGGAATGAGCAACTTTTTATGTCTTTCGGCCATAAATTGTTTTTTATTTCTTCGGGCAGATGCAAAAACAGTCCCGGCGCCGGAAATAAATAACAACAGCGGCATACGCCATTGATGCAGAAAAGCAAGGATACAATCGATCAGGCGACTCGTTTCGGTGTTTTTAACATGCCACTCCCACGAGGTAAAAAACATCCCAACATGGAAGTAAAGTACAAGAATAATTGCGAGCACGCGCAGCCAATCGAGGTCATAGCGGCGAGCATAAAGGTTTTTTGTTTTTGTCACGGTTTACTCCAGTTTTTTGTGCAATCTTACAATTCTGCGTTTGTAGTGGGATTTGTGTTTCCGTGGCAAATATACGTAAAATGGATTGATTGGATGAATTTCCCTACAGGGATGGCGTACGATCGTACAGGATAGTCCGGTACGCGAACTTCAAAATGCAGCGAAAAATCATTTTGGGGTGGAATTACGGAACTCGGATGGTGTTATACCGGTCTTCTTTTTAAAAACCTTGTTAAACGTCGATTTGGAGTTATACCCGATTTGAAACGCAATGCTTTCGATAGTTTCTGCAACCATCTTCGGATCAAGCAATATCTTTTTTGCTTCCTGCACCCTGTATTCTGCGAGCAGCTCCGGAAAAGTTTGCTGTAAATTTTCGTTGATTATTTGAGAAAGATGGTTGGGGGTGCAGTTCGTTTTTTTAGCCAAATCCGGCAGTGTTGCATTAGCCTGGAGAAAGTATTTCTCAGTTTCCATTATTGATTTTAACTTTTCGAGCACCAGGACTTTTTTCGAATCATCCAGCGCTGATTTCGCATACTTCCGTTCATATTGTGCTTTCTGAAAAAAAAGCGATTCACGGACTATTTTGAAACTTAATGAGTAAATAAAAAGGGCGACAGCCGTGATGATTATATAATCACCAAGATCGTTTCTATAATTCAGTTTAACGATAATTACGATCAGAAGAATACAGCCAAACATGATCACATCGAACCACAGTAGGGAATATAACTTCTTGCGATTTTGATCCAATTGCTCAGACTTTTGGCTCGAATAAATTTTATAAACAGCAAGTAGCGTATAAACAGTCATCGATAAAATAGTAAGCTCATTTATAAAACTATTTAGATAAAGCGGGTCCGAGGATAGCGGCCCTTGTTGGCTTAGAAATTCCATTTCAGGATGATAGGCCGCGATATGGGCGTTAAATCTGGCTGTGTACGTTCGTACCTGAAAAATCAGGACGTAAATCAAATAAAAAACCGAAGGAATAAAATGATAATATACTTTGCGGATTGTTTTTTCATCCAGCTTGGCAGAAATATAAAGATAGATCAGCGGCCCCAGCAGAAAATTCAATGGTTCCGTAGAATCGACAAGATAGATAATTTTAAACATCAAATTTGTATATGACAACAGAATATCGAGGCTGAGAAGTGACACTGCGATGAGAAAAAATCCCAGAAACAGGTTTGCCCGGAATTGCCGATTGGGCTTGCTTAAAAAGAATATCGACAGGAAAAGTCCCTGCACGGTACCGAGAAAAATGAGCAAAGCAAAGATATCAATTTTGAGAAGAGGAATCATCTGTCTATTATCTGTTTTTGCGAAAGCTGAGATTCGATAATTTTAAAAGTTTAATATGATAATTGGGTAATTCTATTGCAAGGATTTTTTAAATCCGAACTACCGGCGATAGCAGATGAAAAATTTTAAAAAATCGTCCCCGAAATAAAAAAGCCCCGCAGTAGCGAGGCTTTCAGAGTTACCAAATTTTGACTTTCGCCGTTTCTGACCGATAGAGGCCATCTCCTTCTTTAACGTCGAAAACTTCGTAGAACTCGGGCATATTTGCCAAAGTACCATTTACCCGGTATTCTCCCGGAGAGTGGGGGTCTGTCATCAACTGACGGCGCAAGGCTTCGTCTCGGTATTTATTGGCCCAAATCTGACCAAAACCGAGGAAAAACCGTTGTTCGCCGGTATATCCGTCGATGACACTTGATTTTTTGCCGTTCAACGATCTTTTATAAGCGTGATAGGCAACAGTCAATCCGCCCAAATCAGCGATATTTTCACCAAGCGTCAGTTCGCCATTTACGTGCATGCTGTCGATTGGATTGTATTCGTTGAACTGATCAACCATTACTTGCGCACGTGCGTCAAATTCTTTGCCGTCCTCTTCCGACCACCAATCCTGAATATTGCCATCGCCGTTATACTGGCGGCCGCTATCATCAAATCCGTGGGTAATTTCGTGTCCGATTGCCGCACCTATTGCACCGTAATTTACCGCATCATCGGCTTCGAGATTGAAAAACGGCGGCTGCAAAATCGCTGCGGGAAATGTGACATCATTCATCCGTGGATTATAGCCGGCATTCACCGTCTGCGGTGCCATTACCCATTCATCCGGATCGATAGGTTTTCCCAATTTTCCAAAGCGATAATTAAACTGAAAGACAGTTGCCCGGACACTGTTCCCATAAAGATCGCCAGCCTTAATTTTCAATGCTGTGTAATCGCGCCATTTATCCGGATAACCAATTTTCGACCTGAATTTAGCCAGCTTTTCACGCGCTTTCACCTTTGTTTCAGCACTCATCCATTCCAAATTATCAATACGAAGTCCGAGGGCCGCGATTAAATTATCAACCATCGTTTGCATTCGCTCTTTCGCTTCCGGCTTGAAGTGGCGCTCGACATAGATTTCCCCCAAAACTTCTCCCATGGCGCCACGCACGAGCGAGACACCGCGCTTCCAGCGGGGACGTTGCTGCTTGGTTCCACGCAAAGTTTCACTAAAAAATTTATAATTTTCTTCCACAAATTCCGAACTCAAAAGCGAAGCAGCATCAGTGAGCACACGCCAGGTATAGTAGGTTTTCCAGTCTTCGAGCGAGACGGCGGCAAATATCTTGTTGACTTCATCGAGATAGGTCGGCTGATACATTACCAGGCTATCCTTTCCGGCAATTCCCAGCTCTTTCATGTATAATTTCCAATCCCAATTTGGCATTTTTTTAGCCAGATCAGCTCTTGAAATTTTATTATAAGTTTTCACCGGATCACGGTTTTCAACCCGCGTCCACTGGTGCTCAGCCAGTTGTTTTTCGATGTTCAGGATAGTTTCCGCTTTCGCTGTGCCATCAGCGATATGGGCAAATGCAAACATCTTTTCCATGTGAGTTAAAAATTCAGTTCGGATATTCACAAATCGTTCGTCATCTTTCAGATAATAATCCCGGTCAGGCAAGCTCAACCCTCCCTGATAAAGATACACCATAAATTGGGTCGTGTTCTTTTTATCTTCCATGACAAACGGCTCAAAAGGCCCATTGATATCCATTTTTTCCAAATAAGCGGCGTATTTGACTATATCTTTTTTGGATTTTAATTTTTCGATAGCTTTCAGTTCTTTGCGAATTGGCCCAATCCCCAACTTTTCAACCTTCGTACTATCCATAAAACTGAGATACATGTCACCGACTTTTTGGGTGTTGCTGCCATTGGGTTTATCCTTGGCATTTGCAGCGTCTTCGATGATTGTACGCAAATTAATTTCGGCATCATCGCGCAGCTTGCCGAAGACGCCATAGCGCGAGCGGTCAGCTGGAATTTCATACTTTTTTAGCCAATTGCCATTCATAAATCGGTAAAAATCATCCTGCGGGCGCACCGATTTATCCATATTTGATAAATCAATTCCCGAAGTCGGCTCCGAATTTTCAAAAGCCATAAAGCTCACTGCGAGTAATAAAATAAAAGGGAAAAACTTACGCATCCTTTTCCTCCGATAAATTTGTGAAAAAATTCCAGGGCCAAAATTGAACCCGAATACAGCATTCTTCTGATTAAAAATTATTTGTGCACACTTTTTAATTTTGTCCTTTTGCAATGGATCAATGATACCGAGTTGAGAAATTTAAACTACCTGCGTTGCAATAACCGATAGATATCGCATCTACAGACCCTATTTTTTCTTATTTTGTTGCATTAAATATTTTTGAAAAAACTTCCTACGAGTAAAATTATCAATGATCGCTTTAAAAAAATAAACGAAATCCAACATTTAATGAACTACACCGACCAAATTAACAGCAGCATTTTTGTCGATTCGGAAATGAAATTCTGCAGGATTGCAAGATGAGGAGCGGCTGTGATTTGACAGAATAGTAATCCTAAAATAGCCTCTTGCCTGATTTAAAACATGATCGGTTAACGATATAAACAACTTTTCCTCCTGCACGCGGGTTTCTGCAATTTGTTTGATTTGCCGCCCCTTCTTATCAAAAAATGAGATACCATAATTGGGGGGGCTGCCTGTTTCACCAAAAATTTTAGATCCCTGATCCTCAAATACAAGCTGCTTTTTCTCAATTTTGACCAGTTCTAACGGAGAAACCAAACTCAAAAAGTAGCGCAGGGTTTTATCCCGACGTTCAATCAACGTTTTAATCATATATTCAGCAGCGTCTTCTTCAGGGTATTGTGCTGCATCCACCAGAGCACGGATGTGTTCATCGGTCAGTGCAGACAATATTTTTGCCGCCCAATACGCATCTTCCGGGCGGCAATTGCGGATGGGATGATAGGGATAGACTTCTTTCCAGCCTGCAGGCGAATAAATCCCGGACTCAAATGGGCCGATTGAGCGCCATTTTGTGTATTCCAGATTTTCCCAGTTTTTCACCCACATTCCAGCGGTCACAAAATTTTTCATCACATCACCAAAACTGAAAATGTGGGAAAATCCATCCCAAAGATAATTATGTCCGGCTGCATGTCCGGCAAACGCCTCGCCAAAATCCAAAAGATAATGTTTGACATAACCGTGCCCAGGTTCGCCGACATACACGTCGAGACTGTTATCAATGCGCATATTCGAGTGGTTTGTAAACGCGTTAAAAACACGCAACGCCCGCAGCACACGGCGGTTTTCATGGGCGATTTTATCATTGAAATCGTTTTTTCGTGTGCCTTTATCGGCAACAGGCCCAAGAATTATTCCCTTCACAAAAAGACTCACCGTGGATCGATAAATACCGTTCTCTGGCGGTACAACCATGCTGAGCACATTTTTTACATCTGCCTTTTTCAGTTCGCCAGCCGGATCGATATGCAAATCACGCTCGCGAAAATAGAACAGATAATCCTCCGGAACGTTGTAACCAAATCCCCAATACATTCGATTTACAATCAGCGCTGTTGTTGTTTCGATGGCTGGAAAATCCGGGGGATCAAATTTCGTCAGGTACATGTGCCCGCGCGCATCTTTAATAATAAAACCGGGATTGCCGCCCAGGGTTTTGGCTTTAACAACTTTTATGGGCAGTTCCGGTGGCCCAATTTTCTCCGGGCCACGCAGCAATCTTTCCGGTGAAATATTCTCAAATCCCAACCGGGGTGTAAACCAACTGGAAGCGGGAACATTATCCATCGAGTTGACGTCTCTGGCGCGCTCAATTTTTGAGACATCCAGGCCTTTTATCAAGGGCCGGCGCACCAAAACATCATAGCGGTACGAGATCGGTTCAAATTCATTTTTTACCGGCACCGGGATCGGGTGGTCATCGGGATATTTCTCTACAACTTTCGAATCGGTAAATTGAAATGAGGTGGATGTACAACTTGCCAAAATAATCAAAGTGACGACACCGCTTAATCTTGGCATATATTTTCTAAACGACCGCAATGTGGTTTCCTGCAATTCTTTCCGCGAATGCTTTAATTCCAACACTAAAAACTCCATCTGCTCCAACTATCAGTTCAAATTAATAATAAATTGATTGTGACCTTAGCTTCGCTGTACTTAATTTAATTGCAAAATTTTTAATGTGTTATACATTTTCTTTTTGCTTCGCCGGCCGTTGGCTTTGCTTGATCAAAAAAGAAACAAAAAGCTGAAAGCCGGCGAAGCAAAATAAAGGCTGACGAAAAATCGGCTAAACTTTTTGAGAATTTCCTAAATCATTTTGCTTCGCCGACTTTCAGTTTAAACTCGCTGCGCTCAAACAAAAAATGATTCTTAACGGAAATCCTATAAAAGTTCTTAACGCCATTTTTCGAAGGCCATTTAAGAAAAAGGCCGCGGAGCTAATGGCCTAATCAATAAATATTATTGCCAGCGTGTACGGTCGTCCGCCCGGGAGGACATACCAATATTGGCTGTTACCCGCACCCCTTCCGAGCCGGCGCCGACGAAAAACCGGGTACCGCCATTCAGATTAATGCCAATTCCATAGGCATAAGGCGCCCTGTTGAGCGAGAGTTTCTGTAAATTTTCATTGACGACCAAATAGTCGACAAATGCAAATCCGTTCAAAATGGATGAGAGTGGCCACTGGTATTCCAAAGACGGCACCAGCGAATATTTGTCTGTGCGCAGTAAAGTCCGGCTGGATACGCCACGAAAGCTGCGGTGCCTGGGGTAATAGGCAAAGGATAATTCGCGGTTTTCGTTTAAATCGTTAATCCTGTTTATCGCCATTTTCGGAACGATCAACCGGTTATGTTTTATCACCGGAAAAAACCACGCCAAGGCACCACCCGCACGGAGAAAACGACTCTCATCGCCACCTAACCCGGTAGATATGCCAAAATAAGCTTCCAGATGCACGCCGGATGAAACGAGATTATGATCTGCGCGCGTATCAAAATATCCGGCAATTTCATTATACAATTGTTTGTGAGTGCTTTCCTGATTTGGCAGAATTCCGGGAATGCTGCCGGGTAAAAACACCTGATTAAGATTCTCAGAATCAAATTCACCGGGATTTGTGATGCGGCGGTTTTCGGCATAGGTGGTAACGAAAAACTGCCATTTTTTATGGGGTCGTACGCCGGCAACAAATTGCAGGCGTCTCAGTTTTTGTTGGTAAATTCCAATTCTTTCCGACGAAATAAATTCATTGCGTCGGTCATTTTCGGGATCCGATCCCAATCCATAGTATTCATAGTCATTTCGTGTTTTTAATTTCCCCTCAAAGCTTAATTTCCAGACGACATTTTTATGCACTTTCGACCAGGAAATGCGAGCCTGCGTGCTGAATAAATCCGATGAACGAAAACTGCCCTTGTATGAAATTGAAAGTGGCTTTTTACGATAAAACACGGCACCACCCAACATGGTTTGTGTGCCATTTGTGAAGCTGACCATGGGGTACCAGCCGAGGTTTTTTTCATAAATGTAGATAAACCGTTCGACCAACTCAATAAAATGAGAATCATCCATTAAGCGGACCCCATTGCCGGTCGAGGTAAGCAGGGCGGCGGTGGCCGTTCTCGGGATGTAAAAAACGACATTCGCGGCTGCGCGCAACGGCTCGTCCCAGCGCTTGCATTCTTTGTCGATTCCGCGGATGTAATAATATTCTTCATCAGCAGTCATGAGCGAATCGACCGTGTTGTTTTTCGCTACGGTCGCAATTTTCTGGCTATAAACCGGCAGGCTGAAACAAAGATTTGCAAGCACAATACCCAAAAGAAAATTGCGAACTTTTTGATTTAGATTCATTTATAACCCTTAAAATCATCCATTCCCGACATAATTTGGAATCTTATAATTTTTGCAGAATCCATTCAATCGGGAGTAAAAATTTGAATTCGTGCCACAGAAGAATGCAAGCTGTCCCGGGCCATCGATACAACTTTGTATTGCCCATGGCGCCACATGGTAATCTGATCGTCGTAATGATCCGAAAACGGCTGCCCGGACTGTCCACCGGGAAGTATGGTATAAGCCAACTCAGGATGGTTTAAATCAATAATTTGCCGCATTGAAGCACCAACATCGACGGCAAAGGGCTTGAAAAATCTATATTCCGCTTTATTAATCGATCCAGCCGAACCACCCATATTATATTCCCCCCGGTCAAAAATATAATCGAAGGGTGGCAATTGGCCAATCGGATGCCGCAATGTAAATCGATGGATGCGCCCCCACTCCCAAAATCCGGGCCCGTCGCCATAGTTTTCAATTAATTGTTCGCATGTTTGATTGAATGCACGAAGCAAAATATCGGGCAATCGCTCACGATCAGTTGTTTGTTGGTCATCCCACCAACGTGAATTTGGGTTCGCCATGAGATTTTCCATCGCCCGAATCGGGATGTTCGTCCAGCGCAAAAATTCATGATAAATTTCAGGCTCCAGTTGATCTTTGAACAGGTCATCTAACAGGTGGATATAGAGATGATTAAAAATGGTTGCTCCGGCGCTCACCTCATCCATTTCGCCGTTCCATTCAAGCAATAATTGCCAGATTTGCCGATTCGTTTTGCTCAGCTTTTGCACATCCATATTTTTTGACAATACAGGCAGTAGATCGATGGCGTGCAGAGAGAATTCATCCATTTGCATGTTCTGAAAGTCCTTAATAGCGAACTTCTCCTTTTCCAGTAATAGCTGGTGGATGCGCCGGGCACGGCTATCCGGCTCCCAGGCATTCGACAAATAATAATTAGTGCCTGCCGCGATCGAAGAATTGTTAGCCGTCACAATAAAACCGGACCTGGGATTCCAGCTATTTGGCAAGTTTTTTAACGCAAGTGAACGAAGCCAATCACCCTTATTTTCCCAGCCCCGGTAGGGCAAATGGCCTTTTTTATCCCGGCGGAGAGGAACTTGACCGGCCAACTGAAATCCGATATTTCCCTCTTTATCGGCGTAGGTAATATTTTGGCAGGGCGCTCCAATGTGTTGCAAAGCACGGGTGAAATCATCGCTGTTCTCCGCTCTGTTGAGCTGAAGAATAGCCAACACATCGTCGGAAAATGAAGCGCCGGTCCAGCGAATCGTCACTACTGTGGAGTCTGAATTTAACAGCGGATGCACATCGGAAATTACCGGACCGCGCTCACTGTGTCTGACATCGATAAAGACCGGATCGCGTTGATCTTTTATATCGATTTTTTCCGTCCGAAATGAAAATTTTTGCCAATCATTTTCATCCCAATAATAATCAATTTTCCCAGGCTTTATCTTTTCGAAATAAAAATCGACATCATCGACCATGCCGTTGGTAAATCCCCATGCGATGGATTTATTATGCCCAAGTACTATCCCGGGGATTCCCGGAATCGACATTCCGGCAACTTTATATGTTGGTGATGACAGATGCGATTCTATCCAGAAACACGGCGCGCTCAATTCAAGGTGGGGATCATTTGCCAGTATCGGTTTTCCACTGGCACTTTTTGCCCCTGAAACAACCCAGCTATTGCTGGCAGCAAATCCGGAAGCCCAGCCTGCCAACCGGCCTGCTGAATGAATTTTCTTTTGAATGTTTGCCAACATCCTTTCTTTCCCCACCAGCAAATCACCCAACTTTTGCGGGGAACTGGGAAAATCGGGAAAAATTTCTGCTGCTGCATTAACACCAAACTTCGCTGCAATGCGATAAAAAGTCAATTCCACATGCCAGGCAAGGCTAAGCCGCATCGCGACCAGTCTTTGAATAACAATTGAGTCGACGGGCTTCCATTGTTCCGGTTTGTATCCGAGAAGTGAAAATTCGATCGGCATGCGCGATGAATTAATTTCAATGAATTGATTTATGCCATCGGAGTAAGCCGCGAGCGCCCGTTTTGATTCCAAAGAGAGGCTGTCGGCAATTTGCCCAGCGATGTATGCGAATCCCCACGTCCGCATAAGTTTGTCGGTTTCCAACGCCTCCCCTCCGAATATTTCACTTAACCTGCCCGCGCCGGCCCGGCGGAAAAAATCCATTTGCCAGAGTCGTTCCTGGGCATGAGCGTATCCGAGCAGCCGGAAAAGATCGAGATCATGTTTTGCATAAATATGCGGCACTGCGAGCTCATCCCAGTGAATCTCTGCTTGTTCACTCAAACTTGGGAAAGGAACTTTGGCCTGATAATCGGGAAGCGATTTGTTGATGAGAATATAACCCAAAATGCTGATGGTTATCGCCATGACGAATATAAAAAATAACAAGGCAAGAATAATTTTCATATTCTTATGCATGTAGTTCTCCGGTAAGAAAAATCAAAATTTTACGCATGGCGGCTACGGGATTCCCGCAGTTGAGCCTTATAAATTTCGCGAATTCGCAGCAACGGTTTATCATAAATTCCCTGCGCGAAATCTGGAAAAGTCCATTCAAACGGTGTAAACTGACCTTTTGCGTACATCAAATTCATATCCGCCCAAACGCCTTTACCGATGTAAATCTTCTGTCCGTCTTTTTTCATTGAGGCCAATACGAGTTTATCAAAATCAAGATATCCTGAATCCAGATTGACGGTGCGCTTTCCTGAAATTGCCATGGTATTTTCAATGCTGTTCGTTATCAGTTTGATTTCAGCTAAATTTGCAGCATCGACATGGTTTACGAAAGAAAAAAGAATTCTTTTGATCGGAGCTCCCATTTCCGGCTCGTAATAATCGGCGGCATGAAATGGATACGATTCACTTTTATAATCGATAGAGCCAAATTTCTCCTCCAATATTTCTGCTGCCTGACCGAGTTTTTCCGGGTCAACATAGAGCGCTGCGACCAGTAATTTTACCAAAGCGACTTGAGAAGGCTCAGCCATTCTCCCCTCCGCGGAATGTTCGTGCCCGATTTTCCCGAAGCGCTTCTTCAGCAGTAATTACTATTTTTTCCGGGATTCCGAAAGATTCATGAATCTGCTGTGCGCGGTTCTGTTTCAAATTAAAATTCTTTTTTCCATGAATTGAGGTGTGCCGCATATGGAATTTCCGCACATAAATCAAAGAATCTTTTTCATTACGTGAAAGGCAAAGTTCATTCATGCCATTCCATGAAAACGAACCGATCCAATGCTGAAAAAAGATGTCCGGCGGCGTCGGCAGGTCACAAAATTCATAACGCCACTGTTTTATTCCCCGCGTAATCGTACATAAACTATAATGCAATTTGCGCTCTGCCAACGCGATTTCAACAGCCGTATGCGCATTGCGATAGTGTAAATTCTGCCCGGAGGCGAACGCCATCGGAACATCCAGAACATAGCCCGGGTCAGCGAGAAAATGCTGGCCGTTCCAAATGACAACCAGCGCGCAGTGGTGGTTCGGCCCGATTTTCATACGCGCCATAACCGGGTAACATGCGTAGCCCAAAAAATGAGCGATGCATTGCAAAAAGAAGGTGAGCGAAAAACACGTTCCGCCCAACCGGTGCTGCTGAAAATCTTCCCAAACTTCATCGGGCATTCGGATTGCCGTAGCATCCTGATGGGATTTATTGAATTTCAAAATCTTGCTGAGGTTTTCATATGGAATACGCAAAAATTCCCGCAAGACTTCACCAAGCTGTTCAATGTCGCGTGCTTTATTTGTGGTCAGATTATTTTTCTGCAGAAAGTCTTTGGCTATTTCTGAATAGCTGGCAGGATCAAGCTTGTTTATGCTATTTAAATGCGGAGGATTTTGCAAGGGAATCATCTGATTACGGGTTGCATTATTCGGTGGTTTTGGTCGCAGTGGTGGTCGTTTTCCATGGCGGCTCTGCGATCAACTCACCAGTTTTTTTAATCATAAATGAAAATGTACCGGTTCTTAAACCAAACTGGACAAATGAGATCATTGAAAGCAGAATTATGACTGCCCAACGCCAATGGAACTCTTTTTTGTATCCCTCATAAATGCTGTACAGGATTACATACGATAAAAATAGAATCACCATTGACAAAGCATAAAGACCGTAAATATTTTCAACAGCAAGAGAATCAATTTCCATACTCTGCCTTCCCAAGCCGATTTTTGAGCAAACGCATTATTTTATATTGGAATGCCGGCACTTCTTCTGGCATGGTACTCCGTTCCCCGGTTGGTGGATAAATTCAAATATTTATGGCGCGAACAAAAATACCGATAAAACCGGGCATCCGTTATTCTGTTCCGGTGCATGGCAATTATTTTCAGATACAGACTTAACAAAGAACCAAGAAATAGCCAGAATTGCAATAAAAAACTTCATAACTCTCATTAATTATGAGATATTATAACCATTTAATTTCATCCTTTTTCAGGCAGGAATTAGTTTCGGATTCTGTGGATCGTGGGAGTGGTAGCGGATTATACTGCGCTTGCTAAAATTCGTGTTCGCGTAGCAATAAATACAACCAAACAAACAACTGTCGTAGGCGCCAATATCAATACTTTCAAAACAGCCGCACTGGGGGCGTGTCGGATTTAAACTTCCGCTTAATTGAATATCCGGATAGATTTTTTGCAGGAGTCCACTATCGATGCAGCGGGCTTTGTCAATATTCTGAATTGAAAGATACGCGTCTTCGCAACAGGCTGCCAACCGGATTCCGTTCATTTCGGCGATCTCCGCCAGATTTTCAACCAGATACTGCCGATCTTCGGCCGATGGTTTATAAAATTCAACACCATTTTTTTGCATGCGAGCCATATTGCGTTCAACTTTTTTATACAGATCAACGAAGCTAAAAATACACTGGTTAGTCGCACCGGAAAGGCGCCCGGCTAAAAAGTGGAAATTATCAATATGCCATTTTAATGGTGTTACCGAACTGATTACGATAGGATCGTAACGCCATATAATTTTATCGGCTGAAATCATTTGGGCGAGTTGATGAAATGCCGCAATGGCACGCTCAACCGCCGGATTGTTGGACTCAAGTTGAGCCGGATAATTATTTAAAGTCCAATGGAAATAAAATCGATAGCCACTGCCGGTTAGTTGCGATAATTTTGAAAAAAGTGGCCGCGCATTGCGTGTCCAGAAAACCAGAGCCGCCACATCATCCGGATGCAGGGATACGGTTCTAACTTGCCGGGCGTTGAACGGATTGACGACCTCTGCAAATCCTGCTGTCAACCGGTTCGAGAACCATTTCGTATAAAAAGCAGGGATATCGGTACGCCGGGAAACAGAAATTATTTTTTGCCTGGAGTTGTTCATTATGAATTTGTACTTTTAATTAGCAAACAATCGCAACTTTTCTGCTAAAAAGATCCAGTCGCACGGTATTTAAAATAATCTTTTATATCAATAATATAAATGAAAAATAAAATTGATCTCAGCGTCCACAACCTCATTTCAGCCTACAGCCAGGGCATTTTTCCCATGGGCAATGAATTTGGGGAAGTCAACTGGTATGAAGCTGATCCGCGTGGTATAATGCCATTGGAAAGTCTGCATATTCCTCATGATTTAAAGCGTATTTTACGGCAGGAAAAATTCAGCGTGACGCTTAATCGTGCATTTAAAGAGACGATAACAGCCTGTGCCGACAGACCGGAACCAACCTGGATAACAGATTATATTATTGAGGCTTATATAGAGTTACATAAAATTGGATATGCCCACAGCGTCGAGACGTGGCACGCAGGGAAGCTCGTTGGCGGACTTTACGGTGTCAGCATCGGCGGCGCTTTTTTCGGCGAATCGATGTTTTTCCGGACCCGCGATGCCAGTAAAGTTGCATTGGTTCATTTATGGGTCTGGCTGAAGCGTTGTGGGTTTTCGATATTTGATATTCAAATGCTCACCGAGCTTTTAAAAAGATTTGGCGCAAAACAAATCGGAAAAGCGGATTACCTGATCAAATTAAAACCTGCCCTCACCAAAAAACGAATGCTCAAAAATTCAGCAATCAATTGGACGCAAGAGTTCCGCAATTTAAAAGAAGATCGCTTTGTTTAAGAAACGGTATGAATGATCCAACTGATTGGAATGAAATATTATTCAGGCAACAACTCTCACAAAGCCACGAAGCCCACAGAGTTTTATTTTTAATATCTTTAAGTCATTCTTTGTGGCTCTATAAGAGAATTATATCAGGCTATAATTCAACTTGTTATTTAAACAGAGCCATGCAGATTTTAACCCAAAATGAATTTGAGCAGCTTACCTTGCAATTATTTCTATTAATTGTTCTTCTGTCAAATTTCCACCGGAAAGAATCACCGCAATGCGTTTTCCTGCCAGGGTTTCCCGCGCCTGCCAGGCCGCTGCAAATGCGGCTGCTCCCGCGCCTTCGGCGATATTGTGCGTGTGGCTCAAAAGTAGTCGAATCGCGCCACGCAGCGCATCGTCATCCACAGTAACAATTTCATCCAGTTCATCCCGTAGAATATTCAGTGTAAATTTAAATGGCGACAGCGTCGCCAGCCCTTCGGCGAACGTATCTGCTGAGTGAGTTTTACACACTTTTCCTGTTTTGATCGATTGATAGATTGAATCAGCGTGGCTGGATTGTACGCCGATAACACGGACAGCCGGGTTTACGCTATGTGCCACAATACTGACTCCGCACGCACCGCTGCCCCCACCAACCGGCACAAAAACTGTGTCCAGTGTCGGTATTTTTTCAAATAGTTCCAGCGCATAAGTGCCGACACCCGGTATCAGAGCCGGCTCGTCACCACCCGAAACGTAGCGCCACTTGTTATCGCGGGCGAAGTTTTCAGCAAAAACACAACAATATGAATAATTTTCGCCATGCGAAATCACCTCTGCACCAAAGTTTTCTATGGCCCGCACTTTGTCGATGTTAGCATTTTCCGGCACCACAATTTTCACCGGAAAACCAAACAATTGGCCAGCATGTGCGATAGATTGCCCGTGATTGCCGGTCGAGGCTGCAATAAGGCCGCCTTTAAATCCTTGTTCTTGCAATTGGCTGCACAGGTTGATCCCACCACGAATTTTGAAAGCACCGGTGGGCAAATGGTTTTCAAACTTAACCCAGAGTTCGCAACCGAATAATTTATCCAGACTTTTAAAATTGAGTGCCGGGGTTGGGGTGAGATAGGGAGCAATACGCTTTTTGGCTTGCAGAATGTCGCTCAAAGTGATTTTATGGGCCATGGAATTTCCTTTTTATTTGTGATATTTCTCACCCCGCAGGATTGTGCATGCACGATAAATTTGCTCCAACAGAATCACCCGCGCCAATTCATGCGGGAATGTCATCTCGGAAAGTGACACAACCATATTGGCCCGCTGCAAAACTTCTTTAGAAAAACCGAAAGCGCCACCAATCGCAAACACGACTTCAGCCGGGCCGTAATTCTGTTTTTCATTCAATAAACTGGCGAGTCCGGGCGAATCGAGCATCTTTCCCCGTGAATCGAGCGCGATGAAAAATGCATTGTCCGGCAGGGTTGCAAGCAGTCGGCCTGACTCATCTTCGATGGCTTTTCCCATATCTTTTTCATCGAATCGACTGTCTTTCAGCTCGCGTAATTCAAAGGTGCTGTAGTGGCGGATACGGCCAATAAAATCCTTGCAGGCTGTATTCCAGTACTTTGTTTTAATTTTACCGAAGACGTAGACGGATATTTTCATAAATTTCAGGCTGTTTCTTCGCCAGTTTGCTATTCAATTATTCGATCTGCAACAGCAAATTATTGCACACGTTTATTTCGTGCCTGCCATTTCCCTTTAAAAGACCGACCGCTTTCACGCCCTATAAATGTTACGGCCATATTGCGGCCGTTACGCTTGCCGGTGAAACTCATAAACGATCGCATGACGAATTTCGTTTGGTAGGGAACTTTAAAGTGCAGCTCGCCATCTTTGAGCTGTAAATCGTGCACAATTTTGCGGTTGATGCCAGCTTTTTTATCAGTGAAATATCCGGTGATGTGGGTGCTGGTAAAAACGATTTCCAAAGAAAAAATCTTTGCCGGCGTCGTACTGTTTTCGATGAGTGCAGGACCGCTCCAGATTCCTTGCCACGAAACATCGATGTCCGGGGAATTTTGCAATGACTTCGAGCCACCACAGGAAATTGAGAAAAAAAGCACCAATATAAGAGCTGTTTTTGTAAGTTTGAGATTCTTATTCATCCTGAAACATGTTCCATAAATTTATATAAAAATGACTTAGCGATTGAAAAATTATCGAAATGAACTGAATTCCTACTTTCCCGCCTCCGGAAACTTTTTTTAAACACCACAAAAATAGAAAATATTTTCGGAAATTAAATGAAAAAATCACGCCGCCTGACAGCGGGGACAGAAAAATGAGCTGCGTCCACTCTGCACAACGCGAGTGATTTTTTCTTTGCAAATTTTACAGGGCTCATTTTCACGGCCGTAAACCGCCAATTCCAGCTGAAAATAGCCAGATTCTCCAGTGCTGTTAACAAAATCGTTCAACGTTGTTCCTCCCAGTTGAATCGCATTTCTGAGCACAAGTTGGACCTGTTGCAGTAAAATTTCCCATTGGCGGGCCGTGAGTTCGTTGGCCATTTTCTGAGGGTGAATTTGTGCAAAATAAAGCGCTTCGTTGGCATAAATATTTCCAACTCCGACGATAAAATTGGCATCCATCAGCAAGTTTTTAATCGGTTTTTTGGATTTTTTCACCTGCGGCCAGGTAACTTTTGCTGTCGTTTTTTTGTCCAGAGGTTCGAGCCCAAGCGTCAACAAACGCGGATAAATTTTAAACTCGTTTTCGGTCAATACTTCAAACAAACCAAACCGCCGCGGATCGTGATAGCACAACTGCAGGCCATCGCTGATGGAAATAATAATATGATCATGTTTTTTGAAATCTTCATTGTGCTGTTGCACCGTGAGCTGCCCACTCATCCCCAGATGGACCAGAATTTTTTGCTGCCCGGATAAATGCACAATAATGTATTTTGAGCGCCGACTTACGTTCAGGATTTCCTCATCCGGCAATAGTTTTTCGAGTCTTTTAGAATTCACCGGCACTCGTAAACGAGTTTCGCGAACGAGAACTTTTTGAATTCTTTTTCCCAGAATCGTTTGCTGCAATCCGCGGCAAACAGTTTCGACTTCAGGTAATTCCGGCATATTTTCCTCAAAAAAATGAAATCAAATCGACTATTTTGGATATCCGAATATTGGCAAATACAATATACGCGAAAAGCGCGGCATTGCAAGGATTCATCTAAAAATTGGTATTAAAAAATCAACTGCATCCCATTTTAACACAGAACTCTTACCTTGCGTTTGCCACTTTCAGCAAGTATATTTCGTATTATTCAATCAATCATCCGACTATGGGAGAAATAATGGGTTTTACTTTGCTGGATTATGGAATCGTTCTGATCACGATGCTGGGTTCGATTTTACTGGGATTTTATTTTTCCCGATTTCAACAATCAGCCAAAGATTATTTCCTCGGCGGCCGCGATATCCCATGGTTTGCAATTAGTTTATCAATTGTCGCGACTGAAACCAGCACGCTGACTTTTATTGGAGTTCCGGCGCTGGCTTTTGGCGGCAACATGACTTTTCTACAGCTGACAATCGGCTATCTAATCGCGCGCATACTCGTCAGCTTTTTGTTTCTGCCTGCTTACTATCGCGGCGAAATGTTTACTGCTTACACATTTATTAAAAACCGGTTTGGACGTAAAACACAAACGGCGACAGCCTCGGTTTTTCTCGTAACCCGGCTTCTTGCTGATGGTGTTCGCCTTTTTGCAACAGCCATTCCTTTGGCGATTATCACCGGCTTTTCCTACCCGGTCTCGATCGCAATAATTTGTGCAGTTACAATAATTTATACCTATCTCGGCGGTCTCAAAGCCGTGATCTGGCTCGATGCCATTCAATTAACAATTTATCTTTTCGGCGCCATTCTCGCACTGTTCATTATCATAGATCGCACGCCGGGCGGCCTGGAACAACTGCTGGCCATCAGCCGGGATGCCGGCAAATTACAAATATTCGATTTCTCATTTGATTTGAGTTCGACATACACAATTTTTTCTGGCGTCATTGGAGGAATTTTCTTGTCGCTGGCATCACATGGAACCGACCAACTGATCGTGCAAAGATTGCTTGCGTGCAAAACGCTCAAAGGCAGCCAAAAGGCGCTGATAACTTCAGGCGTAGTTGTCATGCTCCAGTTCTTCTTTTTTCTGTCGATCGGCGTATTATTGTATGCCTTTTACACACATTTTCCTGAAAAACTCGCCATCAGCAAAAATGACGAAATTTTTCCTCTGTTTATCATAAATGAATTGCCCTCAGGATTAAGCGGGCTGGTCATCGCTGCCATATTCGCTGCTGCGATGTCAACTTTGAGTTCATCGCTTAATTCACTGGCATCGTCGACGATTATGGATTTCGTAAAGCCATATTTCAAACCCGCCTGGGATGAGGCGAAAGAGTTGTTTTATGCGCGTCTTACAACACTCGGATGGGCTGTTTTATTAATTGGCATCGCCATTCTCTCAAGCCAGTGGGGCAGTGTTTTGGAGAGTGGGCTGAAAATTGCCAGCTTTACCTATGGCGCGCTTTTGGGTACTTTTTTATTGGGATTATTCTCAAAAAAAGTGTCACAGTTTGAAGTTATTTGGGCGATGGTAATCGGGCTGCTCATCATGATATTTGTCAATGCGAGTGGTTTTCCCTGGCCGTGGTTTGTCGCCATCGGAACAACAACGACAGTTTTAAGCGGTCTACTCATTTTTCAAATCAGGTCAAAAATATTTGTTTAAAATCCGTAATTGCTGAATATTCTATTAATCTGGTTTATGAATAATCGAGGATAAATTCTGAAAAAATTATTATTTAATCGACTTACGAGCAGGAATTTTAAATGACACCAATCCGTCGAATATACATGGCGCCATCTATTCTTTCAGCAGATTTGCTGCATCTCCAGGAGCAAGTCGAGCTCGTAGCTGAAAACGGGGCTGATTTTATTCATGTGGATGTGATGGACGGCCATTTTGTGCCCAATTTAACCTTCGGCCATAATATGGTCAGTACCCTGAAACGCTTCGTTAAAATTCCCATTGATGCCCATCTGATGATTTCCAATCCGGATCAATACATCGAAGCCTACGCCAACGCGGGTACAGATATTCTAACGGTGCATCAGGAAACCTGCCCGCATTTGCACCGCACCATTCAAGCCATTCACCAGCACGGAATGAAAGCGGGTGTTTCCCTAAATCCCGCAACGAATATTGCCACAATCGAAGACATAATTGCGGAAGTTGATCTTGTGTTAATTATGACAGTCAACCCGGGTTTCGGTGGACAAAAGTTCATTCGACAATGTCTGAAAAAAATTGCCGTTGCGCGAGAGATGATCAACAGGCAAAATCGGGATATATATTTGCAGGTGGACGGCGGTGTTAACTCCGAGACGGTGACCGAAATTATAAGTCACGGGGCAAATACATTGGTTGCGGGCAGTGCAATTTTTAACGAACCTGACATTGTGCAAGCGATGCAAAATATTCGTTCTGCTGGCGAAAAGATGCTCCGATGACAGATTTTATTAATTCGATGTTGAGAATTTTTTAAAATCAATAAATGAAAGCTGATGATTAACCTTCCAACACGTGTTTCACTGCAGCAATTAAAATATCAAGTCCTTCGTTGAGTCCATCATCTGTAATGGTTAGGGGTGGTAGCATGCGCAAAACATGACTGTGTGAGCCCGATTTTAAAAGAATCAGCCCCTTTTCCCAACAGGCCTGTTGCACTTTTTTAGCAATCGCCGTCGCCGGCTTCAAGCTCTGTTTATCTTCGACAAATTCAACACCATTCATGGCTCCAATACCACGCACATCGGCCACTTTTTCATATTCATCGGGTAGTGATGCTAGTTTTTCACGTGTCAATTTTCCGATCTCAAGGGCGCGCTCAGGTAACTCATTTTCAATAATAAAATCTATGCTTGCGAGCGCAGCGGCACAAGCAACCGGGTTGCCGCTATACGTACTGCCGATTCCTCCCGGCTGAACACAATCCATGATTTCGGCTTTTCCCACAACCGCGCTCAATGGCATGCCTCCAGCGATAGATTTCGCCGTGACCAAAATATCCGGTTCATACCCAAAATGTTCCATCGCGAATAATGTGCCGGTTCGCCCCCACCCGGTTTGAATTTCATCGGCGATAATTAAAATTCCGCGTGGTTTCGCAAATTCAAAAAGGGCTTCGAGGTAAGATTTATCAAAAGGCATAATCCCGCCTTCTCCAAGTACAGGCTCGATAATAAAAGCTGCGACCTCCGATTCCGGTACCACCGTTTTTAACTGCTCAGAAATAAAATGTGCATCAAACATGGGTTTTTCAGGATATTGCGTAAATCGACTATTTGATTTATAGGGCGACGGCAAATGGTAAATTTCTGGCGCCATCGGGCCAAACCCGTCACGATAGGGAGAGGCTTTTCCCGTCAGCGTTAGCCCAAGCAAAGTCCGGCCATGAAAAGCGTGTTCAAATGCAATAATTGCACTTTTACCAGTGTAACGGCGGGCCACTTTAATGGCATTTTCATTGGCTTCCGCTCCGCTATTTACCAAATATGTTTTTTTTGGAGAATCCCCGGGCGTTAATTGATTTAATTTTTCAGTTAGCCGAATGTACGGTTCATACATCGCCATGTGAAAACAGGTATGGGTAAACTTTTGTGCTTGCGTAGAAATAGCCTCAACTACTTTTGGATTGGAATGGCCAACGTTCATAACCCCGATGCCGGCGCCAAAATCGATGAAAACATTTTCATCTACGTCCGTGAGCAGAAAATTATCGGCTTTTTTAATAAATACCGGGACATTCGAAATGGCACCATTGGGCATTGCTGCCATTTTTCTTTTTGATAGCGCCAGACTTGCAGGTCCGGGAACGGCAGTTTTGAGCACCGCGAATTTTTTCATCGTAATCATACCTTTTTAAGCTATTTTCGGGATAAAGAAGAAAACGAAGTAATTGAAAAAGTCAGTGAAAAAATCACCGATTTTAAAGACTGACGATAATAAAAATTCATGTCAATACAAATAAAAAAAGCCGCCTTCGTGCAAGAAAGCGGCTTTAATTTCGAAAATAAAATTTTGCTTATTTTTTTTCAGAAATTCTGGCTGCACGGCCTTTTAGTCCACGCAGATAATACAATTTTGCTCGTCTCACTTTCCCACGACGCTCATGGTCAATTTGAGCAATATTGGGGGAATGGACAGGAAATATACGTTCAACTCCGACACCATTTGAAACCTTTCGTACAGTAAAAGTTTCATTGATTCCGGCCCCTTTTCTTTGTATAACTACACCCTTAAAAATCTGAATACGTTCTTTTTCGCCCTCAATGACTTTATAGTGAACAGAAACTGTATCACCGGGGCTAAAATTTGGTAACTCTGTTTTTAATTGGGATGCAGTCAAGGCATCAATTTTACTCATCAGAACTCCTCCAGAGTACAACTATTAAATCAGTCTATTTCTTTTTTCTATTTTTTTCAGGATTTCGCAACCTGGTATTTTCTTCAGAACTCGTTTTTCGCCATTCACTTATTTTTTCATGATGGCCAGAAAGTAAAACTTCGGGTACTAATAAACTACGGAAATCCTGCGGCCGCGTAAAGTATGCACAATCGAAAAGGTCCGATTGAAACGAATCGCCGGCAGCTGAATCAAAATCTCCGAGCACATTTGGCAGCAATCGAACGATCGAATCAACAAGAATCAACGCGGGCAGCTCACCACCGGTTAAAACATAATTGCCGATACAAATTTCTTCCGTTGCCAAATGCAGCCTGACCCGCTCATCAACGCCTTTGTAGTGGCCACAAATTATAATCAGTGTTTCATCTTCATTTGCAGCGATCTCATTGGCGTATTGTTGATCCAGAATTTTGCCTGTTGCGCTCGTTAAAATGATACGTGGGTCTTCGACATCAAAACGGCTGATTATATCTTCGACAGCTCGAAAGACAGGCCCTGGTTTGAGAATCATCCCCGGCCCCCCGCCATAGGGGTAATCATCGATTGTTCGATGCTTATCGGTGGAATATTCTCTTAAATCATGGACAAAATACTGTACCACGCCAGCTTCATGTGCCCGTTTTAATATACTCTCATTTAAAAAATTTGTAAACACACCGGGAAAAGCAGAAATTATATGGAAATTCATTTTTCCTCGGGCAACAATCCAGCAACTGGATTTATAATCATTTTGCCGGCAGCAATATCAATCTTTTTTATAAACTCTGCAACGGCCGGTATCATCACTTCAGAAGATTTATACTGCATTACATAAATATCGTGCGCTGGATACGGCAGTACACGAACGATTTTACCGAGAGGTTCGTCTGTTGTATCGACCACAGCCAGCCCCTCAAGTTCGAAGAAATAATGCGAGCCATCTTTTAATGGTAAACACTCACTCTGATCAATTATGAGTTCACAATCACGTAGAGTCTCGGCCTCGTTGCGATCATTGATACCCGAAAATTTGATAAAAATTCCTGCAGTTTGAATATTCAAATGCTCGATTGCCGTTAGAGCAATTTTGCCGGTACGGGGGTTTCGTACTCTCACTTTCTCAAGCAGTCGATACCGTTCCGGTGCATCCGTTGTGGCAAGAATTTTTACAATACCCTGAACACCGTGTGGCTTTAATATTTTTCCAATTGTGACCAAGGAATCAGCAAGACTCATGTTTTGCATTTAATAACAAACTATTATTATTTCACACCGCCGTGCTGGAAACAAGTGATTAAACGTGATATCAGAATAAAGTAATTATTCCAGGATTTCAAGGACAGCACGTTTTCCGGTTTTCGCGGAGGCAGCTGCTAAAAGCGTCCGTATGGATTTTGCAGTTTGCCCGCGTTTACCAATCACCTTTCCCATATCCCCCTGCCCGACGCGTAGTTCATAAACAACTGTGCGTTCACCATCAATTTCATTAACGAGTACGGCTTCAGGATTGTCGACAAGGTGCTTCACGATAAACAGAAGAAATTCCTTCATAGTCTACCACCTTTGTTAAACCAGTTCCGATTAAGTGGTTATTTTAAAACAGCTGAATGATCCTAAGTTCAATTCCATTGCTGATTCAATAGCACTGGTGCGTGAAGCTCTACATTTATTTCCACAAAGCAAAAAAAGATTATTCCGCAGATTTCTCTGCAGGCTTTTTATCAGGTTTGGGCTCATCGCTCACTTCAGACTCCGCTTCAACAACTGGTTCTTCAGCAGCCGGTTTTTCTGCAACCGGTTCTTCAGGAGCAGTTTCAGCCACTTCAACTTCGGCTTTAGCAGATTCTTCGGCTTTGGCCTGAGCCTCAGCTTTGGCCTCGGCTTTTTCTTCAGCAGCTTCTTTTTCGGCTGCTTTGTTAGCTTCAGCTTTTGCCTTTTGTGCTTCTCCAGCATCCAATCGCTTCTGGCGATCTTCCTGCAATAGAGTCCATTTTTTTACTTCTTCTTCAATTTCAGCTTCACTTTTACCGCGTTTGATTAGATCAAATCGCAACATGACACCTGTTCTTCGTAACAATGTACGAACTGTATCCGAGGGCTGAGCTCCAACACCCAACCAATGAAGTGCCCGTTCTGCGTTGAGAGTCAACTCTGTCGGATCCTTAATTGGATTATAAGTACCTAAATTTTCGAGGTATTTTCCATCACGTTTTACACGTGAATCTATCGCAACTATTCTATAAAATGGTTGCTTCTTTTTCCCCATTCTGCGTAGGCGCAAACGAACTGCCAAGTTAAATCCTCCAATTTCAATTAAATAATTTAGAATGGAAATTGCATGTTATTACCGCGCATGCCTTTTTTATTAAATTTTTTCATCATTTTTTGCATCGTAAAAAATTGTTTCAGCAGCCGGTTAATCTCCTGCACAGTTGTGCCACTGCCCTTCGCAATTCTCAGCCTTCTGCTGCCATTGATGATCTGTGGCCGCTGCTTTTCTTCCGCAGTCATCGAACAAATTATGGCTTCAATTCCTACAAGAGCGCCATCATCAACCGGAGAATCTTTTAAAGCTTTTGAATTCAGTCCCGGAATCATTCCAACAATCTGGCTTAACGGGCCCATTTTTTTTATTTGCTGCAACTGATCATGAAAATCCTCAAAGGTAAATTCTGCCCGTCGCAGTTTTTTCTCGAGACTTTTGGCTTTTTTAAGATCGACAACATCCTGGGCTTTTTCAACGAGAGAGACAATATCTCCCATTCCAAGAATTCTTGAAGCCATGCGGTCCGGATGAAACGACTCCAAAGCTTCGAGTTTCTCACCGGTACCGATAAATTTTATCGACTTCCCTGTAACCGATTTTATGGAGAGCGCTGCTCCACCGCGGGCATCGCCGTCCATTTTTGTTAAAACGATGCCGGAAAAATCAATTCGATCAAGGAATGTATTTGCCGTATTCACAGCGTCCTGGCCGGTCATTCCATCCGCAACAAACAAAATATCATGCGGTTTTACTTCGGTCTTTATCTGCACCAGCTCATTCATCAATGCATCATCGATATGAAGCCGGCCTGCTGTATCTAAAATTAGCGTATCATACCCCTCCTGCCGGGCCAATTTAAAGCCATTTTTGCAGACCTGAACAGGATTGGACTGTAAATCTGAATAAGACTTGACATCAATCTCCTCTCCGACGATTCGAAGCTGTTCAACTGCGGCTGGCCGCTGCAAATCTGCGCCGACCAGTAGAGGAGATTTCCCCTGTTTTTTTAAATGATAGGCTAATTTACCACAAAAAGTCGTTTTCCCCGCGCCCTGCAACCCTATTACCATAATAATAGCAGGTGGGATATTCACAGTTTTCAGGGGGGCATTCACTCCACCCATCAAGCGCGTCAGTTCATCATTGACAATCTTGATTATCTGCTGAGCGGGGGTAATGCTCTGGACAATATTGGCACCAAGGGCTCGTTGCGTTATTTCGACAATGAGTTGTTTGGCGACTTTATAATTGACATCAGCTTCCAAAAGAGCACGACGGACATCCCGCATCGTTTCATCAAGATGTTTTTCCGTTACTTTTCCATGGCCTTTTAGCTTCTGGAAGATTCCTTCAAATTTATCAGACAGTTCTTGAAACATTTTTAAGCCAAATAATAAAAAATCACAGAATAATCTGTGATAAACTATTTTCTCCCAAAGAAAGAAAATAAACGGGTAGAAAATAATGAATTCCAGATGGATATGCAAGTAATTTAATTGGCTGCTTTATAACATCCGATTCGATCTAAACAAAGCTGTTTTTATTTCATTTAACAAAACCAAAAAGTGATGCAAAAACTCATACAGATTGCCATTGTGAATCGGGCTTGAAATTATGTGCATACCAATTTTTCAGTCAAAACAAGAAACGTCGAAGATAAAACAAAAAAACTATACTTGCAATAAGTTTAGTTATAATCTGACAATCTGTTGAAAAACTTAAGCATATCATTCAGTTAATCGAGCAGGTTTTCAAATCCTTTGGAGAGGACGAATCCTTTTTTTCGAAGGTCGGGCATTGCTTCCGTGAGAAAACGGGTAATAAATCGCATATCGACGGCATACATGCGGGCTGCACCAAAAACCGGAACTTCCTCGACTTGCAACCGGCCAATATCGGCGGGCAATAATTTGGTCGCGAACTGCAAGGTTGAGTCTGGCGCAACATGAAACACCCGCTTTCCGGGAATTGAACGGCCAATACCTGCAAAGGACAAACCTCCAGTTGCATCAAATAAAAAGACTGGCCCGCCTGAATAACCAAATGTACCATTTATATCAAGGCTAAAATTTCCCGGATAGGGAGCTGCTGATGTAAGCCCCATCGCAACCTGAAGAATTTCTGAGGGATATCCTGCTATTACTGCCAACGATCCCCAGACATTTTCCATATTTTGGATGACACCGCCTTTAAAAACCTTACCGATATTTCCCCGGCGATTGACGGAAATGAGTGCAAGGTCAGCTCGTGCATCTCCGGCAAGCACACGTGCTGTTTTCACCACTGAAAGGCGTTGCCCACGTGCGGCAAAACGGATTCGTTTTAAAAACGCACGCATTCGCGGTACATCCGTATTTTTACCTTCTTCTTTAATATAATTAATCAGGGTGTCAGCATGGTTTACAATATGGCGACTCGTTAAAATAAGATACTCCGTATCTGTAGCACCGATGATCATTCCACCCCCATAAGCGCGAAAATTTTTCTTATCATAAAATATACCATTTTCAGATTTCAACTGATAGTGTGTAGGGCTGGATTCATCGGCGATATGTTTTCCGGAAGAAAGATTGTAGAAATAATGCTCGACGTCATACTCCATTAAACAGAAAACTTCAACAACAGATGGGATGAACGCTGTGATTGCGTTGGACAAATCATTCGAATAAATTAAATGTCCCCGTGACGCCGATGTATCGGTGTTCAGTTGATTATTCGAATTAAATCCACTGCACGAGCAAATAAACAGGCCGGAAACAAACAAAATCAGTTTGTGCTTCATTAATCCACCTTAAGTTCTGAAAATCAAATTAAAATTTATTCAATAGAGAAGTCATTTAAGAATCTTCGTTACCTATCTGCTGATTTATGCAGATATAATTTATCTATTACGCCGTTGTGCAAAATAGAATACTCATACAAAATATCAGGAGATTTGTATGTGCATCATCCCGGTTTTCACAGTGTGAAATACTGGGATATCCTAATATTTAGCTCAGATTCAGCGAGACTCCGGTTTTGCAAAAAACGCAAACCAGGGTGACAAATGAGGCTGATCAGAAAGATAATTTGTGAAAATATTTCCTTTTACACAACGGGTTCTATTAAATTCAACCTGCAACTTTTAGGACGGAAAATTGAAAGAAATGTTAAATTGAACACCCTAAATAATATTCAACTTTATGGTGGAAAGCAAGTAAAGGTGGCCGAACTACAAAAAAAAAGCCGCAACAGCGCTGGCTGCTACGGCTATTATTTGATGACGAATCAAATATTATTTGAGTAATAGCATTTTGCGGGATTCATGGAATTGGCCTGCCCTGATTTGATAATAATAGACGCCCGAAGGAACAAGCGTTCCGCTATTTCCACGGCCATCCCAAAGTACTGTATGCATTCCCGGGCTCATCTGCCGGTTGACCAACGTTTTGACTTCCTGTCCCAACGTGTTGAATATTTTCAACATGACATCGGTATTTTCAGGGAGCTGAAATCGGATATTCGTCGATGGATTAAACGGATTTGGATAATTCTGACTCAGTGAAAAAGATTGCGGAACATCCATAATCACAACGACGGGTCCATGCACTTCTTTGGCGCCGGAATAGGAAACATCCTCGAGTTTATAATAGTAGCGTTCACCAGCCACAGCCGTTACATCCACAAAACTGTAGTTGCCAGAGCCATCCGGTTTTATGAGTTCTGCATTGATTGGCACATACCCATCATCGCGTCGAATGCTGCGTAAAATGTTATAACCAAAATTATCAATTTCATTGGCAGTTACCCAATGCAGCGTTACTCCACTGGCAGCGAGGGCCGAAGCTGAAAAATTGACCAATTGGACAGCATTTGTTACATCCCAACGCCGAGTTGCTTCAAGTTTGCCATCGGTAACGCGTACTTCGATAGTGTGCAACTTGCCTGAACCTTGTTTATAAACATAAACACTGGTTGAAGCCACGTGTTTGCCGTCGAGGTACCACAAATAGGAAAGTTGGTCACCATCGGCGTCAACAGCTGAAACACTGAACTCAAATTCAGGTCGATTTCCAACGAATACCGCGCTTTCAGATGGCTGGGAACTGGAGATAATTGGAGCGCGGTTGGTGTTATTTACCTTAATTGTTACGAGGTATTCTGAAACGCCGCCTTTGCCGTCATTCGCCACAAAAATCACATCGTGGAATCCAGCATCATCGCTTGTTGTCGTCCATTCAAAACGCCGGTTGCCGTTGACGTTAAAAATAGCGCCGGCCGGTTTATTTTTTGCACTCAGCGTGATGGGATCGCCATCGGCATCGGAAGCAGCCACAGTGAAGGTGATCGAGCTGCCTTCATTAAGGACTTTCGATGGAATTTCCACGAATGCCGGGAAATTGTTTGTCTCACTCTGTGCGGTGAAATTAACCGTTTCCGAGCTCTTGGCATCGAGAATAGCTTTCACACCATTTTGCCCAACCACAGAGCCCAGTTTCCAGAATGCTGCCGCATAACCACGCTCATCCGTTGTTACTTGAGAGGCTTTCATACTTCCGCCACCCTGGGTAATTATAAAAGAGACTGTAGTATTTGCTACCGGGTTGTTGTTGATATCCGTCACTAAAACACGTTGCGGATAAGAGAGAAATTTATTCACTGTTCCCTTCTGCTGGTTTCCATCCACCAAACTCATGGAGGTAGCCGCAGAAGCGGCTGCTGTCAAATTGAAAGTAACCGGTGAATTGACCAATCCATTTCCCGAAACACGAATCTGCCGTTCACCAGCATCCGCACCGAATGTAAAATCAACATTTGCGAAGCCTTCTTCATTGGAGACTTTCTGTACATCGGAGAGAACACCTGTGCCTTTTACCAGTGAATAACTTATAATTACGCCAGAAACCGGATTATCGAATTTATCCGTCACCCGAACAGACAGGCCACCACCTAATTTTTGGTTAACGGAGCCAACCTGTGTCAACGCGGACAAAGCTTTTATTGCATAAGCAGTCCCACTGGTACCATAGGCTTGAAATGTTGTTGTTATTGAAATTCCTGAGGCGATGGCTTGCATTATATTTGGCCCAACATTTGGCCCCAGGCGCCAATTAACGCGCGCCAAACCAAATGCATCGGTGCGAATTTGTGCGGTGGGTTGTCCATTAATTGAACCACCACCATAAGTTACTTCGTATGTCACCAAATGGCCAAATACCGGATTACCGCTGGCATCGAGCACTTTCAAGCCCGGGGCTTCCGGCAAAAGCTCACCAGCAGCGGCGCTTTGATCGTCACCCGGACCCGGGATAACAATGGTACCGGCGTTGGAATGGCCGGTGGCGCTGAATGAAATTGGTGAACCACTCAAGCCGTCAGCATAGGCACGAACGGTGTTGTTTGAGCCACTTTGCCCGAGCACAAATGATACATTCGCCAATCCACTGGAATCTGTTCGAACCGGTTGCTGCTCTAAAATATATCCGGTTCCCGCTTCGATCTTAAAATTGATTGCATGATTAAAAATGGGATTATCGTTTACATCGGTAACTTTTACAACAAAAGGATTTTCCAGCACCGTACCCAAATTTCTTTCCTGACCATTGCCGGAATGGAGAGAAATTTTTGAGGCAGCCTGAGCCAAAAATTGAATTATTGTGCCACTTGAAATATGCACACCGCTCGTCAACTCGATAGCCGTCACAGTCTTAATTCCTGCAACACGTGAGGAAACGTAGGCTTTAACGACACCTTCCGCATCAGAGGCTGTAACAGGCTGTTCGATATTATTTCCTTCCCCGGAAACCTGAATCGTAACATAACCACCGGAATAAGGATTATCAAATTTATCCCGTAAATGGATAACTATTTCAGATTTGGTTTGACCATCGGCCATAACAGGGGTTATTGCATCAATGTAGGAGACCAGAGAATCCGGTAAGCCGGCTTTTGCAGTCGCCTTAAAAACGATGGGAGCATTGAGTAGTAAATCTTGCCCATCTGTTGAGGTTGCTTGTAGTTCCTGTGCTAAATTGCCGAGCGCTCCACCGAGATACCACGATGTCGTCGCTCTGCCCTGAGCATCTGTGATGTCGACAAATGTGGTATCCGTGGTCCCGTTGAGTTTCCCGCCACCTTTTATAACTTTAAATTCAACAGGGTGCTGTCCCACCGGATTTCCTTGCCTATCTTTGACAACAACGACAAGCGAGTCATCGAGAATTTGACCAGCTGAACCGACTTGATTATTCCCGCCAATGTATGCCAGGCTATAGGCACTGTTCGCCGTACCACTCGCGATGAAGGTGACAGGGGAATTTTCAAGTGGCGTTGTTCCATTTTTCGCACTGGCCTCGACTTTATTATTATCAACACCGGCTGTTGAACCAACGCTAAACGAAGCGCTTGCAATCCCATTTATGTCCGTTTTGACTGTACGGGTCGTCGCACCCTGAAGCTTGCCACCACCCAATTTCACTGTGAAAACAACGCTGTGATTTACAATTCCGTTGCCGGCGTCATCGGTTATTTTTACTTGCAGGGGTTCCGCCAGCGGATTGCCAACCACACCTTTCTGGTTGTTTCCACCGACAATTTCGATGCGTTTCGGTGCGCCTGCTTTCGCTGATGCTGAAAAAGTAATCGGTGATCCACTGAGCGGCTGGCCCTTGTAATCCGTAAATGCATCGACGGTATTATTGCCTGTTCCCGCAATCGGGCCTAAAAAGAAATTAACCTGAGCGACACCATTGTTATCTGTATAAATTTGTTTTTGCGTATCGTTATTCCCCAAATGGCCGCCACCATTGGTGACACTAAATTCTGCTAGCCAATTGGGAATTCCATTATTCAACATATCAATTACACGCACTTTTAATGGCTGGCCAAGCTCGGAACCGACGGTACCAATCTGGTTATTGCCATCGAGTAGCATAATTTGTTTCAAATCGGCTGCTGTCGCATTAATCTGTTTTGAAGTTTGGCTAAATCCCACGGAGGCTTCAACGGAGTTTAATGCACCGGGTTCGTTGCCTAAAGTGAGTGAAACAACGGCCCTTCCATTCGCGCCAGTGGGCACTTCAATCAGGGTTTCACCATTGAAATTACCGCCACCCTCAACAACCCGAAATTGCACTGGATAGCCTGAAATAGGTGTAGCGCCGACATCCTGAACCAGAATTTCGATCGGGTCAGGCAGGGGTAATCCTGCAGAACCTTGCTGATTTTCAGGTGAAACAACGGAAAACATACTCGGCTCCGCCGTGCTGGCATAAAACAGCTCCCCGGAACCATCAAGAGTTGCACTATTTAGATAGGAAAATATTTGTACAATATTTTCTGTATTTGCGTTTGGCCCCAAAGTAAGAGTCACAGCTGCAAATCCACTCGCATCTGTGAGTATAATTTTAGGTGATACCGCACTACCGTCAAGCAATCCACCACCTTGAATATTGTGAAATTCTACCGGATGGTTCGCAATGCCATTGCCTGTTTTATCTGTCACCTGTACTTCAAATGGAATTGGTAATGCCGTGTTTACCGCACCAGACTGCTTGGGATCTGCGCCTTTCGTAATGCGCACGGCAAATGGATCACCAGCCTCGGCCGTTGCAGTAAAAGTTTTTGGAGAACCAAAAAGCGGGGAGCCTGCTTTAAATGCTTCCGCTTTAATATTCTGTGTGCCGGCCGGATTTCCGAGAGTCCAGATCGCATCCAGCTCACCATTTGCGTCGGACACATGTTCGATGCGGATTTGATCTAAATCCACAATAATATCTTTATTAACAATTAGATGCAATGACAGGACGTCATAATTAACGGCATCATAAGTAAAATAATGGACGAAGTGCTTCCAGCCGCCTGCAATAGGTGGTAGCGTCAGCTCTTCCATCTTGTCATCACTATTTTTGCGCAATTCAATATTGATCGCAGGGTTGGTTGTGCCCGTTATTTTATAATAAAAGCTCAAAGCCAGCCGTTGGTCGGTTGCAGGCAAATTCGTGAGACTCTGGGAAATCGAAGCGCCGTTCATGCCCGTCACATTTATTCTTTGGGCGGATTGGCTGAGATAACCAGCGACCTTGCTATGCGTCATTGCCGCATCCGTTTCTCTCCACGAATTCCAACCTGGAGCCACATCACCGACATCCCCAAAATCATCGGTTTTAGTTACATATTCACCCTCAAGATCACTATTCATTATTAAATGATTTTTATTGGTTGTTCCGCCATCACCAATTGTTACGAAAGAGAGGGGATAATCCTTCACACCTGCACCGGTTTGATCTTGCACTCGTACAACAATATTGTCGTTCAGCGCTTCGCCTGCGGTTGCCGATTGATTATTGCCACTGATCAATTCAAGCCGGCTCGCTAAACCAGAAGTCGTTTTAGGGACAAATGTAGCCGGAGAGCCTGCCAGACCTGCGGCAAATGCTTCAACAATATTTAAGCCGGCTTGAGCGCCATAAGTAAGAATGACTTCGGCCACACCATTAACATCGGAAATAACCGGATCTGCAGTATTTAAATACCCACCACCCTGCGTCACCACGAACTGCACTTTATAACCCGCGACCGGATTTCCTTTATCATCGTCGATGCGAACAGCCAGGGTGTCTTTTGTACCCGCAGGACCGTCTACGATGCTGCTAACATTTAATCTGGAAATCGTCGCTGCGTCGTCGGCCGTTATTGTAAGACTGACTGGCGTTGATAATTCGCCATATTGGGCTGTCAATGTTACCGGGCCGGGGGTGTCGCCAGCTGTAATCCCAGCCGAAACACGCCCCGCCGTATTGGTTACGTAGCCTTGCGATGGCTCTTCATCCTGAGGAGTATAGTTTGGATCTTTGGTAATTAAAATTTTATCGAGCCACGTCTGGTCGTGCCATGCGTGAAAACGAATATTGTGGCTGCCGGCATCGAGTGTGGGTGTAAATGTTCCACCGTTCTTTAAAATTTTAACCCAACGCCAGTTGGAGGCAAAACCCAATTCATAAAGGAATTGATCCCCGTCCTCATCAAGCTCAATTTTGTAACTGTAACTTCCTACACTGTTCTGGCTGCCGAGATAGCGCATCCAGATATAATAAGTTGCTGTTTCCGGAATATTGAAATTGATTTGTACCCAGCCATCGGGCCCGGGGCTGCCCGCAGCAACATCGTAAGTGACGTATTTGCCACCAGAAGCATTGGGGTCGGATTTGACCAGCATATAATCAGCAATTCCTGCCGCACCGTCAATAATGCCATTCTCGGCTTCTTTGCGAATGTTGCCGTCACCGGTTTTATCGAAAGTCACCGCATTGGCCGGATCAACAATAAATTCGATTTCTTCGCCAACGACAGCTTCACCATTCGAATCCAACAATTCCAGGACTACCGGCTGTGGGAAAGCCGTGCTCACAGGCGCTTCCTGATTATTGCCAGAGACGAGGTTCAAATCCGTCGGCCCGGTCGGTTCAACTGCGACACTGAATTCATCCAGCTCATTTCCCGTACCACCGACATTGTTGTTGAGAATAAATCCGCCCCACCAATCTGAATCCTGATTAAAACCGGGGCTGGCAACTTGAAATTCACGATCAAAGGTGCCATCAACAGTTACTGTAATATTCAATTCACCCAAATCACCAAAAGTCAGTGCTACCTTCAACTCTGAACCCGGTGTTGGATCCGTACTTTGAGAATCACCGGAGCCGAGTTCAGTCCCAGGCACTCCACTAGTAACTTCATACAAAACAGTTTTTGAGGGCGACCCAACTCGGCGCTGCACCAAATATCCATTGGCCAGATCCGTGGCGCTTTTAGCGATAAATAAACCGCTGTATTGCAGCAAATTCGCATCGGCATTTGCGCCCCATTTAAATGAAATCTCATACGGCTTTTTAACTTTAGTAAAAACGGCGCCATAATCAAATGCATCCGGAGCAGATGTCGTAGTTTGGACGGTGCCTCCCACGATATTCAATGTTGCATCGGCACTCCAATTGGCTCCTAAATTTGGTCCGGCACGTTCAAAATCATCTTTTTGGGTGACCAGCGATGTCGGTACATAGCCACCGCCACCTCCGCCGCCGCCACCGCCATCTGCTGTTGTAGCCGTGGACGGAACGTTTGAAATAGCACCGGCATTGCCAAACTCATCAATCGCTTTGATGGCAAAAAAGTAGGTGGTTTCAGCAGTTAAACCATTTACCGTTAAATTTTCACCGGCTCCAGCAGATTTTGGAACCGGCCCACCGATTTGTTGCTCACCATCAAAACTTAAAGCAGTTATTGCGGTCGTTGAATAACGAATATCATAACTGATTGCCTGGCCGACTGTACCGTCATCACCAACGGATGTCCAGCTCAAATCGATCGAGGATGTCGTTGGATTCCCTGCAGCAAGAGTAATTGCTGCGGGCGGCGTATTATCAATCTCTGTTTCCATAAAAAAATCATCGACGGCATTATTGGTGTTATTATTGATCATGACACCAGCTTTTGTAGCTCCCGCACCACCCTGCAGGCCCTGTGTATCAACCAATGTTCCTTCATGGGTGCCATTGCGGTAAACATTGAATGTGCGAGTTGAGCCTGTTTTATAAAAAGCGACCTGAAATGCATCACCGGCAACTGTTGCTGTATTCGTTTTTGAAGGAACGTCTTGAATATTACCGCCGACAACAACACCTGCCTGGACTTCAAAAAGCTTTAATCTGTAAGTTGAACCACTCTTAGGTCGAAAAATCAAGTATCCGTTTGGCTTGTTTTGTGCGTCCATTTCAACCAAAACGAGCAAACCGGAATATTGCCGGCCTAACTCGTCGGAGTCTGCGCCAAAAGTAAATTTTACTGAATTGGGATCGATACCTTGCGTATGTACCGCCCAAAAATCATCGAATCCGTCATACGACGAAGATGTATCAGGCATAACAAGCTGGTTATTTTTAATTTCGAACCCGGTTCCCTGCGTCCAGTTGGGGCCAAGGTCAGTTGAGTTCGCCCGGTTAAAATCATCCGTAGTTTGCCCATAAACAGTGGCCGCACTTCCTAATCCAAAAAAGAGAAGTGTAATTCCGAGGATGCGTTGTGTTTTTCTCATTGCACGGCTTACTTTTGTAAACATTCGGTCTCTCCTTGATTCGTCTATCAAGAGCGAAGGCAGGAATCCTTTTCCACGCCTTGTAGCAATTATTTTTTAGTTTATATGTTAGTTATCGTTTTATTCCTACCGCATCGTTAACAAACTTTATGCCAGTGGCATTTTCTTCACAATTCAAGCTCAAAACAGCCGATTGCAGCCGTACACCAGACATAACACTGTCTCATGAAAGAACACTAAATTTGTGTTCCCTTCAGACACTGTTCCAAATTAATGCAGAGGGTAATTTGTGCTCAGAAATTATGGATCAAAAATCTGAATTTGATTTCAATGGATCGAATGAAAACCTGTCATTTTATGAAGGAAAATCAACCGGGGAATTATCACAATTCAACGGACTCATAAATCCACAAAAGGAAAGCAGTTAATTGTCGGGTTATCCAATTAAGTCAGCAAACTTAAAACTATGATTAATAGATAATTGTCCGCTAATTACACAAATTTTAAGAATAAAATTATTGATTATGCCTTTAGCTCCGCGGGCTTTTTCTTAAACGGCCTTCGAAAAATGGCGTTAAGAACTTTTTGAGAATTTCCGTTAAGAATCATTTTTTGTTTGAGCGCAGCGAGTTTAAACTGAAAGTCGGCGAAGCAAAATGATTTAGGAAATTCTCAAAAAGTTTAGCCGATTTTTCGTCAGCCTTGATTTTGCTTCGCCGGCTTTCAGCTTTTTGTTTCTTTTTTGATCAAGCAAAGCCAGCGGCCGGCGAAGCAAAAAGAAAATGCACAACACATTAAAAATTTTGCAATTAGATTAAGCACAGCGGAGCTAAGGTCACAATCAATAAAATTATTAGAAATTCTGGCTCGTTTACTCCAAAAAAAAATTCGTGTAAATTCGAGTGATTCGTAGTTTGGCTTTATTAAATAATAAGTTATCCTTGCGGAGTTATCTGGATGGCCAAGAGTTAATTGTCTTAAAGCTTTTAATAACATCGTGTGAGTTCTATGCGTGGGATTAGCGTTTCATCAACCTTTTCAAAAGCGCACGATCGCCTTTGTTGATGCCGCCAAATACAAATAATGCAATTAGATAGAGAATAAAAGCGAGTGGGGTAATTACCAGCCACGAATAACCCGGCGTGGTAAAATATATGAGCAGAATAACCAGAAGCGGCAGGGCAATTTTATGAAACCGGCTGAATAATTCATTGGTCGGAAATACAATCGTTTTTTGATAAACAAATGGGAATTGAATGCCAACATAGATAAAAATCGAAATAAATGTCGCCATGGTTGCGCCCATGACACCCCAGCGGGGGATGAAGAACCAATTTAATATAACATTCGCCAGCATCGCCAGCACGTTGACGAGCAAATCAATATGCTGTTTTTTGGCGGCAACCAGCGCGTAAGCAAAAATCTGCGAAATCGAATACGGGACGATCGTCCAGATTATCAACTGCAACACCGGAATCGAAATTTCAAATTCTTGCGGAAAAACGAAGAGAATAACTTCGCGGGCGTAAAGCGAGGCCAAAAGTGCTACCGGTGTGACTGCCGTGACCAGCAAACGCAACGATTTGCGGCAGGCAATCTGGAAATTGTCTTCCTCCTCCACGTGTAAATTGGCCAGTACCGGAAAAAGGGAATTCACAAAACTATCGACAAGAATTATGGCGATGGCAAGAAAACGGTAGGCTGCGGAGTAAAATCCGGCTTCTCTTTCCGTCATAATAGCTTCGAGCATGATGATATCGGCCCGCCAATAAATCGTGACAGCGAAAACAGTCAACGCAAAAACCTTGGTTTTACCCACGAGCTGCCAGACAAATGCCCACTCTAATTTTTGAATTAATCGCTCGATATTCCGGTTGACGTACCAGCCGTAGTAAAAAACTTTTAAAAATCGCAACGCGACATAAGTCCAAACCAGCGCGATGATGCCGTACCCATTAAAAATGAGCCACAAACAGATGATCACCCGGGCAAAATTTTCAACAATCCAGGCGTAGCCAATTTGCGTGATGTGCTCATAGCCGCGAATTGCACCTTCGTAAACATCCCCGACACCTGTGGCTATCAAGGACAGGGAAGCGATATAAGTGCCCGTGATGATTACAGAATCATCGCTGATGAGCCAGGCGCTTAATCCCATAAATCCGGCACTGGCGCAGGAAGAAACCAATGCGATCAAGCTGCCATTTACAAGATACTTCGCTGTATTTTCTTTGTTTTGCGCCAAATCTCGCGTCAGCAAATTTCGCAAACCAAATGCAGCGCTAACCTGAAAAATGAGCAGGTAATTAAAAATAGTATTGTATTCGCCCAGGCCTTCCGCGCCCATCAAATCACTGATGACAACGATGAGGTAAAATGCCATCACCGGCTGCAGGACGTTTGCCAGCATCAAAACGAGCGTATTTTTAAACAATCGCTGTAGTTTACTCATGCAGAAAAATCTTTAAATAGAAAGTTGATAATATACAAGATTTCTCGTTCCCATGCGTCTGGCCGGAAAAACTCCAATTTATAGGCCGAAAGCGTCCTCGCTGAAACCAATGAGCGCTCAGCGGGACGCTTTCGCTCTATACTTAAGCAGAGTTAATCACTTTCCGACCAGACATCCGGTATGATGATTTGAACGAGATTCCTTAACCATGTTTTCAATTGTAAATTATTTTTTCTTTTGTGCAAGAAGTTTCAAGTAAAGTTGCTGAAATGCATTAACTTCTTTTCCCAGCGAGAAATCGGTTTCGGCAATTTGGCGTGAGTTAGCGCTGAATTCGTTTAACAGGTGCCGGTCGGAAATGAGCCGTTCCAGGGCAGCGGCCATTTTTTCAATATTTTTTGGCGGGAAAATAAAGCCATTCTTTCCATCGTTGACTGCTTCAGCCGTGCCGCCAACATCGGCGGCGACAACGGGTTTTCTGCACGCCATGGCTTCGAGAACCACATTGGGCAGGCCTTCACCTGCAATGGATGGCAATACGAAAAAATCAACAGCATTCAATACCTGCGGCACATCCCGCCGGATGCCCATAAAACGGATTTGGGATTCTAAATTGGCCTCACTCACCATTTTTTCGAGCATAGTCCGTTCGGCCCCATCGCCAACAAATATCACCGAGGCGTGCGGGTATTTGGCGGCTACTTTTGCAAACGCCTCGACAAAATAACGATGTCCTTTTACTTTTTCCAGCCGCGCTACGATGACGATGGCCACATCGTTTTCTGAAAAACCGAGTTCTTTTCGTTTTTCACCGGTCGTGCCATTTGGCGAGAATTTTTCCAGATCAACGCCGTAGTGAATAACCTCGATCATTTCTGCGGGTAAATTTCGCCGCGTCTGCAAACTCTGTTTTATTTCGTGGGAAACTGCGGCGACACAATCAGTATATTTCATCGCAATCTGGTAGCCAAACCGCCTTTGTAATTGCGCGTGATACGGATTTCCCTCATGGGTCACCGTTTCCCAGGAAATGACAACTGGTACCTTTGCCAGGCGGGCGGCGATTGAACCAACCATATCAGCCCAAAACAGGGTGTTTTGCACAACATCAATTTTATATTCACGCATAATTTTTTTAAGTTTAAAAATTGGGGCTACATCAAACCGGTGTTTTCTGCTGCAATCGAATACCGGCACATTGATGGATTTAAATTTGTCAGCCAGCGGGCCCGAAGGTCCGACGTTCGCCACAAATGATTCAAATTGATTCGTGTCGAGGTGCTCAACCAGTTCCCACAATTTATTTTCAGCACCGCCCATACGAAAACCATCGACAACCTGCAGGACACGAATTTTTTCTGACATACCAATTCCTTTGAAATTTATTCTATTTTAATTCACAACTTAAGATTTTACTTTACCAGTTTAATTGCTTCGGGCAATCGGACTTCATTTTCTGCAACGCCGATTTTTCGCACTAAATTTTCAATAATTGAGGCAAGATTGTGTTGCGGTTGCCACCCGATCAAATTTTTTATTTTCTGCAAGTCCGGAACCCGTCGTTGCATATCATCAAATCCTTCGCCACGGGCCTCATGCACCGGAATATTTTCTATATCCGAAAGACTGCCCGATTGAATGATTATTCGTTGCGCCAATTCATCGATGGTAACTTCTTCTGCTGAACCAATATTTACGATTTCTCCAACCGCCGCAGTGCAATTGATCAGCGCCATCAGAGCCCGGGTAACATCATCGATATCACAAAAACAGCGTGTCTGACTGCCATCGCCAAAAACCGTCAGCGGTTCATTTTTGGATGCCTGGTGCAAAAAACGAGGTAAAACCATGCCGTATTTGGCTGATTGCCGCGGTCCAACTGTATTAAACAAACGTGTGATAACGACATCGAGCCCCTGCTCTTTATAGTAAGCCAGCGCCATAAATTCATCCATGGCTTTGGCACAGGCGTAGCTCCAGCGAAATGTCTGGGGCGAACCGATAACTAACTGGCCGGTTTCAACAAAGGGCAGTTGATTATTTTGCCCATAAACTTCGGAGGTACTAGTGAAAATGACTTTCTTTTGCAACCGGCTTGCAATTTCGAGAACCGTTTTCGTGCCCTGCAGGCAACGCTCGATGCTCTCGACGCGATTCTTTAATATGTAATCGACACCAACCGCAGCCGCCAGGTGAAACACAACGTCAGCTTCATTTATAAGCTCAAAAACCTGCTCGTAGTCTCCGACATCGCCTTCAATAAATTGAAAATATGGCGATGGAGATGCCTGCTGTAAATTTTGTATTGAACCGGTGGATAAATCATCTATCACGGAAACAGAGTAGCCATTTTCAAGCAATTTATCCGCTAAGTGGGATCCGATAAATCCGGCGCCGCCGGTGATTAGAATTCGTTTATTATTATTCATCTATGTTATTTATTTCCAATAAGTTTCTGATATACTTGAATCATGTTTTTGTAGTGAGCGTCGGGGCTGAATTCATTGTCCGCTTTTTTGCGGGCATTGACGCTAAATTTTTTCGCCAAATTTTCATCGCTCCACAAGGTATTTATCTTCTCCGTCAGCTCACCGGCATCCCCGGCAGTGAAATGAAAGCCGTTAATGCCTTCGTCGACCAGTTCCGGCATCCCGCCCATTGTGCTCACAATGGCTGGTTTTCCCATGGAAAATGCTTCGTAAATGACCAACGGCGAATTATCATACCATTCCGAAGGAACAACGATAAACCGGGATTTTTGAACCAGCTCGACAAGTTCCTGCCCGCCTTTGTTTCCGAGAAAGGTGACGTTTCCCAGTCCAAGTTCGGATTTCATTTTCTCCAAATGCGGCCGGTAAGGCCCATCACCGGCAATGAGCAATTTGACATTTTTGAGATTCTTCATTGCTTCAAGCAATGTCTGAATGCCTTTCTCCTCGGACAAGCGGCCAAAATAAAGGCAGTAATCTTCATATTCCGGATGAAAAGGATAATCGTCGAGGTTAATCGTATAGAAATTGTGCCAGATTTTCTCTTTCGGAAATCCACCTTCAATTAATTTATCACCCAAAAATTGACTCGGCACATGAAACAGGTCGATATGTTCGTATATTTTCATCCACTTATGAACGTAACTTTCCAGCATCACAATAGCGCTCGCAGCACGGGATTCTTTCAGGCATTTTTGTGCGAAAGCATGATAATAATTGCCGCTAATACAGCGTTCGCAGACCTCATTGCTGTGCATCACAAAAAGCCGGTAGCTCGGACATACGAGTTTATATTGGTGGCACGTTTGAATAACCGGGATCCCGGCATCACGGAAAGCGTGCAGAATTGAGGGCGAAAGCTGGTGGTCAATCATGTGGAGATGGGCGATATCTGGCTTTGTGGCTTCAATTAATCGCGTCACAGCCTCTTTTGCAGCGCGTGAATAAACGACACGGCCAAGAATTTCCGGCATGTGCCGTAGTTTTTGAACGCTTGACATCCCATTAAATTCGATATTCGGTACAAAATAGTCCGCATATTCAGTTTCAAAATTCTCCGGATGCTGCATCGAAAATGGAATGACTTCATGCCCATGGTTTTGCAAGACTTTTGAAAGTTCAAAATAATAACGTTCTGCACCACCTTTAATAAAATAATACTTGTCGATCATTAAAACTTTCACATAAGCCTCAAAATGCTATAATTCTTGTCTAAATTTTACTTGAATCTGATTTGTACAAATTCTGCCATTCAAGTGAAGAAAATCTGAATATTTTTTTAGAATTCTACACGATTTAATCGAAATCTATTCATCCCAATTATCGGATCACAAGCCTGTTAAAATTAAATATTTATCAAAAACGTCAGGTATCGCTTTTAAGTCGGGGATTATATTCTGGTAATTAAATTCGAAGAATAGAATGGTGTGGTAAATTTTATGACTTTTAGTTTGAGGATAGGCGAGAAGTGAAGTCTTATTTACACTTATTGAAATCTAAAAAATTAAGATTTTGTTTGTTCCTTTTTTTCAAGATGGCGAATAAAGTCGACGAGCGTTCGCGCCACTTTTTTATTTCCTGCAGGCGAATAATGGCTGTTGTAGTAGAGAAAATAGTGCCCATAGTCGTCTTTCGCAAAAACTTCTCCGAGATCGACAAATCGAATATTTTTTTGTTCCAAATGGGCAACCAGGGTGCCATAAGTTTTGAAACCATATTTTTTGTAGATATCAATAGAAAACTGATCTGAAAAAAGCAAAACAATTGGTATTTCGCCACGGGCTTTTGCAGTGCGAACGAACTCGTCAGTAATGAATTTCAAGATCTGCAGTGCTTCGGAGCCGGGTTTGTACAAATGCGTATATTTGTATTTTTCAACTTCGCTTTGCAGCGATGGATTCAACTTGTTTGCAAGAACAATTTTCGCCCGTGACAGAAAAAATGGCATGTGCCCGAAAAGCGTGTAAAGTGCCGGCCACTGCAGTTTTGCCGGGGCGCCAAGCTGGTTTTCGTAATAATCCGGCCAGTAATCTGTATCTTTCAGTGACGCAACAAAATTTTCATCGAGCAAAAGCGTGGCTTTTTCTTTTTCATTGATCGAGGAAGCAAGCAATTTAAATGAGTCGCCGTTTTCTATAAACCGGGGTTTGGGCGGAAACCACTCGCGCATATACCACGCCGGGTAAACCGAAACGACGCGGCCAATATTTTCAGATAAAATCCCCAGAACTGTATATTTTGATTTTACAGTTGTGTTTTTGTAGCTCAAATAAGCCTGATCTGTCCCGTAAGCGCCGACACCGTAATTTAAACAATCCCAGCCGGTCATTTCCTCAACAAATGCCTGGTAGGTATTTTCAGCGCTCACCTCGGCCCCCATGGTGAATGAATCGCCAAAAGTTTTTATGTCATAAACCGGCTTCGTCTCATAATCAGAATTTCGTCTCGTACCCAGATTATTGGCGTTGGCCTGATGTATTTTCCAGCCAAGTTTTGGATCAAAATTATGGTCCAGCCAGTTCGAAATTTTACCAGAATCCACCTGGGTTTGGGCATAAAAAATATTCTTTTTTTTGCTGATTACTGACAGCCCAAAATAGAGTAACGTGTCCGTAAGCAATAAAAAAACGCCAATAAAAATCAACCAGAAGACAAACTGCTTTTTACCCATAAATTTCCCGCATTTCTCGACATCCAAGAATAACAGACGGATGACAGAAAACGATTCCGTCTCTTAAAACAATGTATAAACAAATGGAGCCAGGGCAGATCCTTCCGACAGGACGAGTATGGCACCCAGCAGAACCAGAAATACAACCACCGGCATCAACCACCATTTTTTTCGTTCTTTCAGAAAAGCCCAAAACTCGCCAATTATGGCTACTTTACTCATCTTTTATCCCGTTAAAATTGTTTTTCATAGGTAGTTTTATCAAAATCCCGATTCTCTCGATAATTCCAATACGTATGCTGAGTCCGATCCCATTTTAGCTCTAAAAATTGTTTTCCGGTCAGCTTCGCTATCCAGCCAATCGTGGTTAAAATGAGGTAAAACAACACACCTAAAATAATACGGGTCATCAGCCAACCCATAATCACTGCGAATGTCATCCAGAGAATTTGCAGCGGTTTTAAAACAACAGGAAAAAGCAGGCCGGCAACGATTAAAAACATTCCTGCTCCTGCTAAATAAATCCAATTAGTATTGGCGTACCAGAATAAAATTGCTGCAACTACCACGAGCACTCCGCCCACGGACAGGCCAAATTGCCTGACTTGTTTTTTATCACTATTTATATTTTTAATTTCTTGAATCAGCATAAAACACCTTTAATCCAGTTCAAATTCAGTTTTCCAGTCACTGTCATTTGCCAGGGCTTTTTGATCTCTTTTATCCAAAAGATAATTTTCCAATACCAAATAATCCATGTTTGTGCGCATAAAACAGCGGTACGCATCTTCCGGTGTACAGACGATGGGCTCCCCGCGCACGTTGAACGAGGTATTAATCACCGTGGCGCAGCCGTATTTTTTTTCAAATTCGGAAAGCAATTCATGATAAAGTGGATTGGTTTCTTTGTGCACCGTCTGGACGCGAGCTGAATAATCCACGTGCGTGATCGCCGGGATATCCGAGCGGACAATTTTTAGCTTGTCCAGGCCAAATTTGTTTATTTCTTCCGCAGTCATTTTTTTCTGTCTGTCGCGATGAACATCTGCAACGAGCAGCATGTATGGGCTGGGACGGTCGAGTTCGAAATACTCGGAAACATTTTCAGCGCGTACGGAGGGAGCAAAGGGGCGGAAACTCTCACGAAATTTTATTTTCAAATTCATCGTTTCCTGCATTTTCGTGGATCGGGCATCGCCTAAAATTGAACGGCCGCCGAGCGCACGTGGTCCGAATTCCATCCGGCCTTGAAACCAGCCAACAACATTTTCATTTGAGATGAGCTCGGCAACGACTTTGCTCACTTCCGATGATTCCAATTTTTTATAGGAAATATCATTCTTTTTAAGGAAAGAATCGATTTCACCATTTTTGAACTCGGGTCCAAGGTACGCCCCCTGCATGCTATCCGCTGATTTTTCGACGGTGCGTACATTGCCCAAATATTGATACCAAACTGATAAGGCAGCTCCCAAAGCCCCGCCCGCATCTCCTGCCGCCGGCTGAATCCAGATTTCATCAAAAACATTTTCCCGCAGTAATTTTCCATTAGCAACGCAATTGAGTGCGACACCGCCGGCCATACACAGATTTTTCATGCCGGTATTTTTGCGAATGTGGCGCCCCATTTTAAGAATAACTTCTTCCACGACATCCTGCACTGAGCGCGCCAAATCCATCTCGCGCTGCGTCAACCGGGATTCCGGCTTCCGATGGGGCGCACCGAAAAGTTTGTGGAATTTCTTGCTGGTCATCGTGAGCCCGACGCAATAATTAAAATAGGCCATATTCATTTTGAACGAGCCGTCATCTTTAATCTCGATGAGATGATCTTTTATGAGATCCACATATTTTGGCTCGCCATAAGGCGCCAATCCCATCACTTTGTACTCACCGGAATTGACTTTGAACCCGGTATAATAAGTAAATGCAGAGTACAAAAGACCGAGTGAGTGTGGAAATTGAACGTCGGCAATCATTTCAAGCTTGTTGCCCTTACCAACGCCGTAACTCGTCGTTGCCCACTCCCCGACCCCGTCAACTGTGAGAAATGCGGCTTTTTCAAAAGGTGAGGCATAAAATGCGGATGCTGCGTGCGACTCGTGGTGCTCCGGGAAAAGCACTGGCCCATTAAAATTGAGCCGCTCTTTGATATCATCTTTCATCCATAATTTTTGCTTAATCCACAATGGCATGGCTTTTATGAATGAATTGATGCCGACTGGTGCAAACTGCAAGTATGTTTCGAGAAGGCGCTCAAATTTTAAAAATGGCTTATCATAAAAGGCGACATAATCCAGGTTCTCACCTTTAATTCCAGCCGCGTCAAGGCAATAGTCTATAGCTTTTATGGGAAAATTATGATCATGTTTTTTTCGGGTAAATCGCTCTTCCTGCGCAGCGGCACTAATTTTTCCATCCTGAATCAGGCATGCAGCTGAATCATGATAATAAGCAGAAATTCCTAAAATATTCATCGAGACTCCGCGTGTAATCTTTTTCGGCTATTGCAAATCTTTAAAATCAGTTTGACAGCCTGACAATATAAAACAAAAAATACTGTTTATAACGAAAATATTCTGTGAGGGTGATTCAAAATTTATAATACGAAAATATTTTAACTGGGTTCGGGAGCGCATTTGAAACTTTTCAAGCCCATGCGACCATTTATCCTGCCGGGATAGTTTTAAAAATTACTTGGTATATCAATAATAAAATTATCTGCATAATTTTAAAATGCAGAAATTATCCAATTAAATCAAGTTCAGTGCAGTGATTAATTCTACGATTGGACAGCAATTATACTAAAATTCCCTACATAAACTGGGCAGTGATAATTTATCGCGGATCGCGGCCAATTAATAATTTATAAGCCAATTTATTGTAGCTTAATATTTTACCATAAATCAACGGAAAAATGACTCCCGGGATGAAAAGTAATAATAGTTTCGTCGAGTTCGGGTTAACATTGGCAAAATCCGCAATCTTATTCAGGATTGTGAATGTTGGCATGTGGAAAACATAGATCAACATGGATGAGGTGCCACAATAAATAAAAAACTTTAACCACCTCGTCTCACCAAAATAATGGGCTGCGTGATGGGAAAGGCCAAAGATGAGCAAAGTGACTAAAATACCCATTATTTCAAAAGATTTGACAAAATTGAATACAGCGACAAATACCGGGGAGAATGAAGAAATATTAAAATAGACAGTCAATAAAATCAGGTAGCTCACAAAAAACAGGCAGAGATATTTCCACTGATAGATTGGCTTTTGTATCACATATTTATCGAAAGTATAACCAAGGACAAAAAAGAACAGGAAACTCGAAGTTGTATTTATTGATAAAAAGTACGCATCCGTCAAATAACCACTGGAAATCTTTAAAACGAAGGCAAATGCCAACAGGTAAGTCGGTTTAATTTTGAGAATTCGAATGGCGACATAAGTGATAATTGAGCAGCTAAACAGTGTGAACAGAAACCACATTACACCTGACGGTAAAATATTGTCATTCGATTGTTGCAGCAGCAACGAGAAAACCATATCGCCAAGAGAAGGAGCATTCAGATATTTGCTCATCGCAATATTTATCAACAAAAATAGAATTGAGAGCGAGTAGAATGGCAGTAAAATTGTCTGCGAAACCTTGCTCAAATATCCCTTGTGAGTAGAGAAATTGTACTCAAGCCGTTTACGGTGAAATGCGCCGGAGATCATAAAAAGCAGGGGCATGCGAAATGAAAACAACGAAAACATAAAAGTTGTTTGCGCGTCCAGGTAATCGGTGTAAAACTGTGTCCCGCTGAGCTGCACGATTGCATGGCCATAAACGATCCAGATTATTGCTACACTCTTCGAAATATCGATATGCAGCATTCTTTTTTGATTCATACGCTGAATTTTAAATTAACCAGGTAAAAAAACATGTAATTATTGCGTAGGGTAGTATTCAGGAAAGTGGAATCGCCGCCAGCTAAATATTCGAATTGGAATTCAGATACCCTAAGCGAAGAGAAGATTATATTTCTGTTTATTAAATCTACACACAATCCCAGGATTTGAGGAGAAAAAATAAGCAGCTAACCGGGTAAAATACATATATCTACTTGTTTTTCGAAATCAATTGAAAGTATTCTCAAATTGAATTGCACATGTTCTATTCAAATATATCAGATTGAATAAAGGTAAAATTCATTTGAGAATACTACAAATCACATTATGTATCAATTCCCTTTCACTTCAATAGTGATATTGCCGGGAGGATTTGGCGACTCAAAATCGCGGTCAGCGCCGTAATCATCGAAGACAAATTTTATCGCATCGGCAGCCACAGCGCCATTGGAGCCATCTGTCTGAATTTCAACAAATCCATTTGTGCCGTTTGAGAATTTAAATCGGCCGATTTCGTTCCATTGCCCTGAATTCTGTTGCTGGTTAATCGTGAAATCCTGGCTGCCATCAGCTGATTGCACTCGGTGTTTAACATTCGAGGCCATCCCGGATAATCGTGGGTGCCATTCATAAACTTTATAATAACCCGATATAGAAATAGTGGGCCGGAAAACAGCTGTACCGGAGCCATAGGAAATTGCAGTTTCATAGGTATCGAGCCAGCTTTTACAACTCAGCACGTAGCCATCAACATAACATTCTTTGTATTGCTCAAATCCAGTGCTGAGCTTTGCCAGCGTTGAACTCGGAGATGTGCCTGTTGGGGAATTATCGATAATAATATCAGAAACCACAATGAATGGTTTCTTTAGTAAAATAATTCCATCACCAAAGTAACGCCCGTCAATTTTGGTTCCATGCAGGTCGATTGAATCAAATTGTTTGCCATTATTGAATCCGGGATTTTGGCCGCCTTTAAAGCGAAAATACGGTCCTGAATACTCTGAGAATTGCGTAAGATCATTTGCAGATGCTGATTGTGATTGTCCATTGCACGATCCAATAGCACAACCGTTGTCAAAAAACCGCACCCACAAACCCGGGCGGATTTCCCTCGGCGGGCCGGTGGGGCGGCCAAGATCAACATCGAACTCATCATACCAAAATGACCAATAATGCTCACTGGCTTCAATATCCTGAAAACTGTAGTAGTGATCGTTAAACATGGCCATCACAATGCCGAAACGCATTTCTGTAAAACTGTCTTTTGAAGGATAGCCTTTTTTCGGGTGCGAATTGTAGGGCATGCCATCTTCAAGTGTGACGTAAGGTTGCACCGCGTATTTTTTAATATTATTAAACCAATCGTAATCGAATTTATCATTGAAAAAACCTCTTCGCTTTTCAACGATTATGCCATTTTGCTTGCTCCAGCCCCAGGTGTGTTTCGTTCCGCTGTTGATTATAATCAGTTTGTTGGGCCCGACTTTAGCGCGTAATTTATCCATCAAAACGTCGATGCCGCCCTGCCAGCGATTCAGCCATTCACTATCGGACATTTCATCGTGATCATTCACACCATTGTTGTCAATATCAACATCGGCGAATCCATCACGATTATACATATAAGCCATACCTGTCCGGCCCCAAATTCCATCCGTGGCTAAGCCATCAAAATGATTCAAATCAACGAGTTCGGTCAGAAAAGTTGGTAAATAATCGACGTAGCGCATGTTGGCCATCGCACCACTGGTGGCTTTCGGACAAACGTCGCTGAGATTGACCATCATATAATTGCCATAGCCGCTGATTTTATTACCCTGCGAATCACGTAAAAACCAGCTATCCGGGAAATTATCGATGTATGGGGATTGTGCGGTATTCCAGTCATAAGTATGAATTACCGAAACCGTCGGATTCATTTGTTTTAATTTATCTGCCCAGCCGCTGTGCCTGTTTCGGGTGATAACCATATCAAAACGAGCATAATAATCTTCCACCGCGCCAGAAAAAGTTTGCCAGCCGATAAGAGGATAAGAATGCTGCGGTAATTGAGCATTTAGCGTCGAACTCAAAGTGGTTATAAACCCGAGGCACATAACAGTTGAAATTAATTTTATCTTTATTGATTTTTTCATAAAACCCAGCATTTTCATTTCAGGATCCTCTCCAAAAAACAGTGCTCTTACGTATCTGCGTATTCGATTACAACAATGTGATTCCTAATCTTGGATTGAGCTCACATTTTTATAGAAAAGATGTTACTACAAACTTTGAACCAAGTATTCTCGATCCACTAATTAATTTACTTATCAAGCACTTTTTCAAATACTTTAATCATTTTCTCCCCGACGCTGTCCCAATTGTATTCACTTTCAGCGTCCTTTCGAGCTGCCGCACCGATTTTTTTTCGCAACTTTTTATCATTTATCAGCAGGGTGATTTTCTCAGCCAATTCAGCAGCATTCTCCGGGTTATAAAGAAATCCATTTTCTCCTTCAGAAATAACCTCAGCCAATTGGCCAATTCTCGTAGCAACAATGCCCAATCCGGCCGCCATATATTCGAACAATTTCATCGAAGAGGCATAGAAAAAGTCCAGGGGCGGATACGGTGCGATCGCAATGTCCATACATGAAAGATAGCGGGAAATTTCATTATTCGGTACATATCCCACCAGTTTTATGCGGTCAAAAAATTCTGTATTTGCAAATTTTTCTCGAAAAAATTTCATATTTTTTTCAGTGCCGATCATCATAAAACAGACATTTTTGAACTGGGGCATCACTTTATAAACGGCTTCAATTAAAACATCAATGCCGGTCCACGCATAGCCGGCGCCAACCCAGCCCACAACAATTTTACCCGTTAACCCGTATTTTTCAAGAATATCTTTATCCGGAGTTGTTGGGTAAATTTTATTTGTATCGGCGGCATTGGTAATCATGGTGATTTTGTCCGCAGGCACACCTTTTTCAATATAATATTGGCTCAAATCGGTGGATTGAGTGATGACAGCATCTGCCTTTTTCAAATAGTCCAACTCTACTTTTAAAGAGAAATGACCAAATTTTACTGCGTCCTGAGCATAAAACTCACTCCACTCGTGCGTTGGTGGGCAGTCAACTTCCACAACCAAAGGGATACCAAGCATCTTCGAGAGCAGGAGATTGGCGTAATTTCCATAATCATGGCGGGAAAAAAGTATATCCGGCTGCTGCTTTTGAAGAATCGAATACTCTGAAAAAAAACGGGGTATATTTATCAAATACGACCGGGGTTCCCGGTAATATTTACGTAATAGCGTTTTTATATTTTCCTTACGATTGGTTTCAATCTGGCCATTGACCGCTGTTTGGAACTCAGGCTGATTCGTCCGCCATTCCAAATATACTTTATGATTTTTCCGGCGAATGGCAGCGATAAATTCGTTGGATTTTACGGCCGCTCCCGCAGAAATTCCATTTATATCCCAAACGTAGGAAAAATAACTTATTACCATTAATACAGCTCCGAAAAATCGCTTAAAAAAAATGGGTTACTTTTCTCAAAACAAATTTCTGGATAAAAAATCCATTCAACCTGTCTTTAAAGCAGACCCATTTTATATTTCTAATAATTCAGTTTACATTCGACTAATTTGCCCATCAGGCGCGCAATAATTCTTTATTGGCCTCTTTTGGTTCATCAATTTTATAAGCTTCAGCAAGTTTTTGATTTTCTTCACTTTGCTCGCTATATTTTACCATGAAATTACCAATGGCCAGATAATCCAAAGTTCCCGACAAAAAGGAACGGATTGCATCATCAGGGGTGCAGACGATCGGTTCCTCATGCATATTGAAACTCGTATTAACCAAACTCGGAATACCGGTAATTTTATGATATTCTTTAAGAATTTTATAATAACTGGGGTTGTCTTTTTCATTTATAACTTGTGGACGCGCCGTCCCGTCAACGTGCACAGTGGCGGGGCTGTTTTCTTTCATATAATCGGTGCAATCGAAAGTGATCGTCATAAATTTGGCTGCAAACGATGCATCTTTAAAATTGATATAGCATTTGTCTGCATATTCTTCCAATGTGACCGGGGCAAACGGCATAAACTCTGTTCGTTTCAATCGTTTATTGAGCCAGTCATTTACGGCCGGATCGACGGTTTGATATAAAATTGAACGATTACCCAGTGCCCGCGGCCCAAGTTCCATGCCGCCATTGAACCGGGCAACAACTTTATTTTCTGCAATGACTTTGGCAATGTCAGCTTCGATATTGTCCAGTTTTTTATAGACGACATTGTTTTTCTTCAGGGCAGCTTCGATTTCTTCATCGGTATATGACGGGCCGTAATAGGCGTTTGGAATCTTTGCTCCCTGGCTTCCATTCTGGCAGATATCGTAATAAAGAGCCGCACCTTGAGAAATACCGCCATCGCTCATATTCGGATAAATGTAGACAGTTTCAACATCTTCAATTTCATAAATTCGCTGATTCAGCTTAACATTTGCAAAGGCGCCACCGGCCAATACAACTTTGTTAATCCCAAGCTTCGCGACGGCTTTTGTAATCAGTTCAACAAACACTTCTTCAAAACGACGCTGAAAAACAGCTGCTATATCTTCCCTGCTGTGATTTTCCAGCAAACGTTTCATTAGACAATTTTCGAGGAACTTAAATTTCGGATGCCACATTTTACCAATCATCAGCGGCGCTTTGATGGACATTCCATCAACGACGAGCAAATCTTTAATTTCATCATAAATTGGTGAATTAGCATCACCGAACGCAGCCAGGCCGAGAATTTTGCCTTCGTGGCGGTTGGCACGGAATCCCAGCCATTTTGTTAAACTGGCATAAAAATGCCCGAGTGAGTGCGGGTAATACGTTTTAAAAATTGGCGTCAACTCTTTGCCGTTGCCCACAGAAATCATCGAGGTGATAAAATCGCCCCAATAGTCTGCTGTGACGATGATGGCTTTGCCAAAACCGCTGGTGTAAAAAGCGGAGGCGGCGTGGGCTTCGTGATGCCCGATGCGGTGAAATTTGGCATTGGGAAACATCTTTTTCAAGCGGCCTTCATCGTTGGTGTGCTCGCGCAACGTCCGTTGATAAGCATTGAGAAGAATATATCCGGCATAAAGAAATTGGCGTACATAATCGAGGAAACTGGCCTTCACCCCTTTCGGTTTTGAAAAGAGCGTGAACGGATATTTGGCAAATACGTTTGTAAATAAATCGCGGAATTTGCTGATTTCCGGGATAACTACATGATCGATATCGTTGTAATATTTGCCCGAATCTTTCAAGACGTAATCAATTGATTTTTGAGGAAAACCATCCTGATTTTTTACACGCGAAAGCCGTTCTTCATTTATCGCTGTAATTATTTCACCATTTTCGACTATCGCAGCACCGGCTTCGTGTTCATTGCTGTAGGATAGAACCGCCATTTTGAACTCCTTTTATTTTTAATATCCTTCTTGTATTCATGCTGCGAGATCGCAGTTCATTTTCAAAAAGAAAAAATAACGTTGTTACTTATTTTATAATCGTCAACTTTGTATGATTTGATTCAGAAATTTTGGATTTATTTAATTTTTTGTTTTTTTGAATTTCAATAATTTTTGATTCCAACCTCCGAGCTGAAATCATAACCGCTAAAACAATCAAAAATTGCCTTTGCACATCAGCCGCAATCCAGAAATCTGGTCCTGGAATAGAGGCTATACCAAAGGCTATTATACTCGCAACGAATCCTTTTGAGTAATTCGAAACAAAAGATATTTTCGATCGCGTTCCTCCCCAAATTAGCGCCAGATAAATTGCGAGGAACCACAGGAAAAAAAACAAACCCGGAAGACCGATTTCTGTCGCGATCAGCAGGTAATTATTGTGAACAAATATTTCCCGAGCATAAAAATCATCATTTTTATAGCCCACTCCCAGTATTGGGTGCTGCTTGATTAATTGTTTGGCTTCCTCGGTCTGTTCGGTTCGGTTATCCATTTGACCATCAGCATCGCTATTTACAAATCGATCGATAATCAGTGAGCCAAATTTTATGGAGCCTATCAGTACCACAATCACGCCGACAGACAATAGCCCGATCGCTGCTTTTTTATATTTGCTACCGCGGGAAAACAGGTCGATGGTGATCATGACAAACAGACCAATAAAAATCCCCACCCAGGAGCCGCGATTATAAGTAGCAATCAGCGCAATAAATCCCAGCCCGAGCGCCACTGCTGTCAACCGTAGCATCGCTTTATCTTTTAAAGTGATACTGCCGATCAAGGCACGTAAAATTACAGGCAACGTAAATGCGAGAACAATGCCCATTTGATTTGGATGGAAAAGTGTTCCTTTTGCCCGCCACCACATGTGCGAGGCAATATCATCAATGACGCCCACCTTAAAAAAGGGAATTTTGAATTGCAGCAGCGAAATCATCGATTGAATGATGATCGTCCAACTCACACATTTTATCAAAAAGCGAAAATCATTTGGCGTACGAATGTTTTCAATCAATACCCAGAGAAAAAAGGCATCAATTAAAAAAATGACCGGTCCCTCGAGTGCGTAAGTTGTGTTTATCGCTTTCGAAATCGCCAAAAATGCCCAGAATGTCATCAAGAGCCAGGGGATAAAAATCGCATTATAACTTTTTTTGAACTTAATTTTTTTACCGGGATTGATAAATCGATAAACGAATAGCGCCACAAATGTGATGTGGATAATACCAATATCAAAATTAAGTTGTTTAATCCATAGCCCACCCTGCCACATTGCCGTGACTATACCGGCGGCCAGCAAAACATGGTGCTTTTTCGACGCCTTGAAGAATGCGATGCCGATCACTGTGAAGCTCAAAATGATATAGGCAAGTTGACCAAATGGAAATAAAATAGTTGGCATAGAGTGACTTTTATGGGATTATGGGATCAATTTATAAATGACCGTTTTAATTCCTGCAGGATTTTTATTTTCATAAACCAGTTTTAATTCGTTGTAGGGAACTTGTTTGTCGGTTAGGAATTGCAGGTTGGTAAATTTGGATTTATACCGGTCTGTCACAACCAGATAATCGACATCTTTAAATTGAGCATATGCCAAAATCCGGTTAAAATTTTTATTAATCGGGAAAGAGACTGTGTTGCGTGTATCCAAAATTCCGGCATAATAATCGACCGCCTTGTTTTCGCTCATGATGCGAAACGGGCCATTTGTATTGGCCTTGAGCCACTCGCCCGCTGTTTTGAGCTCCACAGCTTCGGCCCAGTAGTCATTATCGTGTTTATTTCGCTTCAGGATTTTTCCCATCTCAGGAATGTATGAGAATCCCAAAAGCAGTATCGCTACCAATGTTCCTGCCACAAACTGGCTTTTTCCCAGCATCCAATCCGGCACGTATTTGTCATTATTTTTTATCGAATTTGAAACGACCTCTTTTAGGATGTACAACCCATTTGCCAGCCAAATAAACAGCAGTGGTAACTGCGGCGTAAAATAGCGTAGATTTACGTGAAACATCGGCATGGCAACGAGCCACCAAAACAGGACGAACATCAAAATGTACACATTAAACCGGGTTTGCTCGGTGTTCCATTCGCGGCCAAACAGACCCAACGCGACCAGCAAAAATGGCGCAAATGTCAAGACAACCGGTATTCCTTCGCGATTTACTTTGAAGAAGTTTTCTACATATTTTTTGATAAACAAACCAAGGCCGATATCGACCTTTTTTTCCTGCCCGCCGGAAGTACTTTGATCCACTAAAACCTGAAAATTTCCATCATGATAGGCCACATCCGTTGGCAAATAACGGTTATCTTCCGTAAGCGAAAACCGTGCTTCCGGGGATTTGTCTTTTGCGTAGGCTAATGCAGCAAATTGCTGGTTCACCTGGAATTTCATGCTCAAACTCCACATCCCCATTTCACTCTTCACATATAATAAATACGGCAGTGAGAAAATCAGAAATCCTACCAGACTCAAAGCTGTTATAGCCAATAAATTTTTCTGCATTTGCTTAATTCGAATGAGAAATACGATAGCAGAAATCCCGGCAAAAACCATCACATAATAGATGCCTTCCGGTTTTGCGAGATAAGCGAAAGCAGAAAAAACACCAACTAAAATGGCGTGCATAAAAGATCGTTTATTTAAAGCGATCCAACCGCTTAAAATACTTGCCAATCCAAAAGTTGTATAAACAGTTTCTGCGAGAACATTGGTGGCATCAAATGCAAGGGGTGGAAAAAAAGTAAATGTCAATGCAGCCAGCAGAGCAATTTTTTCTGAAAACGCCTTTTTAGCGAGCGCGTATATCAAAAAGACCGAAACCAGACTGGAGACAATATTTACCAATCGTGCCGCCAGTTCGCCATCACTAAAAAAATTAGAAAAAAGTGCGATCAGAATCGGATAGGTCGGCGGCCAATAGGGGTGCAAAAGTTCAGAAAAACCGTTTTGAGCGGCTGAAAGCCCCAGGCGCAAATAGTGGACTTCATCAAATCCAACCACCCAATGATATTTGAGCAGAAAAATACGGAACAGAAAACCCGCCAATAGAATTGTCGTTATGTTGTAAAACTTGCTGCTTTGCATAATTTTCAGCTCTTCCTGAGTTGCATTCATAGTGATTTATAAACGACGACAGTTCCATTTTGGGTATCGAGGACTTTTTCAAAATTATTGAGCACGTAATCTTTCAATTCAGGCGTAATAAATGCTTTTGCACGGTTAAATTTATACGACTGAAAAAGTAGCCAGACTGGTTTTCTCTGGTTGCGCATGGCTTCCAATTGGGCCGATTCTGTAATGTACGGCACCCCGGAATACAGATCAAAATACTCGCCGTCAGCATTTAAAAAGCCTTCTTCTTTTGACAGATCGTAGTCAGCAAAATTTAAGTCGTAATCGACTTTCCCGGCATAGTGAAGCGTGCCCAATGCGTCGGATGAAATAATTACATCATCGGGTTTCATTTCCTTTTTCACGAAGGCACCGGCTTCACGCCATTCTTCCATAAATTGAGCGCCGTTATAATTGCCATCGGCACTGCGGGGAATTCTCAGTGCAAAACGAACGGAATGGGTCAGCGGCAGCCAGAAAAACGAAAGTACGAGCACTCCGGGTACCAAATATCGCTTGATTAGCGGGCTGTGAATTTGCCAATATTTTTTAATATTGATGATCTCAAATTCAACGAAAAAGGAATAGGCGTAGGCTGCGATCATGGTGAAAATCGAATAGACACAGAATAAATATTGGAAATGGCGGTAAGAAAAAACCGCGGAGAACAAGAAAAAATAGGCCGTAAAAATCAGTAGCAAATATAAGCCAGCCTGATTTTTCCGCACAAAAATTTGAATGGCACCGAAGGCAAACAAAATGCCCATCGGAAAATGATATTGGTCAAAAAGAAATTCGAGGTAAAGTTTTCGATTCTGAAAATGCGTCCCTTCCGCCCATTTCGGGATAAATGCGAGGCCGAATTTAATTTTTTCAGCAATGAATGGGACAAAATTATAACCAATGAAAAGGAACAGCGACAGGCCAAATGCCACAATTAAATATTTAAAAAATCGCAGGGAAAGCTGGCCATCGATGACCGGCACTGCGAAGGTCATAACACCTGTATAAAATATTAGCGCAATGACGAACAAAGCTGCTGTTTCGTGAATGCCGTAAGCTAAATACAGAGCGAATGCAGCTGCCAATAGCCAAAATATATTAATTCGAAGATGGTTCAGCATCGCTCCGAAACGTCCCAGTTTTAACTGGTAAAATAACTTGTCTTGTAAAACAGCCATCCTGCCTCTCCCCTGGCTTTCAAATCCCAGATAAAACCAATAGGCCGCCAACATGAACAGAGCCTGAAACAAAGTGTACATTCTTGAAAGCCGGGACCAGCCGATAGCAAAAGGTGAAATGGCCACAAAAAGAGCGCTAATCATGGCGGCATGTTTACCCAACAGTCGCAACGCCACCCAAAATGTGATGCCAATGCAGAGAATTCCCAAAATAGCGCTGGGCAAACGCACAGAAACCGGTCCTTCACCGAAGATTTTAAACGAGTAGGCTACCAATGTTGAATACAATTTGGCACGGGCATTCGGCTGCCCGGAGGGGAAGGTCATTTCACCGGTTTCGTTGTAACTCGTCGCCGCGTAATAATGGTTGAGTTCGTCAATCCAGATACTGGAAACATCGAGGTTCATCAGTCGCAATAAACTGCCGAGCGCCAGGCTGCCAAGCAGGAATAGCACGACGAAATTTCTGGGAAAATGCAGGGCTTGTAGTCTTTCCATGGGATTCTTTTGCCGTTTACAATTTTGAATGATTAAGCTGGCAGTAAATCAAAACTCATGCCAGCTGCATTGTTTTATTTAAGCACAAAATGAGTGAAATTTTTATCAGGAATTGTTTTACTGCTATTTTTATGTATTAAATTGAAACAGATTATAACACCAAATTGCCCAGAGAAAAAAATCATTTGGATAACTGCATGAACTGGTGCTCAAACGATGCACTTATTGATTGCCACTTGTACTTTTGCTGCACGATCGCTTTGGCCTTTTCGCCCAGTTTGTTCCAGCGGGAATTTTCATTGCGAATCTCGATGATAGCTGCACAAAAACTATTCCAATCATCACGCAAAAGTATTTCCTGATTATTTTTTAAATCAATACCCTCTGCAGCAACTGAAGTGGCCACGATCGGACGACCCAACCCAGCATATTCCAATATTTTAAGCCGGGTTCCGGAACCGGAAATCAATGGAGCGATGCAGGCAGTCGCATTCATAACAAAAGGTTCAATTTCCGGCACGAAACCTGTAAAAACAAGCCCATTGTCCAGTTGGCTGTAATCCGGTTCCGCCGGTCCGCCAACAACAGCGACAGTTACTCCTTTTGAAGCCAATCGCCCAATTAATTCCTTTTCAATGATTTCGATCGCCTCCCTGTTTGGCTGATAGGATGTTTTGCCCAGGAAAACGACAAAATCCCGTGACTGCAATAGTTCGGGCAATAAATCACGGCCGTACGATTTTATTTTCTCCTCGATGTAGACACCATTCGGCACGATCCAGATTTTTCCGGATGGTATATTGAATTTATCTTGTAAAATTTTGGCGTCAATCTCAGAACAGACAACTATACGATCTGAACCGTCAAGGGCTTTTTTCTCCAGCCGTCGGACGACCGAGGTGAATATTTTTTTGCCGTAGGCACGCTCGACATATGTGGTTTCGATATTATGTTCAACCAACAGCAGCGGAATTTTAAAATGCTGCGCCAATTTTTTGGCCAAAGGATAAGTCCACAAATGCTCACACTGCACCGCGACAAATTTTCTATTCGCTAACAATTTTAATGCACTTTTAAATGGTTTTGAGCCGAGACAGCAAAATATTTCCGTATGAAATGGCACAAATTTATTTAACCATTTTGGGAATTGAAATTTTTCAAACTCCAAATGCTCAAAGGTGTCATCAGCTGGCGCAGGTGCTAAAAGCACTGGTTTGACTTTTTTATACTCCTGCAAAATACTGCGAATTCGGATATTTGCTCCGGTGTTGAGTGGTAATGTACTATGCCAGGAAACACATAATATTTCAGCTGATGGCAATTTGCAACCTCAAAAATTTATGTAAACTTTTTTACGACCATGAGACGGACTTTTTGAATATCGGCCTGAGAAACTTCCCCCATAAACAATAAAAGTGTAAAATAAACAACCGAAAGCATGCCCAATCCCAGAATAAATGACAACGCATTCTCAGGAACCCAGCTCCATGAGACCAAACCCAGGCCAGCAGCCGCAGCAAAAACACGAAAAATTGTCCGCAGCGGTACAAGGGTTTTATAGTTTCGAACAACAAGGCCAGCACTAACTGTCACGCCAATCATCAAAGTAATCGTGGTTGCCATGGCTGCACCAAGAGCAGAAAAAACAGGTACTAACAACGAGTTGAGAAATATGCTGCAAACAGACAGACCCACTACCAAAATTCCGCAGGTTTTCATCCCTTTGTCCGCCATCAACATGGTGTTCGTTATGGAAAATATGGCCAACAACGATAGCCCGGGGAACAAAATTCTCAGATAGTCAATCCCGCCGCTATATTTGCCTCCAAAAATAAAAGTGGATATTTCCAATCCCCATGTTTGAACAAGCACCGCCGCCGGGACAAATAAAATAAGCGCCAGCCGCAGCGATTGATGTATCAAATTTCGTATTTCAGTGCGATCGTTATTTCTTACCGCCGCAGCCATCGTCGGTAAAATCATTCCGGTGAGGGCAATGCTGAAAACATAGGGTATGCGGGAAAGCGTTGAAGCCGCGCCGTAAAATCCAACCACGTCTTCGGTGCAGAATCGTTTTACAAACCAGATATCGATATAGTACAATAAGTTAAGTCCGATTGCATAAATTATATTTGCGACGATAAATTCGCGGGCATGACTGGAAACCGGTTTTATTTCCGTATGTTCCAGTGATAAAAACTTGCAGCCGACAACCATGCCGATGAGCGAGCCGCATGCATTTCCAATAAACGCGCCGTCGACGGAAAATCCGAGATAAACCAGACTTGTAATAGAAATGAGTTTAAAAGAAGAGAATATGATGGAAACGATGGCAAATTTTTCAAACCTTTTGAGTCCGATTTGAAATCCGGCATAATACCAGAAAAATGCAAATGGCAGCACATCGAGCAGCGCCAGCCGAAAGAGCGACGAAACTTTTTCATCGCCCAGCGAGCTGCCAATCAGGGGGGATGCAAAGTAGGCAATAGCTAAAATGAGAACAGAATAAAAGAGCTGCCACCGAAAGAATTTTTTATGGATGCCGTAACTGTTTTCCGGCGTTTCTGCGATGAATTTTTGCAGCGCGTTGGGGATTCCTGCGACAACAAAAAATTCGATAGTCATCAGCATTGAAAAAGTGACGACAAACGTGCCGAACCCCTCGACGCCGAGTTTGCGGGCGAGAAAAACCTGAATGCCGTATCCACTTGCCAGGCTGGCTATTTGCGCAATAAGCATTAAAAATGTCGCCCGAATATTCATCGCTGCCCATTCCTGTATTTATTCTGCATCAAGTCATTGAGAACCTGATTGAACTCGCGTTGAAAAATTTCAAGGCTGCATTTTTCAAGATAAATTTTACGGGCATTGTGCCCCAGTTTGTCACGTAGAGCAGAATCCGTTTTAAGCTGTAAAATCGCTGCAGCCAACGCTTTTGCATCCGCTGGGGGAACGAGTAGGGCACTTTTCTCGTGCTGTAACAATTCCTGAACCGGTGCATTTTTCGCTGTGATAAGTGCGCAACCTGCAGCCATCGCTTCAATTACCTTGTTCGTCAATTCATGGTGTGTCCGCACCGTATCACCAAAAATTCCCAGACAGACTCCCGCCTCAGACATCCGTTCCGGCAATTCGACAAACGGGACACGTTCAATAAACTCACAATTTTGCAGGTCCAATTCCGCTGCAAGCCGTTTGTCTTCTGCAGCGGTGATGCCATCGCCGATAATGCGAAAAATGACCGCTTCATTTTCCAGAATTTTTGCTGCTTCAAGTATGTATTTCACCCCATGAAAAGGGGCAAATTCTCCATGGAAATGAACGAGAAACGGCACCAAACTTTTTTTAATTTTTTGGGGATAAACAGTGGCATCAATCGTCGGTAAATAGATTCTTTTAAACCGGCTTTCAGGCAGCCGGAATACCCGGGCGCGGGCTAAAGTATGGTCGTTGCTTTCCAAAATAATCTTATCGGCCGCCGACATGGCAACCTTATCGAGCAGGAAAAAAATTTGGTCTTTGAACCCGCCCTTATTTGACTGTCCACGGTCGCGCATGACAAAAAACGTACTCACCAGGGCATCAAAAAGGATTGGCTTTCGTGTAATCAGGCGCACAAATAATATCAGAAAGTGGCCATAAAAACCAACGACGACCAGGTCACATTTTCGGATTGTAAATAAAAACTGTAGAAGCAATTTGGGATAATGGAGAAATGACTTGTCCGGGGGAAGAATTGCATGAACATCATGTCCCATTTTTTGCAGGGTGTGCAAAATAACATGGGTGCGAGAATAAGTAATTTCCCGGCCGGCTATGTAACAAATCGAATAAGTTTTGTCCTCTTGCATAAATAATTAGAACTCGATTCTTGTGATAACGGAGGTTGATCGAAGTCGAAACCGGGCGTCGGTTCCCCAAGAACGGACGTCTCGGCTATCATTCAACGTCCTTCATTTACTTCCCAGTGAGGCGGGTGAACAATCCTTCATAAGCTTCTGTCACACGATCCCAGGTATATTTTTCTTCAATTCGAGCGACAGATAGAGCCTCTTTTTCTTTCACTACCTCCGGATTATCAATCAGAAATTGCATTTTTTCTGTCAGATCACCATTATTTTTCGTGTTAAAAAAGACACCGGCATCGCCGAGAACTTCATGGTGTTCAGGCACTTCGTTGGCAAGAATACAGTTACCGTGTCCCATTCCTTCGAGCAGTGCCGGGTGGGTGCCGCCCACCTCCGTCGCCTGAATGTAAAAATATGCATTGGATTGAAACTCACGGTACCCATCACCAAAAACGTATCCCGTAAAGATGATACGCGGATCCTTTGTCTCCTTCATTTTGGTGATTTCCTGCGTTTTGTAAGGAGCATCGCCAATCATGACCAGTTTTAAATCTGTCTTCGTTTTTTCAAAGGCTTCAACGACCCGGTGTGGATTGTTTTCAGGTTCAAACCGGCTAACATAAAGGATGTATTTTCCGGGTTCAACATTAAATTCCTTGAGTGCTTTTTTTGTATCCACCTTGCCAATTGGTGCGCCGTACGAGATAAGCGTGGATTCCTTGTTAAATTTTTTCAAATAATAAGCCTGAATATCATCAGCGTCAGTTATAATTACATTTGCGGTGATGGTTGACAGCCATTCAGAAATCTTATAAAACCATTGTCCTAATATATTCCATTTAGCCCGTTTCCACTCAAGTCCATCCACATTCAATGCAACAGGTTTGCCAAATAAGCGTGGAATCCAGGCGAAACAGGCATTAGCGCTGTTACAGATAAGCACGGAGTCGTAATTTTCTTTTATCGAATGCAGCGCACATAAAAACGTGTGCGCGACCGTATCGAGATATTTATGGCTGATTGTCGGTAAAATAACCAGCCGCACCCCTTTGTAATATTTGTCCGAATATTTGATGCAATTGGAACGGCCATAAACTGTGACTTCATGGCCCTTCTCCACAAGCCGCGGCGCCAATTCTTCCGCAAACGTTTCAAAGCCACCATAATTCGCCGGAATACCGCGAATTCCCATTATAGCTATTTTCATAAATTTGAACCTGTTTTAAATATAATTACATAATTTCTTCATCAACTCTGTGATTCATGGCAACGGAATTAAATCGAATTCGCCCTTCATATATAAATTTCAGTTTTCATTGGGATTTTGAATCCGCGCCTGCTCCCACCGATAAATTTCCGCCGTACTGTCTGCCGTTGTCATGGATTTGCTGATTGCAACATTCATCCCGTTTGTATAAAGCAATTGCAAAAGAGTATTTTCATTTAGCATCGAATTTTCGAGGACAATCCAGCCGGTTTTGTGTTGTGAAATTATCTGTTTAAAATCTTTTGGGGATTGAATTTCAGCATCCACCCAATTTTTCGAAGAGTCATTTGCAACAGTGACCGAGAACTTATCCGATCTTAAGGTATAATAGTGCCCGTCCAAACCGTAGTATTGCACAAGTCTGGGATTCGTCGAAATTACCGGCTCCCCTTCATTTTGATTTTGCTTGAGGTAATTTCCCACTTCTTTCCATTCGATGAGCGGAACGCTGCCGTAAAGCAAGTTCGAATTATTCGAATAATTCCAGGCATCACTAAACCAGGGCGAGATATACACAACAATGGCCAGAAAAATGCCCATAATGAGGCGTTGCGGTGTGATGTGCAGCCTTTTTTCGAGATTCACATTAATTAGTTGCACATCCAATTGCCGACGAATATAATAGGCAAATTCGAAAACGCCGTACGTCGCTAGCAATACGAATAACGGAAAAATAAAAAAATAATCCACACCGACCGTGTCCGATTGTGCCAGGATCAAAAAGCTTAAAAATACAGCCAGGGTATAAAACCCGGCTTTATGCATGTTAACAATGGAAAAAACCGCACCAATTAACGCAAAAGTAGCCAACGTCCAGTTTGCGGGATTCAGCAAAATGATATCAACTTCGGAACCATGCCCCATCACGTTTTGCAAAGACCAGTTTGGTGCAGGGATAAAAAACGTCGAATTGTTCACCCAGAGAATGACAGCCACAGTGGTTAAAATAACCACCAAAATGCCATATTTTAATCGTAACGCAGCCCTGGGCGTGGAATGAAAATATTGCAATAAAAAGAGGACAGCACAATATCCGGTTAATCCATAAAAAAGCACCGCACCCTGTGGAAAAATAGTGCTCGCCGACCACGAGGTAAGCAATGCCACAGAAAGCCAAAAAAGGTCGATATTCCAAAGCGCCCAAATTTTGCGAATTTTAAAGCTTCCGATAATAAAACTCGTATGTTTTTCCCGCGTGCCTTCGATGCCTTCAAAAAAAGCGTAAAATGAAAATATCAGCAGGAAAAAATAGATATTATGAATAGTTGCGATCCGGGAAAAATCGATGAGCAACGGGTGAAACGCTGTTATAAATGCAGCGATTATTCCGGCGTTGCCTTTGCCAACAAATCGCCAGCCGACAAAAAACATCATCACAATGAGCAAGGTGCCCCAAATGATGCTTACGGAACGTGCAGCGAGTTCACTCTCCCCAAATGCGGTGAAACAATAGTGTATCACCCTGGAAAATAACAAGGATTGCTCTGAATCATTCGCGGAAAAAATCGGGGTTGCGCCCAGATAAATCTGGTGGGCGTTAAATACCTCATTAATTTCAATAGATGTATAACTTGTTTTATCAAGATTGACAATCCGGAGATAAATTCCGGAAAATAAAATACAAACAAGGCCCACCCATAACCACAACGTTTTTCTATGTCGCATCATTATCGATTAACCTGGATATTCCTTGTGGGAGTTATTGATTGTAAACTTCAAACTTTTTGTTGGAATTTATACCTCGTCCAATCCGGACGTGCAGCTGGAAATCGGGGGATACGTTATTTTTTTTCTTTATCATGAACATACAATTCAATTTTCTTAACCCGATACAACGTGTCTTCCGTCAGTCGTCGATGCCCTGAGATCAAATCAGCGATCACACCCAACACACCAAATTGTATTCCCAACATCAATAAAACAGCGCTCAAAATCAACGATTGAATATGCCCGGCGCCGCCATCGACCCAAAAATAGAAATACAAAAACCGCAGAGATATCACCGTACCACTGAGAAAGAGAAAACTGGCAATGGTTAAAAAAACTTTTAGCGGCTCATACATGATGTAGATGCGTAAAATTGTCCCGATACTGCGCTTCAAATAGAGCGGAATTGAAGTAAACAACCGGGAATCCCGCAGTTTATTATTGGTTTCCACAGGGACGGAAGTGGTGGCAATATTTTTTTTGCCCGCCTGAATTATCGTTTCCATGGTATAGGTAAACTTGGTAATCACATTCATGTGCAAAGCGGCTTCCCGGCTGTAGGCACGAAATCCACTTGCAGCGTCGGGAATGTTTGTATCCGAAAGATTGCGCACAACCCAGGATCCCATCTTTTGCAATTTCTTTTTGACGAAGGAAAAATGACCGATCTTTTGCACCTGCCGATCCCCAATCACCATGTGTGCTTCTCGTTTTAGAATGGGTCGAATGAGGTCAGCAATATATTTGCCCTGATACTGGTTATCGCCATCTGTGTTGACAATGATATCAGCGCCTTGCTTCAGACAGGCGTCAAGTCCGGCGGAAAATGCCTCAGCAAGGCCTTTGTTATTGCGCAAACGCACAATATGATTTACGCCTAATTCACGGGCAACTTTGATCGTGCGATCTGTGCTACCGTCATCGATAATCAATGTTTCGATGACATCGACGCCCGGAATTGATTTCGGCAAATCAGCCAGTGTTATGGGGAGCGTTTCTTCCTCATTCAAACACGGCATTTGAATAATCAGCTTCACTCACCTACCACCATCTCGATATTGTATTCTTTTATTTCACGCGCATGCGTATAAATTATCATTTCACCAATTAATCCGATGGAGATCATTTGCAGCCCAATGATCAACAGTAGTGCGCCGAGGAGAAGTAACGGTCGTCCCGCGATGCCGCCAAATCCCAAAATGCGGTATAAAAACAAATAGATATTTAAAGCGAGACCAGCCACTGTAAAACTCATGCCGAAAAAACCGAGAAAGTGCAGCGGCCGCTTCGAGTAGCGTGTCAGAAAAACGACTGAAATTATATCGAGAACACGCTGAAAATATTCGTTCGGATATTTCGACTGCCGGAATTTGCCAGGCATTTGTTCGATTTTTTCCTCAACGACTTTATAGCCTTTTCGCGACGCTAAAATGGGGAGAAAAATATTAAGGTTGCCGTAAAAGGTAATTTTCTCAAGCATGCTTTTCCGGGTAACAAAAACACTGGAATTGATATCGTGTAATTTGAGCTTACCGATTTTATGCACCAGCGCGTTAAATAAGCCGGATATCTTTTGATTCATTTCAGAATCTTTTCGCGGCCAGCGCCAGCCAACAACCAGATCGTTACCTTCGTCGAGACGGGCTAGCAATGCCCCCATTTTCGTCATATCAACCCGGACGCGAGCCGCTGAATAGACAATTTTCTCACCTTTGGCATGTTTTAATCCAGCATCAAAACAACTGGCCTCACCAAAAGTATTGCGCATGCGCAGCAGTTTCACTTTTTTATCTTTTTGCGCGATCTCATCGAGCCGTTTCCAGGTGCCGTCACTGCTGGCATCATCGACAAAAAGTATTTCGAATTTTGCTTTATTTTTTTCCATACTTTTGAGGATATCTGCATATAAATCATCCACATAGGTATCCATGTCGAGTATCGGGATAATAAAGGAGATTTCCGGCAACACCTTCGTGCTCTGATTTTTGTTTTTTGAAGCTGCGGTCTTTGTTTTTGCACCTGAATTGCGGGTTGATTTTCGAGGCGTTTTTACTTTTGTCGTTTTTTCTTCTTTCTGCACAACGATCACATCCGCATTTTCTACTGTTGTTACTTTTTCAGCCATGTTAAAAACCCTGGAATTTATTTATTCAAAAAATATGTTCATTCACTATTAAAAATGTGTTCGAGAGACCGCCTCAGTACTGCGTCACGTCGAACATTCGTTCGTCCCTTTTTTCGCCGGTGCGCACTACTGTTTCTGCTATCAATCCAAAAAACAGAAAATTGGCACCCGCTGCCAACATCAGTAAAATCAATGATGCCTGAATATTCATTTCGTCAGGGGATAACGTTTTGGTTATCCAGGCGACGAAAAAACCCAGCAGCGACAAAAAACCAATTCCATTAAAAATAAGTGTCAGCGCGCCAAAAAAATGCACCGGATTGGTTAAATGTTTCAACAGAAGATTGAGTGTTGTTAAATCCATAATCACTCTGAAAGTCCGGGTAATATTGTACTTTGACTCGCCAAATTGCCGTTCGTGGTGGTCGACAACCATTTCCGTGATCCGTGCACCCTCAATTCGGCCCAACGCCGGAATAAACCGGTGGAACTCGCCATACAACCGTATGTTTTTCACCAGATCTTTGCGATAGGCTTTGAGCGAGCATCCCGTATCATGCAGGCTCACCCGCGTTGTCCGGCGCACCAGATAATTGGCTATTTTACTGGGTATTTTGCGGATGATCAGCTTGTCTTTGCGGTTTTTCCGCCAGCCGCTGACGACATCAAATCCCTCGTGTAGTTTTTCAACCACAACCGGAATATCCTTGGGATCATTTTGTAAATCACCATCCATTGTCACGATAACTTCACCCGTAGCATACTCAAATCCAGCGGCCATCGCTGCCGACTGACCGTAATTTCCGAGAAATTTGATCACCTTTAAGTGGGGATCATTTTCAGCAAGGTTTTTTAAAATTTCGAATGTTCGATCCGTACTGCCGTCATCGACGATGATAATTTCGTATTCACGATCCCACGCGTCCATTGCCAGATGAATTTTTTCGTGGAGAATTGGGGCGTTCTCCTCTTCATTCATCATGGGAACGACTACAGAGACATCTATTTTTTTTGATTTCGCTTTTGCCATAAAAATGAGCTCATTCTTTCGTAGTACGAGTTACTATTTAGTGTCCATCCGGAAATGCCTGAGTCGGCATCATTCCGTCATGCTTTTAGACGGAATCCATCATTTTTTGGCTTCAGCTGGCTATGGATTCCCGATAAAAACATTCGGGAATGACGAAAAATGAAGCGTTTCCGGATGGACACTATTTAACTAATCCTGCTACTATCGGTTTCGTCCCGGTTGGGCGAATTAACGACATAAGTAACAGAAAAACAGTATTTACAATATCAGGTTACATTTTGCGTTTTTTTCTTTCTTCGCTTGAGAAAAAAAGAAAGAGCAGCAACCGGCAGCATGATAAAAAATTCTTTTAAAGCACCAATAAAATTAGGTAACGATAAAACTGATGCGATAAAAGTATTGGAATCTGAAGATTTATGCACCGAGTCAAACAATGGCCACGGCGACAGGTAAAATGTTGAACTCAACGGCCAGATTGCCATCACACCCAGCGGTGGCCGTGTATCATCATTGAAAAAATCGAGAATTATATGCGAATAATAAAGCAAAAAAAAGATAATAAAGTATTGTTTAAACTGACCATAACGACGAGCGAAAAAAGCGGCGAGAAGTCCTGCCACCAGAATTGCTGCTCCGAGTGTGTGACTCCACAGCGTGTGGTACAAATTCGGATTGCCCTGAAACCAGCCCGGGAGAAAATCCGCATCCGGCAAACAGGCGATGAACGCAAAAAACAACAGCGTCAATCCTCTATTTTCAAAAAATTTGATTTCTTCGCCCCAAATGTAAAGACTTAAACCGGCCATGCCGTGTGCGATGGGTAATGGCATTATTCGTCCCCGAACCTGATTTTGCGGTATTTGCTGTAAATATTCTGCAATCCTTTGCTGTTGGTTGCGGCGAGGTATAAATATTCCAGCCACCCTGTAAATCCCATTACTTTGTGATTCATAAAAATTTTAATATGATAATTGCGTTTCTCTTCACCCTTCCAGCGATATTTATAGGGCTCATCGCCGCGGGAAAGATCAAATTCGGCTATTCCGCGCCCAATCGAATTCTCGATAGCATGGCCGAGCACAATATTCCCAACACTCAAATTATGCCATTGCGGCGAATGCGCATAGACATCGGCATATATTTTATTATTGCGTTCGTAGCCCGAAATTCCGGCAACGGGTTTATCGTCGGCGTACAAAAGCCACAATCGGTAGTCACCGCGATGTGCTAATTTCTCACAAGCGGTCTGTTCAAATCTGGCAAAATCGCTCTCACTGTATCGCGTCGCGCCTTTTTCATCTTCCCAGCGCTCGTTGTAAATCTGCACCAAATCTTTGTATGCCTCGGTGATATCCTTGCCATTTGTAAATTCTTCCAGGCGGGTTTCGTGCCGTTTGGCGATATAACGGCGGTCATATCCCACATCTTTTCGTGTGCGCTTTCCGAGCCTGGCGAGAAAGCTGTCCCATTCACCGGGCAACGGTAAAGTGACGCAAATCCGGCTGCTCTCCATCGCATAGACTGGAAAATATTCACCAATATATTTGGTCAGAAAAGGAATATTTTTTGAAGTATCGGGAATATCCTTGAGTTCGATAAATGAAAATGCACGGGATTTTTCACTGAGAAAATGGAACAGTTTAGAGAAAAAACAGGACTCTTCGCCCTCCTCTATAATAAAATCGAGATAGTCGGTGCGCTTCACTCCAATAAAAGACAGGTGTTTGATGGGAACTCCGTAAAACTTGCTGCGAATAAAAAATGGTGCAAATCCAACGGCCTTTCCATCCTCTTTTTCAACGCGAAGAATATAAAGCTGGCCATCTCCGAGATATTGCCACCACGTGCTCAACCACTCAAAACTCTGAAACGGTGTGTGATTTGTGCTGGCCTCAAAAACGGTATTCCAGTCTGCCTTTTGGGCTTTCCAATCGGCTAAATTTTGAATTAATTGTACTGACATTGTCGAACTCTATTTTTTATTTTCTCCCGGAAAATCAGGAGATTCATTTTTGATTTTAATCGTTAATCAGGCATTTCGCCCGTTTCGCGGCTTCAACAATGGCTTTAATAAGTGTAACGCGAACACCGCCTTCTTCCAGTTTTAGAATCCCATCGATTGTGCAGCCTGCCGGCGTTGTCACGTTGTCTTTTAAAACAGCCGGGTGTTCTTTGGTATCGATAACCATTTTTGCGGCCCCGAGACAAGTTTGGGCAGCGAGTTCTGTGGCGACATCACGGGGTAACCCTGCCTTTACGCCGCCCTCAGCTAAAGACTCGATAATGATGTAAATGAAAGCCGGTCCGCTGGCGCTCAATCCAGTCACAGAATCAAAATAATTTTCATCGAGCACAATTGTCCGCCCGATGAGGTTGAAAATATTTTCCGTGAGTTTTAGATGGCGTTTTTCGGAAAACTTGCCACCGCAAATCGCAGTCATTCCCGCCCCGACGAGGCTCGGTGTATTGGGCATCGCCCGCACAACCGGCACATTATTTATCAATTTCTGTTCGATGAAGGGCGTTGTAACACTGGCGATAATAGAAATGACAATTTGATTGGGTTTCAAAGCGCGGCGCAGCTCGGCGAGAACACCTTCAGTTGCCTGCGGCTTGACACAGAGCAAAACCACATCGGCCTTTTCAACAGCTTCTATATTATTTAGAGTCGTCGAAATATCTAAGCGTTCACGCAATCGTGAAAGTTGCTTTTCATGCAACGCGGTAGCGATAATTTGCTCCGTTTTGACTTCACCTGAATCCAGAATACCTTTAATCAGGGTTTCCCCCATTTTCCCGGCTCCGATGAATGCAAATGATTTAGAATTTAGCTCCGGCATTCTGATCCTTCCTGTTCAATTAATTCCTGTAACGGCCTGTCCATTATTTCTGCGGGAAATTTGAATACCAGAAGCCCAGTAAACCACACCGCCCATGAGCGCCATTCCAACCCATTGGGCGAAGACAAGCAGCGATAATGAAAACGCCTGCGGTTCACTCACTCCGAGAGGGAGCAAAAAAAAGACGAATGCGCCTTCCCGCACCCCAATTCCTGCCACCGATAACGGTAAAATGGTAATTGTTGTAATTAGCGGGATAATAATAAAATAGTGATATGCGGCGATTCCCAGCCCGAGACTTAAGCCAACCAGATAAATTATCAAAATTCCGACAACTTGAAAGAACAACGATAAAAGTAACAATTTTATCATAGCTCGTTTTTCATGGCGCAATTCTTTGGTCCCCTCCTGAAAACCGGCCAGCTTATTGAAAAATTTTCCCAGTTTGAAGCGGGAAAACAGCGGTGCAAATATTTTCAAAAGCCGGGGATGCAGCAGCAGCCAAATGCCAAAACAAAATGCCATTGTCATTAGCAGTACGACCCAAAACAAGCGTGCGTTTCCAGTTTTTTGTGCCACTGGGATCGCGACTACCAGTGCGATTGCGAAATTAATGACAAAGCCAACGACACGCGTCACGAACATCGAGCTCATGGCATCAACGCCATTTTTCAGGTGTTTTTTCAGGCTGTAAGCCCGAACGATATCCATGCCAATGCTTGTTGGCATGAATGTTCCGAAGAAGGCACCAATCCAGTGAACCTGCACTATTCGGCTAAACGGAATTCGATTTGCCTGCGCCTGTAAAACAACTTGCCAGCAATACGCGATTATCACTTGTTGAAACAAAAACAGCAGTGATGAAAAGATGTACAGCGGATAATTGACTTCCCGGAAAGCTTTTCCAAGCTCGCCAATATCAACTTTCCAGTAAAGTAGGGCGCTGATGAGGCTAACGCTGATCAGGCCTTTAAATAAAAACTTCATGATCAGACAAGTTCTGCTTCAACGGCTTCTTTTACTTTACGATTGTCCAAATGCTCTTTGCACCATAGCTCGAATGTCAAAAGCGACCATAAGCGATGGCTATTATTGTCAGCCTTGCTCAAGTGGCGTTTAAAGAGTGTTTGAACAAAATCATTACTAAAAATGCCACGTTTGTTGATAGCTTCGGGTGTTAGATGTTCACGAATAACATTTTGCACCACCGGTTTGTGTCGCAGCCAATTTTTGAAAGGTACACTGTGCCCGAGTTTATCCGTTCGAAAAACAATTTCATCCGGCAGCACGCCAGCCATAACTTTATGAAAAATAGCCTTCGTCTGCCCATTTTCGTCTAATTTCAAATTCGACGGAATGCGGGATGTATATTCAACCAGCCGGTGATCGAGCAGCGGATAGCGTCCCTCAAGGCCAAATTTACGTGTCAGTTCCATGCGGCGCAGGTAGAATCCTGTTACGGTGTAATAATCACCATAAATTGTTTTACTGAGAAAATCACCGCCATCGGCTTCATGATAAAGATTTTTGATATCCTGCAACGCATCTTTTTTGCTCAGCGTTTGGTACCAATCGGGCATGAGTAGTTTCTGCAGCTCCGCATCGGTGTAGTAAACCCGCCAGCGATTGCTGAAAAGGTCTGGCGAAAATCCGGCGCTGTAAGAAAAACGCTTTGCTTTGACCATCAGATTTTTCTTCGCTTCCGGATCAGGTAATTTTTGCAAAATAGATGTGAGTGGATTGCGTAATCCCTGTGGAATGCGCTCGAATTTTTCCGCCATTTTATCGGCCATGTAAACCGGGTGTCCCGCGAACAACTCATCGCCGCCATCGCCGGTCATCACATAATCCACCACGCCTGAAGCTTTTTCTGCCAGCAAATAGGACGCAACTTCGATACCGATATCGGAAAAAGGTTCGTCGGAAGCGGCGGCCACCTGCGCAATTCGATGCACATCATCGGCTTCGTAAGGCACTTCGTGGTGGGTCGTGTTGTAACTTTCGCTCATAAAGCGGGCATAATACGATTCATCAAATGTTTTGCCGCGGCAGCGAAAAGAAAAGGAATGCAGGGGGCCTTCCATCATCGGACGCATCAGTCCGGTAATCGTGCTGCTATCCATGCCGCCGCTCAAATAGACGCCGGTTCGAAATCGATTATCGTCGAGCCGGATACGAATGGCATCGTTAAACAAATCGAGCAATTCTTCTTTATATTCTTCATCTGATTTTTTGAACGGATCTTTGAAGGAAATATACCAGTAGGGATCGATGATCATCTGCCCATCTTCAATGCGCAGCATGTAACCGGGACGCAATTTTTGCACATCTTCGAAAACGGTGTCAAATGAAGGATTGTAATTGAATAATAAATAACGCATTACAGCGACTGAATTCAAGCCGGCATCAACCTGCGGCGAAGCTGCCAACTGGTGTAAGTTGGAGCTGAAATACAGGCGTTGGTTTTTACGGTAGTAATAAAGCGATTCAATGCCAAGATGATCGCGTATGATCCATAACCTATTTTTGCGGTCGTCATGAATCACGATCACAAAATTGCCATTGCATTTGCGGAAGAACTGCGCGCCTTCTTTTTCATAGCCCCGAAATATAACGGTGCCAACACTGGTCTGATAATTTTCATCAAACAATGTTCCCATTTGCTTCGCCAGCTCCGGAGCATTAAATATCCGGCCATAAACCGCGATCGTAACCGCCGCATCCGGATTGTGATAGAGGATATGCCCGGCATCGTGGGAACGGGCATTGGAACTGGCCATTGCAAGATTAAACTTCCCTTTGCGATATTCGTGTTGCAATTTACTTATATCTTCCACACCCCAGTTTATTGCGTAAGATTCGGCTGGAGAAACAGCATTTATATCTTCGCCCAGACTTCCAAAAATCATATCTATCCTCTTTAAATAATTAATTTCACAGACATCAAATTAATTGACCAGGTTAATTGCTCCAATCAAATAGGCAGCCCGCCCGGTCAGTGTGCTGGAAAAATCTTATCGTGAATTTTGCAGCCGCTTTTTAAATATCGGCAGATTCTTCGTTACTTTTTCCGAGATTATTTGCGGCAATGACCGGCGACCAACGCCCGGCAACAAATGCAGAAACCGGTCTTCGATGCGCACGACACGCAGCGGGCTATCATACGGGGAATTGCATTTACGCCCCGGTAAAACACCCCAATACTGTGTTCTGAATCCGGCATCTCTAGCCAGATCGCAGGCGATATCGGAGCCGATAAACCAGGGGTAACAAAACTGGTCTACTTTTTTTCCGGAAATATTTTTTTCAATCACACTTTTGCACTTTTTCAAATCCTGCAAAATATCCGCGTTGAGCTCATCCTGGCTTTCATAAGTTCCAAGTCCAAATTTTTCGACTTGTTTACGGTAAAATCGATTGAGTTGCTGACGCCAATCAACACGCATAAAAAAGCTCGAACGTCCTTTCTGCTTAACAAACTCGACACAGGATTTGCGCACATCCTCATTGTCAAAATATTGCGGGATGCCACTCATGCGTGGCTCCGAGCGATAAACCGGCGTGCCTGCCGCCACATCGCGTTGGTAATTGGGCACGCCATTTTCATAGTAGACAGGAACATGTATATTTGCGTAGAAATAAAAATCGAAGTTTGGATTAATATAATCAACCACTTGCGGAGAAATATTTACCAGATGGTGATACATCGTGTGCGCCTGAAAATCGATTTCTCCTGAGGCATGAATCGCGTTAATTTCTTCCCACGAACATAACGGGAATTCGCCTTTTTCACGCTCCAATAACTTCTCCAGTGGAACGCGGCCTGACAGATAATCATCGTAACTTGCTGATTCCGGTGCATCATCCGGAATGCAGCCCGGAATCAGAAAAGAAACAGCCTGAAATCCATATTTTTTCAGCAACGGCCAGGCCACCGAATGCAAAGAAGCGAGGCCATCATCGAAAGTGAGCACCACCGAACGCTCAGGTAATTCCTGTTTGCCCTTCAAAATTTTAAAAAATTCCTCACCATTTAACGTGCGATAGGAATTTTTCTTGAGATAAAGCAACTGGTCTTCAAAAGTGATCGGATCCGCGGTATGAAAAACGAACACCGGAATCTGATTCTCGATGGTTGCCGGGGATGAGTTGAAGACAAACTCCGGGTATTGCCGGGAAAAAATCCCTTTTATATCCGGCCAGTTTTTACGGTAACTCCAGCGGAGTTTATAAATTAATGTAGAGAGCATGATTTTTCCGATCCAGATTCCCTGCTATTTATCAATTTAAATGAGCGACTTGATCGTAAAGTTTTTCCAGCGCTGCAACATTTTTTTCAATGCTATAGCGGGCACTGTCAATTTGAGCCTGATGTGAAATCTTATCCCGCAATTCGGTGTCAGAAATGAGCCGCTTTAAAGCATTTGCCAATTCACCTGCATCGGCTGGAGGAATCATCAGGGCATTTTTTCCATTCTCTGCCAATTCCCGCATGCCACCGACATAGGAAGCAACGATTGGTTTTCCAGCCGCCATCGCTTCTACGAGAGCGAGGCCAAATCCCTCCCGCAAAGATGGAATCGTAACCAAATCCAGAGCATTTAATGCCACTGGAATATCCGCCACGAATCCGGTAAATCGCACCCGATCTACAATACCCAATGCTTTCGCTTGCTCAACAAGTTCATTTTTCAGTGGGCCATCGCCGATTAATACGAGGTAAATATTTGGATTGGATTGCGCCACTGCAGCAAAGGCTTCGAGCAAATATTTATTGCCTTTTTCCTCACGCAAACGTGTTACCGTACCAATTATAAAGGCGTCTTCCGGGACGTCCAGTCCTTTTCTGAATTCAGCTACTTTTTCAATTTCAATATTAGTAAATTCTTCGATCGGAATACCATTCCAGATAACTTCAATTTTCTTTTCCGGGACCGAGCGGCCTTTCATCATAAATTCTTTAACGGCCTGCGATACACCGAGCCCGACATCGCCTTTGTTGCGCAAAAGCCAATCGATGAGATACTGGTGCGGCAGAACTTTCAGTACGGCGTGTTCGTGCACAATTGTTTTAGCGCCACTTTTTTTGCCTGCCAGGCGACCAAAGTTTGCCGAGCTATAGCCGTGCAAATGCAAAATATCGTAATTGCCTTTTTTAGCCAGATCAGCGATCGCGTTGATATTTTTGGGGCTGTATTTTCCTTCTTCGATGTAATAAACTTTGATACCATGCTGCTCGAGAAATTCGCCGGCAGAATCTTTTTGCCGCAATCCGGCGACATCGATTTGGAATTTATTTTTGTCGTGTAAAGGAATCCATTGAGCGAATAGGCGAGAACAACTACTGGGATTTACGCCATCCATGGAAAACTTATCGATTACGTGCAACACACGTATTGGATCAGCCATTTTTTAAAATCTCCAATGATGATGCTGAGCATCCCGAGTGTCCCACTGCTTTTTAGTGGGATGTATCGAGGGGTGCTCATGCTGAGTCCGTCGAAATGCTGGGATATGCAAAATTCAAAAACCATGCTGCCTATTAATGGCTGTATTAAACATTTTCCGCAATTTCATCTTCAGCCAATTCGCGTCGGTCTTTTACTGGTTTCGCCGGTGAACCCACTGCGATTTGCCAATCCGGGATATCCCGGTTTACTATCGCTCCTGCTCCAATGACACATTCTTTGCCGATATTTGTGCCATCAAAAACAACGGCGTGGGCACCAATCCAGGCTCCCTCACCAACGGTGATTCCGCGGGCTTCCCGTTCCTGTTGAATCATCGGAATGTCGGTACGGTTAAAAGTGTGTGTGCCGCCAACGAGATAGGTGTACGCTGCCATGAGCACATTTTTGCCCACGTGCACGGAATTGGCCGAGAATATCTCGCAATTGAAGCCTATATTGGCATTGTCATCGAGAATAATATCGCCGTTTTTACAGCTCAAAATTGTATTCCGCCCGACAAAAACGCCATTGCCGATAAACAGGCCTTTGTTGTCTGCGCCTTTCGCGTCGAGCACAACGTTGTCATCGATGACGACATTATCACCAATTTCAATTTTGCCGGGATGGCGCAAAACCACATTGGTTCCGAATGTCACATTGCGACCGCATTTGCCAAGCAGTTTAGGGAAAAGTTTGCTGCGCAATAAAAGCCCAAATGCGCCGGGCAGGAAAGACGTGAGTGTAATTATGAGTTCGTATTTAATCAGGCTGCCGATTCCACCGCCGCCAATTATCAATTCCTGATATTTTTTAAGCTTCGATTTATCGGCATCGAAGAGTTCACGTTGAATTTCGACGGTTTCTTTTTTAATTCCATTTTCACTCATAATTCTGTTCCTAAGAGTCTCGTTACAACGTTCTGCGTGTTTACGTGGTGGCAGACGCTCCTGCGTCCCGTAAAAATACGCCCTTTTTTCCGGGCTTTATTTTTCAATTTATCTTCTTCACTTTTATATCACCATAACTTTGATATGTTGAATCATCAGTTACAGCATTAATAAAAAGTCTGTAAATACCCTCTTGTACTGGTTTACCTGAATCATTTTTTAAATTCCAACTAACCTTATACCTGCCAATTGACATGCTTGTATTATTTAAAATTTTATTATTTATTACATGCCCAAGGCTATCATTAATGGTTATTGTAACGAAAGCTTTTTCAGGAAGAATAAAATTAAAAACTAGTATTGTTAGTAGAGAATCTTCTCTCAAAGTTACAGGATTTGGATATGCAGGGAAAACCCTAAATGGCCCAGGATTGGTGTCCGTTGAAGAAAATCTAGGTTGCCAATCATTAATATCATCTTCGATTACATTTCCCATTGTATCCGTTTTGCAAATACCAGAGTATAAAGTTTCCACAGGTTTAGTAACGTTTTTCTCACATGAGATTTGTATTGATAAAAATGCTGTAGTTACCAATAGAGCAATTGTTTTAAATAAAATTTTCATATTCCGTTCTCGTTACCACGCCCTGCTTCCCAAAAAAACATTCTCTCATAACATCAACTGATTTCCAGACTTCGCTTTCTGTGTCATATTACGCCCGTTGGGGCGTGCTTCAAAGGACACTGAGCGGAGTCGAATTGTCCGGGTTTTGTGTAGATTCAAGTTCCGGCTTCAACTCTGCTCAGCCTCCTAGAAGAATCTAATTTAAAAGTCCCTGTTCTTTGTACCACTTGGCGGTGCGGGTTAATCCATCATCCAACTGAATTATCGGTTGATACCCCAGCAACTTCTTCGCTTTCGAGATATCAAAAGCGCGGTCTTTGATGAAAAAATCAACACGGCGGCGGTAAATTGGCGGGGCAATGCCAAATGGACGACAGATTATTTCGCACAAAAGCCCTGCAAACCAGACTGGCCACACAGGTATTTTCAGCTTCGGTACAGATTTTTTCAGTATGCCAGCTATTTTTTCAACGAGTTCGCCCAGGGTTAAATAGCCTTCACCACCGATCGTAAAAATTTCGCCCAAGGCTTCTTCCCGCTCACCGGCCAGGGCTATTCCAGCCACCAAATCTTCCACAAAAGTCAGGTGGTACAATACCTTGCCGTTTCCGATCATGCGGAATTTACCGTTGTGGATAAATTTGAATATTTTCAAGAAACGGTCATCACCGGGGCCATAAATGCCAACGGGGCGAACGACGGTGCCGGGCAGGTTTTCCCTTTTGAAAAATTCAAGGGCGTATTTTTCGCCATCTAATTTCGATTCCTGGTAGTAATCACCCGGTTTGTACGGTGCATCTTCTTTGGCTGGTGGGTTATCGATTTCACCCTGCACGCCGACCGTACTGCAATGAACAAAACGCTGCACGCCAGCTCGCTTGGCCTCTTCCAACATTTTTCGTGTGCCATCGAGATTCACATCCCAAAATGCTTGTTTTGGCACATCTTCAGCCCGAAAAAGCGCTGCGATATGAAAGACGACATCGATTCCTTCGGCTGCTCCGTTAACATCTTTATCAGTTCCCAGATCACCAAAAAAATACTCAACACCCAGTCCTTCCAAGGTCGAAAGATCGGATGTTTTACGCACGAGAACCCGGACATCATAGCCTTTTTCGAGCAGGTGTTTGGTTAAATAACTTCCTGTAAAACCGTTCGCGCCGGTTACCAATGCCTTCATTTATTTTCCTAAATATGTTTGCTTCCAGATTTGAAAAACCATCAGCGCCCAAAGTCGGTGGCTGTGATTTTCCTTATTTTGTAAATGTTCGCGCATCAATCGTTCCACAGTTGCTGCATTAAAAAAATTATCCTGCTTGATTCTTTCCGGGGAGAGCATGTCGGTCATCAAAGGTTTCAGCTCAGATTTCAACCAATTTTTGATCGGAATACTAAAGCCCTCTTTGCCGCGATTGGTAATCTTCGAAGGGAGAAGTTTTTCCAAAGCATCTTTAACGAGAATTTTCGTCCGGCCGTTGGCCATTTTCATCGAACCCGGCACGCGAGCCGCAAATTCTACAACCCGGTGGTCCAGAAACGGCACACGGGCTTCCAGGGAAGTTGCCATACTCATCCGGTCCACTTTAACTAAAATATTGTCGCATAAATATGTTTTGGTATCGACGTAAAGCTGCCTGTTCAAAGGATCCGTCGAATTGGCTTTATCAAAATAACCACGCATAAAATCAAACGCAGTGGAACCGTTGCGCGCGTTGAGCATTTCCTGGCTGTAAAGTGCTTGTTTCTCGTGCTCGGCCACGAAAGTCATCCAGCGGGTATGCTGTAAATCAACAGGTAAATTACTGCCTTCAACAAAGCGTTTCGATTTATTGATCAACCCTTTTTTCTTTTCCGTTGGCGGCAAAAAACCAACCATTGGCGCCACCATTTTTTCGCGGACAAATTGCGGCACTTTATCCCGGTATTTCAAATCCATCTGGTTAGCGACGTAGGTATCGTAGCCGCCAAAAAGTTCATCGCCACCATCGCCGGAGAGCGCGACAGTTACATGCTGGCGTGCCATTTTTGAAACCAGATAGGTCGGAAAAATGGAAAAATCACCAAGCGGTTCGTCCAAATGATGCACGAGTTTGTCGGTCAAATCCAAAATGTCCGGCTGAATAATAAATTCCTGATGCTCGGTGCCAAAATGATTGGCAATCTCCCGGGCGTATTCCAACTCATTGTAAGATTGGTTTTCAAATCCGATAGAAAAAGTTTTGACTTTTCTTTCAGCTACCTGAGACATCAGCGCGACAATTGTACTGGAGTCAATTCCGCCGCTGAGAAAGGCGCCAAGAGGCACGTCCGCAATCATGCGTATTTTTACCGAATCTCGCATGAGTTCCAGAAATTCTTCTTCATATTCAGGCTGGGATTTTTCGCCTTCCTGATATTTTACATCCCAATATTGCTGGATTTCTACCTTGCCTTCTTTGGCAACGAGAATATGGCCCTGAGGCAATTTTTTTACACTTTTTAAAATACTGTACGGCGAGGGCACGTACTCATAAGTCAAAAAGAGGTCGAGCGCTTTTTCATCCACCTCCCGCGGTACTTCCGGCAGTTGCAGCAGCGATTTTAATTCACTGCCGAAGACGAGTCGTTTGTCATCTGCATAATAGTAAAGTGGTTTAATACCAAGGCGATCGCGGGCAAGAAAAAGCTGTTTGCGGCGGTCATCCCAGATGGCAAATGCAAACATGCCATTTAATTTTGTCGGACAAAGCGTACCCCATTCTTCATAGGCGTGCACGATGGTTTCCGTGTCAGTTTTTGTTCTGAACTGATGCCCTTTGGCCTCCAGCTCAGCTCGCAATTCCGGGAAATTATAAATTTCACCATTGAAAACGATCCAGACAGATTTGTCTTCGTTGGGGATTGGCTGCTTGCCAGTAGAAAGATCGATAATGCTCAGACGGCGCATGCCTAAAGCGACATTATCGCAAACAAAGTAACCATCTTCATCCGGTCCCCGGTGTGTGATAACATCGCACATCCGTCGCAAATCACGTTCGTTGGCCTGTTTCCCATCCTCGAAATTGATGAATCCAGCAATTCCGCACATATCAGCCGCGCTTTCTTTTCAGGAGCGCTTCAAGGTATTGATACACTTCCTGTGTTTTTTTGATGTAGGCTTCATAGCTGTATTCTTTGTCCGACAAGTCTTGTGCGTTCGCCACAACGGTTTTAACATATTCTTTATCCTGCACTGCTTTCAGAATTCCCCGGCCAAAATCATCGGGTGTGATTTCTGTGAGCAAGGCAACGTCATCGTTTAAAACTTGCGTGTGGGTCAAATGCCGGGTTGCAACAACAGGGATGCCTGATCGCAAATAGGAGTAAATTTTCAACGGTGTGTTGTTTCCCTCGATGCGGGGAGAAACAAGAATATCGGCGATATCCATAAAAGCAGGAATTTCTTCCGGAGGACGCTGCCCGGTGAAAATAAAATGATCCGCCGTGCCAGCTTGTTCAGCCATTTGTTTGAATGCATCGACCTGCTCCGGTTTGCCACCAACGATTAGAAATTTAACTTTGCCTTCTTCAGCCAGCACATGTTTACTGGAATGAATGAGCAATTCCAGGCCCTGATACGCCTCAAAAGTTCCGGTGTAAAGAATCAATTTTTCGCCGTTGATATTCCACTGGCGTCTGAACTCGGGATCGGTTTTGTGCTCGCCAAAAACAGTGCTGTTATCGGCAACATTTTCGATGAGTTTGTTAAATTTTCCAGGGTATTTATCAGCCACATAATTCCACAATTCAGGACAGATCGTGATCACAGCGCTGGCACTTTCGATGGTGGCATTTTCCAGTTTATCGAACGTACGCAAAAGCATTTTTGATTTGCTGTATTTAAAATTATTGAGCTGCTGCGGCAGACTGCTGTGCATATCATAAAGGTGAATAAGATCGAATTTTCGAGCGAGGCGAATGCCCATAAATCCGGCTTCTTCGTGTGTATGCAGCACATCATATTTATTATTTTTCAATAAGCGGACGGCTTTGGCATACAACGACATGTCGAGAAAAATCTTTGGCTTTGACGGCCCAACAGCAATATTTTTGACAAACGGCACCGGGTAGGAGCGGATGATATTAACATTTTCAATTTCAACATCCTGCCCGATTGGATAGGTTAATAAGTCAATTTTATATCCAAGTTTTGAAAGTGTTTTGCAGCGATGAAGTACACTGAAAGGCGTGCCGCGGGGTTGAAAAAAGGGCTGCGGAGCGATCATTAAAATTTTCATTTTAAAATCCTATTAAAATCAATATTAAACATATCTTCTAAAATATCCAGCCACGGAGTATTTACAGGTAAGAGAATCCCGGATTCTCAGGCTGATGTTAACTTGCCCCGTATCCGGTGATAACAACAAAAAACGTACGAAATAAAATTTTCAAATCCAGCCAGAGCGACCAGTTATCGATATATTCCAAATCCATTTCCATCCAGCGCTCAAACTTGATATTGTTGCGCCCACTCACCTGCCAGATGCAGGTCAAACCAGGCTTCAAAGAAAGACGCCGGCGTTGCCAAAGCTGGTACAATTCCACTTCCACCGGCAGCGGTGGCCGCGGCCCAACGATGCTCATATCGCCTTTGAGAACATTAAAAAGTTGCGGCAATTCATCCATGCTCGTTTTGCGAATGATGCGGCCAATGGTCGTGATGCGGGGATCGTGTTTAATTTTAAAAACCGGGCCATCCATTTCGTTGGCGCGTTCCAATTCTCTTTTTTTCACCTCGGCACCAACTATCATCGACCGGAATTTATAAAGTGTAAACTGCCGGCCATTGAGACCGCTGCGATTTTGCTTAAAAAGTACCGGCCCTTTGGATGTAAGTTTTATCGTCAGTGCAATTATTAAAATAATTGGAGAAAGAACGACCAGTAAAAAAATAGAAAATATAATATCAAAAGATCGTTTGAGAAAGAGCTCCCATTCCTGGGCGCTGAAGGTTTCAAATTCCAGCAATGGAAATCCGCTAAAATCCGTCTGGCGCACTTTGGCAATTCTGAGATTATATAAATCCATGGAAATACTGGTAGATATACCTTCCCTTTCGCATGCAAGAATGGCCTCGTCGATTCGATTAAGCCACAACCGGGGTACGACAAATATCACCCGGTCGATGACCTTGCGGTGCAAAATAAACGGAATATCCTGAATGCGTCCAAGGACACGGTATCCTTCAATTTCTTTGCCAAACATGCCGTGATCGTCGTCGACCAGCCCGACGATATGCAATCCCCAGTTTGAGTGTTTATTGACCTGGCGAATAAATTGACGTGCCCGTTTTCCGGTGCCCACCAATAAGATATTAATTTCGTTATAGCCTTTTTCATGCAAAATGGACAATAAATTGTGAACAAACATTTTGCCAATGACGAGCAGCAGAATCGTGACTGAAGTATAGGTACCCACAAAAAGACGGCTGGTGAGCTTCATCTTAAAAAGGAAGATGATAGCGCCTAAAATTAAAGTGGTTATAAATGCTGTTTTGATAACAGCAAACGCCTGCACCGGGATGGTTTTGGTTCGGATATCGTGGTAGGCCCCCTGGGTTCCCATGACGATAATCCATGCGGGGATGTAACTCACCCAGAGAATTATATTCTTCTCTGCGAAAAATAGAAATCCAGACAGATCAGCAGAAATAGCAAATGCCATATCGCCAAAGCCAAAGGCTTCTCGCAAATAAAAGCTGACAAAATAGGAAATAAAAAAGGAAATTAGAATAATTGTCGTGTCTAAAACTTTTATTAAGCTTCGGAGAAAAGCTTCCTTCTCTCGAACCATTGCAGTTCCTTATTCCAGTTGATTATCTTTGATACAAATTTTAATTATCCGGCTAATTTAATGAGTCTGGTTGGTTTTAAACCAATCTACAAACTGTGGAATCCCGTCCCGGATATCAACAGTTGGGTTGTACCCAATCTGATTTCTTGCCTTGGAGATATCAGCGTAAGTGCAATTCACATCGCCGGGCTGCATCGGTTGCCGGTCGATTATTGCCTTTTTTCCATAACTTTCCTCGATGAGTGCGATCAAAGCATGCAACTCAATTGTTCGGGATTCTCCAAGGTTATAAATATGGTATCCATCGCAATTTTCTACGCTCTTCGCGATACCATTAACGATGTCTGTAATGAACGTATAATCTCTTCTCGTTGTCCCATCACCATATACAGGAATTGGCTCACCTTTGGCGATTAATTTTGTAAATTTATGTATCGCCATATCCGGTCTTTGCCGCGGGCCGTAAACTGTAAAAAAACGTAAACATGTGATATTCATTTCATACAAATGATGGTAGGTGTATCCAACTAATTCGCATGCTTTTTTGGTGGCGGCATATGGGGAAATCGGGTTATCGACCGGGTCATCTTCAGAGAATGGGACTTTTTTATTATTGCCGTAAACCGAAGACGACGATGCCATGACAAACTTTGGGGTGTTATAAATTTTCGCTCGCTCAAGTAATTCCATCGTTCCTTGAATATTCACACGCTCGTAAAGCATGGGCTGGCTGAGAGATGGTCTGACTCCGGCGCGTGCAGCCAGATGGACAATCGCATCAAATTCATGCTGTTCAAAAATTCTGTCCAATAATTCTGTATCTAAAATATCGCCTGCAATGAGTTCCACCTGGGGATTATTTTGAAAACCTTTCACGTTTTGTTTTTTAATCCGGGGCGAGTAATAATCATTAAAATTATCGATTACAACGACTCTATGACCATTTTTCATTAGAAATTCGCAAAAATGCGATCCGATAAATCCAGCTCCGCCGGTCAGTAAGTACTTCATCCTTTTCCGTTCTCAGATTTTAATAATGATAATAGCTGTAACCTTCATGGGCATACTCTTCGCCTGCACCGTTTAAAATAGCTCCTATAATTTTTGCTGGAACGTGATGGTACAATTCCATTTTTTGTTTAGCGACGTCGCGCTGCGTTTTCCCAGCACGCACGACGAGCACATTCGCATCAACCTGTGTACCTATAACAACGGCATCCGTGGCCGCATTTAGAGGCGGTGTGTCGAAAATAATTAAATCGAACCTGCGGCGCACCTCATCTAAAAATCGTTTCATCTGGTGTGATCCCAAAAGTTCCGACGGATTCGGGATCAGAGCACCACAACTTACAACGGATAAATTTGGAATATGCGTTTCCTGAATCACCTCAGGAATCGGTATATTATTTGTCAAATATGTGCTGAATCCCGGCTCTTTTGGAATACCAAAAGTATTGTGCAAAACACCGCGGCGCAAATCCGTGTCGACCAGCAGAGTATTGCTTTTGTGCTGCGCCATAGTAATTGCCAAATTAGCGGCTGTGAATGATTTTCCATCACCCGGCGCAATGCTTGTGATAACCAACGTTTGCACCCGGCCCGCCGCTTTCGAAAACATGATGCTCGTTCGCAGCGACCGGTATGCCTCACCAATCGGTGTCGGCGAATAATTATGGGTGACAAGTTGATTATCTACCAGCCTGGCCTTTTCATCATCCTGAAATTCATTCAGGTCCTCAAAATCAATATCGGGAATCGTGCCCAGGACATTTACTTTTAAGTTATTTTTGACATCGATCACGCTTTTCAAAGATTTATCCAGAAACTCGATTCCGATGACAATGACGATTCCGAGAAAAAAACTGGCTATAACACCTACTGCTGCTTTGGTTTTCTTGTTACGATTTATCGGGAAATCCGGAGGAATGGCTTCATCCATAATAGAAATTTTTGTACTTTCAGTAGCCGAAGTCAGAGCAAATTTATCATAGCTGCTTTTCTGGATTTCCCAGATCGTGCGGGCATTTTTTTCGTCTTCTTCGAGCCGTGTATATTGAGCCAGTTTCTTGGGATGCTTCTTGAGTTGAAAATTAATCGAGCTAATCGTCTCATTCAATTGTCGCAGTTCTTGCTTATTTTCTCCAAATTTATCTTCGATAACGGCGTCAATCTCTTTAAAAATTGCTATTAATTCTGTTGCAAACTCAATCGATTTCTTATTCTTTTCAGAAGTATTCCGTACCTGATCATCGTATTTTTTTTCATACCGTTCAAATTTGCCCAACGCCAGCTTTGCATCAACATCATTTTCAAAAATTGATAATTCTAAAATTTGGTGGTAAATATCGCGAAGGTTTGTATTTAGCTCTTCGGGATTTATTTCGCCTCCACCATTAATCGTTTTAATTTTTTTCTTTAATTGGGTCAAGGCCAAATTATTATCTCGCAATATCTCATAGTTTTCCTTGTATCGCGTCAAGTCGGTATTCAGTTTTTTGAGCTCGGCGGCAAGATCCATCCCATGCAAAGCACGGTATTGACTAAGCGCATCCTGGGCTGCCCGCATTTTTTGTTCTGCGCTATCGAGACGCTCGCGTAAAAGCTGGCCGTACTGACCCTCGGTTCCTTTCGTCACAACAACGGTTTCCCGAATGTAAATTTGCGCCAAACGGTTCGTCATTTCAGCGACTAAAAACGGGTCGTGGTCATTTAGCGTGACTTCCATGATGCTGCCGGTGCGACCAAAATTGATATTCACACGATCCTGAAAAGAACTAACGGAAGAACGAAAATTTTTAATATTGAAGAAGACCTCATCAGGAAAGACAGGCAATTTATTTGCCAATTTAAAATACAAACCATTGACGGTAACCAGGGAATCAATATCATCTTTAACATAGCCAAAATGAAGTTTTTGTTCGGCAATCTCTGGCTCATCTTCCGGCGGGAGTTTATAAAGTGTCATGGTTCCATCGCCGGGAAAGCGCATGACATACTTCCCCGTAACCGGGGAGCCTGAAGTGGAAAAATTGGAGAAAATTTCATGGCGGACTGGAGGTCGATTCTCGATATAGGATTCTACTTCTAAAACGAGTCCCATTTCTTTGACAATTTCTTCTGCAAAAGAGCGACTGGTAAGTCTTTGTATTTGATATTGCAGGGCTTGTTGGCTTGTCTGCCCATCGAATTGTTGAAATTGAATAATTGACGTGGCTTGATAAATGGGTTTTTCAGCCTTGACGAATAAGACCCACGGAATCGAAACAGCCATTGTTACGATGCTCCAAAGCCACCATTTTTTAAGAATAGCCCGCCAGAATCGGGTTATATCAATGGAACCTTCGCCTTGAATTTCTTCATCTTCAAAATAAGATTCTTCCATCTATTTTTACCTGTGCTAAAAGCCTTTTTAAATATTATGATTATTGTCTGTTAATTTGAATAGCCAAGCTGGTTAGTGAAATGAAAAATGAACCAAAACTAAGAAGAGTTCGCCAGTTAAAAGATGTGTGTTGCAGTACTGTTACCTGGTCGCCAGATTGAACACCGATTTCACGTAAGGTGTAGGCATTTTCAGTTTTTTCCAGGAGGTCTTCTGCAACAATTTCGCCCGACCTGGAAATAAATATTTTCTCCAGATTGGCATCGGCTTGTGGTCCCTCGGCTTCGCCGATCAATTCCCATAAACTGCTATTGGACTCCACCAAATAGAGTCCGGGTTTATGTACCGCACCCAATAGCGCCACGCGGATCAGTGGTTTTGTTATGAAATGTAAACCTGATGCATAGAGACCAAATCTGTCTTTGAGGTATTCTGCCAGTTCATTTTGCGAGCGTCCGAGGACGAGAATTTCCCCGATTAACGGCAATAAAATATGCCCGTCATTTTCAATAATATAATCATTGGATAGTCCGAGGTCATCAATGTTCGCACTTTCTGAGCCGGGCTCTTGCCACACAATAATGCGAACTCCATCGCCACTGCGAAAATCACCCAGACCAGAGGTTTGAGAATTTAGCGGGCTTATACAAAATAACAAGAGAAACAATATCGAAGTCAACTGTCGGTTAGATCTGTCCTTAATCATTTATCAATCCTTTGTTTTCAAAATTGCATTTCTTGTAAGTATCGGTAATTTGGAGTCGGTAAAAAGAATTTTGTAGCATTTTTTTTAAATGCTCAAATTAGCGGGACCGGTAGAATCGATAGCGTTTTTCTTTGGTATCAAGACTCAATTTCTTTAATAGCTTGTAAATTTTGAACAACCCAACTTTTGTTGACCCATATTGTGGCGTCAGTAAATCTTTTCTAATGCGCCATGCGTCCCGGGTAGGGTCTTCGATCACTAATGCCCGCACCTTTTCACTCAGCGGCAGATGCTTTGGATCCGTTTTGGTCTTAACATAACTTGTGCGTCCCTTTTGCCTGTTTTGTACTTTCGGACGCTCGACAACAGGTGGTTTTTCTACCCCTGCGACCGTAGATTGGGCCGTATTGTTTTCACGAAAAGCACGGGTGATGCTTTTCGTTATATCCAGGCCAATGGAGAGATCAAAATCATTGATGGCTTCTTCAATTGTATCGTAGCATTCGAGTATGCGATTAAACTCAAGCATTTCAAAAACATCATAGACTTCCGGCAGCATTTGCACAATTTTGAGGTCGCCACCTTTTTCACGAATGTTTTTAATCTCACTAACAAAGACACCCCAACCCGCAGAACTCACATAGTTGACACTGCCCATATCAACTATTAAATGAAGAAATCCATCCTGAAGTACTTTGGTCATTTGAGTGTGCATCGATCCACAAGTTTGTGTATCGAGATAGCCTCGAACCTTCAATAGCGCAATATCGCGGCGAGCTCCAGCTCGACCTAATGTAATGTTTAAGCCTTCCATAATATCCTGATTTTATTAAAAAAGCTCTAATTCAACAAACTACGCAGTACAAATGTAGTGCCAAAGACCGCCAACCGCGGTTTTGCGGTAACTATCCCGATCTACCTATAAACCACTACTCTTTATTACGTCATCAATCAAAAAACACTGCATGACTATTGTGATACTGAGAAACATTGTTCGTTCCTGAAACATCTTATTTCGAATTGAACAAAAAAAAACGCACAGCTACTCCATTTAGAAACAGCTATGCGTTAATTTGTTTATATCTCAAATATCGAAATTATAAATCAATCATCTTTTCAATAAAGATTTAAAAAGCGCTGTATATTGTTCCCCACTTTTCATCAATGAAAAATCAATTTGCATCGCTTCCTGCATGCTTTTCTGCCATTTCGCATGGTCTTTATATGCGTCACACATTCGCATGAGCACATCTTTTAAAGATTGAGTTACATCAATATTAAATTTGCCCCAAAGCGATAAATTTTCCAGGATTTCATGTGTCTCAGGTTTAAATCCTTTAATCGAAGTCTCAGGGATGATTCCAATGGCTCCGTATTTCATTTTTTGGAGAAAACGGCTTTCGACCACACCACTCTCTTCATTTAGTTGCAGGCACAAGTCTGCGCCAGCGACCACCTGGTGTTTTACTTTGACGGATGGATCTACCTTTAATCGAATTGTATCGCTTATTTCTTTGCCCAGCGTCTCAAATGCCCGAACCGAAGAATTACTGACAATTATAACCTGTAAATTGAGTTCTTTTAATAGACTTAAAATATCATTCAGTTTTTCAGCTTGATCATCATCGTCGATGAGTAGCATCACCAACGGGACATCAGCATCGTATTCAAGGTCAAAATCATCGCAAAGAATTTTTTTATTTTCAATTTTTAGATGAATTGAATCGACAGAAAATTTTTCTGCAATTTTTTCATCACTTTCGGGATTCCAATCCTGGTAATCAATTCCATGCGAAATAAATTGTTCGAGCTGGCCGAGTTCTTCCTTCTTCTTGTGATCGGTAGAATAAACGATGGCATCACACGCAGAATTTGCTATTTCCTTCACACCGACGTCATTGCCGGAGGTGACATAGTCCGATAAATAATCCGCTGATAATCCGGCCTGTTTCATTTGAGCAAGGCCAAGTTTAACCTGCATGCTATCGCTGTGGTCACAAAATATGATGCGAGTATTTTTAAAAAAATCATCATCTTTTAACTCATGCCGCAATACAAGAGGGAGAAAAATCGACGGCCACCCATTGCAAAGTATAAAGTCTGGTTGCCAGTGCAGACTTCGCAATGTTTGCACACATCCCCAGTTAAACAGCACGAACCGTTCGATGTTATCATCGTAGGTTTCTTTACCTTTGGTGTCGGAATAAATACCGTTCCGGGACGAAAATTGATCGTGGTCGAGAAAATAAACCTGTACTTTGGAATCCGGTAAAAAAGCTGATTTTGCATTGATGCTAAACGATTTTTTTGCAAAATCGACTTGCATATCACGTAACCGTATGACATCACGCAAAATGTATTTTCGCTCGTTTACAACCCCATAATTCGGCATCATCACACGAACATCATGACCAAGGTTTTTCAATATCTTGGGGAGTGTCCCTGAAATGTTAGCATTGGCACTCGAACTGATAAATGGTGCAATCTCCGGTGTAATATAAAATATTCTATATTTACCCTTCATTATGAAAAAACCTTACTTTGTATGTGGATAAAGCAAAAATTTCAAAAAGCAATTTTTGCAATTCTGTTTTTCTGTTTCTTTAAAAACCTACTTTTCGTAAATGCTCGCAGGCTATTTCAGGCGGTGTTGGATTGATGTAAAATCCTGAGCCCCATTCAAATCCGGCAATTTTTGTCAACTTGGGAATAACTTCGATATGCCAATGATACTCATCCAAATTCCCATCTTGAATGGGGGATGTGTGAATCACAAAATTGTATGGAGGCGAATCAAGTGCCTTATTTAAGCGCGTCAAAATATCTTTCATCATTCCGGCCAATTCAAGATAGTGGCTTTTCTCCACACTTTCAAAATGCGAACTGTGGGCTTGTGGTAAAATCCAAACTTCATACGGGAAACGGGCGGCAAAGGGTGTAATCGCAATAAAATTATCTGTCTGCACAACTACGCGCTTGTCCGATTCTGACTCCTGACGGATTATATCACAAAAAATACACCGTTCTTTCAAGTCGAAGTGCCGCTTGGCGCCGTGTAATTCTTCAAGCACGTTTTTAGGAACAATGGGTGTTGCGATTAATTGTGAATGCGAATGTTCGAGCGAAGCGCCTGCTGACCGGCCATGGTTTTTAAAAATGAGAATATATTTAAACCGTTTGTCCTTTTTCAGGTCGAGAATTCGACTTTGATACGCTAATAAAATTTTCTCAATTTGTTCGATCGAATAATCGTTAAATTCCCGATAGTGGTCCGGTGTTTCAATGATAACTTCATGTGCACCGATGCCATTCATCAAATCATAAACACCTTTGCCCCGTCGGCGCAATTCACCCTCAATTTGCAGGGCGGGGAATTTGTTCGGCACAACCCGCAAGTCCCACCCGGAAGAATTGGGTTCAAGACTTTTGGGTCTTATTGAAAATATCTCAGCAGGTGTTTTATCTTCATTTCCAGGACAAAAAGGGCAAAACCCACCCAATTTATCATCATTTTCACCTGGCCAGTCAGAAGGGCGCTGGCCGCGTTCCGTCGATATGATGACCCAACGTCCTACAATGGGGTCTTTTCGTAATTCAGGCATAATTCCTATTCAATAAATCTGGTTGCTATTCCTGCAAATTAAACTCATAAACGGTGAATCAACACAAAGGACTGCTTATTGATTAAGATGTTTCCTGGCCTGATCTACATATTCACTTTTGGGATAATTGGCAATAAGTTGTTCAAATTGGGATTTTGCCTGTTCGGTATTCCCTATTCGCTTATAAGATAATCCCAATTTCAAAATTGCAGCATCAATTTTATTGCTTTTTGAATAAGAATAAACCTTTTCAAATTCTGCAATTGCCTGGGTAAAATTACCAAGACCATAATAGGCTTCACCAATCCAATATTGGCAATTATCTGCCAATGAATGGTTCGAGTTCTCTGTCAGCAATGCGGAGAATTGATCGATGGCCTCTCTATATCGCCTGGCATTGTAAGTATTTAGCGCATCTTTGTACCGGGCCCGGTAAGAACTGCTGTACGTGCTTGTTCCCGAAGAAAGAGTTGGTGGTGTTGAAATTTGTGTTGGTGTACTTTGAAGTTGTTCAAGCATGCGTTCTTTCGCAGCAAGGCTGGTTTGTAATTCCGATATAGTTTTGTCTTTTTGTGCCAGTTTAATCTCCAGTTCCTGCATCTCACTTTTGAGATTCTCAACCGAAGGTTCTTCATTATTGACAGCTTGATTGTCGGCAGTCGATGTCGTATTGGCTCCAGAGTCCTCTATGCCTAATAAGCGGAGTACCTCAGCTTCTTCCGGATTCTGAGTGCTATCCGTTTTTTGGTCATCTCCTTTTACACCCAAAAGTTCATCTATGTTTATGCCTTCACTATCATCGGTCTCCAGGTTACTTTTTTTGCTGCCACCACATGCTGTTAATGCGACGATTAACAGAAGACAAACGATTGTAAATAAAGTGGCAGACTTACTCCGAGATTTTTTTAAGAAATACATTATGTGAGTCCTCCTAATGCAATTTTCAAACAATTCAATATCTCGTTTTTCCCAAACAGTATGGCAAGAATGACTTAATATAATAAATAAAAAGAAAATAATATTGAAGTTTAATAAATTGTAAAATATACATTACGATGATAATTCTAATTAACAGTATTATCCCCATCAGTTCGGAAATAGAAACTAACATCGGTTTCGAGTAGACTTTGACAGCAGATGCATCGGTTCTTTACTATCGCTTAATTAATGTTAAATCTAAATTTAACACAATTTACACTAAAATGCAAGTTGTATTTAATCAGGAATATTTATCGTATCTTCCGGTCAATTAACTTCTAAATATATTTTAACCAGCGAAACATGCCATCGCCACCATGACCATAATTGCTTACAATAACCAGGTTCTGATAGTTCCTATTAAAAAAAATAGTAAGGGTGTATTTGACTCAAAGCGAGAAACAAAATCATCTATTCCGGAATAATTATACACTGCTTTAAATTTAATAGCAACATTTCTATCCCGAATTATTCATAGAGCGCAGTGGATGTGCCTGGCACTTCTACAAGTTATGAAAGCCCTTAAAAGCTACTTTGTTTAGTTAAATTTATAAAAATCAACTAAGTGCCAGGCACATTTTTATCAGTTTATGAATAGATCAGGCTATAAGTATTGAAATCGCCTGCGACCGGCGTTTATAATCAAGCCAATCAGCGCAGTATTTGTGAGTAACGAGGACCCCCCATAACTTAAAAATGGCAAAGGGAGTCCGGTGACCGGCATAATTCCTACCGTCATACCCGTATTTACGATCACATGAAAACCGATAATGGTGCACGCACCTATCACGATTAAACTTGCAAATAGGTTCTTCGAGTTTTGTGCAATTAGCAATGCCCGCCAAATTAAAATGAAAAATAGGGCCAATACCACACATACCCCCAAAAAACCAAATTCTTCTCCCAATACAGAGAAGATAAAATCAGTGTGTTGCTCGGGGAGGAATCGCAACTGTGTTTGCGTCCCCTGCATCCAGCCTTTTCCCCACAATCCACCTGAACCAATAGCTACTTTCGATTGCAAAACCTGGTAGCCAAGCCCTTGCGGATCCTGTTCGAGCCCGATAAATGTGAGAATTCGGCTTTTTTGATACCCAAGCAATTGTTCCCATAAAATTGGAGTAACAATTCCAACGCCAATATTTAGCAGAAAATTCGGGATGATTATTTTTGGACCGCGTCCGGAGACAACCATGACACCGACAATCAAAACAATGGCAATAAAAAAACTGTAAAAGGTGAACGCTGATGCCAGTGTGACGAGTGGCGCAAGGAGTAAAAATACCGTAAACAGTGACAGGCCAGCCCAAAAAAGAACGGGCAAAACCATGGCTATAAATACCAGGGAAGTACCCAAATCCGGTTGTTTAATTATCAGCAGCGTCGGCAGAATTACAATTGCGAAGGCAACCACGATATCTTTTATTTTTTTGAAATCTCTTTTCGCATTGGCTGCATATTTTGCAAGCAATAGCAAGGTTGCGATTTTTGCCAATTCGGATGGCTGTAAACGGACTGGGCCAAAAATAAACCACCGTTTTACACCCGTCCCACCGCCAACGAAAAGGACAGCGATGAGGAGAAGAATCGAAATAATATAAAATGGGATGGCGATCTCGTGATATAGCTTAAACGGAAGAAGAGATAGGAGTGCTAACAGGCCCAGACCCACTAAAATCCAGATGACTTGTTTTGCAAAATTTTGACTGATTTCAGGGTGAGCGCCGTGCGTAGCACTATAAATCACCATCAGCCCCACCAGTAACAATCCGGCAAAAGCCACGAGGAGAATCAGATCCGGTTTTTTTAAATCTTCTCGATCCCAAAGCATAGCTAAACTTATATTTTCTTTTCTCTTAATAAATAGCGTAACATACTTCCGGCAATCGGAGCGGCAACAGCGCCACCACCACCGCCATTTTCAACAAAAAAACAAAAGGCCACACGTGGATTTTTGAATGGAGCAAAACCGATAAACCACGCGTGATCATCACCGTGAGGATTTTGGGCTGTTCCGGTTTTTCCCGCCACTTTTATCCGCCATGGATTGGCCCGTTTCGCCGTGCCGTGGATACCGTTGACAACGTCGAACATGCCGGCATGGACCAAATCCCAAACATCCTCCCGGATACCTTCGACCAACAACTCTTTCCGCTCGAAAAAAAATTCATCACCCGTTTCCGGGTTTTTAATAAATCGATTCACATGGGGTCGAAACCCCTGTCCACGATTAGCAATGAGCAGCGCAAAACTGGCCATTTGCAAAGGTGTAACCAGCAATTCACCCTGTCCGACTGTGAGGTTTAACAGCAATCCCTTGCTCCATTTTTTCTCACCGTATCTGTGATCGAAATAGTCTTTATCCGGAATAGAACCGCTGTATTCCTGGGTCAAATCGATGCCTGTCTTTTCACCAAAATGGAACATTTTTGAATATTTTGCCCAATTTTCAAGGCCAACTTTCTGAATCATTCGATAGAAATAAACGTTGCAGGACTGCTCAATGGCTTGCTGTAAATTGACACTCCCGTGCCCTTCCTCTTTATGGCACTTGAAAGAACGTCTTCCAAGGCGGTAGACTCCCGGACAATAAACTTTTTCATCCGGATTAATTAATCCTTCCTGCAAGCCGGCAATTGCGGTGATTATTTTATATGTTGAACCCGGATTCGTGCCACTTTGCACCATGCGATCATACAACGGTTTTGCCGGATCACTCGTTAGTTCCTTCCATGCTTTTTCTGAAATCGGTTTTGCGAACAATTCGGGATTGTATCCCGGCTTCGAAACCAGCGCGATAACCTCGCCATTTTGGCAATTGAGCACTGCTACCCCGCCGCGCAGCGTATCCATTTTTTGTTCCAAATAACGCTGCAAGCCGGCATCGATGGACAAATGCAATTCCAGGCCTGGCACCGGGGGTTGTGATTGCAATTGGTCTAGTACACTTACTTCCCGGCCCAAGGCATCCACCTCGACAATTTGAAAGCCCTTTTTCCCTTGCAAAGTTTTTTCATAAATTCTCTCGATCCCGGCTTTGCCGATAACATCACCGAGTTTGTAGGAAGCGAATTCTTCCGATTGCAGGCCTTTTTCATCAATTTCACCGAGATAACCAAACAAGTGGGGCGCTTTAACACCTGCCGGGTAAAATCGTCTGGGTTCAATTCCATAGACAATTCCGGGTAAATCAAGTTTATTTTCTTCGATGCGGATTAATGAGGCAAAATCAATATAACGGCAGATTTTCACTTCCTGAAATAGTCCACGCCGATCCCTTTTAAAAATTTGCCGGAAAGATTCCGGGTCTCTGTTTAACAAATCTCCCAATAGATCGAAAACAGAATCCGGCGCTGACAATTCGTTTGGAATAGCGTAAACCGAGTAAGCGGGAACATTATCGACCAAAATTTCCTCATAGCGATCGCGCACAATACCGCGTGGCGGCACGAGGGTGATCGGCCGGATACGATTGCGCTCACTTTGCTTGAAATAGACATCCTGCTGGATTAATTGGACATAACCGTAACGTAATAGCAGCGTAACGAAAGAAATGAATATAAGTACGCGGAACACAATGATTCGTGTGGATTGTGAGGAACCCGATATCATTTTTTTGTTCCCAGCAGGCCGTTGGGGATGAGAAAATGGGCAATACCGGCGAAGAGAAGTGTATAAAATGCAGCCGGTAAAACGGAGTTTATGGTCAAATCAAAAATATTTAATCCGGCTTTAATTTGAAAAAGAAAATAGTAGATAAAATTGTATATCAGAATTATTATTGAGAAGATGATTAGTTTACTCTGGGTTCCGAGTTTTACCTGGATGTGTTTGTAGTTGCCTGCCATAAATGCGGCAACGACGAGGCTGAGCATGCTGGCCCCAATGTAAGATGTTGTAAAAGCATCCTTTACGAATCCAACAGCAAGTGCGGAAATCATCGCTGGAACACCGCCCTCACGCATACCTAATACGATGATACCCAATAATAAGATATCGGGCCTACTGTTGCCCGGAAAAAACGATAATAAAGAAATTTGTACGATTAACAATCCCACAAAAATGAGGATATAAACTAAATATTTCATTCACAATCACTTTAGAGCTGCGGTCTCTTTTTTACTATTTTTTATGATAAAAACATCTTCGATGAGTGAAATTTCGACGAACGGCTCAATGATAATAACTTTAAACAGACTTGGTGCATCCATTTTAATTTCAGTAACATGGGCAACCTGCACCTCTGGTGGAAACGCATAACTATATCCCGATGTGACAACGATATCACCCACGCGAACATCTGCATTTTTAGGGACTTGGGATAAAACGCTTGTCTTGCTGTCCCGCTGCTGGAAAACGCCATTAACACGGCTGCGCTGAATTTTACAGGCGACACGGAAATTATGGTCAACTATGAGTTGAACAATTGAGGTTGACTTGCCTGCCCGCAATATTTTTCCAACAATCCCGGCCGGCAGAATCACCGGATCGCCCTTTTCAACACCATTTTCTGTGCCAGCATCTATCGTCACCGACCGGGTTAATTGATCCTGATCCCGGGCAATTACACTGGCCGGGATCAATTCGTAATGACTCGATTTCTTAAAGTCCAGCATTTCTCGCAAACGCCGATTTTCTAACGCCGCTTTGCGCAATTGGCTGTTCTCTAAAAGCAGGTAACTTGTTCGATTGCGCAAGCGCGACAATTCATCACGCATTTCTGCGATGGAGCGGTATTTTGAAATTGTTTGAAGTGTGTGAGCCCAGCTGTCAACTACTGCTGCGCGTACGTTGTTAACTTGAGGATTGTCATTGAGAAATATCAAACTTAATGAGATGACGACACAAATCAAAAATGTGAAATATTCGCTGCGCGTAATTGTGATATATTGGATATCAATAACTTTAAATTCTTTTGGCATTGCCTAATTTTTCACCAAATTAATTTTCCTGTATTAATACCGTCTGACCTTGCTGAGGACTTTTGAATAATGGGCTAAATCTTCAAGTACACGGCCCGTGCCCCGCACAACACACGTGAGCGGATCCTCAGCAACAACAATTGGCAGGTTGGTTTCTTCGCGTAACCGTTCATCAAGGCCTTTAAGCAACCCCCCGCCACCGGATAAAACGATTCCCCGGTCGAGAATGTCGGATGATAATTCTGGCGGTGTGCGCTCAAGGCATAATTTCGTGGCGTCAACAATTGCATTTACGGATTCAGCCAAAGCTTCCTGAACTTCTTTTTGCGAGATTTCAACTGTTTTTGGAATTCCGGCAACCAAATCACGACCTCGCACAGACATCGTCGCATCTTCGTTGTATGGTGCAGCAGAGCCCAAGGTACATTTAATGTTTTCAGCCGTATTTTCGCCAACCAAAAGATTATAATTGCGTTTAAAATGCTGAATAATCGCATCATTCATCTCGTCGCCACCAATGCGAATTGAAATATCCGTCACGATTCCCGAGAGGGAAATAACTGCAATTTCCGTCGTTCCGCCACCAATGTCAATAACCATGCTGCCGACCGGATCTTCGATTGGCAACCCCACGCCAATGGCCGCGGCCATCGGTTCATCGAGTAAATGGACTTCACGGGCTCCAGCGTGTTCGCATGAATCGCGAACAGCACGTTTCTCAACATCCGTTATTCCTGACGGAATACAAACAGCGACGCGCGGTCGCCGCAAATGCGTATTGCCCACTTTTTTGATAAAATGACGAATCATCGCTTCTGCCAATTCAAAATCAGCGATAACGCCATCTTTTAACGGTCGAACTGTGGTGATTTCACCCGGCGTCCGTCCTTGCATTTCTTTTGCTTCTTTGCCGTAGGCCACGATTTCCTGATCCAGCTTGCGCACGGCGACAATACTGGGCTCTCTAATGACAATGCCACGGCCGCGCACATAAACTAATGTATTGGCGGTTCCAAGATCAATTGCGATGTCATTCGTAATAAGACTTTGCAGCGAAAATCCCATTCTTCCTCTCAACTTTCCTAATTCTAATCGAACTCTTTTAAAAAAATTATTTTGTGAACTCAAAAAATCAATGCCTAAAATGCCGTTTTCTTGTGAATACCATCGTCATATTATATTTGTTCGCAGCAGCAATAACCTCGTCATCCCGGATAGAGCCGCCGGGCTGAATAACTGCCGTCGCTCCGGCTTTTGCAGCCGCATCCACTCCATCGGCAAATGGGAAAAATGCATCGGAGGCAATAGCACTTTCTTTAAGATTGAGGCCGGCTATTCTTGCTTTTTCCACCGCGATTCGTGAGGAATCAACACGCGACATTTGGCCAGCGCCAATACCGATCGTCTGCTCATCACGCACATAAACTACGGCGTTTGATTTCACCCATCGAACGACATTCCAGCCAAAAAGTAAATTGGACCATTCATTCTTTTCTGGCTGACGATCCGTCACAACTTCAAAATTAACCGGATCATCTTCTTCCAAATCCTTATCCTGAATTAAAATGCCGCCGGAGATACAACGGGTTTCAAATGCTTTATTTACATCTCCATTAAAATCATCGAGCGCCAGCACACGCAGGTTCTTCTTTTGAGCAAAAATTGCCAGCGCTTCGTCCGAATATCCCGGTGCGATAATAACTTCTGTAAAAATATGGCTGATCTCATTTGCAGTATCGGCATCAACTTCACGATTCAAACTAACAATTCCGCCAAAAGCAGAAATATTATCTGTCGCAAGAGCCCGTCGGTACGCTTCAACCAGGGATCGATCGATGGCGACACCGCATGGATTTGCGTGTTTAATTATCGCTACAGCCGGTTTTTCAAAAGAACGCGTTATGAGCCAGGCAGCATCACCATCCATATAATTATTATAAGAAAGTTCTTTGCCCTGAATCTGCCGGGCAGCCAAAAGACCATTTATGCTGCCAATGACATTTTCATAAACTGCCGCGTTTTGGTGTGGATTTTCACCGTAACGCAACACATCTTTTTTCTTATACGGCTGAACATAAAGTTCTGCGAAATTTTCCTGCTCATTTATGGTGTCGGACAGATAGTTAAAAATCTGTGCATCATAATTGGCTGTTGCTGCAAATGCGGCGACAGCGAGATTCCGTTTTGTTTCCACGGATAACGTAAAGCCGTTATCTTTTAACTCGGCAAGCACCTCAGCATATTGACCGGGAGAGGTAATTATGGCAACATCTTTATGATTTTTTGCGGCGGCCCGAATCAGTGTGACACCACCAATATCTATATTTTCCAATGCTTTATCAAGCGTAACATTTTCCTGACTCACCGTTTCAGCAAACCGGTATAAATTTACGATGATAAAATCGAACATGGGAATTCCATGAGAATCCGCTTCCTGCAGATGTTCGTCTTTTTCACGGCGCGCGAGAATTCCGCCAAACACTTTCGGGTGCAAAGTTTTAACACGGCCATCCATTATTTCGGGAAAATTTGTGAGATCAGAAATATTCGTAACCGGGATGCCGTTATCCTGCAACGCTTTTGCTGTTCCGCCAGTGGAATAAATAGTTACATTTTGTTCAGCTAAAGCGCTGGCCAGCTCAACAATGCCCGATTTATCGGTCACACTGATTAATGCACATCTATTTTTGTTCATTTAAAAATTCTTCCAGGCTTTATTTAGAGAATTGTTTGTCTTAATTTATAACCAATTTGCAGTGAATGGGCGTACTCAACGAACTCATTTCGGGATTATTTGCACCGATCTTCCATTTATCTCAACAGCATTATTTGCAAAATATGAAACGGCCTTTGGCAAAATCTCGTGTTCAATTTTTAAAACACGCGCCGCCAAAGTTTCCGCCGAATCATCATTTAAAACGGGCACACTTTTCTGAATCAAGGGCGGCCCGGTATCGTAATCGCTATTTACCAAATGCACCGTTGCGCCGGAGATTTTGCATCCGTAAGCCAGAACAGCTTCATGAACATATTTTCCGTACATGCCCTTGCCGCCAAAAGATGGCAACAAGGCCGGGTGAATATTGATAATTTGGCCTGCAAAATCATTAATAAATTCTGCAGGGATCTTTTTAAGAAAACCGGCAAGCACCACCAGCTTAACTTTATAAGCTCTCATTTTCTGCTGTAAAAGTGCCGCAAGTTCCACATCATTTTTAAAAATATTTCCTGGCGGTGTGAAGTGATCTATCCTGTTTTCTTTCGCATAATTGAGGCCGCCGGCCTTTTCTGTGCTGCTGACAACACAGGCGATGTGCCCATTAATTTCACCGCGTTGTATCGCCTGGTCGATGGCTATAAAATTGGAACCGCTGCCGGAAATGAATACAGCAATTGGAAAATTTGAGGATAAATTCATTCCTTAACTCACGGCTGATTCTAAAATTTCAAATGTAACAGGATTGGTTTTCACCCGCGCTGTAACACCGATTGGCATTGTGTATTTTTGTGGGATATGCCCGTAATCAAATTTATTGATGACCGGCCTGCCAAACTTCTGAAAATAACTATCGAGCAAGTCATTTATCCAGCCATCCGCATTCTCTTCCTCTGTCTCGGAATCCACAAATTGACCGCAGACCACACCTTTGATTTTGCCTAAAACATCGATGTAATTCAACTGGGCTAAATATCTGTCAATTCGCATGGGGATTTCACCAATATCTTCCAGCAAAAGGATAGCGTCCCGAAAATCCGGGAGATATGAAGTTCCAACAATACTATTAATGAGGGCGAGACATCCCCCGAGCAATCGGCCTTCCGCCTCTCCCTGGCAAATTACCGGATACGCTGCCCGAGACATTGCTTGCATCGCACCAAAGGCAACCGGCTCTTGCAGGATTCGCCAAAAGCCGGATTCCGTTGGTTTATGAATTTCTTCGTTCGCAAACTCCACCGCCAGCATGGGTCCGGAAAAAGTAACCAAGCCTGTCTTGTGAAAAATGGCGAGCTGCAAAGCTGTCAAGTCGCTATAACCGACAAAAATTTTTGGATTTTTTTGAATCAAATTATAATCAATTTTATCCAGCAAGCGCGGTGTGCCGTAACCACCGCGCGCACAAATTATGGCATCTATTTCAGGCCGGCCAAACATATCGTGCAAATCGGCAAGGCGCTCTTCGTCAGTTCCGGCAAGGTAGTTATTTGCTTTTAATACATGTTTACCAAGTTCTATTTTATACCCGAGGCTCTCAAAATATCGAACACCGCGTTCGAGCCGCTCCGGTTTTACCGGACTTGCAGGGCTAATCACACCGATTGTCGCGTTCGGTTTCAGTCGTGGGGGCTTAATTATCTTTTGCATTGCAAAATTTTAGCTAATCTGTTTTTAATTATTCGAAGGTCAAATTTTTCGGTATTTCCATATTAATATCGGAAAGTATTGCGAAATTCACTTAAAACAGCCGGATTATCGAGCCGATAGTCACCAAATCCATTTTCGTCTACAAAAATAAAATAACGGTTTAATGAATGATATTTCCAAATTTGCAGCGCTTTCACAGGCCGCGAAGAAAAAGATGAAGTCATATATTGGGGTGACATTTCACGCACGACTTCTTCCGGAGCGCCGAGCAGGATATAAACGGTACCCATATCGGTTTTCCAGCCTTCACGCAGGCCGCGGAAATTGTCGTTTGCGTATTGAATGCGGCGGTAATATTCGGTCATCAATTCATTTTTATCGGTGCCGGGTGTCGGGTCATATTGTTTCCAAAAGAGTTTAAAAAACTCCCGCTGCTGTGACTGGGGCGCATCTTTTATCGTTTTCAAATCTTTGTGGTTCGCAATCAAATCCATCTGATTTATCGCCGATTTCAGGTCGACTGAAGTGAGCGGCAGGCCCTGCCAGAAAATCTTAAACTCATTTTGCAGTGATGCTGAATGATCGCCTTGTTTAACTTTGACCTGAAAGTTATAGGTCCCCAGCGAAAGTTTTGCATCCGGAATGGCAATAGCGATGGGAGTTGCGCTGCCCGTACGCTTTATTTTCCTTTTATCTTTGTAAAGTGTTTTATTGCGCATATTACGAACGATCACTTCAACTTTAAAATTGCCTTTATCTTCCGCATAGATTGTGAAAAATCCATACAAATTGCCTGTTTTAGTCCGGGGGACCCCTACGAGCGGCTGGGGAACAAGCGTGCCCGTCGAATCGACTTTTACTTTTTCTGAATAAAGAATTGAGCTGATACTCAAATTTTCATTCGAGTAATCAGGCAGTTCGATTTCTTCCTTTAATATGCCAATTTTGTGGGTATCGAGATCTTCCAATTGGACAAAAAATTTGTATTTTCCGGGTTTCAGATTAAAGGAACGCTGCACGACATCATATTTGTCCGTCGCATTTGTCTGTTCGTATTTGCTGACGGTAACCATCCGCTCAAAAATAGTTCCATCAACCTGAAAATCGTTGTCATCAAAAATCGTGATACTCATTTCATAAACAGCTTTAAATCCCCCTTCTTCAGATTTTAAAAACTGAATTTCATCGAACGGAATTTTAGAATAAAGCGTAAATTTATTATCACCGTTCTCAGCTCGCCGGCTAATGGCATCGACATAAAAGGAAGGCAGGAAGGATTCTCGAGCACGATCAAATTCAACCTGTGCATATAGAGAATTCGCCACGAAAACAAGAGAGAAAAGCCATGCAGAAATAATTTTGATAGTTTTAAACATATTTTCCTCAGCTTTTTTGTGCGATGGGCAGACGAATTGTTCCATTTGGCGAGCGACTACCTTTGTCATCATTTGAAAGAATATTTCCTGATAATTCAAATGAACTGGTTTCCGTAATTCTGACTTGATAAAACGAGCCAACTTTACATGCATCCGGTATGAGAACTACATTGTCAATTTCCGGTGCGTCGGCAGCTGTGCGACCAACGTGAACCTGGTTTTGTTCGTCGAATTCATCAATCAAGACACGTAAATGCTGGTTGTGAAAATTTGTATTTTTTTGTTCAGCAACATCCGCTTGCATCTGATAGAGCAAGTCTTGCCGCTCCCGTTTTATTTCTGCCGGCACATCATCTTCAAAACGAGCGGCAGGTGTCCCTTCCTCATGTGAATAGGTAAACACCCCCAGCCGATCAAAATGGCCTTCCGCCACGTAATCATACAATTGTTGAAAATCACTTTCAGTCTCCCCGGGAAAGCCAACAATAAGTGATGTCCGTAAGGTTAACCCGGAAATTCGAGAACGCATTTTCTGAATCAGATCATGTTGAAACTGGCCACTGACGCGGCGAGCCATGCGTTTGAGCACGCGGTCACTTGTATGCTGTACAGGCATGTCAATGTATTTACAGACTTTATCCAGCTCCGCAATACTCGCCAGCATTTCGTCTGTAAGGTGATACGGGTAGGCATACATGAGTCGAATCCACTCGATTCCATCAATATCGTTTAATGCGTTTAACAGCTCCGGTAGTTTCTTCTCGCCATAGTTATCCAAGCCATAAATTGTGGAATCCTGGGCAATTAACACCAACTCTTTCACATTTTGCCGGGCAAGATGTTCCGTTTCCCGCACCAAATCAGGAATATTTTTACTCCTAAATCCACCACGAATTTGCGGAATGGCACAAAATGTACATGGATGCTCGCACCCTTCTGAAATTTTAAGGTACGCATAATGCCGTGGTGTCAGCAGATGCCGTTCGCCGAGCAATTCGGTGCGCAAATGCAATTGCTGCGCCATATCGCGCAGGATTTTTTCCATATCCCGGTTGCCAAACAATCCGTCAATTTCCGGGATTTCTTTTTTCAGTTCTGCGCCATAGCGCTCGGACAAACAACCTGTGACTAAAACCTGTTTGCAATTCCCATCTTTTTTAAGCGCAACAGCATCTAATATTGTTTCGATAGATTCTTCTTTTGCTGATTCGATAAATCCACAAGTATTGATTATTATCGCCTCGGCTTCTTCAGTTTTGCTGGTAAATTCGACGCCGTTTTTTGCCAGCCCACCAGAGATAAATTCCGAATCCACGAGATTTTTTGGACAACCCAATGTGATTAACCGGACTTTCATGCGAGCAAGGCCTCTACATAATCTTGCGGATCGAAACGCTGCAAATCATCCAGGTGCTCACCCACACCGATGTATTGCACTGGCACGCCCAATTTTTCCTGTATCGAAAAAACGATTCCACCCTTCGCTGTTCCATCAAGTTTCGTGACAATAATTCCGGTCAATCCGATGGCTTTATGAAATTGCTGTGCCTGCGTCAGTCCATTTTGGCCGGTGGTGGCGTCAAGAACGAGCAGGGATTCGTGGGGTGCGTTTGCAATTCTTTGGCCGATAACACGATGAATTTTGCGCAGTTCTTCCATTAAATTATCGCGTGTATGCAACCGGCCGGCCGTATCGATAATCGCAATATCGGCGTTGCGTTTTTCAGCGGCCACTATCGTGTCAAATGCAACGGATGCGGCATCAGCGCCAGGCTGATTTCGCACGATCTCCGCTTTGGCGCGCTCTGCCCACACCTCAAGCTGCTGCGAAGCAGCCGCCCTGAACGTATCTGCAGCCCCAATGATAACTTTTTTTCCCGCCAGAGCGTACATATTGGCCAATTTGCCAATCGAGGTGGTTTTGCCAACACCGTTCACACCTGTAACGAGAATTATGCGGGGTTTTTCTGTGGCTGATTCGGATTGCGTTTTATGATTAAAATCATGATTTATGCGATCAATCAAATCTTCTTTTATTATTGAAATGACGGCATTTAAATCTTGATTATCCGCCCTCTTTAATCGTTTGCGTAACACTTCGGTTACTGCAAAAGTTGTGTCAATTCCAAGATCAGATTCGATGAGTTTTTCTTCGATCGTGTCCAGAATTGATTCGTCAATCCTGGTTTTTCCGGTCATTGCGGTTGAAATTCCACCAACAAGGTTGGAGCGTGTTTTTGTCAGACCTGTTTTTAATCTATTAAAAAATTTTGCCACTCTGTTTTTCTTTCTTCGAGATGATGTTTTCCCTGAATGATGCTTAAAGATTCGGCCTGCACGGGTGAATTGTCACCTCGGTTAAACTTCAATTGCTGATTTCATTTTGTAATGTGGTTTCAACGTCGATGCAAAATTGAGCCAAGACATCTGGTTCACGCTTGTTTTTTTTTAAACTCAATATATATTTTAAGATAACTATACATTGAAATCAGCAGCAGCGTGACCGTAATAAAAAGCGCGATTTCTCGCCAGGGTGTAAGCGCAAGCGTGTAAAGAATCACGACACAAGCGATGCCACCGACTGCGGTTTTACCAAACCAATTGCTCTCCGGTATTTTATTTTCACGGGCGATAATTTTAGACCCAAGTAAAAGTATAGCTAAATCCCGCGCTATTATCAAGATTAAAAACCAAACTGGCAAACCGCTTGTTTGTGTTAAAATTACCCCGAGAAGTCCGAGCCCAATTTTATCCGCAATCGGATCGATTATTCGGCCAAGATCGCTTTCCTGCTTTAATGCTCGTGCCAGAAATCCATCGAAAAAGTCAGTTGCCGCACCGATCAGCATCAAAATGAATGCAATAAAATTTCCTTCCGGTGTTCGCAGCAATAAATAATGGGCGATTGGCCATATAATAATTATGCGTGAAAAGCTCAACCAGTTTGAGATCGTAAAAATTTTGCCTTGTATTTTCATTTTATTCTCCCATTAAGAATCTCACAGGAGCGATTTTATTGATGGATGTGAAATTTAAATACACGATTTTTACAATTAAATATAATAACGATTTATCAAGTGAAAACCCATACAATTAAATCGATTCAAAAAATAAAAGCCACATTTGCATGTGTTAATCAATCTGATAGGTTCAATGCATTTTTGCCGGGTCAAGATTACGCTTCGAGTGTATCGCATTGGCAAAATATCGAGATGGGAAAAAATTATTTTTTTGTGCGATCTATCACTTCGCTTCAAGACTTGGATAATGTAGCCCAAAGCGATAATAATAATACCATTTAGATAAATAATAAGTTACCGCAAGCAGTAAAAAATAATTCGGCAGCAAAACACAAATAGCGAGAGATAATAATAATATGGGAAATTTGATTGCACGAATGACTTCAGTCATCGATTGTTTTTTAGCAGCTAAAATAAAAAACGGGAAAGCCAACAAGGCGGGGTAAAAAATCAAGGGGTCATTTAATAACCATGCAGAATACAGCGCCACAAGTTCAAAACAAAAGCCAGCCCAAATAACCGCTTTGAATCCATATTTTACGGCAAATGTATTTTTATCGCATTGTGCGTCCCCGGTTTCGTCGACTACGGTTGTAAAAATATAGACAGCCGCCACTGCAGCGGCATAAGGAATAGCATGAATTATTGGCTGCACAAACGAGATATCCTTCACCCACCAACCGGCAGAAAAAATTAAAAATGCGCCACCGGCATTGGCAACAATGCCCAGAAGTGGTTTGTCTTTCCATTTGAATAACGGCAAACTGTACAGCAGTCCCGTTACCAGATAAATTGCGACAAATATTAACACCATCATCCAGCTGAAAACGGCCACGATGACAAGGGGAACGATTCCCAATAATACCGTTTCAAAAATGGCAATCACCATTGGAATATGCCCGTCGGCAATGAGGAACAACTTATTGTTTAATTTGTCGGTCGTGACATCGACAATCTGGTTTAAGATGAAAGCACTGCCCATCAGCAGTGAAAGTGCGATCCCGACAGCCAGCCCCCAGCCGCTGTTGTCAACCTGTAGCGCCAGTGGCAAAAAACGTTTAGCGGAGAAAAAACCGGCGGCGTAAACCGTCCAAACAGGAAAAAAAAGTGTGGGGCGTAAAACAAATAAGTAGTCGCATATTTTGCTGGTGCGAACCATAATCCCCTGAAATTTATTTAAATTAAAAACCATTTCAGGGATATATTTCTCTACTCTTTCATTCCGCATTTGCAATTCCTTTGCATTTTTTTCGTGAGTGTGCTATGGGGAAAAATACCAAAATCCGGGGCTTTTCAGCCGGTTGGAAATGAGGAGATTGAACAGAATGGCGTTCCGAATCAATTCGATCGACACAAAAATGAGTCTATGCTAACTATCGACCGCTTGTGAAATTAATCTTCTAAATCATTTTTATTTTTAATTTTTTCTGGCGGAATTGGATAGTCTCCGGTAAAACATGCGGTACAATAGCCTCCTTTATCATGCGGTACCGAGTTTAGTAACCCCTCAGTTGAAAGATATTCAAGGCTGTCTGCACCGAGATATTCACAGATTTTTTCGGTAGACATTTCATTGGCGATTAATTCTTCGCGGGTGGGAAAATCCATGCCGTAATAACACGGCGAAGTAATCGGGGGAGAAGTCACGCGGATATGCACCTCTTTTGCGCCGGCATTTTTCAGCATGCGTGTCAGCTGACGCAAGGTTGTCCCACGAACGATTGAATCTTCAACCACGACGACGCGGCGGCCGTCAATCACTCCTTTTACGACGTTAAACTTCACCCGGACTTTAAAATCGCGCATTTCCTGGCCTGGCTGGATAAATGTGCGGCCAATATAGTGGTTTCGAATAAGTCCGAGCTCAAATTTTATTTCACTGCGGCGGGAATAACCCACAGCGGCGGTGTTGGAGCTATCCGGCACCGAGATGACGATATCTGCTTCGCAAGGTTTTTCCAGGGCCAAATTTTTACCGAGTTTTCTACGAGCGCGATCGACATTTTCATCAAAAACTTTGCTGTCCGGCCGCGAAAAATACACGTGCTCAAAAATACATGCTGTGCGTTCTTGCGGCGCTCCGAGAATGTGAGAACTGATGCCCTTCTTATCCAGCACAACGATTTCGCCGGCTTCCACTTCCCGGACATATGTGCCACCGAGGAGGTCGATCGCGCATGTTTCCGAGGCTAAAATCAATGTTTTATCTTTTTTACCAATGCAAAGCGGCCGGAAGCCTTTCGGATCGCGCAGCCCGTAAACGGCATCTTCTGTTAAAATTGTTAAAGAGTAAGCCCCTTTTAATATCGTAAAAACTTCCCGCAAGCGATCGACCATATTATCAGCCTGCGTTCGGGCGAGAAGGTGTAAAATCACTTCGGTATCGCTGGTTGTTTGAAAAATCGCGCCTTCATTCTCCAGGTTTTTTCGCACTCGTCTGGCATTGACCAAATTGCCATTGTGAGAAATACTGATCATGCCATATTTTGATTTTGCCAACAGCGGCTGCGCGTTGATAATCCGGGTCGGCCCGGTGGTCGAATAACGATTGTGGCCAATTGCCATCGATCCGCGCAATTTTGTAAATGTCTCATCATCATTAAAAACATCTGCAACCAGCCCCATACCGGCATGGTGATAGAATTTTTTTCCATCAAAAGAGGAAATTCCAGCGCTTTCCTGCCCACGGTGCTGTAATGAATACAGGCTGAGATAAACCAGTCTTGCGGCTTCATCACTGCCATAAATTCCAACCACACCGCAGTTACTTCGCGGTTTATCGACTTCATCCCAATTTATATCATTTTTATTCATTGAATCAAATACCATTATTTTAAGGAAAAGACGAGAATTCCAATACCGATTCCTATTGAATTCGCGATGAGATCCCGAAAACTGGGATGTCCTTTTTTTGAAGTAAAATCATAAAATTCTTTTGTCAAACCCAGAATCATCGTCGTGCCAACTGAAATTTGCGCTGCTTTTTTTTGCTCAAAACCTGCTTGTTCCTGATAGACAAACATTTGCCCGGCAACCAAAAATGAACTCAAAACCAAATGCTGGTATTTATCCTGCCCCATTCGTAGCGAGACCTGCTTGGCTCCATGCGTTGTCGTATCTGATTTTGACGCTGCCTCTGGTACAGACGTCACTTTTTGCTGCGATGCCCATGAGACAATTGGACTCATTATAACGAGGACAGTTACTAATAATCGCCATTTGTGATTATTCATAAAAACATCTGTAAATTTTTTAATTTTATAGCGTTACCATTTGGATTGTTCAAATAGGACAGTAATCTTAAAACTATGATTAATGTAAAATTGTCCACTAATTACACAATTTTCGTGAATAAAAATTAATAGAACTTCAACCTTGGTTACTTAACCTGATCGATTTATAAACTGATAAAAATGTGCCTGGCACTTCTAAAAATTATGAAAGACCTTAAATGCTACTTTGTTTAGTTAAATTTATAAAAATCAACTAAGTGCCAGGCACATCCACTGCGCTTTATGAATAATTCAGGTTAAAAAAAATATTCGTATAAATTCGTGTGAGTCGTAGTTTGGTTTTATAAAATAACAGGTTATCCGTGCGGAATTATCGGGATAATCCGACGTTACCAGTTTATTGCAACTGTTATTTCTGGCTGTAAATTATTTGAACCGTTTACAGGTTTTATTTGCATTCCCACATCCGGGGATTCATCAAAATTATAGAGGTGAGCATCGACATAGGCATCCAAAATGCTGAGGAGCCGTGTCACCAAAAGCCGCCAAACCTCATCATTTCTTTTGCGAATGAGCGCTTCTTTTTCGTCACCCGGTTCGCTGTTCTGCTTTTGCTGATTAAAATCGACAGCACGAATAATAAAGAAACTTTCCAAGCTAATAATGAGCGCACTTTTGAGGTATTTTTCGTTATAAAGCTGGCCCCAGCCCGGAATAAACATAGCTCGCCACAACGCACCACGTGGACTTTTAGTGCGTATTTTTACAATGGAAGTCAATGCGGTATCAGCTTCGAAATGAAATTGTCTTTGCTCCAAGCCGGTGCTCAGCTGCTGTTCCGCAAAAAGATGTCCCGTTGCATATCGCTGTAAAAACGACGGCTGCTTTTCCTGAGCTAAAACAGGGCTGTTTGTAGAGCCTAAAAACACGAGCACATTTATGAGTAGGCCTGATATTTTCATATTTTTACATTCAATTTCCCGGGCGATGCGAACGAAAAGTGGGCAAAATCAGCCGGGCTTTAATTTGCTTTTCGATTATTACTTCACCAATGCTACGGCTTCAATTTCAACGCGCGCCCCGAGCGGCAATGCGCTCACTTGAACTGCTGAACGGGCCGGCAAATTATCTTTAAAAAACTGGCCGTAGACTTCATTCATTTGTGCAAATTCGCCAAGATCGGTCATGAAAACAGTGGTTTTAACAACGTTTGCGAGAGAAGTACCAGCCTCTTCCAGGATTGCCTGTACATTTTCGAGAACGCGTTTAGTGGCTTCCTGAATATTTTCGTTGAGCAAATCGCCGGTTTGCGGATTGAGAGGGATTTGACCGGCGGTGTATACAAGTTTTCCTTGAAATACAACGCCCTGGCTATAGGGTCCAATGGCAGCGGGTGCATTTTTCGTTTTAATCGTTGTTCGCATGATTTTTCTCAATTTGTTTGTAGATTAATGGACTTTGTCTATTGAATGGGGTATAAATTGCAGGAAAGAGTTTGGCCTATTTTTTATCTTTCTTTTTATCCTTAATCTCGCGGAAGGAAATATCTTCAATATCGTTGTCTCCCAATTCGATCGGCGGTTCTGCATTTTTTTTACCACGAACGGAATCATTACGGTGTTGTGGATAAAAAAAATTATTAACAGCCCGGTAAATCAGATAAAAAATAAATGCCCAAAAAAGGAGTCGAAGTAGCATAATTTATCGTTATTTTTGAGGAGAATAATATTGTACACCCGCCACCGGGCGTGTTAATTGATCCACCAACTCATTGAAATCTTTGTCATTGTTTACAAAATCAATCTCGGTAGAATTTACCACGAGCAATGGCGATGCTTTGTAATTAAAAAAGAACTGATTATAGGCTTCATTCAAGTTGCGAATATAATCTTCCGACATGTCCGTCTCATATTCACGACCCCGTTTTCTGATATTTGTCATCAACCGTCGGGTGCTTGATTGCAGATAAACCACCAAATCCGGAACTTGAATATCTCGCTCCAGCAAACCGGCAATTTTATCATATAAAACCATCTCTCGGTCATCAAGTGTTATCGCCGCAAATATTCGGTCTTTGGCAAATACATAATCCGCAACCAGCGTTTGATGAAAAAGATCGCTCTGCGGAATATCCTGTTGCTGGCGGTATCGGCTCAATAGAAAAAATAACTGCGTCTGAAATGCATAGCGATGCTGGTCTTTATAAAAATCAGAGAGAAAAGGGTTCGCCTCATGCTCTTCAAGCAATAAACGCGCATCATACTTTTCGCATAGTTTTCTTGCCAGGCTTGTCTTCCCGGCACCGATTACACCTTCGATGGCAATGTACTGGAGTCTCAAATGAATCCTTTTTTAAAACATAAAAATTATTCTGGTCTATTCCCGGTTTCATACTTTTGAATAGCTGAATCATCGCCACAATTTTGCAGTATTTTATTAACCGGCAATGAGAAACCCGGTGGAATAAAATTGGGAATTAAATCAGACAGTGGCACAAGGACAAACTTCCTTTCAGCAAATCGCGGATGCGGCACAGTTAATTTCTCGGTCTCTATAATTTCTTTTCCATAAAATATAATATCGATATCAATGGTGCGGGGTCCCCACTTTATCCGCCGCTTTCGGCCCAGGTCACGTTCGATATCAAGAATTAATGAGAGCAATTGCTGTGGATCGAGCGCTGTCTTAAAACCAACTGCTGTATTTAAAAAAGAGGGCTGATCTACCATGCCAACGGGTGCTGTTTCATAAATTGGCGCACGCTCAATTGCATAAACCGGGTGGTCGTGCAAGGCTGCAACAGCCGAATTCAACCAATGTTCTCTATCCCCCAGATTTGATCCCAGGGAACAAAAAACGTCTTTCAATTAACTCGCCTTCCGTACAATTTCAACCTCTAATCCATCAGAAATACCTTTAATCGGTGAATGCGGTTTTCTGATTCGAACCAGCACTTCGGGTATGTTAAATTTCTCTATCAATGTGGCAGCAATATATTCTGCCAGGGCTTCTACCAGTTTGTATCGCGTGCCAATTATTACCTCTTTGACAACGTTGTGCACTTCGTACATATCCACAGTGTCGCGTAATAAATCCGACTGTCCCTGTGGAAAATTATCCGTAAATACTTCTACATCAACCTCAAACCTTTGCCCGATTTCTCTTTCTTCGTCATAAACACCGTGGTAGCCGTGAAAAACCATATTTCGCAGGCGGATAACATTGGCAGCCATTTCTCTGATTCCTAATAAACGATGCCTTACTTAAATGCCAATTATCTGAAAAATTCAATCGGCCTTAATATATCAAAATCGCACTTGTTTGTCAAGCGATGAAACTGGTTGCAAAATCAATCTGCTGTGAGAAAAAATTACGCGGCAAAACAGGCGATAATATTGGATCCCAATTACAGGATTTTTGATCACTTGCAGTCATCGTGAAACCCGCACTCCCTGTGTTGGCTGTAATTGCGATGAATCCTCCCCGGCAACGCCCCTTTCAACACTGGTGATCAAAATAAATATACTCCCGGTGATAAATTTTTAACGCAAACAAGCAAGGCCGCATCTACATTTTGCGCATTAAAATTGATTACAAAAAATAAATTAGACAATTTGGATATCTCCTTTTATTATTCATGATTTTTCTTCCGATTATAAAATCATCACCACTGGACGCAGAAATAATCCACATCATTCGAGAATTGCATTTATGACCATCTCACTCCTCATCCGGCGCGCGATCCGAATCACACTTTTCGTCATCCCACTCGCAATTTTTGGTAATATAATATACACATTGCTGGCAAGTGAAAAATCCAACCTTCTATCCATAATTGAACTGCATCCCGGCTGGTTAATGCTGGCAATTGTACTTTCGCTTTCACCATGGATTTTTTCGCTTATTCGCTTGAGTGTGTGGAATCATTTTTTCGATTTAAAGCTGAAAAAACGAGAGATGGCTGAAGCCATTCTTGCCAATGAAGTTGCTGCCATCACGACACCAACGGCTGTTGGCGGCGGATACGCAAAAATCGGCATCCTTATTTTGCGTGGAATCAGTCCGGGTATGGCAACATCCTTAATGGTCATCGGATCTATCGAAGATTATTTATTATTTCCAATATTAATTCCACTCTGCTGGTATTTTTTTCCGCCGGGCGATATAAAATTATTGGAGACGCTGGGCGAATATTTGCCCTCCGCGGCCAATTATCAAAATTATCTCCTGGTGATTGGCGCACTGGCCATCCTGGGTTGCTCGGCTTTGCTTTTTTCTTCAGTGCGTCGATATTTTGCTAATTTTTTTGAATTAAGCTGGTGGCACAACAAAGTATTTTCGACGCTTATGAAGGCACTAATCGATTTCAAAACCGCTTTTATTCTCATTTCCAAAGGCGGGAAAAGGCGGTTATTATTGAACGCATTTCTCGCAACGACGCAATGGATTCTGCGTTACAGTGTATTTACCGCGCTCGCTTTTGGTCTCGGATTTTCCCCGGGAGTGGTGGAGTTTTTTCTGTTGCAATGGCTGGTATTTATGCTACTAAACATTGTGCCTACGCCGGGCGCCATCGGCGGTGCGGAGATGGTTTTTGTCTATATTTTTGAAGGATTTATACCCGCTGGCTCGCTGGCGATCGCGGCAAGTTACTGGCGATTTGTCAGCACCTATTTGCAATTGTTGGTCGCCGCTTTAATTCTGGTATTGTTTGAAAGACCGGAGTTCAATTTGCATAAAAAACAAGTGCAGAGCAAAACAGTTCCCCGACTGTCACCGGAACGGCTCCAAGTCACTGTCGTTGATATTCCTACCAGTCTCAGTTCAGAACTTGAAGGCAGCCACACTGAAGAAATAGACGAGCCAAATCCACAAATACCATCCCGGATTCCGGGTTGAAATAACGATATTTAGCAATAAATTGAGTCGGATAATTATTTGCGGTTTGAGCGAATAACCAAAACCACCGCAAAAATTATGACCGCCGTTGCCGCAATTATTTTATAATTGATCACTTCGTCGGCGATAAACCATCCTAAAAATACAGCGACAACCGGATTCACGAAAGCATAAGTCGATGCTTTATCAGGGGTTACCTTTTGCAAAATAAATGCGTATGATGTAATTCCGATAAATGAGCCAAAAAAGATCAAATAAAGAAACGATAAACCGGAAACCATAGACACGCTTTCAAACTGAAATTGTGCCCACTCCCCTGTTGCAGTTCCGAGAAGAAAAAGCAGCACCCCGCCGCCGATCATTTCCACGGCTGAGACCATAAAGATTGAGCTTGAAAGCCGCGCTGTGCGTGCATAAATGGAACCAAATGCCCATGAAAATGCCGACAAAATTATCATGAGCGCCCCTGTCAGATGAACTTGATCACCACCAAGGTCCATTGGATCAACCAGCAGCACGATTCCCAGCAGACCCAAAATGATGCCGAACATTGCTTGCATTTGCGGGCGGGGATTTTTCTTCCAGAGCCAGTCTAAAAGAACCATCCACAACGAAACTGTGGCAATCAACAATGATGTCAGGCCCGAGGGGACGAACTGTTCTGCCCAAACCACGCCGCCGTTGCCACCGAGAAAAAGAAAGGCTCCGATAATCGACATATCACGCCATTCTGTGCGTGTGGGTGGTGGGATTCCCTTCCAGCGCAGGATGAAATACATGACCCCGCCGGCCAATAAAAATCGGATTCCTGCCATTAAAAATGGCGGCAGAGTTTCAATTGCGAAACGAATGGCGAGATATGTGGATCCCCAAATGATATAAATTGAAATGAACGCGAGAATGAGTTTTATTCGTTCAGACTTGTCTGGTGCAATTTCATATTTGTGCATTTGGCCAAATTGATTTCTGTTTTATAGTGAATAACTGCTTGCATACATGATGAGTATTTTGTAAAATGGCATCCCAGAAAATGCATTTTAAAGAAAACAAGCTACGCATTATATTTCTAGCTGGCAATTCAATTTTCACATTTCACCCATTATTCATCTCAATAGAAAAAGGATCTGCAAATGACCTTTCAAAATACTGTAATCAAAAAATTTTGGCCGGCTGAAGATAAAAATCCGGATGGAGATTTTATCCCGCAACTTCACCTTCAATGCGAAGTCGAGCTGGATAACAGTTTGCAAGTCGGATTTTTATTCACCAGCATGGTCAAGGGATTAATGCAGATCAATTTTACCCACGAAGACACCGGAGAATCCATCGCACTGGAAGCAGCCACTCTTAAACCATTCAACGTCAAACAAAAGAAAATGCGCATCGGCAAAGGCGATGATGCGGCGACGATTATGGCAGAATTTGCGCAGCTCAAAGTTATCACATTACTCGATGAAGAAGGAAAATTAATGCAGGAATTATATCCCTTTTTCAATCGCACATTGCTGATGGAAGTCGATGATTTGCCGTCGATGAAATTCGGAAGTAGCGATGCGGCTAAGGACGAAGATGATTCACCGCAGGAAGAAAAAACAGCAGAAGTTGGTGGCGGAGAGTTTCTGCCACTTTCAGATGAAGAAGGTGAGAAAGAGTAATATTTTACTCCTGGAAAATTACACAGAAGCCGATGCTAAATCGGCTTTTTTGTTTCAGGCACGACCAGCATTTCTGGATTTAGAATTATAAACTGCTCCCAGGCACGCCAATCTTTGGCAATTTTTTCCTTCTCCGCCCAGCGCCAAAATGGATCAAATATGGGGCGGCTGTACTTGAGTTCGGCATGAAAAATAAATCCACTCAATCCACCGTGCTCAAGAAATCCATTGCTCGAGAATTCGGCCAGAGCTGCTTCTTGATCATATTCCACCGTCCTGAAATCAAAACTCCAATCATTATCCACATCTTCAAGAATTAAATATTGCGCCAATGGATTGCGATTAAATGGTGTGCCCACCGAACCGGTATTGAGAAATAATTTGCCATGCCTTTCTGCCCGCCACGGACGGTGGGTATGCGATCCAACATAAATATCTGCCGGAAATTTCTCAACTACCTGGGTAAACATTTCCGGTGGTGCGTAGGGTGCATAGCCGTCACGATAGTGGCGTGGGCTGCCGTGCGTAATGAGTATCTGCGGTAGTCCCGGCAATTCTATGCGATAATCCATGTCCAACGACGCGAGAAACTCAGCGAAACCGCTATCTACGATTTCATTGACAGTGTAATCGATTGCCGCCCAAAATGGGTCGTCAAACCATTGCGCAGGCAGTTGATCATCCCGCGTTGACCATAATCGAATAAAATCGTCATGATTTCCCATCACAAATACAAATCCACTGGCCTGCAACCGCTGCAAAACCTCAAGATTTCCCGGACCGCGATTAACCAAATCTCCATTAACGATTATTTGATCAACAGAACATTTATCAATATCCTGCAAAACAGCATCGAGGGCATATTTATTGGCGTGAATATCAGCGATGATGGCAATTTTCATTTTTCCAGATTTCAATCCCGGTTGCTTACTTTTTGATAACAATAATTGTCGATTATTCTCAGTTGCTGGACAAATCCCAAGACAGATTCCGTCGCACCGTTTATCTGCTCCGGAATTTTTTCCAAGGGTGCACTCAAACTGTACCCAAAACCAGTCTCAATTGAGTCTATTTCTAAATTGATAAATTCCATAAAATTTCCACAGCGCGGATCCATGGTCACCTTAAACAGTTGCTCAATATTCGTTGTTTTGCGCAAGTCATGCCACATGAATATTGGTAATGCAATAGTATGTTCTTCCGTTACTTTCTGCAGCTCATAATTAAAACCAATAAAATTGGCGATTCCCTTTTCCAAAATCAGATCGTAGTTAATTTTTTCATTTTGATGGTTATTGCCGGAGTAATAAATCTTCGGCATCTCATCATCTGTCGGGATTGAGAAATCCTCATTGGGGCCAGAGCTGTTGCGAGTACAACTGAAGTAAACAAAAGCTATGGCTATCATGATTAAAATACGTGTTTGTGTCATGGGATCTCCTCGATATTTAAATAGTAGTCCGCGTTCTTCTTTCCCAAAAGGCAAAACACAGGCCAGATATAAATCTGGAAAACGAAGAAATTACAAGCACAAAACGGTAGCAGAATTCGGCGCCTACCTTTGTCCGCATTAAATAATTTGTATATATTACAAATATTTGAACACAAAATTGCCGGTTTTTCGAGCCACAATTTCTAATACTCTTTGTAGACCGCAAATCCATTTTCAACCATCATGTCGTTGACACATTTGTATTCACCATCCATTTCTAACCAGATTTCGCCGAGATAGCGGCCGTATTTTCCTTTTTTATCCAGCACTGTCTGTAAAACGATTTCCTCGCCATCAATGAGGCCGCGCAAATAATCGCGCGACAGCTTGCCCTGCACCTTTTCGGCACCCCGCATTTCTGGTGCGTTGATACGATGCAATCGAATACTTTCGTTGTGTACCCATGTTCCCAAGCCCAAATCGATGTCGACGCGGCAGGTATCGCCATCATAAACACTGACGACCTTCGCCCGATAATGAAAAAGTGTCTTTTGCATATTGCCTCCTGCTTATACAGTTTGTTTTTCGAATAAAAAAATTTGCATTGAATTCAATTTTTCAAAGGAAATTTACTTTAATGAAATCTTGACGATTACATACTTTCAAGATGAGAAATTCGCGTTCGCAATGCACTGCCGAAATTTAAAAAATCAAACATTTTTTCCAACGCCGCGCTCTGCACCGGGCGGCAGGCCAGCGCATCAATTGATACGTCCACAGGTGCATCGGTGGCAATCATCGCCAGTTTTTGTGATAAAAAAGCCTGGTCTTTGTTATCTTGCAATTTTGTTTTAATACTTTTGGCGCCTCGAATTTTCAGGTTGGATATTTCATCGATATTTTCAAATGTATTTTCCAACGTATCAAAGTGCTGTAACAAAGCACAGGCAGATTTGGGTCCGATTCCCGGCACCCCGGGAATGTTATCAACCTGATCGCCCATCAAAGCCAGGTAATCAACAAATTGATCCGGACGCACGCCAAAATGTTCCTGGACACCAGCTTCGTCCAATTGCCGGTTGCGTGCAAAATCCCAAAAAGTATCACCTGGCGTGATTAATTGCGCCAAATCTTTATCGCTGGAAACAATCCAGATTTCCTGTTGTTCCGAGCGTAACTTTTTCGCCAGCGTGCCAATAAGATCATCAGCTTCATAACTTTTTTCCATAAAAACCGGCAATCCCAAAGCTTCAGCGCCGTAAAGACACATTGAAAATTGATCGGAGAGCGCCTCCGGAACAGGCTCACGATGCTGCTTGTATTCCGGATAAATCTCGTTGCGAAACGAGCTGCTCAATTTATCATCGAATGCGACTGCAATAAATTCCGGTTTTGCCTGTGTGATGACCTGAAAAAGGAAATTGATGAATCCGTAGATTGCATTGCATGGCTTCCCTTCAGAATCTCGCATCGAATCAGGGATTGAATAATAAGCACGAAAAATGTAGGGACTCGCGTCGATCAACAGAAGTTTTGACATGCGTTCTCCGTAAAATTTGAGATTAAACTAAACATATGCACTGCAAGTGCATAGGTTTGGCCAGGACTGAAAGTCCATTATTCAAGCATTAAATTTTCATAATTTGTAAGCCATCTTTTTCTATTGGTCATTAAAATGATCTTTTGCCCAGCGCCTACGCCAAACAGGAAATGCTTTTATTGGCCACAGATTAACACCGATGAAACACGGATTTTTTAAACCCGATAAAATCTGTGTTCAATCAGTGTAAATCAGTGACTGAAGTTTCTTCAGTTCAATATTTGCATTGCATCTTTATTTTTTATGGTATTAACGGAAAGTCTTGCGCTGGAAGCGCATAGTTTTAAACTAGCGCGCAGAAACAATAAATTGGGCACCAGGATCAGTCATCATCGCAATTTCAGCGTCCCGGCTGCAACCGCCGCGTCAAGCAAACCGGTTACCTCATCCAGGCTGACGGTGCCGTAATACCATTTTCCGAAAGTCATGGCTTCCGCTCGAACTGCCTTGTAAATATCATAATAGCTGCGCTTGCCGTCGACAAAATTATAGACTTCGGCCCGCATAATCCCGTGCAAGTCGCTGCGAAAACGAACTTTGCGCCGGTTGGTAAAGTAGTCGTCCAATGAACCATTGTTCGCTGGTATTTTTTTCATCGCTGCTTTTTCTTCCATAGAATATACGAGTTTGGGAGGCTTCTTTCCATAAAGCGATTTATAATGTGCATGCAGGTCGGCGTACAAATTATCACCCAATTCTGACGTCTGTGCAAGGAAAACCTGCAACGTTTTTTTAGCTGAATCATTCTCATTTGCAAAGACTTCAATAGATTTAATCGCACGTTTCTCCCGCAGGATGCCTTGTTCGATCAAAGCCATTGCATCCTTCCAGTTCTGTGAATCCGGGCTTTTCTGAATGCTGTGCATGGCAGCACGCAAGTCCCGATTCAGGCTGCGCTGCCCACGGAGATAAGTTTCACTCGCCAGCAGTGGCACATCAGCCGCCTCGACAGCGCCCAGATATTGTGCCATCGCCGCAACGATAAAACTGTTTCTCGCCAGCTGAGTTTGGTCAATTTTATCGAGATCATCATCGGAGGAATGAATATAATAGTCATCCCAATTTATCATTCCAATGGCCGGCACGCCGATAATTCCTTCGATAAAACACATGTAATCGGATGCCCCGAAATAGGGAACAAAGGCGGCAGTAAATCCCTCGCGGGTGCCTCGTGTCGAATAAATCGGTCGTGTGTGCGGTCGCGGCAAAGGTCCGGAACGGCTGGCAGAAAGAAAAGCATTGTTGGTTTGAATGACGTACGTGCCAATATTTTCAAACAGGGCGTCGAGGTAGCTGGTGATCGAAAGCGGGGCAAAAATCAGGTGCTGCACCCGGCTGCCGAGAGATTGTCGAGCGCCGGTCATATCCTGATGCAAATTGGCGAGGAACTTTTTCGGTTCTTCGGGATTATCCCGGAAATAGCGGTATTCGGAATAAATTTCATCGGTCCACCAAAATCGAATATCCCGCTTCGGTGGCTCCATCTTGCCTTCAGCAATGAGTTTATTAAAGACACGTGCAATTTCGAGTAAATTACCACAGCCACTGCCATCGTCGTTTGCCGAACCTTGCTCCTCCTGCAAATGAGCTGTCAAAACAATTTGTTGATCATGGAAAGTGCTACCACGGATCCAGCCTTCCACGAATCCGGTGTGCCCTGGTTTTGAACTGACGTCTACATCAACTTTTGCTTTGAGGATAATTCGCCCACCCGGTGTTTTTTTCCCGGTCGCAAAATAATCCTGGCCGGAATCGGATTGCAATATTTTCCGTAATTTTTCGCCTTTTCGAGGTGGCAGATTAAATGCAAAAGTGGCCTTTTTCGTGCTGTCATCCGAGTTTGGAATACGTGTCCATGCAATTTGATCAGGAAAATCAAGCATAGAACGCCCCTCGGAAGTCGCATAGCTGACGACGCCAAGGGCACCCTTTTCCCAGACTGCGCGCTGAACCGCTGGCCACGGAGAGCCTTGAATCAAGACAATTTTACCGGCAACATCGAGGTCTTCCAACGCTTCATCGGATCCATCGGCAATCCAGACCAATTCGGCTGTGACATCGGTGTCCCGGCTGTTATCGGAGAGATAAAGCGCATGATCGCCAATGTCAGCCAATTTTAATTCCACTGGTTCAATCATCCATAATTCCGCTGAGTTGGCCGTATAGTTGACTCCGGTCCGAGGCTGCTCGATAAATTGCACATCCTGCAATCCCGCCTCTTTTGCTGCTTTGACGATATAATCTGCGGCTTCAAAATACCCACGCATGCCAGAGTTTCGATGCCAGTGGGACAACCAACGAATATGTTCAAACGAGCGGTCACCGGAAATTTCATTGGTTAAATTGCGAATCTCCGCATCATTCAAAAAAGGTGTGGATTGGGATAGCACAGGCTGAGCAAGCAGAATTAGAAGTGCGAAAATTGTAAAAATCAACCGAACATTTTTCATACATTCTCCAAGGTACCGTTTTAGAAAACTAAATTTCGTGAGTTCGACATAAGGAAATTTCACTAATCTATCATGTCATTCCGGTTTTTGCAGCGCAAAATTCCGGGATCATATACGATTACTCAAACAAAGGTTTAAGTGCTTTGCCGGGGAGATCCCGGCATCTCGTTGGCACTCGAGCCGGGATGACTTGCTTCATATTCATTTTTACTTACATCCAACTCACGTTAAATTGGAATCGATATGTAAAATAAATAATAGCTAAATCCCATTGCATAAAATATAGAATATTAATTCAGAATATAAAAAGAATTAAATCAGATTGGCACCGACATGTTTTACTGCATAAAAAAATTTTGTACATCCGCAAGCTGAGAACAAGGATTGGGAATGAGAAATAGTGTTGCTTCGCATCCAATATTTTAGGAGAACGCTTTATTCCTTTTGCGCAATATTTTTACCTGTATTGCGCGTGGTTTAGATGTGAAATTCAATTTTCTTCTTTTAATATAAAACCAATTCGATCCAATCGCCCATCGATATTTTGCCGCGGCATCACCTCGAAAATGCGACAAATGAGCGGATAAATATCGATATTGTTTAACGTGCCCGTTGTGTATCCCTTTTTAAATGCCGGCCCCATGGCATGAAATACAGCATGCATATCCAGATGATGGTTATCGTAACCATGGTTGCCTTTTCCCATATTTCGCACCGGTTCGGTCGTTAAAGTCCAGCCCATTTCGGCGATAAGTATAAGTGGTGGAATAAAGGGATGATTGGAGTAATGAAACCAGATTGGAACATCTTCCCTTTTATAAACCTTGAAGTGAAATTCCTGCTTTTTGAGATTGTGATAAACCTGCTCAATCCTGCTTTCCACGGGTCGGATTCCGATCATTGGGCCGTAGCCCATAACTTCATATTTCTCGTCGGCGAGAAATTTATCCACCCTCACGACCCGTTTCTCGCCGATTGCCGTCATGCCATGATCGGAAACAACAACGATATTGGTTTGCTCAAATTGGTCGATTTTTTTCAGGCCAGTAAACAGACGGCCCAGCATCAAATCGAGCCTGGCGATAGCACGGTTGATTTGCGGGCTGGCAGGGCCAAATCCATGCCCGTAGGAATCGGTTTCATGGAAATACAGCGTAATGAAATCAGGGCGTGTTCCCACGGGAAGCTGCAACCACTCAATTACACCGTCAATACGTGTTTCGTAGGGCAGATTATGGTCATAATGTTCAAATATATCCGGGTGCCTTTCAGCCATTTCGATTTCTGAACCAGGCCAAAAATAGGATGCAGTGCGGACACCCTGCCTGCGCAAAGTTTCCCAAATAGCTTCCCCCTGATACCACCGGCTATCTCTGTTGGCTGGATCAGACCCAATGCGATATTCTTTACCTGAAAATGGATCGTTAATATCATTATAAATGATGCCATGATTTTCGGTATGCATCCCGGTGACGATGCTCAAATGGTTGGGAAATGTCTTTGAGGGGTAGGTTGGTTTTAACGAGCTCGCTTTGACACCGTTTTGGGCCATAAAATCCAGGTTAGGCGTGAGACCGCGTTCTGTATAGTCCCAACGAAAGCCATCAAATGATATGAGGATGAAGGTTGGTTTCTCCGCCGGGAACAGGGTGTGCGGTAGTGAAATTAAAATACTAAGGAACAGAAATTTAATTTTAGCCATATGACAACGATTGTTCATTTTTTTCCTCTATTTGAATTTAACAAATTGCCCCGTTAAAAAATAAGAATACTGTATCTCTAAGGATACCATGTTTGTAGCTCAGAACTTGCTCTGAAAATATTCAACAAAATGTATAAATTCCGACTTCTTCGACCGATTTAATATAGAGTTCCAATTTAAACTCAAAGGAATAATCAGAGCAAGCTCTGACTACGAGCTCCAGTCATCCCACCCTTTGCCATAGTTTTTTAAAGGATATTTGAACCAAATTTCTTTCATTTTCTCATATCCGTATTTTTCGAGATAATAATGCACACTCGAGCAGGGCCATTCTTGCCATTTTTTTACGTACCCATGTTTCACCGGATTATTATGTATGTAGTTGAAAGTCGTCCAGTAATGTCGTTCACTACGCATAAAACGATCTGAATAACTGTGGAAGACCTTGCGTCCTGATCTTTCATCTTCCTTATTCCAGGAAATGGCGTTTATGCTATGAAATGGCTGCACCTTCCTGGAATATTTATCGAGATCAAGAATGTGGGCAACAAAGTGATAATGATTAGGTAGCACAACCCACAGGTAGAGTTTCTCGCAGCATTCGTTTAAAAATTCCAGCAAAGCCACTGTAAATTTTTCGAGCCTGTCTGGTGTTGCATTAATGATTTGTTGATGTTCAAAACACGCAGCAGATATCATATAAATTCGATCTTGTTTGATAAATCGAGGAGGTGAATGCCAAGGCAGACGGTGTGATTTGCGTAGTTCAATCAATGCCTTTCGTTCTCTTTCGCTGAGTTTTCTGCTTTCATACATCATATTCCCCATTTTGAATTTGAAATATTGTTTGTAGTCAGAGCTTGCTCTGACTACGAACAAAAAAAGGCGACCGAAGTCGCCTTTTTAAATTCAAACTATTCTAATTTTCTTAGAAATTAAGTTTCACACCTGCATTGATGGTGCGTGGAATACCCATGTAAACTTCTGCATCATCAGCTTGGTGGTTTTTATCACCAAAAGCGTTGAAATCGCTATTATCAGTTGCATCTTGAATGTACTCAGTATCAAGAATATTGAAAGCATGTGCGAAAAGCTGTACGCCAACACCTGAGAATTTCATCGGTAATCTGTAGTACGCATGAAAATCAAAGACATTGTAGTTTGGCGCTTTCCAGCTTTGTACACGATCAGTTTCATCAATTCTATCAAATGGGTTCCAATCGGCGTAATGATCAATGAAGTTTTTCATTACGACGCGGGCATTCAAACCTTTAATAGGTGTAACAGCAGCTGCGATAGCAACTTGCGTTTGTGGTGCATCGCCGACTTTGAGGTCTTTTACATAATAGGTATATGGCGTATTAACCTGGCCGGTATCGGTGAATTCTCTGTAGCTGCCATTTACGTCGTCGGTAAGCTTCCAGTTACCTACTGAAGCAACACCATCAAAGCGGAACATTTTTGTTGGTTGGTAGGCAGCTTCAAACTCAACACCCTGGTGGAGAGAATTCATACCACTCAAGAAAATCAAGTTCTCACTACCGTCTTCCAATTGGATTTGACGTGTATTGGCACGGTCTTTCCAGGAAGTATAGTAGAGGCTTGTTTTCAAGGTCAGTTTGTTTGCCAATGTATTGAAATTCAGACCAGCTTCATAAGACTGAAACTTTTCATTATCAGGATTATCAGCAACACTACCATCAAAATCGCTGATAACATTATCAAAGATTGGGGTCTTTTCAACAAATCCAAAGTTACCATAGGCTTCCATGTCTTCGTTGATGCGATACATGGCGCCACCTTTTACCTGAAATGCGCTAATCCAGTCGGCTTCGCTGTACAATTCATCACCACCGTCATTAGTAAAATGATCGGTAAAAGTATACTTAACTGATGAATATCCTGCCGTACCATAAAGCGTGAAGAGGTTTTGTGTGTATTCAGCCTGTAAGAATCCACCAATCCAGTCAACCGTATTGGTATTATTATAGGCAAGTTTGTCGCCAAGCGCTTTCCGCTGATCAGCGGCTGTTATATCAAAATCGTTTCCAGAGTAAACATAGTAGCCGCCACCAAGAAGGTCACGCACTTCACGATAATGTTCGATTTCGGCTGTACGCCAATCAACACCAGCGATAAGTTGTGTCGATTCATTCAGCTTATAATTCAGCTTGGAAATGGCACCCAGTGTCCACTGGTTGTTACGGCTATTTCTGAGAATACCAGCCGAACTTCCGTCACCAGTAGACTTGTTGTTTGCAATCGTAGCATCCCAGTCAGCTGTCCGTGATGTACCGTTGGAATAATCCCACTTGATTGAACCGTATGTACCTGTACCGCCACCTTTTCCACCAGAATAATAGAATATTGAGTACAATCCAAGATCGTCACTCAATTTGGAAAACCAGTTCAGGTTAACCTGTGGTTTGTGAAAGAAATTTTCACGCTCGTTAATGAAATCGGGATCGTAGCGATTATGATCGCTTTCATTCCAGTTCTGCATACCTACATAGGATGAGCTTACCGGACCCCAGTTTTCATTATATTCACGGCCTTGCTCAGCAAACTTATCGAGGCCACCTTCGTCGTAATCGTCCAGATCTTTGGCAAAATCATGGCTGTAAGCAGCGATGTTTTGTCTGTAAAGATTCTGGCCGTGCAGCTGAGGAGCACCAACAGCATAAAGTTCCAGGCGGTTATTGTCATTGACATTGTAAGTTGCACCAGCATAATATGCCCATGCATCTGTCCAGGTTTTATCAATAACACCATCACCAAACTTGCGAACAATAGTTCCATTAAAAGCATAGGTATCATTTACCTGGCCACTGGCATATTGCGCCGTGCTTTTAATGAAAGAACCGCTACCGAATTCTTGTTTGAAGAGTGCATTTTGATCCAGTGCAGTCGGATCAGTAATGATATTCATGGTTCCACCGATGGATGGTGTTGCCAAGTTGACAGCGGAGAGGCCACGCTGAACCTGAATTGATTCAGTTGCATCACCAATACCATCCCAGTTTGACCAGTAAACCCAGCCATTTTCCATATCATTAACCGGAACACCATTAATCATGATAGCCACGTTACGCTGATTAAAACCACGAACATTAATACGGGCATCGCCAGCGCCACCACCACCTTGAGTTGCGTAAACGCTCGGGGTTACGTCTAATGCAAGTGGAAGATCACGCGAGCCGAGATTGGCTTCAATCATTTCTTTTTTCACATCGGTAAAAGCAACTGGTGTTTCACGCTCACGTGCCCGACTTGCTGAAATCATTACACCTTGCGTTATGAGTGCAATTTGTTCCAATGCAAAGTCGGCGTTTGCCATTGAACCAGCCGAAACATTGATGTTTTGTGTTGCAACTTCGTAACCGATAAAGGTTACTCTCAGATTATAAGTGCCAACAGGGACATTCTCAATTTCGTAGTCACCATTCGCATCCGCAGCCGCGCCGTATGTTGTGCCAACAACTATTACATTAGCACCCGGTAAGGCGTCACCACTTTGTGCATCCGTTACAGTACCAGAAACCGTTCCTTGTGCAAAAACGAAACCTGGGACCAATAAAAGACCCACAACGATCATGAGTTTTTTCATACCTTTCATCCAATACTCTCCTCTCATGGGTTTTGGAAGATTTTGTTGATTACGAGGCGACTCCAATTGGCCTCAACAAAGTTTGCTGTCTGACTCAAGTTTTAAAAAAGCAAACCGACTTATCGTCACAACTCACAAAAACTTGACGATTTTTAAGAATTGTTGCTGAAATTACTTCGAATCCGATAAAAAAGCAAGGGAAAAAACATCTACATATTACATATTTTAAATAAAAATTATATCTGTATTGATAATTTTAAAGTTATAATATGAGACATTGGTGTTTATTGTGCTCAAATTATGCCATTTTAATGGTTTTCAAAGTGACAAAAGTCTACAGAAAACTGTAAGGGCTTAACAATATTGGAACCGCATCCAGTCATTTACTTTCTCTACCCTCATTTCGAAAAAGTACTTAAAATAAGTGATAAGAAAATTTGTGATAAAAACGCCGGTATTCAAAGCGAATAATCACAAATGAATAAAGTGTTAGTCTGATTTAAACTTTCCATCAGAATGTGGCCTAATTATCAGGCGCAAAAGGTAGGAAATATATATTAAGAGAGTGTAAAGGCGACATAAAATTTAAATTAATTTGATGCACACATCATTACACTCTTTACAATTGGATAAAAATGCAGGCAGCAGCACGGCATAAATAGCATAACACCACGCAATTCAGGCAATTAAAAATTGCCCGGTTCAGCCGTTAAAACATGTCATATTCCTGGCCGAATACGTTGACCTTGCCATTTATATGTTTACCATTGTCGATGATTTTTCCCTGGTCATCGACGACACCACTGTGGCAATTTCCACAACCTGTGAGCTCTGATGCGATATGTCCGGTTGGTGGCAACGCGTGGCAGCTGCCACATTCGGCTGTTGACGCATCAACCCAGCTGGCAGTAGAGAAATTACCTTCCATTTTATCCGCTAAATAAACAAATGCCGAGTTCGAATTAGATTTTTCCAATACCCAGTTACCATGGCAATACGTGTTCGCGCAGGTAGCATTACTCGTATTATATTGAACTTGAGGTATTCGACTTCCGCCTTCCGTAACTATTACAGCAAGCGTTCCACCAAAGACAACTTCGGCCCCTGTAGTTGCATCGAGGTGGCCAGCATCATTAAGAGATTGCGGCAATTTGTGGCATTCGTTGCAGGTTGTTGTTAAATCAGGATAATAAGATAAATGTTGTTGATGTGCGCCAACAGCTCTTTCTGTCACAGCCGTTTCACCGGCTAAACCACCCGGCGGTGCGACATTCGCCAGATCATCTGCTGATGCAGCAAAAACACCGTGGCACGTATTGCAAGCCTCTGGTCCGTTGTCCTGGCTGTGGCATGTTAAACAGCTTGATTCAACCAGTCCACCGCCGTAATCTGCGCCGTGGCACTGTTGGCATGATTCCATATTAAAATTGGACGCTGCAATTTCATCCCCATGAAAATTATCAGATGTTTTATCTGCCCATCCCGGTTGATGAATTTCAATTGTAGAAGGACCCACAGGTATATTCTGTTGGTCCGAACATGCAGATATAAATATAATTATTAAAAGAGTAGCGAACACATTTTGATATTTCATCAACATTTTATTTTACTCCATGACAGTAACCGCAAAAACCAACGCCAGCCGTCTGTGTATCGACATGGCAATTATAACAAGATGCTTCGAGATTATCGTGATAATCCCCTCTATCCGTACGCATAAAACGAGCTGTATGCGTTTTGGGATCATTTCCGATTCCCGGTGTTCTATCCGTATGGCAGAGCAAACAGGCCGGGTCGCGCCCTTCGAGGTCGTGGCATGACATACAGGATTCGATATCCTGTTTTGCCTGTTTTGCATGGAGGCCGCCCCCACTTCCCACGCCGATGCGGATAAAATCCAACTGGGAATGACCAGCGGGAATCGGGGAAGAAAATCCGGCATCCTGATCGCTCGTATGGCACTCATTACAAAACGTCTGTTTATTGTGGCACGTTAAACAATCCGTAGTTTTTGCTTTGTGATCAATCGCATGCCAGAACAAATAATTATTATCATGGACTTTCTGACTGGTGAGCAATGTCCGACTGAATTGCATCGGCCGTGCTTCCATAAGTGGTCTTTGAAGCTGCTCAGCCGTCGTCATTACTTGCGCCGCACTGTGGCATTCCTGGCAGGAATTATCAGAGTGGCATGATAAACAATCATTTTCATGCTGGCCTGAAATGACAACACGTTTGTGCTGGCGACCCCAATCAGGCTGCAAATGGTTGGCTGGTGTTAGCATTTCAAGCTGGGAATGGCATGTTTCGCAGGTATTGTCCTGCTGAAACCCATCGTGGCATGTTTGACAAAGTGCCATTGTTGGTAAATTTGCATTCGACGGCGCTTCAGAAGATTCTATCCCGGCATGGCATTTTGTACACTTGAGGTCAGCCTCCACATGTAGATTGTGATTGAACACCAATTCTCTCTCAACCTTTGCAAAAGGCACTTGAATTTCAGGATCGACATGACAAAATCCACATTCGCCATCATCAATTTCATCGTGACAATCACCGCAGGTTTCCATTTTTGGAAGCAGGAAATCAGATGACAACATACTTTCTTCGGCGGTGACGTGGCAATCTGCACATTCGGCTTCGACTTCCTCGTGGTGGTATTTGTGGGAAAATATAATCTGCGCCCATTGGTCAACAGGTTCGTTCCAATATTGGCCCGGGATGAATACTTTCCACGCAACAATTTGAGAAAAGAAGACAAGCAGAAGAATGAGAATATATTTTTTTTCTTTCATGCTGTTTTAAACCTTGTCAAATAATTGTTATTTCAATGTCCATAACTCACAGGGAGTTTCCAAGTCCTTCGGCTCTCGCTTGATAAGCCGAAAAAGTTCATTTCTATTTAACAAAAAACCAGTATTGCAGGCGCATCAAAAAGCGGTAATCATTATCATAATATTTATTGCTCAACAGGTACAATTGTGTGCTCACGCTTACGGATCGAATCGGTTTGTAAGCTAACCCGAAACTGCCTGAGAATAAATTGATTCCCTCGTCGACATTTTCATCAATTTTATAAGAAGCCCATGAAATCATGACATTTGGCATCAGTTTGCCACCCATCAGCGGGTAATAGCTCGACAAATTAAAACCGTCCATCACACCGGCGTATCCACGGCGTAAAAAGTATTGCACACTGTTATTTCCATGGGTCAATCCGATAGTTGATCGAATTGATTCGTCAGATTCATAAACGATCGCTGCTGAATTTAAATAGACGCTCATACGTTGGTTCAGGCGGTAATTGATGCCTGCTTCATATTCGCTGTTGTCAGCAACATTAAAAACCGAAAATATTGAATTGGCTGGTAAAAGTGGTGAGCGGAACAGATATGTCCCTGTTATGGAAATTTTTTCATTGAGGGCTGCATTGACATTAAATTCTGATCGGGTCAAATTTTCATGATTGAGATCAAAATCATGGCGGGTAAATAAAGTGAGATCTTTTTTTGCAGTCCAGTAACCATCCAAAGAAACAAACTGGTATTCCTGCTCTCGCGGTTCAATAAAAGTGGAATAAACGTTACCGAATTCATCGGAGCGCCGGGTATTGTAACCGGGGCGGTTTTGCCGTTTTAAATTATAACTGGCATTCACCTGAAGATCGGATTTCGGCAGGTAAGAAATTTGCCCGCCGACGAGGAAGTTTTTATCGAGATCGTCGATAATTTTCATTTCCTGAGTTGCCGGCAGCAATCCACCACCAAATGCTTTAAATTTCAACCATTTTGTAGCTTTGACTTTCACCTGAAATCCATCAAAAGTGCCGCTGTTGATTCCACCAAAAACAGGTTGACGTCCGAGCTTTAAATCGACGCGTTTTGCGATGTTGCTCCATTGCAAATACAAATTATACATTCGCAGAACGCCGTCCCCATCAATTGTTGTATTGAAATCTGAATTGACTTGACCGAATGTACGTAAAAGTAAATTTTTTGTACGGTAGTCAAACTGAAATCCCTGGTAACCCCGCGCGTGGGTCGAAGAAACATCAATTGAATCTGCGCGCTCATAAGCATAAAACGAACTCGTCACCCTGCCGGAAAATGTTTGTGCCGAAATGAGGCTCGCAAACATGGCGATAAACACAAGAAGATACTTCATAATTGATGATAACATTTTGACATCGCTCTTAAATTTTTACTCTCCAAACCAACCACATTTGAAAGAGTTTGAGTTTTTATTAATATTATCTTTTAACTTAAATACGACGTAGCATAACATTAACTAATATTTTTTTAAAAAGCCAATATTTTCCTAAATGGTATTAAAAAAATTACATTTAGTCACAAATTGGAACAATTTTACATATTGAAGGCAAATCGTGCCTCAAATCACCTGAAAGACTAAAATTGAAGTTTTAGGGGATCAATATTTATAGCGATATCATTAAAACAGGCAAAAAAAATTAATTATCGGCATCAACACCAATAATATCAGGATGAAGGAAAATGACTTTTTGCAAGGAAAATCAAATTAAAATTTAGGTATTCAGAGAATCAAAAGGAGGGCAACAAAAACCACACTTTTGATTATTTTATCTTATCGAAGTTGCATACCGTTCGAAAAGAAAATTTTATAAGAACTATTTTCTTAACAGCAGAAAATGAAGAGCTCTCGATAGGCTAAAGGCTCATTCCCCTAAAAAAACATTGAAATACCATCTCCAAATCATTCAACGGAGCAGCCAATAGTTACATTTGTTTCCACAATTAGGGTGCAAATTTCTGTTGCTAAAAAATATTTGGACCATCTAAAAAAATCGATGTCTGTGTATTCGAAATCTGTCAGGGTAGCTGTCAAATTTTCGTCACTTAGTGAAAACAATTTGCAATTTTTAAAGACAACAACAAAAGCTCAATTATAAAATACAGTAATGACAGTCTCAGGCTCAAGCTCATAATTAACTATAACTTCAATATATGTTAAAATTTTCTTAATTTATTAGCTCATAAGAAAAAATAATTATTGATTGTAAATATAAAAAATAATATATTATTTTTGTAGACAAAGAACTTTAAAAAAAAAGGAAAGCTCAAATTCAGTTTATTTGAGTGACTAAAATTATTAACTATTAAAAACTGAGGTGCGTCTTATGAGAAACAGTTCAAAGAAAAACGTATTGCTTAGCTGGTTGGTTGCTCTTGCAGTTTTGCTTGTCATGGGATTAGCTGGCTGCGAAGGCCCAAAAGGTCCTGAAGGACCAGAAGGCCCAATGGGCCCGCAAGGTCCAGCTGGTAATGATGGTATTGATGGTGTTGATGGCGCTGATGGATCTGATGGCATTGATATGACCGCGTCCGCTTGTACAGGATGCCACAATAACGATATAATAATTGCAAAACGCGCTGAATTGAACCAGCATGACCACGCAACGATGGCCAACTCATTGAGCCGCGGCGGCAGTAGTACATGCGGACGCTGCCATTCTCATGAAAATTTCAGGGCCTTTGTCGAAACAGGGTCCGGTATGGAAATGGAAACAGTTACAGGTTTAACATGTAAATCTTGTCACACCTTGCATGATGATGAGAACGTTGGCAATTTCTCCTATGATGTACTTGTTACAGATCCTCCTGAGACTTTGACAGGCGTAGATATTTCTTTTGGTGACGCCGCTAATACAAACTTGTGTTTACAGTGCCACCAACCACGCCGTGACTTTACAGCTTACGACACTACACCGGACGATGGAACTGATTCCGTATATGTAACCAGTAGCCATGCCGGGCCACATTATGGTCAGATGGGTTCCAATCTTTTCGGACTTGGGGCTGATGACAGAAATGGTTCTGCTGCGTTAGATCAAGGTCCAATGGCCCATGCTACCGGCGCAAGCTGTGTTGTATGCCATATGGGTGCAAATGCCAACCACAAATTCGAACCAACTGTAGATAACTGCACTACATGCCATGCCGGGGCTGCAGACCTGGATATCAATGGTGCAGCAACTAAAATGCTTGACGCGGTCCATGCAATAGAAGCAAAATTGGTTGAACTGGGTTGGTATTCCGAGGATGAGGATGGTCTGAGCAGCAACGCATCAAGTGGTTCTCCACTTGGAATGACGGGAGCAGAATTTACAGCATTCTGGAACTATAACGTCATTCACGCAGATCATGGCGCTGTTTATCACAATCCACCTTATGCTAAAGCTATGATCAACAATATCGAAGAAAACCTGGGTATGCCGCTTACTGTCTGGTAATAACCTAAAGTCGAAACTTAAAAAAGGGAACCAGGTGGTTCCCTTTTTTATTTTATAGACCTTCCATTCCGTAAATTGGACGCAACAGGTCTAAGTTACAAAGGAAGGGAATTGGTAAATTTGGTAGGAGAATTAGATTAAAATGGAGATATTCTAAGGATCAAAAGGATGGCAACAAGTACCATCCTTTTGATTATTATATCTTATTGAATGTTAATAACTAAACGATCCGATTTACTTCATCAGAACCATTTTCTTCACAGCGGAGAAAGAACCACTTTCCAAACGATACATGTACATTCCTGATGAAAGTGCATTTCCTGTATCATCACGGCCATCCCAAACAACGGAGTATTTTCCAACAGCCTGTGACTCTTCAACGAGTGTGCGAACCTCTGTTCCCAGCATTGAATAGACACGCAGTGTTACATTACCCTGCGTTGGCAATTGATATTCAATTGTTGTTTCAGGATTAAACGGATTTGGATAGTTATTCATCAGTGCATATTCAGTTGGCAAGGCATCAGAGCCAGCCACACCAGTAATGCTTGCGGTAAGTTCTGAGGTCAAATCGCCTTGATTTTCGGAGAAATCAAAGGCAGCGATTCTGTAAAAATATTTTGTTCCAATAGTAACATCTGCATCAATATAATCGAGGCCGGTGAGCGTCGCTAATATATTATCCTCAGATGGTGCAAAACCGCTTTCTTCGCTGCGGTAAATGGCGAAGTAGTTGAAATCAGCATCTTCGGACTCATCCCACGCCATCAGCACACCATCATCCGTGACTTCAAGAGTAGCGTTGGCTGGAGCCATAGGAACGAGATTATCAACAGAAAATCCGGAAGCGGGAGCTGTTTCAAATCGTCGGCCACTTATTGTGCCGGCAATTTTAAATGTCGAAATACCTTCGCTCGATGGTGTTTTGTCATACAGTGTTGGGACAACGATGCTGTATGTTTCATAACCAGCAGCAGGTATCCAGGCTACAAAATCCCATGTTTCACCTTCTTGAATCAGGCGGAATTTTGTACCAACATTACCAGAATTGGATTGCGCAAGCATTTGATCAAAAGACTCAACCTTTTCAGCCTTACCAACAGCGCCATTTTCCATCATGCGGTAAACGGAATAGCTTTGCAATGGATTGGCTGATGGGCCATCACTGGCAAATTTTGACCAGGCTATACGCACTTGTTTACCTTGATCATTTGGAATATCAGTAATGGAAATAATTTCACCAGCACCAATATCACCCGTTGTAAGCGATGCAATTGAACGACGCATCAATGCTAACGAGTAACCAGCATTATGAATACCGTGGCTTCCATCCTGATGGACGAACTGGTAGTTAAAGGTCGCTTTAAGTAATGCTTTGCGATAGGCTATTTCTTTTGGATCTGTCTGATCTCTCCAATCAACAGTTGCAGAATCAATTAATACATCAGGAGAACCAAAAGGAGGCAACAACGTACCCAGTTTATGCATCATGCTTTCAACTTCGTGGGTTGTTGAAGATATAACGCCATCCTGATCCCAGTCTGCTTTTGCCTTAATATCATCCCAGGAATCTATTGGGCCATGGCAAGGCTCACAGACGGAAGTATTTTGAACATCATCAGAAGGATCATCTGGTGTACCATTAAGGTGTCTCACGTTAAATGAGTGATTTCCAATCATTTGGAAACCAGGCTCACCTTCGGCAGGACCATCAGCCATGTGGCAGCCAACACATGCTTCAGTAACAGCATATTTGTGACCGGAAGTTCCAATTGGAATGCCATAATCAATGGCGTTGGAACCATCTAACATATCGGCCTGATTACTATAGTGTGAACCAAAATGACTGCTGATGTTGTCTGCATTAGCGGCATATTCTATAGCCGGTCTGCGTCCTTGATGGCATTGCATGCAGAGTTTGCCCTGACCACCATAATCGATGACTGTTACTCCATCAGCCAGAGTTATATCTGCCATACTACGAACATGGGCAGGATTTTCTTTGCTGTGTGGATCGTGACAAACAGCACAAGTGGTTTCTTTAACACCAAGTTCAGGACGCTTATCATCATCCATCGGATCAATTTTACGAATAAATCCCCAGCCAGAGTGACAATCCGCACAGCCGCCCCGTGTTGCTCCACGGGCATAACCAATCGCGTGTTTGGAGTTTTTCCACTGGATATTATTCGTATGATACGGCTCTTCTTCATGGCAATAACCGCAAACAGCAGCATCGAGGCTCATATCGATACCATCTTTTTTCCCGCCGTGCAGGCTTGCGGGGCCATGACACGATTCACATTGGATATTTGCCCGATGGGCCAGTTTTTCAAAATTATCCTTCACATCTGTCCAGTTTCCTGCTTCCAGTGTATCTGGAAAAAGCCAGCCGAGTTCTGCTTGAACGTCATCAAATCCATCATTTCCATCAGCATCAGCGTCGTAGCCGGTGGTGTGGCATTCGATGCAATATTCAGCATAATGACTGCTCACTTCGCCATCGATTGCACGGGAAAACATCGTTGCGTGATCTGTCGCAGCCCACTGGTCAAAATTTGTCGCGTGGCAAAAGGTACATTGCCCAGCGCCCACATCAATTGGCAATCCATCCATACCTCCAACACCAACAAATTTTGCTACAGTAATTATTCTTGAGGCGGCTTCGCTAGTACCCGTATCATCAGTAACTACCAAATCGATCTGGAATTTACCAACCATATCTGGTATAAATGTTATTTCCTGCAGATCAGTCGCACCGAGAACAGCGGCGGAGCCATCGGGCGTAGAGACTAATGTCCAGGCATAGGTCGTCATCCCGGCATCTCCTACAAGATAAACCATTTGATTGACGCCAACCACATCGAGTCCAGTCGCCCGCGGTGTTGTCAGCCCGGCATCATGAATTTCCTGATGGCTATACCCTTTAACAGCGATTTCTGCTGTTGGCTGGGCGGTTAGAGTCAATGTACAAACGAACATAAGAACGAGGGTGCTGCAGATTAATTGTAAACGATTCATTTTCTTCTCCTTACGAATCGAATTTTAAAAGCATTTCAGCAAAAAATCCAATCATCGCATAATAATGAGTTAGGCTCTTTTAAATGGCGTTTAAAAATTTGATATCCCATATTTGTACCATCAAAAATATTTAATGCGACTCTGCAGGATTTTTCACAAATAAGTAAGTAAATTTTTTATATTTTGTTTCTCCTCCTTTCGAATGCAACCATTGTGACTACATTGCTTCAAGTGATTTCTTTTTAATATTATGGATGATTTCCAGCAAAGGGAATGTACTCAAAGGTTTTTGGGTAATATAAAAAATGCCCAAATCCATTAAACAAGCACCCTTTTCCCGGCTGATGCATGGGCATGTTGTAATTATGGGAATTCTTGGGCGCAATTTGTGAATGTGTTCCAGCCATTTTAAACAATCATCTTCGTATTTTTCCCAGTCAAAAAGGATGAGCTTGAAATCGTCATTGTGCAGACGCAGAAGCAGATCAGCCATGTCCCGTTCGACACTCCAGTCGATTTCCGCTTTTCCTGCGATTTGAGAACAGACAGTGAGTACCTGCTCGTCATTGGTAATAACTATGGCCTGCACAAGAACCTCCAATTCCTGGACTACCATAAGCAATTTTTATACCCTTCCAGTAAAAGTTCAATAATATTTAATCTTAATAGATAAACTCCTATAAAACAGTATTTCAGTTTTATTACCACATAATTATAATTTAATAATCTAATCCCATCAGTGACATAAATGTCCCAGTCTTAATCTATAACTGTGGTTTATCTACGCTCAATTTTTCAATTTAAATCAGGCGGTATATTTTTTTAAGTAGTGAGAACACCTTGTCTCCAAAAAATATTAAATACCAAAAAAACTAATATTGTTTTTGTAGACTATAATTCATTTATAACATATTTCTACTAACACTGTCATAAAAGAAGTATTTTTTGTATGAAAACTTTTAAAGGGTGATTAACGTGAAAACGAGATTTTTGTGGGAGGGAGGTCGAGATATAATCTTATGTTTTTTACAAATAAAGGATGGATAATTTCAATCGCGGTCTACAACATCAATTCCGCCAAACAACCGGATTAAATTGATACCTGTTTAACAATCGATGCAAATTTCGCCGTGTCATACCTGACTCTTTGGCGATATTTGTCACATTACCGTGGTGTTGCGTGAGCAGTCGAAGCAAATATTCTTTTTCAATTTTTTCAATGGCCTCCTTTTTCGCATCAACCAAGCTGAGGTTTTTGCTTTCTACCGATTTTGATTTGGTACTCTTTCTAATTTGTACGGGTATATCATCGAGAGATATTATATCCTCCCGAGTCAAAGCAACGGCGCGCTCAACCACATTCTCCAACTCGCGAACATTGCCCGGCCACGAATAGGACTCTAAACAAGCCATAACGTCGTTATCAAATCCAAAAATTTCCTTAGTCGTAGATTTCAAACAGCAATCGAGAAAAGAATAGGCGAGCAACTTGACATCCTCCTGCCGGTCCCGCAGAGGGGGTAAATGGATATTGATCACGTTAATGCGGTAATAGAAATCTCTCCGTAAAGCATTCGTTTCCAATGCTTTATCAGGATCAATATTTGAAGCAGAAATAAACCGGATATCGATATCTACCAGTTCACTTGAGCATAGGTGTCGCAATTGTTTTTCCTGCAAAACACGTAAAAGTTTTGGTTGCAAATAAATAGGCAGTTGACAAACTTCATCCATAAAAAAACTGCCCTTGTGTGCAAATTCCAGCAACCCAAGTTTTTGTTGTGTCGCGCCTGTGAAAGCGCCTTTTTCATAACCAAATAATTCTGATTCAAAGAGTTGTTCCGGCAAAGCGCTGCAATTTACCGGCACGAACGCTTGATTTTTTCGCAAACTTTGCTTGTGAATGCTGCGAGCCACCAATTCTTTGCCAGTGCCACTTTCTCCAGATATAAAAATATTGGCGTCCGTTTCAGCAACGTCTGTAATTAATGAAAATATCGACCGCATGGCCTTGCTTTTTCCGACCATTTTATCAAAACATGGAATTACGATTTCAGGCAAATCTTTATTCTGAATTTTGTAGTGGCGTAATTCTCTAAATTTACTGGCTTTATCTAAAATAGAATAGACCTGCTTATCGACGAGCGGCTTTTCGATAACTTCAGAAGCACCGAATTTTATTGCTTCGACTCCCAGGGAAATATCATCATTCGAGGTGCTTATTACAACTGGGATTCGGAGGGAAAGCCGTTTTACTTTTTTTAGAAAGTTTATACAGGCGATTGGAGAATTTGAAAAACCGCAAAGAATGAGATCATAATCATTATATTGTAAATAATCCCAGGCAAGATCAACACTTTTAGCGATATCAAGGGATGCGGGGTAGCCCCGAATTTTATTTAACTGCGCGGAAGGCAGTTCATTTACTTCATCAATTGCAAGGATTTTCACATTTGTATTCTGCATGCTCGGCCCGGTAATATTCAAATTATTAATAAAATTCTGGTAACAAAATGCCGATCATTGATTTAAATCAGGCAGTAAATCTTCTTATTGAGCATTTTTTACATTAGAACTCTTAATAAGATAGTTCAACCAACCAGTATAAAGCAAGAAAAAAACAATGAAACATATTGATTCCAGTGATTCTATAAAACCTAAAAATACCGTAGGAACAAAAAATTACTGGCGCCTCCTTTTATGCAAAACGATTTGCTAATTGTAAGATGACGAAAAAAAAAGAGGATGGCTACAATCGCCATCCTCACCACTTACTTATAAAGGAAATAAGATTTTTTTTATTCCATCAAAACATTTTCTTCACTGCAGCAATGGATGTGCTCTCAATGCCAAATCTGTTCACTTTACTTTGAACAGCTAAAAGGTCTAATTTACTTGGTCAACAGCATTTTCTTCGTTTGAACAAAACCGTTCACTTCAAGGCGGTAAATGTAAACGCCTGAAGTAAGTCCACTTGCATCAAAATTCAGAGTAAAATGACCTTTGCCCAACGCTTTATTTACCAACACGGCAACTTCCTGTCCAATAATATTATAGACTTTCAGTTTTGCAAAACCAGCGTCAATAATATCAAAAGAAATCTTTGTTTCAGGATTAAATGGGTTTGGATAATTCTGTCCCAGGCTGTAGGTTGCCGGAATTTCTTCATCAAAAGCTTCCACAGACATCGGCGCACCAGTATCCCACCATGATCCGCCAGGGCCATAATAAACCATAAGTGCATTGGCCATAGCTACGTCTGTGGCTTCGTTCCAGGTACCAAAATCATCACCAGCCAGGTCAACACCCAAATTTGGAACACCGTCGTTCATGTGGCAACTTACGGCACATGAATTTGGCATGCCGCCTTCAGGCTGATAAAACGTAGTCAGCTCTGGTGACAATACGTGAAAAGTATGCGCATGAATATCATATTTTACAGCAGACTTGGCAATTTTTGGCATATGGCATTTGGAACAACGGCTTGAACCAGTACCCGTTGGATCGTAGGAATGATTAGTGTGTGCTGAAACGATAGGTGCAATGTCATCGATATGATTGGCATAATCAGCTATCCACTCAACAGGAATCGCTTCAAAATCACCATGCGTTGCGTGACAAGCCAGACAGAGTGTATTGTCGTCATTGTCGGTTGCTACCACAATATCAGCCCCGAGAGAATCCGTTTCCACTAATTTTTGACGCACGTGATGTTTCTCAGTATTGTGAACATTGTGGCATTCATAACAGGTTACATTATGAAATTGGAAAGTCGGCTTATCGCTCTCATAGAAATCGAAGAAATGTTGGTGATGACTGCTGGATGATTTTCCATCCGGCCAGTTACCGCCACCGTCGGTATAATAGTCCGCAACTAAATCACCAATTGACCAACGCGCCAAATTTTCGTCGTCATAAGGGTAAGACAGCGTATTGTTCGGCAAACTTTTTCCGCGTGAGTGACACATGCCACAAAGATTGTTTGCCTGGTCGGCTGTTAAGTTTGCAGGATTAATAATTTTGGTTTTATCAGTCGTTGCTGCGTGATCGCTGCCAGGGCCGTGGCATGTTTCACATGATGTATTCATAACATCCAAATCGCCATCGCCATCGAGGTCGTAAACATTATTGTAATTGGCATACAACGCTTCATTTTCAACGCCTGCGCCGTGCTGTATCCATTCCCCATTGCCATCTTGTTCAACTTCGAGAGCCGTAACGTGACAACCGGAGCACCCCTTGGTCATACTTCTGTTATTGGTTGCTGCCAAAGCAAGCGTTGTATAGTCAATAGGTGCATTGCTGGCGTCATACCATGCTTCAGGATGATAGAGTACGTACTCAAATGTTTTCTCATTAAACTGGATTGGAGAAATATAATGATCCTTGGATTCACCTTCTGAGGTATTGATTTTTACAGCGTACCGCTGCTTATACAATCCACTTCCACCATAAGTCAAATACATGCGGTGCGTGGCACTTCCAATTGTGATGGTGTAGCCATCATCCGCAGAATATGCCAAGATCGGTGCATTGGGTTTGTATGGATCAAAAACACTGCTGATTGAATTGAAATCTAATCCGTCATGAAAATCATCAATACCATTTTGGTCGTAATCATTGACAACACCAGTATGGGACTGCATTGTGAATTTATCATCGAGCTGGGATGAATAACCGTTGGCATGCATAGAAGTCCGCCAACCGGTCATATCACCAAGGCCGGCATTATTGTGGCACTGCAAACATTTTTCAGGGCCAACATAGGTTTGAGAAATTAGACTACCGGGAACCGCTACAAATGCAAAAGCAACGATAACTAAAATAACTAAGTAACAATTTTTCTTCATTTCAATCTCCGCCTTTAATAAGATAAAAAAAACAATACATATTATGATCTGATCGACATGAGAACGGTATTAAGTATTCCGGTTACCTCCTTTGTTCGAATTCCAAGGAATGCGTAGTAGAATTAAAGCATGCTCTACTACAAGAAAGATGCCGTAGTTTATTACAATTATTAGTGCAAACTCATCCGAAAGAATTTTGGATTTTTGTATATTAGAAACAACAACTTAGGCAGGATATAGATATTTTTGTGAGTGTGGTATTCGGAATGAGATTTTGTTAAAAAACACGTTTTTTCGTTAATTGGAGTGAAATATCGTTTTTTTATTGGCAATCAAGTAAAACACGGACTGGTAAAAAATCACTCAATTTTGCCAACAAGCCCATACTTTTCCATTTTTGAGCGCAGCGTAGAAACCGGGATGCCCAAATTTTCAGCAGCTTTTACCTGCTTTCCGTTCGATTTTTGCAATGCCTGACGGATGAAATTCATTTCCATTTCCGACATAATTTGATCTAAAGAGGCATTGCCATTGGTTTTCCTCCTGGCCGTGTCATCACAGTGTAAAAGTTCCACCGGCAAAAGCGAAACATCAATCGTCTTTCCCCGTGAGAGCAATAACAAACGTTCGACGATATTTTTCAATTCGCGTACGTTGCCAGGCCAATTATACATTTTCATATATTCGACCACTTCAGGCTGCACGACGGGTGTTTTTCCCTGGGAAAATTGATTAATGTAAGTATCGAATAGTAAGGGTATGTCTTCTTTACGTTTGCGGAGAGGTTGTATATGCAGTGGAAAGATATTGAGGCGATAGTATAAATCTTCGCGAAATTTGCCATCCTTTACCATCTGCAGTAGATCGGCTTTTGTTGAGGCGATGACCCGGACATCCACTTTAATCGTATTGTTCCCTCCCACCCGCTCGAATTCCTGTTCCTGCAAGACTCGTAATAATTTAATTTGCAAATCGAGGGGAATATCATCGACATCATCCAGATAGAGTGTGCCCCCGTCTGCGGTTTCAAATCGACCAAGCCGCTCTTTGTCTGCTCCGGTAAACGCACCTTTTTCGTGGCCAAAAAGCTCACTTTCAAATATCTCACGGGAAAGAATAGCACAACTGACTTTGATAAGTGGATTTTTGCTACGGCTGCTGTAATTATGAATTATGTTGGTTAACAACTCTTTGCCGGTCCCCGTTTCGCCGGTTATCAAAACGGTGGTGGACGATGAAGCGATCGTTTCCACATGATCAAATATTTTTTTCATGACTGCGCTCTCACCCACAAAAGCGCTTAATGGATATTTTGATGAAAAGTGAGAACGCAAGCGTTTATTTTCACTTTTAATCTGCTGAATCTCACGAATCCGATCGAGCAATATAAAAATCTCCTCCATTTCGAACGGTTTCGTTAAATAATCGTAAGCGCCTTCCTTCATCGCTTTAACAGCCGTATCCACAGATCCGTGCGCGGTAATCATGATGACAATAATATCAGGTTGGACAGCTTTAATTTGTTTTAGCAAGTCGATACCATTCATATCAGGCATTTTGATATCAGAAAAAACAATATCCATTTTTTCGTTTTGAATAAAATCTAAAGCCGCCTGCGGATCGCTGAAGCCCCATACTTGATATCCAGCATCCTGCAATTCGTCGACGAGAGAAATCCGTACTATTTCTTCATCATCAACCACAGCAATTTTAATTGGCAACATATTGTTCCTATAATCTTTTATGGCTTTATTAATTATCCGGTTTCAAGGGGAGAAAAACAGAAAAGACGGAACCTCTTCCCTTTTCACTGCTCACCTCGATTCGCCCATGGTGTGCTTGAATTATATTATAGCAAACCGCCAATCCGAGTCCGGTTCCCTGACCGATTTGCTTTGTGGTAAAAAACGGATCAAATATCTTTTCTCTGATTTTATAAGGAATACCGGTTCCGTTGTCCGAAACCGATAGTACAAGAAACCACTTTTCCTGCACTATTGCAATTTCAATTTTTCTTTCATTCATGGTTCGAATTCGGCCACCCTCATTAATTGCGTCAATACTATTAATTAGTAAATTTACTACAACCTGCTCAAGTTGATTAAGACTTCCTTGAATATGAGGCAAGATTGACGGAATATTTTTCTTCACCGATATAGCGGATTTCTGCAACTTGTATTCGAGCAACAAGAGTGCTTTTTCAATGACCTCTTTACAATCCACATCCTGGAATGTTAACTCATCTTTTCGAGAATAGGCAAGCATATCATGCTCGACTCGAGAAATTTTATCCACTGCATCTGCCATCAGCGCAAGATACTTCTGGTTTTGCTCGGTATTTTCAGGATATTTTTGCATCCGCCGGATGCAGTTTTTTAACCCGGCGATAGGATTATTTATTTCATGGGCAATTCCTGCAGCAAGGGTGCCCAAAGATGCCATTTTTTCGGATTGAATAATCATGGATTGCGCAGCTTCCAGCTCAGCATAGGCATTTTCAAGCCGGGCGACCATACCCTTAAATTTGTCGAGCAGCAGGTCGAGTTCATCATCCGTGCGGAACGGGGTTCCAAAACGGCCGAGAAATTTAATTCTATTCTTAATTTGTGTCTGTGAGCGGCGTTTTAATGCGGAAAAATCAAGATGGGCCGCCGCTTCACTTATTTCTTTTATCGGGTGGGTTATGATATATGAAAATAGAAAAGCCCCTACAATTCCCGCTACTAAAAACACCGCAATCATTATAAAAAAAACCTGGACGGTGGCCCGGGCATTTTTGCGAATTTCGTCTTCCAGAACACCAATTCGGATTGTGCCGAGATTCCCCTGCAGAAGTGGAACTGCAATATCACGCAACGTACCAAATTGCGCATTCAGGGGCTGAATAATACGAATACTTTTTTCCTGACCGGCTTTGAGCGGATTTGCATTAATCAGTGCATTGGGGAAACTTTGACCAAAGGTATGGACGAGAACTTCGTTCTCATTATCGAGGACAAAAATATAGGCAATCGTTTCATCGATTCCGCGTGTATCCTCCAAAATTTGCTGCAATGTGATATAGTCTGAATATAACAACAAATCGATTGCTTGTTCCGCCAGGCTGAGACCGATAAAATTACCCCGCTTTTCCGATTCTTTCTCCAGCGACGTTGAAACATTTTGCATAATCAGATAAGTGTTTATTGAGCCAAACAGGGCTACTATGGCAATAATAGCGATGGAAAACTTCCAAAATAGTGGTAGTGAAAAATGCTTCATCGGCCAATAAAAGATAAATTATTACGGATGGTTGAATAATCGACTTTATTTCCGGGCACGTACTTTTCAACCAACAACTGGTCAAGTATTCGTTTGCCTTCCGGATCCTTGTCGAGCGTTAAAAATATGCGTCGAAGCTCACTTTTAATTTTGGAGTCCAGTTTCGCATGTACCACCACCGGCGGCATGCCAAAATCTTCGGATTTTTCGATGATTCGCAGGTTTTTGACTTTGTCAGGATTGCGCAATTTCAGGTAATCAAAAATCAGGCTGTGGACTGTGGCAGCTTCGGCTATGCCCTGGGAAACGGCGCGAATGGAATAGTCGTGGGCGTGTGTATAAATTATTTTCGAGAAAAAATCATTTGGATTGTGTCCTAATTCAACAGCACGTTTTACGGCATAAGAGCGCCCGGTATTCGAGAGAGGATCGGTAAAAGCAAACGATTTTCCTTGCAGATCTGCAAAATTTTGAATCGAAGATTTTTCATGCACGATAATATAGGCATTATAAGTAGTTTTTCCATTTACTACCGGTACGGCCAGGATCTCGATGGGGAATTTTTTTTCAGCTTCCACGTAAGCGCCGGAGCAGATAAATGCCACGTCAATATGCATTAATTCAATGAGGCTGTTCACTTCTTCGTATGTTTTATGTTGTTCTAATTTAATTGGATGTTTGATTTTATTAGAAATATACTTTATTAATTTATCATAATGTGTTAATGTCTCATGCGGTGAAATCATCGAAGCAACAGCAAGATGCAACGGCATACCTGTTTTGACAGAATCACGAAACACAGCAATCGGTGCTGTATCGGAAAAATCAACCACAACCGGCTCAGCCTCATCAATTTGATCAGAACATGCCTGAACTGCTATAAATGCAAATGTGACTAAAAGAATTATTTTTGAATATTTCGAAGTGCGCATAGAATTTTATAACCTCATTTTTAGCCCATTAAAATAGTCATCAAAGAAAAAGTAATGTTGACTCAGAATCAAGTATTATCTCATAAATAACCTTGTTACAGGATAAGGTATGGTGAAATCAAATATTACTACGGCTGTTAAGGATGGAAAAATTCTGATCTCCGATGGTGCCTGGGGCACTTATCTGCAATCCAAGGGCTGGAATCCCGGTCAGTGCCCGGAACTTTGGTGTTTGCAAAAGGCTGGCTTAATTCGCACGATTGCTCGAGATTATATCGAATCCGGTGCTGACATGATTTCTACGAACAGTTTTGGCGGCAGTCCGTTTAAACTTGCCCATTACGATCTGGATAAGCGAGCAGCCGAAATTAACAAAGCCGCGGCCCAGCTCTCCCGCCAGGAGGCAGGCGAAAACAAATGGGTGCTTGGTTCTGTTGGTCCCACTGGAAAATTGCTTTTGATGGGTGATGTTACTGCAGAAGAAATGTACGAGGGATTTAAAATTCAGGTACAGGCTTTGGAAGAAGGCGGCGTTGATGCAATCTGCGTGGAAACAATGAGTGCCTGTGACGAAGCCAAAATTGCTATCACCGCAGCAAAGGAAAATACCCATTGCGAAGTAATTTGTACTTTTACATTTGAGCGTGCGGTACGGGGAGAGTACCGCACGATGATGGGTCACACAATTGCGGAAACCGTGCAGACGGCGTTAGATGCCGGAGCCGACATCGTTGGCACCAATTGTGGGTATGGCATTGCTCAGTTGATTGAAGTAACGAAGAAAATACGCAAAATAACCGGTCAATCCCCACTGCTTGTTCAAGCCAATGCCGGGCTGCCCGACCTTCAGGATGGCGTCGAACTTTTTCACGAATCGCCCAATGAAATGCAGGCACAAATTGCTAAACTGGTCAAAGCAGGTGCGAATATCATCGGAGGTTGCTGCGGAACGACACCCGAACATATTCGGGCGGTAAAAAAAGCTGTTGTAAATTTGAATTAACACCCGCAGGTCCATCAACCTAGCCTGGATAATTCGCACACAAGGGCACTAAGTCTACAAAAAATATTTAAATACTTATAAAACATAACTTTGTGTACCCCGTGTCTTTGTGAGAGCTAATTTTAATAGATAACTTAGTTTTTCTTCTCGTCTTATCTCAAATATCTAATTATCAACAGGTTAAGAATGTTTTAAAAAATATTTGTGAATAAAGCAGGCTAGACTTTTACTTGGAACGGTCTTCATTTTGTGCCGCTTTAACTTGTAACAATTCCGCCGCAATACTGATCGCTATTTCTTCCGGCAGATGGGATTTCATCGGCACGCCCATCGGTGCGGAAATGCGCTGAATTATTTCTTCAGCAATCCCCTTTTTTCGCAAGCGATTAAAAAAGCCGTTGGCTTTGGAAGTGCTGGCAAGGAATCCGAGATAACCCAGGTTTTTATCGACGAGCTGTTCCAATACTCGAAAATCATCGCCATGGCTTGAAGTGATTATCAGGGCAAAATTGTTTTCTCCTTGCGGAATAAGTGCGGCCATATTCGAATAGTCGATTATATCTATTTTATCCACCCATTTATTTTCCAAAACAAGGGAATATTCCGGGCGGTTATCCAGCAAATGCACATAAAAATCCAGGGGTGCGAGCACACGCGAGACGGCATGCCCCACATGCCCGCCCCCGATAATATAAACCGTAACTCCCGGTTTGACAGTTTCCACATAACGCCAGGTTTCAGCATCGCGCATGGTTAACTCGGTCGCCGAAGCGGCATCGGTAGGTATTTCGTAGGTAAAATGTTCGGGGCCGAAATCAAGTAAAACAGTCTGATCCCGCGTAATTAAATTTGTTATTTCCGCAATCAGGGGCAGATCGGTCGGCTCGCACAAGCGCAGAAGAACTTTTTGTCGGCCCGCGCACACCATACCTGATTTGTTGCCCTGCGGCCCGTCGCTGTGTACATATTCAAAAATCTGACAATATCGCCCTTTTTCCAGCAAAATATGCTGGGCTTTTTGCATTAAATCATGCTCCATTCCGCCACCACCAACGCTGCTAAAAATCTCTCCTTCAGCAGTCAACACCATTTTGGTTCCGGTTTTGCGCGGACTGCTGCCTTTTGTTTCCACGATAATAGCGAGTGCGACAGGCTTGTTTTTTTCAAGCTGGTCGTAAATAAATTGCCAGATTTTTTTATCCTGCAAAAAAATATTCTCCGATTATAATTGAGAAAAATAACATGATGATCATTTACTGAACAAGAACCACAACTCCTCAAATTTTTTCTGAAAAGCGCGCACCAGGGCGGGATCTTCCGTAACTAACAGATTCTCCTGATTGCGTTCGCTGGCGCTACGTGTCCAATTGAAACTGCCATTGATCAAAATTTTACGGTCGATTACGGCAAATTTATGATGCATGTGCTCAGGTGAATTATCCATGCGAACTGCGATTCCCTGATTTCGCAATGTGCCGACATCGCTACCGCGATCATGGGATTTATCGTCATCGGTAATAATCCGGATGGGAATTTTGCGGGATTGGACGGTAAAAATAGCCTCGGTCAGCATGTTGTCTGAAATCGTAAAAACACAAATATCGACGCAAACACGTGCTGAATCAAGACAGGATATAATTTTGTCCCTGCAGGCGTCTCCCGGGCTAAAACAGGCTTCAGACCGGGTATGCGGGTGTTTTTCAACAAAGTTTTCCAGAACGCGCATCACGCCTTTTAGCCAGTTGAAAACAACCAATTTGTCATAACCGGTTGCTGCAAATTGCTTCTCCGCTAACACAAAAGCATTGTGATGAGCAAATCGCAGGGCTTCGACATCACCGGCAAACTCACCCAAAATTCCATCCAGATCACGGCGTTCATCGCGGGACAATACAAAATCATCGAGTGTGTTTTTTAAAACTTCTTCGATTGCAGCGTATTTTTTCGACATAGGCACAGCTTTCGTTTGGTGGGCAAGAAATTGCTGACAGATAAAAACAAGAGGGCGCTGAACATCAGCAAATTGAATTTGACAAATCGTTGTTAGCCTGAATAATTCTCACGCAGAGTCGCTGAGCTCGCAAAGAAAAGATTTAAAGATATAAAAAACAAAACTCTGCGAGTTCAGCGACTCTGCGTGCGGTGCTTTTTTAAAAAAACTTTATTTTTTCATCATCAACATTCAACAGTATAATTATAAATATGTTAAGCATGTTTTATTAAAAAGATTTTGAATAAAGCAAATTTGTTCAAGGAACGCACGGAAAATCAAGTTGCGATTTCCATGCGTTCTTAGATTTACCATCACATCGTTAAAGCCATCAGCGCTTTACAGGTATGCAGTCGATTTTCTGCTTCCTGATAAATCACCGAATGCGGGCCATCGATCACTGCATCCGTGACTTCGTTTCCGCGGTCTGCAGGCAAGCAATGCATATAAATAGAATCCTTTTTGGCCAACCCCATGCGCCGTTCATCACAAATCCAGTCTTTATATTTTTTCGAAATTTCCAAAGCTTCTTCCGGCTTGTGAAAGAGCGACTCGATGCCCCAACTTTTTGGGTAGACGATGTCTGCATCCTCGAATGCCGCATCCATATTGTCAACTACTTCGAATTTCACCCCGGCTTTGCGCGCATTTTCTTGTGCTGTCTCCATCACACTATCCATCAATTTATACTCGGGCGGATGCGCCAAAACAACATCCATTCCGAAACGCGGCATCAACATCGCCAGGCCCTGCGGCACGGACATGGGTTTGGCGTAGGACGGTGCGTAGGCCCACGATACGGCTATTTTACGCCCGCGCACATTGTCTTTGCCATAATTTTCCCGGATGGTCATCAAATCTGCGAGAGTCTGGCAGGGATGATCGATATCGCATTGCATATTGATCACCGGTTTATCGGTGTGTTTGGCGATCTCCCGCATGTATGAATTGCCTTCGCCCGGAACCAAATCATGACGGATGGCAATTCCGTGGCCGTAAGACGATAAAATTATGCCGGTATCCTTCGGGCTTTCACCGTGAGAAATTTGCGAAGTGGTTGAATCGATAAAATGAGCGTGGCCGCCAAGTTGGGTGATTCCGGCTTCAAACGAATTGCGCGTGCGCGTTGATTTATCAAAAAACAATAGAAAGATAGTTTTGTTCGGCAAATATGGATGCGGGATTTCCTGCTTAAACATCGACTTTAGATCATCGGCCGTATCCAGCGCCAATTCCAACTCTTCCACCGACCAGTCCTGCGTCGAAATATAATGTTTACCTTTTAACTTCGATTTCATGGTTTCCTCAAACTTGATGTGTTACTAATTCTGCAAGAATCTAAATTTTGACAGGATCAATTTTAGATATGTTTATTATGTTTTAATTATTACTGCCCAGGTTGGTATGTCAGATTATTAATCATAACAGCTTTTTCCATTTCTTCATCAAGTTCGCCATCGAACTTAAAGCTGTGCGTAATCCATTTATCATTGGGTTTATAAAATTGAAATGTGAAACGAATCGGTTGCCTGTCGTACCGGACCAGATAGCTTTGAAGGGTGAAATTCTCACCTAATGTTTTTTTAACAATAAGTTCATTACCATAGTATTTTCCGACAAAACTTTCATTCAATCCTTCCAGTTGTGATTTTAGATTAGTCATGGCATCTTTTGCGCGCACCATCCATTTATTTGAAGCATAAAGATTATCAATGGCTTTTGAACTGCCATTTTTAACATAGTCATTAAAAAATTTCGCAACAATTTTATCTGGGGTTTCTTGTGCATTTACATTTGACAAAAAGCTGAAGAGAATGATAAAAAATAGATTTCTCATTTTAAAATACTCCATTTAAATTATCGGATTCCACACACTCTTTTTCATAGTACATTGGAAATAAAAGGCTTAGCATAATTTCATTATTGCAAAACTGTACATATTCCTAAATGCCCTTTTTATTCTGAGTTAAAAATTTAATACAAATTCTGCATAAAAAGCTGTTGCCTTCGCCAGATGATCCACAGGCATGCATTCGTTTGGCGCATGTGCTTGCACTTCATTTCCCGGGCCAAATCCGAAAGTGGGGATGCCGTACATTCCCGCGCTGCCAACTCCATTGGTAGAAAATGTCCACTTATCAACTTTCGGCTCGCTGGCAAACAAATTTTTATAACTCGAAATGGCTGTTTGCAATAACGGATGCTCCTCCTCTAAAACCCATGTTGGCATGTAGGCTTGCATCGAATATTTGTTGCCGGTCCAACCGGTATATTCATTTTCCGGCACCCAGGCTTTTGCGCCCGCTGCCTGAAATGCAGGCAATGCTTCGAGCTCGGCCAACGCACTTTCAATCGTCTCCCCGGCCGTCAATCTTCGATCCAGATGGATTTCGCAGGAGTCAGCCACAGCACAAAGCGAGGGCGAACCGGAGCGAATATCCGAAATGGTCACACTGCCTTTGCCGAGGAAAGCATCATCTTTTAATCGCTCGTTCAATTGCTCGATTTCAGCGACGATCGGCGCCATTTTATAAATTGCGTTTTCCCCGCGCTCCGGCGCTGACCCATGACAGGAGATGCCTTCTGCGCGGATTTTCATTTCCAGCCGGCCGCGGTGACCGCGATATAAATTCAGATTCGTTGGCTCTGTTATCAGCACAGCATTTGGCTTTAAGCCGTCTTCTTCAACCATGTAGCGCCAGGCCAGGCCTTCGATGTCTTCCTCTAAAATTGAAGCGATCACCAATAAAGTCACGTCCTCGGGGATTCCTGCTTCTTTGATAAGTTTGCCTGCCTGAATTGCGCAGGAAAGTCCACCTTTTTGATCGACACAACCGCGGCCGTAGAGCTGGCCGTCCCGCACCACCGGGCCGAACGGCTCTGTTTTCCACAGCTTTCGTTCGCCAACATCGACCACATCACAGTGGCCGTCGATGACCAAAACACGCGGGCCGTTGCCGATGCGCCCCACTAAATTTCCGAGGCCGTCAACCCGCGTCTCGTCATAGCCGATGGTTTCCATTTCTTCTTTCAAACGCTGAATAACCGCCCCTTCCCTGCCGCTAAGCGAGGGAATTGCGACGACATCACTAAGGAATTTGACCAGCTCCTTTTCCATTATCTGGGCTTTTTTCAGCATTTCACTCATTGTTCAAACCTTTCAATTCAGAATGTCTGCTTTGTTAGTTAATTTTTATAAATTGCATTTTTAGCCACAGATGGACACGGATTGAACACCGCTTTTTTTTTAATTGAATAATAATTCGTGTTTGATCGGTGAGAATCAGTGGCAAAAATATATTCTTTCTATTATTCGAGCCCGACTTCTTTGTTAAACGAATCAATCTGCATGTCAATATCTGCAACCATGCCTTGAATTCGTTCCCAATACTGCGGAAAATCATACCATTGCGCATTCAACTCATCCAGTTCGCTGCCCTGCTGTTCAATCCAGGTAAAATATTTCAAATTGTGAATGCGGCGTTTTTCGGGATAGGTTAATTCCAACATATTGTCAGTGGTGACGCCTTGCAGATATTGATAATAATCACGCACAGCATTTTCTTTTGTGTATTTTCCGAACTCAATTTCCATTTCCTGAACCCGGCTGCCGTAAAGCTGCATGGAATCGGTGAAAATTGTAAAGATGCTGTCTTTTTCAGTCAATTCGTAATACCGTGCAAATTTAATAGCGCCAATGAGATTAGCAATTCCCGAAATGCCCAACAACGGCAATTGCTCGATTGTAGAATCCGGCACACCCAATTCATTAAGATAATCCTGTCCGATTGGTTCGTTAAAAAGACGCAGCAGATTCACCGGAAAATTATCATCGATCGCAACGACCATATCGGTGTTGCGCACGTTGTGAATCCACGGCACGTGTTTGTCGCCGATGCCTTCAATGCGGTGGTCGCCGTAGCCATTGAGCAAAAGCGTCGGGCATTGCAAAGCTTCGGAGGCGACATTTTTCAAATTTGGAAATTTCTGCTTTAAATAATCGCCGCACGCGATGGTGCCGCCAGAGCCGGTCGCGGAAACAAGCCCGGCAAACCGCGTTTCAGCGCCCAGATTGGATTGCAAAACTTCTTCGATGGCACGACCTGTGACGTGGTAATGCCAGAGATAATTGCCAAATTCATCAAACTGGTTGAAAATCATCACGTCGTCGCGGGTGGCGCGCAGTTCGTGGCATTTGTCGTAAATTTCTTTAACATTGGATTCGCAGCCAGGCGTGGCGATCACTTCACCGGCGATTTTTTCCAGCCATTCGAAGCGTTCGCGGCTCATTCCCTCAGGCAAAATTGCAATGGATTCACAGCCCAGCAGCGCTGAATTGTAGGCCCCGCCACGGCAGTAATTGCCAGTCGAAGGCCAGACTGCTTTCATAGTTGTCGGATCAAATTGTCCGGTGACCAAACGCGGAACCAGGCAGCCAAAAGCGGCGCCGACTTTGTGTGCGCCCGTTGGAAACCACTTTCCGGCCAACCCGAAAATTCGTGCTTTTACACCGGTGAGTGAAGACGGGAGTTCGATATAATTCACACCACCAAACCCACCGCCAGATTCCTGTGGTTGGTTTTTCCAGGAGATACGAAACAAGTTCAGCGGATCAACCTCCCACAAACCAACGTTTTTCAGTTCATCTTTTATCGATGTATCGATTTTATCTGGGTTGATCATCTGTTCAAAAGTGGGGATTCGTATTCCTTTCTCTCGTGCTAAAACGATAGAATTCTGCCGTTGTTTTTCGTGGATGTCAAGGTTGATCATTGTATCTCCTGTTTATTTCAGTTTTATTTATTTCAATTTATCGTTGAATCATCGAACCCACCCCGGATATGCTCAAAAACGCTCCGCTTTTTTCGCATATCGTCCCCTCCCAGGATGGGATTTTTTTACTCACTTGCACTTTTAAAGTCCCACCCCGGAGGGAATTTTTTACTCATTTTCGCGCTTGAAGTCCCATCCCGGGAGGGGACAGCTTAAAAATTCGTCCAGAATTTTAAAGCAGGGGTGGGTTGTCGGCTCAAGCAGTTCACTCCATTTCCAGCATTCCCTTAACCACCCGGTTCAACTCCCACAAAACACCTTCCATATTTGTCTTCACATCACTATCCAGAAAACGCAGAAGCTGAACACCCAATGATTCTAAGCGAACCTGCCGTTTCCGGTCGTATTCTTCCTTATCCTGATGACTCTCCCCGTCAATTTCAATAGCCAACATTAACCGCTTACAATAAAAATCCACAATGTATTTATCAATGGGTTTCTGCCGATCGAAATCGCAGCCGTGGATTTGCTTGCCTTTGATGCGTTGCCACAAAAGTACCTCAGCAAGGGTGCTGTTCTTGCGCAAAAACCGAGCACGATCCTTAAGAACCGGATCATATGGGATGATTTTGTGACGAATTATATGTCTCCGGGTTTTTTTCAGGCATAGACCCACCCCTGATACTTATAAAAAGGCTGCGCTTTTTATAAGTATCGTCCCCTCCCAGGATGGGATTTTTTGAGCGTGCAAAGCGCGCAATGAATTTTCATCCCGGGAGGGGACAGACCAAAAATTCGTTCAGATTTTTTAGCCAGGGGTGGGTTCGATAGTCCTTGCACTCAAGGTACACCATCATAAAAATCCTACCAAAACTCCGGCCGTGGTTCGCCTTTGTAGGGCTTGGCGCCAAACTGCTGTCCTGTCCGTGGTTTTACAGAAATCAGGTCAGGATCATCGGTCTTCGGTGCGTCGATCATGCCATGGTAACGTGCCATCCAGTAATCACGCAAGAAGCTCGTGGGCTCCATTACCCGCCGGCTCCCGGCACCACCATCGTAGCGCAGTGAATTACGACTGCCGCGCATCACCGCTGTCTCCCGCGGCGAAATTCCACGCGTGCCGCCTTCGTAAGCAACATATCCCGGTTTGGTGAACAAATCAGCCCGGTGGGAATTGCGATAAGTGTGTTCGACACAATCCAGCGTCCATTCACGCAAATGTTTGACAGCCTCATCCACCTCACAGTCATTGCCGGACAGCGCACCGTAGGCAAAATTAAACCAGGAAATATGTTCCATGCGTTTCACTTCCCAGGTGCGCGCTATACTGCGCAGATAAACCGACCGCAATTGTGGATCATCGGTATATCGAAGCATCGTGTAATAACTTCTGAATGCCAGATTATCATCCCAGGGAGCGAGAGCCTCCGGTGGAAATATATTTTTTTGCCGCACAGTGTAATTGAGATATCCCCAATCGAGTAGCTGCTGAAAGCCGTCTTTGTATTTTTGATCGCCAGTGAGCGCCGCAGCAGTCAACATAAATGCTTGCGCTTCGAGGCCGTTAACTCCTTTATCTACATATCCATACGGTCGTAAAAGATACTGCGGATCCCAACGGCCCCAGCGCGTCGGTTTTTCATCCATGTCGCGCATTACCCAACCGTTATCAATAATATGAGAAGCGATGCGTGCCAGATGTTCCTTGGCCAATTCTTTCTCTCGCCCTTGTGCGACCAAATCGTGGAAAATTGAAACCGCATAAAAATGAGCAATCACTTCGTCACTGGAAGTGTCCCCTTTCCAGTACCATTTTCCATCATCTGTGGCATACCATTTTGCAGGTAAACCACCGGAACCGTGGCGGCCACGCTCATCCAAATCACCCGTTGCAGACCAGATGGCCCGGGCGATAAATCCATCTTTCGGCGTGATTCGATCCAGCCACAACATGGCTTTAAACGACTCAACTGCGGCCTGCCGCGCTGTTTCGTCACCGGTGACAACATATTTGTGGCACATAGCGGCAAGATACGGCGCCGTGTGTCCACCGTCATTATCACTCACTTCCCGCACCCATTCGTCACCGCGCTTGTAAATCGTATGGATAAATCCCAGTCGTTTATGGCCCCACTCGTCGATGTGCCTTTCATAAAATGCAGCCTTTTTAAGCAATGTATAGGGTTCATAATGAATTATACCAATCCCGGCATCCGTCGCGATATAAACATTCTTATCGCCGACTGCAATATCGCGAACATTATTGCCGGGCAGCCAATGATCGGCCCCGAAATAATGCCAATCATCTTTTAGCATACGAACAGCGCCCATCGTCGTGCCAATCCACAGATCACCATCAAATCCTTGTGCCAGGCAGGTTGTATTTTCGTACGGCAGGCCATCTTTTCCTTTGAGCGTGGTGAGAGCAGCGCCCCGTAAAACTGCCAGTCCGCGATCGGTGCTGATAAATAAACGGCTGCCAAATCTCAAAAAATCATTCGTTTTGTAAGAGGGAATTCTGCCCCAATCGATAAAATCCCGGTTAAATATCTTTCCATCAAACAGGGCCAGCTCGCCGGGACGGAGAATATAAAGTGTGCCACAGTAGGATTCGATTCCAGCGACAGGACCAATTTTTACCGGATCAGCCAAAATTTGTGTGCCATCTTCCATCATCATCGTTGTATTGCTGGTGTAGTATCCACCTTCCGGTTTAATGTCGATGAATTTATCATTTTCAAGGCGATAAATGGCATCTCGCGTTGCAGCGTGCAAAACGTCGAAATGCATTGTTAAATCAACAAATTTCTCTTCACTGAGTTTTTGCCATTTTTTACCTTGCAACCGAAACAGACCATCGTCTGAAAGCGCCCACAAAGCGTTGCCCGCAGTAATCAGTTTTTTTACCGCATTCGGCGCCGATTTCATCCGGCTCAGCGATCCTTTTTGTACCATATGGATTTGATTATTAATTACTGAATAACACGTTCCATCAAATACGGCAATTGCAGTAACTGGATTTTCCGTTGGAATTTTTTCCGATACCTCTTGCAAATAAACGGGATCCGAGGCTTTCTTCCACAAATGATCTGGTTTTTCAGTAGCAATTCCAGCAGAAATTGAGATAGAAATTCCAAGAACCACCCAAGATATTTTACTCAAAATCTTCATGCAGGATTTCATTTTATAGATCCTTTTCGATTTAATGAATCATTTTAGATTGTGATAAATGCATTATTTGAGCGCAAAGTTCACGCGGTACAAACGACACCAGCCAAATATTCAAGCGTAAAAAAAATGTGATAAACATAACATCAAAATCTGAAAGTTTTCTCAATTCAGTGAATCAAATCCCGACAAATCTCACCTATATTTTCAATATCATTTTTCACCAAAACAGCCTGACTTGTGCTGGCTTTCATCACGCCGTCGATGTCTTTCAGGCCGTTACCAGTCACCAGAACAACTGCAGTCTCATAGGATTTAATTTCAGAATTATTTGCCATTTTTGTGAGTCCTGCCATTCCGGTGGCTCCAGCCGGTTCAGCCAACACACCTGCATTTCCTGCTAGTTCAGAAATAGCATTTTTGATCTCAGCATCGCTGACAGCGATAAATTTCCCGCCCGACTCACGCACGGCTTTCAACGCTTTCACCTGATCCCGTGGCACGCCGACCGCGATGCTGTCGGCAAAAGTATTGGTTTCAACTGGTTCCGTTATCTCTTTTCCAGCAATAAAAGCCTGCACAAGCGGAGCTGCCCCCTCAGCCTGCACTCCGATAATTTTCGGCGTGCGGTCAATGAGTCCAATTTGATGGAATTCCTTAAATCCTTTCCACAGACTTTGATAAATGCAGCCATCTCCTACAGCGACGAAAACATAGTCGGGAACCTGCCAATTGAGTTGTTCGCAAATCTCAAATGCGCCGGTTTTTTTGCCTTCGCCCAAGTAGGGATTGATGGCTGTGCTGCGGTTGTACCAGCCCCATTTTTCCGCAGCTACGCAGCACAAATCGAAGGCGTCATCGTAGGTGCCATTGACCCGCAGAACTTTGGCGCCGAAAAGCAGGAGCTGGGTCAACTTGGCTTTGGGCGCATCGTGGGGTACGAAAATAATGGTTTTGAGTCCGGCCAGCGCCGTGAAAGCAGCCAGTGATGAGGCCGCGTTTCCGGTGGAGGCCGCCGTGATAATCAGGGCTGATTTTTCCAGCGCTTTCACCACTGCGACTGAGCTTGCCCGGTCTTTGTAGGATGCCGAGGGATTGCGGCCATCATCTTTAACCCACAAATTTTTGAGGCCAAGTTTTTCTGCCATTGTAGAATTTTCATATGTTGGCGTCCAGCCGACGGCGAGTGGCTGGATGAATCGCTCATTTTCAATTGGCAAAACCGGCAAATAACGCCAGTGGGAAAAATCACGATTGCTGGTCAAAGCATCCCGGGTTAATTCTTTCGCAACACGATCATAATCGTACAAAACCTCCAGCGTACCACGCATCGGGCCACAGTCCGGGCAGGTGTAATCAAGTTCCTGTGGGCTGAATTCTTTTGTACAGGAGATGCATTTTAGGATCGTGATTTTATTCATCCTGTTTCTTTTGCTTTAAAATAAGCGCATTCAGATCTACATTTTTAGTTTCTTTGATACTCCAGTCAGACATTTTTTTATTTGTCTTGTCAAATTTTCTCTTTAAAATCGTGTAATCAAGGAGCAAAGAATCTTTATTAAAAATATATTCTATTTTTTCCTCATCATATTCAGGCCAAGAGTGTGCAGAAAAATGTATCACCTTATTAAATGATAGTGGTTTTTTCCAATGATAAAAAATAAAACTCTGGTCGAATTCCCCACCATCTCCAAAGTTAAACTCGGAAATTACTATATATTCGTCTTTACCTACGGCAACAACTTCATTTAATTTTTCTATGCCAACAATTGTTGGAATGGTATTCACAAGGTGTAAATTACAACCATCTTCTCGAAAAAGTGTATAAAATTGTCGAATAAACTCAAAGCCTTCGAAACTTATAAAAGAAATTAAAAATTCATTAGTGTCTTCAATTCGCAGCGTGTCACCAACATAAAAACACTCTTGTTTGTAACCTGGTGAAAGATTTAATTCTTTGGATGATAAAGAGTGAATTAAGGCTCCCTTGGATTCCCTTGTATTTTCATCAGAAAAATTAAAATTATAAAACGATTTATGAACAATCCCTGCATCATTCCAAACGCTTTTATCAACATAATAAATTACCGGAGATACTAAATTATAAATCTGCTTTTTGGGAATTATCACAGGTCTATGGCTTATCTCAAATTCCATACCTCTTTTAGCGTAACCTTGTTTAAATCCTCTTTCCCGCCCCTTTTCAAATCCTTCTTGAAATTTACGATTCTCCGCACCTTTTTTTCCAGCTTCGAATCCACGGTTATACCCTTCTTTGAACTTTCTTTCTAATTTCTGTTCATTTCCACAAGAAAAAATAAATACCGACACCCACAAAATCATCACAACTTTTAAACCCATCTTCAACATAATCCCTCCAGATAATTCTCCATTAAACGGTAAGAAAACAATTTAATTATCATACTTTTCACTTCTGTCGCAACGACAGGCTCATCCGCCGCAAACCAATGCAGATTAAAAACAAAAACGAACTCCGAAGGAGTGACACAAGACTAATCCACCCATTTAAACAAATATCGCTCTTCATGTGGGACTTCAAATCTTTTTAAAAATTCCAGATACTCATCCCGGAATGTCCGTTTCTGATGATGTTCTTCCTGATTTAGAATGTATTGATAAACGTGGTCCATCTGAGAATGGGCATAAGAAAAGGCGCCGTAGCCTTCCTGCCATGAAAACTTGCCGCTGACCCAGTTCTTCGCATTGATAAAATTACTGGTATTATTCTTAATGTCGCGTAGCAAATCAGAAATAGCTATCGATGGTTTTAAACCGATAAAAAGATGCACATGATCTGCTACCCCATTTATGATAATTGGTTTTTGCCCTTTATTTTTGACTATGCCAGCCATGTATTTAAACACTTCATCCCGCCATGTTTTTTGCAGTAAATTGGCGCGGCCTTCCACCACAATCACAGCCTGGATATAGATTTGTGTAAATGTACCAGCCATCAATATTTCTCCTATATCATCCCTCCGGGATTTAGTGATTGGTTGGCTTCCGGATTATAATCCTACTACCCCTCCGGGGTTGAGATTGGTTCTTCGTGTTTTTTTTATTATAATCATTTTAGTTCATCTGACTTGTTAAGCTTTATAGGCAAATTCAAAATCATATAATTTCGTAACATACTGAAAACTATATTTTTATATTAACAGAGAATCTCGATTGTAAACTCTGCCAGTGAATTCCGGGTCGATAGCAAGTTATAAAACCAACAATGAATCTTATTTAAAATCCGGTAGTGTCAAAAGTTTCATGAAAAAATTCGAGTAGAATAGCAAACCAAGTCTTTTTGGAAGGCTGTATAAATTTAGGTTTTCTTTAGGCATAGCAACAATGATTCTCCGTATCCCCTGCAGGCAATTTCGCTAAAACAGGGGGAGGAGAAGGGAATGCTAATGAAAAAATGAAAACATTAAATTTAGCTCGTTGACAATTCAAAACTTTTGATACTACGTAAAATCCCGAAGGGATGACAGGATTATATAAGTCTGCTTATTGGGCAATTAAACTCCGAAGGAGTGACATAGATGATTCTAATTCAACCTATTTTCTCCGCAACGGCAGGCTCACTCGCCTCACCCCATCAAACTGATAAAACGCATTCGCCACCGCCGCGGCTGTCGGCACCAGCCCGATTTCGCCAACACCTTTGGCGCCGAACGGCCCGTGTGGGTCTGCTACTTCAACGCCGATGACTTCAATTTCCGGCGTTTCTTTAGCACGCAGAACACCACATTTGCGCAGCCGCATGTTTTTCGGCACGCTATTTTCCAGCTCTAAATCCTCGCTAAGTGCGTAGCCAAGTCCCATGTGTACCGCGCCCTGAATCTGGCCTTCGAAAAGGTTGGGATTGATGATTTTCCCGGCATCGTGGGCAGCGATGACTTTTTCAATCTGGCCAGCGTCATCTAAAATAACAACTTGCGTGGCGTAGCTGTAAGAATAATGCGTAATAATTTCGTCCACATCGGCGCCGGGTTTGGTAGTCCAGTCACACACCCATTCGCCGTGGTACGTTTTGCCAACAAGGTCGGCCAGCGTACAATTTTCGAGGTCGTTCTTTAATTTTTCCGCTGCGTCGATGGTTGCATTTCCAATGAGCGATGTAGCTCGTGACGCCGTCGTCATGCCTGCTTCAGCGCCGGAGGCTGTCTCAACTTTCACCTCAACAATTTTCGGATCAATCCCAGCAACCTGAGACAAAAACTGAATGGCCATCGTGTGCACGCCCTGCCCCATTTCGGTCCAGCCGTGATGTAAAACAACGTGATCAGCTGAAATGATTTCGATTTTCACTTTGCTCTCGTCGGGCATGCCATTGCCGATGCCGGTGTTTTTCAACCCGCAGGCAATGCCGGCGTATTTGGCATTTTTGAACGTGTCTTTTACGGCGAGCAAAGTCTCGTGTGCGCCGCATCCGCCAGTTATTACTTGCCCGGTTGATGTCATATCGCCGTCTTTCAGCGCATTGTCATAGCGAAATTGCCAGCGATCAAATCCACCCTGCTCACACAAATCATCAATACAACTTTCCAGCGCAAAGGCAACCTGGTTCACCCCGAATCCGCGCATGGCGCCGCAGGGCAAATTATTGGTGTAAACGGCCTTGCTGTCGATTTCCACCGCCGGAATATGATAGGCGCCGGTGGCATGTCCGGCTGCCCGCTCCAATACTTTCATGCCCACGGATGCATAGGCTCCGGTATCGCCGATGATATCGGCTTTGAGTGCGGTCAGTTTTCCACTGCTATCGCACGTGAGCGTGTAATGCATCTCAACCGGGTGTCGCTTCGGGTGCATGCGAATTGATTCTTCCCGGTTCAGCTCTATTTTTACCGGCTTCTGCAAAATTTGTGCGGCGATGGCGGCATGTCCCTGCACCGTTAAATCTTCTTTCCCGCCAAATCCGCCGCCATTGGGCACCAGCGTCACCAGCACATCTTCTTCATTCTGACCTAAAATCCGGGCAATTGATTTTCGATCTTCATAGATGCCCTGCCCCTGCGAATACACCTGTAATTGGCCGTTTTCCGGCATTGCGATACAGCATTCGGGTTCCATAAATGCGTGCTCGATGCGTTGCGTATTGTAGACGCCAGCAGAGACGAAAGCTGCATTTTTAAGCCCATTTTCAACATCCCCGCGGTTGATTGTGGTTTGTGAAAGTAGATTTCCTTTTGGATGGATGCGCGGTGCCTGTTTTGTCAGGGCAAAATGGGTATCGGATATCGGTTCGAAAATTTCATATTCCACTTCGATAGCTGCAACGGCTTCCCGTGCGATGGCGTCGTTCGTGGCCACAACGCAGGCCAAAACATCACCAATGTAGCGCGTTTCTTCGCCCACGGCGATCATCACTGGCCAATCTTGCACAATGAGTCCGGTGAGTCGATCGCCGGGAATATCGTCGGCCGTGAAGATTTGCACAACGCCGGGCAGTGCTTTGGCTTTGTCAAAATTCATCGTGACCACTTTCGCGCGCGGATGGTCGCTAAATTTCAAAGCACCGTGCAGCATGCTCTCGAAAAACATATCAGCAACAAATGGCCGCTGGCCCAAAGCCAGTTTTTTGGCCTCATATTTTGGCTCCCGTTCGCCGATCCCGCCCGAGGAGACCAACTCGGCAACAGGTTTATTGTCTCGCAGCGATTCAGCGGCTATCAAAATAGCATCTTCAATTTTTTTATAGCCGGTGCAGCGGCATAAATTGGGCGTCAGCGCTTTGCGAATTTCCTGCAAATCTGGCTCAGGATTTTTATCGATGATCGCCTTGGCACGCATGACGAAGCCCGGAGTACAAAATCCACATTGCACACCACCGGCAGCAACAAACGCATCGCCGAGGGCATCTTTCGTTTTTTGCTCCAGCCCTTCGATTGTATAAACTTCACCATCAGCAACTTTTTCCATTTTGATGGCACAGGCAAGTACGGCTTTGCCATTGAGTTCAACTGTGCAGCAACCGCACGATGCTTGCGGTGCACAGCCGTCTTTCAGCGAAGTGATTTTCTCAAACTCGCGTAAATATTTGAGCAAAGATAAATCGGATGCGCCGGTGTATTCTTTTTTCTGTCCGTTGAGTATGAAGTGCATAAATTTTTCTTTCATTTTAACCGTAGGGAACCACAACTAATACATTTAATAAACCGAGAATTTTAATCATGAGAACAAGATCACGTAACAACAACATTAGCACCGAAGTGGTTCTGGCTCTGCCGCATTCCATCGAAAATTAATCGCATTTGATGAAAATCCTGCATGTTGACATCCTCACCATTATCCAATTTTTCGTAGTCAGCCACTGAAACCAAGTCATTTTTAGCATCAAAAACAAAAACACATTTTTCTGATTGAAAAGTGTAGTGTCCCGATTTTTCATCACGGGAGATTTTATAATCATGGCTGCCAATTCGCCCGATCATTTCATTTTCAGCGCTGAAATAAAATCCATTTGACCCTTTAAATTCATCGTATAATTCGCGGGTAAAAAAGAAACGCGGTTTTTGCACAAAAGGACCGCCGTATTCGGGGCAATAGGTATCGCAGTCACCGCATTCGTTGCAGAAATCGGCGAGGTTGGCGATCTGGGTGTTTTTTTCAATTTTCATCGAGCCGGCAGGCACAGGAATGAAGGTATTTTCTTCGAAACAGTAATTAAAAACTTCAATTTCCTGTGGTTCCATTTCATAACTAAAATTTGCTGCATTCGGGCAAACTGTCAGGCATTTATCGCAGGAGAGACAATCAAAAAGTTCGAGGTGACTGTCAATTTTTTTGGGTGGTTTTTTATTTTTGTTGAAATGGTAAATTGGATTTTCGATCAATCCCCGCACTATGGCATCCGTGCGCTTCATTGCCTGCGCCGCATTTCCAACAAATTGTTCGAGGACGGTAGACTCACTTTGCTCCATGGCATTTTTCAGGCGAGACAGATAATCGAACAGTCGCGAATACCCTCCGGTTTTGAGCAAATCTGTGCAGACTGTGACCGGTTTCATATCGCAGGAAACAGCATCGGCAAAATTGTGTTTGGCAATGCCGGCAGAAAATGAAATATGGAAATCATCCCCCATCGCCTGACGGAAACGGTGCATGCTGTGCATCGATAAAACATGCAGCGGGGGGCCGGAAAGGTATTGCACATCGTCGGTAAAAATCTTCTCGTTATTTTTAACCACCAGTGTGTTGGTAAATTTTGCTCCCAATCGCCGCCCATGTTTGGCGCCAAATTTCTGCAAACGCTGCATCATCGCCACGGCTTCATCGAACTGCAGATCATGTTTGAAAGCCTCGGGATCGAGCGCAATATTTTCGTAACCCAAATCATCATTGAGCGTTTTGCGCACGAAATCGTAGCCTAAAAGTGTTGGATTCATTTTGACGATAACGTGAAATCCGTGCTCACTCATCAGATGCTGCACGATCGATTCGATTTCATCCCGCGGGCAACCGTGAAAAGTGGAAAGCGTCAATGTGTCGGCAATATGCGGATCAATTTGCAGGTTTTTAAACTGGCGAAATTCTTCGGGCAAACCAGCAAGCAATTCCGCGATCTTTTCGCGCGCATCGCGCATATCGCGCAGCCATTTGTCAACACGCGGCGAAGTGATGCCTTTGAGATCGTAACCGGCGGAGACATCAAAAACTGTGTTATAAAATGCATCGCCTTTCGGTTTTCCAAGCAGCTCCATCTCTTCGATAATCTTCAGTAAAATCCAGGCAACAACATATTCGTGATAGGATTCTTCAAGGCGCAATTCTTGCGACCACTCAACATTGTAACAGACATTGCGGGCATCGATACAGGGACGCGGAATGTCGAGCTGATCGAGAATTTGTACAGTTTTTAGCTCCATGATTCGCCCGCCGTGCAGGAAAGAAAGCACGATGTTCTGTGCCAATTGCGTATGTGGGCCTGAAGCTGGCCCCAGCGGTGTGGCCGCTTTTTTGTGGTGAAAATCGACAGAAAAATCGATCCCATCAAACCCGGTGAAGAATTTTTTTTCCGGATAACCGTAGATGGAATTATTCGATTTGAATTCGTTGATGATTATTTTTAAATGTGTGCCTAAGTCGAGACCTGTTAATTCTGCCATAATCAGTTCCAATTTTTATCAGTTTAAACCTGAGTTTCAATCAACCGCTTTTGAAGCCGTTCTGTTCGTCGAATCCAATCGCATGCACTGCAAATTAGCGGTTATTTATCTCGGTTATCCAGTTAACTCACCTTTGCACAAACCCACCCCGGATATGCTGCAAAACGCTACGCTTTTTCGCATATCGTCCCCTCCCGGGAGGGGATTTGAAAACCGTCTCAGGCTAAATCCCATCCTGGGAGGGGACAGAACGATGCAAACGGCAAAGCCGATGAGCAGCGAACAGGGGTGGGTTCGTATTTTGCTGAGTTAACTGGATAACCAGGGTTATTTATTTTAAAATTTATCCCAAACCTGTTTTGCGACTTCAATTGATTTACGGGCGATTGCCAATTCATCAATGCCGACAATTTCTTTATTCTGCATTACAATTTTACCATTAATAATCGTTGTATCGACCAGCGCATCCGCAATGCCGAAAAGGTAGTGCCCCCAAAAATTATCAGCCGTGAGTGGAGTTGGAGCGAAATAATCTACCAATATCACATCTGCCAAGGCCCCTTCTTCCAGCTTGCCGACCTGCTGCCCGGTCACTTTTTCAAATATAGCAGGATTGTTTTGCAAAACCATTTTTTCAATTTCAGTCCAGCCAACCGTGCTTTGGCGCAAATCATGTTTATGGATGAGATTGGCTGCACGAATGTCGTTCATCAAATTTGGTGACATGCCATCCGTACCCAAACCGAGTCGGATACCACGTTCAAGAAGTCCAAAAATATCCGTGCGGCCGACTGTATTATTCATATTGGATTGTGGATTGTGAACTACGATCGCGCCACTTTCTGCCAGGCTATCTTTATCTTTTTCTGACAGATGGATACAATGAACCGCAATGGTTTCCGGCCGCAATATTTGAAAATAGCGCAGTCGATTGATGACACCCATGCCGTATTTTTTTTGCGTCACTTTTTGATCCGCTTTATCTTCCAGCACATGAATATGGCAGCCTTTTTCCAGATTTTGTATCAATGCACCGGCTTTCTCAAGGGTATTATTTTCGAGGGTAAACGAGGCGTGCAACCCGATCATGCCATCAAATAAATGGGCTTCATCCTGATTTTTAAGTGCCTGGCATTTTTTTATGTACCGCTCATTTTCAGCCAAACCGGCATCCGAAATTGCCTGGCCATCACGATCAGAAACTTCGTAGCACAGCGAAGCCCGCAAACCGACTTTAACCAATGCATCCTCGATTTTATCGAGAGAACCATCGACCGCGTTTGGGCTGGCGTGGTGGTCGATGACAGATGTTATGCCATTTTTAACAGCGGAAATGGCGGGAACCAGCGCGCTGTAATAAACCGCTTCGAGGTCGAGAACACTGTCGAGTTTCCACCACAGCATTTGGAGGATTTCGGAGAAATTTTTCGGGCTGCCCTGCATGGCAATGCCACGTGCGAACGTGCTGTAAAAATGCATGTGGGCATTGACAAAACCCGGCATCAGCAACCGGCCGCGGCCATCTATCTGAGAAAAATGACTGTATTTTTTCTTTAAATCCTGTTGCGGCCCTATGGCGATGATTTGACTTTTTTCGATAGCCAGCGCCCCGTTAGATATGATGCCGACCTTATCATTGTTAGTGAAAATTGTGACATTGAAAATCAGCAGCGACATGGGGCAATCCTTTTGAAAATGCTCAAACCGGTGTTTTTTTCATTTTGGGGTAGAAGGCAAATTAATGAATATTCAATTTTTTAACAAGTTATATTTATGAGGTGGAAATGTAAGAAGGTCGAAGGTCGAAGGTCGAAGGTCGAAGGTCGAAGGTCGAAGGTCGAAGGTCGAAAATATGTTTTTTACAATTCTAATGATACTTTAATAACAGTGTGCTCAATTTAAAATAGTAATTTTGTGCCTGCTGACTTCACCACTTTCTGCGGTCATTTTAATGAAATAGATGCCTGCGCTCAGGTGATCGAGCGCAATCTTTTGTGAATATGAATTCGAGAATTGAGCCTTATGGACGTGTCGGCCAAGGACATTGTAAAAATCGAGGCGCGCGAGGGTTTTGTTCGATTCAACATAAACGAAGTTCGACGCTGGATTGGGGAAAAGCCGGGTGGTAAATCGACTGGAATTTATTGGTTGTTTTGAAGTTATGCCGGTACTCGGATCGGGCCGCATGGCAGCGAATTGCATATCAAGCCAATTCAAGCGTAGGCCGATCCATGATTTAAGCCTGCCTATTTCTTCATCGTAGGATTTTGAAGGTGGCTCAACTTCCGGCGCCGCATTCTCCGCTACGATTGGCCATTTGACAAAATGCCTGCCTTTGGCAATCTGCACGTATGATTTTACCGAATCGATAGAGGAATTTAAATGGGCCCAATTTAGCAACGAAGCACGCAATTCAAAATAGCGGTTTGCCAGCTGTTCTGTAAAAGTTGAATCCTGCATCAGGCGAACATACCAAGCCGGTGAATTGATCTTCCGGTTCTTTCCGATATACTGATAAACCCAGCCGGAGCCATCGGTAGCGCTGAAAATGCCGGTGTCGATGTTTTTCCATGCCCAGTCAAAATCCCACACCGGGCCGGCATGCAGCAATCCCCCGTCGCTGTCTTTCTCTTTATAAAAATAGCGGCTCTTGCGGTACGCGTCCGGATTTCTTGAGAGTTCACTGATGATAAAATAGTCGATAAAACTGGCGACATCAATGAAGTTGCGATAGCCATAGAGCGAATCAGCGAAAACATCGCTGTACAGAGCTGTTTCAGCCGCGCTGACAAAGGACTGAATGTAACTTTTTTGTTCCAGTGTCATATCATCCGGTTTCGGATAATGATAAACGAATCGTACTTTTTGCTCAGGGTGGCCAAGGGGCGAATAGGGTGATATCCAGCTATCCGATCCGGAAGATTTGTAGTAATCAACTTTAAAAATATAGCCGCCGGTCAAACTTTTGCCGCTGGTATCTTCGGGTTTCAATTTGGCTATATCAACACGATTTTTGTCCCGCTTAATTTTCTCAGCAAAAACATATATCCCCTGATATTCCCAGTTGACAAATACTTCGCATAAAACAGCACGGGGAGAATAATGTCCCATTCTGCGAAACAAATCCAGGGCCAAAATATTGCGCAGGAATGATTTATCATTATAGCTGCTAATCAAAACCCAGTCATTTTCTTTGGGCATCCCGAGCAATGGAACATTCAGGTTTTCTCCGAAATAATCCCGTGTTTCGATTCCATATGGTTTTTGAGGAAATTTGGAGGAGAATGTACCGCGGATTTCGACTGCAATATCCCCATCAAAGCTGGATATACGGCTGGCCGGGTGATTTTGCATTTGCGGCCCGTTATCGATTATTTTCATACGGGCGTTCACTTTGGGCTCATCGGGAATTGGCTCGCCCAAATTATCAATCACAATGATAGGTAAATTGGCAGATTTAAAATTTCCAAATATACTTTCACGGGCGTTCAATTCAGCTGTAATGAGAAAATCCGAACTTCTGCTGTACCAATTTAATCCTTGCACTGCCAACAAGTTTTCACCAGCAACCAGCACATCGATATTTTCAGAGATATTGAACAAATATTCTTCGCCGGCTTCATTATCTGCTGTTGCTCGCGAATTCCACAAAACGGAGTCCGGGGCATTTTTTTCAGCGACACGCGTTCCGTTGAGCCAGGCGACAAATCCATCATCAAATCGCATTTCCAATAGCAAAAACCGGATGCGGTCGAGCTCATCTACAGTCAATGTGAATGGAATTCGGATGAAACAACTGGAGTTAGGTTTGTTCCCATCGGCGTGCATTTCATCACCGACATCCAGGCTGATCATGTGGTCATAACCGCTGCTTTTTTCATAACCAACCCCACCCGGTACTCCTTCACAAAGCCGCCAGTGGCTGTTATCAAAAGTGATCAGGGAGTGCCAATTACTACTAATGGCTTCTGTTGGAATAAAAACATGTTTCGTGGCATTTTCGGGGATTAATGAAATTTCATCATCGCTGGAAATTGCGGGGACAACAGGAGCGGTTTCCGGAGATGTAAAATTTGCTTGTGCATGAGGAAAGAGAAACGATAAGGGAACGGCGATCGCCAGCAAATATCTGAATACCATGAAAATATCAACAATAAGATTAAGACGATCCTTCGAATTGAAAGAATGACCATTTCAATGTGTTGGGAAGGGAAAATCTCCCCTCTTGCAACACAAAAACATCCTATTGCCACCATGCAAATAACCACATAAAAAATTCATGAATCCCATTCAAATGGTCAAAGTGAAATCTGCAATGGTCAGGTTGGTCTGTGACTTCCTGCGGGCCTGGCGGCCAACAAAATAACATCCTTGTTTATTTTAATAATAGATAAACCCGTTTTAATTTATTGCGTGAAATTTTCGATGAAATCAACGAAATATTCGACAGTAAAACATCATTTAATAGAAATCCGGAATCGAGCACATTTGCACAAAATTACATTGAATCAAGTGTTTGTTGATAAGTCGCTGATAACTCCGATCCCACTTTGACCATTTCCTGGAAGAGATTATTTAACATTCCGATGGTTGGTTTATCTTTCACAGCAAAGGCATTTAAATAAATATCGATCCACTTTAAATACGTAGACTGGAAAGAATAGACCATGGAAATCTGATCCGCCTTTTTAAATTCGAAACTGGCGAACGCCTGTGTTGCGATGGCTGTTTGCAGGGATGAATCACGCAAGAGCGGTGGATTTATTCCTTGAAAGCCGGGGATTTTAACCTCGTAAAAAGAGGCATTTTTGCCATGTTTTTTCATAACCTGCTCCAGCGTGTCAACGACAGATTGATAATATGGCAGGCGATTTTCGATGAAATTCTTGTTTCCTGTCATCTCTGTTTTGATACTCAACATAGCGGCATCCACGCGTTGTTGTTCATTATAAGACTCCCTAATTTCGTTGCCCCCCAGGGCCAACAGCACACCGAAAACAATTGAAAAAACCTCAATAAAAAACACACCGAATGAGAAATTTCCCAACTTAAAAAACTGCATAAGTTACCTTTCCTGAATTAAATTTTCACAAATTGCCTCAATATGCCTTTCATCGGAGCCGCAGCAGCCGCCGATTATTTTTATTCGGTATTTTTCATGAATCGCAGCCATAAGTCTCCCGAAATCAGTGGGCTCGGAACTATCGAGATATTCCAGTTCATCGAGTTCTTCCGGGCTTTTCGCAGAAGTGTTGGCCTGCAATCCCTGAATTCGCTGTATCGCTTTTTTATCACAATTTATCTTGTCTTCGACAGCCTGAGTAAATATTGTTGGATGCACGCAATTAACCATAAAACAATCTGGCGCCGGTCGAATTTGCGAATCAATTTCCTCAATGGCTTGAGAGAGCGGTGTGCCATCAAGCAACGTCCCGGTTGGATGAATTACGAAACTCAGAATGTAAGGAATCTTGAGACTGGCTATGGCCTCAGCGATGCCGATGGCTTCGGACAAAGCCGGCAAAGTAGCGACTTTGATGAAATCGACACCGCTATCGGCAAGTTCGCTTGCCTGCCATGCATGAAAATCGGCGGCTTCTTTCCGGGCAAGTGCTTCCTCCGGGCGGTAAGCATCGCCCCGGCAGCCCATTAATCCGCCGATAAAAATTTTCTCGCCATAATCGCCGTATCTGCGCCGAATATCCTGTAAAAATCGGACACAATCCCGGTTGATTGCTTTGTACTTGCGATAATTTGATTTTTCAAGTCGCTCAGGATTGGCGCGCCACGTCGGGCTCAGGTTCAAAAATGGGAAATTATATTTTTTACCCAAATCGATGTATTGACGAAATATTTTTGCCAACACTCGACGACCTTCGGGCTGGTAAATCAATCCGGCATGGGCGATAAATGGATCCAATTCAACAGTTTCGGCCCGCCGGATGCGCTCGACCATGCCACCTTCGGTGAGAATAATATCAGCAGATTGCAGTGTGTCTGTAAAAGTCATTATAAAATTAATATCTCCGGTTTTACAATAATTATCTGGATTTATTATCGAGACAACATCCCGTGTTCCATCTCAAATTTTTGCGAATGTATTCTGCAAATCTGCGATCAAATCATCCGCATCCTCGATACCGACGGACAGGCGTAACAGGCTATCTTTTATACCTTCAGCTTCCCTTTCTTCTGGCGATAAAACAGCGTGGGAGGTCATAGCAGCAGAGCAAATTGTCGTCTCAACACCGCCGAGACTCATTGACGGTTTGATGAGCTTTAATGCTTTCTGGTACACCGTCGTATCCAGTGCATCCGCAAGTTCGAATGAAAGCATGCCGCCAAAACCACGCATCTGTATTTTTGCAAGGTCGTGCCCTTCATGATTCACCAAACCGGGATAATAAACTTTATCAACATGCGCACATGAGTTCAAATATTCGGCAATTTCCTGCGCATTTCGGTTTTGTTGTTCAACACGCAGGGCAAGGGTTTTTATACTTCTTTCCAGCAGACTGCACGTTTGTGCATTGAGACTGCCGCCAAAATTTTTCGCACGTCCCAGAATTCGTTGCATCAATTCTGTACTTGAAACAGCAGCGCCCGCACAAATATCACTGTGGCCGCTGAGGTATTTTGTCGCGCTGTGAACAACCACATCGATGCCCAAGTCCAAAGGATTTTGGTTGATCGGCGAAGCAAAAGTATTATCGATAACCGAAATAAGACCATGTGTTTTTGCCAGCTCAGCCACCGCTGCGATATCTGTAATTTGCAACAAAGGATTGGAGGGTGTTTCGATATAAATTAGCCTGGTATTTGCCTGCAAACACGCATCGAAATCATCAATCGCCAGCCCTGCCGTCGTTGTGTGGCTAATGCCAAAATCATCAAAACAATTGGCTATAAAATTTGAAGTACCGCCATACAATTTATTCTGAATGATAGCATGATCCCCTTTATGCAAAAAACTGAGAAGAGTGGTGCTGATTGCTGCCATGCCCGAGCTGAAAATGAGCCCTGCTTCACCGTGTTCGAGGGCCGATATTTTTTGTGCCAACGCTTCCTGGTTGGGTGTGTTAAAATAACGCGGGTAGGCTTTCTTCTCCAAATCGAGGTAGGCATAGGATGTTCCGGGATAAATTGGCGTGATGGAGCCATGTGTAACCGGGTCCTCAATGGTGCCGCTATGCACACACAATGTTTTATGGGAGCTCGTTTCAGGCATGGGATCTCCTTCAATTTTCAAGATCAATTTATGCTATTTTTGGGATTTCAACTTAAAGAAAACGAGTGAGTAATGCAAATTTTAAAACAGCGTGGAATTCGCTCTGAACAAAAAAAACAGGCACAATTGCTGATCGTACCTGTTTTTCTATTTTAGATTTAAACGAATTAAAGGTAATTTCTACAAGCCACTGAACTCAACACCTTCAAAAACCAGGCTTGGAATCTGGCGTGATGAATACGGATATGGATCATTCCCAACTTCGATGAGTTTGTTCCAGAACTCCTTGGCATTGCCGGAAATATTCATCTCGTTAATAGGCTGCACAAGCTTGCCATCTTCGATCAATAAACCGACGATTCCAAACGAAAAATCCCCGGTTGTCGAATTGGAGTTGCCACCGATAAATCCGGTAATGAGAATGCCGTTTTCAAGGCTTTTGATCAACGCATCACATCCCCTGGTTCCATATTCCAAAACAATATTTGATGCCGATCCGGAATTGGGTTGCATGCCCAATTTCCTGCCATAGTAATTATCGATATAATAGTGATTTAGTACACCTCTCTCGATCATCACCCGTTTTTTCGCGGCTATTCCCTCACCATCAAACAGGCGGGAGCCGAGGCCGCCATTGATCAGCGGATCGTCGATAATTGTGAGTTTGTCCGAGGCTATTTTTTTGCCGAGCATGCCATCGAGAAATGAGCTTTTTTGCTGCAATGCCCGCGCACTCATCGGCTGCTGAAACATGCCTAACAAGCGGCCACCGGAGCGGTTTTCAACGATCGTGGTGAACTGCCCCGATTTTATCTTTTTCTGGCCGATTTTGCGCAAGGCACGCCGGGCTGCCTCCTCGCCCAAAAATTTCGGAGCGGGTAATTTGTTTTTAAAACGCGCAGCGCCCCAATACCAGTCTTCCGGACGGCCGGAGTCACCATCGCGGACCGTGACTTCAGCGCCTGCATAAAAAACTGTTTTGCGGGATTCGCCTTTGAAACCGTTACTGAAAACGCTGGTATTTTCTGAGGAAATATCGGTGTAGCCAGCCGTGGATGAAATAATTTTATCACTCACACCAACAGCAGCAGCCTCAATTTCTTTGGCCATTTTAACGCGATCAGCGGTTGTGACACTGCCGTATTCCTGGTCAAGCAAACCCAAATCTGCTTTTATTTTTTGTGGAAAGAATTTCGGATCCGTGAGTTGACGATATTCATCCTGGCTCAAATATTTTGTCGCGGCAACTGCTTCGGAAATAAACTTTTTTAATGTTCCTTTGCGCAAATCGTTGGTGGTATGGCTTGAATAACGGTGATCAGAATAAATCTGCAATGTCAAGGAATTCTGCGTCGATTCCTTTAATTTCTCCAGTTTTTTCTCCCGGATTTCCACATCAACTTGCCGCTGATTGGAAAGCGCAACAGCCACCTCGTTGGCTCCGGCTTGCAAAGTTTGGTCAACCGCCCATTGGGCGAGATCCATTTTATCAGGATTTTTCATTTTATACCCTTTGTAAGATGGTTCAAAGTCTCAGTGCTACCAGGCTGCTGGAAAAACAACCTGCAACATGAAACATTCAACTTTCAACTTATTTTAACTCACGCCACCAACGGTAATCTTCGAAACTTTAACGGTCGGCAATCCCATCGACACGGGCACACTTTGTCCGTTTTTGCCGCAAGTCCAGCCGCCTTCGGCCATTTTCATATCATCTGCAACCATAACGATATCTTTCAAAACCTGCGGGCCATTGCCGATAATATTCACATCTTTTACCGGTTTTGTCAGTTTGCCATCTTCGATGAGGTAGCCTGATTTCACATAAAACGTAAAATCACCGGCGCCGATAAATACCTGGCCGTTGGTGAAAGTTTCAGCGTATAGGCCTTTTTTAACAGAGCGGATGACTTCTTCTTTTTTGTGGGGACCGGGGGACATAAAAGTGTTGCGCATGCGTGGCATCGGGGCGTGGCGGAAGGACTGGCGCCGCCCGCTTCCTGTGGGTTTGACATTGTAATGGCGGGCGCTAATGCGATCGTGCAAATAGCTGCGCAAAATTCCGTTTTCTACCAAAAACGTTTCCTGCGAATCGTTGCCTTCGTCGTCAATATTGATGGAGCCGCGAATATTTTCATTGCGCCCATCATCGATAATCGAAACAAATTTTTCCGCGACAGGTTTGTTGATTTTATCAGAAAAAACAGAGACATCTTTGCGGTTAAAATCAGCCTCCATGCCGTGGCCAATAGCTTCGTGCAATAAGATACCGGAACTGCCTGCCGCGAGCACAACTTCCATTTCACCGGCCTCCGGTTTTACCGCATCGAAAAGCGCGACAGTGCTACTCACAGCCTCATCAGCGAGACGCTGCACGTTTGCCGGCGTAAAAAATTCAATTCCCCGGCGGCCGGAGAGATTGAACGAATTTTGTTCGCGCTTGCCTTCCTGTTCAGCAATGCAGGTCACGTAAATCATGCCCATGGGCTGATAATCATAAACCACACGGCCTTCAGAGTTGGCCATCAGCATATAACTGGATTCGTCAATAAACCAAATATTGGATTTGATAATTCGCGGATCTTTTTCAAAGACTTTGCCATTGATATTCTGCAAATATGGGATTTTTTCGTCGATACCGACTTTTTCCCAGGGCGTTTCGATGGCATAATATTCAGGGTGATCATGCAATTTCAGCGGGGCTGCTTTTATTTTTTGATTTGAACTGGCGATGTTTGCCGCTGTTTTCGCAGCCAATTTCATCGCTTTTGGCGTCAATTCTTCGGTGAATGAAAAACCGGTCTGATCCCCTTTCAACACCCGGATTCCAACACCAAAATCAACCCGGCTGTAGGCCCTATTCACCGATTTGTCCTCCAAACCGATGTAGTTGCTGATTTTGTGCTGAAAATAAACATCACAATAGTCGCCGCCGTTGGACAAACCCGCCGACATCACATCACGCATCAGCGTTTCCGATACGCCGAAATGGTCGTAATAGCTGGTCAGCGTGCTGCCGTCTTTTAATGGAGGTGCCATCGCTCGCTCCCAATTTGATTTTAAAAACCAGGGCAACATGCCCGCGGTAACCAAACCTTTCGAGGTCTTGTCCAGAAATGATCGCCTCGTAATTTTTTCTTTCATCAGTCCACCTTTCTGCAAAAACTAATGGTTGAGGTTTAAAAAAACGAAGTTTGAAAAATAAGGGGAGAAAAGGTATACTTTAATTTAGACAGTAAAATTGACAATTTAGTTGCACAATTATTTGTCAAGTTTGGCTGCTTTTTCAGTGCGACCGTATCAGGAGTTGCTGGTCAAATCAACGAATCGAATATCCGTGCGAGTTTTTGCGTTTGTAGTTTTCGATCAAATTGGTGGATAAATGCGGCATCGACAGCTTTGGCAGGTGTCCCGTTGTCAAAATCAGAGACCAGGTTTTCGATTTGCTGCTGAATTGTTTTTTCAATAGATTTAAATCCAATATAAACATTGCGATACATTTCCAATAAAACGCTCAATTCACCTGGCGTGTCAACGACTAAAAACACCGGTTTCTGCAAATAAAAATATTCAAATGTTTTTGCCGGGATGCCTTCTTTCTTCCCATCGTTACTGGCAAAAAGTAGCAAAATATCAGCATCTCGCATAAGTTCGAGGCATTTTTTGTGGGGTTGAAAGGGGAGAAATTCGACTATCGAGTGTAAGTTAGCAAACTTCTTTAACCAGGATTTATTGCCGGTAGCGCCAATTATTTGCACATGCAATTTGTCTTTGAGCGCCGGTGATTCGGTGAGCTGAGCGCTAAGCGCTGCAAAAAATGCCGTCGGTGATGCTTTGTTGGAAAAACGGCCGCAATAGACGAGTTTCAGTTTTTTGCTGCTGGATTTAAGTTTACCATTTTGTGGAAAATCATCGGGATCAAAGCCATTTGGAATGACATGCACTTTTGATGCAGGAGCCAACCGGGTGAAATTTCGTTGCGCACTGCTTAGCAATGTTATTATCGCAGCGGATTGCGTACATATTTCTTTTTCGAGCCGCTGTTGCCTAACTGGAGCTGGCAGTTTGCCAAAATTTAAATCCCCCGACCATTCATCGCGGAAATCACTGACGTGTTTTGCACCGGTTTTCCGGGCTATTTCCATCGCAATGAGTTGCACGGAATGCGGCGGCGAAGATGAAAAAACGATATCAATATTATATTTTTTAACCAATTTAATCCCGCGTCTTATTGCCGTCCATTTCCAAAAAACATGCTTGTCCGGGAAACTTATTTTTTTTATTAATTTCCTGATTTCTCCGGGAAAATAGGCCATCCAATCCCGGGTTCGGTGAATTTCAACTTCGGGAAAAAAAGATTTGAGCGGGGAATCGTCATACTTTTTAAGCGGATGTTGTGCCGTTAACACGACAGGCAAATAGCCGAAATTCGGCAGGAATTTTACAAACTTTTGCACCCGTTGAACCGCGACGCCGCCTTCCGGTGGGAAGTGGTAGGAAACGACGAGCACTCTATTCATTGGCGCATCGTCTCCTTTCCTTTGGCGAGAATTTCACCCGCGTTCGGGCCTTCGTTGAACAGCAAATCGATGACGGACATGGCGGGCTGAAATACCCCGAATTGTTGGCTGTACTGCGGATGCTGAAATTGCAAATATTCAACGCCGATACGATTTTTCTCGAAAAGACCCAAATCCATATATTTTTTGCCACTGGGCCCGGAAAGATAGGTGCGGCATTGCAAGCGCAGCCCCATATCGATGATGCGTTCGGTCCGCCCCGGCTCGAGATCGAATTCTGAACTCAGAAAATAATTCGTTTTAATTGAAAGCGCCTCGAGGAGAAATTTCATCGCTGCGAAGTTTGCATCAAAAAGAAAAGTCCAGTTTTTTGCGTAAAATTCAGCAAAGAAATCGGCATATTTTTCGAACCACGGCGCCGTTTTATAATTCACAATCAGTGATTTCCAGTGCTTGCGCCGCCAGTTGATTTCCGTGTTTATCCGCACATCGCGAATGAGCTGCGCTTGTTTTCCTTTTGTGAGCACAGGAATGGTGAGCCATTGTTTGCCACCCGCTGTTTTGATTTGCGCCCGATTGATGAAATTATGGGATTTGTATTGCACATCATCTGCAAAAACAAATTTATCGGCTGCCTGAATTTTAAAAAAATAAGCAAGCCACGGCAAATAGTGCAACTGGTGCGCCGAATAAACTGGGCCATTATTCATCATCTTAAACCAAAATCCACCGGATGACGTCGAATGCCTCGGCATATTTCTGTGCGATTTGCACGCCGCGCGACCGCGCCAGTCCCCAAATAAAATCTGCATCGATAAAGTTGCGATGCTTTTGTGATTTATAGCAGCTCAGCGCTTCCAGCTTCTTTTCGATATGATTTTTTTGCAGCGGCACAAAGTGGCGGGTGTGAAATGTGATGTTGTTCCACGGTAATTCATAGGCCAGAATTGTGGTCTGCTTGAACGCCCGCACGCCTTCCTGGTAAATCGTCAGATGGTCCTGATGAATATCATTATTGCTGGGCAAAAACACGATTCCCGGATCGATTTCTTTTTTAAGATTGATCATCTGATCGAGAATTTGCTGGCGCACGTAGCCCAATTTTCTTATTTCATAATTATAAAGGATGAGCTGATGTGACGGAATACCAAGTACATCCATCGCAGCTCGCAATTCCGACTTGACGAGCTCGGGTGTAAATGGCGGTTCGGTTCCGGCTGTTGTAAAGGCAACATAATAAACGGTTTTACCTTCTTCCACAAAACGGCGAATCGTGCCACCACAGCCCAATTCCCCGTCGTCGGTGTGGGGGGCACAAATGAGAACAGCATCTTTGTTCACGTTACCCTCCTTCTCATTTTTATCATTATTAATGCAATTTTTTTTCGTTTAAATATCACATCTCAAGTATAATTTCAGGTTAAACTGTGAGAGATTTCTTCAACGCTTCAACCACGATTAATGCTTCTTCGGAGGACAAGTCGGGATATATTGGCAAAGCCAAAGTCTGCTGCAGAATTTTTTCTGCAACAGGGAAATCACCCATCTGATAAGAAAAATTTTCCTGGTAAAACGGTTGCAAGTGGACTGGCGGCCAATAAATTGTACCACACTGAATCTCGAACGATTCACGCATTTTTCGGGTAATTTCGACACGCGAATACCGGTCTGCTATAATCACCGGAAATTTATAAAAACTGTGGCAATAACCGGGCGGGGCGGGAATCATCTGAATTCCATCCACAGATTGCATTTTATGCTGATAAAATTCAGCAACCGAAGCCCGTTTTGCGATTATTTCGGCAAGTAATTTTGTCTGATAATATCCAATGATCGCCTGAATTTCACTCATGCGCCAGTTATAACCCAGGCGCACAAATCGGCCCTTGAAGGGCGAATTTTGTTCGATACTGATTCCGTGGCAGCGCAGACTGCGGGCAAATTCGGCGCATTTATCATCATTGGTTGTCACCATGCCGCCCTCGCCGGTGGTCAAAACTTTTGTCGGGAAAAATGAAAAAGCGCCGCCATCCGCCAGATTTCCAGCCTTGTTATTTCCAATTCCCGCCCCGGCAGCATGGGCTGCATCTTCAATGAGGAATAACCCATTTTTTGCACAAATTCTCTTAATTTCATCGGTGTGCGGGCAGGGCAATCCAGCGATATGCACTAAAATCACCCCTTTTGTCTTCGGGGAAAGTCGCCGTTTAATTTCGCGAGGATCGAGACACAGCGTTTCGGCGTGGATATCCGCGAGAACCGGTATGCCGCCAGCAAACAAAACAGCGTTTGCCGATGCTGAAAATGTGTTTGTCGGCACGATTACTTCCGCATTCTGCACCTCATAAAAACGCAGCAATATTTCCAGGGCACTGGTACCGGAGTTGACGGCAACCGCATGTTTGCAGCCGATAAACCGGGAAAACTCAGTTTCAAACTTCGTAATCCACGGCCCCATCGTCAGTTGACCATTTTGAAGAACTTTATCAACTTCAGTACATATTTTTTGCCGGACATCCGCAGGGAAATACGGTTTGCTCGATTGAATAGCCATATTTATTGCTGTTCTTTCGCCTTTTTAAAATCCTCAATATACTCGCTCAGTCCCTGGTAAACCGAGCGTGGTTGATAGTCCAGTAATTTCTTTGCACGTTCGATATCCATCAAAAACCGGCGCGGTTTTCCGGATATTTTTTCAGAAATTGACAAATTAGAATGGGTAATTTCTTTCACCATACGAGCCAAATCGGGAATGTATGTTTCCTGCCCGCTGCCAACATTGATTATTTTTCCATCAAGTTGATCGATCCGGTCCATGGCTGTCACATTTGCCAAGGCAATGTCCTTTGAAAAAACAAAATCCGAACTGCGATCCGTTACCGCAGTGAGCTCTCCATTCTGATTTTCAAGGCACTGCTGCACAAATTTAGCAACAATTCCCCGATTTTTTCCCATGCCATATACGCCCGGATAGCGCAAAAGAACCATTGGGAAATGAGCTCTGTTCGAAAAATAAGTGCAGGCTTGTTCAGCGAGCAACATGCTCATTCCATTGGGTTCGGCTGGGGCTGGTGGGCAGGTTTCATCCACTGGAATTTCGGGCAAATTTTCGAAAGGATAAACATTCATTGTTGAACTTTGTATCCAGCCGGAGAGAGCCTGATTTGCAGCTCCCTCCAACAAGTTAACGGTGCCGAGAAAGTTGGTTTTGAACGCGATCGTGTTTTGCAAATCTGCCGTCGCCTCAGTCTTTGCATCCGGGAAAAACCGCTCGACAGCCATGTGAAAAACGAAGTTAATTTCATATTTCTCAAATAGACTTCGCGTAAAAAACTTATTGGTGATATCGCCTGAAACCGCATGAAAATTTTTATTCTTTGATAACTCAGCAAATCTTGGTGGATTTTCCGACCGGGACAAGCCAAAGACTTGCATCTCTTTTTCGAGAAGTAATTTGCACAACTCAAATCCGATGAGGCCAGTGGCTCCTGTAACCAGACAATTCATTTAATCTTCTACCTGCAAAGTTAAAACGTGATACCCATTTTCACCATCTGCTTTTTCTTCTGCCGTTTCAGATTGCGGCTGCACAATACCATTGGTATCCGTCGCCCGCACCGCTAAAAAGTATTTTCCTGGCCGCGATGGGGTGCGCCAAGGCAATGTCCAGGTACACCAGACATTTGGTGCCGGCCATGTACCGGTGGTGAAATCATCAACTGCCTGAGAAAAAGCCAGTCCATCGGAATCATCATAATCAGGCCGGACCATCGAATCAGGACGATCCATCAGTTTTGCGGCACCCCACGTGATATCTTCCGGCGAAGAAGTTTTTGCAGAACCCACTTCCACTTTTTCAACGGAAGCCGTGCCGCCGACTGCAAATCCCTGCAAAATTACGTCGGTGCCAGGTTTAATTTTCTGGTAATTGACATGGGAAGTTATCTTCGAATTTATTTTAAGCAATGGTTCGTCAGCCCAGTTCAAATCCGGGCGTGCACGGCTCGCTGGCCGCGTTTCCCACCAGCCTTCTATGTCATCACGATCAGACAAAATGAGTTCGGTGAGCCCTTTGGGACTTTTCATTCCGAGCATTCCTTGCGTGACCAATCGTACCGGAAAACCATGTTTCATCGAGCCATCGCGCCGGTCACTCAGCGGAACACCATTGAACTTGGTCACAAAATAAATAGGCGTTTGTTCATCCTGCAAAATGCGGTCAATTTTGTGATTGGTGCTGTAACCATCGTAGCAGTGAAAATAAAGACGCTGTAAATTGGCCTGTGTCAGGTCAAATCCCAAATGGGCAAAAAATGTGCTCAGCGGGATGCCGGTAAAATAACCATTGCTAATCAAATGACCGCCGGGTTTATTTCCTACGCATTGAAAGGTATTGAAGAACGATTTTTCAGCAAATGCATTCTGATTTTTAATTGCATCAACTGCCTGCATCAGTTCGGTATAATTCAGCTTTAACGACCTTTTTTGTGCGCCCGCATGTTCTTCTGCCAATGTCAGTTGCCATGAATCGAGTTCCAAATCAGTCGGGCGATAGCTTTTCCCTTGAATGTATTCCACATAAAATCCGCCCTTCGTTTCATCCAAATCGACGGGGGAACAGAAATCAGGCTCAAAGGCCGTATCGAGCGGGTCAAAAATATTCTTAGTACATGATGTCAATCCGAGGCCAGGAATCAAATAATACAAGGATCCGGCGGCATTAATTTTGAGAAAATCACGTCTTTTCATAATTTACACTTTTCTTTTCGTTGAGTTGAAAATACAGATATTTCATTCACAAATCTGACGGCTGCTAATTTACCGCTTGAAAGCAACGCCAAGATACATCTCAGTGGCACGCGGGAAATTGCGTCCAGCATAGGTATTCAAAAAAGTCACGTCAAATTCAATATTTTTGGAAAACAGGTAGATCAGCCCGAATCCGGCCCGGTATTGCTCCTGCTCAACTGAAAATTGTTCGTCCATAGCCAGCGCCATCGTATTTGAAGTACTCCGGATTCCGTTTAAAACCACGCGGGCGAGATATTTTTTGAACAGTGTGTACCCTGCCTCGAAATTAAAATTTATCTCATCTTTGAATTGGCTGCCGCGCTGGCGGTAACCGATGTCGCCGGTAAAATATGCTGGAATCGGATAAAGAGAAGTTCCGATAAGCAATTTTGCATCAAAATCAAATTCTCCGGTTCCAAGGGGTGGCCGGTCATCAATTTCATAAAAAAGCGGGATTTTTGCGCCGAGCAATGCGGAAACGACAACTGGTCCGGAAAGAATTTGCCGTTTTAATCCGAGGTCGATATCGCCAGCGAGAAAACTGCGTGTCGTGCCACGGTAGGAGCCGTAATTTCCCACCGAATTTTTAACCACAGGATTAGAAATGGAGAGCGTCCATTTATCTGTGACACCGTATTCGAGATAAAAATAGGTTGCCAGATCATCAAACTCAGCGCGGGTCGGTTTGCTGTCAACTGAAAATCGTTGCGTGGAGTTGAGCTGAATAAGTGTGAGTTTTGAATAGAAATGGCCTTTGGATTGCGTCCATGCACCGGCTTGTACAATTGAATTCGTAATGAATAGAAAATTCATACTAAATAATAACAAAATGTTCCGGCAATTATTTTTCATGGCACACCTTTTATAAAATTAGAAATTGCTTTGCTCGCACTGTATGATAGGAAAAAAAGTTCACAAAATATTCACGAAGAGATAACATTTTTTACTAAAGGAAATTAGCGGTTTTTTATATCATCCCACCAGCCAATAAATTGAACTATCTGACATAAACAGGATTTATCCGGCCATCTGATTAATGAGAATGTTCTTGTTCCCGCTGGCAAATCTGTGAATAACAATGCTTAAAATGATGTTTTTATTTTGGATACAACGCCATCAAAACACGCTCGGGTGTAAAAGGTGCTGTGAAGGGGATTTCTGCCTGTGGACGGAATGCTTTCATCGCATTGCGAATTGCCAGCCAGGCCCCGATGCCGTACATGAATGGCGGTTCGCCAATTGCTTTGGAATGAAATAATCCGGCTGGATGTGCCGCGTTTTCGAGAAAGTGAGTCTGTATTTTTTCCGGTGCGAAATAAATATCCGGGATTTTATAAGTGCTCAGAGTGTTGGCCAAAAGCTGCCCATTTTCAGAGAAAACAACGTCTTCCATTGCCATCCAGCCGATGCCCTGCACCAGCGCTCCCTCTACCTGGCCAAGGTCAACCTTCGGGGCCAGGCTGGTGCCAAGATCGTGCACAATGTCGACCGATTCGATAATAAAAGTTCCGCGGATACAATCGAGTCGGGCAATTACAGCGGCTGTACCAAAGGAATAGTAGGCAAATGGATGGCCTTTTTCTTTGCTCTTGTCGAAATGAATTTTCGGAGTGGCATAATGTGCCTGGGCAGATAAACTTACGCGCGCCCAATAGGCCGAATCAACGAGTGAATTCCAGGTCAAATCGTTTTCGCGGCCCGAAACAAGAATTCTACTGTTTTCGAATGTGATATTTTCCGATTCTGTTTTCAGCGTTGCTGCGGCAAATTCTATTAATCGCTGCCGAATTTGTTCGCAGGCGATGCGCGTGGCGTGCCCGTTTAAATCCGCCCCGGAACTCGCTGCTGTGGGCGAGGTGTTTGCGACGCGGCCCGTATTCGTGGAATCGATGCGCACGGACTCGGGATTTACGCCCAATGTACGGGCTGCCACGGTGCGCAGTTTAGCATTGACGCCCTGACCCATTTCAACAGCGCCGGTGCTGACGCTGACGCTGCCGTCGTTGTAGACGTGTACCAGTGCGCCGGCCTGATTCAACGAAGTGTTGGTAAAAGAGATGCCAAAAGTAACCGGCATGCATGCAAAACCTTTTTTCACCAGCTTGTTCTTTTGATTAAACTCCTGCACATCCCGTTGTTTTTCATGCCAGTTAAAGCGTTCCGTATTGTGCTGCCAGCACGGTTTGATGCGGCACGCTGCCATAATCTGGCCGTATGGCAATTCATCGCCATCTTTCAGCAAATTTTTTTCCTGAATTGAACTGGCATCGACACCCATTTTTTCTGCGGCGGCAACAATAGCCGATTCGATGACAAACATCGCTTGCGGGCCACCAAAACCACGGAAAGCCGTGTTCGGGGGTAAGTTTGTACGACAGCTCAATGCCGTGGCTTTCACGTTTGGGATGTAGTAACTATTGCTGGCATGAAAGAGAGTGCGCTCGAGAATCGCAGTTGAAAGGTCTGCGGCTGCACCGGCATTTTGATAATATGTTGCCTCATAGGCTAAAATTTTGCCGTCCTGCGTCAGCCCGATCTTAAAATCCGAGCTGTAGGGATGGCGTTTGCCCGTCATTATCATATCTTCGTGGCGGCGCAAAATGAGCTTCACCGGGCGCCGGACACAAATTGCTGCCAAACCGGCCATGACCGCCCAGGGCGTGGCCTGATCTTCTTTACCACCAAAACCCCCGCCGAGCCGCAACACATCGACCTCAATTTTGTGCATCGGCAAATCCAAAACCCGCGCTGCAATGCGTTGTACGGCTGTTGGTCCCTGGGTGCTGGAAATAAGCTGAAGTCCACCGTCTTCCTTGAGCGACGCAAAGGCTCCCTGCGTTTCAAGGTAGAGATGTTCCTGGCCGCCGGTTTCGGTGCTGCCGGAACTAATCGTTTCACATTGTGCCCACGCCAGATCTGTATCTCCACAAGAAAATGTGCGGGGTGGTGCAATGAGTTGCCCGTTTTTCGCAGCGATGCGGGCATCGACGACCGCCGGTTTTTCTTTATAGGCGATGCTAATCAATTCGACGGCTTCCCGGGCAATTTCCGCTGTTTCAGCAACGACGATAGCAATCGGTTGGCCGATAAAATGAACTTCGTGGTCTGCCAAAAGCTGTTCATCCTGAATTATGGAGCCGATCTGATTTTCACCGGGAATATCCGGCGCGCACAATATCCTTTTCACACCGGGCAGTTTTTCAGCGTTTTGAATCTGTATCCTTTTAATAGTGCCGTGGGCGATGGCACTGCTTTTAACAGCGGCATGCAAGACTCCGGCCGGGCAGGGAAAATCATCGACAAAACAGGATTCGCCGCGAACGTGCAGATTTGTGTCCTTGTTTTTCATGCCAGCACCTCCGCTCCAATCAATTCCGGAAACTGCGTGTGAAAATGAGCAAAAATAAATTGTTGCAGCAGTCGGCGTTTGTACTCAGCGCTGCCCCGTACGTCGCTGATTGGGGAAATTTCTTCGGCTGCAATTTTCATCGCTGATTCGACAATTGCCGGGTCAATTATTTTATCCTGTAAAAAAGCATTGGTATTTTTTAGAAGAAGGGGAATCGGCGCAACGCCTCCAGCGGAAATTCGAGCATCGGTAATTTTATTTTCCTCAACGGCAAAAAACGCGGCCGTATTGACGCTGGCGATATCCAAATGCGTGCGGCGTGATACTTTCTCAAAATTGAACTTAAATCCGGGATTCGGAATCGGGATTGAGATGTTATGAATGTGCTCGTCTTCCTGCAAATCCAGTTTTTTATACCCAAGGTAAAAATTATGTAAATCGACTGTGCGGCTCGCAGATCCAATTTGCAGGATTAGTTTCGCTTCCAACGCGAGCAGTAAAATCACGAAATCAGCAATCGGTGAAGCATTGACAATATTGCCGGCCAAAGTCGCCCGTTCGCGGATGGGTTTCGAGGCGATGAGTTTCGAGTAGGTATCAATTTCAGGCAAGATTTCGCGAAAAACCGGCGTTTTCCGCACCTCTTCCATCGTCGCGCTTGCACCCACAATACACTGGTCATTTTCGCGATAAATTTCGCGGCTTTGCTGGCCATCATCGATGAATTGCAGTGGCTGTTTTAGTAATTTATCTGCTTGCTGGACAAATAAATCCGTCCCCCCTGCCACGATTTTTCCAGGATTTTCTGGTTCAACATCAAATTCTAATCGTGCAAGTTTTTGAGGAATCGTGTTAAAATATTCCGGCAATTGGCCAGTGCGAACAAGCTCGGGCACGCGCTTGTCCAGTGATAATTCGATGCGACTTTCAACTTCAGTGAGCAGCAATTTTATTGCCCGTTTGATAGATTCATAGCCGGTGCAACGGCAGATATTTCCCGCAACCGCCAGGATGGCTTCTTCAAAATTTAATGTTGGATTATTGAGTAAAAAATCGGTGAGAGAAAGAATAAAACCGGGCGTACAAAATCCACATTGGCTGGCGTGTTCGTCGACAAATGCATTTTGCAGAAGCGTGTTTTCCCGCAGATTCAGGCCTTCGATTGTCACTACATGTTTTCCGGCCAGTGATCCGATTGGCAACAGGCATGAATTTACAGCGCGATACTTTATTTCTTCATCGGCAATTTCACCCAACAAAACCGTGCAGGCCCCACAATCCCCCTCCCGACAGCCTTCTTTGGTTCCGGGCAATCTGCTTTCACGACGCACAAAATCAAGCAGAACAGTTCCATGATGCAGGCTCGTTGCAATTTTATTTTGATTTAAATAAAATGTGAGCATTTGTATTTCTCCCGGTTGCAAGAAGTGTGATGGTCTGGTAACTTTTGAAGAAACAAAACTTCAGGGAGAGATTCAATAGCAAATCCAATAACCAATATTCAATTTTCAATTTCCAACTGAAGAATTGAGCGTAACCATTCATTTGACCAAATAACCGAGATAACGTACCAATTATTGACTGAGAAATTACTGCAAGACAAGTTTTCGCAGACATTGCGTGTTGATTATTGGATATTGGGTGTTGAAAAAAAATCACCCGCCGATCATCGCTTCAATGCCGTGGGCGGCGAACTGAGCGATTATCCGTTTCTGATCCTCCGTGCTCGGTTCTGCCATATCGCCTGAGTCGAATTCTTCGCCGAGTTTTTCGTATTTTTTTGCAGCGATATTGTGATACAAAAGTAAATTAACGCGTTTTTTTTCACCTTCGAGATCAGCCACAAATGCCGCCGTGTTTTCGATATTTTCCACATCATCATTGACGCCTTGAATCAAAGGAATGCGAATATTGATACTGGCGCCCGTTGCCGCAAGAACTTTGAGATTATCGAGAATTTTGTTATTGCTGACATTTGTCCATTTTTTGTGTGCATCTGAATTCATCATTTTCAGGTCATACAAAAAATGGTCGGTGCGCTTTGCCACTTCCAGCAAAATATCGGTTTTAGCCAGCCCGGTCGTATCTACCGTCCGATGAATGCCACGCTCACCACAGGCATCCAATAGTTCGATAAGAAATTTGGGATGCATCAACGGCTCACCACCTGAAAAAGTCACGCCGCCACCCGATTGATCGAAAAAGATTCTTTCCTTCTCAACCAGCGCCACAATTTCGCCCACCGTTGCGAGACGACCCGACATTTCGGTGGCTTTTGTGGGGCAGACTTCAGCGCATTTGCCACATAACTTACATAAATCGGGATCGGTGACAATCCCTTGCGGCGTCAGTTCGCAGGCATTTTCCGGGCAGGCTTCAACGCAGGTGCCGCAGTGCAGGCATTTGTCGAAGCTGTACATTTTTTGCACGTGGCGGGCGATGCTTTCCGGATTGTGACACCAGGCGCAGTTTAAAGAACAGCCCTTGAGAAAAATTGTGATGCGAATTCCCGGCCCATCGTTGATGGCATAACGTTTAACATCGAATATTAATCCTGATTCCATAGTTTTATTTCTTTTTTATCGATTCTATTTTCTACAAATTCACACAAATTCTTTATCCATGGCTAGCACATTTTGATTCAATCGCTTGCAGCGATGGAATCAATAAATCTCCAGGAATGGACATATTTTAACATGACTCTCTTGTGCATTATGAGTAACGATGAAATTTTTAAAAAAACCGTTGTGCAAAATTCAATTGTATCGACCTCGATCACATTTTTCATGTCATTTTGCTGCGCCGGCCTTCAGCTCGGCAATCTTTTAGCCGGAATCCACAATTTTGAAAGTATGGATTCCCAATAGAAGCATTTGGGAATGACGAAAACGATGAATAACTCAATAAATTTCAACAAACATGGAATATTTACCAATTTTGCACAATGGTTAAAAAATATGGTTTTACTCATAGTAGCGTCTGGCTATCCAGATAGCTCCGCAAGGATAACTTATTATTTTATAAAGCCAAACTACGAGTCACTCGAATTTACACGAATATTTTTTTTGAGTAAACGAGCCTGAATTTTCAATAGTTTTATTCGTAAAATTTGTGATACTAGTGGACAATTATCTATTAATCATAGTTTTAAGTGTGTTGATTTATTTGGATAACCAGTATAGTAGCGATAACATCGCTAAAGAGTAGCGATAACATCGCTAAAGAGTAGCGATAACATTGCTAAAGAATAGCCATAACATCGCTAAAGAGTAGCGATAACATCGCTAAAGAGCAGCGATCTCATCGCTTAGTTAGAACGCTTCGTTTTCCGTGCGTTCGATGACTTCCTGTTGCAGGTCGGCGTTCATATCATTGAAATAATCGCTATAGCCGGCCATACGCACCAGTAAATCCTTATAATCATCGGGACATTTTTGCGCGGCCAGCAAGGTTGCCGTATCGACAATATTAAACTGAATGTGGTGGCCGCCGAGGGTAAAATAACTGCGGATCAGCTGACCCAGCTTTTTTATATCCTCATCCCGCTTGAGCAAACTGGGGAGAAATCGTTGGTTCAGCAATGTGCCGCCGGACTTCACATGATCGATTTTCGTCAACGATTTAATGACCGCCGAAGGCCCGTGGGTGTCCGCGCCGTGGCTCGGCGACGTGCCATCAGAAATGGATTTTCCTGCCAAACGGCCGTTGGGCGTCGCGCCCATAACTTTGCCGAAATAGACATGGCAGGTTGTGGAGAGCATGTTTAAATGATACTTTCCGCCATCTTTTATATTCGGTTTGCCGTCGATGGCCGCCACGAGATCATCATAAACACGAACAGCGATATCATCGGCGTAATCATCATCATTGCCAAAAAACGGCGTCTTGTTCATGATAGTTTGCCGCATGAATTCTTCACCTTCAAAGTTTTTTGCCACAGCGTTTAAAGCAGCCTCCATCGTAAATTTTTTATCTTCGAGGACGTGTTTTTTCAGCGCCACGAGGCTGTCAGTCACGGTGCCGAGGCCGCAGCACTGAATATAGCTGGTATTGTAGCGCGGCCCGCCATCGTAATAATCGCGCCCTTTGCTTATACAATCGTCGATAACGACAGAGAGAAAAGGAGCCGGCGCATACTTGGCAAACATGCGATCGATGTAATTACTCACCCGGATTTTCTGGTCGATGACAAAATTGAGCTGCTTGTGAAAAGCCGCATACAATTCTTCGAAGGAAGAAAAATCACGCGGATCGCCGGTTTCAATTCCTGCTACTTTTCCAGTGACCGGATCGATGCCATTGTTCAGCGTCACCTCGAAAATTTTCGGCACATTGAGATAGCCGGTCAACAAATATGCCTCCTTGCCAAAAGCACCAACTTCGATACAGCCGCTGCAGCCGCCTTCACGGGCGTCTTCTAAAGATTTCCCCTGGCGCAGCATTTCAAGAATATAAATATCCGGATTAAAAACTGAAGGATAGCCGTGTCCCTGGCGAATGACGTGTGCAGCCGCGTGGAGAAATTTATCCGGCGTTTTTGCGCTGATATGCACCGAATTGCCGGGCTGTAAAACGTGCAACTCTTCGATAACTTCCAGCATGATATACGAAACTTCACTGCTGCCGTCGGTGCCGTCCCGCTTTACTCCGCCGAGATTGATGTTGGTAAAATCGTTGTAGGTGCCGCTTTCACGGGCTGTTATACCAACTTTTGGCGGCGCCGGGTGGTTATTGACTTTGATCCAAAAACAAGAGATTAATTCTTTGGCTTCTTCACGTGTCAGGGTCCCATCAGCCAATTCTTTTTCGTAAAACGGGGTCAAATGCTGATCGAAATGTCCGGGATTCATCGCATCCCAGCCGTTGAGCTCGGTGATGGTGCCGAGATGCACAAACCAGTACATTTGAATGGCTTCCCACAGGGTACGCGGTGCATGTGCAGGCACCCAGCGGCAGACTTCCGCTATTTTGTTCAATTCGGCTTTTCGTTGTGGATTTGGTTCTGTGGCGGCCATTTGCTCAGCGAGGTCAGCATGCCGCTCGGCAAAAATAATGACAGCATCGCAGGAGATAGCCATCGCTTTCCACTGCTCCGCCTTGTCAGTGGCATGAGCATCATTGAGATAGTCAAGTCCGGCAATATTTTCTTCGATCTCCCGTTTTAAATCCAGCATACCTTTTTTATAAATTTTCCCATCGAGCGCTGTGTGACCGGGAGCACGTTGTTCCATAAATTCAGTAAAAAGTCCGGCTTCGTAGGCTGCCTTCCATTCTTTCGGCACGTGATTAAAAATACGCTCGCGCTGTGTTTTTCCTTCCCAGTACGGGATCACCTCCCGGGCGTAGGTATCAATATCTTCCTGCGTAGTAATGTACCGCTGCATGTCGCGTGTATTCAGTACATAAAAATCTTCGACGCTGTGGCAGGTCAATTCCGGAAATGTTGGAATTGACTTGGGCTTCGGACCGCGCTCACCAACAATTAATTCATCTTCCCCAAGGTAAATCGTTTTTTTCCTGCAGTGGTCGAGGAACGTGAGAGCACGCAAAACCGGGATTGAGAATTTGCCATAATTCTCCTTATAAAAGGCGGTTTCGTGCAGCGCCCGCTCGATTGACAGCGTCGGTTCCGCCTCAAAACTTAATTTTCGCAGGCGCTGTACGCGCGGATTCATGCCCGGGCCAATTTTTTCAGCAAGCGGTTCGTAGAAATTACCCTCGGCAACAGCCGGGCGTTCAGGGACTGTATTATTTGTTTTAACATGTTCAAACATGATTCATCTCCACTTTGCAAAATTTATATTTCTCTGAATCCACATAAAATTCTGTCAATACAATGCGTTGTATTGTTTCAATTTGGGTTTAAAAAACAGGGATAATTTGGCAAATCAAAAGGCAGCTATAAAATTATGAACAATCCATTTCAGATTATAGCCGAATTGAGAGGAAAATCGGGGTTAGTGATAAAACATCCAGCAGTTAAACAGGCAGCGATAGCTCTTACGGATAATTTTTAAAATGATGTAAGTGGTCATTTTCATTTTCTCCTGATTGCCAAAAATATAAAATGTTTATCTTTGAAAGTCAAGAAAAGTAATAATGCCATTGTTTCATTGAATGAGGCATGACTGTATCTACAAGTAAGATTTTCCCACCAATTATCTCGTGAATTCAACTGCCTGAGGATTGTCAAAATATTTTCCATTTTTACCCTTCTGCAAAACTTCAGAAGTTTTACCCGGTTTTTGATAAAATTGAAAATGTTGCAGGGAAAGATGTAAATCGTGCATTAGCTCATTCAACTGCTGTGTCGATTCGGTAATTCCCTGAATTTCTTCATATTGGCTTTGGGTAATCTTATTGATCCCGGTTATTGTGCGTGAGATCTCACTGCTGGCAATTGCCTGCTCCTTACCGGAGGTTGCAATCTGAGTAATCATATTCAAAGTCTGATCGGAATTCATGGCGATTTCACTCAGGTCTTCTTTCGTTTTATCAATCAGATTATTGCGCTCATCCAGCGCTTCCATGGTTCGCTGAATCGAGGCAATGGCACGATCCGTCTCGCTGTGGTTAGTGATAATATTACTCTTGATTTCTTTTGTCGCTTCGGCTGTTCTGACAGCCAATTTCCGCACCTCATCGGCAACCACAGCAAATCCACGGCCTTGTTCGCCGGCACGCGCCGCTTCGATGGCTGCGTTGAGTGCCAGTAAATTCGTCTGATCCGCGATATCGCTAATAGTCTGCACAATTTCGCCAATTTGCTGGCTGCTCTCGCCCAGGCTGGCAACATTATTAGCGGCCTCATTCACCGTCCCTTTGATAAGCAAAACACCATCAATTAATTCTGCTACCGAATTTGAGGCCTTTTTTGCACTGTCGGTCGATTTTTTCACAAATTCCATTATACTATTTGAATTGGTAGAATTTTCATCAATTGTGATCGAGACTTGTTCCACTGCACCCGCAACATCAATTGTATGCTTCGATAAATCGTTGGCGCTTTGCAGGAGCTTTTCATTGCTTGCAAATATTACTGCGGCACTGTTTGTTGCTGTCTGCGTACTCTCAACTACTTCATATAAATTCTTGTGTACAAGAGAAATAGCCTTGGTTAATCCATTGTATAACCGCCCCACATCATCCGCTTTGTCGCAGGCGAGTGAAATAGTTAAATCGCCCCGGGAAAATTTATCGATTTCGTGCAACAAGACCTCAACACTCTTGCCAAGATACTGTTTTTGCTCATCGGAGGCATGCCTGGCTTCGTTCGCTGCACGGGCAGCTTTTTCAGCTAAATCACTTTTTTGCAGCGTCTCACCATGGGCAATTTCAAGTTCAACTTGCGCTGAATTGATTTCTGCCATTTTTTGATTCACATTATCCTGCTTAACGCCGGCATAAAAAGCTGCCAAACCAAGAAATATCGGCGCTGATGCAATGATCCACAACAATGGGTCCTCCCCTGCAAGAACCATGGCTTGATGAAGGCCATATTGAAGAACTCTAATAATAAATGCCATAATTGGAAAACATGTTCCAAACACTGCCCCTGCAACTGCGTATCGCTTGCTATCGTTCATCTATGCCTGTCTTTTTCTTAAAAATGTATCCCGATGTGCCAAACCTAAAGATTTTCACAAAGACTTATAATTCAGCCTCATGTGTCACCCCGGTATTTCACACTGTGAAAACCGGCATGACACGCATATAACCCTGCCATTATTTAGTGCGTTCACTCAATTTTGCACAACGGGTAAAATGTATTTAAAACAATCGAATACCTGTTTCACTAATATTTTCGGTACCGAGAATATTTATTAAAATAATTTGATAAAATTGTATGATAGTTTGGATTTTTTTTAATAGAGGGAAGAGGGGAATGAAAAATGTAAATTTGATCGACAGGAATCAATCAGGAAAAGGAAGTGTTGACCTCAGACTCGGTCAGGGAACATTCCCTGACCGATAGTTGGAATTACTTGAGCAGAGTCATTTTGCGTGTTTGGACAAATTCCTGTCCTGCACCGGTTCTCGCAATTATTTTATAAAAATACAGGCCACTGGGCAGCCCCTTGCCTGCCCGATCCAAACCATTCCACGTGGTTTTGTGTTTTCCCGCAGCGAAAACAGCCTGCGTTACGATTGCAATTTCATGCCCCAACGTATCATAAATTTTCACAGAAACATCGGCTTCTTGTGGCAGTGAAAATTCAATAGTTGTGGCCGGGTTGAACGGATTTGGATAATTTTGCATCAATGTAAAATTATCCGGAACGATTTCGGGAGTTTCCTGCACATCGGTAGGGCGTTGGCCGATAGTGAAATCAACGACGTTGAATCCGCCGGTGATTATTTGCTGATCGTTTTCATCTCCATTTAAGCCATCTTGCAGCAAATCGGCATACCAGATTGATGCCCCGGTTTCATCGATGTAGTGATAATAAATTCGTTTATCATCATTGGAAAAGGAAGGGCTGCCGAGGGAATTAAAATTTTCAGTCACGATGCCGACAGCGCCGCTGTTCAAATCGGCGGCAAGCACGGTCACCTGAAAATCCGGATCGATATAATCGAATGCGATTTTGTTATCATTGTTTGAAGAAAACACCGGATTGCCAATATCGACGCCCGGGGGCTGCGGCGCGAAAAGTCGTCCGATAGCTCCATCGCCGGGTCGAATGATATTGATATCCCAATATTCCGTGGTATCGCCAAAGGTGCTGACAAACACATTGAGTGCGTCATACATTAATAAATCGCTTTGCGAAGACCAATCGATGCGATCCGGATAGAGAATATTTCCTGCCTGTGCGTCTTCCGAATAAGTTGGTGTATAAAGTTCCAATCGCTTGTCGCTGTTCCCGCTGGCATCATCGAAGTCAAAGATATAAACGGCAGCTTCGATGTAAATCGAAGTTGCAGCCAGAAAACGGCCATTCGGTGAAATCGAAACATTGTCCCATTCGCCGGTTGTCGTAAAAACCTGATCCGATGAACCATCTGTGGCGGTAGCATGGATATTTGAGTTGGTATCCACATAATAAATAAAACTGCCGTCATCCGTGGCTGTGGGTCGGCGTTTTACCGGCGAATTTGAAATAGCAACAAATTCAGAAGCGTCTGTCGGTGCGCGAAATAGCTGACCGGTTTCCGCATCGGTAACAGCGAGATATTCATTTCCGATTACGGATGGATTGTCTGCCGGCGGTGGTGTTCCCTGTCCGTCGGTGATACCAACGGCATCAAACGCTTGAGCTGCGGCCGTTGCATGACTGCCGCCAGCCCCGAAAAGCTGCTCCGCCGATTTAATTACGGCGAGGCGCGCGTCGATAAATTTTGCATTGCGGGTTAAATAATTTGACAAAGCATGATAATATATTTTTTCGGCATCTGTGAGTCCGACAGATTGGGTGAATAAATAAAATGCTTTGTTGGGAATTCCGCTGTTAATGTGTACACCGCCGTTGTCGCCATCCGGTGTGTTTGGCAAATCTTGAAAGGCATTCATATGGGCCGGCTGCTGACCCTGAAAAGCGACGTTGGCTGCATCCGGTTCGGCCATATTTCGCAGGCAGTCATTGGGAATTCCGGGTGTAGTGACATCTTCGCCTACAAGCCAGTTTGCCTGCTCGCCTTTTACCCAAAACTCGAATAACACCCCGAAGACATCAGCAAAGGATTCGTTGAGCGCACCCGGCTGATTTTCATAAACAAGATTAGCGGTGTTTTCAACAACGCCATGGGTCATTTCGTGGGCTGTAACATCGAGTGAACCGGAAAGGTCACTAAAAGTAGTGCCGTCGCCATTGCCGAAAACCATCAGAGAACCGTTCCAGAATGCATTATTAAAATTCTCTTTATAATTGACAACCAGGTTCATCGAGGTGCCTTTGTCGTCGATAGCGTTGCGATTGTGCACGGTCTTATAATAATCGAAAACCAGGGCGCCATTAGCTGAAGCTGAAACCGCCGGTTTGTTATTCCATGAATTCACATCCGTGGAAGTGACAAAATAAAGTGTACTGTCCGCATTGCGGGCGTCCAGCGTATAAATCACACCGCGGCCATCTTGCGGCAGTGTTGAAGCGCCGGCATTATACATGGATTTGCTGGTGTTAATCATGTAATTGTCGCTGCCGATATTGTACACTTTTAAACTTCGGTTCTGGTTGAGCACATCGGTGCCGCTGCCGTCAACCGGGCCGTCAAATTTGATATTGCTGAACTTTTTCACAATGTCCCCGCTGAGCGCATCGACAAAATAACTCATATCACTGCCGATGCCTTTTTGCAAGCGAACATGCCATACAAGGTGAATCTGATTTTCATCGGCCCAAATCAGTTTTTTAACGGTTTCAGAATCTGCCTGATTTTGAAACGCAATTAAAGCATGTCCGGTCGCTTCATCCGCGCCGATTTCCTCTTTTATTGAGAAAAACTTTGGTGTCGGAATGAACCGTCCGTTAAAACTCCGGACCTGATCGTCAGCATCGAAATGCACTAAAACTTCGTGTGCCCAGATTTCCAAACCCTTGTACATTTGCTGATAACGTAAGTGCGCCATGCCGGTGGCATCACCCTGAATATCTGTCAATTTAAACTCATTGTGCCCATCGTCAATCTGCAATAGCTGTGAATATTCGGCAAAAAATAAATGCGCTTTTCGATCCCAAATCTCATCCTGCGTCATTCCGGTTGTCGCTTTGAAAAGCGCTGTTGATTTGATATTATCGATAAAAATTGGCACCTGGCTGTCGCCATCCCACCGGACTTTTAACTCAGGCCCGGAAGCTGTCTGTAATTTCTGCAATGCATTAACTTGCGCCTGATATTGCAGGCTTTGTTGTTTAATTTGCCGATGTGTGCTTTTAAACTGATTGACTTTTGCACTCAATTCCTGCATTTCTTTTTTGGTGGTCTGATATTTTGGCGAATCAATTAAAAGACCACTTTTTTTACCTTTTTTAATGGCAAACGGATTTTTTGCATTTGGATTCGCCTGTTTTTCATTTTTGAATGCGAAAAGTGACAAGCATAAAATAAACAAAAACATCCGAAGTAATAATTTGTAATAATTGTGCATAGGATTCTCCCGAATTAAATAAAATTAAAAAGAAAAGTTTCCATGATTAAATAAAAAAATGTTATCTGCAACTTAAAGAAAGGTATTCGACAAGCAGTCCCCGTTGGCAAATTATAATTCACCGGAAATCGTTGGTTATGCTGGTCATTTTTTCTTTTCGACGATTTCGCAGCATTTACTGTAAAATTGGTCGAGATCAGCGGACATCGTGCTGTTTGCCGCATCCACAGCCCAGGAAATACTGTATGTTTCACCGTTGGTTTTGATCTTTAAAAATCGAGTCATATTTCCAGGCGCGGTTCCGGAATTTTCCAAAATCTTTTTGTTTTGGATTTCACTCCAGAGATCTGCAAGGATTGCCTCATCAAGTTTGCCGGCGGACACAGAATTTTGCTCGGCCGCCCGTCCCGACCATTTTAAAATTTCGCCGTCCAGTCCAATGGTGTAACCTTGCCATTGCCCGGTGATGCCGCCGCCCTCGCCGAAAACGATGGATAAATTTTCCGGTTTTGTTGGTTGATCGGCTTTCTCTTCACGGCCGCCTGAGCAGGAAAAAAATATGACCAGGCAAAATAAACAAAGTATTATCCAGCTTGATTTACTTGTTGAAAACACGGTCGCTCCTCTTAATAAACTATGAAGTGTAATTTTGATTTTTCGTTGAGACCAACGGAAAATTCAGTTCTTTCTGAAGTGCAGATCCCTTGATATGGCTATTAAAAAACACAGCGTTTTGTGGATCATCTTGCGTTGTATTTACTCCACATCGTTTCCTGAAATGGTTTTCGGATAAAGATTTTAATAAAGATGCGCTGTACATAATTGCAGGATTGTCGCCTTTAAAAATTGACGCGAATTCTATTACAATAAAAAAAATTAAAATAAGTTCAAAGAAAATTTAATAGCAACCCCAATAAAAAAGCAAGAAATTTGATGGGAACTCACGATTAATAAATGCGATTTATTGGCTATGGAACAGATACCATTAAAGAGAAAAAAGATTTTTCATTGTTCAATGTCACAAATCTTTTTATCTTCAGACCCGCAAAGTTTAATTTTCATGTGTGCAAAAATCAAGGAGAGCTAATGAGGATAATAAACCGGATGTTTCTTTTTCTGTTTCTGACAACAGCAGCTTCCGGACAATCGATCAAGATTGCCACTTATAACATTTATTTTCTTGATGCCGGGATTTCCAGCGAACGCCAGGCCAATTTAAAGCAGGTCATCGCCGAACTCAATGCCGATGTTATCGCTTTTCAGGAGATCAACAACCGCGCTGCATTGGAAAACATACTCCCGGATTCCTACAAAATAGCCATTATCGACGCCAAAGATGAAGTGCAGGAAGTGGCGCTTGCCGTACGACAGCCGTTAAAAATTCATTCATCGAAGTTTATTTATGCAGATGAAAAATTTGACAATGCCTTCCCACGCAGCCGTAACCTTTTGCAAGTTGAAGTCGAATGGAAGGCGGCGCGTTACTTTTTCCTGGTGTGCCATGCGAAATCCCGGCGCGGCGGCCGGGCAGAAACAGATGCTCGAAGGGAAGAGGCATCTGCCCTCATAGTTGATCACATTAAAGCCAATCTCGCAGATAAAAATGTCATCGTGCTCGGAGATTTTAACGACAATCCGGACGACCGTTCGATGAATATTCTCGAATACGGTGATGCCAATGCGCCCGGCGGCATCGACACAAAAGAAGATTCTTTTCTGTTTAATACCAGCGAAGATTTTCTCAATTCCGATTTCTGTTCATTTGGCTATAATTATCTTTTCAAAGATACAGAACTGGATACATTTGAACTCACAATTTTGGGTGCCGCGCGGGAGAACAACAAATGGCGTGGGCAAAAAAACGTCGATTATTACCGTGATGTGCGGGTAAAAGCGATACTTTTTGATCAGATTTTGGTATCAAAAAACTTGCAAAACCGGGTCGGACAAAGTGGTGTTTTTAACAAATCTGTTGCCGTACGCGGGCAGAGTTCTCGCATCAAATTTCAGGATGGAGAATTAATTTACACACGGCGAGGCGCCTTTGCTTCCGATCATGTTCCGGTTTGGATGGTTCTGAATTAGCCGATCCTCCTTCGGTACCGGCATTTTTTATGTAATTGGAATACGTCACGACACAAGGATCGTTAATAACCTGCTTTATTCATAAATATTTACTAAAATATTTTTAACCTATTGATAATTCGATATTTGAGATAGACGTTCAGAAAAACTAAAATTTCTCTTAAAATTATCTCTCACAAAGCCACAGAGCCCACAAAATTAAGTTTTATAAGTATTTAAATATTTTCTTTGTGGACTTAGTGCCTTTGCGTGAGAATTATTCAGGATAAAGAGAAAAAATTTGAATAGCATTCGATGCAATAAATTAATAATTTGAATAAATTTTAAAAATACTCCTATATCTTGCCATGCAGACCGGACAATTTAGAGCACAAAAATTCGAATCCGATGCGAAACAAACTGTTGATGATACTTTGACCATCGAAGCGCCACTGCAGATCAACATCAACAGCCGGCCATTTTCGATAACCATGCGCACCCCCGGCGATGATTTGCATCTCGTGCGCGGCCTGCTCTACACAGAAAATATTTATACCCTGCTCACCGACAACTTTAGTTATCAGGAACGTGTTCAACCTGAAACTAACCTCCCCTACTCGGCAAACTTTCTCACGGATAGCACAAATATCGACGGAGATTTCGAGAATCGACGCAGTATTTTATCTGTTTCTTCGTGCGGGATTTGTGGCAAAAAAGAATTAACCGATTTGATGAGCGGTGGAACTAAATTACGCAGCAACTACAAATTAAGCAATCAAACATTGTTGACCATGTTTGAAAAAATGAACCAGAAACAAAAGACTTTTAACCAATCCGGGGGTTCACACGCAGCAGCCGCTTTTGCAGATAATGGTGAATTACTAAATATTAAAGAAGATATCGGGCGGCATAACGCTGTGGATAAAGTTATCGGCTGCTTGTTATCTGATAAAAAAATAGTACAGGCGCGGGTGTTGCTCATCAGCGGCCGCATTTCGTTTGAAATCGTTACAAAAGCATTTATGGCGAAAATTCCTATTTTAGCGGCTGTGTCAGCACCGTCTTCGTTGGCGGTAAAAACCGCGGAACAATTAGGAATCACACTGGCGGCATTTTGCCGGAATAACCGGGCAACGATTTATTCGCATATTTCAAGAATTACAGAGGGAAATGAAGAATGTCTGACAATTTAAGTCATCTCTCCGGCCGCAAAGGGCTGGAAAATAACTTGTTTGAAAATCTGGTTGATAACGGCAAAATTAACGGCACACCTGAAAACACCGAGATGAAAAAACTCGCTGAAGAATACCTGATGGGCGATGCCATCATTTATGGAACAGCCTCTTTTTATGATTTTCTGAACAAAGAAAATGCCGGGAAAAAAGCCTATGTTTGCAACGGCAGCGCCTGTTTATTAGCCGGGACGCAGGATCATGTGCACTCAGAATTGCAAAAACATTATCAAAAAGAAGAAATCGGTGAGATGTGTTGTCTCGGCCGCTGCCATGAAAACAGCGCCTTTCAAATCGATGGTAAAAACTTCTCGGGCGAAGCGATTGAAAACATTGATGCTGTAAAAAACGATCACCGTGCTCAGAGAGACAAATACGTTGTTAAATGCTACGCGCCTGAGGCAATTCTCACCGCAGAATTCCCGGGAGTTTCAGAATATTATCACAATCTTAAAAAAATACTGCAAACCCCACCGACTGATCTATTGAAGGAAATTAGCAAGTCCGACCTGAGAGGGCGCGGCGGAGCAGGATTTCCGCTCGGATTTAAATTGCAATCGTGCCGCGAAGCTGAAAGCGAGCAAAAGTTCATCGTTTGCAATGCAGACGAGGGCGATCCTGGTGCATTTTCAGACCGCTATATTTTGGAAGAACAACCCCATGCACTTTTACTTGGAATGATCATCGCTGGTTACGTCGTTGGCGCCGATACCGGGGTAATTTATATCCGCGGCGAATATCCGGAGGCTATTGCCGTCATAAAAAATGCTGTCAACGAATTGCAAAAAAACGGATTCATCGGCACTAATATTTTGGGTAGTTCATTCAATTATAAGTTTAAAATTATCGAGGCGGCAGGCGCCTATATTTGTGGTGAAGAAACAGCGCTGCTTTCATCCCTGGAAGGGCAACGGCCCGAAGTTCGGGTACGTCCACCCTACCCGACGCAACAAGGCCTGTTCAATAAACCAACCGTTGTAAACAACGTAGAAACATTGGCTTCCATCCCCTGGATAATCAAAAATGGTGGCGCCAGTTACGCCGAGTTCGGTCGAGGAAAGTCCACAGGCACCAAGCTTGTTTGCCTCGACAGCAATTTTCAGAATCCAGGATTATACGAGGTTGAAATGGGCATGCCACTGGCCGATTTTATCGACAAATCGGGAGGATTCAAGAAATTCGTTAAAGCACTTCATATCGGCGGGCCACTCGGTGGCATTGTACCAATGAGCCAAGTTTCAAATCTGAGTATCGATTTTGAAAGTTTTGCTGAAAATGGATTCCTTTTGGGACATGCCAGCATCATCGGCATCCCGGAAAAATTTCCCATGGTCAAATATCTTGAGCACTTGTTTGAATTTACCGCCCACGAATCCTGCGGTAAATGCTTCCCCTGCCGCCTGGGCTCGGTCCGTGGAAAAGAAATGCTGCAAAAAGCGCAATTTGAAAAGTATAAAATCGACTCCCAACTTTTTGACGATCTGCTCGAAACACTGGAAACGGGCTCACTTTGTGCCCTTGGTGGCGGTTTGCCGTTGGGTATCAAAAATGCTTTACATTATTTTGATGAGGAGTTAAAAGAATATTTTAAATAATATTTCCACGAATTTCGCCAATGAACGCAAATTTTTAGGCTTTTAACTTTCATTAGCGAAAATCCGCGTTATTTGCGGGCGGCGAAAAGATTAAATTTGAGTGGAGATTCAATCATGTCTGACCTTCTTTACCCGGAAGAAAGTTATGCAATTGTTGGTGCCTATTTCACAGTGTACAACAAAATGGGCGCTGGATTTACCGAACAAGTTTATCAGGAGTGTTTGGAAATCGAGTTTGAATTTCTTGAGATTCCATTTGTTGCACAAAAAGAATTTTCATTGCAGTATAGGGGGAGAGTTTTGGAGAAATCATTTCGACCTGATTTCGTCTGTTATGAGAAAATTATCGTTGAAATAAAAGCGATTTCTGCGATAATCAATGAGAATAAAGCACAAATAATCAATTACTTGCATGCATCGCATTTGCAGTTAGAGCTGCTTATAAATTTTGGTCATACCACAAGTTTGGAATACCAAAGATTTGCCAACAGCCAATAACGTTTTGAAAAAATTCGCGAAAATTCGTGCAATTCGCGGGTTTAAAACAAAGGACTTACCATGAAAAAAATTGCCTTTATAAACAATGTCCCCTTCGAAATGCAGGAAGATGAAACAATTCTTTCCTTCGTAAAACGGCATTCGGGACCGGATCGTATACCGACGTTGTGTGATGCGCCAAACCTCAAACCCTTCGGCTCCTGCCGCGTGTGCAGCGTCGACGTTGCGCTGACGCAAGATGGACCGGCAAAAGTTATGGCTTCCTGCCACACCCCGGTTATGGAAGGCAGTTTCATCTTCACCGATTCTGAAAAAGTCCAGCGTTTGCGCCGAAATATTATCGAACTCGTTCTCACGGATCACCCGCTCGATTGTCTCACTTGCGAAGTAAACGGTAATTGCCAGTTGCAAACCGTAGCTGCCCGTGTCGGAATCCGCGATGTGCGCTACCCAAAAGGAGCGAACCACCTCGCAAGACCGAAAGATACCAGCCATCCGTATATGGTTTCGGAGCTCTCCAAATGCATCAATTGCTACCGCTGCGTCCGCGCCTGTGATGAAGTACAAGGCCAATTTGTACTCAGCATGGCCGGTCGTGGTTTCAACAGCAAAATAATCAAAGGCAATGACGTCGATTTTGCCGATTCCGCTTGTGTTTCTTGCGGCGCTTGTGCCCAGGCCTGCCCCACCTCAGCGATTTCTGACGTATTCCAATCTAAATCACTTGTCGCTGAAGAAAAAGTTAGAACTGTTTGTACTTATTGCGGTGTCGGCTGCAACATCGATGTGGCAACGAAGGACAGCCGAATTCTGAGCATTCAGGCACCGTTCGACGCGGAAGTCAATCAGGGTCACACTTGCCTGAAAGGCAGATACGCATTCAAATTTCACAATCATCCCGACCGGCTGCGATCACCGATGATTCGGCGCAACGGCGAGCTAGAAAAAGTGAGTTGGGACGAAGCCTATGATTTTATCGCAGAAAAGCTGACGAAAATTAAAAAACAGCACGGGCCGGACGCTATCGCTGGAATTTCATCAGCCCGCTGCACCAACGAAGAAAACTATTTGATGCAGAAATTTATCCGGGCAGTAATCGGCACAAACAACATAGACGGCTGTGCGCGCGTTTGCCACAGCCCGACCGCATTGGGTATGCAACGCACCTTCGGCACCGGCGCCGCGACAAATTCCATCGACGACATTAAAGACACAGAATGCATTTTGATTATCGGTGCCAATCCAACGGCGGCGCATCCGGTAACCGGGGCAAAAATCAAACAATTCGCCATGAAAACCAACAATCTCATCGTGCTCGATCCCTGCGAAACCGAACTGGCCAAATATGCGAAATACCACCTGCAATTACGCCCGGGAACCAACGTTGCTGTATTAAATATGATGCTGTACTACATTATCAGTGAAGACTTAGTCGATGCAGATTTCGTCGAAAATCGCACGGAAGGCTATGCAGATTTAAAAGAAAGTGTGCTCAATCTTAATATTGATGAACTCGAAAAAGTATCCGGTGTCGACCGGAAATTGGCGCGCCAGGCAGCGCTGACTTACGCCAAAGCAGGCGCCGCAATGTCGTTCCACGGTCTCGGCGTTACCGAGCATAGTCAGGGCACTTTTACGGTGATGCTGATCGCTGAGCTGGCGATGATAACCGGCAATATCGGCCGTCGGGGTGTTGGCGTCAACCCGCTGCGGGGCCAAAATAATGTTCAAGGCTCTGCCGATATGGGCGTACAGCCGCACCAGGGCGCGGGATATCTCGATATCACCAATCCGCAAATTCGAAAAAACTACGAAGATTTTTACGGTGTTGCCATGCCCACGGAAATCGGCCTAAAAAGCACGCACATGCTCGAAGCCGCGGACGAGGGAAAACTCAAAGCCCTGTGGATAATCGGCGAAGATATTGCACAAACCGACCCCAACGCACAAAAGGTGCGGGATTCGCTGAGTAAATTGGACTTGCTCGTCGTGCAGGAACTCTTCGAAACTGAGACGACGAAATATGCCACAGTCATTTTACCGGGTGCTTCATTTTTGGAGAAAAACGGTACGTTTACCAACGGTGAACGCCGCGTGCAGCGTGTCAATCAGGTTATTGCCCCACTTCCGGGCACAAAGCCGGATGGTCAAATAATTGTCGACATCATGAACAAAATGGGCTATGCACAACCGGATTATCACCCGCGTACGATGTTGCAGGAAATTTCCCAGATTGTGCCATTTTTCAAAGGGATCAAATGGGATGAGTTGGGTAAAAATGGCAAACAATGGCCGGTTGCTGAAAACGGACAGGACACCCAAATATTGCACCAGGAAACGTTCAAGCTCGGCAAGGGCCGTTTCTTCTTTTTTGATTTCGCTGAAAGCAAGGAAATTGAAGAACACGGCGAAAACTATCCATTTATCATGACAACCGTGCGCAATCTCGAACACTACAACTGCGGCACGATGACCCGCCGCACCGACAATGTAAACATCAGCACAAAAGATGTTTTGCTGATAAATCCGGGAGATGCCGATTCCAAAGAAATAACCAGCGGGGATAAAGTCCAATTAAGCTCGGCGCGCGGCTCTGTCGAGCTCACCGCCGAAGTCTCGGGCACGGTAAAACCGGGAATTCTCAGTACCACCTTCCACTTTCCGGAAATCATGGTCAACAACATCACCAGCGATGTGATGGACTCCGAAGCGTCCTGCCCGGAGTACAAAGTTGTGGCCGTGGATGTGGTTAAAGTTTGACTTGTGTGATCCTTGCGAAGGTTTTGAACCTTCGCAAGGATATCGAAACATGTTGATGCCGAAGGAGTGCAATCCCTTTATGGATTGCCGATATTGCAGTTTCGGGCATTGCATAAAGGCAATGCACTCCGAGTTTTATGAAATTCAATTTTTTATCTTTGTGAATAATAATCCAGCATAATTTTTGGAATTAATAACAAGTTTTATTAGTTTGCATTCCTATCGAAACCACATACAGGCCATTGCTCGGGCAGGATGAACACCCAAAAAATTTTATCAATAGCTTGTATATTTCATAAATCAATTAAAATTCAGGAGAATTTTATGTCAATCGTACTACCTGATTTGCCATTTTCCAAAGATGCTTTGGAACCGCATATAAGTGCAAAAACGCTTTCGTTTCACTACGAAAAACACCACAACGCATATGTAACCAACACAAACAAATTGATCGCCGGTACGGCTCTCGAAAATTCTTCGCTGGAAGAAATCATGCAGAAAGCTTCCGATGATTCGTCGCTTGCCGGTCTTTTTAACAATGCGGCACAGGTTTGGAACCACTCATTTTATTGGAATTGCCTCGAAGGCAACGGTGGTGGCAAACCCGGTGGTGAAATCGCCAAGCGCATCAACGCTGATTTTGGCAGCTACGAGAAATTCGTCGAGGCGTTCAAAACTGCCGGTGCAACGCAGTTTGGTAGCGGCTGGGCCTGGCTCGTGCTCAATGGCGACAAGCTGGAAATCGCCAAAACCGCCAACGCAGACGCACCACTGGTACACGGCCTCAAGCCACTGCTCACCGTAGACGTGTGGGAACATGCTTATTATCTGGATTACCAGAATCGCCGCCCCGACTATCTCGGTATTTTCACCGACAAGCTCATCAACTGGGATTTTGTTAACTCGCAGCTTTAATTAGATTACCAAGTTTTGGATCTTTAAATCTCCCGAGGTCACAGCCGGGAGATTTTTTTTGCCATTGCGAAAATTTGCCATGAAAAACGAACAGACCATAATTTACGACGGTGTTTGCAATCTCTGCGCAGGCACGGTCGCCTTTATTCGCAAGCGTGATCGGAACGGAAAATTCCAATTTATCCCATTTCAAAATAAAAAAGTGAGAGAAGATTTATTGACAGATTTTGATAGCGTCGCAGCAGATTTAAACACCGTCGTTCTGATCAAACACGGGCAGGTATTCACAAAAAGTGAGGCTATTCTTGAAATTCTTGCAGAGTTGGGTGGGGTATGGAAACATGCACGCATTTTTAAAATTATTCCACAAGGAATGAGGGATTTTATTTACGAGCGCATCGCTTTAAATCGTTATAAAATATTTGGTAAAAAGGAAAGTTGTGACTTGTATTAAATATTTGAAATCAGGTTTCATCGAAGTACAACGAATCGACGGATGCCTGAAAGAAATTATTAAATAACGTGAGTTGATGTAAGAACAAAATGAATAAGAAACAAGTCATCCCGGCTCGAGTACCAACGAGATGCCGGGATCTCCTCGCAAAGCACCTTAACCTATGTTTGAGTTAATCGTTTGAGATCCCGGTATTTTGCGCTGCAATAACCGGGATGACGAGACATATTGGTGCAAGTTCCTTATGTCAAACTCAGGTTAAATTGCTACGAATTCTTCTCTTAAATTAATCATAAACTTTTCATTACCTTTAAGCTGAAATTCAGCGGTTTTGCAATCAAAATCATATTCCTTTTGCCAGCGATGGTAATTTTCTAATGTCTGATTTATCCCCTCCACAATGTGTTTAATTTCAGCATCAGTCATCGTCGGGTGAATGGAAACACGAATCCATCCGGGTTTATCAGTGAGATCGCCGTGGTCAATTTTGTCGGTGATATTTTTCGACATTTCCAAATCCACTTCCAGCAAAATATGGCCATAAGTGCCGGCACAGGAACAACCACCGCGGGTTTGAATACCGAATTTGTCGTTCAGCAATTTGACAAATAAATTATAGTGCAAATTTTTCGAATAGAAGGAGACATAGCCGAGTCTGTTTTCCTGCTGGTCGTCCAGGATTTGAATGAAGGGATTTTTACGCATATTTTCGACCAGCAGTGATTTTAGTTCGTGCTCACGCTCAACGATATTGTTCACGCCCATTTCTTCCTTTAACAAAATTGCCAATGAGGCTTTGATCGCCTGCAAGAATCCCGGCGTCCCGCCATCCTCCCGAACTTCAATATCTTCAAAAAAACGATGCCCACCCCAGGGATTTGTCCAGAGTACTGTTCCACCACCGGGATGGTCGGGTACGGTATTTTGATACAACTCCTTGTTGAAAAGGATTACACCGGATGCGCCCGGCCCTCCAAGAAATTTATGCGGTGAAAAGAAAATTGCATCGAGCCGCTGTGCTGCGTTTTCCGGGTGCATGTTGATGTTGAGATAGGCGGCCGAAGCTGAAAAATCAACAAAACAATAGCCCCCGTATTCGTGCATCATGGCTGCCATTTCATGGTAGGGCGTTATAATTCCCGTGACATTTGAGCAGCCGGAAAAAGAACCGATGAGCATCTCACGTTCTTTGTTTTCTTCCAAAATCTGACGCAAATGTTCGAGATCAGGCAAACCGTCATCTTTCCTGTTGATAATTCGGACATCACACAAACATTCTTCCCAGGTTGTCTGGTTGGAATGATGTTCCATGTGGGTGATTATGACCAGCGGCCGTTTGTTGCCCTGCGGCGGAATGCAGTCCTGATATTTTTCAGGAACACGCATGCCGAGAATACGCTGGAATTTATTAATTACGGTTGTCATGCCGAATCCGGCGAACAGCAGCACATCGTTTTCATTGGCGTTGACATGATTTTTTATGATATGATGCGCCTGATGGTAAGCATCAGTCATCACCGTGCCCGTGAGTGTGGTTTCAGTGTGGGTATTGGCAACGTACGGGCCTAATTCATTGGTGATAAATTCTTCAATCGGGCGGTACAGGCGCCCGCTTGCAGCCCAGTCAGCGTATGTTATGGGCATATCCCCTGCAGAAAATGCATGTTTAAATCCATGTCCGATTGTATTTTCCCGAAAGGGTGCGAAGTATTTTTCCAATGTACTCATACTTTTTCCATATTTGAAATGTTGTTCAATCTGTCCATTCAGCAAGAAAATCAGCCTGATAATATAAGCGGCATACGATTTGAAAGCAAAAGAAAGTTTTCCCGGAATTATTGAATATTATTGATAATTCATGTTCAAAAAATGAAAGAGCACAGCCGGGGAGCCCATAATAAATTGCGTTCGCAGAAGAAAATATGTATATTGGTTTTAAAAGATTTATGACAACAAAGTCGTGCAGCGCTACTCTAAAAACCTGTCTAATTTAAATCCAGGTTTTATTATTTCTTTAATCTTTAATGTTCAATTACAATAAATCGACGAAAAAGAGTAAAATGAACTCAGGTAAAATTGAGGACCAATTTCTCACCGCTCTTTTAGAAAAATGCGGCGCAGCAGAACAGCGAATTTTGGTGGCGCTTTCCGGCGGCCCGGATTCTGTGGCTTTGTTGCATTTGCTCGTCGCGACGCAGAAATTGTGGCAGGGTCAATTGTTCGCAGCTCACATAAATCACAAATTACGTGCGGCAGCCGAGGATGACGCGCTTTTTTGCTCGAAGCTCTGCGAACACCTGCAGATTCCGTTTTTTACCGAGAAAGTGGATGTGCGTGATTTTAGCGCAAACGAGAAATTGAGTATCGAAACAGCGGCCCGCGAGTTGCGCTATGAAACATTAGATCGCATCCTGCGCGAACAAAAATGTAATTTGCTCGCGCTGGGCCACCATGCGGATGACCAGGCTGAAACCACCCTTGGCAATTTGTTGCGCGGCACTGGTTTGCGCGGTCTCGCAGGCATGCCCTATAAATTTGGCAATCGCATTCGGCCGTTGCTGGGCCTTTCGCAGAATGATCTTTTAGATTTTTTAAAAGAGCAGCAAATTTCCTATCGAAAAGATGAATCCAACCTGGACACGCAGTTCAAAAGAAACAAAATTCGCCACAAATTACTCCCTTATTTGCAGCAGGAATACAACCCGCAGATTTCCGATGCCCTCAATAAATTATCCCAAATCAGCAATCATGCCGAAGACTACCTTGTCAGCGAAGCCGGCAAAGCTCTGCAGGCCATGACAATTGAGGAAACAGAATTTAAAATTGTGCTTGATATTGAGCGATTTTGGAGCTATTTTGACATTTTACAAAAATACGCCTTAAGGTTGGCCATAGAAAAATTAACATCGAATCAAATACGGCCAAATTATTCGGATTTGGAACGTATTGAAACCAGCCTGAAAACAAACAAAATTGGCACACAAATTCCGCTGCACGGAAAATGGGAAGCGCTTATCGATCGCGAGGTCATTGTATTTCGTGCCACCACCGCGTTCAATTTTGATATGCACGTAGAGATGGACGGATTTGCCGAACACAAAGATGGCTGGAAAATAACAGCAACCAGGATAGATTCCGCTGGAATTGATCCCCGAAATCAGGCAACGCGTTTTTCTCAGTTTACTGACAACACGAAAATAAAAGGCCGTATTCGAGTTCGGAGCTTCCGGAAAGGTGATTTTTTTTATCCACTTGGCCTTAAAGGAAAAAAAAGCATCAGCGATTACTTCACGGACAGGAAAGTAGCCCTGTATAAACGAAAAGAAATTCCCATTGTTTATTGCGATACGGGGATTATCTGGATTGTGGGACACCATCTTGACGAGCGATTTAAAGTTACCAGCCACACCAATTCCATAATAAAATTTGAATTTAAGGACAAAAACCTGTGAGTTCTTTCACTGAACAGCTGATCAAAAACAAGAACAACATTCTCCTGAACCGCGCCCAAATTCAACAAAAAGTTAAAGAACTGGCAGCACAAATTTCAAAAGATTATCAGGGTAAAACGCCCGTTTTAATTTGCGTACTCAACGGCAGTTTCTCATTTTTTACCGACCTTGTACGCAACTTGACAATTGACTGCGAAGTGGATTTTGTCAAAATAAGCAGTTACGGTGATGCATTAAAATCCACGGGAAAAGTCAATGCGCTCAAACACGTCGATTGTCCGCTCGAAGGCCGCGATGTGATCATCGTCGAAGATATTATCGATACAGGATTATCCGTTCGTTTTTTACGGCAATGGATAAATAAATTAAATCCGGCGACCATGCAATTTGTTGCCTTGCTCGTTAAAGAAGGCACAGCGGTTGTCGACTATGAATGTGAATATTTCGGATTTAGAATCGGTAAAGAATTTGTAATTGGGTATGGACTTGATTACAAACAACTTTTCCGCAATTTACCTGAAATATATATCATGCCCGATATGTTACTTCAAGCAATGAATAAGAAATAAAGCGCCGAAATAGGTCTTTGGTAGTTAAAATATAGAACTAACTTCAATTCTTTTTAGAAAATAGGCCGTGTTTTTTTTGACTGCAAACCAGATTGGGCTGCATTTTTTTTAAATTTTAAAAATGAAAAAAACAAACCTGTGAGCCACCCACGCTTATTTCGGAAAACAATTTTAATCTGATACGGAAAGTATATGAATTCTCAAAACAGCAATAATCCAAACTCGAAAAATAAAAAGAAAAATGACGATAATTTTCAGTGGTCAAAAGCTACCCGAACGCTCGCCTTCTGGCTTTTCATTTTTATAATCTCAATTTGGCTCACCATGCAACTTGGCCAGGGGGAAAATCCACGAAAAAAAATCGGCTATTCTGAATTTCTTGGCCTGCTGGAAAGCAAAACGATTTCAACCTGTACGATCGAGGGTTTTGAACTCACTGGCGAATTAAAAGAACCGCGTGATTTTGAGGGCGATGGCAGGCAGTACACCCATATTATGGTTATGCTTTCCGAAGAAATTCCCATGGAAACCGCTGACAAATGGATTGAAAATTTTGGAGTAGAGATTGAATTCAAGGAGCGTTCACTCGACTGGGGCAGCTATCTGCTCAACCTCCTGCCCTGGATTTTGTTAGCCGGATTCTGGATATTTTTTCTACGCCGTATGCAGGGCGGTGGTGGTGGCGGTTCACGTGGCATATTTAACTTCGGACGCTCCCGTGCTAAATTGATGTCTGAATCCGGTCAAAAAGTGACTTTTAAGGATGTGGCCGGCGCCGACGAAGCCAAAACTGAACTTGTCGAAATTATCGAATTTTTACGCGAACCCGAAAAATTTCAACGCCTCGGCGGCCGTATTCCCAAGGGAGCATTACTGCTCGGGCCTCCGGGAACAGGAAAAACCCTATTAGCGAAAGCCGTTGCAGGGGAGGCTGGCGTCCCATTTTTTAGTATGTCCGGGGCCGATTTTGTCGAAATGTTTGTCGGCGTCGGTGCTTCCCGTGTACGCGACCTGTTTGAGCAAGGCAAGAAAAATGCTCCCTGCATTGTTTTTATCGATGAAATTGATGCCGTCGGCCGCAGCCGTGGTGCCGGTTTAGGCGGCGGTCACGACGAGCGTGAGCAAACACTCAACCAATTGCTCGTCGAAATGGATGGTTTCGAATCCAATGAAGGTGTCATTTTAATAGCTGCCACCAACCGGCCCGACGTGCTCGATAGCGCCCTGTTGCGGCCTGGCCGATTTGATCGTCAAATTGTCGTTGATCTACCCGATGTTCGTGGACGTGAAGGAATTCTTAAAGTGCACTCACGCGCAATTTCGGTTTCCCGCGATGTCGACCTCGAAGTTATCGCTAAAGGCACCCCGGGATTTTCCGGCGCTGATCTTGCCAATATGGTGAATGAGGCTGCATTGCTCGCAGCACGCCGCGATAAACGCATCGTCGATATGAATGATTTTGAAGATGCCAAAGATAAGGTGTTGATGGGAACCGAACGAACGAGTCTTCTATTAAGTGATAAAGAGAAAAAATTGACAGCGTACCACGAAGCTGGCCATGCCCTGGTTGCAAAGTTCACAAAAGATGCCGATCCGGTACACAAAGTAACCATAATTCCTCGCGGACGAGCCCTTGGGGTGACAACTTATTTACCAATTGACGAGCGTCATTCATACCCAAAATCATACTGTGAAGACCTGCTTGTTCATTTGCTGGGGGGCCGTAATGCCGAGCTGCTTATTTTTAAAGATGTCACCAATGGCGCAGGAAACGATCTCGAGCGCTCGACAGAACTTGCCCGCAAAATGGTCTGCGAATGGGGAATGAGTGAAACGGTTGGCCCGCTCGTTTACGGCAAAAAAGAAGAAGAAGTCTTCCTTGGTCGGGAATTTGGCCGCAGCCGAAATTACAGCGAAGAAACAGCCCAGCTCATCGATTTGGAAATAAAGAAAATCATTACTCTCGCTGACGAAAAATGCAATAAAATTCTCCGGGAAAATATCGACAAACTTCACGCGATTGCCAAAGCGCTGCTCAAACACGAGACGATCGATGGTGAAGATATCGATAAACTTATCAACGGAGAAGAGCTGATAAAGGAAAACAAAAATGGCACCTCCGAGCCAATTGTGAAAGACGAATCACCAACTGAAGAAGCCGAGGAAAATTCCTCAGAAAATTAGAAAAGTTGTTCAAATGAATGGTCCAGGTTCGCAGAGCTCGATTGTTCTATTCAGTTGGTTTGCATTGATGTTGGTTCTGATTTACCTGCATCGGCGGAACGCATTTTTAAGCAGGAAGACTTTTCTGACGACTTTGTTCGTCGGTACTTTCCTGCTTTTTTTTATTTTATTTTATTTGGAAAAAGATTCAGAAAACGATTTTAGTGCTGGACGTGTGGCAATTTTCCCATTCCGCTACCAGACGGCTGACAGCTCCGTATTTACCCCATTCAGCCTGGCCATTCCGGACTTGACCGGGCAAATTTTCAATGCAGCGAACAGCCGTAAATATTTTGCAATTCCGCTCGAATGGCTAATTATTCCGAGCCAAACAGATTCATCCGGCTATGTCGCAAATTCGAGAAGGCAAGCCAGCAGGCTCAAAGCGGCGAACTACCTTACGGGAAATTTCAGAAAATCGGGGAGCCGACTGCGTTATGAAATTTTACACTTTTCCAGGTCAGATGAGCATCCAAAAAATAAACTGAAATTTAGTGTTGCAAAGGACAGTTTGAAATTTGCCGGTAGAGCAATTGCCCGGTTTATACGCCAGCAACTTGATCTTCCCGAAATCCAGGATGACAGAGTTCCCGATTTTTCTCCTGAATATTATGAGGCACAATTAAATTTAATGCGCGGGGATACTGTTTCAGCCAAGCAGAATCTGGGATCGCTTGCGCCCAATTCTGCCGAATATCTGAAAATTTGGGGGAGAATTTCTCTGACGCCGGAGAAAAGGCAACAGCTATCCCCGGAGTCAAGAAAGATCCGCACGGAAAAATTAACGCAGGCTGTGCTCAATTTTACAAAAAAAGATTCAAGCGATATCGATATCACAATTTTAACAGCCACCTGCATGCTCTGGCAAGGAAATTATAATCAGGCAGAAAATTTTTTGAAGAAAGCCCACAGACTCGAATCGAGACGCGCCGAAATATACCAACTTTTTAGCCGGCTCCATTTTTCCAGATATAAAGAGCTGGGATTCGAGAATGAAATTGAATTACTTGAGCACGCACTTCAGCTTAATCCGGCTAACCTTGACCTTGTGCGTGAATTGGCTTCGACTTATTTGATGCAGAAAAAAACCGAAAAAGCCACAGAATTACTGGAAGAATATATCCGGCACTATCCAAATAACTTTATGTTGTTAAATGCCTTAGGGCAAACTTACATCAAACGTGGCCACAGTCTAAAAATATTTGAAATTTACAATAAAATACTTAAAATTGACCCGGAGAATTCGGAGGCCTTTTATAACCTGGGTATCTATTATTTTCATAGTGGTGATTTCGCAGCGGCGAAAGGTTTTTTTGCCAAAGCTTTAATAAATAAGGAACAAATAAACAGTTTTTTATATCTGGCCCATATGGCTGAAAAAGAAAATTTCCCGGATGAAGCGATATATTATTTACAACAACGGATTAAGTTTCGCCATTCGCCGGATGATGAATTTGCTGAGGAAGCACGGCGCCGATTATTTAATCTGAACATCGCTGCGGGAAAAATCGATAGCAGCGGCCAGATTATTCAGCGCGACGATTAAATTATCATGACATAAGGACTATGAATCATGCACGATTACTCACTTCGAAAACTCCATTTGTCCAACCAGGGCATGATGGCACAGGAATTAGGGGTGCAGACTTCGAAAAAACTGGAAGAATTTACCAATTTATATGCCCGGCACGCGACCGTTTTAAAAGTTATCAGCAGAAAAAAAGAAGTCGACAAGCAGCTTTTATCGGTTTTTTCGATGCGCTCTATCCCCTGCTGGTTGCAAAGTTCCAACTCATTTTATTTATTCAGCAGTGACCCGGAATTACGGGACTGGTCCCGTGTTCAATCATACATTTCAAGTGAAGAGGAGCATTTAATTTCCTGCCTGCGGAATTACCTGCGAAATTCGCAACGCTATGAATTTGAGATGGTCAACGATCACTACATGTTTCAGTTTGGCGGCCCGACCCGGGTCATGGGCATTCTCAACGCGACACCGGATTCATTTTACGAGCAAGGCAAATTTTCAGATCACCGCAAGGCCATCGATAAAGGGATAAAAATGGAAGCTGACGGCGCGGATATCATCGATATCGGCGGCGAATCAACGCGCCCCGGCGCCGTGCAAGTCGATGAAGCCGAGGAATTAACACGCGTCATTCCGGTCATCGAAGGACTGGCTGCCGATGTGCGTATTCCACTGTCGATCGACACCTACAAATCCCAGGTAGCCGAAGCAGCAATTCAGGCTGGCGCGACAATTGTTAACGATATCAGCGGCATGCAATTTGACGCCGGGATGCCGGAAGTTATCAAACATTACAATGTGCCGATCGTTTTAATGCACATAAAAGGCAAACCCCACGATATGCAGGTTGATCCGACCTACGACAATATGATGGACGAAATTTACATGTATTTTGAGGATCGCATCAGTGCAGCCGTAGAGGCCGGGGTTGAGCGCGATTTGATTATAATCGATCCCGGGATTGGCTTTGGAAAAAGGTTGTGGGACAATTACGAAATTTTACAGCGATTGCCCGAATTCCGCGGGCTGGGCTGTCCAATTCTCGTCGGGCCGTCGCGAAAATCTTTTATCGGCAAAGCCCTTGACCTGCCCGTGGAAGAACGCCTCGAGGGCACAGCCGCTGCAGTTACGGCCGCCGTTTTGGGTGGCAGCCATATTATCCGGGTCCATGATATCAAGGAAATGCTTCGCGTCGTGCAAATTGCCGATCTGATCGCAGCCAATGTTTTAATTCAAGAACAGGAATAACGATGCTTCTCAGGGCCCCTTTGTTTAAAATATTTTTCATCGAAGTGACAATCATCGACGTGTTGGATGTGCTGATTCTTTCCTACCTGATTTACAAATTATATTTCTTTTTGCAGGGCTCGAGAGCGGCACAAATGGCCATGGGGTTGCTCGTCATTCTTTTCGCATCTGTGCTCACACAAATTTTTAATATGGCAAGTATGAGCTGGCTTTTTGAGAATTTGCGTACGGTATGGCTTGTGGGATTCGTGGTGCTTTTTCAACCGGAATTACGGCGAATGTTGATTCATTTGGGCCAAACGCGGCTGATTCGCATGCTCATAAAAGGGACCGGCGAACACATTATCGATGAGGTTGTTACCGCTGCTTCGCAGCTGGCCCGGCACAGTTACGGGGGCCTGATCGTTTTGCTGCGCAACACCGGCCTGAAATCTTTTGTGGAAACCGGCATGAAATTGCAGGCAGAAGTTTCGGCGCCACTACTCGTTTCCATATTTAATCCGCGCTCGCCGTTGCACGATGGCGCTGTCATCATTCAGGACAACATCATTGAAGCGGCGAAGTGTATTTTGCCCCTAAGCCAGGAAAAAAACTTTGATTCATCGCTGGGAACGCGGCACCGGGCCGGGATTGGTATTTCCGATGAATCCGATGCTTTTGTGATTATTATTTCCGAAGAGCGCGGCCAGATTAGTACCGCTTTCGATGGTGTCCTGACACGCAATATTTCTGCTGATGAGCTACGCACAACGCTCAACGAAGTTATGCAAGTTCGGCAGGCTGAGAAAAAAGGAGAAGAATAGCCTGTTGCCCTTTTTTTGAATCTTACCCGGTGAAAAATTCATACTATACTGACTTACAAAATGAATCTCCTTTTCAACAATTCCGGGTTCTTCGTTCCATCATGCCTTTAGGCGGAATCCATATTTGCAACCATGCGGATACGCGATAAATGCATTCGGCACGAGGCATAGCGTCCATTATTTTTACAACGTGCTTAGCTATCCATGTGCTCCCAAATTCAAATTCCGATTGTGCTATGAGTCTGAAAACTATTGTTTTTCAAAGTAAATTATTCATATTTAACGTGAGTTCAATGTAAGCTGTAACATTCTTTACCAAGCATAACTAAAATAGAGCGAAGGCGTCTCGCCGAGCGTTTCGTGCGTTATCCTCGGCGGGACGCCTTCGGACTATATCCTATAATTAATTCGTTTTGTCCCAATTCTTTTTATATCGAACTCGCGTTATTTAAACAATTACTGCCACGATAAGGTCTTTTTTCCTGTCCCCAATTTTTTAAATATTTTAAAGGAAATAAAATGCAAAAGGTCAAATCTGCCGCCACTGCTTTATCTTTATGGTTTTTCATATTTCTTGGCGCCAATGCGCAATCACCGCAAGAATTTGGTAAATTCGCCAAACAGGTGCTCAATGACTGGCAAACCCCGGGCGCCGCTGTTGCGGTCGTGCAGGATGACAGCATTGTATTTGCGCAGGGGTATGGAGTTCGTACGCTCGGAAAAGCCGACAAAGTAGATAGAAACACCCTTTTCGCTGTCGCTTCAAACACCAAAGCGTTTACCGCCGCCTTGCTCGGTTTACTCGTCGATGAAGGCAAAATTAAATGGGATGATGCGGTAGGCACTTACCGCCCGGATTTTCAGATGTTCGATCCTTACGTGAGCCGGAATCTCAGTTTCCGGGATTTATTAATTCACCGCAGCGGACTTTCCACTTTCGGTGGGGATCATTTATGGATTGGGCACAATTTATCCCGCGATGAAATTATTTCCCGCTTGCGGTACCTCGAGCCGACACGCTCATTTCGCACCCATTTTCAGTATCAGAATCTGATGTTTCTCGTCGCCGGGGAAATGATTCCGACGATAACCGGCCAAAGCTGGGATGAAGCCATGCAGGAGACATTTTTCGAGCCACTGGGTATGAAAAGTACAAATCTCAGCATCCGCGATCTCGAAGGCCAAAGCAACGTCGCCAGCCCCCACGAGTCTGTTGACGGCGGTCCGTTGCAGGTCATTCCCTACGATTTTCTCGATAATATCGCCCCGGCTGCTGCGATCAATTCAAACGTCATGGATATGGCCCAGTGGATGATTTTAAATATGAATAATGGCCGATACAGAGACACACAAATTTTACCAGAAAACCTGATCAATGAAATGCAGCGCGTGCAGTTTCCTCTTGGTGTTTCAAAAATGGCTGCTGAATTGCTCGAAGCGAAATTTGCAGGATATGGGCTGGGCTGGGGAATTTCTGAATACAATGGCTACAAATCCGTTGGCCATGGTGGCGGCATGTCTGGAATGATCTCCCAGCAAATGATGTTACCGGAGAAAAAACTGGGTGTGATCGTGCTCACAAACCGGGCGCCAACGACAGCACATCGAATTCTGTGCTACACATTACTCGATCATTATCTTGGCATCGAAGGCCGTGACTGGAACCAGATTTATTTGCAACAAAAACAACGCCGGGAGGAGTATAAAACAAAGAGACAGGAAAAATTATACAGCGAACGCCACCTCGATACCAAGCCATCTTTGCCGCTCTCGAGCTATGTCGGCACCTACTCTTCGCTCTCATCCGGCAAAGCAAAAATGAATCTCAAAGATGGAAAACTTGTTTTTGACTATAACGCGCGGCATATCGGCACGCTGGAACACTGGCATTACGATACCTTTCGGGTGCATTGGAAAAACCCGATCAGCGATATGGAACCGGTCACTTTCCTGCAATTTAAACTCAAAGAATCCGGCGATGTCAAAGAATTGACGGTTACATTTTATGATCCACTGACATTCGTTCGAGAAAACGAATAACAAGCCGCATATTCTGAGAGCCCGGGTCGCAAAATTGGAGATTGAAGATGGAAGAAAAAATAATGACCCTGCATCCCGAGGGAAAAAATGGGGTCAATATTCTAAAAAGAAGGTATGATCTGATTCGGGACACCTTGCTAAACATCCTTGCTCAAACCGGGGAGATTGAATTTCGTGAACTCTCCAATATGGTGATCGCTGCGCTCGCAGGCAAATTCGATGGTAAAATATTGTGGTACATCGTGACAGTAAAACAAGATTTGGAAGCCCGCGGTCTCGTTGAAAAAGTGGCCAAATCAAGTCCACAGCGGATTCGATTGAAAAACTGATTCACAATTATTTTCAATTTGAAAATGAAAGCAGATGCAAAAAAATTTATTTTTCGGTAAAATATAAAATGTGCAGATTTCTCGCCTACAAAGGCATGCCAATTTTGATGGACCAATTGCTGTATCAGCCACAAAACTCGCTGATTCATCAGAGTTACCACGCATTGGAGCGGCAGGATCCCGTCAATGGCGATGGATTTGGCATTGGCTGGTATGTGCCGGAAATTTCACCCGAGCCAATTCGCTACGTGAGTGTCAAACCCGCCTGGAATGATATGAATCTGCGCTCAATGGCTCCAAAAACCAAAGCAGAATGTTTCTTTGCGCATGTTCGGGATGCCAGTGTTGGCGCTGTCACAGAATTAAATTGCCACCCGTTCCAATTTGGCCCCTATTTAATGATGCACAACGGACGCATTGAAGGATTTAAAAATATCAAACGCCCGTTGCGAGCCTTTCTTGCGCAAAATATTTATGATTGGCTCTCCGGCGAAACGGATACCGAACATTTTTTCGCCCTGTTTTTGCATCATTTATATAAATCAAAATCAGAAAATCATCAAAATGCAGACATCATCGAAGCGCTGGTGAAAGCTATTATTTCATTAAAACAGCTTTTCAAAGCACATCAGCCCGAAAAACACTTTTATTTGAATCTGGCCATCACCGATGGCAAAAAACTGGTCGCTTGCCGCTACGACACCAATCCGGAAATTGAAGCACCGACACTTTACTACTCGACCGGTGGCCATTTTCAATGCGTCGATGGCTATTGCCGCATGGTGCCAACGAATTCTGCCGAACGCTCAGTATTAATTGTCTCTGAACGTTTAACCGAAGTAGAAGAAGACTGGCATAAAATTCCAGAACAACATTTGGTAGTCGTTAGTGAAAATTTGGATGTTTCGGTCATTCCAATAGAAATTTAATTCAAAATATCCGTCACCACTTTACATTCAGTCAAAATTTCGAACAAGTTTATTAATTGCAAAGAGATTAAAGTGACCTCTCGCTCCGGAACTTTTGCCTATAAAGAAAACAGACTCGGGGATACGCAGGCCCTCATCGTAGAAACATCCTCCGAAGTTTTTAAGCCGACGAGCACAACAAATCTGCTCCTGAAAACTGTTCGGCAAAATGTCCGTGGCACCATCAATTCCGCTCTCGATCTCGGTTGCGGCTGTGGCATAATCGCGGTCGCTCTGGCTAAATTGGTGATGCCGGAAGCCGCTGTATGTGCCTCAGACATCAGCGCTAAAGCCGTGCAATTAGCCACACATAATGCAAAGAGTCACCAACTATCAATCGATTGCCGCACCGGCAGCATGTTCGCACCGTGGGCGGAGCAGAAATTTGATCTCATCGTCAATGATGTCGCAGCAATGGCAGAACCGGTTGCACGATTATCACGCTGGTACCCACCGCACATCGCCAGCGCTGCCGGAGATGATGGCTCACGCTGGACGGTCGATATTTTATCCCGTGCGTCTGAATTTCTCGAAAATCAAGGGCAATTGTTTTTTCCGGTACTCACACTTTCCAACGAGCATAAAATTTTAGAAATGGCCAATGCACAATTTGCCAATGTTGAACTATTAGCTGAAGAATGGTACCCGCTGGGTAGTTATTTATTACCCCATCTTGAATTTCTATTGGAACTGAGGTCGTCCGGAAAAATTAGCATTATCAAGCGCGACAGCCGCTGGTGCTGGGCAACAAAAATTTACCGTGCAACGAACGATAAATAAAAATTAACCCGTTGTGCAAGATGGTTAAAGATTCAGTTGATAGTTGAAATTTATTGGTTTATTTCCCGTTCTCGTCATTCCCAAATGTTTCTATCGGGAATCCATGCTCACAAACTATTGGATTCCAGCTGAAAAATTGCCGAGCCGAAGGCCGGCGCAGCAAAATAACATGAAAGATATACTAAAGACCGATACAAATGAATTTTGCACAACAGGTATTATTAATAAACAAGAAAGATAATCCTACCCATTTTATGCATTATTGATATATTGTATGACACTAACTTTTCAATTGACACAACTGGAGTGAAAATGATGATTAACTCGATCATTGCTGAGTTTAGAAGATACAAACAATTGGGCGAAAAAACGATCGACCAGGTTGCAGATAAAGACTTAACTGCCATCGTTGGTGCAGATAACAACTCGATTTCAATTCTTGTGGGCCACCTTTCCGGAAATCTGAAATCCCGTTTTACCGATTTCCTTACCACTGACGGCGAAAAAGAATGGCGCAACCGCGACGGCGAATTTGAGGAACCGCAGCTTTCACGCACAGAATTACTCGAACTGTGGGAAGCGGGCTGGACAGTACTTTTTAACACCCTTGATTCCCTGCATGATAACGATCTTGCGAAAGTTGTAAAAATCCGTGGTATTGAATTAACAGTGATCGAAGCGCTGCATCGTTCGTTGGCGCACGTAAGCTACCATGTCGGTCAGATTGTGCTCATCGGCCGCAGCTGTGTTGGCGATAAGTGGCAATCCTTGAGTATTCCCAAAAAAGGATCCGCAGAATACAATGCCAACCCGACGAAAGAAAAAATCAAATAACGCGAGTTCGATATAAGCTGTAACATTCTTTACCAAGCATAATTATAATAGAGCGAAGGCGTCTCGCCGAGCGTTTCGTGCGTTATCCTCGGCGGGACGCCTTCGGACTAGATCCTATAATTAATTCATTTTGTCTCAATTCTTTTTATATCGAATTCGCGTTAACTAGTTAAATTGATCTACTAAAAAGATACACTTGAGGAAATTTATGGCATTTATCGACTATATCCCGTTAGAAAACATTCCTGAAAAAGACCGTGTTTCAGATAAAGATAATATTTTGCGCATTCATGGCGTGCATAGCCGAATAATGAAAAAACACTATGATTTGTACCGGGAACTCATGTACAGCAGCGGATTATTGAGTCGCATGCAGCGGGAAATGATCGCTGTTGTCGTTTCAAAGGAAAATGAATGTCATTACTGAATTGTGCACCACGGAGCGGGGCTCCGTCGTGTCGTCGAAGTAAGTCAGTTGGATAAAGAAGAAACGAATCAGTTTTTACTTGCACTCAAAGAAGATTTCAGAACCGCAAATATAACAGCAGCAGATCGCGCCATGCTGGATTACGCCGTTAAATTAACACACAGGCCGGCAGAAATGACAGCCGCCGATGTACAAACATTAAAAAAACATGGCTTTGACGACCGCGCCATCCATGATATTTGTGCCATCACGGCCTATTTTGCGTTTGTAAACCGTATTGCTGATGGGCTGGGAGTTGAGTTGGAAACAAGCTAATTTTAAGAGAATTCTGATCAACCTATATTAACAAATCAAAAAAAAGGTAAACGAATGCAATCACACGCTTATCGCTATTTGCTGATATTTCTGCTCATTCTCTATGTTCCCGTCATCGTTTTCGGACAAAAGTATACGGGCCCAAATGTAGAAAAAGCGACCGTACTTGCTGAAGAGTTCATGCAAGAGAGCAAAGCTGCCGGTTTGGCAATTTCAGTTGGAAAAAATGGAAAAATTATTTGGTCAGCCGGTTTTGGCTTTGCTGATCTCGAACAAAATGTTCCGATATTACCCGCACGCACAAAATTTCGCATTGGCAGTGTAGCCAAACCGATAACGGCAGCAGGGCTCGCGTTGCTGTACGAACAGGGTCGAATCGACCTCGATGCGCCGGTTCAAAAATACGTGCCAACTTTTCCAGAAAAGAGATGGCCGATTACAACCCGTTCCGTCGCCGGACATCTCGCTGGAATCCGCCACTATCGCGGGGAGGAATTCCTCAGCGTAAAACATTATGAAACAGTTCTCGAAGGTCTCGCCATTTTCGCCAAAGACACACTTTTATTCATGCCGGGAACACGTTATTCCTATTCCAGTTATGGCTGGAATCTCGTCAGCGCAATTGTCGAAGGCGCTGCTGGTGAACCATTTCTGGAATTTATGAATAAAAAAGTATTTCGGCCTTTGGGGATGTTTAACACCATCGCTGATCATTTGGACAGCATAATTGTCGGCCGCTCACGCTATTACGAGTTTCAGGACAGTGTATTGGTTAATGGCCCACCCGTGGATAATAGTTACAAATGGGCCGGTGGCGGTTTTATTTCCACTTCGGAAGATGTCGTTCGCTTTGGTTTTGCCCATTTGAATGAAAAATTCCTAAAGAAGAAAACGATCGACGAATTTTGGGCATCACAGAAAACCAATGCTGGCAAAGAGACAAATTATGGCATCGGCTGGAGCAGCGGAATCGATAATTCAGGCAGGAAGTGGGTTGGCCACAGTGGCGGGTCCGTTGGCGGTTCCACTTTTTTCAGGATGTACCCAAAAGAAAGCGTTGTCGTTGTGCTCATTTCTAACATGAGTGGATTGCGCTACAATGAATTACCCTCGCAAATAGCAGAAATTTTTCTCAAAACCGGAAAATAAACAGGAAGGAATTTTGTGACTGAACCAAACCAGCATTGGCTGGATAAACTGCCATTTCCCCATCTTTTCATCGCTGCACTGTTATTGGGCCTGGCGCCGTTTGCTACTGAACCGCACCTCATAGAAAAAATACGCATGCTATTCGATGGCAATCTTTCGCGGCCAATCGATATTTTCGACCTTTTCATGCACGGCGCACCAATCATATTGATTGCACTGAAAGCTGTGCGAACTTTTATTCTGAAACCAAAATCAGAAAATTGAATTAGCCTGAATTATTCATAAACTGGTAAAAATGTGCCTGGCACTTCTACAAGTTACAAAACCACTTAAAAGATACTTTGCTTAGTTAAATTTATAAAAATCAACTAAGTGCCAGGCACATCTACTGCGCTTTATGAATAAGAGAAGTTAGTGTACTTTTCTTTTTAACTCAGCTTCAATTTTTTTTGAAGTCCTGGTGACAGACAACCCTGCGCACGCGGTACAGCGTAATCCAGCCGGCAACATTTTCCCAACCTTGTCCAGCGTTTCAATGACTTCGTCCAGGGGAATTACGGCATCAAAATTGGCGAGCGCCATATTTGCACAGGCTAAAGCATTGCTGGCGGCTATTACATTTTTGCCCAAACATGGCACTTCAACCCGGTTTGCAACCGGATCACAAATCATACCCAGCGTATTTTGCAAGGCCATCGAAGCAGCGTCGATGGCCTGTTTGCAGCTGCCGTTTGCAAGTGTTACCAACGCAGCCGCAGCCATCGCCGAGCCGGAGCCACATTCGGCCTGGCAACCGCCAACTTCCGCAGCGAATGTCGCATTTTCTGCGATAAAAACGCCGATTATTCCTGCTGCCAGCATTGCTTTGATCCGCATTTCCATTGGCAGTTCCAGCGCATCGGCAGTGCCGAGACAGGCGCCGGGTAACGCCCCACAGGAGCCTGCAGTCGGCGCTGCAACAATTGTTTGCATCGAACTTTTTGATTCCATTAATGCTGTGGTGTAAAGAATAATTTGGTTCAAAATGCCACCGTCGAGCAAACGGCCAGCCTGCATTTGCTGTTGGAAATTACCGCTCTGCGGGCCGAGAATCCGGTCGGAAAAATCCGTACCGCGAATACCAGTCTCAATTCCATTTTGCATGATGCCGATGATATTTTCCATATTTGCAAAAATCTGTTCTTTGGAAATATTGCCACGCGCGCTTTCGTATTTCACTGCAAGTTCCCAAAGGGACAAATTTTCATCTTGATTGCAAAGCAACATTTCAGTGCAATTTAAAAACGGCACGGTCAAATCCTTGCGTGACAGCACGGGCAAAACGGGTGAAATTTTCTTAATCTGCCGAACATTAAATTTTGTCTTCAGTTGCGCAAGTAATTCTTCATTTGGAAAATGTTGTGCTTTAATCTCAACAAAATTCACCCTATTTTTCTGATGAGAAATTACAGCATCACACACAAATTTTTCATTTAAGAAATCCACAAGTTTAGCATTTTCGGAGTTTAGATAGAGCAATGTTTCAAAATAATCACCCGCCATCGAAACCTCGACGCCATCAATTTTGATGACTTCGATGATGCCGCCGCCCGTGGAAAGTGCGATCATCTCGTGTGTTTCTCGTTGATTTTTCAGGGTTAATTTATAGGTATTTGGATGGTCTGCTTCAAATTGTGAGATCTTAATTTCAACATTTATGCCTGCGCGCTTGATCGCGGTGGCTGAATCAACCAAGCGTTCGTCTGCGGCATCCCAGCCGAGAAGTCCACCAAAGAGTCCCATGTCAGAGCCCTGACTTTCATGTGTGGTGGCCAACGAGCCATCGGGGTGAAATTCTATCAGGACATCAGTCAATTTGCCACCCATCAGGTCTCTGGCCATCCTGCCGATGCGCACCGAAGCGGCACAATGTGAACTCGAAGGGCCGCGCATTACCGGCCCAAGAACATCATTAAAAATGCTTGGCAATCCCGTAGATTTGTTTTCTGAACTAAAATCTGAACAATTTTGACAACTCATATTTAACCTTTTCTCAAATTCCATTTATTAGCCTAACTGAGCCAAAGCCTGTTCTAAATCATTTATTAAATCGTCGCTATTTTCGAGGCCAACTGAAATACGCATATCTCCGACCGAAATCCCCAGGTTTTTAAACTGATCGGCCGGCAGTTCTTTTAAATAGCTGATTGCCGGAGCATAAATCAGGCTTTCGTGTCCCCCCCAACTCACACCAATCTGGAAAATCTGCAATGCGTTAAAAAAGTTTTTAATCTGTTGCACATCGCGAGTGGCCAGTTCAAAACTCAACAACCCACTAAATCCTGTCATTTGCTTTTCTGCAAGTTTTTTTTGAGCAAAATCAGCCAATCCCGGGTAATTTACTTTTCTTATTTTAGAATGACTTTCTAAAAAAGCGGCCACATTCATCGCATTTTCCTGATGTTTGAGCATGCGAATGGGCAAAGTCCGCAGGCTTCGCAAAATCAGCCACGCCTCAAATGGCGCCATCTTGCCACCGAGAAGTTCGAATTCATTGACCGAAATTTCAATGATATCTTTTTCCGATCCAATCACTACACCGGCGACAACGTCACTGTGGCCACCAAGATATTTAGAGCAGGAGTGCACTTCGAGATCAACGCCCATTGCCAGCGGTTTCTGAAATATTGGTGTCGCCCAGGTATTATCGATGATCGTTTTGATGCCTTTTTCACGCGAAAACCGGGCCACAGCAGCAATATCCTGCAAACGGAAGACAGCCGACGATGGGCTCTCCAGATAAATCAGGCGTGTATTTTTCTGAATTGCACTCTCAAATTCTGTAGCCTCGCCACCGTCGATATAAGTTGTCTCAATATTCATCTTTTTTCGCAGATATGTATTCAAAAGATTATTGGTCGGCCCGTAAATATTTTTTATGGTGATTACGTGATCCCCTGGCTTAAGGAAATGCAGGATTGCAGCAGAAATGGCGGCCATTCCCGAGCCGAATAATTTCGCCCGTTCGCCCCCGGCAAGGAGTGCGATTTTCTCTTCTACCAGGCTCACAGAAGGATTTTTACCGCGGGTATAAATACAATTATTGGTCCGGTCTTCAAACGCCTTGTCAATTGCCTCCCAGTTTTCAAAAGTAAAAAGGGAATTTTGAAAAATTGGTGGCACCACCGCACCGTGGTATTTTTCCCTGTCTTCAGCAAAATGCATCAGTTGGGTTTCTAATTGATGGTCCGAAGCCATTTCTGATTTCCTTTATATTATTTAGTGAGAAATAATTTTATAACACGTGCCTTTTTAAAATTTGGCCAGAGATCTCAAATTGAGAATATCAGGCCACAAAGGCCTGGCCTACGGTTTACAATTAAAATTTACCTTGTAGCCTGCCCCCTTCTGGGGCAATTTCAGTGCAACGATAAAATTTATCAGCGATGATAGTTGCCATCACAAAGCGTGATGAGATATTTCAATCGAGAATATCAGTATCAGGCCACAAGGGCCTGGCCTACGGTTTAAAATTAAAATTGAACTTGTATCCTGCCCCTTGTGGGGCAATTTCAGCAACGATGAAATTTATCAACGATGATAGCTGCCATCACGAAGTGTGATGAGATATTTCAATTGAGAATATCAGGCCACAAGGGCCTGGCCTACGGTTTACAATTAAAATTGAATTTGTAGCCTGCCCCCTTGTGGGGCACTTTCAATTAATATTTCTAACAATCATCTTCTTCAATTTTATCGATCTCGTGGTAAAAACAACCAATTCCTAAAATTGCGAGGCTCGGTGCAACGATGAAATTTATCAGCGACAATAGCTGCCAATGCCAATATTCCTGATAGGGGACGCCCAATGTTGCCACCATAAAAACGGATGTTGTCGTCCAGGGAACGACGCTCTCCAGCATCGTTCCGGTATCTTCCAATGAACGCGAAAGAACTTTGCGTGGGATTTTCAATTCGTCGTATTTTGATTTAAACGCATCACCAACAACAAAACTGGTTGCGTACTGGTTGGACGTCATGGAATTGGTAATTGCGGTTGCAACCAGAGTTGAGAGAATTGTACTTGCACGGGATTTAGCAAAAAAGAACAAGCGGTGCACGACGATGGGCATCGCATTTATGTGATCAATGGCGCCGATATAGACAAAAATCATAAACGAGATTGTGATGGCCTCGTTGAGCTCGTAAAGCCCACCACGATTTGTCAGGACAGATACTGTTTCCGGAATTGGCCCAGCCCAGATAACCATCTCAGTATTAAATCCTTTGTACAAAGATTGAACAACATTCCCCATTGTGAATTTTTGAATAATTAGTGTTAAAAAAGCGGCAGCCAGCACCGAAGTTATCAGCGTCGGAATGGGTGGTTTCTTTTTAATTGAGCCATAAAGAACGATAGCAGGCGGCAAAAGTAACAAAGGATTAAAACTAAAAATAGATTCAATGGACTGCAAAAAAAGCGGCGTCGAAGACGGATTTATCGCGCTACCTGCCGGCTGGTAAATAAATCCAAGGAGAAAAAACAGAAGAGCTGCCACTATTGCCGAAGGCAGAGTCGTTACCATCATCGACTGAATATGATCAAAAAGATCGACATCGGTAGCGAGAGCAGCGACATTGGTTGTATCCGAAAGTGGTGACATTTTATCACCGAAATAGGCGCCGCCAATTATCGCTCCGGCCGTGATGCCCAAATGTGCGCCAACCGCACCGGCAATGCCAATAATCACGACGCCAATGGTCCCCACTGATCCCCAGGAAGTGCCGGTCAACGAGGAAAAAACGACGGGAACGAGAAACGCCAATACGTATAAAAAAGCAGGATTTATTATTTTGATCCCGTAATAAACCAGCATTGGAATCGTTCCACAAATCATCCAGCTTGAAATGATAAGCCCAATCGTAAAAAGAATAAAAAACGCCGGAATGGCTTTCGCGAGCTTTTTAATTATGGATTGTTGGATGGCATTCCACGAAAATCCCAGCCAAAACAATTCTGCAATTGCCAGGGCTGCGGCAAAAATGAACACTATTTCTAACGGGAAGGCCGGTTGGTCAAAAACGTGTGGCCGCAAAATCAATCCATAAACAAGTAAGGAAAGCAAAAACAGGATGGGTAAAAACGCTCGAAAAAATGTTACTTCTTTAATTCTGTTCGATATCATAGGCAGCTCAAGTAGCTTTCAAGTATTGATTCCATTCTGATTCCAAGCCTGGTTTAAATAGGCAAATCTTATGGTTCGCAAAGAGTCCAGACTGATAGACTCCAACAAAAATTGTCGCAATTCTGCTATCTCAAAATAAATATTTTTTTAGTTTTCCAAAGAGATTAAAAGATTCGCTCCGTTTTAATTTTTAAATGAGTCTGCCCTAACATAGAAATAATCAGATTCCAAATAATTTAGCAAAACACAAATTCACTATTTTCATCAATCGCACACAAAATAATATTCTTAAAAATGTATTAGACCGATTGAAATTGCGAGAACATCAAAATAGAAGATCAACTGATTTTAATGCTTGAAATCACGCGGAATTAAGCCCCTTTCAAGTTAAATCCCGACTATTCCAAAATACTACCAACTCTTCCACTACTAATAACTGGCGTATTTTTTTAGAATCTAAGGGATTATTTCACTTAATCGATCTGTTATTAAGCGCGAAACAAAGAACGTGCGATTTGGGGCTCTTATCCAATTGCTTTAGAGGTATGCATTTGTTATCATTGATCTCAGATATTAAATAGAAAATCCAAATGGAAGGGAATTAGCAATGCATTACTACGAATCTGATGATCTTAAAAAATTTGCAGATGTTGGTCGCTTTCGGAAAGAGCTCATGAACAAGTTTTTTTCCTATTACAACAAAGTTGTCGGAGAAGACGGGGCGCTGACAAAGCGTGAAAAAGCGCTCATCGCTTTAGCCGTCGCGCACGCCAAACGCTGTCCATATTGTATTGATGCATACACAACAGGCTGCCTGGAAGCGGGCGCCAATCCCGATCAAATGACAGAAGCCGTGCACGTTGCCGCTGCAATGGATGCCGGTATTACACTTGTGCACGGTGTGCAAATGAACAATGTTCTCGATAAAGTCGGGGCTTAATTAGCGAGCTATTTAAGGAGATTTGAATGAGCAACGCCACGTTGGAGCTAATAAATAAGGCTACCAATTCCCATGAAGATGATCGTAAATATAACTTTGGCAAAATTCTCTCCGAGAGTCAAATTGCCACAAATCCCAGATCAATTGAAACTTTGCAGCTCAATGTGACCAAACTTTGCAACCAGGCCTGCCTGCACTGCCATGTGGATGCCTCTCCCAAAAGGACAGAACACATGGATTTACGCACAATTGATCGCTGCCTCGAAATTTTGGCCGAATATGATGAGATAAAAAATGTGGATATAACCGGAGGCGCCCCCGAACTGAACCCACACTTTGATTATCTTGTGCGGGAAGCGAAGAAATTAAATAAACACGTGATGTCGCGCCACAATTTAACCGTCACGTTTGACGGCAACCCGGTGACTGGAGAAAGCAAAGCCTATTTGCCGGAATTTTACGCTGAACATCAAGTGGAGGTCATTTCATCCCTTCCATATTATCAGGAATATTTTACTGACAAACAACGCGGACGCGGTGTTTTTAATAAAAGCATCGATAGCTTGAAATTATTGAATGCCCAGGGTTACGGAGAAGAAGGAACAGGGCTGCAGCTCAATCTGGTGTACAATCCTGCCGGGGCTTTTTTACCTGCGGATCAGGCAACATTGGAGAAGGATTTCAAGAAAGAACTGCTGCAAAATTTTGGAATCCAGTTTAACAATCTCTTCGTTATAACCAACATGCCAATCCACCGTTTTAAGGACCAATTGAAGCGGCGCGGCGGCTACGAAGAATATCTTGATAAATTAGTCACCGCTTTTAATCCCAGCGCAGCCGAAGGCATTATGTGCCGTTTCCTGATCAGCGTCAGTTATGACGGCCGAATTTTCGATTGTGATTTTAATCAAATGCTCGATATGCAAGTCAAGAACGGCAAATTAAGCACCGTTTTTAATTTTAATTATGATGACTTGCTGACGAGAAAAATATTTTTCGCTTCCCATTGTTTTGGCTGTACGGCGGGTGCAGGTAGCAGTTGCGGCGGAGAAACAGCCTAAATTTTAATCGAATTGGAAATAAAAAGATGAAAAATGAAACAGCAACATATACTGAAGTCAAAGAATATTATGGCCAAACACTCGATTCAACAAATGATTTAAAAACGAGCGCATGCTGTACAAATGATTCCATTCCTGAGCATCACAAAAAAGCCTTGGCTAATATCGATGACGAAATTTTGAATAAATTCTATGGTTGCGGATCTCCAATTCCGGAAAATTTAGCCGGACTCACGGTACTCGATTTGGGCTGTGGGACCGGGAGAGATGCTTATCTGGCTGCGCAACTCGTAGGTGAAAAAGGTTTTGTCATCGGCGTCGACATGACGGACGAGCAATTGGAAGTCGCGAACCGGCACAAAGAAAACCAACGGCAGCGTTTTGGATTCTCTAAATCAAATATTGAATTCAAAAAAGGATTTATTGAGCGGCTGGATGAGCTGGACTTGGCGCCAAACTCTATCGATCTTGTCATTTCAAATTGTGTCATCAATTTATCCCCAGACAAAGAACGGGTATTTTCAGAAATATATCGCGTTTTAAAACCAGGTGGGGAGCTCTATTTTTCGGATGTGTTTTCCGGCCGCCGAATTCCGGAAGCACTCCGCACCGATCCGATTCTTTACGGTGAATGTTTAAGTGGCGCTTTGTACACGGAGGACTTTCGCCGGCTGATGCAAAAAATCTGTTTTACGGATACGCGAACCGTTTCTTCCCGGCGAATTGAATTGAACAGCCCAGACCTGGAACAAAAAGCAGGCATGATAGATTTTTATTCGCAAACAGTTCGCGCTTTTAAACTTGAAAAGTTGGAAGATATTTGTGAAGACTATGGGCAGATTGCCATTTACAGGGGCACGATTCCGGAAGCACCACACAGTTTTTTTCTCGATGACCATCACATTTTTGAAACTGGTAAGGCTTACCCCGTATGCGGCAACACGGCGTCAATGCTCGCCGACACGCGTTTTGGTTCACATTTTAGCATCATTGGTGACACGAGCACACATTATGGCCCCTTTGATTGCAGTGACGCTCCAAAGGAAAATATTGGGAATTCCTCCGCTTCTGCATGTTGTTGAAACTTTTTTAAAACAACAAGCGTAGCAAAAAAGAACTTAAAACCTGGGAGGTAACATGGAACTGCTCGGATTATTTGTTCTTTTTTTCTTTGCCTGGATCGCCTTGAAACTTATTGCGGTCATCTTCAATGTAACGATTTTTGCGATTGCCTTGCCCTTCAAAATTCTGGGACTAGTTCTGGCTTGCCTCTTTTTCAGTTTATTGGTGATCCCGCTCGGGTTATTTGCAGGTCTGGCTGGATTGATCCTGGCTCCATTACTTATTCTTCTGCAGTTTGTGCCGGTGTTGCTCATCCTTTTCGGCATCTATTTACTGGTGAAAAATTCATAATTCCAGTTCAAAACTGATGAAAAGCCATCCTATTATTGTGATGGCTTTTTTATTTTCAGGATTTCGTTTCGAAATTTAAATCTTGTTGATCAATAAATATTTTATAGATTTAGTGAAAGTTACTTAAACTTTGATTTTTTAGATTCCACAAAAAATAATCGGCCGATATTAAACTGAAAATCCTTGGTTCATCGATTGTAAATGGATAAGAGCAGACAAAACAGCAAAAAAATCTACGTTGGTCCTGCAGGTTGGTCCTATCCGGATTGGCGCGGCACTTTTTATCCAGCCAAAGCAAATCAAAGAATTGACCAGCTTGTTTTCATTGCCCAGTACTTCAACTTTGTAGAAATCAACTCATCCTATTATCACCCCCCGAGTACAGATGCAGCCCAAACCTGGTGCTCCCGCGTTGCCGGAAATAAAGATTTTCGTTTCACCGCAAAATTATGGCAAAAATTCATTCTTGAACGCAGCACATACACCAACAAAGATATTGAGTCCGTACAAAAAGCCTTCGACATACTTTTCGATGCCGGATTGCTCGGCGCCATTTTGATACAGTTTCCACAGTCGTTCCAGAACAAATTGGATGAGCGTTCCTGGCTCTTCCGCATTCTCACTATATTTAAAATGTATCCGCTTGTCGTTGAGTTGCGACACGCGTCCTGGAATGTGGCACAGACTTTTGATCTGCTTAAAGAGATGGATGCCGGCTTTGTAAACATCGACCAGCCAGTTGTTGGCAAAGGTATTGGTTTCACTGAAATTGCTACATCACCCACAGGCTATTTTCGCTTTCACGGCCGCAATAAGGAAATGTGGTTTAATGAAAATGCGGGCCGTGATGATCGCTATAATTACACTTATACAAAGAGCGAACTACAAACATTTCTCAAAGCTGTTAAAACGGCCGATGCGCAATCCGAAACTGTTTATGTTGTGTTTAATAATCATTTTAAGGGGCAGGCGGTACGCAATGCGTTTGAGTTTATGTATTTACTTAAAAATGAGAAACTTGATCTCCCCGATTCCCTGATCAAAACCTACCCCGATTTAATCGAAATTCGCAAATCAATAAATCCAGAACAATTGGAATTATTCTAAATCCGGTTGCTCATAAACAATTCAAAATAGCCCGTGCATTTATGAATAAAGCCAGCTGATTGGCCCTTTTGGATAGTTTCTGTATTGCAATCGATTTTCCAACTTTATAAGCAGGTAACCCAATAAAATCACAATTTTATAGCAAACAATTCTACCCACCCGAAAAAAAATGCATTCTGCAAAATTTAAAATTGATGGATTAGCATGGAACAAATCAAAATAATAATTGACTGGGTATATCTAATTGAGGATTGAATGAATGATCAGCTTAAACCAGTGGGTTGCCAGCGTGGCGAAAAGTTGGTTCCTGGGCAGGGCGACTAATTAGACCGGTCGCTATTCCGGCAAGATAGTGGGAAAAATAATTTTGACAGGCTTTGGGTTGATTAATAAACGATGCGATGTAGAGATTCCCCTGGTGCTGTAACAAAGAATGAACTGAGGCAAAGCGTTGATATATCCAAAAATGCCACAGTTCTCGCCAGCAGGCATATCTATATTTTAAATCTTGCGGACAGCCGGGATACATCTCGTTCCAGAAATAATCCAACTGTCTTCGATTAATTTCAATAGTCGAATTCTCCGGTAAAAATCGGCTAAATGACCACTCATTACATTGCAAAAAATCATCAGATGCGCCTAATGATACAGATAATCCATTCTCAGCGATTATTATAAATGGATCTTTACCATAGGTTGCGTGAACTTTTTTCAGCAATCTTTCAATTAAGCGCTGTTCTTTATTCTTCGCGATAGTAAATTGGTCTGAAGTCATTTTTCCCACCGCCCCACGGTTGATGTCAATCGATTTAGAATAAATAAATTTACCGATTTCAATACGGGAACAAAAAAACCCTCATAAGAAAACGACATGCCTATTGTTACATTCGTTCAAATATCGAGATGAGCACTACTCAATATTTAAATGAATGTAACAATAATAATCGAATTATTACAAGGGTTAAATCAACTCCAGTGCTAATCTAGCGAGTTTTTTTCTTTGGCGTCCGTCCAAATACCAGTTGATTTTCACCTGCAGGTTCAGCTGGTTTGTTTTGTAAAGTTTCGCTCTCATTCCCCGAATGTTCTTCAGTGAACTGCGGTCTTTTCTTTTTGACGTTTCGTTTGCCGAAGTCGTCCACCCGAACTTCTGGTTCCTGCACGACTTCGGGTTTATCTTTTTTAATAACTTCTCTTTTTACAGGTTTTTTCGTCTCTTTTACCTGCTGCACATCGCTTGCAACAACTTCATCAACTGCCACTGCTGGTTTGACAGACTTTTTCGCAGGTGATTTTCGAGGTGTTTTTTCAACAACAGGGGATGGAGCTGTTTTTTCAATTTTCTTTTCTTGCGGGGCAGCAGTTCGAGTTCCTGTCGATGCTGGTGTACGCGATTGTTTCGGCCTTGGTGCTGGTTTCCTTCTCGGTTTTGGCGCTGATTCTTGTATGGGTCTTTTAGCTCGTGGCGTACTTGATTCAGAATCACGAGTTGGCCTTTTGGGGCGATCCGTGCTCGATTCCGGTCTATTTCCAGGGCGTGGTGGTCTCCTTGTTGAGGAATCTGAACCGCCCGGGCGATTTGCCGATGGCCGGCGTGTATGCGTGCTCCGTGTGCCGCTTCGCGTGTAATCACTCCGGCTCTTTCCACCTCGGTGTGGTGGAGCTGGATCTTTCCATGGCGTCAACATGCGGGCAATTATTCTGACTAAAAATAAAACTGCCAAAAAGATAACAAAGCTATTCCCAACTGAAATGATGCCTAAATTTAAAACTGTTGGTAAAAATAATATACCAACGGCGAGTAAAATTAATGCGTCAGTCCAAATTTCTCTTTTCAGAAAGACACGAACTTTGCCGTAAGTTGGCTTCAACAAAATGCTAAACTGCCAAATAGAGACAATGCAAAGAAAAGCACTTGAAATAACAAATGTCAACAACACACTTTCATTTCCCGAAACCAGGGTATCCTTTAAATTTACCAGGATAATGACAGGGACAATTCTGAGTACCGCATAAATTATGTAATTAAAATTTCTAAATGTTGTGCTCAAATAAATATCGTTTTGGCGCCACCATGCAAAAACAACAAAAAAACTAAGAACACAAGAAACAGCGAGTTGATAATAGGTTAAATTAACTACTTTCAAACCTATATCAGAAAGAATATCAAATAAGATAACCGCAAAAAATACGTTTAGCAATTGATTTACATGTGGTAGCTTATTCTCCAATTTAAATGTCATAATAATTCCTTTTACCGAATCGGTTTTATCTGCCCGAGAATAATGCTTTTATGAACCAGAAAAATATAATTTATTATTTTTCACTTTGAGAAAAGTATTAGCATTAGGTGTGTTTATTGTAGATACTTTTGAAATCTGATTTCTGTTTCACCCAAAAAGTGGATCGTTTTTAATATAACTCTACATTAAACCAAAACTTTTAAACTACTCTAAGAAAACGGATTATGGACTTTCTTTTATTCAGGCAGATTTGTTATCACTAATTTTATTGTTTTCGATTAATCCGTTGTATCACCACCCATTTTTATCGATTTCTTTAAACCGATTTCTGTGGTTTTAACTATGATAATTAAAATATCCAAAGAGCATTATTCCTGTATACAGCTACCAAATTTAAAATTTATTTTTGCTTTTCCAAGTGAATTTGTCTTTGCCACTATACCCGGATTAACTGAATCAATTCTTTAGGCAACATATTTGATTTTTTCACGAATTGAAGTTTGTTTTGGGGGGCTTTATTCTGAAACGCAAAAAGGGCTCTTGTTTATGGCAAGAGCCCTTTTTTATAGAGATATCCGGCAGTGTCCTACTCTCCCACCTCGTCTCCAAGGCAGTACCATCGGCGCTGGTGAGCTTAACTTCTCTGTTCGGAATGGGAAGAGGTGTGACCTCA
>QQUE01000016.1 GCA_008501765.1 Calditrichota bacterium
CCGTCCGGGAATTCATCATGTTTTAGCCAGGACAGTCAAAGATCTCGTATGCCGTCTTATGATCGAGAAAAACTACCGTGTTGAGCGTAAAGCTGGTTGGGATACGCATGGATTGCCGGTTGAAATTGAAGTCGAGAAACTGCTCGGCATCGAAAAGAAAGATGATATTGCAGCCTACGGTGTTGAGAAATTCAACGAAAAATGCCACGAATCGGTGTGGAAATATAAAAAAGAATGGGATGAACTCACCCGGCGGATCGCCTATTGGATCGACCTTGATGATCCGTATATAACCTATGAAAACAATTACATAGAGTCTGTTTGGTGGATATTATCTCAGCTCTGGGATAAAGGACTGATCTACGAGGGACATAAAATTATTCCTTATTGCCCACGCTGCGAAACGCCGCTTTCCGGTCACGAGGTTGCACAAGGCTATAAAGACATCGACGATCCATCGGTATTCGTACGCATGCCACTGCTCGATGATCCCAAAACATCTTTTCTTGTTTGGACCACCACACCATGGACGCTCATTTCCAACGTGGCGCTGGCATTGCACCCAAATCTCGAATATGTTTTAGTTGAGTTTGAAGGTGAAAAATTGATACTGGCGAAAAGTCGATTGGATTGCTTGAATGGTGAATATAAAATCCGGCAAACGTACACCGGGACGCAATTGGCCGGGCAGCGCTATAAAAGAATTTTCGATTTTCTGCCAACAGAAAAAGATGCTTTTTATACAGTCGCGGCTGATTTTGTCACTGCCGATGATGGAACCGGTATCGTGCACATTGCTCCTGCTTTTGGTGAAGATGATAACCAAATGGGGAAAAAATACGATCTGCCGCACTTAAATCCAATTGCAAAAGACGGCACCTTTGATGATAGTGTCCCTCCATATGCCGGGCAGTTTTTTAAGGATGCCGATCAACATATCACCAAAGATATGGACGAATCTGGCACCCTGTTAAAAGCCGAAACGCACACGCATTCCTATCCCCACTGTTGGCGCTGCAGCACGCCTCTGATTTATTATTCCTATAAATCCTGGTATATCAGCACCTCTAAACTTAAAGAAAGAATGCTGGAACTGAATGCAGGCATCGACTGGTTTCCGCCGGAAGTGGGAGAGAAGCGATTTGGTGAATGGTTGCGCAACAATATCGACTGGTCATTATCGCGCGAGAGATTTTGGGGTACGCCGCTGCCGATTTGGAAATGCGAAGAATGCGGCGAAACCGAATGTGTCGGCAGCGTTGAGCAACTGAAAGAGAGGGCGAGTGTCCTTGAAATAAAAGATTTACACAAACCCTACGTTGATAATTTAATTTTTGATTGCCCCAAATGTGAAGGAAAAATGCATCGCGAACCGGAAGTGATCGACGTTTGGTTTGACTCCGGCAGCATGCCGATAGCCCAATGGCATTATCCTTTTGAAAACAAAGAGAAATTCGAAAATAAATTCCCGGCAGATTTTATCAGCGAAGGCGTTGATCAGACCCGGGGCTGGTTCTATTCCCTGTTGGCAATTTCGACCTTGCTTTTCGATAAACCGAGCTTCAAGTCATGCATTTCATTGGAAATGATCCTTGATAAAAAGGGTCAGAAAATGTCAAAGAGTAAAAGCAACAGTGTTGATCCATTCAAAATAATAGAAAAATATGGTGCCGATGCGGCACGCTGGTATTTAATGGCCGTGAGCCCACCCTGGCTGCCGACTCGATTTGATGAAGAAGGCATCGCCGAAGTGGTACGCAAATTTTTTGGTACTCTGCTAAATACATATAATTTCTTTGCCATGTATGCAAATATCGATAATTTTTCATATGATTCGGGAACGGTAGTAGCCATTGAATCACGACCTGAAATTGACCGTTGGATAATCAGCCGAATGAACCGGCTTGTTCTGCAAGTTGACGGTTATTTTAAAAGGTATGATATTACAAAACTTGTGCGCATGATCAGTGATTTTCTGGTCGATGACGTCTCGAACTGGTATGTTCGTCGCAATCGCCGCCGCTTCTGGAAATCTGAAGTTGGCGAAGATAAATTGGCAGCATATCAGACTTTGTTTGAAGTTCTGCAAACAGTCGCGAAACTGATCGCTCCCGTTGCCCCATTTATCAGTGAAGAAGTTTACAAAAATCTCAATAAAGGCACAAAAAACGCATTGGAAAGTGTGCATTTGGAAACTTATCCTGAACCATCCCGGCCAGCACATCACTATCGGGATGAAGCGTTGGAAAATCGGATGGAACTTGTCCGTGATGTCGTTTTCTCTGGGCGGGCTTTACGCAATGAAGCAGGTGTGAAAGTTCGACAGCCGCTTCCACGGCTCATCGTTGTGACCAAAACGCAAGATCAGCAAAAGCAACTCGATGAAATGTTGGCACTCATTCAGGAAGAACTGAACATTAAAAATATTTCTTACGCGGCCGATGCCAGTGAGTTGATGTCAAAAAAAGCGGAACCGAATTTTAAAAAATTAGGCCCAAAATTCGGGAAAAATGTCAATAAAATTGCAGAATTAATTCGAGATTTACCGAACGAATCGGTTCTTGAACTGGAAATCAAGGGGGAATTAAACGTTTCTTCGAACGGAATTACCGGTTCGATCGAGAAAGATGATGTGCGCATATTCGCGGTCGGTGCCGCTGGGTTGGTTGCAACCATGGATGGCACTTATCCCGTCGCACTCGATACAACTTTGACCCCGGATCTTATCTCTGAGGGGTACGCAAGAGAGGTTGTCAATCGTATTCAAAATATGCGAAAAGAGGCAGGCTACGAAGTTATAGATCGCATTATCATTGGATATGACAATGCGGATGATGAAATAGGATTGGCACTTTTGGCCCAGAAAGATTACATTCAGGCAGAGACATTGTCTGAGGCCATCGTTGCTGAATCGGACGGATTTGATGTAACAAAAAAATGGAAAATTGAGGGTAAGGAATTTACCCTGGCAATAAAAAAAGTAAAATAGCTTTCAATTTTCGAAATATTTGTTTGCGCGAATAAATTGGAGCAGGTTTTACAGATGTGTAGTGTTAAAGCCGGTTGAGTGTTTTACTGGTGGAGTCTGGATCTTAAAAAAGGAGTGGGTCCTATGGCTATGTCCAAGGAAGACTTAGGTTACTTTGAAAGTTTGATTAACGAAAAGAAGACTGAACTTCTCAAGGAACTGGGACATTTGCGAGAACCCGGTTTATCCGGCAATAAAGGTGTAGAGGATCATACACCGTATTCCTTCCATATGGCGGACCAGGGGACCGATAATATGGAACGTGAAAAAAAGTATTTTTTCGCCGGCCGGGAAGGCAAACTTTTGGATTACCTTGATCGAGCGCTGGAACGGATTAAAGAGAAAACCTACGGTATGTGCCGGGGGTGTGGGAAAATGATTAATCCGGAGCGGCTGAAAGCCGTTCCACACGCCACGCTTTGCATCGAGTGTAAATCAAAACAGGAAAGAATTTAAAATTCAGGAACACTTATTTGCGTGTTTTATTTGCAACACTGCTGGTGATAATACTTGATCAAGCAACAAAATTTGCGATAAAAGCAAATTTTGTCCTCTATGAAAGCATTAAAATTACCGGAGATTTTTTTCGATTTACTTATATTGAAAATCCGGGTATGGCATTTGGTATTCAGATTGCCGGGCCCTGGTTTTTTACGCTGTTCTCCACCGTCGCAAGTATTGCCATTCTTGTGATTCTTTACCGTATGCGCCACGAACGCCTTTTATCCCGCCTGGCGCTGGCTTTTGTCCTCGGAGGTGCCATCGGTAATTTAATCGACCGTTTCGCCTACGGGCGTGTAGTCGATTTTCTAGATTTTGGATTTGGTACGACCCGTTTTCCAGTATTTAATATAGCGGATGCTGGTGTTTCTATTGGCATGGTTGTGCTCATTTTTCTGGTTTTATTCGAAAAAGATGAATCACAAAAGGATAATTCACACATATTGTATCGGTCTAATGACCAGCAGGAAAGTGAAGAACGTGATATTTGGCAGTCTGATAATTAGTCCAGATTTATGAGTGATAACCCAAACCCTGAAATAGAAATTCTGGTTCCAGCCGGGCAAGAGAGTGTGCGCGTCGACAAATATTTGGCAGAGAGATTGCCTGATGTTAGTCGCTCCTACATCAAAATTCTTATCCAAAAAAATAATATTCTCAAAGAAAACCGGCCGATGAAAGCCAGTGAGAAAATAGCTCCTGGTGATCAGATTAAGGTCATTCTTGAAGAACGACCGCAGCCAGATATCCTGCCTGAAGAAATTTATCTCGACATAATTCACGAAGACGAATCCCTGATTGTTATTAATAAACCAGCCGGAATGGTTGTGCATCCGGCTGTTGGCAACTGGTCTGGAACTTTGGTGAATGCACTGGTTCATCACTACCAAAATAATCTATCCACGCTCAGCGGCGAGAGCAGGCCCGGCATCGTGCATCGACTGGATAAAGATACTTCCGGGTTGATGGTCGTGGCTAAAAATGATATTGTACATGCAGCATTGTCCAGACAGTTTGCTGATAAAACGGCCGGGAGAATTTACAAGGCCGTGGTTTGGGGGATTCCTGAAAAAATAACGCAGACGATCGAAAGCTTCATTTCACGCAATCTTCGGGACCGGAAAAAAATGACTGTAAATGAGGGCGAAGGCAAATGGGCTGTAACACACATGACCCTTGTCGAACATTTTGGAAATCTGGCCGGTTTATGTGATTTTAAACTTGAAACAGGCCGCACGCACCAAATTCGCGTGCACACGGCTTCCATCGGCCACCCGGTTTTTGGTGACCCAACTTATGGCGGACGCCGCCGCGGTCTGACTGGATTGAGTCAGGAACGGGTTGTTTTCTGCACCAAGTTGTTGAAAGATTTTCCCAGACAAGCATTGCATGCGTTTCGTTTAAGTTTTTCGCATCCTGTACTGAAAAAGGAAGTCACTTTTGAAGTAGATATGCCGGAAGATATGAAAAAATTAGTGGAACAATTACGGCAATTTCAAAATAGCTGACGGGTGCGACGAAGCTCACAGGCTGAGCAAGTGCGTGGAATCAATAATTCGTTTTTTCTTCTGAAAAATCAGCTCATCGAAAACTATCACCGCTATTATGGCAAAACCCGCTAACAATAACGCTGGCACGCTGACATTTAAACCTGCAAATGTTTGATTGATAATGCCGAAATAGTCCTGGTTAAAAGTGCCAAACACCGATGAAACTTTATCGATTAGGAAAGCCTGCCAATTATTTAAAACAGGCTGTTTGATGAAATACCAAAATGATGGAATCACCACGGCAAAGCTTAAAAGGAAGGAGGCGATCAATCGAAATCGCGATTTCTTTTCCTGATACAGTTCAATTTTTTGCATAATTTGCGCATTAAAATTCCCGGAAAGATCCGGAGATTTTTCTTCATTCAGCATTTGAAAAAGTGCGCGGTATTGTTTTTTCAACGCATTGTTTTCACCGGATTCTCTGGTACTGGATTTCGAATTACAACCAGAAAACTCGGCCTCGAGCCATCTTTGAATCTGTTCATCGTTATTTTCTATAGCCATAGCTCTTCCCGCTTGTATTTTTTTTCCAAAATTTCTTTTAATATTTTTCTACCACGAAATATGTGACTTTTTACTGTACCAATAGGCAATCCCATAATTTCACTAATTTCTTCATATTTCATTTCTTCAAGATGAAACAGGGCCAGTGCAGTTCGAAAATTGACCGGAAGTTTATCCATTTCAAGTTGCAGCCGTCTCGAGGTATCTTCCTCTTCGATAAATTGCGACGCGTCCTTTCCGGAATCGTTTAAGGATTGGATGCCCGCATGTGTTGTGTGGAAATCATCATACAAATCAACGCGTTTTTTGTCGATAAAATTCAGGCTGGAATTGTAAGCAATTTGGGCAATCCACGTCGAAAGTTTACATTCAAATTTGAATTTTGCCAGATTTTTATAGACTTTTAAAAATATATCCTGACAGATATCCTCACGCTCGGCGGATTTGTAAACCATTTTCCAAACCATCCGCGATACCAGTTTTTTATGATCATCCACAATAATCAGAAAAAGTTGGGTCTCTCCCTGCAAAATTCGCCCGATTATTGTGCGGTATTTTTCTCTCTCATCAATCATCTGCTTATTTGACCGGTTAGTGTGAAAAAAGTTGCGCCAATAATTTTCCTCAAAATCTGCAACAAAAACAAGAGATACCTGTCAAATGGGGGCAGAAAGTCAATTATCCATCTACTAAAAGGAGTTGTTAAATGCAAAATATGGAAATATTAATACCGATTACACTTTTTATTGTCGTCGGTTTTCTGCTCAAAACGGCCATCGAGCACAAAACGATGCGCACGCTCATCAACCGTGGTGACAATATTGGAAATCTGAATGAGCTATTGAAGAATATTTCACGTAAATCCAATGCGTCCAGTTCGATGAAGTGGGGACTGATATTTGTTGGCGTTGGTGTGGCCTTTATCGTCGCGATGTTTTTTCCGCGTGGGATGCAGGATGAAATGACGGTTTCATTTATGTTCATTCTCGCCGGTTTCGGGCTTATCGCCTATTATTATTTCTGGGGAAATAGAGAGAATGATAAGGATTCACCGGCATAATTTCAAATACACACTTTTTCTGAATGCGAGCCAGGCTTCAATTTTTAAAATTGCAAGACTGGCTTTTTTATTTTTTCTTTCAGATTTTCCTTTTTAGCCTGAATAATTCTCACACAAAGGCACTAAGTCCGCAAACAAAATATTTAAATACTTAAAACTTAATTTTGTGGGCTCTGTGGCTTTGTGAGAGATAATTTTTATAGAAAATCTATTTTTTCTGAACGTTTTATCTCAAAGATCGAATTATCAATAGGTTAATAATATTTTAATAAATATATATGAATAAAGCAGGTTATATTTCAAAATCAATAATTGAACAGAAATGAGCATAAATCATTGTGTTGGCAACCCAGCATATTTCAGGTGAAAATTCGAACAGGAGAATGCATGCAGCAAGATAAAATTCGATGGGGAATTATTGGTTGCGGCGATGTTTGTGAGAAAAAAAGTGCCCCGGCGATGAATAAAATTCCCGGCTCGGTATTGCAGGCTGTCACCCGGCGGAACCTGGACAAAGCAAAAGATTATGCCGCCCGGCATGCAGTGCCGCTTGTCTGTGAAGATGCGGCGACTCTTATTGCCCACCCCGAAATCGATATCGTCTATATTGCAACGCCGCCGGATTCTCACGCTCAATATACAATTATGGCCGCGGAAGCAGGCAAACCGGTATACGTCGAGAAACCGATGGCGCGTACAGCGAAAGAGTGTCAGTGGATGATTGAAGCTTGTCACCATGCCGGCGTCCCGTTGTTTGTCGCATATTACCGCCGCAGCTTGCCGGTATTCCTGAAAGTGAAAGAACTGCTCGAAATGAATGCCATCGGTGAACTACGACTGGTCTCGATGGAAATGCTCAAGTCTGTGCCGGAGCTGGACAAAAATTCGTTACCCTGGCGGTTGCAACCAATAATTTCTGGCGGCGGGCTGTTTTTTGATCTGGGATCGCATCAAATCGACTTGCTGGATTTTTTCTTCGGACCAGTGAAAAATGTGCAGGGAGTGGCAGTAAATTCATCCCAACAGTCTGCAGCTGAGGACACTGTTCTGGCAAATTTTTCATTTGAAAGTGGATTGCAGGCCAGCGCTCGGTGGTGCTTTTCTGTTGCTCCCGGATTTGAAAAGGATCGTGTAGAAATTTATGGGAATTCCGGGAAAATTAGTTTTTCAGTTTTTGGGAATCAGGAAATTCATTTGCAACACTCCGATAGAACGAATGTTGTTCGATTTGAACCACCGGCGCACATTCAGCAACCCTGTATCGAAAGTATCATCGCTGAACTTAGTGGTACCGGAAAATGCCCAAGCACCGGCTTGAGTGCGCTCAGAACCGCGCAGGTTATGGATGTGATTGTGGCGGAGTATCGTGAGAAAAAGGGGATAAAGTTTTAGCGTCACAGATTGAGTAAATTTGGGACTTGATTGCAATCCCTCCGAAGATAAACGCTTAATCAAATAGCGAGTGGATATCTTCTGTGGAGAGCTGCTTGAAAAAAGCCCGGTCTGTTGAGATAAGTTGATCGACGAGTTGCCGTTTTTTCTCCTGCAATTTGAGCACTTTTTCTTCGACGGTTCCTTCGGTAATATATTTATAAACAAAGACATGCTTGTCCTGACCGATTCGGTGTGCACGGTCCGTTGCTTGAATTTCTACGGCCGGATTCCACCAGGGATCGAAGTGAATCACATAATCGGCTGCGGTGAGATTGAGCCCGACACCACCAGCCCGCAGGCTAATGAGAAATACTTTGACCTCGTTATCCGATTGAAACTCGTTTACTTTTCTGGCTCTGTCGCGCGTCCTGCCGTCGAGGTAGCTGTACTGGATTCCCAAATTATCAAGTTTGTTTCGCATAATGGTCAGCATTTTCACAAATTGGGAGAATACCAGAACTTTGTGCCCCTCGGCAACTATTTCTTCCAATTGTTCACTCAGGGCGTCAAATTTCCCGGAGTCACGGTTTGTATCAGGTTCAACAAGCATGGGATGACAGGCAATTTGCCTTAGTTTCATTAACCCTTCAAGCACGGTAAACCGGGCTTTATCGATTCCTTTTTTGTCTATTTCCTGTAAAATTGTCGCCCGATAATAATCCTTCCAATAACTGTAAAATTTTTCCTGAGATTCCGTCATATTCGTGTAGCAAATTGATTCGGTTTTGGGGGGCAATTCCGAGGCGACCTGCGACTTCGTCCGGCGCAAAATAAATGGATAAATCAGCTTTTGCAAAAGTTCTGCTGCTGCGGTGCTGCCTGTTTTTTCAATCGGGGTGGCAAAATTTTCCTGAAACTGGCGCAGTGTGCCCAGGAGACCGGGGTTTAAAAAGGACATCTGTGACCATAATTCCAGGGTATTATTTTCGATCGGTGTTCCTGTGAGAACCAAATTGTGGCGGGCGTTGAGTATTCGCGCCGCTTTGGCAGTTTGTGATCCCGGATTTTTTATGTTTTGCGATTCATCAAGAATGGCATAATTGTACTTAAAATCCTTCATAAAAGCGATGTCACGCCGCAAGGTGCCGTAGGTTGTCAAAACGATATCAAATTTTTCAAATTCCTCCGTTGAACGAGGGCGGCTCTGCCCGACTTGCTGGAATATTTTGAGTGAAGGGGCAAACCTTTCCAATTCGTGCGTCCAGTTGAACACGACGGAATTAGGCGCCACAATTAAACTGGGCTCTTTGACATTGCGGCTCTTTTCCCGTAATAAAATGGCGATCGTTTGTATGGTTTTACCCAGGCCCATATCATCAGCTAAAAAGCCCCCGAATTTATGATCCTGCAGAAAAATCAGCCAATTGTAGCCCGCATATTGATAGGGGCGAAGTTTACCATTCAAAGTCTCAAGCACCGGATGCTGCTCAATTCCCTGAAAATGGCGGAGTTTGTTGATAAAGTGAGAATAGTCAACATCGGCCAGGCGCTGATCTGCCGTTTCCGCAAGTGTGTCGATTAAAGTTACGTGAAAACGGGAAAGTCGAATCGCATCATCATTTATTTCTCCCAGGAGAAAAAGTTGGTGAAATTTTCTTTGCAGGTCTTCCGGAATATGCGCGGTGCTGCCGTCGGAAAGTGTTATAAATTGTTCGCCTTTGCGAACAGCTTTTTTTAACGCTGCCAGAGAAACGAGAATGCCATCAAAATCGAAACTCACTTTTAAATCAAACCAGTCAATAGCCGAACTGACTTCGGTACGAATTCGCGGGGTGCTTCTGCGAATGCGGAACTCTTTTAGATCAGACTCACCGAACAGCTCAAAACCCTGGGACATCAGTTCCGGTGCGGCCAAATGCAGCCACTGGATTGCTTTATCTTCCGCTATTGAAAATGTTGTATAATCCGAAGTTGTTGCGCCGCTTTTTTGCAGCAATCGCTGATAATTTTTTTCCAGATTTGGATCGCGGATAAGTTTGGTGATTTTCCGTTTAAACTGACTGGTGAGAAAAGTGACATCCTGATAGTTATTGGAGGTAACTTCATGATTTTCATAGGCATATTTTAAAATAACCTGAAGCGAACTATTTGTTTCCTGCAAATACAATCTCGCTGTCGGAACCGCATTTATTTCAAGGATTTCAAGCTTTTTATCCAGTTGAATATTTCTGGCGAATTCCGGATTGTTGGCAACACGTTGCAAAAAAGTTGGAAATTCGGACTGCGGAACACGCAAATTAAACCGGGCTTCGACGAACGGCAGCAGCATCTCGGCATTGGTCGTCCCTTCAACTTTTATGAGCGTGCTTTCTCTTAAAATCCAAATTGGATTTTGTGTTAAAATAAAATGGGACTGTTCGATTGGCTCTTCAATTTTATTCCACAGCAAATAGGGTTTGCAGGCTACATCCCGCCCTTCAATTGTTGTTTTAAAGATGATTTTGGCAGGCTCATCGCTGATTTGAACAACAACGGCTCCATGCCCATCTTTTTCCAGAAATAAATAGCTGCCGACGAGCAAATCAAAGAGAAAACCGCAGTCAGCGCCGAGTGCGTGTCGAATGGCAACATGATTTGTGTAGAGATATTTCATATTCATGCCGCCAAATCCGTGGTTTTCGTGCGCGAAAACATAAGACAGAATGAATCGTTCTTTGTGATTTAAAAGGAGATTTTCGGTGCCTACTTCATTAATTTTTAGCCGCGAACGCCTGCCGAGTTGCCCGTCTTTGCGCAAAAATGCCTTCTCAACTAAAAATGTCCAGTGGTTATTATTCAACTCGATATTGAAGACGGGTTTCCACAATGGTATGGAAGCGGTAATCGGTGGCTCGACGGTGCGGACAAATTTTTCCCATTCCGGTAAGCGTCGTACCTGCGCGCGTTGGGGGCTGGCCGGTGGATTCGTTTTAAGGCTATTGTTGGCGTCGATTTTCATTCCAACGGCAACAATATGTTTACAGAAAATGTCATCGGAACAGGTGCAGGTAAAATCGAATCCCTCCGGTCGATTCATTATGGTGACTTGATAGATGGAATCGCCCTTAACTCGCGCCTCGATGATGTGCTCGGTACGGCGAATAATCGTCACTTTATTATCGAGAAAATAGCTTCGGCCATGGCTGTAGGTTTTTTCTTTGGATAATTCGCGCAATCGTGCTTTTGTCAGATTTTCCCAGGACACAGTATATTTCAATTTGTGATAAAATTCCGTGAGGTTAAAGTTGCGGAGTCCGGAGTACTCCACAGTTATTTTAATTGTATACCATCAATATTTAAGAATATCTCAATATTTCTTGAGGTAAAAATGAATGAAATCAGGCTCATAATCCCGAAAATACCGAAAATCTCAAACGGTCAAGATAAGCTATTTTCTGAATAAAAACAAAGTTATTGTACATTCGCACTAAATATTGCAGGTGAGTAGGTTGATGATAGGATTTTGCGACATGGTTTGGCTATCGAGGGATTCAGAGAGGAAGTCGCAGGCCAATATCAGGAATTGAATTTGTAAAAAATTTAATTCAGGATGAATTTATCATTTTTCCGTTTTTGACCCTGTGGTATCCGAAAAACTATCGATCTATTGCTTGATTCCATGTTTGACTAAAATTCTAATATTGTTTTCTCATCCTGAGAACGACCCTGTTTCTTTTCCCTTTTTTGAAATGAATACCTTTCATTGTTAATCGGTAGCCTTCCTTGCTGGCGAAAACCGAAAAATATCCATCCGGAACTTGTGAAACTATTTTACCCTCATAATCTGTTGTGCCGAGATTTATCGCATTGTCCAGCGATCTCCGGGTATTGTAAAGAATAGTGGCATCGGGGATTATTTGTTTTGTCTGGACATCAAAAACTGTAATTGAAGCGTCTGTTGGTGTCGGAATCATTTTCGCGACAACGTGCATATCCCTGGGAAATATTTTTACGGTTTTATCCTCATAATTATTTTTTCGAATCACGGCTGTATAAGTATACGGTAAAAGCCGAACCTGAACGGGTGTAGTTTTGTTTATTTCAATAGTCTTGCCTTGCCCGATTATCTGCACAACGGTTGCTTTGATATCCGTCTCATCATAATTTTCAAAATCCTGCGAGGAAATTGTGACATAGCGGGATAAACTCTCTCTCAAAAAATTGGATGAAGTATCAGTGATGCTCAAATTAAAACGCTGGGGGATATAGCCTGGTTTGCGCAGGGTAATAATGTGCTCCCCTTCAGTAAAAAGCAGCGTCCCGTTAATTCCTGTTATTCCAGATGATGCCGTGCCTTCATCAACGTAAATTTCCGCTCTTGACGGCACGGAATCTATTTTGATTTCTTTCCGGAATACGCCTTCCACCGCGATATGATGTTTCATTTTGTTGAGGCGCTGGAATCGCCAGAATCGTTTATCGCTGATACTTTCAACATCCTTATGGGCGTCGAACATGAGGCCGGCGACGGTGGGGTAATTGCCTTTTTCCATGCGTATTGATATAGGTTTATCACTTATTTCCCAATGGACTGTCGTCGGTGCTTTTTCTGAAATTTTAATGTCATCTATATAAACAGTGGCACCGGAGGGTTGCGATGATAATTCCAATTGCACCTTAAATTTAAAAATGTACGGAATGCTTCCGTGTCTTTCCTTTTCACCGGTAACGTGCAATTCACCTTTGCCCAGCACATTAAATGATTTTGTTATCGGATCAAACTTGGGCAGAGTGAGTTTCAGTTTATGGACGCCGGGATCGATTTTTGCCAGCTGCAAAGGCGTCTTGTTTGGCAGTGGTTTGTCATCCAAATATACCTGTGCCCCGCTTGGAACCGTCTCGATTCGGATCGCAGGAGGAAAAAAATAATCATAGATACCGGTGCCATAGGAGGTGAATTGTCCGAAGGTATCAACAACGGTAAAAACGATAAATAACAGCGGAATCATCGCGCCCCCAATGATGAATGCCTTGGGATTTGAGCGTGCAGATAGCCGGACAACGTCAATAATTGTTTTTACTTCTTCACCATCTATCGGTTGGCGTCCTGCACCCGCATCATCGATTATACTATAAAAACGAGAGGCAGATTCCGATTTGGCGGTGTTGTTGGAGTTATCGATGATTTTAAAAAACAGATTTTCTTTCTTTGTGTTTTTACTTCTTCCAAAGGGGTTCAGGAATGAAAATAGCCCCGATTTTTTGGCATCCGTTTCCTTGTTTATTGGTTGTTCTTTTCCGGCATCTTCAGTTTGAGCTGTGCCTGCCGGATCGCTTTCATTTTTCGGATCCTGCTGGTTAATAGATGATTTTGGGGATGGTGAATTTTCATCATCGAGATTGAAAAATGATTCTGATTCGTTTTTAATGACCGGATCATCCACAAGATTTTCGGGCTGAGATATGTTGTCTGGCTGATCATCCAAACGGCTTTTTTCATTCAATGCTTCACTAAAATCTGTTTTTTCTTCAAGTGAAGTGTCAATGTCAAAAATCGCCTCGTATTCTGACGGCGCATTGTCAGGAATGATGCTTTCACGCTCAAAAATAGGTTCTTCATTTTGAAAATGTGAGACTATCTCATCCGACTCTTCTTCGACAGGATTGGTCTCATCTCGCTTGGCAGGAGCATCTGTTTCTTCTGACTCGTTGCCTGCAAAAACATGGTTTATGTTTTCGTTATCCTTCGGAAGACGGCCGTTTTGGCCCTGATCGATTTTTTCAACCGATTCTTCCCGGGGTTCTGTCACCGTGGATTCTGCTATTTCATCCTCAGCTACGACAGTATTTTTTGATAATTTATCATTCAGCTGTGCTTCTTCTGCATTTTCTGGAGAGATTTGCACCGGTTCAACTTCTGTATCACTATTCGGGATTGTCGCATCATCTGTCGTTAGTGCCTCCTCTTGTTCTGTGGACTCTGGGATAGCATCATCCACAAAATTTTCACTCTCCGAATCTGTGATCGATTTAGATGCCGAATTAGGCTCACCTGCAGGAGCGGCATCTGCAGAAATTGCCTCATCATCTGCAGTCGCAATCAATACGTGGTCTGCCACATTGGAATCTTCTGGTTCCTGTTCTTCACGGCTTTCAGGAGGGGAAACATCAATTTCTGTCTGATTTTCTTCTTCGGTATAATTGCTCTCCCGCGATATTTCCTCCGTATCGTCGCCTGCCATGGGGGTGGCGATATCCTCAGACGACTCGTCGCTATCGAGATCATCGGAATTGATGATTTCGCTACGAAATTCTCCAGTTTCAAGTTGAGAATCATTATCTAACAGGACTTCAACATATTCTTCTTCGGGATGATTCTGTTGCGGAATTTCAGTGGTTTCAACACTGTTTTCACCTGGCTCAGCTTCGCTTTCCAATTCATCGGCCGGAGTTTGCTCGGTTATTTCAACATAATCTTCAGAAATTAGATAGTCAATCGCATCCGTTGTTGATTCATCGATATCTTCACTAAGAATGTGCTCCGCCTGTGGCGTCTTTATTTCAACAGAATCAGTATCATTTAAATCGACATCTGCCTGTGCCTGTTCTTCCTCCGATGAATCCGATTGTGCATCAACTGCCCCTGTTGGTTCACAATTCTCAGAATCTTCATCTTCGCCTTGATGGTGAATATCAGGTGCCGGGGAATCCTCAAAATCTGGCAACGAAGGTTTTGGATCCCGTTTTTGTATAAGATTTTGTAAGTAGGTCAGCGCTTCATTATTTATTTTGGCATCTGCTTCACTGACAGATTGCGGCTGATCCTGAGTAATCTTTTCCTCATCCGCAGCACTGTCCCTCGAATCTGATTCTGCGCTTTTACTCAACTCAAATTTGGTTGCAGCCTCATTTTTTGTTTGAGCCATCTCATCAGCTTCGTTTTCATCAATTTCTGCTGCAAGTTTGCTGGATTGTTTCTGCGAATCTTCCTCGCCTCTGAATTTAGTGGTGGATTCCGGAGAAATTAATTCTTCGGCTGCATCCTCATCCTTTGATGGCGAAATTTCATCAGGTTCTTCGATTGATGTGGCGGGCTCTGATATTTCATTTTCAGATTGTTCCCCGGTGGATTCATAGGTTTCGATAGCTGCACGCATTGCAGGGTTTACTCCCACGCTCTCATTTTCATCTAATGAGATTGATGCGATTGCCGAGTCTCCGTCCACCAATTGGATAAAAGCAGCTAATTCATCTGTAAAATTTGCATTTGACGCCGTTAAAATGAGTTGATGCAAGAGGTCCATGTATAACTGGTTTGTTGCGGAATAGCGCTCATCCGGATTTTCAGCCAGGATTGTATATAAAATTGTACGTAATCTATCAGTCGCTTCTTTGGGACGATTGTCGAAGTAATCCGAATTTAGCTCAAAAACCGAATTGATTTGCGAAGCAGGCGCACTGACGGGATTGAAGCGTTGACCTGACAAAAACTCTAAAAATAGAATTCCTAATGCGTAGAGATCAGCACGAAAATCAACGACAGCGTTGCTATCTGAATATTCCGGAGCAAGCCGTGAATAAAATAGTGACTTGTGAAGTTCTTGTTTTTTATCAATATATTGATAGCGAATCGGAGACAATTCAACGCCGCGAATTTTGATTTTCCCTTCAAGCGAGATAAAAATATTTTCAGCGGAAAGACCATGAAAAACACTATCTGGGGCCAAACTATCTTTCTGTGAACGTCTTGAGTGGATATAATCCAGGCCGGTACAAATTTCTGTGATTATGAAGGAGGCAAGATGAATAGGTATCTTCGTATTGGTGCGAATAAAATAATCGAAAAGAAAATCAAGCGTGTAGCCATTATTGTATTCACTGATAAAAGCAGGCTCATTATTCTCTGTGCGCGCTACTTCGATAAAACGTGTGATATTGTGATGCTTGAATTCCTTGTAAATTTCGGTAGTTAGGTCCAGCCTTTGTGTTGTATCCTCGCCGTTTAGCAAGTCTGGCGACAAGAATTTTGCTTCGACGAAATTGTTTTCGCTATTATTGGAAGCGAGATAACTATGGCTTATAAAATCGTGCGCAAATTCCTGATGAATTTTATATTTTTGCGAAAAGTCAGGGCTGGTGTTTGGCAATGTTGTGTGCTCCCCGCTCAAAACGGATACGATAAATTTTTTTTGATTTAGTTTGTGTTCAGAAAAATATGGTTAGAGCAAAGATTAAAGGCAAATTGCATGCCATTCATTAAGTATATTAAAAATAGAAAGTTAAATTGTTTTTGTCTGAGAATGTTTGTTCGATGAAGAGACGGGAAACGGCGCTGTGTTTTATTCTGATACAGAGCTCCAGTTTATCCCCGAAATTGTGTGATTAAGGAAATTATCATTTCGAAATATGCGCCAAAGAGCACTGGAAAGATTAATTTCTTGCATATAATTTTCTGCACTTTGAGTCCTATTAAGTAATTATGACAATAAAATACGAATAAAAGCATATATTTTGCGAATTTCCAAATCTGGTTGTGTCAGCTATTTTAAGAAGAACACTTTTAATAATTTAAAAATGATCTTAAACGCATTTCCCGTGTGCTGATGAAGTTTTTTGAAAAAAGTGTTAGGTGTTGATGCACCCCCGGTTCATCCACTCATTTTATTTTGTAGAGGAAGTCATGAAAGAAAAAGATCAAAATTCTTCAGGCCCGGTCAAAGAGATCACGTTGAATGATGTTTGTAGAGAAATCCGTGATGGCCAGGATGCCATACAAGCCTGTGCAGTCCTCGATTTGCAAAGCGGACTTGTGCTCGGAGTCAGTCACAAATTATCGGGATTTAATGACGCTTATGTTGAAGCCATAGCGGCTGCCGCTGTCGATTTATTTCGCGGTCCGACAGTCAATGCGGTTGAACATCTTCTTGGTGGGCATTTTGGCAAGAAGGTTGAAAATGCTATAAATGAACTTCAGGTTACAACCAACGATGGATTTACTTTTCTCAGTGTGGTTCCGGAAAAACGGAATGCACTCTTTCTTATGGCTACCGACAAGTCTATTACTTTGGGATTGGGATGGACATTATTGCGGGCTAATTTAAACAAAATCTCGCCGCTCTGTCCGTGAATGCGAGCGATTCATAAAGTTTAGTTTTTTCAGCGATGCGCGTCTTTTCATATTTAGAAGAATATTTAAAGATGCGCGTTTTCATTTTTGATCTCCGCTGAATTCATTCCTTAAAAGTACATGCAGCCCATTTGATTTTCCCATCCACTTTAACTTGTTATCCTCATATTGAATAATGACGTCAGCTCGATTATCAGCGTTTAGATCCGTTGCCTGGACGAGCGTGCCGTCTTGTGGTAAGACTATCCGGTACGTGCCTTTGGATTTTGGGTTGATAACATGCTTTCGGTCCCCCCAATAGAGCAGCAATTTTTCCTCATCAGCGCTGGTAAGAATATCTTTGTAGCCATCATTATTGAAGTCTGCAATTTCATAAATCGGCGATGCTGCTCCTCCGCGAAATGAAAAACGTACTGTAATATCGATTTTCTGCTGCGCTTCGAGCGTAAAGCCATTTTTAGCTTGCATTAAAAACAACTGCGCTTCAAAATCCACGGAGCGCGTCAAGAGCATTTTTATGATGCTCGTCACGCCGATTTTTATCGTCGGGATCAGAAAGTCCTGTCGGCCATCGTTATTAAAATCAAAGATATCGATCACCATTTGCGTCCCATTAGGCTTGATTATAAAGTCGGGATTTTCCGCGAAGAAATAAGTGCCCTGCGCTGTTTTTTTGCCCAGAAACAGGCTTGTTTTGGTTTCCGGATTAATCAAACTGTTTTTCGTAGAAATTGAAGCGGAAACGATATCGAGAAGGCTGTCACCGTCGATGTCGAGCAAGCGCATAAAAAACTGCCGTTCATTTTGGTCGTCAAGGTGGGTGCGCATTATCTTGGCGCCATTCCAGATATCGCCGTGTGCCAACGGAATTGAATGATCGGCCCGGTGCGAAAAACTGCCGTCGGTTTGCTGTAGATAGGTTTTGAGGCTGTCCTTGTATATGGCAATTATATCATCATGGTTGTCTGCGTTAAAATCTTTTCGGAGCAGGTAGGGTGCTGAATAAACAGCCCCGGCTTTAGCGCCGACCGAAAACCGTGGATTATAATATGAAAATTGCCTGGATTGGGGGCGGAGATCGAGCTTGTTTTCCTGCCATCGAGCAAAATTTTTCTGGCCCAATAAAATTGTGGTTCCGGAAAATTGGGGGATAAAAATATCAGCTCGCCCATCTGAATTTAGATCGGTAACAAAATTCCAAAGCTGGATTTTAGAATTATCGGGATACATAAAGATTGATGAAATATCTTTAAATTTTTGAGGTGCCGACGCATATCCGCTGTCGCTGAGTGTGTGGTAAAAAATACCACCGCGGCCAAAATAAATGAGTTCGAGCCCGGGTGACTCAGAAATATCGCCAAAATCAAGGAGTGCTAAATCGACGGGCAGGGTAAAAACCTGATTTGGGTATTCCGGGAAACCATTTTCAAGTTGAAAATAGAGGGCGAATTTGCGGTGGTTTTTATCTTTATCAATATAAAACAGGGCGAGGTCTTTCATGCCGTCTGCGTCGAGATCTTCAGCGTGAATTGAGACTATTTTTCCGTCGCATGAAAGAAAATAGCTTTTAAAAAGATCTTCCGCCGCCGCTAAATTTAGCCACAGCAGAAAGGTCAGAAAACCAGTCGAAGTCCATATTTTCATGATAGCTTAACTGCTGAGTACACGCTCATAAAATTGATTCCATTGTGGCATAATAACATCTGTCGCAAAAGTATGGACAGCTCTCTTGCGTGCATTTTCTTTGAACAATTTGTGTTTGTCCGGGTTTTGCAGCAAATCGATGCTGGCGTTGGCCATCGCTGCAATTTCTCCAACCGGAAATAGAAATCCGGTTTCACCATCATTAATAACTTCTCCCATACCGCCGGTGGTGGCTCCGATTACCGGGACGGCACAGTTCATCGCCTCGAGGGCTGCCAAGCCGAAGCTTTCCTGTTCTGAAGGCAGGAGGAAAATATCTGCACATTTTAATAAATCATCGATAAAATCTACCTGGCCCAGAAAAATCACATCATCCTTGATTCCGAGATCTCGAATGACCTGCTGGACAAGAATTCTGTCCGGGCCTTCACCGACGAGAAGCAGTTTGGCCGGCAGTTGCTCGCGCACTTTTTGAAAGATGCGTACGACATCGGTTGTCCGTTTAACCGGCCGGAAGTTGGATGCGTGCATTAATATTTTTTCACCGTTTTTGGCGTATTGGCTGCGCTTGCAGGCCGTCGGTCGCCGCATGCCGCGGTTGGCATCGATGAAGTTATAAATTACATCAATTTTGTCTTTTTCAATCTCGAATTCTTCACAGGTGCGATCGCGCAAATAGTTCGAAACAGCGGTGACGCCATCCGACTGTTCGATGCTGAATTTTACAACGCGTGAAAAACTGGGATCCGCCCCGGTCAACGTGATATCGGTGCCGTGCAGCGTAGTAACAATTTTAAGCTTGTCCTCGCCCACTATTTGCTTGGCAAGATAGGCACTCGTTGCATGGGGAACGGCATAATGGGCATGCAATATATCCAGTTTGTAATCACTGGCGACTTCCGCCATTTTTGTCGCCAGTCCCAAAGCGTAGGGGGGGTATTTGAAAAGTGGATAAATGCCAACTTCGATATCATGCAGCAGAATGTTCGGGTGATATTCGGTCAATCGAAATGGGGTGGCATAGCTTAAAATATGTACCTCATGGCCGCTGTTTGCAAGCTGGATGGCCAGTTCGGAAGCAACAACTCCGGAACCGCCGTGTGTTGGATAACAAGAAATCCCTATTTTCATATCTGTTCTTTCTAAAAAAGTATTGTAGAATCGAGCTTGATTTTTCTTAATTAAAGCCTGAAAATCTGCTTTGGAACGCGTTACCCCTAACCTTATCGTGCATTCGAATTTACTAAAGGAAAGAGAACAATTTATCTGATATCGATATTTCGAATAATTCTATTATTTTGCAGATTCAAATGTGAGCTTTCGTGCCCGGTTTAAAATTCGCAGGTGGGTTAATTTTTCAAATAGTAATATCAACGCTATTAAGCCGATATAAAACAAGAACAGGCTTGATCTTTGGTAATAAAAATTGGCGGTGATCCCTTGCAGCAGGATAAGTCCTGCGGTCGGGATTAAAATAAAAATTAACATATTGAGTTTTGATTGCGCCCCACGCGTTTTGGGCTCTGAAAACGGTAACTTTGGGTTGATAAAATAAATGGTTTGGATGATAAAAAAACACAGGAGCGTCAGCGTGAAAATATGGAGAAGCGCATTGGCCCAATTCAGAAAGTAGAAAGTAAAAATGAAAAAAATCAAAATCAGGCCGGGCAGTGAAAATAAAACGAACAACAGGTTACGCGAAGCAAAAACGAGCTTTGCAAGATCGGCGGAACTCGTGTAAAATACCCACGATGCTTCATAAGCTGCGCTTGTCTCAATATTGTTTTTCATAATCATGGGCATTATCAAGATGGCAAAAAAGAAAACGCCAAAATTCTGTAAACTTGCTGAACCGGATAAAAATGGATCTGAAAACGACCCTTGCTGCAAGCCGAGATAGAAATAGACGATGAGGATGGGAAGCATGCCCAAGACAGAAAATCGAAACTTTAAATCATGGCGAAATTGCCCGCGCAGTAATCGCCACACCACCCGGGTCTCAACGGCAAAGACTTTGGCAAGGAGACGATAGCTATTTCCTTGAATTGGCGACCTTTTTTTATTGTCATTCCCGGAAATCACAGAAAGGTTGGCTAATTTTTCTGCGTAGCTCAAAGATAGGCGGGAAATGGCAAAATAGAAAAGGAATCCTGTAGCAGAAAGCGCCAGTGCTACACCGAAAATCTCAAAAATTGTGTTGTATCCGTGGCCGATGAGTAGAAACGAAGAAAACCAGGAAGTGGGCGCTGCGAGCAGCCAGTTCGATTTTTCCATCTGAAAGTCGGCCGTATAGCGGCTCAGGAGATTTGGAATTATCAGGTAGCCCAGGTAAATCAGCAGTGCGAGCCCGAATTGCAGATACGATAATAATTGTTTTAACCGCTGTGGGGAAATTAGTTTGAGCAAGAAGGAATACAGGCTGACGATGATGAGTGTCACAAAAATTCCTGATCCCAAAACAGTTGCAAATGCTGTGATTAACTTAAAAATTGTAAAGCCATTGCGTGTGGCTAAAACAATGGCCGTTGGTCCGCCGAGAATGAGTGTAAATGTCAAGGTGTAAAAAAGCAGGTTGAGGAGTTTCGTGACAAAATACGTCCGCGAAGTGATCGGCATATACCCGAGGATAGCAAAATCATTCGGTGAAATGATAATGGCGTTGTACTCCACCAGCATAATGCTCGCCATCATAAACATAATTATGCTTGTGATAATTGTCGCGGCGACGAATATATCCTCAATGGCATGGCAGGTTGTGGCAAATACAATCCCGAAAAAAAAGTAGAATGCGATGGCAAAGAGAAATGTAAATACCGGTTTTTTACCTTTGCGCGAGATGCCGAATCCCAGTTTACTTTGACGCATGTCGAGTCGCCATGCCAATCGCAGGAGTGCCCTGAAGTGCTGCCTGTCGATGCCAGCTTTTTCCAGCAACCGTGTCATCTATTTTCCCCGCGCAGGGCACTCAGAAAATCAACGGCTTTTTGTTCAGCATCTGCACCGTTAGTGAGCGCGTTAAAGGCGAGCTCGAGCGAGCTATGGCCCGTTTTTGCGGCAATAGATTCCGGCGTGCCCTCGGTGATAATTTCCCCTTCATTTATAATAATTATTCGTGTACACAAACGTTCCACAACTTCCAAAATGTGTGAGCAAAAGAAAATCGTTTTCCCTTTTTCACGAAATTGTCTTAGTAATTCTTTGAATACAAGGGCTGTGTTCGCGTCGACACCATTCAGCGGTTCATCGAAGAAAAGTACTTCCGGATTGTGCAGCAATGCGGCGATAATCAGTACTTTCTGTTTCATGCCTTTGGAGAAGTCAGACAAGCGGGAATGGCATTCCTCCTTCAGATCAAAAATTTCGAGAAATTCTTGCACACGCCGGTTGAAAATCTGTGCCGGCAAATGATGTAAATCGGCGACCATCTCCAGGTATTCCCACGCGGTCAATGATTCAAAAAGAGCACCGCTTTCAGGAATATAGCCAAAGCGCTTTTTAACTTCAACAGGCTGGTCGATAATTGAAAAACCGCTGATAAGCGCTGTGCCGGAAGATGGTGGGATCAATCCGGTTAAAATCTTTATCGTCGTCGATTTTCCAGCCCCATTGGGGCCCAAAAAACCAAGAATCTCACCGGGTTCCACTGAGAAGGAGATGTTTCTCAGCGCGTGTTTTTTATCGTAGAATTTTACGAGATTTTGCACATCGATCATTGGATTGTATCACGCCTGGATTTTTAATATGAGCAAGTGAAACGTGTTCTGGGTTTCGCTGAATTCTAAAAATATTAAATCATTTTACTTTATATGATTTATAGTTTTATGTATCAATTTATTGCAATTGTAAGATTATCCAATTTTAATGATCATCGCAAGTGATTTTCTAATCGCGGTTTTTTTTAGTGCTGAAAAATGAAGCTGCAATTTGGCAAAAATATCTACTCGTGTATGATTGATTCGTAGCGATTTTCAGATTCGGAACTTTAAATTTGCCAAAAATCGCTTGGATTATTTGCATAGCCGACTTTAGCAATGCTCTGTTTGGGACGATTTTATTGTTAGGCGATGAAGCTCAATTTCTACCTGGGCCTGCGTGAAACCACAGCTGGGGCAGATAAATTCCACAGAAAAGTTACTGGTACCTATGAATGATTAAAAATAAATTTACTATAGTTTGGTTGGATGATGATGGTGAGAGTTTAGGGCACATTAACAAGATATTAAATGAAAATTATGCAAATTATAATATCAAGATTGTGCACATCGATGAACCTGAAAAAATTGTCATGCAACTCGAAAAGAATGTTCCTGAGGCGATTCTGGTGAGCCTGGATTCGGAGCATGGAATCGGGAATCTCCAAAAACTCAATAAATATGCTGATGATGAATCACCCATCGTGGTGCTCACTCCTGAAGCAGATGCGGAAATGGCCATATCCGCGCTCAAATACGGGGCTCAAGATTATGTTATTAAAGAGCATATCGCTACTGATTCTTTGTTTCGCAGCCTGCGCTATGCACACGAAATCCATCAACTCACCGGCAAGCTGAAAAAGAATTCCAATATTCAACAGCATCTGATTTTTTACGACCAACTGACCGATTTACCCAACCGCCAGCTTTTTTTCGACCGACTTTTTCAATCGCTGGCTCTTGCAAAACGCACTGGCAATCTGCTCGCTGTTCTCTATCTTGATATCAATAAGTTTAAGCTTATTAATGACGCAATCGGTCATCGGGCGGGCGATATGATTCTCAAAAATGTGGCGAGTCGTTTAAATAGCTGTATCCGCGAAAGTGACACGGTTGCGCGCATGGGCAGTGACGAGTTTGCATTTATAATTACCGATATTACCGATGAAAAAGACATTATTCACATAGCGCAAAAGATTATATCGAATGTCGCCCAGCCAATCGTTCTCAGCGGCAATAAAGACAGTGTCACAGCGTGCCTTGGGATAAGCGTATTTCCAACGGATTCAGAGGATGCGGAAATTCTCGTGCGCAATGCGGAGCTGGCGCATCAGCGGGCGAAAGTCCATGCTGTCAACTCCTTTCAATTTTTCAATGCCCGGTTGGACAAAAAGGCTGTCGAACGAATTGAACTTGAACAAAATTTGCGGTTTGCGTTGGCAAACGGTGAGCTTGATGTCTATTATCAGCCACAGTTTAACATTCAGCAAAATAAACTTGTTGGCTTTGAAGCTTTGATGCGCTGGATTCATCCTCAACACGGTTTTATATCGCCGGCTACTTTTATCCCCATTGCTGAAGAAACCGGATTGATTATCGAATTGGGTAAATTCGTACTTAATGCAGCCTGCAAACAGATGCATTCCTGGCACAAATCGGGATACGGCGATTTGCGGATTGCAGTGAATTTATCAGCCCGTCAGTTTCGGGATGAATCTTTGCCAAAAATCGTGAAAACCGTGTTGCGAAATACGAAACTGGAACCGCAATTTTTGGAGTTGGAGATCACAGAATCCAATGCGATGGACAGTGTGGAACATTCAATAGCCATGTTATCCCATTTTATCGATATGAATGTCCGGCTGTCACTGGATGATTTTGGCACCGGATACAGTTCGTTGAGCTACCTGAAACGATTTCCCATTCATACCTTAAAAATCGACCGCTCCTTTATTCGTGGAATCCCGGAAAATAAACAGGATTGTTCCATAACAACGGCGATAATTGCATTGGCTAAAAACATGGAAATGGAAGTGGTGGCTGAAGGCGTTGAAGAGAAAAAACAACTCGATTTTTTAAAGCGCCATGATTGTGAAATCGTCCAGGGATTTTACTTTTCAAAGCCGTTGCCGGGGAGAGAAATTGAAGCGAAGTTTTTACAAAAAAAGGGCTGATCGGTTTTTCCTGGCCGGATAAAATTTATCGATTCTTCCAGCCCCGTTCTTTCCAGCCTGAAGCGCTGCTGTTTGTTGCTTTTTTTATCGTAGAATTGGTGGAAGTGTTTAAGTCATAAAGAGTTGCCGCAATAGCGATTTTTTTTTGATCCAGTTCTGAAAATCCAAGTGTCTCACTGATATCTTTACTGAAAAATTCCTGTTCGATAAAACCGGTATCGATATTTCCTGCCTTAAACCGGTCGTGTTGCAAAACCCACTCACAAAAAGGAATCGTGGTCACGACACCCGCAATTCGATATTCCCGCAGCGCTCTCAACATTCGTGTGATCGCCAGTTCGCGGTTTTCTGCAAATGCAACAAGTTTTGATAGCATCGGATCGTAAAACATCGTCACTTCATCCCCGTTTGCAATACCGGAATCTTCACGTACTCCGGGGCCGTCAGGCGGCTCAAGATGGGTGATTTTCCCGGTGAATGGCAGGAAATTGTTTTTGGGATCCTCTGCATAAATTCGGCATTCGATGGCGTGGCCTGTCGCCTGAATTTCTTCCTGTTTTACTGGAAGGGCTTTGCCTTCGGCCACCTCAATTTGCAGGCGTACCAGATCGAGACCGGTTATCATTTCAGTCACCGGATGTTCAACCTGCAGGCGGGTATTCATCTCTAAAAAATAAAAATTTTTCTTTTCATCGACCAGAAATTCCACGGTACCGGCGTTGGTATAATTGCAGGCGAGGGCGGCTTGCGTTGCGACTTTTCCCATTTCTTCTCGCAATTCAGCGTCAAGAATACTGGATGGCGCTTCCTCAACTACTTTTTGGTGCCGGCGCTGGATTGAGCATTCTCTCTCAAATAAATGAACGGCATTTTTATGGTGGTCAACAAATACTTGAAATTCGATGTGGCGGGGTTTTTTAAGATACTTTTCCAAAAATATGCGGGAATCGCCAAAGGCTGCACCAGCTTCAGATGCCGCGCGTTCAAATTGACTTTCCATTTCATCGGCATTTTCAACGATGCGCATTCCTTTGCCGCCGCCACCGGCCGCAGCTTTGAGCAGCACGGGCCAACCCGTTTCTTCAGCTCGTTTTAAAGCCGCATCAGCAGAGGCGATGGCATCTTTTGTACCTGGGATCACCGGAACGCCCGCCGTGCGCATAATTTTTTTTGCAGCCGTTTTATCGCCCATCACCCGGATTGCCTCTGCGGGCGGACCGATAAAAATAATTCCAGCATCGATAACCTTTTGTGCAAATTCAGCATTTTCAGATAAAAATCCATACCCGGGATGAATGGCATCGGCTTTGTGTTTTTTTGCAATTTTCAGGATTTTTTTTTGATTGAGATAACTCTGATGCACCGGGGATTCACCGACATAGACGGCTTCGTCAGCGAGGCGCACATGTTTGCTGAAACGGTCGGCATCTGAAAAAATGGCGACCGATTTAATATTCATTTCACGGCAGGTACGAATAACCCTTACGGCAATTTCCCCTCGGTTTGCTATCAAAATTTTTTTTATCGCAGTCATGCCACCCTGTAATTGTAATTGATTGCCGCCATTAAATTTAGGCTCAAATGAATGATCGCTTGTGATTGCAGCAGAACGATTAGTCTTCGAAACTGGCGAGCGCTTCTTTTTCATCATCAAAAAAATCGATGATATTATCGAGCTTTGCAATACGAATCAAGCTCATCACCCGAATATTTATATTCAGTAGTTTGAGCTGGCTCTCGTTTTCCCGTGCCTGCCGAATCCCAAACAAGATTGCGCCCAGCCCGCTGCTGTCCGCATAATCGACTTCTTTTAAATCGATGATTACTTTTTGACTGGCATCGCCCTGTATCAAGGCCATGAGTTCAGCTTTAAGTTCGGGTGCAATGCTTGTATCCAGCCGGGTTTCATGGACCCGGAGAATGTTGATATTGTTTATCTTTTCGACTTTAAAATTCATAGATCCACCAAAATCATTAATTGTCCTTCATTTTGAATATTTATAATGGAATATTTCCATGTTTGCGTTTTGGATTCGTATCCACCTTGTTTTCAAGCATTTGCAACGCCGATATAATTTCCTGCCTCGTGGTTGAAGGCTGAATCACATCATCAATATAGCCGCGCTCGGCAGCAATATAGGGATTGGCGAATTTATCACCGTATTCCTCGGTCCGCTCCTGTAGCAGTTCTTCCGGTTTCTCTGCCTGTTCGAGTTCCTTTTTGAATATAATTTCTGCAGCCCCTTTGGGTCCCATGACGGCAATTTCTGCAGTTGGCCAAGCCAGATTGACATCACCACGAATGTGTTTTGAACTCATAACGTCGTAGGCACCACCGTAGGCTTTGCGGGTTATCACGGTAATTTTCGGTACCGTTGCCTCACAATAAGCGTAGAGCAGTTTTGCCCCGTGGCGAATAATTCCCTGCCATTCCTGTTCCGTGCCCGGGAGAAAACCAGGAACGTCGACAAAAGTGACAAGAGGAATATTGAAAGCGTCGCAAAAACGTACGAAGCGGGCGGCTTTAACCGAGGCGTTGATATTGAGTACCCCGGCCATCATGGTGGGTTGATTGGCAATAATTCCCACCGACTTGCCTCCGCAGCGTGCAAATCCGACGATAATGTTACCGGCATATTCTTCGTGTACCTCCATAAAGTCTCCATCATCAACAACAAATGTGATGATTTCTTTCATATCGTAAGGCACTGAAGCAGAGGCAGGAATAATCGAATCAAGTTTGGGCTCGGTTCGGTCTGCAGGATCTTTTGTTTCTTTTTCAGGCGGTTCCTCAGCATTATTCTGCGGGATAAAAGTCATGAGTCTGCGGATGTGCAGCAAACAATCGACTTCGCTTTTTTCATTGAAATGCGCTACACCGCTTTTCTGTGAGTGGGTTGAGGAGCCGCCCAGTTCGTCAAATGTCACATTCTCATGCGTGACTGTTTTTACTACATTTGGCCCGGTTACAAACATATGGCTCGTTTTCTCTACCATAAATATAAAATCAGTAATTGCGGGCGAATACACGGCACCACCAGCACACGGCCCGACGACTGCTGAAATCTGCGGGATCACACCGGAAGCAAGTGTATTGCGAAGAAAAATCTCTGCGTAGGCGCCAAGACTGGCCACGCCCTCCTGGATTCGGGCTCCTCCGGAATCGTTGATTCCAATTACGGGCGCTCCATTTTTAAGGGCGAGGTCCATTATTTTGCATATTTTTTCGCCATGGGCCTCCGAAAGGGAACCACCAAATACAGTGAAATCCTGGGAAAAAAGATAGACAAGGCGACCATCGATGCGGCCGTATCCGGTGACAACCCCATCTCCATAATACTTTTGTTTGTCCAATCCAAAGCTGTCTGAATGATGCCGCACAAGCATGTCCATCTCGTGAAAGCTGCCTTTATCTAACAAAATATCAATGCGCTCTCGTGCAGTCAGTTTCCCTTTTTTATGTTGGGATTCTATTCGCTTGGCGCCACCACCTTCTAATGCCGATTTCTTTTTGTTCTTCAGTTCATTTAGTTTGTCAGTGTGCTGCATATTGAACCAGGTAATTGAAAATATTAAGTTTGCTATCTTTGAATTTTAATGGGAATATTAATCAAGAATGGGTAAAAAAGCAATACATTTTGTAAATACAGGTGATTTGCCGCAGAATTAATGATTTCCTTTTTTATAGCTTTTTCAAAAATAAGGTCATCTATTCTTGGGAATTCGCACGCTTTCTATCTTCGGATTGAGTATCAAAATTAGCGTGCGCAATCAGAGTTAACTCGCCTGTTGATAAAGAAATGAAATAACACGGCTCCACCTGCATATGCAATAATGTCAAATAGATCGCGTGTATGGTTTTGTGAAATCCACGGCAAGATTCCTTCGAAAACCAGTGCTATAAAGAGAACTGAAAAAATGACCTGTTTGATTGGTAAATAATAAGTTTGTTCCTTGAAAACAAAGCGCTGTTGTACATACAAAATACCTGCAAGGAGGAGCGGCAAACAGAGGAAATCATCCAGATAGCTGGATAAAAAAATAGTTTTGAAAAATAAAAATTCAAACAAGTGAAAGAGTCCAAATAGCGTCAGACAGCCAAGCACTATTTTATTTTTCAACAGGTCCAATTTAAATACTCAACAATGCAATAATCGTCGATAAAACCGATAGTGAGATAACAGTCGTTAGCCAGCTAATCCATGTCAGTTTTACTTTCATCCGATTCCTTTTCATTTTTCATTCGTGCAAACCCGTTGTGCAGAATTCAATCTAATCTGTCACAAGTCGATCTTTTCTCGTCATTCCGTCATTCTTTTAGACGGAATCCATCGTTTTACAGTCTAATCCCATTTGGATTCCCGCTAAAATTGTGCGGAGCCGCAGGCCGGCGCCAGCAAAATGACGAATAAATAGAAAAATTTTCTATTCTGCACAACGAGTTAGTGCAAATAAAAAAAGCCATCCTCATTGGAATGGCTTTTTGAAATTATATCATTTTTTTGAGATCGGACATAATCTCATAAAGAATAAATTTTTACCTTGGTCCAAATTCGTCACGCAGTAATTCGATGAATTTATTTTCTGCGTTCGAAAGGATGCGTCCTTTTTTCGCTATCACCGCAATTTCGCGTTCGATCGGCACGCCATCGAGTTCCAGGCCTTTCAGTATGCCACGTTCGATTTCTTCGCGAATTGAGTTTGCAGGCACGATAGAAAGTCCGGTTCCATTTTCAACGATGCGTTTGATCGTCTCGACATTATCCAGTGTCATAGTGATCTTTGGCTGAACGTTATTTTTCCGCAAGATTTTATCGAGCAACTTTCGTGTGGGAATATTGCGCTCAAAAGCGATGAAGGCTTCGTCATTCAGCTCTTCAATTTTGATGGAATCCCGTGACCCGAATTTATGGGTTGGGGCAACAACCACAACCATTCTCTGTTTCCAGCACGGGTGAATATCGAGTTGACGGTTTTTTTGTGGTTCTGCAACGACCCCAAGATGGGCCATGTTTCCGAGCACATCCTGATAAATTTCTGCAGAGTGACGGTAGGTTAAATGCACCTTGACTTCAGAAAATTTGGACATAAATTTCTGCACGTACATTGGCAAATCGTGCAATCCGATGGTATAAATGCTTTCGAGTTTGATCGTTCCCGCGATTACATTCGCCAATTCGTTAATTTCAACACGCGCGGATTCCAGTAGTTGCAAGATATCCTTGCACGTTCTGTAGAAAACTTCACCTGCCGGGGTTAGTGCAAGATTTCTCTGTGCACGTTCAATCATGCGTACACCAAACTCATTTTCGATATGGCTAATTTGCTGGCTTACGGCTGATTGCGTGAGGTGGTTGACTTTTGCCGCTTCAGAAAAGGAGTGCAGTTCAACAACGTCACAAAAGGTTTTTAATGTGCGAATTTGCATGGATTTTTCACCAATATCGTAATTTATAAATTTTATTAATTTTTTCTCTACAAGTAATAATCTATTATTATTTTTTTTAAAAACAACTTATTTTGCAATAAACATAAGTATATTTAATTATTTTTTGCCGGAAGCTGTAGTTTAATTGATTGAATTCTTTCTTTTTATCGTCATTTTTTTATTTTAATTTATAATTTTATCTGAATTCACTTTTCTACTGTTATATTATTCAATGTAATAAAAATTGATTTAATCAGATTTAAAGGGTTTAATTAAGCACATTTAATGCTGCGTATTGAGCAAATTTATTAATAAATGAATAAAAATAGACACACTGGTATTGTTTAATTGATTAAACTCAGATCATCATCCATCGAATGATGATATAACTTTCGAACGCCAAATTTGCGGAACAGAACCAAAAAAACAGTTTTTGGGACAATAAAATAGCGGTGCAGAAACAAGATTTTTTGCCCGCGTTCGCATTTTTAAAATTATTAGTTGGATGAAAATAACAGCAATAAAACTTCTCTTTCTTCTGTTAATATATATTCTGAATGCTCAGGAAAGGATTTCTTTGATGAACACAAAGCCACGGCTTCGCTATGTCGAAGCTTTCCCTGTGGAAACCGAAAATGGACAGATGATTGCGTTGCGGGATCCGGCAGGAATCGCAACGGAAACGATAGTGCTCAGCCATGCAGCCGTTTATATTTTACAATACTTTACCGGGGAACACGATATAGATGACATAATGCGTATTTTGAGCAGGGAAACAGACCTGAGCATCGAAAAAAATGAGCTGGAAGCGCTGATTGACCAACTCGATACCAACCTGTTTCTTGATAATGAAAATTTTCTAAACAGACGGAAAGACCTGGAACTCAATTTTCTATCTTCAGGGGTACGGCCGGCTCGCTATGCCGGCAATAGTTACCCCGAAAACAAAACAGAACTCCAAAATACGCTGCAGAGTTTTTACACGACGGAGGGTGGCGCAGGGCCGCCCGGAGAAATAAATGGCCAACCAACACCGGCTGGAATTATAGCGCCGCACATCGATTTGCGCATTGGCGGGAGCACATACAGCCATGCTTATAAAGCGCTGGCCGAATCGCCGCCAGCTGATTTGTATGTTATCATTGGTACCGGGCATTCCGGATTGCAGAATATTTATTCCGTGCTGCCTATCGATTTCGAAACACCCCTCGGCAGGGTGGAAACGGATAAACAGTTTATTAAAAATCTAAAGGACAACTCAAAATCTGATTTTTTTAGTGAAGTTCTCCCACATAAAACAGAACATGCTGTCGAATTTCAAGTCGTTTTTTTACAGCAAGCCTTGTCAAAAAGACCATTTAAAATCGTGCCAATGTTGGCCTCATTTGGTTTTCAGTTTTTACAAAATCCTCTATTTGCAGCCGAACAGGAAATGATTGCCGAATTCACACAGGCTTTGAAAAAAACGATCGCTGAATATCCCGGTAAAGTTACTGTGCTTGCCAGTGTCGACATGGCCCACGTGGGGCCGCGCTATGGTGATAATAATATTCCAGATGCTCAATTTCTTGAACTGGTAAAAGAAGCTGATATGCAAGCATTGGAAAATGTCAGGTTGGCGAACGCCGAGGGCTGGGCAAAATCAATTGCTGAAATTGAAGACCGATACCGGGTTTGTGGCTTCGCACCCGTGTACACATTGCTGCAATCCATTCAGGCTAACGAAGGGAAAATACTCAAATATGACAAAGGATTGATGGATGACAACCAGTCTGTTGTCAGCTATTGCAGCGCAGTTCTATATTAATCCTTTGAATTTAAAAGCGCCGATGTTGGTCTTTTGTCTGCTTTTGATGTAAAGATCAGTTGATGTGCCAGGCACTTAGTTGATTTCAATAAAATTGAGAAGCTAAATAAAATACTTGTTCTCGCTAAAAGCACATAAGTGCCTGGCACATTTTAATCGGTTAATGTGTGCGGAGATAAAATCATGAATTTGATCAGCCAATTCTGAGAAATATTGACGAGTTGGCTTTTTTTAAATCCAAATTGGTGAATTTCGCACCAGCTGAAATATTCATTTTTACATTTGGAAATAATTTATGCACTATTCGACTTTTATTAGAGTAGTGCTTGTTTGGAATTTAAATGGTAGAATTTATTCAACGAGATAATAGTATGCAGAAAAAAGAAACCAGGGCGATACGAACACAGATTGACAATTCACTTTTGCATGAACATTCGGCGCCGGTGTTTTTGACCTCCAGTTTTGTTTTTGAAAGTGCGGAGGAAGGGCGGGCTTTATTTGCGGAGGAAATGGCTGGCAACATTTATTCCCGCTTTTCTAATCCCAATACCAGTGAGTTCATTGATAAAATGGTCAGCTACGAGAATGCAGAAGCTGGCCTGGCTTACGCCACAGGCATGGCGGCGGTTTTTGGTTCACTTGCGGCACTGCTCAACAAGGGCGATCACGTCCTGGCAAGCCGGTCCTTGTTCGGCTCAACACACCATATTTTTACTAAAATTCTGCCGCGCTGGGGGATCACATGCACCTATGTGGATGCTGGAAAAAGCGAAGAATGGGAAGCCGCAATTAAGAAAAATACACGCATGCTTTTCATCGAAACACCTTCAAATCCGGGGCTGGATTTAATCGATCTTGAATGGGCCGGAATGCTCAAAGAAAAACACGGTTTAATCCTAAATGTTGACAATACTTTTGCTACGCCGTATTTGCAAAATCCGATTGACTATGGTGCGGATTTGGTCATTCATTCTGCCACAAAATATATCGACGGACAGGGGCGCGTGTTGGGTGGTGTCGCCGTTGGCAAAAAAGAACGCATGGATGAAATGCGGTTTTTTGCCCGGCAAACTGGCCCATCTCTGTCTCCATTTAACGCCTGGCTTTTGTCGAAAAGCCTCGAAACATTAGCTGTACGTATGGAAAAGCATTGTCAAAACGCGACAGAATTAGCCAATATTCTCGATAAGCACCCGGAAATTGAGACTGCAAAATATCCATTCCTGCCGTCATTTCCCCAGTATGATCTGGCAAGGAAACAGATGCGAGCTGGTGGAGGATTGGTTACTTTCAACGTAAAAGGCGGTTATCACCGTGCAGCCCGATTTATCGATTCTGTGAAATTTTTAACCGTCTCCGCCAACCTCGGCGACACACGAACGATCGTCACCCACCCGGCATCAACGACACATTCAAAACTCACCGAAGAAGAGCGAGCCGCCGTTGGGATCTTTCCCGGCCTCATTCGAGTTTCTGTTGGTTTGGAAAATGTTGAAGATATCATTGCAGACATTACGCAAGCGCTTGAGCTCTCGAAATAAAATTGCAGCTTGACCAATTTAAGGATAGAAAAATGAGTGATATTATTTTGGACTCCTGGGAATGGTATATCGCTGGCCCGTTGCTCGGAGCTTTCGTCCCGATTTTGCTTCTGCTCGGCAATAAACAATTTGGCATTTCATCTTCTCTTTTGCATTTTTGTTCTTTGATTTTACCTGAAAATTCGAAGAAAATACTGCGATATGACCCCCATGAAAATGCCTGGAAATTATACTTTGTTATTGGAATTGCTATCGGAGCCTTTATCGCGGTTAATTTCTTGTCGAGCGATCAAATTGCATTTCTTCCTGAAAAATATTATGAATTTCAAGGGCTGATTCATCTTTTCGCTGGCGGATTTTTGATTGGTTTCGGAACCCGTTACGCAGATGGCTGCACCTCCGGGCATTCAATTATGGGACTATCACTTTTACACTGGCCCAGTTTAAAAGCAACACTTGCGTTTTTTGCTGGTGGTTTAACCTACACATATTTGGTGCTGTTTTTCTTTTAATTTGGAATGAAAAAATGAAAATTATATATGGAATTTGTGGCGTTTTTTTTGGTATCGTGTTAACGAAATCTGAAGTGATTAGCTGGTTTCGTATTGAAAAAATGTTTCGATTTGACGAGGCACACATGTATCTTACCATCGGTTCGGCGGTGGTCGTTGGTGCCATCTCTGTTTGGCTGCTCAAAAAAGTTCAGCAAAAATCGCCATCAGCAATCCAATTTAATTTTGCCGGAAAAACCGAAACAAAGGGCTTTGTCTATGGTGGCTTTTTATTCGGAATCGGATGGGCCATAACTGGCGCCTGTCCGGGACCTATTTTTTCACAAATAGGCGCTGGTGAATGGCCAGCTTTATTTACGTTTCTCGGTGCTGTGTTGGGTGCGTTGTTTTTTAGCGCGGTTCGGGATAAATTGCCACAGTAGAAATTTCTGAATTTCATTGAAGTTGAAATCGGGTAGCCAGGATTCTCCTCAGCGGAATGCCTCTCTGCAATTCCTGAAAATCAATTTTTCTATACGCCGGTTTGGTTTTATAGATTATGGTTTGTAAATAAAACAGCCTCAGCTCAAAAAAAACAATCAAAAATGGAGGAAGAAAATGCGAGCAATCCACCTTACAAAACACAGCCGGGAAATGGATACCTACGCTCTGGTAGAAAATGCAAATCCACCTGAAATAAACCCAGATGAAGTATTAATTCGAGTGGAATATGCCGCCCTCAACCGTTTGGATAATTTCGTGCGCATCGGCTGGCCCGGGTTAAATTTGGCTTTTCCACATATCCCGTGTTCTGATTTTTCAGGTACGATTAAGCAAGTCGGGGCGGAGGTAAAAAACTGGCAGCCAGGCCAACGAGTGACAGCAAATCCATTGCTGTGGTCCGGCGATGATCGGTTTGTTTTGCGCGGTGAGCAGAACAGGTCTGCGGCATCACGGTTGACGGGAGAACATGTATCTGGTACGTGCGCAGAATTTATTAAATTTCCGGCACGCAATCTGGTGGCAATTCCGGTAGAATATAATATGCAAAAAGCGGCCGCTGCATCGCTGGTTTATGTTACGGCCTGGCATAATTTAATAACGGCAGGCCAGCTTGAGCCTGGCGAAAGTGTGTTGATCGTCGGGGCTGGTGGCGGTGTCAATACGGCGGCATTGCAGATCGCCCGCATGCTGGGCGCTTCGACATTTGTTATTGCCAGTTCTGCCGAAAAAGCCCAAAAAGTACGTGATTCAGGTGCGGATTGGGTACACGACCGCAGTCAGGATCCACAGTGGAGCAAAGCTGTTTTTCTTGCCACCCAAAAACAAGGCATCGACATGGTTGTCGACAATGTTGGAGCCGAGACCTGGGGGCAGAGCTTGCGCGCGTTACGTCCGGGCGGCAGGTTGGTCACAGTTGGCGGCACGAGCGGCTACGAAGCACAAGTAAATGTCGGTCTCATTTTTCACAAACATTTGCGCATTATTGGCAGCACGATGGGCACCCATGTTGATTATCAGCGGGTGATGTCTCTGGTTTTTCAAAATAAGCTGGATCCTGTTGTTGACTCGGTCTTTGCGATGGAAAATTTTACAGATGCAATGAAACACATGGTTGATGGAAATCAGTTCGGGAAAATACTTATAAAAATTTAAAATAGATTGCGCGCCAAATGACCAAAGCAACCTTTGCACTTCTTCTTTTTCTTGCTATTTTTTCAGAAATTGCAGCCCAACCGATAATTGGTTTTGGCATTAAAGCAGGGGGCACCCGGGCGAAACAAATATGGAAATGGGATCAGGTATACGATTTTCAGAAGAAACCACGCATTGGCATGGCTGTGGGCACATTTGTCGAACTCCGGGCATTGCCGCTCCTATCCGCCAGTCTTGAAGCTTTTTATATCCAAAAAGGATTTGAGGAAACAATACTATACAGTAATAAATTTACAAAAGAGGAAAAAACATACAATCCACGACTCGATTATCTCTCCTTTTTTTTACTGGCAAAATTTGCTTTATCCAAAGGCATCGAGACGTATTTTTTATTCGGCCCACACGTTGATATTGAAATTGTAAATGACAATGTTTCCGTTTACAATCAGATTTATGATAATTTACAAGGTATTGATATCGGAGCCACGCTTGGCCTGGGCATCAAATCTCCGGAAATATATGCTACCAACCTGTTGCTGGAATTGCGTTACAGCCCCTCCGCGCGAAATATATTTGATGAGAAAATTCTTGATGAAGATATCACCGTTAGAAATCAATCGATCGAGTTTTTGATGGGATTTGAATTTTAGAATACGTAAAATATGCACTTCATCGAGCGTGTCCAAAAATAGCATTGAATTGGCACACGAAATATTTCATCAACTTTCGTTTTCCGCTTTTTTAGCCTGAATGGGTGATTTTTATCAGCAATTTTCATTTAAATTAATGATTGAGCCTTTAACTCCGCATTTAAGCGAATAACTACTTTAGTATTAACCATTTAATTTTTTCTTTTTGCTTCGCCGGCCGTTGGCTTTGCTTGATCAAAAAAGAAACAAAAAGCTAAAAGCCGGCGAAGCAAAATCAAGGCTGACGAAAAATGACTAATTGCGAAGCAAACAGGCAGTCGTAAATTTTGGATTATTTCCTAAATCATTTAAACTCGCTCCGCTCAAACAGAAAATGATTCTTAGCGGAAATTATCCAAAATTTCTTAACGCCATTTTTCGTAGGGTAAATGGGTAAAGGCAACGGAGCTAATGACCTAATCAATTAAATTATTGTTTAAAAAAGATACATGGTTTATGAAAAAATCTGAAAAAGCAGCATTAATTTTAAATACATTAGACGGATTTTATCCCCAGCCCGCCATTCCGCTCAAGCACAAAGATGCTTACACATTGCTAATTTCCGTGGTTTTATCGGCACAAACGACAGATGCGATGGTTAATCGTGTAACACCGGATTTATTTGCCAGAGCCGACGATCCGGCAAAAATGGCCACGCTGGATGTCGCCGTGATTCAGCAATTCATCCGGAAATGCGGCCTCGCACCGCGAAAAGCGAAGGCCATTCATTCACTTTCTCAAATTTTGCTCAAGAAACATAACGGTCTGGTGCCACAAAATTACGCGGACCTTGAAGCATTGCCGGGTGTTGGCCACAAAACAGCCTCCGTCGTTATGAGTCAGGCTTTTGGTGAAGCCGCTTTTCCCGTTGATACCCATATTCATCGGCTGGCTTATCGCTGGGGACTCTCATCGGGGAAAAATGTGGAACAAACGGAAAAAGATCTCAAAAGAATATTTCCGAAAGAAACTTGGAACAAGTTGCACCTGCAAATTATATACTTCGGGCGGGAATACTGCCCGGCACGGCGTCACGACCCGCAAGAATGTCCTTTGTGCAAACAGGTCGGGCGTAAATCTTTGACTAAAACTTGAGGCACAAATGGGTTTTTATTCGCAATTAGATGAATCGCATTTCCAATTTATAAAGCAACAAAAGATGTTCTTTGTGGCCTCGGCGCCGGAAAGCGGGAGAATAAATCTATCTCCCAAAGGCATCGATACGTTCCGTTGTCTTGATCAGAATTCAGCAATTTATCTCGACTTTACCGGAAGTGGCAACGAAACATGCGCGCATATTCTCGAAAATGGCCGTTTGACTTTTATGTTTTGCAGCTTTGACAAACGGCCGAATATCTTGCGGCTCTACGGCACGGGTTCGATGATTTATCCCGGGGATGGAGCCTGGGATGATTTGTATTCAAAATTCGAGGACTATGCCGGTGTACGCCAGATCATTAAAATGCAGATCGAATCGGTTCAAACGTCCTGCGGATTTGGTGTGCCACTTTATGAATTCATCGCTGAACGGCAAACGTTGGAAAAATCATCCCAACACAAAGGGGAAGCCGGGCTGGTAAAATACAGATTCGAGAAAAACCGGCAAAGTATCGATGGGAAACTGATCGATACACCGGCAACAAAAGAACCGCCCCGGTAAATTAAATTCGGAGAAAGCTGCATGGTTGAGCAAATGCCAAAAGTAAAAGTCGCTGTCGTTCAGGCTGCGCCGGTTCTATTTAACCGGGAGGCTACCGTCGAAAAAACCTGTGAGCTGATACAAAAAATTGCCCAAGATAAAATCCAGCTCGCTCTGTTTCCGGAAGCATTTATTCCTGCTTATCCCCGCGGTTTAAGTTTTGGTATGCTGGTCGGTAGCAGAAATCCGGCTGGCCGTGAACTTTGGCAACGCTACTGGCAAAACGCTGTTGAGATTCCGGGACCTGCAACAGAGGCAATCGGAAAGGCGGTGCGAGCAGCAAAATTACACCTGGCCGTGGGAGTAATTGAGCGTGACACCCAATTCGGCGGCGGCACTTTATATTGCACTTTATTATATTTTGGGCCTGATGGCCGGATCATCGGCAAACACCGCAAGATTAAACCGACCGCAGCAGAGCGATGTATTTGGGGGGAAGGGAATGGCAGTACACTGACGGTTGTCGAAACAGCGATTGGCAAAATTGGAGGGCTGATTTGCTGGGAAAATTATATGCCGCTGGCGCGCATGGCGATGTATGGCAAAGGAGTCGAAATTTATCTCGCGCCAACCGCAGATGCCCGTGATTCGTGGCAATCATCCTTGCGGCATATTGCTTGCGAAGGGCGCTGTTTTGTCCTCGGGTGCAACCAATTTGTGACAAAAGCAATGTACCCTGCTGAACTACAAATTTTAGATGAAATGCAATCCCAGCCTGAAATAATGTGCCGCGGTGGCAGTGCAATTATTTCCCCAATGGGTGATGTTTTGGCTGGCCCACTTTATGATGAAGAAGGAATTTTACTGGCTGAAATTGATTTGGCTGATATCGTGAAGGCAAAACTCGATTTTGATGTCACCGGCCATTATTCCCGCCCTGATATTTTTCAATTGATCGTAAATGAAAAACAGATGGAACCTATTGTTAATAAAACAGTTTAATTGCTGTAATCCGAATTTATACTCAGCAGTATGAAGCTATCGGAAAGTTCTAATCTGCTTCAATTTGCATTGATGGACAATTAAAAATAGCATTAATTATTATTTTTATTAGTTTATTTAAGTCAATTAATAAGAATAACAGGAGGAAATATGTATCTTTCAAAAGTACTTAAGTCCCTTTTTTTATTTTTGACCATCGGTATTTCGACGATCCTGGCACAAGATGATGTAACTATTATCGCCCCTACCTCTGAAGCTGCTGAAGGACTTGACCTGACAGCGGTGAGTGAATTATTCAAAGACACCGAATCGCTGGAGGAGTTCGAAAAGCAACTCAATGATCCCGAAACCGAAATCAATAACCTGGATTTGGATGACAATGGCGAGGTTGATTACATACGCATTGTAGAAGATGTAGTCGATGATACGCATATCATTATTCTACAAGTCCCGCTGGGTGAAGACGAATTTCAAGATGTCGCGACCATTGAAGTCGAAAAAAATGGTGAAGAAGATTATAATTTACAAGTGCGGGGGAACGAAGAAATTTACGGACCGGATTATTATATTGCTCCGGCACATGTGCACATTCATGCATGGCCCATTATTCCGTGGATTTACAGGCCGGTTTACCGCCCTTATCGATCTACATTTTATTTTGGTTTTTATCCACGCTGGTGGCGTCCCTATCGGCCGGTCACGGTCAATGTTTATCGCACGCGCACAGTGCGTTATACTTCTCGCAGGACGTTTACTGTCCGCAGGACGAGTGTTGTCCGAACTTCAACTAAAGTAAATTATAAACCGCGTTCATCCACGAGAGTGAAAAAGAAAACCACCGTATCGGTTTCGAATCAAGGTGGGAAGAAGAGTATTACCCATAAAACGAAACGGACAAATGCATCGGGAAAAACGACGACCACAAAAAGAACGGTTACAAAGAAGAAAAATCCAAAAACCGGAAAATCTACAGTAACCCGCAGTAAGCGTAAAACAACAAAAACAAAGGGTGGGAAAAAGACGACTAAAGTTAAGCGGACGCGAAAGAAAGATTAATTAGTGTATAACAACAAAAAGCGGGAGCAACATCGACGAAGTGTTACTCCCGCTTTTTTTAATGGGCCCTGAAGGGCTCGAACCTTCGACCCACGGATTATGAGTCCGTTGCTCTAACCAGCTGAGCTAAGGGCCCGAATACAGGTGGGTTAATTTAGAACAAAAATAAAAAGATGCAAGTGAAATCCAGCTCCGGATCAGCGCATGCTGAATTGCTCAACTTCCTTCCATACACGCATTAAATTACCCCCGTTTATTTTTTCGATGTCATTGGCGGTGTATCCAATTGCCAATAATTTCTTCGTTAATTCCGGGTACTTTGAAACATCTTCCAGGCCAACGGGTACGACGCCAACACCATCATAATCACTACCAAGTCCAATGTGCTCAATACCAACCAATTTTATCGCATAATCAAGCTGGCGAACCACCTCATCGATGGTCGTATTTGGCGGGGTTGGATGTTCTTCGATGTACTGGGCATAAAGTGCAGCTGCTTTTTCACCGTTGTTTTTATATTTCACGTCGATAGAATCCTTAAATTCATAGCGGTTTTGAGCAGGAATACCAAATTCATCGGTGATAAAAAAGGAACCGAAATTGAACTGCAAAACACCCCCGTTTTTAGCAAGCGCTACCAGCATGGAGTCGGACATATTGCGCTCCATTTTACGAAATTTTCGCAAGCTGGAATGTGAGGCGATAACAGGGGCCTTACTCAATTTCATGACCTGCCAAAATACGTCGTCAGAAACATGGGAAATATCGATCATCATGCCAATTTTGTTCATTTCATCGATGACCTTTTTGCCAAATTCCGTGAGTCCTTTGTTGGTATGGCGTTCATCGTAGGAGGAATCACAGATATGGTTGTCTTTGGCGTGAACGAGTGTAATATAGCGAATGCCTTTCTGGTGCAGGTTGTGAAGTTTTTGCATATCGCCTTCGATGGGCGCGCCATTTTCCATACCCATGCAAACGGCAATTTTATTGGATTTTACGATACTTTCAACATCTGTCGTGCTCATCGCAAGTGCCGCGACGCCGGAGTTTGCGCTAACCACGCTATCCACCTGATTTATAATGCGGATGGCCTCGTTGTAAGCACCGCCTTTGGCACCGGAAAATGTGCCTGGTTTATTAAAATCTGAGGAAACATAAACTGCAAAAAACGGCACGTCAAGGCCGCCTTCTTTGGCACGGACAAAGTCAAAATGCCCGTCTGGCAGGCGGTCAGAAATATTAACCTGTTCTTTGGTGATTCGGTAGGGAATATCGATGTGCGTATCCACCAGCATGGAAGCCTGGTGGATTTTTTGTGCCTTTTGGGAAAAATCCGCGGCACGGGGATCTAATTTTTCATTTTTATCGGATTGGCTACACGCAATAAAAATTAAACTTACCAATAACATCCAGATTCTCAATTTCTCTCTCCTGTTTCATTAAGAATTATAATTTAAAGTCCATATCTGTAGTTACACATTTGGCAAAAGCGGCCAGTAATTTCGCAGCATTTGCTACATCTTTCAGCGAAACCAGTTCGCTTGGTGTGTGCATATAACGCAGGGGAATGCTGACAGAGCCTGTGGCCGTTCCGCTGCCGGATAATTGCAGCTCGTTGGCATCACTGCCTATCCCACCGGGCAAGGCATGCACTTGATAGGGGATTTTTTCCATATCGGCAGCTTTTGTTAACAGCTCGGCAACTTTGGGGTTTGCATTGGCGCCGCGTAAAATCACCGGGCCATTACCGAGTTTCACTTCCCCTGTTTTTCGCAGATCAACCTCCGGATGGTCGGTGGCATGGGTGACGTCAATTCCGATAGCAATGTCCGGAGAAATATTGTAAGCCGCTGTGCGCGCCCCGCGCAACCCGATCTCCTCCTGCACTGTCGCTGCACTAAAAACAGCCACTTGCAGACTTTCCTTGTGTAAATGGCGCAGCGCTTCAGCCACGGCAAACGCCCCCACTTTATTATCGAAAGCACGGGAGGCAACGATATCATCGGTGATATGTTGGAATCCGGTATCATAAATGACGGCATCCCCGATGGCAATGCGTTTTTCAGCTTCATCCTTGGATTCCGCGCCGATGTCGATCCACAGATTTTCAAATTCAGGAACTTTTTTTCGCTCTTCCAGGGTCATCAAATGGATGGCTTTTTTTCCGGTCACGCCAGCGACTTCACCCTTTTTTGTGAGAATTTTTACCCGGCGCCCGGAAATCATCGTGCGGTCGTGGCCGCCGATGGGCCTAAAATAAACGAATCCCTTTTCATTTATAAAATGAACGAGAAATCCGAGCTCATCACAGTGACCGGCGAACATGAGACGCATCTTCGCCGATTTGTTGATGCTGGCGATACTGTTGCCGTGATAATCTCTTGCGATGGATTCAGCAAATGGTTTTGTATAATTTCGCCACACCGCAGCAACCGGCTGTTCAAATCCCGAAGGACCCGCTGCATTGATGAGGTTTTTTAAAAATGTGAGAGATGCCGCACGCATTTTTGTTCCTTTCCCGGTCAAATACAAATTTAAATATAAATAGATTGATGAATTCAGAATATAATTGTTTCATCCCATTTTTTGCAGTGTTTCCAGGTCCAGGATTGGTAAAAAAACGTCGCGCTCCAATCCCGTCTGAAAAATAAACTGGGTTATTAATATTTTTACGATCGACAAGAGTTCAGTTGTGTCCCAGGGCTTTTCCAGGTAATGACTGACGTTGGCGTCATTGATCGCCGCGATCGCATCGCTGTGCGTTGCCAATCCTGTGAGCAGAATTTTTTTGGTATAGCGAAAGCGCGAATCGTTTTGTATGTCGATCATAAAGTCGATGCCATTTTTTCCGGGCATAATATGATCGCAAATTAAAAGCGCGACCTCTTCATTTTCATCAGCCAGGCTGGAAAGCAAGTCTTCAGCTTCGGAGGCGGACTCACACGTCTGAATAGTAAAATATTCATCAAAATATTCCAGGTCTTTTTGCAGTGTGGCTAAAATTTGTCGCTGGTCATCAATACAAATAATATTCGGCTTATCCATATCCATCTCCAACAGGTAATTTCACCTTAAAAACTGTTTTACCAGGTTTGCTTTTCACCGAAATTGTCCCGCTATAACTGTCCACAATTTTTTCGATAATGGATAATCCCAGCCCCAAACCAAATGACAAACCCTGGGCTTTTGTTGTGACATTAGGCTGAAAAATTATTTCCTGCAGGTCCTTCGGAATACCCGGTCCATTATCTTCAATATACACATTGACAGCTCCATCTGCAAATGAACTGCGGATTTTCAATTGCGCATTCGGCGTATGGGCCTGTTGCATGGCTTCGATGGCATTTTTAAGCAAGTTTGTCCAGATTTGTACCAGTTCGCCGATATTGGCGACTATCGGCGGCAATTCTGCCAGCTTCTGTTTGATCGTAACCGATTCCACTTTTGTGCCGAGCAATGCAAGGGATTCCTGCAGGCTTTGATTGACGTCCAGATTGAGCTGGCGTGAATGTTTTTGCGCCCCCAGGGCTTTAACGGATCGCACAACATGGGCCGCATGCCGGGCAGCGATCATCATATCATGAAAAGTCGCTCCGATGTCCCAATAATAATGGATGATGTCGGCGTCGACATCCATGATATCGACAAAGCGTCGCAGGTCGTCTGCAGGGATACCGGTTTGCGCCAATTTCTGGGCGTCCTGTTTGGCGAGTGCGAATTTGGTCATAATTTCTTTCGTGTGCGCACGGACCTCGCTGCTTGAAAGACGGCGGCCTTTCTCGTTGCCGTACTGAAAAAATGGATATTCCTGCGGATAGCGTTTCTGTAAAATGGCATTAATATTTTCGCGCATCCAGTGGGTATTGCGCTCGAGAACTGCGATAGCATTGTTCAATTCATGGGCGAGCCCGGCTGCCATCTGTCCCAGTGAAGCCATTTTTTCACTGTGCAGAAGTTTTTTGGTTGCGGCTTCTTTTTCAAGAAAAAATTGCTGTTCCCGCTGTTGACGAAACGCTAAATCTGTGACAACAACGGGCATAAATTGATCGAAAAGCGAGTCGTAGCCTTCTCTTTTTACCAGCGGCTCGTCTTTTGTAATATAGGCAACTTCCGAATCCTCTTCCGCGATGACGTTGGCGCGGGCAATATAGGTTCGGGAAAAGAAACTGACGATACCGACAAACATATTTTTGCTGGCTTCAAAACGGGCGTAATGGCTGCCGTCGGGATTGTCGACATAGCCGTTTAATTGTCCGGATTTAACCAGGTACAATCGGTCGTTCGCATCTCCTTTTTTGAATAAACATTCGCCTTTTTTTATAAAAAAACGCTGTTTGTGCGATGAAAAATAATTTGCAAGCAGCCACTGTAAACTATTTTTAATACTGCTTTTGTCCATTTGTACCTGGCCTTTATCTGAAATCTGATTTAGCAGCAATTAAATTCATCTCTGCGCGTTAATGTTGTGCAGAGGTATTTTTAAATTAACTTATTTTTGGCAATAATTACAACTTAATAAAACCAGATTATGTCATGTGATTAGAATTGCAGGCTGGTTGATCGCCAGCCAATAATTTTTGAGATTAAGAGGGGAGCCTATTTAACGTGAGTTCGATATAAGAAGAATTGGGACAAAACGAATTAATTATAGGATCAAGTCCGAAGGCGTCCCGCCGAGGATAACGCACGCAACGCTCGGCGAGACGCCTTCGCTCTATTATAATATGCTTGGTAAAGAATGTTACAGCTTACATCGAACTCAAGTTATTTAATATTTGAAGAATTCACCGGCTGCTTGTTTTGCAGCGTCATATACCAGGAAAGGACGTGGCCGAAAGCGGGCAATAATCTGTAAAAACCCGGGCGGTAAATGAGTTGAGCTACATTGCGTTTTCTGTTCAAATACCAGCCGAGTGAGGTTCTCTTTAGCGTGCGCGCGTAATCCGAAAATGAATAATCACCGGTTTGTAAGGCTTTAAAAACAGCGTCGGCGACGATGGGGCCATAACTTAAAGCCGTGGAAATTCCTTCGCCGAGCCAGGGTTCGATCCCTGCTGCATCGCCTGTGAGCACGACCCGCGGACAACTGACCTGCTGCTTCGGATGGTACCAGCGTTCCGGGCACCCCTCGATTTTAAAATCCGAATTAATTCCCTTTTTTTGTATGTGGGCTTGCAAAAGCGCCGGTAAATCCGCACGCTTACCTGCATTAACCCGCGCATCAAAAATGCCGGAATTTAAGTAGGGTTCGCCGTCGATAAAACTTGGAAAATCCCAAATATAGCCTTGCAATCCGTGCCGGATAGCCGTGAAATCGAGAACAGCCATCTTATTTTCGAATTCGGGAGTGAGTTGATTTTTGTCGATGGGAATGAGCACTTCAAGCAAGCGGGAAATACGGGATACTTTTTCCCGCATGAGCTGCCGCCGGACCAAACTTTTCACTCCATCCGCTCCAATGACGATATCAGCACTAAAAGTTCCTGCGGGAGATTCTAAAATAACCTCGTTCTGTTTTGGATGAATTTCGGTAATTTGCACACCTTCAATAACCGTCACACCTTTTTTGCGGATTTTTGTAACGAGCGCAGCGTCAAATTCGTTGCGGCGAATTGTGCGCATAAATTCGCTGGTTTCAAAATATATTGGTTTCTCATAAAGGTAAAATGCAACACTTTCCAACTGAAACGATGGAACTTCGACATGCAAATCAAGCGAATCCAGCATTTCGTCCGCCCAGGGTGTCAGCCCGCCGCCACACAGTTTGGGACGCGGGTGATGGGCTTTTTCTAAAATGATAATTTCATCTTTTAATGCGGGATCTTTTTTGAGTAGTGCTGCCGCCGCCGCGATTCCTGCCGGGCCCGCTCCGATGATTGCAATATTATATTTTTCTGTCATGAAATTCGGCTAATTATTGGATTCTTTACCTGAAAAAATTAACGAGGCAAGATAACAGTTATCGAATAACAGTTGCAATTATTTTGTTATTCAATCCTATGGAAAAGCATCGCTCGGGATTCACTGGTTCGTCCGGCCATTATAAATTTTAGATCAATCTAACCTGAATAATTCGCACACAAGGGCACTAAGTCCACAAAAAATATTTAAATAATTATAAAACATAACTTTGTGTACCCCGTGGCTTTGTGAGAGCTAATATTAATAGATAACTTAGTTTTTCTTCTCGTCTTATCTCAAATATCTAATTATCAGCAGGTTAAGAATATTTTAAAAAATATTTGTGAATAAAGCAGGCTAAGTGTATGAAGATTAATTTGAACCTGTTTGGATAATTTTTTCACCCTACTAAATATGTACAGACATGCTATTAATGTCATTCCGGTTTTCACAGAGTGAAATACCGGAATCTCCGGAGACCTGATTAAGGCTATTGAAGACTCCGGTATTGTACAAAATACAAATCGGAGTGACAAATAATGCTGAGCAGTGTAAATAATGTGAGTAAAATTTTTCTTCCACTTGGCAATAAAAGTTGTTTAATTGAAAGCTGCCATTTTTTTGAAAAATAGTGTAATATATTTAAGTCAAAACTTATTTTGTATGATTTAATCTAAACTATTAAATAATGAAATATTGAGGAGAATTCGCATGAGCCAAGCGAAAAAAGACTTCTTCGGTGCGTTGCAAACATTTTCAGCGCCAGCCGGAGATGCGCATTTATACAGTTTGGAAAAGCTCGAAAAAGACGGGCTTGGAAACATCAGCCGACTGCCTTATTCTATAAAAGTTTTACTCGAATCGCTACTCCGCAATTGTGATGAATTTCAAGTGATGCCCGATGATGTTAAAAAATTGGCTGCCTGGGACGCGAAAGCTGAAACACAGCAGGAAATTCCTTTTAAACCAGCGCGAGTTGTGCTGCAAGATTTTACGGGTGTTCCTTCGCTGGTTGATCTCGCCGCCATGCGCTCTGCCATGCAGCGTCTCGGCGGTGATCCTGCGAAGATTGAACCGCTGATTCCAGCCGATTTAGTCGTCGATCACTCGGTGCAGATCGATAAATTTGGCAGCAAAGATGCGCTTTCGCAAAATATGCAAATTGAATTTGAGCGCAATGCCGAACGATATCAATTTCTTAAATGGGGGCAACAGGCCTTTGAAAAGTTTAACGTGGTTCCGCCGGGAGTCGGCATTATTCACCAGGTTAACCTTGAATACCTCGCAAAAGGCGTTTTTTCCGCTGATGAAAATGGCCGGCAGGTCGTTTACCCCGACAGCCTTGTGGGCACCGATTCGCACACCACGATGATTAACGGGCTGGGAATTGTCGGCTGGGGTGTCGGCGGCATCGAAGCGGAAGCTGTGATGCTGGGACAGCCAATTTATATGCTCGCACCACAAGTGATCGGCTTCAAACTGACGGGCGTGCTGCCGGAAGGCGTCACCGCAACAGATATGACTTTAACAGCCGTTGAAATGCTGCGCGCCAAAGGTGTTGTAGGAAAATTTGTCGAGTTTTATGGCCCCGGGTTGAATGAAATGAGCCTGCCCGATCGCGCCATGTTGGCCAATATGGCGCCTGAATACGGTGCCACGATGGGTTTTTTCCCCATGGACGCCGAGGCGATGAATTACTTGCGCCGCAGCGGCCGCCCGGATGAGCATGTTCAACTTGTTGAAAATTATTTAAAGGCGCAGGGGATGTTTCGAACGGAAAATAGCGCTGATCCAGTCTTCACCGATACGATGGAATTGGATCTCAGCACGGTCGTGCCAAGCCTTGCCGGCCCGAAACGACCACAGGATCGGGTCACTGTGCCCGCGATGGCTGAAGCGTTTCATAAATCACTCAAGGGCGGGCTGAACGAGCGTGGTTTTGCGCTAAACGACGACGAGCTAACCCGTGTCGCTACGATGCGAAATGGCAACGGCGGTGTTGAAATGAAACACGGCTCCGTAGTAATCGCTGCCATTACGAGTTGCACCAACACCAGTAATCCATCGGTGCTTTTGGGTGCGGGCCTGGTGGCGAAAAAAGCCGTAGAAAAAGGACTGCAGGTTCCTGAATATGTAAAAACCAGCCTGGCACCCGGCTCCCGCGTGGTGACAGAATATTTGCAGCAAGCCGGTCTCACCCCTTATCTTGAAAAGTTGGGATTTCATACCGTGGGGTATGGCTGCACAACGTGTATTGGCAACAGCGGGCCATTGCTCGAACCTGTTGTTGAAGCGATTGAAGCTGGCGATTTGGTCGCCGCTTCGGTGCTCAGTGGCAATCGAAATTTCGAGGGCCGGGTTAATCCGCATGTAAAAGCGAATTACCTGGCGTCACCGCCATTGGTCGTCGCCTACGCGCTGGCCGGCACCGTGGATATCGATTTAACCAGCGAGGCCATTGGTAAAGATAAAAACGGCAAGGAAGTCTTTCTCAAGGATATCTGGCCGAGCAGCAGTGAAATTGGAGAGTTGCTGGAGGTGAGTTCAAATCCTGAAAACTATAAACGTATGTATGCGGATGTCAATTCCTTCAGTGCTGAGTGGAAAGATATAGAAACCAGCACGGGCGATATTTACGCCTGGCAGGCTGATTCTACATATGTGCAGGAACCTCCGTTTTTCGTCGATTTGCAACCGCAGCCTGAACCCATTCATGCAATTGAAAATGCACGTGTTTTAGCCTTATTGGGTGACTCCGTAACCACAGACCATATTTCACCAGCCGGAGCAATTCCTGCTGATAGCCCTGCTGCCCGTTTTCTGAATGAAAATGGCGTCGAACGAAAGAATTTCAATTCTTATGGTTCCCGACGCGGCAATGATCGAATTATGGTTCGGGGTACTTTCGGAAACATTCGATTGAAAAACCTGCTCGCCCCCGGAACAGAGGGGGGGGTGACTTTGAAATTGCCTGAAGGTACGCAGGCTTCAATTTACGATGCGGCCATGGCTTACAAAGAAGAGGGCACGCCGCTGGTGGTTATCGCCGGCAAAGAATATGGCACCGGCAGTTCCCGCGACTGGGCTGCCAAAGGTACATTTTTACTGGGTGTAAAATCGGTCATCGCTGAAAGTTTTGAGCGCATACACCGCTCAAATTTGGTGGGTATGGGCGTTTTGCCATTGCAATTTAAAAACGGTGATTCCGCAGCCAGTCTCGGTTTAACGGGCCATGAAAAATTCAGCATCCAGATTGATGATGCGGTGCAGCCCTTGCAGGATGTAGAAGTTGTTGCAGAAAACAACGACGGCTCGAAACGTAAATTCACCGCGACTGTGCGCATCGACACACCAGTCGAAATCAGCTATTATCGCAATGGTGGGATTTTGCAGACGGTTTTGCGGAGCATGTTGAAAAATTAGATTTATTAGAAAAGTAGATATTAAAAATCCCTGTTCCACTTTCATGGCGCAGGGATTTTTTTATATAAAATAAAACCAGATCAAATTGGAATATCACTTTCACTGGCTTATTTTTACAGGCATTTTTTAGCAACAGAGTCCATATTACAAATTACTCTTTTGCTTTGATTGGGTTTGGCAACAGGGGTGAGGGCCCCCAAAAAGTAACTTCCAGATTCGTGACATAAGTACGAAATTCCGCGGCTATATTTTGGAATTCGTGTTGTTGTGCAAAAGCGGCATATTGCCCAAAACTTTCCCAAACAGATGTCCGGCGCACGTGCGGCGAACCAAGCATATTTCGATGCGCATGAAATTCGATAAATCCATCCGCCGAGAGCATCATGTTTGTTGCTTTCCGCGCAAGTCTGGCATAGGCATTTTCATCGATGCCAGGCAAAAAATCATATGTAAATGCTACTTCAATCATTAATTATCTCCTTATCAGATAAAAAAACCGTTAGTTTAAAAATAAAGAACGATAAGCAAATTTTAATATAAAAAAATTAAAGTAGCAAACTTAAAAATACACCTGCTGCTACGGCAGAGCCGATTACACCTGCAACATTGGGTCCCATGGCCGCCATAAGTGGATTTACCCGTCCGTTGGTTTCATCGGAAACAAAAGTTTGCACCACGCGTGCAGCCATCGGAACCGCAGAAACGCCTGCTGCGCCAATACATGGATTTATTTTTTTGTTTTTTGACAAAAATAAATTGATGAATTTGGCAAAGAGAATTCCACCCATCGTGCTGAATGTAAAAGCGACAGCACCCATGGCTAAAATCATCAGTGTTTGCGCTGTTAAAAAACGACCTGCGTCCATTGTTGCACCAACGGTCAAGCCTAAAAAGATGGTTACAACATCAATCATGGGACCGCCGGCTGTTTTTTTCAGACGATCGGTGACACCACTTTCGCGGATTAGATTACCAAACATCAGCATGCCAATCAGTGGCGCACTCGAAGGAATTGCCAGCGATGCCAGTGCGCCGGTTACGATCGGGAAGAGTAAAACAGCTGTTTTCGATACTTTCTTTGCTTGCGGCATATCGATAGCGCGTTCTTTTTTCGTAGTTAACATGCGCAAAATTGGCGGCTGGATAATTGGCACCAACGACATATAGCTGTACGCAGCCAAAGCGACGGGTCCCAATAAATGCGGCGCGAGTTTGCTGGCTAAAAAGATTGAAGTTGGTCCGTCGGCACCCCCGATAATTCCGATGACGGCGGATTCTTTTGGATCAAAGCCAAACAGATAAAAAGCACCCAACGCGGCAACGATAATTCCAACTTGCGCAGCGGCACCCAATAAAAAAGTGAGCGGTCGGCCTAACAGCGGGCGAAAATCTGTCAGCACACCGACGCCCAGAAATATGATTGGTGGCAGCAGTTCCGTTTTGATACCGGAGTTATAAATCAGGGCAATGATACCATCGTCATGTGAGCCCATTTCAGCCAGTGGTAGGTTGGCCGCCAGGATCCCAAAACCGATCGGGATCAAAAGCAAGGGTTCAAATTCTTTCACAATGGCCAGATAGATCAAAAGGCCGGAAATCAGGAACATGACCCAGTTTCCCCACACCATATGGGCAAATCCCGATTGGGTAAACAGATCAAATAAAGCATCCATTAAATTAAACCCCTATGCGATTGTTAAAATAGGATGTGATGAGTCAATTTCATCACCAATTTGGATGAAAATTGTCTCTACGGTTCCCGCTATTTGAGATTTAATATCGTGCTTGGCTTTCATTGCTTCGACTTGCGCCACAACCTGACCCTCGGCAACGGAGTCTCCCACTTTCACCAGAATATCAACAACATCCACAACACCTGCAAAGGTGGAGAATACAGGTTTGCCGGAGGTGCTGGCTTCGGCGCTTTTCGGCGCTGTGATTGTTGGGGCTTCCTGCCCATTTGAATTATTTGCAACGGGTTCAACAGTGACCATAAATGTTCGTGCTTTGCCATTTTCCTCAACGGTGCACTTTGTTTTCATCCGGCCACTTATTGGCGCCGATGAAACCACCGGAGTCGGCGTTTGTGTTTGAGTTGCGGGTTTTTCTTCTTCTATTTTCTTTAAAGGAATGTCGATTTTTCCTTTTCCGGTGAGAAATCGGATCCCTTCATTTACTTCAATTTTTTTACCGGGAACCATAGCAGCAAGCACCAGAAATGTATTCACATCGTTGACTTCGATATTTCTTTCTTTCAGTGCATCCTGTGCTGGTTTGATGTTGTTGGCGGCTGCTTCGAGGGGGTCTCCGGAAAAGACAGGCAATTCCAACTGCTCAGCAGCGATTTCAACAACCTTTGGATCTGGCGGTAACGGGGTTTTGCCAAAATAACCCAACACGGCGCGGCCATAACCGGATTCAATTTTTTTCCAGCGGCCGTACATGACGTTGTTAAATGCTTGCAGCCAATACTGCTGGCTACCCGGTGTAACACTTGTCCAGGCGCCACCGGCTTCCACCACCACTGGAAATTCGGCGAGCACTTCGCTGTATTTGTTTAAAATACCTGCTTTCACCATCATGTGAACGTTCGGGCCGATAGCTCCGCCGGGCATGGGAAAACCGAGTACGCGCGCATCAGCCGTTGTGGTGGCGGGATTAAAACTGTAGTCTTTTAGTCCTTCATTGAGCAGATTTTCAACACCGTGTAATTTTGAAACATCGACGTCAAGGGAGTAGCCGGTTCCTTTTAAGCCGTGATCCAAAGAGCGAATATCCGGTTGAACCGTGCCGCTGGCCATCGGCCGGATTGATAAATCGACTCCATCAACTCCGGCTGCAATACCGGCCATGTAACAAGCAACGGCCGTACTCGCCGTATCGTGGGTGTGTTGCCAGAGCGCCATCTCGGGTGGCATTATTTTTTTGAGCCCAATAACTGTATCATAAATAGTGTTAGGGTCTGTGGTGCCGCTGGCATCTTTTAAACAGATGCTGTCGATCTGCATTCCACTGTCCAAAAGCCGTTTTCCGATGCCGATATAAAATTCGGGATTATGCACTTTATCAGATTTAAAGGGAAGTCCCATGATTGCGATACAAACCTGATGATGCATACCGGAGTCAACGATTGGCTTGCCGGTTTTAATCAGGTTCTCGACATCGTTCATGTAGTCGAAATTGCGGTCGTAGGTTGTACCGTATTTATGCATCAATTTCGCTTGCAGGTTGAGTCCTTCGATGGACTGGGTTGTCAGGGTAACGCCGGATACGGAACGTGTCAAAATTTGCAAATCGATGTCCGGGCCAACGGCATCGCGCATGGCTTGCATAGTCTCGAAAGGGTTCTCCCCCAGGTAAAAATAAGGGGCCTGATAGCGTGCGCCACCACCAAATTCAAAATGTCGAATACCTGCATCTACCGAAGCTTGCATGGCTGGGAGATAATCATTTAATCTTACTTTTCCCCCGAACGAACTTTGCAAACCATCTCGAAACGGGGTGAACATCACTTTAATTTTTTTGGGTGATTGGGTGCGTATCATTTTAATTCCTCAATCTTTGTAATTTTAGTACCTGGAAAGAGAGCAGCATGGCTTGCAGTGAGCGCAGCGTAAACGGTCGTATCCTCGTTTGGCTCTTTAAAGGAGAACACTTGAGTTATAATTTGAATTGTTACTGCTAAACTGCTTAAAATTAGAAAAACTGTTAACAGTACTGAAAAACAAATGGATAAAATATCAGGAGATTCCATTTGATATCCTTAGGTTTAGATGAAAAATTGAAAGTTGCAAAATTTACAAAGTAAAATTGCAATGGGCAACAGTTAAAAGAATTTTTTTAATAAAATTAATACTAACCTGGCTCTTGCCATGTGATTCTGCCGCGGATAATCGGTTCTTTCTGATGTTCTAAAAACAGCTCCAGGTTATCGCCTATGGAAGTTACTTTTCCGGAATTAATTTTCACCGGTTCACCCTGTTGTGGATCGGAATAGACTTCAATGTTTTTCCCAATTATCATCGACCTTTTCCGATACAAGTCAAGAATTGTGCGATACTGGCCATTTAAGAGTAACTTATAATTGATGGCCAGGTTTTGTAACAAATTATCGAGAATAGATGGCAGGCTTTCCGAAGTCGGTTTTGCGATGTGCTCTTTGATGGAAGTGGCTTTTTTCGTGAATAAGGCTTCATCAAGTTGTGGCGTGGATTCAATATTAATTCCAATTCCCAGAAATAAATCGGTTATTTTTGTTTCAACAGCACGGGTGTGAGTTAATACACCGGATATTTTACAATTATTTATAAGAATATCATTGATCCATTTGATGGATGCTTTATTCTGCAAACCCGGAATTTTGTCCAGTGTCTGAATAACGGACAAGGCAGAGAGAATCGTGAAACCTGTATGAAAATTCTCGACAACCTGATCCGGTTTTAAATAGGCTGAAAGATGGAGATTACCCGGCAGGCTTATCCAGTTTCTGTTTCTAAATCCGGTGAAATTTTTACCGGTTCGGGCAAGACATAAAATGCCCCCGGGCAAGTCAGCTTCGTTTTTAACAAATTCAATTAATGTTGAGAATTGTGAGTTTTGAGCGTCGTCTGCAATAATTACATAGCGCCACAGGGACCCGGATTTATTTGCAGTGGTAAAAAGATTCCCTGATCGGAAGAATTCCGGGATTAATTTTTTTAAAACGGGATCCTGCGGCATTCCGGAGTAATTTTGCCATGGCGGGTGGATGTTAAAGAGATGTTCTGTGAAGGATTTGCAATCAGTAAAAAAAAGCATTATAAACCAATAAGTTGATGGAGAATTTATACTTATTGATAATTTAATATTATTTTATTGCTGTGGTAGTTATTTAAAGGTAATTCAAATTACAACCATAGCATTCAGGATATTAATCTGCTCCCCATTTGCCCTTTGGTCAATCGTTAAACAACTGTTGGCTTGAGTAAATCATCATTTTTATGCGCTTCAAATCTCATATCGTGATCATCGACCTTAAATTGATTTATGAGAGATTGCAGGTTTTCGGTTAGCTGGTTCAGGTCTTCGGAAGCACGCGCTATTTGCTCGACACCCGTAGCCGATTCCTGAGCAACCTGGTTGATTGCCTCGACACTTTTGCTAATCTGTTTCACGGTGAATGATTGTTCTTCATTGGCAGTTGCGACTTGTTCAACGATATTCCTAACCTTACCGGAAGAATCGATGATCGCGCCCAAGGATGTATCCGCTTTTTGAGCCAACTCTTTGCCTTTAACAGTCTCATCTGTTCCGTTGCGCATTGCGATAACAGCTTTCCCGGTTTCAGATTGTATTTTTCCAATCATTTCTTCGATTTCTTTTGTAGCGTTTGTAGTTCGTTCAGCAAGTTTTCTCACTTCATCCGCAACAACGGCAAATCCACGCCCCTGCTCACCGGCCCGCGCCGCTTCGATAGCCGCATTCAACGCCAGGAGATTGGTTTGGTCGGCTATGTCATTGATTACCTGGGTGATTTCACCAATTTTTTCACTGTTTTCACCAAGAACATCCACGATTCCAGCGGCTTCCGATACAACATGGGCAATATTATCAATTCCAATGATCGTTTCTTTGACAACGGAACCGCCCTCTTTTGCTGTGCTGCCAGAGCTTTTTGCGCTTTCCGCAGCTTCGGTAGCATTTTGTGTGGTCTGCATGATGGTCGCGGCCATTTGTTCAATTGCGCTTGAAACTTCAGCTGTTTGCATACTTTGTTCTTGGGAGCCAGTTGCCATTTCTTCAGCGCTTGATGAAATTTGCGCGCTGGCTTTGACAGTTTCGTGCACGGATTCTGTTACTTTAATAATCATATTTTTGATGTTTTGTACTACCTGGTTAAATCCTTTAAAAAGCTGTCCAATTTCGTCATTTTTTTTCAGATCAAGTGAAACAGTCAGGTCTCCACTTGCAAATTTATTAATTTTCTCCAGCATTTCATTAACGCTGTCCTTGAGATATTTCCGTTGCGACTCTGATTCTGTAACAGTCTTTTCTACTTCTATTTTCTCATCCTGCAACTGCTTCATGAGTTTCTTTATATTCCCAGCCATTAGATTAAAATTATCTGCAAGCTCACCTATTTCGTCTTGGGATTTATAATCAATATTTAAATCAAGCTGACCTTCGGCCATCTGCGTTGCTGCACTATTAAATTTTTTAAGCGGTGCAGTGATCGAGCGGATAAGAACAATTGACAAGCCAATCAAAATTCCCGTACATAAAATAATTGTGATCGACATCATTTTTGTCATTGCTGAATTCGTCTTGTGTGATTCGGAAAATGCGCTATCCATATCGATTTTCTTTGAGGCAGCAAAGGCATCAATTGCCATTTTAACCTCATTGTACTTTTCTTTCATTTGTCCTAAAGAAGCAATAATTTCACTATCCATACCTTTGTCAATTATTTTCCCTGTCATTTCATAAGCAATGGCATAATAAGCTTTAAAAGAACTATTTAAGCTATATAGTTGCGGATTATTTGCCCCTTCAATCTCTTTACTGGCAGCGAGATGGTTGAAAAAGAGATCACGAAACTCATTTGCCTCAATTAGCATGTCCTCATCTGCCGCTGCGGCGGCAGCTTGCAAACTTCTTTGCATATCTTCAAGTGTTTTAATCAGATCTCTGCTAATTTCTAAAGATGGGAAATATGTTTTTTCAATGTTGGTCAAGATACTGTTATTCTTGTGGCTCCCAAATATCGCAACCAATAAGATCAAACAAAAACCAAATGCTGCCAACGAGGGCAGCAGGATGATTTTATTTATAAATTTCATTTTACAGTTCTTATTTTAATGTTTTTAGTTATTTGACTGTTTAATTTAATCCATCAATTTATTTAAGGGTGCAAAATCTTTAGTATAGCAAGCTGAAGCTGGATTAAAGTATTAATTGTCGAACTCTATCGTAATGACCTTCACATCTTTGGTATCCGGTGGATTTGACACATAGGCTATGGCATTTTTGTTGGCCTTTACAAATGTCAATATTTCGTTTTCTGATTCTTTTATTGTTGGTGGTATGTTTCTTCCTGAAAAGAGCTGCTGTTGCCAATAGTTGTTGACGGAAGATAAATTCTTTTTGAGTACCTTCTTGGAGAAAAGTTTTCGGATAGTCGAATTTGCGGGTAAATCTATGGGGATTATTTCCTTCCCATCTTCCCATTTAGTAATTTTTTTTAAAAAGATCTTCGACAATTTTGTTCTTTTCATATTTGCAACAGGGTTTTTACTATTCACTATGATTGTAATTGACTTAGAGTCCTGTGCCATTGAGGGTTCTGAAAAGAATACCACGCCCAATAATAAAAAAATTGTTAATAGTCGTTTCATGATTATACCTTATAAGTTTGATGAATTAGAAACTGAATTGGGTCCCAAATTGAATAAGATTTGTCTTTTCATCCAGTGTATTTGCTTCCAGACTTTCAATAATATCTCCAGGTGTAGCAAACCGATTTCCATCCACAAAATGATATGAAAACTTTACAGCGAAAGACGAGCTAAACCAATAGTTGATTCCTAATCCGAAATCTCTATGCTTGAATAATGAATCCAATTCTTCTTCTTCAATCTCAGATATGGATGCTGAGGAATGGTCGTATCGCCCAGCCAATTGCAGTTTCTCTGTTACTTTCACTCCAATTTCCAGGTAGAAAGCATTCACTTTTTCAGAGTTATCACCTTCTCCATCAGTCAAATACGCATATTCACTGCGCAGTGAAACTCTGTCTGACATGTACTCCAAATGGGTACCAGCAACGGCTCTAGTCGAACTTTCCTCGCTTTCTTCGCTTTCCTCCTCTGCCTCTTCATCATCACTTTTGTTTTCACCAAAATATGCAGAAACACCAAGTTTTAGGCCTTCAATACCAGTAAAAACATTAAGTCTACCCCCAACAGCTGTCGCGCGCTCCAGTTCAAACTCGCTGGTCTCTTCTTCATTTGGGGATTCTTCCAATTCTTCCCAGATTTCTGATGACTTGTAATCAAACTGGCCGAAATAGACATCATATTGAATTCCCCAATTGCTCGACTGAGAATAATGGCTGTTTGTTAAACCTGCACCATTGAATCCTTCAGCAATAATATCAGAATACCCATAAATCCCCTGGGGAAGGGAAAAGAAAGGGCGAACGGTTCCAATATTATAAATTTCAGCATAAAGCCCAAAAGGATGTTTTACTCTACCCAACCTTAGTTCCGGACCAATTGAAAATGACCACGACGCAAATGCATAATCCAGCTCGGTAATGAGAATCGATGAATTGGAGAGCCACTCAATCTGGCCAATTATTCTCAAACTGGAAGATGGTTGTGCGGTGGTGTTTAGTGCAAAAGTCGTTTGTTCATAATTACCATCTTTTACTCCGTTGAGGTAGTTATTGTGGTCAGTCTTGCCATAGGACCAGCCACCATAACCATGAATAGTTACCTTGTTCATTGATCCTTGCCCATATAGCCCACTCGAAAGAATAAGAATGGCGAATAAATAGGATAGATTTTTAATAAAGTTCATCAGTGTATCTCCGTTTAATAGTTTCGGAATCGATGTCAGTAGTTTAGATTCTACTCGGACATTCGTTTTTATTCGATTAAGTGATCGTCTTATAGTCAATTTTTAAATTACTTATTTAACTTGAATTCGATATAAGGAAATTGCACTAAATATGTCTCGTCATCCCGGTTTTTGCAGGGCAAAATAACGGGATCTCAAACGATTAACTCGAACATAGGTTAAAGTGCTTTGCAAGGAGATCCTGGCATCTCGTTGGCACGCGAGCCGGGATGACTTGTTTCATATTCATTTTGTGCTTACATGATATTGCTATATTTTTACGGACACAATGTTAAGTTAGTGTGAATCCCATATCACTAACCGAGAATTTAAAAAATGAACAAGAAACAAAGTCGCCGTCGTTACAGCGCAGAATTCAAAAGAAGTGC
>QQUE01000002.1 GCA_008501765.1 Calditrichota bacterium
ACTTTTTCGCTAAAAAAAGTCCGCATCAAGCTCATTTCTCACATGGCATTATGTACGCTATACTTTCAAAGAACAATAAAACTTCCCACTAAAACCCGCTAAAATACGCAGACCAAAGCAAGACAATTAATATAACTATATAGAACGTAACTGTCAAAACATTTCTTTAAAACTATTTAAAAAAATAAAAAACTATTGAGATTGAACTGGTGAAGGTAGTTTTTCCAGAATATTTTGAGCGTGCTCGTTGCCAGGATCTTTGCGCAAAACACGCTTAATTACTTTTTCCGACTCATCGAACCAGCCGCTTTCCAAAAAATACTCGCCCGCAAGCAAATATTTTTCTTCAATATTTTCATCTCCGAGGATTGATCGAATGAGTTCCGGTCCGCGAATCCCAATACATTTTTTCATTTTTGTGCTGACGCTAATAAGAAAAGCCAATAATGTAATATTGCCAGAGTTAAACCTTAAAAAAGATAACAAAGCAGGTAAACTTTTTTTCAAGAGCGTGAGAATATTGTGAATATTTACCAGCAAATCGTCTTTCGAGTCGGTAAAATTTTGGGCGACTGCATCGTAATGGTCATATAAATATTTCAACTCACGGGTTACAACCATTTTATGATACAGAAGTCCAATCAGAATTAGAAAATCCACTTCGGCAGTATCGGGTTTAAAACGATGATCTATCGCTTTCCGCATGCTGGATGATTTGACAAAAGGTTTGTAAATGAGCTTTGAATGCTCTTTCAAATCAAAGAGCATATCAGCGAGAGTGCTGAGCGTTTTGTGTGGCAAATCTTCAGGCTTGTCTATTGATTGATATGCTTGTTTAAACTCTTCACAAACATTAATATATGTGGCTACCATGTTTCGAACAGTCCAGTCCCTGGTCCGTTGAATATAGTCCGTGCTAAAGTGAAGTTTATTATGCATTATGAGTCACCTTTTTATGAGCAAATTGAAAAACACCCTCAATAAGAGCTTTCTGTGCAATTAATGCAATAGAAATCTCGGATATTACATGATTATTATCGGGGAACGAGGCTAAAGTATGATTGGAAATGAAATTTTAATCTTGTAAATCTGGAGTTTAATTAAACGAAGGGTGATGTGCAAAACGCGATAAAATGTTTTCAATACTACGTTACGATCAGATGACAATTTTTCGTATTATGCAAAACCCGCAATCCGTCACTCTTCGGTGGGTGGAGGATGGAGTGGATACCATTCAAATGTCGCATTAGATGAAAGAATGGCATTAAACACAAGCTTGAAAGTACTAAATGTTTGCCCCCGATGTTGGGGTCGAAATCCAAAAAGAACAACCTTTCCTTTTCCATAGTCGGAACAAACCATGGCCGCCCTTTCTTCCAGAATCTCGCCATTTTTAATGTAGCCACTTAAAAAGGAGTCGTTCGCCTCATATCTTCCGACAACATCACCATCCTGAACGATAAAGGCCGGATCGTTATTATAAAAAATAGCCGTTTTAGCCGGCATTCCATAACAAAGTGGATTTTCTTGCTTCAGCGAGATCTGCAGGAGAGAACCCGGTGCAGAAAATCCATTAAAAGGATGGATAATATTTTGCATATTTAGCTCAAAAAGCGAGGCGATGCTTTTGGCCGCTTCACCAAAACTTATCAGTGTGCCACCAGCGCGGACAAATGACTGAAGTTTATCTAAGCCATCCACACCCAGCCCAACCGGCCGGTTCGAACCAGGTTTGCTCTGTACAGGGCTGGATCTTTCTCCCCACATTAATGACCGTGCTGAAATTGACGGCAAAATTATAGCATCATACTTCAGGACAATTTCTTCAGTTTTCAAATCACAGTTTTGCAGGTTGTCATAAGGAATCTCGTAAGTATCAAGCACAAATTGCGTCCATCCCTGATCAATATTTCCTGTGCACGCTTCAAGTAAAGCCAGCTTGATCTTTCGGCATGGCCTGGTTTCGATGGAGTCAATTGCATAAACGGAGGTGATGTTCAGGCTGTTTGTGTGTGATAAACGCTGCAACATATCCTGACTCCAGACATCAGCATCGACGAGAAACCAACCAGCACCAACCCCATTTGGCAGCCCGGTAGAGTCATCGTAAATTCGGCGAATCGGGATATCGGCCTCTAACAATTTTTGCACCACACGATAAGTGTCGTTGCTCCGCGGATCCAAGGCAAAATAATGCGCATCATCCATAAGTTGCACTTCGACAGGCCATTGCACCTCATTTTCGACAATGCGCTCTGTTTCCTTGGGAAAGGTATCTATTTTTTCAACACTTACACCCATTTGATAGGGCAGTGTCCAGGCTGTTATATCATAGGGGCGCAAGGATACTTTAGGATATTTTAATGGTTCAAAAAGACATAAAATATTCGAGCGATAGGGTTGCGCGGTTGGAATATAAAATCCCGGTTTGCCGGTATAAACATCTGCTTCATCCACAGGGCTCGCTTTATAAATCTCAATGCCCTGTGCCATCAATATTTCCAACAACTTTTTAGCGGAAGATGGATCATGTTGTTCAAATGGAATAACATATCCCTGGGAGCTGTCTTGCAAGCCTTGATCGATCGCCCTGCGCCCCATTAAATAAAAATTATCGAGAACGGTTTTGCGACCCCGCGCCAATACTTCCAATAATGCACGGGCTGATATATTTTCGATATTGACAATATCTGCCAGGCGCCAAATCGTGCCGCTCCACGGTTTCAGCGTATTTTTTAAAATTCCGTCCTGTGCCCCGGGATTGGTACTCGTGAAATATCGCTGTGAGCGTTTAATCGTGTCGGGTGTTGCCAGGCGCGAACTGGCCACTTCGGAAAGGACACCAACCATATTATGAAAATACGGAGCCGTACGAAATCCGCCGTGCCACCACATATCAAACACGGTATTTGTCGCAATTCCAGTCACGTTTTGGTCCGTGAGTTCTTTCAAAATAAAATCACTAATATTTCGAATTTCCTGGTGAATTATTGGATCGATCAGGGGATTGCTGTTGTCAAACTGTGGTGGGATAACCAGCCGCGGCCCTTCACTTCCCATTTCGTGCATATCAAAAATAACCTGTGGAAACCATTCTTTATACAGGACTTTTGTGACCACTTTGGTTTCCTGCAAATTCAACATAAACCAGTCACGATTATTATCGTGCCCGGCATATTTATGATACAGACCGGGAGGATACGATCCTTCAGCCGGTGTTCCCAATGTTTTCCGGTACCAGTCGACGACAAAATTATGGCCGTCCGGGTTCGAAGAAGGAATCAGCAGGCAAACTGTGCGAGAGAGAATTGCGCGTGTTGTTTTGCTGTTATCTTTGGCAAGATTATAGGCAAATTGCATCGAAAATTGCGATGCGCCTATCTCTGTCGAGTGCAGGCTGCAATTAATGAGAGTCACGGTTGGTGAAACTTGAATTAAACTATCTTTTTCACTCACAGTGATCAACCGAGGATCTGCGAGTAAATGCATGGCTTCTTTAATTTCAGCAATTCGTTTGAGATTTCGGGCCGAGGAAATAATCGCCATCACGATTGGTTTCCCCTCTGTAGTGCGCCCGATTTCGACGGTATTCACACGTGGACTCTGCTGCGATAAAAGGGTGAAATAATTGGTAATCTGAGTCCAGTCAGCCAATTTTTTATCGCTGCCCGGGGCAAAACCTAAAAATTTTTCTGGGGATGTCGTTTGTGCGGTTATCGTGGTGGAAAAAGAAAGAAAAAATAAAATGCTTAAACGTTTGATCATTATCTCACACTCAACACATTCACACTCAATTCATGTATCATTTTCAAAACAGGAAAATCACACGTTTATTGAGAATACCCTCAATGTATTGAAATGCGGGAATTTAATAAGCGGGATAATTCAGAAATCCAATTGCACATCTAAGAGCAGGCGTTACGTATTCAGCTTTTTAGCGGCAAGTTACATACACAGGCATGCCAAAACTTTACACAACCCGGTTTCGCAGGATACCCCAATCGTCTATTTTTACCTCCACCGTATCCCCGGAAACGATGGGGCCAACACCTTCCGGAGTGCCTGTTGCGATGACATCGCCGGCAAAAAGAGTCATGCATTTTGAAAGATATTCGACCAACTGTGGAATTTTGAACATCATATCTTTTGTACTTCCCTGCTGCTTAACCTCCCCGTTCACATTGACCAAAAGGTCCAAATCATCGGGATTTTCGACGCAGCCGGCCGGAATCAGGTAGGGGCCCATTGGGCAAAATGTATCGTAGCCTTTGCTGCGAAACCATGGCAAACCCTTTTCTTTGTCTTCTTTTTGTACCGTGCGCGCCGTTACGTCATTCACCTGAGTGTACCCGGCTACATATTCCATCGCCTCCGCCGCGCTCACATCAGTGCAGTTTTTGCTGATTACAAATGCCAGTTCTCCTTCGTAATCAACGCGACCAACACCGGCAGGAATTCGAATTGGATCGCCCGAGGCGATAATTGATGACGATGGTTTGGAAAAAAACACCGGTACTTTCGGGATTTGATTTCCCAATTCTTTTGCATGCTTTGCATAATTTCGACCAATGCCAATTATTTTCGGTGGCCGCATGATTGGCGCCAAAAATTTACGGTGGCCGCGAATGCGTAAATCGTCTATTTTGCGGTATTCAAGCAATGTTTCGAAAAGCTCATCAAAGGTCTCTTTATAGAACAAATCCATCTCAATGATAAGCTGGACGAGCGGGAATGATGGAGCTGTTCTATCCAATTTAATTTCTTTAAACATCTCCCAGGATTGCGTGAAATTATATTCTACACCACGCCATTCAACACCGACCTTATTCAAGTTATCTTCGCCAAGATAGGAAAATACTTTTGTCATCGTCAATCCAGGTTCCCTTGGTTATTATTTCTACAATTAAAATCGGAACTTATAATAAGATGATTCCCATGTAAAGGCAAGCAAAAATATGCAAATTTGGTTCAAGAAATTGAATTAATTTGATTTCGGGGAAGCGGTAAAAGCTGGAAAGAGCCTAATCAATTTTAATTGTAGCAGATTCTATTTTAGATCGAGAAATTTAGAAATCCGAAGCGAGTCAAGACAATAAATAATTTCTAATCATCCGATTTTTCAAACTCAGCGAAATCGAATTTCTGCTGTTTTCATTTGCCATTTCAACCGGTTAAGCTCTGGTTTTAAATCTTTCAAAACATCTTCTGATATATCGAGGCCATCGAAAAAGGAAGCTGGCTCTGCATCCAAACCTGGAGCTGTGGTTTCAGCCGAAGCGGTCTGATCAGGATTTTTTGGGGGTCGATTCTCAAGTTTGTTGCCAAACAATTGTATCAAAGCCTTTTCAACCTGTTCGACCGTAATATTGTCAGCCTTTTCCCGTTGCCCGCGAATGGCAACGAACTGCTCTCCAGCCGGTTTAAATTCATTTGGATTGGTCGGGCCGAAAATCGCAACCAGTGGTGTTCCAGTCGCGGCGCTTAAATGCATGGCCCAGTTATCATTCACCACGAGAGCATCGCATAAATGCATAAAACAGGCAATATTCAGTTTTTTTTGCGGTGCGATTTTGAAGAGGTCAAACTGCACATAATTTAAAAACTGCTCAGCCTTTTCTCCATCCTTTTCACCCCAGAAAAGTGCAATTTGCGCATTATATTTATTTTTCAACAACCGCGTAAGTTCCGCCAAGCGCCCGATGGGCCAGGTGCCAAACAATTTTCCACCGCTAATATGAATGCCGATCAGCGGCCGTTTTGGCTGCAATCCTTTCTTTTCTAATTCTTCCCGTGCTTTAGTAATACGGTTCGGTGGGAGAACAAGCGGTTTTGCGACTACGGCATCTTCGATGCCGATATACCGCAAAATGTCGAGATTTTTCTCGGATTGGTGAATATGGTCGGGCCAAATTGGTGCGACCAGATTATACATAAAATTACGCTGCGTGCCCGGGAAAACGCGCCCGGCCGATCCGAGAATGTATTTGGCGCCACTATATTGGGCTAACAAATCGCTGGTGAGCGAATGATTTACCGTGTTCAAAACGATGGCAAAATCCCATTTTTTTCGCAACTCCCAACCTGCTTTCACAAATTTCCGGAAAGTCAATTCCTGCTCGGATGGGACAGCAATCACTTCATCAATATTGGAATTTAATTTTGCCAGGCTCTCTAAATGTGGATGAACCAATGCGCCGATTTTTGCGTTTGGGAAAGCCTGTTTTAATACTGAAAAAACGGGCGCTGCCAGTAAAAAATCACTGATCGAATCATGATTTTTCACAACGAGAATTTTGTTGATTCCAGTCAAATCTACTAAATTCGGTTGCAGATTTTCGCGCCCGTAGTATTTTTCGAATAAGGCGATGTGATTGGTTTTGAGGTAGTTCAAAGATGCAGTAAAAGTCGACACAATTCACTCCTTAGCCATAAAAATGCCATTGCTTTAAAGAATGCAAAGTTCCTAAACCCAAAGAAAACAGGACAATGAAATTTAACGGCCGCGAATATGTAAATTTTTTTGTAATAAAATTCAATTAAAACAAATTCCAATAAAATTTCCGATTTGGATATTTAATAGTACAGGCATTTAATTATAAATGCGCAAATATCAAGCCAATAAAACAATGATAAAAAACATCAAAACAGAGGGTTACAAATGTAAATTCCAGGAGAGCTATGCGGATCATATAGAGAAGGTGAAGGGGAGAATAATGTAATCTGCTTTTAAGTTTCCACGGCTACTGCGACACCACTTAATTGGTGAATTTTTTGAACGACGACCAGGCTGTCGTGGTATTTTTCAACCCACTTTCGTCCTGCTTCAGAAATTTGATTTCGCCGGTTCGGATTATCGATGAGCTGTACTAATTTTTCTTTGAGATTGGCTGCATTTATCTCGATAAACGGGTGTTCCGGAAAATGGCTGTGGAAGCCCGGTGCCAGGCAGGTACAAGTCGGAATCCCGAAAGCCAGTGCTTCCAATGAATTTATACCGTAACCCAAATCCCCTATTTGGTCTATAAAAATGTCGCATGATTGTTTTTGTGCCAGCGCATCGAAATGCGACATATTTTCGATAAGCACAATCGTTATATTTTTCTCTTTTTGCAATTGATCGAGAATCGCTAGAATCTGCTCACTGCCCTTGGCTTCTCTGTTCGTCGGGGCATGGCCTATGCGTGTTTTGTCACCAGCTAGAGGAACTCGGAAATCAAATTTACCCGTATCGAAAGGCAGCGGTAAATGCACAAGCTGCGGATGCAACATCAGGTGATCGAGTTCAAAAGTCCCACGAAAATTAGCTGCGTTCTCCACTTGTGGATAAATTCCGCGCGTGCGCAAATCACTGCCGGTATAGAGCACGGCGATCTTTTTCCCACGTTTTTTAAGCTCGATAATTGTTCGCGCGTCTGAAAAAAAATCCATCCCGGTTTCAAAACAATAAAGATCAAAACTGAAAAAGTCTATTTTCTGCATCAATTTTTTCACGCGCGATTGCCACAGTTTTTCACGACCGGAGATGAGAATTTTTTCAATAATCCCGCCGGATTTCCACAACGGTGGTTTTTCCGGATTTTGCGGGATGATATTTTTAACCGACTGCCGTGAACTATGGCTAAAAATTGGCTTAAAATGAACGACCCACTTATTATTTGCGAACGGCAAATTTAACACGACATCTTCTTCATAGCCACGCGGATCCGCGAAAAATGTGACCAGCCGACTGTAATGACCGAGCCGCCTTTCAGCTTTAACGAGCGTCATGGGCACATTGGCGATATTTTGTGGTGCAATATGCAGAATCTTCAGTGGGGTCTTACGCATGGGCAATTATTGCAAAGTGAAACTGATTATTTGATTTAATCGAACGGTGCAAAAATAGTGAAACCAACTATTTAACACAAATCAATTCTGGCTATCCAATTAACTCAGCATTTTCAACTTCTTGTAAAAATATAATATTACCTATATTTATTGCAAAAATTAGCCTTTTCAAAAAGTCTACAAAACTATGCCACCCCTCCGGGGTTTAAATATTTGGATTTTCAGTGTTATAATCATGTCATCCCTCCGGGATTAAAAAAATTAATCTGTTTTGTTATGCTGCAAAACCCCGGAGGGGTGCAATGAATATAACTCGGTGAACTCAAAAAACCGGAGAACCCCGGAGGGGTGGCATGTTCACCGCTGGCTGAGTTAATTGGATAGCCAGATAAAATCAATTTTAGTAAAAATTCGATCAATCAACGCATTGTGTCAATAAAAAATCAATTGCATTTGGAGCACATAACTTTAAATTCTTAAAACATTCCCGAACGAAACAGGTCGATCTGGATTCTGATTGGCGGGAAAAATTGAACCAGCGGAGACTCCATGCACATCATTAACTTGATAATTTATTTGACAGCTCTCATCAGCCATATAACTTTCGCACAGACGGAAAAATTTAAAAAGTTCTCCTATCTGATTGGTGAACGGTAAGGTATGAGAACGGATTTTGGCTATAAAACTCCCACCATTCATTTAAAATTTAATCGAGTGAAAACTTTGTTAAACGTGTTCGTGCTCAATGGACGATTAAACGAACCGCCGATAATGAAATTGAGACGGTATTCGAGGTTACATTTCCCGGCAAAAACTTTATCTGTTTTGATGCTAAAAAGCTAACAAAAGAGGACTAATTTCTTGTCCAAATTCAAAATCTGGCTCGACGCCAGTCGCCCAAAAACGCTGTGGGCCGCCATAGCTCCGGTTATTTTGGGCTCGGCCCTGGCTGCGGCTGATAACAGCTTTTACTGGCCCGCTGCTTTCATTGCACTCATCGGCGCTGTGCTCATCCAAATTGGGACCAATTTTGCCAACGATTATTTCGATTTCCTCAAAGGCGCCGACGCTGGTCCACGACTGGGGCCAACACGGGCGACGCAAGCAAAGCAGGTTACTCCAGCTCAGATGCGTCTGGCGTTTATTTTGGTATTTGCATTGGCAATTTTGATCGGAATTTACCTGGTCTGGCGTGGTGGCTGGCCTGTGGTGGTGATTGGTTTGGCCTCTATATTTTTCGGAATTCTCTATACGGCAACCCCCTATGCCCTGGCCTATCTCGGAATTGCAGACTTGTTTGTGCTGATATTTTTTGGACCCATTGCCGTTGGCGGAACGTATTATGTGCAAACCCTGACCATCACACTGCAAGTATTAATCGCTGGCCTTGCGCCAGGATTTATCTCGATGGCCATTCTGGTTGTCAACAATTTGCGAGATATTGAAAACGACCGCAAGGCGGGAAAAATGACTTTAGCCGTGCGTTTGGGTAAACGTTTTACCCAGATAGAGTATATTTTTTGTCTGTTACTCGCGTGTTTGATTCCCGCTGGCCTGATCATTTTTTATGAAGCTCCGCTGGCCATTCTCGCCGTTTTTCTCATTTTACCCGCCGGATTCAATTCCATAAAAATTGTTTTCCAACCCGGCGAAGGAAAAATTCTGAACAACGTTTTAGCAGGAACAGGCAAGCTACTGCTTTTTTATTGCCTGTTATTTTCATTGGCTCTCACTTTTAGTGGTTAGCCGGATTATTATGGAAAAACCCTATTCGTTATTAACACGCGCCTGTCACTTTTTCCCGGACAAAACTGCGTTAATCAGCAGCGAAAAAACACTCTCCTTTGCAGAATTTTCGCGGGCATGCTCAGCGCTGCACAATAATTTTTCCCAACTTGGAATTAATCCAGGCGATCGTGTTGCTATCTTGAGTCCCAATTCATGGCAAATGTTGGTGATTATACACGCGCTCATCGAGTACGGAGCCACAGTTTCGCCGCAGAATACACGCAACCCAGCGAACCAAATTCAGCAGGCGGTCATTACCATTTCACCGCATATCATTTTTTACGAAAATTCCATGAAACCACTGCTGCCTCGAGGTAGCCACGCCATTTGCATAGAAGAATTTATCGACAAATTATCACGCAACCACACCGTAATTCCACCAAAATCTGAAGCCAATTTTAAAAAACCGGCATCGATAATTTTTACCTCCGGCAGTGCCAGCCAGCCGAAAGCAGCTGTGCATAGTTACGAAAATCATTTTTACAGCGCCCTCGGTAGCCAAACAAATATCCCCGTTACAGAAAATGACCGCTGGCTCCTATCTTTGCCATTGTACCACATCGGTGGACTGGCAATCAGTTTCCGGACATTTTTAGCCGGAGGCGCAATCGTCATCCCCGCTAACAGAGATTCAATTCTGCAAAATATAGCTAAATTTAAAATAACGCATATTTCCCTCGTCGCGGCCCAATTGCACCGATTGCTGCAGCAAGAAAATGCAGTGCCGGTTTTGAAAAAATGCAAAGCTATCTTGTTGGGCGGCAGTGCGATTTCACCAGCACTTCTGACCAAAGCCCAGCAGGCTGATTTGCCGATGCATTGCAGTTATGGCAGCACGGAAATGAGTTCGCAAATCACGGCCACCGCTGCCGCAGCCCGGGAAAACGAACTAAAAACTTCAGGCCGGGTTTTGCCCGGCCGCGAGGTAAAAATTAGCCCGGAAAATGACATTTATGTGCGTGGAGAAACGCGGTTTCTCGGTTATCTTGAAAATGGAAAACTGGCACTGCCGTTTGACCGGGAAGGCTATTTTCACACGGGAGATTTAGGTTATTTTGACGCCCAAAAAAATCTTGTCGTGACCGGCCGCAAAGACAACATGTTCATCTCCGGTGGTGAAAATATTCAGCCGGAAGAAATAGAAAAAGCTTTGGTGGAAATTGAGGGTGTTGCAGCTGCAATCGTGGTTGCTGTGCCGCATGCTGAGTTTGGCCAGCGCCCGGTTTCGTTTGTGAAATGGAACGGCGAACCACATTCGGCAGATAAATTATCGAATCTTTTGGAGAAAAAATTGGCGCGTTTTAAAATTCCCGATAGCTTTCTGCCCTGGCCCGATGAAATCCAAATGACAGAATTGAAAATCGACCGGCAGTTTTTCAAATCAAAAGCTGCTGATCCGGCCAGGTGTTGATGTTAAAACATCCGGCAAAATAAATCTCATTTTAGATCCGTTTTTTCGTCATTTACTCTTAATCTATTTCCGAAAATATTTCTCCATAAAAATTTAAATATTTTGTTATATTATTGCCGCTGGCGGCCAATTCACGCCCGGAGTTCAAAATTTAAAATTGATGAAAGAAAATGAGCTGGAGTAAAATAAAAAAGTCCATCGAAATTACCTTTGCCGCGTCGATGCGAAACCGGGTCGAATTGCATGCCACCTGTTATGACAGAGCACAAAAGAATCCGCAGAACTATGATGCCCGCGCCTGGATTACAATCGACGGCACAGAATTCATCCGATTTTCTGCCACAGATTCGTGGCACCACTTCGGCGCCCATTTTCACGAAACCACAATTACCGAATGCGAGACCCACCGGGCCGTCGAAAAAACCGGGAGAACGCCGGGTAATCTCATGGAACGCGGTGAATTTTCCAAACAGGATTTTCTCGCTTGTTGCCAGATATACCCTAACTTAGATTTTCAAAGTGCAGTAACAAATCCCAGCCCGATAATCCAGATGATTGCTTTTCTCGACAGCCGCCTTGGCAAGGGAAAACTTAAAAAAATGAGCGAGGAAAAAATGCATCCGTTACCGCGGGCCATTTTTCAAATCCGAAAAGAAGCAGAATTGAGATAATTATTTCGCCGCCGCATGATTTTTTTGCCAGTACTCCAAAATTATGAGTCCAAATAAAAAAACAAAACAGGTACGGAATCTATGAAATTACTCGTCATTTTTAATCCCAATGCCGGCCATGGCCGGGCAGCCAAACTCCTCACTGAAGTCAAAGCCGAATTCGCACAACAAAATCTCGAAGCCGAATTTAAATTCACAGAATATCCGGGGCACGGGAAGAAAATACTGCGTGAAACCGATCTTGCGGCTTACGCCGGCATCATCGCTGCTGGCGGTGACGGCACCGTGTTCGAGGTAGTAAACGGATTGTATTTAAACGGAGCACAGCCAAAAAACAAAATGGGCGTTTTGCCGGTTGGCACTGGAAACGCATTCGCACGCGAGCTCCATTTGAAATCCACCGATTGGAAAAAAGCAGTTGAAATAATTGCACAAAATAAAACTAAAAACATCGATGTTGGCCATTTTAAAACCAAGGAAGAAGAACTCTATTATCTCAATATTCTCGGTCTGGGATTTGTCGCGGATGTTGGGAAGACAGCCTCAAAATTAAAAATATTTGGCAATTCTGCTTACATTCTTGGGGTCTTGTATCAACTGGCGTTCCTGAAAAATTACCAGCTCTCAATCGAACTCGATGGCAAAAAGATTGAGCAGGACAATGTATTTGTGGAGGTTTCAAATACGCGTTACACAGGAACCACATTTCTGATGGCGCCGAATGCCAAAATTGACGATGGGCTACTGGATGTCACACTTTTGCAGAAATTGACCCGGCGGCGGATTTTGAAATTATTGCCGACCATTTTCACAGGTGAACACATAAATTATCCGGAAGTGACTACATTGCAAGCCAGGCACATTAAAATTTCCACAAGCGTGCCCAAACTACTGACACCCGATGGTGAGCTATTTGGCTTTTCGCCTGTCGAAATCACTTGTTTGCAGGAAGATGTTGAAGTATTTTGGAAGTAATTTGTTCGCGTCCTTTAGCGAGGAAAAAATAGAATCCACCCACGGACACGAAGAAAAATCATGGGTGATCCAGATTAAATAACAATTTCGATTATTTTAACCTGAATAATTCGCACACAAGGGCACTAAGTCCACAAAAAATATTTAAATACTTATAAAACATAACTTTGTGTACCCCGTGGCTTTGTGAGAACTAATTTTAATAGATAACTTAGTTTTTCTTCTCGTCTTATCTCAAATATCTAATTATCAACAGGTTAAGAAAATTTTAAAAAATATTTGTGAATAAAGCAGGTTAAGAAAATAAGACCTTAAATTTTTGAAAAAATGAAAATTGACGTTCTCTGCATCGGTGCAACCTCGCACGACCTGTATTTTACAATTCCGCACGATCCCAAATCCGATGAAAAAATGGTAGCCGACCAATTCATTTCCTGTGGTGGAGGCCCGGCATCCAATGCAGCGATGACGGTCAGCCAGCTCGGCCACAAATCGGCCTTTGCGGGTTATCTCGGCAATGATTTTTATGGGGAAACGCATCATCATGAACTGGCTGACGCCGGAGTAATAACAGATTTTATTGTGCATGGGGACAAAGCGACACCACTTTCGGTGATTTTGGTTAAACCGAATGGAGAACGTCTGCTGGTCAACTATACTGAATCGCAGGATAAAATACCGTCCGGCTCTATCGATTTTGACAATGTCGAAGCGAAAGTCATCCTTTGCGATGGCCACGAACCAGATATCTCATTGCCACTCCTGAAATCCGCGCGAAAACGAAGAACAAAATCCATTCTCGATGCGGGATCGGTTCATCGGGGAACCCGGATGCTGTTGAATCAAGTTGATTACCTGATTTGCTCGGAAAAATTCGCCATCGATTATACACCTGATAAAAGCTCCGCCAGCGCACTGAAAAAATTAGCGCAAAACCATGCCCGTGTAATCATAACAATGGGTAAGGCCGGACTCATCTGGAAAGCGAACTCTGAAACAGGAATTATCCCGGCCTTCGAAATTGAAGCCATCGACAGCACCGGAGCCGGCGATGTATTCCACGGAGCTTTTGCAAGTTGTCTGGTGGAGGAGCGATCGTGGGATTTCAGTCTGAAATTTGCCAGTGCTGCGGCCGCGTTGAGCTGTAGATACTTTGGCGGACGGCCAAAACTGCCTCCAAAATGTGAAATACTGAAATTTATGCGGCAAGCCTAAATTTGATTAATTCACTTATCCTGAATTATTGGTAAATTTCACACGATATGCTGCACACTTATTTGATATAAATAAAATTGAGAAGCTAATTATAAGCTTACTCTTGATAATAATGCATTAGTACGCGGCACATATTTACCAGTTTAACTTATAAAATATATTTATATAAATTATTTTATATATTTATAGTGTTTGCTATTTTAATGGCAATTTTGTATCGTTTTAAAGATCACAGACAATTACACTGCATTTCTCAAAGACAATTCTCATATCACTCTGACTTTTTTACGCGGACAATGGTTAATTATCCAATGTGATCAGTACGAATCCGACGTATTAATTCAATATTCCTATTTAACCACAGGAGGTATCCATGTTTGAGTGTAAACGACTCATTCCATTACTCGTATTTGCAGCTTCAATTTCGGTTTTACAGGCGCAAACTTTTGATATTTACGGGACAAAAGTGCGAACCGGTGCTACAGAACGATTGACCTTGACAAACGATGCCGATGAATTCAATCCGAGCTGGTCTCCAAATCGACATCACATTGTGCACGATGCGCTGGGCGGGACAATTCCATCCGGCCATTCCATTTACATCACCAATGTGCATACCGGTGCTAACGCTCTCTTCGCAGAAGGCGGCAACGATGCCGATTGGTCGCCTGTCAGTGCGGATATCGTTTATGACAAAGTCCCTGTTGGTGATCCCAGCATTTATACAGGGGTTTCTGGATCAACAGCACCACACCGATTGGTAAAAGCCAATGCTGTTTCCCCAGATTTTAATTCTTCAGGTAAGTGGATTGTTTATCAATCAATGACCGATGGATTCCTGCATATTACCGATTTGTATGGTTCGGTCGATAGAAATCTCGGAGTACCGGGAGCCAATCCATCGTGGTCGCCAAACAATCAGTGGATCGCCTATGATTATATGGGTGACATCTGGAAAATCCGCCTTGGCCCGGCCTATTTTGCAGTCGGTGCACCGGTGGCTGTTACAGCAAATCCTTACAATGAAGGCCAGCCTACCTGGAAAAATAACAGCCGCTATCTTGCATTTCATACAGATCAGTTTGGCGGTTTCGATATCGGGTATGTTTTTGCAGGCGGTGGCAGTCCATCGTATCTCGCGGGTGACAGCGAAAATCAGTTTGATCCGGCATTCAGCCGCAACGGAAAATTCGTTGCTTACGCTGGTTTTACCCCGGCTGCCATTCCCCCAATTGCAGCAAAAGAAGAACTGCCGGCAAAGAGTTTAATTGTGAATCAAAATCATCCCAATCCATTTAATCCGGAGACCACGATATCCTTTGCTCTTGCTGAAGAGGCAGCAGTAAAAATAACAGTTTTTAACAGCCAAGGACAGCATGTGCAAACACTGACCGATCACCAATTTTCAGCTGGTGAGCATGCAGTGCGTTGGAATGGACGCAACTTTACTGGTGCAATGGTCGCCAGCGGGACGTATTTTTACCGTGTGCGAGTCGGATCATTAATTGAAGTACGACGAATGAATTTGCTCAAATAAAATTTATAGAAATCCGGGGCACAGGCGCTCCGGATTTCAATACACGCTGTTATTGCTAATGGTATATCCAATTTAAAAAACGATCGCGGTGTTTAAGAAACGGTAAGAATTATCCAACGGCTTGGAATGAAATATTATTCAGGCAACAACTCTCACAAAGCCACGAAGCTCACTGAGTTTTATTATTAATATCTTTAAGTCATTCTCTGCGGCTCTGGGAGAGATTTATATCAGGCTATAAATCAACCTATTATTTAAACAGAGTCAAAACGATTTAAAATCATCAATGCCACAAATTATAAAAAAACCGCATAAATTAATCAAATGGGCATCAAAAAGCCGGTGGGGACTCGGTGCGCTTGCACTCATTTTATTGGGATCAATTATCGGGACACTCTTCACGGGTGACGATATCAGTGAGATCGCAAAAATTATTGCTTTGCTGGTCATCGCAGCGGTGGCACTGCTTATTTTGCGGGATCCCGATAAAAAACAGGGCCAACGTGATGCAATCGCAGAGCTTGAGCCCAAGAACACACTCCAGGCTGCCGCAGTGTGTTTTCGCATCGAAAATGGCACACCGCTTTATCTGCTCATCAAGACGCGTGGACAGCGGCGTATTTTCCCGAAAGGGAAAGTAAAAAAAGAAGAATTAGCCTGGCTTGCTGCCGAGAGAGAAGCAAAGGAGGAAGCCGGAGTAAGCGGAAAAATAAACAAAGTATGCTTAACGAAATACTGGCATCGAAGCCCCGGAAATGTTAAACAATATTCTGTGGCTGTCTACTTGCTGGCAGTTGAAAAATTAAATAAACCCAAAGAAAAGAATCGCTCGCCAAAGTGGTTCTCATTTAAAAGTGCAAAAGAGGCGCTGATAAAAAACCGTACAAAAGCGCAATCCAAAAATTTAATCCGTGTGCTGCAAGTTGCACACTCCAAAATTATGGGAAATAATTAAAGTCGTATCTGTTTTCATTATCTCAAAATAGCAAAAGGAGATGAAATGAAATCAATCCGAATTATCACACTTGTACTTATTGGGGGGTTGGTAAAAATTTGTTTTGGTCAAAACATCGTGCCAAACGGGGATTTTGAAAACGGTTTTGACAGCTGGATTACGGTAGAAAACGTGAGCCTTTCGAACACAGTTGTGCAGTCCGGAAACCAATCTTTTAAAGCGGATGATACTTCGAAATTGCAGTACAGCTATGTTTATCAGGAGCTCGCACTCAAATATGCAAAACACGAAATAACATTTTGGGTTTATCCGGCGAGTGCCACTTATCTAAATGCCTTTGAACTCATCGCCGACTGGAATGTGGGCGCAAAATTCATCACCCGCGTCCTGATGCGTGATAGTACATTGGAATTTACGGCTTTCGATGCGCAGCAAACTATCCCAAATGTGCTTGCCGCAAATGCCTGGAATCAGTTCAAAATTCAAGTGGATTCATCAACATTCCAACAAGATTTTTATATTAATGGAAGTCTGGTGAGTTCGTTGACAGCCTCGGCCTTTCCAGCAATCGAGCATTTACTCGTCGGCGATTTGAGCGCAGCAAATATGTACGGCACTATTTATTACGATGCCATTTCCATTAGCGATACTTTTACCACCGCAATTGCACAAACAGCGGTGCCAACGGCCAAATTCACTTTACAACAAAATTATCCGAATCCGTTTAATCCGGAAACAACGATCCAATACTCCATCCCGAAACAATCACATATGACATTGGAAGTATTCAATATATCGGGACAGCATGTCGCCACATTGGTGAACGAAGTTGTTGCAGAGGGAGTGCATTCGACTCGCTGGCAGGGTAAAGACGATGCCGGCATAATTGTGCCGAGCGGTGTTTACGTGTACAAATTGCAAAATCTGGGATACGTCAAAGCAAAGAAATTTTTACTGGTGAAATAAGGAAAACTGCAATTTTACTCTAATAGTAAATTACTGGATTATTGGTACTTTAACCGCACATTTGAATTCCGGGTTTAAATTTTTCCCCAGGTATTCAGATCAACCCATAAGAAATTCCCGAAAAACGGTGTAAGATTGGTGGTCCCATAAACAGAAGCGCACTTCTTCTAATCGCATGTCATTCTGCAGAAATTCTTTCGCTTCCGAGACCAATATTTGTGCACAGCGCTCGATAGGAAAACCAAAAATCCCGGTGCTGATAGCCGGAAATGTGATGGACTTGAGCTCACTTTCAACAGCAAGCCGCAGCGCCGATCGCGTTGCTGAAGCCAGTTTCGCATCTTCATCCCCCTCCCCCATCATCGGCCCAACAGCATGGATGACAAATCGGGCGGGCAATGTGCCTGCAGTTGTTATAACAGCCGTGCCAACGGGTGTACCGCCGAGGGCATCGCATTCTTTTTGAATTGCCGGGCCGCCTTTACTACGAATCGCCTCGGCCACACCGGCTCCCAAAATCAGCCGATTGTTTGCAGCATTGACAATGGCATCCGTTTGCTGCTCGGTGATATCACCCTGCACAAGCGAAATATGTGATTTATTCACGGCTATATTTTCCATGCAATTGTCCTCAAATTCTTAAAAATTATGTTCACCCACAATTAAAGTTAATGGCCAGGAAACATCTTTCACCAAAGTTAGGTCGCCCCATTCCGCTTGTAATTTGGCTCTGCATCCCGCGACCGGATCGATGCCGTTGGTTTTTATATATTTTTGAACGGCAGACCACGTTCCCATATAACCAATCAAATGATCAAAAGACCACTGCGCCCTCATTTGAAATTCCGGCACCGTGATCTGCCGGAATGGAAATGAAATGCCCTGATAATTGTTCTCAACAAGCTGTCTTTCTTCCGGCCAGAAACCGTGCAGCGTCGTGCTGTAAAAATCAGCGATTACCGTATCCAGATTTGGAGATATCGAAATTAAATTATAGGACCAGATGGCGATAATTCCCCGGTTTTTCAACACGCGTTTTGCTTCGGCATAAAATTTCGCGCTATTAAACCAGTGAAAGGCCTGCGCCACGGTTATGAGGTCGACTGAACCATCCTGTAAAATCGTTTTCTCCGCATTGGCCACAACATATTTTATATTTTCGAGTTTGACTGCATTATTAATCTGATTCGAACTCGCATCTGTGGCGATTATCGAAGTGAAATAAGGGGCGAGTCCCAAGGCAGATTGCCCATTCCCGGTGGCACAATCCCAGGCCAAATTCCGGGACGGCGCTTGTTCTGCCAAAAATGTGAAAAGTGCGGCCGGGTAATCCGGCCGGTAGTTTTTATAACTCGCTGACTGACGAGAAAAATGATCGCTGAATTTCATTATTACCCGTTGTTAAAATTTACATGCGATAAATCCGGATGCTTTGCAGGACAAATTTTTTAATATCGCTCAATGAATGTGCCCGCACCACAGATTCCGGCAAAATTGTGCTTTTTGTGTTGGCATCTGAATAGACGATTATCGGTTTCTGATAATTCACGGCCAATGCAATTTCACTCGCGGTGCCGGCTCCTCCCGGCAAGGCAACAATCACATCAGAGGTGAGAATATTTATATGGTTGCGCGACTGATTTTCTGTGCCTTCGGCTCCGCTCAATGGTAAATGGGTGTACACTGGAATTTCCACCCACGGATTTGGGTAACCATGTTTTTGCACAACTTTCCCGTGCTCGATTATCCCGGGAATTACGCCGATGACCCGGCCTTTTCTGTTTGCGACTCCGGCAAACGACCGACTCACCGATGCCATCACACCAGGGCCGCCACCCGTCAACAAATGCACTTCAATTTCAGCCAGCCAGCGCCCCAACGGTGCAGCGATCTCTTCATATTCAAGAGATCCCGAACCCATGACGCCGACCACCGGCAGTCTGCTTACACCCATTTTACTCTTGCTTTTTAAATTCGAGCGAGAATTCCCGCATATTATTTCCGACCGTCACTTTCATGCGAGTGTCTCCAAACCGTTGATAAGTTATTTTTGTCGGAAAATCGTGTGTTTCGTTTTCGAAAACAGACAAGCTATCCGAACAGGAAGTTAGCCTGAAACTGACCGGCAGTGGGTTGTGGGCAACTTTGGCAATATAATAAATTGCGCCAGACATTTCGACGATTCTTAAGGTCTCAAAGCTTTGCGGCTTATCTTGTGATTTCGAACGGGTTTTCCCGGTTCCCTCAATCGTTTTTTCGCTGACCTTTTTCCAGGTTTCGCTGGTGACATTTCTCTCGTTTGAACAAATCCACTCCCCTAACAACCACTCAAAATGCTGCAAGGACGCACACGGTTCTGCGAGCAATAATGGCATGAGTAAAAACACAAAACCTGCAATGGACACCTGTAATCTCACTTTTGTCATTACTTCCTCCGATTTGTCTGAGTCAATTTCTCAAATGTGGTCCTTATAATTAAACAATGCTTTGGCCACACGAAAATCAGTACCCGATAGCAGCACCATCCGGGCTGCGTGAATCGGCAGCACCGTAAATTATACCTGATTCTACATCTTTAAAAATGCCCATCACCCTTCCCTGCTCACCCCGGAATTTAATCGTGTGGCCAAATGATGTATAAATTTTTTGCGTATCTTTCGAAATTCCCCAGTCTTCCATCGATGTGCGATCGGGCAGCCATTGATGGTGAATTCGTGGCGATTCGATGGCTTTTGCAATATCCATTTCGAACTCGAGAACGTTGAGTATGACCTGTAGCACCGTATTAATTATCGTTCTGCCGCCGGGGCTGCCGATTGCCAGAATCGGTTTTCCATTTTTCGCAACAATCGTCGGAGTCATGCTGGAAAGCATGCGTTTTTGTGGCTGAATGAGATTCGGTGGTGTTCCGATATAACCCTGCGAATTGGTATATCCGGGTATTGGATTGAAGTCACCCATTTCGTTGTTCAGCAAAAACCCCGCTCCCTCAACCACGATTTTACTGCCATAGCTGTGCTCAAGCGTGTAAGTCAAAGATACCATATTTCCAGCCTTGTCGATGACCGAAAAATGAGTCGTTTCCTCACTTTCATAAAAATTGTTAAATTTTGCACTGTCGCTTACGGATGCTGCTGATTGTGAGATACCAGTGCGAACCTGGTCAGCATATTCTTGTGAAATAAGTTTATCGACAGGCATTTCCGGATTAAAGTCCGGGTCTCCGATAAATTGCGCCCGATCGGCAAACGCCCGCCGCATGGCTTCAGTGATTAAATGCAAATAGTGCGCAGAATTGTGACCCATTTCCTCTAATTCATACCCGGACAGGATATTGAGCATCTCAATAATTGCAACCCCACCGGAGCTGGGCGGGCCCATAGCAATAATATCGTATCCCCGAAACCTGCCGCGAACCGGTTTCCGCTCAACCGCTTTATACTTTAGCAAATCTTCGTATGTTATTAATCCTCCATTTTTCTCCATAAATTCGACAAAAATATCCGCTGTTTTACCCTGGTAAAAACCTGCTTTCCCTTTTTTCATAATGCGCTTTAATGTTGAGGCCAAATCGCGCTGTTTCCACTTTTCTCCGGGATGGTAAATACCGCCATTGGGTTTAAGAAAAACCTTGGCTGATGACGGGTACCTATCCCACTCCTTTTTATTATATTTAAATCCATCGTGCAAACCCCAGGTGAGTGGAATTCCTTTTTTTGCCAATTTATACGCTGGTTCAACAAGCTGTTTCCACGATAAATGGCCATATTTTTCATGGGCCAATGCCAGGCCGGCAACCGTTCCGGGAACACCGACTGCGAGAATTCCCTGGTGATTGCTATTATTTTGAATTGAATTATTTTCATCAAGATACATCCGTTCTTTGGCTGCCAACGGTGCTTTTTCACGAAAATCGAATGTGGTCATTTCTCCATCGGCGCTGTGATAAACGAGAAAACCACCTCCTCCCAAATTCCCTGCAGAGGGCCAGGTGACAGCGAGGGCAAAAGCAGTCGCAACTGCAGCATCGATTGCATTGCCCCCATTTTCGAGAATATCGACCCCAACCTCTGTAGCAAATTTTGAGGCTGAGACAACCATGCCTTTTTTGGCGCGCACAGGGCGGCGCCCACCCGGTGAAGCAAAAACCTGAAATTGAACGAACAATAAAACGATTGCAACGGATAATAAAAGACTAGATTTCGAGCGTTTCATCCATTCACCTCATTTTGGTAATTCCACACGATTTCGGACAAATTGCATAATTCGGAGAGCACCTGTGTCCGGCCGATTTCTGGCACGAAGCCACCGAGATACTACCGTTTCTTCCTATTTGAGAAAAAAATAGACTTTATTACTTTTATCGATTATTACAAAATAAATCTCTTTACAGGCGTAATCAAGCTAAAATCGTTTGACTTTCAGATTTATTGTTATTATTGTTTTTTTTCACTGATATATTAACTGAAATAATATTGCTGAGTTCAAATGGAATTAAATTTCGAACACATACACTACCGCTGCGCAGATATGCATGCCACAACACAATGGTACATCGATGTATTGGGCGCGACATTTTTGGAAGAAAAAATGCTTGCCGGGAATCGTGCCATCCGGCTTGAGCTCGGGGGAACGATTCTCAACTTTTTTCCGGCTGATAAAAGTTTAAAAAATATACCAGCAATGGAAAAACTGGGTGCTTACCACATTGCTTTTTTTGTTGAAAACCATGACGCTGCTGTCGCCCATTTCAAAAAACGCGGCGCCCTGTTTTTTAAAGAGGGCATCATGGCCGCCCCCGATCTAAAAGTCGCATTTATCGAAGCCCCGGATGGAATGCAAGTTGAACTAATGGAAAAAATCCAATAAATAGACTCATTTAATTCAGGAGCAGGAGGAAGATTCATGAAAAAATCACTTGTTTTTTTACTCGTTTTGCTGGTTCCAATGCTCGCGTTTGCTCAAGAAAACGTCCAGGACTTGTTAGCCCAGGGGAATGAAGCTTACATGGCATTTGATAATCAAACCGCTCTTGCCAGTTTCCAAAAAGTTGTTGAGTTAGACGAACAGAATTTTGAAGCCCTGTGGAAAACAGCCCGCGCGCTTACGGATGTGGGTAAAGCACTTGGTGGCGACGCTGAAAAAGAGCATTACATCAAAGCAGACCAGGTGGCGCGCAAGTGCATCGAGTTATTCCCAGACAACGCCGAATCGCACTACGTTCTCGCATTGTCAATCGGCCGGCTGGCGCTTTTTGAAGGCGGAAAAAAGAAGATTGAACTCTCAAAAGAAGTTGAAGCGGAAGCGAAGAAAACTTTGGAGCTCGATCCGCAACACGACGGCGCAGCCCATATTCTTGGCCGCTGGAATTATAATATTTCGACACTTGGCTGGTTCCTGCGCGCGGCCGCTAAAGTCGTTTATGGTGGTGTTCCCAAAGGCGCAAGTTTGGAAAATGCAGCCAAGTTTTTCGCGATGGCCATTGAGATCAACGCTGAAAAACCCGTCCACCGTCTGGAATATGCCCGCACACTTGTGGAACTGGAAAACTATGCTGAGGCCAAAGTGCAGCTACAGGCCTGCCTCGATTTGGCAAAAGTACAGTGGGAAGACGGCAATCACAAAAAAGAAGCAGCTGAGATGCTGAAAAAAATTAAGAATAAATAAGCGGCAAATTGACTTCTTTTTAACAAAAAAAACCGGTTTCGGGCATGAATTATTTTTTTGCCTGAAGCCGGTTTTTTATTTAATCAAACTTTGAAGTGAAAATTTTTATTGCAGTATTTTGCCAATACGTTCCCAGCGAATTTTGTCGGCGAACTTGGTGAGCGGCAAATATTTTTTCCACGAAAAATAGACGATCATGGCTTTACCGTGGATATTCTCGCGCGGCACGTAGCCCCAGTAGCGACTGTCAGCGCTATTGTCACGATTATCGCCCATCACAAAATACTGGTCAGCGGGAATCGTGACCGGGCCCCAATTCTGCGGCTGGCGGCCCTGCGTGGCAAAATAACGAATTGTATGCACAATTCCATCGGGACGGGTGATTTCATAAATATTCACGTGGCGCTGTTCTTCCGGATCGTATTCACGGCGCAGAAATTTTCGCTCACCCTCCTCCTTGCCGTCAATTAATACGATGTCATTGCGGACTTCAACGGTTTGCAGCGGCCCTGCCAGACAACGTTTCACGTATTCAGTGGAAGGATCAGGTGGATATTTAAAAACGATGATCTCCCCGGTTTTCGGATCCCGCCCCAGTGGAAAAACATAATATGGTAATTGAATATTTACCACTGGAACCATGTCCGGAGTGCGCGGTCCATAAATAAAGCGGTTTACAATAAGATTGTCACCCACTTCAATTGTTGAGCGCATCGAACCTGTCGGCACATGATACGCTTTCACCATGGAAGCCTGCAATACCATGACTGCGGCCAGCGGCACGAGCAACGCCATTGTATATTCTTTAATCTTGGCTATCACACCTGTTGGTTTTTCTTTCTGTTTTTTAGCAGATTTTCGCTTTAACCACTGCATTTCATGCCTTTCTATTTCGGGATTTTGATGTACTCAAGTTAAATATAGCTGTCGTTCTTTTATAAGGACGAAATGGCCATCAATTTGTTTTAATATTATTTATACACCACTTGTGGTAATCATTTCAGGCAAATTCCGCACAAACAGCATCACATAACAGCCAGCCTTCGCGCGTGAGGGTTAGACTGCCGTTTGTCAATTTAGCCAAAGGCGGCTTCTGGGACAATAACTTTTTCAATTGTGGTTGAAATTTTTCCCGAAAATCGATAGCAAACCTGTTTTCGAAATCATCAATAGACACACCCCGGCTTTGCCGCAACCCAAGGAGAATCATTTCGAATTGTTTTTCAGTTGGGCTCAGATTTTCTTCCCCGATAATCGGCAAATCACCATCCTGCAGATTTTTGATATACTGCGAAAACGACTTTACATTCCAAAACCGGCGATCACCATCGAATGAATGTGCCGATGCTCCCAGCCCAAGATAGAGACTGCCATCCCAGTATTTGCTATTGTGACGGCTCTCAAAATTGGGCAACGCGTAATTTGATACTTCGTAATGTTTGTAGCCGTGCCTTTCCAAATATTCTATCGTGTGGCTATAAAAAATTCGCTGCCGCAGCTCGCTAACCGGCTTAACTATTCCTGCTTTCACAGCCTGATGCAGCGGGGTACCATTTTCAATGGTTAAATTATAAGCTGAAATATGCTCCGGTTTCATTGCGATGGCTCGTTCCAGAGAATAACGCCAATTCGACGGTTTTTGCCCGGACAAAGCAAACATTAAATCAATCGATAAATTCTGAATTCCGGCTTTTCGCGCACGTGCAACCGTATTTTCAGCTTCTTCCACCGAATGCAGCCTGTCTAATTTTTTCAATTCATCAGCCCGGAATGACTGCACACCAATGCTCAGCCGGTTAATTCCTGTATCGGCATAATCCTGTAATTTTTTTTCCGCCGTTGTTCCGGGATTGACTTCAAAGGTAATTTCAGGATTTTGTGTGAAATGAAAATTATTTCTCAATGTGGATAATATTCTTTCAACCTGATCCGGTGCAAGAAGCGATGGCGTGCCTCCTCCGAAATAAATCGTTGAAAAAGACTGCTCCACCCACAGCTCACTTTTTCCATATATTTCGATTTCCTGCACCAGCGCATCGAGATAAGCCGGGATATGTTTTTCTTGCTCGGCAACGGTGTAGAAATCGCAATAGTTGCAGCGTTTGGCACAAAATGGGATGTGGAGATAGAGCGCCGCCGTTTTTGATGGGCGCTCCCTTTGTTTTGCAGGTAACATTTCAGTAAAAGTTATTCCAGGATTGAGCCGATGCGCGTCCAACGGACTTTTTGCAGCAGTTTGTAGAGTGGTAAATACTTGTTCCACGACCAATAAATTATCATCGCCTCACCAACAACATTTTTACGCGGTACAAAACCCCAGTAACGGCTATCAGAGCTGTTATCACGGTTGTCGCCCATCATAAAATAATGACCTGGTTCTATTTTTTTGGGGCCATAATTTTCAGCGGATTTGTGATGATCTTCGTAATGCCGTATCACATATCTCGGGCCGTTTTCACGCTTTATCTGGTAAAACAGAACATGCCGTTGCTCCTCTGGATCGTATTCTTTGCGCAAAAATATCTTTTCACCTTCCGGCTTTCCATCGACAAATACATCCCCGTCCCGCAGTTCAATCGTTTGGCCGCCAACTGCGATGCAGCGCTTGACATAATCGATTGTGGGCTCCGGCGGATATTTGAAAACTACAATTTCTCCCGGTTCCGGATCTTTGAAAGCCGGAAAAACCAGATGGGGCAACTGATAATTTAAAAACGGGATAGAATCCGGTGTGCGTGCACCGTAGATAAATTTATTTACCAATAAAAAATCGCCGATAAGAACCGTGCTTTTCATTGATCCGGTCGGCACATGGTAAGCCTGTACAACAGTGGAGCGCAAAATCATGACTGCCAGCAAAGCCACAAATAGTGATTCAATGGCTTCGCGTAATTTACTTTTTCTTCTTTTCTGATTTTTTTCTTTCGAAAGAAAACGCATCAAGTTTACCTGAGTATATTCAATGTTCTATTGTTATGAGCATAATACTGCTCAAAAATTCAATTATTTCTTCGGAACAATCAAAATTTAATCAACTTTTAAAATGGCCAAAAATGCGTCCTGCGGGATTTCAACTTTCCCCAATTGTTTCATGCGTTTTTTGCCTTCTTTTTGCTTTTCCAGCAATTTGCGTTTCCGGGATATATCGCCGCCATAGCATTTTGAAGTCACATCTTTACGCATGGCGCGCACCGTTTCACGCGAAATTATCTTGCTGCCAATGGCCGCCTGGATCGCCACTTCAAACATCTGTCGCGGGATAATCTCTTTCATTTTTTTGCATATTTTCCGACCCCATTCAAATGCTTTGTCTTTGTGAACGATATGCGAAAGGGCGTCAACCGGATCCCCGTTGATCAATATATCAAGCTTCACAAGATCACCTTTTCGAAATCCGATAAAATCATAATCAAAAGAGGCATATCCCTTTGTCATACTTTTGAGTTTATCAAAAAAATCAAAAATTATTTCCGAGAGTGGAAATTCATAAGTGATATCTGCGCGTGTTGGGTCGATGTACGAAGTATTTTTATAGATGCCGCGCCGGTCCATGGATAATTTCATCACATTGCCGATAAAATCTTTCGGAACGATTATCTGCGCCCGAATAAATGGCTCTTCGATAAAATCGTAATCACCGCGGGAAGGCAGTTCAGCGGGATTATCAACTTCGATCATTTGACCGTCTGCCCGACTTACGCGGTATTCAACGTTTGGCATCGTCGTCAGCATATCGAGACCGTATTCCCGTTCCAGGCGTTCCTGCACGATCTCCATATGCAATAATCCAAGAAAACCAACCCGAAAGCCAAAACCGAGAGCAACCGATGTTTCCGGCTCAAAAACCAGAGATGCGTCGTTTAACCGCAACTTGTCCAAAGCAGTGCGTAAATCTTCATAATCTTCACTGACCGTCGGAAACATTCCCGCATAAACCATCGGCAAAACTTCCCGGTATCCCGGCAAGGGCTCTTTTGCCGGATTGCGCGAATCCATGATCGTATCGCCTACTTTCGTATCCTGCACATCCTTAATTCCAGCGATACAATAGCCAACTTCGCCCACTGAAATTGATTTTTGGGGATCTTTTTTCAGGCTCAGCGTTCCAACTTCCGCGACTTCAAAAACTTTGCCGGTGGTAAAAAACTTGATATTCATACCCGTGCGGATTTCCCCGTGCACAACGCGGATGTAAGCTATCGCCCCGCGATAGGAATCGTAAACCGAATCAAAGACAAGGGCACGCAATGGGACGTCCAATTCCCCTTCCGGTGCAGGGATTCGCTCGATTACCGCCTCAAGAATTTCAGTTACACCCGTTCCGGCTTTGGCGCTGGCAAGGAGAATTTCCTCGCCCTCACAGCCAATTAAATCGATTATCTGTTGCTTCACAACATCAATTTGGGCGCTGGGTAAATCAACTTTATTGATAACCGGAATTATTGTGAGATCGCCCTCAATTGCCTGATAAAGCGTACTGATCGTTTGGGCCTCAACTCCCTGCGCTGCATCGACAACCAGGATAGCGCCCTCACAAGCAGCCAAACTGCGGGAAACTTCGTAAGAAAAATCAACGTGGCCAGGTGTATCGATCAGGTTTAGCGTATATTTTTTCTTCTCAGCAGATTCGTATTTCATGGTTATCGCATGCGCTTTTATGGTGATGCCGCGCTCGCGTTCCAGGTCCATATCGTCGAGGACTTGATCCTGCATTTCACCCGCACGCACGGTCCCCGTCACTTCCAGAAAGCGGTCTGCCAAGGTGGATTTACCGTGATCGATGTGGGCGATTATACAAAAATTTCGAATATGATTGATATTCATTTTTTTATCTTCAAAAGTATGTGTTTCGGTGTGTGGAAAGAATCGTGAATATAGCCATTTAATGCTGATTAAGCAAAGAAAAAAACCGCAACTTAATGTAAATCAGCTATCCAGCTTTGCAGTAAATAGCCGCATCAATTTATCCAGGTCGCTTTTCTCTTTAAATAAATAAAGAAATAGAAAGTAAAATTTCTTATCTTAACTTAGCGAGAACTACTTTCTTTTAAATTTAAATTTTTTTTTAACACTGTTTTCAAATTTTATTCAGACGATCACTTTTTAATTCAAATCTGGGAATTCTTTGAGCCAAAGATCGCTTGACAAAGCCCGCATTTTTATTTATACTTTTCAACATTTTCAATAAACTAAAAGAGTTACCAACCCAAATTCAAGCTGTGATTTAATGAAGTGGGAATGGGAAAGTCGTAGAATTAAGGAATGGAGCATGCATTATGAATTTTTTTGACTGGCTGCTTGATCGGACCACGTATCTGAATGACGTCATGTGGGGCACACCCATGATTGTTTTGCTGGTTGGAACCGGCATTTTTCTCACTATTGCGACTCGCGGCCTGCAATTTACCCACTTGTGGCACTCCATTAAACTTATTTTCAGCAAAGAATCCCGTTCGGAAACAGGCAAAGGGGACATTTCACCGTTTGCAGCATTAATGACGGCATTAGCCGCAACTGTTGGCAACGGAAATATTGCCGGTGTTGCAACCGCGATCGCCATCGGTGGCCCCGGCGCTCCTGTTTGGATGTGGATAGCCGGCATTATGGGAATGGCAACGAAATATGCGGAGGGATTTCTCGGTGTGCAGTTTCGTGAAATCGCCCCTAATGGCACGATGGCGGGCGGCCCAATGTATTACGTAAAAAATGGTCTGAAAAATAAAAAATTTGGCCGCATTCTCGGCGCTGCTTTTGCGGTTTGCGGCGTTGTCGCCTGCCTGATCGGTACGGGCAATATGGCGCAATCCAACTCGATGACCGCTTCCCTCGCGAACACCCTAAATCAGGCCCTGAATAATGCAACCACGGCCGAGCAGGCTCCTGCATACTTTTATTATTTAATCGGCGCTGGTATTGCGGTTTTGGTCGGCATGGTCATCATCGGAGGGATTAAAAAAATCGGACATGTGTCTGAAAAGCTGGTTCCTGCAATGATCATCTTTTACATCTTTTTCGCGCTTATCGTCATCGGCGCCAATCTCACACAAATCCCTGCAGCTTTCGTTCTAATTTTTAAATCAGCATTTGGATTTCAACCGCTCGTCGGGGCTTCATTTGGGCTTGCCATTCAGAATGGCGTCAGTCGTGGGCTGCTCTCCAATGAGGCAGGATTGGGTTCCGCAGCCATCGCGCAGGGAGCGTCCAGCAGTGAAGAACCGACAAAAAATGGCCTAATCGCCATGACGGGTGTTTTTATCGACACGATTCTGGTCAACACTATGACCACTTTAACTATCGTGCTCACGCTCGCTCACGAGCAGACCCAAGCCTGGCAGGGCATCGATGCGACAAACAATATCACCAGTATTCTCGTCACCCAAAAAGCATTTGATTCTGTCATTCCATTTGGGGGGGCAATTATCGCTATGGCCTCATTTCTATTTGGATATACAACTCTTATCGGTTGGTCCTATTACGGTGAGAAATGTATCGAATACCTCGGTGGAAACAGGGTAATTATGCCGTTCCGCTACACTTTCATCCTATTCTTGTTTTTCGGCGCGATTCTCACACCTTTGGCAGGAACAAATTTTAATTACTTGAATATTGTGTGGAATCTTGGCAACATCGGCAATGCATTTATGGCTGCCCCCAACCTGATAGGTCTGATATTTTTGACCGGATTTGTCGCCCGCGTTACGCGTGAAAAATTGAAGAATTAAATTTATTTAGCGCAACGAGGCTATTCGTTTTGTGTAGCCTCGTTATTTCTTCAAACTAACGATGGACCAGTCCCCCGGTTGCATTATTAACAATTCCGATTTCGAGCACTCAGGGCATTTCCACATTTATAAATAAAGCCTAAGTTTATTCTCTGGATAACACCTTTTACGTCTGGCCCCAAAAAGGCAAATTCAGGCTAAATCCGGTGTGCTTGATAATTCAAATAGGGACATGCTGCTGCCTTTTATCCCGAGCTGAAAATCGGCTGCTGTCATATACGCCCGATAAAGCTATAAATGCAAAAGTGTGGCCTCAGACTTTATAAATTGGCTGAGAATCGAAAGAAAAATATAAATTAATCAAGAATATTTAAAATGAGGTGTGAACGCGCTAATGCAATTGACTTATAAAAATGAATTAATTAATACTTAAAACCGTTTCCCACGTGAATTTTTACGATTTGATACCGCTCCATTAGGAGTCGCTCGTTTTTTACCGCTCCCCGCTTTTGTTCCCTTGTTGCGCCCATTTCCTTTTCCACTTTTATTAGCCGCTGCCTGGCGCAAAGTCGTATAATATACCCGGTCATCATCCGCTCGTGTCAGTTGGCGTTTGCCGCCACCACGTGTAATTTGGCCATCACCACTTGGTACTGCCGTAACAGATAATGCATCGGTCGCTCGCTGCTGATTCAACCCTCGCTGGCCCTGGCTTTTTCCTTTTGTTTTTTGATCTCGCACGGTTAATTTAACCTTTCTTTTTCAAGTGATTTTTGCTGCGATTTTTATTATTTTTTTTGCGTTTTTTATTTGTTTTATCTTTATTTACGCGCTTTTTTTTATAACCGTCAATTAACAATAAATCTATTACAGACTCATGTGGGTCAGCGCGGACAACTTTTACACGAATATTATCGCCCAGCCGAAATTTTACCCCGGTTGTCGTTCCGTGAAGCGTGTAGGATTTGTCATCGTATTCATAAATATCATCATGTAAATCAGAAATATGAACCAATCCTTCGACAAGAAAATCTGTCAGTTCGACAAACAATCCAAAATGTACAACCCCCGAAATTATTCCATCAAATTCATCGCCAAGATGGGCTTGCATGTATTCAACTTTTTTCATCTTTATCGAAGCGCGTTCGGCGGAAAGCGCCACAAGTTCACGTTCATTGGACTGATCGCAACTGTCTTCGATTCGCTTTGTCAATGCTTCACGTTTTTCTTCAGTCCAGCCGTGACGCATATAATTCTTTAAAGTCCGATGCACTTCCAAATCGGGATATCGACGAATCGGCGAAGTAAAATGTGTGTATCGTTTGAAAGCCAGGCCAAAATGACCGATATTCATGGTTTCATAACGGGCTTTCATCAATGAGCGAAGCAGGATACTTTGAATGATGTTTTCTTTATCCGATCCTGCTATCGAGTTCATAAAGCGACTGAGTTTTGAACTCGTCATGCGTCCACCAAGCTTGTGCTCAACGCCGATAGCTCCGAGAAACTCGATAAATTCACCCATCTTTTTGCTATCGGGCTTGTCATGATTTCGATAGACAAAAGGAGGTGTACCGTACTCTGTTTTCAAAGATTCGATATATTCCGTAACTGTCTGATTTGCCAGCAGCATAAATTCTTCGATCATTTGCATGCTCGCGAGCGACTCGCGCCGCTTGATTTCAACCGGCACGCCTTTTTTATCGAGAATAACTTGCGCTTCCGGAGTTTCAAATCGTAAACTTCCGTGTCGAAACCGGTTGTGCCGCAGCGTTCGCGATAGCGTGGCCATCGCGTTTAGCGGCTCGATAAATTCAGGCTCAATATCTTTTTTATTATCCCAGAATTTTTGCACTTCCTGATAAGTAAAACGCCGCTTACTACGAATGACGGTTTCCATAATTTTATATGAAATAACATCCCCTGCGGGTGTCACTTCCATTATACAGCTATAGGCCAGTCTGTCTTTCAGCGGTTGCAAACTGCATAAAGTATTGCTTAAATGTTCCGGCAACATCGGAATCACCCGGTCAACGAGATAAACCGAAGTCCCACGTTCCCGGGCTTCAGTATCAACAGTATCGCCTTGTTTCACGTAGTAAGAAACATCAGCAATGTGGACGCCAAGCTGCCAATTACCAGAATCAAGATGTTCAAGTGAAACGGCGTCATCAAAATCTTTGGCATCCGGTGGATCGATGGTAAAACACATCTGATCGCGTAAATCCAACCTGGAATTGATGACTTCCTGCGGAATATCCGCTGTCCGTTTTGCGGCTTCGTGTTCAACTTTTTTCGGAAAAGTCAGGGGTAAATTAAATGCCGTCACAACGGACAGGACATCGACACCGACATCTCCCGGATACCCAAGGACAGTGGAAACATGCCCTTCCGGGTTCATCCATTCATCTTCCCAATAATCGATTTCAACGGCGACTTTCTGCCCTTCTTTTGCTCCGTTTAAATCACTTTCGTGAACAAAAATATCACGTTTTATTTTGGGATCATCAGGCACAAGATAATAGTAATGCTTTCCCTGTTTGAGAAGCCCGACAATATATCGGCGCTGCCGCTCGACAACCTTGACGACGCGGCCTTCTTTCCGGCGACCTTTGGCAGAGGCGAAGAGCTGAACTTTCACCAAATCACCGTCCAGGGCCAAGCCTATATTTCCGGGACCGATAAAAATATCTTCCTCACCTTCAGGCATTAATAAAAAGGCAAAACCCTGCGCTTTGACTTCAATTTTCCCTTCGAGAACAGAACTTGGTTTTAAAGCACGGAACCGGTTTGATTTATATTTTGAAATTAAATTTTCATCGGCTAAACGGCGAGTCGCTGTTCGTAATTCAGAGTATTCTGCCGGTGCAATTTTCAGAAGCTGCGCAAGCTCTTTGGTTTTAAATAACCGGTGCGGCTGTGCTTCCAAGGTTTTGATTATATTTTTTTTATAAAATGTAAATTTTCGTTTCATATATTTTTTTTAACCAGCAACTTGTGCGGTAAACAAACATAACTCGAACGACCGATAATTCGTATTTTTCAACTTTCCCACGGTTAAACCGCCTGTTTGGAAATCGAAGATGATAAATATGCGATTGTAAAAATATGATGTAAACCTGAGATGATAGCTCAGTAAAAAGAGAAGATTCAAATTCACCCGTTGCAAGAACGTACCATTTCGGGCAAGAATTGCTTGCACTGAAGAGATGTTTTAAAGATAAGTACTTCTGCAAAAGCCGACGCCCAAATTGACCGCCGACCCTTTCAATTTAATATTCTATTTCACTGCTGCGAGGTGCGTTAATCAATTCCCGCACTTCATCAACCATGGCGCGTGCGCTGGCACGTAATTCCTTTTTCTTGTCTATTAAATTACCTTCATTGGCAAAACTGTGCAGTTGCACGTGAAATCGAAGTGAGTTCGTCGTGCCCGAAGGTCTGATTGTTAGATGATTCATTTTTGCATCATCAAAATAAAAACGAATTCCCTCGTCCGGAAACTTGAAATCTTCTGTTGGAGGATAAACGTGATCGTATTTGCCTGTTCGATAAATAACCGAAGATTTCACCGCACGACCCTGAAAACTCAATTCCTTCCGATTGGCTCGAACATTCAGGTCAATTGCTTTTTTAAGAATTGCAATTTTGAGTCTATCGCCCTCAATTCCAGGGTATTCGCCATCGAGTGGATCCGGTTCATAATAGTTGACAAAGTAACCAACTTCGGGATCGAGATAAATTTCGTTGTCGATTAGTTCGTAAATCGTCGTATTATTTTCTTTGGCATATTTTGCCACCTCTGCTATAAGAATGGAGGCAAACGTTCCATCTTTATCGCGCACATGGCCTTTTTCCCCAAGTGAAAAATCGTCAGCCGGCGGCAATCCCAAAATTGAAAAGCCATTGCTCTGTTCCATAGCTGCAAGATTATACACCCTTTTACCAGCCATTTTTTCCGTTTGATAAAGATAGGGGTGGCATAAATCATCTTTCTCCGATTGCTTGCCCTCCACCAGATCCTGTGTGAGACACCCATCCCAGGCGTCACGCACACCGGCAGAAAGGGCGGCAAAACCGACCCATGTTTTAATGACTCCGAGGCCAAACCGGGTGGCTACCTTCGCCATACTATCCGAGGTCGTATGGGATAAAACGATAAAAGATTCTTCAGGTTTGATGGATTTATCAAATTTAAGCCGGAACCAGACCAGGAGCGCCCACATATCGTCTGCCGGCATGAGCATGTAATCGCGATTATTATAGAGAAAACGTTGATTTTCCGGCACTTTTACGACTGTGCCACAGCGGTCGGCGTCGGGATCAGTACCCAACAGGATATCAAGTTTTTGCCATTCATCCGGGAATTCTTGCTGAAAAGTCTCCACAGCAATTTTTGCGGCCCGCGGATCACCTGGATCGGGTTGCTGCTCTTCACCGGGATTGCTGTTAAATGACGGGAAAAGACCATTAAGTTCGCCAAGTCCATTTTGGGTAATCATGTTAACATGATCAAAACCCGTCTCATTTAACAGGCGTGGCACGGCTTTTCTTCCCGCGCCATGAAATGCACAAAATCCAATATTTAATGAGTCCCCGGCCTGCTGTCTATTATCACGCAAAAGGAATGACTTGATATGATCGCAATGTTCTTTGTGAATGTCAATGATTTTACAACCAAAATAGTCCACATCAGCAATTTTTTCTGCCCCACCGAGAAAAACGAGCTTGCCGGCAGGTGCATCTTCCAGTTTGCATAACTGAACATCCTCGGTTGTGGCGTGTAAAATGTAATCGTTGTACATTTCAGTGCGTTCTTTCGGGTCGAACTGCGACCCATTGCCGCAGGAAAGTTTATACCCATTGTAACGATAATCGTTGTGACTTGCGGAAAGCAGAATCCCCATATCAGCCTTGAGAAAAGGAATCGCATACGTGACTTCAGGATAGGGACAGGGCTCATCAAAAAGATAAACTGTGTAGCCAAAATGCAGAAAAAGTTCACTTATTCGACGAGCAAAATCAACCCCGCGGGTGCGGCTATCATAGCCGATAACTATTTTATTAAATCCCTTGTTCAGCCCGAATTTCGCTACCCCGGCAGATGTAACTAACAGAACAACGTCGTTAAGTGTATTGGGTCCTTTGATTATCGGGACATCCAGGCCTTCTTCTTTGAGGCGAACGATGGATTCCCGGTCATCTGCCATGAGCCCGCGAATCCCTCCCGTGCCAAATGACATTTTCTTGCGAAAGGCATTAACGAGTTCTTCCCATTTTCCAGCATTAATCGCCGAAGCAAGGCCGTTTTTCAAGCTTGGTGACAGGTGATCAATATTGGCATCGTTCAACCACGCCGCAAGATGTTTAATCGAATTTTTCTGTGCATCTTTATATTGTGCTTCGGTTATTTTACTACTGTTCAGCGCTTCATTCAAATAGGAATTGATGCCTTTTTCAGCAGCATCCATCAAGCCGATAATATCCAGGCCCGCGTTCGAACTCATAGGGAAGTCTCCTGTTTTTTGATTTTCAAATTACTTTTTCGCATATACAAATCGATTTCGGCCGGTCAAATCGGGAACAACGGTCACATCTTGGAAAGTTTGAATCGTAAATATCCCGGTAACTTGTTCTCCTTGCTCACTGCCAATTTCACAGATTAAGTGCCCACTCTTTTTTAAAACACGCTCAGTTAATTGGGCTATGATTTTATAAAATTTTAGAGAATCCTCACAAAACAGAGCGATCTCAGGTTCGAAGTTGACAACTTCCGGTTCAAGATCAGGTTTCTCAGAATTGGCGATATACGGTGGATTGGAGACGATAATATCAAATGGCTGAATCAATTGGCCAACAAAGGAATTATCGCCAATATCACCTTGTATAAACTCTATTTTGTCAAGAACTTCATGATAGGCTGCATTTTCGCGCGCAACTGCAATGGCCTCCGGAGATATATCTACAGCAGTCACTCGAATCTGCGGGTTATTTTTTGCCAAAGCAATAGAAATATTGCCGCTGCCGGCCCCGATATCCAGAACTCGAATTTCTCCATCAATATCACTGCACAAAGCCAAAGTTTTTTCGACCAGCAATTCCGTTTCCGGTCGTGGGATGAGGACGCCCTTTTTTACGAAAAATTTCAAAGAATAAAACTCAGTGAAGCCGAGAATGTATTGTAAAGGTTCCCGGTCTGCGCGGCGCAAAAGAAGTTTTTTAAACGATGCGAGTTCATCTAAAACGAGAGGTCGGTCAAAGTGGAGATAAAGTTGAACGCGGTCAAATTTTAAAACTTCACACAAAAGCCATTCCACGCACAATCGTGGATTTTCAACACCTTTGTTTTTGAGAAATTCAGTTGACCATGAAAGCAGCTTAATAACAGTCCAGCTTTTCTGTTCTTCCGGCATGTTTAGGACTCGGATTCCTTTAACAGAATATTCTTTTCTTCTGTGGACAATTTCTCAATTAATTCGCGCAAGTCCCCATCCATAATTTCATGCAGCCGGTAAAGCGTCAGATTGATGCGATGGTCCGTCATCCTGCCTTGCGGGAAATTGTAGGTTCGAATTTTGGCGCTGCGGTCGCCGGTGCTGACCATTTTGCGCCTGTTTGCAGCCAATTTTTTATTTTCTTCTTCCATTTTTGCATCCAGCAGGCGGGAACGCAAAACGCGCAGGGCTTTGGCTTTATTTTTATGCTGGCTTTTTTCATCCTGACAGGTAACGATCACACCTGTCGGAATATGGGTAATTCGTACGGCGGAATCTGTCGTATTTACACTTTGTCCACCCGGGCCGCTACTGCGGTAAACATCTATTTTTAAGTCCTTTGCATCAATAGCAAAATCGACTTCATCGGCTTCGGGCAAAACGGCCACGGTGACGGCGCTCGTATGGACGCGGCCACTCTGTTCTGTTTGGGGTACGCGCTGAACGCGATGAACCCCTCCCTCAAATTTCATACGGCCGTAGACATCTTTTCCCTGAATCATTGATATGATTTCTTTAAATCCACCAATGCCTTGCGGGTTCGAACTGAGAATATCAATTTTCCAGCCATTCCTCTCGGCGAAACGTGTGTACATTCGAAAAATTTCACCTGCAAAAAGGCCAGCCTCGTCGCCGCCGGTTCCAGCACGAATTTCAACCATAGCATTTTTGCTATCATTGGGATCTTTGGGCACAAGGAAAAGCTTTAACCGCTCTTCCAAAGCTGGTAACTTATTTTGCTGTTCAGTTATTTCCAGCTGCGCCATTTCAACTAATTCCGCATCTTCATTTTCATCAACAATCGATTTTGCTTCTAAAATGGCTTCCAACGTCCCCTGATAACCATGATAAACTTTGATTATCGCTTCTACGGTGTTGTGTTCCTTTGCCACGTCCTTTAACTTTACCGGATTGGATAGAACATCCGGATCTGAGAGTAAACTGGTTAATTCTTCAAGACGCTCTTCATATTTTTTAAACTTGTCTAGCATTTTTAAATACTTTTTTTCACCTCAATATTTGCATAAACAGCCGCATAAACGAAACTGAAAGGGCTATACGCCAGCATGCGACTTATGAAATATTTTTAGAGTTTGAGAATTCAGTTGTGCAAAGGAAAGATGACGTGCCAATCAATTTTTAGCACGCTAATTGCGCTGCAACAACACCCCTGTGAGTCCGAGCGGGCATCATTGCGGTCAAGTTCACGGGATTGATGAGAGATTACTAAAAATAAAAACGGAATATATCGCGTACATTCCGTTTTACAAAAATCGCTTACTCTGTTTCTTCCGACGGTTTTTTGCCATACTTTTTCAAGTATTTTTCAACACGACCGGCGGTATCTACAAGGCGCTGTTTTCCGGTAAAAAACGGATGCGATGCACTTGAGATATCAACCTCTATCAATGGGTATTCGTTGCCATCTTCCCACTTGATGGTTTTATCGCTCTGCTGAGTTGACCGTGTTAAAAAGGCAAAATCTGCAGCCACATCTTTATAAACGATGTAATTATAATCTGGGTGAATTCCCTTTTTCAATTTCTTTGCCTCCCTTGAGACGCTAATCTATTAAATATAACATTGTATTTTTTTCGAAAAAAACTTATGAATATATAGCTTTTATGAGTGAAAAAGCAAGTAAAACTTTTTTATCCATTCATAGATTCAAGAAAATCCTTGTTATTTTTCGTGCCCCGAATTCTCGATTGAATAAACTCCATCGATTCAACAGGTGAAAGACTTGCGAGTAATTTACGCAAGACCCAAATGCGATTAATTTCGAACTCATCTAACAGCAATTCTTCTTTCCTGGTGCTGGAGCGATTGAGATCAATAGCGGGAAACATACGGCGGTCAGCGAGCCTGCGATCAAGCACGAGTTCCATATTTCCGGTGCCTTTAAATTCCTCGAAAATAACATCGTCCATGCGGCTTCCCGTATCAATAAGCGCTGTTGCGATAACTGTCAGGCTGCCACCTTCTTCCACATTTCTCGCGGCACCAAAAAACCGTTTTGGACGCTCCAACGCTGTGGCATCGAGACCACCGGTTAAAATTTTCCCGCTGTGAGCAACGACAGTATTATGTGCCCGCGCCAAACGGGTAATACTATCCAGTAAAATGATAACATCATGTCCAAATTCCACCAATCTTTTTGATTTTTCCAAAACCATATCGGCGACCTGCACGTGACGCTCTGGTGGCTCGTCGAATGTCGAGCTGACGACTTCCGCATTCACAGAACGCTGCATATCCGTAACCTCTTCCGGGCGCTCATCGATCAAAAGCACAATAAGTTTGACATCGGGATGATTTTTAGTGATGGCATTGGCAATATTTTGCAGCAGGGTTGTTTTCCCGGTTTTCGGCTGCGCCACGATTAGCCCCCGCTGGCCCATTCCAAGAGGCGTGAGCATATCCATTATTCGGGTTGAATAATCAGATGGTTCGGTTTCGAGTTTAATTCGCTTGTCCGGATACAAAGGTGTCAGGTTATCAAAAAGTATTTTACTTTTGGCCGCATCCGGATTTTCAAAATTAACTGCCTCAACTTTTAATAGGGCGAAAAAACGCTCATTTTCTTTAGGTGGCCGAATTTGACCAGACACGGTGTCCCCGGTTCGCAATCCAAAACGTTTAATCTGGCTTGGAGAGACATAAATATCATCCGGCCCGGGTAGATAATTATAATCCGGGCTGCGCAGGAAGCCATACCCATCGGGCAAAACTTCGAGAACGCCATCCGCAAAAATAAGGCCCTCTTTTTTCGTTTGCTCTTCCAGAATTTTAAAAATCAAGTCCTGCTTTTTCAATCCGGTAGCACCCGGGACACGCAGTTCCTGTGCTAACTTGGAAAGTTCAGCAATTTTAAGAGACTTGAGTTCAGCGATTTCCATAAAAATTCCTTTCACCAGTGTAAATCAGTTAATTCTATAAAATGATATCCGATCGATATTCAGATTTGCCTGTCGATGCATTCAGAGTTTTGATATTTTTTTCAGGAAGTTATCTCGGAGAGTTTTGCCTTAATAATCAAATACAAGCCTGTCAATGGTTTCAATTTGCTTGCATCAAAATAATTTATCGCAATGCAGCTATGTGTTGCATAGCAGATTCCAAACGAACTATTTACATACAATCCTTGAGAAATTTCTCAAGAATCAGATTCTATTTTAAGAATTAATAAAGTTTAGACCAACCCTGACTGCAGGATTCAGTTCCACTCATTCTAAACAAATAGGTAGCACTCATAATTAAAATTTATTCCCGAAATAGCAATTCTTCATTTTTATTTTTAAGAGTAATATTGATTGATTGAAGAATTTGAGGAATCAAGGATTGTTTAGACGTGGGACTTGATTCTGCGGTAATAATTGACCGTCGAAGATATATATATTCTTTGGCATTGTCAAGTCATTTAAGCACGTATGCAACGCGAAATTATAGCTTTTTTGCAAGAATTACTGTTTTCTTTAATCGCAGCAACTCGCCTTGAGATGCGTTAAGTGCTTGTACATAAACAATATATATTCCAATGTTAAGCGAGCGGCCTTCATTGTCTCTGCCATCCCAAATTACCGATCTCCGGCAAGCCGAACTCGCGTTGTTAAGTAAATGCCGAACCATTCTTCCGCGTAAATCAAAAATTATTAAATTCACTCTACTCGTTAGAAGGGGTAAATCATAGCTAATAATCACATTATCATCGAATCCATCCCTGTCGGGTGAGAATGGATTTGGTGAGATATCCAACCGGCCCTTTGGGGGAAGTTTTTCCACATACAAGCTATTGGTTTTTCCTGGTGTTGATCCCTGTGGCGAGACACAAAAAGACCAGTTATTTGTACCTGAATCATCGAGAAATGGATTGATATTTTCGAGTGATACTCCTTTATCGCTGATATTTTTATTTGAATAGGAAAGGCTGTCGATTACCGTTCCGTTTGGATCTTGAATATATATCGTATCGCCATCATTATTCAAGGACGGCCATTTATCCGGGACAACAAAAACTGGTATATCCAAATTCGACCAATTGTCATATTCACTTATAACAATAAAATCAAAGGGTGACAATATTAATTGAGCATCGTCGAATGGTAATGTTCCGGTCGTGAGTCCATCCGAGATTAACCAGCCGCCGAGATCAACATCCTGCTCATTTGTGTTAATTATCTCAATCCATTCCGGTTGCTCCTGCTCCGGGTTTGCCATGATCTCGTTTATAACGACATCTCTGTGTTGGTAGGAAATGAAAATAGAAAAAAGGAAGATATTATTTGCATTCCGCAGATCATTTTGTGCTGTGATTTTAAATTGAAACGGGCTCAAACCTGAAGAGTGCGGAATGGACTCAATAGTTACCATCGATGTATCCCCGGGTTGCAAATTAATCGACGTGAGACTCGTTGCTATGAGATTGTCATTCTTCGGATTAATTAATTCCCATTTTTCCAATTCGCATGGTAAATTGCCAATGTTAATTACCGGAATTGCAATCCTATATTGTTGATCTCTATCTGGATGGGTGGGCTCCCATTTGATTCGTAAAGTATCAATCGTTAAATCAAAATCAACCGGTGAAACCGAGTTTACTGCACCAGGCGTTGCGCCCGCGGTGTCCCTGCAATAATTCCAGTTGGAAACGAGTAAACTCAATTCATCGGCTCGGATACGCTCTAATGAAACTCCCGCTTCCGCCGGATGGCTAATTTCTATCGAATCAATTTGCACCCCGGTTCTTCCTAAAAGTACCAGGGTTTCATTCGTATTATTCAAAGAAGGGAAGCCCTTCAGTTGAAAAATTCGTGTATCCCGATCAAGAGAATAGAGCGTTCGTACGAGTGTGTCACCTGTAATAACTGCATATTGCTGCGAAGGTAATAATTCTGTCGCCTCAAAATCCGCAATCCCCTGTCTCCCGGATGCGTCCCGGATTTTTAAGCCATCCAAAACAATTGGAAACAGGCTCCTATTGTAAATTTCAATCCACTCAGGCTCACCCTGCGATGGTGAAAACATTACTTCATTTATGACCAGGCTCATTTCTTCCAATTCAATCCACTTTTCCACCACTTTTTCGATGTCGACAGAAAAATTTTTAACCGTTAGAGCAATGGAAATAAGTCCGGTCACCTGTGGCGTCCATTCAAAAAAGAGCGTGACAGACTCCCCAGAATTCAGTCTATTTACCATCTGGTTCCGCAGCGATATTGTGTCATTAATCACTACCCTGAAATCTAATTGTTGCAAGTTTTCAATTCCAATATTCACGGCATGAACTCGAATCAGGCATGCTTCGTTAATCCGAGGAAACTCCCCCACCTGAGATTGGATGTCAATTGTCAAATCCACCTGAAATTGTTTGTCAAGCACACTATTTTCGCTACCCGGCGTTCCATTAAATTCCAGTGAATTACCCCAATTATTAGCATCATTTCCCAAATCAAAACTGATGCGCTCATCCGAATACCCGGGATCGTTATCCAGCGAATATGTATATAAATCGAGCGTATCCCCATCGACATTCAATAGTAAAATCGTTTCCGCGGTGCTGTTTGAAAGGCCAGCCGAGCCAATGGTATTGTCAGCCACAAAAAGCACCCGTGCTTCGCCGGGAATACGGGATGAATAACTGCCATATTCAATTTCATAGTCGCTATCGAAAATTACAGCGTATTGATTGGGTGCAAGAATCGTATCTTGCCCATTCAAGTTTAGATTTTCTTGAGTCTTTTGGTCACCGATGAGAATTTGAGTGAGGTCAAAACCTTGGACCGGGTTTGCATTGAAAATTTCGATGAATTCATCCGAAGATTCAGAATCAGCTGGATTGAACATCACTTCGCTCAGTTTAATTTGCGCGTGACATCGAATTCCTGTCCAGATCAGAACAAATGCCAGGAAGTATCGCATATCCACCCCATATTTTAATTAGATTGCGATTTGAAAAATAACCCTATGGTTTTTGGAAGGGGGTAATAAAAAAAAGCGGTTAGAAGAACCGCCTTTGTGGTAAAATTATTTATTCTGCAATAATGAAATCATTGGGATTAAGATTCACCCCTCTTTTCTTAACTTCGTAGTGCAAATGCGGTCCGGTGGAGCGCCCTGTACTTCCAACCGTACCAATCGCCTGGTGCCGTTCAACTTTTTGACCTTTTTTGACATAAATTTCATCAAGATGTCCAAAAATTGTAATAAAGCCATTCCCATGATCAATTTTCACTACGCGCCCAAATCCGCTATTCTGTTTGTACTTGCTCTTAGCGTAGACAACAGTACCAGCCGCCGTGGCTTTAACAGGCGTTCCACGTTTCTGAGCAATATCAAGCCCTTTGTGGTGTTTTTTACTCTTTGTGAAAGGATCGATTCTGTAACCAAAATCATCGGTAATTCTACCGGTTACTGGAAAAATGGATGGCTGGTGATCCAGACTGATTTGGCGGTCTTCAATGGCAGTCAATAAAGCGCTCTTTTCAGATTCGACCAAATTAAGTTTTCGCGAGGTTGTTTCCAACATCGATCGGTACTCATTGGTAACCCGCTGCAAATCATGGGGGAGAAGTGAATCTTTAATTTCCGCTGAAGCGCTACCACCAACACCCACTTGCCGGGTATCGGAGTCCATTGGCGGATGGTCTGCAAAAATACCAAGTTCATCATTTTCTCTTTCGAAATGAGCCACACGTACTTGAAGTTCGTTTGCAACTTTCCCCAGCTCATGGAGTTGGGTGCGCAATCCCGCATTTGTTTCGGCAAGAGTTTCAATTCGAAAATTGTGATAGTAGTCCGTAAAAACAGAAATTGAAGAACCAACCAGCAACAGCACAAGTCCAAAGAGTAAAAAGAAGGATCCAATCAAAACCTTCCATGAGAGGATAAACTCCCTGCTCTCCGATCCTTGCAGCGAAAAATAGATCAGCTTGATCCGTTTATCGCGCATTCTCCCGCCTCCTTCCATACATAAATAAAAATTTCACAACACCAGATTCCATACAGCCCTTAAAAAGTACCGGTACAGGCTTTACCCCAATTCGAAAGCCTGCTCTAAATAATACAGTCAAACGGTGCGCATATAAGTAAAATTTATTCTCACAAAAATCGTGCTACAAATAAATAATACAATCTAATTCTAATAAAGTCAACAAAATAGATAAAAAATTCAATTAAGCAGGGAAAAACAATGTCGTTTTCCACATAGGAACACTTACAAAATTGTAGTTAATTACTGCAATAAACCTGTATAGAGTACGTCTTGCCTGGCTAAATTCTTTAGGTAAGAAATAATCATGGAATTATTGTTATCAACTTATAAAAAGACCACCAAGGTGAATAAATTAACCTGTTGGCCACAATAAATCCAATCGTTACACATGTTCCAAAATAACACGTCACATGGAGTGTTATTGCATGGCTAAGCTTAATTCGTTTGTAATTAGCGATCGAAATAACTTTACTGGAGGGAATCCTGGATATTCAATTCAGGAAATCAACAAATCAATTCAAACCACAACATCAATTTTCCAGCTACGACACATTCCCAAATTTGAGGAATGAAGATGAGTTTCTTGATTTGCTGATCATTTTACACTACGAAAGTAGGCTGCGCATGGCTCAAATACCTGTTTGCAACCCTTCGATTTCATCTCAAATAAAACCACAAATTTAATAAATGATATTAGGTAGGTATGTTTTATTTAAAGTGTGGCTTCTCAGGTTCCTCCCTCCGCGCAAGATTATCTTGCATTTTTAAAGAACCTTTAAAATAGTATACTCATTTTCGCATTATTTGTCAATCTATTTTCATTAAAGTATTTTATCAATCCCCTGCTTCATGACTTTCATCTTGCATTTTTAAGCGCGAATGCTATATTCTCACTAAATTTTTAGGAACCTATTTATATGAAAAATGTAAACATAGTCGACCATCCGTTCCTGCTGGACAGGCTGCGAATCCTGCGCGATAAAAACACGACCACAACGCAGTTTCGCAACACTGTTATCGAATGTGGTGAAATTCTTTCCTTCGCAATTTCCCAAGATTTTCCCACGAAAAGTGTCACCGTCGAAACACCTCTCGAATTCACCAAAGTATTCACAATGAATTATCCCGTCACCATCGTCGCGATTCTACGCGCAGCCCTGGGAATGACTGAAGGCCTGACCCGCTATTTTCCTGATGCCAGAATTGGGCATATCGGAATATATAGAAATGAAGAAACATTAAAACCGGTCAATTATTATTGTAAAATGCCGTCTGATTTATCTGCAGGATATATTGTAGTTGCGGACCCGATGATTGCAACGGGTGGCAGCCTCATCGCTGCACTGGATGTTATAGCCACGATGACCACTCTTGATTCACTGCGCATTGCAACACTGATTGCAGCGCCGGAGGGAATAAACGCCGTCAGCGAGAAATATCCAAATATTCCGATATACACCGCTGCCGTCGACAGGGAGCTCAATGAACTGGGCTATATTGTGCCTGGGCTTGGTGATGCCGGAGACCGACAATACGGTACTTTTTAATAGCTAATCCATCCAGGCCCTGACTTTGAAATTATTGTCTTTCATTTTTTTGCAGGAATAACTGAAATAAAACCGGATATTATTTAACAATATGAAAAAATACATCGCGATCATCATCATTTTCCTCCCGGTTTTTTTAAATGCCAGTGACTATTTAACCCCCAAAAACATCGCTACCATCAGTAATATTATTTCCGACACGGTTTTTCAGCGGTACGAATCGGCGCTTGCCAGATGCGATTCCCTTCAAATGGAAAAGCCTGAAAATCCCATGGGTTATTTTTTTCATGCAGCTACTTTGCAATCACAAATGATGGATTACGAAAAATACGATGCCATAGGTGAATTTTTCAAATATACGCAGAAAGCCATCAAACTCAGCAAAGCCGATATTAAAAAATATCCTGACAATTCATGGCCCCATTTTTTTCTGGGTGGGGCGATCGGCTATGAGGCGATGGTACGAGGGAGAAATAACGAGCTTTTCCACGCGTTCAAAGACGGCTGGAAAAGCATCAATGCGCTGCAAACGGCACTCAAAATTGATTCGACAAATTATGACATTTATCTCGGCATTGGCACTTATAAATACTACCGCAGCCAGCTCAGCAAATATTTAAAATGGCTCCCGTTCATCGCAGACGAACGATCCGCTGGCAAGGAAATGATTCGCCAGGCTATAGAAAAAGGCCAGTTTACCCGCCCAGCTGCTATAAACGGGCTATTCTGGATTTTGGTAAAAGAAGATAAATTTGACGAAGCCGAACAACTGATAAATGTGGCCGTGACTGAGCATCCGGGAAGCCGGTTTTTTTTGTGGGGAAAAGCAAAAATAAATCTGAAACAGGAAAAGTGGCAGGAAGCGATTCGTTCCTATCAACAGATTTTAGCAACATATCGGACGGAGAATATTCAATCAAATTTTAATGAAATGCAGATTTACACATCCCTCGCTGAAATATATTTCAATCTGACTGATTTTACCAGCGCCATAAAATTTGCCCGCATGGCCATGGAAATGGAAATAGACCCATACCTCGAAAGACGTGCAAAGCCGATTAAAAAACGCGCAAAAGAATTTCTGAAGAAATCTGAAAAACAATCGTCCTGAAATTAATCTGCAACTTGGGAAATCTTGGCGATCATTTCCGACCTTTTCTTTTCATTACGCAGCGGCTGTGCTCCTTCGCGCGTCACCAATTGGCCGCACGCCGCGTCAATATCCGTTCCCTTACTCCATCGAACCGTCACAGGAATTCGCATCCCCTCGAATACTCTATAAAAAGCTAAAATCGTTTCTTTTTCAGGTCGCTTATAAATGCTGAACGTTGCATTGAATGGAATGAGATTTAGAATACAGTGAAAATTCTTTACCAGATTACGCAAATTTTGCGCATCTTCGAGACTGTCATTTATCCCTTGCAGCAACACATATTCAAAAGTAATGCGGTTACCGCTGCGCTCCGTATAATTTTTCACGACTTTAAGGAGATGTTTTAGCGGCCATTTTTTATTCAGGGGCATGATTTGATCGCGCTGTGCATCGGTTGCTGCATTGAGTGAAATAGCCAGCTTGAATTTTCTATTTTCCGCAGTAAATCGTTCGATTTTCGGCACGATGCCGCTGGTCGAGACAACGATGTGCCGGCGTGCCATATTTTTTCCCGCATCATCGACGAGAATGTCCAGCGCTTGCATCAAATTGTCATAATTTAAAAAGGGCTCACCCATGCCCATCACCACGATATTTGTAATGGTTTCGCCAGTCAGTTTTTCTGTCAGGAGTACTTGATCGAGAATCTCGCCGGGAGAAAGATTTCGCCCAAATCCCATCATGCCGGTGGCACAAAATTGGCAATCCAGTGGGCATCCGACCTGGGTTGAAACGCAAAGCGTTCGGCCATAATCAGAATACATCAGCACCGTCTCAATGTGATTCCCACCCTCCAAACGAAACAATATTTTTTTCGTTTTTCCATCCGGCGCTGATTTCATGGTTTCGTGTTCGAGACATTGGACAACCATTTTTTCTGCCAACTTTTCCTGAAGTGGTTTTGGAATATTTTTCATTTCAGCAAAGCTCGCAACATTATGGACGTACAACCATTGATAAATCTGCTGTGCCCGGAATCTCTTCTCCCCCAGGGAAACAACATGTTCTTCCAATTCTGAAAAAGATAAATCTTTTATTTTTTGTTTATTCAAGTTTAGTTATTCCCATTTTAATCTTGTACGAGCTGACCTCATCATGCGGCTTGTGGCGCTAAAATCACGATGTATCACCCATTGTGCAAAGTTGAATTTTCTTACTTAAAAATTACAATACAGACTATGCGTCATCCCGGATTTCACAGCGTGAAATACCGGGATCACCGGACATTGTCTTCAGACTCAGGTAGACCCTGGTAGTGCTAAAAAACGCCAACCGGGGCGACAAAGGAGGCTAAATAGAAAAGTACGCAGTGAATATCTTTTATTTTGCACAACGGGTTATGCATCCGATTAATTTGATTACAAATCTACTTCTTATTTTGCATAAAACAAAAATATATTTTAACCCGGATAAAATGCAAGAATTGCCTGGATCAAAGAGAGATATCATTGGTCGGAAATAAAAAATAGCTAGGTGGCGAGAGTATTTCATTTTTAAATAAGCTTTTTAAGAGCCAGGCTCGCTTGATTGCAAAATGTAACAACCGCGCTCAAACGCTGATCCGAAACCGGGGCCTCGGCAACGTGGTTATCAACGACGATGACGCCAAGCACTTTGTCTTTGGCCGTCAGAGGCACACAAGCAAAACTGGAACATCGCAGCAAATTGAGCTCATGCTGCGAAACCACATCGGAAAATAAATGAGAAGCAGCGTTGAGTACATTTATCACTGTGCCGTCAGAAAAACACTTGGCAATAACCCCGCCTTCACTTATTTTGATGCTGGATTTACCGACACATTTTTCGATATCAGCACCAAATCCGGCCGTCGCGTCCAATCTGTTATTTTTAACCGGCACAAATAGAAGAATACGACTAAACGCAATGCCCCGATAAATATTTTCCAGCAATAACGTTTGCACCTGCTTGAAATTTTCAACATCGAGCAGAGCGGCTGAAAAATCATTAAGCACGCTCAACTCCTGCACTTTTTCACTTAATTCGTGATTCATCTCTTTGTAAAGCTTTTCGGATTGGAGCTTTTCGCAATCATCTTCTTCCAATGTTGTAAGCAAGCTGTCAATATCCGAATCTTTCAGATTGTATTCTTCGATATTCGATCTCACATTTGTGGCCAAATTTCGAATAATATGCGACCAGCGTTCCCGTGAAATGCTGAGCAGCGATTGCGCATTGGATTGGCAAAACATGGCATCTTTCATTTTGTTTTTTGCACCACTCGAAAAAATAAGATGCACCATTTCATTGGCCACGGCGATAATATCAACGATTCGGCTGCGGCTTTTCTGCCGTTCTTCAAGTTCGCAGCGGTGGTGTTGCGAAACAGCACGCACCAGAACTTCCGGGAAATGCCAGCGCTCCGCCACCCAGGCTCCGATCACCTGATGGTCGACGTGCAATATTTCATTTTCTGCCTCCAGATTGTCCATGCCGCCTCTAATACGCAGCAGCACAGAATCGTATTCTTTCGGCATGAGCTGACTGATGACAAGTTTGCCGACGTCGTGGAGCAGGCCGGCAACGAAGGCTTCTTCACTATTTCTGTATTGCACAGACTCGGCTAACATGCGTGCGGCCACACCGGTGGCCAGTGAATGCACCCAGAATTCCTTAAAATTAAAGTGGTTGTTTTTCTTCAATTTCGCCAGCATTTCATAGACCGCATAACCAACTACGACATTCCTCACTTCGTTAAATCCCAGCAAAACGATGGCATTGGTGACTGTCGTCACCCGTTGGTTGTACCCGGCGTAAGTTGCAGAATTTGCGACTTTTAAAATCCGCGTCGTCATTCCCTGGTCTTTCAAAATTTCCTTGGCGATTCCCGGGGCAGAAATATTCAAATGCTGGGTCATATCCCGAATTTTCATCCAGATTTGCGGCATGGCCGGGATGTCATCGGTGGTTTCAACCATTGTTTTTATTTTTACTTTAAGATCCATTCGTAGCCCAGTCCTTTATATTTTCGAGCTGGCTTTGTGCGTTCCACCGAAGCTCATTCAAATAAACGGCTTTGTTCACTGAACTCATCCTCGAATTGAGCAACCAGTTCATCCAATTCCAAGTCCTCGATTGATTTTTTTTGCGCTGCATCGGGTTCGAGAATATTGTGGCCGTTCATGGAAACGACTGCATCAGCAATCGCCGTTAAACCGGAAAGTTGATGTAAATCGTTGGATTCGTGATGCTGTCCGATGGCCCCAACAAGAACATCCGGTAAAAGCCAACCATCTACCAGCGCCGCGCCAACATCTTGATGCGTAAACTGAAAAAGCTGCTTTTCCAAGTCCAGCGCTGCGGCCGTTGTGATATCGTTCTGCGTTAAAATTTCACTGTATTTATCCGGGAAACGTTCGAGCAAAACCAACTTGCCGACATCGTGCAACAAGCCGGCAAGAAACGCTTCCTCCGGGGGGAAAGTGCGCTGCTGCCGCGCCATCATTTTACAGAATATAGCCGCTGCCAAACTATGCTCCCACATGCTGCGTTTCAAATCGCGCAGCATCGTTGAACTGCTGTACAAACTGTGGGTACTCGATGCAACAACCAGGCTACGAACGGTATGAATTCCCAAGAGGACAATGGCCTCCCGGATACTGGAAATATTTCGTGACCGGCCGTAGAACGCTGAGTTGGAGAGTTTGAGTATTTTTGCAGCGGTTGCAACATCACTGGAGAGAACATCGGCAATTTTTTCGATGGGAACGTTGGGTTCGCTGGTCAATTCCAATATACGGGTCAGAATTAACGGCGGCGCTGTAAAATCACGCGTCACCTCGATAATCTCGTTTAATAAATCTCCTTTGAGCTCGGGGATATAATTTGCTGCCCTATTGCGCATTTAGCTACCTGCGAAAAATGGTGAATTCTGCCTGCATGTATTCTTTTGTATCTTCAATGCCAATTCCATCCAAGGGATTTCGGTTCGGCACAGGTACTCATTTAACTAATCGGAAAATTTCCCTCAAAATAAACCAAAAACATGTATTTCACGCAACATAGAAAACATCTGCTTTTCTGAGCAGATCAATTGCTAATTCAGATGATAAGTTAAAAAAAATAAATTCTTTGCCTCTCATCGGAAGTTTAATTATCTTTGTCAATTCTTGAATTAAAAGCACTTACAAATATAGATATCACACATCAGGAGGATCGATGGCAGAGAAACACCGTGACATCGTTGCCGTGGAAGAATTGGGCATTGCGTACAAAAATATTTTACAGGAAACCGGCAAGGTTATCATCGGGCAGGAAAAAATTATTAATGAGCTGGTGATTTCACTGCTTGCACGCGGCCACTGCCTGCTCGTAGGCGTTCCCGGCCTGGCCAAAACGCTGCTCATCAGCACATTGGCGCAGGTTCTCGATTTAAAATTCAACCGTATTCAATTTACCCCGGACCTGATGCCATCCGACATCACCGGAACAGAAATAATCGAGGAAGACCGCTCCGATGGCAGTAAAAATTTCAAATTTGTTCGTGGCCCGGTTTTCGCCAACATCGTTTTGGCGGATGAAATTAACCGCACGCCACCCAAAACACAGGCTGCCCTGCTACAGGCGATGCAGGAACACGAAGTGACGGCTGCCGGCGAAACCTACACTTTGACTGAGCCATTTTTCGTGCTCGCGACGCAAAATCCGATCGAGCAGGAAGGCACTTACCCCCTGCCCGAAGCGCAGCTCGACCGATTCATGTTCAACCTCTGGGTCGATTACCCATCTTTCGAAGAAGAAAAAGCCATCGTCAAATCGACGACAAGTGATTATAAAGCGGATTTGCAAAAAATCCTGACAGCAGAAAAAATCACCCAATTGCAGGACCTCGTTCGCCGCGTGCCTGTCGCGGATAATGTCGTGGAATTTGCGGTAAAACTCGTTCGGCACACCCGGCCGTTAGAAGATTCCCCCGATTTTATTCGCCAATTCACCCGTTGGGGTGCCGGCCCGCGCGCTTCACAATTTCTGATTCTCGGCGCAAAGACACGCGCGTTACTTGAAGGCCGAACGACCCCCAACATCGACGATGTAAAGGCAATTGCCATTCCGGTTTTGCGTCACCGCATCGTCACCAATTTTGCCGCCGAAGCGGAAAATATCAGTTCGGTTGAATTGATTGACAGATTGCTTGAAAAATAAAATTTCACCCTGTGGTGGTTGCATAAAATTATCTAACCAATCCACAAGGGATTGGACTACATTTCAAGCGTACATTGTCTAAATTGTAGCATGCACCCTTGTGGTGCATTTTCATCAAACCAATCCACAAGGGATTGGGCGACAATTCAAGGGTACATTATCAAAATTGTACATGCACCCTTGTGGTGCATTTTTATCTATCCAATCCACAAGGGATTGGACTACGAAGAAATATTTCTAATTTCCACAACAACGAATTATTGAACAATGATAAAACCTGACAATACAAACCCTTACAACCAATACCTCGATCCGCAATACATCTCCCGAATTTCCGGGCTTGATTTGCGGGCAAAACTTGTTGTTGAAGGATTTATGGCCGGCCTGCACAAAAGCCCCTACCACGGTTTCAGCGTCGAATTTGCTGAACACCGGCAATACATGCCCGGCGATGAAATCAAACACGTGGACTGGAAAGTTTACGGCAAAACCAACCGATTTTACGTCAAGCAATTTGAAGAAGAAACCAACCTGAAATGTTACCTGCTGATGGATTGCTCAGCCTCAATGGGCTATACCAGCAGCGGCATCACAAAATTTGATTATGCCACAAATCTTGCCGCGGCACTTTCCTATCTCATGATTCGACGCCAGCGTGATGCTGTAGGGCTGGTCACCTTCGACGAAAAAATCCGCAGTCTGATGCTGGCACGCAGTGTTTCCAGCTTTCTCACGGAAATTTTACTCGAACTCGAAAAAACACAACCCGGCTCCGGAACCCATATCGCGGACACGCTCAACAATATTGCCGAACGAATCAAACGGCGTGCGCTGGTGCTCATTTTCTCTGACTTTTTCGATGAGAATCTCGATGCTGTCATTCAGGGATTAAAACATTTTCGCCACCGCAAACATGAGGTTGTGCTATTTCACATGCTCGATCCGCAGGAAATCAACTTCGCGTTCACCGATGATTCCATATTTCTTGACCTCGAATCAGGCGAAAAATTGCGCACCCAGCCGGTGCACATCAAGCGCAATTACCAGAAACTCTTCGGGGAATTTCTCTCCACGCTGAAACAAACCTGCCGTGACCAAAATATCGATTACGTCCAAATGGCTACCGACAAACCCTTCGATTTCGCTTTGATGAATTATTTGCAAAAGCGTGGTAAAATTGGCGGATGATAAGGCTCGACAAGCTGAATTATCTATAAAAAAAATATGTTTAAATCCAAAACAAGAGAGATAATCATCCCCCAATCCGAGCACGCGCACTTGGCGGGAATCGTCGCGCTTCTGTGGGGTAATGATGCATTTGATCGGCCGGAGTTCGATTTTCACAGTTTCGTTGCCGGTGTCGCCTTCCACGATTTTGGCCATGGAAATTTTGATACCAACGAAATCGGCGCCATGGATGACGATCGTGCCAACAATGTCGATGCCGCGCTCGTAAATTGCAAATTACCAAATCCAATTGCCGACGCAGTTGCCCACTTTCACATACTTCGCCTTCTCAAAAATGGCAGCAATTCTGAGCTCATTAAAAAGTGCGAAGAACGTATTTTACATGACCTAAAATCAAGTGGCATCGCACAAGAAAAATTAATCTGGGCAGACAAGATTACCGCGTTCTGCGATTATTTATCTTTTGATTTTTGCTTCGATAAACCGGCTACGCGCATTTGTGAAGTTTCCCCAAAACGTGGGAATGAAAACACGGTTTCTGTGCACATTAACTATGATGGCGATGAAACGATAACCCTCGATCCATGGCCGTTAAACGTTAATAATTATAAAGGTTACATTCTTGGTTACGCAAGCTATAGCTATCCAAATATTTTGCAACCGGTCGTAAAAAAGTATATATTACAACCCGAATAAAACAATCCGTAGTTAAAAAAAATTCTTAGGTTTCACTTAATATTTTCGAGTTCAAACATCCTTTTTTGTCATTCCCAAATGCTTTTATTGGGAATCCATACTTTCAAAATTATGGATTCCTGCTAAAAGATTACTGGGCCAAAGTCCAGCGTAGCAAAATGACAGGGCAAAAGTCGATTGCTATGAAATCGATTAAATTATTAATTTAACGTGAGTTCGATATACGAAGAATTGGGACAAAACGAATTAATTATAGGATATAGTCCGAAGGCGTCCCGCCGAGGATAACACACGAAACGCTCGGCGAGACGCCTTCGCTCTATTTTAATTATGCTTGGTAAAGAATGTTACAGCATACATCGAACTCACGTTAATTTATTATCAATGTTCGTAAACAGATACACGCGAGGAAAAAATGGCAGAAGACAAATATAGCAATCTGAAAAGACCACGCTATCCCATGCCGGAATTTATCCGGGAGGCGCTTGAAAAACGCAATTTGATGCCCGCCTATCAGGCCAGACCGGCATACCAGCAGAACGACTATATTGGCTGGATAACCCGGGCAAAACGACCGGAAACAATTGAAAAACGCTTGACACAAATGCTCGATGAGCTGGAGCGCGGCGATAAATACATGAAAATGGCGTACCGCCCGAAGAGATAGAAATTGTGATTTGCTGCTAAGATTGAGTTCCCTATTCGCAAGCCAAAACTTTTTTTGCCAAATGCAGCCCAATGCGGCAACAGGCGTCGTCTTAGTTTGGACAATGCAATTTACACTGAACTATTATATATAAATTACGAGTAAATAAAAATGAAACAATTGGATAATATCTACCGAAAAGCCGACGAGAAAATCACCCTTTTTATGGGGCAGTACGGAATACTTTTCCTGAGAATGAGCCTAGGCATCATATTCTTCTGGTTTGGTTTTCTGAAATTTTTCCCCGGCGTCAGTCCTGCGGATGCGATTGCAACAAAAACAATTTCAAACTTGACCTTCGGCATCATTCAACCAAATGTATCAATTAAAATTCTGGCGATTTGGGAGACACTCATCGGTCTCGGGTTGCTAACAGGTAAATTTTTACGCATCACCTTGCTTCTCCTCTTTACACAAATGATGGGTACAATGACGCCGCTGGCCTTATTTCCTGCCGAAACATTTACACAATTCCCCTATGCCCCGACACTGGAAGGGCAGTACATTATCAAAAATCTGGTGTTGATAAGCGCGGGATTGGTGGTTGGAGCAACAGTACGTGGCGGGCGTATAACAGAAGACAAAAACAAAAAACTCTAATAAAAATATCCCCGGAGAAAAATGACGAGATATTTGCAGGCCAACGAGAGCTGTTATAAATTATCTACGGTGAAAATCAAACTCGGTGCATATTAGCTCTGTGGAAACTTTTTACACAGGTTAGCTAGCAAAGGAAGAAACATATTTGAACTTACTCGCACTGCTCTTTTTCGTTTCACTCAACCTACAAATCCAGCCAACGGGGAAGTTGATTGTTAAAATTACAAATATCGATAGCACTGCCGATGGGCAGCTGGTCTGCAATTTATACGACAAAAAATCCGACTGGCTGGACACGGACAAAGTTTACCACAAAATTACAATACCTATTACGGCCGATTCCGCCATTGTGCATTTTGACAGCTTGCGCTATTCCGATAGTTACGCCTTGCAAATCTTCCATGATGCCGACGAAAACGGCACGCTCAATTTTAGTTTTTTCCCCATCCCTGGTCCCAAAGAGGGAGTCGGTGTTTCCAACAATAAATTCCGCATGGGTCCCCCGGCTTACAAAGATACGAAATTTACCATAAATCAACCGACAACCCACCTGAAAATCAGACTCAAGTATTGAGATTTAACAATTTCTCGAACAAAGAGAAACTAACTTTTGTTTTAGATTGAGCAAGATAGTGCTTGATTATTTGCGCTCTCCCGCTTATTCTAATCCAACTTGGGGAAGGGACCGCTGTACCGGCTTCAAAAAAACGAATCGATTTGTTCTTATTGCAACGAAATACTTTTTGTTATTAGGGTAATTAGTTTTAATATGTATCAATGTTAGGCGTATAAAGGATGAAGAAAGGATGAAAAACTGATGCGTCGAGGGTTGGTGGATTATGCACTGATTGTGTTTGCTGGCATGCTTTACGCAGTTGCATTGAAATACTTTGTATTGCCTTCAAAGGTTATTTTAACAGGAACGGAAGGTATAGCCTCAGCTCTGTCCTACTATTACGATAGTTATTGGTTGTTCATCGCACTCTATCTGACATTCCAATCCGTATTATTAATTTTTGCTCTTGCACGTGTAGGCAAAGTCTTTGCGATGCGTTCAATGATCGTTGTTGCAACCGTTGTTGTTTTCCTGGCTCTCTTACCTAATTTAAAATTTGCGCAACCGGAGCCGCAGAATGAACGAATTATTTTGGTAATATTTGGCGGACTCCTGGCTGGCGCAGGCAAAGCTTTAGCGTTCAAGTATCGTGGATCAACGGGCGATGAAGACATACTCGGTGCTTACTTTGCCATGAAATATCTCAAACCTGTCGGCTCAATTGCTGTATTTTCCGCCATAGGCTCAACCGCATTCGGTCTATTAATGGATTATATCAAGACCGGCGACTTCGAATCGGTTGTCAATACTCTCATGTATACATGTATCTATATCTTCGCCTCTGCCGAGACGCTCAATAATCTCTATCGTAAATTCAAAATCACCATGGTCGCGATCATCACCCGCAAACATGAAATGGTAGGAGGTGCTATTGCAAGTACATTTGATCATCGAACCTACACAGTGCATAAGAAAATCGGAGGCCATAGTGGCGAGTCATTTTGGATGGTCAGAACGATTATTACCCAGGAAGAATTACCCCGGATGCTTGAAGCCATCGAATATGCCGATCCGGATTGTTTTTACTATCACCACGATATCGAAGGAGTTTCCCGGCGCTACTACATCACACCCATAGGTTGACCTGTGGTGGAAATACCACATTCGGACATTGTATAAATTTGGAGAATTTATGAAACAACTAATATCAGCATGCATATTAATTCTATCCTCAATTTCTTGTAATGAGCATAAGGAAGTTAGCTCAGTTGACCTCGTGAATTGGGAGAAACGAACCGTTGGTTTTACCTTGAATGACTCGCTCGAATTTGGCACAACCTATTTATCCGTTTATTCTCAAATATACAGTATCACGGAACACAAAACACACGATCTTACTGCAACAATTAGTATGAGAAATACAAATAAAGCCGACACCATTTTCATCGAAAAAGCAGAATACTTTGACACTAAAGGAAAGTCAATAAGAACTTACTTTAACAAGCCAATCTATCTTGCACCAATGGAAACGGTTGAAATTGTGATTGCTGAACTAGACAAAGAAGGCGGAACCGGAGCCAATTTCATATTTGATTGGAAAATCAGGCCATCCTCGAATGAACCACTTTTTGAAGGGGTCATGATATCAACTTCCGGCCAGCAAGGATTGTCGTTCACAACACAAGGAAAGAGAATTAATTAAGAAAGAGTGACTGAAATAATGGCTTCGATTTATTTTTGAAAGCTCGAGGAATGCCTTTGATAAATGAGAGAAATAGTGTGGCACGTGGCATAATCCCGTGCCTAACTATTCATTCACCCGATAAAAAAACGGTGGATTTTTAAGTGTGTTCAGTGCACCTAATCTTTTTTTTCGGGTAATGATTGCATTCCCCAACCTATCCGCTTCGCTGGTCTGTGGAACACCCCGTTCAATAAACCCTCTCCATATCCGTATTCTGATAATAAAATCCCAATATCTCTGCCATCGTTTTGCCTGCCTGTGCCAAACGCGCAGCGCCGGCCTGGCACATGCCAACGCCGTGGCCCCAGCCAAAGGCTCCGAAATTTAAATTTATTCATTCCAGGCAAATTGCCAATGACTATCCAAATAATGATCCCTGAAAACAGATCATGCAATAAGAAATTTGTTGCCATTAAGCACACAAAATGATAGAATTACCAATGAAATTGAATGGTTAAAAGAAAACCGGGAAATTTGTTTCGAGGATATTCTGTTTTATATTGAGCATGATTTGATAGTCGATGATATTAGCCATCCGAACAAGCAAAAATATAAAAATCAGCGGATGATGGTTTTCGACATTAATGGCTACATTTATTTGGTTCCCTATCTCGAATCTAATTCGGAATTATTTCTAAAAACTATCATCCCAAGCAGGAAAGCTACCAAGATTTATTTGGAGAGAAAAAATGAATAACAAAATAAATAAGGAAGAAAAAGATATTTTAGAATCTTTTGAAAAGGGTGAATGGATTTCGTCACCAAACTTCGATGAACGAAAAAAACAATTAAAAAATTTGGCCGGTGAAACCATTCGAAAACATAAAAGAATAAATATCTGAATTTCTCAGCGCGATCTTAATGAATTAAAACGTATTGCCATGCAGGAAGGTTTACCGTATCAGACGCTTATCTCAAGCATATTACATAAATACGTCAATGGTGGCCCATTAATTTCAAAATAAAAATGCTTTAATAAATTTTTGTACCTGCAAGACCGTGGTATCAAACAAATTTCTTATCAATAAACCCTCTCCACATCCGTATTCTGATAATAAAATCCCAAAATCTCTACCATCGTTTTTCCTGTTTGCGCCAAACGCGCAGCGCCGGCCTGACACATGCCAACGCCGTGGCCCCAGCCCGCACCACGGAAATTAAAGCGCACGGGTGTGCCGGCTTCGTCGAGCTCGGGCGTCACAACAAAACAGGAGCTGTAGAGCGTCGAATCGCTCATGGCCCGACGGATTGTTAAATCTTTTTCAATTGTAAATGACCCGGCGCTGCCGATAATTTGCAGGCGTTTGATGCGGCCGGAGACACCGCGCTCCAGGGGAAGAATCGTGCGCAAAACGCCCATTTTTTTGCCGGTGGCCTTGGTAATACTGCGCTCCAGCTCATAGCGTGTAAAACTCGCCTGCCAGCGGAAATATTTTTGTGTGTAGAGCAGCGGTTGCGGCGTATCGGCGCCCAGCGTATTGCAAAAAACCGGCGCTTTGTTGTCGATCCATTTTTTGACGGTCGCATGCTCCTGCAGGCGGCCACGCAAAAGATCGGCAGCACCACGGCCATCAAAGCGGCCGCGCAGGTAGGGCTGTGGCGTGCCCAACCAGACATTTTCGTTGTTTTCCGTGTGGCCGCCACAGACGGCAGAATACACAGCATCGATAACGCGGCCGCCTGTTTTCAGCACCCGGCCATAAGTCTTTTTCACCGCCTGATCTGTCGATGGCTGCTCTTTGCTGACGCCGCCATAAACCTGACAGTGCACTGTCGCACAAATATCAAATCCCTCTTTCTGGTGTGCGCCGCGCTCAACTTTCACCAGCACTTCGCTGCGCGCTGCAATCGCCTGGGCTTCCAGCGCTGCGGCAGGAAAACCGAAGGGCATTTCTGCCGGCACGACGCCGCGTAGATAGTCTTCGGTGTCAACGATATTGACGGCTGAAAGTTGGTTCTTTTCATCAATGCGTAATTCCAGCAAACCACGGAAAACATTGTCCGCTTTGCCCTCGAAATGAAAGCCATTGCCCACGTCCATATTTAACAGGGCAAATTTTTCAGCGTGGATGCGCGTGCCATTGGGAACCTGGTATTTTTTCGGCGACTCCTTGCTGAAAATTTCGATTTGCCCGCCCGCAGAAACACTTTCATCTTCAATGATTTCCAAAGGAAAGCTTTTGCCCAGTTCGGCGCGGTATGTGGCGGCTTCGACAGCATTGGGAAAAGTACTCCACAGCAGGACATCGTAGCGTTTTTCGTTGCTGCTAAAATTGGGTTTCTTATTTTTTGTGGGTAATATTTCGCTGCGCAGGTTGAGCTTTTTCAGGCTGCGGCTGTTTTTTTCGGCTTCGGAGCGGGAGACATTTTCAGCGTAGCGCAGGCGGTAAACGATCGTTGCCGGGGTAAAATTAAGCGCCCGTGCCTGCCAGCGGATGCCCCGCATGCCGCGGCCAATAAAACGGTTATCGGGGCCGTAAATGGCGAAGCGGCCACTGACCATAAACTGGATTATTTTCTGCTTCTGCAACAAGCCAACACGAATCTGCGCCTGCCGTCCCATATTTTGCAAGCTTAGACTCGGGGCGCTGCACCCAAAAATAAGGACCAAACAAAGAAGGAGGACGAGTACATAGCGCATTTTATTTTTAAAAATCATATCTTAAATTCCTAACATCCAAATTTAGTATTCCATATAACAGGTTACCCCTTGTGCAAAGTTAACTGAATTCACAAATTCGTGTCTTTTCAGCTTCAATTGTCACACCGGTTTGCGTCTTTTTGCAATACCGGTGTCCCCCTGGTCGAGCTTCATGTCAGGAGTTCCCGGTATTTCACGTTGTGAAAACCGGGATGACTCGTACTCGAACTTAATTATTATTCAGTGCGAGCACTCTATTTTGCACAACAGGTTAAAGTACATTTTTTTAAAGCAATAAGAATACAATTTTTACCGTGCCTGTTCCTGGGCATCAACCTTCTGCTGCAATAAAAACAATTTAAGCAATTCCCACGAAACCTTCCCGTGCAAATCCTTAAAAATCGGGCTCAAACGTGCATCGCCGTGGCGCGCAAAAGCAGCGGCAATATCTTTTTTATGATTATCCAGTTCAGGAAAATCTTTGCTAAAATTGTGGTGCCGTAAAATGTGGCCATCATCGACAAATGCCAGCAAATGCTGGATGACTGTTTGAATCTGAACACGATTCTCAGTGGCCAATTGCTCAAGCGTCAGCTCTTGATTAAATGCTTCGCCAATTTGCATGTGTTTGCGCGGTTTCGTTTTGCGTTTTAGCTTTTTGAGCTGCCGGTGGGCCAATGATTTTTGCTCGATACCGCGGGCTAAACAATGGCGTTTGATCACATCGCGAAATATTTTGCCGTATTTTTTATTTTTTTCCGCGCCAACGCCGTGAATCATTAAAAAAGCGTCTTCGGTCTGCGGAAAAGTAGCAGCCATATCCACCAGGGATTTATCGGAAAAAACAACGTATGGTGGCAGGTTGGCCTGTTCAGCCAAATTTTTACGAAATTTGCGCAGCTCGTCGAAAAGATCGCGGTCATAATCACCAAAATCGATGGCGCGTTTCGATGAACGGGGGCGTTCGTCATCAGCGATAATTTGTGCGACAAATGGCTCTGCACCGCTCAAAATTCCTTGCGCCTGCGCTAAAACTCGCAGGCTTCCCTGCTCCTCATCACGTCGCAAATAGCCACGTCGCACCAGTTGTTTCGACAGGTGAATCCACTGTTTTTTTGTCAGCTCAGCCCCGATATCGTAAGTTGAAAGCCGGTCATGGCCAAAACGGCGAATTTTTTGGTTCTTCGAACCGCGCAGCACGTCCGCAATATGCAGCGCTCCGAAAATCTCGCCAGTTCTTTTCACACAAGAAATAAATTTTTGTGCCTGTACTGTGACATCCTGCACCGCTTCTTCGCCACCGCCGCGGCAATTGTCGCACATATTGCAATTTTCTTCGCGATATTCCTGGCCAAAATACTGCAAAAGGGGCTGCCGTCTGCACCCGGTGAATTCGGCATATTTAACAAGCGCCTGCAGTTGTGCCTCAGCAATCTGCTGCTCTTTCTCCGGTTTTTCATTGAAGAAATACCGAATTTTCTGGATATCGCCATAGCCGAGAAAAAGCAAACATTCCGCTGGCAGACCATCCCGCCCGGCGCGGCCAATTTCCTGATAATAAGACTCGATATTTTTCGGCAGGTCGTAATGAATGACAAATCGCACATTGGATTTGTTGATTCCCATGCCAAACGCCACCGTTGCCACAATTATTTGCACATCGTCGCGGATAAATTTTTCCTGCGACCGGGCACGTTCCTCACCGTCCAACCCTGCATGATAGGGCAACGCCGAGTACCCATATTCCTGTAAAACTGCTGCGAGTTCGTCAACTTGATTGCGAGAAAAACAATAAATTATGCCCGATTCATCACGGTGATTTTTGAGAAAATCGAGTGTTTGATTCAGGGTGCTACTCTTGTCAATCACTTGCAGCAGCAAATTCTCCCGATCAAAACTGGCGACAAATTCCTGACCCTGTGGAAAACCAAGTGATTCTTTAATATCACGCTGCACCCGTGGTGTGGCTGTAGCCGTCAGTGCGATGCAAGCCGCCTGTGGAAAGCGCTGGCGCACCTCAGCAATCTGGCGGTATTCCGGGCGAAAATCATGGCCCCATTCAGAAATACAATGAGCTTCGTCCACTGTTATGCAATCAATCTGAATGCGCTGGAGAAGATTTTGAATTTTAGGCTGCAGCAATGTTTCCGGCGCGACATACAATAATTTGGCTTCACCGCGTTCGATACGCTGCACATTGAGAGAATATTCCTGCTTCGAAATGCTGCTGTTGAGAACCACGGCTGCAACACCAAGTTCATTGAGTTGGCTCACCTGATCTTTCATCAGTGAAATAAGCGGCGAAACGACAACAGTCAGCCCTTCAAAAATCAAGGCCGGGATTTGGTAGCAGATCGACTTTCCACCCCCCGTCGGCATGATAACCAGCGTGTCTTTTTTCTGCAAAACCGACTCGATGATCTCCTGCTGGTATTGGCGAAACGATTGATATCCGAAGACTTCCTTTAAAATTTTTAATGACGTGACGGGCATAGTTTCCCCTGTTTTCTGATCTGATTTCATTCTTAAATAATAGAGAAATTGGCTCTATGAAGCAAAGAAAAAGATAGCCCTGTGAAAAAAATCGAGAGCTTCATTTTTCAAAACAAAGCCTGATTCAAATGGAATTTCAGGTAATTTAGAATCTAACTGAAAACTTGATTTGCCATGCCCGATTGTATTAATCGCATGTGCGTCAACTTAAGGATTTTGAATATGTGTAAATCTTTATTTTGAGACTAATCGCAGACATCCCCCTGTATCCCCCTTCGAAGGGGGAATTTATATTCTCCCTTTGAAGGGAGAAAGATTTATGCTCGTCTAGAGCATAAATCAGAGGGATGTTTGACACAATCTTTGGTTTTTCCACAATTCTAAATCCTTAGATTGATGCCCATGCAAATGTTTTACTCGGGGATCCATTACTGCATCGAGGTTTTCGGATAAGCTCCAAATATTTTTTCTCAGGCAGGATTATAGCAGCCAATTATCACTTTTAAATTGCAATTAAACAGGAGTTCCTTGATTTCAAAAATTATCGTTCTATTTTATAGAGTCAAAAATTTAGTCGGTTTTATTCTAAAAGTTATAATTGATGTGCCTGGCACATTTTTAAAAACTTCAATTAATTCTTGCACATCATTTCAAATTGAGCAGTTTCATTCTCAGATGAGGGAGCTCCCATGTCCATAAGAACTGGTTTATTTTACTGCACGATTCTTTTATTCACAATTTTGACCCTGCCATGCCTGCAAAACGAAACCGTGCTGGCGACCGAAAAACCATTTTATATCACCGAAAGTTTTGATAAATCCATTCCAACACCGAAAGATGTTCTCGGTTTTGAGCTGGGCAGCCAGGCGTCGCGCTACCACGAAGCGATTCGCTATTTTAAAATTTTAGCTAAAAAATCACCGTTGGTGCAATTGCACGAAAATGGAGAAACCCACGAAGGACGTAAACTTTACTACCTGCTCATCAGCTCATCCGAAAACATGGAGCGCCTCGAATCTATAAAAGGGGACGTAGGCAAATTGGCCGATCCGCGGGTAACCAACGCAGGGCAAGCAGCCGAAATCATCAAAAATAGCCCCGCTATTGCGTGGATGTTTTACAGTATTCATGGGGACGAACTTTCCGGCACCGATGCATCCATTGCACTGGCCTACCGGCTCGCCGCGGGCACCGACACGCTGGCAACGATGCTGCGCAACGAGCTTGTCACCGGGATTTACCCGATGGAAAATCCGGATGGCCGTGAGCGCTATCTGGCACAAATGGAACAATGGGGCGGCAAAGTTCCCAGCTTCGACCGCCAGAGCATGCAGCACACCGGCATCTGGCCGTGGGGGCGCACGAATCACTATTTCTTCGATTTAAATCGTGATTGGTTTATTCTGTCGCAGCCGGAAAGCCGTTCACGCGTGCAGCTCGTCGTCGACTGGAATCCGCAACTGGTGGTTGATGCCCACGAAATGGGCTCCAACAGCACTTATTTATTCAATCCACCGCGGGAACCGGTGAATCACCATGTGGATGAAAAAATTCGCCAATGGTGGAAAAAATTCTCGCAGGATCAAGCCGCCGCGTTTGATGAGCACGGGTGGAGCTATTACACCGGCGAATGGTACGAAGACTGGTATCCCGGCTATGGCAGTTCGTACCCCTGTTACCGCGGCACGGTCGCGATTTTGTACGAACAGGCATCCACCGACGGCTCCGCAGTGAAAAAAACCAACGGTGTTCTCTCCACTTTTCACGATGCTGTTTTTCACCAGTTTGCCAGCTCGTTCGCCAACCTGAACACGGCTGCCAATAACCGGCAAAAACTGTTGCAAGATTTTTATGACCTGCGTAAAAAAGCAGTTTACAGGAAAAACAAGGACGGTGTCAAAGCCTATATTCTCTCTGCGGCTGAGAATCCGAGTCGGACAAACCGGTTGGTGGAAAAACTTTTAGAACAGAAAATTGAGATCAAACAAGCTGAAGCATCTTTTACTTTGAGCACAGTAAAGTCATACACAGAAAACAAGAATGCGAGCCATTCATTTGCCAAGGGCACCTTTGTCATTCCGGTGAATCAGCCATTACGCCCGTTGATTAATGCCATTCTCGAAGCAGATCCACGCATGACGACGGCTGTTCTAAAAATGGAGCGTGAGTCGCTTGAAAAAGGCCGCGGTACAAAAATGTATGAAGTTGGTGCCTGGTCCATGCCGTTGGCCTACGATGTCGAAGCATGTGCGGTAAAATCAATGCCGTCCGTCAAATTAAAAAATGTCGAAAGTCTAGATGATATTAAAGGACAGGTGATTAATCCGAACCCGGCTTTCGGTTATCTTCTACCCTACAACGATGACAATGCAGTCGATGCGCTGCTGCAATTTTTCGAAAAAGGCTGGCAGATCCATAGCGCCACTAAAGAATTTCAACTTGAGGGACAAAGCTACAAGCGCGGCACCTTGCTGCTGATTCTCAACGAAAATCCGGGCTTGAAGTCGGAAGAAGTGCAAAAATGTGCTGAGTCTGTCGGTGTGACGATACGTGGCGTCAACACGGCGTTGAGCCAAAAAGGTCCGGATCTCGGAGGTGGAACTTTCCGGCTGCTGCAAAAACCGCGAATTGCCATGGTCGTCGGGTCGGCGGTGAGCAGCTACAATTCGGGCACGCTGCGTTATTTGCTCGATTATGAAATGGGAATTGGACTTTCGCTTTTAAACTCGGATAACTTGTCATGGGCCGATTTGCGCCAGTACAATGTGTTGATATTGCCTTCATCCGGGCGTGGATTTAAGAAAATTTTCGATAAAGGAGCGCAGAAGAAAGTAAAAACCTGGGTGCAACAGGGCGGCACGTTAGTCGCAATCGGTGGCAGCGCGGCTGCTTTGGCGGACAGCAGTTTGAAAATGAGCGCGGTTAAACTTCGCCGACAAGTTCTAAAGAACCTGCCTGATTTTTCGACAGCGGTTGAAAAAGAATTAGCTGCTAATAAAATCAGCATCGACAGCCTTATGATCTGGGAGGGAAAAACGCAACCACCTGAACCAACGGTTCAAAAAGAGCAGCCAAAAATGGATGACAAAGCATTGGAACAAGCTGATTCGCGGCAACGGCTTTTTATGCCGCGCGGCGCAATTATGAAAGTGAACCTCGATGAGGAGCACTGGCTAAATTTTGGTTTAGGAAAGCACGTTCCGGCAATTTTTTACAGTTCGAATGCTTTTATGAGTAAAGCTCCGGTGCAAACGGCTGCGCGTTTCGCAGATGCGAATGAAATAAGACTTTCCGGATTATTGTGGCCGGAAGCCAAAGAACGCTGGCAAAATACTGCCTTCGCGACACGGGAATCGTCCGGCAAAGGGCAAATTATTCTTTTTGCTCACGAACCCAATTTCCGTTCCTATTTTTATGGCACAGCACGCATGTTTTTGAACAGCATTTTGCTCGGTCCGGGAATGGGCGCTACCCAGACAGCGCCGTGGTAAGGCGATGAGATCACTGCTTTATAGTGATGTTATCGCTATTCGAAAAACCTGGTCGGCAAATCCACATTTATAATTTGTGTGAAAGCATCCCGCCGAACATACCACTCAGCGGGACGCTTTCGCTCTATATTTCTCGTAGACTGTCAAGTCTTATTTTGTGGATTTGGAGCGCATTACCTTTATGCAATGCACAGCACAATCCATGAAGGGATTGCACTCCCGCCACGCCGAGATGCATTAAAGGAGAAAAACAAATTATGGCTTTTGATGAAGGATTAGCGCAACGAATTCGTGAATTGCTCGCCAGCACACCGGGCATCGAAGAGAAAAAGATGTTTGGTGGTCTTTGTTTTTTAGACCGGGGAAACATGGTGGGCGGCATCGTCGGCTCTGAGCTCATGATGCGGGTCGGTGCCGAAAAATACGACGAAGCGCTCAATGAGCCGCACGTCCGGAAAATGGATTTCACCGGCAGATCGATGCGTGGGATGATATATGTTGGCGAAGCGGGTATTGAAGCGGATGAAAACCTGGAAAAATGGCTGAAAAAAGGACTGGCTTTTACCCAGAATTTGCCTGCCAAATAACTCGATAGCACACAATTTTCTAATTCAATTGCGAAAGGAAGATTTATTGCCAGAACTAAAATCCAAGTTGGCAAAAGGCGTCTACGCCGCCAGCCTCACCCCATTGAATGACCAACTTGAAATTGATCACGTTCGACTGGCTCACCACTGCCACTGGTTGTTAGAACATGGCTGCACCGGAATCTTGTTAATGGGCACAACCGGCGAAGCCAACTCATTCAGCATCGCTGAAAGAATGGTCGCCCTTGATGCTGTAATTGAGAGCGGCATTCCAGCGCAAAAACTACTCGTCGGCACTGGCTGCTGCGCTGTTCCTGACACGATTTTACTATCGCAACATGCACTGTCCCACAACGTGGCTGGCCTGGTTATGCTGCCGCCATTTTACTATAAAAATGCCAATGATGCCGGACTATTTGATGCCTTCGACCAAATTATTCACGGGGTGAATGATGACCGGCTCAAAATATATTTGTACCATTTTCCCCAAATGAGCGCTGTACCCTTCAGCTTTTCGCTGATCGAGAAACTTCTCGCCACTTTTCCCGATCAAATAGCCGGGATAAAAGACTCCAGCGGTGAGTGGGAAAACATGAAACTTCTGGCTACAACTTTTCCAAATTTTCAAGTATTCGCCGGCAGCGAACGATTTCTTGCGGGCATAAAAGAAGTCGGCGGCGCTGGTTGCATTTCAGCCACTGTCAATGTGAGCTGCCGCGATGCTGCATTTCTGTTTCAGGAAACTCAAAAAAATAGAATCGAAGAATTGCAAAACAAGCTGAATAAACTTCGATTGATTATTGAAAAATACCCAATGATTCCGACTTTAAAACAAGTCATGTACCAGCAAAATGCAGAACCAGGCTGGCTGAATATGCGCCCGCCACACATTGCCCTGACTAAGCAGGAAGTTTCCATGCTGACAAATGAATTGGCAGCCATCAATTTCCCGAACGATTATATTCAGCGGGTGGAATGACCCGGGCTTCGACACGCTCAGCCAGCATAATTCTAACGATTGGATAAATTATGATGTTTCCTGAGACGGCCCCGTGGTAAAGCGATGAGATCACTGCATTATAGTGATGTTATCGCTATTCGAAAAACCTCGTCGGAAAATCCACCTTTTAATTTAGTGTGAAAGCATCCCGCCGAACGTACCACTCAGCGAGACGCCTTCGCTCTATTTTAGTTATGCTTGGTAAAGAATGTTACAGCTTACATTGAACTCACGTTAATTTATTAATTTGAAGGAATCCGAAATGCAGGCCGTTGTGGCAAGCGGACATATTCGAGTGAGTGAGGCAGCTTGCCACATTCTACAAAATGATGGCAATGCATTTGATGCGGTTGTGGCAGCGGGTTTTGCCTCTGTTGTGGCCGAACCGCTGCTAACCAGCCTCGGTGGCGGTGGTTTTCTCTTGGCCAGACCAGATGACGCGCAACCGGTGCTATTCGATTTCTTTGTTGACACGCCGGGATTGGGCCAAAAAAATCCCGATCGCGAAGCCCATTTCCTGCCGATTACCGTCGAATTTCCCGGCTCTGAGCAAATTTTCAATGTGGGGTACGGCTCTGTGGCTGTCCCGGGAGTATTACGCGGACTTCTGCACGTACATAAAAAATTAGGACGGCTCCCGTTACGAGAAATTCTTGCCCCCGCCGTTCAACTTGCGCGATTCGGGACCGCATTAAATGCAACGCAAGCCTACATTCTCGAGTTACTCGAACCTATAATGCAAATGACGGATGCCAGCCGGAAAATGTATGCCCCGGCAGGAAAAATTCTTCAAAAAGGGAGTCATTTTCAAAACGCCGAACTGGCTGCATTTCTGGAAACTTTACCAAAAAATGGGGACAAAGAATTTTATGAAGGCAAAATTGCCCGGTCGATTTTCAATGATATGTACGAACACGACGGACTGCTGACGCGGGACGATCTGGCATCCTATCACGTCATCGAAAGAACGCCACTGGCCGTAAATTACAGAGATCAATTGGTGCTCACAAATCCGTTGCCTTCCTTTGGCGGATCCATGCTGTCTTACGCATTAAATTGGCTGGAAAAAGGCATGCCCGGCGTCGTGCAGTTTGGCTCCAGTGACCACCTTTTCGGGCTTGTCACTCTGATGAAAGAACTGTACGATTGCCGTGAAAAAGAAAATATTTTCACGCAGTTGAATCCGCAGGCAAAATTTGCTGAAAACATTAAAAAGATTCGAAAAGCATTTGGTGGCACGACGCACATCAGTGTTTTGGATGCCGCTGGAAATGCCGCCAGTTTGACTTGTTCCAACGGTGAAGGCAGTGGTTACGTCGTTCCCGGAACAGGAATTATGCTCAATAATATGATGGGGGAAGATGACCTGCACCCGGATGGATTTCACAATGATCCACCGGGCAAACGTGTAGCTTCGATGATGTCGCCCTCGATTTTACTGAAAGAAAATCAGGTTCAACTCGTCGCGGGCAGTGGTGGCAGCAAACGAATCTGGACAGCGTTGCTGCAAGTCATCAGCAATGTTATCGATTTTAAAATGAATATTCACGAAGCCGTGCATGCACCTCGTTTACACTGGGACGGAACGACGGCACAAATCGAACCCGGCTTTAAACCTGAAAGCATGCAAAAATTACGAGATCACTTTCCTGTAAATGAATGGCAAGTTCGGGATGTTTATTTTGGCGGCGTGCACGCAGTTGACTGCGCAGGCCAGGGCGGCGGAGATTCCCGCCGTGATGGGGCTGTTGCGGTAATTTGAATTGTTTTCCTTCAATAAAAAATCATGCTGGCTGCCAGGTTCTCAAATCAAAAGCAAAAGTGGATCCCTCATCAACACGGCTGTCCACTGAAATGGTCGATTTGTGAATTTCGAGAATTTTCTCGGTAATTGCCAGGCCCAGGCCGGCGCCACCCGTGGCGCGAGCGCGGCTTTTTTCAACCCGGTAAAATCGATCGAAAATGAAGGGCAGCTCTTCCTCCCGAATGCCACAGCCCGTATCAGAAACCGATACCCTGATTTGCTGGTTTCCTTTCTTAATCGTCACATTGACTTCGCCGTTTTCCGGTGTGTAGCGTAACGCATTATCGATGAGATTGGAAAGCGCACGTTCAATTAAACCGATATCGGCATAGGCCTGCGGTAATTTTTCCGGCAGTTCTGCACGCAAGTGAATGCCTTTTTTCTCCGCAAGGTCTTTAAATTTCATGATCACATCCTGCAGCAAATCAGAAACTGAAAAGGGCTCCAATTGCGGTTTCACCTGGCTGGCTTCGAGTTTTGATAATTCAAATAATTGTTCAACCAATTTTTCCAGCATATTTGAAATCTGCAAAGTTGTTGTGAGATATTCCTGTCTTTTTTTCAGGTCGAGCGAGTCATTTTTCAGCTGCAATGTCTCAAGATAACCTTTTATCGCGGCGATTGGATTTCGCAAATCGTGCGAAATGTTTGCCACCAGTTCCCGCCGAAATATGTCGGTTTTTTTCAGCTCGTCCATGTTGGCAACGATGGTATCAGCCAGTTTGTTGAACGAGGCGGATAAATGCCCGATTTCATCATTCTTTTTAACCGGGATGCGCTCATTCAGCTTGCCTTTTTCGAAATCTTGCACTACCACTGTGATGCGGCGAAGCTGCCGGGTTAACAGCGCAAACATAATTAACCCGATAATTCCGGTGACCAAAATACTAACCAGTAAACTGCGAATCAGTGTTTTGACAGCAAAGCTTTCCCACACAGTTTCAGCGGCAATGTCAAATTGTTCACTTTCGATGATCACATACAAAAATCCGTCGATGTTTTTGCCGATTTGCAACGGGGCTGCTGAAAAAACCTTTTTCCGGCCCAGATGGCGGGGATCGTCGCCAAATATCGGGGTAGCCTGGCTGTCGGCAATAAAATCGCGCACCGGCCCTAAATCGACTGTTTCGGTTTGCAGCTTTTTATAGGATTCAGCGAAAAAGGCGATCACCTTTCCGGACTCATCCAGCATATAAATTTCAATGCCGGGATTGATGACCATCATATAATGAATCATGTGTTTTATGCTGGCAAAATCAATGCTGTCAGCCACAGCGTCGGTGAAATCTGTTGCGATGTTTTGCGCCAGTTGGCGGTTCATCGTCTGGTCTGCTGTGCGGTAAAATAATTCGGAGGCATCTCTGGTAATCAATATTTGCGAAATGCCCATGAGAATCAATAATACAAGAAAAATTGCGGACAACTTTATGTAGAACGATTTTAAAAATTGTATCATTATTGCAGCTCCTCTACTTCGGAAAATCGATAGCCAACACCCCAAAGTGTTTTCAGCAATTGTGGATTTGTCGGGTCCTTCTCAATTTTATTACGCAGGCGGTTGATGTGGGAATTGACGGTGTGGTCGTAACCGTTGTACTGATACCCCCAGATAAGATCGAGCAATTCCTGACGGTTGTAAACCCGTCCGGGATTGCTGGTAAAAAGGGCTAATAAATCAAACTCTTTTGCTGTCAATTCAATAGTTTTGCCGGCCAAAATAACTTTTCGTTTGATTAAATCGATTATCAGGTCGCCAAATTCAAGCGGGGTATTTTCTTCCGGTTTTTTACCACTTTCACTGTCGACAGCCACCCGCCGTAAAATGGCTTTTACACGGGCTATAAATTCCCGAATGCTGAAGGGTTTTGTGATGTAATCATCGGCGCCGAGCTCCAAACCGAGTACTTTATCGAGCTCCTCATTTCTGGCTGTCAGCATGAGAATTGGAATCACCGGATTCTGCGCCCGGATGCGTTTGCACACCTCAAGCCCATCCATTTTTGGTAGCATGAGATCGAGAATTATCAGGGAATAATCACCCGACAATGCTTTCTGCAATCCGGTGATGCCGTCGCCAGCACGATCGACACCATATTCCAGATCGCGGAGATGGATTTCAAGAATATTTACAATATTTGGATCATCTTCAATGAGGAGAACTTTGGCAGAAATGGACATTTCAGCAGCACTTTCTTCAGCAAAAAGTTAATCTGGCTTTGGGAGAATTTCCGTAGAGAACAAGTATTGCACAGCCGCTATTCCTCTGGAATGTCCGTTACCACAATAGGACAAAGTACCATTAATCCAATATCATAAAATTCAAGAGGACTAAAATCAGCAGAAACAAAAACCTGGGCGCACTATCAATCTATTGATCAGAAGTTATATCTGACGAAGATACGGTCAGCGGAGCGTGCGAGACGAAGGCAAATTAACGCCAAATTCGTTTCGGTTTATTCAAGATTGGAGACCTCTGTTGATGTTGTAAGTGGAATTCAGCAACCAGCTTCAAGCACTCCAATGTCTCAATCTCCTTCTTTGCTTTTTTCTTTAAATGCCGTACCTGCCGCCCAGCGGTAGGGCACAATTTCCGGGGCTGTCGGCATTTTTACCAGATTGTACGGTAATTTGGTTTCATCGAGCAGATGCACGAGCCCCGGATCTTTGGTAAAATAAAATACCTGCTGCGTCTCTGATAAATGCTGCAATAATTCCAAAGCGCTGACCTGGCGTTTGTTATCTGCATGAGCAAGTGGATCATCGAGAAAAAGCGGAATAGTTTCGCTCTGCTCAGAAAAAAGCTCGGCAACTGCAGCCCGGAGCAGCAGATATATTTGTTCCTGCGTGCCATAGCTGAGAACATCGATCGGCACCAGTTTTTTGGCTTTATCATGTGCCACTTGCATGGAAAAATCTGACGGATCAATGTAAATTTGTTTATAATCATTGTTGGTCAAAGTACTCAAATGCCGACCAACGCTGGCCGATAAGCGCGGTGCAAAATTTTGGTGGGCCTGCTGCGCAACTTCACTTATCGTCTCATATGCGAGCTCCAATGCGCGGCGCTTGTGCGTCATTTCTCGTAAATCTGATTTTAACGCGACGATATTTTCTTCAATTTCTGAGAGGTCGGGTAATTTACTCTCCCTTTCACGAATGCGCTCCTGGATTCGGGCTTTCTCCAATTCGATATCTTGTGCCTGAATTAACACCAGTTTCAGGTTACGCCTGATTTCCTTCACCGGGGTTAGTGGTTCAATCAAATCCTGTTCTTTAATTTCTTTTTTTAATTCTGCAAATTGTGCCTGCAACTGGACGCTGTCACGGCCTGCCAGCATTTCCTGCTCAATTTCCTGCATTTGTTTTAGCTCACCCATGAACTTGATATACTGTTGTGCGGCTTTCACTTTTTCCAGAAAAGCGGCATGGGCAGACTCCAGATTCTCAATTTCAACGCCAGCTTGCAGATAAATCGCACGTAAATCTGATTCAAGTTCCCGCAGATTGGCATTGAGTTCATTTATGCTGTTATCGCACGTTTCAATTTTAGTGCTCAGTTCATCCATATTTTTACTCAACGAACTTCCCCTGCGAAAAATCATTACTGCTCTTTGCATGTTTTCCGGGGTAATATGGGCCATTTCCAGTTTTTGCAACCAAGAAAATAGCCCGCTCTCAATCTCCCGTTTTTCTTTGAAACTGGCATCTGTATATTTGTTAATTCGCTGAATATCGAGACAGCGCATCCTTTGCTCGATAAGCTCGGCTGCTGTCGAAACACCGTATGGCTGCAGCGACGCCTGATATTCTTTTAATTTGAGTTCGAGATAGTTTTTATCCGCAGCTATTTTATCAAGAACAACCCGGAATTTCATGCGAAATGATATTTGCCCAAGGATGAGGACAACAATCAGAATCACTAAAGAATAGTGCAACGCGCTCCAGATAAACGGGTGGTTGAGCGGCACGGTTTGCAAATCCGGAAGTTTGAGAATAGCGACAATAAACAATACCACAATCACCACAAAAAAGAGCATCCCGGTGCGAATCAGCCGGTAAAAGGATCGCTTTTCTTCCCGCTTATTTTTCTCATCTTCGAGACCGGCTTGCTGCGCTTCCAACTCATCAGACTGCATCTGAATCGCCTGAATTTCGCTGTCAGATAGCTGCGTCGAGTGCATCGATTTTTCGGTCAGACCTGCGGCTAGCAATTTGCTTTGGATATCTGTTTGTTCTTTATTTAGCCCATCGGTGCGGCTGTTTATTCTTTTCCAGGCAGCATCGAGTTCATAAAAATTATTTAAATCTTCGTTATGCCAAAAACTTTTCTCTACCGGTAATTTTTCGAGGTCTTCATTCGTTTGATTGAGTTCAGCATGAAGGTCGCGAAGCTCGTCGGTCAAATACCGGCGTCGCTCGTTGAGGTATTTCCTTTCCTGCTCAAATTTGATAGCCGTATCGCGGTTTTGCAAATGGATTTCCTGCTTTGGTTTCACCGCCTGGGCGGCTTCGAACAATTCTTTTTGGCCATTTTTAACCGCATCAAAGCGACGCAGAAGATTTTTCAATTGCAAATACTCGCTGACGTGAATATCATGCTCCAACTGGTTCTGGTCTTCGAGCAACTCCGCTGATTTTGATGCGAGTTCGTCTAACCGGTCGTGATCCTGCTGCAATCCCAATAATATCGTTTTCTGTTCATCCCGCAATCGTTGTTGCACGGCAAGGTCACTCCGGGTGCGATAAATTGGCCCCGATTTGCTGCGTTCGGTGCCAAGAGTTCGAATGGCGGAGGCAATTTTGTTGAGCGCTCCACGGGAGGAAACCTCGGCGGTTGCACTGTCGACAAGCCGTAAAACGGCCTCCGCAATATCTTCCGCCTGTGATTGGCTGATATGAATAATTTGTCCCTGCCGGACGCAAGCGACGGACTGAAAAACGGCATTAGACAGCCCGGTTAGCTGGTCAATAAAAGCAACGTGGCCGCGACGGCCCTGCGAATAATCGGCAGTGATATTTTGTTTACTTTGCTCATCGATAATTTGTGTCTCAGGCTCCTGCTTGCCGAAAGTGCGCATAATCATAAATGCTTTATTGCCATCGCTGCGCACAAGGGCGCTACCCGAGTATTGCGAGGCGTTCCATGGACGATAGCGCGCGTGCATATCTTTTTCGGAAGAATTGACGCGGCCACCGGAATAGAATCCGTACAGCATGGCAAGAATGGCCTGTTGCAGCGTTGATTTTCCGGCTTCATTGGGTCCGAGAATCAGATTAAATCCCGGTTCAAAGGAAAAATCAATATCCGCCAGAATGCCGAAGCCATCCAGATGTAAATATTCAACTCTCATGCAAATCTTTCCAAATCATCGATATAACCTGTGGTATTATTGTACATTAAATTAAATGTACTGTATGCATTTTTATCCTGAATCATTCATGAAACGAGGTGGATGTGCCTGGCACTTAGTTGATTTTTATAAGTTTAACTAAGCAAAATAGCTTTTAAGTATTTTTATAACTTGTAGAAGTGCCAGGCACATTTTTAACAGTTTATGAATAGATCAGGTTATGTTCATATTTTTATACTTTCGCCCTCAAATGCCCGCAACCCATATTTCATCGCCAGCCGGACAAGTTCCCCGTCTTCTTCTTCGTTTGACAACATTTCTTTGAGCTGGCGTACGAAAGTACCGCGGACTGTAGGCTCACGAGCGAGATCGTCGAGCTCATTTTCATTGTGAATTTCATCAAATATTTTGACATAATTAAATTTTTCCGCAAGCTGTTCCTGCAACATTTCAAGATCAAACCTTTGCTGGCGATCTGAAACTCCTGTGAGGTGCAATCGAAGAAAATTGGCATCTTCAGCAAATTCCACCGCATTTTCACTGATGCCCTGCGCCAGGGCGTCGGTGTTTGTGTACTTAGAAATATCCAGATGTATGGTGTGAAAAAGTTGCGTTTCAGTAGAGAAGGCTTTAATGTTGGTTTTCTGCTTATCAATCGTCAGAACAACGGCGGAATGAACACCGGTTTCACCGAAATTCAAGGGTTGCGGTGAACCGGGATAAAGCGCAATCGGTGTTTGGTCCGGCACATCTTTAGCCCCATGATAATGGCCCAGCAAGCTGAACGCAAAACCACTGTTTTTAATATCTTGCAACGTGAAAGGCATGTGGACGGCGCGGGCTTCGCTAAAAGGCCCGGTCTCCGAGCCATGCATGAGTAAAATATGGGCCTTCCCATCCTGCGGCACTTTGAAATCAACAAGTGGATTTTGGCGTTCATCAGGCACATTGTGAGCGACGCCCCAGAGCGTGATCTCGTCATTTAATTCGACCGGCTGCAGCTTGTTTTCTGTGAAGATAAAAACATTCTCCGGCCACGCAAAACGCGCATAAGCCGAATTACGTGTGTAGCAATCATGATTGCCGGGTGCGATATAAACGGGTGTGGGGCTGATTTCTGCAAAATTTTCCGCCAAAAAATGCAGTGTGTCACGGCTCACGCGATCCCCTTCAAACAAATCACCAGCTATCGTGATTGCATCCACCTTTTGCTGTTTGGCAAAATTGAGCAGCTTGGAAAGTGTGCGCCGCAGACGCAACCGGCACTGCCGCGCTAACGCGACATCAAAATAGCTGCTGGTAAATGGGGTATCCAGGTGCAGATCGGAGAAATGAAAAATTTTCATAGTTGATTTGCCACAAAGACGCAAGGGCTCCAGGTTTCATTTATAAATTTTGAGAATTTATACGGAACGGCCATTTTATGATATGAATATACAATAAAATCAATATTTTAGTAGTAGAATATAAAAAGAAAACCCCCACAAGTCAAGCCTGTTGCAAACCGGCAAAAGAATAATTTTATGATAATTGGTAATTTTGCCGTTAAAATCTGCGCATTTTTCGCCATTGATTTTATTTATATAGAGATATCAACGACGAAATTCGGGATGGGAGGGCTTTTATCGATGGTTTGCCCTCGCAAAGTAACGTTGAAAAATGAATTAAAAACAAAACAGGTCAATCCAGGAAAGCCATGCCCAGGAAACCTCATATAATTGCTATCGGCGGCGGGAAAGGCGGTGTTGGTAAAACGCTTATCAGCCTGTCAATCTCGCTCGCATTGGCCGAGTTGGGCAAAAAAGTGACCCTCATTGATGCCGATCTTGGAGGCGCCAATCTCCATTCTATGCTGGGAGTGCATACGCCGGGTAAATCGCTGTATGATTTTTTCCGCGACAAAAATATTGAGTTCGATTCACTGATTACAGCAACACCGGTTGCTAATTTAAAACTCATTTGCGGTGCACCGGGGGCCGTTGGCATGGCTGATATTCAATACTGGGAAAAACTAAAAACCATCCGTTTGTTTAAACGGCTGGATACCGAATTCGTCGTGGTTGACCTTGGCGCCGGCACCTCACTCAACGAAATCGATTTATTCAATTCTGCTCATCAGGGCATTGTTGTGGCCCAACCTGAGCCGCCTGCCATTCAGGATTGCTATAATTTTATTAAACTTAGCCTGTTCAGAAAATTACATCTGGATTTTATGGACAGCCCCTGGGTACTGAAACTGCTCGATCAATGCACGGATCCGACCCACACGCGTGATCACCGGCTCATTAGCACACTGGCAGAGCAGGTTCGTGAGCACGATATTCGGCTCGGAATGCGTTTTTACCGGCTTATCAACAATTACACGCCGCACTTGATTTTAAATCAAATTCAGAACAAAGAAGAAATTATGGATGGTTTGAGTCTGCAGGTTGCTGTGCAGGATTTATTGCGCATCAAAATCGACTTTTGGGGTTATGTCCCCAATGATCACGAAATCTATAAATCCATTCGCAGCAGCCGCCCTGATGCCATCATATCAACCCGTGGCGAGATTCGAAAAAACATCCTGCGCATGGTGAAACAATTCATCCTGCACGAGGAAATGAGTTCGGAGCAGCCACAATTAAATAATTATGCGCCGCTATTGGATATTTTAAATCGAAAAGATAAACAGGAGGAAAGTATGGACAGGATTTGTTCAATCGAATGCCCGCTCTGGGGAAAATGTGAGTACCAGGAAGGCGGTGTTTACTGTCGTATGCCGGAAAATGAATACCGCGCCAATTTAAAGCTGGTTGAGGTGAAAGAATCGCGGGAAGAACGCATTCGCGGTCATTTGGGCGCACGGCGGAATTGAGAAATTGAGTGCCTTTTTTAAATAATACAACTTCGCACCAAACAATCTATTTTCAACGCTGCAAACATCCCCTTGTCATATAATGAACTCACGATTTTTCATCAAAGCGGCCAAATCGATTTAACCTGAATAATTCTCCCGCAAAGGCACTAACCTGATCTATTCATAAACTGATAAAAATGTGCCTGGCACTTCTACGAGTTATGGAAGCCCTTAGAAGCTACTTTGTTTAGTTAAATTTCTAAAAATCAACTAAGTGCCAGGCACATCCACTGCGCTTTATGAATAATTCAGGCTAAGCCGCAAAGAAAATATTTCAATACTTATAAAACTTAATTTTGTGGGCTTTGTGAGAGATAATTTTAATAGAAAATTTTGTTTTTTTGGACGTTTTATCTCAAATATCGAATTATAAATAGGTTAAGAATATTTTAATAAATATACATGAATAAAGCAGGTTAAGTTAATTTTTTTACGACGGAGCCAATTCCAAATCGCCTGATTTCATTTTTTCTATCAAATGAGAATTTTTTCGGATTAATAAATCCAATATTCTTGTTGAAAATAGCACAAATTCAAAGAGTTACGAGTGCTCCACATTTTATATTGTCCTTGCTTGTTTATAAAATATTTACTATTGTTTTTGCCATAACAAGGCTGTATTTTTAGAGTTGGTTTTTGTAAACAAGTTGCTCATCATATTTATTTACATGAGGTTTTGAATGTTAGTTGAAGTCAAGGTTGATCGTGTTACTCTGGATACTGCATCGAACCGCTTTGTGGTTATTTTACGGGATGAAGTAAACCACAGGTGGCTGCCCATAGTGGTAGGTTCTCCTGAAGCTCAGGCTATCGCCCTGCAGTTGGAAGACATCGATCCACCACGGCCGCTAACCCACGATCTCATCAAAAACATGCTGGATTCCGTCGAGGTGCGCGTTTCCCGGATCGTGGTAAACGACTTGCGTGAGAACACCTATTTCGCACAAATCGGCCTCAATATTAAAAATGGCAATACCGAAGTTGATGCGCGCCCAAGCGACGCTATTGCTCTGGCACTGCGCACAAACTCTCCCATTTTCGTCGATGACAAAGTGATGAAAAGCGCTGCTGTTTTCGAACATGAACCTGAAATCGACATCTCAAATCTGGAGGAAGATTTTCCGCCGATGGACAAACTGGAAAGCCTTAATCTTGAACTGGAACGCGCCGTTGCCCAGGAGCGCTACGAGGATGCAGCCAAACTGCGTGACCAAATTAATGAATTGATTCGGGAGCGCGATAAAGGGCAAAGCAAAAATTGAAATATACAATTTTATAATTGAGCACAATCAAATTGATTGTGCTTTTTTTTTGTACCCAATAAACACTTAAAGTTCAGATTTTTTGGAGGACCGGGATGAAAAACCGAATCGCTTTAATTTTGATTATCGCACTTGTTGGTTGCACAAAGCAGGATAGTTTTGAATTAAAAATCGCGCCGGATATTGAAAGCCGTCTCGCCAAATTCGCCGCTGTGGATATTTCCACGGATATCACTTTTTTGCCGGAGAATGAACAAAAAGCCCTGTTGAAAATCATCGAAGCAAGTCATTTCATGCAAGAAATATTTCTACGCCAGGTTTGGCAAGGCAACCCGGAGTTGTTGGCAAAATTGCAAAAAGCTTCGGGAACAAAATACAAATCAGCGCTGGCCTATTTTAAAATCATGGCGGGGCCGTGGGACCGATTGCAAGCAGAAGAGCCTTTTATTGGTGAAATGGAAAAACCGCATGGCGCCGGGTATTATCCAACCGACATCACGAAAAAAGAATTTGAATCTTTTGTCGCTTCACTGTCGCCGGAAGAAGGCGCAAAACTCAAAGATTTATGCACGATTGTCGGCCGTGAAAATGGCAAACTGACGGCAACTCCCTATTCACAGGCCTTCGAAAAATGGCTCGAACCAGCAGCCAAACTCTTGAAAGAAGCCGCTGAATTGACGGAAAATGCCTCGCTGAAAGATTATCTCATCAAACGGGCTAAGGCTTTTTCCACCGATGATTATTACGAGAGCGACATGGCGTGGATGGACATCGATAGTCCGGTTGAGGTCACGATCGGGCCGTATGAAGTTTATGAAGACGGACTATTCGGCTTCAAAGCTGCATTCGAAAGTTTTGTGACTGTGGCCGATCCCGAGGCGAGCAAGAAATTGGCTGTATATAAATCGTGGCTGCCAAAAATGGAAGCCAATCTGCCCATTCCCGATAAAATGAAAAACTTCGACCGTGGTAGTGAGTCACCAATTCGTGTCGTCGATGAAGTTTTTACCGCTGGAGATACCCGCGCCGGTGTGCAGACAATTGCTTTCAATCTGCCAAATGATGAAAAAGTGCGCGAGGCCAAAGGCAGCAAAAAAGTTATTCTGCGCAATGTTTTGATGGCCAAATACGAAAAAATTCTTGAGCCAATCGCAGCGCAATTTGTCGTACCAGAGCAGCTCGACCATCTTTCATCGGACGCTTTTACCAACAATGTGCTCTTTCACGAACTATCCCACGGACTTGGCCCGGGAAAAATCATGAAAGATGGCAGGGAAACCGAAGTTCGCTTTGAGCTTAAAGACCTCTACTCCGCCTGCGAGGAAGCCAAAGCCGACGTCATGGGCATTTATAATATTCTTTTCATGCAGGATAAAAATGTGATGCCTGCATCACTTTATAAAACCACCGCAGTCACCTACCTGGCCGGTTTATTTCGTTCCGTTCGCTTTGGCGCTACCGAGGCACACGGACGTGGTGTAGCGCTGCAAATTTATTATCTGTTGGAAGATGGATCAATCGAACTTGATAAAAACACCGGTAAATTTTCGGTAAATTTCGACCAATTTCCAGGGGGTATTCGCAAGTTGGTTCGTGAAATATGCATTTTACAGGCGGCAGGTGATTATGATGGTACAAAACTTATTTTTGAAAAATATGCCAATCTCGATGCTGAGCTGGCGCAGCAGCTGGAAAATTTAACAGATATTCCGGTTGATATTGTCCCCAATTACCCCATGGCGGAGTAATTTAAATGATTTTCAAAAAAGCCGGTTTCTGGTAAAGGACCGGCTTATTCATCCGATGATAAACAGCTTTTCATCGCAACTTCCAAAAGCTTCGGATCAATTGGCTTCGTCACATAATCATTCATTCCCGAAGCGATACAGATGTCGCGGTCACTTTTCATCGCATTGGCGGTCAAAGCAATGATGGGAATGCGGATCGCGCCTTCTTTTTCAAGCTTGCGGATTTCCTGCGTCGCTTCTATCCCATCCATTTCCGGCATTTGCATATCCATCAAAATAAGATCGTATTTGTGCTCCTGAAATGCGCTGACAGCCAGCTCCCCATTTTCAACAACGGTCACTTTGTGGCCGCTTTTTTCCAGCAGTTTGCACGCCAGTTTTTGGTTGATGATATTGTCTTCAGCAACCAGAATATCAAGCTCACCAATCTCTTGCAGCGTATTTTCAGGTGTGCTTTCCGTTAGCACCTGTCCATCCCCATGTTTTTCTGCTTTTGCAAGGCGAGCCGTAAACCAGAATGTTGATCCCTCCCCCACTTCACTGGAAACGCCAACCTCACCACCCATCATAACAGCGAGTTGCCTGGAAATGGTTAAACCGAGACCGGTACCACCAAATTTACGCGTTGTTGAGCTGTCAACCTGGGAAAAACTTTCGAAAATTTGTCCTTGTTTTTCTTTCGGGATTCCAATGCCTGTATCGATGACGTTGAATTGCAAATGAGTGCTTTTTTCATCTTCATCTAATTGTTTACATTGAAAAGTGATACAGCCTTTATCGGTAAATTTTATCGCATTTGAGGCAAAGTTTAATATGAGTTGACGAATTCTCGTTGGATCACCATTGAGATCAAGCGGCACTTTTTCATCGATCTCAATTTCCAGCTTCAGGCCTTTTTCCTCAATTTTGTGGATAATTATATTGGCTGTTCGCCGGATGGTTTTTTCCAAATTAAAATCGATATTTTCCAGTTCCAGCTTGCCAGCCTCAATTTTGGAAAAATCCAATATATCATTGATCAGATGCAAAAGCGACTCCGCGCTTTCCAACGCTATTTCGGCATATTCGGTCTGTTCTTCGTCGAGCCGGGTGTTCAGCAAAAGTCGGTTCATTCCAATCGTCCCGTTTAACGGGGTGCGAATTTCGTGGCTCATAATTGCCAAAAAACTGCTCTTGGCCAGAGCGGCCTCTTCCGCTTTCATTTTAGCAATTTCCAACTCTCCGACGGCCATCGCCAATTGGCTCGATTGCTCTTCATTTGCCATTTTTGCTTCTTCGATTTCTTCAACATATTGCAGAAGTTCATCTTCCGCCAACCGCAGCGCTGCCATGTTCCGCGTGATAATCGAATAAGCTAAAAATTGCCCGGAATCACTATTTATCGTCGTAATGGTTGACCAGGTTGGTACAGCCTCATTTTCCACTGAAATAAAGTTTAATTCGACTTCGATATTCTGATCTTGTGATTCATCCTCGATTGCCGGTAAAAATGTAGCCTGGAAGTCATTCTCCTGCAAAAATTCAGCAATTGGCTTACCGACAACCAATTGACCGTCATCCACTGCGTAGCCGAGATTTTTCAGCCATGCCTGATTGACGTACGAAATATGAAAATCGTGGGCAATGAAACAGATGGGATCGACCGTTTTTTCGGTGGCGAGAAACCACAAATCACCTGCAGATTGTCCCAATTTGGAATCACCCGGTTCAGTATCAACTCCGAAGGAGACGATCCGGTCTGCATAAATCCAGAGAAAGGCAACAATCGGAGAAAATTGCAGGGCAGGCAGCCCAAGTTTATATAAAGCGATTGCTAAAAGAGCAAAACTAAGGAGGCGCGCCAGATTTTTTAGTTGAGGTTGGCTAAAAAAAGCAGCCACAAAAATTACGATAAAAATCAGGCTGAGAAAATAGTAAGACGGTGGTAGCGAAATAGTACCGAGCAGCAAAAAATGCAAAACCGGGAGCAATTTTATCAATACAGGTTGCCAGGATTTTGTGCGTCGATTTATAGCACCTGGCAGCCCACTGGTCCCGCCATAATTTGCACCGAGTAGCAACAAGCAAAAAACACATTGAAAACCAAATAATAATCCCAGTTCCTGCAGATAAAATGCTGAAGTAAAAAGATAGAACAGGCAGACGTTGAGCACAAAAAACTGTGCCTGTTTTAGGTGGAACTGCATACTCCCTTAATCTCCATTTTGGACGGAGTTCAACTTATTATGGGACAACATCATTATTAAATCGGCGATAGCTGCCCGCCCATGAAAATAAATATAAAAATTAACTTGATAGCGATGGTCCGACTGTCAAACTGGTCTGCGCCGTTAACTTGTGAAAAAGTCATATCTTAGCCGAATTGCTTATACACAGCTATTCGGCGTTTTTTCATATAAACCTTAGCCTGATCTATTCATAAACTGATAAAAATGTGGCTGGCACTTCTACAAGTTATGAAAGACATTAAAAGCTACTATGTTGGGTTAAATTTATAAAAGTCAACTAAGTGCCAGGCACATCCACTGCGCTTTATGAATATTTCAGGTTAGGAGTATTAATGGTATTTCTTACCCTGTTTCATCTTTTCGATTTAGAAAACGCTCCTGTCAAATATTTTTACATTTTCCAAGCTTTACTCCGGCATACAACCATGCTAAAAAATTCATCCTGTTTATCAATCGGAAGGAAAGGTAACCCTCATAATCTCAAGGGTTACTTATCTCATTTTTCCAACATATTATATCTTGCAGAATAGAATTCCATCAGCTATATTAATGCTTTAAATTTTCAGGCAAATCAAACCAAAATGTAAGCTGCGAACATCCTCAATTAAAGAAGAGCCTGCTTGTGAAAAATGCATTGCCATCCACAAAAAAGAATCCCTGGTTGTGGGTTCCGAGCCTTTATTATGCTGAAGGATTGCCCTACGTTCTCGTCATGATCGTTTCTGTAATTATGTACAAACGCCTTGGAGTCTCCAACACAGATATTGCTTTGTATACAAGTTGGCTCTATTTGCCGTGGACTATCAAACCGCTTTGGAGTCCAATTGTCGATGCACTGCGGACAAAACGGTTCTGGATAATTTCGATGCAACTGATAATCGGCGCCGGCCTCGGAGGAATTGCCCTGACAATTCCGGCAGATGCCTATTTTAAGCTCACACTGGGATTTTTCTGGTTACTGGCATTTAGCTCCGCTACCCACGACATCGCAGCCGACGGCTTTTATATGCTTGGGCTTTCCGACCACGATCAAGCCTGGTTTGTTGGAATTCGCAGCACCTTCTATCGCCTGGCAATGATCACAGGGCAGGGATTGCTTATTATTTTAGCAGGATTTATCGAGACGACAACCGGGCCTGTGCCGGCTGAATTTACATTTACTGTCAATCCCGGCGTCCAGCAGGAACGAATGGTGCAACCGGATTCCTTCCGCATTGTGCTGCAAAGCAATGAAATCGGCATCCAGAATTATCCGGAAAAAATTGAAGTCCCGACTGATTTGATGGATAAAAACAAGGTTGATTCGCTGGTAAGTTTTGCTCAAAACTGGAATGAGAACCATGGTTTTACTGTGACGGAGGAAGCATCAATAAACGGAGGAACCCAAAAACGTCATGAACCATCCTGGTTTGCAAAAATTGTCACCCAGCCGTTGGAGAATTTTCTCCGCTCAAATTGGGGAAAATCAGCCCAAAAAACAGCCCGAACCGCCGAAGTTGGCCGGGCGCAGTTAGTCTATCTGCACTTGTCGAATGAACCGCCTCCTGATGAGGAAATCATTGTTAATTTCAGTCGGGCATCCGGAGATAAAAGCATCGCAATTATCGAAGGATCGCGGTTTATAATCACCCGGGAAAACTGGCAAAAGCCCTGCCTGACAGTTATCCAGCTTGATCCTAAATTACAGACAGCAAGCTCTGCACGCTTTATCGCGCGCGGTGGCAATATCCGGCTTTCCTGGATTGTCACATTCCTGGTTTTAGGTGCGTTGTTCATTTTCTTTTTGATCTACCACAAGTTTATGCTGCCGTTTCCGGCCAGCGACAAAAGCTCCGGGCAGGGGAGCACTATTTTCGGGGAGTTTTTTATAACCTTTGCCTCGTTTTTTAAGAAAAAAGGCATCTGGAGTATTCTGGCATTTCTCTTGTTTTATCGCTTTGCCGAAGCACAACTTGCCAAGCTGGCTGCCCCCTTTCTCCTCGATGTGCAGGATGCCGGCGGTCTGGCCCTGACAACGGGTCAACTTGGATTTGTTTACGGGACTGTCGGCGTGCTCTGCCTGGTTTTTGGCGGACTTTTAGGCGGTTTTCTCGCAGCACGCCATGGTTTAAAATATTGGCTCTGGTGGATGGTTTTGGCGATAAATATTCCCAACGCGGTCTACATTTATCTCTCCCAGGCCATGCCACAAGATTTATTTGTGATTAATGTGGCTGTGGCTCTCGAGCAATTTGGCTACGGTTTTGGATTTACGGCCTACATGCTTTATATGATTTATGCGGCAGACGGCGAGCACAAAACAGCGCACTTTGCTATTTGCACCGGATTTATGGCCCTCGGTATGATGCTGCCGGGCATGCTCAGCGGCTGGTTACAGGATATTATCGGCTATGAAAACTTTTTTATTTGGGTGGTCATCGCGACGATTCCCAGTTTTATTGCAACCAAATTCATTCCCATTGACGCTGATTTTGGCAGAAAAGAAAAGGGGACAAAATGAAGATCCGGCTGTTGAGCGAATCCGATATCGACGCCATTCTCTCACTTTGGAACCGGCACCTGACCTACGACCAATTGACGCCTGAATTGTTGGAGGAAAAAGTTTGGGACGACTCAGATTTTGTCGATGAGCTGGCAATGGTTGTGGAACACCGTGAACAAGTTATCGCATTTGCAATGGGAGTTATCCGCCCGGTGCAAAATACCCCGGTGGGTTATGTTAAAATGCTCGTTGTTGATAGCCGTTTTCAGCGTTATGGCATCGGGCAGCGCTTGCTCACCGAACTTGAAAACCGCCTCATCGCGCGCGATGCGCGAACTTTGCGAATCGCGGAATCCGCTCCAAATTACATCACACCCGGGCTCGACCCGCGCTATACAAAAGCCATGATTTTGTTGGAAAAAAATGGCTATACCCGATTTAAGGAAACCTGGAGTCTCGAATCCGACCTCTCAAACCAGGATTTTACGACCGCAGATGCAGAGCAAAAACTTGCTGAAAAAGGCATTGAAATACGCCGCGGAAAGCCGGATGATGAAAATCTTTTGTTGGAATTGCTACAAAAAACCGGCTGGATTGCATGGCAAAGTGAGCTCAAAAAAGTACTTAATCGTCATCCGGCAACAGTACACATCGCGTTAAAAGACAATAAAATTATCGCATTTTCAGCCCACAATACCAATAATTACAATACCGGCAGTTTCGGACCGCTGGCCACGCTGGATGAATGCCGTGGTTTGAAAATTGGCCGTATTCTGTTACACCGAGGGCTGCAGGATATCAAAGAAGCCGATCACCGTTTTGCCATAATTCCGTGGGCAGGGCCGGTTTCATTTTATCTGCACCATTGCGGCGCTGAAATCGCGCGTATTTTTTATCGCTATGAAAAAAAAGTAAAATCTCAACCGCCTGCAAATTCAACTAAATAATTCCTAATAATAATTTGGGTTCTCGTTCGCAATGAAAAGAAAATATCTTATCAAAATACTAATCCTTCTGTTTCTCGTCGCCGCCACTTGTTTCGCAACAGATGATCAGGTTGGGAAATCGGCTGCCGTAAAACCGGGAATTGATGTATTAATTTCCCACGACTTTAAACCGTTAAATGGCAAACGGGTCGGACTAATTACCAACAATACCGGTGTGACGGCTGAATTAAAATCGACCATCGATGTGTTGTGGGAAAGCAAAAAAGTGAAGCTCATCGCACTTTTTGGCCCGGAACACGGTGTGCGGGGAAATGTTTTTGCCGGGAAAAAAATTGCCACCTACAAAGATGAAAAAACCAGCCTGCCAGTCTACAGCCTCTACGGCAAAACACGCCGGCCCACTCCTGAAATGATGCACGGATTAGATGCGTTCGTTTACGACATTCAGGATGCGGGATACCGGGCTTACACATATATTTATACCATGGCCTACGCTATGGAAGCTGCCGCACAAAATGAATTGGCGTTTTTTGTACTCGACCGCCCAAATCCATTGGGCGCCGATTTTATTGAGGGGCCGGTTCTGGAAGAAGAATTCAGCTCATTTATCGGGTTGTATCCGATTCCTTATATTTATGGGATGACCGTCGGTGAACTGGCGCAGTATTTCAACAAAGAATTTGGTATCAATTGCAAGTTGACGGTTATTCCGATGGCCGGCTATAATCGAAATATGCGATTTGAGGACACCGGTCTGCAGTGGATTCCCACCTCCCCACATATTCCCCGGGCTAATTCAGCTGTTTTTGCAGCCACATTGGGCAATATTGGTGAACTGCACAAAATTTCCGAGGGCGTTGGTTATACGCAACCGTTTGAAGTCATCGGTGAAACGTGGATCAATCCAGATTCTTTTGCCGCAGGATTGAACAAACGCCAACTGCCGGGAGTTATCTTCCGACCGTGCTATTTCCGCCCCTATTATTTTGTGAATCAAGGAAAAGAACTGGGCGGGGTGCAAATCCATATCACCAATTTAAAACTATTTTCACCGATGACTGTGCAAATGCATCTCATGCACGTATTGCTCAAGCTCTATCCGGAGAATAATATATTTAAAGATGTCGGCGCAGGAAGAATGAGCATGTTTCTCAAAGCCATGGGTACAAAATCCGTTTCAGACGGACTTTTGGCCGGAAAAACGCCGGATGAAATCATACAAGCCTGGCAGCCAAAAGTCGATGATTTTAAAAAGAAAAGAACCAAATATCTTCTTTATGATTAAACCAATTCATTCTTAGAGTGATAACAAAATTAAAATTTTTGAGCTAATAAAAATCAGAATTATTTTTGCAGCCTTGGTGGGGTTTATCGCTGCAATTTCCACATATTTGTGGATTCAAAGTTTAGATATCGAATGGACGAGGTACAATCTATTTCTTTTCCCTGCGGCTCTTTTACTTCCTCTAAAAGTCGGATTTTGGGCTATAATCACTGGATATACTATATCATGCCTAATTGCTTATATTTCAACGAGACTAAAGAAACAGACTAACACTGGGCTCCTTTTGCAAACAATAATTTTTATGTTTCTTTCATTGGGCTTTCTAGCAATTACGCTCTATAAGAACTATCACCAAAACAATCAGCGTGCGATTGTTGAACAATTGGAGCAAAAGCAGATTAATGACAATCACTTTAATTTGCTTTATGAAGAAGCTTTAGAAAATGACTATCACTACGCCTTATTTTTGATTGCAACTCACTCGCAATGTCCCGAAAAGATCCTCTCGCAGCTGGCTAAATCCGAATACATTACATTGCGTCGAGCAGTAGCATTCAACGAGTTTTGCAATGTTAATATTCTGATCAAACTCTCTAGCGATAAGTCAAGTAATGTCCGTTCAGCCGTCGCTTCTAACAAGTCTTTACCGCTCGATATTCTCGAGCGCATGCAGAACGATAGTGACCAAGTTGTAAGGGATACCGCATTAGCAATGCTCCAAGCTCGCAAACTACCAATTTTCAAATAGATGAGTACAAACTCTAACAATTGGTCCAGCTGTAAATCAGCCCCCAAAGGTAATGTTGAATGGAATCACACACCCAACTTTTAAACCGTATTCGCGCCTGTACAATTTGCGCAGACCACCTGCCCGAAGGACCGCGCCCGGTTTTGCAAATTCACCCGAATGCAAAAATTTTAATTACCGGGCAAGCCCCGGGTAGAAAAGTGCATAAATCCGGCATTCCATTTGACGACATGAGTGGAATCCGGTTACGCGACTGGTTGGGCGTAACGCCGGAACAGTTTTACGATCCGGAACAATTTGCAATTCTCCCGATGGGTTTTTGTTATCCAGGAACCGGAAAATCAGGAGATTTGCCGCCGCGCCCGGAATGCGCTCCGGCCTGGCATGATGTGCTGCTTGCGGAACTGCAGCAAATTGAGTTCACTGTCGTCTTGGGTAAATATGCACAAGCCAGCCACTTCGGAAATTCAAAAAAGACGCTGACCGAACTGGTGCAATCATGGCGTGATTATTGGCCGCAGGCAATTCCGCTGCCACATCCCAGCCCGAGGAATAATTTATGGCTGCAACGGAATCCGTGGTTCGAATCTGAAGTGCTGCCCGAACTGCGGCAGCACGTTTCAAAAGTTTTAAAACCTTAGTTTATGATATTCGAGGAACGTGTGCAATATGAGGATTATAATTGGTAATTTAACTTCGTTTATTTTTTTAATCTTGAGTCTCGTTCATGTTTATTGGGCGTTCGGCGGGAAATGGGGGCAATCGGGAGCCATTCCGACCCGTGCGGGAAAATCACTGCTTCAGCCTGGAGTTTTCGGAACGCTGCTTGTCGCCCTCGCCCTGCTTCTTGCTTCTTTTTTCATGCTCAGCGGCAGTGGCATGTTCACATTTAACAACCGTTTTCATTTCATTAATAATTCAGGGATATTGACCGTCGCGGTTTTGTTTTTACTCCGCGCCATTGGAGATTTTAAATATATTGGATTTTTTAAGAAATACCGGGAAACTCCTTTTGCTTTTTGGGATACACGTTTGCATTCTCCCTTATGTTTATTTATTTCAGCATCTGCCTTTTATTTGGGTTTTGCCAATTAATAACTGCTCCTCACATAAATGACCAAAAAATATAACAAAATGAAAAAGTGACGCTAGCATGATTGAAATTTCCAAAGAAAATAAAGAAGAAATTGTTTCGAAGTTAAAATCACATTTTTTACAAGAGCTCGACTATGACATTGGCCAGTTTGATGCTGAATTTCTGCTGGAATTTTTCATCAAAGAAATTGGGCCCTATTTTTATAATCAAGCACTCACCGATGTTCACGGCTTGCTCGAACAGAAAATGGAATCGATGATGGAAACGCTGTACGATTTAGAGAAACCGATAACTAATAAAAAATAATGGATTTGTACCATGATTTTAAACAAAGCTGAATTTTTGGTCGTTAACAATCCACTGCGCGATTTTATCCAGGAAAAATATGAGATCCCGATTCTCCGTAAAATGATCCCGGCAGATGTACAATTTGAAACCGCCCTTGAAATCGGCTGTGGCACCGGCCAGGGAAGCGGATTGATAAAAAAATATTTTGCTCCAGTAAAAATCGAAGCGATCGATCTCGATGATCGAATGATCGGTTTAGCACAAAAACGAAACCACGATCATGCTATTAATTATAGCCAGATGGATGCGGCCAAGCTGGAATTTCCGGACGATCACTTTGACATCATTTTTGATTTTGCCATAATTCATCACATTCCGAACTGGCAGGATTGTATTCATGAGCTGGCCCGAACCGCAAAAGACGGAGCTTTTTTGCTGCTGGAAGAGCTTTCAATCGAATCGTTTTCAGGAATTCCTGGCGGTTTATGGAAAAAAATACTGGACCATCCCTATGAAAAAATGTTTGACTTCCAAGAGCTGGAGGACTTTTTGGAAGCGACCGGTTTCCAAATTTTGCAAACAAAATATTCAAATCCGCTTGGGCTATTAAAACATATTTCATTAGCAGCAAAATTAAAAAAAACAGGCGTCTGAATTTAAATCCCGGAATTGCCACATGACCGAAAAATACTATTCGCGCGAGATTACGGTATCCAGCTCACCTGCCACTGTCTACAAAGCGTTAACTGCGGAATTTGAAAAATGGTGGACGACAACCAACAATGAAATATCTGCAGTGGGGGATTTGATCACATTCCAATTCCCCCCGACTTATTGGACGATGCGTGCGCTCAAATTAGTACCCGGAAAATATGTTGAGCTGCAATGCGTTGAGGCCAATCATGAGCACAGCGGCCTACCGGAATCCATTCGCGATGAATGGAAGGACACGAAACTGAAGTGGGAAATTCGAAAAACAGGAAAAAAAACAAAAATAATATTCATGCATGCAGGGCTTTCCCCATCGCTCGATTGTTATAAAATTTGTGAGGCGGGCTGGGATTATTTTTTTGTCAACAGCCTGAAAAAATACCTGGATGAAGGGACAGGGATGCCTTTCGATCCGATGGAGCAGCGGACCTAAATTTATGGGGAATTTCAAGTGAATTCGATTCTGGCACCTTTTCTTATAATTTCCGGGTTTTAGCCACATACAGGCATTGATTAGCACTGATTTTATTCTTTTAAATAACCTGTACTTTAACTGTGATGTTCCATGATAAATAGATTTTGAATTCCCAAATGGCCACTGTTGTATTGATACATCAAAAATTCAGTTGTAATAATTGATTGAGATATTAAATTTGTTAAAAATCGGACCTGACGAAACGCCACAGAAAATTGTGCTTATTTTAGAAAATGGGGTTACTAACGATGCGTTATAATGGGGTTTCAATACCGACCAGGTAGTTAATTTCTTTACTGTATTTCATGATTAAAATGCTGTGAAAAATTTATCTTCTTTTTTTGGTGCTGTTTTCAGCAAACAAAGCAGCCACTTGTACTTTCTCAATTAGTAACAATTGTAGTCACGGATAAGATTTATTTTCCGCATAAATATACAACCAGCAGCACAATTTTACAAAACCTCAGCTTATGCATCGTTACTGGAGCCGAATTGTCATCAACATCGCTGAAGGTCTTTTAGAGCCGCGCTCACATGGATTTATTTAATGAATTGTAATGCTGCTGAATATAAATTTAAATATTCTAACCACCTGGGGCAGTTATGACAAATGACCTAAATCTTTTTTTCGATCTTTCCGTGGATATGCTTTGTATTGCGAGTTCCGATGGTTACCTCAAACAAGTTAATCCGGCCTTTGAGAAAACACTTGGTTGGACATCCGAGGAACTTCTCAATCAACCTTTCTTTAATTTTTTACATCCGGATGATATTGAGTCGACCAAAAACGAATTCCAAAAATTAGCGGCAGGCAGTCCGAGTATTTCTATTGACAAGCGTATTCGGTGCCGCGATGGCAGCTACAAATATCTCTCGTGGACGGCTTCACCCGATCCCCAAAATACTCTTTTTTACTCCGTTTTACGCGACAATACCGAGCGCAGAAAAACCGAAGAATTTTTCCGGTTGGCAATCGAGGCCTCGCCCAGCGGTGTTATCATTGTCGATAGCCATGGAAAAATAACACTGGCCAATTCTCAAACTGAGAATTACTTCGGATATTCACGGCATGAATTATTGACGCAATCCGTGGATATGCTCGTTCCCGGGTCTTCCGGAATAAATCACGCAGTGCTGCGCGCCGGCTTTTTTAATCACCCAACAGCCCGTGGCATGGGCGCTGGCAGAGACCTTTACGGCTTACGCAAAAACGGTGAAAAATTTCCGGTTGAGATTGGATTAAATCCAATTGAAATTCAGGGCAGTCTCTTTGTTTTAGCTGTTATCGTAGATATTACTGAACGAAAGCGGATTGAAGAAACCCTGCAAGTTGCAATGCAGGAGGCCAAAAGAGCCAACCAGCTAAAATCTGAATTTCTCAATCTTATGAGCCACGAGCTCAGGACCCCACTTACGGTCATCCTGGGCAATATCCCGCTGCTCACAAATGAGAATGAACTGCCTGCAAATAGTGAGATAGCCGAAATTGCCCATGACATGGAAGATTCCGGCAAGCATCTTCTTGCGCTCATCAATGATTTGCTCGACATTTCAAAAATTGAGGCGGGGAAATTACAACTGCACCCGGAACCGATTAATGTCAAAGACCTGCTTCATAATGTGGCCTCCAACATAAAAATCCTTGCTGATAAAAAGGGACTGACATTGGAAATGGAATCTGCAGATAGCGAAATCAATGCTGATCTGGTACGGATGAAACAGATATTGTTGAATTTGCTCAGCAATGCGGTTAAATTTACTGAAAAGGGCGGGATCCTGCTAAAAGCATCCGTTAGTGAAAACAAGATTAATTTTGAGGTGAAAGACACAGGTTGCGGTATTCGAAAAGAAGATTTATCCCAGCTTTTCAAAGTGTTTAACCAACTTGATGATTCAAAAACGCGTAAAGCAACGGGCACGGGTTTGGGTCTGGTTATTACCAAAAAATTAATAGAAATGCATGGGGGTGAAATAACCGTAGAAAGCAAACCGAACCAGGGGAGTACGTTCAAATTTTTCATCCCCAAATAAATGTTTCTTATGGAGAAATAAATGGCAACCATTCTCATCATAGATGATGAAAATTACATAACCAGAATGCTCATCCGCCGTCTTGGGAGAGTTGGTCATACGGTGGAAACAGCTGATAATGGCCAGGCTGGTGTCGAAAAAGCCTTGAATCTTAAACCGGATCTGATTTTATTGGATATGCACATGCCGGTTATGGACGGATACACCGCCGCACGCACTCTGCGCAGTAAGGGCTACGCCGGCTTTATTTGTGCATTCACCGCATCAGCGATGGTTGAACATACAAATAAGTCGCTGGATGCAGGATGTGACGCTTTTATCTCGAAACCGATCGAGAATGATTTTGAGACGAAAATAGAAGCCATATTAACAAAGCGGGAGCTGCCCAAAAATAAATAACTGAAACCGCAAAAGACACGGCAGTTGTCTGTTAAATTAACATGAATTCGACATAAGAAACTTGCACTAATATGTCTCGTCATCCTGGTTTTTGCTACACAAAATACCGGGATCTTAATCGATTAAATTGACCAAAAGTTAAAGTGCTTTACCAAGGAGATCCCGGCATCGCGTTGGCACACAAGCCGGGATGACTTGTTTTATATTCAATTTGGGCTTACATAGAACCCACGGTAATTAATCCGGTAAAACTCCCGACGGGTGCAACGGCTGGATACTGCTGATGCACCATGAACGTTCCGTTTGCTGGAAAGCCACATTGAACGGAATTAAAAAGAATAGAATCACTTGATCTATTTGCAATTTAGGAAGGATTTCTGAATGAAGAAGCGTCTCCTTATCGTCGATGACGAAACGCGAATTCGCCACATGCTGGCTAAGCGTTTGGAACCGAAGTCCTATACAGTTGTCGAAGCCGAGAGTGGCCAACAGGCCATTAAAATCATCCAGTCCCAAGCAATAGATTTGGTGCTTTTAGACCAAAACATGCCCGAAATGGATGGGCTGACAACTTTCGAGAAAATAAAAAATCTTACAGAACCAACGGTGCCTGTAATTATGCTAACCGCCCACGGATCGATTAAACTTGTACTCACTTTTCTAAAAGCCGGTGGTACCGATTTTGAAGAAAAACCCATCGATTTTGATATTCTGCATATTAAAATTGAGCGTGCACTTCGAGCATCCGAGAAATTGGGGCAAGAAATTAAACACCGCAAGGACGCTGAAATCTCCTTAAAAAAAGCTCACGATACGCTCGAAAAACGAGTTCTGGTGCGCACGGCTGCCCTTGCCAAAACCAACAAAAAACTGCAGAGTCAAATTGCAGCCACACAAAAAGCCGAAAAAACCGTCCAGCTAAAAGATGAGCAATTGCGCCAGGCGCAAAAAATGGAATCTATCGGCCGGCTTGCTGGCGGCATCGCCCACGATTTTAACAACATTTTGACCGCAATCATCGGATATTGTGACTTTTTGCGCAACGACTTGAGTCCGGACAATCCTCAGCATGAAGACGTGTGTGAAATTAACAAAGCAGCCGAGCGGGCAACTGCATTGACACAGCAACTGCTCGCATTTAGCCGGCGGCAGTCACTGCAACCGGAAATATTTGATCTCAATGCGATCGTTAAAGATCTCCATCAAATGTTGCGCAACCTTATAAGCAAAAATATTCGTATTTTGCTTGATCTAACGGCGAAATCAAACCCCGTTAAAGTCGATAAAACGCAAATGGAGCAGGTAATTCTCAACCTCGCGCTCAATGCCCGTGATTCGATGCCATCCGGTGGGGAACTTTCAATCAGCGTGAAAACCACAGAAATCAGCACTGCTGAAGCTGCTGACCACCTCGATTTATCGCCCGGGTGCTACGTTTTACTGGAAATTAGCGATAGCGGAAAAGGCATAGATGAGGAAACACAATCACACATATTTGAGCCCTTTTTCACTACCAAAGCACCCGGCAAAGGTACTGGTTTGGGTCTCTCCACTGTTTATGGCATCGTCAAGCAAAGCGATGGCCACATCGCTGTTGTCAGCAGTCCTGACAAAGGGACAAAATTTACCATTTTCCTGCCTTGTCAGGCGGAAACATCATCCAAAACAGTTCCTGAACAAACGATCGAATCATTGGATGGAACAGAAACAATCCTATTCGTCGAAGATGAAGAATCCGTCCGCAATGTAGCGAAACGGATATTGGAAGATTATGGTTACACCGTGATTCTCGCTAACGGCGCCACGGAAGCTCAAACCGTGCTTGCAAAGCAAAAAAATCCGGTCCATCTGCTTATTACAGACCTGGTTTTGCCCAAAATCAGTGGCCCGGAATTAGCGAAGCAGCTCTCCAAAACCTATAAAAACATGAAAGTACTTTATGTCTCTGGCTATTCGCACGAACTGCTTTTAGAAAAGACGCAGGGTATCGAAAGCGCTTTTGTGCAGAAACCCTTCATTAGATTGAACCTGGCGCGAAGAGTACGCGAGGTATTAGACCAGCCAAAACAGTAATTTAACGGGATATCTGCTGCTGGTCAAAACCGACCTTTTCAGACAACCATTGCTTAAAAATTACTATATTTTTAATATTAACCTGGAGTGATACCATCGATGGATATAAATAGGAACTGGGGCACGGTCAAAAATCTTTTTAAAAGTTCATTCAAATCTTCCTTTCATTATGCGATTGCATCGGTGACTGAAGATGGCGAACCCCACGTTACCCCAATTGGATCATTAATCTTAGGTAAATCCGGGCAAGGATTTTATTTCGAAAAATTCCCACAGCACCTACCGCAAAATATCAAAACAAATAAACAAATCTGCGTGCTTGCCGTCAACAGCAGCCGCTGGTTTTGGTTCAAATCATTGGTCGGAGGAAAATTTACAACGCCTCCGGCTGTTCGGTTGCACGGCGTTGCTGGCGAACTGCGTGATGCAACAGACATTGAAATTGCGCTGTGGCAAAAAAGGGTAAATTCAGTCCGGTTTAGCAAGGGCCACGCATTGATGTGGCGCGAAATGTGTATGGTGCGTGAGATAAAATTTAATAAAATTGAACCTGTACAAATTGGAAAAATGACGCGGGACAACTGGAGCCTGTAAGCCAAACGAACTGTACATTTCACGCATTAGCGACCAATTCCACAACTTGGCTATCCAATGCCAGTATCGAAGGTGCGATGGGGAGTTTTCTTAAAAATACGCATACTCGAAAATCCAATTTTTATTTTGTATAGATGCTGGAATTAAAATGAATCACAACCAGTTCAAACTAATGTTGAATCTCTATCCACCGTATTGGGCGACTGGAATATCGGTCCGAAAAGTTTCCCCGGATTTCAAAGAAATTATCGTGCAAATGAAACTACGATGGTACAATCGAAATTTTGTTCGCACTCATTTTGGGGGCTCGCTTTATGCCATGGCCGATCCATTTTTCATGTTGATGCTGATACAAATTCTGGGAAAAGAATACATCGTTTGGGATAAAGCCGCTCATATTGATTTTATAAAACCCGGACGCGGGGTGGTTACAGCCAGATTTGTTGTCTCCGAAAGCCAGATTGACGACATCATTTCCCGCACGGCTGACGGACAAAAGTATCTTCCCGAATTCACAGTTAACATTGTAAACGATGCTGGTGAAAAAGTAGCCAAGGTGATTAAATCGTTGTATATCCGGAGAAAAAAATAGAATCAAATTCGTCCCGATTCCGCGACCTAAGCAAAAACCGGACATGAAATTAGAATTCCCTTCATCTGTCGGAGAATGAAAATGAAAAACCAGCTCTCCCCATCCCAAATTATTGGTTTAGCCCTACTTATTTTTGCAGCGTTCTGGGATTGTTCAGAAAAAAGCACCAGCCCCGATCGCAAGCCGGGACCAGAATTTGAGCTCGGAAAAAATCGCTACACCCTGGAAATCGATGGTGACAAACGAGAATATTTCGTCCATGTTCCAATGGGTTACGATGCAAATAATGCAACACCCGTTGTTTTTATGCTGCACGGAGCTTCAGGACGCGGTGAATGGATGTATAAGTTTTCGGGTTGGAAGGAGTTGGGCGAAGAAGAAAATATTCTGACGGTTTTCCCCACAGCATGGAGTTATTGCTGGATCAAGGCGAATGACGTAGTGAGAGACACAACGCGCTGGAATAGTTTTCCCGGAATATTTACATTCTGCGCGGGAGAAAAACCACGGGATGACGTAAAATTTCTCCGGCACATCGTTGATGATTTGAAGCAAAAATTTACGGTAGATTCGCAAAGAATTTACATGGTTGGTTTTTCCAGCGGGGGCCAGATGGCCTTTCGCTGCGCGGTGGAAATGAGTGATGTAATTGCCGCTGTGGTACAATCGGGCGGCACGCATCAGATTGATACCGTATTTACACCCGTTAGAAATTTACCCATAACCTTTGAATTGGGCAATAAAGACGAAACCTGGTTTCAAGACGGCGCCGAAGCGCCGCTGTCCATATTCGACGATGTTTTGAAAAATCACTACCTCTTCAAAAGAATTGTAAACGTTCATATTAATTCGTTTTATTGTGAATCTATCTACCAAATGTCCGGAGACACAACATCAGCATTAACAGCAACCTACAAAGGCATTCCCAATATAGGCAATCGCGTCTTTAATTTTACGCTAATCGATGGCTTGGACCATTCCTACCCCAATACTGTCAACCATCCGATGAATGGCGCCCGGCAAAACTGGGACTGGTTGCAACAATATTTTCTCCGGTAATTACATACAAAAATGACTTCATATTTCACGCTGTTACAAAAGACACATTATTAATGACAAATATACTTGCATTATATTTATTTATGGGCTATCATATTGACAGCCCATAGAATACATAGACAAATGTGACAAACCGATTCCACGCAAACAGTTTTTTTTAATACCTCACTCCTTTCCCAATCTCTCTCAGATTTATTCGTGGGTTTTCATTCGTATCCATGTTTCTCATTCTAAATTAAACGCTTATTTTTATTGGGCTTTCACCTAAAATAACAACGAAGATTGTAATAAAATTCTGCTCAGTTGAGCGATTCAAATTATAAATTAACCTACCTAACACAGATTGTTTTCTTAAAAATTTCATTTAATCCTATCCATTTTTTTAAAGGAGTAAGTCATGAGGAAAATGAGTGTATTGATCGGTATGCTTTTTATTACTTTCATGGTCGTACCTTTATATGGCCAGGTGGATATTGGTCTCATTGGCGGATTGAATATCGCCAACGCCACAATTGACCCAGATCAGGGAGTCGACTGGGAAAGCAGAACCGTGTTTGGAGTTGGTGGTGTATTAGATTATAGCCTATCTGAGGTTATGATTCTCAATGTAGAACCCATGTATTTGCAAAAAGGAACCAAAGCGGAAGACGGCGATGATAAAGTAGAGTACAAAATTGATTATATTGAAGTTCCCGTTATGTTCAAGTATCTCTTTGGCAGCAATGATCTGAAACCCTATGTTATGACAGGGCCATCCATTGGGATTCTTTTGAATGCAAAAACGGACTTTACCATGGATGGATTTTCAGATGAAGTAGATATCAAAGATGATACCAAGAGTATCAATTTTAGCCTTGGTTTCGGCGCCGGGGTGAGCATGCCAATGGGGAACAAAACGGTGTTTGTGGAAGCGCGCTATGCTCTTGGTTTAACAAATGTTAACGACGATCCCGAAGATACTGAAACCGATGTAAAAACCAAAGACATTCAGATTTTTGCCGGCTTTACTTTCCCATTTGGTAATTGATATTTAAATACGACAACGCCCGGAAACTGTCCGATTAATGGCATTAAACATATCAACTACCAAACACTCTAAAATTTACCTGGAGGATTTCAGCTCTACTGAAAAATTGTGGAGCTGAAATTCGATTAAAAGAAAAACTCTGAACAGGCAGACGAGGGGAGCAGATGTTTAAAAACGAAATTTCCCGACGGGTTGTTGTGCCAATTTTGTCCAGCTTTTTACAAAATTGTGTTGCTTATAAATCTGTGACTCTTCAAAATGAGGATTCAATTCCCCAAGGCCCCCAAATGGGTGCGTAACTTTGTTGATTAATGGAGATTAAAATGACATCTAAATATGCAATTCCACTTGTTTTGTGGATATCGATTGTAAGTTTAGCCATTTTTAGTGTATTTCATTTTATAATTGGCTTCGAAAAACCAACTCAATTTATCTCCCTGGCTATTAATATTCTGCTTATTTTTGGAATTATTCAGCTGAAAAAATGGGCATATTTTCTCACCATTTTTGTATCACTTTTGGCCCCAATAATTTTAATTTTTCAATTGAGCGGTTATAGCATAATTATACTCATTCTAAATTTGACTGTGTTGGTTCCGGTTCTTATTTGTACAAAATCATTTATTAATACAACAAGCACAGTGAGCTCTGTTACCAATTGATTATTATATGGTGATTTTCTTAAAACTGTGCGATACAGTTATTTTCCAATGATAAAAAATCAAGGAGAATACCATGATAAAATTAAAATTCTTTGCGCTATTTTTAATTCTTTCCTATGCCATAGGTCCCGTTACTTTTGCCCAAACTGCAGAGTCTTCCCCGCATCAAAAATTTCTTGGAAATTGGAGCAATATCGATCCCGCAGGTGACCTTGTAAAAGTGCAGGTGTTTAAGCAAAAGGATGGGAAACACTGGCAAATTCAGGCTTGGGGCAAATGCGAGCCTAAAAACTGTGACTGGGGTAAAGTGACACTCAATTTAGTTGGATCGTCTATTTCTGACAAATCATTCGAATACGGATTTGCGGTGTGGGAATTTGAAGGGCGATCAAAAGTTGATATGACAACATATTTATTACTGAAAATTGATGGTGAACAGCTTGTAATTGAAAAAATTACAATATTTAGTGACGGATCGAAAAGATCGAACTACCGCAGCTTTTACCTGTTAAAACGGGAGAAATAAATTCGGACTCGCTTACATTTTCCGAACACTCTGGCTCTTTACATAAACAACAGCCGCAAATATGTCCATGGATTCAACAGCACTTTTCGTGGAGTCACTCCGGCCATCATTTCAGAGATTAACGTGCGGACTTCCTCATTTTTCGCGGCTTTGTTGACAACGAGATTGAGCAGCGGCTGATAGCGTCCGAGTTTTTGCAACATGGTGCTGGTGCGCAATTCATCCCCCAACTCCTGCCAGAGCTTTTGATCGTATTCCTGCAACCGTGCGGCAGAAAAATCACTGCCGTGGCAGAGTTTTGTCATCAATTCTGCTGCGATTTTTCCGGAGCACATGGCGTTGCCGATGCCCTCGCCCGAAAATGGATCGATGAGCCCCGCAGCATCGCCTAACAGTAAAAATCCATCGCCATGAACTTTGCGCTGCGTGCTGCCAACAGGCAAATTCCACCCGGAAATTTTTCCCAGTAGCTCTGCATCTTTAAATCGCTCCTTAAAATAGGGCGATTCCACCGCCGCAACGTGGGCTTCCGGCAGGCTAATCTTTCGCTTTTTCAGCTCGTTGTGCAACATGCCAATGCCGACATTGACTTTGCCGTCTTCCAGTGGAAAAATCCAAAAATAACCGGGCAAAACGTCTTTTACAAAATGAATTTCGATCGCCTGCGTCATTTCGGTGACACCCTGATAATAAGCCCGGGTCGCCACTACCCAATGTTTTGGTTCGTGCTCGTAAAAGCCCAGTTTTCGGGAAATCATCGATTTATACCCATCCGCACCGATGACAACTTTGGCCGTTATATTTTTCATCTCGTCACTGCCATTTACGCCTGCGACCCCGGTGACAGTGCCCTTATTTCGCAGAATCTCGGTAACTTTAAATCCCTCCATTGTTTCTACTTCTTTTTTCGCCTGCTGAAATAATATATTGTCATACACTTCACGGCGGCAGACGAACCCCGGTGAAATACCATCATTCTCTCGCGGAATAAACGGCACGGTTATTTTTGTACCATTGGGCGCTGAAAACAAAATGCCATTCACCGCGACCTGTGGCGATTGCTGCACAGCTTCAATCAAACCCAATTCTTCCAGGTAGTTAACGCTTTTTCCGGAAATGGCATCGCCACAGATTTTATCGCGAGGGAAGGATTTTTTATCTAAAAGCAGGACTCTGAGTCCGGCGCGGGCAGCATATAAAGCACAGGTGGAACCGGCAGGGCCAGCCCCGACAATTACAATATCATAGTCGTACGACATAAACCAGAGTTACTCCAAAAGGAAGAAAAATGTGTAAATTGAACTTAAAATTAAAGATGTGGAATATAGCAGGAATGCAAATAAATTGCAATGGACAATCCCAAACAAGGCAAAACAAATATCACATTCCAAGTGTGCTTTTATTACATCTTTTAATAAAAAATATACAATTTACGAAATAAACAACTCTCACCAGCGGTTTATAATGCTATACACAGAAACTAATTATTAATAAAAAAGGACTTTTAATGAAAAAAATGGTACTAAGTTTGGCCGCCCTTTCTTTTTTAGCTTCGATTACTTTTTTAATAGCCCGTAGTTTTCGTCCGTCAGAAATTCCCAATGGCGGTGTAAATACATGTTCCAATTGTCATTTTAATCCTGCTGGAGGTGGAGCACGCAATCTTTTTGGGCAGGAAGTTGAAGCCAATCACCTGTCTACCCCGGGTCCAGCCGGGCATGTGCAATGGAGTCCTGCTTTAGCGCAACTGGATTCTGATGGCGACGGTTTTACCAACGGCCAAGAATTACAGGATCCCGATGGGACCTGGAAAATCGGCGATCCCGCACCCGGCGATCCCAATCTCGTGACACTACCCGGCGACCCCAATAGCCATCCGAGCACGACGTCTGTCGCTGTTGCCGCTCAAGTTCCGGCGCAGTACGAACTTCTCGGCAACTATCCCAATCCGTTCAATCCTGAAACCACGATCCGATTTCAGATTGCGGATAATAGCCTTGTCGCGATTGCCATTTTTAATGCACGCGGACAATTTATCAGAAATTTAGCAAATGGGGATTTTAGTGCGGGAACGCACAATATTCTTTGGAATGGAAAAAATGAAGCGGGTATTTCTGTAAATTCAGGCGTATATTTTTACCGCCTGACCACTGAGGGATTTTCGCAAACAAAACGCATGTTATTGCTGAAATAGTAGCAATTGATACGTGTACATTGGCCCACAAATCGATTTTCTATTACAAAAAAAAAGCAGCCCTTGAAGCTGCTTTTTTTGTATCTCAATTGATCCACCTTTTCCCGATGCTTTTACTTCATTCTCGCATACTTGGTTTTATATTTTTCATTCAGCCGCGTGTGCCGATTGCTCAATTGTACTTTTCGGCCACGAATAAATTCCCGCTCGACCTGCGTTCGTATTTCAAGGGGATCGCCATCCGTCACGATTAATGTGGCGTCTTTGCCAATTTCCAGCGAACCCACCCGGTCGGCGATGCCAAGAATCTGCGCCGGATATAGAGTTAACGATTTCAGCGCTTCTTCTTTTGGCAGGCCGAAAGCCGCAGCCATGGCAGCCTGGTAAGGCAAGTTACGCTCATGGGCCGCGTCGAATGGGCTGCCGGGTCCGGAAATACAAAACTTTACGCCAGCTCTGTGCAGCTCTAACGGCACGGTAAAAGGCGTGTCGTAAGGCTCCCAGCGCCGGGATGGCAAAGTCAATGTTCCCATATAAATGACCGGAATATTTTTTTCTTTGAGCAGCTCGGTGGCAAAACGCACATCCGGGCCTGTCATCAGAACAGCATAAACGTCTTCCGACACAGCCCAATCGACTGCAGCTTGAATTTCTTTCAGGCCGGAGACTCGCAGCAATACCGGGATTTCTTTGTTGAGTACGGGAGCCATCGCCTCCCACCGAATATCAGTTTGATGGTAGGGAACTTTTTCCCCGGCCTCTGCATCTTTCGCTTTCAGATAGGCGCGTGCCTGAGCGAATGCAGTACGAATTTTAAGAATATCCGCATCGCGTTTTTTCAGTAATTCTTTTTCCTTTTTGCTGCCAGCCGCACCGGGATTACTTCCCATATTTGGCCAATTAACATAGAGTCCAATGGGACCACGTAAAGTCAAATCTTCCCAGGTCCAGCCATCGAGCTCAATTACGGCGGAGGTGCCGCTAATCAGCCCGCCCATGGGAATTGTGTGCGCCAGCGTAATGCCGTTGGCTCGGGTCACCGGCAGCAATTCACTGTCCGGGTTGATCGCTGATTCCGCGCGAACATTGGGCTTTATTTCACCCACTTCAGCATAATCCCGGGTGCTGCGAACGGCGGCGACTTCCACAAGTCCGAGCCGCGTATTGGCAGCTATCAGCCCCGGATAAAGGTGTTTGCCGGCAACATCGATTTTTTCCGTGCTGTCCGGAAAAACAATACTGGCCCCGATGGCGGTAATTTTTCCATCAACAAAAAGAAGCGTGCCATTTTCGATTGTTTCGCCGCTCACAGGATGAATCGTCCCACCCACCAAAGCAATCGGGTGTTTTTGTTTTTTGCCGGGAACTTCATCCGAGGCTACTAAATTATTCTGAAATATTAAACTCAAGCCTGAAACACACAGTAAAATCAGCATACATTTTATATTTGTAAATCGATCCATTTTTCCTCCACTTCGAAGAATTACCAGCATAAAATTATCGGGGCGCCTCATTAATTTTTCGCTTTCTCGATATCCGCAGCCAGGATTTTTTGGATGAGCCGCGCTCTTTCCTTTTTCACTGCCGCTTGCATTTCGCGGTCTTTCGCAGTGTCGAAAAATTTCCGGCCTTCGATCCACGTTTGCTCACAATGACTCAACGTCGAAAGTGGATGCCCGCTCCAAACGGCAAAATCGCCATCTTTGCCTTTTTCGAGGGATCCCACTCTGTGCGCAATTCGCAACTGCCGTGCTGGATTTATGGTTACGAAGTTCAATGCATCTGTTTCGGAAACGCCGCCATATTTCACAGCTTTTGCTGCCTCGAGATTCATACGGCGCGACAATTCATTGCTGTCAGAATTAAATGAAACGTTGACACCGGCGTTGTGCATGATGGCGCCGTTAAATGGAATTGCATCGATTACTTCAAATTTATAAGCCCACCAATCGCTGAATGTTGAAGCACCGGCGCCGTGTTTCGCCATCGCCTCGGCTACTTTATAGCCTTCGAGCACATGTTGAAAAGTGCCGATGGTAAAACCAAAATATTCTGCTACGCGGAGGAGCATCAGAATTTCATCCTGCCGGTACGAATGGCTGTGCACCAATCTCCGGCCATTCAAAATCTCCACCAAAGCATCCAATTCCAGATCACGGCGTGGTGGAATCACACCAGGCTTTTTTATCAGTGCGTTGTAGGTTTTCCATTCGAGGTCATAATCCTGTGCGGCTTTGAATCGGTCAAAAATAAGTTGTTCCACACCCATTCTTGTTTGCGGATAGCGGGTCGTAAATTTATCGCCCCAGTTGCTTTGTTTCACATTTTCGCCAAGGGCAAATTTGATTCCCTCGATTGCATCCTTAATTCGCAAGCCATCTGCGTCGGATCCCCAGCGCAATTTGATCACTGAATTTTGGCCGCCAATCGGATTTGCGGAACCGTGCAATTGGTTGATTACTGTCACACCGCCTGCGAGTTGACGATAAAATGCAATATCGTTGGGATTGATCACATCAGCAATTCTCACTTCCGCCGTCACAGCCTGAGTCCCTTCATTGACGCCACCGCTGATCCCGGCATGGCTGTGTGCATCAATTAATCCGGGGGTGACATGCTTGCCCGTGGCGTCAATGACGTGCGCTCCCGCTGGCGTCTTCAGATTTTCGCCTATCCTGGAAATCTTGCCATCGATTATCAGCACATCCGCATTTTGCAGAATGCCTTGCGGCCCACTCGTCCAGATTGTGCCCTTTTTGATGTGGATTACCGCCATTTTCTCCGGGGTGGAGTGATAACTGTATGCATCAATCGGAATCTGCAAATTATTTTTGGGCGGTGAAGTGTTCGGTTTCTTTTCAACATTAACTGTGTCGGTATTCGATTCTGGCTGCCGACTGGCGGACCAGGCAAAACTCTGGCCATCGGGCAAGCTTCCCCGGCCGGCGAGCTTTCCAGGTTCAACCTTCCCGGACAGGCGAATTATTCCCTGATATCCCAGGCTATCCCCGGGCACCAGCATCATAAGTCGTTGATAATCGAGAACAACTTTTTTTAACTTAATTTTCAGGCTGTCGTGGGTCAGTACACCAGTCACTTTTTTCTCACCGGACAGCTTCAATTTCATGGAATTGATTTTTTCAGGAAATGCGAATTCCACAGCCCAATTTCCGCGCACGTCAATTTCCGGTTTCCTGGAAATCTGGAAATGATTGCCATCAATCCAGGCTGACAGTATAGCAGTTTTTGTTTTAAAAATATCTCCATCGGTGACGAGGAAATGTGCCAGTTTTCCTTCGTCAATTGAACCGAGTTTCTCATCCATTCCCAAAATTGTAGCAGGAACCATTGTCAATGCTGCAAGAGCTGCGTTTTGTGGCAGCCCGTGTTGGATAGTTTTAATCACGTTTTTCCGAAAATCTGCCGGATTTTTTAACTCAGCCGAAGTAAATGCAAAAGGAATTCCGGCTTTGTGTAAATGATAGGCATTGGCCGGTGCCGCATCCCAGTGGTTTAACTGCTGCTGACTCACTTTTATCGCATCCTCCGGAGACTCGACGGGTGGTGGCTCGGGAAAATTGAGTGGAATGATAATCGAAACCTGCGTGTTTTTTAGCCGGGATATTTGGCGATATTCGTGCCCGCTGCCAATGAGCCATGCGGAAAGGCCAAATTCTTTTATAATTTTTAACGACCGGAGCGTGTTCAGATCATCGTCACTTTTAAAGGTAAATGCGTGCTTCTTCTGCAGCGCAGATGCCAGGATTTTTAGCGATAAATTGATCTCCGGTCTTTTTTGGACACCCGGGCTTTCAGCGTAAGCCGCATGGGCTTTGCCGTACCAGTTTGCATCGAGAAAAGTTTGCCGGATTAATGCAATTACCCCCATTTGTGAATTGGGATAAGAGCGAACTTTGGTTTGTGGCCTTTTAAATAATATGTGCTGTGCCACTTCCGTTTGAAGAACAGATTGCTTCGCTGAACGGCCGTCCAAACTCAACAAAGCGCTGGAACCACAAAAAACTCCATCCACCGGCACAACTACCACGGAGGTAAATCCAAGGCCGCGCAATTTCTCTACATCTTTTGTCTCTATTTTTAAGGATTTCAGGGCATTGTTTTCCGGAGTCACAAATTGGTTCCAATGCACGGAATCATTTCCCTGTTTCACAGCATCTTTTTGCAAGCCTGCTTGCGAATACGATTCAATAAAGCCAGGGTAAAGTGTCAAACCCGAATAGTCCCAAATTCGGGCATCGGCAGGCAGTTCAACTTTCGAGCCGACAGCTTCGATAATTCCATCGCGTAATACAACCACTCCTTTTTCTATTATGCGATCGGGCCCCTGAACAATGCGCCCATTGATAAGTGCATGAATCTGTGGGGTATTGTCACGAATCCCCTCAACCGGGCGCACCTGACCTGAACCCGGCACAGGAAATAAAAACAACAAAAGCAATACGATCAGCACGCTCTGAACTCTGCCGAGACTGTTGAATATTCTCAAAATTTGGACCCTGAGCTTGTCGAATGGCCCAAATTTGGGGGTAACGCTGGACGCTTCGACAAGCTCAGCGACCGGTTTCCATGCTTTTTCGACAGCCGCGCTAGGAATTCCCATTTTAGTTTCCTTTTTTTTCAAATGAAATGGTGGTCTGTCAAGTCTTAATTTGGAGTGCATTGCCTTTATGCAATGCACAGCAATCCATGAAGGGATTGCACTCCGAGCGTACCGAATTGGATTAAAGGCACTGTGTAATAAAGATTTTCAAAACGGATAGCCTAGCCATCCACAGGTTTAGACTTGACAAAACACTCGTTGGTATTTCATCTCCGAGATATGAAATTTACAAACGATTTTGCATAAAACTTCCAACCCAATTTATTAAGAATGAAATATTTTAGGCTAAGAAAAACAATACCGGGAATCAATTTATGTTTGCCGATAGCTAATTCGTATCAAGCAAATGAAGAGTTGCAGTGTGGCAGGCAGAGCAAATGAAAGGCTGGAATATCTTTTCGCAGCAGCCTTTCATTTAATTATACAAAATTCAGGGAGAAATAAGAATTGTTTCTTCGCGTTTTGATCCTACAGATAGAATTGCAACCGGCGTCGCGGTGATTTCTTCGATTGCCGCAAGATATTTCCGGGCATTTTCGGGCAAATCTTCTTTCCGCCGTGCGCTGCTTGTGTTCAATTTCCACCCTGGAAAACTTTCCAATACAGGCTCGACATTTTCAATTTCGTTCAACGCAGCCGGGAAGGTGCTGATTTCTTTGCCATTGAGCTTATATCCGGTGCAGATTTTGATCTCATCCAATGTGTCGAGTACGTCCAATTTCGTGAGCGCCCAACTGTCGATGCCATTAACTTGTACAGCAAACCGGGCCAGGACGGCATCAAACCACCCACAACGGCGTGGCCGGCCGGTCGTCGCGCCGAACTCATTGCCCAACTGGCGAAATTTCTCATCTGTCACACGATCAAATTCGGTGGGAAAAGGCCCCTTACCCACACGGGTTGTGTAAGCTTTAATTACACCCATAACATGATTGATCTTGGTCGGCCCGATGCCCAGCCCGGTACAGGCACCACCACTGATGGGATTTGAACTTGTCACGTAGGGATAGGTACCAAAATCGAGATCAAGCAGCGTACCTTGCGCCCCTTCCGCAATAATATTTTTCCCATCACGAATGGCTTCATTGAGAAACAGGCTGGTATCTTTTATGAATGGACCGAGAAGTTTAGCGTACGTGGAATATTCCTGAATAATGGCCTCGGCATCAAGCTCAGCCGAGCCGTATATTTTTTGCAAAATCTGATTTTTCTGCTTGATATTTTCTGTTAATTTTTGCCGCAAAGACTCCCGGTCGAGTAAATCGACGATACGAATTCCCGCCCGGTTCGTTTTATCCACATAGGCAGGGCCAATGCCCCGTCCTGTTGTGCCGATCGTCATTTCTGTGGCGCTCGATTCTTTGGCTTTATCCAGCATTTTATGGTAGGGCATAATTAAATGAGTCCGATGGCTAATTAAGAGACGGCCTTCAATGGAAATGCCCATTTTATCAAGCATTTTTATTTCGTCAAATAACGCAGCCGGGTCGAGGACAACACCGTTGCCGATGACGCACACCGTATTTTTGTTTAAAATACCACTGGGGACCAGGTGCAGAACATATTTTTGCCCTGCGATAATAACCGTGTGTCCGGCGTTGGCACCTCCCTGATATCGGGCCGCTATATCCGCAGTCTGGCTAAGAATATCAACGATTTTCCCTTTTCCTTCGTCACCCCATTGCGCGCCAACAACAACCTTGACTGGCATAATTTATCCTTTCAATGACATCTGTTGAAAATCACAAAAAAAAACTCCGAAGTCAGGATGCCCTGCACTTCGGAGTTAAATCGGCATAAAAACTGACCTGGTACTATTTATTGTAAGCCTGAACGGCTTCGTCGAGTGTGTCGAATGTTTCAAATACGGTAAGAAGTTTGGTAATCATCAGTAAACTCTGGATGCGTTCTGTTGCACGGGCCAATTTAATATCGCCATTTTTATTGCGCATCGTCGTCAGGCCACCAATGAGAATTCCAAGGCCGGAACTGTTCATCCAGTTTACTTTACCAAGGTCGGCAACAACATTTGCTTTGCCCTGATCAATCAATTCATGAAGTTTATCATTGAGCAAAGTTGCATCCGGGCCGCCCATAATTTTACCTGAGAGTTCCAATACCACAACATTCTCAACCATCTTTTCTTTAAGTTTCATTCTATCCTCCTGGTACTGATCAAAAAGGCTTTTGATTTGTTTTTATTTTCTACTTTTTCTTGCAGACTTTGCAGCAGCCTGTGCCTGCCTGTATCCCCATTCAGCGACAACCGGTGTAGCGATAAAAACTGAGGAGTACGTTCCTACTACGACACCAACAAGTAAGGCAAATGAGAAATTATGTAAAACTTCGCCGCCATTTGTGTAAAGGACGAGCACAACAACAAATGTTGTTAGTGAAGTGATAACTGTACGGCTGAGAGATTGATTGATACTTACATTTATAACTGTAAAAAAATCATCTCTTCGGCGTGATTTTAAATTTTCCCGGATACGGTCAAAAACAACGATTGTGTCATTTAAGGAGTAACCAACGATCGTAAAAAATGCAGCCAAAACCGAAAGGCTTATCTCAAGCCCAAGTACTGAAAAAACGCCCAGTGTAAAAAGCACATCATGGAACAAAGCAACGATAGCCCCAATGCCAAATACGAATTCAAATCGCAGCCACACATAAATTAGAATTAGCAACAGTGCGAAAAAGACTGCTAAAATACTTTGTGTCCGCAATTCGCTCCCGATTTTTGGCCCGACTGCATCGACGCTCAATAAAGTAGGTGTGTTCTGAGGAAATTCTGTCGTCAACGTCGAGAGAATTGCGTCAGATACTTCGGAACTTTCTTGTTGCTTTTCCACGCGAATGAGCACATCGCGCTCGTTGCCAAAATTTTTAATCTCGGCCGTGCCATACCCAACCTGATTGAGGGCATCGCGAATTTTATTAATCTTAATTTCGGAATTAAACCGCACGTGAATCTCTGTACCACCCAGGAAATCGATACTATAATCCGGGCCACCTTTGGCAATCATCGTTACAAATCCAGCCAAAATCAAGAACCCGGAAATGATTAAGGCAATTTTTCTTTTTGCCAAAAAATCTATGTTTGTCTTTTTGATAAACTGCATTGGTTAACCTGTCTCCAAATCGTCATTTATAAAAAATAAATCGTATAACTTCTATTATATACTAAGTTTACTCAAACTGCGTTTACCATTAATCGTATCGTAAATTAAGTGGGTAACCACAATTGCTGTAAACATACTTGCCAAAATACCGATTGAAAGGGTGACCGCAAATCCACGGATGGGGCCGGTACCGAATTGATAAAGGACGAGCGCCGTTAAAAATGTCGTGATATTGGCGTCGAAAATAGTCCAGAATGCACGATCATATCCAGCATCAATCGCTGCGCGTACAGTTTTTCCAGTCGCTAATTCTTCACGTATTCTTTCGAAAATCAAAACGTTGGCGTCGACAGCCATACCCATTGTCAAAATGATTCCGGCAATTCCCGGCAGCGTCAGTGTTGCGTGAAAAAATGCCAGTGCTGCAAGAATGAGGACGAGATTTAATATGAGGGCCACGTCAGCTATCAGACCGGAAAGTTTATAGTAAACGATCATAAAAAGAATGACCAATGCAATGCCGATACCCAGGGATAACTGGCCGGCGTTGACTGAATCCTGACCTAAAGATGGTCCAACCGTCCGTTCTTCGATAACATGGATTGGCGCAGGGAGAGCACCGGCACGCAGCACGATGGCCAAATCTTTGGCTTCTTCCATGGTGAACGAGCCTTCGATTTGTGCGCTGCCCCCGGGAATTTTACCAGAGATATTGGGTGCAGAAGCAACTTTTCCATCGAGTACAATCGCCAATTGTTTGTTTACATTGGCTCCGGTCGCCACCGCGAAAATACGGGCTCCTTCAGAGTTAAACTTCAAATTAACCTGGGGTTGCCCCTGGTTAAAACTTTGTGCTCCGGAGGCGATAGAAACATCGGCTTCTTCCAAATATTTTCCGGTTATTTCGGCTTCCTTTTTCAGGAAGTACATCTCATAATATTCCTGCTCTTCGAACACCTGCGGTTCATTAGAAAAATGAACCTGTGCATTTGCCGGTATGATTTTTAAGACTTCAGGACTGTTGACGATGCGCTTGACTGCTTGCAGATTTTTCGCAGGCAATCCAATTGAATTTCGAGATCCGGGAAAACTTGTTAACAGGGCGAGAAATGGGCTGTCTTTCGCCAATTGTTCATCAACCAAAATGGTCGAATCCCCTTCAGACTCATCACCAATTGTTGTTCCCTCACCAAAAAGGCTCTCAACACTTACTTCTGTATCCTTGCGTTTCGAAGGCCGTGTTGCTGTCGAGTCATTTGTCGCTGTGAGTTCAGCGACAGCATCAGAGCGGCTCAATTTCTTTTTAAGGGCCTTGTCAATATCCTGTAAAATAGCCATATTAACATCCGGGTCTTTTACAAGCTTGAATTCCAGCAAAGCTGTTTTACCAATAATTTCTTTAGCGCGCTGGACGTCTTTTATCCCAGCCAGTTCGATAATAATCCGGTTATCACCCTGTTTGGTGATCGAGGGCTCGGAAACACCGAATTGATCCACGCGGTTACGAAGGACTTCGAGTGTGCGATTTACGGCGTCAGCAGCTTGTTCTTTTAATTTATCTACAATTTCTTCGTCCTTCTGAATTCTTTGGCCAAAATAGAGACTCATCCGGATGCCGGCATCGTTAAATGCCTGGGAAAATGTATTGAAATAATCACTTTCCGAGGCTCCACTCTCGAGTTCGATTTTCGCCAATAATGAATCCAGGCGGCTGTCACGTTTCTTCGCGACATTGAGCACAAGCTGAGGGAGATTAACTTCATAGACCAGGTACGTTCCACCAAGCAAATCCAGGCCCTGTTTAATGGCGTCATTTTCCAGCTTTACGATTCCATCATGCAACAAGGCGGCTTTTTCTGCCAGAGCATAGGCCTCTGTTAATTTTGTATCATCTTGAATTGCATCTTCGAGCCGTGCCGGCAGATCGCCAGCATTCAATCCAGCCTGAATTTCATCGGCATCCAAATTGCTCAACGCTTGCAACTGTTCAGTGTAAGTTTTGGCTTCTTTTTGTAGTTGTGAAACTTTCATTGTTGGATACAACTGGGCGAGCGACCAAATTATGACAATTCCAACGATGATACTTCGAAACAGATTATTCCTTCGCATTCCAAATTTCCCTAAATCTTTAGTTTTAGATTCAAATAAGCAGCCCGTAATATATGCCTTTGAAGATTAAAAGTCAAGATTTAACAAAGGCAAAATTAATATTCTACAATCAATCATTTGCACTTGTTTTTTAATGACTTAAATCATATAAAAAAATTAACAATCAGAGAGATATGTTTTCCATCTGTCCCATCTACAGACAATGATCAGAATTTATTTGGGGAACGACCACCCTGTTTTTATGCATTCACCTTGAGAGTTGACAACGCACATTTAGTCTAAAAATCGAGTCATAATAAAAAAGCGGCGAGACATCGGGATGCCTGCCGCTTCGTATAACATTTTTCAAAATTAACCGTAAATTCCGCGCAACTTTAGCGCGTTTGCCACTCTTTCGATGGCAAGCACATAAGCGCCAATTCGCAGATTTACTTCATGGCGTTCAGAGCGTTTCCGGACAGCCGCATAGGCCTCCGTCAAAATTCGCTGCAAGCGTTCATTGACATCATCTTTGGTCCAGAAATAGCCTATTCTGTTCTGTACCCACTCAAAGTAAGAGACGGAAACACCACCGGCATTTGCCAGAATATCAGGTACGACCAAAATACCTTTTTCGTCGAGAATAGCATCAGCTTTAGCAGTCGTCGGGCCATTGGCGCCTTCGACGATAATTTTGGCCTTTATTTGGTCGGCATTTTTACCGTTTATCACATTTTCCAAAGCACAGGGAGCGAGCACATCACAATCCAGTTCCAAAAGCTCTGCATTGGTGATAATTTCAGCGCCAGAAAAATCGGTTAGAAGTCCATCATTGTCTTTTTGATGCTGAATAGCTTTGGCTATATCGATTCCATCTTCGTTGTGGTAAGCGCCGGTCACATCGCTAATAGCGATAACTTTTGCTCCAATTTCGACAAATTCACTCGCAGCCACAGCGCCAACATTACCAAATCCCTGAATCGCGATTCGGGCGCCTACAGGATTCAGGCCGATTTGTTCCATCGCTGCTTCAGTTACGATGCGAACCCCGCGGCCAGTCGCTTCGCGGCGCCCGGCAGAACCACCCAGATTTGCAGGTTTACCAGTTACGACAGCACTTTCTGTGTGGCGGATATGCATGCTGTAAGTGTCCATAATCCAGCCCATAATTTGCTCGTCGGTATTCACGTCCGGGGCAGGAATATCACGCTCCGGGCCAAAAACATCGAGCAGGTTGCCTGTATAGCGGCGCGTGATTTTTTCGAGTTCTACTTTTGTCAATTTTCGGGGATCGCAAATAACACCGCCCTTGGCGCCGCCAAATGGAATATTCACGACCGCACATTTCCACGTCATCCAGGCAGCGAGGGCTTTCACTTCCTGAATATTTACATCCGGGTGGAAACGAATACCGCCTTTGGAAGGACCGCGAACGGAACTGTGAATAACGCGCAATCCTTCAAAAACTTTAATTGTGCCATCATCCAGTTTAATCGGGATTGACACAGTGACCTGCATTTGAGGCGTTTTCAGGTAATCGAATGTACCTGAATCGAGGCCAAGAATATCGGCTGCTATCTCAAAGCGCGACATCATGGACTCAAATGGATCATCGTCGTTTCTATTTATCGGGGCTGGTTCAACGTAATTCATTGCTTGGCTCCTTACAACAACAAATTATATAAAATTGTTAGAGGACATTGTATAAACTTGGAATTCGGTTCAACTGCTTTTGTGCTTTAACAAGCGAATGAAAGAGCACAGGAGATAAAAATATATCATCAGAAAAACAGCATTAATTTAACTCAATTTTATGCGACATCCATGAAATTTTGATGCGCCGAATATAGAGACGCAATTAGAAAGATTCAAGTATAAAGAAATGATTAGTTTGTTCTTTAAATAAGGTAAATTTAGCTATAAAATTAAATATATTAGGTCTGAATAATTTAACGGGTTTCGTTTTCTTTTGAGGAAGAAAAAAATCAGGATTCTTGAGATGGTAGTTTGATTGCGAATTGAAATAATTTAACGTGAGTTCGATGTAAGCTGTAACATTCTTTACCAAGCATAACTAAAATAGAGCGAAGGCGTCTCGCCGAGCGTTTCGTGCGTTATCCTCGGCGGGACGCCTTCGGACTAGGTCCTATAATTAATTCGTTTTGTCCCAATTCTTCTTATATCGAACTCACGTTAATTTAAATCCCACGTTCATATTTTATTTTAAACTTTTTGATACCCTCAAAAATTCCTCGAGCCACCTTCTTTTGGAATCGATAGGAATTCAATAGTTTTTCTTCATTACGGTTGGAAATAAAACCGGTCTCGATAAGCACATTGGGCATTGAAGCGCCGATCAAAACATAATACCCTGCCTGTTTCACGCCCCGGTTTTTCACTGGCGCGCGCACTGAAATTTTTTCCTGCATCAGCCCGGCCAGCTCTTCGCTTTCCTGCTGGTATGAATTCTGGGCCATGCTGGCCAGTATATAATTTTCTGTATTGAAATCTGCGTAAGAAGCACTGTCCGATTCAAATCGAATTACAGCGTTTTCCCTACGGGCCGACTCAATGGCTTCTTCCGTACGCGCTGCTCCCAGCAGGTACGTCGTCAAACCCTGTACTTTTTTACTGCGGTTGGAATTGGCATGAATGCTGATAAATAGTTTGCCCTGCTCCCGATTGGCTATTTTTGTGCGTTCCTTGAGTGACACAAATCGATCGTTTTGCCGCGTCATGACAACACGCATATCGGTTTCTTCTTCAATAATTGATTTTAGATGCCGCGCGATAGCAAGAGTCACATTTTTTTCATAAGTTCCGCGTGGCCCAATTGCACCGGGATCCCTGCCGCCGTGTCCCGGATCCAATATAATCGTATCAATCAGCCACTTTTTTCGTTCGTCTTCCAATGTTTTTATGATATCCGAAGAAATCTGCTTCCGCGTTGTCAGCGAAACCAGAATCTCTTGCGATTTGGCGTTGGAAAAAAGTTTCTTCGAATCCAGACTGCCGGATAATAAAAATGAAAGTTGAGCCATTTGCGGCAATTGCAGCGGGACAACGTCATCAATAAACCGGCTGTTATTTTTCATATTCACATTGATCGTGTCTACCGTGCTGCCAAATATATCAATATACAACCACCCGCGGGTTGACCTCAAATTAATATGCGATTCGGGCACGGCCAAACTTGTTTTAATACGGATAAGCGTCCCGTTGGCTTTTTCATCGATAAATATGCCTGTAACTTCCGGTAAAACTATATTTTCGACAGATGCTTCTTCGGGTGTTCCGTTATTTTCTACAGGGTTAACTTTAGAAGCAACGGTTTCATCAAGGATGTTTAAAACGGGCCCGGTGGGAGCGGGCATGACATTATTCGATATGTACTTTCGGTTCTTAACGCTGGCCAGTTGCCCCGGGAAAGCAGGCGCAATGAGGTCGATAAAGAAGGGGACAGGCACATAAATTTCTCCTGCATCATAAGCAGTTTGCACAGGCATCTGAAAGACAACATTATTTAACATCACAAATGGATTTAATGCTGTTACCTTAACCTCAGTATCGCCAAGATGGAAAATGGCTTTGCGCGTTTTTTGGCTGATTATTGGATAAGCATTGAGAATTTTCGCAAATTGCTTGATTCCCACAAATTCAAAATCTTTGGAATGCTTTAATTGCACTGTCGGCAAATCCTGGTATACACCATTGAGCAAAATGGCTGTTTTTTGGGATTGTGCAAAGGCAGGAAATTGAATAGATAGCAAGAAAAGAAAAAAAACTGTTAGCCCAAAATATCGGGATTGACAGTGTAAATTAGAGTTCTTCATTCAGATACCGACTCGCTCGTCTGAGAGCAGCCTGCTCCTGTTCGGTCAAGTTATCATAACCGACTTCATTGATTTTGTCCAGTATGGCATCCATTTCAGCGCGAATTTCATCTTCTTTTTGGCGCTTTTTAGCTTTTTGAATAATCTGTTTGGTTTCACGTCTTTTTTGATAATGAGCCGCCACGCTGTACATTTGCCAGTCAAATTTCAAATACAGTAAACCTACCAGCATTCCACCAAGGTGCGCAAAGTGCGCAACTGCATTATCGGTTCCAAAAACGCCGGAAAATAGCGAGATTCCGGCCAAAACCATTGCTAAATACTTGGCTTTGATACGCACAGGCAAAACGAAAAATACCAAAAAAGTTAATTCCCTTTCCGGGTACATCAAAGCAAAGGCTAATATCACGCCGTAAATCGCACCGGAAGCGCCAATAATCGGAATGCTCTGGTTTTCAGGGAAAAACAGCATGTTGAAAAGAATCTGGATTAATCCGGCCCCGATGCCACAGATAAAATAATATTTGAGGAAGGCTTTCGCACCCCACTCCCTTTCCAAATCAACACCAAAAATCCACAATATCAGCATATTTATCAAAATATGCAGAATTGGTCCATGTAAAAACAGGTAAGTGACGATTTGCCAGATAAATAAATTGTAGAGAAAATAGACGGGAACGAGCCCAAATAAACCATTAAAATCGATTTCAAAAAATGTAATGAACAAATTCTGAATTACATAAACACCGATATTGACCAAAATCAGCGTTTTAACCATTTGTGTCATTCCCGGCCCGAGGCCAAATTGAAATCTCTGGGTTTGGTAACTCATCGTCTCTCCTCTAATGGATCTCTTCAGATGCAAAAATAGAGTGTGGCAGCAAAGCAATCATATAATAAAACAACAACCACAACCTCAAAATGTTTTAACAAATAATCAAACAAACGGAAAAAAATAGACAGGCTTTAAATCTTGAATTTTGCATCTACGCAAATATAATGTAGTCATCGGTTCTCCCGACTAAAATCTACATCAAATCGAATCGAATGCCGAATCGCAAACCAAAGCCGCTCAAATTGACTTCACTCCAGGTTGGCAACCCGGCTTTTGACGAAGTTTTGTTACGTGAAGGCTTGGACGAATGATAAAGAAGTTCGCCTGTCAAAGAGGAGCGGCTGCCTATTATGTAATGAAATCCGGCGCTGGCTTCCCAGCTCAATCCATGATAACGCCGCTTCTCGCTTGTATCTTCCTTGTAGTTGTTTTCTTTGTTAAATAAAAATTCGTAACCAAGACCACCATGAATTTGGTAGCCAAAATGCCGGGTTGATGGAATAATTATGTTTACCATCCCATATAACGGAATCGAGAAGGTTGTATATTCCAGTTCCTGCTGTTTCGTTGTTTCCTGAATTCCGCCCTGCGGATCAGCCACCGCCACAGTGGAAACCTTGTTATAGTTGGTGTAGAAAAAATTCGTCGAAATCCCCAACTCGACGGTTTCATCGATCGGCGCGGCGAAATCGAAGCCGAGCAACATGCCTGGATCAGCGTCTTTCGGATTCAGGTAGCCAATTTTAATCGCAGACGGTCTAAATTGGCTCATTAATGCCGAGCTGCTTAAAAAGAATAAACAAGATAAAATTGCAGTGAAAATAAAGAGCTTTGACTGTTTCATTTACCTACCCTGACTGAATTAATGAATAGAATGGTTTTTTGTGAAAGTCTGAGGCGGCGAGAAAATCGTGCGATGATTGTTTTTTGACTTTTCAGAAGACACGAATTTTTATGCATGACCAAACTTGAAACCAATACCTTTTAGTTCAGAACACCTTAATTATTAAATGCTTAAAAATCAAGTAAAATGTCGTTGTAATTATATCGAAAAACGGACTTATTGTTCCCTTGATTTTATCGTGAATCCGGGAGTTTCTTTTAAAAAACAGGGGTACAAATTAAAACGTCACGAGTAAAATCACACCAGGAGTTTCGCTATTCTTCATCACATCGAGTCGTGATTTTGCCAGATAAGTGAATCACATAGCCGTGCTTTCATTGTCTCACCCTGAGTCAACCGTTCCCATGATTGAACAAGTCTCTCGACCTGTTTGTGCAAAAATAAACCCGGTTATTTACCCACTTTCAAATCATCAGGCTCAATCAAATTCGAAAGGATGAAATATCAAACCTAAAGTTATTTGGCATATTAATTGTTTAAAGTCTTTCACGCTATTTTGCACGGAAGCAAGACAGTTTTTATAACCATAAATTTCAACAGGACGCTTGAAAAAGCATATAAATCATGAAAAAACAATATAAGTTTGCAATATTTTTCGCACTCACCTTCCTGCTGAACCAGCACATTAACGCTCAGACCACCATCTTCGGCGGCCGTGGATTGCTGCGCACTCAATCGGCTGAACTAGTCGGCGTGAACCGTTTGTTTATCAATTCCTATTTTTCTGCATTCCTTTTAAGTGAGAAAAACGCAAACAGCCTGACAAAAGATTATGGGCTTTCCATCAATGTCACGCTCGGACTCAATAAACACCTGGAAGTCATTGCTCATCTCAAACCCTATCAGGATGATCAGCGACATATTTGGGGCGCGCCCGGCGACACCCAACTTGGAGTTAAAATTCGCTCCCCATTTTCAGGTTCAATGGTGCACACGGCTTTTCGCCTGTTCGCCAATTTACCGACAGGGCGTGATTTTGCTGTCGCGTATGAACCCTACGCATCCCGAGAGGTTGGTATTGCCGGAATGGGCCTTATCACCTTTGATTTTACCGAAGTTTTCGCCGCGCTGCCTGTTAAAACGCACCTCAATTTCGGCTATTTTGATCAAAATATCCACGACCGCTTTTTTCTCAATTTGGAAGATCAATATCTTCTTGCAGCCGGATTAAAGTTTCCGGTCAGATCTGCGATTTTTTACTCTGAATATAGCGCGGAAATATTTGCTAAAAATGAATTTATCACAAAATACAGCATGAATTCCCAGCGATTAACGCAGGGATTCAAATTCCTTGGGCCATGGAATTTAATCTATGATGTTGCCCTCGATCTGTCCCTGGCTTCTGATGTCAATCGCAATAATGCACCCAATGAATTTCGTAAACAATATGCCGACTGGAAACTTATCCTGGGCCTGAATTACCCCTTTACAATTCAAAAAAAATCACATAAATCCAATCCACCAACAAGAGATCCTCAAAAATATCCATCAAAAAACCGCGTTCAACCCCACAGGCAAAATATTCTGGATTCAATGCTTGAAATCGAATCTTCGCTCGATGGGGATAATTCGGTTGAACCCAAAAATAATGACGACTCACAAGATAACTAAAGATGGCTTTTAATGAAAAAATTTAAACCGAAGAAGATGCTGAATTTACTCCTTGTGTGCCTCCTGCTTTTTTCTGTTTCATCTGAAATTATAAGTGCGGAACCCGCTCCACTATTGCCGGGCAAAGACCGCGATATGGAAAAAGCTTCCGTTCAGATGTTCAGAAACTCAGTTGAACTTTACAAAGACAAGGAATATTGGAAAGCCGCGAGAGAACTCATCGTCATACTTGATTTTTACAACGAATTCAGTCAGATAGATGGCGTGATTTTTTACATTGGCGAATGTCTTTATAATATGCATATGTACAAATCCGCCGAGCGAATGTACAAATACCTGGCTGAGAATTATGGGGGCAGCAATTACATTCCACACGCACTCCTCGGCCTGCAAAAAATTCAATACAGCGCCGGCATTCATGAAAACTGTATCCAGATTTATAATCGAATCGAAGATGATTATAGCAAAAGCAAAGCAAGCGATGGCGCCAGATATTACTGCGGCATGTCTTATTATCATATGCAGGAGTTCGAGCCCGCCATAGCCGCGTTCAGCAAAATAGACAAGCGCAGTGAATTTTACGATTACGGCCTCTATACAACAGCGCTCTCCTTCCTCAAACAAAAAGAAATGGAGAAAGCCGTCGAGGTATTTCGCGGCCTCATCAGCTTACCGGTTGTGAGCAAAGAACGGCAGGATTTAATCCGCACGACGCACCTGACCCTGGGTTATTTGTACTATGAATTAGGCTACTATCAGGAAGCAATCAAGCACTATTCAAAGATTCCAGTTCATGATGAAACGTATCCCGAGGCGCTTTTGGCCAGCTCCTGGGCATCCATCAAACTCAACGATTTCCAGCATGCGATTATTTCTTTAAATGAGCTGGTAAAAAGAACGGATGATCCCAAATTTAATGAGGAAGCGCACTTTTTACTCGGGCAATGTTACTCCGAACTTGAATTTTATGATTTTGCCATTCAGGAATACAATTATATCATCGAACGCTATCCCCGTAAAATCAATATTGAAAAACGAATTCAACAAGTACGCGAGGGTCTCGCAGAACAACAACAAATGGCGGAAGCCTTGCGTGTACAACTGATCATTCTTGAAGGCGACCTGATGCATACCATTCCGATCGATGACCGGAATGAGATTCCCTTGTATCTAAAACAAGAACAAAACCGGGTGGAGAAAACCCAGGATAATCTGATGCAAAAAATCCTTGATGAACGGCTTGTTTTGGATGATTTTCAGTGGGAATTGTCCAAATTGCGCGAAGATATTTTCATTAAACAGAGTCGCCGTCATTGGAGAGCCTACTCAGAATATGGAAAAGCGCGCGCATATTTCTTAAAAACGATCCCATAGTATGTATTTAAATATAATGTCTGAATGCCAAAAAGAAAGAAATCAGGCATGGGATATGGCACACATTCCAAATTAGTATTAATTTAGACCATTAATTATAAACCCTTTAAAGCTGTTACACTTTTGGCCGCGACATCTGCAGTTCTGCCAAAATTAAACAATAAATATTGTCGATCCGAATATTTGATACTTAAAAAAAATAAAGCGAACCAAATGAAATCACTGGCAAGTATCATTGCTTTTCTCACTTTTTTCACAAGCTTTGCCTATGCACAGCAAGATTTGACAGTACCAGACTCCTCCACCGTTAGTTTGTTAGCTGAAACCGCAGAAATGTTGAGCGAGCTTGACGAAGCCATCAAAGCGAACGAGTTCTTGATAAATAATTACCCAAACAGTGATTTTACCCCCACCGTGATGTATCAATTGATGGAATTAAATTACCGCAAAGCAACGCTGATCTACCAGCATGATATGGGCAAATACGAGGAAGCTTTGGATGCATTCGACCGGGGTGAACTGCTCGCGCAGCCTCAGTTGCCGACCGTTTCCTATGCTCCAACAATCAAAAGCGCTTTCGAATTAATCGAAGCGTTTCCGACGGCCGATTTTTTGGATCGCGTTCTTTATCGAATTGCTTTTTGCCATTTTGAATCCGGGGATAAAACAAAGGCCGTAGAATATTTCAGCCGTCTGATGAAAGATTATCCCGAAAGCGAATACAAAGACGAAGCCCGGTTTCGTTTGGGTGAAATTCATTTTGAAGAACACAATTACGATGAAGCCGCGGCGATTTATGCCAATCTGTTGTTGAGCTATGAAGGGCCTTTTTTCAACATGACGCTTTACAAGCTCGGCTGGTCCTATTTCAACACCAACAGGTTCGAAAAAGCCATCAGCTCTTTTATATTTTTAATTGATGACTTGAGCCGGGCTGCCGAGGCAAGCACGGACAGTATGCGTGGTGAAGCCAGCGACTTGCGTGAAGAAGCGATCAGCTACGTCGCTGAAAGTTTTGCAGAAATCGGTGGAGCTGCAACCGCTGAGAAATTCCTCATCGATATGGGAGAAAAAGAATATAGCGGAGCTATCTTTATCCGGTTGGGGGAACTTTACGAAGAACGCACGTTCTTTGAGGAAGCCGCTGATACCTACGAACGCATGCTAAAAATTTGGCCATTTGCGCCACGCGCACCTGAAACACAGGAAAAAATAATTCAGGGCTACATTCGCGCTGCTAATAAAGTGGCGGCTGACAAAGCGCGGGACGTGATGGTTGCCACCTACGGTCCCGGGAGTGATTGGTCGAAGAAATTTTCCGAGGGCGAATTTTATGATAAAGCCATGGAACTCGTAAGTAAAAATTTATACATCCTTGCCACAGATGCCCAGGCGCGGGCACGCGAACTAAAGTCCGAAAAGGATTACAAAGTGGCATTGGCCCGCTACATGATTTATCTGGAAAAATTTCCTGAAGGTGAAAATTCAGCGAAAGTCCAATATTACCAGGCTGAATGCTTTTATGAATTGGGTGATTATGCCGGCGCTTTTCAAGCCTACGAAAAAGTTGTTGTGAATTATCCCGAATCCGAATTTGCCGCAATGGCCGGGTACAACCGGGTAATTTCAGCCATAAATTCGATGGAGGCCATGGGCGTCATTCCAACGGATTCATCCATTATTTATATCGGAGATTTTATCGGTTCCGGAAAAAGCGAGACAATACAAATCCCCAATCGCTTTTATGCCGATTTGCTGCATTCGTGCAACGACTTTGCCCGATACCTGAAAAAAGACGAAAAATTACCCGAAGTCATGATGAAATACGGCGAAGCATTATTTGAGTTATCCTATTACAAACTGGCCGCAGAAACCTATAAACTTGTGGTTAATCGTGGCCAGGAATCGCCGTTTAACCTGGCAGCAATAAGTATGATTGCCCAAAGTTACTACAAAAATGGTGACTACATGGTTTCCGAGGGCTGGTATCGCAGAATAACACGCGATTATCCGGATTCCCTGCATTATGTTGACAAAGCAAAGAACATGGTGGCTTCTGCCAAGTTTAAAATTGCTGAAAGACTGAAAGAAGAAGGCAATGTTGAGTTAGCCTCGCGTGCGTTGGCTGTCATCGCCTCAACGTCTGACAACGTTGAAGTTGCCGAGAAAGCAATAATTCAATCGGCAACCGGTTACGAAGAAACCGGCAACATTAGAAAGGCGATTATTCTGCTCGAAAATTTGCGCCACCGTTTTCCCGATTCAGAACAAGTGGATAAATCTTTGATGAAAGCAGCGCAGCTATCCGAAACGCTGCCCGATTACCGGCGTGCTGCGGAAAACTATCTCGAGTTGGTAAATATCCGGCCGCATTCTGAGTTTGCTGCAAGCGCGCTCTACAATGCCGCTGTCTGTTATGAAAATCTCGGCAAGCATGAACGCGCAGGTGAGCTTTTCGAGTCCTATTCCGCAACTTATAAGAATGATCCGGAAAAACGCATTGAAGCTATGTGCAAATCCGGTGACGCTGCATTTCGGCGCCAGGATTACAAACGGGCAAAAGATATATTTAATTCCGTATTGCGCTACTATCAAAGCAATCGAAATTCAGGTCAGGTTCTCGATGAATTTTACGCAGCACAGGCTCAATTTATGCTCGGTGAAGTCTATTTCACACATTATTTAAAAATCAAACTCATCGAGCCGTTGCAGAAAAATATACAACGAAAAGAATCGACGCTGCAGGTTATTGTTAAAGCCTATAATGATGCGGCTACTTACCAAATCGCCGACTGGAAAACGGCAGCGTTACATAAACTCGGTGAGGCATTCGAAGAATTTGGACATTTCTGGTGGTCATCAGAACGTCCTGCAGGATTAGATGCTACGCAAATGGCTTCCTATGAAGCTACTTTGAGAGGGAATAAAGTAGAACCATTTCAATTGAAAGCTCTGGAATTTTATCAATCGAATATAAAACTCGGAGAAGAAAATAATATACAAAATGACTGGGTAACGCGTAGCCGGACACGTCTTGCAGCACTTGAGAATGTCCTCGGTATGGCTCAGGCGACCCGTCAGACGACAAGTGACTTTTGAGAAAATCAAGCGTTACGGCCATAGGAAGGCCATAAATTCACACAAAAATGAATGATGATTCGAGGTATTTAACGTGAAAACTGCAGCCAAAACGTTGTTGGTTTTGTTGCTCATGGGCGCTGCAGTCGGTGCAGGGAATGCACAGACGCAACAGGAGAAACAATCTCCAAAACCCAAAGCTACCCAACAGCCCTCTGGTAATTATGAAAATCTTCCGGAACCTGACATTACGAAATCGGGGAAGCGTTCTAAAATTTTGCTTGATCAAATAGACGTTGTCGGAAGACTATCAAAGCCCCAAGCTATTTTCATCCTGCCGGGAAGTGACCCAAGAGTAGATGGCCTGAAGATCGATCGTTCTTTTCTCGATGACATCTTTCGTCCCGTGGAAAAAGATTTTTTCCCACAAAAAGGAAAGCGAAAATTTCGCGGTACAATTCCTTGGTAATATTGATGTTTTGATCAGCAATTTTCATGAGTTTTTCACCATTTATTTTGGTTCATTAAGTAAAATCCAGTTAGCAAAAATTACATTTTTTTTGAAAGATTATAAGGAGGTCGTACCTTGTTTGACAACGCGATTCGTGCTTTCGACGGCGGCGGTATATTTATGTTTGCAATCCTTGGTGTGCTCATAATTAATATCGCTATTATTATTGAAAGATTTTTATTCATCAGTGTGAAAAATCGCATTGATACTTCGGCATTCGTCAATAAAATGATCGATTTACTGCAGCGGGGCAATGTGCATGACGCTATTCGAATTTGCAACTCTTCCGATGCTGCATTGCCGCAAATTACCCGTGCCGGTCTTGAAGAATACGGCAAGAGTGCCAATGATATCCAGAATGCACTTGAGCTCGCAGCCATGGCAGAGATCCCCAAGCTGGAAAAGCGAACACAATATTTAAGTATGTTTGCCAACATCGCCACCTTGCTTGGATTGCTGGGAACTATTTTTGGACTTATCACTTCATTTGATGCGGTTGCCAATGCACCTGCAGCAGAAAAAGCCACTTTGCTTTCTCAAGGTATTGCGGTCGCGATGAATACGACAGCTTTTGGTCTGATTGCCGCTATCCCGGCCTTGCTTGGCTATTCCTACATTCAGGAAAAAACCAATGCTTTGATTGACAATATTAATGAAAACATCGCCAGAATTTACCGCAGAATGGTGACAGCAAGGAATTAAATAAATGAACTACAAGCGATCATCTACTGCAGGGCGCCGGGGCGACGACGAGGTCAATATCACTCCGGTGATGAATCTGTTTCTCGTTCTCATCCCATTTCTGTTGCTATCGGCTGAGTTTGTGCGAATCGCGGTCTTGGAACTCAATCTTCCTTCAGCCACAGCGGCGCCGCAGCAAAATAAAAACAATAATAAAAAATTGGTTTTAATAATGTTGCGCATCGAGGATAATCAGATTCGGATAAAAGCGCCAAGAACAAGCGGTGCGGTTAAAAAAGACGGGGCTGATTATCAGTTTGAACAATTGGTGCAGGAACTGAAAAAATTGAAAAAATTATTTCCTGATACTGAGGAAGTGACCGTACAACCCACAGATAATATCAAGTATGAAACGATAGTTCATGTCATGGATACATGCAGGGACAACGGATTCCCCAATGTTTCCATTTCCGGATAGGATTTATAAATGTTGAATTTAGGTGGAAATAAATTTACACTCGGAGCACGGCATCGAAAAAAAGCGAAAGGTTCCCCAGGTTTACGCTTGACCTCGATGATCGATATGTTCACAATATTACTGGTTTTCCTCTTAAAGAATTTTTCTGCTGACCAGATTATGACGATACGCGAGGATTTAGTGCTGCCGAATTCAACGGCGCAAAAGCAGCCCTCGCAGACCCCTGTCATCGTGGTGACGGATAAATTCATCGTCCTGGAAGACCAACGCGTCGCCAGAACCGAACTGGTCGCCAACAGCAACAGTAATGAAATCCCCAATCTGAAAGCCGGATTGCTGGAAAAAAAGCAAATTGCTGAAGCTTTAGGCCGGCAAAATGCCGCTTTCGGATTTAAGGGGCAGGTGACAATTCAAGGGGATAAAGAAATCCCGTTTCGCATCTTGAAAAAGATAATGGTAACCTGCGGTGTAGTCGGGTATAGCGATATTCTGCTCGCCGTTTATAAGGTGGAATAAAAATTCATATGTCAAAGCAAAATAGAGTTTTACATCTTCGAATAGAGCAACAGGGTGAAATCCGGCACCATTACGTTCGCGATAAAAGTGTTTTTTCAATCGGGCGTGATGACCGCAACGATCTGCGAATAAACGGATCGGGAATCCCCGGCAGGCATACTTTATTTATTGCTCAGAATGGCCAATTTCTGATGCAGATTCCTCCGGGTGTGCAGGGAGAAATCAGCACAAAACAATCCAGTTTGAAGTTGAGTGATCTGATCGAGCACGAACTTCTTCCTGTGCGGCAGGGTCTCTATCTTCTGCCGATCAAACCTGGAAAAATGGGTTACGTCTTTTTTGGCACGACGCGCATCGATTTTCTTATCGAACAAAAAGTTCCCAAAACTGTACAGCGGCCAATCGATTTTTATGGTTTTAAAAAGAGTCGCGTTTTCTGGATGCACTTAAAAGAAGATGCTATGTTCAAAGGTTTGGTCACAGGAATGATTTTATTCAACTCTGTTGGTTTATACAGCCTGAAAGATTATGTTCCGCCACCCAAACCGAAACAAAGCGCTGAGGATGTAATCCGACGCATATCCCGGTTTGTAATTGAACCACCAAAAATCGAAGAAAAACCGATAATTGAAGACATCAAAACCCCTGAAGAGGAAAAAGAAGATAAAAACGTAGATGAGAAAAAGCCGGCGAAAAAGCCGACACGCAAGCAACAAAACACAAACCAAACAAAAAAACGACGCGCCCCTGCAGGCGGTTTAATGGCGTTGATCGGTAGTGCAAGCACCAATAAAACAGGGTCCGTCGCTGAAAAATTATTGAATAATAATCTCGCTGCCCAATTAAGCACCGTCAGCGGATCGCAGGGTTTGACCGTAGGTGCGAAGAAAACCAATGGCGATATTTTGGATAATGATGATATTTTTGGCGCCCTCGCTTCCGGCGGAATTGAAGACCTCCTCGGTGACACCAACGGTATCGATGGCAGCGTTGATCTGAAAAAGAAACCCCTCGTTAAACTGGACAGAGTTGAGAGTGTGAAAGGATCAGCCGAGGCGCGCGGCGCGCGAACAGAAGGCTCACTATTGGATGTTATTCAGGCAAACATGGGTCGCTTGCGATTTATCTACAATCGATATTTAAAACAAGACCCCAATTTTGGCGGCCTGATGCGTCTCGAGGTTGTCATATCTCCCACTGGAAAAGTTTCAGACGTATCTGTACTGTCATCAAACTTTGGCAATCCCAATTTTGAAAAAGAAATTGTCAACACCATAAAGCGTTTCAAATATGCCCCAATATCGAAAGGGGAAGTTATTATCGTGTATCCGATTGGATTTACACGGCAGAGTTAAAACTTAAAAAGGTAACAGAGCGAATTCTGTTACCTTTTTTTATAGAATAAATAACGTTCAGCACTTTATTTTTTCATACTGAATTCTCTCCCCTTTTTGCCTCCATTTTCAATGATTTCAAATTCAATTCGGCCGAGAACCTGCCCCAATTCCGTCTCTATATCAACCCGCCATTCGCCGCGTTCAATATTCTTCTTGTAAGTGTAACCGCGGTATCCGCCTTTGCGCCCACCACTAATTTTATAACTCAAACGATCTCGTTTTTGCCATTTTTCTGCGCTATTTTCATATTTATACCATTGATAAAAAACTGTCGCTTCCCAATCGATTGGAGCAAAAACAGAGGCATAACAATAAACCGTATCACCGTTCACCCATGGATATATGTTGTCGCTATCATCCCAAAACTTGAAGTACCAATCCCGATAATATTTTACAGTATAAGCATTATTCACACTTTCCTTTTTCACATAATGGTAAATTCCACCATCTTTCATCGAAAGCGGCACGGGTGGAATCCAGTTTGCCATATAAAAGAAACTCATTATTCCAAAAACAAGAACCGGGGGCGAGGCTTTTTTAAAAATCACCTTTGGATCATTTTTAAAAATCTGCCGATAGATGGCGGTGACAAGACCGGCTGTTATAACAAAACCAATGACACCGCTGGAAAAAAATGTTGCGCTGTCCAGTTTGTGGGTGAGAATAGGCAGGAAAAAAGTAAGAAAAGCAAATGTTGCGAAAAAATAGAGCGTGCACAAAAAGGTAATATTTGCCATTTTGTGGTGAAAGAACTCATTTAAAAGCAATAAAATTATCAGAAAACTTACAAAGATGAGTGACTTGCTGATCGCTGCACTTTTAAAATAAAAAACGACGTAGGCGGAAAACAAGCCGCCGAGTAAAAACTGCAAAATATTGGGGTACCACTTTTTGAATTGCACTATTTTTTCGTTACTTATCTGATCGGTTTCAATCAAACCTATCAACAAAATCATTGCCCCGGCAATGATAATATTGCCCAAAAGGATAAAATGATCGGCTGTATTTCCTATGCTTAATGTTAAGCTGTCATAGAGAAACCCAGCAAGAAAAAAGAGAACCGGATAAAATTTTTCGTAGCGTTTATAAATATCCTTCCCTTTGCCCAGATATGGCTCAATGCTGTCTTTTCCCTTGTTTAGGCGGGAAGATATTTTATCTCTTACCTTTTGGAACATAATCACACAACCCTCCGTTAAAAATGTTACTCAATAATAACAAAACAAGTCCCAAATTTCAATCGCATATTTCATAAAGGCACGTTGTTTTTTTCAACAATTTGACTCCGTTGTGAAAACAAATCAGAAGGCAACAAGTTTTTGTTTTCAATTGACTTTTACTTGAATTTTCTTTTCATTACCACTAATTAAAGCGAAATAAAACTGAGTAAAGAGATATAATTTCAATTTTCCAAACCCGACTGGTTTCCCAATTGCAAAGAATTTTGCCTTATAATTACATGCAGATCCAATCCAGAAAATATTCCTGGGGATAGAAGGAACCTACTATGCAAGATCCCACAACAGTCACTGATCCCAGCACCATCGGCATCGATGTAAATATTGCACAGATTCTCGATAAGATCGACCAGATTCCGGATCCGGCATTTTACATGGCGCTCACAGCCTGGCTTTTGCTCTATGTTATTGGCTGGTTTGGTGGAGTTAAAGATCATGTCAAAGTTTATCTCATCACAGTAATCGCCTCGACTGTGATCGCTATCGGCGCCTTGCCCGTCCCAGCGCAAATCCTGCGAATTATGATGCAGTATTTCTCAGGCTCAGTAATTCCTGTTTTTATCGTTCTTGTGAGTTATTTGGCGCTCATCGTCGCGATGGCTGTCTCCTTGTATGAAACCTGGGTTGTGACACAGGAAGAAATTCGCTCTGACAAAGGCTGAGTCCACGTCAATCTTGGTACATCCACAAATCCAATTATTTAATCAGAAAGAATTATGAAAGTATATCTGCGTATAATTCTCTATCCCGTCGTTCTGTTTTTGTTATTTTTACGTTACTCCCCGCTTCCGATCGTACGACCGGTGGCTCGATTTTTACCTGATTTTATCATTGAAAATTTTCGACCGGAAGCCCGGGCCATAACAACAGTCACATCCTACCCTCCTGAAGCTGTAAAACTGGTGATGCCGCAATCAAAATGGTTGAATGTACGGGAGAAACAACGAAAATTAGTCTCAAAATTCAAATATGAAAGCTTGCGCGCCGAACAAGATATCGTACAACTCAATGACTTGTATTTCTTGCGAGCAGGGGGTGATTTTCTGGCCACCTATCATCGCCGCAACCACGAAATACTCATCCTTTCACCGGAGCTAAAAGTCGTAAAGATGTGGCCGATGCAGCTCAGAAACGGCGTAAAAATCGATGCACCAATCGATTTGGCAATTAAAGATGAAGAAATTTATGCCATCGACAGAGCTGGACTCGTTGCAAGCTGGAACCTGAATGGGGTTGAACAATCCCACTTTACAGCCCCGTTCAATGCCAGAGATATCGACATTTTTGAAAATGGCGATTTTCTTATGCATCACACAGGAAATTTACCCTGGCTTTTGTCACGCGTTGATGCGGACGGTGTACTGAAATCACGCTTTGCCCCGCACGCTATTCAGGATAGTACAGAAGCCAGATTCATGCTGCATAGTATTTTAGCCATCGATCGCAGTAACGATCTCATTTGCCTCGCTTACAAATCACCCTACAAATTGTTTTTTTACAACACGGTTGGCAAACCTTTAACCGCACTGGAAATCGTTCCTAATTTTCAAGTTGCTGAACCGATAGTTACACGCAAAGATAAAGAAATTACACAAGTTGGCTACCAGAAAGTTATTTTCGAAGTGGAGTGGCATGATGGCCTGCTCTGGGCGCTGGTTTCATCCGAAATGGGGAAGGCGCCACAATGGTTGGAGACTTATAATGTCGCGGGTGAGTTTTTACAACGATTTGCGTTGTTGGACGGTGTGAGCCGGTTTGCGTTTTTGCAGAACCGTCTTGTGGTTTTGGGTTATGCGCCTAATTTTCGCATCGAATCTTATGATATTACACCGTTAGATGCACACTAATTTATCTCAATTCAAATAAAAAAAGTCTCCATAGAAACTACGGAGACTTTTTTATTTGAAGAAAAGTCCAGCTTAACCAAAATATTCTTTTAATCCATCCTGACTTTTTGTAAACCTAATTCCCCACTGTGCCAGTCAGCAGTCCAAACCTGGTCAAGTTCATATGTAATTTGTAAAGCAGCTACGATCCATAGCGATTCTTGCACATTTCGCTAACCAACTTTTTGTGAACATCCCGGTTCAGCGGCGTAACACCATCCGCTGAACCGTTTTTTAGCTGACCGTCAATAGACCAGTCCGTCAAAAGATATTGAGGGCGCTCAGGCTATGATTATGCGAGGTCAAAGCGGTCAAGGTTCATTACTTTATTCCATACTACGACAAAGTCGTGCACGAATTTTTCCTGGGAGTCCTGACATCCGTAAACTTCTGCCAGGGCCCGCAGTTGCGAATTCGAGCCGAAGATGAGGTCAACACGGCTGGCGGTCCACTTGAGTTTCTGACTCGCGCTATCGCGGCCCTCAAACACATCTTCGTCTTCTGCCGTTGGCTTCCATGTTGTGCCCATATCGAGCAGATTAACAAAGAAGTCATTCGTAAGTGTCTCAGGCCGTTTGGTGAAGACACCGTGCTGAGACTGTCCGAAGTTGGTATTCAAGACGCGCATACCGCCTACGAGAACCGTCATTTCCGGGGCGGTCAGCGTCAGCAGTTGCGCCCGGTCAAGCAGCAGTTCTTCCGCCGATACAGAGTATTTGGCTTTGAGGTAGTTGCGGAATCCATCTGCAGCCGGTTCAAGGACAGCAAATGACTCCACATCTGTTTGCTCCTGCGACGCATCCGTGCGTCCTGGTGTGAAGGGAATAACCACATCTTGTCCCGCATCTTTCGCCGCTTTCTCAACGCCGGCGCATCCACCCAAAACAATCAAGTCAGCCAGCGAAACCTTTTTCCCGCCAGACTGCGCGCTGTTAAACTCTTTTTGGATTCCCTCAAGGATTTGCAGAACAGTTTTCAGTTGCGCCGGCTGGTTGACTTCCCATTCATTTTGTGGTGCAAGACGAATTCGCGCACCGTTCGCACCGCCGCGTTTATCCGAGCCGCGGAACGTAGACGCCGACGCCCAAGCCGTCGAAACCAGTTGGGAGACTGACAGTTTCGAAGCACGTATCTTTCCCTTGAGGTTTGCAATATCTTGCGCATCGATCAGCTTATGGTCGACTGCGGGCAATGGATCTTGCCAGACCAATTCCTCTGCCGGAACTTCTGTACCCAGATAAAGTGAGCGGGGGCCCATATCGCGGTGGGTCAGTTTGAACCATGCACGAGCGAAAGCATCCGCAAACTCTTGCGGGTTCTTGTGAAACCGCTTTGAAATCGGTCCATAAATCGGATCCATACGCATTGCCATATCCGCCGTGGTCATGATGGTAATTTCTCGTTTCGAGGGATCATGGGCGGCCGGTGCGAGGTCCTTTTTATCCGGATTGACCGGGACCCACTGCCAGGCGCCTGCAGGGCTTTTCACAACATCCCAATCATAGCCGAATAGCATGTCGAAATAACCATTGTCCCATTTTATCGGATTCGGAGTCCAGGCGCCTTCGATACCGCTGGTGATGGTGTCATCTCCCTTGCCACTGCCATAACTGCTTTTCCAGCCAAGACCCTGTTCTTCAATACCGGCAGCCTCGGGCTCGGGCCCAACATGCGCTGCGTCGCCAGCACCGTGTGTTTTACCGAAAGTGTGTCCACCGGCAACGAGTGCAACGGTTTCTTCATCGTTCATGGCCATGCGCGCGAAGGTTTCACGGATATCCTGACCTGACTTGAGCGCACTTGGCTCGCCGTTGGGTCCTTCCGGATTAACATAGATCAATCCCATTTGCACTGCAGCAAGAGGATTTTCAAGGTCGCGATCGCCGGAGTAACGCTTGTCACCAAGCCACTCGCTCTCGGTTCCCCAGTAGATGTCCTCTTCCGGTTCCCAAACGTCCTCGCGTCCACCGGCAAATCCGAAAGTTTTAAAGCCCATCGATTCCAGGGCGCAGTTGCCGGCAAGGATCATCAGGTCGGCCCATGAAATTTGCTTGCCGTATTTTTGTTTGATTGGCCAGAGCAGACGGCGTGCTTTGTCAAGATTCGCATTGTCCGGCCAACTGTTCAGAGGCGCAAAGCGTTGCGTGCCTGATCCCGCGCCTCCACGGCCATCGCCGATTCGATAAGTACCTGCACTGTGCCATGCCATCCGGATAAAAAGTCCACCGTAATGTCCGTAATCGGCTGGCCACCAATCCTGCGAGTCAGTCATCAGCGCATAGAGTTCTTTCTTCAGAGCTTGCAGATCGAGTTTCTTAAATTCTTCAGCATAGTTAAACTTCTCGCCCATTGGATTACTCATATTGGAATTCTGATGAAGAATCCGGAGGTTCAGCTGGTTCGGCCACCAGTCACGGTTCGACGTGCCTTTACCGGCAGCGTGTTCATGAGTCTTACCCGTTACCGGGCAATCACCATTTTTACTCATATTGATTACTCCTTTAATAAAATGTTTAGATTTGTACAGCTAACATCAGCAATGAGCGGATAGCGTACTCCCTTAATACAACCTTCTTTTTTTGGGGTTGCGAACCCAGACTGAATGCACATGATGTGTTTCAATACTTGCTACAAATACTTCCACACCGCGTTCCGGTATTCTTCCAGGTTTTCATTAAATGCATACAATTCAGGCGGGCAGAGAACAGTAAAATTCATCGGATGGAAAATCAATACAATGTAACTGCCTTTGTAATGCGAATAAAGTAAAATTTTCGATTAATTTATCACCTTAGACAGCTTTTGCAATAAAATCAAGGCTGGTTTTCCAATGAGAACACTCATTTCAGAATATCATTACTTTTTGTGTTTTAATATAATTAGAATTGATGTATTCTGAATTACTCAGACTCCGCCGGGGGTGTAAACTGGCGTTGACCAACCTGATCATCCAGCATTAAGATTCCCTGTCCTTCCCCATTGACAAGTTTTACTTTGTTTAATAATGTATCGAGAGTTGCTTCCTCTTCAACCTGCTCCCGCACAAACCACTGCAAGAAATCTTGTGTGGCAAAATCATTTTCATCCTTAGCCTGTGCCATCAACAAATTTATTCGGCGCGTTACTTCCTGCTCGTGGTGCAGCGATTTTTCCAGAATTTCCTCTATGTTTTTAAACTCGGTTTCCGGATGGTCAAGGCCGGTTATTTTTACATCACCACCTTTGTCATTGATATAGTGGAAAAACCGCATCGCATGATAGCGCTCTTCCTGTTCCTGCACGATAAAGAAATTAGAAAAACCATCCAAATTCATCGAGGCACAGGCAGCGGCCATTGATAAATACAAATGTCCGGAGTACAATTCATAGACGATATGTTCATTTAAATTTTTGCTCATTTTGTCAGACAACATAATTTTAATTACCTATTTTTAGAGTTAAAAATTGAGTTTATTAGATTTTAAAAAAAAGAATCGCAGTCCCATGATCTGCTTCCAGATTGATTAATCCTAAAATTTCAGGTTCCTCAATTCAGGCTTTCGAGGCACCGGTTGCACGTCCCTTTTAAATGCAACTGCATTTCCTGTACTTGATGCCCATCAACTGTTTTCAGTTCAGAGAAATCAGATATCTCGTAAATATCATATATTTTGCCGCATGTGTTGCATTGAAAATGGTCGTGGGGTTCGCCGACAAAGTCAAAACGTAAGTCGGTATTGCTGATAGAAAGTGTAGAGATGACCTCTTTTTCACTTAGTAATTTTAACGTATTATAAACCGTTGTCCGGGAGAGTGTAGGAATTTGCGACACAAGGTTTTTATAAATCGTATCGACAGAAGGATGATTGTTTTCCTGTAACAAATACTTCAAAACACTGATTCGTTGAAAGGATGGTTTCACCCCTTTTGCTTCGAGCAAATTTTTAACATTTTCGATTGAGATACGTAGTTTTTTCATAATCAATTCCTCGTTCCTGGACAAACAGAAGTGTTAGAACTTTTCAACAAACGGATACAGCTTTTTCTTCGGATGCTGCTGCTAAATAAAATTCAAAAAAGAACATTATATAAATTTGTAATGATTACAAATATAGAATTCTTATCGCCTTTGTCAATAGATTTTTTTAGCCGGTGTATGAGCGAACCATCGAAAAACGTCTTTGCCATTTTACGTACTCACACACGATACTTTTCAGGCGTATGATTATGCCCGGGAGATATATTATTTGAGGATGATAAGTTTGCAGAAATACTCAAATCTTCATCCTCCAGTGACCAGACATTTGCCGGGGATATCAAGTTTTGGCTAAAAGTTGCATAATTTCATGGCGTGTTGGCGCTGACGGCTGCGCGCCCGGGCGTGTTACGGATAGAGCTGCTGCTGCGCTCGCAAAACGGACCGCTTCAAGCAATCCCCGGCCCTCGAGCAACGCTACTGCGAGTGTGCCATTGAAAACATCGCCGGCTGCTGTTGAGTCAACGGAATTCACCTGAAATGCCGGCACCAGGCTTTTAAACTCTGTAGACGAAACGTAGGCACCGGTCGCCCCCATTGTAATAATGACGTTTTCCACACCCTGCTTGTGTAAATAGTTGGCGGCACGCATGGCACTTTCTGCATCCACGACGGGTATTCCTGTTAGCTGCTGTGCTTCGGATTCATTGGGTGTTATGAATGAAATTTGATTTAATAATTTTTCACTTAAAGTTTGTGCAGGAGCTGGATTTAAAATAACCGGGACTCCATTTTTCACAGCGATCTCAACGGCCTTTTCAACAGTACGAAGAGGAGATTCCAATTGCAGAACTAAAACCCCCACATCTGCAATTGCAGCTTCTGCCTGTTGAATATCTGCAGGTCGCAAATTTGCATTTGCGCCTGATGCAACCGCAATGCTGTTCTCGCCATTTTCTGCAACGAAAATTTCAGCCACACCCGACGGCAGGTTTTGATCCCGCGCGACGTAGCTGATATCAATTCCCTCAGCCTCAAATCCGGTAAGTGCCTGGTTGCCGAACAAATCGTTGCCAACGCGTGCAATAAATATGACATCCCCTCCAGCCCGCGCCGCAGCCACTGCCTGATTCGCTCCCTTGCCGCCGGCAGCCATCGAAAATTGGCCTCCGAGAATCGTTTCTCCGGGCAGTGGAATACGCGGGACGCGAATAATCATGTCCGTATTTGAACTGCCCACCACCGTAATTTTCATTTTATTTCCATTAATTGCGTCCAAGATTTTGCTTTATCAGCCTTTCCATGACCCGTTCAATAAACACATTTTCATTGATTTTTACACCGATTTCTGCGTTTGGTGCGCGTTCTTCATCAACCACAGTAAATCCATCATCTTGCACTGAGACGTGCACACTTTTCGTTTCAAACAACTCCGGCCAGAGAACCATGCCAACGGCCACTACATCAAACAAAGCAGGATCCGGTTCCGCATAATCTTCGAATTGCCACAAAGAGTACAAGCTGCTCAAAGAATTTGTTAACGGCGATTGCCGCATAAGCAATCTTAAGAGTTGGCTCTGATTAAACCTGACAAATGTAGTAATGTCAAGCCCGGCGAAAGTTAACCTGGCACCACTTGCGACCAACATTTTTGAAGATGCTACATCGACCTGGACATTCCATTCCGCATCCGGTTTTGAACCGCCATCATAGCCCATGTAAAAAGAACCAAACATAGAAACAACGCGTTTTGCCAGCTTGAGCACGTCCGGATCTTTTTGCAAAACATCGGCGATATTTGGAACAGGGCCAACGGTGAATAATATAATTTCACCCGGGTACTTTTTCAGGTTTTCGATAATAAAATCAGCCGCGCTAATTTTCTGGGGCGATATTTTATTAAATCCATCTGCCCACCGAAATTGATTATCATAATCACTCCCCGTTTCGCGACCAACGATAACCGGGATATCGTCGCGGCCGGTTTCATAAAGCAATCGGCAGGCGACCTGGGCGCGTTTCCCGGTATCACCATAATCCGTGATAATGCCAAGAATTTCAAATTCAGGGCTGCACAACAGCAGGGCGATTGCGTAAGCATCATCGATGGCACCGCCAATATCACAATCAAAAATGATTTTTTGCTTGTTTTGCGCGGCCAGGCTGCATGAAAAAAAGAAAATTAAAGCACTAATTTTGGAAATTTTCAGCATGATTTTCCTTTATTTAAGGGGTACGATGTGCAAGAATATTATAAATATAAACATTCCAGGTAATGAAATAAATATTATAGTGCTGAATCCGCTTAATCCAAATTAAAGGGATGAATTATTTTGTTTATTGCAAATCAAAATTGAACCTTCTATTTTAAACTGAGTCTAATCCATAGCGCTAAATATAGCATTTCGACCTTTCACTTCAATTGAATTTTCAGCACTTTTGAATAAGATATTCATCAATTAATCGTATCGAGGCAGGGAATATGTACTTTAAGTCAGCCATGCGGATTCGCAGGAATATAATTGCAATTACAGCCATGTTCGCCGTATTATTTTTCTTAAACAAGGGCCTGCAAGCGCAAAAAATTTATATCAACGAATTTCTTGCCTCGAATGTTATTACCAATCCTGATATTCTTGATTTTGACGATTATTCCGACTGGCTCGAACTTTACAACGATGAAAATTACCCGGTAAATATCGAAGGATATTTCATCACAGATGATTTGAATAACCCAACAAAATGGAAAGTACCGGGTGGGACAATCATTCCTGCGCACGGTTTTGTTTTATTTTGGGCGGATGGAATGGACGACCAACCTGGCAACAACTATGTGCGCGATGCAGAGCCTTTTGCCAACTATACGACACAATATTACCACTTAAATTTCAGACTCAGCCGCGCCGGCGAATCCATCGGCCTCTTTGACCGGGATACCACGCAAGTCGATGCGCTTGAATATAATTTACAGCACACCGATGTCTCCTTTGGCAGAAAACCGGATGGCGGACCGACCTGGTATTTTTTTGGCGAGCCAACACCCGAAGCCGCCAACACCACACCAGGAACATTAAATACAGAAGTTGCAGAACCGGCTGAATTTATCGATGAAAGCCAATTTTACATTGGTGGTAAAACTGTAATGCTTTCTGCGCCATCGGTGACAGCAGACATTCATTACACGCTTGACGGTTCACGCCCAACCAGCGCTTCTGATAAATACAGCTTGCCTTTTTTTATTGGATCAACAAAAGTAGTACGTGCCCGCGTTTTTGATGGTGATAAACTGCCCAGCCGCATAACGACCAAGACTTATTTCATCAATGAAAACCCATCAATGGCAACGCTTTCCATCGGTGTTTTTCCCGAGGTCATGTTTGGTGCTGAAAAAGGGATTTACCCAAATTTATTGAAAGACCGCGAAATCCCCATCAGCGTGGAATTCTTTGAACCGAACAAGGATTTCGGATTTAAAATTGACGCCGGATTAAGACTTTCCGGCCAGGCATCTTTTTATTACCCGCAAAAACCGCTTACTTTTTATTTCCGCGATCGCTTTGGCCCGGAAGAAATTAATTATCCCGTTTTCCCAAGCCGTGAACTGGAAAATTTTAAAGCGTTGTATTTAAGAAACTCCGGCAGCCCGGATAACAGACTTACGCTTTTCCGCGATGCATTGCAGCACAGCATCGTTATCAACAGGATGGATTTGGATTTACAAGCTTACCGGCCGGCATCGACTTTTATCAATGGAAGATATTGGGGGATATACAATATTCGCGACAAAATTAACGCCGATTATCTTGCTTCATTACATAATGTTGATCCCAATAATCTGGACCTGCTCGAATATGATTTTAGCCAGGTTCCCGTTGAAATTGAAGGCGATGCTGAGAACTATAACCAACTGTTAGACTTCATTCGCAATAACAGCCTCACCATCGCTGCCAATTATAGCTATATTGAATCGCAAATTGACATCAACGAATACCTGAATTACATGATTACCGAGATCTATTGTGACAATATCAACTGGCTTGATACCAACGTTAAATGGTGGCGTGAAAGAGCAGAAACCGGCAAATGGCGCTGGATATTCCTGGATTCGGATTGGGGATTTGGTACACCATCGGGGGATTTTTCTTCGAATGTCAATAATCCGACGCTTGAAATGGTAGTGGGGATGCGTCAAGATCGTCTGCACAAGCCGGATTGGGCTACATTTTTATTTCGTAAATTACTCGAAAATAGCCGATTTAAGACTGAATTCATCCAGCGATTTGCCAGCCATTTGAATACGACATTTGAGAAAAACCGTGTTGTGCAGATTACCGACAGCCTGAAAACACAAATCAGCACCGAGATGGTCCGGCACATCGACCGCTGGGATGAATTCACTGGTCCCATTCATGGCAACGGTCCAATTGTAAACATCGCACAATGGAATAGTCATTCAGCCATATTGCGCGATTTTGCCGCTCGCAGGCAGAATATCCAGACGCAACAAATCGTTGATTTTTTTAATTTAAGTGGGACGTTGCAGCTACAGCTGAGCACATCTGCTGCGAATACTGGAAAAATAATTATCAATTCAGTTACAATGCCACTAAATAAAGCAGCTACATATTTCAGAGGTGTCCCAATTGCAATTAAAGCCGTCCCTGCTATCGGGTATCGTTTTGCCAAATGGCAGGGCCCGACAAGCAGCACCAATGATTCCCTATCCCTCGTTTTAAATGGAGATGCTAATTTAACAGCCGTATTCGAGAAAATGGACGCGAGCTTTTTAGCGGCGAATATCACAACAAATACCCTCCTGAATGTAGCCGATTCTCCGTATTTAGCTACAGGAGACGTGACAGTAAATTCCGGCGTAACCTTGACAGTTCAGCCCGGCGTCGAAATCCACATGCCTGAAAATGCGAGCATTTATATTAAAGGTAAAGCCGTTATTCGAGGGTCAGCAGACGCACCGATTACCATTAAATCCAATACGCAATCGGGCGTTAACCAATGGGGTGCGCTGTGTTTTGATAGCGCCAGTGATTCATCGGAAGTATCGTGGGTGCGGATAAAAGGAGCATCAAAAGGGAATGATGCATCCCGTTTTATCGGCGCTATTTCGGCCTACAAATCCAGATTATCCCTTGACAATGTTGAAATTCTCGACGCTGCATTTCCAGTATTTGTTCAATATGGCAGCGTATCTGTGCGGAACAGTACCCTGTTTTCCGATAAGACTTCAGATCTTATTAATGTGAGATATGCGAGTTCAGCTTTGGTTGAAAATTGCGATCTTCGGGGGCACCAATCCTTTGATACGGATGCTGTCGATTACGATCAAATCGAGTCTGGAATTATTCGAGGAAACCGGATCTATAATTTTGCGGGCACGAACAGCGATGGTATCGACCTCGGTGAAACCTGCAAAAATATCTTAATCGAAAATAATTTGATCTACAACTGCACGGATAAAGGAATATCCGTCGGGCAAGCATCCACAGCGATCGTTAAAAACAACGTCATCGTCAATTGCGGTCAGGGCATTGGCATCAAGGACGAATCTTCCTACGCGCTGATTGACAGAAATACATTTTATGGCAATGTCTATGGCATCGCTGTATTTGAAAAAAAAATTGGCGAGGGCGGCGGCAATGCAGATGTTGTCAATAGTATTCTTGCACGTTCAACCAAAGCATCTATTTTTGTTGATAAGCTTTCGACTATTGCAATTTCATATTCTTTATCAGATAGAGAAGAGATGCCTGGCACAGAGAATATTTTAAGCGATCCTCTGTTAACCAATGATTTTCGGCTGAGCCAATCGTCACCAGCATTCAACGCGGGGGACCCAGCGACAGAAAATGATCCCGATGGCTCGCGTGCAGATATGGGCGCCCATTTTTACGATGCACGTGAAAACCTGGCTGTAATAATTAACGAAGTTCATTACAATCCGGCAAATGGGCAAGAATTTGAGTTCATTGAGCTCTACAATAGTTCACCAAATGAAATCAATTTGACCGGCTACACGCTTTCAGCGAGCTTCAATTTTGAATTTCCATTAGGCTCTGCAATCGCAGCCGGCGAATATATTGTCATCACCAAAAACCGGGATTTATACCAAAGCAATAGTTATCAAACTTTTGAGTGGAGCGGTGAAAGCCTGACAGACAGCTGGGCCAACATCACGCTCAAAAATTCTACCGGAGAAGTTGTCGATTTAGTTAATTATAACCAATTGGTAAATTGGCCTGCCGCAGCAAATGGTGGCGGACCCTCGTTAGAGTTGCGTAATGTCGATTTAGAAAATCTTTATTTTGCTAATTGGCGTGCCAGTTTTTCGGATGGCGGTAGCCCGGGATTTGCCAACAAAGCACAAAGTATTTCCGGGCTTTTTATCAATGAAATCCTGGCGAGAAACAGTTCAATTAACAGTGATGAAAATGGCCAATTCGATGATTGGATTGAAATTTATAACAGCAACGATTTTGCTGTCGACTTGGCTGGATTGTATGTGACAGACGATTTTGCAGACCTGACCAAGTACCAAATCCCGACATTTGATCCTGAAAAATCGACAATTTTGCCCCACGATTTCAAACTGCTTTGGGCAGATAATAATCCCGAGCAGGGGATTTTACACCTCGACCTGCAACTTAATGGGCTTGGCGAGCAACTCGCTTTAACACAAGTCATCGATAGTACAGCACACATTATCGACCAGATTGAATTTGGGCAGCAAACCATCGATGTGTCTATCGGACGTTTGCCCGACGGCAGTGGAAATATCAGAATTCTTAAATATCCAACTCCCGGTGTGTCAAACAAAAAATCACGAATTTTAGAGCGGGGTATCCTGCTTGTCAATGGCGTGACCCTGGGGGCGGAGCCTTATGGAGAAGAAATCTTATCAGCTTATATTGATAATGCTTTTTCTGGTGATTTCCCAATCACATTCTGGGATTGTTTTGATGAACCCGAATCGGGATATCCGAGTTACATGCAGCAGCCAATCGGCCACGGCGCTGTTCCGAGCGATATTCTCTTTCAATATTCCACGGTTATTTGGGTAGGAAATAATTTTGGTGGTGATCTCGATTCCTGGCACGATACACCTATTCTTCCCTATTTGGCACTCGGTGGTAATGTCATCCTTTTAGCCCGAATGGGAGATCAATTTATTACTCCAGATTTAGCAGAATATTTGGGAATCACCTGGAAGGAAAAATCAAGTCGACCTAATATTTTTGCTATTAATAATTGCACTACGGCGTGGAACGGGCTACAATCCATGACCATCATTGGAGTACAAACCTGGATATCTGTTTTTAGTCCTACCCTGACGACGAACGAAAGCAAACTTCTGTTCCGTGAAACGGTGTCATTTAGCGGGCATCGGGGTCTCGGGGTTTGGCGAAAACCAAGTTCAGGCGGCGCCTATAATGCCGATGGCGGCCAATTTGTTTTTATCAGCGGGCGGCCATATCGGTTCAACCACGTCCAGTTGAGAAACAATGTTGAATACATGCTGGAAAATTTCTTTAAAGAATCGAAAATCAGCGCTGTGGATGAGGGTGATGATTCGGCAATATTGCAGACATTTTCACTTGAGCAAAACTATCCAAATCCATTTAATCCCAAAACCATCATTCAGTTCAATCTGCCAAATCCTGCTGAGGTAACGCTGAGAATATACAACATAAAAGGAGCCTTGGTTCGTACTTTAATTCGAGGGAAAAAACAAGCTGCGGGTCAATATAATTCAGTCTGGGATGGCAAAAATGAGAAGGGAATATCCGTAAGTTCCGGTGAATATTTTTACAAATTGGAAGCTGGAAAATTTACCGATGTTAAAAAAATGGTACTGTTGAAGTAACACTTTGGGGGTGAATTCTCACCCCCTTTTTTGAAAAAATTCTGGGCAGGCATTTCACCAGGCAAAGCCAAATTTAAACAAATCGATATCGATTGCAGCACTTAAAAAAGTGAGTTTACTATAAATGCTCACGAATCAAGGCGACAACTTTACCCTGAATTGACCAATCATAGGAAAGTGGAATATTGTTATAGCGCGGATTTTCCGGCTTAAGAAACTTGTCAACACCGCGGGAAATAAAACGTTTCACAGTTGCGTCTTCCTGGTTCAAAGCAACAACGATATCGCCATGGTCAGCATGATTTGTCGAGCGGACGATGACAAGATCATCTTCCATAATCCCGGCATCAACCATGCTGTCTCCCTGTACACGTAGAGCGTAATATGTGCCCGGATTATTTGTGAGGTAATCGGGTACTGAAATATAGCGCTCCACATTCTGCTCGGCCAAAATTGGGGAACCGGCAGCCACCTGCCCGACGACTGCAATTTGTGTACTTCCATCCTGCGTGTCCATCATTCCCAGGCTATCGAGAATTGTAATTCCACGAGCCCCTCCAGCAGAACGTTTGATGTAACCTTTTTTCTCCAGCGCTTCCAGGTGTTTGAAAATTGCATTTTTTGATTTTACGCCCAAATCATCGGCCAATTCTTGCATTGTTGGCGGATACCCAATACTTTTTACATTATCCGCAATCTTGCTGAGAATCGTTTTTTGTTTTTCGGTGAGTTTTTTCATTTTTATCTCCGAAATATTCTGAAACGTGCAAACAACAATGTGATTTTTTGTTCACCAACAAAATAACGTATGGTGAACACAATGTCAAGATATTTTTTAATCAGCGCTAAATAGCGATATTTGAATCATAATGCAGCATTGAGACCGGGAAAACTTTATCCTATCCCACAATCTATTTGAATTTATTTCTATGCCTGCCGATCTGAAATAGTGTTTGACAATGTTTTTTCATTTTAGTACTTTACGGCACTTAATTTTATTGTAAAATCGCTGCCGCGTAGAGAATGTTTTTTTTGTACTTATGATGGAGGTTTAAATGAAACGCCTCGTGTTTTTTTTAATCTGTTTTTTAATATTCACCTCGCAGCAACTCTCTGCCCAATATAAACCCAGCGAGAAAGATAAAGTTAATTTTTCATCATTGCTCATTGATGGCAACAAAAAGGCGGGCGGTTTATCCGGCCTACTCGGAATTGACCCAAATCGACTGCACATGACGCAGAGTTACCAAATGAGCTACGGAACCGTCGGTGGCAACAGTTTGTCACAAGGCATATATTTAAACACTTTGCGCTATGATTTTAATATACCGTTAAAGTTGCAGTTGCAATGGGGAATGGCACACAACCCGCTGCAATCTTCGGGAGTTCAAAGTGCGCTGCAGAGTGGTTTATTTTTATCCGGCGCCTCTCTGGAATATAAACCCACGGACAAAATGAAAATAGAGCTTGGAATTTCCAGCTACCCACGGCACGAATATTATTTAAGCCCTTTTAGCAATCGGCAAAACCGGCTATTCGACTAAAACCCGGCCTGGTTTTTTATTTCGCCAATCTGGATGAACGCGAGAGATTACAGGATTTCCACGGAGGAACATTTGAATAAAAATAAATCGATGGCAAAACGAACTACGAACAAAAAAAGCCGCCCACAGACCCGCAATAACGGGAAGAATGGCAAGATGTATGAAACTCTGATGGGGCTTGGTTTGTGGGTCTTAGGTTTATTTAACGTCGTTTTGATCGCTTCCTTCGTCATGAAACACATGGGCACCGAAGGCGAACAAATTATCAGCGTTTCCGAGCCTGTTATTACCCGAAATATCGAACATGTCATTTCATTTGAGGTCCTAAACGGGTGCGGAGTTTCAGGGGTTGCCGCAAAATTTGCCACGCGTCTGGAAAATGCAGGTTACAAATCAACTGAAGTTGGGAACTTTGATAATTTCGATATGCCACAAACGATAATCTTTGACCGCAAATCACAAAACCGCTTATACGGATTAAAAGTTGCTGAACTTCTTGGATTACCGGCGACCTCGGTGGCCTATCAAACCAAGGCTGGCAGTAAAGTGGATGTTTCGGTCATTCTCGGGAAAGATTATCAAAAGGCAGAATTTTTAAGCACCATTGAAAACCATTAACGGGAGTTCTCGCACCAGAAACGCGCTTGCATGAAATCAGCCCTCATTCTATACAACATTATTTTTGTTCCTCTGCTCTATATTGCGTTCCGCCTATCTGGATTATTTAATAAAAAAATATCACGGGGAATCAAGGGCCGTGCCCATTTATTCTCCCAATTAAAAGCACAGTTGAAAAACGATTCCCAGACTGATGTCAGTTTTCTCATACACGCCGCTTCCATGGGAGAATACGAACAAGCCCGGCCCGTTGTCAAATTGATAAAGAAAAAAATCCCCAATGCGTGTATCATTCTCAGCTTATTTTCACCATCCGTTTATGAAAACATCAAAAACAATTCCGATGTAGATATTACAACCTATTTGCCATTTGACAGCCCGTTTGCTGTTCGTAAATTTTTGAACCTTCTCTCACCTGATTTTCTTTTAATAACACGGCATGATATCTGGCCCAATTTACTTTGGCAAGCGCATCGAAGAGGCATTGTCAGCATGTTAATCGATGCCTCGGTGCACGAGGGTTCACTCCGTCATAAACCGGTCATGCGTCATTTCAATCGATTGCTTTTCGCATGTTTTGACCATGTTTGCATTATTAGTGAAACCGCACATTCTGGGATGAAAAAATTTCTCAACCGCAGCCAGAAAATAACTATCACCGGTGACACGCGATTTGATCAAGTCGTTGCCCGGGCGACGGAAACACCGGTTGAGGAGCTGCTGCCAGCCTCTTTTTTAAGCCACGAACGCATATTTATTGCCGGCAGCACCTGGCCCGAAGACGAAGAAATTATCATCCATGCATACCAAAAAGCCAAACAACAGGTTGCAGCCTTAAAGTTGATTTTTGCACCCCATGAGCTCACCGATGACCACATTGACGGGGCGCTAAAAAAATGCGCCTCTGCAGGAATTAATTGTGTAAAAATGTCAAACTTTATTCCGTCAAACAGCGGCGTTGATGCGCTGTTGATTGACAAAATGGGGATACTTGCCAACATTTATTGTGCCGGGCAAGTCGCGTATGTCGGGGGCAGTTTTGGGCCGGGTGTGCATAGCGTCATTGAAGCCGCAGCGCACAAAATACCCGTGACTTTTGGTCCTCGCATGCGAAATAGCGCCGAAGCCATCGAAATGGTCGATAGCCAATGCGGCTTTATCATTAAAAATGGTGATGAATTATCAGAGTACCTGGTTTCATGGTTCAACAACACCGAGCAGCTTGAAAAACTATCGCATTCAGCGGAAAAATTCGTTTCTTCGCGGGCTGGTGCGAGCCAAAAAATTGTCGATCTCATTCTTGAAGAACTAGCCGGTTCCTGATTTCTCTCCATTAAATAACGCAGTGATTCAAGTATTTTCATACTTTTGTCCTGAAAAAGTTGCATTTGTGCCCATCTTTACGAAATTTATTACATCCTTAAATCTGAATTTCAAAATTATCCGGATGCGGCATGCCATTGCCTATCCAAAATAGTCACGAATATTGATTTGAGCTTCTGATCGTTTAAAATATATTATAGATTCTACACGCTTAACGACTGTTGAAAAACTTTGAATCCATTTGATTGCACCATCGGAAATGAAAGGGACTTTTAATGAAATTACTGCAGTTATTGATCATTCTCTTTTTGCAAACATTCGTATCCGGTTGTGATGTTGATCAAAGCAACGATTCTTTAAATCACCAAACCGCACGATTTGCAACCGATTTTGCCTTTCTGAAAAAACATATTAATCCAATTGTCTTGCAAAACGAAAATGGCCAAGCAAAAGTGCTGGTTGCCGCCGAATACCAGGGACGCGTTATGACCTCAACTGCTTCCGGGGATGCCGGATTGAGCTTTGGCTGGCTGAATTACGATTTGATTGCCTCGGGAAAATTTGGACCACATATCAATGCTTTCGGCGGGGAAGATCGATTCTGGCTTGGCCCTGAGGGTGGACAATTTTCTCTGTTTTTCAAAAATGGCGACCCCTTTGACCTCGCCCATTGGCAGACACCGCCGGCCATTGATTCCGAGCCGTTTGAAATCGTCGCACAGAGCAAAACAAACGTCAGCTTCCGCAAAAAAATGCAGTTGCTAAATTACTCAAATTCACGATTTGACCTGCAGATTGACCGGGAAATTCACCTTTTAAATGAGGGTACAATCGCAGAAAAACTGGGGATGAAAATTGAATCTTCAGTTAATAGCGTTGCATTTGAGAGCATTAATAAAATCACTAACATTGGAAAATCAGGCTGGAAAAAGAAAACTGGCTTGTTATCAATCTGGATTCTCGGTATGTTGAATCCTTCGGATGAAACAATAGTTGTGATTCCATTACGCGGCAGCGCCCGGATCAACGATAATTATTTTGGCAAAGTTCCCCCGGAGAGATTGGTTGTTCGAAACCAGGTTGCCTTTTTTAAAGGCGATGGCAAAATGCGCAGCAAAATCGGCGTGCCGCCCGGTTCCACCAGACCCATTTTAGGCAGTTATGATGCTATTAACAAAATTCTGACTATCGTGCAATTTACATTTGATTCCAAAGCTGAATATTACGTCAATTCTGCCTGGGAAATGCAACAATTTCCCTACAAGGGCGACGTCATAAATTCCTACAACGATGGCCCACCGAGCCCCGGCGCCAAAGCGCTGGGACCATTTTATGAATTGGAAAGCTCCTCTGCTGCCAGAGAATTGAATCCCGGTGAATCGTGCACTCATATTCACAGCACATTCCATTTTACCGGCCCTGAATCAGTGCTCGATAAAATCGCCCAAAATAAATTTGGCGTTGGACTGACAGCAATAAAATCAGCACTGAAACAAGTTGAATAAATTTTCTGAAACCAGATTTATGAGCGCTGCTGAGCTATCAGCACATGGTTAAAAAAGAAGATACTATCCGGCTTACGATGAACAAACGCTGGAATTTATTTGGCATATTATGTTAACAGTCCCTTTTAATCAATTGACAAAAATATTGTAAGGAGGAGCACCATGAAAAAAGGTTTAATAACTATTCTCATGTTATTTCTTGCAACCCATTTGTTTGGTCAAAATAGCTGGAATTTTAGCTGGAAACTGGACCAGCAGCCATTTCAGGATCCCCAGGCCGGTTCCGAAATGGGCATTGTAAAAGCCGGTTTTGATACCGACGAAGACGGCTGGGGAGAATTTATTTGTGCCTACACCGACAAAGATTCCAACTATGTTTTAATGTATGAAGCGTCAGCAAACAACACGTATGATCTGGTCTGGTTCTGGCGGTATCCCGTACCAGCAAATACATTTGCTGGAATTGTTGTCGGCGATATGGACAACAACGGGATAGTAGAAATCCTTACGACCATGCCCTCGGTTGTGAGTACAGAAAATCCAAATCCATCGCGGCTTTGGGTTTTCGAGTGGTCCGGTGTGCAGGGCGAAAACAAATACGGCGTTTATTCCGGCGATGAATTTACACCGACGAGTGAATGGAATTTTGATGTAGACGATAATATTGATCTCAGACCGTACAGCCTGACGATCGAAGATATCGATTGGGACGGGGCAAATGAACTCATTGTCGGCGTACGCGCGGGAGACCGGGGGCGGGAAGTTATCGTGGCCAACGTGCTCGGTGAATTCACCAGCCTCGGCGCCTGGACTATCGAATACCATGTGCCGGGACTCAGCGGCGGCGCACTTTACAACGTAACAACTGGTGATTTGGACAACGACGGCAACCGGGAAATTCATGCTGCGATCTGGAACCTGTTCAGTCTTTTAATAATCGAGAGCACCGGCCCCGATACGTACAATGTCGAAGTAGAGCACAATGCAATTTTCAAAGATTCAGGAATCGACCACGGCGCCCTGGATGCTGTGCGCGTTGCGGATGCAAATGGCGATGGGATCAATGAACTCTACTATGCTTCGATGCAATCTGAAAACATGCTGTTCATGATAACAAATATTTCCGATGTCAGCACCATTGACACAGCCGATGTTGTTAACTTTTATACAATTCCAGTCAAGGAAGGGACGCTTGGAAGATTGCGGACATTGTACATCGATGATCCGGATGAAGATGGAAACATCGATCTGATGATCGGTGGGGAACGCAGCGGACAGGTTTTCGATCTCGAATACAAAGGCTCAGGCGACCCGACGGATTCAGCAAACTGGGAACTCAATATCGCCTACGATCTTTTCGAACACACCGGTTTAACACCTCAGGATACCGTAACAATTGGTCCCAGAATATTCTACGGCCACCCGGCTGGTGATATGGATCAGGACGGATTCAATGAATATGTTTTTGTCAATTATAGCGCTGATCTCGACATTTCCGATGATGATGGTTACGTTTGGGTTATCGAGGCAGATAATACAACCGGAATTTCTGCTGAGCAGAGCATCATCCCTGAAAACATGCTTTTGAAGCAAAATTATCCGAATCCGTTTAATCCGGCAACAACTATTGAATTTGTGATTCCAAAACAAAAATACGTCACGCTCAATGTGTATAATTCACTCGGTCAACACATTGCCCAATTAATGGACGCAAATATGGCAGCAGGTAGCCATCAGATCAAGTTTGACGCGACTGATTTGCCAACCGGAAATTACTTTGTTCAATTAAAGACTAAAAACAAGAACGGGCATTTTGATTTTATCCAAACAAGAAAAATTACGCTGTTAAAATAAGATTCTCGAACTGGGCGGGCTGGGTGAACCGGCCTGCTTTTTTATGGGATTTGCAGAATATTTCGTGGCTATGGGGTATTCGGGAGCCGCTTTCTTAAAATACCCGCCCACACCAGATAGCCATTATCATTCAAATGCAGACCGTCGTGAGTGAACTTTTCTTTCAATAAATATTTTTCGTTGGCAAAATGAGGGAACAAATTCACAAATTGAAAATGATTCTTTGCCGCAATCTCCTCTAAAAATTTATTGATGCGTCGAATTTGCGCAGGTGGGCAGTTTTTCCAACGCGCCGTTGTCGGCAAAATTGAATGCAGATATATTTTCGTTTCCGGTAATTGCTGTCTTAATGAGTCCAATAAAATTGTGAACATATTCTGCAGGTAGGCATCCGAACGTCGGTCACCAATATCGTTTATCCCGATCATCAGCATCAGATTTTTCGGTTTAAGCGCCGTTGCTGAATTTTGTAAACGTGCTATGAGTCCATCGATATGATCACCGACAATTCCGCGGTTAACGGCACGCCACTCTGGAAAATAGTGCTGCAGATCAAATCCTTCGATAATCGAATTTCCTAAAAATACGGTGCCGCCAAATTTTATACTGTCTTTTTCGGTCTCAAATTGCTGGTATTTTTCAAACCAATGGGCCGTTCTCTTCTCTTCCTGCGCTTGCGCACATCCTATCAGCCCGGCAATTAAAATCAAATTTAATAGTAATTTCATAACAAATTGCTCACCTTACACTTGCTCAAGAATTCGTAACATAAAACAGGATATGAACTTATAATTTAACAAGAAACAAATTTAAATAATTATTGGAACCGAAATTCTAATACGCAGATCATAATTCTTGACATCATGCGCTGTATGTTTTACTTTGTACAAGTATTTTATTTAAATAGAGTAATTAAAACTATTTATTCTCCAAAAATTCTTTCTGCTCGACAGCAAATTATTAAATGGCAGATGAGATCTTCAGACGACTAACCACCCTTTGAATACAAAATATTTATTCCCGGAGTTATTATTTTCGTGCGTGCATCCGTTATATAACAGGTGAGAATAACGGATCAACGAGCGCCGACTAACGATTGGATCAGGTTAAAATGGACTGGAACAACGAAAAATTTCTGACAAATGATTTACTTACAACACCGCAGCCAGAACTGGGAACAATATTAGTCACCGGCGCCACCGGATATGTCGGCGGACGGCTGGTGCCGGAGTTACTTCACCGCGGCTATAAGGTCCGGGTAATGACCCGCGTTTCTGTCGAAGATATTAACGAACAATGGCCGGAGGTCGAAGCCGTGGTGGCTGATGCGCTCAAACCGGCGCAATTAGAAACCGCCCTGGATGGCGTTCACACCGCTTATTACCTCATTCATGCCTTGCTTCTCGGCGAGAAAAAATTTGAAGTAGTCGATGTGCAGGCAGCGATAAATTTTAGAAATGTGGCCGAGGCAAAAGGGGTGAAACGAATTATATATCTCGGTGGGCTTGGGGATACAAATGCACCGCTTTCTCCCCACCTGCGCAGTCGAATTCAAGTGGCGGAAGAGCTGAAAAAAGGCGCGGTAAAAACCACCGTTCTTCGTGCTGCAATTATCATTGGCTCGGGCAGTGCATCCTATGAAATTCTAAAAAACCTCGTTAAAAGATCGCCGGTGTTTTTTATGCCTTTCTGGGCTCGGACAAAATGCCAGCCGATCAGTATCCGCAATCTCATAAATACACTCATTGGCTGCCTCGAGACCGAAGAAACAGCCGGAAATTCCTACGATATCGGTGGCAAGGAAATTCTCACATACGAAAAAATGATTCGCATTCTCGCTGATTTACAAAACAAGAAAAAAATAATTCTTTACACTTCATTTTCACATATTGGATTCTACTCCTACATCGCGAGTTTGCTCACGCCCGTGCCTGCAGCCATAATTCGCTCCCTCATGGCCAGCACGAAGAATGAGGTGATTTGCCGCAACAAAGAGGAGCTTCCCGATACCCTCTACAGGCCCATAAGTTATCTCGAAGCTTTATTACGCGCCATGACCCGCGAAGAACAGGATGATGTTTCATCGCGCTGGTCTGATCAGTATCCGCGGGCACACGAACTGGCGATTAAATTACAGGAACTAAATGATCCGCCTAAATACATCAGCTCCTATTCGCTTGAAACTGAAAAAGAGGCTGCCGACTTGTTCAAATCGTTTAGTAAAATCGGTGGCGAAGACGGCTGGTTCCACGCCAATTGGATGTGGCGCGCACGCGGTTTGGTGGACCGTCTCATCTTCGGTGTCGGCGATGCGCGCGGGCGACGGAGCCGGACTTCGTTGCGCGTCAATGATGTTGTTGGTTTTTGGCGCGTGGAAGGCAAGCGGCAAAACAGCCGGCTTCTTTTGCGCGCGGAAATGAAAGTGCCCGGCATGGCCTGGCTCGAATTCAGCATCAAAAAAGCCGGAGAAAAAAACAGGCTGATTGTCACTGCTTACTTTGAACCCAAAGGCATCCCGGGAATTATTTACTGGTACAATTTCCTCCCGTTTCATTATTTCATCTTTACGAAGATGATAAAGCAAATTGAGCAGCGGGCGTGAATAGAGTTCGCAATTCAAGTATCCTGACTGCCGGGGAAAGTTACATTAATTCATTACCTCTCTGTGTGAAAAAAATATAAATAATTTTCTCATCAAACAGGGAAACTTTCAGGTTTTTTGTACTTACTACAACCCGCTTGCAACCATTCCATTTACTACTTGCATCATCAAGAACAGAGATTACTCCCTAAATAATTTTCTATAATTCCTTCCCGATTGGAATAATTTGTCCCGCTTCACAGTTTTAGTATTTAAGAAATTGCTAATATACTAACAGGTGTGTTGTGAAAAAAATCATTATTGAAAGCCAACTTTGTATCGGCCCAACATTCTCAAAAGCCGAATTTGCGCTGATCAAACGCAATCTATCCGCGCAAAAAGGCCTGGTAACTTTAGCCGATTCACTCTCGGCAGCAGGCAATGAGAAGCGCTTGAAAATATTATACCTTTTACACGCCCATCATGAGATGTGCGTTTGTGATATCGCTGAAATACTGGAGTTGACAGACTCTGCAGCTTCCCAGCATTTGCGCAAACTCAAGGATAGAAATCTTGTGAAATCGCGGCGAAAAGGCCAGACTATTTATTACTCCCTGGTTTCGAATGTATTTACAACCAATCTGGTGGATATGTTTGAACAAGATGAAACCAGAGAGCAACACGCATTTGTTTTGAAGGAAAGGCAATGACCGTTGAAAAAAAATATTTTAACTAACAGTGGTTCCATCGTCGCCGGGGTTTTAGCGTCCGCGTGCTGTATCGGGCCATTGCTGGCATCGATTTTCAGCATCGGCGGCCTGGCTTTCGCGACAACGTTGGAGCCGTATCGGCCGTATTTCATTGGCGTCACAGTCATTTTTCTGGCCGGTGGTTTTTTTTATGCTTATCGCCCGCAAGAAGAAGTATGTGGGCTGGATGGCGAATGCACGGTGCCGCAAAACCGGAATACCCAGCGTATCATTTTATGGTGCGTGACTGTCCTAACGGCGATTTTAGTGGCTTTCCCCTATTTGTTACCGTACCTGCCGATCTAATTTTAAAAAAAATCGTGTGAACTTAATTTGGAGTCTTATTATGAACAGTAAAACATTATTTATCGCTTTGGCACTTATCACTCTGCCAGCCCTGATCTCCTGCACAACGGAAGCCAGGCAGGAAACGGCCGATGCGACGCCAACCGCGCTGGTTACTATCGATGTGCAGGGCATGACCTGCGCAGGTTGCGAAACTAGCATCAAAATGGCGGTGAAAAAAATTGCAGGTGTAAAAAACGTTGAAGCCAGCTTTTCCGAAGGTACGGCCGTAGTCACGGTCAACCCGGAGAAAGCGCAGGAGCAGCAAATCATTGATGCGATAAACAAAATTGGCTATACAGCAAAGAAGAAAAAATCGTAACATTTTATTGGTCTTTGCAAAGGACAACAAAATGAAAATCAGATACTTAGCTCTAATCTTATTATTTTTCACCGCAACCGGATGCGGTCAAACACAGGAAAATTCAACTGTCGGGCAGGACTCCGGGATAAAGACAATCTCCGTAGGCAAAGGCCCTGATGCCATGTTTTTAAGGCCGGATGAGCGTTTTCTCTACATTGCTAACGTGGAAGACACATTTGTCAGTGTCATCGATACCCGCACCGACAGTGTCGTGCAAACAATCGATACGGTTGATTATCCCTGGGGATTTGTGCGTCTCGGTGAGAGCAACTTTGTTGCCGTGAGTGGATGGAACAAGGGCATCGATATCATTGATTTCACCACGCACAAAATTGTCCGTTACAAAAGCTATGAGCACAATTTGGGTGGTATAACCGCTGCCAAAGATGGCAAGACACTGTTTGTCGTGGCTACTGATGCAAACAAGGCGCTGAAGATCGATGCGGCAACCCTAGAGGTGACAGATGAATATCCAACCGGCGATGGGCCGGACGGTATCAGCATTTCGAAATACGGAAGAAAAATTTACGTGACCAATACCAAAGACGGCACTATCTCGGTTATCAACGTCAAAACGAAAGTCACGAGTGTGATAAAAACAGGCGGCAAGCCGGAGTTGGTGCATTCCAACGAAGACCATTCCCTGCTTTACATCAGCAATTTCTTTGAAAACAAAATTCACATTATCGATACGAAATCCGATAAAATCATTCAAGAAATCACAGGACTTGATGGTCCCGAAGAAGCCGTTTTATCGAAATCCGGCTCAACACTCTACGTCGTTAATTTCAACAGTTCAAAAGTTTACTGCTACGATGCAAAAAACCAGCGAAAGTTGAAGCATGAATTTACCGTTGGCAAAAAGCCGATCGGTATCGTTTCAGCGATTAACGACAGCAAGTTGTACGTAACCAATTACGGCGATAATGCTGTGGCTGTGATTTCATTAAACTAAAAATAATACATGATTTGTAGATAAAACGAATTCCCCTTTTAATGAACATCCGTCGAGCAGTTTAATTCTGGATAAGAAAGGAAAATAAAATGAGTTCCTGCTGCACACCACCACCGAGAAAAAATACCGATGACGAACGTGATACCCAAGAAAATTGCTGTAGCGCAACAGAGCACACAGAGGCGCCTGCAAAAGCGGCATGTTCGGTTTCAGGCACAATTTCACGCAAAGTTCAACACACAACCCTCCAGCATTTACTGAAATCAGAAAAGTTAGTTTCTCTGCAAAATGTACAGTATTACTACTGCAAAGAGCCCTCATGCAACGTGGTTTATTTCTCCAACGAAAAAGCGCCTTATTTTACTACGGACGACATGACTGTAAAAGTATTTGCCAAAGATCAGGGCGATGACGTTCCCGTTTGTTACTGCTTTAACTGGACACGTGCTCGCATCAAACAAGAAATTCTGGAAACAGGCGCGTCAACCGCTGCTGCGGAGATTACAAAGGAAATCAAAGCTGAAAATTGCAATTGCGAAATTAACAATCCAAAAGGGGAATGTTGCCTGGGTGATGTTAATGCGTCAGTTAAAAAAATGAAGGAATTATATAATGAAGTGCAATAACCTTTTCAAATCGTGTTTGGTGAGCCTGGCTTTTATTCTGTTTGTCACTTCCACTGCGATGAGCGGACAAAAAAAAATCAGCGTGCGCGTTGATGGGCTTTCCTGTCCCTTTTGTGCCTTCGGGCTTGAGAAAAAATTAAAGTCCATCGAAGGCGTGGAAAAAATCGAAATTAAAGTCAACGACGGGCTGGCCATTTTAGCGTTTAAAGACGGCGCGAATGTCGATGAAAAGATCATCAAACAAAAAGTCAAAGAAGCCGGATTTACGCCGGGTGCAATAAATCCAATTTCAACCATAGAGAAAAAAGTGAACGGCGACAAAATCGAACTCTCGATTAAAGGAATGAGCTGCGAAAGCTGTGTGAAACGTGTGACAGACGCGCTCAATAAAATCAACTGTGTTAACAATATTGTGGTTGATCTGCAGGGTGAAAAAGCCTCTTTTATATGCACGGACACAAAGTTTGATAAAACAAAGTTCGTGAAAGCTGTTGATGATCTCGGTTTTGAAGCAGCGTTGGAGAAAAAATGAAACGGCTCATTCTTCAAATCACAGTAAGTTTTTTATGCCTTTGCGCATTTTTGATGGATGCGCAAGGGCAAGGTCCGCCGATCAATACCGACACACCAATCATGCTGGGTTTGCAAGGCCGCGGTGTGCACTTTTTTGTAAAAGTTGTGCGCAAGGCAACACTTTTGCAGGAGGGCAATGAAACCTCCGATACGATGGATCGCCGAATTACAGCGCGAATCACGCCGCTGGCTATTCCCTACAATCTGTTCAATGCACGGTTTCAAATCGGAACGATTATCCCCTTCATGGATATTGACTTTGATTCCCGCTCGCATCATGCGGCAAGCGCCGGAATTGGCGACGTCCGTTTTTTCGCCAAGTATTTACTTTATCAGCGGGACCGCAAGCGAGAGACGTTGCGGATAGCAGCAAAAACTGCAGTCAAACTGCCCTCCGGTGATGAGAATAAATCGCCGGCGCTGGGAAACGGTTCGACAGATTATGCTTTTTCAACCGTTGCTGGCTGGATTAAAAACCGCACAGGTCTATACCTGGAAGGAATTTATAATCTGAATACTTCCAAGGGCCCAATTGATTTTGGCGACAGTTTTTCATATAATTTGGCCATCGGCTACCGGCTGCTGCCCGGTGTTTATGAAACCTATCCAGCACTTCAGCTCAATGGCTTTCTGGAAATCAACGGTATAACAATGAGCACGAATCAATCCAATGGACGGAGCGTTGAAAATTCCGGCGGTACAACGGTGTTCTTTTCTCCGGGATTGCAATTTGTCGGCGGCAGAAGATGGCTGCTGGAAGCATCTTTTCAGTACCCAATTATCAACAAACCGAACGGCACCCAGGTTGCGACGGACTGGACGATTTCTTTGGGCACACGAGTTTTGCTTTTTTAAATTCAGGAAATTATGAAAGAAAAAATAATAAACATCACATTTTTATTATGCCTTGTTTTGCTCAGTTGTGACTTCAAGCCTGCAAAAAACGCTGTTAAATTTGTGGACGAATGGGGCAACACAGGAAGAGAACCGGGGCAATTTAACGAGCCGGTTGGCATTGCATTGGATGCGCATGGCAGCGTCTATGTTGCTGATACGGGGAACAACCGCATACAAAAATTCAGCGCTGAAGGCATTTTTTTGTTAGAATGGGGTAATACGGCAAAGGGCGAAAATAAGTTAGACCGGCCGATGCATTTGTCAGTGAACAGCACAGGTTTCATTTTTGTGCCTGAATTTGGCAATGACCGTATTCAGGTTTTTGATTCCCTTGGAAATTCGCAACGAATTCTGGGGCAAACCGGCAATGCACCGGGGCAATTTGACGCGCCTGCGTCCGTTAGTTTTGACACCGGCTGCCACCTTTTCATCGCGGACTTTTATCAACACCGTGTGCAAGTTTTAGCAGAAACAGGGGTTCCCATTTTAACGATCGGTGAGGAAGGGCATGAGGCCGGTCAGCTTTATTACCCAACCGATGCGGTGGCTGATTCTGCCGGCAATATTATTATTGCCGACGCTTACAATCACCGCATCCAAAAGTTCGATCCCGAGGGCAATTACATAATTGGTTGGGGAAAAAAAGGGACAGCTGCGGGTGAATTTGATGTAATAAATGCGCTATCAATTGACGAGGATCAACGAATTTATGCGGTTGATTTTTATAACCACCGAATTCAGGTTTTTAATACAAACGGCGAATTTCTGCTGCAATTTGGCGCCTACGGCAAAGAAGCCGGGCAATTTGATCGGCCAATCGATATTGCGATAGATGATAAAAATATTTACGTGGTCGATTTCGGCAATAACCGCATGCAAAAATTTTCTTGTGTGGATTAAACAGCAAAAAATTATACAAGTGCCCATTGTTGGGAACGCCTGAATGTCCGGCCCATCCGCCATACTGCAGCCAGTAGCATCATCTATTTGGAGCGAAAGGCTCAGGATTCTACCCTAAGCCTTTTTTTATAACTTCCAATCAATGCCGGCCGTAAATGCAACATCCGGGCTACTTTCGCTAAATCCCCGGCCAATATAAAATGAAACGATTGCTACGGGTGATAATCGGGCAAACAGCCCCAGAGAAACTTGTCCCGGTGGCTCAATATCTGAAATTATTTCAGTATAACTTTTATAGTACAATGATGCCGAAAATGTACCGTTCCGAAAAAAACGGCCAATACCAAAACCATATCCAAACGGATTGCTGTAATCGATTTCTTGCGGATCACCAAGGTGCAAAAATCCCACATCTGCAAATGCATTAAACCGACCAAGATTTTTACTCAACGATAATCCAATTCCATAATCAGTTGCCCCGGTGCTGAACAATGTTAGTTCATCACCGGTAGGCACTTTTAGCTGAGCCGTTATTGACAGCGAAGGCAGTGAAGTCCTCGCCTGAAATAAACGATAACTGCCATAAAAATAAATATCACCGATACCACCCGAAAAATCATCCATCCCATGCATTGTTTCGTCATCTTCAGATTGTGCAGTAATACTTTGGTCTAAAAGCGGGCTATCCTGAAGTATGAATGGCAGTGAAGCAGAAAGACTCCAATTATTTGCACGGTAGCGCACACCTGCGTTCAAATAATAGTTGGTTGAGCTTTGATCATAAATATACTTGCTATTGTTGTAGGACATCGATGTAAAAACTGACCAATTTTCGGCTGCTACCGTTTGTCCCGAAAACAACAGGACTCCAATTAGAACCTGAAGCCCGAAGGCAAATAAAATGCCTTCGGAGAAATTTAATCCTGTCAATTTCATTTGTTTTTTTTCGGCGCTTTGGGACTATGGCGGATTTCTTCATAATTTTTCATCATATTGCCCATGGACTGCATCATTTCACCCATATTTTTCCGCATGTCATCCAGGTGATTTTTCATGGCAGGATCGTACATCATATTTTTATCGGATAGCATCGACTGCATATTTTGCATCATCTGGTGCATATCGTCTGTCATTTCTTTCATATTCATGCCCATCTGGTTCATCATCATTTCCTGTCCCTGACTTTCACTCATCGATCCTTGCTGCATGGTACTGTGATCATGCTCCGCCATATTTGAGTGGTCGTCGTGCTCTCCCTGTGTGTGATTCATTTCCTCGCCATGCATGCCGGAGGCACCCTGCATCATAGCGCCCATTTGTTGATTCATTTGCTGCATATGCTGCATCATCTGATCCATATTCATCATCATATTCTGCTGATTCATGTGCTCCATGCCTTGGTGCTGTGTATTCTGCATGGCCGGATTCATATGTTCCCCTTGACGATCCCCTCCCATATGTTGAGCCTGTACATTCGGTGCGGTAAGGACGGCAAATAAAGCAGCAATTATTAAAACTGATTTGTTGTACTTCATGATAAAACTCCTTTGTGAAAAACAAGTAAAAACGAACCTTGGAGTAGAGTTTTCACTCAAATGCCAAGGTTGTTTGAGTAGTAATTAATTGGCAATTTTTAAAAATTCTAAGATTTTTTTCGATTCATTGGCAGTCAAATTTCCACGGGTCCGCATGTGGGTCATCGCCACTTCCCATTGGCCGTCATTAAATTCCGACGGAGTACGAATATTATGGCACCTGTTGCAGTTTTCACCCCACAGCATGGCGCCGGTTTTTTGTTCTTGCGGAACGGTTGGCGCACAGCCAATTATCGAAAGCACTAAAAAAATCAACATTCCGCCGATGAATAATGCAGAACCATTTACATAACGTTTTGTTTTATCGTTCATTTCATTTATCTCCAACATTTTAGAAACCAAGCGTAAACTGTGTGATGAATAGTGTTTCAGTTTCTTCTTCATGCTCCTTTATCGTCTTATTTTGGAAGGCAAATTTAACCGCGCTGTTCGGTGCCAGCCAGTAATTCACACCATAAGTTGTACGGTTCAAATCGGTATTTAATTCAGCAAGCTCCGGCAGGTCCAAATAATCATAGCGAAAAACAAATTCAAGGTTCTTTAACAGGCTGTTTTCAATTTTAACGGGGCGGTAAGCGAGCTGTCCATAACCGGAACGGCTCTCGTTTTTATAATTGAGTGGTTCTTCATCACTTTGATCGATATTGAGCCAGACAAATTGGCCGCGAACATCCAACTGACCTTTCAAAATGCCGGAATCGCGAGTATAAGATAGATCAAAGACTTGCATCGATGACTGGAGATCGGCAAGATGGCTGTCCTCAGTGCCGACGTTGGCAATCTCTAAACCGATGCCGATTTCCAGCTGCGGAAAAGGCAAAAAGCCTATGCGTGCGCCAAAAGCCTTGTTGTTATTATTATCCTGAAAGTTATTAAAATTCAGGGTGCCGGGCGCCGCTGCGTCATGTCCATCGCCTTCATCCTCAGGCGCAGCGTCCTGAATCCGATTCTTCTTTTCCAAAGGAGTTTCACCCTCGGTATGGTCCGCTTCTTCTTCAACATTAAGTACGGGGCCGTTCGAAACGTAAACAGCATAGATTATTTTTGTGCTCTGCACAGGAAATGCACCTTTTAATTGAGCGCCAAGTTGTGTAGTCGCTAAAAGCGGTACGCCACCATGCCCTGAAACACCGAATGGTATGTTGGGTAATTTGTTTATCCATGTCGGGTGCAGCCGTTCCATAAACAAGTTATTGGGATTTAAAAACTTTCCCACACCGAACAGCACGTTGTCAGTGACGGTATAAAAAAGTTGCGCGTATTCAAGGCCGACCTGCGTACCGCCATCTTCCAGTTCAAACTCAAATTCACTTTCAAAAAACAAACGCTCTCCCGACTTCCAAAGTATGATCGGACTGAAGCCGGAACTGAAACTTGAAATTCCATCTTGTGCTTTTTCGAAGTTGGTAAAACCATAACCGCTTAACAGAAATTTGTTGCTTTGTTTATCTGTACTTTGACTTTGAGCATAAATAGCGTTACTCGCAAAAGCTGTGATAAATAGGCTTAACAAAAATATTTTTAATTGATCCTTCATTTTCTTCCTCCTTTTTTCGGTACATCAAATGTGCGGAGAAAGGCTATTAATTGCCATTTTTGCTCATCCGACAATATATCTTTGAATGCCGGCATGGGCGCTTTACCATTGGAAATTTTCCAAAATATTTCACCGTCTTTTTGCTGCTGAATTATTTTGTCTTTTAAATTTGAAACTTTTGTTTCCAGAAATTGAGCCGCAATGCCGTCGCCTTTCCCTGAATTTCCATGACATGGGGCACATTGTTGTGCGAAAATTTTCGCTCCGTCTCGAGCGGCATTTACTTTGCCCTTGTATGGATTTTGAACTTTTGCAGCCTCTTTCGGAGCCTGCCAGGATTGCTCCTTACTGCGTGTATCATCTGAATTGTTGTTTGAAAAAGCCAACAACCAGAATACAGGCAGAATCAGAAAAACTAGTAGCCTTATCGCCTTCATTTTAACCTCCATCATTATTAATACATGCTTATCCATAAAACAGGACAATTGGTGTATTCTAATGAAAGTCAAAAACGATACCATAGAATTGATACATTTTCTATGTTTTTGTTTTTTATTGATATATGCTATTATTAACTATACTAATCGAATAAAACTTTTGCAGCTTTGCAAGACTTCCTCATGGGCACATTCTCGACTTTGCAAGAGGGTGGCCCACAGGAGATGCTGAACAATGCTAATCAGAGGAATTATTCGCTTTTTTCAATACCAAGGTCTGCCATTTTTCGATAAAGGGTCGATGGATTAATTTCCAGGCGTCGCGCAGCATCTTCTTTATTCCAGGAACAGGCTACCAGCGTTTGCAGCAAAAAAGTGCGTTCAAATTCATGCAAGGCGTCGCGCAAATTGCTTAATTTTGCCGGTTGTGGCGATGTGCCGCCAAGAAGCGGCGGCAGGCCCTTGCCGGTTATTTGTACACCGTCACATAATATCATGGCGCGCTCCAGCACATTTCGTAATTCACGAATATTACCCGGCCAGTCGTAATCGATGAGCATCTGCAGCGCATCAGCTGAAGCATTGATGTAGTTTTTTTTCATCTCGTCATTGAACTTTTGGATAAAATAATCCACGAGCAAAGGAATATCAGACTGCCGCTCTTTCAATTGAGGCAACTGTATCTCAAATACCGCGATGCGATAGTACAAATCTTCACGAAATCCACTATTTTTCACGGCTTCGGTGAGATTTTTGTTTGTTGCCGTAATAATGCGTGCATCCAGTTGAATGGCTTTTGTGCTTCCGACTTTGTGGAATTCACGCTGTTCAAGAACTCGCAACAACTTGCTTTGCAGGGACATTGGAATTTCGGAAATTTCATCCAATAAAATTGTACCGCCACTCGCCATTTCAAAATAGCCTTCTTTATCATTGGCGGCACCGGTAAATGCGCCTTTCACATGGCCAAACAATTCACTTTCCAGTAAATTTTCTTGCAAAGCCGAACAATTTATCGCGACAAAGGGTTTGTTTTTACAGGCACTTTGTGCGTGAAGAGCCTGCGCAACAACCTCTTTCCCTGTGCCGGAATCTCCAGTTATCAAAACAGTGCTGTTGGTGGGTGCCACTTTTTGGATTAATTCAACAACTCGCTGCATCGCTTCACTTTTTCCCACCAAAGACAAGGAGCTCACATCTTTACGTATATTCAGCCTGAGATATTTGATTTCCTGCAAAAGGCGTTTGTGCTTCAGAATGCGTTCGAGCTTTATAAATAAATCATCAATGACCAGAGGTTTGAGAATATAGTCGACTGCTCCTTTGCGGAATGCCTCGATAGCTGTTTCAAATGTCCCGTAAGCCGTCATCATAACCACGGCACATTCCGGATGGTTTTGCATAATTTTATCGATGGTGTCGACGCCGCTCTGGTCCGGCAGCATGATATCGAGAAGAACGATATCCGGCAAAAAGTCCTTTAATTCAGCAATACCCCGACCGGCGGTTTCCGCCGTACGGCATTCGTAATCCTGTTGGCGCAAAAGTGTAGCTATATCTTCCCTGAACAGGTTTTCATCGTCGATTATTAATATTTTTGCAGCCATGATTTAGACAGCACCCTTTTTTTGTGATTCTGAATTTCCGTGTACGGGGAGATGTATAACAAAATGTGAACCCACGTTTGGTTTACTCGTCAGTGTAATATGGCCGCCATGTGCCTGAATGATATGATTGACAATGAACAGACCCAGCCCTCCGCCTTCTTCTTTGACAGTGAAAAAGGGTTGAAATATTTTTTCTTTGTCGGATACAGCAACGCCCTTTCCGTTATCAATAAACTCGATTTTCAAATAACCTTTCGCAAACGCAGATTTAATGGTGAGATCACCACGACCGTTCATAGCTTCAACAGCGTTTAAGCCAAGATTCAAGAAGACCTGGTTGAGTTGATCGCTGACCCCGAGCGCCGTTGGCAATTTTTCTGCTAATTCCGTCGTAATTTTACAATACTTTGCATCTTTATGATATTTTAAAATTTCAATGGTTTCAAGTATGATTTTATTGATATTACAATCGCCCCAATTCATTTTTGACGGACGCCCCAATTGCGATACGCCCCTAACAATTCTGCCAATACGGCCAATTTCTTTTTGCAATAAACCAACGCTACTATCAAAAAAAGTTTGATCCTTATTTGACTCCAATAAATGCAGGCGGGTTGATATTGAAGTAAGAGGATTGCCAATTTCATGGGCGATGCCGGCGGCCATAGTTCCAAGAGTAACTATTTTTGCCGCATGGATCATTTCCGTTTCTAACTTTTTCTTTTCTGTTATATCCTGAATCAGTTCAACAACCTGATAATTTATGCCATCAGCATCCGTAAGCGGGGCGATAGTAACTTGAAAAAATTGTTTCTGTCCAGCGCTGTTTACTCTTTCGTGTTCTAGGGAGCGAATTATTCCATCTTTGAGAGTTTTTTCTGCTGGACTTCTTGTATTTTCAATCCATTCGGACAATGAGGATGAGAGCGTGTTATTACCAGAATTTTCTCCCGTCGCAAACCACTGTGCTATCGGTTCATTATATTGAAAAGGATATAATTTTTTATTCAGTATGAGAAAGCCTGCCGCTGTTGCCCGCAAAACATGCGCAAGACGCTGTTGCCCTTCATGAGCGTTTTTTTCTTCGTGTCGCAGGCGATCCATTATATTGGTAAAAAAGAAAGCGGTTAACAGCAATATCATCAATGCCAGGAATATGATGCTCCAGACATAAACCGGATGATGTGATGCATGAGAAAAACTCTCAGTCAATTCATTATGTAAATCTCTATCCATCCTGTTAATTTGCTCAGATTCATCATGGTTTTTTTCTGGAGAATTAATTTCAGAATGTGGAAAAATTTTCAATGTGTAATGTGGGATCACTTCATTTAATTCCAGAAGTGCGAGACTCGTAAAAAGTATAAATGAGAGTGCGACGACGGCATAGCACTTTGTTTTAGTTAACAAAATACCACTAAGGATGACGTGAAAGAGATAAAGGAAAAACAAAGAATTCTCAATACCACCCGAGTAATGAAGCATCAGTGTTAGAATTAACAAATCGACGACGATTTGGCTTTCCTTTATGTATAATAGAAACACCTTTTTTTTAACTAAGAAATAGTAAATTACGTTTGAAAGCCCCATTAATGCAACTAGGGAGAGCAATGGAAAAAACGTTTCGCGGTCAAGCCAATTCAAAACATGTATTACCAAATAAATCAAAAATAAAGAGACCAGGCATGCTATCCAACGTTGACGTATAAACCAAATATCTAAATCTGATGCTGTTTTTTTGTTTTTTACCATAATCTGCATTTTGAGAGAATTGTGAAAAAAAGATCCAGCGGACGAGATCAGACTGAATACAACACGAATGCCCGTTTTGCCAAACAGGATTCGCCATAGTTTTAGAGTGCATTAATTACATTTTGAAGTTTATTGCTTATTTCTACAGTTCATTACAATTTCAACAGTCTCATCAAAACCATAATCATCCGGTTTGTTTAAATAATAGTTCATTTTTGATCGCTGCTAAATTTTGGTGATTTTTTTTATAAACTGTTGCTTTCCTGATTTCAACACGAGAAAATAAGACGCTGACGGGATTTTCTTTAAGTCGAACGAAAACTCAGAGCTCGATGAAAAATTGCCTTCCAGCACGGTTTGACCAAGTGCATTATAGAGTTTATAACTTTTTAGCTGTATCCTCTTTTGGCGCATGGAAATAGTAACTCTCGTCGTTGCAGGATTCGGATAAATGGAAATGGCCTCACCATCATCATGTTCGACCTCACTGTCAACACTTGTAGCACTAACAACTTTAAATTGCCCCATCATACCGTCATCTTCGTGGGTTAACATATGACAATGATACATATATGGGACAGAGTCATTGGCAAAGTCTGAGAATTTGGTAATAAAGCGAACTGTTTCCATGGCATGAATAAGAACAACATCTTTTCGTCCTTGCTCAGCAGCGATAGGCGGTAGGCCATTTCTATCCAGAATAAAAAATTGCACATCGTGGATGTGAAAAGGATGAGCGATTGGAGAATGATTGGTAATGGACCATATTTCAGTGTTATTTAACGGGATGGTGTAATTGAGAACGTCCATGTCAAAAGAAACATTGTTAATCAAAAACTTACCGTTCAAACTGTTGGGCCCCATGGAGGCCGGGGTTAATATCAGATTTCGTGTGATATGTGAGCTACTTTCAGAGATGGGAGAAACATCAACTAAAGTCAAGGGAATTTCAGTTACAGGATGAGATCCCGGGCTTGCAACAGTAAATTGCATAATATTAAAATCAGTACCATTCATCGGATTTGGATTGTATCCGTTCAAAACTAAGCCCGGTCCAATACCTGGGGATGCAGCGCCATAAATCCCGCTTGAAAACGCAGATGCATAGCTCATCAAGTAGATTGTCTCGCCTTGCCTGCTCGAAAAATCCACAAGTATTTCAGCTCTTTCGCCCGGCGTTAATTTCAATCGATTAATGGCATTCGGGGCGCTGAGCAAACCGCCATCCGATCCTATTTGATAAAAAGATTGATTGCCGCTCAACCCAATATTAAAGTTTCTTTGTGAAGAACCGTTGAGCAAACGCAGTCGGACAACTTGCGCGGGCACTTGCAAAGCCGCATCAATTGTCGCATTGACCATCAGAACAGTATCCGCATTGGAAGGCACAACGATTTCTTTATTTGCATCGAAAGTCTTCGTTTGGATGACCAGGGGAAAATCATCGACACCGTATGTTCGCGGCAGATTAAGCGCCGCCTCTTCACTGTCGCGAACAATGATGAAACCGGCTATGCCTTTGGAAACATGCAAATTGGTTTTTTCGTGCAGATGAGGGTGATACCAATAAGTTCCGGCTTTGTCCAAAACTGTAAAGCGTGGATTCCAGCTTGAAAATGGGGCAATCGTCGTGTGTGGGCCACCATCATTGGCTGCGGAAACATGCATGCCATGCCAATGAATTGTCGTCGTATCGGCCAGATAATTGTTGACGGTAATCTCTATGAAATCTGACCTGTTTAAAATCAATGTCGGTCCGAGAATATCGCCATTTACACCCATAGTCTCCGTATCAAACCCAGAATAAAATTGGTGTGTTCCATATTGAAGGTTTAGCTCAAATTCTGTTCCGCTCAACGTAACTGGAATAATTACTTGATTCTGAGCGTGCGTATTGGCAAAAGTAATACTGCAAATCAGGAAAGAAATAATTTGAATGCGCACGAGGTTATCCCTTGTTAAAAATTTACCGAACGGTTCATAGTAGAGTACGAAAAAGTTTGTTTGTTCATTGTTAATGTTTGTGCTCTTTTCCATCTCTATGAATGTGGGTTTTCCTGGCCGGTTTTTTTGCCTTTTCTTCATCAGTTTCTACTTGAAAAGATTCCGGATTCTGAATTTTTAAATTCACGCCCATCCCATGTTCAAAAACCAAAACTCCTCCTTTATCTGCACCATAAATCAGCAGAGCCGAAGTAATTAAAAGCGGAATTATGAGCCATTTTCGTTGAGCGCCATTCCGCAATGGTTTTGCAAATAAAACCGCCACTGCCGTTATCACCAATATTCCTGTCATCCAATACATAATATCGCGATGCACATGAACTAAATCGTGGCCGGGGGAATCATGGCCGAGCCCATTTGAGGCGATCACTCCGCTGATTACCGCAGCCACCGCTGACAATGCGCCCAGATAGAGCAACCAGGTCGCCATCGAACGGAATTCCTCTTTTTTAAATGCCTGCCATAGTATTTCGAATAACAGGACAACCAAAACCAAAGCTATTGGGAAATGAACAAAAAGAGGGTGAATATTTTGAAGTAAAGTGAGTCCTTGTAATATTTCCATATTTTTTCCAATTCCAGTTAACGTTGACTGATTCAATTTATTTATAAAATGCGCTCAAACTTTAATTTCCGAAGCCGCAGTGAGTTTGCTATCACGGAAACCGAACTGAAACTCATTGCAGCGGCAGCTAATATCGGGCTCAATAAAATTCCAAAAAAGGGGAATAAAATTCCCGCAGCGATCGGTACACCCAAAGCATTATAGATAAAAGCGAAAAACAGATTCTGCTTGATATTCGCCATTGTGACCGAACTAAGCTGCCGCGCCTGAATGATGCCGCGAAGATCGCCTTTTACCAGCGTCACACCGGCGCTTTCCATAGCCACATCGGCCCCCGTACCCATTGCAATGCCAACATGCGCTTGCGCAAGCGCCGGCGCATCGTTTATACCGTCTCCCGCCATAGCAACAATTTTGCCTTCATCCTGCAATTTTTTAATAGAAACCGCTTTTTCATCGGGCAAGACATCAGCAATGACCGCGTCAATTTCGAGCTTGGCAGCAACGGCTTCTGCAGTTGCTTTATTATCGCCGGTGAGCATGACAACTTCCAGACCTTGCGCATGCAATTGCCGAATGGCCTCCGGTGTGCTGGCCTTGATTTTGTCGGCGACGCCGATAAGCCCCGCCGGTTTGCCGTCAACGAGCACAAACATCACGGTTTGTCCTTCGGCGCGCAGAGATTGCGCCCGAGCAAAATAATCAGCATCGGAAATTCCAAGCTCTGCCATTAACGCCAAATTACCCAGAGCGACTTCCACGCCAGCAACCCGGCCTGAGATGCCTTTCCCGGTGAAGGAATTAAAATCTTTTGCAGAATCCAGAATCACACCACGTTCTTTCGCGCCGCTAACGATGGCGGCGGCAAGCGGGTGTTCGCTACCTTGTTCCAGACTCGCTGCAAAAAAAAGTAACTTCTCTTCGCTTATTTCTGAATCCACGCTGCACAGGGAAACCAGTTGCGGTTTGCCTTCGGTAATAGTGCCGGTTTTATCAACCACAAGTGTGTTCACTTTTCGTATGATTTCAATGGCTTCAGCATTTTTAAACAGTACCCCGGAACTGGCGCCTTTTCCAGTCGCAACCATAATGGACATGGGGGTTGCCAAACCAAGCGCACAGGGGCAGGCAATTATGAGTACAGCGACGGCATTGATAATCGCGTAGGCCATGCGCGGTTCCGGCCCGATTAATGACCAAACAATGAACGTAATTATAGAAACGCCAATCACGATGGGCACAAAATAACCGGAGACGGTATCAGCAAGTTTTTGAATTGGCGCGCGGCTGCGCTGGGCTTCCGCAACCATATTGACGATGCGTGAAAGCAGCATGTCAGAACCCACTTTTTCAGCCCGCATGATCAAAGAACCTGTTCCATTGATTGTCGCTCCAACCACTGAATCACCGTTCTGTTTTTCAACGGGAATCGGTTCACCGCTGATCATCGATTCATCAATTGAACTCAGGCCATCGAGCACGATGCCATCGACAGGAACTTTTTCACCGGGTCGAATCCGAAGTTTGTCTCCTTTTTGTACTTTTTCAAGAGGGATATCGGTTTCGGTTCCATCGCTGCCAATCAGCCGTGCGGTAGTCGCCGCCAAACCCAGCATTTTTTTAATCGCCGATCCGGTTTGGCTGCGCGCCCGCAATTCCAAAACCTGCCCAAGTAAAATCAAGGTAACAATCGTTCCGGCCGCTTCGAAATAAACGTGGACAGTGCCTGTTTCACTGCGGAAAGTTTCTGGAAATATTCCGGGAAACAGGGCAGCGATCAGGCTGTAGAGAAATGCAACAGTCACACCCAATCCTATCAAAGTAAACATATTCAAATGCTTGTTGCGCACCGATTGGACGGCGCGCTCGTAAAACGGCCAGGCGGCCCAAAGACAAATTGGCGTCGCCAAAGCGAGTTCCAAAAACACGCGCCATTGCTCGGAAATCAGGCTGGAAATCGGCATGCCCGGCAGCATGTCGCCCATAGCGACAATTAACAGCGGAACGGTTAACAAGGTAGAAAATTTAAACCGGCGCGTCATGTCGTCGAGCTCTGTGTTTTCTTCTTCCGAATCCAGAGAAATTATTTTCGGTTCCAGGGCCATACCGCATATTGGACATGATCCCGGGCCATCCTGAATAATTTCCGGGTGCATTGGACAGGTGTACTGTGCGGCAGGTGATTTTTCAGAATGTGCTGTGTGCCGCGATTCTAGAGTTGTCAATTTAACATCTGTTGGAGATAAATATTGTTGCGGATCTGCCTTAAATTTCTGCAAACAACTATCGCTGCAAAAATAGTGGACATCCCCGGCGTACAAAAACTGATGATTGCTGTTTTCGTTAACCTTCATACCACAGACAGGGTCTTTATAATTCATCTTGTTTTTTTTATCCTTTTAAAATTTTTACAGAATCTGCAGGAAAAACCAATTTCCCTTTTCTGCCACCATATTGATTCTGTACCATTTCGGTGACATGTTTGTCTAAATGGCCTTCAGCTAATTTCTGCGCAATAAAACTTTTAACGTCAACAGCGCCATTTTTATGCGTGCACTCACATTCTTCCAAAGGATGATCGCAGTTGCCACAAAGACAATCAAATTTTTTGGCGATTTCCAAAACAGCCCTTGAACGTATTGATAAAGTATTTGTGTTCTTTTCCGGTTCAACCTTATTGGTGACAAGATAAACTGTGGCAATAGCCAACACTGAACCGAATATTAAAACTGAAAGGTGGGTTGCAAACGGCTTGTTTATCCGTGTTTTCTTGCTTTTAACATTTTGATTAGGCTGGACTAAACCAGCGCCGCAACTGGTGCAAAACTTTGTTTTACGTGTTGTCTTTTGACCGCATTTCTGACAATACATTGTGCTAATCTCCTGTTTTTAAAAGTGAGGCTGCGCCAAAAATCGACGCAACCTCTGAGGAGGGAAAAGTTATTTACTTGATCACATCTTTAACACTGCCACATTTCAACATCTTATCGCCAAAGTAGGGATTTTTAATTTCCTTCTCGGCGGACAGCCAATAAGCTCCCTTATTTTTATTTGCCATCGGGCAAAAGGCCACATAAATTTCTCCAGATTCCAGGTTCCCTTTGAACTTGTCTGCCATCAAAATACTGAGTGTTGCGAATGCTTTCCTGCGTCCAGCGAGATCAGATGCTTTGGATACAGCCAGGGCATCTTTGTAGGCAGCATCCATAATTTTTACTTCTTTTAGGGATGCAGCAAGCATTTTTGCGCTTTTGCCGGCTTCTTTGTTATCCGAGGCAACCAGCGCAGATTTTAGATGCAAATAATGCATGTAAACCTTGCCTAACTCCTTTTCATTAAACTCGGGCATGGTATTCATGGGCATTTTATGTTCACTGTGTTTTTTCTGCTCTTTTTCATGCTGGTGATGTTCGTGTTGTGCAGAGACAGCTGAAGAACATACTGCAACAGCAGTAAATGCTATAATAAGTGTTTGCTTAAACATGCGATACTCCTTGAGTTAATAGTTATATTACTTAATTGTATGCCGTACCTCACCGCATGTCAGCATTGATTCGCCGAAATACGGGTTGCGAATTTCTTCTTCCAGGCTCAGCCACTCGGCGCCTTTGTCATTATTGGCCATTGGGCAAAATTGTACAAAAACCGGTTTTTCAAATGGACCAAATGTTTTTGCCAGTCCAATTATCTGGTTTGAGAGATGGACGAACTGACTTCGCACCACTCCAATTTCCTCTGCCTGTGCAATTGAACGGGCCGTTGTTTCCAGCGGAGAACTGTGCTGCATCCACACGTTGTGTGCTTCTCCTTTGAAGAGTGCCATATTGATTTTGCCGAGATTTTTCTGAAATTCAGCGCCTGCTTTCTGTGAATTTTCAAAGTCATCTTCAGTTAAAGCATTTTTTATTTTTAAATAATCACCCAACAATCCCTGAACTGTCTTTTGCGCTTTCGCATCAAGTTTTATTGATTGAGAGTGCGAAGGTTTCGCAGCCGCTTGCTGCATTGGTGCTCCGCCATGATTGTGGCCAGCGGGCATGGCGCCACCCTGCGGATTCATCATGCTTGGTTTTCCGGCCAATTGGGCCGCCGCATCGATAGAAAAAGTGCCGTTGGTGGCGATTTCTTCCCCGTTATTCAAGCCTTCTTTGATGACATAACTATCCCCCAATGCAGGGCCGAGAACAACTTCGCGCAGAGAAAATGCAATACCCGTAGCTGATGTTTTTTTAATGTAAACCACAGACCGCTCGCCTGTCCACATCACTGCTGATTTTGGGACAATGAGTGTTTTATCCGAGCCATTGAGCGGGCTTTTGACAAGGCCATTAGCGAACATTTCCGGTTTCAGCCTTTGTCCGGGATTATTGAGCTCAATTCGTGCTTTTGCCACCCGGGATTTTGGATTGATGACCGGATCGATGAAGCTGATCTTGCCTTTAAACGATTCGCCTGGCAGTGATTGAATTGTAAACTCAACAGGATCGCCGATTTTTACCCAGGGCATATCGCTTTCATAGATATCGAAAAGAATCCATATTTTTGTCAAATCAGCGACTTCAAAGAGGGATGAGCCTGTCATGATATGATCACCCAACTTGACGCGTTTCGAAAGAACAACGCCCGTCATGTCTGACATGATGGGAAAATCTTCCTGCGGACGCCCGCCTGCAATGACCTCGTCAATTTGCTGATTAGTGAGTTTCCAGTTTTTCAGTTTTTCCCGCGCTGCCTGATAAAGTCCTGGCTGCGTTTCGCGTGTTTTATAGGCTTCGAACAATTCTTCCTGCGCCGTCACCAATGCAGGGGAATAAACATAGGCCAGAATTTGCCCTTTGCTGATGTATTCGCCGGTAAAATTAACCAGCAACTTTTCGATGCGCCCAGCAATGTGGGAGGTTTGCGAATTGACATAGCGCTCATCCGCCTGAACTTTGCCGTTCATGCGCACTGTTTTAACCGGTTTTTGCCGTGTGATGATCGAGGTCTGCACATTTGCCAATTGCATCGCCGTAGGTGACATTTTGATTTCCATCGGATCATCTTCCCCGGCGCCGGTGCTCACAGGTATCAATTCCATACCACAAATCGGGCATTTGCCAGGTTCTTTTTGCCGAATCTGCGGATGCATTGAGCACGTCCAAATGCTACTTATTGTTTCCCCGGCATGCTCGCTATGATCGATTTCAGCGGGACCATTGCCACCAAAAAATAACCAGCCAACCAATAAACCGACGGCTAGTGAACCTGCCGCGATTCGGATCGAGCTATTGTTTATTAATTCTTTGATCGAGTTCATTCTATTTACCTCACGTTTCGTTCGGAAATCCAGCCAGGATTACCGCACTATCATTCTTTAATTTTTGAGACTACCGTCCCGTTATGTATTTACGTTGCGCTTCCGCCGTATAATATTCTTTCACAGCAGTTGCTTGTGACATTTCATAGCGCAGGAGTTGCTGTTGCATCCGCAGCACTTCTTCAAAATCTTTTCCGGAGTTGCTGTAAGCCGAATGCAGGAGATCAATCGCCTGTCCCGTTTTGCCAATCTGTTCTCCATACAGAATATGGCGCTGTTTCGCCTGCTCCATTTTATAGTTTGCCATATCGAAGGCGGATAATAAATTGTTTTCAAGATTGCTTTTTTTCAGCGTGAAATTCATTTGTTGCAACTGCGCCTCTTTTACAGCAGCCCGGTATTTTTTCCGGTATAGAGGGATTGTCATCGAAAGCATTGGCATGAATGCGTCTTTGCCGTTATCCACAATGTTTACATCCGGTCTTTCGTCGATGAAAACATAGCTAAGCCCAACGCCAAACTTTGGCAATCCGTGCCGGAACGCAGCTCTTTCCTGAGCTTCGGCGGCATTAATTTTGAGATCAAAAGACTTGAGCATTGGATTCTCGACAAACAAGCTATCTGCCTCAATTCCTGCTTCCATCGCACCGATATCGAGGGCAGTTGCAACCTCAATTAAGCTCGAATCCGGACGGTTCAGGAGTTTGTTAAAAGCTGTCCGCAGCGGCTTTAATTTCTCTTCTAACAGCGCGATATCTGTTGCCGAATTATCGATCAATATATCAACCCGAATGACATCGACCATGCTGCCTTTTGCATTGGAAAAAGCTGTTGTCGCCAGTTGCTTGTAAGTTGTGAGAATCTCATAATTCTCATTTTGCAAACGCAGCATTTCATTCAGTTCGTACAAGGGGTACCAGGCAGCCGTGACCTGAAAAAACAACTGATTTTTCGCATCGAGAAATGCCTGGTATTTGGCCTCGGCGCTTAAAGTAGCCGCATCTTTTTGTGCCGCCAAAGTTCCAAACCAGGGAAACATTTGTGTGAGCGAAAAACGTGCTTTTTGCGGTCCGATCCGTGTTTCAACCGGACTGACAAAATAGTCGAAACTTAAACTCGGATCGGGCAAACTACTCACCTGTGGAATTCGCTGCATCGCCATCTCAAATTCAGTGTATTTGGCTTTCAATCCCGGATTATTTTCTGCTGCCTGCTCAAGATAGGCCTCCAATGTTTGGGCCATACCGACCGAGGCAATCAGGAAAACTGAGATTGCTACGATCGAGAAAATGAAGCCGGCAGTGTTTATTCGAAATCTATTTTTCATTATTTTTCTCCTCCCCTGTTAAAATTTCTTTCTTCCCGCATACCATAAAGAACCGGAACGAGAAAATAACTGACCGCCGCGATGACCATGCCTCCGAAAGAAGGAATTGCCATTGGAATCATGATATCCGCCCCGCGGCCGGTTGAGGTGAGAACGGGCAATAATGCAATTATAGTTGTTGCTGTTGTCATCAGCGCGGGTTTGATTCTGCGGTTGCCTGCCTCAACAACGGACTGTCGAATTTCTTCGATAGTATGCGGTTTGTTTTTCGCAAAACTTTGATCGAGATAAGTTCCGATCAGCACCCCATTGTCGGTGGCTATCCCGAACAAGGCAATAAATCCAACCCAGACGGCCACACTCAAATTGATAGGGTGCATTTGAAAAAGCAGTCGCATATTTGTTCCAAAAATGGAAAAATTTGCAAACCAGTCCTGCCCATAAAACCAGAGCATCAGGAATCCACCGCAAAACGCGAGAGCAATGCCGGAGAATATCATCAGCGATGTTGTTACGGAACGGAACTGAAAATAAAGGATGATGAAAATGATGAACAACACCAGCGGGACGACGATTGAGAGCCGTTTCTCAGCCCGGATTTGATTTTCATAACTTCCGGAAAATTTATAGCTTATACCTGCCGGAACGAGCAGATCGCCGGTGTCGATTTTGTTTTGAATAAATCGCTGTGATTCTTCAACCACGTCGACTTCGGCGTAGCCCGGTTTTTTATCCAATAGCACGTACCCGACTAAAAAAGTATCTTCACTTTTGATAACTTGGGGCCCACGCACATACTCAAAATTCACCAATTCACCCAACGGAACTTGAGCTCCGGTCGGAGTCGGCATGTAGATTTTTTTCAATGCATCCGGATCGGTTCGCAATTCTCGAGGGTAGCGCACCCGCACTGGAAACCGTTCCCGGCCTTCAACTGTAGAGGTGATATTCATGCCGCCAATCGCTGTTTCGATGATTTGCTGCACATCTTCAACGTTCAAGCCGTAGCGTGAAATTGCCTCGCGGTCGATATTGAGATGCAAATAGGGTTTGCCGACAATCCGGTCTGCAAAAACGGCTTCTGTTTTTACCGAAGGTACTTCCTTAAGAATTGATTCCAGTTTCAAACCAAAATCTTCGATAGTTTTCAGGTCCGGGCCATAAACTTTAATTCCCATCGGTGCGCGCATGCCCGTTTGCAGCATCACCAACCGTGTTTCTATGGGTTGCAGTTTTGGGGCAGAAGTAACGCCCGGAATCTTTGTCGAACGCACAATTTCATTCCAAATATCATCCGGGGAGTTTATTTTTTCCCGCCAGTTACGAAAGTATTTACCGGAACCATCCGGGATCAAATCTGATGCAGCGATTCCTCGCGAAAGGGCGTCCTCATTTGAAATTGTATCGCCTGAGGCGAGAATAAACCGATCGTCTCGGTCAACTTTAAAGCGTTGCCGATGCCCTTTCTCACTAACTACATATTCCGGTTTGTAATTGATTACATTCTCATACATGGAAATTGGCGCCGGATCAAGAGCGGATTCCACTCTTCCCATCTTGCCAACGGCAAGCTCGACCTCAGGGATGTTAGCTAAAAGCATATCCAGCTGCTGCACAACACGTTTATTCTGTGCAATGCCAGCGTGGGGCATCGAGGTCGGCATAAGCAAAAAACTGCCCTCGTCCAGCGAAGGCATAAATTCTTTACCTATCCCCGGAAATGTATGGGAAAGCCCAGCCCAGGCGCTCGTTGTGCGGATATTTAATCCGACAAAATCAAATCCTGTAGCCATGAAACCAAACATGTTATTAAAGCCAATCCAGATTACGGCACCCAAAAGCAGAATAAAACCAGGGATGGCGAGAAATTTTGATTTGTTGGCCAAACACCAATGCAGCATTTTCGCGTAATAGCGCTCCAGCAAATGGAAAATACCAAGGATCAGGGTGATCAATAATCCGACAAAAATAAAATTGGTGATAAAGGCTTCGCCTGCACCGAGTGGCATCCAGTATTTTGCCAACAGCCAAACGACTGAAAATATAGAAATGAGCAGAGTTAGGTTTCGGGTAATAAACGTGTCTTTCGGACTATAATTTTGTACGAACCAGGCCGCCCCGAAAGCCATGAGCGTCAGACCACCCCAGGCTGTATACAAAATTGCAATGATGAACCCAAATCCGATTAAAGCCGCATTCAGAATTTGGCTCCGCTGTTTTTTATCGCTTTTCAGGCTAAAAAACCAGTTGGCAATACTCGGCAAAACAAAAAGCGCTACCAGCAAGGCCGCGAGCAGGGCAAATGTTTTTGTGAATGCAAGAGGTCTGAAAAGCTTCCCTTCAGCAGCCTCCATTGTAAAAACAGGAATGAAACTAACGATGGTGGTCGAAACGGCCGTCAAAATTGCGGAGCTCACTTCTGCTGCTGCATTATAGATTGTATTGAGTAACTTTTGGGTTTTCGGAGCTTCGGCTAGATGTTTGAGAACATTTTCCGAGAGCACGATTCCGAGATCGACCATCGTGCCAATCGCGATGGCTATTCCGGAAAGAGCGACGATGTTGGCGTCAACACCAAAGTAACGCATGGCAATAAAAACCATGAGTACAGCGAGCGGCAACAAGCTGGAAATGAGAATCGCAGCACGCAAATTCAAAACCATAACGATCACCACGAGAATTGTAATCAAAATTTCCAGCAACAAGGCTTCTTCCAGGGTGCCGAGAGTCTCATAAATCAGCTGCGTGCGATCGTAAAATGGAACGATTGTCAACTGGCTTTCTACTCCATTTGCCAAAACTTTTTTCGGCAGGCCGGGAGCAATAGCTGCAATTTTATCTTTAACATTATTGATAACTTGAAGCGGATTTGACCCAAAGCGCGCAACCACGACACCGCCAACGACTTCCGCTCCATCTTTATCTAATAAACCACGACGTGTGGCCGGGCCCAGCGAGACAATACCGATATCTTTTATGCGAATCGGCACGTTGTCGTACACGGCAACCACGGCTTTTTCAATATCTGCAATGGATTTCACATAGCCGAGTCCGCGTACCAGATATTCCGCCTGATTGATCTCAATTGTTTTGGCGCCAACATCGCGGTTTGATTTCTTCACAGCCATCATTACTTTGTGCAACGGAATATCGTAAACTTTTAAAATATCTGGATTAACGTCAATTTGATATTCCTGAACGAATCCACCAATTGACGCTACTTCCGAGACGCCGTCAACGGCATTGAGACCGTACTTCACATAAAAATCCTGCACGGTGCGAATTTCATGCAGATCCCATCCGCCTGTCGGGTTTCCTGCATTATCACGGCCTTCAACCGTGTACCAAAATACCTGGCCCAGGGCGGTTGCATCGGGGCCAAGGGTTGGCTGCACACCTTCAGGTAAAATTCCAGCCGGCAATGAATTTAATTTTTCCAAAATTCTTGAGCGCGACCAGTAGAATTCGATTTCTTCTTTGAAAATTATATAAATACTGGAAAAGCCAAAAACCGAAGAACTACGGATAGATTTCACGCCCGGAATTCCCAACAAAGAAGTGGTCAGTGGATAGGTAATTTGATCTTCAATATCTTGTGGCGAACGGCCCATCCACTGGGTAAAAACGATTTGCTGGTTTTCACCAATATCCGGGATGGCGTCTACCGCAACAGGGTCGGATGGAAGAAAATTTGTTTCCCAGCCAAACGGTGCCGTCACGAAGCCCCATGCAATAAATAGCAAAATTAAAAGGCTTGTGACTAACTTGTTTTCAAGGAAATAACGGATAATATTATTTAACATGATAACCTGGTTATTTAGAATCGTATTGGAAAATGAGCAACGCCTTTAAACAAGATCGGATAGTACGCTTCACGAGCTAAAACAGGATGTAGAATACTGCCGAACTGAATCGAAAAATCAAACTCTTGAATAAATAGTGTTACGCTTGGATTTTAAAGAAAACACCAATGAGAAGTTACATTCTGAATATCAGTAACTTACATTTAGATTAGATATTAAATAAGATCAGATAAGAAATGACTGAACCAGGATTGGAATATCCTGCTTGGGGGAAGGTGGGTGATACGCAGTGAATTGAACCAGATCTTCAGAATTAACAGCTGCCAAATCATATAGATCATAGGTGGCGGTTAAATATGACATAAGTTCGTCAAGGTTTTGTGAAACTTTCGGTAAATTATCACCTTGAAGCTGAATCGATTGATACACACTTTCACAACAACTATTGCTCACTAAATCATGCGTCGCTGCCGTATCCGGTTCACATTGATTATCGGACATCAGCATCTCGCACCCGACTGGATGGGCATCAAGCACAACTTCGGACTTGACAGCTTCGCCGCCGCAAAAATGTGTTGTGATGGTTAATCCCAAATTGCTGGCCAGCAAAGTGAGTGAAAGTAGTGTAGTAGATAATTTTTTCATTGTTATTTGAATAACTAATAATTTAATGGGAAAGTCAAGATATATTTTTATACACTAAATTTAAAACATCGGGCAAACTTATATGAAATAAGGACTACACACCTTTAAATAAAGTTTTAGAGTAATCGTTTTTTATGCCGACTTTGAAACTATTATCCATGGTAACAACGGCTAACGTTGCAATATTCCTCATCGGCAATTCCAATTCAAAAACAAAAAAAGCTCAGATTTATCTGAGCTTTGCAAGTAGCGACGCAGGGATTCGAACCCCGGACCTTAGGATTATGATTCCTCTGCTCTAACCAACTGAGCTACGTCGCCGCGTCCGTGAAAGATTGATAAATATATAACAAAAGTCACGAAATGCAAGAAAAACTTTAAATCATTCGCCGTTCCCACGGGTATGGCCTCGGGGTCACATCACCGCCGGTACAGTACTTGACAAGTGTCACATGATTTCCCGGATCGTGGTAAATAACCTCATCCATAAATTGGCGCATCATAAATACGCCACGGCCGCGTGCCCTGAACAAATTTTCTTTTTGCGTTGGATCAGGTAGTTTCTCAAAATCAAAGCCCTCACCTTCGTCAAATATATGAATTTTAGCACTTTTGGCATCAAATTCAGCCCGGACAGTAACATCCTTTTCCACATTGAGATTATTTCCGTGCTCAACGGCATTCGTCAATGCTTCGACAAAAGCGACTTTCACATTTATTTCACGCAAAGTAATGATGCCATGTTTGAACAATTCTTCTGTGAGGTAATAAACCAAACCTCCAAGTAAATCAAGCCGGCTGGGAATTGTTGCTTCAAGGCGAGTTTTGATAAATGGCAATGCCTGCACATAGCGCAGAAATTCCATACGAAAATTAACCAGCCGGTCAATGGTATTGGAGAGAATTTTTGGATCAACGGATTCCGGAATAAAATGATTGGCCCCACTCGTAATCGCATTGCGAATGTAATTGGTTTCGCACTCTTTGGCTACGGCTAAAATCGGCAAGGATGGGTACCGGTCCCTGACATTAGCAATCGTGGCGAGCAAGGCATCGGTTTCATCCAACTCAACAAGCAGTGTTTCAACGATGTTAGCATTCGCCTGCAGCCAGGAGAGCAGCAGTCCACGGGAGTGGAATTCATACATCTCGTAACCACTTCGATTTAATTTTTCATGCAATGCAGGATCAACTATCTCATTTTGGTGCAGGAAGGCTAACTTAATCGATTTCGAACTTATCAATTCTGGAATACTTGCCAAATCTTTCAATTTCACGCTCTTAAATTCAAATATGTGACAGTTAAAAACATCAATTTACACTACCCACTTTTGGAACACACCATGTGACAGGCCGATAAAACTCATGTGCCAATGGCATGAATTTTATCCCGGAGGAATCAATTATTATTTAATTTCCCAATAAATAACTGACTTCCAGATCACAGTTAAATCCCCAGCTTATACATAAATTTGAAGAAATTCCATAAACGGTCAACACGCACAAAAAAACATCGGCATTACTATTTTCAACAAATACTTTTTTCTATCCTTAATAATTCGCACACAAGGGCACTAAGTCCACAAAAAATATTTAAATAATTATAAAACATAACTTTGTGTACCCCGTGGCTTTGTGAGAGCTAATTTTAATAGATAACTTAGTTTTTCTTCTCGTCTTATCTCAAACATCTAATTATCAACAGGTTAAGAATATTTTAAAAAATATTTGTGAATAAAGCAGGCTATATCTTCATAATCTATACAAATACATTATTCAATTTATTAAATAGGCTTAGCAAAATTTCTGCCAAACCCCGTGCAGGCTGTAAATGTATATACAAACATAATTTTCAGATTCTCAACTTTTGGAAATTCATTAATCCGATTATCATTGCAAAGCATCAACTCAAAAACATATCTTCCGGATCAGTTAATCTTCAAAAATACAGGCAGCATAATCAGTAATTTAATCGGTGCGTTTAACAAAACAGAATACAGTATAAACCTGATTGCAGCACTACAATATAGCAACAATGCAATCAAGAACCGAATCTTTTCAATGCATTGTTTTTAGGAAACTTAGGGCGATTATTAATAACTCATTAAAAATCAATCTAAGTAAGGAAACCAATTCTCGCTCCACAAAAAACCTGGATGAAATCACAGAATTAAATCAACAACCCGGCTCAATTTATGGACAAATATCGGTGTATTGTTAATACTATCAAACCTGATTTTCCCGGAGATTATTATGCCGGTCTTTGCCGAAATAGGTTCCAGGCAGCTCTCGAAAATTCTGAAAAATGAATATACAAGTTCAATGAATGTTGTGCAAGTCGTTTCTTAATTCCGGGAATTACGGTCAGCTTCCTTCCAGAACTAACACTAATTTGAATAAATCAGTAATGTGCAGGGCTGTCGTAATATTGTGATTTTTTTCAAATTCCAGGATTTTGATGACACACTGTAGCAGCGTGAGACAATTTGAATATTTTCGAATTATAGAATAAATTCTGCCTGAATTCAGGAAAAATCAATACCAAAAATGAAACTTAACCGAGCCTGCTTTGCGCCAGAAATTTAAAGATTAATCTTAAAAATGATGAGGAATAGCTACACTTTCTCACATCGTTTATGGGCTGGGACAATAATTCAATGAGATTCACTTCGAATAGCTATTGGATATTAGCAGTTTTTTTAGTTCCTTTTAACGTAATTTTTTCATAAACCAGAGAAAATGTGCCGCGCACTTGGTGTTTTTTTCAAAAACGAAAATCATTTAAGTACGCAGCCCATCACGTGCTATTTAACGTGAGTTCGATATAAGAAGAATTGGGACAAAACGAATTAATTATAGGATATAGTCCAAAGGCGTCCCGCCAAGGATAACGCACGAAACGCTCGGCGAGACGCCTTCGCTCTATTTTAATTTGCTTGGTAAAGAATGTTACAGCTTACATTGAACTCACGTTATTTATAAATAATGCTGGTTTACAGGTTGATAATAAATTACCATTGCGGGGTCAGCTATGAAAAAAATAAAGTTCATGCTTCTTTGCTGTATATTTACATTTCTAACATCCGGATGCAGCACAAATGAGAAACAAGAAAGCATCCTGATGCAAGTGCATGCCATTCAGGGAGACCCCCATACCGGTCCGGTGCTCGTCTATTTAACAAATGAAAATAAGGGCTTGTTTCTATCGATGATAATCAATGGGGACCAGGCACTATCAATTTACTACGCACGCAATGATATCCAGCCGAAACGGCCGCTGACGCATGATTTGTTTTCCAAGCTCATCGACACACTCAATTATCATATTGATCACATTAATATCACTAGCATGAAAAAAGACACTTATTATTCCGAGATACATTTAGTTGGGGGGAAAAACAATCTTGTGCTCGATGCGCGCCCAAGTGACGCGATTGCTCTTGCCTTGCGCCAGGGGGCGCCAATTTATAGCCAGGTTGATATTCTCCGACCTATCGAAACCAATTCTATTCAGATTGCCGGGGAGCAACAGCTCACAATCCCGCAATTGGGATTGACTGTTCAAAATTTGAACTCCAAAATGCAGAAATTTTTTGGTGGAGCAAAAGGCATCATCGTTTCGGATCTGGAGCCGGATAGCAGGGCTGCAAATTCGGGCTTAAAACCGGGGGATATCATTATCGCACTCAATGGATATCCAGCAGTAAATATTTCGGAAATTAAAGCGATTATTGAGGTTGAAGCGCTAAAATCTGTACAAATAGATTTGATCCGGAACGGGAAAAAAAACAGGATTGAAATAGACTAAATGAAATAAAACAGGCCGCTATTCAGATTCTTCTTTTTTGGTCTTAATCAGGGTGAGGGTAGTCCCATTTTCCGAGGTGTCGTAATACACTTCATCCATCAATGATTTGAGAATGAAAATACCGCGCCCATTTTCCTTCAGCAAATTATCCGGCTCCAGGGGATCCGGAACATCATCCGGTTTAAATCCACTCCCCTCATCGCGAACAACAAATTGCAGCGTATCCCCTTTTGAAAATATTGCAAAATGAATTTTTTTCCTGGCGCTGAGCTTATTTCCGTGATAGATTGCGTTGTTTACGGCTTCCGTAATGGCTATGGCAATGCTGTCCCGATCTTGCTCTGAAAATTTCATCTTCCGGGAGATATTGTCGGTGATCGTCTCGACGTGCTCAACTGTTTCCGGTACACTAGCGAAAGTTTTACTAATTAATTGCTGAGTATTCAATTTTACGGCCATAAATCCTTGTCTAAAATTTCCACTGCACAATAAGTTCAAGGTTATTAATATAATAAGCTTTTCCTAAAAATGGAAAAGCTTTTTGTCGTTTTCCGGAAAAAAGGATCGTCGAACCACGTTTATTAATAAACATAAATTCCGCTATTGGACCGAGGTTTGTATGCGTGCCAACGTGCTCTTTGCGCAATTGGTTATCGGCGTTCAACTCATAATTCCACCGTTTTTGCTCATAAAAAACGGCCCCCATGCTCAAATTTAGCCTGTTGGCAAAATGCTGGCGAAATTTAATTGAGCCCCACTGGTTCCGCCACGCTGTCCGTGGCCGAGAACTGAATTTCTTCCAGTTCAAACTCCCCAATTCTTCCGCTTCATATTTATATTGCACCACACAACTGACTTTTTCGGAAATCCCCAAAGCCAGCGAATCGGCGATAAAATAGTCCCGGATAACATAATTATTTAGTGCTGAGTTTTCTGCGGTAAAATCGGAGACAACATAATTTGTGCGAATGCCAGTTTTTTGGCGAAATTCAGTTCGAGGAGACAGGCGAATTATGCATTCCGGTTGAAACTTCAGAATGCGTGTCCAGTTGTTTTGCCCGGACAATTGGCTTCCAAGGTAAACGAAATGCCGTAAATACGTGCTCAACTCCCACTGCAGAGTAAAAATCTCATTAAATCTGTGCGCATGAAAAAAAGCAACCATCCATTGCTGTTCATCGTGATTATCCGAGCGGGTCTGATCGGTATTATCGTATTCCAATTTCGACAAACCGAAATAAAAGCGAATTGAATCGGTAGCGTTGAAACGGTATTGCGATTTTTGTGAAAAGCGTGTGTATTTTTCAACGATATCATAGCCGACACCAACGAAACGCTGCGGAAATGACAGTGCCGAAGCAGAGTCCGAAATATTGTATTCGATCGTCATTTCACCAAATTCGACCGCGAGTTGGTGTTCGTATTTTTCGCCACGCCAGTACATATGAATATTATTATCCAAATTAAAATCATCGTGTCCGCGCGTCGAAATGCGTCTTTTAATCCGGTTATTATCAATCTCAACGCCAGTAATCCCGATATCTGTTCGCATGCGAAATCCTGCATTATTCCCAACGCCATAATGCAGGTAATTTGTTAGCCCGATACGCCGCCTGTTCAAGCTCTCAACTAAATCATTTCCCGGGTCACCAAGAAAATTATCGCGGCGCAAATAATCATAATAGAGACTCAGGGAATCCCGCGTCCCCTCTGTTAACTGATTGGAGATCGAATAGTTAATTCGAACCTGGCTGTTATTCCTGTTCTTAAAATTGCTTCTTTCACCCCACGCATCAATATTGTGATTTAAATTCATGTATTTTTGATTCGGAGCTGTGAAAAGAGCCGCGTAATAAGGACCGCTTTCGGCCAGTTCTGATCGATTTTCCATACGGAATCCTATTTCCGGCTGCAGTATGATTTCACCTTTTACCGGAAAGCGGGACGCCAGCGTCATGCCGGATTGAATACGATCATAATTAAAAGAAGAGAATTCGTCTTTGAGGGAGTTAAAATCAAACCGGGTGATAAATGTTCGATTTTGCAGCGCCTTTTTCTGAATTATCAAATCAGCGCTTTGCTGATCCTTCCACAGTTGGTTGCCGCGGCGATATTGCATCGTACTTGAAAGCAAATAATGACTAACAAAATCGAGCTTTCCAGGGGAAGCACCCCAGCCAAAATGATAGTTCCAGTCGTAAATATTTAGACTATTTTGAAATACAGCACGGTTGGTCGGATTCAAGGTTGGCAGGCGTAATTGGGCAAAAACCGGGTTCCCAAGATTCACTAAGATCAGGAAACATAGATAATAGAACAACCGAAACACGCGGTTCATCCTTTTCTGATCCTCAAATCACTTGCTTTTACATTTTTATTTGAGATTGATTGCAAATTTTGAATCAAAAACATAAGCTACAATGCCTGGCCTTTTGGAGCCGCTTCAAAGATTTCGATTTGACCGGTTTCTTTTGTTCTGGGACTAATCGTCCCGCCGGAAATCACTAATTTTAATGCTTCTTCAACAGGCATATCCAACTCAATTATTTCATTTTTTGGCACAAAAAGCAAGTAGCCACTTGTTGGGTTAGGGGTTGTGAACGCCAAAATGCTGACGACGTCGATCTCCCCAAGCGCATCTTGCACAGCGCCCCGCGTATCCTGGGTGAAAAATCCAATGGAATAAACTCCCTTGCGTGGATATTCAAACAGAACTGCTTTTTTAAAAACTTCCCGCTGCTCTCCGAAGAAAGCATTGCTGATCTGTTGAATCGTAATGTAAATTCGGTTTATAAGCGGGATACGCTTAACGATGTACTCGCCGAAATGAACAAGTTGCCGGCCAAAATAATTGCGCGTGGCCATGCCGACAATTGTTATAAACACTATGAGAGTTATAAATCCAAGACCCGGAATCGGGGCATCACCGATTGACAGGCCAATTTTTTTGCTCAAAATATCGTAAACAAACTGCTGCAAAATCCCATCGACAACCAAAAACATCTCGGATATTATATAAACCGTCAACGTAAATGGCACCAAAACAAGCAAACCAGTCCCGAAATATGTTCGGAATTTTTTAACAATGCTGCTATTTTTCATTTTATTAATCACTATTTTTTATTGATAACTCTAATTATTTCCTCGTCAGGCAAGCCCATATTATATTTTTCCCGCGCGATTTTTGCCATATAACTGCTATCTGCTTTTAACCTTTCAATGGCTGTTTGCAGGCTATCTTGCTGAATCCGCAATTGCTTAATTTCTTTCTCAAGAGATTCCCGGGTCTTGCGAAGGCGCCAATGTTGCATCAAACCAAAATCACCAGCAACATAAATATATACCAATAACAGAATCACACCAGAGACAATAATCCAGGCATGGCGCCGCTGCGGTGGTCCTTTTTGCTTTTTATTATTTTTATTCAAATTTTTACCAGGGTTGTTAATTTCAAATATTAACTTATCAAGTGGAACAAGATAATAAAAAATAACCCTGAAAAACCACAAATAAGATTAACCGCATCATTATTTAGCCACGACTTGCCACGAAAATGAGCTGTTCTCAGTTTACAATGCCAATTCCGCTCGGTAATTTTACCACAGGAAACACAGCGATTTTTCCGTTGCCACATTGCACCAAATAAACTGTCGACAAATTGAGCCAACAAACCAGCCACTATAATGCTTGTCATTTCAACCAAAGTAAGTGGTACCGGGGCAAATTTGAGACTTGCCAGATAGCCCACAATTGTTACCAGGCCGGCGCCTGCAAGCGCGCCAAAAATACCCAACATTGTGATCCCACCGGACATTCCCGGCTCAATGGATTTCCAGGATGTTATCGAACGCGGCGGCGTTTTTGACATCAAACCTATTTCCGTGGCCCAGGTGTCCGCTGTGGCAGAGGCGAGCGCCGCCAAATAAAAGATATACAGATAATTATGTGGCGCGACGAATGAAATCATTATGCAGGCAAGCGGTGCCAATCCATTGGCCAGAACCTGATTGACGTTTCGTTTCGCCCCCGGTTCAGTAGTTTTATCGCAGCTCAAATTATTTTTATTTGGCAAATGGGATAAAGTGCTCGAGGCGAGGAAAAAAAACAAAATCGGAATCGTGTACAACCATCCGGCATAGCCAAAAATTATCACACCGAGAATAAATGTCGCCAAAGCCCCGCTCAAATCCAGTGCGTTTAATCGCCGGGCAGCCAGAGCAATAATTAACGCTAAAGGAACGCCGATAAAAAATTGGTTTATACGCTCCGGTTGCTGAATTACACTAAGGGCCATCGCTGCGAGGAGTGGAATTGAGAGATTATCCGAGCCACGGAGTGAGAGCAATTCTCCAGCCGTCACAAGCAAAGCAATTGATACTGCCGTCATAAATATAAATAAAACCGGCAATTGAAATGTGTTGTGTGCTATCGAAATCCCGGCAAGAATAATAGTAAACGACATTAAAAACATCGAAACCGCACCGCGCCGGGATTTCTTATCCCAGGGCAGGGAAAGGTTCGATGCAGGCGGTGCGCTTTTACCGACGAATCCAGCCGCTGCGTCGGCAAATGCAAGCAATGCGAATGATATGTAGAAAATCTCGGTCTGATCGTGCCAAAAAAGCAGTGTCAACAGGATAACCGATATGGGATAATAAACCGTTCCGAGCGACTTTCGTTCAGTCGCATTATAGGAATTCAGCATATTTTTAGCAACCGAAACCAGATTGACGATTGTAAACAAAGCAGAAATAACAAGTAACGCATAGTATGTTTCGAAAATCAGGGGAGTTGAAAGGACGGCCACTCCGCTCAATACGTGGACAAGTTTGCGAATATTTTCCTTGGATATCGCAAAGCGAACGTAAAAAATTTCTGCAGTTACAATTAATCCAGTCAATCCGCTGAATAGAATTATTCCAAAGAGCCAATCCGATTGTGGGACATTTAAAGAAAGATCCATTACCTCACTCTATTTACTATGACTCCTGGAAATAACCGGTCCTGCGATATAAATTTTCGTAGATTTATACGATATCACAAACTGGCAGAATGCATTACTCTGCAGAGCAGAAATTCGGGGATAGTCTGATTTTAATTTGGTATTGAACACGTTATTCGATTTCGATAACTACCGGACATCGCAACCCTAAGAGAATCAAACTATTTTGAATTATTGTACTGTTTTCTGATTAGAAAATCAACGCTATTTAATCGAATAAAGGGATCGTCAAGTCTCATTTTAGTATGTCAAGATATATTCCTGTTATAATAATACCAACACACTTATCCACATTTTTTCAAGACTCAAAAGCACAATAAATCAGTGTTCTACATTTATAGATTATTGGTATCAGATACAACATCTTGTGTTTCACGATTCCACTCATACAATCACTCCCATTCATATTTACAACCTAAAACCTTTAAAAACATGAACTTATTTTTTTAAAACAACCCTAACACGGCAATGCTTTAAAATACAGAAAATTTTGTCACACTACTGACAATGATGTTATTTCACGGAAATATTTTTTTATTTTTTTTGGTTTTTCGCTTATCCATATGTTATCCACATTTCTCCTGCGCCTGACCAAGTAAACAATTGTGGATAAAATGAATTGCTTTTCTTATATTTATGTACAAATCAAATACGCACTAAATTTAAATGCTTCTATAAATCTGCTGGAATCCATTCTTCTCAATTTTCAGCCCTGGAATTTTCAAAATGACCAAAAAGCAAAAAGCACATAATATTCTAATCGTCAATCACAGCCAGGACACGGCCATGTTTTTTGATGTCAATCTCAGCCGAGTTGGCTTCGAAATACAAGTGGCCAATACCAGCGAGGAAGCCTTGCAGCTCGCGAGTAGTGCAACACCCTCGGCAATTATTGCCGAACTTGATTTGAAACCGCAAGACGGGATCGATATGTGCTGGATGATGCGGCAAACAAAATACCTGCAGGTCGTTCCGCTCATATTGTTGGCTGATAAAAAAATGAATGATGAGTTGGTACTCCGGGCATTCCGCAACGGTGTGGATGCTATTTTGGAATGGCCGACCTCCCTGCGGACACTAATAGGCAGGATTGAAGCACTCATTTGGCGGTTTAATCACTTGGTACAGCCTCAAAATGAAAGTGAAAATCGAGAAACAGATGATTTCTCGCCGGATGAACAACCATCGATTGAAGCGAACCTGAAAAGTTTTAGCCTCCTTGAGATGCTGCAGTTCCTCAATATGAACAAAAAAAGCGGGACACTCATCGTTCAAAAAGAGCAAATTATTGGCACTCTTGTGCTTACAGATGGGGAAGTAAAATTTGCTGAAACCGAGGGACATTTAGGGGAAGAGGCTGCATACAGATTGGCTATCTGGCAGGAGGGCAGGCTAAAATTTTACCCGAAACCAAAAGACTTTACCGCCAATATCGAAAAACCAACGATGAAACTCATCCTGGATTGCTGCACCGTTCTCGATATGGAAAATTTTATGGTCAATCCGTGATCAGAGCATTCCTTTTTGCTTGCGTAGCAACCATTCCAATGATAAGAAAACTATAATCATTAAAAATGCAATCCAGTGGTGCCAGACCTTCACTTCTAACTTTTCTCTTTTTATCTCCGCAGCGAGCTGTAAGCCGGCAATCCAGTTAGAAAGGCTGTCCGGCGAAATCATTTTTCCACCTGAAGATGAGGCCAATCGCCGGGCAATTTCAGCATTTGCCTGTGTTTTCTGCAATTCCCACTGAAATGGTATCACGCTGAACTTTCCTGAATCTGCACTCACAACTTTTCCACGATCTGTGGCCTGCGAGACGTAGCTGTAATCTCCGGCTGAGAGTAAACCAGGTACGCATTTATAAAGCCCGTTGCCTTTTTCAGTAAATAAATAGTCCCCTGATTGTGCGCCGGTAATATTCAATGAAATTTGCAAATTTTCCCGGACACGGTAATTATCGTAATAGGCTTGAGCCCCAAATTCAATTTGCTGCCCGGAGCGAAAAATATCCCCCGCAGGCTGAACTTTGAGCACTTTGTTTTCATCCCGGGAGGCAAGCCAGCGCACGCTATTTTGAATAAAATTTGTATAAAATACATTTTTACCATCGTTCCGTTGCATTAACAAATTCCAACGCCAGAGGCTATTTCCGAAAACAGCAATGACGCGTTTGTTATCCAATTTGCCAACTGAGATAATTGGCATTCCGGTTTGATTGCCTGGTTTGTTCAATGCTCTACCAACAGCAGAATAAGCCAGAACAGTCGCATTTGGCTGAAATTGAATCGAATGTAAATTTGTAAAAACAGGCGGCAATTCTGCAACCTGAGATTTTAAATTATTTGCCGAGTCGTCAATTTTAAAAATTGGATGTAAAATCCCGGAATCACTAAGCTCAACCTGAATCTGTTTTTCTTTGGTAATTTGTGGCCGTTGCGCCAAAAAAAGGATATCCTTATATCCCCATAAATTTTGCGCGGCTTCCACTGGCCCGGCGAAGAAGAATAGTGGTTTCGCATGGTTCATCACAGCATTTTTTAACCAGGGTTCTATATCCGGATGGGGAGATCGAATCGCAAGATTGATCCCAATTATACAATCAATCTCTTCCAACTGCTGTCCCTTCGGCAAAGGATCACCAGTTATTTTTTTTGAATTTATGGCAATTGTTTGCTGCAGAGAAAAGTTTTCGTTCTTTTGCAAGGCCTGTTTGATAAAAGCTAAATCCGGCGAAGGGGCAGCAGCGAGCAGTAGCACTTTCAACTTGCTTTTCAACACGTTCAAATAAAAGGAGCGCGAATTATTCTGATCTGTTATTTCAGCTTTACTCGTATCAAGCTCGACGATAAATTTTTGTTTTCCCTGTTGTTCCGGAGTTAAGTAAAGCACGAGTTGTTTTTCCAGACCGTCGCCGGGGAGAACAATTTCCTGTTCTGCAAAAACCTGGTGCCCCTGCTTTATTCGGACTTTCGATTTCTGCTGTGCAAAGCCCTGGCTGCGAACATAAATTTCTACCGGGATTCGGGTATCGGCAAATGCAATTTCATTTGTGATGATATCTTTCAACCAGCTATCCTTCGGGGATGTTGTGTTTCCCAGGATGACAGGAAAAACAGGTGCTGGAATTTTATCACCCATTTGTGACGGATCATCGCCGAGATTGGAAGCGCCATCGGAGAGCAATAAAACAGCTGCCAAATTCTCATCTCGAAAGAGCGAAATTGTTTGCTCGAGAGCAAAAGTCAGATCCGTTCCATCGCCATTAAATTTCAATGAATCCAAACGATTCTTTTCAACAGCAACAGCCGTGTCTGCAAATGCGATAAAGGAAAGTGTAGATTTTTCGTTCAGCAGTGAATTTGTTGACAACTCCTGCGATAAGTGCAGGGCGCGTTCGCTGCGTGTGAGGTTCCCATCTTGCAGAAGCATGCTGGCTGAATCATCAATCAGAACAGCGACAACCGGTTTGCTTGTCCGGTTAAAAAACAACTGCAGATTTGGTTCAAACAACAGCACCAAAATGATGACCAGCACTACTATGCGCAATGCCAATAAAAACCGGCGAAAGAAGTGGCTCGCTTCCGGCGTTGTCGTTCGATAAATCCAGAACGAAAATGCGCCGATGAGCAACACGCCACAAATAATAAACCAAATATTGTAGGCAAAATTTAGTGACATTGTTTAATTAATCAATCGATAAATTGGGGGATACCGACAAGTCGAGCTCGGATTTTTCACCATTGGCAAACCGCAATTGAGCGACTTTACCAATCATAGCTGCGTTATCTGTGCAGAAAATGCCAGCGGGCACAAAAAGTTGAAATCTTTGCTTCACTGACAATTCTTTCATGGTTGCGCGTAACGCGGAATTTCTGGCAACACCGCCAACCATCACCATTTTTTCCAGATTAAATTCCTGCATTGCAGCCGTAATTTTAGGACAAATGGCGTCGATAACCGCCTTCTGAAAACAGGCTGCGATATCTGCGCGGTGGGTGTTTTGTTCGGCCTCACTCAGAGAGCGGTATTTGTAAAGCACCGCGGTTTTTAAGCCGGAAAAACTAAAACAATAGGGTTGATTTTTAATTCGCGCAACCGGAAATTTAACAAAACTTTCATCTCCCTGGCTGGCCAAATTATCGATATTCGGTCCGCCGGGGTATGGCAAGCCAATTATTTTTGCTACTTTATCATAGGCTTCACCGGCCGCATCATCAATTGTTGTACCGAGTATTTGATAGGTCCCGACTCCCTGCACCAGCACGAGCAAACTGTGTCCGCCAGAAATAACCAACGCGAGAAATGGGGGACGCAATTCACTGTTTTCGATGCTTGCTGAAAAAATATGGCCTTCGATGTGGTTGATTCCGAGAAACGGAAGATTATGCGCCAATGCCAGGCCTTTTGCGAACGTGACACCGACTATAAGCGAGCCTGCAAGGCCGGGGCCGTAAGTGGCGGCTACTGCATCGATATCTTCGACGGTACAATGTGCCGATTTCAATGCTTTGCCAACGATTGCAGAAATTTTTGCGATATGCGCCCGCGAGGCCAATTCCGGAACCACTCCGCCATATTCGATATGTACTTCCTGCGATGCAATTATATTCGAGAGCAGTATTTCATCTTCAAATACGGCTGCAGCTGTTTCGTCACAACTGGATTCGATGGCTAAAATTTTCATTCGTTTATTCTTCGTTTTTCCAGTATGACATGGGGAGGAAAAATTTCTACGATTTCAACATCGGACAGCGTTTTATACTGTATGCGCAAGCCTTCGCCTGAGTTATTATTATTTGCCTGATGCACATTATTGTAGTCGACAAACAGATAGAAATTTTCCGGTTTTAAGCTCAGTAAGTAATTTTCACCCCCAATTACCGTTACGGTTGCCGATGAAGGCAAGGGTATGACTTCCGTTCTCCGTGGGGTGTTTAAAACCTGAATAGGGATTTCCCTAAATTCAAATTGTAATAGTTTTTGCACATCCGCAGAATAATTTATCTCGATGGTTTCCATGCGTATTCGGGAATTCAGTGGGAACTTTTTCAACTCAATTTTGCCCCCGAAAGCCGAAGATTGCCTGGTTAATGATCGCGGCTCGGTCTCAATTTTATCGATCTGCACAAGCCTTGATTTTGGCCCGCTTAGCGTTATAGAATCCGGGAGTAATTTTATATTCCCAATCAATGTATAACCATCCAGCGGTTCACAGATAATTTGATGACTGACCGGGACTTTTTTGTTGATCAGATCGTCTAACACAATTTTAACAGATGTGGGGTGCAAAATACTTTGAACTTCCATGCTTTGACTTAACCGTGGCAAATCAACCATGGCGGGTTGAATCACAAGTTCGCGCTCAACATCGACTTCACTGAGGTCGAGTTTCACGGTCGCATCCTCAAAAAACAACAGACTGAAGAGGTATTTTCCTTCCCCTCCCAGCTTAATTTTAACATTCTGAGGAATTTCATTGACGATGATTTTCCCAACGGGAATATCTGTCACTTGCAAACGAACCTCGACTTCATAGGTGTAGTCATTTGCTGTCACGATAAAAAACCAGAAAATCAGCGCAATTCCGAAACATACCAGTTTGATTTTCAGATGTTTTGTAAAAAATAGATTCATTTGTTTTTATCAATAGCTTAAATTAAAAAGGGCAAGAGACAACTCTTACCCTGTTAACACTCATATAACATTACAAGCCAGATAAAACAGCTACTTAAAATTGAGATATTAAGGTCGGTTATCTAATTTGGAGCCGGTTTTCATTGCAGCGAATCCGAGCAACTCGTTCCATTTATTTCCGGAACAACGCTGCAATTGAATGCACAGGTCTGATCACTTGTACCTCCATCTCCGTGTTTATTGCTTAACAGCCCAAACCTTAACTTTAGCCTCAACATCCGGGTGCAGTCTTACACCAACTTCATAAACACCGAGCGCTTTGAGCGGCTCATCAAGCAAAACTTTGCGGCGGTCGATTTCAAAACCTTTCTCGGCGAGTAGTTCAGCAATATTTTGCGAGGTGATTGCCCCGAAAACTTTCTCTTCTTCACCCACCTGAAGTTCCGCTGTCACAGATGTTGTTTCCAGCTTCGTTTTCAGTTCTTCAGCCTCAGCAACGGCGCGGCGTTCTGCAACTTCGTATTGTTTTTTCTCTTGTTCGATAACTTTCATATTGCTCGCAGTTGCCGGCATAGCAATACCATTCGGAACAAGAAAATTTCTGGCGAAGCCGCTCTTCACATTGATGATGCTGCCAACTTCGCCTAATTCTGCATATTTTTTCTTAAGAATTACTTTCATTCGATTAATTCCCTGACTAGTTAGAGTCTTATCCAAAACTTAATAAAGGCATTCACTTTCCGATAAAACAGCTGCCCTATCGGTTAATCTCGCGGACAAATGGGATGATTGCCATATGACGGGCTCTTTTTACGGAATTGGCAAGCATTCGCTGATGTTTGGCACAATTGCCGCTGGTACGCCTGGGGATAATTTTTCCTTGCTCCGTTAAAAAACGATTGAGAAATTTATCGTTTTTATAATCCACAAATGGTATCCCTTCTTCGCAGAAACGGCAAATCCGGCGTTTTTTCATCATTTATAAATCTCCTTCAAAATGTAAGGTCTTCGTAACCAAAGTTAAAATCATCATCCTTGGGGACTCCCGTTTCATCGTTGGATTTCTCCTCGTCGTCGGGCGTCTGATCAATATAATCATTCTCGATAGTTGAATCATCATATTTATCATCAAAAGATGCGTCATCATTTTTTCTTTTATTGAGGAACTGGATGCGTCTCGCTTTTATTTCCACCACATTTTTGCTCGTACCATCTTCATTTTTCCAGGCTCTGCTCTGCAGCTCCCCGTCGATGACGACAGCACTTCCTTTTTGCAAATTTTGATGGCAGCTCTCAGCAAGTTTATACCAGGCAACAATGCCAACATAGCAAACGCTTTCACGCCATTGGCCGGTATTATCCTTGAATCGCCGATTTGAGGCGATATAAAAATTAGCAACTGGAGTTCCATTTGTCGTGCGGCGAAAGGACGGGGCGCTGGTCAAATTTCCGGCGATCAAAACCATGTTAACATCGGGCATTTTCAATTCGGCCATTGCACACCTCACACTACACTTTGCTTCAACATATTATCACCTTATTGCGAACAAAAGGTGTTGTATTATTTCTTCTCTTCGGTAGATTCCGCTTCCTGATCTTCCACTGGCAGTTCTGCGGCCGGCTGAACAACTTCTTCTGCAGCTTCTTCCACAGCTTCGACTTCAGGCTCAGTTGCTGTATCGGTGACTTCCACTTCCGCTTGTGGTTCTTCAGCGGGTTTTTCCTCTGTGGGCGCCACTTCGGCTGCTACTGGCTCAGTGCTTTCTTTTTTGGCTTCTACCGGTGCTGCCGGGGTCGGTTCACTTTCTGCTTTCGCCGCTTCTTCGTTCATTTTCGCGGCTTTTTCTTCAGCAGATATTTGGTTTTTATCAACTTTTAGCGTTAAATAGCGCAATACATTTTCGCTGAGGCGATACTCACGCTCCAATAAAGCTATAAGCTGGCCAGGCCCTGTAAATCGAATAAAAACATAATAGCCATACTGTTTTTTATTGATCTCATAGGCGAGACGTTTTTTACCCAAGTCTGTTGTATCAACAATTTCACCACCATGATTGGTGATAAAACTATTCACATTCTTTATTCGGTCCTCAATCTCTTCACTTTTTGATTGAGAATCAAAAACGATTGCAGTTTCGTACAGTTGCAAAATAAATTCTCCTGATTATTTTTACTATTGCAAATTTTTCAATTACCCGCGTCAAGTCTAATGAGGTTTTGAAATTACTTATATTTTAACAAACAACTGACTTGCTTTTAAAAAAATTGCGAAATCTTCTTAAAAGCAAGTCGCACCTTTATTGCATCAATAATGGTGCGATTACCAGAGAGATAACGCTCATTAATTTGATCAATATATTTAGTGATGGGCCGGAAGTGTCCTTGAATGGATCCCCGACTGTATCGCCAACAACAGCCGCTTTGTGTGGGTCAGATCCTTTCCCGTATTCCACACCATCAATCGTCACACCTTCTTCAATCATCTTCTTGGCATTATCCCACGCGCCGCCAGCGTTTGACTGAAAAATAGCGAGCAAAACACCCGTTACAGTAACACCGGCGAGCAAGCCGCCGAGCATTTCTGCGCCACCAAGAAATCCAACTACAACAGGTGAACTCACTGCCATAAGGCCGGGAACAATCATCTGCCGGATGGCTGAAGTTGTAGAAATTTCAACGCACTTGCCATATTCAGCAGCGCCATCAGCCGCAGTGAATGTTTTTTGATCCGAAGCGGACCACTTATCAAAATCTTTCCCGTCATTTTTGCGCATGACTTCCAAGGCCGCTTTCAGAACCGGAATGTCTTTAAATTGACGCCGTACTTCCTGGATCATCGCCATTGCCGAACGTCCGACAGCCTGCATTGCCATTGCTGAGAATAGCATTGGCAACATGCCGCCGAGAAAAAGACCAGCCATAACGTTTGCCTTGGAAATATCAATCGTTTTAATATGGGCTGAAGTCATATAAGCGCCAAACAAGGCAAGAGAAGTCAGGGCTGCGGAACCGATTGCAAAACCTTTTCCAATGGCAGCTGTCGTGTTCCCGACCGCATCCAGTTTGTCGGTGCGCGAACGCACTTCTTTTGGCAGTTCAGACATTTCAGCGATACCGCCGGCGTTGTCAGAAATTGGGCCGTAAGCATCAACTGCGAGCTGGATTCCGGTATTTGAGAGCATACCGACGGCTGCGATGGCTATCCCATACAATCCGGCAAATTCGAAGGCTGCGATAATTGAGAATGCCAAAACGATAATCGGCATTGCTGTCGATTTCATCCCGAGCGCGAGGCCGGCAATAATATTCGTGGCTGCGCCGGTGACCGATTGATTTACCAAAGCAACAACTGGTTTTTTCTCCGTGCCTGTGTAAAACTCCGTGATAATTCCAATCAAAACACCAGCAATCAGGCCAACGACAGTGGCCCAGAATATGCCGGTTGCAGAATAAGTTTTCACACCACCAAAAAGAGCGTCATCAAATGTCCAGCTTGCTGGCAACAGCCATTGGATTATAATCCAGGCGGCAATTATCATTAAAATTGCAGAGCCAAATTCACCGATGTTCAAAGCTTTTTGCGGGCTGCCACCTTCTTTCACTTTAACGAAAAAGGTACCAAGAATGGACATAAAAATACCGGTTCCTGCAAGCATAAGTGGAAGCAAAACAGCCGAAAGGCCACCGAAATTATCAACAAATCCGGTGCCGATAAATGCGGCTCCCAAAACCATGGCACTGATAATTGAGCCAACATAGGATTCGAACAAATCAGCACCCATCCCGGCTACATCACCAACATTATCGCCAACGTTATCTGCGATCGTTGCCGGATTCAAAGGGTGATCTTCAGGAATTCCAGCTTCAACTTTTCCAACCAGATCAGCACCAACATCCGCTGCTTTGGTATAAATGCCGCCGCCAACACGTGCAAAAAGTGCAATCGACGATGCCCCAAAAGAAAATCCGGTGATTATGGTGATGACACGAACAACACTTGTTCCTTCGATGCCAAAAATTTGGCTGTAAAGAAGGAATAGTGTACTTAAACCAACAACGCCAAGTCCAACAACGCCCATGCCCATAACCGCACCGCCAGAAAAAGCAATTTCCAAGGCTGCGCCAAGGCTTTTGCGTGCAGCATTTGTTGTCCGAACATTTGCTTTTGTGGCGACTTTCATTCCAATAAATCCAGCCAGCGCAGAACAGAGCGCCCCGACAATAAATGATAATGCAACAAACGGATGGGAAATTTCCGGATTGGCGCTCACACCCAAAAGAATGGCAACAGCGACAACAAATACAGAGAGGACTCTATATTCTGCCTTTAAAAAAGCCATTGCTCCTTCGGAAATATGAGCCGCGATGACGGCCATTTTATCCGTACCAACATCTTGCTTTGACACCCACGCTGAGCGCCAGAAAGTATAAATCAAACCAATAATACCAGCAATTAAAGTGAATAATACGAGTGTCTGAACATTCACGTAAAACTTCCTCCAATTTTGAATATTGTTAATTATAAACAGACAAAACAGCTATCTGTTAATTATTTTTTAAATTATTTATGATAAAAATGCACCATTTAATTTTGATTAAAACTATTCATCGCGTGGATTATATCTGTTTCAATAAAATCCTGCACTGCATCAGCAGCACGCTCGGAAAAGGCGCCAAGACTTTTTTTCTCCGCCGCAGAAAACTGCGACAGCACAAATTTTGCTGAATCCTGGACGCTGTGATCGCTGCCAATTCCTAAACGCAATCGTGGTATATCGCTCGTGCCCATGCATTGAAAAACAGACGCCAAACCGTTGTGCCCTCCATCACGGCCTTTTTCCCGGATACGGATGTGGGTGAATGGAATATTATAATCATCTGTAATTATTAAAATATTTCCCGGTTCAACATCCCAATAGTCTGCTGCATGTCGCACAGCTTCACCGCTGAGGTTCATAAAACTCATCGGTTTAAGCAGAATTATATTTTTCGCCTGATAGATATATTTGCTGTACAGATAATTTCCCTTCCCACTTCGAAATGATAAGCTATTTCGACGGGCAAGTTCATCAATTACCATGAAACCCATATTATGGCGAGTGAACTCATATTTTGGCCCGGGATTTCCCAGGCCACAAATGAGATACATAGATTAAAATTTTCTCTCTAAGAAATGTAAGTTTGGATAGCGCCCGGTCTGGAAAAGATTGCTTGGAATCTTTGCGTTTGCCGATTTTACGGGGAAAAACGCACCGGATTGGGCCTAATCAATAATTATTCTTCACTGTCTGTTTCTGTTTCTTCTTCAGTTTCAGCTGCTTCTTCGGTTTCTTCGGCTTCTTCTTCGTCTTCTTCAACGACAAGCTTCGGCGCCGTAATGGATACGACAACACTTTGATCGTCGGTAATGATCTCACCATTCTCAAATTCGAGGGCTGAAACGTTTAGTGAATCATGAAGATTGAGCTCTGATACATCAATTTTAAATGATTCGGGAATATCCATCGGCAATGCTTCAATATCAACCTGGCGTAAAATGAACTGTAAAATACCACCCTGCTCCTTCACTCCAATAGGTTCGCCGACCAACTGAATTGGCACAGTTGAAGTTACTTTTTCATCCATTTTCACGCCCATGAAATCGACATGAAGTGGTTCATCAGTCACCGGATCCCACTGCACATCCCGAATAATCGATGGCAGCTTTTTACCCTTTTTAATATCGAGGGTTATAACCTGAGCATCGCTTTTATAGCTGGTGAGAAAATTCTTTTTTTCGATGCTCAACGCCAAACTCTCCTGGCCATGAATGTAATAAATAGCCGGGATTTCATCTGATCGACGCAGCGCTTTGGCTACTTTTTTTCCAGATTCTGTCCGGATAACAGCAGATAATTTTGCTTCACTCATAAAATTGGACCTATCACTTTGATTTAATCAGTTGTATCAAATAGCGAGCTAATCGATTCTTCGTTATGAATGCGCATAATCGCACGACCGAAGATTTCAGCAACGCTAAGTACTTTTATTTTTTCAATTTTCTTGTTTTTAGCCGCTAACGGTATTGTGTCGGTAACCAGCATGCTGGTAATTTCAGAGTCCGCAATTCTCTCCGCCGCATTGCCAGATAAAATCGGATGTGTACAAGCAGCATAAATATTTTTCGCGCCACGTTCTTTCAGATACTGTGCGCCGGCGACAAGAGTACCACCCGTGTCACAAATATCATCAAATAAAAGAACATTTTTGCCCTTAACATCGCCGATAATGTGCATGACTTCGGCCACATTCGGTTTCGGGCGGCGTTTATCGATGATCGCGATGGGGAGATGCAAACGCTTTGCGTAAGCGCGTGCTCTCCGTGTCCCGCCAATGTCTGGCGATACGATGACAAAATCACTCAAATTCATTTCTTTGAAATGCTCGATAAATACGGCCGAGGCATAAAGATGGTCTAACGGGATATCAAAAAAACCTTGAATTTGTGGCGCATGCATATCCATTGCCAGGATTCGATCAACACCAGCTGTCGTTAGCAAATTGGCAACAAGCTTGGCCGTTATTGCAACCCGTGGCTGATCCTTTCGATCCTGCCTGGCATACCCGAAATATGGGATTACCGCCGTAATGCGTTTCGCGGAGGCACGCCTTGCAGCATCAACCATCACGAGCAGCTCCAATAAATTCCCTGCCGGCGCGCATGTAGGCTGCACGATAAACAAATCGACACCACGAATATTTTCTTTGAACTGTACCCAAATTTCACCGTCATTAAATTCTCGAATTTGGATTTCCCCAAGTTCAAGTTCGATAAAGGAGGCGATTTTTTGTGCTACCTCGGGATGTGCTCGCCCGGTAAAAACTTTCGGATGTCTTAAGGTCATTGATCAGATCGCATCATGTGTCTATGCTTCATTGAGTGACTTTATAAGAAAAATGACGAAGATCATGCTGAACTTCGTCATTACAATTCTTTTTTTTGCATCAAATATCCAGCTGAGGCGGGAGGACTCGAACCTCCGAATGCAGGAACCAAAATCCTGTGCCTTGCCAACTTGGCGACGCCCCATCATGTTCTTTCACTCAAAAATCATTGAGCAAACAGAAAATAATATAGCATCTTTTTGGCCTGAATGCAAGAAATAATTTGAGATTGTTCTCTAAGCAGATATCGCTGCAATCGTTTTTAAAACATCCTCCTCAATTTCTAATCCTTCGGCCTCCAACACGCGCTTATACTCTTCCATAATTTCACGCTCGATAAGCGCACGAAACTGGTTGTTGATTGGATGAGCGATATCACGATAGGCGCCGTCACTCATTTTACGGCTTGGCATGCTGACAAAATACCCGGTTGCTCCTTTAATTACTTTCATGCCGCGAACGACAAAACAATCGTCGAAAGTAACGTTCACAAAAGCTTTTAGTTTGTCCTCGTCCCGAATACTGATGGTGATTTCAGTAATTTCCATTCATCCTCCATCCTGAAAATAGCGGGGTGCTTTCTACTCACCCACATGATGACAGTTAGTTTTGACTTTCCAATTCGCGCAAACCCCAATATATTGGCTCTACTAAATTGCACTGAACAGGGGACCGAATTGCGCTGGCTGCTTTTTCAGCGGTTTTTCGATCTGAAAATATACCAAAAACTGTTGATCCACTTCCGGATAAACTGGCATAATCGGCACCCAAACTGTAAAGCATTGCTTTCAATGCTTTCAGTTGGGGGTATTCCAAAAAGACAATTTCTTCAAAATCATTTTCAATATTTTCGCGCCAGGCAGCAAGGCTAGTCTTGGATACAAACGAACCTAAATTAATATTCCTGGATTTTCTTATCAAGTCCAATCTAACTTTTGAATAAGCCCAATGCGTCGAAACGGATATTCCTGGGCTCACCAAAAGTATCTTAAAATCAAATTTATTTTCAATTGAACTCAACTTTTCACCAATTCCCGTGGCGAAAACCAATCCACCATCAATGAAAAACGGGACATCGGCTCCGAGCTTTGCGCCCAATATCCGTAATTGAGCTGAATTCAGTGGGCACCCGAGCGCATGATTTATTCCCAAAAGCGCGACGGCAGCATTGCTACTACCTCCACCCAATCCGGCACCAATTGGGATTTTTTTCTCCAAAGTTATGGAGACCGAGATGTTTGTTTCTATTTTTGCTAAAAATAGACTGGCCGCTCTGTAAACCAGATTCTCTTTATCAGAATGCAGTTCAGGATTGCCACTAACAGCCAAATCAATAGTGGTGTTTCCGGATTTGCTAAACTCAAAATGCAAGTAATCACACAATCCAACTTGCTGGAATACCGTCGCCAATTCGTGGTAACCATCCAAACGCTTTCCCGTTATATGAAGGCCCAAATTTATCTTGGCATATGACGGCAAACTGAACCGCAGATTGGAGGGGATCATGTAGTACTTTTTAAAATAAACCTACAATTTATTTGTATTGGAAATTGATTCAATCAATTTAATGGATGGAAAATACTTTTACATTCCATTTTTACCCGACAAGGCTGAATAAAATTGAACAATTTGGAATTGAGAATTCGCGCATTCCCGTAACCACATTTTCCAAAAAGCATTCTATAAGCCAATGATTATTTGCTCTATAAAATAAATGAAAACAATGATATTCAATGGGATATAAAAAAGAACGTCTCAAAGTATATAAATTACAACTTATTGTCAACTATTTTAATAGGTTACTTTATATAAAATAAGAAAAACTTGCATATTGGCTAAGGTATCTTTAAATTTTATGTCTTTTAATCAAGCGAAAAACCTGAGAAATTAGAATCAATATGCCAAATTCAGCAATTTTCCTTTCCGATGCACATATTGGCGCAAACAGCCTGTCTGATGATAAAGCAAGGGAGCGAAAATTAATTCAATTTCTTGAACATTTTGCAGAACTTAATACTGACATATATATAGTAGGCGATCTGTACGAATTTTGGTTTGAATACAAGGAAGTTATCCCAAACAAAAATATTCCGTTGCTGGCATGCTTATACAGGTTGGCTGAAGGCAATGCCCAGGTTCATTATATCCGTGGGAACCATGATTTATGGATTGGCTCCTTTTTCAGTGACGAACTGGGCATCGCTGTTCACAAAACTGCGATCGCGGTAAAAAGCGGCAACAAAAACATTTATGTGACCCACGGAGATGGGCTGGCCGCTCAGGACTCCGGATACCGATTGTTAAAAAGAATTTTCACCAACAAACTGAATATCAAGCTTTTTAGATGGATCCACCCAGACTTAGGTATTCCGTTAGCAAAAAAATTTAGCCAGGTCAGCCGTGACAAAGGTGAGCCGGATTTTGCATGGGAAACACAATACCGCGAGTTCGCCATATCAAAGCTGCTGGAAAATTTTGACGGCTTTATTATGGGACATACACACTGGCCACTTCATGAAATTCTCTCGCAGAAGCATTATATCAATTTGGGAGACTGGATCAACCATTTTACTTATTGTGAAGCCATCGATGGTAATTTAACACTTAAACAATGGCCATCGAAAAAAGTATACCAGGAGGCCAAGATCCGAACGGATTTTGACCACCATTTTAAATAGGCATCTCTCATTTCGAAAATCGAGATTTACCACAACAAATATGGATTCCAATGAATTTATATGTTTTCCGGCTATCGAACCGGAATAAAAAAATGAAACCACTGAAATTTTACAGTGTTTATATAAATGAAATTCCAACAATTTAAACGAGGAATGTGGGGCACTTCACTATGTCAAAAAAAATATTAGTTTGGCTTATAATTTTCCTGATTTGTTTAACTGTCGGATATACCGGCTTCAATTTTCTTAACTCCGGCCTCCCCTCACTCTCAAAACTGGAAGACTACAAACCAAGTCTCGCATCCAAAGTATTTTCCCGCAATCTTGAACTTATTCATGAATTTTATTATCAGGAACGCCGGACTTACACTCCAATCGAAGAATTGCCTCCATTCATGTGGCAGGCTATTGTTTCAATTGAAGATAGAAGATTTTTTAAACATTGGGGTTTGGATCCCGTTCGCAACATTAAAGCGATATTTGTAAATATTATGGCACTTGGGATTGAAGAAGGTGCGAGCACATTAACCCAGCAATTGGCCCGCCAGCTTTATATGGAGCAAAGCCTTGAAAAAACTTTTTCGCGGAAGATTAGAGAACAAATTACAGCTGTTGAAATTGAACGAACTTACACGAAACGCGAAATCCTTGATATCTATCTTAATTACATGAACTATGGCCACGGATCCTATGGCGTCCATGCCGCTGCAAAATTTTATTTCGGAAAAGATGCACGTAAATTAAACATTCAGGAATGCGCCATGCTCGCAGGCTTGCTGCAGCGGCCCGCCAGCCTTAGCCCCTACGTCAATAGCGATAGAGCCAAACGACGAAGAAATCTTGTCCTGGCAGCTATGAACAAAATGAACTATTTGACCGATGAACAATACATTGAAACCCGGGATAGCGAACTTGGCGTTCTGGCGGAAAAACCAACAAAAGCGAGTGGTGTCGCACCTTATTTTATCGAACATATTCGACAGGAGCTGGGAAAACGCTATGGCATGGATTTATACAAAGCCGGACTAAAAATTTACACGACTTTAGACACACGCGCTCAGTTTCTTGCCGAAGAAATCAGCAAAACACAAATCGAAGTCATGCAGGTGAGAACCAACCGGCGATTGCAAAAAGACCTGGAAGAATTGGAAAAAATCATAACGCCTGACATTCAGCAGCAACTCGATTTGTCTCTGGCACAAATTGCGCGTGACACCGTTTTAACAGATTCACTTTTGACAACACTCTCACCAATTCAAATGGGCCTGATCTCCATCGAGCCAAAAACCGGGCATATCCTTGCAATGATTGGCGGGCGTGATTTCGAAATGTATAAATTCAACCGTGCCACCCAGGCGCAAAGGCAGCCGGGTTCCGCATTTAAGCCTTTCCTCTACACCGCCGTAATCGACAATAACTATTCGCCGACGCTGGAATTATTAAACCAGCCCGTCGTCGTTTTTCTCGAAAATGGTCAACGCTGGAGCCCACACAATTATGGTGAAACAATGGGTGGATTGACCACGATTCGCGAAGGTCTAAAAAGAAGTCTCAATCTAATCTCTGTGCGGCTAATTCAGGAAGTCACCAACCCGATAGTCGTGATCGATTATGCGAAAAAAATGGGCATATCAACCGAAATTCCAGCGGTTGATGCCATCGCCCTCGGAGCTGGATCGGTAATTCCTCTTGAAATTACCTCTGCCTACAGTTCATTCGCCAATCAGGGCGTGCGCATGGAACCAATTACTATCATCCGGGTTGAAGACCAATTTGGTAATATTTTAGAGGAAAACATTCCCCAAGGAAAGGAAGTATTGCGTAAATCCACGGCCTACATCATGACAGATATGCTGAAATCTGTGCTTGTCGGCGGGACCGGAGCGCGCAGCCGGTGGTTGTATAAATTCTATCGGCCGGCCGGTGGAAAAACCGGAACCACCAACGATTATACGGATGCCTGGTTTGTTGGTTTTACACCTCAAATTGCTACCGGCGTCTGGTTTGGTTTTGACAATCCTGCGCAGCAACTGGGTTCAGGACAAACCGGGACTGTCGTAGCCCTGCCCGTGTGGGCACCCTACATGAAAGCTGTACATGACTCACTCGGTCTACCGGAAGAAGATTTTATTATGCCGACCGATGTAGTCCGTGAAAAGGTATGCAAAGAATCAAAGCAACTCGCCACACCGGAGTGTCCCGACCCGTATGAAGAAATATTCATGACAGATTTTGCGCCAAAGAAAAAATGCGAGGTACATTCAACAATTCAAAACCGCACCCCCCGCAGGCGAAGAATTCGTTAAGTTCAGAAAAGCCGGTTGATTATTTTTTTCCAATTGACTGGCCACTTTTTTCACCCTCCGCAATTTTATAGCTGTTCGACTATTTCTGCCTTCCAATGTGTTTGATGCACACCCATTTATCAATTAGAAAAATAAGCATTTCACCCGAAAAGGCTTGCCCAATTTAACAAAATAGATTAAATTGTTTAAATTAATTAAATTAACCAACAGGCTATCAGCATTCCCATTTAAATTTTCACTTTTTGAATATCAGGCATAACCACATTATTTCTGGAGTCCCTGGATTGAGAAAATTTTTCAGATTTAAAATTAACCTTTTTATGAGATGGAGTGTTATTTGCGAACATTAAGAGGAATTAACGAAATTCGCGTTGTTCGAGCGCTTTGCGAAGAAGGCGCTCTTTCGCGAGCTGCTCTCGCCAATATGTTGAATTTATCTCGCGCGGCCCTCACGATAATAACACAGAAACTGGCTGATAAAAATTTGATTCTCGAAGTTGGAAAAGGCACATCGACGGATCGCGGTGGCCGCCGCGAAGTTTTGCTTTCCGTAAATCAACGTGCCGGTATCATTCTATCCATTGAACTCGAAGTAGAATACGCACAATTTGCCATGATGGATATCAATGCTGCCTTCATTGACCGCGGACGGATAACCTACGCCAAGGAAACCCCGATCGAAAAAATCCTTGATGAAATTATTCTCAAATTAAAAGCGTTTATCGAAAAAGAAAATATCTACGAAAAACATATTATCGGGGTTGGAATTTGCCTCCCGGGGATACTCGATTACGACAAAGGAACCCTGCGGGAATCATACACTTTGGGGCGCTGGCAGGACTTTCGACTCCGTGAATACATTGAAAATAATTTAAACTTGCCAACCTTTATCGAAAATGATGTAAAAGCGTTGACACTGGGTGAATTCCAGTTTGGCGCCGGTAAAAATGTAACCGATCTCGTTTGTTTGTGGATAGGCGACGGCATAGGAGCCGGCATTATCGTTAACAATCAACTTTTGCACGGCTCCACTTCAAGTGCCGGCGAAATTGGTTATAATGAAGACAAGCTTTTGCTCCTCAAAGAAGATGCCCTTCTGGTAAATGATGCTGATAAAAACTGGGGCCAAATTCTTACGCTCAATAATTTACGCTCTGCCGTCCGGCGCGGAAAGGAACAAGGCTGGCAAACTGAACTGGAGATGAATGCAACCATCGAACAGATTATCGAGGCAGCAGAGGCCAACGATCCGCTGGCACTGCATTTGTTTAAATTATTCGGCAAAATTTTAGGTTCAGTTTGCTCAAATTTAATCTACACATTAAATCCACCATTGGTTATTTTAAGTGGTGCTCTCTTCGAAGAATCAACGATTGTGGTTGATGAAATAAGACAATATGTGGCAAAAGGAATTCTGCGGACACCCATCGAAAGTGTGTCGATAAAATCGGCAAAATTAGGCGAAGAGGCCATGCTGCTCGGTGCCGCAGCGCTCGTTCTCGATGATCTTTTCCATTTTCCAGTTTACCATTAAATTTTTCTCTTTTTCCATTTACAGTTTACAAATTAAAGCCTATTGCAGACAACCGAATGCACGTCATCCTTTAACATTATAAATATCCAATCTGATTCTGCACCAAATTCACCTGCACCAGAAATTATGTAATAATTGGACATAAACGCATAATAAAACCAATCATTTAGCTCACGAAAAAAAAGACGGCACTATGGAAGAACGTAAAAATATCCTTTTACAGTTGTTGCAATACCCCATGCTCATTTTATCCATCATCCTCGGCATGGCTCTCATCAGCTTTCTTTTTCAGATTGATTTCAGCCGTTTGAGCAAGGTCGGCCCCGAAGGCATCGAATTTTACGAAGACAGAGAACGGGAAATTTCCGGCGTCTTTTCCGATCTTGAAACGCGGATGAATGAACTTGCCTCGAAAGTTGAATTTTTAGAAAGCCGGCTCGCCGAACCTGAACAGGAAAAACTGTTGCAGCGTGCAATTGAGCAATTTGAAGAGACTCAGATCACTTCAACAAAAACAGCCCAATTGGCGCGCTCGTCATCGCAGGCAAAAGAATCATTATTGGCGGGCCGCTCCGGCTATATTTGGATTGGCGATTGGGGTGAGAAAAATAAAGCATGGCAGCGACTGACAATCGTTCAAGTTGAGGGCGAAGAGATCCGTCTCGAACCGGAAGCTATTCTCCCGGGCATGAAGTTTCGTGTGAGCGGAAACATGGTCTTGCGTGATGGTAAACCGGATGATTCCCCCAGCTATTACCGGTCAAAAGAATCAATAGGCACGATTCCCAAAGGCAGTAAAATTCTTACGCTGGAATCGCCGGTGCGCTACGATAGAAGATTTACAATCCAGTGTTGGATGAAAGTTGAAGTTCTTGAATAAAAACAAATTCTATTATTGATTAGGCCTTTAGCTCTGCGGCCTTTTTCTTAAACGGCCTTCGAAAAATGGCGTTAAGAACTTTTTGAGAATTTCCGTTAAGAATCATTTTTTGTTTGAGCGCAGCGAGTTTAAAATGATTTAGGAAATTCTCAAAAAGTTTAGCCATTTTTCGTCAGCCTTGATTTTTTTGTTTCTTTTTTGATCAAGCAAAAAAGAAAATTCATAACACATTAAAAATTTTGCGATTAGATTAAGTACAGCGGAGCTAAGATCACAATCAATTCTATTATTGTAAGTCAAATAGCCAATCAATATAAATTCAGGAGGTCAAATGGGGATTATTTGCACAGATGCCGGACACGGCGGAACAGACAGTGGTGCTGCCTGGGGAAATATGCTGGAAAAAAATCTCAATTTGGCTTATACACTTTCGCTGAATACAGAACTTAGAAAACGCGGCCATCTGGTTTTTACAACACGGGAGAAGGATGTGACTTTTCCTCTCGGCACGCGTTGTAAACTGGTTAACAGCCACCATCGGGACAAGCAGCCAGAATTCGATGCGATTATTTCGCTTCATTGCAATGTGGCGGCAAAAAAAGACCCGCAAACAGGGAAGTATATTGCCTACGCTGACCGCCGGGGTTTTTATGCAATTTACAGCGAAGAATCGGCAAACAGCACCAAACTGGCGCAATCCATCGCCGATCAGGTCAAAATCAATGGAATTCCCCGCAAACACGAAGGTATGCTGTCAACAATCGCCCTCGGCAGAACTCTCGCCTGGATTCACAAAACCGTTCCACCAGCAACATTGCTGGAATTGGGCTTTATGACGAATCCACAGGAATTGGCTGATTTACGAGACCCGGCTTATCTGAAAGTGATGGTTAAAAGTGTCGCTGATGGCGTAGAAAATTTTATCAAATAAAACTTAGAGGGAAATATGGGAAATACTTCAGGTAAACCAAGCAATTGGCTGCTAAAAAACTCAAGCGGTTACCCGGATTTCTTATTTACGATATTAACATATTCGATGCTGCTCTTATTATTCGTCACTATTTGTTGGGTAGGATTCGGAATTTTATCGTTTAAATATGCCGGAACGGATAAAGCAGAAACTTTATTAAAAGTGATGGGTAGCATGCAAACCGGACTAATTTCACTCGTGGGCGTAGTTTTTGGTCTCGCCGGCAGTTATACCGTGCGGCGCTTCAAGCGCGATGAACATACGGTGGAACTACAGGCTTTGAATGGAACGGGTCACGGTGATTCCCCACCAAAAATTGCAACGGAAGACAACCTACAGCTTGTTGAAGACGAGGAGGACATTTAATGAATTTTTCAGCTTATATCGATTTGGCCATTCTCGCTGTTCCATTTTTAATTGCACTATATATTATTATCCGCTTCGTGGCGCCAAAGCGGCCAAAACTTGGCTTGGCCCTGGTGGGAATAACAGGAATTCTTGGCGGTATTTTAATCAAACGCCGGATGAATAAAATTTTTGCTGTTGAAGAAAAAATTGCCGAGGACAGCGAACCGATGCGAAAATTTAAAAACCGGCAAAAAAGACGCAACGAATCGGTCATTGCAAATGATGAGGCTACTAAATTATTGCAAGAACAACGTGACAAGCTCGCTAAACACAGCGAAAAAAACGCGACAAAAATAGCCATTCTGGATAAAGAAATTGCCGAACGCCAGGAACTTTCCACGAAATTATTGCAGGATGCCGATGCCCTGTTGACGCCGGGAAATTCAGGTGATGGCAGCCGGTCCGTAAACACTGCCGGAACCATAGAAACGGATCAGGAAGAAATGCCCTCATCTGAAGAAAATGGTTCAAATTTCCCGATGCGCAAGTTGCGTGGTTTTAGCTTAACTGAAGTAAAATGATGCGTCACTGCAAGCATGAGCGAGGCATTGCAGGGTAAAATTCATTTTATAAATATAAGAGGTTGAATTAAAATTGAAATCTCACAATAACGCCGTAGTTATCATTCCTCCGGAGGATGTCTGGGAACCGATCCAGGCTATCCGCAGCAAACACGACCGCGCTTTCTGGCGCTGGATGCCGCACATTACCCTGATCCATCCCTTCCGGAAATTGCCTGAGCACCCCTTGTTGAAAAAGCATTTTGAAGAACAGTTATTCTCCTTTACAACTTTTGAAATACATCTCAAATCGGTACAATATTTTATGCATAAAAGTTCCGGTTTTACTATCTGGCTGGATCCGGAGCCAAGCCCATCGATTATTCAATTGCAGGCAGAAATCCAGCAAATTGTCCCGGATTGCAACGATGTGCATTTATTTCCCGCAGGTTTTCATCCTCATTTAACCATCGCTAGCGGTAAAGGGGTTGAGCAATTTTCCCTGCTGTTGAATGCCATAAAAAAACAATGGAAACCCCTCTCTTTTAAAGTCTCGAATATCTATTTATTACACCGGGGGAAGCTACCCGAGGACAGATTTATCATTTCAGAAGTAGTAAAACTCAGTTGAAAACGCATTTTTACCAAGCAGAAATAAACCAGGATTATGAATTTCGATTTTCACACTATCTCTGAACCAACTCTCCTTCTCAAAGCCGGCATCGCCATCAAACAGATCGCTCGAATGAGCGAAAAAGCTCAAAAGAATGGTGTGATATTTCGACCTCATTTTAAAACACATCAATCCGCAGAAGTCGCGGAATGGTTTCGGGAGTTTGGAACGACTAAAATCACCGTTTCCTCGCTGGCGATGGCAGAATATTTTGCTGCGCACAACTGGCGAGATATTACGCTGGCCTTTTCCGTAAACCCACGCCAAATAAAAACGATCGATGCCTTGGCAAAAAAAATTAAGCTGAACTTGCTTATCGAGAATACCGAAGTAGCTGAAAGCCTGGTTTCACATTTAAAATCTCAGGCAGGCATTTTTATTAAAATTGATACAGGATATCATCGAACAGGCCTACCTTGGGATGCGAGTGAGAAAGTGTTAAAACTCATCAAAATAATTGAAAATTGTCCAAATCTACATTTTAAAGGGCTATTAGCGCACTCCGGCCACAGTTATAAAAGCACTTCCAAAGAACAAATCTTAAAAGTTTATGATGCCACCGTTGAGCGGCTCACCAACTTAAAATCCAATATTGAAAAGTCATACGCGAAAGATTTCATACTTTCAATTGGCGACACACCCTGTTGCAGCATCGTTGAAAAATTTGCCGGTATTGATGAAATTCGGCCAGGAAATTTTGTTTTTTACGATGTCATGCAATATCAATTAAACGCATGCACCACAGAAGACATTGCCCTGACGATGGCCTGTCCAGTGGTGGCCAAACACGAATCCAGGCAGCAGATTGTTATCCATGGCGGTGCCGTGCATCTTTCAAAAGATTCGCTGCTTATCAATAATAAAATAAAACACTTCGGACTGGTCGTTCCACTCTCGGACGACGAGGGCTGGGGTGAGGTCTACAAAAACTCGTACGTATGTTCCGTTTCACAGGAACATGGAATAATTCAGGCTGAAAATGAGTTGTTCGAATCGACCCAAATTGGCGATCTCGTTGGTATATTGCCTGTGCATTCCTGCCTGGCAGTCAATTTGATGAAAAGCTATATCACCTGCGAGGGTACTAAAATCACCATTCCCCACTTATAAAGAGGAGAGCGAAACGATGCACTCGGACGCGAAAACAGTAACGGAATATCTGGCGGAGCTGCCAGAAGAAAGAATGAAAGCGCTCAGAAAAGTGCGGGAAACTATTTTGGAATACCTTCCAAAAGGCTATGAAGAAGTGATGGATTGGGGAATGATCACTTATCAGGTGCCGTTGTCGGTTTATCCTGATACATACAATAAAAAACCACTGCTTTATGCAGCGTTAGCCTCACAAAAAAACTACATGGCTGTCTATTTATCAGGCATTTATATCGATGAAAAGAAGGCGAAAAAATTTGAAGAAGAATACAAGGCAACCGGGAAACGTTTTGATTGCGGCAAATCATGTGTCCGATTCCGAAAACTTGAAGACCTGCCACTCCCATTGATCGGAAAAACCATTGCCTCACTGGAAATGGAGGCTTTCGTTAATATAATTAAAAAAGCAGGATCTACCCGCAAAAGTAAATAAACGATTTGGTGCACGTGTACGGTTCAGTGATCTCTTTTAATCTGCAACGAATCCCTGTTTCTCGGCAATTGGAACAAATGTATTCCTACTTTTCCCTTGCTATTCACCTGCAATTTCTGCATAATCGCCACAAAATCAAGCAAACACACAATCCAGGAAAAATGTGAACGCAACAAAAATCCTCAATAAATATTTTGGCCACCCTTCATTTAGGGGGCTGCAGCAAGAAATTATCAAACACATTGTAGCCCATAAGCATGCGTTGGTAATAATGCCCACAGGCATGGGCAAATCGCTGTGCTATCAAATCCCCGCACTCATGCAAAAAGGCCTGACTCTTGTCATTTCACCGCTCATCGCGTTAATGAAAGACCAGGTCGATGCCCTACAACGGCACAATATCGACGCCGCATTTATCAATTCTTCTCTCACAAAAAAAAGCCGTGAATCGCGTTACCAGGCTGTGCAGGACGGGCAATACAAACTTCTGTATGTCACCCCGGAACGATTCCGCAAAAAGGAATTCGTCGAAATAATATCTCAAAGAAAAATTGATCTTCTCGCTGTTGACGAAGCCCATTGCATCAGCGAGTGGGGACACGATTTTCGCCCAGATTACACACGCCTGGGTGAATTTCGTCAAATCGTCGGCAATCCGACAACCATCGCGCTCACGGCCACCGCCACCCCGGAAGTGCAAAATGACATAATATCCCAACTTGGGTTGAGAAATACCGAAGTCCGTCGCTTCCATGAAGGCATCGATCGACCGAACCTGCATCTTGATGTCGCCGAAATTTGGGGTGAGGAAGAAAAATTAAATGAAATTTTGAAAATGCAGCAAAAACACGGCGGGACCGGCATTATTTATTTTTCACTCATAAAAACCTTGAAGCAGTTTTCCGAGCTTCTTGATCGTAAAAAGGTGCGCCATTTTTGCTACCACGGCGATCTCGATCGGGTCGAGCGCAAGCAGGTTCAGGATGCCTTTATGAAGGGCAAAAACAAGCTCGTTTTAGCCACAAATGCCTTTGGGATGGGCATTGACAAGGAAGATATTCGTTTTGTAATTCACGCTGAGGTGCCCGGTTCGATGGAATCGTACTACCAGGAAATTGGCCGTGCGGGCAGGGATGGCCTCGATTCCGATTGCCTGCTTTTATACGATGAACAGGACTTGCTCATCCAAATGGAATTTATAAAATGGAACAATCCCAACGCAGAATATTACGAGCGGGTTTATAATTTTCTTCTCGAAGAATTGGAAAAAATTAATGCTTACGGCCTGGAAGGTTTTAAGGAGAAACTGCACTTTAAAAGCCGTCGCGATTTCCGGTTGGAAACAGTGCTGTCCATTCTCGATCGCTACGCCGTTGTCGAGGGAAATATCGAAAGTAAAAATTTAACCGTCGAAGCCGCGCTCCCGGACCATTTATGCGATCAAAAGTATCTTGACGCAAAATTGCAACGTGAACAGCACAAACTTTACGCCCTGGTGCAGTACGCGAAAACAGAAGATAACCGCAAGGCGTTCATACACGAGTATTTTGGGTTGCCTTATCCAGCGAAATAAATGAAAATTTTCAGACTGAGTATAAAAAATACCGACCCAAAGGGTCTGGGTGACAGAATTTCAAATTACAAAAGCAACTCTCCCCGGACGACGGTTTTCGCCGGACCGCCAACTTTCACCGTTTCGATATCGCTTCGTTGACCGATGACTTCAACCTGGGCTCGCCCAGGACGGCCCATCCAGTGGCCTTGCTCAGCCACAAATATTGGCGAATCAATTATCCCGTAATGCCATAAATAGGCGCCCATTCCGCCTGTAGCTGAACCCGTAAATGGATCTTCGATCAAATCTGGCGGGGTTACAAAATGCCGGGCAAATGTCTGGCCTTTTTCCAGCCCGGGCAAACAAAAAATATGTGTGCTGAAGAAATCGCCATTCGCTCGTAATTCGATATATCTGGGAATATCAAGCTCAATAGCGTGAAGTATGTGCTGATTTTTTACCGGGATCATCAATTGTGGCGTTCCAGTGCTAACTGTCTGTATTGGCACATCAGGCAATAAATCGGCTGCGGTTAAGCCGAAAGCTGGACAGACTTGTTCCGGTTGCCAGCTTTTGAGAAATTGTGGTTTTTTCTGGCTCATTGTGTAAATCGCCTCCTGCGCCGATTGGCCCGAGATTTTGACCGGAATAATACCAACCTGTAATTCGAGTTGCATAATTTTAGAACCACCGGAGAAGGGAAACCGGCCACTCTCCACAAGAGCGTGCGTCGTTGCGATTGTCGGATGCCCGGCAAGCGGTATTTCCTCAACCGGAGTAAAATATCGAGCGCGAAAATCAGCATTATCCGAAGCCATGACAAATGCCGTCTCGGATAAATTCATTTCCCGCGCTATTTTTTGCATCATTTCTACTGACAATTCATCCGCATCAAAGATCACGGCGCAGGGATTGCCGCTCAATGGCTCGGTCGTAAAAGCATCAATCTGCAGCAACGGTAGTACAGGCATAATAAATCTCCCAACTGAAGAATTTTTTATTTTTTAAATCAACATTTTTAACGAGTTGGCCAACTGCATCCAAAATTAAAATATTTGATAGAACAGGCTTAATATAATAAAAATCCTTGGCATTTGGCGCCAAAGAATTTATTTTGCAGCAGAAGAACCATTTGCCAATGAAGTTAAATACAATCATGCACTTTCAAGAAATAAAATCCAATTCTATATTGTTCCGTAACATTACTATTTTAATAAACAATTATGATTATTCTAATTTCCATCAGCTATTTGCATTAGCACTCATTTGAATATAAAGAGAGAATTCTATGAATAGATCGACTAACGGTCACGTCAACGGTTCTGTTTCACAAAGTGAAAAAAATCCATTTCCTAAATACGATCAGCATTTTCAGGCGACACCGGAATATATTGCCAGTTTGCCGGATATGCAAAATAAAAACAACAGCGGCGCTCAGGTCGCAATTCAGCATGTGGGAATCCATAATTTTAAAATACCGATGCACATCCTTCTGCGTGACGGACAAACACGGGAAGTACACTGTGCTGTCACCGGCAGCGTATCGCTCGAAGCAGCGCAAAAAGGCATCAACATGAGTCGAATCATGCGCACATTTTATGAATACGAAAACAGCGAACTAAGCCCGGAAACTTTAAAAGATGTCGCGCGCAGCTATTTAAAAAATCTGGACTCCAGTTCAGCGCGAATCGCGATCGCATTTGATTTCCCGATGAAGCTGGACAGCCTGCGCAGCGGTTTGAGCGGCTACCAATATTATCCTGTCGTACTCGAAACTGATTTTACACCCGATGATGGCATGCGTCAATTTATGCACCTCGACTTCACTTATTCATCTGCCTGTCCCTGTAGTTATGAACTGAGCGAACATGCAAAACAAGTACGCAATGTAGCCACAGTACCCCACAGCCAGCGTTCCATAGCAAAAATTTCCATCAGACACGAGGAAGATATTCCAATCGAAGACCTCGTCGACCTCTGTCGAGACGCAATCAAAACCGAGACGCAGGTTATGGTAAAGCGGGAAGACGAACAGGCATTCGCTGAACTCAACGCGGCCTATCTCAAATTTGTTGAAGATGCCGTGCGTGTTTTATACGAGAAACTGGATAGTGATGAGCGAATTCAGGATTTCCGCGTTTTCGCCTCCCACGAAGAATCTTTACATTCTCACGATGCCATCAGTGTGATCGCGAAAGGTATTGATGGCGGATTCACCGCACAGATTGAGCCTTTTACTTACAATGCCAAGTAGACCTGTTGCCATTCCAAATTAAAGCCGGTTAATCCAAAAAATTAAACGGCTTTTTTTAAGCTCTTCCACGATTTTCTATTTTCCCAAAATGAAAAAAGAGTGCTAAATGCACGCTCACCGGATTTTATATTACCCGGCATCTAAATCGAACTTGCCACATTCCTACCATCGCATCGTCATTCCAAGGTGACAGATTATACGCTTCACCCACGCGAATCTGACCAGTCCGAATCTCCGCATTTAACATTATTAGTTCACCGATGTTCAATTAAAATCCTCCGCATTTTCATTTAATCCACTGTACCCATCTTTTATAATTTTGATTTCGGACTAAAACGATAACTTGCACCAATTCATTTGAAGTGAGGTATATAATGCAAACTGAAATATCCAGGCTCCCAAACACTTCAGAACAAGAGAAGGTTAGGCCCGACACAAATGAGTTGCAAGGCATAGCTGAGGCTTCGAGTATTGAGAATCTTCTGGTCACAATTGACCAGCTATTCGAACGAAATGATGACTTAAATCAATTGTTGAGCAAGGCGACGCAAATTGTAACGCAGTTATTAAATGTCGATGAATGTCAAATATTGTGGCTGGGTGAAAATGATGACCAGCTCATGCAAAAGGCTTCATTTTATTGCAATTTAAATCAAAAAGATGACTTGCCGCAGGAACATGTGCAAAAAAAATTGCTTGAAACCCATGAAATTCAACAAATAATCACACCACGATTTCAGCGAACCGACGCGAGTTCCGTCATTGAAAATAAACCAGATAAAATTTTTGAAGCGCTATATATCGATGGTCAACAAGTTGGATACGTTGTGGTACCAAAAAATTCAATGAATGAGAAACAGCCAATATCCGGGCAAAGAAAATTTATCACCGCCATTGCCCGGCAGATTTCTCATGCTATCGAAATGCAAAAAATGCGGCAATTGCTTTCAACAAACTACGCTATTTTTGCGTTGAAACAAGACTCAAATAACAGGAATGCCAGCGGGGATGAGTTTCGTTCCCGTGTGCTTGAATCAGTACAGAAACCGGAAAAAGTGGCAAAAATTGTTGCCCGGTCATTTTTTAAAGATTTACGCAAGGCTGGCTTTGAAGTAAAACAAATATTGGTCGTGGCAAGCGAAATAATTGAAAACCTGAATGAAGTGCTCCGCAAGACACGCCAGCGCCGGGAAAACGAAAGAGATGGTTCGTAGGATTCAATTGTTCGTCAAAAAAAAAGGCCTTCAACTCGTTCGTTGAAGGCCTTTTATCGTTTATAGAATTATATTAATTCATTTTCTGATACTTTTCATAGAGGCTCAAAACAGAGGGTACATATTTACTTGTTTCGGCCCAAAGTATCCCATCAGCACGATTGCTTCTTACCCATTGGGCCGCTTTGCGTTCGCCACCATTGTAAGCAGCCAAACCGCCATCGATATCATACGAGCTGATCATCGAAGACAAATAGCGACTTCCCAGGCGAATATTGTAAATCGGGTTGCCCAAGATATCTTCCGGGTTCGTCCAGGTAATAGATTCCAACTTGGCGATGTACATTCCTGTTAAAGGCATAATTTGCATTAATCCAATCGCACCCACGGGTGATTTCACCATCGGATCCCAGCTTCGATTGCTCTCATGAGTAATTGTAGCACAGATGAGATCAACATCCAAATTATCATACATCAGACTCATCGCATAGATTTCATTTGCAATATCATACTTGGTATCAGTATCCATCTCGGCATTAAATCGTTCTAATATTGAAAGGATTTTGCTGATATTTTGCTGACGAATGCTGTCTACATTTATAGCAGATTTCAGTTCAGCAATTGATTGCTGCAATGAGTGGATTTGCTCACCTTGATCAACTTTCAAGGTAAGGTAACGAAATGAAAAACCAATTATTGCCGAACAGAGGGCGATAATTGCAATTAATTTAGAAAAAGCGGAAGTATTGCTATATTTGTAGCTAATTTCCTTTTCCCGCTTACTTTGTTTCATCATTAAATTCCTCCAATTCACACGAATTTTGAACTTATATTCTGCGTGAAGTGTATTCTGTGGTGAGGTTTCTGCAAAACATGGCCGCCATTTTGCAAAACCCGTACCATTTGTGACAAGTAGTATTAAAACGCAAAAAAATGACGATATCGCGTCATTTTCGACCAGATGTATCAATATGAATCAACCAGAACCATAACGTAAAGAAGGTAACTTTTGTTCCAATAATTTAAATTTTGGGGGAATAATTGAATTTTAAGGTCAAAAAAAATGAAATAAAAATAAAAAGCCGAGAATGCAGGTGTTGGTGTTAGGGGGGATGACCAACTACCACAGGGTCTCGGCAATATTTCGACGGAAGCGGAATTAGGGGAGTTACCGTCTTCCATCTGCGACCAATTACGTACGCGCACCTGGTATTAAGCAATCCAAGTGCCAAAAATTGATGATTAAAAATATTTATTTGCTACAATAATAAACAAGCATTTAAGACAATAAGATATTGTTACAATCTCTGATATCTTTAAATAGGATTCATTTTGAAACATTTGCATTGAAATTTGAACCATTCTATTTGTCAAATAATTTACTTATTTGCTCGACAGCCGCTTGAATACAATCTGAACTGGCATTGTCAAATCCTTGCACAACACCGGCGATCGTTTTCTCGGTGACGGCGGCTTGATTTTCAAAACTCTGTTCCCAAATAAATTTATGCAATTCCATATCAAAAAGCCGCAACTCAAAGCCCACGCGAACTGTCCACCCTTCAATAGCATCGTGTTCCTCGAACGAATTGAGCTTGCCTTCGAGCACATACCGAGTTTGAATCGAGGTCGGATAGTCCAAAACATTGTGGAATATTTGTGCCCGTGAAAGATTTCTTTTCAGGGCTTCAGTTAAAAGTACGGAAGGTGGAGCAATCCACTTTTTATAGTTCCAATATTTGATTTCTCTCTGTGAATCCTGATAAATCAGGCGGTCTTCATGAAACATGATGCCGCTGTCTAACTGTTTGATTCCTAAATAATCTGTCGTTTTTTCTGACGTAGAACTGCTCACCGGAGAGGGCATATCAATGGTAAAATATTGCACCGATTTAGTTCCACCACAATTCGAAAATATAAAAAAGACGCCAAGAAAAACTATCCACTTTGAGCTGTGCTGAAAAATTCTGTTTAACATTTAATTCAATTCCCGCTTTTCGAGCTGTTCTGGTTATTTGATATTACGTCCGGGCAAACCGCTTTTCCGCACTAAACTCCACGGCTCTGTTTTAATCCTTCGGCTGAATTCTTCAAAATTTTTGCTAGCCAGGTTCAGGTTTTGTAAAGCCCGATTCACAGATTCATTATTATCACGCATCATTTGGTTCAACTGCCGTGAAGAATTATTTAATGAGACGACAAGTGTATCCGTGTGCCCCATGGCTTTCGCCATTTGGCCCAACATCGCATTGAACGTTTCCTCATTTCCGACCATGAGATCATTTATATTGTTTGTCAGAGATTTCAAGTCCCGGCTCAAGTCGGAAATATGTGCTGCCACTTGCGGTGCGCCCCGCTGTGTATTGTAAAGTAAAGTATCCATACTCGCGATCATCCCGGAGAGATGGTCCCGATTTTTTTTATTTAAAACATCATTTATTCGAATTAACAAGGTTTCCAATTGTGTTGCCACCTTTTCAAATGGCTCTCCCATTTGGGCCAGGGATGCGACATCCTTACTTCGCAGAAGCGTGCCGTCCGGCAGCAAGTCAGCATCCGGACTGCCGGTTGTGATCTCGATGTAATATTCGCCCATAATGCCAATGCTGGTGATAAAAGTTTCCGAATTTGTTTTAATCGGTGTTTTTGCATCGACCAGCAGCTCGATTTCCAAAATTGAATTGTCATCCTGCGGATAGTACACCCGCGATATTTCGCCTACCAACAAACCGCCATAACGCACCTGCGATCCCGGCAGGATGCCGTTAGTATAAGAAAAGCGAGCGTAATATTTTTTTGTGTCGGTTTGAAAACTCTTTTTGGTGATGACAAAAATAAAAACCAGGGCGATAATTAATCCTACCAGCATCACTATACCGGATTTAACTTCCTGACTGCGGTATTCCATTATTAACTCGATTTTTTTCAGTTTGGGTCTTCATTAACGAGCAATTTTAAATATTGCTCACTGTTTATTTCATTTTCATCGGCGATGCGGTTTAAAAATTGCGTGATAACCGGATCGGAACTTGCCTTTAATTCATCGGGGGTGCCGTGGGCGATGATTTTTCCATCATGCAACATGGCAATTCGGTCAGCAATCGTAAACACGGAAGCCAATTCGTGGGTGACCACGACAATCGTCATTTTAAACGCACGTTGTAACTTTAAAATAAGCTGGTCAATTCCCATGGCGACGACCGGATCGAGCCCTGCTGAGGGTTCATCACAAAATAATATCTCCGGGTCCATCGCGATAGCCCGGGCTAAACCAGCGCGTTTTTTCATGCCGCCGGAAAGTTGCGCCGGGCTGAAATCTTCAAATCCACTCAATTCGACCGATTCCAATTTCATGCGCGTCATTATTCGAATGGTAGATTCCTGCAGTTGCGTGTGTTCGCGCAGCGGCAGCGCAACATTCTCACCGACCGTCATCGAGTTAAATAATGCGGCTCCCTGAAACAGCATCCCGATTTTACGCAAAGTGGGCACCATTTCATCTTCATTTAATTTTGTAATATCACTGTTTTTAATTTTAATCGAACCGCTGGTGGGCTTCGCCAGCCCGATCATGTGACGGAGTAACGTGCTTTTTCCACAGCCGGAGCGGCCGAGAATAACCAGAATTTCACCATGGTGAACTTCCAGATTTATGCCATGCAGAACCTGACGTTTTCCGTAGTGTGTAACTAATTCGTTGATTTGTATTATTGCTTCTTTCGGCATTCCTGAACCTGCTTAAAGCGTTGAGTAAAACAGAGCCGTAAAAATGACATCGGCTGCAATAATCAAAAAAATTGAAATGACGACTGAATTTGTTGTCGATTTACCAACACCCTCGGCGCCACCTTTAACAATAAACCCCTGATAACAGCCGATAGATGCGATAATTCCTGCAAAAACAATTGCTTTGATAAAGCCAGTTATCACATCTTTTAAAACCAAAGCATTGGCGACCTGGTCCAAAAAACGAACGGAATTGATTTGCAGGGCTGATAGTGAAAATAAATATGCACCAAAAATTCCAACAACATCCGCGATCAATGATAGCGCTGGCAACATTATTAACATCGCCAGAAATCGTGGGACAACCAGAAATCCAAGGGGGTTCAGCCCCATGGTTTGCAACGCGTCGAGCTCCTCGGCTACTTTCATCGTTCCAATCTCAGCAGCAATTGCCGAACCACCCCGACCGGCAATGATGATGGCGGTCATCATTGGGCCAAGTTCTCGCGTCAGCGAGACCGAGACGAGATTAGCTACATAAATTTCTGCTCCGAACGGCTTGAGCTGATCCGCTGCCTGCATCGCCAGAATGAGGCCGATGGAAAAAGATATGACGCTAACGATCAAAACCGAATCCCAACCAAACCGAACAGATTGCGCCACAATCGCACGGTAGCGCAAGGGTTTCCCGCGAAATGGTTCGACAAATGTCCAGCGCAATGTCCCGTTGACCATAGCACCTAATCTGTACAAATGAATCAGAAAATGGACTATTGGGCGTCCAAGATGAGCGAGAAACCTGTTGATTGCTTCCATTAAGCCAGCGTTCCCAGGGCCTGTTCTTCGTCCTGATAGATTTCAAAAACTTTATCCAGGCGGCTGAGCTCAAAAACTTCCCGCACAGCGGATTCAAGGCCAAATAATTTGAGCGAGCCCTGGTATTTCCCGACTTGCTGCAATCCCTCAACCAGAGTGGCGACCCCCGAGCTGTCCATATAGGCAACCTGAGTTAAATCAACCATCACGTTTTTGGTTTTTTTCTTCGTCAAACTTATAATAATTTTCCGGACTTTTGGTGATGAATATAAATCAACATCCCCCTTAATTGCAACAACCACAGCATTTTCAAGATTGCGTGTTGTGACTTCCAGCATGTAGCCTCCTACTTCACCTTTTTGAATTTCCCGAGGGTGAGTTTATTGCCTGTTCGCGGGATCCGTTCGTACGTAACCACATCCATAACGCTTTGAATCAAATGCACCCCAAGCCCACCCGGGCGTATTTTTTCGAGGTCCCGCGACTTTATTTTGCTTTTGCTAATATTTTTACCAAAATCACAAATGACGATTTCGATGCCTTTGGGCATCATTTTAAAGGTAATAACGATAGGTTTATCGTGGGCACCGTCGTAGGCATGACGAATTATATTTGAGCATGCTTCATCAACCGCAAGGGTGGTACTGTTGCGTTCTTCTTCGGTGAAACCAGCAAGTTCACACAGGTGTGAAATGCTCAAACGGACAATTTTGAGTACTTTAGGATCACTCGGAACTCGAAACTCAATCGCATCCTGCGCTTTATTACAGACAGCGGACAGTTTTGCTAACTCTCCTTTAGCTCCCATTTGACAACTATATTTCCTATGATATAAAGAGAATTTTTATCTGCAATATACAGATTTTCACCCGATAATTTTCGCTCTTTTTAACACCACTTTAAAACGACCAAAGTGATGTCATCATGCTGGCGTGCATCTGAGGCAAAATCATTAATACTGGTTATCAGTGCATCGACAATTTCATCGGCAGAAGTCCACTTTTTTTCTAAAAACGTAACCACTCTTTCCAAACTATATTGTTTGTCCTGCAAATTCTTGGCTTCGGTTATTCCATCGGTAAAAAAAATCAAATAATCCCCGTGTTGCAGTTGAATTTCAGTTGAGGGGAAAACAGCATCTGGAAGAATGCCGAGAGGAACGCCGCCCTCGCTATTAATAATTTCACATTTTTGCGTCGCCGCTCTTACACAAAGTGCCGGTAAATGCCCCCCGGTAATAATCGTCGCCAGGCCGGTCAGAATGTTTAAAATTGTGTATTGCAGGGTTACGAACATGCCCCGTCGTCCGCGCTCAACGAGCAGGTTATTTATCGCTTTTATTGTTTCTTCCGGCTCCCGGGTGAGCTGGGTGTGGAAGCGAAAATCGCTGACGAGCCGCGCCATGTAAAGCGCCGCCGGGATCCCTTTGCCGGAGACGTCGCCGATAAAAACACCAAGTGTATCTTCCTCGAACTGGGCAAAGTCATAAAAATCACCCCCGATTGCAGTCGCAGCTATACTCTTTGCAGCAACTTCAAAACGATGGTCTTTTGATGTGGGGGCCGTCTGTGGCATAAAGCTTTCCTGTATGATGCGTGCCGCATCGAGTTGTTGCTCGATTTTCTGTTTTTCTAAACTTGTTTTATGGAGTCGGGCATTTTCGATTGCCAATGCAACCTGCCGCCCGAAAGTTGAAAATAAATCCAGGTCATCCTGAGTAAATTCTCTTCCTCTGACCGGATTGATAACTTCAGCAACGCCGATAATTTTATTCCGGACCTTGAGAGGTACTGCTAATATTGATCGGGTTTTAAATCCGGTTTCCTCATCCATTTTTTTCGCAAATCGCGAATCGCTTTTCGCGTCAGGGACAATGAGCGGTTTTGTACTCTGCACACACCAACCGGCAATTCCTTCACCGATCGATAATTCTATTTTTTCTTTCACCACCGGGCCAACTTCACCGAGAGCGATCTCGCATTCGAGTTTGCCTGTCTGCTCATTTATCAAAAAAATGGAACTGGCTTCGGCACCCATGACGCTTTGTGCTTTTTCCATCACCAGAATCATTACCTCGTCGAGGTCGAGCGTGGAATTGATTATTATCGAAACTTCGATGAGGCTTGACAAGCGGTCGAGCTTATATTTCAGGTAAGAAATCTCATCCTGTTTTGGTGATATTAATTCTGGCAATCTATGCGAAACTTCCTTTAATGGGCTTCAAGCCAATTTTCTGCAACTCCCATTTCAACAGCAATGGGGACATCCAGTTCGAGCGCGCTCTCCATCTCCACGGTAACGATTTTTTTCATCGTTTCGATTTCGTTTTCCGGTACTTCAAAAACCAGTTCATCATGAACCTGCATGATCATCATCGCTGCGAGATTTTCGGATTGCATTCGCTGATGAATATTATTCATGGCAATTTTTATCATATCGGCTGCACTCCCCTGAATCGGCATGTTGATGGCGATTCTTTCAGCAAATTCACGCAGACGGCGGTTCTTACTGTTTATTTCCGGAATCTGACGTTGCCGGCCGAGCATCGTCGTGACAAACCCTTGTTTATAAGCCTGGCTTAACGTGTTTTTAATATAATCATTTACACCCGGATATTGCATAAAATATTCATCGATTATTGTCTGCGCTTCTTTTTGCGGAATATTCAACCGCGAAGCCAATCCAAAAGCACCCATGCCGTATAAAATACCAAAATTAACTTCCTTGGCCCGGCGGCGCAGATCACTGGTTACTTCTTCGGGAGATTGGCCAAATACGCGTGCAGCTGTCGCCTGATGGATATCAGACATATTCTCGAATGCAAGTTGCATATTTTTATCACCAGAAAGATGGGCCATCAAGCGTAACTCGATTTGGGAATAATCGGCATCGAGGATAAACCAACCGTCTTTTTGTGGGATAAAAGCACGACGAATACGCCGTCCCATCTCAGTTCGAATCGGTATATTCTGCAAATTTGGATTTGTCGATGACAATCGTCCCGTGGCCGCCACTGTCTGATTATAAGAAGTATGCACCCGTCCGGTGCGCGGATTGATCAGCGCGGGCAAAGTATCAACGTACGTATTTTTTAGTTTACTCACTTCGCGAAATGCGATAATTTTCTGTGGCAATTCATGCTGCAGGGCCAATTTCTCCAGCACTGAAGCATCGGTACTAAATCCGGTCTTCGTTTTTTTTATCACCGGCAGGTTCAGCTTTTCGAACAGAATAGTACCCAGTTGTTTCGGAGATGCGATATTAAAATCTTCCCCGGCGATTGTATAAATATCCTGCTGTAAATTTTCTAAATCCCGTTCCATTTCTTTGGACATGGCCGCGAGAAATTCGGTGTCTAAAGCAACGCCATTTCGTTCGACGGTTACAAGGGTATCAATAAGCGGAATTTCCACATCCTGTGCCAAATCCCACATGCCGGAATCACGCAGCCGGGGTTCGAAAAGCCGGCGCAAGCGTTCGGTGACATCGGCATCTTCACAGGCATAAAGCGCTACTTTTTCCTGCGGCACTTCGCGCATCGTGATTTCAGATTTCCCTTTGCCGATCAAATCCGAGGTTGGAATTTTAACAATATTAAAGTGGTCGAGGGCAAGCGCATCCAAATTGTGTTGCCGCAGGCTCGGATTGAGTAAATAAGATGCCAACATAGTATCGAAATTGAGGCCATTTACTTCGATATCATAATTTCTTAAAACTAAAATATCGTATTTTGCGTTCTGACCATTTTTTTTGACGGATGCGTCGGCGAAAAGCTCGAGCAGCGCCGGTTTTAAATCCGTCTTTGCTGGCGAATCGAGCTCGACACTTTTAAAGCGGTCTGATTCATCCCCAGCCTCTTTCACAGGAAGATAAAAAGCTTCTCCCTCCGCAAAAGAAAAAGAGAATCCCACAATTTCCGCCAACATCGGATCGATGGATGTGGTTTCCAGATCAAATGTAAAATGTCCCGCCGAATTCAAATCAGCGATCAATTTTGTGAATTCGTCTTCATTGGCGATCGTTTTATATTTGGCGCTATCAATTTTGGCAGAACTTCCTTTGAATCGTTCGATGAAGGTATTTAGCTCCAATTCGCTAAAAAATGCGATGACTTCATCGATGTGCGGATCAGATAAATCCAGATCGGCGAGTACGGTTTCCACCGGAGCATCGAAATCCAATGTGACCAATTTTTTCGATAAGTCGGCCAGCTCACGATTTTCAATCAAGCTCGATTTTACTGCTTTTTTGGTGATCGATTCAATGTTCGCATAAATACCCGGAAGATCGTTAAATTCGGCCAATAAATCGGCTGCAGTTTTTGCCCCAACTTTTGGAACTCCCGGTATATTATCCGAAGAATCCCCAACCAACGCCAAATAATCGCGAACCTGGCTTGGTTTGACACCCATTTTATTAAAAACAGCTTCTTCATTCATCAGTTCTGTGTCGTCTGCGGCGCGTCGTAAATTGTATATTTTTACAGTATCTGATACCAGTTGCATCAAATCTTTATCGCCGGTGACCAGACAGGTATCGACGCTGTTTTCTGCCGCCTGCCGGGAAAGGGTCGCCATAACATCGTCAGCTTCCCAGCCCGGGCACTCAATTATCGGAATATTAAGCGCGCCGATCACCTGACGCAACATTGGCAATTGCTCGCGCAGCTCATCGGGCATTTTCTCCCGCGTCGCTTTGTATTCTTTGTAAGCTTCGTGCCGAAATGTCGGCTCGGAAGTATCAAAACAGATTCCGAGATAATCTGGATTTTCTTCATCCTGAATTTTAAAGAGCAAACGCAGAAATCCAAAAATAACACTGGTATTGGCACCCTTGGAGTTGATGAGTGGATTACGGCTGAATGCAAAATGAGAGCGATAAACAACCGCTGAACCATCGATGAGAAAAAGACGTTTTTTTTGTGGGGATAAACTCATAATGTCCAATTTTTAAAATAGAAGTCTTTAATCCTGCTTTAGTAGATTACGGGATATCTGCAGAAACCGGGCATTTCGACAAGCTAAATGACCGGTTAGCCCCAGTCTCTGAGCCAGTCGAAGGGTACACAGTTTGATGCCAGTTTCCGATTTTCTCTAAAATCTAATTTACCAGTGGGATTAATATAAGAGAAATAAAGAACATACAATTTTCCAGTAAATCAACATAATTCTAAAAACGAAATATTCATATTTGAATTTGAACGCCAATTCTGGTAAAATTGCGATAGAAATCCAGTTAACCTGTGAAGATACTACTGGATTTGGCCATTGAGTCACGGAGTACGCAAAAAACTCATCCATTTTCTAATTTTAAATCTCTGATTTCTCAATGACGCCGTGTCAAATTTATTGGATATTCAAGAAATATCGATTCCAGTTTTGCGTTGTTTCTTTGGCTATATTTGTTTATTTAATATTTTGATCATAGTCAAATCTAAATTTGAATGAAATTTTAATAAATCGATAAAAGGAAAAAGGAGAAATTCATGACGCAACAACCCCAAGGTCAACAACAAATAAATATTGAGCTGGGTGAAAAAGAAGCCCAGGGGATTTATTCCAACCTTGCTTTAATCACCCACTCAAATGCCGAGTTTGTCATCGATTTCACCCGCCTGGTTCCCGGGGTGCCGAAATCGAAAGTTTATGCGCGCATAATTATGACGCCACAGCACGCCAAATCATTGCTGGGCGCACTGAAGGACAACATCGAGAAATATGAAAAAAAATATCAGGAAATTCCAATGCTGGGCAATGAAGGCGACAAACAATTTGGTTTTACTCGTGCGCCAGAAGAGGATAAATAAATATTTAGATGTAAAATTATACACTGTTTTTAGACATTATAAGGCTATAAATAAAAATGAAAAAAGCAAAAGTCCTGTTCGTTTGTACCCATAATTCCGCTCGCAGTCAAATGGCCGAGGGCCTGTTACGCGCGTTAGCTGGTGACCGCTTCGAGGTTTACAGTGCCGGCACTGAAAGCACATCTGTCAAACCTTTCGCTATCAAAGCGATGGCGCACAAAGGCATCGACATAAGCGAGCACACATCGGACGTCATCGATAAATATATGCATATTTCGTTTGAATATGTGATAACGGTGTGTGACAATGCCAAAGAAACCTGCCCGTTTTTTCCGGCGACAGAACATCAATTGCATTGGAGTTTTGAAGATCCATCCAATGCCAAAGGAGATGATGGTTTTATTTTAGCCGAGTTTGGGCGGGTGCGAGATTTGATCGAAAAAAAAATACGTGAATACTTCAAAATTTGAATGGCAAATCATTCCGTCACATTGACCCGGAAGCCAAATGTACCTCTACCTAAAAAGCGCCTGAATAGTAAAATCCAGGCGCTTTTCAGTCTGTATGAGTTGGAGGGTTAGGGGAAACGCTATCAGTCAACGCGTGTGGCGCGCACACCGAAATCGACATTATCTTGAACCCAGGCAAAAAACTTTTCCTGTTCAGCAAAAGCAAAACTTGAATCAGGCAGAAATATTTTTGGATCCTTCCACGTCACCATCACTTCGTCATCCTGCGTCCAGACTTTTACCCGCTTTCTCTTCACTTTGGTTTGCCAGTTCTGCCCAACGACTGCGTTTGTATAAAGCACCCGCACCGTAACATTGCGTGAAAGCGTCTCCAGCGGTTTTAAATCGAGGCTACGAAAATCGGTTTTACCATCTTTTTTCACATCAGGAATACCGTCACTGAGCATCACAACGGATATTGGCCGCAACACCAAATTCCGCTTTTTGACAGTGAGCGCTACTTGCTGAAAAAACGCGTTGTAATCAGTAAATGGATTCAATTTGTTTTTCGGGAATATCTCCACCAGCTTTTCTTTAATTTCTTCGATGGATTTATTCTGAAAAGTCTGAATGGGAAAAAATGTTTTTGGTTCATCCGCTTTGGCGCCGCCGATGGAACCAACAAACATGACCCGCGGCACTTCCAATCCACCATAACCGTTCAAGTGCGAATAAATGTATGTCGCAAGAAATTCGATGGAATCATCAAAATGTTTTCCCTGGACAAAGGAACCGCTGATATCGACGCCGATAAACAGCGATAATCGTGGCTTTTTATCGCCAGATGTGCAAGCTGTTAAAAGGGCACTACTCAATAGCACAGCCAGTATATTTTTTATTTGTTTCATCTTATTTCTCCATTTTTGCAAATCAATCCTGACAGGGTTCACAACCCGGAATGCATGCGTTGAAATTTTTTTCCTTTTTACTTGTTTAACAATCGTCAACCCTGTCGAAAAAGTGTGAGAACCGGTCGCTGAGCTTGTCGAAGCGCCCAGCGTTACCCCCAAATTTGGGCCCTTCGACAAGCTCAGGGTCCAAATTTTCTGGATTTTCAACAGTCTCGTCAGGGATTATAGGTTCAAGCCTGTGTAGCGATAACATCAGTAAAAAACACTGATCTCATCGCACTTTATTTTGCCGCTTTTGGATTGATCACACCAAGGCCACCGGAATGACGAGAATCATGCGCACGTGCGTTTTCACGCGTCTGTTCAATATTTGGATGGCCAAGACTCTTCAGCAATGTTGTCGAATCTGTGATATCCTGAATTGTTTTAAACGGAATGCGAAACAAGTGCCGGCCGATAAGCAGCAATGTGCAGAAATTGATGCCGACAGCAACAACCTGCAATGGTGGCAACATGAACGAAGCCAGTAATTCTTCGCCTTTTTGCTGAAACCAGGCCATATCATTTTTAATATGATCCAATAAATTGGAGGTCGACCGGACCGGTTTTGCAGCGGCTGTGGTGTCATTTTTCTGTAAATGCACCCCTTTGCCTTTGATGATTGTCAAAATAGTTGGCGTTCCATGAGAGGCAAACAAAAACCACGACAGGCTGCGAATACCAAACCAGGCAAAAGCTGCTATACCGAGCGTTCCACCGATTCCAAGCTCAAAATTTTCAGAGTGCTGCGCCATCCACGGAATAAGGGAATCGACAAATTCACGATACAAAAAGACGACTTCAACCATCATCACGATCACTTCAATGCAGCCGATGCCGACAATCGCACCGATATCTTTACTGCGCACGGCATCCATAAAACTGGCCAGGACTGCATAACTACCCAAAACTATAAAAAACAGAAAGATAAATAGTGGAATACGAATAAATGTTTCTGAAATTGTTTCACCGGTAATGTTGGCAAAAGTATCCATCACCAGCGGTGAGGTCACATAAGTAAAAATGACCGTTTCCAGCAGGCACCACAGCATAGTGAGAAATATCGCCAGCCACGGGATATTGGTTGTCATCAAGCCACTGCCGATATTGCCCATCACCCGGAATGGCATGAAAAGCACTTCTTGAACGACGGTCCAGATTCCAACAATGAGAATTTTTACCAATTCCACCACTGTCATGAACACGTGAAATACCAGAATAAAAAATCCACCCCAAAAAGAAACCACGGCTTTGCCTAAATCCCACCAGGTTATGAAGAGCGCCGTGACAAATTCTTTGCGGTTCTGGCGGATGACGACGGTCACCAGGCTGGCTATACTCACCCAACAGCCGAGAATGAAAACAAGCACCGGTAATAGAAGAAACATTCTTTTGGCAATCAGCATCCAGTTTGGATCTGTGGCGCCCCAGGCAAAAGCCAGAAATGGCCCTTGTATTAAAAGTGGGAATGTCAATATTTTTAAAACAAATCCCAGTACATCAAAATTTTGCGTTTGCATTTTACCCTCTCCTCAGTTTACAGATGTGGTAATAATTTTGGTTCAAACTTGAGCTACAAAAAGAATTCCTGCCATTTTTGTATTTTAATATGCGTGTAATAAATGCATAAACTCGAATAGCTGGGTGCATTAATTCAATTTGTATACCAAAATAAAATTTGAGGGGAAAGTAAATTGACAGGCAGGGAATTAGGAAAGCTCGCAGAATGGTTCGCTGAAAACAATGTATTTTTTACACTATTTTGCAATTTTACCCACTGAAAGAATTCAGCGAAATAATTGCTTTTCCAATTTGTTTTAAAGACGGGAATTTTATCTCGGATCCAGCAGCATAAGAGTCTATCCGAAAACCTCGAAGCTGTCATTCCCAAACGCTTTTATTAGGAATCCAATCTTTTGCTTTGAGATGGTAATGGAGGCCCGATTAAAACTTTCGGACATGACAAAAAAGGTATTCGGATTAGCTCTAAGTTATCACCGGGCGGTTTTTCAGTCGCGGTGAAGTATAAAACAACTCACCCGTGTAATCACTCGCTGCTATTTTTCCAGCGGCGAGCATTTTTGAAACATGCTCTTCAACCAATTCCGGTGTGAGATTCAGCGTTGCGGAAAGTTCATTTTTTGTCACCGGCCGCCGCATTATCAAATCGTAAATTCTGTCACCGTGACTTTCTTCCTTCGCCTGCGATTTGCTCGCCTTAAAATTGGCCACAACTTCTGCTCTGTCCCCGAAAAGTTTTTGAATGGCATTGAGTTCCGCTTCGGATAGCGGCTGGACATTATTTTCCGCAGGCGGGCGTACAATCGTGTTCAACTGGATGAGATCAGCATCGATTTTCTTTGCAGCTTCGATCAGCAATTGCACTTCTTCCGGCGTATCATTGATTCCTTTAACAAAGAGAATTTCAAGCCAAATGGGGCCGCTGTATTCTTTGCTGAAAGTAATTATGCCTTCGACGATGCGGTCAATGTCGAGATGTCCGTGGGGCCGGTCAACTTTTTTAAATACTTGTTTCGAAACAGCATCCAGTGATGGGATCACCAAATCTGCTGCGTAGAGCATTTCACGGACTTCCGGCAAATAGAGCAGTGTCCCATTGGTCAGCACAGCCACCGGAATATCCGTCATCGCTTTAATTCGATGAATCATTTCTCCCATTGCAGTGTTTAATGTTGGCTCACCCGATCCCGAAAAAGTGATGTAATCGATGCGGCTGGTGCTGGCAATAACCTGTTGCACCTCCTCAACGATTGCATCGGCAGAAATATATTCTTTCAGCGTCATCGTTTCATCGGTCGACCGGCCTAATTCACAATAAACACAATTTAAATTGCATGTTTTCATGGGAATAATATCCACGCCGAGTGAATATCCCAGCCGCCGCGACGGCACCGGGCCAAATGTATATTTTAAATTTTGCGTCATTTTAAACCTTCAAGAACTTTTATTATGAAAATACAGGGCAGTTAGTTTAAATACTGCCCTGTAAATCTCGCCAGTCTACATCACTTTCTGCACTATGAAAAACAGAAATTAACCGATAATCATTCCGGATTGTTTAGATTAAAATAAGCCGGAAATTATGCCGTTTTCATCAATACTCATGTTCACCGCTGCCGGTACTTTTCCGAGCCCGGGCATGAGCATCATGCTGCCGCAAATGATTACAATAAATCCTGCGCCGGCTGAAAGCGAAGCATCTGTCACAGTCAGTTTCCAGTTTTTTGGCACATTGCGCACATTGGCAATATCGGAAAGCGATGATTGTGTTTTCGCGATGCAAATCGGCAATTCACCAAAGCCAAGCGATTTGTATTGCGCCAATTTACTCATTGCGGCTGGACTAAAACTTACCCCATCAGCGCCATAAATTTGGGTCGCCACAACCTCGACTTTATCCTCGATGGATTGATCCAAATCATAAAGAAATTTTGGTGTTGGATTTGGATTTGCATCTGCACTGGCAACGACTTTTTCAGCCAGCGCCATAGCGCCTTCACCGCCACTATAAAATGCATCATGCGGCTCACATTCAACCCCATTTTCCGCTGCCATATTCCGTACCTGGTTAATTTCCCATTCTGTATCATCAGGGAATTTGTTGACAGCAACAACGACAGGAACACCAAATTTTTTCATATTGCGAACATGGGCTTGAACATTGGCTAATCCAAGTTTAAATTTCTCCTGATCAAGCTCGGTATCCGGCTCCATCCCTCCATGCCAGCGAATTGCGCGGCAGGTTGCCACAACAACCACCGTTGATGGGTACAGACCCGATTGCCGGCAGACAATATCAAAAAACTTTTCAGCGCCCAAGTCAGCGCCAAAGCCAGCTTCGGTCACCACATAATCTGCCAATTTCAGGGCAAATTTATCTGCAATCACACTGTTTGTTCCATGGGCAATATTTGCAAATGGGCCAGCGTGGATTAGTGCCGGTGTATGCTCCAGCGTCTGTACAATATTTGGCATCAACGCTTTATCCAATAACAGCGCCATCGCGTCGTGCGCTTTCAGGTCGCGAGCTCGAATCACCTCGCCGCTGCGATTATAACCGACAACGATATTACCGAGCCGTTTTTTGAAATCAGCCCGTGACGTGGCTAATGCCAAAATTGCCATCACTTCCGAAGCTGCCGTGATAACAAATCCGGATTCTCTCGGAATACCGTGCACAGGTCCGCCGAGGCCAATTACGATATTTCGCAAAGCCCGGTCGTTCATGTCCATGGCGCGTTTCCACTGAATGTTTGTCGGATTGATATCCAGCTCATTTCCATGGTGCAGGTGCGCATCCAGCATGGCTGAAAGCAAGTTGTGAGCGGCACTAATCGCATGAATATCGCCGTTAAAATGCAAGTTGATATCAGCCATCGGCAGAATCTGCGAATAGCCACCACCGGCTGCGCCGCCTTTAATTCCAAAAACCGGTCCGAGTGAAGGTTCGCGCAATGCAACCACCCCTTTTTTGCCGATTTTTTCCAAAGCCTGTCCGAGCCCAACCGAGGTCAAGGTTTTGCCTTCCCCAAATCGCGTTGGGGTCATCGCTGTGACGAGAATGAGCTTGCCGTCTTTATTCCCTTTTAATTTGTCATAAGTATCAAGTCGAATTTTTCCGGTATGTTTTCCATAAGAATCAAAATCATCATCTGCCAATCCCAGCTTGTCAGTGATAGCATTGATACCGAGAAGTTTTGCATTCTGGGCAATTTCAATACTCGTTTTCATAAGAGCCACTCCTTAATTTTTTCCAGATTGCCATTTTACGCATTCGATTAATTAGCCAATTATTCGAAATTTGATGGCAATCAACCAACCATTGTCTTTTAATTGTATATGCTCACAAATATTTTCGACTGATCTCAGGCATTGTCAATGATACAAATCTTTCCTCAAATTGGCAAAATTTAATTTGCACTTCTTTCGTTTATTTTTTATCCGTTTTCACCGTTAAATCGACTTAAATGGAACTTTTGACGAATTGATGACAACAATAAGCATGCGCATTGTTATATTGCCTGTAACTGATTTCATAATGTAGAATCCCAGAGGAAAAAATGAAACAAACAGTTCTATTTTTACTGGTATTTATCTTTACCGCAACAAGTGTTTGGGCGCAAAAAAAAGTGGCGATCATGCCCCTGCAATCGATTGGACTGGATGAAAGTGCTACCGTTACAACGGAATCATTATTGAAAATGGAGCTGCAAAAATTGCTTCATTCTGAAATCATCCTGATCCCCTATGATGAATCAAATTCGGGTTGTTTTGAGGAAAAGTGTGCTATCGATGCAGGAAAAAATGTGGGTGCCAATGAAGTTATTCTCTGCCGCCTCAGTCGTCTCGGAGAGAAAGTCATCGTTCAATTTATTCATCTTGATGTCAAATCCGGGCAGACTATTCTATCCGATAATACGACATCCAACACAATCGAAGATATGGATACGGTAATCAAACGCGTGGCGATGAGCATAAATCGCGGTCAACCGATTGCCAAAACCGCCGAGGTCGGCACAATCACTGAACGTGAAGATAAAAAACCATTACGTCGTGCCGCGCACAAATCCAGCGGTTTCTCTTTCGGTTACGTTTATCCACAAGAAGGCTACGATAATGTCGAGGATTCTTTTACCCTCGATTTCCGGGCTGGGTATGATACGGATAAATGGGCGGTGGGAATGCTTTTCGCCGGGCGGAAAGGATTTGCCACCAACATTTACGCCCACTATCTCACTACCCGGACAGACATCTGTCCTTATTTTGGTGGCGCTTTTGGTTTTCATTGGGTTTCACATGAAAACAGCGATGGTTATTGGGATCAAGCCACCAACGAATACATAGAAGAAAAGCGGGATGCCGATGGATTTGAGGTTACAGTGTCCGGTGGAATCAGATTGTTCCGCACATACAATTTTCAAATAATGGCCAATCTGGATTATGCCATTTCGTTTAATGATTATGATGACAAAGCCTTGGTATTTACACTTGGCTTATTAAGATAACCTGAGTTCGATGTAAGCTGTAACATTCTTTACTAAGCATAATTAAAATAGAGCGAAGGCGTCTCGCCGAGCGTTTCGTGTGTTATCCTCGGCGGGACGCCTTCGGACTAGATCCTATAATTAATGCGTTTTGTCCCAATTCTTCTTATATCGAACTCACGTTAAGATAATAACGGACTCGGCTGAGCATTTCTGGCTCAGCCTTTTCCAAGATTTCACAATTCGAGTATTTCGAATTATTCAACAATAAAACGCCCTAACATTCCACAACAATTCCCATTTAATTTCCTCGCATTCAGGCAGCAGATACTCCAAATAAACAGCTCCTATTTTTTATTTCAGTTGGAAATTAGCAAAATTGTTGATATATATTCTGCTTGAATTCGATCGACATTTTAAATTTGAAGAAAATTATCCTGAATGAATAAATTTGCACCCCTTTTTGTTATTCTCGCAGCTATCCTGTGGGGAATCGACGGTATCGTTTTGCGGCCGTCGCTTTACGGCCTGCCGGTCGCTCTGGTCGTTTTTCTGGAAACGACCAGCGTCAGTTTGCTGCTCACGCCCTTTCTTTTCAAAAAACTGAAAATAGTCAAAACACTACAGCCGAAAGATTTTCTCGCATTTTTTGGGGTCGCAGCAGTCGGGGGTGTCATAGGAATCATGGCTATCACAAAGGCCCTCTTTTATGTCAATTTTGTGAATCTCTCCATCGTCGTGCTCATCCAAAAGTTGCAACCCGTTTTTGCAATTGTTTTAGCGGCGCTTCTCTTGCGAGAAAAACCATCGCCCATATTTATTCTCTGGGCCACACTGGCCATTGGCGGCGCCTATCTCATGACTTTTGGCCTCAATATCCCAAATTATCAAACAGGCGATAAAACGCTTGAAGCTGCCCTGTTCGCCCTGCTTGCAGCAGCGTCTTTCGGCTGCTCAACCGTTTTCAGCAAAAGAGCGCTAACAAACGTAACATTCGAATTTGCAACTTATTTTCGATTTATAATTGCCTCCGGTATCTCTTTTTTCGTTGCCCTGTCACTGGGACTGCTACCACAAATTCCTCAGGTATCAACTGAGCAGTGGACTGTGCTTTTAACAATTGTAGTAACCATTGGCGGCCCAGCCGTTTTTCTTTATTATTTCGGTTTAAAAAGAATTAAAGCATCCGTGGCCACAATTTGTGAGCTGGCATTTCCACTCACCGCTATTATCCTGGAATATTTTGTTCGCGATAAATTATTGAGCTCGATGCAATGGTTGGGCGTTGTTGTTCTTTTGATAAGCATTTTAAAAGTTTCACACTTGCAAAACAAAATAGAATAAATTGCAGAAGGTGACACCATGGCTGAAAAACGATCTGACCGCCATAAAATGACTGAATTTATTCAGGAAGAAATTGGAGCGATGCTGCGGGCCACACGGGAAGACAAAGGAATTACACTTGAGCAAGCCGCGCGTATGATGGGCGTATCCGTGGAAGAAATCGTGAAAATAGAAAAAAATGTGGGATTAATTTCTCTAAGTCATTTGCAACAATATGCAGATATTTTGGGGAAGAAAATCCAACTAAAATTTCTTTAAACGAACCTGAATAACTCTCACGCAAAGGCACTAACCTGATCTGTTAATAAACTGATAAAAATGTGCCTGGCACTTCTACAAGTTATGAAAGCCCTTAAAAGCTACTTTATTTAGTTAAACTTATAAAAATCAACTAAGTGCCTGGCACATCCACTGCGCTTTATGAATAAAGCAGGCTAATACGGCATGCGTTTTTCTGGCTCCAAATTAGTGAATTATCAGGGCAATTTTATTTCCGGATTTTCAGCACTGGGCTTGAAAAGCAGTATCGTTTTTCCAAGAATTTGCACTGCCACCGCTCCCATTTTCCCGGCAAGCTCATGACCGGCTTCATTTCGATCCCCTGTAAATCCTTCTTGCAGACGGACTTTTATCAATTCAGTTGTATTAAATGCGTCTTCAGCGGCACTAATTACGGATTCACTAATTCCGTTGTGGCCGACAAAAACCGTTGATTTTATTCCATTACCCAAGCTGCGCAAAAAGCGTTTTTGTTTTCCTGTCAAATCAGGCATTTTACAATCCTGTCTAAAATGAAGTGAGAAATCGCTGAAAAAAATACTGGCAAAGATAGGCTGTTGCCTGCATCAATCCAAGAAAAAATTTCATTAAATTTGGATAAAAACAGCAATTTTCCTAATTGGCATGTATTTAATTAAATAGCAAAAAATGGTTCAATTTGAATCGTTTTATAGAATGTTTCAATATCTTGTTTTCCTATGCAACTGTAAGATTTTTATTGATTTTTCTTGTTTTATTTTCCATATTTGACATCAGTATTTCCAGATTCTAAAATGCAATCTTAACGACTGAAATGAATTTGCGCGCGCCTGATTTTTGGTTTGGAAAGAAAGCAGGTAATTTCATTGACTTGCTACACCAACGTCACTGTTTCCTGTTTCGAGTTTCAGAAAAGGAATTGATAAAAAACTTGAGGGAAGTCATGTTTTGTAAATACCTTTCCTTGTTAATAGCCAAAACCTAACTCCCACCAGGAAAAATATATGCGAAGAGGATTTATTCTTATACAACAAATGATAAGCATGGTACATTATTGGGCCACCATCGGCCTGCTGGCTTTGATAATTCATGGATCAGCACATGCCTGGCAAACCCCGAAGTGGCAGGACGGTATTCCCCAATTTACCAGGATTGACTCCAGCCAGTCAGTAATATTTGATAGCACCATTACCCTGCAAAGCGTAATTACGACGAATGTCAACTCCCAAACGATGACTCAAATTCTCCTTGGTGGGCTTGGGAGAATCGATACGGTGATTTTAGATGGAGTGCAAAATCCGTTAGATTTTAACAAAGTACCAATCCCAAATACAGATATTTTTTTAGTGACAGATGCCTTTTCCCGTAAAGTTTATACAATAAATTCGAGCACAAAAAAGATCGTTAGCACCTTTGGCTCGGAAAATGTACAGGACCCGGATTATCTCCTGGCACCGGTAAAGGCACGCGCTTACGATGGCAGCAATCAAGGCACTTTTAATGGCATGCTGGTCACCGATGCTGGCAATGATAAAGTATTGATGTTCAATTACCTCGATGGTACTCTCGTTTGGACTTATGACACGAACCTAAATGAACCATCGGCGGCCATAACCGTAATTGACAGCTCTCAGGTAATAATTTGCGATAAAGGCAATTCACGTATTGTATTTCTTGCGATGCTGGCAAACAGCGCTGTTTTTTTGAAATCCGGCGGAGAAAGTGTCTTATCAGAACCTGTTGATATTGAGTATCAGGCTGGACAGCTCCTGGTTACCGACAAGGTACGGCATGCTGTTTACGTAATGGATGCCAATGACTTTAGTATCATTCAGCAATTTGGTGTAGATAACGAGTTGGGTGCGGATGCCACGCATCTTTCAAGTCCGATTGACGCACAATTTCTGCCGAATGGCAATGTATTAATTGCTGATGCAGGCAACAAACGAATTATCGAAGTTGATATGGCAAGAAATCTCATTGTATGGGAATTTTTGCCGCGAGTCAATAAAATACTATCTGCGACGCGCCTCGCAAACGATGAAATGCTGTCTATCAGCGATCGGGATGTGCTTGTACTTGGCTACAAAACAAAGCAGTATATTTTGGGCAAAGAAAGAGGGCTTGGCCGCGCAGTCGATTTTGATTCCCTGAGTTTTTCAGCGAATATCGAAGATGGAACATCCATCCGATACCAAATGCGCACTGCAATCGTGCTGGCGGATTTGGAAGGGGCAGACTGGATTGGACCAACGGGGGAAGACTCCTGGTACGAAACCGAGTTTGAATTAAATAGCGTGCACGATGGCGACCGGTTTTATCAGATACGCGCTGAATTGACAACCAATAGCCCGCTGCGAACTGCTGTTCTCAACAGCTTAACCCTGCACTATCATTATTTTAACACAGAAAGAGATGGGCGGGTTCTCTCGGCAATCATAGCAGATACATCAGCCAGCACAATCACCAATTGGCAGAAAATTAGCGGCAGAACCATATTGCCCATCAATCCTACGGACAGGAAGGAAATCAGCCTGGTAATCAATGTGATTAACGCCAACACCGGCGCCCGGGTTCATAGCTTTTCGGTCAGTGATCAGGAGAGCACATTTGAAGAAATTTTGACCGATGTCTCTGCGTTAGCCACGGTAAATCGTATTCGTTTGGAGGGGATTTTTAATACGAATAACACTTCGGTCGCCCCCATTCTTGACGATTGGGCTGTGGATTGGGTCAGTGTTCAATCATCCCCGTCATCCATTAAATTCGTTGATATCCAAAATATTAATGATGTCGACGTTGTCCGACTTAAAACAGATTCGAACAATGGAGAACCGAACTCGATTTTTGTCTCCCTCACAGATCTCAACTTAGCGCAACGCTCCATCCCACGAATAAAAGTTGCGCTTAACGCCTTGCAAAGTGGTGATTCAGATTCGCTTGAATTATCCCGCCAGGGCGCTTCGGCAGAGTATTTTTCCATTTCAGGAATGAGTGGTTTTATTCGCCAGACAGCCGGAACCAACAACGGTGTTCTGGAAATGCACGATCGTGATACACTGATAGTTCGTTATGTCGATCCAATTGATCCATCCGATATATCACAGGACTCTATTCTGATCGTTGAACGAACACGGGCAATTTTAACAGTCGAAACCCAGACCGGGCCTGTTGAAGCCAATCAAGATATTCGTACCATCGACTCACTTTATTTGCATATTACAAATGAGCGGGATCACGATCTTTCGCCTGCGAGGGATAGCATTTTTGCACAAATCATAGATACACGAACCAACGACCTTGAGACCATAAAGCTGCTGGAGATTCCCAATTCAGGCAGTTCTACTATTTTTTCCACCGGGGAATTTTATAGCCCGAAAGGAATAAATATTACAACCGGGCAAGCCGCCCGAATCGAGAATGGGCGCCTGGAAACATTAGCCGGAAATCAATTTGTCGCCCAATATCTTGATTTGGATACAGCCATCGTTTTTCTCAACATGGTGGGAACTCCAATAGGAGAACCTGCTGTTGAAGGGGAAGGAGCCATCAACTTGCTGCTTGCACCCAATCCTTACAAAGTGAGCTCCGGTGAAACGATGCGCCTGCGGATCGAGGCTTACACCGGCAGCTTGACACTTGAAAAAATAGAAATTTACAACCTGGCCGGAGAATCCGTCAAGACGATCAACGCCAGTGAATTTAACCTTGACCGTGGGCCGAGCATCTCCATTAAAACCAGGTCAACGACCCAGGGACAATGGTGGGATTTCACCAACAAATATGGTGAACAGGTCGGTAGCGGAACTTATTTCGCCCGGCTGATCGGTGAGTTCACTGACGAACTCGGCCAAAAAGAAGATGTAACATTTCTCAGAAAATTCGTGATTGTGCGCTAAACGATCAGCAAAGGGTTATCATGAACAGGAAAGAAAACAGGATTTTTAATTATATGAATACTGCACGAAAAGTTCGAATACTCGCAATGATCGCAATAGGATTGCTGTTTATCATACAAGAATCGGCAAACGCACAAGTGTCTTTTTTACGGATTAGCCCCAATGCCCGACAGGTTGGAATGGGCGAGGCATTTACAGGCATGGCCAACGATTACAACCTTTTACGCTATAATGTTGGCGGGCTCGGCTTGCTCAAAAAAGCCAAACTTGCCACTAATTTTCATGGTTGGATTGGCGACACCAAACAGGGTGACATCGAATTTTCAATTCCGCTGTTTTGGGGGGTTGGCGCATTCGGTTTAACCTATTTCAGTCACGGGGATATCGAAGACCTGAATGCTGATTTCGAGGAACTCGCGACGACAACCTCACCCAATGATATTATGCTGTCATTTGGCTACGGCCGGCAGGCCCAGGTTTTTGGCCGCAAACTTTCGTTCGGCGCCGGCAGCAAATTAATTCGACAGGATTTGGCAGGCGAATCTGCGAGCGCGATCGGTGTTGATGTTGGGGCTATATATCAGCTCAAGTATGCCTCCTTTGGCGCCACTTTTCAAAATTTTACCGTAACAAAACTCAAATTTATCGAGCGGGAAGAATTGCTGCCGGAGACAATTCGCGCTGGGATGGGAGTCCGACTGCCATTTGGAAAAAAATATCGCTGGAATGTGGCTGCTGATATTGCCAAAGTACGCGCTGAAAGTGATTACCGTTATTACACAGGAACGGAAGTTGATTTTGGCAAAACCCTCAAAGTTCGTGGGGGATACAAATGGCATGATACCGAAGCCTCGCGTTGGGCCGTCGGATTTGGTTTAAATATGCCGATGGAATGGTTATCAAACGCGAGCACGGAAATCGATTATGCATTTTCGCCTTTAGACAATTTCGACGAATTTGCCCACCGGTTTTCAGTAACTTTTACATTCAACAACCTGACACCACGGCGTTTTACACCGATCAATTCTGAAGAATTGACCATGCTGGAACAGCAATTAGCTGACGAATTGGTTGCTATTCAGGAAGCGCGGCAACGGGCCGAAGACGCGGAAGAAAGAACCAGAGCCTTGGAAGATGAGATGCAGCGGCGTTTGGAACACATCAAACAAATTGCACTCACCTCACAGGGTAAAATTGAAGTCAGCGCTGAGGGAACCGAAGATGGCAAATACAGCCAGGTGCACATGTCATTGCGCATCAACTTCGAATTTGATAGTGCGGAAATTGTAGAAGCCCAATCCAGCACCATGGAAAAAGTAGCTGAAATTCTCAACACTTATCCTGTCTCAAAAGTGTGGATTTCCGGGCACACAGACAATGTGGGCACAAATTTTTATAACATGGGATTATCCATGCGGCGCATGGACTCGGTGCAGCAATATTTGTCGAAACACGGCGTTAATGGCAGCCGATTTTTTATGCCTGTTCCGTATGGGGAAGACCGACCCGTGGATACAAACGCAACTTCTGTTGGCCGGGAAAGAAATCGCCGGGTTGATTTTACCATCTTTGCATTTGATCAGGAGCCAGATATTCCCGAAGGTTCAATTGTACGGGATGTTGAAGCATTTAATGATTCCACATTTGCAATAATTTGCAATGGCAAAGTGCCTTTTGAAGTTGATGAATATCAGAATCCTGCCCGCGTATCTATTGATTTGCCAGGCATTTACTACCTGCGGGATACCGCGACAAATGAAACGATCGAGCTCAATCGAGGCCTGGTGAAACGGGCTCGCATCGCTTATCACGACGAGGGTTATACCCGTGTAGTATTCGACCTGCTGCAAAAATCGAAATTCAACGCGCGCCTGGTTGATAATGCTGTAATTGTAAACTTCGTGCAAGAAAAATCAGCCGGACCATCGGAAATAACTGAAAAGAATTAATACAAAAAGGCCAGGTTCTGCTGGCCTTTTCTTTTTCACTGACCGCTTTTCTCTTCTAATAAAACAGAAACATGCCACACCTTGTTTCACATTTTATCCCAGGATTCTTTTCCCCAACGCACTCAAAATTAAATTTGCAGCGACTTTTGCCGTCCGGTTTTTAAAATCGAGGATTGGATTCACTTCAACCATTTCCAGTGAGACCATTTTATGAGAGCGCGCGACCGCCTCCATTATGACATGGGCTTCCCGTAACGTGAGCCCGCCTTCGACAGGGGTGCCGACGCCGGGTGCCGCTGTCGGATCGAGCGCATCAATATCAAAACTTAAATGGAATCCGGCAGTATCCTGTGATGCGCAAGCTATGGCTTCCAACATGACGTCGTGCATGCCGCGCCGGTCGATTTCAGCCATTGTAAATACGGTGATTCCTGACCTTTTTATGAGCTGCCGCTCATTGGCATCGATATCACGAACACCAACTAAAACAGCATGTTCCGGATCGATTTTCGTGAAGTCTCCCCCGATGTTTCTTAGTTCCACCGCCCCTTCACCCAAAAGAACGGCGAATGGCATTCCATGAATATTTCCCGACGGGGTTGTATTTTCCGTATTCATATCGCCGTGCGCGTCAATCCAGATCAATCCTGTTTTCTGCTTTTTTTTGTGGAAATATGCCGCGGTTCCCCCCATCGTGCCAATTGCAATCGCGTGATCGCCGCCGAGAACAAGCGGAAAAACACCACGATCATGGACTTCCTCGACAGTTTCTGCCAGTTGGCGGTTTATCGCTGCGATTTCAGGCAAGTATTTTAATTGTGGATTAATGACTTTTAGAATCTCCGGGATATCCACCTGTAAATCACCCCGGTCTGTTACCTCAAATCCAAGTTCCTGCAAATTTTTCATCAGACAGGCGATGCGGATCGCTGCCGGCCCCATATCAACACCTCTGTGGTCTGCACCGAGGTCGAGTGGAACTCCAATGACTTCAATTTTCATAATTTACCCTGTTTATTTTCACTCTACTATTGGTACCCTCTAACCCATTGTGTAGAATCGAATTAATCTCCAATTTAGTTGACAAGTTCTCTCAATTTATTCATTGTATTGATCATTCCTGCAAAATTTTTAACAGGAACCCAAATGCCTGCCGAGCTGATAAGCCGACGAAGTAACACGTTGTTTGGTTATATGCCATAAAACAACGAGAAAAGTGCATCATGCGAAAGAAACATTTGAATCCTGCATAACGAATTTTCGATGAATAAAAAACAAGGTAGTGTAGAATATATAATTATGCAAGTTTTGAATCTAAAACTGTATCTGTGGATTTTATCAACAGCATGCCGTAAAATAATCCAACGAATTCACTGCTTCACTGCTCTGCAAAAGCGAAGAATTACAGAAAAAGCTGATTCATCCCGCAGGCAAATCATGATTCAGTTTTCAGAGCAGGTGAATTTTCAGGACTGGATTATTGTATTTTAAATTCGAAAAGAGGTCGGAATTGACTATAATTCAACGGATCTAAGCCACGAAATGGATTAGACCCGTGAATGGGTATTCAATTAATTGGCAAGTCGATCAAGCGGTTATATTCAAATTAAAATTAAAGCTACTAAACAATTCTTTCGTGGCTGCGGGCCCTTTCTCAACTGCTTGGGAAAAGTTATCTTGAGATATTCCATTCGCTTCAAGTTGTTGCATCAGATTATCAGATTTTTGTAAACTGGCAGCAGTCTCCTTATTGCCTTCTCGCATTTTCTGACTCTCATTCTGCTTGTTCATCGAATAGGGGCCTTTGCCATTTTCTTTCGCCCACGCTTTTATTGCATTTTTCCCCTTTGCAATAATAGAATCTGGCACACCCATAGATTTTGCCCGTTGTTCAATTTGAGTCTCCCCACCACGTCCGCTTCCACTCTCCTGAACTGAAATTGCCGTATTGCCAGTTAGACCACTTAGTGCATCCACCATTCTTTGCTCCTTATTAATGTAGTTTCACAAGCCTGATGCTGTTAAATGCATGAGATAAAAACATGAGTTTAAACTTGGAACGTAAATATTATCCCATATTCATCTCGTAATATCCTTGTCACTTTTCAGTTGCACACAACACATCCAAAATAAAAATATTCGAACCGGTCGGTAAATAAATTTATCGGTAGCCCCACTTAAAACATCGAGTATATTTTGCAGATAGCATGGATAAATTGCCTGTCTTTGACTTGAGCTTCATTAAAACCAGAGAACGCAAAACATACATCATAAACAATAAACCATCCAGCAGATGTTAACTCAAATATATCAGGATGCCTGACAGTTCGGGTCAGATAGTTTCATCCGGAAAATTTTTATGACTCAATGCGGGCGTGTGTAAAGAAATCGGCCGGCTCCATATTCTTGTTGCATCTAAAAAAAATAGATGTAAATTACGCAGTTTTAAATTTTTTGCATTCATATCGAAGATCTATGCGAAAAAACGCATTTTTATCAGCATATTACAACATTGACTGTACTGTGAGCTTTGACAGGAAGTCATGGAATACAATAAAGGATTTGATTTATGTTTAATCCCTATACCTTGCAGAAGCAAAACCAGGCTCCAATAAATTCATTAGCCCCCCAATGGAATTCTGGATTTAACCGAAATAAACTTCTGCGATACTTGAGTAAGTCGACTTCACTTTTTTTAAGAAATAAAAAAACGTATCTGTTTAAAAGTGACTATGCGCAATTTTTACTGCCCCCCGGAAAATCAGCCTATCGCCTGAAAATATATAATGGCCCATCGACGACCCCGGATGACGTTATGGAATTGGTAACACCTGTGGCCGGTGAAATGCTCTGTGTTTTGTACCGAGCCAATAAAATAATTGCCTATTCCCGGGCGGCGGTGAAAAACAGCTTTTCCGCAAGTGGTGGAATAATGGTGGGAGTAAACTCCGGAAATGTACATCTTTCGGAAATAAAATTTTTAGTGCCGGAACAATTCGAAGACATGCTGGCCGTTTTTCTTTCGGCGGTTTTACGCAAATTGCATTTAATGGGTTTTAACTCGGTTTATATAGCATGTAGTGAAAAACATCGCTATGGCATCCGAAATATTTTGAAAGCCGGTTTTGAATTAAAGACAATCACCAGCAAATACCATTTATTGGGTGGTGAAGTGGCGAGAACAGTGCAATTAGTGCAATATCAGAACAAACAACTTAACTCCCCTTCAAATCAGAAGAGACTGCCTGCAGCAGCCTCATCCAATCCTGTTGAAAAAGAGCCTACATCAGTAGTTTAATGACGTCATAAGTGAGCTTAACTGTTGGGAGCGAGACCTGGCGGTTCGCTGCATAGTATTCCGTGATTGATTTTGCGATGGTCCAGGACATCGTCCAGTGATTCCAGCTGGTCATGTATTCACCGCGGACCTTTGCAATGATCATTTGTGAAAGGCCCCTGACAAATTCCTGCCGGGTGCGATTTATCGGGAGCGAATCAAGGTCCTTTTCGCTCATATCGTTCATAATTTTTTCGACAATATTGCCTATTGCTTCCGCCGATCGTATAGTGGAATTTACTTGCTTGCTCTTGGTGTTCGCAGTTGCTGCCACAGCCGGTGTATTCGTACTATCGTGCTCTGTCGAATCTCGAATTGTTAGAGAATTTATATCCTTCGCATTCAGTTTGACCAATTTTTCCGGTGTTTCATAAAAAATAACCCAATCCGCAATTGGTTCGACGATGTAGGCAATAAATTGGTTTGGGCGCACATAAATTGTCGCCAAATTTACATATTCCAGATTTTGTTTCTTCCGGGATCGAATATAATAGGTGCCGGCTGGCAAACCCAGGTATAAATCATTGCGGCGATTTGTTTGCATTGCCGTCTGAAAGCCTTCGATCAATAAGTCTTCCGCCAATCGGAATGTATAAAAACTGGAGTCCCGCGCGGAACTGTGATGGCGAACCAGCTGTAAATTTTTTGGATCAAATTTTGACGTCACATGAAAATTTTGTATGGAAATATGGACCTGGCCAAAAGCAAATAGATCGCGGCCTTTTTCATCGAGCAGGTCGATGAGACGGCTGTAATACCGCCCACCCACCCGAATTCGACGGGGTAGCTGCTTGAAAAGCGTCGGGATCGCATCGGTATTTTCATAAAGCTGCATCGCTTCGTAATAATCATAGCACGCCCGTTCAAAATAGGATATGTCAATCGGTGCTTTTTCCAAAAAAGTCAACGCCCGGTAAATTAAAGCCCGAGCCGCAATATCCCGCGATTCTACAATATTATTTTCACTCAGCAAAGCCATCGTATCGTAGGCTTCTCGCAACCGTTTTACATAAACACCAATCAAATCTTCAAATACCAACAACTCCTCGGCACTTTGCTTCTTTTCATAATAAAGCCACTGGTACTCTTTATATGTCGCACCTGCGCTTCTTTCAAAATTGGACATTTCATGAATGAGTGTGTCATAATCATCCTGAGCTGCCAGCGGATTTTGAAAAAGCAGAAGTACAAGCAAAAAATATAAATATTTACTTATCATCGAATGCCTCATTCTATTTTTCCTGAGCTGTCCATGCAGCGCAATAAAACTCTGTGTTTGTCCTGATCATCAAGTAGTTCTGCCAGTTTTGTATAGAGGCGGTCGCCAATCCAGATTTCATAGGGTAATGTTTGGCTGAGTACAGAAACTTTAGCCCCGCGCGTCAGCGATAGCGCGTGACGATAATCTTCACACGCCGCAGCCATTTTTTTCGCATCCCCATCCGCCACATCAATATTGGCGAGCGCTTTTAAAAAGAGAGCCCGGGCAGCGATCGTTTTATAATTCTCCAGGGTAAATGTTTTGATCCGTTGCAATGTTTTATAAATCTCCAAAACACGAATCGTATAACCGGACAACAGTTCATCAAAAGCCTGGCGTTCCTGATTGGTGATCGTGCTGCGCTCCAGTGCTTGCATTTCCTGAAAAACCTCGATAACCTTTATTTCATATTTTACCATCAGTTTTTCGAGACTGGCTTCGATTTGTTGAGCACTGGCAGATGGCAGTGTAAAAATAAAAAATAACACACCAAAAAGTGTGAATCCGTTAAATCTAAATAATTTCTTCATTGTCCAAAATTTCCTGCGCGTTTAATATCTATTTGAGGAAATATTCATACGATTTACCAGGCATTTCCGTATTGGCCGCAGCCAATGCAACACGGTTTGCAGGCCAAATCGATTGGCGATTTGCTGATAAACATCCACGAATAAAATCAGATTTGAAGCCTTATCGGCGCTGGCTTTGCTGCAGAGCTCACTTTGACTTAATTTTGAGGAATGCAATGCTGCTTTCCAGGCTTTATCAATCATATCAACCGCGAAAGATTCATCGCCGGTCTCGTATCCAACATCTGCCAATCGCAGATAGAGCTCTTCGTAGCCGTCCCATTTAAATTTCTGTTTCCAGCCGCCTTTGCGGTCCGGAATCAACAACTCATCTCCCACGCGCCGGGCTTTATAGTAGGCATTCAATCGGTCGGTGGAATCTGCCAGGCTAAAATAATAATCTACCAGTCTGAAAATAGAATTGCCGTATACTTTTTTGATCTCATTTTCAAGCGTAATTGTAATATTCGGTCGCCGTTCCACCAGCAATCCATAAGCCTGGGCGGCCTTTTCACGGGCATAAAGCAACTCCGTTTCAGCCAGCCTGTCGGTACTGTTTTTTTCCATGTGCAGAGCAACTTTCGTCAACTCTTTCAGCATTTCGACCTGCCGTTCAATGCTCTTTGAAAAGCGTAAGGCGAGCTCCAGATTCGTGCGTGTTTTCCGGTAAGTATAATCATCCGGACTTTGGATAAACTCCTGTTCGGCTGCGAAACCACGTGCCCGCCATTCATTGCCGCGTAAATTATAATTGTCTTCTATGGCGCGTTTGCGGTAAACATCAAAAAACAGACGGTCTTCCTGCTGCAAATGTCCCTGTTCTGCGAGGTCACAAGCCTGGCGCACCATAAAGCTGGCGAATCGGCCGGTGGTCATTGCGCTATCCGCTGGTGTAACGGTCAGCTCAACGGCCTGCTTAACGAAGATTTTCAGGTTTTTTATCAGCTCGTCATCGAGTGTCCACTCCTGGTTGGCATACATGCTGAGGATGCCATCCCAGGACGAAACAAGTCCATCGAGCATGTTGCCATTTTGCAGGTTGATTGCATGCAAGGTCTGCATGTATCCAAAATTAAACGCAACATTGGGATCGCCGTAAAGTTCGTAGCTTTTTTGCAGGGAGGCAATCGCCTCTGTCAGCAAATCCAGATCCTGCTCTTCGTTAAAAAGCTTGAACTCTGACAGCCCCTTGTACAAATAAACGTTCTTCATCACATTGGTATAGCGGCATTCAGGTTCCGCATAACTTTGTTCACACTGCAAAATAATTTGACGGCATAAATCCACGGTTTCCTTTGATTTTTGCCCCTCGTATGCTGTCTTTGTACGTTCAAAAAGATCGGCTACCTTTTGTCCTTGTGCCGACGCATCGATCGTGACAATCAAAGAAAATGCTAAAAATAGATTAAAATAGGTTTTCATACTTACGACCTGATTTGGTTTAGATTTAATCTGGTGAGTGCTGCAACAGCCTGTTTAAGCTCATCAATTCGATTTCTTTTACTTTTTCCCTGAACTATAATTTTTGTAGTTCCCCGTTTCCAAATAATTTTATGGGATGTCCCGTCGGCAAATCCCAGGTCGGCAATGATCGTCCGGCCCTGTTTTTTCAATAAATCATGCAATGCACCATACCGGCCTTTGTCCCACCGGTCAAACTCAGCGTTGATTCGATTCCAAAGCGGGTATTCGTTAATATCTATATTAATATCTGAGGAGGCCAAGACTACTGAAACATCAGCCTGCAGGAAATCGGTATCTGTTTTTCCAGGATTTTTCTCCGGCCGCTTTGATTTTAAAGGCTCACTTTCGGACAGGGATACTTTTGGTGCATCCGCAAACTTGTCGCGCGTCTGCATCGTTGTTCCGACATCGAAATCCAGGTTTGACGGTCCACTGCTCAACCTGCCAACATCCAGATTGGCGCCAATGCTTTGCGATGCATCGAATCCACTGTTTCGGCCCCGTTCAGCCGAAAGCCTGGACAATTGATTCAACGCCGAATGGTTGAGCAAATTGGCAGAAACATCACTCAATTTCAGGTCAACGGACTCTACTTTTCGCCGATTGTTCTCCGGCACGGCTTTTATCGGTGTCTCGATTTTTTCTGGTACAACAGCCGCAATATCTATTTTTTGCACTGGAGGTAAAACTTTCGTCATTGGTTTTTTTAACCGTTTAATGATTTCGACTTGCAGCGCCTCAAGCTCTGCCAATTTTATCTGCGAAAGATCACTCTTTCGCAATTCAATATGGCGCGCAAAAAATGAAAAAGTTAGCACGATAACAAGGGAGGCCACCAAACTGCGATGCATGCGCCGCGAATGAAATTTTCTATATGTTTTGCCGGGATTATCAATGAGTTGTGTAATCATTTTATTTGCAATGAGATAGCAAGATGGCTATCAATTTCCTTTGGGATAAATGTATATGGATTTAATTGAACTTAAAATCAGGAATACAATTATCTTCGTTTCAACTTTCCTGTTAATTTACACGTCCTCTTATGTAATGTTTTTTGTCATCCTGAATACAATTTGTGGAAATTCAACCGAGGCAATTTTAAATATATTAGAAACCACCCGGCATTGCTGCCGGTTTTCGTTTGCTAGATTTAATAAACAGGCATTGCAAAATCGTTTCCGGAGCCTGATAATTAAATTCTTCAAATTCCGTTGTTAGCCTCTGAAAATTTTTTAAATCGAGACGCAAGCCGTACAATCTTTCTTCACCAAACTTAAAAACAATAGGCCCGTGCTTGGGTGTTAAGCCCATCACAATCCCTTTTCCGAGAAAAATTGCCGGATACTTTTTCGTAGGATTAAACTCATCGATGAGATTAAATGTATCCGCAAAAGATAGCTTACTAAGCCCCAATGGTTTCTGTACGGTTGTTGTTTTTTTACTGCGGGAAAGTAATTGGTAAATCTGATCAATTTTCCCTTTTTCAGTCAGAAGGAGCACTTCGTCCGCTTTTTCCAGCACTTTTATAAAAGCAGATTTTTCCATTGAAACCGGGATAGCCTGATAGTGGTCCTCCGGGTGCATAAATCGAGTCGCTATGCGCGTAAGTATCGTCACCGGGGATTCAATAGTCCGCCGCACTTCAATATCGAGTATTTTTACCTGATAACTGGCTACTTTAATCTGGTTATCCGCTTGCGGCAAATTTATATAAATTGTATAATCCCGCTTCAAATTATCCGGGCGTGGCGGTTTGGACTCCAAAAGCGTCAATAAATCGTCCCGCACTTCCACCTGTCTGTTACGCAAAGACTGCAAAATCGCTCGGTGAACAGCCTGAATCGCATTCTCTTCGAGTTCGATTTCTTCATAGGCGCAGCCAAATGTTTGGATGTAGTTGTCACGTTTCAAATCCGCTTCCAGCGGTTTGGTCATAAAATTTCGCATTATCTGCAAAGTTGTTGATGAATTATCGTCTTGCCAGCAGTTCCTTCGGGAGACATCACCGTTTGATGATTCATTTCTTTGAAATCTATCGTGTGATTGAGCACAGGAGAGCATTAACATACAAAGTGTGAATCCAAAAATTCTTCTCATAAAAATTACCTTAAATCAGCTCTGTAAAATATGTATAATAAAATAATAGCCGTTTTTGTGCAGAATCGAACGACGGCTCTGAAATGGAAAGCGGTGTTATAATGAATACGTTCAAAGATAGCATTTTGCATAGCAGGATATTTTGTTTTAGCAATTTAATTTTACAAGGCCTTAGCACGTGAAATATAACCAGGTCAATTTGGATTTTTTGGACTTTGATTTTGGACATATTTAAAAATGTAAAATCAGGAGCGATATGGTGATAATAACACATGTTTTGGCAAAGACAGCACGTTTTAATTCCGTTATTTTGATCAAGTTGCAACCAAGTCGTGCAGATATTTTATGCTATCCTTATTCCCACTATTGATAATAGACTCGAATCTGCAAGGAGAACTCAAATCGTCCTTTCATAATTGGGTTAATTTTTCTTCAATTATTTCAGGCCGACGATATTGATTTATTGATTAGGTCTTTAGCTCCGCGGCCTTTTTCTTAAACGGCCTTCGAAAAATGGCGTTAAGAACTTTTTGAGAATTTCCGTTAAGAATCATTTTTTGTTTGAGCGCAGCGAGTTTAAAATGATTTAGGAAATTCTCAAAAAGTTTAGCCGATTTTTCGTCAGCCTTGATTTTTTTGTTTCTTTTTTGATCAAGCAAAGCCAGCGGCCGGCGAAGCAAAAAGAAAATGCACAACACATTAAAAATTTTGCAATTGAATTAAGTACAGCGGAGCTAAGGTCACAATCAATTGATTTATTTGTGATCGATATTTTAAGAAACAATAAGTTAGGAGAATAATCTTGACATAAGTGCGGATAATCTATATATTTCGCGATTCATTTAGGCTCAAATTTTGCAAAACTTACACTATATTTGCTGCACGGTATTTCCTCTTTATACATAGATATCATGTAATATGCCGCGCCTTTATACGAATTTGGTAAAATTAAAACCCTGAATATAACGCAAATATCTGCCAAAGCACGTTAGTGCGCGGCGCTTTAACATTGAGTCATGAATAATCGTACTTATAAATTTTGTTGTAAAATTTTTACTCTCATTTCGATTTAAAATACAGGATATCCCATGGCAAAAGGAATTACGAAAAGATCTGTCGACTACTCGCGTTGGTATACTGATGTTATAGCTGCGGCTCAACTTGCTGACCATGCCCCGGTTAAAGGATGCATGGTGATCCGCCCCACTGGATATGCCATTTGGGAAAAAATGCAAGCGGCGCTGGATAAACTTTTTAAGGATACCGGGCACGAAAACGCCTATTTCCCTATCTTCATTCCGGAACATTTTATGAAAAAAGAAGCCGAGCATGTGGAAGGTTTCGCCCCGGAATGCGCTGTTGTCACCCACGGTGGCGGAAAAAAACTGGAAGAACCCCTCTTTATTCGCCCGACTTCTGAAACGATTATTTGGTCGATGTACAAAGATTGGATCCAATCCTATCGCGATCTGCCACTGCTAATAAATCAGTGGGCCAACGTGGTTCGTTGGGAAATGCGCACGCGCTTGTTCCTGCGAACGACTGAATTTTTATGGCAGGAAGGGCACACAGCTCACGCAACTTACGAAGAAGCTGAGGCCGAAACCCGGCAGATGCTCGAAGTGTACCGGATATTTGCGGAAGATCACATGGCTGTTCCCGTACTCACCGGAGTCAAAACCGAGCGTGAAAAATTTGCCGGTGCGCTGCATACCTATTGCATCGAAGCTATGATGCAGGATACCAAAGCGCTGCAAGCAGGAACCTCCCACAATCTCGGCCAAAATTTTGCCAAAGCATTTGACGTTACTTTTCAAAATGAAGCTGGCGAGCTGGAAAGTGTCTGGGCGACGAGCTGGGGAGTTTCAACGCGTTTAATCGGGGCACTAATCATGACCCACAGCGATGATAATGGATTGGTCTTGCCACCTAAATTGGCGACAATTCCAGTTGTGCTCATCCCGATCTGGAAAAGTGACGAAGAAAAGCAAGCTGTTTTGCGCCGGGTCGAAAATTTGACTCGGGATTGGAAGGGTAAATTTAATTTTAAAATTGATGACCGGGACAATGTCAGACCGGGCTGGAAGTTCAATGAATGGGAGAAAAAAGGCATTCCAATCCGGCTGGAAATTGGGCCGAGGGACCTGGAAGCAAACGAAATCGTCCTGGTTCGCCGTGATACTAGCCAAAAGGTTCGTGTCTCACAGGATAATTTGACAGACCGCATCATCACAATGCTGGATACAATCCAGGCCGATATGTATGATCGGGCCGTGGCATTCCGCAAGGAAAACACGCACAAAGTTGATGATTATGAAGAGTTTAAACAACGTCTTGATTCTGAGGGTGGATTTTATTTAATCCATTGGAATGGTGAAACTTCCAGCGAAGAGAAGTTGCAGAATGAGACAAAAGCAACGATTCGTTGCATTCCCTTTGATGCACCCCAGGAAGCGGGGAAATGCCTGATTACCGGGGAGCCTTCAAAACGAAGAGTTGTTGTTGCACGAGCCTACTAATTCTGAAAAGCCACACTCGATCAAGTGTGGCTTTTTACTTTATATAGCGCCCATGTATTTTGCTGTTTTTTCATTTGGATTAAATTTATACATTGATAGTCGTCATTTAGCAGCAAAGAGACTAATTGAGAGTTATTTTCACATGAAGCAATCACTTTTTATCATCGTAATTTTTACTATTTTTTCAGGTGCGAGTTGGTCGATCTGGGAATATCGCCATGCGACAATTCCAGTTACTGATATCGACGCGATGAAAAAGGTTGAGTATAAAAAAGGCACGACATTTGAGAAAATATTCTGGATTGATAAGTACGAAGTTTCCAACGGACAATATTGGCGCTGGGATGAATCACTCCAGTTTCCCGAACACAAAGTTGACTATCCGGTGACCGGAATTACCTGGTTTCAGGCGCAAGACTATGCTGCACACGTCGGTAAACGTTTGCCGACAAAGGAAGAATGGATGCTCGCCACGAAAGTAACGCTTGGAGATGAATTTAATCCCTGGGATTCCATCGACCGAATCCCTTATGTCCCTGAACCCGGGGATACCCACATTTATCGTGTTGGTAAATTTTGGCGCGACCGCACCGCGATCGGTTTAGCCAACATGTCGAGCAATGCCTGGGAATGGACTGCCGATACCTTGCGTTTGGCTGACAGTTCCCTTGCTGCCATTGTAAAAGGCGGATTCATCTATAAAAAGAAGAAATTACACTTCAAAGGAATCGAAAAAACAGATACAGTGCGTGTAAACGAAACCCGGCCTGATTTGGGCTTCCGCTGTATCCGGGATAAAAATAAATGATTACCGGTCAAGACTTTTCAAAATATAAATGTGGTTATGTGGCTATTCTCGGTCGCCCCAATGTCGGAAAATCGACTTTACTGAACACGGTACTGGCATTTAAACTCTGCATCGTTACCCCAAAACCACAAACAACGCGGCACCGCATTCTCGGCATCCACTGCGAAGATGATTTGCAGATAATTTTTCTCGATACTCCCGGTATCATAAAACCGCGTTACAAACTGCACGAATATTTGGTAAAATCTGCAGAAGGAGCAGCCAAAAGTGCCGACCTGCACCTTTTCCTCATCGATGCAAGCGAGAAGTTACACGACACAGAAGCAACCCTGCTTGCCGGCCTCGCAAAACAAAACAAACCGATAATTATTTGCATCAACAAAGTGGATAAAATTGCGAAAGCAACTCTTCTGCCTTTGATCGAAAAATGCGCCGCCCTCCCGGGAATTGTCGATGTCGTCCCAGTTTCTGCACTCAAAAATGATGGTATTAATGCGCTTCTCGCGGGCATCAAAAAACGGCTCCCGCACAGTCCGCCTCTCTACCCGGTAGATCAATTGACAACAGCGCCCGAACGTTTTTTTGTTTCAGAATTAATTCGCGAAAGTATTTTTAATAATTACGGCGATGAGGTGCCTTATTCAGCGACCGTTTCTGTAGAAGAATTTAAAGAACGTGAGGGGAGAAAAGACTACATTCGCGCGACGATTTTGGTTGAGCGAAGCTCTCAAAAAGGAATTCTTATCGGAAAAAAAGGAACAGCTTTAAAAAAAGTCGGCGCGGAAGCGCGAAAAGAAATTGAGCTCATGCTCGATAGAAAAGTCTTCCTCGATCTCTTTGTCGCTGTGCGCCCGAAATGGCGCGAAAATGAGAATATGCTCAAAAACCTGGGATACAATTAAACAGGACTAACTTGTACTGGTTGCACCGGTGCCTACAATTCAATTACCTGGAATTATTTGGATGAAATGGATTTCAATAGAAAAACTAGTTTTGATTGCTTCGGGGATTTTAGCCATCACTTTATTAAACCAATCCGCCCCTCCTCTGCTTGCTAAAGCTGGACTCACGGCTTTTTTCTCGGTAGCAATTTTTCAGCGCATAAAAGAAAAGGTTCCTCAACTGCTTGCCCAATCGATATTGTGGGCAGGAATGTTCGTCGCTTTTATTTATGAATTATTCTGAAAAATTGTATAAAAATAAGTTTGTGAAACCGCTTCCAGCTTTTTCTTGCATTTTTATTAAAATATAATATTTTTCTTCTCATTGTTATTAATTTCTACTTACTTCTTCCGATTTTTAACAGGAAGCATTTAAATCAATTACAATAGGAAGTTTAGATGAAACCAACGCCATATAGCCGTCCCAATACACACATCCCTGCCAATAATTTGCCAGCGAAACTATCAAACTTAACGAATTTAGCGTACAATTTATGGTGGACCTGGACACCTCAAATACAGGATTTATTTGCGACCATCGATGAAACAGCCTGGAACGAACACCACAATCCGGTAAAAATAGTGCGAAAAACGTCAGCCGCCCGGTTTGATGCGCTGGTAAAAGATGCCGAATTTATGGGCGCCTATAAAAAAGCCTGCTCCATGCTGGACAAAGAATTGTCACGCTCGACATGGCTTGACAAAAAATATAGCCAGTATTCTGATAAATTGATCGTTTATCTTTGTGCAGAATTTGGCTTGCACGAAAGCCTGCCAATTTATTCCGGTGGTCTTGGAATTCTTGCCGGAGATCACACAAAATCCGCCAGCGATATCGGCTTGCCGTTTATCGGCGTCGGCTTGTTGTATCGCAATGGCTATTTCAAGCAGGAGATTGACAAAACCGGAAAACAAATCAGTGTTTATCCAAAACACGATTTTTCCGATCTCGCAGTGCAGGAAATTGTCGATTCCGCAGGCAAACCTATCACCGTTTCCGTTGATTTGCCAGACGGTCCGGTTAAAATTAAAGCATGGCTTTGCGACGTGGGTCGTTCCGTACTTCTTTTATTGGACACCGATTTTGAGGGAAATTCAAAAAAATCACGCACAATAACCCACCAGCTCTACGGCGGTGACCGGGAAATGCGAATCTCGCAGGAAATCGTCCTTGGCATCGGCGGCGTTCGGCTGCTCAAAAAGCTCGGAATCGATCCTGATGCCTGGCATATGAATGAGGGGCACGTTGCATTTTCGCTGTTTGAACGCACGAAAAATATCATGATTGAACACGAGCTTGCCTTTGAGGAAGCCGCTGAAGTTGTTACTGCAGCAACGGTTTTCACAACGCATACGCCTGTCCCTGCCGGAAACGAGGCCTTCAGCTTGCCGTTGGTGGATAAATATTTTAGAACATACACAAAAGAACTAGGGATTCGTACGACCGATCTTCTTCACCTTGGCCTGCTCGAAAATGAAGATGGCGATAAATATTTCAGCATGACGATTCTTGCTCTGCGCTTATCGTGCAAAGCCAATGGCGTGAGTAAATTGCATGGTTTGGTTTCACAGAAAATGTGGTCCCACCTGTGGGAAAACGTTCCGGCAACGGAAAACCCGATTACCAGTATTACCAACGGCATTCATGCCCAAACGTGGATTGCACCCGAGATTTCTGAACTTTATGACAGGCAATTGAACGGAGATTGGCGCAAAAATCTCAACAATAAAAAATTTTGGCAACAGATTAAAAATATACCTGATGCCGAATTGGAAAAGACCAGTCAGGTACAAAAACAACGCTTTATTGACTTTGTACGCACACGGTTGAAACAGCAATTTACCCGCAACAAATTAAATAAAAAATTAATCGCGTCCGTTGATAATTGGCTGGATCCCGACACATTAACCATCGGTTTTGCCCGGCGGTTTGCGACTTATAAACGGGCAACGCTCATTTTTAGCGATCTGAAACGCCTCGAAAAACTCATTTGCAATCCGAAAAAACCGGTGCAGTTTATTTTCGCCGGTAAAGCTCATCCCGCCGATAAAGATGGCCAGGCGCTAATTAAGCGAATTTGGGAAGTATCGCAAATGCCTGTTTTTCAAGGGAAAATCGTCATTCTTGAAAATTATGATATGGAACTTGGACGTCAGTTGGTTCAGGGCGTTGATATCTGGCTCAATAATCCACGGCGTCCACAGGAAGCCAGTGGCACGAGCGGGCAAAAAGTGCCGATCAACGGTGGGCTCAACTTCAGCATTCTCGATGGCTGGTGGCCGGAAGCATTTGATGGCACCAATGGCTGGGAAATTGGCACCGAAGCAGAATACGAGGATCTCAAAATGCAAGATGCCGACGATGCCGCTTCACTGTATGAGAAATTCGAAAAAGATATCGTTCCACTGTATTATGGCAATAAAAATGGGCGGACAAAATGGTTTGCAGCCGTGAAATCATCGATCGCGACAGTGACGCCTGTTTTTAACACCGAAGCGATGGTTTGCAACTATTTCGAAAAGCTCTACAAATACGCCATCGACAGGAACAAAAAAACCAACGAGCCCGATTTTGCCATCGCCCGCGATCTGTCGGTTTTCAAAGAAATCCTCTACGAAAACTGGCCACTGCTCCACTGCACATCTGTGGATTATGCCGTGAAAAAAAATCAACTCACTGTTAGCGCGGAACTGTATCTCGGCGAACTGGAGCCTGAGGATATTGAAGTACAACTTCTCTATTTATACACAAAAAATGGGCAGGAGCTCAAGGAGAAATTCACCCTCGAGCCGAGTAAGGGTAAGGGCAGTTTTACCAGTTCATATAAACTTGAAGAGAAAATCCCGTCTCATTTGAGAAAAGTGCAACCACAGCTCCGGGTCGTCGCAAAACACGAGGAGACCGGGCAGAAAATAGAACTCGGATTGATGTATATCAAAGATATTGGATAGTCTAAAAAAAAGCCGGATTTACTCCGGCTTTTTTATCGAAAATACATTTTTAACGAATGAGTAGCAATCCATCCTTCCATTTCCAGTAAAAGTAATTTATAATTTGGGTTGAGTTCTAGTTTTCCAGTAATACCACAAACTTCTACTACGCTCCCTTTTGGGATTTATGTAGTTTTTAGGTTTGTCAGTTTATAATCATGACATCTTTTCGGGATTAAATATAGTTTGCACATCAAAGTAATCCCAAAGAGGGTGCAACAATTATAACTGTAGTTAATATAATGAATTAAAACCTGAAAGTGTGCAATAGATCATTGAAACTGGTAAAACAAACTTCCAGAGATAACTTCCACGTTAACAAACTTTTGTTTTTGTGGATCTTATAGGACAACCGAAGGATTGATTAGTTAAATAGTTGTTACAACAGGAAAATGCTGGGGATTTCATCTTGTTTTTTTGTCTATCATAATATTCGATATCCACAATATTTCTCGCCAAATTAATCTACTAACCAATCAAAACAGGAGGTACACTATGCAGCGTTTCTGCCGTTTCTTTGTGGCAAACCGAAAATTGTTTCTCATTGGTTTGCTGATTTTTATGCTTTATGGTTTTCCGTCGTGTTGTGATGAGGATTCCGCAGTAAATGGACCCACGAACGAAAATTGTGATTATATAATTGAAGAAGATGGAATAATTTTTCAAACAGAAGTCGGAGAGGCCACGCAGTGGGGATTTTTAATTGAGAAAGAATCGGGGGATGAAGTGTTTGCTTTGTCCGATCCGCTCTTTCTCCCAAGAAACAACTTGCCATCCTTTTTACGTTCCGAAAGCTTAAAAGTACACATCGTCGGTGTAGCTGTTCCACCAGATATCGAAAATCCAATAAATCAATGGGCAACACCACTATTAATTTTACGAATCAATACGATTGATTAATTTAATAACATAATGCACTTTTAAAAGGTGGGGTTGAAAATGAAATATAGAATATCAAATATTTACGTTTTACTATTGCTGCTTTTTAGTAACATCGCATTTGCTCAATTCAAGTGCGGAACAGAGAAAGGTGATCCTGCAAATACACGAGGTAAATCCGAATTCAGTGGAATCAGCGAAAACTCGGGCAGCATTCCGGTCATATTCCATGTTATCTTTAATTCAAGCCAGGAAGGCAATATATCGAACAGTACTATTGAAGCCCAGTTTAATGTTTTACAAAATAAGTTTTCAGGGCTGGGTTTTAGTTATTTCTTAGCTGGAATATCAAGAACGCAAAATAATAATTGGTTTGAAATTACTGCTACAGGCGATGATGTCGATTCAATGAGAGAAAATTTGCATATTGACACAAGACGGGTATTAAATATTTACATAACAAAGTTAAGTGGTGATACTCAAGGTGTAGCGAAATATCCCTGGTTTAATGATTGGAAACAACACGGTGTTGTGATAGATTACCGGACTCTACCAGGCGGCTCACACCCAACAAAAAACCAGGGGAAAACATTAGTGCATGAAGTCGGCCATTTCTGGGGATTGATCCATCCGTGGGAGAACGAAGAATTTAAGTGTAATGAAATATATGTACAAATGGGAGTGGACGAGTTTGTCTGGGGGGATGGTGTTTCGGATACTCCCATCCAGAAGTCGCCTACATATGGTTGTCCTTCATTTCATGATTCATGCCAAAGTGAACCTGGAAATGATTCTGTGCATAACTATATGGATTATGCTGACGATCCTTGTATGTATGAATTCACCGACGGTCAAATCGACCGAATGAACCTGAAACGGAGCGAATACCGCCCCAGCATCGGCGGCTCCACAATCTATATCACCGAAAATCTCGACATCGGTTCCAACCAATCCTACGAATTCCATGAAGGTACTTACAAGTTCGCTTCCGGCAAGAAAATCAACGTTGATGGTGAACTGAATGTCAATGGTTCTTCTTTCAATCCTGTTACGTTTACTTCCAGCGGCAGTTCATGGAACGGCATCTACTTTGCTTCAGGCAGCAATGGTTTAGTGGAATACACAAATATTGAAAATCTTACCGGAGGCTATTATTCCGGCGCTATCACAATTTCCAACGCAACACCGGAATTTCAATACTGCAATATTGAAGTTACTACCGGTTCCAATGTTTTTGCTGTTTATCAATCCGGGAATTACGTCACACCAAGGTTTTACAAAAGCAAAATTAAAAGCAACTCCCAGTCGGCATTTAAAACCAGCGGTTCAAATGGCTATCTTTCTATCTATGACTGTGAAATTGTTCAAAACTCTGGTAATCCAGCGCTTGTTGCGAGCACCGGGATTATTGAATTCTGGCGGGCAGCCACTCATTACCAGGGTAAAAATAAAATCAAAGGCGGCAAGCTCTATGCTACCAATGCCGGTCTTATCCGTGCAGGCTTGTCTTCCGGGCAACGGGATATCAACCACTTTTGCGACAGCAACGCTTCAACCTTGTATGTTTCCAGTGGCGGTGTTATTTATGCAAAATACAACTACTGGTACAACGGCGCTCCACCCACACAAATCAACATGGGTGGTACTATCTACTACAGCAACAATCTTGGCTCTTCAAGCTGCTCCGGCATCTACAAAATCAAAGACAACCTAACATCAAATCCCCCCCATTTTTTAGTAAAACTGCTGTAAATCAACAATTCAGTAATATAAATAGCCAGCAATACAATTCTCCAACAGATTCAGACCTTTTCCATGCCAAAGATCTGGAGCTTTCCGGTCAAATCGAAGCTGCGGTTACGGCTTACAAGGAAATTATTCTCAGCGGTAAAATGCCGGTGGCGCACACAGCTTTACTAGAATTGGGTGCTCTGAACGCAACGTTGAAATCAACAGAAACGATCGGGTTTTTCGAGAGCTTGATAGTGCAGAAATCGGCATTACAGCTTACGGCCATGTTGGTATCAGCGGGGCAATACAAGACTATGGGAGAAATGAAAATCGCTTTGCACTGGCTTGAGCAAATAAGTGCTACAGCGCCGGGCAGTACGGAAGATTTCAATGCGTGTATCAATCGTTTTCATATCTATTTTCTTACAGGTGATTTCTCAGCAGCGGCAAAAGAATTGGATGAAATCAAAGTAAAAGACAATGTAGAATATGTGGAATTGGCAAGTGCAGCTTCTTTGCTAGCTCTGGAACTGCCGGGCTATTCTTTGAAACAAAGAGCACCGGATTATGATGAGTTGGGATCTAAAAATATAGAATCACCTGCAGGTTTTGCTCTGCGCAACTATCCGAATCCATTTAATCCCGAAACCATCATTTCTTTCAACTCGCCCAGCAAATCCCATGTAAAGCTCAAGCTCTTCGACCTGCGTGGTCGTTTGCTGCGGATCCTGGTGGATGAATCATTGCAAGAAGGAAATCATGAAATCTCTTTCGACGCACGGAATTTGGCCTCAGGGACCTATGTTTATACATTGGAAGCGAACGGACACAAGGAGTCGGCACGAATGACGATTCTGAAGTAAAGGTCTGGATATAATTACATACCGGAGTAGCTCATTAGCTGTTCCGGTATGTTTTTTGAGAGTCTCGAAATATAAAAATAACAGGCAAGAAAGAGGTGAAATTGATTTCATCTTTCCTGCCTGTTATTTTTAACCGAATTTCCCTTTTTTAACTTCCACCAAATTAACATATCAATATCTCCGGCGTAATTCTTTACCCCTTCTTTAATTCTATTGGCCTTCAAGTATTTATCATATGCTTTGTGGGAAAAATCTGCCACAATGCCGGCATGCTTTAACCAGTGATCCCGCACACGCTTGAAGTCAGCATTGATTTCAGGCCGGACTTGTTGCCGGTAAAAATTATAATCCCCAATTGTCGTGTACGCCCGCCGTAACAGCTTGCTCACTTGTGAAAAATGCGCGCTGTACCGCAACTGCGGATTTTCGCTCGATGTACAAACCAGATAGGCTAAAAAATTGGCTTCCGCTTCGTTGGCAATTCCCATCTGGTGGGCTTTTTCATGGGCCAGTACAATTGGATACTGAATTGGCAGTAACTCCTGGTTGACATGTACTTCATGGAAAAATGGGCTAAAAATGCCGCTGGTCATCGTTTTATTTAAAATAGCGTGAATTTGCAATTTTTTTGGCTGTCGTATTCCCTGCGGCAGCTTGATTCCCAACTGCTGCTCAACAATCATATACATTTTTTCGATTTCCGCTTCGATTCCTTCTTTGTCAAAATTCGCATAAACAAGATAGCTCTTATTGGCATTATCCAATTCGGATTGCAATGCTTGCTTAATTAACGTGGAATCAGCAACTGCCGAGGAAATCGCGAGGCGCTCGGTCATTGGCTGCCGCAGATAATTAAACCCCCAACTAAAATAAAACCAGCTAAAAAGTGTACACAGGCTGAAAATGAGCACATACAATCCTCGCAGTGGTTTCATTCTTTTTAAAATCACCAAAATAATCAGGAAAATTAATGCCGGGATGAGAAGCACAAGCAGCAATTCAGAAATGGAAATAGGAATCCAGCCAAACAAAAATGTTATAATCCGGGTTATCCCAACATATAAAAAATCTGAGTATACCTTCTCAGTCAATTCAGGATTGGATGAAAAAACAAGCAGCCCCAGCACTGTCGGAAAAGAAATATAAAAAAGTGGCAATATTGATTTGATAAAATTTTTCATAATTTACTTGATTAGTGTTTTTACGTTCACTATAATTAGACAGAAACGGTGGACATAATTACAACTCAACAGGAGTTAAAATGAACGAACGAATCCATGTTTTAGCACGATCCTTCGCCGGCATCGTCGAACCAATTCAATTTCTATTTAAAAGTCAATTGTATACAATCGATAATGTTCTCGATTATCAAGAAGAGACATTTAAAGGAAATATGCAATATTATCTTACGGTAAATTTAATTCCCAACGGTCATTGTGAATTGCATTTTGATTTAAAATCAGGAGAATGGACTTTATTAGAAGGCACGCTTCCATCCTAGCATCCTCCCATCCCTGACCAGGAGAGGGAAGTCCTCCCTCCTTCCCTCTCCGCTTAAATCGGATTGTACCATTTGGTACAATTTTAAAAATTGGTTGGCCCTATCAGATCATCAATATTCTCAGCACCAATTTCAAATAATCATCCTAAATATTTGTTTTTACAAACACTAATTTTCATTTACTACAACGAATAACTCCTTTTGGCATAGCCATTGTGATGTTCAGTGCGAAGATCAAATCAAACCAATCACACTTTTAACGAAGGAGTTACAAAATGGAGTACTTCAAAAAATCACTGCTGGTTGCATTCGTTTTATCCGGATTAATTTTCATGGGTTGCGAACAAAACAATCCTGCTGAACCCGAAGACACAGAACAGACCGAGCTCGAAAGTCTGGACAAAGTTGATGGCGGCTACACGACCGACGATGAGCTCCCCGGTTTTGGCGAAACGACGATGGTTGTCGAATACGAAGAAACAGCGATGACCGTCAGCGATGACTATTCGGCTGCAGTGGACAGCGGACTTACTGAAAGCGCAATTCCTGCCTATTTTCTTCGATTGACCTGGGGACAACTTCTGGGCGATTCAACTGCAAGCACAACTGTTGACTGGAGTGGTTCGATCGAAATAAATAAAGGTGTTTTAGCGATTCAGAAAGCCGTCCGGTTTGAGCAAGGCGATTACATCCACTTACCACGAGAATCACGCCAGGCGCTTGAATTTACCTCGCTTACCAATGTTCATTTCGACGGAATCAGTTTAATAATTGTAGACAATGATACAACAGATTCTGATGGTTTGCTCACTGTGAATGCCGGTCCATATTCCCGGACGTTCAGTTTTGCCGAACTCGATGGAATCGAACTCATCGATTCTGTTGACGACCTGGGTAATGAATTTTCAATCGTTGGCCACGCAAAGGAAGTTCATCCATTTGCAGGTGGTTTTTTTGCCGGGAAATGGTTACGTCGAGCAGGTGTTGGCGGTACTTTCGAAGGTCGCTGGATCAATAGCCTGGGGACATCTATTGGCTACATGAAAGGCATCTGGGGGCAGAACTTGCGTGGCATGAATGTCATGTTCGGAAAATACATCCACCGTGACGGCACATTTGGTGGATTGCTGGCCGGTGAATGGGGCAGCGATGATATGACTGGCGAATCTGGTTGGATGAAAGGTCGTTGGATCAACCGCAGCAGAACGACGATTGGTCAGTTCAAAGGTGTCTGGCGCTCAAGTCTTGAAGTTGAGGGCAAAGGCTTCTTTCACGGACGCTGGAACAGAAATGATGGCGCTCCCGAAGGCGAAGAAGCTACAAATTAAACTTACGACGCGCAAATAATTCATAAACGCCGGTTAATTAAAAATAGCCGGCGTTTTTTTTAGTGCCCGCATTCCGTTCAAAATGACCAGCAAGGAAGTTCCGACATCCGCAATTACCGCCAGCCACAAAGTTGCAATTCCCGGGATGATCAGAAGAGTAAAAATTAGTTTGATTAAAATGGCGGCTGCAATATTTTGACGCACAATTTTCATAACCCGCCTGCTCAGCTGAACAAGACTCGGTATTTTTCTCAGGTCATCATTCATCAGTGCAATATCCGCCGTTTCGAGAGCGATATCTGTCCCACCTTCGCCCATGGCAATGCCCAAATCAGCCGCCGCAAGCGCTGGTGCATCGTTTATTCCATCGCCAACCATGGCTGTTTTACTATTGGTTTTTTTCATTATATCAGCAAGCCGGCGCATTTTTTCATCAGGCAGCAGTTCTGCATGAAAATCATCGAGCTGCAAATTCTGAGCAATGCGCGTCGCCGCTAATTTATTATCACCTGTGAGCATAATAATCGGGGCGACACCCATTTTTTTAAGTGCAGCGACAGCCTCGGCACTTTCTTCGCGGACAGGATCAAAAATCTCCAGTTCGCCTAAAAGCTGCACTTCATCCCACAAATAAATTGCGCTACCCGAGGTGTTAAATTTGCCGTTCAGCTTAATTTGTAATAAAATTTCTTCGAAAAATCGGTGATTGCCAATAAAATACTTTTTCCCATCGACCTCACCTGTGATCCCTTTTCCGGGAATTGATATTACGGAGCCAGCTTCGGGCAAATGCAAAGCACGTTTTTTAGCACGCTCGATTATCGGTTTTGCTAAATGATGCTCAGATTTTTTTTCAATCGCAGCTGCGATCATCAATATTTCATCTGTGCTCAAGCCCGACAGAGATTTAACATTCTTAAGTTCGGGATTTCCTTTCGTTAAAGTCCCGGTTTTATCAAATACGACGGTTTTAATCTTCCCGGCCATTTCGAGGAAGCTGCCCCCTTTTATCAACAATCCATCCCGCGCTGCACGTGTGAGCCCGCTCACCAGTGTAACTGGTGTAGAAATTACCAGGGCGCAGGGACAGGCGATTACGAGCATAACTAACGAACGATAAAACCAGATTCCCCATTCGCCTGAAAATAATGGCGGAATCAAGGCAATGCTTATTGCAATCAGAACTACGACGGGGGTATATATTTTTGCGAATTTATCAACGAATTTCTCAACCGGCGCTTTTTGCGATGAAGCTTTATGGACCAATTTAATAATTCGTGCAAGTGTACTTTGGTTAGATGAGTGGGTCACCCGAACTTCCAGCACTCCGGTCCCGTTTATCGAGCCGGCAAAAATTTTTTCGCCCGGATTCTTTTCAACAGGCACAGATTCGCCAGTGATTGGCGATTGGTCGAGATGGGAAATGCCCTCCATTACCTCACCATCCATCGGCACCCGCTCCCCGGCCCGAATCAGGATTATTTCTCCGGGTTTTATATCCTTAATATTCTTCAGTATTGTCCCGTTATCCTGCTTAAGCAGTGCCATATCCGGGGAAATATTCATAAGTTTTTTGATTGCATTTCGTGCTCTTTCGACGCTGTAGGATTCCAATAGATTCGAGAGTGAAAATAAAAACACGACCATCGCTGCTTCATTCCACTCCCCGATCCCAATAGCGCCAAGAACCGCGATGCACATGAGCACGTTCATATCCAGTTTAAACACCCGGATCGCAGCGAGTGCCTTTTTTCCCGTAAAAATACCGCCAAAGATTATAGCGAAGAAATAGAATCCAACGGAAAACTCAGATTGACCAGAATTCAACAAGCCCAGACCGATTCCTGCTGCGCAAAAAAGTCCGGAGATAACAGTCAAAACCAGTGGCCAATTCCTGGCTTTTTGCTTAATTTCGGTCGGCTTTTCCGTTAAGTTCTGTACCATAAATCCGAATTCGGTCATGAATTTTGTCAGTTCTTCCCTGGAATTGGTATGAATAACTGTGACTTGATCTTTTGATCCATTGGATGAAACGGAAAGAATTTCTGGCTGTTCAAGCAATTTTGCTGTTAAATGGCCATTCACTTCAGAAGAATTTGCTTTAGCTGCAATAAAATTACTCGACCAAAACTTGTCATCGGCAAGTTGCCCACCATGGATGCCAATAATTTTTTTAAGGTGAGGAAAATCAACCTCAACAGGTTCTATTTTCAGTTCAAGCTCCGATGACACAATATTGAATTGAGCCGTCGTTATATTATTCGATCGTTCAAGATCAGCACAGAGCGATTCGCCGCATTGCGCGCAATCTATTCCGTCAACGTGCAGAGTGATATCTTTCAAATCAGATTCCGAGTATGATTTATCCATAATTTTTCTCATTCCAGGTTGAACAGGTCCTTAATAACAGCGTTGATCGGGCCATCGGTCAATCGATAAATTATCACCTGACCGTCCCGGCGGGAGGTTATTACTTTGCGATCGCGCAGCCTGCGTAGTTGGTGCGAAATAGCCGAGACCGTCATTCTTAAAATATCAGCAATATCACAGACGCACAATTCTTGTGAAATAGCCAATAAATAAAGGATACGCAAGCGCGTGGGGTTGCCCATCATGGCCAACAAATCTGCCAGTTCATCAAAATTTTTCATTTTATGAATTTGCAGGTTCAATTCCTGGAGCTTTTCAATATCAACATTGTGCCGGGAACATATTTCAGCCGTCAGCGTTTCCATACGTTTTCCTTGTTTATTTGAACATTTACTCAAATAAACAAATTACTATAAACAAATACAAGGCATATTATTCAGGATGAAACGTAAAAATTTCAGCGTAAATTATTTATATGTTCTATTGAATACTGCTTGCATTAATTAAAATATTTTTTATTTTAACAGATTCCGCGCTCTGACATAGAGTGCGAACGCGGCAAAAAATTATATGATTATATAGATTATGGAGTAGTTCGATGGCTAAGAAACAAACCTTTGAATCCAAACTTCACCGGCATGCAAAGGGTGGTGGTGTGAAAGCGTTCAAGTTGGTTTATTCCTCTAAATCACCCAAAACCGGTGCATGGAAATTTACCCAACGTTTTTTGCAAGTCCCGCTCGATGAAGACGAAAAAGGGCATATCGACACAGCAATTTCAGAGCTCGAAAAAGAGCAGGACTAAAGTTATTGCTCCGTTACATGTCGTTATCGCGTTTGAAATAGCATTTCAGAAATTAAAATAAATAGTGATCCGCGGAGGATTAAATGTCAAAAGTTTGTGCTTTATCCGGAAAAAAACCTCAGTTTGGGAACAATGTTTCCCACGCTCATAATAAAACCAAAAGACGTTGGACACCAAATATTCAGAAAAAGCGGATTTGGATTCCTGAGGAATCACGCTGGGTGCGCATTCGTATGTCTGCACGAGCCCTGCGAACGATTGAGAAAAAAGGTTTGTTAAACTATTTGCGTGATGAAGGTTTAAAACTGAAAGACGTTGTAGCGTAAAATTATTCGTTAACCAGATTAACTGACGGATCGTTTTTCGGTCCTTTTGAAATAGGAGATTCTGATCATGGCAAAGAAGGGCCAGCGCGTTCAGATAAAAATGCAAAGTAGTGAAAGCTCACACTACTATTATACATCAAAAAACAAGCAAAACCACCCTGACAGACTTGAATTGAAGAAGTACGACCCTGTCATTCGCAAGCATGTACCCTACAAAGAGACCCGGTAGTTCAATTTTTTTGTAATTTTTACAATTTGGTTCTTTACATTTATTACTTTTCTGCCTAATTTCACAGGACACCAATATTCTTTATTAAAGCGTGCTTTATATTTTTAGGAAATGGGCAATCAAAATTAATCTCAAATAAAGTAACGCAAGTAATCTAAAAGGAGGAGAACTCATGAAAGCAACTTTTTATGACGTTAAGCTCAGAAAAAAAGTAGATGCAGAAGTCACAGAAAAAGTTGTATACGGAAAAGAAGGTAATAACCGCTACGCCGTCAAAGGGAAAACTGCTGATGGCCGCAACCTTACCAAATTCGTAAGCAAAGCAGATTGGGATAATATTAGCGTTTAATTTTTATTACCAATTTTAAGATTTTGAAAATGACCGTCTTTCAGGCGGTCATTTTTTTTCATCATGCCCGCAGGACAGGATATTCGAATGCCGATTAATCAATCATTCTATGCTTCTTTAGTTTGCCCCCTCACCCGTGTCAAATTACAACCTATCAATAAAGAACTGCTACAAACTTTAAATGAAAAAATTGCCGGCGGCTCAATCGTGAATCACCGGGATGTTCGAGTAAAAGAATTGTTCTCCGAAGGTTTGATCTCCATCGACGGAAAATACATCTATCGCATTGATAACGATATCCCAATTTTACTGCCCGACGAGGCCATTCTTTGGTCGGAACCCTGACACTGATTTTTAGAATTTCATGACCACAATAATTTTCCCAAAATTAAAGTTAACTTTATTATAATTTCTCATTGGAGCTGCGCGTGTTAAAATTTATTCTCAAAAAAAATATTATCATTTTTAAATCAGCCACGGTGCTGGTTTCTTTTTTATCGATAGCTTTGCTTTCTACAAGTTGCCAAAATGAGTCTAACACCGATCCCCCCTATTCAGCAGCCACCGATTCTCTACGCTTCAGCAATGAAGTGCATTTAAGAAATATTAAACAGCTAACATTTGGTGGGAACAATGCTGAAGCCTACTGGAGTTTTGATAATTCCAAGCTCATTTTCCAAAGTGAATGGGAAGACATCAACAAGCAGGGCTGTGATCAGATTTTTGTGATGAATGCCGATGGCTCGAAAATGCAAAACGGCGAGCAATACAAACTGGTTTCGAGCGGCAAAGGAAGAACAACTTGCAGCTATTTTCTCCCTGATGGTCGCATTGTTTTCGCTTCCACGCACGTAGCCGCTGAAGCCTGCCCGGACCTGCCCGACATGGGTCATGGCCGTTATGTCTGGCCGCTTTTCCCTTCTTTTGATATATTTATTGCTGATAGTGATGGAACAAATGCTGAGTTATTGATCGGTGGCAATGAATACAATGCCGAGGCAACAGTTTCGCCGGATGGCAAATATATAATTTATACCTCAACAAAATCCGGTGATCTCGAATTGTGGCGTTATGAGATTTCAACTGGCACAGAATTGCAATTGACCAATACGCTCGGATATGATGGCGGCGCCTTTTTCTCTCCGGATTCGAAAAAAATCGTCTGGCGTGCCAGCCGTCCCCAGGGTGAAAAAGCACAGAAATACAAAGAATTGCTCGCTAATAATTTGGTCGAGCCAAATGCATTAAATGTGTTCGTCGCGGATATCGACGGCAAAAATGTCGTGCAGGTGACCAATCTTTCCGGCGCAAACTGGGCCCCGTTTTTTCACCCGGATGGCAAACGCATTCTTTTTTGCTCGAACCATCATTCTCCCAAAGGTGGCATGCCATTATTCGATATTTTCATGATTAATATTGATGGTACGGATCTGAAACAAATTACCCACAGCGGGACTTTTGATTCGTTTCCCATGTTTTCATTTGATGGCAAAAAACTGGTGTTCTGCTCGAACCGCACGACCGCAAGAAAACCGACGCGCGATACCAATGTTTTTGTCGCCGACTGGGTAGAAATCCCGCAGGAAGTGGATATGAATTTTAAGGATGTAGTAGAGAAATAATTTTAAAACTTTGTGCAAATTTGGAAGCCTCGGAAAATTATTTCTGAGGCTTTTCTTGTTATGCCTTTTTCAAAATGGTGGCATGTTTTTCCATCGCTGCGATTCTCTCTGACAGCGTCGGGTGCGAATAATGATAGCCTGAATACAACGGATGCGGCGTCAAATTACTCAGGTTATCTTTACTCAATCGCAAGAGAGCATTTTTTAGCCCATTCGCACCACCGGTTGCCTCAACCGCAAAACGATCCGCTTCGTATTCGTGTTTTCGGGATAGCTTCGATCGCAATGGCGCAAGGTAAAATGTAAATGGCCCGGAGCAAAAACTGAACAGAATTATAGCTGCGTGATAGGAATTTTCCGAAAATCCAAAGGCCTGATAAAATGGGGCATACGGCAATAATAGGCTCAAAATCCAAAAACCGATTCCCATACTGAGCAGTGACAATGCCATCCCTTTTTTAATATGATTCTTTTTCTCGTGGCCGATTTCGTGCGCGAGTACAGCCAGTAATTCCTCAGGTTCCGATGACTCCACCAGCGTGTCGAACAGCACAATGCGTTTTAATTTTCCTAAACCGGTAAAATAGGCGTTGCTGTGCCGCGAGCGCTTGCTACCATCCATCACGAAGATACCGTTGGTTTTGAATCCGACTTTTTCTGCCAGGGCTAAAATCTTGTCTTTTAATTCACCATCACCCAGGGGACTAAATTTATTAAAAAGTGGCGCAATAAGCGTCGGATAAATAAGAACCATCAATAATTGAAATGCTGCGAAAAGTGAAAATGCGTATATCCACCAGTTCGGGCCAGCGGTATCCATAAACCAAAAGAGGGCATACAAAAGCGGCGTCAGGAAAAGTGCCGACAAAACCATCCCTTTAACAGCATCGATTATAAATAATTTCCACGTCATTTTGTTAAAGCCAAATTTTTCTTCGATGACAAAGGTCGAATAAATAGAAAAAGGCAGCGTCGACAAACTAAAAAACAATGCAAGTGTGTAAATAAAAAGCACACCGTGGCTGTATGTTCCCAGCCCCAAAGTGCCAAGATAATCATCGACAATCCCGAGAGCGCCGCTGAGAACGATCACCAGAAGCAGCACAGAGGAAAAAGCTGAAGAAACGAGCCCAAAGTTGGTGTTTGTTAAAGTATAATTGATTGATTTTTCATAGGTTTCTTTATCCGTTGTCGCCTGAAATGCTGCTGGGATTTCACTTTTATTTTTCTTAACATGTTTGATATTTAAAATTTCAAGCACCATTTCCCAGCTGTATTCGATTGCAAACAAAACGAGATAGAGAAGCAATATTTGTGAAGCAGTCATCAGTTTATTTCTCCAATTTTAAAATTTCAAGCAGGAAAATAGAAAAAGGCATTTCCAATTCCAAGGAAAATAGAAACAAATGGTTACAGAATCCTTCAACAAACGTTTTTTTAAATTAGCAATTCCAAATATTTTAGCCAATATTTCAGTGCCGCTGGTAGGATTGGTCGATACCGCCATGCTTGGCCACCTCCCCGAAATTCATTTTCTCGCAGGCGTAGCGTTGGCATCCGTTCTGTTTGATTATATTTTCTGGACTTTCGGCTTTCTGCGCATGAGCACCACGGGCTTAACCGCCCAGGCAAGTGGCAAAAAAGATATTCACGAAATTTACGCGATCTCCTATCGTGGGTTTGCCATCGCCTTGTTTGTCGGTTTGATACTAATTCTCTTTCGCAACATTATCTCTGCAACCGGTTTTGGTTTATTATCCGCCGAATCACTGGTAAAATTATCTGGTGAAGAATATTTCGCAGCCCGGATTTTAGGCGCGCCGGTCGTTTTGTGCAACTATGTTTTTGTGGGCTGGTTTCTCGGGCGCGAGCGCAGCGATTTGGTGCTGTACATGACGCTCGTCGGCAATGTCGCCAATGTCATTCTCAATTATATTTTCCTTTTTATCCTGGGACTGGCCGCCGCAGGTGTTGGTTGGGCAACTACAATCAGTAATATTTTGGCATTTTTTCTGGCTCTGGTTTTCTATAAATATGGCGCAAAAAAAATCAGCGTTGACTGGAAATCGGTGTTTACTCGCGAAAAACTTGTGCCTTTATTTAGCCTGAACCGGGATATTCTCATTCGCACATTATTTTTAATCAGTTCTTTCGGCGTATTCACAAATATCAGCTCGATTTTGGGCGTGTCCATTCTTGCTGTCAACACGATTATTTTACGAATTCTGTCTTTCGCAGCCTACCTGATCGACGGGATTGCTTTTGCAACCGAAAGCCTCGCCGGGATTTTCAAAGGCAGCAACGATCATCAATCGTTGAAAAAACTGCTAAAAACAGCCCTTTTATGGGGTGAAGTTTTTGCCGTAGGGTTCATTGCGATTATGTTTTTAATACCCGATTATTTTTATCCCCTGATGACGTCACACGCTGATATAATTCAGCTTTTAAAAGTATACGATTACTGGGTTTATATCGCACTAATTTTTAGCGCCATCGCCTATATTTTTGATGGTTACTTTCTCGGCATCACCAATGCAAAAATATTACGCAACAGCATGGTTCTCTGTTTTGTGGTGTTCTTTCTGCCGCTTGCCTGGCTCAGTGTCAAGCTGCACGATAATCACATTTTGTGGCTGGCGATGGTGGTATTTATGTTCGGCCGGGCAGCAACTTTGGGCTGGGGCGCATGGCGGGAAATTAAAATACGTGCAAGCTAATTGGATTGAGGGATAATCACATTTTGTGACTGGCAATGGTGGTATTTATGTTCGGCCGGGCAGCAACTTTGGGCTGGGGCGCGTGGCGGGAGATGAAAGTGTAGCTATATTAACAATTTAAATTTCTTCCAATAATGAAATCTTGTCAACTGTATCGATTAATATTCGTTTGTTAGCAGGATAGGATTTGAATAATTTACCTTGTGCTTCACTCATATTTGAGTAAAACTTGGCTTCAATTAGTACCTTATCATCAGTGTAGAAATCAATTTCAATTGCATTTTCATACAAATAGTAAAGTTCTTTTTTATTGCGCATATTTATATAAACATAATTCTCAAAATAGCTCCCAATATCACGATTACCAACAAAAAGATATTTTATCCCCAAATCAGAAGCATAAATTTTTTTGGCGGAGAGCAACTTTTGATTTGTTTTACCCCATCGCGGCAACAAATGAATCAGATAGGTTGATTCGAAATAGTTCAAATATCTTTTTGAGGTATCTGGTGAAATCGCCAATATTTTACCTATTTTGTTAATGCTGAATTGCTTTCCGCTTCGCTCCATTAAAAGTGTAAAATAATCGCGTAAAATCTGGTGATTTTTTAATCCATGAAATGCAGTGATATCTTTCTGAATGATATCATCCACTAAATTCATCAAATATTCTCTGCTCGGCTGCAGCACATTCTCTGGTAATCCGCCTGTTTTTATATAATCGAGAAAATAAGTTTTAAGTAGTTGAACATCTCGCCTTTTTACTTCAATCCCTTTAAAGGAAAAATACTCATTTAAATCAAGTGGTTTTATTTCAAGTGTAATGGACCTTCCAGTCAGGCTAGCCTTCTGGTCACGGAGTTTTGAGGCAGAAGATGATGCAACAAATATTTTAGCATTTTGTGAATCGTAGAGATTTTTAAGTTGGACTTGAAACTCATCCTTTGATGTTACTTCATCAAAAAAGAGATAAATTCTTTCATCGATCGTTATTTTATGCAGTTTTCGATATTCATTGACAATCTCTATCATGCTTTGCTTCTGAATCAAATAATCATCCAGGCTAATGTAAAAAATATGCTTTGGTTGCACTTCTTTTGAAATCAATTCATCAATTATCAATTTCATTAAACTCGTTTTCCCAACTCGGCGCAACCCTGTTAGAATAATGATTTGTTTCTGTTGTAGATATATTCGAAGATCGGAAAGATATTGTTCGCGTGGTTTCAAGTCAGCCGCAGCACGACTTTTCTCCCACCACGGGTTATACTGGTAAAGTAAATCATTCATAGAAAAAATATACGATTAAAAAGGATGATTTGCAATAATATTATACGATTTAATCGTATAATATTGTTCTTCGAAAATGACACATAAACAAAGAGTTTAATAGCACCAGTCACTATTTCAAGTTCAAACAGAAGTTTCAGTTCATTGTTCGCCTATCCACGTAGAGATACGAAGGATAGAATCCTTCATATGATCCACAATAATTATTTATCCCCGTACATCGTTTCGAAAATGGCGTCGCTGATTCCCATGGAGCTGAAGCCGCCGTCGTGGTAGAGATTCTGCATCGTAACCATTCTGGTGAGGTCGGATAACAGGGTCAAAACGTACTCGGCACAGTCATCGGCCGTGGCGTTGCCGAGTGGTGAGAGTTTTTCTGCAAAATCATACATGGCGTCAAAGCCGGCAATGCCGCTGCCTGCGGTGGTCACCGTCGGGCTTTGTGAAACGGTGTTGATGCGCATTCCGAGCTTTCCAAGTCGCGATCCAAGGCTACGAGTGATACTTTCGAGCAATGCTTTGGCATCCCCCATGTCCCCATATTTCGTAAAAATCCGCTGGGCGCCAATGTAAGAAAGCGCAACGATGGAAGCGCCTTTGTTGAGCGCATCGGCTTTCAACGCCTGCGTCACAATACGGTGCAACGAAAGAGCGGAAACGTCCAACGTTTTGTGAAACCAATCGTAGTTCAAGTCCATGTAATCTTTCTTTTTACGCACGTTCGGCGACATGCCGATGGAATGAACGATAAAATCCAGTTTGCCAAATTTTTCTTTTAGTTGGGCAAAAGCTACATCAAGCTGCTCATTATTTGAAGCATCACAGGCAATAATCGGCGCGTCACCACATTTTTTCGACAATTCATCAATTTGTCCCATTCGCAGGGCTACTTTTATATTGGAAATCCCGAACTCCGCCCCTTCGCGATAAGCTGTTTCCGCAATTTTCCAGGCGATACTTTTATCATCCAATGGGCCGAAAATTATGCCTTTTTTTCCTTTTAATAAATTATAACCAGCTGTGCTCATCGTTCCTCCAAAAATATTATTTTCACATAATTTAAATTCCAAAAATGACTGTAAAGATAAGGCTCAGTGAAGTTTCCTGCAAGATGAATTTTATTCAATATTAGGTGTATTTAATTATGGTATTAATATTTTTTGCTATACTCTTTAAAATAAAATTTGCCACAAAGATCACAAAGTACACGAAGAAAAAGTGAATAAAATGGTTTCGCTTTTCAATGTTGAATATGAAAATATTCCCAAACTTAATCAATTTAAACTTCCCGATCTTCATTTAATTCATGGTCTATAAAAATTTCAATTAAATTAAATGCAACTTTTTATATTGCATTCCATCTTAAAATTGATTGCCTTGCATTTTCATATTTATTCTGTTAAATTTTGCTAAACGAATACTCTTTTTTTGAATAAATGGTAATAAAAGCACATGCAACAAAATGGTGAGAAAAACTTTGCCGGAATCGGCACCTGTCCTGCATTTATAAATGTCGTTGAAAAAGCAAGCAAATTTGCCACAGTTCCTCGCCCGATTCTGATTCGGGGAGAACGTGGAACCGGCAAAGAAGTTTTGGCGCAATACATCCACAACCAAAGCCAGCGCTGCGATGAAAAATTTGTTGCGATCAATTGTGCCGCGCTGCACGACGAGCTATTTATCGCTGAAATTTTTGGTCACGAGAAAGGGGCATTTACCGGTGCAACCAGCAACCGCATCGGGAAACTGGAACTTGCCCACAAAGGCACGCTCTTTTTAGACGAAGTCGCCAACATGTCCCGCGATGCCCAGGAAAAGTTGCTGCGTGTCGTGGAATACCAGCAATTTGAAAGGCTCGGCGGTAGCGAAGAAATCCACGTCGATGTGCGCATTGTGGCAGCGACCAACGCCCATTTAGCGACTATGATCGCCAAAGGAGAGTTTCTCGCAGATCTTTATGACCGCATTGCGTTTGCCGAGCTTACTTTACCTCCATTGCGCAAGCGCCGCGAAGATATTCCCGCACTTATTTCCCATTTTTTGAAAAATCTGCACCACGAAATGCCGGACATCGAGAAAAAAGTATTCACACCAGCCGCCGTTCGCGCTTTACAAGCCTACCATTGGCCAGGCAACATGCGTGAGCTAAAAAATGTCATCGAGCGCCATTATATCTGGGATGCTGACGGAGTAATCCATGCTTCCGAGTTGCCTTTGGAAATAACCACGGTTGAACCGATTGGCGGCACATTTCACGAACAGGTTCGGGCCTTTGAAAAATCTCTCCTTCTAAATACGCTGAAGGACGTCATGGGAAACCAGCGCGAGGCCGCAAAACGCTTGGGAATGACTTACGACCAATTCCGCCATTACTACAAAAAATTTGCTCTCGGGGAATTATTGGCGTAAAAAACCACTCCTTGGCGTAATCCCCCACTTTGGATCGAAACCACTCTTTAAAAAACAACAAGTTACATTTGGCATCATCGTTGCTTAAATCGCGGCATGTTTATATCAGACAAAAATTATTTTGAACAATATTTCTATTGGAGGCTACAATGAAAGTTTTTAAACGTGTAACTGAAATGGTAAAAGCGAATATCAATCATTTGCTTGATCAGGCGGAAGATCCCGAAGTTATGGTCAAGCAAATCATTCGCGATATGGAAGAAAGCATCATCGAAATGCGCCGTGAGACGGTACGAGCCGTATCCCGTGAAAAACAAGTTGAAAAGCAGTTGCAGATCGCGCAGAATTTATCAAACGATTATGCAGCCAAAGCCGGCGAGGCCGTGGAAAAAGGAAACGAGGAGTTGGCGCGGAAAATTCTGGCGAAAAAAGTAGTAACCGATCAACAAAGCACCGCTTTAGCCAGTGAACTCAAGGAAGCAAAAATCGTTTCGGAGCAGTTAAAAAACGACTTGCTCAGCCTTGAAGATAAAGTTCAAAGCGCCCGGCGTAAAAAGGAAGAACTCATCCGTAGAAAACGCTCCGCCGATGCCAAGTTGCGAATCCAGGAATCGGCCAATAAAGCGATAGATGGTATCAAAAACGCAGCGGGTAAAATTTCCAGCATCACCGATTCAGAATCATCGCTAAAAAGTTATGAAGATGCGATTATGGGACTTGAGGCCGATGCCGAAGCAGCACATGAAATTGCCAAGCTCGGACAGGAAAATGATATTGATCTCGATAAATTGGAGAAAGAAAAAGCCGTTGAAGATGAGCTGGCGAAACTGAAAAAACAACAAAAGAAATAAGAGGGTAAAGAGGTGATAACGCTATACCTTTGCTGTTTGGCTTTTGGGGGGATTCTTCTCATCGTTTCCCTGTTCACTGGTTCCGATGGTGAATTGGCTGGCGATGTTGAAATCGAGGCTGATGTTGGTACGGAAGCGGAATCCGAGGGTGTTGTAAATGCATTCAGATATTTTAGTTTTCGCAATATCGTATATTTTCTCACTTTTTTCGGACTCACCGGCGTTACTGTCGCGCGCATTGAACTACCTTCCGTTGTGACCTTTGTGGCGGCGCTTGTGATGGGATTTTTCGCTGCCAGTCTGGGGCATGTCGTTATGGAATACCTCAAAAACTCCCAGGTTGGGCAAGCCGAAAATTTAGCCGATTTTGAAGGGCAATTAGCAAAAGTTTTGCTCAATATTTCAGAGTTAAAACCTGGAAAAATAAGTATCACACTCGATGAAAACATCCATCAGGTTTTGGCCCGTGTTGCAGATGAATCGGCAATCCAGGAATTTCGACATGGTGAGACTGTGACTGTGGTTCGCGTGCAGGATGGTTATGCCTACGTGGCTGAAAAGAATTTTATCGATTAAATAAAGGAGGGGTAACATGATATCCCAATTGGTGCTGGTCCTTGCGATTATTGCAGCGGTGATTGTATTTGTTATAATTGTAGCCATAAGCAAACTGTTGTTGATTTGCCATCCAAATGAGGTGATTATTCTTTCCGGGCGAGAGAGAAAATTATCCGACGGTTCCCGAGTTGGTTACCGGATTATCCGTGGGGGAAAAGCATTACGCATTCCACTTATTGAAAAAGCCGCCCGCATGAGTTTACAAACGATTCCTCTTGAATTACGTGTCACAAACGCCTACTCGAAAGGCGGCATTCCACTGAGTGTAGAGGCAATTGCCAATGTGAAAATAAATTCCAGTGAGCCGATATTTGGCAACGCCGTCGAGCGATTTCTCGATAAACCCAAGGATGAAATTTTACACATCGCCAAAGATACATTGGAAGGCAATCTGCGCGGTGTTTTAGCAATGCTAACACCGGAAGAGGTGAATGAGGACAGGCTAAAATTCGCCGGAAATCTCATCGAAGAAGCCGACGCTGATTTGCAGCAACTTGGCCTGCAATTGGATACGCTTAAAATTCAAAATATCTCCGATGATGCAGGATATCTCGATTCCATCGGAAGAAAGAAGACCGCCGATGTGATCTCGAAAGCACGCACAGCCGAAGCGGAACGAACCGCCGAAGCAGAACAATCGGAAGCCGAAGCGAAAATGCGAGCGGAAGTCGCACGGGCAAAAGCACGCGAAACCATCGAAACTTCCAAAATTGAAGCGGATACTATCATCAAAACCAGAGATGCTCAGGCGAAGCAAAAGGTTGAGGAAGAGGAAAACAAGCTGCGCGTGAAAAAAGCTGAGCTGGAAAAAGTTGCTGTCATTCACGAGCAGGAAGCCAGTGTTGCCGGTGAAAAAGCCAAGGCGCAGTATGAGCAAGAAATGGAGAAAGAGCGTATTATTTTGCAGCAAAAACGGCTCGAGGCTGACGTCATCGAACCTGCAAAAGCAAACATGAAAGCCGATCAATTACTCGCCAAAGGGAAAGCAGCGCACATTCTTGAAGACGGCGAGGCAAAAATCACCGTATTAACCGATATGATATCCACATATCAAAAGGCCAACGGCGAAGGCGAGAAAGTATTCATTTTACAAATGCTGCCGGAAATCATCAATCAGCTATCACAAACAGTCGGCCAATTGAATATTGATAAAATTAGTGTGATCGACAGCAGCAATGGCGGCCCCAATAGCGGCATCAGCAAATTAGTCAACCAAATGCCCGCAGCAGTTATTTCATTGGTTGATCAGATTGAAACTGCCACTGGTATCAATATTCTGAAGGGATTGCAGCCTGGAAATGGCGATGCACTTGCTGAAAAAAGCACTGAAAGTAAAGAATACTGATTTTCCCGTAACATATCCTCCCTTCGAAGGCCCTCCAAATTTTGGGGGGCCTTTTTTTTGAAATAACTTTTCCCATAAATTGTATTTACTTTTATTTAACAAGTTCGTACTTTTGAGTTCAAATTTTATCACCCAAAATAAAGAAAAGAATAATGAGCTTACAGAATAAAGTATTTCTAATAACCGGAGCCACAAGTGGTATTGGCCGCGCAACGGCCATTACCGCCGCACAAAAAGGTGGGCGTATTGCCCTGATTGGACGAGATGAATCCGCGCTTGCAAACCTGGCGAACGAATTGAATCATACCAACGAGATTGCCCTGCCCCTTGTTTGCGATGTCACTGATAAAACACAACTCAAAACCACACTCGCTAAAACTATTCAGCATTTTAGCAGGCTGGACGTGCTTGTCAACTCCGCCGGTATCATTGCCACAGGATCAATTGAGCAAACATCGACGGAAAACTGGAACACAATGATGGATGTGAACGTCACCGCCGTTTTCCATCTTATGCAACTTGCCGTTCCGCACCTCGAAAAAACACAGGGTAATATTATTAATGTATCCAGTGTTGTCGGGACGCGATCTTTTCCCGGAATCCTTTCCTATTCGGTCAGCAAGTCAGCGCTGGACCAATTGACGCGCTGCGCAGCCATGGAATTGGCCCCGAAAAAAATACGCGTGAATGCCGTAAATCCGGGCGTCGTTGTCACAAACCTGCACCGTCGCAGCGGTATGGACGAAAAAAGTTATGCTGCCTTTTTGGAACACAGCAAAACCACCCACCCAATCGGGCGCGTTGGGGAACCGAATGACATAGCACATGCAATATTATATCTCGCTGCTGATGAAGCAGGCTGGGTGACAGGAGTAACACTCAATATCGATGGTGGACGCCATTTAACCTGCGCACGATAGGATGGCACAGGCACAAATAATTGAGGAATCTAATTAATTTTTGCCCAGAAAGGGATTTTTAAACAATTATGGCATCCACGCGATTCTATTTTTTGATTTTACTTTTTTTAGTTGCTTTGAATTATCGCAGCGCCGCTTCAACAAATACCGACTCCGATAAAGTTTATTCCGAAAATATCAGAGAGGTACGCGTTCGATTCGGTATGACTCTGGGTAATATTCTGCGTAAAAATGATATCCCAAGGCTGCAAATCCAGCCGCTTTTAAATGCTTTTTCTTCTGTCTATAATCCGCGAAAAATCCGTGCAGGTGAGAAATTACAACTCAAATTTGACGCTGACGGCCAATTCTCTGCATTGTACTATCGACCAACACCTGATAGAAAAGTGAATATCTTCGCTGATTCTTCCGGAAATTTTATTGCACACCTCGATACTTTGCCAATTATTGTCAAAGAGAAATTGCTGGTCGGGACAATCGAAACGACGCTTTACGAAGCTATTCTGCAGGCTGGAGAATCACCCGAATTGATAATGGCTTTTTCGGACATATTTCAGTGGGATATCGATTTTTTTATCGATCCCCGGGTCGGCGACTCCTTCGGAATTTTGTATCAAAAAAAATCTGTAATTGATCCGGAGTCGGGCTTGCCGACGTTTCTGCAATATGGAGATATCCTCGCAGCGGCTTACGCACAAAAAGACACAACTCTCATTGCATTTGGCAATCCGGTAGAAAATGGGCTATTGCTTTATTATGATGAAAATGGAAAAAGTTTTCAAAAAACATTTCTCAAATCACCCCTAAATTACCGCCGAATATCCAGTTACTTTTCCCGCAGCCGCTTTCACACGATTTTCAAAAGAAGACGCGCTCACACCGGCGTTGATTTTGCCGCGCGCACAGGAACCCCGGTTGTCTCATCAGCTGACGGAACAGTGATTTTTAAAGGCTGGAATGGAGGCTATGGCCGGTGTGTTAAAATTTCTCATAAAAACGGATCCTACGTCACCCTCTACGGTCATTTGTCGCGCTACGCCAACCTGCGCGTCGGGCAAAAAATCAGCCAAAATCATCTCGTTGGATATGTCGGTCAATCCGGGAACGCCACCGGGCCTCACCTGCATTATACCATGTATTACAACAAAAAAGCCATCGATCCACTCAAAATTCGACCTCTTGCGGGGAAGCCGCTGCAAGCATCTCAACTTCCTGAATTTAATTTGCTGAAAGAGACGCTTTTGCAAAAGCTCGGCCTGGGCACCCACAAAAACTTTGAAGCCATACTGATGGCGAAAGAAGTCAGCGCACGCTAAAAAAAAGCCCCGGCTTGCACCGAGGCTTTGGGATATGGGAGGAAGAGGATGGGTTTAATATTTTGTCAGGAGACGTCCTTTTCTCCCGACTTAAAACTTATTTTGTTTCAGGCGCGTTTCCAGTGTCCGTCGATCCAATGCCAGCCCCGCCGGTTGTGATTCCAATGACCAGGGATCCACACAAATCCTTTTTTCGGACGCACCCAGTGACCTGCTTTCCAAACATATTTATGGCCATTCCAATGCCACCTGCCATTGATCCAGATAGCATTTTTATAAGGCCGAGCCGTTTTGACAACAACAACTTTCCGCGCCGGTGGTTTAACTTTGACATAAATTCGTGGACCAGCCTGTACCATCATCGGAAGAATAAACGCAAAGACTGCGGCTGCGATAATTGTTTTTCTCTGTTTCACAGGAACCTCCTGGCTATTAATTCAGATTGTTTGTTCGCATTTGCACTTACGACAAACAAGGTGTATGCCAGAATTTTTGTATAATTGACTAAACTATTGTTTTTATTGTGAAAAAAATGGAGTTTTTATCAGGTGGGATGTAATAACTGTCCCATTTCGTACTATTAAAATGCACGTGTAAGTTCAGTTTTCGATAATTCTTACAGCGCTAAGGCAGCCAATTTTTTCACAATCTGTGATTGGAAATCGGGAGTCCCCTTTTGCGTACTGCGGTAAAACGATGCCCGAAATTTCAGCGCAACACATCTTCAAAAAGCAAGTCTTTCACCGCCGTGAGAAGTTGTATTCTTTGGAATGGTTTCGCCAATGTGCGATTGGCGCCAAACGCTTTCGCCATTCGCAAATAATTTTCAACACCAGCGTTTCCCCCTCCCGACATTGCGATTATTTTCACATCGCGGTAATGTTTCTTCAGTTCTGTGATCGTTTCAATACCTTCTTTTTCCGGCATAACGATGTCAGTAATCACCAAATCGGTGGGTTCTTTGGAGAAAAGCTCCAAACCTTCTTTGCCGTTAGAGGAAACGATGACCTCATATTCTTCCCGCTCCAGCATTTTTTTTAACATGCCGCGAATATCAGCTTCATCATCAATAATCATAATACGTTGCATTTAATAATTTTCCGCCATCTTTGTAAGACTACAATAGTGTTAATACGCAGAAAAACCAGGCGATTTTCGGGTCGCAGTCGAGGGCAAAGCATGTTTTAGAAATGACTGTTCAGAAAATTTCGCACCAATTTATTATATCGGAATATGCGTTTATTTATTTATCATAACTCTTATAATTATTGAAAACGAAAAACACTTATCCCAAATATTTTAGTTTAAAAAACAGATTTGCAGCAGAAATTTTAGCTTCAAGCTGTACTTGCCGACAGCACCGAATCCGCAATTTTTTTCTCAACTTCATTCGTGAACAAAACACCCAAATAATTCCCGCTTGGTGAGACAATTGCAGCGAATTCAACGTTTTCAGCGCGCATAAGCCGCAGCACAGCAACCAAACTTTGATCACTTTTTACTTTAAGTGTAATTGTTTGTCCACGAAAAGATTCAGTTACATTTTCAGTTTCAATGGCTTCGATCAGCTGCTGTAATTTGTCATGTTTTAAACCGGAATTGAACGGTTGTCTTCCATCCCGGAAGATTGTAATCGGGAGAAAACAAATAAATTCACCCGATTCAGTGCGAACCTCAAAATACTGAATATTGGGCAATTCGCGCACATAGGTTTCAATGCCATGGGCTGAATAATAATGTTTCTTTCCTGAGCGCAAGAGCAACCATTTTACCGCCAGTTTTTTATCTGCAGGCAGGCTGTCCAGGTAGGAGAAACTTCCTTTTTCATCACCGGGAATATCGGCAACGACATCGGATGCTGTTAGATTAAGTGAAGCCACTGGTGCTTTTAATGTCGTTTCCAGTTCAACACCAAATCCTTTGAAGCGCGTAATAAAACCACCGGTGAACAATGCCAATATGAGCGGAGAGACCGCGATGGCGATCCAATGCATGGGCAATTCCAGAAATTTTGCCTCGATGGCTTGCAAAACACCAAGCGCGACAAACAAAAACACAGAGACACTCATTCCAATTCCCAGAGCACGATTTTTATACATTTATAAACTCCTTTATTTTTTAGTGCGACTGAGGATTTTAATTGAAGGCACGGCCATTTTCATCTTTCTTAACACACATATTTATTTTTCGATTACAACAACTGCTGAATTTACAGGAATATTTACTATGCCCGAAAATACGAGTGGCACAGGGTTTTCAGGCGTAGCCACCGTCCATTTTTTCGTTTTATCCGCGAAACCAATGCCAACCTCAACTGGCAATTCATAGCTATAATTCACCACAACAACCGCTTTTTTCCCACAATTCGGATCAATAAACACGGAATAATTAGTGTAAATTTTGCCATCCGATAAAACGGTAGCACCGAGGGTATCCTGAAACACACCGTGCCATAGATAAGCGCTTAATTTTTCACGCAGACGATCCACTTTTTTGCCGTATTCTATCGTCTGCGGAAATTCGTCTAAACGCCCTTTAAAATTGCGTGGTTCATAGCTAATAATATAGCGATTCATCAGCGCGAGATTGATCATATTGCGGTCGTTGTAGCCTGAAACGGGGATCATCATTTCCTGATACGGTGCGACGTATCGGTGCAAAGCAACATGATTGAGATCGACGCGAAAATAAGAAAGATGGTACTCGCGGAATTGCAGGTCGTAATTTCCTTCACCGGCAAAGAGATAATCAGCTTTCTTAGGGTTGGAAATTTCGTGAAAATCGGTGGCTAATCTAGTATCACCGGCATAAATGTGCGCCGGCACGTGATGCTTGTGGGTGGCGTCAAAACAATAGCGGCTATCGCCGTGATGCTGATTTTCATCGTACAACATACCATCAGCCCCCAACTCAATCGACTTTAAAAATTCGCCGCAAGCGACCTGCCGCCATGCGGGTGAAAGATGGCACAACGGCGAAAATCGGTGCGTATTGATTTCCGCCAATTGCGTCGGAGTCTGATAGGCATAACCGCCGTAATAATGGGGATCGCCGTAGGGATCTTTTGTTGTGTAGCGAATTAGCTCGCTTTCGTACCACGGACTCACGCGGTCTGCCCAGGTGTATTTGTTGAAAAGAATCACTTTTACGCCCATTTTCTGAATTTGAGCGATAACCTCCGCAAAATTGGTCCGTGTTCCGAGGTGCGGATCGGTATCGTGGGAGGGGTAAGCGCCGTCCTGGCCGCCGATTGTCCAGCCGGTAATTTGCAGCGCGCCGACGTTGTGGCGGGCACAATCAGCACCGATTTTCAGCAGATCGCGGTAGGAATAACGGACGTCGTTTTCCGGATTGTTGACATGAATTTGCTGCCACGCATGGACCTGCTGCAACCAGTCCGGTTTTGCGGGTGATTGAAACCAGCTTTGCCGCCATTTTTTATAAATATCCGCACCACGATGCCAACTCCCCTGAAATGGCACCAGCACAACTGGCTGAAGTTTTCCTGATTCCCCACCATTGAAAAACGGGAAATGCAGCACTGAAAATTCCAGGTGCACCGGCTGCCCGGCCAATGAATCTCCCTTGGGATTTTCACCGCTGTCCCAGAATTCGTAGCCGAGATAACCCGGTTTCAGCCGCGCCATAAATTGCACCAGATGTGCGGCCGTCGTATCGTGGTATCCAACATAAAGTCCGCGAGCTGGCGCAGTGATCAGTGAAAAAGGCGTGTCCGGTGTTTGCAGCATTTGCGTCGGATAATCAACGGCAAAATACCCGGGCATATTATCAAATTTGGGAAAGAGCTGCAAACTTTTCATGCCACCATAATCCATGCCCAATTGGCTGAATAGTGCATCAGGTTGTGGCCGGGATAAATCCCCTAAAATCGGCCAGTGCACGGTTTCCACGGTGTGAAAACTGCGGTTATCGATTTCTGCGGTAAAAATCAGACCGTCATCGGTTAATTCTGCGACACCGGTGAAGTCAACCGCCAAGCGACCGCCATTTTTACTGCGCACATTTTTCCACTGGAATCGGAGACGTTTACCGTTTTTCTCGTGCCGAATTTGCGGTGGCGGCTGTTCCTCGCCAAAAACCGGATTAAATCGTTGATGTGACAATGGGATGTCGAGCCGAAAAGACCGGCCTAATTCGGGGCGTTTTTGCAGGTACCAACCGTCTTTTTTACTGATCAATTGTTGCAGTGCGCCGGTGTTTTCATTAAACACCGCTTTTATGGTGCTATTTTCCAGAACAACGGAACCGCAAAATAGCGGCACCGGCAAAGCTGTTACAAAAACAATCAAAATCCATCGCATGTGTTTTCTCCGCCACATTATTGGTTTAATTAACATTTTTTCTTTCTGAAAGATTTATTTGGCCACATTAATTTATTGAATGGAGTGTGCCCCCTTCGAGTTAAGCTCAGGCCATCATCTCTGGACATACTGCAAATAACAGGCGAGATACTTCATTCAGTGTGTTCTGACAATTTTATAAGGCACAATCCTCCTCAATCACCCAACTCTTACAACGTAACAATTTTTATTTATTATAATCCATTGCATTTTCATTTGATTTTTTTAGATTGAGCGGTTAAGATTTAAAAAATGGTTCCCGACCTTAGCAATAGTAGTTGGGCAACAAACAAACTCAACAAATAGAGTTAGAATTTAAAATTTCGCGTTAACCGATCCCGGATTTTTGTGAAGAACAATTCTCAAAAGTCGTCCCCTCCAATGGATGGGAATTGGGTGCACCTATCGCCTTCGGTATAGACCACTTGAAAATCATGACCCATTTAATATCATTTTTTATATTCATTTTCTCTTTTTTTACCGAAGCGCATCCGATTGAACAATCCACTGTTTCGAGAAAAAATCTGGAAAAAAAGCTTATTAAAGAAATTAGAAATGTTCAAAAACGGCGCAAAATAGTTTCGCTGAGTTTTTCTTTTTTCCACGACAAAACTTATACCTTTAATTATGCCACAGGTTATGCAGATTTAAACAGACGCATAAAAGCAACTCCCGACCATATTTATACAATTGCCTCCGTAACGAAATCCATCACGGCAATGACTTTGTTAGATCTGGTTAATAAAAACTATCTTGCTCTCGAAGATTCGGTTCATAAAATAATTGAAGGATTTCCGCCAAACGTAACAATTTTGGATTTGCTGAACCATACCAGTGGTTTTTTACGCGAAAAAGAAAATGAAAATTACCTGGCTGGATCGAGCTACCGGGATGTAATTGAACATCTGCCGGTGAAGTTCAACCTGAAAATCCATCGCTATGCCAATTACAACTACGCTGTCATTGGCGCACTCATCGAAAAAATCCTGGAAAAGAAGTTCAGTGAAGTCGCCAACGATTATTACTACACGCAGACAGGCGACAGTCTTTATTTTTCAAATCATGATAACTACAAGAGTAACAGATTATTTGTGCGAAATTACGTAAAAAAGCGGAGAAAAAGAATTCTGCATGAGACTGTGGATTTTGGTCTATGGGAACCAGCGGCCTTTGCACAAACGACGGCTGCAGGTTTGGCCACATTCCTGCGCCAGCACATGACGCCGCACTTTATCGACTATTTGGAAGAGCACGCCGTTACCATTAAAACCCGAAAAAGAAACAAAAATAGAATTGTGAAAGATTGCTACGCTTTGGGCTTCCGTTTGCGCTATGTTAATGGCTCATTAAAATATATTTTTCATAATGGTTTTTTATACGGCGTTCTGAGCACAATGTACTACTTCCCTGAAAAAGATGCCGGATTCGTTGCACTCGCAAATATGAGCAATTATCCCAATGAGACGCTGAGTTTAAGCGGTTTTTATAAAAATGTCGAACGAATATTGAATACAGAAATCCGCAACACCGATTCGGTTGACAAGGTAAACTATGATTTTCCTGCTGGTTATAAATTTCAAGAGGAATTTAAATCAAAAAGGTGAACGCATCAGACATTTTAGCATTGATTCTTAGCGTGCACCTCAGTAATTAGCTCCCTTTTTAAACACCATGACTTCGTCCAACCCCCTGTTTTGGTTTAGCTTGAAAACTTTGTCAATCGGTGGCGTTCATTGTTACCACGCCGGATCAATCATTCCAAAATGACGGCCAAACCAATAATTTCGCACCATCGCCGCTGCTATACCTTCTTCTTCAGATTCCACAATCTTAAAGCCAGCCTCTGTAGGGATTTTAAATTCTTTGGATCGGCGCTCAAAACCCCACATATTTTTGATGACCTGTTTTCGCTCGTCTGTCAGAACATTTTCCCCGGAAAGCACCTGATAAACCATAATAAACCAGATATCATCTTCGAAGCTGAAATCATGGTTTTGCCAAACATACCAGTGTCGGTTTAAATTCATTTTATATTTGATCATTAATGACCGGTCATGTTCGAGGCGCATCAGCATATAAAGAGATCGTGCTGCATGATAATCGTCGCCTTTATTTCGCCATTCTTCCGGCCAGATAATTTTCGAGCGCAGTTGATGATCATCATAGTGATAGCGGTCGATGAGCATGTGGTAGGCTGCATTATAACGCTCTTTCCCGGTAATTCGATGGGTGACTTTCAAAGCCATCAACATTTCCAACGAGTTGAGTGCCTGGTGTGGCAAGTCCGGGCAAAAATTACCCCACAATGTCATTTTCCCATCCAGGTCGGTGAGCTTGAAATTATTGTCAATGATCCGCCCTAAAAAACGATCCAGCAGGTTTGCTGCCTTCTGTTTATATTTTTCATCGGCACAGAATTCCCAAAAGGTTCCAACTCCATAAAAAATGGAGGTAAATTTGTCTGCACTGAGATCACCCAGCCAGCGATAGCCGGGTATGGAGGTTGACCAATGCCATTCCATCGGGTACCATAAAACTTTTTCATGCCACAACGGTTTGTCAGTCTTGTTAAAACTGCGAGCAACCAGGCCGGGAACTCCGGTTACTTTTTCCAGCTTTAATATTCCTTCAAAAATCTGATTGGCAATCTTTCGCGCATTGGGATCCTTCGTTACAAAATATTTGTGAGAATACGCAGCGAGCATTTCTGATGTTGGGTCCAAACAATCAGCCTGAGAACCCACAATAGGCCGGTCCAGCCCCGCCGGTGGGAAAATAACATGCTGCATGATTGTGCCTTCATTCCAGTGGTTTCCGCGAATCAATTTATCGTACATGTCCACTTTGATATGCAGCGGGTCTGTTTTTTGGGGAAAATCGTTGACTTTCTGAGCAAAAACAGAATCACTGAAACTCAGGATCAGGAAAACAAACAGTGAGGCAAGAATACTTTTAAACATTATTTCTCCGTGAAATAGTTTCTGAAAATCCGTACTGTCTATTAATCAATATCTTTGACACAGCGAAAACCAACCGGATAACGAGCGGTTGTGTGGGGCGGGACATAATACCGATGTGTTGTTCGAATAAAGGAATGGTTATTAAAATTGGATCCACCGCGCATCACTTTATAGCGTTCCCCGTATTCTTTCATAGGAACATCATTTCCCGGATAAGGTTTGTACCAGTCCGCTGTCCATTCCCACACGCTGCCGGCCATATCAAAGCAACCGTATGGGCTTTCCGGTTTGGCGATGGCGCTTCCGCGTGGATGGCGTAAATCCCAAACGACAAAAGTCTCATCATAAGTATTGCCCCAGGGGAAAATACGACCATCGGTACCGCGAGCCGCTTTTTCCCACTCTTTTTCTGTGGGCAATCGCTTACCCGCCCACTTCGCGTAGGCGTTCGCCTGTTCCCATATGACAATCACTGGATGCTCTTCTCTTCCTTGAGGAAAATTAAAGTTAGCATCAAATTGCGCAAACTCAGAATTGCTCACTTCATATTTATCAATAAAAAAAGCTCCTGTTCTGGCAATGTGTTGCGGCCTCTCATCGGGATCGCCATAAGTGCTCCCCATGATAAAATCGCCAGCCGGGACATAGACCATGCCTTGCGGTGGTTCAGGTTCTCCATTTACTTTTTCGTTTGCGCTTGGCGCCGTCAAACAAAGGTACATTATAAACAAGAGTGTTTTCATTTTTTTGCCATCCCATAATTAAAAAATTTGCGCTCGGATTAGTGAACTCCGAGTCTCAGTAGTTGATTCAATTTCGCTATTGCCAGCAACTAAAATCCGGTTGTGTTTGCCTGGTCACTGGTCACTGGTCACTTCAATATAAACATGTTCGAGGCTTATTTCCCGCAGTGAAACCGAAGAAACCGGCACGCCATCCAGCTTTCCGATGAATTCTTTCAGCGTGAAAATTTGCGGCAAAAGCAACGCCGCGCCGATGAGAATGCCCGGCACCGTCGCATCGAATGATTTTGAGTCATTGATTCCGCCAGCGTAAATGAGCCCGAAAAGCAGCAGCGTGGGGAAAACCACCCAGAAAACCAGGCTACGCCGCATGCGCAGCAACTCTGTCAAAATACGTTTGGTGATCGCGATTACTTCATTGAACTGGTGTTGCATGAAAACACCTCTTTCTGCTAATGAGAGCTGAGAATTAGAGAAAATTATCCACTTCATTCAGTAAATGTTCCCGTGATTTCATGACAAATCACAGACATTTTCTCTCTCAAATGCGTCACCCCGGTTTGCGCTTTTCGCAATTCTGGGGTCTCCCAAAGTTTGAGTCTGACACCGGGGGATCCCGGTATTTCACTTTGTGAAAACCGGGATGACCGGAATACTATTTTATCGTTTCTAATTTAAACTGTGACTAATCTGTTCCACACTAAATTCCTGATCGATTAGAGCGCTTTGCAGGCCACAAGGGCCTGGGCTACAGGTTCAAACTAAAAAAATGGTGTTCGCCCCCTTGTGGGGCGGTACGTGGCATGGGCATTTATTTGCCGCCTTTTATTTTATCCAACAAACTCTGTAAATTCTTCTGCACCGTTTGCGTGCCGGGATGGTCAGGTTTGCAGGCCACAAGGGCCTGGGCTACAGTATTAATATAAATAAAATTTCGTAGCCCGCCCCTTTGTGGGGCGGCGCGTGGCATGGGCATTTATTTGCCGCCTTTTATTTGTTCCAACAATCTTTGCAAATTACCCTGCACGGTTTGTGTGCCGGGATGGTCAGTTTTGCAGGCCACAAGGGCCTGGGCTACAGTATTAATATAAACAAAATTTCGTGGCCCGCCCCTTTGTGGGGCGGCGCGTGGCATGGGCATTTATTTGCCGCCTTTTATTTTATCAAACAAAATCTGCAAATTCTTTTGCACCGTTTGTGTGCCGGGATGGTCAGGTTTGCAGGCCACAAGGGCCTGGGCTACAGTATTAATATAAACAAAATTTCGTGGCCCGCCCCTTTGTGGGGCGGCGCGTGGCATGGGCATTTATTTGCCGCCTTTTATTTGTTCCAACAATCTTTGCAAATTACCCTGCACGGTTTGTGTGCCGGGATGGTCAGTTTTGCAGGCCACAGTATTAATATAAACAAAATTTCGTAGCCCGCCCCCTTGTGGGGCGGTGCGCGGCATGGGCATTTATTTGCCACCTTTTATTTGTTCCAACAATCTTTGCAAATTACCCTGCACGGTTTGTGTGCCGGGATGGTCAGTTTTGCAGGCCACAAGGGCCTGGGTTACAGGTTCAAACTAAAAAAATGGTATTCGCCCCCTTGTGGGGCGGTGCGTGGCATGGGCATTTAGTTGCCGCCTTTCATTTCATCCAATAAACTCTGTAAATTCTTTTGCACCGTTTGTGTGCCGGGATGGTCAGGTTTGCAGGCCACAAGGGCCTGGGTTACAGTATTAATATAAACAAAATTTCGTAGCCCGCCCCCTTGTGGGGCGGTGCGCGGCATGGGCATTTATTTGCCGCCTTTTATTTTACCCAACAAACTTTGCAAATTACGCTGCACCGTTTGTGTGCTGGGATGGTCAGCGCCCAGTTTTTCATTAACAATTTCCAGCGCCCGACGATAGAGCGGTTCCACGGTGGTCAAATCGCCTTTGTCCTGCAGCAATCCCGCCAGGTTGTTGAGATCAATTGCTACATCTGGATGATCCTGCCCCAATGCTTTTTCATCGATTTCTAGCGCCCGGCGGTAGAGCGGCTCCGCAGCGTTCAAATCGCCTTTGTCCTGCAGCAATCCCGCCAGATTGTTGAGCCTTAGAGCAACTTTCGGGTGATCCGGCCCCAACGTTTTTTCACCTATTTCCAGCGCCCGGCGGTAGAGCGGCTCCGCGGCGGTCAATTCGCCTTTGGCCCGCAGCAATCCCGCCAGGTTGTTGAGCCTTAGAGCAATTTTCGGGTGATCCGGCCCCAATGTTTTTTCACCGATTTCCAGTGCCCGGCGGTAGAGCGGTTCCGCAGCGGTCAAATCGCCTTTGGCCCGCAGCAATCCTGCCAGGTTGTTGAGATCAATTGCTACATCGGGATGATCCTGCCCCAATGCGTTTTCATCGATTGCCAGCGCCCGGCGGTAGAGCGGCTCCGCCGCGATCAAATCGCCTTTGTCCTGCAGCAAATTCGCCAGGTTGTTGAGCCGAATGGCCACAGCCTCGTGTTCAAAGCCTCGCACTTTTTCGTCAATTTTCAGCGCCCGCCGGTAGAGCAGTTCTGCGGCGGCGTAGCGGGCCTGGCTCTGTAAAAAAAGTGCCATTTGATTTTGCAGGGTGGCGGTTTCTGTTAGCTGCAGACCGTGGCGCGCAGCATGATCCGTCACACTCAATCCATGTGGTAAAAGCCTTTCACAATCTGGCCATGAACGGTAGTCCAGCGGATCCGTGTCTGAAGGAAAAACAGCATTTACCAATTCAACCGCTTTTTCAGCGATTGTCGCATATTTTTTCTCTGGCAAGCGATCGCGGGTCACGGCCTGCACCAGGCGGTGGCAGTTTAAATGATTGTCCTGCAAATCAATCAAAGCATAGCGCCGCAGCAAAGCCAAGGTTTCCTGCCATGCCAGCGGATCGGCCACTTTCTTTTGCAGACTGGCGGGCAGTTTGTCGCCCGCTGCGGTAAACAATTCCAGTGGAATATCTTGCGGCGCTAAAAAAGCGCATAAATTAAGCAATTCAATAGCAGCTTTATTTTCATTTTTTAACTGCAGAAACGCCATTTCCCAGGCTGTGGCCACGGTTTCCGGGTAATCGGGTGGCTGGCCTTTTTTGAGCAATCTTTTCCGTTGGCCGGTAAACAGTTTCAAATAAGCAGAAAAATCCAGGGCGCTGGCTTCCATGTACGCCGCTGCCTGTTCCAGCGCCAGCGGCAAATCGCCGAGGGCTTCAGCAACCTCATGCGCCCCTTTTTCATCGTCGCAGCCGCTGCGCTGCCGCAGAAAAGCCACAGACTCGTCACGGTCGAGCACTTCCACGCTCAACGGCTGCGCCAATCCGCGCCAGTTGGGGCTGCGCGAGGTGAGAATCACGTGTCCGGCACCGCCCTGGGGCACAAACGGGCGCACGGCGTCGGCTTTTTCCACGTTGTCAAAAATCAGCAGCCAGCTCTGCGCACTGCCAAACCAGCGCAGCACAGCGTCTATTTTTGCATCCTGCTCGCGGGTGTCTTTTTCGGGCAGATCGAACCAATGTGCCAGCTCCGCTATTTCTCCGGCGAGCACCTGCGGTTCTTCAGCATTGAGCCAACAGATACAAGCGTATTCATTTTTGTGGCGGTGGGCGTATTCCAGGGCAATTTGCGTTTTGCCAATGCCGCCGAGTCCGTGTATCGCCTGCGGTTGGGTCACAGCGGCGTTTTTGCCGGCAGCCAGGGTGGTGTGCAAATCGGCTAAAATTTGTTCACGGCCGGTAAAATTGGGGTTGCGCAAAAAAGGCACTTTCCAAACCGGCGGCAGACTGCCGGGGAAACGGGGTTCGGGGCGTGATGCAGAAATTGTGGCCGGAAACGCTGGTTCCGTAGCTGGTTTGCCGCGTGCGTCAGTTAGCGCCTTGTCTATTTCATGCAGCAAAAAATCACAAGCATCTGAATTATTTTTTCCAACCAGATCGATATAAACGATGGCTTTTAGCATTCCTTTAAGTTCACATTTCTCAATGCACACAGGCAGAAGTTTTCTGTCCGTCCCGGTGGGATCATCCGCAAATGCAGCGGCCCATTCTGGCTGGGTGTAAATGGCGTTGAGAAAATGAGGTGATAAAACAGCGACCGTGCGGCGCGCTTCGGTGGCTGCCCTCTGCATTTCGAGTACAAAATTGCTGCCTGCATGAAAATCCCATGCCTGGATAATTAATGAATAATCCGCTTTTTCAAGTTGCCAGGCAATCCATTCGGCCCACGCCTTGTCCGCGCGGGTGTAACTGATAAAAAAATCTTTCACGTGATCTCCCCAATCAATTTAAACTAATGATTGTGACCCTAGCTCCGCTGTACTTAATCTAATTGCAAAATTTTTAATGTGTTGTGCATTTTCTTTTTTGCTTGATCAAAAAAGAAACAAAAAAATCAAGGCTGACGAAAAATCGGCTAAACTTTTTGAGAATTTCCTAAATCATTTTAAACTCGCTGCGCTCGAACAAAAAATGATTCTTAACGGAAATTCTCAAAAAGTTCTTAACGCCATTTTTCGAAGGCCGTTTAAGAAAAAGACCGCGGAGCTAAAGGCCTAATCAATTAAACTATTTCATCCATTCGCTGAGCCTGTTCAGCCTGGTCACAGAGCTTGCCGAAGTGCACACCTACAAATATTGAGCAGCAAGATATCGAAAATTTTTCCCTTCGACACTTCGACTCGGCTCAGTGCAAGCACGCTCAGGGAGCGTAATTTACGAACGCAGAGAGTGCCTTCTAAATGCTGAGAGAGGGCAAGCCCTTTGTGGATTGCATCAGCATTGCATAAAGGCAATGCACTCCTTATTCTCACCGCCGCGCTGTTTGCAGCATTTTGGCGGCCCACTGCTGCAGCGGCAGCATGGTTTTACAAATATTGAGGCAGAAATCGATGATATCGGGTGAATAAAGTTCGGCTGGAACGGAATTTTCCCAAAACGCCGATACGCCGTTTAAGCGTAATAATTCTTCATACTTTGAATCAGCGTCAAAACCGCGGGGCACCCGCTTGTAGTGCGGCTGCTGCAGTTGCAAGTCGCTTTTGCGCACCGCGTCCAGAATTTTCAGCAATGCGTCGCCGTTGGCCGCTTTGTTCACATAATCGCGGTAAAACGGCAGCACCTCTTTACCAAAAATGTGGGAGCCCGAGCCCAGCATCAATTTGTCTTTGGTCAAACTGAAATAAAAGCCGGAATTTTCGACGCGGGATTTGCCAGTGCCCTGCCAGAACCAGATGGCGAGATTGGTTTTGTAAGGCGTCTTGTTGGCGCTAAAACGGGTATCGCGGTAAATGCGAAACAGCGATTTGTTGACGCGCGGATCGGCATTGATTTCCGGAATCCAAACTTTGAGTCTTTCACCCATCGCCACAATAAACTGCCGTGCCGGTGCGAGTACAAATTCTTCGTATTCCGATTTGTGCTCATCGAACCACGGTTTGTTGTTATTCTCCGTGAGATCTGTTAAAAATGTGACCGCTTCTTTTGGAAATCCGGCAAAGTTTTGAGCTGGCATAAACGACTCCCGATAGTGGGTAAAATTATAATTATCAATCTTCTCTCGTGCTTTAACATCTACAATATTTTCAAATTACACAAGGGAAAAACTTCTCAATGTGAAATTGGGGCTTTATCACGTATCTCCTGCATTTCACGTCACCCTGACGGATTTCATCACAACAAGTGCTGTTTTTAACAGCATTCTATCGTTTAATGTTAGAATTAAAATGAAACCCTGGCTTAGTCTAAAAAGGATTTGTATGCGCGTTTTAAAAATTATTATCCCGGCACTGCTGATTCTGATCACTGCTTCAATCTCCAGTTTTGCACAAACAGCATCAAACGTCAACATTAAAGGGTATGTGCAGGATGAAAAAACCGGCGAGACTTTGCCGTATGCCAATGTTACCTTGCTTGGCACTGAAATCGGCACGTCAACCAACCAGCAGGGGTATTTTGTGCTGGTCAATGTTCCTGCGGGTCCGTGCACGCTGCGGGTGCATTATATTGGCTACATAAAATCCGACATTCCTCTTGTCGCAGAGAAAAATTCTCCTGCGATAGCAGTTAAAATGAAAGCGACCGTTCTGCAAGGGGATGAAGTTGTCGTTACCGCCGAAACATACGAAACCGTGCAAATAGCCAAAGGCATCAGCGAGTTGAAAATATCTCCACGCGGGCTTTCCAAATTGCCGTCGGTTGGCGAAGTCGATATTTTTCGTTCGTTACAACTTTTGCCCGGCATCAGTGCGGCAAACGATGGCTCCTCTGGCTTGTATATTCGCGGCGGAACCCCGGAGCAAAACCTGGTTCTCTTCGATGGCATGACAATATACAACGTCGATCATTTTTTTGGTTTTATCAGCGCCTTCAACGCCGATGCCGTGAAAGATGTGCGCGTCTTCAAGGGTGGATTCCCAGCCAAATATGGTGGCAGAACCTCCAGTGTTGTTGAGCTCACGGGAAAATCAGGCAGCTACGATGATGTGCACGCTGCCGGGAATATCAATTTGCTCAGTGGCAGTGGCGTGGTTCAGGTTCCTATGAAAGGAAAAGGTGCCTGGCTCACAACTTTCCGCCGGTCGTACGTCGATTTTTTAAACAGTGGCATGTATGATAAAATTTACGATGCTGTCAGCGGCAATAACAATGGCACCGATACCGATCAAACCAGCAGCAGCCAGCCAGGAGGCGGGCGCGGAATGGGTGGTCGTGGATTTGAGCAGGAAATGCTGGTGCCGGATTTTTATTACTATGATTTCAACAGCAAATTGACTTATTCGTTCACACCCAATGATATTCTCTCATTTAGCATTTATAATGGCAGAGATTTTCTCGACGAATCGCAGGATTTAGGTACGCGTACATTTGGCCCCAGCGCTGATCAGGGAGAAGATGTCAGTGCGAATATCAGCGATTTAACAGAATGGGGCAATTTGGCTGTAAGCGCAAAATATGCAAAAATTTGGAGTGACCGTTTTTACTCATCTTTTCACTCCAGCTATTCGAGTTATAACAGTTTAAGCTCAACCGGACGCAGTTTCCGAGGCGGCGACGAAAACACCTTGCGCGGCGGTTTTAGTTCAGACGAAGACAACGAAGTTGAGGACTACACATACCGCGTCGATAATGAATTTCAGCTCAGTTCCAATCACAAACTGGAATTTGGACTCGGACTCACACAAGCATCCACCTCGCTCAATTTTACCGCAAATGATACGCTTTCTATTCTCAACCGCAAAGGTACAGCCGATCAGTTCTCGTTTTATTTTCAAGATGATTTCAAGCTGACTCCCCTGTTGAATATTACCCTCGGATTGCGGGCTGTCGATTATAGCCTGACAAACAAAAATTACTGGGAGCCGCGTGCTTCATTTAATTACAAAGTGACCGACAAAATCGATTTAAAGGGCGCCTGGGGATACTACAACCAGTTCATCAACCGTGTCGTCAATGAAAACATCCTGGAAGGCAACAGAGATTTTTGGCTCCTGGCTGATGAAGAACTCGATCCCAGCTTTGCCGAGCATTTTATCCTTGGCACAAGCTATGAGAACAGCAATTACATTTTTAGCGTGGAAGCTTATTTGAAAAACATGGACGGCGTGGCCGAATTTTCCCAGCGTTTTCGTCGTTCACCTGATATGGAACCCGAAGATTTGTTTTTTTTAGGAACCGGCGTCTCCAAAGGTTTTGAATTTTTGGCGCAAAAAAAACGTGGCCGGTTCAACGGCTGGCTGAGTTATACCTTGGCAAATGTTGAATATGAAATTGATATATTTAACGACGGTGATGCCTACCCCGCCGATCACGATCGCACCCATGAGTTTAAATCCGTTGGAAGCTACAGTTGGGGCGATTGGACACTGGCCGCAACCTGGGTTTACGCTACGGGCGCGCCTTATACGGCACCTGAAAATCAGTACGCGATTGAACTCCTCGATGGCAATACGCGCAGTTATATTCACGTCGGTGATAAAAATACCAATCGCCTGCCCAATTACCACCGGTTGGATTTAAGCATGACAAAAGCGTTCAAAACAGAAAATTTGCGCTACGAGTTCGGGCTTTCGGTTTTCAATTTATATAATCATGACAATGTGTGGTATCGGGAATATGTGCTGGACACAAGCCCGATAATCGTTCGGGATGTGACGACCCTGGGTTTTACACCCTCTGTTAATTTTAAAATAAGTATGAAATAAATTTTTCAGGAGATAAATTCCATGAAGAGATTCATTGCACTTTTATTGTCAGCAACTGCCATCATTTTTTGGAGTTGTGAAGAAGAGTCTCCGCTGCTTCCCGAGTCGGAGCTTGTGGTTGTACGGGCCTATATTTATGCCGATGAGCCGGTAACCGACGTGCAGATAGCCACAACTTATTCGATCACCTCCGAGGATACTGCTGGCCTGCCAATTAATGACGCCCTTGTATCGCTGGAAAAAAATGGCCAGATTTATACGCTGGTTCCATCTGCCGGAGACAGTGGCTTTTACCATTATCAGGGGGATGATTTGCAGGTGAATGTCGGCGATGAATTTGAAATCATCGTTGAATATGGCGGGGAGAGGATCACGGGAGAAACCATTGTGCCTTCGCCGCCGGTGAATGTCAGTATTTCCGCTGAACAATATGTGATCGATACAAGCGTATTTGGTTTTCGTTCTGATACTTCGAGCGTGACAGTGAATTGGAATCAGGAAGATGATACCTATTATTTTATCGTTATCGAAAACAAAGAGCCGACTCTCGTTCTGATTGACGAGAGATTCAGTGGCATGTTTAACGGGAATCGTTCTTTCAGGTCCCGACCTGTTCAGGAGGACGAATATACAATACGCCGGCTTGATTTAACGTATCAGGGACTACACGAAGTACGGGTGTACAAAGTCAATCAGGAATATGCTGATCTTTATGAATTTGGTGTGCAAGACTCGCGCAATTTAAATGAACCCAAATCGAATATTAGTAACGGGCTGGGCGTATTTGCCGGATTTAGCAGCGCAGTGGTGCATTTTAATGTCGCGACGAGTTCTGACTAATTCCAAAAAAACTATCGGTTAATTATGATCGATAAGAATTAAAAAAGTGAACTGAGAAATGAATAGATTCATGTCGGTGATAGAGAATATTTTCAAATAAATTTTGCTGATGATGTAATTAACGCGAGTTCGATATAAAAAGAATTGGGACAAAACGAATTAATTATAGGATATAGTCCGAAGGCGTCCCGCCGAGGATAACGCACGAAACGCTCGGCGAGACGCCTTCGCTCTATTATAATTATGCTTGGTAAAGAATGTTACAGCTTACATCGAACTCACGTTAATTATACTGGGAACAATAGATTTCATTGCGTCATAATCTGTTGTTTTTTATCTTGCATAAGTCTTATTCTAAAAGAATAACGTTACGGGAACGACTGGCAGCGCGCCAACAATAACTCAGATAGAAGGCCCCATTGAATTCAAGTTCGCAGTCAAATGCTGAAATCAGCTCAATAAAGTCGAAATCCTTGCTCGTCTATTTGGGCATTTGGCTTGTTGTCAGCTTCATATTTTTTTTCGTGTTTCTGCCCAGCGATTTTGCCGCTGAGATGCAACGCCCACTACGCCATGTGCTGTTGCAGTTTTCCTTTTCGATAATTCTTGCCGGATTTTTGGCGCCGTTCATCATTCTGCTCAATGATTTTTTCCCATTCGAGATACACAAATTGTGGGTCATTATCGGGATGCATCTCATCGGGTTGGCCGTTTTCTCCCTGATTTATATCAACGCATTTCAGTACCTCATTGAGCATTACATTGGCTTTCCGGGACGCGGTTTTGGCGGCCGGATGCAACTCGGTCCACGGCCTTTTTTCGAGGGCAATTTTGCACAGAGTTTAATGCAAACCCGTTTATTTGTCAATGCGCTGCAACATATCTGGCAATCGGTCTTTTTTTACATTTTAATTCTCGGATTAAATTACAGTTTCAATTTTTACCGCAAATACCGCGAGCGCGAAATTCATGCGTCGCACCTGGAATTGCAACTGATCAATTCGCAATTACGCGCCCTGAAAACTCAGTTGCAACCGCATTTTCTGTTTAATACCTTGCACACCCTCTCTTCATTAATTTACCAAGATGTGCCAGCAGCCGACAAAATGATTCGGCAATTGAGCGATTTGCTGCGCCTGACATTAGACAGCACTGGCGATCAGGAAATACCAATTAAACGCGAGGTTGAACACCTGCAGCTCTATCTCGAAATCATGCAAATTCGTTTTCAGGACCGACTGCAGGTAAAATATGATATCGCTGCTGAGGCTGAAAACTCATTTATTCCGACACTTCTCCTGCAACCTCTTGTGGAAAATTGTATAAAACATGGATTGGAAGCATCGACACGTCAGGGGTTGGTTGAGATTTCTGTGCAAAAACAGGAAGAGAAAATTGTAATTTCGGTAATTGACAATGGCCCCGGTTTCACAGGGGATGCCAACGCTCTTTTTCAGAAAGGGGTAGGATTAGCGAATACGGCCGACCGCCTGCAAAAACTCTACAGCAGCAACCATAAATTGGAGATCACTTCCAACGGCAATAATGGAACGAAAGTTTATATCGAATATCCATTTCACACTACACCGTGGTTGAATAATTTAAGCTTCTATTCTTCAGGAGCTTAGGGCGATAATTCCTCGAGTTTTTTTTCACATTGAATAAAGAAAGTATTTTGCTTTGTCAAGCCTTAATTTGTGAGTTAACGATTATCAAATCATACCACCACGGCGGCTGAGACAGTTGAAGTCTGGCATTGTTAATGAAACAAGCCCGGACGCGTCGACTCCGCTCAGCGTTCTTATTGCAGCACATACTAAGTCTTCACTTTTTTAGCATTGACAGTCCCCTATATCAGGTCACAACATGGGTTAATTGAGAATTTATTAGCCAATAAGGAAGTGAAATACGTTCGCTATCACAGCTAAAACGCTGCAAGAAATTCCCAAATATTTTACCCCCAAAATTCTTTTCTCCAAAAATGAAAGCAGACTTGCCGCAATATACTGAAATATTCCCATCTCCAAATCATGTGCTGCAATTGAATAGCTAATTAAACATACCAAAAGAATTATTCCGAATAACGCCCATATAAAAAGTTTTACTTTCCCCCATATTGTAATGCCGCCTGCCACTGCAATCACCTCTCATCTCCGTGTTTTTTTACGATAGCCATTCATTTAATTCTCATAAATGTGGATCGTAATGCAAGCGGCATACCACATCATAAGTTATTGTTTTTATTAAAAAATAAATTATTTACTTTGGCTTAATACACCAGGACTTGGTGGAAAACACCATTTAATATGATGGCTATTTGAGGCAAAACTCAACAATGGACGGCAAGTCTAGCACAAATTATTTCATCTGATGAACCGGCCTTTTCACCCCGAGGCGTTGATAGATCTCATCCGTTGTTACAGATAATCCTGCTAAATTGCGATTGTCATAAATTATGGGAATTTCCAAGATTAAGCATATTACTTGCAGATATCAATTTAAGTTAATATAATAAACAGGCTTATTCAGCCCAAAAGAGTGCGGATTATAATATGCAATTAATACAATTTCAAGCTTAACTTGAATTGTAATAGACGCATAAATTAGTATGAGCTGTCAACAAAGAGACCCATTTGTCCACAGGCAAAAAAAATACCGATGTGGTAGTAAATCAAAAGTTTAGAATTCGTGTTTTGATCATTGGCGCCGGCAGCACATCCGCACCGATGATCAAATTATTAATTAACGACCAGAGTATTTCTATTTCTGCTGTCGTTGATAAAGATGCCGGAGCTCCGGGAATTGCACTCGCCGAACAACTGGGAATCTCCACCTCGAAAAACTACCACGATTTTATCGAGGATAACAACCTCGATATGATTATTAATATGGTGGAAAACCCGGCCCTGCACCAAAAATTAGCCAAAGAAAAACCGCTGCACACAATTCTTATCGGGCAATCCAGTGCAATGCTCATCTGGACAATGCTCGGTGAACATAAAAAGAAAAAAATTTTAAAAGACACTTTTCGCTCTACCTGGACAACGACACACGGGCAAATTGCCGGCGGGTTTATCATCGGACGGGGTGATAAAATGCAAGAAGTCGGCAGGCTTATTTCCCAGGTTTCGCCGACATCAACGGCTGTGTTTATCCGGGGTGAAAGCGGCACCGGCAAGGAACTTGTCGCTCGTATGGTGCATAAAAACAGTATTTTGCATGAATCCCATCTCATTACAGTAAACTGCACCGCGCTGAGCCCAACGCTCATTGAAAGTGAACTATTTGGCCATAAAAAAGGGGCGTTTACCGGAGCCCATTCAGACCACATCGGGTTATTCGAAAGGTCGCACAACGGCACCTTGTTTCTCGACGAAATAGGCGACATGCCCTCAGCACTGCAGGCTAAACTACTGCGTTTTTTACAGTCCGGCGAAATCCGTCCAATTGGCGGCATTGAAGTCAAAAAAGTAAATGTCAGGATTATCGCAGCAACCAATAGAGACCTGGAAGCAGCAATGGAAAAGGATGAATTTCGCATGGATCTGTTTTACAGACTAAATGCTTTCACAATTCATCTGCCCCCTTTGCGCGAAAGAAAAGAGGATATTCCACAACTGGCATATACTTTCTTAAAAAACGTCAAAGCAAAATTGAACAAATCCATTAGTAAAATATCCCTTGAAGCCATGTCAATTTTTGTGGAACACAATTGGCCGGGCAACATTCGTGAACTGCGAAATGTTGTTGAAAGAGCGGCTGTGCTGACATCTTCATATGAAATTAAAGCACGGCATCTGCCACTTTATCTACAACCGCAACATAGCTCAGAGAGCAGCAGGGCAATACCCAAAAACTTAAATGAAGGATTCATGGCTTTGAAAGCCAAAGCGATAAACACATTCGAATACGAGGTTGTCTCGAAATATCTGTTAGAAAACGGTGGCAATGTTTCCCGCGCAGCCTCAGCTGCACGCGTACCGCGCCGCACATTTCAACGGCTGATGTCAAAGCATAAAATTAACACCGACACTTTTAAAGCCGGGGAGTCTTCACAACAGAAAAGGGAATAACATTTTAATATATTTCATTCGCAAGCTTACTCTTCCTTTTCTCATCAAACCTGGAAAAGCAATCAACTACACATCTATAATCAACTCCGGTTAATATATTTCAAATCCCACCCCGTCGTGTTTTTCAGAATCTGCTAATAGCTTAAAATTCTACTTTTCACTTCTTTCATGTGCATGCGACATTTTCATCGCACAAGTGTGTGGCAAAAATGTCGCACACTAAAAACATTTGCGTAACATTAATATAATAAGCGACTTATTTTTGCGCGTTTCCATTCCCAACCGTCCGTTTTTTGAATAAAAGCAGAATTATTACAGCGGCAAAAATGTCGCACCCCGATTTAGCCTATCTAATATTAAAAATAGTAAAACAGTCAATATATTTTGTTTTTTAGTGGTTTACGATGAATCTATTGCAACACTTTATTAAAATCGATAATAAAAATTATTGGCATAGCTTTAGCATTAGAATAAGCCCATACGATCTATGCATTGATCGACTGTGCGAAACACGACTCGGAATTATAAACAGGTTTTACAAGACTCACCTAATCGGAGGAGAAAATTGATGTTTATATTATCCGGATTCATATAACACCCCCGAGAAAAGTCGAATACAAGTAGCCTCACCTCGCATCGCATCCGCGGCAAACATCTTTCAATATCCGAAACTTGACTACAGCTACGATAAATTAGAAATTAAAACATGCAGAATTCGTTTAATACGGCAAACTTAATTCTATCCTGCCTGAGGAGGAACACGATGAAAAAGTTTCTGTTTTACTCTATTTTATGTGCTTTATTTTCAATAACAGCGCTGCAAGCCCAGGGGAACTATGGCATCAATTTTTCAGGATTTGTTAAATCAGACAACATGTTTGACTCCCGGCAGACGGTTGCTGCACGGGAAGGGCATTTTGTATTGTATCCTGCTGCGGAAGATTTAGATGAAAATAATGACGATATTAATGCACAACCGCATTTCAATATGTTAGCCATTCAGACGCGTTTAACAGGTAAAATTTCAGCACCGGATGCTTTTGGCGCCAAAGTTTCAGGTGTCATTGAAGGTGCATTTTTTGGGCATACGAACGATGATATCAACGGCTTCCGGCTCCGCCATGCAATGATGCAAATGACCTGGGACAAATCAACTCTAACTTTTGGCCAAACCTGGCACCCTCTTTTCGTGACAGCTTGTTTTCCAGGTGTTGTTTCGTTTAATACCGGTGTTCCCTTGCAGCCGTTTTCCCGAAATCCGCAAATCCGCTTGACCCAATCGTTGAACAATAAAACCAAACTTATATTAGCTGCCATGTCACAACGAGATTTCGCCAGTACAGGCGGCAGCACTTCTTTACGGAATGCAGTTATTCCTAATTTACACGCACAACTTCAGCTCAGCAATAACGGAAATGTATTTGGCGCAGGTGTAGATTATAAAATTCTCCGCCCTGTTTTGGCCGTGGATGAAACCGTCGCAGGCATGAGTTTCCTTGCCTACACAAAATTAGATGTTTCCGGAACGACGGTAAAAGTGTACGGCATCGTAGGGCAAAACCTGACCGATCACTTAATGCTGGGTGGTTACGCATTTAAGGCGACAGCTGCCGAGTACACAACGGTTAACAATATGTCCGTATGGGGCGAACTTATCCGCGGCAAAAAACGCCAGGTTGGTCTCTTTGCTGGTTATACGAAAAATCAGGGAGCATCCGATCCTGTCATCTCCAGCACGGTCAGCGCACGCGGAAGCAATATCGACAATGTTCTTCGCGTCTCCCCACGCATTGTTTGGAATTCAGGTAAAGCCCGATTTGCTCTTGAAGGTGAATATACCGCAGCAGCCTATGGTACAGCAGATAATGAACTTAAAGTTGAAGACACAACAACGGTATCCAATTTCCGCGTTCTTTTTGCAACTTATCTGTTCTTTTAAGTGAGTTCGTTATCCGGTGAGAAAATCAAATTTTTTATCTCATATTTAATTTAACGGAGGAATTTATGGCGACTAAAGAGAACCTGGCGGCTTACTGGAAAACCAATCTCAAGTATTTAAGTATTTTACTGTCGATTTGGTTTATCGTAAGCTATGGGTGTGGAATTCTATTTGTGGATGCCCTCGACACTATTCCACTCTTTGGATTTAAACTGGGATTTTGGTTTGCACAACAAGGCTCAGAAATCATCTTTGTTATTTTGATATTCGTCTATGTGAATTGGATGAATAAATTGGATCAAAAATATGGTGTAGCAGAAGATTAATTCTAAAAACGATTTTTTCCACTCTTAACGGAGGATATATAATGAGTATTTTAATGTGGACTTGGATCATCGTTGGTTTGACTTTTGCGCTCTACATCGGTATTGCGATCTGGTCGAGAGCGAGTTCCACGGGAGAGTTTTATGTAGCATCAAAACAGGTTCATCCCATTGCAAACGGTATGGCCACCGGTGCAGACTGGATGTCAGCGGCATCTTTCATTTCAATGGCCGGGCTCATTTCATTTATTGGAAGGGATGGCGCCGTTTATCTTATGGGTTGGACAGGAGGCTACGTGCTTCTTGCACTTTTGCTGGCACCCTATCTACGAAAATTCGGGAAATACACAGTCCCGGAATTTGTCGGTGAGCGTTATTATTCCGATGTGGCACGAATTGTCGCTGTTATTTGTGCTATTTTTGTTTCGTTTACATACGTTGCCGGACAGATGCGTGGCGTTGGTATCGTTTTCTCGCGCTTCCTCGAAGTTGATATAACTTCGGGGGTAATAATCGGTGTCGGTATCGTTTTCTTTTATGCGGTTTTGGGTGGAATGAAAGGCATCACCTACACTCAGGTGGCGCAATACTGTGTTTTAATTGTCGCTTATCTCATTCCAGCAATTTTTATTTCGATTCTCGTTACCGGTAATCCAATCCCGCAACTGGGTTTTGGAAGTACCGAAAGCGCGACTGGAACATATTTATTGGATAAACTGGATAATTTGCATGAAGCACTGGGTTTTGCCGCTTATACTGCAGGCACAAAATCAACGATTGATGTCTTTTTTATCACTGCAGCGTTGATGGTGGGAACAGCAGGCCTGCCGCACGTTATCATTCGATTTTTCACGGTTCCCAAAGTAGCCGACGCTCGTAAATCAGCAGGATGGGCCTTGTTTTTCATCGCAATTCTTTATACGACTGCACCTGCCGTTGCTGCTTTTGCCCGCACAAATATGATCACAACCCTCAATGACAAACCCTATGCCAGCGCCCCAAGCTGGTTTAAAAACTGGGAAGAAACAAAACTAATCGCCTGGACCGATAAAAATGACGATGGTATTATGCAATTGCGTGGAAAAAATGCGCCAGACGGTTTGGAAAATGAATTAAAAGTTGATCGCGATATTATGGTTTTAGCGAATCCTGAAATTGCACAATTGCCAAATTGGGTCGTTGCCCTGGTGGCCGCAGGCGGATTAGCTGCTGCGCTCTCAACAGCTGCGGGACTTCTGCTGGTTATTTCGACCTCTGTGTCGCACGATTTGTTGAAGAGTGTGATGATGCGCGATATGGATGAGAAAAAGGAGCTTGTTGCAGCGCGCATCGCAGCAGGATTTGCGGTAGCAATCGCCGGTTATTTTGGTATTAATCCGCCCGGCTTTGTGGCGCAGGTAGTCGCCTTCGCATTTGGACTGGCAGCTTCCTCCTTCTTCCCGATTATTATTTTAGGAATCTTCTCCAAAAAAGTGAACAAAGAGGGCGCCATCGCCGGTATGTTAAGTGGAATTATTTTTACCGCAGCCTACATTATCTACTTTAAATTTGTGAATCCAGGTGCGAACAATCCATCAAATTGGTGGTTTGGCATTTCTCCAGAGGGCATTGGTACACTGGGCATGTTGTTGAATTTTATTGTGACTTTAGTCGTGACAAAATTCACACCCGCCCCACCGGAACATATTCAGCATTTGGTTGAAAATGTACGTGTACCGAAAGAATTGGAAGCATCATAATTGTATGTAGCTGAGAAAACACCCTGTCAATTCGGCGGGGTGTTTTTGAGAGAAAACGGATCTATTCTCCCCTCTTGGGATCATAGGCGTCAAGTTAAGGAATTCAAAATGTGGACAACAGCTTTTTTTGACTCTAATCACGGACATCCCCCTCAATCCCCCTTCAAAGGGGGACTTAAAAAATCTCCCTTTGAAGGGAGACAGGTTTGTGCTCGTCCAGAGAACAAACCAGAGGGATGTTTACAGCGAACTGCGAGTTATCCACAATCTCAGTTTCTTAACTTGACGCGCATGCTCTTGGGATGGGAATTCCAAGCGTTGAAACAAAGTATATGTAATTATTAAACATAGAATAATACAAAAATAAACCGCAGGAGTACAGTATGAGTTCGGTTGCTCCATTCAAACCAGCCGCGAATTTTGCTAAAAAAGCGCATATCAACACGCAGGCAGAATATCAGAAATTATACGAATCATCGATAAATGAACCGGAAAACTTTTGGGCAGAGATGGCTGAGGAACTTCATTGGTTTAAAAAATGGGACAAAGTTGTTGAATACGATTTCCGAAAGGGTGAAATCAAATGGTTTATTGGTGGCAAACTCAACGTGAGCTATAATTGTCTTGATCGTCACGTTCTTGCCGGAAATGGAAATAAGACCGCATTACTTTGGGAAGGAAATGATCCGGCTGAATCAAAATCATATTCCTACAGCGAGCTGCTTTCCGAAGTTCAAAAATGTGCTAATGTGCTCAAATCCAACGGAATAAAAAAAGGCGACCGGGTGTGCATTTACATGCAGATGATTCCCGAATTAGCCATAGCGATGTTAGCCTGCACACGTATTGGCGCTGTCCATTCCATTGTCTTCGGCGCTTTTAGCAGCGATTCGTTACGCGACCGGATTAATGACTCTGCCTGTAAAATGCTCATCACTCAGGATTCCGGTGTGCGCGGTGTCAAACAAGACATCCCGATGAAAGTTAACGCCGATACTGCGGCTGCGGAATGTCCTTCCATCGAAAAAATTCTCACAGTAAGACGCACGGGACTTGAAGTTAACATGAAAAGTGGACGAGACATTTACTGGCACGAAGAAATGGACGCGGCTGACGCAGAATGCCCCGTAGAAGAAATGGACGCGGAAGATCCCCTGTACATTTTATACACTTCGGGATCCACTGGCAAACCTAAGGGGGTTTTGCACACAACCGGTGGCTATCTTGTTTACACTTCGCTCACTCATAAATATGTTTTTGATTACCACGAAGGCGATATCTATTGGTGCACCGCCGACATCGGCTGGGTAACCGGGCATTCTTACATAGTTTACGGTCCTTTAGCCAACCGCGCTATCACTATGATGTACGAAGGTGTTCCCAATTATCCCGATTATGGTAGATTTTGGAAAATCGTTGAAAAACATAAAGTTAATATATTGTACACTGCGCCAACAGCTATTCGAGCGCTGATGAAGGAAGGAACGTCCTGGCCGGAAAAATATGATTTGTCTTCGCTGCAACTGCTTGGCACTGTGGGCGAGCCAATAAAAGAAGCGGACTGGACCTGGTACAACGAAGTGATCGGAAAAAAACGTTGCCCCATCGTGGATACCTGGTGGCAAACGGAAACCGGCGGCATTTTGATCACCCCGCTTCCGGGTGTGACAGCAACCAAACCAGGCTCCGCAACGATCCCCTTTTTCGGTGTACTACCGGTTATTCTTGACGAACAAGGAAACGAACTGGAAGGTGCCGCGCAAGGATATTTGGCTATAAAGGCAGCCTGGCCAAGTTTAATGCGCACAGTTTATGGCGATCATGACCGCTTTATCCAAACATATTTTGCGCGCTTTCCAGGTTATTATTTCACCGGAGATGGCGCACGCCGTGATGAAGATGGTTACTACTGGATTACCGGCCGTGTCGATGATGTATTAAATATTTCCGGGCACCGCATCGGGACAGCAGAAGTAGAAGGAGCGATCGGCCGGACAGATGGCGTCGCAGAAGCGGCTGTTGTTGGTTTCCCACATGATATTAAAGGGCAGGGAATTTATGCCTTCGTAACTATGATGACAGGCGTAGATGCGGATGATACAACAATTACGGCCATTGAAAATACGGTGAGAAAACTGATTGGTCCGCACGCGAAGCCCGATAAAATTCAATTCACACCAGCCCTTCCAAAAACACGATCTGGCAAGATTATGCGCCGGATATTACGGAAAATTGCAGAAGGGAATGTGGATCAACTCGGAGATATTTCAACATTGGCTGATCCCGGCGTTGTCACAAACCTGGTTGATCAGCGGCAATAAAATCATTATTTTTGGATGAGCGCATATTGATGACTTTTTGGAACCTATCAATCCAGGTTTCAATAAATAAGGTGTAACTGTTATTCCCGGGATTGACAACTTTGTGACTAACTATGAAATTATTATTAGACAGGATTAACGGGACGGCCCGAATAATTAAAAAAATCCAGTGAATCCCGTCTTGTCAAAATCGTGTTCCATTTGAGAGGGCAATTCATGAATTACAGAGATCACTACGCACAATTTTTGGCTTCTCCAGAAAAATTTTGGGCGGATCAGGCTGACAGGATCGCCTGGTTTGAAAGCCCGCAAAAAATATTATCGCAGAACCAAAGAGGGCATTACCGCTGGTTTGAGGGAGGAAAGCTAAATACCTGCTACCTTTGTACGGATTATCACATAGAAAATGGCCGCGGAGAACAGGTCGCCCTCATCTATGATTCTCCCGTAACCGGGAATGTAAAAAAACTCACATACACAGAACTCCGTGACCAGACCGCATTATTTGCAGGTGTATTAGCAGGTCTCGGTGTAACGAAAGGTGATCGTGTTATTATCTACATGCCGATGGTGCCTGAGGCAGTTATCGCCATGCTCGCCTGTGCCCGGCTCGGAGCGATTCACTCGGTGGTTTTCGGCGGTTTTGCTTCCCATGAATTAGCCATCCGCATTGATGATGCCCAACCGAAAGTTGTGGTCTCGGCAAGTTGTGGGATCGAAATCAACCGTAAAATCCCCTACAAACCGTTGCTTGATGAAGCCATTAAGCTGGCGAAATACAAACCGGAACATTGTGTTATTTTAAACCGCCCCGAACTCGAAGTCGAAAATATGACAAACCGGGATCATGACTGGGTGCAGGCTATTCGCCATGCCACCGCGGCTGATTTTGTGCCTGTTGATGCCACAGACCCTCTCTACATTTTATATACCTCCGGAACAACTGGCCTTCCAAAAGGTATAGTCCGGGATAATGGTGGTCACGCTGTAGCGCTAAAATACAGCATGGATGCGATTTACAACACAAAACCGGGCGAAGTCTACTGGGCCGCTTCGGATGTAGGCTGGGTTGTTGGCCATTCTTACATCGTTTACGCGCCATTGCTCACCGGCTGTACGACGATTTTGTTTGAAGGAAAACCAGTTAAAACTCCGGATGCCGGAAAATTCTGGCATGTAATTGCGGAACACAAAGTGAAAACATTTTTCACTGCCCCGACGGCATTTCGCGCCATCCGCAAGGAAGATCCGCAAGGCAAATTGAAGGATGACTACGATATTTCCAGTCTACGCTGCCTGTTTTTGGCTGGTGAGCGCACCGATCCGCCAACTTTAAACTGGCTGCAGGATTTGCTTAAAATCCCGGTGATCGACCACTGGTGGCAAACGGAGACTGGCTGGCCGATGGTGGCAAATATGATGGGCGTCGAGGAATTGCCGGTCAAAGCAGGCTCAGCATCTGTCCCTGTTTGCGGGTACGACGTGCGAGTTCTCGATCCCGGCGGCAAAGAAGTTGGCCCGGGTGAAGAAGGACAAATCGTTGTAAAATTGCCACTGCCCCCCGGGTGCCTGCCAAGCTTGTATAACGATGATGATCGCTTCGAGAAATCCTATCTCGCACGCTTCCCGGGCTACTACACCTCCGGTGACGGCGGTTATCGCGACGAGGAGGGTTTTGTTTTTATAATGGGTCGGACAGACGATGTCATAAATGTAGCCGGACATCGGCTTTCGACGGGTGAAATGGAGGAATTACTTACTTTGCATGACGCTGTTGCAGAATGCGCGGTCATCGGCGTAAGTGACGTATTGCGTGGGCAGGTGCCGGTTGGTCTTGTGGTTCTCAAAGATGGAGTTGATATGGAGGAGCAGAAACTGATTGGTGAGTTGATTGCGATTGTGAAGGAGAAGATCGGTGCCTTTGCCTACTTGCGTAAAATCATGATCGTAGAACGGTTGCCAAAAACAAGATCGGGCAAAATTCTACGCAACGTGATGCGCAAAATTGCCGATGGCCAGGAATATACCACCCCATCGACGATTGATGACCCGGCGACACTAAACGAGATTTCTGGTATTCTCAACAAATAAATTTCATTCTGAATACACGATAAAATAAATAAAATAAAATTGTGCTAAAAACAGGTTTGGATGGTTTATGCAATCGAGTCGAACCGGAGTGGGAAAGCCCAGAGAAAATTTCGCTTTGAAACCGGCGATGCCACATTTCTGGCGAACTGCATAAACCCCGCCTGTTTTTTTCAAAATGAAATATTTTAAAAAGCCCCACAATACATAAGGAATGAAAATGAAGTATCGCATGAATAGAAAACAATCAATAATTTTCACTGTAATCTACCTGGCTCTCACGCTTGCGGTCCGGTTTATTCTCGAGCCCTATTTATTGGGATATTATCTCATTTCAGTAGGTATCGGCCTGTATTTTATTCTCATACTTTGGGCATTATGGCATAAAAAAGTTCTTAATTTCAGTAAAAACTAGCTCAAATTTTTAAAATATTTACCAGTTCAAATCATAAGAGAACGACCGAATATCAAACACCCAAAGTTATTTTAGAATCGCTCACTGAAAGAAATTTATCTTTAAATTCCTTCCGTTTACAAATCCTTCCAATTTCGTCCATGAATTCTTGCAATTATTAAAATAAAAATATACCTTTTCTGCATAAAGAATTAGATTTTTACTATATATAAAAAACTACTTCCCGTCTTTAAATGCGGATTGAGTAAATGCTTAAAAATAATACACGTAACTTATTGGGGAATATCGCGCCCTTCAGTTTTCTCACGAGTGAACAGTTAAATGAGCTTACCAGCCATATATCAGTAAAACGAGAACCGGCGGACAAACTGCTTTTTACCCAGGGTAAATCCGAGATTAAAAATTTATACATTATCGAAACCGGTGCCCTGGAAGTTTTCTACGAGAATGAAAACGATAAAAAATTGCATGACGTTCTTGGTGAGGGAGACACCTTTGGCGGTATTTCAATTTTATGCAATAACAGCTATGCCATTCGAACTGTTCGCACGATCGAACGGACAACGTTTCTCCTGGTACCGAAAGAGAAATTCATTAAAATCGCCAATGCAAATGTGTCTTTTTCCGATTTTTTCGCACAGGCATTTGGAAAACGCATGTCGAATAAATCCTATTGGGCTGCCATTTCAAAATTGGCCGACGAAAATCAGAGCAATTCATTGTCGATTTACAATCAGCAAGTTGAGCTCATCTGTGATAAAAATTATGCCAAATGTTATGTTCATGAAAGCATTCAGGGGGCTGCCGAAAAACTGAATGAACGAAAGGACAGTTCCATTTTTGTCTGTGATACCAATAATTCTGTGATCGGTATTGTGACAGACAGGGATTTCCGTGAAAAAGTTGTTGCCACCGCACTCGATGTAAAACATCCTGCGACGCGAATTATGTCGAGTCCGCTGTACACGATCCCGCAGGACGCACTCATTTTCGAAGCCATTTTGTTGATGATCGAAAAAAATGTGAAACATCTTGCGGTGATCGATGATGCAGGTCATGTTATCGGCGTGACGAACAATGAAAGACTGCTGCTCTCGCAAGGCCATTCCCCCGTTTCATTGATCCGTGAAGTTCGCCAGGCAACCTCAGTGAAAGAAATCAGCACCTGCCAGAAACGGTTGCCATTTATCGTCAAAGGGCTTCTCAATGACAACGCGAGAACCCAAAATATCAACAGGCTAATTACCTCTGTCTCGGACAATATTCTCGAAAAACTCCTCGAATTGGCCTTAAAGGATATGCCACCACCTCCCGTGCATTTTGCATTCGTTATTCTTGGGAGCGAGGGACGAAAGGAACAGACGCTGAAAACCGACCAGGATAATGCCATTATTTTTGAGGATGTGCCGGAAAAACAGCTGCGGTCGGTACAGAATTATTTCCTGAAACTGGCGGAAAAGGTTTGTGGCGGGTTGGACGAATGCGGTTACCAGTATTGCAATGGCGATATCATGGCGCAAAATCCCAAGTGGTGTCAGCCCCTTGGCACCTGGAAAAAATATTTCAGAAATTGGATTTTAACGCCGGAACCCAGGGCGGTCATGCATTCGACTATTTTTTTTGATATTCGCAGTACAGCCGGAAATTTGAATTTGACAAACCATTTGAAAAATTATCTTCAAGACCTGTTGAAAGAGCAAGAGGCCGGATTGTTTTTTTATCATCTTGCGCAGAATTGCCTGAAAATGCGACCACCAATCGGATTCTTCAGAAACATTGTTGTGGAATCGAAAGGCGATCATCGCCACTCCTTTGATTTAAAAAAAGCCATGACCCCCATCGTTGACTTCTCCCGGATCTATGCGCTGGAAAATGCAGTCGAAGAAACGAATACAATCGAACGTCTTGAAAAATTATGCGATCTCGCTGTAATTTCTCAAGTCCAATTTGAAGAAATATCGCAGGCGTACAACTATTTGATGCACACGCGTCTCTCCCGCCACACTGCAGCAATTATTCACGAGGGGACGAAAGCGGATAATTATGTTAACCCCAAAAAACTCAATAAAATAGAAGAAAAAATTTTGAAGGAAATCTTTGCGCTGACTGCGGATTTACAAACAAAACTCAGCGTGCATTTTACCGGCATTTAACCGGTGAAATCACAGCAAACACCTTAATATTTCAACTTGTTGTAGAAATTTTTCGCTGAAGCCTCACGCGCCTGTTTTAACGTTTTGATCCCGCCTTTTTCCAATAACGGAATGATATTTAGAAAGACTTCCGCTGTTGCCAATGCATCGCCCAGCGCACTGTGCCGCGCCATATTTTGTACATCAAAACGTTTGCAAAGCGCATCCAGATTATGGTGTTTCTGATTGGTGTGAATTATCGAGGAAAGCAGCAAAGTATCGAGAATCGGATTTTCAAATTTAATTCCGCACTCTTCTTCCTTTAACTGCAAAAATTTCATGTCAAATGCAGCGTTGTGGGCTACCAGAATTGTTCCTCTGGCAAACTTCTCAAAACGGGGCAAAACCTCTTTTGCCTCCGGTTTTCCGGTCAGCAAATCCGGTGTGATTCCATGAATCTGAATGGATTCTGCGGAAAGCTCACATCCCGGATCGATAAGCTGATCAAATGTTTCTGATGCCAATAAACGCCCGTTTACAATTCGCACTGCCCCGATTGAAACCATTTCATCCCCGCCCGCAGGATCGAGTCCGGTGGTTTCAGTATCAAATACTGTGTAAGTTAAAGCTGTCAAAGGCAGGTCATCGGTTTCGACTGATTGTCCCGCCTGATGGAAGAGGTCAAAATCATAAAACTGAGGTGGCGCGTTAAAAATATCCACCGGTTCACGATCTGGCGGTAGAACGGGTTCTTCACAAACCGGCAGCAAAAGATGCAGGCCGCTCTCGCCATTTTCCTGATTTTCCTGCAGCCAAAATACGGCGTGATGGTCTGTCAACACGTCCTCGAGTGTGCGGTTTATTGCGCTGCTCTGCCCAATCAATTGTTCCGAATTCCAATTTTCAACTTGAACTTTACCTAATCTTGAACCCGTCCAGGTCATTTGTAAATTTACAAATTCATTTTTGCGCGTCGGTACGATGCGAATCGATTCAACTTCAGCTAAATTTTTTATTTTATCCAACAAAAACAAGATTGCCATAGCCAAAGAATGCAGGTCCGCCGCTACCCAGACTGCGGAGGATTCAGCGTCAAACTCGATGGAAAGCGTTGATTGCTCTTCGGCCATGCGCCGGACAATTTGCAAGACATCCGTGAGTAAAATATCATCCAATGGCCAGGGCGATTTCAATTTTAACAGCTCGCTCCCTGTATTTTTTTCGATTTGCGCACTCAAAGCATGCACATCTTTTAAGATTACCGCGTGCAATTCATCGCGTTTTTGGCTTGCCATTTTCGGGAATTGCTGAATGGTTTCGATGGCTGACCGAATATTGGCAGTGATTCCCCGGCACCCCTCGCTCAAATGCGTGATGAGTTGTAATTGCTGTCCGTGCGACTGAACTTGTTCTGAAATATCCCGAATGAGGAGAATATATCCCTGCATATCTGTCGCGTGTGTAAATATCGGTATGGTGCGAATTCGCACAGTGCGGCCGTCGCCAACCACGTAAATAAATACCGATGAGGTATTTTTGGCATTCTTATAAATTTTGGCTTTGATATCCATCAATGTGTGCGAAATAATTTTACTATCCAAAATCCCCAAAATCGAGCGCCCCAAACCCAATCCATCGCCTTGGCTGTCTGCCAGAAATATTCTCGCCTGTTTGTTATAGAGCAATATAAGTCCTGCGAGATTACATATAATGACACCCGATTCTAACTGACTGATGAGGGAGGCAAGAATCGTTTTTTCTTTTTCGTGCTGCTGATTTGTCTGCTCAATTTTCTCCGAGATATTCGCTTGCATCTGTTGAAATGTTGTTGCCGCCTGATTTATTACTTTTATCAAATCATTTATCGGATCACTGCCACGCGGGTGCAACCGGTGTTTAACATTGCCGGAGGCGATCAGCTGCATTTCTTCTTTTATTTCGTGAAGGGGGAGCAGATAATTTGAGAGAAATGAATGCGTCAACGCTATGAGAAAAGCAATGATAATAAGACCTGTCAAAATTAACACAGCCAAATTGCTGTGTGCAATTGCGAAGAGAACATCTCTTTGCTGATCGGAGATTCTGTTTAAAACGAAGAGAAATCCAACTCCAAATAACAGGAGAATTATGACCGAGGGCAGGGTTGCAAGAAACTGCAGATAAAATCGCTTCGCTGTTTTCATTTTTCCAGCATATTTTGAACTGTTTCCACCAGATTTTTCGTCGAAAATGGTTTCGTAATGTAGGCGTCAGCGCCGATTGCCAGTCCTTTTTCGATATCCTGTTTGCGCCCTTTTGCCGTAAGTAATATTATTTTCATCGCCGCAAGTTCCGGGGTTGATCGCACGTATTGGCAGATTTCGAAGCCATTTTTATTGGGCAACATCACGTCCAGCAGAACGAGGTCTGGCATGAACTCATGAATAATTTGCATGGCTTCTTCCCCCGTCCTGGCAACTTTCAAGGCGAATCCTTTTTGTTCCATAAGAAACTCAAGTGAAATGACGATACTTGGTTCATCATCCACGATTAGAATTTTTTTTGACATCTTTGCTCCAAAGATTTATTTACGGCATCATTTTTTTTGCATTATAGTTTAAGGGGGTCGCCAGTGTCATCAGTTTGATGCAACTGTTTTATCTTCCTGCCGGTTTATTGGCAAAGTGAATGAAAAAGTCGATCCTTTTTCAGGAGCACTTTTCACCCAAAGCGTTCCCTGATGAAATTCGATGATCTTCTGCGTAATGGTCAGACCGAGACCGCTGCCGGCCGGTTTTCCCAAATCAGGATCGTTAATTTGGCGGAATTTTTCGAAAATTACCTGCTGATCTTTTTTATTGATTCCAATCCCGTTATCGGTGACATCAATTTGCAAATGCTCTTTTTTCACCTTTATTTTTACGACGACTTTACCCGCACCCACTTTTGAGAATTTTATCCCGTTTGATATTAAGTTGAGCATTACTTGCATGAGTCGGTCACGGTCGGCGGGCACGCGCGGTACATGCAGTGGCAGATCGGTTTTGCAAATCACTTTACGTTCTTCCGCGAGCTGGCTGCATGCCTCAAATGCCTCAGTCACGACTTTATCCATCTGGACATCGGTCAATTCTAATTCCATGGTTTTCGATTCAACTTTTTGCAAATCGAGAACCTGATTTATCAGACGGGTAAGCCGCTCGCTTTCTTTTATGATAATGTTTAAAAAATTATGTTTTTGATCTGAGCGCAGATCAGGATTGTCGTGCAGAATTTCAGCAAAGGCCCGTACAGAGGTAAGCGGTGTGCGCAATTCGTGGGTAACTGTGGCGACGAAATCATCTTTTAATCTGTCCAGTTCCCGGAGCCGCGTATTGGCTTTCATCAAATCGGCTGTGGCCTTTTCCAATTCCTGAGATTTCTTTTCCAAAACTTTCTTTTGCGAAATGGCCTGTTGTGTTTCGTTGAGAATATTCATCATTTCTTCAACCGAAAACGGCTCCTCTTTCACCACAGAGGCGATGACAACCCGCGCCGAAGCGGCGCCGATTGCGCCTGTTAAAAGTTGCTCTGTGTACGAAATAAAATCCTGATCGACTTCATTATGCTTTTCCCAGTCGGTTTTGTGATCCTGTGCATATTGAAAAAATGCCTTTTTTGTGCTCTGCTCACCGATAAAACGCGTCAGTAAAGATTCGAGCACCTCGATGGAAGAAGTCCCGCGCCAAAGCTGATAGCGCCCATCATTGGCTGAATGCCAGGGAGCTTTGACAAACATCGCTGCCTGGCTGTGTTCAAGAACCGAGGCCCGACTTGAAAAAGAAACGATTACATAGAGGCCAATATTGAAAAGCAGGCTCCAAAACAAGCTGCTGGAAATTGGATCCATACCCTCGAGGCCGAGAAACTGATACGGCCGCAGGAGAGAAATCCCAAACAACCCTTCGGTCAATATGGAGTCTGGTAACAGGCCAGCCTCGGCTGCAAAAGGTGTGGGCAGCGTAAATGCCCAAACGAGCGATCCTGCGATGAGCCCGGCCAGAGCTCCATTGCGTGTCCCTCCGCGCCAAAATATTCCCCCGATAATTGCCGGTGCAAACTGAGCCGCTGCGGTAAATGAAATCAGCCCGATTGAGACCAGGGTATAATATTCTGCAATCACCCGAAAATAAAAATAAGCCCAGAGCACGAGTACAATTATGCTGCCACGGCGGATCATCAGCAAAATCCAGGTCAAATCGTTAATTCGCGAAATGTGCATGGATTTCACGCGCAACAAAATTGGCATAACTATATTGTTGCTCACCATAATACTCAGCGAAATTGTGGCAACAATAACCATGCTCGTTGCGGCTGAAAGCCCGCCGATAAACACGAAAAGTGCGATCCAGCGGTGTCCCTCTGTCAACGGCAGCGCGAGAACAAAAGTATCGGCATCCACTGTATTGCCCGGGAAATGCAACAGTCCCGCCACTGCTATTGGCAAGACGAACAGATTGATTAAAAATAAATATAACGGGAACAGCCAGATAGCTTTTTCGATATGTTTTTCGTTGGTATTTTCTACGACAGCCATGTGAAATTGCCGCGGCAAAAACATCACAGCGAGCAGAGAAAGAAGGGTGATCCACACCCATTCATCCCAATTTACCCCAGACGCTTGATTGATGGTGAAAAATCTTTCAAAATCCGGCAAGCGGCGAGCTTGTGAAAAAATATCACCCAAACCGCCGTAAAGAAAATATGTGACAAACAGCCCGACAAATAAAAATGCCACCAATTTAATAATCGATTCAAAAGCTATCGCGGCGACGAGTCCTTCGTGTCGCTCACTGGCATCGAGATGGCGTGTGCCGAACAATATGGCAAAAGTGGCCAGCAAAATGGAGATATAAAATGCCGTATCTTCAAAAAAACTATTGGAAGAATTGGCCGTTGCCACTGAATTATTCATAAACGTTGTCAGAATTGAATAACTGCTGGAAATTGCTTTCAACTGCAATGAGATATAAGGGATAATCCCAACGACCGCTATAATGGCAACCAGCCCTCCTAAAAATGTACTTTTTCCGTAACGGGAGGAAATAAAATCTGCAATCGAGGTGATATGTTGCTGCTTGGAAATCCGGATAATTTTCCTGATCACCAGCAGCCACAAGGGAGCGATTATTGTCGGTCCGATATAAACAGGCAGAAATCCCCAGCCGGTACTGGCGGCGCGGCCAACACTGCCATAGAAAGTCCAGGCGGTACAGTAAACCGCCAGAGAAAGTGCATAAATGTAGGGATTGTTGATGATGCTTTTGTCATTGTCGGCGCGCCAATCTGCATAATAGGCAATGGCAAATAGAATTCCCAAGTAGAGAAGCGATATAATGAATACAAGCCAGTTGGGAAGCATTTATTCTCCCGGCTTTTCTGTGCTTTTCGGCATCCGTGCGAGGCTGGGGCGTTCGATGACAATGAAGAGAAATATTATAATCAAGAGCCATGCGGTGAATATGTAATAAAACAGGAGTGGGATTCCTGCTATTACGGCATCTCTATTAAAAATAGATAATAAGGGGTAGTTGAATAATACGATGGCAAAGAGAAATAAGCCGACCAATTTTTGTAATCGCCGTGTACGAAAATTCATCAGAAACCAACTATTTGAAATGAATTGTAGACAAATCCTGAATATTATAGTTAGTTTAATTCATTTCCGCAAGTAATTAAATCGATGCCTTTAAGCGGGCGAGTAGACCGATGCGCACAAAATCTTGGCACTTTTAGTCTCAGATCGAGGGCGCTCTGCAAGGAAAATACGCTAAGATTTATGCTGATTTCTCCGAAAATTTTCTGGCTGGTGCCACCCAGCAGAAATGCAATTCTAAATTTTGTCACCGGGTATTAACCCGGCGACATTGGATTAAAGGCAGGTTCAAACTATCGCAGCAGGTTCAACTTTCTCGTTTGTTCCCAGCGTTGGCGATTTGAGGTTTTAACATCCATTTTGTAAATATAAACTCCGCTGGCAGCAACACGGCCAAATAGATTGATGCCATTCCATCGTGCCCGATGAATTCCGGCAGCTTGAAAATCATCGACCAAAGTGATAATTTCCTGGCCGAGAACATTAAAAATCCGCAGCGTCACTTGTGCATTTTCCGGAAGTGCATATTCTATCACAGTTTCGGCATTAAACGGGTTGGGATAATTTTGACCAAGGGCAAAATCGGTCGCAACTAAAACATCGGGAAAATGGTTTTCCTTGATTTCAGTGATCACATTGTCCGTCTCCCGATCGGCAATGAGAAAATCAGCAACGGCGCCACGGGGGCCATCACAAATGAGCTCAAAATTACTGGAATCACTGCCAAGGAATCGGTGAATATCGATCGCCAGACGGCCAAACTGTGGCAGGCGATAGACGGTACCGGCGCCGTAATTTTTATTTATATCTGTCAGCAAATGGACCGGCTGGTCATTGATCACCAAAGTTATGCGCTCAACACCCAAATTTTCAATGCGCATGTAGCGATCTTGCGGCGGAAGTTTGAAACTATAGAAAAGAGTTTCACCTTGCGGCGCCAGTTGCAGATAAATGGGATCAACTTCCTCAAAACAGCCAGCCATGTTTTTAACTTTGAAAGTAAATGAGCTGGGTTTATTCATGTCGATGGGCATGCTGGTGAAATTAATTCTCTTATCGCCCGGTTGAAAATCATCAAACTCTACGATGCGATTATTAATGCTGACCATTTTCACCCAGTCAAGACCGCTTTCATCATCCCAAACCCTGCCTGAAATTTCAGGCAGGTTGTCGAAATTTATTTCCGCCAGTGGTGGTGTTTTATCGAAAAACACAACAATCGAATCCATGCTGGCAGTATTTATACCCGTGCCCGAAGCAATTTCACATTTCGCCACAATTGGTAACCAGCCCGGCCGCATTGCAGTTCGAATTGTGAATTCCCCGACGGGTGCAACCCGGGATTGACCGTTTACCGTATACCGCAGTTGAGTTGACGCATTTGATCCAATTACTTCAGAAAAAATAATCACATCCACTGAATCGTAATGACAAATCATGCTGCTGTCTATTGGAGATAATATGGCGATGTTGCACGCCGATTCCTGCTGAAACACTGTTGCCGTATCTGCGGCTTGTGTGATATTTCCATCGCCGTCTGTAAAAAGTGCGTGTACGCCAATAAAATTAGCCCCGGGAAATAGCGGCACCCACGCCTGCACGATATCCCCGAGGATATTTGTCGGCCGCCCATTTATTTTTGTGTTCACGGAAACGAAATCTCCTCCACCCCGCCAGCCCAACTTTGCCTTCACCAGGATACTGTCTGCACTAAAAATCTCACCGCTTTCAGGGGAAAGGAGATTTACAAATCCTTTAAATCCCTCGTCACAGCGGAAAACAGTAACCGTGTCCGCGCTTTGGGTTATTTGCCCTTCCGCATCGGTGAAAATGCAGTGAATTCCAAATAGATTCCGATCCATAGGCAGTGCCACAGGATAATTAATGGTGTCCCCGGAAACAGCAACTGGCACCCCGTTAATCGTGCATTGCACTTTGACCGGCTCCACTGCACCGGTCCAGTTTATAACAGCTTTAAGTTTGACACTATCTTTACAAAAAGTTGCTCCGTCGAATGGGGAAAAAATCGCAACACTGCCGCGGAAAACTTCGCCTTCGCAACCGAAAACAGTCGTTGTATCGGCTGCCTGTGTTATATTGCCAATCGCGTCGGTAAACTGGCAAAACACGCCCAAAAATGTCGATTTCCCATTTTGCCTGGCGATCGTTGCAAATACGGTATCATTTTTTACAACTGCCGGAATGCCATTGATTGTGCAGTTATTTACAACGTTTCCCAGGCCACCGTCCGAGCGTGCAATGGCAACAACTTGCAGACTATCTTCACAGATAACTTGGCCACTTTTAGGGTAAAGAATTGAGACTTCGCCTTGAAAAGAGCCTGAATTGCAGCCAAAAAAGAACGATGTATCCGCTGCTTGTGTTATTTGCCCATCTGTTTCTGTAAAAATGCAATGCACAGCAACGAAATTTTGATCGGGAAAAACCGGTATTGTAGCACGAATTGTATCTGCCACCCAGATAGCTGTTTGGCCATTAATTGTGCATTCGGCAGTAACCGGCTCTCTGCCTCCCGTAAATTTTGCAAGTGCGACAACCTGAATTGAATCTGAACAAATCTCACTTTGTGTATCAGGCGATAGCAAAACGGCAAAACTGAGAAATTCTTTCTCCTCACAGGCAAAAACGGTCAGAGTGTCTGCTGCTTGAATAATATTGCCGTCTGCATCGGTAAAAACAGAATGCAATCCAATAAATGTGGAGTTAGGCAACAACGGAATTGCCGCGCGCAGGCTGTCATTTTCCATTTTGAGCGGAATGCCATTGATTGTGCCAGTTGCAGAAATCGGGCGGGTTCCACCATCAAACACCACGGAAGCAATCACATTAATGCTATCACCGCACACTGAGTCGCCGGCTGCCGGAGAGTGAATTGTCACTGCGGACTTAAAATTATCACATTTTTGCACCGTGGAGACATCGGAGCAAAAAGATTGTTTGCCGCCTGCATCAGTAAATGCCGCGTAGGCTGCGATCAGGGTCGACTCCCAGCTCAAAGGTATTTTTGCCCGCAACGTGTCACCGGTAATTAGTGCCGGCACCCCATTTATTGCCCCTTCAACCTGAAAAGGAGCGACGCCACCCGAGACTTCGACAACAGCCACAACTTCAATGCTGTCCAGACAGATGGAGGCATCATCGTAGGGCCAGATTATTTCTATTTGGCTCTGCAGCGCCTCACATTTTTCAATATACAACGTATCTACGAAATGGGTTAAATTGCCCGCTGCATCGCTGATTTGGCTGTATACTCCGATGAATGTTGTATCTGCCAATATAGGCACCTGAGCTCGAATTGTGTCGCCGGAGACGATTGCGGGGAAATCGTTGATTGTGGCATGAAATGAGTAAGGCGCCAACCCACCCTGCACGTTATGAACTGCGGTGACAAGCACGCTGTCACCACAGATTACTTCCCGGTTTTCAGGGGTTAAAATAGTAAAATCAGCTTCCAAGGGCGGACAAATTTGGACTGAAACAGTGTCTGCACTCTGGTGGATATTTCCAAGGGAATCGGTAAAAATGCAGTGCACACCGATGAAGGTTTCATCCGATACTATCGGGACAGTGGCTCGCAATGTATCGCCCGAGAAAACAATTTCGCTGCCATTTATAGTGCATTCTTTAGTTACCGGTCCCACGCCACCGGAAGATTGAACAAGAACCAAAACCTCAACATTTTCACCGCAAACCAAGCTCTGGGGCAGCGGCGACAGAATAGCGACGGAACTGGTTAGCGGATCGCAGTTATTGACAAAGATAATATCCGTTGCTTCGGCTTCATTGCCTTCAGCGTCGGTAAAAATACAAGTTGTGCCAATGAGCGGAACTGCACCGTTCATCACAATCCTTGCGCGTAAAGTATCACCATCTACCCGGGCCGGGAATCCGTTAATGTAACATTCTGTGATAATTTCAGGTACGCCGCCGCTGGCAAAACCAACAACAACCACATCGACGCTGTCATCACAGATAAACGCATTCTCCTGCGGTGAAATAATTTTTGCCGAACCTGTTAATGGTCCACATTTTTCTACCACAACCGTATCTGCGCACTGACTGACATTTCCAGCATCATCAGTAAAAATGCAATGAATTCCAATGAGATTTTCACCAGCGAGCAATGGGATAAATGATTTCAGCGTATCCTGTTGTAAAAGTACACTCTTGCCATTTATCGTGCATTGTGCAGAGTAAGGAGCAATGCCACCCTGGACAAACGATTTTACGACAACTTTAATGCTGTCAGCGCATGTCAAAGTTCTGTTTTCAGGCGAGAGAATCTGTAACGAACATTCAAATGCAGATAAGTTTGCAGGCTGGAGGCGCATAATTTCACTTGAATCAGCGCTGGTAATTTTATTGGTTTCCTTCTCTTTTTCTGCCTGTAAATTGGTTACCGGGAAAAGAAAAAATAAGAGAGGAAGCATATTAAGTAGCACATATTTATCTAACATTAGCCGTTGGATCATCAAAAACTCCATCACATTTCGCGCACGCACAAAGAATATTCATAATATTCAAATCGCATTTATCTCTATTAGTTTTCGACAGAAACAGTAAATATGTTAATTTTTCAACACAGGTTTGAACTTATTTTACCATCTTGTATTCAGAGTGGACCCGCCTCATCGATCATTTTTCAGGATTAGGAAATTTTAAAGGAAGGAAGCTCGATTTCTCAATCTTCATAATTCACGATAAGGCTAATAATAAGAGTGAAATTTGAAATTCAATAAGCAGGAATTTTTAGCGGTGATTTAGTGTTTGCAAACGCCAAATCATTTTTTTATCAAATCGAAAAATTTGTCAATTCTTAACGGAAATAAGCCTTGAAACTAAGAATTGAAATAAATACATTGGCAAACTTTATTCGACCGAATTGAGCAAAATGAGGAAAAAATGGCAAGTACAGTTTTTTGTGTAAAATTAGGCAAAGAGGGTGAAAGCCTTGCGGAGCCGCCACAGCCGGGTGAACTCGGTCAACGAATTTTTGAAAATGTCTCAAAAGAAGCGTGGCAGATGTGGATCACCCACCAGGTGATGATCATTAATGAGTACCGAATGAATTTGGCAGACCCCAAAGCACAGCAATTTCTCGATCAGGAGATGGAAAAATACTTCTTCGGCGAGGGCTCGATGCTGCCACCGGACTTTGTTGCTGAAGAAAAGTAGGCCGGGAAATTATATCCGGATAAATCAGCACCATTTATCCCAATTCGAATATTACAAAAACTTGCCATCTGCAGGCAACTCATATTTTTGTATATTAATCACTTATTCTTTTAATTTTTAAGTCGAAATTTGACAATATATCTTTCGCGCCACTTTAGGATAAAAAACCAAGGAGTTTCTATGTATTTCTTCGATGCCGAGGAAAAAGAAAACAATAACAAGGATGATATTAAAAAGAACAAATCGATTTCTGAAAAGCTCTTTGAAGCGCGAGCCGTATTTTTATGTGGTGAGATCAATCAGAAAGTTGCCAAAGAAACGATGATGATGCTGACAGCGTTGGCCGCAGATTCAGACGATCCGATCACGATTTACCTCAATTCTCAAGGTGGTCACGTTGAATCGGGTGATACAATTCATGATATGATTCGTTTTATCAAACCACGGGTGCGCATCGTTGGAACCGGGTGGGTTGCCAGCGCCGGAACGCATATATATTTATCCGTGCCGAAAAAGGACCGTTTGAGTTTGCCAAACACGCGATTTCTGATTCACCAACCGATGGGCGGTGTTGGGGGACAGGCCACGGATATCGATATTGAAGCTCAGGAAATCGTCAAAATGCGGCAGCGGTTGAACGAAATTATCGCCAAAGAGACCGGACAACCACTGGAAAAAGTGAAAAAGGATACGGACAGAAATTACTGGATGTCTGCTGAAGAAGCAATTGAGTATGGAATTGCCGGTAAGATTATCAATTCAATTGCTGATTTAAAATAAGATAATTTTACATTCGTTTTACGCCGCTTTTGAACTTTTAAAGGCGGCTTTTTTTATGCTATTTCCATCAGGGGCCATGCAAAGGGCGAATTTTTTCCTCTTATTTAATCATATCGCACCGAAAAGGGCTTCCATTCTCCTTTTTTTCAAGTTTCGTTCTTCTTTACTTGAACTTTAAGTTCATTTTGCAGTTATTGAAGCTGCTGTTAACAGGCGGGTCTATACGCATTTTTCGGAGGGCTTTCACCCCTGATATTTTGCGCCTCCAGCCATAAACTCTCACAGCCTTTCAACCCGCGCTGTCGACAAGAAAATTTTCCGACACCCCGCGCTTGCAGAATAATCAAAAAAAATACTTCACCATCTTTAAAATTATGTAACTGCCACCGGATAAACGGAAAACTGTACGATAAATAGAGCATCGAGTGAGAAACAAATCGACAATCGCAGTATTAATTTGAATAATATAGAGGATTAAATGCAACATATTGATAATGATACGATTGAACAGATATGGGAATCAATGAATTACCTCACCATCGATGAGAGTATGATTCTGGTGAATCAGATGACGAAGGAGCACCCGCTCATTGTCGCTTACCTGATGACCGCTGGTGAGGACATGCTTTCAAAGGATGAACGTGAACTTTTGATATATTTGGGGATGGTTGTTTGGAAAATAATGACGCAACTTTCGGGGCCGTTACCCGCCGTAACCAATGAAACTCTGGAAGCTGCTGAAGACCGCAATATTCAAATGCTCGAATACCTCGAAGGTGAGCCGGAAGAAGAGTTCCTTAACACCGTCGGTGTCTTGATCGAAAATTATAACCAATCCGAGATTTTACGCTACGTCGTTGAAGCAATAATCGAAGATGATGATGATTCTGTTTATATTGGCGATGAAGCGAAAGGAACAATGTTACTGTGCATTAAAACAGTAATCGATTCCTTTGATACAATCGAAGCTGAAAAGGTTGCCTGATAATTTTTCTACTTTTCGGCTAATTGTGCAATCCATTTTGAAAAGATTTTTTGATAAAAATTATGCAGGAATTAACGCCAGCGACACTTTACCCTCTTTAAAATTACAAGTTTCGTTTTATGGATCGAACCAGGCTGTTTTTCATTCTCCTTTTTCTTTCTTCTTTTCTTTTTCCCAACTGCGAAAAATTAGAAAATTTTGCCAAGGGACAAAAACGCCTCGAATATGTTCGCTCTCGGGAAATGCAACTGCTCATTCCCACATCTGTAATCCTGCCCGAAGAATATTATAAATCCCCTGATGTAGAAAATAAAAGATACCCGGTTATTATTCTTCTGCATGGTTTCGGTGGTGATCATGCACAATGGCCGAGAATTGCCGATTTAAAAAAAATAGCCAATAACACACAGGTTATCTTCGTTTGCCCGGATGCGGGATACGATTCATGGTATTTTGATTCGCTCTTCGAATCGTCGAAATTATACTACGAAAGGCATATAATTCAGGAAGTTATAACCCACATCGACACAAGTTATCGCACACTTGGAGCGCAGGGTCGCGCGATAACAGGCTTGAGCATGGGGGGGCACGGCGCTTTGCGATTTATTTCGTTGTATCCTGACAGCTTTGTGGCAGCGGGAAGTATGAGCGGTATTTTGGATTTGCGCGTCTTTCCGCTCAGCTGGAATATTGCCAAAAGACTCGGCCCGTTTAAGGATTTTCCGCATCGATGGAAAACGCACAGCAGTATCAATTTACTGTCACGGTTAAAAGGACAAAAAAAGGGGATAATTATTGCTTGCGGTACGGATGATTTTGCCTTGGCTGTGAATCGTGCATACCGGGATTCGGCTGCCGTACATGAAGTAGAAATCAGCTATACCGAAGCAACCGGCGGCCACACACAGAAGTTTTGGAAAGACCATCTGTCAAATCAGGTCCAGTTCCTGAAGAAGTATTTACTCCCCTCCGCAGAATAGCCTGGCAATCGTCAGCTTGTTCGAAAGTATTTGCGATTGATGCTATAGTTATTATTTTATTCAACTTAGACAAACACATTCCTGCAAACGGTCGAACGGACTTTAATCAATTCACATTTCGCGGTGATTGAGGAGAATTTTCATGAAATTGAAACTGCATTGGAAAATTATAATCGGTATGGTTTTGGGGCTGATTTACGGAATCGTCGCTGCCATGAGCGGCTGGGGCGCCTTTACCAACGCCTGGATTGCGCCATTTGGAACAATATTTATAAACTTGTTGAAATTGATTGCCATCCCGCTGGTTCTCGGCTCATTGGTGACCGGGGTGGCTTCTTTATCAGACCTGAAAAAGCTGTCGCGTATCGGCGGGAAAACCATTGCCATTTATCTCACGACAACGGCCATCGCTGTGACAATCGGGCTGGTGGTTGTCAACTTCGCGCGGCCTGGTGATAATATTCCTGAAGAAATGCGTGATAAGCTGCAACAGACTTACCAGCAGGATGTTGAGCTCAAGGCATCCACGGCTGAAGCGGTGAAAGAACGCGGGCCATTGCAGCCGCTGGTCGATATGGTTCCCAGCAACTTTTTCGGGTCAGCTGCCAGCAACCGCAACATGCTGCAGGTCGTATTTTTTGCTATTTTTCTTGGCATCGGCATTGTCCAGCTACCGGCAAAACAAACAAAAGTTTTTCTGGGGTTTTTTGAAGGGCTTAATGATGTTATCATAAAAATTGTTGATAATATTATGCTTATGGCGCCCTACGGTGTGTTTGCTCTCATCGCGGATACCATCAACGCCATTGCGAAAGACAATATTTCGCAGGTCATCGAGCTTTTGAGTGCGCTTGGTTTTTATTGTATCGTCGTGATTTTCGGGCTGCTAATTCAAACATTGGTGACATATCCCAGCCTGTTGAAAATATTTTCCAAAATGTCGGTGATCGACTTTTTCAAGGGCATCGCTCCAGCTCAGTTGCTCGCCTTTTCGACAAGCTCCAGCGGTGCGACCCTACCAGTCACGATGGAGCGCTGCGAACAGAATCTCGGGGTTTCCGAAGAGGTTTCGTCTTTTGTTTTGCCGCTGGGGGCAACGATAAACATGGATGGCACCGCACTTTACCAGGCTGTCGCAGCCGTTTTTATCTCCCAGGCTCTCGGCATGAGTTTAGGCATTGGCGACCAATTGACGATTATTCTGACGGCTGTTCTCGCCTCCATCGGCACGGCGGCTGTTCCGGGAGCCGGAATAATTATGCTGGTCATCATTCTTGAAGCGATCCATGTGCCCAGTGCGGGAATCGCACTCATCCTTGGCGTTGACCGAATTCTCGACATGATGCGCACTGTGACAAACATAACTGGTGATTCATCGGTAGCGGTTTCTGTGGCTGCAACGGAAGGCCAATTGGGGGAAGTAAATTTGGAAATTGATTAATAGATGTGAAAACACGGGTTCGATCTCAAAAGTGCTTACATTTAGCCTGAAAAACTCTTATGCCACCAAGGCTCAAAATTCTAAAAAACAATATTTAAGCACGGTACTGTAAAATTGTTAATATGAAACTTTATTTTAAAATCATCAATAAGACAATATATTGTTTATTTCTCTTTTAGAGCCTTTGTGGCAAAACCAGATGAATTAATCAAGTTAGAATCCGTGTTTATTTTCCTGAGCTCTCAAAAACATCAAAGCTGAATCCGAAAGGTCGCCCCCTCACCCGGCTGCGATTCTTTTAGGCTCAATTTTCCATCATGATATTCTTCAACGATGCGTTTTGCTAAATTTAAACCCAAACCCCAGCCCCTTTTTTTGGTACTGAAACCCGGCCGAAAAATATTTTTCCTCGTTTTTGAATCCATGCCTTTACCATCGTCAATCACGTCGATGATGACAGGATACTTCCCCTCTGCAGGTTTCGCAACAATGGTAACATTCCCCTTTTTATTGCCAATGGCATCGAGCGCATTTTTCACCAGATTCTCCAACACCCACTGAAATAAATTGGCATTGAGCGGCACTTTTTCGATGATGGTCGACTCGGTGTGCAATTCAACTTTTTTCTGCATCTGCGGCAAGCGGCGGTTGTAATAGTGCACGACCTCGGCAATGATTTCATCGATGTTTTCCGGTTTTATGTCCGGCTGCGATCCGATCTGAGAGAAACGATGTGCCGCCGTTTCAAGTCGCTGAATATCCTGCCCGATCTCATCGAGAATTTTTATTTTATCTGGGTGTTCCTCACATTTATCTTTCAGCAAAGCCGACCAGCCCATCAAAGAGGATATCGGTGTCCCGAGCTGGTGCGCGGTTTCTTTGGCCATACCAACCCAGATAAATTGCTGCTCACTACGGCGAATACTGTTGAAGCCGAAAAATCCGATTAAAATAAAAAGGGTGACCGCGCCCAGCTCGAAATATGGCAACCACTGCAATTCCTGTACAGATTTTGAATCCCCGTAAATCAAATATCCCAAAATATAATCTTCATATTTCAATGGCAGCGGATCGATCTCACTTTTCATGGCGTCAGCAATTTTTTTAACACGAGCCATGTTTTCAGGGGACTGATCGTCACTGGAAATGGCCAACCCTTTCCAGCCGTTGGGCACACCGTTTTGATCCGTTAATATTATCGGGAAATTGGTGCGTTTAATGATTTCCTCAAAAATGAAATTAAGATTTTCATCGTTGGGCGAGGATACAGCCTGTTCGTAAAATTGCACATAAAATTCAAGAATACCCCGGGCTTCCTGCCGCAAATCGTCCACGAGTTTTTGTGTATAAAACAGGGCGCCCACGACAAGCAGAAGTGCGGCAATAAACAGGAAAGATTTGAATTGCGCTCGAAGCTGATAAAGTTTTGTTTTCATTAAATTTTATTCTTTCGCTTTTGCCACAGAATAATCAAAACAGCAATCGACAACCATAGTGGGAGAAAATATAAAGTTTCATGCGGCCAGATATATCCAAATTCATAAATATCCCATGAAAATGGAAAGAAGATTGTGTAACCACCATGCACATGTTTTTGCCATAAATCGATAAACAAATGAAGCGCGCTTCCGGCCATTAAAAGCATAAAAACCTGATTACGCTGTCCTGCGACAAACAGTCCCGACAAGCCGAGAGCAAGCAGCACAATGCCGACCGGCGTGTGCATTGGCATCACATACCAAAATAAATCAGGGAAAAGAATATAAAACGGGCGCGTTGCCAAATCGGGCAGGCAAACTCCGATGACAAAGAGGCCAAACCAGGCCCGGTGATTAAAACTGGGAAAAAATAAGTAGCCAGTCGCGATGTGTGAAATTAAATCAGGCATGGTCATTTACCTGCATGGCATTTTTGCCCCAAGATAAAACATCGATGCCGATAAAAAAGAGCAACAGAACGGCAACGATGGAAATCACTATTGTCCAACGGCGTCCTTTGTAAATGACAACTTTATTTGCACGAACTGTTGTATCCGCTAAAACAACGCCATCAAGGCTTACATTTTGTCCCCTCGAGGCCGCATCCACCCGCCCGCGGACCCAAATTCGATGACTTCCTTCATGCACGCGGAATTTGTCGTGAGCAATGCTGTCGATTCGCGTCTCGACGTAAATAGTAACGGAATTGCCGATAAATTTTTGTGGATTGAGATTAATCGCTGCTATCGATGTCGCTGGCGGATCCGAAGCGGCGAAGAAGCCCAGAGCCGTCAACCCGGCCACACTGAAAATTATCCGCCACCATGCCATTAAATTTCATCCGTTGCCGGAAAAAGTTCGCTCAATTCGTATATTAAAAAATCATGTATAAATTTATTGGAGCCAACGATATTTCCTGTTTCCCAAAAATTTTCATCCGCATGAAATCCGGTCACGTGTCCGCCCGCCTCAATAATCAGCAAAACACCGGCGGCGATATCCCATTCTTTCAAATCCAGCTCCCAGAACCCGTCGAAACGCCCGGCTGCCACATAGGCCAAATCCAGCGCCGCCGATCCGATACGCCGAATACCACTTGTCCGCTCAAAAAATCGCTTGAAACTTTCGAGATAGGGATCAATTTTGTCCTTGCAGCGGAAAGGAAAACCTGTGGCCAGCAAACACTGGCCTAATATTTCATTACTTGATACATTGATTTTGCTGCCGTTGAGAAAGGCGCCGCCACCTTTCGTTGCTGTAAATAATTCCGGGCGCATGGGATCAAAAACGACGCCCACAACCGGTTCATTGTTCAACATCACAGCAATAGAAACGGCAAACGCCCGCACATCATGCAGATAATTTGTCGTGCCGTCAAGGGGATCGATTATCCATTTGTAGGGGGCCTCGCCGCCGAGTGCGCCGCCTTCTTCAGCCAATATTTGATGGTCAGGAAATTTTTCAAGAACAAAATCGATAATTACACGTTCGGCTGCGCGGTCAACTCGGGTGGCAAAATCAAACTCACCTTTTTGGTTGATCTCATAATATTTCACCCGCGAAAGATGAGTTTGCAGGACTTCGCCACCAAGCTGAGCCGCATGGATGGCCACTGTTAGCAAATCATCGAGGGAGTGTATTTCTTCTGCCATGATATATTTTTCGACCTATTAAAATTTGAAGCGTTTTTAACAAGTAAATTTGGTTGGCATAAATATTTATATGAAAAAAATCACTGAAACCGGACACACGTAACACCGACATCGCCCTGGCCAAGCGCAGCCGGGCCAAAATCACGGACATTGGGGTGGCTCTGTAGAAATTCGGCGAGGGCTTTTCGCAAGGCCCCCGTGCCCTTTCCATGCACAAGCCGCACTTCATCCCATGCCTGAACAATCGCTTCGCTGATAAACCGATCCGCCTCGCTGATGGCTTCGTCCGCACGTTTACCGCGCAAATCCAGCTCTTGCATGACCGGTTTTGGATTTTGATAGTGTGCGGTGACCCGTTGCTTCTTTTGCTTTTTCTTCGAAAATTCAAGTTCTGTAACTGCAACTTTCAATCGCATGCTGCCTGCTTGAATTACAACTCTGTTTTCAGAATCCGCTTTTTCAAGAATAGAGACAACAATCTGTTGCGATTTCCACAAAGCGGTCTGGCCCGGAGAAATTTCATCTATTTTAATATGTTTTGCCTGTTTCCCGGTTTTCTCTTTTTGCAGGCCCGCCTTTTTTATGGCGAGCACCGATCTCTGTTCATTTAATTGCTTTTTCGCCTCGCGGATCGCTTCTGAGGAAGCCTGATTTTCTTTAATTAATCGAATGGTCGATTCGATAGTGGCGTTCGTTTGTTGCAGCAATTCTTCCGATTCGGCAATTGCTTTTGCCTGCAAAGTACGCTTGTTTTTCTTCAGCTCATCGGCCCGTTCAGCGTATAGCTTCATCATGCCTTGCAGGCGTGTTTCATCCAACTGATTTTTGTGCAACAATGTTTCCTGGGCATGCAATTTATTTTCAAGATCGGCGATGAGTTTTTCAACACGCCCCTTTTCTGAACCCACAAGCGCGCGAGCCTGATCAATGACATCAGGTTTTAATCCAACGCGTGTTGCGATCTCAAACGCATAACTCGAGCCTGGAACCCCAAGCCGAAACCGGTAAGTTGGCTGCAGCGTGTCAATATCAAAAACCATACTGCCATTTTCAACATCGGCGGTATCGTGGGCAAATTCCTTCAAAGCGCCGTGGTGGGTCGTAACAATGGACAGCACGCCGCGTTTTGTCAAGGCGAGCAGCGAGGCCAGGGCCAGAGCTGTTCCTTCATCGGGGTCTGTGCCGGAGCCCATTTCATCGATGAGGATGAGATCGCTTTTTTGGGCATCCGCCAACATTGTGCGCAACCGCAGCATGTGGGAAGTGAAGGTGGAAAGATCGTCTTCAATCGATTGTTCATCGCCAATATCGACGAACATCCTGCCAATGATTCCTATTTCAGAATCTGCGCTCGCGGGAATATGCAATCCGAGCCGCGTCATCAGCACGGCCAGGCCGACCGTTTTCATCGCCACAGTTTTTCCGCCGGAGTTCGGGCCGGTGATGACCAACGTTTTAAATGAGCGCCCCAAAGCAAGGGATAGTGGAATGACTGCATCCTGTTTTTTCATTTTTTCTAATAAAAGCGGATGGCGGGCAAATTCGAGCTTTATTTCGCCAGATTCACTCATCCGGCACGCATTACAGAGAAAATCCCGTGAATAAAGAGCGGAGGCCCGAATTTCATCCAATAAAATCAGGCAGTCATAGTTTACACGCAGCGCGTCGAGATGAACACGCACAATTTCGCATATTTGTGCAATAATTCTTTCGATTTCAGCACGTTCATTCGCTTCAAACTGGCGCACCGAATTATTGAGTTCAACTATTTCGACAGGTTCGATAAAAAATGTCTGTCCCGTAGCCGATTGATCGTGCACAATTCCTTTGATTTTACGGCGGTATTCATCCTTGACCATGAGAACGTGCCGTCCTTCGCGCATCGATATCAGTTGATCGCGCAGCATATCTTTTGCGCTGCTGCTCTTGAGAATATTTTCCAATTTCTGCCGGACGCGCTGTTGGGCTGCGTTTATTTCCCGGCGTATTTTTTTTAATTCAGGGCTGGCGGAATCAAGCACTTCAAATGTAGCGGGATCGATAGATTTTTGAATTGCGTTCTCAAGCTCTTGAACCGGCTGCAGATTGTGGGCAATTTCCCAGAGATGTGGACATTTTTCACGCTGAGAACGTAAAAAACCTAAAACAATCCGACCATTTCGGGCTAATTTACCCAGGCCAATGAGTTTTTCAATAGCAACGGTTGCCCCTTCAACCCGCAAAACTTCAAATACACTACCCAGGTCTTCGAAATATTCCAGGTTGAGATCTTCGCCGGAATCGAGGAGGTTGCGCAGGTCAGTTACGCGTGCAAGCGCCTGCTGGATTGATTCGATATCGTCTAAAAATTCAAGTTTTAATAAGTTTTGCGATGCCATTGAGGTGACAGCGCGGGTGGAAATTGAGTGGAGAACTTTGGGGAGTTCAAGCGCCAGTGCTGCTTTGTGGAGGTTTTCTATTTTGTCGCTGTGCTCTTCCATTTTATCGCTTCGCTCGAATTCAATTCCAGTAAGAGTCCAATATAATTGTCGTCAAATTCCCCAACTCCGACCTCTTTCGTAGCGGCCTCAAGACATTGAATAAATGTCAAACTACCGTTAATTTTTTTGGTGATAAAATCATAAATTCCAATGCCCGCAGATTCGATATGTGAGCGAACTTTAGCACCATCCATCTGCGCTTGTAGTGTACCGCCGAGAGGCAGCAACGCCATGGATATGCTCAACATGCATGCAATCAAAACGGAACTTAATACGCCGAAAAGCAAGCCACCGCCATTTTCCAAAAACGCGGGGATTTTCATTTTAGCACGCTTGTGCGCCCATCTATAGAAAAAATGGTAAAAATATACCACAATCAAAAATACGGTAATGAGAGAAATCAGGATTGCAGTCGAACCGGAAACCAGGCTGATAGACGCAAAAATCGGAGCGACAATTTCAAGTGATTCCATCGACAAAAAAATGCCGATAAAGAGACCAATAAATCCCACTATTTGCATTAGCAGTTTTTGCCGCCATCCCCAAATAGCAAATGCCAAAATCAGGGCAATGAAACCAATATCAAGAAAGTTCACATCCATCACATATCCCATCACACTTAAATGACGCCAATCAATATCGGCCAAAACCAGGCAACCGGAACGCACACAGTTTTGCATCTGGCTTATATTTTCGGAACAAAATTAATCGTGCCCAGCCAAGAAAAACAAAAATAATTTCAGCACAAAATAAGAAATTTCTGCTGTAGTTTCCACAAAAAAATTAGCCGAGCTTTGCACGCACGATTTGTTGAATTACTTTCCCGTCCGCGAGACCTTTTGTTTTAGCCATCACACCTTTCATCACTTTGCCGAAATCAGCTGCCCCGTGCGCCCCGACTTCGTCAATAACTTCAACGACTATGGCTTCGACCTCGGCCTCGCTCAACTGCTTCGGTAAATATGCCTGAATTATCGCTAGCTCCGCCTCTTCCACGGCGAACAGATCCTCACGCTCGCCTTTTTTATACATTTCCATGGCGTCTTTGCGCTTTTTCGCAGCATTATTTAAAACTTTTAAAACGCCAGCGTCATCCAGTTCATCACCGCTCTCAATTTGTTCATTTTTAATTTGAGCACGTATTTGCCGGATGGTGTTCAGTTTTTGTTTTTCGCCACTTTTCATGGCCTCTTTCATATCGTGCATTAACTTTTCGGCCAAATTCATTATTAGCTCACTTTATAGTAATTTTTACTTATTTAAAAACAGGTAGATAGCAAAAAGCGCCCGAATTTTTCGGACGCTTTAAAATTGCGAATAAAAACCAATTGAGAGGTTACCTTCTTGCTTGCTGCGCCATAAGCTTACGCATTTTGCGTTTTGCTTCTTTCATTTTGCGTTTGCGGCGTTCACTCGGTTTCTCAAAATATTGATGTTTTCTGATGTCCGAAATGACGCCTGCTCTTTCGCAAGTTTTTGAAAATCTCTTAAGAGCGCGGTCAAAAGGTTCGTTATCTCTTACGATAACACCTGGCATAGGCTCTCACTCCCTTCATAATTTGATGAAATTTTGAGATCAGACAATATAAGCAACTTTTAATGCTTTTTGCAAGATTTTTCTTTGTCGATTGATATCAATTTCTAAAAGGTTTGCTGAATTAAAACACACCAAAACCGCATAAAAAAAGTGGATGCTGAACGAATTCCAATTTAAACTTGACTATTTCCCGGCTATTCCATTTTTTAATTCGGAAGAAAAGTACATTAAAATATCCAAATCATAGTGGAGAATCGTATGCCTGCAGTATCAATTGCTCGAGGGAAACCCGCAGATTACGGACAATTAATAGTAAAGCGGCGCTTTGAACTGACCGCAAATTTAGTAGATTTAAGTGGCAAAAATATTCTGGATTTTGGTTGTGGCAATGGGGCGCAAACTGTAGAATTCGCCGGTTCCGGTTGCCAGATTTCAGCGCTTGATATCGATGCGGGTGATTTGGAAATCTTTAACCGCTACCTGACTGAACATAATATCAGCACTATTTCAACCTCCGAATACGATGGAAGATACCTGCCTTTTGCGGATGCACGTTTTGATATTGTTGTAAGTTATGAAGTTCTGGAGCATGTTCGTGATGAAAACCAAACCTTGCAGGAAATTTATCGAACCTTAAAGCCCGGGGGGAAAATTGTCTTTTCGGTTCCAAATAAAGGATGGGTATTCGAGACCCACGGCGCTCATTTGCCATTTCTACCCTGGAATAGAATTCCGTTTTTCTCCTGGTTGCCTCATTTTGTGCACAAACGATTTGCCAAAGCACGAATTTACCGTAAAAAGGATATCGTCAAACTTTTGATAAATAATGGATTTGTAATCCAAAGTGTTCAATACATTACCGCCCCGATGGATGTGGTTAAAAACCAGCGCGTACAAAGTTTTCTGCGCACATATATTTTTAAAAACAATTCAACAATGTTCTCGATTTTAGCGACTGCCATTTTAATTCATGCGAAAAAACCGGATCAGGAAAATTAACCATCACCCCTTACCGGACTACATTGCCACCAATTGCAGATTTGCCCAAGCCATTTCTTCTTCAAAAAAGGCGCTTTGACGAAAGTCTCAAATTAATCTATGATAAAATCAAAATAAGTATTTGGAAATGGTTCATCATTGAGCGTGAAATGCCACCACTCTTTCGAGTAATTCTTGAATCCATGTTTTTCCATGAGTGTTTTCAACAACAGCCGGTACGCACGTTGTTGTGCTGGCACATGTTCAGAGGCCGTCCACGACATGCTATCGAAACAGTCGTAGCCGGTGCCCATATCCAGGCTATTATCCTTAAATCTTTTCGCTGCTGGAAGCGTGCATTCACACAATTCAGCTCCTGCGATATATTCATCCTGCAGCGGCACGGGCAATGGCACAATTGTTAAATCCACTGTGCTGCCGCGGCTGTGACTCGATTTTTCTGCGATATAGCCATCGCGGAAAAGGTATTGTTTTTCTACCGTCGGATAAAACTCCCGTTTCATGCTGGTATCTGCCAAGTTTTTAGCCCAGGCTACGAAATGATTAACAGCGCGTTGCGGCCGATAGGCATCGTAGATTTTTAGCGACAAATTAAACCGCAGCACTTCTTTTTGCACTTTTTTTAGCGCTTGCGCTGCTTCATTCGTCAGAAAACATTTTGGCGATTTATAGCCGGCAATCGGTTTGCCGATGAAATTATGGGATCCGTAATACCGCACATCCAAAATGATTGAGGGGATCGAATCCTTTACATTTATAAATCCAGACGAAACTTTCGTTTGCGCTGCAACCGGGATTTGCAGGCCCAAAATCATGAAAAGCAAAAGCGCTGTGATATTATTACAAATTCCTTTTAAAAAAATAATTACACAGTGTTGATATTTTTCCATATGATAAACTCCTCATTTAGAATGAAGTATCCGCAGGCAATCACACAAATAAAAACATGCAAAAAGATGCACTTGCCACCGCATTTCATCATTTCATCCCAGGGAAACGGGATTCAGCCCATTTTGTGATTCGCTTTGCACCAAACTTGAGTAAAATGGAGTCGAACAATAGTTGGAAACTAATAACAATTTAATAAAATTTGGAGATGAAAATGAAATATATTTCTTTGGGGATTATCCTGTTATTGCCAATACTTGCGAGTTGCAAAAAAGTGGAAATGGAAAGTCAATTTAGAGAGAATGAAATACTGATTGATGGTAAAAATGACGATTGGGCCGGGCAGTACACTTTTTTGGAAAAAGAGAAAATATCAATCGGGATTTTAAACGACAAAACCCACTTGTATCTCAGCATCGGAACAAATGACCGCTTATTGATTCGAAAAATTATGGGACAAGGATTTGTTCTGTGGTTCGATGCGCAAGCCGGGAAAAACAAAAAATACGGTATCCGTTTTCCATTAGGCAGACAAAATCCCGGGATGGATTTTGCTGGAGAAAGAGGAGCCCGGATGCCAGACGACCGCCAATTAGAAGCGATAAAAACCGGAAATGAGTTGGAAATCATTGGCAAAGATGAGGAAATATTGCGCAAAGTCATCCTCGGATCAACCACAGATTTCGAGGTAAAACTCAATCTTGATTACGGAATGCTGCAATATGAATTAAAAATACCATTACAAAAAGAAGACGAGTTTGCAATCGGAATCGGCACCGAGGCCGGGAAGAAAATTGGTGTTGGTTTTATGACGCAAGAAATGGATCGAGAAAAAATGCGTTCTGGAATGCCCGGCGGTATGGGAGGGCGCGGCGGCGGCATGAAAGGCGGTGGCGGTCGCATGGGTGGTGGCCGGCCTGGTGGCGGCATGCCCGGAGGGCTGAGCCAGGAAATGATGCAGCCGCTCAAAATTTGGGCAACGGTTCAACTCGCAGCTCAGGACTAATTTTTAAACCGGTAAAATCCCGCACGCCACATTTAGAAACACGCGCTAATAAAAGGGTGGAATCATACACGACAGAACTTTTAATCGATGATTTCACCTTTTTTTTTGTAGATTTCTTCCTATCTTTGCTCCAGTCATTTTGAATATTCTGCAGCATTGGAAATGTAATGAACCTGCGAATTCACCCGAAAATTTTCTCTATTTGTAAACTTCCGGCGCATGAACCGGTTCCGGATTGGTTAAGCCGGCAAAATTTTTCATCAATTACACGAACGACGGATGAACTTTCCATCGTTTGTGAAATAAATTCAGTGCCATCGGCTGTTGAAAAAGAAAGCGGTTGGCGGCTCATTTCGGTGGTTGAAAATCTCGACTTTGCGATGACAGGCATTCTTTCATCAATTTCTACCCCGCTGGCCGAGGCAAAAATAAGTATTTTCGTCATCTCAACATTCGATACTGATTATTTTTTAATCAAACAGGAAAACCTGCAACGGGCAATTGCCGTGCTGGAAAATGCGGACTTCAAATTTGTCTAATTGCTGAGCTCATTTAAATAAAGTAAAATTATTAAATGACGCGACATATTAGTGCAATTTCCTGATGTCGAACTCGCGTTAAAAGAAATCGACAAAGTACGTGAAAGCAAGCAGTCAAGCCCCCCCCTTCGAATATACATTGGATTTGAATTTACTCAAAACCATTTCCGCGTAGATTGATAATTTTCGCAATTCTTATCTAATTATACAGGCCAAAAATGCTAGAAAAAAGTATTAAATGCTGCATCGTCCTTTTTTCATTTTTAGCTGGCACATCGGGATTAAGTCAAACCCATCTGCCGCCAACACTTGAAAAAGCGCAGGCACATTTATCGCACGGAGAATGGCAAGAAGCTCACATAATCTTCCAGGATTTAATCGAAATTGATAATAAAAATGTATCCGCATTTGCAGGTTTGGCTGAGATTGCTGTCCTACAAAAAAACTGGAAAAATGCCAAAAAACAGTGTGAGAATATCTTAAAAATCGACCCGGAAAACTTGGCAGCCCACTATTACGACGGCATCGCGTTTCGTGAAACCGGTAAATTTAAAGGGCCATTTCTGCGGGATATCGATTTAAGTAAATCCATCAAATCTTTGCACTATTTAACAGAAAACGCTCCCAAATTTCAGGATTGTTTTTATCAGCTTGCTTTGACCTATCATGAAAAAAAGAATCACAGGAAAGCCATCGAATTGGCACACAAACAGGTCGAATTGGATCCCGATAACATCCCGGTGCAAGTCGACCTGTTTCGACTCTATCGCGTATTTTTACGGCACAGCGCTAAAAATGAAATTAACTCCTGGCTCAACGAGCAATCGTGGGAGCACGCTAATTATTTTTTTGGCGAACATTTGAGAAGGCTCGCTGACTATTCACAGGCACAAACAATTTTTACCAATCTTTTGGAGACCCGAAAGATTTTACGCCCGCAGCCAATTCTACTTTCGATGGCAAAAATAAATTATGCGACTCAGAATCCGGCCGAAGCTGAAATTTTGATCAACCGCGCAATCGATAAAATTGAAATTCCTTTGGATGCCCACCTGCTTTTTAGTGAGTTTAAATATATTTTTTCGCAACCGGAATTGGATGAATTTGCTCTTCTTGACAGCGCGGCGAGTTACCGGAATTTTTTCCACGCTTTTTGGCGAAAGCGCAATCCGACACCGGCGGCTGCCATTAATCCGAGATTGACGGAACATTTTCGCCGCTTTCTATTGGCTGAAGATGTGTACGAATTTGATGGGCTGCGATCGTGGCACAATAATCCTGATAAATTAAAACGCTTAAATTTTCCGCCGGGTTATCATCTCAACAATGAATTCAACGACAAAGGCTTGATTTATCTTCGGCACGGTGAGCCTGCCGATCGGATTTTTACAGTTGCCGAGTCCGTCCCGACAAATGAATCCTGGAAATACCGCACTCTTGCGGGAGACCAAAACATATTTTTCCATTTTTTCGCCGCTCCAAAAAATAATTGGCGCCTTGGTTCTGTCATTGAACATAAACAAATGCTCGATGATTTAGCCCACTGGGATCCGGTTTATTATAAAATGGCCCAGAGTTCACAACTGGAACAATTGGCGCTGGAAAATGAATTGGTGGTGCAGTTAAATTACTCCGTTGACCGTGGTTTTAAAACCGATCGTCATACTTTTCCAAAATCTGTCAAAGCGCTCGACACACCGTTTTCAAGCGCGACGTTTCGTGGTGAAAATGGAAAAACACGCTTCGATATTTTTGTTGGCGTTCCAGCGACACGACTATTCTCGTCGGGAGGAGAAACGCAATTAGAGAACAACATTGAACTTGGATTCGCTGTGCATGATTCCAGCTGGCAGCCGTTGCATAATGAATTAAAATCACAAAAATTAACCGCCGATTCATCCCAATTAACTGCGGATAAATTGTCACTTTTCCTCTACTCGCAAGAAATTTCACCGCAAGCCATCCATGCCGCTTTTCACATCAAACCGGAAGCGAGCGATTATTTGGGCGGCGCCATGTTTGATGCAAATATTCCTGAATACTCACTGAACGAGCTCGACATGAGCGATATTATTCTTGCCGACGGCATCCGGCCTGCGACAATTCCTTCAGATTTCACCCGATATGAATTGGATGTTTTTCCCAATCCTGCCGGTGCATTTAGATCAGACCAGCCCGTGCATATCTATTTTGAGATTTACAATTTAAAATTGGATAGCGATGGTAAAAGTCGATATGCCATCGAGTATAATTTGGAATTACTGAAAAAGAAAAAGTCCTTCACGAAAAAAATGTTCGGATTTTTGCAGCGAAATCAAAAAGAGTCAATCACGCTGCGCAATTCACGCGAAAACAACGGTGACTTTAATCCTGAATATGTGGGATTGGATATTAAAAATATGGCGCGGGGAGAATACCGGTTACGCATTCTCGTTCACGATAAAAACACGGATTTATCTGTAATGCGGGAGAAAGACCTCGTTATTAATTAATGGCACTGCACGGAACGGCAGTGCCATTCAAATATTTAAAGCTGCCTCATTCAGGCAAGGAAAGTCCATACTTCTCACTAATATCCAGCGGCGGCATCGGGCCATCGAGGGCTTTGGCATCTTTCACGTACCAATCGTACCAATCGAGAATGCGGTATAAAACATCAATTTGTCCCGGCTGTTTTCTGTTTCCATGAGGCTCCCCAGGGTAGCGCACCAGACGCACTGCCGGATGATCATTCATTTTCATGCGGCGGTAAAGCTCGAGACTTTGCGAAGGATGCACACGAGTGTCCGCTGTTCCGCCATAAATCAAAGTTGCTGTTTTGCTTTGATGTGCATAATAAATCGGACTGCGCTTCAAGCTTTGCTCCCACATTTTCTCCAATTTTTCGCCGGAATGCACGTACAATTCCTCATACGGAATATCGGTCGTGCTGCGTTTGCTAATCAAATCACTGATGCCAACAAACATGCAAACGGCATTTACATATTTCGTATAATAGGTCGCAAACCAGGCTGAGGCATAACCGCCATAAGAACCGCCGCCCAAACCAACACGTTCGCGATCGGCAATTCCCTGCTCAACGAGATAATCGATTCCTTCTGCAATATCGTCGAACTCTTTGCCGGCGGCATCGTGATATCCTGCAGCGGCAAATTTGACCCCATATCCGGTGCTTGCGCGATAATTGGGATAGAAAACAGCATAGCCTTTACCTGCGAGAATTTGGGCCGGGCGGGAATAATTTGTCAGCCAACCGTTGGCAAATCGAGCTTCCGGGCCCCCGTGAATAATGAGAACAAGCGGATAACGCATCCCTTTGGTATAGTCAACCGGATAGACGAGCAGGCCTTCAACCTCCCAGCCATCACTGGTTTTGTACGTGATAACTTCCTGCTGTCCCAGTTCAAAGCCATTGAGTTGTGGATTTGAGTTGGTAAGTTTTTCCAGTTTTTTTCCGGTTTTCCAGGCAAAAAGTTCATCCGGAAAAGTTGCAGAACTTGCTGTAAAAGCAAACGTTTTATTGTCCCTGGAAACGCTGGGAGCGTTAAACAGAGCGCCACTTTTTTCCGAATGCAATAAAACTTTTGGCGCCCCGGTTTTGATCGATTGTGTCGACAGCGTTGCTTCAACACCTTCCTGGGCATACAAAAAAAGTGTATTGTTGTCTTTCCAATTCACCCAATTGACATGCCCGCGAAAATCTGGCGCAGTTAAATTTTTCTCAGCGCCGTCGCTAAGGGAATAGACAAAAGCCTGACTCACGGCATGGTCATTTTTTGTCAAAGCAGCGGCCAATGCGAGATTTTTCCCGTCGGGGCTGAAACAGTAATTTCCAAATTTGCGTGATTCTGTGACAATTGGTGTCAGGACTTTTGTAGCTAAATCCAGTTTAAAAATCTGCTGGAATGCATATCTGTGGTCAATCAGATTTTTTTCTGAGGATGCTAACGCAACTGTATTGCCGTTTGGCGAAAACTCAAATGACCAGACTGTCCGGTCCTCGGTTAATTGCTCGACTTCGCTGGTTTTTATATTGAACATGTAGAGGTTTGCATGGCGCAGATTTTCCTCATAATAAATAAAACCAAAGCCTTTTTTGCTCAGAGCCTGCTCACGTTTCGATTTTGGCTCAGTGGCTATATAAGCTAGTTTTTCACCTCCCGGATGCCATTTGTAACTGCTTACTGAATATTCAAAATCGGTTATCGGACTTGCCTCCCCGCCATCGAGAGGAATCAAATAAATCTGTGTAAAACGGCTGCCATCCCGGCGGGACAAAAAACTGACACCGCTGCCATCCGGTTTCCAGGCAATTCCGCGAATCGAAACTTTTCCGGTGATAAACGGTTTTGCCTTCTTTGTTTTTAAATCATAAATCCATAATTCTCTATATGCATAACCCGGTTTTTCACCCGCCAACCGCGGCACCGACACGGTGTAAGCGATTGAATTGCCATCGGGACTTATCGTCGCGCCCGATACGTTTTTCAAATTAAGATAAGCTTCGGGTGTGAGTACATTTTGTGCAATTAAAGCCTGGCTTAAGACAAAAATCCAAATCGACAAGACACCTGACCTGAGATATCGAACTGTTAAATTCGTATTTCTTGAATTCAATCGCATTTAATCCTCCGGGCTGTTAACCCAATTTAAGTTTTAAATTTTTGGAAATTCCAAGTCTGAATTGGCATTAATACATAATGACTTTTAACTCAAAAGTAAAGCCTTTTTGAACCAGTACAGGGATAAAATTTCGATTCACCAAAAATGGCATCCAATTTTACGCCAAAATTAAAGTTGGAGTAAAAAGTTGCAGGAAAGATGGATGAGGGCAAGTTGATTGCGGAATTGAAAGCAAGAGAAATCGTATTGGTTTTATAATTAACTGACAGGAAAATCGTATCAAATCGAATCGGGAATTTTGTGGCTTTTGTTTATATGCAATATCTTTTGCAAATCCACTTTAAATTGTCGGCGGTCCTGTGTTTGCAAACCAAATTTCCGGCCGGGAAAATCGGTTAGTTGCGGATAGATAATTGTCGAAATGCCTGCATTTAGTGCCCGCTTTCGCGCCACGATAAATTTTTGACGGTACGTTTCCGTGTTCAATTTTATTTTTGGTGCAGATATTTCTTGTGGTGGTGCGACATCCAGCCCGGCGGACCTTTGAAATTGATCGATTAAATCATCAACGCCATTCACTGCACTAATTGAAGAGTAATTTATTTTTTCCTTTGCCGCTGAAGGTTTTATAATTGACGGTTGAATATATTGTACTTGCATTTGCTGCCACTGCTGCTTTTTGATGCAATACTGCAGTGATTTTTTGGAAACTCGCGAATCGCTGCACACACGTTCATCGCAAGAAATGAGGGAGGCAAAAGAAGCATGCGATTCATATTGCGATAAACAATTTCCGATCGTGCGAGATTTCTCGGCTTCAATATTTTGCCAAACAAGAATCCCAATTTTATCGCACCAATAGAACCAGCGGTCGGAAGGCATGCAACCGGAATTAACAATGAGATTAAATCCCATCTTTTTCGCACTTTCGATTTCTGTCCGTACGGCTCGATCGGAGGGCGCCGTAATTTTTCCATCCGGCCAGTACCCAAAATCCACCACACCCAATTGTAATAATTTTTCCCCATTCAGAAAAACCTGCTGGTCATTTCCAGTGTCCGGGACAATGCGGTAATCCTTGGCTCCGAAATAACTCCAAACGGAATCGATTGGCACACGATTTTTAAGCAATTTTAGCTGGACTTTATAAAGATGTGGATTTTCCGGACTCCAGGGAATTAATTTCGGAATATTAATGTGCATTGCTTTTTCAGGATTGCCCTGCAATCGCGCTACAGGCGTTTTCGCAGCCCAGATTATCGTTTCAACAGAAATATTATTTGCCAATCCAACGGCGTCAATTTTTACCTGTATTTGCTTCTTTTTTAAATTGCTTCTAAACTGCACATTAGACATATAAACGGACGGCACAGGTTCAAGCCACACTGTATTAACAATTCCATGACTGGAAAAATTGTCGGTAGCAGCACCGGAAAACTCACACGTATTCGCTTTTACCCCAACGATAAGTTCATTTAATCCAACTTTCAAATTACCCGTAATTTCCACCGAGAGCCGTGTATCACAGCTTTCAAATTCGCCCATTTCTACACCATTAAGAAAAAGAATGCTTTCACCGATAATCCGGTCAAAATGCAGAAATATCCGCGAGCCATCCCAGTTTTGTGGAATCTGAAAATTTCGGCGATACCACATACAGCATTGGGAATCCATAATGCCTGATAAATTGGCTTCTATGGGAAACGGGATCAAAATTTGGCGGGATAAATTTCTTTCCACAGGGGGAGATTTCAGGTCGGAGGTGAATTCAAACTGCCATGTACCGTTTAAATTTTTCCACTCCTCACGGACAAACTGCGGCCTCGGATATTCACCATGCACATTTTCAGGATTCACATATTGCGACCATTTCGACAGGAGGCTTGCATTGGCAGGGCGCCAATCAGAAACAGAGTAATAGCTTAAGATTATACCGGTTATAAAAATCAGGGCCAGACGTGTATTTGTCATGTTCAGCTTTACCAGAAACAGGTGCGATTGTGTAAATGTTTATCACATTATACGTCCTTGTTTTGGAGAATTAATTTTGACTCCCCAGCCCTGGAGATTCATAGAACAAATAAAAGACCAAGAGATATTCATTGTTCTTTTCATTATTAGAATCAATACCTGATATTGCGTACAAGTGGAGAAAAAAAATACCTACATTAATACTTTTTTAGATTCGGTGTGCCAAAAACATGGTACCAGAAAAAACCATAACCACTTGCAATCCATTGAAAGGAATTATCAAGAGAATAATAAAGAAGAAGCCCTGTGGGCCTAACTCCGCAGGGCTTCTGTAGAATTCAGATACCCCGGTATCCTTCCGGGGGCAGGATGATATCCCGTCCTAGTCTCAGCGAGCCCTTTTTATGGTTACCTACCTTCCCTGGCGGGCGGCCCGATTGAGCTAAATCCTGTCGAGAGTATCGCCTTTAGTTATATGAATATTAATTATTTAGCATTGTTGTAACAAACGGAATTTCACGGAAAAGAAAAAAACAAATTCAAATTTTTGAAGTTTCTCATTTGCTTTCCCTGCCTGAATATATTTGCTATTGTTTTACAAACTCGCCGGTTAATTGCTCCTCCACATCACCTTCAGTCTCCGCCCACTGCAGCACAAGCTTGCCACTATCGAACAAATATGTAAATTTCGAAGAGCCGCCGGAATTAAAAATGAGAGTCAGTACATTTCCTGATGTGCTCCAAGTACCCGTTTCCATTTCTCGCACTTCAAAATTATAATTGCTCTCAAATGTCCGATCACTTTTCAGGTTAAGTTCCTAGAACGCTCCGAGTGCTTGCAGCATGGTTTCAGAGAAAACAACAGTTTGATCTGTAATTATCGTTAATTTTGTCAACACCCAATTTCCATTTAACCTGCTTTATTCATAAATATTTTTTAAAATATTCTTAACCTGTTGATAATTAGATATTTGAGATAAGATGAGAAGAAAAAATAAGTTATCTATTAAAATTAGCTCTCACAAAGCCACGGGGTACACAAAGTTATGTTTTATAAGTATTTAAATATTTTTTTGTGGACTTAGTGCCCTTGTGTGCGAATTATTCAGGTTAAATCCGTGTCAGCAGATTTGGTCGGATTTTTACTGTCATCACAATTTGAGAACAAAATCACAGTGATCAACAAAGGAAGCAATCGAAAAACAAAACTTTTTAAGTTCAACATTTTAATATCCTCCCGTTAATTTCAGATTCTTTTTAGCAATAGATTACAACATGTTTCATAAATCAGCATTTTATCTGCTCGTTGAATAGGGATACGAATTCTCCAGAACAATGCCAAGAGGGAGTGTTGAGTTGATGAAAACGATATTGAAGGTTGGTGAGCAAAAGAAGAGTATGAATAAATTCGAGTAAAAAATTTACGAATCCAGAATCTTATTAAAAAGTCGAACAGAAAATATATTTCATTTTGATAGAGCCCCATGAATGATGAATTTCTTCCTCTCAACATGCCCTAATTGTAGCAATAACTTGCTAAATGTCAATCTGGTTTTTTGATAGATTCAGGCATGGTAAATAATAGTTGACAAAACAGAGTTTTTCCTCTATTTTTATTCATAATCCTGTAATTTTACAGTCAGCCACAATTGGAGGAAAAACCATCAACAAGCAAACGAGACACAGACATATCCGTGAGCTGATTTTAGGTCAAAAAATTTCAAGCCAGGAAGAATTAAGCAACGAGCTTAAAAACATCGATATCGATGTGACACAAGCGACGCTGTCGCGGGACTTACATGAACTCAGAATTGTCAGAATGCCCCTCGACAACGGATTTCGTTATGTCTTGCCGCAGACTGCAAGCGGAAAGCAATTAAAGAAAGTTGTGCAGCACGAAATCATTCAGATTCTTCACAATGAAAACTGTATAATTATAAAAACACTGCTGGGTCGTGCAGCTGGAGTTGCCATCTTCCTCGACACTCTAAAACACCCATATATTCTGGGCACAATTGCAGGGGATGACACTGTTATGGTTATCCCATCCAGCGTGCAACACACCAGCGATCTAGCGGACTATCTATTTTCTTTTGATTCAGAAAACACGAACGATGAAGCCTGATCAAACGCGGAGCAAAAAATTGCTCCGCGTTGTTCAATTCTGAAAGACAATCTCGCCACCAAGTACAGTCAATTCTACTTGAATATTAAATAATTCATCATCCGCACAATTCATCAAATCTTTATTTAACACGGTAAAATCTGCCAATTTCCCCTTCTCCAACGTGCCCTTAATATTTTCTTCAAATCCGGCATACGCCGCCCAACTCGTCAACATTTTTAGCGATTCCTCACGAGATAAACGCAGCTCCGGATGCCAGTCAGCATTTGAGAAGCCGGTTGTGTCCTTGCGTACGCTGGCCGCATAAAATTCGATCATCGGATTGCCTTCTTCAACCGGGGCATCGGATCCGCCAGGAATGATACAGCCATTATCAATAAAAGATCGCCACGCATACCCGCGAGTCATCCTGTCTTTTCCAAGGCGGCGAACGGCAAAATGAAGGTCGCCAATCGCGTGTGACGGCTGCATACTGGGAATTATACCCAACTTTGCAAACCGTGGAATATCCTCTGGTGCGACGATTTGTGCGTGTTCAACCCGGTGGCGCGGATCGGCAACACGGCGATCTTCCACCGGCACCTCATGCAGCACTTTTTCATACAAATCTAAAATTAACCGGTTGCCGCGGTCACCAATGGCATGGGTTGCCACCTGAATCCCTTTTTCGGTGGCTTGCCTGATGACTGTGTATAATTCATTTTGTGGCGTCAACAACAATCCGTTGCTGTTGGCATCGGAATACGGAGCGAGAAGAGCTGCACCACGGGATCCCAACGCACCATCCTGATAACACTTGATGCCGCGAATAGTCAAACGACTATCGTATAAGCTCACCTGTGAACCTTCTTCGAGCAATTTCGTGGCATCCAGTCCCGGCGCTGAGACATAAGAATGCAGACGTATTTTAAGCTCGTCTTTAGCATACATCTCTTTCAAAATATCGATGCGCGGCCACTTAATTCCCATATCGTGTAATTGCGTCAGCCCATATTTAAACGAAACTTCCTGCGCCTTCAGTGCAAATTTGCGCACCATATCCGGTGTAGTGTCCGCCGGTGCAAAAATTGAAATTAAGTCAATGGCATTGTCGACAAAAATACCAGTTGCCAAACCAGATTTTTTATCTCTTTCGATATGGCCACCCTCAGGATTGGGTGTCTTTTTATCGATCCCGGCTATTTCCAGAGCCCGGGAGTTGGCAACAACCGCGTGGCCATCGGCGCGAGTCAGAATCATCGGATTTGTGGTGCTGATTTTATCCAGATCATAACGCGTTGGAAATTTCTTCTGCGGCCAATCTTCTTCAATCCAGCCGCGGCCAATTATCCATTCATCTTTTTCTTTTTGTTTTACTTCCGCTTTAATTCGGTTTAAAAAATCGTCAAGGGAAGTTGAGCCATCGAGATTAAGATAGAAGGCACGTTTGCCGATCCCGAGGAAATGGCAGTGGCTGTCGGTTAATCCCGGTACGACTGTTTTGCCTTTGAGATCAACTTTGTTCGTTCGGTCGTCAGCGTATTTCATCGCTTCCGAGGTCGGGCCAACAAAAACAATAGTTTCGTCTTCAATTACAATTGCCTCAGCGACGCTGAAGTTTTCGTCCACCGTGTAAATAATGCCATTATAAAAAATAGAATCAGCCCCATTTTCTGTAGAAGTGCATGAAAATAGGAAACTGAAGACAACAAACAATATGCCCCATTTTTGCATAAATTTCATAAAATTCTCCACTTATTTTGAATTATCGTAACTTGACTAAAATGTTAATTTTTAATATATATAATTTGAGAGTCTGTAAAGTTAACCTGCATTTATGAGAATTCATAGCAACGCGAGCATAAATACTATGGCAAAAAATCCGGCAATAAAAAAGGAAAAAAAGACCGACGAGATGCGAATTGACAAATGGCTAAAGTCGGTGCGTATTTTTAAAAAACGCGAGGACGCTGCCAATGCTTGCAATTTGGGGCGCGTAAAAGTCAATGAGCAAACGGTAAAAGCCGGCCGGCTAATCGTCGCTGGCGACAAAATCAATGTGAAGCAAAGTAAAGATTATCGGAAATTGACTGTACTCCAAATCCCTGTCCGTGGCTTATCAGCCAAAGACGCCAAAGATTTTTATCACGAAGAAGTACCGGAAATTTCTGAGGAATCCAAACAGCTTATGCAAATGCAACAGGAAGCTGAAAAAGGGACAAAACGAAAATTTAAGGGGAGACCAACCAAGAAAGAACGCCGTGATTGGGGCAAGTTTCACGGGCTTTAATTTATCTGGATTCCACAATGACTGATAAAAAAGTAGTGGATCAGCCTACCCTGCTCGGGCTTATTGCAATTCTTCTCTGGAGCACAACTGTTGCCCTTGTACGCAGTATTTCCGAGCAAACCGGCCCCCTGATGGCCGGAGCTGCAGTTTATCTGGTAAGTGGAATAATTTCAACCAGCTATCTAATCATTAAGCAGCCATCTTCCAAAACTTTAAAAGAGACATCTCCGCATTACTATTTTATATGCGGCGTGCTGTTTATTGTTTATACGGCGGCTCTTTTTCTCGCCCTCGGCATGGCGACAACACGGCTGCAGACGATCGAAGTTGGATTGATAAATTATTTGTGGCCGGCTTTAACAATTCTGTTCTCGCTGATAATTCTGTCGCAGCGCGCTAATTTCTGGCTCATACCAGGTACACTTATTTCGTTGTGGGGTGTTTTTTTAGTCCTCACCGTAGAAGGCCATTTTTCGTGGTCCGGATTTAGTTCTAACATTATTCAAAATCCTGGCGTCTATAGTCTCGGCCTTGTTGCCGCCATCTCATGGGCTCTTTATTCAAACCTAACACGGCGGTGGCTGCAAGAATCAGATTCCGGTGCCGTTCCCTTGTTTATGCTTGTGACCGGGATAGTTTTGCTGATTTTTTCAATTTTCTCCCTGGAAAAATCTACCCTTAATGCGTCGGCTATCGGGGAGATTTTGTTTCTCGGTTTTGCCACAGCTTTGGCCTATACCTTCTGGGAAATTGCCATGCAAAAAGGCGATCTGATTTTCGTCGTTGCCTGCGCTTATTTTACTCCATTTATCTCGACAATTGTCAGCTGCTTTTATCTAAATATCACCCCGGGAGTCAATTTATGGATAGGATGTCTCTTGATAACAGGTGGTTCCCTCGTTAGTTGGCGCTCGATTATTGTTGTGAAAACCACGATTAAATCAAGCTAAAACTCAGCCAAACTTGAGCTATCTTTAGCCTCTTTTTCAATCCTATCTCTTTGATTAAGCAGGATTTTCTGTGTTCTCAATTGAATAATATTATTTTTTCATGAATCCATTCCCTCATCCCGAATCAATTTAAACCAAGTATTTTCGCCATACTACCAACTTTAAACCTATGAATTTCTTCCTGCAACACATTGAGAATGTACTTGCTTTCCTCCGATAAACCATTATTTTATAGTATATAACGAGCGACAAAATAAAGTTATCCTAATCGATTACCATCACACGCTGAATGGAGGATTGATATGACAATATACAAAGGTATTTTACTGCTTGTTTGTTGTGTTTTTTTAGTAATCGCTTGTGAAAAACCTGCCGAAGAAACGCCAGCACAAAAGGTTGATCCCATCGAGAAAGGCTTGGAAATTTACACGGCTAAAAAATGTGCTTTCTGCCATGAAGACCAGGAAATGCTCGCAAGTGGCAAAGTGAAAGATATCGCCCGTCCTGTTATTGCAACAGACACCATGTTTGTACAAACCCACTTAAAGTTTGTTGAAGCTTCCCAAATGCCAACTATCAAGTTAACCGGTGAAGAACTGCACTTTGTTAGCCTTTACATCACCAGTTTACACCGCATGAAGTATCAAACAGCAACGGAGGAAGTTGCCGACGCAGTTTGTCCGGTCTGCGCTGCCCTGGTACAAAAATCAGAGGCATTAGAGGAAGGATTAAGTTTCTCGTTTGGTGGGAATACCTATTATTTTGAATGTGCAGAATGTATGTATGTATTTCAGCAGGCACCCGTCGCGTTTAAAAATAAATAAAAACAGATTCCAGGATTACATGCAAAAACGCCGCAAAATCGACAATTTCGGGCAGACATTCGCGGCGTACGACCGAACGTCCAATTTTCAATTTAGCACGTAAAAATTCATTTCTCAAACGGCAGTACGGTTAGAAAATCTTTAATAATCGCACATCGATAATTAACGTAGCGAATGGGCCAATCTTTTTCCCGGCGCCGCGTTTTCCCCAGGCTAAATTGGGTGGAATGAACAGTTTATAACGACCGCCGACTCGCATCAACATCAAGCCTTCCCGATAACCCGCAAGTGCCTCTGCAAGCGTAAATTCCGCAGGTTCATTTTTTTGATAGGTATCATCGATTTTTGTGCCATCGATGAGCGAAATCCGTTGATGCACCATAACTGAGTTTGCGGCAACAGGATTTGAGCCGTCACCATCCTCGAGTACAAGGAATTGCAATCCTGAATCGGTTTCCTGTACGCCCGGTACCTGGCGATTTTTATTCAAAAATTTTTCCGAATTTTTCCGGTTAAAACCTTGCGAGCCTTTTCCCTTTGGGCTTTTTTTTGTTTTATTTTTTCGTGACATTGTGTTTCCATATTTATGTGCTGGTGATTCAGCTTAAAACGCATTGCAACTTGGAATTTAACTTTTATCTTAATAATACTTAATGTAAGAAATTTCTACAAATTACCTACTTACCATCAGCACAACAACTACTTGAAAAATTTGGAAATGCCCGCTCTTCGTTTCGAAACATCGGCTTGGAAATTTCAATTGTCGCACAAATATTTCCGGAAGATAAACCTTTCTGGACCTCGCTGCACAAGTATCAAAAAAAACGAGAAAACGGGTTGGGTAATCGCATTTTATTATTAAATTTAGCCGAACTTTTTTTTGCTCTCCCGGAAATTTAATACATGATATTTCTAATTTCAGCTATCCTGTTTTCAACTTTTAACCACTTGCTTTTTAAAGCGTTTGCGCGATTAAAAATTGATCTTTTAACAGCAATCGTTGCCAACTATGCCGTGTGCGTCACCATTGGCTTCATCGCTTCAAACGGCACTGCATTTCAAAGCGATTTGTTCGCTCAGAACTGGTTTCCGTTTTCAGTTGTCCAGGGTGGGCTATTGGTTGTCAGCCTTTTTCTCATTGGCAAAACAACGGCAAAACATGGCGTCGCCATCACCAGTTTAGCCACCCGCCTTTCCGTGGCGATTCCGACGGTTATCGCCTTTTTTTTATACAATGATGTAGCCACCCCGGTAAAAATCATTGGAATTTGTGCCGCACTTTTGGCGCTGTACATCAGTGGTCTCGAGTCCAATTCAACCGCGAGAGAACCACACGGTGTAAAAATACTGCCGATAATTTTATTTATTTCTTTTGGCACTCACTCAGCTTTGCTAAAATATGTCGAAGCCGCTTTTCTTGGCAGCACATCCTATCACACCTACGTGATGGCTGCTTTTTTATCGGCAATGGCAATCAGCAGTTTGGTGCTCCTTTGGAGAATTTTTAGCCAAAAAAAAAGGAGCCGCTTAAAAGATGTGGGCTTCGGTTGCATCCTCGGGTTCAGTAATTATTGGGCGGTTTATTTACTTATCCGAGCGCTCAGCGTTCCCGGCTGGCAGAGCTCGGAGCTTTTTCCAACGATCAGCATTGCCGTCGTCATTTTGAGTTCTTTCGGCGCCTGGGCAATTTTCAAAGAGCGTATCCATCGGCCGATGGCAGTGGCGATTGGTATTGGCATGGGATCACTAATTCTCATAAATTTATAACAAAGAAAATATCGAATTATAACCCTAAAATCCGGAAATTTATATGAAATCAAAATTAAAATGGGGTATCTTGAGCACGGCTGATATTGCAACAGAGCAGGTTATTCCAGCGATGATCACAAGTAATTTTTGTGAAATCCAAGCCATTGCCTCGCGCAGCGCAGAAAAAGCACAGAGGGTAGCCAAGCAATATGGGATTCCGGTATCCTATGGATCTTATAATGAACTGCTCGCAGATGAAAATGTTGAGGCTGTTTACATCGCGCTGCCAAACCATTTGCACGTGCCCTGGTCGATGAAAGCCCTGGCAGTCGGGAAACACGTTTTGGTCGAAAAGCCGGTTGGATTGAACCGAACTGAAGCTGAAAAATTGCTCGTGGCATCGCAAAAATATCCCCATCTGAAAATTATGGAAGCTTTTATGTACAGGTTCCACCCACAGTGGATTAAAACAAAAGCGCTCGTTCAAAACGGTGCCATTGGACAAATCAAAGCGATTCAATCCGCGTTTTCATTTTTTGATGATAATTCGGAAAGCATTGTAAACAGAAAAGATTACGGCGGTGGCAGTTTAATGGATATTGGCTGCTATCCAATTTCGCTGTCGCGGTTCCTGTTTGATTCCGAACCTAAAAGTGTTTCAGCCACAATAGAATATCACCCAGAATTTAAGATCGACACAAGGACTTCCGGCATTCTGGAATTTGATCACGGATCGACTACATTTTTCAGTTCCATCCGCTCAGCAGATGATCAAACTGCAAAAATCTGGGGTAGCGAAGGAAGCATTGAATTCGACATCCCGTTTAATCCACCGGCAAATAATCCAACAAAAATCTGGCTGACGCGTGCGGGTAACCGGGAAGAGATAAAGTTTGCACCCGCTAATCAGTACACACTGCAGGCCGATGCATTTTCCCGCGCCATTCTTGAAAATACACCGGTGCCGACGTCTTTGATAGACGCTGTTAATAATATGCATGTCATCGATAAAATTTTTGAAAGCGACGCTGCGGGCAAACGGATTATTGTATAAAACTTTTGTGAACTCCTGCGACTACTTTAATGAAAATTTCAGGCCAAAACTTGAAAGGATTCCAATGAAGATTTCCAGTATTTATGCTCAAATATTTAGAAAAAATACAACTCTCTCTTTTCTGCTATTGTCGCTGTTTTTCGGTTGTTATCCATCGCCTGAGCCTGCTCGAAATGTCGCTATAAACCCGCTCTTTTCCGACAATATGGTTTTGCAGCAGAATCAGGATATCCCGGTTTGGGGTACGGCTGAACCAGATGGTGAAGTGGTTGTCGAATTGCTCGGGCAACGCAAAAGTACACTGGTCGATTCCAGCGGAAAGTGGTCGGTCAAATTGCAGCCAATAACCGCCGGCGGGCCTCACGAACTTTTGGTTTCCGGTGAAAATACCACAAAATTAAAAAATGTGATGATCGGTGAAGTCTGGATCTGCTCCGGGCAGTCAAACATGGAAATGGCTTTGGCAGGAAACGGGAAAATCAATAATTATAAAGAAGAAATTGCCAATGCCAATTATCCCAACATTCGCTTGATTCGAGCGCAGCGGGCTAAAAGTACAGTTCCACTTGACACGATAAATACCACCGGTTGGCAGGAATGCAAACCGAACACGATTCCTGATTTTTCAGCGGTCGCCTATTTTTTTGGCAGGCATTTGTACATAAATTTGAATGTGCCGATCGGTCTTATTCATTCATCCTGGGGCGGCACCCTCGCCGAAGCCTGGACAAGCGCCGAAGCACTGAAAACTTTACCTGATTTTGTTGATGCCGTTGAATCACTTGCTGCAGATACTGTAAAATTCGACGAAGCGATGCAGATTTATGAAGCTGCAATGAAAAACAGAAAGCAAAAAATCATTGAAAATGACGTCGGCTTTCGCGCTGGAAAATATATTTGGAATGCATCTCAACTGGATTTATCCGGCTGGAAAAACATGCAGCTGCCGACAATTTGGGAGAAAGCAGGACATAAAAATTTGGACGGTGTTGTCTGGTTCAGAAAAACCATAAATATCCCCAAATCCATGAGTGGAAAAGATTTGACATTGCATCTCGGACCGATAAATGATAACGATATAACCTGGTTCAATGGCATCAAAGTTGGCGGCCTCGATGGCGTAAACAAGCTGAGGGAGTACCAAATTCCAGGTTCAATCGTAAAAACCGGCGCGAATGTTATTGCCGTTCGCGTTTTTGATATGGGCAATAATGGCGGGTTGTGGGGTGAAGCCGAGCAATTAAAAATAGTAGACAAATCCGGGCAAAAAATATCTCTGGCCGGCCATTGGAAGTATAAAATTGGCTTTAATTTAAATACCTTATCCCCTGAACCGAAATCTCCCAACGATCCCAATCGCACGACCCTTTTATACAATGCGATGCTGCATCCGCTCATTCCTTTTGCCATTCGCGGGGCAATCTGGTACCAGGGCGAAAGCAATGCCAACAGAGCTTACCAGTACAGGACACTTTTCCCAACAATGATAAAAGATTGGCGCACTAAATGGAACCAGGGCGATTTCCCATTTTTATTTGTGCAACTGGCCAATTTTATGAAAATTGAATCTGAGCCCGCGGAATCCGCGTGGGCAGAGTTACGGGAAGCCCAAGCGATGGCGCTGGAGCTGCCAAACACCGGCATGGCGGTAGCTATCGATATCGGTGACGCGCAAGATATCCATCCGAAAAACAAACAAGATGTTGGTAAAAGATTGGCTTTGAATGCGTTAGCAAAAGTGTACGACAAAGAAATAGCTTTTTCCGGCCCTATTTATAAATCCATGGAAAAAGATGGCGCTAAAATTCGAGTGCAATTTAGCCACACAAATGGTGGTTTGAATTCCAAAGGAAACACTATTCTAAAAGGGTTTGCCATCGCTGGCGCTGATAAAAAATTTGTTTGGGCCAACGCAAAAATAAATGGCGATGAGGTTGTCGTTTGGAATGCGAAAATTAAAAATCCCGTAGCCGTGCGTTATGCCTGGGCTTCGAATCCAGTTTGTAATTTATACAATGGCGCCGGGCTTCCCGCTTCACCATTTCGTACGGATGCGTGGGAAGGAATCACTGAAAATAATAAATAGCGCTACAGTTGAACACAGATTGAACGAATTAAAACTGATTTGGAACCTATCCGGAATCCTGTTTTGTCATGCCCGAATGTTTTTAATCGGACATCCACTACTGCCTCAGACCAATAGAATGGATTCCCAATAAACACGTTTGGGAATGACAGTTTCGAGATTTTGACTATTCCAAATCTCAAAAAGGTCAATATTCTAAAAATTTTAACCAGGTTGGGAGTAACAAAAATGAAAATCAAATTGGCGAGCATTTTCGTAGAAGATCAAATGAAAGCGCTCAAGTTCTATACGGATACTTTAGGCTTCATAAAAAAAGAAGATATCGACATCGGTGAATACAAGTGGCTCACCGTTGTTTCCCCGGAAGGCCCGAACGATCTCGAGCTGCTGCTCGAACCCAATGCGCACCCCGCTGCGAAAACTTTTCAAAAAGCAATTTTTGATGACGGCATTCCCGCAACGACCTTTTTTGTCGATGACGTACAGGCTGAGTTCAAGCAACTGCAAAAGAAGAACGTTGCTTTCAGTATGGAACCAACCGAGGCAGGATCTGTGAAAATAGCTGTTTTCAACGATACATGCGGCAATTTCATTCAGATAACACAAGTTTTACTTCATCAGGATTAAATGATGCAATTAACAATTCGCCCCTATCACCCTGCTGATTTGAGCGTACTTTACCGAATTTGCCTGCAAACGGCTCACAGCGGAGGAGATGCAACCCACCTTTTCACCGATCCGGATTTGATCGGGCACATGTACACCGCACCCTATGTTTTTTTTGAACCTGAGCTTTGTTTCGTTTTAACCGGCGCCGAAATGCCGCTGGGTTATATTCTTGGCACGAAAAATACCGCAGCATTCTCCGATTGGTGTGAAACTGAGTGGTTCCCCGTATTGCGCAAGCGATATCCCATTCCGGAAACTGACGACGGCTCGTTTCAAAATAGAATTCTGCAATTGATTCACCGAGGCCACCCAGTCAACAACGATTTAAAAGCCTATCCGGCGCACCTGCACATTGATTTATTGCCTGCAGCCCAAGGCCAGGGTATGGGTAGAAAACTGATCGAAGTCTTTATCAATAGATTGCGGGAATTGCAGGTTTCTGCTGTTCATCTTCAGGTCGGAAAAGGTAATCCGGGCGCGATTAAATTTTATGAAAGGCTTGGATTTCATGAAATTGTAAATTACGAAAAGTCGATCGCTTTCGGAATGTTGCTGTAATTTCATTATGGCTGCAGAGGCACCGAGAAAAATTTGTGAGGAAAAAATGATTACAAAAATACAGCAGATATCATGCTGCACAATTCTAGTTCTAAGTTCCTTCCTCTGTACAAAAACCGGCATCGCACAGGATTCGAAAAGTACGATAAAAATTGATCGTGAATTAATCCTTACCGCTGCACGGGAAATGATGGATTCTGTGGATTACTGCGCATTAATCACCTTAGACAAAACCGGGCAACCCCATGTCCGTACGATGGACCCGTTCTCCCCCGAAGAAGACACAATCGTCTGGCTCGGGACCACCAAAAATAGTCGAAAAGTAATGGAAATTAAAAACGATGCCCGCGTTTCATTGTATTACGCAGATCCCGGCGGCTCCGGTTATGTTACAATCGAAGGCACCGCGTTTCTGATCGATGATGAAAATGAGAAATCCAAAAGATGGAAAAAGGAATGGGAAGAATTTTATCCCGACCGTGAGAAAACGTATATTCTCATCAAAATTGTGCCGAAGAAATTATCTGTCATCAGCTACAAACATGGTTTGAGTGGTGATCCTGAAACATGGGCAGCCCATACAGTGGAGTTTTCCTCCATTGAATGATCTGCAAAATATAAAAAATAGACATGATTATTTTGCCCCGTTTTGGGCCGCGGGACTCATCATCCTCTGCGGAACCGGATTGGCAACGACATGGATAGATTTAGGAGCTTTTTGGAGAGGACATGTATTGAACATGACCGGCCCGGCCTGGAACTACATCTTGTTTCGAGGTCTTTTTACCTCCAAAACAGAAAATTTCTGGACACGATTTTTCTCACCGGGACGAACATTCATCATTTTTATCGCTGTTTGTTTTGGAATCGAAGGGGCACAGTATTTCAATTTATATGAATCGACATTTGATCCATGGGATTTTCTGGCTTACATTTCTATTCTAACTCCGTTATTTCTACTGGATTTATATCTCTCAATGGCTGGCTATCCAGATAACTCCGCAAGGATAACTTAATATTTAAAGTGAGTTCAATATAAAAAGAATTGGGACAAAACGAATTAATTATAGAATATAGTCCGAAGGCGTCCCGCCGAGGATAACGCACGAAACGCTCGGCGAGACGCCTTCGCTCTATTTTAATTATGCTTGGTAAAGAATGTTACAGCTCACATCGAACTCACGTTAAAATAATAAATTATCCTTGCCGATTTATCCGGAAAACCAGATGGTAAATATCTGGTTTTCCAGTTAACCCAGCATTTTCAACTTCTTGTAAAAATATAATATTACCTATTATTGCAAAAATCAGCCTTTTCAAAAAGTCTACAAAACTATGCCACCCCTCCGGGGTTTAAATATTTGGATTTTCAGTTGTTATAATCATGTCATCCCTCCGGGATTAAAAAAATTAATCTGTTTTGTTACGCTGCAAAACCCCGGAGGGGTGCAATGATTATAACTCGGTGAACTCAAAAAAACCGGAGAACCCCGGAGGGGTGGCATATTCACCGATTGCTGAGTTAATTGGATAACCCGACTCTCAAAGCATAAAACAGTGCAAAAGTTGAATTGAATAATTATTCCAATCAATGACGAATAATTTCCGGATAATGGGCAAAATGAATATTCAAAACTCCAGAAAATGGTTCAACATGACCAAGTATAAAAAAATCCAAAGTTTTTTATTTCTTATTTTGCACACATATTCTGTGGGTTGTGGGCAAAGTGAAAGTACGATCGATCAGGTAAATAAAACAGCGCCAAACTCACTTAACTTTATGCAAATTAAAACCGACTCGCTTTTTAACAGCCATCAAATTATTAGCCTGTTAACCATACCGAAAACATCTTCCAAAAAATTCAATATCGAATTCGGTTTCAGCAAAACGGACTTAAAGACAACGAGTTCCTATGCAAAAAGTAAAAATGCCCTCGCGGCTATCAATGGCGGCTTTTTTAATATGGATAGCGGCGGTAGTGTAACTTATTTTGAAGTTCAGGATTCTGTTATCAGCAGACGGCGAAATCCCGAGCTGAAATGGGGGGTTGCGGACAGCATAATGAACGGAGCGATTGTGATCGCCAATGACTTTGAGATTACGATCGAACCAGCCAAGGCAACGCAAATTTATGAACAATCAAAAATTGAGTCAGCTGCTTTAGTGACAGGCCCTTTGCTTTTATTGAACTCAAAAGCAGTAAAATTGCCGAATATGAAGTTTTCAAACGATCGGCATCCGCGAACCTGTCTGTGCGGAACCAACGAATCTGTGGTATTCATCACTATTGATGGAAGAAGTCAAAATGCAGCAGGAATGAGTTTAAGCGAATTACAAAAATTCTTGCTGGATATCGGTTGCGTTGATGCTATCAATTTAGATGGTGGCGGTTCAACAACCATGTGGATACTGGCGAAAGGAATTATCAATTTCCCGAGTGATAAAACAGGCGAAAGACCTGTCGCGAATGCGTTGTTGATAATTAAAAAGTGAGTCATCGAACAATTTGACCTGTTCATGACATATCCATGACAAAACCTGTTTAGATGTTGTTAGTTTTTCTTATGTTTAAATATCATTATTCTTAAGCAAACACAGGAAAAACGATGACGAGAACTGCCGGAGATAAAAACAATTTTATTCGAAGTGTGATTGCCTGCATGGTTTTTGGAATCACCATCTCTGCTTGCACAATCTCCTGCGTAGCGGGGAGCAACCAACCAACAGAACAATTCTTATTTAAAGAGTATGAGATCACTCTTGGCTCCACCGAAAGGCAATCCATTTTAACGGGATTTTTTCTTGGTGGGGCCATGGCTGATATTGCCGTCCTGCACACCGACCACAATCACCTTTGTAATCTGCGCATCTACGGATTTGACAACAACACCTGGGTACCGAAACTCGACAAAACGTTGCACCCCGAAGTATTGTTCGTCGATGTGGCCAACATCGGTGGGCACGACCGCTTGATTACCTACGAAAACGGGTGCCTGAACTGGTTTGATCCAGAATCGATGACAGAACACGCGCTAATACCGGTTACTTCCAGCTTCAATCGTCCTCGTCGAAATGAAATTCCCAATGTAGACATGACCCATGATGTAAACCACGATGGCCGTGACGATCTCCTCGTACCGGACGTCGATGGCTTTTGGGTATTTGTCCAGATGAATGATGGCACTTTTGCGGAACCTGTGAAAATTGGCCCACCCCCCGAGTTCGGTAGAATCTACGGTGCCGATGGATATAAATACAATCCATGGAGCCAGAGCCGTGTCCACGAAACAGACTACAATCAGGATGGCCGTAGCGATCTGGTATTCTGGAACAAAGATCATTTCGAGGTTCATCTTCAGTTCGAGCGTGGTTTGTTCTCTCCGGTGGCAAAGTCCTTTACCGCTGACATTGCCTTTGATTCCGACAATCTCTCCGCGCTCGCCACTGGCGATATGCAGGGGAAAGTTCTGTACGCATTCACCGATCTGAACGGGGACGGCGTGGGCGATCTGGTGGTATTCTCACTAAAAGGCGCACACATCTCAAGCAAGCATTCCGTCTACGAAGTGCATTTTGGCGCACCAAAACCAGGTGGCGGCATCGTTTTCGCGCCAGAAGCCGATGTAGTGTTCGAGTCCGATGGCAAAATCCAGCTTGGAATGGATCGGCATGATTTCGATGGCGATGGGGACGTTGACCTCATGTTCACAACTATTGATCTTGATTTCCTTGAACATAGTTATTGGAAGAGAATCAAGGGATTTATGGGTGATGATATCTGGCTCGAGCTCGAGTTTTATAAAATGAAAGAAGGTCGTTACCCCGACACGCCCAACACCATACGCAGGATCGCTTTGGACGGTGTTCCAAGCCATCGTGAGCCTGGGTGGGTGCCCCTTGATTTCGTGCTACGCGGCGGGAAACATGAGAGTCGGCTGCTCGAAAACAAATATCCGCGCGCTTTCAACACCACATTACGTCTCGACGACTTGACTGGCGACGGCCGGGCAGACCTGCTCATTGGAGATCATCCTTGGCACATGGCCATCTTTGCCGGCGTGACTGGGCCGACGATGTTCGCTCAGCAGCATCAGAATGTGGCTATCGCCCCGCCCAACGACGAAGAATACACCTCACTGGTAGACCTAAACAAAGATGGCAAGTTGGATATTCTCATGCATCACCCATTCACGCTGCGAGACGCTCACGGGGCTCCGAAGCTACCACCTGGAACCGAACCACATCGGGTGACAATACTGCTCGCTCAATAACTAAATATAAAGGTTTATTTATTTATACTTAACTCAAGTTGTTAATTTACTGGATTGAATTCGGAATTTAATCGAATTTATGAATTTACTACCACGATTTTCTGAATTTGGAAAGTTAGATTATCTCATTCTAAGGAGGCGAAGAAATGGCGAAAATAAAAAAAATTGGAATTCTTACGCTGGCGAAATTGCAGGCAGTTATTATGGCAGTTGCTGGATTGATTGCGGGAACAGTCTATTCATTCGGTGGACTTATTTATGATCTTGCTACGATTGGATTAAACGGCGGCACAGCACTGGCATTTTTAGCGTTGATTGGCATGCCGGTTCTATTTGCAACCGCTGGCTTTTTCGCCGGCGCAATTGGGGCCGTACTTTACAACTCAACGACCCGTTGGTTTGGCGGAATTGAAATGAAATGTGAAAACGGGTGATGGTGACATTGCTATATTTATGCGGACAAAAAGTTAAGTTAGGCTGAATCATACGTCACCAACAATGAAATTGAATATAATAGAAAAGCAAACCGGTCGCCGTTTCAGTGCTGATTTTCACGGTGAGGCTGTTCACATAACCTTGATAAGATCCTATTACTCAAATATCGCCAATCTTGATGTTCATGCAAACATGCTGCAGCGCTGGATCAAACAATTCCAGGATGATTAGGAGCATGTTCTCTCCGGCAAAGGCGTGTTATTTATTTGGTGGGTTAGCGGCATACATTTGAGAAAGATAATTGCCACATTTCTTTAAAAACGGTTGTTCTGCTTTTACTTTTATTTGTTCTTATTCGGAAATAGAGTTGTCTTCACCATCCATACTAAAAAAAACAAGCTCTGTTTTTTTGAATGGATGGGTTAGAACTGGTACTTCTAACTTTCCATTTCGTGGTCTGACTTCACAACCACAACATTGTGTTCTGGATTTGTAATTTCGTGAAACGTTTGCAACATCCTGCCAATTCCAAATGCCAGATCAGTCTCACAGACGAAAATTGTTTTATCAATTAACTTGTTAGTTTTTGGATTCTGATACCTTTTAGCTATTTCCGCACCTTCCAAATACGATATTTTGAAATCGGTAACAAACTTGAAATAGACTATCTCTATCGAACCCTGCATTATTGATTTATCCTGTTCTAACCGATAAAAATAATCCATTGTTTCTTCGGTATCCAGCACCCCTCGTGGATATGTTTCAATTCGTAATCCATTTTTTGAGACACTATACTCAATTGGCATGTTCCGATTCCGAAATTTTGTATCTTTGGGCGGCCTGACGTGAGCATCTGCTGAAGGCTCGGCGAGTTCATCAAGTGACGGTGGATGCTTGGTTGAATGCACTCTTTGTGAATCCAACATGGCACGTGCATGTATTAATTCGCGAAATATACGCAGATTCATCGGAGGGTGCAAGTCTCTTCTGGGCAAATTGACGCAGAGCCACGCAGATTTTGGAATTCTGTTTTTTTAAATCTTCAAACCTTTTCTCTGAATTCTGAGATTCGGAGTGCGAATTTTTCAGATTAAAAAGGAGGCACTTCAATTATAATCGGGCAGACCGGTAATTTTTCCTGAAAAACATTGATTACACAGTGCCTATAATCCCATTCGGTGCGCTCGGAGTGCAATCTCTTCGTGGATTGCTGTGCATTGCATAAAAGCTATGCACTCCAAATCTACCAATTAAGACTTGACAAAACACTAAATGTAAATGAACTGAACACGATTTAAATAAGAACACCCTATCAACTTATCTTTTTATATCTCCAAAACATCAAGGAATTTACACAAACACCAAGAATTACAATTGCTGTAAACTGGGATTTTATATCGGCAAAGGTGGCGCCTTTTAAAACCACACGGCGGATGATATCCACCAAATAAGCTGTCGGATTAATAATGTTAATCTTTTGAGCCCAGACTGGCATACTGTCAGTCGAAGTAAACAATCCACTTAAAAGCACAAAAATAATCATGAAGAATAGAGTAATAAACATCGCCTGTACCTGATTATCGGAAACAGTCGAGATTAGAAATCCAATCCCAAGCACCGCAAGCAAGTAAACTGAAACAACACCATATAAAAGCAAAATGCTGCCTTGTATGCCAAGATTATAGAGGAAAACCGATACGAGCAGGCCAAGTGTTAATTGAAAGATTCCGACAATTAAAAAAGGGAAAAGTTTGCCGATGATAAATTGCAGTTTGCTGATCGGGGTAACATTGAGTTGTTCAATAGTGCCCATTTCCTTTTCACGGACAATATTCAAAGCTGAAAGCATAATGCTCATAATGGTAATCAATATGGCGAGAACTCCGGGCAACATCAGCGATTTATAATCAAGATTTGGGTTGAACCAGTTGGATGAGGTAATCTTGATGCTCCTTTGCGTTATAGTTTCCCCTTGTGCAAGAGTAACGCCCAATTCGGCTGCATAACCGGAAAGTATATTGCCTGCGTAGGATGAAGCCAATCCTGCTATGGTGCCATTGATAGCGTTTACGGTTATTGCCATTCTTGGATGGTTGTTGTTGTAAATATCTTTTTCAAACGCTTCAGGTATTTCAATAATAATATCGGTTTTTCCGCTTTCAAGGTTTTGAAATGCTTCTTTCGCAGATGTGGTAAAATCATTCAGAATAAAATAATTTGAGGCGGTAAGTCTATTCACAATCATTTGTGAGGTCGTGGTGTGGTCTCGGTCGACGATGCCAAGCGATATGTTTTTCATGTCGTTATTGGCAGCATAAACTAACACTATCAGCTCCACTACCGGTAACATGATAATCAGTTCCAATATGATTTTGTTTCTGAAAATTTGCAGAAATTCTTTTTTGATTAATGCTATTATTGTTCTCATTATATTTTTTCTATTTACGTGAAATTACGCAATTGTTTTTCTGAACCGAACAATGCTTACCCTTACGAAAATAATTATCATAACTGTGAGCATGGTCAGTTGCAACCATACATCGACAAAACCTGTTCCCTTAATCATGACCGATTTAATTGCTTCAATAAACCATTTGGCTGGAGATATCTGACAAACGATCTGCAAAGCCAGTGGCATATTTTCTATTGGATAAATAAAACCTGAAAGCAGGATGGTGGGCAGAAACAGGATTACTATTGAAACAATCAGGGCTATTTGCTGTGTGCTCGAAAACGCCGATATCATAATGCCCAGCGAGGTTGCCGCAAACAAAAAAACCAGGCAAACAAGAAACAATAGTAAAAAACTGCCTTTAATTGGCATGCCGAAAATAAATACACTCAAAACCAGTATAATTAACGTGTCAATAAATGATATCACCAAATAAGGCACAACTTTACCAATTATGATAGTCATGGGGCTTAAAGGCGATACAGTTATGACCCGCATCGTACCCGTTTCTTTTTCACGTGCCAATGAAACTGCTGTCATCATACAGGCGATAAGCATTAAAATAAGCGCCAGCACGCCGGGTACAAACATATATACCCCTTTCAGCTCTTTATTGTAAAGCATTTTGACTGTTGTCTCAAACAAAGGTTTTTGTACCGGGGCTTTTACAATCTCTTTTTGGTAATCCTGAATTATTGATGATGCATAATTTGTAAGGGCTACCGCTGAGTTTAAATCTGATGCATCGGCAATCAATTGAATTGTAACTTTATTATCGTGGTAATAGCTCTCGGCAAACCGGTTTGGAAACACCACAGCCAACTTGATTTTCCCATCTCGGAATACTTCCTGGAGTTCCTTGTTAGTATGCAAACTCACTTCCTGAATAAAGTAACCCGATGATACCAGTTTGTTTGTTAAACCGATTGAAAGTTCGTCGTGTGCATTATCCAAAATTGCAATCTTAGCATCCTTGATATCGTTTGTAATTGCATAACCAAACAATATTACCAGCACGACCGGCATGGCAAACAGGATTAGCAGAGCCCGTTTATCGCGCAAAATGTGCCGGAATTCTTTTTTAATAAATGAATTTAATTCGTTCATAATTTATTATTTGGTTGATGTTCCTCTTGCCAATTTGTAAAAGACTTCATCCATTGTGGCTGCCTTAAACTGTGACTTCAGGATATCCGGTGTGTCGAGGGCTTCAATTTTACCATCGACCATTATCGAAATCCGGTCGCAGTATTCGGCTTCATCCATATAGTGCGTTGTTACAAAAACAGTGGTTCCTTCATCGGCTGTTTCATAAATTAAATCCCAGAATTGACGGCGGGTAATCGGATCAACCCCACCGGTCGGCTCATCGAGAAAAACGATTTTAGGATCGTGAATTAATGCCAGCGAGAACGCCAATTTTTGCTTCCATCCCAAAGGAAGGGAATGTACAAGTTTATCAGCTTCCGAATGAAGCTGCAACCTTGTCAGTAATTGCTCGGTTTTCTCTTTAATCTGATAGTCTGATAAACCATACACCGTACTGTAAAAACTGATATTTTCACGAATAGTCAAATCTTCGTAGAGCGAGAATTTCTGGCTCATATAGCCAATGTTTTTTTTGATTTTTTCCGTATGTTTAAAAACATCGAAACCGGCAACTTCAGCCTTGCCCGATGTCGGGTGCAGCAATCCGCACAGTATGCGAATTGCTGTGGTTTTACCAGCCCCGTTGGCTCCAAGGAAACCAAAGATTTCGCCTTTTTGTACTTCAAATGAAATGTGATCGACTGCGGTAAATGCGCCGAACGTTTTTGTTAAATTATCCGTTACAATTGTTATTTCCATATCAGGCTGTTTTCCGCATTAGTTCGATAAAACAATCTTCAATCCCGGCGCTGATTTTAGCGACTTGTATTTCCGGATGCCCATTCTCATTTAAATAATCTGAAATTTCCTTTGCAGAAACAGATTCATTCTTCGCTGCCAGATGAACGGATTGACCAAAAAAATAACAACTATATGCCTGATCGAATCGGCGCAATGTATTTATTAGCTTCCGTTGATGAGTGCTTTTAACAGAAAATAGCGGTTTGTTAAAGGCTTTTGTAATATTGGATGGTGTATCGATGGCCATAATCTTGCCTTCTTGCATGAGTGCAATGCGCTCGCAAAGGATTGCTTCATCCATATAAGGCGTAGAAACAAGGATGGTAATTCCTTTTCGTTTTAAATTTTTTAACATATTCCAAAATTCATTTCTGGAAACAGGGTCGACACCAGTGGTTGGTTCATCAAGAAATAACACCCTGGGCTGATGGACCAATGCGCAACACAAAGCCAGTTTTTGTTTCATCCCCCCGGATAGTTTCCCGGCAGGACGGTCTTTGAATGGCTCAATTTGCACCCAGATATCCTTTATCAGTTCGTAATTATCTTCAATAGTTCCCCCAAAAATGCTGGCAAAAAAATCGAGGTTTTCATAGACGGTCAAATCCATGTAAAGTGAGAAACGGCCAGGCATATAGCCGACTATTTTGCGGATTTTCTTGTAATCTTTCTCCACGTCCAGCCCTTCAATCCTGGCGGTTCCGCTGTCGGATTTAGACAGTGTGACAAGGATATCAAACAGGGTGGATTTTCCAGCACCATCCGCACCGATCAGACCAAAAACTTCGCCTGCTTCAACATTCAGGTTAATAGTCTGTAATGCCTTTTTACTGCCGAAGGATTTTGATATATTGTTTATTTCAATTGAGTTCATGGCTATTTTGATAAGAGTTGTACTTCGCCTGGCATGCCTATTTTTATAGCACCATCGTTGGCCACCATTACTTTTACAGCATACACCAGATTAACACGCTCGTCTTTAGTCTGAATTACTTTTGGGGCAAATTCTGCCTTGGCCGAAACCCAGGTTACTGTGCCATTGTATTCTTTGTATTTGCCATCGGGAGCATCTATAAGAACTGTGACTTGTTGACCAATTTGAACCTTTGAGATTTGGTCGCCGGAGAAATAGGCACGTAATATTATATTTTTTATATCTGCAATTTTGTAAAGCGGTTTACCTTGCATCGCCAATTCACTTTCCTGTGCGAACTTTGATAAAACCGTACCTTCGATCGGATTAACTATTTTACTTTTTTGGATCAGGTCTTCAAATTGGCGGATCTGCGCTTTCAGAGGTTCTATTTCGGCCAGAGTTCCCTTGGTTTGGATATTTAATGATGAATTTGTGGCACTTATCTGTCGTTGAATTAATTGTATTTGTGCATTGATATCATCCAATTGTTTGGTGGTTGCAGCTTGCGATTTTACAAGGTTAATTATTCTGGTCTTTTCGATTTTGGCTGTGCCTAACTGTGTATTCAACACATTAATTTGCGATGCTACATCAGGAAGTTTGGTATAAAGGGCATTGATTGTTGCTTGTAGTTGGACTTTTTTAAGATATAACTGGAGTGTATCGATATAACCAACATTATCGCCGGCCTTCAGAAAGGTACCTTCTTCAATGTCGAACTTCATTATTTTACCGGAGCCTTCTGCAGATACAGTAATCTCAACAGCCTCAAAGTTGCCGTAGGCATCTGATTTAATTCTACCATCGCCACACGATGCAAGTAGCGCTACTCCGGCGGTAGCTAAAAACAAATTCATTATCTTCATATTCTTTAAATCTTTCCTTTTAATGAATTGTAATTGATGATGGATTGCATTAATTGGATTTCATGCAATTTCAATTTCAGCTTCGCCTGGTTTTCGGCATTTAATTCTGCGATATAGTCGTTTGAGGTGCTGACACCGTTGGCAAGCTTTACAGATTCTGTTTCTTTAATGCCAGTACGTTTGGCTATAATTGACTTGTCTTTTTCAATAAGTTGCTGGTATTTGTCTATTTCGATTGCCTGCTGGATTAATTGCATTTTATTATTGCGTGCAAAATCTGCTCTTTTAGCATCAATTAAGGACTGTTGGTTGGCAACCACTTTTTTTTCATACTGCGTACTTAGCCAATTGGTTAATGGAATTGAGAGTTTTACGCCTGCGATCCCATACCATTTAAAATCGTTGCTGAGCATATTCAGCCCGGGACGCCCATAGCCCCCATTGGCAAAAAGGTAAATTTTGGGCATGTTCCTGGTATTTATCAGTGCTGACCGGCGTTGCAACTTGACCTTTTGCATATCGAACAGTTTAAATTCCGAACGGTTCGAGGTGTTATCCTGCAGATTGGCTTCGATGGCAGGGGGTGCAAAATAAATTTTTTCCGAAAGCTCTTTTCCCAAAAGAATTGAAAGCATGTTAATAGCGCTTTTCTTGTTCGAATTAAGTTCGATCAGTTTTTGGTCGGCTTTCATGCGCTCTGCCTGCAAAATATCCACATTACTTTTTAGTGCAATACCATTTTGCAGCATGGCTGACAGATTTGTGATATTGGTGGAAATGTCATTTTTAAGCAATTCAACCAAGCGAATGTTTTCGTTAAAAAGTAATACACTTAGATACAAGCCATTAATACGCTCTTTTATCTGGTGCTCCTCTACCTCCAATTTTGATTTTTCCACCTGCAAACTTGTGCTGTAGAGTTGTTTCCGGCGGCTAATATAGCCTCCATCGTAAATGAGCTGATTAAGGTCAATCGCTGCTCTGTATTGGTCTTTCGAAGGCGTCTCAATGGTAAAACCCGGCATCGTAATATCAAGCTGTGTAACATCCGACTGGTAGTTGACCTGTCCATTCAGTTCAAGTTGAGGGAAATATCCTGTATTTACACTATATATGCTTGCCTTGGCAACTTGCTGGTGCAGCGTTCTTTGTCTGGAAATAGTTGAATTGTCGATTGCTAAAGTGTGACATATCTCCAAGGATAAACTGTCAAGTTGTTGTCCCTGCGCAAAGTTCTCGAGCCCCCCAAACAATAACACTATTGCAAGGAACTGAACACAGCTCTTCACTTTTAAAATGTTCATTTTCATTCCCGAATTTCTCTATATACTGACCAGTTTTAGGTTTTTAGAAAATCAAATTAAGCAAAACAAGTGTATTAAACAATTGTTTAGATGTTGTGTAAAAAATTTTATGCTTGAAGACCAGCAATTATAAAGTCGGCAATTGTGGACTTTCTTCGTTCCATTAAACCACCATAATTCATTTCAGATAAATTAAATATTCCCGTAAACATCGGTTTCGCAAGAAAAGGAAATACGCATAATGCGTCAATATTCATGTATAATTCCATAAATGATATCGGTTTCATTATGCCCAATTTGACCTCCTTGTCAATTTGCTTTTGGAATCGATTAAATATTTTTTCTACTTCTGAATTTCCTTTAAATTTATCTGATAATCGTTCTGGATTGATCGACACTTCCGCAAAAATTAAACTTGCCAACTCGGGATTGTTAAGTAGAATTTCGATAATTTCGTTGACAAGTCCCCGTATTTTATCAAAAATTGAGCTATTATTTGCCAGAACTTCAAACAATTTACCATAAATCTGTTTAAATGCTCTTTCGAAAATAATGTCGAAAAGATTATCTTTCGAGCGGAAATAATAGTTGAGCATCGCCAGATTAATTTCGGCTTCGGCGGCAATATCACGCATGGTTGCGCCTTTGTAGCCTTTTTTTGTAAAGACTTTCATCGCAGCTTCGATAATTTTATTTTCTGTTTCCGCCCGCTGATTGTCCATAATCAAACTCTTGTATTAAACATTTGTTTAAAACAAAAATATACACACTTTTCCAATAAAGCAAGTTTTTTCTGTGATTTGAACTCTGTGGCAATTTTAAATTCAACATCCGACGGCTTTTGCTTTGCAATTAAAACTACTTTAGGACATTTGTTTTTTTAAGGGAAAACAGGTGTGAATATTGAGAAATCTAAGCAGGGTTAACTCGTATCAAACTACGATACGCAACTCCTGATGTTGAACACGTAAAAACATTTAGGGATTCAATTACTTAGTTAGATAAATGGTTGTTACAATAAATTATATTCAAATCGATAACTCCACCAATTTTTCTCGTTACTAATATTCAATCAAATTCAAATCATAAGATTGTGAACCACAACCCCAAAAGCACCCCCCGTCATTCCCATAAAAAAACAAGCTTTCGCCCTGCTGAACAAAATGCAGGGCGAAAGCTGCGGTGTTTTACTATGCCCGAATAGCACATTTGCAGGTGTGAAAAAATTACCAGGATTTCGGGATGGCTGTAGGTGAAAGTTGATTCTGTTTTTGGAATTTATAATTTTTTTATATAAATTTTATGATTTCAATTAATAGAAAATGAAAATTTTAGCGGATTTAATTTAAAACAATTAACTAATACTGTTAAAATCAGTATTAGTTTTCCGGATTGCCAAACTATAATGTGCTTGGTTTATTGAGTGAGGTAATTTTCAGGAATCTAAAAAATGTAATTATGATATGAAAGCACCAGTTTTTGAGTCAACACGTTTTAGACTTATTCCGTTTACCAAGTCAGAGTCAAAGATTTTTCACGAAATTAATACTGATAAATTTGTGCGGAAATTTTTGTGGGATAATGAATCAATTACATTAAGTTTAGCTAAAGAAATGCTAATGAGAAATGAGCGGTATTTTTTAGATGATAAGTTTGGTTTGTGGAAAATAATTTTAAATAATACTGAAATAATTGGATACGCAGGCTTGTGGTATTTTTTCAATGAACCACAGCCACAATTAATTTATGTTCTGTTAAAGGACTATACAGGTAAAGGTTATGCAACAGAAGCATCCAAAATTATAATAAATTATGCCTTTACAAAATTACAGTTTCAGTATTTAGTTGCTGCAATTGATGAACCCAATATAACTTCCCAAAAAGTAGCGGAAAGACTTGGAATGAAATTTTTTAGAACAAAGAAAATAAACAATAATCCATTACTTTTTTATAGGATTGACAAGATCAATACAAGATGAATAAAATCTATAACAGATATTTTTTATATATACTCCTTGTATCCAGTCAGATTTACGCCCAACCACAAAACTTAAAATTTGAACATATCGGCCGGGAAGATGGACTGACGGCAAGTTCCGTCCTGAGCATTTTGCAGGATCATCAGGGCTTCATGTGGTTCGGCACAACCGATGGATTGTTCCGATATGACGGCTATCGTATGACCGTCTTCAGGAATGATCCATTGGATTCAACAACTTTGGGGAATAATCATATTTGGAGCCTCCTTGAAGATTCTTATGGCACAATTTGGATTGGCACCTCCGCTGGCGGCCTGAACCGCTTTGACCGTAATAAAGAACAGTTCATTCGCTATACACATGATCCGGATGATCCAAACACCATCAGTTCTGATGTGGTTTTTGCGCTCTACCAGGATCGCAGCGGCGCTTTGTGGGTGGGCTCCTGGGAAGGGCTCAACAAGATCGATTTGGATCTGAAAAAAATTACACAGTTTGTCCATGATCCAGAGAATACAGCCAGCCTGAATCCCAATCGGATTCGTTCGATCTGTGAAGATAGCAGTGGTTCAATATGGCTGGGAACCGAAGGGGGCCTCAGCCGTCTCGATGTTCAGACAGGAAAATTCGAACGTTTTGTAGCGGATCCCAACAATCCACACAGTCTGAGCAGCAACGGTGTTAATTCTGTTATGACCGATATGACCGGTACTCTTTGGGTAGGATCATTGGGAGGATTGGATCGCTTTGACAGTAAAAACCAGCGTTTTACTCATTTCGCCACCGGGGGTGGAGTTGCTTCTCTTCTGCAAGACCAATCTGGGGCGTTGTGGATTGGAACGGGAAAGCATCTTTTACATTTTGAACCGGAAACCGAACGCTTCACCGAATTTCAACATGACCCGGAAGATGCAACCAGCCTGATCAACGGTGTCATCCAAAGTGTATACGAAGATCGCAGCGGGGCGCTGTGGTTTGGTACAAACAACGCAATCAATCGGTTAGACAGAAGACGGTGGCAGTTCAAGCAAATTGGCCACAATCCCAGGGATGCGAGTAGCCTTAGTAACAACAGGATATCAGCCCTGCATGCAGGCCTTTCCGGTACCATTTGGGTGGCAAGCTGGGGAGATCTGGGTGTAGCCATCGACAAGATAGATCCCGAAACAAAGCACGTTTCCCGCTCTCTCCCCGGATTGAAAAAAGAACACCTGCAACCCGGCGGCGGTATTACTCATCTTCATGAAGACCACTCTGGTATGCTTTGGATTTCCCAAAACGGGCTTGGACGTTATGATCCCAAAAATGGGAAGTTCACCCGTTTTGTGCATGAATCCGGTAATCCGAACAGTTTGACCACCAATGAGATTGAATGCTCCTACGAAGACCAAAACGGAACTCTCTGGGTCGCAATCTATCACTATGGCGCCAATGGTGTCAGCGTGTTCGAACGGGAGCATGAGCGCTTTCGCTTCATCAGGTTTGAGCCAAAAATTCGTTCCAATATATCTCCGAAAAAAGGAATTACTTTTATTTCTCAAGGTAGATCTGGGAAATTGTGGTTTGCCACCAAAGGCGAAGGGATATTTCTGCTAAATCCCGGAAGCGAGGAATTCGAGCAGATAACACACGAACCTGGCAATCCAAATAGCCTGAGTCATAGCTGGGTGCGCGTAGTCCTCGAAGACCGGCAAGGTATGGTTTGGGCAGCACCGTGGTTCGGCGGATTGAACAAGTATAATCCTGAGACCGGACGCTTCACAATTTACACTGAAAGTGATGGTCTGCCCAGCAATGACATCACTAACTTGGTTGAAGATGATAATGGCAATATTTGGCTGACTACTCAGCATGCCGTATCACGATTTGATCCGCGAGCAGAAACTTTCAAAAATTTTGATCGTGACGACGGTTTGATAAATGAGAGTTATCATTCGTGGAAGTGCGCTGAAAAAAGCAAAACTGGCGAATTATTCTTTGGAGGTGAAAACGGCATCGATTTTGTGCATCCAGACAGCATCTACGACAATCTGTACATCCCGCCGGTGGTATTTACCAGGTTTGTTCGCTACAACAGCAGCGAGGCTTCAGGGAAAGCCATTGCCGAAAAAGGGATTTCCGAAAAACATCGTTTCGATCTCAGCTATAAAGACCACACACTAACTTTTGAATTTGCTGCGCTCAACTACCGAGCACCGCATAAAAATCAATACGCCTATAAGCTGGAAGGCTTTCATGACGATTGGATTCACCTCGGCACCAAACATGAGGTGACGCTCACGAACATCGAACCTGGTGAATACATCCTGCGTGTCAAGGGCTCTAACAACGACGGCGTCTGGAATGAGAAAGGCGCTTCTCTAATCATCAATATTAGCCCGCCATGGTGGCGCGTTGGCTGGGCTTTTGCGATTTATGCTTTTTTGTTTGCTGTAATATTGTATGGCGTGCGAAGATTTGAACTGAAACGCACACAGCTCAAAAACGAGCTTGAAAGGAAAAATTTCGAAGCGCAAAAGTTGCAGGAAGTCGACAGTATGAAATCGCGCTTCTTTGCCGACATTTCCCACGAATTTCGCACGCCGATTTCGCTCATTCTTGGCCCATTCGAGAAAGTCCTGACCAAAATCAGAGACAGCGAAGTACTGGAAGACCTGCACATCATGCAACGAAATGCGCGTCGGTTACAGCGACTGGTTGAGCAACTGCTCGATCTTTCCCGCATCGAAGCCCGCCGCATGCCGCTGCGGGCGCAGCAAGATAACATCGTTCCTAAAATCAGGGAATGGTCGGCGTCTTTTGTCTCGCTGGCGGAAAGCAAAAATATCACGCTGAACCTGCATTTCCCGGAGCACGCCATTTTCGTCTTTTTCGACAGCGAAAAATTGGAGAAGATCGTTTATAATTTATTGAGCAATGCTTTCAAGTTTACGCCTGAAGCCAGGGAGATTACCGTGACTGCTGGCAGCGACGTCAGCAGATTTAAATTCTCGGTTCGCGACACCGGTATCGGGATTTCGCCGCAGCAGGTTGAACACGTTTTCGATCGATTTTATCGTGCAAGTGATGCATTGACAGGCGAACAGGGCGGAACCGGCATCGGCCTGGCGCTGGCCAAGGAGTTCGTAGAATTGCACCACGGAGAAATTCGGGTGGAGAGCGAACCAGGAAAAGGCTCAACATTTACAGTGCTGCTACCGCTTGGCCGCGAGCATTTGTCCGATGACGAGATAGTCGAGGGCGTTATGGATGGAGAAATGGCGCAGCCGTCACAGGGATCATTCGAGGAAATGGATGCTGAAACTGTAACCGAGTCTGACAACGTGCATGCAGTGCCGAAAACCGAACGACCAGTAGTTCTGATCATTGAGGATAATGAGGACATGCGGCGCCATCTGCGCAACTGCCTGGCGGCAGAATTTGAACTTATTGAGACTGAAAACGGTGAGGCTGGTTTGCAAGCAGCTCATAAAAAATTGCCTGATTTGGTCGTCAGCGATGTCATGATGCCGGTGATGGACGGCATTGTGTTGTGCGAGAAACTCAAGACCGATCAGCGAATCAGCCACATTCCAGTGATTTTGCTCACGGCGCGCGCCGGGCAGATGGACAAACTGGTGGGCTTGGAAACCGGGGCGGATGACTATCTCACCAAACCTTTCGACGCCCGGGAATTAAATATCAGGGCAAAAAATCTTATAGAGCAACGGCGCAACTTGCGTGAGCGATTCAGTCGCGAAGTCACAATAAAACCGAGTGAGATCACCGTAACCTCAATCGATGAACAATTCCTGCAACAAGCCATAGAGATCGTCGAACAAAACATCGCCAACAGTGCGTTTGATATCGATCAATTCTGCAAAAATATAGCAATGAGCCGCTCGACGCTGAATCGCAAGCTGCGTGCTTTGACAGGGAGTTCCACTAATGAATTCATTCGCATCCTGCGGTTGAAACGCGCCGCGCAGCTCTTGCAGCAAAAAAACGCCACCATCGTTGAAATTGCTTACGAAGTGGGTTTCAATAATCCTTCCTGGTTCGCTGAATGTTTTCGCGAGCAATTCGGCACATCACCATCAGAGTATAATTCACAATAAAACATCATCTTTTGGATCAAATTGATCCGATTCTGGCATAAATTGACCCGTCTCTGGTCGAACTGTTCACCCCTTAAGCACTAAATTTAGAGCAGTTAATTCACACCTTACCCTGCCTTTTTTCTTCATCTCAATATTATAAACTCTCTTTATGGAGGTTTTTATTATGAAACAAGTATTTGCCTTTTTGCCAGCGCTGAAATCTGCGCTTCTTTTTTTTCTTTTTCTGCCGGGTGTTTCTCTTACACAAACCAATTTTGTCAAGTATGCCGGTAACCCAATCTTGCCTTTGGGAAACACAGGAAACTGGGACGATACCGAAGCGGCATATGCTACGGTTTTGTTTGACGGAACTATACATCAAATGTGGTATAGCGGTGCCCCGCAGGAGGATACCTATAGAATCGGCTACGCCACTTCTACAGATGGACTAAACTGGATTAAAGATGCGACGAATCCAGTCCTTGGTCTGGGTGCTGCAGGTACGTTCGATAGCATCAACTTGTGGCTGCCGGCTGTTCTCTTTGATGGATCGCAGTATGAAATGTGGTATTCCGGTGGTCTCACCGCCTCCGGGATAGGGTTTGCAACCTCTCCCGATCCGGTATCATGGAGCAGGCCGGGAAGCGGTCCTGTTTTGGCCAAAGGTAGCTCCGGCGCATGGGATGAGAGTTATGCTTTCCGTCCGGTTGTCCTGCGCAGTGATACGCTGTACCATATGTGGTATACAGGTCGGTCAGCAAGCGATTTATGGCAGACCGGCTATGCGACTTCCACATTTGGTATAACCTGGGACAAGCACTCCAATAACCCGGTGTTGCCTATAGGTGCAGCAGGCACCTGGGAGGATAGAGCGGTGGCAGCCGGGAGCATACTTTTTGAAGACGGGCAATATCAAATGTGGTATCATGGAGCGAGAAATAATCTTTCAGACTACAATATCGGCTATGCAACTTCTCCGGATGGCATTAATTGGACAAAACATCCAAATAATCCAATTTTGAAATCAAGCACCAATGGCTGGGACCTCATCAACGTCGGATTTCCATGCGTAATTAAAGAGGGAAATCGTTATCGCATGTGGTATACCGGACGAAGATCTGGAAGTATCGATCGCCTCGGCTATGCCGAAGATTTCAGCAAGGCTGCGCATGTCGACAGCATTCGAGTATCTTCCAATACAGTGAGCGTTTCCGACACGGTTTTTTTTGATGCCTACATCGCAAATCCGCATACCGAGAACCTCACGGCCCAGGCGCGGATCAAGAGCAATGATGGCAGTGTCAGTGAACTGGTTGATCTGACGGATGCCGGCAATAACGTTTGGCAGGGCCAGTGGGTAGTTCCTGCTGATGGGCATGATTATTCTGCGGGCGTCTCTCTCAACAACTTGAGTGCCGGTTATGTCCACAACAGTTTTGACTGGGGTATCTTTGATGAATTCAGCTCAATAGTGACTAGCTTAAATGATGATACGCGAGGCACGGTACCGGCTCAATTTGCATTACATCAAAACTACCCAAATCCCTTCAATCCGACAACAACCATTGAATTCTCTTTGCCGAAAAGCAGTTTCGTGATGCTGCAAGTATACAACTTACTTGGGACGGAAGTCGCTACCTTACTGGAAACGCATAAACCGGCTGGCAAGCATGTCGTGAGTTTCGATGCCATGGCGCTGGCGTCCGGCATCTACTACTACACTTTGACTACAGGCGATTTCAAACAATCGCGCAAGATGCTTTTGCTGCGGTAACTCGACAATACTAAGTTCAAGCCCAAATGGCTTAGTTGTAGTGTGCATTATTGGAATCAACTGCTTATGGCGGTCGATCCAAAGATCATGTTTCAATATTCAACGATAAAGCCGTTGGTGGTCACTGATGATGACTTCAGTTAAAATTAATAAAACAAGCTTTCGCCCTGCTGAACAAAATGCAGGGCGAAAGCTGCGGTGTTTTACTATGCCCGAATAGCACCTTTGCAGGTGTGAAAAAGTTACTTACCTAAGTTTATCAACTTAAATCCGGTTTTGAAAACATAGAGCGAACCGGACTCATCCCCATAAACCCACGCTTCATCCGAAGTGAAATCATAATAATCGAAATCTACATTGAATACAAGCCTATTGGAGAGCTGATACTCTGCGCGTGCCTTAAAATTCATGAATCCATAAGACAGATCGGAGTACTGCGGAATTCCGCTATAATCATAGTCAGATGCTTCGATTTCCTCAAGCGCTTCATGCACTTCAGGTGTGTCGAGGTTCATTTCGACTTTATCAAAAGCGGCTTCACTTTTACTATAATTTCCCTGTAACCAGAATTTGAGTTTTGAATTGACTTTAAAATTCAGCCCGGCATAAAGCACGCTGTTTGTACTTTCATAATCAAATTCACCATAAACAGAACCAAAATGGAGCAATGAATCACTAACGTTTAAGACGCCACCTGCGCCTCCCATGTGGGACGCTCAGCCATCCATTAGCGCAACCGCCGCTAATCCATTTTGTGTCTGTTTTGCATAAGTATAATTGGCGAAAAAGTTAACATTGTCGTTTGGCATCAATGTCAAGCCCAAACTCGGAGCCATTGTCGTTTGCTGGAAATCCAGTTCTTTCTGTGTGTCATTGGAACCCATTTTCAGGTTTAAACCGGCATCCAGTTTCACCTTTTTATTGGGTTGCAATTTAACAGTTGCTTTGACTGTCTGCACCATGGCCGGCATGCTGCTGATATTGCCGTAGCGCAAATCGTCTCGCAAATAGTAATAGGTGTGGGGGGCGCCCTCAGAAGGTGCGAGAGCACCATCCCGGCCATACACCTCAAACATTTGATCCACAGGAGAGAACGGATTGTCGATATTCTCCAAACCGAGCTTCAAATTACCAGTGAATTTTCCTGTTGGACGATAGCGTACACCCAATTCAAAACGTGTTTTATCCGTTTTGAAATTTGCACCTTCAACCGGATAATCGTCCCGTTCAACGGAATTAAATCCGAGAAGTGCAGTCAGGCGATAGCTTCTCTTGGGTTGATAAATAACCTTGGCGCTACCCTTCAAATCGGTGCGGGTCAGATTGGAATAGCGAATGTAATCGAGGTCGATATTTCCTGCACCACGATTTTCACGCCAAAGCGGATTATCAATCCCCAACGCTTCGTTTTCCAAACGACGGTACTGACCAGCAAGAATGAGCTTGGTTTTCTTCGCCAACGGCGTGCTGTAATTACCATTGAAATTATTGCCGGTGACTTTCAGATCACCATTAATAGTAACATTGGGATCACTCAATTCAGCGTCATTGGTTAGCGACAAATTCTGATATTGCAGCAACAGACGGCCATTGCCAACATCGGACTTCGCCGTTACTTTGTGGCTCAGTTTATTGGTTTCAGGATAACCGGTAATTGCAGCCTCCTCGCCGTGAAAATTCAGGCGCGAGCCAAATTCAACAAAATAATTACTCGTTACACCTGAATTTGGATCCGTCCAGATATAACCACGACCGGGGTGCCCTGCGCTGTCATAGTCTGCAAAATATGTGCTGGCATCCGACTTGAATTTGCGCAGATTAACTTCGTAAGACAAATCTGCAAAACCCAGTGCAGCATCAATTCCAGCCGTCAATGAATTTGTTTTATTTTCCAAATCCAACGGACGGGACTCGAGGTGGCAAGAGGTACAGTGGTTATTTTGGATATGCTGCATCTTACCACTTTCCAATATCGTGCGGTGTGCAGCTCGCAATGTAATCTTGTCGCCTGGCAGCATGAATTTCAGATTTGCTGCAATTTCTTCGCGCTGATAACCTAACTGCTCTTCCGGATTGATCAATTCATGGGTTAACATTTTACCGCCTGGCGCCGTTCCTTCCCGATTAAAAGATTCACGACCGGTGATATTTTCCAACAAATCAAGCTGCGTCTGGCGATAAAACGATTTGTAGCTCACATCGGCTAAAATCGATTTACCCAAACGGAAATCTCCGCCAAACACCATTTGCTTCGGATTGTAATAATAGCCATTAAGCTGTATTTTTTTCAATCCATTGCGGTGGTTTAAATCGAATTTTAATTCTGGAAAAAATCCATCTTCATAATATTTGTACTCAGCAACTTTTGGGATATAATTGTCAAAAGATGTGTAATTGCTTCCGACTCCCAAGGACCAGTTCGTCGTTCCCTGTTGTGCGTGCAGGGGAAGAACCAGTCCGAATACTAACAGTATCAATATTAGTTTCTTCACATTCTTCTCCTATCTCGTTAAAGCGCTGCTGCCGATTCCCTGGGACGGCATATCAGAGCCATGAATTGCATTGTGACATTGGGTACATTTTGTCAGCATGCCTTTTTTAAACGCATCTAAAGTGGTAACTCCACCTCGATCGGGAAACAACGGTGCCTGAAAAGTACCTTCCAATCCCGTAAGCGTTGTGTGAAAGTGCATCGGGTGACAGCTCATACACAATGCAGGCTCGCTTTGGGCCAGCAAATTGTTGGCTGTCGTTCCGTGGGGACTGTGGCAAATACCGCAGTCTTCGTTGACTGGATCATGCTCAAATACAAATGGTCCTTCTTTCGAAGCATGGCAGGTCAGGCAAAGCTCACGCGACTCCTCCGACATGGCAAATTTGTTATCTCCTCCATGAACTTCATGGCAATCCTGGCACGTCATCAATCCCTCCTCCACGGGGTGATGCGAAGGCAGCATAAATTGAGCGACAATATCGGTGTGGCATTGCTGGCAGAGCTGATCTGCCGGTTGGCTCAGGAGATTTTCGCTGGTCGAATGCACCGTGTGACAATCGCTGCAGCCGTTGGCTGCTTCGTGGTGCGCGGTGCCAAATGCCGATTCAAATTGCGAACCGCCGTGGCAATCCAGACAGACACTTTTTTCTGTGCTGTTGAAATCTCTTTTTGGATTAAAAATCAACATCTCGTCTTCCTCTTCAGCATGTAAAGAGCCGGGACCATGGCATGACTCACACAAAAAGCCTTCATCTTCTGCGTAGACTTTGTGAGCACTTTTAGCAAAAGATTCAGCGATGTCTTCGTGGCAGTCGGCACACTCAGCATCACCAATCTTTTTGGCTTTTTCATCACCAGCAGCGTAAGCTGGACTGATTTGAATGATCCCAAAACTAAATACTGTCAGGGCGAGAAGGGATGCTAGACTCTTCAATTTTCTAGCCATTGTTTCTCCTCCACAAATAAATAATTCTAATTATTAACAGTTAATTCTGGAAAGAAAATTAATTTGGGTAATAGTAAACACTCGAAAACCTTGCATGCAAATATCATTCTTATTTTTCAAAAGATTGTTATTAAAAAACTTAGGTTACAAATATCGGATTCTATTTACTTATAATTATTTTCTGTATTGTCAAGTACAGGAAAAACCACTACCGCTTCTCAATTCCAAGAATGAACTAATTATTTTTCATCATCCACGCAATCTGACCTTTTTCTGTGTTTTCAAAAGTCGACCTGTTTCTCAAATTGATAGGCAGATGTTTGTTTGTACTTGCCTTTCTTCAATTGTATCAGTAATTTAAGTCTCAGATTTGACTTAAATATTCTGTTTTTTCTGCGCACAATCCCTGTAAATAAATCACATACCCAACTGAACATTTAAATCAAAGGATCGGGGTTCCAATGTTCGCTAAAAAAATTATTTCGGGGAAAATACTATTGTGCATCGCTCTTTTCATCGCGGAAACTCAACCTGCCCAATCACAAAATCCAAATTACGACGAGTCCAAAGTTCCAGCTTATGAATTGCCGGATCCGCTTCTTTCGAACGATGGAAAGCCCATCGTAAATAAAGAAATGTGGTTCAACAAGCGGAGACCTGAAATCCTCAAACTTTTCGAGAGCCAGGTTTATGGGAAATCCCCGGCTTTGCAAAATGGAATCACATTTAAAATATCAGCCGTAAATGATAGTGCTCTGGGTGGAAGTGCTGTTCAAAAACAGATAGAAATCACTGTTAAAGACAGGATTTCGCTTGCTATGCTGATTTATCTCCCGAACGATGCAGAAGAGCCTGTGCCCCTTTTTGTTGGACTGAATTTCTATGGCAACCACTCAATTCACAGCGATCCTGGAATTCATCTTTCTCCAAACTGGATGAGAAATAATGAGAAATTTGGAATTTTCAATAACCGCGCGACCGAAGAATCCCGTGGTGTTCGTGCGTCTCGCTGGCCGGTAGAAAATATTATAAAGCGTGGGTACGGATTAGCTACAATTTATTACGGTGATATCGATCCTGATTTTGATGATAATTTTCAAAATGGCGTGCATCCATTATTTTATAAATCAGGGGAAAAAGTGCCAGCGGCGGATGAATGGGGTTCGATCGCAGCCTGGGCGTGGGGGTTGAGCCGTGCCATGGATTATTTCGAAAATGACGCGTGCATCGATCCTGCCCGAATCGCAGTGATGGGGCACTCCCGGCTCGGAAAAACCGCGTTGTGGGCTGGTGCGCGCGATCAGCGATTTGCGCTGGTCATTTCGAACAATTCCGGCTGTGGCGGCGCTGCGCTCTCACGCAGAAAATTCGGCGAAACTATAAAAAAAATCAACACCAATTTTCCCCACTGGTTTTGCGATAACTTTAATCTTTATAACGATAGGGAAGAAAATCTTCCTGTTGACCAACACATGCTTATCGCCCTAATTGCGCCACGTCCGGTTTACATTGCCAGCGCAGAAAAAGATCGCTGGGCCGACCCCAGAGGCGAGTTTTTAGCGAGCCTGCACGCCGATCCGGTTTATAAATTATTGGGGACTGAGGGTTTGCCCACGAAAAAAATGCCGGACACAAACAGCCCGGTGATGGGCACCATCGGTTATCACATTCGGGAAGGAAAACACGATGTAACGGATTACGATTGGAACCGCTACATGGATTTTGCAGACCGCCACTTGCAGAAATAACTCAAAAGGCCTCAAATTGGAAATCATCGAATCAGCGCCAAGCGTCGAAGAATATTTAGAATTAAGAAAAAAAGCCGGCTTATCAGCAAAATCACCCAAAGCCGCACAACGTGGACTTCCAAATTCGCTCTATGCCGTGCACTTTCGCATTGCCGGAAAGTTGGCTGCTATGGGCCGGGTCATTGGCGATGGCGGCTGTTTTTTTGAGATTGTCGACATTGCAGTTGCTCCGGAACACCAGGGAAAAGGCCTGGGAAAAGCAGTCATGCAGCATATCGATAAGTTTTTAAACGAAGCATCTTTTGATGGCTCTTATGTTTCGATGATTGCAGACGAACCGGCATTCTATGAAAAACTGGGTTACAAATTAACTGCCCCGGCACAGGGGATGTATAAAAAGTTTTAACATAAACAGAAAATTTGTATCGCATTTAAGTACAAAGAAGAAACATAGTTATTCAAGAAAGAAATTTATATTTATTGAACTTCGATTCCCTATGCCAAAGATAAATGTTCAAAAAAAAAGGGTCTATCTAAGGAAGGAAAATCATGGTAAAACTGCGCTACTTAACCACGCTATTCACAATAAGCATTTTTATATTTTTAAATTGTAGCCAACAAAACAAGACGATTGTCAAAATTCTCGATTCCCGTTCGAATGCACCGATTGTGGGAGCAATGATTTACAAGCAGGGAAGTACACCAATTTTGCGCTCAGATAATAAGGGCAATGTTGCAATCCCGGCTATTTTCCTGAATTCTGAGTTAAATATTCACGCAAAAAATTATCGAAATATCAAAATAAATTTCTCCCCAAATGTCAAAACACTAACAATGGATTTTGATGAAAATTTGGCGAATCCATACGAGCAGAAAATGGAGTTTTCCAGAGCGGATACAATTCGAGGCGCCTATGGGCCCTTTCGGGAGAACAACGATTTGTTATTTTATGATCTGAACATTAAAGTTGATGTGGAAAAAAAACACCTTGCCGGCAGGAATACAATTCGCTTTGAAATGCTGCAAGATGATGATCGCATTCAAATCGACCTGTTTGCCAACATGGATATTGATAGTATTTTGTTCAAAGAAACGAGCCTCGATTACAAACGTGAGTTCAACGCGGTATTTATCGATTTTCCGGAAAAATTGAAAAAGGGATCAACCTACAGCATCGATTTTTATTATTCCGGTTATCCACAGGAAGCGGGCCGGTTCGGCGGCATTGTTTTTAAAGAGGATTCGTTGGGAAATCCCTGGGTTTTTACCGCCTGCCAGAATATCGGCGCCAGCCTGTGGTGGCCGAACAAAGACCAGCAACCGGATGAAGTTGACAGCATGAAAATCAGCGTAGCTGTGCCTTCCGATCTGATTGATGTTTCCAACGGACGTTTTTTAGGAAAAACAGAGTTTGACGACGGCTACACACGCTACGATTGGAAGGTGCACTACCCAATCAATAATTATTCTGTCTCGTTAAATATTGCAAAATACGCCCATTTTTCAGAAAAAATTGGCAATTTATCTCTGGATTATTTTGTTTTGCCCTACCATCTGCAAGCTGCTAAGCAGCAGTTTACACAGGTAAAACCCATGCTACAATGCTTTGAAAAATTCTTTGGGCCCTATCCTTTTCCAAAAGATGGCTTCAAACTTGTGGAAGTCGCCTATGCCGGCATGGAGCACCAAAGCGCTGTGGCTTATGGCAATGGTTACCAAAATGGCTATCTCGGGCGCGACTGGACGGGTGTCGGTATCAGTATGGATTTCGATTTTATTATTATCCACGAGAGCGGGCACGAATGGTTCGGCAACAGCGTGAGCGCAAACGACGTCTCAGATGCATGGATTCACGAAGGCTGGACGACCTACGCCGAAGGTGTTTACGTGGAATGTTTGTTTGGCTATGAAAAGGCGATTAAATACATCAATGGCTACAAAAGCAAAGTGGCAAACAGGGAACCCATCATCGGGCCGATCGGCGTAAACCACTGGCCAACACACGACCAGTATTTTAAAGGTGCGCTTTTTCTCAACACGTTACGCCATGTCGTCGATGACGATGACAAGTGGTGGGCTTTGATAAAAGATTATACAGATCATTTCAAATACCAGAACATCTGGACGAAAGATGTGATCAATTTTTTTAGTGACTATTTAAAAAAAGATCTGCGTCCTGTTTTTGAGCACTATTTATATCACGCGGATTTACCAGTTTTAGAATATAAAATTGAAGGGGAAAATGTAAGTTTCCGCTGGCGGGCACTTGTTGAGGATTTCAATATGCCGGTAAAAGTTCGAGTCAACGACAAAAACTATACTCTTATGCCAACTACGCAATGGCAATCGAAATCTATTGAAAGAGCGTCACAAGAAAATTGGCAGGTAGAGACTGATTTATTTTATATTAAAACAGAAAACGTTGAATTTTAAATAAAAACTGTAGCCGTATTCTGGTGAATTCGGCTACGTTGGGAAAAAGTATGACTGAACAAAAAACACCTGTACAAAGCACAGTACGAAAAATTATCATGTTTCCGCTCGTTCGGGCAATTATTGCCATCGTAATGGTCGTCGTGGCCACGATGGTAATTGGCAATATATTGAAATGGGTCGGCAGTTCCCTTTTCGGTGAAACACCACCGGAACTCTGGAGATTGTTGGCAAATATAATCGTCGTTATTTTCGCTTGCCTGTCCTATAGTGCATTTGTGATTTATATCGAACGAAGAAAGGAGAGCGAACTCGCTCTTGATGGTGCGCTGAAAGAGACGGGATTGGGTGTCGCTATCGGCGCTGGACTTATCGCGGCTGTTGTTGGAATTATATGGGTAGCCGGCAGTTACCAAGTCCATTCTGTTAATGATTTGCAGGCGTTAATCAAGCCATTTTACACATCTCTTTCAGCAGGTGTTATCGAGGAAATAATTTTTCGTGCTATCATTTTCAGGATCATGCAGGAAAGTCTGGGTAGCTGGATCGCTATCGCTTTTTCCGCCTTGTTTTTTGGCTTTGGCCACGCTGCAAATCCCAATGCAACACTTTTTAGCAGTATCGCCATTGCGCTGGAAGCGGGCATTTTATTAGCTGCTGCTTTTATGTTTACCCGGCGGTTATGGATGGTAATCGGGATACACTTTGCCTGGAATTTTACCCAGGGTGGTATTTTTGGCGTAGCAGTTTCAGGGCATGAGATAACAGGTTTGCTGCAGTCAGAAATGTCTGGCCCAGAGCTTGTCACTGGAGGAGCTTTTGGTGCTGAAGCCTCCATTTTTGCATTAATTATTTGCACCGGCACCGGTTTATATATGCTTTGGAAAGCCTGGGAACGAGGCCATTTCATTAAACCATTTTGGCTTCGATAAACTTGTTTCACATTTAAAATTTAGCAATTAAAAACCCACTTCGCTTTAAAAAGCCAGGAAATAAAAATTGAAAAAAATTACATCTTCGAATCTTAAATATATTTTACAAAGTCTCATCTCCCTCGTTCTTCTGCTCTCCGCAGCCGGAAAAATTACCAGCATCGAGGCCACAGCGCGATCGATGGCAGAACTGTTTTACTTGCCTGCCGAAACAGCCCACATCTTCGTCTTTGGTGTCGTTCTCCTGGAAATATTTTTTGTATTTCTGGTCTGGATCAAACCCCATAAATTCCTGGTTATATTGCCGATTATTTTTCTGATCATCACCGGATATAGCCAGTTTCGAAATCTCGACTGTGGTTGTTTTGGCACCTTGCCGTTCTTCTCCCAATTTCCACTTTGGGGACATTATTTGCTCGTTGCAGGAATGCTGGTGGGACTGATATTTTTAACAAGCAAAAAAAAAGATACTGTGGCGTCCGCAGTGATTTCAATTTGCCTGTTTCTATGTGCAGGGTTCTCCCTTTTTTTTCCCGATTCACCTGTAGTAATAACACACTCAGCTAAATTTGAAATTGTTCAATTTAATCAGGTTTATCAGGATTATTTGAATGAAAATACACTTCTCGTCGATGCACGCTCCGACATCCAGTTCAGCTACGGTACTATCGGCGACGCAATCAACATTCCCCACGACATTGCGCTGCTCGATAGTCTCGTCGATTTATGGAATTTACGCCAACAAAATTTAATAATATTTTGCAGCGGCATCCATTGCGACAAAGCGGATATTCTCGCGACACGGCTTGAAAAGGCGGGTTGCGAAAATATAAAAATTTACGCCGGAGGTTGGGATGACTGGGTAGAAAAAGAGGTTTTTATTGAGGATTAAGCAGATCAATCTATTATTTTCACCACACTGAATTATTATATATAAATCGGCTTGCAACTCTTATGCGATTTATTAAATTGCAGTCATAGTTAAACATCTTCTGATTAACTTTTCCCAACATCTGGCAGCAAAGAGAGCCGGACCGACGCGCAAGTGATATCGCTCTCTTTTTTTCCAAGGGATAATTATTCGTAGGAAATGAATTCACTAAATCCCAGGATGGGGAATCTATGAATAACGGCACTTTAGTCACTAATTTTGTTCTCGATGACTTTGGACAGAACTCGCGCTTGCCCTATCTCATATCTTCGGAAATAAAATTAACGCAGTTGCAACACTATAAACCTAACGGTTCGCCTACCCTGTTTATTCTCAGCCAGAAAAATCTCCAAATCGGCCAGAAATTTTACGAGCAAATGGATGCCGAAGCCAAACGATCCAGCTTGATCACCTCACGTACGCTCCCGAATGAACTGCCCCCGGTAGATCAAGCAACAGGAACGATTATAATCCACCATTGCAACGATAAAAAATTCATGGCGTGGTTAAATTTACTCGCAGGAAAAACAGTAAATCGTATTTATCTGGATTGGTTTGTCCCATTGAAAGTTTTTCATCCCTATTCCTACAGCCAGGGCCTTTTGATAAAAGCATTCGATAATTTACCAATAAAAAAGGCCGCAGAAATCCAGCGCAAAGACCTCGAAAATACCGTCCATTGTTCTTCCTTTAAACTGGATTACTTGAGCAAACAGATATATGGATTAACCCCGGGCCGGCTTTTGCGCATCTGGCGTTACTTCGTTTTAACAGAGAAATTTATGACGGAAGAAGCCCTGCTCGGCATCCAACCGCGAAGAGGCCGTTCCCCGTTGCGAACCGTTGAGAATGATTATTGCGAAGCGCTCATTCGCTTGCTTAATATTTCCTACACTGAATTACGCCTGGCCGCCAAGGATCAACATTGGATTGCAGTCTGGACTGCCGCCTTGAGAAAATCCATGCAGAAATTCTATGCAGCACCCTGAATTGTACGCTGACAATTCGAATCGCCCGCTGCATTTGCCTTCCCTTTCCTTAACTCCCCCCAATCCCAACCAGGAGTTGACCCCCGATTTTCTTTTAAAATCAGGTAAATTTAACTATCAAATCTTCAACGCTTTATGCTAATCGAGCATAATTCGAGAAATCGGAATGCTGACAAATTCTTCCGCAGACCATTTTCCATGTTGCTAAATTAGTTACGTATATCCTTTGCGGTAACCTTTAAATAATGGGCAGAAGCGCAATGAAACGAATCATCATCCTCAATGAGGAATTAGAAACTCAAATGCGCATGTACCTAGCTCTATCGACCCGGTATAAAGTTGAAATCGCTGAGGACGAAGCGATGTTAATGCGAATGATTCGTCGAAAAAAACCACGGCTTATTTTTCTTGATGGAGAATACAGCGGTTATTCCAGAGAAGGAAAATCTATAACGAAAACAGTTCAAAAAATCAAAAAGAAATACCATGAACTGCAGGTTATATCGATAATGAATACGCGGACAAAAGGAGCGGCAAACAGCGACCGCATCCTCTATCATCCATTTGATGAGTCCGACATTCAAAAAGCAGTACAGGCACTTTTGGAATTATCGCCGGTGCCCGGTTGATTGACGAATCAGAAAGAAATATGAAATTGAACCTCTTTGGTAACACATTTTCTATCTTTCCATAGTCAGGTTGTGAGCAACCAAACGGAATTCACAACATGCGCGAAATTCGGGGAAACACATTTTAACTGCTCATATGTTTCATATGAGCAGTTTTTTTTATAATTCAGGGAAAAGAATCGATATTATAAATGTGAAGTATTGCTAATGAAGCGTTTTTATTTTGCCTTTAATGATATTTCCACTTAATTATAAAATTAACAATTACAAACTTTCTCTGCAAAAAAAAGATAGCAAGATGAAAAAAATACTAATCCTGGAAGATGAAGCCAATCAGCGGACGCTTTATACCAACATCTTATCTGATGCGGGTTTTTACATTTCAGCAGCCGCGAGTTGCAGCGAAGCTGTACAGCTTGCAAATATCGAAAATTATGATCTTGCCGTGGTTGATCTAAAACTCGAGACTGAAAATGGCCTCGATGCAATAAAAAAAATTCTCACGATCAATAAAAAAATTAAAATTGTTATTCACACCTCATATGCAGAGTATAAACAAGATATGCAAACATGGTCTGCCGATGCCTACGTTATAAAAAGTTCAGACTCATCCGAATTGATTGCAACAATTCATAACTTATTGGGCGAAATTAAAGAATAACAAAATTCATCCTGCCGACTCAAATACTTGCATTCCACGTTTCCTCTTCCTATCTTTATTTTTCCATTTTCAACAACAGGGATTTCAACAACCACGGATACAAATAGTTCTCAAAAATTTAAAATTAAATTAAGTATGCTCCAAAAAAAGGCCGGAAAACCGAATGAATGAGATGAAAACGTGCACAACTTGCCATAAAGTATTACCCGAAGACCCTCTCATAAATTTTTGCCCGTATTGCGGTGTCCATTTTTCAGAAGAGAAAAAATCTGCAGATGCTGGAATTAACATCGTCATAGAAGATCAACCCGAAGAGCCGGTTGAACCAGATATTGAAAACGAACCGGAGGAACCAGTACACGCACAACCGGAAACTGCTTCAGGCGGCATCCCCTGGGAGGATGGTGAAAATCAGTCCATTATTGAACGTTTGACCCACACCTGGTCCGAGTCCATTTTTCGCCCAACGGATTTTTTTCAAAGAATGAAGATCGTTTCCAAATTAGGCCCCGCCCTTCTTTATGGCTTCATTTTTAAATTTTTCGGGCAAGTTTTAGGAAATTATTGGGCACAAAAACAAATCAACTCCATGAGCGAACAAATGGAACAAATGCCGGCTTTTTTACAAATGTTTTATGAGCGTTATATGGAAAGTGTTTCACAGATGGGTGCGACGGAACAACTTTTATTAACACCGTTTATGGTTATTTTTAGTCTACTCATCGTACCGGTGATTTTTCATGCTTCACTGAGCTTGTTTGGCGTTGCGAAAAATGGATTTGCTACAACTTTCCGGGTCAATGCTTACGCAGAGGGTGCGGCAATTTTTCAAGCAATCCCTTTTATCGGTGGTCTGGTTTATTTCGTTGTCTGGCTGATAGTGGTCATTATCGGCTGGCGTGAATGCCACAACACGACGACCAACCGCGTTGTTCTCGGTCTTGTCATACCATTCTTAGCGTGTTGCACATTTGTTTTTATGTTCATTTCGCTAATTGGAAATCTCATAAGTGTATAAATCTCGATGCTTCAAATTTACCATAAAAAAACAGCCCGGTTAGAATTTCACATCGGATTTATTCTTATTTACTGCGCTGTTTTTTCATATTGGATCGTTCACCGGTTTCCTGCAATTTTTACGCTCCCTTGTCCCATTAAAGCAACTTTTTCAATTCCATGCCCCAGTTGTGGCAGCGGCCGGGTTATAACAGCACTACTTAATTTCCAATTGGGCGATGCTTTTGTTGCCAACCCCCTATTTTTCTTGATACTAGCACTAAGCGCCATTTATTGTAGTGGTGCAGTCATGCAACTTACAACAGGATATCGCATTATGTTAATCCGAACTAAAAATACATCCTGGTTTGTATCTCTATTTGGAATTATTGCCGTTCTCGCGAACTACTACTACCTCTTAATGCAATAAAAAGAATTTTCTATACATCTTACCTCCTTCAGCTTGAATTTTATAAAAATATACTCCGGCTGGCCATTTCATCGTATTAATCATTATGGAATGTTGTGCCTTATTCATTTCTTTATCTAAAACAACAGCCACTTCCTGACCCAAAGTATTGTATACAGTAATTTTTACATGCGATTGAATTGGCAGATAGAATTCAACCTTTGTATAATTACTGACCGGATTTGGATAGTTTTGGAAGAGCTGCAAGGTTTCAGCATCCTCTAAATCTTGATTAGAAACGTTGCTGAGACGAATGGCCGTGATCTTAATTGAATCTTGAACCATCGCACCAGCTTCGTCTGTAACAGTAATAAAAAGAGGCGTTGACTCGATTAAATTGGTCGCTAATATCTGAAGCAAACCTGTAGCATTTTCAAAGTCGAGAACTAATCGTGGTTCGTTGCAAGAAACTGCAAAATTGAGAAGAGAATCCGGTGTTTCGAAATCATCAAAATAATCCCACAATTGCAATACCACTGTGCTATCTGTCCTAAAAACCAGTGAATGAGGCAAGTTTACAATTTCTGGATCCCAGTTTTCCCGTGCTGCCAGGTTAAGCTCGATCAATGCCCCATCTGTAGTCCAGACGGGCGGATTCGGACCCAGAGTTTTAGCCAGAAATCCGTCAATCATAAATTCTAACCGCTCACCCTGCTCTGGTCCCTCATCTTTACCTGGAGTTTTAAAATCATCTAAAAAAATGAGAATCGGTCCCCATGCGCCAACACTGTCAACAGTATCCTTACTACATAAAACATTATCATTATCATAAATATCGATGATGGAGCCAACTGGAACGAGATCTCCGTTGAAAAGCGAACTATCACTAAAAAAGCTTACGGACTCAACTGGCGGACCATATAATCCAACATTTTCCCTGAAAGCTAAATCCCATTCACCGAGAAAAAACCACCAATTATTCATTATCTGGTCTTTATGTTCAATTTTATTCCCGTAACCCGGCATATTTTGTGTCCAGTACACGTACCACTGCAATTCTGTTCGATCATGGAAAACCTCATCACTATCAGGCCAGGTATAGTTCAATGAAGCCCAGGTATCAACATTTATTAATCTGGTTGCCCCATTTCCGTCAGGCGTCCAATCTTCGATATCACTCTCAACCAGTGTGGAATTGTGATAGTCATACGGATTTAATGTGTTTGGCGGATTATGGGTCCACCCACAGCGGCCGAGGATAAAATTATAATTTTCATCACAGCCAACAAATTTTCTCCGAAATAAATCGAGGTCTCCATCCTGTCGGCGGTTAATATAATCCAACATAACTTCCAACTGATGTCCAGCACTGTGCAATTCAGGTTGTGACCGACGCATGTTGCGATCCATCACAACGTAGGTTGAATTATAGATTGGCAAATCATCGGGATCATGCCCACTATTAGAAATATCATCTGTCGTTGGACTGGACATATTCGACTCCCATATTGCCCGATAATTTTCAGGGCGATGAATTGCCGGATCATAAGACGGCATCCCAGGGACGAGCTGATTGATCCAAAACCATATTTCTTTCACACCCAGATCGTCAACGTACCGTTGCATATCATATTGCTCAAAAAGCAGGTGGTAATCAGGCCAATAAAGCAGCTCCCCATTATCAGTACCGTAGCTATTTCCGGGCGGTGCCTGGGTATAAATTGTAATATATTCAACGATACGATAGCCAAGTGAAGGCACAGCGGAAGAATCCCGATAACCATGGTAACGCGTTCGCTCTTCCAGGCCAAACTTCGATCTTCGATCACGTACATTAATCCAGTTTTTCATTTCTGTCAAACGTATCTCATCCAAAGAATGATGGCCGGGAGCGTAAGAGACGTCTAGATTTATCCCATCTTTGGTTGGAAGGAACCGAAAAACGACAACGGGTATTTCGTAAATAAATCCATGAGCAGGAGTGGAAAGGTAGGGATCAATCTCCTCAAAGACTGGAGGAAAAACCGGCTCAAAAACCTTTATATGTTGCTGCGCCTGCATCCCAGAATAATTAGCAGTCAGATTCGCAGATCCTGCTTTTTGGGTGAATAAAGTTCCTGCTGAATCAACAGAGATAACGGACGAATCAGAGCACCCCAACTCTACATCTCCCAGGGGAATTTCTTTCTCGCTTCCATCAAATAAAGTTGCAAAATATTTATTATGCATCCAGCGCCAGTTTTTATAAAGTTGCAAAGAATCAAAGTTGACCCTGAAAGATAGAATTTGTGGTGGATTAACCTCACCAAATAGTTCCCATTCATGCAAATGGACGTAATCATCACCCGTTGTACGATGAACGGTGAGACGTAAAATTCGCCCTGATACGGAAAACCCAACTCCATCCCACACATCCATTTTCATCGAGCGATTATCGACAGCGATTTTATAAGAATTGCTTTTATTGTCGAGATCTTCCTCATTTTTTGCTGCCTCTATTGTCCAAAGTCCGTCATGACTTGAAATATAAATACGGCTGCTGTCTATTTGAAACTCTGATTCAAATTGCAGTGTGATGATAAGTGGATTTATACCTGGGGTTCTTGCAAGTGTAGCAACATCCCCATCAAAAAAATTTTCGATCGATCCGATATCAAATTCCGTGTTCGCTGATGCGGTTATCAAACCTTTATCAATATGATTTCTAACATCGATTTGTTCTGAGTTGGTGAAAAAATGCAGAGATTGGCTCAATACTAAATTCGAAAGAGCTAAAATCACAATGGTAAGAAATTGATGACATTTCATGAAACACCTCCTTCGTGTATAATTTCTGATAATTCTTGAAATACAAAAATCTCAGGCAAAGCCTTTGAGTATTCGGAAATTAAACCAGGAGAAAATTTCAGGGGTGAAGGGAAATTTCAATATGAGATATTAGAACTAAAAGTGCAAAAACAGGCACTCAATTTCGACTATTCAGTTCATTTTGAAATATCAGAAGGAAGTAAAAATTCGTAAAGAAAATAAATATGGAAACTGGTATGAAGAAAACAGGAAATTCACCGGAGAAATGCCAGAGAGATGTAATTTTGCCAAAGTACAAAACGCTTGTAAAAATATAGCTGTGAATTCCTGTAGAAATTGCAGTCCCAATAATAGCTAAAAACACAGCTTGTTTCAATCCAGATGCAAAGTTATCTCGCTTTTCATTATAAAACTTTACGAAAAAATACAAGAAGAAAATTGAACTAAGCCATGGAATTCCTGTGCGCAATGAAGCTGAATCAAAAATATTAGTACCAAAAAGATCAAACATGCTAATCAGCATTAATAATGCAACTCCAGCAGCACCGCATACTGCATAGTAGGATGCTCTTTTTAACGCATCTTGTCTTTCGTGAACATAATCCCGATAGAATAAGAAATAAAAAGCCACAACAGCTAAACTTGCTACAAAAGACAATACTGCGTTGACTTGTGCCACTACCAAATTGCTAAATAAACCAGGTGAAAAAGTAGCCATTGTTCTGGAGATAAAAATATATGAAATCGCAATAATTGAAAACAATGTGGCTCTGTTCAAATTCATGGAATTAATTTCCGAAATCTATTATTGCTGAAATAAACATTTTAATTCGTTTAGATGCAACAGTCTAAGAACAATGGCCGATCAAACATTAGACTACGTGGCAAGGTTTTAGACTTTTACCCAAACATAAACTGACAAATAAACAAGGCAGCCATAATTCCGGCAAAATCTGCTATGAGACCGGCAGGTACAGCATGACGCGTTTTCTTAATCGCAACTGAGCCAAAATAAACCGCCAATACATAGAAAGTGGTTTCGGTGCTGCCATAAATAGTCGATGCCAATTTGCCGATAAATGAATCCGGGCCATGCGTATTGATAAGCTCGGTAATGATGCCCAGTGTGCCACTTCCGGAAAGAGGGCGCATCAAAGCAGCGGGCAAAATTTCTGCAGGTAGACCAATAAGATCGGTTACCGGAGAAATAAATGATACGAATATATCCATGGCGCCGGAAGCGCGAAACATGGCGATAGCCATCAAGATCGCGACCAAAAATGGAATTATTCGAATAGCTACGTTGAATCCCTCTTTTGCGCCCTCTACAAACACCTCATAAACCTTTACTTTTTTCAGAAATCCCACGGTTGGAATTAACACCAACAAAACTGGAATCGCCCATTCCGAAATAGTTTTCAATATCTGAATCATCGTTTCAGCCATTACTGTGACTCCTTATTTCTCAGCTTCTTTTGCTGGTGTAATATTGGGATTGGTCTTTTTAAAAACAGGAAGACGGCCTAACAATTTTGCCGTGATTATCGCGACAATGGTTGCACATGTGGAGGCAAAAAGAGAGGTAGCGATAATGCTGAACGGCTCTTGCGAACCGGCGGCAACGCGTACACCGATAATCGTTGCCGGGATAAAAGTAATGCTCGCAGTGTTCATTGCCAGGAACAGAACCTGTGAATTTGAAGCCGTGTCTTCGGATTTATTGAGCGATTGCAGTTCTTCCATCGCTTTCAAGCCAAGTGGTGTTGCTGCGTTCGACAAGCCAAGCCAGTTGGCAGCCAAGTTCAACAACATGGCGCCCATCGCCGGATGGTCCGGAGGAATTTCCGGGAAAAGCCGCTTTGTCACCGGTTTAATCAGCCTCGCCAGCAAGCGAATCAAACCAGCTTCCTCGGCTATTTTCATGATCCCCAGCCACAAAGCCATAATTCCAATCAGCCCCAGTGAAATATTGACAGCCGTTTCTGCACCGCTCACTGCAGCCGTTCCGAGGTCGGGTATTTTTCCGGTAAACATCGCGGTTACAAAAGCGATGGCGATGAGACCAAACCACACATAATTCAACATAAATCTTCCTCCGATTGGAAAGTGTTCGTGTTTTCGCTCGTAATTTGTTGTGATAAAAGGGATCTAATTAACCACTGGAATTTAGTGGATAATCAAGCAGTCAAAAAATCTAGCATTTTAATTGAAAATAGCAAATTATAGCGTGTATTTCACCAGTGAAATTTAAATTCCAGGCAATATCCAATCGCTCGAATCCAAGATTACAATTAACAGCCCACCCGAAATCGCTTGTTTAATTTTTTCTTATCTTGTATATTCACCGTTCTTTTATATCCACTTAAAATTTGATAAAATTAGAGCTGTTTGAAATATACTGGAGGTCTCATGAGACTTGGGATTATTGAACATATAGATTGTGCCCACTATCTTCCCGGGCATAGCCATTGCGGAACAATGCACGGGCATACTTACAAAGTGGAAGTCGTGGTTGAGGGGGAAATGCAAGGAGGCATGCTCATCGATTTTGCCGATTTAAAACGCGACATCCGCGCCGTTCTAAAAATTTACGACCATACTTTATTGAATAATGTGATTGAATTTCCATCCGTTGAAAATGTAGCATTGCTCATTCGTGAAAAATTGAGTGAAAAATTGCCGTTCAGTTTCACTCTCAAAGTTTGGGAGGGAATAAATAAATGGTGCGAAGTTGATTATAAAAAGTCGGAGTAAAGCACACCGAGCAAAACGGAGAGATTCGAGATAAAAAAACCATCTTTCACTGTGGTGAGTTTCCAAATGAAAGATATAATAGTACCAAAACGAACATATTGAATTATTATTTCAGCAATCTTCGCTGCAAAATTGACTAAATCTTTAAATCCGCACCATAGATAATTCTTGACAAAACAACGTTCAAGCTATATATTGCAAACTCTGTGTGAACAATATTCTTCAGTGGTAGAATGCGCAGGCCACACCCCCCTTGACAAAATATTTATTAAAGCTACCAGGATGGAAAATGAGCGCTTGGGAAACGCGGCACCAGCGAATAAAAGCCGATGAAACGCAGCACGATCTGCGCCGCGCCATAGATGAGTGTGTCTTTCCCTACATTCCGAAGGCGCGGCAACAGCGCACCGGATTATTAATCGATTTTCTCAATATGAAGGGCACTTCAAGCGATACTGATATCATTGATTTGCTCATGCTTGGAGAAAACAAATTTGGTGTCCTGCTCGGAAATTTGCCTGGTCCAGTCGCTGCCTCTCTCGAAGATTTATCGATGATTAAAGCAGCGCTGCGGGATCAGAAAACTTCCAATTCATCTGCCGCGGCTTTGCGTGCCCTCGATTATTTTTTTAGTGAAAATTTCCAATCTGAAAAAGGTGTCTGTGCTTTTTATGCTTTATTTGATCAGCATGACCGAAAAATAAATTTTGCCAGCGCTGGCCACCTTGCCATGCTTTTATACCGCCCCTCTGAAAACAAAATCTACAGATTAAACACAGAAGGTATCCCCATCGGCAAAGCTGTCATAACCTCCCAGGGCAATACCGGCCATTTTAACAGTTCATTGCCGCAAATAAAAAGTGAAATTGCAGATTTTGTGCAAAACGATTTGCTTGTGCTTTATTCGGAGGGTGTGCTCAAGGCACGAAATGCGTGGGGTGAAAGTTTTGGAATGCAACGGTTATTGCAGCTCATCCGAAAAAATGGCCACATGCAACCGACCCCCTTTCTCGTTGAATTTCAAAATACCTTGGAATCCTTCACCCTCGGGGAGGCACAGGAATTTGACAGCACCGCCATTGCCATAAAAAACATGCTGCCGGTCATCGACAAAACCGAATCCGATGCTGTTGCGTCGTTCAAAAAGAAATTCCTCTCCATAGAGGACGAAGAATATCTCCTGCAAATGGCAGAAAAATATCCGGAAGCCCGCATCAGTGAGCTGATGGATTTGCTGGGAGATCGCTACATCGAACTTGGACACGAAGCAATTCGCGCCTATTTGATGACACCGCGGTCTCAGCCAGTTTCATTTTCCCAGAATGGAGACTCAAAACTTAAAAAGCTGGAAAACAAAGAAAAAAACCTGCAGCAGAAGCTACTTCAGGCATTTCCGACCCGGCAGTTAATATTCAAAAAATATGAATTTCGCGGCAACACCGGCGTCATCGGCCCTGCGCTCGAATATTATCAGAATGGGAAATATCAGGATTCGCTCATTGAATTCATGAAAGTCCGTAAGGCGATCGCGGAAAGTGAATCGGTGTTTTGTTTTTTCGGGAACCTATATATTTTGCTCAATATGTCAATTAAAGCGAAACAGGAGTTTCTGAAGGCCCTGAAATTAAACCCCAAAAGTACACACGCCATTTGTGCCCTGGCCTACGTTGCGCTGCTCCACGAAGACTATGATGGCGCCATCAACAATCTTTCCACAGCTATCCGCCTGGACGATAATCTGGCTGATTTTTACACTTTTTTGCAAACGCTTATCCAGGCGATGAATACCAACTCCGACTGGATTTCCTAAGCACAATTTTCTCGCCCTCCCCCAATCCAAAACCTAGTATTCACTATCGCGTTTAAAATCAACCAGGCTGGCTATTTTTTTATTTCCTCGCGCAAAGCTGCAATTTCCTGCTCAATCGTTTTTTGTTGTCGTCCGATGACAAAAACATAAACCGACAGCAAAAGCCAAAAAACCGAATAGCCTGCAAACAGATAATTTAAATTTTCCATTTTAATCCTTTATTTCGTTGATAATACATGCAATCGTTTAATTTCTTCAAGTTCCATCTTTGAATTCTCCACCCGAAGCCGGGTTGCAACCAAAAACAGGTAGAGAATAAAAAAGACCGCCATGCTAAAATACAGTGCAAATGCCATGTCCGGATGCAGGCCGCTGCCTTCACCACCAGCCAAAACCGGTTTGGGATGCAGTGTTCGCCACCATCGAATGGAAAAATAGACGATGGGAATATCGACCGTGCCAATGATAGCAAAAACGGCGGCAAATCGTGCCCCACGCTGATCTTCGCCGACGTAATCCCGCAGCATTAAATAGGCGATGTAAATAAACCAGAGAATAAGAAAAGTTGTTAAACGGGCGTCCCAGCTCCACCAGGTATTCCAGATTGGGCGTGCCCAAATTGAGCCCGTAATCAGCGCAATAGTCGTAAAAAGGACCCCGATTTCAGCGCAGGCAACGGCGACCCGATCGTGCCAGGCATTTCGCTTCACCAAAAAGGCGATGCTGAATCCGGCAACCGTAAAAAATGCCATAAACGACATCATTGCCGAGGGAACGTGAAAGTAAAAAATGCGTTGCACAATACCCATTTTTTGCTCGGTAGGTACCATTATAAACACGTTGTATAGACTGAAAAGCATGCCCACAAACAGCAGCACACCCAAAATCAATTGCATTTTTCTTAAAACGGAAGCTCTTTTCATCTCAATATCCTGTTCAATAATTACTCTTCAACCACGAAATCAAATGTCAAATAACTGAGCGTAATAAAAACAATATCAAAAGCAGATAATATGCGAATCCAGCCAAGAATTTTACTCCACTCTTCCAGGTTAAGAATAGAGGCAGTGGCGTTAACCGCCGAAAGAATGACCGGAATCATCACCGGAAAAAGCAGAATTGGCAGCATCAATTCCCGTGTTTTTGTGTGCACTGTCATCGCACTGAAAAGTGTCCCGACGGCGACGAAGCCAATTGTTGCTAAAAATATGATAACAAACAACTGCAAATAGTGGCCTTCCAAATTCAAATCAAAAAAGATAATTATTACCGGCAGCGTGATAAATTCAACGAGAAACATGAAAATGAAACTGCCGATCATTTTACCTAAATAGATAACACCTCGATCCAGTGGCGCTAATAAAACGCCGTGAATACTGCCGGTATCCACTTCCTGGCTAAAGGTGCGGTTTAATCCCAACATACCACTGAAAGTAAAAGCCACCCAAAGAATGCCCGGTGCTGCTTCCTTGGAATAGGTGCTGCCGGGATCAAAAGTAAAACTGAAAATGACAACGACGAGCAGACAAAATACCAACATTGAAAGCACGATATCACGGCTGCGAAACTCGGAGAGGAGGTCTTTCCATGCGATTGCCAGGACCTGGTGTAAATAACTCAGTTGTTCCCTCCCGCGGCGATAATTTCGTGGTATCGCTGTTGAAACTCGGACTCAGTCATATCTCCCGTTTCCGCTTCAAAGGCAATTCTTCCTTCTTTGAACACGGCGATTTTGTCTGCGAGCTGAAATCCCTGTTGAATATTATGTGTAATTAGCACGATTGTGCGATTTTCAGATTTGAGTTCCAGAATGCGGTCAGTCAATAATTGCGAAGCACTCTGATCAAGGCCGGTATAGGGTTCATCCAGCAATAGAATTTCCGGTTCATTGAGAATCGCGCGAGCGATGGCAAGCCGCTGCTGCATCCCCCGTGAAAAAGTCCGCACACGGTCGTTGCTCCGGTGTGCGAGACCGACGGTTTTTAAAAGGGCATCAGCGCGTTTTTCAGGTTTGGGAACGCGATAAAGTGTGGCATAGAATTTTAAATTTTCCGCAGCAGTCAGTTCCGGATAAAGAAATGTAGCATGCGCAATTAAACCGATTTTACGGCGGAATTCGGCGGGATTCTCAAAAACACTTTTGCCGTCTATGAAAATATCGCCCTGGTTCGGGCGCGACAAAGTAGACAGAATTCGAATAAACGTCGATTTTCCGGCACCGTTGGGTCCTAAAATGCATAAGCATTTACCGTAATCAATATCAAAATTCAAGCCGCTTAATGCAAACTGCTGATTGTAAATTTTGGTTAATTCTTTAACTTTTATCATTGCAATCGAAACCGGAATCAGGAACTATGCTGTTTGGTGCCACAATTCATGCAGAACTTGTCATCAGCAGCGATTTTATCTCCGCATTCGTGACAGAATTTTTCCTGTGAACTCGCTTTTGCACCTTTATTCTTTTTCCGTTTTTTGCCGTTCTTAATTTGCTCGATTTGTTGAATGACCTGAGCTGCCTCTGCTTTATAAGAATCCCGCAAACCAACATAATCATCATCGGAAAGCTTGCCCATTTCACGATCAAATTCGATATCTTTAATGGCAGAATAAAGCTCCGTTTTTCTCGCTACGAGCTCGTCTACCTTATTTGTGCTATTAAAATTGAGTTCAACTTGTTTCGTTTTAAAAAACGGCCGGGCAATAAAAAACGTTGTTGCCACTGCCAGTAATATTCCAAGAGCTTCAACCATCTTTATCATAACCTCCATCTAAATTTAATGTGCTTCTTTTTGCAAAATCCAAAAATATGTAAAAGCTAAAATAATTAATAAAATACTCAACCCGTGCGCCACCCTGAACCAACCCCAGGCAATAACAGGCGTATTTCGAAAAAACTCTGTCACGAACCGGGTGCACCCCAAAGCTATCAACGATAGTACAGTCGTTCTACCGATGGGCATAGGCTTTTTTCTATACCATATTGGGATAAAGAACAGACTGGAAATAAGTGTGTCGTAAACCGGCGTCGGATGAACCGGTTCAAATACCGGGATTATGCCAGCTGGGTAGGCCATCGCCCAGGGCATTTCACTCGGCGGCCCATAATCGCCATCGCCTGCCAGTTGGCAGCCAATTCGCCCGACAGCGTAGCCTAATAATACAAGCGGCACTAAAATATCAAGTGACACTGCCAATCTGAGCTGCAACTGGCTTAAATAATAAATACCAAAAATTCCCGCACAAAAAAAGCCACCATACCAGCTAAACCCAGACTTAAAAAACAGAGTTTGTCCAATACTCAAATATTCGGCCGGGGAATTTTCAACAAGATAAAGCATTTTTGCACCGAAAAATCCGGCTATTGCCACGATAGCAAAGAGTTGATTTATCTTTGCATCACGGATACCGTATTTTGCAAACTCGCGCCTCGCCAATAAATAACAAATGCCGAAAGCGAGCACGACCATAATCCCAAAACTATAAACTTTAAATTGACCGATTTCAAAAAGTACGGGTAGCATAAATCCCAGATTTTAATGTATAAAGAACACGAAGCGGTAATATTAATATAATTTGTGCATAAAAGCAATGACGATTCATCTTGTTTTTAGCAAAATGAGATTCCGGTAATCATTCTCCGACCCAACTTTGATCAACTTGGAATTGAGCCGTAATAATTAATTTGATTAGGCCTTTAGCTCCGCGGTCTTTTTCTTAAACGGCCTTCGAAAAATGGCGTTAAGAACTTTTTGAGAATTTCCGTTAAGAATCATTTTTTGTTTGAGCGCAGCGAGTTTAAAATGATTTAGGAAATTCTCAAAAAGTTTAGCCGATTTTTCGTCAGCCTTGATTTTTTTGTTTCTTTTTTGATCAAGCAAAGCCAGCGGCCGGCGAAGCAAAAAGAAAATGCATAACACATTAAAAATTTTGTAATTAAATTAAGTACAGCGGAGCTAAGGTCACAATCAATAATTAATATATGCCCAGGAATTAATTGCACTATTCCATATGCGAAGAAATATTATTTAAGAGCTATTAAAATATTGTTACTTCATATGCAGATTTATTTGCACTTTTAATAAATATCTCCTATTATAACGTCAAACAAATTTAAATATACAGATCGTTTCTAAAGATTGGCGACACAGAGTATACAACAAAATCTTTCTCCCTCTGCTCCATTCCCAGTATTCCCGAACAAGGCTTTATCAAATTTTTTTGTATATTCGGCAAATTGTAGCCACGATTGGCTCACAAACAACTCGCGTTCCGAAGTCATTTTATCTCCTGATAGTAATGCCGGGAATAATTGCCACCTGTTAAATTTCACAAAACCGGTTCGGGTATTTTGAGGCAGATTAAATAAAAAAACAACTGTTTGTACTAAAATCAAATGAAAGTAACTTCCAAACATTTATAACCACTCTGGATCGATTATGGAAGACTTAAATAAATCGAAAAAGCAGCTCATCGATGAGTTGAACATGGTGCGCAGCCGTCTAAATAAAATTGAAACGGAAAAGGGGAAACAAGCTTTTTTCCCCTCCGAGGAGCGTTTTCATGAACTTGTCGAGAATGCGCCCATAGGCATTTACTGCAATGATTTCAAAGGTACTTTTATTTATGGAAACAAGAAAGCCGAAGAAATTATCGGCTACCCCGCGGATAAAGTTCTTGGTAAAAATATGCTTAAACTTGATCTTGTCAGGGGGAAAGAATTGGCGAAAGCAGCTAAAATATTGGCAAAGAATGTTTCAGGAAGGCCCAGTGGTCCCGATTTATTTACCCTTCACCGCGAGGATGGTAGAAAAAGAAAAGTAGAAATTTATAGTGAACTCATGAAAATGGGCAACAAAAAAGTTGTTGTCGGCATGGTACAGGATATCACGGAAAAAGAAAATGCCTTTAGTTCACTTAAAGAAAATGAATCCAAATATCGTGCTGTCATTGAACAGAGCAGAGATTGCATTTTTCTCGTCGATTTGAAAACACAAAATATCCTCGATGCAAACCCTGCCTTTCTGAATGCTCTTGATTACACTATCGATGAAATAAAATCGATGACGTTATTTGATATCGTTGATGATGATAAAAAAAATATCGATGCCAATATAAAACTTATCAAAAAGAGAAAAGGTTTGGCGATTAGCGAGCGCTTTTACCGAAAAAAAGATGGCAGTCAAATTACGGTTGATGTCAGCATGAGCTTGATCACATATTGCGGTCAAAAAGTGATGAGCGTGGTGATGCAAGACATTACTGAAAAGAAAAAGAAAGAAAGTGAACTTGCTGAACAAGAAAAACGCTACAGTTTTCTTTTCGATCAAAGCCATGACAGTATATTTTTAATCGACATAGCATCGATGAAAATCGTGCAGGCCAATCCGGCATCCCATTGCCTGACCGGCTATGAAAAAGGTGAATTAGTTGGACGATCCTGTCTGCAACTGCTCACCGATGACAAGTCCGTACTTGAAAAGTCGATTCAAAAATTAATCCGGGAAAAGTGCCATTTTTCCGGAGACAAAGAACTCCGTAAAAAGGATGGCACGCTCATTCCTGTCGATGTCTCGATCAATCTGATTTCAACCCATGGCAATGCGATGATCAGTATGATCTGCAAAGATCTGTCCGAGCGTAAAAAGGCGGCTCTGGCAGCAAAGAAATCGAGTAAAATGTTGCGGACCATTCTGGATCACATCGCTGCTCCCATTTCAGTCATCGATATTGAAACAAAAGAGTTTATTTTCGCCAACAACCAATTAAAAAATATATTCGGTGAAGTTAACGGAAAAAAATGTTACGAAATATGCGCCAATTCAGAATATCCTTGCCCTCAGCTCAAAGGACCACCTTTGAACGGCTCAACTCTTGAAAATGGAAAGATTCTCTGCTGGGAGCACTATTGTGAATTGCATGAAAAATGGTTTTTGAAATCGGCAACGGCAATAAGTTGGCTTGATGGACGGCAGGTCGTTTTAGAAGTAAGTACGGACATCACAGATCGCAAATCTATCGAAATGGAGTTACAGCATTCCGAAAAAAGTTATCGCGGGCTTTTTGACGATGCGAGCGATGCGATTTATGTGCAAAACAGGAAAGGCCAGTTTCTTGATGTCAACAAAGGCGCGGAAAAAATGTATGGCTATCCCCGTGAACTCCTGATTGGCAAAACTCCGGATTTTGTTTCCGCCCCGGATAAAAATGACTTAGACAAAATAAAGACCCATATCCAAAATGCTTTTGCCGGGCATGCACAAGTATTCGAATTTTGGGGAAAAGATAAAAACGGACGGGTTTTTCCAAAGGAAGTTCGGCTCAGTAAAGGAACTTATTTTGGCGAAGATGTTGTCATCGCGTTTGCCAGGGACATAACTAAAAAATTACGCTATGAACTGGCCCGCAGGCAAAATGAAGCGCGTTTACAAGCACTTTACGAATATGCCCCGATAGGCATTGTCCATTCCGATCCGGTTCATTATAAAATTTTTAGTGCGAATAAAAATTTCTGTAAATTCATCGGCTATACAAAGGAAGAACTGGAAAAACTTAGCTTTTTAGATTTTACCCATCCGGATGATTTGGCAGATGATAATAAATTTATGAACGAGCTCATTTCGGGAAAAATCAAGACTTTTAGCCACGAAAAAAGGTACATCAAAAAGGACGGCAGCCTGGTCTGGGGCAAAATTACAGTTTCGCTTATCCACGATGAAAAAATACAACCACTTTATGTCATTGCTGCGGTTGACGACATCACGCAACAAAAAGAAGCTGAAATCGAAAAACAAAATTTGCAGGAGCGATTGCGTCAGACACAAAAATTGGATGCCCTGGCTACGCTTGCCGGTGGAATCGCCCACGATTTCAATAATGCACTCTCCGCTGTTGTTGGCAATATCGAGCTGCTCGCAATACAAATGCCGGATGATGCCACAATTCAACAGTGCACACAACCCGTTCTTCAATCGACATCACGCATGGCGCAACTTACCAATCAACTTCTTGCCTACGCCAGAGGTGGCAAATACCAACCGAAGGCCATCGAAATTGATACTTTTATCCGGGACAACTTCTCACTACTCAAACATACCGCCCCGCCTGACGCAGATATTTTGTTGGACCTGAATTGTAAAAACCATAAAGTTATGGCTGATTCAACGCAACTGCATATGCTTTTTTCAGCCGTGATCAGCAACTCGGCAGAGGCAATCAATGAATCAGGAAAAATCTGCCTGCAAACGGCAATAAAAGATTTTACCAACGATAGTCAATCTAACTATCCGGAAATGAAACCAGCCAATTATATTTGTATCCGTATAATTGATAATGGCTGTGGAATGGATAAATGCACGCAAGATCGAATATTTGAACCATTTTTCACGACCAAATTCCGCGGCCGTGGCTTGGGAATGGCAGCGGTTTATGGTATTGTAAAAAACCATGATGGCTTTGTATATGTTGATTCAAAAATTGGCAAAGGCACCGCTGTAAATATCTTCCTGCCGATCATTCCCAATGCAGTTGAGGAAAAAGAAAAACCGGAGCTACGTACAAAAACCGGGGCCGGAACAGTCCTGGTTATAGAGGATGAGGCGATCGTTAAAAATGTGATCAGCTCCATGCTTCGCCGTCTGGAATACCATGTCCTGACTGTAAAAAACGGCCGCGAGGCGCAGGAAATCTGCCAATCGCTTGGTGATCAAATTAATGTAATTTTACTGGACATGGGTCTGCCGGACATGCCAGGGGAGTTTCTGTTTCCGCTTTTAAAGGAAAACTGCCCCGACTCGAAAATTATTATTTGCAGTGGCTATTCCATCGATGGGCCGGCACAAAATTTACTGGAAAAAGGAGCCGATGCGTTCTTGCAGAAACCGTTTAATTTAGCCGTGCTTTCTGATGTTTTGGCAAAGGTTATGAATTAATCCGCAGAGAAACAAAAGGAGTGAAAAATCACACAAGCTGATCTGGTCCCCGTAGACTTTAAATTGACAGATGATAATCAACTCGAAATCACATGGAATGATAAAATAGTTACCAAATACAGTTTTCAATTTTTACGTGGAAGCTGTCCATGCGCCGAATGCGTCAGTGAGGACACCGGTGAAAGAATGGTGTTCCCAAAGGATGTGCCCAAAAGTATTCGACCGGTGGAAGCGAAGCCCGTTGGCCGCTACGCTTACCAAATCGTGTGGTCGGATGGCCATGGAACCGGGCTTTTTTCCTATGCTTATTTGCGCAGTTTAGGGGATGCTGAAAAAGCTTAGTGGAGCATCAAGCCTAATTTTATGAGTTGCGCTTCGTGATGCATTCATTTTTTAATTGGATGAAAAAGCTCGTAATTCAGAGCGTTCTCTGTCTGCAAATGTGTGTTTTCAGAGCACGCGCTGAACTACGAGCTTGTTATCTAATGGTAAAAAGCGAACCATCCATATTTTTAAACTTGATAGACAAACAGGTTCAGGATAATTTCTCATCGATGTGCGATCAGAACGGGAGTTTTAACTCAACATATTCCCGTCGAAAAACTGCTCTGGCATATTATCGGTCAGTGATTCATCAACTCAGCGAATTCCTCCCTTATTTTTCATAAATTTCAATTCGATTTCTGCCATTTTCCTTTGCCTGATAAAGCGCCTTATCCGCTTGTTCTAACCATTCTTCTGCAGAAGTTCCCGGTGTGAGTTCAGAAATTCCGAAACTCACAGTAACACGAATTTCATCATTTTTCAGAGCGAAGGTCGTGGATTCCATTTTTTGCCGGATTCTGTCCATCACTTTCAGGCTGCCGACTGGTGTGGTGTTCGGCAGAATCGCGGCGAATTCTTCCCCCCCGATTCGCGCAAGAAAGTCAATTTTTCGCAGCAATTGGCGGATAATTATAGCCGTATTTTCAAGTATTTTATCCCCTGTTTGGTGGCCAAAGGAATCATTTACTTTTTTAAAATGATCAATGTCAATCATTACAACACAATAAGGAAATTTATGACGTGAAAAATTATCGAGAGCCGTTGCCATCTCCTTATCAAAAAACCGGCGATTGGGCAATTTTGTCAACGCATCTTTATCGCGCTCGATGAGGGCATCTGCCAGCTCGGATCGTGTTTTTTGTAGCTCATCTTCCAGAGATAACACACGGCTCTGCGCACGTAAAATTCGTTCGTGCATAACATGAATTTCTTTATTCGCTTCAGCAGCTTGCCGCTGCATTTCCGATGTCGCTGAAAGCAATTTTTCGCGAGTTTCACTCAAGTCGTTAAAATCACTCGCCTTGCGGATTTCTTCAACAAACGTATTGAGCCCCGAAATAAACACCCCGCTACCGGCGCTGTAACTCTGCAGCACATCGACAAGTGATTTGATAATACGCAGCAATTCTTCCCGTTCGCTACGATTGTGATCTGTGATTACGGAATAATCTTTGACAAGTAAACTGAGGCGCTCATTTGTAAACTCCAAATCACTGAGATCACACCCCTTTTTTAAATTTACGACCAGCGCTTCCACTTTTTCATTAAAATTACCATATTCTTCCTCCGGAGCTCGTAAAGTACGTAACAATTTCAGGGCAAGGCTGGTGACTGCTTTGGTATATTTTTCCTGATATTCAGCGCGCCAGATACTTGATTTCATTATAATATCGAGTGCCGAAGTGCGAACATCCTCCAATTCATCGATAGCCTCCGCCCGTTCCAGACTTTGGCTCAGATTAATTAAATTTTCCTCAAAAGGATTGTTGCAATCCTCTTTTATGTGCAGCTCAATCAGGCTTTTAGACAGACGCCGCAAACATTTTTCACGCCCGTCATCATTGCGGTGGTCGTGGGCTTCCAATTGAAACAACAATTCCTTCACCCTGTTTTCAAGTTTGGAAAAATCTTTTTCAGGCAATGGGGTTTCAGAAAGGGCAATCAACCCCTTCACTTTTCCGATAATTTCGCTGTCAAAATCCGGGCGTTCTTTTAAATATATCAGGAGTTCATTTATTGCATGTTGCAGTGGATGAATTTCTTCGATGGTACTTTTTTTATTTTTGATCAGTGACATCGCTGTCAAACTCCTGTGTTTATCTAAATATTTCAACAAATTTAGCCCACGTAGCAGGGAATGCACCCATATTACTTTGTCGGCACTGTCAACCCGGAATTGAAGATAAAATTATTGATTTCAATTCAAGACTGGCTGGAAATGACACCAAAATGTTGTGCAATCGATGGATATTTTTATGACGTGATTTCCGCAGCTCAGCGGGTGGCAGAGAATTAATTACGCAGCATATTTCTGTGCGTTGTATTTATTATATTGACCGTTATTTCGATTATATCCACAGCCTTTTTATGATTTTTGTACCCGGTTTTTCCACACTGCAAATCTGTATCGAGGCATTGAATAACCTGGTTTTCCTATGTAAAGCAAAAATAATTTCCTTGAATTTATAAAATGTTAAACCTCCCAATTTCATTAATTGGAGTCGACATGTTTAAGCCTGCAAAAAGACAAAAATGGCTTTTCGGCTTGTTAAGCCTGTGCTTTTTCGCTATAACCGGGAACATCGCAAAAATTTATCAAACCAGCACCCCACCCGATGGGCACGGAACTTTGAAATCGGTAGATTTGTGGGTCGCGCCTGATCCGGATAGCAGCCTAATTTTTATCAGCGACCTCTCTTCCAATTTTCTCGAAATACACAATGCAACGACCAACACATTTATTGAGCAATTAAACAATTCAGGAACGGGGCAACTTTCGGCCCCAACGGGTGTTGCCGTTGCTTATAATGTCGAAACGAGTTCAGGAACCACTGATATCGTATTGGTTGCCGAAAGAGACAACAACCAGATTTCTGCCTATTCTCTGCCTGAGAGAACATTTATTGGCGCCTTTGGCAGCGCAATTTTGAACCAGCCAAACGACCTTACTGTGTACTATGAAGGTGACAAAATACAAGCGTGGATTATCAATCGCGGCGCCGCTCCTAAACAGGTTGTAGTTTACGATTTGCTGCCGGGTGGTGATGGAATCCGAGGAAGCTTTCATCGCACTTTTGAAGTGCAGGGAACACCGGAATTCATCGAAATCGATGCCTATTTTCAAGAAATATACCTCACCGACAGCGGTATTGATAAAAACATCCTGATTTACGATCTCACCGGAAATTATAAAGGGCGGTTTGGACAAGGTCAATTTTCGGGTGGTCCCCAGGGAATTTGCCTCTATGATATGGGTGCCGGAAGCGGCTGGATTCTTGTTTCAGATAAAGATGCCAGTCAAATTGAAGTTTTTGAACGTAAAACCTATTCATTTATAGGAAATTTCACCAGTGATGCAAGCTTGTCAAGTGGTATCGCGATTACACAGCGTGCAATTCCAAATCTACTCAACGGATCCTTTTTTGCCGTCAATGCAGGGGAAAATGTCCAGGCTTACAATTGGACAGATATTTCATCGACTCTGTCCCTCGGAACACGCATCATCGAAGCCCCGCTAATTGCACCCACTGATTTAAAAATCACCCAATCCACACCCTCAAGCGTAAATCTGACCTGGGTTGACCGCTCGGATAATGAAAGCAATTATCGTGTTGAGCGAAAAATTGATAACGGCAATTACAGCGAACTCGTTTCATTAACAGCGAACACAGAACAATTTACGGATATTTTTACCAGTGCATCTACCAAATATTCCTATCGCGTTTTGGCCCACAACAACACTGCGGAATCCGCCTATAGTAATGAGATCAGCGTCACAACACCGGCTGCGGGCAGCAACGCCCCACCCATTGCGATTTTGGAATCCACTCAGACTGCCGCTCGGACAGGCGTAGAAATTCAATTTACGGGCAGCAACAGTACAGATCCAAATTCGAATATCAGCAGTTATCACTGGATTTTTGGCGATGGCCATACAGCAAGTAGCGCCGACACAAACCATATTTTTACTTCCGAAGGGATATTTGAAGTTAAATTAACTGTAAGTGATGAATTAGGGCTGCAAGATATCGCAACGGTCTCCATTCAAATCACCGACAACAGCCCACCCGTGGCTTCGATTTCGCAACCTGCGGACGGTACCAACTTCATCTCCGGCAGCATTATTTCGTTTGTCGGAAGCGGCAGTGATCTCGAAGATGGCTCAATTCCAGCTGCAAATTTTACCTGGCTCATCGATATGCCGAATGGTCTAAAAAACTTTATTATTGCCCAGGGTACAAAATCGGGCACCGGCAACGCGCCAATGGATGGGAATTATTTGTTAAAACTTGCTATCGAAGACAGTGAAGGCCTGCCGGATACAGCATTTGTAAATTTTTCTGTTGGACCGCGTCCCAATATCCAACCTAGCGTCATAGCTGAAGCCGATGTAACCAGTGGCGATACCCCGTTATTTGTTCAATTTACCGGATCAAATTCAAGCGATAGCGATGGAACAATTTCATCCTATTCCTGGGATTTTGGTGATGGTTTTACAAGCTCAGCTGCCGACCCGCTGCATGAATTTCAAAATGATGGATTATTCAATGTACGTCTTATTGCGACAGACAATGGCGGATTGACCGATACGGCCTTCGTACTCATCACAGTGAATCCAACCTCCAACATCAGGCCAACGGCCATCGCTGAAGCAGATATTACCACTGGCGATGCTCCCTTAACTGTTCAATTTACCGGTTCAAATTCATCTGATTTCGACGGCACGATTTCACTTTATTTATGGAATTTTGGTGATGGCGGAACCAGCACATCTGCCGATCCACAACATATTTTCACGACGGACGGCGCCTATAAAGTACAGCTCATTGTAGCCGACAACGGCGGGCTTAAAGATACCTCCGAAGTACTGATAAACGTTGGAAATCCGCCCGTTGGTGGTGTCGTTGTTGGAACCATCGATGGATTTAATACACCCAATCAGAGCAAATTATTTTACCACGGTGGGCACTGGTGGCTCACAGCCGCCGCGCAGGACAACGGCCACTGGTATTTGTGGAAATACACCGATGGTAGTTGGGAAAAAAATATTGAAATAATCGATTCCAACGATAGCCGTCCGGATGCTTTGGTCGACTCAAATAACAATAAATGCTATATTTTATTTTCACGCAAATCATCGACCCGTTTCACCCGCCTCACCTTCGCCGCGGGTGCCTGGTCGGTCGATACTGGTTTTCCGGTCACCCTCCTTGATTTTAATCACCAGGACGATGGTGCCATCAGCATGACGATGGATAAGGCAGGTGAACTATGGCTGTTCCGCATTTTTAATCAAAACCTCGAAGGCAAGCATTCAAAAGATGGCGGGAAAACCTGGAGTGCCACACTTTTTATAAAAACGGGCTTGAATCAGCCTATTGGACTCACGGATGCCACGACATTTCGTAACGGAACTAAGAATTCCATCGGTCTCGTTTATGGAGAAAATGCCAGCAGCGGCTCTGTTTTTGGATTTCTATACCACGAAGATGGCACAGCCAATACGAACTGGGTTGATGAAACATCGCGACTGGGCATGTGGCCAAATGTTCATGCTGACGATCATGTAGCGATAACTTCCGATGGTGGCGGGAGATTATTTGTCATCACCAAAACAGGCAGCCCTGGCGGAAATAGTGTTAAAAATGGGCTTTTTAAACGTGATGCTAATGGCTGGCATAAATACGGTGTGAATATCACATTGAGCTGGGCCCGGCCAGCTATTGCATTTGATAAAACGAACAATGATCTCTTTGTTTTCGGAACACGGGAGAGCTTGCCGAAAGTCTGTGAATATAAAAAAGTTAAGGCTGGTAATGAAGAATTGCTAATCGATAAACCTATACACACATTGTTTGAAAATGGTAGCGACCATTTTGATAATATAAGTGTCGCTCAGCACGCAGGTTCGGCAGAAACAGGATTATTCGCAGCCGCTGAGAACACGGCGCAGAATCAAATTTGGGCGAAAAAAATAATTATCGATGCCGACCCTGCCAATGAAGCACCGACAGCCATCGCTACTGCAACCCCACTATCTGGAAATGTTCCTCTTACTGTTAATTTTTCAGGATCGCAATCGACTGATCCGGATAATAATATTGCTATTTACGCATGGAATTTTGGCGACGGAACATCGAGCTCTTCCGCTGAAGTGCCCCATACCTACACTACTGCCGGAACATTTGATGTTCGTCTCATTGTAAAAGACATTGGTGCGCTCGCTGACACCGCCACACTTCAAATTATCGTAAAATCGATCACCAATGAGCGGCCAAACGCGATCGCAGAAGCGGATATTTTTTCCGGCAATGTTCCGCTCACCGTAAATTTTAACGGCTCAAATTCAAATGATACAGATGGAGTAGTCTCAGCTTTTGCATGGAATTTCGCCGATGGAATCGCAAGCACAGAACCCAGTCCACAGCACACTTTTATCAGCGCAGGCACGTATGAAGTTAGGCTGATTGTCACGGACAACAGTGGTTTAACAGACACGGCTTTCGTTTCCATTTCAGTTTCAGCACGACCAAATCGACCGCCAATCGCCAGTATTATTCTGCCAGTCGCCAATACAATTTTTAATATTAGCGAAGCGATAAATTATAGCGGTACCGGAAGAGACCCGGAAGATGGCGGTCTGCCAGTAGCAAATTTTACATGGTATTTTTCGTCGCATGGCGAGGAATCAAGCCTTCTTGCTTCGGGGATAAAAACAGGCAGCGTGCATCCGGACAAAGCCGGTGTTTTCAATTTATTTTTAGTTGTGCAGGATAGCAAAGGGCTGAAAGATACAGCCTCGGTGCAGTATTCGGTCAGTGGCTCAACAGGACTCGGGGAATGGCGCCAAACGTCCAGCGAAATTCCCGAGAAATTTGTATTAAGCGATGCCTATCCAAATCCATTTTCAAGGCATGCGGCGAAACATGGTATTAAAGTGAGTATCGGGGTGCCAAAAACAGCGCCGGTTTCGTTTCATATTTATAATACCCTTGGCCAAAAAATAGCAACACTGCTGCAGGAGAATATTTTACATGCGGGATACCACACGGTAAGCTGGAACGGAAAGAATAACTTTGGTCGGGAGGTGCCCAATGGATTGTATTTTTTCAAAATCCAGGCGGGTGCAGAACAGCAAAATATGAAGATAAGCATCGTGCGTTAATTTATATTTAAGCAAAATTTCGATACGGTATCCCCAAATTCTACAATTATTTAAGCAGAAGTAATTTTCGCACATTTGTTGACTGCTCGGTCTGCATCTGCAAATAATAAACACCTGCAGCCATCCCTGTTGCATTCCAATGGACAGTGTGCGTCCCCATATTTTTCTTCCCGGAAAGTAATCTGGCTACTTCTTTTCCACTTAAATTAAAAATTGTTAAATTAACATGCCCCGGCCGGTTCAGTTGATATCGAATTTGCGTGGTATGATTGAACGGATTTGGATAATTCTGGGACAAATAATCCAAGTTGACTTTAGAATTTTCGACTTCAGCAACTCCGACCATGGCACCAAATCGCTGTTCAATATGTCGGCTCATAAATTGTGGGCGCTCATCGATAAAATTTCGAATGAGCTCGATATGAAACTGCCAATCGTTCTCCATCTGGGTCACAAATGGCCAACGGTGCCGGTATTCCGGCATGTACGGCGCCAGCTCCGCGACCATCTCATCGAGCAACATATTCATATTTTCAGGCAAAAATGTCGATTTCATGTGCACATCAAACCAATGAATAAACGTATTTTTAAATTCTTCATTAGCTAACAAATGAACGAGAATTGGGTGTGGCCCGTACTGTCCAAATCCCAGAATCGGTGTACCGTCAATCACATGAGCCAACATATTGTAGGGCGCACCGAGATACGTGTAGAGTGGTGATAAAGTCGATGCGACCCCAAAACTTGTTTCCATATCATAGACTGTCCATTTCCATTTACCATCTGGAGTTCGGGGCCGCCAGCATGCCTCATTGTTATTGGGCCAATCCCATTTGCAGAGATAAATCCCGTGTCCGACATAATTTATAAAGTTATCTACATCCATCTGAGTTTTTATATATTCATAATTTGCCGGCACACGCATATCGTTGGTGTTGAAAAAATTCATCATCGCATTCCAATGCAGGGCGTCGCCTTCATCAACTGAAGGCGCATTGTTTCCTCGCGGTGCCAGCAGGTCAAAACCCGGATCATCCCGGTCGATTCCATGGTGAAATTGATAATACCAGGAATTTTTGTTGGCTTCGCGCAATTCATGCAAGCCCCAATATTCGCCATTTAAAAATAAAATGGCCGGGCGATAGGCATTTAAATCCAGCCCGGATTGAGCCATAAGCAAATGCGCATAAGCGTCGTTAAAGAGTGCTGCGTTAATCACACTTCCCCAGGCACGAATAATAAATCGCTTGAATTCCCCCAACTCGGCGGCTTTTGTGCGCCTGTCCTTAAAAATCGGGTAGTTTATCCGATTATCTCCATAAATATCACGTGCGATAATATGCAGTCCTTTTTGCGGGCTCGATGGCGAGGTTCCACCCTGAATCTTCATTCCGACATTTTGATTGAATCCAACACCGGTACCGGGCTCAAATAACTCCACATGCGCCGGTTTCTCCCAATCCTGAAAATAATTGCCGCTGTGTGTTACTCCCGCCCTGTGTGTGGCGCCGGGTACGTAGATTCCGGTTTCTGTATCAAATAAATGCTTGTGATCCGAAACGAGGGAAACGACGGGCAAATTCGCGTAACGATTTTCAATGTCGGCATCAACAAAATAACTCTGCGTCACGATTTCGCTGGGCGGAAAGCCGGTGCGAAAAGACCGGGCGCGCACGACTGTGGCTTTAAAAATTTCTCCCGAGGGGGGTACCCAATTCGGGAGCCAGGACTCCGGATCAGCGTTTGTGCGAATTTCAGAGAAATAATTGGCATCGCCGGTGCGGCTGTTAATCGGTATTGCAGCAGTATAGATTTGAGAATTTTCATCCGGTTCACTGCAGTCCAAAGTATAACGAATTTCTACAGGTTGCGTTATGTTTTTCAATTCAAGGTGCTGGTCAGTCGTGTAAAAACCTCCCTCAATTGAAAAAAGAGGGGCTGCTGTTTTTAAATAAATTTCGGAATTGTTGGCTGCTCCCGGTGATGGTGCGCTAAAAAACTGCCATGTCTGCCCACCGTCCGGAAACCGGCCAAATGAGATATCAGATTCCTGGCCACTAAATTTTATGGAATCCACAACATTGCCCTGCTGATCGAACAGGCCAATTTCCTCGCCTCCTTTATTCAATTTAAAATTTGCGTGAATTTCCGTCAGATTTGTATTCATGGCATCAGCCCAAATAACCAAAAAGTCTTTAGCCTGGATTGCAGTACCGGCAGGAATGAGCCATTTTAATTTATCAGATAAATCATCGGTGAGCACATAATTACTCAAATCCACTGAAAACGAATTTGGATTATAAATTTCAATCCAGTCGCTGTATTCATGAAAATCCGCATCCGTATTGACACTGGAATTCGCTGATAGAAATTCATTTATAAACAATGATTGACCATTGGTCTGAGATAAACTCAGAAACATCAATCCCGATAAAAGGGCTATTGGTGGCACTCGAAAAATAGCCGTCATGAATATATTTCTCCGTTTTGACACGATCAGATTTTTGTAACTTTCATGGTTAAGGTACAAAACAAGGCCTTGTAATGGTATAATTTATTTAAGACGTTTGATTTAAATCAGGAGGTGATCAATTAATTGTAACTGGGTACGGGGAAGAGGGTTGGACAGAAAATCGGAGTGGAAAATTATTGATGTGATAGAATTGTGGTCAACGCGACGACAAAGTCCAATTAAAATCCAGAATAAACAGGTATTTATAAAAAAACCTGTTCATTCTGGAATCAAAATTTTTTGACCGCGGTCAGCGGAAACAGAGCCGGACTATTCGTTCCCTGCGATAGATTTCAGCACATCTTTGATGCTGCCGGGTGCCGAACGGATTTTCATGAATGTACCCATTGACAAATCAGGAAAACTGGCCGCAATACGAAAACGTCCTTTTAAAGCATATACTTTTTTCCCGGAAACAAGCAATTCATAGGGCAGGTGCGCCGTAGCTCGTACTTCTAATTTATCCACCACATTCATGACATGGGCATCACCGCCGTCACCGGTTTTTATCCCCACGCCAAAAAGTGTCTCTTCCTTTCCAGGAATATCTATGCGGTAAACTTTTAGCGCATCGTCGCTTTTATCGATAAAACCTTGCTCAACAGCTTGCAGCGCCTGCTCGTGGCTATCGTATTTTCCCAGTTCTTCGAGATCGTTGAAATATGGCATCGCAAACATGTAATGATAATTGCGCAGCTTTTTAACTTTTAATCCATCTTTGGAGCCGTAATCCATTTCCATTCCCAGCACAAGCTCTAACTGCTTGGAAATATTATCCATACTGCCGTTCATGCGGTAGAGATGAAAAATGTAATCCATGTTCAAATAACTCACTTGTACTTCTTCGTCAACCTGGGTTACTGAGACACGAGCCATAGCGCCGAAACCACCGTTTTTTGAGCCGGCAGCCAATGTTTTTAGCTCCTCGTTGGTGACGACAATGACAACCGCAGAATCGTATGGCGTATATTCGCCAGCTATTTCAAAATTTCCACTGGACAATTTTTCTTTTGTCGCCGCAACAATTTCATCAAAATTGCCCACCGTTTTTGAACCCAGGATATAGGGTTTTAACCGTAGTTCATCATCTCCTGCGGTCAAACTATTCACCGCAATACTTGTGAACAAAATAACCAACAACAATAGAAGTGCTTTCTTCATTACGCCCATGCTCCATTTGATTTGATAAGTGAATTTAATTATATCATGCCAACTATTTTAAGTTCTATTCTTTGACTCTGTAAATTTCAGATTGCGTCTGTTTTAGTCATCTTTAAAGTTTCCAGACAGAACAAACAATTAAAAATATTGATATTAAATCATTTCTGAAAAGCGATCAAAATGCATCTTTTAAGTAAAACTGTATTTGAAACTACAGAAATGTACCAATTTTAGCAACATATATTATCGACATTGTAAAAGTATTTTTAATATTATGCAGTAAATACAGAGCATTTATCATATATCATTGGGGGGAATTTTATCTTGTGTTCAGATGAGAAATGAAGGATAGATTAATTACGGAGCAATTCAGTTATGCATGCCAAGTGATGATCGTCATGTTCTGCAACAAAATAGAGCAGGTCCAACAACCGCATTGGTTGCAGCAACCGTGGATGCAAAGCCACAAGAGCCGCATCCTCTTCATCAAACTGATCGAGCTCAGCGATCAGTTTGCCACGTTCCTGACGAAAAGCGTGTAAAATATCGAAGATTTGTTTTTCGTTGTGTTTAGCCTGGTATGTTGCTGTATTTTGCAAATCAGCAGGCCGGAGTTTAGGCAACCGGTTTTTAAAATCCTGAACCCGGCCCGCCCACAGCGACTCAAGATCAACGAGGTGACCGATATTTTCCTGTATCGACCACTGGTTTTCGGCAGTCGCAGTTAGTTGATCCTCGGGAAGACCTTTGATTCTTTCTTCAATGCGGGCAGGTGTGCCGCGCAAACGTTCCACAAGCAATGGATATATTTCAGGCTGTAAAACAAAATCAAATTTTCTATCAAACCACTTCTGCTTCGGCATTGGTGTTCCTCGTTTGTTTGTACTGAAAATGAAGAATTACTGTTGAACAAATCAGGATGATCGTTGCGAGTATCGATGCTTCAAACCCAAAAACGCCGCCAGTCCACAAATCGCCTCCATGCCTGACGAGTGTAAAAACGCCTTGCACTTGGGAACCGCTCACTTCAAAACCCCACACAGGACCCTGGAAAAAATTCCAGGTGAGATGCAATCCGATCGGGAACCACAGGTTTTGTTTATGTAAGTAATAAATTCCTAAAAAAATTCCTGCCAACGAAATATTGATGAAAGAAAGGAGCGTTACATTCGCGTTGCCGAGATGCAATAAGCCGAAAAATATCGATGAGACAACCAATGCGACGTACCTGTTCATCGAACAAAACAAGTTTTTCAAAATATAGCCCCGCATCATTATTTCTTCGTTTACCGCGGCAATTATCAGTGTCAGCAAATAACCGAATAGCAAAACAGGATCAAAATTTATGTTCACTACTGTAATTTGCTCTGTTAAATAAAGGAAAAGAAAGCCGCAGCTAATTGTTCCAAAGCCCCAAACAAGGCCGTTAGACAAGTCCCATTTATAATTTTTTAATTCGAATCCCAGGGACAACATGGATTTTTTGTCGATATATTTTCTGAAAAGCCAGGTTACCAACACGACACCAAGAAATGGCAAGCCTCTCCGCAAGGCTTCCCGGTAGGGACCAATGAATTTTGCTAAATTCCCTTCTCCGGCCGGCATAGCTGCGGCTGAGATCCCGGTAAAATTAAATACAAAATAACTGGAAATAACCGCGAAGAGAAGCGTGGCAACAATTGAGGCAAATAAATAAAGGAGGGCTCTCGCCCACCCCATCTTGATCAATGGGCGTGTGGACTTCAATTCATCTGATTTAGCAGGCGATGTTCCACCGGTGACTGCTTCCATTTTTCATCCTTTAATACTTCAGGTCAACCACTAACTACACAGCCTGAACATAAAAACTATATTCAGGCTGTTCTCAAATTGACTATTTAAAATAACCATCCGAATCATATTTTACAAATTTATTCGTGCTGGGTTACTGGAGCCTGTGTAACCTTATCAGATTTGTGCAGGTACATCGTTGAAATGCGGCGAAAATAAGTCCGCATATCATCAAAGACGGTATACGCCCACGGAACCGCAATTAGTGACACCAGCGTTGAAAGCAGCAGGCCGCCGATTATTGTGCGCCCCATCGGAGCATAAGGAATGCCGATCATCGTCGTGTTGCCAACGGCCATCGGGATGAGCCCACCGATTGTGGTGAATGCGGTCATCAAAATCGGACGGTATCGCAACCGGCCAGCCTCAATTATGGCGTCCATACGGCTATAGCCCTCGATTCGCAGGCGATTGATGAGATCGATGAGCACAATGGCATTGTTCACCACAATTCCCACCAGAATAACAAAACCGATCTGGCTCATAAAATCGATGGGTGTCTGGGTGATAAACATCATCCAAAAAGCACCAACCAGCGCAAAAGGCATTGAAAAAATAACCGACAATGGCAAAACAAAGGATTCAAAGAGGATTCCCATGATGATAAAAACAAAAGTGACCGCGAGAAACATGGCAAAAACGACGGATTCATTTCCTTCGTTCATCCGGTCAAATCCACGGCCCTTGCTCCAGGTATAGCCGTAAGGCATGTCAAATCCGGCCATCACCATGTCCACTTTTTTGAAAATGTCTTTCATGTCGTCTTTCGTGGTGTTGGCTTTCACCTGCAAATATGTTTTCCCATTTTCGCGGTGAATTTCGCCAAGGCCTTTGGTAATATTAAATGTTGCGACTGCGTCAAGAGGGATTTCCTTGCCGGAAGCCGTAAAAAAGGTCAAGTTTTTCAACTGTGACAGGTTGCGCCGGTCTTCTTCACGCACCTGAATTTGCACATCCACTTCCTTGTCTGGTGTGTGATATTTTGGAAGAGGCAGGCCACGCAGAGCATACTGCACCGTGCCGGAAATCACATTCGGCGCTATGCCGTATTTCTTTAACTGATCGCGTTTTAAATAAAGATGGATTTCATCGTTGCCTTTGTCCTGATCGGTTTCAATACTAACTATCTCTTCAATTGTGCCCAATCGCCGCTCAACTTCTTTTGAGAGTTTGGTCAGGGTCGCTGTATCATCACCGTATAACATAATCGAGACCGAGGCATCTTCGCCATCCATGCGACGCCAGCTTGTTCGCATTTCGACACCCGGAAATTCAGGGAATCGTTTTTTCAGATCTTCAACTACCGCCGTCCGCTCCATAATCCCATCGGGCAATACACCGAATTGTTTCAACACATTGTCGTAGGCCACTTCGTACCAGTCTTTTTTCGGTGGTGCGTTAAGAAAAACGCGCATTTGCCCCCAGGTTGCACTGTAACGTGAATTGATTGTCCGAATTCCATAAAGTTCTTTTTTTGCCCAAACTGTGTCTTCCAAAGCATCGAAAACACGCTCGGCATCGGAGAGTTTATAATTGGCCGGCATATCAAAAAAGATACGGATATCATTGATATTGCCGCTGGAATCATTGGTGTATTTGGCGTTATCTTTGGCGTACATCATCGAAAAAAGCGTGATGAGAAGAATGATGAAAGTTTCAACGCGGTGATGCATTGTCCAGTCCAGCGTGCGGCGGTACATTTTATTTGTCCAGACTAAAATCTTTGCTTCTTTAACTTCGCGTGTACTTTCAATTTTCGTGGCACCGAGCGGAATAAATATCATTGCAACAGCGAGAGATGAGAGCAGCGCGATGACCACTGGCATTCCGATTCGCAGCATAAAAAAGGTAAAATCTTCATCGCCATTCATCAAAATAAGTGGTAAAAATACCACGACCGTTGTCAAAGTCGCCATCGTAATCGCCAGCCCAACTTCGCTGGCGCCCGAAATCGCGGCATTGAGGATGCTCATGCCCTCGGCACGACGGCGGTAGATATTTTCAACGACAACGATCGAATTGTCGACGACCATACCGATGGAAATCATCAATCCCATCATCGTGATGAGATTGAGCGTCCAACCGATAAAATAGATAAAAATAAGCGTCACGAGTAACGAAAGTGGGATCGCGACATTGACGATAAAAGTCATGCGCACACGGCGGAGAAAAAAGAACAGAATAAAAAATGCAAAAATACCGCCCCACAGCGCCGTCCGTTGCAGATTGTCAACCGATTCATTTATCCAATCGCCCTGATTAAACAATACCTGAATCTTAAAATTGGACAGCAATGGATTGTTGGCAAAATCTTCTTTAAATTTTTTATCAAGTATTTTACAGAGTTCAACGGTGTTGGCAGTGCTTTCTTTAAACACACCAATTCCGATTGCTTTCTGACCGTCAATACGATTGCGCCACCTTTTTTCCGGCACATCGTATTTAACCTCCGCCACATCTTTGAGATAAATATTGGTGCCTTTTATCGGCAAGTTGCGAATATCTTCGAGGCTGAGGAATTTACCCATCGAGCGGACGAAAATATCGCGGCCGCCTTCGACAACCCGGCCCGATGAAATGGCGAAATTATCACTGCGCAGGGTTTGAATAACTTGATAAAGATTTATTTTATAGGCTTTAACTTTGTTTTGATTGACGTGAATCAGCACCGATTTCTCGTCTGCACCCCAGATTTCGATCTTTGCAACGCCGTCGATGCGTTCCAGCGGTTTTTGTATTTGCGTTTCGGCCAGGGCATAAACATTTTCCATGGGTGTCAACTGCGCAAAAGAAACCCAGAGAATTGGCTCGTCGTCGTTAGACCATTTGCGAATATAGAGCCGTTCAACGTCATCGGGCAGCTCTGCTTTCACCCTGTCGACACGGTCGCGCAACTGCGCATAAGCAACGTCCATGTCTGTGCCTTTGGCGAATTCGATAAATGTCCAGCAGCCATTTGTAAAACTGTTTGTCTGCACCCGCCTGACGCCGCTAATTGTGCGGATATGCTCTTCGATTGGTTTGGCGATTTGCTCTTCAACTTCCTGCGGATTAGCATTGGGATAGGGAGTCCAGACACCAAGAAATTTCGGTGTAAATCCGGCAGGAAAAAGCTCCACAGGAATCTGCGTAAACGCAATAAATCCAACGACGAGCAAAGCCGTTAAACCCATCAGCACAGTGATGGGACGAGTAACCGAAAATCGGGGCAAAAAGCTATTTGATTCGCGACCCATAATTTTATCCTTATTTCTGGTTCACGGCATTTTCATTTTTTATATTGAAGGCTGATCTGTTCATAAACTGATAAAAATGTGCCTGCCACTTCTACAAGTAATGAAAGCCCTTAAAAGCTACTTTGTTTTCTGGTTATCCATCAACTTCTTGTAAAAATATAATGTTACCTATATTGCAAAAAACAGCCTTTTCAAAAAGCCTACAAAACTATGCCACCCCTCCGGGGTTTAAATATTTGGATTTTCAGTGTTATAATCATGTCATCCCTCCGGGATAAAAAAATCAATCTGTTTTGTTATGCTGCAAAACCCCGGAGGGGTGCAATGATTATAACTCGGTGAACTCAAAAAAACCGGAGAACCCCGGAGGGGTGGTATATTCACCGCTGGCTGAGTTAATTGGATAGCCATATCTTTGTTTAGATAAATTTATAAAAATCAACTAAGTGCCAGGCACATCCACTGCGCTTTATGAATAATTCAGGCAAGATCGAACAGATGGAATTTCTGATCGATCTTTGAATATACTTATTTTTTACGATCCACCAAACTATACACAGTTGGAATCACAACCAGGGTCAAAATCGTTGAAACGATCAAACCGCAAATTACGGTGATCGCCATTGGTGTGCGAATTTCAGCACCATCTCCGAAGCCAATCGCCATAGGTAAAAGACCGAGCACCGTTGTTAATGTGGTCATAAAAATCGGCCGCAAGCGCGCTTTTCCCGCCTCGACTATCGCTTCAATTTTTTCGAGACCACGCTCGCGTAACTGGTTGATATAATCCACCAGCACGATGGCATTGTTCACCACTATGCCGGCAAGCATAATTCCGCCAAGAAAGACGACGATACTCACTGGAATGTTTAAAACAAAAAGTCCGAGAACGACGCCAATCACCGCAAGCGGGATGGTAAAAATAATCACCAGCGGATGCACCAGCGATTCAAACTGTGAGGCCATAACGATATAAACCAGAAAAATAGCCAGCGCCAAAGCGAGCTTCAAACTACCGAGCGAGGTTTCCATTTCCTTGTTTTGCCCGGCCAATTCGAACGAAAAATCCGCAGGCATCGGTGTTGCGCGCAATACAGCATATATATCTTGACTCACGCTCTGCAAATCCCGGCCACTGACATTGGCGCTTATCAAAGCTGTTCGTTGCTGGTCGACCCGGCGAATTTCTGACGGACCTTCATTGACCCGGATAGTTGCCACTGCTTCCAACGGAATCGCTCGCGGGGCGCCCGGATTCACAATAATTCTTCGTAAATTTGAAATACTTTCACGATCTATTTCGCGCAATTGCACGAGAATATCAATCCGCCGGTCTCGCTCTTTATATTCGGTTGCCACATCGCCGCGGATTTTATTACGCACGATAGATGCGACATCGCGAATATTGAGATTGTATTTTGCCAGCAAGGCACGATTGTAAATAATTTGCACCTCAGGATTTCCGCGCTGGATATTGGAACGGACATCAAACAAACCCGGAACCGATTTTAAGCTCTCTTCCAATTCCTGGGAAATATTTTGCAGCTTCTGCAGATTGTACCCGTGAATTTGTACTTCTACCGGCGTTTGAAAACTGAAAAGTGTTGGCCGTGAGACCTTCCAGGTCAATCCCGAAAAGCCAGCCATTTCCTGTCTGAGATCAGAAATTAGTTCTTCTTCGGTATCGATTACTGATTTTTCCCGCGTTACGGTTACGGTCAGCTTGGCTGTATGCTCGCCATCTTCGCTGGAAGTATTGGCCGTTTTATCCGTGCCGGCCACAGCAGCGACTTTCGCGACACCGCTTTGCGATTTGACAAATTTTTGGATTCCAATCATTCGCTCGTCCGTTCTTTCGACGGGCGTACCAACCGGCAAGGTCACTTCAAGATTAAATTCACCTTGATGGACTTCAGGAATCAGTTCGCTGCCAAGCCGGGGCCCGAGGTAGAATAAACTCACTAAAAAAAGCAGGGTGATTCCGCCGAGCACACCAATTTTGTTGTCCAGCGATTTTCTCAAAAGCACTGGATAAGTACGCTCGACAAAGCCGTAACAAAAATTGAATCCCCTGATAATCCATGCCGCCGGTATGGCAAAAATAAGTTTGATCATTATTACAGTCGCTTTGATGAAAAGACTGAGCACGGTAAAAACCGCATGGAAAAATTTGCCCAGCACTTCCAAAAAGAAATAAATAACAAACTTAACTACGGCAAAAATGGGGAGCGCCAAAGCAAATCCATGCCAGATTTTTTTCCACATATTTCCTGCGATAAATTTTTCACGGCGTTCTGCCAAACTCACAAACAAAGTTTGCACACTTTCAAAAACCAGAAAGGCCGCCCAGACTTCTTCAACGAATTTCAGCTTCCAAACTACCGGGCTTATGGAAAATTGAGATACAAATTTGCTAATTGAAAAAGTGGATTTTTTAATCAAAACGACCAACGCAACTATAGGTGAGACCACCACGAAAATTAGCAGTGCGACAGCCTTTAATATAACCAACAAAAATGCACCTATAATTTCAGCAGCCTTAAAAACCAACCAAACGGGTGTCATCGCCAATGCTTTTAAGCCAGCCAGGCCTTTTTCCTGCCAGGTGGCTTGTTCGCCACGGGCGATAATATCATTAATTTCATCTTCCGATTTAAAATGAAGAATATTTCTTTTTAATACATCATTCAAGCGGGCTTGTGAAGCAAAATGACTCATATTTCTCGAGGCCAACATCGGGATGAGAAACAAGGCGACAGCAAGCGAAGCTATCAGCGAAAAGACAACTGTGAGCGCCATATCACCAAATATCTGCCCGGCGACACCCTCCACAAAAACGATGGGAAAAAACACGGCAATCGTGGTCAAAGTAGAGGCAAAAACAGCCCCGCCTACCTCATTAACGCCACGAATTGTTGCGTGAATCAAATCATCGCCCTCATCGCGGCAGCGGGCGATGCTCTCCAAAACGACAATGGAGTTGTCCACCAGCATACCAATTCCCAGCGCAAGCCCTCCGAGAGACATGATGTTGAGCGAGACATTAAATATCTTCATCGGGGCAAAGGTCGCGATTATCGAGATTGGAATTGCGATGCCAATAATTAAGGTGACACTAAAATTGCGCAGAAAAATGAAAAGCACAATTATCGCTAAAATTCCACCAATTTTGGCGGTGTTCATCACTTCGTCTACTGAATTTTGGATAAAAACAGATTGGTCGGACAGCGTCTCAATTTTCGTGCTGTCGGGTAAATTGTAGGCGATGAAATTGGTCATCCGTTTTTCTAACAAATTGTCCCCACGCCCGCCATCTTGATCCGTATCACCATTGGTGGCTTTTTCCGCAGAATCTTGCTTTTCTTCTGTTTCCTTTTCTTCTGCAGATTTTTTCTTCTCCTCAGCGTTTTTCTTATCTTCAATCTGTTTTTTTACAAAGGCTTGTTGCTCCGCTGTGCCAAAAACCATGTTTTTAACACGTTCGGCGACGGCAACGATATTCTCGTCCGCTTCTTTGAAGACTTCAATTTCAACACTTTCCTTGCCATTTATGCGGGTAATAATTTCGCGTTCCTTGCTTGTGCGAATCACCTGCGCTATATCTTGAACTTTAATTTCACGGCCGTTGAAATTGCCAACCACAACATCGGCTATTTCGTTTACGGATTTAAATTCATTCAGCGTACGGACGAGGTATTCCGTGTCTCCCTCTTTTAAATTTCCACCTGCGAGATTGACATTTTCCTGCTGCAAGCGCTGCCGAACCTGCTGAATGTCAATACCTATTAACGTAAGCTTTTGTTCGTTCAACTCGACGCGAATTTCCTCTTCCAAGCCACCTTTCACTTTCACTGCGGCGACACCGGGAATTGTTTCGAGCACGCGTTTGATTCCTTCTTCGGCCCGATAGCGCATGCGGGTGAGCGATTTATCGCCATACAAACCCAATCGCATAATTGGATCCAGCGATGGATCATAACGCAAAATGAGCGGCCTTTCAACATCTTCCGGCATAAATACCTGATCGAGCTTTTCCCGCACATCGGAAGTCGCCCGATTCATGTCTGTATCCCAGGTGAACTCCAGCTTAACATCCGACAACCCGGCTTTTGAAATCGAACTGATACTTACCAGATTGCCGACCACACCCAATGCCTGTTCAACCGGACGGGAAATACTCGTTTCAATTTCTTCCGGCGCCGTACCCGTGTATTCCGTGCGAACGGTAAGCGATGGATAGGAAATATCCGGCATCAGATTGACGGCTAATTGTTTGTATGATATAAAACCGAATACGCACACGCCGATCACAATCATCAAAATTGCAACGGGCCGGGATGTGGTAAAGCTAAAAAAATCATTGTTATTTTTATCAGCCATTGCCTTGATTTCTTTCTTTGCCATGGTTCAACCTGCTCCCTAATATTGGCTTGAAAACTTCACTTCAGATTATCAATTTGATTTAAAAACTGGCAGGCACAAAAAAAGCGGAACAGGAGTTTCCAGGGTAGATCAGGTTGTAAACTTTGAACTCTGCTCCGCTGTTTATCATTTCAGCGCGAATTTAAGAACGCTCCGAGACGACCTTAACTTTGGTTTGGTCTTTTAATCCGGATTGGCCAACAACGATGATTTTGTCACCGGCTTGCAGACCGTCGAGCGCTTCGATAAACTCGTAATTTTGAAATCCGGAATTAAGAACCAGTTTGTGAGCCAAACTATCACGCACGACATAAACATTCATCGTTTCATTTTCATAAACGATGGCTGATTTGGGCACGAGCACAGCGTCTTTATGGGTTTCTGTAATCACATGCACATTGATAAACATTCCCGGACGCAATTTATTGGCTCTATTACGAATGCCGATGGTAACTTTAAAAGTTCCACTCTGCGGATCGACCACCGGACTCACGCGTTTTACCTTGCCCAAAAATTGATTGACACCCAAATGGTCTGACATTACAAATGCATCCTGTCCCGTGCGAATGCGGCCGATTTCTTTTTCAGGAACATGAATAACGGCAATAATTTCTTCCGTGTTCACAACACTGAATAATTTATCCGATGGCTGCACACGGTCGCCAACGCGGCTGAGACGCTCTCCAACAACTCCGGAAATTGGCGCTTCAATTTGGGTGTAATCCAGATTGAGTTTCGCTTGTTTGTAGGCGATTTCAGCGCTTTCTTTGGTAAATTTGGCCTGTTCAAATTCTTCGTTACTGAATAATTTCTTCGCATGCATTTGCTGCGCACGTTCAAAGACACTTTTTTGTTTCTGAAAATCGACGAGCGCTTTTGCCGCAGCCAGTTTGTATTCATCAGCTTCCAGAGTGGCGAGAATTTCGCCTTTTCTGACTTCTTGCCCTTCTTCAACCTTTATTTTCTCCATCACACCTTGAACACGGGAATAAACATCTGCCATTCTCTCGGTTTCAAGGTTTGAGCTGAGTAATATAAATGAAGATATCTCGCCGGCGTTAAGCGTAGTGACTTCAACCGGGATTAGATCTATTTGTTCCTTTTTCTTATCTTTGTCATCTTTGTCCTTTGCAGCAAGCGAATCGGCGTCGGTAGTCGCTGATTTGTCTTTCTCCTCACTGTGGGCATCCTGCTGGCTGCAATTGAACTGTGCAAGGCTAAATCCGATAGCAAGCACATAAATTAATAACCGGACTTTTGTGTTCATTTTACTTCTTCCTCTATTTAAAATGCGCCAATTTTTCTATTACTGGATTTACTACGGGTTGTGCAATGAGTTGTTCCAGCCATATTTAAAGAAAAATAATTTTTTTGAAATTATCCGGGAGACATTGAGATCGGTGCCGGCACCATTAAAACATAGTTGCTTTATTTCAATAATCCGGCCAATGGTTATAGAATAATCGATTAGACAAAAAGTTTCACAACTTATCACACTTTCCGTTAAGAATGCAAGACATTTTTTCGGGGATTATGTTCAAGTAAAATAATATTAAAATCGGAAATATCTAAAACTGCACTTTTGGATCAGTCAAAGGGGTGGGTACCGAAGGCATTACGTGGTTGAGCATCCTATTAATTCCATCTCGCTTAACCGGTTTTATCCAACAGATTTTACGAATGATTCTTTCAGCAAATTATCGGAGTGCAGGGCATAAATTATTTCCATCAAAGATGCGGTAGCAATGGAAGACGCAGTTTTACCAAATGCATTATGCGGTGGGTCCCCTGCCCGGAATTCTGGAAAGTAAAATTGTCCCGAGCCAGTGGTAACTTCAAATAAATTATGAAATAATTCTATCAGGTTGGTGCTTTTTTCTCCATTTTTAAGGGCAGAAATAATAAACAGCTTTGTCGCCCACAACGAAATATGCCCCTGATTGGCATGAAGATCAAATCCCTGTTTTGTGTTAATTTCTTTGCCATAAAAGGCAGGATGAGCTCTCTCCAGCGTCATCACGCCAAAAGGTGTGCACAATTTATCTTTCACACCAGCGACAATCGCCCGGCTCTTTTTTTGCATGAGTGGAGAAAATGGCAGAGCAAGTGCCAGGAGTTGGGAAGCTCTAAAACTTTTGTCGATTCGATCTGTTGTCACTTTTTCAGCCAGGAACCCATCTTTGTTCAGCCAAAATGCTTTTACAAAATTTTTCCGGAAGGTCGAACGCATATCTTCCAGCCGCAAGATGCCGTCTTGCTTTTTGAGTCGCGAGGCGATTTCTAAAATTATACAAAGCGCATTATAAAACAGAGCCTGAATTTCGACACGTTTTCCCGCTCGTGCGGCGGTTTTCCAGCGTTCAATTCCACTGTCCTGCAAGTGCTGGGAGCAGGTATCGATGACCATCAATCCGTCTTTCGAATCGAGAAAACATCCCTGAATATATCCGTTGATATATCCATTGAGAATACTCAGCAGAAATGGATATTCGTCTACTAAAAATTGATCGTCTTTTTCGACGAGCCAATGCGTAAAAACCGCGTTGCAATACCATAGCCCGGCCTCGGCAGCAACCCCGTTTTCCAGAGGGTTTGTCAGCGACTGAATCACGCCATTGACTGCGAGTGACCGGATTCCTTTTAATATCTGCCGCGATTTTGTTAAATTACCCGGGCACAAAAGCAATCCCAATGTAGATTTCAACATATCACAAATCGAGATTTCCGGATTCGGATATTTATTAACAAGCCCAAGATGACGCCGGGTTTTCATCGTAGGCACATCGATTAAAAAACCGGATGCAGGCACAGCAAAAGCTGCGATGAGCTCGCTACCGGAGATGACCAAAGCTGAATTACGTATTTCTTGCCGGCGGTCAATCTCGTTTTCCAACAACAATTCAGTATCATTTTGAATCTCTTCTTCCAGCCCAAATTGAAAAGTTACCGGTGTTTCCGGCTGCAGCCAGGTTTTATAGGCAAATGGTTGGTATAATTGGGGAATCCCGGTTTCATTTTCCTTCCAACAGTTTGATTCAACAACTTCTATTTCATTCACACTTTGAATATACAACCACTTATCGCCCTTGGTGCTGAGATTAAATCCCGTACCATTTTCAAGTTTTTTGCAGGCATGGCGCCAATCTTCGAAGGTGTCCGGCCCATCATCCAGGGGAAGCGAAGGGCAAATTCGAATGGCCACATCATTACTGGCATCGAGCAAAATATAACGGACAAAAAGGGAGTTCAGGCCGGGCACCATAAACAAAGTTTTCTCAATGGTAAAAAACGGATTCGAACATTTATATTGCGGCAATCCTTCCAGCGAGGCATATTCAATTTTCCATAAATTTTCCCCAGGTTTGGAATAACACATCGGTTCCCAGTTACCCTGCCAGCTTATTTTGTCATGTATTTTGTGAATCATGCTGCGGGTTTGCAGCGGAGGTTTCATTGGAAGATGTAAAAGATGGTGATCAATAAAATTTGCATCCGGCAAAATATCAAGACAAAACCCACCGATTCCATTCGTAATGAGCCAGTTTTTCACAGACAACTTATCTCCTAAATTCTAATTCGCTATTCACCATAGCGCTTTGTTCCAGCATCAAAATTTTCAGACAGAAAAATAGCACACTTCATTTTACCGGATTCGCACAAAAATGAAGAAATTTATTACAATTAGAACTGTAAAAAAATTCAGGTCGTAATGATTCTGCCATTTTTATTGCTTCTTTTGCGAAGAAATACTACTATTGCTACTGCTGAAATATGGAGATGCACCAGGTGAAATTTAAAGAACAATTTAACACCATAAAAATTAAAAAAAAAAGTATGCTTTGTGTCGGTTTGGATCCCGAACTGGAAAAACTGCCGGGATGTGTCCAATCGGATGGGGATGCCATTTTCAAGTTTTGCCGGGAAATTATCCAAAGCACGGCGCAATTCACGGCTGCGTATAAAATAAATTTTGCATTTTTTGAGAGATTTGGTGCCAAAGGTTGGCAAATTATCGAACGGCTGGTGGAGGAAATTCCCCAGGATTGCCTGTCTATCGCGGATGCCAAACGCGGTGATATTGGCAACAGCGCCCGGCATTATGCGCACGCTATTTTTGGCGAACTGAATTTTGATTCGGTTACGGTGAATCCATACATGGGCAAAGACAGCACTGCTCCATTTTTAGACTGGCAGGAGAAAGCTACCTTTTTTCTTGGCCTAACTTCGAATCCCGGGGCTACCGATTTTCAATATTTTACACAGGACGATCAGCCACTCTATTCTTTCGTTGCCGAAAATATTGAAAGCTGGAACAAAATTAATAATAACTGTGGTCTCGTTGTCGGGGCAACTCGCCCTGAGCAATTACGTGAGATCCGGAAAATTGCACCCAAATTGACATTCTTAATTCCCGGTGTCGGTGCTCAGGGTGGTTCCGTGGAAACGGTCGTGCAAAACATCGGCGACAGCAATGCTTTGATATCCGCCTCGCGCAGTATAATTTATGCCAGCCCGGAGAATGATTTTGCCGACGCCGCAGCACTGGAAGCGGAAAAATTACAGCGGCAGATGGCGCCATTTATCGAGTAAAGCAGCACATATTAGTGAGAAATCGCTTTACCTTTTGAATATCGAATACGAGATTAGACAAACACAAATTTTAAAATATTATGCCAACAAAATTTAAAATCACCGTCCCGGGTTCAACATCCAATCTCGGCGCAGGGTTTGACACCCTGGGTCTGGCCTTAAAAATTTATTTAACAGCCATCGTCACCACCGATTCCCAGCAGACGGAAATTAAAACCACAGGCCATGGCGCCGAAAACGTGCCCAGTGACGACACCAATTTGATATATTCGATTTACAAACAAGGCTGTGAATTTCTCGGAGTGGCGCCACGGCCGTTGAAAATTTCCGTGGAAAATGACATTCCACTTTCGCGTGGATTGGGCTCAAGTGGCGCTGCCGTCGTTTGTGGTTTGGTTATCGCCAATGAACTAAATGAGGCGAAACTGACGAATCAGCAAATCGCCGAAATGGCGGCACGTATCGAAGGCCATCCGGAAAATGTAACTGCATCCTGTTTCGGCGGATTAACCATTAGCTCCCTGAAAAATGATAAATTAAACAGTTGCAAAATTAATCCACCAGCCGAACTTAAAACAGTGGTTTTAATCCCGGAAATTGAAATTCAAACGAAAGATGCCCGGCGCTTGCTTCCCGAGGTCGTTCCCCTCGAAAAGGCAGTGGCAAATATTCAACGCAGCAGCTTGATGGTTGCCGCCATGGCAAGCGGCTGCTTCGATCTGTTGCGGGAAGCTGTTGCTGACAATCTGCACCAGCCATTCCGCAAACGCCTCATCCCGGGTTTTGATGAAATATGCGAAGCTGCATACGGTGCAGGCGCTCATGCCGCTTTTATAAGTGGTTCCGGTTCAGGGGTTATTGCTCTGGTGAGCGAGCAGGCGCACGCTGTCGAACAGGCTTTTACCGATGTGGCAGCTCCCTTGGAGTTTGCTGCAACAACCCAAATTTTGGAAATTGAGAAAGAAGGATACAAGGTAGACGAGGTAGAATAAATCGTCATATGATTTCGAATTTTACAGCAAAATGGGAAATTAGTACGAATGCCTTCTGCTAACAGAAAAAAGTCCGTGGCAGGACACTTTCGATCTATGCTTTGTCCCGAAAATAAGTAGTATTTATTAATAAACAACTGATAAATTGGCTTGTCAATTGGCTCTAAAAACACTCAAAAGTGGAGATTAACAATGGTTGGTAAATTCCGCAATGAAGCTGTCCTCGATTTTAATGTACCGGAAAACAAAAAGAAAATGGAGGACGCTCTTCAATATGTTCGTTCGCAATTTAACCGGGAATATCCCTTGCACATCAATGGCAAAGATGTGAAATCGGGAAATCTGTTCACATCCTACAATCCTGCGAACAAAAATGAGGTTATCGGTACATTTCACCGTGCCGGCGTCAAAGAAGTGGACATGGCGATGGCTGCAGCGCTCGAAGCTTTCGAAAGCTGGAAAATTTTTGATCCGGAAGAACGCGGTATTATGCTCATGAAAGCGGCCAACATCATGCGCCGCCGTCGTTTTGAACTCAATGCCTGGATGATTTACGAAACCTCAAAAAACTGGGTCGAAGCCGATGCCGATACGGCTGAAGCCATCGATTTCCTCGATTTTTATGGCCGCGAAATGCTGCGTTTGAGCGAGCGGCAGCCACTCACTTCCAATCCTGGCGAATTCAACAAAATGATTTATATTCCGCTTGGCGTTGGTGCCGTTATTCCACCGTGGAATTTCCCCAATGCCATTTTGGTGGGCATGACCAGCGCATCCATCGTCACCGGAAACACCGTGTTGCTGAAACCCTCGTCCGATTCCCCGTGCACGGGTTACTGCATCGTTGAAATCATGCAAGAAGCTGGAATTCCAGACGGTGTTCTCAATTTCATCCCCGGATCAGGCAGTGAAATTGGCGATTATATCGTACAGCATCCGAAAACACGTTTCATTGCATTTACAGGTTCAATGGAAGTCGGATTGCGCATAAACAGACTTGCCGCCGAGACATCGGAAGGGCAAATCTGGATCAAACGCGTCGTGGCAGAAATGGGTGGCAAAGACGGCATCGTTGTCGATAGCGAAGCTGATGTTGAAGCGGCCGCAGCCGGCACAGTCGCCGCCGCATTTGGATTTCAAGGACAGAAATGCTCCGCCTGTTCCCGCGTCATGGTCGACGAAAGCATTTACGATGAATTCTGTGATCTCATCGTCGAGAAAACCAAAAAACTGACCGTGGGCGATACGACCGATACAAAAAACTATATGGGTGCAGTCATTAATCAAGCATCTTTTGACAGTATCAGCAAATATATCGAAATTGGCAAAAAAGAAGGGAAGTTGATCGCCGGTGGCGAGGGCGATGATTCCAAAGGGTATTTCATTCAGCCAACAATTATCAAAGACATCGCACCGGATGGGGTGATTTCGCAGGAAGAAATCTTTGGCCCGGTTCTCGCTGTCATCAAAGTTAAAGGCATGGATGAAGCGATGGAAGTCGCGAACAACACGATTTACGGACTGACTGGCGCCTTCTTCTCGCGCAACAAAGAAAAAGTTGCACGGGCAAAACGTGAATTTCATGTTGGAAATTTGTACATCAACCGCAAGTGCACCGGCGCCCTCGTCGACGTGCACCCTTTTGGCGGCTTCAACATGTCCGGTACGGACAGCAAGGCCGGTGGCCGTGATTATTTGCAACTATTCATGCAAGCAAAAACGATTGCTGAACAGCTTTAAAAATCATCGATTTTCAGAAGAAGGCATCTCCAATGAGGTGCCTTTTTTATTTTCAGCCAATTTTATCAACTTCAGAAACCGGTACGTTTAGATTCAAATGGAATAATTGATTGTTCGAATAACCACTACGTAATTTATTCACCGCTCTCCCAAGGTAGCATGTCAAGTTTACCCAATCTTGTAATTCACAGGTGCTGAAATTCCATTCCTGAAATTCGAATCCGGTGCTGAATTAAATCCAATTCGAATGTTTCGATTTTTTCTTCAATTAATTGCGCCAAGCATAAACAATAACTTAGAATAGTTTCCCTGACTCTATTTAAAAATATTCAACTAAAATAAAAAATAATTAAAGTTTTTGGGAAATCTGGCACTCCCCTTGCCATAATAAAATTTTCGTTCACCAAATCTAAAACGCAGACAACACTGATTGACAACTTATGAGAAAGTGTATTAAGCAATGACAGGACTTCTCGCCACACTTATCTATCTGCCCGCGCTGTTTCTTTCCGTAGAAACGGAAATAAGCTGGAGCGCCAACTCCGAGTCGGATCTCGCCGGCTATAAAATTTACTACGGCAAAGCCTCTCGAAATTACGATCAGGTTATCGATGTTGGCAAACAGCCCGGCTATTCAATCACGCTCACAGAAACGAACGTAACCTATTATTTCGCAGTGACAGCCTATGATAGCTCGGGCAATGAAAGCGCTTTTTCCGAAGAGGTCGAAGCCATCATCGAGGGCCAGGTTGACCCCGATCCGGATCCGGATCCAGACCCACAACCGGATCCCACAGGTATAGACGAAAAAGTTTACAATTTCCCCAATCCATTTATTGCCGGACAGCAGGAAACCCATATCCGCTATTCACTTCAAGAAGCCAGTCCCGTTACAATTGAGATATTCAACGTCAATAATGAGTTGGTACGAACACTGGAAAATGAAACGGAAAAAAGCGCGGGCACGCACACCGAAACAATCTGGAATGGCCAAACCGAAAGCGGTGAAAACGTGCCGCACGGAATTTATTACGGCAGAATAATGACTGCCAACAAAATTCGAATAATAAAAATTGCCGTATTGCGATAAGCGAAGTCAGGGAAGACTCACTATGAAATTTGCAGCATCCTCAATTACAAAAATTCTTATTCTACTCATCTGCTCAATACAAATTAGCATTGCCCAGGATGGGCAGGCCACAGCCGGTGCTTTTTTAAGGATGGGCGCTGGCGCACATGCAAAAAGCATGGGCGGTGCTTTTACAGCCATAGCGAATACACCCGCGGCATCGTACTGGAATCCGGGTGGTTTGGCGCACATTGAGAGCATCAGTGTGCTGGCTTCCCACAATGAAATGGCGCTTGACCGGACTTATACTTTTATCAGCGGTGTCGTGCCGAGTTCACGCAACAGTTCGCTCGGAATCAGCTGGATTGGTTTAAATGTCAGCAATATCGAAGCGCGCACGGATGATACATCCGAGCCTGACTATTACTTTAACAGCGCTAATAGCGCCTTCCTGCTATCCTATGCTTACAAATTTACTTCCTGGTTTTCTGTAGGCCTAAATTACAAATGGCTGCAGGAGCGGGTGTACACATCAAGCCTTTCCGGCCATGGTTTTGATTTCGGGGTATTTTCCAAATTAACCGACACTTTTACAGCCGGATTGATGCTGCAGGATATTCAATCGACCGTGAAAGCGGAGGACGGATACAAACAGCCATTTCCCTTAATTTATCGTCTCGGGCTCGCTGCGCAAATTTCCAACGGATTTAACACAGCTTTTGATATCAGCTTCAACGAAAACAAATACAGCAGTTTTGCTCTTGGGATTGAATACAAGCCAATGGCCATGCTGCCAATCCGCGCTGGATTCAACCAACAAGGATTTGTCTTTGGTTCCGGCTTGCACATGCCGCTACAAACGATGAATTTAAGGCTGGACTATAGTTACGGCCAGGATCCGCTCAGCGGCAGCGATACGCACACAATCAGTGTTGGTGTTGGTTACAAACCCGCGGCACTGAACTTTTCCCGCGACAGAAAATCTAGTCCGGTGAAGCAAAACCGCCAGCCGTTGCAATATGTGGTGGTGCAAACCAAAAATCTCAATGTGCGTGAGGGACCAAGCACGAAATATCGAGTTCTCGGGGCTATCCATCAAGGCCAGCGATTTCGCAAAACCGGTTCCATCGGCAACTGGTGTAAAATCAAAATTGGTAAAAAGAAATACGGCTGGGTGCACAAAAAATTTATTAAAGAATATATCCGGCGATAACTCTCCTCCTCAGCCCGGTATGTTGACACAAAAGTGTTGCCATACCGGGTTTTTATTTTCTACCTACCCTTGTCATTTCAAAAATAATTCTTATATTTTCTATTCGATTTATAGAATTCAGGAGTTCATTGCCTTTATGCAATGCGGGCGTAGAAACTAAGCAATCCATAAAGGGATTGCACTCCGATTATAAACGGCCATTTTAAAACAGGAAAATAAATGATACCCAACAATCCAGAAATTATAAACGAAATCAAAAAAAACATAAAAGCCATCACTTTCGATTTGTGGGGCACATTAATCAACGACGTGCCCGTTCGGGATCGCGCTATCAAATTCAAACAAATGCGCAAAGACTTTTTTGTTGAAACACTGGCTGAATTTGGCCACGAAATCGACCAGCCCACGGTGGACGCCGCCTACCAACATGCCAGCGAGGTATTCGACATAAACTGGAAGCAACAACGCGCTTTCGATGCCACTTTGGGAATTGACGCGATGCTGGATTTTGTGAAAGTTGATGTGCCCGAGGAAACGAAAGAAAAACTGGTGCTGTTTTTTGAAGAAGTGATAAATGAGACATTGATTCGCATTGTGGAGGGCGGCAAAGAAGTTGTCCTCGAATTACACAAAAAGTATAAAATCGGTCTGATCAGCGACACGTCGTGGACGCCGGGGCGTGTTTTGGAGCAGCACCTGCATCGACACGGTATTGGCCAGTGTTTCGATTCGTTGATTTTCTCCGACCAGCACGGCCAAACCAAACCAGCCCCCGCCTTGTTCGAAAAAGCCATGTCTGAGCTCGGTGTTACACCCGAAGAAACCCTGCACGTCGGCGACCTGAAATTCACCGACATCCGCGGCGCCAACCAGGTCGGCTGCTACTCGGCGTGGGTTCACCGGCCGGATTATCTTGAAAATGGTACATCAGAAGATATGCCCCATTTGACTATTGACTCGGTGGCGGATTTGAGGGAGGTTTTGCTGTGATTTTTAAATGTTTGGAATTAACTCTAATCTGTTGTAAAACTCCCTTAAAACCGCCAACCTACTTGAAACTGAAAATAAGGCAATAGTTGAACTGAAGTAAGACCCAATTTGAGAAAAAAACTATTGTCCATTGGTGCCAAACAATAGCCTGCTGCCCATGCAGGGAAAATCGCAGAACCAACTCTTTTATGATAAATTGAAAAACCGAATTCCAAGTAAGTCCATGAAGCATCACCGATTGATTTGTATTTATGAAAACTACTTGACCAGGTTGGAAAAGATAAATCCAAATGGGAATCACCTTGTTTCATAAAAAAAGAACTCACGCCAACGGAGATTGAAAAATTCTCAATAATAGAGGGGAGAAATGCACGTTCATAATAAAATCCAGGATTGATCCCCTTGCCCCAAATTTCCGTTGCCAGCGCCTGTTCAGATTGTTCAAGGAACAGACTCTGAGCCACGAGAGGAATATTGAATAAAAAGATAGAGACTATTGAAATAAAATATGAAGACGATTTACTCATTTAACTTCCCACATTAATATTTTATACCCCAATACGAAATTTTATAAAATTCAGCTTCAAAAGAAATCAAGATTGAAGAACCACAACACAAAATCATTTTCAATTCTCACCTACGTGGCTGCACGCTCACAAAATTGCCAACGACAAATTTATGCGGGATACTATAGATAAATGTTTGATATAACAAAACTTTCTGAACTGCCTGGCGCTGCAGTTCGTTGAGGTCCCGTTCGGATATGCGAATGTTCACTCGTTGATTTTTTCGCACCGTAGCACGTGCAAAATACTTAATATCCGTTTAGTGGTACTTGAGAGTTGGCACGGATTTTCACTCATAATTCTCAAATGAGTCCAGAATCTCGCGTTTATCTTTGGTTAAATTGTTTTCATGGATTATCAAATTCAATTCTCTATTTTACATCTCCCAGGTTACCGCATTCTAAATATATAAATAATCACAGACAAAACAAGCCCCGGAAATATTGCTTCAATCCTCAGGGGCAATTGCCCGGTCAGCCAGCTCAGGCTGAGCCACAGCGCAGAAATCCCCCCGGCTGCCACGATATTTATGAATGCTGCTGTTGGACTCATTTTCCATTTTGCGCTAAAACTTGTCAGCAACGGCAGCAGCAATGCCGGTGTCGCGACACTGCCGAGTTGGTACCAGATTGTTATGATTGATGAACTGAGAAGAGCGATGACAATCGAGATGGCAAATGTGATCAGCAGGCCCAACCGGGTGTAATGATTGAGTCGATCGTCTTTTCCACCGCGCAAGCGCCAGAGAAAATCCCGGCCAATTGTGACGGCCGAAACAAATCCGAAAGAGTCGAGCGTCGACATGATTGTTGCAAGCAGGGCGACGAAAAACAAGCCTTGCAATATAGTGGGCAGAAGAGTCACGGCCAATTGGGGAAAACTGTGGGTTGGGTCGCTCAATTGCGGCAGCAAAACCCGGGCATAGAGCCCGGCCGTTGTAGTGAGAAAATCAAAAAATACCCAGAACAAGATTGAAATAAAAATTCCCCACCGCGCTGTTTTTTCCGATTCTGCAGCAAAACAGCGCTGGTAAAAATTGGCGTCCACCAGCGTTGCCATGGCGATAACGTACCAAACGAGTATGTATTGCAGTGAATTGCCACCGTGCCAGGTCAGATGCCGGGCCGGCAAATTTTCCTGTAAAAATGTGATACCGCCATAATTCCACCAGGCTGTAGCGACCAATACAATAAATCCGGAAAACATGAGAATAAATTGCAGGATATCGGTGCGAATCACGGCCTGCAATCCACCGCGAAATATATAGAGAAATGAAAATCCGGCCGCAAAAAGAATCCCGGCCCAAACCGGGATCGGCAAAAACAAGTGCAGCAAAATCCCCAGCATGAGTAAATAGGGCGCGGGCAAAGCCAATATAAAAATAAAAAAAGCACCAGCCGTGCGTGCCCGGCTCCCATAGGCTTTTTCCAATTGGTCGGGAATAGTGTAGTGCCCGCTGCGCCGGGCGACTTTGGCGATAAAAACCGCAAAAATGATGGCACACAAATAATAGGGCACACCGAAGACCAGCCAGTTGGAAATGCCGTACAAATAAGTAAATTCACCAACCCCAAGAATGCCGCCGTACCAAGTCGAGACCATGGAGGCGACAAAAGCAGGCAGCGTTACACGGCGGCCGGCCACAAGAAAATTCTCTGCCGATTCCTGTTTGTTTTTCTTTCCGAAACCCAGCCAAAATGTGAGCACAAAATAGGCAAGAATCAATAACTGATCGATGGCCGCCAAATTGACCACAATTACAATCCCCACGCCTGGTTGTTATGCGAAATAAAGACGAAGAGACATCCCGACGTCAGCGAAATGCCCACTGGATTCGCGACAATTTCATTGCTTTGGCCATCGCGGACAGCCCATTCCAGGGCTTCATTTTGCAAGGGATATTTCAGTCCGCTGGTGACAATTCCCTCAACACGGCGCATGGCGTGCAGGCTGATTTGTTGTCCGATTTCCCCTTCAAACTCCAACCTGCTGGTGATAAAAAAACCGGTCCCCCAGTCATCAACAAAGTTCAGCTCTATTTTAGGATTATATTTTTCCATAACATTAAGATTGCAGAGCTGATGATCAAAACGGGCACCGGAAATTCCAAGAACTGTTGCGGAATCGACTCCTTTTTCCAGGGCAATCTGCAGCGTTTTTTCGAAATCGGTTGCATTTTGGTCTGGCAGATGAATAAAGCTCGTATCCGCGAAATGACCGATGGTTTTGCTGTTAATCGAATCAAAATCGCCGACAATAAAATCCGGCATAATCCCCCGTTTGATCGCCTGATTGGCACCCCCATCGGCACATATTATTAAGTCACATGTCTGAAGAAGCGGCTCAACCAGGGCTGAGTTTGGCAGGGTTCCATTGATAATTATCAGAGCTTTCATTTGATACATCCTTTGCATGATGCTGATATTTTACCTTCACGGCACGTTTAAATTTGCAAAACTAGAGGCCGCAGGGGCAACTGTTGAATATATTATCACTTGGTGTACTGGAGACTCACAAATACATTGCGTGTTGCCGCAGGCCAAAACTGATCACCTTCCCCGTAAGAAAGGTATTTCTTGTTAAGTAAATTATTAACGCGGGCTTGCAAAGCCACACCTCTGAAACCCAATTTGTCCAGCGTATGTCGCATATTTAAATTTATAACCGCAAAAGGTTCTACAGAGAATTCATCGGATTGGGTGTTGTCCGTATATTGCCGTCCAACATATTTGGCAATCATTGAAATATAAGCTGCATCCCATGCCCATGTCAAGCGCAGGTTTGCCAATGTATTGGGGAATCCCGCGATCTGGTTGCCACTAAAATCCGTTACAACATCGCCCCAATCGTAAGTTTTATAGGATTCGAGTTTATTGCGGCTTATCAAAAAATTACCCGCAATAGTGAGCTGCGGCAGAACATGCATTTCCGAGCTCAATTCAAGGCCTTTGTGTGTCGTGTGTTCGGCATTTCCTGTGATAGGTTGGCCGAAGCGGTCGAGCTGGCCACTTTTGATAATTTCATCTTTAAAATCCATATAATAAATATTGGCAAAGGCATTTAAATGCTGGCTGCGATAGCCAATTCCCAGTTCAAAATCTGTGAGTTTTTCAGGTTTGACGAGCGGTGAATCAAAATCAAATGATCCGTCATCTTTCAAATTAAACTGCGGTTGCACAACGCCCCAACTTTCGGGATAACTCGCCTCGGCTGCATCGTAATAATTTTTTAGCCGTGGTTCGCGAGTCGTGTGCGATATATTTGCATAAATATTGGTTCTCCCAGTTAAATTATAATTCAGACCAAAACGTGGATTAATAAAATTATGTGGCACAGTGAAATCATTATTTAGAAATTTCTCATCAAACAACCGGTATTCCTTGCGAGCGAACTGCACATCGCCCACGGCAATTACATTTTCACTCAACCGATACGTTTCATGAAGATAAAAAGAAACGATATTTTTCCCCCCTTTGTACTCATAATATCGCCTGGCGCCATCGCCGGCAACATCGGAGGGCAATCCGGTACCATTTTGCAAACGTCCCCAATGCAGGGAGCGGTGCAGGCGAAATTCGGCGCCGGCAACCAATTCTCCTGATTTGTGTTTCCAGGTTAAATTCGGCAGCCAGCCGACTTGATTGTTGTCAACATAGGCCCGAATGAGTGCATCAGCTGGGATGGCATCGATATTCGAATACCCATAATCTGCGGTAAGCCGATAGTATTCGGGCGTGCCCCAACTGCCGTCGTAATCGAAAAATCCGTAGCCTTTTACATAAAATGCACTGTTATTAAGCGAAACATTTGGCGACACACGCCATTCGTGGATGGCTTCAAAGTGGGGCTGGTTAAAATTTTCCAGCTCATCCGGCCGGAAAGAATTGCTGCGGCGCAAGTCTTTATCGCCATTGTATTCTTTGGGAATGCCGTAATAGCCAAAGCCGTCTTCCACCGGTCCGCCGAATGCGTGCAACCGCAAACTGCTTTGTTTTGTGTAATACGCCGCGCCGGCAAAATAATTCCTTAAATCCACCCAGGTGCCATCGCGGTAGCCGTCGCTGGTAATTTTTGAAACGCGGGCGAAAAGCACGAAATTGTTATTTAGCAGCCCGGTATTGTAGGATAGCGAGTATTTTCTCGTATTAAAAGCACCGGTTCCGGCAAATGCTTTCACCTCCTTTTCTGTCGAAAAATAATTGGTGAGAATGTTAATTGAACCACCGATGGCCGCGGGGCCATAAAAAGCAGAACCGGCGCCACGCTGCACTTGGATACTTTGTACATTGGAAGTGAAATCGGGTAAATTGACCCAATACACATTGTGATCTTCCGGATCATTCTGCGGAATTCCATTGATGAGCACAGCAACACGGCGTTGATCAAAACCGCGAATACTCATGTAATTATAACCCAGATTATTGCCACCATCCGAGTAAAAAGTAGTCGAAGGCATTTCCGAAATGACTTCCGGAATTTCTTCGATGCTATAGCGGGCTTCAAGCTCGTTTTTCACCATTGTGCTGTATGTAACTGGCGAAACCCGGTCTTTGGCATGCGTCGCCACGACTGTTACCACCGGACCCGATAGAACTTCACTGCTCAAAACAATATTTAGTTCTTTTTTTATTGACGGAATGGATACACGAACTTTTTGTGTGCTGTAACCAATGTAGGAAATTTGTAATTCATAGCTGCCTGCAGGTAATTCGGGTAGGATAAAAATGCCATTTTCATCCGTTGTCGTGCCGAGTGAGGTGTGCAACACAGTGATGTTTGCCCCGACGAGTGGTTCTTTTGTTTCTCTGCTTACTACTATCCCGCGAATGGTTTCACCACTTTGTGCGAACAATGCATTAGTAATGAAATAGAAGAGCATCGAGAACAGGCTAGTTCGTAAAAGAAAATTCATTTCTTCATCCTTTCTTTTAAAAGTAAAAAGCCGATTCCCGACGTTTGGAAAACGGCTTTCTAATAATATTTATTGGAAAGTCTGAAGATCTGCGCTTTCAGTTCAAGAAAGTTAGCGACCGTTTCCTACGCCGGTATAATCCGGTTCAGGTTCGAAGGGTGTGTTCTCAGTCCTTTAATTTGGGGGACACCCCTACGGATTGCGGTAAAAATAGCGGATCAGGGAAGAAAAAGCAAGGGAATTTCATAATGAAATGCTCATGATTTCTTCTTCAAAAAAACCGGTCAACAAAAAATGGATGGCACCAGAATACGGTTTTCAACTGAAATTAATAATAGGATATAGTCCGAAGGCGTCCCGCCGAGGATAACACACGAAACGCTCGGCGAGACACCTTCGCTCTATTTTAATTATGCTTGGTAAAGAATGTTACAGCTTACATCGAACTCACGCTAATTAACAACTTAATTTCATTCATGGAAGAATCATTGTATTTCCGAACAAATTCCCTACATTTCAGTAAAACTTTTAAAATCCATTCTTCGTCATACCTTTGCTTGGAATTCAAGCAAGAAAAATTTCGGAGAAAAATATTTTTCTCTTACTCAAAGCCAGGCTAATGACAGACATCAACTTAATCGAAAAATTTTTGGATGGCGATGTGAACGCTTTCAACACCCTTGTTTGGCGTTGGCAAAAGCCCATTTTCAATTTCACATTGAAATATCTCAACAATGTCGACGACGCCAAAGACATAACCCAGCGCACGTTTATCAAAGTCCATTCCAGCCTGGGAAAACTGAAAGAAAAAGAGAAATTTTCATCGTGGCTTTATCAAATAGCACTCAATCAGTGCCGCGATGAATCAAAAAGAAAGAAAAACAAACACAATTATTCTTTTGAAGAAATGAGGGAAAATATCGGATTTGATGTTTCAAATGAACGCGACGATTCCGGCATGGCTGAGCACAATCCAGCGCGTAAATTGCACCGAAACGAGTTGAATGGAGTGCTAAAATCTGCATTGGCGGAAATCCCGGAAGAACAAAAAGAAATCGTCATAATGAAAGAATATCAGGGGTTGAAATTTATAGAAATCGCCGCCATCCTCGATCTGCCGGTCAATACGGTCAAATCACGGATGTACTACGGCCTAAAAGCTTTACGTAAACAATTGGAAAAATGGAATATTGACAAGGAGATGCTGCAATATGAAATGTGATAATGCAAAATCCCTTCTTATGGATTATCTATACGAGGAATTAGACGCCAGGTCCAGAGGTGATTTTGAACAACACCTGCATTCCTGCACGGAATGTATGGCTGAATTAAAATCGCTGCAACAGACCCACAAATTATTTTCTGCACTACCGGAAGTTGAACCCGAAGAACGGCTCATATTTAATGCATCGCCCCGGAAATCGTGGTTTTCAGAGTTCCGGCTTCCACTGCCACAATTTTCTCTTGCTAAAATCGGATACGCAGCTGGACTGGCCATCGTTGTTCTGCTTGTTGCAGGTTCGCTCGCCAATCTGCAAATTAAGAACGACGAGAGTGGATTTGCAGTTAAAATGAGCCTGTTTCCGCAGCAAACACAGGAATTAAGTCCGGAAATACAAGCGGCCATGCTGGCACAATTGCGCGAGGAAAACAATGTCATTCTTGCGAATTATTTGCAGGAAGAAAAGCGACGCAACGAGAAAAAACTCGACGTTATGTTAGCCTCCTATTCTCAGCAACTGGAAAGGCAACGCCGCAATGATCTTCAGCTAATCGGGCGCGGTCTGGATGCCGTGCGTGAATCGCAGAATTCACAACTGATGAAATATGAGCAACTCATAAAAAATGTAAATTTACAGCAAAAATAAAGGTAATTATTAATGGGTCGAAGTTGGTTACGCTTTTTGTTACTTGGCATACCTGTTGTTTTTTTGCAGGCTTTTCAACCGGATACTATCTTCAGTCAGCAAAAGACTGGTGAACTGGATATGTCGATGATGGACAAAGATTTAAACATCATGGAATCCATTCTCGATAAATTATTATCCGAAGACGATTATCGCCGTATCCATTTAACGCACAGCTCGACTCGCGGTATTTTTATCCCGAGTTATGGCGTAATTTTCACCGTGCCAATTCGCAGACCCATATTTCAGGTGTTGACCGAAAGATTTCATCAATTGCAGATGGAAGAGGAAGAACACGTAGCAATCATCAGCACGGAAAATTCGCGGTCGCCGCAGAAAAAAGCAACCAGAGAGGAAACCGAATTAAAAATAAATTATTTTCTTGGGAAATATGCGGACGCCATTCGACAGCTACGCGGACAGGATAAAATTACCGTTATTTATTCTGATCAGTCGATGAACAACGCAGGTTCAAACTGGCAATCGGCATCCAGCTTTGACTCGGGTTTTACAAGTTCAATTGCTTTTAACACTATTCAACAATTCAATGCTGGTAAAATAAATCGTCGGACATTTGACAATTTAGTGTCTGTGAATTCCGAGGTTGTTACGCATGACAGACAGCCTGAAATAGGCATTTTCATCAATGCAATGCAAACGATTTTGCACAGCCGTTCTGCCGAGACTTTCGATTTACGCGGTGGTATTTCCCAATTTCATCTTGCAGATTTCGGTGTCATTTTTTCGTTTCAAGCCAATTTTCTAAGCTCAAATTCGCTTGAATATTTTTTTAGTGTCGATCCCAATTCGGCTGAATTTTCCGAGACCAGAATCATTCGAGGGAAAAAAGGCAAAACCGGAACAGGGATAAACGTCTGGACACAATTTTCGCATATCGACACGGTAAGCACAGCGCAATTAATCAAGGCATTTTCAGATTTTGAAAATAAATTACAGCACTTAATTACCCAGTATGCTCCGACGCTCGATGTGGAAAAACCAGAATCCTGGCTGGTTCTGGCTGTGAAGATCGATCAACTGAACCCCCAAATTCCGACCCGGGCTGTGTATAAAATTCAAAACAAAAATATTCAAGCACTAATGGACCGGAAAATTAGCCGCGAAAAACTCATCAATGAAATCGAATCTTATAAATACTATCCAATTCAATAATTTTTCAGCCGCCAAACGACCTGCATTGAGTCTTCGACACTAATTTGTGTTAATCCAACCTGTGATGCTTTTCCATTAATTTCCAAAAACCAGAATTCTTTTTCTGCCGCATCCGCAGTCACACCGACAATTGAATTTACAAAGGAATTCGCCGGATCGTTGTATCCAATTTGGACAACAGCCTGCATAACTTTCTGCAGCGGTATTCCGTGAATCACGCTGGTTTTAACGACAACTTCGTGGGTTGAATCTGCAACGATATGAATTTCAAGTGGGATATCACCACGAAATGCTTCGAGGGAAACGTCATTATTTTTTTCATTGTTACAAGAAAAAATCAGTAATAAAATCGCAACCGTCATCATTATTTTTTGCATCATTCCTCCTATGTGGGCAAAAAAAAAGCAGCTTTAGTAAAAGCTGCTTTTTGCGGGACCGACGGGACTTGAACCCGCGATCTTCGGCTTGACAGGCCGACGTGTTAACCAAACTACACCACGGTCCCAAAATCTTGGTGGGCGATACTGGAGTCGAACCAGTGACCCCCTGCTTGTAAGGCAGGTGCTCTAAACCAACTGAGCTAATCGCCCTGTTTTTCTTCTTTTTTCTCGCCTGAGTTGCGATAGAGAATTGCCAAAGGAATAACTACACAGTAGCCCAATACTAAAAAAACGGGTGCAACACTTAAGGACGAAAAACTGTCAGCGGGACCCTGCGCCAAAGCGAAATATCCGATCAACAAAAAAAGCAAGCCAATGGAGAAAATTACAAAATTTGCTTTTGTAAATGCGATTTGATTTGCTGAATTTCGAGCACTGAATTTTTGTTTTACCTTTGCCATATCGCCTCGTTTTTAAGAGTCGCTAATATAGCAAATCATTCTCTTGTTGTCAATATAAAATAAATATATTTTAACAGGCAGGCCTATCAATATTCTATTCCCGGAACCAATCCTAAAACAAGATAAAAATTGATAGTTACATCCCTTAATTTTGTTCATTATTTTTAATTCAAACGTAGGCTGGTATTAAAAACCAGTTTCGAAAACCTTCATTTCTTCCTCGTCTTCAGGCAACTGCGCAGATGGAGACAATTCGTTGCTACTCTTTGTCTTAAAACGGCTAACGAGAGAAACCAATGTTCCAATTTGCATTTGCAGACCGGAGCCGGTTTCCTGCACATCCTGAACGTAAACCTTGTTTTGCTTGGCAACTTCCTGTATTAAATCGATTTGCTCAGAAATTTGTTCGCCCGCAAGATGTTGTTCCTGGCTATTTTCAACAAGATGCTCAAATTCATTCTGAATCGATTCCACAGAACCAACGATATCCTGCAAAACGCCGCCAATATCCTGCACCAGGTCACGGCCATTTTTCATTTCTGTGTTGCCGGTGTTCATCGCATCAACTGCGTCTTCGGTGAGCTGCAGGACTTTTTTAATCAATGAGGCTATTTCACCGGTCGCCTGCGATGTGCGCTCTGCCAACTTGCGTACTTCATCCGCTACAACTGCGAAACCGCGCCCCTGTTCCCCGGCACGCGCGGCCTCAATCGCTGCATTCAAGGCAAGTAAATTCGTCTGGTCAGCAATTTCCTCGATCACCTGGACAATATCATTAATTTGTTGTGATTGTTCGCCCAATGATCGAACCGTTGAAGTTGAGTCATCGACTATGCTGGCAATACGATTTATTCCTTCGATGGCACGATGTACGACAACGCCGCCGTCATTGGCTTTTTGCTGTGCTTTATCGGCGACGGAGCGGGCATTTTTGATTCCCGCTTGCGACTGCTCCAGGCTGTAAGCAACACCTTTAACGGAGGAAGTAATATTTTCGGTTTGTCCATATTGCTTTTCTGCGCCAGCCGTAATTTGATTGCTCACATCATTAATTGATTGCGATGTGGCCTCAAGTGAATGTGTCATATTTCGAATTTGCTCGAGAATGCTGGAAAATTCATCGAGCATCGCATTCAACCCCTCGCCAACCTGACTAAATTCACTTTCGCTGCCCAATACAACCCCTTCACTCAAATCGCCTTTTTTGATACGATCGAAGGTTTTTTGCATGCGATTGGCAGCTTCGTCAAGTGCGGCTTTTTCTTTTATAGCCTGCTCGTGTGCATGCGCTAAAGAATTGGCTGATTCCTGTGATTTAGCAAAATTCTCCTCGGCCTCTTGAATTGCTTTCCCAATTCTTTTAGACATGATATTCAATGATTCAGCGAGTTCGCCAATTTCATCGGTCGCTTTTACTGTCACAGTCTCCCCATGCCGACCGCTGGCCAGTTGTTCTGCAAATATTTTAATCTGCTGAAGTTGATTTAATTTTTTTGTAGCGATAAATGCGATACAGACGATGCTTATTACGCTCATAAAAATTGTAATAAGAATCGCGTTGAAATTGGCACTCTGAATTTTTGCCCGCAATTTTTCCGTTGAGAGCCCAATAATAACAGTCCCGACAGCCTCTCCATCGTTAATGACAGGATGAATCAAATTAACACGCTGTTTAAAAGAGCGATCGAGCAGGGGCTCTTTTTGATCTTCTTTAATTTTCTTTATCAGGCTTTTAGCAACACTTTTTTCATCGCCGAACTTGATGAGCGTGTTTTGTTCAGCATCGAGAATGAGTACAAGCTTGACGCCAGATTCTTTGGCCACCCCGTTTACCAATTCCTGCAAATTATCCGTATCCTGAAAAACCAAACCGATTTTTGCATTAAATGAAAGATTTCGGGTCAAAACCTCTCCTCTCGAAATGAATTCCTGCTGCACTGACTCATTTGCATTGCTCTGTAAGTTATAGCCCATAATTCCCGCAAAAATTAAAATAAAAACGAGGCTAAAAATGATTACTTTTCCGTTAATGCCAAATTTCAACATAATTGATTTACCTGTTTATTTCGAATTAAAATATTATGACTTCGGCTGTTTCCGGCAAACCGGGAGGAATACTTAAAGTTAGCAGGTCAACTGCTTTCTGGTTTAAGAATATAACCGGCTTACTCGTCCCTTTTCGAATACAGACAGTACCGCCTTTTTTAATTATCTCTGGCTCTGCCGACAATAATACAATTTTCGATTGCAGTGAATATTTAACCAAATAACTTTGGGTTTTAGGATCCAGCAATATTTCATCTGCAAAAACCCAAAGGGCATCCACATTTTTCGAGATAGTTGCATTTTTAGCATGTTTCGCAACATCAGGCATATTTTTTATATTGTACAAGACGAACTCCAACTGTGCCTGCTTTTGCAGCCGGCCAAGCTTTGTTTCCAAATCCTTGTAATTTTTGATTTGGCAAAGAACACCGATTTTTTTTATTTCCGGGGCCAACTGTTTTAAAATAAAAATTTGCTGTAAATAAGACGCCTCTGTTGTTTCGACATTATCATTGCGCGCAACCACCAATTGTACACTTAGAATTAAACCAACAATAAACAACCAGCCGCTTTTAAGCCACATGCTAAACCTCATTGCACAAAGTACTCATTTTTCTAATTTTAACAATTTTAACTAAATTTCGATTCTCGATATTCAATGAGTCAGGTGAAAACCCAACAATTAAAATGTCGGTTATAAAACCAAATAGTTTCTGTTTCTTGAAATAATTAATACTGAAGCAAATGTTAAATAACATTATATTTATGGAACTAATTTATATCATTAAAGTGCTTTGTACAGTGCAGCAAAAAGCAATTTTTTCATTTCAACAGGAATGTGCTTCTCCATTTTTCAGCTGTTTAACACCAATAAAAGCATGCAATAGTCACCTTGACTTAAAATGTTATCGGTATATTGTTTGTAAAATTTGCATAAAAAAAGTAATTTCAACATTTAAAAAATGGCAGGAAGACGGAAGCGCTGATTTTTTCCGGTAATTTTTATTTTTTTTAAAGAAATAATCACGTGATTCGAAATATTTAACAGTACTTTAGAGAAAACGAAAGCAGCCCCAAACTTAACACCGTGGAAGATATTAATGAATCGAATGCAGCCAGTAAATTTTTACTCCCGCAAAATCTTATTTATGCAAGTTATTTTAATTACAGCGTTTACCTTGTTTTTCTTACCACCCGGTCAGGCAAAACCAGCTAACGGCCCAAATCCGGTCCTTTTCCCGGTGCCCGAGTCTCTTAAATCGGCGGTATCTTTTTGGAAACTGGTTTATGCGGAATACCCATCCAACAAAGTAATGATCCACGATGCGCGCGATTTGGGCATCATTTATGATGTAATAAATTTTAATGATCTTTATGCAAATCCTAACAATATCAGCAATCGCAACAAGTGGCGCCGAATTGAAAAAATAAAGAAACGCTATAAATCCGAGCTCTATCGGCTTGCCAACAAGATACTGAAAAAGCAGAAATTATCTGCAAACGAGACTCGACTGGCAGCACTTTTCGGGGACAAGGCATCGTATAAACGCATTCGTGAGGCTGCAAAAAATATTCGGGGGCAACAAGGCCTGAAAAACGAATTTAAAGCGGGGCTTGAGCGCTCGGGACTTTATTCCGCTCATATTACCAGGATTTTTGAGGAAAATGAATTGCCAGTCGAATTAACGATGCTCCCCCACGTCGAATCGTCCTTTAATTTCAAAGCTTATTCTAAATACGGCGCCGCTGGAATCTGGCAATTTACGCGCAGCACTGGCCGCATGTATATGAAAATCAACTACGATATTGACGAACGCTCAGATCCCATTATTGCTTCAGAAGCGGCAGCAAAATTATTAAAGAAAAATTATCAGGATTTGCAATCATGGCCGCTGGCAATTACAGCCTACAATCATGGGCGTGCCGGAATGAAACGCGCCCAAAAAAGGCATGGCAATGATATTGGAAAAATTGTTAAAAATTACCGGAGCCGAACTTTTGGTTTTGCTTCGCGAAACTTTTATGCGGAATTTATAGCTGCCTATGCTGTTGCCTCAAATTATCAGGAATTCTTTGGGCCGGTCGTTTTTAAAAATCCGATTGAATTCGTCACCTTTAAAACCCAGCGCTATCATAGTGCAAAAAGCATCTGCAAAACCTTTAATCTGACAATTAATGAATTGAAAAATCTTAATCCGGCATTGCGTTCGCCTGTGTTGCGCGGGCAAAGAAGAATTCCCAAAAAATATACTCTACGCATCCCCGACCGGGCTGAGGTGGACGAAAAAGCATTGTGGGCCGCCATATCCCCGGCAGAAAAATTCGAGGAGCAGATTTATTCGGACTATTATCGGGTCCGGCGTGGGGATAATTTGAGCGCAATTGCCCGACGAACACGCTCATCAATTCCTGATTTAATGGCGTATAATGATTTGCCCAATGCCCACCGCATTTATGTGGGGCAGATTATAAAAATTCCAAACGGCAAAAACACACCGCAATCCAAGCCGCCGGTGATTGATTTAAAACCGACAACGGCTGTTGCCGCCGCATTTAAGCCGGAGATAAAAATACCCGCAGCTGACAATAAAAATATGACGCCGACCGGGGTCACAAGCGAGGGGTTTTTCAAGCTTGCTGACGGGCTTTCGACGCCGGGGCAATATATCGCGCCACCGAATATGCGTACAGAATTTGTCACTCGTGATGAATCAAAGATGGTTTTGGTTCCGCAACAAGAGCCGCTGGTCGAGGTAAACGAAATCGCAGCACCCCTTGAATTTGTTCCCGAACCCCCAAGCGAATGGATCACGGTTGAACCCGAAGAAACCCTCGGACACTTTGCCGAGTGGCTGGAAATTTCGGCTCGTGAACTGCGTAAAATTAATGGATTCGGTTACAATCGCGCTATTCATGTTGGACAAAAATTAAAATTGACTTACCGAAAAATTGCGCCGGAAGAATTTCAACGGCGGCGTTTCGAGTATCAAAAAAGTATTGAAGAAGACTTTTTTTCCACCTTTGTTGTCGATACGGTTATCACACATAAAGTAAAACGCGGGCAATCAATTTGGGCTATCACCAACAATATTTACGATATTCCCCTCTGGCTTGTGATGAAATACAACCCTGATAGCAACCTGCAGGAATTGCACATCGGCGACCAAATAAAAATACCTACTCTCGTCAATCGAACCGACGGGGAACCGGGCCAAGATGAGTGAAATTTAAAACAGAAAACCGCATCATCGAATGCGGTTTTTTTTTGCCCCTCGCTCATAAAATTCGACAAGCAGCCACTAAGATTGTGAAACGTGTATTCAGTCCCTCAATATCTCTTCTCCTAAATTTTTTACTTAACCGTGTAAAGGTGCCGAGCACTTATTCGCTTTTTGTTAAATACGAGCATGATATTTAACCTCTCAAGTTTTATAAAATCCAATAAGTGCGCGGCACATCATCTGAAATTTATGAATAAAATCTTGTTTTTGATGAAAAAATACGATACTAATTAATTCGCAAACTTAACTAATACAAAGCCCATATTATGAAAAAAGTACTCACATTAGTATCAATTATTATTTTATGCGTTAACTATGGATTCGCGGGTCAAGCAAAAACAGGTCTTGATGTTTTAAAAGCCAATGAGTTCAAAAGTCTCCACGGGCTCAGAATTGGCGTCATTACAAATCAAACCGCGGTAGACTTCCATGGCACCCACATCATCGAATTATTCAAAGCGAACGAAAACGTGCAACTCACCGCCATTTTTGGACCGGAACACGGCGTCTTTGGCAAAGCAGAAGCTGGGAAAAAAATAGCATCAACAACAGATTCCACCAAAATTCCAGTTTACAGCCTTTATGGAATCACCCGGTCACCGACGGCCGATATGTTCAAAAATATTGACGCCCTCGTTTTTGACATTCAGGACGTCGGCACGCGATTTTATACTTACATCAGCACGATGTGCAAAACCATGGAAGCCGCCGCAGAGTTTGGCGTAAAATATATCGTATTGGATCGCCCAAATCCCATCGGCGGGCTCATTGTCGAGGGGCCGGTACTCGATCCCGAATTGAAGAGTTTTGTCGGAATCCAGCCAATTGCGCTGCGCCACGCGATGACGGTCGGAGAATTGGCAACGATGTTCAATGAAGAAGGCTGGCTGCAAGCCGGGAAAAAAGTTGATCTAACAATCATCAAAATGCAGGATTGGCAGCGGCACATGCACTTCGAAGACACCGGGCTTTCATGGATTCCACCTTCACCGAACATGCCAACAACCCAGACAGCTCTGCTGTATTGCGGCATGGGTCTCATCGAAGGGACAAATTTTTCTGAAGGCCGTGGAACCCGTGCCCCCTTTCAGAAAGTTGGCGCTCCCTGGCTCGATGCAAATATATTAATCGCCCGGTTAAAAGAACAAAATATTCAAGGCATTCGGCTCAAACCGGTACGGTTCACACCCATCGATATTCCGGGCATGGCAACCAACAATAAATACTCCGGTGAAATTTGTCAGGGAATCGAGGTGAGTATTTTGGATGCCGCAAATTTTAAATCCGTTGAATTTGGTTTTAAATTGCTGACAAGTCTGCAAGAACTGTATCCGCAACATTTTGAGTTAAAACCGCGCCGGCTGAACAAGTTATCGGGCCAAAACTGGGTTGCTAACGCGATTAAAGATGGGCGAACTTCGGAGCAAATGATTGCATCGTCACAGGGTGATTTGCACAAGTTTGAAAAAATACGAAAAAAATACCTGCTTTATTGAACTGACAGACAGTGCTCAAATTTTAATCTGATTCCGGCTATTAAAAATGACATTTTCAAAATTGCCCACCGTCGATATCTTGATATTCCTCATTGGAAACTTGGTAAATATTCTCATCAGCGCGATTATGATTTCCCGGACGAGTAGCTGGAAGAAATTTGAATTTTATTCCGGACTCATAATCGTGACTATGGCCATTCCGCTTGCTGCCTGCGTTTATCTCAACTTCATCGAAAATCGCGGTGTTTGGACTGTCATTTTACCGCTGTTTTTAATTGTTTACTGCCTTATAGAATTAATCTTTGACTATATTTTCAAAAGCAATTTCCGGGAAACCAATCTTCTCTGGCCGTATCTGCTTGTTTTTTATTTGGCACTCATGGGCATGATTGGCTATGCCTTTTTACTGGGTAAGCCGTTCGGTTTTATTACTCTATCCACTTATTTTTTGAGCCTGTTCGCAACGCGGTATTCCTATACCCGTGTCGGTCATTGATAATTTTTTTCTCAAAAGGCATATTTCTATTTTATTTTTCAAACGAGAGCGTAAAGATGCCCCAAATCGTCAAATCAGAGCAACTGCAATCACTGGCAGTTTTTTTTATCTGTTTCATTCTCCTTTTTTCCTGCCAGCAAAATCCACCGCACGTCCCGGAATCAATCACCCAAATTATCGATAAAACAAAGGTTGAATTCTGCCCCGACCGTCGACTTGCTGTATTCGATCTAAAAACATCCACAGTCGGTGATTCAATTTTTATCAGCGGGGAAATTGATAATCCTGATGCATTAAAAACTCTCTCGGGAAACCTTGGCTCTTTGGATGGCAATAATAAAATCAATATCCAAATTTCGCTTCTGCCGGATAGCACGGTCGGCCACAAAAATTGGGGTTTGATATCCGTAAGTGTGGCCAATCTACGCTCAAAACCCGGATATAGCGCTGAGCTGCTCAATCAAGTTTTAATGGGCACATTTGTTGAAATTTTAAAGAAAAAGAAAGGCTGGTATTATGTCCGTGTAGCCGATGGCTATCTCGGATGGATGAACGGCACTTTTTTTAGCCGGCTCCCGGAAGAAGAAAAACAAGCGTGGGAGGAAGAAAAACGGCTTGTTTTCCACCAACTTTACGGCAAAATTTATGAGAATCCGGATGCGAGCAGCATGATAAAATCGGATGTCGTCGGCGGAAATATTCTCAACATTGTAGAGCAAGGCGCCGTCTGGTCAAAAGTTAAATGGACGGAAAAAGAGAGTGGTTACGTTAAAACCAATCAATGCACAGATTTTGATGTTTGGATGAAAACAAAATCCGTTGATGCGGATGAACTTATAAAAACAGCTTTTCAGTTCAAAGGATTACCTTATCTATGGGGAGGGAATAGCACCAAAGGTGTCGATTGCTCAGGATTTACACAATCGATATTTAAATGGAACGGTTTTAATCTTTTACGCGACGCAAGTCAGCAATACCGACAGGGAAAAGTAGTGACAACAGGGGATAATTTTGAGAATTTGCACCCGGGCGATTTGTTGTTTTTTGGACTGCGTGAGAATAAAATTATCCATGTCGGGTTGTATTTAGGGCAGAAAGAATACATGCATTCCAGCGGTCATGTGAAAATCAACAGCTTTGATTCCACCGCAGCCAATTTTAGCCGATATCGTTTTGATACGTTCAGAGGAGCAAGACGTATTCTGAATTGAGTTCGAATGGGAGTGCTGAATAGTTATTGTCGCTGATAACCGCCGGTTCCCTTGCGGCAGAGATCCAAATATTCCACCAACAGGCCTTTTTGATATCGTTGCCCGGTATTCTTCAGTGAATCGATAACGCAATAAAACCACCAGCGTTCTTCCGGCGGCAGTCCGAAGGCAATATCGTGAAAATTATAATGCAAGTCCGTGCGTCGTTCACCGCGTCGATGGATGTCGCGGACTTTGCCATAAGCCTGGGTCTGTTGCAATCGGGCAAGAAAAAAATTCTTGTTTACTTCCAATCTTTGAGCGCGCTTGCGAACGATTTCTTCATTTTCGTTAATTTCATGCAAGTTTGACAATACCGCAGAAAATTCAACTCCTAATTCAATGCCTTGCCGACCAGAAAGGGCTTTCTTACGACGGACGATCCCGGAAAATATCAGCGGATTACCAAAAGTGGTCGAAAAAACATAAATTCGATCAAAATAGGTATTGATAGCAGGGATTTCTGTAGTTTCCCGCGAAATCGCACAGCGTAACCCGCCGCCCCCGACATCCAGCAAGCGTGCTTTTATGCGGGATCCATTTGGCAAAATAAATTCTGCCCGGCCGCCCTTGCGGTTTTTAAATTGCATGCGAAAATGTTTACGCCGATCATTTTTTATTTCTAAACTCATGGTTGGATACTCCAAAATGATGCGTTCTGGGAATGGATTTTTGATAATATTTTGGGAGAGACAAACAAGTCAACATATCCTGTTTCATTGAAAAAGGCAAATAAAATTCAGTTCATTTATTTTACAATGCTATCACTTTTTGTCAGGAATTTCAGGAAAATCAGCGCGTTTTCCAAACAATCGGTCATCGGTCAGTTCAGACTTTAAAATACCCGCATAAATAAATCGGCAAAGGTCTCTTATTTATCGGCATTTTTATCAGATATTTAATTTAAATGGAATCGCTGTTTGAGTAAATTGAAGAATTTGGCAGGTCATCTAAAAATAGAATTACTTCGAAAAAATCAGGGAATCACGACGGCTGTTCCAGCGCATCCATCGTTCAGTGGCATCCATTTCAACAGCGATTTCGGAAGCTATGAGCCGGCCTGTTGCCGAGATGTGAATTGATTGATTAGCAGCAATCGATTTTTCCCATGCTGCCGGTATTGCTGTATTTCCCTTTTGCTTCGCCCCATCGATCGACGAACCCAATGACATTTGCGCTAAAACAGTTCCCGAATAAACATGAATAGCCATCGATTTATCTTCCGCCACGATAGCCTGAAAATTAGCCCCATTTACCCGCATTGTGGAATTTGGAAACCGCAACTCAAAAAAGCCATTTTTACTCGGAACATCAGGCATGTTTAACCATAGTTTGCCTCGTTCCAATCTACAGGTTGTCGTGACGCGCCCCTTCTGGTGAAATTGAAAATGCTCGATTTCAAATTCTGAAGCAGGCCCGATGCGGACCAGGGATTTATTAGCGAAGAGAATTTCAGCCCACCCGTCGTCTGTGCGAATTTTAGTCCCGGATCCGAGAATTAAATTAGAATTAATGGGAACCCATGCAGACTCAACCGGTGATTTTACAGTTACAAGCCCATCTGCAAAAGTCAAAACGGCCTCACCACTTTTCTTCTGCGGAACTCCCAAAGTAGTGCTGGTAGAGAAATCCGGTTTTCTGAAAATCTGTGTTTCCATTTCCATTTTCGTCATATTTGGAAAGAAAACAGTGTCCCCGCTGGCAATATTATTAAAGTCGGCCAAGTGCTGATTGTAATGACGCAGAACCTGGTCAAGAAATGCGTTGTAGTTTTTATACTCCCGAAACGCTAGCAGAGAAACACTTTCATTTTTGCCAGCGATACGGAATGTTTTATCCTGCTTGTTTTGAATTAACAATCCAAGGATAAAGTCGATCATTGCAAATGCCAAAATGAGTGCGATCACTATGGGGAATAAATGGATATTTTTCTTCAATCTATCGATCCGGCAATTCTATCAATTACTCCTCAACAAACTTCAGGTTATAAATGCCAATTTCGATTATATCCTGATCAAATAAAACGGCTTTTTTCAGTAGTTCAGCGTTATTGACAAATACGGGATTGGTTTGGCTTAAATTGTTTATCAGCCAAATTTTTAATGTTGGCTGGAAAATAATGGATGCATGTACTCTCGAGACCGTTTTGTCCGAGAGCACCAGATCATTTTCCTCTTGCCGGCCAATATTGAATCTTTCCCCCGACAGAGCGGAAATCTGCAGATTTCCGTCCTTTTTTTTGATGAGCAACTTAGCCATCATTATACCTATTTTTTAACTTCCCGAAAACGGGAAATAGCATCGCAAATCTTGTCCTGTGCATTTCGGTAAGATTTAGAACTTCCTACAAAGTGCGACATCATTATCGAAAAAGCCAATTCATCTCCATCTGCAGATGTTGTATAACCTGCCAAAGATGAGACTCCGCTGAGCGTGCCTGTTTTTGCATGAACTACTGCCGCCGCTGCGGTATTTTGCATCCGTGATCTGAGCGTACCATCGACACCAGCCACCGGCAACGATGCAATAAACTCATGCCGCCATGAAAATTCATCGTACATCGCCACCAGCAGTTTATGTGTAGTGGCCGGAGTGACCAACGTGTATCGGGATACCCCGGAGCCATCAGAAAATTTGATCCCTGTTGTGTCGATGTCCCAACTGATTAATAGTTTATTTAAAGAATGAATACCATCTCGTGCGGTTCCTGGTTTTCCGGTCGATTTTGCCCCAACGGTCTTCAAGAACAATTCTGCGCAAAGATTGCTACTCGGTTTGTTCATATCGGCAAGCAATTGTGCTAAAGATTTCGATTCGTGGGCTGCCAATGCAAGCCGTGATGCGGGTGCCATGCCTTCGATTATTTTCCCGGCGATGCCGATACCATTCGACGCGCACTCCTCTTTAAACAGGGTGCCAAAATATAGGGGTGCATTGACGATATCAACTGTAGTTTGGTCTTCCGCAAACCAGTCACCGATGAGGCCGCTCACTTCCAGTGTATTTTCTTTTTCGCGCCACCGTCGCTCGATGTTGAATTTCTCAAAAGTTTTTGTCGTATCAAATAGCTGCGAATAATAAGTCACGCTATCAACTGTCGTACTGGTATTTACAATTTTGAGGTAATCAGTAGCTGGTAAAAGTGAAATTTTGGCTGGATCATCGCTATTTACAGCAGGCCGGGAAAACACTTCGATGCAATTTTCCTGTATGGACAACGCACTCAGAGGAGCGGAGTACCAACTGCCGGCGTCATCCCACATCCAGCCATCACCTACCGACTGATCATCGAGAAAACTGGCATCACAAATAATGTCACCGGAAATATAATTTATTCCTTTGTTGCCCAATGCGTTGACAAGCCCGGCGAGATCGGCGGTTGAAAAAACGGGATCGCCACCACCAATTATATATAAATTACTCTTCAATGTGTCCGCAACGACTGTCCCCGAGTCAACAGCAATTAATGTGCGAAAACTGTAGTCCAGGCCAAGATAATTCACGGCAGCTGCGGAGGTGTATAATTTCATCGTTGAAGCAGGATGAAATAATTTGTCGGTATTATGTTCGAATAAAACTTTCCCGTCTTCTATTCGCGAAACCACAACTCCGGTATTGGCTGCGGCCAATTCGGGATCTGCCAAAATTAAATTGAGTTCACTTTGCAATGCCTCCAATCCATAAATTGGTTCGAATTTATTAACTTGCGGGACGGTATTACTCTTCAATAAAGAAGATGATGTTGAGCACGACTGGGTCAAAAACAGGAGACTGCTGAGCAAGGTCAAAAAAACTGGACGTAAATTCATATTATTCACTGTGCGTTAAATTTTTAATAAAATCTGCGAAGAGAAAAAGACATCCTGTCGCTGAAGGCGTAAATTTTTCTCCATTTTTTTCTAAAAACGGTTTTAAAATCGATAGATCAGCATCAACAAATGATAATTGTGTGTATTCAAAATTTTCTTTGGCATTTTCGGTTCGCGAAACAATATCCACAGCTCCCAGTTCTGTTTTTCCGGTGAAAACCAACTCCGGCTTACGGGTTGCTGTGTTTTGCAGAAGGCCAATACAATTTTCTATCTGAAATTCATTGGCAGTGATACCAATTTCATCCCGAACTTCATTTTCAATTGCTGCAAACAGACCATCAGCCGTAAAATTCTGGCAATCAACCTGCACATCGATATGCCCACCAAGGACATCGAGTTTGTCCGGGTATTCTCCAACGTGCTGACTTCGATGCATCAATATATTTTTTTTGTCAGAAGTTTGCATCACCGCACTAATTCCCAACGTCTGCGATAAATATTCTTCTTTCCCGGCTTGCAACCATTCCACAGCCTTTTCATTCGAAAAAAGCAGATCGCGATAACATGCCACGCCCAAAGATAATGTTAAATAATTAGTTTCCGCCGACCAGGAAATGAGCGAGGCTAAAGTCCCGTTAAAAAGCGCCGGGTTTTTCTGGCATGCCAATCGCCAAAACTCTTCTCGTTCTGCAGCTAAAGAAATCGGAAAAAAATCCGGTTGCCGGGAACCGGAAACTTTGATTTTATCACGCGGCCACTTGCCGGTGTTTAAAATTTCAAACAGACTGATAATTACTTCTCGCTTTTATTCTATGGGATCTGCACATCACTATTTTTTTGATGAAATTAGCTTGTCCCGACAGCACATTGCTCCAATAAAATTTAGTATTTATGCACAAATAATCAAGAGAAATGGGCAGGCAAATTTTCATGGGTGTGGATAAATCATTTTCGGGATTTTTTTTCGATGGATATCTGATATTTATATGTGGAGAATTTTTTATCGAGCCGCAGATCGCAACCGGCCCAGTTCGTAGAAACATGTCCGTACCAGTGCCAGCGAGCCAGCGTTTCACGACCCAGATATTTTAACGTTTCCATATTATCTTTTATCCAAAAAGTTATTCCAAGTCGCGGAGCATGCACGCCAAGCATGGCCATTGGAACAGGGGTTTGCCACTGGATCAAGTCGATTTTCTGACCAAGCGCATTCAAGCCATAGCGGAAATCCCGCCCCGATTGTTCATTCATAAAATAGACATAATCATAATTCACTTCGACGAGGCCTTTTAAATCCGCAGTCACCTCGATCGTATTTTTGTAAATGAGGTAATCGACGCGGATTGTGCCGATGGGACGGGTTTTCTCATACCTGCGGCGTGGAAACTGGACATCATTTTCCCGCGTGTCAAATATGTATTCCTTGGACAAAATCGTGGTATCCCCGTGGACGAATTTGCCGGTTTTTGACTGTGACGCCAGCCAGGATGCGCCATTTGCCACCACCAAAGGCAGGCCAAATCCGTAGCCCTCACCAACCAGTGGTTTACCGTATTGTGTGAGAATTAATCCTTTTTGCAGCCCGGCGATTTTCCCAACATGCGGTTGTGCACCCGGATACATTTCAATTTCCAGACCATTTTCAAGCGCAACCCGCAAAGGTGGTTTGCTTTTGGAATAGATTTCTTTTATGTGATAACGCCAGTAAGGCGCAGCATATTCTTTATAGGCGACGAATGCAATAATAGTCACGAAAATTAAAACTTTTGGCAGAACTTTTTTTAACACGCTTTTCACTCCAACTTTATCCGGGAAGAAAAAAGTCATTTAAATTTGGAAATTCTTTTCTGGCTTCAAAAATGTTGCAACTGGATTCAAGCAATAAAATATAGTCTATACATCGGTAAATTTTAATGAAAATTCGCAATCCTTTTCAAAATGTAAAATTTTACTTATTTATCCGTGATAGTAAGGCCGGCAAGCAAATAATGGCAGGCCAGATTGGCGTTATCACCCCATTTTTTAGCATGCTCCCGAATTTCTTCTTCATCTATTTTTTGACTATTAAAGTAACATTTTTGCACGGCTTTGCGGACAGCTAAATCGCCTGCCGGAAATGCCTGTGGCCAGCCCAATCCGCGGGCGAGAAACCAATCGACCGTCCAGCGGCCAATCCCTTTTAATGCCGTCAATTGATTATAAATTTCGGATTCGCTCAAATATGCCAGATTCTGTAAATTGATTTCGCCACTTTCGATGGCCTGCGCCAATCCGACAATGTATTCAGATTTTCGCCGGGTAAATTGCAATTCCCGCAGTTTGGCCGGATCTGTTTTTGCTAATATTTCAGGTGTTGGAAAGGCAAAATAAGTTTTCTTTTCAAAGGATAATTTTTTCCCGAATTGCCGCACCAATCTGGATCGAACGGTGAAAGCAAAAGCCAAGTTGATTTGCTGGGCCGAGATTGAGGTGACCAGCATTTCAAAATAGTCAGAACTGAGAGTGGGCCGAAATCCGTGAAATTTATTGATGAGCGGAGCAAAAACGGGATCGTGCGAGACCGCTGCATAAAATCGTCGCAAATCAAAATCGAGACCGAGAATATGGTTAACCTGTTTTTCTGCCAGAGCGATTAATTCAGAATCCGAAGTATCCGGAAACAGATGCCAATTTACAGCATTTTGATTTTGGCACAAGCGTAGTAAGAAATACTGGCGACCAAGTCGAATTACTTTACAGAGAGTTTGGCCATCGAAAAAATTGGCCGCATCCTCGCCATAGGCTTGAAAACGGCGTAAAGTTAACCCGAAATTCAGGGGCCGGTCTTTGGAAATTTTAATTAGTTTCATTAGTTACGCTCAAATTCCAAGATAAAAAATTGCTCAAAAAAACGAATAAAACGTTGATGATTGCCTAATTTGAAACCATGTTTCTGAATCAAATCGATCATTTGGGGAACAGGCCACCCGGTTGGAGGGACAAACACAATTTTTCCACTTTCCCCGACATTCAAGCTGGCCATTTTAAAAAAATTCCCCACATTTTCGCTTTCCTGTAGATTTAACTGTCTATCATTCTGATATAAAATAAAATCGAATTTTTCCGTTTCAAGATTTCGCGCAAAGATATCACCCCTGACAATTTTAATTTCTGCACGGACCGCATTTAATTCAGCATTTTTTGCTATCAAACTTATCGCCAGAGCTCGCTGATCGAAGGCTGTAACCATGGCGCCACTCCTGGCGGCTGAGATTGCAACACACCCTGTTCCGCTATTTATATCGAGGACAGATTTTCCATTTAAGTTGAGCTGATTAATGTAAGCCATTAAAATGCGACTGCTAAAATCGAAGTGGGGATTTTGCAATTCCAATGCGGTAAAAAAAGTCAAATCGCCGAACTTTGCAATTCGGTTTTGTTTGCGAAAATGCCAGGTCACTGAATTAATAATTGAGGCTATCAGCGGATTAAGCGGTTTGAAAAGTCGAATCCAAAATGGTGTTTCAAAGCTGGTTGATTTGCTCAAACTTTCCATTTAGAGTCTGGCACCACAATACTTACAATAAACAGCATCAAAATCATGCCCTTCCGCGCTGCATACCGGACAAGCCTGCGTGCTGACACGGGTTTCGCTCGCCCGTGAAAGTTCCACTGTTACGATTCCCGTTGGCACCGCGATGATGCTGTATCCCAAAACCATAATTAACGAAGCAAATGCCTGCCCCAATGCGGAGACAGGAGCCATGTCGCCGTATCCGACGGTTGTCAGTGTAACAATTGCCCAATAAACACTGCGGGGAATGCTGGTAAATCCATTTTCTTCCCCTTCGATGACGTACATCAAAGAGCCCAAAATCAGGACAAGGCTGAAAACAGCAAATAAAAATACGATGATTTTCCGCCGGCTGGCATGCATGGCTCTAAGCAGGAGTTGCGCCTCTTTGAGATATTTAACAAGTTTGAGAACTCGAAAAATTCGTAAAACCCGCAGACTGCGAATGACGAGAAAATAATGTGTCCCGGGCAGAAATAATGAAATATACGTTGGCAAAACTGCCAACAAATCAATTATACCGAAAAAACTGCGCGCATAGGCAAGCGGTCGAACAACAGCAATCAAGCGCAAAATATATTCGATGGTGAAAACGATAGTAATCACCCATTCGATGAATATAAAATAGATGCGAAATTGGTGCAGCGAATTCACGCTGTCGAGCATAACTGTGATGACGCTCAACAGAATTAATATCATAAGTACGATATCAAAATATTTGCCAACAGGTGTATCCGCCTCAAAAATTGTTTCGTGCAATTTTTGCCGCCATTGAACTTGTTGTTGTTCGTTATTTTTCAACTGATCTCCCTGAATTTTCTTGCACAGAAATCCAATTTTATCACAATATAATTATCGTTCCGGTTACATGGGAATCAATATCGTGATAAACGTATGTCCCTTTTTGGTTTATAGTAACAGTTTGGGAATTATTATTGGTTAGATTTCGTGTCGAAAAAAGCGCTGTTGGATTGTTCGGTGTTCCACTTTGGATGGCATGTGTTTCGGTGTCCTTATTTGTAAATACCACTGATTCACCCAACTGGATAGTTAGTCTTGTGGGTTCAAAACCAGTTGCTGTAATCCAGATTTCGTTTTCATCCCGCTCTTCTCCCGGGGCGAGTGGATTGTTATCCCCACAACTTGCAAGTAAAGAAAAAACAACCAACAAGCCCATGAGCCGCACTTGTCGCAAAACTCCTGTTTTTGTCATGACAATCTCCTGTAGTCATTACATTAACTAATCTAATTATGATAAATCAAACTCATTTTCAATCAGCAAGGTCTGATTTTCCAGTTCAGCAGACAAGGTTTCCCATTCCCGGTAGGCGCCATCCAACCGCTTTGATATCTCGTTCAATTCCCGGTTTTTTGCGGCGAACACCGCAGTTGCAGAAATTATTTCCGGTTCGCAGATTTCTGAGGTGAGCGATTCTTTTAAATCCTCAAGTCCGGCAATATCTTTTTCCAGCGAGTCCAACGATTTTTGAATGGGGCCAATTCGTCGCTGTTTCTCTTGTAAAAAAAGCGCACGCCGTTTTCGATCCCCTTTTTTATTGTGCCGGGCATTATCGTGGCGCTTCGCTTCAGCCACAGCCTGAGATTCAGCTTTGGTTTCTTCGTCCTTTTTCCACAAATAATATTCATAATCACCAGCAAAAACTTTCAACGTGCCCTCTTGTACTTCAACAATGGTTTGCGCTATGCCGTTAAGAAATTCCCGGTCGTGCGTGATAAAAATAATTGTTCCTGCATAATCGGTCAGCGCGGTTTGTAAAACACGGCGAGCTGCTAAATCGAGGTGATTGGTTGGTTCATCGAGAATAAGAAAATTGGCTGGGTTTGCCAACATTTTGGCCAAAGCGACACGTGCCTTTTCACCGCCACTTAATATGGATATCTTTTTAAAAACATCATCATTGATGAAAAGAAACATCCCGGCCAATGTCCGCAATTGTTGCTCACTCAAATTCGGCGCAGCACCTGTCAATTCTTCCAAAATATTATTTTTTGAATTGAGAATTTCCAATTGGTGCTGGGCATAATAATAGGGTGTTACATTTTGTCCGAGGGCAATAGTCCCGTCTTGAATCTCTGTATTTTGCGCTAAAATTTTCAACAAGGTGGATTTGCCCGCCCCATTATACCCAACCAGTCCAATTTTCTGCCCACGCGTTATCAGAAAATCCAGTGATTTATAAACTGTTAAATGCCCGTATTGCTTTTTAATTCCCTCGAGTTCCACCACAATTTTCCCGGATCGCACCGGAGGCGGCAGTTTAAATTTTATCTTTTTAGCATGTGCGTCCAGTTCAATTCTTTCGACTTTTTCCAACTTTTTGACACGTGACTGAACCTGTTTTGCCTTCGAAGCCTTGTAGCGAAAACGCTCAATGAACTGCTCCGTTTTTTCAATTTTCTTTTGCTGATTTTTGAACTCGGCTTCCTGTTGGGCTTTGCGCAGCTTTTTTTCTTCGAGGTAAAAGTCGTAATCGCCAGAATAGGAAACCAACTTTTTCGCCTCAATTTCGACGATTTGTGTAGCTGTTCGATTAAGAAAATATTGGTCATGCGAGATCAGAATTATCGTACCGGGATAATTTTTAATAAAATTTTCCAGCCAAATCACCGAGTTTAAATCCAAATGGTTCGTCGGTTCATCCATCAATAATAAACCCGGCTGCAAAAGCAGAAGCCGCGCCAGAGCCACCCGCATCATCCAGCCGCCGGAAAAATTTTTCATCGGTGTTTTAAATTCACTGGCATCAAACCCAACACCCGAAAGAATGGCTTTTGCCCGGTTTTCCAGTTGGTACCCTTCATGTTGCTCAAATTCATCACGCAGTTGTCCATATTTTTTTAATAATTCGTTATTTTGCGGATTTTCAGAAATCTTGATTTCCAGCTCAATAAGCATATGTTCCAACTGCGCGATTTCCGGAAATCCATGCATCACTTCTTCGAGTAAAGTTTTTTTCGCATCCAGAGTCACGTCTTGCTTGAGGTAACCAATTTTTACGGAGGAAGGAACGACGATTGTACCGGAATCAAAGTCCTCCTCATCGCACATCATTCGCAACAATGTTGTTTTACCCGAGCCATTTGGACCGATCAATCCAATTCGTTCATTGGGTTTTATTTCGAGCGTGGCTTGATCAAATAAATGATTGGGGCCGAATTGTTTGGACAACCGAGAAATTTGAATCATTCTGTTGTATTAGCTGGTGAAATTTCTACTTTAATTGGGAAAGGCTATAGAATATTGAAAATAAAAGTAAGATTCAAGAGTAGCTTATGCTTCCAATTCAATTTTATGTTCAGGCAGGTATGGTTTTATAAAATTTTGAATCGATTGGGCCATATTTGCATTTGCGGGATGTATAGCGGTTGTTTTTTCGGATTGAGGGGTAGTCCGATCATGCGTAGAACCAGCTTTTCGAATATCAAACTTGAATGTTAATTTCGCATAGGTTTTGTAGCCTAATGTCACATGGTACCCAGGTCCCTTGTGCGAAATAATGCGTGAAACTTGTTCAGTTTTGGTGTGATTTATAGATTCTGATTTTGGGGGGACATCAAGTTCTATTGTTCGAGATTGCAGCAGTGGGGCTGCGGGTCGTTCTGCTGCAACACCGGCCTTCTCAGCTTTTATTAGCGGTATAGCGGGACTTATATTTGCGATGGATTGCATATTAGTTTTCGGTTAGGTTCCGAATATTAATTGAGATGCCGGCGTCCCTTCCTGGCAATATTTTAGGCTATAGGTTGTATATCGGCTACTCACGAATATAATTAACTTAATATATTTATTGATAATATTCGATGATATTCCGTATTGGCTGTGTTCGGGAGACGCTGAGAGGCAGCAGGCGTTTATGCGGTTCATTCAGCAAAACCTTGTTTCGGCCACCGTCGACGGGAACAATATCTTCGATCCTTCTTTTATTAACTATCGTTGATCGATGAACACGAACAAACAGTTCCGGATTCAGCCGGCGTTCCAGTTCTTCAAGACCGAGGTCAATGGGGTATCGCCGCTTTTCAGTGTAGGCATAAACAAGACGAAATTCAGTTCCAAACCACAGTACTTTTTCTACCGGGAGAAGCCGAAAACGCCCCTGTCGTTTAACTACCAGCCGGTATAAATAGGCCTGGATTTGATTTTTAACATATTTGGTGTTGCCTACTTTGAGATTAAATTGAGGCTTAATTGAATTGAAATTATGAACCCCCCGCCGCTGGATTTCGGCGTATTTTTTTCTAAATGCCGAAAGGGCATCGAGCAAATCCCGTAGATTTTGCGCATCGACCGGTTTTTTCAAATAATAGCCACCAAGCGCACTAATGATATCTTTTGTGCCGGTGTAATCTTTACAAATAGAAATCTTTGGTATATCTCCGGCAACGCCATTCGTGAGTACGTGAGAAAGTTTATTATGAGTGGGGCATGAAACAAAAATGACGGCTGGATTTGTACTTTTGATTTTGGTAATCGCATCGGCTGCGTTTGATGTTTCAGTTATTCGGTTGATTTCCGGGGCAATTTCCCTGAGTAGTCTCGATAAGCGCTGGCGTGAATGTAATTCATCATCGACAATTAAAGCAGTTGACGGATTGCTCCCAACTCTTCTTACGTCCATTCCTTCCTCCAAAAATACCCCTAACCGCGTACTGTAACTGTTTTAAAATCTATATTACCTACCTGTACAACTCAAATTATTCAAAATGAAATCGACATCTCAAAATAAAATAATTTTGATAATACTATTTAAGCACATCAATATATGGTAGCTGAATATAAAATTGTTAAGCAAGGAACATCTATTATAACAATAAGCGCATTTTATAAATCAAGAAGGAAAAACAAATTGTTGAACGCGAGATCAACCATGCGGGTTTGCTTGTTGGTTGGGATTGTCGAATTGATCTCATCTGGATCATCAATTTGAAGAATATAGTCTACAAAAATTACCTTTTCCGTACAATTCAAGTTAATCCAGAGTGGTGTATTTTAAAAATTTAACAAATATTAAGCAAGAAAAAAATATTTCTGTTATTGCAGGGCACGGTTAATATACTAAATCTATGACAAAATTTTTTAATGAAATTGGTTGTTTTTTTTAAATTAAATAGCATCTTACGTATGGTTATTCTACGCAGGATTACTCGCTGCAATCTATATAAAAACTGAGTGTTAGCCCATTGAATAATTCAACTATTATCCCCAACAGACTTATTTTACAGGAGGCATATAAATGCCACATGTTGTAACGATTGAACGGCATATTCTTGAGATGCAAAAGGAGTATCCCTCTGCTACTGGTGATTTTTCTGCATTAATGTACGATATTGCATTCGCCGCTAAAATAATAGGCAGTTCAGTTAGAAAAGCAGGGCTGGTTGATATTTTAGGTCTCACAGGTAGTGAAAATGTGCAGGGGGAGAAAGTTCAAAAACTCGATGATTTTGCCAACGACACTATTTTTCGAGCATTGGACCATACTGGCCGGCTTTGCTGTATGGCAAGTGAAGAGATTGAGGGTCTCATTGAAATCCCAAAAGAATTTAATTGCGGAAAATATGTACTGGCTTTTGATCCTCTCGACGGATCATCCAACATTGATGCCAATGTATCAATAGGCACAATTTTTAGTATTTTCCAGAAAGTCAGCAAAAAGGAAAGAGGAACTATTGAAGATTGCTTGCAGCAGGGCAAAAAACAGGTTGCTGCAGGATACATTATTTATGGAAGCTCAACCATGCTTGTTTATACTGCAGGCAATGGCGTACATGGGTTTACTCTCGATCCAAGCATAGGCGAATTCCTGCTATCACATAGTTATATTATCACACCAAAACGTGGAAAAATATACAGTTGCAATGAGGGGAACTATGCGAAATGGGATACAAATCTTCAGAAATATATCGATTATATTAAAACACCTGATAAAGCTTCCGGCCGACCGTACAAGTCGCGCTATATCGGTTCGCTCGTTGCAGATTTTCATAGAAATTTGCTTTACGGCGGCATATTTATTTATCCGGCTGATAAATCAAATCCAAACGGCAAACTTCGTTTGCTTTATGAAGCCAACCCGTTGGCTTTTATTGTTGAACAAGCGGGCGGTGCCGCCAGTGATGGTGAAATAGATATCATGGAAAAAACAGCGGAAGAGTTGCATGAACGGAGTCCACTTATCATTGGAAGTTATGAAGATGTGCGAGAGGTCGAGGATTTTCTCAGCGGGAAACGAACGTAAAATGTGGATACTTTAAAAGCAGAATTATCTGTGCAGATGAAAAACAGAAAATTGGAATTTTATTCTTGACTATTACTTTCAATTGTAGTATTATTTCAGTCTTCAAAATTGCCGAGGGTATAGCTCAGCTTGGTAGAGCAGCGGATTTTTAATCCGTTGGTCGAAGGTTCGAATCCTTCTACCCTCATTAATTAAAAGAGTATCCATTTGGTGCTCTTTTTTTATTTTTCAGAGTTTGTAAAATATAGCTCTGTACATATTGATTAATTCCTGCCACGTTCCCCAGATTTAAAATCGCCTCTAATTTAATTCACAAAAAATCCCCTTCGGACCACCGCCAATTACAACGTTATTTAATAAGTGTGACGCCCCACCAACTATCAATTATATTTAAAAACAAATACAGAAAACCTGATTTAACAAAAATAGCAACAAGTATCAACATGAGACAATGTACCAGCAAAAAACAAGATTTCAACTTTGTTTTGAGCTAAAAAAAGATGAGCTGGACTCATTAAGATAGAATAAACAGGGGATAAATTTTAGTGGTATAGATGTTGCCAAGGTGAAACCATCTGCAAAAAGCATCCAGGGTTTAATACGCACAAAGAGACCAGCACACATGAAAAAATTTAAACTCAACGCACTAGTTCATCGAATTTGTACAGAAGAGTATTCACAGGACGAATTAACGCAGTTCGTCAATTTAGTTCAGAAAATATCGCTTAGTTATCTCAAATATCAAGAAGTAACCGGAAAACACATTCGCTGGGAAAAAACGGAAAATGGGACCGAATTAGAGGATATGGCTCTCGATTGCGTTGCCGGGCTTTTTATGCGCAATGAAGACAACGAATTTGTCCAGCTGAAAAGATATTTTGAGCCCTACCTGACTGGCGATCAGCCTGTTGAAGACGCTGATTTAATGATTTTACTCCGTCGTCTCATCATCAAAAAAACCAAACAAGAGCTATCGAGGATTTTCAAAGAACGCGATCCGGAGGGAGCGAAAATTATCCGAAACATTCGTGTTGCCGTAAAAAATGCGGAATCGTTCGGAACTTTCCGTGAAATGGGACGGGAGTATATTTTCACAAATCCCAATAATGAAGATCACGATAATGGCGGTGATAGCACAACTTTGCTGGCCCCCAAAAACAAGGTAGAACAAAACGAATTTTTAAGAAAAGACAAGCCAACCATCCCGGAAAAAACCTTGCGATCCCAATATCTTGATGTTTATAATCCGAAAGATCATGTTTCTGCATCGATCCGAAAAATGTTGGCAGTTGTGGATCAGGAAGAAGAATTCCAAAAATGCATCCCAATGGATGTCATCGCCCGGTTAATCAGGCAAACATATCTTGAAATGGCACGGACAAAACTTCTGGCCCAATTTGAGGAAGATTCTCCCCTCGATTATGTCCGGATGAAAGAAATTGAACAGGCAAAGAAAAAAGTTCTCACCTTAGTACGATCAAAAATATTTTCTCAGTATGTTGATTCGGCGAAAATTACACCTGAAAAAGGTGAAATTTATTACCGCACTCTCGGAGATGTACTCGATGATATCACGCACAATAAAAAAATCGAGAGCTATTACAGGCACCTGCAAAAATACCTTCCCGAACTAACGCAAAAACGCTATCGAGCTGAAGAAAGAACAATTTTCGAATACCTTGGCAAGCTGACAAAAAAGTGGTTTAGAGAATATTTAAAAGATTTATTATGATTTTTACGCCAAAGATTAGGCATGTCCGTATAATGTCTATGAATATTAAATGATATGTTCAATCTTTGTGCGTGAAATAAATGAAAATCAAACACCAAATCAGTCGCTTGCAAATTACTTGTCCAGAACAATTCGATGTTGAAAAAATACTTTTGCAATCCCACAAGCATCGAATTTTGTTTCGTGCCTTTGAAGAGCATATGTTAAATTGCTCGAGATGCTTTCGCATCGTTCGCAAGATTCATAAATTTTATGAAATTCTTGATAAAGAAATGCAAAAAGAAGCGTCCCCTGAGGTCGTTGCTTTTGCAGAAGCTGTTTACGCTGATAAAGAAAAGACTATAAATAATTAGCCGTCTATCGGCATTTGTCCTTCGGGATAACTTTGATCAGTTTAAACTCAATTATGAAATTTGAAAAAAGGCACCTGACTCAGGCGCCTTTTTCATTTTAATTAATGGCTAATTAGCATCTTCAGTTCTCATGAAACTCTTCTGTGTCAATTCATTTCCAGCTTCATCCAGAATTATAACTTTCCATTCGCCGACCCATTCATCAACAAAATTTTTGGAACTAAAAGTACGCCAGGATTTGCTCCGAACGGGTAATTTTACATCCCAGGTCAAACTGTCATTATAAAACCACCTGTGCGTAATCGTCGTTTCTCCTTCGACGCCGGTGATGTGTGTAAAACAAAACAAAGTGGCAGTTTCAGTTGAAAATGAATCACCACTCTCAACAGGCTCACGATCAACAATCGCCTTCGCGATGGCTATGCGCTCAACTGCAACCGTTGCTGCTTCCTCCTGTGCCAAAAGATTTATAGCACACCCTAAAATCAATAATAACAGCCAAGCTAATGAAAAATGATGCTTCATAATAATTTCTCCTGTTAATCGTTAATTTTCCTGATTTACAATTCAAACAGATGGCTCAATAAAAAAAAGACAACTCTTTGAATTTATTTGTGCAAAAATCAAATTATTCTTGATTTGGAGTATAATTATACAAAATATTTCTCAAATCGACTCACAATCGTTGCGACAAATTAATTTTAAAGAAATAATGTTAACATAATTTTTTACTGGACAGCTATAAAAAAAAAACAAGCTCCCAGACCACAACTATGGTCTGGGAGCTTTAGGAGGAAGGAGAACAACAGAAAGAGTTCGTTAAAACACAAACAACTCGCCTTTTCATTTGTGTTCTACAGATGGAACAACAATTCCCATCAATTTGTTCCCGTCGAAAAAAAAATTAAATTTTCTGGAGTGAAAGATGCAATTTATGCGCGGTGATCTAAAACTTGTAAAAAGGCTTTTGTATCGCTCAGATCATTAAACAGAAAATGCGGGTTTTCCATTGCAAGATCCTCAGTTGTAAAACTACCGGTTGCGACTGCAACGGACCAAGCATTGTGGGGTTGGGCGCAGGCAATATCTCGTGGTGTATCGCCAATGATCCACACTTGACTTCCATGAGGAATTAAACCGTATTTTTTCGTAAACCGCTCAATGGCGTAATTATAGAGTAAATTCCGATCACTATTGTCATCCCCGAAAGCGCCAAACTCAAAGAATTTATTTAGCCCGAAATCATCCAATTTAATCCGCGCACCTTCAGTAAAATTGCCAGTGAGCAAGCCAAGATAAATATCTGGAATATCGGCAAGTACGGGCAATAATTCGTCTATGCCCGGGCACATAAATTTTTCAGGATTTGGTTTTGGCATCTCCACCCGTAGAAATTCCAGATAGATTTTTTTAAATTCAGCTTGCTTGTGGTTTTGAAAAGCTACATCATTCGCTTCACAAGCATTTTTAAAAATCACGGCATCCGTCATTCCAGAAAGTGTTACACCTTTTAATCCATTTTCAATATCAAACAACGCTTTAAATGCACGGGTCATCGCGCGATACCCCGCGCCACCGGAATTAAGCAACGTGCCGTCGATATCAAATAAGAGTATTTTCATTTCTATTCTCATTTTTGATTATAATTAAACAGACAAAAATATTAAATTTATATAAGTTATAAAAAAAAAGCCGTTCGTGGTGAAAACCGGAACGGCTTTAAACTATACAAAGTTCAAATTTATTTGAAATAACCTGATAAACCATCCTTCGAAAAAATAATCATATCAGCGACGATACGGGCACTTTCTTCGAGCAGAAAATCACGCGGGTCATCCTCTTTCGGAATTTTTTCCCCATCATTAAGCGGCGCCAGTCCTTTGAGTTTTCTGCGGTCATTGGTTCTTGTTAATTTTTTCATTTCACTTTTTTTACGCTCATCACGCCGTTTTGATTCTTGCAGGCTCACATATTTATTTTCACGTGTTTTTACTGCTTCCGAGATATCATCCTGCAAGTATTTAAATTCGGGATTTTTGGCTGCACGGACTTTGTGTCGCAAAGAGAGTTTTGGAATATAATTTTTAATATTACCCTGGGTGTTAAATTTTGTGCTCGCAATCTGATCCCAAGGCAATGCTGTAGGCTGCGATGCCTCGCCAAAATTATGAATTCCATATTTTTCCGGGAAAAGTATATCCGGAATCACTCCTTTGTGCTGGGTGCTCGCGCCGGTAATACGATAAAATTTAGCAATAGTAAGTTTTAGTTGTCCAAGTTTTTCCTCATCAACCCTGCGGACAAATCTTTTGAGTGGAATTAAATTTTGTACTGTGCCTTTGCCAAATGTTTGGTTTCCAATAATTACACCCCGCTCATAATCCTGAATTGCAGCAGAAAATATTTCGGAAGCCGAGGCGCTGAATCCATTTACCATGACTGCCAGGGGGCCGTCATAATAGGTCGTTCCATCCGGATCTCGCTCAACATCAATATCCCCTCCGCTACTACGGACTTGCACCACTGGTCCACTTTTAATAAACAATCCTGTTAACGAAATCGCTTCTGTTAAGGAGCCGCCACCATTATTTCTCAGATCAATAATAATTCCATCAACATTCTTTTCTCGCAGTTCATCGATTAATATTTTTACATCACGCGTTGTACTTTTGTAGTTTTTTTCACCACGGGAATGCGCCGCAAAATCAGCATAAAACGTTGGGATGTCGATGACACCAAGAACATATTGTCGCCCATCATACTGCAGTTGCAATGTGTCCGCCTTGGCTGCGCTGTCTTCCAGCTTCACTTCATCGCGAACAAGACTGATAATGGTTGATTCACCCGAGGCTTCTTCGTCCGCAGCAATGATTTGCAGCCGAACCACGGTTCCTTTTTTCCCACGAATTTTTTGCACAACATCGTTGATTTTCCAGCCGATGACGTCAACTATTTCACCATCAATCCCCTGCCCCACACCGATAATTTTATCATTGGCATGCAATAAAGCACTTTTATCGGCTGGCCCACCAGTGACAACGGATACAACATTTGTATATTCGCCCTCGCGAATTAAACGTGCACCGATTCCCTCCAGCGATAAACTCATCCGGATACGAAAATTTTCTGAATTTATTGGTGAGAAATAGTTGGTATGCGGATCAAATGCCTCTGTAAATGCATTCATAAACAATTCGAAAACTTCTTCACTATCAAGTTCAACGACAGCCCGTTCGAGATTTTCATATCTTTTAGTCAGCATCTCACGAATTCCCGTATCGTCCTTGCCGGCCAGTCGTAGATTTATGGCATCATATTTTACTTTTCTACGCCATATTTCATCGAGCTCGGCACGGTTTACCGGCCAGGACTCATCTTCCCTGTCATACTGATAATTTTCATCAACGGTAAAATCGAACTCCGCTTTTAGTTGAGTCTTCGCAAAAACGATCCGTTCCTGCAAGCGTTCTTTAAACACATTAAACATATAATAAACCGGCCCCAGTCTGCCATCACGGAGAAAGTTATCGAATTGGAGCCGGTATTTTGCAAAAGCTGTTATATCACTGGCGTAAAAGTAGTACTTGTTCGGATCCAGTGTTTCAGTAATATATTGATCAAAAATGATTGCTGAGAGTGAATCGGTAAGTCCTTGATGATTATAGTGATAACGTGAAAGACTGTATGCAAGTTTGCTGGCAACTGCTGTGTGGTAGTGTTCCGGTTTGACTTGTTCCAGTCCCCGCGAACCCAGTAAAAATGGGACGAGTAATATTGTCAAAACAAAAGGTACAGCACTTGGTTTGAATCTTTTCATGAATTGGCCTTTCACCATGAACTCCTGTCTTCTGATTATTTTAAAATAACACAAGGATGTTTCAACGTACTACCAACAATTTTGTTTATTGGTATTATTCCTATGGAATATTAATGTGCTAATTAACTATTCGCCACAAACGGTACCCATCTGTAGCAAATTGCAGCGCCCCGTCACAATCTGTGCGCGCAATTTTAATATTCTTTTCCCGGTATCGGTCGATGACTTCGCCTGCCGGATGGTCAAACTTGTTAAACGCACCCGCTGAAATGGTAACCCAGTCTGGATTGACCTTTTGCAAAAAATTTATTCCAGAAGACGTCTTACTCCCATGATGCCCCGCTTTAAGCAAATTCGATACCAAAAAATTGTCAAATTTCTGCAACTCAAATTCGCCTTGCAATTCTGTATCACCAGTAAAAAGCGCTGTCGAATTACCGTAACGTAACTTTAAGACGAGCGAAGCATGATTCCAGTTTCTTTTTATTTTTGCCTGTTCGAGAGTCGGGCCCAAAATATAGAAAAGCACGGGATCAAAATCAGTCACCACATCCCCTCTTTTTATTATATTAATTACCACTCCTTTGGAACGCAAACTTCGCACGAGTTTCTGAAAAGTCTTGTCAGCATAAGATGTATCAGCGAATATCACCTGACCCATCGAAATATTTTCAGCGAGAAACGCCAGTCCGCCATAGTGGTCGAGATGGGGATGAGTGATTATAACTTTATCCAGACAGTTGACACCTGCTTGCATCAGATATGGTAGAATCACTTCCTGAGCTGAGTTATAACCAGGAAATACTGGCCCGGCATCAATTAATATAACTTTGTTCCCGGGAATCTCGATAACTGTCGCATCGCCCTGGCCAACATCGAGCATCGTTATTTTCATATTTCTGTAATCCCGAAAATAAATTTCAGCCCAGATATCCCAATTGAGCACGGAAAGTAGAGTGAGTATTAAAAAGTAGCGGACATATTTTTTTTGCCATTCAACGAGATAGATAAATATAAGAAAAACAACTGTAACATGCAATGGATCCGGGTAATAATTGACAATATTTGCCCATGAAAATTCGGAAAAATATTCGGAAACATCTAAAATAATATGTACGATCAGATCAATAACATTCCCTGACAGAGCGGATAATAATGGCAACAAAAAATATATACACAAAGTTGGAACAGAGATAAAAACAGTTACAAATATCGCGGGTATAACGAGCAAATTCGCAATAAAGCTGACAAACGAAAAAGTGCCGAAATGCAAAAACATAAAGGGGGCGGTTCCGAGCTGCGCAGCCAGTGTTACCAGAAAAAGCGCCGGGAAAAATTTTAACGGCCGGATTTCGATCGAGGACTTTTTGAGAAATTGTCCCATTTTCGAATTTTCATTCACTAATTTTACCAGAGCACCAACAAATTCAAAGTTCCAAATGAAAGCCCAAAATTTGAATTTATTGAGAAACCTCTCCAGCTTGGGGTAAAAATACAGAATACCTGCGACAGCCGAAAAAGAAAGCTGGAATCCTACCATAAATATTTCAGCGGGATTTATGAGCAGTATAATTAAACCGGACAGTGCTAAAAGTGAGAAACCGTTGGTTGATCTGTCTCTCAGCCTGGCGACTGTGAAAACCGTAAACATAATTACCGCTCTGAAAACAGGGGTTTTCAATCCAGTAAAAAGTGCAAAACTCCAAATGATCAACAGTACAAAAATATTTAATGGCACGCGCGGGAAATGCAATAAATTTCCAAGGCCGTAGGCCATCAATAATATAAAACCAACATGCAGCCCGGAAATGGCGAGGACATGAATGATGCCGATTTTTGAAAAAGTGGCTATTATTTCTGGATCGATCAAATCCCGATCCCCAACGAGCAAGCCTTTTAAAATTGGAGCAGCTTCGCTATCAGCGATGATTTGAATGATCGACCAAACATTTTCGCGCGCCATAGCCATCAAAACTGGTAAAGTTGTCGTGTAATTCTGTGCGGGTTCGAGTGGAACGATGGCCCCGTCCTTTCGCACTTTTATCAGCCCACCAATATCCTGAGCGAGCAAGTACCGGCGATAATCAAATCCCCCGGGGTAACGTGGTGGTTTTGGCCGCAGCCAATTTCCCTGCAGGAGCAAACGACTGCCATATTTCAGGGCCTCCGGTATGGACTTCGCTGTAACGCGTACGCACCCTTTCTCGGATTCCCAACTTCCAGCTAATTCAATGGATTCTATGGCTAAGTCGAAGCGAAACTGATTATTTTTAAAGGTGATGTCACTGGCAATTTTACCTGTTACTCTTACCCGGGCAAATGTTTCGATATCTGCTAAATGGGTAAATTTCGTTTCTTTCTCAGCAAATTGATAAGATGCACAACCTGCTAATAAAATGGCAGAACCTAAAAATAATGCCGAAATGCGCTGATATCGCAAAAAAAGCACGGTTGCCAACAGGCAAATTGATATGCCTGAAATAAGTTCAGAAATCGTCAACCATTCGCGAAAATTACTGGCGCTAATTATTCCAATAGTGAAAAACACCAATAAGAACATCACCGGATAACGGTTCATTTTGGGCTCACATGAAAAGATAAATTACAATTGAAGCAGGAAGAAGTGTTTGTCCCTAATTTAAAGATGGTGGTAAATATAATACGAAAACTACAGAGGAAGTCCAATAAAAAAAGCCCGGCTTTTTGAATTCCGCCAGGCTCAATTTGAAGGGTCGTCCGTAGATTTAAATATCGTAATACAACTCAAATTCATGTGGATGTGGGCGCAGACGAACGGGATCAACTTCATGAACACGTTTGTAGGCAATCCAGGTTTCGATAACATCTTCTGTAAAAACATCGCCTTGCAAAAGGAAGTCATGATCATTTTCAAGGGCAGTCAGGGCTTCGTCAAGACTGGCAGGTGTGGAAGGCACGCCGGCCAGTTCTTCCGGTGAAAGATCGTAAATGTCCTTATCCAACGGTTCCCCCGGGTGAATTTTGTTTTTGATTCCGTCGACACCCGCCATAAGCATTGCACTAAATGCCAGATAGGGATTACAAGACGGATCGGGACAGCGAAACTCAATTCTCTTTGCTTTCGGACTATTGGAATACATCGGAATCCGGCACGAGGCGGAGCGGTTACGCATGGAATAAGCCAGATTTACCGGGGCTTCATAACCCGGCACCAGACGTTTAAACGAATTTGTTGTCGGATTGGTCAAAGCGATCAGAGCCTGCGCATGCTTTAACAATCCGCCAATATAATAAAGTGCTGTTTCACTTAAACCGGCATAGCCGGATCCGGCAAAAAGAGGTTCACCTTTTCTCCATAAACTCTGATGAACGTGCATGCCTGAGCCGTTGTCATTATACAAAGGTTTCGGCATAAAGGTAACAGTTTTACCGTGTTTGAATGCCACATTTTTAATAATATATTTATACATTTGTAAATGGTCGGCCATCTGCACCAATGGACCATATTTCAGATCGATTTCTGCCTGACCACCGGTAGCTACTTCGTGGTGGTGGGCTTCAACATCCAGGCCACATTCGATCATCGTCATGACCATTTCACTGCGCATATCGTGAAATTTATCAAATGGTGGCAGCGGGAAATACCCTTCCTTGTAACGCGGTTTATATCCCAGGTTCGGACCTTCATCCTTGCCTGAATTCCAGCGACCCTCAACTGAATCGAGAAAATAGAAACCGGAGTGTTCGTTGGTCTGAAAGCGCACATCATCAAAAATAAAAAATTCCGCTTCCGGGCCAAAATAGGCTGTGTCAGCCAGACCGGATGAGTGAATATAAGCCTCTGCTTTTTGGGCGATATTTCGCGGGCAACGTGAATATTTTTCTTTGGTGATCGGATCGACAACGTCACAAATCATGATTAATGCTTTTGGATTCATAAAGGGATCAACAACTGCCGTATCCGGGTCAGGAATAATAATCATATCACTCTCATTTATGGCCTGCCACCCTCGAATACTCGAGCCATCAAAACCAATTCCATCCTCAAACAAATCCGCAGTTAACATCGAGATTGGGATTGAAAAATGCTGCCAAAGGCCGGGAAAGTCCATAAAACGTAAGTCTAAAATTTTAGCATCGCTTCCTTTTGCCAATGCAATTACGTCCGGGATTGTTTTTGCCATGATGTAATTCTCCTCAAATTATATTAAAACAGGTTGTGATAGATTTCTAAAATTCCTCAAATACCAATAATAAATTATCGGGTTTCAAATCATGTTGCTTAACCGGGGCCGAACCGAGGCTCCAGCCGCACAACCAACGCGGCTCGTACGATGATTTTAACAAAACAATACGCCCCATTTTACAAGCATTATGCCAGAAACAACTCTGGATTCGCAAACCACATCAAATCATAATCTTATCCTGTTTTGAGCAGCAGCTCGCCAAGTCGTTCTGCATTTATAAATCAGGTGAATGCTGCCCCGATTTGTACAGAATGCATAAATTAAGGCAGGAAAAATAGATTGCAAAATGGGGATACCACAAGTGTGAAAGGGAGTTTACTTATGGGCAGGAAATTACTGGGTTGGTGGGATCTAAAGACCATATTTTTCAATTCGATTGCGTAATGTATTTCGATGTATTCCCAAAATACGTGCCGCCTGAACCTGGTTCCTCTCCGTTTTTTCTAACGTTTTTTTAATGAGAATTTTTTCAACCGCTGGCCACAACTTTAACGACGATTTTCCTTCCATTATACTTTCAACTATTTTCTCCAAAGACGCATAATTATCGGCTTCTCTATATATTCCACTCTCCTCAGTATGTGGTTCCAAATCGATCTCGTCGGCTGATATGAGCACACTTTTTGCCAGGACCACCGCCCGACGGATACAATTCTCAAGTTCGCGTACATTTCCCGGCCATGGGTGTTCCGAAATTTTTTGCAGGGCTTTTTTATTAATTCCTGTGACTTTTTTGCCTGATTCAAAGCTGTGGCGGACAATAAAATAATTGACCAAATCAGCAATATCTTCACGCCGTTCCCGGAGAGCCGGGAGTTGAATTTGAATGATATTCAAGCGATAATATAAATCTTCACGGAATTTTCCTGCGCGAATAGCCGCCTCAATGTCGCTATGCGTTGCGGCTATCAAACGGATATTTGTGCGAATATTTTCCTTACCGCCCAGTCGGCTGATCTCCCCGTGCTGAATGACCCGTAAAATCTTCGCTTGCGTGGTCAATGACATTTCGCCAATCTCGTCGAGAAAAAGCGTACCACCATCAACTTGCTCAAACTTGCCAATATGCCGGTTATGCGCCCCGGTGAACGCCCCTTTTTCGTGGCCAAAAAGCTCCGACTCAAGTAAATTTTCAGACAATGCCGCACAGTTAACTTCCAAAAAAGGACGTGCGGCACGCTTGCTATATTGATAAATTGCGCGTGCTACCAGCTCTTTTCCCGTGCCACTTTCTCCTCGAATTAATACCGTCACATCTTGCCCGGCAACTTGTCCAATGAGCTTGTAAACTTCCTGCATAGCCTCCGATTGACCAACGATCGTATCTCCCTGAGTATCCGGTTTTTCGCCGGCCGGAATTGAAACCGATCGCCGCATTTGCTCGCTATTGTGCAGTGCATTTTTTATCAAGGTGCGCATTTTATCGAGGTCAAACGGTTTCAACAAATAATCGAAGGCGCCGTTTTTCATTGCAGTGATGGCTGTATTGAGCGTGCCGAAAGCCGTCATCATTATTATTGGAATGCGTGCATCGATTTCTCGCATTTTCGTTAGCGCATCAAGGCCGCTCATGCCCGGCATTTTAATGTCCATCACCACTACATCAGGCTGGTCTCGCTTAAATTTATCGATTCCAGACTGTGCATCGTGCGCAGAAATTATGCTATATTCCTGCGGCAGTATTTTCGCAAACGAATAATGAATATTGGGTTCGTCATCGACGATAAGAATCGTATTATTTTTCGAACTCACATTTCCCTCATGGCTTTCAACCTAATTATTTGATAGCGGCAACCACATTGTGACCAGCGTTCCTCTGCCTGGCTCCGATGCAATAGCGATGGAACCTCCGTGGGCTTCCAATAAACTTTTTACAATCGATAACCCAAGGCCAAGGCCTTTTTCTTTCGTTGAATTGAAAGGAACAAAAAGTTTATCCTGGATTGAAGGCGGTAATCCCGGCCCATCATCTTTAATCCTGATTTCAACATTATCAGCGTTGGCAGAGATTTTCATCTCAATGCGTCCATCGCTTCCAATTGCTTCGCTGGCATTGAGAAGGATGTTTAAAAATATCTGTTGTAGTTGAACTGGGTCCGCGGAAATCAGGGGCAAATTTTCCGGGATATCTTTTTGTAAAACAATATTCTTTTTATTCAATTCGTAATGCAACAACAAGAGTGTATTATCAATAATCTCGCTCAGCGGACATATTTCTCGTTCCGGTTCTTTTAGTCGGGTATAATCCAGCAAATGGGTAATTATTTTATTCATACGCCCCAGTTCTGAACTGATCACCTTTTTATCTTTCGCGTTGAGATTTTCTTCGGCCTCAAATATCATTTTCACAATCGTCAGTGGATTGCGAATTTCGTGGGCAATTCCCACCGCCAGCTCCCCCACTGCCGCGATACGTCCGGCCCGCCGTGACTGGTCTTCCAGCACAATTGTTTTTTCGTGCAAACGTGCATTTTCGATTGTAATTGCACAGAGATCGGCAAACGTCCGCAGCAAACGATTTTCATTATTGCTAAAACTGTATTCATCACTTTTATAAATATTGAGCAAACCAATAGATTCGCCACGGGCCACCAACGGTACCGATAAAAGTGAGTTTATTCCTTCAATTTCACTCAGTTTTTCCTGTTTCGCATCCGCCAGGTTTTTTATTCGACGTGATTTTTTTTCGCGAATTATTTTACCATAGAGCGTTCCGGCTATCGGAATCCGCGGTTTTTGCAGGTAAAATTCGCTGTCCCCGTGCTGCGCTTTTAGTTCCAAATATTTGCCATCTTCAGATATGAGCATTACGGAACATATTTTCGAATGCATCAATGTCGCCGTACGCTCAACAATTTGCTGCAGAATTTTTTCAACAGATAAAGAACCGGCAATCATTTTATTGATTTCGATCAACGTCGCCAATTCATCGACCTGGCGCGTGACATCTTCAAATAAATTGCCATTGCGAATAACCTGCGCTGATTGATTGGCCAGCAGGCTCAGGAGCTCAACGTCCTCTTCAGTGAAAGCATTCATACGCGTGCTGTCAACATTGAGGACTCCGATGATTTTATCGTCCAGCTTCATCGGAACCGCAAGCTCTGTTTGAATGTCCTCTCTCACCTGAACATATTGCGGTTCATTGGCTACATCGGTGACCAGCATGGCTTGGCCGGAGAGCGCGACCCAACCGGTAATCCCCTCACCAAGACGCAATCGTACGTTGCCGATATGCTCAACAAATCCACGGGAAACCTTGATTTCCAGTACATTACTCTCCCAATCGATCAGGATGAGAGAACCACTTGTGGCGCCTGTGATTTTCACAGCAGCATCAATTATCGAGTTAAGTGATTCTTGCGGATCGAGGGACGCCGATATTTCCTGAAACAGCTCGTAAAGGAGGAAATAGCGATTTTCTTTGGTCTCTGATGCTGATTTTTTTATTTTAGACAAAATGAATAGCCCGCTTTAGAAATTGAAAATATCGATGTGCAACTTAATTATTTTCACATTGTTTCGCAATATTTCTTTATCGAACTCAATTTGACAGGTTGACAATCTATGCACACAAATGATTCGAGAATAAACGACTTTAATGGCATGATGCCGATCCTGCCGACAGCAATTACACCCGATGGAAAAATTGATGAAAAGAGCCAGCGGCGATTGGTTCAATATTGTCTGAAATGTGGCGCTGTAGCCATCGGTCACTTCGGAATCGCCTCCGAATTTCATAAAATTTCAGATAGCGACAGGTCACTTTTAACCCATATTATTATTGATGAAACTGCAGGCCGGGTGCCGGTTTTTATCGGAGTGACTGCACAGGGTTTTGATGTGGCAATCAATTACGCCAAAGAAGCAGAACAACTTGGCGCTGATATAATTATGGGTGCCCTGCCCTTGCTGAATGTCCCATCCCCGGAAGAAGCGTATCAATTTTATAAATCTTTATCCGATGCCATTTCAGTTCCAATTATTATTCAGGACATTCCGGAATCGGCCTATGTGCTTTCACCGGAGTTGATCTGTCAAATGTTTCAGGAAATTGAGCATGTAAAATATATTAAAGCCGAGGGCACAAACTTTATAGCCAAAATTGAGGAAATCAAACGTCTATCCAACAATTCACTTGAGATAATTGGGGGGGCGGGCGGTAAACATTTAATTCACCTGCTGCGGCTTGGCATCACCTCTTTTATGACCGGAACCGAAGCGCTCGATATACATGGGGGGGCCGTAAAATCCTATCTCGCAGGTGAAGTTGAAAAAGCAGCTGATATCTATTTTGAGAAAATCTCACCCTATTTTATGTTTTACGAATCCTACAGTGAAGAGCTGCTGAAAGCGATGTTGTATCAACGTGGGATAATCGATCACCCCGATATCATCTCTCCGAGCGCCAAACCACCGATGAGCGAAATCGAATGGCGAGAATTCAACTGGGTTTTGGATCGCATTGGGTTGCGTAAAAAATGGCCTGAGATCCCTTAGCACTGTCACAGAAAAGAACTTGCATTTCAATCACAATTAAACTAAGTTTAGTTTAATTATAGTTGAAAACAGGAGGTAAAAATTGCGTTCAATAAACATTCATGAAGCCAAAACACATCTGTCCCGCCTTGCAGAAGAAGTGGCAGCAGGAGAAGAAATTATCGTAGCCAAAGCAGGTAAACCCAAAATGAAACTTGTTCCCATCGACTACAAAAAGAAAAAAATAAAATTTGGTATTTTAAAGGATAAAATTCATGTCGGCAAAGATTTTGACGCTCCTTTACCAAATGAAGTTCTCGATGCATTCGAAGGGCGAAATTAATGCGATTGCTGCTTGACACTCACATCCTTATTTGGTGCCTGGGGGAGAGCAAAGAATTGCCTGCTTCAGCACGCACTTTAATCTCATCTGCTGATGAAGTTTTTGCCAGTACTGCAAACATCTGGGAAATTGTAATCAAGAAATCGATTGGAAAATTAGACCTGCAATTCAACCCACAAGACCTTCTCCCGGCAATTGAAGAAAGTGGTTTTGAGATGTTGTCAATTAAACCAGAACATACAATCAAATTAATGGATTTGGAAGACCACCATCGAGATCCTTTTGATAGAATTCTGATTGCCCAGAGTTTGGTCGAACCGTTGCATTTAGTGACATGTGACTCAATGGTGAGGAGATACAGCGCGAACATTATTGAAGTTTAACATGAGTTCGATGTAAGCTGTAACATTCTTTACCAAACATAATTATAATAGAGCGAAGGCGTCTCGCCGAGCGTTTCGTGGGTTATCCTCGGCGGGACGCCTTCGGACTATATCCCATAATTAATTCGATTTGTCCCAATTCTTTTTATATTGAACTCGCGTAAGTTTAATAATTCTTCCAAATGGTTTGTCAAGTTTAAACCTGTGAATGGCTATCCGGGTTGAAAATATTTATTACACAGTGACATTAATCCGATTCGGTGCACTCGGAGTGCAATCCCTTCATGGATTGCTGTGCATTGCATAAAGGCAATGCACTCCAAATCTAACAATTAAGACTTGACAAAACCTTAGCATTCAATCAATGCAGTCGTAGAAAAAGGGGTATAAATGATTGATCAGAGCACTCAAATCGCATCTAAAATACTGAGTTTTTTCATACTGCTAATCGCCCTTCAAAGTCAATTTTTTTCACCTGTACAGGCGCAAAATTTCCATTCCAGAGAAAATGATGAAAATTCATCTCATTGGGGTAAAAGTGCATTGGTAACTGTTGCCAGAGTGGTAATGGGGGTTGGCTTAGGAGCAGGCTTTGGTCAAATTATGCCAGAATCACGTGGATACTTACCTGAACTTGAAAATGGATTTAAATATGCTCTGATAGGTGCGGTTGTCGTACCAGTCTTTTTTTATGATTACTCTTTATTTAAGAAAAAAAAGAAATACCCTCTGAGATATTGGTATCCGGTTTTTGGAGTGAATAGAACGTTTACAAATCATAAAGCAACACAATCACAATCAAGTTTTGTGGCGGGAATAGGGCGCAGCTATCAAAGGAAAAGTGGGTCTTGCTGGCAACTGGAAATGCTTTTTTCCCGGCGTTTGTTTCTACTGCCGCCGCAAGTGATTTATGCTCAACCGTTGGGAGCATATAATTACAGGTGGGAAAGCTCTGTAGTATTTTCAGTAAATTATATAGATATGTTGTTCATGAAAAAAATACTGATCCCACATCTTAATCTGGGAAAATATCACTTTACAATTGGCGGGGCTTTGATGGTACCGGTGAGTGATAAGACATCGTATGATATTCATAGAAGAGAAGAGCTAGGGTTTGGGTGGGGACCGTTACCTGTTGTTGGAGATTTTTACTACAATGATGCTGAAACAAGCGGAATCATGCCATATTTAGGAGCAATTATAGGACTTGAATATGAAAACTCCTATTTAGCAGCAAGATTAAACATGAATATTGCGCTCTTTAAAAGTAACCAGATGTATGCATTGAATGATAAAACACGATTGCATACAATAAGTATTTCTTTTGGTTATAAGTTGCCAAATCTGGCGAGAATACTTAGGGATTGATCTACCGATGCTGACTAAAGGATTACCTCTTTTGAGGCAGTAGCCAAAGTGGCCGCACCTCGGGGAACTTGCTTGAAAAAGCAAACCCGAATTCTGGCGAATTCGGCCACTTTGTTTCCATCACTCTCGAGTGATGGAAACAATACCTGATCCTGTAGCGATCACACCAGCAAAAAGCGCTGGTCTCATCGCAAATCATTTCAAATACATCATTTTCCGCGTCTGCACAAACACTCGCCCTGAAGCACCGCGGGCTGTCATTTTGTAAATATAAACTCCTGCTGCCACAGGCTGACCAGTAGCATTTCTTCCCTCCCATTTAACTTTATAATGCGAGGTGTTTTGCAATTGATCCACCGCGATGTACACCAGCCTGCCGGAAATATCGTAAATTTTCAAGCTCACCCAGGCCTGTTCCGGCAAAGCGTACTGAATGACAGTTCCCGGATTAAAAGGATTGGGGAAATTTTGTGATAAAAGAAAATTTACCGGTAGCTGAGCATCGGTAAAAATGCCAGTCGCTGGATGGACAGTAAGTACAATTTCCAGATAAATCGACCGCTTGTCCGGATCATTGCTGGCGATTTCAACAACATGCTTGTACGTTTCTCCACCCGTAAGATTCGCCGCATCAACGGTTACTTTGACATTTGCGCTAATTCCGGGAGATACACTGCCGGAATCGTGGTCGATGATGAGCCATTCCGGAAAAGCAGAATCATCGATGCGCCAGTGTAAATCTGCTGTTCCAATATTGCCAATTTCGAATGTTGTCGAAATTTTTTCATTGCTGTTTACCGCAACATGCACTGTATCCGGTACCAATGTAATGAACGGAGCGCCGGTAACTTCAACCATGATTTCAACCACGATGTGCGGTGTATCGGGATCGTTCGACTGCACCATCACCGCACCCTGATGCATACCGAGAGCCAATGTGTCGGTGGCCATTTTAACCAGCACTTTCACAGAATCATCCGGATTTAATGAACCCGATTGAGGCTGAATCATCAGCCATTTTGCGAAAAATGCTGTTGAAGTTGTAAAATTAAGAATGCCCGATCCCCGATTAATAATTTGAAATGATCGCTCCGCTTTGCTCCCCAGGGCCACTTTTGCGCGTAAAGTATCGACCTGCACAAAAATATCCGGTAAACTTCCGTTTCCGGTTTCAACATTCAATGAAATTACCACTAGCCATAATGAGTTTTGTGGATCATTCGAGCTGATTGTAAGCGTATCACTATAACTTCCAGTATTCAATCCTATTGCCGAGAGGACCACGCGCATTGTATCTTCTTTCCCCGGTTGTACAGTACCATCGTTGTGGGATGGTTGCACCCAGGGTTCATTTTTCACCGCGGACCATTGAAGATCTGCAGTGCCATAATTGGAAATTATTATTTCGTGCTCGTGCGTTGTGCCTTGTGGAATTCGGCTGCCAAGGTTATCTTGCGATACAGCCATTACTGGATTTTTAGCTGTAATCGTTAACCAAACGGCGACTTTCACAACTGGTGAGTTGGGGTCGTTGGATGAAATTAACAAGGTATCTGCGTGGTCACCGGGAGCCAGCCCGGTGCCATCTGTTACAATCGAGAAATCAACCGCGCCACCGGCTGCAACGACGCCACCGGTCTGCGCCGGTTTTACCCAGTCGCTGTTCCACGTCATTGCCCACTGTAAATCGGCGGTGCCATTATTGAAAATCGCAATTGGATGCACGGCTCCTTCGCCTTCATCCACCGTGGCAACCAAACTGGATTGCGAAACACCGATGGCAGGAAGTTCGTTGGTTACCTGCATTTGCATGGCTATTTTGCGCACCGGTGTATTCGGATCTAACGAAGCAAGCTGCAAAGTATCTGTATAAGTTGCGTTCGCCAATCCTGCTGATTTGACCTTGATCCGGACAGTGTCGATTGCATTCATCAGCCCCAAACCAACGGTTGGATTGGCATCAATCCAGCCGGCATTCCAGGTAAGCGCCCAGTTCAAACTGCCTGTTCCAGCATTTTTTATCTGCAAAATAAAAATTAAACTGTCATCCTGCGCAATCGTCGTGGTGAAATTATCCGAATTAAGCCATAATTCCGGCGCCGATTCTTGAACCGTCATTTCAACCGGCACGAGAATCAGCGGATTCAAAGGATCATCGGAGGAAATTTTTACCGTGTCCTGATAGACGGCTGCAGCCAGTCCTGTGGAATTGAAATGAACCGAGATTGTATCCATTGCGCCGCTCATTGTTACCGAGCCTTTGTTACCTAATGCAAGCCAGCTTTGGGTTTTCGTTGCTGTCCACGTCAGGTTTTCCGTTCCCAAATTCTGAACAAAAATTTGTGATTCCACGCTATCGCCCGCCACAACCGGCGCTGAGATATGTGCCGGACTCACATCGATTATCTTCCCGGTGCCGGTCACCAGTAACGAAACAGGTATGAGAGTCAGTGGATTATCCGGGTCGTTGCTATTTATGGCCACCTCACTATTGTAAGTTCCCGAGTTGAGATTAGCCGCACTGAACTGAACGTTAAAACTCGCCGATTGGCCCGGGTTCAAACTGCCATTTGCATTTGCAATAAAACACCACGGTTTGTCAAATGGTGTATTCGCCATCCAATTAAGCGACCCGTTGCCATTGTTGGTGATCGTCAATGATTTGGTCAGGCTTCCGCCCTCCGCCAATGTCGCAGTCAGGCTGTCTGCACTGACGGCAAGTTGTGGTGTGGCAGTGACCGTTAACTGAACTGGAATTTTCAGAGCTTCCTGTGTCCCATTGCTGTTGCTAACAACCACGGTATCGCGATGGATGCCTTCGTTTAAATCTGTCGCGTCAAAAGTTAGCACAACATTATTTGATGTTTGTGGTTGAATTGTGCTTGTTGTTTGAGGTGTTGAAATCCAGGCATTACTCCAACTCAATGTCCAGTCCACAGCGAGATTGCCGGTGTTGCTGACGAGAATATCTTCCGTTGCTGTCGAGTTGATTTCCATCGATTTTTCAACGTAGTCTGGCGTCACAACCAGGATGCCTTCAAAAGGATTGGCAGTAACACAATTGGAAAACTCCGAGGTATTCCAATTTGGATCCGTGGCAGTTGCTGTGATAAATTTACCCTGCTCAACCGATTTTGCCAGTGTCGTATTGATTGTCGCGTTGCCGGCCGCATTGGTGGTGATTTCCATCGCATCGAGATATTTTTGCCCCTCGCCAAATCCGGAGGGATCGCAGGTATCGCTGACAAAAAATTCAATTCGAAAAGCCGTATTGGGTGTGCTGTTTAACGATCCGTTAATTTGGGTTTCACCGTTGGTGGCAGAAATCAAAACAGGTGCATTTTGCCAATTGTTGACCCCGGTATCGCTATCTTTGTCGTCGCCTTCGTTCGGCCAATCGTCAAATCCAAGATCGATGCCAAGGCCGTTGGCATTTTTATAAATAGCATTGTTCCACATTTTAATGCCCGTTCCGGCATTGACCTGCAGCACGATACCGCCATTTTGATTGTAGGCAATCGTGTTGGCTTCGCCTGCGCCGGCGCCACCGATAAAAAGGGATTCGCAATTGTTTTGCAAATAAATGCCCGCCCCGGTATTGCCGAAATCTATTAATCCGGTCGCGTCTGTCCCGATGTAATTGCCTTGAATAAAATTTCGTGGAGCCCCATCGATCCAGATACCAAAATCTTCCGATCCCGCAATTATGTTTCCAGCTCCCGGCATTCCTATGTAATTGCCTTCTGCCCCGCCATTAATTATCACGCCAACATAGTTTGGGATGACCTCGGTTCCTGCCGCATTGAGGCCAATATAATTGTTTAAAATTTTGTTGCCACTGCTGCCACTGTGGTTAATTTGTACGCCGTTGGAATGATTTCCCGAAATCAAATTCCGGGCTTTCACGTTTGTGCCGCCAATCAAATTCGCCTGTGCATCATCCTGCAAAGTAACTCCGGCAGCCCACTGGTCGAGATTTGTAGTACCGGTAATGTCTGTGCCAATATAATTGCCTTCGACTCTATTTTCGCGGCTATCCGGCCCTTTGATGCGAATACCACCGAGAATTAAATTGCGGCCGGCTGCTGTTGTATCGCCAATTAAATTATAGGATGACGAAGTTAAAGTCATTCCATCGTTGTTCGGATTTGCGTTGCCTGTGCCGGTATTGTTTGTATTGATCATCACGCCCTGCACAGTGTTGCTATCAGAAAAATCAAAGGCCAATCCGGGCCCTTGTTGCCCATTGATGATGAGTCCTTTCACCGTATTGCGATTGGATTCAAAAGCCAGGCCAACGACACTATTGGCGCCATCAAATTTCAGTTCGACCATATAATTCGCATTGATCGGTTCACCGAATGGCGCTGTGTTCGGGCTGGCCCCCGGTTGGGTAAATCCATCGATAAACACGGGGTAAAGAACGCTGTTAATACCGGCATCAACATTTATTGTTTTAAGCTCGGTAAAATCCATGTTGAATGCGATGTAAATTGTCGAATCTGCGTACCATGGCGGTCGGTTGTTGGATTCTTCGATAGCAGCTTTGAACGAACATTTCCCTGCGGCTGTTTTACAAACCCCGTCTCCCGCAGTGGCATCCTGCTTGTTTGCACCGCCGGTAACGACCAAAGTATCAACCAAAAGTTTATTAAAACGGATGGGTACACGCACGAGATCACGGTCATAAGTATTTCCCGGGTGCATGCGGGTAAAATACAGATGCACATCCCTGCCGGTAATTTCAAAATTTCGTGAAGTATCTGCGTGATCGACGATTGCCGGATAAGCCAGCACATCCTCATTGAGGCTGTGCTTTGGATTGATAAGCAAATTGGCATTCATTATTTTTTTACGCACAGTCCACCGGATCAGATCTTCGGAAAGAGAGTAATAAAATCCCCAGACACCGCTTTTTTGCGCTGAACCAACGAGCATCCATTTATTAAAATAAGTATTCCACGTCAGGCTCTGGTGCATTTTTTCCAGTGCACCATTGCCGGCAATGGGTTTGGCAACATGATCGTTGGGATCGAAACCCGAATCGTTGTGCGGATCAACAAACTGTACATTATAGCCTTCTCCGTCCCAGGCGCGCCAGCTTGTGGGATCACTTAAATCGGTCGTGCGCATAATTCCAGTGCCCCAGTCGTATGCCCCACGTGCCTCCAAATGGATGAGCACATAATAATAGCCATCTGTCGGATGTTTGACGATGTTGCTGCCACCAAAAATTCCCGAAGGCCCAATGTCAGGCTCGTACGGATATGGGATTGTCGCCACAAAATGATTGGGTGCGGTTGCATGGGTAAAAGTACGACCGGTATCGCTGGAAGAGGCGTAAGTGAGGCCGTTGTACCAGCATTTCAAATAATCACCCGAAGGGCAGGAAACAACGTCTGTATTCTCAGCCCCATGGAATTCATTATGAATTATGGCATGGATATTTTTGCCGTCCGTTGTGTAGGTACCGAGAATCCATTCGTGATCGTTCCACATAGCCGGATCGTGATTTTTATGGGAGCTTAAAATCGGTCCATTGCTGCAATCGCGCACCAACGAATTAAAATCGTCACCGATCATTCTGTAGTTTGTGAAATGCGGTGCAATGACCTGAATTTTGCCGTCCGCGTCCCGGAAAAAACGTGCCGGTGCATCTGGAATATCGATTTGCTCGCAGCTGTCGGCTGACCAGTCAAAGACTGTTTCCTCTGCATCTAAAAAATCAACCGAACCAGGATAGACGAGTTGGGCGGACGATTGTGCGGGGATTATTAATAAAAAAAAGATGACTTTAGCAAAATAGCGTGAACAAAATGACATGGATGACTCCTGACTGGGCTGTTGGCAATTGGCATTTGGCTGTTAGCTAATAACCAGAAGCCAACAGCTAAGAGCTTTTTGAGAACATGGTAACTCCTTTTTAATCGACGGGTTGTCTGAAAACCACAATTTGAAGATGAAAACTTAACACAATGATCTGTGGTGAAACGGATGAGCACGCGGAAAAATTTTAATTTGCACTATTTATCAAATAGATTAATAATAAATGTTAAATGACGGAATACCGTTCAACCGTTCCCTAACTGCGCCCCATGCTCCAATTCCCATCAATTAAATTCAATTAACATACTTAACCATAATGCACGAATCTGTCAACCTATTCAACGAACAGGCGATATTATGAGCTAAGCCCAAAAAAATTTCGCAGCAGTTGGAGATCAGATATGATGCAACGATTACGGTGTATTGCTGTGCTGATTTTTGTCAGCACCAGCCTTCTCGCGCAGGATGATTTAACGATGTCCTATTTTCACGGGGGCGATTTCAAAATACGGTTTGGCCTCTCTTCCAGCCTGCTCAGCGGTATCGGAGCACGAAATTCCGGACTCGGTGGCGTCATAACCGGATTTCACGGCGACGTATCTTCCACGATTCATCATCCGGCCGCACTTGCTACTTTCACCCGGCCCGCGATGATCGTCGATATGACGCCCTCGATGATGTTCAGCCCCTACACTTTTGCTGATATCGACGCTGAAGTTGAATCCGGGGTGGACAGTGCGCTGGTTGATTATGCTATCCCACAGGAAAAACTCAGCTATCCCGGCCTTAATATCGCATTTGGTCAATCCGGATTCTCCGGCTCTGGCGGGCTGGTCATCCCGACAAATTACGGGCAAATTGGATTCGCCGTCTACCGGCCACTCTCGTTGAAACTGGACGTGGTGGGTTCCGGTTTTTCAACGATGATTGAAACGAGCAAAGCCATCGGCGATGCCGTAACCGTCGTGCAATTTGCCACAACCATGAGCTCATCTATCGAATTTTATCTCGATACGCGGGCGACAAGTTTTACATTCGCCCGCGCCCTCACACCCAAATATTCAGTAGGCGCTTCGCTGGACTGGTTTGACTCCCATATCAAACTGGACGCCAATTTTGATCTCGAAGGCATCATGCTTTTACGGCAAGAAGGCGCTGTTTCCGGGCAAGAATATGTTTTTAATGATCCCTACGATGAAAGTATCCGAACCGAAGACGGCGAACAAAACAATCTCAACCAATGGGCGAACGGTGGATTTGATGGTTCCGGGTGGGGATTTAAATTATCATCTATCTATCTGCCAACGCGCTGGATTTCAGTCGATGCGGTTTTTACCCTGCCCCAGGAGCTGAACTTAAAAGGGCAATTTGAATTTGTGCAAAATTCGATGCCGGCACTGATTGCCGAAAATCTTTTTTCTGATAATGATGATGATGAAATTTTTGATGTCACCGAATTGAGCCTGGCCAAACCGACAGCTACCGAGCAATTTATCAATCCCAGTGCCGACCACATGACATTAAAAATGCCTGGCTCACTGGTTCTTGGCACTTCATTGAGACTGGGTGACCGCAGCCTGTTGGCATTCAATTTTACCCAATATTTCGGGGAATTGTCCTATAGTTATCTTAACTATCAACAAGGAATTAAATTCAAACAGGGCATGCGTTTTGGCGCTTCTTTTCCGTTCGCCTGGTATTTGAGTCCTGAAACAGCCCTCCTCAAATTTCTCGGGATAAAACCACTTCCGCGTTTGCGGTTGGGAGGCGGATTTATTCTCGCTGATGAAATTAAAAGTGGATTCAGTTATCAGGATCTTGAATCCGACAGGACTTATTCACGTTCAGGACTCATCATTCCGGCTTTTTCATTGGGCAAAAGTTTTACCATCATTCCCCGTGTCGTGGCGGACGTGCTGATTTTCAGCATTCCGACATCCATTTTTAAAATGTCATTTCACTACCAATTTTAAGAGTATCAATTTATTTCAGAGATAGAAAAATTGCGGCCTGTTCCTCGAGCACAGGATGTGCTGAAAAAAATATTGAAATCTCAAAGGAGAAATTCCGGTGAATTATAAAAACAATTTTCGACGCCTTGTCTTGCTACTTTTCCTGGGAATTTTAACACAATCGATCCTGCGAGCGGCAGATCCATTGACAGTGATCAGGCGGCCAATTATTAACCTGCCGGCAATCGTGCAGCAATCCCAAACTTTTGAGATTATTTGCGAAGCGCCACAAAGCACTTTTGGCTGGACAGCCGTGCTACTGGCGCCGGGAGACCTGCAAAATCTCAGCATTGACTCCAGCACATTTGATGCATCGAATGGACGCTGGACGCTCGATGCTACGGTTCCCGGAGCCGTAAATGTAGCATTGTACGATCTCATCATTGCAGCGAGTGGCGGCATCGCCGATACCAGCACAAACGCCGTAAAAGTCATCGGATCTCCGAAAAACAGCTATACGATTATTCATATTTCCGACACCCACTTCGACCGGCGCGCCAATATCGACTACAACACGGTACCGGAATTCTTAAAAATAGCTGAAGAAATCAACCTAATCAATCCGGAATTTGTCTTGCACAGCGGCGACCTCGTCGACGAAGCGACACTTGAGCGTTATTACCAGGTTGCGCAGGAAGCGCTCAACATTTTGGAAGTGCCTATCTGGGTAGCCCCCGGTGGCAGCGATATCCAGATTTTTCAAAGCAATTCGCAGGATAAACAGTACTGGGAAAGCTATTTTGGCGATATCATGGATTTCAGATTTAATTACGGTAATCATATCTTCTCGGGCCTGCAGGAATGGGAATTTCCAACGGAGAGTTTCACGCAACAGCAATTTGACTGGTTGGCAGCCGAGTTCAGCCCAGGTGATGCGATGCGCGTACTTTTTTATCATTACGACGTGCAAAACCAAATCGATGCTGCATTTGTTGATGCGAATAATATCGACCTATTGCTTTACGGGCATCTCAACAAAAACCGCGATGAAGTGATTGGTTCTGCCACACGAAATATTGGCACTGCCGCAACGATGCACGGTGGTTACGGCCAATATACCTACAATGGTGAATACCGGATTCTGCAAATTGAAAATGATCAGTTGATCGACACAGAAGTTGTGCAATACAACAACCTGAACGTCACCTATTCCCCGGTAAACAATGGCACCAACCCGGAGAACTTTGCTGAAATTGAGAACAATCTCAACCGCAATTTTTCGGGCGCCACCCTGAGATTTTACGTGCCCACCAGTTTTGCCCCATATACGGTGAGCAACGGTACGCTCAGCGCAGAGCGGGCGACGGGCACCGGTATTTCCGTCCTCGAAGTCAAAACTGATCTCATCGCCAATAGTTCAAAAACCGTGCATATTGAACCTGTATCTTCCCTTGCCAATCATCCGCCACGCATTACCACCACCTCACCGGAGAAAGTTTTTTCTCTCACCGTCGGACAATCACAGGAATTTTCAACAACAGCCACAGATGCCGACAATGACCAGCTTTCTTATTCCTGGAAATTGAACGCTGCTTCGCAAAGTGAAACCGGCAATGCATTTACGTTTCTCGCAAACAGCACCCACATCGGTTTGAATAGTCTCGAACTCACGGTGTCCGACGGAAATTTTGCTGATATTTATTCGTGGACAGTCACGGTTGTTGAGTTGTCGTCAGATTATGCAATCATCGCGCATCCGTTTAATCTTGTGGGGCCGGATGAAAATGCCAAAACGACCTGGGACGAAGTCATTTCCCTCGATTGTTATTTTCGTTTCGGGACACAACCGGGCAACTATAATATCGGGGCTGTCGCCGAAGATGGTATCAGCAAATCAGCCAGTTTCATTCCATCCCAGGTTGGGCTCGCCAATCCGGGCATATATTATGGCATTATTACCAACTCCTCGGATGCAACTATTTCTGCGGAAGAGTACAAGTCTGTGGAATTTCCGGTCATTATTGAATCGCAAAATACGGCAGAAGTGCTCGGCCCCAAGGGAACAATCACCGATCAAACGCCAATTTTGCAATGGCAGGCTGTCGATGGTGTTCCGTATTTTCACGTGCTCGTTTCCGACAATCCGATCACGATTACCGAAGATGCCAACGGCGAAACGATTGTTCAAGGGGCAAATATAATTTGGCAGGCGATAACCTCAAACACTTCAATTCGTTACGGCGATTTTGACCCGGCGGATTATTTCAATGACACCAACGGCACGGCGCCTCCGCTGATGTCCGGACTCACGTATAATTTTATGGTTTTGAATAATTACGGCAACCATCCAGCATTTACTTCGGCCGTGCAACCCAGTGTTAACGAATTTGTGGTAGATGTACAATCCAGTTTGACGCCACCTGTTTTGTCGAGCCCGATGGATAACGCGCTCATTTCCGGCGCTGAAATCACATTTCAGTGGGATGAGGTCGTCGGGGCAATCAACTACAAAATTTCCATTTTTGAAGAACGGGAAGAAAGCGGCAGCACTGTGAGTTTTCTCGTTTGGGAGACAACAACCACAAACACGCTGGTTGATTTTCCGGCGGGCGACTTTCTCATTAATTCAGATTACACGTGGAAAGTGCTGGCGTGGGACGAGACCGGCGGTGGCGTGCAAAGCGGTAATTTTCATTTCAATTATGCCACGTCAGTTGGCACAATGGACGTAACCACACGATCGGAAAATGGCAATATCCTGCCACGGGTTGAATTGCGTTTTACAGCCATTGCGGGCAGTTCCGATTTAATCCCCTTGCTCACAGATGATGGTGGCAAGGGCAGTAAAGTTTTAAGAGAAGGTGTTTACAACGTCACCGCGAGCAAGGACGGTTATGAAAAAGCAACCGTGCAAGTTGATCTAAAAGAAGATATCGATCTTGAATCTGCAGTCGGCAACCAGGCTGTTACTATTTATTTGGCTGAAAGCCCGGGAAGCATTTCAGGGCGGGTATTTGACAACAACACAAATTCCGGCATTTCAACAGCAACAATTGTGGCTACGCACACCACAAATGGTACACGCAAAGAGGTTGTCACTGATATCGAAGGTAATTTTATTGTTGGCGTCAGCTCGGGTAGTTGGGATATTTATGCGCGAAAAACCGGCTATACCGATTCAAATATTGCAACCGTCAACATCGCTGCAGGCAATGCAATCAACCTGGGTCAGAATGCATTTGGACTTACGTTTAAATCGGGAACGCTGAGCGGCGTTGTGCGCAACACAAATTATTCGGGTGTTCTTGGCGCTGTCGTTCGAGCCTACAACAATACGGACACCAGCACCACAACGACTGCGGTCAATGGTTCGTACAGTTTTACGCTAACAGCAAAAACATGGACTATCGTTGCCGAAAAAACAGGGTACGTCAGCCCGCAACCTGTCTCGCGCAGCGTTCCAAATGGTGGCGTTGCAACGGCAGATTTCTCGTTAATTCCGCGCGCCAATATTATCGTTGGCTACGTTACGGACGGCAGCCGTGCTTTAAACAGCGCCACAGTCACAGCAACACCCGAAGCTGGTGCGCCCGTAAACGCAAAAACCAATAACCTTGGGCAATTTTCATTAAGCTTGGGCTCCGGTACTTTTACACTCCACGCTACAAAAACCGGCTACAGCAGTGGAAGTGACACACAGGTTTCGGTCACCGTTGGAGAAACAGTTTCGGGTGTTAATTTCGAGCTCTCACCGAATCCATCTTCAATTTCCGGAAAGGTAACATCAGACGGGACAAATAGCGTTGCCGGGGCAACGGTTACAAATGGAACCGTCAGTGCAATCACCAGCAGCAGCGGCAATTTCAGTCTGTCACTGCCGGAAGGCGAGCACAGTATTTACGCTACAAAAAGCGGTTACGCAACATCGGCGACCCAAATACTTACGCTTTCTCCCGGGCAAAATCTTGCCAATCTTGATTTTCGAATTACACCCAACGCAGCAACTGTTACCGGAACAGTTACCGGTAGCGGGCTGGCTCTTTATCAGGCAACAGTACGTGCATCCGGGGAGACGGGCCAATTTCAGACTACAGCTGATGAACAAGGAAATTATTCGCTCAGCCTGCAACCCGGCAGCTATTCGATTTTAGCCACAAAACCGGGATATATTGTGCCTGCAGCAATAAATGTTACCGCCAATCCGGGGCAAAGTGTTGCCAACATTGATTTTTCCCTCATTTTAAATAAAGGAACAATTAAAGGAGTTGCACAATCGGCCTCAGGAGAGCTGCTGCGAAATGTCAAAATTATGGCAACTGAATCAGGCAAAAGTGAGAATTCCGCATCGACGACAACCACTATTTCAGGTGAATATACGCTTAAAATTACAGCTGGTATTTCCTGGGCAGTTTCCGCTACAAAAGTGGGTTATGCCAGTGACGCTGCTGAAGCGGCAATTTTGGCGACCGGCAGCACCCGAATCGAAAACTTTACACTCACGGCCCTTCCCAGCTCGGTCGCCGGCACCGTGCGTGATGGCTCGGGCAATGGAATCGAAAATGTGATTGTTAAATCTGCTCTCGACAGTATAGCCACGAATCACCTTGGCAATTATATGCTGCATTTGGCCAGCGGCACCCATGCATTGAGCGCGGAAAAATCCGGGTACACAAAAAAATCTGCATCAATCGTGCTGACGCCCGGGCAAAACCTGACCGGTGTCAACTATACTTTAGATGGTTTGTTTGCTTCTTTTACCGGCACAATTTTTTCCGGCCAGGCTTTTCTTGAAGGGGCTGTGGTAAATCTGAGCTCACCACAAGAAAATGCCTCAGCCAGCTCAAACAGTCAGGGGAAATTTACCTTTTCCCAACTCATTCCCGGCACGTATTCACTTGCGATCTCACGTACAGGCTATCAAACTCTGGATTCTACGATCGTTCTTGCTGAAAATGAAAATAGCTCTGCAAATTTAAATCTAAAAATTATTACCGGTGAAATCAATGGAATCGTGCAAAGTAGTAGCCGGGTTTTGTCAGGCGCTACTGTGCAAGCAAGTGGAAACGGCAATAAATTTAGCGCCATTTCAAATCAGAATGGCGAATACACATTGACCGGCCTCCCCAAAACCGATTATAAACTCACCGCAGCGCTGAGTGGGTACAGCAGCCCGCCGGCTGTTGAAAATATTTCGCCAGACAGTACTGGCGTTGACTTTTTACTCACCGCAAATAAAGCACAGCTCACCGGGATTGTGAAAACCGATGAAGAGCCAATCGAAGCGGCTGATGTTGTTTTGCAAGGTGAAAATGGCAACACCGGCCAGGGGAAAACCGGTGTCGATGGCAATTTTAGCATTGAAAATCTCGCTGCAGACACCTATTCGATAACCACATTGAAAGATGGTTTTGTGATGGCCGAAAGTGAAATGCAGGTTTCGCTTGATCCCGGTGCGCAGGACAGCCTTGTCGTTCTCATGGATGAAATTTCACTGGTGATTTTAGGGCAAGTCAAAGCGAAAGGCACGCCTCGCGGCAATACACCGTTGCAGTTGCGAAATGGGAGCTTTGTTGTCAACAAATCTTCCGATGGAAACGGGAGCTTCTCATTTGGCGGATTGCGGCCGAATTCAACCTACACCGTAGCAACAAATATTTTCAAAGAGGGTATTACTGAAGCCGATTCCACAATCTTTTTAGCGCAGGACAATGTCTCCGGTATTGTACTTAATGTCAGCGTAGCCGCGGGTGAAATTTATGGTACTGTTGGAATTAACTCAGCATCAGTAACAGCCAAATTTTCAGACGGAACAACTTATAGCACCGTCAGCAATTCCGAAGGAAAATACAGCGTCAAACAATTGCCCCAGGGGGCCTATACAGTTTCGGTCAGCAAATCCGGTTTTGAATCATCGCCGAATTCACGATCGGTAATGGTGCCAGAAACCGGTGCGGTTGAAGCTAATTTTACCATGACTGCTTACGCAGGTGGGATCGCTGGTTCCGTAATAAACGGCGAAAACAAAAACATGCAAGGCGTGCAGATCACGGCCGTTGCCGAGGGAATTACACCATTTGCAACTTCGACAAATGAAAACGGGGGTTTTGAATTTTCACTTCTTCCCGCCGGAAAATCCTACACAGTCACACCGAATCTATCCGGATTTAGTGCGAATCCGGCACAGAAAACGGTGCAGGTGCAGAACAACCAGGTGCAGTCGGTCGATTTTGTACTGATCAAAAATGAAGCCCAAATTTCCGGAGAGGTAACTTCAAAAAGCAGTGGTGAAAAATTGGCGAATGTTCGGGTGGTTTTACAGGATACGAGCACGAGTCAAGGATGGAGCGGCACAACTAATGAACTGGGGAAATTTCTCTTTGAAAATTTATCACCAGCCTTTTATCGACTTGCCCTTTCAAAGGGAGGGTACACCGCTGTTGAATCGGAAACATTAATAGATCTCACTGCCAGTGGCGCGAAAGAAATTTCTCTGCAAATGGAATCTCAATCCGCACGTTTACACGGGGTTGTTAACTACCGCGGGCAGGGAGCGGAGGGGACCAAAGTAATCGCCTCCGGATCATCGGAGTTTTCAACAGTTGTCAATAGTCAGGGAAGCTTCAATTTTCAGGAAATTCCAGCGGGTGTCTACAGTATTTATGCTGTAAAAACAGGATTTCCATCCATTTCTCTGCCTGATATTGCGGTCGCCAAAGGAAGTGATAATTTTCTACCCCTGGATTTTCCCGGCGCTCGAATACAAGTCGCGATTTCTGATGGAAAGAACGTGGTTAACAATGTGCGCGTTTCGATAAGCACGCCCACGAGTCAGGCGGTGCTCATCACGGACGCCGGGGTGGAATTATTCCGCGGTGAAATTCTCGATAAATCCAGCGGAACGATCGTTTCGGTGAGCGATAATTCGGGCATGATTACCACGGATTCATTGCGATTGGCAGGCACGTACCAACTGGTTGTCGAAAAGAATAAATATTTGATTCCCAAATCCGAGTTCCTTAATTATCGTGTTGGTATTGATGAATTGAAAAAAATTAACATCCCCCTCGTATTTCAACATACAGCTGTCTCTGAGGCCAATGCAAAAGATTCTGTTCTAATTAAATTAGATTTCACCGGGTCGCTACCGAACAACTCGGTGAGTCAAGCCAATTTGTGGGTCAAACGCATTGGGGCGGATAGCTTTTCTGCCACGCCAATGTTTTACGTCGTTGATCAGTTTCAGGCAATGATCGCACCCCACAGCCAGTCGGGCAGCGCCTCCTATTTCATCACCGCACACTATGCAATGGGAGATAGCAGCTGGATTTATGAAAGTCCGGTTAAAACGATCAATCTAACCGCCCGTGATGTGCTTTATACGCTCCATATTTCACCGGGCCGCGGCATCATTCAAAAGGGTGCACGAACAAAATTGACCGGCAATCCCGTTGACGATACTGGAACAACTCTCGAAGCGCTGGTTCTCGCCAGCGGATCTTTTGTTTGGGAACTCGTTTCTGCTAACAGTACTGCCATTTTAGAGCAGGATTCAATAAATCCGTTGCAAGCTTATTTATGGCCACAAATCGAAGGTGAAATCAGGGTTCGGGCGACCTCAACACTTGACGGCATCACTCGCAGCAAAGAATATAAATTTACCAGCCGGACCATGGAATTAGGCGATATCAGCATTCAGGCGCCGACAACGGCCTCAAACACAGAACCGATTCGCGTTAATTTTATCGCCACGAGCACCGATTCGGTTGCCATGCGGCTGGACAGTGAATGGCGCGTTTTTCCAGCCACGGCGGGAACGATTTCAGAAAGTGGGCTCTTCACGCCGTCGCCCCAATTTATGGGGGATGCCACCCTGACTCTAATCGATCTCACCAGTTCAAAAGAGCAAACCGCAGTTGTGAATTTGTACACTGCGATTGACAGCACCACCGAAGGCGTTTTTTCCGACGGCACCGGTTTTGAACTGAAAATCCGCAAAAATGCTGTCGCGCGAAAACGGCAAATTAGTCTCTATAAACCCAACTTGCCGAATGTGAAAAAATTCACAAAATCCTATCAGGTAAAAAGTGAAGTTTACCAATTGCTGCCGGCCGGCCTAGAATTTCAGACTTTTCCAGAAGTCGTTCTGCCGGTGGAAGCAAACACAGCCAATGACGAGGCTCACATTGGCTGGTGGGAACAAACACAGCTCCAATGGCAGCCGCTGCACACGGAAATATCCGATAGTTCGCTCAGCGCCTTCGTGCAAAGTTCTGCCCAGTTTGCTATTTTGCAGGAGAATGAACCGCTCGGCATCCACGGGCTCAGTTTTCTGCCACGGGTGTTCTCGCCGAAGCGCGGTGTAATGCGTATTGGTTACGCACTTTCCGGCAAAAACGGGCAGGCATTTGTCACGATTCGAATTTACAATCTCAGTGGCGATCTGGTGCGAACGCTGCTCGAAAGAGAACGGCAGTATCCTGGCGTGCACACAGAAAGCACTACCGCCTGGGACGGCCGCACGGACAGCAATAAAATGGCACGAAACGGTCGTTATCTTATTGAAATTATTGCAGAAGATACGAAAAACACCAAGCGCAAACTGGATACCATTGTTTTGGTGAAATGATTAATGGTTGAAGGTTGAAAGTTGAATCAAAATACAAAATGGACTTTTCGATCTAAAAAAAGAGATGAGGAACAATAAAATGAAACGCCAAATTTTATATTTAATAACACTTATATCACTATATCCCGCATTTGGAATTGCCCAGGGTCTGTCGAATTTGACGGCTGCATTTGTGGACGTGGGAATCGGCGCACGAGCCATAGCTTTCGGCGGCGCTTACACAGCATTGGCCCGCAATGCTGAAGCCGCGTTTTGGAATCCGGCGGGCGTTTCATATTCTGAAAAAATTAATATCGAATTTTCACGCGTAAATCAATTTGGTGTCATTCCCTACAATGCATTTTCAGGCACGATGACTGTTGCCGGCACCCACGCAATTGGGGCCGGCATGCTTCACAGCGGCGACGAATACCTGTCCGAAACCAGCGTGCTTCTGTCCTACGCCATCAATGGTGAAAACCTGCTGCCATCCGGGTTCGAAAAAATTCGGTTCGGCTTTAATCTGAAAATACAATTTGCTGATTTTGGCGGCACCACTCCCCAAAGTTCGGACTATCCGTTTTTTGATCAGGCGGAGTTCGATGCGGCGGTAATTTCCCATGTCCAGGGCTCTGCCAGCGGCGTCGGGATGGACCTTGGTCTGCTTTATGCTTTCAGCGACAAATTAGACCTGGCTTTGGTTTATAGAAATGCATTCAACAAAATTTCATGGGACAATGGGCAGGAAAATTACGACGAAGGCATACCCGATGCTCTTGCTTTTGGCATGGCCTACCGGCCGGCGAACGGGCTTATTTTTGCCTTTGATTTCGATGAAACGCTGACCAACGACCGCAGCAGGCGCGTGCATTTTGGTTCGGAAAAACTTCTGCTGAACAAGCTCGCCCTTCGTGGTGGAATCGGCCAATCAATCGCTGCCGCCGGCTGGCGGGATTATGCGATGGGTTTCGGATTATTTCACTATTTTACTGGTTTGGGAAGGGCACATTTTGATTATGCTTTTCAAATCAATGACCTGGAAAATACCCACCGTTTTTCGCTGGGTGTAGAATTGTAACAGTTATATTGAATATTTTTTGCCCCAAATTCTCTAAGGCTCAAAGTTTAAAGGTATCTTTTGTGTTTCTCTTTGCGCCTTTGAGCTTTAGTAGCCCAAAAAAAACATTAACTGTTTTTCAGATCAAGAGCCCATTTTGCTTTGTCAATTTCCGCATAAGTATAGTTTGCAAACTTCTCAAGCAACCTGTCGGCTTTATCATCCACAATTATCATTTGCCGATGTGCCTCGAGCATAAATTTCTCGTGGACTAATTTATCGAGAAAGGCAATCATTGCATCAAAATATCCCGCCACATTGAGAATGCCACACGGTTTTTGATGAATGCCTAATTGCGCCCAGGTCAATACTTCGAACAGCTCCTCAATGGTACCAAGTCCGCCCGGCAATGCGATGAATCCGTCCGATAATTCAGACATTAGTGCCTTGCGCTCGTGCATCGAATTCACAATTCGCAAGTCGGGTAAATCGGTGAATGCCACCTCTTTTTTCACCAGTGCCCGTGGAATAATTCCTGTTACCGATCCACCTCGATCCAGCACTGTTTTGGCAATTTCACCCATCAAGCCAACTTTTGCACCGCCGTAAATCAGTCCGATTTTTTGCTCAGCAAGTTTTTCCCCAAGAGCAATTGCTGCTGCTTTGTACTGAGTCCCTTTTCCGGGGCTTGAACCGCAAAACACACAAATTTTCTGCACAAATCTGCTCACTGATAAATTTTATCACCTAAAATTATCTACCCCGAGGTGATACCCCGGGATAGATTTGTGCCTGCTTTAAATAACTCGCTTATCACACTTGTTTCAGCTTCCAACGCCCCAATTTAAATATATAATACGAGACAACTGTTAAAATTATTTCTGCCACAGTGATGCTGATAAATACACCCTGAGCATTCAGCTCCAGCCATTGTGCCAGAGCATAAGCAAACGGAATTTGAAATAACCAATAGCAAAAAAAGTTGATGGCCGTCGGTGTATAGGTGTCGCCAGCGCCATTAAATGCCTGCACAAACACCATACCATAGGCATAAAATGCATACCCATAACTAATGTAACGCAAGGCATCGACGGCATAGGCAATCACGGCTGCATCAGTGGTAAAAAACTGAATAATTGGCCGTGGAAATATAATGAAAACGAGACTTACGGCGACCAGAAAAACACAGTTAAACAATCCCGTTCTCCACACAGCCTGTTCAGCGCGGCCGGGATTTTTAGCGCCAAGGTTTTGTCCAACGAGCGTAGCTGCAGCATTGGCAATTCCCCACGCAGGCAGGATCGTGAATATAATGACACGCAACGCAATCGTGTAACCAGCGAGGGCACTGCTGCCAAAATCGGCTACGAGGCGCATGAGAATGATCCAGCTTGAAGTCGCGATGAGAAGCTGCAAAATACCACCGACAGAAACACGAATCATGTTCCAGATGATATCAAAATGAATTCGCCAATCCTGCGCACGGATATGAATTCGGCTATTGCCGCGCCAGAAAATATAAAACTGATAGAGCACACCAACGCCGCGGCCAATTGTCGTGGCCACAGCCGCCCCGGTCACACCAAGCTCAGGAAACGGGCCAATGCCAAAAATCAGGCAGGGATCGAGAACTATGTTGCAGCCATTGGCTATCCAAAGCGCACGCATGGCGATGGCGGCGTCACCCGCGCCACGAAATATGCCGTTATTCAGAAATAGCAGAACGATTACGACATTTCCACCAAGCAGCCAGGCAGTAAATCCGGCGCCCGTTTCAATCACCTCCGGCGAAGCCCCCATCCACATCAGGATTTTCTCCGGCATAAATATTCCGACCAAAAATCCGGGAATCGACGCTACAATACCCAACCAGATCGCCTGAGCTGCGTTGCGGCCAGCGCCAGCCGGATCTTTTTCACCGATTCGCCGGGCAACGACAGCCGTCACAGCCATTGCTAATCCATGGGAAACGGCATAAATTAAACTGATCGACGCATCCGTCAATCCGACGGCGGCGACAGCATCGGTTCCAATGCGGGCAACCCAAAACACATCCACAAGTACAAATATGGATTCCATCGCCATCTCCAATACCATCGGCACAGAAAGCAAGATGATCGCCTGATTTAAATGGGCGTTCGTATAGTCGATTTCCGAACCTTTTAAAGCATCGATTATATTACGCCAATAGAATTGAAACCGGTCTAAAAAAACATGTTTTTTGTTTTTACTATCTGACATGATTTATCCCGAAATAAAAAAATAACTGAAAATCCTGCACCTGAGATGATGTGGGAAATCCAAAATATCTGACTTGAAATTATAATTGATTATTAAAATGAGGCGGAAAATTTGGGCGGGAGAGGACGATACACGGCTAGAAAATAAAGCAAGTAACTATCGTCGAATCAGCCCATAAATCCGGCTGTCAGCGGGGTAATAGTGAGAATGATTCTCATTTGACTTTCCTCCAAAATTCTGGGTTCTTTCGTGGAAAAGAGTGGGTCTGTATAAAATAAAAGCTCCACGTAAAGATGCAATACATTTCTCCTCCATCCTCACAGTTCAGATTGACGACGACGAATTTCATCAATTGTGTCATTCAAAAGTTGGATAAAAATACGAAAACTCTCGTTCGCCATGAGTTTTTCTTTGATTAGCTGACGAAAGGCTTCTTCACGCAAGCTTTTCAAGTCATCGATCGCAATGGTGCATTTTTGGTGCGTGTCAAAATGGGGGATTTGTTTTTCTGTTCGCAGCACGCGTTCATAATATTTATCAATCCTGTTTTTTCGCCGCTGCCGGCGCCAGGTAAAAAGTGTTGAGCCAGCACCGATCAATGCGATCAGTACTGAAAATATGAGTGTAATCGTTTCAGCCCAGCGCTCGATGAATGTCGGCTTATTTCGCTCGAGGTACTGCTTTGCACCCGGGTGCAACGGGAATCGCAAATTCGAGGCTAAAAATTGCTCTGAAAACTGGCTTATCAATTCATTGTCATGGCTGCTCGCCATATGCTGTTTATACTCGATAATCGTTTTAATAATTTTATAAACCACATCATCATCGATACCCGAATGCGTTAATAAAACCGCATCGACAGCAACCGTCAGAACCGGTTTCGGTGGTAATTTTTCATAGGTGTGGCGCGGTAAAACATATGGGCGGGCCAACGGATAATTCAGGCAAAATCCATCCATAGCTGAACCAGAACCGGCGAGCTCCGGATCACCAAAACTAAAAATGACACCGCCATTTTTCAATAAATTTTTGATGCGGTTGTTATTAAAACCAGTCAACAGACAGACAACATCGATGCTATCACTCAGGATGTTTTTTTCAAAACTGCGGAACCTCGCGGTGTACATCGAATTATCGATGCCAAATTCATTAAAAAATGCCCTGGCGAATTTTGTGGTTCCACTCGTCTCGGGGCCTAATCCAATTTTTCTGCCAACAATCAAATCGGCCAAAGAAGTTGGTTGCAGGCTTTTATTATGAATTATCATGAATACTTGCGGGTAAAGCGGTAAAATGCTACGGATTCCATTTTCAATCAATGATTCACCGGCTTCATTTTCAGACTTCAATGCCACGTCATTTTGGGTGATAATAAAATCGGCTTGCCGCTCATTGAGCAATTGCAAATTTCTCACAGCATTGAGCTCAGAATTTGCGCTGTCGCGGGACATGATTTTTAAATGAATCCCGTTCTCTTTTTCAACAGCTTCAGCAATCACCTCTCCGATATTGTAGTAGGACGTTGTTTTCGGCCCGGTTGCAAATTGATAGGTTTGCTCATTTTGTGAACAGGAATGAAAAATGAAAACTGCAAAAACCAGCCTAAAAGCTACGAATGATAATTTCATTTTTTTCACCGGATCAATTCAATAAAAATTCGATTGGCCTGATTATTCATAAAATATCGGAAAAATTCATTTTTGAGGATTTGGTTTTCATAATCAGATTTTTGGAAAAGCCTGGCTTTTTTTCAAAATTTGCCTCACACGAAGCCTGCAAGCTTGATCCTTCAACTATTTAAATCTTTGTCTCTAAGGACACGGAGTGAGATGCAATCGGATTGGTATGAAAATCACTTTTCATCTACGTATACAGGCTGAAACTGGTCATAAATTTTTTCCCAGGCCGATTGGGCGATGGCTTTGCGGTCGTTGCTTTGAATAGTTTCGGGGCCAAATCGAATTGTTGCCTGAACACGGGAGAGCTTCAATAAATTAAATAAATGAGAAACAAAATGCATATCCCCCCAATAGCAGACTGACCGATGCGCTGGCGGGTCACCCACACCTGTCTCATAATGCAGCGATGAATAAGAAATAGGGAATCGATTTTTAGCCGCATATTCCAGTAAGGACGGTTTAAACCGAAGCACGTCTTTCCCACCAGTGCTGGTGCCTTCCGGAAAAATAATCAAGCCTTTATTTTCCTGCATCGCAAGATCAATTTGGTTGTTAATGCGCGGAATATCCATTTTCCGTGTCCGGTCGATAAACAATGTATTGATAGAACGGGCAATCAAACCAAACAGCGGCCATTGCGCTAAATCATGACGCGAGACAAAGACACAGTGCAATACTGTAAAGTAAGTAATTATATCAATATAACCCAGGTGGTTGGAAACGAGAAAAAAAGGCGTTTCCGGTGGTTTCCCTTTTACAGTTACCCGAATACCCAAAATCAGCACCAGCGCCCGGCACCACCATTGAACGATAAAATTCCGCCAGGAAATCTTAAGCTTTTTCTTGAACGAAAATAAAAACAAGCCCAAAAGCAACGCCAGGTAGAATGCTGGAAACACAAAAATTAATATCGACAGACGAAGAGCGAGACGAATCCATTCCATCACTACTACCCATGAATAATATTCACATTTCCAAAGTTATTATACTAAAATATATAATTATCAGCAATTTAAAATATTATTGAAACTTTTTAGGTAAAAGTTTCAAATTCAGTCGCAATCCGGCTTTTTCAAATTGGAGAAAAAACAAGGCTGAACAACCGAGGTAAATTCGTTTTAAATATAGAAAAAAATTATTACAATAGTACGCACCGGATTTATTTTCTCACTGAAATAGAATCCAGTGCCCAATCGCACAAAGTCTATTTTGAGGATGCAATGCAGCGATTTTTTATTCTCTTTTTAATAACAATGGTATGTTTCGTTATCCTTTCCTGCTCACGGTCCACTCATAAATCGCCGGGGGCGGGAAAGCCGGTTATTTGCCAGCAATGCAACGAAACCATTGCCGGAAAATATATCGTGGCGTTGAATCATAATTGGCATCAAAACCACTTCAGATGTTCTTCTTGTGGAAAAAAATTGGCCGGCGCCGGCTACTTTGAAAAAAACGATAAGCCCTTTTGCCAGGATTGCTATCATGAGAAATACAGCCCGAAATGCGCTGTATGTAAACAAGCGCTCACTTCCAAATACACACGTGACGCCTGGGGCTATAATTTTCATTCGTACCATTTAAAATCGCTACATTCCTGTTTTAGTTGCGCCCGATTAATCTGCAAAAATATCACACACGGCGGCAGGAAATATAAAGATGGTCGCTACATGTGCAATATTTGTACAAAATCAGCGATCAACTCCCCGGCAAAAGCGCAAAAATATTTTCTGCGGATTAAAAAATTCATGGCGCTCCGGGGTTTAAAACTACCGAAAAACAATTTTCCACTTTACCTCGTTGATTTGTCGGTTTTACGAAAAAGCAATCCCAATGATATCGAAGTTGCCGGCCGCACGGAAAAAGCATCCTACGAGGTGAACGGCGTCGAAAAATCACGGCGAATTGAAAAAATGCAAGTTCTGGACGGACTGCCAGCTGAACATTTTACTTCGATTCTCGCCCATGAATTTGGACATGCCTGGTTATTTCTCAACAATTACCCCCATCTCGATCTGCAAGTGGAAGAAGGACTGTGTGAACTATTCGAATATTTGTGGTTGCGATCACAAAACTCGGAAATTTCTCGCTTTCGCATTAAAAAAATGAAAGAGGGGCAGGACAGAATTTATGGAGCTGGATTTCGCAAAGCGCTGGCTGGTTACAAAAAATACGGTTTGACAAAACTGCTGAACGAGGTGAAACGGCAAAAAAGATTTCCCCGATAATCCACTTTTAATCACCAGGAATTAAACAGGTGACTCTCCTCTGATAAAAATCGAAATTTACTCTTTTTTAATATTGCCTAGTCGAAAATAATTAAGTATTATTGTTCTCACATTATATAATTTAATGGTTTCAATTTTCAAAGGAGCTGTGATGAAAAAGAAATTGATTGGTGCTGCATTAATTTTCTTATTGTGTGGTGCGACGAGCTGGGCCAGCGAAGGGGATAAATTTGGCAAAAATATCTCGCTTACGGATACGACAAAAATTTCAAAAATTCTCAAGAACCCGGAAAAATTTATCGGCAAAAAAGTGTTGGTTGAGGGCATCATTCTCGATGTTTGTGCCAAGCGTGGGTGCTGGATCAATCTTGCCAGCGATGTTGAATTTCAAAAAATTCGCATTAAAGTGAAAGATGGCGAAATTGTATTTCCGATGACAGCCAAAGGTAAAAATGCTGTCGTGGAAGGCGAATTGCAAAAATTCGAACTCACTAAAGAACAAGTCATCAATATGAAAAAGCATCAAGCTGAGGAAAACGGCGAAGATTTCGACGAATCGACTGTTACCGGCGGAGAAACTTATTATCAGATTAAAGGACTGGGAGCTGTTATTTCGAAATGAAATGGAGAAAATGGAACCGAATTATCCACCGGGATTTGGGTTATATCGCCTTCGGTCTCACCCTGGTTTATGCAATTTCAGGATTTGCGGTCAATCATGTGCACGATTGGAATTCCAATTATTCTGTTGAAAAAATGACATTAAATGTTGATCCAATCGCTGATATTTCAACCGATGTCACACCAGCCCAAATCGAAAATGTACTCAAGTCCATCGGGGAAACAGAACCAGCTCACAAAACTTTTCCGGTGTCGCCGGATCAATTGCAAATATTTCTTGAGAAACAACGTTCGGTAATGCTCAATGTCAAAACAGGGGAAATCGTTTATGAAAAAGTCAGCCCACGACGTGGACTCATCGAAATGAATGCGTTGCATTTAAATTCGTTTCGGGGCAGCTGGACGCTGGTTGCTGATATTTTCGCCGTGGCGCTCATCGTGCTGGCAATTTCAGGCATTATTATGATCAAAGGAGAAAAAGGACTTTCAGGACGTGGGAAATGGCTCACTGCAGCAGGCGTCATTCTTCCCCTCATTTATATCTGGATTAATTGAAGTCAGATAAATATCAATTCCCCCGAATTATAAACACCAAAGCCTCGGTGGTCATATCCCATCTGAGGCTTTTTTATTTCCTGCACGGCTGGCTATTTCTTTGACCAAGCCATCAAGCCATTGCTTGTTCTCGTACATATGAAAATCGTCGGTATCAATTATCAAAGTTTCACAATTTTGTGAAAAACTTCGGACCCATTTTTCATATAACGTGTTCAGTTGCATGAGATATTCAGCATCGATATCCTGCTCAAATTCACGACCGCGTTTTCGAATCCGGCTGATCAAAGTCCAGGTTGAAGCACGCAAATAAATGAGCAAATCAGGTTTCGGTAGAAAAGCGGAAATACGCTTGTATAAATCATGATAAACGCGATAATCTGTTTCACTCATCATCTGACGCTCATAGAGATTGCGGGCAAATATTTCCGCGTCCTCAAAGATTGAGCGGTCTTGTACGCACGGTATCTTGATGTGATTAATTTGCTCCAAATCTTTTAATCGTTCTTTCAGAAAAAAGACTTGCGATTGAAATGCCCAGCGCTGCATATCATTATAAAAACTTTTTAAATAGGGATTATCAGCAAAATTTTCATAAAACGCGTGCCAGTGAAGCTGAGAACAGAGATACCGGGTAAAGGTGGTTTTTCCGACACCGATATTGCCGGCGATAACGCTAAAAAATTTACGGGGACTCTTTTCACTCATGTAGTATTTTATGAGAAAAAAAGGCAACCCGCAAGCGATATTATCGATAAATAAAAATTATGGAAACGTTTTCCACTTTTGTGCTGTCAAATTAAGTGGGAATTCAATTTTTTTTCATTCTGTTAAATTTTAAAAATTTAAGAACCCAGTGCACCTGAGGAGAGAGTGGTGAAGCTAAATTTACAGCGAGTTCTATTCATTAGTTTTCTTGTTACCTGCCCCATCCTGGCCAATGACAACAGTGCCACCAAACGCGTCTACACAACCGCCCGCATCAATCCGCAACCCCCCGTTATCGATGGCAAACTCACGGATCCAATCTGGCAAAAAGTCGATTGGGGCACAGATTTTATTCAATACACACCGGATGACGGCAGTAAACCTACCTTTAAAACGGCATTCAAAGTGCTGTATGACGATAAAAATCTCTACGTTGCTATCCGTGCGTTTGACCAGGACCCGGAAAAAGTTGAAGCCCGGGTTACCCGTCGCGACGAATTTGCAGGAGACTGGGTCGAATTAGCTCTCGATACCTACCACGATCAACGAACGGCTTTTTCGTTTAATGTAAATGCTGCCGGGGTCAAAGGCGATGAGGCCATTACCAAAGACGGACAAAATGTTGATGCAAACTGGAATCCAATTTGGTTTACCGAGGTAAAAATCGATGCAAAAGGCTGGACAGCTGAAATGCGTATTCCCTTTAGCCAACTGCGTTTTGGTGAAAAAGATGAGCATGTTTGGGGCATGCAATTACAGAGGCGTATATTTCGTAAAGATGAAAGATCAACATGGCAACATATTCCCCGAACCGCTGCCGGTTACGTCAGCCTATACGGTGAATTGCGGGGCATTAAAGGCATTAAAGCGTCACGTCGCGTCGAACTCCTCCCCTACACCGTCGGTCAACTCGATCAAACAGAAAAAGTTGTCAGCGATCCTTTTAGCACAGGTCGAAGCTGGAAACTGGGTGGTGGAATCGATGGCAAAATGGGCGTTACCAGCGATCTTACCCTCGATTTTACAATAAATCCTGATTTTGGTCAAGTCGAAGCCGATCCGTCCGAGCTCAATCTCACGGCTTTTGAAACCTTTTTCGAGGAAAAACGGCCCTTTTTTATTGAAGGACAGGATATTCTCCGGTTCACCTTAACCGCCGGCGACGGCAGCTTTTCCAGCGACCAGCTATTTTATACCCGCCGGATTGGCCGTTCACCGCAATATTATTACGAAGAAGCGGAAGGTGAATTTGTCGACCGCCCACAAAATTCATCGATTCTTGCCGCAGCCAAAATAACCGGAAAAACCAAGAGCGGAATTTCTCTCGGCATTTTCAACGCGTTGACCCAGGAAGAAAACGTAGAAATTGATCTCAACGGCAATCGCCGGAAAGTTGCTGTGGAGCCGCAGACCAATTATTTTGTCGGCCGCTTGCAAAAAGATTTCAAGCAGGGAAATACGATAATCGGTGCAATGGTCACCTCGACGAATCGAAACTTATCCGTATCTCACTTGAAAATTCTCCCCAAAGCAGCTTACACGGGAGGCTTTGACCTGATGCACCAATGGAAAGATAAAACCTATTATCTCAATTTTAAGACGGCATTTAGCTCCGTTCGTGGGGACAAAGAAGCTATTCTCGACCTGCAGACCAATTCGCGGCACTATTATCAACGCCCGGATGCTGATTACATTGAAGTCGATTCTTCCCGCACAGCACTCAGTGGATATTCTGCCACCCTCGATTTTGGAAAAAGTGGCAATGGCAACTGGATGTACGCTATCGGCAATACTGTGCGCTCACCGGGCCTTGATTTAAACGATATCGGCTTCCTCCGTACCGGAGACACATCGATGCAATATGTCTGGGTTGGCTATCGCATTAATAATCCAGTTGCATTTTTTCGCAATCTCGGACTCAATTTAAACCAGTGGACAACCTGGAATTTTGGCGGTGACCGCCTTTCATCCGGCGGTAACATCAACGGGTGGGGGCAATTCACCAATTATTGGCGCTTTAATTATGGTATAGCCAGAAATGGCGAACGGCTTTCAGCCAGCAATCTTCGTGGTGGCCCCTCGTTTCGCACCGAAGGAGAATGGCGTACTTGGTCCCATCTGCTGACGGATTCCCGAAAAAAACTCCAGCTCGGTGGTGGCTTAAACGGAACTCGCTCCGATGATGGATTCACCAAAAGGTGGAGTACGCACCTCGATATTATTTACAAACCAATAAATACTCTCTCGATTTCAATGCAACCATTTTACACGATCAGCGACAATGATTTTCAATACCGGGGAACTGAAGAAATCACTGATGGAGCTGAATATATTTTAGCGCGTCTCCAAAGAAAAACATCCTATTTAGTCCTTAGATTGGATTACAGCATTACACCAAATCTTTCAATTCAATATTATGGTCAGCCCTATATTTCCTCAGGAAAATATTCGAACTATAAAAAAGTTGTGTCATCCCGGGCCAAAAAATTGGAAGATCGCTATGTTGAATATACAGATGCACAAAGTGTTCATAATTCGAGTACTCACGAATTTGATATCGATCTGGATGATGATGGCAGCGCTGATACTGCTTACGGTAGTGGCTTCAATTTTCGTGAGTTTAAATCAAATCTGGTTCTGCGCTGGGAATACAATCCGGGCTCGACGATTTTTGTCGTGTGGTCACAATCACGTTTTGGTGATGATTCGCACGGTCGCTTTTCATACCGGGATGATTTATCCGATCTCTTTTCAGCCACTTCGGAAAATATATTTCTTGTAAAATACAACCGGTGGTTTTCATTATAATCTACACGCCCCCAAAGGATTAAAAGCGGATTCGTGAAGATGCGGATCCGCTTTTTTTTATCTCTACAATGAATGAAAAAGCGATCACTTGAAATTTTAAAAGAAAAAGACTATTTTATCCGCGCTAACGCGGCATATTTTTTTAATCCTGTGAATAAAAATAAAGCAATAATTGTTTTCTGTTATCTGCCCGGTAAGTAACACAATTTTATATTGAGGATTTTATGGCAACTACAAACGGATTTGAACTCGTTGAGCGCAGTAAGATCGCTGAAATTGACAGCGAGGTTTCCTATTTTCACCATTCTAAAAGCGGCGCCCGGTTTTTGTCTGTCAGCAATAAGGATGAAAATAAAGTTTTTGGGATCAATTTCCGCACACCACCCAAATCTTCCAACGGCATCGCCCACATAATGGAGCATTCGGTCCTCTGTGGTTCGCGGAAATATCCCGTAAAAGAGCCGTTCGTTGAGCTGATTAAAGGCTCTCTCAATACATTCCTCAATGCTTTCACTTACCCGGATAAAACCTGTTATCCGATTGCCAGCACCAATTTGCATGACTTCTATAATCTCGTCGATGTTTATCTGGATGCGGTGTTTTATCCACGACTGAACGAAGATGTTTTAAGACAGGAAGGGTGGCACTACGAGCTGCAAAACCCGGAGGAGCCGCTTGTTTATAAAGGAGTGGTTTTCAATGAAATGAAGGGTGCGTACAGCTCGCCAACGCGAATAATCGCCGAGAAAAGTCAGCATTCACTCTTTCCGGACACCGCCTATGGGGTCGAATCCGGCGGCCACCCGGAGGCTATTCCCGAATTGACTTTTGACGAGTTCATCGATTTTCATAAAACCTACTACCACCCGTCAAATGCATTCATCTATTTTTATGGTGATGATAATCCGGAAAAACGTTTTTCGGTGTTAAACGAATATCTCAACGATTTTACTTCCAGAACCGTCGATTCATCAATTGCGTTGCAGAAAAGATTCAAACAGACCGTTAAAACGAAGCATAAATATTTTGCCGGAAAAGACCTTGGCGATGCGCAAAAAGGTGTTGTTAGCGTCAACTTTCTCATTAGCGATTCCCTCGAAACATTCGACCGTTTGAAATACATTCTTCTCGATCATATTCTCATCGGCACACCCGCTTCGCCGTTGCGAAAAGCGCTCATCGATTCTGGGCTCGGCTCCGATCTTTCCGGGCACGGGCTCGACGGCGATTTGAGGCAGATGAACTATTCCATCGGGCTACGCGACATTAAACCGAACGATGGGGACAAAGTGGAAGCCCTCATTCTTGATACTTTGAAAAATCTGGCACAAAATGGCATCGAAAAAAACACCATCGACGCTTCTTTAAATACCATCGAATTCAGTCTGCGGGAAAACAATACCGGATCGTATCCGCGCGGACTGTCGATGATGATCGATGCGCTAACTATCTGGCTGCACGATGCGAATCCCATCGACGCGCTGGCTTATGAGAAGCCGCTGGCAAAATTAAAATCCTCGTTATCTGAAAATCCAAGATTTTTCGAATCAATAATCGAAACAGCGTTTATTAATAATTCCCATCGCACAACTCTGATTTTTGAGCCGGATGAATCCCTGGAGGCCAAAAGGCAGGATGACGAACACCGCAAGCTAAGCGAGATTAAAAACAATCTTACCAGGAATGAAATCGATGTTATAATTAAAGAAACAGCGCTTCTGCAAGAAAAACAAAACCGGCCGGATAATCCTGAAGATCTGGCAAAAATTCCACGCCTCGGATTGCAGGATCTGGAGCCAAAACATACTCCGTTGCCAATTGAAGTTTTAAAAGTGCCGGAAACGGAAATTGTTTATCACGATTTGTTTACCAACGGAATTTTGTATCTCGAGCTTGGATTTAATTTGAATAAAGTGCCCGAGAAAATGCTGCCATATGTTCTTATTTTTGGTCGTGCGTTGTTAGAAACCGGTACGGAAAAATTTGATCAGATCGAACTCACACAACGCATTGGCAAATATACGGGTGGCCTGTGGCGCAGCACACTAAACAGCACAATTGAGGATGGACATTCTACCACGTCGTGGCTATTCATCAAAGGGAAAGCCATGGTAAATCAAGTTGACGAAATGCTCGCTCTTTTGCATGAAATTCTGACCACGGCCCGGCTCGACAATCGCGACAGAATCAAACAAATTGTGCTCGATGCAAAATCAGCTTTCGAAAACAGCCTCGCAGTAAGCGGCCACAGCCTCGCTCAGTCCCAGCTTGCCGCCGCATTCTCAAAAGCTGGCTGGATCAGCGAAAAGATGAATAGTCTTTCTTATTTATTTTTCCTGCGCAATTTAGAGAAGCGCATCGAACAGGATTGGCAATCGATGCAGGCTGATTTTGAAATGCTGCGAAGCACACTCATCTCCCGCAAAAACCTGATATGCAATTGTACGGTCGATTCGAAAAACTGGCTGCAAATCGAGCCCCGGATAAGCACATTTATTTCCACCTTACCTGCCCGAAAAAGTGAAAAACAGGATTGGAGTTTCACAAAAAATGGAATTCACACCGGGCTCTCAGTTCCGACCCAAGTCAATTTTGTCGGTAAAGGAATGAATATTTATGAGCACGGGTATGAATTTCACGGCTCAATTTTCGTAATAAGTAAATATTTACGCACGACCTGGCTCTGGGATCGTGTCCGCGTGCACGGTGGGGCTTACGGCGCTTTTTGTCATTTTAATCGTCGCACCGGTTTGCTGGCTTTTCTCTCTTATCGCGATCCAAATCTAAAAGAGACGCTAAAGATTTTTGATGATACGGCCTCATTTCTTCAGGAAACGAAAATTAACAAAGATGAGTTGACAAAAAGTATAATTGGAACGATTGGGGATATCGATTCATATATGCTGGCAGATGCCAAGGGAGGCGCCTCACTTTTCCGGTATCTTACAGGCACAACTGATGAAAAATTGCAAAACATCCGTGATGAAATTCTTGGTACGGATGCGAACGCTTTTATCCAATTCGGTGAAGCGCTGGAATCGTTTAAAGAAAATGGCCTGGTTGCGATTACCAGCTCAGAGAATGTGTTACAGAAGTTCAATTCTGAAGAAATGAACAACAAACTGTCCATCATAAAAGTAATGTAAGTTTTACATAGAAATATTTAATTCCGGAGAAAAAAATGCTATTGAAACTCATGGTACTTTTTATAGCCATGCCGCTGATCGAAATTTCAATTCTTATTAAACTCGGCGAAGTTTTTGGCTTCTGGCCAACACTCTGGCTCGTCGTGCTGACCGGAATTTTGGGGGCTTTTTTAGCCCGAAAACAGGGCATCAATACCTACAATAAAATTCAACAGGAACTCGCTGAAGGAAGAATGCCGGCATCGCAAATGCTTGATGGGTTATTGATTTTGATCGGTGGTATTGTCCTCCTGACGCCGGGATTGATAACCGATTTAATCGGCTTTTCCCTGTTGTTTCCATTTGTCCGCAAAATTATCAAAGAATATTTACGAACGTATTTTGGCCAGATTACCGACGCAGAACAGCAGGGGGATTTTTATGACGAAATCGATTCCCGTTCATCCGGGATTCACTAAAGCTAAACAGAATTAACGCAGCTTAAGCAGGGGCCACTATCGACATTAAAATGCCGCAAATCCAGGCGCAATACGTGCCAAGCGCATAACCCAAGACAGCCAGCAAAACCCCGATTGGGGCCAGGGATGGGTGGAAAGCTGAAGCCACAATTGGCGCCGATGCGGCGCCGCCGATATTGGCCTGACTCCCGACCGCAATGAAAAAAAATGGCGCTTTTATCAGTTTTCCAACAACCAGTAAAACGATAACGTGCGTCAACATCCAAATTCCGGCCACCAAAAACAACCCGGGTCTTTCAACTATAGCTAAAACATTCATTTTCAAACCGATGGAAGCAACGAGCACATAGAGCAGGAAACTGCCGATTCGGGACGCACCAACCCCCTCAAGCAGCCTTAAACGAGTAAATGAAAGAATTAATCCTCCCGTCGTTGCAATGACGACAATCCAGAAAAAATTTGAAGTTAAACTGTACATTTTTAAATGCGGTGCATGCAGCGATATCCAGGGCGCGATTAAATCGGCAAAATAATGGGCGACTGCGGTAACTCCGAATCCAACGGCGATCACATTTGTTAGATCCGACAAGGTCGGGATCCGGGCAATACTTGCACGATAGGCCTCCACTTTTTTCTGAACTTCTTCGATGGCTGACGTATCGCTTTTAAGCCACTTGTCCAACTGCTTCGAAACACCGGCGCCATAAAGTAAAAATGCCATCCAGAAATTTGCGACCAGCACATCGACAGTAATCATAGCTGAAAAAATATTATCACCCACTTCAAAAACTTCTTTCATCGCTGTCTGATTGGCGCCACCACCAATCCAGCTGCCTGCAATTGTTGTCAATCCGCGCCAAATGGCATCCGGCCCCTGTCCGCCGACTATTTCGGGTGCAAAAGTAGAAATTATGAGGATCGCCAGCGGTCCGCCAATAATGATGCCCACCGTTGCTGAAAAAAACATGATCAAGGCTTTCGGCCCCAATCCAATAACTTTTTTTAAGTCGATACTCAAAGTGAGAAGAACCAAACTTGCGGGAAGCAAATAGCGCGATGAAACAAAATACAACTTTGTTTTCTCAGGATCTACGAGATTAAAAGTATGGAGAAGCGATGGAATAAAATAGCACAATAAAAGTGCCGGGATGTAAGTGTAAAATTTTTTCCAAAATGGGTTTGAACTTCCGGAAGTTTGAAAAATAAACGCTAAAATCAGGAGCAGGATTCCGAGAATCACGGCATCATTTGTAAAAAAAGGAGACATATTTTATCTCATCGCTTTTGAGTGAGTTTATCGTATTTAATTATGTGTAGTTAAAATTGGATTAGGGCGGGTAAATTTGAATTGTATATTAGAGAATCATCTTAACTTCTTTTATTTTTTTTAAACGATCAAAGAGTTCGAGCCTGTGTTCATTGCTTTCAACTGTAACGGCTAAATTATAACTAACAAACTTGCCTTTTGAGCTTTTGTTCGAAACCGAAAGCATAAATTTTTCTGTGTTGATAACATTTTCAACCGAATCACGCAGGACGTCTGCGTTATTGCCAATTATTTTATATTGCCAGACGCAAGGATATGAAATTTCCAGGGAATCGTCAAATTCTTTTATACGGCGCATCGATACTTTACCTGCCTGATTTACATGTGGATAAGTTGTGAGATGAAAAATATTATGTGCTAAAAACAAAAGTTGCTATCTTTTAAAATAAATTTTTTGAACCTGTCTCATGCTGTTTTGAATAATTTTGAGCTCAAACTATTTTTAATCATGTAAAAATACCAAAATCAAATTCGAGGCTGATTAAATTATGAAACACTATTGTAACTCTAAAGACTGTACGAAAACAAACCACTTGTGTGGATAACTTGTGATTTCAGTTTTTTCCAGAAAGCCGTGTCCACAGGATCAATATTGATTGAAGTTCAATTGGAAAATTTCAACTTAACACGCAGCTGACATCACAAAGCCAGCGTATATCAATGTTGATAACTTGTGCAAAGAATAAATATCAAGTGGCAATATAACTTTTTTTTTCTAACCTACAATCAATTGTTCCCACTATCGATACAACACATATTCGCTACAGATTAATTCAAGTTTGATTTTAGCCTGAAATCTAAATAATATGAAAATTACCTGGGAACCAGTTAAAAATCCGCAAACCATTTCTTCATTTCGTTGTCATAAAAAGTGATGGCAGAAAGCAGAATGGAAAATTTTGAAATACAACTCGTTAAAAGCGCGCAGAGCGGCAATCGCCAGGCGTTCGAGAAACTTGTTGCGTTGCACGATCGCCGCGTTTACCAACTTGCGTACAGTGTCGTGGGAAACGTCCACGATGCACAGGATATTTATCAGGAGGTATTTTTACGCGCCTGGTCCAAATTATCCAGTTTTTCTTTCGAAGGCCCTTTTGCCGCCTGGCTTAATCGCATCGTCATCAATCTCTCGATAAATCGCTTGCGCCAAAAACAGCGCTGGAAATGGTTCGATATTTCTTCAAAAGATAACAGCAATGACGCATGGGATGATGGGTTGAGCTCAAACGCCGCACCCGATCCCGAGAGACTGGCTGTCTCAAGTGAAATTAACAGCCAGCTGAACAGCGCCCTTGAAGATTTGCCCGCCAAACAGCGGACGATTTTTGTGATGAGACACTGTCACGGATTAAAAATTAAGGAAATATCGGCAGCGCTTTCCTGCGCAGAAGGGACTGTAAAAAATCAATTGTTCCGCGCCACACAAAAACTCAAGGTGCATTTTAAAAAACTTTATAATGAAAATATTTAATAAATTAGTAAAGCACAGGCAGAAAAATGACCCCCTGCAAAAAATATAGTGAAAATATCCCGCTTTATTTTTACAACGAATTAAGCGAGGTAAATAGAGCTGAGTTGGACGCCCATATAAAAATTTGTCCGAAATGCCAGGTCGAATTTCAGGAAACCCAACGCGTACTCGGCCGATTCCCGCAACAACCCGCATTGGAACCGGACGATGAAACTCTTTCTCTTTTACGAAATATAGTTTCACTGAAAATAAAAGAGAAATCAGAGAAGAGAGAATGGCTGAAAAATGGGCTTTTTACTTTTGTTTCACCACGCCCGGTTTTCCAGTTGGGATTTGCCGCTCTGCTTCTCGCACTCGGTTTTTTTGTTGGAAAATCCACTGAGAATGTGCTCACTGTTAAACCAAGCCAGGATTTTTTCGCGCTGCTTTCAGCGCAGCAGGATATCGCCATCGACAATACCCTTGTTGAACCATCCATGTTAGGAATTGACAAGATCAATTACAATGCATCGACCGGCAAAGTAGAAATAACTTACAACACAATTAACGATATCCGGTTGCAGGGTGCGATGACCGATCAAAATGTACACGCCTTGCTGCAGCACGCCATGCTTGACGCTGAAGATTACTCCGTTCGCTTGAATGCCATCAAAACTGTGAATGCTTTCGCCCAGGCTGAACCCAATTCGCTCGATGCCAGCTATATGGAGGTTTTGAGTCAACTTTTGACACAGGAAAGCAATCTCGGTCTTCGACTGCAGGTTTTAAAAATATTTAAAGTGCTGCCCTGGAGCGAAGATTTAAAAAATGTGCTGCAACATGTACTTTTATTTGATCAGGACAATGCTTTGCGCATTGCTGCGTTCCGAACAATCACCGAACGCGAAAACCCACCTCACGAACTTGGTGAATTACTGACAGCCGCGAAAAATGATTCATCAACATTTATAAAATATCGAGCAGAAAAATTGCTTGAAGAGCTGAAAAATACCGATAGCACTCCGCTTCGAAGAGAGGACTAAAATGCAGATAAAAAAACGCTACACTGCCATATTCTCGGGCATGATATTATTCATTTCCCTGGCTTCCGGGCAGGAAATCACGCAGCAGGACGGTTCTTTTCGCGCCAAGATAAGAAACCAATTCGATGTAAAATTCGACGGCCAACTGAATATCCGGGTCTCCAATGGTCGCTTTAACATTAGCGGATGGGAAAAACAGGAAGTTCGTATTGAAGAAACCTTGCGCATGGATGTTTACACGCAGGAAGAAGCCAGGCGAATTCTGGAGCGCAGCAAAGCCAATTATGAACAGGATGGTCCGAACATCATCGTGCAGCGCCGCGGTGGTGGACATGGCGTGTTTCGATCTTTTACAATTAAAGTACCCAACAGATACAACATCAAATTAAAAACGAGTAGCGGTGAAATTGAAGTTTCGGATGTGGAGGGTAAATCAGATATTAACACAACCGGCGGCGATATTCGCATTTCACGATGCAACGGAATTATCGACGCGCGGACTTCCGGGGGCGACGTCGAGCTCACTTCCATCAGAGCATCCGTCGAAATAAACACAGCGGGTGGCAATATAGAATTAAACGGTATCGACGGTGAAATTGAAGCGGCAACTTCCGGTGGTTATATTGAACTTAACAATACGACGCAGCAAGCCCGAATCCGCACATCCGGTGGCGATTTATTAATTAAAAATGCCAAAGGTGAAATTAATGGCCGGACATCAGGTGGTTCGATCCGGGCTGAGAACTGCGAGAAAGACCTTAAAATTCGCACGTCCGGGGGAAATATCTCGCTGACCAACACAGCGGGTCAGGTTCAGGGCTATACCAGCGGTGGGGATATCGATGGGAAAAAATTGTTTGGTGAATGCGATCTCTCGACCTCCGGAGGCGAAATCGAATTAAAAGATGTACGGGCACCGGTTTTGGCCAAAACAATGGGTGGCAACATCGACGTTGAAATGACTTTACGCGATTTTTCCAAACCGCATTTTATTGATTTAAATACAGCAAGTGGGGATATAATACTAAGTATTCCAGAAAAATTGCCGGCCACCATTCGGGCAGAAATCCGCCTGGATCGCAATCGGCGCACCTGGAAACGGCACGATATTTTCAGTGATTTCCCGTTGACAAAATCGACAACAAAAGTAAACCAGCGGGCTGCACTGGTCAGTGAAGGCGAAATAAACGGTGGTGGTGATACAATATTTTTGAGTACATCCAACGGCGATATTTCGATTAAAAAAGCCAAGTAACTTTTTCGGATATTTGGGGTAATAAAGATGAATCCAGACAATTACCAATAAAAAAATGAGGGAAAAATGGAACGATTAATTTCAAAAAAAATTGTGCTTCGCTTTGGATTCTTCCTTTTGCTGGCCCTGTTTGTTTCGTCAGTGAATGCGGGTTCCAAAGACACTATTGAGAAAAAGTTTAATGTGCAACCGGGCGGTAAACTCCTTCTCGAATCAGACAAAGGGTCTGTCGAGATTAGCACGACAGACCGGGATGTTGTTGAAGTTACGGTGTACAAAGATTCGCGTTGGGGAGATGACGATGATCTCAAAGATTTTGAAGTTCGTTTTAATCAGCGCGGCAATGATGTTGAAATAATTGGTGAATTTCTCAGAAAAAGCTCAGGATTTTTCGGAAACAGGCATAACAAAATTCGCATCCGGTATGTGATTGTCGTTCCCCGGGAATACAATATTGAGGCAAAAACATCCGGTGGCAGCATCGAAGTGGAAGATATAAAAGGCGATGTATTCTGCAAAACATCGGGTGGCAGCCTGAATTTTGGCGATATCAAAGGCGAAGTAACCGGCAGAACGTCGGGCGGCAGCATTACGCTCGATGGCTGTGAGGGCAATGCCGAAATCAAAACATCCGGCGGCAGCATTTCAATCGGCGATGTTAACGGCGAAGTTACGGCAAAAACATCAGGCGGCTCTATTTCAATCGATCGGGCAAAAGGTTCCGTTTATGCCCGAACATCGGGTGGAAGCATTCGAGTCGATGAAGTTTTCGGATCGATCGACGCCTCAACCTCCGGTGGCAGTGTGCGGGCTAAAATCGCTGAACAACCAAAGGATGATTGCCGGTTATCCACATCCGGAGGCAGTGTCATCGTTTATCTCGCATCTGATATTAAAGTGGACCTCGACGCCCACACCAGCGGTGGACGGGTTCGCACAGAATTCCCGGTAACTGTTCGCGGGACGATTAAACGCAATTCTCTGGACGCAAAAATTAATGGTGGTGGACCAGAGATGTATCTCCGTACTTCAGGTGGCAACGTCGAAATTAAAGAATTATAATGCGAACTATTTTTCCAATTAAGCCCGGCCGTTTTGAACTGTCGGGCTTTTATATTTTTAAGGGTATTTTCGACCGGATAAATCGGTTGCGTCTCGCCGTGTGAAACAGTATATTTACCGCTAAAATTCACGATTCAGCAACTTGAGTTTTTAATAAGCGCTCACTAATTTTACTGCACAGAATAGCCCCCAATAAATCTGTTTTACTTAATGTTGAATTGGCGCAATTTCTTAAAAGCGAACCGGGATTATTCCCCACAAATACAATTCTAATTTCGGAGCACTCAAATGAAAAAAATAAAGGTAGGTGTTTTGGGCACAGGGCATCTCGGCCGCTTGCATACGATATTATTCAAACAGGTTGAAAATGCTGAGCTTGCCGGTATTTATGACGTCGATCAAAATCGGGCTTTTGAAGTCGCAGAAGAGGCCGGCTGCCATGTTTTCCCCGACTACGAATCGATGATAAATGAAGTTGATGCCATCAATATCGTTGTTCCGACTACATACCATTTTGAGGCCGCACACGCTGCATTGCAGGCCGGAAAACACCTGTTTATTGAAAAACCGATTACCACGACCATCGAACAGGCCCAGGCTCTAATTGAATTAGCTGACAAAAAAGACCTGCTCATTCAAGTTGGACATATTGAACGTTTCAACCAGGCTATGCGCGCCTTGAACACCATCGAAGTCGCACCAAAATTTATCGAGTCGCACCGGCTTTCGACTTTTAATCCACGCGGAACTGATGTCGCCGTCGTGCTCGACCTAATGATTCACGATATCGATATAATTTTAAGTTTGGTGGACAGCCCGGTCAAAAAAATCGATGCCAACGGTGTCGCCGTTATTTCCACAGAAGTGGACATCGCCAATGCGCGAATCACCTTCGAGAATGGTTGCGTGGCTAATGTGACCGCCAGCCGGATCAGCCAGAAACAAATGCGCAAAATGCGTGTTTTTGAAAGAGATAATTATATTTCAATCGACTTCTTGCAGGGTATTACCGAGAGGTTTCAACTTGTCGCCGACAGCCAGCTATCGGCCGAAAATTCAGCTATGATAATGGGCACCCTCGAAGGCGAAAAAACTCGGCACATTCAATATGAACGATTGACAGCGCCGGAAGGTAATGCGTTGCAAATGGAGCTGCAAACATTTGTTAATTCGATTCAAGATAATTCCACCCCTCACGTAACCGCACTCGACGGCAGCCGGGCACTTAAAATAGCCAGCCAGATCACAGATATAATATCTAAAAATCAAATTTAAAAAGTGAAAAAAGAAAAACGCAACCCCATTCTTTTTATCGCCGGAGAAGTCTCCGGCGATTTACATGGCTCACGCGTACTTCAGGCCCTCAAAAAAAACTACGCTGAACCAGAAATTTTTGGGATCGGCGGTCAATTAATGGCCGCCGAAGGAATGGAACAGCTCTACAACACCAAGCAAATGGCAATCCTCGGATTCACTGAAGTTATCCGGCACTTGCCGTTTTTACACCGTGTTTTCCGCCGCCTGGAGAAAGAAATCCAGCTCAGAAAACCGGCCTGCGCGGTGCTCATCGATTATCCGGGATTTAACCTGCGATTGGCTAAAATATTAAAAAAATACGACATCCCGATTCTCTGGTACATTGCCCCGCAAGTTTGGGCGTGGCATAAAAGCCGTATCAAACAAATGGCCCACCTCATCGATCACCTTGCAGTCGTTTTTCCCTTCGAAGTTTCGTTATTTCAGGATGCCGGATTGCCCACAACTTTTGTCGGCCACCCGCTTCTCGAAGGGCTCCGGCCTGAGTTTTCCAAAGCGGATTTTCTGCAAAAACTTAAATTTGAACCTGAAAATAAAATTCTGGGGCTTCTTCCCGGCAGCAGAAAACAGGAAGTTGAACGCTTACTACCGGATATGCTCGAGACCTCCCAACTTGTTGCCAACCGATTGCCGGGGACTCAATTTGTCATCGCGCAATCACCCAATTTGCCGGATTCATTTTACCGGGAGCAAATCGACAAATTTGATGCATTGCCAATAAATCTGATCCAACATGCAACTTATTCAATAATGAAATTCAGCACAGCTTGTGTGGTGGCTTCCGGTACGGCGACGCTGGAAACCGGGTGTTTTGCCACACCCATGGCTATCGTTTACCGTGTTTCGCCTCTGACCTACGCCATCGGGAAACGCCTGATCCAACTTAAAAATATCGGTTTGGTCAACATTGTTGCGGGGGAGGAAGTTGTGCCCGAGTTTGTTCAACGTGAATTCAAACCACAAATTGTTGCCAACTATATAAAAAACCTACTGAGTGATGCTCAAAGCAGGCAGGAGATTTCAGAAATACTTTCCACAGTTCGCGCCAAGTTAGGTGATGTCGGAGCTTCAGGAAAAGTCGCCAATTTAATTGCGGAGCTGGCATGGCGGCAATAAAAAATCGCATTATTTTTCTCATAACACAAACGCTGGGCAGCTTTTTTATCCGCATGCTGGGGAAAACTGCGCGCATTACGGTTCAGGGACGTGAACATTATGAATGGCTGATGCATGAAAATAAACGGTTTATTTTTTGTATTTGGCACGGCCGAATTCTAATTCCAATTTATTTGCACCAAAATGAACAAATTGTGGCGATGGTCAGCCAGCACCGTGATGGGGAAATCATTGCGAGAATATTAACACAACTGGGCTTTAAAACTGTTCGTGGCTCGAGCACCCGCGGCGGGCAGCGGGCAGCGATCGACATGATTCGGGCGCTGCGTTCCGGTTCACCTGGAGCTATAATGCCCGATGGACCAACCGGGCCTCGGCATATATTTAAACCCGGAACGATAACAATCGCGCAGAAAGCCGGAGCCTATATTTTACCTTTCACTTTCAGCGCGCAAAAAGCAATCACTTTCAAATCGTGGGACCGATTCACTATCTGGTGGCCGTTCAGCCGCTGCCTGGCGCTTTATGGGGAACCGGTTCCTGTGCCCGCCAAAACCTCAGCAGATGAGTTTGAACAATACAAAAATAAAATTGAGAAAAAAATGATTGAACTGGAAGAGTTTGCCGATGCCTTTTTTCGAGAATAAAATTTGGCGTATAGCCTTCTGGCCGCTCTCCTTTGTGATGCTTGTCATCTCATATATTCGAAATAAACTGTATGACTATCATGTTTTTCGCTCTTATAAGATTGATGCGCACGTTATTAGCGTAGGAAATATAAGCGTCGGAGGAACAGGTAAAACACCGGTTATTTTAGCACTGGCCGAATCTTTAAAATCAAAAAATACAAGTGTGGCCATATTATCCCGCGGTTACGGCCGGCAATCATCTGGAATTCTGATAGTATCACATGGTGAGGGCCCTCTTTGTGATGTGCACCAAGCTGGCGATGAGCCTTTTTTCCTGGCGACACAATTGCCGGATATTCCGGTCGTTGTAGCTGAGAACCGGGTTGCAGGCGGCAAACTTTTATGTGAAAAATATAATCCAACGATTGTTTTACTCGATGACGGTTTTCAACACCGACGATTGCAGCGTGATCTGGATATTGTATTAATTGATTTAAACCGCCTCAATCGGAACAAAAGCCTGCTGCCTGCGGGGCCCTACCGTGAAGGAATATTTAGCTTGAAAAGAGCCCAGAACATATTGTACTTAAACCAAAATCATGACACGAAAATTTTATTGAAAAAACTTCGCAAAAAGACGAAAGGTCGTTTTTTCAGAGCCGATATTACCTCCAGGCAGCTTTGGCACCCGGAAACCGGGGCACTCGTAGACATTTCATTTCTCACACACAAGAAGATAATGGTAATTTGTGGGATTGGGCAACCGGCCCGACTGCGAGTAACTCTTGATTTTCACGAAGCGGACATAACCGCATTTTTGGATTTTAAAGACCACCATTACTACACAGATCATGAAATGACTGCTTTGATAAATAAATTTAACAATTCAGGTGCCGAGCTATTAATTACAACAGCAAAAGACTGGGTAAAATTGAAAGATAACTCAAAATTCAGGCAGCTTCCTGTTTATATCCCCGAACACAAAGCCAGTTTTGCACCGGATTTCATCGAGGGGATTTTGGAACATTGCTCGCTAAGAAAATCACCGGATAACGGTTAAAAACAAGGAGTTAAAATTCAGGAAAACAAATACTTCTTGCAAGACGAGAGGTAATTTTGTATAATATTCGAGGTTTTTTTTAAATATTTTCAATCCATAATCTGCATTGAAACATTTATATTCTACTTATTTTACAGTTTAACAAATCTAACAGCCCTAAAAAAATGACTTTCGGACTCTTTTTAAAGTGGAGCCTTCCTGGTGAGTAACAATCTGAAGTACTCCATCCTCGTTGTGGACGACGACAAAAACATCGCTAAAATGATCGAGATTAATTTACGGAAAACGAAATTGTACGATATCAAAACGGCAAGCAGTGGCGAGGCCTGCCTGAAGATGATTCGAGAAGAAATACCCGACCTCGTTCTGCTTGATATTCAAATGCCGGGGATAGATGGTATTGAGACACTTAAGCGCATTCGTGATCTCGATCCAAGAATACCTGCCGTCATGATGTCAGCCCATGGTTCCATTGAAAAAGCTGTACAGTCGATGAAGCTTGGTGCACACGACTTTATTTCAAAACCCTTTGCCAGCGATCGTCTGTTGGTTACAGTTAAAAATGCAATAATGACCAGTTCTTTACAAAAAGAAGTCGACAACCTCAGAAGTGAATTGCGTAGCCGGTTCAATTTTGCCAACATTGTCGGGCATAGCGGTAAAATGCAGGAAGTATTTCGCTCCCTCGAAAAGATAATTGAAAGCAATATTACTGTATTGATACATGGCGAAAGTGGCACGGGAAAGGAGCTCATCGCTCGTGCTATTCATTTTCAAAGTAAAAAACGCTCAAGCAAACCATTTATTGCGGTAAATTGTTCAGCTCTCCCGGATTCACTGCTTGAAAGTGAATTGTTTGGCCATGAAAAAGGCGCTTTTACCGGGGCATCAGGTAAACGTATGGGTAAATTCGAGGCGGCAAATGGTGGCACAATATTCCTCGATGAGATCGGTTTAATGTCGCAAATGACGCAATCAAAACTACTTCGTGTACTGCAGGAACGGGAATTTGAACGTGTTGGAGGCAATGAACTGGTAAAAGTGGATGTGCGTGTTATCTCAGCCACGAATGTGGATTTGGAAGATGCCGTTAAAAAAGGATCCTTTCGGGAGGATTTGTACTATCGAATATCTGTATTTCCAATAACATTGCCAGCCTTGCGTGAACGCAAAGAAGACATTCCGCTTCTGGCAGCCCACTTTCTTGAGAAATATACACAGCAGGAAGAAAAAGCCATCGACGGCATAGCTCCGGATGCTCTGGAATTGTTGATATCTTACAGTTGGCCTGGCAATGTTCGTGAATTGGAAAATGCCATGGAGCGTGCCGTTTTAATGGCGAGCACCAACGAGATTTCCCCCAAAGACCTCCCCAATTCGATTCGCTCCATCGGAGAAAAACGCATCATTGAAAAAGATTCAACCCTGTCGAGTTGGATTGAAAAACTTGAAGAAGAGGCTCTCAAACAGGCTTTGCTGGAATGCGAGGGCAATATATCACAGACAGCGAAAAAACTTGGCATCGGCCGAGCGACGATTTATCGAAAAGCAAAAAAATATGGCCTACCGATGATGAAATAGATTTCAATTTTGTACGAAAACCTGAAAGCCGGATATGTTATATTCCGGCTTTTTTTGTCATAAAATGCCCTGTTCTGCAACACACCAATCTCACTTTGAAACACTCTGTCCCACCAGCCAACTTTTTAATTATTAGCCACTAGTCCCCCTAATTTCCTTCGTCATGCCTTGCTTCCCACCTAATATTATTCCAATTTGAAACATGGTATAGCGTTTGCACTAAAGTTCACAATAATTAATCCACGGGGTAACAACAATAACCAGAGAACAGCACGAATGAAAAAGACAAACCTTGGTATTCTTATACCAAAAATCTGCGACAGTACGTACTCACAATCCGATCTTTATCAATTTGTAAATTTAGTGCAAAAAATTTCCTTAAGTTATTTAAAGTACCAGGAAGTAATTGGCAAACATATTCGTTGGGAGCGACGCGAGAGAAATTCAGAACTGGAAGATATGGCCATCGATTGCGTGGCAGGTCTATTTATGCGAAATGACGAAAACGAATTTGTCCAGCTCAAGCGGTATTTCGAACCTCATTTAATGGAAACACCCGCACCAAATGATGAAGAACTCCTCATTTTACTCCGCCGTTTGGCAATCAAAAAGACGAAACAAGAGCTTTCCCGCATTTTTAAAGAACGCGATCCGGAAGGTGCCAAAATTATTAGAAACATTCGGGTAGCCGTTAAAAACTCCGATGATTTTGGCACCTTCCGTGAAATGGGCCGTGAATACATTTATTTTCAACCCGAGGTGCTTGAACCTATAAGTGAGTATAATTGCACGACAGTCTATGCCAATTCACCTGATGAAACGCCAGACAACGAATATTTGAGAAAAGATCAACCGACAATTCCTGAAAAGACGTTGCGCGATCTGTATTTGGAAGATTATACACCAAAAGATCATGTATCAACAAGCATCCGAAAAATGCTCCGTGTTACAGCAGAAGAAGAAAAATTTCAAAACTGCCTGCCAACCGATGCCATTGCACGTCTCATTCGTTATACCAATTTCGAAGTTGTACGATCAAAACTTGTTGCTCAAATCGAAGTTGATTCACCCCTTGACTACGTTCGCATGAAAGAAATCGAAGAAGCCAAACGCAATGTATTAGTCAAAATCAAATCGAAAATACAAGTTCAATATGTTCGTTCTTTTAAAATTAGCGAGGAAAAAGGCGAAATATATTACCGGACATTGGCCGATGTACTCGACGATATCACACACAATAAAAAGATTGAAAGCTATTACCGTCACCTGCGAAAATATGTGCCTGAATTAACGCAAAAACAATATCGCAGCGATGAGCGAACAATTTTTGAATATTTGGGTAAACTAACCAAAAAGTGGTTTCGGGAGTATCTCAAAGATTTACTTTGATTTTACAGTTAAGATTATGTATGTTTGTTGCAGGATGCAGTGTAAAAGGACATACATAATCTTTGTGTGATTGAATGGATTCTTCTTACCAAGTCAAGCGCTTTCAAATAAACTGCCCGGCTTCCGAAGTCATTGAAAAAATTCTCCTGCAAGCATATAAAAATCCTGTGCTTATGCAGGTATTTGAAGAGCACTTTGTCTCTTGCTCCAGATGCCAAAAATTCGTGAAAAATATTCGTACATATTACGAAATATTGGAAGCTGAACTGGAAAAACCAATTTCTGCAAAAGTTGCCAGATTCGCGGATTCACTTGGCACCGGATGTAAAAAATCATAAGATCAAATTCCTCAAAAATCAAAAATTCATCACATCCTGCTGATACCTTTCAACCACCGTTATCCTTTTTCTCTTGACTGAGGCTGATAATTTTATTTAATTTGGACTCTTAAGCTCAAAATTTACTACTTACTGTTCGATAATAGCAGACAAATGATGGAAGATCTGAAAATTTTAGTTGTAGATGCCGACCCGAAAAATCTACAAATATTAAAAGAAACTTTTGAAGCCTCCGGCTTCCTTATCGACACAGCCGTAGACGGTGACAAAGCTTGGGAAATTTTGAACTCATCCCAGCCAGATCTTATTCTTTCTGAGGTAAACCTGCCCGATTACGATGGTTTTCAATTCCTCCAAAAAATTAAACAGAACTCAGCCACTGCCCACATTCCGGTAGTTTTTCTCACAAATCGGCGTGATTTACAAGACCGTGTTCGATCCTTGCGCGGCGGTGTAAAAGACTACCTTATAAAACCCGTTCATGTAAAAGAAGTTATAGCTCGTATTCGGATGATTTTACGGAGACTGGAGCGGGTTAAAAATGAGGAAATGGATTCCTCAAATAAAGTTGTCGGCCGACTGGAAGAATCGAGCGTAATTGAATTAATCGAAAATTTCGGTATGGAAAGACGCAGTGGCGTTTTGAGTATTTACAATGAAAACAACAAGAACGGTGAAATTCACTTTCGGGGCGGGGGCATTGTCTATGCATCCCTGGGAATGATCAAAGCTGAAAAAGCAATTTATCAGATGTTGCCCTGGAAATGCGGTCACTACATTATAACTTTCCGGGAAGTAAATACCGCCGACTCTATTTCTGTGAGCAATCTTGGATTGCTTCTACAGGGATTTAGGCGGCTCGAAGAACGCGAAAACCTGATCAAAAAACTACCTTCGCTCGAAACAACGTTTGTTCTTTCCAAATCATTTCAACAAATAATTAGTCAGAAAGAGCTGGCGAGCGACGTAGCTAAATTCCTGAACCTCATTAATGGAAAACGGGATATTCAGCAAATAATTGATGAAAGTGTTTACGATGATATTAAAACCCTGGAGCGACTCGTAAAATTATCGAACCAGGGATTCATTGTGCCGGGTACTGGAAAAGAGAACGAAACGCCACAAATAAAAGTTGGCGGCTCCATCGGAAAAGAGACTATCGAAGAACTGCCGTTACCTGAGCCACCGGTGGAATCGGTGCAGGAGCACCTTGGAACTGAAGAATTCTCGACGACCATGGGAAATGGACTGCCACCAATCCCGGATGACCACAAATCGCCTGCGGTAAGTTTCATGGATGAGGACCCGGAAGAGGCTCTCGATCGACCAGAAGATGAACAATTTAGTTCAGATGAACTCCAGACAAAACCGGATGATGTATCTTCTGCAAAGACAGAAGATTTGGCATCACCACATTTGTCTTCTCAGGACTTTCCTGCATTTGATGATTTCAGTGAAGATATTGATAGCGATCGTATTATTTCGGAAACTGAACCGTCTTCACCAGAACCGGATGAATCGGACGAGTCTGAGGAATATGTCGCCCCGCCGATGCCGATGGATATGAAGGACTTCGCACCAGATACAGATATATTTGAAATAATTCAGGAACTGAAAAAAGACCGCGAACTTGACGTCACGGAAGCAAAACTAACTGAAACTCACAACTTAAATAAATCAACACCGCATCTAAATGGGGGCAACAAATCCACTGCGGTGGAACCATCCGAATTGGAATCCGATCCCGAGGAAAAAGAACAGCCAGAGGCACAAAAAACGCGAGATCTCTCATTTTCTTTTCCAAAACGTAATTATGGTTTTATTTCAAAAGCCGGAAAAGAATCTGCATCTTCTCCAGCGATTTTATTTAACGAAGATCCTACTGGAACTTCAACGAACCAAAATTCTGAAACGGATTCACGGTCTGAGCAAGCCGATACATTGGACGGAAATGTTACCGAACAATCAGACGAACTGTTAGATGCAACCATTCCGCCCAACCTACCGGCAGCTCCGCAAGCGGAGAATGGTTCACCCCTTTCAATTTTTCCCGAGGATGATAACAAAGAAGCCAACTCCTTCACAGACTTTAAAAATATAAATCAAATTTTCCTCGATTACCTCCAATTTGCGAAAAAACAGCCGGGAACCTTTGTTATCATCGGGTCAACACAAACAGATGCCAACAACCTGGTAAACAAAATATGCAACATAGAACAATCACAGGCTCAGAATTCCAATCAGATTTCAATTGGAACCCTCAAGTTGGACGGTGGCAGCCCATTTAAATTACTGGCTATTTCGATGGAACAGCAATTTACAAAGTTGCTAAATGGAATTCAAAGCAATTTGACTGGTTTCCTACTGCTTTTCCAGGCTGGAGACAAAAAACAAATCGAATATTTAAACTACTTTTATTCTGCGCTAAATAAAAAATACAAACTCCCTGTCGGGATTGCACTTCTTAAATCCCAGGGTAAAAAATCATTAGCCCCGGCAACAATCCGTGACTTGATCAACGGGGACGAATCTGATTTTATCGCTAATCTCAACCAGGGGCAGATCAACGATGTATCCACATTTCTATCTGACCTGCATCGCCACTATACTGCTATTAAAGACCGAGAAGAACATGAAACGGATTGACACCCTACCGATTTTAGAAGTGGCCTGATGCGAAAAAAAATTTTAATTGCTGATAATTTCGAACATGAATTCACCGAGTTGCGACAATCTTTAATTGCCGCAGGCTATGAAGTACGCATTGCGTCCAACGCTGGTGAAATAATGCCGCTTGTTCAGCAAATCAGCCCGCATTTGATCATCATTGAAACACGCCTCCCCGATCTCGATCTCAAATTGTTTATTCAACAAATAAAGAAAAACGCCAATTATTCCCTTATACCAGTCGTTTTAGCGGGTAATCCCCGGACAATCGAAGAAAAAGAGAAAATTTTTAATTTTGAAATTGATGAATTTCTCTATAAACCCTATGAGCCGGAGGAAACGCTTGTCCGGCTTGAGACGCTTCTCAAAGAAGCAGAACTGGCCAAAGAAAAGGTGCCGGTTACAACCGGAGGATTTAACGGCTCTCTCACCGAAATGACGCTTGTCGACTTGTTGCAAACGTTGGATGTTGGTAAAAAAACCGGAATAATCAAGCTGGGAACAGATAATGTTGAGGGATTTACTTATGTGACGGACGGCGAAGTCATCAATGCTGTTTTGGGTGATCTCGAAGCCAAACCTGCTTTGCTGCGTATGTTTACCTGGAAGACCGGCTTTTTTGCCGTCAAAATGCAGCCGCACCACACCGAAAAAAAAATATTCATGACAACACAGGAATTAATATCGGAAGGAATTACCCGCCAATACCGCTGGAAAAAACTTTCAAATGACCTGCCGTCCTTGCAAACTATTGTGCAAAAAGTAGTTCCAATCATTGAAAATTTAAATAAAGATGAATTAAAATTAGCGGAAATGATCGATGAGAAAAAGCGCTTCATCGATATTATCGAAAAAAGTCCGTTTGATGATTTGAAAGCGTTACGAATTTTAAAAAAACTCTATGAAAATGATGTCATCAAAGGTATTGAAAACTCTTTTACAAAAACAAACGAAGAGAGCGTTGTATCAGAATTTATTGATCAAAATGTCGAGCAAAGCCCGCCTCAACGGGTTGAGAACACTTTTACCAAGGCACTAAAACATGCTGCATCGCACATGCCTCCCCATTTTGATCGCAGAAAAACGGAACGGCGCCGCGACGGCCGCGTCGAAACGGACAGGCGGCACGGATACCGATCACATCCGGGAAATATCTGCCTCAATAAAAGTGAACTAATCATGCTGCGAAATAAATTAATCGCAGAATTGCAGCACAAATAAGAATCGGAAATTGAAATGCGCATTGGTGAAATAGCCGTTGTCGGAGCAGATAACGAAGATAGAATTCAATTTTTGAAGTCAATTTGTGAACCATTGGAAACTATAAATGACAACATAAGCTTTGGACGCTATAAAATTAACGAACAACTTCTCATCCATTTTTATGGAATATTTCCAGAGAAGGATCAGTTATCTTTAGACCTGATTTCACGAAAAATATTGGGCTATATCGTTCTTTTTCGTTGGGGAAATGTAAATTCATTTCGGCAGGCACAAAAATTTGCTGATCTTTTTACCACACGCTATGGGGCCAATGTTGTGATCGCCGGACAGGTTGAAAATAACTTGCCACAAATGCCGAAAGAATTTGAAGCCGGTATTCCAATTGATAAACAAGGTGTTTTTGCATTTTGTAACATTAACGACGATAAAAGTGTGCGCAAAGTTATACTGGCTCTGGTTGATCAAATTATCGATCAAGCTGAATAAGTTTAACCCACCAATCCGATAATCCAATTTTTATTTTTTTATAACGGAGCATAAAGTATGCAATCCCAAATTTTGCCCTCAATTCTCGAGGCTATTGGTTCTACACCTTTAATTCAACTTACAAAAGTGACCGGCGATATAAAAGCACGTGTTTTGGCTAAACTCGAACTGTTCAATCCCGGTGGCTCGGTAAAAGACCGTATCGCGCAAAACATGATCGAAGCTGCAGAAAAAGACGGGTCACTAAAAAAGGGCGGAACAATCGTTGAAGCAACCTCCGGAAACACTGGCGCTGGCCTGGCTATTTTCGCGGCGGTGAAGGGGTACAAAGCGATTTTTACCATGTCCGATAAAATGAGCAACGAAAAAATACGCCTGCTCAAAGCTTACGGCGCCGAAGTCATCGTCTGTCCAACAGCGGTTCCAGCGGATTCCCCGGAGAGTTATTATTCCGTTGCCAAAAAAATCGTGCAGGAAACCCCGAATTCCATTTTGGCAAACCAGTATTTCAATCCCAAAAATCCGGAAGCGCACTATTTATCGACAGGCCCGGAGCTCTGGCAGCAAACGGGCGGTAAAATCGACTATTTTGTTGCCGGAATAGGCACGGGTGGAACCATTAGTGGCACAGCCAAATACCTGAAAGAAAAAAATCCGGACATCAAAATAATTGGCGCCGATCCCGAAGGTTCAATCTTAAAAGAATATTTTTACACAAAAAAAATAATAAAAGACCACCCGTATAAAGTTGAAGGTGTTGGGGAAGACATCCTTCCGGGGACTCTGGATTTTAGTATTATCGACGAAGTTATCAGCAAAAATGATAAACAATGCTTTCAGGCGGCCCGAAAACTTGCACGCCTGGAAGGCGTGTTGGCTGGCGGATCCGCGGGGCTGGCTCTTGCCGTCGCTCTCGATGTCGCAGCGCGCATCCCCAAAGATAAAACTGTTGTGGTACTTTTACCTGATGCAGGCGAACGCTATTTATCAAAATTTTACAATGACGAATGGATGCGCGAGAACCGGTTTTTAGATATTGTGGAGTCCACAATCGACGAAATTTTGCAGGTAAAATCCGACACGCTATCCACCGTAATTAGCGTATCTAAGAAAACCAGTATTCGAGATGCCCTTAAAATCATGAACCAGAATAATATCTCACAACTTCCGGTAGTTGAAGATGGCAAGGCTATTGGGAGTATCGAAGAAGGGTTTCTCATGGCCTCATTAATTGAAAATCAGGAGCGCATCGAGGGGCTGGTGGAAGAAGTGATGGATAAACCATTTCCCTTACTTTCAGCGCATGATAAAATCAATCAGGCAAAAACGCTTTTCGCGCAAAAACATCCAGCCATTTTGATCGAAAAAAATGGTGAATTACGTGGTATAATTACAAAATCAGACATCATTTCATTTATTGCGACTTAACCAGAGACCATATTCATTTAACTATCTTTTTGATATTCAATTAGCGATGTACGCAATAAAATTATAATTGCAGGAGCCAATTTACGATGAAATTCGCAACAGCAGCCATTCATGCAGGACAGGAAAAAGATGCAAAAACCGGCGCCGTAATTCCACCAATATTTCAAAACTCAACCTACGCCCAATCCGGCCCGGGAGAACACACCGGCTATGAATACGGCCGGACGCAAAACCCGACGCGGGAGGCCATGGAAAAAAACATCGCCGAGCTGGAAAGCGGTACTCACGGTTTTGCATTCAGTAGCGGGCTCGCGGCGATCTCCACAGTATCACAGCTTTTCAAGGCAGGGGATCACATAATTTCCACTGAAAATGTTTATGGGGGCACTTATCGATTTTTTACGCAAATCATGGAAAAATTTGGCCTGAAATTCAGTTGGATTGATACCAGCGATTTGCAAGCAATCGCCGACGCGATTACCCCGGCTACGAAAATGATTTTCGTTGAAACACCAACAAACCCCATGCTGGTTTTGTCGGATTTGACCGCGATCGCCAGGATGTGCCGCGAAAACAATCTTCTTCTTGCCGTGGACAACACTTTTCTTAGTCCCTATTTCCAACGCCCACTTGAATTCGGAGCTGATATCGTTTTGCACAGCACGACGAAATACCTCAACGGACACAGTGATGTGATCGGCGGAATTATCGTTGTAAAATCAGATACGTTAGCAGAAAAAATCGGCTTTCTGCAAAATGCTGTCGGAGCCGTGCCCGGACCATTTGATGCCTGGCTGGTCTTGCGATCCCTCAAAACACTGCCTTTGCGGATGAAAGCCCACGCAAAAAATGCTTATAAAATTGCTGAATTTCTGCAGGAACATCCCGCTTTTCATACGGTTTCATACCCGGATTTACCTTCGCACCCGCAGCATGCCCTTGCCATGAAACAACACTTGACGCCAGAAGGTCATTTCGGTTCATCCGGGATGGTGACCTGCATCGTTGACAGTTTTGAAAAGGCACAAAATATACTGCGGAAATTGCGCGTTTTCACTCTCGCCGAAAGCTTGGGTGGCGTTGAAAGTCTCGTTTGCCATCCCGCTTCGATGACCCATGCCAGCGTTCCGGTAGAAATGCGAGCGAAAATTGGTTTAAGCGATGGATTGATCCGTTTTTCGGTTGGTGTTGAAGATATTGATGACTTGATGCAAGATATTGATCAGGCCTTGAAAGGTGTCTGATGAATTCATTCCTGCGCTATTTGTGGCTCGTTCTCGTGCTTGTGCTTGCAACCACTACTGCCCTGGCGCAGTCGCAGAGTCCGTGGAAAAGCCTGGATGGCGAATCTTTCAGTATCCTCTATCAGCGAAAAGATTCCCTAAATGCGCAAAATATTTTCAATATCCTATCTGAAGATTTTTTTTCGATTAATTATGAAATTAAAGCCAACGTTGCGACACCGATCCAGGTTTTTATTGCACCTACCAAATCCGGCTTTCAGCATTTGACAAATTCTTCCATCCCGCACTGGGGTGAGGCTGTAGCAATTCCATCGCAACAAAAAATTATTGTCAAATCACCGCGATGGCACCGCCCCAGTCAGCAATTGCGTATAATTCTCAATCATGAATTAGTCCACGTTCTCGCAGGAATCGCCACTGGGCAGACGAGACTACCGCGTTGGTTCAACGAAGGATTGGCGATCTACGTTTCAGGTGATTTACGCTATATCGACGGCAAAGAATTACCCCACGCTGTCGCAAATGATCAGGTGCTAAAATTAAAGGAAATCGATTCAGTCTTATCATTTCATCAACTTCGCGCCAACCTCGCTTATCAGCAATCCTTTGCGACCATCCAATACATCGTTGAAGCTTATAGCCATACTTCTCTGCCAAAACTCCTGAATTATATTGCAGAATTCAAGGATTTTAACCGCGGCTTTCATAAAACTTTCGGCTTCACCATCACTCAATTTGAGCTGGAATTCAGACAATATTTGGAAAAGAAATACCAGTATTCCTTTTTACTGGATTTTGAATCCTGGCTGTGGGCGCTAATGCTGTTGTTGTTTTTTCTCGCTGTTGGCATAAAAAAATACAGAAACCACAAAAAACTGCAACAATGGGAAAACGAACAGCCCAATTATGACCTTGAAGATTATTCAGATAATTGGTAAAAAATTGATTGCTTCAACCGTTGATTTATAGTATTTTTTCTGCCAATTATGAAAAAAATAAAGCATATCCTGGAATTTCTTGGCACCCGGTTACTCTACTCATTTGCTGGTTTGCTCAGCTTAAAATTTGCTCGCACTCTCGGGCAAAATCTTGGACGATTTGGCTTTGCAGTTATAAAAATCCGGCGACACCATACGCTTGCAAATCTCGCCAATGCATTCCCACAATTGAGTAAATCCGAAATTGAAAAACTGGGCGTACAAGCCTATCAAAATTTTGGTATGAGCATGTTCGAATATGTACATGCCACGTCATCAAAACATGACCAGCTTATAAAACATATTCAAATAGAAAATTCTCACTTACTCGATGCGGCTTTAAAAGCAGGGAAAGGCGCCATCCTGTTAACCGCCCATTTTGGTGGTTGGGAGAGCGCTGCGGCCTGGTTGTCACTGAATGGCTACCCGGTCACATTTATGTATAAAAAACCGAAAAATCCATACATTGATAAATTGATCTTGCAAACACGGGAGTCTTTTGGCATGAATATGGTCGAAAGAAATCTTGGCGTTCGCACTTACTTAAAAACTATCAAATCTGGCAAATTTGCCTGTTTGCTCGCCGACCAGGATGGAGGGCGGAAGGGAATTTTTGTCGATTTTATGGGTCGGCCGGCTTCCACACCCGTTGGGCCGGCTGTGTTTGCCTACAAAACTGGCGCCCCGCTTATTTTCTTTGTCCTCTACCGTGACAAACAGAATCAATTGCACTTGTGTTTCGAAAAGATTGACTACGACATTGCAGGCATGGCGAAAGAAAAGGCGATCGAATATCTCGTAAAAACCTACACCTCCCATCTTGAAAAATGGATCAAAAAATATCCAAATCAGTGGTTCTGGATGCACCGCCGCTGGATGACCAAAGAGAAAAATCCGGTTAATAAGACAACTGGAAGCACGAACAAATCACACCCCAATTGATTTCTTTTCGACATCATATTTACTGCGCACAAGTTATCAACACTTCGCATGTATGATTGCGGAAAATTCAGGCATATTTGTAACATTATTTTGCTTTAGAATGCATCGCTGATTGATCACAGCTAATCTGAATTAAATTCTATTGTAATAAATCCACAATTTATCCACATCTTTTCAACTTTTCTAAAATTTCAAATTACAGGGGTTATAAAATCATTTATTGTATAAATGAACCACGCTCACTTGTCATCAAGTCCAGATTCATGAAAACCCATCTCGGGGAAAAAGCAGGATAAACGTCTTATAATTAATAATTTAATCATCTCATTTTATTTAACAGACTGCGCCGTTGCCGGTATATTTATACTCATACGTGCCCGGCTAATTCGTCTGCAAATGCAAGACAATATCCCTTGTATATGAGAAAACTCTTGAATTATCCACATCGAGATTAAACCACGAAAGCATTCATGTACAAAGATAAAAATCAACGCTCTGTGTAATTTTCATAGAACTGCTGCTAAACATTAAAAATTCAATAAATTAACATATTTCTAATTTGCGCTTAATATTTCTCATTTTGCCTTTTTACTATTTTCTAATAAAATTAATGTTTGGTAAAATAATTTTACCTATATTGGCGGACATTTTTTCGAAGCAAATGTGGCGTATCAGGCAGGATAATTTGGGATTTTTATAAAGTTATGCACAATAAGAAATCGCTCGAGATATTTTTTTTTGCATTGCATATTTATCAATTTTCGAATGCCCTGCCTTTGTATAAAAAAATCGGTGGAAAATATATTTGTCGTGACCTGAAACGGTTTTTCCAATTAAAAACACACCTGAGGAATCTAAATGCGACGCCGGAAACCAAAACTTTTTTAAATACGCCGGCCAGCATTATTAAAAGTAAAAAAAACCTGGCGAACCTGAATGGCATCATAATTTCGCTGTCAAATACAGTTTTGAATTATGATGCCCAAAAATGCAAATCGATATTCATCGGTCACGGAACTGGAGACAAGCCCTATGGCGGCTCCGTAAAATCATTAGAAACCTATGATTATCATTTTATTTCCGGCAAAAAACATTTGGAAAAATTGCACGATTCGAACGTCGATATACATCAGGACAAATTAATCAAAATTGGTAACCTGCGATTTGATGACTACGTTAATGGCCTGTTTGATCGCGAAGTAGAATCGGACAGACTGGGAATAGTTGATCGCAGCAGACAAAATATTTTATATGCTCCAACGTGGAGTTGGGGTGATGGAACGCTGCAAAAATATGTCTATAAATTTTCGCGGGAGCTGACAAAAAAATATAACTTAATTGTCCGGCCGCACTATCAGGATAGCAACCAGATCAACAAAATAGAAAAATGGGCTAAAAAAAATAAAATTGCGCATGTCTATTTTTCAAACCCGGCCGCGCTTTTGAAAAGCGACACCATGGCGGACTTTGCGATTTCGGATATTTTAATAAGCGACACATCGTCAATTTTATACGAATATCTGATTACGGGTAATCCAATAATTGTGGCGGTGAATGAATATAAAAACTTGCACAACATGCCGGATGAACTGGATATCATGCAGCATGTTCCACTTTTTAGTGGTAAAGAAAGCATTGTAGACTTGGTTGACAACACCATGGACGATGAAACCTACAGAGAGAAGCTAAAAAAATTATTGGAATCCTGTTTTTATTTTAATGATGGTCGCTCTGTTGACCGAGCCATCAATTTTATCGAATCCAATTTTTAGGCTAAGCAGAAAAATTTAAAACAAACAACGAATATTATTGGAGTTATATAAATATGAAAGCAGTAATCGTTGCTGCCGGAATGAGCAGTCGCTTGTCGGATACAACCAGTGACACACCCAAAACCCTGCTCCCCTATGGCGGTAAAACTATCTTATATAATATTTTAAGCAACATCTCATCAGCTGGGATTGATGAGTTCATCATTGTTACTGGTTACAAATCCGAGCTCATCGTCGATTATCTCAAAGAAAACGGTGCTTTTGGTTTCGATATAACCGTGGTCTACAACCCGGATTACCGCAAAGCGAACGGAATTTCCGTTTTGGCGGCAGAGGAAGCACTTGCAGGTGATGACTTTATTCTTTCCATGTCCGACCACCTTGTTTCGGTGGGTGGAATAAAAAAAATAATTCAGAGCGATTCAGAGAAAAATCTTTTGCTGGTGGATGAAAAAATCGATGCTGTTTTTGATATTGACGATGCCACAAAAGTCGAAGTAAACGAAAATAAAATCACCAATATCAGCAAAGAAATTGAGCGATACAATGCCATCGATTGTGGTATTTTTCGCCTCAACAGCCGATATTTTGCTGCCATGCGGGAGCGACTGCAGAAGGGTGAAGAATCCATCAGCGCTGCGATAAATGGTCTCATTAGTAAAAATGACATGGAAGCCGTTTATATGGAAAACAGCGACTATTGGATAGATATTGATACGCGGGATGCCTACGAATACGCCAGCAATAATCTGGAAATAGCGGCTACGAATATCGCCAACTAAAACCATAAAATCTTTAAACCCCTTTTAACAAATATCCAATGCAGCAACTTTATTATTTTGCCAATCAGGTTTACCAATTTTCCAACATTTTGCCGCTTTATAAACAGCTCGGTGGAATTTGCATTACCCATGATTTGAAGCGCTTTTTACAGATGAGAATGTACATGCGCAATCTCAACGCCACCCCGGAAAGCTGGACATTTTTAAACACACCTCCAGGTATAATTAGAAACAGAAATAACCTGCAGGACCTTGAGGGTGTGCTCATTTCCCTTTCGAATATTGTCTTGAACACGGACAAAAATAAATGCAAATCCATTTTTATCGGCCACGGCACAGGCGACAAACCCTACGGTGGCGCCGCAACCCGACTCGAATCATTTGACTTTCATTTCGTTTCGGGTGACAAACACCTTGAAAAACTACGCGATTCCGATGTCGATATTCCGGAAGAGAAATTGATAAAAATAGGCAACTTGCGATTTGACGCCTACGTGAATGGCAATTATAACCAGGAAAAAGAGGCCGACCGTCTCGGAATCGTAGATCGCTCCAGAAAAAATGTGTTATATGCCCCGACCTGGCGGGTTGGCGGCGGTACTTTTAAGAAGTATATTCACCAATTTTGCCGCGAGATAACAGAAAAACACAACCTCATCGTGCGTCCCCACCACCACGACAGACGCTACATTCCGCATATCAAATTGTGGGCAAAGAGAAACGGTATTCGGCATGTCTACTTCTCCAACCCCGCGGCTGTCGTTAAAAGCGATACTATGGCAGATTTTTGTATTTCAGACATAATGGTGAGCGACACTTCATCAATTCTTTATGAATATTTGATTGCTAAAAAACCGATCATTGTCATTCAAAATGCCTATAAAAAATTACATAAAATGCCGCCTGATTTGGACATTTTACAGCATGTTCCCCTTTATTCTGATGGCAAAAACATCGTTGCCATGATTGATGAGGAATTAGCGAATGGCAATATTGCGCATCTCGAAAAGCTACTAAAATCCTGCTTTTATTTTAACGACGGCAAGTCTACCGAACGAGCCATGGAATTTGTAAACTCAATTTTGTAAATTAGAACCAATGAAACCAACGGACACCAACACTACACCGCCTATCTACTATTATGCTAATCAAGTATACCAGCTCTCGTATGCCCTCCCGCTTTATAAAAAAGCATCCGGAGTATTCGTTGCGCGCGATGTCAAAAGGTTTTATCATCTTAAAAAACATTTTAAAAATTTTAACCATTCTTCGGATAAAAAGACATTTTTAAACACGCCCCCAATACATTTTATGGGGCGGAAGAAGCTGCGCGACATCGAAGGCGTTATAATTTTTATGTCAAATGCTCCTGCGATCGTCGAACAAAACCTTGCTGCAAAAACGATTTTTGTCGGACATGGAACAGGTGACAAGCCTTATCTGGTTGCCAAATCAAAACTTGAAAACTTCGATTATCATTTTGTCTCCGGCCCCAAATATGAAGCAATTTTGAAAGATTCCGGAATTAATATTCCTGCTGATAAACTCATTAAAACAGGAAACTTACGATTTGACGATTATCTCAACGGGCACCTAAAACAGGACCATGAACTCGATCGACTCGGGGTTGTCGACAAAGAAAGAAAAACTGTACTCTATGCGCCAACATGGAAATGGGGCGATGGAACGCTGCTGAAATACGGTCACCGTTTCGCCCGGGAAATCACGCAAAAATTCAACCTAATAATCCGGCCGCACCATCAGGACACAAAGCACATACGAAAAATAAAAAACTGGGCGAAAGCGAATAAAATAAATCACTTGTACTTTTCTAATCCATCCAATCTTGTGACCAGCGATACGATGCAGGATTTTGCAGCATCGGATATTATGATTAGCGATACCTCCTCAGTTTTATATGAATATCTGGTGACGAAACAACCAATTATCGTTATCAAAAATAATTATAAAAAGTTGCACAACATGCCGGTAGAAATGGATATCATGCAACATGTTCCGATATTTTCAGAAGGGGACAATATCGTGAAAATGCTCGACGGTGCTTTGGAAGATGCGGCTTATCACACTAAACTTGAAAACTTGTTATCAGCCTGTTTTTTCTTCAACGACGGAAAATCTGTCGAGCGGGCGCTTAATTTCATAAAATCAATTCGTTAGAATATTTTGCCAGAAAGTGGACAACAAAACTTAAACATGAAAAAAATAATAACGTACGGAACATTCGATCTCTTTCACTACGGTCATTTGAGAATTTTACAGCGGGCAAAATCCCTCGGCGATTATCTCATCGTTGCTGTTTCAACCGACGAATTTAATGCGCTCAAAGGAAAAAAATGTACCTATCCTTACTCCCATCGCGCACAGATTGTTGAGGCGATAAAATATGTCGATGAGGTAATTCCTGAAGAGAATTGGGAGCAAAAAGAACGTGATATCGTCGAAAATAAAGTTGATATATTCGTTATGGGAAATGATTGGAAAGGCAAATTCGATCATTTAAAAACACAGTGCCAGGTAAAATATTTATCGCGCACAGAAGATATTTCAACCACAGAAGTCAAGCATCACGTAAAAAACGAAAGCTCAATCGAAATAAAAAAATGATCAAAGTCCTGTTCGATTTAAAAAAAGAATATTATTTTAACTCGCTTTATCCGCTATACCGGGAATTGGCACGCGATCCAAACTATGATTTGTGGATAAATATTGGCAAGGATCAGAAACGATTTCTCGGCATATTTTTGATTTCAGAAAAGAATCGAATTGCCTCACGGCTCGAGAGCGAAGGCTACAAACTCACCGATGAAACTGCCGGCTTTGATCTCGTCGTTTGCGGTGATGCACTAAAAAATCCCGAAAAATACGGCGATGTGAAACGCGTGCATCTCGATCATGGCGTCGGCATCAAAACACTGCGAATACGTAATATCGTTAAACAGGAACAATTTCACTACCACGTTTTCCTCGAGGGCCAATACTGGTTCGATTATATCAAAAGCCTGAACTGGCAGGATAAAGCCGATTTTCATATAACTGGAATCCCCAAACTGGATCCTTTTTTTTGGGACGGACATTACGATAAACCGGCTTTGGTAAAAAAAATGGGGCTGCACCCGCAGAAAAAGACCGTGCTCTTTGCCCCATCCTATCGCCCGAGTTGCATAACTTACATCAAGGAAAAAGTCGTTGAACTCATTCCCCAATACAATCTGATAATCAAGCTGCATCCCTACAGTTGGGGTGGTAAATATGCTTCCCATTCGCAACACCGCTTTTATGAAAAGCTCGCGGCAAACCACGAAGAATTATTTCTCATCCCCAAAGATGATTATGATATTTACCCCTATCTCAACCTGGCAGATACGATTATTAGCGATACTTCCAGCGTCATCAATGAATTTCTTGCTCTCGGCAAACATGGTATTATTTACGTCTTACCGCACGAAAAACTCACCCACAGCGATGGCATGCCCATCCTGTCCATCGATCCGAAAGAATGGCTCGTTGGGGCATTTCCGCACATGAAATCACCAGACGATCTTTTCGAGGCTGTTGAAAACGCACTAAATCCAACACCCGAAATGCAGAAAAAACTGCAAGAGTATAAAAGTTATTTTTTTACCGGATTGGATGGCAAGGCAGGGCAACGCGTTAAATTGGAAATCGACAAGATGTTTGCAGATTAGTCTGTCGATTTTTCTTTTGGATAATACTTTCGAATAGCCTGCAAAACCATCGCAGGCTGCAATTCCAGCATACATTTAAAATGTTTTTCGGGGCAAACAGGGCCGCCATTGTGCCGGCACGGGCGACAGGGCAATTCCAGCTCCAGCATGGTATCATTTTCTCGCAAAGGGTAAAATCCATATCTGCGCACAGTTGGCCCAAATATCGCAATAACGTCAGTTTGCACCGCATTGGCAATGTGCAGCGGCGCGCTGTCGTTGACCAGCATGAGATCAAGTTTTTTGATGACTGCGGCTGAGCCGGTGATACTATGCTGACCGCCAATGTTTGTCACATTTTTATTGACGCATTTTTTTTCGATTTCCGCACACAATTCCACTTCTCCCGGCCCGCCAATGAGGAAAATTTGTATCGATTCAGACTGCAATTTATCGATCAATTCAACAAAATATTCCTTTGGCCATCTTTTGGTGAACCACACGGATCCCGGCGCGATGCCAAGATTAAATGCCTTTTTATTCCCAATTGATTCGAATAGTGCAACCGCTTTCTTTTCCTCATCTTCCGACCAGAAAATTTCTGTTTGCCGGTCATATTTTTCATCGGAAAAGGCTTTCATCAAACTGAGATAATATTCTGTGCGGTGCATCAAGCCGCCGTGAATGATTGGATCTGTGAGCAACTTCTGCCTTTTAAATCCAATACGTCGTGGAATGCCTGCAAAAAACATCAAATTAGCGGACGTCATATAACTTTGTACTGAGATTGCGCATTCGTATTTTTCCCGTCGAATTTGAATGAGCAACTTGAGAAAACCCAAAATTTTGTTGACGAACGGCTTTTTCACAAAAGGGAAGACGGCGTCAATGTTGGGATTTCGAGAGAACAAATCCATCGCGCCTGAATTGGCGATCAGGTCAATCTGCGCCTGCGGGAATCGCTTTCTCACTTCGCGAATCAGCGGGGAGGTCAAAATGGCATCGCCGAAAAATGCCGTTTGAATGATGAGTATTTTTTTATAGGGTTTCAATTTTTTTTAATTGTTGATAAAAGTAAATCGCCAGTTAACGGCTGAGCATAAGAGGATTTAACCATGTAAAAACTTAAAACCCTGAATCATGCTCCGGCGGTTAAATTCCTGCTTAATGCTTTGGTTAGCTGCGCCGGATTAACCGTTATTTTTGAAGCTAAACCAAAAAACCACGATTTAGAATTTTAAGTATTTTGTTTCTCCTGTTTATCCAGACCCTTAATAATGCGTACTTCTTCTATCTCATCCATGCCTTTTATATTTTGCGCAACCGGGTGGTTGGGATTGCTTAGCTCTTTATAGGTTTTTGTGATAACCTGCATTTTCTGCTCATCGCTCATATCATCGGCAATTGGTTTAAGATTGGTAAGATGTTTCAGAATATCCAAATTTGCTTTTTTAATTTCACCTTCAAAATAAATTTCCAAAATTGATGCATCAAGTAATAACTCATAAAAAGTTGTAAATAAAATGCTGCTTTCATTTTGTTTTGCTATTATAACCCTATCGACAAGATTAGTTATTATCTGTTGTTTAATATTATCTACTATTTTTATTGGGATTTTTGATAGTGGAGTATTAAAGTATTCTCTTGTTTTGCCTTTTGGTTTACCAATGAAAGAATAATACCAATCCATTAAAATTGAATTAAGGACTGCTAAAACATATTTGGTTTTATAATTGCTGTTGTTTATAACAATTGCACGTATATCACCACCATCATTAAAACGTTGTTGATCGTCATATGCAAAACGATTCTTTTCTGCTCTGTAAGGAACAATTATTTTCTCATTAGAATCAAAGATACTTTTTTTTCTTGGCCTTTCAAGCCGAGACCAGTGATATAAACCCTGTTTTACTTCATTTCTTTCTGCCAGTTTACTCTTATTACTTTTAAGGTAAGCATAAATCTTGGGGAAGGAATTAATTTTAGTTTCGTTGTCAATATATATTAAAAAAGTTGCCGTATCATGAATTGTATACTTTCCAATATCTCCATTCTTTATATTTTTTTTTAACAAAGGCATTTCAAAACCTTCTAGCATTGCATAATCTTGAGATATTGTGAAAATTCGGTTATTACCAGAGGTTGAGCCCTTTTCAATAAAAGAAATATTACCCAACATCTCAGAAGCTATTTTTAATTTGTTTATAATCTTATTTTCTATGCTTGTTGCAATTAGCCAAGTTTCATTTAAATCATTACGATTAATATTAACACATTTATTTTCTTCTTTATCTATATGCAAGTAATTGTTAGTAGCATTTGCTTCAAGAAAAAAAGCGTTTTCTGAAAGAGGTAATTTGTCTAATATGGATATACAGGTATGGATGTTTGCTGTGCTAAATACCAAGTTTTCTTTAAAATTTACAATTTTATTTAAATGTTTGCCCATAAAGATTCTTAGCTTTTTGGCATACTCGTTACCAAGAAAATAATTAGAAGTTATAAGCACAGAACATCCTTTTGATTTTAACAGTTGTACCCCAAGAAATATAAAATAATAAACAATATCATTATAACCTGTATGAATGGCTTTATAACTTTTGGCTAAATGCGATTTAAAAGAGCTATCTATAGTGTTAATGCCAAAATAAGGTGGATTCCCAATAACAACATCAAAGCCTTTTTCTATACCTAACATCCATTCAGCGTCAAAATAGCCCGCAGAATTATTTTGGTCATAAGGATCCCAGTCAGCTACCTGCTTTGCCGATTTGTTATCCCAGCCGTCTTTTGTTAACATTGTGGCAATTTCATTACGCAGTTTTTTATCTTTTCCACGGTAGCGTAATTTTTCCCTGCGTGTACGGGCACTAAAATGTTTCTGGCGGATTTTCTGTAAGTCTTTTTCAAGCTCCACCAGTTTTAAATCACGTATTAAAAGTTGTTGCGGCTTATGCAATCCAATCAAAGTATTGGCTGCTACAAACTTTGTCTCCAGGTTGGGCAGTGGCCTAATATTTCTGTTTTTCTTTTCTCTCATATCTTTCTGGTCAATCACCAGGGAAATAAAGAAACGCAGCTTGGCAATCTGCACGGCAATGGGTTGTATGTCCACGCCATAAATGCAGTTTTCAATCAGGTACAGTTTGCGGCCATAATCCAGCTCGTTGTTTTCAAAAGCGTCTTCAATCTCGCTGATTTGTTTTTCCAGCCCGGCGATTATTTCTTCGCGCCGTTCACTATCCGGCACTCCTTCAACTTCTTTTATGGCCTTTTGCACCTTGGCAATTTGTTCTTCTTTCCAGCGGGCATTGTCCGGGTCCAGCTTGCCTAAAACATGCACAAGCTTGTGCAATATACCCATGGGAAAAGCGCCGGAGCCCACAGCCGGGTCAAGAATTTTTAAACCGTTTATGGCTTTTATCAGCACACCCACTTCATGCGCTTCAAACAGGTGGCCGTTGGCATTGTAAGAAATAAGATCGCGTAGTTTGTTTTCAAAAGCGTCTTTTTGGGCATCCGTTAATTCAACTTTTTCCGGGGCAAGGCTCATCTGTGGCGCGGCTTCCCGGCCAAAAGCATCTTTTTGAACCGGCTGGGTTTTTGTGTTTAATTGCGGCCTGTTTTCAATATCATCAATCAGTTTTTGTTTTAGGCTGGCAATCAAGGACTCATCCACCATATAGTTCACAATTTCGCGTGGTGTATAAAATGAGCCGGTTTGCTTGCGGGCTGTTGTGTGCGTTTCCGGGTTGTAGCTGGCAAGCAGGTTTTCAAAAACTTTGCCTAATAATTCAGGGTCAAGAGCCACTTCCTGATCCAGCGGCGTATTTTCTTCGATGGTAAATTTATAGCGATTTAATGTGTGGATAATGCCACGTACATGCTCACGTTTGCGCTTTTTGTCACCATAATCATCAGACAAATCTACAACACGGTCTGATCCAAAAAACAATTCATCCGGCACTTTAAGCATTTCTTCATTTTTGGGATTGTCTGAAAAGCAGTCAATGCGAATTATCTGGCGTTTATTTTGTTTGTCAGTTATTTCATAATCAAGATTTTCAAAAAGTCCGCCGTTTAAAAAGGGAATATTTTCAAATAATTGCAGAGCATCGGATGGTTTATGAAAAAAGCGTTCATATCTGTAAGCAGGTACGAGATGCTGCTGACTGTGGTATCCGCCGCTCCGCTCCACAAATTTTCTGCTGTCGGGTTTATCTTTGTTCATCTCCAGGTTTAAGGTGGCAAAGAAAAGATTTTGTAAAATAGCCTTGTAATAGGTGCTGCCTGTTTGATCTTTTCTGTTTAGAACCTGATCAAGACTTTTCTCATCAAAAAGCATATCCGCCATCAGGTGTTTTTCTTTCAGGAACCAGACAAAGATCAGACGGGTAATTAAACGGATTAAATTTATGGAATTACGTTTTTTATCATCCTTTTCCAAATCATCAGGATATTGAACCTGTGTATGCGCCCAAAAATACCAATTGGATAATTCTTTAAAAAACTGCTTGTTCAGTTCGGAGCTATCCAGCGTTTTTTGCCAGGCATTATGCAGTTCCAGGAAATTAGTAAACTTATATTTAGACCGCAGTTGCTCCAGGCTTAAATCAAATAAAATTTCAATGTGCGCCCGGTGTGGCCTTTTTATGGATATGTCCTTTATCAGGGTAACTTTGGCTAAAACATCTTTTTGCTGTTCACGTTTGTTCGGCCTGCGGTGAATAATGGATAACGTAATGTTGCTTCCGGTTTTGAATAATACCATAACCGGCATAGGAAAGATTTTATTTATCTCACGCGTTATTTTGGCAAGCTTACCGCGGGAATAAAACTCTTCCTTGAGTTCCAACGCAAGGAAAAGATATGATTGATATTCTTCCGGTTTATATTTATTAACCGTAAACATATCATCAGAATTGGAAAGCTCATCGGCTGTAAGCTGGAATAAAAAGTAAATTGATTGCCAATGATTAAACAGCGCTTTATCCTGGTCCAATTTATTGTGCGGATCAAATTGCCTTAAAAAAGTTTTATTCGCCGTGTCTGGAAGATCGAAATGTTTTTTGCTGCTGTAACTCAGGGTTTTTAATAAATGCGTTGACGATTCTTTGAAGTTATTGTTTTTATATCCCTGAATCGATTTTTCAATTTGCTGCTTTAGTTCCATCTTCAATTTTCCATCTACTTAATTATAAGCCAGGTTATTAAATCAAAATCACTTGTTTGGCTGATCTGCTTTTGCTCATCTATTATCTGGCCACCACGCCCGGATAAAAGATTTTGAACTGTTCGGCGTTTAAAAGTTGAGACAATCGCTTTTACGGCTCTATCAAGAGAATTCTTGTATAGCTTCATATCCGTACCATCATTTGTTTCTTTATTAAAAATGGCACACAGCTTTTGGTACGGTTCAGTTTTCTCAGAACACAACAAACGGAATACTTCTAATATTTGCTTGGGATGTGTAAAGTTAAAACGAACATCACCTTCTTCATATAAATAAACAAGGTAATAGGGCTGTAACGGATTAACCTGTTCGTTCCCTGAAGTATCGCCTTTTTGTTTAAGGCAAAATATAATTCCCGGCCGTATTGTTTTTTGGATGACATGGTCGAAAAGATTAACATTTTTTTCTTTTGAATATTTGCTTGTGGGTGAAGGCACGATGGCATAAAGCCCTAAAGGCGCGTCTTCAAGGACTTTACGGTTTTTCTCAATATAGCGGCTTAGCTCCATGCGGAAATCGTCAAGAGTAAACTCACTTAATGTAACCGTCTCACTAAAATCTTCAAGGTCTAAAACTTCATCTTTGAACCGTAGCAATTGCTTTTCACGGTACGTAATCTCGTCTTCAACCAATCCTTTCATGGACTCATTTAGCAAGGCATCATCTCCGGTTGCTGTGATGTCAACCAACGCCATACGCGCTTCAACCCTGTTTTTGAGATTAATGTATTTTTCCAAATCCTTCGTTGGCCAAAAATTGACAAGCTGGATGCTTTTATTACGGCTGCCAATTCTGTCTATCCGTCCAAATCTTTGAATGATCCGTACCGGGTTCCAGTGAATATCGTAATTAACAAGTAGGTCACAATCCTGTAAGTTTTGTCCTTCCGAAATACAATCCGTTGCAATTAAGATATCTATTTCACCTTCTTGCGGCATACTGTCTATATCAGCACGCTGCTTCGAAATAGGTGAAAAGTTTGTAAGTATATGATTGAATTCTTTGTTGCCGAAAGTTGCCTTATTCTCAGAGTTGCCACCGGACACCATGGCGATTTCAGTTTTTAAATCTTCTTTTGACCAGTCTTTAAGCTGGTTGTATAAGTAAAGCGCTGTGTCAGCAAAAGCTGTAAAAACAACTATTTTACGATTGATTTTTCCATCGTTGTTTTTAGTAGGTTGATTAACCTTAGTTTCTATCACGTCTTTTAGCTGAATCAGTTTTGCATCATCCACTGGCTCCACGCTTTGTGCGGCATTGTGTAAAACGATTAACTGATCCTTATCATTTTTTAATTCTTTTACCCAGTTATCAAGGTTTAAATGGGCCAGGTTAAATGTTAATTTTTTTCCCACTTGTAAAGCATCAGCCAATTCTTCATCTTCAAGATTTTCCGGTTCAAGTTCTTCATAATCAATATCTTCATTTTCCAATTGCATCTTTTCGAATTTTTCAATTTTATTCAGTAACCGTTCAATCTTTTTGATCGTCCGGTCCATAGTGATTTCGAAAGATTCAACGGAGCTTTCAAGACGTTTCAGGAAGTTTATTTTCATCATATTGATTAAAAAACTTTCACGATCGATTTGAGTGAAAACTTGTACCCCGCGTGTTTTAGTTTTTTCAATATAAATTTGTTTGTACTCAGGTTTTATAAACTTACTTGGATTGAAAAGAGATAATTGATAATTGGAAATTTCGCTGTTTAGTTTATCATACGACAAAAAGCGTTTTTTTAAATCAATTTCCGGGTATAAAGAAATTGGTTTTTTACGTTCAGGAAATTGTCCAATGTTTTCTAATTCATCTTTATAATAATTTTGAACATGCTTGCGCGATCTGGCGATAGTCAACTCATCAAGGATAGTAAAAAACGATGAACTTAATTGGTCGAGTAATTCACCAGTATTTCGTTCGCTGCCTTTTGTAGTATCTGCCCAATGCGTAAAACTTCTTTGAGCACCTTGCAAGGTATCTTTAATACTGGCAATGCCAATTGTTTCTGTAAATGCGTGATCGTTGCTTTCGGTGATAAAATAAATTTGGTTACGCAAATCGGAAAGTGTATTGTTAACGGGTGTAGCGGAAAGCAAAAGAACTTTGGTTTTAACACCGCTTGAAATTATGTCTTCCATCAATCTTTCATAACGGCTCTTTTTTATTATTTGTCCTTCATCATCTCTTTTACCTTTTGTGTTATTCCTGAAATTATGTGACTCATCAATTACGATTAAATCATAATTGCCCCAGTTTAATTGTTCGAGATTAATGTCTCCCGAATATCCAGCATCCCTGCTTAAATCTGTATGACAAAGAACTGAGAAGCTAAAACGGTCTTTTAAAAATGGGTTTAGTTTGCTGTTGTTTTGTGCCTGGTAAACATTCCAGTTTTCTTTTAGTTTTTTTGGACATAGAACCAATACCCGGTAATTCAATAATTCAAAATGTTTTATGATAGCTAAAGCTTCAAATGTTTTTCCTAAGCCGACACTATCAGCAATTATACAACCATTATGTTTTAGAATTTTATTTATTGCTGCGCGTACACCGTCCTTTTGAAATTCAAAAAGCTTTTTCCATACTTCGGTTTCAACTAAAACTGTTTTTTGATATAAAAGACCTGTATCTGCCTGTTCTCCAAGGAATTTTTCAAAGATGTGAAAAAGGGTTTTGTAGTAAACAAATTCTGGTTCGTTCTCTCGATAAAGTAGCTTCAAATAATCCAGTACTTTTGCCTTAACATCTTCAACCAATTCTGCATCATTCCAGATTTCCTGAAACCAGGTAAAAAGGTCGCTTCTGTCTCTGCGGCTATCAACTTCAAGGTTAAGCTCAATATTGGAGAGTTCGCCAAAACCCAAACCCCGCACAGTGAAATTAGAGCTGCCTAAGATTGCTTCTTCAATTCCATCATTGTTTATATGATATAATTTACCATGAAGAAGATTGGACTTTTTTATTGAACGGATATTTACTTTTTTAGCAATCCAGTTTGCACACTCTCTGGCAATTCGTTTTTGTTCTAATTTTTTTGAAAGATTAATTTCTTCATTATTTATATGAAAGCTTTTAGAATCTGTTTTTTCTGGATCGATTGCACTCACAAATTTTGGTTCACCGAACAGGAAATCCATAGAATCAATTTCATCGAGTTTTTCTTTAAGGTGTGCATAAGCATAAATAGTAAAGAAGGCAGAAACCACAGATAATTTAGAACCGGATTTAATTTTTTCGTTTAGAAAATCTCCGACTTTTCCACGGTTATGATTGTCACGTATTCCAGTTAAAATGTTGTTTCCTTTATCCATGAAATCTTTTCCCTACATAACTTATTTTCAAAATGATATTTAAATATATGAATGGAATGGTTTAATTAAAATATTTAAGGAAAGATAAAAACACTGATATATAATGTAGTCATATTTTAGTTCAGAAAATGTAAGCAGCTAACAATTGACTATAAAGTTCGACTGTCTTTTTAAATGTATTTTCAATTTTAAATTTTTCAACACTTCGCGGCGCCTGCCGGGAGAATTCTTTTAATAATTTGGGAGACGCGAGCAGTTTCAAAATAGCGGTAGCCAAGGCTTCCGGATTTTGCTTTTCAACCAGCAATCCGTTGACGCCATCCTGCACCGATTCGGGGATGCCACCCGCCCGCGTGCCAACGACGGGCAATCCAACGGCCAACGCATCGAGCACGGAGGTGCCAAGCCCTTCTTTTCGTGATGCAGCAATAAAAAAGTCGAATGCGCGCAAAAAGGGACCGACGTCGCTTTGGTATCCGGTAAAAATAAATCGATCACCCAAGCCTAGTTTGGCAGCGAGTGCGCGCACATTATTTTCGTCCTTGCCGGCACCCACAGCCATAAATGTCACCCGGTCATTTTTCTCGATGACGTGTTTCGCCGCTTTGAGCAAATTCGGATAATCTTTGTGTCCGACTATCGCAGCGACGGTACCGACAATCAAATGATTTGCGGGGATTTTCCATTTTTCACGAAGATTGTTATCCGGCAGGTCGGTGTCGAACCTGTTTAAATTAATGCCGCTGTGAATTGTCACGAGTTTTTCAGCCGGAATTCCATCAGCACGCAACACGCGGTTAATTGTTTCCGAAATACAAATAATTTTATCCACGAAACTATTTTTGTATTTCCAGATACTTATCTTTGATTTTTTAACACTGAAATCAACACGGCGCGCTGCGACAATTTTTACCCGCCGGTGAAACAATCTGCTCCAAATGGCAATTGACATAGCGTGCGCTGAATGGGCGTGCAGAATTTGAAATCCACGTTTTTTGCAAATGCGCGAAATTTTCCAGCCGGCTATAAAATCCAATTCATTTCGCATGCGAATGGCCGAGAAAGGGATATCATTTTCCCGGCATTTTTTCTCTAAAGCGGAACCCGGTTGACCAACCAGCGCTGTATCGTAACCGTTTTTTATCATTTCGCAAATCAGATAAAAAACCTGCTGCTGGCCACCGCGCCATTCTTTTACAGAATCGATATGAAGAACTTTTATCGGCTTAATTTCCATAGTTTCAAATATTTTAAATAAACACCAAAGGCAGAAATCAGTGCCAAATTCAAACCTGCAAATCCATCCAGAATTCCTGCCTGTAAAATATACATTTTAAGAAATTTCAGTTTTCCACGGATAATTGCCGAAATCACCGACGCTCGCTTGCCATTTTCAAAAAGCTGCTGTGCCCCGAGCGTCGTGTAGCGGTCAATTTTTTGCAAATGCGATTCGATAGTCGGATAAGTGTAGTGCAAAAGACATTCTTCGATATATGATTTCGGGCCATTTATCCGCACCGATTCATGTACTTCTTTTTCATTAAAGTTACCCGATTTGCGATTAAAAAAACGCAAAGGGTAATCCCTGTTCCATCCCGAAAAACGAATCAGATGGCCTAAATAAAAGGATCGGCGTCTAATGTAATACCCCGCTGCGGGTTCATTTTCCTGTAAAAGCCGAACTAATTTATCCTTTAACTCGGGTGTCATTTCTTCATCGGCGTCGATGGAAAAAATCCAGTCATGCTGCGCCTGAGTAACGGCAAATGCCTTCGTTTTTCCAAACCCCATCCACGCCTGTCGGCTAATTTTACAGCCAAAACTCTGGCAGATTTCTATTGTTCTGTCTTCTGATTCCGAATCCACAACCAGGATTTCATCCATCCATTTTACTGATTCCAAACAACGGGCGATGTTGTGTTCTTCATTTTTTGTGACGATAACGCACGATATTTTATTCTTCATCAGCCACTTTTTTAAAATTTTTCAGGAGTACTTTTGCTCTTTCGCTCCACAACAATGTACCGGCTTTTGCCATTACTGCCTCATTCATTGCCGCATGTTTGTTTTGATTCCCGAATATCAAATCAATTTTTTCAGCCAAACTCGTTGGATTCCCGGGTTCAAAAATGAGGCCCGTCTTATTGGCATCAATCAATTCCCGCATTGTCGGGAAATCGGGAGCAATCACCGGAATACCGGCTGCGAAAAAATCGAATATTTTTAATGGTGAGGTCAAATAACGATTGAAAAACGTATCGCGTAACGGGACAATGCCCACCCTCATTTTTTGCATTTCCTGCTCAAGCTCCTCCCGTTTAAGCCAGCCCGTAATCTCGATGCGTTCCCGAAATTCCGGTTTTATTTTTGCGAGAAAATCATCTATTTCCAACTGATTTTTGCCGCCAATGATTAATACATGTGGCCGGGAAGCACTGCGCGAGGCTGCTTCGATTAAAATATCAACGCCTTTGTGCCAATCCAGCGAGCCGATGTATCCGACACAATTTGCGTCGGCAGCTACTTTCTTTCGAACAGACAAAACACCTGTCCTGGCAAGAATTATCCGGCTTTTCGGGAAACAGCGCTGATAAAGCTCAATCTGTGAATTTTGCAGACAAATAACTCCACTGATTCGAGGAATATACTTTCTCTCCAAATGCATCTGCTTTTTGCGCGGTTTTTTTAAATCAGTGCGCACGCTCGGATCGGCAAAAAAATCATGACTTTCAAACCATGTTTGAATCTGAAACTTCTTTTTTAATTTCGCAAGCCAGGGTAAAAATGTTGGATTCCGGCTAATCACAACATCGATTTCCCCTGCTTCAATCAGTCGCAGCAGGTTTTTATAAACCCAATGAAAATAGAGTCGATTGGTGTTTAAAGTTCCTTTTGGGGCACCTTGGTGAATGAATAAATTTGCGGGAATTTGCAGATTAAAATATTTTTGAAACACCTCCACCCCGGTTAAATCCGAGTTACATCGAATATAAAAATGGCAACTCTGCCCCTCCAGCGCCAACGCATGAGCCGTCAACGAAGCAAAGGTCAAACTTGGTGAATTTGAGGGCCACAACCCGGTATGTACGTAGGCAATTTTCATGATTTTTTTTGACAGAGGACGGCCAAATAGGCTGCTTTCCGGGGAAACAATCGATTCATTGTGCGATCAATAAACAGGGTAATCCAATTAACCGGCAAACGCAAGCGGGTAAAATGTTTCACCGACCGTTTGTTGACAATCAAGCGAACCTTTAAAACCTCATAACCTTGATCGGCAATGCTTTTTGCCAGTTTTTTCTGCGTGAAGCTATGTAAATGGCCACTCGTGTGATACCGTTTTTTTGTCACGGGATCGACAACGGTTTTCGCCTCCAGGTTCTCATTGAAGGGCACACAAAAAAGGGCCATCCCGCCGGGTCGCAAAAACGAATGCATTTTTTTCAGCGCGGTTTCGTAATTTTCCAGATGCTCAAGCACTTCCTGCGAAATGAGGGCATCAAATCCCGATTCGCTGATATCAAACAAATTTGCATTTACTTGCTTGATTTGATATTTTTTCGCGGTATCCGCGAATAAACTCAGCCTTTTTGCAGACAGATCAACGGCTGTTATTTTCTTTCCATCCCGGGAAAGTAAAAAATCAAAATAGCCTGTGCCGCAACCAATATCGATGAGCGTTTTGAATTCACCGGATTTAAGCAGCAATTCTCGCAGCTGATGATGCCGAAGCAATTCGTTCCGGAATAGTCGTTTGCTGCGGTCAGCTTGCCAAATATTATATATAAAATCATCGCCATCCTGAATATAATCATTCATTTCGAATTCCCCATACTGCGCTCCATGATGTGGAATAATTTCTTTGCCTGTGCTTCACGGCTGAACTGATTTACAAATGAATCATCCGCAGGTTTCACCCGTTTATTCGATTTGCATTCTTCGTATAACTCCACAAATTTCTCCCGTATTTCCTCAATTATTGATTCCCGCGCCAGATAAGATTTGCCATAATCATCCATAACCTGCCACAATTCTCCCGGCTGAGATAGAATGGCCAGAATGTATTTATTTAATTTAAAATACTCGAACACTTTCGCCGGGAAAAATTCGGTATTATTCATGCCAGTTGCAAACAGGAGAAGTGCATCAGCCGCAGCGAGTCGCTTCAGCATTTCCGGATGGGGTTGATAGCGAATAAAATTCACAATCCCGTCTAACCGGGGAAAATCATTCAACCACTTCCGGTTTTCCACACTGCCAATTATCTCAACACAAAATTTTTCAGTATCGATATTCCCTTGATTTATTGCCAAGTTTAAGGCAGAAAAAAACGGCACCGGATTGTGCAATTCATTCAATCGTCCGGCGTATGCAAAGGTTATTTTGTTCTTTTTTACCGTACCATTCTCTGCATCGAGATGGAGAAAATCCTCCTGATCAAAACCATTGCGGATTAAGGAAACATTGTTGGTCCCGGCCAATTCTTCAAAATTATTTTGGCCTTTTTCTGTGACAGCTATGATGTGAGAACAAGATTTAAGTACTCGTTTTTCTAACAGTTTATGTTGTAGTTGACTGGCGTATTTATAAAAAGATGGATTATTCGACCATTCGTCACGAAAATCAACAACCCAGGGGATGCCGGTTTTTTTTGCAATTTTTTCGGCAACAATGTGGCTCGAATGCGGTGGTGAAGTGGAAAAGATCAAGTCGATATTTTCTCGCTCTACAAGTCGGATTCCCTTTTTTACGGCGGTTAAGCGCCATAGCGCTGCTGTATCGGGAGGAAAATATGAACGCAACACCTTCTTTAAATCCCCCCGAAATAACACGCCGATATCACGAGTTTTACTAACTTTAATATTTTCCAAATTTTCAAGAAGACTCGGATCGGTTATTTTGGCTCTTTTTGTCGCTGTTAATACAAATACTTCCAGGCCGTTACGGCGCAAATATTTGCAAAATTTTGCTACACGTTGAACTGCGGGACCGCCTTCCGGTGGAAAATTATAACTGATAACCAGTATTTTTTTCAGTTTCCGTTTCTCCACGTTCGAAGCTATACCCTGCGTACCAAATTATAGTTTTTGAAGCCGCCGATTTCTTTGCCCCCGGCCACGTGCTGCTCAAGGAATGAGATAAATTTATCCCGAAATGTCTCGTGTTTGTGTTTTTGCCGCAATGGATTAATCTTGCCGCTGTGTTGCAAACTCTCCTGCCAATTAAGTTTATCTATCCACTCGGCCATCACAGCTGGATGGGTGTCCTCAAATCGAGCTACTCGGTCCAGGGGGCCGTAATCGAACTCTTTTGGAATTGCTTTATCCATTTCAAGCGCTCTCTCAACACCTTTGTGGTTCGTGTTGATATGCCGAATTTTCGTTTTCATCAACTTTGGTGGGCGCACCCAGCCGTAGTGAAAAATACGCGCATCAATGGTCGCTACATTGAGCTTGAAGGTGCCTTCTTTTTGTCGATAACTGAGACCATCAAAATCAGGGATGCGGCGGAAAGATTGTGCTGATTGCCAGGAATGAATTTCAGGATCATTGCGAATGATACGAATTTCTTTTTTATACCACCCGTGCGATTTGTGAAAATGATCGTAATCACCCCAAAAATGGTGGTAGTTAAATATAAAACCTTCAATTCGGGAATCGTCTACCAGTGCGTCACAGCGTTTTTGAATGACTGGCAAATCATCTTCATGCACGACTTCGTCTGCCTGAAGATAAAAGAGCCAATCCCCTGAGCACGCATTTTTTGCGATATCAGTCTGATGCGCATGTTCCATTCCGCGTGGATATTTTTCCAGATCCCATTTTGTATCGATAATTTTAACTTTATCTGAGTTAATTTGTTCGATTTCTTCCCGCGTCCGGTCGCCTTCTTCCGAATCGCCCAGTGCAAAGTAAAATTCATCGACGATTGGTAAAATGGACTCGATAGATTGCCGCACCGGGTAATAAAGTTTTGATACATTTCGCCCCATGGAGAAGCCGCTAATTTTTGAGTTTCCCAACATCGTTCAAGCCTAAATTAAATTTACAGATTCTTCCTGTGCCGCTTCAATTATAACAAAGGCGCTAAGTTAAGGGAATACATTCTCTAAAAAAAGTACTTTTTAGACTATAAATAAAATAATATATGCTTGCTTCAGGCAGCTATTTCTTTTATTTTCAAGCACCTTTTTATGGTCGTTCCTGTAAGGCACGGTAATACAGTCTTCTTTTCTATAAATCGCAATTCGCCCGATTGGATAAACAGCATCAATGAAAAATTATTTTCGCTTTCTCGCATTTCTCAAACCCCAAAAATATTGGATTTTCAGCGCTTTTATTTTAACGGTGCTGTACATTTTATTCAATAGCTCAGCCTTATATATCACCGGAACATTTGTTAAAACGATATTTACGCCAGCTCCAGTCGCACAAACCGAGGCACAGATCCCGGAGGGAACAAGTGCTCAAGCCGAACAAAGCCCTGTTTCAGTAGATGACCTTATCCCCAAATTGTCGTTGAAAGATAAAGTTAAAAATGTGGTTGCCTCCTACGTTGAAAGCGACGATAAAACCGAAACATTGAAAAGAATTTGTATAATTTTACTGGTTACTTTCACTTTAAAAAATTTCATGGCCTATGGAAAACGGGTCATTACCGGACTGATTGAGTTTCGTGTTGTCAACGATATTCGAGAAACCGTGTACAACCATATCCACCAGCTTTCTATGAGTTTTTTTGACAATACGAAATCCGGTGAAATAACTTCGATTACCTTTAATGACGTCGGTTCGATTAAAAATATGTTGCGCATGAGTTTCGAGAAAATCTTTCTGGTCCCACTCGAGATAATAGCCTATCTCAGTTGGCTGGTCATTCTCAGCTGGAAATTAACCCTCTACATTTTTATTATCATCCCGCTGATTGCTATCGTCATCACGCAAATCGGCTCCAGTATTCGGCGCAAGAGCAAGCGTATTTTTGCGCAAGTGGCGGAAGTTCTCAACTTGCTGACTGAAAACCTGAGTGCGATTCGTATCGTAAAAGCTTTTGCCACAGAAAATTACGAGATTGCCCGTTTCAAAAAAGAAAATGAAAAGTACTACAAACTCTCGCTGCGGCAGCGCAAATTAAGTTCCTTGACTTCGCCGTTGAACGAAGCAATCGGGGCTTACATCGCGGTTCTGCTACTCTGGTTTGGCGGCAGGGAAGTGGTACAGGGTCAGGGCCTCGAAGCTGACGATTTTATGCAATATATTATTTTTCTTTTTATGATGTTCGCCCCATTGCGTGAGCTCTCAGGTTTAAATAATACCATCCAGATTGGACTCGGTGCCGGTGACCGGATTATCAAACTGCTTGATACCAAACCCCAAATTTTCGATAAACCAGATGCACGAGAAATCACTACATTTGAGGATGGCATCGCGCTCAAAAACATGGTATTCACCTACAAAAAAGATTTGGCACCGGCATTGGACAACATTAATCTATCTATTCAAAAAGGGCAAATGGTTGCATTTGTCGGCCACAGCGGTGCCGGAAAAACCACGTTAGTAAATCTCATTCCTCGGTTTTATGATGTAACTTCAGGCTCGATTTCAATAGATGGGATTGATTTACGGGACCTGAAAATGCAATCGCTGCGTCGAATGATGGGCATTGTTACCCAGGAATCGATTTTATTTAACGATACCGTCCGGGTTAATATTAGCTATGGTGTTGAAAATGCCAGCGAAGGTGCGATTATCAAAGCCGCCAAAATAGCCAATGCCTGGGAGTTTATCGAAACACTGGAAAATGGGCTCGATACCGTCGTTGGCGAGCGCGGTGTGATGCTATCCGGCGGCCAACGTCAGCGGCTTTCCATCGCCAGAGCCATTTTGAAAAACCCACCCATTTTAATTTTAGACGAAGCTACCTCTGCACTCGACACCGAGTCTGAAAAACTGGTGCAGGCCGCGCTCAATTCTCTGATGGAAAATCGGACAGTACTCGTTATTGCGCACAGATTGTCAACTATTATTAAAGCCGATAAAATCATCGTTTTAAAAGATGGTAGAATAGTTGAGACTGGAAAACATGATGAACTTTTGGCCAAAGGCGGCGTTTACAGCCGGCTTTATGAATTGCAATTTGCCGGTGAAATCGAAATGAATGAGTAAATGCCACAAATTATAGATATTTCTTCCGAGCTGAGCGCGAGCTCAATCACGCTGGCAGCGAAAATTTTGCAAGCCGGGGAGGTCATTATTGGCCCCACCGATACGCTGTATGGAATTATCGCCAATGCGAACGATGATGCAGCCATTCATAAAATATTCGCCATGAAAAAGCGGCGCCCGGACCATGCGCTACCGCTAATCGCTGCCAGCCTGAAACAAGTCCGGCAATTTGCAGTCATGTCAAAACTCGAGCAGCAAATTGCAGAACACTTTTGGCCGGGGCCACTTACACTCATTTTAGAAGTTCGAAAAGGTATTCAATTTAATAAATCGTGCAAGGAGAAAGGTACAATTGCCGTACGTGTCCCTGCCAATGAATTTAACAAAAAACTGGCAGCCGCATCAAACGGTTTGATCACTGCAACAAGCACCAATATTTCCGGGGAACAACCTGCCGATCATATAAATAATATCGATCCAGATATTGCCAAAGCTGTTGTCGCCATTTTTGACGCAGGCCCAAGTAAATCGAAGCAACCATCTACAATTATTCGGGTCAAGAATGGAAAAATCGACTTAATTCGCCAGGGGCCGGTTGCCGTTGAAGATATAAAAAAATGTATCGGAAATAATTAGTGAAAAAAAAATACGGTGTTTTATTTGTCTGTACCGGCAACACGTGTCGCAGCCCAATGGCCGAAGGCCTTTTGAAAATAAAACTACTTGGAGAATTCAATCGAAGAATTTCTGTTAAATCTGCCGGTATATTGGGTATAAGTGGATCTTCAGCAACTGCACATGCTATCGATGCCGTGTTTGACTATGGTGCCGATATCACCAAACACGTGGCATGTGGCATTTCCGAAGCATTATTAAAGGAATCTAATCTCGTTTTGTGCATGGCAAGAAATCACCGGGAATATCTCATCGAAAGATTCCCCCATTTTCAAGATAATTATTTTCTGCTGAAAGATTTTGCCGCTGCAAGCAAATCTGCCGCCCCGGATATAATTGATCCAATCGGTGCAACTCTCGCGGGTTATCGTGAATGTTGTCAAATTATCGATGAAGAAATTGAACGGATATTGCCGGTCATTCTTCGCTTCGTTGATGACAAATTTTCAAATTAAACTGCAAAATATTACACAAATTTGACGATTAAAAAACCCGGGAATTTTGTTTTTAATTGGCAGCATGCCTAATTCAAGAATTTTTGAACGGCATTTTCAGAGGAGGTTGAAACTCCAAATTAATTTCCCGCGTTCAATTTAGTGATCAGGTAATACATTCATGATTGCACTTTTATTAATATTGAAAATATAATTAAAAAAACGTGACATCTCCCTACATCAAAATCAATACAAATAATAAGTTAAGCGTTCTAATCCAAAATTCAGCACAAAATCTTTCTATAAAGATTCTCGATTTTCGACCAATATCTGTAATGTACCCTCTTACAGATTCTGAAAGGCCTAACACATGATTTTTTTTGCATCCCGATTCGTATTTTTCAGCCTATTTTTATTCCTGCCTTCTGCGCTCTCCAGCGCGCAAAGTATTGATAACGAAAATCAGAATACCATTTTTGCTACCAACGAAACGACCAAAGTTGCCTCGGACAGCAATGAAGGGGTAATCCCCCCACTGCGCATCATCGATAACAAAGCTTTTGAAGTTGGCGAACATTTGTTGTTTAACATTCGGTACGGCCCGATTGTCGCAGGAAAATCGAGCATGTCGATTCCTGAGCTGGTGGACATGAATGGTCATCCGTCTTATCATATTCAAACAAAAGCCTGGTCCAATAAATTTTTTAGCCGTTTTTTCAAAGTTGAAGATCAAGCAGATTCCTATATTGATCAGCGCGGCATATTCAGCTGGAAGTTTGAAAAACGTATACGCGAGGGGCACTATAAAAAAGACACAAAATTTATCTACGATCAGTACAAAAATCTTGCCTACACACCCAAAGACACCCTCGAAGTGCAGCCATTTGTGCAGGATGTGCTTTCGGCGCTCTATTTTATTCGCACCCAGGATTTTGAGCCCGGTGACACTTTGAAAGTTGAAAACCAGTCTGACAGCAAAGTTTATCCACTCAATGTGATAATTCACAAAAGGGAAACGGTCAAAGTTAAAGCCGGAAAATTTAAATGCATCGTCGTCGAACCCGTTCTGCGTGGAGAAGGACTTTTTAAGGCAAAAGGCCGCATCATCGTGCACATGACGGATGATGAAAAAAAAGTACCGGTATTGATGACCACGAAAATTTATATCAAAGCGTTCAGCCTGGGTGAAATTGTCGCGGAACTGGAAAAAATTGAGGGAGTTCCAGGCTATTAATTACTCACAAAACTATTATCCCTGCTTCTGCCCCGACTTAATCTTCTCTATTTCAACTGTGATACTTCAATCATAAATATTTTAAAAGCCTGTTTGCAGGCTTTATTTTTTTAATTAATTCTTCTATCAGGTTTTGTTAAATTTTAAATGTTGCGGCGCACGTTTTTTCTCTCTATTTTACAGAGGGTTAACAGCTAATCACAAATAAAATTATCCCTTTCCATCTAATTTCACGATGAATAGCCTATGCCAGCCAGGTTTAAAATAATCGCCCGGAACAGATCACTTGTTAAAGAATTGGCAACTGAACTGGCATCCAATAATCATAACAATTTTGAAAATCAGGCGATCGTCGTACCCAACAGGCGGTTACTGAATTATGTGCAACTCGAATTGGCCCAAAGACTCGGCGCCTGTATTCCCCCGAAAATTTTAACTATTGAATCACTGGCAAAAGTACTGCCACATACATCCAAACGACCAATTTCAACCACGACGCAGCGCATTATTCTCAACGCGATTATCACAGAAAAAAATATCGCTTTTACCCAAAGCGGCATGGAACCGGACATAATCCGTTTTTTCAGCGAGATTTCTGATGCCGGTCACGGAGTCGAAATATTTGACCAGATTACTGCGCTCTTACATGAAAATCCATTCTACGATGAACGCCATGTCGAACAACTTGTTTCGCAGACCCAAGCCTGGAAAAATCTCTATTCAGCGTATTCCTCTTTTCTGCAAGATCACAATATAATCGACCGGTCCCGCGATATTTTCGAACGTGTTGCCGCGTATGAGCAAACAGGCGGCAGCCATTTCAGCCAATTTGCAGACCGCTATTTTGTCATCGGATTTGCCGATGCCTCTGCAATCCAAATCCGTCTTTTGAATATTCTGCAAAACGAAAGCCCGTGCGAAATCTGGTTCCACTGCGACGCCAAAGCACTATTACATTCGCTGGCACCGCGACATGACAATTCGCCGTACCAACCTTTAGCCAGCCTGGTCAGGCAGCTCAATTTTAAACCCGGCGATGATAGCGCGGCAAGCGATTCGCCGCATGTGCACGTTGCCCGCCGACTCTTTCGAATTTCCAACAAAAAAACGGCGGCAATTTCAGGTGCACAAATTCACGTACACCAGGCACAATCACCTTTCCAGGAAGCGAAAGCAGCCGTTGCAACGGCGCGCAATCTAATCTCTGCCGGTCACATTCGACTGGAAGAAATAATCATCGCCGTGCCCGACGAAAGAACGTACGGAGATTTAATCTGGGCCCTTTGTGATGCAGGCGGGATCCCTGTGAATTATGCCCTCGGCATTCCCGCAATTCGAACGCAAACGGGGCAGTGGTTACAGCTCATTCTTGACCTTTTCTCAAAGAATGCCCCCATAGCCATTGTGCTCGACCTTTTTAACAACAAAGTTATCAGCCATTGGCTGGCAACACTGCGTGAGAATATCGATAAAAATGAAGTGACGCGGCAGCTAAAATCAATCGCTCAAAAGAACAACATTACTTCTGATTTGCAGCGATTTCTGCAAATCGCACGAGAAAAAAATTATTCCGACCTGAGTTTAATTTTATCCACCCTACACACATTGGCTCAACCATTTGTTGACTTTTCAGAACGAAAACTTGCTGAATGGGTTGAGATAATTTGGGATCTTACGGAAAAATTGCGGTTACACGAATTTGTGCATGGTAATGCGGGAGCTTATAATATTGAAAGCCGCTTTTTAACTATCTGGATCAATGGCTTGCAGCAACTATCACTTTCAGGCGAATTATTGCAGAATAAAATATCCAGCCAAAAAATTATTCAACTAATTTTCCAGAATATTCTCTCCAGCGAAGTCCGTCCGGCAGGGCAGCCATTTATTGGAGTGCAGGTACTCGGAATGCTTGAATTGCGTGGACTTTCCCCCAAAGTTCTCCTCGTTTTGGGCAACACCGAAGGACAATTTCCCGGCGGCCCGGGCAGGGAGCTATTTTACTCACAGCCGATTCGGCATAAGTTAGGATTGACAACCAGCTTCAAGCTGGAAAAATTATTTGATCAACAATTTTATAATTTTCTTTGTGCTGCCCCGGAAATTCATCTCTTTTACAGTACACAATTTAATGAAGATCCGCTCGTTCGTTCGCGTTATTTACAGCGCCTTGTTTTGTTCGATAAAATTCAAGTGCAGTCCATTCATTTGAAGACGGCCAATTCACACCTGTTGCATAGCGATTTTCTGGCAGAAAACATCGAATCCGGAAGTCGAACAACACTTGAAGGTGAGATAAAACGAATACACGACCAAATTAATCAGCGTGGTGATTCGCGCGGTAATTTTAAGGGAAACCGGCAAAAAATCTTATCTCACTATAACTATTCCACACTCAAGTTTTTATTGCATTGTCCATATCGCTTTTTGTTGGCACAGCTAAAAACCGACGATGACATTTTACCTGAGGATGAGGTTAGTGCAGCCGATATTGGAATTTGGCTGCATAATGTTTGTCAGTATTTTTTTGAAGGAATTCCAAAAAATTTATCTGCGCCGCAGTGGCCCGATTTGCTGCGCCCCTGGAACGAACCCGTAACCACGGAAAATCGAGAAAAAGCTTATTTACGCCTGAAACGTATTGGCCTGGCATTGATTACTCAGCTTGGCGATCAAATTCAAGATCTCATATTTATGGAAGATATTGGCTGGATTAATTTTCTCAATCATGAAATAATAATGGGCACATTTACGGCTGAAAAAAATCAAGTTGAAGTTGAGTTTGATGCTTCATTACCTGAAATTAGCGCAAAAGTTGGACAAGAATGCAACGTCACCGTACGCATCGACCGTGTTGTGGAAACTGAAAATTCCGGATTCATCATCGATTATAAAAAGACTTTGCCCAAGGTCGGCAAAATTGAAAATGGTGATGAACCGCAATTACCACTTTATTTTCATCTGATAAATGGAAGACCCGAATTTGCCATCACTTCGGCATGGCAGGCATCCTATCGGGATTTTAAATCAGATAAACCGCAAAGTTTCTCTGAAACCAGGCTTGGCGCAGCATGGGAAAATATTTGTACCCGTTGGCAAAATCAGATTAGCGATTTTTTGGAAAACAACAAAAATTACGAGGCGCAACCGTCAAAAGAGGCCTGCCAATATTGCCAGTACCATGGAATATGCCGATACGAAGAATCAACTTATTTGGCCGAAAACCTTGAAGAGAATCGCAGCAATTCCATCAAATAACAACAATATTACGTAAATTCGACAATTTTAAGTCAATCTGTGGTAAACTCGGGAATCCATTTGCAATCACAGCACAATCCACAAAATCCATACAGCTCATTCGTCGTTAAAGCTTCAGCTGGCACCGGAAAAACATACCAGCTTAGCCAGCGCTATTTACGGCTCGTCGCAGCAGGGGCGCACCCTGCGGAAATACTCGCGGTTACCTTTTCCCGCAAAGCCGCTGCGGAAATGCACGACCGCATTCTCCGTGATGCAATTGCAATTATCGCAGAGCCGCAAATTGCTGCTGAGATAGACCGGCAGTTGCAGCAATTTTATACGGCTTCAAACGGCAAAAAACAGAATATTCGAGCGCCAATTAAAGCCGTTGAAGCGGCGGAAAAAATTGTTTCATTCTCCCAGACAGCCAAAATTCAGACAATGGACAGCTTTTTTCAAGACCTGGTCGCACGATTTCCCATAGAAGCCGGCTCACACATTCCAACGCCATTTCGTATTGCTGATAATTTCGAGAAAGAGCGTTTGCATCTGGAGGCGTTACAAAAATTATTTATAAATGCAAATCAGCAACAGGGAACACTCCGGGAATTGATTAAATCCTACTTCAACGGCATGGACAACACACCGGATACATTAAAACAACAACTGCGGGAAGTTTATGAAAACCGGACACTCCTCTTTACGCTGCGGCAAAAACAACAATTCACGACCTGGCAGGACTTGAGTTTACCCGGCTACAGCGAATTTACCGATTATTCAAAAGAAGAGTTGGTCGAATATGCCCGGCAAAATTTGCGCAATTATGAATCCATTCTCAACAAAGGAACCAGGGAAAAATTTGTCGAAGCCTGGTATCAATTCGAGATTGACCAGAATTTTGATTTACTTCGCAGCGGCTTTTTCTCGAAAGGGAAGTCTACTTTTTTTGCCGAGTTTACAAAAAAGCTTTCCACGGAAGAATGCGCTTTTATCCGGGAATTTTTTGGGGAAACAACCCGTCGCCGGCTCAATTTACAGGCAGATAATATTTTTCAGATATACGAATTTTACGTTGAAATTTATGAGCAATTGCGTCTTCAAAAAAACCTGGTTCACTACGACGACATCACCCTCGGCGCCTACCGGTTGTTTTATGGAGAGGACAACTTTGGCGCATTGTACAACCTTTTCCTGAAAACCAGCCATCTTTTGGTCGATGAATTTCAGGACACCAGTCATATTCAGTGGGATATATTTTCCGTAATCAGTGACGAACTTCTCGCCGGCCAGGGTCTGGCAGCGGAGCGCGGGTTGTTGCCAACTGTTTTCATCGTCGGGGACGCGAAACAGAGTATTTACGGATTTCGTGGCGGCGACTATACGCTTTTGAACCAGGCCGGGAACTATCTGCAGCAGAGGGGGGCCATTGTGGTTGGAATGGATAAAAGCTGGCGCACCAGCGATTTTATGCTCGAGAAAGTGAATTTACTATTTTCCGCACAACAGAACTGTGATAAATTGCCTGATTATTCACCTCACTCGACGGCCACCGTGAATGGCTTTCCAATTGTTCCCAACTATGGCAGCCTGACTCTTCTCGAGCCGCTGATGAAAGAAAACCAGGAAAACACAGAGGAGTTGCGCCAACAGGAAGCACAAAATATCGTTGCAATCATTCAAAATTGGATCGAAAGTGAATTGCCGGTTTATGATAAAACCGCAAAAAAACACCGCCCACTTCGATTGGATGATATTGGCATTTTATATCGGCGAAAAACACGCATGCTCGAGTTGGAAAAGCAGTTCATTCTAAATGGAATTCCCTATGCTCTGGAAGAACGCCGGGGCTATTTTCTTCGGCGAGAGGTGGAAGATGTGCTGCAATTCCTGCACTTTCTCGCGCAACCCGATGACGATATCGCGGTGGCAACGTTAATTCGCAGCCCTTTTTTGCGCCTGTCCGATGCCAATTTTATGGGTATACTGCAGCAGCGTCAAGAAGCCGAGAAATCATTATCATTTTTTGCAATTTTACAAATGCAGTACCCGGAAGCAGCTTCAATTCTGCATGAATGTCGCAATAAATTGGGCAGCCTCAGCATCGCGCACATTCTGCTGTTTTTTTTCGAAAAAACAAATGCACTGGCCGCTTACAAACTCGCATTCGGCAAAGCAGAAGGAGCCCTGGCTGCAGCTAATTTGCAGCAAATTATTCAGATACTGGGCACCGGCTCCGTACCTGAAAATGGCAGTATCCGTGACTATGAACGTTTGCTGCACCAGTATCGTGGCATTGATGAAACGGGCAATGTTCAGCTTGCCGGTCACGCTGTAAATATGATGACAATGCACAAAGCCAAAGGTTTGGAATTTCCCGTTGTTATTTTGCTCGAAGGCGAGTCTGCATTACGAATGGATGACAAAGCGCGGATGAAAAAAAACGGAACCGGTTTTGTAAAATCATTGCACCACCCGCCGCACTTCTGTTACAAAGGACGAAAAAAAGAAGAACGCTTGCCAGAAGAGAGCGCACTCGCTCAAAAACTGGTGCAAGGGATCAATATTGAGGAAGAACGCGAGAGCATGCGCTTGCTCTATGTCACAATGACCCGAGCGCAAGAACACGTGCTCGTTTCCTGCGTCGGTACTCCCGGCACCGAAAGTTTCTACAGTATCTTGCAATTCAATCTGTTTCCCGAGGCCAAATCGGTTGAGATTCTTCCCGGATTGAACGGATATCAAATTGCCGAACTACCGGAAAATATATCAATGAGTCAGCAAGCCATTAAATCTGCAGAAAAACCAGTCTCCACCCCGGAGTTTTCAGCGAACAAAATCAAAGAAAGTGGAATTCGTATCGTTCAACCAAGCAGCTCACGCGCATCCGAATTTGATGAGGAAAGAACCTGGGACGATGATTTGCACGACAACTTGCGCGACAAAGAAAAAAGTCGCCTTGCCGGTGTGATCATTCACACTGGAATGGCTGCCACAGTTGCAAAGACGCGCTGGAATCTCGAGCACAGTTTAAAAAATGAACTCCTTTCAGCCGCGTTCCGGTTTTCAAATGTCGAGCAAGCGGAATTGAAAAAAACAATTGCTGATCAAATTGCCAATAGCTGGAAGTGTGAAAAACTGCAATCGCTGCTGGCCGCTAGCACGAAGCCACCTCGAGTGGAAATGCCTTTCACCCATTTGCACGGAGATTCATTGATTAATGGCGTCATCGATCTTGTTATTTTTCATGCGGACTGTTGCTGGATAATTGATTACAAATCGCAGACAGGTGGAAACACCGGAGCTCGCGATAGCATCAAAGAGAAGGGATACCAACGCCAGCTTTCTTTCTATCGCCGGGCGGTGGCTGAACTATTCAATTATGATAATATTCGTACGGCTGTTTTGTATTCTTCCACTGGAGATTTTGTCGAGATGAAATAAATGGCCCACAATCTAATTATCCTTCAAATTTAATAATGAGGATGGTTCATTTTTAATATTTAGACCCCAAGCTCGTAGTCCAGAGCGTGCTCTGTCTGCAAATGTGTGTTTTCAGAGCACGCTCTGAACTACGAACTTTTTCGCCCAATTAAAAAGTGAATCCATCACAAAGCAACTCACAAAATTAAGATTGCAGCTCCACTATTAGCAGTATCAAAACATGAAAATTCCAGGTAGCTTTTCAACAACTACCACAGTTCAGATAAAATGAGGGTATTTGAAATGAATCCAATTCTTCGAAACGGTCTGGCAATCCTCGCCGGCGTAATCTTTGGCAGTATCGTGAACATGGGGATAATTATGATGAGCGGCAGTATCACTCCCCCGCCTCCCGGCGTCGATGTCACAGACATGGAAAGCCTCAAGGCCTCGATGCATTTGTTTGAAGCGAAGCACTTCATTTTTCCATTTTTAGCCCACGCTCTGGGCACATTGGCTGGTGCTTTTCTAACGGCAAAAATTGCAGTAAGTCATAAAATGAAATTTGCACTGGGTATCGGTGCTTTCTTTCTGCTCGGAGGAATTGTCAATGTTTACATGCTCCCCTCACCAGTCTGGTTCGCCATTCTGGATTTGGTAGGCGCTTATATACCCATGGGTTGGATTGGTGGTAAATTTGCCGGTGAGAGCAGCAACGATAGTTGAATTCCCAGCATTTTTACATAAAAAAAGCGGGATGGCCAACATCGCCCATCCCGCTAATCGCTTCAGCAGACCCAAAGAAAATTATTCGAGAACCAACATTCGTCTTACCTGGGTTTGCGTTCCGGCCTTAACTTGAAAAAAATACATGCCCGGACTGACAACCTGACCGGATTCATCGCGGCTATCCCACATAATTTTGTGAACTCCGGGTGTTGTTTGTTTATTCCACAATGCCCGGATTTTTTGGCCCAAAATGTTATAGATAAAAACCTTAACAGACTCTGTTTTTGGTACATTAATATCCAATTGGATGTGGGATACCGATTCGGCTCTGCTATTTAATGTAAATGGATTGGGATAAGCATTTGAGAGCTGGAAATCAACATCGATAAACGATGATCTCTCTTCAATGGCGGTTTGACCGGATTGCGTGGTGTTCATGATAAATCCCTCCGCTCCAACCGCGCCTGCAGCCCAGCCGTGATTGACATCTGTGAAACTGAGTCTAAAAATTGAATTTAAAGTCCCCGTAGGCTGGACGCTCCAATTTTCTCCGCCATCTGCGGTGTAAAGAATAGTGCCAAATGTCCCGGCAATATAGCCATGCTGCGCATCGATGAACTCCACGTCATAAAATGTAAACGAGACTGGAGATTTTATCGAGCGCCACGATTTGCCTCCGTCATCACTTTTTCGGATTAAACCGAGGGCGCCAACAAAAATGGCAGTATTCGTATCGAGAAATTCAACAGCGAAAATATCATCGTTGGTTTCATTAATCGCCCAATCTGCATCGATTGTCGTCCAGGAATCGCCACCATTTTCAGAGCGGGAAATTATCCCGCGCATACCGACCGCCAGCCCGACTTTATCGTTTGCAAAAGCGATATCTTCGTAATCCTGTGCATAAACCGGATCGTTATCATCTCCGGTACCCTGAATTTTCTGCCAACTGGAGCCACCGTTTGTCGATTTCAAAATATAGCCGTTATGGCCGGCAAACCAGCCAGTATTATCATCGATAAAGAAAACAGCCCGCCCGGAATGTTTTTCAGCATTCGTCGAGCCGGAATTCCAAGATGCGCCATTGCTGCTGTTTAAAAATACACCGTATTGACCGACGCCTACCGAAGCGCCACCAGGCTTGTGGGTCAGCCCATAAATCCAGTCTTTCATTCCTGTTGTTTTTACTTCACTCCACGAGGAACCGCCGTTGGTTGTGCGCAGCACCCGGCCCTTGGCCGAGGCAAGTCCATTTTGAGCATCAGAAAAACTAACATCGAAAAGGGTTTCAATTCCCGCCGGAATAGCTTGTTCGCCCCAAACTGGTGTTCCCGGTACTGTGGATTTCTGGACATCTCCAGTTATACAATATACTTTGCCATCCCCAAGGGCGACGAAAATTTCGCCATCGACGAGAGCCGGAGAGCCATAGGTTTTGTAGCCATAGCGTGAAATGCCTTCCTGATCCGAGCGATAAAAATGGTATTCTAAAACCGTGTTGCCGGTTTGCAGATTATTGAAAAGTAACGCACCATATTTATCCACGCCACCAACCAGCCGGGCGCCCGCCGTTTTTCCAATAACCGGAGCACAGGCCCAGGGATCGGAGCGATTGCCGTATTTGGTCATAAACTCACGACTAAAAGTCGCCCACCAAACCTCATCGTTTTGCGCGAAACCGTAGGCGCCACCGCGCTCTTCTTTGACACCATCACTAAGCGCTACATAAATTCCATCATCTTCCGAAACCACAATGCCGCCGCCACCCTGATTGGGTTCAATTTTTCGCGAGCCAAAACTCGACCACGCTGCGCTGCCGTCGGTGAGATTAAATGCATTCGTCCGTTCCAGCGTACCGGTGATGACATATTTTCCTGTCAATGCGATCGTCATGCGAATATCGAGTCCGGTCGTTTCCCACAATTTTTGCCCGTTTTCTCCATTAACTGCAATGAGACGATTGGCAACAGGATCATTGGGATTGTATGATGAGCCGGTAGCATAAACAAGAGTATTTCCGTGTTTCGCAACGTGGGCCAACACTCCGGTCTCGCCGTTGGTGTATTCCCACTGTTTTTGTCCGTTATTTTTATCCAGACAAACAAGCGTTTTGCCGCCGACATAATAGAGCTTGTTTCCATCAATAATGGCGCTCCAGGATTTTCCGCCACTCGGGCTCGAGAATTGCCATTTTACAGATTTATCCGCAGCGCTGATGGCCACCATTTTGCCGTTAGCGCCTGGAAGATAAAGCATTCCATCAGCATAGGTCATTCCCAGATCACCACCGGCCAAAGCCGAATTTTCATAATGAGACGCCCAATAATTTGAGCCATCTTCTTGATTAAAAGCATATACCCGGTCGATCCAGCGGACGAAAACGATATTATTTGCAACGATAACCTGAGAAGTTCCCAGCGTTTCTCCCCGGTGTTCATCGCCCGGTTCAGCAATTTTTACCTGCCATTTTTCATGCACATTGGCTGTCGGAATCCAGGCTTCCGTATTGCCGGTTCGCTTCAAGTCTGCTTTGAATGATTTTGATTCTGTTCCAGCGAAAACACTGGAAATCATTATTAAAACACTCAGAAGGCCTATTTGCAGTTTTTGGTAATTCACGATGCTTGTCCTCTTCGCTGTTGTATTCTAAAACCGCTTACAATTTTTGCTTTCGTATGTGTAATTGTATTGGAAATAAAAACGGTTTTTATGCTTAATATCGACTTTGATTCAGGAAAATATCAGTGCAACAGGCAAAAGCGATGCCGAAAAAAACCTACACTTCGATGTTCAAATAAAAACACCTCGCAGCACCAGCCAGTATTTTCAATAATTATCCCTTGCGAAGTTCCCAATTAAGAACTATAATTTTAAACAGTTTAAACATGAAAGGGGTACGCGTGCAAGATGCCACAAACAAATTCAGCCGCTTGCAGATATTTGGACTCATAGCCGGTCCATTGCTATTTATTTTCATTTTGATTTTACCGGCACCAGAGGGAATGAATCCGCAAGCCTGGAAAACAACCGCAATCGCTTTATTTATGGCTATCTGGTGGATGACTGAACCTATTCCTATTCCAGCAACTGCACTATTGCCACTGGTATTGCTGCCATTATTTGGCATCCGAACGATGAAATTGGCAGCGCAACCCTATGCGCACCCGTTAATTTATCTTTTTATGGGTGGATTTATTCTCGCCCTGGGAATGCGCAAATGGAATCTGCACAAACGGATCGCCCTGCAGATAATTAAAAAAATGGGCACCGGCTCGAAACAAATAATTGCCGGATTTATGATTGCGGCAGCATTTTTGAGCATGTGGGTGAGCAATACGGCCACCACAATGATGATGTTGCCCATTGCGTTGCCCATCATCGAATTGGCCGGCCGTTCCGGTAGAAGGAAATCCGATGAAAATTTTGCCATCGCTCTCTTGCTTGGCATAGCCTATGCCTGTAGTATTGGCGGCATGGGTACACTCATCGGTACGCCACCCAATGCATTGCTCGCCGGTTTTATGGCTGATTCTTACGGATTACAGATTGGATTTGGCCAATGGATGCTCATGGGAGTGCCGCTGGTAATCCTGGGACTGCCCCTCATTTTTGTAATTCTTACCCGTTTTATTTTTAAAATTGGGACAGAAAATTTGCAAATGGGGGGATCTGTAATTGAGGAAGAACTCAAAAGACTCGGACCAATTACCCGCGAAGAAAAACTGGTCGCCCTGGTATTCTCACTCGTTGCAATGGCCTGGATTTTTCGTCCGGCAATAAATCTTGCTCTGCCGGGAGTGACAGACACCGGCATCGCCATGTTTGGAGCACTCATCCTTTTTATCATTCCCGTGAATCTGAAAAAAGGCGAGTTTCTGCTGGATTGGCAGGCGATGCGCGACTTGCCCTGGGGCGTGTTGATTTTATTTGGTGGTGGTTTATCCCTCGCCGGGGCGATAAAAGATACCGGCCTGGCACAGTGGATAGGCATGCAGCTTGAGTTCCTTCATTTTCTGCCAATTCTGCTTTTCATTCTTATAATTGCTGCTGTAATCATATTTTTGACCGAATTAACCAGCAACACCGCGACAACAGCGGCCTTTTTACCAATTATGGCATCTGTTGCGATTGGATTATCACAAGATCCTCTGCTTTTGGCAATTCCCGCCGCTCTCTCTGCCAGTTGCGCTTTCATGTTGCCGGTGGCAACGCCGCCAAACGCAATAATTTATGCCAGCGGCCTGGTCAAAATCAACCAGATGATACGCGCGGGAATTTGGTTGAATATTTTGTTCATATTTTTAGTCACGGCCGTGGTTTACCTGTTGGCGCCGTCCATTTTTAACTTTATAATCCGGTAAAATGAACTCACAAAATATAACTACAAAAATTGAAATTGAATTACACTGGCTGTCTTTTTATTTTTCATTTCACTACTCAAAGTTGCCGTGCGCAACAAATTGAGACATGCTCATACAAGAGCGTAACTCCGTATTTTTAAATTAGAAAATAAGAGAAAAATAATTCTGATCAAAACCAGGACAAGTTTCTGAAAATAAAACATTAAGCTACTCTTGATACTGTTTTAAATTTCGATTAAACGGGTTCATTGTTAAATTAAAACTCCATTTTATTTTGGCATTTTAATTGCTTAATTACACCGCACTGTAAATCTACCACCAATTAATCCAGCATCATTTGCACATACATCATTTTAGAGCGGATTCACACCATGACTCAATCACAAAAACAACTCAGCCGCCTGATTCTCAGTCTGAGTTTTCTTTCAATAACAATATTTCCAATGTGTGGGCTGCATTTAACCCGCAATTCCTATTTAGTCGAGAGAGAAAAGCGGACAGAAAACCAGCAAGAAGAAGCCTATAAATTATCGGACATCAACGATTACGAGCTCATGCCGGTTGAAGACAATGCAGCCATGTCTCGCTTGCAGGAAATCATTAAAAATGAAATCAACAAAACTCCCGATGCAAATACGTCAAGCAAAGCGGTGCAGATTCAAGGCGCCCATTCAACCTCGTTGGCAAGCAGTACGAGAATTGTTCCGGAGAGAATTAAACAGCGGAAATCCATTTTTAGCGCCACCAAGCGACAAAAACAAGCGCAACAAGTGACCAAATCTGCGCCACGAAAACGACGCCCTTTTAAACGCCCCCCCGTGCTGGAGTTTGATCCCCTTTACAAAAAAGCTGTTGATCTCTACTATAAACAACATTATGTCGAGGCGATCAAAGAGTTTCGCACATTGCTGCAATTTAACCAGCAACACCCGCTGGCAAGCCAATGCCAACACTGGATTGGTGATGCCTATTTTGCCATGGGCGCTTATTTTGAGGCGGTTATCGAATATGAGAAGGTTGCGATGTTTCCGGGTTCATCCAAAGCACCGGAAGCGATGCTTATGGTGGGAATTTCACTGTTCCGGACTGGCGAAACATCCCTGGCACAGCAAGAATTCAAACGGGTCCTTGAATCTCAGGAGAAAAAATCTGTTATGATTACAGCCCAGCGCTATCTGCGAAAAATCTCACGGGCCTAATTAAATTTTCCCCATTTCCCGAAGTATGGATTGGGCTTCATCACCCTCATTAAAAAGCAGGTCAATCACCGACAATCCGGGAGTAAAATTTTCAAATTGCTGAAAATAGGATTGGATCTGTAAATTAATATATTGCACTTTTAAATCTTGAATCAAGGCCGCGTTTTCTGTAAGATATTTCTGGAATGTGCCTTCCACCACATAAGTTTCAGCTTCGAGTTTCTTCGCCCAGGCAGCAATTAAAGCAGCTCCTTTTTCATGCGCGTCTATCGCTGATGTCCATTTGAGCTTGCTTTCGATACCCAATTCCTGTTTCACAAACTGGATTAATTCAAAATTAAAATCGATGAGAAAAGTCCATTTTTTAGCATAAACAGACTTGAGATACAGGTCATACTTTTCAAAATAAGCCGCATTTTTGTAGTTAACCAGCAGTGTTTTCCAGTGTTTTTGTCGCCACTTGGTATCATTATTTATGCGCACGTCTTTGATTTTTTGCTCACCAAAACCTTTTGCTAGTATGGGAACAGTCAACCACTGCGCTCCGGCAACCGTTTTAATCAAACACCGATTTATCGTCGATTTGGAAATGAATTGCAAATCATCGGCTAGCAACAAAGCGTCACTATTGATCATTTTAGCCCAAAACATCAGTCCGGGAAAAAAGTCGGGGCGGTTTGCGGCGAAAATCATCGTTCCTCGATTTTAGGATTTAACTTACAATTCACTATTTTTCAACTGGATGATTCGTGCATTCGTGCGCCGCAATCGCTGCATAGAAATATTACCGCTGGTGACAAGAAAACAATCAATTCCCATCGCCTGAGCCACTTCCCAGTCGTGCAGGGTATCGCCAATCATGGCAATTTTTGAATCTGGCAGGTCAATAGCATGCATTAACTTTTTCCCGATCGCCACTTTGCTATCTCCATGATGATTTTCGGCACCAACTACAATTTGAAAGTGCTGGTGAATCTGAAAATATTCCAACGCTTTTTGCAAAAGTAACTGTGGATAGGCTGATAGCACGGATTGTTTTTTTCCGGCTTTACTCCGCGCCAGCAAAAAATCGTGACATTCAGGGTGCAAGCTGCATTGATGTTTTCGCTGCTCATACATTTCGATGAATTCTAAACTCACGCTTTCGTATTCTTTTGCGCTTACATCAAACCCGAGCTGTTCGTAGTAACCGCGCAACGGGAAGCCAAAAATTTCCCGGTGGCGTTCAGCTGTCAATTCAGGCAAATTTTTGTTGGCCAATTGCTCATTCATTATTCGCAGATTCATGGCGACATCGTTAATTAATGTGCCGTTCCAATCCCAAATAATGTGTTCATATTTTTTAAACTCATTTGTGTTAAACATACAGACAGAAATTTCCAACCTTTATAATTAAAAAATTAAGGCTCTGTTTAAATAACAAGTTGATTTATAGCCTGATAAATTTCTCTCGCAGAGAATGACTTAAAGATATTAAAAATAAAACTCTGTGGGCTTCGTGACTTTATGAGAGTTGTTGCCTGAATAATACTTCATTCCAAGCTGTTGGATAATTCATACCGTTTTTTAAACAGCGCGAAAATTAAAGTATTTGAGCACAATTTCATTTGCATGGTATCGCAGCTATCTTTAAAAAGTATTTCGCAGCACCTGGGGAAATAGCGCAAGCACAGCGAAGCGAATGTAACGACCTACCATTCCCGAGGCAAAAAACCGGTAAAAATTAAGCTTGACAACTCCGGCCAGAATACTCACAACATAAAAAGGGGGGAAGCCCACCGAGGCGCTTAAAAAAACAAAAGCATCCGATTTTCCCTGCCATTTTTCGAACTTCTTTTCAGCTTCGGCGAGCTTGGCTTCATACTTACCCATCGGGATATTCAGCGCGCCACGGCCGGCAAAATAAAGAATACCTTTTGCCAGCATTTGGCCGAAAGCAGAAACAAAAGCAATCAGCCAGATTGCCTCATCGCCGGACATGGCCGCAACACCAATTACAATTGCTTCAGCGTTTACAATCGGAATAAATCCACTGACAAAGCAAAGTATAAATGTAGAAATATATAAATTCTCGGGAGTTATATAGTTTTCAAAATTCATTGTTTTCCAAAAATTTGATAGTCCATTTCATGCAATATTTTGCCCAATTCGAGCAGCGGCAAACCGATAATCGCTGTCCAATCATTGCATTCAATTTTATCAAAAAGCGCAATACCCGCGCCTTCGAGTTTGTATGATCCGGCGCAATTTAAAGGCTTCTCTGTTAACACATAGTGCTCAATTTGTTGGTCGGAAACGTCTTTTCGCAGCCATAAATTGGCTTGATTGATAACGGTTCTCGAAATATCTTTTTCTGTATCGATCACGTGCATCGCCGTGAAAAGTTGGTGGTGCACACAACGCATTCGCGCCAATTGCTCACAGGCGCGCTCAACAGTTCCCGGCTTTCGTAATATTTTATTGTCCAAAACGGCAACCTGATCGGAGCCAATTATTATAGCGTTGGGAAATTCATCTACCACGGATTCTGCTTTTAAGATGGCCAGTCTTTTCGCCATATCCTGCGGTTTTTCGCCGGTGATTTCCGCTTCATCACATCGTGGTGAAACGGTAGAAAAAGGGATCGCCAAACGTCTGAGTAACTCTGCTCGAAATGCAGAGGTCGACGCCAAAACCAGTTGTTTTTTCAATCGGCCGTCCTTCTCAACCGGTGATATTTTTGCATGCCCTCAGCAAAACCGGCGAACAGCGCTTTTACAACACCCCAATTGCCTTTCACTGCTTCCCGTACTACAAAAACAAGCGTTCCTGCAAGAATAAACAATGGCATCGTCAACCAGTGGTACCACTGTGCGTAGCGGCTAAAAAACAACAAACTATGCGCAGTTTTTAAGCGGGTTTTCAGGGGCGTCAGCCCACCGCCGCTGTAAGAAGACACTTTATGCCATAATTTGCCCCGGGGAACGTACATCAATTTATACCCCGCATTTCGGATGCGCAGGGAAAGGTCGGCGTCTTCCACATAACTTGGGAAAAACGCGTCGTCGAACAAGCCGACTTTTTCAAGCACTGTGGCGCGAACAAGAAATGCACAGCCCGTGATATAATCCGATTCGCGAATTTCCTCAAATTGACCGCGATCTATTTTTCTGAGATTACGGTGGTAGGCAACGCCAGTAAAAAAATTGACACCGCCACCGCCAAACCAAATCTTATCCGGTTCATCGTGATAATAAATTTTTGCCCCGAGCACCCCAATCGAAGTTGATGATATTCCTACATTCATAAGTTCCGTAAGAAGATTTTCGTGAACAACGATATCGTTATTAAGTAAAAACACCCACTCGGCGCCGTTTTTGAGCGCGTGCTGCATCCCCACATTGTTGCCACCACCAAAGCCAAGATTCTCGCTCAATTCGATAACTTCAATTTCGCTGTAGCCGGATTTTACCCGCTCAAGTGAGCCGTCGGTGGAGCCATTATCGACGACGAGAACGCGGAAGTTGGCATAGTCCATTTTCAGGATCGAATCCAGCGCTTCGTCAATGACTTCGTTGCCGTTTAAATTTAGCACCAGGCAATACACCAAGGGTGCTGTGTTTTGCGGGTTCATATCAATTGTTTTTCGAAAAAACTTCTACGATAATTGCGATGATTCAAAGGGCAACAAAATAGTGAGAAATTAGACAATTCACAATATCATATTCAATTCCACAATTTAATGGCAAGAAATATTGCATTTCCTCTGCAAATTTGATATACTCAGCGATATTTTTATTAACCGAAAAAGGCATTTTATGAAAATTGAAATTCTGGTCGATTCCGATTTATTCTGGGCTGATTTGCAAAAAGAAATTCTGGCAGCACAAGACTGTGTTTATGGCCAAACCATGTCGTTTGAAGGAGATAAAGTGGGAATAATGTTTTCCGAAACCATTCGGCGGTCTCCTGCAAAGGACAAAAGGCTGCTCCTCGACTCCTACATTCGTGCGATAATTAACGATAAATTTCTTTATAGTTTCAAAAATCGCCGCGACAAAGAATTGATGGCTGAAGTCCGCGCCACCGAATTGCTTATTCAGGAAAATGAAGCTGCCGGAATAAAAAGTAAATTCACCAGTCCGCTGGGTTTTCTTTTTCATAAAATTTCCATGCGAAACCATAAAAAACTGGTCATTATCGATGACCGTATCGCCTATATCGGTGGCATAAATTTTTGTGACCACAATTTTTTCTGGCATGACATGATGGTGCGCATCGATGAACCGGAAATTGTCGCCTATCTAAAAGAAGATTTTCAAAAAACCTGGGACGGCGAAAATGTTGGTGCAATAAAAACTTTTGGGGATTTTACCTTAGTTACATTGGATAAACGCAACAATGAGAAACTATTTCAACCGGTTTTTGAACTTATCGACTCTGCTAAGAAAAATATATTCGTAGAAAGCCCCTATTTGACATTTCCATTTTGCGACAGTCTGCGGCAGGCCGTGCAGCGGGGCATCGAAGTTACTATTTGCAGCCCGGATGCCAATAATTGGGGATTGATGCGCAATTACATGCTATGGGAGGCAAAGCGTTCCGGCTTCAATTTGCAGCTTTATCAGGGAAAAATGTCCCACCTCAAAGGGATGCTCATCGACGAATCAACGCTGATAATTGGCTCGACAAACTACGATTTTCTCAGTTACCGGGCACACATCGAAAACATCGCCATTATCCGCGATGCCGGAGTTGTGCAGCAATTTCAAAAACGGGTCATCGAACCAGATCTTAAAAACTCGCGGCCGGCAACAAGGGTGGAACTCGAAACTGATGGCCGGATGGCAAAAAGAAGCATGCAAGTGCTTGATTTTATTTGCAAGTATCTAAAATATCTCCCATAACTTGATTACCGCTGGCGTGAGTTGTGGGAGAATTTAGCTACACTTCAGATTAGCGTATCATCCCCTCAGCATTTCTTCAACCAAGTTTGATTTCAGAAATTAGTCAAAATATTTTAAAAAAATTAATGCGCACTTTTTTTTCGATGTTCGTACTTTTTCTTCGAAAATTCAACAATAGACCGATTGCGAATTTAAAATCATTCCAGAATAGATAAAAGCCTATTAATTTTACGGCACTTCTAATCCTGATCCAAAAATTTTATATTGGAATACCGGGACTACCTGGAAGAAAAACGAGACATCCCTTTATATTTCTTTTTTTTGACCGAAATCAAAAAGGCAAGTACTGCGCTGCACCCTATGCTTTCAACTCGTTACTTGCCATTTTATATTGGAGAAATTCCGCCCTGTATTGATTTCCATCCCGCACTACAGCGCAGGGCGGTTTGCTCCAAAATTCAACTCCTGATTTGCCCATTTCCCCGAACAATATATTTTGAACTGGTTAAAGCTTGCAATCCCATTGGGCCGCGAGCATGCAATTTTTGCGTGGAAATGCCAATCTCCGCACCAAATCCGAACTCAAATCCATCCGTAAACCGCGTGCTGGCATTTACGTAAACTGCTGCGGCATCAATTTCTGCCAGAAATTTTTCCGCCGATGTTACGTTTTGCGTGACAATCGCTTCGGTATGTTTCGACGAGTAGGTACGAATATGGTCGATTGCCGCCTCCAGGGATGGGACGATTTTTACCGCAAGAATCAGGCTGAGAAATTCTTCCCCCCAATCACTTTCCTGCGCCATTTTCGCCTTTGGAAATAAAGCACATGTTTTCTCACAACCGCGAATTTCAACACCTTTTTTAACCATGGATTCCAATATTTCAGGTAACAATGATTCAGCTCGAGCTTCGTGAACGAGCAACGATTCAATTGCATTACAAACACCGGGTCTTTGCGTTTTGGCATTCACAGCAATGTCCTGGGCCATATTGCCATCTGCAGTTTCATCGATGTAGACATGACAATTTCCCACCCCGGTTTCGATGACCGGGACCGTCGCATTTTTCACAACACTTTGAATTAACGCCGCGCCACCACGGGGAATTAATACATCGATGAGGCCATTGGCTTTCATCATTTCTTCGGCGAGCGCACGGTCTGTGTTTTCTACAAGTTGAATTGAATGTACCGGTAGCCCTGATTCTTCCACAGCTTTGGCCAGCACTTCAACCAGCTTCATGTTGGAATGAAATGCTGATTTTCCACCCCGCAATAATGCGGCATTGCCAGCTTTCAGGCATAGCGCTGCCGCGTCCACGGTCACATTGGGGCGGGCTTCGTAAATTATGCCGATCACACCTAAAGGAACCTGTACCTTGCTAATCTGCAATCCATTGGGACGGGTTTGACCGTTCAAAATGACGCCCACCGGATCTTGCAATGTAATAATTTGCTCAACAGCAGCAGCAATCGCTTCGATACGATCTTCGGTCAATAAAAGGCGATCAAACAACGACTCTTTCAAACCATCCCGTTTGCCGGCTTCCAAATCCAAAGCGTTGGCGGCAATAATTTCATTTTTATGCTGGCGCAATGCGCTTGCCATCCTATGTAAAGCTTTATTTTTTATAGATGTCGTCGCCGTTGCTAAAATCGTGGCCGCAGAACGCGCTTTTTCACCTTTAATTTGTATTTCATTCACTTTCATAAACGCCCTCCTTTTTGTGGCGAAAAATGAATAGATTATCCCGGTGAACTATTTCCGGATTTCCCTGATAGCCTAAAATTTGCGGAAACAAACGGCTGTGGATGCCTTTCAACTTTTCAATTTCCTGGACATTATAATTCACCAGGCCACGTGCTATTTCTTCGCCTTGCAACGTTGTTACTGCTACGATATCGCCTGCCTGAAATTGCCCGAATGCACGTACAATCCCGGCTGCGAGCAAACTTTTTTTACTGCTCATCAGGGCATTTGACGCACCATCATCGACAACGATAGTGCCGTTCACAGCACTGCTCATGCCGATCCAGCGCTTCCGGCTGTCGCGCCAACGCGCTTGCGGAATAAAATGCGTGCCGACGTCTTCATCTGCCAGCAACCGCGCCAAAATATTTTCTTCACGCCCATTGGCGATATAGGTGTCGGCCCCTCCTTCAGTAGCGATTCTGGCGCCTTCAATTTTCGTAATCATGCCGCCACGGCTGTGTGCGGAGGCCGACTTTCCAGCCAATATTTCAATCTCTGGCGTAATCGTTTCGATACAGCGAATTCTTTTGCCAAGCTTTGTGCCGTTTCGCTCGTGCAACCCATCGACATCCGAAAGAAAAACCAACGTCCCCGCATTAACCAGTCCAGTCACCTGCGCGGCGAGATTATCGTTATCGCCAAATTTTATCTCTTCTGCTGAAATGGTATCATTCTCATTTATTATCGGAATAACGTTCTTTTCAAACAAAGTAAACAACGTATTTCTTGCGTTTAAATAGCGGCTGCGCACGCGGAAATCATCTGCAACCAACAATACCTGTGCAATCGTAATATCTTCTTTTTGAAAAAGGTTGTTATAAATATCGATGAGCAGACCCTGCCCCACGGCAGCAGCAGCCTGAGATTCACGCAAACTCCGAACTTTTTTTATTCCCAAGCGCGCCATGCCAACGCGAATAGCCCCGGAACTTACCAGTGTCACCTCATGCCCGGAATGTGCGAGTCGGGCAAGTTGCTGTGTAAAAACCTGCAAATAAGATTTATCCAGGAACCCGGTTTTATCTGTGAGCGTATTTGTTCCGACCTTAACGACCAGACGCTTTTTACTCCCCATTTTCATCACATGACTCCTTATGCTATTTTCGATCGAAGAAAATACAAAAAATTGTATAAATATGCAAAACTCTAAATTATTTATTCATTTGCAGTTTTTACGGAACCACACAAACAGGCTACAGCGAATAATACACCAAATTTATTCCCATTTTCAGCACCATTTATAGGCAAAACGAGCCCTGTTTGTTGCTGTCAAAAATTTATAATTCCCTTGGAAGTTCAAACGCGAATCAATATATTTACTGGCTCTTTTAACTCATAAAGCCCTTTACGAACGAAAATATTTACCAGCCCAATGGCGTATCAAAATAAAATACTCTTCCTGCCAGTACTATTCGTTCTCATTGTTTCTTGTAGCACAACCAAACCGGATAAGGCCTTGCAAAGCGAGGTGCCAACTTCAGTTTTTAGCACGCAAGCGCTGAATCTGGTAATCACAGCCAGCACGGAGGAACTGCTTGACAATAATGAACAGGCATTGTTGCTCTTTCAGGAAGCGCAGCTTTATGACTCGAGTTCTGCAGGGATCGATTTGGCCATCGCAAAGCTTTATCAAAAACTTGGTCACTATGAAAGTTCAGTCAGAGTTCTCGAACAAGGCCTGCGAAAAGATTCTTCCCATTATGAAATTCTCGATAACCTCGTAATTTTAAAAGAAATTAAGCAAGAGTATAAAACGGTTATCCTCCTCTATAAAAAAATGCTGCACCTGCAGCCATTTGACCTCGCCATCAAAAACAGACTGGCACGTGTTTTTGAAATAATCGGTGATTTCAGTTCAGCAATTGAGTTGTACGAAGAAATTGTCTTACTGGAGAATGTCCGACCGGAACTTTGGGAAACTTTGGGGAATCTGTATCTAAAAATAGAAGACAGGGCCAACGCCGTTCGCTGTTTCAAAGAATTGCTTTCTGAATACCCCGGCGATGAGGAAACCTACCTGCGCCTTGGGAAATTACTACAGGAAATAGATGATATGCCGGCGGCAGTTGCACTTTATAATGAAGCGATTAATACCAATTCACGGTTTAACCATGTCGTCAATGAACTTGCGGAAATCTATATTGCAACACAAAAACCGGATCTGGCAATCGCACTTTACGAGACTTACTATCAAAGTGACACGACCTCATTTTTTAAAATAACCTCGCTCGCGGAAACACATGAAAATTTCGGCGATGGGCAACGGGCACACTTTCTTTTTCATCAATTGGTGAAGATATTTCCTCAGGAATGGCGAGCGTGGGTACAAACAGGGCGCTATGAATACAGACAGAACAGGTTAACTAATTCCTTGAACCATTTTCTCAAAGCCTGCTCGTTAACCGATGATGGACTGCCACATATTCTGTTGGCTCAAAATTACTTTCAGCTCGATAGCCTGGTTGCCGCCGAAAACACCCTGCGATTTGTGTATCCAAAAACTTCAGCCAGCCCGGACATCAATTATTTGCTAGGATTGGTGGTTAAACGGCAAAACCGTTTTAATGAAGCTGTCCCCTATTTTCAACGGGTGTTAAAAATAAATCCGGACCACAGTCAGGCCATAAATATGCTCGCAGAAACATACGCCAATTCACGGCAATACAGCGTGTCCGATTCACTTTATGAGAAAGCGTTGGCTCATGCTCAGGGCAAAGCTTTTGTCCAAAACAATTTTAGCTTTAATCTTGCTGAGCGGGGAGTAAACCTTGAATATGCACTGACGCTGATCAATGATGCCCTGCAATCCGAACCGGGGAACGCGGCGTTTTTGGATACCAAAGGCTGGGTTCTCTTCAAAATGGGACAGCTCGAGGAATCGCTAAAATTTATTCAAAAATCTCTTGAAATCCGGCCAGAAAATGCCGAGGTTTTTGAGCATCTTGGCGACGTTTATCTTAGAATTGGGGATATCGATAATGCAGTTCGTGCGTGGAAAGAGGCTCTGCGCATCGATGAAACACGGGAAACTTTGATATTAAAAATCAATCGGCATCAAAAATAATTTACAGCCGATTCCAGGTTGTCTCCAGCACCCTGATTTAGAATCATTCAATCGATAATTTCAACTTTATTATTTCAGGAAAAAATTTTGCCAAAATCAGTTCTTTCATTACTCTCAGCGCTATTCTTATTACAACTCGTGACAGGTTGTGCGTTTTTCAAGCCGAAGATTATTGCCGATCTAACCAAAAACGAACCCGGTGAAATACTTGCCCGGGTATCTCAAAATCATGACCGCATTCATGCTTTAAGCGGCAAAGGATTGATCGTGGTGGAAATGCCGGGCAATGCATTTCAGGGAAATGCCACCATCGAGGTTTTGCGCCGGGACTCGTTATTCATTAAAGCCGAAGCTGCCTTTGGCATTGATGTGGGGTACTTTTTTGCAAACCGGAAAATGTTTGCCCACTACTCTCCCTTTGAAAACGCCCTATACCGCGGCCCGATTGAAAAGGTTAACAAGCTCATTTTATTTCAAATGAAAATTACCTATGACGAGTTGCTCAGCGCCGTATTGGGAACACTCGATTTCAAATTTACCCAGGAAACAAGTGTAAGTATTGAAAATAATCATTATATTTTCAGACAGAAACGCGACAGCCACTGGCTTTCGGTTGCAGTCGATCCGGCGAAATACGTGATTACCAAAGCTGAATTGGCAACGGATGCCGGAAAAATCATTGCCCGGCAGGAGTTTAAATTTTTCCATAAAATAAACGGAATCTGGTTTCCGAAGTCTGTTCAGTTGCGTAAACTCGATTCGCGTGAACGTTTAACAATTAAGTATTCAAAAGTCGAACTCAACAAAGCAATTCCCCCGAACAAATTTGATTTTAAAGTGCCTGGAGACGCAAGGCGTTATCGATTGAAATAATTATGCGTAAAGATTTTCTGGAAAATAATATGATCGATGTTTCTGTTGTCATTCCCGTTTATAACGAAGCTGATTCACTACCCGAGTTGCATGAACGACTGGTTGCCGTAGTAGATGAAAATAACTACAGCGCCGAGTTCGTTTTCATCGATGACGGGTCAACTGACAGCTCGTTTCAGGTTTTGCAGCAATTGCATGAAACAGATAAGCGGGTCTGCGTTTCACAATTACGAAGAAATTATGGCAAATCCGCAGCACTGGCCGAAGGATTCAATTTGGCACGGGGACGCTATGTCGTAACGATGGATTCAGATTTACAGGATGATCCTGCAGAAATTCCCCACCTGATCGCAAAACTGCTGGAGGGATTTGACGTTGTTTCCGGTTGGAAAAAGAAACGTTATGATCCTTTTATCAAGCGCTTCACTTCAAAAATATTTAACAAAGTGACCGGTAAAATAACCGGTGTCCATTTGAATGATATGAATTGTGGTTTAAAAATATATCGCAATGAAGTGATAAAGCTCGTCCGGCTTTATGGCCAGCGTCACCGATTCATTCCTGTTCTGGCAGCCCAAAACGGCTTTCGTATTGGTGAGCTCGTTGTGAAACACGCCCCGCGAAAACACGGCGTGACAAAATTTGGGCCCTCGCGCTTTTTAGTCGGCGCCCTGGATTTGCTGACTCTCGTCTTTTTATCCCGCTATGTGAAACGGCCCTTGCACTTTTTTGGCGGGCTCGGAATGATGAGTTTCAGTCTCGGATTTCTCGTCAATTTATATTTGAGTATCGAACGCATTCTCTACAATAAATTTCTTTCCAACCGACCACTTTTATTTTTAGGTGTCTTGCTAATCATCGTCGGTGTTCAGTTTATTTCAATCGGCCTGATCGGGGAAATGCTGGTCGAGTCCCGTTCTGATGTAAACTCATACAAAGTCAAAAAAACAATCGGCTTTGAGCAGGAATGACACAGCAATGAAAATCGGATTTCTTTCTGTTTTTTACCCCTTTCGCGGCGGGATCGCCCAATTTAACGCCAACCTATTCCGGGAATTTGAGAAAAAACACGAAATAAAAGCGTGGAATTTTACCCGGCAATACCCGGAAATTCTTTTTCCGGGAAAGTCGCAATTCGTCGCTGAAAATGATACGGCGGACGCCATTCCATCGCAGCGCACTTTAGACACAATTAATCCGCTAACCTGGTATAAAACTGCAACTGCTGTAAAAAAATTTGCACCGGATGTTTTATTCACCCGTCTGTGGATGCCCTTTTTTTCACCTTCATTAGGGACTGTCGCTGCATCAGTGCGAAAGAAGGGCACGAAAACAATAGCCCTGCTCGACAATGTATTGCCACACGAACGCCGGCCTGGAGATCACGCGTTAATCCGCTATTATTTAAAGCGCCACGATGGATTTATTGTCATGACGGAATCGGTAAAATCTGACTTGCAAACCTTTCTTCCCAATGCGAAAATCCTGCTTAAACCACATCCAATATATTCCCACTTCGGCGAATCTGTACCAATTGCAAAAGCCCGCACTGCTCTCGGGTTGCCAACTGATAAAAAAATAATCCTCTTTTTTGGATTTATTCGTGGCTACAAAGGTCTCGATATTCTCATCGAAGCGATGAAGAACCTGCCCGAAGATTACCATTTGCTCATCGCTGGAGAAGTTTACGGTGACTACAGCCCTTATGAAAACCTCATCGAAAAATTTAAGCTGAATTCCCGTGTGCACCAGTTCGTCGAATATATTGAAGATGAAAAAGTCCCACTCCTTTTTTCTGCCGCAGACTTGTGTGTTTTGCCATACCGTTCGGCAACACAAAGTGGCATCGCACAGATTGCCTGGCACTACCACTTGCCACTGCTTGTTTCCCAAGTTGGCGGGCTCGCAGAGATGGTGGATGAGGGCGAAACAGGCTTGATATTAGATGAATTAAATGCGACTGCCCTCGCTAAAAAAATTATGCTTTATTATGAGAATAATCTAAAAGATCAATTTTCCATAAACATGGAAAAGCAGCGAGACCAATATTCCTGGCCTGGATTTACCGACGCAATGATCGATTTTGTGAAAAAAATATAAAGTAGCCATCTATAATTTAAGGCTGCCAAAGTAGAGTTGTGCGCGCAAAGGGAGGTGTATCAGATGGAGAAGCACGATAACCAAAAACCGGAACTCGCCACCGAAACACAGGAAACCGTCATTCAGAAGCCACTAAACCAGTTATTGGCCGAGCACCCGGACTGGTCTGCCTTCGGCCTATTTTTCTTTTTCACGGTTTTATTTTTTTTCGACGTCATCTTTACCAATAAAGTATTCATCCCCGCCGTCCAGAATCCTGTTTTTGCACTGGCTGCACCGCTCAAAGATGCATTTTTTAATCAAGGTATATTCCCGCAATGGAGCCCATTCATTTTTGCCGGCATGCCTAGCTTCGCCAGCCTGATTTATGCACCGCTGGCCTATTTCCCAAACGTGCCCTTCTTGCTCGCCGACGCAATTATCGGGCTGCCACCGTTGCTTTTTCACGTAATTCACTATCCCATTGCAGGCATCGGCGTCTATCTTTTTCTCCGTGACCGGCAGGTTGCGTTTGTACCCGCCATGCTTGGGGGAATGGCATTTATGTTTTCACCCCATCTCGTTGCCATGGAGACGGCGGGTCACAGTTTGCAACTAATGACTTCAGCCTGGTTACCTCTCGCACTTTGGTCTTTTTCACGGCTCTTGCGTTGCGGGGGTTGGTTTAATTTCGCGTTGGCATCTTTAATCCTTGGTTTTCAATTTCAATCAGCTCACATACAAATAATTTATTATTCCTGGATTGTATTTACCCTGTATTTTCTATTTTTCAGCTATACACTTCTCCGGGAAAAAAAATACAAACGCGTGGGCATTTTAATCCTCTTTTTTGTTGGCACATTCACCCTGGGGTTCAGCCTCGCAGCGATGAAACTTCTGCCAATTTATGAATATTTGCCGCACTCGATCCGAGGGTCAGCCTCAATTTTGGCGCCGCCAATAAACGAAAATGGTTTTGAATTGGCAACAAACTGGTCGTTTTCCGCAAAGGATATGTTAACTTTTTTAATCCCATCATTTCTCGGATTTGGCGGTTCCCCAAATTATTGGGGCGCGATGCCTTCAGCCGAACACCCCAATTATGCCGGGATTCTCATTCTGGTTCTTGCATTTATTGCTCTCATTTTTCGCCGCAAAGAAACGATCGTTATCTTTTTAGGAACCTCCCTGTTTTTAGCGCTTATTTTCGCTTTTGGGAGAAATTTATCTTTCATTTATAAATTAGCCTACGACTACTTGCCTTTTTATGATACTTTTCGCCACCCAATTATGATCATGGTCATCGTGCACTTTTGTCTGGCCATTCTTGCCGGGCTCGGTTTGCAATATCTGATGGATAAATTAAAATTTTTCAAAACAACGGGTACAAGTACGGCTGCTTTTGCAAGGAGAATTTATATTGCAATGGCTGAAATTGTTAGCATAGCCTTGCTTCTGACCGTGTTTAAAAATGCTTTTTTCGACTTGATGCAAAACTGGTATCCCGACCAATTCTCAATCACGCAGCAATTGAAATTGGACCGGATCCGCTTTGCCATGCTTTTCAAAGATTGGTGGCTCGTAACCCTGTGGATTTGTGGTGGTCTTTTTTTTATGGTGCTCGCCTTAAAAAAGAAAAGCAGTCGCAATGGATTTGCACTGGGAATTTTGATCATCACGCTTGCCGATATTTGGATTGTTGACTTCAAATTAAATAAAGCTGTTGGTTCAGTCGAAGCGATCAAACAACTCGAAACGGACGAAATTACCGCCTTTTTAAAGTCGGACACTACGCTTTTTCGCATTTTACCAACGGCACGCCTGTTTGGTGATTTGCAAGCGAGTGCACACGGCATTCAGTCACTGGGCGGTACGCATCCCGCTCGTTTGCGGCTCTTTCAGGATTTCATCACAGCCGCCCGGTTAGATTCAGGTTATGCGAAAAAATATTACCAAGCCATTGAACAAGCCGATGGAACCTATTTACAGCCAATCCCGCTTGATTTGGTTGACGGTGAATTACGCATGGTTCACCAAAACCTGGTTGATTTTTTAAACGTAAAATACATCCTTTCGCAATATCCCATATCTGAAAGCGGCGTCATTCTACGAAAACACGGCAATAAAATAATCGACCGACAACAGTTTCCCGTACTCATTTATGAAAATCTGGCTGTCTTGCCGCGCGCATTTCTCGTTGGCCAATTTGCGGTCGGTGAATCACCCGAGGCCATTTTAAAACACGTTCTTTCACCCGGATTTGATCCCCGACAAAAAGTAGTTTTAACCCAAATTCCACCCGGAAAAATAGAGCCGGACTCGACCTCCACTTGTGAGATTCTCAGCTACAATCTCAACAAAATTCAAATAAAAACAAGCGCTCAAAACGACCAGCTTTTGATCTTGTCGGATAGCTATTACAAACCGGGCTGGCATGCACGGATTGACGGAAAGCCTGCAAAAATATTAGCCGCGAACTATGCTTTTCGAGCGGTTCCTGTGCCTGCGGGAAATCACCTCGTAGATTTCACTTATTCAAGCCGCGCCTTCAATGCCGGTGTTGGAATTACATGCATGGGAACTCTAATCGTTTTTGGCTGTTTTTTCTATAATTATCGTCGAAAAATGCCGGCTGAAACACAAAAACTCGAAGAGGAAAACCCAAATACCTGAGAAGTTTTCAGTTTTGTACAGAGAATCAATTATTGATTTTGTGCGATGTAAATGCGTTCTTTCCCGGTTCACCGAATTTAATTTTAGAGAACAAACAAATGGGCGAAATTTAATACTAAAGAAGTTTGGTTTATTATTCTGTGATAATGCCCGCTTTCACAAATAAGTCACCCGGTTAAAACAATTGACTGAGTCTAAATGAGTTGCGGAACTATCACGAATTTAATTGCATAGCAATCTGATAAGTCTATATTAGCAGATTGAGTTTTTTTTTTGAATTGGAGATACAAGCACATGTTAGCCGATATATTATCGAGCGAGACCATAGTTGTTCCGCTGCAAAATACAGACAAAAATTCTGTCATCGAGGAACTTGTCAGCAAACTCGATGAAACAAAAAAAATCACCAACCGTCGCGATGTACTGCAAGCTATTCTCGACCGGGAAGCTGTGATGAGCACCGGCGTCGGGGATGGCGTCGCGATTCCGCACGGAAAATGTGACGCAGTAAATGAACTAGTTGCCGCTCTCGGAGTCACAAAGGATCCGCTGAATTTTGATTCAATTGATCAACAGCCGGTCCGTCTCGTTTGGTTGCTCGTCGGACCATCGGGCAAAACGGGACCGCATTTGAAAGCCTTAAGCCGTATATCCAGATTGATGCACAACAGCCATTTCAGGGACAGCGTCATCTCAGCGCCAACGCCACAGAACGTGTTGGATTTTATTAAAGAGGAAGAAAATAGATATTTTGAATAATTGGTAATCATCGCTTGCAATATGCCCGCAATTTCTCAAATGTTTTTTATTAGATAGATGGTTTCAGCGATATTCGAATTACCCTTCCGCTCGCATACACAGGTTTTATTTTATGAAAAGAATTAAGCGCATCAAAGGAACCCAGGACATTCTCCCGGAAACTTCCTTTAAATGGCAATATATTGAAAATACGGTTCGAAAAATAATGGTGCGCTACGGGTATCATGAAATTCGCACCCCAATGTTCGAAATGACAGAACTTTTTGCCCGCGGAATCGGCCAGCTAACCGATATCGTTTCCAAAGAAATGTACACATTTACCGACCGCAGCAAAAAATCGATTACCTTGCGCCCGGAATGCACGGCGCCCGTTATGCGAGCCTACCTGGAAAACAACCTCGGTGAAGCGCGTCCGGTGCAAAAATTATATTACATTTCCCCCATGTTCCGCCAGGAAAATCCGCAAGCGGGCAGATTGCGGCAGTTCCATCAATTCGGCGTGGAATGCATCGGGCCTTCGGCGCCGGAAGCGGATGTGGAAACAATTTTGCTCGGGCTTGATATCTATCAGGAACTGGGGCTGACGAATTTTACTGTCAAAATTAATAGCGTTGGCGATGCCGAAAGCCGAATCAATTACAAAGCCCGGCTTAAAGAATTTCTCGAACCCCATCTGACACGTATGTGCCACACATGTCAGGAACGCTACGACTCAAATCCGATGCGGATTCTTGATTGCAAAAACGAATCCTGCAACAGTATTCTATCCGATGCACCGCAAATCATCGATAGCCTGACAACCGACGCCCGGGAACATTTTAACAAAGTTTTATCGCTGCTCGATCAAAACGAAGTAGAATACCAGATCGATCACCGGCTAGTTCGCGGGCTTGATTATTACACATTCACCGCTTATGAATTTATCGGTGGCGGGCTTGGCGCCCAAAACGCGCTTGGAGGTGGCGGCCGCTACGATTTGCTCGCAGAAGAAATCGGCAGCAAAAAACAAACTTGTGCGGTCGGTTTTGCCGCCGGCATCGAGAGATTGATTATGGCCATGGAAGAGGAAAATCTCCTCCCGCAAATCAATTCCGGTATCGATGTATTCATTGCAACTTTTGGCGGAGAAACCCAGGACGCAGGATTTAAACTGGCGCGCACATTGCGAAAAAATGACATTAGTGTGCACACTGAACTGATGGGACGCAGCCTGAAAGCCCAAATGCGTGAGGCCAATCGCTCCGGCGCCCGCTTTGCATTAATTCTCGGTGAAGAAGAAATAAAAACCGGCCGCGCTGCACTTAAAGATTTGCTGCAAAGCGAACAAAAAGAAATTGCGCTTTCTGATTTGGTAGATGAGATTTTAAAAACCCGGGAATAGCTACCGCCGCCTGAACCGGGTATTTCGAAAGAACAATACAACAAACCCATCGCTCAACTTTCTAAGCAGGCAATTCATTGGACATTTCCAATCGCCCAAAACTCACAAAATCCCAGGTTCAGGAAATACAGAAGCTGCAGCGCAAGAAAAACCGGCTGCTCTCGAAAACATTTTTTATCGAAGGTGCCCGGCTCTGCACGGAAGCGCTGAATTCGCATTGGTCGGTTCGAAATGTAATTTGTACAGAAAAGTTTTGCGAGATGGAGCAGGCTGAAAAAATATTTGAACTTGTTTGGAAGAAACAAATCCCTGTTTTCATATCGAACGAACGTGAATTTGGCAAAATATCCAATACCATGCATGCACCGGGGATTGGCGCTGTACTTGATTTTCCCATAAAAATTCACACAATGGACAGCCTGCTAAATTTAGAGAAAACCAACATCATTCTTGGCATCGGTGACTTAAACGATCCGGGTAATTTAGGCACGATTATTCGAACGGCCGAGTGGCTCGGTATCGATGGCCTGGTGTTGGGAGAAAAAGTCGTCGCGTGGCACAACGACAAAGTTGTGCGTGCATCAATGGGGGCATTATTTCATCTGCCATTTATCCAAAGCGAAAATTTTTCTGACTTTCTACAATCGGCCATCCGGGAGGGTTTTACAATTTTTGCCGCCGATCAAAATGGCAAAGTTGAACTGAGCGAGATCACTGTACCCTCCAAATCGCTCCTTCTTTTTGGTGATGAAGCCCACGGATTGAGCAGCAGCAGTTTGCAAGCAGCTCAAACATCGATTCGAATTCCTGGTCGCGGCAAAGTCGAATCACTCAATGTTGCCAGCGCTGCCGCGATAATTATGGCCAAATTTTGTGAAAACAAACGCGGTTAATTTTTATGCAATCACAAAATCAGCATGATACAAACTGGCCCCCACCCAATGAAATTTTCCGCCTTTTAATAATTTCTTTTGTTTTGCTCCTCGCCATACCTATGACACTGGATCAACTCAACATTATTAATGTGGCTTCAAAATGGCAAATGACAATCGGCGAAAGCATCATCATTTTACCGGCCATGTTTTACATCTATAAAAAAAGGATATCGCCCCAAAGGGCATTTCGATTGCGGCCAATTTCGTCCTATCAAATTATTTTAAGCCTGGCCGTTGCGGTCCCTCTCACACTGCTTTTTGAGGAAATTAATCGAATCACCCAATTATTTATACCGATGCCGGAAGATCTTGCTCATATTTATCATGAATTGTTCACAGCCAACTCGGGAAGTGAATGGCTTTTTCTCATCGTGAATGTCATAATTATGGCTGGTTTTTTTGAGGAAATGGTTTTTCGGGGATTGTTGCAGCAAACTCTTGAACATAACTTTGATATCACAAGAGCGATAATGACGACGGCCTTTATTTTTGCGCTCATGCACGGCAATCCTTTTGCCGTTATTCAAATCGTCTTTTTAGGAATAATTATAGGCGTTTTGGCTTGGCGCAACGATTCAGTTTGGCCTGCGGTTATTATCCACGTAACGCTCAATTTTCTATCGCTCATCATTGTAAATACCGATGCAGATCAGCTCGCTTTTCTTTTCTGGCATGGTCACCTCAACCCACTGTTCATTTTCTTTTCCGGGTTAATTGTGGTTTTGATAATAAAAGAATTTTACCGAACTACTGAGTAATTAAATATGCCTGTCCATCACATTAATAATATCTCTGCAGCTATTTTGGCAGGAGGAAAATCAACGCGCATGGGCCGGAACAAAGCCTTGTTGAAAATTAACGGGAAGAGCCTCATCGCGCATGTTTATGAGGCATTAAAAAGTCTCACGAAAGAGATATGTATAATTGGTAGCTCAGCGGAAGAATACGATTTTTTAAATATTCCAGTCTTTCCGGATATGATTGCCAGCATCGGTCCACTGGCCGGTATTTACACCGCTCTTTCTCGAAGCAACAAAAGCCACTGCTTTGTTGTCGCCTGCGATATGCCTTTTATTTCGAAAAAGTTGCTAATAAAAATGGCCGAGAATATCAAACCACAGACGATTACCACAATCCGCACGACGAAGGGACTTGAGCCGCTGTGTTCAATCTATCCCGGGGAAGCTCTGGCCATCACGAAAAAACTGGTCCATAAAAAACAATTTCGCACGTCCAGGCTTTTTGATCATTTGCCAACCATCGAAATCCCTGTCACCGAAGTTCCGTTTGGCGACCACGTGCTTTTCAATATCAACACGCCAGACGATTTATCTGATGCTCTTTCTCAGGCTGGCGATTCGTAAAAGAGAAATTGGCATTGCTCAGCTGAAATTTCACTCCAGTTACCTATATTGTAGGTTAGACCAACAACGCTGGCCGTCTGCATACTTCTGCCTGGTTTTCCCGCCTGGGAATAGACAAATTGAGATAATGTTGGATTGTGACCCACAAGAAGAATGGAATCTGCCACCTCCACTTCCGCCATCATCAAATAATCCAATAATTGGGACTCACTCGCATTGTAAATTTTATTTTCCAGTTTCACCGGTTGAGCTATCTGCAGAACGTCTGCAATAATTTGCGCCGTCATTGCTGCACGAATTGCATCGCTTGAAATGACAAGCTGTGGTGAAATACCTCTTTTTTGCAGAAAGTACCCCAACGCTGCTGCCCTTTGTTCGCCGTAAGTTGTCAATTTTCGTTCAAAGTCACTGCCAAACCGGGGACTTTCCGCATCGGCGTGGCGAACCAGATAAAGTGATTTCACGATTTCTCCAATTATTTGGCTCAATTTTCCATAAGTTTTTTTTGAATGACAACGGCCTGTTCCAAATTGTGGTCTCACTTTTATAATTGCTGGGTCAAAGAATGATTTGACGATTGAGACTTGAATAGATGCTGGAACGGCCATTTTTAGTGAATTAATTAATCGGAATGCTGCACTTCAAGTAGAATCCATTCTTCCATTTGATTCTGCCTGATTACCCTAAATTCTTGTTTTTCCAAAGCCGTGTGCATGCTTTCTGCTTCTGTCGCCAGAATACCGCTGAACAAAATAGTCCCACCGGGTGCGAGAAAATTTTTAAAATCCGGCAAGATCGGAATTATGATATGGCGCTGTAAATTGGCATAAATGAGTGGATACTGGTTTGGGGGCACATCGGCAAAAGTGCCAACGAGAAAATCGACTGCATTTATCACCTTGTTGAGCGCAGCATTTTCATGGGCATTTTCGATGGCGATCGGATCAAAATCAACCCCAAGAATTTGGCTGTCCGGCTTCAACAGGGCATGCGCTATGGCAAGAATACCGCTTCCCGTTCCCATATCCAAAACCTGCGCTGGCAGCGATTGCCGTAAACTGACAATCGCTGCCAGCATGAGTTTTGTCGTCGCGTGATTGCCGGTGCCAAATGCCTGTTTCGGCTCGATAATTAAATGGTGCTCAATTTTTTGATCTTTTTTTTCCCATGGCGGCAGCACACAGAGGGTCGTTCCAATGAAAATAGGCTTAAAATATTTCCGCCAACCAGCATGCCAATCTTCCTCAGGTACAAAGCTGATTTCAATTTTTTTGTTTAAAATTAGCGCCTTGGCAGAATGCAGCTCATCCAGGAGTTTCATAATATCAGCATGCAACGCATTCGTGTCACGATCTAAAAAATAAGCAACAAGCTGTCCCTCGCGTTCTTCAATACCCTGCGCGCCCAGTTCGAATAAATGAAAACTCAACATTTCCAGGCTTTCTGGTAAAACTTCGATACAGCACGCAAGCCATTGTTTTTTATCATTCATAAAATCAGTTTTGTAGTAATTAGGTGATGTGAACAGGGTGCAATTTTAAATTAAATCGTATTTGCCTTCTAGCCTGAATAATTCTCACGCAAAGGCACGAAGTCCGCAAAGAAAATATTTAAATACTTATAAAACTTAATTTTGAGGGCTCTGTGAGAGATAATTTTAATAGAAAATTTAGTTTTTCTGAACGTTTAATTTCGAGTATCGAATTACCAATAGGTTAAAAATATTTCGCTCTGTTTAAAAAACGGTATGCAGTACCCAACATCTTGGCATCAAGTTTTATGCAGGAAACAATCTCTCACAAAGCCACGAAGTCCACAGAGTTTTTTTCTTAAATTTTTAAGCCATTCTTTGTGGCTCCGTATGGGAATTATTCAGGTTAAATTGGTGGATTATAAACCAATTCCAGAATTAATTTCCCGGTCTGCTCGAGACTTTCGGGGCTGCATTTGTCAGGCGTGTCATCAACCGTATGCCAGTACTTATAATCGAAATCGATGAGATCGATGCACGGGATGCCAACTTTGAGGAGCGCCACGTGGTCGTCGGTAACAGGACCCATGTGTTCGTGAGAGAAGGCATTGAGGCCAAGTCGAGCCGCGTAATCCCAGACAATATTAACAATATCCGGGGCATATTGAACGGAATAGCCCTCTTTGAGAATGCGCAAATCTTTATCACCGATCATGTCCAGCAAAATGCCCAAAAATGGATTGTAGCGCACATCTTTATGTTTGGCAAAATATTGTGAGCCCACCGCCCAGCTTGCATCGTTGCCGTGCGTTCCAAAATCTTCCCCATCAAAAAAGATGATATCCACGCCGACGGGTGCTTTTTTATCGCGCAGATTTCGGGCAACTTCCATCAACACAGCTACTCCGGAGGCACCGTCGTTGGCACCGTCTACAGCGGTGTCATGCAGGGAAGAATCGGTTTCTGAGTCGGCCCAGGGGCGCGTGTCCCAGTGCGCAGCCAACAGCATCCGGTTTTTATTGGCGGGATTAAAGCTGGCGATGATATTCGTGAGCTGTACTTTCTCACCCGTCTTTTCGATGTAATGTTCGAAGGACTGTAAATTTACCGTGGCGCCAAATGCTTGCAAAGAATCTTTCAGCATAGTCATGCATTTTTTGTGGGCTGCTGTCCCGGGAACGCGTGGGCCGAAAGCCACCTGCTGCTCAAGCATGGCAAAAGCGCCCAGGGCATCAAATTCCGGTACATCGCGGATGCGTGTCGGCTTGTCATCACAGGAAACCAGCGTCAGCGTTAGCAGGAATCCAAATATCGATACTGTAAATTGCCTGATTAAAAAACGGGTTTGCATTCGTTCTCCACCATCATGTTTTGCTATGTGCCATCGTAGCACAAGGTTTTATTTCATAAATTTTGATCCCACCAACTTCAAGTAGTCTGTTTTTATAATCCTGTACCAGACTCAAGTACAAAACAAAGCTTGTATAAAATACTTAGTTACCACGAATTGAGATATTGACATCGATCAGAAATTCTTTGATTTTCGTTTCCCCACTGATATTCGATTTATTGACGCCCAATTCAAAATGAGCCCCACCGCGGACGCGGCTGCTAAAACTGTAGGTCATTTTTGGTTGAAAAGACCAGCGTTTTGATGAGGTAAATTCTGTCCATTTTTCATCTGATTTACTCCAGCGCTCCCCTCTGGTGCTGCTGCTGGAGTAAGTAATGCTGATATCAACACTGTTGTCCAGTTTTTTGTTTTTCAAAAATGGGAACGGCAATGAAAAACCGCTGCGCTTGCTATAAGAGGCCGAGAAACTTATGTCATCCGTCGTATTGCGATTGCCTGTGTTCAACAAAACCACATCACCGTTTTGGGAAAACGACTGCCCTTCACCCACAGAATGGTTCATCGCAAAATTGGAGGTGATGCCATTTTTTAACGTCATCGATGCACGCACAAGCGGTCGCTGGCTGAGCTGATAATCATCTTTGGTTTTATTATCTTTATTATCCTGCCAGTATGTTGCTGTTTTAAAGGTAAAATTGGAGCTTAAATTAAATGTTTTGAAAACCCTCTTTAACGGGCCAATTTTCTCCAATCCATTCCAGGTGATAGTAATATCCGGAAATGGAATGAAAACATCGCTGGTATCGCTGCTCTCATTTTTTATACGCAATTGTGATGATGAAAAATTACCCGTCGTCTGTGTGCTTTGAGTTGTTTGATCGCTGAGATCATATTTTAAAGAAACATCGATGGCTTTGGTGATTTTAAATCCGGTGCTCATGTTCAAGGATTTGGTGCCATTGATGCCAACCAAATTGCCGGTGGCATTTTCCGAATAAGGAATATCACGCACAAAACTTTTATCCACGAAACCAAACTTATACCGGTTTCCCGGTTCCGCAAGAACCGCGGAGTTTGTAAAGTTATTGCGATCCGAATAGCTCACTTTGATATCTTTAACACTGCCAATATTTTTGACCAGCGATTTCAATAAATTTAGCGGATTCGGGCGTGATTTTTTCTCTCCATCCTCGCTGCCTTCTTTGCCATCTTTTTCTTTTTCAGCACCAGATTCGCCCGGTTTGCGGCGCCCCGGTCTTTTGCGTTGGGTCGTTGGTTTTCTGCCTTTTGATCCCGATGATTTACGTTGAAAGAGCTTGGAAAATTTTAGCGTACCGGAGGCGCTGACCGTGTTGTTGGTCGAGGCGCTCAACGCCCGATCGGTTTGAGCAGGATTATTGGAAAACTTATATGCCGATGAATAGCTGAAAGAATTGGTAAAAAAACTGAAAATTTCCGGTGAAAAGTCCATTTTAAAATTTTGCGATTTTGATCGATCGACATATTTGCTGGTGTCGTTGACGGCTGTAAAGGACTCCAGCCAGCCACCGCGAACATCGCCCGCCCATGCACGGCTGAGCGTACTGGAGAGTTTATCTGTTAACTTATAACTCAAATTGGCGTTGCGGTTCAGCGTTCGCGTGCTGGTTGTCGAGTATTTTCCATCCTCACCCTGCAGCGACCGCGTTTGGCGCTCCGACCATTTCGATGCGCCACTTGCCGATGCTGAAAACGAGCGCGGTAAATAGTAAAGCTTGGTTTCACTATATTTCCCGATAAGTGGTAATGTTTTAAGAAATTTCAGGGGATTAAAAAAAGTACTTTGCCCGAAAGTTACGCTGTAGTCGACGTTGCCCGACCAATTTTGGGCGTTGCTCAATTTTATCGTCGGCGCCGTTTGCGTGCTGCGCGTGTGACTGATTTTTCCCTTCAGCGCATCGAGCGTATATTTGATATAAAACTTGCGCGATTTTTTCGCTTTGCTGAGCGAAATATTAAATCCCTTATTTTCAGCGCGGGTGAGCTTGTCTTCGATCAGGCTTTCATCCCCGGCATTTTCCAGCACAATATCGCCCAAGGAAGGATCGTATTTCGGCGTCGTTTTCGATTTGGAATAATTAGCGCTCACGGGAATGCTCAAACCCCAGCCCTGCGGCAAAAATTTATCCACTTTTACACTGGTGTTGACCGAATAAGATTGCGAGGTGCTTCCTTTGCCAAAGCGCTCGCCCACATTGTGAAAATCCGCATCCTGGCGATTTATATCTGCGTTTACTGACAACAAATCTGATAAACCAAAATCGACACTGGCACGCATAGCAATGCCTTTTTCTTTTTCGATATTCGACAACCGCAGTTCGTTAAGCCAAACTTCCCCACTCCAGCTGCTGGTCGATTTATTGATAATCCCCACCCAGAAAACACGCACATTTGAAATGGATGGAATCCCCTTGAAGCGGTATTCTTTTTCACCGACATTTTTGTAATAAATCTGCTCTTTTGAATCTGCTGGATTGATAAGCTGCACACCTTCACCCAGCATTTTCATACTGGTCAGTTCAAATAATTCCACATCGAGTTCATTGGCCTCATTCCACATGGTTGAGCTTTCGGCCACGTAGGCGTCTGGCCCGTACAGTGGTTCGCGAATTTCATAATAATTATTTTCATCGCTGCCAAAGCGCAGGAAAAATTCGATTGGACTTTCCTGCACAAGAGATGTGTCTTGCGGCAACCCGGTGCCAAAAGCAGCAACAAACATTTTTAATCTTTTATAGTGAATATAATCCTGCTTTTCCAGCAGGGTTTTTTTCACAATGCCATTGAAACCAGACTGCAATTCTGTCACTTTCAATGCAAGAGCCTGTTCTTTCGCCCGCGCTTTGGTAATGCGGTCAACGACTCCGGAAACTCCCGGAGGTTCAATGTAGTTGTCAGGATTATCATGCGTATTCAGCACCGAAACTGAAATCGTCTTATCATCGATTGGGCCGCCATCAGTCGGAATGTACGAAGCGAACTTCTCATCATCAGCAATTCCCTGCTCCTTCCAATCGTTGCCTGTCAGGTTAATTTCAGCAATTTTTAGACGCACGGTTTTTAATGTATCAACACCTGTCATCCACAATCGTGCGTACTGAATATTCGAAAGGTCGGGTTTGCCTTGCACAGACCTGTAATCAGGATCGTCCGCATTGGCAAGCACATTCAAAGGAATGCGATACAAGCGGTAGCGGTTATTTAAATCCGCTACATTCGGGTTGGTATAACCCACAAAATAGGGGTGATTTGGATCGTCAAGATCAATATTATAGGAAAAATAGCTGTTAACCAAATCGACGACATTATTGCGGTTCAAATCTTCCGTGTCCGGTATTTGGCTACCGTCATTCTTGCTGTTTTCGGTGCCATTAATACGGCTGTAATTTCCTGAACTCTGCGAATACGCCCAGTCATCGTTGCTTAACGGTTCCCAGAGTTGCCGCTCGCCATCACCGTTTATATCCCAAAAATCAGGGTCAGTCCCGGTATCACTGCCAATCATCCCGTCAAGTCCTATATCTTCCTCATCTTCCAGAGTCCCCAATCGAACGCCGCTGATTGGAAGGTCCTCCGAATCGAGTTTGCCATTGGGTATGACATCCTCGGAAATCATGCCGAGGTCGATATTTATCGCCCCGGTTTCACCAGCGATTGTCACCTCAAGAAATTTGCTTTCAGATTGATTAAAGAAACCAGATGACAATCCCCGCATCACGCCATGCCAGCTTTCAGAAACAGGCCGGCTTTCATATTCAGACGGGGTAAATTCCATCACCAGAATATCTGCCAGTTGCCCGGTTTGGCTGTTCGTTTCGCGTTCCGGCCAGATATCATTGATGCTCACACGCGTGTACGGATTGTACCAAATCATTTTGCCGCGCTGAGCCATAACGTGTTTATTATCATCAAAAAGTCCCTGGATCAGCACTGGCGCGGAAGCATCTGTCCAGCCTTTACGCATAATACCCAGCGGTGTCGGGCGTTCGGCGCCTTCGAAATCATCAATGTAGGCCACACCCTGGTTATCACCCGTTGCAGAACTATTTAATGTGTTGGGATTGGGTAAAATTTGTGCGACTTCCCCTTCAAAGTTTAGACGGGAATCGGCATCGGCACGCAAAAGGGGCAAAGCATCGACCGCACGGGTGAGGAAATTGGGTTTAAATTTAAACGAACCATTGACATCCCAAATCATGTTGCGCATCGGACCTTTGCCAACACGCACTTTTTGATCGAGCGTACGCTCGTTTAAATACATGAAAGTCGCACCGACAAATGAATTGTCGTTAATTTTATATTCCGCGCGCGCCCCGAGCATGGTTTTTTTATCGAGCTGAAAAAACTGGTTCCGCTCGTAGGTAATATCCAATTTGGCGTTGGGCGCTGTGGCTTGTTCGTCCAAAATTGTCAGGGTGCCGGACATGTATTCAATGGTGTAGCCGATCCCCCGCTGCAAGGTGCGGCCATTGGCGATGACCTTTTCCGAGTTTTCGATGACATTAAAGCCGAGCTGATAGGTGGAACTTTTGTTTTGTGACTCCACCTCAATCAGAAATTTTGAAGCGGACCTTCTGGCTGTCGCCGTTCGTTCCAATTCATAAATCTCGGGTGTTCTCAACGCATCATCCAAGCCGGAGGCCTGGGCAATATCACCACCCAGATCTGTCGGATTGAAGGGCTCCAGATGTGGGAAAATAAGCTCACCACGCGCCAAATTTATCAAATATGGATCCAAATCCATCAAATCATCGGGTGTCGCACCGCCGTTTTCATCATAATTATCGAGGCCAAAAATATTTAGATAGGTTTCTCCGGTTGTGGACGCTTCTTCACTTCCCGTTGAACTTTGGTAGAGAATGCGCAGCGAAAACCCCTCTTGCGGGATATTGCGGCTGCCGAGATTGTAAACATTTTTCCAGGCCAAATCCCAGGTAAACTCATCGTCCGGATGCGGGCTTTGCGTTTTAACTATTTTCAAAAATATTGGGTCGGGGCTGGAAGGATCATAATCCACATCCCCGACGATGGCGCCACTCTCAAGCTCGTATGCCACGGCGAGAACTTCACCGCTCGCGACGGGCTGACTCATATAAATGTATCCCATATCCGGCTCGAGAAAATAATCGAGCTGCGATTCCAGGGGGATAAAACTGCCGGTGAAATACTCTTTTGAACCTGAATTACTAGTATCACTTTTCACGCTCGGATTTGGCAAAGCCCAGCCCTTCACCAGGCTGGTCCGCTTCAAATCGGTCGTCGATTTATAAACAAATATACGCCGGATCGGATCATCGACAGCGTAGCGCAGCCACTTGCTGGCATAATTTTGGAAATTGTCGCGATAAGAGCTATCGAGAAAGAAGTAGGTGAATTCTTTAAAATCAATATCTTTAATTGTCGATTTATTGCTCGCAGCGCCGCCATTTATACTCAGCTCACTGCTTTCGCCTTTTTCCTGGCTGGCCACGATTGTCATGCCCAGATCGCCCAGCTTTATTTTCGTTTTAATGCCAAACAAGCCGGCACTGCCACCGCTGGCGCGCACAAAACGCGTTCCCGGCAAAGCAAGGGATATGTTCCCCGCCTCGATGCTCTCAATGATTTCATCATCAAAACCGGTGTAATTCAGTTTGAGATTGTTATCAAAATCAAAGGAACGTTCGCTATCCTGATCCACGTTCACCGTTACTTTTTCACCGATTTTTCCGGTGACGGTAAAACGCTGCGTCTGGTTCATTTTAAAATTGGTATTCGAGCCCTGCGCTAACGTCGTTTTCGCCTCACTGCGATCCTCGTTGCGGAAACCACCCTTGATACTGATATCCCCCTGCACATTAAGTCCAACTTTATCCCCGCCGAATATTTTTTGGAATGTTTTGCTTTTGATGGGTACCGGAATTGAAATATTTAACCCTCCCGGCCCCTTTCTTCTGCCTGACGGCCCCTCGATAACATTCATCACCGCAGCGGTTCGCCAGTTTTCCTGAATGCGCCGTTTGCTCTCAATCTGATTATATTCTTCGATAGAGATAAAATTAGGTAAACTTACAGGGACGTCACGGATTGTCTGAGTAACTGTGATGAATTGGCCACTGCTATCCAGTTGCATCTGATGTTTGATATTGCCGGGTACATTGTATTCAAAACCACCAAGCCATCCCGACAATGACATGCCGGGATTTGAAATTTCTTTTCGAAGTGGGGTGCGCGGATCCATGGGAAATTGTACATCAAAACGCACATAGCCGCTATCCGTCTGCTGAAATGCAGAAGGTTGTTGTGCGAAGAGACCGGAATGAGTGTACGGGGTAAATACAAAAAGGAGAGGACAGCACATTACTGCCAAAAAATAAAATCGTTTTTTCATATTAATGCCATGAACCCTTATTTACTAAAAATAAAACCGGAATTAATCAATCCAAACCCAATTATCAGACATCTTTCTATTTGCATAAAACAAGACACTATACCCGGAAAATGCCGCCGTGGTTACGGTAAAAGCACGGAACGGCTGTTCAATCATCAAGGCTTGAATTCCTGCAAATAGAGAGCGAATTTTTAGGATAGATTAGAATTGTAACAAAGGTTCTATAGAACACTCCGGTTAGTAATTAAGGATACTGGCTATAAACGATCACGAAAATAATTATTTAAGGTCTGAATTTCAAGGAAAAATATTTCCATCCTCGCATGCCCATCTCATACGCTTATCGGCATTTTTCAGTTCCCCTGTTTGGCACTTTTAGAATATTTCATATTTCTAATTGGAGAGAGGGCCGTTGTTTTGTATATTCATGCGGCTAAATCTGCGCACCTTGCGATTTAAAATTTATGAAATTGTCAGATTCGTCACGACGATCTTTGAATATAACAAAAATATTTGCTAATTGAACAAAAACAACCGATTGACATTATAATTATCAAAACCATTTAGGACAAATAATTTCATCCGTAAAACAAAACTACCGCCTTAAACAAGAAATACTATGTCCATTCTTTCTCGATACATCTTACGACAGCATGTCGGCCCGTTCATTTTTAGTTTTTCGATAATCTCGCTTATTTGGATATTGAATCTGTTATTCAAAGAGCTGAATCGATTTTTAAGCAAAGGCCTGCCTGCCAATCTAATCATCGAATTTTTCATTCTCAGCCTCGGGTGGATCGTCGCACTTTCTGTTCCCATGGCCACGCTCACTGCCAGCCTGATGGTCTATGGCCGCATGAGCGCTGACAATGAAATTACCGCTATGAAAGCCAACGGTATCAGTTTCTTACGAATATTGCGTCCAGCGCTGATCGCTTCAATTTTTCTCGGCCTTGGACTGGTATGGTTCAACAACAACGTCTTGCCGCATTCCAATCACCGGCTGAGTATGCTCATGCGTTATATGGGAAATAAAAAACCCGCCATGCGTATCGAACCGGGTGTCTGGTTCGACGACCTGAATAATATCAGCTTGCTCGTGCGTGAAAAACAGGACAGCGCCAGTGTTGCACACGTAAAAGATGTTATGATCAACGATTACAGTGACATGCACTCCATTTCAACGATCACTGCCGAGCGGGGTCGTATCTGGGCAAATGAAATGACTGGCTTCCTTGAAATTCGGCTCTTCGACGGAGAGATGCAGCAAATCACCCTGAAAAATATGCGCGAATTCAGGCGGGTTCAGTTTAGCGAACAAGTGTTTAACTTCAATGTCTCCGAAATGTTTAACACAGAACGGCCGCAATCCAAAAGGCGCAATGACCGGGAGCTGAGCGCCGAAGAAATGTTGGTTGAGGTGAATTCCAACAAAGTTAAAAATAGTGATAAACTGAAGACAATGCAGGAGCATATTGCTGTTGAATTCAAAAAAATATTTGGAGATAATTTTGGGTTACCAATGCCCATAAAATCTGATTCCAGCGATATAAACAGTGACGTAAAAGTTCAACTGCCAAGCTCAAACCGGCAACCTATCGGTCTTCCAATCGCTGCAAAAAACTCGGATATCGCACGATTAAAAAACAAAGACCGCCCGGTCAAAAAAATATTTCAGGAACAAAAAAGCCTTCTCACAACTTTGCGTGTGAACACAAACGGTATAAAAAGCAATGACCGGCGCAATAACAAGCTCATGGTTGAAGTTCATAAAAAATATGCTATCCCTTTTGCCTGTATTATTTTCATTCTCGTGGGCATGGCGTTGGGTACGATGTCCCGCTCGGGAGGTATTGGCAAAAGCCTGGGCATTTCTTTGTTTTTCTTTATTTTGCACTGGGCACTTATTATCGCCGGAGAGGATCTCGCCGACAGAGGCCTTCTCTCGCCTTTTCTCAGCATGTGGCTCGCCAATATTATCGTCGGCGCTGCCAGCCTGTTGCTGCTTTTTCTACTCACAAATGAAACTCCATTCTCCGAATTTGTAAAACAAAACTGGCTGAAACTCATTTTAATTGGATTTGCTATCGAATGGGTGCAAAATAAATTTATGAACAAAGATAACACGCCAACCCTGCTTGAAAGCCGATGATTAGATTACTCGACCGCTACATAGCAAAAACATTTCTAACGAATGTTGTTTTTGGACTTACAACTTTTATTGTGATTTTCGTCGTCATCGATGCCGTGGAAAAACTATCGATCTTTCTCGATCGTGGAGCACCGCTGGTAGTCGTCGCGAAATTCTATATTTATTACATTCCCTATATCGTCGTGTTGACTGCGCCAATTTCCATGCTGCTGGCAGCCATGTTTTGTGTGGGTCAATTGTCAAAATACAGTGAACTGGTTGCCATGAAGGCTTCCGGCATTTCATTGTACCGTATATTCGCCCCCCTATTTTTGGTAAGTCTCATAATTAGTATATTTTTCATTTATTTCGGTGAAGTCGCCGTTCCACGTGCCAACCTGTTAAAAGCAGATATCAAAACACACTATTTGGATAAAAAAGGACCCCGAGGCCCAAGACGGGTAACTAATCTTGCCTTGCGCGATGAAAATGGCAATCGTATTTTTATTGGCAACTACGACACAAGAGAGAAAACAGGCCGGAAAATTTCTATCATGACTCTCGATAAAAATACGATCGTCAGGAGAATTGATGCTGAAAAGATGGAATGGAAAGATAGCACATGGGTATTAAACAACGCCTTCATTCGTCAGTTCAGCGATAAAAACGAAACAGCGCGAAGTTTCGCCAGCTTTGTGCCTGAAGAGTTTAAATTCACACCAGAAGATTTTGGCTCGGTACAAAAAAAACCGGAAGAAATGTCGTATGCTGAGTTAGAATCCTTTATTGCTGAAGTGAAAAGAAATGGTGGAGATCCTGATCGTTGGCTTGCTGATTTGTATTTGAAAATTGCATTCCCATTTGCCAACCTTATTATTGTCCTTTTTGGGGCACCACTGGCAGCGGGCCGCGCACGCTCAACTGGAGCATTAGGTATTGCGTTGAGTTTGCTCTTTTGTTTTCTTTTTTTTGGAACAATTAAAATGGGACAAACGTTGAGTCAAACTGGATTTCTCCACCCTTTAATTGGAGCCTGGCTTGGAAATGCGATATTTACCATCTCCGGCCTGTTCCTTCTCAATCGCGCACCCAAATAATCAGAAAAGAAAAATAATGTCAGATTGGCTTCTCGTTCACCTGGAAAAACAAGCCCGCCACTTTAAAAATATAAAACTCCTTTTTAGATTTTTCTTCTTGAAGAATTTAACCAAAACACCGTTTATCGACTTCCAGTGTAATATTTGTGGATACGACGTCTCTGCGCCTATGGCAGTTGCCAAAAACAGAGAAGCATCATCGTGTTACAGATGCGGTTCAAACAGAAGATTTCGCACAATAATCGCAATTTTGACGAAAGAAATTACCGGCGAAACAACCACGTTGCCAAAATTAAACTACGATGGAAAAATTACTGGACTCGGCATGAGTGATGCAGAAATATACGCCCGGCCGCTTTCTAAAAAAGTTACATACACAAACACTTTTTATCACAAAGAACCCAAACTTGATATCACGACAATTAAGCAATCACAGTTTAATTCTGCTGATTTCATTATCACCAGTGATGTGTTTGAGCATATTCCACCACCAATTGAACATTCATTTGAAAATTTATATAAAATATTAAAAAAGGGCGGGCTGTGTATTTTTTCTGTGCCCTATCATAAAAATGGAACTACCCAGGAGCACTTCCCTGAACTGTACGATTATAAAATAATTAAAAAAAATGGCAGGCAAATCTTAGTAAATATTACAAAAAAAGGAGAGAGGCAGGAGTTCAACAATCTTCGATTTCACGGGGGTCCGGGAGCCACTTTAGAAATGCGCTTTTTTACCGAGACCTCCTTATTAGCCAATCTGCAAGATGCCGGTTTTTCGAATATTCAATTTCATAGAACAAACATACCCGAGTTTGGGATAATTGTGGAAGAGGAAAGCCCCTCGCTCATCATTTCGATGCACAAAGAATAAATAGCAATTACCCTTCGATTTCAACAACAAGTTGAATTTCTCGCAAGATGCCCATCACCTTGAAACAGGCTTTAAATTTACCTGTGAAAGCAACTGCTTTCCCCTTGAAATGGGCTTCAAGTGCAATGCTCTCAGCCTCAATATCATTGCACCCGGTGGCCTTCATAAGTTGAAGAATGACTTCATCAAATGAATGGATTTCATCGTTAAACAACAAGACCTTCCATGGAGCCTGCAATTTTGTGTCTGAATCATCTTGTATGATTGTTTTGTCGTCAACTTCCGGAGCATCACTGGCGATTATTGGCGTGTACAAACTCATTTTCCAACTTCTGAATTATTTTTTTATTGGCTGCAGCAAACGGGTAGAATTTTAGCTCTGCAGGTCTGGCCCAATTCCAGTCCACGGCTGCATTTAACGGTGGCTCACCGTTTTTATACAAACAATGAAATACGTGAAAAGTCATTTTAAAATGAGAATAAGCATGGTTGATTTCCATGATAAACTCTGCCGCTTCAGCATCAAAATTATAGGTATTTTTTAGCTCGCGTTCCAACACTTTTTGTGGTGTATCCTTCTTTTCAAAACGAAAACCGGGAAAATCCCACATGCCACCCAAAACACCCCCCATTTCCCGTTTTGCGATAAATATGTGGCCTTCATCCCACAAGATACCGACAGCAACATCGTGATGTGGTACTTTTTTGGCTTTCTGTTTCATCGGCAGGCGGGCTGGATTCTCGGTATTTTGATAAGCGCTGCACTGTTTTTCAACCGGGCATAAAAGACATTTAGGCTTCTGTGGTGTGCAGAGTGTTGCCCCAAGTTCCATCACAGCCTGGTTGTAATCACCGGCTCGATCTTTAAAAAGAATTTGTCGTGCCGTGTCACTAATTTCGCGCCGCGTGGCTGCCAAATGCGTTGATTCTTCGATTTTAAATAAACGGCAAATTACGCGTGTTACATTGCCATCAACAACAGCTCGCGGTTCATTGCTGGCAATGCTGGCTATAGCAGCAGCGGTATATTCACCAATTCCCGGGATTTCCAGCAGCTCTGCAAAGGTAGCCGGAATATCCCCTTTTTTATTTTTTACGATGAATTGGGCTGCGTTGTACAGATTTCTTGCTCGGGCATAATATCCCAAACCTTCCCAAATCTTTAATACATCATCCAGATGTGCTTCAGCAAGGTGTTTGACCGTAGGAAAGACCTTTAAAAAAGCTGAATAATAGGCTGTTACTTTTGCAACTTGCGTCTGCTGTAGCATGACTTCAGATATCCAGATTTTATAAATATCCGTCGTTTTACGCCACGGTAAGTCGCGTTTTTCAGCATCATACCAGAGTAAAATATTTTTATGATATAATTTGATATCAAACGATTTGATAATAGACTCCAAATATCCATTCAAATAAGCGGTTGAAATAATAGAAAAAATCAACTCAAATTTCAATCACTTTATTAAATCGGCCGGTATTCTGATTCAAATCAAAAACACCTGGCATCATGGTTTTGAAAAATGAGGATAATCGGGATTTCGGAAAACAGGTTAAATTTCAGAATTTCCTTGCGAACAAAGGGCATCTTTTGTATATTTTTTGTACCTGAAGTAAATATAAACGCGTTATTTGAAATAACGCGTTTTTTTATTTTCAGTTTATTTAAACAGCGATATTAGGGTAACGCAAGTAAATATAAAATTCGAATAAAAAATATCAAAAGACTCTTAATTGATTAAACAGGTAAAATTAATGCAAGTATACTATTTTACAAAAAATGGTTACGAGAAATTACGAAAAGAAGTTGAGGCGCTGGAAAAATACCTCAAGACAGAAATAGCTGATGAAATCGGCAAGGCCCGCGAACACGGCGACCTGAAGGAAAATGCGGAATACGAGGCGGCAAAAAACAAGCAAGCAAATACGATGGCAAAACTGGGTTCGTTACAAGAGAGATTCCAAAATGCGCGTGTTATTCGAAAAGAAGATCTGCCGGCGGATATTGTTACTTTGGGAAAAACAGTGGAAATTCAGAAAGTTTCCAGCGGTGACAAAATCACTTATTCCATCCTTGGTGATGGCGAGACTGATATCGATAAAGGCATAATAAGTTACCAGTCCCCTCTCGCAAAAGGATTGATGAAACACAAAGCAGGGGATCAGGTTACTGTTCAACTTCCTCGTGGTCCTGAAGAATTTAAAATATTAAGTATTGAATACTACGAAGACTGACATAAAAAGTCTGGTGGGCACCTTTACTCGTCAAAATCCGAAGTAACCACCGCGCGAAAATATTTTTCATCAAAATGGATGTGAATTTTATTCGGTGCGCAACAGACTTCACAATCCTCGATATATTCCTGGTCAATTCCACCACTTAAATCAACATCAGCAACATTTTCTGCCCCACAAAAGACACAAATAAATCGCGCTTGTGTTTCAAACATGGCAACCTCCATGGTTGATTAGATGTTAAAAGATAGAGATTTTCCTAAAGATATACTTTGATTGTCGGCCATTGTTTGATAAACCAAAACTTCAACTCCCGTGTTTTTTGCTTCTGATAAAAGCTCGGCATAACGCGGATCGATTTGAACGGCTGCCTGAAAATTAGTGGCATCCTGCCGGTTCACAAGAAATAACATTGTTCCACCGTGTCCTGCTTCGACAACTGTCATCAATTCTTGCAGATGTTTTTGCCCGCGTGTCGTAACAGCATCCGGAAATTTCGCAATACCATCTTCCACCAGCGATACATTTTTTACTTCAACATATTTTTTCGCCCCATCTGCCATGGTGATTAAAAAATCAATACGGCTTTTTTCTCCATATTTTACTTCACGCTGCAATGTAATATTATCCACTAATTCCGGCACTTTTTTTTGAATTAGCGCTTCTTCAACAATTCGATTGGTTCGCATTGTATTTATGCCAACCCAATTATCATCTGCCAACTTTGTTAATTCCCAGGTAAACTTCAGTTTCCGTTTAGGATTTGCAGCCGGCGCGACGAATACCGTTGATCCCGGATCGGCGCAGCCTGTCATTCGGCCAGAATTGGGGCAATGAGCAATCACAATCTCTCCGTTATCTAGCTCAATATCAGCCAGGAACCTCTTGTATCGGCGAATAAGTTTGCCCTGAATCAGCGGTGGATCAAAAATCATTTTCTATTTTCGGTATAAATGCAGTGCGGTTTATCGAATCAGAATAAAATGTTTGCGTCATCGGTCTCAATATCATTATGAAAGATACTTAATTAAATCAAGTTAAATATCCTTAATCGCTTTGTCATTGACACATTTCTACTGAATCGGGTTTTTGAAGATAGGGTTTACTGCTGCAAAAGGCGGGTCACTTTTTCCGGTGAAACGAAGTTAATCGGGAAGCCGACATCCTCGTTTAAATTATTCTTGAACTTCAATGTAGGCAATATTTCAAGGTGCCAATGATAATCATTAGTCAGTGTTTTCCAGTACCCTCTTCTTTTTGCTGATTCCAGATTTGGAGCGCTGTTTATTAAAATTTCATAAGCATTTTGGCCGGTAACTGTTTTAAATCTGTTCAAAACATCTTTCAAAATTTCAGCCAGCTGGTTGAGTTTTTCATTTTTCTCAAAAAATGGCTCGTGATCTTTTGGCAAAATCATCATATGAAAAGGAACAGTGGCTGCAAATGGCGAGATTGCAACAAACGCATCATTTTCAGTAATCAGGCGCTCTTCGCTGTCTTGTTCCTGATAAATTATATCACAAAACAAGCACCGCTCTTTATATTTGAAGTGACGCAGACAACTTTCGAGTTTCAGTCGTATTCCTAATGGTGTAATCGGGGTGGCAACAATGTGTGAGATCGCACGATTCCCGGAAATAGAATTAAAGCCATATTGTTTTTTATGCACCATAATATATCGGAACCGGTCATCTTTTTTCAGGTCGAGAATCCGTGCACTGTAAGCCGTCAATAATTTAGTCAGATGTGCCACATCAAATGCTTCGAAGGGGATTCCCGGTTCCCGCGATTCAATGACGATCTCGTGGGCACCAACACCATCACACACATCATACAATCCTTTTCCGCGATTATTCAAAGCCCCGTGTATCTGCAGTACGGGGTGCTGCCCGGCAACAACTTTGAGAAGCCAGGATTTCTCATCTGTTGCACCTTCCTCCATAATCCGCAAAATCTCATCGCCGGCCCCGTATTGCTCCAGAATAATTTTTTTTTCAACCTGAACGGATGCATTATCTATCGGTTGCAGCAATTCTTCCAGTTTGCCGGTGTTGTGAATTACTACCGTCCAACTGCCGCTTATTGGATCCCGGCGTAACTCATTTTTCTCAATCTGCATAAAAACCGCCTGTTTTTACTTTGTCATTCCTGAATTTGTGCCGGTTTATTTATTTGAACCCGAATTTGTCCGATTCGATTCCGGTCAACGCTCTCAACAACAAATTTATAATCTTCATATTCAACAACCTGATCTTTTTCGGGGACCGCGCCTGTCAGGCTAAATATAAAACCGCCGAGGCTTTCAAAATCATCATCGGTTGGCAACTCAATCTCGAGTTCCTTATTAAGGTCGTGAATATCTATTTTAGCGTTTACAACCACTGTGTTTTCATTTATTTTGCGAATTAATGGCGGTTCGTGATCATATTCATCCTGAATTTCCCCGACTATTTCTTCTAGAATATCTTCGAGAGTGACGAGGCCGGCCGTTCCCCCATATTCGTCGACAACGATTGCCATGTGCAATTGTTCACGTTGAAATTCGCGCAACAAATCATCGATCATTTTATATTCCGGTACAAATATCAATGGACGTGCCAGTTGGGAAAATTCAATCTTTTCGTTTTTCTTTTGCAGGAATGGCAGTAAATCCTTGGCGTGCAAAACCCCCAAAACTTTATCAATCGAATTGTCAAAAATTGGAATACGTGTATGCCCCTTCCGCTTTATCAGCTGTGTGAGTTGTTCCAGCGTCGTGTTTTTTTCAACGGCGACAATATCGATCCGGGGTATCATGATTTCTTTGACTTGTGTATCACGAAATTCAAAAATTGAGCTTATCATTTCCCGTTCTTCTTTTTCAAGCGTCCCCTTTTCTTCTCCGATTTCAACAAGAGTCAACAGCTCTTCCTTGCGAAATGGCGTATTGCCGCCATTTAAGCCCGTAATTTTTTTGAACAAAGTGGTAAACGAATCCAAAATATATGTCAGAGGGCGAATCAAGTTGATATATACCGAGATTGGGCCAGAGACAACACTCGCAAATCGAAGTGGATTTTTAACAGCGATTAATTTGGGTAACAACTCACTCAAAATTAATAAAATCAAAGTTACGGCAATGACTTCGATCGCCAGGGTAATCGTCTCGTTTATTTGATAGGTTTGGGCAACCGAAGAAGCTATCAGCGCTGCGATTGTTGCGGCCGCCAGATTAGCAATCGTATTTCCAATTAAAATGGCGATCAGTATTTCCTGGATTCGCTCATTTAATTTTAAAAGACGGCTGTATTTCTTTTTCTGATCGACATCGAGTTCGGATCGTTTGAGTTGTGAGATGGTAAGAAAAGCGGTTTCAGATCCTGAAAAAAGGGCTGAGAAAAGGCAACACAATGTAAAGATTGCTAAATCAAAAATTAATTGGTCAGATTCCAAGCGATTAATGTGCTCCACTTTTGTTCAAATTATATTTTTTTATCAAATCTGTTCCGTATCTTGAGCAAGAAATTTATTTTCCAACAGGTGCATTTCCTGGCGGTCTTCCGGGCTTGCATCATCGAAACCCACAAAATGCAGCATTCCGTGTACAACCAAGCGAGCTAACTCCTCATCGACAGGACAAGAAAATTTTTGTGCATTGAGTTCAGCAACATCCGGGCATATGTAGATATCGCCGATTTCTTTTCCCTGCGGCCCCGGTCCTAAATTAAAAGTAATCACATCTGTATCCGAATTCTTTTGTAGATATTTCTTATGCAGCGCTGTCATCGAGTCATTATCCACAAAATTGATTGAAACAATACATCTGTTTTTTTTATAATTATCCCAAACTTTTTGGGCGAGAATTCTTAAATATTTACGATTCAGATGTTTCCGTCGGCTGTGATTGAATGTTTTTATCATTATTCTGTTCGTTTTTCTTTAATGGAACAGCTTCCTTTTTCTTTGATTTTACTCCATTTTCAGAGTTTCCATTTTTCGTGGATTTCAAGGATTCCGCACCCTTGTCCTCGCGCTCAACCCTCAGGTCATTTTCTTTGTTCCCAACCTTTTCCTGATCGGGGTACTCAATCCGACCGTGGAATATACCTGTTAGGATTTGGACGAACGCCTCTTTGATCTGGTTTAACTCCCGCAGCGTGAGTGGCGATTCATCGAGCTCACAATTATTAAACCGGTCATCGATAATATTGCTGACCAGGTTTCGCAAACGACTGACCGTGGGATCCTTTAATGTCCGCGATGCTGCTTCTACGGCATCTGCAAGCATAACGATGCCTGTTTCCTTGGTTTGCGGTTTCGGCCCGGGATAACGAAAATCAATTTTATTAACTTCTTTACCGTCACTTTTTTCCAGCGCTTTGCTATAAAAATAAGTAACCAGATTTGTGCCGTGATGCTCAGGTATAAACACCTGGATTTCCTTTGGCAATCCCTGTTCTTGCGCAATTTCAAGGCCTCGTTTAACATGGCTGACGAGAATTAAAACGCTCATGTTGGGCGAAAGCTTCTCATGCGGATTTCGCCCACCTTTTTGATTTTCAACAAAATACTCCGGTTTATCCATTTTGCCGATATCATGGTAATAAGCCCCAACACGTGCTAATAATGAATTGGCACCGATCGCTTCAGCCGCGGCCTCGGAAAGGGAGCCAACAAGAATACTGTGATGGTAAGAGCCGGGGGCTCGCAAGGCTAATTTACGCAATATGGGTTTATTTAAATCTGAAAGCTCAAGCAGCGTTGCGTCTGTTGTCATATCGAAAATATATTCGAAAACCACACTAAGCCCGTACGTCAAAATTGGGATTAAAAATCCATTCATCATGCCGAGAAGCAGGTTTCGGGAGAGGGCTTCGAAGGAAGAATAACGCAGCAACTCCAAGGCACTAATTGCAATTATGTACCCCATCGTTATCCAGATAATGGATTTAAAAAGCCACGAACGGGAACGCACTTTTTTCACCGACAAAATGCTCATCGTGCCCACAGACAGGGTCATAAAAGTTGTCGAGAAAGCATTGCCCTGTAAACCACCCAGCAATATCGCCAATGTGACCGTTCCCATAAATGCCAATGAAGGATTAAAGAAAATTGTTAATATCATTGGTGTGATTGCCAGTGGAATGAGATATTCGGATAAATAAAATTCACCAACTTGATAGGAGCTGAAAACTACCAGCAGGATAGAAATAAACACCATTAGCACCAATTTGGGATCGGCCAATATTCGAGGCTCGGCCATAAACAAATAAATGAGCAGAAAAAATACAGCAGCGCTGATGAGAATCAGTTTGCCGGACATCGGTCGCAAAAACGCCCAACTGCTATCGGCCACCTCACGGCGCACTTTCTCTTCGGCCAATGAATTTAATTTCTGAATATGCTCTTCGGTAATTCTTTCGTTGGATCCAATGATTTTTTCTTTTTCGAGAACTGTTCCCTTCGCCCTGGGGACCCTGGAAATGGCCTGTTTTATTCGCTTATTTGTTTCGATTGCATCGTAAAAGATATTAGGCTGCACTATCGCGTGTAAAATATCATACCCGGCATGATAACTCACCTCATCCGCAAACTGCCCTTTCAGTTTCGCAAGAATTTCATCATTTAGAGTTTTAATATTTTTAAAATACGCCATCTGCACCATTTCCACTTCCGAGCCTTTTTTCAGGGCAAGTTGGGCAGGGTTGTTGGGTAAATCTTCCGGGGCAACATTCAGGACACCGATTGCAGCAATATCTCTTAATACAACTATCAATTTTTCCGTAAATCGGTCAAAAGTTAAACCATCTTCTTTTGGTTTCTCTTTTGTATTAAACTGCGTTATCAAAAATCCAAAGATTTCGATTGAGGTATTGATATTATTATTTGCGAAAACTTCGACGAGTTGAAAGTGTTTCGTCGAATCGGGTATATCCGATTTAATTATGCCATCAATATCCTTTAAAATTAATTTTAGTTGTGCTTCAGTTGCAAGAACAACACTATCAGAACGTGAAAAATAGGGCAAAATATTTTTTTGTGCATTTTCTTTATCCTGGTTATATTCTTCTTCCGACTTATTGATCGAAAATGTAAATGGGGCAACTATGGGTTCGCCAATGTTTATTTCCCCGATTTTCAGATTGGAATACTCGAACGATTTGCCGCGAGGAAACAGGAGTAGCACCAAAAAAATGAAGGAAAAAACGGTGATGAACTGCCATAAATAATTGCGATAAAATTCTGTAATTTTTTGGTTTACTACATTTCTCATGCTATTTCGATTCTTGCCAATTTTCAAATCAGCCATTTTCCTGTATCCTATGATTGATTAAACGCATCATACGCTTTTATAATTTCTCTTACAAGTCTATGCCGCACAACATCTTGATCATTTAAATATACAAAATCGACTCCGGGTACATCTTTTAAAACGGATTGTACCTGAATGAGGCCGGAATCCAGATTTTTACCCAAATCTATTTGCGTAATATCCCCCGTAACAATTGCTTTTGAATTGATTCCAAGCCGTGTCAGCAACATTTTCATTTGCCCTGGTGTTGTATTTTGCGCTTCATCGAGTATAAGAAAAGCATCATTTAATGTACGCCCACGCATGAAAGCCAGGGGGACGACTTCGATAACCCGTGTTTGAATATATTTTTGTAATTTATCCTGTGGTATCATATCACCCAATGCGTCATACAATGGGCGTAAATAAGGATCAACTTTTTCCAGCATATCTCCGGGAAGATAACCAAGGTTTTCACCAGCTTCAACTGCCGGCCTTGTTAAAATAATTCGCGATACAAATCGATCTCGTAAATGAGCAACTGCAAGGGCAACCGCGAGGTAAGTTTTACCCGTCCCGGCGGGCCCAATTGAAAAAACCAAATCATTATTATTGACCTTCTCAACGTATTCTGTTTGCCCGATAGTTTTCGGTTTGATTGCGGCATCTTTTGTGTAAATAATGGCTGACCAATCTTTCTGCCCTTCGGCTGCATCGACATATGGAGCATCTCGCCGAATGACTGAAATAACAGCATCGATATCGTTTTCATGCAGTTCATTATGTTTGTTAAAAAGGAGGATCAGCTCAGTAAAAACCTTTTCGACCAAATCCAGTTCGAACTTCTCACCTTTTAAGATAATATAATGTCCGCGTACTGTAATATTGCATAAAAAATAAGACGAAATTTTTTTGATATTTTTGTCATTGGTACCCAAAAACCGTGTGTAGTCTAAGCCAGAGATTTCAATTCGTCTTTCAGCAAGGGTGTTTGGCACATTTACTCCTTAAAAAAAAAAGCTCATTGCCATGAAATTTCTCATGCAAGAGCTTTGGTATTATACTAAAAAAATAGAAAACTCGAGCTATCAAAATGCAGCCCGAGTTTCAATTCAAAACTTATTCAGGCAGTTTCAAAACCTGGTATGGATAGATCATATTTGGATCATCACCAACGACATTTTTATTCTGCTCATAAAGCTGTGTCCATTTTGTCGGATCACCAAAAACATCTTCATTACCGGCTATTTTGTAAAGGAAATCGCCTTTTTTCACGAGATATTCACTTGGGCCGACACCACGTTGAATTTTAAAAATCTGCTCAGGGAAAATCATGTCAGGATTTTTAATTTGATCACGGTTGTATGAATAGATTCTTACCCACTGGAATGGATCGCCATAAATATCCCCTTTTTTGGCAATTTTCCAGAGATAGTCGCCACCAACAACGGTGTATTCATCATACATGGCTTCAGGCATGCTATCACGCAAACGTGCAATTTTACCTTCAATCGAGGCAACTTTATTTTGTGAGTCAGTTAACGCATATACCTTATTATCTTTCAGGGCATTAAGTGTTTCTTCAGCAGCATCAATTTCTTTCCGGCGCTTGAAGAGTTCCTCTGGTGAAAGAGATGCCAAACCATCAACTTCAGCTTCGACAGCCGCGAGTTCTGCATTGTACGCATCGACAGCGTCTTTACCACCAACAAGATTGTATACTTCGTCCCAAAGATTATTAACCTGTCCGTCAAGACCGGCCATTTCTTCTTTTGTCGTGCTTGTTTCATCTTCGCACTTTGTAATCGCGGCCTTTGCATCCACTTCCCGTTGTTGCCATTCTGCAAGTTGAGCTTTATACTCATCCATTGTCATTTCTTGATCCTGGGCAACAGCAGAAGTAGCTAATGAAAAGGCGAAGATTCCTGCGAAGAGAATCTTTGTAAATTTCATGCCTAGCTCCTTAAACCTTTTTACGCTTTAATTAATCATTAACTACATACCTAACCGACTTTTAACAGTTGCCATCTCATCTTGGGCTTTCTGGAGATCGCGCTTTTTCTGCTCCAGTTGGTCGGATGCACTAGCTTTTCCACTTTCACATTGCTGTAATTTTTGCTCCGCTGAAAGAGCTGCTTGCTTAGTTTCTTCGAGAAGTTGTAGCTGCTCGGCGTTTGGACCGCCTCCACAACCTGCGAGTACCATTGACACAGCAAAACCCGCTGCGAGCACCCATTTTGATACTTTTTTGGGTGTCATTTGCATAATAGTTACACCTCCTTCCGGTTCTTCTTCACAAAATCTATTATTTTTTTTGTATACAAGGTGAAGATTTTTTTCTAACAGATGCGGTTGTTTTTTATAGACTAACGTCAAAGAAATTTGCGATATTATAATGATTAATTAACTCTTTGTCAAGCAAAAACTTATTATCTGGCTAATTTAACTCCGAGTTCTTTGAGCTGTTTTGAGCCTACAGGGCTCGGCGCACCATCCATTAGTGAAATGGCGCTACTGGTTTTCGGAAAAGCGATTACATCACGAATTGACTTTCTACCGGCAAATAACATTGCCATTCGATCAAACCCAAAAGCTATGCCGCCATGTGGGGGCGCTCCATACTCAAAAGCATCCATTAGAAAACCAAATTTACTGTATGCTTCTTCGTCTGATATATTTAAAAGCTTGAACATTTTCTGCTGCATATCTTTTTTAAATATCCGAATACTGCCACCGGCAATTTCAGTTCCGTTGAGAACAAGATCATAGGCCTTGGCACGCACATCGCCTGGTGCAGACTCAAGGAGATGTAAATCCTCGTCGCTTGGGGAAGTAAATGGGTGATGGCGGGCAACATACCTTTCTTCCTCCGTGTCAAACTCTAAAAGTGGAAAATCCGTGACCCAAAGCAAAGCAAAATTGTCTTCTTTGATCAAGCCTTCATCCTGCGCAATCTTCAACCGAAGATTTCCCAGCACTTCATTTGTCATCTCACGGTTGTCTGCAACAATTAACAATAAATCACCATTACTGGCCTGCATTCTGTCAATGATTTGCTTTCTTGTGTCCTCATCAAAAAACTTGTTGAGATTACTTTGCCAATCATTATCGCCGACTTTAACAGGAACCAACCCTTTAGCTCCCAACTGCTTCGCCAATTCGATCAAATCATCCTGTTGTTTGCGCGAATATTTTGCTGCCCCTGGCACAGAAATGCCTTTAACGGCTCCACCATTTTTCACACAATCAACAAATACCCTGAAATCACAGGATTCAACAAGGTCATTTAATTCAACCATTGCTAAACCAAAGCGTAAATCGGGTTTATCGGACCCATAAAGTTCCATCGCCTTTGCATAAGTCATGCGCTGAATTGGCAACTCGAGTTTGATTCCCAGAATTTCATCCATGTATCGGACCATCAATTCTTCAACGAGCCTAAAAATGTGCTCCTGATTCACAAAGCTCATCTCAACATCAATTTGGGTAAATTCCGGTTGACGGTCAGCGCGCAAATCTTCATCACGAAAACACTTTACGATCTGAAAATAACGGTCAAACCCCGCTACCATTAATAATTGTTTGTATGTTTGCGGAGATTGAGGAAGTGCATAAAATTTTCCGTGATGAACCCGGCTCGGCACAAGATAATCACGTGCACCTTCCGGTGTGCTACGCATCAGCATCGGTGTTTCAATTTCAATGAAGCTGTTCTCATCAAAAAACTGACGGGTAATTTGCGCCATTCTGTGCCGTAGAATCAAGTTTCGTTGCATGGCTGTTCGTCGCATATCAAGGTAGCGATATTTCAAGCGGATCTCTTCCGAGACATCTACATTATCAGCAATTTCAAAAGGCGGTGTTTTCGCGACATTCAGAATTTCAACTTCTTCAGCAACTACTTCTATGTGACCTGTGGCCAGGCTATCATTTAACATATCATCCGGACGTTTTTCCACAAACCCCTTAACTGCGATCACAAATTCGCCACGCAGTGTTTTGCCTGTCGCATAAACATTTTTAGCCGAGGGGTTAAAAACAACCTGCGTGATGCCATATCTATCACGTAAATCAATAAATATAATTCCACCGTGGTCACGCTGACGATCAACCCATCCCATTAATATGACTTTTTCACCGTCATTCTCTTTACGCAACTCCCCGCAGGTATGCGACCGATCTAATAACATAGTGCTCATTTATAGTTACCTTGTTCGATTTTTATGAAGCTAAAAAACAGAAAAATTTTAGCGAACAACTTAACAATTTTTTCAATCAAAAACAATTTTCTTTTTAATTGAAAACATTAGTGCCAAATATGATATTTATCCTGAATAATTCGCACACAAGGGCACTAAGTCCACAAATAATATTTAAATAATTATAAAACATAACTTTGTGTACCCCGTGGCTTTGTGAGAGCCAATTTTAATAGATAACTTATTTTTTCTTTTCGTCTTATCTCAAACATCTAATTATCAACAGGTTAAGAATATTTTAAAAAATATTTGTGAATAAAGCAGGTTCTAAACAAGAGAGGTGCTTTGAAATTACAGCTTTTGTAGACAAAGAGAACCAACCAGGCTAATGTTCAAACAATCAGCTACTTGATTTCCTTCTAAAAAAACAGAAATCTGCATCCGGTGTAATATTCTCAGTTTGCGGCGGGATCGAGATTGATCGTAATTTCCAAACGGAATTTTCGTGATTTGGAGCCTGCTCCAGGCTCCCCAATGGGCCCCCCGGTTAATAACGCATTGCAAATTGTCTCAACAAGCTGTTGATTTACAACCATTGAATGTGTTGGCAAAATATTTGAGATATGACCAGACATATCAAGCATAATTTCAAGAATTATTTTTTGGTTAACATCGACATCCATATTCATTGAGTTTGAAAAATGGTGATGTAACCGGGCCATCGTTAATTCCAGCTTTTGTCTTAAATAGGGTAAATTCTGGATACCTGAGCTTGAAATTAATCTGGATTGGAGCTTAAGTTTGCCCTTTTCGTTTTTGTTAAATTCTTGAATTTCACTGGCCCCGGCGGAAGGAAAATTAATCGCTGGCAGATGTTTTTTTTCAGGATAAAACATTTGTTCATCAAGCGATTCTTCCTGAAACCCCTGTCCCGAATCGATCTTTTTCAATAAATTTTCCGGGTTGCTATCGCGATCGTTTCCAACTACCAAAACACCCAGGACGTGCTGCGACCGTACCTCATGGCGCAATTCATCAGCAAAGCCAGGTTCATTACGAGTCGGTTTTGTCGCGAGTATTTTTAAACTTGATTCATGTCGAACAGAATCTTTCCTGTTGGCGATTTTCGATCTTTCATGTTTTGCTCCATCAAGTCGAAACGGTAGCGGACTCGTACGGACATCGGCCATATTTTCGGCTGTTTCAGATTCATTTTCCGGTTGCACTTCATCATCGCTATTCAACGCCAACATCCAATAACCCAAAATAAGCGGAAAGCAGCAGACGAATACTACAAATATAAATTTAAGATGATACAACCGCATATCAATTTTTTACTCGTGTTTTTATTTATTATAAGCCGACAGGTGCATATTTGGATAATCTGCATTCCCGCACGTTTGGATAATTTTCACCAAATCTTCATAGTCTAAATTTTTGTCCGCGCTGATTGAGATGTCACCCGAAAACTTAATCCCATATTTTTCTTCAAGTTGGCGAGATTTCGTTCCAAAATTTAGCAACACTTTTTTTAAGGGTAAAATTATTCCGTTTTTCACAACACCGTCGCTATTTTTTATAACATTCTGCATTCGGACAATTGGTTTTTTTTCCACAAAAATCATGTCTTGTGTCACAACCAATTTCAGCCCGACATCAGATTGATTAACGACGGACGAAACCGGCAAATCCAGTTTGGTTGAATGAAAAATCAAGTGGCCCTGCGCTGAGTACGTTTTCAACAAAAAGAGGAGAATTATTATAAATATATCCATCATCGAGTTCAGGGTTAATTTCGCCTGTGCCCGGTCGATATTGTGCTTTTTTCTTTTTGAAGGTTTAAATGCCATAATAATTAGCCGGTGAAAAATTTAATACGTACCGCTTTTGTAATCACTTTGAGAAAATGTCCGGTTCCATCCATTGCCGAAAGTTCAAATTACGCCTGCACTTAATCGCACAACCGGAAACAATTCCATTTCCCGGTCACCTGTTTTGATTGTGCGCGCGGCATCAATTACCTCAATAATTTCCTGATATTTAATCCCGGCTGAAGCCTGGATTGTTATACTATCTTTATCACGGTAATAACCGGGAGTTTGTGCTTTAATCAGATAAAGCTGATTTTGTAGCGCACGAAGCGGTGCATTTTTTTCACGTTTTATTTCCACACCAGCCATCTGCTTCCCAGGATTTTCAGGTAATGAATTGGAAACGAAAAATGCATCACGCGTTATTAGCAATGTCAAGTTCAGCGATTGTGAACCCTCCGTCAATTTCGATTGGTCCGTATGTAATGGCCCCGCCACCGGGGGAAGGTTGAGCTCAATCGCACCAAGTTTTACGTATTCCGCCGAAGACAACAAGAGTGGAATCAAAACAACCATAAGGTTCATTATCGGGGTTAAGTTTGGCTCGGTCGGTTCCGCTTCAAAACTTCGTCGCTGTGATGGTTTATAGGCCATTGGCCGCTAATTCCTACTGGTTTCCAGTGATCAGGTTAATCAATTTCACTGTGTGCTCATCAATTTCATCAATGATGCGGATTGTTTTATTGTGGAGATAAGTATAAATTAAAATGGCAGGAATGGCAATCGCCAGGCCCATCAGCGTCGTGTTCATCGCTGTGCTGATGCCGTCGGCGAGCAATCGTGATTTTTCCGCGGCATCAATTCCAATAATCGAAACTGAACGAAAAGCGATGATCAAGCCCCAAATTGTACCCATCAAACCAATCAGGGTCGCAACATTGGCAATCATGGCTAAAAACCCGGTTCTCTGCTGTAATTTCGGAATCACCTCGAGCGTTCCTTCATCGACCGAATTTTGGATCGTTCTAAAATCTAATTGACCGCCCCGAACCATCGGTCGCAAGCCGGCCGCCACCACGCGTGGCAACGCTTTTTCAGGCGCAGAATCACATAAGTTTAAAGCTTCTTTGAAATTGCCCTCCTTAACCAGCGAGCGTATTTTAATCATAAACTTTGGCGCATTGATGTTTGAACGAACGATGATATAATACGATCGCTCAATCGCAATGGCCACCATAATTGCAGCCACCGCAGCCAATAACCACATGTAAAGAAAGGCGCTTGATTGCACCGAAAATCCAGCAAGAATTTCACTCATTTCCAATCCGATTTCTGTATGCTGTTAACCTTGATTTCACTTTTTATTTGATTTCGCTTTGGGCGCAGGTTTGATTTTAATACTTTTAATGGCGTTGAGCGGTTGGTACTTTCTGTCATCGAATAGAAAGGGGGCGGACAGCAACCGCATCCCACTGCAAAGCGAATCAAGATTTAAATAATTATCCATTGTGATAAACCCGGGGCGTTCTCCCGGGAAAAAAGCGGTGCTCTTTTTATCGGTTATCTCCACTTTGATCTCGCCGAGATCAATATCTAACCAGGCCAGGGAATCCGCGTCATTTTTTAGCCCAAATTGCAATGAATCTGACTGCGAGAAAACCGGGGGGGCAATCAATAAAAATAGCAAACCAATAGCCAAACGAAGCCGGTTAGTCAAATTTACCATTTCCCACCTCACTCTGACCGGATCGCAACTTACCGGTGACAAGTTGCATTTTCAAATAAAAAAGAAACCCGGAATTCGCTGTTTGACTCCGTGCGTGGATGCACAAATCGTTGTCTCCTTTTTTCAGAAAATGTGAAATATCGATGTTTCGTATCAATTCAACATCGGTGAAATTATGCTCAGGCAAGATGGGATTTCCATTTACAAAGATGGCACACGAATCTTGAGCCTGAAACTGTAAAACGGCCATTACAGGGATTCCGGCTGTGTGAAAGCTTTTTGTAAAATGATAAATTTGTGCAGAATCAGGCAAAAAAGAAAGAACAAAATTTCCTGCTTTTTCTCTATTCTCTTTTACCACTTTTTCCTGTTTCTGCGGACGCCGATGAATCTTTTTTGCCGCTGTTCCAAAATAGTCAATAGATGAATTTTCTGATTCACGAACAGCAACTTTGTTTTGCATCCCGTCAGCACATTTTTTCGTGTTTGTCTGAAATACCTGCCAAGTGCTATCACTGACAATCTCCTGTTCAATCAAGTCCAATTTAAATATTTCAGCAAATTTATTCGGGCGTTTATTTAGTAATTTTATTTGGATGTTTTCGGCATATTCCGGATAAAAATCGGTTCCTGAAATCATCGTATAAAAATCAAATAACGTTTGAACATAAATTTCTTCCAAATTTTCCAACTGCTCTTCCTTTGCCATCGAATAATCCGGATAAGCGGCAAGCAACTTGCTGTCGAATAATAATAATTCGAATGAGTGCAAAACTGTTACATAAAAATTCTTCTTTTTTTCGAGAATTACATTCTTTTGCAACCCATCATCAACACTGGCCTGAAGCAATAATCCTTTTATTGCCGTCATACAAACTGTCAAATCGACATCTCTTTGGCCAAAATTTTTATCTGCAGAGTCAACTGTGTCAACAAATTTTGACCATAAAGTTTTGAATTGCAGAACAAATTTATTTAGTTGTTTTTCAATGATTTGGAGCTTGAAAGCATGGCTCTGAGCAAGCGATCCTCCGATTTGTTCACTTTCAAATTTCTCAATATGCAATGAATCGCTCAAAAATTCTGCACGGCCCTGCAAGCTAATGGCGTTCTGAACAAGCGGTAAAATAATTTTATTCAACACCTGGTTTTGATATTCCAATGCAGTCATCGCGTCACTGGACAAATCTATGGGTGCCTCCACCATGTGCCTGGCTGTGTGCATCTCCCGGTCAGCCGCTTTCATCAAACAGGAAATAGCCCCATTCGCAGCTCCACGTCGCAGCTCCACTTGATTATCTGTGGATATTGCTGCTGATCGCCCGGTAATTCCAGCCATAGTCAGGTACGATGCCGCGGCCCGAATGTATATGTTTTTTGCCACATCGTTTACTTTTTTTAACTCAGCAATTTTCTCGTTTCCACTGAATCGATCCAAGGTTTGATTTTTCCAATCATCAGCAAATTTCTCATAACAAAATCCGATTTTATGATAGGATTCAAGCATGAGCACTGAATTTAATTTAATAATTTTCGTATATCGGGTAACCATTTCCAGCAATAATTTTTGTTTTGTTTGTTTATTTTGGGCTGTATTGTTTTGCACCCGTGTGAATTTTATTGAGAGAAAATTCTGCAGTAACATTTCATTCAGATGAAAATAGGATTCAGCTCGCTCAGGCAGGAATTGTTGTTCGTCTCTAACGGTAATTCCAAGTATCTGCCGGTAGATAGTGGCAGCCTGATCCATTTCTAAATTCCACCGCAGTGTGTCTGCTTCAGCAAAAAGAGTTCGTATCCGGTTTTTTGAATGTGGAAACTTTTTTTTATGAAGATTCTGTGCTCGAGCCGCGCCAAGCAAATCACCTTGTTTTTTATACAAATTTACCAATTCATAAAGTACCCGTTCTGCTCCGAGGTCATCGGGAAACCGGCTATAAAATTTTTCATAAACTTGCGTCGCTCTTTTAAATTTTTGATCCGCTTCATAAAGTCTCGCTGCTTTGATAAGCAGCCTTTTTTGCTGAAACCGACCGGATTCAAAATCAGACAGCATTTCAAAACATTGTGCCGCATTTTCCCAGTCTTCTATTTTTATATAAACTATAGCCAAATTTTTAAGCGTGCTTTTTTGATACCGCCAACCTGGGAATTTAAATAGCAGATTTTGATAATCCTGCACAGCACGTTCAAATTGATTCTCTTCCGCGTGCCTTATTCCTGCCTTAAATAATTCCAGTGCGCTATCTGCAACAACGGGGAATTCTTTATCAAATAATGGATTGGATTTCAAGTACCGGCTATCTGTCAAATAGTGCTGCGCCTCTTTTCTAATGGCCCTGTCGTTTGAATTTACAATGCGTCCCGCGACAATTTCTACGTTGTGAAAATCATGCAGGCCAAAATAAATTTGTGCAATTTTGAGTTGTACATCTTCGTTATTCTGAAAATCCGGGAAATGGCGCAAATATGTTTTATAATATTTTAATGCGGATAAATAATTGTCTCGCTGGAGGCAAAAATCACCAGCTTCAAGCAGCATCCCAGCCGTTTTATCTTCCATAGAAAATAGTAATATATAATTTTCATATGCTTCAAGCAGTATCTCCTCAGTGGAAGATAAACCTGAATTTTTAATCAATTCTATATCCAATGTGCCCGCCGGTGGCTTCTCGGAAATGCGCTCGAAAAACACAGGTCCTGCTCTATTTTGCAAAATCCCGGCAAGTGAAATCGCCTTCAGAGCGGCCGCTCTTGTCAAATCAAAACCAGGAGTTTCCTGACAAAGACGCAAGCAGGCAGAAAATGCTTCCGCATAGCGGCCAAGCTTGGTTTCCAAAACTAGAGCGCGATTCCAATGCACGTGAACTGCTTGCGAATCAGCGGCGAAATAGTCCAAGAATTGCATCGATCGATCGACGTATTCCCGGTACAACGCGGGTTCATCTGTGGATTGGGCGATTTGCAGTGATGTGTCGAGATTTTTTAGCCACTGTTTTTTCAGCCTGTTTAATACCAAGTTTTTCTGGTGTTTATCTTTGAAATTTATCTCAGCATGCGCAAGAATTTCATTTATTAATTCAAATACAGGTGCTGTTGCTTTGAGTGAAGAATAAAGTTGAAGGAGCTGAAACCTGGCTTCACGAGCTTCATAAGAGTTGGGAAAATTTTTCAAAAGCAGCCTGTTTACTTCAATTGCCTCGGACACTGTCTCCAAATTTTGTTGGTAATATTCCCCGGTTTTTTGCAGTAAAGTTGCCCCCCAGGCAGGCAGATTTTGAGTCCGCAAGAAAGAATCAATCCCGGCTACACTATAATTATCCCAGAATGTGGAGGCCAGAAAGGAGATGGCTTTTTTCCTCAAATAGGTCGCAAGTGGAGCTTCCTCGGAATTCAGTTTTGCAGTAGATTGCAAGGTTTGTGTAAAATATGTGATTGCCAATTCGGTGATATTGAGAGAATAATAGCACATGGCAATTTGTAGATTAGCTTGTACCAGACGTAATCCGGGAACGGAAGTTGAGACTTTCTTATAAAAGCGTATTGCCCCTTGAAAGTCGGAGCGATCGAAGGATATATCACCCAACTGCAATTGAACATCAGGTACAAATTCGCTTTCGGGGTAACCAGCTAAAAAATCCTGACAGAGCTCCTCGAGAAGTTTCTCCTTCCGTCCTGTTTTTAACCAAATTATCAAATAAAATGCATCGTCTGCAAGGCGACTCTGAGGATATTTCCGGACGATTAAATTCAATAATTCGAGGGCACGGCGGATATCACTGGAGTTATATTTTTTCTCAGCAGACAGGGATTCGAATTCCGCTTTCTTAATGTAAAAATCCGCTAACTGGAATAATATCAGGTCAACAGACTCGACCTGGGAATAACTTTCAACGATTGTCTCAAGGTCGGTTATCGCTTTTTTGAGTAGAATTTTTTGCGAAATATTTGACGAATCTACCGCGTCATTTTGCGTAACATCTTGTGCCTTCACGCCCGAACCCCACACAATAATGAGGACGCAAATATAAAACACCAATGCAACTGTGCTATTCCTAAATTTCATAATCCCGGCATTTCATCAGCGTGATTCTCCCACAGAAGTATCAAAATATTCGAGGTGTTTGGGGGTTGTCTTTGTTAATTTATTGTCCTTTTTACTTTCATCCCCGGGATGGCTGGCTGTGATTAAATTGGGAGCAGTTTCGTTGCCGGTATTGTTACGTTTATTCGCCTGTTGATTTAGGGTGGTTCGATGTAATGCCGTGACAAGTTTCCCGGCTTGGCCGAGCCAGTACGCCTGATCTGGTTGCGCTAAAAGCAGGTCTCCCAAAACTTGCTTTTCCTGATTAATTGTGGAAATTTGAGATATTACACCGGCATGTTTTTCTTTGATTTGTTGTATTTGATCATCGCTAAACTTTTGTGGAAATCTCTGGGCCATTTGCAATAATAATCCATAATATCGTTGTTGGTCTTCGACCGAAGATGCAGAAATAGAATTAATATCATGCTGGCTTTTAGTGGGCAGAAGACTTGCTTCATCGAGGTCACGCAATTCATCCAATTTCAGAACCCGGCGTAAATCTTTTAAGGCCTCAGAATGACGACCCAGTTTTATTTTACATTGCGCTGCCATCACTTTTGATGCCAGGAAACAAACAGTGATATCAGCCTCGATTTGCGTTTTATTACTGGAATATTCGAAACTATCGTCCAATTGATACTTCTTTGTGAAGTACATCAATGCTGTCCGAAATTGGGATTGCCGATAGGCGATGAAGCCAAGGTTGAACTGCGCCAATTTATATAATAATCCGGAGTTGGTACCTATTTGAGCCTTCTTTGTCTTTCCGATAATTTGCATCAAGCTACTTCGGGCATTTTCCAATTGATTTTGAGCCAACCAGGATTTAGCCAACACATATTGTGCGGGTAGAAAGTAAGACGATTTTTGCGATATTTTACCGGTCAACATTTCGATAGAATTGTAATTCCCGGTAGCGAATCCAGCCAGAGCCGCCAAATAGTTCAAACGATCGGTATATTTTTCAGGGATATCGTTTTCAATCTTTTTAAAAACCACCTCCCCGGTGGCAATTTCTTGCTGCTTTCCAAGAACCAGGGATAAATTCAAATACCGCTCGAGGGTCAGAAAAAAAACATCTGATTGAGGCGCGTTGTGCAGAATCTGGTGGTAAGCAGCAAGAGCTGCCTCATAATTTTCAAGATAATCTTTGCAAGCGGCCATCATATATTTTAGATGAATTAAGTTTGAAAAATAAAGCTGGTAGGAATTCTCGAGAGATTGAAATTTGAGAAAAGCCAGTGAAAACTCACCACTGTCAAAATCTTGCAGTGCCATTTGCCATTCGGCATCCATCAAGTTCGCCCGATCTTTATCTGAAATAATTGTTAACAATTTTTGCTTCAGCACCGCCAGGCTGTGTATTCTTTTTTGGGATCCTTTAGCGCAGTTTTGGATTTTTTTTCTCAGTCGATCACGAACTTCACGATTATTTTGTTCATCCAGCAGTTGATGCACAATTGCTTCCATTTTATCAAGTCCATCATTTGCAGCAGAAGCGATCGAGCGTAATTCATTGAGAAAATATTGAGCTTCATTATCGTGTATGTTCAATTGAAGAAATTTACACTGTTCGACCGCATATTTTTCTGTTATAAAACAATCATGCAACAATTTAACGGCATCGATATCACGATTTTGCGGAATTAATTTAGAGGTTAAAACAGAAAGTGCAAAGCCGGCAGTCGAATTTAAATTAATTGCAACGGCAAATAATAAGAAGCCAAAAGACTTGTTATATTTCATAAATACCTGGGTCGGTTTATAACGGATAAGTGCTGTAAATTGAAACAAAAAATTCCGTGGTTTTGTCAGTACAGCGTTAAGGTTAGTACGATACCGTGAAGAATGACCGCAATTATATACCTGCAGAAGGAGGTTATTACAGAAGGTTTTGGAGAAAAATCATGGAAAGAAAAAAGCCTTTTGAGTTCAAAAGGCTTAAATTAAGTCAGATATTCTTTTTAGCGATCGCCATGCGGTTAAAAGCACGCGCCATCGCCAACTCCGCCCTGTCAACATCCCATTTCTTTCTTCCCTCTTCGATTCGTGATTGAGCACGGGATACAGCCTTTTCGGCACGTTCGAGGTCAATTGCATCGGCTGGCTCAGCAGCTTCTGCCAGAACGGTGATCTTGTGCGGCAGAACTTCAGCAAAACCACCGGTTGTAGCAAAACGAGAAAGTTTGGCATCACTTTGAAGTTTAATTTCGCCAATTTTTAGCGCGACAACGTAAGGCGCGTGTCCCTGCAAGACGCCGAAGTAACCCTCAAATCCAGGGGCGATAAATGTATCTACATCACCACTGAAAACTTTACCTGTCGGTGTAATTATCTCTAATTGAATATCTTTATCAGCCATAAGTTATTATTCTATTGAGAATGAAAGATTATTGCATTTTCTTGGCTTTTTCCACGACCTCTTCGATCGTTCCAACCATATAAAAAGCCTGTTCCGGTAAATCGTCATGTTCGCCATCAACGATACTTTTGAAGCCACGGATCGTATCTTCCAGCTCAACATAGCGACCTTTTGCACCTGTAAAAGCTTCAGCGACAAAGAATGGCTGGGATAAAAATCTCTGAATTTTACGCGCTCGGTTTACAACAAGTTTGTCTTCATCAGAAAGTTCATCAATACCGAGAATAGCAATAATATCCTGGAGATCCTTAAACGATTGCAGAATACTTTGTACCTGGCGTGCGACATCGTAGTGCTCGTTGCCAACAACCTGCGGATCCAAAATTCGTGATGTTGAATCCAGCGGATCCACGGCTGGATAAATTCCCAATTCAGAAATCTGCCGAGAGAGAACTGTCGTTGCATCGAGGTGTGAAAATGTCGTTGCCGGAGCCGGGTCAGTTAAATCGTCCGCAGGTACGTAGACTGCCTGAACAGAGGTGATAGAACCTTTGTTTGTCGAGGTAATTCGTTCCTGCAAGTTACCCATTTCAGTCGCCAGTGTCGGTTGATAGCCCACAGCAGAGGGCATACGACCGAGAAGCGCGGACACTTCCGAACCAGCCTGGGTAAAACGGAACATATTATCGATGAAAAGCAGAACATCTTTTCCTTCGTCATCGCGGAAATATTCCGCCATGGCCAAAGCTGTTAAGCCCACACGTTGACGCGCACCGGGGGGTTCGTTCATTTGTCCAAAAACCAGGCTCGTTTTGTCGATAACACCGGATTCGGTCATTTCCAACCAGAGGTCATTTCCCTCACGCGTCCGTTCACCCACACCGGCAAAAACAGAATAACCGCCGTGCTCGGTAGCAATGTTACGAATCAATTCCTGGATCAGAACTGTTTTACCAACCCCGGCGCCACCAAAAAGGCCGGTTTTTCCACCTTTTGTATATGGCTCAAGCAAGTCGATGACTTTAATCCCGGTTACCAGAATTTCGGAACTTGTTGTCAGTTCATCAAACGGAGGGGGATCACGGTGAATCGGGTTGCGTTTTTTAATCTCAACATCCCCTTTGCCATCAATGACATCGCCAGTGACATTCCACAAGCGCCCCAATGTTTCAGGCCCAACAGGAACAAGAATCGGCTGCCCGGTATTACTCACTTCCTGGCCGCGTACCAATCCATCCGTACTGTCCATTGCGACGCAACGGGTCACTCTTTCGCCCATGTGTTGTTGAACTTCGAGAACAAGCCGACCTTCGTCACCACGGTCGATTTCGAGTGCTGTCATAATTTCTGGGAGATCACCTTCAGGAAAAGCAACGTCAACTACGGCACCGATTACCTGAGTAATTTTACCTTTATTCATACAAACAATCCTTTAGTAAAATCATTCGCTTTTATTTTAGCGCTTCTGCACCACCGACAATTTCGCTGATTTCGCTAGTAATCGCTGCCTGGCGTGCCTTATTATAGTGTAAAGTTAAAGAGTCAATCATATCTTGTGCTGCGTCGGTTGCAGATTCCATCGCCACCATACGCGCACCTTCTTCAGCAGAATAGGATTCGAGCATTGCTTGCCAAATCTGAATATTCACCGCGCTGGGGCAAAGATAATCGAGCATCTCTCCCGGGCTTGGTTCGAACAGATATTCTCCTTCATTCCTGGCGCTCGATTCTTCGGCAGCCAGAATGGGTAAACACTGTTCAAGGTGAATTTCAGTTTTAATGGCTGAAATAGCGGTCGTGTAAATAATTTTCACAACATCTGTATCAGAAGTTAAAAAGCTGTTTTGAACTGATTTGGAAATCGCCAAAACCTCTTCAAGCATCAAATTTTTAAATAGTTCTGTGTAACGGGCAACAACCGGATAGTGTCGGCGGGTAAAATAATCCGAACCTTTTTTTCCGGCGGCAATAATTTTTACGTCCAAACCCGCGGCTAAATCCCGATCGATTGCTTTCTGGGCTTCCTTAAAAATACTGGAATTAAATCCGCCACAAAAACCACGGTCAGCCGAAACGATTATGTATGTTATACTTTTAATCGTCTCCCGTTCCTGAAAATACGGATTCAGCTCCACATCAACGTTTGCCGAAACGCGAGCTAAAACATCAGCCACCCCGCGAGCATACGGCCTGGCCTGCTCCACCCGCTCCTGGGCGCGGCGCAACTTGGCAGCGGCGACCATTTTCATGGCCTTGGTTATCTGCTGTGTTTTCGCAACCGAAGTTATTCGGCGGCGTATGTCCCTAAGCGTAGCCACTATTATTTCGCCTCAAACATAGTTATAAACTCGGTGCACATTTTTTCCATTCGCCCACGAATATCATCGGTGATTGCCTTGGTTTCAGCCAGTTCTTTGATAATATCAGGATGATTTGATTCCACATAGGAAAAATAGTCTGCTTGCATCGCAGCGATTTTATTAACAGGAATTTCATCCAAATATCCTTCGGAACCAAGAAAAATAACGAGCACTTGTTTCTCAATACTCAGTGGTTGGTATTGGGGCTGCTTCAGCAATTCTACCAGACGCTCGCCACGACGCAACTGCTGCTGTGTCGCTTTGTCGAGGTCTGAACCAAATTTTGAAAATGCTTCCAAAGCTCTGTATTGTGCCAAATCCAGACGCAAACTTCCCGCAACCTGTTTCATCGCCTTTACTTGCGCGTTCCCACCAACTCGCGACACTGAAATCCCAACGTTGATAGCTGGACGAACTCCGGCAAAAAACAAATCGCCTTCGAGAAAGATTTGCCCATCAGTAATCGAGATGACGTTTGTCGGAATGTAAGCAGAAACATCGCCTGCCTGCGTTTCGATGATTGGCAAAGCTGTCAAAGAACCCCCACCTAATTCATCACTCAACTTTGATGCACGTTCGAGCAAACGTGAATGCAGGTAGAAAACATCACCCGGATAAGCTTCACGGCCCGGAGGGCGTCGCAATAGCAGCGATACCTGACGGTAGGCCCAGGCGTGCTTCGACAAATCATCGTAAATGACGACACAATGTTTGCCATTATCGCGAAAAAATTCGCCCATAGCTGCGCCTGTGTAAGGCGCGATAAATTGCATCGGAGCCGGCGAGGCTGCCGGGGCATTAACAATAATTGTGTAGTCCATCGCGCCATTTTCTTCGAGAACGCGAACGACGTTTGCAATCGTTGAATTTTTCTGGCCAATGCCAACATATATACAAAAAACGTCTGTATCTTTTTGATTTATAATAGTATCGATGGCCACCGCGGTTTTTCCGGTTTGGCGATCACCGATGATCAGCTCTCTTTGGCCACGGCCAATCGGAGTCATGCTGTCGATAGCTTTCAATCCTGTTTGCAACGGTTCAGTTACAGGCTGACGCTGTACTACGCCCAACGCTTTGCGCTCGAGCAGACCTGTGTGCTCTGTATTTACAGGTCCTTTGCCATCTATAGGCTGACCGAGAGAATTGACGACGCGGCCCAACAGCGCTTCACCGATCGGAACCGACATGATACGACCGGTTCGTTTTGCGGTGTCACCCTCTTTGATTGCCATGTCGGAACCAAAAAGCACGCAACCAACGTTGTCTTCTTCGAGGTTGAGCGCCATCCCATAAACGCCACCAGGGAACTCAACGAGTTCACTCGCCATAACGTTTTCAAGGCCATAAACACGAGCGATACCGTCACCCACCTGGATAACTTCACCGACTTCACTCACATCAACGGATTTTTCAAAGCCCTCGATTTGTTTCTTTATTAATGAAGTAATTTCTTCAGGGCGGATTTCCATGCTAAACTGTGCCTCCTTACATTGAAAAGACTCTGCATGGTTGAATTTCTTTCTGAGTTAAAAATCACTTTTAAGAGATTAATTCAAATGATTTTCTTATGCCTCAGCCAGCAATCTTTTTTCTAATTGTTTTAAATGATTTCGCAAACTATTGTCATAAATCTTGCCACCAAGCTGGAGAATGAGCCCTCCAAGCATGGAGGCATCAATTTTATTCTCAAGCTCAAAAGTGGCATCAAATTGCTTTGATAAAGTAGTTTTGAGATTATTAAGTTCCACTTTATTTATCTCCTGAGCGGATATCGCAACAGCACGAATCCGATTGCAGTGTGCATCGTAAAGCACTTCGAATTCTACTGCTATTTCCTCAAAAATGTTTTGCCGCCTTTTCTCGAGGAGAAAAATCAAGAAACGAACAAACAAATCTGAACATACTTTTGCCAATCCTTTTTCCAATACTTCCACTTTTTTTGCGATCCCGTTTTCAGGGGAAAAAAGAAAGTGGCGAATATCTGGATTTTTGGATAATGATTCAGTAAAAGCACTCACATCCGAAGCAACCTGATCTATGACTTTTTTTTCATTGGCAAGTTCGAACAACGCTTTCGCGTAGCGCCTTGCCAGCACAACTGCTTTCAATTCAGCTCTCCCAAATCCTCAAAGGATTGGCTAACCAATTGCTGATGCTCTTTTTCGGAAAGCGCTTTACCGATAACCTTTTGTGTTGCGCTAATTGAAAGATCGACAGCCAGTTTGCGGATTTCGTCCAAAGCTTTTTCCTGCTCCAGGTTTACCTCTTTACGAGCGCGATCAATTAAAGCAGTTGCTTCACTTTTCGCTTCAGCAATGATATCTTCACGAACAGACTCGGCTGTTTTTTTCCCTTTTGCAATCAATTCTTGAACTTCGTTTCGCGCTTCTGTTAGCATCTCTTTATTTTTTTCCAAAGCAGCTTCAGCACTTTTTTGCGCTTCTTCGGCTTTCTCAAGAGAGGCATTAAGGCGCGCTTCCCGTTCGTCCAGGACTTCACCAACCGGTTTCCAGACGAATTTTCCCAGGACAAAATAGAGAAGTGCGAACGTCAACACTGTCCAGAACATCAGTCCTGTATCTGGAGTTAATAGATCCATTTGGGACGCCGTTATTTAATGGTTAACATGAGACAAACAACGAGAGCAATAACAGCAACACCTTCAATAAGCGCGGCTGTAAGAATCATTGCTCCACGAATATCATTCGCAGCTTCGGGCTGACGGGCAATACCTTCCATTGCGGCTGCGGCAAGACGACTAATTCCAAGGCCTGCACCTATTACAGCACCCGCTGCACCCAGTCCAGCTGCCAAATATGCTAATGCGACAGATTCCATGAATCCTCCTCAATCAGAGTATTTAGAGTTATGATTTGTATATTTTAATACCAATTAATGATCTTGATGAACAGATGCTCCGATAAACACACCCGAAAGCAGTGTGAAAATATATGCCTGCAAAAAAGCGACTAACACCTCAAGCACGCCAATTGTCGCAGCGACAATAACCGGGGCTGGAGCAATAAAATAACTGTTAAAAGTAAAAACCAGGCCAATCAAGGCTAATATTGTAATGTGACCCGCCGTCATATTTGCGAAAAGTCGCATGGCCAGGGCAAAGTGTTTTGCTAAAATTCCGAGTATCTCAATTGGAAACAAGACAGGAATCAGCCAACCGGGCACACCGCCGGGAATAAGTCCTTTCCAATATCCAAAAAATCCGTGGTGGGCAATACCAGCACCCAGCACCATTGAAAATGTTAATAATGTCAAAGTCACTGTGACAGAAATATCACTCGTCGCAGCGGCACCACCGGGGACGAGTCCCATAAGATTATTTGTGAGGATAAAAAAGAAAACCGTGAGCAGGTAATTCTCAAACTTTTTGCCTTCTTTGCCAATGTAATTATAGATAATATCCTGGCGTAAAAATTCAACAATGGCTTCAATTGAGTTAGCAAACCGCCCTTTCGGAATGATATTTCTCTTGCGAAACAAGGGAGTTAAAAAAAACAGCAACAAGGCGGAGGCAATCCACATCATCAGCGTATGGTATGAAATACTTAAATCGACTCCCAAGACCGTCGGCAGGTGCAAAATATCATGATCGAGAACATGATGCATAATATCATCACCGCCACCGCTGCTATGCTGTTCAGCCGGATCGGATGGTAAAACACTCGAGAGAAGATTATAAACCAATATCATTTTTGTTTTCCACTCAATAATATATTTTGTTGTATAAACCGTACTTCAAACCATTGTAGAAAGAAGTAATACATCAATAAAGCGACAAGAAATTCTATTATCTTTAGCTCTGTTAGCTTAACGACAATAATTGTTGATGCAGCCACGACTATCAGACGTACTGCCATACCCATAAGCATGGATTTCATGATTTTATCAGTTGATTTTTCAAGTGCGCGATGATTAAAAATGTGCGCAAGAATAATATTGAATGCACCAACCAGGCTTCCAGACAAAACAGACCACAAGGAAACAGTTCCCAGCAAGTGCCATATTGGATATGCTATAATTGCCAGAAATAGACTGCTATAAAGAACGACTTTTACTGAAAATCGATAGAAACCAGACATCTTTCTAATCTTCTTCCTGAAAATCTTTGTCCTTTTGTGGTGGATAAATCGTTCTGTAAAGCATTAAAAAACCACTCACTGATCCATATACAAGCCCAAGGATTAAAAACAGTGGGGAGAGTGCCAACTTTTGATCGAGCCAATACCCGATCCCCAAGCCAAGTAAAATTGAAAACGCAAAACGCAAACCGAGATCCATATAGGGCAAAGAATTCGAACTGCGCCGCTGTTTTTGGATGTTTCGACTAATTATTTAACTCTGCTTTAACGGCTCTTTTGAGGGAGTACCACTTAAAAGAGATTTTCCACTGGTTACCGTTGACGTTGGTTCGCCCTGGCCCATGGAACAAACACCCTCAAAAACAGCCCCTTCTTCGATTACCAGCTTGGCTGTTTTGAGCTCGCCCTGGAACAAAGAACGGGCTTCAAGTATGACCTTGCCACTCGAATGAACTTTGCCCTGAACTTTTCCGCCGATGATGGCATTTTTGGCTGTTACTTCACCCTCGACTTCGCCTTCTTTCCCAACAGTCAGGGAATCCGCCGTTACGATGCGCCCTTTTACCTTGCCGTCAATACGGATACTGCTCTCAACTTTTAAAGTACCTTCAAAAAAAGTACCTTTTCCAACTATAGTGTTTAAACTACCAGGACGTTCCATACTTCCATTTTCCTTTTTCCCCAGCATTTTTCACCTCACTTCTAAGTCGAATTTTGTCAATGCTGCCAATAGTTTTACTCTGTTTGAAGCTCGAGAATAAATTCACGCGGATCAACAGGTTTTCCGTTTTGCCAAATTGCAAAATGCAAATGCGGTCCGGTGCTTTGTCCCGAATTACCCAACAATGCAATCGGATCATTTTTTTGCACCTGCATCCTTTCAGATACCAAAATTCGATTATTATGACCATAGAATGAAAAAATATCATTACCATGGTTAATAATTATCAAATTTCCTAACACAGAAGTCCAGCCGGCGAAAATCACAATGCCTGAACCCGCAGCTTTAATGTCGCTTCCAACCTGTCCGGCGATATCGATTCCGAAATGCTGGTTACTAAAAAGCCAGGATCGCATCTGCGGCCTGAACGAATCCGTTATATGCCCCTTATCAACAGGCAGAGCTGTTGGAATATTGGGAGTATATTTGTGCAGCGGCTTCTTTTTATCTATCCGCCAAGCAGGCCGACTGCTGACAACTTTATTATTTCTATCGGGTTCCAGTGTCATTTGATCATCGGGCGAGGCTAAATCGTACGATTCCGGGGGATCAAACTCCGTGTCTCTAAAATTTCTATAGGCGGCTTGCAGACTGCTCTTACTTACACCGAGAGCATTTAAAAGCCGCTCTTGCATTCGCCGGTGATCCTCGACCTGCTGTTCAATCTGATAAATTCTTCGATTATCTTTTAACAAGCGAACGTTGTTTTCAATGAGCTCGTTGTTTTTTTGTGCCACACTAAACCATTTATAATAAGCAAAACCACCAAGTAAAGCGTGTAAAACTCCCACAATGGCTAAAACCAAAATAAACTTGATCGTGCCCATGCTCAAACGAAAGGAATAGGGCTCTGAATTGCCTTCAGGTATGAGCAACACGGAGATTGTGCGCTTTTCCTTGCTTTTCAAACCAGGCGACCTTTCACGACACTTTGGGGCTGTTTAAACATAGTTCAAAGTATAAAAACGAAATAGATAAAAGTCAATTAAAATTATGAAAACAATATACTATAACTTAACTCGGCTGCAAGAGCAAATCTACAATACGATCAAAATCATTTTCCGAATAAAACTCCACCTGCACACTACCAGTCTGCCCCTTCAGATTTACATGAACCTGAGTTCCAAATTTCTGGCGCAGCTTATCTTCCAACTCCTTAACTTCCGGAGGGACAACGGGCGCCATCTTTACCGCACTTGTTTTTTTATTCGGACGAGCTGATTTAACAAACCCCTCGGCTTGACGAACACTCAGTCCATCATTTATAATTTTTTTCCAGAGCTGTTCTTTTACTGCGTCATCTTCACAGCTCAAAACGGCTCGAGCATGCCCGGCACTCAACTCGCCTCTGGCAACACTCTCCTGAATTGCGGCTGGTAATTTTAGGAGTCGTAGAAAATTTGCCACTGTCGCGCGCTCTTTCCCCACACTTTTAGCGACCTGCTCTTGTGTCAGCTGACAATCATCGATCAATCGTTGATAAGCCGCAGCTTCTTCGATAGGATTTAAATTCTCACGCTGGATATTTTCGATGAGTGCTAATTCGAGCATATCCACATCATTGCTTACGTGAATAACGAAAGCAGGAATCTTATCAAGTCCCAGCTCCTGGACCGCCCGCAACCGTCGTTCCCCGGCGATCAGCTGAAAGGCATCGCCGAAGTGACGGACAGAAATAGGGGTAATTATTCCTTTTTCACCGATCGAGCGTTTTAACTCTTCAAGCGCTACAAGGTCGAACTCTGTACGTGGTTGAAAAGGATTGGGCGAGATAAGTGAGACATTTATTTCTGACAGGCTTTCTCTTTGCTGCTCAGTCGTCGGCTCAGGAATGTCCGGAATTAGAGCTGACAGCCCCTTGCCCAGTCTTTTGGTCGCCATTCTTCAAAACCTCTTTTGCTAAACTCATATAATTTTCACATCCTTTGGAAACAGCATCATACAATACTATTGGTTTACCAAAACTCGGGGCTTCACTTAAGCGGACGTTACGCCCAACGACTGTTTCAAAGACTTTGTCATCAAAAAACTTGCGGATATCCTCGGCAACTTGACGGCTTAAATTTAAACGTGGATCAAACATCGTCAACAGTACGCCTTCGATTTCCAGATTTGGATTCAACACTTTCTGAACGCGGCGAATTGTATTTAAAAGTTGACTTAAACCTTCAAGCGCAAAATATTCACATTGAATTGGGATCAAGACGGAATCAGCGGCTGTTAATGCATTTAATGTCAACAGACCCAAAGAGGGAGGACAATCGATAAAAATATATTCATACTCTTTTTTCAGATTTTTCAGTGCAGTTTTAAGAACATGCTCACGCGACATTTCACCAACCAGTTCGATTTCGGCAGCAGCCAGCTGATTGTGTGAAGGGAGCAAGTCAAGATAGGTCAATTCTGTCGGGATGATGGCTTCATTTATATCCATCTTGTCAATCAGAACTTCGTAGATACTTTTATTACTATCCCGCGAATCGATGCCCAGCCCGCTCGTAGCATTCGCTTGCGGATCGATGTCCAGCGCGAGCACAGAATGCTCAGCAACAGCAATGCTCGACGATAAATTTATAGCGGTTGTCGTTTTGCCAACACCACCTTTTTGATTCGCTATTGCGATAATTTTTGCCATATTTTCTCCCTTAATCCTTCATCTAAAGAGTTGCTAAGATAATCTTTCAACCAGTGAAAATCAAGCGCTTTTTATGGAGAAAATAGGCCACAAAAACAACTCTGAAGCCCAACCATTATAATCATTTATTGGCCTGTTTTTTTCAGGCTAATAGTACTCACGAGAATTAAACAACGATTGTCCGGATCGACGCTCAAGTTTTATATCTTGCAATGTCTGAGCTTTAATATTGATGCGGAAGTAAAACCCTTTGGACACACCGGTGGGATACCAATTAAACGAGGCTTCCCAACAATGCAAATCGCGATGAACCGACCAGTTTTGCTGCACCATTTGTTTCTGCTCCAGGTCAAATTGCCCGGAAAAGGAGACGCGCCAATTTCGCGTGAGCTGCAATTTTGCATTGCTCACCCGAACATAAGTGGTTTTGGTTTTATTCGAGGGATTAAAATAGTTCAAATTATAGCGCAGAGCAAAACTGGCTCCCCAGGAAAGTTCGCCTTTGGCGCCACCGGCACTGCCGGCGTATTCTCCAAACCCGGGATTCAGATCATTTTCCTGCTCAACCTCCGGAGAGTTAACCTGAACTCCCTTCCCGCTCAACGAAAATGAGGCGTCCATATTGACACTCGTCAATCGCATCCATTTGAACACATCTGATTTATTCGAATCATAAAGATATTTGTCGCTTTCAAAATTCGACGCACTGTCAAATTTATATGGGCTGTGACTTAAAGTTGTGCTAAATCGAAATTTTTGCGTGGGATTCGCGCTAATCCGGCTTGTAATGGCACTCAATTTTTTTGATTCTGCAGCCATGTTGTAACTGCCGCTGAAGCTGGCATTGAACAACCGCACTTTTTTATCTTTTTCTTCACCCTTAATTTTTGCCTGAAAATCATTGTCGATGCCAAAAGTAATACTGCCGCGTTTTTGTGCAGGAGTGCCGCTAAAACGATCCCGGCGAACTGTTTCGCCTTCACTATCGACTGCTTCGGTATAATAGCCCCACCGTTCTGTCGAAAAATCCGGCGCATAGCTAAATCCAATACGAGGCTTCATCACGTGGCGAATCGCGGTTAACGATCCAATGTTTGGCTGAAACATACCATAGAGTTCAGTACTTGCATTGGCGCTATAACTAAATGTCATCCGGCGGGCAAACTTCTTTTGCTCACTTCGTTCGAGCGTGGAATCTTCATAGACAAACTCACGATCGAACCAGTCTTCCTGAAATCGCATCGACTGGCTTAATTTTAAAATCCCCAACATTTTTCCGGGATAGCTCATATTCAAACTACCGGAATTTTTAGTGAAACTGCGCTGGTCTTCATCATAAAACCGTGTTGTATTTACGGCAATCGAATCTTCACCGGGATCCAGGGTGATGGGGTCTAAATAAGTGGTATCAATGCGTGTTTCTTCCAGAGTTTTTGTGTAAGTACTGGAAAAATTTGTGTTAAAACCGTAGGTGATAGTTTGCCACCATTTTTGTTCATCTTTTTTCGCTGCGCCCGTGCTGGAACTTCGGCCAAGCCCACGACCTTTTTCTTTTTTATCCTGCCCAAAAAGCGGACGCGTGGCATAATTAAAGGAAATTTGCGGTAGATTTCTTCTTAAGGGTGTCGTGCTGTTGTCATCGAGGTCGCGCGTTTCCGACAAGGATAAATTAAGACTGTTCCGACCCAGTTTTTTTGAATAATTTGCCCGTGAAATGATTTGCCGGTTTAAGCGTTGGTTCGGATCGGAGTAAAAATCCTTATAGTAACTGTTGTCACTTTGAAATTGACCACTGACGGTAAAACGACTGGTTTTGTCGAGTGTCTGACTGTGGTCAACATTAAAATTCCAACGCCTTTCCACCCGGCCAGTGGAAAAATCCTTGCGCGTCATCGACCCTGCAAAACGCCCGTTATAAGAATAGCGTTTATTATAATTTAAGCCACCCCGAAAAAGCCACCCGGAGCGGTCATAATAATCGGCTGTCGCTTTCGCATCGAGATAATCATTTATTGCCCAATAATACCCCAGTCCTTTTAAATATTTTCCCTCGGCCGTGCTTTGCCCATATCGTGGGACAACGATGCCGCTTTTGCGCCCGGTTTTCGTGGGGAACATGGCAAAAGGCAGGTAGGCAAGAGGAATTTTCCCGAGGTATAAAACAATGGGTTTGGCAATGACACGCTCCCCGGCAATCAGCTTCATGCGCCGTGCCCAAAAATGAAAATGAGGATCGGTTTCATTTTCACAGGTAGAGTATGTGCCCGAGGTCACATTAAACACTTTTTTATCGACACGTTTGATTTGCGTTCCTGTATTAAATCCACCGTCCATTTCAGCACGGCCTTTTTTGATAATTCCTTTTTGCGTGTCGAAATTATAAATCATGCTTTCGCCGGTAATTTCCTGCTGGCCATCATTGAAGATCGGGTATTGCGTAATCTTGACCGTAAAACTGTCCTTCGGAGCATTTGTTAAGCTGGAGTCGATAGCTACGCGCAAAGTTTCCGGCAAGGCCTCAGCAATGAGAATGCGCTCTTCCTGGTTTACCTGAATTTTACCAGCTTTAATTTCCATTTTTTGATATTTTACGACAGCGTGATCGGTGAGGTACAAAATCCCCTTTTTTACATCGTTATCAAAATAGCGGGCTTCATAGTGAATCGGTGCATCCAAATCCGATTTTTTACTGGCCTTCTTTTTCACAAATTTCGCTTTTGGGACAAGAACCGAGGCTGTGTCCGGTAACGCCGGAAATATTTTCGGTAGTTCCTGCGCCCGGATTTGAGAGATCAATATCAAAAAAAATATAATTGAATATCCAGGGAACGCTCGCATCAACGTCCTGTTTCGTCGCATCGAATTTATAAAACGCCGCGCAGAAGCTGGCACTTTTTCACTTCTCTTTTGCTTCATCTTCGAATAATTTTTTATAGCGAATCCACCTATATTGCAGCCTCTCTTTGATTGTTTGTTCACGGCCGCGGCTGGATGGACGGTAGTATATTTTATCTTTTAATTCATCGGGCAAACAGGAATCTGGAACGAATGCGCCGGGATAGTCATGGGGATATTTGTAGCCTTCTCCATAGCCCTTATCCTTCATCAAACCGGTTGGCGCATTGCGTAGTTTTAGCGGAATTTCCGGTACAATTCCACTTCGAACATCTTTTAGCGCAGCATCGATTGCCAAATAGGATGCATTGCTTTTCGGGGCCGTCGCCAAATAAACCGTTGCCTGTCCGAGAAGAATCCGTGCTTCCGGCATGCCGATATTATGCACGGCATCAAAAGTCGACGTTGCCAAAACAAGCGCAAACGGATCGGCATTTCCAATATCTTCGCTGGCGTGGACAATGAGACGCCGGGCAATGAATCGTGGCTCTTCACCCGCATCAATCATACGTGCAAGGTAGTGCAGCGCTGCGTTCGGGTCACTGCCGCGAATACTCTTTATAAAGGCGGAAATCGTATCAAAATGAGCGTCACCACCCTTGTCGTAGCGCTGTGCTTTTTGCTGAAAAGCTGTCGTCACAATTTCCGGTGTAATTTTGATCGGCCCGGCATCAGCCGGCGCTGCCAGAAAACACGCTAGCTCGAAACCATTAATTAATTCGCGGGCATCGCCGTTTGCAAATGCCCGCAACAAAACTCCTGCATCTTCGGTAACATTTACTTTTGTTTTGTTGCGCGTTTGAAAAGCCTCGATTGATTTTAGCAACAGTTCCCGCAAATCAATGTCAGAAAGCTTGTGCAAAGTCAAAACCCGGCAGCGGGAAAGCAAGGCAGAAATCACTTCAAATGAAGGATTTTCCGTCGTTGCACCTATAAAAAATAGCGTGCCATCTTCCACGCTATGCAACAGCGCATCCTGCTGCGATTTGTTGAAACGATGAATTTCATCGATAAACAGGATTGTGCTGTGGCCAAGTTTTTTCCTCGACGTTGCATTCTCGATAACTTTTCGCACATCGGCGACACCACTGGTAACCGCACTCAAAGCTGTAAATGCTGCATTGCAAGATTTTGCGAACAGCCGAGCCAACGTTGTTTTCCCGGTTCCCGGGGGGCCCCACAAAATCATCGAGATCGGACGCTGGTTTTGCATCAATGTGCTGAGAATTTTTCCAGTGCCCACCAAATGTTTTTGACCGAAAAAATCATCAAGCACTTTTGGCCGCATAAAATCAGCCAATGGTTTGTCATTTTGATTGTCTGTACTGTTAAACAAATCCATTACTTTGTGACCTCAATACAACATAATTTTCCCGTTCAACACCGCCGAACCCAGTGAAAATTTCACACCCGCAAATGCAGTCAAATAAGACTGGTTAACTTAATAAATTTGAACTAATAAACAAGAGGCCTGTTCCCTTTAAACTGCCTTGTGCAGTATAAAAAACAAAACCCCGGCTGGCCGAGGTTTTTCATCACTCTAATCAACACGATTGGGATCATTCCAATAGAATAATGTCAATCCCTCCGGTGTGCCGAACCAGACATAATCACCATCGAGCAGAACGGCGCGCACGGTATTTCCTGACAAGCCATCCTGCTTTGTGTAGTGCACCCAATTGCGCAAGCGCCGGTTTAATTTATACACGCCTTGATCTGTCGCAGCCCAGATAGAATGTTTATCTGCTGCCATCTCATAAATGAGTGCATCGATGGAAAAATTTTTCTCTGGCAAACCGAGCCATTCTTTTTTTTCGATATCATAGGGAAAAATCCCCCGACTTGTTCCGAACCACACTTCCGATTTAAAAGCTGTGACAGCGGTAATTCTTTCACCGACCGGGCCGTTGACATCATCGACAAATCCGCCTGTATCCTCTTCAATATTATAAACATATATTCCATAATCGGTCGCGGCCCACAGCAAATTTTCGTTGATTTCAATATCGAGTACGCGGGATAATTTCAAATCGTCACCGCCGATTAAATAAACCTCGAGTGTATCTGTTCGCAATGCTCGAATTTCAAAAGCGTTTAGTCCGCCCTCGGAAGCCACATAGGCAACGCCATTGTGCACCGCAACATCGAAGATATTTTCGTGATTTAAACCATCGAAAGTCGTCAATTTTGTCCATTCATTTTGGCGTTTATTAAAAATACTCAGCCCAAAACGGGTTGCGCAAAAAAGATTGGAGCCAGCCACAGTCATGCGATTAACTTCATCAGTGATTAAATTCGGGATAAAATCAGACTCATAATAGAGCCACTTCTCTGTGACTTGATTCCAATAAGTCAAACCTGCCAGGTTTACGTCTTGAATACTGGAGGTGTTACGGTTTTCACCCCCAACCCACAAGCCGTTTTTATCAAGCGCGATCGCCCTGACATCGCGACTAAACAAACCATAATTGAGGAAGGAAAGTTGTTGTTCCCGGGTATTTCCAAGCAAAGCCCCCATTCCCCAACTGCCGATCCACGATTTGAACCATTTGTCATGCAGCCGCACAGTTATCGGCGCTTTGTGCAAGCGGTCATCCTGAATTGTCCCATTCAACAAAAAAAAGTAGCCGGGATCCATGAAATAGTGCGGGTATTCCCCCTTGGGCGCCTGATGATAACCTGCCCACTGGATATTTTGACCATCGTAATTTGAATCGTAGGGCCGTAGCCAGCCCCCCGTGTTGCTGCAGCTAAAAAGATAACCATCGTTGAATTCAAAAGTTGCGCTGCTTTGAGTAAACCCGATAGCGACGATATCGCCATGGGCTGTCACGCCGCGATCTTCGAGAAAATAGTTGGCCCACTGTTCGGAAGACGGAGTATACACAGAAATAGCCGTTTCGGTCACGGCCCACAAAAGCGAGGTATTCTCATCAAATGCAATTGTTTTGATCGAATTATCTGCCAATCCGCTGCTGATTGTGAATGGAAACTCCCATTCATTTTTCCAGTAATCATAGCGTGTAATGCCGCCGGTAGTACCAAAATAAACGAACTGCTGCCCCAATGCAATCGAAGTAACAAATCGCGTTTGCCCATAAGTAATCCAGTCGCCTTGCTCATATTTTGTATTCGTTCCACGAATTGGCAGGTCACTATTTTGACCCCAACTGACACCCATCATAAAAAGCCACAAAACGACGACTCGCGACATTGATTTCATATTTATCCAGATTTCAGGTGATTTTTTACAAAATAATCAGACGGCCAATTTAGCCAATATCATATTTTTTTAGCTTCTTGTGCAAGTTTGCTCTGTCGGTAACGAGTGCCCGCGCCATTTTGCTAATATTGCCATCGCAATCCTCGTAACATTTTTGTAGCAATTCGGCTTCGTAGGCCTCGAGAGATTCGCGCAATGTGCGTTTGTACGTTTTTTGCCGGGGGCTGCCATCAAAGGAACCAACGACATGCTTTTCCATTTCAGGCAAAATTTTAAGGAGCGCATCGGCGGATATTTCCGGCTCAACAACCATCGCCGATATTCTTTCAACCAGATTGTACAGCTCTCTCACGTTTCCTGGCCAAATGTAGTTCCTCATTAATTTTGCAGCATCAGGTAAAATCAACTTTTCTTTAAAATTATTCACCTTTACAAAATGGGCAAACAGCGGAAGAATATCTGTTGATCGTTCGCGCAGTGGCGGAACATGCAAGGGAATTACATTGAGCCTAAAATACAAATCTTTACGAAAATTTCCTTTTACAATTTCCTGACGTAAATTCTTATTGGTGGCTGAAACGATTCGTACGTCAAATGAAATGGGTGTACTACCACCGACGGATATGTACTGGTTTTCCTGCAAGACTCGCAAAACTTTGACCTGGGTTTCAATAGCCATATCCCCGATTTCATCGAGGAAAAGGGTGCCGGTGTGGGCATGGCCGATGAGGCCTTTTTTTTGCTCCACCGCGCCGGTAAATGCGCCCTTTTCGTAGCCAAACAGCTCACTTTCGATCAACTCTCTCGGAATGGCGGCGCAATTCACTTTGACAAACGGTTTGTCCGCACGGTCGCTGCCTTCGTGAATTGCTTTTGCGACCAATTCTTTGCCCACCCCATTTTCACCGTTGATCAAAACACGGGCATTTGTTGGGGCTGCTTTTTTGATATCACGCAGCAAGTGTTGCATTCCCGGAGAATCGCCCACCATTTTATGCGCCATTTTCAAATCTGTGGAGGAATGGCCCGGCTCATCACGCGTTTTAATTTCGCTGGTTAGGTTTTTTATTTCACGCAGAATGGAATTCGGTTGAACTGGCAATGGCAGAATATTCCAGGCACCCTCCCGGATAAGTGGAACCATAAAATCATGCGTGAGATCCGTGGAAAACAGGATGGTTTTTATGGGACGATTTTCAGATTTGAACCGCGCAATTATATTTTTTGCCGTTTGGGCATCACCCCCAATTGCTGCAAAAACAACGTTCCATCCCTCGGCAGCCGCGGATTCTTCAGCCGGAATGATTTCACAATTCGTGTTGCTTCTCACAGCTTCGCGAATTTGTGCCGCCTGTTTTGTTTCGAACCCAACAAGCAAAATTTTAACCGGACAAGGTTTCAACAAAGAGTCCTTTAACACTGGCGTAATGTTTTAATTTTTCGGCATTTGACAAAGATGCCCGCGACTGGAGTATGACTTTATCTTCGTCATAAAATCTGTCCGTGACAGCCGCGAGCGAATAGACACGTGCAACAGATTCACCGTCTGCAGCATGAATTGTAAAACGCAAGACCTGCTCATCTTTACGCATATATGTATAGATCATTTCTTTCAAATCATCAAGAAACAAGTGCCGCGATGCTGAAATAAAAATGCCTGGTTTGTATTTCTCACGCATCGCATTGATCAAGTTTTTATTCTCCAGCGCATCGATTTTATTAAAAACATGAATCACCGGGGTTTCATCCAATTTGAGATCGTGCAATACTGTGCGAACCGTTTTTATTTGCTCCTCAAAACCGGGATGGGATATGTCGATTTCATGCAATAACAAATCGGCTTCGAGTGTTTCTTCCAGCGTGCTGCGAAAACTGGCAACAAGGTGGTGGGGAAGTTTTCGAATAAAACCAACCGTATCGATTAACAACGCGGATTCGCTATCCGTAAATCGCATTTCCCGAACAGTGGCATCGAGCGTGGCAAACAGCCTGTTTTCAACAAAAACTTCGGCATCAGTCAACGCATTCAGCAGTGTGGATTTCCCAACATTTGTGTAACCAACAAGCGCAACCTTAAACGCATTGCTGCGGTGTTTACGGCGCAATATGCGCTGTTTTTCAATTTTTTCGAGATCGCGTTCAAGATTTGTGATTCGTTTGCGAATCAGACGGCGGTCAACTTCGAGCTGGGTTTCACCGGGACCGCGCGTGCCGATGCCGCCAACTTGTCGTGACAAGTGAGTCCAGGCCCGGGTCAACCGGGGTAAGGAGTAGTGCAATTGTGCCAGTTCTACCTGCGTTCGCGCTTCACGAGTCTGGGCACGGTTTGCGAAAATATCGAGAATGAGCGCACTGCGATCGATAACTTTTTTATCGAGCAGTTTGCCGAGATTTTTCGTCTGTGCCGGCGTGAGGTCATCATCAAAAATGACCACTTCTGCTTTTAATTCCTGGACAACATTGGAAAGATATTCAGCCTTGCCCCGGCCGATATAATAAGCCGAATCCAGTTTTTTTCTATCCTGAATTATTGTGTCAACAACATCCGCGCCCGCAGTTTCGGCAAGCTGCGCCAGTTCGTCGAGATGCTCTTCTGCCTCCCAACGATTTGCTTCCACCCCTGAAACACCGACTAAAATAGCCTTTTCACGTTCGACAGATTTTATTTCTTCTAACATAATACCTCTAATTCTCAACTGCTATGGGTTTCGATCGGTAAAGCAGCATTTCAACAAATAATCCGATCAATGCCGCCAGCAAAAATAAATGCCATATTTCAGTTCCAAACTGCTGCTCAGTGACGGTTTCATTCCCATTTTGTTGCCGGGAAACCATGGTAATGTTCGCATCCGGCAAAAAATCCCGCAATTCTTCCTGCGGCACTGGTTTAGATTGCATTTCTTGCACATTAAAATTTGATGCCCAGGTATAGCGGATATTTTCATTCTCAAACAATTGATAAAAACCGGAAAAACGGGTGTCCGCTAACTGAAACTTGAATTTCCCATCATCCACAACTGGCTTTAAAAACATTGTGATCCCCAACGGATTCTTCAACGAAAACGACGCTGAACTTTCGCCACGCAGTCGCGTCACAGCAGGTTTACCAACTTCCATTGAGGCAAATTCATTGCGGCCATGCTGGCCGGCCAGGCGCACCATGCGGTCAATAATTGGCGCAAATATTGGTTTATAACTGAAATCGGACCAGGATTCATCGACTGAGGTCAGGTTTGTGAAAACGACACCCACCCCCAACTTATTCTCCAAAAGCAAGGGACTGCCATTTGAGTAATTCATCAGCACGCGCGAGTCGGGGTTTGGCAACATTTTCGGTGCGAAATGAAAAACCGGGCTATCGATGCGCTGCTGTTTTTCCGGTTCATTGAAAATTCCGGAAAACAAAGGATGATGAAAATCAAAATCACCAAGCCGGATAATTTCTGTTTTTTCCAGGGTGCTGCCGAAGGTTTCGAGCACCGATCCGATATGAAACCGCTGAAAAATTGTTGTTTCGTAATTCCGAAAATCGACATCATCACCGAGAAAAACCACCAATCCACCACCGTCACGGACAAATATCTCCAGGCGGCGTAAATCAATATCGGAAAATGCGGCTACATTACAGGAAATCAGCACATCAAAATTTGTGAGATCCGTATTAGATAATCCGTCCGGTTTGATTTCTGTTATCTCAAACTGGTTTGCCTTGCCTTTCTTTTCAAGCACATATTTTATAAACCGGCTCTGCTTTTTGTTTGAATCAAGAATGAGGACGCGCGTTTTTTCTGAGATGGAAAACAGGCAAAAAGCATTGTTATCGAGCTTTAGCTGATCATTTTCTACTTCGATATTTAATTGATGCAAGCCTGTTTCAGCAGGTACAAACTTGAAATCTACTGCTTTTTCTGCACCCTGCTCCAAGGTCAGAGAACTCTGGGCTACACGTTTGTTATTGACCGAAAGAGTAACAATGCGGTTGATTTCATCAAAATCACCCGTATTCACGATGCGCGCCTGCACGCCCACAACCCCGCGTAGTTCGAAAATTTGATTTTGCAGCTCTGCTTCAGTTACAGTTAAATTATGTATTTTCTCCAATCCGACATCAAAAAAGAAAAAATGTGTGCGATCGAATCCAGCAATATTTTCCTCCGGCAAAGCAGGAAATTTTCGATCTGAAAATACAAAAACTGTGCTGTTGAGATTCTTCTTACCCGCGATGAATTCAAAAGCATTTTGTACTGCCGAAAATAATGAACTGCCACTCGCTGTCTGTTTAATTTCCTGAATCACGCTGGAGAGTCGGGCATCATTTCCATTATAGGTTGTTGCCAAAACGATACGCGCCGGTTCTGCAAGTTCAATTATCGCGACATCATGGCCTTTTTCAAGCAAAGAAATCGCCGCAATTGCTTTTCGTTTCGCGCGGGTCAACAAGCTTTCACCCTGCGAAGTGGCTGCCATCGATAACGAGTTGTCGATGATGAAAACTGCCGTCGTTTTGGCTTTTTTACCAAATTCATAACCGGATGTTTTTACCGTTGGACGCATAAATGCCAGCGCAATAAACAAAACGATCAAAGTCCGCAAGAGTAAAAGCACTATTTGTTTTAGGCGAATCTGGCGGATTTTTGCCTTTTGCATTTTCTTCAGAAAAAACAACGTGCTAAAAGCTACTGTTTTCAGTTTTTTTCGAGTGAGCAGATGGATGAGCAGGGGAATTGAGGCTGCAAGCAGCGCCCAGGCAAAAAAACTATGGAGAAATGTAAACATCTATTTGATTTTCATTGGAAATTGATGCTGACGCATTGATTATTAAAACTGTGCGCGCATGATTAAAGATACGGATAATTTGAACTTAAAACCCTAACTTTTTGAAAAGTCCAAATCCTTTGGTCGATTTCGGCGGTTCAATCGGCAGGGGTTCAAGTATACGAATTTCAAGGCCTTGCATCGCCTGTGACGGATTCTGATTGAACAGCACATCCGCCATATTCTCGCCACAGCGCTCAACAATCCTGTGATAGGCTTCTTTCATAACTATGGGTCTGCGCCGCGTATTGTGACCATCACTGCCGACAAAATGAATAAGCCGTGCGTCGAGAAGACTTTCAGCCGTTAACCGTGCTGCTTCCCCAAACTCACCGGTAAGACTCCCGGCATTCATTTGTAACATGACACCGCGCTGGGCAAACTCGAAGGCCCGCTCGGGTTTATTTATAATGCCCAAATTGCGTTCCGGATGCGCTAAAATCGGTGTGATTTTATCGATAACAAATTCGAAAAACTTGTCATCGACGTGGCGGGGGATACCTTGCATTGGAAACTCCACAAGGAAGTATTTTTTGTTGTTATTGTAGGTAGAAATACGATGATCCAGGCTTATTTCATGATGGTAAAATATTTCCGCCCCTAAATGAAATTTTAGGCTAATCTGGGCATCTGCGACGCGCTCCTTCAGCTCCTCGAATTTTTCCAAGATTTCATTTTCAAGGTCATAATCCTGATCGCTTAAAATGTGGTGCGTAATCGCGATGTCTGTGGTCCCATCTTCATAAGCCTGGTAAACCATTTTCATTGTTTCATCCCAATCCGGGGCGCCGTCATCAATTCCGGGCAATAAATGTGTATGAATATCAAATATCTGCATAAAACTGTTAAATCCTGCAAGTGTTTCTGTTCAAAAATGGAGGGCGTACACAGGCCAAATATATCCTGTTTGTGTCCACCCAATTGCCAGCGCTGGTTATACAGGTGTCATTTTTTGTGCACTGAGTGGATTGCATCGGCAAATTCGCCTATGCGATGGTGGTTATCTTTATTTTCAAAAAAATTGCCGGTAACAATAAAAGATGCGCCAGCTTCAACCCTCTTTCTGGCTTCTTCCGGCTCGCGAATTCCACCACCCACGATAATTGGAATATCGACATAATTCGCCACATTTCGAACCATATTTACAGGAACAGGTTTTTCTGCCCCGCTGCCGGCTTCAATGTACACGAGTTTCATTCCTAAAATTTGGGCTGCAAGGGCCGTCGCTTTGGCGATATCCGGCTTGTCACACGGGATCGGACTGGTATTGCTCATGTATTCTGCGCTGGTGTAATTGCCTGATTTAATTAACATATACCCGGTGCTAATTGCTTCCAAATTAATATGTTTAATTATCGGTGCGGAGCGCACTTGTTGTCCAATGAGATAATCCGGATTTCTTCCGGAAATGAGGGAAAGAAAAAGGATCGCGTCGGCATAGCGAGATATTTGCATGGCGCTGCCGGGGAAAATTATCACCGGAATTTGCGCCGCTGCTTTAACAGCTTTTATTAACTCATCAAATCCGGAATTTATAAGTATACTACTCCCAACAAGAATCGCATCAACACCATTCTCGGCCGCAAGTCCAGCCAGGTTGACCACTTCGGCTAATGCCAGCCGGTCCGGGTCGATGAGAAGAAAGTAGCCCGCGCCTTTTTCTTTCTTTATTTTGTTTAAATATGCGCTAACAGTCACGTTGAAATCCGATATAAGCGATCTATTTTAATAATTTTTCGATGATGGCTGGTACGGCCGTTAGTGCAATGTCAATTTTTTCAACATCTTTGCCGCCAGCTAATGCCATATGTGGGCGTCCGCCGCCGGATCCACCAACCAGGAGTGCTATTTCTTTTATGATGTCACCTGCACGAAGTTTTTTCGTTTGAATCAAATCGTCGGTCACAATGCAAACAATTGATACTTTGCCGTTTATCGCCGCAGCGAGAACACCGACTCCCGAACCCAACGAATCACGCAGGGAATCGCTCATCGTTTTTAGCTCGTTAACATCGGCGGCTTCAACTTTGCTGGTAACATATTTTATGCCTGCAATTTCGTCAGCCCGGTCGGTGAACTGACTAATTTCTTTCGATGTGGCCTGCTGCCGCAATTCAGTAATTTGAGCTTCAAGGAATTTTTTCTGTTCAATAAGTTCCAGAACTTTATCTTCAATACCATCACTCTGGCATTGCAATACATTGCGCAGTTTTTCGTCCAATTCACGGTCAGAGCGCATGCGGCTTTCAACCCCGAAACCGGTGACAGCCTCAATTCGGCGAATACCGGCCGCTGCCGAGCCTTCACTCAAAATACGAAACATGCCAGCCTGGCCTGTTTGCGTTAAATGGGTTCCGCCACACAGTTCAAGACTGTAGTCTGCAATTTTGATCACGCGAACGACATCGCCATATTTTTCAGAAAATATGGCCATCGCCCCTAAATCTCTGGCTTCATCGAAAGAAGTGGAAAAACTTTCAACTGGCAAGTTGTTGCGAATTTGCTCATTGACGATGCCTTCTATTTCCTCGAGTTGGGCGGGCTCAATTTTTTGAAAATGTGTGACATCAAAGCGCAGACGCTCCGGATCAACCAAACTTCCGGCCTGAGACACATGGTTCCCCAGCACCGAGCGCAATGCCTTGTGCAGCAAATGGGTCGTTGTGTGATTCCGGGCTGTTGCAAGCCGGCTGTCTACATCAACAGTAGCCTGAACTTGAGCGGTGCTGATTGTGCCCTGCACCAATTTTCCGATATGCACGATGTGCGAGCCGGCTTTTTGGGTATTCGTGACTTCAATTTCAAATCCCGGGCCAGAAACTGTTCCAATATCTCCAATTTGACCACCGGATTCGGCATAGAACGGTGTTTCGGAGAGGGTAAAATAAACCAAACCTTCTTCCTGACGCAGTTTGCGAATCTCCGATCCGGCTTGCAAATTCTCATACCCGATAAAAAGAGAATGCTCTCCTTCGGACAAAGCACCCCACTCTTCGGGATCCTGTTTTATCGAGAAAGCGAATTTTCCAGCTTGCCGCGCTCTTTCACGCTGCGCTTCCATGGCTGTATTAAATCCGGCAACATCCACCGTCAGGTTATTCTCTTTGGCCATCAACTCTGTTAAATCGAGCGGAAAGCCATAGGTATCATACAACTTGAATGCATCATCGCCACCAATTTCCGTAGACTTGGCTTCGGTTAATGTAATACGAATTTTCTCGAAAATCTCCAGGCCACGGTCGAGCGTATGGTTAAAGCTCTCTTCTTCTGCTTCAATAACACGGGCGATATATTCCGCCTTTTCAACAAGTTCCGGGAACGCTTCACCCATTGTTTTTACCAATATATCGACCAGTGTATAAATAAATGGGTCTTTCAGCCCGAGATTTCTGCCGAAACGCGCAGCCCGCCTTAAAATCCGGCGCATTACGTAACCGCGCCCGTCATTTGATGGAATAACACCATCACCGATCGAAAATGTCAGAGTCCGAACATGGTCGGCAATGACCCGGTGCGCCATGCCGTCATCAGAATAGGCAATGCCGGAGATCTCGGTTATTTTTTCGATGAGTGGTGTAAAGATATCCGTATCATAATTTGATGTTTTGTTTTGAATTACGGCTACAATTCGCTCAAATCCCATTCCGGTGTCGACATGTTTGTCTTTAAGTGGTGTCAGCTTGCCATCTTTTTCACGGTTGTACTGGATAAAAACGAGATTCCATAATTCGATGAAACGTGCATTCTCGCCATTTACTCCTTCCACCGGATGTTTAAAAAATTCGGCCTGGGTTGTAAGATCACCGGTATCAAAATGAATTTCAGAACATGGGCCGCAAGGTCCGGTTTCGCCCATTTCCCAAAAGTTATCTTTCTCGTCAAATCGCATTACACGTTCGGGTTCGATATCGGTGACTTGCGTCCACAAATCTGCGGCCTCATCGTCAGTGCGATAAACTGTGACGAATATGCGGTTTTTGGGCAATTTCCAAACTTCAGTTAAAAGCTCCCACGCAAATTCGATCGCTTCTTTTTTATAGTAATCCCCAAAAGACCAGTTTCCCAGCATTTCAAAAAATGTGTGGTGGTAAGTATCAAATCCAACATCTTCCAGGTCATTGTGTTTACCGCTGACGCGAATACATTTTTGTGTGTCGGCCACGCGCCGGTTTTGTGGTTCTTCCAATCCAATAAATATATTTTTGAACTGGTTCATTCCTGCGTTTGTAAACAAGAGCGTCGGATCATCCACCGGTGCCACACTGGCACTCGGAACTATGGCGTGGCCTTTATTTTTAAAATAATCCAAAAATGACTTTCGTACTTCTGATGCTTTCATATTAATTATCCAAAATTCTATCTATAAAAAGTAAAAGTATATTCGTTTTGATTTAAAATGTTCTTGCAGGATAAGTGCGGCAAGTCACTGCGTAATCAGGCAGTGCAAAAGATACAAATTGTGATACTTAATACAAAGTAATTTTGCGTAACAAAACCGGACAAACTTTCAATAATTCACTGTTGGTCGAGGGCTTCCCGGATTGTATCCCACGAAAATCCCCGGCTTTTCAAAAACTGAATTCTCTTTTTCCTGGCCAATTCCGGTGCAAGGTTTGTGAAATTTTTGTCCTTTTTTACGAGCGCATTTTTTGCCCATGTGCTTTCTTCGGTGGCCGAGTAAATTTCATCGATAACTTTTTCTGCGATTTCCCGGTCGATGGAGCGCATTCGCAATTCTTTGAATAACAGCATTTTTCCCATAGGTTTTACACGCAGGCGGGAACGCGAAAATGCCAGAGCAAAGGCATGATCATCAAGATATTTCTCTGCGATCAACCGGGCGATTACCTTGTCTGAAACAAGCTGGTGAAAGCCCAGTTCCTTAAATTTTTTCTGCACTTCAGCAATGCTTCGAGCCCGCCGTGCCAACATTTCATAGGCACGAACAAGCGCTTTGCGATATTCTTCCTCCTCCAAAATAAATAAAATTACATCGGTAGTCAGGTAGGAACCAACGGAGAGCTGCTGCTGCATAAAAATATCTTTATCAATCCCAAACCGGAACTCGTCATCGATGAAAAGTGAAACTCTGTTCTTCCGTTTCTTTTGATTCTCGATTTTAGTGAGCACGCCCGGTTTAAGATTTATCTCATCCATGACTCATTTGGCTTTTATTTTTTTTCCTGTTTCGGTTTTTCTTGTGCCAACGGTTTCAAACCAAGAATTTCACGGACTTTGGTTTCTATTTCCAGATTGACGTCCGGATTTTCTTTTAAATATTTTTTCACGTTCTCACGCCCCTGGCCAAGGCGTTCTTCGCCAAACGAAAACCAGGTGCCACTTTTGTCAACAATATCGTTATTTACAGCCAAATCGAGCAGATCGCCCTCTGATGAAATTCCTTCGCCGTACATGATATCAAATTCTGCTTCACGGAATGGTGGCGCTACTTTATTTTTCACAATTTTACACTTTGTCCGGTTGCCAACAATTTGATCCGCCTGTTTTATCGAGGCTATGCGGCGAATATCAATGCGCACCGAAGCATAAAATTTCAGCGCCCGCCCTCCCGTTGTCGTCTCAGGATTGCCAAACATGACGCCAATATTCATCCGAATCTGGTTGATAAAAATAACTGTTGTGCGTGATTTACTGATGGCACCGGCCAATTTACGCATTGCCTGACTCATCAAACGGGCCTGTAAACCCATTTGCGCGTCACCCATATCGCCCTCAATTTCAGCCTTCGGAACTAAAGCCGCCACCGAGTCAATAACGATAACGTCAAGAGCGCCACTTCGAACAAGTGTTTCGGTAATTTCCAGGGCCTGTTCGCCCGTATCTGGCTGAGAAATCAACAAATTTTCCGTATCCACACCCAGTTTATTGGCATAAACCGCATCAAGTGCATGCTCGGCATCGATAAAGGCCGCCAATCCACCTTTTTTCTGAGCTTCCGCAATAATATGCAGAGTCAGGGTCGTTTTACCGCTCGACTCCGGGCCATAAATTTCCACTACCCGGCCGCGGGGTACGCCACCGATTCCCAGTGCAGCATCCAAAGACAAACTTCCGGTTGAAATAGCCTCAATTGCCACCAAAGGTTTGTCGCTGCCGAGGCGCATTATTGAGCCTTTGCCAAATTGACGATCAATCTGTGTTACCGCAAGTTCGAGTGATTTTATTCGTTCTTCATTCTTTTCCATAATTACTCTCCCACCGTTTTAAATTTTAACGCTATATGTGCTAATGAATTATAAATTGCCCCTGAAGCTTTAAGTTCACTTCTCATTAAAGTAAGATGACGTGCTTTAAACGTTATTTTCTGTACGTGAAACCCCGCAAGTTCTTCACGTAACATCTGAAGATTTCCTCCCTTAACACGCCCAAGCGTTAAATGAGGCTGAAATAGTTTTTTTTCAATACTAAAACCATAAACCGCCAATTGCTGGTTTATTTGTTGCGCTAATTCCGCTAAATTTGCTGGAATAACTGAACAGCCCATCCACAGAATCCGTGGTTGCCGTAAGTTTGGAAAAGCTCCCAGCTTATCAAAGACCAGCTCGATTGGCCCAATTCCACGGGCGATAACTTGCAGTTCATTTTCGATTTTATTAATAAACGATTCTTTTGTATCACCGAGAAACTTTAGAGTCAAATGCAGGTTTTCAACACGCGTCCAGGCCACCTTTACCGGAACGTGACGCAAATTGCTTTGGCACTCTGCCACCATTTTTTTTACTTGCTGCGGCAACTCAAAACAAATAAACAGCCGCTGTGTCTGCTCAGATTTTGACATCAGCGTATCATTTCGAATAAAAGCTGACAAGCGGTATGCGCGCTTCTTTCCCGGTTTAGCTCTCGCTCACGGCCAAACAAGTTCTTCTTCACCTCCGTTTTGTCTGCGGTAGCAAGTCCAACATACACAAGGCCAACCGGTTTTTCTTTGGTGCCGCCGCCCGGGCCAGCAATTCCGGTAATTGAAATCCCAAAATCAGCCTGGCAAATTGAACGGACGTTTTCCGCCATTTGCGCTGCCACCTGTTCACTCACAGCGCCATATTTATCGATCAATTCCGGTGAAACTTGCAACGCTTTAATTTTTTGTTCATTGCTGTAAGTAATCATGCCGCCGATAAAATAAGCGGAACTCCCGGCGACATCGGTTAATTTTTTGCCCAGCAGCCCCCCGGTGCAAGATTCGGCGACAGCCACCGTTTGATCTCGCTCAATAAGTTTTTTCGCGATTGCTTCTTCAAGGGTTGTGCTGCCAGTTGTAAAAACAAAGCGGCCGGCTTTTCCAAGAATTATTTGCTCGACCTTCTGTATATTCGATTTTGCTTCTGCCATCGAAGTTGCGTATACCGAAAGCCGGACATCAACCCCGGTAAATTTTGGCAAAAACGCCAGGCTGCCATATTTTTCGATTTCGCCAATATCGCCAAGCAGCTCAAAAAGTAGCGATTCGCCAATCCCCGTTGTCCGCCACGTGTGGTGCAATATCACACTTCCCTTGTTTTTCAAACTAAAAACAGGTAAAACAGAATTTTCCATTATGTAACGCATTTCTGCTGGTACGCCGGGCATAACAATACACGCTTTTCCCTTTCTTTCAAAGAACATCCCCTGTGCGCTGCCAACTTTGTTGGGCAAAATTTTGGTGTCTTTTGGCAGCCATGCCTGGCCGGCATTGCTTTCGGGAAATGTATAACCCCGAGCTTCAAATCTTTTTTTCAGTTTATCATATAAATCCTGGTGGAACTCCAATTCCGTATTGAAATAATCGGCAATCACACCTTTGGTGATATCGTCGTGTGTCGGGCCCAAACCTCCTGTTACGAGCACCAAATCTGCAAATGAAAGCGCAGAATCGAGCGCGGAAACTATCGCTTCTTTATTGTCTGAAATTGTCGTTGTTCGCTTAACTGCCACTCCAATTTCACTTAACTTTTGCCCCATCCAACTGGCGTTCGTGTTGACAGTCTGACCATTAAGCAATTCATCGCCAATCGAAATAATTTCACAAATGAGCATCGTTGGACCCTGCTAAAAAATATACCGTGTCATGATTTGGAGTGTCAGATTAGCATAAAGGCCAGCGAGAATATCATCGAGCATAATACCTATGCCACCTTTGTTTTCTGCTATCCATTTACTATCCGGGAATTTTTTAGCGAGCCACACACCCGCTTCTTCAGATTGCCGCACAGGCCAGGGCTTAAAAATATCAAAGAGCCGGAATAGAACAAATGCTGCCAGAAGTGTAAAACCAGTTGGGGGTAAAAATGAAACGCTTATTAAAATGCCCGCCACTTCATCGATCACGACTTCCGCGGGATCTTCCTTTTTAAAAATTACTTCAGCCCGACTGGCCGACCAGATGCCAATAAAAACGATTACTCCGGTGACTAACAAAAAAACAGGCGATGAAAAATCAGATAAAAACAATAAACATACAACAGCGAGGGCACTGCCTGCCGTACCGGGAGCTTTGGGAAAATAACCGGACCCGGCGCCAGTGGCGATAAATACGACGATTGGATTCATGACAGGAAAATATTTGGTATCAAAAATCGTGATACTGTATGGGCTAATGCTTTGACATGGTGCCGATTTTCGACTAAATAATGGATGCCGGTGGTTGCTGTGATGAAAGTAACTAAATACATCAGTTTATCAACAAAGTTCAGCGCTTCAAGCTTGTGAAGCCAGGGCAGAGAATCGGTGACGGCCAGCATTTTTTGTTTAAGTACCAGATAAATTAAGATAAAATAAATACCCGCCATCTGGCTTGCTGTTTTCCACTTGGCCCACGAGCTCGTTTTTAGCGGTTTTTTCGAATTCTTTTTAATGGCATAAATACGCAGCGTCGTGATAAATAAATCACGGAAAGCTATGACGATGACCATCCAAAGCTCGATATAGCCAAGAACTACCAATGAAAAAAATGCGGACAGAACGAGTATTTTATCGGCGAGTGGATCAAGGAACTTCCCCCAGTTGGTTACGGAGCCAAATTTCCGGGCGACATAACCATCATACCAATCCGTAAGCACAGCAATAAAAAAAATGATGAGCGCTGCAAGACGATAATTGTACTCTTCGACGAACAAGCATGCGACAAAAACCGGTGTTAGCAGTATTCGAAGAATTGTAAGTTGGTTTGGGAAGGACATATATAAATTTCTATCTCAGGTCACTTATTAAATATCTCAGAGCCCGACTCTTTCTGACAAAGCCCGTGCAAGGGTTACTTCGTCGGTGTATTCCAAATCGCCACCCATTGGAATTCCTCGGGCAATACGGCTTATTTTTATTTCGAGTGGTTTAATGAATTTGCTCAAATAAACGGCTGTTGCTTCACCTTCAGCACTGGCATTTGTTGCCAGAATCACTTCTTCTATTTCATCATTCAGGCGAATCATCAACTCGCGAATTTTTAAATCATCCGGCCCAATGCCATCCAACGGCGACAAAAAACCGCCCAAAATATGGTAAGTGCCGTGATATTCGTTGGTTCTCTCAATCGCCAGAACATCATTCGCTTCCTCAACAACACAAATTATTTTATGATTCCGGGATGGACTTGCACAGATGGCACATTGGCTGGAATCAGCAAAATTAAAGCATGTTTCGCAAAATTGAATTTTTTCTTTTAAATCTAAAAGCGCTGTTGCCAACGATTTGATTTCTTCCTTATCACTCTTTAGTAAAAAGAAAACCAGTCTTTGGGCACTTTTACGGCCGATTCCCGGCAATTTTGATAACTCTTCAATAGCGACGTTTACTGCATCAGCCGTATATTGCATTATTTACATTCCGAAAGGATTCAGGCCACCGGGCAAGTTGGGTAACATGCCGCCAGCCATTTTGCTCATCTCGGCTTCAGACATTTCCTGCGCTTTTTTTGCAGCCTGATTTACCGCAGCAACAACCAGATCTTCCAACATTTCAACATCGTCTTTGTCAACAACTTCAGGGTCGATTTTCAATTGTACAAGATCGCCTTTTCCGTTAGCGATTGCGGTTACCATGCCACCGCCTGAATTTCCCTCAACACGTTTTTCCAGCAATTCTTCCTGGATTTTCTGCATGCGTTCCTGCATTTGCTGAGCTTGTTTCATTATATTTCCAAAACCTGGTTTAGCCATTGTAAATCTCCAAATTAAATAATGATATAAAGGTAAACAATACGGAGCTTTCGGGTTTAAATCAATTAATTTCTTCACCGCCGAGTGATTCAATCAATAACTGGGCCACCGGGTATTGTTTTATCCATTCACTGCCATTTGGGGGCGGCACACTGTTGCTCTCTTTCTTCTCATCATTCTCAACATTTGCAGATAAATCTTCATGCGCGATTCCGGTTTTTTCTGTTTGATTTGCCGAGACGACACACTCAACCAGAATGGGGTTTTTGAAAAAAGATGAAATTATTTTTTGGACAGCAACCCGGTTTTCATTTAAGGATTTTACGTGAAATTTTTTAGAATGATCGAAAGCTATTTCGAGCTGATTTCCTGTTAGATTTTGCAGTTCCCCTTCCTCAAGAAATGAACCGATGGATATTTTTTCTTTTTTGATAATCGCGATGACTTCTTCCCATTTTGCCTTGATTTCAACAAGCGTAATGGGTGCATCAAGGGTATCGGCAACACGATCGGGCTCAGGCTTACTCACAGACTCGTTTACCACCTGATTTTTATTTCGTACCCCGTTTAGGTCGCCAAACAATCCACCCTTTATTTTCTGATGCTGAATCTCCGGAACAATTCGAACAACATCACTCTTTAAGGTTTCAGGTTCGCTCAGTTCTTTTTTTTTTAAGGTGTCTAATTCAGTAAAAATTTTATTCAACTCAATACTTTTTGTCAATTTTGTCAGGCGCACCAACAACATCTCAACGTGCAACTGAGGATTGCTGCTCCAGCGCAGATCATTCGAAGCTTCAACCACAGCTTGATACAGTCTTATTAAATCAGTTTCCTCGAACAAATCAGCCTGGGCTTTAAAAGTTTTGATAAAATCTTCTTTGCCCTCCAACAAACGGACAGCCCGGGTTGTTTTATAAATCAGCACCTTATTGATATATTCAGCCAGCCCATGCAATAATTCCGGAAATGAATATCCTTTTTCATAAACTGATTGCGAGATGGCAAAGATTTTTGAACTCTCTTTTTCTGCGGCTGCAGCGAGAATATCGATGTATACGTCGAGCCCAATGACACCAAGTAAACCGGCGACATCATCTTCTTTTATTTTTGATCCGCAAAACGAAATAACCTGATCCAGCAAGCTCTGGCTATCCCGCATACAGCCTTCTGATTTTCCAGCGATCAACGCCAGGGATATCTCGTCAATTTCGATTTTCTCATGGGCACAAATATTGGCGAGTTGCTTTGCTATTTTCTCGGCAGGAATGCGCCGGAAATCAAAACGCTGGCAGCGGGAGAGAATTGTTGCTGGAACCTTGTTTGATTCTGTGGTGGCGAAAATAAAAATGACGTGGGGCGGCGGTTCTTCCAGCGTTTTCAGGAGTGCGTTAAATGCCTCGGTCGTCAACATGTGCACTTCATCGATGATATATATTTTACTCCGCTGCTGAGCCGAAGTATAGCGTGTGCTTTCTCGCAAATTGCGGATTTCATCAATCCCCCGATTTGACGCACCGTCAATCTCGAGGACATCAATGCTGTTGCCGGAAGTGATTTCTTTGCAGACATCGCATTTATTGCAGGGATCTGTGGTCGGCCCTTTTTCACAATTCAGGGCTTTGGCAAGAATTCTGGCCGTCGTCGTTTTTCCAACACCGCGTGGACCTGAAAAAATGTAGGCAGAGGCAAGGCGGTCATTTTTGATAGCATTTTTTAATGTCACCGTAACATGCTCCTGACCGATGACTTCAGAAAATGTTAAGGGTCGCCATTTACGGGCGAGAACAAGGTAAGACATTAAACCTCCGCTGATTATCAGAGATCACGTTGCCAGGAAGCAGGAATAATTAAAAAAATACGGAAAAGCAAACCCGCGGCACATAAAGACGCTGCTTACCGCTGCTACCTTCCGGTCCTGACGGGGTTGGGCATGTATTTATTGCGCGGGGCTTTTCCGTTTTTAATATTTACACAAGCATCTTCAAAAACGCAAGGTTATTCTGAAGACAATCCTTAAAACCGGCTCTGTTTTCCAGTTTTAACAAGCGCGGAGAGAGAGGGATTCGAACCCTCGGTAGGGAAAGCCCTACACACGCTTTCCAAGCGTGCTCCTTAAGCCACTCAGACATCTCTCCAAAAACAATCAAAAATCAACTATAAATGCGGAGAGGGAGGGATTCGAACCCCCGGTGATCAAAGACCACAACGGTTTTCGAGACCGCCCCATTAAGCCAGCTCTGGCACCTCTCCAGTACATTTTGTGGAGCCGATGGGATTCGAACCCACGACCTTCGCATTGCGAACGCGACACTCTCCCAACTGAGCTACGGCCCCAATTCATCGCTTCTTTTGCGCAAATCACCAAAGAACTCTTTTAAAAGCGCACTCGACGCATCTGCTAATATGCCGCTAATAACTTCAAAAGGCGTTGTCATCGATTGCATGTTTTGCAAATTGATATAACTGCCGCACGCGCCAAACCGCGGATCATGCGCTCCAAAAACCAATTTATTTAAGCGGGCTAAATGCAGCGCTCCCATACACATCGGGCACGGTTCAAGCGTTACATAAAGCGTTGATCCATTCATTCGCCATGATTTCCGGCGGCTGATGGCATCTTTTAACGCGACGATTTCAGCATGCGCAGTGGGATCGGAAGTTGTCTCCACCAAATTGTGCCCCCGGCCAATAAGCTGGCTATTATGCACAACAACAGCACCAACCGGAACTTCCCCCTCGCGTTTGGCTTTTAGCGCTTCTTCGAACGCTAACTTCATCCAGCGTTCGTGCATCTGACCACCTACATATAAAAACAAGGAACCGTTATTGATTCCTTGTTTATTCAAAAGTACGCCCGGGAGGATTCGAACCTCCAACCTCCTGGTCCGTAGCCAGACGCTCTATCCGTTGAGCCACGGGCGCATTTTAAGGATTTGAAAATTCTGCGGAGAGGGAGGGATTCGAACCCTCGATACCGTTACCAGTATAACACCTTAGCAGGGTGCCGCTTTCAGCCGCTCAGCCACCTCTCCTTTAAAAACCGTGCGGAGGGCGAGGGACTCGAACCCACAAGGGCGTAAACCCGGCGGTTTTCAAGACCGCTGCCTTACCAATTAGGACTAGCCCTCCAGGAGACGTGGAATATACAAAACAAAATCAACTAATGTCAAATTATTTTTCGGCGTCATTCCCATTTTTAAAATGTTTTATTAAGCACAAAGATTTTACCCGGCTGCTGTTGAACGACACCTTCTAACTCTAATTTTAATAACATGCTCAAAAGCGCCGGAGTGCTTTTGTTTAACACACGACTTAATTTATCGATATGGTGCTCACCGTCTTTAAGCAAATCTATTATTTCTTTTTCATTGTTTGAAAAACGCATTGCATCCATTTTACCGGAGTTGACAGGGGAAAACAAATCACCCTGCTGTGGCAACTCGTCAAAAATATCGGCCACTGACGTAACAAGCTTGGCTCCTTCTTTGATTAACTGATTTGGGCCTGCATGATTTTTCGAAAATATGCTCCCGGGAACCGCAAACACCTCCCGATTTTGATCCAATGCCTGATAGGCCGTAATTAAAGCGCCACTTTTCTCGCCGGCTTCCGTGACCACGGTGCCGGCTGTCAACCCGCTGATGATGCGGTTTCGTTTGGGAAAATTTATAGCATCCGGCTTTGTCCCAAATGCAAATTCAGTTACCAATAATCCATTTTTACAAATTTCGGATGCCAGTTTTTTATTTTCTGAAGGATAAAGCACATCGAGTCCGCTGCCTAATACGGCCATAGTTTGTCCACCATATTTTACGGTCTCGGTATGGGCTATCGTATCAATACCGCGAGCCAAACCACTAACAATAGTCACCCCGGACTCCACAAGCTCCCGGGTTAGTTTGATAGTAATATTTTTCCCATAGGCTGTGGGTAATCTGGTTCCAACAATGGCAATTGCGAACGAGTTAAAAACAGAAATCTGGCCAGTAGTATATAAAACCAGGGGAGGGTTTGGAATTCTTTTTAATTTTTCAGGGTATCGATTATCAAAACAGGCAAGGATTTGACAATTTTGATCGACGGCTTTTTGCAGTTGATCGAGGCCAAAATCTGCGGATTCTGCCGATTGAATTGCGTGTGCGGCACTTTCATTAATTCCACCAATTTTTGTCAATTCATCAATCGAAGCTGAAACAATTTTTGATGGTTTCGCAAAGCGATTAAGCAGGGTTCGTATCCGAGCCGGGCCAATGCCATGAATTTGGCTTAAATTCAAAAACAAAGCCATTTCATCCGCTACTGCCCACCAGTTTTCCATATTCGCCCCAATTAAAAATAATTCATTTTATTCAGAGATGTGCTGCCAGAGCTTATCGATTAGGTTCGTCAATCCGTCCCCGGTGATACTTGAGATCGTTAATACAGGCTCTTCAAATTTTTTCAATAGCTCCGGCGGAATCCCCTCGGAAAATGTATCAATTTTCGAGATAACGATGATGCGTGATTTTTCGAGCAGTTTTTCTTCGAATGATCCCAACTCATTGAGCAAAATCTTAAAATCATCATGCGGATCTTCGGAGTTGGCATCTATCAAAAACATGAGCACCCGGGTCCGTTCGATGTGACGTAAAAATTCGTGCCCCAATCCTTTTCCAGTGTGCGCACCTTCGATGAGACCTGGAATATCTGCAATAGCAAATGATGCAAAGTCCCGGTAATTAATCACACCAAGATTCGGTTGCAATGTGGTAAACGGATAATCGGCAATTTTAGGGCGCGCTGCGGATACTTTTGAGAGAAAAGTTGATTTTCCAGCGTTCGGAAATCCAACCAGACCAACATCTGCAATGACTTTTAATTCGAGCCGGATATTATACGACTCGCCTAATTCACCAACCTGCCAGTTTCGCGGTGCCTGTTTTGTTGATGTTTTATATCTGGCGTTTCCCTTGCCGCCGCGCCCACCTTTGGCAATTTCAACTTTTTGCTTTTCCTCGATGATGTCCGCTATCAATTCATCTGTATCAGCATCAAAAACCATAGTTCCGACTGGCACTCTTATTTTTATATCTGCCCCTTTTTTACCATGGCAATTGGAACCGCGTCCGTGTTCTCCCCTTTTGGCTCTAAAATGCTTTTTATGTTGAAAATCCAGCAAGCTGCGCAATGAGCTGTCAGCGGAAATAATAATACTTCCCCCTTTGCCGCCGTCGCCTCCATCCGGGCCACCTTTCGGCACAAATTTCTCCCGCCGAAAACTAACACAACCGCTACCACCACGGCCGGATTCAACGAATATTTTTGCGCGATCTATAAACATCTTTCTTTCCTAAACCAAAAAGGCAGGGACTTTGCCCTGCCTTCAAATTAACATTTCTACCAAATCTACATGTTGTCAACGATTGCTTTCCCAAATTCAGAACATTTCAACAGCGTCGCGCCTTCCATTTGCCGGTGAAAATCATAGGTCACTTTTTTATGCGCAATCGCTTTTTCGATACCATTGTTAATGAGATCCGCTGCTTCCTGCCATCCCATGTGCTCAAGCATCAAGACACCGGACAGCACGACTGAGCCGGGATTTACCTTGTCCAAATTGGCGTATTTCGGGGCTGTCCCGTGTGTAGCCTCAAAAATTGCATGCCCCGTGGTATAATTAATGTTCGCGCCGGGCGCGATTCCGATTCCGCCAACCTGCGCTGCAAGCGCATCAGAAAGATAATCGCCATTCAAATTCATAGTAGCGACAACATCAAACTCTTTCGCGCGGGTCAATACTTGCTGCAGCGTAATATCTGCGATCGTATCCTTTATCAACAGTTTTTCTTTGTATTGTCCGTTTCCATGTGTAGGCATCAACTTCAGTGAGGCTTCGATTTCCGAGCAAATATCTGATTTCTGCGAATCGGTCATCATGCCGTAGCCGGGGTCGATCATCGCTGCATTTTCTTCAACACTCAAATTAGAATTGGCATCTTTGTTGCCAATGATCCAGCTCTCACGCTCAGTTACAACTTTATCGCGATAATCAGTAACACCAACCTCGTATCCCCAATTCTTAAATGCGCCTTCGGTGAATTTCATAATATTGCCTTTGTGGACCAAGGTCACCGATTTACGGTTGTGTTTCAAAGCATATTCGATAGCAGCTTTAGCAAGGCGAAAAGTACCCTCTTTCGAAATAGGCTTAATTCCAATACCGGAAGTTTCTGGAAAACGAATATTTTTAACACCCATCTCGGACTGAAGGAAGTTTATAACCTTTTTTACCTCGGAAGTGCCTTCGGCCCATTCAATGCCAGCGTAAATATCTTCTGTATTCTCACGGAAAATAACCATATCAACGTTTTGAGGATTGGTCACCGGAGATGGTACACCTTGAAAATAACGGACAGGCCGCAGACAAACAAAAAGATCAAGAATTTGACGCAAAGCTACATTTAGTGAGCGAAATCCGCCACCTATTGGGGTTGTGAGAGGTCCTTTGATTCCTACGAGATATTCACGAAATGCTGCTATTGTATCTTCTGGAAGCCAATCACCAAATTTTTTAAACGCTTTTTCACCAGCGTAAACTTCAAGCCATTCGATTTTTCTTTTGCCACCATATGCTTTTTCAACAGCTTTATCAAAAACATACTGCGAAGCTTTCCAAATATCAGGGCCGGTTCCATCACCTTCAATAAATGGAATCACCGGGCTGTCGGGGACGACCAAAACACCATCATCAATTGAGATTTTTTCTCCGTTTTTCGGAGCAACAATATCTTTAAAACTCGCCATTAATCCTCCAATTGGACGCTCGCCGTCCAATCAATATATTTAATATATCCGTACATTCAAATGTACGCTAATTATATTTACGAAAATTTGATAAAGGCAGGGGGTTGAGAGCAGAATCTTTAACTTGGTTTTATATACTCAACTCTTTTGTTCTTTGAATTAAGGTTGTTTTCTTTTAATACTTTTCTGAGTTGAAAAAATCCAATTTGTACACTTCCATATTTCGGGCTTCTCAAAATCTTTTTCAATTTTAGAACACCAACCATCGGATTTTCAGTTGCGGCACGAATTACATAATCATCAGAAGAAAGGGCGCTAGAATGCGGGCTGGAATAAGATTCCTCAGTATAACTCTCTCCCTGAGATATTTCATCTGGAGCAGAATCACCGTATTCATTTGATGGTTCTGGTGCGTGACTTGGTGCAACGGCAGCAGTTACCCCTTCAAAATTATTGACAGCCTCTTCCAGCGTATCGAAGGCTTTGATAATATAATGAAATTCCAGCAACTCAAATACTTCAAATACATCGGGGATCATTCGAATAAGTTTTAAATCTCCCCCTCTTTCCCGAATACCCTTAATTTCACTTATAAAAATTCCCCAACCAGCGCTGCTTATATAATCAACATTACCGAGGTCGATGATAATTTTGTAGGTGTTGGCTTTAATTAAGGTATTTAATGAATGTTCCAACTCGGCCGACGTAGTTGTGTCGATGTACCCACCAACCTTTATAACTGCGATATTCCTGTTCGCACCAGTACGTTCAACCGACACTTGAATACCTTCCATGGTTATCTCCTAAAGATATTTTCTGCAAATTAAGCATTAAATAATATACAATTCGTGTTAGATAATGTCAATGGAAACGAATGGAATGTATTATTTATGCCCGATTAAATCCAACGCTTTATTTATTTTAAGTTTAATATCTGCTCTCGAGGGATCATGCTTAAGAATTTTTTTCCATTGCTCAACAGCTTTTGAATAATCACCTTTATTTGCGTAAATGACACCAATATTTTCATGTGCTGTGGCGTCTGTACTGTCCAGTTTTATAACGTCAGAATACGCTCCGATTGCATCATCGTAGCGGCCCGTGCGAAAGAAAGCATTTCCAAGTATGCTATGTGCCTCTTTAAAATCAGGATATTTTTCAACGGCATCATTAAATTTTAGAATGGCCTCGTCAAATTCTTTTCGTTTATAATACCGCAATCCTTCGATGAGCAATCCTTCTTTTTCTTTTAACTGATCTCGTCTCGCCTCACCCGTTACAATATCTTGCTGTTTCAGGCCATTCCTGCTATTTTTCCGTTTCTTCACAAAAACTTCATGGGGATCCGTGAACATGGGCAGCATGTCCGCACCATCTGGCTCAGCGTCGTTTGCTGCTGAAAAAAGCTCTATAAAAATTCCTGTATCATCTGTTTTGTCATGAGGAAATTTTTCATCCTCCTTAAAATCGCCCGATTTACCATCCGTAACCTCGATAAATGGAGAGGCATTTTCATCATCCGCATCCGAGCTCGTGAGGTCTGTGCTGAGCAATTCCAGAGTCTCATCTTTAAAGCCACGCTCCTCTGGCAATTGTTCATCTAAATCACTCTCAGCCTCAGAATCACTATTCTGTGGTAATACCTCATCCGTTGTCGTATTGGCGAGGTTTTTCTTTTCCTCTATTAAATTACCGTCATCTTCTTCCGAAACTTGACTGATTTCTTCCTGATCAACAAAAATAGATGACGACGAATCATCGGCAAAACTGTTTGAAATTTCTTGTTGCAGAAGATCATCCACGGCATCATAAGTTGAGGAATTATTGGAACGATCCGAATTAACATCATAATCATCGCCATGTGCGTCGGCTTCAACTTCTGTCTCAAATTCATCATCCTCGTCACTAGACTTCTCTCCGCCCTGTAATATATCGAGAAAAGAAAGAGAATCTTCTTCTAACTCTGCTTCATTTGTCGCTTCGGCATCCTGCAATTCACCTGTTTCGGAGTCGGTTGTTTCCGTTGCAGCCCCGGGCTGGCTTTCATCATCATCCGGCTTTTGCAGTAATTCTTCCAGAGGTTGAGAAATGGAATCACTTTCCACCTCAGTTGTTTCGACATTTTCTTCTTTTTGCGAGATATCAACTTCAGTGGTTTTTTCCGTTTTAGTTTCTGGCACAACCGTTTCTGCTACAGAAATAGGCTCTTCTTCCGGTTCTTCTTTTCGATCAATAAGAATTCGGCCATCCAATGTTAACATTGGGGTGCCCGGTGCTTTAATTCGTTTTTTGTTGCGTGCACCGCGGGCAATATAAGCTTCGCGCAGATTTTTCGTGTTGAGCCGGCTACGGACAAGCTCGTCATAAATTTTCTTTTCCGTGATTATTGTAAAACCATACTTTTCCGTGTTTAATTCTTCGCTAATTCTTTTCGCACCATATTCAGGATGGTTTTTTATAATATCGAAAATTTTCGTTTTGTCTTCGATGCTAAAATGCTTGGCTTCCAGGGACACTTCTTCATCGATTTCATAAGCATCAACACCATGCTCATCAAAGGTCTTTTTATATTTATTGTAATATGCATAGGTCGTGATTCCTGCCTTTTCGCAGGCTTCCCGGATATTTGTCCCGGACTCAATTTCCTGATGCGCCAATTTTGCACGACGCAATTCCTCTTTTTCCGAGTTTGATTCTTCTTTTATCGTAACGCAGGTGATATCATCGTATTGGAGGTTTCCTTCGATAAATGTATCAATTTCCAGGCGCAGCTTGTCGACAAAATCTTCCGCATTCAGCTTGCCACCCTGGCGGATAATTTGCAGTAACCTTTCTTCGCCGAACAGCTGGCGTCGGCCATTCATCGCCTCCGTAATCCCATCCGTGTACAGTAAAACAATGTCATCCTCTGTCATCTGAATAGTATCCGATTCGATGGATTGCCGGAACAGGTCTTTTTCTGCCAATTGGATTCCAATTGGAAATCCTTTTGGATTTAAATAGTAGGTCTTTTCTGTACTTGGACGATACAAAATCATCGGATTGTGGCCAGCACTGGCAAAGTTTAAACGACGGCGTTTCGCATCAATTATCACATAAAAAACAGTGACAAACATCCCCTTTTTCATATCGGTCGCGACAAACTCATTCACCCTTGCTAAAACTTCAGCCGCATCATGCACGCCGCGCGCTTCGGTTCGCAGGGCCGTTCGAATCATCGTCATTACCAAAGATCCGGGAACACCTTTACCCGAGACATCAGCCACAACGACACCAAGCGTATCTTTGTCCACCTGAACAAAGTCATAATAATCACCGCCAACTTCTTTCGCGGCTTCATAATAAGATGAGATTTCGCATCCCTCAAGTTTCGGGACTTCGGAGGGGAGCAAGGTTTGCTGGATCTCTTGAGCAACCTGCATTTCCTTCTGCAAGCGTTCCTGCTCAGCGAGATTTTTTTGCGATTCCCGAAATTTGGTGGTCATCTCGCTAAATGCTTGCGCTATTTCGCCAATTTCAGTTGAGGCGTCGATATCCATTTCATCGTCAACCTCACCGTGGTCGATGGCTCGAATCCAGGATGCCAGTTTTTTAAAAGGATTTAGGAGAATGTAAATAAGAACAAAAACACCGACATATGCCAATATCAATATGGACAATGTTAATTGAAAATATGCCCAACGTAAAGTGGAAATTTCGGAATCAACTTTTTCTTTTAATGCCAAAACATGGATTTTACCGTACTTTTCACCGGTAAACGGGTAATGTACCGGAATACTAAAATCATAAACTTCTGCTGTATTTAACCGGTCATTTTCAGCCACCAATTCAAAGTTATATAATTTTACCGAATCGGAAAGCTGCACCACTTCTGCGGGTAAACGCGGGTATTCAGTTCCATATTTCGCACCTTGCCAGTTAATATTGATATGCCCGGAAATTAAATTTTCACGGTTATCAACAACAAACAAATCGATGATTTGAGCCTTCTTTTCCTCCAAAATAGGCTCAACGGTCAGAGAAATTTCATCATAATACTCATTGCGCAAAATATCTTTTCGTTTCGATTCATCGGCTAATTCAAGATTGTTTTTGGCGAGGGATTCCAAATTAAATTTGGCTGTCTGTCCAATACTATTAAACCGGTTGAATGCCTCGCGTGTTTTTTCGGAACCCGCTTTAAAATACAGATAGCCATAACTTCCCATAACCGCGACAGTAAAAGCCAGCGTTATTCGCCAAAAATATTGGCCTTTTAATGTGAAAGGAATACCTTGAGCAGATTTTAAAACATCGGGACGGGTGCTGGTTTTTTTCTTGCTTCTGTCCCGGTACTTGGTCATCCGCAGTTCATTGCCTTCTTCCGTCTTGCGATAATCAATTTCATCCATCAATTTGCGGATGATGAAGATTCCAAGACCGCCTTTTTTACCAATTTCGACGTACCGGTCCAAATCCGGAGCTTTTACCGTGCGTGGATCAAAATACTTTCCGGTATCGATGAGGCTAACCGTGGCACTGTTCTTACGGATGATTACACGCAACAAGATAAAGCCCGGTTCGCTCTGTTCCCGGTAAGCGTGACGAATGATATTGGTTCCCGCTTCATCGATTCCCAGTTTATAGGCGTTGATGATTTTATTGGAGAGGCCGTATTTATTGCCGACCCGAGTAACAAAATCACGAAGTTCACCAAGATAATCGATATGAGCAGGGACTTTTAACTGCTCTTTGATAACATCTTTAAACAAGGGTATCAGCTCTCATTTATTCGTTTAATGCTTTTTCGGCTTTTTCGAGCTCAACCAAAATAGGTGTTTTAAAGGGTTGCAACTCATAAATTCGATTCAATATTTCCAGCGCATCCCGGTACCGCCCTTGACTATTGTATCGTTTGGCTTGCTGCCAATCTTTCCTGATTTGTGTATTGAGCCAAGGTTCCTGATTCGCATTTAACCAGGAATTTGCAAGCTTCCGCTTCCGCTTTACTGCTTTATTATTGCTTTCTTCTTTTAACGCCTGATTAAAATAGCGTATCGCTTCTTTCCAGTTGCGCCTTTCGTATTGCACAAGTCCCTGGCTATATGCAGCATCAAAATTTAAACGGCTATTCCATTGCCCGATTTTACTGTTGATAGTTCGCCGTTGTGACTCACTATCAACACCGACTTGCAACGCTTCTCGCAGTTTGGTTACAGCATCCGGATACCGGCCCTGGCGCGCGAGGCGATCACCTTCTTTTATCAAATCGTCAATTTTGCGGTCGATCTGAATTTGCGTCTGTGCTATCCAGTCTTTAATTTCAACATTACCCGGTTCCACTTCAAGTCCACGCTGCCATTCGGCCAGGGCGTCTTTCCATTTTCCCGCATCAAAATGTGTTTTGCCACTTTCGAGATAATTCTGAACCTGCTCCCGTTTTCGAACAACATCCTGGCGGGCGAGATTTTCAGCGGCCGCCGCCTCGATGCGTGCTTTCTGGAGTTGCTTGTATTGCACAAATGACCGCTCACTCCACTGCTTAACGGTTGCATTATCCGGGTCGAGAAGCAATGCTTCATCAAATTGTATTTTCGCACCGAGAAAATCTTCCGCTCGATATTTCGATTTTCCGGCTTTCACGTGGCGCTCGATATCGACTCGCTTGTTAATTCTTTCCTGCTGCAATACCCTGGCTTCAATTTCGCGGTCGCGCTGTTCTTTTGCCGCTTCAACAATTTGTATTTTGGTTTTTCCAAAATTAATCGTCAGCGAAAAATTATGCGCCTTTTCCATTCCTTGCAGCGTACTGTAATTTGAAACAGTATAATCTAACCTGTAGTTCATGCCTTTGCTATTCAGAGCAACACCGCCGCCAAAAACAACCGAGCTGTCATCCAGGCCGAATCGCAGCATTCCTGTATCGTGATAATTATATTCACTCCCCAAGTGAAACGAAGCAGGAATATCGCTGTGGGAAGATGTTTCGACATCCATAAAAATAGTAAATTTATCCGCACCTGAAGAAATGTCGAAAGGAAAAGCAAGGCCAATTTTCGCATTCCTGGGTACTTTTGTCGGTGTACCGGTAAATTTCAATCCCGGAGTAACAACATCCTGTATAATAAATCCCAGTGAAGAGTTCTGCAGAAGCTCAGGCATCCAGTCCGGGCGGTAAACAATGCCTAAATCCATGGCAAAACCCGTCGAACTTTGGCTTTCAAAATCCTGCTGTTCAATTTTTGTACTTACCCCAAATGCGAGGTTGTATTTTAGCTTCTTGCCATAAGACAATATATACAAAGAATGGGAATATCCAAAGTTCCCATTAAAATTGGCAAATTCATCTCGATATTCATTATCATTCGCAGAAACACCAACGCGAATCATGGCAGCGCCAAATGTACCGATATTGACCGTGGGATGGGCATAAGCCAGGAATTGAGATTGACCGATTAAAAGGTTTGAAACGTAAAGCGAAAGGGATTTTCGTTCCAAAATATCTAACGCGCCGGGGTTCCAAAAAATGGCGGTGGCATCATCCGGCGAAGCTGTATAGGCTCCGCCAAGTCCCATTCCGCGTGCTCCAAATGCCTGTTGAAAAACCGGTTTCAGGCCACCACTTTGTGAATAAACCTGCCCTATAGGCGCGACGAAAAGCAGCCCAAAAATCAATACTTTCAAGCCGGTCATTCCAACCTTATTTATCTGCTTACAGAACAATATTTTCATCCTTGATGTGTTTATCTTTTCCTGATTCATTTCATTACCTTATCATCGAATCACAGCAACTGTGGTTTTTGCGATATTGGAACCGGCTTTAATATAAGCCACATAAATGCCACTTAAAACAACCTGATTGGCGCCGTTTCTTCCATTCCAGGTAATCGTTCGTGCCTCACCACCACCCAATCCCTCCGGCTCCGTTTCGGCAAATTCACGATGATAAACCAGTTCACCAAAAAGGGTGTACACATCAAACGTTACAGTAGAAGGCTCGAGTAATGTGTAGGAGAAACGTGTCGTTCCGGTATTGGGATTAAATGGATTCGGATAATTGAAAAAATTTGTTGAGAAGTCACTACCGACGATAACCATCGCCTTGGAAGATATCTGCAAATTATCGCGCGCATTGCCATTTTTATCTACCAATTCGAGCCCAACCAGGGCGCGACTGCCGTGGTCTTGCGCATTTATGTAGGATTTCTCACTAATCCGCAACGAAAACTTTTTATCTTTAGTCCCACCTTTTATCTTGCCGTAAAGTGAAATGACATAAAGCGAATCAGGGACCAGTTTCAGGGTGTCGAGAAAAACGGTTTCCATCCAGTTTTCATCAAAATCAACCGGGTTGATCGCGGTATTCAAAATCACGTTCTCCGTATCTTCCAGAATCTGCCGTGCGGACAAACTTTCGAGTACTTCGTTTGCAATGAGCGATTCTCCGGCTGCGTCGAAAACATCAACTTTTAACGACAGCAAATCGATCAAACTTGCATATTCGTCACCTTTGTTTGTGAAACCGAGGCGAAGTAACTCAACAGCATCCTGGCCTTCTGCGACCACTGAATTCGCCACCACGTCCATCTCCCGCATTTCGAGCTGGCCACTGTTTGTGCGAATCGGAATTGAGATATTCGTTTGGGTGAAATTAACGGTCAAGCCACTGTTTTCATCCAAAGGCAAGCTGAATAACTCAATTTCAATTGTCTCAGTTTCTGTTTTACTTTCCGGAGCAGTAATCACCCAGGAAGCCGTGCCACCGAGAGTACCGACGCTTTGTTCTTTGTTTAGTGAGTCGGTAACGTAGCCCGGCGGTGGATCCTTTAACCGGACATTTATCGTTGTTCCGTTTTGTAAATTAGCCGTTCCTAATTTAATCAGGTCTGCCTGAATGGTAAATTTCTGATTTGGCGAGACGATTTTATCCGTGGCGGATGCCGGAGAAACGATTTCTGCGGTGAAGGAATAGGACGGCTTCTTGACTGTCGTAACAACCACTTTTCCCGATTCGCCCGGCAACACATCGTCGCCGCTTGTGGCATCTTTGTAGCTCCATACGATTGCGAAAGAATCAACCGACGCATTGGCTGGAGCGGTCACTTTCCACTCAAATGTTTCACCAACCGAATTAAAATTATCAATCGAAGCCGGTTGACGTGAGGCATTTTCAATACTAAAATCTGTTCCAGCCATTTGCTTCAACTGCAAATCAACATCTTTAACATCGAGACCGATCAATTTGGCCTTTATTCTAAACTGTTGATCCGTGCTGATGATGTTGTCCGTCGCACCAATGGGTTCAAATATGGCAAAATCACTGATCAAAATTGACCCGGTTTCACGAACAGCGATATTGACATGCAGTTCATTACCACCCGGGACCAGCGCGGCCGGTTGGCCGGTATAAATATCGCTCGGTCGCGGATCGATCAAATTTACTTTAATTGATGTTTGCAACGCCTTGTTCGGCATTTGCAAGCGCCAAATATTTATATCATCAACTTCAACACCGGTTAAAGTATCTGTCTGCGCAGGCGTCCCGGTAAATGTAATTTGAGAATTACTTGTATCAATAACGATCGTTGCGGTATTTGATACTCCTGCCGAACCGCTGTTTTGTAAAATTACCCGCAGATCATACGCTTGCCCCATGGCTAAACTCAAACTGGTCTCACCACCGTCCAACACTAAATTCAACAACGCCTTGGGAACAAGATCCACGTTCAGGGATGTTTGTTTCGTGTGCAGGCCGCCGTTTCCGTCCGTGCCTTGCAGCGTGACATTTAATGATTTTGTTTCTGTTTCTGTCGCCGAAGCCGGCGCAATGATGTTCCACTCGACGTAGCCCTGTTCATCGTCATTCACTACGGGTAACACGGGCAAATTGCCCGTCTCAGAACCTGAATAAGCGAAACCTGCCGGCAGAACTAATGTAGCAGACGGATTCAATAATCGACGCCAGCCGCGCAGAAAAAGCCGCAGCGTAAATGTGGATCCGGAGGATATTTTATTATTCTCTGCCGCACCCTGCGGTGAAACAATTCGAAGTGAATCAATCTCAAAAGCGAGGTCGCCAACGGAGTAAAGCAGGGTATCGCTGTTGTTAAATTGCTGTGCCGGATTGCCGCTGTTTATATCTAATGGTGTGCCTAAAAACCGGACACTCACCGGATCGCCACCCGGAATTGAGCTGTTTGCGTCGGGCGAAATTAAACGCCACGTCAAAGACGGCGCGTTCATGTCAAAAGTAACTTCTTTCGTCTGAACAGAATCTGTTGAAAAGCTGTATCCCGCCGGAAAGTCAATTCTTAGCTGCCCCATGCCTGACAGCCCGGCAAGGCCACGATTTGTGACCGTTGCTGTTACCCTAAACTCCTGATCTTTTTGCAATTGCTGATGAATAAAATTTGTTGAAGCTGTAACTTGCAGCTCCGCCGGGACCTGGGTAAAAAAGCGCACTTCATTCTTAACAGGTTCACCGATATTGGCGCCATTTCCGCTTGAAGTAACCGTTGCCGTGTCGAGAATAGCGGTGACTGTTTCACCAATATCGTTTTGGCTGGGGCCGGCTGTTATCGGAAAATCAATGGTTTTGATTTCGTTTGGTTGAATGGTTGCAATTTCACCTGTGAGCTCGGAAAATGCACCACCGACAAATTGATTTTTTAATCGAACACTGGCTTCCTGAACCGCATCAACACCGTTGTTTTTAACGGAGACACGAATTGAAAAGGACTGGTCTGTATTTACAATTCCGTCGTTGTTTACCACATTTGGCGCTATTATTTCTGCTTTAATTATTAAAACTGAAGAATTTTCTTCGATCAGCTTATTGGTGTTGCCGGCCGCGGAAATGGCCGCGCCGGTATTTACGTCTGTCGCGCCAAGGTTGACCGAAATCGCGGCATCGCCACTTTGAATACCGGTGCGGTTGATCGTATAAACTATGTCTGATTCCTGCCCATTGCCAGTCAGATCAACCGTTCCGGGTGAGCTGACTGTATAGTTCTGCGTATCATTCTGTGAATTAACAACGAATCCCAAATCAGCCGCCTGTGGTTTTAATCGGGCTGTTGCTTCACCATTATTTTTTATAGTGGCTGTTATCGTCCAATCTGAAAGCTGATTGGCAAAAACTGAAGCTGCTGATGGAACAACCTGGACTATTTGTATGGCTGCCGGGGTTTGTAATATGGCTTGTTCACTTGAATCAATGGCTGCACCTGGTGTAATTTTTACACCCGAGTTCAATCCTTTTGCAGCATAGATTGACGCTGTGAACGTTTCTGAGCCGGAACGGTCCGCTGCGGTAATACTAATAGGAATTTCTGTGGTGGATTCGCCAGGAATCGAATAAGCTGAACTCAGTGGTAAAAAACTTGAAGGCGAGGTAATTTCATCACTCGCCAGCGACACCACAACACTATCCAGCGACTCCTGACCCGTATTTCGAATCTTCACCCGTATCTGAAATTCCTGTAGCCTGTTGACGGAGGGAGCGTTTAAACTGGAGATATAAGTCGAATCAATAGTTAAGGCTGCCGGTGTTTGAACAACCACCTGTTGCAATTCAACCGCCGTTGTTGAATCTTTGAAAGTCACACTGGAGTTTTTATCATAACCCCGGATCACGGCCCCGATGTTGAGCGATCCCACACTTGCTCCGGTTGTGTTGACAATAAATGACAACGTATCGATGCCGCTATTCGTCAGAAACGTATTTCCACTTGACAATTGTACCGGGCTGGTTATAGAATATCCGGTTTCATCACTAAATAAATAATGCGTTGAATCGGTGCTAAAATTTATCTCTGCATCCGCTTCACCCAGGTTTTGCAGTACCGTTTTAACATTCCATGGCGTTGTTTGGTTGGCTGTAACTGTTGCAGGTACAATTATTTCTTTAATTGAAACAGAAGCTGCTGTCTGCACTGTGAACGAACTGTTGGCGTCTGTCAAATCGATCAGGCTGCCATCCGAGCCAATGAAGTGGGCATCTATCGATATTAATCCGGTCGTCGAGCCAGTCGTATCGATTGCAAAATTATAATTTCCCTGACTGTGCGGCCCAATCGCAGTCAATGCGGGTGGAGTAATCGTAAATTCATTGGTTTTTTCAACCGCACCTGCGAAGAAGCGCAGGTCCAGACTTGTTACATTAACGGTGCTTGAGCTGCTGTTATCAACCACAACCTGTATCGTCCACTGTTTTGACATGTTTGCCGTTACTTTTGCCTGACTCGGAATAACGGAGACAATAGTAACCGATTCCGAGCTTTCAACTGTCCACGTTCCGGTTGCACTGGCGCCATCAAGGTCTGTCGCCTGCAATCCTGAATTTGCGTCATGAGCTGTTAATTCTGCGTCAAGAGTAATGGTTCCTATTTGTGCTTGAGAAAGAACATCCACCTTATAATCAAGCTGAACATTGCCTCCGGTTCCCGGAATAATTGTCGGGTTGCCCGTCACCGGCGAAACGATATATCCCGTAGAAACATCCGTATTCCCATTTTTAAAAATCAGCTTTATATTATCAATTACTGCATTGGCTGTTTCAGCATCTCCACCGGGTACATTGATGACGACACTAACGATATGTCCTGCTGTTCCCTGATCAACCACCGCATCGACTGGTGTTACGGAAACGATGCCAACGGATGGATTTTTTTGAATATTCCACCGTGGAGCTCTGTTTTCTGCGGCAGAATCACTCACTGCGGTTCCAGATACCGTTCCATTTATTATACCGTCGACAATGACCGAATCAATGGCTGCACCCACTGTGATATCCACATTGTATGTGAGGGCAACCGATCCACCATTTCCGGGAATCGAGGTCACTTCCGGATTCATCCGGGTGATATTTTCAAATCCGGTCCATTCCGTTATCCCATCCGAAGCATGCGTAAAAACCGGATTCGCCGAGGTGATCGTAATATCCTGCGAACCATTGTTTTCAACCGTCAGAGTTAATTGGGCATCTTGTTGGCCCCGGGAAACCGTCGATGACGCAGTGGACACCGAAACGATACTCATACTTGTTAACGTCAGTTCTGTGCTACCGTTGGCTGAACCATTTGTGCTGCTGGCAAATAAGTTTGTCGTTCCACCCAGCGTCCCGGCCCGAAATGTAAAAACGAGCTTGCTGCTTGCGTCGGTTGCAATCTGGACACCGGCGATAGTTGGATTTATGTCATTTAAAATTGTACCCAAATTTGCCTTGCTTAACGAAATAGTAAATTCTTTTGCAGCTCCAACATTATTTCCTTCCGAGTCTTTAATAATACTCGATGTCACCGTTGTTTCTGCGACGCCATCAGCCGGTAAAACAGAAGATGCCGGAGTGAGAGTTACGCTCCCTGCTGGCACACCTGGATTAACAGTAACAATCGCTGAGCTCGGTGTGCCCGCTACTGGCGTGCCCGTCACAGTCACATTTCCTGTGAGACTTGGAGAAAAGACAGTTGTTGAGCCTGAAGATGGTGAAAACGAACCACTGGCAGCGGACCATGTGACACTCTCATTGCCGATATAATTATTCTGTGCATCGTAGCCGGCGGCATAAATTGTTACCGATTCATCTGCCGTCATTGTATGGGTCGAGAATGCTTCACCACCGCCGTTAATTGCCGTGCGCAGCAAAACGTAATCGATGCTGCCAAGGCTCACGGTGATCGTGCCCGAGTAAGCATCAATGACTTCCACCGAACTGTGATCTGCTTTGATTAGACCAGTACCGATTGTGGTTCCTGTAAAAATGGCACTCACACTCGGACCTGCGCCGATCGTTCCGATTCCGCCCGTAACACTCCAACTGACGGTCTCATCCTGAGCATAATTAAACTTGGAATCATAGCCGCCGGCATGGACAGTCAAAGTTGCACCCGAGGCCACTGATTGATCTCCCAGTTCGGCAGTCTCTCCGGATGCACCGGTTAATATTTTAATATTTTGCACAACACCAACTGCAACAATGTAGTTTCCTGATCCGGCACTCGTACTTGTGCCGCTGTGATCGGCCTGCAATTCATTTGTCCCCGGTTTACGTGGATCAAAAGTTGTTGAGACTCCATTTGTTACAGAAATCCGTCCGAGACTTGTATCACTCAGACTCCAGGCAGCTAATTCATCCTGCACATAATTGTCGCCGGCATCAAAGCCCGCGGCGTGTGCAGTAATTAACGTATCCGTAGTAATGGGTACTCCTGAAAGAACAGAATTATTACCTGACTCTCCTTCGAGAATTTTTATTGAAACGACCGCACCGACAAGAATATCAAATGAATTGGAGGTACCTAAAGCAGCGCCGTCGGTTGCCGTAATTGTCACACCGGTATTTGCTGTATTAATTGTAGTATTCGTTACGCTCACAACTCCACTAACAAATCCCGAAGCCGAGGCTGGTGAAAGATCACCCATATTTACGGATAAAACCGGCGAACCGGCATAGTCTGTTTTTACATTGTTGAACTGGTCAAAAGCCGTAATTTTAATCGTAAACGCAACCGTAGCCACCTGATTTCCAATGTCGCCACTCGGATCGTCTGTCACCGAGAAATGATCCAGCGCCGCCGGATCAACAATAAAATCATTCGAAGTCCCGGTAATTCCACCGCTTGTGGCCGTGATAGCATTTGCGGCATCTGTTTGGGTAATATTTGTATTTGTAACGGTCACAGATCCATTTACAAAACCAGTCGCAGATGTTGGCGTTAGCGTGGTTGTGCTATCGGAAAGCGTTACGGTTCCAGCCCAGGAAGTAACTGTGTTGCCAAACTGATCCTGGGCCGTGATTTTTGTAGAAAAATCAACGCCAGCGGTCTGGGTTGCGATGGCGTCGCCGGAAGTATTTGTAACTGAAAATTGGTTGATAACATCGGGATCAACGACGAAATTATTCGAAATGCCACTTACAGAGCCGCTGGTGGCTGTAATATTGACTGCCGCTCCGGATTGGGTAATATTTGTATTTGTGACTGTCACTGTTCCACTCGCTAAAACCGCTGTAATCGGCGTAAGTGTAGTGGTGTTGTCGGTTAAATTTACTGTTCCACCCCAGGTTGTCACTGTATTGTCAAACTGATCTTTTGCCGTAATTTTTATGGAAAAATCAACGCCGGCGGTCTGGGTTGCAATAGTGCCATCGGAAGTATTTGTCACGGTAAAATGATCGATCGCATCCGGGTTGACATTAAAACTATTTGAAGTACCCGATGCTGCGCCGTCTGTGGCAGTAATCGTCACGCCGGTGTTCGCCGTATTAATCGTAGTATTCGTGACACTTACAGTCCCGGCAGCAAATCCTGATGCTGAAGCCGGGGAAAGATCACCGATATTTACCGATAGTGCCGGCGATCCAGCGTAATCTGTCTTTATATTATTGTACTGGTCGTAGGCCGTAATTTTGATTGTAAACGCCACACCCGCAGCCTGACCTCCAATAATTCCGCTCGGATCATCTGTTACTGTAAAATGATCGATTGCTGCGGGATCAACAATAAAATTATTTGAAGTCCCGGTGATTGCACCACTTGTGGCAGTAACAGCATTTGCAGCATCTGTTTGGGTAATATTTGTGTTTGTAACAGTCACAGATCCATTTACAAAACCAGTCGCGGATATTGGCGTAAGTGTGGTTGTGCTGTCGGAAAGTGTTACGGTTCCAGCCCAGGAAGTAACTGTGTTGTCAAACTGATCCTGTGCTGTGATTTTTGTAGAGAAATCGACACCCGCGGTCTGGGTAGCGATATTACCATCAGCAGTATTTGTCACTGCAAAATGGTGGATGACGTCCGAATCAACGTTGAAGCTATTTGAAGTACCCGAAGCAGCGCCATCTGTCGCTGAAATTGTGATACCAGTGTTTGCAGTATTTATCGTTGTGTTGGTAACACTTACCGTTCCACTGGAAAACCCCGAAGCCGAAGCCGGTGAGATATCACCCACATTTACAGATAACGCTGGCGAACCGGCATAGTCTGTTTTGATATTATTATACTGGTCATAAGCGGTTAATTTTATTGTAAAAGCTGTGCCGGCGGTTTGATCGATGATATTGCCATCGGAGTTGTTGGTGACTGTAAAATGATCGATAGCAGCCGGATCAACAACAAAATCATTTGAAGTGCCGGTGATTGCTCCGCTGGTCGCAGTAATATTTACAGCAGATCCTGTTTGAGTAATATTGGTATTGCTGACCGTCACTGTTCCATTTGATGAAATCGAAGTTGAAGTTGGTGTGAGCGTCGTCGTGTTGTCGGAAAGGGTTATACTGCCAGTCCAGGTTGTTGCCGTGTTGTCGTACTGATCCTTCGCTGTAATTTTGGTAGAAAAATTGGTGCCGGCGGTTTGTGTCGCAATATTGCCATCGGAGGTATTGGTCACATTAAAATGGTCAATTACATCTGCTGAAATTGTCACCTGAGTAGACCGGGGCAGCTCGCCTGAGCCCGAATGACGAATGTCTAAATTAAAATCGCCGGTCGAATCGGAGTTGACAACGCCATCAAATCGAAGCTGAATTTGACCGCCCGCCGTAAAAACAGTCCCGGTGCCGTTTCGGGTAAGAATAACGTAGTTACTTGAATCATTACCCGGATTGTTGGAAACGATGAGGCCGCCATCCAGTCCGCTAATTATTGCGCCCGATGTTACAGAGCTCAAATCAAATTTTGCTGGAAAATTAACAGTAAATGTACCGTTGATTGCAACATTTTCCTGCGGATTAAATGTGATAGTGTAATTGGCCGTTTTTCCTGCAACAAGCGTGGTGGCTGTAGCGGAGAATGCGGTAAATCTTGGTGCTGGATTGGCAAAAGCAGTTGAAGTGAATATAGCAATCCATGCTATACTTTTCAGTCCTGTTTTAATTTTCATTTTAACCGAGTTGCTTTCCATGCAGTTAAGAATTTTTGAGGGTGTATTTTGGGGAAAATCTTCCAGTAGCAATTAAAAAATACGACTTCAGAACAATGTGTACACTTCCGCATACCGGATTTTAAATATTACGGACTTTCTTGTTTCAAAAATGCGAGATATCCGAATCGAAAGCCCTAAAGAGGCACACGTTAATTTTTCAGCCAAATGCTACTGTGTTTCTGCTGTATTCACTTAAAATCTGAATATTTTCCCATAAATTATCAAACGATGATAATAATTCTGATTATCGTACTCAAAACGATTTTAGATAAATAATAAATATGGATTTATATATCAAAATCGGTGCTTTGCACTTTATTTTTACACTGAATTACATATATGTAACTAAAAGTGTGATTTGGACAAATTGTATTTAAAAACATGTTAAATACGCATCGCCCTTTTAACTTTTTGTTTCATCTTGTAACTAATTGCAAATAGTATACCAGCTTCATATATCATTAGATTTAGAAAAGAAGAGGATTTAACTCGTTTTTATACTAAGAGTTAGGGGGTTTTGATGGTTATTTAATTTAACTTTACAAAAAATTACAGGCAAAAACTGTATCACTCCTGGAACAGTCTGTTTTAAAATCAAACACGTTTAAATGCTATTTTAGTATTGCACGCAATAAAATCAGAAATCCTTTTCCATCATTTTCAGCTAATTTAAGATTTTTTTCTGCTCGTTTAAATCGCGGGTTAATGACGAGCGCTTTCCGAAACTCATCGAGGGCTTTTAGAAACAGATTGCGGCACATAATTAGGTAGGCAATTCCAAGGCTGTTGTGAAGATCTGCATACTTTGGATAATCATCAATCGATGATTTCAATCTTTCAACGTATCCTCCAATAAATTGATTGTCTTTTCCTTTGCCACCATACATAAATTTTAAAAAGAATTCATTCTCAAACGACAAATCCATCCGTTTATTTGTTTCTATGAAACAATCATTGAATGCGGCAACGGCTTCCTCAAATTTTTCTTTTTCAATAAACGAAAGCGCGGTTTGATACTTTTCGTTGGCAAATGGTTTAAATATATCTGCGGCTTTGCTCATATATTCAAAAACACGTTTCATGCGAATGCTGGCTGGAGGTAATTGTGTGCTATCCGATTTCGCTGCCAGAGAATTTAACAAGGCCAGCCCCATGTAATAGTTGGCTTCAAAATAGGATTCGTTTAGGTTTAACGCTGCATCAATAGTTCGAACAGCGTCTGGCCATGCTTTTTTTTCTAAGTGAACCCGGCCCAGGTTCAAGTGCAAATCGGCAAATCCGGGGGCCATTTCCAGGCCGTGGCGTAATATTTCTTCTGCGCGGCGTAAATCGGACAAATCCAGATAGCACAAGCCCAAATTATTATAGGCTTCGCCAAATTTTGGATCCACCGCTGTCGCCAGTTCAAAATATTTAATAGCATGCTCAACAAAGCCTTTTTGCAATAAGACTTGACCAATTTTGTTGCATGAAACCGGATGTTTCACCTGTTGAACTTTTTCCCCGATGTAAAATAGAAGTTCAATATCGGCCACCACCTGCTGATGAATTTTCTTTATCGTAGCTTCGATCGTGGTTGCATCTGCGCCTGCTGCAACTTTAGCTTCATGGGACTCGACAACGCGGCCGCTATCGAAAACGTTCGCTGTAATCGTCGCGCCCGATTCAGAATAATTGGTTTGAACGTGAAGGCGTTGATTTCCGAGATTTATGTCGCTATTCAAGCCTAAGTTCTGCATGATGTACTCCCTGAGGTGCTATTTTATCTATTGCTATGATTTGCTCATGTCTGTTTTGGTCTTGGTATCTGACTTTGCATCCGTTGTATTATTTGCTGCCGTTTTCACAGGCGGAACACTGTTGCTTTTGTTTTTATAGTCTGTCAGATAAAAGCCGCTGCCTTTAAATATCAGTCCCGCTCCCCCAGCAATCACTCTGTTTATTCGCCCCTGACACTGTGGACAAACGGTCAGAGGATCGGAAACAATACTCTGAAATTCCTCAAAATTAAAGCCACAGTCTTTGCATTTATACTCATATGTCGGCATAAATTTCTCCAATTAAAACTCGAATGACTAAAATTGTCATCGTAATCTACTTAATGCGTTTTCTATTTGATCGAGAGCTGATTTAAGATTTTCCATCGAAGTTGCATAAGATACACGAATATTTTCCGGAGCGCCAAACGCCTCACCAGGAACAACCGCTGAATTCGCGGTTTCCAAAAGAAAAGTTGAAAGCTCCATCGCTGTATTTATCTGAACGCCGTTATGTGATTTTCCAAAAAAGGAAGATACATTTGGAAAAATATAAAAGGCGCCTTGCGGTTTCGGGACGGAAATCCCGTTTATGGATGAAAATTTATTAAAAACATAATCCCGGCGTTTGGTAAATTCCGCTTTCATGGCGTCCATGATTTCTTTTGATAAATCAAAAGCGGCAACCGAGGCATATTGTGAAATCGTGCAAGCGTTGGATGTATAATGACTTTGAATTCTATTAACTGCACCGATAACCGGTTGCTTCGCCGCCAAATAACCAACACGCCAGCCGGTCATCGAATAGGCCTTGGACAATCCATTTACCAGCAGCAATTGCTCGGCAATTTCACGATAAGATGAAAGCGATCGCGTTTGCACGTTATCATAAACCAGTTCAATATAAATTTCGTCGCTGATTATATATATTCCAGCCTTCTTCACAACAGCTACTATCGCATCTATTTCAGCGGTTGAATAAACCGCGCCGGTAGGGTTCGACGGCGAATTAAATATCAACACTCTCGTCTTTGCGGTGATGGCGTTTTTTAACTGATTGGCAGTAATTTTAAACTCTGTTGCCTCGGTTGTTTGTAAAATAATTGGTTTGGCGCCTGCCATTTTAACCTGCTCAGGATAGCTCGTCCAATAGGGTGCCGGCAGCAACACTTCATCACCAGGATTGCAGGTGGCAAAAAGAGCATTGAGTATCGCCGGTTTTGCTCCACTACTTACAACTATCTCATTCGCTGTGTAATTTCCACCCAGCTTATTTAAATAATTCGCTATTTTTTCACGCAACTCGACGATGCCAGCGTTGGCCGTATACTTCGTATAGCCAGCATCGATGGCATTTTTTGCAGCATCACAAATCGCCTTTGGCGTTGGAAAATCTGGTTCACCGGCTCCCAAACCAATAATTGGCTTGCCCTCCCGACGCAATTCGCCAACTCTCGCTGTAACAGCCAAGGTTTTGGATCCTTCGATTTGGTTAGCAAAAGCTGAGGTTTTCATAGCATATCACTTTCATCGTTTTATCGCATCAAATTTCCTGGTTAATTCGACAAGCACCGCCGAAGGCAGAAAATTACTTACGTCACCGCCGAGGCTCGCCACCTCTTTAACAATTGTCGAATTGAGATATGTGTATCGTTCATTAGGCACCAAAAAAATAGTCACAATATCGGATGATATTTTCCGGTTCACCAGCGCCATTTGCGTTTCGAATTCGAAATCAGAAACAGCTCGCAATCCACGCACAATTGCGCATGCTTGAATTGATTCTGCATAGTCCACAAGCAGCCCATTAAACGAGTCCACGGTAACATTTTTGTGATCCCGGGTTACTTTTTCAATTAATGCAACACGTTCATCCAAAGTAAAAAGCGGCATTTTTTTCGGATGCGTTGAAACCGCAACCACGACCTTATCAAAAATATTGCTGCCGCGAAAAATTACATCAAGATGGCCATTTGTTATCGGGTCAAATGTGCCGGGATAAACAGCAATTCGCTCCATAAATTTACTCGCTTTTCTCAAAAATATAATGAGCTGTGTATCCAGAGACCTTCGTTCGGATTAAAGTCAAGCCTTCGGTAACTTTTTGTTTTGCTTCAGCGGTATCCTCAACAACTAACAAACCGTTCGGGTGAAGTAATTCCCTTGATATTATTATATTTATTAACTTTTGAGTATAACCGGATTGATAAGGAGGGTCAGCAAATATTAAGTCATATTTTAAAGTACATAACTTGTTTAAATAAAGAAACGCATCATTCACAAAAATTTCACTTTTTTGAGAAAGATGCGTCTTTTCCAAATTTTTTCGAATAATCTCTGCAGCCGCACGGTTTTTTTCAATAAAAACAACACGTCCGGCCCCGCGACTCAAAGCCTCAATTCCAAGGGCACCAGAGCCGGAGAACAAATCGAGCGCTAATGCCGGCTGCTCAACCAATGTTCGCAAAGTATCAAATAATTTCTGTTTTGCCCTGTCAGTCGTGGGCCGCGTATCCTTACCGGCAGGCGAAAGTAATTTTGTACCTTTTGCAGAACCGGCAATTACACGCATAATTAATAGCTATAGTGTTTTAAAACCAAAACCAGGTTAACACTGTTCGACGACTGGGCGCTTGCATCTTCATTGATAAGCAGAAACTTATCAACAACGACACTTGGGGCTGCCTGATTTAACTCTTCCAAAAATGAAAGTGCCGCGCTGTGGCTGCCTTTTAAATTTAATTGAATCCGGGAGATATTATATCCGTCTTCGGAAACTGGCCGGCCTTTGCTAAAGTTGCTTTTTTGCAAACTGTTTGCCGCCGCACTTTGATTAATCCAGTTTTCAAAATCTGCTGAACTCATTTCCTGTACTTTTGAATTCAAATCAACCGGCGCCGTATCAACCGAAAGCGCGCCGGAGATAATGACTCTTTTTCCGCCACGGCTCAGTGAAGATACTGTTTCTTCAGATTCTTTCTTCAGATTATCCGCAGATAATTGCCGCTGTAAATTTGCCAGTAAATCCGTTGTTTCGCCAGATGAACCAGTAATAAACTGGGCAAGAAAAGAGGTCCCGGAATATCGAATTAAAGTAAAAACCGTTGAACCTGTCACAGATTCTGATATCGCCGCAACAGCAAAACATCCCAATCGCGTTGAAGAAAGCATTTGTTGATGCAATGGAGAAAGCGATTCAAATGTATGCACTGGTTCTACCGGTCTTAATGGCTCAATATCTGTTCCACCAGTATTTGTCGTTAAATCGCCTGAATTGGATAATTGAGCATTATCCATTGACTGAGATGATGTCATTCCTGGATCGCTTAGCGAAGTCATCGGTGTAAGCTCGGCGTCAATGCTTTCGTCTCCAGGCAATAGCGCCCAAATGACGGCAACAACTACGACGGCCAATACCGCGAGTAAGATAAGTAATCTGGAATTATTGCTTTTCTGGGGCATTTCAGAGAAATCGGAATGAAATCCCGTGGATCCCCCAAGATCGTTGTCGAGGTTAATCGTTTGTGAAAATTTATCTGATTCGAAGTTTTTCTCCTCAGATTCCTCGCTGCCTAATAAATTGATGTCAACCATAATGCTCTACCTCCGTGAGCCGATGAGTACTCATGCTAAAGTCCCTTTATTGCAGTACCAACTGAAGCCACAAAAGCTTCAGGATGTTTTGTGACATCCGGATCGACCGGAGTTGCCTCGAGGGTGATTTTTTCAAAAGGATTCACTCTGTGCAAATTCACGTCATGTGCCTTCACAAGAGCTTCAATCATTCCTTCATCAACATTATCACCATAAACAAAAATTTCCTCCATATCATCAACGCTTTTTCCCAATTTATTGTCCAGGATTATTCGTCGCATTTCTTTGGAGATCATGCGGGAGAGAAAATCATTCCTTTCCCCTTTGTCACCGGGATAGCCGTTACCATATTCGATCGCCTGTTCCATAAAAAAACCATTAAAGAGAACAGAAATTTGAATATTATGGTCGCGGATATCAATGAGGGTGACTTTGGAATCGTGAGAAAAATCATAAGTGCTTTCCACCACACGCTGTGCCGCAAAAATATCTACATCGACACCTCTTAAATGAAGCTTTGTAGACGCGAATATTTCTTTTAAATAATCAATGATAATTTTTCTTACGGCAACAAGAATCAAAATACGATCGTTTTCGTCGTTTGGATTGTTGTTTTGGACGTAGAAATCGACAATATAATCTTCCAGCGGATTGATCATCACCTGGCTTGCTTCCCACAATGCGTGCTCGCGCAAGTCAGTAGATTCAAGCGGAAAATCTATGGGTATTTTTCGTATCAATACCTCATTTGAATCAAGCGAAAAAGAAGCCTTGTTCGATTCAAATCCGCTTAATTCATATAATTTATTTATTTCCTGCGTAATGGATGCGATATTATCGCGCTTGCGAATATCGGCAAAATCAAATGGAACTTTTATCTCGCTACTCGCAACTTTGGAAATATATTTTTGGGCGGAACGAAGAACAACTTCAGCCATCCTTAACTGATTACCGCGTATGCTAATGCCGACCAAGCCATCCTCGGCTGGTTCTTTATTCATTAACATCTCCTAATTAAACCTGAGATCAAAAAGTTAATTATTTTCCTGATTTTTCATCCCAGCTTTTCTCGCCATTATTGATATTGCCATGATTTTTCACTTTCAGAGCACCGATGGTGGATTTTAAAAAATCCGATTCGATTTCAGCAATATAAGCGGAATCTATCGGTGATTCGATCACAACGCGTTTTATCACTGAAGTATCAATTACCGACAATTTATAAGCTTTGCGGGATGTTGGGCAATAATAAAGTGAATCCACTTTAGTAAAGATATTATCTAAATTTTCAACTGTTGCGTGCAATCGTTGCAGTATTAAATCGTAATTTTCTCGCGTTTCCTGAGTTGCAGAAAGGGCGCCAGCAACCTGATTTTTCGCAACATAATTTTTTACTTTTTTAAACGACATAAAAAAATCTTTGCGCTCAACAACTTCCCGTGCCGATTCCAAAATATCGATTGGCGAACAGGGATGGTTTTTCATTCTATCACTAATAATTTGCATTTCGTCACGCAGATGGCGAACACCCCAGGCTAAATCATCAACCCGAATACCCAAAGAGTCAATCATGACTGTGTCGATCGGGGAAATAGTATTAATAAATGCGTCAAGATCATCTTGCAATACCTGCATGGAGTCGAACTTTGCAATCACGCTCGCAAGAGATTTACTGAAAAGGCCATTCACATAAGCACGGTAGGATGAATCGGTTTTTATGAACTCAACCAATTCTGCCAGGCTATCTGTATAAGATTCATGAAAATAATGGTATTGCAGTTCAGCATTATAAATATTTGACATTCGATAGTGACTCAAGTCCACATTTTTAGCTTCTTTATCCCATAAAGTTTTAGGATAATAAATTGATCCTATCAATGCTGCCGTCAACACCAGAATAAGTAACTTATAGATTAGGCGGCCTTTTCCATAATTATCAGCCATATTTCCTCCCTCTCCGGAATCTCAAATGACTCTTTGGGATATCTTGTTTGATTTTGATATCCAATTAATTAAATATTGTGAACTAGTCTAAGATAATATTTTCTTTTATTAAAGAAAACTTTTTCTCCCCCAATCCTTTTACTTTTTGGATATGCTGTAAAGCAGTAAAAGGGCCGTTCGTATGTCTATATTTCACAATCCGTGTCGCGATGGTTTTTCCTATCCCCGGCAACAACATCAATTCTTCGGCTGTTGCGCGATTGATACTGATTTTTTTATCGAGTTTTGCCTTTACGCGACGCTTCTTTTTACCTCTTCCCGGTTCCGGTTTAATCGAATTCAAGCTGTCCGCAATCGCTTTAAATCTTTGGATTTCTGTTCGATCAATACTCGGAAGGGGACGACGTGAATCCCATTCTCGATAACCAAGGCCAATTAAAAAAGTCCCACAGAGCAGGGCCAATGAAATTGTTTGCAGCCGTGAAAAGCCCCCCATTTTCTGCTCCCATCAATTAAATACACCCTTTAGTTTTTCAAAAACTGATTTTATTGATTTGGGTGGTTGAAGGTTCTCGTTATCCCTCAGCTTTTCAAAAATCTGACGTTCTTCTTTGTTTAATTTTGTCGGTGTCCAAACACGGACTCGTAAAAGTTGATCACCGCGATGGTGCTGCCTTAAATGTGGAAGGCCTTTTGAACGCATGCGCAAAATTTTTCCTGATTGGATTCCAGCCGCGATATCAACTTCAGCGGAACCCTCCAGGGTTGGAACTTTCACTTTATCACCTAAAGCTGCCTGCATGAAACTCACAGGAAGCTCATAAATAATATCGTCGCCATTTCGCTCAAAATACGCGTGTTCTTTTTCTTCAATGATAACAATGACATCCCCGGCGGGGCCGCCCTTTGGACCAACATTTCCTTCATTTTGAATGGAAAGGTAATTTCCGGTAGCAACGCCTGCCGGTATTTCAACTTCCAGTTCATGCTCACCACTGATGCGACCATCACCGCGGCATGTTTGGCATAAGTCCTTTATAATCTGCCCACTTCCATGGCACCGTGAACAGGTTGTGATATTAACAAATTGGCCAAAAATCGAATGGGAAACGGATCGAACTTCGCCAGCCCCCTTGCAATCAGGACACGTTTGCGGACTGCTGCCCGCTTTCGCTCCGGAGCCCGTGCAGACGGTGCATTTTACTTGTTTTTTGATGCGAATTTTTTTAACAACGCCAGTGGAAATTTCTTCAAGCGTCAAAGGCATTTTAAGTTGCAAATCGGCGCCGCGCAACTTACGATCCCGCCTGTTTCCGCCACCACCGGTGCCAAAAATATCGCCAAATCCCCCAAAACCACCCGACATAAATGTCCGCAATGCATCGGAAAGATCAAACTCCATTCCCTCAAACGGATTTGCCTGCCCTTTAACACCGGCGTGACCATAGGCATCGTAACGCTGTCTTTTTTGCGAATCGCGTAGAACTTCATAGGCTTCGGATGCTTCTTTAAAGCTTTCTTCGGCCTTTTTATCTCCAGGATTTTTGTCCGGATGATACTTCATCGCCAGTTTGCGATACGCTTTTTTTATGTCATCATCCGAGGCGCTTTTTCCAACCCCCAAGATTTCATAGTAATCTCTTTTGGTCATATTTTCAAAATCTTTCAGGGTTATTTGCTCACTACAACTTGCGCAGGTCTAATTAAATTCTCACCAATCATGTAGCCTTTTTGATGTTGATCCAACACAATATTGGAATCGACACCATCTTTTTCGAGTTGCATCAGCGCCTCGTGAATCTCCGGGTTAAAGGGCTGATTCAGAGCATCAATTTCTACAACGCCCTCATCGGCGAACACTGATTTCAGAGATTTATAAACGAGCTCGACACCCTGTAAAAGCGAATCACAGTTTTTATCTTTCTGGGCTGCTTCAAGCGAGCGCTCGAAATCATCGACAACCGGCAATAGTTTCTTAATTAAACCAACATTGGCCATTTTCCAAAACTCTTCGACTTCGCGTTCTTTGCGTTTCTTAAAATTTTCGAACTCCGCCGCACGCCGCAAATTCAAATCGTTGAGCTTTTCAAGTTCTTCTTTCAAAGCAGCCAATTCTTTTTCATACTTTTTCTTGGCGGCTGCATCCTTTTTTGCGTCTTTTTTGGCTGCAGTCGGTTTTGTTTTTTCGGTCCCGTTGCCGGTTTCCTTTATTTTTACATCATTCGTCTTTGTTTTTTCTTTCATTAAATCCTCAAAAAGCCGTTTACTTAATCCTTGTTAACCTTAAAAATATCAGCCAGCACTTTTGCCATGTAATCAACGATGGCAACCAATTTTGAATAATGCATGCGTGTTGGCCCCATGATCCCGATTGTGCCTGATATATGCCCAACTTCGTAGGTTGTTGTAATTAACGAACAATGGGACACGAGATCTTTTTTATGTTCATCACCAATACTTATCCGAATATTATTGTCGGGAATAAGCTCTACATTGTTTTCCTCATTAATCAGATGAATTAAAATTTCTTTATCATCTATAAGTTCCATTATTTTCACGATACTTGCTTTGTCCGAGAAATCTGGCAGACTCATAATGTTGGCTGTGCCGCCTAAATGCAAATCTTGGGGCGACATATCTGAAAACAATCTACTGGAAGAATTTATAACGAAATCGATAAAACCGCTCTCGCCGATAACGACGCCATTCAGGCGTTTATCGATTGTATGTTGTATTTCTTTTAAAGTAAGGCCATGCAATCTCTCATTTATGATTCGCGCCGACTCTTCCATTCTTTCACGCGAAATATCTTTTTCAATTTCAAGAGTGATCGTTTTTACAAGCCCTGATTGAATACTTATGACGACAAGTATTTTTTTATACGATAAAGGTATAAGTTCTATTTTATCAAACACACCTTCGTAAAAACGCGGCGCCAAAGCGATGCCGAGTTGATTCGAAATGCGCGCCAATGTCTGAGACGCAGCTTCTAACACATTCTCAACATCCTTCGAGACGCGAACGAGCGTGCTAAAAATACTCTTTTTTTCGTTGACTGTAAGCTTTGCAACAGGCATGAGAGAATCAACATAAAATCGATACCCCTTGTCTGTGGGCATCCGTCCTGCGGATGTATGCGGCTGCTTGACAAAACCACGGCTTTCAAGGTCCGACATGACATTGCGAATAGTTGCCGAACTTATTGCCCCCTTACACCCGTTCTCGATAAGTTTGGAGCCAACCGGGGCTGCACTGGCAATAAACCTTTCAATTACCGATGTCAAGACAAACTGTTCTCGCTGTGTGAGCTCTATATCTTCCATTATCTATAATAAATTTATACTTTAACGTGGTCATTCAGCCTGAAAATAGATTCAGGCAAGATAAGGATTTTCGGATGGCTTGTCAAGCAAAAACTCGTACTCAAAATCGACCGCGAATTGCCCAAAAACAAGTGAATATTGAAAAGAAAATTGAACCCCCAACGACCATCAAAGATGAAATAAAATTTATCTTTATAATTAATAAGTTTTCTGCTCGAAATATCCAGAAGAGAAGAGTAACAAGCAGAACCGCACCAAACCCGGCAATAGTTCCTTCGACTAACGCCTGAACGTAAAATGGCCCGCGAATGAGCGATTGTTTTGCACCAACCAATTCCATTGTTTCGATTATTCTGGCTTTGGTTTTTAAGGTCAACTTTAGATTAACCCATAATAGAAAAAAACCCAACACGGCCAGGCCGACACCGACGAAAATGAAAATTTGCTGCATTCGCCGATAATAATAATTCAATGAAGTCAGCAGTTTGTGGTGATATTTTACCTCATCAATGCCTTCCATACTCTTGATGATATCGATAGCATTTTGAACCTGCTCCTGGCTGCCCTCCGTATTTAATTTTATCTGAAAACTTTGGGGCAGCGGGTTTTCATCAATGAGCTGACTGTAGTCGGCGGAGAACATTTCCTTAAATTTCTCCAGCGCTTCCGCTTTATCAATCAAATCTACCGAATCCACTCCCGCAACGATAGCGATTTGCTTTTGCAGCGCCATTATCTCGGTATCGTTAAATCCGGGATCGATAAAGGCCTCGATAGCAATGCGTCCCTTGAGTTCAGAAATTTTCATCAACACATTTTGACTTAGCAAAATGTAAAGATTCAGCAATGCCAATGACAACATCAGGCTGATAATTGTCATCAACGAAGAAATTTTTGATCGAAAGATGCCGGCCACACCGTCAGAAACGATCAGAAACAAAAAATTCACTCGACAACTTTTCCATTTTCCAGGTTCAGTATCCGATAAGAAAACCGGTCAACTAGATTTTTATTGTGTGTGGCCATTAATACAGCCGTACCGCGTTCGTGGATTACTTTAAATAAATCGAGAATACCCGCTGCTGTTTCCGCGTCAAGATTTCCTGTCGGTTCGTCCGCCAGAATAACAAAAGGATCATTCGCCAGAGCCCTGGCAATGGCAATGCGTTGCTGTTCGCCACCGGAAAGCTGGTGAGGCATTTGATTTCGTTTGTGGGTCAATCCGACTTCTGCCAACATTTTGAAAGTTTTGCGTTTAATATATTTTTCCCTGTGTCCGGTAATCCGCAGAACAAATGCAATATTTTCATAGACGTTGCGATCTTCCAGCAACCTAAAATCCTGAAATACGCACCCAATTTGTCGCCGCACCAGTGGTATTTCATTTTTTTTGATGTTGAAAGAATTAAACTCGCCCACCTGAACATCACCACTGTCGGGGAAAAGAGCCATTAATATGAGCTTTAAAATAGTCGTTTTTCCCGCGCCGCTGGAGCCGGTAAGAAACAAAAACTCCCGCTGATTTAGGGTAAAATCTGCTTTTTTTATCCCTTCGCCATTGCTGTAGGTCGCAGAAACTGCGTTAAATTTAATATTCTTCATGTTTTTTTTACGACAAAATGAACGCGCTCTGATTTTTCTGAGCCAACCCGGCGTGTATAGTTTTCAAATATACCCAATATTTTACAGGAACCAATTTCTTCTTCGATTATTTTTTTTACAACGGAAATCCGATACATCTGCTGGATATGTTTTTCGTGGTAAATAATTTCCTCTCTTTCACTTTCCGTTATCCAAAATTCATTCGTCTGTTGATTTGTCGCCGGATTAAAATACGCTTCGCGGGTGTAATCCAAATCTCTATAAAACTCTTTTTCATGATAATCACGGAAGTTGTGGCTACAGTTGTAAATGGTGCAAATGTCAAAAATCAATACGCCGCCGGCCAGTAAATTATCCAACATATTTTGCAGGGATTTTTTCAATTCTTCTTCGGTCATACAGTAATTAATACTGTCGTACAAACAGATTACCGCCGAGAATTCACCGTAGATTCTGGAATCCCGCATATCTCCAACGATCAAATTATTCTCCTGAAATTCCATTGGAATGCGCCGCTTTGCTCTGTCGAGCATTGCGGCGGATTTATCTACGCCGACGGCCATCCACCCCGCCCGTATAAATTGTTCCAACATTTTGCCCGTTCCACAGGCCATCTCTAAAATATTGGCACCACCGACGTGATGTTTATTCACGATCGCAGAAACAAATTTGTACCAGCGTTGATAATTTACGTGCCGCATGAGATAATCATAAAATGCGGCAACCATTTTATAATTATCGACTTGTTTTATTGGTTGCTCCGAGTGAAATGGCAACGCGAATAGCCTCCATCATGCTTGATTCGTCAGCTCTGTTTTGACCGGCAATATCGTACGCCGTTCCATGGTCGGGAGATGTGCGAATAAATGGAAGTCCGCACGTATAATTTACTCCCCTGCCCCTGGAAAATATTTTAAATGGAATTAGCCCTTGATCGTGATACATGGTCATGCAGGCATCATAGGCACTGTTTTCCGCGCCTCGGGAAAATAGTGCGTCTGCAGGAAATGGCCCCAAAACAGCAACCCCCTCCGCCTTCAATTTCGTGACAGCCTTTCCGATTACCTCTATTTCTTCGTCCCCTATTTTCCCTCCCTCACCTGCATGCGGATTTAAGGACGTGAGCACAATTTGTGGATTATTAATTTTAAACCGAAGTACCAGCTCTCGCTGCAGAATTTTCACTTTTTGACAGAGCATTTCAACCGATAATTGCGCAGCAACATCTTTAATTGGAATGTGGGTTGTTGCAACGGCTATTCTAATTTTCCCGGCGATCATTAGCATGACCGGCAATTTATCGCCTGCCAGATGTGCTAAAAACTCCGTGTGTCCCGGAAAATTGAAACCCGCTTCCTGAATTGCATATTTAGAAATCGGGCTGGTTACGATAGCATCGATTTTATTTTCACTCGCCAGTTCCGCTGCCCGGACGATTGAAAGAGCGGCTATTTTTCCACTGTTCTCCGTTGGGTGCCGCAGGTTAAAAACAGGCCCTGGTAGTCTGGATGGTTCAACGATTTTTGCGTTGATTCCATTTTCTTTAATTAGAGATTCCCAGCTCGTATTTTTAACTTTAGTGCTCCAAAAATCAAGGCTCTGCCGCGATCCGATAATTTGAAAATTAACCCGGGCCGCTCGTGGTAATTTAAGTAATGATTTAATAATTACTTCTGGCCCAATTCCATTTATATCGCCGATTGTGATGCCAATCTGTACGGGCGATCTACTCATATTCAAATCCAGTATTCATTGTTTGCTTTGACAATAATTAATCATCTTTACGCCAACATTCAATAAAATAAACTCTTTGGGGAGTAATTGCTTCGAGAGAAAAGTGATTTTTTAATCTGAATTATTCACAAACTGGTAAAAATGTGCCTGGCACTTCTACAAGTTACAAAAACACTTAAAAGCTACTTTGCTTAGTTAAATTTATAAAAATCAACTAAGTGCCAGGCACATCCACTGCGCTTTATGAATAATTCAGGTTAAATTTACTTTTAACCACGTTCCGCACGCAGCTTAATTGGTTCTGCCCTGGCAGTAAATTCATGGGTGTCATTTTTTACGTTTTACGTTTTTTCTTTTTCGCGGCAGGGAATAAAACATTGTTTAAAATGAGTCGATATCCCGGAGAATTTTTATGCAGCACAAGCTGGGTTGGCGGATCATTGACCAGGTGTTGATAATCTTCCGGGTCGTGTCCGGCATAAAAAGTAAAAGTGCCCTGGCCAATATTGCCGTGAATATATTTGACCTCATCGCTCCCTGGTTTTTCCGCCATAATTGTCACAGAACGTTTTATGAGACCTTTTTTAAATGCTGTCGTCTGCCCCATAAAACCTTTAATAACAGACACATGATTTTGTGTGAGCATCGTCGGTACCGGGTCATATTTTGCTGAAAAAACGAAGAGATCAAAAAAATCGCTGCGCGGATCTCGCGGCCGCGGATTGTGCGTCGAAGGAACGTCTATATCAGAATATTCATAAACCAGGGGATTTTCAACGAGTGAAAAATTGTTGAATGCCACCGTCTTTCCGTAGTTGAGTAAAGCGGTTGCGTTACTCTGGGCCGGGTCGCCATCATAAATAGCTGCAACGATATCCACGCCCTCGGCTGCAAGCGCAATATCAAAAGAATCTGTTGCCGAGCACATCGCAAAAACGAAACCGCCTGCATGTGCGAAACTTTTAATTTTTTTCGCTACGGCTAATTTAAGTTGACTAACTTTGGAAAATCCAAGTTTCGCGGCAACAGCCTCGTTAATCGTTTCCTGTTCTTTATACCAGGCTGTGTTGTGATAAGAAGCGTAAAATTTACCATACTGTCCGGTGAAATCCTCATGGTGCAGGTGCAGCCAATCAAACTTGTCAAGGTCGCCGCGCAGGACTTCCTCGTCCCACACTTTTTCATAGGGTACCTCGGCATAATTTAACGCCATTGTTACGGCATCATCCCACACCTGTTTTGTTTCCGGGGTGTAAACCACAATTTTAGGTGTTTTTTCAAGAAGCACCACCTCCATATTTCCTGCTTCAATATCGGCATAAATTTGCGTTATCAGCCCCGCCGAAACCTCTTCAAAACTTACGCCTCGCAAGCGTAATATTTGTAGTATTTCCGGATAATGGTCAGTCAGAAACGAGCCGCCGCGATAGTTGAGCAGCCATTCAACGTTCACCCCTTGTTCCAAAACCCAATAGGCAACACCATAGGCTTTCAAGTGATCCGTTTGCTTCAAATCCATATTAATAAGAATTTTCTGGCTAAATACCGGCGGTGCAATAAAAAAAATTGTAAGCACGATTAATATTCGATTTTTCATGGATTGGGGGATTCCATTTGAAGTTCGTTGAATTCTAAAGTTCCGCCGGGGATATTTTTCGCAACCTGGCGCGCGTTTCTTCAAGAAAAGTACTATAGGGATATTCGATTAAAATTTTATTTAAATATTCTTTTGCTTCTGCCGCCCGTTCTGTTTTTATTAATAACTCTGCCAACATAAAATAGACTTCATCAACGAGCTCAGATTGTTGAAATTTTTCCGGGAACAAACGCAAGGCTGTTTCCGCTTGCGCATCTTTTCCCTGTTCGATGAATAAAGAGATAAGTTCCACCAAGGCAACCGGGGCCAGCGCAGCCGACGAAAAGTTTGTGGCGATTTCCTGCAATTCAGACTCAGCATCACTCAATTTATTTTGAAATCGATGTTTTTTATAATCCGCATAATGTGCAAGAACACCGGTGCTATCTGCAAGGTTGTCATCAATTAAAAAAGAAAATTCAAGAGCATCATTTATCAGGTCGTTTGTAATATTCACCGAGGAAGCGCCCGGTTTAAGTTGTGAAAAAGTCTGTTTCGCTAAAGCATATTTTTTATTAACGAAATGCACTTCCGCCAATTTGTAATAGACCTGGTTTTTTGAGAGAATCTGTCCCGGATCGGTGGTTTGCAGCGCACGTTGATACCATTTTTCCGATGAACTGAACTCACCTTTTTGTAAATAGGCATCTCCCAATGCGAGCGCGGCTTTTCGCTTTAAATCGTGCGTTCGTCCATTTTTATAAAGCGGCTCAAAAACATCCGTTGCTTGTGCCGGTTCATGCAGTTCATTTAATAGAATCATGCCTTTCAAATAATTCGCCTCAAAATGGGATGGATTACGCTCAAGAAATTTTTCAAGCATGCCTAAAGATTCGTTATATTTTTTCTGCTGCGAATAAATGAATGCTGTTTTAAAGGCAGCATCATTAGCAAAGCGGCTATCCGGCCAGTCGTGCAAAAGCATTCGATAAGCTTGCAGCGCCGGATCGTATGCTTTTTGCCGAAAAGCTTCCTGGCCAAACTGATATAAATATTGACCTGTTCGGTAATTTTTGCCATTTTTTTGAGCATGAATTTCAATTTGGTTTAATATGCGCAATGCTTCTTGCATTTGATTCATATTTTTCAGACTGTTGGCATAAAGTTGCAGAACCGGCAAATCTGGCGTCTTCTGGTCCCGGATAAACTTATTTATCTCATCAAGCACGCGCAAGCTATCAGACGAGTTCAAAAATGACAGAATTTGGGTTTCGATCCAGCGGATTTGTCGCGGACTCTTTTTGTAGTAATTTAAATATTCCTCCGTCGCTTTTGCTTTTTCACCCTGGTTGGAAAAAATACTCGCCAGCTCCACAGCAAAAATAGACGCATCGTTTATTTCCTTACGCCCGCGCTTATAAGTATCGATGGCTTCGTTCGGCAATCCCAAACTCAGAAATCCGTTTGCAATTTGAATATAAACCGCTGCATTGTGTGGAAAAAGAGCCTCTGTTTTTTGCCACTGTGCGCGCGCATCTTCAGTTCGCCCCATTTTGTACAAGGCCAATCCAAGATCGCTATTTCCGGCAACATCTGAAAAAACAGACAGGCGCTTTTTAACCACGGCCAGCAACTCGGGATATTTGTCCAGGCGCAGCAGATTTCTTTTCAGGCCCTGATAATAAGCATTGTTTTGCGGATACGCTTGCAATAAAGCCTCAAACTTTAGCGCAGCCTGATCGTATGCGCGCAATCGTTCATCTTGCAGGGCCGCGTTGTAAAGCCGGCTAAAATTTTTACTGTTTTGCGCATGGAGCGTAGTCGAGTTAACAAACAAAACCAAAGTTATGAGTATAATTTTATTCATTATTTTGCATTTCTAATTCTTTTGTCAAAGCGTCGAAATACTGCTGAATCAGTTTTTTGTAATCTTTTGAATAATTTGCGCGCATCGCTCGGAGCAAGTCCCGCTGCAAAAGCGCTTTCTTTGAATCGCTTTCTTCCGGTAGGTTCCCGGGATCCAGGGCATGATAATCCTTGCCTGTTCGTGCTTGCCTTTTTTTACTGTATTCTTGTTTTCGAACCGATTTTTGCGCGTCGAGCATTCGGCTCAGTATGCGTTCCTGCCGTTCAATCGTTTTCGGATTGACCTGTTGCGACTGCATCTCCCTGGCAGCTTCGCGCATTTCCTCGCCTATTTTTTCCAGGCTCCCGAGCAAATCTCCGCTTTCTTTTTGTGCTTGCATTTTTTCCAAAGCACGGCGCAGGGCTTCCTGTTGTGCAGCGAGGCGTTGTAATTGTCCCTGCTGCGATGGCGTCAATTGCCCCTGCATGCCCAATTGTTGTGTACCCTGATTAATTCCCTGTTGCTGTTGCGACATCGCCTGCAATTGCTGTAAAAACTGGTCGAGCATTGAACCGCCGGCCGATGAACCCTGCATGTCTTGCATGGCTTGTTGCAACTCACTTAAAGCGCCGTTGAGCGCCTGCATGGCTTTCTGCTGGTCTTGTGCCGATCTTCCACCCCGATTATTTTCCAACTCATTTATAGATGACTGCATTTTTTGCTGCGCTTCACCAAATTTTTGCCCAATTTGTGGGGGAACAAAAAACGATTTTTCCGATAGTTTGTACATTTGCTCGCCTGTTCGCTGCATCGCCGAAAGCAAGTCCTGCTGCTGTTTCGCAATATCCCGATATTCCGTCGGATTTTGTTTTGCGGATAATTCAGACAATTGTTCCTGCTTCTTCGATAAGCGCAAGATATTTCGCCGGCTCTGTTTAAGCGCTTGCAATACCTCCGACTTCTGGTTTTGCTGCATCTGTTCCTGCGTTTTGGAAAGCGATCGTTGCATTTGCTGCAATTGTTGCGAAACGCGCTGCCCGGATTGCTGTGATTTTTGCTGGTCACCGGATTGCATGTTTTCGCTGGCTTCCTGCATTTCCTCAGACAACTGGTTTGCCTGTTCCTGGGCCTGTGTCAACGATTCTGTCGGCATTTTCATCTGCGGAAGTTCTTTAGCGCTTTGTTGTAATTCCTCGAGTTTCTGTTTGATGTTTTCTAAATTTTCGCTCTGCCCGGTTTGTTCCTCTGCCTGCTTTTGTAAATCTGATGCGTCATTTTCAACGTTCTTGTTTATTTCACTTTGTTTATCAATCATTTGCTCGGTTAGTTTTATCGCCTCATCCAACTTCTGTTCCGCTTCGAGCTGTTTCAGCAAATTGATCGTTTTTTCCATATTTTTAATGAACTCTTCCTGGGATGCCTGAAAATCGTCGAGTTCATTTTGCATTTGTTTTGGATCCATTTTCTGCAGCGCATCCTGCATTTTCTGCATCATTTCCTGCAATTCCGGTGATGCTATTTTCTCCAGAAGTTCTTGCAATTCCTGATATTTTTCCAAGGTCTCCAGCGCCAGCATATCATTCTTGTCCAGCGTATCAACCATTTTTTCAAGGTTTTCTTTGACTTCCTCCAACGCCTCCATCATTTCATTTTGTTGCGCCAGTGTTTCTTTGATCGCCTGCTCGTCTTCCCATTTCAGATCCTGATTTCTGCGAATATTTTGCAGCACATTGTCTATTTTTTCTTGAATATCACGGGCTTCCTCATAAACTTCTTCCATAGATGAACCCGCTTCATCTTGCATCGCCCTTGATTCTGTAAAAAGTTCCTGAATGGATGGCAAGCGCAAGCGGTAGGTTTTACTGGTGGCGAGCTTGGGGCCAAAAACATTGTCGTTATCATACAAGCGCACAAAATATTCGACAGCATCCTCTGGAAAAATATCGAGTGGTGTTAAATCCCAAACTGTTGAGCTAAGTAGCGCGTTATCAAGTACTTTATAATCCAGTTTTTTGAGAAATAGTGCGGAAGTGTCTCGCGCATTGTTTTTTATAAGTTGATATGCCAGTTCGAGTTTGGAAAAGCCGAAATCATCTTCCCCGAGGATTCGCAGCGCGACTTCCATACTTTCATCCAAATCCATATCTTTGCCGGGTGAATCGATTTCCACCAGTGGATATTGGTCTTCTTCTAACGAAATACTGTACTCAATTGGTGATTGATTTGTCAAACCATGCTCATCATGCAGCCCAATTTTATACCGCACTGCCTTCGTGACCTTGAACTCACTTTGAAATTCTGCATTGACGAGCTGCATTGCTCTTGCAGTTTCTTCGGAAAAAATCAAATTTGCACGTGCGACAGCTTTGTTGGGAACGATATTAATTTTTATTACAGAACCCGGCAAAACGCTGGCATCACCAATGTTTCGTTCCAAAGTGTCTGTTGTTAAGCCGGTATAGGCCGGCGGTTTTACGTAAAGCTGCAGCTGCAGTATTTCAGGTAAATCGATCACCTCAACAAAATAAGTTGGACTTTCCCACTTTCCGGCACGAACAGAATAGGAAAAAGAAGCACTCACATTGTCCATCGAATAGCTAAAATTGCCCGAGGTCCCGTTGGCCAACAATTCGAGGGTGCTTACAATTTTTCCATGATTCGCTATCTGTAATAGCGGCACACCTGCGAAGTCACTACTAATTTTAGCCGAGACCTTAAATGCATCTCCGCGTGCGATTCGGATGTCACCGGGTTCAACTATAAATTTTATCGCCGATGAAGCAGGTTCACGCGCCGGGTGCAATAGCATTTCAACCGCATTGGTATAGGTTGGCGTAAATGCGGAAAAACTTGCAACTGCAACAATCGACGTCATCAGGGCAGTTAAAGCCGCTTTTTGTAGTTTTTTATAGGAAAGACTTTTCAACAAATCGACTTTTTGAATCTTTTGAATAATTGTATCAAATGCCGCCAAAACAAATGGATTTTCTTTGTTTTCAGGTTGCTGCAGCAATTGAACAGCATTGCTCATTTCATCTTTTATCGATGGAAAGTGCTGACCTATCTCCAGTGCGGTTGCATCAATTGATGGCTGATTTCGAAAAATTGTGAGTTGGAAAATCGGAAAAATAATTTTTCGAACGCCAAAATAGAGCAACAAACAAAGGGATGTTATTGATATCAACCAACGGAAAATGAAATCGGACTTCCCTATTTTGTACAAAAACGGCAAACAGATGAAAACAGCCCCAGCCCAAAACAGAAGTTGCAGGCTCTGTTCGAAAAAAAATGCTGTTTTTTTTCTGTGCCGGTACTGGCCAATACGTCGATTTATTTTATTAAATGCATTCATAATTGAAATTAGTGTGAAAGGGCATAGACAATAACATTCGCACCAAACTGGAAAGCCAACTGTCGCACATTTTCCGGATTGCCGTGCACATCCGCTTCAGCCCAGCCATCCGAAATGTTGGTATTAAATGTATAGACGGCAACCAATCTGTTCTGATAAAAAAGACCAAAGGTTTTTCCCGGCCCGCCATCGTGTTCATGGATTTTAGGGACACCGTTTGCAAACTCAAAGACGTTGTGAAAAATCTCAAAATCGAATGGCAATTCTACCCAGTTTTCGTTAGGAAAAACCTTTTTTATTTGTTGGCGAAAGGCTGCATCCATTCCATAATCGTCATCCGCATATAAGAACCCACCCGAGCTCAAATAAGTTCGCAGTTCTTCCGCTTCTGAATCAGAAAACTCTATGTTGCCGTGCCCGGTTATAAACAGAAACGGGTAACTGTACAGCGCATCTTCGCCAAGTTCAACATAGCGCTCTTCAGCCGCACAGCGAATATTGGTGTTTTGAGACAGAAATCGCAGCATATTCGGAATAATGGAGCGATCGTTGTACCAATCACCGCCGCCACCATATTTAATGCGCGCAATCGTGAACTCTGATTGATCCCATGAATTTTGAGCCTGCACGGGCTGTGCAGGAAAAAAACTGAAAATGAAGAATAAAAAGAAAAATTTCGTGAGATACATTTATCCTGCTTTATTCATAAATATTTATTAAAATATTCTTAACCTATTGATAATTCGATATTTGAGTTAAAATTTTCAGAAAAACTAAATTTTTTATTAAAATTATCTCTCACAAAGCCACAGGACCCACAAAATTAAGTTTTATAAGTAGTTAAATATTTTCTTTGCGGACTTAGTGCCTTTGCGTGAGAATTATTCAGGTTATAACCTTAAAAAAATTTGTAGGCTGTTATTATCACCATTACCAAAGCTAAAATGAGTTTTGTAAATCGACCCCCAAGTGCACCGAGAAACGCACCAAATCCAACTTTGAATGCCAGATGAACATCCCTTTTGGTACCGTATTCCATCAGGGCTGCACCCAGAAAAGCGCCTGCAAATGCACCGACCAGTGTACCGATTATCGGGACGACACCCGAGCCAATAATGGCACCGCCAAATCCACCGATGACGGCCCCCCACATAGCATTTTTAGACCCACCAAACTTTTTGGTTGATGCTGCGCCGAAAAAAAACTCCACCACTTCACCAATCGCGGCAATTCCGAATAACATAACAATTAAAGAAATATTAAATGGCACAAAGTCGGTTAAAAATCCATGCAGTAAAACCATTCCGGCGATAATAAACGTGCCCGGTAAACCGATGGGAACAATTATTATACTGCCGACCAAAATTAACCAAAAAAGAATATGCAAAGCAAATGAAGTTACTGTTTCCATCGTTGCTTTTTCTCCAAACTCTTTATCCTGCAATCACGTGCGAATGAGCCGCTCAATCATTTTAAGTTCAACCCAAAACAACAAAGCTCCTTCGATCTGAAGAAGCTTTTTAATTCAATGCGGTAATTATTGCGGACCGGCCGTCCATGGTTTCAAATCATACGGCTTTTTGAGGTCTGCGATTAATCGTTGATTTTAATGAACAGCTCTGAGCGAAGTTTTTCAATCCACGCAGAGAATATTTGTGTTTGTTTTCTGTTCAAAGCCCACATGTGCAAGGTGTCATAGTCGTCTTTGGGAGAAATCTTACGGGCATCTTTGCGTTCATTTAAACGGACGATGTGGTATCCCGTTGGGCCTTTAAATGGTTTGGATAATTCACCCGGTTTTAATTCTCTTGCAAGCTGCTGGAATCGTGGAACGGAAATTTGTTCTATTTCAAACCACCCCAAATTTCCGCCCGTTGGACTGGATTGAGGGTCCTCGCTGTATTCTTTTGCTGCATCTGTAAAACTCACGTTTCCACTGACAATGTCATCGCGAATCGAATCCAGCTTTGCGATTGTCCGCGCCTCGTCATTTGTGGAAACCGGAAGTTGAATCAGAATGTGACGGGTGTGAACTTTTTCACCGCGGCGATCGATAAGTTCGATAATATGAAATCCAAACTGGCTTTCAACAATACCGGAAACCTGGCCGATTTCAAGGGAAAACGCCGCTTCTTCGTAGGGTTTCACAAACTCACCGCGTTGGGTAAATCCCAGATCCCCTCCGCGTGTTTTTGAACCCGGATCTTCAGAATATTGGCGGGCCAGTTCCGCAAAATCACCGCCTGCTTGCAGCTCTTTTTGAATGTCTTCGATTTTCTTCAATGCTATTTCCCGTGCTGCCCCCCCGGCTTTCACCGAAAGCAGAACGTGGCTCAGGTTAGCGGAAGGCGGCACGTCTGGCAGTGAATCGCGCATCGTTTCGTAAAACTGATTAACTTCCCGTCTTGAGATACGAATCTCCGACAACTTTTTCTGTTTGAGAGAACTTACCAACGCATTTTCTTCAATTTGTTCACGAAAACGTTTGCGAATAATTCGCATCGAAAACCCAAATTCTTTTTCCAGGTTTTCCTGTGAACCGACCTGCTGAATCATATTATTGATTTGGTCATCCAAAGCGGCGCTCACCTGTTTCGCATCGATTTCGATGCTATCTTCCTTCGCTTTCACAAGCAATATTTTCGAAGTAATCAATTCTCGTAAAACTTGTTGTTGCAATTCACCAATTTGATTTGGGTTGCTGCGTAAATCAATTCCTGATTGCATGGCGTATTGCCGTGTATATTGCATCAACTCTGATTGCAAAATTATATTATCGTCGACAATCGCAACGATTCGGTCTAACAAGTCTTGAGAAAAAACAGGGGCTGTCAGTAAATATGTAAATATAATAATGAAAAATTTCCGCATTTGTTACTCTCGTAAAGTTGGTGGTTTTATGGTAGACACTAATGAATCGAGTGGCATGGAATCAATTAACTGAAAATTTGTTTCTATTGTTGCCCCGTTTTTTAACAGGCTTAAATGCTGGCGGTACCTTTCATTGCGACTTATATGTTGTAAGCGGGCAATTATCTCGTCACGAACTTCGTCGAGCTCGCGCACGGTTCCTTTTCTTTTTTTGTCCCGAACTTGCAGCAGATGAAAACCGAAATCAGTTTCAATTGCACGTGTTAATAATCCCACGCGCCGGTTGACGACGGCATTGTAGAGCTTATCGAGCAGCACACCGCGCGGGATATAACCCAGATTCCATTCGGAATCGTCCCGCCCCTGAATACTGGCTATTTTCTGAGCCATCGTATCAAAAGGTTGCTTGCGCCAGCGAATTAAATTGTAAACAGAATCGGCCTCTTTTTTTGTTGGCATGAGAATATGGTGTAAATAAACTTCATCGTTTTGCCGGGTAAAGTCTTCAAAATTTTCATCATAATAAGTTTGTATCGCTGTGTCTGCAAGGGCAATATTCTGGCTCAAATGCATATCAATATAGGCAGAACCAATGAGTCGGGTTCGATAATGATCAACACGTTTTTGAATTCGAATGTCCTTTCCAAAACCTTTTCTTATTCCTTCCTGATACAAGATTTGGTTATTCATCCAGCTTCGAACATGCTCGCGAATATCATCTCGCGTCATTTTTTCCCTGGCATCGGCCGGCAGGGTCATACGCAAATCATCAACGGTCAAAGTTTCAGTGCCAATCCGTACGATGATCGGACTTTTGGCTTTTTCTTCAGCACAACTCTGAAAAAACGATAAAAGTAAACTAATAATTATAAGTGTTTTTAGTGCGCCTATCCTCATCACATACGTCCCGATTGCTGAATTCGAATTAAAGCTGTCTGCAGTCCTTTTTCAGACATCCGTATTTTATGTTGACTTTTTAAATTTTCAATCCAATTTAAGCGGTATAAATTCCAAGCTCTTAAGTGCGGCTTTGCCATTGTATCTAATACTGAAATTAATCCAGCTGTCGAAATATTGACACGCTTTTGATTCTTCGATTTTAAAAATTTGTTCACCTGTACCAATTCATATTTTTCTAAAATATATTTCATTTGTTCAGCTTCAACATTCATGGCAATTGCTGTTTGCTTGTGCAAATTTTGCTTCACCGCAAAAACGGCAAAAACCTTTTTCCGAGCAACATCAAATATGTGCTGCCGCAAATCGCTCATCGAGTTGATTTCCCGGATTGAATCAGAAAGGTCGTACAAAAATATCTTACCGCCATTAAATTCTGCCAGTTCAACTGATAATAAATGCTCTTCCCCGGAAAAACCGGATTTAGATTTTCTGATCTCCCGATATGTGTTTTCAATTTCAAACTCATTGAGAATCAGTCCGTATTTTCGCAGAAGATTTTGTGATTCTCCGTAAATGATTGCATCTTGATTTGACACCGACTTCTCATTGTGCAACGATATAAAATAGGTAAGAGCCGCCCGGTAATATACAAGGTTTCTTATTTTTGCCAAACTTTTTTTAATACGAATGTCTTCGACAAACCGAGCGTTGTTTGCCGCATTGAAAATTATTTGTTTTTCGATTATACTGTTTAGCAAATTTAAAGCATCATCACGGCCGAACGGTTCTGACTTTTCACGCCCGTCCTGATTTTCATATTCTTTGACGAGCTCATCCGCATAAATGTTTTTATTATCAATGCGTGCAACGAGTATTTGTGTCTTTCCTCGATCACAACCGATGACGATCAATAAAATTGTGGGTATGAAAAAGAGAATCCAAATTATATTTTGCAAACCGTGCATGTTACGCATTTATGCTTTCCCCATTATTTAGTAGTTTAAAGAACGTTACCAATTCCTGCAGCGGGGCATCTTTTTCTGCAAAATCGAGCTTAACCTCGAAATTTTCTCCTGGCACAAATTCTACCGGGCTCATCGTCGAAGAAATGATTTTACCAAGCCAGGGTTTGAATAGTTCCTCATCCCTGCTTAAAAATGGCGGAGAAACGCGTGCTGCAACTTTTCCCTTCTTAATGTTTATTGCAGAAAAACCATTTTGCCTGCCAAGGATACGCAGTAAGGTGATTTGTAACAAATTTTCTGCTTCGTGCGGAATTCTACCGTATTTATCTCGCACCTCACCTTTCAATTCATGAATCATTTCGGCCTGGCCGGCATGGGCAAGCCGGCGATAAATATCGACCCGCTCGGAGGCCAGCGCAACATATTCTTCGGGCAGAAAAGCATCAACGTCAGCATCGACTTTACATTCATCCGGAAGTGCTATTTTCACCTCGCCATTGACGTTCTCCTGTCCTTTAAATTCAATTATCGCTTCTTCGAGTATTTGCATATACGTATCAAATCCAAGTGATTCAATGAATCCACTCTGCTCGCCACCTAAAATACTGCCAGCCCCGCGAATTTCCAAATCACGCATGGCAATCTGAAAACCGCTACCCAAATCAGTAAACTCCTCGATTGTTTCAATTCGTCTGATCGCATCGCGAGTTAACGATTTTAGTGGGGGAACAACGAGGTAGCAAAATGCTTTTTTGTCCGAACGGCCAACCCGGCCTCGCAACTGATAAAGTTGGGACAAACCAAATTTATCCGCCCGATTGATAATAATCGTATTTACATTTGGCATATCCAGGCCGGATTCGATAATCATTGTTGCCACAAGAACATCAAATTCTTTCGCCATAAATCTTTTCATCACCTGTTCGAGCTCTGTTTCTTTCATTTGCCCGTGCCCAACCGTAACATTGGCTTCCGGAACCAAACTGGCAATTTTGTTAGCAACACTAAAAATCGTCTCAACGCGATTGTGAACAAAAAATATTTGCCCTCCCCGCTGAACCTCATATTGGATTGCCTGCCGTAACTGTTTTTCATCAAATTCGATGGTCTCTGTGTAGACCGGCAAGCGGTCGCGGGGCGGCGTCATTATCTGTGACATGTCCCGAACACCCAGCAATGACATGTGCAGCGTGCGTGGAATGGGTGTTGCGCTTAAAGAAAGTACATCCACATTGATGCGCATTTGCTTTAATTTTTCCTTGTGGCGAACACCAAATCGCTGTTCTTCGTCGATAATTAACAGACCCAAATCTTTAAACTCGACATCTTTCGAAAGTAAACGGTGCGTACCGATGAGAATGTCCACCTTCCCATTTTTTAAATCCTGCAGAATATTCTTTTGTTCGGCCGGTTTGCGAAATCGTGAGATAGCCTCCACACGCACAGGATAACGGCGTAATCGATCAGAAAATGTCTGGTTATGCTGCTCCGCAAGTATTGTTGTCGGCACCAAAACGGCAATTTGCTTGCCATCAAGAACTGTTTTAAAAGCTGCCCGAATCGCCACTTCCGTTTTGCCATAGCCAACATCGCCGCAAAGCAAGCGATCCATGGGATTGCTTTTTTCCATATCCCTTTTAATTTCGTTAGTGGATCGCCGTTGATCTTCAGTGTCTTCAAATTGAAACGAGGCTTCCAAATCCTTCTGCCACGTTGTGTCTGGTGAAAAAGCATATCCTTTTTGAGAATGACGCATTGCGTAGAGTTGCACTAAATCTTTGGCCAAATCTTTAATCTTGGATTTGGTGCGCTTTTTTAAACGATCCCATTCCTGGGTCCCCAGCTTATGCACCCTCGGGACGATTCCTTCTTTTGCCGAATACTTCTGTACTCGATCCATATGCGCGAGGCGAACGTAGATTTTATCGCCTTCCGTATAATCGAGAACCAAACATTCACGCTCGTGGCCTGCCACTTTTATTTTTTGCAGCCCGGAAAATCGCCCGATTCCATGGTCAGTGTGTACGACGAAATCACCAAAATTTAATGTTTTCAACTGCCGCGCTGTTAAGCCGGTTTTGAATCGTTTTGATAGTGGTCGGTGTCGCACACGGGCAAAAAACTCATGGTCTGTAAAAACACGAAGCGCATGAGAATCCAGTGTGAAGCCCTCATCAAGTCCATTCTCCAAAACCTGGATATGCCGGTGGTCCACCCCATAGTCAGAAAAAATGTCTTTTATCTGAGCGGCATGTTCGGTAGAGTCGCACAGGAAAAAATTTTGGGTCTGCGGTTCATTTTTGTTTGTTTCAAGAATATATTCAGCCAGGAGCTTAATATTGCCGTTATAGGGCCGATGATGTCGCCCGGAGAAATTAACGCTTTTTTTGCTATACCCACCTTTAATTGGGGAAAAGAAAACACTTTGTACAATTTTACTATTTTTATTTAAAGAATTGATATTTAATAAGTTATCACCGTCTATTGTTTTTTCTTCTATTTTATTTATTTCCGGCATATTATCATAAAAAACAACAACTTGGGATTGAAAATGATCGCTCAGTTTTGCTGCATTCCCTTCGTCCAGCGTTGGTCTGGGCAACAGGCTTATTTTATCTATGTTTCGGATTGAACGCTGCGATTGAATCTCGAACTCACGTATCGATTCCACAAGATTTCCCCAAAACTCCACACGTACCGGGCAATCGGCAGTGAACGGAAAAACGTCGATTATTCCGCCTCGTACGGCAAAATCCCCCGGTTTTTCCACCACGGTCTGTCGATTGTAATGTGCTGCGACCAGACACTCTAATAGTATTTCAAAATCCGACTCTTCCTGTGCCCGAATTTTAATTATATCGATATCGATTTCATCCGGCCCCCGCACGGCTGTTTGCAATGCTGCAACTGTCGTAATAATGATCTTTTTCTTCTTTTGGGAAAAAGCGTGCAGAACTTCGGCCTGTTGGGAGATTATGTGCATATCATCTTGGCCCCAACGGCTTTTGCGATTTTCCGGAAATAATAAAACATCAGAATCGGCTGTAAGCAATTCCAAATCAAGCTTTATTCGCTGGGCATTATCGATGGTATCGAAAATATATAATAGAAAAGAATCCTTGCGGTTGAAATAATCAGCGACTAAAAGCGGGCGCAATGCCCCAACAGCCGCCACAATTTCCAGATTGTTCCCCTGGTCGAGAATTCTATTTGCCGGGGCGAAAACTTCTAACTTTTCAAGTTGTTCGATTAATGGACTTAGATTGTTTGACATCGATTATGCTTCTAAAGCCTTTCTCACAAAACCATCTGCTGCCTTCAATTTTTGTTTCGCCACATCGGCAGAAACATTGGAAAGCGACATAACTATCGCTGTTTTTACATGGCCATTGGCTTCTTTCAAAATTTCAGCAGAATCTTCATAACTGAGTCCCGTAATCATCATCACAGTTCTCTTGGATCGTTCTTCCAGTTTTTTTGAAGTCATCATCAGGTCAACCATCATATTACCATAGGTTTTACCGAGACGTATCATCGAAGCAGTTGTCAGCATATTTAAAACCTGTTTTGTCGCTGTTCCAGCTTTCAATCGCGTGGAACCCATCACGACTTCCGGCCCGACAACAGTACAAATCGCAACATCAACAGGAATATCGAATTGCTCGCGCGGATTACAGGTGACATACAGGGATTTCGCTCCAATCGAAATGCCATAGTCAACCGCCCCGATGACGTAGGGCGTGCGCTTACTCGCCGCGATTCCGCAAACAACATCATTGCTGGTTAAACCCGCTGCTTTCAAATCTTCCTTACCCTGATCGTATTTATCTTCTGCACCCTCCATCGCTGCGCTTAAAGCACGGTAACCTCCGGCAATTATCCCTTGCACCATCTCAGGATCGCTGCCAAAAGTTGGCGGACACTCGGAAGCATCCAATACACCCAACCGCCCGCTTGTGCCGGCCCCGACATAAAACAACCTGCCACCTTTTTTAAATACTTCGACTAAAATATTTACCGCTTCCGTGATATAAGGAATCTCACCTGCGATTACAGATGGAATGAAACTATCTTCATTATTCATCAGCTGCAAAATTTCTGCGACAGAGGCTGTATCGATGTTTTCGGTATTTTTATTCTGAGCTTCGGTTACCAGGTTTTTAATTTCATCATAAACAGACGGGTTCATTATTTTTCCTAATTATATACATTTACTAAAAATCGTTCTTTTGAACTAGCCACAAGTCGGTGGTCGTATTCCAGGACATCCACAGAAACATTTCGGTATTTTTTTTTCAATGCCGCAATTTCTTTCTGCAATTCCCCGCCTTTCATTGCGAGCAACCGACAACTTTCCATCCCCGCAACGACCAGGCTCCAAGCCCACAATTTTTCTAACGACGAAACAGCACGGGCGATAAAAATCGATGCGTTTTCTATTTCATCCTTTGATATATTTTCTATCCGACCCCAAATTACATTTACATTTTTAAGCTCTAATCCGGAAACGACTTCCTGCAAAAAATCTGTACGCCGCGCCCTGGAATCAACAAGGAAAAATTTAATTTCAGGGAAAAGTAGCGCAAGGGGAATTCCAGGCAATCCGGCGCCACTTCCAATATCAACCAACCGGGATACATATTTAAATTCAACCGCTAATGCCGGTGCAAGAGACTCGATTATATGCCTCTCCAAAACAACATCTTCGTCTTTTCGTGAGATCAATTGGGTTCTTTTATTTCGTTCCAACAATAAATTTTGATAGGCGAACACTTGACAACTGAATTTCGCTTCATCGATTTCCACTTTATCTTTGAGTATTTCTAATGCTTTTTTAAGCGCCCCGGAATCACTTTTTCGGACTCGGTCAATCACTGTCATTCAATGTTTCACGTGAAACATTCCTTTGTGATTTAACAAGAAATGACATCAAGGCGGTAATATCAGCGGGAGAAACCCCGGAAATTCTCGAAGCCTGGGCCATCGACACCGGCTTTATTTTGTTGAGCTTCTGACGCGCCTCCATTGAGATGCTATCAATTTTTGAATAATCTAACAATGAATCCAGTTTTTTGGCTTCCAGCTTTTGTAAACGAGATACCATATTTTCTTCACGAATAATAAAACCGGCGTACTTAGTTGAAATTTCAACTTGCGCATCAACGCTATCCCAAAAATATTTTGAGAAAGACGCGTCACGTTGCATTAAAAACTCAGGATAAAGCAAAAGCAAATCCGCCAATGGAACCTCTGGCCGTTTTAACAACGAAGATAACTTTTCACTTTCGGCGATTTTAGTGCTGGAATGTTTTTCCAATACCGGGTTTACTTTTGCGGGTTTCACGGTGGTTGATTTTAAAAATTCCTGCGTCGATTTGATTGCTTCAATTTTATACATAAATTTATCGTAGTCATTTTGCGGAATCAATCCAAAACCAAAACCATATTTCATCAATCTGATATCTGCATTATCCTGGCGCAAAATAAGCCTATGCTCGGCTCGAGAAGTAAACATGCGATAAGGCTCAACAGTCCCTTTTGTTACCAAATCATCAATGAGGACTCCTATATAAGCCGAGCCACGATCGAGTACAAATGGAGATTTATCTCGAATTTTTTGGACCGCATTAATTCCAGCCATCAGGCCCTGAACTGCGGCCTCTTCATATCCGGTTGTGCCATTGATTTGTCCCGCAAAATAAAGCCCGGATATTTCTTTTGTCTCCAGCGTGTGCAACAATTGTGTCGGATCAAAAAAATCGTATTCAACAGCGTATCCGGGGCGCATAATCTGAGCATTTTCAAGTCCCGGAATTGTTTTGATCGCTTGCTTCTGAATATCTATGGGCAGGCTTGTTGAAAAGCCATTGACATAAATTTCTATTGTTTGCATGCCTTCAGGTTCCAGAAAAATCTGATGCCGACTTTTATCAGCGAATCGAACAATTTTGTCTTCAATTGACGGGCAATAGCGCGGACCAACACTTTGAATGGCACCGGTATAAATCGGTGAGCGATCCAACCCCGATCGAAGAATAGAATGCGTTTCATCATTGGTATAAGTAATATAGCACGGTACCTGAACATTGTTTGGTTTTTCATTTTTAAATGAAAAACACGGAGCCGGATCATCGCCGTGCTGAATCTCTGTTTTTCCAAAATCTATCGTTCGTTTATCCAGCCGTGGTGGGGTTCCTGTTTTTAACCGATCCGTTAAGAATCCTCGATTTCGCAACGATTCGGTTAAACCTACCGCCGCATTTTCGCCTGATCTCCCGCCACTCGTTTTATCTAATCCAACAAATATTTTACCACCAAGAAATGTTCCGGCTGTTAAAATTACCGCTTTTGAAAAATACTCAACACCGAATTGGCCCTTTACTCCTGCAACAAGATTCTTATCAAAAATTAAATCCGTAGCCATATCCTGAACTATTGATAGATTCTCTTGCGTTTCACAGGCAATGCGTATATGATTTGCGTATTGATAGCGATCTGCCTGCGCTCGTGGAGACCAGACTGCTGGCCCTTTGGATCGGTTTAACATGCGAAATTGAATTCCTGTTTTATCAATCGCTACAGCCATTTCGCCGCCCAAAGCGTCCAGTTCGCGAACAAGTTGGCCTTTTGCCAATCCACCGATAGCCGGGTTGCAGGACATATGTCCGATGGTAAAAATATTCATCGTCAACAACAATGTATTGGCGCCCATACGCGCGCTCACTAATGCCGCCTCGCTTCCCGCATGACCACCGCCAATAACTATGACATCGAATTTATTTTGCATATTAATTCCACAAATGTTTCACGTGAAACACTGTCTCCTATTTCCCAATACAGAATTTCGAGAAAATATTCGAAAGAATTTCATCTGTTGTTATATCGCCGGTCAACTCACTTAGATAATGGACAGCATGACGAATATCAGATGAAATAAATTCCTGTGTTAATCCCTTTTGAAAATTTCTGTTTGCATTATTGATAGCGCCATGCGCGTTTGTAATAATATTTTTTTGCCGGTCATTCATAATGGCCCCAGCAAACTGTATAGCTTTTCTGGTAGAAATTTTAACTTTTTCAATCAAGACCGATTCTAACTTTCTAAAACCAATACCTGTTAAACAAGATAGTGTTAAATATTCTACATCCTGCAAAAATTTTTGAATTTCAGCATCATTTGACATATCAAGAATATCAATTTTATTTACCAAAATTATTACTTTTATTTGCTCGTTTTTAGAAAAAGTGACAAGTTGTTCACGCAGGTTCCAGTCATCTTTTGTAAGTTTTTGACTGCCGTCAATCATCATCAAAATCAGTTCGGCATTTTGAGCGGCCGATGAACTTCTTTTAATTCCTTCGATTTCCACCGGATCCGTTGTGCGGTGAATCCCGGCTGTATCCGAAAAATTAAATTTGTATCCAGCAATGTCAACTTGTTCAGTTAAAATATCTCTTGTTGTCCCGGCGATATCTGTGACGATTGCGCGCTCTTTTTTTAATATTAAATTTAAAAGACTTGATTTCCCAACATTTGGCTTACCTGTTATTACTACATCAAATCCGCCGCGAATTATATGAGATCGCTTGTACGACTGAGACAAAATATCAAGTGTTTTTTCCGTTCTATCTAATAACTCTGTCAATTGATCACGGCTGGCAAACTCGACATCTTCATCAGAAAAATCCAATTCGAGCTCGAGTAAACTCAATAATTCTATGAGCAAATCACGCACTTTTTTTATGGAATCAGAAAATGCGCCTGAATATTGATTCTGTACAAGTGAAAGTTCGGATTGGGTTGCAGCCCGAATTAAGGCATCCACAGATTCTGCTTGAACCAAATCTATTTTGCCATTTAAAAATGCGCGCTCGGTAAATTCACCTGGCCTGGCGAGTCGGGCTCCGTTTTCAATAAGCGCCTGGATGATCAACTGTGGAATTAACTGACTTCCATGTGCGCATATTTCAATTAAATTTTCACCTGTGTATGAATTTGGAGCATGGTAAGATATCACCACACATTCATCAATTAAATTATTATTTGTTCTTTGGTATAATTTTATTAATAACAGTGACTTATGTTTTAATTTTTTGGGTTGGACTGTACTAATTTTAGAAAATAGTTGAAAACAATCTTTTCCAGATAAGCGAACAATAGCGATGGCCCCGATCCCGGGAGGTGTTGCCAGAGCAACGATTGAATCAGATGTATTCATAATAAAAAAAACCCTGATAAATCAGGGTTTTGACTTAGATTATTTTTTCTTTTTTAATTCCGCCTGTTGGCGATAAAAGTCAAGCCTGCTTTTCGGTTTCTTTCCCTTTTTTCCATCTTTTTTATCAACCGTTTTTTTTGCTGTTGCTGGTGCAAATTTTTGTTGCAACATCGAGAAAAGATTAAATAACGTATAGTACAATGTTAAACCGGAGGGAAAAGAATTAAACATGAATGTAAATAAGAAAGGCATAAAATAAACCATTGCCTTTTGTTTGGGGTCTTTGATCGTTGCCTTTTGCTGAAAGAACATCGTCACCCCCATTAAAATCGGCAAAACATTAATACCATTACCGTACATTGGCAAAGTGAATGGCAAAGTATAGACCGTGTCCGGTGCAGATAAATCAGTTATCCACCCGATAAAATAGGCGCCACGTAATTCTATTGTGGTACGAAATATGATAAATAAAGCATACAGAACAGGCATTTGAAATAACATCGGCATGCATCCGCCGAGCGGATTAACACCATGTTCTTTGTACAAAGCCATCATCTCCGAATTCATTTTTTGGGGATTGTCTTTGTGTTTTTCGCGCAACGCTGTCACTTCTGGCTGAATGACCTGCATTTCCTTCATAGATTGATAACTTTTTTTCGTCAAAGGATAGAGGACAACCTTAATGAGAATTGAAAATAATATAATCACAAATCCATAGTTTGGGATCACTGTATGGAGTTTTTTAAGCGTCCACAAAACACCCTTCGAAATGGGTCGGATAACCTGCCAGCCAAAGTTCATCATTCTGTCGAGATCAACTTTATAAGATGTCAAAAGCGAATATTCAAGAGGCCCAATATAGACTAAAAATTCATCGCTATGATTACCGCTCATCACCGGCATCATTATTTCATAACTATATGTTTTAAAGAAGGTTTCAGATGATGTGGGTATTGAATTTCCCTGAAGTTTAATCCCGGTTCCCTTGCGGCTTTCGGGAATAATTGCCGCTGTGAAATACTTATTGCGTACCGCTCCCCACCGAATAGTCCAGTCGTCATTAAATTCATTGAGAGTCTCGTCATCCGAGATATCTCTTTCAATTTCATCGTCTGCGGTCAAAGCCCAGACGGTGGTATACTGCATATCTTCATATAAAATTTTTTCAGGAGATGCTATACCACCCGTCCATTTCATACCATATTTATACCCATCGATGTAATCTGTCAGGTTAACAAATTTTACTTTTACTTTAAAGCTATAATCGGATTTTGAAAAAACGAAAATTTGGTCAATATATTTACCTTCATCTAAAAAATATCGAAATGGCAATTCAAGCGGACCCTGCTTTTTATCGAAATAATTATTTTCATTCAGGCCCATAAAAGTAAAGTTCTTGTTTGCGAGGTGCAACGTATCTTCTTTGAGTGGAATATTTAAAGTTACATTTCCTGTCTGGCCATGGATCAAATTTACATTGCCTGCGGATTCTTCGTTTTGGCTCAAATAATTTTTAAGTTCAAAATACGTGACACTTGGACCTATGGTCGAAATTTTTACAACTACAAGATCATTTTCAATCGTAATCGTTTTTTCTTCGCTGGAATTTAACGCGCTCGTGATTGTTGGATTTTCAACAACAGGGATTGACTGCTGGATATTTGAGACAGACTCTTTTTGTACATTCGGTGATTGTTTTTGCACAATTGGCTTTTCGTCTGGCATTTGACCTGCTTGCTCGGTTGTTGTTTCCGTGGTTTGATAATTATCACCGAGAACGAATTCCTTATAAAAATCGGAATACGTCAGGAGAATAATAAAACCTATCAATATTAAGCCAATAATTGTGCTTTTATCTTTATCCATTGATAACCTAATAAAATTTAGAGATTTAGTTTATATTTTTTTAAAAGCTGAGCACATGCAGTTTGAATTGCGGGAAATTGAGGAGGAAAGGTGGGGATTTCTAAATAATATCTATTTCATCGAAAAGCGGAAAATACCATTTCTGTAAATTCATTTTCGAGACGCGTAAATTTCTGCTTTTTTATTTGTTTTTTCGCAATTAAAGCAATAGACAAATTTCGAGGAATGGATGTTTTATTTTTCCTGAACAATTCTCGCAACAAACGCTTCGCCTCATTTTTTTTAACATGTGTTTTAAAATGTTTTGATGCGGCGAATAAAACTGTTAATTTAGGCTGATCGGGTAAATACAGAAGATCAAAGGACTGCGAAATTAAGCGATGCCCATTAATAAATAAATTGGAAATATTACTTTGGTTCTTAGCTATCAAATTTTTTGGCAGCCCATTTTTCTTCATTTTATTATAAGGAATCGCTCACTGTCAGTCGTTTACGCCCCTTCGCTCTCCTGCGTTTTAGAATCAAACGCCCAGCTTTTGTGCTCATTCTTGCCCGAAAACCGTGTTTGTTCGCACGTTTTCTGTTATGTGGCTGAAAAGTTCGTTTCATTTAAAAACTCCATTACATTTAAAATATAGATTCAAAACAAGTCTGTCATTTTAAAGATATGCTACATAAAAGTCAAGCCAAATATAAATCTTGATCTAATTTTTAAAGAATCATTTCTATGAAAACACCCGAATTGAGAGAAATATTCTTTGATAGTAAAAGTAACATTGTTAAATTAGCCTTTTCTAATTTGTGAAAATCAAAACAGCGACATGCTTTCGCCGCGATTTGAGAATGTTTTTTGAAGAAGGGAAGAGTTACTAATTTGAAAAAAGGTGACGGTCCTTTAATGCAGGATGCCGCAAAGGAAGTTTGGAATAACTGTTTAGAAATTATTCGACTAAAATTTAACGAACAAAGCTTTCATACCTGGATACAGCCAATCAAACCAATTGAATTACACGGAGCAACGTTGACAATTCAGGTACCGAGCGAATTCGTAAAAAAATGGATACAGGATAATTATAATAAAATTCTCATTAATGCGTTGCGAAGTATTCTGGGCACATCTGCAACATACAAGTATGAAATCGCCCCATCAGAAGAGTTCGATATTCTGGAAATACCTCCAGTCGCTGAGCTGCCGAAAATTCAGGTGCAAGGCAAAAGCAATCAAAATGATTTAAACCAAGTTCAGGATTCTGATGAAGATCAGCATCCAATTAATGAGCGCTATACTTTCTCCAATTTTGTTGAAGGAAGCAGCAATCAGTTTGCAAAAGCTGCTGCTTTGGCGGTAGCTGAAGCTCCAGGTAAAACTTCCTTTAATCCATTAGTAATCTATGGCGGTGTGGGACTTGGGAAAACTCACCTGATACAGGCGATTGGCAACTTTTCTCTTGAGAGTGGCATCGCTAAAAAAGTCATGTATGTTTCCAGTGAAAAATTTACCATAAATTTCATCAATTCAATTCAAAAAAACAAAACGACTGAATTTAGTAAACTATACAGAAATGCCGATTTACTATTGGTTGACGATATTCAATTTTTCAGTAACAAAGAGCGAACACAGGAAGAATTTTTTCATACCTTCAACACGCTGCACCAAAATGGAAAGCAAATTGTACTCTCCTCAGATCGGCCACCAAAAGACATCACGGGAATTGAAGAACGGTTATTATCGCGATTTCAATGGGGGTTGGTTACCGACATTCAACCACCCGATTTAGAGACGAGAATTGCAATTCTACAAAAAAAAGCAGAGCAAAGTGGTGCGGAACTGGATAATGATGTTGTTCAATTAATCGCTTACAATGTGACCTCAAATATCCGTGAACTTGAGGGGGCACTTGTCAAACTTCTCGCGCACGCTTCGTTGCGAGGAAGAGACATTAATATTCTTCTTGCGAAAGAAGTTTTAAAAGATGTCATCTCCCAAAAACAAAAACATATTACGATAGAAGATATTCAAAAAATTGTATCTGAATATTATCATATTCCTGAGGATTTTCTACGTGCCAAAACCAGAAAAAAGGAAGTTGCTCTTGCACGACAAGTTGCGATGCACATGAGTAAACAACATACAAAACATTCACTAAAAACCATTGGCTTGCATTTTGGCGGCAGAGACCACAGCACCGTAATTCACGCTATTAATTCAATCGGAGATAACTTAAAATCAGATAAGGTTTTACGAGACGATCTTGAAGAGATAAGCAAAAAAATCAATTTATCTTCAATTTAGTTATCAACACCGGAAATCTTGATAAGCGTTGAGAACATGTTTAAAAGAGTAGATTTATCAAGATTCATGACATACGTCTACAAATTGAATTTTAAATATTAGCAGTAATACACATTTCCCCAACAAATTTTACTTAAATGTTCTTGAATTGTTATCAAATCCAAGAGTATAGAATACCAATATTTTTAATAAATTATCAAGACGAAAAAAGAAGTTATTAACAAATAAACATAGCCTACTACTACAAATATTTCTTTTCTATATCTAAACTTTTTATTATAATTAGGGATTGACCATTTGGAGGATCCTATGAAATTTTCGGTAAACAAAGCCGATTTTTTTCAAAGCTTGCAGAAAGTAATTGGCGTAATTCCACAAAAGACAACCATTCCAATTCTGAGCAATGTATTGCTGAAATTAGAAGATAATACTTTATCAATTTCAGGAACAGACCTGGAAATTTCGATTACGACAAAGTGCAATGTATTTGACACGGAAGATGGTGGTATCACGGTATTGGGAAAACGCTTTTTTGATATAGTCCGTGAATTGCCGGATGTCCCGATTACAGTGAGTTCTGATGAAAATAGCGTATTGACTCTTTCTACGGACAAAGGAATTTACAAATTGGTTGGGGAAGTCGAAGATGAATATCCCCAAATCGGAGTCGAGGAAGCTGACAGTACATTCTCTATTTCTTTAGAGAAATTTTCGCGCATGGTCGAAAAGACAAGTTTTGCGGTAAGTAACGATGAACTACGCACCACACTGATGGGTGTTCTCATGCAATTAACGCCAACTGAGCTGAGAATGGCGGCCACAGATGGGCATCGTTTGGCGAAAATTTGTGATTTATCTTATAAAGGCGGAGATGATTCGACCTCGGTGATTCTGCCGACAAAAGCATTACAATTGGTTACTAAAAATATTGATGACTCCGATAATCTTGAAATCGGTGTTGGTGAAAACCATGTCACGTTCTCTTCGGGTGATACAAAAATATTTAGTAAAGTTATCGAAGGTCAATTTCCAAACTATGATCGTGTAATACCAATCGATAATGATTTAAAAATGTTTGTAAATAGAGAATTATTGATGTCCACCGTGAGACGGATTTCTATTTTTTCAAGTGTTTATACACATCAGATTAAATTCTCGATCAACCCATCTTCTTTAGTTATCCAGGCGGAAGATGCCGAAGTTGGCGGTGAGGCGCAAGAGTCAATTCCTGTAGAATATAGTGGCGAACCGGTGCAAATCGGGTATAATGGAACCTATGTGCATGATATTTTGCGTCATCTTGATTGTGATGATGTTGTTTTTCACTTGAAAGATGCGGGCAGCGCGGCGATAATCCGCCCTGCCGAGCAACAAGAAGATGAAGATTTAATGATGCTGATTATGCCAATTCGTATAAGTGATTCTGTGTGAATGAATGGTTCTCCACAAATTATCGCTCAGCAACTTTCGCAATTATGAATCACTATCTGTACAATTTAGTCCTGGCATCAATCATATAATTGGCGAAAACGGCCAGGGAAAAACCAATCTTCTTGAAAGCATTTATTGCCTTGGTCTCGCAAAAAGTTTTCGCTCTAATTCTGATGCGGATCTGATAAAAAATGAAAATACCGAGTTTCAAATCTTTGGTGAATTCTATTCTGAAAATAAAGTAAAACATAAAATAGGCATCGTCGCAACAAAGGTACGTAAAGCAATAAATATTAATCGAAAACGCGTTCAAAAACATTCTCAGCTTATCGGAAAAATTCCCGTAGTTTTATTTAGCCCAGAAGATCATAAAATTACCTCTGGACCTCCTGCTGAACGGCGAAAATGGCTCGATATTATCTTGAGTCAATCAGATCAGCACTATTTAAAAAATCTTCAGACATTTAAGCGAGCATTAAAACAGAAGAATAATCTTCTCGATCGTATTGCTCGTAAAGAAGAAAATCCGGAACAGTTGAATTATTGGAATTCTATTTTTGTTGATGTTGCGGAAAAGATTATCGCGAAAAGAATGGCATTGATCGAAAATATTCAAGACGATCTGGCAAAATATTATAAATCTATTTCATCGTCAAAATCCACAATAGATTTAGGATACCATTCTTCAACCGGTTTAAGTAAAATAACCAGAGAAACCTTTGAAAAATATATTTCTGATGCCGCCGATAAAGAAATCAGCGCCAAAACAGCTTTATTTGGCCCGCACCGAGATGACTTAGTTGTTTTTCTCAATAAAAAAGATGTCCGAAAACATGCTTCGCGTGGTGAACATAAAAGTATTTTACTTGCATTAAAAATTGTCGAATACAATTTTTTGCACACGAGGACAGCTACAAAGCCTATTTTGCTCCTGGATGATATTTATTCTGAACTTGATTTCGGACGACAAAAAAAAATAATCACCCATTTATCTCAATTAGGCCAAACATTTATTACAACTACATTTCATCCAAAAATTTCATCATCTGATGATGATCAGGCATTTCTGATAACCAACGGCAGCGTCGAAGAATACAACTAAAATTAAGATGAATACGCTATCCACTATTTTAGATAAAATATTTTCAGATCCTGAATTGCGATCACATTATGTGGAAGCACGGATTTTAACATTGTATCCACAAACTGTGGGTGAAAAGATAGCGTCAATTTCATATCCAAAATCCTTTTCTCAGGGGATACTCGTTGTAAAAGTCTCTTCTGCTCCATGGCGAAATGAGTTAAATTTGATGACATTACAAATCAGAGATGCACTCAACACAGAGTTGGGTGAATATTTAATTAAGAAAATTATCTTCCGCTGAAAAATAAATGTGGAATTTGTATTAACTGCAGAGAATACGATCAACTATGAATGAAAAAAATTACGATGCCAGTAATATTCAAGTACTAAAAGGGCTCGAAGCAGTTCGACTGCGCCCGGCAATGTATATCGGAGACGTTACATCACGGGGACTCCATCATCTTGTTTATGAAGTTGTGGATAACAGTGTTGATGAAGCGCTGGCTGGATTTTGCACTGAAATTGAAGTTTTAATAAATGAAGATGGCAGCATTACTGTCACTGATAACGGCCGCGGCATTCCCGTTGATATTCATAAGGAAGAAAATAAGACGGCGCTTGAAATCGTGATGACTGTATTGCACGCCGGGGGAAAATTCGACAAAGAAACATACAAAGTTTCCGGTGGATTGCACGGTGTGGGGGTTAGTGTTGTCAATGCTCTTTCGCAAAACTTGAAGGCGGAAGTTTTCAAGGATGGCAAAATATACCGGCAAGAATATTTGCGGGGGATTCCGCTGGGACCCGTGAATATTGACGGGGAAACCGAGCGAAACGGGACGCGCGTTACTTTTTTCCCCGATGATACAATTTTCCAAACGGTGCAATTTAAATTTGAAGTTCTGCAGGAACGAATGCGTGAACTGGCTTTTTTAAATAGAAATCTAAAAATATCCATCAAAGATTTGCGCACAGAACAGGAAGATTGTTTTCAATATTCCGGTGGTATCATCGAATTTGTAAAATATATGGACAGTGCCCGAACTCCGTTGCAAAAAGAAGTGGTATATTTTGAGGGTGAGCGTGAAAATATCCCGGTTGAAGTGGCGATGGAATATACGGAATCATACACTGAAAATATCTTCACGTATGTCAATAATATCAACACCATTGAAGGGGGCTCCCATCTCGTTGGTTTTAAAGCCGCGTTGACGAAAACGCTGAATAGCTATGCAATCAAAAATAATTTATTAAAAAACGCCGAATCAAATCTGACAGGTGAAGATGTTCGGGAAGGCATTTCGGTAATAATAAGCGTGAAAGTTGGTGAGCCACAATTTGAGGGGCAAACAAAAACCAAACTTGGAAATAGCGAAGTTCGGGGTGTTGTTGAATCCATAGTTTCCGAAGGTTTGTCCGATTATCTGGAGCAAAATCCCGGCGTCGGTAAAATTATTATTGACAAGTGTCTCACGGCAGCTCGCTCGCGGGAGGCAGCCAAAAGAGCCCGGGATTTAACGCGGCGAAAAAGCGCCTTAGAAAGTGGTAATTTGCCAGGAAAATTAGCAGATTGCTCATCGAGAAATCCTGCAGAATGCGAGGTTTATCTTGTGGAAGGGGACTCTGCCGGTGGAACGGCCAAGCAGGGCCGCGATCGATTTTTTCAGGCAATTCTCCCACTGCGCGGAAAAATTCTCAATGTTGAAAAAGCGCGCCTCGATAAAATTCTTGCCAATGAAGAAATTCGTACGATGATTTCTGCTATTGGAACCAGCATTGGCAGCGATGAATTTAACATCGAAAAATTGCGTTATCATAAAATAATTATCATGACAGATGCCGATGTTGACGGTGCACATATCCGGACATTGCTCCTCACTTTTTTCTTTCGTTACATGCGTTCACTTATTGAGCTTGGACATATCTATATTGCACAGCCACCGCTCTATCGCGTTTCCTCTGGAAAACAAGAATATTATGCTTATGATGACGATCAGCGCGACGAATTTACCCAGCGTTTTCCGAATAAAAAAGTTAATATTCAGCGTTATAAAGGGCTGGGTGAAATGAACGCTGACCAGTTATGGAATACGACGATGGACCCGGAAGAGCGCACGATCCTGCAAGTTACAATTAAGGAAGCATTTGAGGCGGATCATGTATTTTCGTGCCTCATGGGGGATCAAGTTCCACCCCGCCGTCAATTTATTGAAGAACATGCTGTTTATGCAACTAATGTTGATATTTAATAGTGGATAATTTTCTACGATTTTACTTGAGATAATTTATGGAACCGAATGAAAGCAAAGTTATACCTGTTCTCATAGAACAGGAAATGAAGGACTCGTATATCAATTATGCGATGTCCGTAATTGTATCCCGTGCTTTACCTGATGTGCGTGACGGCCTCAAACCGGTGCATCGCCGTGTACTATTTGGAATGCGCGACCTCAATTTAAAAGCCGGGACACCGTACAAAAAATCAGCGAGAATTGTTGGTGAAGTGCTGGGTAAATACCACCCCCACGGAGATTCTGCGGTTTACGATACCCTCGTTCGTATGGTTCAGGATTTTTCTCTTCGCTATCCCTTGGTTGATGGTCAGGGAAACTTCGGGTCAGTAGACGGGGATCCGCCTGCAGCGATGCGTTACACGGAAGCACGCATGTCACGCATCGCCGAAGAAATACTGCGGGATATCGAAAAAGACACCGTTGATTTCTACCCAAATTTTGATGAATCGTTGGAGCAACCTTCGATTTTGCCCACAGTTTTGCCCACTCTTTTGGTTAATGGGGCCACAGGAATTGCTGTTGGCATGGCGACCAATATTCCGCCTCATAACTTGACGGAAGTCCTCAATGCTTTGCAGGCAATGATTATAAATCCGGAAATTACAATTGAGGAATTGATGGAACATATTTCCGGACCGGATTTCCCTACTGGTGCTCAGATTTATGGAACAGAAGGGATTGACGAAGCCTACCGCTCCGGCCGTGGAACAATTCGTGTTCGTGCCATCACCGATATTGAAGATGCTCCGAACGATAGGCAAAGATTGATTATCAATGAATTGCCCTATCAGGTCAATAAGAAAAATCTCATCGAAAAAATTGCAGATTTGGTGCGGGAAAAGAAAGTGGAAGGCATTTCTGATATTCGAGATGAGTCTGATCGCGATGGTATGCGCGTCGTGCTGGAATTGAAACGTGATGCTACACCGCTGGTGATTTTGAATACGCTTTATAAACACACGCAGTTACAATCAAGCTTTGGCATCAATATGCTTGCCCTGGTAAAAGGCCGCCCGGAAGTACTTAACTTGAAGCAAGTCCTGGCGCATTTTCTTGAATTCAGGCACGAAGTTGTGGTTCGGAGGACAAAATTTGATCTCGACAAAGCCGAAAAACGGGCCCATATTCTTGAGGGCTTAAAAATTTGTCTTGATAATATTGACCGCATTGTCGAGCTCATAAAAAAATCTAAAAATCCTGATGATGCACGCACAGCACTGATGGAAAACTTTCCGCTTTCAGAGATTCAGGCTCAAGCAATTTTGGATATGCGTCTGCAACGATTGACCGGCCTCGAACGCGATAAAATAGAGCAGGAATATCGTGAAGTTATTGCCCTGATCGAAAAATTGCAGGCGATTCTTGCAAACACCGATCTGCGCATGCAAATTATTTCCGATGAATTCACTGAACTCAAAGAGAAGTTTGGTGATGCACGAAGAACAGAAATTGTACCCGATGCCGGCTCTGTTTCGCTCGAAGATATGATTGAGGAAGAAGATGTCGTCATAACAATGAGCAACAAAGGTTATGTGAAACGCATTCCGGCAACAGAATATCGGACGCAAAGCCGGGGTGGGCGAGGGGCAAGTGGCAGTTCGAATGGTTCGGAAGATTTCGTTCAGCATATTTTTGTCGCCTCGACGCACACCTACTTATTATTTTTTACCGACAAAGGCCGTTGCTATTGGCTCAAAGTCTGGGAAATCCCCGAAGCTGGCAAAGGTGCGCGCGGCAGGGCTATCGTCAATTTGTTGGAATTAATGCCGGACGAAAAAATCAAAGCCTTCATCAATGTGAAAGAATTTGATGACAAGCATTTTATTTTGATGGCAACCAAACAGGGCGTTGTGAAAAAAACAGCGCTCTCAGCTTATAGCCGCCCACGGCGCGGGGGGATTAATGCGATTACAATTCGCGAAGATGACGACCTTCTCGCAGCCGAACTTACCGATGGAAATCAGGATGTAATCCTCGCTACCCAAATGGGAAAAGCCATCCGGTTCTCTGAAAAAGAAGTGCGGAGCATGGGGCGAACAGCCTCAGGCGTACGCGGAATTAAAGTGCAGCAAGGCAATGTTGTTATCGGCATGGTCGTTGTGCACGAAGATGAAAGATTGTTGGTTGTCACGGAAAGGGGTTTTGGTAAAAGAAGTAATTTTGATGAATTTGCTGCAAAACACCGTGGTGGCTTGGGGATAATTGCTCTGAAAGTGACCGATAAAGTCGGCAAACTTGTCGCAGTGCAAGGCGTTTCTGATGAAGATGATTTCATGATAATGACCAAAAACGGGATTACCATTCGGCAACGTGCTGAAAATATCAGCGTAATTGGACGTAACACACAGGGTGTTAAAGTTATCCGGCTCGACGAAAATGACGATATTGCAGATGTTGCCCGTGTTGCCCGTAACGACAGTGATGATGAAATGGAAGAATCAGAAACTGAGCTGGATCAATCAACGGAATCTGAAGAAGAAGTGAGTGAATAAATTTTTCAGCGACGCTGATTATTTGAGTGAGAATAAGGGGAATTTCATTTCATCTTGAAATGGGCTGCACATGGAAAGCGATTTTTGGAACAGTGAGAAAATATATTTGGTTGGCGCCCTCGAAAAACGAATTCTGGCAGACCAGGAAAGCGTCAGTTGGGGGCAGATAAAAAAACTTGATTTGCCTGAAATTTTACGTAGTACACTTTTGAATCAGGCGAAAGTTTTTTTTAAAACGGAAAAACCTTTGCGTATCATCCAAAATGAACGCTTTGATTTTAGCCTGCCGCAACTAAAATCTGAACTGACAACTTTACGCGAAGTTTTTTTGGAAACGGTCTTGTTCTCTGCTGAAGAGGTGAGCAAAGCCATTCAATTTAGTGTCAATCTTGGTTTTGACATAATTACCCAACCGCAAAAGACATGCCTGTCAATTCTCTTCGATATAAGCCTCGAACGTTCACAGGATGATATTTATAGTATTTTGCGAGGTTTATCCATTGGCTCTCCCTTTGTAAAATCATTGATCGAATATTTTGAAGTCAGTGAAAAAGAACAAATTCAGAAAATTCACTTCAAACAAATATCAGCGGAAATTCAGCAGGTATTGTATGGAGAAAATCCACTTGAAGTTATCGTCGAAGAAATAAAACTGCTCCTCGATTTTTATACAGATATCGGGGATGATATGGAAGACAATTTATCGTCAGAAATTGTGCACGGTATGCTGCGTGAACGCGGGCTGGATGATTTTGCCCAAAATTTTAATAAAGCAGCCACAGAAAAACCATTTTGGAATCTTGCTGAAATTGAAGACTTTCTTACATTGAATGCAGGCCGTGAGAACAAAACTTCCGAATCTCCCACAATTTTTTCTGTAAAAGAAGACGATGAACAGGACGTTGATGCGATTGGCATCGAGGAAGAAACCATAAGCCCGCTGGATCAGGAATTTCTTCCTGTAAGTGATGATATTGATTCAGACGATCTTTACGATGCTATTTTGGAAGAACCGCAAGATGAGCAAACCCCGATAGAACAGGACGATGCTTTACAGTTGGATGATGCCACGCTTTCTGAAGTCGAAAAACACACGCTTTACACACTTATCGACGAACGGACGCAAAGTGAATTTCAGCGAAATATATTTGCTGGAAACGCGGAAGCTTACGACGCCTTCATCGAATATCTGGAAAATCAGGATGATTGGCATGCTGCAAAAGCAGTTATGGATAAGGAATTTAAGGAGCGGCAGTTAAGCTCATTTAGCAGGGAGGCGATTAAATTTGGGGATATACTTTTCAAACGGTTTATTTCCAAAGGACGATATTAACTTACAGGGGGTACCCGAGAGAAAAGTAAAATCGATCGACTCCTGTTTCAAGATGTCCATAAGAAAATTTAAGCGCCCCGAGAAATGTTCGAAATCCCAGATAAATACCAACAGCCTCTTTTAATTCGTCCCGATATTTCAATTTTTCAGTCTCTCCTTCCCAAATCCCGCCGAGGTCATAACGGACGCCTAAATATCCCGAAGTTGAAAAATTTCGAAATAATTGGTAGCGATAATCAAAATTCCATAAAACATAATGTCGCCCTCGCCATTGCTCATCCCGCAGACCGTACATATGGCTGGGACCGCTAAAATAATAGCGAAAGACGAATGGCGTCGTGACATCCGAAGTACCAAAAGAAAATTTTGGATGAAAAGTATGGCGTTTTTTGATGGTATAATAGGATTCAATACTCCAGGCGGTACGCACAAAGGAAGAATTATTAATCCCGGATTTGATGCTGGTTTCATAAAAGAACGAGGCAAACCGGCCCCGTTGTGGAAAGGGCAGCCGGTCACGGGTATCCACGATCGATCGGAAAGCAAGTCTGTTTATATTGAATTTACCTATTGGATAACCCGCGCCTGTTTTTTCTGTCAGATTAAATTGATCGATGTGCAGCTCAGCGCTGAGAATTCCAAATCGGCGAAAAAGCTGCCCAACGCTTGCAAAGGCTCCAACCCGGCTTTCGTCGTATTTGCCGAATGTATCGTTATTTTCACGCGTGAATGTTTTTCTTTCGCGGAGTAACCAGTATGATTCGGCGGCGAAAGTAAAATAGGTTTTAAAAATACGATCAACCGAAAATCGCGCACGCAAACCATTATCACTTGCCCCAAACAATCCTTGTAAAGTGAGTTTACCACCCAGCCCGGCGATGTTTTCGTCTGCCATTTGAAGAAAACCACGCGCGCGTCGTTCCAAATCAAACCGCGCAGCACCACTCAGGACACGGCTGAACTTCTCTTGTAATTTTAAATAAAGATCAACGCCATCATGCTTGGGTTTAAGTGAAATACTCACTCGGGAAAACAAGCCGGTGCCAACAATATTGTTTATGCCTTTTTTTGCTTTATCGTAATTATAAACATCGCCGGCATGCAGCGGCAATTCACGTAGAATTACGTGAGTTCGTGTGCGGTGTTTTCCTTCGATAATAATGCTATTTATACGGCCTTCGTCGATGTAAATATCGCCGGTATTGGTGTCAAAATCGAACTCAACCCGCTTGATTTGTGCCAGTGCAAAACCGGCTTTGCGGTAGCTTTTAAGAATATTTTGTAAACTTGATTCAGTGGATTTCGGGAAAATTGGCTGGCCGATTATTTCCTTTACCTGCTCGTTCAAAAGGGCTGTTTCAAGAACCTGGTTGCCGTGAAAGCGCACAGCTTGCAGCACAGGATAAGCTTGTGCCTTTATTTCCATCTCACACAGATTGGAATTTTCATTTTTCGTGAGATGAGCTGATATACGAAAAAACTCTCCGGATTCATGCATATTATTTACGATGCCCTCGATTTCTCTTTTTGTTAGATAGAGCCCGTTATCTTGATCCGGATTATGTGTGGCAATTAATTTATGGAAATTGGGCGGGAAGTTAATCAGCCGTCCAATGTGGTACATTTCTCCCAAAGAATCGTCTGTGTGGTTGCTCTCTAATTGTGTAATACTATTTTTAATATTTTCAATATGTTTTGCAGCTGCACTGCGTCCCAGATAAACCAGACTGTCGATATTGCCAAATTCCATATTTGTCCGCATGGAATCCTGCAAAAGAATAACAAAATCAGCACGATTACGGCTTTTTTGGTTGCGGTCTCGCTGCATAATTGAAGTAACCTGATCGGCAATTTCCCAGGGCGCATTGAGCTGATGACTTCGACGTAGCAGTGTGGTTGCATCGACGGCGATAACCAAATCGACGGGAAATTCCTGCACAGATTCAACCGGAATATTTTCTGACATTCCTCCATCGACAAGCATCATATTGCCAACTTTTACCGGGGCAAAAAGCAGAGGAAAAGAAATGCTCGCACGCATTGCTTCAGCGAGATTTCCCTCCTTGAGAATAACTTTTTTGCCGGTGATCAGATCGGTCGAAACGGCCCTGAATGGAATGCGTAATTCGTCAAAACTTTGGGTGGCAACATAATTGGCCCGCATAACATATTGCGTAAGCAGATTCTCTATTTGCTGTCCCGGTGTAATTGCAGGCGGGATAACGGGTTGCAAGCCATTAAATCTTATTTGAAAAAGAAGTTTATCGCGGGCCTGTTTGTCGTCGATAAAAAGCGTTTGTCTCTCCGGCCGGTCATTCAGGATTCGGCTCCAGTCGAAATCAGCCAACAATCCTTCAATTTCGTAGGGCGAATAACCGGCTGCATAAAAGCCGCCGATCAAACATCCCATGCTCGTTCCAACGATGTAGTCAATTGGAATGTTGTTTTCCACCAGCACCTGCAAAACACCCACCTGTGAAATTCCATTGGCGCCACCACCGGAAAAAGCCAATCCGATTTTTGGGCGAACAGTTTGATAGTGGGGGATGAAAGCTAAATGTGTCCGCGGTTTTGTTTCCAGATGTGGTTTTATGATTATTTCATCATTCGCCCGGGAATTAGCAGGAAGACTGAATAAAAGTAATAGAAGAAAAATGAGCGAGCCGGGATATATTCGATTCGGATTATTTTGATATGTCATATTATAATTGCGCATTCGATGAAGATTTTAATTTGAAGAAGCCGTCAATGGCGAAAAGAGAATTTTAAATATAGCTATTTTGCGAAAGTTATGCAATGGGAAAGCAATTGACATTCGACGTGCAAATTTGTAATATCAGGCAATTTTTATCCCGGTAAAATAGTGAAAATTAGAAAATAAAATGACCGCAAATAATAAAATACGATTTCTGATTCCGGCTGCGCTCTTCGCTGCGCTTACGGCAATCGGAGCCTATATTAAAATTCCGCTTCCTCCGGTTCCAATCTCGCTGCAAACATTTTTTGTTGTATTAGCCGGCTTGCTTTTGGGCTCCAGATATGGCGCAATCAGCCAGCTTTTGTATCTGTTTATCGGTTTAATTGGTGTGCCGGTTTTTGTTGAGGGCGGCGGTCTTTTTTATGTTTTAAAACCGACATTCGGCTACCTCATCGGATTTGTGTTTAGCGCTTTTGTCATCGGTAAAATTGTGCATGGATCAGAAAACGAAATCCCATTTGCCCGGGCGTTGCAAAATCTGAAAAGTCGATCTTCAAAGCGAATTGTTTTGGCATGTGCTGCCGGGTTTGTGGTAATTTATATACCGGGTGTAACCTATCTGTACTTGATCAGCCAGTTTTATCTCGGCACAGGGTTGTCGTTCTATCAGGCTTTGATAACTGGATGTGCCTATTTTCTTATATGGGATATCGCAAAAATTATCTTAATAATCCTGTTCATCAATATTTATATTCGCAATGAAAAATGAAAATTAATGTATTTTATATTCAGTTTAAGCAGGAATGTTCCGGTTAAAATTACAACGGCATTCTTCGAGAATAGGAAAAATGGAAAAGAATAAATATTTTATCGGCATTGATGGAGGTGGGACAAAGTCCTCAGGATGCTTGATTAACAGTGAGGGAAATATACGAGCACTCGGCGAGACAGGGCCGACAAATTATATTCAAAAAGAAGAGCCGGTCATAATAGAAAGAATTTGTACGCTCGTTGAAAGCTTAAAAGAAAAAGCCGGTATCTCGCACGAAAAACCGGCGGCCGTGGTAGCAGGTTTGTCAGGTTTGGGCAGTGAGAAACCGCGGGTTCGTATAAAAAAATTGCTTGAAGAAACAAAAATTGCCGAGAAGATAATGGCTGTGAGTGATGCTGCAACGGCGCTCGAAGGAGCCTTTGCCGGTGAACCCGGGGCCATTTTAATCGCTGGAACCGGCTCGATTGCCTACGGAAAAAATACGGGCGGTGAGATATTTCGCGCCGGAGGTTGGGGATATTTGCTCGGTGGTGAAGGTGCGGGATTTGATATTGGCAGAAATGGCATCGCAGCGGCGTTGGAAGATTGGGACGGGCGCGGTGAAAAAACGATTTTACGTCCACAGCTCGAAAAGTATTTCAAAGTATCAGAAATTAATGAAGCTGTCCCGGAAATTTATGTAAATTATACAACACGCGGCGCTTTGGCACAATTTGCCCGCTTCGTATTTGCAGCTGCTCAAAGGGGTGACAAGGTTGCTGAAAAAATTGTCGCTGACGCGGCCAAACGATTGGCCGAACATATCATTGCATTGGCTCCCCGGCTGGACAAGGAAAAGAAAATTCAACTTGCTCTCCTTGGGAACATCTTCAAAAGCAAAAAAATGCTGTTGCCTGCAATGCAGCAATGTTGGATGGAAGCAGCCTGTAAAATTGAAGTGAAAGAGCCGTTGTTCCCGGCAGAAATTGGCGCTGTATTACTCGCACAACCCAAACCCGGAAGTTTATTTATGAAAAATTTAATCACGTCTGCCAAAACTGTAAAAAAAAGCCAACCGAACAATGCTTGATTCAAAATTTTGGCAAACGAAAAATGAGATAACAGGTGCAGGTTTAATGGCGGGCACCTCTTTCGATGGAATCGATGTTGCACTGGTGCGGTTTTCAAAAAACAAGCTCGATTTGCTCTATTTTTCAACATCTCCATTTTCTCAGCGTATCAACAAATATTTAACAGAATTACGTGACAACCCAACGATCAACCTGGAAATTTTAACACGTTTACACTGGTCTTTGGGGGAGGAGTTTGCTGGGGTTGTTCAAAATGCAATGCAGGAAACGAATGTTCAGGTTGATTTCATTGGCTCCCACGGACAAACAGTTTACCACACACCTGAGTTTAATCATTCGAATTCGCTTCCACACGGTGGAACCCTGCAACTGGGAGAAGCCGGTGTCATCGCAGAGAAAACAGGCATTTTGACTGTTAGCGAATTTCGTCATGCGGACATGGCCGCAGGTGGTGAGGGGGCGCCCTTGATTCCGTTTTTTGATCAAAAATATTTTTCCCATCCGCAAAATGACCGCATTCTACTAAATATTGGGGGAATAGCAAATTTTACAATTGTGCCGTCGACCGGGGACAATAAAAAAATTATTGCCTATGACACAGGCCCCGGCAATATGATCATCGACTACTTATGCGAGCATTTTTTTTCATGCCCCTATGACAAAAACGGAAATATTGCCAAAAACGGCACCGTAAATTCCAGCCTGTTGCATGAACTTCTGAACGAGCCTTTTTTCGCGCAGCCGGGTCCCAAATCGACGGGAAGGGAGAAGTTTGGGGCGCATTATTCTGAAAAATTGATTTCCGAGGCGCAAAGTAAAGTGATAAACGCCACCGATCTTTTGGCAACAGCAACCGCATTGACTTCCAAAACAATTGCACAGGCCATCCAGAGAGAGATTGATCCGACTCGAAACGTTGAAATATTTGTCAGTGGAGGTGGCTGGCACAATAAAACGCTTATAGCGATGTTACAAGCCGATCTAAAAACAAAAAAAGTTTACGATTTTAGCAATTTGGGAATTTCTGGCGATGCTAAAGAAGCGGTTGGATTTGCAGCGCTCGGCCTCGCTTGTTTGCGGGGGGAACCTGCTAATTTTCCTGAGGTGACGGGTGCGCGGCGAAAAGTTATTTTAGGAAAAATTTCCTGGCCGGGGCGTTAAAATACGGTTTTATTCTGGAGAAAAGAATGCCATCAGATTTATGCATATTTGAAGATAATGAAGTGGAAAATCTCTATCCGCTTTCTCTCACGCGGCCAGCTTTTGATTTACGCAGCGGAATTTTTAGCTTGAAAGAAAAAATCGTCCGGTTTTTTCCGGGATCACGTGTTCACTATTTTGTTCGCGACATGCTGGTTGATATCCTGCACGAAAAGCATGAAAACGCCCTGATTAATTCGCTACCCCAAAAAGATGCCTACTTTATCAATAGCCGGTTCCTGAGCAATTCACCTTTCCCGGCAGGACTGGAGAAAAGCACGGTATTTATGGCGGATGGTAAAATTGCCGGCGCCTTCGTGCGAAGTAAAGACTTGAAAGATGACTTAATCGCGGATAATGCGGGGCTAAACGAACAAAGATGTAAAAAATTTGCCAAAATGGATTTGCAGGGTCAGTGGATAAAATATTTATGGGATTTGGTCAATACGTGCGCCGAACAAATCACCAGTGATTTTTCATTTATACAATACGGGGCGAAATTGCTCGGCAATATTTCCCCCAATGTCTCAGTTCTCAATGAAAAGGATGTTTATATTGCACCCGGAGCGGTTGTGCACCCGGGAGTTGTGCTCAATGCGGAAGATGGGCCCATTTATATTTCAAAAGGCGCATTAATTATGTCCAATTCCATAATTCAAGGACCGGTATTTATTGGCTCCAGTTCCGTAGTAAAAGCGGGAACAAGAATTTATGGGGGAACGAGCATTGGAGGCTTATGTAAAGTTGGTGGAGAAATTGAGACCGCCATTATTCAGGCGAACAGCAACAAACCACATGAAGGATTTTTGGGGCATGCCTATCTCGGAGAATGGGTAAACCTGGGCGCAGATACCAATAACAGCAATTTAAAAAATAATTACAGCACCATCAAAGTTCATGTGAACGGCAGAGATGTGGACAGCCAGTCAATATTTGCCGGATTATTTATGGGGGATCATGCCAAAAGCGGGATTAACACGATGTTTAACACCGGGGTGACTGTTGGAGTTATGGCAAATGTTTTCGGCGCTGGATTTTCACCAAAGCATATTCCTTCATTTACCTGGGGTGGCATAAATTCTACCGAAAAATATAATTTTGACAAAGCGATTGAAACGGCCAAAATAGCGATGAAAAGGCGTGGGAAAGAAATCACCGCTGCTGAAGTGACCTTGTTGAAAAAAATTTATGATCAGGCGCAATTTGAATAATAAAAATTTGCGCACCTCGGCTTGTATTTAAAATTGCAATCGCAATCCAACCCCGGCATATTTTCCGTTCCAGAGAACAGCGCTCCATTGAATTGTGTTCACCAAAGCGAGCATGAATTTTCGATCTTTTGACGGGCTATAATGGCAGAGCGATGTGGCCAAAGTCCCCAACGCCAACTTCACGCTATAAATTTTAATTTTCCCCGGTTTCTTGCCTAATACGGGATTGAGTTCAACAGCACCATGATCCAGTCCATAAATAGTTTGCCCGGCATCTATTATCGATCCGAGCCAATACAGGCTCAAAAGCATGACTTCGTTTTGTTCCCACCGATTTTTTTTCTGCTCAGTAGTTTGATTTATTAACAGAGATTTTGATTGTGCCAATGCCTCAATAGCGCCAAACAGCATTAAGAGACAAATATTTATCCAGATCATTCGCATTAATTTTTATTCCGTAGCCATGATAATTCAGTTAAAAGAATTATCGTCCTGCAAGACAGAAAAAAGAGCTTGTGCACGTGAATAAGCGATAATGACCAATCACTGTGATAGTTTTTTGTGGACAATTAGAGAATCAAAAAACAGAAATTTAGATCAGGGGGTGAGATGATAATGTGTTGCATTACAAAGAGGAACTTGTTATCCTGTATTGTTAGATGTGCCGGGCACTTATCTGATTTTATTAATATAAAGTTGCAAATAATTTTTTGTGGTCTTGGCAAATAAACAAATAAGTGCCCGGCACATCTTCCTCGGTTAATGAACAATCGAGGTTAAACAAGCAACAAATAAAATGGATGTAACAATCAGCGTGATTTTAAGTAGTATAAATTCATGATAATCGATATTAAAAACCTCAACAAAACCTACAAAGGCGGGGTACAAGCGTTACGGGATGTAAATCTGAAGGTTGAGACGGGGATGTTTGGGTTGCTCGGGCCAAACGGAGCCGGAAAAAGCACGCTGATGAAAATATTGGCCACGCTCGAAATACAGACATCCGGCGATATCATTATCGATGGACGCGATATCAGCCTGCAACGAAAAACCATTCGTAAATCGTTGGGATATTTGCCACAATTTTTTGGTGTTTATCCGCAGATGAGCGGCTATGAATTTCTCGCATATGTTGCCCAATTGAATGGCATCACGCGCAAAGAAGTCCACGACCGGGTAATGTTGACCTTGAAGGATGTTGCGCTGGATGCCGTACGCGACCGGAAAGTAAAAACATATTCGGGTGGCATGTTGCGCCGCCTGGGCGTTGCACAAGCATTGATTCATGATCCCAATTTACTTATTGTTGATGAACCGACGGTTGGTTTGGATCCGGAAGAACGAATTCGATTTCGAAACGTTTTGGCGACCATTGGGAAAAAGAAAGTCATACTTTTGAGTACGCACATCGTTGGCGATATTTCCAGCACATGTGATGACCTGGCCATTCTTTCTCAGGGAAAAATAGTATACCGTGGTACCCCGGGCGCATTAATTAAAAAAGCCAAATCAAAAGCCTGGCTGGTTGAGTGCCCAGAAAAGGCCTATTCGGAAATTGCAGCGAAAATGCAAATCATATCCACTATTCCGGCTCAGGGTTTTTTACAAATGAGGGTTGTAGGAAATCCGGTACCAGGTTTTAATTTTGAACCTGTTGATGCCAATTTGGAAGATGCGTATATGAATTTTATGGAAGAACATACAGGTGAGCGGATTGACGAAGATTTATTGCAGGAAACAACAGCCTGAATCGTTCGACATTTCTTGATTTTTTATTGGAAAATAAGTGAAAGAATCCTTTAAACACATTCTGGCAATTGCGCGTGCCGAAAGATTGTTGATCTTCCGGACGGCGAAATTTCTGGTTTTGTCGGGAATTGGTTTGCTCATCGTTGCCCTTTTTATTTTCGGGACAACGATGGCAACTATTTTTGGAAACAATCCTCCGGGTGAGTTTTTGCTTCAGGGAACAGATGCGCTTCTGGCGATGTACTTATTCAGTTTTTTGCAGGCTATTTTAATCGTTTTTATCGCCAGTGATTTTCGAAAAACCGAAGCCCGGGCACGGCTGGATGAGGTGATGTATTCCAGGCCCGTTAACACCGCGAGCTGGGTGGTTGGAAAATATTGGGGTGTTGTTAGCTCCGTAATTTATCTGAATATTGCTCTGATTTTGCTCGCCAGTATTGGCCGTGTTTTTAAATGGTACTTTGTTGATGCCAGTATTGGATTGCAACCGGCATTCGAATATATTTTTATTGCGACAATTCCATCTATTTTATTTATGACCTCACTGGTGTTTTTCCTGGTCAGTTTATTGCGGATCCAGGCACTGGCTATCATTGTGCCCATCGGCTATGTTGCTTCCATCTTCTTTTATTTTCACAATAATTATCTGGGTTTTTTCGATTACGGTTGTTTTTTCGCACCTCTTTTTGCCAGCGATCTTATCGGTTTTGCGGATCTTGAATATCTGATTTCACAACGCATATTTTACACTTTATTTGCATTCGCACTTCTTGCATTTTCAATCGTACTATTTCCCCGACCGCGGCAAAATCAATGGCTGCACCGCATTATCTTTGGTGCGGGAATCGTTTTATCTATCGCTGCTTTTGCGGTTGTTGTCAATGTCGTTCAAATTGAAAACAAAAAAAATATATGGGCGGATGAGGCGCGAGCCTACCAAAAAAACAAAAACGATGATCTTCTTTGCCAGGTAACCAACTATAACTTTAATCTGGAAATTTTTCAAAACCAATATCCCTTGAAAGCGCAGATAGAACTCACCGTAAAAAATCCAAACGAAGCTGCATTGGATGTTTTAAACTTTTCTTTAAACCAGGGATTCCGGGTGCAATCTGTCCGTGCGGCAAATGGAAATGAACGCACATTTCAACATGATAAAAATGTGCTGTCAGTCGACCTGCCCGTCCCACTGCAGAGCGGTGACAGCTTGAAAATTAATGTGACTTATGCAGGCAAACCGGATGAACGAAGTTTTATGCTCGATCGATTACCAGAGCAGGATGATCTCATTTCCAAGCGGGAAGGACCCTTTTTAAAAAGCTCCATCTCAGCCTGGATTGATAAAAATTATGTCTTTTTGCCCATGGAAATCGGCTGGTATCCGGTTCCGGGAGTTAGCTTTGGTTTTAGTCACAGCGCAAGCCGGCCCTTAAACTTTGCGACAGCCCGTTTTAATATTTTGGGCCCGGGCAATTTGCAATATATTACCCAGGGCAAACCGTTGAACAATGACGGGAGTGGCAAGGAATTTATCGTCGAGAAACCGGTGCCGGGATTTTCTTTGAATGCAGGCCCGTATGAAAAATTATCGCGATCGTTTCGCCAAATGGACATTGAATTGTATTTTTACGCGCCGCATTTACCGGACATAAAAGAATTCGAAGAAATTGCTGACACCTGTTTTGAGGCAATCGAAACCATGTTCGATGAAATTGAAACCATTACCGGCCTGCCTTATCCCTATCCACGACTTGCATTCGTCGAGAGTCCAACTCAAATGCAAATTTATCTCACAGAGTCGGGGGTGCAGAATACCCTGCTGCAGCCTGGAATTATTATGATTGATGAGACAGAAATTACCGGGCGAAATATTAAAAAAGAAATAGAGAATCGAACAAAACGTGCCAAAAGGCGCGGGCAGGATGATAGCCCTCAAAAAATAAAACGTGATGTTTTTATCGATTTTATGCTCGATTATCTTATTCCCTCCAATTTCTGGCGCGGGGATGGAACGCTGAATTCACCATTGAAAAATCACCTGCATTTTCAAATGGATATTCGCAATCCGGTGCTGGCTCGAGCGCTGGAAGTCCAGTACTTCGAGTTGTGTGAGAAGCGGATATATGATACTTTCTTCCCTAAAAGCAGTAAGCGGCGCTTCAGTAGTTTCGATGAATTGCGCAATTTCAATTCTGGTTGGGCCATTCGTCGACGCTACGATGTCAACCTCGATTCACTCATCCAAATACTGGAACAAGTGCCGTTGTCGCAATTAAAACCGCAGGGAAAGGGTGGGTTGTATCGCGCTGCTGTCGATTTTAAATCACCGCAAATTTTGGAAATGCTGCGCAATCTTGTCGGCGAGGAGCAGTGGCAAAAAGGAATTCAGGAATTGGTCAAACAATATCGTTACAAACCGGTCACCCGTGAAAATTTGCTCGAAATGGTGCAGAATGGCCCCGCTTCAGTCGAGTCAGATTTCTTCGAAACATGGTTTGATAAGAAAACATATCCGGGGTATAAAATTATCTCAGCAGAGGCACAAAAGCTCAAACCGCGAGGATCGAAAAATATAAAAATGGGCTATCAGATCAAAGTGAAAGTGCGCAATGGGGAAGAGGGCGCAGGGTTCGTGCGCTTGTTGTGCAGGTTAAAAGGGGATGATACCTGGAAAAAAGTATATCTGAACAGTTTTGAGGAAAAAGAAATCTTGTTCCCGGTTTATGCGCAGCCAAAAGAAATTGAGCTGTATCCATATTATGCGCGCAATCGCGGAAAAATAAAAAAAGCAATTCGAATTAAAGAAGGGCTTTTGCGCAAGCAGCCGGTGGACACCTCTTTTGTAATCAAGCACTCTTTGAGCGATTCGTTAAATTTTGTGCTCGACGATCAAAGTGAAAAGTTTTCTGCTCCGGTTCAAAATGAATCCAAATATTTTCGTCCTGCTCTCAAAGGCAAATCGTGGCAAGCACGAATAGATGATGTTGCTTTTGGTGATTATTACCTGAGTTGGCATTTTAAACGTGGCGGATCCGGCGAATACCCGGCACGCTGGGAAGCAGAAATCCCGAAAACGGGCTCCTATTCCTTGAGTTACAGGCTGCCTTATGGCAAAACGTGGTTTTTGCATCCCCGCCATTTTGTGGATGAATTGATCTTGAAAATTTACGCGGCGGATGGTGAACAGAAGATAAAATTGCGACCGGCTCAAACCAGTGATGACTGGCTGCCGATGGGACAGTTTTACTTTGAGAAAGGCAAACCGGCCATTGTGGAGATTATCGATGAGGGAAACGGCCGGTTGATCGCTGACGCAATTCGCTGGGAATTTGTAAACTAAAAGGATGCTATTAAGTACTTAGCCTGAATTATTCATAAAGCGCAGTGGATGTGCCTGGCACTTAGTTGATTTTTATAAATTTAACTAAACAAAGTAGCTTTTAAGGGCTTTCATAACTTGTAGAAGTGCCAGGCACATTTTTATCAGTTTATGAATAGATCAGGTTAGGTATGGCTAAAGAATATTTTGAAAAATTATCGCAGCTCGTTGAAGAACTAAAATTAGAGAAAGAGATTACTCAACCGATAGAAATCAGGCATTTTTTCAGCGGTGCGGCGTTTTATGTTAACAAAACAATATGCGCGTCCTGGTCACCGGCAGGCATGGCTTTTAAACTATCAGACCGGGAAATAAATCAGCTTCTTTTGAGCGGTGAAGCAGTACCATTAAAATATTTTGGCAAGGGCCACATTAAAAAAGGTTATGCGCTTTTTGAAAATCCATCAAATAAAAAAGCAGGATACTGGAAGGATTATTTTATCAGGGCGGCGCGAGAAGTATAAAATGTTGATCTTAAATTTTAATTAATATTCTAATTTGTTGTGCAAAATTCAATTGTATCGTTCTTTAACACATCTTTGCATGTCATTCCGGCAATCTTTTAGCCGGAATCCACAATATTGTGAGCATGGATTCCCAATAGAAACATTTGGGAATGACGAAAACGAGAAATATACCATAAATGATAATAATCAACTTAATCTTTATCTATTTTGCACAACAGGCTATAATTCTACTATTAATCAATAATCATCAGCGATGTAGTTTTCAATTTTTTTAATCGGGATGGAAAAGATGAATTTTAGTTCGACTCAATTTATGAAATTAATACTATTGATTGTAGGGTGCATTTTATATTTTGTCCCGGTAATTACGGCCCAGACCCCGCGGCAATTAACACTGGATCAAAGTATTTCTATCGCTTTGAGTAAAAGCACGCAGGTCAAGCAACTCAAACAATCGCTTATTCAATCGCAAATGAGTTTAAAATCGGCGCGGGCGAGTTATAAAAGCAATAGCGAAATTGTATTTTCCAGCTTGCCAAACTACCAGCGAACCGAACAGAAAATTCCAAATATTACCGGTGGATTTACATTTTCACAGCAGGATAATATTACTTTTCAGGGTGATTTGTATGTCAACCAACCAATTCCGTTGCTGGACGGGACATTTTCGCTGGTCGGCAGCATGGAGCGGTTTAATCAAAATTTATCCAATTCATTGTTGGGATCAGATGAAGGCACAAGTTATAGTCCCAATTTGACTCTGCAATACCGGCAACCGCTTTTTACCTACAACCGGTTGAAAACCGGGGTGCTGCAGGCGGAACTTAATTTGGAAGAATCCACCGCAAGTTATAGCCGCAATCAGCTCGATTTAATTTACAACATCACAACCGGATTTTTTAATCTTTTCAAAGCGCAACGGCAAGTTGGAATTGACAACTCACAGGTGGAACAATCGGAGAATGCCTACAATATCGGCCGCATGAAACAGCAGGCAGGTTTACTGGCAGAAGTTGATGTTTTACGCCTGGAAATCGATTTGGCCAATGCGCAAAATACGCTCTCAACAAGCGAGGCGCTGCTCGAACAAAATCAGGACAATTTTAAAAATCTGATTGGACTCGACATCATGGAGGAAGTGCGTGTTGTCGCAAGTTTGGAATATGAATCTGCAGATATCAATTTGGACGAAGCTATAAAAAAAGCGCTCGATTATCGAACAGAACTGCGTTCCGATGAAATTTCGGTTCAATTGGGCCAAATGAGCGTGCTTGAAACAGATGCACAACGTGAAATTAAAGGACAGCTTTTCGCACGCTATGGTTTGCGCAATCGGGCAGATGAACTCAATATGGCCTTTCAAGATTTTAATGATGACCGGTCTGTAGTCGTCTCGCTGACAGTGCCACTTTGGGACTGGAGTCGAAACGCGTTTTCAGTACAAGCGCAACGCGCTTCCCTGCAAAGCAGGAGATTGGCTCAGGCCGATCGTATTAAAACCATCAAAATAGAAATTCGTACTGCAGTGCGCAATTTAAAATCGGCGGATAAAAGGGTACAAATTACCAAACGGAGTGAGGAATTAGCACAAAAAAATTATCGCATTTCACTGTTAAAATTCGAAAATGGCGACCTTTCAAGCCAGGGATTGGCACTCGAGCAAACCCGGCTCACCACGGCGCGAAGCAACTATTTGAATGCCATTATCGATTACAAACAAACGCTGGCGGATTTGCGCCGTAAAACTTTGTGGGACTTCGAAAAAAATGAGCGCGTGTTTGTTGATGTCCCGGTTGAAGATGATTAAAAAGTTACCATTAAAATTTCAATAATAAAAATCCCCAAGCATAAAAGATCTGTGGAGAATTAATGAGAAAGCCCGCTAGTATAAATTTATGGATCGTTGCATCGTTGTTCATTTTTATCGTGGGTTGTGATGAAAGTGATGATCGATCGGCTGCGGATTTAACGATTCCAGTGAGCGCGATGAAAGTGACAAAGCAACAAATTGCCAGCAGCATTTCCGCCACTGGGACGTTAAAGGCAAAATTCGAACAGAATTTGTTGGCAGAAGTCGATGGCATTTTACACTTTTCTCCGGCCATCCTGCAAAAATATAAAAATGGCGTGCGCGTAAATGAAGGCGAAATCATTGCCACGCTCGAAAACCCGGAACACCTGCTGACGACGCGCGTCGAATCAAAAAAAATGGCGATGGAAGATGCGGAGGGTGAATTAGCCAAGCAGAAAGCGTTGTTCAATGAAGGGGGGGTGACGGAAAAAGAGCTTAATTTGGCAAAACGCGCGGCCCTCGATGCCCGTTTAAATTATGATTCAGCTTTGCTCAGCCAGAACAAGTTGCAATTGCGTGCACCAAAAACCGGATTTATTGCCAACTTGCAATCGATTTATATCAACACCCGCATCAAGCCGGGATTTAAAGTGTGCACAATTACGGATTACGCGGAGTGCATCGTTGAGGTCAATTTACCAAATTCGGACTTGGGGCGCATTGCCGGCGGTGCACGTGTGGAGATTTCAAATTATTCGATGGAAGATGAAATTTTTAGTGGTCGAATCGTTTCAATCGATCCGACAATCAGCCCGCAGACGCGTACTTTCACCGTGCTCATCGAAGTTGATAATCCCGATCGTTTGTTGCGCCCGGGCATGTTCGTCAAGGCGGACCTGATTGTGGAAGAAAAACAGGACGCCCTTGTCGTGCCCAAATATGCGGTTTTGACGCGGAATAACCAGCAGCGCGTTTTCATCGTCAATGGTATTGTCGCCAGCCGGCTTGAGGTGACGACAGGAATTGAAACACGTGATTTAATAGAGATAACAGAGGGCTTGAGTGAGGGGGATCGCCTCATCGTTAAAGGCCACGAGACGTTGCGGGATAAATCGAAAGTGCGGGTAATCGAGTAATTTATTGGCTTAGAAAACGTTTATTAAAGTATAGGCGACATCCACAAAAAGAAGGCTGCTACTCTAATTTTAACCGGTAAACTATGTTTAATTTATCTAAATTCTCTGTAAAATATCCTGTCACCGTAGCGATGATTATGCTCGGAATCTGTCTCCTTGGCTTGATTTCATTAGATCGACTGGGCACCGATCTCCTGCCCGCAATTTATAATCCACGGATTGTTATCGAGCTGCGATCTGGAGAAAAATCGCCATTGGAAATGGAGCACAAGTTTGGCCGCCAGATTGAGGGAGAGCTTGGTACCATCAGCCGCGTCGTCGATGTGCAAACGACCTGCAGTCTCGGCCGATTGATTGCCACGGTAACTTTCAGTTGGGGCACGGATATGGATTTTGCCCTGCTGGATGTGCAAAAGAAGGTGACCCGCTTCGAATCTGAGCCGGATGTCGATGATATCACCATCGCGCGCTACGATCCGCAACAGGAGCCGATTGCAATTTATGCTGTCCAGTCGCACGGCGAGCACGATCTTGATGAGTTGCGCCGAATCGCCGAGAATGTGATAAAACGCAATCTCGAGCGTTTGGATGGGGTTGCCCGTGTGCAAACATTTGGCGGAATCAAACGCGAAATTCAGATTAAACTCGATGATTATCTGCTGCAAGCCTATGGATTGACGGCTGGCACGATTATCAACAAATTAAAAGAAGCCAACGCCAATGCCTCCGGCGGAAAACTCGAACAGGAGGGAACTTCATATCTCATAAAAGGCATCGGAGAATTTGCCTCGATCGAGGATGTAGGCGCCACAGTTGTAGGCTATAAATCCGCTAATCAGGATTCAGCTGGCAGTCTGCAAACGAGCCGCCAGTTTTCAAATGATAAAACGCCTGTTTTTCTCTCCTATGTTGCCGAAATCAATTACATTCCGCAAGAGCGTAGCGACATTGTTCGCCTGAATGGCCGCGAGGCTGTCGGGCTTTATTTATACAAAGAAGCGCAAGATAACACGGTGCTTGTCTCGCAGGCGATCGATGAAACAATCGCTCAAATGCAATCGGAAATGGCCGGTTTGCAATTTACCCGCATCAATAGTCAGGCTCGATTTATAAACAGCGCAATCGGCGAAGTTAAAACCACGGCGATTCTGGGGATTGTTCTCGCAGTATTGGTGCTGTTTGGATTTTTGCGGCAGTTCGGTGTTACGGTTATCGTGAGCCTGGCGATTCCGTTGTCAATTCTCGCCACCTTCACGCTGATGTACTTTCAAAATCTTACTTTAAATGTAATGACCCTCGGCGGTCTGGCTCTGGGCGCCGGGATGCTGGTAGATAATGCTATTGTGGTTATCGAAAATATATTTCGCCATAAAGCAAAGGGTGAATCCGCTGACGAGGCCGCAATCAATGGAACGAATGAGGTTGGTGTCGCGATTGTAGCCAGCACTTTAACGACAATTATCGTATTTTTGCCAATTGTTTTTGTGCGCGGCGTGGCGGCGGAACTTTTTCGTGAACAAGCCTGGGTTGTCGCGTTTTCACTGCTTTCTTCGCTGCTCATCGCCTTTTTGCTCATTCCGGTTCTCGCTTCGCGATTGTTCAAAAAACAGGAGTCGGTGGTATTTGCAGCGCGGGAGCTGCGATTTCCATTTTACGAAAGATTGCTGCAGCGTGCGCTGAATAATCGCGGAATGGTTGTTGTCATTGCGATGATTTTGTTGGGCTCGGCAATTTTATTGCTGCCGACAATCGGCTCCGAATTTGTACCGCGCAGTCAGGAAAATCAAGTTCAAATCGATCTCGATTTAAATCCGGGAACACCGCTCGAACACACGTCGGTTGTGCTCGCTTCTGCGGAGTCGCGCGTGCGGCAAACATTGGGTTCAAATTTTGAAAATATTTATTCAACAGTCAATGTTCGAACAGTGCAAAGTCTTATAACAGATGCAGCAGAATCAGGCGAACACCGAGCTTCGATTATCATAAACCTGGCTAAAGAAGCAGAAAAAATAACACCGGTTGAGGCGATTCGATTGCTGCGTCCTGTTTTGTCTCTCCCGGATGTTGCGACAAATTTCAAGATTCGCGAAACCGGATTTCAGCAAATTCTCGGTGCTGGCAGCGCACCGATTGTGGTGCAAGTTCGGGGACAGGAACTCGATGGACTGCGCGAAACAAGCGAGCAACTTGAAAAAGCGTTAAAAGACCTCAATATGCTGCAATCCATCGAAACCAGTTTTCAGGTTGGGCGTCCGGAAATCAAGCTAAAAATCGACCGTTTACTGGCAGCCAGTTTTAATCTCGATGTGGCACAAGTGACTTCGGTAGTCCGAAACAGGTTGGCCGGAGAGGTGGCAACGACATTTTATAATCAGGGCGTGCAACGGGATATTCGTGTTTTGTACGATAAATCAACCTTGCATGAATTGCAAAACTTAACCATCAAATCGCCTGATGGGACAGAGCTGCGCCTGAAAGATATCACACATTTTGAAATGGGCGAAGGGCCGAAAGAAATCAAACGCAATAATCAGTCACGGGTTGCCTATGTCACCGCCCAGTTAAAAAAAGGCGTACATTTAAGCGATGCCGTTTCTCGCGTGAACAATATTTTACAAAATATTGGGCTAAAGCCAGGCTATGAGCTGCGATTTGGAGGCGAAGAAGCCGCGCGCCAGGAATCTTTCAATCAGTTGCAATTTGCCCTTTTACTGTCGATCATCCTCGTTTACATGACACTGGCCTCATTATTCGAAAGTTTTTTGCATCCATTTACAATTTTATTGACGCTGCCACTGGCCGGAGTTGGCGTTGTCTATGCCTTTTTTCTCGTTGGTGAACCATTCAGCGTGATGGCTTATATCGGAATAATAATGCTGGCAGGAATCGCGGCCAATGATTCGATCGTGCTGGTTGATTATGTCAACCGGTTGCGAATTGATGGTATGAAAAGAAAAGAAGCCCTCCTGCTTGCTGGTCGGAACCGGTTGCGGCCAATTGTGATGACGAGCGCAACGACAATTCTTGCTTTGTTACCGCTAACGATCGGGCTTGGTGAGGGCGCTCGATTGCGTGCACCAATGGCCATCGCTGTGATTGGCGGATTGGTGACTTCAACCATTTTGACGTTATTAATTATTCCGGTTGTCTACGATTTAATCGATAGAAAAAAAGAATGATCAGGAATTATACAAGCACAGATTAATATTATAAATCACGATAGCTCAAGCAAACAATCAGGAAAATTCGGAATGGAAAATTCATCAGAAATTGCTGGAATAGTTGGATCGTTGTTGACTCTTTTAATTGCTCTTTCAGATAAAGTTGTGCTAAAAAAGTTAAAAAAAGCACAAGCTATTTCATCGGAAACAGCGATTGAATTTCCCAAATTAAATCCAATATTCCGGCAGCGGTTAAAACGATTGGTGCGTCAGGGGGATATAGAAAGAGATTCATCTGAGAGATATTGGATAAACGAAGAACAAAGAAAAGCGAACAGGAGAAAACGATTGCGCAGGCTTGCGATAATTCTGCCCTTAATTCTCGTGTTTCTTTTGAGCATCTTTTTAATTTTTTGATAAATCAGGAAAGTTCATGCCAGAGAAAAAAACGCCTTTTCGCCCGGTTCGAAGATCGGATAGAGCCATCGATGAAAAAGCAGCCATGCAGATTTTGCAGGATGGAAAATATGGTGTTTTATCCACCGCGGATGAATCTGGACAACCTTACGGAATTCCAGTAAATCATATCGTAATTGGAAATTCCATATATTTTCATTCCGCAATGCACGGCCACAAAATTGATAATATCAGAATGAACAGCAGGGTGTCGTTTTGTGTCGTCGGGGCGAACAAAATTATACCCGAGCAACTGGCGACAAACTATGAAAGTGTTGTTGTTTTTGGTGTGGCAACCAGAGTCTCAAACAACGAAAAACGCAAGCCACTGGAAGCATTAATTAAAAGGTTTGCGCCAGATCAGGTCAATACATCCGCAGAATATTTTGAAAAACATCTGAAACGAACGGCTGTGATAAAAATTGACATCGAACACGTGAGCGGAAAAGCGCGCAATGAGTAGAATTAATCATTTGTGCACTTTTACTCACACTGGTCTTGGGCTCTGGGTGTCAAGATAAGGATATTTAAAAAGTGGATATCTTAAAAATGTACCAGTTAGCATCCCGAGTAGCCCTGTGATTTTTCAGGGCATATCGAGGGGTTGGACATCGATAACCGTATCACGCATCCATCGATACATTTCGCTTAAAAAGCAAGCGAAACACTCAGGATGCTTGTTTGTTGTAGGCTTATGAGATATATGCAGTTAGACTTAAAAAAAACATCGATACCTTAGCTTGACACCCATGCGAGTGTGAATTACATATTTATTAAATGTACGTAATCAGATGATGATCACTAAAAATTTACGATAGATTATGATTTCTTTTTCATCAAAAAGACCGGTAACTGTTGCGATGCTTGCCCTTGGATTATGCCTACTGGGTGTCATTTCGTGGAATAAACTGGCCGTGCAACTCTTGCCTGAATTTATAATGCCAGAGGTGTTTATCGGAGCCGGTTTGCAGGGCGCCTCGCCGCTGCAAATTGAACGCGATCTAGTGATCCCGATCGAGGGCGAAATCAGCCAGCTCGAAAATGTCCACGATATAAACAGTTCCGCCGGGGCAGGATTTGCCTCAATTCAAATAAGCTTTAATCACGGCACTGATATGAAATTTACGCTGCTCAAATTACAGCAGCGAATAAATGCCGTGCAAAAGCTACTGCCCGCAGGATCCACTGTCCGCATAAACCATTTCGACTCAGCCGATTTATCATCCTATTTAATGCAGCTCAATATTCGCGGTGAGAGCACATTGGAAGCCTTGCGTGAAACAGCGGAGCGTCGTGTGCGACCTCGTTTGGAACAAGTCGACGGCATTGTAAATGTGCGCGTTGGCGGCGGGCAACGAAAAAATGTCGGAATCGAAGTTGACAAAGATAAATGTGAAGCGCGAAATATTTCGATTTTACAGGTTCAGCAGAAAATAAATGCGTTCCACAGGCAACCACAACAGGCCGGGCGAATTGTAGAAATGGGGAAAATGTGGGATATTATCGTGGATGGCCGGGTTGATGATTTACGTGAGTTGCAAAATCTCATCGTCCGGTCGGATGGGCCGGTTTATTTGCGCGATGTTGCAACTATCGGTTACAGCCAGGAAGAACAGACCAGCATTTACAGGGTGAATGGCAAGTCCAGCGTTGGAATAATGGTGCAGAAAGATAACACCAGCAACATGTTATCCGTCGCGAGCGCTGTGTTGGAACAAATAGAAACTCTCAATCTTGAGCTGGAATCGCTTGGCTATGAACTCGTCGTCGGATTTAACCAGGCACAAGTTATTCAAGAGGCGATCGACCGGGTGAAAAGCCTGGCTCTAACCGGTGCATTTCTCGCACTCCTCGTATTATTCCTTTTTCTCCGCAACGTGCGCTTTGTTTTGATTCTCATGGCAGCAATTCCTATATCGTTGCTGGTTACTTTCAATCTGATGTTCGGCTATAACCTCTCAATAAACATTCTTTCTTTGTGCGGGCTGGCGCTGGCAATCGGCATGCTGGTGGATAATGGCATTGTGGTGATGGAAAATATATTTTCCCATTTTCAAAAAGGAAAGAATGCAAAACAGGCGGCTTTTGACGGCACCAAGGAAATGGCGCGGTCGATTTTTGCAGCCACAGGAACCACGATTCTCGTTTTTCTCCCGGTGCTTTTCATTGAAAGCGATGCACAGCTTTTTATTCGTGAGTTAGCGCTTTCGATAATTTTCCCGCTGGCTGTTTCACTGGTTGTTGCCTTGTCAATAATACCGCTGTTAGCCGGGTTTTCTCTGAAAATTGCCCCGGATTATCGTGCGAAACACAGCCGTGCCGCTGAAATATATCGGATTTTCTTAAAGTCTGTTTTACGTCACAGGATACGCACGGTGAGTGGGGTCATTTTGCTGCTTCTCATAAGCTTGTTCATCGGGGTGATATTCATAATGGACAAAGGTGAGGCGCCGCCACCAGAACGTATTGAAGCGTTTATAACAATGCCACGGGGATCGACGTTGGCACGTACAGACGAGGTTGTTGAAAATCTGGAAAAAAATATTGCCGAGCTCAAGGATGTTGATGAATTCCGCTCAAATATTCAGGAAGAGGAAGCGTCAATTACTTTGGACTTTAAGCCACCGAATGAACGCGAAGAAGAGTTAAATCTCTCCAAAATTAAACAAAAAATAAAGCGATGGAACAGGCGTTTTCGTGATACACAGCTAACATTCGACCAAAAAGAAAACAGTTTTGGTGGCCGTACCGGTCGAGGCATGGCGGGTGGATTCCTGGGTGGGGAGTCAAAAGCATTGGTGTTACGCGGCCATGATTTACAAAAATTGCAAATGTTGAATCGGCAAATCATAGAAACACTGAAAGATCAGCAAGATATCGAAGATGAATCCGTTCGATCAGCCTGGCGCGGCGGCATGCCGGAATTGCAAATTCGCGGTGACAGAATCCGCCTGGCGATGTGGGGATTGAGCATGCGCGAAATCATGCAAACAATTTGGACGACGCGTAAAAATGGCGCCAATTCACAAACTCCATTTAATGGTGAACAGGGTGAAGTTAACATCAACTTGCGCTATAAAAACATTGAGGAAGCCCGGATCGAAGATGTCAGCGAGTTAAAGGTTATGAATTCAACGGGGGCACTGGTGCCGTTACGCGAGGTGGCGACAATCCGCACAGATGAGGGGGAAGGCAGCATTTCGCGCCACAATCAGGAGCGGGAGATTCGCATATCCTACGCTTTTCGCACGGTTGCCGAGCAGGCGAAGACGCGGCTTGAACAAGCCGAAAGCCAGGTCGACCGCCTGGTGCGTGACATGCGCCTGCCAAAGGGTTTTACACTTGAAAAGGAAAAAGAAGACGAATCTCGACAACCGTATTACTGGATGCTTGGAATCGGAACACTGCTTATTTTTATGTTTCTTGCGGCGCAGTTCGAGTCCTTTTTCGGACCATTTGTGATTTTGGGAACAATCCCGACAGCGATTATCGGAGCACTTTTTACTCTTGCGATTACAGGCACACCATTAACTTTGGGAAGTGGTGCGCCAATGGCATTGCTCGGATTAATTGTGTTGCTCGGAATCGTCGTAAATAACGGTATTATATTACTTGACCGCATCGCTGTTTTGCGGACGCACGATAATTATTCCTGGCAGCGAGCGATAATTATAGCCGGGCAGAGCAGGGTGCGTCCGATAATTATGACTTCGGTGACAACGGTTCTTGGCGTTTTTCCATTGGCACTGAAACAGGGAATGGAGTTGGAAATTTGGCCTCCATTTGCTTTAACGGTCATCGGTGGTTTGACGGTTTCGGCCCTCTCGACATTGCTGTTTATTCCTGTACTTTACGTGGGATTTGAACAAATTCGTGTATGGCTGAAAAATATTGGCTGGCCGTTTGTTGCTGTCGCCAGTGTGATAACCTACGGAATAATGCTGTGGTATTTCCAGCATTATAACAGCATACTTTATACTTCACTTCTGGTTTTACCGGTTTGGTTTTCAATCCTGGGCTTAATTTATGCCGGGCAATCGATGCTGCGAATTAAGCAGGAAAAAGCCCGATTGGCAGCATCCAATCTGACTATTGAAATATCCAATTTAACAAAAATATATGGCACCCCGGGACGGCTTGTTCGTGAGTGGCAGAAAAACAGACGACGTGAGACATCCGAAGAACACGTACGGTTTGAAACGAAACCTTCAGGAAGCCGGGATGCGCTTAAAAACAGCACGATTTGGGTCGTGGCTGTCGGTATACTTTTAATTTACCTTCATTTCTTTTTCACCTCCGGACTTTGGATTGCCATTCTGAGCATACTCTCTCTGCTTTATTTGTTTAGTGTCCGGCCCTATTGGTATCGCTGGCGTTTTCATTTAAATCGTCCATCTTTTCCGTCACGTTTTAAATTTATTTCCGGTGCGGCATATCAGGATAAAGAAAAGAGAACACCTTTCACTTATCAAAACTACCAATCGCGTGGCGGGACGCTCTTCGTCTTGTCTTTTTTAATCTACTTTTTCCTGCGAACCGAGCATATACCGGTGACCGTGGTTTTTTTAGTTTTCACACTTTTACTGTGGCGGCTGAATAAAATATCGATGAAAATACAAGTCGGCGAGATTAATCCTGAATTACCCAGCGGCAGGTTTCGTCGGATTAAACGCGTGATTTATGTCATCGTTCAGAACTTTCCTTTTATCAAACCGCCGAAGCCGCAAGTCCATGCGCTGCGCAGTGTAAACCTGAAAATTCAAAAAGGGATGTTTGGATTGCTTGGGCCGAATGGCGCTGGAAAAACGACCTTAATGCGTATTCTCGTCGGCGTACTGCAACAGAACCGTGGCAGCATAAAAATCAACGGACTTGACCTCGACAAACACCGCGAGATATTTCACGGTTCAATCGGGTACCTTCCACAGGATTTTGGTCTTTATGAAAACATGACACCAGAGGAATATCTTAATTATTATGCATTGACGAACGGTATTTACGAAAAACAGGATCGCGAACAGCGGATCGAGAATATTTTGCAAAGTGTGGGATTGTGGGATCGGCGCAACGACAAAGTCAAAACATTTTCCGGCGGCATGAAACAGCGTGTCGGCATTGCGCAGACTTTGTTGCATCTACCCTCCATTATAGTCGTCGATGAACCCACGGCCGGACTGGATCCTCGCGAAAGAATTCGTTTTCGCAACCTGCTTTCGGAACTGGCAAAAGAACGAATCGTCGTTTTTAGCACGCATATTATCGAAGATATTTCCAGCACCTGCAAGGACCTTGCTGTGTTGAATGGCGGTCGTGTTATTTTTCGTGGATCACCGGAACAGCTGCAAAATCGTGCCCGGGGCCTCGTTTATGAGGCGATGATTTCTGAAGATCGGTTTGCAGAGGTGCAGCAATCTTTAAATCTGATCCAGCATAATAAAACAAACGATGGCATTTATGTTCGTTTCATCTCAATTTCTGAGCCCGCCGCAGAAATACAGACCCGGTCGGTGGAACCCAATTTGGAAGATGCCTACCTGTATCTTCTGCAAAAAGAAAAATAAGGCGACCATGAATCAACTGGATATGCGTCAGCTTTTGGCTGAAATTAATAAAAATACACCACCATTTTTTGCGTTAAACTTCCTGCAAAGACTAAAAGTCAGTTTGGAAGTTTTTCGCCTGAATACGCGGATTGTTTTTTCAAATCGTTTTGCCTGGTTTCTTTTCGGTTTGATAGCTTATATTATTTTTCTCTATGTGGTGAATTATCAAAATGAAATTTATGACCGCATGCGTCCGGACTTTATATTTTACATGTTGGTGCAGCTCCCGCTATCGGCGATTGCAGTGTTTTTATGTATGAATTTGATATCATCGGAAAAAGACAACCGGACGTTGGAAATTACATTTACCACGGCAGGATCGCGCTATAAAATCTGGCTCATTCGCTTCGGCAGTTTATGTGTTTTATTTCTTCTTCTCGCGATTGTATTAAGCTCGATCGGATTTTTCTTTTTTGTGGAGTTACCAATCTGGAGTCTGGCATTCCATGCCTACGTGCCCGTCTTTTTTATCGCCGGAATGGTGTTTTATTTTGCGGTAAAATTTCGCAGCGGCCTGGCGGCGGGCATGGTTTCCGGGATTGTTTTGTTTTTTATGTTTACGTTTCATGAACCTTTGGAAGATACCCGCTACACCTTATTTTTTAATCCTTTTGATGTACCCCACAATATCGACGCATCCGTTTGGTATGACTGGACATGGCAAAACCGAATAGGATTGCTCGTCCTCGGTGGACTGTTTATCTTCGCAGCGTTGCGTGGAATGAACAACCGGGAGCGGTTATTGCGGTAGGAGTTTCAAGCAATTACAGTTATTCAAATGAATTTTGCTTCTCTTCAGTAGAAGCATGAATTGATTGATAAGGATGGCTCTGTTTAAATTATAAGTTGATTTATAGCCTGATATAATTCTCTCGCAGAGAGCCGCAGAGAATGACTTAAAGATATTAAAAATAAAACTCTGTGGGCTTTGTGAGAGTTGTTGCCTGAATAATATTTCATTCCAAGCTATTGGATAATTCATACCGTTTCTTAAACGGCGCGACAAAGATTAATATGATTCCAGCTCATCCAACGTAAAAACAGCCGACAATTCACATCCCAATTCTGCAATTTTTTTGCCCCCACCCTGGAGCCTGTCGATGGCACAAACAACATGCTCAATTTGAAATCCCAATGCACGCAATTGGTTTATCGATGTACATACTTGCCCTGCCGTTGTGATCACATCTTCGACAACCACCAGCGTCTCACCGTTTTCAAAACCACCTTCCGCTAAATTGCAGGTGCCGTAAGTTTTAGCCTCTTTGCGCACAAATAAAGTCGGTTTGCCGGTAATCCGCGATAATTCTGTCGCGATCGGTACACCACCCAATTCGAGACCAGCGAGGCGGTCGAAATTAACAGGCAGCAATTCCTGCATTTGGCTAGCCACGGCATTTAATAAAACAGGATCGCTCTCAAAGCGGTATTTGTCCCAATAAAAACCACTAATCAAGCCGGAGCGTAATTTAAAGGAGCCTGTCAAATAGCACTTCTCTTTTATTTTTTTACCTAATTCTTTTTTAGTCATGCTTAATCCTTAAAAATGAAAATTTTGCATTCCCCAGCCAATTTGTTTGATTATGCAGATGAAACAGACAGCCAGCGGAACAGCGAAAAAGACACCCCACATTCCCCAGATAGCATACCCGGCTACAAGAAATACTAATGTGTAAAGTGGGTGCAGCTTAAAAGGCAGGCGAAATGAACTCTGTTTGAACAGAGCTGTTTGTACAAAATGAATGGCGGCAAACAATCCAAGCAACACAAATAAAATGGAATTGTTATCAAACGAATAAATCCCGACCAATGCTACCGGTACGGCGCCAATCAGAAGTCCGAAAAACGGGATCACGCTGGCAAATCCTGCAAGAAAACCCACGAGAATCGAAAACGGAATTCCAAGCCAATAAAAAGCAAGAGAGTAAAAAACCGTCGTGGTAAATATGATATAAAACTGACGGCGCAAATAAGCGGAAAGAGTATGTTGGATGTGCTCCGTTGCAAAACAAGTGAATTCGAGAAATCGATTGGGCACAGTTGAAATAAAATGGCGCTGCAACCGGTCTCCGTCTTTTAGAAGTAGAAAAACTGCCAGTGCAAGCACAAGCACGTTTGGAATTGAATATAAAATAGAGGTTGTAAATTGCACTCCGCCGCGCAAAAAACGAATGAATACAGTGAAATACTGATGAACCAGTTGTTTTTGTACAACTGGCGAGTTGAGAAAATCGAGTTTTGATGCGAAAAAGGTGATGAACTCCGCAATATGCTGCCGCCCGCTTTCCTGGACAAGGCTGTTATATAATTGTGCCATCGCCCGGAGTTGGGCTGCTATTTCCGGACCCAGAAAAATGACCAATGCGAAAAGCATTAGCAGGAACAATGCGTATATCATGACAAGAGCGCCAAAGGCGTTAATTCCTTCTTTTTCAAGATGAAAAACCATTGGCTTCAGTACGGATGTTAAAACGAGCGCGAGTAAAGCGATGAAAAAAAGAGTGCTGAACAAACTCAGGAGGAACAGGGAAATTATTCCTGCGCCGATTGGAAAAAGGAGTTTGAGATTGGCCGGGTTTTTCCAGGGGGAAAAGGTAAAATCCTGCGAAGTTGATTCTTGGGTTATATTGGAAGATGACATTATATAATTATATTCGATTTTTCGAGCTGGAGCCGGAGCTCTTTGTTTTCTTTGTGGGTCGCGATTAATCTTTTTCCGAGCAGGGTAGCGAAGCGGAATAAAAATTTATTGCCGAGACGTGGTTTGCGCGCGAGTAGTTTAACCAGGTCCGGGCGGAAAATGCCGATTATTTCCGCATTTTCATGAGCCATGCAGGTGGCCGACCGCGGCCCTTCATCGATGAGTGCCAATTCACCAAAAAAATCGCCCTGACGTAAAATGGCCAGTTCTTCCTTGCCTTTTTCAGGGGTGATTTTGCAGACAGCGACGCTGCCGAGCTTGACGATATACATGCCGACACCCGGCTCACCTTCCCAAAAAACAGGCTCGCCTGCTTTGAAGAAGCGTTGATGTGAAATTTTTTCAAATTCTTTTAGCTCGGATGTATTTAATTGCGAAAAGAGCGGTACCAGCTTGAGGGTTTTTATCACCTCGTTTCGGTCTTTTGTTTTATCCGCAAAAATATTTGCCCAGAGGCTGTCTTTTTTCATAAGTGTTTAATTAATAAATGATCGGTCTCAAGTTATTCATAAATTGAGTTGGATAAATGGCGTTATCTTTTGATCGATTTAGAAACCGGGAGTCTGCTAACAAACAGCAAAAAAATTATAATGTTTTATAGCTGCAAGATCATTCCGGTATGAAGTTAAGTTATTGATACATCGTTGCATAAAAGGGTGTATCTTTAATGAATTCTTTACTTTATATGTGGCTGCAAATATAGCAAATTCGATGCCTGCTGTCAAGACTTATCGGCAATTATTCAGCCTGTCGGTATGAATTTTTAATTGCATTTGAGTGGAATTTCAGTTACTATACAACGTTTTTACCCAATTGAAAATGCTAATAAAAGTTTTCAAAAACGGTTGATTTTAAAAGATATAATATGATGCGATTGCTGGTAATTTCAATTTTAATATTACAAAGTGCAGTTTTTGCCCAGTCCCGGGATGAGGCAGAACTTGAAAAATTAAAAGATGCGATTGCCCGGCTGGAGAAAAGTTTAGCCGAGCAAACAACCCGGGAAAAGAAGACGAGCAGCACGGTTGACAATCTTGATAAAAAGATAAGTTTGAGCAAAAACCTTGTTGGCAAGCTGTCGAATGATATCTCAAAGCAGAAAGAGCGGCGCGCCTCACTGGAAAAAGAGAAGGACACGCTCACGCAGCGATTGGAAAAAGTGCAAGAAATTTTTGCTCAGAGGATGATCAGCCTTTATAAAAACGGACATATTGGAACGTTGGAACTGTTGGTCAATGCAAAAAATGTCAATCAGGTGCTATTGTGGGCAGAATATCAACGACGTCTGGCCCAAATGGATGCGAAGCTCATCTCCTCAATCCGGTCGCGAAAAGCCAAACTTGATTCATCCGATAAACACGTGGCGCTAACAATTCAAAAGCAAAATCGCAGTCTGGCTGAGCGCAAATTGAGCCAGAAAAAGCTTGAGAATAGCCGGCAATCGAAACAGAAACTTTTAAAACAAATCCGAAAAAATAAAGAAGTTTACAGGCAGCAAGTAGCAGATTATATGGCCGCCATCGAGCGAATTCAAAAAATTATTTCTGAATCTGAAGCGCAAAGATTACAGGAAGAACGCGAGCAGCTGCAGCGCTTGCCAGGCTTGGCAGAAATACCGGCCGATTTTCAGGAAATTGATTTCGCATCGCTTAAAGGGTCGCTTCCGTGGCCGGTTTCGGGGGAAATTATCCGCGAATATGGCTCGTACAAACACCCCGTATTGAAAACGGTTACAGCTAATTTAGGTATTGATATTAAGGCTCAATTAGGGAGCAGCGTGCGCAGTGTGGCGGGCGGCAAAGTAACAGCTATTACCTGGCAACGCGGCCGGGGGAATTTGATTATTGTTAATCATACAGATGGATTTTACACTGTTTATACACATATTGATGAGATTGCTGTTGACCTGCGCGAAACGATCGTGGCCGGAACCGTTCTCGGTGTTGTTGGCGAGGCGGGGATTGATAGCGATCCGCTTATTCATTTTCAGGTATGGCAAAAATTTGATCATTTAGATCCAAAGTTGTGGCTAAAAAGGTAAATTGATCCCGGTGAAAATATATTTCGAAAACATCGTTGGGCAAGAAAAAACGAAAAATCTGTTAGCGCAGGTTTTTGAGAATGATCGGCTTGCCCATGCCTATTTATTTTCCGGCAACGAGGGCACTGGAAAATTGGCGCTTTCCAGTCAATTTGCAAAAGCGATATTGTGTGAAAATGGCGATGCAATACCCTGTAACACCTGTAAAAGCTGCCTTCTTTTTTCTGCTGGAAATCATCCCAACGTGCAATTTGTTTTTCCACACCCCAAATCAGCCAAGGAATTAGAAATTCAAGCTGTGCTGAAAACGATTAAATCGGATCCGTACCAGCTTAAGCTGCCGTGGAACAATCCACTGATTTCGATCGATTCAATACGCGAAGTTCGGCGAAACCTGAGCCTCAAATCCGTCGGTCATAAAAACAGAATTATCATTTTAATCGATGCGCATAAAATGACCAATGAAGCCACGAATGCTGTCTTGAAAGTGCTGGAAGAGCCGCCGGAAAACACTTACTTTTTCCTTTTATCCACCGATTTGAATAGCTTGTTGCCAACGATTATCAGCCGATGCCAGTTAATTCAGCTTGCTGTTTTGACGGATGCGGAGGTAGAAAAAGGGTTGGGCGATTCAGTTGCCTTGGCGGATACAGAGTTGCGGTTGATTGCGCGCATGGCACGCGGCAATATGCGCCGGGCGTTGCAGTTGGTTGAAAGTGGTACATCGGAAACGAAGCAGGTCGGTATCGAACTATTGCGCAATTCATTTAAGAAATATTTTGAAATGGCAATTTACAGCGCAGAAATCGCCGGGAAGTTTGAGCGGTTGCAATTAAAAGAGATACTCGAAAGTTTGTTGCTCTGGCTCCGGGATGCATTTTTGCTTTCAAATCTCGGGTGGAATGAAGTCAGTGGCAGTTTAACCAATCTTGACGAACAGGAAAATCTGGAGAAGTTCACCTCCACTTTCCCGGATTTTCAATACCAAAAAGCTATCAAGGAAGTCGAAACCGGTATTCGCATGCTCGAAAGATATGTGCAGCCGGTGGTAATTCTTCTTATTTTAATGCGTAAATTACGCATGTATGCGATAAAAGCATAGATTGACTGTGGCCATGGAGAAAAGAATGTCTGATCATATAGAAATAAAATTCAAAGGTGAACGAAAAAATGTGTTTGCCAATCCACTGCAATTCCCCTTCAAACTGGGGGATTACGCTGTGGTTGAAGCTGAAAAAGGCGAAGATATCGGTGTTGTAAATAATTTGGATGCAACTCTGCCAACAGAGGAAAAAGACCGGAGCAAGGTGTTTAAGATTGTGCGCAAAGCGCTTGTCGATGACATTTTGAAGCACAAACAAAATCAGGTGAACGAATCCAGGGCGATAGAAACATGCCGGCAAAAAGTGGTAAAACACAAGCTCAACATGAAACTCGTCGACTCGGAGTTTCAGTTTGACAGCAAAAAAATCACCTTTTATTTCACCGCAGAAAAACGGGTTGATTTTCGCGAGTTGGTGAAAGACCTGGCAGCGGAATATCGCACACGCATCGAATTGCGCCAAATCGGTGTTCGCGATGAATCAAAACGGTTGGGTGGATATGGCGTTTGCGGCCGTAAATTATGCTGCAGTTCCTGGATTAAATCTTTTCAACCGATTACGACCCAGGCGGCAAAAGATCAAAATTTACCACTGAACCCGAATAAATTGGCCGGTGTTTGTGGGAGATTAAAATGTTGCCTGATGTATGAGCGTGATTTTTATAATTGGGCTGTAACCAAATTTCCGGCGCTGGCAAAACAGCTCAAAACGGAAAAAGGGACGGCTACAGTGGAGCGAATCGATATACTGAAAGAATCGGTTCTCGTTCGCTATGCGAGCAATGAGTTTGAGACATTGCCACTTTCTGAAATCAAAGACAAATTTAAATGCGATCACGATGATGGCAACGGTTGTGGTTTCAAAGCATCAGAAATGATTAAAAAGGATTCGTAGTGAAGAAATATAAAAGGACACTTGTAACCAGCGCTTTGCCATACGCTAATGGCCCGCTTCATGTTGGCCATGTTGCCGGAGCTTACTTGCCTGCTGATATTTATGTGCGGTATTGCCGGCTGAAAAAACGAGAAGTGGTTTATATTTGCGGCTCCGATGAAAATGGTGTTCCAATCATGCTGCGCGCGCGCGCCGAGGGTGTTGGCCCTCAGAAAATTGTTGACCGCTACCATACAATGATAAAAGACAGTTTTGAAAAACTGGGCGTAATTTTTGATTATTACGGCAGGACGTCCTCCAAAGTTCACCGGGAAACAAGCCGGGAGTTTTTCCGAGAACTTGATGCTAAAAAGCAGTTTATAACGAAATCCGACGAACAACTTTATGATCCGGAAGCACAATTATTTCTTGCCGACCGGTTCGTTTTTGGCGAATGCCCCAACTGCGGCTACGACCATGCCTATGGCGACCAGTGCGAAAAATGCGGCTCCTCGCTCAGTCCGGATGATTTGATTAATCCGAAAAGCTCGATCACCAATGCCACGCCCATAAAAAAGAAAACAACGCATTGGTATTTGCCGCTGAAAAAAATTCAGCCCAAACTTGAAACGTGGATAAACTCACATCAGGATTGGCGACCCAATGTTTTAGGCCAGGTAAAAAGTTGGCTCGACGCCGGTTTGCACGACCGTGCTGTGACACGGGATTTGCCCTGGGGCGTTTCTGTTCCGGAAGAAATTGCCGGCAAAGCAGAAGTTGATGCAAGCGGTAAAGTGCTTTATGTCTGGTTTGATGCGCCAATCGGATATATTTCAGCAACAAAAGAGTGGTCGCAGCAGCAAGGTGATCCGGAACGCTGGAAAAAATACTGGCAGGATGAGGATACGCGCCTGATTCATTTTATCGGCAAAGATAATATCGTATTCCATTGTCTCATTTTCCCGGCAATGTTGATGCAGCACGGCGATTATGTTTTGCCGGAAAACGTACCGGCGAATGAATTTTTGAATCTCGAGGGCCAAAAACTGAGTACGAGCCGCAATTATGCCGTCTGGCTGCATGAATATCTCGAAAAGTTCGATCCGGATTCGTTGCGCTACGCGCTCGCCAGCAACATGCCGGAAACAAAAGACGCGGATTTTTCCTGGGCCGAATTTCAGGCACGTCACAACAATGAATTGGCTGATATTCTTGGCAATTTCGTCAATCGTACCTTTACTTTTATTCATAAATATTTTGACGGAAAATTACCTGCAATAGGCCAATTGGATGCTCTTGATGAAGAATTGATAAATCGAATTTCACAGAGCGCTGATAAAATTGGTGCCGCAATTGATGCGTTTCAGTTCAAGGAAGCAACGCGACTTTTCATGGATTTAGCCCGGTTCGCTAATAAATATTTTAATGACAAAGCTCCCTGGAAATCACGAAAAGAGGATATAACGGCTTGCGCAACGGCACTGCATTTATGCGCAAAAATGACTTATGCGCTTGGCATTTTGATGCAGCCAATCTTGCCGTTTACAGCACGAAAAATTCAACAATTACTAAAAATTGATGAAAATTCAATGCAGGACTGGGATAATGCAAGCACTTTTTTTCTGCAGCCAGGACACCAGTTTAATCAGCCGGAGATTATTTTTGCCAAAATAGAAGACGAAAAAATTCAGGCCGAAATCGACAGACTGAATGCTGCAACATCAGCGGATGATCCTGAAATTGAAGATGCACCGGAAGCGCCGATTGCAATTGACGATTTTGCCAAGGTGAATCTCCGTATCGCCGACGTCGTGGCTGCAGAACCGATGAAAGGTGCAAAGAAATTATTGAAATTACAGGTTCAGATTGGGAATGAAAAACGGCAGGTTATCGCCGGAATTGCGCACCATTATGAGGCTGAGGAACTGGTTGGCAAACAGGTCGTTGTCGTCGCTAACCTGAAACCGGCAAAATTGCGCGGTGAAATGTCAGAGGGAATGATTCTCGCAGCCGTCGATAACGACGGCAATTTATCACTCGTTTCCCCAGAAAAAGCCATGCCAACCGGCACGACGGTCCGATAAATGAACCATACACTCATTGATTCTCACTGCCACTTGCAATGGAACAAATTTGATCTGGATCGCGATGAAGTAATCGAATGTGCCGTGGAAAGTGGCGTGTCGGCGATTTTAACTTTAGCCACAGATTTAAGAACAAGTTACAGTGTGGTTGAACTCGCTGAAAAGTACGAAATAGTTTTCGCTGCGATTGGAATTCACCCCACCGATGCAAAAAATGCCAGACCGGCAGATTTAGATGAAATTCTCAAATTGACGGCCCACCCAAAAGTTGTGGCGATCGGTGAAACAGGCATGGATTTCTACTGGGAAAAAGAATCTACGGAGGCCCAGGAATACTATTTTCGCGAGCAATTGCGATTGGCGGCGGAAACCGATTTGCCGGTAGTCATCCATAACCGGGAGGCCGGAGCCGCGACATTAAAAATACTCAATACGCTGCCTGTGGGCACGGTCCGTGGTGTTTTTCATTGCTTTGCCGAAGATGCGGAATTTGCGAAAAAGGTGTTGAATCTCGGCTTTTATATTTCGTTCACTGGAAATATCACCTATAAAAAAAGCGGCCTTCCTGAAATTTCTCAAGCAGTGCCTTTGGATCGGCTGCTCCTGGAAACAGACAGTCCATTTTTGGCTCCAGTCCCCAAAAGAGGGAAGCGCAATGAACCGGCATTTGTTCGATTTATTGCCGAAAAGCACGCAGAAATCCGCGGGGTTGATGTTTCGAAAATCGCAGATGTGACCACGGCGAACGCAAATTCTCTTTTTCGATTTGCGCGTTAGCCGGCTCCGCTCTGCCTATGTCGCCTCAGATAAATAATAATCCGAGCATAATGTGATTCAAAAATTACAATCGTTTAAGGCTCGAAAAAGCCTTGGCCAAAATTTCTTGTTCGATACAAATATCACCAGGAAAACGGTTGATTTATTCGGTCCGCAAGCAGATGATATCGTTATTGAAATCGGACCTGGTTTTGGCGCGTTGACCGAGATGCTATTGCCTTCCGGCTGCAAGTACACAGGCATAGAAATTGACGAACGCCTGATAGTAGAGTTGGAAAAGAAATTCAAGAAATTTAAGAATTTCAGTATCCGGCACCTCGACTTTCGCAAATTAAATATCGAAGAAATCAGCAAGAAAAAGGGAAGTGTACGATTAATCGGCAATATCCCGTATCACATCACAAGTTCAATAATTTTTACAGCTTTTGAACAACATTTTCTGATGAAAGATATGATGTTGATGATGCAGAAAGAGGTGGCCGAGCGGGTGGTCGCAGAGCATGGTAAAAAAGATTATGGAATTCTTTCGGTGATCAGCAAAACATATGCACATCCGAAAATTGTTTCTACCGTGCCACCCTCCGTTTTTATCCCGAAGCCGGAGGTGGACTCGGCTATCGTGCACTGGGATTTTTCACAAAAACAGGAACGCCAACCGGCGGATCCGGACTTTTTTCGCATATTTGTACGAACAATATTTAATCAACGACGAAAGATGTTGCGGAATACGCTGAAAAAGTTGGGGGATGTAGCTTTGTTTAATGAAGAAAATGAAATCGATTTACAACGCAGGCCGGAAGCTTTGTCAGTAATTGAGATAATTGATTTGAGCAATAAATTTATGGCTTTTACACCTGAGGAAAAGAGTGTTTAATTGATGAGAATAGATGAAAAAGATTTACGCGAGTTGGTCGGAAGTTTTGAATATTTTATCAAAGAGAAGCAAGATGCACGCTTGCAGCACCTTCTTGTCAGTATGCACCCGTCTGATATCGCTGCGATCATTAACCGAATTCGTAAAGATGAGCATCGGCTTTATTTGTTTAATCTCCTCGATAAAGAGGTCGCCTCGGATACGATTCTGAAAATTGATGAGGCCGTCCGGGAAGACCTGGTTGAGCTGCTCGAACAGGAAATAATTACCGAACTTGTCGATGAAATGGACTCTGATGATGCCACGGATTTTATTTCAGAGCTTCCGGAGGAGATGGTTGAAGATGTTCTGAAAAACGTCGAACAAGCCGATGCCAAAGAAGTCATCCAGCTCATGCACTATCCCGAAGATACCGCAGGCGGGATCATGGCGCTGGAAATCGTTGCGGTGAATAAAAATGCCACCGTCGACGAGGCCATTCGGGAAATTCGGAGAAAAGCAGAAAAAGTAGAAGAAATTTACAATGTTTTTGTTGTTGATGATGAGACCAAGCTCGTCGGTCATGTGAGCGTGAAAGAGCTCATTCTTGTGCACGGACACACGCCAATAACTGAAATTATGGAAACCGACATTGCTTCTGTCCCCGTCAGCATGGACCAGGAGGAAGTTGCAAATTATGCCCGGAAATATGACCTGATCTCGGTCCCGGTAGTCGACGAAGAATACCGGCTTCTCGGCCGCATCACCATCGATGATATTATCGATGTGATGGAAGAAGAAGCTTCGGAAGATTTGCAACGGATGGCAGGTATTACGGATGAAGAAGAATTGCGTGAACCCAGCGCATTGCGCATCGTTCGCGGGCGAATTCTCTGGCTGGTTTTTGGGCTTCTCGGAGGGCTTTGGGGTGCAGAAGTTATAAAACTTTTCGAACACCAAATCGCGAAAGTTGCGATGTTGGCCATATTTATCCCGGTAATTCTTTCAATGGGTGGCAGCATTGGGATGCAAAGTTCCGCTATCGTTGTCCGTGGATTGGCAACCGGCGAGATCGACTTTAAAGATATATATAAACGGCTGTACAAAGAGATCAAAGTGTCTTTAATCAATGGGTTGGCGCTTGGCTTTCTTATTTTCATTTATGCTTTTGTGAGGGCGGGCACGGATGATTTAGGTTCGACAATTCAGCCGCTGGAGTTAAGCGCTGTGGTTGGTGGATCGTTGATAATGGTCATATTGGTGGCGAGTATCGTAGGAACAACCATCCCTCTTTTACTGAAAAAGATAAATATTGACCCGGCTTTGGCAACAGGACCATTTATCACAACCTCCAATGATATCATCGCGCTTTTCATCTATTTTGCCATGGCAACGTCTTTTCTAAATATCTGATATAAAAGATTTTGAGTTCTCTGTTATTGACAGGAAAAATTCAGCATGGCTTTGGAAAAACACCGGGCAGTTGTCGTTCGAACGATAAAATATGGTGAAACAAGTAAAATTGTTACCCTTTACAGCCAGAATTCTGGTTTGATAAAATTAGTGGCCAAGGGCGCGCGCACCTCCAAAAGCAGGTTAAGCGGGATATTGGAGCCGCTTAATGTCGTTGAGGTAATCTTTTATCACAAAGTGCAGCGGGAATTGCATACACTTAATCAGGCCTCCATAATTTTTTCGCCTATTCGGTTGCGGATGGATGCTGAAGATGCTTTGCTGGCTCTGGCCTGTTGTGAAATTATCACCCGTGTCCAAATGTTGCACGACGAAAATGCACAGGTTTATCATTTACTCGAAGCTGCGATTTCAGTTTTAAATTCTTCAAAAGCGGAAACACGACGTATTTATTTCTTAACTTTTCAGTTGCAGCTTTTGCGGGCCCTTGGTTTGGACCCCGGTTTCAGCAAGTGTTCACATTGCGCAAGTGAGGGGAGCACCGTTTGGAATTATGATTTCAGACACGCACGAATTTACTGTGAAAACTGCCGTGATCTCGGCAAAAAAGAAGAGCTGTCGAATGAATTGCGAGCCGCACTTAACTATCTGTTGCATGTTGAAATAAATCAAATAGAAAACCCGGAAAAACTTGTTATCTACCAAAAAGGAATTTACCTTTTTTTGCTGCAATTTTATAAGTTTCACCTTGAAGAAATGCTAAATTTGAAATCGTTGGCTGTTTTGCAAAAGATGAAAAATATGCAAAAAGAATGGCTGCGCTCAGAAACAATGTAACGGATATCCCGCAGGAGAATTTAATGGCGAAAGATCAACTGACAATCGATAAACTAATTTCAATTGCTAAACGACGTGGATTTATCTACCAGTCCAGCGAAATTTATGGCGGATTAAGTGCTATCTACGATTATGGCCCGCTCGGCGCCGAGCTGAAAAGAAATGTTCGCGAAACCTGGTGGCGCTGGATGACGCAGAAACATGACAATATCGTGGGCATTGACGCGGCAATTTTTATGCATCCCAAAGTATGGGAAGCCAGCGGCCACGTAGCAGGATTTAATGATCCGATGATCGATGATAAAACCTCGAAAATGCGTTATCGCGCCGATATGCTGATCGAAGATTATATCGCGCGCCTGCGCTCAAAGGGCAAGGATGGCAAAGCGGATGCAGTTCAGGAATTGCTGGACACAGCCGGAAGCCGTAAAGGAATGTGCGAAGACCTGCAGGCAATTATCATGGAGCAGGAAATCAAATCGCCAGACTCAGGTGCGTTTGACTGGACAGAAGTGCGGCAGTTTAACCTGATGTTTAAAACCCAGTTTGGGGCGGCTTCCACCGAGGACGATATCGTGTATTTGCGCCCGGAAACCGCGCAGGGCATTTTTGTAAATTATAAAAATGTACTCGACACCACCCGGCTTGCTGTTCCATTTGGCATCGCCCAGGTTGGAAAAGCCTTTCGCAACGAAGTGATAGCGCGGCAATTCGTTTTTCGCATGCGTGAATTCGAGCAAATGGAAATGCAATATTTTGTTAAACCCGGTTCAGATGAGGCCGCTTATGAGGAATGGCTTAACAAGCGTTTGGACTGGCATAAAAGTCTGGGCATCCGGCCGGAAAAACTGCGATTTGCGCCGCATCCAAAAGACAAACTTGCGCATTATGCCCGTGCTGCAGCCGATATTCAATACGAATTTCCAATTGGCTGGCAAGAGGTTGAAGGCATCCATAATCGAACGGACTTTGATCTCAGTCAGCATTCTGAATATTCCGGTAAGAAATTGGAGTATTTCGATCCGCAAGCTCAGGAACGCTACATTCCGTACGTGATAGAGACTTCTATTGGACTGGATCGCTGCATAATGATGGCGCTGTCAGACGCGTATCACGAGGAAGAAGTGAAAGGGGAAAAACGAACCGTGCTCAAACTTCATCCTAAAATTGCGCCAGTTACGGTTGGTGTTTTTCCTCTGATTAAAAAACCGGAATTGGCAGAAGTCGCCAAAAAATTGAAAGAGGAATTGAGCGAATTATTTAAAGTTGAATATGACGAAAAAGGATCGATTGGCAAGCGATACCGCCGCCTCGATGAAGCTGGTACACCGTACTGTCTCACAATCGATTTTGACACGCTCGAAGACCAGTGCGTTACCCTGCGCGACCGTAATTCCATGGAACAAAGCAGGATAGGACTGGATAAAGTTGCCGGTTTCGTCACCACTGCCATTAAAAATTATAGGCGAGTATAAATAAAAAGGCGTGATTATTATTAATCACGCCTGTATCCTCAACCCGACAACAAGTTTTTGTTAAATAATAGATTTAGTTTCCTGCCCCAGGTCAACCACCATCTTTTTGTGTCGTAATGTCATCAATTTCTTCAGTGAATTTTTCGGCTTCTTTTTCAGTGTCGGACGGGTTGTTCCCCGTTTCTCCGTGCAAAGTCAAACGTAGGTTTTTCAAAGTTTGCGCCATTTTTCTTTGATTGTATCTAATTCGCTCCAATTCCTGTTCAACTTCTTCAATTTTACGGCGTTCACGCACCAGGCGCTCCTGCAGGGTTTCCGGAGACTCCTCGGCAAAGTCTGCATACTTTGCTACCGGTGTAGTTGCAACGTAGTTTTTTTGAATTTTCCGCGGTTCCGGTTTGGTGAGATAAAATTTGAATCCGGCGCGCAATCGCCACCCGGGATAATTTGGTAAATCCGGATGCAGTGGCGCAATACCGGTCGTGGTATAATTAGTTCGGTCTTCATCTTTTAAAAGGCGGATATCCATGCCAACTTTAAACGAAATTTTGCGGTTTAAGCGATAATTTATAAATGGTGCGAGATATAAATAGTCTTCGCGCCCATAAGCTGTAACCGGAGGGCGGCTTGCAAATCCGCGCCCAAAAACTTCCAGACCAAGGTCCAATCTGTTGGTTGGAAAAACCATCGCCGCACCGTAGAGGAGTTCTCTCGTTGCTGCTTGCACAAGAAAGGTATCTGTTGCAGCACCTGTCAGATTTTCACCGGCATCGCTGTGTTGAACAAAGCCGACATTGGCATGAAAGTTAAAGCCAGATTCCGGGACCAGTAACTCGCTTGAGTAAGATACCAGCCCGGTTAAGCCAAATTGCATCGTGCCGCTTGCGTAAGGCTCGAACGCCAGGTTGTGGCTGTCGCCCATTGGTAACACAGTATTTGCGACCAATCCGAGGCGGAAATGATTTCTCAGGCCACCAAAATTGGCAGCTTTTATTTTTAATTCTAAAAAAGAAGAAGAGATATGGCGATTTACATCTTGTGTATCCTGGTATAAATTGTAGGTTAATCCCCATTCGAGATGCTTTCCGGGAGCGTAATTTAGCCCGGCTACAGCATTTTTCTGCCAAACAGTGGTTCCGACAGGCCCATTGTTTTTTGAACCGACGATCACTGTATTATAGTAGGAAGAAGTGTTTGTTTGCAAAGTAAGTGAGCCCTTTTCCAGCAACCAGGCTGAGTGCAGATGCAATAAACTTCGACCCCCGGGATTATAGAGGTTTTGGCCGGGCAAATTTGATGAAAGTAAAGCGACCATAAAAAGTAATGAAAATTTGTTCATTCGATTTTAACCTGTTTATAGTAAATTTCTTATCGAGAGTACGGGCTAAAGCAATGATGATGCCAATGTAATTAAAGACGTCACCCCTTGTTTTTACTTGGCTTGCCTGTAAAATTAAGTTCTGTTTTTAGTGAAGAAAACAAAAAGTGTACGATGCTGAAACAGTGTAAAAAACGCAGTTACAGAAAAACAATCCATTGTCGATCTATTTTACTCGATTTGCAAGCAAGATTAATTATCAATAAAGGGGATAAGATTGCCGATTCACTCTTTTAATATTAGTCACGCTTGTGATATTTTTATCATTATATTGTTCTTGTGTAAATCTGCAAAAGTTTGTATCGTTAGCCCATGAAAAATTATTTGACTATACACGGCCATTTTTATCAACCACCACGGGAAAATCCGTGGACGGAAATTATCGAAGCACAACCCAGCGCCCATCCTGCCCACGATTGGAATCATCGTATAAATAGTGAGTGTTATTACCCAAATGGAAATTCACGAATTATGGATGCAACCGGCCATATCGTGGATATCGTTAATAACTATCGCAATATTAGTTTTAACTTCGGGCCGACGCTTCTCAGTTGGATGGAAGTTCATGCTCCAGCAACCTACAAGCTGATATTAAATGCTGACAGAGAAAGCATGGCCCGGCATAATGGCCACGGCGCTGCGATTGCACAGTGCTACAATCATACTATTTTGCCGCTGGCGAACGAAAGGGATCAGCAAACGCAAATCAAATGGGGCGTCGCTGATTTTCAATATCGATTTGGCAGAAATCCCGAGTCTATCTGGTTGGCCGAAACGGCAATAAATCAGGTGACCCTCAACATTTTAACCGAGTTTGATTTTAAATACATCATTTTGTCTCCTTACCAGGCGGAACGAATTCGCACACTGAACCAGGAAAATGCCGCCTGGAAAGGGGTGCAGGATGGCAATATTGATATTCGCCGGCCATACCGATGTTTTGCCACGGACGGTGACGGACAAAAAATTAAAGACCGATTTATCGATATCTTCTTTTACCATGGACCGCTCTCCCGTGCGATCAGCTTTGAGCATATTTTAGGAAATGCCGGAAAATTTTCAGACAAAATTGAGGCGGCTTTCGGCACAAAACAAGAAACTAAAATCGTTTCTGTGGCAACGGATGGAGAAACGTATGGGCACCACGAACAATTTGGTGACCTGGGCTTGGCGTATCTGTTGACAATCGCGGCGCCTGTGCGGGATATAATTCCCACGAACTACGCGGCATATTTGGAAATCTCGCCCCCCAAATTCGAAGTGGAGATTAAAAAGGGACCCGGTGGAGAAGGAACTGCATGGAGTTGCGCCCACGGCGTTGGTCGGTGGTATCGGAACTGTGGATGCAGTACTGGCGGTGAAGCCGGGTGGAATCAGGAATGGCGCCAGCCTCTCCGGGATGCTTTAAATGACTTAAATGAACAGCTGGGACAGATTTGTGAAAGAGAAGCAGAAAATATTTTTCATGATTTTTGGGCTGCGCGAGAGAATTATATCGGCGTAATTCTGGATCGATCCGCCGAGAAAGTTGATGAATTTCTCGGTCAGCATTTGAAAGATGCCTCCATCCATGAAATACGTTGCAAAGCGATGTGTTTGATGGAAATACAGCGGAATGCCCAGTTGATGTTTACGAGTTGCGGTTGGTTTTTCACTGAACTATCCGGTCTTGAAACAGTTCAGATTCTTAAATACGCAGCCCGTGCGATTGAACTGGCTGCCGAATTCACTGACGGCCGCCTTGAGGAATCATTTATCGGCAATCTGAGCAAAGCGAAATCAAATATTTCCAGTTATGAAGATGGTGCGTGGATTTACACAAACTTTGTTTTGCCCGCAAAAATCTCGTTCGGGCATATCGTTAACCATTACGCCATTTCCGCGATGTTTGACGCCTTACAGGATGATAAAAAAGTATTTTCCTATGATATTGAGGATCATTTCCAGGAGTCCATAAAACTTGCAAATAAAGAGATTTTGTTTGGGAAAATTCGTGTCACTTCGCAGGTAACATTGAATTCGGGTGAATATGCCTTTGTTTTAATTAACCAGGAAAATGGCGAGCATCTCGATTGCATCGTGCACAAAGAAAACGGCAACGATTGGAATTTTGAAGCAGCTAAAAATGAAATTCTCGAAATTCTGAAAGAAGACGCACCTGTCGATATCAATGAAATGACGCGCAAGGTTTGGCGAGGGGACAGTTATTTGCTCGCTGATATGCCGGCGGAAGAAAGGCAAAAGATCGTTGATAAAATATTGGCGATGCAGTTGCAGGAAACGTATTCAATCTACAAAAAAATCTACGAAGACAATTATGGCTTGATGCGCATGATCGCCCGCTCCGGACTCAAGTTGCCCGATGAGTTAATTTTGCCCACGAAAATAACTTTCAGCCGCATTATTTTTGATGAAATAAATTCCTTTAATCTCGAAGAGCCGAAAACAAATTTCCAAAACTCGATAAATGCGGCCCGTCTGGCTGAAAAGTTGGACCTGCCGTTAGAGTTGGAAGATGCGACACATGTATTTCAAAAAGCGTTTGAGAAGATCATTGACCATTTAAATACGGACTTTTCACTGGAACTGGTTAAAAAGCTGGAGGAGTTGGTTCAGGTATCGGATAAACTGTTTTTGAAACTTCACAAAACACCTATCCAAAATGCCATTTTTATTTTATTGAAACAAAAAGTATTACCTGAAATTGAAAAAATCATCGCAGGAGAAAGCGACCAGGAGCGGTACGATAGCATTGCAGGAATTTTACGCGTTGCCTTCTATTACAATTTTAATATTAAAATCTATAAGGATCGGCTAAAAAATTTTGAAAATCGATTTAACCAGGACCCGGATTACTGGCCGTAATTTAGTTCCCTGACTGAATTTTTCTTCTCTTTTTTTATCCAAATTCCGTAAAAATTTCTCTAATCTCACCTGAAATAAACCTATGATAAATTTACAAAACAGACGAACAAAGATAGTTTGTACGATCGGCCCGGCCACTGAATCAGAGGAGATGATTGGCCAGCTCATCGATGCAGGAATGAACGTCGCGCGCATTAATTTTTCGCACGGCACCCACGAGGAACACAAAGCGAAAATACACACAATACGATCCATTTCTGAAGAAAAAGGAAAACCGGTTGCTATTTTGCAAGACCTTTCAGGACCCAAAATTCGTATCGGGAAAATAGAAAAAGGTGTTGAGCTGCACGCAGGCCAGGAGTTTACACTTTTTGCGGAAAAAGAGCTGGGCGATCAAGCAGGTGCAGGTGTCTCTTACCCGGAAATGATATATGCAATTCAGCCCGGGCATGTTGTTTTGCTGGCTGACGGCGCCTTACGCTTGCGGGCGCAGAAATTAAAGGGCAAAAACCTTGTCTGCACCGTTGAATTTGGCGGCCCTTTAAGTTCTCACAAAGGAATAAATTTGCCGGAAAGCTCTCTCGATATTTCTGGCATGACACCGAAAGATGAGGTGGATTTGGATTTCGGTGTGAAAAACGGGGTTGACATGGTTGCTCTGAGCTTTGTGCGCCGTCCGCAAGATGTCTTCAAGTTGCGTAATCTCCTCTATCACCGTGGGGTTGACATCCCTGTTTTCGCAAAAATTGAAAAACATGAAGCGGTACAAAACATAGATCAAATCATCAATATATCAGATGGGATAATGGTTGCTCGCGGCGATTTGGCTGTCGAAGTTCCACTTGAACAAGTCCCAATTATTCAAAAAGAAATCATTAGCAAGTGCAACGTCCTTGGGAAACCGGTTATCACCGCGACACAAATGTTGAAATCAATGGTGGATAACCCGAGACCGACACGTGCCGAAGCTGCGGATGTTGCCAACGCCATGCTCGATGGTTCCGACGCGGTTATGCTTTCCGAAGAAACAGCGATTGGCAGACACCCGGTTGAAACCGTAAAAACGATGCATAAAATTCTTTTAACGGCAGAGAAAACGCACAAATCAAACTGGTCGCTGACGACGCAAAAAACATTTGGAGAAATTACGGTGGCTGCCGCTGTGAGCCACGGTGCCGTTATGATGGCGAAGGATTTGAATGCCTGTGCTATCGTGACACCGACTTCCAGCGGATCGACAACCCGCATGGTCGCCCGTTTCCGACCACAAAGACCAATAGTCGCTTTGTGTTCAAATAAGGAAGTGTTAAAAAAACTCTGTGTTGTTTGGGGTGTTTTTCCAATTCTCGCCGAAGATATGAATGGTATAAACGATCTTTTTGAACTGGTAAAAAAATATGTCAAAGAATTTGGTTTCGTAAAACCGGGCGACAGAATCATTGTCACTGCCGGCTTGCCTGCAGGATCAAATGGAAAAACGAATGTGATAAAGGTTGAGGAAATAAGTTCCTGAGAGAAAATCATAATTACCATATAAAAGGAGACAACAATGTTATCAATTACTGAAGTGCACGGACGCGAAATACTTGATTCCCGCGGCAATCCAACCGTTGAAGTCGATGTCGTTTTGGAAGACGGAACTGTCGGCCGGGCAGCTGTGCCATCCGGCGCTTCCACTGGAATTCATGAAGCTGTTGAGCTCAGAGATGACGATGAGCTACGTTATGTTGGCAAGGGCGTATCAAAAGCTGTACAAAATATAAATGAAATTATCGCTCCTGAAGTCGTCGGGCAACTGGTCACAAATCAGATCGGTATTGATCAGTTGATGATCGAGCTCGACGGGACTCCGAATAAAAGCAAGCTCGGCGCAAATGCAATTTTAGGTGTTTCGCTGGCAGTGGCCAAAGCGGCTGCTGCGGTTAGCGGTTTGCCATTATATCAATATATTGGTGGTGTTTATGCCCACAAATTGCCGGTGCCGATGATGAATATTTTGAACGGTGGCTCCCACGCTGATAATAACGTCGATTTGCAAGAATTTATGGTCATGCCGGCTGGCGCCAAGACTTTTAGTGATGCGTTGCGCATGGGTGCGGAAATATTTCATGCATTAAAAGCTGTTTTAAAAGTAAAAGGTTTGAATACCTCGGTTGGTGACGAAGGTGGCTTTGCCCCGGATTTAAAATCCAACTCAGAAGCATTGGATGTAATTATGGATGCCATTGAAAAAGCGGGTTACAAGGCCGGTGAAGATGTTTATATCGCCCTCGACCCCGCTTCCAGTGAATTTTACAACAAAGAAACCGCCAAATATGAGCTGAAATCTGAAAGCCGCCAATTGACTTCGGAGGAGATGGCGAACTACTTTGCAGATTTAGTGGAAAAGTATCCAATCATCTCCATCGAAGATGCCATGGCAGAAGATGACTGGAACGGCTGGAAAATTTTAACCGAGAAATTGGGCGATAAAGTGCAGTTGGTCGGCGATGATTTGTTTGTCACCAACACAAACAGGCTTGGCAAAGGGATTGCGGAAAATATTGCCAACTCGATCCTGATTAAAGTTAATCAAATAGGAACTTTAACTGAAACTTTGGCTGCCATCGAAATGGCGCACAAGGCCGGTTATACTTCCGTTATATCGCACCGCTCCGGTGAAACCGAAGACACGACCATTGCCGATATTGCTGTTGCGACCAGTGCTTGTCAGATAAAAACCGGCTCTGCTTCACGCACAGACCGCATCGCGAAATACAATCAGCTATTACGAATCGAAGAAGAGTTGGATGACGCCGGGAGGTATCCTGGATTGGACGCCTTTAATCATTTGAAATAATATAAAATGTGCCGGAAAAATGATTCCGGCATGTTTTCTGATAGAATTGTGGAATTAATTTATGAAGAAAAAAATAATTTTGGTGGTCCTCGACGGATTTGGCATCAATCCAACCCGCGAGGGGAATGCCGTTGTTCTCGCAAACACTCCGACATTTGATAAACTGTGGCATACGTATCCGCACACGCTTTTGGATGCTTCTGCCCAGGCGGTGGGATTGCCTGCCTGGCAAATAGGCGGCTCTGAAGTCGGGCATATGCATTTGAGTTCAGGTCGCATTATTCAATCTGATCTTGCCTATATTGATTCGCAAATTCAGGACGGCGAATTTTTTGAAAACGCAGTTTTGAAACGGGCGATGCTCTCCGCGCGACAAGACAATAAAAGAGTCCACTTATTGGGTTTGTTGTCTGATGGCGGCGTGCATAGTTCAATCGAACATCTTTTGGCCTTGTTAGAATTGGCCAAAAAGCTGGAGATGAAAAATGTGTTTGTCCATTGTATTTTAGACGGCCGCGATGTACCGCCCAAAAGTGCTGCGCAGTCACTTACAGCTCTGGAAAAGAAAATTGAATCGCTCGGTGTTGGGCAAATAGCTTCCGTTTGCGGACGCTATTATTCGATGGATCGCGACAATCGCTGGGACCGGGTGACGAAAGCCCTCGATGTCCTGGTCAAGGGGACCGGACGCACTGTTAACAAACCATCGGATGCGATAAAAAATGCTTATGAAAATGGTGAAACAGATGAATTTGTAATCCCGACAGTGATCTTGGATGATAATTCTCAGCCACGCGCCGTGATCGAAGAAGGCGATTCGCTTATTGGCTTTAATTTTCGTGGTGACCGAATGCGGCAGGATTTCAACGTTTTCCTGAAAACCAATATCGGACAACAGCATTACCCTGAATTTCCCAACATTCATGTTTGTGCATTTATGCAATATGCAGATGATTTAAAATATCCGGTTGCGTTTAGCCGGAAAAAGAACAAAGTTGGATTTGGCCAGTACGTCAGTGAAATGAATATGACGCAGCTACGGATTTCTGAAAGCGAAAAATACCCGCACGTGAGCTTTTTTTTCAATATTCAATCTGATGAAATGATGCCGGGCGAGGAGCGAATTAAAATCCCGTCACCGGCTGTCAGTGTTTATAATGAAAAACCAGAAATGAGCGCCAACGAAGTCACGGACGCTTTTATAACTGAATATCAAAAAGATATTTATGATTTTATGCTGGTAAATTATGCCAATTCGGACATGGTCGGTCATACGGGAATTTTGGACGCGGCTGTTAAAGCGGTTGAAACAGTTGATTTGCAATTAAAACGAATTCTCGAGAACACGTTTGATCAGGATACGACGCTGGTAATTACTGCAGACCACGGTAATAGCGAGGAAATGGTGAGTTATCTGACCGGTGAACCGCATACGGCGCACACCTTAAATTGCGTTCCGTTTATCGTTGCTGACCACCATGTAAAACCATGGATGCGCGTCGGTGGTTTGTCAAATGTTTCACCGACGTTGCTGCAACTCATGGATAAACCGAAGCCGTCATTCATGGACAAGGATTCGCTCATAGTTAAAATGTAACTCGAGGCAATCTATTTTTTAAAAGAGCAAAAATAATATTGCCAATCATGTATGAATGTTTATATTATTTTAACAAAACAGTACAACAGACTTTATTTTGATTGTAATAAGTTGTTTTATAGTGGACTCAATGTTAAAAAACGGCCTGAATAAAACAATCGATCGAGTTAAATCAGCATCCTTAAATCTGACAAGAGTTGAGGACTGATAAAATGAAGTTGCAAGCAAACAATATCGATAAATTATAGAAAAGGGCAGCCGGATTTTGGCGAGCCCTTTTTTTGTGAACTCGAATGAAACGGGATGGTTAACGCCATGCTCAACACAAATCATATTTTGGAAATTCAAACCCGCACATTTTTGCTGATGCAAAACTGCGGGTTTTTTCGTTTAAAGGAGCTGGGTTGAATGGTTTGGGAGATTAACCTCATTCGCCTGCATAAAATTGTTTTCCATTAATTTATCATTTCAATCAGGAGGCTTTTCCATGTGGCATGATTATTTAATAGAAGGTGATGAAGATATCAGACAAATTTTGCACGATGTAAAAAAAATTGCTGTGATCGGGATGAAAGACGAATCGCACGAGAATGAGGCGTCCCACACGGTACCTGCCTACTTGAAAGAACACGGCTATGAAGTAATTCCTGTAAACCCGGAGTGCAAAAAAATTCTTGGAAAACAATGCTACGACACATTGGCTTCTGTGGATGAACCGGTCGATGCTGTTTTGGTTTTCCGCTCACCGGCAAAAGTGCCGCCGCATGCAAAAGAAGCTCTCAATCTTTCCCATAAACCAGCCGTATTTTGGATGCAGGCCGGTGTGCGCAGCATGGAATCTGCCCATCGCCTGGCCGAAGCCGGAATTAAAGTTGTGCAGGATCACTGTATTTACTCGGAGCATCTCCGGTTAATACGACAAAATTAAGAGATTTCAGTGTTTCATCTGCTTGCTTCTTCGCGAAGTAACTTGTATATTCCCGATTAAAATATTTCTGCGTTTAACGCTTAGCAAGCAGGTGAAGTTTATTGTACAAAGAAAAAGTTGTAACCCTAACGCGCCCCATTCCACAAAGCCAGGTTGAACGGCTGCAATCTGAGTTTCCCAATTTTAAATTTAACCCGGAGAACCGCAGTTTAAGTCATGATGAAATGCTGGAGTTCGTTCGTGGAGCACATGGTATTCTCAGCATTCTTACTGACAGGATAGATGCAGAAATAATTGCGGCTGCCGGGCCGCAACTGAAGATAATAGCAAATTATGCGGTGGGTTATGATAATATAGATATCGAATGTGCGACGAAACAAGGCGTTTTCGTGACCAACACGCCGGGTGTGTTAACCGATGCGACAGCAGATTTTTGCTGGGCGCTACTGCTGGCGGTCACCCGGCGAATTGTGGAGGCCGATCAATTTTCACGCGCGGGACGTTTCGATGGCTGGGCTCCCCTGCTTTTGCTCGGTGGTGATTTAATGGGAAAAACATTGGGAATAGTTGGCGCCGGGCGTATCGGTACCGCGATGGCTATGCGGTCGCTGGGCTGGAAAATGCGCATAATTTATTATTCCAACAAAGCCAACCCCATTCTGGATGAAATGGGCGCCGTTAAGGTCAATTTGCAACACTTACTCCGTGAGTCCGATTTTGTTTCGTTGCACGTTCCACTGACGCGCGCGACTGATAAAATGATAAATGCAGAAACACTCTCACTCATGAAACCGTCGGCGTATCTCATTAACACCTCCCGGGGAAAGGTGGTGGATGAGAAGGCGTTGGTCCAAAGTTTGAAAAACAAGACGATAGCCGGCGCCGGGCTCGATGTATTCGAAGATGAACCTACTATAAATCAAGATTTAATAAAAATGAATAATGTGGTGGTGGCCCCCCACATTGGCTCAGCAACAATTGAGACACGAACTCAAATGGCAAAAATTGCTGTTGATAATGTGATTGCGGCGCTTTCAGGAAGAAGGCCGCCAAACTTGGTTAATCCGGAGGTGTGGAAATAATTAATGCAGAAAGGGCTGAATAATGAACTGGATGAATCGCTTCATCGCAACGACTTTACCGGCGGTTCCTAAACCTATTGTTCGATTTTTTTCTAAAAAATACATAGCTGGAAATACAATAAATGATGCTGTACGAACCATCAATGACTTGGCAGATCAGGGTTGTATATCAACTGTGGATGTATTGGGCGAATTTATTAAAAACCTGAAAGAAGCGGATAAAACCGTTAGAGAATATTTGAAAATTCTTAATCGAATTGACAAAGACGGGCTGAATTGCAACATTTCGATTAAATTAACGCAGTTTGGCCTGACGATCGATAAAGAAAAGTGCTATAAAAATGTGCTTAAAATCGCTAAAAGTGTGCACGAGAAAAATAATTTTGTCCGAATCGACATGGAAGATTCAGAATGTACGACAGATACGCTTGATATTTTTTCGCGGTTAGCGCAGAAATACCCTGATAATGTCGGGATTGTTATTCAATCTTATATGCGCCGCTCGATGAAAGATATTACCGGGTTGCTCGCAACCATTCCAAAACTCAATGTACGAATTTGCAAAGGCATTTATATCGAGCCGCGGGATATTGCGTTTAAAGATCCTGCCATTATTAACTATAACTATATGGCGCTGCTCGAAAAATTGTTTGAGGGTGGCGCCTATGTTGGTATTGCCACGCACGATGAAAAGCTGGTTTTTCATTCACAGGAGTTGATTCGTAAGCTCGATATTCCCAAAGATAGATATGAATTTCAAATGTTGCTGGGAGTAGATGAACAATTGCGTCGCAGCATTATCGCCAACGGTCATCGGTTGCGGGTTTATGTTCCTTACGGTCAAAAATGGTATGCCTATTCGCTGCGGCGATTGAAAGAAAATCCGCAAATTGCCGGCTATGTTTTGCGCGGCATGTTGCAGAGATAATTCGTTTCATGTGAAATTTATTATACACGTGTCTATTTTCGACTATGTTAATTGTGTGTCGGAATTGAACCGTTTACAACGTTCCGGCACAACCTTTTCTCAATTCCTCGCCATTAAAGACTTGTTTTTCAAAAATTAATATGTGATAATTAAACAAAGTTTAATTTGGCTTTTCATTATTATGAAAACCATCCCGGATTAATAATTTTTGAAGCGAAGATGGATTCTAAGTTTCCCTGGTTAAAAGAAATCGACCATACAGGTGACTGTGGTTTTACACTCGAAGCGGGATCGATAAAACACCTTTTCGAACGCGCTGCTCTTGGCATGATGCGGATAATTACCGATCCTTCAACAGTCTCACCGCTTGCAAAGGTGAGTTTTTCAATTGAGGAACGCGATTCGGAAGCTCTCTTGCGAAAGTGGCTATCACAGCTTAATTTTTATCATATTACCAACGATTTTCTTTTTTCCCGTTTTGAAGTGAAATTTAAAAATCCGAATGAGATTGCAGCATCGGCCTGGGGAGAAAAAATAAACGCGGATGTTCATGAAATTTATACAGAAATAAAAGCTGTAACTTATCATGAATTGAATATCATCAAAACAAGTACGGGCTGGTCTGCCCGCATAATATTTGATTTGTAATCATGGAAAAACAAAACTTAAGACAAATATCGCCGGCATTGTGGGAAATTCCTCAATCAGGAAAAATGAATGTTCCTGCCCGCATTTATGCGACTGAAAACATGCTCGATTCCATTCTCAAAGATAATGCGCCGGAACAGGCCATGAACGTTGCGCACCTGCCGGGAATCGTCAATTATTCGCTGGCGATGCCGGACATGCACTGGGGGTACGGATTTCCAATCGGCGGTGTCGCTGCGTTTGACGCGGATGCGGGTGTTATTTCACCGGGCGGCGTTGGCTACGATATAAATTGCGGCGTACGTCTGATGGCAACATCGTTGAACCGGCAACAAGTCCAGCCTAAGTTATCAAAGCTGATAGAAGCGTTGTTCCACACAGTTCCGACAGGTGTGGGTAAATCAGGCAAAATTCAGGCAACATTGGCTGATCTAAAAAAGGTCACGGCAACTGGAGCGAAATGGGCGGTTGAAAACGGCTACGGATCGCCGTCCAATCTGGAGTATATTGAAGAAAATGGATTTATCGATCAGTTTGATTTAGATGCCGTTTCAGCGCATGCCTGGGAGCGCGGTAAAAAACAGCTCGGAACTCTCGGTTCCGGAAATCATTTTCTTGAGATTGGCTACGTCGCTGAAATTTACGACGAGACAGCGGCGCAAATCATGGGATTGCGGAAGGACCAGATAACCGCGATAATCCACTGCGGCTCCCGCGGTTTTGGTTATCAAGTCTGCGATGATTACCTGGAAATAATGGACCGCGCCGTGAAAAAATACGGCATCGAGCTGCCCGACCGCCAGTTGGCATGTGCTCCGTTGCATTCAAAGGAGGGACAGGCTTATCTTGGCGCCATGCGCTGTGCTATAAATTATGCTTTTGCCAACCGCCAGATTATTTATTCGATGACCGAAAAGGTATTTGAGCGTGTTTTCAAAATGAGCGCAACCGAAGTTGGCATGCGGGTGATTTATGAAGTGGCCCATAATATTGCCAAGTTTGAAAAGCACAATGTTGATGGCCGCATGAGAAATGTTTGTGTGCACCGCAAAGGTGCTACCCGGGCATTTGCACCTGGCGCTGAAGGTATCCCGGCGCAGTATAAAAAAATAGGCCAGCCGGTGTTGATTCCCGGTGATATGGGCCGTTATTCCTACGTTCTCCTGGGCACGGAAAAAGCCATGAATGAAACATTCGGCAGCACGTGTCACGGTGCGGGCCGGGCCATGAGCCGCACAAAAGCCAAGAAGGCGGCGCGCGGACGCAATATTGGCCGCGAATTATCGGACAGCGGTATTTACGTCCTTGGGGCCAGTCGCCGCACGCTCGACGAAGAAATTCCGGAAGCATATAAAGATGTGTCCCATGTGGTTGATGCCTGTGTGCAGGCAGGCATTTCGAAAAAAGTCGCGAAACTGCGACCGCTGGGTTGTATTAAAGGCTGAGATATTAAACAGAGGAATCCATGCAAGATAATAAAATAGAAATCACCGAGCTGCGCGAAAAGCTCGACTTTCATAGCTATCAATATTATGTGCTCGATAATCCGCAAATTTCGGATGCGGAATACGACCGTTTGTTTCGCCGGCTCTCGGAATTGGAAGAACAGCATCCCGAGCTGATAACGGCAGATTCCCCGACGCAGCGGGTGGGCGGGGCGCCACTGGAAGGGTTTAATACAGTCCGTCATACCGTGCCGATGCTCAGTTTGGACAATGCTTTCAATGACGAAGAGATGGTCGCATTTGACGAACGGCTCAAGCGACTTCTCGAAACAGAAGAAGAATTTGAATACATTGTCGAGCCAAAAATGGATGGAATCGCTGTCGAACTGGTTTACGTGAATGGTCAGCTGGTGCAGGGTTCAACCCGTGGCGATGGCTTGCAGGGCGAAGAAATCACCGCCAATTTAAAAACCATCGCTTCAATCCCTCTCAAACTTCGTGATAATGAGCTGGCAATCCCCTCCCGCCTTGAGGTGCGCGGCGAAGTATTTTATCCGACCGCAGCTTTTCGTCAGTTGAATAAAGACCGTGAGGCAGCCGGAGAACCCACATTTGTTAATCCACGCAACTCCGCCGCCGGAACTTTACGTCAATTGGACCCCCGAATTACCGCAAAACGACTGCTCGATATTTTTATTCATGGCATCGGTGTGATCGAAGGAGTTGAGTTAAAAACTCAGAGTGATGCTTATTTTGCTTTTCAGCAATGGGGTTTAAAAGTAAATCCATTCACAAAAGTGTGTGCCGGGATGCAGAATGCAATTGCTGTTTATTATAATTTATTAGAAAAACGCGAATCATTGCCTTACGAAATTGACGGAACTGTTTTTAAATTAAATAGCATAGAACACCAGCGGGCAGCAGGAATTCGTTCACGCAGCCCGCGCTGGGCAATTGCCTATAAATTTCCGGCGCAGCAAGAAACGACAATTGTTGAAGAGATTATCGCACAGGTTGGCCGAACAGGCGCGGTCACACCTGTTGCTCTGCTCAAACCCGTTTTCGTTGGCGGCGTCGAGGTACGGCGCGCTACGCTGCATAATCAGGATGAAATCGACCGCAAAGATGTGCGGATCGGCGATACAGTCGTTGTGCAGCGCGCCGGTGATGTGATTCCGGAAATTGTCAAAGTTGTGGAATCGAAAAGACAGAAATCGGCAAAAAAATACACTTTGCCGCGCAATTGTCCGGCTTGCAGCAACCCACTTTTTCGCCCGGAAGGCGAGGCTGTTTTGCGCTGCGATAACCCCGATTGTCCGGCACAACTGCGGGAGTCGATCATTCATTTTGCCAGCAAAGGCGCGATGGATATCGATGGTTTGGGTGAAAAGCTGGTGGCTGTTTTGTTGGAGAAAAAACTCATATCCAGCATTGCGGATCTCTATTTTCTGCAAAAAGAAAATGTCGCTGAACTCGACAGGATGGGCGACAAATCGGCCGAGAATTTAATGTCTGCGATCGAAAAAAGCCGTACCGCACCGTTAGAACGTTTCCTGTTTGCTCTGGGAATTCGCCACGTGGGCGAGCATGTTGCCCGTGTTGTGACACAGCATTTTAAATCGTTGGAGAAAATACAAAATGCCGCAGTAGAAGAGCTGATAACGATTCACGAAGTTGGGCCTCAGGTGGCAGCGAGTTTAACGCATTTTTTTAGTCAGGAAAAAAACAAATCCCTGGTTCAAAAGCTATTAGAAGGCGGCCTGGCGCCTGTTTATAGTGAAAGCCGTATCGAAAGCGGGCCGCAATTTGATGGGATGACATTTGTTTTCACCGGTGCATTGGAAAAATTTACCAGAAAAGACGCCGAAAAATTTGTCACGGATAGAGGTGGAAGAGCATCGTCATCTGTCAGTAAAAAAACGAGTTATCTTGTGGCTGGCCCGGGGGCGGGCTCAAAACTGCAAAAAGCCAAGGAACTCGGTGTCGCGGTGCTGACCGAAGATGCATTTCTGGCCATGTTAACCTGAAATTGTTTGCTTTCAATTTTCAGAATAAAGAAGCCTTTTCCGATGCCGAATTTAATTTTACGGCAATTTCTGTGTGAGCTGATTTCTAATGGATGAAATAACCAAATGGCCTTAAGTTCGATAGAAAAAAAGGACCGACTCGATTGGCTGGAGCACGTTGTCCGCACGGCGGGTGCGATCGTTTTAAGTCATTATGCCAAAAAAACACAAGTCGAATGGAAAACGGATACGGAACCTGTTACCGAGGCGGATCGTGCAAGCAATACATTTTTAGTAGAGAAAATATCGCACGCTTTTCCAGCGGAGGGTATTTTGGCTGAAGAATCTTTCAGCGATTTGACCTGCCTGAAAAATGAGCGTGTTTGGATGATCGATCCCATCGATGGGACAAAGGAATTTATCCACCGCAACGGTGAATTTTCTATAATGGTTGGTCTGGTCGAAAAAGGTGCGCCTGTCCTGGGCATCGTTTATCAACCGGCAGAAGAAAAAATGTATAAAGGTGCAAAAGGTGTCGAGTCTATTATTGATTGGCAGGATGAAGTAATTCCACTTAAAGTCTCAGAGAATACAAAAATTAATGAATTCAACCTGGTGGTGAGCCGTTCTCATCTCGAACCTGTTATGGAAAAAATTCGGTCAAATTTGGGAATCGCTCGTTGGCGTCAACACGGGAGTGTTGGGCTAAAGTCCGGCCTTATTGCCCGGTCAATTTACGACCTGTATTTTCATACATCCGGACAGTCAAAACTCTGGGATACCTGCGCACCCCAGGCACTATTGGAGTCTGCGGGCGGTGTGATGACAGATTTGTATGGTCAACCACTGAATTATCGTGGAAAAAGTGTTCGAAATAGAAATGGAATTCTCGCCAGCAATGGTTGTCGACACGCGGAAATCGCCGGTATAATTTCTGAAACACTACTGGGCGCGAAGAAAGTCTGAAGTATCATCGTTGATTTTCCAATTTAAAAATGTGGATGGTTCACTTATAAGAAATAGAGCATAAGTTCGTAGTTCAGAGCGTGCTCTGAAAACACACAATTTCAGACAGCGCACGCACTGAACTATGAACTTATTTGCCAAATTAAAAAATGAATGCTGCACCAAGCGCAATTCACAATATTAAGCTAAAAGCTGCGTTATTCATAGTTTAAAATAGTTGAAGAAATATCATTTAAGGCCTACAACTAAAATGAAACACATAGTCTTACTCTTGTTCTTTTTTTGTTACATGGCTACTGCACCGTCGTTGTTGGCTCAGTTTGCTTCGTTTAATGCAGCGCTGGAGGAAGAGGAAGAAGGGACCGATAAAAAGGAACCTCGCTCGCTTGACTTCAGGTTAAAGCGGGTAATTTTACGCTACAAAAGCGAAATATCCTTCCTCATGCCAGAGGGGGAGTTCAATGTTTCCCTGGGGAAAAAGATTGGCGAGTTTTCTTCCATAGCAGAAGCGAAATATAATTTTTTGCGCGGTGAAATGGCTTTCTCTTCCACAAATATTTTTACAAAGTTTCGCATCGTGCCTCAGTTTAGTGTTTATGATAAGCTAAAATTTATCCCTATTTTTGATGACGGCAAAACCTGGCAACGTGAGCAAGGTATGATGCTTGGTGGGCGTCTGCTTTTTAAAGTGCCGGCAAATACATTAACGAGCATTCGCTATATCCGTTATTCGACACCTTCGGAAAGTAACCTGCAGTCGATCAAACTGCAAAAAGCGACGATGATATCCCAAACTTTCGGTGGTGAAATAGACTCTGTCAAGGCCATTGGTTTTGTGCATGGGGGCATTTTTGAACTGCAATTTGATAAAGCCTTTCCTTTGCAAAAAAGTGATTTGGAATATGCGCAGATGCATTTGCGCAGCCGTGGACAAGCAATACATCCGTATATCGCTTTCGAAGGTGAGTTTAACTGGACAACATTGCTGGAGGGAAAGTATGCCCCGCCGCGCTATCTCGGAGGAAGGAAAAAATTGTCTGGGTATGATCATAACGAGTTTTCCGGTTTGAACCTGCTGCTCTTTCAGTTTAATTCCACCATTATTCTTAACCGGCATCGACGGCATATCCTCCGCGGTCTGAGTTTTTCAAATATCGCCTGGCGGCTTTATTATGATGTGGGCCAGGTTGGTGATGATGATAAGATGATGAATTTCTCAAATTATCACCACTCACTGGGTACGGGATTTGTAATCGGTAATCTTTTTAACGATGTGCATTTATGGGAATTCTTTATTTCGGTGCACCGAGCAATGGAATCGAATCGGGATTTGAAATTTTATTTTGGCATCAAAATTTAATGCGCGCTCCCCAAATCACTGGATGATGGAATTTGCAACAATCCGCTACAAAATTTTTAAATAATAGGTTTCCTGGATTTACAAAAATGTGTTTTCCGGGAAGAAGAGCTGATTTCATTTACTTTTTAGATTTAATTGATGAATAAATTACACCTCACTATATTTTCTTTTTTGTGTCTCGTCACCCATTCGGGTTTTGCGCAAGAAGGCCTAACCATTCAAACTATCGACTTTAAAGGCAATAAAGCCTTTAGTGAATCTGAACTACTGGTCTTGATGGAACTCTCGGAGAAAAAAAATATAATCTCACGATTCTTTTCAGGCAGTTCGGAATCGTCTCGGTATAGCGAATATGTTTTGCAGCGTGATTTGAAGCGGATTATAAATTTCTATAAAACCGAAGGCTACCCGCATGCTAAAATCGATAGTTTTCATATCGATTTTAAAGAAGATGAAGGGAGCGAAGATTATTCCGGAACGCTTGATATCGATATTTTTATTTCTGAGGGGCTGCCTGTTTTTATCAACAATTTATCGATTATATCTCAACATCCCGATTCGTCACAAATTGATCGCATCACAAAAATATTGCAGCCGCTTCGAAAAAGGGGGGGACAACTAAGTGGCAAACGCTTCCAGGACCAGGGGGTGGTGGCATTAAAATCTCAAATTATCTTTGCATTTAATAATAGCGGTTATCCTTTTGCTAATTTAAAACTAAATCCGATTTTGATCCCGGAAGAAAATAAGGTGAACGTTGAGTTCATATTAAATCCCGGGAAACGTATTTTTCTCGACTCCATAGAAGTCACCGGCAATAAAAAAATACCAACCTCACTAATCCAAAAGCAACTGACTATAAAACCAGGCCAACAATATCAGATTAAGCGTATCCAAAAATCCCGGCAGCAGATTTATAATCTCGGCGTTTTCAGCATAGTCACTATCAAAATTCTTACTGAGAAAATGAAAGAAAACCGGGTGCCGGTGCAGATTATTGTCAAAGAGGCGCCACGGTTAACGACCAAGATTGGCACTGGCTGGGGGCGGGATGACCGATTTCGCGGCTACGTCGAAGTAAGTCGATTGGGATTTCTCGGCGGAGCGCGCAAACAAACTCTCTTTGTCAAACATTCTTACCGGGAGCCGGTTACGTTAAATTGGGAAATGATTCAGCCGGCGGCCCTCGGACCAAAAAACAATTTAAGCCTGAAGCCTTTTTACCGACGGCAGCGAGAGGAGTCTTTCAAGGCGGAACGAACCGGCCAGACCACCTCCTTGTTTCGAATAATGGGAAATCATACCCGGGGCACACTGGCGTACACACTGGAACGCGTGCGCACACAATATCAGGATTTTGATGCGCGTTACACAAAATCAAGTGTGACGATGCATATTTACCGGGATAGTTCAAAACCCTTGTTTGTACCGAGTCGGGGAATGTACAGTTCGGTGATTTACACTTTTTCCGGCCTTGGATTTAATAGTCGCACATTTGGCAAAATTCAATTGGAAGCAAAGCGATACAAAAAAATCTACCAGCAGCTCATTTTGGCTTACAAGGCCAAGGCCGGACACGGCTATGTTTTTGGCAGCAACCCAGTGTTCCCACAGGAAGAGCTTTTTTATGCCGGCGGCAGTACTTCCGTGCGTGGCTGGTATCGTTCCCGGTTGGGCCCTTATTTTCCTGGCACAACCAAACCAAGTGGTGGTGTGAACCTGTTCGAGGGTAGCACGGAGTTGCGTTTTCCTGTGTGGCGGGAGTTTGGCTCGGTCGTTTTTCTTGATTTTGGCAATGTCTGGAACGGAAAATACGGCGATATATTTAACAAAGATAAAGATGTAAAAATTCACTTCGCTGCGGGAATGGGGATTCGCTATCTTACTCCGATCGGCCCGATTCGGCTGGATATTGGCCGCGAAGTTTTCAATAGCAGCGGTAACAATCGTGAGATAGCATTTCATATCAGTATTGGCCAGGCCTTTTGAGCAGAGATGATGAAAAAGAAAATACTTAAAATTTTTATCTGGTTTTTTACCGTCCTTTTTCTGCTGCTGGCCGGCGTTTTTCTCACCACACAAACGCGTTTTTTTAAAGATTGGCTGCGCGTTAAACTGTTGGAGGCCGCGGCTGAAAACCTGAACGCTGAACTACAGCTTGGCACAATCGACGGCAATCTCATCTCCGATTTTCAACTTGATGATTTGGTGCTGCTCGTATCTGGCGACACACTTCTCTATCTCCCCTCCCTGAAATTTAGAATTGTGCCCAAAAATTTAATTCGAAAAGAAGTGCGGCTCAAGGTTTTAGCGGTGGATTCTCTGCGCTTGTTTTTGCTTCAGCATGCGGACAGCAGTTGGAATTTTGAACACATTGTGAAAACCGATACATCCACACGTGCCCCGGCGAACGAAACTGCGCCATTTCAATGGAAATTGCTTTTCGAAAATATTCATTTTAGCGAAGCGGCCATTTCATTTATGCCTCTGGAAAAGATGCCGGCTTTTCCTGAGAAAATCAAAGCAATCGATCTCGACCTCGATGCCCAATATATTAACGATGTGCTTGACGTGCAAATGCGAAATCTGAGTTTTTTGACTGTTAAACCACAATTCGCCATGCAAAGATTGGCGTTCAAAATAAAATATGAAAAAAACCGAATAGCGATCAATGCGCTTGATTTTGCCACGCAGCAAAGCCATTTTTCAGGAAATATAATTTACGAAATGCACGACGATATTTTTGTAGATTTTGATCTCACTGCGGATCCGTTTCACTTTGATGAGATTAAGGCCTTTGTACCCGGTTTCAATTTTTATGGCCAGCCTGCAATCAAACTGCGGGCGCAGCTTGCCGGGGATAGCCTCAGCTATAATTTACAAGTAACCGAAAAAGAACAATTTCTTACCGCCGCCGGTTCGATAGCCGATATTTCTACCTTTGAAAAATATAAAAGTCACCTTGTTGCAAAAAATATAAAACCGGGCTACTGGGTGCGTGATGATTCTTTGCAGATTGGGTTTGACGGCATGTTCGATCTCACCGGCTCCGGCCTGGCGCCCGAATCTGCGATAGTTCAGCTAACGGCTTCGCTCAGCTCTGTCGAATTATGGCAGCGCCATCTGGATTCGGTCGCGGCAAAATTCTCTTTAAAGTCGAACAAATTAACCACACGCGCAGCGATTTCTGCTCCTTTGGGACACATTAATTTTGCTGGGAAAATCGCAGACCTCGTTGGAACGCAGAAATTCTCATTTGATTTCGCGGCACATAAAATTGACTTGAATTCGATAGCGCTCACGGACAGCCTCGATTCGGATATAAATTTCACCATCAATGTTTCCGGCCGCAATTTGAACCCGGATTCACTGGAATGCAATTTTGAATTCAAGATGCTGCCGTCCTCTGTTATCGGTGCAAAAATTGACACTCTGTTTTCATGGGGCTCATGGGGTGGTGATTCGGGGAGAATAGATACGTTGCATGTCGAAAGCCCGTTGGGCCGTTTCTTTCTTGCGGGAAACATTGGTATTGAAACCAACAACAATATTCAATTTCACGGCGACCTGGGAAATTTGCAGTGGGTGCAAAACCAAATTTCAGCCGATACGCTGCAGGCAGCCGGTTTTTTTGAGGGGCACGTGCGTGGCACAACGAATGCGCTTTTTGTTGGTGGCAAATATGATTTTCAAGATATCGTCTATAATAATCTCTATTTTGGGCAGGCGCGTGGTGATTTTGTGACAACAGTCGCAAACAATGCGATTCAGGCCCGTGGTGGGCTCTTGGTGCAAAAGCTGGCTTTGTCCGAAACAGCGATGGATACGGTTGATTTAACCTGGAATTTTGCAGATTCGGTTTTAAAATCGGATATTTATCTGTCGCGGCAGGATACGATTCAAAGCAAAATCCGGTTTTCATACCATGTACAAGAAATTCCGGAAATCTGGATTACTGAGTTTGCTGCTCGATTAAAAAATTTATATTGGGAAAACAGATCAAAAAGCGCTCAAATTAATATTGGGCCAGATTATTATGAATTCCGCAATCTTGATTTCCAATCGCAAAACCAAAAAGTTGACATTGATGGATTTTGGCGGCAAAAAGGCGAAAATGATCTGAACATCAAAATCAGCGGATTGCAAATAAAACCAATCTTTCAATTGATGCAATTTAAAGAAGAAATTACCGGCCAGATAAATTCGGATATTCTAATAGAAGGCACTGCTGCAGATCCACAGATTCGTGGCGATTTAAAGGTTGACAACGGTCGAATAATGGAGTTCCATTTCGAGCAGTGGCAGGGGCCATTTTCATTATTGAATAGCCACATCAACTGGGATTTTACACTAAAACAAGACAGTTTACGCGGAATGAAATTCGATGGATTCTTGCCTGTAAATGTCGCGGCCGCTGAAAACGAGTCGTTTCTGGTGATGAATGCTCCGATGCGGATTCACGCTATAAATACAAAACGGGGCGGCTTGGATCTGTCTTTTTTGCAGGCGTTTTTTCCGGACATGAAAAATGTTAAAGGGCGTTTTCTGGCCAATGTGAAAGTGACGCACACGCTGGAGAATCCACTTCCAGCCGGGTCTGTTCGCGTTTTCGATGGCCGGTTTGATATTCCGCGTTATGGGGTGCGTTACAAAAATCTGCAGTTGGCCGTCCAGTTCGATTCTACAGATATTCGTATTCAACAGTTAGAGCTTCAGGGTGGGAAGGGACGTTTGGCTTTATCCGGAAACCTGGCATTTGATGATGGCATTCAGGAAGGAATCCGGGCAGCCAATCTGAATATTTCTGCTAAAAATTTTCAAGTCGCTAAAAACCGGGACATATTTATGGTTGTCGATGCCGATGCCCGCTTTTTTGGTGATATTGCCAAACCCCGGTTTGATGGGGATATTTTATTGCGCCGCTCCACCTTTAATTTAAACGCCCTCGAAAATTCCCGCTATGTCGAATTGGAGCAGGTACAGCCTCTTTTAGTCCAGGCTCGAGTGGATACCATCGCAGAGAAGATTGTGAAAGAAACAAAAATTGCAAAGCCGGAAGAAGTGTCACGCGATCAGGTGAGCCTGTATTATGAAAATCTTAAAGGTGAACTGCGCATTGAAATCGGCCGAAACACCTGGTTGCGCAGTCCGTCTTTGAACGTGGAAGTGAAGGGGAAATTGCTGCAAACAAAACACGGTGTTGATTTCGAAATGCCTGTTGGCACGATGACGGTTGTTCGGGGGAGTTATGATTTTCTCGGGAAAAGTTTTAAGATTGAGCAGGGAGAATTTATTCTCGACGGTGGGGAGGAAATTAATCCTCTCATCGATCTTGAGGCCATATATTCTATTCGTGACGAAGATAGAAACGAAATCCGTATTCTCGTTTCCGGCCGTGCTCTCGATCCCGAAATAACTTTTTATTTTAATAATGAGCAAATCGAAGAATCAAATGCGGTCAGCTACATTGTTTTTGGGCGCGATTTGGAGCAAGTTTCGAGTGGGGAAAAACAGGATTTGCAAAGCGGGCAACTGTTAACCCAGCTCGCGGCGGCTCAGCTTACGAAAAACCTGGGAAAAAAACTATCCCTCGATGTCATCGAATTTCAAGGTAAAACCGAAGCGGATGCCGCTTCATCAATTACAGTCGGGCGCTACATCAGCGACCACATTTTTATCAGCATCCAGCAACTCATCGGTGGGGAAAACTGGGAAACGATGGAAAGCCTGCGTGCTACGCTTGAGCTGGAATTGATGAATAATATTTTCATGCAATTTACCAAAGGGGATGAAAAGTCCACGGGTTTTGACCTCATCTGGAAATATCAAAAATAATCTTTGGTGATATTTGTCGAAAGAACGGTGGATTTTATATTTCATTTTTTTGCAGCTCTGGTATTTTTCTGACCATTTTAAAATTTCTTGACAATCCATGAATTTATGTGTACCATTTTATCGCATATGAAATCACATAATTGTATTAACCCTAAAGTAGAACGGGGGCTATTAAATGGCACGTGGAGTAAACAAAGTTATTTTGATCGGTAGACTCGGTCAGGATCCCGAACTGCGCTACACACAATCGGGGCAACCTGTAGGTTCATTCAGTGTGGCGACGAATGAGGCATGGAAAAGCAAAGACGGCACGATGCAGGAGCGTACAGAATGGCACAATATCGTCGTCTGGGCCCGTCTCGCTGAACTGGCAAACGAGTATTTGAAAAAGGGAAGTATGGTCTATCTCGAAGGTAGATTACAAACGCGCAACTGGGACGACAAGGACGGAGTAAAACACTATAAAACGGAAGTTGTCGCTCAAACAATGCAATTTCTTGATTCACGGGAGCAGGGACAGGGCACCGGCGCCCGACCGTCAACACCGCCACCTCCGGAACCACCGGAGGGAGATTTCATGGATCCTTCCAATGAAAATGACCTGCCCTTTTAACTTTTTTGAAAATCCGGATAATATCCGGATTTTTTTTGCAGGCACCTCCACGGCATAGCTGTCGTTTTAATTTGGACATTCAGGTAAGATTTTATATATTGAGCGCGCCGTATTTCCAGAGTTTTTCAGTTATAAATGGAATAAAGGAATCATTGAAAATGACCTCAATTCAGGATTTATCAGAAATTCGCACCATCGATCAGCTTCCCTCCGAATTGAAAAAGTTTGCGCACAGCGCTATTGAAGCGAAGAAGGGCGCGTTGCCTGTTTATTCGAAATTTCACGTCGGTGCTGCACTGCGGACAGAAGACGGCGCGTTGTTCAGTGGCGGCAACATTGAATGCAGCAGTTATAGTCTGACAATTTGTGCTGAGCGTGTGGCAATTTTTAAGGCACTTTCTGAGGGAGCACGTGATTTTGACCTGATTTTTATTGCCACGGATACGGAAGAATTTTGCCCTCCGTGTGGCGCCTGCCGGCAGGTTTTGTGGGATTTTGCCCCCACTCTTCAAATTTATCTGATAAATAAAAAAGGGGAAATTAAAGTAGAAAAGTTGAGTGAAATTTTACCAAATGCCTTTGGCGCAAACCTTCTTTGAGTAATATATAATGTCCACAAACGGAATATTGATTGGAATGGCCGGTGGGACCGGATCCGGGAAATCGTTGGTTTCGAAACGTATCGTGCAAAACCTGGGATCGGATGATGTGGCTGTTATCGAACAGGATGCCTATTATAAAGATTTAACCTACATGTCCGTCGAAGAGCGTGCCCATTATAACTTTGACCATCCGGATTCAATTGACCATGAAATGTTGCTGCACCAGGTAAAAGAACTGCTGGCCGGCCGTGCTGTCGAACAACCGATTTATGATTTTGCGAAACACACGCACAAGGAAGAAACGAAACGATTTGGCCCCCACCATATCATTATTCTTGAGGGAATTCTCATACTTTATTATCCCCGGTTGCGTGAACTCATGGATATCAAAGTTTTTGTGGATACCGATGCTGATATCCGCCTTTTGCGTCGCCTGAAACGTGACGTTAAGGAAAGGGGACGCAGTGTTGATTCGGTCCTTGAACAATATGAAAAAAGCGTGCGCCCGATGCACCAACAATTTGTTGAACCCACCAAACGCTATGCAGATATTATTATTCCCCAGGGGGGTCACAATATGGTGGCCATTAATTTATTTCAAACAAAAATAGAATCGCTGCTGCGAGAAAAAGCGTAAATAATGCCGAAGATTACAGATTCACAGAGGAGAGAGAATGTTACACGTTATCGATAAAGATTACGGCTGGATCGAGGTCATTTGTGGAAGTATGTTTTCCGGGAAATCAGAGGAGTTAATCCGCCGCCTTCGACGGGCGCAAATCGCAAAACAAACGGTGGCGATTTTCAAACCAGCTATCGATGATCGATACTCAACAGATCATATCGTTTCGCATAGCGAACAGCGCATTAAGTCCATAGCGGTTAAATCCGCCAAAGAAATCATTGAAAAATCCCGGGGTGCCCATGTTGTGGGAATCGATGAAGTGCAGTTTTTTGCGCCGGATATTATTGAGGTGTGCAACGATTTGGCAAATAAAGGAAAAAGGGTAATCTGTGCCGGGCTGGATCAGGATTATAAAACCCGGCCATTTGGTTCGGTGCCCCAACTTTTGGCGATCGCCGAATCAATCACGAAAACTTTAGCGATTTGCATGCGTTGTGGTGCTCCGGCAAACCGAACGCAACGCCTGTCAAAAGACAGCGATCAGGTCATCGTTGGAGCAACGGAGATTTATGAAGCCCGCTGCCGGATGTGCTACAAATCCCCGGAAGATTTATAGATTCAGCGTACAATATGGGAATATTTGATAGTAACTTTTTCTGAATAGTCGTCTTTTTCCACTATGGCAGGATTATGAAAAGTAACAGGTTGTTGGTGCTACCAAAATCTATAAAGTTCAGTGCTGAAATTGTATATTCCACCAAAATCTGAAAACATGCAAAGGGAGAAATAATGGATATTGCTATGTCAATTTTATTTGGGTTGTTTGGATTAGCAACACTGTTAGGAATTGCTTATCTATTCTCGAATAATAGAAAAAAAATAAATTGGCAGCAAGTTGGCACCGGGGTTGGTATTCAAATTATCTTTGCTGTATTCGTTATTCTAACTCCTTGGGGAACATTGGTTTTTGACTATATCGGAAACTTTTTTGTAAAAATAATTTCATTTACCTTTGATGGAGCTGAATTTGTTTTTGGTGTGCTTTCGAGCCAAGAAAACCTGGTCAAGGCTTTTCCGGAAAACATGCCAGGAATTGGATTCGTATTTGCTTTTCAAGTGTTACCGACGCTGATCTTTTTCTCATCGCTTATGTCTGTGCTATACCACCTGGGTGTAATGCAGAAAATTGTTCAGGGAATGGCCTGGGTTATGGTTAAATTGTTAAAAATTAGCGGCTCGGAGTCAATTTCTGTGGCAGCAAATGTATTTATCGGGCAAACAGAAGCGCCATTAGTCGTCAGGCCATATGTCGAAACTATGACAAAGTCGGAATTGTTAACCCTCATGATTGGTGGCATGGCAACCATAGCTGGTGGCGTATTGGCTGCATATGTTGGATTACTTGGTGGGACCGATCCGGAACAACAGCTATTTTATGCTAAACATTTGTTATCAGCCAGTATTATGGCTGCACCCGCGACAATCGTAATTGCCAAGATGTTGATTCCCGAAACACAGCAGTCACAAACTATGGGCGATATTAATGTAAAAGTTGAAAAGACCGCATCGAATACTATTGAGGCTGCTGCGAATGGAGCATCGGATGGGATGAGACTTGCCATAAATGTTGCAGCAATGCTTTTGGCATTTATCGCATTAATAGCTATGATAAATTGGATTATTGAAGGTGTTTTTACAGATCTTTTGGGACTCACTGTTCAAGATGGAAAACCGATAAATTTAGAAATAATTTTGGGTTATATTTTAAGCCCAATTGCCTGGATTATTGGAGTTCCATGGTCTGACGCGACAACGGTAGGATCTTTAATTGGGCAAAAAGTTGTATTAAATGAATTTATCGCTTATTTGCAGCTTTCTCAACTGATTCCGCAGGAAGTATTAAGCGAAAAGGCCATCCTAATTTCGACCTATGCTTTGTGCGGGTTTGCTAATTTTTCTTCTATTGCTATACAGATCGCAGGTATTGGCGGAATTGCTCCCGGGAGACGTAGCGATTTAGCTAAATTCGGATTGCGGGCTGTTCTGGGTGGAAGCTTGGCAACTTTTATGACAGCAACGATTGCAGGTGTATTGTATTCGTTGTTATAAAATGAATATAATAGCACAGAGTTGAAGATAATCTATCGCAGAATATCTTTAATTACGCCTTTGCTCATTTTTCTTAAACCGATATGTAAATATGTAGTAGAAACACAGGCCCGAGTGTTTATCAATGATTAAATCGAATAGAAATTTTATAAATCGAGGATAATCTGGTGCAGAGCCAAACAGTAGATAACATCGACCAAGTTTTATTGAAGAAAGCATCTGCTAAAATCCGAAAGGCATTTGGAGAGTTGCCTGATACGGCGATAATTCTGGGTTCTGGCCTCGGTATATTGGCCGACCAGTTGGCCAATTCGCGCACATTGGCAACGAAAGAAATTCCCGGATATCCTGCTTCCACGGTTGCAGGCCACCGTGGGCGTTGGGTGCTCGGTGATCTGAGTGGGAACACAATTCTCGCTGTTCAGGGTAGGATTCATGGATATGAAGGCCATAATATGGCTGTTCTCGCACTGCCGATAAATATTTTGGCCTCCTGTGGGATAAAAAATCTTGTGGTCACCAATGCTGCCGGAGCGATAAACCGGTTTTATGCTCCGGGACATTTTATGGTAATAGATGACCACATAAATATGAATTTTAGCAATCCGTTGTTCGGCAAAAATGATGATAAATTTGGCCCACGATTTCCTGACATGTCCGCCCCCTACGATCCGAAGTTGAAGGAAAAAACAATGCAAATTGGAAGGGAGTTGGGGATAAAGATGCATAGGGGCGTTTATGTAAGCGTAAGGGGGCCGTCCTACGAAACAGCCGCAGAGATTCGCATGTTTGAGCGGCTTGGCGCCGATGTGGTCGGGATGTCAACGGTGCCGGAGGTTATCGCTGCTGTTCATCGGGGATTAAAAGTTGTTGGCATCTCCTGTATTTCGAATATGGCGACTGGAATGTCAGATCAACCACTCCGACATGACGAAGTCACTGAAGTGGCGGAACAAGTCAAAGGGCACTTTTTGCAATTAATTGCAAAAGTTGTTGCGGAAACTTAGCCGATAATCAATGTCCGCTAAAAATAACTCATTCCATATAATTTGTAGATTCTTCTGTTGTTAACTGATGGAAGGGGTGAAAATGCATGATAAAAAATCGATTTTGCTGCAAAACGGATATGTTGTCACTATGGATGCGCAACAGCGTATCCTCCGGGCTGACATTCTCATTGAAGATGGAATAATTGTTAAAATTGGCACCATTCCAGGTAATCCAAATTACACAACTATCGATTGTTCACGTCTAATAATCCTGCCGGGATTAATTCAAACCCACACTCATTTATGCCAGACCCTATTCCGGGGACAGGCCGATGATTTGCAATTGCTGCCATGGTTAAAAGAAAAAATATGGCCGTTGGAATCAGGCCATGATGCCGCCACAATGCGAATATCGGCCCGGCTTGGCATTGCCGAAATGGTGAAATCCGGTACGACCACAATACAGGATATGGGCGCTACCCGTTTTTATGATGAAGTTTTTGATGAGGCGAGAATGTCAGGTATTCGTCTCTGCGGTGGCAAATGTATGATGGATTTGAAAGAATCTGTACCCCAATTCCTGCTGGAGGATACAAAAAGTAGTCTGCGAGAAACGGAACGATTAATTGCTACGTGGCACGGCAGTGAAAAGAACCGGCTGCGTTACAGTGTTGCGCCACGGTTTGCGGTGTCGTGTACGCCTGAATTGATTCGTGAAAGTGCTGCTTTAGCCCGCCAAATGGACTGCTCGCTGCACACGCATGCTTCGGAAAACCGGGATGAAATTGCCCTGATAGAAGCCCGCACGAAATTGAGCAATATCCATTTTCTGCAAAAACATGGGTTTACCGGAGATGATGTCACGCTGGCCCATTGTGTCTGGTTGCAGGAAAACGAAATGGAGGTGTTGGAACAGACTAAAACCTCGGTGGCCCATTGCCCGGCAAGTAACTTGAAACTGGCATCCGGATTTGCGCCAATTGTCGATTTGTTAAGACACGATATTTGTGTCAGCCTGGGCACCGATGGTGCGCCGTGCAACAACAATCACGATATGTTTTTTGAGATGCGTTTGGCTGCGTTAATCCATAAACCCAGGTATGGCGCAGATGCAATCACGGCGCATGATGTGGTGAAAATGGCGACCATCGAAGGGGCGCGTGCGCTTAATTTACACGATGAAATTGGATCCATTGAAGTAAACAAAAAGGCGGATATTATCGGTATCAGTGATACGGCAATTCACTCAACCCCGAGTAACGATGTTTATAGCAAGATTGTTTATTCGATGAGTGGACACGATGTAGATTTTAATATGGTCGATGGCACTTTTCTCATGCAAAACCGTGAGCTGCAAACGATGGACGAAGCGGAAATTCTGGCATCGGTGCAGCCGGCTCTGAATAAAGTTTATGCCAGCTTTCAGGAGAAATTATGATCGTTGCAGTCGGGACGCAGCGAAAGCCAAAGCTGGATGCCGTAAAGTCGTGTTTTGAAAAAATAAAGCCGTGGCTTGAAACTCAAAACGACGAATTGTGCTTCCTGCCGTTTGCGGTAAAATCGGGAGTTTCGGAAATGCCAACCGCGATTGATGAATTGCTTGCTGGCACATTAAACCGGGCGAAAAATGCACAGGAAGCCGCCAGGAGTGATGCTGTTTCTCTCGATTTCGCGATTGGCCTTGAAGGTGGTTTTTTTACCCGAATTTCAAATGGCACCCGTTTCTGTTTTTTACAGTCGTGGGCTTGTGTTTTGAAAGATGAAGCGTTTTTTTTCGGCAGCTCCGGGGCGATGCCGGTGCCGCCGATTGTTGCCGATCAGGTGTTGGAAGATGGTGCAGAGCTCGGTCTGATAATCGATCGGTTTGGCGCTGAAAAAGATATTCGTAGTAAGGGCGGCGCTTATGATGTTTTTTCCCGCGGCCTTATAAACCGGCAACAAAGCTTTGAATTAGCGCTGATGTGTGCTCTGACTCCGTTTATCAATCCAGAACTTTATAAATTAACTGAATGAATATGCCTGGAATTTATAATTTCTCTGTCACGGTTCGTGCAGCAAATAAAAAAATAATGGTGATACATGTTAGCTTTTTCGAACAATTCATTTCAAAATGCCTTCCTGTCCTTTAATTGCCTCTCCGAATGGTTTTTTGTGGGTAAATAATGCAAAAAGTTATTTTGTATTTGATGAATTTTTTTTTGATCTTTCCGTTCCTTTTATAGGAATGCAATCGCTTTTATCCTGTCATAAATCTAGCCCAGTGAATTTGGATTTTCCTCCAACCATTTAATTTACCGGACTGCTGCCCCGCCTACAAACCGGGTGCATACAAACTTGACATCAATGGTAAATAGCAAATTAATATCCTGAAATCATCCAGTATTTTTAGTTCCTGCATTCGTTTTTCAGTATATATATTTTCTTTTTTTTCGATTAAAATAGTTCAATCTTCAAGCCTGATTTTGTGGCTGTGAATTACCGGAGTGCGTTGCATTTGTGCAATGGAACATGAGCTCCATTACAGGGCTTCGCTCCGAAATTGGTATTCACAAATTTAACTTTGAAGAGACACGAACCTGATTTTTATATTCAGTTGATTTTGCCGGGATTTTTTGGCTGGTACACAATTCAAATACCCATTTTTATTTGACCCCGAAAAACATGATGAGAAAGGACTTCAATTAATGCGCAATGTTTTGGCAATGGTTTTGGCTGCTGGCCGCGTAGATGAATTGAGTGTATTAACAATGCATCGACCAAAGTCGGCACTCCCTTTTGGCGGGCTTTATCGCGTCATCGATTTTCCTCTCTCAAATCTTATGCATTCCGGAATAAACCGGGTTGGAATACTGTCGCAATACCGGCCTTTTTCGCTTATGAATCACATCGGAGATGGCGCGGCATGGGATATGAATGGCAGGCATAACCACATCCACGTTTTACCGCCGTATAAAGGCCATAAACCGCAGGATTGGTACAAGGGCACGGCAGACGCCATCCACCAAAACCTTGATTATATAAAGAAAGAAAATCCGGAACAGGTCATGATACTTTCAGGCGATCATGTGTATCAAATGGATTACCGGCGCGTGTTTGAATTTCACAATAAAAACAACGCAGATGTTACCGTTGCATTCAAACAAATGCCCATCGAACAATGTTCTCGTTTCGGATTAGCCCACTTCGACGAAAACGATATTTCGATGGAGGGTGGCCGGCTGGTTCGCTACACTGAAAAGCCGGCAAAACCATTGAGCAACTGGGCATCGCTCACCATTTATATTTTTAAAACCGACATACTGATTGATATCATCAAAAATTATGTGGGCAACCTTGGAAAAACAGATTTTGGCCGCGATGTTTTACCGGAGATTGTAAAATCGCACCGCGTTTTTGGCTATCGCTTCAACAATTTTTGGGGCTACACACGAACGATTGCCGAATATTATTTATCCAACATGAGCCTGCTGGGCGATCATCCCGCTATCGATCCGGAGCAGTGGCGCGTCCGCACCAATTTAGTCCACAGAAATATTCAGGATCGCCTGCCTGCTTTGTTTGGCAATTCCGGAAACGTGAAAAACAGCCTGGTCTACAATGGCTGCCGCATCTATGGGCATGTTGAAAACTGCATACTTTTCCCCGGGATTCTGGTCGAAAAAGGAGCCGTGATTAAAGATTCGATTATTTTTCATGACACGAAAATCAAGGCTGGCGCAACTGTGCATGCGGCCATCATAGATACGGACACAGTCGTTGGCGAAGGGGCGGTCGTTGGCCGAAAACACAACGTGAAAACCAACCAGGATTTACAAAAAAAGTTGGCCCTGCTCGGGCAGGATGTCGTTATCAAACCTAACCAATGTGTCCTACCCGGAACCCATATTTCATCCGAGTCTGACATCGAAAATTATCAGTATTCTAAGCCATCGGAGAAGCTTGCTTAAATGGATAGAACAGTCGGAATGATACTCGCTGGTGGTGTTGGTAGCCGTCTGGGTGTGTTATCCCAAAACCGTGCGAAACCAGCCGTTCCCTTTGGTGGAATTTATCGAATAATAGATTTCACGATTAGTAATGCTATCAATTCGGGATTAAATTATCTCGGAATTCTCACCCAGTACAAACCGGACTCACTGATGAGCCATTTGCAGAATGGGGATGCGTGGGGAATGTCCGGGCGCACTAAAATGCTGAAAATATTACCACCGAGCACAGGGCACAAAGATTCGGATTGGTACCGTGGAACGGCAGATGCTGTGCGGCAAAACATGCAGTTTATCCACAATTTTGAGCATTGCGATACCGTGCTCATCTTATCCGGTGATCATATTTACAATATGGATTATAGTCAACTGGTGGATTATCACCGGCAAAAATCAGCAGATGTCACCATTGCTGCGATGACTGTGCCCAAGGAAGATGCGAGCGAATTTGGTATTGCGGAGGTTGACGAGCAGTTTAAGGTGGTCGCGTGGGAAGAAAAACCGCAAGAACCGCGCAGTAATTTAGCCTCAATGGGGATTTATGTGATTTCCTTGCCTTATTTGGAAAAAGTGTTTGCGGAAAATAAAGGCAATGATTTTGGCAAACATATTATTCCCCACGCCATGGCAACAGCAGAAACATTCATATTTCCATTCACCGGATATTGGCGGGATGTCGGCACGCTCAAAGCTTATTGGCAAACCAACATGGACATCCTTGATCCGCAACAGCCATTGGATCCCCAGGATTGGGATGTTTTTACGGCAGTAAATGAGGGAGCGCGAATCGGAGACCGGCCCCCGACCTATATTGGCGCCAAATCAAATATTGAAAATAGTCTCGTTTCGCAGGGATGTATTATCGAAGGGGAGGTCATTAATTCAGTGCTTTCACCGGGTGTGTGGGTGCAAGAAGGCGCCATTCTGCAAGATTGCGTTTTGATGAATAATTGCGAAGTGGGGGAAGGAGCACAGCTCAAACGGGTTATCGCGGATAAAGAAGTGAGTATCGGAAGTGAAGTTTCGATCGGCATGTCCGATGACAGGCGGCAAAACAGTGCTTACCCCCTCCTTTTGCAGGATGGTTTGACAGTTATCGGAAAGACGGCCAGAATTCCCGACCGCTGCCGCATTGGGCAACACTGCATCATCGATAGCGGTGTGGAAATCAAACCAACCATCACAACGAACTATGAAAGCGGTTCGACACTTTTAATGAAAAATGGAGTAGCTTGAAGAACAGCCTGAATTGACTTTTTAATATTGTGAAGCCATAATCGGATTTTTTATCATTTCTGACTATGGCTTTTTTTATGAAATAAAAAAAAACTGGGGGATTCGCGATACTATTTCGTTCTACCGTTGAAATAGATTTATGCGATGGAAATTAACTCAAATCAATAAAGGGTTTGCATAATGCAATTTTTCAGCCGTTTGCTTTTAACTTTCCTGAAAATATTTATAGTTGGTTTATTTCTGTCTGCATTGTACGGTTTTCCGACGAGTTGTGATGATAATGTTACAGATACTGAGGACATCACAGCCAATTGTCATTATGAAGTTGAAGAAGAAGGGATGATTTTTCAAAAACATTTGGATGATTATCATCCGTGGGCTTTTCGAGTTAAAAAAGACGGCTATGATCTTATATGGGATCTTACAAATCCTGGGTTTGTTCCGGATGGGAACTTGCCAAATATGTATAAAATTGATAGTTTACGTGTACGAATTACAGGTGTGCGAGCGCCAGAAAATATAGATAATGTCGTTCGGCTTTGGGCATGGCCATTTATTATATTACGTATTGAAATAATTGAAAATTGATTTAAATTTTGAACCGTATAATAAAAGCCCGGCATTTTCACAGCACCGGGCTTTTTCGTTTAAATATCGAACTTGATTCCCTGAGCCAGTGGTAATTCTTTACCGTAATTTATCGTATTCGTCTGACGGCGCATGTATGCTTTCCAGGCATCTGAGCCGGATTCGCGGCCACCACCGGTTTCTTTTTCACCGCCGAAAGCGCCACCGATTTCGGCGCCCGACGTGCCGATATTGACATTGGCGATACCACAATCAGAGCCGCGGTGGGAGAGGAAGAATTCGGCTTCCTGCATATTGTCGGTAAAAATAGCCGAAGACAGTCCCTGAACGACGTCATTGTGAATGGCAACTGCGTCAGAAACATCACCGGAATATTTGATGAGATAGAGCAACGGCGCAAAAGTTTCTTCCTGCACGATATCGTAATGGTTTTCAACTTCCGCAATGGCCGGTTTCACGTAACAGCCGGATTCGTATTCTTTACCAGAGAGAATTTCACCACCGCAAAGAAGTTTGCCGCCTTGTTTTTCTACGGCAGTGATAGCATCGACAAACATTTGTGCCGCGTCCTGATCGATTAGGGGACCAACATGATTTTTTTCGTCCATCGGCGATCCAATTTTCAAGCCGCTGTAAGCTTTAAGCAGGGCTGTTTTTACTTTTTTATAAATTGATTCATGAATGATGAGCCGGCGTGTTGAAGTACATCTTTGCCCGGCTGTGCCCACGGCACCAAAAACAATGGCCGGAATGGCCACTTTAAGATTGGCGTTTTCCGTTAAAATAATGGCGTTATTACCGCCAAGCTCGAGGATAGCTTTGCCGAAACGCCCGGCAATAATTTTTGCCGCATGCTGTCCAACACGCGTTGAGCCGGTGATTGAAATCATCGGGATGCGTTTGTCGTGTAACATTTTTTCGCCGATCGAAGAACCTCGGCCAATAATCAGGCTAAAAACACCCTCGGGCAGGTTGTTGGATTTAAGCACATCGTGGATAATATTTTGACAGGCTATGGCCGTGAGGGGTACTTTCGATGAGGGTTTCCACAAATTCACGTTGCCGCAAACGGCTGCAATCATTGCATTCCACGACCACACTGCTACCGGAAAATTGAAGGCAGAAACGGTCGTCACAATACCAAGCGGGTGGTACTGATCGTACATGCGGTGTTCGGGCCGTTCCGAGTGCATCGTAAATCCGTACATTTGCCGTGACTGACCGACAGCAAAATCGCAAATATCGATCATTTCCTGCACTTCACCCAATCCTTCCTGCAATGATTTTCCCATCTCAAAGGATACGAGGTGGCCTAAGGGTTCTTTAAATTCGCGCAGTTTGCCACCAAGCTGGCGGACAATTTCTCCACGCTTGGGACCGGGAACCTGTCGCCAGACAAGAAAAGCCTCTTCTGCTTTTTTGATTACATGGTCATAATCCGACTCAGACGCCAGGTAGACGGAGCCAATAAGTTTGCCGGTTACCGGAGAAATGCTTTGAATTTCACCCTGATCTGTCGTGGCTCCCCATTCGACACCAGTCGATGAGCCAAAGTTTTTTTCATTTACACCAAGAGCTTGTAAGAAATCCATGGATTTCCTTTCTGGATATTTGTGTGATCTGATTTGCGTGATCGATTTCCAAGTAAATTAATAAAAAGTGTTGGAACTTTAATCATCTGTATTTGCAGCAATTAGCACTTTTTTATTAGATATCTGTTCATTGACTCCAATAAAACGAGTCCGAAACTTTTCACATGACCACGTAATTAACAGTTATTTTTAATCGGGTTTTAAATAAAATCTCAACCAACCGATTTAGCCTATCGCTATGATAAAAATTACACAATAAAAAGCAACTTTTAAGCATCGATTGCAAAATATTTTTATTAAATAAATTTATCTGCTCTGATAAAATACGATTTTGCGCTTAAAAACAAGTACGGTTCAAGATGATTTGCCTAATTTTACCATCCGAAACATCTATAGAACAATCGTTGTTTCACCTTGACTTTTGAGGGTTGAATAGTTATTATGGTAGATTGTTTTAAAAACTGTAAACTCTTGAATTTGACCTGCCATTTTTTCGTATTTTAGCTCAAAATCAAGGTACCCAAATCAATATAGAGGTGTGGGAAACGGAAGAAAAATCACCAATTGGCACTCTCTTTGTTATAAGCACACCAATTGGAAACCTGAAGGATATAACTTACCGGGCTGTCGAAACATTACAGTTAGTCGATACGCTTGCTGCGGAAGACACACGGCACAGTGGCAGGCTGTTAAAACATTATAACATAAAAACGAATTTGCGCAGTTTTCACGAGTTTAATAAGGAAAAACAGCTTCCCTTTCTACTTCATGAGTTAAAAAGTGGAAAAAACGTCGGAATTATTACCGACGCAGGTACGCCCGGAATTTCCGATCCGGGTTTTTCTTTGATAAGAGCAGCAATAGAATCGGAAATTTCAATCGTGCCAATACCGGGTTTAACCGCTTTTGTGCCTGCCCTTGTTGTTTCTGGTTTGCCGGTGCATCGCTTTGTGTTTGAGGGTTTTCCTCCGGTTAAAAAAGGAAGAAAGGCGTTTTTTGAGAAATTGGCGCAGGAAGAGCGAACGATCATTCTCTATGAATCGCCACACAGGTTAAACAAAACGGTTAAGGAAATCGGCGAGTACTGGGGCAAAAGGCAACTTGTGATCGCGCGCGAGCTCACAAAAATATTTGAGGAATTCCTGCGCGGATCGGTGGATGAAGTGCTATCCGAGATAACGGAAAAACCAAGAAAAGGCGAAATAGTCATCGTGATCGAAGGCCGAAAGCCGGAACCGAGAAAGAGAAAAGAGAGAAATGAAATTTAATTTTTTATCAAAGGGTTTAAAGGATTGGTATCTCAGGTTTACGCAACCTCTTGTTGATATTTTTATCGAGCTTGAGCTGAATCCAAACTTTTTTACGACGATCGGCTTTATTATCAGTATCATCGCGGCCTATATGTTTGCTCTGGGAAATTTACGTTTTGGTGGCGCACTTGTTCTGCTTTCGGGAACATTCGATATCATTGACGGCCGCGTAGCCCGTGCGACGAACCGGGAGACTAAATTTGGGGCGCTGTATGATTCGACGCTTGATCGCTATGCGGAAGTCATTATGTTTTTTGGATTGGCCTATTTTTTCATTTTCCAGGCCTGGCATCAGGAAATGAACGAAGTGATTGCTTTCATCGCCGCCATCGCGGTCAATATCGCACTTGGTGGATCAGTTATGGTCAGTTACGTCCGGGCGCGGGCAGAAGCATTGGGATTTGATTGTCAGGTTGGACATATGCAGCGGCCGGAACGAATTGTGTACATTGGGTTTAGTGCAATTTTTCAGAAATATATTTTAATTCTTGCGATTCTGCTGATCGCCGTGATGGCCAATTATACAGCCATGCAACGGCTTTATTATATTTGGGATCAGGAGCGTCGGCAAAAATTAAGCAAAGACAATCCCGTGGGGGACACGGAGGGTTGATTGCTCAATACGTTCATTTTGAGCAATCTATAAGAATAATATTTAATAATAGTTAGAATTGCTTATGTCGCAGATAGTTTAATAATCTGGTGGAATAGTTGATTCTATCAAACATTTTATGAAAGGTATTGAAGAATGAAAAACGGAGTTGAGATCAAACCAGCAACTGGTAAACTTGGTATTCTCACACCGGGTATGGGCGCTGTAGCAACCACATTTATTGCTGGTTGCCTGGCCGTGCAAAAAGGCATTGGGAAGCCCATTGGCTCCCTGACACAGATGGGTAGTATTCGATTGGGTAAAAGAACCGAGGACCGAAACCCGCTTATTAAGGATTTTGTGCCTTTGGCCGACTTAAATGATCTGGTTTTTGGGGGTTGGGATATTTTTGAAGACAATGTTTACGAAGCTGCGCTGAATGCAGGTGTTTTGAGTAAAGATTTGTTAGACGAAATCAAAGCAGATCTTTCCGCAATCAAGCCGATGAAGGCAGTTTTTGATCCAGCGTATGTGAAAAAACTGGACGGCACCTGGGTTAAAAAGGGCCAGACAAAAATGGATTTGGCAGACCAACTGCGGGAAGATATTCGTAATTTTAAGTCTGAAAATAAATTGGATCGAATTGTTATCGTTTGGTGTGGCAGCACGGAAATTTATTTGGAGCCGACAGCGGCGCACAAGTCTTTGCCTGCATTGGAAAAAGCCATGCGTGAAAATGATCCGGCCATCGCGCCGAGCATGATTTATGCGTACGCCGCCCTTAAAGAAGGCGTTCCCTTTGCCAACGGCGCTCCGAATTTAACAGTTGACTTTCCCGCGATTCAGGAATTGGCCAAAGAAATGAAAATGCCAATTAGTGGTAAAGATTTTAAAACAGGCCAGACTTTTATGAAAACCTTGCTCGCGCCGGGTTTTAAAGCCCGTTTGTTGGGACTTTCGGGTTGGTTTTCTACCAATATTCTCGGAAACAGAGACGGTGAAGTACTCGACGATCCGGAGGCTTTTAAAACAAAAGAAGTCAGCAAGCTGGGTGTTTTAGAATATATTTTGCAACCGAAAGTTTATCCTGATTTGTACAAGGAACTCTACCACAAAGTGCGAATAAATTATTATCCACCACGTGGTGACAATAAAGAAGGCTGGGATAATATCGATATTTTTGGCTGGTTGAATTATCCGATGCAGATAAAAGTAGATTTTCTCTGTCGTGATAGCATTTTAGCAGCCCCACTGGTGCTTGATCTCGCCTTGTTTTCAGATTTAGCCTTGCGCACCGGAATGCATGGGATCCAGGAATGGCTGTCCTTTTATTACAAGAGCCCGATGGTTCCAAGCAATCTCTATCCGGAACATGATATCTTTATTCAGTTGATGAAACTGAAAAACACCCTGCGTCATATGAAAGGTGAGGATCTCATTACGCATCTCGGGCTTGAATATTACGATTGATAAATGAAATAAATTCGCCCCGGTTTTTGATGCACTTTTATGCAAGCCGGGGTTTATTTTTATATGGCGTAACAGATTGAATCGAAAGTCTCCCTTAAAATCAATCCTGAAAACATCTTTGCCTGCCGTGATCGATTTGTCATCGCAAACGATCATGTGGACGATAGAGACTATTTTGATTGGGCAAATCAGTGCAGCCGCGTTTGCCGGCGTTGGAATGGCAATACAGATTCTTGTGGTCTGCATGACCATTTTGCTCACTTTTATAGTCGGTGCCTCGCTTATTTTAACGCGGCATCTCGGGGCTGGCGATAGGTGGCAAGCCAATCATGTTCTTGGTCAAACTGTAATGATGGGCGTTATCCTCAGTTTCGTACTTGGGTTGACGTGGTATTTTGGAGCGCCCTGGTTGTTGGCACTAATCCGCGAAGCAAGCGGCGAGGCGCGCAACGCCGGAGTCACTTATTTGCGCACCGTGGCTTATTTCGCCCCGATTATTATTACCAATTTCGTCGCGGTCGGCGTTATTCGCGGCTCCGGTGATACCATACATTCAATGATTATCAATCTGACAATCAATTCTATAAATGTTATTTTAGCACCCACTTTGATTTTTGGCTTGTTTGGCGCGCCGCGACTTGAAGTCTTTGGTGCAGCCATCGCGGTTGGGATTTCCCATTCAGTCGGTTTTTGTATCACAACCTATTTGTTGCGCAGTCGAAAAATGACACTGTTTCTTTCTCTGCGGGAAACGACAACACCCAACTGGCAGACATTTAAAAAACTTTTCAAGGCTGGATTGCCGACGACGGTGGAGCAATTGGCCTGGTCCGTTGGATTGCTCGTCGTTTCAATGTATGCCGCCATTCTCGGTGTAACAACACTGGCGGCCCATCAAGTGTTTTTGCGGATTCAGGCCATTCTTTCCATGTTTTATTTTGGCTTTGGCATGGCAGCGATGACACTCATGGGCAAAAACCTTGGCGCCGAGGAGAAAAAATTGGCCCAAAAAACAGCCGAAATGACTGGCTGGGTCGTCTATGTTTTTGTGATGATCGTGGTCGCAGTCACTATTTTCTTTTCCAAGAATATGATCACGGTTTTTACCGATGATCCGCAGGTGGTAAAAATAGGCTCAACCGTGGTTTTGGCTTTTGCCCTTGTACAAATTCCCAAGGCGGTTAATGGCGTGGTCATCGGCAACTTGCGCGGTGCGGGTGACCTGAAATGGCTCATGTGGACAACGATGGCCGGAGTCATGTTTTTTGAAATAGGCAGCACCTGGGCATCCGTTTTCATTTTTAATTTGTCCCTCTGGGGATTATGGACGGTCCATATGATTGATGAAACAACCCGTTTGATTTTTAATTATTGGCGATTTCGTGGCGGCAAATGGAAATTTATAGATTTATAATGGCATCACAATGAGTGGATTTTTTATAACATTTGAAGGCATTGACGGGTGTGGAAAAACAACCCAGGCAGAAGCACTCATCGAGCGATTTTCTCAAATTCAGGTTGAGTATTTATATCTCCGCGAGCCGGGAGGAACGTCTATTTCAGAAAGTGTTCGAGAAATTTTGCTTGATAAGAACAACACAAAAATGTGCGACCGGACCGAAATATTACTGTACGCTGCGGCGCGGGCACAGATAGTAGAAGAAATTATAAAACCTGGTTTAAATGATGGTAAAATTGTTGTTTGCGATCGATATGCAGATTCGACGGCAGCCTATCAGGGATATGGCCGCCAATTGGATATTTCAATCGTGGATGCGGCAATCGAATTGGCAACGGGCGGCTTGCAGCCACATCTCACATTTTTTTTTAATCTAAGTTTGGAAACAGCAACGCGGCGTCGCACTGAAAACGGGAAGGGTGAAGATCGCCTGGAAGCTGAAGGCGTCCGTTTCTACCAACGCGTCAGCGATGGGTACCTGCAATTGGCACAGCGTTATCAGCAACGGTTTGTAACAATCGACGCTGAAAAATCACGAGGAGAACAGCATGAACAGGTATGGGAAATCACCAAAGCACGAGCACTGAAGATGGGCTTGAGTATGGAGGCCTTCAATGGGTAGAAAAAAACAGATTTATTTACGTATTGCTATTGCAATAATTGCCGGCTTTGCCTTGACCGGCTGGCTCTCAAGTGAGAAGGGCAAAGAACAGCTTGATTATCTCGGCAAAGTACATCAAAATATCATCTTTTTTGGTAAAGTTTATAAAGAAGTCGCAAATAAATATATCGATGTAATCGATCCCGAAAAATTTATGAATCTTGGGCTCGATGCCATGCTCGCCGCTGTGGATGATTACACGGTTCTGGTCGAAGGCGAAGAAAATGCGCAATTGGAAATAATGACAACAGGGCGCTATGGCGGCCTCGGAATGGTCATTGGAATTCGAGAAAAGTGGCCAACAGTGATGGAGCCTCCTTATGACGATACACCGGCATTGCGCGCCGGTTGCCGCGAGGGAGATCAAATCATTGAAGTTGATGGTATTTCGACAGAAAATATGACCGTCAACGATGTGGCCAAACACATGCGCGGCGAAATTGGAACAGCCGTCAATATTTCCATTCGCCGGGCAGGCTCTGATCAGCCGATAAATTTTCGCCTGGTGCGAGCGGAAATAGTGGTGAAGGATGTTGTTTTTTCAGAAGTAATAGCCGATAGTGTGGGCTATATAAAATTATCACGCTTCTCCAAAAATGCGGTACACGAAGTACGTAAGTCAGTTCTCGATTTAAAAAATAAAGGGATGAAAAATCTGATTCTCGACCTTCGTAACAATCCTGGCGGGCTGCTGGAATCTGCAGTTGGAGTTGCTGATATTTTTCTGGCGAAAGGCCGGTTGATCGTATCGACGAAGGGGAGAACTCCGGCAACAATGCAAAAGTATTACAGTGAAAATGATCCGATTTTGGTAAACGAACCGCTCGTTATTCTGGTGAACAGGTTCAGTGCCTCCGCCTCCGAAATCGTCGCCGGTGCAATTCAGGATTTGGACAGGGGCATAATTTTAGGTCAAACAACTTTTGGTAAAGGGCTGGTTCAAAGTATAATTCAGTTAAACCGCAATTCACGATTGAAATTAACAACGGCAAAATATTATTTGCCAAGTGGCCGCTTGATCCAGCGTGATCGGCGGACACCAAAAGAGAAAGAAAAAATTCTATTCTCGGCTGCCGAACGACAATCCCGCAAAGATGATAGTTTGAAAGTATACAGCACAACAATTGGCCGCGAGGTGCATGGCCGTGGCGGAATCGTTCCGGACATGGTAATTGCGGCTGATTCCTTAACAGGTTATCAACAAAGCCTGTTGCGTCAATCGATGATTTTTAATTATGCCGTAGATTTTATCAATACCCTTGAACAGGTGAATAAAATCCCTGAGGTGACTGATGCTGTATTGGCCGATTTCGAATTGTTTTTACAGCAAAGAAAGTTTAAATATGAGTCTGAAAGTTATAAAAAGTTGACAGAGCTTAAAAATATTCTCAAAGTCGAAGGATACCTGGATAAAACACAGCCGCAGATGGCAAGCCTGGACACAGCAATTAACAATCTTTTTGCAGATGAATTCTCGAAAAACAAAGATTTCATTCAGCACCAACTCAATCTTGAATTAGCGGCAAAATATGGTGGAACGCAGGCAAAAATCAGAATCGGTTTAACCAAGGATGAAGAATTAAAAAAGGCATTGAACCTTTTGCAAAACTTACCGGAGTTTTCATCGATATTGCAACCTGAAAGTGAAATTTAAGCTTATTTTAATAATAATATTAATCTATAATACGGAGTTTTAAATGTCGAAGTTAGTTTATAGTTTTGGTGGCGGCAAGGCAGATGGCCGGGCCGACATGAAAAATTTGTTGGGCGGAAAAGGAGCCAACTTAGCTGAAATGGCGAACCTGGAAATCCCTGTTCCTGCCGGTTTTACAATTACGACGGAAGTATGCACCCTCTATTATAAAAACAATGAATCTTACCCTTCGGAACTTGACGGCCAGGTAAAAGAAGCAATCGGTGGCATCGAAAAAGTGATGGGCGCTAAATTCGGCGATTCAGAAAACCCACTCCTGCTTTCGGTTCGCAGTGGCGCGCGGGTTTCAATGCCCGGCATGATGGACACAATTCTAAATCTTGGCTTAAATGATGTTACCGTTGAAGGCTTGGCAAAACGAACAAACAACACGCGTTTTGCATACGATTGCTATCGTCGTTTTGTGCAAATGTATGGTGATGTAGTGCTCGATCTTAAGCCTAAAACAAAAGACGACATCGATCCCTTTGAGGAAATTCTTGAAAAGAAAAAAGAAACTCGCAACGCAAAATACGACACAGATTTAACCGCAGATGATTTGAAAGCATTGGTCGCCGAATTTAAAGCTGCCATCCTTGAGCATACGGGCAAAAATTTTCCTGAGGATCCAATGGTTCAGCTCTGGGGCGCAGTTACGGCGGTTTTTGGTTCATGGAATAATGAACGCGCCAGTATTTATCGTCGCTTGAATGGATTTTCCGATGACTGGGGCACGGCAGTGAATGTTCAGGCGATGGTTTATGGCAATATGGGGGATGACTGTGCCACAGGTGTCGGTTTCACGCGCGATCCTGCAACCGGCGAAAACAAGCCTTATGGTGAATATCTTGTCAATGCCCAGGGTGAGGATGTTGTGGCCGGTACAAGAACACCGGAACCTTTTGAAAACATGCATAAGTTTTCGCAAGCTTCCTACGATGAACTTGTTGCAATCGCCATTCGCCTGGAAAACCATTATAGCGATATGCAAGATTATGAATTTACTATTCAGAACGGCCACCTGTGGATGTTGCAAACCCGGGTTGGAAAACGGACAGGTTTTGCTGCTATAAAGATAGCTGTCGACATGGTGGAACAAGGGTTGATTTCCAAAGAAGAAGCTTTGATGCGCGTCGATCCCAACATGCTGAACCAATTGCTGCGCCCGGTTTTTGATTCCGCAATAAAAGATAAAAATATCAAAGAAAAAGGTTTGTACACGAAAGGATTAAACGCAGGGCCCGGCGCTGCAACTGGACGCATCGTTTTTAATGCGCCGGATGCGGTTGAGTGGAAAGCGAAAGGCGAAGATGTCATTCTCGTACGAATTGAAACATCGCCTGAAGATATTCAGGGAATGCACGCAGCGGAAGGAATTCTCACGGCTCGCGGCGGCATGACTTCCCACGCAGCACTCGTTGGCCGTCAAATGGGCCGCGTTTGTGTTGTTGGTTGCGAATCGTTGCAGATCGACTACAAAAAACGTCAGTTATTGGCCAATGGTAAATTATTGAAAGAAGGCGACTGGATTTCGTTGGATGGTTCAACAGGTGAGGTGATGGAAGGTCACGTGACCACAAAACCTTCAGAAGTCTTGCAGGTGCTGCTCGAAAAATCGATGAAACCGGAAGAGTCCGATACTTATCATACGTACGCCAAGCTGATGGAATGGGCTGATGAAGTGCGCAAAATGAATGTGAGAACAAATGCTGATCAGCCAGACCAGGCAGCAACGGCCATCGCTTTTGGCGCCGAGGGCATCGGCCTGACCCGGACAGAACACATGTTTTTCGAAGGGGATCGCATCGATTCAGTTCGTGAAATGATTCTCTCCGACGATTTGCAAGGCCGCCGGAAGGCTCTCGCGAAATTACAACCGATGCAAAAAGAAGATTTTGTCGGAATTTTCAAAGCCATGGCTGGCAAACCGGTGACAGTGCGTTTGCTCGATCCTCCTTTGCACGAATTTCTGCCGCATACCGACAAAGAAATCGAAGAACTGGCAAAAGATATGGGCGTTGCAGCCGCCACTTTGCACACAAAAGTTGAGCAATTGCACGAATTAAACCCAATGCTCGGCCACCGTGGTTGCCGTCTCGGCATCGTTTATCCGGAGATTACCGAGATGCAGGCGACAGCCATTCTTGAAGCCGCTTGTGAGGTAAAAAAAGCCGGCATCGAAGTATTGCCCGAAATCATGGTGCCGCTCGTTGGCAACGTAAATGAACTAAAAAATCAGGAACAATCAATTAGAAAGATTGCTGCTGAGGTATTCGCCGCACAGGGAATCGAAGTCGATTACATGGTCGGAACGATGATCGAACTGCCGCGGGCTGCCCTCACCGCCGACGAAATCGCTGAAGTTGCCGAATTTTTTAGCTTTGGCACCAATGATTTGACACAAACGGCCCTTGGAATATCCCGTGATGATGCCGGAAAATTCTTGCCATATTATGTCAACAACGATATCATCGAGGCCGACCCATTTGAAAAATTGGATCAGCGCGGTGTTGGCCAACTGGTCGAAATGGGTGTGCAAAAAGGTCGCTCCACACGTGATGGAATGAAAATCGGTATCTGCGGTGAGCATGGTGGCGAGCCATCATCGGTCAAGTTTTGTCATCGCGCCGGAATGAACTACGTAAGTTGTTCGCCATTCCGGGTTCCAATTGCGCGTTTGGCAGCAGCACAAGCTGTGCTCGAAGAAAAATAGCATCCGCTATTAAAATTCAATTATAAATCAAATCGCCCTTGCTTCATCGGGGCGATTTTTTGTGGAATATGCAACGCTGGCAGGGACCCAAGCCCTGTTGAAACTGTCGAAAATCATCGAAATTTGGACCCTGAGCTTGTCGAAGGGCCCAAATTTGGGGGTAACGCTGGGCGCTTCGACAAGCGCAGCGACCGGTTTACCTGCTTTTTCAACAGCCTCGTTAGCGTTAGTTTTATTGTTGAGAATTAAATGGAAAAAAACTGGCACATCTTTTCGGATTTTGACGGCACCATCGCAATGAACGATGTTGGTGCACAGTTATTTATTAATTATGGCGATCAGGAAAAGTGCAGAACGGCAGTCGATGACTGGATGGTTGGCAGCATTTCATCGTGTGAAATGTACCGGCGGGAATGCGCAACCGCAGCGGTGACGACAGAACAATTGATTGAACTGGCTCATCAGCAAAAGATCGATCCCTATTTTTTAGAATTTTATCAGTTGTGTTCACGAAAAAAATATGACACGACAATTTTGAGTGATGGATTTGAGATTTACATCCACTATATTCTTGAAAAGTACAATATTTCCAATCTGGAAGTACGGGCCAATGATATTCGTTTTTTAAATGGAACGCAAATTACACCCGTTTTTCCATATAATGAGCACAGCTGTGGCCGTTGTGCGAACTGCAAAGGTTACCATATCCGTCAATTTAGAAAAAAACATCCACAGACGCAGGTGATACTGATTGGCGATGGATTCTCCGATCGATGTGGTGCTGAAGAAGCCGATATTGTTTTTGCAAAGGATGATTTACTTCAATATTGTCAGAACCAAAATTTAACTTACACTTCATTTGAGAATTTCGCAGATGTCATTGAAAGTTGTAAAAAACTTAGAATCCTCGATTGATAATAGCAATCGGGAATTATTAAAAACAATCGGCAAAATTGCTGCTGACGTGGGGGTGGAAGTTTATGCTGTCGGTGGATTTGTTCGGGATTTCTTTTTAAAAAAAGCCGTAAAGGATATCGATTTTGTGGTCGTTGGCGACGGAATTGCGTTTGCGAAATTGGTTGGCGGCCGCCTCAATTCGAACCGCGTGGCCGTGTATAAAAAATTTGGCACAGCGATGGTTGGGATTGAAGATTACGAGCTTGAATTTGTCGGTGCACGCAAAGAAAGTTACCGCGGCGATTCACGCAAACCTGCTGTGGAGCCGGCAGATTTGATGGCAGATTTGGCACGCCGGGATTTCACAATTAACGCGATGGCTCTTTCTCTGCAGAAGGATTCATTTTTTGACCTGGTTGATCCTTTTCATGGCAAGAAAGATTTACGAGCCCGAATTATTCGAACGCCACTCGATCCGGAGGTTACATTTGCCGATGATCCATTGCGGATCATGCGGGCCATTCGGTTCAGCGCTCAGCTTAAATTTGATATTGAAGAAAAAACCAAAGCTGCTATTTCTGCAACTGCCGACCGGTTGAAAATTATTTCCCAGGAACGGATAACGGATGAATTTATCAAAATAATCTCAGTGATTAAGCCGGGAAAAAGTTTTTTTCTCATGGATGAACTAAGAGTTCTTCCTCAATTTTTACCGGAGTTTTCAAAACTTAAAGGTGTCGATGAAAAAGATGGTTATGCGCACAAAGATGTATTTTCTCATACCTTGAAAGTACTCGATAATATTTCTGAGAAAACGGATAAAACTGAACTGCGGCTCGCGGCTCTTTTTCACGATATTGCCAAACCCCAAACAAAGAAGTTTGTTGAGGGAAAAGGCTGGTCATTCCACGGCCATGAGGAGTTGGGAGCGCGCATGATTCCGCGGATATTTAAAAACTTACGTTTGCCACGTGACTGGCAAAATTATGTGCAAAAGCTGACGCGTTTGCACTTGCGGCCCATAGCTCTCACTGAGGAAGAATGCACCGATTCGGCGTATCGTCGTTTATTATTTCAAGCGGGTGGTGATTTGGAAGATTTGCTCACCCTGTGCCGTGCCGATATCACGAGTCGAAATGCCCAAAGACGAAAAAAATACCTGCAAAATTTTGAGTTTGTAATTCAGCGGCTCAATGATGTGGAGGCAAAGGACAAAATGCGTTCCTTCCAATCTCCTGTGCGAGGCACAGAAATTATGGAAATTTGCGGCATTCAGCCGGGGAGAATGGTTGGCAAAATAAAAAACCGCATCGAGGAAGCTATTCTCGACGGTGAAATTGAAAACGACTATGAAGCAGCTAAAAAGTATCTCCTCGCGATAAAAGATGAATTTGTAACTGAATAGTACTCATGCAGAGTACGCAAGGATGTGCTTATAATTAATTGTTTTTTTTGCGCACACAGCCTGGAGATTATTCAAGATAAAATGTATAAACCGGTGCTTTGGTTTCAGAAATTCTGTACTAAATTGATGTCCGGAATTATTATCAAACCCAATTTTAATTTTTTATTTAAACACAAGGTTATATTTTCAATCTATTGTTTTGCGATATTTACATTTTGAGTTGAGAGAAATTGTTTTCGTGCGAAACTTTTTTATGGCACTCCCGTTTCTGATTACAGCTAAATCATAAAATGAATCTGGAGTACCCCTTCCAGGCTGTGCGAGCACTGGCACCAAATGGGCACTTGAAATCATGCCATTTGTGATCACTAATATTCATATAAGTTTTTAAAAGGAGGAAATCGAAGTGACAGCACATCGATTTGCAGTAAAGGTTTTGGTTTTTACAACTCTATTCGGAGTGACGATCCAATCCGCTATTTCCCAGAACAAACCTTTAAATTTAAAGCAGTGCGTTGATATTGCACTTGAAGGCAATTCACAGATTAAGACTTCCCAATACCAAGTTAAGATTGCAGATGCCAACGTTACATCTCAGAGGTCGGCACTGTTGCCTACAATTACCACAAATTTGTACTCCGGCCAAACACGTGTTGGCCCGAGTGAATATTTGGACAGAGTGCCAACAGGCCTGGACGAAAATGGCAACGTTGTCTATGATATTAAAAAGGCTGTGTCAGAGGAAATTAATTACAATTCCAACAATATGTCCTTCCGCTTGAGCCAGCAAATTTTTGATTTTGGTCAAACATACAATAATATCAAACAGTCCAGTGCAAGCCGTGAAGCGATGAGGAATTCTCTTCGATCAACAACACAATCGACAATTTATAACGTACATAACGCCTATTATAGTTTGCTGAAAGCCCAGCGACTTGTCGAGGTTTATGAAGAATCAGTCAAACAATATGAGGAGCAGTTAAAACGCACGCAGAGCATGTATGAAATTGGCTCCGTTGCTCAGGCAGATGTTTACAAGTCAGAATCTTCATTGGGAACGGAAAAAATTAAGCTAATCAGTCAGAAGAATGTGGTGCAGGAAGCACAGGGAAATTTAAATGTCATTCTTGGAAGAAAAGCGGATACTCCTGTTGATGTTGTTGATTTACCAGATGTTACACAGCCAAAACTGTATTCAATGACAGATGTACTAAACAAAGCAGTTGCGACCAATCCTGATTTACAGCGGTACAAATCAGAAATGGCCGCCGCCAACCATGGCCGCAAGAGCGCCAGGATGGCCTATTTGCCCACGATTTCCGCATCGGCTTCTTATCAACGAAGGAATGATGAAATTAGTCGTGTTTATAGTGGTTTTGATAAAGATTGGACGCTTGCTTTTGGCATCAGCCTTGACTACAATTTATTTTCTGGCATGCGTGATATGGCTGATGTTACCCGCCAGACTTACAATTACCGCATCGCCTCCGAAAATCTGGAGTATACTCGCAGAGATATAAAACGTAGTGTGATCAACGCGTTAAATGGCCTTGAAGCCTACCGTGAAATTGCGAATATCAACCAAAGTAACCTAATTGCTTCCCAGGAAGACTTACGATTGGCGCAAGAACGTTACCGTGTTGGTGCCGGCACCCTTTTAGACGTGCTAACAGCGCAATCGAGCTTGACGAGTGCAAAAAGTACTTTGGTGCGGGCAAAATACGACATGAAAATCTATGAAGCCCAGTTGGCTTCATTGACTGGTGAATTGCAATAATTCTAATCATAATCTACAACGGAGTTGCTATGCTAATCGAAGTCAAGGAATTGCACAAAATATATATGATCGGTGAAATCGAAGTGCGTGCTCTCGATGGCGTCGACTTTGATATTGATAAAAATGAATATGTTGCCATAATGGGCCCGTCTGGTTCTGGAAAATCGACACTGATGAATGTTCTCGGATGTCTCGATACGCCAAGTTCCGGGGAATACCATCTGGCTGGCGAACGCGTGAGTGAGATGAATGACGATCAACTGGCTTCAATTCGAAATCGCGAAATTGGGTTTGTTTTCCAGACGTTTAATTTACTGCCGCGGGCGACAGCGCTGCATAATGTTGAACTCCCCCTGGTGTATTCTGGTATTTCGGCCACTGAAAGAAGGCAAAAAGCAGTTGCTGCTCTCGAAAAAGTAAGTCTCACCGACCGTATGCACCACAAACCGAACGAACTTTCCGGCGGCCAGCGCCAGCGCGTTGCCATAGCGCGTGCTTTGGTCAACAATCCTTCGATAATTTTAGCAGATGAGCCAACCGGTAACCTTGATACGAAAACCGGTGATGAAATTATGGAAGTCTTTGAACGATTACACCAAAATGGCCATACGATAATCGTGGTTACACACGAAGAAAGCATCGCCGCGCAGGCAAATCGAATCGTCCGACTGCGGGATGGCAAAATTGAAGAAGATATAAAAACGGATAAGGGCGCTAAGGTCCTGCAACCTGTATAATTCGAAAAATTGCGACAAATTTCTCTAAATAAAGAGGGTGCATAAAGCGTCCTCTTTTTTTTTGCCTTCCAATTCTGTGAGGCCATTTTTGTACTTAACACGCAAAAAAAGATATTCCTGCGTGCTTATTAAATCGGGAACTTTCACTTGACTCTCTGATCGATTTTGATTATTTTTACTGCTCGATTTTAGAAGTGAATGAGCAGTTTTCTGCCAGCTTACATAATAATATGATTGTGCATTGAAAGAAAAGAAAATTCTTCAAACAACGGTAGAATTATCAGACAAGTTCGCCCATTATAAAAAACGCGTCCATGAGTATTTATCTGTAAAAATCAATCCTCGCCGTCCTTTCAACTTATATGATCCCATTTATTACACGATGTCGGGAGACGGGAAAAGGCTGCGGCCGGCATTAACAATGCTGACGGCCGAAGCATTTTCGGGATCAATTGATGATGCTCTTCCGGCAGCAGCAGCAATCGAATTATTGCATAATTTTACGTTGGTTCATGACGATATTATGGATCGTGATGACACCCGGCGGGGAAGAGCAACGGTCCACAATAAATGGGATATTAATGTTGCTCTTCTTGCGGGCGACGGCCTTGTGGCCCTGGCTTATGAAACATTGTTAGAAACACCTTCTGACAAAATCTTGGCAATGAGTAAATTGTTTACACAGGGTTTAATCGAAGTCTGCGAGGGGCAGGGCCTCGATATCGAGTTTGAAACACGCGATGATGTTTTGGCCGATGAATATCTCGATATGATTGGCAAAAAAACAGCGTGTTTGTTGAGTATGTGTACCCAAATTGGCGGGCTGGTGTCGAATGCGAGCCCGGCTGACATTGCCCTTTTAAAAGAATTTGGCTGGAGCCTTGGTATTGCCTTTCAGATTCAAGATGATTTGCTGGATATCACAGCAGATCAAAATGTGCTTGGAAAAGATTTTGGCAGTGATATAAAACAGCATAAAAAAACCTATATTTTAATACACGCACTGGGAGCCGGCACGCCAGCTCAGGTACATATGATTCGTGATATTTATAAAAAAGATTATATGCGTGATGAAGATATTCTCAAGGTAATTGATATATTTTCCGAAATTGGCGCGTTGAAACATACCGAAGACCTGGCAGCTAATTATTTTTCAATCGCCAAAAAATCTCTTGCAGATTTGAGCAGTGAGGCAGATACAACTTATTTAGAGCAATTTCTAAATCTCGTTTTGAATCGAAAAGCGTGATTTAACAGGAATTTATATTTTGCTAAAAACAATAAAGTGGTGATAACAGGTAATGAAAGAAGTTAAACTTCGAATAAAAAACAAACTTGGATTGCATGCCCGACCGGCAGCACTTTTCGTGAAAACGGCGGCGAAATTCAAATCCGATGTGTTCATTCACCGCGATTCTCAAGTTGTAAATGGCAAGAGCATTATGGGTGTAATGATGCTTGCGGCTGAAATGGGAGCGGAGTTGGTCATCTCCGCAAATGGAGATGATGCCGAAGACGCATTAAAAATGATTTCTGAATTGTTTGAGCGGAAGTTTGATGAAGAGTAAATCCCAGGGAAAAAATAAAGAGTATTCTATCCAGGGAATACCCGTTTCTCCCGGAATTGCCATCGGCAGGGCTTTCGTACTTGAAGGGGTTCACGTAAAAATTGCCAAAAAAAATATTGCTGCTGCAGAAGTTGATATTGAAATCGAAAAATTTCATGAGGCAATTAAAAACGTAAAAAAACAACTCAGTTCCGATATATCTTCCACAAAACGAAGGATTGGCGAAGCTAACGCACAAATTTTTGATACGCACCTGCTGATCCTTGATGATCCGATGCTCACGCAAGAGACCATCGAAGCAATTCGCCAGGATTTAAGGTCAGCAGCTTTTGCTTTTTATAGTATTTTAGAAAAATTCCAGAGCCAGTTAGCTTTGACAGATCAGGAATATTTTCGTGAAAGAGCTGTTGATTTACGAGATATCAGGCGCCGGGTCGTTCGCTGTATTCAGGGAGATAAAACCGATTTTTTAAAAAGCCTCGAAGGTGCGGCAATCGTCATTGCTCATGACCTGGCGCCATCCGACACTATTACCCTGGATCGGCATAAAATATTGGGATTTGCGACGGATGTGGGGGGTAAAACCAGCCACTCGGCTATTCTCGCGAGATCCTTCCGTGTTCCGGCGAGCGTGGGCCTCCGCTATGTTACAAAATACGTCAAAAGTGGGGATCGGCTGATTCTCGATGGCAGTGCCGGGAAAGTTTTAATAAATCCCAGTGAGACGACGCTGAAGAAATATTACAAAAAGCGGGAACAAATTGATGAGATTAATATCAAGCTTACCAAAATCAAGGATTTGCCGGCTCGCACCCTCGATGGCAAGGACATTGAATTAGCTGCAAATATCGAATTTACAGATGAAGCTGAAAATGGCATCAAATATGGCGCCCGCGGAATTGGACTTTTTCGCTCGGATTATCTATATCTGGCACGAAATGACCTGCCTACGGAAGAAGAGCAATTCATCGAATACCGCAAAGTGGTAGAAAAAATATATCCTTACCCGGTTATCATCCGCACTTTGGACGTGGGTGGTGATAAAGAGCCACAAAATATTCATATTGAAAGCGAAGCAAATCCATTTCTCGGTTACCGGGCCATTCGGATAAGTTTGCAGGAACCGGATATTTTCATTCCACAGCTCAAAGCGATTTTACGCGCCTCGGTTTATGGCAATGTAAAATTGCTTTTTCCCATGATCTCAAGTATGACTGAGCTATATGAAGCAAAGGCCATGCTTGAAAAAGCGAAATCGGAACTAATTAAAAAAAATAAATCTATTCAGTATAACCTGGAAGTCGGGGCGATGATTGAAGTACCGGCAGCCGCTTTGATAACCGACAAAATATCCGAAGAAGTCGATTTTTTAAGTATCGGGACAAATGATCTTATCCAATATATGCTGGCAGTTGATCGGGGGAACGAGCGTGTTGCCTATCTCTACAAAGATTTACACCCGGCTGTTTTACGGATGATAAAAGAGATTATTCTTGCTGCGCATCAAAAAGGAACGTGGGTTGGAATGTGTGGTGAAATGGCCGGAAATCCACTCGCGACTTTGATACTGATTGGATTGAGCATCGATGAGTTGAGCGTCAGTCCGATGCTGTTACCAGAAATTAAGAAAATCATTCGCGCAACAGATTTTAAAGAGGCTGCAAAGCTTGCAGAAAAAGCACTTACTTTTTCAACAGCAGTCGAAGTGGAAACATTTATGCTGCGCTATATGCGCCGGAAATTTAAGGATCTGATTTTTTAAATAACTATAAGTTCATATATATTCATATTTTTATGCTTAACAACATGGGAAAGGAAATTTCATGGCATCCCAACTCTATTCTTCAGAATCGGTTACAGAAGGACATCCAGATAAAGTTGCAGATCAAATATCTGACGCCGTACTTGATGCGGTACTTAAAGACGACCCCTTTGGACGTGTTGCTTGTGAGACATTTGTCACCACGGGTTTAGCGCTCGTAGGTGGAGAAATTACCACAGAAACATACGTTGATATCCCCTCCTTGGTGCGGCAAACAATAAAAGACATTGGCTATACTGATGCGCAGTATGGATTCGATTATGAAACATGCGCGGTGCTCACAAGTATCGGCCAGCAGTCACCGGATATCGCGATGGGTGTCGATAAAGCAGGAGCAGGTGACCAGGGAATGATGTTTGGTTATGCGAGCAATGAGACGGATGAGTTAATGCCGTTACCAATCATTCTTGCACACAAACTTGTACGCCGCCTTGCAGAAGTTCGTAAAAATGGCGCATTGCCATATTTACGCCCGGACGGCAAATCGCAGGTAAGTGTTCGTTACGAAGATGAAAAACCTGTCAGTGTCGAAACGGTCGTTATTTCTACGCAACACGATGCAGATGTCAATAATAAAGACCTGTATCAGGATATAATTGAAAAAGTAATCAAACCGGTTATCCCTAAAAAGTATATTACAGGGAATATAACTTATCATATCAATCCAACTGGCCGGTTTGTTATTGGCGGTCCTCAGGGTGACGCCGGTTTGACCGGGCGAAAAATTATTGTTGATACTTACGGTGGCCTTGGGCGCCACGGTGGTGGTGCCTTTTCAGGAAAAGATGCCACAAAAGTTGATCGTTCAGCCGCATACGCAGCCAGATATGTCGCAAAAAATATTGTGGCAGCTGGAATGGCCGAGCGCTGCGAGATTCAGCTCGCTTACGCAATAGGAGTTGCTGAACCGGTATCCATTGCAGTGAATGCCTTTGGTACTGGAAAAATCTCTGACGAAGAAATTGTAAAAGCGATCACGAAAAACTTTGATTTAACACCAGCAGGAATTATTGAAACATTGCGGTTGCGGAATCCAATTTATTTAAGAACGGCTGCCTACGGCCACTTCGGTAGAAATGAAGAAGGTTTTTCATGGGAGCAAACAGACAGGATTAATGACTTGAAATAAGCTGTTAACCGGGCATGTTATAGATAGGAAAGCAAAAAACAAAAGGAAATAATAATGACATCAAGTTCAGCAGAAGTTGCAACTATAAGTGGAAATGGCGCTGCGGCACAACGATTTGAAGATTATAAAGTATGCAAAGCCGCCATGGAAGATCCAAAAGTCTTTGCAGATCTCGCCCGCTGGGGCCGAATGGAAATAAATATCGCCGAGGGCGAAATGCCCGGATTAATGGCGCTGCGGAAGGAATACGGGCAAACCAAACCCTTGGCCGGCGCCCGAATTTCGGGTTGTTTGCATATGACGATTCAAACGGCTGTGTTGATCGAAACACTGATCGAATTGGGGGCGGACGTACGTTGGTCCTCATGCAATATTTTTTCTACACAAGATCACGCCGCGGTTGCCATCGCGGCTGCAGGCATTCCAGTTTTTGCCTGGAAAGGAGAAACGGAAGAAGAATATGAATGGTGTATCGAGCAGACAATCGATGGCTGGGGCGACGAAGGATTTACTCTGATTCTCGACGATGGCGGTGACCTGACAAACGTGATGCACGAAGAGCGCTATGCCGAGCAGATGAAGAAAATTATTGGCATCTCTGAGGAAACAACGACAGGGGTGCATAACCTGGAAAAAATGCACCAAAAAGGCCTGCTAAAAGTACCGGCAATTAACGTCAATGATTCGGTAACAAAATCGAAGTTTGATAATCTGTATGGCTGTCGTGAATCCCTCGCCGATGGAATCAAGCGTGCAACGGATGTGATGATCGCCGGGAAAGTGGTTGTTGTTGCGGGTTACGGTGATGTCGGAAAAGGATGTGCCCATTCCATGCGATCTTACGGTGCCCGTGTGCTGATAACAGAAATTGATCCCATTTGTGCACTCCAAGCCGCTATGGAAGGTTTCGAAGTGTTGACAATGGAAGAAGCGGCCGCCACAGGCGATATTTTCGTCACTACAACCGGATGCTGCGATATCATCACTGAGAAGCATTTCACCGCGATGAAAAGCGGAGCTATCGTTTGTAATATTGGCCACTTTGATATTGAAATCGACATGGACTGGTTGAATCAAAATTCCAAATTGGAAGAAATCAAGCCGCAAGTTGATATGCATACACTTGCTAACGGTCATAAAATCATCATTTTAGCTAAAGGACGACTGGTAAATCTTGGCTGTGCAACCGGCCATCCGTCTTTCGTGATGAGCAACTCTTTTTCAAATCAGGTTTTGGCACAGATGGACCTCTATAATAACCGCGATAAATACCAGAAAACAGGCGTCTATCATTTACCCAAAGAGCTTGATGAAAAGGTGGCTGCTTTGCACCTGGAGCAAATCGGAGTTCGTTTGACAAAACTTTCAGACAAACAATCCAAATACCTCGGGTTAAGTAAAAATGGTCCGTTCAAGCCGGAATATTATCGCTATTAAACGCAATTCTTTCTATAAAAAGCCCGTCATTCTTTGATGGGCTTTTTTTTTCTGCGCGCAACTTTTTCTTTTCAAATTAAGTTCGCCCATTCAGGGGCGATAAATATATCAGTATTTAACCTGAATAATTCTCACACAAAGGCACTAAGTCCGCAAAGAAAATATTTAAATACTCATAAAACTTAATTTTGTGGGCTCCGTGTCTTTGTGAGAGATAATTTTAATAAAAAATTTAGTTTTTCTGAACATTTTATCTCAAATATTGAATTATCAATAGGTTATAATATTTTAATAAATGTATATGAATAAAGCAGGTAAAATAGTCTAATTTGTGATTTGAATTTTTTGATAAGTTTGAACTCATTTTCGGGACTTCATAAATATAGTTCTATGTTGGTTAAAATTCTGAACAGGATCAAAAAATGAAAAGATTAACAAGAGATGGGCACTTTTTCAACACGCCTTTTTTTTATTTAACACTGGTTTTCGGTTTGTTCCTTGCCTGTAATCTGCCGGAACCGAGCGCGCCATCCTGGGATATGGATGTTAATATCCCGCTTATAAATAAAACTTACGACATCGAAGAATTTCTTGATGATGCGGATGAATTAAAAGCCGATAGCCTCGACAATGTTATTTTTGAGTTTGCGGATGAACTGGAATCTTTTTCGGCAGAAAACCAACTTAAGGTTGCCGGCCTGAACCAGGGCTTTGCGCAAACATTGGGAAGCTTTACAATCGATTCCCCCGGCGGCGAGAATGTTAGTATAGCATTCCGTGATATTTTTGCACAGGCAGATGTTTTGCATGGTCAAACGACAATCGTTCCTCCATTTACAATTGATCCGCTCACGAAATCCTTGCCCATTTACGAAGATTTTAATTGGGTTGAAATAGCGCAGGGTGCGATTGATATTTCCATTGAAAATAATTTGCCAATTCCGTTAGGAATGCCGATTACGATCGAAGTCCGCAATGCGGTGACGAATCAGCTTGTTTCTTCGGCGGTTTTTAATCAGCTTGTCAATCCCGGAAACGTTGCAATCGAGCGGTTGGACTTACAGGGAAAAAGGCTGAATAGCGAACTGGAGATTATCGTTTCCGGTTCTTCCCCCGGTAGTAACGGCGACCTTGTGCAAATCGATGCTTATGCCGGATTTACTATAACAGCTCTGTTTACGGATTTAACCGTAAGCGCCGCATCGGCAAAAGTAGCTGAACAAGTCATTTCCCAGGCCGACCAATTTACAATTCAGGATTCGGTTGTTTTGACTGAGGCCTGGATTCGTGAAGGCTCTTTCAGCGTTGCAATGTCCGGTGATTTCCCGGTGAATACCCAGGTGCTGGTCAGTATCCCGGGATTTAAAACACCGACGGGTGCGGCATTTATTGATTCCCTTGTCATTCCACAAGGCGGTTCTAACAACTTATTTGTTGATTTAGCAGGCTATTCTTTTGTGCCTGCGGGGGAAGACTTTGGCCAACAGACCGTTGATTTTTCGTGGGAAGTAAAAACGCTACACAATCCGGATATCCCGATCGAAATTTACGCGACGAGTAATCTTTCAGCAGAATTTGTATTGAGTGAACTCATCTTTTCTGAAATTAGCGGCAAATTTGCCAGTAAGTGGATTGATATACCGGAGCAATTCTTTGCCCTGGATCTTGTAGAAAACCTGGACAGCCTGGCTTTTCTTGATGCAAACCTGCACCTTACTTTATACAGCCAAATTGATTTTCCGACAACGACTGACTTGCACCTGCTGGGAGAAAATGAAAATGGTGAAAGTGTGGAAGTTGTAATTCAGGAGGTTGTGAACGGCGGAGTTGATGGCGCCGTGGTTAAAAATGACATAATTCTCAATGGTTCCAATAGCAACATCGTTGATTTAATCAATATAATTCCTTCCTCCATCAAGGTATCAGGACGAGTGCGTGTGGGAGATCCACAAACTTTGGGATCAATTCGCGAAACAGATGAAGTTTCCGGTGATGTTTTGTTCAGCGCACCGCTTGCATTTATGTTGCCGGCACAAAGCTACGAAAGCGAAGTTTCAGAAATTGATATCGATGATGATTTGAAAGATGAGCTCGACTCCAATCTTAATTCCGGATCGATAACGATGCTGATAAACAGCCACTTACCCGTTGGCGCCAGCCTGGAGATGCTTTTTGCCGAGACGGATTCCACTGTTTTTACAAATCCCGGTCTCATTATCGGCCCGGTTTCTTTTGAGAGCGGAGAAATAGATCCGGTCACGGGATTGGTGATAGCTCCCGTAATGAGTCATATCGAAATTGAGCTCTCGGAGCAGGAAACCAACTATTTTACCAGCGATTCTCTTTTCTCTGCCACAAGGTTAATATTTCCCGGAACCGATGGAAATATTGTCAAGTTGTTGACCACGGACTATATTGATGTGCGTGCCAATATAACGTTGTCTGTACATGTGGAAGATTCAAGCAAGGAAGGTGCAAAATGATTGGCAAAAAAATGCATTTAATTAGTTACGGGTTTCTACTTTTCGTTTTCTTGAGTTTTGAGATAAATGCTCAAACACGTTATGCTAATGCTCGCAGTATGGGCGTGGCCGGAGCCTATGGCGCTGTGGCACGTGGATTTGAATCCACAGCGTGGAGTCCGGCCAATCTGGGCCTATCCGATAATCCGAACACCTCATTTCATTTTCTCAGCCTGGGTGTTGGAGTTCAAAACAATGCCTTCAGCATAGGCGATTATAAGGAATACAATGGTAAATATTTAACAGATTCAGACAAGCGAAATATTTTGGACAAGATTCCCGACGATGGAATAGGCGCGTTTGGAAATTTTGGAACGGATATTTTCGGTATCTCGATAAATAATTTTGCCTTTTCCGTCTCCGCAGGCGCCGCATCCAGTTTGCATTTTGCAAAAGAGTTCGTCGATTTGGCTTTTTACGGCAACGCGTTAGATCAGGTATATGACTTATCCAATACACGAGGAGCAGCTTTCGGATTTTCGAAATTCTCCTTCAGCTATGGCCGGCCAATTAAAGTTGATCTTTTTAAAGAGTTTAGCGTTGGCGGAACATTTCACTATATTCGCGGGCTTGGTTACGCAGAAGTCTTACGCTCCAACAGCAGTGTGGCTACAACCCTCGACGGAATCGAAGTCTTGTCTGAAATGGAATTGCGGACAGCTCTCGGTGGTAACGGGTTTGCATTTGACCTCGGTTGTGCCGCACAAATTGATAAAAATATTGGCGTTTCCTTCTCGTTGGATAATCTTGGCTCCATCAAATGGACGAATGAGGTTAAAATATACCGCTACGGCGCCTCGGCAGATTCGCTAACAGCAGAAAAAATTTCTGAAACTGATTCAGATAGTTTATTTGATGATTATGATGAAGAGTTGGACGGGAAGGATTTCTCCTCATCCATGCCTGCAAAAATGCGGGTTGGATCGCTGTATAAAACCAGAGCATATATTTTTTCAGCCGATTATATTCAGGGTTTCAGCGACAAACCCGGTGTGAGCACAACGCCGCAAATGGCGTTTGGAATGGAATATATGGGTTTTCATTTTCTCCCACTGCGTGTCGGGTTTGCTGTCGGCGGGGATGAATCATTTTTAAGCGCCCTTGGTTTCGGCCTTAAGTTCGGTTCATTCTCGATGAATATTGCCACCTTGGCACACCAGTCGCTTTTTCCGGGATTGGGCTCAGGCATGGGTTTTGCGTTTGATATGAAAGTCGGAACACGATAAGTAATTTTATCAGATATGTGACTAATTTTTGCTGACCACTCGTTTTGGGGTGGTCTTTATTTTTGAGTTACGACATGTAATTTCTCAAATTGAATTGGTGACCGGTTTATTTATCCTCATCGCCTTATTTATTATTTGCCTTTCAATCCTCCATAGTTCCTGCCAAAAGATACCGTTCATTTCCTTCAAAAAAACTGGGAGTGTTTTGTCAAGTCAAAACTTGTGAATGGCTATCTGTTTTGAAAATTTTTATTACAAAGTGCCTTTAATCCAATTCGGTGCACTCGGAGTGCAATCCCTTCATGAATTGCTGTGCATTGCATGAAGGCAATGCACGCCAAATCTACAAATTAAGACTTGACAAACCAGTAGTGATGTCCGTCACGGGCTATAGGAATGATAATTCGCAACTCTCGAAAAATAATAACTTTGGGGGTGTGAAATTGGCTTTGTTACCGCTATTGTAATGCTATTAAAAAGCTTGCTTTTCGTTTGTGTAATAATTAACATAACTGCACCTTGAGATTGTGCGTTGTTTTAACGCTAATTTCATGTTAAACCAGCAACTAAAACTACCGCCCAATACCCATTTCGAGACTATAATCACACCCATCCAAGTTGTAAGGCCAATTTTTATAACAGAGGAATAAAAGAAAGTTTTACAATAAATTATGCGTTTAATGAGTTTTTCAGGTATATAAAAGGAGCCAGGATTCATCGCACAGCAAAAAACACCAAGACAACCACAATTGAAGCCAGGCGCTTATAGGGAATTTAAGCGGAATGAATAAAAAACAAATAGTGAGCAGGTTGGCCAGGGTTGGCCTCATTTCTTTTTCTCTCCATCTTTTGAGTATGCATCTACATGCTCAGGACGCCTCCCCGATTTTTGTTTTACCAGCCCATACACCAGAAATTGGTGTGCAAAAAAGCCTTGAAATTGCCCGGGAACTATCAGCATATATTGTCACCCGTAATGAATTTGTCGAAAGCAAAACGGATTCGATTAATCCATTTTTAGCCGGGGATTCGATCAAGTTGGCCCACGATGATGGCGAATTGCAAACACTTGGTGCGAGAATCGGTGCTGACTTTTTATTCATCCCGGTGGTGCAGAAAAATGAAAATTCAGCTGAGTTTAAAGTTTCTATTTTCGATGTCAAAATTGGATTTATCACAAAAGTTGTCGTGCAAAATTGTGATTGTGATAGCGAAAACATATCCGGATTTCCATTTCGGAAAATCGTTGAACTGCTGTTTGAGGCTCCGGATTTGGAATTGGTCGGGGAATCAAGTCAAACGGATCCGCCATCGATGCTTCCTGAAATGCCTGCCATCCTCACTTTATCCGACACCTCGAATGTTGCAACGGACACGGCCGGTTTAAGCGAATCAACGAAACGAAAAAGATCTTGGAAAAAATATGTGGCCTCGGCCGTGGTTGCCGGGGGCGGGGTTTTATATCTTACCGTTATAAAAAAATCGGACAAAGGCGGTTCGGGTGTTAAGCTGGATGATCCGCCGGATCCCCCGGGTAGCAATTAAAAATTTAAAGGTTTCATCGTATGTACCCTAAAAGTCCAAAACAGATTTTTTTGATTATAAACCTGCTATCATTCCTTTGGGCATTTTCGAGCTTAGCCCAAACGATAAACAATGTTCCTGTTCAAACCAAAACAGGCGAACAAACTGTGCCGCAATCTGTAGCTGTCGGCGCCGATGCATTTATAGTCTGGATCGACAGCGGCGTGGGAGGGGACAAAATTGAGTTTATGAAGCTCACATCCATCGGTATGCCGGATTCTTCGACCAAAGGTGAATTAGGCGTTCCTTCCGCCCGAATACGGCACTTTGATTTGGCATCAGAATCAGATGAAAGTTTTTTTATTGCCTGGGATAGTTTTCAGGGAAATCAATATGCGGTTAATATCACCAAGATAGACAAAAACGGCCTGTTCTTATGGGATGCTCCGGTTCAATTTACTGAGAATGCGTTGAATTTTCGTATGCCGTACATCACGCCTGATTTTGCGGATGGTGTTTATGTTGTCTGGCAGCAAAGTGCACAGGCCAGCGGCGACAACCCGGACGATATTGATCTTTATGGCCAGCATTTAGATGCGAATGGCGATAAAAAATGGGGCAGTAAAAATCTCATTATTAATAAAAAAGGCAAGCAAATTCTCGGTGAAATCGTCGCCTCGCAACAAGCGTTAGTTGTTGCCTGGGAAGATGTCGATTCACGTGATGTCCGGTTGGGTGCCTATGATGTCAACTCCGGCGCTGCGCTTGCCGGCGAGGATGGCATTGCTCCGGGCTCCGGAGTTTCGCTTTATAATCCCAAGCTTATCCAGGTAAAAGCCAGCGCGACCGATGTCCGCGATGCTGTCATTGTAGTTTGGGAAGAAGCTGGTATATTTGGTACCAACAAAAATATTTATGCCCAGGAAATTGATTTGCAAGGCAATTCGCAATGGAGCAGTGGTGGAGAACCGGTTTCAATAACAAGCTCCGATCCGCGTTTGCCACAAATTTTTTCCGATGAACAGCGCGGTGTAATTGTCGTCTGGCAGGAACACGCCCTCACTTTACGTGGAATTTATGCGCAAAGGCTGGATAGAAACGGCGATCGTCTCTGGGGTGGCAGCGGTGTGAAATTAGTTGGGGCAAGCGGATACAATGCTCCATTCAAGGTAGTGCATGATAAAAGCCAGGGTGTGTACTTGACCTGGGCCGATGCAGGGTCAGGTGATTTTGATATCTGGGCGCACTATTTAAATAAAGATCAGAAAATGATTTGGGGAAATACCGGTAAATTCATTTCGCAGCATTCCAACGACCAAACCCAGCCATTTGCAGTTTCTTTTGGCGATGAACTCTTGGTCACATGGCAAGATGATCGGGCCGGGAATAACGATATTTACGCTCAGACGATACTTAAAAGTGGGGAGCTTGTAAATTTGGCGCCGGTTATTTACTCGCAACCTGTGGTAGACGGCGTGGCGGGTAATAATTATGCCTACCAGATTGTTGCGGCGGATATAGATATGGACATCCCATTATCTTATGCGATGACCAGCGGCCCTGATTGGTTGTCGGTTGATGCTGCGGGATTGCTTTCGGGAATTACGCCGGTAAAACCGGGGACGACAATTGCGATAATCGAGCTTGAAGTAGCTGATTTTCGTGGAGCGACGGCAGAACAATCATTTAAACTCACAATAAATTCCAACAACAATCCCCCGCAATTCACCAGCGATCCTGTAATTGAAGTGAACGAAGATGCGACTTATGAGTATTTTCCGATCGTTGAAGATACAGATGGAGATTCAATTCGAATTGAAGCAATAACGACGCCTGCATGGCTAAGTTTTGATACCAGCAAAGCTGTTCTGCAAGGCGTACCGCTAAATGAAAACGTAGGTGACACGGTCGTCGTTTTACGGGCAATAGACGCGTTTGGCGCATTCGATGAACAAAGTTTTAAATTGACGGTTTTAAATACCAACGATGCGCCAACTATTACTTCCACTGCGCCGCCGGCCACTGTTTTTGAAGACTCACTGTATTCATTTCTGGTTACAGCTGATGATGAAGATGCAGGCGATCAATTGTCTTTTTCGTTGCGGAAAGCGCCACAGTGGCTAAAAATTGATGCAGTGGCAGGCCTTTTAAGCGGCCGGCCCGCAGCGGAGCACGTGGGAACTGATTCAGTAATCGTTGTCGTAAGCGATCTGGCCGGAGCGACAGCAGAACTGGGATTTAACCTCACCGTGACGAACACAAATGATGCTCCGGAGTTTATCAGTGTTCCGATCACAAGTGCGTTTGTAAATATCCAGTATCAATACAATATAAACGTCGTCGACCCTGATTCCGGAGATGTCGTCACTTTGTCCCTGCAAAAAAGCCCATCCTGGTTGGAATTGGTTGAAAATATCCTCCAGGGGGTTCCGCCAGCTTCCGCCAACGGCAGCCTGGATTCTGTTGTGGTACGGGCTGAAGATAACATCGGTAGTTTTGCGGTGCAACTCTTTCAAATAGAGGTGAGTGACATTCCGGATACAGTGGCTCCTGCAGCCATGCTTGAAGCGTTTGTTGCCAATTCGCAGTGGACAACCGTGGATTCATTTGTCGTCAAATGGAAAATGCCTGCGGACAGTGGCAGCGAAATAAAAACACTCTATGTCAAGTACGGCACACCACCAACAGATAGCCTGGATTTTGACTCACAACTCTTGTTTACCAATAGTGGCGAGTTTCTTGAAACACGAATCACGCCAACTTTGCAGGGCAGGGTTCCCTTTTACTGTTGGCTTGCTGATGCGGCGGGCAATCATGATTTTCATACGGCGGTTGCGCTGGAATACCGGTTGGACCGGACAGCGCCGTTGCCGGCTAAACCAGTTTTCCCCGATGCCTGGGCACGGGCGGATACACTGGTGTTTAAGTGGATTGCCGCCACGGACACTGTTTCCGGTATTGAAAAATATGAAATCCATCTCGACACCGGTGAAAACATGACATTTCCAGTGGAGACTTTTTCAAGCGCTGGTGATACTTTAAGCGCTTCTTTTGCCGTCCAGTTGGAGGGAAAGCTTTTCCATTGGTATGTGGACGCAGCGGACAGTTCCGGGAATCGGGTTTCGAGTACGCCGTTATTTTTTACGATTGACGCCGTGAAACCCTTCCTGCAACACGGCCTGATTCAGTCGGCTCCAGCAACAGATGATTTGGAATTTATTGCTCACGTGACGGATGGAATTTCCGGAGTTGGCCGTGTGGCGCTGATGTATCGGCTTCCGGGGCAATCCTTTTCAGAAGTAGAAATGACCGGATCGGGTACAAATTCTGAAACATTCAAATATATTCTTGCTGCAGCATTGATGAATACAACCGGCCTCGAATATACGATTTATGCTGATGATCAGGCTGGAAACAGGGCATGGCTTGAAGAACCCAATACAGGGTTAAATTATAAAAGTGTGGCAATCGCCAGTACCGGCAACGTGGCCCCAAAATCCTTAAAAAATCAGTATCAGCTTGTTTCAATCCCCTTTGAATTAACCGATGGATTGCCACTGAGTTTCTTTGAAACGACATTTGGAAAACACGATGATACCGAGTGGCGCATTCTAAAATACCTGAATGAAAATTACATTGAAATTAATGATGCCGCCTTTACAAGTTTACAACCGGGTCATGGTTTTTGGCTGATAACGCGTTCTGAAAAAGCATGGAAGACTGCCGCAGTTCGCTCTGTCCCGACGGATAAAGTCGCCGAGATTGCGCTCAATCCAGGCTGGAACATTGTTGGCTCACCTTGGGCCTGGGCTGTTAATTCGGAGGCAATTACAATTCCTGAAGGTGTGGAAAATGCGTTATGGCAATGGGACAATGGCTACTCTCTCGCCAACACCGGGCTGGAACCCTGGCGAGGCTATTTTATAAACAATGGCACGCAAGAAGTTCAGAAACTTAAAATTGATATAACAAATAAAACCAGCATCGCCAAGACCAAACCCCACATTCAAAACGGTACGCATGATTGGGTGTTGCAGCTTTCGGTAAATTCCGGACAATTTAAGGATGAATCGAATTTTTTCGGTGTCTCTCAAACAGCATTGATGGCATCTGAGCCACCGGAATTTTCAAAAGCACCACGCCTCTATTTTAAGGAAAAAAATCAACAAAACCCGCTGGCAGTGGCTATTCGTGATCAGGTGGAAGCAACGAATTCCTGGAATATACGCGTTGATAATTTACAGCCGGGCATGGTTGAATTCCATTTAAAAGAAATGCAGGCATTGCCAGATTCATTTACAGCAGTAATTCTGGACCACGAGGCGGGCATAAGTCGAAAGTTTGCTGCAAAAACGCCTTATCAGTTCAGGGTAATTTCAGAGGGTGACAGTCGGTCTTTTACAATTGAAGTTGGACCAGAAAACCAGGTAAACTCAGCATTAGTCCCTGCGAAGCTGACGTTGGAAAATACGTGGCCAAATCCATTTCGGCTGTCTGAAGGTGGACAGGTCAGAATTCGTTTCTCCGTTCCGCGCGAAGCAGATGTTGAATTGCGAATATTCAATATTCTTGGTCAGGTTGTTTGGCAATCTTCATTTGAAGGCTCCTTTTCCCCGGGAAAACATGCTGTGATGTGGGACGGGCGTGCTCATTCCGGCAGGCCGTTGGCGAGTGGTGTATATTTTATGAAGATGTTTGATGGTGTAGAGATAGCGCAGAAGAAAATGATACTCGTGCGCTAAGCTTAAATTAAACTGCAATAAAAGCAGGGTGTCGAGATTATTGTATTGCTTTTCCTCTGCACATATTTTATTATAATAAGCTTTGTTTTAGCGTCAGATCATGTTAGCTGTGTGCTAAACGCGGCTTTTTCCTGATCTAAATATAAAAAGAAGTTCTGATGCGCCAGAATTTTTGTTTGATTGAAAATCCACATTTTAGTCCATTTCTTACTTAATAATAAGAAATTAAGTTGGTCATTGAACACTTGAGTCTTTCTTTTTTTTTCGAGAGAAAGCAGTGAATTATCGAATCTATTAATTTGTGATTAAGAAAAGATTAACAATTTCGATTTTTATTTTTTTATTGGCCTGGTTGCCAATTGATAATCTACGCGGACAGACGAACGATGATTTTAACCGGTTATCGCAAGTAACGCAATTGCCAGTGCAGCAGCGAATACCGGCTTTGAAGGAATTGTTGCGCGCGTACCCGGACTGGATTGTCGCCCGCTACGCCCTTGGCGTTGCTTATTATAGCATTAAAGAATTTCAACTGGTAATTCCAAATTTCACAATCGTTTTGGCCAGTGGACAGCAAATTGAGAACGTAAATATATCCGAATATCTTGCGGTTGCCCATCATGAAGTGGCTAAAAAACACATCGTCGCCAAACGCCATAAAGAAGCAATTCCTCATTTAAAGGCAGCTATAAAATTAGTTCCATCCAACTCGTCTTTTTATACCAACCTCGGCATCTGTTATTACAATACCGGCGATTACAATTTGGCGAAAAGTGTCACCCAGCGGGCCATTAAACTGGCTGAAAATTCACCCAATGATCAGGGCCGGGGTTATTATTATCTCGGGCATATTTATAATGCCCTGGGTGATTTTGAAGTGGCTTTAAATTCTTATAAACGCGCGACTGAGCTTAATCCAAAACTGAGCAATGCACAGAAATATATCCAGCGCATTGAAATGGAGCAGGAAATTGCCCGGTTATTTGCCAAGGCCAGTATGTTTATTGAAACCGGAAATGCAGCGGACGCAATCGCTTTGTTGCAACAGGTAATCGAGTATGATCCCAATCATCTTGAAGCAAAACGCCTGATGAATGATGCTTACGCACATATCCGCACGTCTGAAATCGCTGCGAGTAAAGCCCAGCCGCCCGCCCGGAAACCGGAAGAGAAAAAAGCGATCGTTGTACGGAATATACCGCGCAATAATCCGGTCGTAAAAAAAACACCGACACCTGAGGAGCTGCGCGCGGAGCAACTGGATGGCCGGCGTCTCGAAGCCATTTCTTTTTTTAATAAAAAAGACTTTCAACAGGCGAAGGTATTATTTGGCAAACTGTTAAAAGAAGATCCGCGCGATAAAATATCAAAAAACTACCTCGCCCGGCTCGATTCAATCCAGATTGAGAATAAGCCGAAATTGTTGGCAAGCAAAACCAATGATATCATCATTGATAATCCTGCTGTAAGAAGCCCCGATTCGGCTGCACGGGCCGACGCTTCAAAACAGGATGTTCAGCATCCTCGGCGTGGAAATGAAATCGAAAATCCGGATACCGGCTTTGACAGAACATCATTTTTGCCGTTCTTTTTCGGCGGTGCATTCTTTTTACTCATCGGTATCGCTGCTTTCTATTACTTCAATCAAAAGAAAGAAAAGCCCAAGTTTACCATCACCGAAGAGGAAATGCGCGCTTTTGAAAGCCGGATTGACCAATCGGGAATTTATGATGAGCAGAAAGTGGGCGCAGTAGCGAGTAAGAAAAAAGCAGCGGAAGATGATCCGTCGGTTCATGCGGCGAGCACACATGAGCAAGCCATTGTCGATGTGGTCGAAAAACCGGATGCCGATGAAAAGTCGGCACAGGAAGAGGACCCCAATGTTTTTACTACCTCTTTTAGCGCGCAAGATGAAGAAGATTTTCTCAAGCTGGTCAACGATGAGAAATCACGGCCGGTTGATTTTCAGCACGAAGAAACAGGGGGTTCCGACAATGAATCTGACCACACACAAACACTGGAAATGTCTCAATTTCAGGTTAAAAAAATCGGCCGCTACGTAGTTGAAAAAGAAATTGGCCGTGGTGCCGCAGGCCGGGTTTACAAAGCCTGGGATCCCAAATTAGACCGTACGGTGGTCATCAAAACAGTATCCTACAGTTTGACAGCCACAGCGGAAGAAATTAAACGGTTGAAAGCTCGTGTTTACCGTGAAGCCCGCGCTGCCGCAAAGTTGAGCCACCCTAATATTGTTATCGTTTATGACGTGGAAGATGAGAGTTCATTTTCGTACATCGTAATGGAGTATATTCAGGGAACCGACCTCTCCATGATGTTGGATAAACGGCAGGAAATTGATCGTGAATTGGCGGTAAAACTCGTGCTGCAAACGTGCAAGGCGCTGCAATTTGCCCACAGTTCCGGTGTAATCCACCGGGATATTAAACCTTCAAATATAATGATTGTCGAAAAAAATACCGTAAAAGTTACCGATTTCGGTATTGCAAAAATAACCAACAACCTGACGCTGACACAAACGGGCCGGGTCGTTGGAACGCCGAGTTACATGGCACCGGAACAAATTGAGGGGAAAGAGGTCGATGGCCGGGCCGATGTTTTCTCCCTCGGTATTGTCCTGTATGAATTGCTGACCGGGCAGCGCCCGTTCACCGGCGATACGCTGGCTTCTCTTGCCTATAAACTGGTGCACATTGATCCGCCGCCACCATCGCGAATTAACGAGAAGCTGCCGAAAGTGTTTGATGAAATTATAAGCAAAAGCATCTGCAAGGACCCCAACGATCGCTTTCAGTCTGCGGATGAGTTTTATAGCGCCCTGGTTAAGGCAAAAGCCAATATAGTCTCATAAAATTTCGACCCTAACCTTTACGCCAATGCAAAATGAAATGTGACCATTGCAATAAAGATAATTTTAAAAATGTCCTCTATTGTGAGCATTGCAATCAGCGCATGTTTCGCGCAAAAGTCCGCCTGGTAGACAATTCAGGCAGCGACAATACGTTGTACGTTTTCACTCACGATTACTACATTGGCCGTGAACCTTCCTCAGAAATTTTTCTCGATGATCTCGCCGTCTCCCGCAAGCATGCCCGAATTTACTATCAGGACGATATCTATTATATCGAAAATTTGAAAAGTAAAAATGGGGTATTGGTGAATGGCGAACAAATCAGCCATTGCCGCTTAAAAAATTATGATATCATTCAGATCGGCGGCGCCACGCTGCATTTTTATTATTCCGAGGGTGAATTTCCGGAAGATCAGATTATTTCACGAACAGGGGAATTTCTCCAGGAAACACTGCTGAAAATATCCCGTGAAATACAGAGCAAAAATATGCTCGATGAAGTGTTGAACACCATTCTCGATGGATTGGTTGCCATGACGAACGCCAACGACGCCATGCTCTGGCTACCGGATGATGCCGGAGATTGGCAATTACATCTCTCCCGCAATTTGCGATTATTTGGCGAAGATAGCAGCTTGCGCAGTGAAGCCCAAAATTTGGTTATAAAAATGGCGGGCAATGCCAAACACTACGTTTTTCATAAAAATGAAAAACAGGAATTTGTTGAAAATCTGGAAGAAATTGTTGGGCTGCCGTACCGGATGTTGGCGATGGCTCTACGTTCCCGAAAATTGGTTGACGATGAAACCGGCCCCAGAAAAGTACTCGGCGTGATCGTCATGCGTGTTTTTAAACGTGGCCGCCGGCTGGATAAACGCAAAGTGAATTTGCTCGAAAGTTTGCTCAGCCAGACAGTTGTTGCCATTGAAAACACCTATTTATACAGCGAAGCGTTAGAGAAAAAGAAAATCAACAGCGAACTTCTGTTGGCCGAAAAAATTCAAAATCGTTTATTGCCGCGGGAATTGATAAAAACCCCAAAAACAGATATGGCCGCCTTCTCCCGGGCGCAAAGTTATGTTGGCGGTGATTATTACGACGTCCTGCGAGTCAGCGATGATGCCCTGGCGATCGCCATCGCTGATATTGCCGGAAAAGGGATTGGCGCCGCTCTGGTGATGTCGAGTTTGCAGGGAAGTTTGCGGGCGCAGATTTCCTACGAACAAAATCCGGAACAAATTGTTGCCAACATAAACCAGTTGATCGGTGAATGCACGGCAGAGGGACTTTTTGCCACGTTCTTTTTCTGTATTTATAATTATGAAAAACTTGAACTTAAATATGTCAATGCCGGCCACAATCCCCCCCTGCTTTTAAAAAAAGACGGCGGATTTGAATTCTTTAAAAGCAGTGCCACCGCGTTAGGAATTTTAGAGGAAAACCGTGGTAAGGAAAAGACAGCACAGCTACAAATTGGCGATGTGGTTATATTTTATACCGATGGTGTTACCGAAGCGATGAATCAGGAAATGCGGCAACTGGGACTGGAAAAAATTCGCATTGCGGCGCAGGAATTTATCAAATCGAAACCAAAAGCAACAGCTGATGAGATTTTAAAATGCATTCTGAAACGAATAGAGGAGCACACTGAAGGACAACAACAGCATGATGATCTTACCATACTCATCCTGAAAATTTTGAAAAAATAATCTGCATTTACCTGAATTGCACCCTAAATATTTAATAGCCCAGGGGACAACTTTTGGGGAGCGGATGGACCACTCGCATTTTAGCCTTGATGGCATTGCCGTCAAGGCTTTTTATTGGTAAATTTAACGAAATGATCACTTGACTGAAGGGCTTTCAGAGCACAGTTTGTCTTGACTAAATCAGGTTTTTAATAGTTGCAAAAAAATTCTGTATTTCAAAATTTGCCCTTCAGTCAAGTATATTAAGAACTAGGCCATATTTAAGAATGTTTTTTTGATAACGTCAATAAACAATTACTGTTATATAGCTTGTTTGCAGACATTTGTCTTTTTGCATTGAACTTATTATAACTATCTTCAACAGAAGTTTTTAGTTCAGTGTAATTTAGAAGATTAAGTGCAATTAAAAGATCCTCATAGTCATCTGCATCCATGCTTTTATTATCATTTTGAAATTTTGCATATAAACTTGAAAATACTTCTCCCACTTTACTCCTTCCTTCTGGGTTATTACTCTTAATAAGAACCTGTGCAAGGTTGATTTTTGCACTTATATTTCCCATCTTTGCTGCAATTCTCATATATTTTTCATATTCTTCCGAGCTTTCGCTGTATTCTAATGCCAAGTTATAAGCACTTATTTCGTTGGGATCATTTTTAAATGCTTTAATCGTATATTCCGTGCCTATTTCATCAAGTCCGGCACAATTTGCGTAGTAGGCAATATCACCATAATTACTGGGGAAATACTTAATTGTGCACTCCATTGCGTCTTTAAAGTTATTCCACTCCGAATGAATCGTTATTAAAGATTTCACCAGAGATTTGACTTTTTGATCATGAATGGAAAGACCACTCGCTAGACTATTGTTTATTTCTTTTTCAGTTTCCTTTACTGCCTTTCGATAGGTTGACAAAACTTCGTTTGCATAAGGACTAATCTGCTGAGTTTCCAATTGTCTACCGTTACAAAATACTTTAATTGTTACCATTTTGTTGTTGTCAATTTCAGATGTAATATGAAAAGTATCATTTTTGTGGAAAGAAGTTGCACTTGTAATTTTAATATTTGCTAACATTTTTTTATTTCCAGAAACAAATAACGGCATTTCTATTAAATGTTGAGGCTCTTTCGGAATTTGTAATTTCTCTGATATTTCCTTGAAGTGTGGAATTTCTTCACCTTCATTAATAATTGGAAGAAAATAGTTGTCGTTTAATTGTAAAGAGATTGTTTCACTAACAATTGGTGCGATAGGAGGATTGTTTAAACCGAGAGAAAGTAGGGCATTAATTGCAGTACCTTGGGAAACTTGAGTTTGCAAGTCAGATGGAATTAAAAAATTTGAATTCGTAAAAACTTCTCGTAGTGACTTTTCAATTAAAGGATTTTTACAGGAACCACCAACCAAAAGAACATTGTCAATATCTTTATAATCCATTTTTGCCTTTTTGAGAGCAGAATCTATAACATAAAAAATTGAAAACTCATTGTTTTTTTCTCTTTTGATAAAAGGATGCATAATTTCAACGAATTCCTCAACACACAGTGTCGGAGATTCGAAAAGGTATTGTTTATTTTTCAAATTAATACTCACGGAGTCGTTTAATAAAACACTCAGATTTTTTTGTTTCAGATTTTTTTTGAACAATATTCTCAATTGATCACAGCATGTTATTTTTAATGATTCTGCAAGATATTTTAATTTCCCATCTAAAAGGTCAGAATATTCGACATCACTAATAGTTTTTATCTCTAAATCAAATGAATCACAAAATTGAGGGAATAATATTTTTTTTGCAATTTTTTTATCAATATCATCACCACCTAATTGTTCGAATTTAGATATCGCAATGTTTTTAGAATAGAAACCACTAGTCTTTAAACCAAACTCTAAAATTGATACATCACAAGTTCCAGCCCCAAAGTCAAATACTAATGTGTATTGACGATCGTAGGTATTTATTGCCAGGTTATTCGGATTTTCGTGAATGAAGTTTAAGAATGCGGCATTCGGTTCATCGATGAATGTATAACTATTTGTATTGATCCCCGCATTTGCAACTGCTTCAAGAAGGTCTTGTCTCTGATTGGCTTCAAAGGAAGCAGGAATACTTATACAAATCTGTGTTCTTATACTTAGATTATTAAAATTTAAATATTCATCTATACGTTCTTTTAAAAGGCCGAAAAATACTCGAGTCGCATCTTTAGGATTCAATATAATATAGTCACTTTCATTCTTGATAAGTGAATCTATAAAAATGTCTCCTTCATCTTTGCCAAGGTGCATTTTAAACGAAGACCAAAAATTCACACCATCTCTTGAGCTGTCATGATTCTTTCGTTTTTTAGCCTCATAGCCAAATTGTATATTATTATCATCCTGGGAATAATAGAGTACCGAAGGAATTAAGGATGATGATTTTTGACCGCTACTTTCGAGGTAGAATTCAATAGGTAACTGTTCAACTGCAATTGTGTTTTGTAATCTGTTCCACTTTACGACACTTATTATTGATGTTGACGTTCCAAAATCAATTCCCCAGAAACTATTATTTTCGAGAATGTGACTATCAATCAGTAACTCATCGCCGCCAATTGTAAATTTGACTTTTTGGTCTTGGGGAAGATCTTTACGTTTTGAAATTTTTAGGTTATGTGCATTGATTACACTTTTCAAGCCTTCAGTAACATTTAAAAAAGCTGCATCTTCATTTTCCCAATAATTACTGTAAATTGGATTTGCATCCTTAGGGAGACATTGTAATTCCACAAATTGTGCAATTTGCCATTGGCAGTATCTTATAATTACAGGAACGACAACAGCTTTTTCATCTTCATGTAGTTGCAGCGCTTTTTTAACTTCAATATCGTAACAATAATTTGAAGCTAAAAAGTCTGGACTAACTAAAAAAAGTATAATATCTGAATCCTCAAGCGCAGTATTTATTTTTCCGGCCCATTTTTCGCCCGGAATTATTTTTCTGTCATGCCAAGTTGATATAAAACCAGCCTTGTTCAGCATCGCTAAATGAATTTCCAGTTTTTGTTTTATTTTCTCATCCGCATGGGAATAGGAAATAAATACTTTTAGCATGTTCTGTTTTTTTTGCTTCATAATTTAATAAAATAATGAATTTAATATTTGCTGTCCTACCAAGTTTCTCGTAGACGGCATGTGTGGAACCCTATAGATCGCAACTCAGTGTTGTGTAATACACCCAATGCTAACCTATAAAAAATATAAATTTATTGCAAGAAAAACCTGTTTCAGACAGGGTGTATACACAATTCACACGGCTAGCCCATTGAAGTTCTAATTTCCCACTTTCCATTTTGAATCCAACCTATTTAGCATTAACTTACGGCCAGAAATGAAACTCTTGCCTCTCCAATGACTTTAAATCCCAACAATGAGATTACAGGGGAGATGCAAGCACTTACACATCGGTTACGTTTTTATCAAATAAAAATCAATAAATATGGCTTTAAAAATAGAAAAATACCTTTCGCCTGAGACTTGTGCCCAAATTCAGCAAGAAATTGCCGATGCTGAAAATAATGAGGTCTTTTTCATCGGCAAGAGCAATGAGAAAAAAATCGTCGATGAAGTTGCTGTTATGGCCCGCGGCAATAAAACAGCCGTGCCGGCCATAATTGCAAATTGCAAGAAAGGCGATATTCTCATTCACAACCATCCTTCCGGCAATCTGTCTCCGTCGGCAGCCGACAACTCGATTGCCAGTCAGGTTGGCAACGACGGCATCGGCTTTTATATCGTCAACAATCAGGCCGATGAAATTTACGTGGTCGTGGAGCCTGCCAGCTTTGAAGAGCTGCAAAAAGTGGATGTCGCCAAGTTGCAGGAATTCCTCGATGATTCTGGCCCGTTATCGCACCACCTGGATAATTACGAAAAGCGGGCGCCGCAATTGGCCATGCTTGCAGCCGTGGCCAACGCGTTCAACGATGAAAAAATAGCCATGATTGAGGCGGGAACCGGCACCGGAAAAACGCTGGCGTATCTTTTACCGGCCATTGCCTGGGCATTGGCCAACGGCAAACGCATCGTCGTTTCGACAAATACAATTAATTTACAGCAGCAATTGATCGATAAAGATATCCCTTTGCTGCAATCGATTTATCCGGAAAAATTTCGTGCCGAATTGGTAAAAGGGCGTTCAAATTACATCTGTTTACGAAAATTAAACGACCTGGTAAACAAACCAGCCAGCTTTGATTTTGATGGCTCAGCAGATGAAATAGAAAAACTGTGGAAATGGGCGCAAAAGACCCGGGATGGCAGCCGCGCTGATTTGCAGCGCCCGCCAAATCAGCAGCTTTGGGAGTCGATCCAGTCGGAAAGCGATACCACCCTGAAAAAACGCTGTCCTTTTTTTCATAAATGCTTTTTTTACAATGCCCGCCGCCGGGCCTCCACCGCCGATGTTTTGGTCGTAAATCATCACCTGTTATTCGCTGATATTTCTGTGCGCTCCGCCATCGGCAGTGCCAGCGAAGTGGCGGTTTTGCCAAATTACGACCGGGTAATTCTGGACGAGGCCCACAATCTTGAGGACATCGCCTCCCGCTATTTTGGTGTTATTGTTACCCACCTGGGCATGCTGCGCATGTTAAACAGATTGCATCGGGTCAAAGGCAAAAAGGCCACCGGATTGTTCGCCTCACTGGCCTTTTCGTTAAATAAACTGGCCAACAAAATACCTGCAGATTTGCAAAAAGAACTTTACGATTTGGTGAATAACGATGCAATTGAATGCTTGACAAAAGTTCGTGAGCAATTGCATGCAGTGACGGAACGCGTCTTTTACTGGACGCTGAAAACCGAAAATTCATCCTTCAAAGAAGTAAAAGTCAGGCTCACCGAGGAGATTCGCAGCAGTCAGGAGTGGCAGGATACGATTGAAGGGATTCCATTTCTGATAAAATTCTTGCACGAACTGGCTGAGGTCATTCAAAAAATCATTCCCCGGATTTTAAAAGCGAAACTGGCTTTCGGGGAAGAATCTCTATCACTTGTTGTCGATCTCAAGGCGCAGGTCGATCGCATAATCGGCACAACACGGGATTTGAACACAGCGGTTTTGCAGGACGATGAACTCAACGTCCGCTGGATTGAGGCAAAAGACAGCCGGTTCGGGCAAATCGTCCGCTTTTGTACAGCGCCGATCGAAATTGCCCCAATCTTAAAAAATGCCGTTTTCGATAAAATCCAAACAGTGATCATGACCTCTGCAACGATGGCTATCGGTGGTGATTTTAAATATTTTTCGCACCGGTTTGGACTCGACATGCTCAAACCGGAAAAATGCCTGTTCAAACTTTTAGCTTCCCCGTTCGATTTTAAGAAACAGGCGATGATTTGCATTCCCACCGATATTGCAGAACCCAATGAGAACAGTTTTACAGCCCAATTGCGCGATTATCTGTTGCAGGCCATCGTGTCGGCGCATGGCAATACATTTGCGTTGTTCACTTCCTATTTTTTGATGAATCAAATGTATGAAGATTTGAGTTTGCAGCTTGGGCAAAAAGGGATGCCTTTGTTAAAACAAGGCGATCAGAGCCGGCATTTGCTGTTAAACCGTTTTCGTACGGAAAATGGTTCTTCCCTTTTTGGTACCGACAGTTTTTGGGAAGGTGTCGATGTGCAGGGCAAGGCGCTGGTGCAGGTAATTATTCCGCGTTTGCCGTTTCGCGTGCCCAACGAGCCGATTATCGAAGCCCGGGTTGAGGCTATTGAAGCGGCGGGAGGCAACTCCTTCATGGAATATTCAGTCCCGCAGGCGGTGCTGAAATTCAAACAGGGATTTGGGCGGCTCATTCGCACAAAAACGGATACCGGTGTTATTCTTGTGCTCGACAAACGTATTATCAGCAAATATTATGGCAAGTTATTTCTCGCTTCATTGCCAAATTGCAAGGTTGTCGTCGGCAAGGGCAGCGAGTTGTTTAATGAAATATCCCGGTTTTTAGAGGGGCAGCAAAAAAGTTAAGTCCAACCCATTCTCTTAATTCATCGCAAACCTGAATGCGTGTTTTCCTCCGAATGATTTTTATATCATATTCAATCCACTATGTACAAAGTTGCCTAACTTATTATAAAATCAATGCTTTCTTGTTGTGGTTTCTGCACAGCTTTCCCGGCTTTTTTTAGTGAGCACACAAAACGCTTTGCATTTTTATTAATAAAGTATATTTTGTTTTATTATGGAACATACCCCTACTTTTTTCAGTTATGCCCGTTCTGATTCAGAATTTGTCCTGCAGTTGGCGAAAGATCTGCGAAAAGCTGGTGCCGATGTGTGGCTGGATCAACTCGATATCAAACCGGGAAGCCGCTGGGATCTCTCGATTGAACATGCATTGAAGGCTTCCGGGCGAATGATCGTAATAATCTCACCGGATTCGATCTCCTCCAACAATGTCATGGACGAAGTTTCCTTTGCGCTCGAAGAGGGGAAGGAAGTCGTCCCTGTTTTATTTAAACCCGCTGATATTCCATTTCGGCTGCGCAGGTTGCAACATGTCGATTTTACAGCTAATTACAACGAAGCCCTGCACAATTTATTTTCCGCTTTAAATCTGGGAACTGGCGGGGTGCCGGCAGAAATTGGAAAATCACCCGAAAACGAAATCGAAAGCCACCGGCCGGAAAAAGTCAGTAAACAAAAGGCTGCTTCCCCTGCTTCGATTAAGCAGGAAAAACCGGGGAGTGATCCGGATAAAGCGACCGCAACAACAACTCCGAAAAAATCTGGATACAAATTAGCAGTTATTTTTGTCGGGATAATCGCTGTATCGTCTTTTGTCCTGTGGAGCCAGTATAACAAGAATGACGGGAGCGTTGTTCAGGGGGATATCGAGTCGGACACACGCGCGTTGCCACTTGAAAACCAGCATGAGTGGGAATCAGCTTTATCCTCAAATACTGTCGCTGCCTATCAAAATTACCTGAAAAAATATCCCAATGGCACGCATGTGGGCGATGCCTGGAAAAAAATCGATGCTTTGAATAATCAGCGTCAAATAATTGGTGCGGACAATAAAGAGTGGAAAAACGCGACTGCTGTGAATACTATTGCGAGTTTTAAACAATATTTAAAGCTCTTTCCAACCGGGGAGAACCACGAACAAGCCCACAAAAGGATCGATTATTTAGAAAAGCAGTTGCAACTGGCTGAAGAAGAGAATGCCCGCTGGAATGAAGCGCAAAGAAAAAATACCATTCAAGGTTACAAAGAATATTTAAGCAAATATAGGCTTGGCAGATATTCCAGCGACGCTGTGAGCAGAATTAACGAGTTGACTAACAAATCCAACTCTGAACAACAAAAGCAAATTGCCGCAGATTTTGATGCAAAATTTGCAGGAAATTGGTTTAATACAGCAGGGACCTGGCTCTATGGAATTTCCAGGGATTCGCGCGGAAAATATATACGAACCGGCAATGTGTTGTATTACTATGCGCCGGACGATGTGGCTGAATTGAGTGCCGGGTTTTACAAGGTGGCGGCAAAATCAACGAATAATGCCCGGCGGAATTTTCATCTCAAACAGGGCGCAGATAAAAACAGCATGTCCATTTCCGGTTCGGCAACTTCGGGTTTTAATTCCTATTGGCGGGTTGTTGGCCGATCCGTGCGGCGCGTCACATTTAGCGACGGCTCTTTTGCTCATGCCGGTGGGAAAAGATGGATCGAGAAAGATGCTGCCGGCACTGTTAAATATACATTTAACGAGACTGGCCGCGATGACTGGTCGGTCTATCTGCAAGATACCGCTGGCAGGGGATTGCTGCAAATCGATATCCATCGAAAAACGATATGTTGGACACCGACCACGGGCAAAAAAATAGACCTGTACCGAATGACTGGCTGGTATAATAATTAGCTTCGATTGTTATTTTGGGTGTTTTTAGCGGGTCTCAGGGGAAATCGATTTATCGTACATGGCCTGAATTTAGCGACCGGTGTGACCGCTACGGTGATTTGTTGGGCAAATAATTTATGAGGAGCGACATTGGAGTTCAATACAGTTCTTTTAATTGCAGGACTCGCCATACTTCTGTTAGGATTGATTGGGCGAATAAAAGTCAAAGACATTGAACTTGGCGCCGAGAGTCTTTCCATTAGACTAATTGTTGGACTGTTGGGGCTTGCTTTTGTTTCAGCGGCACTTGTAAATGCCAAATACGATATATTTGCAAAACCAGAATCTAAGGTGGCCAAATTAAAGAATGAACTCAAAGTCATAAACCAAAAAAACGATAGTCTAACTCTTCAAATCGATAGCCTCCAACAGGTTATACTAAAATTCGAGAAGCAATTGGTTGCTAACAAGGACGGCATCATTAGTGATCCAGACAATCTCGGACAAGTATTAAAACTTAGGACGGAAGAAATCGATTCGTTAGCCAACGAAATTCTAAGGGTTCAACAAAAAAACAAAGAACTTGAGAAAAGAGTAGGCAATCTTCAAAGAAAAAATATCCGCTTAAAGTCGCTCGACAAGAGTGCTCTGCAACCACAAATTGACTCGTCGTTTTCAGATAGAAGCGTTGAGAGAACCCTGAGCTTTGAGGCTGACAAAGAAATCAAAATCTTAATTACTGATACCGGTACCCTTCTAAACGGTATTCGGTTTTTTCATATAAATGGGAGTAGAAGATGGCCGGATAAATACCAATATGGTAAAAATTCCCTCAAAGAATTCACAATTAATGTATCAGGAACCAGCGTGGATATTGATCCATTGGATATTACCGGTATAAATATCATATCCATTGTTATAAAAAAAGGAGAGTTTTATAGTGGGAAAAATATGCCGGAAGGAGTTGTTCTTAAAGTAAGAACATCCCGAAATGTATACATAGGAAAAGTTCCGATTCATTCTCTTTATCTTTATATACTTTTGCCCACATCATTCGATGTTTCAAAATTAGACCAGTACTTTAAGCCCGGAATCGGTTATGATACATACGACATAAAGTATAAGGAGATTACAGGATTTCCTGTTTTAAGAATTCCTCTTAATCGTCTAGAAAGTGTTGAGTTTAGTCAATAAATATTTAGTAGAATCCCAAAATAAACAGGTGCATCAGCCTAACTTTTCGTGCTCCTGACTCGGTTTTACTATGGTTCGTAGAAGTGGCGAAAAATCGTGGTATTGCTGAAGTGTATGGAGGATATCCGCTCGGCAGGAGACGACGGCGTTCGGTGGCTGATGGCAGCAGGCACGAATCATTTGTCTGACCAAACTGCCAACTCGTGTCCCGAAGGATCGCGGAAATGAAAACGCCTGCCACCCGGGAAATCATAGGTTTCTTTAATTACTTTTCCACCATTAGCAGTAATGGCTTCCTCAATGCCCGCGAGGTCAAGCGCATAAAGAACAACGAGCGGCCCGCCGGTTTTGACTGTTCCGGCCTTGGCAAAACCACCGTTTAGTCTACCGTCGGTAAAACTTGTGTATTCCTGACCCCAGTCCTGAAACACCCAACCGAACACTTTTGAGTAAAAGTTTTTTGCGGCATTGATGTCCAGTACTGGAAACTCTATGTAGTCTATTCTTCGGTCTTGTTCTTTCTGTGTCATGGAATTCCTTCCAATATTTTGAGAATTATGTGATTTTTATTCAGTCAGCCTGAACGGGCCCTGTTTAGGCCGCTGCACCTCACTGCCACGCCTGCAAGGCAATACATACGCCGACTGGGTCTTGAACGATGGCGTACTTTGCCTCAGACATTTCTTTTAGGATTTCACCACCGTTCGACCGGACACGTCGAAGGCTTTCCTCAAAGTCATCGACAGGCAGGCTGAGCAGCCAGACGTGTGGGATGCCCGCATAATCGGCGCTCGCGTGGCAAATCTCGGCTGCCGAGTCCCCATTGCTCATCTGCATCTCGTAGCCAGTGTGCTGCCCTTCTCCATCCTCGACCACAACGGGCTTCGCCGACCAGCCGACAACGACTTTGTAGAAATCCTGACTGGCAACAGTGTCGGAAGCAATCAACGATAGCCACGTTATACAACCGGCGCGTTGGATCTTGTCTATGGCCGATTCCGAAGGAACGACAGGTATGAGACCGAACGCAGCCCCACCCTGGTCCGTGAGAACAGCCCATTGACTCTGCCCGTCATCGTCCTTGCCGTGCATTAGCTCTTTTCCGCCGAGTTCGAGCGTCCGCGCAACACTGGTCGCAATATCAGCGACCTGGAAATGTGGCATCCATTGTAGCGGAAGCGCTTCGTATTCCGGTAAACGCACCCCCAAGCCAATGATTGGTGTACCGGTGTTGTTGGTCAGGTCTTCACGCCAAAGAGGGTCGATTCCCGTCGTCAGAATCTGCGAATAGAAGGCGACCTCTTTCTTGTGGTCTGGTACGGCGATGTCAGCGCTGAGGACTCCGCCGACGCGGTGGGCAAATGGTTTTCGCATCAATTCTCCTTATATTTTGAGTCAACCGGCAATTTAGGTCAGCAATTAACAAGCGCGACCCATCTGGTCTAACAACAGCATCAGCCGTTGAAACCGCTGTGGGATGAACCGTTAGAATTGAAGTTAAATTTGAATCAACTCAAGAGCGCTTTAAAACAACGGCGGTTTCAATCGGCTGAATGCAGTGTTAGAACCAAAAGACCATGTAATCCCAATCACGATTTCTATTTTTCAAGAGTGATTGCTTCAATCCAATTTATTATAGTCCGCACCAACCCAGCTCTGGATTGGGTGAACGCATGATTGTCCTGAAATGTAACTATTTTGACATTTTGTGCTTGATACTTTTTCAGGGTGCGATACAAGGGCAAAATGTGATGATCCATTGTCACCATTACATCATCCCAAGCGCCAACCAGCAAAATATTTTTTTGTGCAAGTAGTGGGGCGCTTTTTCTCAAATCAATGGTGGAGTCTCCATCTGCAATCATTTGCTCAGTAACATCTTTCGGCATTTCTCCTTTTGGAAATCGAACGGGTCCAGACGGAGCTGCGAGTTGTTCAAACATAGTGTCAATCATTTGTTTGAATCCGGGGTTGCGCCTGTACTCTCTAAAAAATTCGCCATGATCAGTTCCTGCGATAGAAAAAACATCAGAGATTTCTGGATGATTGGCAGTATAGGTCAGTGCCATCCCACCGCCATAACTCCATCCACCTAAATAGATACGAGTTGTGTCCACTTTGTATTTGCTGATATTCTCGGGCTGGTGAACAAATTGAAATGCTGCCTGGATATCCTTTTGAGTATTTTCAAAATTATTTTGACCCTGACTTTTGTAAGTACCACTGTAGTTAAATGTCACGACATTAATGCCTGCCTCCGAGAGTTTGGCTCCAAGGCCAAGAACATCTATTTCATTTCCAGGCAAGCCGTGTAGCAATATTACGGTAGGAAACTTTCCTTCTCCTTCTGAAATATATAACTTACCCTTAAGAAGCACGCCGCCACGAGTTATGGTAATAGCTGCAGGAGCTGATGTCTGGCTGTGGGCCACAACGGCAAATGTCCAAAATAGCAGAATCGTATTGAACATTCTCGAAATTTGTCTCATTAGGTTATCTCCTTTTATTGACGAGATGCTCACTATTTTTCGGTAGTTCTAACACACCATTATCATTTTATTCTATGAAAATTAACTATTTAATGCAATTGAAATTCAACCAAAACGGGTTGTTACACAAGCGTGTAAACACCCAGGTACCATGTTTCAAGAGAGACTAATTTTTACTACGCTCAGTTCCTGACAGAAACTTCCTATTCACTTGTCCGCAGCCGGTTCCATCGCCGGGCTATCAAAATCCAGATCAAATAATTCCGGGTCTTTTTGCTGTTTAATACCGCGATAGTAAATATCGCATAAATCAGCGAGCAAAGCCGAGGCTGTATTCTGTTTTGTTGGGGATTTGGTGGTCAGAGTCAATTCCCCCATGGTATCACTTTCCAGAGTTATGGCGTAATCGCTGGCCTGCAAATGAAAAAACGGATCGCCTTCCGAAATTACCTGCAATCGCACCGAGGCTTTCACTTCGTTGTTGGCATTTTCAATATGCACAATTTGGCGGACTTTATTGGCGCTGCGTTGTGTGCGTTTGATTATTTCACCGGCCCGAGACTGAAATTTATCGCGGAAAACAGCCTCAACTTCCAGCTTTTGCATCAGTACATTTGCTAAAATAGCGCTTTGAATGGCGCCATCCCAGCCGTCTAAATCGAGGTGCGGCGAATACTCGCACATTCCAGCGGCCTGGGCTTCAGCAACAGCTTGCATTTCCGGCACTCCTTCTTGCATGCGCGTCAGCACATAATTTGTCGTCGAGTTGAGCTGCGCACGAATACTGGAGAATTGTGCTGTCGGCGAGGCGTAGCGTTTTAGCGTAAAAACGGGCAACCCTTTGCCAATTGTTGCACCGAAGAGGAAGCATAATTTGTTCTGCAACGCCAATTGGTTGAGCGTGTCAAAGTGAAAAGCGATGGGCCCCTTGTTTGATGAAATAATATGGATTCCCCGGTTTATTGCGGCTCGCAAATATCCCGCAGCGGGTTCTCCGTTTTGGATATTGAGTGGCGTAAGTTCAAGCAAAACATCGGCATTGATTTTTTTTATAAACCGCGATACGCCGCCTGTGATGGAATGCATTGGCGGCGGCGTTTCGATGAATTTTTCCAACAGCAGGGCTTTTCCGTGCAGGCCATGAAAACCATGGTCTTTGAAAATCACTCCGGATATGGCAGCTGTAAATGGGAGTAAATTTCGTTTTTCGTAGAGAAGAGCCAAAAAAGCATGGGCTGCTGTTCCAAATCCAACCAGCGCAATTTTTATAACCGGCCGATGTGCCATGATTTTATTATTTCATGTTGACGAATTGCATTGGCGTTTCAATCCGGCTTGCTTTCAAATGCTGGATAACTTGTTGCAAATCATCGATTTTTTTCCCGTTAACACGCACCTGATCGTCCTGAATCGCGGGCTGTACTTTGAGTTTGAGAGACTTAATTTCTTTGACGATAGCGCGGGCCTCATCTTTATCAATTCCCTGCATAATTGAAGCCGTTAATTTTAAGTGCCCTTTGGTTGTGGCCTCGGGATTCCCAAATTTGATACTTTTCGGATTGATTTTCCGCTTCGAAAAAGCAACAGACATCATTTCCTTTACTGCCCGGATTTTCATATCATCTTCGGCGATAATGGTTATTGTGAGCTCTTTTTTGTTGAGTTCAAGGGAGGTGTGGGAACCCCGGAAATCGTATCGGGTGGATATTTCTTTCAAGGTGTTATTGATGGCATTATCCACTTCTTGTTCATCAACTCGATTAACAACATCAAATGACGGCATTCTTTTGTCCTCGTTTTGTTTTTTATGAATTTACTGTGAATTAATACATAATTTGAGCTTAAAAAGCAAGTGAAATTAACGGAAGAATTCTTGTCAACATATTGATTTCTTAGTCGTTTAGGCCTGTTAGCCATGTCGAAAATATAGGTGTTCCGTACTTACGCTGATTTTTTAATGAATTTTTCATATTTGAATGGCAAAATTGTTTTTTTTGCCGAATTACTATTACATAATTGAAACCAGCTTTGCTATTGTCCCTGCTATCTGCTTTCTTCAGCACTGAGACAACCTCCTGATTTCAATTTAGTTGGCTTATCATCGTTGGATTTTGGCATAAATATTGTCATAAAAAACAGCGAACACGCAATATGATATGACGACGGAACTGGAATTTACTGGAATTGGAGACGGAAGCATGTTCACCACAAAACGTATCATTACCTATGTATTACTATTAATCTTCGTGGGGATTTTTTCGGGGCTTTCAGTAGTTCAGGCTGGATCAATTAATATATCGTGGGATGCCAACAGCGAAACCGACCTTTCGGGCTACCAAATTCGCTACGGTTTGAGCAGCTCTGACCTTACAAAAATTGTCAATACCGGCAAAAATACCGAACACGAATTCACAAATCTTGAGCAGGGCAAAACGTATTATTTTGTTGTTGTCGCAATTGACTATTCAGGAAATGTCAGTGATCCCAGCGAAATGGTGAGCGCTAAAATGCCGGAAACGCCGGGAGGTGGCGGAGGTGATCCCCAGCCAACAGCGTTTTTCAATAAAATAGCCGGACAACATTTGGTGCTGCCTGCAATCAGTTTTGTGGCGAAACAAGGCATCGGATCGATTCGTGATAGCCTGTATTTCTTTTGGGATAACGGCTCAATTATCTGGAATGTACATTTTGACAGCTCCGCGACTTATTATTTTGGATTTCTGGCAAAAACAAACGAATTGATCGATCAGGAATGGAGTCAGCTTGAAGTCCGGCTTGATGACGTGCCTCTCGAGGTTTTAGCTGTTGATTCATTGGAATTCAAATATTTTTCCCGGGTGTACGACATACCGGAAGGAATGCATGAATTAAGGATATCTTTTCTGAATGATATCTTCCGGCCAGGCTCGGGACAGGATCGCAATTTGATCGTCGATTATCTTGAAATTACCGACTTTGCAGTCTCACAATCAGGGGAAGATAAAGAGGATGAGGACGAAGAAGACACGGGCGGTGATGATGAAGAAGATACCACCGAAATTACGAAAGTATTCAAATTGCGGCAGAATTACCCCAACCCCTTCAACCCGAGTACGACTATCGCATTTGAACTCGGCCATAAATCGTATATTCAGCTTTCTATTTTTAATGTGGTCGGGCAGCGAATTAAGACAATTTACGCCGGAGAATTGGCAGCGGGCGGCCATGATTTTAAGTGGAACGCACGTAATGATTTTGGGCAGCAAATCAGCAGTGGCGTGTATTTTTACCTGCTCGAAGCTCTCAGTGTTGAAAATTTTGAGGGGGAGTTGGCCTTAAAATCAGCGCAACGGGAAACGCGGACGATGACTTACACGCGATAGTTTTTCTGTTCCATTAATTCCGTCAAAAGCAGGAACAGTGTGTTGTTCCTGCTTTTTTTTTATGACTATATCAGCGAAAAAAACTTAGCTTAGCCTGAATAATTTATCTGTGTTTGTCACAAAGAAGGACCTTTTCAATTACGATTTTGTGCGTTTTAGCTGCGATCCGGTGGCGGTGTTGTTGAACTCGACGGCGGAAGAATTGGATACTGAATTGCTGGCTGTTCACCCGTCAAAGTTTTTAAAAATGAAACGATCTTTCCTTGCTCTTCTTTGGAAACTTCGAGTCCAACCTGGTATTCAGCCATAATCTTTACGGCTTCTTCGAGATTCCAGGTGCTTGCGTCATGAAAATAGGGGGCTGTCAATTCAATATTTCGTAATAAGGGGACTTTGAAGAAATATTTGTCTTCCTCGTTCTGCGTAACATTAAAACGCCCGAGAGTTTCGGTGTCATTTTCGTAGGTTTTAACAACGCCAAATTTTTGATAAGACTCACCACCCACGCCGGCGCCATTGTGGCATGCCACACAACCTTTTTCTTTGAAAAGAGCGTACCCTTCTTTTTCTTTGGCAGTGATGGCGTTTTCATCGCCGCGCAGCCATTGGTCGAAGCGGGAGTTGGGCGTTGTTAATGTTTCTTCAAATGCTGCGATGGCATCAGTGACCTCTTCGATAGTAATTTCATCGACGTTATAAACATTCTTAAATAACTGCACATATTCCGGAATTGATTGCAGAATATCGATGGCTAAAACATGGGTTGACGCCATTTCTCCGGGATTTGCGATCGGGCCGGCGGCCTGGTCTTTCAGGTCTTTGGCGCGTCCATCCCAAAATTGCGCCAGATTGAACTTTGCATTGAGAACCGTGGGGGAATTGATCGGGCCTAACTGCCATTTGTGGCCGATGGAACTTGGTAAATTGTCGGCGCCACCGGTGGATAGGTTGTGGCAAGAATTGCAGCTTATAAAACCGGACTTTGACAGCCGGGGCTCAAAAAACAACATTTTCCCTAAGTCTACTTTTTCTTTATCGACAACAACAGAGACCGGAATCGGCTTGATTGGTTCATCCCGGCTTATTTTTTCTTCTTTCGAACAGGCACTGAGAGCAACGGCGAACAATACAAAAAGCACAGTTTTAAATGAGCGCATGGACTCCTCCATTTGAAAAAATTTATAAAAAGAGTTTTGATGATAGAATTATTATCTGTTTAGATTAAGCGGCTCAGAAATTTGGTCACCCTAATTCAATTATATTACACCCCGGTAAAGCTGAGTTTTATTTTTTAATAAACTATATTTGGCTCTGATCCACAAATATATGAATTCTGAATGGCATATTTACTGAACTTAAAATCCAATTGGATGCCACACAGTTTTGTATTCCACAAAAGCTAAAATATGCTCGAGTGTGAAATCCGGCTGTGGTTTAACGATAGCTCTTTTTAAATTGTGGATTGCTTCTTCTTTGATGCGCGCACGAATTTTTTCATTTTTGCCATCAAAGCAGATGGAATCGAGCTCCATGTGTCCGGCCATGTGTTCATAAAGTTCGCTTGTAAATCCACTGAGTAGATTTATAACCCCATCGGGTAAATCGGAGGTCGCGAAAACTTCTGCGAGCGGTGCAAGAACGGCCGCACCTTCTTCTGCCAACAAAATGACCAGCGAATTCCCGGGACAGGTGATAGCCGCAATTTGTGCAATCATGTGGCTAAAATCGAATTCTTCGCGGCACAATAGCCCCACAACTCCGACTGGTTCCGGAGTGGTAAAATTATGGTGCGGCCCGCTAACGGGATTCACGGCACCAATCAATTGTTGGTATTTATCAGCAAATCCCGCGTAATAAACTAAAGCATCAATGGCGCGATCAACTTCCAAATTTGCTCTTTCGGGAGAATAACCCAATGTTTGCACGAAGGTCTCGACAAACTCATTTCGTTTGCCCTCTGTCATTTCTGCCATGCGATAGAGAATTTGTGCGCGATTGTAGGCCGATCGATTGCACCACCCGGATTGTGCCGATTTCGCGGCAGCGACCGCATTACGTAAATCCTTCCGCGAGGCCCGGCATAAATTGGCATATATTTTTTTTGAATTAAATTTATGCAGCGGAAAACTTCGCCCCGATTCCGTTCGCGGAAAAGCGCCATTTATGTAGAGTTTTATGGTTTTTGCTATCTGCAAATTGCTATCATTCAACCCAGCCATTATTTCACCTCCACATAAGGTAACAATCCATGTCTTCCGCCTTCGCGGCCCCAGCCACTTTCGTTATAGCCGCCAAACGGGCTGGCCGGATCAAATTTATTATAGGTATTGGCCCAAATTACCCCGGCTTTTAAAGCTTGAGCTGTTTTATGTATTTTGGCTCCTTTTTCCGACCAAATCCCGGCGGCGAGGCCGTAGGGCGTGTCATTGGCTTTGCTGATGGCCTCAGCCGGAGTGCGAAATGTCTGGATAGCCAAAACCGGCCCAAATACTTCCCGCCGGCAAATATTGGCGCTGGAGGCCACATTATTGAAAAAACATGGTTTTATGTAGTAGCCTTTTTCGGGAATTGATGTCAGTTCTGGTTCGAAGTATTCATTGCCTTCAATTTGCGCTTGAGCGATCAATTTTTTAATTTTATCAAGTTCATTTTTAGAATTGATGGCGCCAATGTCTGTGTTTTTATCCATCGGATCACCAACCCGCAGGCTGCGCATTCTTCTTTTTAATTTATGGACAAAAACTTTGGCGATCGACTCTTCGACGAGCAAGCGTGAGCCGGCGCAGCAGACGTGGCCTTGATTGAAATAAATGCCGTTTACCACAGCTTCCACAGCTTGCTCGATGGCGGCATCCTCGTAGACGATATGCGCTGATTTGCCGCCCAATTCAAGGGTGAGTTTTTTCTGGCTGGCAACAGTGCTCCTGGCAATTATTTTTCCCACTTCTGTGGAACCGGTAAATGCAATTTTATTGACGTCCGGATGATTTACCAAAGCGGCTCCGGTCGCCCCGGCGCCGGTTATTATATTGACAACGCCGGGCGGTAAACCGGATTCTTCTATTATTTCCGCGAGCAGCAATGCGGAGAGGGATGTTGTTTCAGCCGGTTTTAAAACGACGCAATTGCCAGCCGCCAAAGCAGGTGCAATTTTCCAGGAGGCCATTAACAGCGGGAAATTCCACGGAATAATTTGGCCTGCAACACCCAGTGAGCGCACAGATTTTCCATTAAATAAATAATCCAGTTTGTCAGCCCATCCGGCATAATAGAAAAAATGGGCAGCAACCAGTGGCACGTCAAAATCGCGGCTTTCTTTGATGGGTTTGCCGTTGTCCATCGTTTCCAAAACAGCAAGCTCGCGTGAACGCTCCTGAATGATCCGCGCAATGCGAAATAAATAACGACTGCGTTCCTTGCCTGAAAATTGCGACCATTGCCCCGTGTACGCCTTTCTCGCGGCTTTTACAGCGCGGTCGACATCATCGGGGCTGGCTTCAGTAATCTCCGCTAATTTCTCACCGGTGGCCGGATTGATGGAATCGAAGAATTGGTTGTTTTTGCCGCTGACCCATTTCCCGTTTATGAAAAGCTTGTTCTGTTTTTTAATTTTGACCATGTCCGTGGCTTCCGGTGCTGGTGCATATTCAAATTTAAAATCACTATTTATTTTGACATTATTTGTATTTTTTATTTGTGCCATCATTTTTCCTTTTGGAAATAAATCAATCTAATGAAAATGACTTGTCATAAGCGTAGCGTCCGGTGAACTGTTTGTAAATTTGTTTTAAAATATCATTCAGCAAGCTGCTGGCGCCGAAGCGAAACAATTCCGGAGTCAACCACATGGATCCCATAACTTCGTTGACCATGCAGAGGTAATGAACTGCCTGTTTGGCGTTGCGAATGCCGCCCGCCGGTTTCATCCCGATAATTTTACCGGTGCGATCGTAAAAATCGAGAATTGCCTGCAACATAACAAGAGTGACCGGCATTGTGGCCGCCGGTGCAACTTTGCCGGTGGACGTTTTGATGAAATCCCCACCGGCCTCCATGGCTATTTCCGAGGCAAGCCGAACGTTGTCGAAAGTTGCCAGTTCCCCGGTTTCGAGAATTACTTTCAAATGGGCGCTGCCACAAACTTCTTTCACCTGGATAATCTCGTCATAAACGGTTTGAAAATCTCCGGCGAGAAAAGCGCCCCGGTTTATCACCATATCAATTTCATCTGCACCAGCGGATACGGCATCTTTCACATCTTTCAACCGTGTTTTGAGCGGCACTTGTCCGGCGGGGAAAGCGGTTGCAACGGAGGCGACGCGAATTTTCGTCCCTTTGAGTGCTTCCCGTGCTGTTGCAACCATCGACGGATAGACGCAAACAGCGGCCACGCTGGGGATCGGCTGAAAATTTTTATATCGGGCTAATTCCTCCGCGAATTCTGAGGTAACCGGAAAACGGGCTTTTGTGCAAAGTTGTTTGACTTTGCCAACTGTGTCGGCGCCTTCAAGCGTCGTTAAGTCGATCATTTCAATACATTTGTAGAGTGCATCCAGCTTGGATTGCTTTTTAATGCTACGCTTGGTAAATGAGGTTGCACGTTCGATGACCATCACTTCGTCGATAGGTTCTGTTAAAATCGGAAAGCTTACCCCACCATGTTTTTGTATAGTAATTCCGTTTGGCATAGATTTCCTTTATTTGAAAAAGTAGTTTTTAATATCTCAGAGATTGTATTCACTCGATGATTATACTGATTTTGAGCCTATAAATAAATACTTATTTATAGTGAATTGATAAAAAATATTTGCTGTTCGCCATCAAATTTTGATAATACAAAAATTTTTTTGGAGAAGAAATCTTCCAAACAATCCTTATTGCACGTCATTTCTTCTTTTTAGGCTTCTTTATTTTCTTTTTTACTTTCTTTTTGGGCAGGATTTCATTTTCCTCGATTAACTTTTGTACCGGATCCGTCCCCTGATCGGCGGATGTCGTCAGGGAATAGGATTTTTTGCTAACTTTAATTGGTTCGATTTTTTTGCTTAAAAATGTCTGAATTTCTTCAAGGCGGTCCTGTTCCTCTTTGGCGCAAAATGATAACGCGATGCCCTTGTTAAATCCACGTCCGGTCCGACCAACACGATGCACGTAATTTTCAGCTTCATCGGGTAAATCATAATTAATAACGTAGCGAATATCAGGAATATCAATACCGCGCGCGCTGACATCGGTCGCAATAAGAATCTGGCTTTCTCCCTCTTTAAAATTTTTCATTACGTCGGTGCGTTCAACCTGCTCCTTGTCGCCATGAAGCGTGCTGGTGTCGATATTCACTCTTTTCATGGCTTTCGCTACCCTTTCTGCCCGCACCCGTGTGCGGACAAAAACCAAAATTTTACGATTTGGATTCTCTTTGATGAAACGCTCAAGAAAAAAGCGCTTGTCGTCCATTTCAACGAACATGACGAAGTGAGAAACATTTTTTGATACCGGGTCTTTGGGTGAAATTTGAATGCGAATCGCCGAACTTTTAACCTGGGAAAAGGCAAGTTTTTTAATTTCCGGATTTATCGTGGCTGAAAAGAAAAGCGTCTGGTGTTTCTTTTTTAATATACGTTTTATGAATTTGATGTCTTCGATGAAACCGAGATCGAGCATGCGGTCGGCTTCGTCGAGAATCAGGGTTTCAATGTTGTTCAATCGTAAGTGCTTTTGATGGATGAGGTCAAACATCCGCCCGGGAGTTGAGATCAGCACATCGATGCCGTCCTGCAATTTTTTAATCTGCGAGTCCTGCTCGACACCACCGTAGAGCGCAAATGTCTTCACTTTGGTGTGCCGGGAAAGTTTATTGAAAACCTCACCAATTTGCATTGCCAACTCACGTGTCGGCACCATGACGATACATTTAATTCCCACAGAACGCCGGCTGCTTTTTGCGCTGTGAATTTTATCAATGACCGGAATTGCGAAAGCAGCCGTTTTGCCGGTGCCAGTTTGGGCCACCGCCAGAACATCTTCTCCATCCATAATTGACGGAATAGATTTGTACTGGATGTCAGTCGGTTTTTTGAACCCGAGCCGGGTCAAATTGTTTTTGATTTCTGGCGTAATATTGTATTGAGTAAATTTCATTTTGTCTTTATTAGATTTATGCGTGTCTTGTTTTTACCACGGCAACTGACTCAAGTCGACGTTGCCCCCGGAAATTATGATACCGATGCGTTTGCCTTCGCAGGGAATTTTCTGTTTGATTGCCGCAGCGACCGGCACGGCAGAAGACGGCTCGATAATTATTTTCATTCTTTCCCAGACAAAACGCATCGCTTCGATTATTTCGTTTTCATCCACCGTGACAATATCATCGACAAACTCACGGATGCAGGCAAAAGTTTTGTCTCCCAGCGCGGTTAAAAGACCGTCGGCAATTGTTTTGGGTGGAAATGGCGGCTGTAATTTTCCGGTTCTGAATGATTTTGCGGCATCAGCTGCGAGGGCCGGTTCGACACCGATAACTTTTGTTTTTGGAGAAATGAAATGTGCCGAAAGCGCTGATCCACTGAGTAGTCCGCCTCCGCCCACGGGTGCTAAGATGATATCAGGGAGAGGGACATCTTGCAAAAGTTCAGCCGTCGCAGTACCCTGCCCGGCAATAATTCGATAATCGTTGTAAGGATGAATTACCGTTGCATTCGTTTGATCGACTACTTCTTCCAAAGTCGCTTCCCGGGAAGCGAGCGTTTTTTTGCAGAATTTGATTTGCCCGCCATAGCCTGCGACGGCATTTTTTTTCACTTCCGAGGCAGTTTTCGGCATCACAATATAAGCCGGAATGCCGCGTATTTGGGCTGCCAAAGCCAAGGCTGCCGCATGATTTCCAGAGGAATGTGTCGCAACACCGTTTTGGGCTTCTTTATCCGAGAGGGAAAAGACCGCGTTGCAGGCCCCGCGAAATTTGAACGCCCCGACTTTTTGCAGATTTTCGCATTTTAAAAATACGTGCCCTCCAACCATTTTATCGAGCGCCTTTGATGTGAAAACAGGGGTGCGGTGCGCATAGGGCCGAATTCGTTCGGCCGCATGATGTATATCTTCCAATGTCACCGGAAACATATTTTATCCTTCCTGCAGGTGGATAATTGGATGTTGAAATTAGGAACTAATGTAGGAAACACGCGAAGTGGAAGCAACTGGAAAATGGCCTGCAAGAATATAGGTTTGCCTATTTTGTCTGATAATTTTTATTACTCGCAAGTTGAGCATCAAGATGGATAAGTGTTGTCAAAATGAATTGGGCTGCCTGAACGAAAAAACGGTGATTTAAATTTTCAAACGTATCTGTTGATTGGTTGTGATGAGCGTGATCCTCAACCCCGAAATATAAAAAAGGAATCTTTGCCCGATGAAAGGCAGCATGGTCGGAAGCGAGTGTCCAATCCTGACTTCCGAGTTCCGGCGTATCGTGCCCCCAAAGAACTTTGAGCTGATCTTGCGAATTTACAATTGGGTTGACTTGTCTCTTCAAAAACGGTGAATGATAGGCTCCGGCAATGTACAATTCATTGCGCAGACTCACGCCGATCATGTCGATGTTGATATCAAGCAAAATAGAATTCTTAATATCAGGTAGAATTTTTACAAAAGATTTTGAGCCCAGCAGCCCTAATTCTTCGGCATCGAACGCACAAAAAATGAGATCGTGCTTTGGCTGGTTTTTGGCAAAGTAACGGCCAATTTCGAGCATTGCCGCCACGCCTGAGGCATTGTCATCGGCGCCGTTAAAAATTTTCCCATTTTGGATTCCTTCGTGATCGTAATGGGCTGAAATGACGATCGATTTGTTTTTCGTTGCTGTTCCTTCGATTGATCCAATGAGATTGACCGCCGAATCGCACTTAACTCCTCTCTCGTCGACAACAAATTTTTGTTGATAATTCTCAAAAAATGGTATCAGGCCCACGGATTTGAAATGGTTTAAAATGTAGTTCCGCGCTTTTGCAGCCCCGGGCGCACACGTGCGTCGTCCTTCGAGGGAGTCTGCGGCCAATATCTTTACATGATTGAGCAGCTGACCGGTATCAATTTTTTGGGCCTGCAGTTTTTGTGGAAGGATGGATAGCAATAAATAAACGAAGGTTAAAACGGCGAAGTTTATTTTAATCATTTTTATAAAGCTCGCTGGCTGCGGCCTGGTATTTTTCACCATCGACCCATTCAGGTTTGTTGTCCATATTCGCGATTGCTTGCGCTGCAAATGCGTAGGCCAGGCTATATTTGTGCAAATAGTCGATGGAAAAATCAGCATCCACCTCATCGTTCACTTTGTGATATTTTTCACTAAGCGCACCACTAAATTGATGGAATCCCGGACTCATGGTTGTCGCGGGAATGCCGAGTTTCGCGAAGCTGATATTGTCAGAACGTTCGAACAGGTTCATGTGTGGTACGGGGTCCGAAGCAGCCAGCAGTCCCGCCTGTTTTACTCCCTGACGAATCGCTTCTTTTGCGGTTGTTTTTTCAAAACCGACCAGAGTTGCAATTTTGTCGTCGGTCATTCCGGCACCGTCGTTGTTAAGAGCAAAGACAATATTTTTCAATAGAATTGGGCTGTTTGTCGTAAAAAAGCGGCTGCCCTGCAACCCACTCTCCTCTGCTGTGAGGGCGAGTACGAGAACAGGTCTCTGTGCCGGGTTCTGTGCTAAATGTTTTGCTGCTGCCAGCAACGCCACGACACCCATTCCATTATCCCGGGCGCCGTTGAAAATACTGTCTGCTACGCTGGCGCCTCTTTTATGGAGCCCGGCGCCAATATGATCATAATGCGCACAAAGAACAATAAATTCATCGCTTTTTTCTGGATTTGTGCCCGGAATAAATCCCATAATATTGCTCGAATAAAAGCTGTCAGATGCAAAGCCGGGCGTGTCGATGCGTATAGCTCCATCGCTGTTGTTTTTTAATTTTTCGGTAATTTTTTCTTCGGGGTCTGATAAATAAAAATGGGGTATTTCGCTTCCCTTACTTTCCGGATTGCTCAGGATTGTTCGCGTGTGGCCAAAATAAGACGCTAACCCGTTCCAGTCAAAGGTATTTGCAGGAATCTCGATCAGCGCCAGAGCCCCATTTTGTTGGGCCAGTATGTTCTTCTCATCGCTGAAATTGAATATACTGCGTCCAGTCAGGCCGGGGCCGCCCAATTTTGTGATAAGAATTTTGTTTTTTAGCGAAATACCTGCATATTCCTCGGCTGTCGCAGCATAATCAAGATAGACGAATTCTAAATTTTTGGTCAGCGAAGGACCGGCAATCTGGATCAAGTTCTCATTCTGCCTGAAATCAGAATTTAAAAAAGAAAGGCTCGCCTCGTGTGGTGGAGCTGCTTTCTCAAATTTTATTTTTTGGAAATAGCTGCTGGTCGCCGGAATGATTTTTACGCCATAAGATTTGAATTTTTCAGTAATATAATTGGCTGCCTTTTCAATTCCGGGATGGCCTGGTTCGCGTCCCATTAATTCGTCGGAAGCCAGGTATTCGATGTTGGATTTAATTTCTTCAACCGTGATATTCGAATTTTTATATGATATCCCGTTTCTCGTGCAAGTGAATAAGCCGCTTGCCAGAAAAATTATGAAATATGAGAATATGTTGTTGCCCATTATTTTTCCCGTTTTTGCAAATAAACCTGGACGTTCTTCCTGTAATCCTGCTGTCATTTTAGACTGATTTACTGCGAGATCGTTCTATTTTCAGCCTTCCGAAAAAGACTTGAAAACACCCGCTGTTTCTGATAAAATACCGTGAGTTCGATGAAAACTGTAACATTCTTTACCAAGCATAATTAAAATAGAGCGAAGGCGTCTCGCCGAGCGTTTCGTGCGTTATCCTCGGCGGGACGCCTTCGGACTATATCCTATAATTAATTCGTTTTGTCCCAATTCTTCATTATATCGAACTCGCGTTAAAATAAGTTTTGTAGAAAAGAACTATAGTTCTATTTCTATAAAATAAAAAGCCCCTTGGCGGGGCTTTGAAATGTACAAGTTTTTGGGGAAATTCAGAAAACTTTGACCTGAAAGTATTTTTGCGGATATTTTTGCATATCCTGTAAAATCAGGTTGAGTTCTTTGAGAATACCTTCGAGATTTTTGTGAGCTGCATCCTCATTTATCAATTTACCTGCGGTGCCCTGGCCAGCATTAATTTTGCGCATTATCGAATCGGTATTCGCAGTGGCATTCTGCAGATTTTTATAAAGTGTTGAATCAGCCACAAGTTTACCGATGGTGCCTTCACCCTTGTCAATTTTGCGGAGAATCTGATCGAGATTTTTCGTCAGGCGGTCGAGGTTGTCGTACAAACTGCTCGAGTGGATCAGTTTGCCGAAACTGCCTTGTTTATTATTCATCGATGCCGTTAAGGCAGCAAGGTTGGCCAGACTCGAGTTGAAACTTTGTGCGGTCACTGAGTCATTTAACATCATTGCCATCGTTCCGGGGCCACTCTGTAGTTTTTGCAACAACGATTCGATTGAAGTCAAAACAAGAGGGATTGTATTGGCAGCCTGCTCGGCTTTTGGTAGTAAAGACTCAAAATCGAACGGCGGGTTTGCTGGAATATAATCGTTGTCTTCCAGCGCTTTTTCGTTTGCAAGGCCAAGGGAAATTTCGACATATTTATCACCGAGCATACCCAGTGTTTTTATGGTCGCTTTGCTGCTGGTTGTCACCCATTTTTTAAATCGATGTTCTACAAACAGCGAAATGTGTACTCCAAATTTACCTTCCCGCGTCGTGTATTCGAAGTCGCCGATAGTCCCGGCTTTAATTCCTGCTATCGTAATGTAAGCACCCGGGTTAAGGCTAATCACGTTTGGGACAAAAGTGTGTAATGTATATTTTGAAGTAAATTTGCGTGTGTTTGTCCCAACGACAAGAATGATGAAAAACATGAACGCCATGCCGACAAATATAAAAATGCCGACGCGCACATCTTGCCATCTCAAGTTTTTTCTGTCACTCATTTTGTTTCCTTATCTCACGAATTGTTGTATATAAGGGTCTTTTGAAAGCAATAAATCATCAGACTGACCTTCGAAAACCATGCGGCCGTCTTTGAGCATAACCATGCGTGTCGCTACTTCAAATGCATCCTGCAGAATATGGGTAACAACGATGGAAGTGATTTTCTGCTCGATTCGCAAACGATTGATCAATTGATTAATACGTTTTGAAACGATTGGATCAAGTCCGGATGTCGGTTCGTCATATAAAATTATTTCCGGGTGGGTGATCGTTGCTCGGGCAATGGCAATGCGTTTCCGCTGCCCTCCGGACAGGTCTGCCGGAAACACCGAATAGAAATCACGCATTTCGATATATTCAAGGGTTTCGATTACTTTTTTCTCAAACTCCATTTTGCTGATTTTGGGATCGGCTATACGCAATGCGTATCCCACATTTTCCGCGACCGTGATCGAATCAAACAAAGCGCCACCCTGAAAAACGAATCCCATGCGCCCACGCAATGGCCGTAACTGGCGCTCGGATAAAAAAGCGATGTCATTATCAAAAACAGTAACTCTGCCACGTGTTGGGCGGATTAGCGCGATAATCAGGCGCAATAAAGTGCTCTTGCCAGCGCCACTACCACCGAGAATTACCAGCGTCTCCCCTTTGTTGACGGTGAGTGTTAAATCATCGAGGACCATTTCATTGCCATAAGTGAAACTCAAATCGTCCACATGAATAATGTCTTGTCGTTCGTTCGTTTTCATGTTTTATGCGTAAAATGCCAGTATAAGTTTTGAAATGAGAAAGTCCATAAATAATATGGCCAATGAGCACGCCATCACAGCGCGAGTGGCTGACCGCCCAACGCCTTCGGCTCCACCGTAGGTAGAAATTCCGTAGTAGCAGCTTATTGAGGCAATGGTGAATCCCATAAAAAAAGGTTTAATCAAGCCGATGGTGAGGTCCTTAAAAAACAAACCATCCAGAGCTGAAATCCAGAAGTGCGTGCTGTCTGTTTGCAGCCAGACAACGGCAGCTATCCAGCCACCGATGATGGCGACGGCGTCGGCAATAGCGACGAGTGGCACAAAGGTAATCATGGTTGCAGCGATGCGTGGAACAATAAGTCGGGGCACGGGATCCGCCCCCATTGCCCGCATGGCATCGAGCTGTTCGCTTTGCTTCATGCTGCCTAATTCCGCCGCAATACTGGCGCCGATCCGGCCTGATAGCATGAGCCCGGTAATGAGTGGTCCTGTTTCTCGAATAACGGCGATAGAAATGATGCGTCCCATGAGAAGTTTGGCGCCAAAGAGCTCCAGTTTTTTCCCCCATTCCAGCGCCAGTACCATTCCAATCATAATTGAAGCGGACATCACAAGAAAAATCGAGGCATAACCCAAATGGTTCATCTGATCCAAAGTGGTTCTGTGGTAGCGGATAAAGGCCGGAAAATTTAAGAAGGTGGCCCAAATCATGCGGCTAAATTGTTCAACGTGGTAGAATAATCGTTTTGCTTTATGCATAAAAGCTCAGATGCCTTTCCCGATTTCCGGGGATTTAATCTATAATCATGGTCAAAACCAACAGGCAAATGCGATAAAATGATGTATTTTTTTAATGTGTTGGTATTGATATTGTTGGCACTTTTTTCTCTCAATGTTAGATCGCGGAAAGTTAAGAGAAAGTCCCTAAATCTAAACAGAAGGAAATAATAACAATATTTTTTTTCAATGTCAATTAGTAGAGTGGGGAATGTTTGTTAGGGAAAACAAATAAAATCACCAATACGATTTCATAAACGAACAATCTCGATAAAGATTGCTTTCGTAAGGACTATGAGAAAATCATCTTTTTGGAATGGATTTCAGTGCCATGCAGTGAATTCTTGTCTTTCATCCCGGGTTTATATTGCGACAAATTTTTCTTAATTATATCAGTCAAATCGAAGATTTTTTGCTGGTGTGAAATACAAAAATCAAATGGATAGCACAATTCGTGAAGATCTTCCTCTGAAAATTTCAAGGTAGAAACGTTGTAAATGTCGTGATCAAGCATATTACTAATCTCTTGTTAAATGTTCCTTGTACGCCCAGCTAATTGAGCGCCGGTTCGGTCTCATGTGTTTTTGTTATAAATCCCAAAACCTGAGAAATAATATCAGGATCGCGTAATATTCGTTGGTGCCCAAGGCCTTTTGTCTGCACCAGATTCGCATTCTCCCAGGCATTGTTCAGCGTAATACTATTATTCATTTTTACGGCTTTATCATCTTCATCGTGGAGTAATAACAACGGAAGCGAGATCTCTTTCGCCATTTTAGCCAATTCCAGGTCTTCCCACGCTTGGGCGTATGGCTTCCAGTCGCCCTGGTAACGGTGAAGAAAGTCGTCTCGCATGTTGTGCAAAACAGCGGGGGTAAGGCCTAAAATAGTGCCAAAATTTTCTGTTATTTCAATCATATCGTTCGGGGCTGCAAAAAAAGTTGCCTTGGTTGCCTGCACTCCACTTTTTAATAGCAAAGTGGCGACGGCGCCACCAAATGAGTGGGCGATGATACCGTGAATAACACCAACAACCTGCAAAAGCTCCTTTGTTGCTTCGACAAAATGGATCAGGTTTGTCTGATTTCCATCGGAATCCCCGTGTGCCGGCCCATCGTACACCACGACACGATAGCCGGAATCAACGAGTGGTTTTACGAAACCATGAAACTGCGTTCCGCGTCCTTCCCAGCCATGGATGCAGAGAATCGTCGGCCCGGAGCCCCACTGCCAGGCAGCGATCTTGCCGTGTTTGGTTTGTACTGTAAACGGCTGTGCTGATTTTAGAACATGTTCTTCTCTGGCCGGGCGGCGGAAACGGCGAGGCCGGGAAAATATTTTCGCAGCCAGATATGCCGCTGATTTTGGCATCCATTTGCAAAGAAATTTGAAAATCAGACGTGCTGCTTTAAATGCGGGGCCATCATAAATTGACGGTGATTTTTTTGTGTTGTCGAAATTTTTAGTTTTGTGGGCTTCCAATATGTCTCCAATGTTAAAAACCGAACGTTCGTGCTGATAAAAAAAGCGGATAAAAATTTATGCATAAATAAAAAAAGTACTTTAGAATTTAAAATTTTACCGATTCGAGCAATCTGTCGAGAGCTGACCGAGCCCGCAATTCAGCACGCAAATCCTGTAACAGATGCCTGGCATGTTGATAGGCAAGAAAAATGGAAAAAAATTCGTAAGCGAACTGATCTTGATCTAAATCCTTGCGGAATTGTTTTTCTTCAATAGCAATACGTGCTGCGCCGGCAAGAAAATTGAGCCATTCCGTCTGGGTTGATTTTAAATAGTTTTGCGACCTCCCCGGCTGGCTTGTCAATTCCATCGACATGGAAACAAACGGGCAGCCACCGGGCAAGGTGTTGGAATTTGTCCATTGCAACCAGTTGTCAAAAATTGCCCGAATACGCTCAATACCACGGGGTTTTTCCAAAGCAGGTCGTATTACGGAATTTATAAATTTTTGTTCGGCAGCTTTTAACACGGCAATCTGCAAGTTTTGTTTTGAATTAAAATGGGCAAAGAGTCCGCTTTTTGACATGCAGGTTTCTGCCGCCAATTTACCAATCGACAGTGCTTCCAGGCCAATTTTACTTGTCATTGAAACTGCGGCATCAAGTATTAGCTGTTTTGTGTCTTTTCCTTTTTCCATGGCTTGAATATAGAACGAACGTTCGTTTTATGCAAGTGCTTTCTTTGGGCGAGAGTATTTAAGGTAGAATGAAGCGCAGAAGTTTGGGATTGATTGCCTGAAAAGTGAAAATATAATAATCCTGATAAGGAAGAAAGCCAGAACATATGTAAGGGCTTAAATCGAAAAATTTTAACCTGCTTTAGTCATATAAATTTAATAAAATATTCTTAACCTATTGATAATTCGATGTTTGAGATAAAATGTTCAGAAAAACTAAATTTTCTATTAAAATTATCCATCACAAAGCCACAAAGCCACAAAGCCACAAAGCCACAAAGCCACAAAGCCACAAAGCCACAAAGCCACAAAGCCACAAAGCCACAAAAATTAAGTTTTATAAGTAGTTAAATATTTTCTTTGCGGACTTAGTGCCTTTGCGTGAGAATTATTCATGTTAAATGATTTTCCGTGATTTTATTAGATTCCGCGTTTTTTCTTCTTGGGTGCGCTGATTTCCAGTTCGGTGCTGATGGGTTCGTTGTTTAATATGGCGATTAATTTATACTTTCCCGGCTGCAAATAAACTTTACCGTTTTCTGACACTTTAATGGATTTTGAATCCGGTTCAGACTTACGAAGTTCAAGTTCTAAAATATTCTTTTTATCCACATCAAACGTCAATTCATAATCGAGATAGTTCAATCCGGCAACACCGGTGTGCGTCCAGTCTTTGAGTATTTTGCCAGCTTCAGTTTGAATCTGAAATTCGATTTCGGTTGCGAGTTTCAGGTAGAACGCGATCTCGACTTTCGGGATTACGGGTTCGCTCCACATGCTTCGTTTTTTGCCCCAATTTTTGTTAAACTTTACTTTATCGACCGGAAAAAGATGCAAATCTTCAGACAAGAGTTTGTCGGTAAGTTGTTGCACATGTTCTATGTTAGCAACGAAAATTGAGCGTCCATGCGTTCCGACTACCAAATCCTTATCTCGTGGATGAACAACGAGGTCGTGAACAGGAACGGCGGGCAAGTCTTTGTACATCGACATGAACGATTGGCCACCGTCGAGGCTGGCATAAACACCGTGATCGGAGCCGACGTAGAGAATTTTTTCATTTTCAGGGTCTTGCACAACGACGTTCAACGGCTCCACTGGCAGATCATGTCCCAGTTTCTTCCAGGTTTTTCCATAGTCATCGGATTTATACAAATAAGCTGAAAAACCATCAAAACGATAACCGTTAAGCGTCGCGAAAACAACGGCTTCTTCGTGGGGTGATGCTTCGACGCGGCTCACCCACAAATGCTGTGGTAATTCATCCGAGATGCGTTGCCAGGAATAGCCGCCATCTTTGGAAATATGGATCAATCCATCATCGCTGCCAACGTAAAGCAGGCCAAATTTTTTCGGTGATTCATCGATTGTCGTCAATGTACCGTATGGCACATCTCCGGGCAGGCCACCGTGCGTCAAATCTTCAGAAATGGGCACGATTTCTTCCCCACCCTGTAAAGATCGATAGAGCTTTTCAGCGCCAATATACAAAATATCCTGATTGTGCGTTGAGAGCCGAACAGGGGTTTGCCAATTGAATCGGGGTGGTCTGTTGCCGAGTTCATGTTGCGGTTTTATTGACTTTTGTGAACCGGTTTTCCGGTTTATTTTATAATAATAGCCAAACTGGAAACCCGTATAAATCGTGCTGTTATCACGAAAATCTATGGCGACTTTCATGCCGTCTCCGCCAAGAAGGCGTTTATAGGGATAATCACCGTTTGCTTGCCAGGCAACGCCCGATTTATACGTGGATGGCCCATACCAAACGCCGTTATCCTGCAAGCCGCCATAAACATTGTACGGTTTTTCCATATCAACACTGACAGTGTAAAATTGTCCCACGGGTGGATTGTTCGCTTTAATCCAAATACCGCCATCATCGTAGCTGATATTTATACCGCCGTCATTTCCTAAAATGAGATGAGTGGACATTTTGGGATTGATCCAGAGAGCGTGATGATCGACGTGCACATTATCAGCCATGAGCGCAGTGAATGTTTTGCCACCATCGTCGGATTTGAGAGCAGGAACGCCGAGGATATAAATTTTGTTACTATCAACGGGTGAAACCCGTATTTGACCGAAGTAGTAGCCATAAGAGTAAACGAAATTATCGATAAATTCCGAATGTGTTTTACCCCAGGTTTTTCCGCCATCCCGAGAAATGTAAACTTCGCCACCGATGACTTCGGTATCGAAAAGCTGGCTGTTGGCATTCTCGAGATACTCCACGAGAGCGGCCGGAAGTATTTTATCATTTTCTACTTGTGCAATTATTGAAGCGGCTGCATATTTTTGTGGAAAGCCGAAATAATCAAGATATTCAGTGATTTTTTCTTCATCCAGATTGATAAATTCCTCTTTTGACATTTCCCGCAACACATCTTTTGTAAGCTCAGGTTCATCATCTTTTACTTCTTTTGGCCGACGCGCCTGATTATCCAGTACGGCATAAATTAAATCTGGATTTTCGGGTGAGATATCAAGCCCAATACGGCCGACCCCTTTTCCGGTTGGAAAACCACTTTTTTCTCCGGTAATCAAATCCCAGGATTCGCCGCCATCTGTACTTTTGTAAATTCCTGAGGATGCACCGGCTTCGACAAAATTCCAGGCAAAGCGTTGGCGGTGCCAGGCAGCGGCAAAGAGAATTTCTGGATTTTGCGGATTGATTATCAGGTCAATCACGCCGGTTTTGCTGTCGACAAACAAAACTTTATGCCATGATTTTCCTGCATCCACGGTTTTAAAAACACCGCGTTCTTCATTTTCGGAGTAGAGATGTCCGATTGCCGCGACCCAGGCAATATCCGGATTTTCCGGGTGTAATATTATCCGGCCAGTGTGGTGGGTTTCAGCCAGTCCGGCATGGTGCCAGGTTTTGCCATCATCGTTACTTTTATAAATCCCGGTACCGGCATAGGAAGACCGGCTGGAATTGTTTTCACCCGTACCAACCCAAATTGTGCCGTTATGCCGCCAATCGACGGCAATATCTCCGATGGTCATAACGGCTTCGTTATCAAAAATCGGATCGAATGAAATTCCATTATTTTCCGTTTTCCATAAACCACCTGAGGCATAGGCCACATAAAAAATAGTGGGATCATCGGGATTGACTTCGACATCGACGACGCGGCCGCTCATAATGCTGGGACCGATATTGCGGAAAGCTACCTGCCCCAGAAGTGATTTTTTTTGCAGGGCCTCGCGCTTGCGCAAACCATTGAGTCGTTCGTCGGCATTTGTAAAACCGGGGATGGCGTCGAGGACTTTTTCAATATCTTTGTTGTTTTCAACGTCTGTTTTTGTTGACTGTGTGGTTGCTTTTTCACTGTTACTCCAAAATTCACATGCAGAGAACACCAGGGCAAGACTCAAAATAGCGAGCGCGGCGAATGTTAAAGGGATTCTTTTTTTCATTTGTCTGATTCTCCATCCGAATATTCCTGGATAATTGGTGTATATTAAAAGGCGGTTAAAATTAAATAATTTCTTTCTGACAAAATATAGATTTTAAATAAATTAACACAACTTTTTTCAAACTTGCACTGTCAAAATATACAGGGTTGTTGTAAAAAGTGAAAATGTAAACTCCATTTAACGGGCAAAAATGGAGATACATTTTACATTTGGATATTCAAGGGCCGGGAGAAGATTAATGAAGAAAATAATAAAGGATCTTGCTGTATACATCGTTTTGTTCACGGTTGTGGCTGGAAGTCTATGGATTGTTAATGATATACAGCAGAACAGTCTTGACAACGCCTTGACGTTGATGGGAAACAGATTAGCAGCCATGGCTTCCGGACCCGAAGAACAGGAAAATCTAAAGAAAATTTTTGAAAAGTTTGTAAACCAGGTTTTTAACAATGAAGTCTCACCAGAACAAGTTGAAAAGGTTGCAGCAAATATTATCAACCTCAGCAATAGTGACGCAAAACTGTCCCGGGAACAAGTTGAAACGATTCTCTCAGCCCCGGATGTGCCGCTGATAACATTTTCCGGGGCCGATTTTGATGATACCACAGCCCAGGTTTTTTCTGAAATGAATTCCGGTATAGTTAGTTTTTCGTTCGAGGCGCCGAAGACAACCGGGAACGGGATAAAAACCAGCGGCAAAAGTAGGAAGCCATCAGTTGCTGCCGTCGACTGGGAAACCGTTGGTGATCGTGTGGCCGTCGTTTTCGAGGCCAACGCAGCGATGCAGAAATTGAATCAAAACCGTGAAGATGCGCATCAGGAGTTTAACTATATCGTTGACCATGATAGCAAAAATGGAATTCGTTTTCTGGTGAGTGAAAATGAGAGCCGGGCGAACAAAGAATTGCAGAAAAAATTATATGATGTGCGTGATCCGGATGGCAGAGAATTGGTTGTCTGGCAAAAAAACTTTGACCGGGCAATGGAGCATAAAAAACGCACGATCACCCGTGAAATAAAGGTATTGCAAAAACGGATTTTACGTCAAGAAAGAGATAGTTTACGGCTGGAAAAACACCAAACGCAGGCATTGCAGTATTTAGCACAAATTAAAGAATTGGAAGCCATGACAGTTCAAATCAAATTGGATTCGTTGCTCATTAATATAACCAGTAAGATAGAGCCCCCCGGTGAAGCAAAACAATAAGTGAAATATTCATAACTCACTGTATCCGCATAGTAAACTTCATCTATTCCGCGAGCGGCACCGTTATCCGCGTTCCCCATTTCTACTCGATTATATCCAGAATAAGTGGTAATTTAGCTACTTTCTCACCGGTGATTTTGAAAGCTGAATCAGCCCGATGAATGAGAGTTTCCGGAATTGGTTTGAGATTGGCGAAAAGAGTGCAAAGAGGGCTTCCCTTTTCAACAATTTCCCCCACTTTTTTGTGCAATTTAATCCCGGCTAAAACGTCGACGCTGTCTTCTTTTTTTTGTCTGCCGGCGCCGAGCAACATGCTGATCTGTCCGAGTTTTCTTGCGTGCGCTTCGGCAACATATCCACTTTGGCTGGCTATTATTTCCGCCTTGAACTGTGGTTTTGCAAAGGAGTCGGGATCGTCGACAAAGGCAACATCGCCGCCCTGGGCAATGACTATTTCCCGAAAACGTTTGAGTGCCTCACCGGATTTTAGCTGGCTGGAAACCAGCGTGCGTGCCTTTTCAAGGGAACTTTCTTTACCAGCGAGCCAAACCATGTATGCTGATAATTCAATTGTCAGGAAGTGCAAATCTTCAGGCGCTTGCCCATGCAGCATCCGAATGGCTTCTTCAGTCTCAAACCAATTGCCAATCGCGTTGCCCAGCGGTTGATCCATCTGTGTGAGAATTGCGACGGTTTTTAAATCGAAAACTCCGGCTGTTTGAACAAGGGCTTTTGCCAGTTTTCGAGCATCTTCCTTTTTTTCGAAGATGGCCCCGTTACCGCATTTCACATCTAGCACCAAAACATCCAAATCTTCTGCCAGTTTTTTGCTCAAAATACTGCCGCAAATTAACGGAATGCTGCTGACTGTCGCTGTTGCGTCGCGCAAGGCATACATCTTTTTGTCGGCAGGGCAAATTTCAGGCGTTTGCCCGATGAGTGCGAAGTTGTATCGGCTCAAAATTTGCAAAAACTCTTCCATTGGAATCTGCGTATTGAACCCGGGAATTGATTCCAATTTGTCCAGCGTACCGCCGGTGTGGCCAAGGCTACGCCCGGAAATCATTGGATTCATAACGCCGCATGCAGCAACAAGTGGCGCCAGAATGATGGAAACTTTATCCCCGACACCGCCGGTGCTGTGCTTGTCCACCTTGGGCATGGGAAATTCACCGAGCTGCATAACATCACCTGAATCCCGCATCAATCGCGTGAACGTGGCAGTTTCTTCCGCATCCATACTTTGAAAGTAAACAGCCATTAAAAAGGCTGCAATCTGATAATCCGGAATTTTCCCGGCCGTATAGCCGCCGATTATATAATCAATTTCCTCTTCGCTTAATTTTGCCCCGTCGCGCTTGCGGGTAATAATTTCTTGTGCGGTCACAATGCCTCCAATTTTAAAAAAAAACAGCGTCACACGCAAATGTGTAACGCTGGTATTTCCAGACTTTATTCATAAATTAAATCGAGTTCCAAAAATCAAAAAAAAATGTTATCTGGCGAGCGCTTCCGTGGCTTCCCGAAGTTCATCTGCCATGGCTTGCGCTTCCGCACGCGTCGGTGCTTCAGCCATTACTCTTAATATTGGCTCCGTATTCGATGCCCGTACCTGCACCCAGGATTTATCTCGTATGAGTTTTAAACCATCGATCAAATCGATTTGTTCATTTTTATATTTTTCCTGAATTTTGGCCAGGATAGCCTTGGCGTTGCTGTTCTCATCCAACTGAATTTTTAATTTTACCATTTCATATTGTGGCAGCCGGGCTTTGATTTCGCTCAAAGTTTCATTCGTGCTGGACAGGTGTTGTAAAACGAGGGCAACGCCAATTATGGCATCACGGCCCAGATGCAAGTCTGGTACAATGACCCCGCCATTGCCTTCGCCACCGAACACGGCGTCGATTTCTCGCATGTGTTTGGTTACGTTTATCTCACCGACTTTTGTGATTTCTGTTTCGCAGCCGTATTCTCTGGCAATGTCGGGCAGCAATTGAGAGGTGGAAACATTAACGACAACTTTTCCCTGTTGGTTTTTAAGAAAATAATCGCCGGTTATCCCGAGCGTATATTCCTCTCCGAGCGGCTCTCCTTTTTCTGAAACCAGCGCCAGCCGGTCGGAGTCCGGGTCCACGACGATGGCTAAATCGGCACCGTGTTGTTTAACCGTTTGGCAAACAGCAGTCAAGTTTTCCGGCAGGGGTTCGGGCGTACGCGCGAAAAGTCCATTGGCTTCGCCATTGAGAATGATGCTATCACAACCAAGTTCTTCCAGGAGTTTGGGGATTATCACGCAGCCCGCCCCGTTGATACAGTCTGCAACGACTTTGAATTTTCGTGCCCGGATTTGCATTGGATTGATATAAGGCAAAGCTAAGATTTTTTCGATGTGAGCAGCTGAGGCGGTATTTAGTTTTTTAACTGTGCCAAGTTGATCCCAGGGTTTGAATGCGAAGGTTTTTTTGTTCCGTATTTCCAGGACTTTTTCACCCTGCTCGGCATCGAGAAACAAACCGTCGCTGGCTAACATTTTTATACCATTCCACATAATCGGATTATGGCTTGCCGTTATGATAATTCCACCCCCACATTCGAGTTCTTTGGTCGTCATTTGCACTGTCGGAGTTGCTGCAATTCCCAAATCGATCACATCGCAGCCCACGGATAAAAGTCCGGCAACGAAAGCTCTGTGAACCATGTCGCCGGAAACCCGGGCATCCCACCCAATGACGACCGGTTTGCTTTCACAATAAGTGCCAAATGCCTGTGCGAATTGTGTTATTATTTCAGGGGTTAAGCCTTCTCCAACAATGCCTCGTATTCCGGAAACACTTATCATTAAACGACTCACATCAATTCTCCTGCCTCGTTTTTAGTGCCGTCTCTTTCCTGGGCGAATCCAAATTCCTTCAAAAATTTATAACGGGCAAAATAAATTATTTCCAATGAAATAGCAAGGATTTCTCAAAGATGAAGCCGAATCATTTGCTTTTAAGGCTGGTGTGTCAGGTTGGATTTGGGAGAGCACTGTAAATATAAAAATTCACCGTTCAGGCCGTACAAAAAATATGAAATAGTTGAGGTGCATCTGAGAAATTCAGATAGTCGATGCCCTGAAATTCGGCTACCGAGATAAACTTTCAAACCCACCAATTCCGTGGATTCTAATCCTGAAATCATGAATTTGCAAAAATCATTAATAATTTTACTTGCTGAAGAAAGTATTGTTAATCAAAAGTTGTGATGAAAGTGCCGGAAAAAATTGGACACCCTGTTGATTGTGTCGATAATGGTAAAAAGGCGATTTTGCTGTTGGGCCAGAAAATAATAATGTCACTTTGAGTGATGTGCAACTGCCTGTAATAAATAACGTGAGTTCGATGTAAGCTGTAACATTCTTTACCAAGCATAATTAAAATAGAGCGAAGGCGTCTCGCCGAGCGGTCCGTGCGTTATCCTCGGCGGGACGCCTTCGGACTATATCCTTTAATTAATTCGATTTGTTTCAATTCTTCTTATATCGAACTCACGTTAAATACGATATAGGCGGCAAAAATCATTCGGGAAAAAAGGTAGAGCGACCGAAACACTTCAATAATCACCGTGTCGGCACATGCCATCAATGGAGATCAGCAGCCAGTTTGGAAGTGTACATCAACAAATCTATCGATCATTTAATGCTTGGGAAGAGCTGAATTGGTACAGTTCCATCGGCGATGTGGGAATTGGACGAAGAAATGTATGGTTATAGCCGTCGTTTTGATGATTGGAAATTTTATATGAAAATGCTCCGGCAAATTTTTATGTTCATTAAATTTGCAGTAATTCTAACTTTTGGTTTTGCAACAAATATTCATGCGCATCAGAGTTCAGTTCGATTTGAGCAATTGCCCAAAAGGTTCGGCTTTTCGCAGAAAACTATACGCTGTATTACGCAGGACAGCACGGGATACATCTGGTTTGGAACTGAAAGCGGACTTTTTCGATTTGATGGCTATGAAATGCGTCTTTTTGCCCATGATCCTCTAAACAACGACTCTATTTCGGATAATTTTATCTGGTCACTTTATGTTGATAAGTCCGGGATACTTTGGGTTGGCACAAGTGGCCGTGGGTTGAGCAAATATAATCAGCATACCGAAACATTCGTCCATTTCCGTCATGACCCCACTCATGCGAATAGCCTGAGTCACGATATTGTCAAAACTATTTTTGAGGATCGGTCGGGCACTCTTTGGCTTGGCACAAACGGGGGTGGGCTGAATAAGTTTAATCGGCGGTCCGGTACTTTTACCCATTATAAAAATGATCCAAATGATCTATCCAGTATCAGCCATAACACAATTCTTGCGATTCATGAGGATTTGGATGGCTTGCTTTGGATTGGCACTGCCGGAGGCGGACTGAATCGGTTCCATCCTGGTACGGAGAAATTTAAGCGATATTTAAATGATCCGGAAAACAAGGCATGCCTGTCGAATAATATCGTCAGTGTTATTTACGAGGATTCAAAGGAGCGGCTCTGGATTGGAACCGGGACTGATTTTAATCCCGGTGGCGGATTAAATATTTTTGATCGTAAAACGGAAAAATTTGCCCGGTATATACATGAATCCAAAAATTCAAATAGCATAAGTCACAATACAATCTTCAGCATCTTTGAAGAGAATGCAGACAGGCTTTGGATCGGCACGTTAAATGGATTGAATATTGTCAATCCAAACGAAAGCCAGCTCTCCTTTCAAAAAATCTTTAGCAATCCGCTGGATGAAACTTCAATGAGCGCAAATCCGGTACTTTCGATATTTCAGGATAACGGGGATTTGCTCTGGTTGGGCCACAAGCAGGGGGGAGTCGATAAACACAATGTCAATTCAGCTAAATTTATTAGCTACCTGCATGATCTTAACGTGAAAAACAGCCATACAGATAAGGTTGTTCGCGCTATTTGCGAGGACAGCTATGGAATGTTGTGGATCGGCACGATGACAGGCGATGTCAACGGTGGTTTGAATTGTTTAAATCGCGAAAATGGAAAATACCAACATTTTCGCCATGAGAAAAACGATCCGAACAGCATCCCCGGCAATCGAATAAACGTGATTTTTGAAGATAGCAAGCGCAGGCTGTGGATTGGAACTTGGGGAGACGGGCTCGCACTTTTTAACCGGGAAACCAGGGCATTCACTACTATTGCGGTGCAGCACGATGAGCCGTCCGGTTTAAAAGGCGATATCATACAGGCAATTTTCGAGGACAAATCCGGAACGCTTTGGGTTGGCACCGAAGGGGGAGGCTTTTCTCGCCTGGATGAACTAAGCGAAGGGAAAATTAGTTTTACACATTTTAGCCATGATCCCGCAGATTCAAATTCGATTAGCAATAACTCAATTCAAACAAATGCTGTTGTCGAAGACAGCGCTGGAAATTTTTGGATCGGGACATGGGCCGGGCTTAACAAGTTTAATCCTGCAAAACCAGAGCAGGGTTTCCGCCGCTATACTCATGATTCTGAAAACAAAAACAGCCTGAGCAAAGATCAGGTTGTTGGGATTCATCAGGACAAAAAAGGGATTTTATGGCTGGCAACGCACGGCGGCGGGTTGAACCGTTTTGATCCACGGACGGAGACGTTTTCACATTATACTATGGCGCATGGACTTCCAAGCAATATTATTTATTGCATTCTTCAGGCAGATGACGGCAAGTTATGGCTCAGCACAGACCATGGCTTATCACGCTTTTGTCCGGACAATGAAACGTTTCGTAATTATGGCACCAATGATGGATTGCAGAGCCCGTTTTTTTGGGGAGCCCGGTTTAAAAACAGGGCGGGCGAGCTCTTCTTTGGCAGCTTAGATGGCTTAATAAGTTTCTTCCCGCACGAATTAAGAGAGAATACTTATGTTCCTCCGGTGTTAATAACAGCTTTCAATATTTTTAATGAGCCTGTGCAATTTGAAAAACCCGTCTCCCGGATTCAGGAAATCACTTTATCGCACAAGGACAATTTTTTTTCCTTCGAATTTGTGGCATTCAGCTTTAACAAACCGGATCTAAATCAGTACTGCTACAAGCTGGAGGGATTTGATAAAGACTGGAATTATTGCGGACCTCGGCGCTATGCCAGTTATACAAACCTGGACGGAGGTGAATATACTTTCCTGGTGTCTGCTGCAAACGAAGACGGGTTGTGGAACGATTCGCCAGCGTCGATAAAAGTAATTATCGAGCCTCCTTTTTGGCAAACCTGGTGGTTTGGAACACTGGTTGTTCTTTTTGTCGCCGGCAGCATCTTCGGGCTGATTCAATTAAGAATCCGAACAATTGAGACGCAGAAACGGCAATTGAAACGACAGGTTGACGAGCGCACGAAAGCCCTCGTAGAAGAAAAGGAGAAAGTGCAGGCTGCCAAGGAAACGGCTGAAAAAGCGTCCCGGATAAAAAGTGAATTTCTGGCAACGATGAGCCACGAAATACGCACCCCAATGAATGGCGTCGTTGGCATGACACGCATTTTGCTCGATACCGAACTCACCGATGAACAAAAAGAATATGCAGAAACCGTACGAATCTCCGCCGATTCATTGCTTACAATCATAAATGATATTCTTGATTTTTCGAAAATCGAAGCCGGCAAACTTGAACTTGAAAATATCGAAATTAACCTGGAAAAATTATTTCAGGAAATAAGCCGGATATTGCGACCCAAAGCTGCGGAAAAAGGTCTGGCTTTTGAGTGTATTCTCGAACCGGAAATCCATCCTGTTGTTCTGGGTGATCCCGGTCGGCTGCGGCAAATTCTGATAAACCTGGCAAATAATGCTATTAAATTTACCTCCTGCGGTCAGGTTCTCATTCTTGGAGAGGTAGTGAAAAATACGACAGCCCGGAATATCATAAAATTCAGTGTGAAGGATACCGGCATTGGAATTCCCGTGCAACAGCAGAAAAATATATTTCACTCATTTTCTCAACTCGATGCGACAACAACACGGAAATATGGCGGCACCGGGTTAGGATTGGCTATCTCCCAAAAACTGGTTAAACTTATGCAAGGGAAAATCGGGATCAGAAGCCGGGTTGGAGAAGGTTCAACTTTTTGGTTTACAGTTGAATTAACAAAACAGCCTATTTCAAAAATAAAGGCAAAAACGGATGAGCAGGAGAAGAAAGCAACCATATTTGATGCGGCAAACAATAAGCGGAATAAACTTCAGATATTACTGGCCGAAGACAATAAAGTAAACCAAATGGTGGCAGTGAAAATGTTGGAAAAACTCGGCCATGCGGTTGCGTGTGTTGATAATGGCATCAAGGCCGTTGAAGCAGTTAAAAACAAAACCTATCATCTCGTTTTGATGGATTGCCAAATGCCTGAAATGGATGGTTTTGAGGCAACCCGGCAAATAAGGCATAGTGAAGGTTCGTTACATACACCGATTGTTGCATTGACGGCGAATGCAATGAAAGGTGATCGCGAAAAATGCCTGGCTAGTGGCATGGACGATTATTTGACTAAACCCATACAATTGGCTAAACTGAAAAATGTACTTCAGCAGTACCAAGTTTTAGGAGAAAAGCACGATCAGGATACCCACGTTTAAATTAAATCGGGGATTCAGGCTGAGTTTGAACCTGATTTACGTATTTTTATTTGGCCTCGCCTTTACATCGGTGATAAAAGCGCAGGGATTGCAGTTTGTCAATTATACGGTAGCTGATGGATTGCCGCAATCGCAAATCCATGCTGTTTTGCAAGACAGGAATGGATTTCTGTGGTTCGGTACAGCAGGCGGAATATCCCGTTATGACGGAGTGCAGTTCAAATCCTGGGATAAATCCAATGGCATGCCGCAGGTAGATTATGTCTATTCCCTGCTTGAGGATAGCAAAGGCAATATTTGGCTGGGTACATTGGGTGGCGGGTTGGTGCGCATATCAGATTCTCCTGCGGGGAAAGATATAACGGTCTTCAACCAGGAAAATGGATTTTACCATAATCAAATTTATGCCATGTGTGAGGATAAACAAGGCACATTGTGGTTTGGCTCTGACAGCGCCACGGTAATAAGTTATGATGGCCAAGCATTTTCTTCGTTCGAAATTGTGAAAAGCGAAGACAACGCCTACGTGAGAGCTCTGGCGGTCGATAGTGCGGGTGTGTTGTGGATTGGTGTTTATGACAAGGGATTGTACTCAAACAAAAATGGTGAGCTTACCAGTTACGATCTTGACGATGGTTTATCTGATAATCGGATAAACGCTTTTGCCTTTGATTCGAAAAACAACATGTGGCTGGCCAGCAAGGGTGGGCTGACCAAATGTATAACCGATAGTTCGGGGCAACTGCGATTTCAAAATTATTCGATTGAAGATGGATTGCCGACGAATACAGTGTTCTCATTGGCCATTGATAACAAAGATGTTTTATGGCTGGGAACGCGTAGAGGTTTATCCCAGTTTAGTGAAGGAAAATTTAGAACTTATGATGTCTCAAACGGTTTGGTGAATGACAGGATTTTATCGGTTCTTCATGATCGTGAGGGGATTTTGTGGCTTGGTACCGTCAGCGGCGTAAGTAAACTTGCCCAATATGATTTCGAGAATTACACAACGGAGCATGGCTTGCCCGGAAATTATATTTCAGCCCTGTATGAGGATTCAAAACACAGACTTTGGGTCGGGACGATTGGGCGAGGAATTGCAATTATTCAGGATGGAGCCTTTAAAACTGAGAGCATTGTCGATAGCCTAAAAAACAGTGTAGTAAGGGCCTTTTTTGAGGATAAAAATGGCTGCATGTGGATTGGGACACGCCACGGTTTGGTTAAATATAGTGCCGATAATGTGACGACTTATCGTGGAGAAGATGGCTTATCCGGAGAATATATTCGCGATATCGCGCAACAGGAAGATGGGCTGATCTGGCTGGCCACAAATCAGGGCGTTTACACATTTTCCTCAAATACGGATAAACCTGATTTTAAAATCTTTAGTCCGCTCAAGGAGCTGGAGAATGGCTCCTTCTGGGATATTCTAATCGACCGAAACAAGAATATCTGGATCCAAAGCAATGCCGGTATTTTTAAATTTGACGGCATCCATTGTATTAAAATCCATGGCTTCAAGAGTGATCGGGCAACCACTGCTATTGAGGTAACAAATGGAGATATCTGGTTTGGAACACGGGAAGGAGCAGCGCGCTTTGACGGTGAAAAAATCCGAAATTTTACTACAGATGATGGATTATCGCATAACTCCGTTTGGGCAATGGTTGAAGGGCCGTTGCAGAATATCTGGTTTGGTACCAACCATGGAATTGATCGTTTTGATGGTACCAGGTGGGCAAATTATCGTTCGCGCGATGGCCTGGTAAGCGAGGAAGTCAGCATTGATTGCATGCTGCTCGATCACAGGGATAATCTTTGGATTGGAACAAATCAGGGACTGTCAAAATACGATTATCGCAAGGATTATCGATCGACAATACCCCCATTGGTACACTTTTTAGGCGTTGAATCACCAGAACGTTCCCACCTGACAGGCAATGCGTTGCAGCTTGATTATTCGCAAAACAACATCTCTTTCGAGTTCATCGGTTTGTGGTATAAAAACGAAAAAGACGTCCGCTATCAGTATTTTTTAGAGGGCTATGAACGGGACTGGAACAAAACCACGGACCGCCGTTATGCGAATTACACCAACCTGGATCATGGAAGGTATAAATTTAAAGTCCGGGCTCGAAGCGGGGATGGCGTTTGGAGCGCTAATGAAGCAGAAATTACACTTGATGTCTTACGCCCTTTTTGGAAAACATGGTGGTTTTACCTGCTTGAAATCCTGATTTTGGTCACGTTGATTTTCGGGACGATAAAATGGCGTTTAGCCCGCATGAACAGTCAAAATGAAATTCTTGAAAGTCGAATTAAAGTGCGAACCAGGGAGTTGGAAGAAGCACGGCAGATGGCTGAACAGGCGCTGCTTATAAAAAGTGAATTTTTAGCGACGATGAGCCATGAAATTCGCACACCGATGAACGGTGTAATCGGAATGACAGATATCCTGCTGGACACAAAGCTGAACGACGAACAGAAAGAATATGCTGAAAATGTACAAAGTTCCGCGAAATCCCTGCTGACGATAATCAATGATATACTTGATTTTTCCAAAATTGAAGCGGGAAAAGTCGAATTGGAAGAAGTGGATTTTAATCTTGAAAAACTGCTGAGTGATGTCAGTAAATTATTTCGATTTAAGGCCCAGGCTAAAGGCCTGGTTTTCGAAAGCATCCTTGATTCTGCTATTCATCCATTTGTTATTGGAGATCCCGGTAGAATTCGACAGGTGCTGATTAATCTCGCCAACAACGCGGTCAAATTTACATCCACCGGTCACGTGCTCATTTCGGGTGAAATCGAGCATGAAAGGCCATCGGATATTACAATTAAATTTAGTGTAAAAGACACCGGGATCGGTATTCCAAAAGACCGGCTGCACAGACTCTTTCAGTCTTTTTCCCAGGTTGATGCATCGACGACGCGAAAATATGGTGGCACTGGCCTCGGATTGGCTATTTCCCAAAAATTAGTTGAGCTGATGGGGGGCCAAATTGGCGTCACGAGCAAAATAAATGAGGGATCGATTTTCTGGTTTAAAATTGATCTGCAAAAACAGCTTCTGAAACATCTGCCAATAAATGAAAAAGTTTCAATAACCGTTATCGATGAAAAACAGGTGCTGGAGGTCATCAATGGCGAGCTTAAAATATTATTGGCGGAAGACAATATTATAAACCAGAAAGTTGCTATTAAAATTTTACAGAAACTGGGCCACCAGGTACACTGCGTTGCGGATGGAAAAAAAGCTGTCGAAGCTGTTGCATTGCATCATTTCGATCTGGTGCTAATGGATTGTCAGATGCCGGAAATGGATGGATATGAAGCGACCCGCTCGATAAGAAAAAATGAAAATAGTACTCAGCTGCCAATTGTGGCTTTAACGGCCAATGCGATGAAAGGCGACCGGGAAAAATGCCTGGAAGCCGGCATGGATGATTATCTCAGCAAACCGATTGACCCGAAGAAATTAGAAACTGTGTTGCAGCGATGGGTGAAATCAAAAGTGGAAGAAGGGTAATCCGGTGCGAGCTTTTCAAAAAAATTTCCAGGAAAATTCAATCGCAACATTATTGGGGCAGGTATTTGTTTTTGTTGTCCTGATTTTGTTACCGAAAACAATCGAATCCCACCCATCACGAAGTCCGATGATCATATCTGTTTTTACAACGCTGACTATATTAAAGCTTTTGATGATTTTTTGGGGCACTGGTAATAAGCGGGATTATCACATTTCTTTTATATTGGTCACCCTCTCAGGTTTATTGTGGTCGACGATATTCCTATTCGAAATCCTCGCCTATCCTGCTTTAAATCCAGTTATCGTTGTATCGTTTATTATAAATTTTTCGATTACCAGTGCCGGCGCCTTTGCGTTGTATAAAAAACCCAAATTAATTTTTACCTACCTTTTTGTTCTTCCCGGGCTTACGTCGATTTATAGTTTCATTTTCCTTGGTGAGCTAAGGATTGCTTTTGGAGTTATGATGATGCTTGGGACAGTATTCATGGTAATCTATGTAAAAAGACATTATCAAAACTGGATGGATTTTCTTGCTGAAAAAGCCAAAAGTGAAGAAATGGCCAGCAAACTTGAAATGCAAAAAAATGAGTTGATAAATAAAAATGAAATATTGGATTCGGCGTTGATAAAAGCAGAAGAGGCCAATATTGCCAAGTCATTGTTTCTGGCTTCGATGAGTCATGAAATCCGCACGCCGATGAATGGCGTTATTGGCATGACCGGTTTGCTTTTGGATTCCAATCTCACGCCGGAACAAAGAGAGTTTGCAGAAATTGTCCGAAATTCCGGCGATGCGCTGCTTACAATAATTAATGATATTCTTGATTTTTCTAAAATGGAGGCTGGCAAACTCACGCTGGAAAATATAGATTTTAATCTTCGTACGGTGCTCGATGAGGTTTCCGATTTAATGGCATTTAAAGCGCAGGACAAAAACATCGCATTCGCCTGTTTTCTCCAGCCCGATGTCGATGGATTTGTCAACGGGGATCCCGGACGTCTACGGCAAATTTTAATAAATTTGGCAAACAATGCAATTAAATTTACCGATGCGGGCGAAGTGACCATTTGGGGTGAGCAGGTTTATGAATCGGGTAGTGAAATCAGAATGCAGTTTACTGTCAGCGATACCGGTATTGGAATTCCGGAAGATGCACGCGAAAAGCTTTTTCAATCGTTCACCCAGGTTGATGCCTCGACAACGCGAAAATATGGTGGCACCGGGCTGGGACTTACAATTTCCAAACAACTTGTGGAGTTGATGTCGGGCGAAATAAACGTAAGAAGCACAGAAGGTGTTGGATCTGATTTCGAGTTCACTGTTGTCTTCCACAAACAGCCGCCGGAAAGTCCGCAGCGCCTCCACCTCACGCTTGACTTATCAAACAAAAATATCTTGATCGTTGATGATATGGAGGCTAACAGGAAGATATTGCGTTTGCAGTTAGCAGCATGGGGAGGGCATATCGATGAAGAAACTTGTGGAAAAAATGCCATTGAATTGATTCGACAAAAGATCAGAAATGGCATGCCTTATGATATGGTTTTTCTCGATATGCAGATGCCGGAAATGGATGGCAGGGAACTGGCTGAATTAATCAAACGGGATTCCACAATTCCGGAAACAACGGTCATAATGCTCACATCCCTGGGCTTGCATTTCGATGCGAAAGCTTCACAGGCAATGGGCCTGGTGGCTTGCCTGACCAAACCGGTTAAGCAATCTCAGCTCCATGATTGCCTTCTTTCGGTATTAAATCGCAATCATGGAGAAGGCATGGACCCATTGATAATCACCGATGCTGAACTCAATGAAAATAACCGGCGCCATTTGAAAATATTATTGGCCGAAGATAATATCGTAAACCAGAAAGTGGCTATTAAAATTCTGGAAAAAATGGGATACCGGGCGGATTGTGTGGCCAATGGCAAGGAAGCCGTCACGGCGATAAAAATGATCCCCTATGACCTGATTTTCATGGATATGCAAATGCCTGAAATGGATGGATTGCAGGCGACGCAGGCCATTCGCGAGCTGGAAAATTCGGATCAACATATTCCAATAATCGCAATGACAGCAAACGCGATGAAGGGGGATAGAGAAAAATGCATTATCTCGGGCATGGATGATTATATAAGTAAACCAATAAATCGAACCATGCTAAAGGATATTCTTGCGAAGTATGATACAAGCGACCAGTAAAAAAAAAGTTAGCAGACGCTGTCGATGATCCGACTGCGATCGGTAAAAGTAAATTGCAGCGGATTGGCGAAATTCGAATTCTTTAGCTTGAGAAAATAAAACAGGTGATATAAAGACTGATTTGTGTGTGGAGATAAATTGATGAATGCACCTCGGTACGTAAAAAAAGCGGAAATCATTGAAAGTGATGAAAGGCTGGCAGTAGCCAGGCTCGTGGAGGCGATCACCCAACCGGATATGGGCGGAGTGATCTTTTTCTGTTCAGCAGAATGGGATTTGCAACAAATTGCCAAAATTATGGGGGAAAAATTTCATTGTCCGGTTATCGGTTGCACGACCGCTGGCGAAATTGGCCCGCACTATATTGAGGGCGGAATAGTCGGCTTGAGTCTTTCAGCTGAAGTTTTCCGGCTGCACCCTATTGAAATCCGCTCATTGCGCAACTTTAGTCTGGAGATGGCTAAAAAAATGGCAATGGAAATACAACCGCGTTTGCATTTTTCTGATTCCCTTGACAAAAGTCGCATGTTTGGATTCCTGCTCGTCGATGGGCTTTCGGAGCAGGAAGAAAAAATAGTCGCCTATCTTTATCAAGCGATGCAGGGAATTTCGATCGTTGGCGGCTCGGCCGGGGATAACCTAAAGTTTCAGGAAACGAAAATCTATTCTCAGGGACGATTTTTAAACGATACGGCGGTATTCACAGTAATTGAGACATTGCTGCCATTTAAAACTTTTAAGTTGCAGCACTTCGAACCCTCGGACAAGGATATGGTTGTAACCGAGGCCGATCCGTTGAAAAGAATAGTCTATGAAATTGACGGTGGACCGGCAGCAACTGAATATGCAGATATATTGAATCTTAATTCTGAGAAACTCAGTCCACAGGTTTTTTCCAAATATCCTGTTATGTTGCAAATTGGGGATGAGTGGTTCGTACGCTCAATTCAAAAAGTAAATGATGATAACAGCCTCACATTTTACTGTGCCATTGATAATGGATTACCGCTAACGATAGCGAAGGGAGTTGGATTTGTTGAATCGTTGGAGAAAATAGTAGAGGAGTTTAAGCTTGAATTTGGGGAAATCGAATTAACTCTTGGCTGTGATTGTATTTTGCGCCGACTTGAGATTCAGGATAGCAACAATAAAAAGGATGTTGAGACCTTGCTGGGGCAAATTAATTTTATGGGGTTCAGTACTTTCGGGGAACAGTTCAACTCTATTCATGTAAATCAAACTCTGACCGGTGTGGTTTTCGGGAGATAAAAGCGTGCGTTCAAAAGCAGAATTATTAGAAACCATCGAAGAACTGGAAAAGCAGTTATTGAAGCAGAAAAAGATAACCCGCGCATTGAAAGAGCGAGTGCAGAGAGGTATCCAGTTCAGTGCAAGTTCCTATTCCCTTTTTGAAAGTAATATTCTCCTGCAAAAAGAAATGGAACGGCAGACACATGAACTGAAGCAGGCTAAAGATATCGCGGAAGCGGCCTCCCGTGCGAAGAGTGCTTTTCTCGCAGCCACAAGTCATGAGATCCGCACTCCGATGAATGGCATCGTTGGCATGACGGGACTTTTGCTCGATACAAAACTAAATAAAGAACAACATGAATTTGCAGAAACCGTACGAAATTCGGCGGATGCTTTATTAAATATTATTAATGATATCCTTGATTTTTCCAAGATTGAAGCAGGCAAAATGGATCTGGAAATCATCGATTTTGATCTACGAAATATGATGGATGATGTCGCGGATATGCTCGCATTTAAAGCGGAAGATAAAGGTCTCACTTTTGCCTGTTTTTTGCATCCCGACGCAGATGAATATTTGCGCGGCGACCCGGGCCGTTTGCGGCAAATTCTCGTTAATTTGGCAAATAATGCGGTGAAATTCACCGAAAAAGGTGAGGTGACAATTTGGGGTGAAGTGGAGTCTGAAACGGAATCTGAAGTTATTATGCGCTTTAATGTCAGCGATACGGGGGTGGGAATTCCACAGAGCGCCCTGAAAAACCTGTTTCGTTCTTTTTCCCAGGTAGATGCCTCGACGACCAGAAAATACGGTGGAACAGGCCTTGGCCTGGCAATTTCAAAGCAGCTTGTCGAATTGATGCATGGTGAAATAAATGTCAATAGTGTCGAGGGCAGAGGCTCTGACTTTTGGTTTACAACAACTTTTGAACGACAGCCGAAAGACAGCCCGCACCGGCAGAAAATGAAATTTGACTTCACCGACAAGCGCATTCTGATCGTCGACGATACGAAAATTAATCGGGATATTTTGCGGTTACAGCTACGATCGTGGGGATACACAACCGAGGAAGTTCGTCGTGGTGCTGAGGTTCTTCCATTAATGCGCAGCCAGGCAGAGGAAGGCTATCCATTTGATATCTGCATTCTCGACATGCAGATGCCGGATATGAACGGCGTAGACGTCGGCATTGCCATAAAACAAGATGCGCAATTACAAGATACGAACCTCATTTTGCTGACCTCGATGGTTTTAAGCAGTGAAGCAAAAAGCACCCGCGATTCCATTTTTGATGCGTGCCTGTCGAAGCCATTAAAACAGAAACATCTTTACGATTGTTTGATATCGGTTTTAAATAAACACAGACCTGCTCCTGATGATGAACCTGAAGTGGTCAATCTGTCGGATATCATTGAAACCGAATTTAAAACGGCAAAAATTTTGCTGGCGGAAGACAATATTATCAATCAAAAAGTGGCGTTAAAAATGCTTGAAAGACTTGGATACCGTGCAGATTGCGTGGCAAACGGTCTGGAAGCAGTCGTCGCCGTGGGATCTGTTTCGTATGATCTTGTTTTTATGGATGTGCAAATGCCGGAGATGGATGGACTGCAGGCGACGCGTAAAATCAGGTCTGAACAAGGAAATGAGCCGCCGATACCGATTATCGCACTTACGGCGAATGCGATGAAAGGCGATCGCGACCGCTGCATCGAAGCGGGAATGGATGACTATCTCGCAAAACCAATTGACCGGCTTGAATTAAAAGATAAACTTGAAAAATATATCAGTTTCTCGGAGAATTTGTCAAAGGATTCTGATTAATCAATTTTTGGAGCTGGAAATATGAAACTGACCAAATTAACCGCAACCCTGATTTTTATCGCAGAAATCCTGTTAACCGGATATCCCGGGCACGCACAAATAAATTTGAAGTTTGGCGTTTATACAACCGACAAACCTACAGCGATGATCAAACAGTTCCGGCCAATTATCACCGCGATTGAAGAAAATTTAACAAGAGAAACAGGACAATTTGTCCACATTGATATTCAAGTTGCGCCAAGCTATGAAAAAGGTATTTTGGATTTGGTGCAAGGTCGGGTGGATTTTGCGCGTTTCGGACCTGCCTCCTACATCGAAGCCAAAGGCCAAAATCACGCGCTTCGTATACTCGCCATGGAAAGTAAAAATGGCAAAAAGCGGTTTTACGGCATCATCTGCGTAGCCAAGGGCAGTCCGTTGAAGTCAATGGCGGATTTAAAAAACAAGCGCTTTGCATTCGGTGATGAACGGTCAACTATCGGCCGGTATTTGTCCCAGCTTCATCTGATGAAAAGTGGAATTACAGCCGAAAATTTAGGCTATTTTGAATACCTTGGCCGCCACGATAAAGTGGGCACAGCCGTGGCTTTGGGGCAATTTGATGCCGGGGCATTAAAAGAGAGTACGTTCAATAAACTTGTTGCCAAGGGCGAACCACTGCAAGCTCTGGCACGATTTGAAAACGTGACAAAACCCTGGGTCGCTAGCGCAGATTTGGATAATGTGACGTTTAAAGTTTTGCAAAAAATATTGCTTGAAATGAAGGATAAAGAAGCACTGAAAGCCCTGAAAAAAGATGGCTTTGCAACTGGGAGCCATGCTGATTATCAAATCGTGGAAAATGCCATACAAACGAATCGGGGTTTTTTTCGGCGCACGGAATAATGAAAATATAATGCTTAAAATTCGAAATTGGCCACTCTCATTACAAATAATTTGCGGGCTTACTCTGGCGAATATCATTGTTGGTTTTTCCGCCGGTTATTTGGTGCGAAACTTCCAATATGATTATCTTTACAGCCAGGTTCAACGGAGATCTTCGCAATCTTTCGCTATTTTGAACTCGGCATCCATCGATGCAATTATCAGTGAAGACCGTCCACTGCTCGAAACAATTATTGAGCAAACTATTAAAACAGACTCCAGCATAATCTCCCTGAGCATTCAGAATGAAAATGGCCAAGTGCTTGCCCAATGGCAGGATGCCGAACTGGAGGCGAGAACCAAATTTATATCCTTCAATGAAAAGATTAATTTTGAAGGCGAATATTTTGGCACCATGAAAATGACCTGGGATATTGAGCGCGATAATATAGAGATCGAACGCTACGTAAAAGAGTCAAGGTTCGCAATATTGTTACTTTTATCACTGTTTACCTTACTCATTGTGTCTTATTTGAATGTGCTGACTGTTCGGCCAATTCGTAAACTCCATCGCCGACTTGTGGCCATGGCAAAGGGTGATTTGGTTTCCCGAATTTCAATATATACTTCCCTCGAATTGAACCGCCTGGGGGAAGCTGTCACAATGCTGCTCCAGGCTTTGCGGTTGCAGAAAAAGAAAGAAAAAGAGCTCAATCAGGCACGGAAAATAGCCGAGGCCTCGACGGCGGCAAAAGGTGAGTTTCTGGCTGCGATGAGTCATGAACTGCGAACACCGATGAACGGCGTCATCGGCATGACTGGTTTTTTACTCGAAACCGATATCGATGAGGAGCAGCGTGAATTTGCGGAAATCGCCCACAGCTCAGCCAATGCATTACTGGCGATTATAAACGATATTTTGGATTTCTCAAAAATTGAAGCCGGCAAACTTGATTTGGAGTTGATTGATTTTGATCTTGGAAAATTACTTGCCGAAGTACGCGCTATGTTCATGCATAAAGTTAAGGAAAAGGAATTGGCTTTTGACTGTGTTCTTGATCCTGCCATCAATTTTGAAGTGAATAGCGATCCGGGCCGGTTACGCCAAATTTTAATCAACCTGTTGAACAATGCCATAAAGTTTACAGAGAACGGTGAAATAATAATCGCCTGTGACTTGCAGGAAGAAACTGAGAATCAAGTTATAATAAAATTTCGTGTCAGTGACTCCGGAATCGGAATTCCTGATGACAAAAAAGATAAGCTGTTCCGGTCATTTTCTCAGGTCGACGCCTCGACAACGCGAAAATATGGCGGCACCGGCCTGGGTTTGGCGATTTCCAAAAAACTGGTAGAACTTATGGGTGGGCAAATCGGGGTTGAAAGTAAAGTCGGGAGCGGCTCTACATTTTGGTTTGTATTGACACTGGACAAGGTAAAAAATGAAATATCATGTCAGGATACTGATTTTACTGATGTTGAAGAAATAACCGGTGCCGAAATTGAAAGCACAAGTAAAAAGCTGAAAATATTGGTTGTTGATGATAATGTTGTCAATCAAAAAGTGGCTCGGCGCATGCTGACGCAGCTCGGCCACGATGTTGAGGTTGTTGGGGATGGCAAAGAAGCTGTCGCTGCGATTCAATCGCGTCGTTTCAACCTGGTTTTTATGGATTGCCAAATGCCTGTGATGGACGGATTTGAGGCGACCCGGATTATTCGCAGCGAAAAAATCGAGGAAGATGTTCCAATCATCGCAATGACAGCGAATGTTATGAAAGGCGACCGGGAAAAGTGCCTTGCCAGCGGCATGGATGATTATATTTCCAAACCAGTACAAAGCGAAGAAATTATCCGCGTGCTGAATAAAGTTAGCGTTGAAACATAATCCGTCCGGTGTATTTTTAAGCCGATCAGTTGTATTCCGGCAGCAGAACAATTTTTTTCGTTAAATTAAAATCGGAGCCACGCAGCTGTAGAAAATAGATTCCCGAAGTGACCGATATCCCGTTGCTGTCTTTTCCAGTCCACATAATCTGGTGTAGCCCCGTTGACTGCATTCCAGTAAAAAACTGAAGTACTTTTCGACCGCGAACATCCCATAAACTTAATTCGATTTGAGCCGGTTGTGGTAATTGGTATTCAATTTTTGTTAAATGTGAAAACGGATTGGGGTGGTTTTGCCGCAAAATTGTACTGTGGTTTTTCGACTTCGTTTGCACACCGGATATGTTCGAATTAATAAACCAGGTGTGAATTAAGCTGGCGCCATCGACAACCTGTCTTTCAAAAATGTATAAAAGGCTGTTTTCACGGTCAAAACAACAGGCACCGAGGGAATAACGCTTATAATCCCAGAGATCAAATCCCGGTGCGAAAAGCACGGGATCGAGGTTTAAGTGCGCGTAGGGCTGCGGATTGAAAGTTTGTTTTTCCCCTCTGGCAACAGCCGCGAAATCTGCCGGATCAAAAAAGATAATTTGTGCCTGAATACTGTCGCTCCACCAGCCACGATCATCGTATGGAAATTCAGGCACCGGAGGATAGGGGCCTTCAAAGGGCCAAACGACGCCGTTGCTGAAGCCATACCAAAAATTTCCCAATCCTTTTGTTCCAACAAATGCCACGGCGGAGTTTTCGCCGGCAGTGAGCCAGGCGCCTCCAGACCATTCGTCAGCTTCACTGTAACCATTCATTTTCATCGCATCGCTGGTGCTTATTTCAATGACTCCGGGTTCCTGGATTCCGTAGAGAAGCAAAGGGGTGATCGAGGCAAGCGTTCCGTTTTCAGCCGGAGGCTGGCCATCATTCCAGGGATCGAATGCAAATAATGTGGGTCCGTGACCTCCCCAGCCGCCGTCGCGAAATCGGCCGCTGGCCAGACGGGCGCCGGGAACATGCGGGTCCGCCCACGCCGCAGGAATTTCGAAAAGATAATCGTTGGTCACGTAATTGGTGAAATTTCCAAAAAACCACGGCCCGGAGGTTTGCGGATTGCTCAAATTTAAATCACAAGCTCCGTGGGATGGAAAGAATTCAAATTGAAAATGCTGCCCCCAGCAAAAATACAATTTGTCCGTCGTTTGTGTGCCCTGCGCCGGCAGATAGGCCAAATCAGCCCGGGGAATTTCCAGCTCCCCGAACATGCCATGGGTAATATCCTGAAATGCTTGCAGCGTCTGCGCCGTGTTGAGTTCATCTATCGATTTGCCGGGCGAAATGACCGGGACGGGAATATTGATTTCAGAAACCATTTGGTGATGATCGTGCCCGATTGCAAAAATGGAACCCGGATAGCCATCGTTGGGGCCACCGGCATCGCCGCCGGGATAAAATGTCATACCGTAGCCGCTGTATTCCCAGTTGGAGCCATTTGACCCGGCAGGCAATTTGAACGCGCCGCGATATTCGAAATTCTCTGGATTAATTCTTTGCGCAAAGCTGGTTTGAAAGCACAGAATAAGGATTGTTGAGGCACGTTGTACACATTTCTGTTTCATGGCAAATCCTTTCATTGGTGGTAAAAGGATAGAAAACAGGATTGATTAAATTAGACCATTGCAGGCGAAACAATATCGGGCTGCAAAAGTTGAATTTTATGTGGATTTTATCTGCATAATTCTACACCCAATTCATGAAAAATGCAACTAAATTGGCACTTTGCTCAACATTAATTTCAACGCTTAATTGCAGCAAATCTGTATTCTCGATCTTTAATATTAAGTGGATTTTCGACCAATCAAATGGGTGGGAAGGGAGCTGACGCTATTTTCTTTTAATTTAAAGAATTGTTTTTATATTTAGCATTGCTTAAAAGTAAAAACATACAGCGATTTAAATCTGATCTTAAAAATCTCAAAATATTTTATGCCTGATAAAAATCAAGATTTACCCCCAATCAATTTCGTTGATGATGTCATCGAAATCCCGGAAATATTTCACTCCAACGCAACCGGTGAAAAATTCGAAAAATGCCTGGTTTGCGAAAAAGATCTGCTGGACGAACGCAGTTTATATGTTATCGAAAAAGCGGTCAAACGGTATAAAAAATTTAACACGACCGACACGCTTTATGAATATGCCATGTGCATCCAGTGCCATGAAGAGATGCTGACGATGTTTTCAGATGAATCGCGGCAGCGGCTTGAAAGCTATTTTAAAGGCCGCGTCGATTTGGCAGCACGGCGGCGAAAGTTGCTGGAAAATGAAAAACGCGATGTTGCAGATTGGATAGATTCCTGTATAATTAAGAACAAACCCAGCGCAGAATGTGACGAGTTTCAGATTATGTGCGAGTGCACCGGTGCGAAAATGCTCTTTACTTACTCACCGATTATGATTTGTGACGAAGTCGCGGCAGAAATGGCAGAATTATTAAGTGCTAAAACCAGGGACGATATTGGCCGATTTAAAGATGAGTATCTCGGCATTCCACCCGAGTTAAAAATAAACCCGAGGCAACCAGAGCCTTTTTTAATTTAAACCAGCGATGAGATCACCGCTTTAAGTGATGTTATCGCTTCAAAAGACGAACATAAAATGACGTCAAACATAAAAAAATTACGTGAAATTTTAAGCCAGCGAATTCTCGTGCTCGATGGGGCAATGGGCACGATGATTCAAAAAAAGAATCTATCTGAGGCTGACTTCCGCGGTGATCGTTTCAAGGATTTTCCACAGTCGCTCAAAGGAAACAATGACCTGCTTTCTCTCACCCGGCCCGAGGTGATAAAATCAATTCACCAGGATTTTCTTGAGGCTGACGCTGATGTTATCGAAACAAATACCTTCAACGGCAATGCCCTTTCTCAGGAAGATTACCAAACCCAGGATTTGAGTTTCGAGATAAATTTTGCCAGCGCACGCATCGCCCGGGAAGCCGCCGATAGTTTCACCGCAAAAAATGCAAGCAAACCACGTTTTGTCGCCGGGGCGTTGGGGCCGTCCAACAAATCGCTCAGCATTTCTCCTGATGTCAATGATCCAGGTTTTCGTGTTGTTAATTTCGACCAGGTTGTGGCAGCTTATTACACGCAGACAGCCGGCCTCGTTGAGGGCGGCGTCGATATTTTGCTGGTTGAAACTATTTTTGATACATTGATGGCGAAAGCCGCTGTGTTTGCCATTCAAAAATATTTTTATGAAAAGAAGCTTGTACTTCCGGTTATGATTTCCGGCACCATCGTCGATGCCAGCGGCCGCACACTTTCAGGGCAAACGACGGAAGCCTTTTATAATTCCATCGTTCATGCGCCAAATTTACTCAGCGTTGGCCTCAATTGTGCCCTCGGCTCGGAACAAATGCGCCCGTTTGTTGAAGAACTTTCGCGAATTTCAACCTATCCGGTGAGTCTGTATCCCAATGCCGGACTACCCAATGAATTTGGCGGATACGATGAAAAACCGGAGATGACCGCTTCGATAATGTCCGAATTTGCGGACGCAGGATTTCTCAATTTCACCGGTGGCTGTTGCGGTACGACGCCGGAGCACATCGCGGCGCTGGCGGATATGGCTAAAAACTACAAACCGCGTGAAATTCCGCAGCGCAAAACATTGCTACGCCTCAGTGGATTGGAACCACAAACCCTGCGCCCCGAAAGTAATTTTGTCAATATTGGTGAACGCACCAATGTGGCCGGCTCGCGAAAATTTGCTCGCCTGATTCGCGAAGAACAATATGAAGAAGCTCTGTCCGTGGCCCGGGATCAGGTTGAAAATGGCGCCCAAATTATCGATATCAACATGGACGAAGGCATGCTCGATTCTGAAAAAGCCATGGTAGCGTTTCTCAACATGATTTCCGCAGAACCCGAAATCTGCCGTGTACCAATTATGCTCGACTCGTCAAAATGGTCCGTTCTTGAGGCTGGATTGAAATGTGTGCAAGGCAAAGGAATCGTCAATTCTATCAGTTTGAAAGAGGGTGAAGAAAATTTCATCGCTACCGCCAAAAAAGTCAGGGATTATGGTGCAGCAGTCATCATCATGGCTTTTGATGAAGAGGGGCAGGCTGCCAGTTTCGAACGTAAAATAGAAATTTGTGCCCGGGCTTACAAAATATTGACCGAAAAAGTAGGCTTTCCCCCACAGGACATCATTTTTGATCCCAATATTTTGACGGTTGCCACCGGCATTCAAGAACACAACAATTACGCCGTCGATTTTATTAAAGCGACAAAATGGATAAAAGAAAATCTGCCGCACGCCAGTGTCAGTGGCGGTGTCAGCAATATTTCCTTTTCATTCCGCGGCAATGATGCCGTGCGCGAGGCAATGCATTCCGCATTTCTTTTTCATGCGATCAAAGCCGGGCTGGATATGGGCATCGTCAATGCCGGACAATTGGCTATTTATCAGGATATCGAGCCGGAATTGCTCAAGCGGGTGGAAGATGTTTTGTTAAATCGCCGCGACGATGCCACCGAACGCCTGGTGGATTTTGCCGAAGATTTTACCTCGGATGTGAAACAGAAAGAACGCCAGGATACGTGGCGGCAATTGCGCGTCGAAGAACGGCTGCAGCACGCGATGGTCAAAGGCATCGTCGAATTTATTGAAGCGGATGTGGAAGAAGCCCGGCTCAAATCGAGCAGCCCGTTGCAGGTCATCGAAGGGCCGCTAATGGACGGGATGAACGTGGTCGGCGACCTATTCGGTAGCGGAAAAATGTTTTTGCCACAGGTGGTGAAAAGCGCTCGCGTCATGAAAAAAGCCGTGGCCTATTTAATTCCTTTTATTGAAGAGGAAAAAGCACAGGCACAAAGCCAGAAAAAAGTCCCGAAAATTCTCATGGCTACTGTGAAAGGCGATGTGCATGATATCGGCAAAAACATTGTTGGTGTTGTGCTCGCCTGCAACAATTTTGAAGTCATCGATCTCGGCGTCATGGTGCCGGCCGAAAAAATTCTCGCTGAAGCTAAAAAACACCAGGTCGATGTCATCGGTCTTAGCGGGTTGATTACGCCTTCACTGGATGAAATGGTGCACGTCGCCCGCGAAATGCAGCGATTGGAGTTTGATTTACCGCTGCTCATCGGTGGAGCAACGACTTCGCGCATTCATACGGCGGTAAAAATTGCCCCGGAATACGCACAGCCAACTCTGCACGTGCTCGATGCCTCCCGCAGCGTGCCGGTGGTGAGCAAACTGACCTCGCCGGATGCCGCTGTGTTTGCTGCAGAAATTCAGGCAGAAAATGAAAAATTGCGGCAAGACTATGCCCGCCGCAGTGCAAAGAGAAAACACATCACACTAGCTCAGGCCCGAAAAAATCGAGTGGCAATTGATTGGCAGAATGAAAAAATCGAGCCACCCAGGCAATTGGGAATTCAATGTGAAGAAAATGTATCTCTGGAAATATTACGTGAATACATCGACTGGACACCCTTCTTTATCGCCTGGGAAATGAAAGGCAAATACCCGCAAATTTTTGAGAATCCGCAGTCGGGAATCGAAGCAAAACGATTATTTGACGATGCCAATCGCCTGCTGGATGAAATTATCGAGCAGCGGCTCATAAAAGCGCGTGGCGTTTTGGGCATTTTTCCAGCGAACAGTGTCGGCGAGGATATCGAACTTTACAGCGACGAAAACCGTAACCAGGTTCTCGCAACTTTTCATACTTTACGGCAGCAAACGGAAAAATCCGCCGGTAAAAACAACCGCGCTTTGGCTGATTTTATTGCACCGAAAGACAGTGGCCGGGGTGATTATATTGGCGCCTTCGCAGTGACAACCGGGCACGGAGTTTCAGAACTGGTGGCAAAATTCGAGGCGGATCACGATGATTATCGCGCAATTATGGTGAAAGCCCTGGCCGACAGGCTGGCCGAAGCTTTTGCCGAATACCTGCATAAAAAAGTTCGCACACACATCTGGGCTTACGCAGCCGATGAAAATTTGAGCGCGAACGACTTGATAAAAGAACGTTTTCAGGGAATTCGTCCGGCGCCGGGATATCCCTCGCAGCCAGACCACACGGAAAAAGCAACTCTGTTCAAACTGCTGGATGTGGGGAAAAGGTGCGGTATTTCTCTGACCGAGCATTTTGCCATGGCCCCGGCAGCATCCGTCTGCGGCATTTATTTTGCGAACAAAAAAGCCAGCTATTTCAACATCGGCACCATCGATCGCGACCAGCTCGAAGATTACGCCCGGCGTAAAAATATCACCATCAAAGAAGCCGAGAAATGGCTGCGACCTAATTTGTGAAAAGGTTGAAAGTTGTAGTCCAGGCCCTTAAATGGCTGCGACCTAATTTGTGAGTAGGTGAAAGTTAAAAGTTGAATGTCGTAGTCCAGGCCCTTGTGGCCTGCTAAATTTATTTTTAATTGACAGGATTTACATGATTGACCGGATAAAAAATCCTGTTGATCGTGTCAGAAAATATATTACTGGAACTGAACTTACATGAAAATCCAAAAAGGCGCCATTCTCTCGAAATGCAAAAAATACCAGTATGCCCTGTGGCGCATCTGGGACGCTGAAAAACCCATCGTTCTTTTCCTCACGCTCAATCCTTCGATGAAAGAGGAAAATGAGGACAACGCCACCATATTAAAATGTGTTGAACTGGGCAACAAACATGGATTTGGCGGCGTGGTCATCGGCAATATTTTTGGCTACCGCACCGACGATCCCAATGAATTTATCAATGTGGCTGATCCCATTGGCCCGGAAAATGATGCCTGCCTGGAGCGCTTCGCCAAACAAGCCCAAACCGTGATTGCCGCTTGGGGAGCGCGGGGAACATTCATGGAACGCCACGATGCCATCATACGCAAAATACCTGATCTGCACGCTTTTGGCATTACAAAAAATGGCCAGCCTTTGCACCCACTGAGCGTACCCGATGATGCCAAATTGCAAAAGATTCGTGTTGAGGCTGGTTAAAAAAATAATTTCACGCCGGCTGCTCTGATCGGACTTCCACACATAATTTTTACCGCGAATCTAATCCCACCCTTTCGAATGTAAATGCATTCAGCGAAATAATCTTCAAGATATTCAGTCGAGCGAATTGTAAATTCGGTTGACTGCAACAATTTATGCTATCTGCTGGTCTGATAGACTATTAGTAATGTTTGAAATTAACAAATTTTATGAATTGGGAGGTTCGTTTGAAGATAAAATTAGTGCTGCTTCTATTTATTATGATAGCATGCAGTGGAAATCCGCAGGAAGAATTTCACAATTTGCATCCGGAACTCGCACAGAAAATGAACAGCAAAATATCCTCGATTTACGAAGATTACAATATTTATGGCGACTTTCTCCTTGGCGTGGTCAATGAAAATGGATTGGTTTATTCCCTTGCCATGAACAGGAATATCTTAGCGGGAAAACCGGCAACACTCGATATAAATTCTCCCATTTATGTGGCTTCGCACACCAAAGCATTTACCGGTACTTTGCTGAAAATTTTGGAAGAAGATGGCCAGGTTGATTTGAATAAATCAATGCACGATCACCTGCCGGAAATTACATTCGACGGCAGTATTGATACGAAAGCAATTACTGTTCGGCACATGCTCAATCACACCCTTGGTTTTACTAGCAATCCGCTTGTCTGGAAAACGGCATTTCTTGGTTATAGCAATGGTAATTCTGAACTAATTGATGACATAAATTCATCGTATCGTTACGATCCTTCCCATCAGTTTCGTTATTCCAACACCGGGCCCATTATCGCTGCCATGGTTGCTGAAAAAGTGACCGGAAACTCCTGGAAAAAGGAAATGAAGCAACGGATTTTTCTACCTTTAAAAATGAATAATACCAGCGCAAATGTGAGTGACTTTAAACTGGAAGAGATTCGGCCGTCGATCCAAATGCGCAATGAAAATGAAGTATTTTCTTCGGGATTTTATAAGCAGGACATCACAATGAGTGCAGCTGGTGGCACGATTTCGACAGTGAACGATCTTTCGAAATGGCTGCAATTTAATATCAACCGGGAAACTTCGATCATTAAAAACAAGCGTTCGTTCGATGAATTGCACGGACAAACGGTGCAGCAGAACCGAACCTATTTTACCTACAAACGCCACGGCTACAGCCTGGGTTGGGATATTGCCACATACCAGGCCGATACTGTTCTGACACGATTTGGAACATATGGCGGCATCAGTTTTCATCTTTCTTTTATGCCCGCCCGGAAAGTTGGGATAGTTGCATTTTCCGATGAAGACGGGCTTCATCGACTCCCCCATTTAATGGCCAATTATGCCTATAATTTACTCATCCAAAAACCTAACGTTGAGGACATTTTTAATTCTGAAAAAGAGCAATTTGTGGAACTTTATGAGCGCAATAAAAAGGATCCGCTGCCTGCAGAAGATATGCTATTTAAGGATTCCCAGGAAAATGATAAGCTTGTTGGACGCTATAAAAACGATAAAAACTGGCCGGAAATAATTATCACAAATAAGGAGAAAAGTTATGAATTTAAGTGGGGTGTTTTAGCAGGGCCAATCTACAAATCAGCGGACGCGAACCGACCTTATCAAGCATCTTTAGGTCCACTGATGCGAACTTTTGCAGTGCATAAAAACAACGGATTCGTGGACAGTTTGTTCACTGGCTCGTTGAAATATTTTAAGGCAAACTGAGTCTAAATTTCAAAATTTACCAGTCTTCGCTTATTGCGGTTGCTCAGTCATTTTAGTGCTTTATAACGCCTGGTTTCGCACATGCGTCGTTTACATCCAGCATGGCACAAACTCCCTGGCTCACACCCCGATATCTACTGACCTAACCTCGATAATATGGCGAATACTTTGATCTGGCCAGGAACCAGGCATTCCAGCATAAAAATCGTAGAAGGCAAGAAATTCGCAAGCAGCCTCAATTGTGTCAAATAGTCCATTCTTGTTCAAGCGACCATAGAATTGTTCGAAGAGTTTTTCTTCCGGATCCAACTCAAGCCATCGTGCGAAAAACAGATGATCGGCAATAGCCGAATGATTCGTTTGAGGAAATCCTGAGACATCATAACCTATTTTAAGAGAATTGCATGGATAACCTGTATCGGCATAAATAGTTTTGGCCCAGGCTATTTCAAACTTATTTTTATTTATTATTTTTTTATATGTTGATAAGGCGTCCTTGTAGTGATAAATGCACGCATCTTGAGCACGCTTTTTAGTTTGAAGATGATAGATAAAATCTTGTGCTTCGAGTTCCTCATCCTCAGTTTTCTCTCTCTTTTTAATAAAGTTGTGTCGGTTTTTTTTGTGGGCGAACAGTGGCTTTCTGTATATACCTAAGTATTTTCGCCTTATTCCAAAATCGGTAATATCTTCATCTGGAATTATAAAGAACCTTTTTTCTGGGTTAAATTGATTTCTGTATTCGGAATAAATCGAATCAAAAGTTTTTAAGATAAAATAAGAACACACTTTATCAAAATCGAAAGCTGTAGCTGACTCAAGATGCTCCTTGGTAAGTATCCTCTTTAGGTTCTTTGCTCCACCTCGTTCTTCTAAAATAGCTTGGGCATGAATTAATGCATCTTCTGTATACTCATCTTTAGAATACCTTAATAAATCAATAAGTTGTATGGTTGAAAACGCATTGAGGCTTTTTATTACCTCCTTCGAATTCTTGTTCATAGGTTTTGTCTTTCATTGGGTTTTGATTTATCGCTTCTCAAAAGCCGAAGTAGCTCCAAAAACAACTTGCTATCTCAGTTTTATGAAAATGGATGGATAAATCTATTTCGATTTCCATTTGTGCTAACAACTTTTGCTATTTTCAATTTTAATAAAATAAAAATAATATGTTAAACTAAGAATCAGCGAACGAAAAAATGGTGGTATGTAACTTACATAAATATTTAGTACAACAATATGCCCCAATAATTCTTGAATCGTTCGAATATCGTAACCCGGCTCAAGGAGATGGGTTGCATACGTATACCGGACAGGTAGGACATGGCATAATTTTGTAGAAATGGTATTTTGCTGTGAGCTGCTTGCTTGAGCGAGAAGTTTTGGCGATTTTGTATCAGTAAAAACAGACATTGCATACCCCAATTCAAATGCTGTCTATTTACCCCTGAGTTGACCCTTCGTTCCCTGGTTGCGTAAATTGTATATTATGGTAGCGAGATTCGCAGGGAAATGCAAGAAATATCTGCGGGACTGCCGGATGCAGCCGCACATATCGCCCCGGAATATTAAAACATTCCCTGCGTAAATTCTTCTATTTTTTGTGTTTTCCGCATCCTTTGGGCGCTGAAACCACCGGGCGCACATTTTCTGGATCGGCAGGTTCGTGGTGTTCACCTTTGTCGTGCAGGAGGCTGGGAGAAGGTTGAAACAGGCAACTCACATTGGAATGATTTGCCCATTGTTCCAAGGATTTAACTTCCTAAAAAAGAATCACTGATTACAAAGATGCAGTGTCCATCCCCAAAGAATAAATCTGTAATTTTCTTTTTGGTTTTTGTCTCCTCCAGATAAAAACCGCCCATTATATCATCATACAATTTTTCACCAGCATAAAAATAATCATCCCCAAGTTTTTGGTTGATTTGCGGGAATGTTTTATCGGTCAATCCCTTGTCGCTGAACCATGTCTGGACTGAAATATCATCTTCGGCTGACAGATCAACTGAACTTTCGATTAGACCCGGAATTGCATTGGAAAAGATAGCAAAATCTACAATCGTAATTACAGATGCAGTTATTAAATGCCCAAGTTCGATTGCAATCGTGGCGCCTGCCGCTGTAGTTCCAGCCGCACCCAAATATGCTGCGACAGCCGGGGTTGCGACACCCATTGAAACGACTGTGATGGCCACACCACCGACAATGGCGCCTGTCCATCCAATAACTGACCAAATTTCATCAGAATTTCGCAGATAGTCACTCACTTCAAACGTCCAATCATCGCCGGGATGTAATTCTTTCGCATCGCATTGAGCGAGTCCATTTCGCCAAGGAACGCCACCACAACCATGTTTGTGAATCGCAGGTACGATTTCTTGAGATGAGGCGTTGATAATGGTGATTTTATCCACACGAATTCGTGTTGGCTTGGGGATCGTTTGATAGAACTCCTTGAAGTAGCCCTTTAAACGATCGTTTTTGTAGTTCCAGAAAATAAATCCAGGCAATACATCGGTTTCACCTATATTTCCCGTTTCCACAATTTTGAATTGCTGCTGATCATCGGATGAAACGACCTCATGTTCAAATGCCATTTGGTGCCACCGGGTCGAAATAGCCCTGTTCGTCCCGTGCCGAATGATTCTGAAAAATCCATTCCCAGCATCCTGCAGCTTGAATTTTTGTCGTGAATCATTGTTGATAAAATCCCATTGCTGATACTGGGCTATTCCATCGGGTTGAGCAATTAATTGGCCTCGTCCATCCCGTGCGCCTTTGTTAAATATCCAGTAAGTATCAAAATCATCGCCTGTTGGAATAAGTAGCCAATTAGAGTAGCTATCGTTCAGATTTTTCTCTTCGCTCGCGCCAATTCGACCGCTATTCCAAATCTTGAGACAGAAATCGCTGCTTGTTTTCAGTTGCAGGCGATAATATTTTCCCGGTTTACTCTGCAGAAAAAAGGATGCATTTGTGACATCTACAATATCCCACCAGGATGTTGCATAGTTTGCAGGAACTGAGCTAGCCACTAAAGGCCCTTTTTCTACGTTTAGAAATTGTCCTTTTCGAAACCGGTTTTCAATACGGTAGCGATTGGTATTGGGTATTTTTACTCTTTTCCAGTGGGAAGTCCAATAGTTTGTGGGCACTGCAGAACATTCTAGAGGGCCTCTTTCTGTGTGTAAGTATTGATTTGTAGTTCCAGCTTTTCGAATCCGAAAATATCCGGCATCTTTGTGTTCGATTTGCCATAATCCATTGAGTTTATCCCCATTAATTGAGCCACTGGATATTAAGCCATTGGAAGTTTTAATGTAATTATTTGCCCGAAAATCGTTTTTGAATAAAACAGTGGTGGATGTCCAGGGTTGTGCCCAAATTGTGGTCACCGCACCCACAAAGATTGTGCAGACAAGGATGAATTGATTAATATACCAACTTCGCTTTGCTTCCATGTTCGATATCTTCCTTCCTTAATGGATAGTTACAACATTATGTTATGGTTCACATGTTTGATTTTTGCCAAATACGAATTGGGTTAATCCAGGTGACTTCTATACGGGGAAGTCGATGGTATCAGAACTTCGGCTATCTCATCAATAAATACTCTACGCAGAAATTTAAATGTCCAGAAGTGAATTTGATTAACCAGATTAATCGCTTTTACTTTACCTGATTACCGCATCCTTTGGGCGCCGATATTACCGGACGAATATTTTCAGGATCTGCAGCGGGATCGCCCCCGATGCGCAATCCTTTATAAACCCACCACGCTCGTAGCTTGCTCATTCCATCTTCTCTGCACATCGATTGGAGCAATCGATCAGCGGGTTCACGGTGTGTGTCCTTATCGAGAAGTTTTTCACGCATCAGCTGATATAGGGCATCGTGTATAAGGGAGCCGCGCATAAAATTGCGTGTGTCAAACGTGGGACCGGAAGGGCCGTCCCAGGCGTAGCCTTGTGTAATCGTGAGATTGCCTTCCGCATCGAGCTCGACATAGCCTGAAGATGATTTTATTGCGGTTTCTGGTTTGATTTTTATTTTAACTGAGTAGGTTGCAGTCAATTGATATTTATAGCCTTTTTTGTAAAAAATACATTCCATGAAGATCGACCTTTACTGGATTAAGTGGTAAAAATATTTATTGCGCATTGCCAGAATATTCAATAAATGGCGATAGTATTTTTAATAAAAACAAACAAAAATTACGGTACTTTTCGTGAGAAATCTGAAATCAAATGCTATCTTATACCCCGGAGTGATTAAATAGCAAGGCAAGAGTTGAGAAGGCGGATGAATTGATCATGATGTCTATGCTGTTGGGCTTTTGTTATTTGAGTGCAAGTCTTGCGTTTGTCATTCATGCACTTCAACTAAATTTATCCAAGGGTAGGGAACCCAGTTTGAATTGATGTTTAATAATATATAATAATTACTTTTATTAGCAATATTTACTTTTTTAAATTGAAAGGACTGTGATAATTTGTGTCCCTCCATAATACGCTTCTCACATTCGAGACGGTTTCCGGTAAAATATTTGGTAGCCATTTTTTGATTTTAAGCTGAAATCCACTTCTAGTTCTGGTAAATGTAAATGGCATGTTCTTTGTCATTTCTTGGGCAATAGTTACAAATGTGCCACAAAGATTTTAAGGAAAAATTAACTTGGAGTCTTTGAGGCAAATTACTCCCTAAAAAATGAATGGGATTACATGATTTTAAGGCGTATTGTGTTCGTGGTTTTCATGCTATTCGGATTCGTGCAAGCTGGTGAAGAAAATACCAATAAAAACAAATTTCGTCAGCTTACACAGGAGTTGCCGACACCCAGTTTGTTCCGCACGGCCTCAGGCGCGCCGGGGCAGAATTATTACCAGCAAAAAGTGGATTATCACATTGCGGTGGAACTGGATGAGCAGCAGAATCGCATCGTAGGTAGTGAGGCAATAACATATCACAATAATTCACCGGAAACACTGAGCTATCTTTGGCTGCAGCTCGACCAAAACATCCGGGCCCACAATTCCGATGCACAAACGACGGAAACAACCAGCCTGCGCGGGCGCCTCAATTTTCGAAAAATGAACAAGTTGCATCAGAATTTCGATGGTGGTTTTAAGATCGAAACTGTGCACGATCAAAATGGAACTGAATTGGAATACACGATCCTGCAAACGATGATGCGGGTGGATTTGCCCATGCCTCTGCGTGCCGGTGAGCAGATGACTTTCAACATCGCCTGGTGGTACAATATTAACGATCGTGCTCAAATTCCCGGCCGTTCAGGATTTGAATATTTCCCCGAAGATGGGAATGCCATTTTTACGATTGCGCAGTTTTTTCCACGCCTGGCGGTTTACAACGAAACCGCCGGTTGGCAGACAAAACAGTTTTTGGGCGAGGGGGAATTTGCCTTGAATTTTGGCGACTATCACGTTGAAATTACTGTGCCAGCCGATCACATTGTCGCGGCGACCGGGGAGCTGCAAAATGCGCGGGAGGTGTTGTCAGCGAAACAGGTGAAACGAATGGGATATGCAAAAAACAGGCAAACCCCTGTTATGATCGTTTCTGAAAAAGAAGCACTGGCCGCTGAAAAATCTCAATCTGAAAAAAAGAAGACATGGGTATTTACTGCAAAAAATGTCCGTGACTTCGCCTTTGCCAGTTCGCGAAAATTTATTTGGGATGCTATGGGCGTACAATTTGGCAAGCGCACCGTTTTAGCGATGTCTTTTTATCCCAAAGAAGGCAATCCGCTGTGGGGAAAACTGGCGACAAAAGTTATCGCACACACGTTAAAATCTTATTCAAAATATATTTTTGATTACCCGTATCCGGTCGCTCAGGCAGTGCATTCGAAAAATATCGGCATGGAATACCCGATGATTTGTTTTGCCGGTGGCCGCCCGGAACCCGATGGCAGTTATTCCGATCAGCGAAAACAAGCGATGATTTCGGTGATAATTCATGAAATCGGCCACAATTATTTTCCGATGATCGTCAATTCTGACGAGCGCCAATGGGCGTGGATGGACGAAGGTTTGACTTCATTTTTGCAGTACCAGGCAGAGCAAGCCTGGCAGGCTGGTTATCCTTCGCGGCGCGGCCCGGCGTACAAGGTTTTGGAGTACATGAAATCGGAACAATCGCAACAAACACCCCTGATGACAAATGCGGATGCTTTATTCAATTATGGTCAAAATGCCTACACAAAACCCGCTGCTGCGCTCAAAATTTTACGCGAAAGTATTATGGGGCCGGAGCTTTTCGACTTTGCATTGCAGGAATATGGCCGCCGCTGGAAGTTCAAACATCCGACACCGGCTGATTTTTTCCGCACCATGGAAGACGCCTCGGGAATGGATTTGGACTGGTTCTGGCGGGGTTGGTTTTTCACTACCGATCACGTTGATCTTGCCATTTCAAATGCTCGATTGTATAAATTGAACTTGCCCCGGACAACTGACGCGATATTTACAGATTCAGGGCAGAACCGTGCTGTTCAGTGGGCAGCCAATAATGTGGATTTAGATGCGTTGAATGAGGAAGCCTTTCCGGTTACGCTGCTGGATGGTTCCCGGTTTTCCAGTATGATCGAACGATTGGATGCTTATGAAAAAAGGCATTGGCAGGAGTATAATTTTTATTATGAGCTCACTTTTGCGAATCTCGGTGGCCTGGTAATGCCCCTGGTGATTCAATTTGAGTTTGAAGATGGAACTTCTGAGTTGAAAAAAATTCCGGCTGAAATTTGGCGTTTCCAGCACGAATCAGTGACAAAAGTTTTTGCACTGGCGAAAAAAGTAAAACGCATCACGCTCGATCCATTTTTCGAATTGGCTGATGTGGATATGCGCAACAACCATTGGCCGCGAACCGGAAATACGCCGGAAATGCGTGTTTATAAATCGCATGAAGTGGCATCACCGAGTGAAAAACAACAGGCTGAGAAGGAGTAGTTTTGTTTTTAGCAATTAGCTCTTAGCGATTGGCCGTTTGTAAAAAAGCCAAAAGCCAAAAGCCAAAAGCCAAAAGCCAATAGCCAATAGCCAATAGCCAAAATTTGGCTTTCCAATCTCAATCCCCCAGTGCTTTGTAATACCAATGCTCGCCGCGCTCCACATCGCGTTTAAATCCCATCTTTTCTAAAAAACGGACATGTTTGTCGACATCGGATTTGATTTCCAATCGGGAAATTTTGTTGTCGCGAAAAAACTGCTGCTTTTTACCGTAGAGAAAGTAGGCACTTTTTAAATCGCGGTAGTCGGGAATCACATAGTCCAGCTTGATTTCCAAAGTTCCAACCTCAGTTGGCTCGCCGATAAAAACTCCGATGGGCATCATATCGCGCAGAATGATAAAAAGAAGGGGATTAATGATTTTTTCAGGCTGAAAATCGGGAAAAAACACGGTGATATCTTTTTCATAAAATTTAAAAAAGCGCTGCAAATAGGGTGCGGCAATGCGGCTTTTTTCTAAAATTTCGAAAAAATTCTTTTGCCGGTGCATCTGCAGCAGATAATAAATATCGATTAAAACGATGAACCCGTTGAGCAAAAAAACAGGGACGGCATTGACAAGCAACCCGTAAATTGAAAACACCGTCGCGCCGAATAAATTTATCCAGCGCAGGCGCACAATTGAGCGCATTGTTAGGGATACGGCGATGAGAACCGAACCAAAGTAACCAAAAAGTTGAATCGCGTTTATTTCCATATTATACCAGAATTATTTTAACGCAGAGTGTTGCTGAGTTCGCAAAAAGGAAAAATTAAATTCTATTTGCGACGTTTTTTAATGCTGTCACCAATTTTCACAATAAACTGAATTCAAAAAATAGAATGACAATAGTTGAAACGTATTTGTCTATAAATTTATGAATAGTACAGGCTCAATCAGATCATTTCTTTACAGGTATTTGATGAGCATTTTTGTCATGAATACTTTAAATTTAGTGTATGGCGGGGCGAATAGTTTCAATGCACTCCAGCGATGGTGGTGAGCCACAGCGCGTTCATGGGAAAATGCCCTTAAGCCGCTCAAGCCGTGGCTGCTGCCGAATCCACTCATGCCGGTTCCTCCAAAAGGCAAATTGAATTGTAAATAATTCATGCCAAAATCGTTCACTGTTGTCCCGCCTGCATGGGTTTCATTTAATACTTTTTCAATATTATTTTTATTCTGACTGAAAATGTACATCACCAGCGGTTTGGGTTTGTCATTTACAATTTCAATGGCCTCTTTCAAATCGGTGAACGGAATAATCGGCAACACGGGTCCAAAAATTTCTTCGTGTAAAATGGAGCTATCGGCGTGTAAATTGGTTAAAAATGTGGGTGAAATATAGCATTCTTTTTCGTCAGTTGTGCCGCCGCATTCGATTATTGCGCCTTTATCAATCGCCACCTCGAGCAGGGATTGAACGCGTTTAAACTGCCTTTGATTAATAATTCTGCCAAAGCTGCTGGATGCCTGAAATTCGTTATTTGAGCCGTAAAATTCGTGTACCATCTTTATTAATTTCGTCAAAAGCTGGTCGTGGACTTCATTTTGAACGAGAATATAATCCGGCGCGATGCACGCCTGTCCGCAATTCATAAATTTTCCGATAGCGAGTTTTTTTGCTGCGTCATCAAGATTCGCTGTGGCATCGACGATTACGGGCGATTTTCCACCCAATTCCAATGTCACAGAAGCGTGGTGATCGGCTGCGGCTTTCATAACATATTTGCCGATCTCCGAATTGCCGGTAAAAAAAATGTGATCGAATGGCAGTTCAAGCAGGCGTGTGGCAATGTTTTTATCGCCTTGCACAACGGCGACTTCATCTTCCGAAAAAACAGCGCTGATAATTTCCGCGAGTATTTGCGATGCATTGGGAGAAAATTCGGAGGGTTTTAAGATGACGCAATTCCCAGCGGCGACAGCCGAAATTAACGGTGTCAGTGACAGGTTTATGGGAAAATTCCAGGGTGAAATAACGAGAACAACACCTTTCGGTTCCAGGCGAATTTCGCTTCTGACAGTGGCTGTTAATAGTGTTCGGCGAACTTTTTCCGGTCGCATCCATTTGGCTAAATTTTTTACGGTGTGCCGAATTTCATGCAAGCTGATAAAAATTTCGGTAAAATTAGTTTCCAGTACGGGTTTTTTTAAATCGGCAAGAAGGGCTTCCTGAATTTTCTTACTTTGTTTCAGGATTTCGCGTTCCAGAGCGCGCAACTTTTCGATACGTTGCCTGATTGTGGTTTGCGCAATGATTCTGGATTGCATTTTCTGTTTCTTAAAAATTGTTTCGAATCGTTCCACAGATTCTCCCACGCAAGTTAAATATTTAATATTGTCTGGTTCCTTTGATTTTAATTAAGAATAGGATCAAAAGAAAGATAAAACAATGGAAAATGACGCTTATATTGCAATTTCAAGAAAATGAACTTCATAGTGAGAATTTTCGTCCGGGGTGCTTATTTTTATGGCAATTGACGCGTAAAATCTATGAAACAATTTTACTTTTGCTGCCGTAACAAGTTGATAAGCTCAAATTTCAAAATCACATACAGGGAATGCCATGAAACTTTTGAAACTATTCCTAACTTTAGGTCTCTCTTTAATTCTGTATTCCCCGGTTTTCTCCCAAGCATTTTCCGATAACGCATCAGACCAAAGTGCTATTTCTGAAGAACAGCAGTCTGGTTCAGAATCGCAATTGCCGTTAGTCCAGCATGTTAAAAAACGCTACCTCGGTTCTGGAAAAGATATTCATTTTTTTGAGGGACATAAAACAGTCAACAAGCAAGATAAATTTGAAAAAAGTATCTTGGTAAATGATGGCGATTTAACAATCGCCGGGCGAGTTCAGGGAAAAGCCGTGGCGATAAATGGGAATATCCGGTTGCACGCCTCCGCGGTTGTCACCAGTGATGTCATTAGCATTAACGGTAAAATCTACCGTGAGCATGGCGCAAGAATTAAGGGGGAAATGGTTGAAACAGTCATTAGGACGCAATTATATTCCAACAAAAGCAGCCGGATGCGATCTTCGGAATTGCCGAAAAAATACAAAGTTTCGGTAGAATCACCCTATGAAAACGAGGGAGAAACCTGGACACGCAGCTATAATTGGCCGAAAAAAAATCGTTCTGAAAACTGGCGGCGAACCTATAAGACACGCACGAGACACAATCACATGATAAACGATGACCACTTCGTCTACCGGTACAATCGTGTCGAAGGCCTGTTTCTGGGTGCAAATGTTCCGGCAGTCGATAATTTTGAATCTGAAATGGTGAATTTGGATTTCAATGGCTTTTTTGGATATGGGTTCGCCACGGAAGAATGGCGCTATCGCGGCAATGTTGAGCTGTGGTTATTTGGAAAGCATGGGCCTGTTTTAGGTATGACTGCCTATAATTTAACGGATTCTGATGACGAATGGATAATTCCAACAGAGGAAAATTCGCTCGCAGCTTTTCTAATTCGTGAAGATTTTCAGGATTATTTTCAGCGTGAGGGGTTTGGTATTTATGCTCGGGAATACATCTCCTCAAGTTTCGATGTGACATTTGGCTATTTCGAAGATGACTTTTCCAGTTTAGAAAGAAACACCAATTGGTCGCTTTTTGGCGGCGATAAGCGTTTTCGCCATAATCCACTGATCGAGCCGGGACAAATGAAATCATACAAAGCCGGGTTCAAACTCGATACCCGTGATGATGACGATAGTCCATTTTCCGGGTGGCTAATTTCCGGATCAGCGATGTGGAACAAATCGAGCCTGGCCAATGATTTTGATTATGACCGTTTTATTCTCGACGTAAGACGCTATATTCCTCTGCGGCGTGGGGAAAATTTTGATATTCGACTGCGTGCAGGATCGAGCCGAGGTAATATGCCGTATCAACACAATTTTTATTTGGGTGGAATTTCTACTTTACGTGGATTTAATTATAAGGATTTTAGCGGAAACCGCATGGTGCTGGCAAATTTTGAATACCGAATTGGCGATAAGTCCCGCCGCTTCAGTAACAATTGGGTAATCGATCCATTGAACCTCGTTCTCTTTTTTGATTCCGGCCTGGCCTGGTTTGCAGGAGAGACAAGCAAATACAATAAAGGATTTGATCAGCTAACATGGAATCAATTGCATTCAAATATTGGCGTCGCTTTGACGGATGATGAAGGGCGTGTTCGCCTTAATTTTGCCAAAAGCGTTGATGCCGGGCAATCTGATATAATCGTTACCTTTCGGATTAACCGCGCCTTTTAAGCTGGGAATTTGCCGCTAAAATGTTTTTGAATAAAGGATGTAGTGAAGCAATGAATAAGCAAAAAATAACAATTTTAACTTTCTCGCTTCTCCTCGTTGGATCGATGCTTTCTGCGCAGGGTGATGTTGTTAGAAAACGGCATAATTATGAATTTTCTGCCCAGGATTATTTAATTTTTGAGATTGAAATTGATGCAGCTGAAGTTAAAATTTCACCCAATACCCATGAAACTGAACTATCTGTTTTTCTAAAATTTAATGATGAATCTTTTGATTATGATATTGATTTTGATGAACATGACAATAATATTTCTTTGTCATTTGAGAAAAAACAATGGATCGATGATCACGATGGTCAGTTAAGGGCGGAGATTGAAATATTACTCCCACCATCCGTGGTTGTAGACCTCGATTGTCGTATTAAGGCCGGAGAAGTCGATATGCAGTTGGGGGATTTATCCCTGAAGCGCCTTGCCCTCAAAACCTGGGCAGGGGACGTCCGAGTTGATTTTCAACAACCCAATAGAATTGCCATGCGCTCGCTGTTATTGAATACAAAAATTGGCGAGACACGGCTGAAGAATTTGGGCAATGCCCGTTTCCGCCACGCAGAAATAAATAACGGAATTGGTCAGCTTGAAATTGATTTTACCGGCTTGGCAGAGGGCGCATCGGCGGATGTTGATCTTGATATTGGCGCGACAGAGATTTTCATTCCTGATGAGGTCGGGGTTAAGTTGAGTGTTCATAAATTTCTGTTTTTATCACAAGTTGATATTCCTCACAAACTGCGGAAGAAAGGCAAATATTATATTAGTGATAACTATCACCGGGACGATAAATCAGTCATCTTAAAAGTGAAGCCCGGAATTGGTGATCTCCGAATTTCTTACCATTAATTTTGTAAACCGTGATCATATCGGGAAAATATTCTTCCCTGTGATTTGATTCAATCCCACCAAGCCTGAATAATTCTCACGCTGAGCAGCAGAGCCCGCGAATAAAAAATCCAATGAATTCAAATATACTCAGGGCGCTCCGCGCTTCGACGTGATGCTTTTCTTGCGAACAAAATTTTCCCAACAGCTTGTTTAAAAAGACTGAATTATCATTAATTTAGGTTTAAAATCGGATGTCTTATGAATAATGCCGGCTAAACTAATGACCTGCTGGCGACGAATTATTGATAGTTTTGGCAAAATGTTTCGAAGGTTTCTAATTTTTAGAATGGAGGTGGTTAGAAACTAAAACGGCGAAAATAGATTTCGCCGTTCCAGGAGAGGAGGTGGAGTTATATGATAAGTTGGTGTAAGTAAATGAAATTCTGGAAATTCGATTTACAACAAGTGTTCCAAAAAAAAATGAAGATCGAAGTAATCTTTTCCCGATTGATTTCCTGCCTTTTAAGATAAAATCGACAGTTCTTGCCGTTCATGGGATACGATGGCCGTATCATTTTGGTACATAAAGTGCCAAAATCGCACAATCAGTTTTCGCCACCTGATTACTGGATAATTTTTCATCCTTGATTTCATTCTCAGGGCGAAGTACCTTGTCCGGGAATTTATAATAGGAGAAAAAATGCCTGTCACTTCAATTTCATGGCAGTCTAATATTTTGCGCATTATAGACCAGACAAAGCTGCCGAACGAATTGGTTTATTTGGATATCGCCGATATCCCAACACTCGTGGAAGCGATAATGAAATTACGCGTCAGGGGCGCACCCGCCATCGGGGTTGCCGCAGCATTTGGCGTCGTCATTGGCGTTCAAGACTATGAAGATGACGCATCAAAAAAAACTTTTTTTAGCCTGTTGGATTCAACTGTTCAGCAATTAAGAAATACCCGGCCAACTGCCGTAAACCTTGCCTGGGCCCTGGAAAGTATGCGGGAGGTGGCACAAAAATATCATCACGAATCAATTTCAGCGATTAAAGAAAAGTTGCTGCTAAAAGCAAAAAAAATATATACGGATGACCAGGCAATAAATCGAAAATTAGCGAAATTTGGTGCAAATCTTATCCAGGATAATGCTCAAATCATAACACATTGCAACACGGGGGCATTAGCGACTGTCGATTATGGAACAGCGCTCGGCTCGCTTTTTTATGCCCATTCTTGTGGGAAAAAGATGCATGTTTGGGTTGATGAAACACGGCCATTGTTGCAGGGAGCCCGCTTAAATATGTGGGAGCTGCAAAATGAAGGGATTAATTGTACATTGATTTGTGATAATACGGCGGCATTTGTCATGCAAAAAAATCATATTGATTTATGCATTGTTGGTGCGGATCGCATCGCCGCAAATGGCGATACCGCCAATAAAATTGGAACATACTCCCTCGCGGTTCTCGCCAAATACCACAAAATTCCGTTTTATGTAGCGGCCCCAACCAGCACATTTGATCCAACTTTAACGAGCGGGAATGATATTCCAATAGAAGAACGACCGAAGGAAGAAATTATCGACAGTTTTGGATGCCGGACAGCTCCACAAAATAGCAAGGTGTATTCCCCCGCCTTTGATGTGACGCCGCATACGTTGATTTCAGCCATTATTACCGAGCGGGGAGTGATAAATTCACCCGATACGCATTCTACTCTTGAACTCCTAAAAAAGCCTTGATTGTTAGCACGAATTCGGATATATTTCTTGCAATTTTTACAGCCAATAATCTTGTAAAATATATAACTTTTAAAATTATTATACTCAAAGGAGAGAGGGATGCTTAAAAACATCTATACAATTCTTGGTGTTTTGGTGTTGGTATCAGCGATGCTCGTTGGTTGCCAACCGAAAGAAATAACATCTGCAAAAGTTTACAAGCAGCAAAAAGATTGGGATAATGCCATTGTTCAGCTTGAAAAAGCGGTTGTTGCCTACCCGGCAAACGCGGAAGCTCATTTTCTTTTAGGTGAAGCCTATGGCGAGAAAAAACGCTGGGCTGATATGACAAAGGAATTCGATGAAAGTTTGAAAATTGGACCTGCTCATGAAAACGATATTAAATATTATCGTGACAAATACTGGGTAGAAAGTTTCAACAAAGGGGTAGAACTCTTTAATAAGGAAGATCTGGATGCGGCAGTCGCTTCGTTGAAATTAGCCGAGCTCATCGATGCTTCCCGGCCTGAATCTTACCGGAATATTGCTGTTGCCTATGTTCGTCAGGACAAACTTGATGAAGCGATTGAAGCATACCAAAAGGCGATCAACGTTGATGACAAGCATGTTGAGACCATTAATAACATGGGTTTGACTTATTTTCAGATGAACAAATTTGAAGATGCTATCAATACATTTAACAAGACCCTCGCCATCGATCCTTCAAATGAAAAGGCTATTTCAACGCTTGCTTTCTCTTATGATCGATTGGGCCAGGCTGATAAAGCCATTGGTGCTTATGAAACTGCTTTGAAAAATGACCCCGATAATGCAGATTTATTGTTCAATTATGCTCGGTTGTTCTATCAGAAAGAGGAATATAAAAAAGCCATTTCGATTCTTGAAAAAGTTGTCTCAAATAATCCGAACGACTATGAATCTCTTTTGAGTGTCGGTGATTCTTATCTTCGAATTGGCGAAGACTTTAAAAATGATGCTAATAAACTTGATGCCGACGGCGGTAGTACCAAAAAAATCGATGAGTTGCGTAACTTGGCAAAAGAATCGTACTCGAAAGCAATTAAGTATTTGGAGCGTGCCGTGGGGATCAAAGATAATGTCTCAACTATTTGGCACAATTTGGGTGTTGCGTACATCAATGCTGGCCGGGTAGAAGAAGGAACAAAAGCTTTTGAAAAAGCTGAAGCGCTCAAAAGTGCAAAATAGTTAAATTTTGATATTTTGAAATAAAAAAAGCCCTGCAATGCGAGGGCTTTTTTTTTAAGATTTGAGGGGGCGCATTTTGTAGTTTTAATTCAATTAAATGCTGCCATTTTTATTCAGTTTCATTCGCCTGTTCAGCGCATCCTGGCGTGCATTGTTTTTATTATAGACCTTCATCGCCGGCGGCCGCTGCACGTCTGTATTGTCATCATGCCGACGATAGCGATAGAGAACATCGTGGACGCGGTCCACATCATATTTTTCCGATATTTTTAGCACCATATCGTAATCCTCGCCAAAATTACCATAATCTTTCTCGTTATATAATCCAAACTCCATTAATACTTTCTTGTGGAAAAATCGCAATGCGCCTGCACCATCTACGCGTAATATATTGTTTCTATTGTACTCAAGATGTTTGATTATACCCATTCCCGCAATCGGTTTGCTATCGATATCGATGAGATCATAATAACTTATTGCCAAACCACATTTGGGGTGACTCTCCATGTAATTCACCATCGATTCCAGGGTATGCTCGGTGTATTCATCGTCTGAATCCAGTTGGGATATATATTTTCCACGGGCCGCTCTAATTCCTGTGTTCAGTGCATCAGCGATGCAGATTCCATTATGTTGGATTAGTTTCACCCTCGGATCATCAATGGATAAAACTTCTTCCTGCGTGCCATCTGTGGAGCCATTATCGACAACGATAATTTCAAAATCACTGAAAGTGCCGTTGAGCACCCGCTGAATCGTATGTTTAATAAAGTGTTTTCTGTTTAAAATTGGAATGACGATTGAAACTGCGCAATCAAATGTTTCAGATGCAGAATAGGTTATTTCCTCGTTTCGGTGTGATAAATAGCTCCCCTTCCGTTTTAAGTATTCAGCAAATACAAATTCAATCTCGCGTTCCATTTCCTGGGTATAAAAGAGGTAACTAAATCCGCCCTTGGCACCTTGGCCTGGCGCATGCAGTTTACTCATTGCGGGGTCTATTTCTTCTGTTTCCCGGACAATGCTTTTGTAAAGCGGTTTGTCAATATGCATAATTTTGACTGTATCCTGGACTCTCAACCTAAAATCATATTCTTCTGAGTGAAACAAATGCTCGTCAAAGCCATTATTCTCAAGCAATGTCTGCTTGCGGTAAATTCTAAAAAAACCCAGCGAAAAGCGTTCGTCGATATTGTTTTGAAAGGGCCATAATTTTACAGTATTTTCTTTTTGTTGGAAATTTATGCTGATGTAATCTCCATAAACGACTGCGGTTTTATTATCTAAAAATGATTCTTTTACCGATGGCCAATCGGTTGGGATGATTTCGATATCCGGTGGAAGAATGGCAATATATGATCCAGCTGCGAGCATGGAGCCATCATTAAATAGTGCCGCCCGGTTGCGGTGTGAACGACGAACATAGCGTATATTGGGATTTGAGCTCAATTCATCGTTTTCATTCGGGTTATTTCGTTCATCAAAGAGAATTATTTCGTGTTCAAACGGCAACGTCTGAATTGATTTAATTTGTGCATCGATTAATTGTCCATCCTCATAAAAAGGAATTATAAAACTAAATTCTACCACGATTCTGTCCTTTTCTTCTAATGCTAAAGCGCAATTTATTTGTTTAATTCAAAATTAATAATAGCTAAAATGGTGCAGAAAATGCCGTCAATTATTTTGTGATTATGATTGACAACGGCATCAGGCGGTCTTTGTGGCCGATATCCGAGGGGAGGTTTACAATTCCCTTGTCCAAATCTCTTTTTAGACCAATCCCTGACTTTCTAAAATTTGTTAGCTGCAATACGCTGGAGCCGCCGCCATCAAGGTTTAAAGCTGAATTATATCCAGATATCCGGCAAAACTCAGCCACGTCTCTTAGGCGCGCACCAATTGAATGCTCTTCAAAACGTCCATCGATTATGCCAAAAACGAGGTTGTTATCACTCTCGATGGCGAGAAAACTCCGCGGCGCCCTGGTTATTGAAATATCAAATGGAAAACGAGTCGGTGCCACACCCTTGCTGTTTATCACCCCGTTCATTCGCGTTGCGAGGAACTCTTCGCAATGATTTTTATCGTCAAAAAATGTATCAGCAATGCTCTTGTTCTGCTGCAACAAAATTGGCCCGGCAGCCAACGCAGATTTGATTTTTCCCATCCCAAGATTTTTATTTAAAAATTGGAAAGAAAACCGGCTGCCATGATTTTCAAAGTGCTCTAAAATTAACGGTGCATTCTCCCGGTCAGGGATGGAGAGTACGAATCCGCTATCAGGAATGCGGCTATTTCCACCGACACGCATCGAGACACATTCACCGAAAATAATGCTCAAATCGACAACATTGCCCTGTGGTGTGCGTTGTCTATCCGGCGCTTTGTCTGCCTGGTATCGGGGTGTAAAAACTATAATATTTTTACCACTGCCCCTCGGATCATTGACATGAAATCCATGATCACTCTCAAATTGCAGCACCTGATTATTCCAGGGTAGTTTCAGTGCAATATTTTGCATTGAAACATGCGTGATTTTGGCCTGATTATTTTCATCAATCAAGATTGTGCCTCTGTTCAAAAGCGGCAGTTGCAGCATTTGGCCATCGCGAATTATTAGTCCGATAGGATCGTTCATTGCGGAAAACGGGTGACTGTACTCTTCGGGAAAATTTAAAAAAAAGCCGGCATTGCCGAATGCGGTGGCAGATATCTGATCCTGCGTCATTCTTTTGTTCAAATCAGATACAGTTTTTGAGATGAGATGGCTTCCCGCGACTTGCACAATTTTTTTTATAGTTCGGGTGTCCGTAGCGCTCCTGTTTTTCCCGATGTACATGTCTGCAAACGCATTGAGATTTAACCAGGTACTGAGCTCCTCATCCCCCCTAACTCGAAAACCCGTTGTGCTATATTTTACACGATTATTTGCTATTGCTTTTTGCGTCGCGTCGATGAATATATTTTCCGAACCGAAGATATATTTATCGTTTTTATTGGCGCTAACCTGGCACGTCTGACTTTGGATTTTATTTTGCAATGCCCGGTTTCTCGGAAGAAATGCAACCGGTTCGACATCTCCTTTCGCTACACGAATTTGCCCGCTGGCCCAAACTGTTTGCCAGTAGGCGTTGGCAATGGCCTCTTTTATCCGATCATCTTTTAATACTTTGTGCTGCGCATGAACCGGGAATAAATCAAAGTTTTCCGGTGGAAAAGAGACAAGATTAAAGGCAATATTTACCGATTTGTCCTTTCCGGGCATACGCATGCGGATTCTCTGCCAGGATGATTTCGTGCTGAGTTTTTTTTTCTGATTTTCTATAATATCATATTCAGATTGGTTGCTGAACAGGCCGGCGATTTTTTCTGGATAAAAGGGCATAAATCAAATAAAATTTAAGTTTTTTAATCAAATTAACTTTCAAAATAAAAAGGAAACTTTTAATAATCCAGATATTTTTCTGATAATATTTTTTAATTTTTACGCTGTTTCGAAAAATGAAAGATATCCACTAATTTTCTAACTCTTCAATGCTAATCGTCACTCCGCTTTCTGGCTTTTTAAAACACTGATTAATACCTGAATCTGTGCTTGAGGCTATGATCTCCTGGCATTTCATGCTGTGTAATCCGGCATGACTATTTCGTAAGTCAATTATCGATTGTGGGTGTTAAAACTATTTTGAACAAAGGATTGATTTCTATATAAAAAAAAAGCATGTGGAATTGCTACCACATGCTTAAAATTTGAATTGATGCCGTGTTTATTGAATATTTTTAAACATTTCTTCTGCCTGATCGACTTCGTTTTGAATTTCTTCCAACCATTTTTCAATTTCTTCAGCTGATAAATCAAGACGGGCAAAGGCATATGAATCTATTTCTTTGTTTGGTGAGGTTTCTGCGAAATCCAATCCCATTCCTTTGCATAAAATATTGGCAATATGAACTATAGAGACCAGCCGAGGATCTTCGGTTGCTTCGCCCGGGGTGTGGTGCAAATCGATAACTTCAATCAATGGCAGCGGCAGATTCCATTTGTCAGCGAGATAACTGCCCAAATCACAGTGTGTTCCGCGGTAAACTTCTAATTCTGCCTCATAAAAGGAAATCTTTTTCTCAGCAATAACGCTCAGCACTTTTTCCAACTCATCCTGAAAATATTGCTGGAGAATAATTTTGCCAATATCGTGGACGATTCCTGCTGAAAACGCTTTTTCAGCATCGACGTGTAGTTTACGTGCAAGATAGCGTGCGATTAATCCCGTAGCAATCGAGTGCTTCCAGAAATCTTTCATATTAAAACCACTTACGGTGTTGCCGTGATTTAATGCTCTAAAAATTGAAATACTCATCACAGTATTTTTAGTCGCGTTAAACCCCAATAAAACAACAGCATCCTGCACAGTCATTATTTTTCGGCTGAATCCAAAAAACGGGGAATTTACAATTTTTAATAGTTTCATGGAAATTGCCTGGTCCGTTTGAATGACCTCTGCCAGTTGTTTTGCAGTCACATTGGGTTTTGCAATCAATTCACTAACTTTAGTAAAAACAGTTGGCAAAGTTGGCAGTGTATCAACGCATTCTAAATTAACTATTAAATTTTCCCAATTCATTCTATTCTCCACGTCATCTTAACTATTTGCATTTAAGAATTAATATATTTGTTATTTAAAGCTGGTTTATTCGCCGTTACTTTTTACGAAGAGCGATTCAAATTGAATATCGGCATGCTTGCAGCAAATTCGGTAATTATACAAAAGATTCATTTTAATTGAAGTGGGAAGGATTCCGATCCGGAATTAAAACAGGGATAATTGGTCATTGACCGATGAATGATATATGTTCTCGATTTTCAGTAGTTCTTTTTTAAGCTCAATTCCGCCGGTAAATCCACCGAGCTGTCCATGACCGGCCAAGATACGGTGGCATGGAATTATTATTGGGATAGGATTTTTTCCAAGAGCATTGCCGACAGCCCGGCTCGCAGTCGGCTGATTTATTCGCTTGGCCAATTCCCCATAAGTTAAATGTTCTCCAAACCCAAGATGCATTATTTCGTCGAGCACTTTGGATTGGAAGTCCCCCTTAATCAGACTTCTGTCCAGTTGTAAATCGAAAGAGGTGCGGCGTTTGTTGAAGTATTCCTGCAATTGTTTCTGTACCGGGTACAACGCTTCTTCCGAATGAATGAGCCATTTGCCAGGAAAAAGTCTGTTCAGCCGCTCATCCAGTTTAAACAAGTCCATTTCACCAAGAAAGATTTTTACGAGACCTAGGTTGGTCATTGCTGCCGAAATTGAGGGAAATCCACTAAAATTAAGACGGGAATAGTAAATTTTCCGTTTCTGCGTTTCTTCGAGCATGATGGTGTGCATTTGTGACGGCGAAATTTCTTTTCCCTGCGATTGAAAAATTGTCTGCATGCCATCGAAAATATTTTGGTAAGTTTCAAAATCACCGATACACTGCTGGCATTTTTGCAAATGCTGCTGGAAGATGTGCTTATTTTCTCCATCCATCTCATGGCAGAAAAAGGCGATAAAATCATTCTCGGAAATGTGCGCAACGGTTTGCATGTTTATTTGACTTCTTCAAATAATTTAAAACACTGATAACCAAAATCCTGAGCTGCTTTTATCTGATCGGGCATGCCCCAGTTATTTTTGACATCATTTTCTAATGCCCGCCACTGACAATCCCACAGAAATTTAAATTTTTTATTCTCCGGTTCAACATGAATTTCTCCTGCAAAAGTTGAACAACCGGAGTTTGCTTTTATCGAAACGGACTCAATGGGAAGCAGGGGAAATTCTTCGAGCAATTTCATAATTGTGCGCACAATTTTAACAGCCGGCGTCCCTACCTGGTATCGAATGTTGGCATTTGCTGTGGGAGTTTTTAAAAAGTTGGTCAACGCTGATTTGAACGCATCTGTTGCACGGCTGGCATTGAGTAATTCCTGCAGCGCCGAAATTTTGATATTGTCAATCGTTCGTGTCTCATCCCAGAATTCGACCGGGCTTAAAGAAAAATAACTCATTTATGGCTTCCTCGATTTGATTTCTTTTGATAAAGAAATTTTTTTTCTTTTAAATGAATGTCTGCTAAAAGTTTAATATTTTTATCGATTTGCAATTCAAGGTTTTGTGCGGGAAAAGTCCATTGAAATTGTTCGGTTTGTTTTGAGCAAATTACATTTTTATCGACAGTGGAATTACCGTTTGCAAAGGAAATTTCTAAAGGAAAACGCATTGTTGGCGTTTTTTGTTTTTGCTGAATTTGTACGTAAAACGCACCATTCTTTTCCTGATAATACTGGATATCAAGTTTCGGGATACCGGGTTGAAAAAGCCACTGGTCGAAAAACCAGTTCAATTTGCGGCCAGCCTGTTTTTCACAAATTGATCGCAGGTCGGCCGTTTCCCAATTTGATCCGGCAAAGGATTGAACCGACTCTTGCATGGACACCCAAAATAAACTATCACCAAGTTCATTTCGCAGCATGTGCACAATCCATTGTCCTTTGGTGTATGTATTCGCATTGAGCAAATCAAATAAATTTTTTGGTTCCGGTTCGATGACCGCCCTTTGACGCCATTTTTTATTTTTTAAATAACGCGACCGGCTTTGCCGCATCAATTTTCTGAATTTAGAACTATCTGATTTCTCAAAATATTGGGCGCCAAAATAGGATGCAAAACCCTCGCTGAGCCATAGATTATTCCATTTTACCGGGGTTATCAGATCGCCAAACCATTGGTGCGCAATTTCATGGGCAACGGTCACTTCGATTGTGCGATTCGGTTTGAAACTGTTTTCATTGAAAAATATAGCCCCGGCGTTTTCCATGCCGCCAAACACTGTCACCGCTTGAACGAGTGCCAGCTTTTCAAACGGAAATGGTCCAAATCGGTGCTGAAAATAAGCGAGCATTTGCGGTGCATCTTTAAATGACCGCTCCACATTGAGCGAGTCTTCACGAAAATACCAGTACTTTAGTTTATCAAAACCGGCGCTGTATTTTTCAGTAATCACAAATTCAGCAACACCAAACACGATATTGTAAACTGAAATTGGTGAAAATTTGGCAAAAGTCCAGGTCTGTGCTCCACCGCTCTCGGCTGTTTGATTTTCTAAAGAACTGTTTGCCACGATTTGATAATGCGACGGTGCTTTTACTGTCAATGTCATCGTTGCTTTGTCTGCAGGATGGTCAACACATGGGAACCAAAAATGCGCCCGATTTGGCCAATTATCGACGAAAAAAGAACGCCGCCCGTGGCGATTATTTTGGATGAGCAAACCATCTGTGGGAGCTCCGGAGTAATGAATTTCTACCCGCGCTCGGTCAGAATTTTCGCTATCAACCAAGGGAATTGTAATCTGTTCGTCGCTAAAATTAAATGATGTTTCTCTATTATTCAGCAGGATTTTCGATATGTTTAACGCAGCAAAATCAAGGCTGAGCCGCTTTGATTTGATTGATTTTTCAAATTCGATCGTTGTTCTGCCAACGATCGAATTGCTGGTGTCAGAAAGCTCTACATAAATTCCATAGTGCAGAATATCAATTTCCGAATTTGAAGCAATTTCTGCTCTAATGAAATTAAGAGGCAGGCAGAAAATTAATGCAAATCGAATATTCCTCAACTGCTTGACTGACATCAATCGATTTCCTCAGGAAGTGGTTTTTCGGCTGAGAGAGGAACTTGCACTTTATCATGAATTCGCATAAAAATCATGCCCAGGCGCGTTTTTGAATTTTGCAAATCGGCGGCGTATTCATCAAAAAATTCATCGACAACCGCCCGGTTGGCGCGGGAACTGGAAGCATGGCGGAACAATAAATTGCCATAACTATCGCGAACGATAATCCCCATGTGTGCTGAAATTATCGCCGGGTAGGAAGTAACAATGCTGACGATTTCACCACCGTGCAGATTATTTTTAATTTTGGAAAGCATCACCGCCGGAATATAATCGACAGTTAATGTTTCGGGTTGGGTAATATTCTGCAGGTCGTCTTCAACCACTCCATTCGATTTAAAAAATGATTTTCGGTCAATGATTTTTGTCATTTTTGCGCAGGATGATCCACCCACTTCGGTGGTTACATCCTTTAAAAGCCAGTGATTGTTTGGCAGCCAGTCTGCGATGGTGTAATGGTTTCGGCTGAGATAGTGAATTTCCCCGTTTTTATATCGAATGCGTTTCAAATTTTCAAACATTTTTGAATAGGAATCGGATATGGATGCGGCCAGCACGTGTTCGCAAAAAGTCATGCAGTCAAAGCGGGCAAAATCCATTAGCGGATCTTTGTCATATTTTGCCGAAGGGCCTTCGCCGAGAAGAAAAATTTCGTAGGGCGCCCCTTTTCCTTTTTCTGACAGCATTTGAATTTTTGAACCTAATTTTGCAGGTAAGTTTTGTTGGTTCTGCAGCAATGTGTCAAAATCTGCAGCCGTTAATTCGTCGAGTTGCTTAGATTTTCTCTTTGATTTTCTTGTTTGAAATCTTTTGCGGACCGAGCTTAAGATTGGTTCATTAACACGATAGACTGCAATCGTTTTGCCTTCGACCGGCATCTTTTTTTTATTACGGGTAAAAACCGAAATGGAATTTTGGTTCGCAACCGTATCAATTTCTTCTGCGAGGAAATAACCATCGTGAATTTCACCGGAGGGCATAAGCCAGCCGTACATTTGCGGAACGAACAGCACCGTCCCGGGAAGAATTTTTTGTGGATGCACAGCGATTGTTCGAAACGGTATTTTTTCAAATCCGAGGGAAGTAAATCGGTGGTTTTTGTTGGCGAATGGCGGTGAATTTTTCATTTTACTAAATTTAAACTCACCAATTGCTTTATAACTGTAATCCGGCAGCATGGGTGGTTTGATGACATGTTTTGTACAGGAAAAAGTGAATAGTAAAGATAATAAAACCAACCAGTTAATCCGATGCATATTGTTATCCGACTTGTGAAAATTTCTCGAATTTCATTTGACTGATTTAGTCCGGAAATTCTGTAAATATAAATTTTGAAGAATTAAAATAAAACCGGCTAAAAAAAAGCCTGAATAAAATCCAGGCTTAAAAATGGAGACGGCGGGAATCGAACCCGCGTCCGAAGGACAAGCGCCGCAGACATCTACATGCTTAGTTTATTGATCATTCTCACTGATCACGGTCCAACAAACAAATCCGTTTCTCAGCCAGCCTGAAAATCTCATCTCTCAAACTCAGACAGTAAAAGAGACCAGCCACCCTTATCGTCGCTCTCAAAAGCCGCGGTGGCGGCGTCCCCTGAGAACGTGGCTACTTACTAGGCAGCCATTGCGTATGAATAATCATCTGCATTTAAAAGTTTAGTGCCAAGCTATTTTACGAGGGGCCAAGCAACCTCGACATGCAATCCACGAATCTCATTCCCCCGTCGAAACCATGTCGTCCCCGGGTTTTACAGGGAAAGAATATACTTAAAAGTGGCGTGGGAAGCAAGAGAGATTCTACAACGTCGTTGCTTCCCAAAATATAAATACTGCCTTAAGCTTTTGTCGCCTCCTGCAAAAGTTCTGTCATGCGTTTGATAAAATCATTCGGCGATGAAAGATTGCCATCGAGAAATTCGGCGCCTTCGTAAAGTTGCAGAATGGTTTTGCGCAGCACAGGATCCGTGCTGCTCGCAATATTCAGGCGAGACAGATTCTTGATCACCGGATGTTTGGTGTTAATTTCGAGAATTTTTTTGGAGCCCGGTATTCCCTGCCCCATCATTTTCATCATTTTTTCCATCTGGGCATCCATCGCGCCTTCGCCAACGACGAGTGTCACAGCAGAATCCACAAGGCGTTTTGATGCCAACACGTCTTCAACTTTATCGCCGAGTGTTTCTTTGAAAATTTCAATGAGTGATTTGGTTAAATCTTCGTTTAAAGCCTCATCGCCATCTTTGTCTTCTGTTATATCAAGATCGGCTTTGTCAATTGATTTCAACGGTTTTTTATCATATTCATTGATAGAAGGGACAATAAAAACATCGATCGGCTCTGAAAGCAATAAAACTTCGATATCATTTTTCTTAAAATATTCGAGCTTGGGATTTTTTTCCAAACTCTCTCGGTGATCGCCGGAAATAAAATAAATTTCTTTTTGATCTTTGCCCATGCGTTTGGTGTATTCTTGCAATGAAGTTGATTTGCCACTTTCTGTTTTTGTGGATTCGAATCTCAGCAGGTCGATGATTTTATCGCGATTGGTAAAATCACTGTTCAAGCCGGATTTAAACAGGGGGCCAAAATCTTTGCTGAATTTCTCAAACTTTTCCGGTTCTTTTTTCGCTAAATCTTTGAGGAAAGCAAGCATCTTACTGGTCAATGTATTTTTGATTTTAACCATGACCGGGCTCGATTGTGTCACTTCCCGCGATACATTCAAAGGCAAATCTTCGGTATCAACCACACCTTTGATGAAGCGCAGATATTCCGGCAGCAGCTCGCGGCAATTGTCCTGGATGAAGATTTTGTTGGAATACAAGTGAATGGAGTCGAAGTCTTCCGGATTCTGGTAAAATGTCAATGGCGCTGTTCCCGGGATAAATAACAAAGCTTTGAAATTCACCGCCCCTTCAATGTTGAGGTGAAGATGGGCAGCCGGGTCCTGATGGTCATTGGAAATGAATTTATAAAATTCATTGCGATCTTCATCTTTGATATCATCCTTCGATTTATGCCAAAGCGCCTCAACGGTATTGGCTTTTTCATCACCGACAAATACCGGAAAATCGACGAAATTAGAGTACTTTTTGATAATGTGTTTCACGCGGTAATCTTCCGCAAATTCCCATGCATCTTTTTTCAATTTGAAAGTGATTTTGGTGCCGCGATCCGGTTTGTCGATTTCTTCGATGGAGTATTTCCCACCCCCATCTGATTTCCAGCGGTATCCCTTTGAATCATTTTCTGCAGCACGTGTTTCCAGTACGACTTCATCTGTGACCATAAAAACAGAGTAAAATCCGACACCGAATTGGCCGATCATTTCTGCGTTTATTTGTTTGCCCTGCTCCTGCATCTGTTTGACGAATTCCAGTGTGCCCGAACTTGCCACCGTGCCGATGCGCTCAATTAAATCATCGTGCGTCATTCCAACGCCGCTGTCAATAATTGCAAGTGTGTGTTCCTCTTTGTTGACCTCGATGTTGATTTTGAGTTCAGCATCAGCATCAAGCACGTCTTTATCCGTCAGCATACGAAAACGAATTTTGTTCAAAGCATCCGAAGCATTCGAAATAAGCTCGCGCAAAAAGATTTCCTTGTTTGTGTAGAGAGAATGAATAATCAAATGCAGCATTTGTTTCATCTCTGCTTTGTACTCAAATTCCTTTGCTTTTGGCGCTTTTTTGGTTTTTTTAGCCATTGTTACTCCTAATTCTATAAAAATTGAAATTCAATTATTGTTAAAATTCACAATTGCCATAAATAAAGTGAATGATTCGCTGGTTTTAACATGAAATTCGTACTGGGAACCCCAAATCGGTATTCTCTTCAACTCGTGGGGAAAACACCATTTGTATTTAATTTATCCTGAACGTTGCGATTTATAAAATGTGCAGACTGTTTTCAATAGTGCGCTAACGGTAAATAAACATTTGAGGCAATAAAAATAATCCAAAAAATAACACAATATTAGCCATTATATCAAGTTTTATGAAAAATATTTTAATTTTTTTCACATGAGTTAATTAAAAGATGCTCCGTTTCGATCTTTTGGCTAACTAATGAGCTTGGATTTTATCTTCAAAAAAACGAGTAAGATGTTTTTTCCATCGCCAGAAAAACTGAGGCGATTTCACCCCAGGCTCAGAAACTTCGGTTGTGCGAATAGAGTGCAACCAGGAAATGAGTTCGGGAGAAAGAATGGAATATCCTCAGAAATTATGGTACTCGGAATTAATAAAACTTGATGGACCTACAAATTATTGCCTGACCAATAAATCCCACCTGCGCTCAGTGCAATCGCTGATTGCAGAACCCCATGCGCAGATCCATCAACTTTATAATAGGGCAAAGGGGCCTCTGCCGCCCGCCAAAGAATTCAAAACAGAATCCAATGATTTAGCCATTTATTTCTCCGGGATTCATCCTTGCGAGGAATATTGCGCAATGCCGATTGGCATCATTCTTCGCGTTGATGGGTTTTACGTCTCACGTGCTTTGACCTGGAAGCATGAAAATTCAAAAGCCTTTTTTGCAAACATGACGATCACCAGTAGTTTTTTTGCAGGCGCCCACACAGTCAGTTTTGAAGCACTCAATAAAAACAGTGAATTTGATAATGCAAGCCGTTTTAATCTGACAATCATCGAACTTTAATCTTCAACTTTTTATGGCTGTCACTCCACAATAATTACCTCCTGCATTCAATTAATATTGAACAAGCAAAGCACTTTTCTGTCATTATTTTTATAAATAATTTTCATTATTAAAAATGGAAAAATGATTAGTAGCATTACGAATCCGTTGTGCAGAATAGAAGGCATTCCAGGTTAGTGGGCAAGTTTTCTCATTAATCCGTCATTTTGCTGGCGCCCGCTTCGGCTCTGCGGGATTCTAACAGGAATCCAAATTGATTTCGGCTACAAAATGGTGGATTCCGTCTAAAAACATGACGGAATGACGAAAATTTATCGATCTTTGTCAAATCAGATTGAATTCTGCACAACGGGCTATGACTATTTAAATTTGACTGCAGGAGTTGTTTAATGGCTAAAAAACTTCTTTTTCTATTCCTTGTTTTGCCGCTTGCCGTAGTGACCGGACAAACCAACCAAAAACCGTGTACCAGCGAAGAGTCACGGCAGTTTGATTTTTGGCTGGGCACATGGGATCTGGCCTGGCCCGGTGGTCAAATGGGAATTCCGGAAGGTCAGACCGGAACAGGGACCAATCAAATTAAAAAAGTTCTTGGAACCTGTGTCATCGAAGAAAATTTTTCGTTCCCCGGCGGGAAATTTGATGGACGCAGCTTGTCGGTCTTTAATCCACAAAAAAAGATGTGGCAACAAACATGGGTGGATAATTCAGGCGCATATTTGCTTTTTGAAGGCCAAGTGGAAGATGGAAAAATGGTGCTGCAAATGGAACCCGTTGAGAGAAATGGAAAGACTTTTATTTCCCGGATGGTTTTCGAAAACATAACCGAAAATGCACTCGATTGGAATTGGCAGCGTTCCAGCGATGGCGGGAAAACCTGGAAGGATTTATGGAATATTCACTATACGCGCCGTGCAAAATAGCCGCTCCCGACTTATTTTCTACATTCCAGTTGCCAATCGACAGGAGATTCGTAAATTATTTGACTAATTCAGTCCGATGATTTTCCATGATTGGTGAAATATGCACAAGGGAAACCGATTCAAGGCACTAATTTTTGATCTTGATGGCACGCTGGTCGATACGAGCCTGGACATCACGAATGCTGTAAATGCGGTTCTGGTAAAATATGGGCGAAGCACGATGTCTATCGAAGACGTTACCGATAAAGTTGGGCAAGGCATTACCGTGCTTCTGCAGCGGGTATTTCCGGACTGTCGGGCTGAAGAACTTAAAATATACCGGGATTATTTTTTTAAATATTATCTTGAACATATCGCTGATTACTCCGCTGCCTATCCGGGGGTGGTTAATATTTTAAAACAATTTTCTCACTTAAAACTGGCAGTTTTAACCAACAAAGATGAAAAAATGGCAAGCAAACTTTTAGAAAAATTAGATCTAAAAAAACACTTTGCGGCAGTTTATGGAGGTGGGCGCCCCTTTCCGGCAAAGCCCTCCCCGGATGCTTTGTTGGCTATGCTGGCCGAGTTGGAAATTTCACCCGATTCAGCGCTGATGATCGGGGATTCTCCGGCAGATGTGAATGCTGGTAAAAATGCCGGGACGGCAACGTGCGCGGTAATTTATGGCTATCGCCCGGAGCAGGAATTGCGTGAATTTGAAGCTGATTTTTATATATCAAACATTGCAGAACTCACTGAAATTATTTAGTTTTGATCCTTGTTTTGTGGTGATTTATATTTCCACTGTTGCGTAAACTTTGCATCCTCACTTGTGTAATTATTACACATCCAGTCTAAAGATATTTGTATATATTTCATCCACTTTTTCTCCACGGAATCCCCTGTTCAATGGCGCACGCTCAAATTCCTTCTTGCTAATTCCTTTTGCATTCTGGCATTCAAATTGCCTTACATCGTTCAAATTATTTAAAATGAAAAGGAGTAAATGATGAATGGTTTGAAATTTGTTTTATGTGCCAGCGCTCTTTTTGCATTCCATTCGATTCGTGTAATTGCTTCCCTGCCCTCAACGGATAATTCAACATACGATTCACTTGATCAACAGGCCTTGTTGCAAACGGTGTTTTTACAAGGTCATGCTGTTGTATCGAGCCTGACTGAAGCAGAAATACAAAATATTTATGGCCAGCCCACTGCTGTTAAAACCAGTTCTCAAATAAATAAATACGATCCGCAGGTGAACGATTTAATCACCCAAATGGTATATGGGAAATATCAGTTTAGATTAATCCGTGCGCTTCATTCTGAAAATGAGTTTGTCACCCATTTTTCTATTTTGGATGATGATAAAATATTATTGCGGGATTTAAAGATGGGAATGACAGAACAGCAAATTGTGGCCTTGCTTGGTAATCCGGCTATCTCGGAGGCCGGGCGGATGATCTATGAAGAATTGGAAGCGGATGCCCCATCAGCATTGGTTTTACATTTTCTAAGCGGTAAATTGGTCAGGATCGACTTTAGTTTTTATTTTGAATAGACACAAAACGAATATTATAATCTCCGAAAATCACCCACCACCGGCTTCCCCGATATTAATCCGAAAGTGAGAATAATAATTTTGTAAGGCTTTGTTGCTGAAGCTGAGAAACATTATTTTTTTCACGATATTTTGTACCATGCTTCGAGATATTTTCACGCCTTTCCCGAGTAAAATTCCAGGATTATCCTTCGCTTCCGTTAGTGTGGCGATAGCTAAAAAGAGGGGAAGCAGGCAAAAAATCCGAATTCGAAAAAGACGCCGGGGAATTGCCAGACTGTAGGAAAGCGCATCGTCGAGGTGGTGCGCAGCTTTTAAAATTAGTGCATTTAACGTTTTCTGCGCTTGTTCTCTGTTTTGTGGCAGAAAGAGATCTTCCGGTTCAAAACCGTTTTTTTGCATCATTTCACGGGGAATGTAACACCATCCACGTTTGTAATCCCCCCAACAATCTTTAATTATATTGGTGATTTGTAAACCCAGTCCAAACGAAACAGAGTGGGATTTTAGAATATGCTGAATGGACAAGTGAATAGCCTTGGAAGATTCCATAAATAACCGGGTGAGCAGGATTCCTACGGTTCCTGCAACGTAATAACAATATTTATTTAAATCATCCATAGATCTGGAAAAATACAACCGTTGTTTAACAGCCGATTTTCTACCCAAAACTTCTATCATCCCACCTGACATTTCAATGATGCATTCACGGATGGCTTCTTGAAATTTCGACGGTAGCGCCGAGTAGGCAGTAACAACAAGTTGTGTATTATTAACCAGCTGGATGTCGTCCTTTGATCCATCGATATCTTTGGGCGAATTGTGAAAATCTTCAATCCAGTTCATTATCTGTGGCTGGAGAATGGTTGCTTTTGTGAAGAACGATTTATAGCGTTCTAATAAGCGGCGTTGGTCTTCAAAATTATGAAAAGTGGTATCTTCAATCGTATCCGCAATGCGACAAAAAAGATAGGCATACAAAACACTGCGATATAAATCTCCACGCAGAAAGGCGATGTTTAAAGCGAAGGTCCGTGATACTTTTTTAATAGTGGATTCACAATACAAATGCGCTGCATTGATTGTATTTTCTACGGGGATTACTTCCATCGCGTAACTTCCTTCCAATTTTATTGAAATCTTTGGTGAATGAAAGTAAGATGAATTACCTATGCAAGCAGTTCAATTGGCCCATTTATTTGTGACTTTTATTAACTCCACAAGGCTCTTGTAGCAAAACAGGGCAATCGGTCAGATTTATTCCAGTGGCAGTCGTGCCGCGTACCAGGCTTGCATATCGCCGGCAATGTGTTTAAGGTTGGAATAGCCGGCCTCTTTCAGTAAACGCAGCGAAGCAACAGTCCGGCCGCCGGAATAACAGACGACAGCAATTTCTTTATCTTTGTAAGAATTTAATTCCGAAAGCCGCTGATTTATTTCTGTAATTGGAATGTTAACCGCGCCCGGGATGTGCCCCTGTGTAAATTCCGCGGTGGACCGCACATCCAAAATTAATGTCGTTCCCTGTGAATTGATATTTTCAACCACTTCTTCCTGGCTCATAAGCATGAAACCCCAGGGATCTGTTGCAACTTGAGTAATAATTTGTGAGTTCTCCTGTTTCGCCAGTTTTGTTTGCTGGCCATTTTCTGAGGTGCAAGCGCCACCGATGATAAAAACGAGCAGAATGAATAAAATTGCTATAATCTTTATCATTGATATTCTCCATTCAAATAAAAAATATAATTTTCTTTATTATAGAATTATTTAACATCTTTGCAAACAGAGTTTATTAAACATTCTACTGTGGGTAAATAATCCACCTATTTAAGTTGTTTTTATGGGCGATTTTTATAAACGAACGGCTCTTTTTAAGTGACAAGTTACTCTATAGCCTTAAAACTCCACAACGGCGGGTGACCGTGACCGCTATGCTTAACTCCGTCACGACCGGTGCAGGATTGGCTAATAAATTGCCCGACAGTTCAATCGTTTTTTAAACAAAGCGTAACGAATTCATCGATTTTTTGTTAGCAATTAAGGGCATTTTTTCTATTTTGTTTGTCAGTTATAATAAACGAAACAATCATAACATACCACCGTTTAACGGGAAAATATAAGACCGAATCACACAGCTTTTCATCCCCATTTTCCAAAAAGGAAGGAGATTGTGCAATGGCGAACGATGCACAAGAATCCCGCTCAAAAAGGAGCCTTTCATGGCTCATATTAGCAATCATTTGTACGCTTCTGGTTTTTACACTCGCACTCAATATTTATTGGAGCGCCGAGCCTGATATGTTTGACGTTTATCAAACTGCTAAAAGTAAAGCTGATGCGGATAACACCCAGATTGTAACCGGGTACGTCACGACGAATACACTCATCCATGTTTCGGAGACCATCCTGCAAAAACGCGGCGGTTATATCAGCAATGATATCTTGCCACCGGGTATTTTTATGGATAATATTCCGAGCTGGGAGTTTGGTGTTTTAGTTCAAATTAGAGATTTTTCCAAAGCGTTGCGCAATGATATCAGCCGGGCACAAACACAATCCGTGGAGAATCAATTTCTCGCCAAAGCGGAACCTCAGTTTAATGTCGATAGCAATTCATGGATTTTTCCCTCGGCAGAAAATGAATATGAAGAAGGAATTGAATCTCTGGAAAAATACCTGCAACAGCTGACTGATAAATCGGATGGAAATACACAATTTTTTGCCCGTGCCGACAACCTGCGTGACTGGCTGCGAACGGCCGCCAACCGGCTGGGTAGTCTTTCGCAACGCCTGAGCGCCAGCGTTGGCCAGGAGCGCATCAATACAAATCTGGCCGGCGATGCGGAAGCACAGCAATCGACTTATGAACCTGAAATACTCGATGTAAAAACACCGTGGATGGAAATCGATGATGTATTTTATGAAGCCCGCGGCACCTGCTGGGCGCTCATCCATTTGCTGCGAGCGATCGAAGTGGATTTCGCCGAAGTTTTGAAAAAGAAAAATGCAACACGCAGTTTGCTGCAAATTATTCGCGAGCTCGAAGCAACGCAACGAACCGTATGGAGCCCGATGGTGCTCAATGGTTCAGATTTTGGATTTTTTGCCAATTATTCGCTGGTGATGTCATCTTACATTTCACGGGCCAATGCCGGCATAATTGACTTACGCGACCTGTTAAGTCAGGGATAATTTGAAGCTGGGGAATTTAGAGAATTCTCCGGCAGATTTTACTTGTCAATGTTCGTATGCCATAACTCATCCCACACATCAACCTCGTAGCGGTCGGTCATCGGAAAATACGGCGGCCGCTTCTGTTCCAATCTTTTATCAAATTGAATTCTTGTCCCATATCTCGGTTCAGTTGCTCCGACGGACCCGGCGGTTATTGATCCGTAAATTCGGAGTTTTGCATTGTTGTTTTCGTGCCAGAATTTTCGAATTCGGAACCGGTTCTGCGCGAAAAAGGCGCCGTGTAAAATCAGGTCACCGGGGCCGGTAATTTTCGGCTCCGCCACGATAATATCTTTTTCGGAAACGACACCGAGATAATCTTCCGAATAGCTGGATAACATCGGATTCTTTTTATAGGTTAGTGATCCATCGATAATGATATCCCCGGAAGAATATACCATCATTTTCCCGGAAATTATGCCACGCAAATGCAGTTTGGCTTTTTTAAATCCTGCAATTGTAATTGGTTCCTTCGGAATGTACCTGCTCTTGCTTGACGGCTCGCCTTTCTTTTTCCAGGAAAATTCCCCCGAAGAATGGAAGGTAATCCACGTTTCCTCTGAAAATAAATAGTGGAGCGAATCTGGATTTTCAGAAACTGATATATTGAGGGAGCGGGGCAGCTTTATCGTTCCTACGCCCGTTTCAAGACCGGCACGGAAAACAGAATCTCTTTGTGTAATGAACGAAAAGTAAGGCGTGCCGGAGGCCTTTATTTGGTGCGACGCCGTTGTAACTTTGCCACGAAATTTCGGACGTTTACCAATATTCATAATATTAAATGTGGAATTGGAATGAAATCGGCCGTCAAATTCATCGTCGTGCAGCACAATTAGTGGATTCCAATAATCGACAAACTTTGCGTAATGGGAAAAAGCCATCCGCCGCATTCGCATTGCAGTAGTGGTAGAAATGCCATCTCGTTTGCGTGTGATTTTGACAAATATTTCATCGAGTTCCATGGCGCTCTCCGCCTCGGTATGGTCGAGATCGAAAGTATAATTCGCGTTCTCCCATTCCCAAAAAACAACGGTATCTTTATTTTGAGCTTCAGCTAATTCCTCAATGATATCGTGCAGCTTGTCATTTATTTTTTCCTTTTCGCCAACGGAAACAGGTAAAGTTGCCCATTGCAGTTGATAATCTTTGTCAAAAATATCAGGACTATCTTTCCTCTCATGAAAAACGGGTGCATACTCAAAAGTGCTGCGCAATTCCGATTTCTGATTGGAAATATCGAGTTCATTGACTGCTGGAGATGCGGGTGATTCATGAAAATCTATCGAATTTTGTGGTAGAAGTGCTGATTGCGGATGAGCCGGTATATTCTTCGCTCCGTTTCCTGATTCAGCGGTATAATTATTTTGTACAGCCTTGCTCGATAGGTGTTGTTTTGGGCTTTGAGAATTTTTTGGCGAGCCACGCTTTTTAAACCGGGCCTGAGTGATGAAGTTGTCATTTTCGTCGGCTGGCAGGAAGACAAATTCAAGGGTTGTCGGATCGGCGCCGGGTTCAGTGTCAAATATTAAATTTAAGAGTCCCGCAAAGATAAATGCCATACAGAAATGGGCCAGGAACGACAATGCAAGCGCCCGGCGCATCCGTGATTTCCAATGTCTGGAGAAATTGAATCGAATGAGTTCTTCTGCAATATTAGATTTAGCCATCAAAAGAACACCGCTATTTTGGTTAAATAAACGGACTTATTTGTTAAATATATTCAGATTAATCTATTGGGAAGAATTCCTTGTTCACACTGCATTAGCCTGAAATTACCGTGCAGGTCATCCCGGTTTTCACAGAGTGAAATACCGGGATCTCATGAATTCAAGCCAGGATTCCGGGAGATTCCGGTATTGCGTAAAACGCAAACCGGAGTGACAAACAACGCGGAATAGATAATTTATATTATCACATTATTTTGAACAATAGATTTAAATTTAGTGCAAAACAGTTACCGGAACAGCGTGCTGGCTATTTTCAGAGGTAAATTTTAAAAAATAGGAACCAGACGCGGTTGTGGGCATGGAATAACTGGCTGAAGCTCCGGCGTAGATTTGAAATGTATAAACAGTGTGGCCAAGAACATCAAATAGTTCTATTTTTTGTGCCGAATTGACTCCATTGTAAAAAACATGAAAAACGCCATTTGCCTGAATTGGATTCGGGTAGACGATTATTTTATTTTTAGTAATTCGGCTGATTTCGTTTTCAAGAACTGAAGCTGGATCCAACGGGAGCTGGAGATAATCAGCAATGCCAGCAGTAATTGCTGCGGCAGCGAGATCAAAATCTTGCGCACTATCGCAGTTTTTATCTTCATAAGTTAATGCCACCACGTTTGCGCCGTGCTTGAGCCAGAACCAGCTTTCGGGGTAAACGAGAGGTGTGCCTGTTTTCCAGGTTATTCTATAATCCCACGGTTCAATTTCCTCAGGCCACTGGTCGTGAATTGCGCCGATAAAATCGCGTTCCAAGTTCTCATATTCCTGCGAAGTGCCCACGGCATCGTGAAAAACAAAATAGCGTTTACAGATGTAAGCAGAATGCATATTGAGCGCAATTTCGATGGGATTGAGCTCCGTCATGTTTTTTTCAAAGAGCTGGCGCAAAACCAGGACTTCCTTTTCAGGATTTGTCGCCGACCAGTTGCTTTCGATATCGACTCCGTTGGCGTTTTCCCGGGCGTAGCCAAGTTCAACACCATCGGGATTATACATCGGCACAATATTAAAAATACAATTTTGCCGCAATCGCCTGCCAAGCTCGGTTTCGCTCAGCAGGATCTCGATTAGTTCGTTCGTTACCCAGGTAGACTGCACTTCCCCCGGATGTGTTCGAGCGTGGATTGAAATTCTTACGCGCGGTGTAACCGATTCCAGTGAATCTGTGATTGTCACAAGCCATATTGCCCGGTTTTGCGTTGACGCGCCGATGGAGTCAATATTAACGTAGGGGCTCTGTTGCCATTTTTGCAAATCGACCAGCAAAGTATCGTAACCGTAACCCCAGGCGTGCCCTAAAATATCAAAAGTGTGGGCTGCGACAACGGGATCAAAACCACATTTATCGTCAAGCGCCAGTGCCCGGTCATCGTGTGCGAATAGGGCTGTACCCCATAAAACCAGAATAACTAAAACAGAAGAAAATTTCATTGATTCAACCTCATTATTCGATGGTTTTCCCTTTATTGAAAGAACCGAGAATCTGGATGAAAGCCGTTATTTCTTTTAAATGATTGATCGCATTTTTCTGTGCTTCTTCTTTAAGGCTTCCCTCAAAATCGAGATAAAAATAATAATTGAATGGTTTGCCGTGCAATGGACGGGATTCAATTTTTAGTAAATTTATATCCCGCAGCGCAAAAACTGCCAGTGATTTGAAAAGCGCCCCGGGGATATCTTTGGTTGAAAATACGATAGATGTTTTTCCGCCTTTTTCAGGAGGTTGCGCTTCTTTTGCTAAAATAAGAAAGCGCGTGTAATTTTGGTGATTGCTTTCGATTGCCTCAGCAATAATTTCCAGGCCGTAATCTCCGGCGGCTTGTTTACTGGCGATAGCGGCGGTATCGACCAGTTTTTTTTCGCGCACCAATTTCGCACTGCCTGCGGTGTCGTATCCCGGTTCGATGAGCAAGTTGGGCCATTCTTCCAGATAAACACGGCATTGTCCCAGCGCTTGTGGATGTGAAATTACCCGACGGATGATTTCTTTTTTTACGCCCGGATAGGCCATCAAATTGTGCGAAATATGTAAAACTATTTCGCCGACAATAGGCAGTTTGTATTCGAGCAAAAAATCATAATTCTCGTGCACGCTTCCAGCAAGCGAGTTTTCAATTGGCACAACGGCATATTCGGACTCGCCGGAAGCCAATGATTGAAATAATTTTTTAAATGTTGGTTGTGGAAATAAAGCGATCTCCTGCTGAAAAAATGATCGCGCTGCCTGCTCGCTGTAAGCGCCAATTTCGCCTTGAAATGCGATCTTTGGATTTCGCATCGATGTTTTCCTGTTGTCAGTTTTAAATGTTTTTGTGTGGAAATGTCTGAATCGGGGAGCTGCAATTAATAAAAAATGTGGAGATTTTATAACGACAGAAATTCGCATATTCATCCTGAAAACTGTCGCAAAATTTATTGAGCCCAAGCATTGATTTCCATTGAATTCACAATATTAAGATGATAATTTTATTTGAAGAAAAAAATAAAAAAGCGTGGCTTGGAAAACAAAAAATGTTTATTATTTTTAGCACCACCCCCTTTGATTACCATTAAATTTAAAATGAGTTCACATGCAACATGTCGCTTTTTACATAACAGGGCACGGCTATGGACACGCTGTGCGGTCATGTGCTGTTATTGATGCCTGTTCTCAACGCAATCCTTTCGTTTTTTTTCATATCCGGTCGGCGGCGCCATCCTGGCTGTTCAAGCTCTCATTAAATAGCAATTATATTCACTATCCGGTGCAAAATGATGTTGGCACAATCCAGCAGAGTTTTGACAAAGTAGACATTCCGGCAACGTTGCAAAGTTTAGATTCTTTTTTTGCCTGTGAGAATGAATGGCTTGAAAATGAGATTGCCTTTTTACAGAAAAATCAAATTCGATTGGTGATTGGTGACATTCCTCCACTGGCATTTGAAGCCGCACACCGGGCTGAAATCCGATCCATTGCGATTGGTAATTTTTCCTGGGATTGGATCTATAGCGCCTATTTAAAAACTTTTCCGGGATTTAAACGGCATATTTGGAAAATTCAAAAATATTATCGAAGAGCTGATTTGTTGCTGAAACTGCCATTTCATGGTGATATGCCCGCATTTCCACGGTCCGTCGAAATCCCGTTGCTTTGTAAAAAAGCCAAGCGAAAATCTGCTGATATTCGTGGATCTCTCAATTGTAGTCCGGGGCATAAATTAGTGCTGGTGGCGTTGCGGCAGGCCGACCGGGCACGGCTAAATTTAAATAAACTGGCAAGCATGAAAAATGTGTCCTTCGTATTTTCAGGTGAAGTTGAAAGCTATTCGAATTTTCGTACCGTTGCCGAAGATGAGTTACCATTTGCAGAGTTAATAAATGCTGTTGATTTTGTAGTTTCGAAGCCAGGATTCGGCATTGTTGCGGACTGTATTGCGCACAACAAACCATTGCTTTATACGGATCGGGCTGATTTCTCCGAATGCAAAGTTTTGATGGATGGCTTGCAGGCGTATTCAAACAGTGTTTTTATTTCCAACGATGATTTCTGGGCCGGGAACTGGCAGGAAGCATTGGCTTATTTACACGATATGCCTTGGCCGGATCGGACATTGGCAGTGAATGGTGACTTCATTGCTGCTGAAAACATAGACGAATTTTTGCAGCGAGGCATGGCTCAGTCGTCGCTGCGAAAAGTTTCTGCTGCAAGTCCACGAAGTGAGTAGACAAACAGGGCGAAAAGAAGATAGGAGTACGAAAATTCTTCGGGCAGGAAGTAGCGGTACAGTGCATTCCAAAATAAGAAAGCCAGAACAACCCATTTAAATTGAATGATTGTGCGAATTATCTGCCGTGGCAATCCGGTTTTATGCAAAAATTTACGATACCAGATTTCAAATAAATCGATAAAGATGAGAAAAATCATCGAACCAAGCAGTATTCCGATTAAATCTTTCCCCACTTTCACCTCTCCATTCTCGTCAACTGATTTTGCCAATTTATAAAATCATAATACAGAACTGTCGATCAAGTTGCAATTATTTCTCGTTTTCTACCAATTAATTTGATTTGCAGGAATCATTATCAGCATCGCTGCGATGATAAAAATTATTTGCAGCGGCAAAATCCAGATTGCCCATTTCTGCCACGGTACTTTCGCGAGCGATAAAGCACCCATTAAAACGGGTGCGGTTGGGTAAATCATATTGCTGAAGCCATCGCCAAACTGGTAAGCAAGAACGGCAGTTTGCCGGCTTACGCCGACTAAATCTGCCAGTGGAGCCATAATTGGCATAGTGAGCGCCGCCTGCCCGCTGCCGGAGGGAATGAAAAAATTGATCGTCGTTTGCACCAGCACCATAATTTGTGAAGAAATAATGGGCGAATCGCTGCCAATTTTTGCAGAGAGTGAAAAAAGCACCGTGTCGATTATCATTCCATCCTGTGCGATGATTAAAATTCCACGCGCCATGCCAATAATTAATGCCGTTCCCACCAGGTCTTTTGCCCCGGAAATAAACGCATCGGTGGTTTCGCTGATGGAAAGCCGGCCGGCGATGGCAATCGCAATACCCAGCCCGAAAAACAACGCAGCAATTTCTTCGATGTACCATTCATATTTTAATACGCCAAAAACGAGCAGCACCATTCCCAGGACAAATCCGGCGAGCACGAGTTTATGCCGCCGGCGAAATTTCTGATTGTCTTCGCCCTCCATGTTTTCGAGCTGGCCCCGGTGTAATTCGTCTTCAGCAAACATGATACTTGCAGCTGGATTAATTTTTAATTTTTTTGTGTATCGAATCACATAAAGTATGGATATAATTGTAAATATAACCCAAACAACGAAGCGGAACTCCAATCCGGAAAAGAGCGGCAGGTCAGATAATCCCTGCGCGATTCCCACTGTGAAAGGATTGAGAAAGGCGGCTGCAAATCCGATGTGGGCGCCGACGTAGGGTATTGCAATTCCGGTGATTGAATCGTACCCGAGTTTGAGGGACAGGGGGACAAATATGAGAATAAACGGGATGATTTCTTCGCTCATTCCGAATACCGCTCCGCCGGCAGAGAACAACAGCATGAGCAAAGGGATGAGTAAAATCCGGACTATTGGAATTTTTTCGTGGGCACGCACAAGATGGGTAATTGCGACATCAATGGCGGCTGTTCGCTGGATTATTGAAAATGCGCCACCAACAATGAGCACAAATGCAATAATTTGGGCCGCACTGACGAAGCCATTTATAGGCGCTCGGAGAACGGCGCCAATACCCTGCGGCTGTGATTCAACTTTATGAAAGGAGTCGGCAACGACGACATTTTTACCAGCCTTTTGAACTTTATCATACTCACCACCGGGGATAATCCAGGTTGCAATCGCCACAAAAACTGTGATGGCAAAAATTATGAAATAAGTATTTGGTATTTTTAAGTTTTTCATTGAATTCCAGAGCCGCAGCCAGTTATTTGTTGTCAAAATGTTTTGCCAGTTCGTAAGCCGCAATGCCAAAAGCGACGCTGACGTTTAAGGACACTTTTTCTCCCCGCATCGGCAAATCGCGCACCTCATCGCACAACTGCAGAATTTCGTCATTTAATCCGTAAAACTCATTGCCGGTGACGAGTGCCGTTTTTTCTCCGGGCATAAATTCTGCGAGCGGTTTGCTTGAAGAATTGCATTCCAATGCAACGATTTTGTACCCTGCTTCGCGCGACGATTTAATTGCGTCGGCCGTGTTTTTTTCGTATCTCCACGGTACAAAATCTTCCGCCCCCAGTGCGGACTTGCGAATTTCAGCCCGTGGCGGTTGGGCTGTTATGCCGCATAAAATGAGGCCGCCAAAACCCGCGCCATCGGCGGAGCGGAAGATAGCGCCAACATTATGCAGGCTGCGGATATTATCTATAATTCCAATTAAAGGAGGATTTTCAGTTGGCCAGGGTCTCATCGGATTTCCATTTGCGGGAGTGTTTATTGTGATAAAGAAAATAAATTATACAGAAGAATCCCGGGGAAAACAAAAGAAATATATTTTACCGGCTGTAGTTTGTTGGCTAAGCGGGCGGCTATTCAAATTTGTGCGAAGAAATGTTTTTCAGTTTGAATCAATGAAAGCTTGATTTGGTGTCCGGTGAAAATGGTCGGGCGTTCACTATCACTTTTGTGGCTGATTTTTTTTCTGATGATTCAGGTTTTTGTTTTTTAATTGGTCTGTTTGCGGGACTAATTACACAGTCGTTGCAAGCCGATTTATTCTGCTTGCTCACAAAAGGGTAAACCATTTTTACGATGAAATAGACAAAAGCCCAACCTAACAATAAGCATGCAATAATTGTTTGAATCATTATTCCCTCTACGTAAATCCCAGGAATAAACCTGTTTGATAAAGGACGAAAGATGCGGAATACGCTAATATGAGCATATAAATGAATAAAGCCAGCGGCCAGCGCCATGTGTTTGTTTCCCGGCGAATGATTGCCAAAGTAGACATGCACTGGCACGCAAGAACGAAAAATACCATCAGCGATAAAGCTGTCAAATGGGTAAAAACCGGCTTGCCGGTAATATCGTTTTTATCTTTTTTCATCGCATCCCGCAGCCCGATTGATGTTTCGTCGGCATCTTGAATATTATAGAGTGTACCCAGGGTACTCACCATTACCTCTCTGGCTGCAAAGGAGGTAATTAATCCGACACCGATTTTCCAGTCAAAACCCAATGGTTGAATGGCCGGTTCAATGAAGTGACCAAGCTGTCCAGCGTAAGTCTGATCGATATTATTTGAATTATTTGCAGAATCAGTGCGTGGAAATGTTGCCAAAAACCACAAGATGATTGATATTGCGAGAATGATTTTGCCGGCGTTTTTAACAAATGCGCTTCCTGCCTCATAAACACGCAAGAAAATAAAACGCCAAACAGGGATTCTGTATGGCGGTAGTTCCATAATAAAATTGGATGATTGACCTTTAATTACAAATTTACCCAAAAGAGATGCGGATAAAATGCTAATTACGATTCCAAGAAAATACATGCCCAATAAAGTGAGCGCCGGTAAATAGAAAAATCCACCAAACCAAATATTGGGAATGAAGGCGCCAATCATTAACGTGTAAACGGGGAGCCGGGCGCTGCAGCTCATAAACGGAGCCACTAAAATCGTTATCAGTCGATCACGGGTGTTGTGGATGGTTCTGGCCGCCATTATTCCCGGAATAGCACAGGCAAATGAACTTAATAATGGAATTACCGACTGCCCACTCAGCCCAATTCGCGCCATCGCCCGATCTAAAATAAATGCAACGCGTGAAAGATACCCGCTGTCTTCCAGAATTGAAACAAATAAAAACAAGAGCATTATTTGGGGAAGAAAGACGAGTACGGCCCCGACGCCTGAAATCACACCATCGACTAATAAATCACGCAACATGCCTGCCGGTAGATAGTGCCGAACAACTTCCCCGGTGCTGGCAATTGAATTTTCGATAAGTTCCATCGGTGCTTCTGCCCATGAATAAACAGCCTGAAAAATGGCGCTTAATACCAAAAACATAATAATTGGGCCGAGAATTTTGTGTGTTAAAAAACGATCGATTTTATCGTTTAACGACGGTTCCGGATTCGGTCGGTGAATGACGACTTTATTTATAATTTTATCTATTGCGTCGTACCGGGCCTGAATTTCAACCTGTTCCCACGGGATGGTGTTTTTAGAGAAGGATTCTCGCGCTTTTTGCACGAGACCATTTAGTTCGTGATCGCCTGAATTGGCAGTCCATCTTTGTAAAGATTTATCATCCGAGATGACTTTCAAGGCTTCGATGAGCGCTACTTTTGCAGACATCTTGTGTGCGTTGCCAAACCAGGAAATTATCGGTTTCACGACACCATTTTTTTCAATATTTGAAAAGAGAAAACCGGTTTTCTGCGGATTTTTTTTCTGGTTTTTAATGGTCGTAATCGCTTGTCTAAGCTCGGGAATACCAATTTCTTTTTTGGCCACAGCAGGAATAATGGGAATTTGCAGATTCTCTGACAACGCCTGGACATCTATTTTAATGCCCTCTTTTTCGGCCACATCCATCATGTTGAGTACGAGAATAATGGGAATCCCAAGTTCATCAATTTGGCTGCACAAAAAAAGGCCACGACCCAGATTTGTGGCATCGGCTGCGACGATAATTAAATCGAGAGGTGGTTCGTGCGGAGATGATCCGGTGATAATATCGGAGGCAATTTTTTCGTCAAGAGAGCGGGAGGCGATACTGTAGAGGCCGGGTAAATCGATTAAGCGGAATTTTGTCCCTTCGGAATCGGCGAAATCCCCGAATTTTCGCTCAACCGTAACACCGGGATAATTTGCCACCTTTTGGCGCAGCCCGGTGAGGGCATTAAAAAGAGTCGTTTTCCCACAATTCGGATTTCCAACGAGTGCAATGTTTAATTTTTTTTCGTTTGAACTGGCAAGCTGCTGATTATGAAAAACTTCGGCCATTAAATTTAACTCGTCAGAAAGGGCTTTGATAGCAAAATACGCTTTGCCAGGTTTCGACGGAGAGAGAGGTCGTACCCTCTTAATCGAACCTGTATGGGATCTCCGAATGGAGCGTTCTTTATAAATTTAATTTTACTACCGATTATCAATCCCATTTCAAGCAAGCGGAAATCATCGGTTATTTCGTTTGCGTAGCCGCTAATGACGGCCTCTTCGCCAGGGTTTAAATCATCCAGTGTCATATTTTATTTCCTTATTCCGTATTCTAAACCAGCACAACTTTCCGGTTCCGATTCGGTTTCCTGTTATTAAATTATTATCTTAAAACATTGCCGATTAATTTTTTATCGGCCAAAAGACAGTCAAGTTCACAAACTTCACAACTTTCTGTTTCATCACATTTATGACGAAAGTTGGCAAAATCATCCAATAATTTTTGCGCTTTTTTCGGGTCATTCAGTAAAAAATTCATAAACGATAATAGTTTTTCACCTGTTTTGGTGCTGATGAGGTGTTCAATTTTACAGGCGTCGATATTCGCTGTTTCTTCCGGGACTTTTAAAATATCTTTGAAAAATTTTGTCAGAACGCGGCGCTTCAGATAAATAACCTTTGTTATCGAGGCCCCGGATTCTGAGAGCCGTAAAAATTTATTTTCGTCTTCTGTTACCAGGCCGCGTTCTTTTAAGGCTTTCAAAGTTATTGATGCACTTCCCCGGGTTATGTCAAGTGTTCTGGCCACATCGGTGACCCGGGCATAGCCATTTTTATCCAACAAATCACTGATGGCGGTCAAGTGATGTGCCGCGGAATGAGTAATAATATTCTGTTCAAACTCTTTCCAAACCATTTCCATAAGAGCCCTGTTTTTGAATATACTGTTCAATTATTAGCTTTGGTAACATTTGTTTGGGTCTTAAAACACACGGATAGTACGCAAAATAATCTCATTTGTCAATAAAATTATTGCTGATAAATTTATTTTTTTGCAGCAAAATGATGTGCCAAAAAGCAGGTTTTATTGGTGCTTGGCGTTAGTGCATTTTTATGCAAATTGAAGAGAAAATCCCATTGTTAAACAGTGATTTTATAACAATGGATAATCAAAGAATTTCCAAAGCTTTCGCGGCGATATTTTCTGCTGTAAAACCATACTTTTCAAAAAGTGTGTTCGCAGGACCGGATTTACCAAATTCATTATCAATTGCTACTGTTGTGCCTGCGTCACCAACATATTTTTCCCAGCATTGAGAAATGCCTGCTTCGATGGCCACACGTTTTTTAATTGTTGCTGGCAGAATTTCATTTTTATAATCATGCGGTTGCGCTTCGAATAATTCCATACTGGGCATGCTGACAACACGCGTTGCCACGCCTTTATTCTGCAATATTTCCGCTGCCCGCAGCGTCGGATGCACCTCACTGCCAGTTGCGATCAATATTAATTCGGGACTGTTATTTTCTGCTTCTTGCAAAATATAAGCACCTTTTTGGGTGGCGTTGGCAGCGCCATATTTATTTCGATCAAGCGTAGGCAGGTTCTGCCGGGTCAGTGCTAAAATCACCGGGCCGGTTTTTATTTCGATCGCTGTTTTCCAGGCTACGGCGACCTCGTTTGCATCACACGGGCGAATGAATGTGACATTGGGGATGGAGCGTAACGCAGCAAAATGTTCAATCGGCTGGTGTGTTGGGCCGTCTTCACCGACGCCGATGCTATCGTGGGTTAAAATATACAGCACGGGTAATTTCATCAGTGCGGTCAACCGCAGGGATGGGCGTAAATAATCAGAAAAGATGAGAAAAGTGCTGCAATAGGGCCGCACCATTTTGGTTAATGCTATCCCATTGCAAATGCTCGCCATCGCATTTTCGCGCACACCAAAGTGCATATTGCGGTTTTCATATCCACCTGGCAGAAAATCACCGCTGCATTTCATCAGCGTCTTTGTGCTTGGCGCTAAGTCAGCGGATCCTCCGATAAGTTCCGGCATATTGTCAGCGATTGCATTCAAAACCTGTCCACCGCTGGCGCGCGTTGCAGTTCCTTTCGTGTCAGCTTGAAAATCCGGAATTGTGGCGGCCCAATCCAACGGGAGGTCACCGGCAAGTCGGCGATTGAACTCAGCGGCTAACTTTGGGTGGGCATTTTTATATTCTGCAAATAGTTTTTCCCACGCTTGTTGTCGGGCGGAGCCGCGTTGCACAGCCTTTCGAAAAGAGGTGAGTACATCATCAGCGATATAAAAATCTTCATTTTCCGGTAAATTAAGGGCGCGTTTTGTTGCTTTAATTTCCTCGGCGCCAAGGGGTTCGCCATGGATCGAAGCCGTTCCGGCTTTATTGGGTGCGCCGCAGCCAATGGTCGTGCGTGCTGCGATCAACGATGGTTTGTCCGTGACATTTTTTGCATTTTTAATCGCATCAAAGAATGCGGTGGGATCGTTCCCGTATTCAATGGTTTGGGTGTGCCAGCCATAAGAATCAAAGCGCGCGACGCGATCTTCGGTAAATGCAATTTTAGTATCACCTTCGATACTTATATGATTGTCATCGTAAAAATAGATGAGTTTCCCTAATTTTAATGTACCTGCGAGCGAGGCGGCCTCAGCGCTCAGGCCTTCCATTAAATCGCCATCGCCAAGAATGGCATAGGTATAAAAATCTACAATATCCAGTCCGGGTTTATTGAAAATTGCTGCCAGATGCGCTTCAGCAATAGCCATCCCAATGCCATTGGCAAATCCCTGTCCCAGTGGCCCTGTTGTAGTTTCAACGCCGGGCACTTCACCTGTTTCCGGGTGTCCCGGTGTTTTGCTGCCCCATTGCCGGAAATTTTTGAGATCGTCCAGGCTAAGATCATAGCCGCTCAGATGCAACAAACTGTAAACAAGCATTGAACCGTGCCCTCCGGACAGGATAAACCGATCGCGATTTGGCCAGGAGGGATCGTTAGGATTGTGCTTGAGAAAGCGGTCCCAGAGAACATAGGCCATCGGTGCCGCACCCATCGGTAAACCCGGGTGACCGGAATTGGCCTTTTGAATGGCATCAATTGAAAGAGTTCGGATGGTGTTTATGCATTGAATATCAAGCTGAGATATTTCATTCATGGAGGATCCTTTCATTCATAAAACGGGTAATCCTTCAATTCAAAACTATGATTTCGAATAGTTATAGTTAGTCGTGCGAGGATGATTTTTATCATTAAAAACAATTATTTACAAATTTTTAAAACGAGGCGATCTATAAAGCTAAAATATGCACCGATCTGAGCAAAAAAATATGAACCTCGATAATACAACAAGTCCTTTAAACTATCAAGTGAAAAGCGTGCGATTTGTTCTCTATCTTGATGAGATTTTGCGGAGGCACAGGTAAATATAGGGCATGATTTTTATAATTTGGGATGTGTTTTTACGAATTCTTCGAAAATATTATCACTTCAGTGAAGAAGTGGCTAAATAATTTCTTCAATTTAATAAAATGACAGCTACATACTATGTGAATTACTCTTTCAATTGGGAATAGTTATATTTATATTTCACAGAGATTGATATTTTTAGGATATCGAATCGTTAGAAAAGAGCTTTTTTACTAATCAAAATCTGATTGGCTATATTTACATATCAGCCAGATCTTCTTTCCTGTCGATAAATTAGGATTTATTCCTTGTGTCTTTTGTTTTATAAGGAAAAATGTCATCCCTACAAAATTGCACTAATTGAAAAGAATTTCAAGCAGCCGGGACTCCTGGTCTGTCGATTAATTTGTTTTGAGATATTTCGATGGACAAAAGTTCGTTCAGGTAATTTACCAATGATTGGCAATGCGGTCAATTCTATATAAGATAATAAATTATAGCGTCTTAAAAGAAATTTATATTTTGTCTATTGAACAAAGTGGTTTCAAAATTTTCAGAACGCGTGTATCATTCTTAAATTGGGATTTATTTTTTCTGGAGAAAATTGAATGCTGAGCCAGATAAAAAAAATTACCGAAACCAGGTCCTTTGGATGGGGCCGGATAAGAAAAATAGTGCTGGTAATTGCAGGCTGCTTGATCGTTTATTTGGTCTATAATTATTATTACACCAGCAAGGGATATCTGTACATTGATTCAGCGCCGTCTGGGGCAAACATTCGAATTAATGAAAAACAGCTTGCAGAAGTTACGCCTTCTCTTGTCGGTCCTTTGCGCCCGGGCAAGCATGAAATATTGCTCCAACTTCCAAGCTACGAAACCTGGTACACTGAAATTAAGGTACCACGCAATGATACATTGTGGTTGACACCCGAACTCATTGTGCGACCCGGCTCCTTTTCATCGTTAGATATTTTATCTACTCCCGGAGATGCCAGTATTTTTATCGATGATATTCTACAGCAAGCGACTACACCAGCTGTTTTGACCAGAATTAAACCTGGCCCGCATCATATCCAAATACAAAAACAGGGCTTTACTTCAATAGACACAATCCTGTTTTTACGACCGAGAAGTGAAAAGCTGGAGTTCATGCTCCAGCGATCAGCCGGAAGTTTGATAATTAATTCAACCCCATCCCAGGCTAATATTTGGTTCGACGGCAAATTGCTCAGTTCAAAAACACCGCATCAAGTGGATAATATTGATATTGGCCTGTATACGGTTGAATTAGGGCGGAATGGGTATAAAAAATCTAAAAAAACAGTAAATATTCAAACGGATCAAACAGCCTCACTCAATTTCAAGTTGGATAAATTGAAAGCAAGCAAGGGCTTTGGTAAAATATTGATTACAGCTGCAATTGTCACACAAAATGACCGTGAGCGGACATCCTTTCCAGCTATTTTTATTGATGATGAAATCAGGGGGCAAGCTCCTTCTACTCTTAGCCTGCCAGTGGGTGAATATACAATAGAAGCGCGGTTAAGCGGGTTTTCGTCTTTGCAAAAAACTGTGACTATCTTGGCAAATCGAACGATTCATCACAAATTCGAATTCAGTAAGAATAATTAATCTCACCCTGGAACACTTAAAATCCAATACTTGGCTATGAATTAAGCCTGATGACCAAAGTTGATCAATTTAGGTTGACAGGTTGGCAATTAATCTTTATATTTCGTGTTCTTCAAAATAACGAAATTTTTCTAAATATAAAGCCAGTGTTGTTGGAGTCTGATATTGCCTAAAAAATTATTTCCTAACAGGATGTTTCTATCAATTTTTATAATTGTTGTTTGCCTGGTTTTTGATCAAGCCACAAAAACGATCGCACACGAAAATCTACCCCGTTTCCATAAAATTTCATTTATAAATGATACTATTCGACTCCAATATGCAGAAAATGCCGGTGCGGCTTTTAGTATTGGCGCCAATCTCCCTGAAGCATGGCGTTGGGCCATTTTCGGTTTGGGGCAAGGTATTTTTCTGCTCCTTCTCGCTTATTATCTCATCAAAAACCGGCACCAAATGGCGGTTCAATTTTATGGATTTGTTTTCATCCTTGGTGGTGGGTTGGGCAATTTTCTCGATCGTTTGTATCGTGATGGCGTCGTTGTGGATTTTTTAAATGTGGGCTTTGGCACAATTCGAACAGCTATCTTCAATGTGGCGGATATGGCGATAACTCTTGGCCTGGCGCTGCTGATCTGGAGCATGATCCAGCAATCACGGGAGGAAAAGAAGGAAGACCTCGACGCCATCGACGATGAGCTGCCAGCAAAATTACAGAGTGAAGACCCCAATCCCCTGTAAATAATCAGGTAATGCGTCTAAAAGCTGTTGCTTTGATGACGAGGTAAACTTTAAGATTATTTTTCAGCTTGAGATTGTCCCGCGTTTTTTCAACCACTTCTGCCCACACAGGAATCCCTGCATCCACCTGTATAAAAATGCGTTCTCCAATGCGTTGAATCTGGGAAATCTTTCCGGGCAAAATATTTCGAGCAGAAAGACCGCTGGGCATTTTTGTGGCTAAAATAATCTCTGATGCCGGCACATCCAAAAAAAAATCTTCCTCGGGTATATCTTCGAAATAGGGCAAAACAAATTTGACGCCATTCGATTCTACCAAACTGGTCCGTGCTCTTTCATCCTGCTCGACAAGCCGAACTTTAAATATATTCTGCAGCATATTGTTCGGAAGCATGCTCGATGAAAAATAATTGGCCAAAACCTCAAACGGAGATCCGGTCGCCTCCACTTTGCCATTATTCATTAAAATCACTTCAGTTGCAATATTGAGCACTGTTGAGATATCGTGGGAAACGTAAATGATGGGCATGTCAAAGCGCTGGTGGATTTTTTTTAACGCGGTTAACAGGCTGATTTTCGTTGGTTGGTCAATGGCGGCAAAAGGTTCATCCATTAATAAAAGGATTGGTGAGGCCAACAAGGCGCGTCCGATGGCAACGCGCTGGCTTTCGCCGCCTGAAAGGGATGAAGGGTCGCGTTTGAGAAGGGGTGAAAGCCCTAAAAAATCAATGACTTGCCCGATATCGAACCGCCGCTCATTGACCGGAGTTAAATCATAACCAAAAACCAAATTTTGTCGGACAGACAAGTGGGGAAATAAACGGCTATCCTGAAAAACATGGCCAATTTTTCGCTTTTCCGGTTTTATAAAAATATCAGAATTTTTCGAGAATAGAATTTTTTCCCCAATGTTTATAAATCCTTTTGCCGGTCGAATCAAACCGGAGATACATTTTAATGTCGTCGTTTTACCACAACCGGAAGGACCAAAAAGTGCCGTAAAACCACAGGTAATTTCAGCGGAAAAGTTGAGCGCAAAATGGCCTAATTTTAATGAAAATTCAGCCTGAATCAACGGTTTATTCATGGGTGGGCTCCACCGGATTTCGCCATCGTCGCAGGAGCATTTCCGATACGATCAAGCTACCAAATGAGAAAGCAATTGCTATACAAATAAGCACGATAATTTCCGGCTCACGCCTGGTTTGATTCGCGAGCGAAAATACAGCCAGCGGTATTGTTTGTGTTTCTCCCGCAATATTGCCGGCAAACATAATTGTGGCACCAAATTCTCCGAGGCAACGGGCAAAGGCCAACAGCAAACCGGCGATAATCCCATTGGATGCCAGTGGCAAGGTTATATGCCAAAAAACACGCCAGCGATTGGCTCTTAGCGTGTGTGCGGCTTCCTCTATTTTGGGATCGATATTTTCGATTGCCACACGGATGGCACGCACACAAAGAGGAAAGGCAACAACGGCCGCTGCGATTGCAGCGGCTTGCCAGGTAAAGCTTAGAGAAACACCCAAAAAGTGATATAGATATTTTCCGATAATCCCATTTCTACCGAGTACGATGAGCAGAAAATAGCCGGTTATGACAGGTGGTAACACCAGCGGCAAGTTGACAATTGTGTCTACCAAAATTTTGCCATAAAATCTTTTTCGCGCGAGAAGCCAACCGATGGCGATAGCGAATGGTAAATCGATGAGCGTTGCAATAAGCGCTATTTTTAGCGAAAGCTGGACAATTTCACTGATTGGAGTCAAGATTTAAAACCATGGATAAATTTATTTCAGAGTTGAATGAGAAATATTTAAATTGAAAATACGATTTTTCCTGAAGAAATACATTCAAAAACGATGGTTGAGCAGCCATTTTTAATACCGGTTTTATGGGCTGAGAAGAATAAATCCGGCATTCTTATAGATTTGCCTGCTTGTTTTGGCGTTTGTCAAATGCTCAACAAGATTTTTAATTCGGTCGTCCTTTTTGTTCAGTGCTGCAATTTGATATTTAATTGTGGGCTGCAATGAATCCGGAAAAGCAAAAGCAAGTTTTACACTCCTACTGACCACTGCATCGGTGTGGTAGACAATCCCCACATCCGCTTCTCCAGACTCCACAAACGCCAGGGCTGCGCGCGTATCCAGGCCTGCGACAATTTTTTTGCTGAGAGTTTGCCAAAGTCCCGCTTGTTGTAAAGCTGATTTTGCATATTTTCCGGCAGGAACATGATCCGGATCGCCTACGGCGATGAATCGTATATCGCTGCGCTGCAAATCTCTTAGTGATTGCGACGTGGTGTTGGTGGACTTTTGCTGAACGACAACAAGTTGATTGCTCAAAAATGTCAGAGGTTCATCTTGACCAATGATTTTTTGCTTCACGAGTTCATTCATCCAGTCACTGTTTGCTGAGATAAAAATATCCGGCGTTGCCCCGGCAATTATTTGTCTGGCGAGAATTGAGGAACCGGCAAAATTATACACGAATCGCGTTTCAGGAAATGATTCGGTGAGGGATGTCACGGCTGCAGGAATGACTTCGGTGAGGCTGGCAGCGGCAAAAATAGTGATTTTATTTTGTTCTGCGGCTGGTTTGCAGGAAACTAATATCAAAAAAAGCAGGGTAAAACGCCACTCCAGCCATTTGTTTTTGCGTTTTTCCTTGGCCATCATTTCTTACCGGAATTATTGCCATTTTGCAGGATAGTCGAACGCTCCAGTTCGCGTTTTAAATAGTGGCCGGTATAAGATCCCTTGGTATCGGAAACCTGTTCCGGCGTGCCTTGCGCAATGATGTTCCCACCGCCGTCCCCACCCTCAGGCCCGATATCAATGACCCAGTCAGCCGTTTTGATCACATCAAGATTATGCTCAATAACGATGACCGTATTTCCTTTATCCACCAAACGGTTCAGAACACTGAGCAGCATTTTTATGTCATCAAAATGCAGTCCCGTAGTCGGTTCGTCGAGGATATAAATGGTGCGGCCGGTGGCTATTTTTGAAAGTTCGGTGGCCAGCTTGACGCGCTGGGCCTCTCCACCGGAAAGCGTTGTCGCTTGCTGGCCGAGGTGAATGTAGCCCAATCCGACATCAAATAATGTTTGCAGTCTTCGCTTGAGCGTTGGGATATTTTCAAAAAACTCCAGGCCTTCTTCAACGGTCATGTCGAGCACATCCGAAATTGTTTTTCCCCGGTATTTGATTTCGAGGGTCTCGCGATTATAACGTTTTCCCTTGCAGGTATCGCAGGTCACGTAAACATCCGGTAGAAAGTGCATTTCAATCTTGATTAATCCATCACCGTGGCAACTTTCACAGCGACCTCCCTTAACGTTAAAACTGAATCGGCCGGGTTTGTAACCGCGGATTTTTGATTCCATCGTTTGTGTGAAAAGTTCACGGATCGGCGTAAAAACGTTGGTGTAGGTTGCCGGATTGGAGCGTGGCGTACGGCCGATGGGCGACTGATCGATATCGATAACTTTATCGATAAATTCAAGACCTGTCAGTTTTTCATGCGTGAGCGGTGTTTTTTTTGAGTGCATGATTCGCCGTGCCAGCGCCGGATAAAGCGTTTCATTGACGAGTGTACTTTTTCCAGAACCGGAAACACCGGTAATTACGGTAAAAAGGCCCAAGGGAAATTCGACTTCAATATTTTTTAGATTGTTCCCTCGGGCGCCGATGATGCGCAAAAATTGATCATTTCCGGGCCTGCGTTTTTGGGGGGTGTGGATGAATGTTCGCCCGGAAAGATAGGCGCCGGTTAAAGATTTTCGGTTCTTTTTGACCTTGTCCGGTGGCCCTTGTGCCACTATTTCACCACCGTGGATGCCCGCCAGTGGGCCTAAATCGATGAGCCAATCCGCGGCTTCCATCGTGTCGGCGTCGTGTTCGACCACGATAACGGTGTTGCCGAGATTGCGCAAGTGGGAAAGCGTTTTTATCAGACGGGAATTGTCGCGCTGGTGCAAACCGATGGAAGGTTCATCCAAAATATAGAGAACCCCCACCAGTTGGCTGCCGATTTGTGTCGCCAAACGGATGCGCTGCGCTTCACCGCCGGAAAGGGTACTGGCTGTGCGGTCCAAGGTGATATAATCAAGGCCAACACCAACAAGAAATGAGAGTCGTTCCTGAATTTCTTTCATAATTTGGTGCACGATGTGGCGCTCGCGATCAGTGAGATCAAGTCCCTGAAAAAATTTATCTGCTTCACGAATGGACATGCGTGTCACTTCGCGGATGCTGGTTCCGTGCAATAAAACAGCCAGCGTCTCCTTGCGCAATCGGGCGCCTTCGCATTCAGGACAGGCGTGGATATTCATAAATCCTTCAATCCAGTTGCGAATATAATTGCTGTCCGTTTGCCGGTATCTTCTTTCGAGGTTGTTGATCACACCCTCGTATTTGCCTGTGAATTGGGCGTTTACTTTGCCGTCGCCGCGTTCGTAATTAAACCGTAATTCCCTGCCTTCTGATCCATAAAGCACAGTTTCTTTTTGTTTTTCGGATAATTCCTGCCACGGCTGATCCAGTGTAAAACCATACTCATTGGCCACGCTTTTCAGTTGTGTAAAATACCAGCCATCCCGCTTTTCGCCCCAAACATCCAATGCGCCTCCAGCCAACGAAAGTTGCGGGCTGCGGACGACGAGCTCGGGATCCACTTCCATTTTTGTGCCCAAACCATTGCACGCCGGGCAGGCGCCGTAGGGGCTGTTGAACGAAAACATGCGTGGCGCCAGTTCTTCCATTGAAAAATTGCAGTCATTGCAGGCAAAATGCTCGCTAAAAAGCTGTTCTTCCCCGTCAACAACATCGATGAGCACGAGTCCCTCTGCCAAATGCAGAGCCGTTTCGACCGAGTCGGTCAATCTGTTTTTCATCGAGCTTGAAACGACGAGCCGGTCGATAACTATTTCAATATCATGCTTTAGTTTTTTATCTAACTTAATATCAGCTGCCAAATCGTGCACGATACCGTCGACCCGGACACGAACAAATCCATCTTTTCTTGCTTTTTGAAAGAGCTCCTTGTATTCGCCTTTGCGGCCGCGCACGACCGGAGCCAGAATTTGAAACTTGGTATTTTCGGTTAAACTGAGCACGGCATCGACAATTTGCTGCACCGTCTGCCGTTCGATAGGTTTACCGCAAGTTGGGCAGTGCGGTTTGCCAATGCGTGCGAACAGCAAGCGCAAATAATCATAGATTTCGGTCACTGTCCCGACGGTTGAGCGTGGGTTTCGGCTTGAAGTCTTTTGTTCGATCGAAATGGCCGGTGAAAGGCCTTCGATGTAATCGAGGTCCGGTTTTTCCATCAAGCCGAGGAATTGCCGCGCATAAGCAGAAAGGGATTCAACGTATCTTCTTTGACCCTCGGCGTAAATTGTATCGAAGGCCAGACTCGATTTCCCTGAGCCTGATAAACCCGTGATGACGACAAGTTTATTGCGAGGAATCTCCAAATCGAGATTTTTGAGATTGTGCTCTCGCGCCCCTTTTATAATGATTTTATCTTTTTCAGCCATGATTTTATTCTTATATTTTTAATTAAAAAAAAACGGAGTCAATAATGTACGATGATTAAAAATAAAAATGAAGAATATCTTTTTAATTTAATTACCATGCATTTGCAAAAATAGTTAGCTTAATTTTAATCGGTCGACAACGAAAATGGGTGAAAATAAGACCACTGAATTAATGTACACTATTTTAGGAAATGTGCAATACTATTTTGGAGCAAACAATGCTGAGAAAAAATAAATTCCACGCCGTTTATCGATGTTTTGCAGGGTGTGAGGGGGAATACCCGCTCGAGCAAATAATTTACCGCTGCCCGAAATGCGATGGACTGCTATCAGTCAACCATAATCTGGATGAATTAAAAAAGGTGGCCGGCGCGGAGTGGCGTCGGCTGTTCGATAAACGACTCGGGGCAGCTTCCCTGCCATTGAGCTCGGGAATTTGGGGGAAAAAAGAATGGATAAATCCGGCGATGGAAGATGAAAATATCGTTTCTTTGTGGGAAGGCAGGACTAACTTATGTGCTGCAAAACGTCTCGGCGACATTTTAGGGATCGATAATTTATATGTGAAATTATGTGGCAACAGCCACACGGGATCCTTCAAAGATCTGGGGATGACCGTTCTGGTTTCGCAGGTAAAACAAATGCTGGCTGCCGGGCAGAAAATTCGCGCTGTGGCATGCGCCAGTACCGGTGATACTTCCGCAGCTCTCGCTGCTTATTGTGCGGCTGCAGGCATCCCGGCTGTGGTTTTGCTTCCTGCCAATAAAATCTCGGTCGCGCAACTGATTCAACCGCTGGCTAATGGAGCGCTCACGCTTTCGCTGGACACGGATTTCGATGGCTGTATGGCCATCGTCAAACAACTGACCGAAAGCAAAGATATTTATCTCGCCAACTCGATGAACTCGCTGCGAATTGAAGGGCAGAAAAGCATTTCTATTGAAATAGCCCAGCAAATGCAGTGGCAGGTACCAGACTGGGTGGTCGTGCCTGGGGGCAATCTCGGCAATATTTCAGCTATTGGCAGCGGATTTCAAATGGCGTATGATTTGGAAGTTATTGATAAATTACCGCGACTGGTGTGTGCTCAGGCACAAAATGCCAATCCCCTCTACGAGAGTTATAAATCGGAATTTACGGATTTTAAACCACAGATCGCACAAAAAACATTAGCAAGCGCCATTCAGATTGGCAATCCTGTCAGCATAGAAAAAGCCATCAGCACCCTGACATCTTTCAACGGGATTGTCGAGCAGGCGAGTGAAGAGGAATTGGCCAATGCGGCCGCGCTGGGAGATTTGGCCGGATTGTTCACTTGCCCTCACACGGGAGTGGCGCTGGCAGCCACGCAAAAACTTCGGGATCGGGGAGAAATAAAGCAAACGGATTCCGTGGTTGTTATTTCCACGGCACACGGGTTGAAATTTAGTGAATTTAAACAGCACTATCACCAATCACAATTGCCGGATTTTAAGCCGGGCCATGCAAATTTACCTAAAACGCTGCCTGCAAGTATTGATGCTGTCTTCGACGCCGTGGAGATGCACTTTTAGATAGAGCATGAATTTGTCGAGAAACTAAATTTCAATATTTAGTCAAATATTAAAACGATCAATTCGCTAAATTTGAGGCCTCCCGGTTAATTTCTCTTGTATTTTTGCATTAAAATTCATTTAATAATTTTATATTAGTTATAAATTTTTCGAAAGAACGGCGAGGTGATTCTGGTTTAACTTTGCTCGTTCCCAGATTATTAATTCCTATTTAAAGAAATGTTCTAAGCTGCGATTTTAATTTGATTGCATGTTATCCGGTGCTGAAATTTAATCCCCGCGAAATCTGGCATGCCAATTCTCTTAATTCACCACAGAATGTATTCTCAATTTAAGCAGTGTCACTAAATCTAAATTATGTGAGTTCGGCATAAGGAAATTGCACTAAATATTTCTCGTCATCCCGGTTTTTGCAACGCAAAATACCGGGATTTCAAACGATTAACTCGAACAAAGTTTTAAGTGTTTAGCCAGGGAGACCCCGGCATATCGTTGGCACTCGAGCCGGGATGACTTATTTCATATTCATTTTGTGCTTACATCGAAATCACGTTATAAAAGAATTTATGGAATAGCGAAGGATAAATATGGCGTATTCAGATTCAGAAGAGTCACACGATTTCGATAAAAATGTGTCGGCAGGATTAGTAATGGAAAAGCTGGCAAAATTGGTGGCGATTTTCGGCGGACTTATTTCAGCTATCGTGCTGATCATATCATTGAATGATAGTACAAATCAACGGGCAAGCGAGTTGCGGTGGAGTCAGGCAAAACTTGCTGCAGAATTGCAGGATGATCTGTTTATTAACGATTTCCAAGCATTTAATGCATTGCGGATGACAGATTGGGCGGCTTATGACTATTTAATCGGGGGAGTGAAAACAAGGATTACCCACGCTAATGTGCAATCTGCACTTGATGTAATCAATAATACTGAACTTACATCAAAAGGCGTGTTCGTCCGAGAAAGTTTTGACAGGTTGTTTTATCGCATGGGTAAGATTGAACGTGGCATTTGCAGCGGCCTGCTAAGATTTGAAGATGTTTATAGCCCGATGGATTATTACGTTCCATTTTTACTTTCGACCCACAGACAGGTTTTAATTCCATATATGCAGCAGCTGCACCATTCGGATGCACTGAATTTCATGAGACGATTTAATGTTTCGCTTTCAGATTAACAATAGAAATTCATTAAGATTTCCACTAAGCCAGGAATCTTGACAGCAAAACATTCAAAAAGTAAAAATAACCCGATTAACACTTAAAAAGGAGGATGGGTAAAATGGCAGGATCTCGAAATTTTGTGGATATAGGTTCAAAACTTTTACTCCCAATCGTCATCGCAGTTATCGGTATCACTTTCAACATTATCCAGGAGCGGCATAACGAGCAACAGCTCGCTGCTGATCGGGCAACCGGTCTCATGACTCATTTGGTGAGCGAGAATCCCGAAGAAAGAAAAATAGCCATTGTTGTGATCGGTCATCTTGCTGAAAATGATCAGGTGCCACCAGAATTAGCGGCAGCGCTCATCAGCATGGTTTCAGATTCGGATACAACCGTTGCTAAATTGGCCTCGGGCGCGCTTACAAAAGTGACCAACAAGGACAAATCTTTGGAAAATACGATTACACAAACAGCTAAAGCGGTAACTGCGGCATTCATTGATGATTCTGAAATTGGATTTGTTACATGCCGTGACGTGGACAATATGCAGCCTGTTGAGCCAACGGACAGTTTTGAGAAAGGGCAAGTTTGGGTTTGGGCCCGTGTCAATGCGCCCCGCAATGAAGTATTGAAATTGCAGTGGCTGAATACCTCCACCAAAGAAATACTTGGCGAAAAGGATGTCTCGATTCAGAAAAATATAAACGGTTATCGGACATATTCCTGGAAAAATTTCAGGGAAACGGGCAATTATGAGGTGCGATTGCTCAATAGCTACAATCAACCAATAGGGATTCAGCAATTTGCGGTAAAATAATATTCCGAGAAATTTTACAGGCAATGGATGAAGCTGAATCCGGAATTGACCTCGTCGTAGGACATTTTAGCTCTGAAACAGAATGATTCTCCCGGTCATTTTTTAATTTTGTTGGCTTCTTAGGTTGAATTTCTTATTGTAACCCGTTGTGCAGAATTCAATCTAATCTGTCACAAGTCGACCTTTTCTCGTCATTCCGTCATGCTTTTAGACGGAATCCATCGTTTTACAGTCTAATCCTATCTGGATTCCCGCTAAAATCGTGCGGAGCCGCAGGCCGGCGCCAGCAAAATGACGAATAAATAGAAAAAATTTCTATTCTACACAACGCGTTATTGTATTATGAAACAAATTTTGGTTTCCAGATTGGCAGTTGATCCCGGTTAAAAATAAATTGTAAATTTCCAGAAAGCGGATGGTATTTTCATTTGAACTGCGGTCGGGAAAACATCTCAATGAATAAAAAGCTTTCGATAATTGCACGGCTACAGTATCTCTTTTTCCAGTTATTAATATTTATATTCACCTCCACTCAAATGCATGGGCAAGCAATTTCCCAGCCTGCAATCGGGTTGCCTTTTCTGCAAAATTTTTCTCCCAAAGACTATGAATTTCATCCCCAAAATTGGGCTATTGTCCAAAATTCACAAGGAATCATATTTTTTGCCAATACGGCCGGTTTGCTCGAGTTTGATGGCGTCAATTGGCGACAGCATGAATTATTCAAAAACTTGACAATCGCCTCGTTGGCGATAGACGATGAAGGGACCATATTTGTTGGCGGGCGAGGTGAGTTCGGCTATTTACAGCCAGATTCAATCGGTCAATTTGCTTATGTTTCTCTCACTAAATTTCTTTCTGATGAAACAATTTTCAGCACGATGATTTGGGAAATCTGTGCCACATCTCACGGAATTTATTTTCGATCTGGGAATAATATATTTCGGTGGAATGGAGCAGACCTGAAATCTTGGGAAACGAAAACATCCTATGGTTATTTGGCTGCTGTCCGGGATACAGTTTTTGTCTTGGAAAAGGGTGTGGGCCTGCAAACTTTGAATGGGGATAGCCTGCAACTTATCGCTGGTGGGGAGCAATTTTCCAACACGACAATGTACGTTATTCTGCCATTTGGAGTGCATTCGAAAGTTTTTCTCGGTACGCGTACTAACGGAATTTATGTGTACGATGGTACAGGAATTACGCGTTTCAAAACGGCAGCCGACGGCTTTTTCAGTGAAAACCGATTGTACCATGGAGTCCGGCTTTCAAGTGAAGAATCCAGGTGGGCGCTTGCGACGACTCGCGGCGGATTGGTGGTACTTGACAGCCGTGGACAAATCCGGCAGCTTCTAAGTAAAGAACACGGCTTGCCTGACAATAAAATCCATTTTGTCTTCGAAGACCGGCAAAAGGCGCTGTGGTTATCTTTAAATAACGGTATTTCGCGGGCAGAGATTTCCTCACCATTTTCAATTTTTGATCAACGGATTGGTATTGATGGCACGCCACACACGGTTACGCGTCACAACGGAAAATTATTTGTAGGCACGAATCGCGGCCTTTTTTATGCGGATGAGATGTTGGATCACAGCCAAATTGATTCCGGAAAAAATTTTCTCCCTCGTTTCAAGCCGGTCGCAGGCATTGCCGAACAGGTTTGGTCCCTGCATTCATCTGAAGATTTATTATTCGTTGGCGCTGCCAATGGTATTTTTGGCGTCCGGGAAAAAAAGGCTGAGTTCGTTGCCAAATTACCGGTCGCGACGTATTGCTTTTATCAACCTACAGAAAAAGATGTTATTTACGCTGGAGCGCGCAATGGATTGCTTGTGCTGCAACGCGATAAAAAAAACTGGCACATGGCTGGAAAAATTGCAGGCATATCGGAAGAAATTCGAACAATTGCCCCCGATCGTAATGACGCCAGCTTGTGGCTCGGCACACCTTATCAGGGTTTGCTACAAATTCAAATTGTTGATAAAGCGCTGCTTAATCCAGCTGTTTATAAATATAGCGAGAAACACGGACTGCCGGAGGGAATGGCCTATGTCTATTCCGTCGATGGACAGATCAAAATTGGGACTTACAAGGGTCTTTATTTCTTTGATCACTCGAAGCGCTTGTTTTTTCCTGATTCGACGCTCGGCGCTTTTCTTGCCGATTCGAGAGCAACTATTAACCGCCTGCAGCAGGATCAAAACGGCAATATCTGGGTGATGGCTGGCACAAAAAAAAATCGGTTAAATCGAGGCGTGCGTAAGAACGGTGGTTACACCTGGAGCAAAACACCATTTCAGCGCCTGATAGATGTCAATTTTATTATGGACATTTTCCCGGAAAAATCAGGCATTGTTTGGCTCGTAGGGCGGGATGAAAAAGTGTACCGCCTCGATTCCAATTTTACTTCGCAGAGCCCGGAAAAATTCCCCGCATTTGTGCGCCGTGTCAGCACTGTTTCTACCGATTCTTTAATCTGGGGTGGTTCGACCAATTCCGTTGTAGATACACCGGAATTAGATTCTGTGCTGCCCTTCAAAAATAACTCGCTGCGCTTTGAATATGCAATGGCCAGTTATGATGCTGCACCCGCAAATCAATATCAAATTATGCTCGAAGGGTACGATGACAATTTTTTGCCGTGGACTACCGAAACGAAAAAGGATTACACCGGTTTGCCTTCGGGCGATTATATCTTTCGCGTCCGCGGACAGAATATTTATGAGCAGGAAAGCAGCGAAGGAAATATCGCATTTACGATTTTATCACCGTGGTACCAAAGCTGGTGGGCCTCTTTATTCTATGTGATTTTAACTGTATTTTCGATTGTTTTAATTGTGAAAACACGTGTGCGCCATTTGGAAAAGAAAACGGCACAACTGGAAAACCTCATCGATGAGCGCACGGCGGTCATTCGCGAGCAATCGGAAAAACTGCAAGAACTGGCACGCATGCGATCGCAGTTTTTTGCCAATATTTCACATGAATTTCGCACACCACTAACTCTCATTTTAGGCCCTTTGGAAGACATGCTGGACAGAGCAAAAGCGAGCTCGGATAAAAAAAATCTCGGATTGATGCAACGGCACGCCCGTCGTGTTCTGCAACTGATAAATCAGCTCCTCGATCTTTCACGGCTGGAGTCGGGGAAATTAAAATTAAAGGCCTCACGGGGTGATTTGGCCGCGTTTATCAAGGGAATCGTTATGTCTTTTGCTTCCTTGGCCGAGCAGAAAAAAATCAATTTGCGGTATCTCCTTTCGGAGAAAGATGCGTCGGAACTGGCGCAGCAGACACTTTTTTTTGACCGGGATCAAATTGAAAAAGTATTTTATAATTTGCTGTCAAATGCATTTAAATTTACTTTTGAAGGTGGAACGGTTCAGGTAGAAATTGTGATGAGTCAAGGCGGTAATTTTGTCGAAATTAAGGTGAAAGACAGTGGAATTGGTATCCGGTCAGACCGGCTTGCGAGCATATTTGAGCGCTTTTATCAGGTGAGCTCAGGCTCCACAAAGGAATATCAAGGCACGGGAATCGGACTGGCCCTGACCAAAGAGCTGGTAGAATTGCACCACGGCGAGATTACTGTAGGCAGTGAAGTTGGAAAAGGAACGGAGGTTGTGGTTAAACTTCCGGTTGGGAAAGCTTATTTTGCTGAGGATGAAATGGCCAGTCCGTCGGTATCGAACCTTGGCAATTTATCCGATCTGTCACATCAAATTGAGCATTCTTTTGAATCCGCGGAAGGTCCGAACCAATCAATAGAATTTTTCGATGATGATATACCAGTAATCCTGGTTGTCGACGATCATCTCGATGTACGGAATTATATTCGCAGCCATCTTGAATCAAAATACCGCGTGGTTGATGCTAACAATGGCGAAGAAGGCGTCAAAAAAGCTGCGGAAATTATTCCGGATATGGTAATCAGCGACGTCATGATGCCCAAAATGGATGGCTACAAGCTCTGTGATATTCTAAAAATGAATGAGAAAACCTCCCACATCCCGGTTATATTGCTCACGGCAAAAGCCGGCGAGCAGGATAAAATTTCCGGACTGCAGACTGGCGCGGATGATTACTTGACTAAACCGTTTAACTCCAAAGAATTGCACGTGCGCGTGCATAATCTCATCGAAATGCGCCGAAAACTGCAGCATCGATTTTACAAAGACGGTCTGCTGCAACCTCGTGAAATTAACGTTACTTCCGTCGAAGAAGCCTTCCTGGCTCGCATGATGGATATTTTGGAAGAAAACTTGAGCGAGGAAGATTTTGGCGTTGAGAGCCTGAGCTCAGCCTTGCACATTGGCCGCCGGCAATTGCACCGTAAAATAAAAGCGATCACTGGCGAAACGCCCACGGATTTTATTCGATCTGTGCGGCTGCAAAGGGCGAAAAATTTGCTCGAACAAAAGTCCGGCACCGTCAGCGAAATATGTTTTCAAACGGGCTTTGGCAGCCTCTCTTATTTTTCAAAAGCTTTCAAAGACCAGTTTGGTCAACTCCCTTCAGAAGTATAAAGTTTTATCACCGGCACCCGTAAAAATGCGATAATTCCGGCCTATCAAAGCGAATATGTCCCCACAAAGTAAAAGAATGTCCCACCAGAAGAAGCATGCGTTATCCCTATAGCCTATCTTGCCAGTGCGAATTATTATCATTTAAAATGATTGATATTAATTTATCGCATTGTGTTCGAAATTCACACAGTTCCAATATCAGTCTTAACACATTTCAAGGAGAATTATGATGAGAAAGCTACAGCAATTCTTTTTCGGCACGCTAACAGTTGCACTTCTTTTTACTAATCTGGTGCAGGCGCAATCAAACCGTTGGGAACCGACTAACGGCCCGTTTGGTGGTGTTGCTCAGGCCATGACCATTACTTCCACCGGCGATATTTTTATTGGCAGCCGGTCCGGTATTTTTAAGTCGACCGACAATGGAGAAACCTGGGTGAAAAAAAATAATGGTATGAATTCGAGTTTTATAACCAGCCTGGTCGTGAACTCCGCGGATATACTATTTGCAGGAACCACAAATATCGGGATTTACAGATCCGAAGACGGAGGGGAGAGTTGGCAAACAATCAATTCCGGCTTGACGCGTGTTAATGTACAGTCCATAGATATTAATGCGAATGATGCGTTATTCATTGGCATCGATGGCGACGGGGTTCATTATTCTGAAGATAATGGGGATACCTGGACTGCCAAAAATAATGGTTTGGCAGATTTGAGAGTATTTGCCGTTGCAGAAAATTCAAATGGTGATATCTATGCGGGCACTATCGCAACCGGTATTTATCGCCTGGCGGCAACTGATACAGCCTGGGTTGCGCTCTCCTCTGGATTGTCAAATTTAAGATGCGATTCTTTCGAGACAAACGCTGATGGAGAAGTTTTCGCTGGTATGGGAAGAGGGGTTTATAAGTTGGCGGATGATGATACCACCTGGATTGAGCACAAGAATAATGCGAATAATCTTGGATTTGTGACCTCTCTGTATTTCAGTGCGAGCAACGAATTGTTCGCATCATCTCTCGCTGGCCTGCACCGTTTTGATGCACAAACCGGAGATTGGGTCCCACTGAATAATGGTGTGACTAATTTAAGAACATGGGCTATTTTGCAAAATTCAGCAGGAGAATTATTCGCAACCTCGGATGCTGGTTTCCTGTATTCCGAGGACAACGGTGAAAACTGGTTGACTCGCGTTAATGGTTTTAAAACGGCGCGAATAAGTGGGATTGTTGATTGCCCGGATGGCAGCATACTGGCGAGTACAGAAAATAATGGTATTTTTCGTTCCTCTGATGCAGGTACAAATTGGGAACCTGCCAATAATGGCCTGTCTGCATTGGCAGTTCGAAAAATGGTTATGGATTCCAGTGGGACAATATTTGTCGGTGTTTCCGGATCATCAGGAGTATTCCGGTCGGATGACAATGGAAATTCCTGGGTAAATGTCAAAAAAGGTTTGGCCAGTTCGTCAATTATGGCCCTCATAGTTTCAAATGGGGCAGTTTATGCGGCGCCGTCAAATTTGGGTGTCTTTCATTCAAATGATAATGGTGACAACTGGCTCGCCCTGCCTGACAGCGGTTTGACAAACAAAAGCATCCGGGCTTTGGCAGTAAACTCGGATGGGGTGCTGTTTGCTGGAACCTGGAATGGAGGAATATTTAAAATTACTGTGAATGATACTGTTTGGACTGAGGTTAATAACGGCTTAACAAAATTATTGGTCACTGCACTCGTAATTAATGAGAAAGGTTTTATTTTTGCCGGAACTTCGGGTGGTGGCGTTTTTCGTTCGTCGGATAATGGTGAAAACTGGGTAGATATTAATGAAGGTTTTATCTCCAAATCGGTTCTCACATTGGCGATTTCTCCTTTCGGGCAGGTTTTTGGAGGGACAGCCGGTGGTGGCGTAATTTTTACCGCAAACGATGGGGACAATTGGACAGAGTTGAAAGATGGACTCGGAAATATGACTATTAACGCGTTAACAGTCACCCCAACCGGTCAAATTTATGCTGGTACAGCCGGTGATGGTGTTTTTCGTAGTACTGAAATGATTACTTCAGTTCAAAAAATGACTGAAAATATTCCATCTGATGTTGTCTTGCATCAGAATTTTCCGAATCCGTTCAATCCTGAAACCACCATTAGTTTCACAATGAATAATCCAGTAGAAGTTAGCTTGAAAATTTTTGATATCCGTGGTAGAGAAATCCGATCGTTGTTACAATCCAAGCAACCTGCGGGACACAATTCCGTTGTCTGGGACGGTCGGGACTCAACCGGGCGGAAGGTTGTCAGCGGCCATTATGTTTATCAGATTAAATCGGCGGGAAATAGAATTTCCCGGAAAATGCTGCTGCTGAAATAAGGAAAATTTTCCGGATTCCATCCCGAAAATAGTCCATATTTCGTATTATGAAATCATTCCGACTACAACATATTGTTACGACGGAAAGATTTCATAATACAATACAAATAGCTCTGAGTAATTACTGCTGTTCTTTCACCAGAACGGCTCAAATTAATCCCCCAAACGGAGGTTCCCGGGTAGCAGGTGTTTTTTACCTGCGTATCGAGTGGCCGGAATACTCGCCACGTACAGGCCCATCCATACGCCCGGAAAGGCACCGGTCTACTCGGGAACCTGGGTGAGTTTAATGTCCGCAGGATTTGTGTTTTAATAATCACCGAAACAACTCTGTGTCACTCATCTCGTTTTTTCAACAGAGCGAAATAAATCAGTCTGGTACACGATAATAAGTCGGCCTGCAATTATAAAAAACGGGTCGGCATTTTAAATTGCAGAAAATTTAGTGAATAATTTCATGGAAATTTGAATGAAAGAATTATCTTTTCTGTGAATTCGAAATAACTCTGTTGTTAGCCTACTATTTTCAGGAGCTTTGGCGTGGGAAAAAAAATTAATTTTAATGAAAAATTTTCTATGTTTTCAGAATACTGGGCACCGCGAGTCATCGCAGAAATGAATGATTATCAGTTCAAACTCGTTAAAATTAGCGGAGAATTTATCTGGCATGACCATAAGAAAACCGACGAGGTGTTTATCGTAATTGAGGGAAAAATGGGCATAGAATTCCGGGACCGAAAAGTTGAATTATCAGCAGGTGAAATGTTTGTGGTACCCAGGGGTGTTGAACACAAACCTTACGCCGCTGAAGAATGTAAAGTACTGTTGGTGGAACCAAAAGGTATTAAAAATACCGGTGATTCGGAGGGAAACTTGACTGCAGAAAACGATGTCTGGATTTAAATGAAACTGGTTCGTCCTCTTGAAAGATAACGGCGATCAATTATTTCCCTTTCACTTTTTTCATGTTTTTTATTGCCCGGTGCAGGATTTTATCCTGCCTTTTTGCTTCAAGTCGTGCGTGAAGTTCTTGCTTCCCTTTTAATTGCTGTAATTCTTCCTGCATTTTTTGAAAATTTTGAAATCGTCCACTACCTATATCCCCATTTTCAACGGCATTGCGAACAGCACAGCCGGGCTCCTGACGATGTTGGCAGTTGCGGAAACGGCAGTTTTTTGCATATTCTGTGACATCCTCAAAGGCTTCGGCAACGCCCTGATCCGCATCCCAGAGCTGAATTTCACGCATGCCAGGAGTATCGATGAGCAAGCCGCCATCGGGCAGAATTATGAGTTCCCGTTGCGTAGTTGTGTGCATACCTTTATCCATTGACGGACGTAATTCATTGACACGCTGCCTGTCAGTTCCAATAATTTTGTTGATAATCGTCGATTTTCCCACACCGGATGAACCGATGAGCGCACAGGTTTTATGGCCTTCAAAATAGGGCTGCAACTGTTCCAGACCCTCTTTGTTGAGCGCACTCATCAAATGCACCGGTACACCGAAAGCAATCTCCTCGGTTTCCGCAAGAAACGAGTCCGTATCTGTGCATAAATCAGCTTTGTTTAAAATAATAACCGGCGAAGAACCGCTGTCCCACGCCACGGTAAGATAGCGCTCGAGACGACGCATATTAAAATCTGTATTGAGCGAGGTTACGATAAAAAGATAGTCTACATTGGCCGCGATTACCTGCTCCTGTGTATTCTGACCGGCTACTTTTCGGGAAATTTTGCTGGTGCGTGGCAATATTTGCTGCACGATGCCCTTGCGTTCTTTTTCCATGTAACGAAACGCGATCCAGTCGCCGACCGCAGGAAATTCTTCCTGTGATTTGGCTTGGTGGCGAAATTTACCCGATATTTCGCAGTTTATTTCCCCGAATTCACAATAAACTTCGATGTATTGTTTGTGCTCAACCGAGACTTTACCGGCAAAACAACCACTTTCTTTAAATGGTTGAAAACTGGCTGCAAAAAAATCATTCCATCCGAGATTGATGATATTCATTGCTTTTCTTCAAACTTAATTTGTCAATAATTTTTGTACTGAGTTTTTACTGGTGCTTATAAGTTTTCTGGCTAATATTTTGTGATCTTCAAGAATATAATAAAGTGTTGGCACGATGACCATAGTGATAAATGTACCAAAGACTACACCAAATCCAAGAGAAACAGCCATTGGAATCAGAAACTGCGCTTGCACCGATCTTTCCAGCAGGAGAGGTGTTAATCCGAGAAATGTCGTCAGCGAAGTCAGCAATATTGGTCGAAATCGAGAAACACCTGCTTCGCGAATAGCCTCGGAAATGGGCATTCCTTTTTCACGGGCGCGGTTGATGAAATCAACCATAATCAGACTGTCGTTTACAACCACACCTGTGAGGGCAACGATCCCAAACGCCGAAAGAATCGTTAAATCCATTCCCATTATGACATGCCCCCAAACAGCGCCAACGATCCCGAAAGGAATAGCACTCATTACGATGAACGGTTGCAGGTATGAGCGAAATGGAATGGCCAATAGACTATAAATCATGATCAGTGCAATCAAAAATCCGCGCATTAAACCGGCAATGGTCTGTCGTTGTTGCCGTTGTTCTCCCTCGAAAGTATAGGAAACAGTTTGGTGATTTGCCACAAGTTTTGGTAAATAGTTATCACGTAAATCCGCGATGATTTCGTTGGGAACGGCTACTTTTAAATCAACATCTGCTGTGACTGAAATTGTCCGTTGGCGGTCTGTTCGGTTAATTGCTGCGTATCCTCTGTCGAGGCTGGCTACCGCTGCAGTGGAAAAGGGAATTTCCCCGCCGTTGGGTGTACGAATTCGCATGTTTTCAAGGTCTCCGAGTGACTGGCGTTCGGTTGCGGGATAGCGCACCATGACGCGAATATCATCCCGTCCACGCTGAATGCGCTGTGCCTCGGCGCCATAAAAAGCTTGCCTGACCTGGTTGCCGAGGTCAAATAGTGATAAACCAAGATTTTCGGCGGCAGGTGTGATTTGGAGCGCAATTTCCTGTTTGCCGGCACGATAGGAATCGGAAATATCGAATACGCCATTGTATTGCTGCAACTTCGACTTCAGCTTATCTGCAGCAATTGTTAACTCATCATAATTGACGCCGGATAATTGCACATTTACAGGCTCACCTGACCGCATCAGTGTTGCCGTGAAAGTGAGCTCGACTGCGTCTGGAATTGGGCCGTTGAGCTCGCGCCATCGGTTGGCTATTTCGGGGCTGGAGAGTTGACGCGTTTCCGACGGCGCCAATTCAATATTTACCTCGCCGAGGTGGGCCTCAGAAAAAGAGGCGTCAAGTGCGCCTCCGTGCCGGCTGCTGCGAACCCGAAAGGGTTGCTGACCAACGGAGGCGAGAATATGGTTAAAAATTGGTGGCCCATCGATGCCGTTTTCCTGCTCGATATCTTTTCGTAATTGCAGCGCAGATTGCTCAAGTTTTTGAATGGCTTCGGCCGTGACTTCCGCTGCTGTTCCCTGCGGCATGGTGAGCAGGGCGACGACGTTATCGGCATCGACCGTGGGAAAAAAGATGAATTTAACCCAACCACCGGCAATGAGACCAAATGTTAAAATCAACGTTCCAACACCGACAGCGAGCGTTGTATAACGAAATTCCAGTGCCCACTTCAAAGTTGGTTTATATGTAGAATGAATGAACAATTGCAGTCGATCTGAAATGAAACTTTGAAACCGGGTCCAAAGACCGGTAGATTTTCCTGCCTGATTAAAATTGGAATGTCCCAAATGCGACGGCAAAATAAATAAGGCTTCCACCAGAGAAAATATCAGTGTCGAAATTACGATAACCGGAATTACGCCCATGACTTTGCCCATCGTGCCTTCGACATTTAAAAGTGGCCAAAAAGCAGCGACAGTGGTCAGAATGGCAAACGTCACCGGAATGCTTACTTCTTTTGTTCCCTCGATAGCCGCCGTAAGCGGAGTGGCTCCTTTTTCGAGGTGGGAGTAAACGTTTTCTCCCACAACAATAGCATCGTCAACCACGATTCCAAGTACAACAATAAAGGCAAATAGCGAGATTAAGTTGATGGATACATCAAAAACCGGCATCAACCAGAAGGCGCCAAAAAATGAAATTACCAAACCAACTGCGACCCAGAGCGCCAATCTCAGGCGCAGAAATAAAGCCAGGGAAATAAACACCAAAAGCAATCCCACTCTGCCGTTGCGAATAAGCAAATCGAGACGGCTTTTCAGGATTTTTGTATCATCCTGCCAGGTTGTTAACGCAATGCCTTCCGGGACGCTGTTCCGGGCTTCTATGAGATAGTCCTGTACAGCACCGGCCACTTCGAGGGCGCTTTCTTCTCCGACACGATAAACCTGCAAAATAGATGTCGGTTTGCCGTTAAAGCGGGCTGATTGATCGGTATCGGCAAAACCATCGATAACTGTGGCGACTTCGCCGAGATACAGCCGGGTGCCATCAGGGGCTGTGCGTAGCAAAATATTGTCGAATTCAATTCCACGATAGGCCTGGCCTTTTGTGCGGATGAGAATTTCTCCGGCACCGGTTTTAACAGATCCGCCGGGTAAATCGAGTGACGAACGGCGAACAGCGCGCACAACCTCATCGAAAGTGAGGCCGTACCGCCTTAAATCGACCTCTGAAACTTCGATTGAAATTTCATATGGCCGAACATTGGCCAGCTCAACCTGAGTGATTTCCGGCCGCGCCAATAATTCATTGCGCATTCTTTCACCAATCGCTTTCAACGACCGTTCGTCCGTATCGCCGGAAATGGCTATATTGATTACCTGATTTCGAACGATGAACTCTTTTATTACCGGTTTTTCCGTTTCAAGTGGGAAAGTTTCGATGCCGTCGACCCGCATTTTAATTTCATCGAGCACTTTCTGAACATCGTAGCCATGTTCCACTTCCGCTGTCACGGTACCGATGTTTTCCGATGCCTGTGCTCGAATTCGCTCGATGCCTTCGATATCCTGAATGGCCTCCTCAATTTTGACGCAAACCCCTTCCTCAACTTCGGTCGGAGCTGCTCCGCGATAAACGACACTCACGGTCACGGTATCGGTCGCGAGTTCCGGGAAAACTTCTTTTTTGACTCCGCGAATCGAAAGAAAACCGGCAATAATTATGAAAAGCATCATTAAATTTGCCGTGACGGAATTTTTAGCAAACCACTCTATGGCGCGGTACATTTTATCTCCTGGTAATATTTAAAAAAGCGAAAATCCTAATTATGAACGCGCACCTGCATGCCATTGACGACGGCTTCGAGAGGTGAGATACAAACTTTCTCGCCAGTGGAAAGGCCGCTGCTGACCACAACTTTTTCGTCATCGATGCGGGCAATTTCTATTTTTCGATACTGCAGGGATTCATTATTCTCCAAAACCAAAACCATGTTTTTATCGCGCAAGGCAACACGAGGAATGGCGGTGACTTCGTTTAGAATTTTACCATGAATTTGCGCCTTAACGAACAATCCGACTGCCAAAGGCGGTGTGTTTGGTTTTTCCTGATGGCCATAGGGGTCCTGAATTCGTGCAACGGCATGCACCATGCGGCTGCGTGCATCAATTTCGCCCTCAACGCGTACGATGTGGGCCTGCCAGGCATGTTCACTTCCAGCAAAAGAGGCAGAAAGTGTAACGCGCGGACCATTCGTTTTTAGGGTCTCATCGCGAAAATTGAGCGGCAAATCAAGATAGGCCAACTGGGCATCCGGTATTGGTAGACGAATTTCAGCATAATCCACCGCGTAAATGACAGCGAGTGGAATTCCGGGATTGACATATTGCCCGACATCGACATTTTTTTGGCGAAGCCGGCCGGTAAACGGGGCACGAATTTTAGTCCGTTGGACATTGATTTCAGCCTGCTTAAGCCGGGCTTTTGCTGCGTTGAGTGAAGCCAATGCTTCTTTGAGCTGGGGCGCCCGCAGAACAAGTTGTGATGCCTCACCTTTGCCAAGACGCTGCCATTCATTTTTGGCGATGCGGGCTTCCTCCTGCTCCCGCTCATATCTCAATTCTGCTTGTGCTACCTGGGCTTCCGCCTGAATTTTTGCCAATTCGTAGTCGCGGTCGTCAATTTTTACGAGAACTTCGTTTTTATCAAAAAATCCACCTGCTGCAAAAGCCGGTGCAACAAATGTTACCTGCCCTGCAATTTGGGCGATAAGCGAGCTCTCTGTTCGCGGAACAACCGTGCCTTGCGATTGCACGGTCATTTCGAGATCGGCTTTTTCAACGGTGAAAGTGCGAATCAGTGGGCGGGTAACCTCCATTGGTCGCTGAGCAACCTCTGGTCGGGTAAAAATCAGAATTGCGGCGATAGCAACGGCGCCAAATAGAATTACGATCGGAAAGATTATTTTTAATGTATAAGTAGACATTTAATTCTCCGGTGGATAAATCGGATTTTTTATAAATTCATCTGTTGAATTGAAATCGGTTTTATTTTTCGTGTAATTGGCTTCTGCATAAAGAACGAGTATTTGATCCATTTTATTTAATCATGTCCTCGGCGAACCCCCCACCGAGGGCGAGATATAAATTTACCCGCGCTTCCAGACGCAGCCGCTGCACGTTGAGCAACTGGCTCTGCGCATCGAAGGCACGCCTTTGGGCTTCGAGCATGGTTATCAGATCGCTAACGCCGGAATAATAACGGGATTCTGCCAATTGCCGCGAATTGAGTGCCTGATTTGTCGCGCGAACCAATGTTTCTTGCTGCCGGCTGAGAAAATTTTCCGCTGCCATGGCGTTTTCCACTTCAGCAAACGCGGTCAGAACCTGGGTGGCATAGGATGCCAAGGCCTGCTGGTTCTGTGCTTTTGCTAGCGAAACAGATGCCCACAACCGGCCTCCCTGAAATATGGGCTGCACAATATTGCCGGCGATATTCCATACGAGAAAATCCTGATTTGCCACTTCAGCGTAGTCCGGTGTACTCGTTCCGCGGCTTCCGCTCAAAGCAAGGCGCGGTAAAAATGCCAATTTTGCCTGTTTGATGCTGATTTTGCTTGCCGCGAGCATTCTTTCTGCTGCATACAAATCCGGCCGTCTCGAGAGCAGTTCGGTTGGTAATCCGGTCGGCACATCCGATTGCAATTGTGGTAATTCGTTGGAAATTTCAAGGACGGCAGCAGGATATTTTCCAAGGAGAACCTCCAGTTGACGCAGTGCCTGCTGAGCCTGCATGCTGCGTTGAACAAGAAAAGATTCTGCTGTCGAGACATTGGTTTCTGCCAGCATCAAATCGATCGACGGGCGTAGTCCTTTTTCGTAGCGTGTGTTGATCTGATCTCTTGTCGTGGTGAAATTTTCTAAAGTTGATGCTGCCAGTTGAACCTGTTTTTCGCCTTCAACGGCGGCGAGCCAGGCTTTTGTTGTTTGACCGCAAATTGAGAGGCGCGCTGCCTGAAAATCGGCTTTAGTTGCCTGAATTTGTGCGTTCGCCGCAGATTTTGCCGCACGCACCCGGCCCCATAAATCGAGCTCCCAACTAACGTCACCAGACAGACCGTAAACAGTCGAGGTCGAGGATAAAATGGAACCCGGTGGCGCATTGGGAATCGGCAAACCAACAAAGATTTGTTTCCTCTTCGATGCTGTATTTGCAACGGATAAATTCGGATACAACGGGGCGCCGGCAATTGTAGCCTGTGCTTTTGCGGCTTCGATATTGGCAGCGGCGATTTTCAGGCTGTAATTATTGTTCAGGGCACGTTTTACGGTTTCGGTTAAATTGGAATCTCCGAAATCTGTCCACCATGTAGTGGCAACTTTCCCGGAAACAGGGCTTGCAGCCTCCCAGTTTTTGTTGGGTAAATTTTCGAGTTTCGGGTGCTCAATTTTTGGAGGACGGGTACACGAGAAAAGAAGGAACAGGCCTATGAAAAAAAAACTCAGTTTGAACATCGGGTTTGATCTAATCCTAACATTGAATTTAATTTATTGAACTTAAAATGGAGTCATATTTTAATAAATTATTTACGATTTCCAATAGAATTCTATTTACAATAGCCGCTGGCACGCATCCCTGACGAAACCGGTGTGCTGGTGAATATCTTTTTGCAAATCTTCAACAGCCGCGTAACCCATTCGCCGCGCGAGAAAGGCAAAGTGTTCGGTTTCTGGGGCAGGGACGTTTAAATCTTTTGCATTGCCGCGTACCATGCGCAGCGCTTCGATTATTTTCCGCATGAATATATGGGCGGCGATTAAGTTTTCAAAATCTGCTCGTGCCAGGATTTTGTTTTGAAAAAGTGCGCTCAGCGCGTCCCGCGTATTGGAAATACGCAGTGCTGGGTTTTTTGCACCATGCGTGATCTGCAAACCCTGTACGAGAAATTCGATATCGACGAGGGCGCCCGAGCTAAATTTTGCGTTTAACATGCCGCCGGCTACCAATTGGCGAATCTGGCGTTCTCGCATGCCGCGCATCGATTGGCTGTCAAAAACTTCACCATTGTAGACGCATTCATCTCTAATTTTTATTACAGATTCAGCAAAATGTGCATCGCCAACGATGTGACGCAATTTAACCAGAGCCTGGCGTTCATAGTTCCATGCTGCTCCGTCTTTGGAAAAATATTTTTTGAACACTTCGATGGGAACCGCTCGATTACCGGCTTTGCCATAGGGGCGCAGGCGCAAATCGATCTCAAAAATCCCCTCTCTTTTGGTGACGATTGCCCGTGAAATCTCAGTTACCAGCTTATTATAAAACTCAGCATTGGTAATGACGCGCTCGCCGCTGGTTTTGCCTTCGCCGGAAAAAATAAAAATCAGTTCGATGTCGGAGCCGAAACCAATTTCCCGGCCGCCAAATTTTCCCAATGCACAAATACTCAATTTGCACGGTTTTCCGTCAGGCAACATTGGCAATCCGTGCTGCATAAAAAGATGATCGAATGATAAACTGTACGCAGCTGACAACACAATTTCACCCAGGTCGGAAAGCTCGCTGGAAAATTCCCAAAAATCAGAGATTATATTTTGAATAAACCGCATATCGATACGAAACATTTCACGGTCTTTGAATTCGTTGAGAACTTTATGCTTTTCTTCCAGGGTTTGTTTTGTCATCAAAGCGAACTGCAACTCTTTTTCAAGCGCTTCACGGGTCACTTTTTTACCTAAACCCTCCACATCGGTGAGCACGGGAAAAAGATTTTGATGTTGCATGCGTAAAAAATCTTCCCATAAAAATTCACTCACTCCGAGAAGATTGGCTAATGCCTGCAATACTTCCGGCCTCTCGAGAGTCGCGAGCTCAAATGGCCAATCTGACATCGTAAATAATTGGCCAAGGAATTCCCGGAAATGCAGCATTGCTGATTCCGGATTGGGCGATTGCGGCAGTAAATGGGTAAAATGTTTCACTAATACGGTTGCGGCGCGCAACTGGTTCTGTTTGCGTTCATCAGTAATTTTATTGCCTTCGGCATCGCAAATGAAAACGGTATCATGGGCGCGCCCTGCGAGGGAACTGACGTTTACCCGCGAAATATATACGCCATTCAGGGCGAGCGCATTGGTAAATTCGTACAAAAAACCAACTGTATCCGGTGCATCAATTCGAATGACGGTATAATTTTCCGAAGAGCTGTTGTCGATCGCAATTTCGATGGGCAGCAGGGTATCGGCAGGGATTTTAATTTTCTGCAGGGCGTGCGCCACGCGTTTGGCCAATTCTCCCTGCGGTCGGTTCTGCGTTCCATGCTGTAAATCACCCAAAAGTCTATTTAATTCCAGATGATAATTTTCCCACGTATTTTTATCAATTGGATCGCCAAAGCAGCGAACGGTAAAAACATCAATTATTTTTCGCCGACCAGTGCCAGATGAAGTTTTGCGTGGACGAAAACGCCGGTTTTGCCAGGCGTGCCGCGCTGGTTTTATGGCCTTGGTTTCCGTTAGCGCCTCGTAAGTAAAAATGACGCCGTCCTCAATATCGAGCCCGAAAACGAAAAGAAGTCCGCAAATCAGAGATAATTCGCCCGGAAAATCGAAGCCCGCAACAGTAATGCGCCAGCGAAGTTCATCAAGCTGCTCCGCGTCAATTTGTGTTGGATTATCACTGTTAATTTGTTCTAAAAGCGCTGTATGTTGCGTGATTTCTTCCTGTGAAAACGCCTTCTGATAAGCAGCATCGAGGCGTTTGATGTGTTGTAATATTTTCTCATTTTCTGCTGGATTAAAATTAAACAGGGAGGTGCTGACCACATCTGATTTTTTTTTCGCAAGGTATTTTTTAAAGAGCTTACGAATGGCATCACGGTGTTGCTGGTAGCGGTCGACGAACTGGTGCCCGGTGTTTTTTCCCTCAAATCCCAACCGCAGCGCTAAAAAATTCAGTTCACGGGCATCTTCCGGCAATTTGTGAACTTGCTGGTTATGCATAATTTGCAAATAATGTTCGGCTGTTCTTAAAAAGCGGTATCCGTCAGCCAAAATCTGATAATCCGGGGCCGGGAGAAAATTTCCAACTGCCAACCGTGCCAATCCATCGAGCGTATTTCTGCTCCAAATTTCCGGGTGCGCCCGGCCATGAATTATTTGTAAATATTGGGTGATAAATTCGACGTCGCGAATTGAGCCTTTGCCGCCTTTCACTTCGCCCCATTTTTGACCTTTGGCTTTTATTGTCGACTCGATTTCTTTTTTCATTTTTCGGATTTCGGCTCGAACATCCTCTTCCGGCAGATTGAATATTTCGGGCCGCACCGTTTTAAAAAATGCAGAACTTACAGCTTCATCTCCGGCAATGCGTCGGCCTTTTAACCAGGCTTGTTTTTCCCAAATCCGGGCATTGTCTGCAAAATAAGTTAACGCTTCCGCAACACTTGGAACCAGAACACCGGACCGTCCCCATGGGCGCAGCCGCATATCGACACGAAACAGGAATCCTTCTTTTGTCGATTTGCTTAAAATTTCAATCAGTTTTTGTCCGAGTCGCTGGAAAGCCGGTTTGTTTTCGGTGCTCAGGAAAATCAAATCAATGTCTGAACTATAGTTCAATTCGCGGCCGCCAAGTTTTCCGAGGGCAATTACGCAAAATGAATTAGCGGATATGTTCAATTCACGTGAGGCTAAAAATAAAGAGGCGCTGACAATTCTGCCCGCAAGTAGTGAAAGCTGTGAGATGATAATTTCCAAATCGAGCAGGCCAAATAAATCGCATGCGCCCAGGCGAAGCAATTCCAGTTTTTGGTAATTACGCAAGACATTTAACGATGCAGCGTAATCTTCGCTGGCATCAAGTAGCTGCCGGATTTCTGTATCAATTTGGGCCCGACTTTTGGGAGATGCAAGTTTCTGCGGATTCTCAAGTTTTTCAAAAAAAGTAGGGGTGTGGATAAGCACATCACTGAGAAATTGACTGCCGGCAAAAAGTTGGATGAGCATTTCCATGCTGCGTGGTTTTTCCGCGAAAGTGAGGAACAGTTTGTTCAGGTTGGCGTTTTGATCGGTGAAATTTTCAAAATTGAGCAACGCCTGATCCGGATTGGCAGAATTTTGCAAATTAAAAAGCATGGCCGGTAAAATTTCCAGCAAAGCCGCCTGTGTTTCAGCCGTTGCGCCAAGGCGTCGAAAAGCTTTTAGGGCTTTTTGCCAATCCGCAAAACCAGCGTGAACGAGCATATCTTGGGCGTTTTTTTGTTGCGATTCATCGCTTGAAAAGATGGCGTGTGTATTATTAAACTGGGAGGTTGGCATGTATTTTCCTTCTCTATCCTGAAGCTATCAGGTGTCCGGCTACACAAATTTATAAAAAATCGAGTTCCTGCAGGAACTGATTTGTCAGCTCTTTCAGACTTTTGCGTGAACCGTCATTCAGGATGACGATGTCGGCACGGTTGGCTTTTTCACGATCAGATAATTGGTGCAGAAACCGTGCTTTAATTTGCTCTATTGTTAATCCGCTGCGTTTTTGCAGACGCTTAATGCGCATTGATTCCGGTGCACTGACAGCTACCATCATATCAACGCGTTCGTTCCAACCCGTTTCAAAGAACAGGGCTGCTTCAACAAAAACAACCTTTTGATTCTCTGCTTCAAGGCGGGCAATTGCTGCGTCGACTTTTTCAAAAACCCGTGGATGCACGATGTTGTTGAGTTTATCAATTTTGGCGGCATCCCCGAAAGCGCGCTGCGCTAAAATCGCCGGTAGTAGATGTCCGGCTGCATCGTAAACATCGGAGCCAAATTCTGCGGCAATCTTCTCATGCGTTGCTGGATCACTTTTGATGATTTCTTTAGCGAGCGAATCCGCATCGATAGTGGAAAAACCCTGTTTCGCAATAATTTCCCGAACAGTAGATTTGCCGCTGCCCATGCTGCCGGTAATACCGATGGTTTTCAAATTTTTCCTTTGGCTGGTTCTAATCTAATCGAAGTTATTGCTTTAATAAACCTGTTGTGTAAAATAGAAAGATTGCGAATTTGGTTTAAAATTTCTCATGATTAGTTCATAGTTTTCGTCATTTTGCTGGCGCCGGCCTTCGGCTCCGCAAGATTTTAACGGGAATCCATGCTTGGTCGATGCTAAAAACGATGGATTCCCTCTAAAAGCCTGACGGAATGACGTCGTCGCGGATGAACTCTAATTAATGGAATGAAAAGCTTGTTAAAATGAGGCGAAATCAGCGCAAAATCGTCATTTTTTTGGTGATTCTTTTGCCGCTTGGCGTCTTGATTTTTAAAAAGTAAATACCGCTGGCTGCAAGTTTTCCATTCGATTTTTGCGCTAACCAATGATAATGTGTTTTATCCATCGAAATTGTCGATTGAAAAATAAGCCGTCCACGGACGTCAAAAATCTTTAGATTTGAACCCGGTCTTATATTTTCAATTTTAATAAATTTATGCTCATTAGCAACAAATGGATTTGGATATATCGCAATCACTTCCTGCGGCGCAAAAAGAAAAGGAACTTTCAGCCTGTCCCCGACGCCCCGACGTAATTTTCCACCTTGCCTGCTTTTGATGTTTTTTACTGCGATGACGACAAATCCCGAGTCAAAGCTTGTTGCCGATTTATTATCCAATTCTAAATTTATTTTATTCGCTCCGGACATCGAAATATGCTTGATTTTCAATTCAGGTTGCAGGCTATAATTTTCTAAACTTAACGCGGATAAATCCTCCAGCGGGGCACTAAATTGAATCTGGACAAGGCCATTTTCTGATGACAAACCTGAGCTAATATAGAGAGGGGCGATTGGATTTGGCACGTCGATAGAAACCTCAGAATCTGGCAATACCCTGCCTTTGCTATTGGTGAGATCTGAGATTTTCAATTGATGCCGTCCGGGTGAAATGTGATCAAAAGCAAGCAGGATTTCCCGCTGGTCAGTTGCCTGCACAATGCTTTTCGGGAGACCTGTGCCCAAAAGGTTAAAGTGGCTTATTTGGGTGGCCTGCACGCCCATTTTTTCTGAAAATAAAAGGCTGATGAAATTTGGATCGATGAAATTGATGGCCATTATTTCAGGCTGTGCGGATGCTTCCATTTGAATAAGGGGTGACAGATGGCTCAATAGGGAATCAGGCTGTCCAATCCCACTGGCAACCCGATAATAGACCGTATCGGTAACCAAATAATTATCGATAAATGCGGGCTGGCTGACTTCCGCAATTCTCACAAGGCTATCTTGAGAGAAACCACGAAAAATGCGATAATATTCTGCCGCAGAATTCTCCGGCCATTGGAGCGAAACAAAGCCATCTTGGTTAAATTTCGCCTGAATATATGCAGGAGGTAATAGTTTGTTTTGGCTTTGCCGGAAAGTGAATTCCAGCACATTGTGAACATCGTTGAAATACAATGCACTTTTTCCGGCGCTTTTGCTGCCGACAAAAGCGCGGTTACTCATCACCCCCGATTTATGCCACTGAATTTGAAAATCATCGATTTCGGTGAGGAACGCGACGATATAAGCATTGGGATATAAACACAGAATTAACTCGTCCCGGACATTGCCATCAATATCACCGGCGCCAATGCCGGAATCGAATATATTAGCCTTAAAATAACCAAAAAACCGCTCTTCCCACAGGATGGAAAATGAGTTATCCTGCAGACTGGAATAGATGCGAACGAGCCAATGACGGCTGTCAAATTGCGATTCAAGATCGTCTGCGGGATCGGAATGGGTCGCTACGGCAAAATCCATGTGCCCGTCACCATTAAAATCACCGGTGGTGAGAAAATCACTGGCATCGATCAGAGGTTGTCTTGCAGTCCAGGTCGCAGTGAATTTATTGTCAGCACCGATTTCGTAGATAAAAATATCACCGTCATAATCGCCGAAAAGGATTTCCTGCAAGCCGTCACCATCAAAATCGGCAATTTCTGCATGTGGCACCCCGCTGGCATTGCTGCCTTCGGTTGGGTTCGGCAACGATGCAATTTGCGTATATTTACTGGCGCCAAGATATTTCCAAATCTGCCATTCATTTTTTTTTCGCGCGATAATCTCCTGTTGCGAATCCTCGTCAAAATTGCCAAAGCGTGCTGCCCAAAAACTATCATCATTTGACCAGATGAGATTGGCCGGAAAAATCGCAGTCGTAGTGGATTCATAAATTTGGCTGAGGTTTCCGTTCCCAACAAGTAATTCCAGCAATCCATCGCCATCGCTGTCGCCAACATCGCGCGGTATAGCCAAAGTATCTGTGGAAAGTTGGGCTGAAAAACCGGTCTGTGGTTGCCATTCGAAAATAGTTGTTTTGCCGATTCGACCGTCAGGGTCATACGGTGCAGTAATGATTTCTCCCAAACCATCGTTATCAAAATCTGTCATTTGAGGTAACAAAAGTCCGGCGCCAATTTCTGTTCGTACTCCATCGAACTGCCAATTTGAGGTGGGCACTGGCTTGAAATTTAAATTGTAGAAATTTCCGTCATTGTCGTCGGTCGTCAGTAGTCCAGCCTGATTCCTGAATTCAAAGTAAAATTGCACGGCAGCGCCAAAGGTTAATTTTTCAGAAAAATTGTAGCTATGACTGTTTGTTTCGTAGTCCAGTCGCACTTTTTCAAAAAGATTCGATTTACCGCTCAAACGCCAAAATAGTGTGGCTGCGCAAATATCATCAGTCCTGAAATGAATCAGATTACTGCGGTGATTGCCATTGATCAACGGAACGATACTGTGGCCACGAACGATTGGCGCAGTCCAATCGATAAACAACCGAATTTTATCCTCTGCCAGCCGGTTTTCGTTATCCCAAACCTGCAATCGCACAATGTACGTTGTGTCTGACAGGCTGGAAATATCCCAGTTAAACAATGTGTCCGTCACAATTGTATGATTGTTAAATGTAGCAAGTTGCGTCCAATCGGTTGGGTTGTCACCCGCACCATAACTGAGAGAAAATTCTTTCAAATTGGCCGCAGCGGCTGTTCCCAATATCGAAATTTGATCTTGTCGTGCGCCGCTGTCCATTCTCGGTTGCACTAATTCAGCGACTGGAGCATTTTCAGTGGCCAGTGCGCTTGCGGCATTTAATTGCCCTGAACCGAAAACCGGATCCCAGCCAGGCTCGCCAAAATCATCAGCAGAAGTATTCAGTATCGCACGGACCGATTCGACGTCGAGATCCGGTTGTTGAGAGAGAATCAAACCGGTAGTCGCGGTGACAAATGGAGCCGCCGCGGAGGTGCCGCCGAATGTGGAATATTTTCCACCGTGTGCGGTGGTTCGGATAAAGTCTCCGGGCGCTGTCAGGTCGAGGGTTTGACCAAAATTTGAAAAAGAAGCAATGCTCCTGCTTTCCTGCGTCGCACCGACAGAAATTGTTTCCGAAAATCCTGAAGGGTAGTGCGGCAAATCTGTGCCGCTATTTCCCGATGAAGCAATGAGCACGACGTCGTTTTCATAGGCATAGCGAACGACATCGCGCAGCATCGGTGAGACCACAACATCCCCAAAACTCATATTGATAACACGCGCGCCGTTTTTTACGGCATAGACTATGGCGGCGGCGACATCATCTTCTTCCAGCAGGCCACCACCGGTTCCTGCGCGCAAATTCATTACCTGGCAACCGTGGGCCAAGCCGGCAATCCCGATCTCGTTATTGGCTTCCGCAGCGATGACGCCGCAAACCATTGTTCCGTGGCCATGCTCATCGTCCGGGTCATTGTCCCGTTCTGCAAAATCGCCATTATCGATAAATCGCAGGGCATCGGTGAAATCCCAGCCTCGAATATCATCGATAAATCCATTGCCATCATCGTCGATGCCATTGAAATCGAGGCTGTCAACTATTTGATTGCTGTTTATATCCTCGCCGGGATTTATCCAGAGCTGGTTTTGTAAATCCGGATGGGTGTAGTCAATGCCGGTGTCGATAACGGCCAACAGGATTTCTTTTCGACCGGTTTCAATTTTCCATGCATCGGTTGCACGTATGGCCTGCATGCCCCATTGCCGTTCGAAAAGTGAGTCGTTGACTGTACTTTGATTAACTTGGAAAACATGGTTAAGTTGAATATATTCAATTTCATTATCCTGGTTTAATTCTTTTAGAATTTGATCTGAGTTGCCTTGCGGATGAATAATCCACACACCGTCTAATGGCGTTCCCTTGGCATTTTTCAGTACCGGTGATATATTTTTTATCGCAAATTTGTGTGTCTTTTGCAGGATGGCCGCCCGGGTATTTCCTTTTGCACGTGTTTGTTTTGCATAAAACTGTGGTGATAATTTTAACACTATATCCTGTGCATTTATTATTTCAGAGTGGAAAAAAATGAGGAGAAACAGGATGTTTGGTTTTGCGCGAAAGAATAGTCGTAATTTTAATATATCTCGACATACCCGATAGAAGTGTTTTTTCTGAGAATAATTGACAAGCATGGAAGAATGGATCCGTGAAACAAATTAAGTGTTGCCGTGCAGCGGGTTATTTTGTAGTAAAAATTTCCTGTTGTCTTTTTTGGGGATCGACAAAGACGAACAGATTGTCAAACTTTGCCTCTCCCACGGAGGATATCCCTGCCATAAAATAGGCTGAAACAACATTTTCCGGGAATTGCATCCGCCCGCTTAAAAAGTGAAAATCAGTGCCTTGTGCATGCCAATTCACATATTTGGTGAAAATTACCTGCCCATTTATTGGTGTTGTAACCTCATATTCGATGGCCATGTGCACGATTGTGTTTTCTACAGCAGCAACCCAGCCCCCAAAGATGACGATTTTTCCAGTTGGCACGTTTTGAATTTCTTGAGTCCAGGCATGAATTATCTGTTCATCGCGCTGGCCGGGCATTCTTTCCAGGCTAATTAATCCACACTTTTTACCGGAATGACACCCATCTTCTGCGATGGTCATCAATCCATATTGGCTGTAATTTGGGGGAGCAGAAATCGCCCAGCTTCCCTCATCTTCGAAACCGCTATTTTGTATAAGTAACGAAACGAGTGGTTTCCGGCTTCTTTTAACTGAATATTTCCCACAGGCTGCCATGGTTAGAGCAAGGCATAAAAAATGCAAAACGAGCATTCTGTTTTTCATCTGTGCAGAAACTCCATTATTATTTGAATGATTGTGACCTTAGCTCCGCTGTACTTAATCTAATTGCCAAATTTTTAATGTGTTATGCATTTTCTTTTTGCTTCGCCGGCCGCTGGCTTTGCTTGATCAAAAAAGAAACAAAAAAATCAAGGCTGATGAAAAATTGGCTAAACTTTTTGAGAATTTCCTAAATCATTTTGCTTCGCCGACTTTCAGTTTAAACTCGCTGCGCTCAAACAAAAAATGATTCTTAACGGAAATTCTCAAAAAGTTCTTAACGCCATTTTTTGAAGGCCGTTTAAGAAAAAGTCCGCGGCACTAAAGGCCTAATCAATAAATTGATCAAAAAATCAGGTTGATTTATCGAACCCACCCACCTTTTTTTCTGATAATATTAACGCAAGTCCGATTCGAACTATGCCGCTAATTACGAGCAAAAGAGTAACGAAAATATTTGGCAAATACCACTTGAATTCCGGTCCATATTTCCAGATATAGCGGATGAACGAGCGGTGTGAAGATAAAATCATCGGAGCCCGTTTCGAATTCACAGCCTGGCCCTGGTGATGTAGAATGGCCACTTCGGGGGAAAAACGGATGGTGTATCCTGCGCGGAGTACGCGATGACACCAATCGACGTCACTGAAAAACATGGGAAAATTCTCATCCAAATGGCCAACTTTTTTGACGACATCGTCACGGGTGAGCAAAAATGCCCCTTGCGGTTGCGATACAGCTTGGGCTGATTTATGGTGAAAATCACCCATTTTCCAGCCGTTGAAGACAGCGCTTTTCGAGAAAATTAAATGCAATCCACAAGCATGAAAAAAAACGTCGCGTCTTTTCGGCAACCGGCGGCAGGATGGTTGAATGCTGCGATCGTTGTTCAATAATTGAGGGGCAACGATGCCGAGGGAATCATTCTTTTCCAAAATTGCGATTAATTTCTCAATTCCCAACTCTGGTAAAACAGTGTCTGGATTAAGAATGAGGATAAAGGGAGCGTCACTTTTTTTTAATCCCTGATTTATAGCCCGGGTAAAACCCACATTCTTATCGTTCGCCATTAACGTGCAGGATACATGGTGCGGCGGATTGGAGGAAAAGGAATTTGACTGTTGTGCTGTCGCATCGGATGAATTATTGTCAATTAGTATAATCCTGATCGATCTTTCCGGAAGAGCCGGTGCGAGTGAATTCAGGCAGGCGAGAAGAACCTGTGCGCTGTTAAAGGTCACGATAATTATATCGAGGTCTGCCATGAATTATTCCAGAATGAGCAATTCCCGGTCAAGCGGAGTCAATAATTCGTTGTGCTCCTCACCGATGTAGAGATCATCTTCAATTCGCACGCCACCGATGCCGGATTTATACAGACCCGGTTCGATTGTAATGATCGAACCTGCGACAATTTTATCTTTCGATTTTGGCCCGATACGCGGCAAACTATGAACGTCGATTCCCAGCCCATGGCCCAGGCTGTGGCTGAATTCAGCGGTGTACCCGATAGAAGCTAAATACTGCCGCGCCACGGTGTCCAATTCAACCGCCGGCATGCCGGGTTTGGCACTATTTCGAGCGCGAATATTGGCCTCTTTCACCGCGTCGTACATCGCTCGCAGCTCAATACTCGGCTCTCCAAGCGCAACTGTACGGGTTATGTCGGAGTTGAATCCTTGCCAATTGCAGCCGAAATCGATCACGATTAATTCACCATAATCAAGTTTTTTATCTGAGGCAATTCCATGGGGCAAGGCGCTGCGCCACCCACTGGCAACGATGGGTTCAAAAGCATCTTTGTCAGCGCCAGCCAGCCTGATGCGGTACGAAAGTTCGGCGGCGATTTCACATTCACGGACGCCCGGTTTTATTAATGGCAGAATTTCCGGGAACACACGGCAGGAAATCTCGCAGGCTTTACGCGTTCGTTCGAGTTCGATCGGTTGTTTACTCATGACGATGCGCTCGATTGCATTTTCGGTGTCGATGAGCGTATTTTGGGGAAAAGTTTTGTGCAGTTGTGAAAAGCGTTCGAAAGTCAGATGGGCTGCTTCAAAGGCAATTTTCATTTCCGGTTTTATGAGCCCAATATCGCGCACCGGAATAAACAGCCCACGGGTGGCGATCCGTATTTCAGCGTTTTTTACTTCAGTTTTTGCCTGTTCCCGATAACGATTGTCGGTGACCAGAACGCTCTTTTCGTTGGTAAGAATTGCAATTCCGGAGGAGCCGGAGAAATTAAACAAATAGCGTAGATGGGGGAGCGATGTAATAACAAAGGCGCCGATATCTGATTTCTGCATCAACGCCCGCAATTGTTCCAGCCTGTCAGGCATTCGGACTCTCGCTCATCCGCTGTTTTAAAAAGGATACCTTGTCCTGATACGCTTTGTTCTCAGGATCCTTTTTTAATAAGACTTCAAACACATTCATCGCTTTGCCATATTGCCCCTGCGCTGCGTAAATTTCGCCTAAAGTCGGGGTTACAATCCGGTCGCGGTCCACTTCTGGAGTCGAAGAATCCGTCGATTCATCGGTTGTTTCCGGTTCGTCTATATCAGGTTTCTCGAACTCGGTAGTCTTGGTGCTTTTATCGCTGCTAGCTTCTTCTACAGCGGCAATCATAAGATCGAGTTCATCCTGCTCTATCGCATCGGCGGACAAATCGGGTACAATCTGCGAATCATCACTGTCAGATAGCGCGGCGGGTGTTTCTTGTTTCTCGTCGCTTATTTCCGGAATTGATACCGGCTGTAGAGCCTCCTCTGATTCGTTTTTGAGTGTTTCGTTTTCGGCTGATTCCTCTGGTTCTTCTTTTGCAATTGGAATATCGAATTCTTCAATGTTGTCATTTAATTGGGCTTCTTGTTCAGCCGGCGGCGCTTCAAGTTTCTCTGCAAATTTATTGGTTTCCGAACTCTCCGGTGAATTGCCAAAAACATCGTCAAAAATTTGTTCGGCCGTCGACTCGCTCGTGGGAAGCGGTTCGGGATCCGCTTTGAGAGTTTCTTCATTTGCGGGTTTAACCTCAACCGGAGCTTCGTCGGTTTTTTCTTCTGCCCCGGCAGATTCCGGTTTCGCCTCTTCTCCGCTTGCATCCGTATTGTCAAACTCGGCGTCCAGGGCATCGAAAAAGTCTTGTCCTTCAGCTTCACCCTCTTTTGCCTGGGAAATGAATTCCAATTCACTGTCGTCCATTGGTTTTAAGTTTTCAAGTGCGGCATTTTCTGGTGATTCAATTTTGTTAAATTCAATTGTTTCATCACCGGATGGTAGCGGCAAATCTGCGGATTGATCCGTTTGCGACGCATCCGTATTGAGCTCAACAGCATGGTCCGGCTCCACCTCAGGTGCATCCGGATCGTAGGGTTTAACCTGAATGCCATCCAAAACATCCACCTCTGGAATAGCCTTGGATTCTGGCTTATCTGGTTCATTTTCGAGCACATCGTTTTCTTCGATATCATTTTCTTCAGCAGCTATATTGTCCTTTTGGGCTTCTTCGGGCGTACTATCTTCGAAAATGTCATCCAGAATCGAAGTTACACCTTCCGGCGATGAATCGGAGATTTCAATTTTTTCGATTTCTTGCATCGATTTTGGGGGATCGTCGGCGAATAAATCATCATCGATATTTATTGAAGTTGTCTCGATCGGCTGTGCATCCGGGGTCTCACCAATCACAGATTCGGCCATTTCAGATTCTTCAAACGAGGTGATATCCGGCTGGAATCCCGGAGATTCCTCGGCGATTGGTTTTGGCAGGGACCCTTCAGCAGGCGAAACAACCATTTGTTCGCTCGCTACATCCCGCTTGATCGTTTCCAGTGTTTGACGGATGGTATTGTCATGCGGATCGATTTTGAGAATTTCGGCATAACTTTTTTCACATGCTTCCGACCAGCCTGCTTCTTTCATTAAATCACCGGTAAATTTATGGGCAGCAATATATTTTGGTTCAAATAAAAGAACGCGCTTGAATTCCTTTTCAGCTAAATCAAACATCTTTTTTTGTAAATAACATTTGCCCAGCACCATGTGGCCGGTTACATAGTAAGGATGTTTTCGGATGCCTTCTTCGCTAATCCGGATCGCTTCATCAACTTTACCGCGCACGAGCAGTGCTTCCGCAACCCGGGCGAATACAACAGAGTCCGGATTTTGCTGAAGTTTACTCTTTAGGTTATCAAATTTATTATCATTCTGTTCTGTCATTGGTGCGCCTCCTGCAACTTAAAAAAGTAGATGCCGATGAAAAGTAATTTTTTACACATAAATTCCTGCACTCAAGTCTCATGGCATCATTTAAATATAAAAAGAATATTTTTTTTGTGATATTCCTGTCTAAATTAAGTAGAATATCAACTTAAAGTAAGAATAAAATGAATTCGTTTAGAAAATTTAATTTTGAATCACGATATGATATGTGAATAGTGCGATATCCCGTATTTTACCAACCGGAAATTGAGCGGTTCAGTACCTCATTTGTGATTTTTGTAATCGCTTCCGCGATGGCATCCTCTCTGGTTGTGTTGCTTGTGCTGCCACCAGATGGGGCATAGGTCCCGACCTCACTCAACCTGCCCTCCCAGACCAGCTTGCGTTTCTGCAGGTCTTCAAATTTCACCTGCACCGAAATTGTCACCCGGATTTCATCGACAGTTTCGGCACGGTCAAAGGCACCGGCACCATCTTTCACCGAAACTATCCGTCCGGTAATCATCGAATCTGCATTGCGCCGTTCAGCGATCTTCAGGGTATTGTCACTGGTGAACGCTTCAATGAGCGCGTTGGTCAAGTCATCTTTTACACCAAATTCCGCTGTGTCGTCTTGAAACGTAGGAATGGCCACAGTTTTCAGGTGCGGCAAAGCCGAACCGGAAAAACTGTAGTATGCGCATCCAGTACAGCACATCAGGTAAAATCCGGAAAGAAGTAAAAATATTTTAAAATGGGAGGCCATATTCTTTGATTTTTCTGTACAAAGTTCGTTCGCTGATCGCGAGCAGAACAGCGGCTTTGCGTTTATTGCCACCGGTTTTTTCGAGGGCACGATAAATTAACTCATGCTCCATTTGATTCACGGTTGGGAAAACATCTTCAGTCTCTTCCTCAATGCGCCCAAAATCATTGGCAACGAAATCCATTTGATCTTTTTCAATATTATTTAATCCCGGCATCAACCGCCGATTCGGCATAATATATTTGCCGAGTACAGCCTCGCGGAGTTGTGCAATTTCATTTTTTATCTCAAACAAGGCGCGATAAAGAAATTCTCTTTCGAGTTCTTCATTGGATCTGTTGATGTGTACCGGCAACTGGGTATTCATTCGGACATCGGAAACCGGCAATCGTGCGCGCACTGCTGCGCTGCCAATTGTCATGCCTTTTTCCATAACAATGATGCTTTCAACAAAATTCTTGAGCTCACGAATATTGCCGGGCCAACCGTAATTGATCAGAATATCGATGGCCTCGTCGGTGAAACCACCGTATTCGATGCGGTTTTGATTACAAAATTCTGTGGCAAAATGATGAATCAGCAGCGGAACATCTTCTTTGCGCTCACGCAACGATGGTACTTTTACATTGACAGCGTTGAGGCGGTAATACAAATCTTCGCGAAACCGGCCGGCGTGTACATCTTCCAGCAAGTCGCGGTTGGTTGCAGCAATAATTCGTACATTTATGCTTTTTGATGCACTGCCGCCAACACGCAGTATTTCGCGATTTTCCAGAACCCGGAGCAGTCGAACCTGCGTTTCCAAAGGCATTTCACCAATTTCATCAAGAAAAATGGTGCCGCCCTCTGCGATTTCAAAATAACCTTTGCGCTGCCCAATGGCCCCGGTAAACGAGCCTTTTTCATGACCGAACAGCTCTGATTCCATAATTCCTTCGGGAATAGCGCCGGCGTTGACAACCACAAATGGACCTTCTTTGCGGTCACTTAAAGCGTGAATTGCCTTGGCAACAAGTTCCTTGCCCGTACCGCTTTCTCCATTTATGAGAACCAGAATGTTTGTTGAGGCGACTTGTTCTATGGTACGCAGGATTTGGTCAAGCGCGGGCGAACTTCCTATAAAACCAAGGTTTTGTCTGATTTTTAAGAATTGATTGTTACTCATAGCACTCGCGCGTATTTGGTTAAATACAATAACAGTTTAGTTTTTATTTTGAAAAAATTTAATTGTTTCATTGATACCAGTTTTCAGGTCAACTTGCGGTTCCCATCCTAAAATTTCTTTTGTTTTGGCAAAAGAGAGGACGCTCCGCACTTGTTCCCCGGTTTTAGCCGGTGCGTGTTTTTCTAATTTTTGCGTGCCAATGCCGGAGTTTAATTCATGAAATATAGTGTTAATATCTGTCTCAATTCCTGTACCCACATTCAGATAGAAATTATCATTGTGCTCCAAAGCCCGCAAATTGGCCTGAACCACATCGCTGACATAAACAAAATCGCGGGTTTGCTTTCCATCGCCATTTATGATGGGTTGTTTATCGGCCAGGAGCAATTTGCAAAAAATAGCAACGACGCCTGCCTCCCCATGGGGATTTTGTCGTGGCCCGTAAACATTTGCATAACGCAGTAATGCGTAGGACATCCCGTAACTCTGTGAAAAATAATTAATATAACGCTCACATGCCAGTTTTGTTATTCCATACGGTGAATCCGGCCATTGCGGGTGTTCCTCGGTAGCCGGAAATTCTGACTGTTCGCCATAACTTGCACCTCCGGTGCTGGCAAACTGAAATCTTTTGACTCCGGATTCAGCACACGCCCGCAGCAAGTTAATAGTTCCCATAATATTTGTATCCGCATCGAAGCGCGGATCTTCTACAGATTTTCGCACATCCATTTGTGCAGCCTGATGGATAACGGCGTCAAATTTTTCCTGTTTTAATAAATCTCCCAGTTCTTCGCTGCGGATATCAAGCTGAAAAAATTTTGCATCCGGGTTGATATTGTCTTTTTGACCCGTAATCATACTATCAACTATGGCGACATCATGTCCTTTTTCGAGCAACGCATCGACGATGTGTGACCCGATAAATCCGGCTCCTCCGGTTACCAATGTTTTCATTTTTCAAAGACTCCTGGTTGTTGTGCATGTTGCAGTTTTAAAGGTGCTTACAAATACTTTAAGGCTTTTTCTCCGATGTCATTTCGGAAATAGGCTCCGTCAAAATGAATATTCTTAACAGCATCGTAAGCCAACTTTCGGCTATTTTGAAAATCATCGCTTACTGCGGTCACCGCAAGAACGCGGCCGCCGGAAGTGACAAGTTCGTTCTTATCATTTCGGCTTGTTCCGCTATGAAATACAATAATATCACTATTAAATTGTATTTCGTGACCTGTTATCGATTTTCCCGTTTCATAACTTCCGGGATATCCACCGGATGCCATAACAACACATACAGCCGATTTATTCGTACTTTTTGCTCGACGTTCATCAATTTTTCCTAGCGCGCCATTGAGCATAATTTCTGCCAAATCTCCGTCCAGCAGCGGCAGAATCACTTGTGCTTCCGGGTCTCCAAATCGACAATTGTACTCCAGGACTTTGGCCTTGCCATTATCGATCATCAATCCGATAAAAAGCACCCCTTTATAGGGTATCCCTTCTCGCATCATCCCATCAAGTGTGGGTTCAATAACTTGCTTCTTCACATTTTCAAGAAGCGTTTCTGTAACTAAGGGAGCTGGGGCGTAGGCTCCCATTCCACCGGTATTTGGGCCTTTGTCTCCATCAAATATAGCTTTGTGATCTTGTGCCGGTTGCAGTAAAATGTAATTTTTGCCGTCACATAAAGCGAAAATGGATGCTTCTTCGCCGGTGAGAAAATCTTCAACCAGCACTTTGGCACCGGCTTCCCCGAACTCCTGATCTTTCATGCACCGCCGCAGTGCAGTTTCAGCTTCGGGGATATTATTTACAATAATTGCGCCTTTGCCGGCCGCGAGACCATCGGCTTTGACAACACAGGGATAGGTCGCTGTTTTAACGTGTGATAGCGCTTGTGAAAAATCAGTAAAAACCCGGCATTTGGCTGTGGGAATGTTGTACTTTTCCATGAAATATTTTGAAAATGCTTTGGAGCCTTCCAGAGCAGACGCTTTTTGTGAGGGGCCAAAAATTACCAGATTCTTTTCTTCGAATGCGTCGACGATCCCGGCTACGAGCGGGGCTTCCGGTCCGGGAATTGTGAGATTAATTTCAGATTTTAAGGCAAAATTAAGTAAGCCATCGATATTATCAACAGGGATTGGGATGCAAGTTGCAACTTCAGCAATACCCGGGTTACCGGGTGCACAATAGATGTTTTTAACACTTTTGCTTTGGCTCAATTTCCATGCGATCGCATGTTCGCGAGCGCCATTTCCAATTATAAGAATATTCATTTTTAAATTTTATGAGTAAAGGGTTTTCACAGGATATTAAATGACAACCAAAGTTGTGGGGTTGATATCAATTTTTTGATTAGGACCTTAGCTCCGTTGATTAAACTTTAAGATTCTGATTATTAACGTTTTATGCATTTTCTTTTTTGCTTGATCAAAAAAGAAACAAAAAAATCAAGGCTGACGAAAAATCGGCTAAAATTTTGGACAATTTCCTGAATCATTTTGAACTCGCTTCGCTCAAACAAAAAAATGATTCTTAACGGAAATTATCCAAAATTTCTTAACGCCATTTTTCGAAGGCCACTTTTTAGAAAAAATGCGGAGCTAAAGGCACAATCAATCAATTTTTATAATTTGTGTAATTTGATTTTCCGCCCCGTTTTTTATTTGTGCGCAATCTTTTAATTTCATCGCGCAGGAGTGCAGCTTTCTCAAAATCCATACTTTCTGAGGCAGCCAACATTTGTCGATCGAGCATATCGAGCTTTTCCTCGCGTTCAAATGGCGTCATTTTGTGCCACACTGAATCTGAAATTTCCATCTCGTTGTCCTGAGATGAATCAGTATATTTTTCGGAACGCACATCAGCGACACGTGTTGCCTGCAGCACTTCCTCAGCGGATTTATAAATGGTTTTTGGTGTGAGCCCCATTTTCTCGTTGTATTTTTGCTGAATGTCGCGTCTTCGCGCTGTTTCGTCGATAACACCTTGCATGGATTTGGTGATTTTATCCGCATAAAAAATGACTTTGCCTTCAGCGTTTCTGGCAGCACGACCGGCAATCTGTAGCAAACTTCTCTCACTCCGTAAAAAACCCTCTTTGTCGGCATCGAGGATGGCGACAAGCCCGACTTCCGGCAAATCAAGACCTTCGCGCAGCAGATTAATTCCAACCAACACATCGAACTCGGCCAACCGCAAATCACGCAAAATTTCAACGCGGTCAAGGGCATCAATTTCAGAGTGCAAATAGCGAACACGAATATCCATTTCGGCCAGATAATCGGTGAGATCTTCCGACATGCGTTTGGTCAAAGTAGTAACCAGGATGCGTTGTTTTTTTTCAACGCGTTTTCTAATCTCAGCAATTAAATCATCAATTTGATTTTTTACCGGCCGCACATCAATTTCCGGATCGAGTAAACCGGTTGGCCGAATCACCTGCTCAACGATGACACCGTTGGTATTTTCCAATTCTGTATCAGCCGGCGTGGCAGAGATATAAATCGATTGCGGAACTAATTCATCAAATTCCTCATAGCGTAAGGGCCGGTTATCCAGTGCGCAGGGCAGGCGAAATCCGTGCTCAACGAGCGATTCTTTGCGCGATCTATCACCCTTGTACATGCCTCGAATCTGTGGAATTGTGACATGTGATTCATCAATTAAACACAAGAAATCTTTCGGAAAATAGTCGAGCAAGGTCAGCGGGCGTTCGCCTGGCTGGCGGCCGGTCAGCATGCGAGAATAATTCTCAACCCCGCTGCAATATCCAAGTTCTTCCAGCATTTCTATATCATAGCGCGCCCGCATTTCCAGTCGCTGGGCTTCGAGCAGTTTTCCTTTTTGTTTAAAAAATTCCAGCCGTTCTGCCAGCTCATCTTTAATTTCAACGATGGCTGTTTTAAGCTTGGATTCGGAAGTGACAAAATGTTTTGCCGGAAAGATGGCTACCAGCGGTAGCGTTTCGAAGAGTTCAGCAGTGACAGGATTTATCCGGCTGATATTTTCAATCTCATTACCAAACATCTCGATACGAATTGCTTCGCGTTCGTAAGCCGGCATCACTTCGATCACATCGCCGCGAACGCGAAAAGTGCCGCGGTCAAATTCATAATCATTGCGCGTATAATGAATATTTACAAGGTGTTCGAGAATAAGATTGCGATCGATAAATTGGCCTTTTTCCAATGTGTAGAGCTGATCTTTGTATTCTTGCGGATCCCCAAGACCATAAATACAGGAGACGGAGGCAACGATTATGACATCATTGCGTGTCAGCAGGGCGCTGGTGGCTTTCAGCCGCAGTCGGTCAATTTCGTCGTTGATCGAGGTATCTTTTTCGATGTAAGTATCCGTTGAAGCGATGTAAGCTTCGGGTTGATAATAATCATAATAACTGATAAAATATTCGACTGCATTGTGGGGGAAATAACTTTTGAATTCGCTGTAAAGTTGGGCTGCCAGGGTTTTATTGTGGGAAAAAACCAGCGTCGGTTTATTAATCTTTTCGATTACATTGGCGGCCGTAAAAGTTTTTCCACTGCCTGTAACACCAAGTAAAGTCTGGTATTTATCCCCTCGTAACACTCCGGATGTCAGTTCACGAATCGCCTGCGGCTGATCGCCAGTCGGGGCGTATTCAGAAACGAGTTTAAATTTATGCATAATTATATATTTCTCAATCTATTTAAGTTGAATGGTAAATATAGACTTCGCCTGCTAAAATGTCAAGCGTCAAATTGGTAAAAACCGCTTGCATTTTAGGTTCGCTGACGGTATATTTCCCAGCTATTGTACAAAGTGATTATCATATGAAAATTAACTATATTTTTAAATCATCTGCGAATTGGGAGCTTTACCCATGGCGTTAATGGAAAGAATGCGCGGTTTTACAAAAGTCGTGCTCTATGTTTTAGTTTTTGCTTTTGTTGGAACAATTATTTTTGACTGGGGAATGAACATCACAGGTCTAAAATCAAATCCACGGGTAATCGGGATTGTAAACGGTGATGAAATTGATACGGCTTATTTTAATAATGTTTTGCAGCAAGAGCTAACACGTTACTCACAGCAAACAGGTTCTTCGGTGCCGGAATCCCAACAAGATTATCTGATCGAACAGGTTTGGGAGCAAATTGTTCGTGAAGTTATTTTAAATCAGGAAATAAAGAAAAGAAATTTAAATCCTTCGGCAAAAGAAATTGCCTACAATATGCGCAACAATCCGCCTCAATTTATACTCAATGATTCAAGTTTTGCCACCGACGGTCAATTTGATCATGCAAAATATAACCTGGCACTCCAGCGGGATAATTATAACGCAAATATTCAATATTGGACACAAGTTGAAGAATATGTCCGCTACATGATTCCGCGGCAAAAATTGCAGGATAATCTTTCGGCGGGAATTTATGTGACGAACAGCGAAGTCAAAAGTGAATATTTGCAGCGAAATCAGGAGGCCACTGTGGAATATATCAGTGTTGCGCCTGCCCGTTTTAAAGATGCGGATATTGAGCTGACGGACGCTGAATTGTCGGATTATTATAACTCCCACAAAGAAGATTTTCAGGAAAAACTGAAACGGAAAATCGAGTTTGTTGTTTATTCAAGTCAAGCCACAAAAGCGGATTCGGCTGAAGTGGAAGCCGAGGTGCAGGACTTGCTTGAGCTGGCACAATCAGGCGCTGACTTTGCTGAACTGGCAATTTCCAATAGTGATGATAATTCGGCAGAACAAGGCGGCGACCTGGGATTTTTCAAACGTGAAGCCATGGTGAAGCCTTTTTCGGATGCCGCATTCGCAGCAAAAGTTGGAGAGATTGTTGGCCCGGTCAAATCACAATTTGGATTGCATATCATCAAAGTTGTCGATAAAAAACAGGAAGACGGTGTTGAACAGGTTCGCGCAAGTCACATTCTGCGTAAATATGAAGCATCGTCAAATACCGTTGAAGCCGCCCGTGACAGCGCCGCATTTCTTGCTACTATTGCTGAGGAAGATGGATGGGAAAGTGCGCTGCAGGAAGAGAAAGTCCAATCGCAAACCAGCACATTTTTTACTGAGGGCAGTGGTTTTATCCCGGGATTGGGAATTGAGCGCGCCATTTCGAAGTTTGTTTTCCAAAATAAAGTGGGTAGCGTCAGCAATTACTACACGACCAAACAAGGTTTTGCCGTCGTCAAAATAATTGATGAGCAGGCGCCGCGAACCAAGAAACAGGAAGAAGTTAAAGGTTTAATCGAAAATATCCTCAAGCAGGATAGACAATGGGATTTAGCGAAAGAATACGCAGAAAATCTTCGGAAAGAGATCGATGGTGGCGCTACTTTTGAATCGCTGGCAACCTCGGAAAAGCTCGAACATGAAAAGCCGGAAAAATTCAATCGTCAAAGTTATATTGCGAAAGTTGGCCGTGATCCGGTCTTTATTGGTACTGCATTTCGCTTAAAAGCGGGCGAATATAGTAAACCTGTAAAGGCATCCCGTGCTTACTACATTATCAAACTCAATCAAGTTACAGAATTTGCAGCCAATGATTTTGAGATCAAAAAAGAAATTATCCGGAAAGAATTGTTGCAACGCAAGCAACAAGAATCATTTAACCAGTGGTATGCTGCATTGAAAGATGACGCAGAAATTGTCGACAACCGGAAAGATTTCTTGCGCTAAATTCTATTTTGACTTCGATTGCCTCGGCTTGTTTGATAGCCGGGGCTTTTTCATTTTAGGGCGATTCAAGTTGCGTTAGGGGGCTTCGCAACACCGCATCAACGACTTGTGGATGGAATTGCTTTCCCCTGTTTGCTGCCAGAATATTATAGGCTGTTTTTATCATGCGTTTTTTTTTGTACGGCCTGTCGGTAGTAATTGTATCCAGAGCGTCTGCTGCACAAATGATAGCGCCGAGAATCGGTATTTCCTCACCTTTTAAACCCATCGGATAACCGGATCCATCATACCATTCGTGATGTGTTTTTACTGCTTGGATGACCTGATCGAGCCGGCTGATTGGTGTTAAAATTTTTGCTCCTTTTTCAGGATGTGTTTGCAAAATTTGAAATTCCTCGTCGGTTAATTTCCCGGGTTTTTGCAGCAATTCATCGGGGATGCCGATTTTACCGATATCATGCAGGCTGCCAGCGATAACCAATTGTTCCAATTGATCTGTATCCAGATTGAGCCGTTCGCCAATTTCACGGGCAATTAATGAGACGCGCTGCGAGTGGCCGTGGGTGTAGGGATCTTTCTCATCCAACGTGAAGGCCAATGTTTTTATCGTATTTAAAAAGAGTTCTTCGACTTCGTTTATTAATGCCGAATTATCCATTGCAGTGGTAAATTGGGACGCCAGAATTGCGGCCATGTCAATATCTGCCTTTGAAAACCCTGTCTCGGAATCAGTGAGTAGTTCAAGAACGCATTTTTCGTTATTGGCCATATTGAACGGCACTGAAATGAGCGTAGCCGAGTCGTTTTTATTTATGACGTTATGGAAAGTCAAAGATTCGGAAAGGCTGTCCTGTTTGCTTTTGGAAGGCAGCAGATGTTCTTCAATTTCTAAGATTGGTTCTTTCGTCACCGGATCCAGGTGGTAAATCTTCCCGGTTGCAGCTCCGGTTTCATGAATTGCTGCCTGGAGAACGATTTCATGTAATTTTACCGGATCATGAATTGTGGCTATTTTTTCTGATGCCCGCATCAAATTGACAATGGATTGCAAGCGGAAGTTTTCTTTTTTTAAGCGCTCTTTTTCGATGAGATTTTTAACGACGAGTTTAAATTCCTGAACATGGAATGGTTTGTGGATGAAATTTCCTGCCCCCTCGCGCACGGCCTGAACCGCTGTATTAACCGTTGCATAAGCCGTCATTACAATCACCGGGATTTCCGGAATTATCTCTTTAGCCTTGTGCATTAATTCAAGTCCGGTCATGGTCGGCATTTTTATATCGGTGATGAGCAGCCCGTACTCCTCAGCGGCGAGCAATTCAAGGCCTTCGTGGGGATTTGTCGTCCATTTAACCACTGGAAATTCAGTATTTAGACTTGAATAGCAAAGACGACAAATGGCTTCTTCATCATCAACAATCAGTATCGCATTCTTATTGAACACAACGTAATTCCGGCCAATTAATTCGACTTGTCAATTTACATGGCATCCCCCTTAAATTCAATTGGTATTGCAACCGCAAAGACAGATCCTTCTCCAACACTGCTCTCAACTTTGATTTCTCCACCGTGCGCTTTAACGATCTCTTTTACCTGTGTCAGGCCAATACCGAGTCCGCCACCTTTAAAACTCGTTTCTCCGGAACTGTGGTAATCCGAATGTTGAACCTCGTAAAAGGGTTCAAAAATTTTGCCTTGTTCGGAGTGGGGAATGCCAATTCCGGTATCTTTAACAATAATGTGACATTGGTTATCAACTGTTGTAATTTGAACGGTAATTTGGCCTTCATCATTTGTGAACTTAATTGCATTTTTAATAAGTTCAGTTAACATTGCTTTCAGTTTTAATCTATCGGCTGTTAAAACAAGGCCGTTAGAATAATTATCAATTTCCAGTGATAAATGCCGTTCTTCAAGAGCCAGTCTAAAAGCTGATTTAATTTGTTGCAACAATTCGGCTGGTTTCACATCTTCAATGTTTAATTCGATTTCCTTTTGTCGGAATCGAACCACATCAAACATGCTGTTCACCAACTCCTCCAAATCAAAAATAGCATTGTTAATAATATTTTTACATTCCGCGATTTCTTCCTGACTCATCTCATTGATGAAGTCATCATTTAAAATGTTAAAATACCCCTTGATATGACCGATAGGTGTTCGCAGTTCATGGGAAGTGATGGCAAGAAATTTTTCTTTAATATCTTTTAACTCCATCAACTTTTTATTTGTATGCCGGAGTTCTTCAATTTCATGATTTAAATTTATTTTATCGATGCACTTGTTTATGGCCACCCGTATTTGATCCGTCGATAGTGGCTTGAGAATAAAATCTGCAGCGCCTGCTTTCATCGCTTCGATGGCATATTCTATGGTCGCGTAACCTGTCATCATAAGAACTTCGATGTGCGGCCAGTCTCGCTTCACTTCTCTCAATACAGTTTGGCCGTCCATATTTGGCATTTTTAAATCGGTGATAACGATATCTATTTTGCTGTTGGAGCGCAGAATCTCAAGTCCCTGAAATCCGCTTTCGGCTGAATGAACAACATGACCGGCTTTGATTAATACAAATTTGCAGACTTTGCGGACTGTTTCCTCATCATCGATAATCAAGATGGAATAGCTGGTTTTTTCTTTGCTTTCGGGTGTGTGCATTTTTTCTAGTCAGGTTTTGAATATGGAGTGAGACAATTCTCAAAAAAGAGTGCTATACTAATAAAATCAACTGTCAAATAAAAAAACTTTCGTACTATTTATATTAAATATTAATAACATAATACACGGATATAAGCCACGAAAAATACTTTCATCTAATTATACATTTTTTCAAATCAAAACTGGTGATCCAGATTTTCTAAAAATTGGTTTTAGGCAGCCAGTTTTTGTTCTATATTATCACTTCGCAATTAAATTGAAGATGGCTGGTGATGGATGAATTTTTTCAGATTTGGAGGTAGTTATGGGTTTAAAACGCAGTTTGATGGTATTCTCTATCCTCTTTTTTCTAAGTATAGCCTCAATTACCGTATATGCAAATGAAAAACCACAAACTTTAACAATTGAGTTTTTACGCGGTCAAAATTTAGCCAATATCCGGGATTTTCAGCCAGAATTCGGATGGGTTTTGCCTTCAACTGCTGCAGATAATTCCCAGACAGCCTATCGTATTCTCGTTGCCAGCACGCTGCCGCTTCTTCGAAAGAACAAAGGAGATATGTGGGACAGTGGAAAAATTGTATCTCCAGAAATAGTTAATATTGAATATAACGGAAAAAGTCTAGAAAGTAACCACACATATTTCTGGAAAGTAAAAATGTGGGACTCAAAGAATACGGCCAGCTCATGGTCAAGCTACCAGGCATTTTCCCTGGCAGATACGGTCAAAGAATACCAAACCTCACGACATGCTTTGCAACAATCAAAAATTTACCCACATAAAATTATTGAAAAAAAATCAGGCCATTATTTGGTGGATTTTGGTAAATCAGCATTTGGTTTCCTGAAGATAGAAACAGCTTCACCAGAGGGCGTGCCGCCTTTTGAAGTCCATTTTGGAGAACGCGGCAGCGAGGATGGTGTAAATCGAAGTCCGGGTGGCACCGTTCGCTATTATAAAGTTTTGCAGGAAGCGATGCCCGGATTGCATGCATACGAAATTCACCCGCCAAGAAATGATCGCAACACACGGGAACATGCAATAAAATTGCCTGAAGAAGTGGGTATCGTCGCGCCATTTCGTTATGTTGAACTCATTAATTTTCCATCACAGCTCAAAAAAGATCAGATTCAACAAATAACCGTACATTATCCTTTTGATGAGAATGCCGCCAGTTTTCACTCCGATAACAAGATTCTGAATCAGGTTTGGGACCTTTGTAAATATAGTATGAAAGCGACAAGTTTTACAGGGATTTATGTCGATGGCGACCGTGAGCGAATTCCCTATGAAGCGGATGCTTACATAAATCAACTGTCCCATTATGCTGTTGACAGAGAGTATAGTATTGCCCGTTTCAGCCACGAATATCTCCTGTCACATCCGACATGGCCGACGGAATGGAAACAGCATTCGATTCTGATGGCATGGGCGGATTACATGTATACCGGCAATAACGAGTCACTTGTGGCAAACTATGACTTGCTTAAATCACAAAAAACTCTGGAAAAATTTGCCCGGGAAGATGGCTTGCTCAACACGCGTGGGCTGAAAGACATTGTCGATTGGCCACGCGGTGAACGGGATAATTATGATTTCCGGGAAGTGAATACGGTGGTGAATGCATTTTATTATCAAACGCTGCTGCACATGGCTGACCTGGCGAAAGGCATTAACAACGACGATGATTTTTTTTATTATCGCAATAAAGCGGCTCAGTTGAAAAAAGTTTTCAATGCTGTTCTTTTCGATAAAAAACGCGGCATTTATATTGACGGGGAAGGTTCGACACATGCATCTCTGCACGCGAACATGATGCCGCTTGCGTTTGAGATCGTTCCGCCGGAGCGGATTGAACGTGTTGCCGATTTTTTAGTCTCACGCGGCATGGCGTGCAGTGTTTATGGTGCGCAATACCTGTTGGAGGCACTCTTTAAAAGCGGGCGGGCGGATATGGCGCTGCAGCGGATGACCTCGACCGACCTTCGCAGTTGGTACAATATGATACGGGTAGGCTCGACAATTACGCTGGAAGCCTGGGACAACGAATTCAAGCCAAATCAGGACTGGAACCATGCCTGGGGAGCGGCGCCGGCAAATATCATTTCGCGATTTGTATTGGGGGTGCAGCCATTAGAGCCGGGATTCAAAAAAGTTCTCATTCATCCACAGCCGGGAGGTCTCAAGAATGTTTCGGCGAAAGTTCCAACGATTCGCGGTACAATTCATGTTAAATTTGAGCATGAGCCAGAGAACCTATTAAATTTGACAATTACAATTCCAGGCACAATGACTGCACGGGTTGGTTTGCCATGGGTTAATACGCCGCCCCGCTATATTCTGCTCAATGGCTCACGTGTTAAAGGCGAAATTATTAAAAATACTATTTTTCTAGATGATATCGGACCGGGCAAGCATTTTTTGTCTCTGGAATAAACAGGGCTCTGTAATTCAAAAAAGAAGATTCAGCGAGGGTAAAAATGCCCTTTGCATTCGCTGGAGCGATTGTTATATTGAATAACAAATTATTAACTATCTAATTGCCTGATTTTAAACGTTTCATGGAGGTGTAAATGTTTAAAGAGCATCCACGGGGGTTGCAAGTTCTGTTTCTAACAGAGATGTGGGAACGATTCAGTTATTACGGTATGAGAGCGATTTTAGTTCTTTTTATGACCGCAGCTGTTGCCAGCGGTGGCTTGGGAATTGACAGCGCCAATGCGACTGCGATTTACGGCCTTTACACTTTTGGCGTTTATGCGATGGCGCTGCCAGGTGGCTGGGTTGCCGATCGAATTATGGGACAAAAGCGCTCCGTTTTGATTGGTGGGATACTAATTGCACTCGGTAACTTCTCATTAGCAGTTCCCGGAATGCCCACATTTTATCTGGGATTGGTGCTTGTTATTTTTGGAACCGGAATGTTAAAACCAAATGTGAGTGCGATCGTCGGGGAACTTTACCCCGAAGGTGGCGCTCGCCGTGATGCTGGATTTTCTATTTTTTATATGGGAATCAATGTTGGTGCCGTGCTTGGCCAGTTTATCTGTGCCTGGGTCGGTGAGAAAATTGACTGGCATTTAGGCTTTCTCGCCGCAGGAATTGGTATGACCCTCGGTGTGATTCAGTTTATGAGCCGTGGCAAATGGCTTGGAGATGCGGGAACGATAAAAGGTGAAGAGGCCTCTGAAAATATGATCAGCAAAGCCAAACGTCAGTTCTTGATGGGCATTGGCGTGACCGTGGTCATTGTCATCGGATTGGTTCTTTATTATCAAGCTGCCGGTAGTTTTAATATTGTGAGTTTTGCTGAGGGAACCGGCTTTATTTTATTAGCAGTGGCGATTCTCTATTTTATTGCCATCATTATTTTTGCCTGTAAAGATGGGGATGAAAGAAAACGCGTGGGCATGATAACAATCTTATTTCTCGGGGCGATTGTTTTCTTTGGTGGCTTCGAACAGGCTGGTTCATCGATGAATCTTTTCGCACGAGATTTTACCGATCGTGTCGTTTTTGGTTGGGAAGTGCCAACCGGGTGGTTGCAAAATATTAATCCGCTCTTCATCGTAACTTTGGCCCCTGTAATCGGTGCGCTTTGGGTAAAATTAGGAGATAAAAATCCTTCGATCCCTGTGAAGTTTGGCCTTGGACTTATCCTGTTGGGCGCCGGATTTTTCGTCCTCGCCTGGGGATCAATGTTCGTCGAAGCTGGCAAAGTGAACCCAATGTGGCTGATCGTGACCTATTTCTTTCATACGGTCGGCGAACTTTGTTTAAGTCCGGTGGGATTGAGCAGTATCACAAAACTGTCGCCGCAACGCCTTGTCGGACAGATGATGGGCACATGGTTTATGGGTGCGGCGCTCGGTAATCTCATCGCTGGGCTCGTGGCTGGTTATATTGAAAGCTTCCCACAATATTTGCTTTTTGCCGTTGTTGGTGGGTTTGTGGCAGTCACCGGATTGATATTTGTCCTTCTCTATAAGCCGATCAAATCGTTGGCGACTGATATTAATTAAGCCCGATGCGCTAAATAAATTGCCCCGATTATCGGGGTTTTTTTTTCTCCAGATTGGAATAGCATGTGTCTTTTTTCAATAATTCCAATCGGCTTTATTTTTATATTTCAAGTAATAAAAGACATGAGGTTTTGCGATGCAGATGTTATTTAAATTACTGGTTTTACTATTTGTATTTGGCTGTACACCAAAGAAAAATAATCAACCTGTTTCCTACGATCCTCCAGGTTCTACAGACACAAGAGACAAAGAGATCGTTTCGCAAAACAAAAAGGTCTTTTATTTTGAAAGGGGTAAAATATCTTTTAGCAACATGTTTCCGGGAGCCCGATTAAATATGGTTTCTCAGTTAACTGATTCCAGTTTTCAGATAGAAATATCACCGGAAAATGCGCCCATAAATAACAGCGCCTGGTACGCATTTCAAGTATGGGCAAAAGCAAACCAAATGATAGAAATCACACTCAAATACCAAAACGGGTCCCATCGTTATATCCCCAAACTCAGTCCCGATGGTCGGAACTGGTCCCCAATCGAAAATAATTTTTTTAGCAGCGATACAACCGCTGGTACTGCACAACTTAAATTACAGGTCGGCCCGCAAAAACTTTGGATCAGCGCTCAGGAGTTAATTACATCTAAAATAATGGCTGACTGGGTTCAAAAACTCGCTCACTTTCAGTTTGTCGAAACTAAAATAATTGGCGCATCAGTAGAAAACCGGAATATCATCGCTGTTGAAATTACTGAAAATCCCAGCGCACAAAAGCATATCTTAATTATTGGGCGGCAGCATCCCCCGGAAGTTACGGGTGCAATCGCCCTGCAGGCATTCCTCGAGCGAATCACAGAGGATGACTCACTCAGCACGTTGTTCCGGCAGAATTACATTGTCTCAGCAGTTCCAATTGTCAATCCGGATGGTGTTGACGCCGGACAATGGCGGCACAATGTGCACGGTGTTGATTTGAACCGGGATTGGGTTAATTTTAACCAGATCGAAACACAAATTGTGCGTGATTATTTCCTGCAGAAAACGAAGCAAGCGCAAGAACCTGTTTTTTTCACTTTTGATTTTCACTCGACTCAGAAAGATATTTTTTATACACTCAAAGAAAACCTTGCCACGGAACCACCGCGATTAATGGAAAAATGGTTGCAAATAATGGCGGAACGCCTGCCCGAGGAAACGCTCGATATTCAGCCGTTCGGCCTTGAATCACCGGTTTCAAAAACATGGTTTTATTCGACTTTCAAAGCTCCGAGTATAACTTACGAAGTCGGGGATGAAGACGATCGGGAGTATATCAAAACAAAAGCCAGGATTGCAGCCGAAGTTTTGATGGAAATTCTTGTTGAGCAGTAATTTACCGCATGAGTACCAGTTGCCTCTCATCACAAAATTCAATTCGAAATATTTCATTTTCTGATATTTAGTAAAATGAACAATCAATGCCTCATCAAATTTTGGGATACATTTCCAACAAGTCTTTCAAAATCGTATTTTTCCACATTTATGAAATTCTGAATCTGATTGCAGCGCCAGATTTAGGCAGTAATTTTTAATTTTCCATCAATTGGCCTCGTATTTGCGTTAAATTTTGCGAAATAGCATTGTTATTCGTTTTTGAGGTGAACCATTTTTTTTTAAATAAAAAAAATTCAAAACACAGGTTTATTTTATTGATGATTAGGTATTCGATAATGGCACAAAAAGTAAATTTAAATACTCTGTTTTCTGGCTTAACGATAGCATTAATCTTCTCAACGAATCTCTTCTCGCTGCCTTTTTTTTCCAAAAATGGAGGCAATGCAGCTGCAACAGAGCATCCGAAACTATTTTTCAACGCAGATGAAATTAATAACCTGCGACAGAAAGCTCAAACGACACATGCCGAAATTTGGGCACCAATAATTGACTACGCGCAATGGCACCTTGATGACGATGCTCCACCCGTCTCGGCACCGGATGAGGGACAAACTGCCTACCGCAATTATGCCAATCGGCTCATTCCTTTCGCATTTAGCGCGGTAATCACAGATGCGGACTCAATTAAAAATTTCGTAAAGTCCTATTTATTGACGCTTGCATCTTGGGATCAATGGGGGAATAAGCACACCCGTGATTTGGCGCTGGCCCACATGATCTTGGCCAATTCCCTGGCCTACGATTGGCTGTATTCGGAGTTGACTGAAAATGAACGCCAGATTATTCGCAGCAGCCTTGGCGATTGGGCTGAAAAAATGTACGAGGCGAGCTCTGGCCCCCGGGAAATGGATTGGGGCAACTGGTGGCGGAAATCGTATATGCAAAATCATCACTGGATAAATAATTCTGCCCTCGGAATTGCCGGCATTTTGCTGCTGGATGAAGATAATCGTGCTCAAAAATGGCTTGATCAAGCCACCGACCAAATGGAGCGGGTGAAATTTTTATTTGATGGAATTGGTGATGGCAGTTGGCACGAAAGTATGCATTATCAAAGTTATGGCTTAACTTTATCGCTGCCGTTTCTCTATAGTTTAAAACAAAATCTACAGATTGATTTGCTGCCACAGAATTATTTAAAGAATTATACAGATTGGAAAATATACAACTACCTTCCCGGTTCAAAATGGCCAATTTTCTCTCACGGGGATTTTGAAACTGACTGGGGAATTGCCTATCCACCGCAAAATATTTTACGCTTTATTGCAGCAGAATATCAGGATCAGCATGCAGAATGGATGGCACAAAAAATTATCAATACCGATGGTCGATATGCGAATCAATGGCGGGCGCCGTGGTATGTATTCGAATTTTTATACTACGAACCCGCTGTTCTTGCCCAGGCTCCACAAGATATGGATTTGACAGCTGTTTTTCCAGATTTTACCGGTGTCATCTGGCGAACAAGCTGGGCTGATGACGCACTTGTTTTTGGTTTCAAAACTGGCGCTTATGGGGGCCTATTCGCCTCAGATACGTTTATAGAAGGCTCTTATCCGTGGGAGCGACCCTACCCTGAAACCGGATGCCAGTTGAATATCGGGCACAATCACGATGATACCAACAGCTTTTATCTTTATGGGCGCGGGACCTGGTTGGCCAACGAAAGCGAAGGAAACGGCGATTATGAGTCCAGTCTGCATAATACAATTCTCATCGATGGACAGAGTCAATATCGACCGCCCGCTACCTGGAAGGATGCGAATGATTTTGAAGAAAGTAGCGGTGCACTGCAAGCCCATTTTAGCAGCGCTAACTACAATTTTATTTCTGCGGATGCGACCAATCGTTACAAAAATACGGCCGGGATCACCAAGGTAAGTCGCGACATCCTATTTGTAAAACCTGATTACTTTTTGATTTTTGACCAGATTCAGGCTGAATCACCGCATATTTATGAATGGATTTCTCACTTTGGAACTGAGGTCGGGATTGAGGGAAATTGGATAAAAGGCGAGGGGGAAGGTGAGCACATCCTCGGTGTTGGTATTTTGTCGCCCACTGATTTCACTGTAACTACTGGAAATGACGGCAAACCATTCGCCCGCATTCGTCCGACAAATCCCGGTAGAGATACGGATTTTATTACAATACTAAATCCAACCACCCGGTCTGATTGGCCGAATCTGCCCGATATCTCACTTGTCACGGAAAATGAAGCAGCGCGGTTGATAAAAGTTGTTAATAAAAGTGGCGCAGGCTGGTTTGATCATGTGATTTCGGCAAAGAAAATATCTGGAATTTCACCTGTTTCCCAGTATCAAAGCGATGCCCAATATGCAATTATCCGACGCGATAATTCGGGTGCCCTTACAAGACTCTTGCTGAACAACGGGACTTACCTGAAGGATGATTCCCGGGAATTGGAACTGGTTGTTGCAGAAGATCACGAGCTTTTTATCGATATCGATTATGCCCAGGCAACGGTACATTTACTTGGCCATGTAGGTGGTCAAATCCGGTTGTTTGGACCGGCGGTAAATACCGTTATTTCAAATGGGAATTCCGTACCCTTTGGAAAAACCGGCGATTTTATAATTATTAATGCAGATCAGGTTGCCCCTCTAAAACCAAAAGGAATTCAAATTGAGGTGAAACAGGATTAGCTCGATTGAATTTTCAACCTCGTTTTTGGGCACAAATTAGAACCCAGGGACTGAGCATATAAAAACTGTTCAGAAAGAGTGCTTTTTCAAGAAAGGCAGCCGAATTAACCAGGTGACTTTTGCTATGTCTGTTGAAGGGAAGCCAATAATAACCGGTGACAGCCTTGATTGAAAATCCATTTTCAACAAGCATATCGAATAATTCCGCCGTAGTAAACCTTTCCTCATTTTCCCAAAGCGGACGATTGAAAACGGTATTTGCCAGTTTCCTGATATGCCTGCGGTAATTATTCCTGTTCAATGCCTGTAAAATTAAGATTCCCTCATCGGCGAGGAGTCGTGCACATTCCCGAACAAATCGGTTGGTATCCAAATATTCGAAGCATTGAATAGCCAGCAGTCTGTCGAAAGATTGATCAGCGAAGGGGGTTGAATGCGCATCGCTGATAACTGTTTTCGCTTGCGGACAGTGCTGCTTTAATAATCGCAGAGCCGAGGCATTGGCATCCATACTGACAACATCCATTTTGTTTTTGAGCAATAATTTGGATAACCGACCTGACCCGCAACCGACATCCAATATTCGAACAGGCAGCTCGTTAATTGGAAGCCATCGATTTATAAATTTCCATTCGTAATTAATCAGATATTTTCCTAACGCCGTACTATTTGAGGTGTCCCAATGAAATGCAAATTTCTCTTCCGAATCCTGTGTTTTGTTCAATAAATTTTCTGTCATCGAATTCGAATCATATTAAGTATTTTTTTCAGAAATGGCGTATTAATTATATGTATGAATATGGAACTGTACAACGCCTGTAAAAATCCATTGGGGAGAAATTCAAAGGGACCGGGATTTGAAACGATATCGCCTCCAAAGCCAATTTTGAATCGATGAATTGAATTGTTCAGAAAATCTGGCAAAGGTTTACCTTCCAGGGTGAGTTTTGCAGCTGCTGGCGAAATACCTTCAAAATCATAATATCGAAATCCTGCTGCTTTGGCCCACTGAATAGCATGCCAATGCATTAGTTCGTTGGGTTTCAGATTCTTCTTTTTAGCGAACCAACCCCCTCTTTTATAAATAATTGTATCGCCAAAAGTAATTAATAATACGGCAGATAAATCATGGCCGTCGTGGTGCGTTATAAAAAGTTTAATAAATCCATCCGGATGAAACTGCTCCCATAATCGCAAGAAAAACTCCAGGGATTCTGCTGGAAAATCCTGTCTTTTTGCAGTCGCAGTTAACAAATTATGGAATGCTTTAAGATCATCTATATTTCCTTCGCGGACGGAGATTCCCTGGCGCTGTGCTTTGCGGATATTGTAGCGGGTTTTTGATTTCATTCGAGCAAGAATATCACCCGGCTCTTGATGCAAGTCAACCAGCACCGTTGCTACTGGGGCGAATGAAAGCGACGATGATTTAAAGCCGGAATTAATGAGTGCATCGGTGTATTCAACCTGGCAGCGGGGCGGCTGAATAATTATATGCCTGATGTGACACAGTTTGAGTTGCTTTTTAAGCTCTTCCATAATGAGCTCAAATTGTTCGATATCGAATTTTTTGAAGACCGGGCCTTTGGGAACATAGGCAAAAGAGCCGATATATTTTAGCGGTACGGCACGATAAAGCATTTGTGCCCCGGATACAATTTTGCCGAAATCTTTAATTATGATATTTACAAATTGCCATCCCTGAACTGATTTAACATTGCCCCACCTGCAACTTTGCACATGGTTTGCCCCATCGACGCTGAGCAGAAAATCGTCCCATGCTTCATCTCTCTGGTTGCGGGTTATATGAACTGTAAATCGATTAGTTTGTTGTTTTGGGGCTGCCAAAAAAGTTTCTTCTGTTGGATTCATAGTTGTGGTTCCGGGTGTTAGTTTGGTGAATTTGAAACAAGAGGCCTTATTTTTTGATTAATTTGAAAGCAAAGAGAAATCAGCAGTGGATTGATTCTAATCGATATTGAATTTAACTTTAAGTAAAAAATTTATATAATAGGTCTCCTGCTTTTTCGGTGATTTCATCTGGCACGGATTCGTCGGTAAATAAATCAGTCAGCTGCGGTAACAAACTGCGAATTTGTGCATCCTTTTCACTGACAGATCCTTCCGGGGTGTGCCGTAAAAACGATATAACTTTTTCTTCAGTCGCATATTTTTGTTTGTAGCGGATTAGCCCTTCTTGACCCCAATCACTCAATCCGAGATCGAGAAAAGTGGCACTGTTTTTTTTCGCATATTTTATGCCCTCCCACATAAGTAGATCGTTAGGGCGGATGTTTTGTGCCTCAGGGGCGGAAGCATTAAATTTATAATAAAGATTGTTTTTCCATTTTAAATAGAAGACCCCACCAATTATTTGACCGTCAGATTCAGCAAGCATCAATGCGCCTTCGCCTGGTTCAATAAAATTTTTCCAAATATTTTGCAGAAATTTATACGACTGCGCCAACAACCGGTATTTGTCTTTTCTGATTTTAAGATGTAATTCAAAAAAAGCGCGCAGGTCTGTTTCATGCTCGGCAGTGCGTACCGTAATTCCTGCCTTTTCAGCTTTACGAATAGCCCGCCTGCTCGATCCATGAATTTTGCTAAAGATTGAATCGAGATCGTCTGTTATATCGCGCCCATGCCAATTCGCACGATTTATTCGCTCAAACCGATCATCCGCAAGAGGAATAGAATTATGCAAACACCGTACTGTAAGAGGCTGTTTTTCTGATATTAGACTTGTAGTTAATTTTACCCACTGTTCCCTGTTTTGTACTATCGGATCGCAATAGTCTGAAAATGGCACAGAAACAATTCTGGGTGAGAACATATCATCAATTTTTATAAATGGAATGCCAGCCACAGGTTGATTCTCAGCGTCGATTAGAATCTTGGCACGCACAGTGAAATCATAAGTTTTTGCCAGTACTTCAAGCCACTTGGGCGAATGAAAAACATCCGATTGGTTTTCTTCGATCAATTGCAGCCAATGTTTTGATTGCAATGGATTTACTTCTATTAATTCCAGTTTATTGGCCCTTCAGGTTTTGTGTTTTATGCATCACTTCTTCATTTATAAAACCGATAATATGGTGCTTTACTTCTTTATGAACATTATCAATGTTTTGCGTCACGTCTATTCGAATAAAATGCTTAAAATTACCCCTTTGCCTGAGAATTGCTTTTCTTCTTCTTTCCAGATACTCCAACGTGCCTTCGTCTTTACGATTTAATAAAACTTCAGGCGGTGCATCGAGAAAGAACACAAGATCAGGTTTGGGATAGATATGGCGCAATTCCCAATAGTGGATACGATCAGTTGCTCTTTTTGCAACACCGGATGGAGCAAAATCAAAAACTGGGTGCCGGTCATATAAAATATTGTATTTGAAGAGTTGAAATGACCACGAGACAAATTGCTTGTGCCAGTCTTCCGCAATCCTGTTTAACAGTCTTAATGCCGCACCCAATTTACCTCTTTTGTCAGGCCTGTGTTCCAGATCAAGTTTCGAAGTATTTTCTTGCTGCTGCATATGTTTATACTTTTTTCTCACTAACCTATATTTCAACCAGAAAATGAATCGTGACGTCGGCAATGCATATTTGTTCATCCGGACATTCGTCCCCATATATAAATATTTTACCCGAATCGGGAGAGACTTGATTAGCATTTTTGCAATCGTCGTTTTACCTGCACCATCGACACCGATGAGCGCAATTGTAAACATGGCCAAACCTCCCAATCTTGCGATAGCGTTATTTCTGAATTCGTTTAAATTCGCGCAAACAATACAAATGCATATGTTCATACAATTGATCCAAAGAACAAGGGTATGGGTGTTTAACAATATAACAGGGAAATCCTTTGAGTGCGGCGCTTAAAAGATCTGTCTGAAGTTCGTCGTATCTTTCAATTAATGGATTGGAAAGATACGGAAATGCAAATTTGAACGCACGATAATATTCGATCAATCCGATCAATTCATATCCATTTGCCGCTACCATTTTCTGTACTATATCAGTCGATTTCGTCTCTGTAATCTGGATGTCCTGTTTGTTGTGACTCATCGTGAAAAAAACTTTGTCAACTTTGACGATCGGTGAGTTTAACTGTGCTCTAAAAACCTCCTGTGGTTGAATTTTAAATTTTAGCAGTTTTTGAGCTTTTAGATCGATATGATTGATTAATTGTACAAAAAGAAATTTGCTTGAATTTACTTTCCGTAGTAGTTTTGCACACCACGTTAGAAAATGTATCGTATCGAAAAGAATTTTTTTTGATGTACTAAGGTATCGTTTTAGTTCAGGGACGTATTTTAATTGCCAATCGGAAATCTCAAGCGGATAGGGAATACCGAGCAATTTTTTCCCATCTGCAGATAACATCAGCCATTCATCACCAATATAGAACGCACCTGCTTTTAAAAATGCAAGTAAATTACTGGTTTTGCCCCCCTTCGCCCACGCGAGATTCAATATGTTCTTGCCCTGAAAATTGAAGGCAGATGCGTGCAGGGGGACATATTTACTTTTTAAAAACATCAGTTTGATGATTTCGGTCAGCAAGGGATAACCAGCTCCACGACGATAAACTATTTCACACGATTCTCCAAGTTGCGCCATCGGAATCCTGGCTATTGGAAAGCCGTTATGTTGGCAGAGCAGATAAAATCCTTCGGCGTTGAAAGCAACCGAATTTATACCGAGATAATCAAGTTCCTCAGTGGCGAATTCATCGACGAACTGAATCTTCAGCTCAGCAGTCTCGGAAGAGTCTGGATCCATTATTGCGCCATACCGATTTATGAATAAATCAATATCAGCCTGTCGGGCATCGAAAAGGCTGATCCGGACAATTTTATGGATGCTTAGATTTGTCGCCATAAATCAGGAAGATTTATAATCTTCTCCTCCCTGTTCCTTTTTTGATAGCAATGCCGGTAAAGCGTTTTTAATGGCAGTAAAAAATGGCACCAGATCTCTAATCGAAAATAAGGCATAAGATTTTCGACCTCGAACCGAAGTAAGCCATTGCCAAATTGATAATTCACCGCGCCGCAAGTGATGAATCGCCGCTTGCGTGTCGCGCAACTCGTGAATCCATTTTCGTCCTGAAAAATTCTGGGTGCGGTTTTTGGGAAGAGGCATATTTAATGCGTGGCAATACATCGTGTAGAGAAAATCAACGCCACCTGCTTCCGCCATCGAAGAACGTCCGGTCGGCCGGCCAACATTTGGCTCAATTATCAGATTTTCTCCGGTATTTTCATCACGTTTCATTTCCAGGTAGCCCAGCCCCCAAAATTTGAATTGCTTGAAAAGCCGATGTGTTTCTGCGACAACCCGATCATTGCGAAATTCTTCTGCAAGACAAGCCTGGCCCGTTTTCGGCAGCCATTGACGAAGCTTGCGCGAGGTAAATGTTACCAGTGGTTCCGAGTTTTTGTCAAAATAACAATTACAGGTAAAATGGTTCTCGTTTGGCCCTTCGATCCAGTTTTGCACGAGTAAAATATCAATCCACTTGTGATAATGATCATAAAGGCTTAAAAATTCTTGTTTGGAATTTGCTTTCAATGCTTTGACTTTCGTGTGCTTTGTCCAGGATTCAGGGCGCCATGGTGGTTTCAGGAGACAAGGGTAGCTCATTTTTCCTGCCGCATTTTCCGCGTCTTCCCGGGATTTCAGGATAAAAGTTTTTGGCACAGGCAACCCTTTTTGTTGAGCCAATTCGTAAAACAACACCTTGTCCAGCAGCGATTCAATAATTTCGTGTGCTGGCATCAAAATATGATACCATTGTTCGAGCCGTTCCCGGTTGCGGGAAATGTTGAGTACATTTTTATCCTGGCAGGGAAAAATGACCGGTTTGCTGTCAAACTGCGGCCCGATTTTTTCCAACAAGGTTATCAGTTCTTCTCCTGCGGTATCTGCAAATAAAATTTCCTGGCAACTGTTGGTTTTGCAACAATGATAATCAGGGTTTTTTGCTATTCCGATGACAGGAATTTTATAACCAGATAATATTCGAGCTGTACTCAGGCCCTGCAGGCAATCCAGTCCGATGACGAGGGCTGGAGGATTTGCCGAGCTGGTGCGAACATTTTTCGAATTTTTACTATTTGGACTCATAAGGCTCCACAAAGTGCAATCTTCAAGTACGAATTTTAGAGAGATTCATAGGCCGTGACCAGGTTTGGTTCCTGAAATTGCCAGGCGAGCTCTGTCTCAATTCGTTTTCTGCCAATTTTTCCCATTTTTTGTCGTTGTTCGGGATTGTCCATCAATTCCGCGATACACCGTGCTAAATCGGCTGGATCATTCGGTTGAGCATAGGACGCAGCTTCCAGGGCCGTAACCGTGTGTTCTTTGAGTCGGAAAGCAACTATCGGCTTTGCCAGGGCCATGTATTCCATCATTTTAATCATTGTCGAACGATTGGTAAAATCATTCTTTGGGTCCGGATCGACGCAAATATCGGCGGTTGATAAATAGCGTAACATATCGGCATCGGGAATGAAGCCGGTAAATCGGACATAGGTATCCAGCTTCAGCTTTGTCGTCAGCTTTTTCATATCTTCCCACGCATCGCCCTCGCCGATGATTACGCAGTAAAAATCGGTTCGCCCAAGCTCAGTGACAAGGCAATGAATCGCCCGGATTAGATTGTCAACACCATCGTGGTAGCCCATATCGCCAACGAATCCGATAATCGTTTTGCCCATGGCCTGCAATTCCTGATCGGGCTCGGATAAACGCAGCCGCTTTAATTCAGGGCCATTTCGCACGATCGAGACTTTTTCCTTGTCGACTTTGCCGCGGGTTACAGCAATTTCTTTGTAAGATTCGTTAGTCGCGATGACGTGATCCGCAAAGCGAAAAGTCATTTTTTCAATCGCCAGCAAGGCTTTGTAAACAATCTTATTGCCTTCGCCGGAAAAACGTGCATAATACATTTCAGGGGATAAATCATGGTGGTCGAAGACAAATTGCTTGCCGAAAATTTTGTAAAAAGCAGCAATAAAAACAAAGGTGTCCGGTGGATTGTGTGCATGAATAACATCAAAACCTCTATTAAAAAAGACGTACAGTGATAAAAAAAAGGATGCCAGCATCGAATAACTGTATTCCCAGATATAACCTAAAAATCCGTCCGCCTGCACCGGTTCCGGATATCGAAAAGCGTGCACATTATCGATTGTCTCCTTCCACGGCTGGTGTTTTCGCCCAGGGCTTATGATGGAAACGTGATGGCCCGCTGCTATGAGCGTTTTTGCTTCTCTTCGAACCCGGCCATCGTGGGGATAGGGATTATTCTCCAAAAGCATTAAAATTTTTTTACCGGTAGTATTATTCGCCAATTGCTTTAAGCTCCAAATTTTCTGATATTTATCAATTCAATCCACTGGCTATCCAAATAACTCCGCAAGGATAACTTATTATTTTATAAAGCCAAACTATAAATCACTCGAATTTACACGAATATTTTTTTGAGTAAACGGGCCTGTATTTTCAATTATTTTTATTCGTAAAATTTGCGAAATTAGCGGACAATTATCTATTAATCCTAGTTTTAAGTTTGCTGACTTATTTGGATAACCAGAATTCAATCCTGAATGTAGCCCCGTTTTTTGCCGGGAACCCAAATTTTAAATTCAATTAATTATTTTTATTTACAATCGCCTACAATGGCTTCTGATGGACGATAGTCAAAATGATGCAATTCAGATCTTCCTGGGAATAATGCTGAAATTTAGGTTGAATTTTTATCCCGCCAATTTCCCGGTTTTCACATATTTTCGTAATAAAATTATATCCATATTTTTCAAATAATTTGAGCCAGTCAGACATTTGCAGCCTGTTGATATACTGCACATCATTTTCGAAGAGATACTTCCACATAAACTCAGAATAGCGCATGTAATTTTTCGGCGATTCCTTTTTGTCATAATGTGTGTGATGATCGTCAATTCCGATCTGGTGAATTGAAAGGCCACCGGGTTTTAAAATCCGGAACATTTCTTTGATATTATTTTCATAGGATTTTACATGCTCCATCACATGGAAGCTGTAAATGCAATCAAAGGAATTATCTGCAAATTGGGCCAAAGAACCGCTGGTTTCCAGGATGTATTCCATGTTGCGCAATTTATAGAGTTCGTCAAAACTGCCCGTCTGCAGAATCTGATCAATCGATTCAATCTGTTGGCTGTAATCCTCATCACACGATTGAAAATGCTCTTTTAAATTATTAATGTACGTTTTCATTACATCGAGCTGGCGGTTGTCCCAAATATCAAACAGTGTTGAATTAATGTCGTGGAACAGGCTCAAGTACAAGGCATACCAGTGAAACCAGCCAGTGCCAATTTCCAGAAATTTACTTCCCGGCTTGATTTCCATATTTTGTTCACACAACTCTCGAAACAGTTTCCCCCGGTCGAAATAGGATTTGCGTCGTCTGGCTTTTACTTTCAAGCGGCGTCGCTGACCAATAGTATTGCCCAATTTACGATATATTTTCTTCGTTGTACCGTTCAGTGAAAACATTTTTAAAGCGACTGCTGTAGATAAATATCGAAGCATGAATAGTTACCCTTTTTGTATTTCAGAAAATTTCTCAATGCCTTTCGCATGTAATTTCAATTCTGACAAAAAATGAAAAAGAATCATGCAGAGATAGCGTGCATATGATCTTTTATCAGTCAGAAATCCGTAATTTTTTCGTGAGTAGAACTGCATATTGCCATCCGTTTTTTGCTGTGAAAGGAGCCGGCCATAGGCCCGGTCGGCCAATTTTTGATAATCACCAAATCCCATCACCGTGGCGCGCCGCAGGGCAGCCCCGAGGGCGGTTGTGTAGTACGCTACTTCCGGAAATTCTTTTTCACACGTGTAGCGGCAGGCACCGGAATCGGTGACACCGGTAACGAGATAACGTGATAATTTTCGCAGAACCGGCAAAATCGTCTGGTCCTGTGTTAGATCGAAGTAGTCTGCCAAATTTAAAAATTCAAAAGCATTGTACTGATGGCAAAGGAAATGAATCCGGTCAGATTTGTGCTTTTCTCCAGGCGGTCTCACCGCGTAGGGGAGTTCGCCGGAATCGAGTTGCACTGTGTTAAGCCAGTTAACCATCGGGACGCAGATTTCAAGATAGCGATCATCCCGGGCTTGTTCTGCGAGCATGGCAAAAACTCGCACGATCGAAGCAGAGTTGTTCGGGACCATCGCTGTACCATAATTGCCAAAATAATTGATTGCGATGAATTCCCCATCCTTCTGAAAACCAATTTCGTTCACAGCGTATTCGTACCATTTTTTTGCTCCTTCCAGCAGTGGCGCGTGGAAAGTTCTGGCGAAAGTTTCAAGCATTCCGATGGTGGCGTAATTGCCTTCAACTGTGGCAATTCGACCTCGCCACTCCGGATTCGGATATTCCCAATATCCCTCGGGTCGCTGCACTTTTAGCAGATAATCGGAACAGGCGATGGCCATTGCCTTGCAGGATTTAATATCCCCACAGCCAAGGTCATGCATCAACCAGTTGCTGGCAATCCAATATTTTTGTGCCTGCGAATAAACGAGATTGTCGGACCACGGCATAAAATTTAAGTAGCCCTTGACAAAGCGCCCCACCCGGGCATTAAAACGAATCCCGGGATCCGGCCCGACAACGGCTTCTCCATTCCAATGTGTTTTTTTAATGTGACTGTGCAAACGCAAAATCGCCTCTGCAATTTGCTGTTTCGAGGTCATTTTTCAAACTACCTTTTTCGTTTTATCAGTTTCTGTGATCGGATTTTTTCCATTTTTGATTTTAGCACAGGTCTGGAGAATATTTTCCAGCCGGTCGCTGTTTTTTAGGGAAAACATGGTCTCTGCACGGCGCCGGTTTTTTTGGCCAACGCTTATTCTAAGCTCAATTTTATCACAGGCTTGCGCGAGAGCACCTGCGAGCTGTTCAACATTGTTTTCCTCGACCAGAAAATCGTCAATTGCTTCCGGAATGCCTGCGTGATATGTACTCACAACCGGTTTTCCGCTGGCCATTGCCTCCGCGATTACGTTGGGAAATCCCTCGTGGTCACCGTGGCGGTCCGGCCGGGAAGGCAGGCAAAAAATATCGCATTCGCGATACAGCGCCCGCAATGCATTGCCGCTTTGTTCACCAAAGAATGCAACGCTGTCCAATATTCCTATATTTTCAGCCATTTGCCGTCCATCAACTTTCACGATGGAGCGGTTAATATCTCCGACAACCCACAATTCGATATCTTGGCGATTCATTAATTTAATGGCGTTGAATAAAACTTCATGGCCTTTCTTTTCAGCGAAAAATCCAACGATTAATATTTTAATTTTAGGCTGTGGATGAAACTTTTCCAGCTCAACAATCTGCCTGACGATATCGATTTCAGATTCATTGGCTGCAAATCGTTCCACCAGCAGTTTTTTATTGTGATCTGTTATCGTTACAATCCGATCACAGTTGGCCAGTGCTTTCATAAACATTTTTTCGTTCGGATTCCGGTATAACTCATAAGCACGAATTGTTACGACCAGGGGGATACCTGTCAGCCGTTTACAAAAATAACCGGTGAAGAGTTTGTGGTCACCGAAATAGGCAAAAATTATGTCCGAATTTTTTAATTCTTCATAAAAACTCACACCAATCATGAAATCTTTTACTGCATTTAATTGCCGCGCTTCTCGCAACAAACGGAGATATTTTGCACTCATTTTAAAAAAGACTGCAAACTGGCTGCGAATAATTCCGAGCCGGGTAACAGGAAATACGTTCCATCGATCGGTCGGATTGTACAGGCCACGATTGTTCAACAACGTGAATATTTTAAGCTCGTGCTTTTTGTCGAGCAAGGCTTCAATGTCCCGATGCAGGAATTTTGTCGGCCCGTATTTCATGCTTACGATCATGGCAATTTTCATCGCTCATCCTCTTCGGGCGGAGTTTTTTTGAGAATCTCAAAATTTTCAGGGTAATCCTTCGGGGTCAACGGCGTTTTAAAGAAGCCACGAACCGTACCATCAATAATTAAAATTCTGTGCAGCAACGTTCCCAGAGTGAGATAGAAACTGCCTCTGCGCAAAGTGGTACTGACAAGGAAAGCGGCAAAGCCAGCAAGCCAAAATAAAATATAGGCACTTTCGCCGGAGCTGAGAAACCAGAAAAAAGCAGTTAATCCTGCAATAATTATAGCTAATGGAACGGTGGCGAAATCGCGTTCTTTAATATAGGGCCACAGGTATTTATTTTTCAGGTTGTACCGTAAATTTTGCCCCGAACCCATATATAAATTCCGTCTCCAGCGACCAATTTTGGTCGAGAGCTTGTCTGATGGATCGGAATAATGGAGAACAATTGTTTGCTTTAGCTCGATAATTTTATAGCCGTTGTAGCGAATTCGCAGGCAAATATCCGGTTCTTCGTCGGAGCAAAGATAGGGATTAAATTGTCCTATTTCATCGAGTGTCGAACGGCGATACATGGCAGCGCCGCCACCCTTTTCTACAGGAACACCACGATCATTTTCAATTACTGGCAAAACGGGTTTGTCAGCAGATTGGGTTTCTTCAGGTAAATCGATCCGTTGCCCGGTAATAGCGGCTATTTCCGATTGATTTTGGATCAGCTCCATAGCTTTGTCGAGCCAATGGGGACACAGCTCCATATCGCCATCGAGGAAGAGAATAAAATCGCCAGTTGTGTGTTTGAAACCAACATATCGCCCTGCTGCCGGAGTTAGAAATTTACTGTCGTGCAGTCGAATGATATTGATCGGATAGTGCTGGGCAATTTCGGTTGTGCAATCGTCTGAAGCTGAATCAACGAGAAGGATTTCCCTCGCTTGAATACCTTCCGTTTTCCTCAAAACAGATTCGATCAACCGTTTGATATTCCAGTCCTGGTTTTTACTAATAAGAACGACTGATAGAATAATTTTCATTGTTTTTTGTGCTACTCCGGGTCAAAAGCCATTAAGAATTGATTCGCTTACTGGCATTCTGTTTTTATTTCGAATTAAGCGTCAGGTATCGCAGTTTAATCTGATCAAGATTTCCAATTGAGATATAAAGCAGTGCAAACAGCGTCGCGAGATAGAACAAGTTGGCTGATATCGCTGCAATGATTACGTTAATGTCCTGTAAAAATATGAGCAATAAGGCCATAAAAAAAACAGCACAAAGTGATTTCCAGCTTACTTCCCGCACTTCAAGATTTTTGAACATGCGGGACACAGGAACATAATGTTGGATAAAGTCGATTATTCTCACACTGAGCATCGTAAATGCGCTGCCGATGACGCCATATTGACTTACGAGAATAAAACCTAAAAAGACCATGGCGATCAAATCGACCACCAGAATTTGCAGCGTTTTTTTCTCTTTAAAACTGGCGATTAATGCGACACCCAATACCTTGGACGATGCGCGTAATATGAGTATCCAGACAATGATTTTGAGGACGGCCGCCGACTGGGAAAAATCTTCATTACCATAAATAGTGACAAAGAGGGCGTCCGACAGAAAAAAGAGCGTGATAGTTGCAGGCAGCACGATAGCTAATAATATTTCCCAGACGCGTTTTGTCATTTGCTTCAGTTTGCCCATGCCACTTTCAAAACTTCGGCACATTACCGGGTAAACCCCGACAACGACGCTTTCAAACAATAAACTAATTGGGGATAAAAGTTGATTGGCTGCGCTGAGGATTCCAACCTGGACTTCATTGGTAAATTTTGAAAGCAGAATAATATTAAAACTCGAAGTCGCCGCGTTGACGCCATTAATTCCTAAAAATGTAGTTGAGGATTTTGCCATGACGAAACATTGTTCACGGTCAAATTTTGCTCCGGTTGGCGTCATCTGACGTAATAAAAACCATAATTTTATCAAGAAGTTTATAAAATAAGTTAGAATAAAAAACACAATCAGTAGTTGCAGTGAATTCTTCCACCAAAGCAGGATAAATACGCCGGAAATTCTGAAGACATTGACAAAGAAATTGGAGTAAGTGATATAATGCATTTGTTCCCGAGCTTGAAAGAGCGCATCACAAACGGACGCCAGAGAAAAGGGCAATAAGCCAAGGGAAAGGAGAATAATTGTAGAACTCGTTTGAAAGGAGTATTGCATTATCCAGACAAAGACAATCAAAAAGAGAATCGCGGCCAGGGATGTGGCACTAACAACGACACTGGCATTGATCAGGAAAAACTCGGTTTTGTCGTGATCTTTTGCTACTTCTCGCGTTATAAAGGATTGCAATCCAGCGACGGCAAGCATCTGAAAGGTTTGAAAAAATGTGAAGGCAAGGGCCATCTGTCCAAATTCCAATGAGCCTAAAAACCGCGCGACCAATACATAAGTAATAAACGCGGATATGCGGTTCATCACATCGCTGGCGAGAATTGATACAGCGTTCGAAAATATTCGGAGGGCGTTTCTTTGTAATTTTAGCATTTATTCCTTGCCGGGGCCATTAAATAAGCGCTCGGCTGGTGTCTTTTCACGAGATGGATTATGCCGGCATCGTTTTTTCGCTGGCAGTTTGTGCCTTTTCAGTGTTCAAGATATTTAATATTGTTAATGTCAGCGCACATGAAATCCATAGGATTTGTACCAGCGCTCTGTTCTGAAATGTGTCAAAATGCATATGGGCCATATGGCCAATAATAGCGGCCGAGATGGCAAGACCCACCGGTGCAAAAAATTTGTCTTGTGATTTCCAGCAACGCCAGCCATTTCGAATGCTGAAACCAAGAAAGGTTAAAAAGGCCATTAATCCGCCAGGGCCGGTTTCAGCCCAGACGAGCAAATATTTGTTATGTACAGCGTAAAGCCATAATCCGCTTAATTCATGAGAAATATAATCATTCATCACCAGGGAAAAATTATTGATCCCCACTCCCAAAAACGGATTGGCCATGATTATGCGAAAGGCCAGTTGCATGAGCGGCCATCTTGCCTGCGCTGCTCCGTCATCGTCTCCGAAAAGTCTTTCGAGCAGTATTTCATGGAACAACAGCGCCAAAAGCAGTGCAACCACAAACATCACCATCGGGATACGAATCGACAGCCAACCCCGCGACCAACTGATTGAAATAAAAATAAGGCTCGATAAAATAAAAGCCACCCAGCCTCCACGAGACATCGTAAGCACAATAGCCATGGCGCCCAACCCAAAAGCAACTGCGCCGACCCATTTGTAGATTTTGGTTGAATTGGCAATGAGCATGCTTAATGCAGGAACTAAAAGTAGGCTGAAATAACCACCCGCCGTGTTTGGCCCCCCCACAGTTCCCCCAATTCGCATGCCTTTGTCGACTCGTGCTTTCATGCCTGCAATTTTAATTGTATGTCCGATTCCCCGCAGCATGATAACAATTGTGCCCTCTAGAATTAGACCAACAAAAAGGATAAGCAGGATATATTTAACTTCCTCACGCGTTTTTACCGTGCCGACAATATAAATGAAGAGGAGCAGCTGTTGCAGCAGCATGAAATTCTCGAAAGCAGCCAGTTGCATATCTTTCGCGGCTACAATTGATAAAAGGCAAAATCCAAGGTAAACTGATAATGGAATTAGACTTTTCCCGAGGCTGGCTTTACTTCGCGTGGTCGGATATGAAGCGTAATTTTCTAAAAACCACAAAACATAGAGAACGATTAATGCAATTGAGGTAATCGAAAGATTCCAGCCACCGATCGCTCCATACTCCGGAATATCCGTGCGGTAGCCCAAATGAATATCAAGTTGGAACGGAATATCGAATAAAATCAGAGTAAGCAGCAGCTTGCGAATATTGCCGACGATGACCACAACAAACGCAAAAAGACAGGCTGCGATGACCAACATGAGCCACTTTGGTGGTAATACTGTCATCTGCATGGTGCCTATTCCAATGGCTATGCCGATCCCTACGACGAGTAGCCATTGGGGTATCGATTCCTGAATTTTTGCGTTTAACTTGAACGGTGGCATAATAATTCGTGGTGCAATCTAAATCAAAGGTGCTCCTCGTTTGAACGGACAAACGAGGAGCGCTGAATTTATTCTGCAAATTCCTTCAATACCTCAACTGTATAATTTATCTGTTCTTCATTCAATTCCGGGAACATGGGCAAGGAGATAATTTCATCTGCATATTTCTCGGTGATTGGAAAATCGCCTTTTTGGTATCCAAGATCCGCATAGGCTTGCTGTAAATGAATTGGAATTGGATAATGAATGCCTGCACCGACACCTTTTTGGTGCAAATGTGCCAGCAGCGCGTCTCTTTTTTGAACTCGAATAACATACAGATGATACACAGATTCAGCAAAATCGGCATCGATGGGCGTTATTGTTTCATTGTTTTGCAGTAGGGTGCTGTACCGCGCTGCATTTTTTCTACGAGCTTCATTCCATGCATCGAGATATGGGAGTTTAGCGCGCAATACAGCGGCCTGTAATGTATCGAGCCGGCGATTGTAGCCCTTAATCAAATGATGGTATTTTTGTTTTTGTCCGTAGTCGCGCAGCAAAGTGAGTTTTTCAGCTACTTTTGCATTGTTGGTGACGAGTGCACCACCATCGCCATAAGCACCAAGATTTTTTCCGGGATAAAAGCTGAACGCAGCCGCGTCGCTGAGGGAGCCGGCGCGGCGTCCTTTGTATTGTGCGCCATGTGCCTGGCAGGCATCTTCGATCACCAATAAATCGTGTTTTTTAGCAATTTCGGTAATCGCATCCATATCGACAGGCTGGCCGTACAAATGCACAGGCATAATCGCACGCGTCCGGTCGGTGATGGCCGCTTCAATTTTTGTGACATCAATATTGTTGGTTTCAGGGTGGATATCGATGAGCACCGGTTTGGCTCCGGCGCTGGAAATAGCCAGGGTTGTCGCGATAAAAGTATTGGCAACAGTGATAACTTCATCGCCGGCACCAATTGCAAAAGCCCGCAACGCCAACTCCAGCGCCGAGGTGCCGGAATCGACACCAATGGCAAACTCTGTATTGCAATAATCGGCAAATTCCTGCTCAAACAAACGCACATCTTCACCCATGATGAATTGCGCCTTGCTCATGATGTTTTCCATCGCAGGCACTATCTGATCTTTGAGACCCTGATACTGCGTAACAAGGTCGACAAATGGAACATTCACTTTAACTTCCTTTCAATCTATATTAAACCTTTCACCGAGCCATTTGTATCAGCCGGCGAAAATTGTTTGATATCGTTTAATTCGACCATCTCACCATTGTTGTGCAATGAAATGTCAGCAGCTTCGAGAACTTTGACAACATCCAATCCATTTTGGCCATCTGTCAAAGGTTGCGTGTCGTTTTGTACGCAGTTGAGAAATTGCTGGCATTCTGCTTTCAGGGGTTCAACCTGGTGTAACCACGGTGAAAGTGTGTCACCATATTGAAAGGCAAACTGGAATTCTCCAAAAGAATCCGAGTAGGATGGGGCTTCAACACGTTTGTTGTAAACCCGGATTTTTTCGAGTGGCTCCATGTCATTGAATGTCGCCATTTTTTGTTCCCCAACGATCGTCATGAGTCGGGTTTTGCTTGGATCGAGCCAACTCACATTGATTATCGCCATACATTTGGGCTCAAAATGCATGGTTAATGTGCAGACGTCATGTACTTTTTCATTGAGATACGCCAAGCCCTGACAGTTGACTGAAACGGGCGGGCTGCCAATAAAGTCGAGCATGATTGAAATATCGTGCGGCGCCAAATCCCATAACGCATTCACATCCTGGCGAATGGGCCCTAAATTCAGTCGCTGTGAGCTCATATAACAAATATTCCCCAAATCCCCGCTGGTGACGAGTTCTTTCATCTTTTTTACGGCCGTGTTGTATAAAAAGAGATGGCCAACAAACAGGATAAGTCCAAATTTTTCAGCTAAATCAACGAGAATTTGGCATTCCAGAGCTGAGGTCGCAAGCGGTTTTTCCACGAAAACATGCAGCCCTGCTTCGAGCGCTTTTTTCGTGATTTCAAAATGTGTTTTTGTTGGTGTGGAGACAACCAACGCATCAATTCGGTCCTTATCGAGCATTTCTTCGAGGTTCTGCGTTGTAAAAACCTCTGGTATCTTCTCTTTCCCATAATTTAGTCGGTCTTCATTCAGGTCACAAATAGCCGTAATCTCAGAATCAGGTAAATTCGTGAAAGTCCTTTCGAAGTTAGGCCCCCAGTATCCTAGGCCGACAATCCCTATCCTTACCATTGTGTAAATCCTTTCTTGATTTTTATTATCCCAGCATTAATTGCGCATACTTTGCCAAACCTGCTTTAAAATGGCCGGTATAGTTAAAAGCAGGATTTTTATTTCGAGAGTAAAGGAGAGTTGCTGTCCGTATTCGATGTCGTAGCGGATCATTTCCGTGAAAGTTGTGCTGTTTTTGCCGTTAATTTGCCAGAGTCCTGTCATCCCGGGCAGAACATCCAGCCGGGCGCAATGCCAGCGTTGAAATTCATCGACAGCGTACGGTAGTTCGGGCCTGGGCCCAACCAGGCTCATTTCTCCTCGAATCACATTTATAAGTTGTGGTAATTCATCGATACAACTGTTGCGCAGGAAATTTCCAAAAGGGAAAATCCGTGGATCATTTTCCACTTTTTTGAGCTCAAGATCGTTTTTTATCTCGTTCCGAATTTGTGTGGCGTGCAACCCTGAGTCTGCATTGAGATGCATCGTTCGGAATTTCCAAATAACAAACGATTTACCAAGATATCCCGTCCTTATTTGTTTAAATAAAACAGGCCCCGGTGAAACAATTTTTATTATCAGAATAGATAAAATAAATAGTGGAAAAAGTAATAAAATTGCGAGAGAAGCCCCGAGAAGATCGACCGTGCGTTTCCACGCAGGGATGGGTGCAGCTAAGATTGGCTCCAGACTTTGCGTATCCTCAGCGCAAAAAGTTTGAGATTCCTTACCCGCTATTAAATCTAATGTAGAATTCGACTTTTCCAAGTATAAATTATTCATCGTGATTGTTTGCCCTTCCTGCGCTCACTTCCATCACCTGCGATACGCTTGCTCGGTCTGATTTCTTCTTAAATGGCCAAACCGATGGATAGGTAAATATTTGAATATCACTTATAGCAGACGCGTGTTCGATGCTGTTGCGAATATCTTCAGCAAGTTTGGCGGCATCCTCCGCAATAGTGTACGGTAAAATGATGCCAATCTTGTTGTCTGCAAACCAACCGGTTTCATCTATGGAACGTAATCTGGATGCCAGAAAGTGGCAAAAATCAACGAGAAAAGTTTTATCTTTATTGTATTTTCCCAGCTCAAAAACTAGCACAGAAAATTCGTGATTGTTGCGGTCTGAACGTGCTCGCTCACGGGTCAGGATAGAGCGCAATTCATCGACGGAATAGAGTTTTATGGGATTGTTTGATTTAAATAGCGCGTTGCGGATTCTGTTTCGCATTGTTTTATCTCTGATTGGTGTCCCGAATGCAGGAAACATGGCATTTTTCCCCTGCACAGGTTCCGTTTATCTAAACAATGGAAATCCCTTTCTGATGATTTATAAAGCCCTACGTCCTATAAAAGCTTATTTAAACTCTTGGGAATAAAATTCCCCCTTCTGTTTAAAATACTACCGATAATGTTGATGCCTGCTTCGGAGAGGCGTGTTTTTGCTTCTCCGATTTCTTCAATTGTCGTTTGTCCGGCCTGTACAATCATAATAACGCCGTCACAAAGCATGCTCAACGAAACCCCTTCAGAATAATTGATAAGCGACGGGAGATCGATAAAAATAAATTCAAAATGCAGTCGTGCTTCAAGTAACAGGTTCCGAAATTTCTCTCCGTAATCCGAAATCCATTGGCCATCGTGGTTCGCACCGAAGGGTATTACACATAAATTCGTGTTTGTTACCTCACGAACGACCTGAGTTAATGCAGCATCGCCTTTTAATACATCAATGAGTCCGGTTGGATGCGGATCCTCGTAAAACGTGTGGACAGCCGGTTTTCTTAATTGGGCATCAATGAGCAAAATGCCACCATGATGACTATTGCTTTGACTTGCAGGAGACGGGGCTTTGTCCGCCATAATCGTCGCAGAAGCCAAGGCAATTGTTGATGCCCCCTCCCCGGGCAGGGCGCTGGTAAATCCGACAATTTTGGCCGTACTTTTTAGCACAGCTGTGTGGATATTTTCGACGATTCGTTGCACATCTTCAGTCATTTGCCGGGTGATTATCACCCGCTGAAGCCTAACTTGATGGATGCCCGTGTCCTGCCTGACTCCCGCCGGGTCCTTGTCCTTTGCCTCTCGCCGGATAGGGGCTTCGGATGGCGCAGCGAGTTTACCTTCTGCCTGCGCTTTTTTTAAAGCTTCGTGAATTAAATCCATTTAATTATTTCTCCAGCATTAACTATTGTGCTCAGTGTTTTTTGATTCCCAAGTATACACTATTGCGTTAAATTAAGCACAAATGTTGTCAGCATCTGTGAGAAAAAGACTATTATGAAAATCAAAATAATTCCAAAAAAAATTTGTCGGGGTGCAAAGCGCCGCATCGTCATTTCTTTGGTATGTTCCGGATCGTCAAATGATTCTTTCTTGTGATCCATATCTTCAAGCCGGCTTAAAATTCTTTTTAATAAACTATGCAAATCTCGGTTTTTTACTTTCTCCTCAGGAACTTGATTGTGATTTTGTGGAAAAAACGATTCTCCAGGTACGGTTAGATTTTCAAGCGGTCTAACCGGCCTCCTTTTTGTGATAATTACTGGATCTTCAACCTCAATTGACGGTTGATGCGCTGCCTGGACTTTTTCCTGGTTGGGCGTAACCGCTTCTTCCATTTCATCAAAAACATCCTCCGATTTTACTCGAAGCACGATGCCAGAGTCAATTGAACGTGTGTTGGTTACATAGCCCATTAACAGAGATTTTTCTGCAATGATATTTATTTTACGCGGAATACCCTTTGTTTCGTCGTAAATTTCTTCGATTGCATTTTCAGAGAAGAGACTTGTTCCAGTGTTATTGTATCCCGCGATATGTAGTCTGTGATTGAGATAGGCTGTTGTTTCTTCAATGTTTAATGGCTTTAAGTTGTATTCCTGGGTGATCCGGTCTTTCAGTTGGCGCAAATCATACTGATTTAGTTTCGATTGGAGCTCAGGTTGCCCCAACATAAAAATGTTGAGGTACTTTTCATTCACCGCTTCGATATTCGAAAGGATACGGATGTCTTCCAGCAGATTCCGACTCAGGCTTTGTGCCTCATCCAAAATTAGAACAGATTGCTTGCCTTCCTTGTGCTGTTTTTGCAAAAATATATGCAGTTTTATCAATAACTCGGATGTCGTCTCCCGCGAATATTCAATGCCAAATTGGGTGAAAATATTTTGTACGAGGCCTTTCGTGCTAAATATTTTATGATTAATGCTGGCGATTTCACAGTTCTGTGGGATATTATCGATAAATTTGTTGATTAAAGTTGTCTTGCCAGTACCTACCTCGCCGGTTATGACAATAAAACCGGCTTTCTCGCTGAGCGAATAAATAAATTGTGACATAGCCTCCTGGTGGCTAGCGCTCTCATACAAAAACTTCGGATTTGGAGACAATGTGAAGGGCTTTTCCCTAAGCCCATAAAAGTCCAGATACATTTTTACCCACCAACGCCTTGCCTGGGAAAGTCTTTAACTGAACCCAAAACAGTCATTCCGGTTGCCTGTTTCAGTTCACGGTCAGTATGGACAGACTGATCAAAATAATCCACAATAAAGGCCAGACCCAATCCTCCCATAATTCCCAGAATGGCACCTAAAATGAGATTTAAAGATTTCTGTGGTTTAATCGGTTTACGCGGTGGAATAGCCGGGTTGATTATTTTAACGTTGACGCCACCGTTTAATCTTTCCGAAGATAATCGCGCTTCCTCGCGTTGTTTTAGCAGAACAGAATAAAACTCGCGGTTGTCTTCGATGCCTCTTTTGAGTTGCTTGATTTGAAAATCTTTTTGGGCAAATGCTTGAACCTCCATATTCAACTTGGCTATCATTTGCTGCAAAACTTGTTTTTCTGCCTGCAGTGCACGTATTGAGGCGTCCTCCTGCTCAACAATTTCTATTATTTCATTTGTGATAATTTTTTTAGTTGCGGTAATTTTTGTTTCGAGTTCTTTAACTTTTACATACGTTGGTTTGAACCGCTGCAACAACTGGTCACGTTCAATTTTCATCGTCAGCAATTGACTTTTCAGCATGGCAATGTGTTTTTCCCGGCTCGGGCTGTCGCTCACTTCAGTTGACGGAATATTGATATCAGAGCTGTTTTTTAGTTGATCCCGAATAATTTTCAATTTCGCTTTTTTACCGATAAGCCGTGTGGTCACCTGAGTCAAGTTTTTTTCATAATCCGTTAATTTTGTGAGCAAAACGCTGGCATTTTCATCTGTCGAAATAATGCTTTCATCGCGTTTGTAAGCCGCTTCGTTGTCTTCCAGGCCGCGTAATTTGTTCGCGACAAGCTCTAACTGCTCCTCATAAAATTGCAGACTTTCCGATTCATCGTAAATTTCAGAGCGGTAATCTAAATATTGTTTAACAACCCCGTTCACAACTTTCGATGCAACTTGCGGGTCTTCGTGCTCGAAACTTATTTGAATAACATTACTGTTTTGCCCACTTTCCAGAATCAAACTTTTTTGAAATTTTTCCACAGCCGCAGTAAAATTTGATTTTTGAAGTTCGGGTGTGAGTTTTCCATCATCACTTTCGACTGCCGCTAAATTAAAAGCTTCAACTGTTTTTTCTGCAACCGGCCGTGTTTTCAATATATCAATCTCAGAATTGATCCACGTTTGCGGATTGAGCTTTGTTGGCGAATTAAGTCGGAACAAAATCATGCTATCGGATAGCTTTTCAGGCTTTACGAGTATTTTTGCGCTGGCCCTGAAAACAGGTGTCGCAGTAAATGTGAGCGCTGCGACCACAACAAGCGTCGTTAGAAAAACGCCAATGATAATATATTTTCGTTTCAGGATAACCAGTAAAAATTTTTGCAATGGCTGTGATTGATTGGTCTGTGATAAATCGCTCATTTTTTACCTGCGATCGTAGTAAAGTGTCGCACGAAGATATAAATCCAATGGTGGCAGCATGCCGGTGTAGATCATCTTCATGAAATCTGCCGCACTTGAAATGGCTGTCTTGGGAACAAAAATTATATCTTGCGGCTTGACTAAAAGGTATTCCTGTGAATATTCGATCTCTCCGTTTCCCTGCAAATAATCGGATATGCTTATTTTTGTTGCTGTGAGCTCTGCGTGTCTATTTTTTCTTAAAATCATAACACTATTCAATTTAGCTGAATTCATCGCCCCGCCCGCGACGGCTAACGCCTGTAAAATAGACAGATCTTTGCTCAGCTCATAACCGCCCGCTTTGTGAACCTCGCCTAAAATATAAAACTGGTTGCCGCTGAATTCACGAACGATTACGGTAATTTCCGGATTGACAACAAATTCATCATAACTCCGTGTAATCACGCTGTCGAGCTGGAGCGGTGTCATGCCTGTTACTTGTATTTCACCTACGCGTGGGAGACTGATCCTCCCGTCCGGCCGTACCTTCACGGTCTCATTAAATTCTGTATTGCGAAAAAATTTGACGTCGATAACATCGCCGAATCCCAGCCGGTACTGCGGAATAAATCCGTTGTCTGCGCCTTCTGAATTTCCGTGTAAGGATGCAGTTGCTGGCTGTGTTTTTGATGGTCCGGCACAACCCCCAAAGAGTAAAAGGATTATAATTAATGTTGAGAAATAGCGAAACATTTCAGCCTGATATAATTCTAATAGATATTATAAGTCTATGAATTTGAGTATGTTATACCCATGCCAATATTGGGAAGTTATGATAAATTTTAGCGCGTACAGTCACAACAAGATGGGAAGAATACCAAACTCAGATTTCGATTTAGACAATTCCATAAGCATGTGTATAATTAAAATCTTCTCCAATCGAGAATTGGCTCTCAGAATGTACCAATGATTCAAAGAAAGGGCGATTCGACATACCTTAAATTATTTTAAGTTTATATATTTATCTTACCATCGAATATTTATTATGCGTATTATTTTTTTTTACTATAACTTATTAAATTTATTGTATTATTTAGCCTGAATAAATCCTGTGCGGCAATTAGATACTTAAATAGTGAGTATTAATTTTATAAAAAATGTTGTTAAATTTTATGATTTTATTTAATAAAAATGAGTAAAATTCTTTTTGAAGAAATAAAATTTTAGATTTAATTGATTTAATGATGTTTAATGCCCGTTGGGCATTTTCGATTGCTGATTTCCGAACACGGGAGAAGAAATTGGGCAAGTGTGTGCGTTATCACCTGATATTTAAGAATGTTTCTGGCCAAAATGAAAAAAGCCGGAATCAATTTCTCAATTCAGGCTTTAAACAGCACTTTTTCGATGATACATTTCAAACGTAAATAACGATCAATTCACAAAAAGTCCAATGCTCACTTTCGGTGTTTGGAAGATGAAAACAGCTCATGCGATAGAACATATTATTGAGCCAGTAAAAAGGTATGTGAGATTTTGGGCGTTTTGCGGCACCCCGCCCAGATTGCCACTCACTCCAATCGCGACATGACAATTTCCGGTGCTATAGCGTTGCCATTTCATCGTTGTCGAAATTTCTGCGGTAATAGCTCATGTATTCGACTTTTCTTTCCAGCGCATCGATAACAGCATGGCTGAAATTTACTTTTTCGAATTTTTGAGCGCTACCCAGGCCGCCGGGGCTAAAAACATTGATTTCCATCAGTTTGTCTCCCACAATATCGAGGCCCACCAGAAACATACCGTCCTGGACCAGCTTGGGCCGGACGATTTCTGCCAGCTTTAAGTGCTCATCCGTTATTTGAGCTTGGGCTAATTTACCACCAGCGTGCACGTTGCTTCGCATGTCGTCCCCGGATCGACGCCGGCGGAAAGCAGCATATTTTCCCTTATGGCGCAAAGGTTGACCATTCATCATAAAAAGCCGGATATCACCTTCTTCGGCCGCGGGTAAATATTCCTGGGCGATAATATATCCGTCTCGCTGCAATGATTCTACAATTTGATTCACATTGGCGCGGTGTTCATCCCCGACAAGAAAAACACCGGAACCACCCGAGCCCTGCAAAGGTTTGAGCACGATTTTTCCGCCCTGTTCTTTTGCAAATGCCTTGATCTCATTTAAGTCGCGGGTTATCAATGTCCGTGGTCGGACTTCTTCAGGAAACAGCTGAAAGTACGTTTTGTTTACTGCCTTGGCCAGGCCGTTTGGATCGTTTACAACAATGACCCCATGGCGCATGGCAATACGGCCAAAATTTATACCTGCGTTGGCTGCCCAAGCACGTTGGCCGGTTTCATTGGCAGGATCGCTGCGCAGCATTAGTACGTCAAGATCATCAACGGTAATTCGTTCATTGATGGCTTTTTTTCCCTGAAGTGTTTTTATGTAAAGCTCATTGGATTTATACTGTTTTTTGGGCACAGTCCGGGCACGGGCACGAATAATTTCATCTGCATCATAAGCCAAATCTCCTAAACCTATAACCCAGACCTCATGGCCGCGGTTTATCGCCCACATACCCAACCGGGTTGTGGTATAGCCTGCTTGTTCAGTCATAATATCATTAACGACAAAACCAATCCTCATTTTTTGCTCCTTTTTACCAAGTTAATTATTGTTAGACCATTGCGCAGGCCATTTAATTTATTAAGCGATTGTGGATTGCAAAGATAGCGCGGGATAAGTGGCGCCGGATGTAAAACTTTACGCCATTGCAATTCCTTGATTATTGAAATATGGTTAGCAGAAATTTTTCCGATGAGCAAGGGCTCCAATTCGCCGCCATTTTTAAGATAATCTAAAAGTTGTACCAGTCCACGCAAATATACAGCATCCTTCGTCAAACCACCACTACGAAATGTGCGCACGGTAATTGTAAATGCCGTGCGGCGTTCAAACCCATAAGTTTTATTGAGTTCCCGAAATACATCAACAAAAGACGCACCATTTGTGAGCGCATGCGCAGCGACTACCCGCGCTGCCAAAAGCCGCATGCGTGGACGTGTGAGCCCACCAACCAGGTATTCAGCCAATACGGCTAACCCTTCCTGGAGTTCATCGTACCCTGCAAGGCCAATATAGAGTTGCCGGAAAGGTTGTGTTTTACCATTGATGTAGGTTAAAACATGCGTCCCGACTTCGTGTTGTATGAGCGCTTCAATCCGGGTCTCTGGAATTTTTGTGCGCGCTCCAATGAGCAGGTTTCCTTGTGAAACCATCAAACCGTTTATGTCATCGCGTACCATAACTTTATTTTGACTTTCCGGCAAGATGTTATGAAAAGTGCTTAGTTCCTGCATGGCTAATGCCGCAAAAGTTTTCGCATCGACAGATTTTCCTGACGATTCATCCCGGCTGCGCGGGGGGAGTTTTTCCAATAATTCATTGGCGAGATTGAGCAATGGTGCTTTCACAGCGCCGTAAAGCTGAAGGCTACCGAATAAAAAGCGTTGCGTCCCGCGGTCGATTAATAGTGTGAGTTTTCTGTCCAGCTCGAGCTGTTGTTCGCGGAAAAGTTGTGCTATCGTTGGGTCTTCAATTCGTTCAATTGGAATATGGAAGAGTAGACGCTTGGTCATCACCGGGTCGAGGGGGAGGGGGCGATAGACAAACGCCGGTGTTTTTTCGAAGTGGTTGCGTTGGAAAGATGACCAGGCTGCAGTGCTATTGATGGGGGTAACCTGGAGGAGAAAATCAAAATGGTTGCTTATCTCTGCAAGTTGTTTATCCACTTCCCAAACAGCTTTTACCATACTCCAGCGTCCCAGAGCAAGATAGTGCTGAGGACGAAAGGCGGTTAGCTTATTGGTGAATTCAAAAAAATATGTTTTTAACGCCCTGGAAAATTGTCTTTGCAGTTCACGACGAATAAGTGGAAATATTTCGCCAGTTTCCGGATTTTTAATTATTTGCCGGACTTCAATCCCGATGATGTGGCAACCAAGCTGTCTGGCTTCCGCTGGGGTAAGAAGTGGCGGCATTCCTTTAGGAGCTATTTTTGATGCGGTGACTATCTTGACTTCAGCAGCTTCTTTGCGGATTTTTATTCTTTTTAACGCTTTCTCGAAGGTATCAACTGTTGACAAAATAGCTGATTTTGGAGTGCTAATAATTTTGAAGGCCGGTTTTGAAAAAGGGGATTCGTTGTTCGTTCCTTCGGTTGTAAACCACACCTCCACGACCAAAAATGAACCAAAATTTTCCTTTTGTGTTTGTGCAATATTTTTAACCAGATTCGCCAATTGCCGCTGAAAACTGCGATTTCGGGTTGCCGTTAAATAGGAAGCTTCACCCATTATCAAGCGTTCAGACAAAGAATCATCGTTTAAATTCTGTCTGCGGTAGACGCAAAGAAATGGCAATTGCCGATCGATGTGCACGCGTCCCCATTTTGGCAACGACCGCCTCACCTGTTTGTTGTTGGCCAGTCGTTGGCAAACTGTTTTTATAAATCGATCCGAGACGGTTTTTGTCTCAATTTTCACAATTTAGATCCAAGTTTTTCCAATTCATTCATTACGCCAGGAACAGTGGATTTAATCGCCCAGTGAATTTTATCCAATTGAACATGATCCGGCTCACCGGTCCATTCATCCATAAAAAATTTTTTCAATTCAATGGCAATACAACAACCGGATTGCGGAAAATTTTGGTGTATCCAACGTGGGAAGTTTCCACCTCGGAATTTTACATTCTCCCGCACATCCAAATGCCGCGAGTTGAAATTATAAGCACGCAAATCAGAAATAAAACGATCCACCAACGGAGCCCAGCGTTCCCGCTCCATAGTTCCTGTGCCGATATTCACTTCCGGATTTAACTCCGGATCGGCGATTTTTCCGTCACGACCATCCCGACGGTGGTTGTAGGAATGTAGGTCAAAAACAACAAACTTTCCAAATTGTTTTTCGAGCTCGGTGAAAAGGCGGTATGCTTCCGCGTAAAAAGCGTCGTATTGTGCCAGTGACCGGTTAATGAGCTCGATTGGTGGTTTGTCTTTCCACACGTGCAAACCCCAGGCGTCTTCCGGTTTTATATAAACGGCTGTATCCCGCGGGCGGTTTAAATCCACCTCAAATCGCGACTGCAAGCCGATGATCTGCGTGTCAGACACGATTGTCCATTCCCACGTAAATGGGTCTTCTTCCCGCAAACGCTCTGCATCGCTGAGCGCCATCAGGTCTGCTACTTCCTCACGCAAATTGTGCCCATTGTGAATTGCCGTTGCCACCAGGGGGACATCGCCCTGGTTTAATTGCCATATTTTTGAATTCATCTCACACTATCCGTTGTGGTTAAATACTGGTTCGTATTATTCGACTTGCGGTTTAAATTTATGCAGCATGCTGATCACAGCTTCTTTTTTACCCATTAGCATAATTTTATCACCTGCTATTATGTTGGTCTCGCCGTGGGGAATAATGGTTTCTTCATTGCGAATGATGACACCCAGAAGAATATCTGCCGGAGTATCAATCTCACTCAACGTCAACCCAATATAGGGCGAGTCGTCGCTAACAGTAAAATGCTCAATCGAACCGCCGGCAGAATCCAGTTCATGGCGAAGGGTTTTAAGTTCGTGCATGGAAATCGATTGTTTCTCATAAATATTACTTTGCACTTCCAGGATTTTTTCTTGCTCTTCCAGCTTATCCCGGAGTTCCTCCAGTCTCTCGATATCGCTTTGGATATTGTCAATGATCTGTTCTTTTTTATTCGTCGTGTACAATACATAAACTTCACCGCCCAATGCGGTGAAGTTGTTTTGTATCACGGTGCGCAATTCCACGACTTCGGCTTGCAGTTTACTTAATTCAATCGCATTGCCGGACTCGTCTTGCGTTTTTCGTATTTTGTCAGCGCTTTTTTGCAGTAAGCTACCACTTGATTCAACTATCTCGTTGGTCTTGCCCACAATTGCTTCAGCACTGCCTTTAATTTTTTCCCATAAATTCATGTTATATTTCCTGGTTATTATGTGCCGTGTAATGTTAGCCAAGTTGTTATAGTTTTGTTTCGTAGTAGCGTTACACGTTTTTTTAGTTCGCCGACATTGCCGGTGTAATCACAACGTCGATGCGACGGTTTTTAGCCCGGCCACCCTGCGTTTCATTGCTGGCAACAGGATCATTTTCACCAAAGCCGACTGCTTTAATTCGAATCGTGTCGAGATTCATATTTGCCAGCAAGTATTGTCTGACAGCCTCTGCCCGTTCATTGGAAAGTTTCAGATTTTGTTCATCGCTGCCATGCGAGTCGGTATGGCCGTTAATATCGATCATGCAACCTGAAAATTCATTTATCGCCCGTTGCACTTTTGTGAGCAGACCGAAGTACTGTGGCTCAATGATCGATTTGTTTACCGGAAAAGTCAGCCCATATAAACGAATGATGACATTTTCGCCTTCACGGAATACACGCGCTTCACTGATATCAAATAATTCTGCTACAGTAGCAAAACGTTTGCGATTTTCCGCCTGCTGCTTGATACGCAGTGACAACTGGGATTTCTCTTTTTCAATTCCACCCAATTGGCCTTCCATCTCGGTGATTCGGGCACTTAAAGTTTCGACCTGCGTCTTAAGGCTGTTCACATCACCACTCAACCTGTCTTTATTTTCCTGTAGCGAACCAAGTGATTTAACGACTGCTTCGGTGGTTGCATCATAGCCGGCGTCAAATTTGGCAGAAATATCCAGTTTCCCGGCGATTTTCTGCAGCGGTTTTTCAGAAGCCAATACAATATCTTCAATTTTTTGGTCGCTGTCTTTGAACTCTTTGCTGAAGTTTGTCAGGTAAATTGCATGCCGCGCCTCATAATTCGCTTCTTGCGCAATGCTGCGTGGTTCATCGGTGTCATAGCGGCTTTCATTGAGTTGTTTTTCTGCTTGCTTGACCAGTGTTTGAGCGCGTTGCAGTGTTTTCGGTGCATGATCATCCGCATCGATTTTCTTTGCTTTTTCGAGCAATTCCCATGTATCGGCAAGATAGGTTGCTTTTATGGCGCTCAATTCCGCTTTGCGGTACAGACTTTCAGCCTCACCCGATTTGTTTTTTGCAGCATTCATATCGCCTTTTTCGAGCTTGTGGCCTGCTTCATCGAATTGTTTTTCAGCTTCTTCCCAGAGTTTCTTGGCATATTTCGGGGCTTCGGCCTCTTGTGCATCGTGCCGTGCTTTCATCGATGTTTTGAGGGTGACATTGGCCAGTTCGGTTGCTTTAACAGCCTTGTTAAAATAACTGACAGCCGCCCGCAGTTGTTTGCGAATTTCTTCCAGGTTTTCACCCTTTTTAAAATCGGCTTCTGCTATTTTATAATGCTTCATTGCTTGTTCAAAACTTTTGGGTGAGAGTACATCAGCCTTGGCCTTTTTCGCTACAGTCAAAGCAGCATCAGCGTCTTTGAACAAAGATGCCCTAATATCCTGTCCGACTGCAGATGAAAAATTAAATGTAACGAGCAGCCCGATAATTATTGTGGCATTCAGTATCCTTTTAATTCTATCCATTTTTGTATCCTTTCAAAATGGTTTGGTTGTTAATGGAGTATAAGATCACTAAGTATTTTTTCAACATCCCCTTTTTGCATTTGTCCATAATATTTTTCGATCATTTTTTGATCAGCAAAAACGAGTAATGTAGGAATGCCGTAAATCTGGTAAAGCCGACAAAGCTTATTTTCTCTGTCATATTCCACCTCCTCGAACAAAATTCTATTATATAAAGGGCTCGTTTGCATGGCTTCATTTATCGCAATTCGCATAGCCTGGCTTTCTCTATTGTCATTGCGATAGAAAAGCATAAGTGAGAATTTGTTTCTGTGAGGCACGCCGTTCAATCCCATTTGTGCAGTATTGTTGTCATGATTTCGTTGACCGATTAATTATGTGACTACTGTGGGTTAATGACAACTTCCATGCCAGCGATGTTGAAAAATTCAACAACTGCTATGGAACGCTGATACAATCCTGGTAGCTGATTAGCCAGCATAATTTTTGAGCATTGCAGCGTTTCCCACTCAATAGCAGCGGGATGGTAGTACGTGCGACACGTTCACAGGATAATTGCAGGGATTGCCTCTTCCCGGCCATGTTTATCGAGTTAGTGTTTGAGAAAGGGATTAGCCAGATTTATTTCTAAAACATTGAAAATGACATGAAAAACATGAGATTGCGCGCCTGGTAAAATGTTGCGCTAAAAAAAACGTTGCAACATTTTTACGGATTTGTTGCAACGTTTTGCCGCTTTTGCATCATCTGAAATTGTATTTTATCGAGAAATAATTGTCGCTTTACCAAATCCTTTATTGATACGGTATTCCTTCATTTTGCGCCAGAGTGTGGTGCGGTGCATCGTGAGAATGGTGGCCGCCTTATTCATGTTGCCATTAGTTGCGAGCAGAGTCCGTCGCAATTCTTCTTCTTCTTCACCCTTGCCGGTTTCTTCGGGCGGCGGTGGTGGTGCTCCCTGTTCATTGGAAAGTCGTAATTCGGGTGGGAACTGTTGCGGCTCTAACAGGGCGCCGGTAGCTAAAACAAAAGAATGCTCAATTGCATTCTGCAACTCCCTGACATTCCCCGGCCATTGGTAGTTTTCGAGCATTACCCGGGCTGACGGGGAGAGGCCAACGATGCTCTTGTTATAATACCGGTTCAATCGGGTAATAAAATGGTCGGCAAGAATGATTATGTCTTCCCGGCGTTCTCGCAATGGCGGCAAGTTGATCTGAAGAACTTTAAGCCTATAGTACAAATCATCGCGAAATTCATTCTTTGCAATGAGTTCCAGGAGGTCCCTGTTTGTCGCTGAAACGATGCGAACATCAACAGGGATTCCTTTCGAGCTACCAAGCGGTTCAACAACTCTTTCCTGGATAGCGCGCAGTAGTTTGATTTGTGTATGAGGCGGCAATGTCCCAACTTCATCCAAAAAGAGTGTACCGCCATTCGCAACCTGAAATCGCCCCATATGATTTGAACTTGCGCCGGTAAAAGCGCCTTTCACATATCCAAACAGCTCGCTCTCAATCAAATCAGACGGTAAGGCGGAACAATTGACCGGTACAAACGGCTGATTTTTTCGATCACTAATATCATGCAAAGCACGAGCGAAGAGTTCTTTTCCTGTCCCTGTTTCACCGACGATCAACACGGATGTATCATATTGTTTGATAGATTCGATAAGGGCATACAATTTTTTCATCTCTTTGGATTTACCTATAATTTCGCCGTAGCGCTGCATTTGCAGCGTCAGTTTTCGCAGGCGGGTAATTTCCGAGATATCATGCAGGATAAGCACAATGCCGAATTCTTCTTCCAATTCTTCAGCAATTGCTGTACTCACAAGAAAAGAATTAATTTCTCCATCCGGTGAAATTCTTTCGATCGTATAGTTCCGGACGCCTTTTCGTGTTTTCAATGTTTGCATGATGACTTTGTACACGCCGGGGAATCGTTTTTCCAGGAGCTGGGAAACATCAGTACCGATAATTGCATCCAGTGGGGTTTCAAGCATTTCAACAATGGCCCGATTGGCCGTCGCAATTTTCATTTCTTCGTCCAATATTGCAACGATTCCATCAGGCAAGTAATCAAAAACTGTTTTAAGTTCATTAAATCTATGGACGTATTCGCTAAATTTCGGGTGATCCGTATGTGTCGACATAAATTTATTGGTCTTCATTGGTCAATCCAAAGGTTAAAGATCTTTTTTACCGGCATCCATCAATTTCCGGGGTGTTGGCAAAATATGGATTTAGTATTGATAAAGTCAATTTAATCATACTAATTTTGCTGCTTTTTCTTCTGCAAAACGCGTTCATTCAGCGGGGAAACTAATCGTGCTGTATCGAGCCGATTTCCATAAATCGAAGCGAGAACGCCCACGAGCAAGATTCCGCCGATAACAGCCAAAGAAACCCAAGTCGGTATGGGAAAATAATGAATAATAAGCATTTTTACGCCCACATAAGCCAGTATAAATACCAAACTCATTTTCAGGTAGCGAAATTTTTCCATCATCGCTGCCAGGGCAAAATAGAGTGAACGTAGTCCCAAAATTGCAAAAACATTGGACGTGAAAACGATAAACGGATCCAGCGTTACGGCGAAAATAGCCGGGATGGAATCGACGGCGAAGAGAACATCACTGCTTTCCACGACGACCAACGCAATAAATAATGGCGTGGCGGCGCGTTCTCCATTACGAGTTGTAAAAAAATGCTGACCGTCAAATTCGCTACTGACCGGATAGAATCGACGAACCAATTTGACCAAAGGATTTTTGTCCGGTTCGAGATTGTCGTGGCGGGCAATGAGCATTTTTACAGCCGTCAGGATAAGAAATGCCCCGAACACATAAACCATCCAGGAAAATTTTTGAATTAATGCAGCGCCGGCGGCAATCATCACACCTCGCAGGATGAGTGCACCGAGAATACCCCAAAACAAAACGCGGTGCTGGTAAAGAGCCGGAACTTTGAAATAGGCAAAAATCAGCGCGATAACAAAGATGTTATCCAGGCTTAACGATTTTTCTATAACATATCCGGTAAAAAATTGCAGGGCAGCTTTTTTTCCGCCAAGTTCGTGCCCGATTTCGCTGCCGATGCCCAGCCAATGGTTTTCATAAGCAAAATAAAGAAAGACGTTGAACAGCAAGGCAAGGGTAATCCAAAATGCGGACCATAAAAAGGCTTCTTTTATATTAATAACATGGAGCTTGCGGTGGAATACACCGAGATCAAGCGCCAGCATAATCAAAACAAATAGCAAAAATCCAATCCATAACCAGATGGCCATATTAATTTTCCTCCCTCAGGAATTTGTCTTTGTTGCCAGGCAAAGGATGCGATTTTGCCCTGGCGTCCCTTTTGCCTTCTACTACATTATCATAAAACCGTTGCGTGGGGTAGGCAAAATCAATATTTTCACATTTGGAAAATTCCCTTAAAATATCTTCCCAAATGCCTTGCTCGCTACTTCGGCGTTGGCGCGGATCAATTAAATAGCGAATGGTTAACATTACGCCGCAATCCTGAACCGAAGTATAGACCGTTGGTGTAAGTGTTTTATAAAAAATCATGTATCGTTTGCTTGCTTCTTTCAGCCGTTTTTCGGCTGCGCTCGACAAATGCGCGGCATGGCGGGTAGCTATTTCCTGAAGTATCTCTTTGCCTTTTTCCCAATTGCTTTCAAAGGTTAGAAGAACCGGTATTTCGTTCCAGATAAATTGAAATCCCTGCCCATAATTCGATATAGCTTCTGTTAAAACATAACTGTTGGGCAGATGGATAATCCTGCCTGTACTCTGGTCTGCATGAACCCAATTTCCAATTTCCATCATTGTAAATTTAAAGATGCGAATATCGACCACATCACCGGCATTTGCCCCGACCTGGATACGATCACCCACTGAAAATGGGCGACGCCATAAAATAAATCCCCATCCTGCAAAGCTTTTAACAATATCTTGTAAAGCAATCGCCAGGCCGGCAGTTACAAGCCCTAAAAATGTCGCCAAAGATTGGATGCCGGCAAACCAGATTCGCCCTACGAGCAGAAAGCCCAATGTAACGACAACATAAGTAGAAACTTTTTGCCAATGATAGCGCAATTGCACAGCCTCGGTCTTTTTCCAAACAACACGGATAAGGATTCTTTGAATAAGCCACAATGTTAGGATAGTTATAATCGAACTGGCTAACTTTGACTGCAACTCAGGGCTTAATCCCGTTGCTTGAAAGAGCCATTGCGCTAAGGAATTCATAAAGTGATAACTTTCGTAGAATATTGATTGCGTAAGTCAAAATTACGGCATGTTGGATAAAATTTATTTTTTCAGGATTATGCAATTAGCGCGCCAACATATCTTTACAAATAACTTTATCTCCGGTAGCTACATAAGTTTTCATTTGATTCGAGCGTGTATGATAATTGATCCCGGTTGTCATGTTTTTTTATGATTCAAGATGGGGTATTCAGGATGCTCACCAAGAGTTCAAGGAGGTTTGATGTGATGCTCGGCTGTGCCCAGGGAATAATCTTCGCGAGCGCAAATCAGTGTGGGATGCTTGCGTATTTATTGATAATTTCCAACCAGCCGTTTCACGCTTTTTTTGCCACTCCTCAATCCACCGATAAAGCTGATCCGGGTTGATGAGTCCAACTTTGGCCGAAACTTTACTTTATTTTCTGGTCAGGCCTGTCGAATTTTCAAAATCGTCCTAAATCACTTTGATTATATTGCTCGCAGTTATTCGTGTTTTCTGCTTATTTTTTTTGTACGATATAGTATGCGTGTTTTTGCGGTCAGGTTTCAGGGAATCAATACACCTTTCCCCGCCTCAACGACAAAATCGAGTAGATTTCTGGCTTTGAAATGCATCGCAGCGCCCTGCTTTTACAAAGGGCATTGCTGTATTCTACAGATTTTTAATTGCTTTATGCTTTAAAAATGTTTAAATATTCAGCTTGTTATTTTAAGTATAGGCCAATTTAAATTAATAGTCAAGTCTGTTTTATACGTTGCCGTAGCAGGTTAAAATCAATAAAAATCAATTCGTTATAACTCACCCTTCGACTCTTTGAAATGTTTTATAAATCATCACCAATATTTCAGTATCGATTCGATGCAACCAAAATTATTCGGTGCTAAAATCAAGGCTATCATGAAAAGACAAAAAGAATTATATTGGGATCGATACCAGCTTAAGCTTAACGAGATTAGGAAAATTGAGATAGCGGATTTAAAACTTTATTTCCAGTTGTTGAAAAATGAAATAAAAGTGGGATCTACTTATTCGAAGGGCAACAAGGTGCACGATAATATTTCCCTGCCGGAAAACCTGGAATGGAGACGTTGGCCTTTGCGTAAAGAAATATCAACAATACAGCTGGACCCAGTTCTTCCCGACCGACCTATCCTCGTAAGCCCGGAGTCGTCATTTAGTCTCCTGGAAAATTTCGAATCCAGGCATTACGTTCGCTTTCCGGTTTCAGTAAAAATAGCGATGGTTTATGATAAAAAGACAGTTGATCTGTTTGAAATCCCAACAATTAAATTGTCCAATACATGGTTTGGTACTTTTAATGAGGGGGAGGCCTGTTATGGTATTTCATCGGGTATCCGAACTGAAATTGAACCTGATACTACCAGGCCTTATATGGCCATTTGTCCGCTGTTATTAAAAAACAAGACTGAAGAATCATTGTTTGTTGGCAAGATTTGTGTGCGTTCAGATTATCTTTCGTTATTCCTGCACGAATCGCAGCTATGGACGAATGAAATGGGAATATCTTATGTTGGTAAAAATGAGATCAGTCAGGTTCAAGTGTCAGCGCGAGGACCGGCAAACGCGCCGGGAGCCACGCTTATAACCAAAGCGCGAAGCGCGGTGAAAAAAACACTATCCGCCCGCTCATTTGTCAGCATAAAGGATTTTTATGGGGCGGGTTTGTTTACCAGTAGATAGGGAGTAATAATGGAATCCTTTTTTGATATTGACTTTGGCTCTTATTTGACGCAGAAAAACTTGTCGGTTTTTTTAAGACTCATGTTTTGGGTTGTGATTGGATTTCCGCTGGTACATTTTACAGCAAAATGGGTACAGAAAGTAGCAGCGGAAAAAGTTTCTGCACAATTATCGATGATTTTTCAAAAACTCATTTCATATACCGGATACATTATCATTACGTTTTCTATCCTAAATATATTTGGTTTTGAAATGTCAACCCTGCTCGGTGCAGCAGGGATTATCGGAATTGCTATTGGATTTGCATCGCAAACCAGTGTATCAAATATTATAAGCGGCTGGTTTTTAATCGCTGAAAAACCCTTTGAAGTAACGGATGTGATAACAGTTGGCAGCGTTTCTGGTGTGGTTTTGTCCGTTGACATGCTTTCAATAAAACTGCGTACATTCGATAATAAATATGTTCGAATTCCCAATGAGACGATTATTAAAACAGAAGTAACCAATATCACCCGCTTCCCGATCCGCAGGCTGGATGTTGATATTGGTGTTGCCTACAAAGAAAATGTTCAGCATGTGAAAACCGTATTGCTGAACATTGCGAAAAACAATCCTTTGTGTCTGAATGAACCGGAACCGATGATCATATTTTCAGGGTTTGGCAATTCTTCGCTTGATTTCCGGTTTCTTGTTTGGGCGCTAAAAGAAGAGTGGATGAAGCTAAAAAATTCAATTATGGAAGAAATTAAGAATCGATTTGATGAAGAGAATATAGAAATACCATTTCCTCATGTTTCTCTTTATACAGGAAGTGTAAGTAAGCCCTTTCCAGTGCAAATAACCAACCAGAATAACAATAATGAGAACCAAAGCGGAGTATCCTGAACGTAAAAAAATATGAAACGGATTTATATTCATCCGCTCGTCATTGAAAATGTGTTCAACACAGCGCATTTGCAAATGGAAAAAATGCGCAGACTCTTTTTGCTGTGATCCATATAGTTAATAATAGTGAAGAAATCCAGGAGCAACCTGCGAACAAAAAAAATGATTTTGCTGATAATTTCGTTCCATCTTTTCAGCGCCAAAGTGCGATATTTTCATTTCGTTTCGGGAACACTTTAAAAACAACAAAGCATGATTCTTAAAAGTGGATAAGGTTATTAGTCCCATACCATCACTCATCCAATCTCAATTTTAACCTGCATATGCGGTGTGAACTTCGATACGGAGATCAGCCCAATTTATTTGCCGGGTTCAGGCAGCCAAATTGGTATTATTTTCGTTTTGTATGTTGATTAAAGAAGAAATTAAGTGGTTAAAACTCATATGATCATTGCCGTTATCACTTTAACACTTATTTTTAGCCCATTCTGGATTTTATTTGTTTAATCCACGGTGAAGACATTTGATGATTTTGAACCTAATAATATTTTACTGAAGAAGTTGACTTACATTGAGTTAAGACGTGTGGTCACAAAATGTTGAGGTGAGCATCATCGATTTTTAATAGAAGGATTTCTATTATTCGCTATCCATTCATCGTGATGGTGCTGGTTTTGAAGCCTTGCTCTGAAATATAAATCCAACAATTTACAACCAAAAGGAATCACAAGTGAATAATCATAAAACCTCCGGCAAAGGATATGGATTTGGTACAGCCCCGGTATTTTTAGCTGCAATCAGCACTATTTTAGGCGCCATTTTATTCCTGCGTTTTGGCTATGCTGTCGCTCACACAGGAATGTTGGGCACGATATTGATTATTTTAATTGGACATGCCATTACCATCCCGACTGCCCTGGCCATTGCAGAAATTGCAACGAACTTGAAGGTGGAAGGTGGTGGAGAATATTTTATCATCAGCCGCTCCTTTGGATCGATGGTCGGGGGAACTATTGGCATCTCGCTCTATTTTTCACAAGCAATATCAGTGGCGTTTTATATGATTGCTTTTGCCGAGGCATTTACCCCCCTATTTGCATGGTTTCAAAATGTTTCCGGTTTTACACCCCAAACCTGGATGATCAGTATTCCAGCCTCCATTATTTTGCTTTTGGTGATTTTAAAAAAAGGCGCTACCCTGGGCGTCTCCGCCCTCTGGGTAGTTGTTGGCATTCTGATTGTTTCATTGGCGATGTTCTTTCTTGGCAATTCCACAACAGAACCTGCAACTTTCGATATATTTGCCAAGGTGGCCGATCCGGATAATTTTTTCATCGTATTCGCTATTATTTTTCCTGCTTTCACAGGAATGACCGCGGGAGTGGGTCTTTCCGGCGACTTAAAAAATCCTCGTAAATCTATCCCTTTGGGAACATTGACGGCAACGCTTACCGGGATGATAGTTTATATATTGATCGTAGTTAAATTATCCTACAGCCTTTCACCCGAAAGTATGGCAGCCAATCAATTCGCCATGGGAGAAGTTGCGCTTTGGAGCCCGATTATCCCAATTGGGCTTGCAGCCGCCACACTGTCCTCGGCTATTGGCTCCATTCTGATCGCACCGCGAACGATGCAGGCATTGGCGGGTGACGACATCTTTCCGGTTCCCCGATTTAATGAGCTTCTTAAAAAAGGCACCGGTGAGAGCAACGAACCGGTAAACGCGACTTTAATCACGGCTGTTATTGTGCTTGTATTTGTATCCATGGGCAGTGTTGATTTTGTGGCACAAATCATCAGCATGTTTTTTATGATTACCTATGGTTCACTTTGCCTCGTCAGTTTTTTAGAGCATTTTGCTGGAAATACTTCTTATCGTCCTACTTTTCGTTCCAAGTGGTATTTATCATTAATTGGCGCCATTGCGTGTTTTGTGATGATGTTCCAAATGGCGCCCTTGTATGCTTTTTTCGCCGTTATCGCTATCATTATTATCTATTTAAGTTTAAAACGCGGCCGTGAAGAAGAAGATGATTTATCTGCAATGGTCAAAGGGGTTCTCTTTCAACTAACCCGCCGTCTGCAAGTGCTGATTCAAAGAAAACATACGGAAGTTGCAGTAACCGGTTGGCGGCCGTCCTTTATCGCTGTGTCCTCAACTTCATTAACACGCCTGGCTCCTTTTGATCTGCTACGGTGGATTTCTCATTATTATGGATTTGGTACGTTTATTCATTTTATTAAAGGGCTTTTGGATGAAACCAACAACGATGAAGCCAGGAAAAAACTGAATCAGCTTATTCAGCAGGGGAAAGCAAGCCGTGCCGGTATTTATGTTGATACTATAATATCCCCCAGCTTTAAAACAGCGATCGCACAAATAGTGCAAATCCCAGGAATTTCCGGGATGGACAATAATAGCATTCTTTTTGAATTTCATGAAGATGATCAGCAGGACATTACTGATATAATAGAAGGGTGTCAGTTTGCTGCTTTTGTCAATTTTAATATTTGTGTATTGCGATCGTCGGAACGTCACTTTGGCTATAAAAAGAAAATCCACCTATGGTTAACCCCGGGCGATTATCGCAATGCCAACATGATGATACTTTTGGCTTATATCTTGTTAGGTCACCCTGAATGGAAGGGGTGTGAAATTGAATTATTTGCTGCGGCTGAAAAGAATGAAATGCCGAAACAAATTGCGCGCCTGTATCAGCTTATTGACCAGGGACGTATCCCAATTTCACGTAAAAATGTCCAAAAAATGCCCTGGGATAAAAAGAAAACAACTTATGAGTCAATGGTTTCCACCCATTCTGATGAAGCTGATTTGGTTATTATGGGTTTTTCATTGCAGAAAATTACAAAAGAGCAGGGGGACTTTTTTAAAAGATTTGAAAATATTAAGGATATATTGTTTGTCAGAGCCGGGCAGGATATTGCCATTAAAGAAACGGATGTTTAATTATACAGATAATTGAAACGTTAGAAATAGGCAGTGCAAGACTTAAGGGCAATGTCTTTTCGGAGAAGAGGAAACGTATGGTGCCCAATGGATAACTTAAAGGAGTTTCTAATTATCCATTCACTACCATTTTCCTTCCATTAATACCTGATGCATTTTAATCCATCATTTTTTTACACGAGGATTTTGTTACGAAACTCCATGAGTCGCAGCTCGAAGAACTGCTGAAAGATTACAATTCCCAAGACGCCATTCTGGGTGAGGATGGTCCGGTTTAACAGCTTTAAAAAACGTGTGTCAGGAAAAGCATCGTTCTGCACCTAACGAACCAGCCACTTACCGAAATTAAAAAAAGGCCAACATTTTTTTAAATGTTGGCCTTTGTCCTGCCTTGCTCCCGAGGTAGGACTTGAACCTACGACCCAGTGGTTAACAGCCACTTGCTCTGCCAGCTGAGCTACTCGGGAATTTCACAACTGTATAGTATTTTGAAGAACAGATAATATAAGAATTACCAAATAATTGTCAATAAGAATTTTAAATCATTTGATGGGATAATATAAATATAATTTTATTGTAGCAGGGTTACTTTTATTGTGGCAATAAAATCAAAGCTGTGTCAATATCAAACGCCAAAACCGGAATTGAATCTTTCATGTTCAATAAAATCAGAGAGCTCACTTCTGTCATTTTTTTCGATAATAGTAAACACACATTAAGGTTTTGCAAAGAGCCGTATTTAGCTTGTTTCTTTGTCTGATAATGCTAAAATAGCTCTACCCAATTATTAATATTCCGGCTTTAGAAATTTCATAAAACAGGTTAAGGCATCTTTGGCTATGACAACGCGAAATAAAAAACTGATGATTGTCGATGACGAACCACTCTTTCAGGAATTAATGCAAGATATTTTTCGAAAAATGGACATTGCAATTACCAGCGCCTACAATGGCCATGAGGCGTTGGCGCAACCGGAACATGATTTATATGTACTCGATTTAGGGATGCCGGGACTGGATGGAATTTCGACACTCTGTGCTTTGCAGGAACAATTTGACCGCCAGGTGCCGGCTATTTTAATTACAGGATATGATATTTCCAGCCTTGAATATTTGAAAGATGAACACGGAATCAGCGCTATTTTGCAAAAACCATTTGATGTTGATTCACTAAAAATTCTAATCGAAGATCATTTTTCGAATGCGCGGCCCATGAATTTTTGCAGCGAATGAAAATCATATTGATGCATGCCAGCGGAAAGCTTGTCCGGCAGGCAATCCAATTATTAGTTTCCTACCTTTTGTATCGCTTCCAAAATAATACTTTCTGTTATGATCTCCGGTAAAATGTGCGGTGTGGCATTTTTGCCGTCGTATAAAACATACAGCGGCACGCTGTTGCGCCCAAACTTTTCCAGCGCTTTCGATATGACAGGATCACGGTTCGTCCAGTCGGCTTTGACCGTAGCAATTCCCAATTCTTTGAATTTTTTTCCGGCTTTATCGCTAAATGCGACCCGCTCATTTACCTTGCAGCTCAAGCACCAGGATGCGGTGAAATCAATAAAAATCGGCTGGTTGTTTTCATGCAATTTTGCCAGGAGTTCTTCTGAATAAGGCTGCCACTCAATGGAGCCGGTCGTGTGCGATGATGTGGCGGCCGGTGTTAAATCTTGCGTATTCGCAACTCCAAAATAAACTCCGGAAATCATAAAAATTGCAGCCATAATTGTGGCGATGTTTCTTGTTTTTGCGGTTGCAACGGGCGTGGCCCAGCGACCGTAAATCCAACTGCCAATACTGACAAAAAGCAGTGCGAAGAGCAAAACAGCAATGCCATCAACGCCTGTTTGATTGCCCAATACCCACACCAACCAGACAACGGTTGCCATCATCAAAAATCCCATAAATTGTTTGAATGATTCCATCCAACGGCCCGGTTTCGGCACAAAAGTCAACAGTTTTGGCGACGAAGCCAAAACGAGATAAGGCGCCGACATTCCCAGCCCGAGAAATGTAAAAACAAGCATGGCGACCCAGGTGGGCTGTGTAAGGGCATATCCCAACGCGGAACCCATGAACGGCGCGGTACACGGCGTGGCAACAACAGTGGCTGCAACGCCGCTCCAAAATGAACCTCCGAGTCCGCTGCCGCGATCCATTTTTCCGCCGACACTCATGAGTGAGGTGCCAATTTCAAACACGCCGAAAAGACTTAATCCAAAGAGGAAAATGATGGCAGATAAAATGACGATGAACATCGGTGATTGCAGTTGAAATCCCCAGCCGAGCTGTTCCCCGCCGGCGCGAAGCGCGATTAAAGTTCCGGCGAGCAGCCAAAACGTGATCAGGACACCGAATGTGAAAAACAGGCCGTGCTTCCAGGGTTGGCTGTCTTTTTCTCCAGCCTGGTTAACGAAACTGAGAACTTTGATTGAAAGCACTGGTAGAACACAGGGCATCAGATTGAGAATCATGCCCCCGATAAACGAAAAAATCAGCGCATAAAATAAACCTGTAGTGCTGCCGGATCCGCCAGCAGGGCTGAGATTTTTCGAGATCGGAATATCAATTTCCAATGCTTTTTCAGAGTCAGGCCCACGCCAGCCAACAGGTGAAGTCAGGACACCGGCAATTTTTGTTATAGGTGCTTCGGCATACTTCGAAACACGGAAGGTCAACCGGAAGGCATTTCCGTGTTTTGTTAAAACGGGGAGTACAGAATTTTCGATTATTCCCTCATCAAAGGGGCAAAATTCCAGTTCCTGCAGGTCTGCTGCAAATCCGGCAGGAGGCGACGCCTGAATAGTGAGAATTGTGTCATCTATGGCTGCTTCTATTGTCCAATCACTATTTTTAATGGGTAAGTTTGCACGCGTTTCAGTAAAAGCCGTTGCCCATTTATTATTGATGGCTGGAATTTCACTTGTTACCGGCAGCGTTATTTTCAATTCAGCAGAACCGGGCAGGCAGATGTTTTTACATACCAGCCAGTCGGCCGTCGCATTTAAAGTGACGTCTGTGCCGGTTTCCAGGTCGGCTGGCGTTTGTAAATCGAACAATAAAAAGACTTCGTGTGAGTAACCATAAGCGATCAGTGGCGGCGTGACAACTCGTTCCGGATAGGGCCAATAAAACTCGGAAGCGGTGAAACCCGGTGGTAGATCCCACGTTAGCGTTGTTGGCAAACCGGCATCTCCCGGGTTGCGCCAGTAAGTGTGCCATTCCGGATCCATTTTTAAGCGCAAAGCCATGGAAGCTTTGTTGCCCGGTTTAATTGCGGTAAATTCAGAAATGAGTTCGGCTTCTACGTATTCAACTTTTACAGCTTGTGCATTCAGTGATGAAAATATCGCGATCCCGGCAAGGATTATAATTGAAAATGCTTTTTTCATATCGATCATTCTTTCGTAGGGTAAAAAGGCGGTGTTCTTTTGAAAAATCGTAATTTAGAACATTAAAATAACATTTTGTATTTCCAATAAATTTTATTCATTTTTTGGAAAATATGCGAATGTTTTTGCTATTATCCATCGTGCCTGTTGAAATTCGCTTTTTTCCTTTCGAACGCCCGCAGAAATTTTCACGAAAATTTAAGAATGAATGGATAGAAATCAGGATGACAGGCAGGCTAAAATAAAAGGTTGATGAAAAAATTGAAAATAATGGTTATAATATCAACCTGTTACACGAATAAAACTATGGCAGCCAGATCACATAAGAGGTATTTGAATGAAAAAAACAGCAGAAGTCAATTGGGCTAACGGCATGCAACTCATCGGCAAATCAGAGTCAAAAGTTCCGATTGTCATTGGCCAGTCAAGCGGTGAGGAAGGACAGATGAACAGCCCGATGGAACTTATCCTGCTTGGGTTATGCGGCTGCACTGCTTTGGATGTCGTTCATATTCTCAAGCGCAAACGTCAAGATTTGACGGCATTGCAGGTAAAAGTAGATGCAGAACGGGCTGAATCCCATCCTAAAATTTATACTTCATATCATTTGACCTATGTCATTCGCGGCCGAAATCTCTCGGAGAAAGCCGTCATGGCTGCAGTAAAGCTCACCAGAGAAACGTATTGCTCCGTGTCCGCAATGCTGGAAAAATCAGCTCCGATCACACACAAAATTGAGATGATCGACGACGCTGCTGAGTAAAAATCAAAACAAAGAATTTAGTTGTAAAACATGCTAAAACTCACTGAATTAATCAATCTTGAAGTGCAACTCTTGAAAGATGCGGAAGCCGATCCGGTTAAAATCCGAACTCGTGACCGGGCAATTGGGCAAAAATTGGTAGAAAAAAATATTTCCCGACCTCAAATGTTTTTGCAATGGCTTGCACGTGTTGGCGAAAAGGAGGCCACCGTACCCGGGGAGCTTTACTCAACAGCCATTCGAATAGTGCGCTATATATTATTTTTTTCCGGCCTGGCCGTCGGCCTGTCAACGGGTTCGGGAGTTCTACATTTCGATGGCACGCAACCGGTGAATGTCGTTAATTTTCTTGCCATTTTCCTGGGCATGCAATTTATAACATATATCCTGTTTTTCTTAAATTGTCTGCCACAAAAACTGCAAAATGTTTTTCCTTTTCTGGGCGATTTTTACAACGTTCTCCGCCGTTTTAGCGAACTGATTGCTCGCAATAGCACCCGGTTTTTAGGGGAGGTTTCTCAGGCAAAAATACACCAGTATTTCGACACCTTGAACCGCATTCGGCGGCGACAAATTATCTATCAAAAAATTGAAAAGTGGTTGTTGGTAGGTCTCACCCAAACTTTCAGCCTGGCATTCAATTTAGGTGCTTTGGTGATCTGTGTTTATCTCATCGTTTTTTCTGATCTAGCTTTTGCGTGGAATACGACACTCACCCTGCAAAATGAAAGTTTTCATCAGATTGTTCACGTTCTCAGCCAGCCGTGGCAAGAAATATTTCCCGATGCTGTACCGTCCCTTGATTTAGTTGAAAAAACACGCTTTTTCAGGCTGGAAGGCGAATATTTGAACGCAATAAATTCTCAGCGTTCGGCCGATGTTCGCGCCCTTGGTGGCTGGTGGCCATTTTTGGTTGCATCGCTGTTTTTCTATGGTCTGGTTCCGCGAATTTTACTTTATGCCATCGCCCGTTGGCGCTTTAATAAAAATATCAAGCGTGTGCCATTTAATACGGCCGATTTTTCAGCTCTCTATGAACGATTGATGACGCCGGTGGTGCAGACCCGCGCAAACATCCCACAATCGAATAACAATCTTGATCAGAACGAAGAATTACGTTCTCAAATTCATATTCAGCCGGCTGGTGATTTTTGCATCGTGATTTATTGGGGTGAATTTCAGCTGGCCGAAGAGGAATTAAAGTTACTTTTGTCGCAGCGCTTTGGTTGGCAAATTAAAGAAAAATATGAGGCTGGTTTGTTCGATAACTATTCCGATACGACCGCTCTGGGGAAATTTTCAAAAAGTAAAAATGAAATGGAATCAATAGTTGTTTTGGTGGAATCCTGGGAGACTCCGAGCAAGGCGATTAAATATTTCTTGCAGAATCTGCGGCAGTATATTTTACCCGATCGCCCAATAATTGTGGGTTTGATAAATACAACGCCAGCAGAAAACTTGGCGCCTTTGCTTGAAGATTGGCAATCATGGCAAAACGAAATGGCGCCTTTGGCAGATCCCTATTTACGCGTCGAGCCAATGGTTGAGGAAATCCAATGAAATCAACTCCGACATTTGCCGTCATCGGGCGGGTCAATAAAGGAAAATCCAGCATCGTTTCTACACTGGCAGAGGATGATTCGGTTGCCATCGCCCGATCGGCGGGCACAACCAAAGTTTGTCAGGAATTCCCGATCCGGATTGATGGCCGCACGGTAATGACGTTGATTGATACGCCCGGTTTTCAGCAAGCGCCGCGCGCTTTAGCATGGCTAAAAGACCGTGAAGTTTCCGCAGCAAACCGCAAGGAGGTGATTCGGGAATTTTTATCAACATTTGAAAAGAGCGACGATTTTACCGATGAATGCCGTTTGTTAAAACCAATTTTGGATGGTGCTGGAATTTTATATGTTGTCGACGGCGCGAAACCATTCCGCCGAAATTATGAGGCTGAAATGGAGATTTTACGCTGGACCGGACAGCCTCGAATGGCGCTGATTAACCACATTGGTGAAATTGATTTTTCCGAGGAGTGGCAACATGCACTGGATCAATATTTTTCTGTTGTGCGCCAATTTAATGCGCAAAAAGTGAGTTTTGAAGATCGCATCAATTTGCTGCGGGCATTTCGTGAGTTGAATGATTCCTGGCGTGAATCTGTCGACCAATCGCTGCACTATTTACAAAACGAGTGGCAACGGCGACAGCGTTTTGCAGCCCACAGCATCGCTGAAATGCTGGTTGACGAGTTAACTTATTTTCACGAAATTGTACTCGAACCACACGAAAAAATTGAAGATTACCAGAATCGACTTGAGCAAAAATTTCACGATCATCTCCGTAAACGCGAACATAAATCACGATCGGATATTGAGAAAATTTACCAACATTTGCAGATCGAAAAAAATGAGGATGAATTAAAAAAGCCCATTTTTGATCAGGATTTATTTGCCGAATCGACATGGGACTTTCTCGGGCTTTCGCCACGGCAATTGTTAGGCCTTGGCGCTGTGGGTGGCGCTGCTGTTGGCGGTGTTTTGGATGCTGCAGTCGGTGGGGCGTCCTTTTTGGCCGGAGCGATTACCGGCGCATTGGTCGGGGCAGGTTCGGTCTTTTATTTCTCGACGAATAGATTTGCTTCGCTGGAGTATATTGGCAATTATCTGCGCGGCAATAGTATCATTCGGATTGGTCCGCACAAGAATAAAAATTTCCCCTGGATTCTACTCGACCGCGCCCTGTTGCATTACTTTAGCGTCCGGGACTGGGCTCACAGCCGCCGTGAAGTTTTGATATTAAATGTGGAAAAAGGATTCGTCAGTGATATGGGAAATGAAAGTAAAATGGCGCTGGCGAAATTGTTTGCAAATTTAAGTAAAAAAGCGGGTAAGAATACGCAGGATGTCGAATCTGATTTGGAGAAAATAATTCTTGAGATTCTTCAGGAGAACAAACCACACTAAAATAAAATGGCGGACAAATTTCGAATATTTTTCTGCATCAATTTTGGTGAAAACCGCTGATTTTTTTGTGTATTTTTAAGGGAATCCGAGTCCGGTCGTCTTTACTCGTATTCGGCAGAGCAGCATGTCAGCGGCAAGGTATAAGGTTTGGCCATCGTTCCCAAAAGTACAATTTGCAATCGGGTGTCCGATTTCAATAATCCCCAGGAGATGCCCCTGGCTGTTGATAATGCTCACCCCGCCAGGCCCGGAAGCAAACAAATTTCCCTGCTTGTCGATGGCCATACCATCCGGCAGTCCTTCCTTCCCCTCGTTCACCCATTCACGACCATCAAAGAAGACATAGCCGGAATCAACGGTGCAGTCATTATTGAGGGAATAAGCCATCCACACAGCATTCTTGGGATCAGAGTTCGAAACATAAAGCGTTTTTTCATCCGGGGCGAGCGCCAGGCCATTTGGAAAACTGAGTTCATCGGAGAGTAGTAAAAGAGTACCGTCAGCCCGGAAGCAATAAACACCGTTGAAATCCAGTTCTTTGCGCGGGCTTTGGTTGAGCTGATTTAGTCCGTAGGGAGGATCGGTAAAAAAAATATCGCCGCGAGAGTTTATCACAAGATCGTTGGGGCTGTTGAATCTTTTGCCATTATAGTGTGATACGAGATTCTCTTTGTAATATTGTTTTGTGTTAAGGCGGCTAATTCGGCGCAATCCGCTATCGCAGATAACCAATCGATTGGCGTCATCAAAATACAATCCATTGGCTCCGAGCTCCAGGCCATCGGGATCTTCTGCTCCATAACCTGATGGGCGTAAATAAATATTCAACCCGTCTTTTTCATCCCAGCGGTAGATTGTATTTTGCGGTACATCACTAAAAAAAAGGCAGTTATTCTGTTTATCCCAAACCACACCTTCTGACCATTCAAAACCATCTGCTAAAATTTCAATTTCCTGATCAATATTAATTATCGTTTGAATGGCGCTGTTAATTTCATGAATTTTTGCATTTTCAACTTTATCGTACATTTTGCACTGCCATAGAGCAACGGACACGATGGCTGTATAAAAATACTTCATATATTTATAGTTCAAAAGGTGCTCCGTGAATTGTGCTAAAATTCAAATATTTAACCAAACTCTTTTTGGCGGTAGATTTAGGACCGGACTCATCATCCTGTTGAAAACCGGCTGAAAATGGGGAAAGTCGACAAATAGTTATTCAATAAAAATGGGAACGATGGTAAAAAACAGGTGAACATTTGCGACTATTTTTTAGGTTGTCGGCACTCGATCTCGAAAAAAATCATCGAAATTTGCCATCCTTTAAATTTATTAAATTAAAAGAATTAATTAGGAATGCAATGAATTTATGATATAAACTCACGGTCTCTTATCGTCAAAAAGAACGCTTATTTTTCAGATTTTGATTTATTGGTTTTGAAATATGGTACCGTTGCTTTATCTGTTTTTTTAAGATAATAGATGCGTGGTGTCTATTGAAAATAACAAGGAAGATGCTGCAGGCCGCATGGATAGCACCATCAATTTAGCCTAAACCAAAATGTTTAGATTCAGGCTAAATCGCATTATCAGACTTTTACAGGTGCTTTTTTTCGTTTAATCACCAGAGTTATACCACCGATGATCATCCCCAAAATTACACCGGAAACAACCCAAAAGAACGCACCTGTTATCGGAGTAATTAACAATCCCTGTAAGGCTGTTACGCCTTCGCCAACAACGCCGCCGTTATCGGTAGAAAAACGGGGGGCTTGCCATTGCAGCGACCAGGCGAGCATATAGGTGGCCATAACCATAATTCGGGTATAAACGATAAAAAGTAGCAGGGAAATGAACAGCGATTTATATGGAGATGCAGTTCCAGATTTGCTGATTTCCAGTGCAAAATAGACTGGAACGAGAAAATAAAACCAGGCAACTCCAAATATGTTGTTAACCACCGAGGGGCTTCCGAGCTGTTCCAGAATGATCCGAATTATTATTACAGCCGCAGCCAGGATGAGTGGCAAACGTATCATTGATTTTGTGTTTTGAGTCATGCTCTCCTCCTTGGAAAGATAAAATTAGAATTGCGATGATTATGATTGAAAATGCGTGAACAGGGGGAAATTATTATTATTTATAAAATACAGAAAAATAAATTATAATGCACGACATTTTATATTGATAAATCAAAGTTGAACTGAAACCTGATTAAAAGAACATCGCTTTGTTTAAGAAAAGGTATGAATCATCGGCTCGTTGGTATGGCCAAACCTGCACCGATTGTGACGAAGTTAAGCGTAGCGGTTTCCGTTGCCGTCCGTTGCGGACAGGGCGGAGCTAATTTCCACAGCAATCATTCCTGGAGTTTCAGAGTTTAGACCGCCCCGGTTCTTAAACCGAGCCATGATTTTTTATGAATTTGTTCCCCACGATAGGTCAGCGCCAAGAAATAGTTTGATTCTAAAATTATTAATTTTTATGATAGGCAAATTCATTATATCATTTCTAATTTATAAAGGATATTTTATGCGAAAATTTTTATTAATTCCGCTGGCTCTGTTTATATTGGGGTGTGGGAAGCCGGAAAAGGTATTTGAGTTTCAAACGGAGCAATTTGCTGATTTACGAATTATTCGCTATCAGGTACCGGGGTTTGAAGAACTCGATCTGAACACGAAAAAGTTACTTTATTACCTCTATGAGGCTGGATTGAGCGGCCGCGATATTATCTACGATCAGAACTTCAAACATAATTTAGCTGTCCGGCGAACGCTGGAAGGAATTGTCGAACATTACACCGGCGATCGTTCGAGCGATGATTTTAAAAATTTTATGACCTACACAAAACGGGTGTGGTTTTCAAACGGCATTCACCACCATTACTCGACAGCGAAATTGAAACCCAATTTTTCTTCAGCTTATTTTAAGGAGCTGGTGAATAATTCTTCAGCAGCACCATTTCCATTAGCCGATGGTGAAACCATCGATCAGCTCGTTGGAAAATTGCTCCCGATTATTTTTGACCCACATGTAGCAGCCAAGCGCGTTAATCTGGATGCGGGCATCGATAATGTAGCGGGATCGGCCAACAATTATTATGAAGGTGTGACCCAGGCAGAAGTTGAAGCATATTACGCGGGCCGCCGCGATCCAAAAAATGAAACCCCTGTTTCCCACGGCCTCAATTCAAAACTGATGAAATCCGGAGGCACGATTCAGGAAAAAGTATGGCGTGTTGGTGGCATGTATTCAGCAGCCATCGAACGCATCGTTTTTTGGCTGGAAAAAGCAAGCGAGGTCGCAGAAAATGAAAAGCAGCAGCAGTCTCTGCAGCTGCTGGCTGAATATTATAAAACCGGCGATCTGAAAAAATTCGATGAGTATTGCATCGCATGGGTGGAAGATGTGGATTCGGAAGTCGATGTAATTAATGGCTTTATCGAGGTTTATGGCGATGCCGTCGGCTATCGTGGTGCGTATGAATCTGTTGTTCAGATCAAAGATAAAGAGGCAACGAAACGCATTGCTGCGATCAGTGAAAATGCGCAATGGTTCGAGGATGAATCACCACTGATGGAAGCCCATAAAAAAGAATCTGTCGTTGGCATCACAGCGAACGTTGTCACCGTCGTTGGTGAAGGCGGCGATGCCACGCCATCAACACCAATTGGTATCAATTTACCCAACTCCAACTGGATCCGCGCAACAAAAGGCTCAAAATCAGTGACACTTGGAAATATTGTCGATGCGTATAACGCGTCATCCCGCGGCAGCGGTTCCCTGGAGGAATTTGCCTGGTCTGCGGAAGAAATCGCCATCGAAAAAAAGTGGGGTAGTTTAGCGGATAACCTGCACACAGATATGCATGAGGTCATCGGGCATGCATCTGGTAAAATTAATCCCGGTATTGGTACGCCGAAAGAAACACTCAAATCCTATGCCTCAACACTGGAAGAAGCCCGGGCTGATTTGGTTGCTCTTTATTATTTGTTCGATGAACGGCTTGTCGAAATGGGAATCTACCCATCGCTTGACATCGGGAAAGCTCAATACAACAGTTATATTCTTAATGGACTTATGAAGCAATTACGCCGCCTCGAACTGGGTGACAATATTGAAGAGTCACACATGCGGAACCGCCAGCTTGTCTCAAAATGGGTTTACGAAATGGGCCAAACAGAGAATGTTATTGAGATGAAAAAACGGGATGACAAAACCTATTTTGTTATCAACGACTATCTTAAATTGAAAGACTTGTTTGGCCAGTTATTGCGGGAAATTCAACGTATAAAATCGGAAGGGGATTATAAAGCTGGCAGTGAACTCGTTGAAAATTATGGTGTAAAAGTCGATGACGAGCTGCACGAAGAAGTTCTCGCCCGATATTCAAAACTGAACATCGCGCCTTACGGTGGTTTTATCAATCCAATACTAACGGCAGTTGAGGCCGATGGAGAAATTACCGACGTAACTATCGAATATCCAACAGACTTCACAGAGCAGATGTTATTTTACGCGAAGAATTATTCGTTTTTGCCAACTTATAATTGATTTTTTGGTTTAAAAATTTACAAAAGAAGCGGTTAATTTTCTGACTGCTTCTTTTTTTTAAGTCTTATTTTTCGATTATGGGCAAAATTAATCCGGATTTCCTCTTACCGCCATAATAAATATAATTGACTGCCGTAATTTGACCATCATTGCGATGCAATGCTTTTGGCAAATTGGGATTGGGCTCAAATTTGGGACTGTTGCTGCTGGTGATTGTGATCCGGAGTTGATGTCCAGCCTCGAAGACGTTGGCTGTATGTCCCAAATCTATGAGATATTTTTCCACTTTATGTGGTTCGAGCAATTCAGATCGCTGCATTGTGTTGCGATGCCGGGCTCGAATGATGCCCTCTGAAAGCAGAATTGATCTGCCGTCGGGATAAACATCGCACAACTTGACGGCAAAATCTGTATCCCGTGCCGAGCTGGCGGCGAATAGTTGAAACCGCAGCGGGCCCGCCACCGTCAAAGCAGTTTTCAGCGTATCACTGGAAAATACCAGCACTTCATCCAATTGCTCGATCGCGCGTTGGTCCATTGGGCCGGAGGGCAAATAATAGTTTGCACCACCCAAAGTCTGCACAGGAATTAGCGGATCGTAGCGAAACGCTTCTGCATTACCGTTTTTTTCGGCTTCATCCAGCGCAAGCGTTCCGTTATGTTTTAAATAGTATTTTTTATAGCGTGCATTTTCTGGTGGCCATGACGTGGCGTCAATCCATTTATTGCCGGTACCGTTTGGTGCTTCGGCATCCCCCATCAAGTAATATTTTATTTTATCTTGTTGGACTATTTCCCGCAGCGACAATGAGTCTGATGGCGCATTTTTTAACCAACGATCAAAAAATTGCATGGCATGGGATAAAAAGTCAAATGTGCTGTTTTCTGGGAAAACCATTTCAGCTTGCTGCTTTCGTGAGTAACTTGCCGGATCTTGCCTCCACGGTCCAAGAATTAAATACTGGTACAATTTTCCCGGTGTATTGCCATTCACAGCAATGGAACGATGCGCTGCAACTGTCCCCGAAACGAAGGGTTGGAACCACCCGCCAATGTGGCAAATTGGAATATCGACACTTTTAACGCTTCTTTTGTTCGCCAGTGGGTCCCAGAAAGATGATGCGTAAGGGCTGAGTTCAAATGTATGAAGCAGGTATTTTGCCCCAATTTCCTTGGTCCAGTTTTCGAGGAAATTTTTGCGATACACACCACCCGGAAAAGCCACGTCGGCGAAAAAATTATAGGGTGCAGCGAGGATATATTCAGCCTGCAAATAACGATGATTTGTTGTCGCCAAAAGGTGTGCGAGAAAACCATCAATGCCAAAACCAAATCCACCGACTTTTTTATTGCTCCAAAATTGGGTGCCCATCCAATCCAACGTCGCAGCACCATCCTGCAAATCCCCGTTTCCATCTGTCAGAAAGAACGACTCTTTACCCGTCGATTCTTCGTTGCCACGGGTGTATTGAACCACAAAGTTATAACCATGCCTCGTGAAAAAATCAGCCGCGTCTGCATATTGTTGAAAAGGCGTTTTAGTACGTACTAAAATGGACGGTCGTGGCAGGCTGTCTGCAGGTTCCGGCCTGAAAACATAGGTCGCAAGCCGGGTACTATCGGTAAGCAATACCGTATGTTTTTGCATGTCAGATGCAGATGAGCTGATATATCCAATAAAAAATAAAAAAAAGAGGCATAACTGAAGGCTGCTTTTCCTCATGAAAAGTCTTAACATGTGAAGTCCATTTCTATAAATATGAGCGGGATGAGATTCCGGGATTAAATTTAATCTTTAATTTATACATTCAAAGTGAACATTTTACATAAACGAAAAATTGTGCTGCGTTATTCTATGTTCTGCGTTGGAATAAGTTCCGAATCACTATTAAACCATGGATTTCGAAATACCCTGTTGCAGGAAGTAAAATCCACATTTTCGAAAGTATGGATTCCCGGTTAAAACATTTGGGAATATCGACACTGATGTATTAAACAATATTTTTCTCCACTAATTGGCAAACGTGCACTTTTACACATCGTGTTAATTTTTATAAAATGGTAAAATAGGTGCTATTGCTGAAATTTTGTTCAACCATTTGTGAAATAATACGATTGTTTGAAACGGATTAACCGGGAAATTATCTAAAGATGATTTAATTTTTTTTGCTGTAATTGGTCTTGCATTTTGAGGATCAATTACATATTATCCACCTTGAAATTTACATTGAACTATCAAATAGGAGATTTGATATGATTGAAACGACTATTGGGGAAACAGCTGGAAAAATATGGGAATATCTGAATAACGCAGGCGATTCAACGATTGCAAAGCTGCGCAAAGAAGTCGATGCAGATACTTTTACTGTTAGTGCTGCAATTGGCTGGCTTGCCCGTGAAGACAAAATAACTTTGTCTAAAAAGGGCAATTCAGTACAAATATTTCTCCGAAAATAAGCAATATTCCAACACCTCGATAATCGGGAGGTGTTGGAATTCTTTTAAGATACTCGTCCGCTTAAATGCCAACACCCATCCCCAATTTAATACCCGCATAGCCAAAACCCACCTTGGAGCCTGTGTTTTTGTTTAGATTTATTTTAATTTTTCTTGCACTTTTCCTTTTTGTATAGCACATTAAAATATTACTTTTATAAAGATTTATCGCATTTTTGTATGCTCGTGATTTTTCCCAAAAATCGAAAACATATTTGAATTTAATATTTATGAATGAAATCGATCAGCGCATCTGGAAACTGGAACACCAGGTTTTTCAATTACAAACTTTGTTTGAAACAGCACGTTCCCTCAATCAGGCGCGCAATCCGCAACAAATTTATGAACAAATTCTTGCAACAATGGCTGGAACTTTTGGCGCCCGCGAGGCCCTGGCCTTGCTAAATGAGGATGACCAGTGGCACGTCGTCGCCAATCGGGGAAATATTAAAAATACGGAAAAAATTGCCGCCGATCTAAAACACGCACAGTTTCAGGGTGCGACAACCCGCGATCAACAAAAAATTCTCACCGAGCTTGTTACCAGCACCAATCTCAGCGATTCAACTTTTACGCTATGGCACGTAATTAACGTGCGTGACGAAATGGTCGGCGGATTTTATTTCGGGAAAAAAATTATTGGCGAGCCCTATTCCCGCGAAGACGAAGATTTGCTGCGTACAGCCGTCAGTTCTGCAGCCCATGTGTTAGAAAATTTGCACCTTTATTCCGAGCTGGAGCAAGCTCGCGAGCGGCTGGCAGTCGAAAATCTAACCCTCAGGCAACAGGTGCGCAAAGAAATGCCATCGACGGATATTATCGGTGCCAGCATCGCTATGCAAAAAGTACATGAAAATATTGATAATTTTGCAAAAAGCGATGCCGCCGTGATAATTCGTGGCGAAACAGGCACTGGTAAAGAGCTTGTTGCCCGTGCTATCCATTATCAAAGTCCGCGGGCAGACGGGCCGTTTGTTGCAATCAATTGTACGGCGATTCCGGAATCACTGGTTGAATCTGAGTTTTTCGGGATAGAAACCGGAGCGGCAACGGGGGTCACGAAAAGAATCGGCTATTTTGAGCAGGCACACAGCGGCACTATATTTATTGATGAAATTGGCGATATGCCTTTGAGTTCTCAGGCAAAAGTATTGCGCACTTTGCAGGAACGCACAGTCCGGCGAGTTGGTGGTTTGAAGGAAATTCACGTCGATGTGCGCATCGTTGCGGCAACCCATAAAGATTTGAAGGAAGAAATAAAAGCCGGCCGGTTTCGCGAGGATTTATATTATCGTATTGGTGTGCTTGAGATTCACATTCCTCCATTGCGGCAGCGATTAAATGACATCGCCATTCTCGCCACTCATTTTTTGTCAGAAAAAGAAAGTAAAGTTGGCCGGGCGCTTAAGGGATTCCGGCCGGATGTATTGAAAATTTTGCAAAAATATGACTGGCCGGGAAACGTTCGGGAGCTCGAAAATGAAATCGAGCGTATTGTGACGCTGGCGGATGACGGCGATTTTGTGGAAGAGCATCATTTATCACCCCACATTGTTAATGACACGGAGCCCGGGCAGGATGATGAACTTTTTCTGGAAAATTTACGGGATGCAGTAGATCGCCTCGAAAAACGAATGATTCATAAGGCGCTTTCCGAGTGTAAAGGAAATAAAAGCGAAGTGGCGCGCATCCTTGGTTTAAGCCGCTTGGGTCTGCAGAAAAAAATGAACCGGCTGAAAATCTCTGAGAAGGAAATCTAATGAATCTGCGAACGAAACTAAGCCTGGTTGCATTGGTTGAAGTTGTGGCCACGGTGTCAATCATCGGATATTTAGCCCTACAGCAATCAAAAGAAGAAACAGAATCGCTTTCACGGGAGATTTTGCGGGCACGGACAGATTATGCTTTTGCTCTCTGCGAGCGATACCATGCCACAGACGGCAAGCCAACAGGTGAACTGCACAGCCGGATAAAAGCCATCCATATTTTTGATGAGGGCTACATAACAGTTATTTCCATGGCTGATTTAAATAAAGGGGAATTGGTAATTCATCCAAATAGTGAGGGTGAAATTGTGCTCGACCGGATAAAATTTCCCCATATACAAGCCATATTTGATGAAATTAATGCCGGTGGTCGCCAGCACGGAACCGATAAATTTCATGAATATTTTCAGGGAACGAATGCCCGGGGCCGGCAGGGTGAGGCCAAGTTGGGATATTATCGCTATTTTGCACCCTGGGATTGGGTGTTGCTGACCTCCAGTTACCGGGCGGATGTTTACTCCAGCACAAATGTAGTCCGTCAGCGCATTCTGGAAGTTATTTTGGTCATCGGCCTTCTTTCACTTATCATTTTAAATCTAACAGTACACCATATGCTGCGGCCGTTGCAGGAATTAATAGCCGTGACAAAAGAAGTGGCAGCAGGCAATCTTGATGCAACAATCCAGATTCAAACAAAAGATGAGATTGGCGGTTTGGCAAGTCATTTTAACGAAATGCTTTCCGGTTTGAAGCAAAATACACGTGTCTGGCAAGAGCTGGCGATTGCCCGCCGTTTGCAAAGTGAAATGCTGCCCCAGGGCCGACCAGAAATTCGCGGAATTGATATTGAGGCGCGATCAATTCCAGCCACAGAAGTCGGTGGGGATTTTTATGATTTTGTTTTTCTCGATGAGAATCGACTCGCAATCGTCGTGGGCGATGTTTCGGGCAAAGGTATTTCCGGTGCCATGGTGATGAGCAGCGCAATGAGTGCCCTGCGATTTGCTGCTGATGAAAGTAAAGACACCGACAATATTCTCGAATTGGCAAATCGCCGCCTGGTCCGGGACATTCAACGGCACATGTTTGTTGCTGTTTTTTTAGCAATTTATGACCGTCGAAAACAAACATTGTTTTATACCAATGCCGGGCAGACAATGCCTATTCTGTTTAAAAAGGGTGGCTGTGATTTTCTGGAACAATCGGAAGCAGACCGTTTCCCCCTCGGTATTCGCGCTGATGTTCGCTATTCACAAAAGTCGCTGAAAATGAAACCCGGCGAACTTTTAGTGTGTTACACCGATGGGGTTGTAGAGCTTTTTAACGATAAACGGGAAGCTTATGGATTTGACCGATTCAAGAAATCGATCAATACACACGCTGAAAAACCGTTACCCAAGCTGCTCTCAGCGTTACTTGAAGATGCGAATAATTATGTAAAGGATGTTCCGTATTCTGATGATGTGACGATCGTACTGATTAAAATCGCTTAATCAAAAAAGGTTAATTTAAAATTGACAGTGTCAATGAACCAGACAGAAATTCAATTATCAATTCCAGCCCGTTTGGGTTTCGAAAAAATTGCCATGGAAACCGTGGTTTCGCTAGCAGCTTTGCACGGCTTGCCATCAGCCAGATTTAGCGATGTGCGAACGGCCATTTCAGAGGCGTGTATAAATGCAATGGAACATGGGAATAAATTTGCGCGCGGTACCTCGGTGGAAATCCATATGCGTGTGCAAAGGAGAAATCTGCAAATAGATATTCTTGATTTAGGGAAAGGGTTAAAAGGGCCTCTGGTGCAGCCGGATTTACAGCGCAAACTCGCAGGTGAAGAATCTCCTCGAGGCTGGGGCGCATATTTGATCGAAAAACTGGTCGACGATGTGCATTATTTTTATCATAAAAAGCGAAATGTGACGCAACTCTCGTTTAAATTACCCGGTAAACGTCAGAATAAGATAAACGAAGCAGTTCCACAAGTTTGAAAAATGACAACCATATACAGTGCTGAGTGGCGTAATAAAGGAGAAGCGAGTGCAAGGTTTTCAGGTTAAAGTTGAAATTGACAACCCCAACGCAGTTTTCAATATGAACGGGGATCTAACTCATGAATCACAAAAGCGAATGTTGGATGCCTACGAAAAAGTAGTCTCCAGTAAAATGCAAAATATACTGCTCGATTTTTCACATGTCGATTATATCAATTCCGCAGGCATGTCTGTGATAATCACGATTTTGACGAAAGCTCAAAATGCGCAGCAGGCGCTTTTTGCATGTGGCCTTTCACAGCATTTTCAAAAGATATTCGATATGGTTGGTCTGTTAAAATATATGCCACATTATGACACAAAAGATGAAGCCATGAAGAATATTTGATCGATGGAACTTTTTAAAAGTTTTGAATTTTTTCGCCTGCCATAATTTTAACCTTCATAAAAATTTTCAGCGAAAATCAGCCTGCTCCAATCTTGTTGCTGGGTCGGGATTGATGATTCACCGGGCTAAAAATTGTAATTTGCGTTTAGAATATTTCCGGAGTACAAATGATTTACATACCAGTTCGTTTTCGTCAAATTGGCCTCATAACAAGTTGTATTGCCTTCCTGTTTTTATCGTGCTCACCAATAAAAAACAGGCTCCACAGAGAGCATCCATTTCCAATTGTGGCCGCGCAGGATCGTGTTTTAGCAGATAGCGATTCTACCATTTCAGATTTGGTGCCGGCCGCACGCGACAGCATTGATAGACTCATGGCGGTCGCGATAGCCGACAGCGTTTTTCCGGGCGCAGTCCTGCTGCTCACCAAAAATGCGAGGATTGTATATCATCAAGCCTTTGGAAATTATGGGTACGGTGATTTTGCCCGCCCACTTGAAAAAGATGCCATATTTGATTTGGCATCGGTGACGAAAGTGATCGCAACCACCTCCGCTGCAATGGTGCTCGTCGGGGATAGTTTGCTCAGCCTTGACGATAAAGTTTCGCAATATATCCCGGAATTTGGCTTTGGGAAGAAAAAAGAAATAACAATTCGCCACCTCATGACGCATTCGTCCGGCCTGCCGCCCTACATTCGATATTTTTTAGAGGGTTTGTCCGCTGAAAAAATTAGTGAAAGAATTTTTAACGAACCACTCATTTATGATCCGGGAACTGCCTATAAATACTCTGATTTGGGGATGATCACGCTTGGCAAAATAATCGAGAAAATCAGCGCAACAACACTCGACCGTTACTGTTTTGAAAAAATATTCCAACCCTTGCAGATGAAAAATACATTTTTTAATCCTCCACCTGTATTATACGCAAAAATCCCGCCCACGGAAAATGATGACTGGCGCGGCCGCATGATTCACGGGGTTGTGCATGATGAAAATGCCTTTGCTTTGGGTGGTGTCGCGGGGCATGCCGGACTTTTTAGCAATGCAGCGGATTTGGCTGTATTTTTACAAATGCTTTTAAATGGTGGAGTTTATAATTCACAATCTGTGCTGGCTCTGCCAGTTATTCAGCAATTTGTGCAAAAACAAAAAACGGTCAAAAAGAGCACCCGGGCGCTGGGATGGGATACACGCAGTAAAAAAGGCAGCACCAGCGGCGATTTAATGAGCATGTTTGCTTTCGGGCATACCGGATTTACCGGTACTTCTGTCTGGGTCGATCCGGCAAACGATTTATTTATAATTCTGCTAACAAACCGTGTGCACCCAACGCGGAAAAACCGGCGCGTCGTTAAGTTTCGTCCACAATTGCACAATCTAATTATGAGCAACTTGGAAAAAAGCGATTAAATACATTTAAATTTTAATATTTGCCCGTGGTCTTACTTCTTGACATTGCACGGGTTATTTCCTATTTTTTTAACAGGTTCGATTCATTTGTTAGGGAAAATTATGACAAGTAAAGCACTTTTTATTTTTATAATTGTATTAATATTTATTACTGGCTGCGGCCCGTTAGGGGAAGCACGGAAATCCTACGATGCGGAAGATTATTCCGGTGCATTGGCGAAAGCCAACGCACAGATTGCAGAAGATTCTACCAACACTGCCGCCTGGATTCTCGCGGGAGATTGCTACGCAAAACTGCAAAAATTAGAAAATGCCTCGGCTGCGTTTGAAAAAGCGCTGCTGTTAAATTCAACAGATTCGGGTACAAAACGAAAATTATCGGCCGTCTATATTCAACGGGTTGAAAATCCGAACCGGGATGCAAGGCAAGCGCTGAGTTTGCTGAACAAGGCCGAAAAATATACACCGAAATCTTTTACGGTTTTTTATAACCGCGGCCGGGTTTACAGCGAACTTGCATATCTGAAAAAATCACGGGCAGATTTTTTGCGCGCCAGGGAAATATCACCAAATGATCCCCGGCCGGATGAGCAGCTTGCTTTGCTCGATCAAAAACAGGAAAAGGCTGAAAAATTATACCATGGCGGCATCTCCGCATATAAAAAGAAAAAATGGATTACCGCAACTAAATATCTCAGCCAGGCGGCTGGACTTAATAAAGAATATGTTGATGCCGTTTATATGTCTCACATGGCGAAAGGCCGCCGTGCCTTCAAAAAAGGCAGTGTTTCAGCGTTGTGGGACGGTATTGCCGAGCTTGGATTTGCGACGCAATTAAAACCGCAAGAAGCAGAACCCTGGTTTGTCATGGCCCAATGTTACGAAAAAAAGGATCGCAATGATTTCACCAGCGCTATCGAACCGTACGAAAAAGTTATCGCGTTAGCGCCCGACAGCCGGTTTGCAAAACAGGCAAAAATTCAAATTAATAAATTAAATGATATCCGTGAACGGCGGGAAAAATTTTTTGGGAAAAAGAATAAATAGCAGTAACTAATATTTATTGAGAGAGTGTACTTTATTTTGTGAGTAAATATTTTACAGGAAATATTGTTACTCAGGGTAAAAACACAGGAGTATTGGCAACTGTAAGTAGTGCTCTGCTAATTCGGGATTTTAAGGAGCTGGGGAGGCTGGGAAAATGGCAAAAATTTTAGTAATCGATGATGAGAGTATTGTCCGCACCGCGGTGTCCCGTCTACTGGTCAGCGATGGCCATGAAGTTGATGAGGCGGAGGGAGGCGTGCAGGCCTTAAAAATGGCGGAAGCGGAAATTTATGATTTGATTTTATGTGACCTCATCATGGATGACATGGATGGGATTACCTTTCTCAAACGATTCAAACAAATTTCGCAGGATGTTGAGCTCATTATAATGACCGCTTACGCCACCATCGATTCCGCAATTGACGCGTTGCGCAGCGGCGCCTACCATTATCTTGTCAAACCCTTTAAAAACGAAGAATTGTTCATCACGGTGCGAAAGGCTGTTGAGCGCAATGAATTGCGGATTAAAATCCGGCGTCTGGAAAATCAGCTGCGTAAAAAGTTTGGTATGGATGATTTAATTGCCGTGAATCCGGAAATGCAGCGGGTGATCAAAAATGCACTTTCTGTTGCGAACACCGAAAGTAATATTCTTATCAACGGTGAAAGTGGAACCGGAAAAGAAGTTGTAGCTAACGTAATTCACCGTGCGAGCGGCCGTGCCGGAAAATCTTTTATTGCGGTCAATTGTGCGGCAATGCCGGAAACCCTGCTCGAGAGTGAATTGTTCGGGCATGTGCGCGGTGCTTTTACCGGTGCAACGAGCAACAAAAGAGGCTTGCTCGAAGAGGCAAATGGAGGCACACTTTTCCTTGATGAAATTGCCGAAACGACACTGGAGTTTCAGGCGAAACTGCTGCGTTTCAGCCAGTTTGGAGAGATACGCCGTGTGGGGGCAAACACAACTCACAAAGTGAATGTGCGTGTTATTTCTGCAACGAATAAAAATTTAAAACAGGCAATGCTGAACAATGAATTTCGCGAAGATCTGTTTTACCGGTTGTCGGTGATTCCCATCCAAATTCCACCGCTGCGAGAGCGCGTTGAAGATATCTCGGTTTTGGCGCAGCATTTTTTACGAATTCTGAATGAAAAAAATAAAACGAAAGTGCACCGGTTTTCGAACAATGCCATCGCGGTGATGAACAAATACACATGGCCAGGAAATGTGCGTGAACTGATGAACGCCGTTGAGTATAGCTGTGCCATTTGTGCCGGCGAGACCATTGAAGTGGACGACCTGCCATATGCTTTGCAGCAGGAGTCTGAGCTCGTGCCCGGATTTAGTTCACAAGCCGACCGGACATTGGATGAGATGCAAAAACAATATATACTTCATGTACTGCAAGAAACAAACTGGAACCAGAAAAAAGCCTGCCAAATATTAGGACTCTCAAAAACCACACTCTACCGTCGCCTGCGGGAATATGGCATCAAACCAAAGTTAATGATGACCGGCACAACCAGCTAAATAGGCGAATGAATTTAAAACAATTCTTCTGTTGGATTCGGTGCGATAAGTGCTATACGGAATTAAATTAAGCGCAGGATTGCCGGTGTATTCTATCTATTCGATCTATGTGGATTTATCTGCATAAATCTTCAACTGTATGTATTTTTCTATGTATAATTAGCCTGAATAACAAAAGCACAAAACAACTTTTGCGTGCACGCAAATCTTGAGTTGAGGGTCATAAAAGACTTGAAATTCATAATTTCATATTGTACTTTTTGCGCGCTCCGATGCTTACATGCGTCTGGTGATTAATTCGTTTGTCGAATAAATGATTAAGGGACTATGTCTGATATATTTGAATACCGTAAACGGGCTCATGAAACCTATTTAACAAAATACGTGAAGATTGAGCTGAACTGGCGAAAAATTGTCTTCTATATTCTCGCATTATCCATATTCTTAGGCTGTGTTCTGACCCTGCCAATAATCTATTTTAGCTACTTCCATGCAAATAATACACTTGGAACGATACCAAAACTCAGTGTAGGTAGCTCGGCTGTCACCGAAAAAATCACCAAAATGGAAAAGCAATATTCCCTGTTTTCCGAAAAGGATGGAGGAAACGAGAATAGTTTTTTGGAAGTGGATGATGACACCCACGATGCGGAATTTGTTGCTTATGCTGAGACGGATGATGTCAGCGTTCATAAAATGGAAACAGCGACTGATTTGACCAATTATTCTGATAACTTGAACCCGGACGTTGAGCACGTGCAGAATCCCGAAGCACGAAGTGAAACATCGGGTTTGTCAAAATTAATCCGCGACGTAGAATTTAATGTCGAAAAAAGTCTCAAAGAACAAAATGCTCTCGAAAATCGATATAATGGCGGCGGTGTATCTTTAGAAAATATCCCGACGATCCGCCCTATGCTTGGTGGCCGAATTTCGGATATTTTTGGCCAGAGGCTCGATCCTTTCCTGAAAAAAAATCGGCACCACAGCGGGCTCGACTTTGCCGCACCAATCGGAACTCAGGTTTATGCACCTGCCGCAGGAAAAGTAATTTATGTTCGGCGTAAATATGTTAAAAATCGGGGCTATGGAAAATGTGTTAAAATTGACCATGGTGGGCGAACGATAACACTTTACGGACACTTGTCAAAAATCCACGTTGAAGTGGGGCAAGAAGTAAAAAGGTGGGATGTCATCGGACTGGTTGGTGATACGGGGCGATCAACAGGGCCGCATTTGCATTATGAAGTTAGTAAAAACGGGAAACGTATCGACCCGATGCGTTCATTTTTATATTAATACTGAGATGAAATCGTCCGCAACTTCAGGTTAACAAATGGGCTGGAGTAATAAAGATAATCCCTTCAAAACTAGTAATAAATTTTTAAGTGCTGCTTGTTTTAATTAATTTGTGATGGCTATTTCAATCTCTTCCTGCAAATTATACCCTGTTTCACTATCTCAATTGTCCAAACTCACTGAAAGTAATCCAAATCATAAAATTATTTTGAACGTATTCCAGAATTAAAATGGGTGTAATGTTTTTTATTATGCTATACTTTTGAACTTGATTCCGGCAGATTCCGGATCGAAATTCTTGTAATTTATATCAATATAATTGTTTGATCTAAGAATCCTTTTAGCTATTTTCGTACTTTATTCTCGGACGTGAAATACAAATTTTTTCAACAGGGCTTTCTTGCTCATTTCAGAAAACCAGCTAAATTTTACAACATAAAAAGCACTATAGATGAAAAATATTTCTATAATACTGGCCGCCTGTTTATTATTTTTTGCCTCCGTCGTCGCACAAGATAAACCGGCAGAAACCTTGTGGCAGAATACTTCGATTTCCCGATCAACACTCTCGCTTGATGGTACCTGGACAGCGAAGATTGGCGATCAGGATGAAATTGCGGTATCCGTACCGGGTGCAATAAATCCTGCCAAAAAAATGATTGCAAGTACCTCTTTTTTTCTGCACGACTCTCTGAAAAATTATAATCTTATTCTTCATTCCCCTGCGGTTCGTCCGACTTGTTCGATAAGGTTGAATGGAAAATTTATCGGCAGTGCAACGCCGGCCATCGGATTTGTTGACCTTGTGTTAAACTCAGATTATTTAAAATATGATTCAGAAAACGTATTAGACCTTGAGATTGATCCCGAACTCAACAATAAATCAACATTGCCGTTCAAGCATCGGCCTCTTGGCTGGAAAACAGAAAAGGGCATATTGCATGAAATATTTGTTGAGGCGGTGCCGCAAAATAATCTCAGACTGAATGCAATCGACTATGTTTTTACGCAATCTTATTCAGCAATTGAGGTGAAAATTGATTTTGATCTTGAAACGAAAGTAATTTCCCTTCCCGGCAACGAATCCGGATCCCATGCAGAAATTCATATTTCACTCCGGCAGGCAAACCAATCTCTGCGTAATTCAAAAAAAATAAGTGTATCATTAGATGGCTTGAAACACTCCTTTAAGGAAACCACGCTGTCGTTTTCGAATATCAAACCCTGGTCAATTGACTCGCCTCAATTATATGAAATTGTGATTGAATTGCATTTAAAGGGACGTATTATTGACTCGATTTCTCGCAAAGTCGGATTTCGGGAATTAAAAATTGCAGACCGACAGTTTATTCTCAATGGAGAAAAATTTACCGTTAAAGGTGTTGACTGGATCGCCAATTTGAGTGGCTTGCAAGAAGAAGAACGTACCACAAAAATTATAAATTTAATCGACAAACTGAAAAAATTGGGGGCCAACGTCATTCGGCCAATCGGCATGCCCGTGCACCCTCAATTAGTGCGGCAGTGCTCGGAAAAAGGCCTGTTTTTATTGCAGGAAATACCCGTTTATTTTGCTAACGAAACGCAGCTGGACAATAAAAAAATACGCAGTGACGCGGAGTCCGGACTTCGGGCGTTGATTAATCGCGACAAATTCGAAGCTTCTGTTTTGGGCTGGGGATTGGGTGTAAATTTGTATGATCAATCTAAAGCCGCTGAAGATTTTATCAGCACTCTTCGGAAACAAGCACGTCTTCTCGACGAACGCCCGGTTTATCTGGTAACGCGCTCAGTTGTCTCAAATAATTGCCTCAAATTGGCTGATTTCCTGTTATTTGATAATTTCGGGAAGAATAAACTGGAACTGAATTGGCAAAATATGCCTGACAAACCAATCCTTCCCATAGTTGGCCACTATGTAAAACCCTTTCTCGTGCCGCAAGACTATACACAACTGGAACGCCGCTGGCTGGAGGCGGAAGAAATTCAGGCAGAGCAGCTCGAAAATGATTTACGATTTTTGCAGGAGAGCCAGCCAAAGAACGCCGGCAGTTTTATTCACGCTTTGCAGGACTGGCAGGGCGATTTTGCTACACTCATTGTCGGCCCGAATAATACAGGTGATTTCAATTATCCTGCCGGATTGCTAAGGAGTTCCGGTGAGGAGCGCATCAGCTTCCAGATGATTGCATCTTCCAACAAAGCAGAACGCCGGCCGAATATTTCAACAAATATTGTTCAATCTGAAAATCCGGCTATTTTTACGCTCATTAGCGTGATGGTCATCCTTATTTTCCTGTTTTATTTAAAACGGGATCGTCGCCTCAGCACGACGATGAAACGAATTTTTATCCATCCGCATGGATTTTATACCGAGCTTTTTGAAAATAGAAAAGTGCCCGCATTTATTACTTCAATTGTAGCGATTGCGCAAAGTTTGATTTTGGCGCTGCTCGTCGCCAATACATTTTATGTCTGTCGTGAAATTTTACTTTTTGACGAAATTTTAAACCTGGTTTTGCCCTCGGCTGAGACCAAAAAGTGGCTGATTAAGCTGATTTGGAATCCGGTTTGGCTGATTGCGTTGATCAGCACAATTTACGTGTTGGTGATTTTTATTTTTGCTATTATTTTTCGCATTCTCGGTTTCCTGTTTGGGCGCACGCTTTCGACGGGGCAGTACACAACTTTTCTTTTCTGGGCTGCCACATGCTATTTGCCGCTTGCCCTGGTAACACCGATATTTTACCGCATAGTGCTCGAAGATGGCGGCATTGGAATATCGCTGGCGGTGATTGCCTTTTTTATAATTTGGCATTTACTTCGTGTGTATCGTGGGATGCGCGTTCTCCTGGTGCTGCCACCCGGACGGGCGTTCATTTTATTCCTGACCTTTCTCGTTTTCCTGCTTGGCTCCATCGCTTTTTACTACAATCAAACGCAGGCTATTTTTGGCTATGTCGATTATTACTGGAGCTTGTTGAATTAACAATTACGTTTCAGGTTTGGTCTGAAATTTATTGTTTTGCGATAATTTTCTTTGTTTTTTAATGTAGTTTATAAAAAATACAGAGCTATACTTGATTCACGCTTATGACATTCATAGTTGTGATGCTATTTTTTGGATATTATAAATGTCCGGACGGAGGATTCTGAGTGTATTTATCCCGATTAGAAATTTTTGGATTTAAATCGTTTGCAAAAAAAACAGTGATCAATTTTCACGATGGGGTCACTGCCATCGTCGGCCCGAATGGGTGCGGAAAAAGCAATGTTGTCGATGCCATTCGCTGGGTTTTGGGCGAACAAAAAGCAGGGACACTGCGCAGTGATAACATGCAAAATGTCATTTTCAACGGCACGCGCACCCAGAAACCACTTGGCATGGCGGAAGTTTCGTTAACGATCGAAAATACAAAGAATATTCTGCCGATTGAATTTTCCGAGGTCGTCATCACACGCAGGTTGTTTCGCAGCGGAGAAAGCCAATATCTGCTCAATAATGCGATGTGCCGCTTGAAAGATATCATCGATTTATTTATGGACACGGGGATGGGCGCCAACGCGTATTCGGTTATCGAATTGAGCATGGTGGAAAAAATTCTCAGCGGCCGACCGGAAGAGCGGCGACAGATTTTTGAGGAGGCTGCGGGAGTCACAAAATATAAAATCCGGCGCCGTTCGGCCTTGCGCAAGTTGTACGCTACTGAACAGGATCTTGTGCGTATTTCTGATATCCTCAGCGAAGTTGAAAAATCCGTCTCCTCGCTTAAAAGGCAGGTTAACAAAGCCCAGCGCTACCGGGATTTTACCGAAGAATTGCGGGAAACCGAGCTGGATTACAGCGCTTATCATCTGGAAGTTATTCAAAAAGAATTGGCGCCCTTAGCACAAAAAATGCAGGAAGTTACCGGCGAACGCACAAAAATATCCAGCCATTTGGCCAGTGAAGAAGCGGGGCTGGAAGCAGAGCAAGTCAAACTTCTGGAAATCGAAAAGGAGCTGACAGAGCAGAAACAAATCCTGATTGAGATATCGAGAAAAATTCAGGCAAAAGAAGAAGATATTTTGGTGAGTCATGAACGAGTACGCGCTGCAGATAATGCGCGCAATCGTGCCAAACAGGAAATTGAAGAGCTCGCATTGCGCTTGAAGCGCTTGCAAGAAGAACGTGAAGATGCACTGGCGGACATCGATGATGCGCGGGCTGAAGTAAAAAATGTCGAGCAAAACCAGGGCTCCGCGAAACAGGCATTGGAAATAATACAGGCAGCTTATTTAAAAGAGCGGGAACATGCCAAAAACCTTGAAGAAAATCGGATGCGGAAACTCGAAAGCATCGGCGAGATTAAAAAAGAAGAGGAACGCTTACGAACACAACTCGAATATAGCTCCCGCCAACACGGCACCATCGAGGATGGGACGGAAGATCTGACAGCCCGGAAAAAGCAGGCGGAGACGCGGGTGCAGGATTTAAATCAGGAAAGAGAAAGTGTGGACCAGGAGCGTATTCAGGTTGAAAAAGAATTCTCAGCATCCCGGGAAGAAATTGAAAACTTGCGGGAAAATATTGATGAAAAGAAATCACAGCAGTCGGATATTCTCAGCAAACTAAACGGCCGCAAGGAACGTCTGGCAGTTTTGCGTAAAATTCTCGAAAATATGGATGACTATCCTGACGGCGTGCGCTATTTACTCGATGAAAGCAAGCCTGCAAACGGTGTTTTTGGTACGGTCGGCAATCTCATTTCAGTTGAAAGCCGCTTTCGGCCGGCAATTGAGGCAGCCTTGAATGAAGCCGCTGTTTCAATCATTGTCGATGGCCCGGACACAGCAATGGATGCCATCAAACAGTTACGATCAGCGAATAAAGGGCCAGTCACTTTTTTGCCGATGCATGCATTAAAAGATGAAGTTGAGCGCGAAATGAGCACTTTGATCAGCGAGAATGGTGTTGTTGGCAAAGCGGCAGATTTCGTCGAAGTTGAAGAAAAATTCAGGCCGTTAGTGCAATCGCTGTTGGCAAGTTTTTTAGTAGTTGAAAGTTTTGAAGTAGCCAAAAATTTAGCGCAAACTCGCGGTGACAGATTAATTTCGTTTGTTACACTGGCGGGTGAGGTGATGTATGTTTCCGGCGCAATCCGTGGTGGCGGTGCCAACGATGCCGATGCCAGCCTCGTGGGTAGAAAAGCTGTTGTGGATGAGCTGGAAAATGAAATAAGTGAGCTCACGAAGCTCGCAGCAACAACCAGCTTTGAACTGGAAAAAAGCTCGGAATTATTGCGTAACCGCCTGCAGGAAAGTGAGAAATTGCAAATTCGATTTAAGGAAAAAAATGAAGCTTATCATGCCATTGAAATTTCGTTAAACCAGGCACGCGGTGAAGTGAAAAAATATCTCGACCGCATGGCCGAGCTTGTCGGGGAACAAAAAAATATCGGAGAGTTCATCGCTGAAAGTGAGGAGCGGTTGGCTAACTTAGCTCCGGCTTTGCAGAAGGAAGAAGAAGAGCGTGCGGCGCTGGAAGCGGAATATAAAAAGTTTCGGGAAGAGCTGGAAATCATCGAAAATGAATTAAAAGAAAAAGAAATTTCGCTGCAAAAAATCGAATTGGAAATCGTCACTAAATCGTCGGTTGTCAAGAATATCGAAAATGGATTATTGCAGCTCGACCGCAATGAAAATGAGATAAAAGAATCCCAAAAACGGCGGGAAGAAGAAATAATTGCCAATGCAAACAGGATCGAAGAACTGGACGACCATATTGCAGAAGTGCGCGAAACTTTGCAGGATGAATTCGCCGAACGGAAGAAATTCGAGGAGGCCATCGGTGAAATTGAAATCGTCTATTCTGAGCGGAAAAATGAGCTTGATAAACGGGATAAAGCCCTGCGATCCGTACGGACGCAGCGTGATACGCTTGCGGAAGAAATTCATCAGGGAGAACTCCGGGTTGCCGAATTAAAAATGAATGGCCGCAATTTAGTCGAACAAATTCACGAAGCCTATGAAGTTGACTTGCAGCAGCACCCGGTTCCCACAGAAATTGATCGACAAGAGGCTGCCAATCGAATCAATGATTTGAAACAGCGGCTGCGATCGATGGGACCGGTCAATATGTTGGCTTTAAAAGATTATGAGGTGGAAAAAGAACGCTACGAGTTTCTGACGACTCAAAAAAATGACCTGCTCACCGCTGAAGAAAATCTGAAAGAGACGATTAAAGTGATCAACAACACAGCGTACGAGCGCTTTGATGATATTTTTACCAAAGTTCGTGAAAACTTTATTCGTGTATTTAAAAGCTTCTTTGCCAACGGGATCGCGGATATTTATTTAGAAGGGGATGATCCTTTGGAAGCCGATATCGTGATTGACGCCAGCCCGAAAGGCAAGAAACTGGGTAATTTGGCGCTGCTATCCGGTGGAGAAAAAACCCTGACAGCGCTGTCGCTTTTATTTGCAATTTATCTCGTCAAACCAAGTCCGTTCTGTATATTAGATGAGGTCGACGCGCCGCTGGACGATGCCAATACCAACCGGTTTGCAACAGCTTTGACTGATTTTTCTACCGACACACAGTTTATTGCCGTAACTCACAATAAACTGACGATGATGAATGCGGAGCAGCTCTTTGGTGTCACCATGGAAACGCCGGGAATTTCGAAAGTTGTTTCCGTAAAGTTCGAAGAATTTGATAAAACCAAAAATGGCGCAGTTTCCGAACCGGCAGAATCCTAAAGCAAGGTTACCTCGCAATGAAATATCGATCGCGTCTAAAATATATATTAAAAACCGCCTCGACAGTGGTGCTATTTACAACCGTAATTACAAATTCATTATCCGCACAAACGCCGGTCGTCACCGATTCAGTTTTGCAATTTTCCGCAGATGTGGCGCAATTTCGCATCAACGATTCTCTTAGTCTTGGGGAAGTGTATTTTGCCATTCCACGCCATGGATTAAATTTTATCGAGTCAGAAAATGGATTCAGGGCACGCTATTCTTTTGAAGTGACAGTTTCCCGCAAAAATAAAATTATCACGACCGAAAATTGGACGGCGACCTCTTTTGCCGCTCTGCGTGAAGACATTAAAGCAACGCAATCTTTGTTCAACGTGGCAAAATTTCAATTCAAGCCCGGTTCCTATGTTATTCATACAAAAATCAATGATTTAAACAGCGCAGTACACGGCGAAAAAAAGGTGCCTTTGAAAATAAGGGGAGTACCCGCGGATAGTCTCGGTCTTAGTGATATCGAACTGGCAACAGAAATTACCCGGGATACAACACAATCCGTTTTCCATCATAATGGTTATCGGGTTATTCCAAATCCCGGCCGGCTTTTTGGTGATGGATTGATAATTCTTCGATTTTATTTGGAGATTTACAACCTGGCTCTGGCTGAAAACGCTTTCTATACAGTCCAGTACCGCATATTTGATTCGGACAATTCGGTTGTGAAAAATTTTTCGCCACGGCGGAGAAAAACGGTGGCGACAAATCTCGTGGATGTGGGCGGCATCAATATCGTAACGCTGCACACGGGCGTCTATACATTGCAGGTTACGGTGCGGGACAAAATTTCCGGGCAAAAAGTCCTGAAAGAGCAGATATTTTATGTATATCGTGAGCGGGATATGAAAGACCGCGAAAAAGTGATAGCGCAGCACATTCCGAAAAACATGCTCTTTAAACTTTATAACAGTTATGATTTGCAAAAACTCGATGCGGAGTTTGAATCAGCCGGTTGGATTGCCACCCGGGTTGAAAAGGAAATTTACAAATCTCTTGATCTGGTGGGAAAACAGCAATTTATGGGACAGTTTTGGTATGACCGCGATCCCGATTCCACGACCGTGCGCAATGAATTTCGTGAAGAATATCTTGCTCGCGCAGAATATGCACGGCAGAATTTTGGTGGCTTCAAAAAGGGCTGGAAATCAGATCGGGGCCGGATTTTATTGATGTACGGCACACCAAGCGAAATCGAGCGTTTTCCCAGTGAACAAGGATTGCGAACTTATCAAATCTGGCATTATTATGAATTTGAGGGCGGGGCTGTATTTGTGTTCGTCGACACCCACGATTGGGGTGATTACAGCCTGGTACATTCCACCGCCCGCGATGAATTGCACGACGAAGAATGGGAACGCTGGTTGACAATTCAGCCGTGATGGCATGTCAGTTTTTGTTTGAGTTGCACAGGTGTAATTCATATTCTGCATCATTTTTTACACACCGTTTTAACTGATACATCGATTTTTAAATGAACGTGAAAAATTGCCCCACCAACTGATATTCCCAATCATTTTATCGAAAAAATCCGTGCTTCTGTCATTTTAATTGTTTACTATGCACGCTTCAATAGCCGATATTTAATTGTCACGACACGCAGTTATTGAATCTGAAATTTTGTTTGAAAATGAAGGTGTTTTATAAATGACGGAATTCTGGGCCCTGGGCTTTGGCGGATTTCTCGGCGCAACCGCACGCTACTATCTTGTTCATTTCACCAACCGGCTTTTGGGATCGGGTTTCCCCTACGGCACCCTGGCCGTCAATATTCTCGGTTGTTTTCTCCTCGGATTTATCGCAACGGCTGCAGAAGATAAATTTAGCATAAGCCCCGTGGTGCGTACATTTCTTACGGTCGGTATTCTCGGCGCATTTACCACTTTTTCCACATTCAGTTATGAAACCATTGCCCTCGTCCGCGCGGGTAATGTCGCTGTTGCTTTTGCTAACATATTTCTCAGTCTTGCGGTTGGTATATTGGCGGCCTATGTCGGTATCAGCGTTTCAAAAATGATCTAAAAATTTTAATTCGCGCACTAACACCAGTTAGCCTTTTTGTGAATTATCTCAATATCTTCGTTTCTAAACTCAATCTTTGAAGCTTATGAAACCAATATACCTTGATTATAATGCCACGACGCCGATTGCGCCGGAAGTTGCTGAGGCGATGCTGCCATTTTTGACGGAGTTTGGCAACCCTTCGAGTGACCATATTTTCGGCCGGAAAACAAAAGCGGCTGTAAATACCGCCCGGCAGCAGGTAGCAGATTTCATCAATTGCTCTCCCGATGAAATTTATTTCACGTCCGGGGGCAGCGAATCAAACAATTGGGCGCTAAAGGGGCTGGCATTTTCCCAGCCTGACGCGCATATTCTAACCTCCGAAATTGAACATCCCGCCATCATCGAAGTATGCAAATATCTTGCTTCAAAAGGTGTCAAAATAACCTTTATTCCGGTTCGATCAAGCGGTGTCATCGATATGGCTCGTCTTGCGGAAATCATCCAGACAGGCAATGTTTCGTTGATTTCAGTGATGCACGCAAACAACGAAGTTGGGACGATTCAACCGATCAAAGAATTGATGGAAATGGCAAAAATCCAGCGGATACCGGTGCATACGGATGCTGCCCAGTCTCTGGGAAAAATCCCGGTGGATGTGCAAGATATAGAAGTTGATTTACTTTCAATTGCAGGGCATAAATTATATGCGCCCAAGGGTATCGGTGCGCTGTTTTGCCGCGAAGGCGTTATGCTGGAAAACTTGATTCACGGGGCTGGACATGAGCGTGGGCGCAGGGCGGGTACCGAAAATGTTCTGCTTATCGTAGCGCTGGGAAAAGCCTGTGAATTAGCCAAAAAGCGAATCGTAATTCAACAAAAACAAGTCGCTGTTTTGCGGGATTATTTGCAGCACAAGCTCATTGAAAATATTGCTGATGTCAAAATAAACGGTGCCGATGCTCCACGACTGCCAAATACCTTGAGTATTTCAATTCGAGATGTCCAAAGTCAGGATATTTTGCATCAAATAGAAGGGGAGATCGCCTGTTCCGCCGGTTCAGCTTGCCATGCAGGTATGGTGACGATTTCACCGGTGCTGCGAGCAATGCAGGTTCCGGATAATTACGCAGCCGGAACATTGCGCCTCAGTTTGGGTGTGTCGACATCAAAAAATGAAATCGAAACAGCCGCGCGGCTCATCATCGGGGCAGTACGGGATCTCCGGCGTTAAATCATATCTTTGTAATATCAATTGCGCACAAAGATGAAATGCCCTATATTTACTATTCAAATAAATTAGAATAAGTTCAATAAACTGTTATTATAATTAATAAGGTAGAACGATGCAGGATAAAGAAACAATTATTAATAAACTCAAAACCATTAAATTTCCGGGTGCTGATCAAGACATCGTGAGCATGGGTTATGTGAAAGAAATCGGTGGGCAGGGGAATGATATCAGTATAAAAATAGAATTCACCAGCGCCCGCGGCAATGTAGCCAACGTTGTTAAAGCGCAAGTGATCAATGGCATGCGCAGCCTGGGTTTTGAATCGGTTAACGCCGAAGTAATCGATCACTTTAAAGGGGGACCGGCGGCGCCGAGTCAACCGCAAATGGCGGAAAAACCACCCGCTCCTCCGCAGGAAAATTTGCTGCCTGGAGTTAAAAATATCATCGCTGTCGCCAGTGGCAAAGGCGGTGTCGGGAAATCAACCGTTTCTGTAAACTTAGCGTGCTCTCTGGCCAAATTGGGTTATTCTGTCGGTATTCTCGATGCCGATGTTTACGGCCCCAATTTGCCGATGATGCTCGATCTTGAAAATGCAAAACCGAACGTCACGGCAGATAGCAAAATTATTCCCGCTGAAAGTTTTGGTCTCAAGGTCGTCTCGCTTGGTTTTCTTATGCCCAGCGATGAAGCGATAATCTGGCGCGGCCCACTTGTTGGTCGTGCCATTGAGCAAATGATGCGTGATGTGCTCTGGGGTGATCTGGATGTGCTGGTGATCGATTTGCCGCCTGGAACCGGCGATGCCCAGTTGACTATTTCTCAGCGAATCACGCTGACCGGTGCTGTAATGGTTTCGACGCCGCAGGACGTGGCGCTTTCCGATGCCATCAAGGGTTATCGCATGTTCCAGAAGGTGAACGTGCCAGTGTTGGGAATGATCGAAAATATGAGCACATTCGTTTGTGACGATTGCGGCAAAGAACACGATCTTTTTGGTAAAGATGGGGTTAAAAATGCCGCCGCGGAAGAGGGAGTCGATTTTCTTGGCGCTATTCCGATTACACCGGAAATACGGGTTGGTGGTGATTCCGGCAAACCAGTCGTCACCGAATTCCCTGATTCGATCGCTGCAAAACGGTTTGTCGAAATTGCACAGGCTATCGCTGCAAAGTTGGAATCCGTAGCGAATGTGAAGCCGAAGAGTTTTACGTTTTAGCCTGAAATTTTTTGTAAACTGGCCGCTACGTCACAGAGAATTGTGCAGATACGATAATTTACATATTATTTCGTTTTTTAAACGCAGTGATCTCCGTGACTCAGTGGCCAGCAATCAAAGCAGCATTTGTGGGGGTGAAAACTTTTCGGGAGATCAACAATTTAAATTTTATACAGGGTGACTTTCCCGGAAATCGCATCGGCGATCGCGATCTTTCCGCTGGCGACCGCTAAAAGATGCCCCTTTCCCGTTGCTCCCAAAAATCGGTGCTGAACATTCCCATTTTGGTCGAGTTTATAAATGACCGGCCGATTTTGTAGAGCAAGTAAAATATAGATTTCCCCATCATCAGTTAGTATAAAATCATTCCAATAACTCATTGGAATATAATGGTTTTCCACAGAAATCAGGTTGTTTCGTACCGAAATAGCCTCTTTTATGCGCGCAAGTTCAGGGAAGTGCAGTATTTTTTCGAACTGCAAAATTCCATCCTGAAAACACTGTAAAACAGGTTTGTTGCGATACAAAATATACAGACGATTGCTCGAGTTTGCTGCAAGCAAAACACTGTCAGCAAATGCATCGGGAACCTGCCCTTGGGCTAATTGTTTGGCTAAATTTTGTTTATCGTGCGAAATTATGACCGGGCTGGTTTTCGTACCCACCGTATCTTGCAGAAGACCTTTTTCATTATAATGGAGAATGAAATTTTTGTCCCCGACTCCTTCAGAACTGCTGTAAAAATCACCATTTTTCGCGAAGGTAATATGTTGTGAAGTGGCTGGTGGAATAATGGACTTCAGTGCGAGCAACCTGCCGTTTGATCGCCAGTGAAATAACGAGGATGTTTGCAAATCGAGTACTGAAAAAATGCCGCGGCACTCATTCATCGCAACGGCTACAGCCGGTTTCGAATCAGAAATCTGATAGATAAAAGTTTGTTTTTCCGCCCCATCCTGAAAAATAGAAACCCGGCCGCTATCTCTTTCAAGGGTCGCCAGATCACCTTTCTCTGTAAATAATATATCCGAAAGAATGGCTGGGTTACCCTCGTTTTCTAAAGAGATTCCGGAAAAACTGCGGTGTGTTTGGAGGGACACACTTGGAAATTCGGACACACGACTGCAAGCGCTATTTAAGAAAAGCAGCGACCAAACAAAAAAAGGGATTACTTTGCTATATTTTTCCAGTTTGGATTTCATAAAGTTTCGACGATTCCAAAATTATAAAGGTTGCACGGCTGAGGTTTTTGCCCAATGCTCGGTATAATCTAAAAAATCATGTGATGCGCCGCCAACTTTTCCAATTTAATTAAAATGGAGGAGCTTCATGTATTTCAGGTGCTTGACAAAATATGTATAAGTGTGCGGCACAATTTCACAGGTTTATGAAAAATCGAATTTAGAATTAACGTGAGTTCGATGTAAGCTGTAACATTCTTTACCAATCAAATTAAAATAGAGCGAAAGCGTCTCGCCGAGCGTTTCGTGTGTTATCCTCGGCGGGACGCCTTCGGACTATATCCTATAATTAATTCGTTTTGTCCCAATTCTTCTTATAACGAACTCACGTTAGAATTAATAATTCAGCAAAAAGGAAGCCCCGCCACCGATAAGAAAATCAGCCGCATGGTCATTTAGTCCTTTGCCCACATAAAAATCGAGTTGCACTGCTGGCGATAAAAGCCAGGTAAAACCACCGTCAAGCACTGGCTGCCAACTGGCATTCTGCGGCATTTCTGCGTAGGTTTCGATAAAAACACCCAATTTATCATGAACGCCAATGCCTAAGCTAAACGAGGCCAGTGATGAAATTTCTCTTTCACTGGCGATTTCTACGGAGATGGCGCCGAGATTTATCCCGAGACTGAGATTGTTGTTTATATCAAATCCAGTTGCGAGTTTCAGCCCAATTTCAGCGGCTTCGACGGAAACTTCATCGTCGCCTGTGGGTAAATTTGCAACCAACAGAATGGCTGCGGGGATGTCCGCATCGTCTGCCATGAGTTGATATTTGGCTTCCAGGAGTAAATCATTCAAATAAGTTTCTGAAGCGTCATTGAGCGATATTTTTGACCACCCGTTGAAACCGATCCGGACTTCCATATTGTGGCCAAGCCCGACTCGTGCCAACGCTGTGGGGTAGGTAAATTCACTAACGGGATCAGAGTTTGAAAAGAGCACGCCGCTTTCTATTTGTATCGATTTTGCTGAAATGGCCACCGCGCTTTCAGTGAAATCAGGACGGTCGGTAATCATTCCTTGTGCAAATAGATTGGGCAAAGTTAATAAAAATAAGATAATAGATATTAAAAAACATCGCTTCATGTTTTCTCCTTGATTATAGTTATGCAAACAAACTTACACCTCATTATTTTAAAAAAGCCGAGGTTAGTTAAAATAATAGCCCTGCAGATGCGAATAAATCGATATTTAAATAGAATTAATTTTGGAAGACAATGACCTGTTTCTCAGCCAGAAAAATTGTAATTAGTCGCCCAGCTCAATTTATTGGAAAATAAGCCGGACGGTAATTTAACATTTTTCTGCTAACAAGGTACGTTCAAATAGACGTTCACCCAGGTTGACACTCGTGTTTTGTCAAGTCTAACCCTGTGAATGGCTATCCTGTTGAAAATATTTATTGCACAATGCCTTTAATCCAATTCGGTGCGCTCGGAGTGCAATCCCTTCATGGATTGCTGTGCATTGTATTAAGGCAATGCACCCCAAATCTACAAATTAAGACTTGACAGCCGATTAGAGTGAATTATGTCCATCAGAATCGTGGAAACGGTGGTCTGCCACCGGGCAACACATCAAAATTGCTTTTTCCGCGGCGCGACAAAGAAGCGCCACCGATCGCGTAAATGGCGTTCTTCTCCCATCCTTTTTTAATGAGTTGCATGTATAAATCTTGTTTGGCTTCGGAAAGTCCCTCACCTGCAATGACGTTTAAAACAAGGTTCGACGTCGTATCCAATTTTGATTTATAAAATTCGAGTTTGGAAACGCACTCTTCGATTTTTTGGGGATCAAAATCAACACCGATAAGGGCTTTTCTATTTTTGAGTTTTTCAAGCATACCATCATCAAAATCATTAAATCCGGTTATGAGAAACGCCTTTTCAGATTTCTCCAATACCGCGAGTACTGTGGCTTTTTCCGGTTTCATCAAATGGAGAGCAATTTTATTTTTTTCCATCATTTTGAGAGCATTCGTTCCCGCTTCGGTTAATCCCTGATTAAACCACATGCCGTCATCACCGGACACATCGAGCCTGCCAAAGTTTATTACTTCTTTGGCGAGTTTTATCATATTGCTGTCCGAATTAAAAACGCCGACACCGAGAATACCATCGCGCCGTGTAACTTTGTAGCGCTGGCGCCAGGCAGAAAATGGATCGCTATCCTTTGGGGGATCTTTTAATTCTTTAATTTTTTTAATCATTAATTGGTGTAATTCAACCGGACTTTTTGCCTCCAACCTGTTCCAGTTTCCGCTCGAACTTCTGCTCAATCCTTCGCCAGCAGTGGTTTTGACCTCGGGATCGATAATTCTCAGTGGCCAGTACATGCCGCTGAAAATATGTTCGCGATCAGCGATAAGCAGCGGCACAGTTGTTTCATTGCCGACGTTGACAGCGCCCTGTAATACAAATTGACCGGTTTTTCGCAGGATTTCCGCATCCAGTTTATGAGCATCATCGCCGGTATCGTGATAATCCGGATGGCCTTCCGGGCCGCCTGTCATCAGCCCAAGCGCTTCGATTCCAAGCAGAATAAATGGAGCATAATCGCTGCCACCCGGCCCACCTTTATTGGGTTTGAGCGCACTTAGAATATCTTCGTCCTGATCCCGCTTAATGACCTCCCAAATTGTAGGAAAGTTTAATGCGCCCGTGGCGCCAATATCAGGCCCCAGTCCAACCATGTCCATGTTGAAATAGGTCACGACCCGATCCATGGTTACACCATCGGTTGGATTTTCAACCCAATAACGGGAGCCAATTAATCCAAGCTCTTCTGCATCCCAATTGCATAAAATGAGGGTTCGTTTTGTCTGAATTTTGTGTTGTTTTAACAGCCGGGCCAGCTCGATTAAAACACCGCTGCCAGTGCCGTTATCTTCGGCGCCGTTATAAACCTGGCCGTTGGTTACGCCAACGTGATCAAAGTGCGCGCCGATGACGACATATTCGTTTTTCAATTCTGGATCGCTGCCGGTAATCTTCGCGATGATATTTCTGCCCAGGCTATCATTAAATGCAGTGCCTTTGAGCAGCGTTTTATCAAAACCTGTAATTTCAGCCTTCATTTTGGTTACAAATGAGCGTACCTTTTTTTGCTGGATATCTGTCCGAACCGCGTCAATCCATGTTTTGAATGCACGCGAAGACATTTGTGGGTCTGTCCAAAACAACCAATGAAAAATTTCTTTGCTCACCTGTGAAACGACGATAAAATCTTCAGTAAATGGTGATTTTTCAACCTGTTGTCGAAACCGGCGAAAAGGATCCGATTCTTCTTTTGGATTATAAAATATAATTCCCGCAGCACCTTTATTGTACGCGGTCATAATTTTTGAACTGTCCGATGACTCCGTTTCCCACAGTTCTGCGCTATCGGCTTTGTAGGAAGTGTCACGTGGCGCCAATCGCGGGGATGGGGGCGTGAAATCTGCAGGGTTGCCATTGAGAACAAAAACTAATTTACCGCTTACATCGATGCCGTTGTATTCGTCCAATCCTTTGTCCGGTGCAGCAATTCCGTAGCCGGCAAAAACGATTTTTTGCTGCAATTTAAGGCCAGGTGTGGAACGGGAATCAACAGTAAAATCGCGGTACCGGGAGAAAAATTCACGTCCATTAATGACGAGTTTTGGTGTTCCATAGTTAACAGAATAATTCCGCTTGATCGGCACGGCCTGAAAAAATGTGCCGTTTTCTCCCGCCGGTTCCATGCCCCATTCTTCATATTGCTCAACCAGCCAATCCTGCAGTTTCATAAATTCCGGTGTATTCGGTTTTCTGCCCATCTGGTCATTGGTCGAAATATGGGCAATCGTATTTTTTATTTTTTGACCATCGACTTTGACATTTACTTTTTGAGCGACAAGGGCGAGGGTTGGAAGAAAAAATAATCCAGCGAGGAAAATAAAACCTGTCTTTAAATTGGATCTCATTTGTCGTTCCTTTTTTTGGGGAATTGAATAAATCCATTTCAGTCGAATGCACCTGTTTATGGGATTAGTTATAACCCGTTGTGCAGAATTCAATCTAACCTGTCACAAGTCGACCTTTTGTCGTCATTCCGTCATGTTTTTAGACGGAATCCATCGTTTTACAGTCTAAATCCCATCTGGATTCCCGCTAAAATCGTGCGGAGCCGCAGGCCGGCGCCAGCAAAATGACGAGTAAATAGGAAAATTTTTTCTATTCTGCACAACGGGTTAGCTATAATCAAATTAGTGCAAGTTTAGCCTTTAAATATTTAAGAATTGATTTTAATAATGAGTTCTCTGTTTTGGCGCTTCGGTGAGTTGATGTTAAAATATAAAAACAACCGGCAATAATACAATAAATTCCACCCCGGTTTTAAAATAGTTGCTGAAGTGTGAGTTCAATAACGCAATGGCGGTTTAAAAAATCAGAAAAAATAGCTCAATTCGCAGCGGTGCTCCGGAATTTCGCAAAACTTCCGCTCATTAATTAATTATTTCGTGAAAGAAAAAAAGTCGCGGATATTTTCCTATAGAATGCTTATAATCATAAGCTAAAGTAATATTGCGCTATTCCCTTTCAAATTTTAAGCGTAAGTTAAAAACGCAGCCTGACTTGTCCGGGAAGGGTGTTGCTGAATTAGTCAATTGCAAAATTAAATTAAAAAGCATTACCGAACGATGAATTATTACACGGAGGAAAAATGCAAAAAGCAGGAATGATTTTTCTCACAGGAGTTCTGATCATGGCCGCATGTACCACTGGAAAGAAAACAGGCGATAATCCATTTTTTCAAACATGGGATACACCCTACGGTGTGCCGCCATTCGATCAAATCGAAGATGCGCACTTTATGCCTGCCTACGAACAGGGTATGGCAGATCAGCTCGCTGAAATAGAAGTAATCGCCACGCGTGTTGAAGCTCCGACTTTTGCTAATACGATCGAAGCGATGGAAAAGTCCGGCGAATTGCTCACTAAAGTTTCCAATGTATTTTCAAATCTCGCAGGCGCGCACACCAATGAGGCAAAACAAGCGATCAGGCGTGAAGTGAGTCCTATACTTTCCGGTCACTGGGATGATATCAGGTTGAACCCACAGCTTTTTCAGCGGATAAAAACACTGTACGATCAGCGTGAATCCCTTGAGTTAACCGGGGAACAGCAGCGCTTGTTGGAGGACAATTATAAACAATTTGTACGTGGTGGCGCCAATTTGGATGATGCAGGCAAAGCAAAACTACGGGAAATCAATGAAAAGCTTTCCGTGCTCGCAGTGAAATTCAGCGACAATGTACTCAATGAAGATAATAAATTCGAATTGCTGCTTGATGAAAAAGATCTCACCGGATTGCCCGACGGTGTGAAAACGGCCGCTGCTGAGGCAGCCGAGGCCAAAGAGTACGAAGGCAAGTGGCTTTTTACGCTGCATAAGCCGAGCCTGATTCCGTTTATCCAGTACTCTGATCGTCGTGATTTGCGTGAAAAGTTGTACAAGGGTTACACAAATCGTGGTGACAACAATGACGAGTTTGATAACAAGAAAATCATGAACGACGTCGCCAACCTGCGTGTTCGCAAGGCCAACTTGCTCGGCTATAAATCCCACGCTGATTTTGTGCTCGAAGAAACCATGGCCAAAACATCAGAAAATGTCTACGATTTGCTGGATAAAGTCTGGCCGGCTGCGCTTAACAGAGCCAAAGGTGAACGGGCGATGATGCAGAAAATGATCGACGCCGAAGGCGGCAATTTCAAGCTCGCATCGTGGGACTGGTGGTATTATGCCGAGAAGATTCGGCAGCAAGAATTCAAACTCGACGAAGATGAAATTCGTCCTTATTTGAAAATCGACAATGTGATCAACGGCACATTTATTCTCGCGGAAAAATTGTTCGGCCTCACATTTGAGGAACAAAACGATATTCCCACTTATCACCCGGAAGTGAAAACTTATGTCGTGAAAAACGACCAGGGAACTATGATTGGCGTTTATCTTTCTGACTGGTTTTACCGGGGCAGCAAGCGCGGTGGCGCCTGGATGAGCGAGTTTCGTTCGCAAAGCAATATGGGTGGCGAGCGCATTTTGCCGATTATTACCAACGTTGGTAACTTCACCAAACCGACTGCGGACACACCAAGCCTGCTCAGCCTTGACGAAGCAGCAACGCTGTTCCATGAATTTGGCCACGCTTTGCACGGCCTGCTTTCCGACTGTACCTATCCATCAACGTCCGGTACAAATGTGCCCCGCGATTTTGTGGAGTTTCCCTCGCAAGTGATGGAAAATTGGGTGCTGGAACCGCAAATGCTCAAGTTGTACGCTTTTCATTATCAAACCGGCGAAGTGATGCCGCAGGTTTTGATTGATAAAATTAAAGCGGCCGGTAAATTTAACCAGGGGTTTGGCACCGTGGAATATATAGCTGCCTGCTATCTCGATATGGCCTGGCACACCCTGATCGTTGAAAAAGACCGTGATGTCACTGTCTTTGAAAACGGCGTGCTGGAGAAAATCGGTTTGATTCCGGAGATTATCAGCCGCTACCGCACGACCTATTTTCGCCACATTATTGGGGGTTATTCTTCGGGTTATTACAGCTATCTGTGGTCCGAAGTCTTGGACGCGGATGCTTTCGAAGCATTTAAGAAGAAGGGCATTTTTGATCAGAAAACCGGCCACAGTTTCCGCGATAATATTCTCTCCCGCGGTGACACAAAAGATGCAATGCAAATGTACATCGATTTCCGCGGCCACGAACCGGAAATCAAGCCGCTGCTTGAACGACGTGGTTTGAATTAAATTGTAAGATGATCCTTTCCGGTGCCTGAATTGGCGCCGGATGGGATTTTTAAAGAGTTACTTTTCGGGGCTACATTTATCAGTTCACAGTTTGTAGCACTTCTCAGAATCTTTTCGCGCAGCACAATTTACCGGTGCTGTAAACCTATCGCAAGGAGGCTGACGATGTTGCAATATTCTATCATTAAAAAGTTTTTTCTGCTCTCTACTCTGCTCATTTTTTCAACTGCACAATTAAATGCTGACACATTTTTCGTTACAACCACTGCCGATTCCGGTGAGGGATCATTGCGACAGGCGGTTTTAGATGCTGTCGCACAATCGGGAGTCGATACAGTCCTGTTTGACATTTCAACAACGGATGCAGGGTACAACGCAACCACTGGTGTCTGGACAATCAATTCCACGGCTGTGATACGACTGGCAGGGGAAGGAACAATCGTTGATGCAACGAGCCAGACGGAAAATCAGGGGGACACGAATCCATTTGGGCCGGAAATTGAACTTGACGGATCGGAGGTTGATGACAGTGGTTTTCAACTGAATCACATCAATCATGTGATTCGTGGATTTATCATCAACGGCTTTGCCGGCAATGGTATTTTTATTAATGCAAGCAGCCATAATTTGGTGCAGGGAAATTACATTGGCACGGACGCAACAGGCACAGTTGCAGTTCCAAATAGCAATGGTATCACGATGAACTACGGGGCAAAATACAACCTGATCGGCGGTGATACGCCGGAAAATCGCAACATTATCTCCGGCAATACAAATCACGGAATATTTCTCGTCGATGCCGGCACAGACAGCAATTCGGTTCGTGGAAATTATATCGGGTGTGACCGCACTGGTGAAGCTATTGTGGGCAATGTTATGTCCGGAATTTATCTCGATTATGAAACGAGTGGGAATATCATTGGTGGCGCCGGAGATGGGGAAGGCAATGTGATTTCTGGCAGTGAACATCATGGAAATATCTATGCCGGAAATGGTCTCACCCTTGAAGGGTCGAATGGCAATTTTGTTTATGGAAATTTTATTGGTACGAATAAAGATGGCACGCGTGCGTTGCCGAATATTGACTACGGAATCGCACTCATTCGTGCACGTGCGAACATTATCGGTGGTCTCAAACCAGGACAGGCGAACATCATTTCCGGCAATACGGATGTGGGTGTATTTTTACGTTTCCCTGAGTCGACAGAGAATGTTATTTCCGGTAATTTTATCGGGACAGATACCAGCAGAACGCTGGAATTAGGAAATATCTACGCCGGAATTTTCCTGGATTATGGAGCCAATGGCAATATCATCGGGCCGGGAAACATTATTGCAAATAACAACTTAATTGGCATCTATTGCAATCACGATTCGACAAATTACAACACATTCACACAAAACGCAATTTTCAACCATCCTGGTGAAGGCATCAAGCTCGAAAAAAACGCCAACTCTGCAATACAACCCCCAGACGATCTTTGGTTTATCCACGACACTTTATCGGGAAAATCGTCACCCGGGGCTATAGTAGAAATTTTTTCCGACAGGCAAGATGAGGGCGAGATTTTTGAGGGCTCTGTAACTGCAGATGCAAATGGTGATTTTGAATGGGTAGGGATGCCGACAAGATACATGATTACTGCGACCGCAACAGATGCTGACGGCAATACATCGGCTTTTAGCGAGGTAGCTGCACAGATAATCAACGTAATCGAACAACCGAAATTGCCCGGCAAATTTGAACTGGCACAGAATTATCCCAATCCGTTTAATCCGGTGACGCGCATCGAGTACGCAATCCCGCAGGCTGGGCATGTAAAAATTGTTGTGTATGATATTTCTGGTCAGCAAATTGAAACACTGGTTGATGCAATTCATGACGCGGGAAATTATTATATTGAGTGGGACGTTCGAAATCAGGCCGGTTTAGCTCTGCCAAGTGGCATTTATTTTTACAAAATTCAGGCTGGTGAATTCAAAGCCGTTCGCAAGCTTTTGCTGGTGCGTTAATTTTAGGCAGAACATCTAAAGGTGAAATGCTGCTGCGTTTGTCGCAGCAGCATTAGCCTTTCGATGTTGAGCGTGTTCCGGGAAAACGCCATTGATTCGTCAAAAAATCAACTAATTCATGTTCAAGAGCTGTTGTTGACTTGGATATATCGCTTTTAGTAGCCTCTTGTTTTTTAATAATTATAGCTACTATTAATAAGCCTGAGGATGACGTTTCACACAATCTGTCAGCAACGAATTTCGCACCTGTTTTTTTTTGCAGGCCGTTTTATTTCCCCTTTTTCTCGAATTTTAAAAAATGGGTCGGTTTAAATATTGAGCCGTTGTTATTTGATCCGTGTATCGCCTCCGAAGCCTGTTTGACGTCTTCTATTGAATAGAATGACTTTGGGTTGTATTTTTTTGACATTGCGGTGACGGTCGCCACATCCTTCCGCTGTACCACGGTATAAATAATCTTCACCGAACCGGTACTGCCTTGCCCATCGATTGTTGTCACTCCAAAGCCACTTTCCATTAGCGCTTTAATGAGATTGCCGGCATCAAAACGCGTGATGATCCGCACGACGCGCAATCCGATGGCGACGCGTTCCTCAATCCACATTCCAGTATAAATTCCGGAAGCAAAACCCGCTGCATAGGCAAAAAAGCAAGCGGGATTATTTAAATTGTTGAATATTTGCCTGATGGCCAGAAGCCAAATCAGCATTTCTACGAAACCGAGGATGGGGGCAATACGCTTTAGACCGCGTGAGAGTGTAATGATCCGCATCGTCCCCAATGAGACGTCGGCAACCCTGGCGAAGTAGATGGCAAGGGGTAAGAGCACCCAATTAAACAAAGCACTGTTTTCAATCATTCTTTATTTTCTCCATATGTATATTCCAATTTTTATCGGCACAAAGTCGTTAAAATGGATCATTTCCAGTTTACAATAATCTATTTAAAAGGGTGTGCGCACGTCGTTGTTGAATTAAATGAGGCGAAATATAATTCGGTTATTGTTATTTCACAAGATATTTTCTCTTAATGCTCTTTTCAGGGGGGAAAGTATTTCAGGTGTTGGGGTTATTCGAATTAGTGGGGTTGGAAGCAAGTTTAAATATTTTCTATCGCATGGGGAAATTGTTGCAGTATTTCCCGGTCCAATTTCTGGTCAAACATAAAACGCTTCTTCGTCTATTCGTTTTTTCAGGAAGGAATTCATTCTTTCTCTATAGCTCACGATGTCAACAGGATAATTCAGTCTTTCGTCTAAATCTTGCTTGATCCCGATCAATTCAAATAAATCCTGCTTTGTTAAATTGACAACGATGTCGACATCACTATCCGGACTCATGCGGTTATTAGCAACGGAACCAAAAACTCCAATGCTTGTTATATTATATTTTTTTTTGTTTTCTTCTTTGAAAGTTTTTAGCGAAAGAAGAATTTCATCTCGATTCATGGGATTTTCCATTCAACTATAATGAGAAAATAGCTCAATTGGAAAGAAATATAATATATGGAGTTTAAAAAAGCTATAGTGAATCGTTCAGCCTTTGATTCGTTATGCGTAGGGCAGGCTTTACACAAATAAAACGTCGTATACTGCAGTCCAGGTTTTAAATAATAATGTGATCCCATTCTTTGAAAAACACGATGCAAAAATCAAAACAATATTGTGTGACAATGGCCGTGAGTTTTGTGGGCGAGAAGACAGACATCCTTATGAACTTTTCCTGCAGCTTGAGGATATTGAGCACAGTACAACAAAAGTCAGGCGGCCACAGAGCAATGGCTTTGTAGAACGGCTTCACAGAACTTTATTGGACGAACATTTTCGTATAATGGGAAGAACAAAGTTCTATGAAAACGAAAAACAGATGGATGAAGACCTGCAGATCTTCTTGAAAAAATACAATGAAAATCGGCCACATCAGGGACGAAATATGAATAGAAAAACACCATTAAAGATATTTAAAACGTCGAATTAAAAGAACATCGATTGGCAACGCAAAAATGAGGACAAAACAGAGAAAAAAGCAGCATAATTTAATTCACCCCAAAAGAGAGACTGTCAGGTGAATACTATTACTGTACAGATTATGAATCTAGTTGGTGAATTAATTTAAGTCTTCTATCACTTGGTTTTTTACAATCGCACGATTTTTTTTATGAAATTCATACAGTAACATTCCTTTTTTTTCTGATGAATCAGATATTTCCCTTATCAAAACTTTCTCTTTATGTTTTGTTACTTTGTTTATCTGTTTTTCAGAATTTAGAAAAAATGAAGTTGAATATTTTGAAGTATTTAAAAACAACATATTGTTTTCAAATGATGCAACTCTACCGACTCTTCGTTTTAAGTTATACGACCAAAGTAGTATATTTTTATTTAAATCAAGTAATCGTACTATTTCTTTACTACCGATGATTAAGTACCTACTATTCTTCGAAAAATATATGGGATTTACTATTGTAGCATATTGATCGGATATCCAAATGAGACTCCCATTTTCACTATAAATTTCAATAAAATATTTGTCTTTATTTATAGAGTGACCTGAAATAGCTATTAGTTTTCCATTTGAAGATAATTTTATTTTACTGATTCGTTTAAAATGATTTAGATTTATCGTATGTTTCAAGCTTTTCCTATGAATAGAATATATTTTCAGTTTTTTATTCTGCTGAGCAATAAAAATATCTTCATCAGAAACATCTCTTGTATATCCAATATCATCAATAGATAAAATTTCATTGCCTGTACTGGATTCTAATATCACAAAAGGCATCTTTGAAAGTGGATTTATTGTGGTAAATATATATTTACCTTTTAGTGTAACAGAATAAATATGATATTCATTTCGTTGTTTAGTCCACAAAAAATTCCCTTCATCAGTTATAAGATTTAATGTTACGCCATCAATATATAATAATTTGTTACCTAAAAATTGAATGGGTGATATATTCCCCGATCTTGATGTAATTTTCCATCTTTCGGACAGATTCCAATCAAAAAATGTGATTGATGTTTCATCCTCAGACATGACAATAAAACCAGTTTTAAGAGGGAAATATCTTAGATAACCCATGTTAGTACTATAACCAGCAAAACTCTTTGTTACCAGTTTCTTGACCTTGTACCCATCAACAACAGTGATATCATTTTTTTGGGGCCTCTCATTTTGTGCTGCTATTCCCTGTGCAAATAGTATTAGTGCTATTAAGCTATTTGAAAATAAATTTGCTAGCTTCATCTTTCATTCTCTTTTAAAAAATGGTGTATTATATTATGAAATTATGCTATGACTTTTTATATCTACAAGGTGATGGCTACCACCCCCAACCCTCATCTGCGCTCGGGAATTTCCATTGTTCATCTAAAATCTGCTCAACCAAAGCCCGGTCAACTTTAAAGGAAATTTCAGGCTGCGATGGTATGGATAGACGATAATTCTCAGCAAATGGCGTTGCTTCAACCAGGCGGTTGTGGGCGAAAAACATCAGGTATTCGAGGTTGACCACATCGGCGATGTTGTAGGCTAAAAGTGAATCCAATGCGCGTTGGTTGCCGGTTTTCTGATATTCCTGCCACAGGGTTACGGCCAGGCCGCCGCTGACATCACCCAAATCATGGTCGCGGCGGTCGATGCCGAGCTCTTTTTCGATTTTTTTCAGGCCGCCGGTGTAACCCAGTTGCCGCAAAACATGCATCAAATCCACGTGAGCGTGGGGAATACGCGTCCGAAAAAATCGCTCGATAAACGGCACATCAAAGGAGCGGCCGTTGAATGTTATGAGCAGATTGTAGTTTAAAATAGCATCTTCAAATTCTTCTAAATTTTCCCCATTCACAAAAGTAAAAATATCGCGGCCATCGTAAATGGAAATGGTTGAAATTTCACATGTGTCAATGCTCATGCCTGTGGTTTCGATATCGAGATAGGCAATGGATTCCCGCAGTTGATGAAAAAGCCGCCAATTCTGTCTCGCTGGAATCATTTCGCACAACCGAGGCCAATTTTGGGCTTCGAAAAGGGCGTGACTCTTTTCCAAAATAGCCACAGCCTCAGCGTGTTTAGCATTGGAGAGCGGTGGTTTTTCAGCGGTGAGATAGGTTTGCCAGTCGGTGATTCCCTGCTGCCAGAGTTTCTCTTCCTGTTTTTCGCCGATGCCTTTTATGTGGGTGAACGTGTGTTTTATCATACTTTTTTTTAGACCGGATGGACAGGATTTTTTGGATTTACTTGCCACGGAACCACAAAGGACACAGAGAATATATTAATTTTTATTCTAATTTTCTCAGAGATCTCTGTGGCCAACACATGCCATAAAGCAAAAGAGCGCCTCAACTGAGGCGCTCTTTTAAGGAGCTGGGAGTGTCCCGTGAAAATTTTTAGCTGCAACCGCTGGTGGCGCCGCAACTCATGCATTTAAGACAGGTACCATTGCGAACCATGGTCAGGCTGCCGCAGGTACCGCAGACATCGCCGGTGTAGCCTTTCAGCCGGGCATCGGAAATGTCCTTTGATTTGCTGTCGAGCACGGTTGATTGCGTCTGCACAGCAATGCGGTTTTCAGGTTTTTCAGCTTTATTGTGCGAATGGCCATTAATTTTTTGTGGTGCATTGCTCACCGAAATTTCTTTTTTCGGACCAGAAACGTCGGTCACTTTTTTTGTGGCTTCCTCATCGAGGTGGGACAACTCCGTCCGTCCGAGGTAGCTGATTGCGAGGTCACGGAAAATGTAATCGATGATCGAAGTGGTCATTTTAATGCGTTCATCGCCGACAACAAGGCCGTTGGGCTCAAATTTCTGGAAAATGAAAGCATCGGCGAATTCTTCAAGCGGCACACCGTGTTGCAAACCGAGCGAAACAGCGATGGCAAAACAATTCATCAAACTGCGGAAAGCAGCGCCTTCGCGGTGCATATCAACAAATATTTCGCCGAGCTGGCCGTTTTCATATTCACCGGTGCGCAGGTAGACATTGTGGCCGCCGACTTTGGCTTTCTGTGTGTATCCGCGTCGCCGGTTGGGCATTAGCTGCCGTTTGGCAATGTACCGCGTCACGATGCGCTCGGTGATGTGAATGACTTTTTCCGGTACGGCTTTGTCTTCAAATTCGGCAATTTCCAGCTCGGAAAATTCTTCGTCGGTGACGGAATTGAGAGGCTGGCTGAGTTTGGAGCCATCGCGGTAAAGGGCGTTGGCTTTGAGTGATAATTTCCATGATTTCAAATAAGCCTGCTTGAAATCCTCCACCGTCGATTCAAAGGGCAGATTGATCGTTTTGGAGATCGCTCCGGAAATAAAGGGCTGGGCTGCGGCCATCATCATAATATGACCGTCTGCAGAAATTGTGCGCGTTCCCCGACGGCCGCATTTGTTAGCCGTATCAAAAATTGCCAGATGTTTTTCGTGTAAATGAGGGGCGCCTTCGACAGTCATCGTGCCACAAATATAGTCATTGGCCTGGGAAATCTGATCTTTGGTAAAACCTAATTCGTCTAACATGTTAAAACCCGGTGTGTTGAGTTTTTCCCGTGGCATTTTTAGTTCATCGATACAAAAATCAGTGCCCAAAGTCCAGGCATTAAATGCAAATGAAATATCAAACGCTGATTTCAATTCACTTTCAACCTTGAGCAGCGCGTCTCCGGTGAAACCACGTTTTTTCAGGCTGTCGGCATTGATGAACGGGCAGCCGGTCAAAGTGCCTTTACCGACAGCGTAAGAAATTATGTCATCAGTTTGCCCGGCTGTGTAGCCGAGTTTTTTAAGTGCCGGGGGAATCGATGCATTTATAATTTTGAAATAACCACCTCCGGCCAATTTTTTAAACTTCACCAATGAAAAATCTGGTTCAATTCCCGTCGTGTCGCAATCCATCACAAGGCCAATAGTTCCAGTTGGGGCGAGAACAGTGACCTGGGCGTTGCGGTAGCCATATTCTTTTCCAAGTGCAAGCGCCTCATCAGCCGCCATTTTGGCTGCTTTTAATAATTCGGTTGCACAATACTCCGGGTTGATTCCCATGGGTTTGACAGTGAGATTTTCGTATTCATTTTCCGCGGCATTGTTGACAGCCCGATGGTGGTTGCGCATGACCCGAAGCATGTGTTTTGCATTGCGTTTGTAACCCGGGAATGCACCAAGCTCTTTGGCTAATTCAGCCGAAGTGCTGTAGGCAGTCATGTGCATCATCGCTGTGATGGCGCCGGCAACGGCCCGGGTTTCGGGGTGATCGTAGGGCAGGCCCATAACCATGGCCAAAGTGCCGAGATTAGCGTAACCAAGTCCGAGAGTGCGGAATTTATAGGATAGCCGCGCAATTTCTTCGCTGGGAAATTGCGCCATCAAAACGCTGATTTCGAGGGCAATCGTCCACAGACGTGAGGCAAAGCGGAAATCATCAATTTGGAAAGCTTCTTTCTGCAAATCATAAAATTTAACCAGATTGAGCGAAGCCAGGTTGCAGGCTGTGTCATCCAAAAACATGTATTCAGAACAGGGATTTGAAGCCCGAATTTCACCATCGGCAGGGCAGGTGTGCCATTCGTTGATGGTGGAATGAAACTGGATGCCGGGATCGGCGCACGACCAGGCCGCATAAGCGATGTCATCCCATAAATCGGCCGCTTTGAGTGTTTTGAATGGTTTCGGTTCTCTGCCGGCTAACTCGGCATCTCGTTTTTCTACCCGACCCAGCAAATGCCAGTTTTCGCCATTTTCAGCTGCTTTCATAAATTCGTGGCTCACACGGATCGAATTATTGGAATTCTGCCCGGAAACTGTGAGATAGGCATTGGAATTCCAATCGGTAGTGTAAGTTGGGAATTCGATGCCCTTGTAGCCCATTTGCGCCAGTTGTACGATGCGTTCGATGTAATTTCTGGGTACACTATTTTTATGTGCCTTGTAAATTGCTTTGCCCAACGCTTTGTTTTTAACCCGGTCAAAGCGGGCAATGTGTTGATTTTTCGGCGTGCCGTTTATCGAAACGGATTCTTTGTAATCGATGATGTCGATATCGTGGCAGGCTTTGAAAATGGCGCTCAGGCTTTCCTGCAGCACTTTTGAGCCGGAAACCAACGCGGCTACTTTTTGTTCTTCGATAACTTTCCAGTTGATGTAATCTTCAATTTCCGGATGGTCGATGTCGAGGCAGATCATTTTTGCAGCGCGGCGGGTTGTTCCACCGCTTTTAATTGCGCCGGCAGCGCGATCACCAATGCGTAAAAAACTCATCAAACCGGAGGAACGTCCACCGCCACTCAGTGGCTCGCCCTCACCTCGGATGTTGGAAAAATTGGTGCCGGTACCGGAACCATATTTAAAAAGCCGTGCTTCGCGCATCCACAAATCCATGATGCCACCTTCATTGACCAAATCGTCGTTGACGGCCTGAATAAAACAGGCATGGGGTTGCGGGTGGGAATAGGCATCTTCGGAGCGTTTCATTTTTCCAGTGGTGGGATCGACATAAAAATGCCCCTGCGCCGGGCCGTTGATGCCGTAGGCCCAATGTAAGCCGGTGTTGAACCATTGTGGTGAGTTGGGAGCAGCCATTTGGTTGGCGAGCATGTAAAGCATTTCGTCGTAAAATGTGCGTGCATCTTCTTCGCCGTCAAAATAGCCGTGTTTGAAACCCCAGTAGGTCCAGGTACCGGCGAGGCGGTTGAAAACTTGACGCGCATTTTTTTCGCTGGTATAACGCTCTTCTGCGGGCATGGCCGATAGGGCTTTTTCATCGGGCGCTGAGCGCTGCAACCATTCGGGCACGCCCTTTTCTTTAACGCGTACTGTTTTGGCAGGCACGCCTGCTTTACGAAAGTATTTTTGCGCGATAATGTCCGTTGCAACTTGTGACCAGGCTTCCGGCACAGCGACGTCATTCATTTCAAATATTGTAGAACCATCCGGATTTTTGATTATGGATGTGCGTTGGGTAAAAGTAATTTGTGCGAGCGGGTCCATGCCTGTCTCGGTGAAGCGACGGACAATTTTCATATGATTCTCCTCCTGAATTAGTGCCTGATGTGATTGAGCAGGTGCAAATCACGGTGTGTTTAAATAGTGAACATTCGTTTGGTGCTGTTGATTTTCCCACATAGTATTCGATGGTGAGTTCGTTATAAAATTTCTGAAGAAAAGTCAAGAGCAATAGAAGTGATATCAAACGGAAAATATAGGATTGTATTCCGGGAATTTTGCCGTTTGGCTGCAAACTGAAATCTAATTCTGTTTTCGATTCCGGCGGAAGAATTATAGCAAATTCATAAAGTAAATGCAAGAGGAAAAAAACACTTTTTGAGAAAATTGTCCATATATAGTAGTTTGTTATTTGCTGTGCAACTATATGCAGTATTCTATGTTTTGATTTGCGTATGACGAAAAAGCAACTAAATTCAAGAAGTACGCTATCTTACGGATCGAATCAGTGCTAAAAGAATAAGGGTTGTGAAGTTTTATTAACTTACGATTTTAGAGGGCTTCCGGCGCTATTTTCAGTTAATTTTTTCATATCACGCATTATTTTTAATTATTAGATGACATCTTTGAAGAAAGGTGTTTTTGCAAAATTTAACACCGTGAAAATTGAATTAATCAACATCAAATTTTAAGTTGGCAAAATATTTGTTGAAATCTGCTCGAAAAAGACGCGATACAAAACCATTGTTAAAGCCGCACCGGACATTTCTCTGTTGTGTGTGGGAACTGTTGATCCGCAATTCTCTTCGGCATGTTTATTATTTTCACGGATGAATCTCTTTGTTCTGCTTGTTTAATGTGGCAGCTCCCGGTGTTTCGGTGAATCAGTTAAACTCTTTCCCCTGAATCATGTCCTCTTGTTCTAAAGCACGCAATAAATTGAAAAACAGGTTGGAACATCATCGGGAGTTATTAAATTATGCAGGCCCAATCGCATGCCATGAATGGAGTTTTTTCTATGAAAATAAATGCCGATCGTCTCCCGGGGGTGAGTGATCTCTACAAAGATTATGTAAATAATTTCGATAAAGTCGCTGCCTTTTACGAATTTGATTTTCACCATGAATCCAGCTTCAAAAACCAGGTTGAAAAAGTGCAGGCCCGGAATTACCCACGCGAAGCGCTGGGACGCATTTTGCATCGGCAGAATTCAAAATTTGGTGCTGGCGAGAGAACCTTTGATAGCATCGAATGCCTGGAAAAAAACAATGCCAATGTGATTATTACGGGACAGCAGGTCGGATTATTCGGTGGGCCTTTATTTGTGATTTACAAGGCGCTTACAACCATAAAGCTGGCGGAAAAACTTGGCCGTACTTGTCAAAATGGGTTTGTGCCTGTTTTCTGGCTCGCTTCAGATGATTCCGATTTTGCGGAAGTGAATCATGTCAATTTTATTGGACGCGACAATTCGCTGAATCGTGCCCAACTCGAGCTTGAGCACAATCAAAAACAGCCTATGGGGCAAACACAGCTAACCCCAGCAATCGATGAGTTATTCAAAACTTTTCCCGAATATTTTCACGATACCGAGTTTAAAAGTACGATTTTAAATACTTTGCAAGATGCCTATAATTCGCAAAGTAGCATGAGCGATGCATTTGCGCAGTGGCTGATGTTTTGCCTGAAAGATTTTGGTATCGTTCTCATCGACCCGTCCGCTCCTGAAATTAAAGAATTGGTCACGGATATTTATTATCATGAAATCAAACAGCGCAGTCCATCCACTACCGCGGTGATCAATTATTCTGAAAAATTGCAAGAATCCGGATATCACAATCAAATTCAAATTCGCGAAGGCCGTTACAATCTTTTTTACCATTCAGCCGGCCGAACCGGGTTGGAAATGCAGGATGGCGCCATCGTTTCCAGCGATAGTTTGCATACATTTTCGGAAAAGGAAATGCTGGCAGAGTTGCAAGAGTACCCCCAGAAATTCAGCCCGAATGTCGCTCTGCGGGCATTGACACAAGATACATTGTTTCCGACAATCGCTTACGTAGCTGGGCCGGCGGAAGTCGCTTATTTTGCTCAACTTAAAGGCGTTTATCAGGCTTTCGATGTTCCGATGCCAATTATTTACCCGCGCAAATCAGCGACGATTATTGAACCGGCTATCGACCGATTGCTGGATAAATTCTCCCTTGATGCGACGGATATCTGGCAGCCGGTGGACCGATTGTTTGGCGATATTGTTCGAGGAAATGTTCCCGACACTTTTTTTGATGCAATTCTAAAGTTGCAAAACGAAATTCCGGGCAAATTGTCCGCTCTGCAGGATGAAATTATAAAAATAGATCCGACCCTTGAAAAGATGTTGCAAAATACGGCCGGAAAAATTCAATCTTCCATCGATAATCTTGAGAAGAAAACCGTGCAAGCTGCGCGTCGGAAAGAAACGCAGATTCAGGATCAACTGACGCGTCTGGCTGACGCCATCTATCCCAACCAGACTTTGCAGGAACGCGTGCTCAATTATGTGCCAATGATGATAAAATATGGGCCGGAATTTATCGAAAAAGTTTACGATGATTTGACAATTTCCAGCTTCGATCACCAACTAATCCGAATGTAAGAAAAAAGGGAAGGCAATCATGTTTGGTGCCCCGGAATTTGATGTGTGCGCATTTGGCGCCCATCCCGATGATGTTGAAATTGCCTGTGGCGGCACGATGGCAAAATTGGCTGATAAGAAGCACAGAATAGCGATTATTTCGCTGACTCAGGGCGAGCTCGGAACGCGTGGTTCGAAGGAATTGCGGGCAGAAGAATTTGCCAGCGCGGCGCAAATTTTAGGTGCGGAGTTGAGCACATCTTTGGATATTCCGGATGGGCAGATCAGCAATACACAAGTGAATCGGTTAAAAATAATTAAAGAAATACGTGCACAGCGACCGCGCGTTGTCTTTGTGCATCATTGGGAAGCGCGGCATCCAGATCATCAGCATGCCAGTGAAGTTGTGAAAGATGCTGTTTTTCTCGCTGGATTAAAACAGATCGATACGGGGCAAAAACCGTGGCGTCCATTTAAAATTATTTATTATGCCAACCGGTTTGAGTTTACTCCTTCGTTTATCGTCGATATTTCTGCACATTTTGACACGAAAATGCGGTCGCTTTATGCGTACAGTTCACAGTTCCATGATCCCAATAAAAAAAATCAATCGGAAGCAGAAACAGCGATCAGTCACCCTCTTTTTATTAAGTCAATCGAAACGCGGGCGTTGCAATACGGCACCTATCTCGGCGTAAAATATGGCGAACCTTTTCTCGTCCGCGAACCGATAAATATTGATAATCCGGTGCAGTTATTCGATGAGAAAAACTGGGTGGCAGTGCCGTAAAATATTATCAGCCACTGATTTACACGGATAAAGTGCAGATTAACGTGAGTTCGATGTTAGCTGTAACATTCTTTACCAAGCATAACTAAAATAGAGCGAAGGCGTCTCGCCGAGCGTTTCGTGCGTTATCCTCGGCGGGACGCCTTCGGACTATATTCTAAAATTAATTCGTTTTGGCCCAATTCTTCTTATATCGAACTCACGTCAGATTAACTAATTAATCGAGAAGTAAATCATTCTAAACTGCCGGTGAATTATGAAAAATATTTACCTAATTTTACTTGTTATTTTATTGCAAACAAACTGTGCGGGCCCTATGAAAATAACTGACACACCGGTCTCGTTTTCCGATGAAAGACAGGACTTAACCCGGGAATATATCGAAAATCACTATGGATTTTCAGTTGAAAATATTGAAATTTCTCCCAAAATAATTGTACTGCATTGGACGGCGATTCCCACATTTGAAAAATCTTATAAAGTCTTCAATCGCGAAAAACTGCAGGGTAGTCGCCCGGATCTTGCGAATGCCGGTCAAGTCAATGTGGCGATACAATTTTTGGTTGATCGCGACGGCACGGTGCACCGGCTGATGCCTGAAAATTGGATGGCGCGGCACTGCATTGGCATAAATTATAATTCAATCGGGGTGGAAAATGTCGGTGGGCAAAAAGGGGAAGACGATCTCACCAACGCGCAAATTAAATCCAATATCAAACTGGTGAAATACCTGCTGGAAAAATATCCTGATATCGAATACTTAATCGGCCACCACGAGTACCGTCATTTTGAGGGACATGTTTTGTGGCGAGAAATGGATCCCAATTATCGCACTGAAAAAATTGATCCCGGTGATCGTTTTATGACCGCAGTAAGACAGGGTGTCGGGAATTCAAGGCTAAAAGGCGTGGCAGAAATCCTGGCTGAAAAAAAGTGAGCGAGCTCAGATGGCTGTAAAAGAAATTTTGTTGTTGGGAAATCCAGCACTTTATGAAGTATCGGAAGCCGTTATTCAGGAAGAATGTGAGTTTTTAAAACCGGTGATTGCTGACTTGCACGATACATTAATTGCATTTCGAAAAAAATATGGTGTTGGGCGGGCGATTGCTGCACCGCAAATCGGGATTCGTAAACGATTGATTTATATGTTTATTGATGCACCAGTCGTTTTTATCAATCCTGTGATTACAAATAAAAGTCAGGAAATGATCACAGTCTGGGATGACTGCATGAGTTTTCCGGAGTTGCTGGTGAAAGTGCAGCGCCATCGGTCGTGCCGGATCTCGTTCCGTGATGAAAATTGGCAGCACCGCACCCTTGATTTTAGTGATGATTTGTCTGAATTAGTGCAGCACGAATACGATCATTTGGACGGTGTTTTAGCCGTTTCCCGCGCCATCGATGCCGAGTCTTTTTCATTTTCCAGTCAAAAACATTTTCTCAGAAATTATCGCAGAACTGTCACCTTTTTCACAGCTCTCTGCCCGGCAATCTCGAAAGCCACAAAGTAAATTCCTACCGGCCATCTCGCACAATTTATGCGAATCTCATTTTTCCCTGCCTGGTTGGTAAAGGTTGATTTCAACTCTATCTTGCCGCGGATATTGTAAACAGTAATTTTTAATTCTTCTGATTTCCAGGAGTTGAAACCAAGACGAAAATAGGAATCGGCCGGGTTTGGAAAAGGGGCTGTGAGTTGGAAAGGTGAAGCATCGTTGTTGTAATCTTCAGCCTCGGTAATTCCCGTCACGACATTTGATTCACCGGGTGTTGGCGATAAAAAATACGCCCAGGTTTCAGCTCCATCGCCGGATCGTCCAAAGGAAACATCGGAATCCAACGGGCCAAATGAGAGTGAGTCGATAACAAAATTTCCAACAGTCGTCGGAGCGAATAATCCAATAAATTCACCGTCGCGCGACAACTTAAAATTGGCGTGCGTTGGCCCCTGTTGTCCATCTTCATCTGCCCATATGAGTAGAAAATCATTCGGTTGCAGGATTGTATCCGGCAGCATCCATTTCACCCTGTTTTGTGGATTATCAGATAAAAACATGCCGGATAAATCAACATAGGTATCTGCCGGATTGTAGAGTTCAATCCAGTCATCATATTCACCGGATTCGTCACGAATGGTCGAGTCGTTCGCTGCCATAAATTCATTAATCCGCACTGGGAAACTGACAGTTTCATCGGTAGAGAAAACAAAAATGGGGTCGCCGGGGGCATTTTCCGGAAAGACTGTCCAGGCTTGCGCAGCCCCCTGCGCGCGCAGGAAAAACTGCAGTGATTCATTCTTGTTTAGAGTCGGTAGATCGGCCGACCAGATCGCTGTTCCCGGTTGGGCAGCACTTTGGTCTGCATCCAGGTTTAATTCGAGAATTTCTCTCTCTCCATCGTTGAGAAAATAGACACACTCAACTTTTCGAATAATATCATTTGTCGAAATGGTACTTCTCAATTTCACTTTTTCACCGGCCACGGGAAAATCATTGGAGAGTGAATAATCGAGAATTTGTAATGGCACGTTGCCAAAAACCAGTTGCGATCGCGCTGTGGCTATGCGCCGGTCAATATAATCGTAAAATCCGTATTTTACATGGGCTCCAGCTGCTTCCGTGAGCGCATTTTGCCAATGATTGTTGAAGGTATATTGGTAGTCCAACGAATAAAAAGGATCAATTTGAACGAATAATTCAGTGGCATTCCGCCAGGTCTGGAAATAAATATCCTGTTCCTCTTTTTTGAATATACCATTGATAAATTCATCTATAAATTGCGAGTATAAGTTTTTATAGGCAGGGACTCCAAGAATTCGTTCCACAAGTAACCGGGGCTCTTCGGGATTCTTCATCCGCCCGAATGCGTAAATATTTCGTGCCGCCCAATCGATATTGGACCAGTCGATTCCGTAAGTATTATCATAGTCATAGGGGACAAATTCAAATTTGTCTGAGTGCAGATTGTGGTAGAGATAGTAATTGTTTTTGTTGAACCAATAGTCGTCCCACATTCCGAGCAGCGTATTTAACGCGAGGAATCTTAAAAAGTACGGCACATTAAATTTTTCTTCAATTTCCCGCGTGAACTGGCTGCCAGATGTGGTGTTTATAAAATTGATAAAATTGGCCAGGTCGGAATAATCATTCGCTACTTTGTTTGTTTTCAAGTCATAGACCGGGCGCCCGTAAGGTTCGAATTTATATGCATCAGGATTCTGTCCAAGATTGTCCAGGTCAGCTGGCCACAAGCATTTATAAAGATTTCCCAAGGGCCCATCAAAACGCGCCTGAATATATTCTTCATCAATGTGCTCCACCAGCACATAAAGCCCTTTGTAACTGTTATTTATAAAAAACGCTGCATAATTGGAACGGGATGCCGGGATGCCGGCATTTTTGAACAATTGCCAGGAGATCATGGCCCGCATAATAGAGGGATCGTTGTGTTCGCCGTTGATGTTGAACTTTTCCAGTCCATAAAAATCCTGGCCGCTGATAAAATTATTGAAATCGACTTTAAATGATTTTTTTTTCGAATAACGGGAGGTGTTTCCGCGCAAGCGAAAGCCAACATTTTCAACCGTGTCGCGACCTATTTCGGTGTTGTTAAAAATAAATCGTGCGGAAAATAAACTATCGCTGTCGGAATTTTGCGGGTCGAGAATATAAGCCAGATAATCGGGCCTAATTTCGATCCGGATTTCCGCAACGCCGGTTGCCCCAAATATCTTCTCACTTTCGGTGAAATATCTGTTCTGGGCTGCGGCTGATCCGCAAAATAAAATAAAAGAAATCAAAGAATATAAATATAATGACAACCATGATTTGTTGGATAGCATAGTATTAATCCTTAGCACAATAATGGTTTAATATTATCGAACTGGCGACGATTCCTGCTGTTTCACTACGCAGGCGTGTGGGGCCAAGCTCGATGAAACTTATTCCGGCTTCAATGGCTTGTTGAATCTCCTGTTCGCAAAAACCACCCTCGGGTCCGACGAGCAGCAGGCCTGTTTTGACATTTTTGAACTCGAATTGTTGCGCCCGGTTTTTAGCGATTTCAGGGATGGGTGTATGGGCAATCCAGCGCAGGTCAAATTTTTCGCTCGCTCGAATAATTTCATCGAAGGATTGCAGCGGTTTTAATTCGGGAAGCCTGCTGCGGCCCGACTGTTTCATGGCAGCAATGCGAATTTTCTGCCAACGGTCTACTTTCATTTTCTTGGGAAAGACTTCTGTGAACCGGGTTTGCATCGGCCAGATTTCGAATGCCCCAATTTCGACAACCTTCTCCAAAAACCACTCGAAGCGATTTATTTTTGGAATGGCCTGAGCAATGACTAACCGAAAAGATGGTTCGCCTCGTTCAAGCTCGATCTCCCGAATTACCAGCCGGGAACAATCCTTCTCTATGCCGGTTATTTTGCAATCAAAAATCCGCCCGTCACCGGCTGTTGCAAAAACCTGTTCCCCGGCCGTGTGGCGCAACACTTTAGAAAGGTGGCGGTGCTCTTCGCCCCGCAAAAGCAGTTCTTTGCCAACGCTTTCTTCGTCTGTGCGCGGGCAATTTTCGGGTGCGATATAAAAATATTCGTTTCTGGCCATGGAATTTTTTTCAATAATCGTGGAATTGGTGGGCACACAGTTAGAACGACATCTGTGCGTCAAAAATGAACTCTGTATTTAAGTCGTCGTCAAAACCAAGTTCCAGGCGGACAATGTTAACGTAAGGCAGATGGAAATTTAAACCTGCGCCATAACCTCGCAACCATCTTGTCGGGCGAGTTTGTAATCCGAAGTAGCCGCTGGATAAGTATTGTTCGCCGCTGGTGTAGCGCCCGAGATTTTGACTTTGCACCCACAAAGAGCCCATATCCATAAAAAATGATCCACTGATACCAAATTTCAGATTGCGGCCGTAACCGCGCAGAGATTTTTCTTCGAGTTGAATATAGCGCACCGGAATTATAGGAAAGCGTAATTCAAATGATGCAAACATGCGGTTTTCCCCCTCGTAGCGTTCGTCGAAGCGTCCTCGAATTCGTGTTGTATAACCAAAGTAGGCACGGTTATAAACCGGCAAAGCACCATCGCTCATTTGCATTGTGTAGCGGGTGGCAAATATTAAATCTTTTAGGATGGGGTGATAAAATCTGTAATCGAGATATAAGTGGCGATAGTCGATATGGGCATCGTTCCAGAAACCTGTTTTTTGGTATGAAATACTGAGAAGGGATCCCCGCCGTGGGTACCATGCCAGATCTCTTGAATTATGTGAAAAATTGAAGCTGATCGAAGGGAGATTGTCTGTCCCACTTGGGTTCAAAGTTTGGCCTCGTACCGGGGGATCGTATTTTATTCGGGAAAAACCGAGTGAAATTTGCACGGAATTTTCAAGATTCAGCCGGCGGCCGAAAGATACAGAACTGCCAATTTGGTTCTCATCAGTCTTAAGATTAAGAATCTCAAGGCTTTTACTGCGAACATGATAAAGGAAAAAACGGGCGCTTAAAAAATAATGTTTATTGCCATTAATTGCCGGAATGCTATAGGTTAAATATGTCCCCGGATTATAACCGGCCCAGGCCGCACAAGCAAGAGTTTCCGCGTTGCCACGAAAATTAGTGTGCAGTAAACTCATACCGTACGAGGCTTTTTCCCAGGTATATTCACGGTCATTAAAATAAAAAATCGGAAATGGAAAAATGTACCATTGTTCGGTCACGTCAATGAGCAGCGCTACACCGTTTTCCTGCGATTCGAGGGATATATCAACCCTTGTGAAAAGGCCCAAACTTTCGATGCGGCGGGCATCGTATTGCAAATCGGCTGCTGAAACGGTGTCGCCAATCTGAGTTCGCATTTCACGTAAAATGACTGCCGGCTTGGTTTTTTTATTGCCCGAAACCTGGATATCAACAATGGAATAAAATTTTATCTGTTGGCTTTGCGGTTGATCCTGCGCTGCTATTTGTGTGGTTGAGAATAAAACCAGCCACAGTGGCAAACATGTGATCGATTGAATTCGCCGGGTGAATTTTACGGCATTTTGTAAGGTGTAGCGTCGCATCAGAAATTAGATTGCCTCATGGATTTATAATTTACTCAATATATGAAAATAGATCCGCCAGTCGCCACCGACATCCGTGCGTTTGGCAAAATCAATACGCATGAGCCCTTCAGCAATAAGCAGCGAAATTCCCGGTGATGAATTGACTTTCTTTGTTGAAAATTCGGAAAAGTCGAACAAGTTGTAACCCTCATTGGGACTCATATTTTGTGCGGGATATAACAGGCCGTTGGCAAACCAGGCATCGCCAAAATCGACGAACAGCCCGAGGGAAAACGTATCCCAGAATGGGATGAATCCAAGCGGCAGATTTTGTAAAACATCGCCACCAAAATAATAATTAACCGAGCCATGCAAAAGCCGGTCACCAATAAATTCTTTGGGTTCGAAACCGCGCAATGAGCCGGGGCCACCGAGCCCCATCAGGTGTTGGGCTGCCCAGGCATCGGTACGGCTGCCAATCATAAATTTCGATTGCAATCTTTGATTGCCAAACATGGTACGGAAATATTTCATCGTGGCAAATAGCCCATTGGTTTCAAAATCACCGATGGTTTTTTCAAAAATACCTTCTACAATCCAACCGGACATCGGGAATACCGGGTTGTCGCGGTTATCCAGCGCGCCCATGAGACGAAATGTTGTTTCTGAACCTTCGGCAAATGTGAGGAATGGATGACGTAACGAATTGAAGGCGAATTCACGATCGTGGGCATATGAAAACAGGCTCCAGTCCGCATTGGGAATCACATCGAGAATTTCATAATCAACATGTTTTATCTCTGTGCGCACTGTATGCGTTTCACCAAGACGCAAATCGACAAATGCCAACGCACCGCGATGTGCAAACCAATCGCGATAGTCACGATGGGCGAAAAGACCGGCCAAACTATTCTCATAGTCTGTGTTCACCCAATTATCCGGGCTTGCGGTTTTATCAAAATATCGCGCACCAATCGACATGGAGTACGGGATTTTAAACTCTTTTTCCAGACCGGCTTGATAGCGAAATGCATCTTCAGCTTTCTGACTGGTGCCATACCATAAATCAACTTTGATTGTGATATTATTTTTAAATGGCACAATTTTGGAGCCAGCGTGGATACTCAGGCCTTCGACACGGTTAAATTGCGGGTGGCTATAGTAGGATATTTTTTTTGGCGGTTCAAACGTGAAACTGTCATTTTTGCGCTCAAACTGAAATTGGGCCAGAAGCAAGCCTGGAAAACAAACGAACAGAACCAGCCCGGTGAATTTTGTTCTCAACGTAATTTCCTCCAGTGGGAAACAATGAGTGAGGTAATTTTAATGATGTTTATCTCCTCGGAATGAAATAAACATTCAGGATAAATTTCGATGTTCTGCCTGTATTGTCAGTACGGCAGGTAAAAAGTCTTTCTTTATCGGCGCGAAGAATTTTTCCATTGTTATCTTTGTCAAAGACTATATCTCCGTTTAAAAATGCCCCGGCAGAGGTATAAAAAACCAGATAGCGCGGCTGCCTGTCAGCAATATTTAAAAACTCGGCCATAATTATATTGTGTGCCGGATTATGCAATCCTGAAAACAATGTCATATGGCTTAGTAAATTATTGATGTCCCTGTTTTTCCCAGGTTGTTTTACAGCTGCACGCCACGCAACGATATCCGGGGCGTGGTAGCGTTGTAATTTTTTTTCGAACGATCCCTTAAAATGGAAATCTGTACCGAATTTATAAATGGTATTTTCTATGGGAAACGCCTGAAAAATCTCCCCGTTTTGATCAAAAGTAAGCAGTGGACGTTTGGGAACAATTGTTTTGTAATGCAAAATTTCCTGCACAATTGGCGGCATTAGCGAAAAACTGCGACTCGCATTGCCATTCCTTTGTGTTACTAAAATTGTGGTGCCGTCGGTAGAAACGGGCAAATTGAAATAATATTGATTGGCAGATGATATCCGAAAAGAGGAGGCTCCTTTGGGTGCATCGAGCATATGGAGGTATTTTCCAGCCAAATTAAAAACGAATATTTTATGCCTGCGGAGGTCAAAAATATGGAAATTGTTCTCTGAATCCAGTTCAACTTGCCAGGGCTGACCAAAGTTTTTAATAAATTTATCTGCCGGCCTGAGCTGCTTTATAAATTTTCCACCGACATCGAATAAATAGGCGCCAGCTTTGTCCCCGCTTGTGAGGACACAAAATTGCCTGCTGGGCAGGAGCAGTGCGTCAACAATATCTTCGATTTCTGTACTGCGAGGAAATTGCATGACAATTGATTTTTCCTGTTGGAATATTTCGGAAAAACTATTGGCATTTTTAATACGCTCGACTTGCAAATCAAGAGCTGTTTTTTTACAGGAAAAAGCCAGTGACAGTGTGAAGATAAAAAAAATGTAACGGGAAAATTTATTCATCAATATCCTTCAACCTTGACGTTTGCAAATAATCCCTGTATGATCCGGATTCAATGCGCGGCAGGCTCTCGACAGACTGGTTATAAATATAGACCTGAACTTCCCAAGACTGATTGCCATTTTTTGCCCGGCAGGTTTCCCTCTTAAATAAACTACGCTTTGGATGTTCCAGGTTGAAACCTTCAATGAAATCAATTGTTGACAAAACTGTCCATGGCTCATTTAGTTGGTAAATTTCACCCTGAAGATCATTTGTCCTTGAAAGAAGCGCAGCAGGGAACGCACCTGTATCATACAATTGAGCAGAAATGGTCGCTTCACTGATAAACTGGGCTCTGTTGGAAGCATCCAAAAAACTGGAGTGGGCCATGCCTTTTAGGAAGGTTCCGTATACGAAAAGGTACGTTGGTTCAGGAAATTCACTCATAGATGTTTGTGTTTATTTGGTGTCAAATGGCGAATATAGAAAATTATACAGGCAATGTCAAATGACGCTCTGATAATTTTGTTTTTAATTCAGTTACGAGTGGCCATTGCATATGAAGAGCGAAGGCAAAATACGAATTAAATCAATAAAATGACTATGTAACTTTATTCGAGCAATGATGTTCCAGTCCATACATTTGCCTGGTTTTTCTAATTACTGCAGCGCTAGCGTGGTTCCAGTTCGACGTTTTCCGGTTCCGGTTGTTCGCTCTGATTCGTCGCATCTTTTTGTTCAAGTGCATCTTTAAAGTGCAGATTTTCTTTCCAAAAATAGATAAAGCCGGCCAAAGTCATGGGGATGTAGTTCGATAAATGCAAAATGATCGCAAAACTCGAGGCAGCATTGGCATCGATTCCGAACAATGCCAAACCCTGAATGCAAAAATAATGATAGGTCCCGACAAATCCTGGTGAGGCAGGAATCATGATGCCAATGCTGACCATTACAAGCAAAACCAGGCTGGCAATCATAATCGAGGCGCCCTGCGGAACAAGGTCGAAAACATAAAAAGTTACGTAGACCATGCCTGCATAGAGCAACCAGAGTAGAATGCTCTGAATGAGAATAATGCCATAGTGATCGGATTTTCGCAAAACCTCAAAACCCTGCAAAAAGGACCGCATCATGCGGTAAATCGTTTTTTTAATTTTATAGGGAAGAGGAGTGGAAAGCCTCCAGACGAAGTGCATCGTTTGCTGCGTTTTCCTTAAAAGCATCACAATGAAAAAGATGAGCGAAATAGCGCCAAGGAAAATAAAAAAACCGGCTTGTTCAATCCTCTCGGGAAATTCATGAAAGAGGACAGTGACTCCAAAAATGACCAGTAATGATAATACATCGATGATTCGTTCGACGAGAATTGTGGCAAATGAACTCGCTTTGGAGATATTGGCGGATCTCCCGATGGCAAAGGCACGCATAAATTCGCCGAGCCGAAGCGGGAAAACATTGTTGGCCATATAACCAATCATCATTGCCGAAAAAAGTTTATTCGTCGGCACAACTTTTATCGGATTCATGAAAAGTTTCCAGCGGTAGGCCCGAATGATGAGGCTTAAAAACATAAACCCAAGCCCCGGAAGCAACCACCAGTATTTGGCGTTTTGTAAAGTGGAAACCATTTCTTTGATATCAACAGCATTGAATGCCATATACAGGAAGATGGCGCTAATCGCTATTCCGAAGAATATCTTTTTCTTCATAGAAGGCCGTTTTTTTACAATAAAAATTTCTAGTTATCAACTCAGGAAAAGTTGTGGGTGGATTTTGTAGTCGTGCAATAATACCAGCATTTGAACAGGTACGCATATTAAATATCCTATTTTATATTGCGTGTTAAAAAGAATGCGAAATATAGCCACGGGTCATGCATTTGTCAAGAAAATTCAATAAAAAGTATTTCCAGGTGCAACTGATTAAAAATTGCAATTAAACCTCAATTCCAAATAAATAATTCAGATGTTTAAAATGGACAATTATTTGTGCGCAGAAAATGAATATTTTAATGCAATTTAAGGGCTTTAGAAAAGAGACAGCCTGTTTCATGTTCCTTACCATGTCTCATTAATTAACATATAGCGGGCAAGAATAATGCAGAAATTAATCGCGAAGAACCCGCAAAACAGGCAAATTTCCAGTATTTAATAAAAAGGCTCAGTTTTGAATTCTTAAGATAGTTTTGCAGAACAGGCAAAGTAACGGCTCAAATTATGTATTACTGCTCGATTAAAATGATCTATATAATTTACAGTATTAACAATGATTTAGAATAATTGTTCCGTACGATTGTAAGTTTTTGCAACGAATTGATTTTTCCCTAGATGAAAACAATCGTCGTCCTCGACCTACAGTAATCACAGGATTATTTTAAAAAAATATCAGATTTTGCATTTTGATTAATTGTGCAAAGCATTGCCAAAGAAAAATAAAATGGTTGTGGCATTGAAGTTGCGTTACCTCAACTCACGCAAAAATCATTTCATCCCGGCCAATCACTAATTTCTATAAATCAGGATAACGCAATGAAAAAGCTCCTGAGCATTTTCGTGCTGCTAAATTTTGCAGCAACGCTCGTTCTGCCGGATATACTCAAGGCAGCAGCGAATCGATTTAAGATACATAATGTGGCTGTTCTCAGTATAAAGCCAAAAGGTGACCTCAATTCTGATGACGCTCTTCTTTTGACGAGCGAATTGGAACGCCGCCTCGGCGAGATAAATTTTATTCAAACACTTTCAATGAAAGCGGCAAACAAGAAATTATCCGACTATTGTGTTTCCCTGCAATGCGCGGTGCGCATCGGCCGGTCCATGAATGCCAATTTTGTGGTTTATGGCATAATTCACCAAATTGACGATTATTTTGCCTGTGATTTTCGAATGGCGAATGTTAGCACCGGAAAATTGATCGGCTCGGCATCTTATAAGTTTGATTGTGATTTTGAATCTATGCTCGATCAAATGCGGAATATTGGGCGAAAGCTTGTCGGGTTGAAAACTTCCCTCAATATGCCATTGAGCAGCCGTAGTTTGACCGAGGTTAAAAATGGGAAACGGAATAAAAATCGAAAGAAGAAAGTTGAACTACAGCCAGTAGAAACATTTACTTCCCAAGCGGAACCAGCCGCACCCGTCGAAACCAAGCCCAAAAACGTTGATGAAATTACCTGGGATGACGCAGCTTATGATGAGCCGTATGATGCTGTATCTAAAAACAATGTTCCTCAACCTGAAAAGAGTGATGCCGGAAACAGCTCGATAAATAATACAGATCGTCCGCAGACAAAAAAACCGGTTCCATCACAAACAGATGCATATTTGAATTCAATAACCTGGGATATGGGCGAGGAAGACGATACGACGACCGACAATGCTCCCGAAGAAAAATATGATCCGGGCATAGCTGAAAAAACGCCTGTGGAAAAAAGTTCTGCACCAGCAGAAACCAAAGGGTTTGCAGATAGCCCTGAAAAGGATTTGAAGCAGCGGGAAAAACCGATAAATAGCGAATCATCGCGAGTAACAGCCAATGAGAATAGCTACGAATCCGATGATTTCGGAGCAGATTGGGACGATGCTTATGCAGTCGAAGATACAAAAAACAAGCCTGAAACAACGGAAAACCCTGCGCAAATTTCGGAAAAATCCAATCAAAGATTGCCTCAGGTCAGTACTGAAAATGAGAACTCGAAAGTTGTGGATACATTTGATCAGAACGATTTCGGCGTCGATGATTTTTCCGATTCAGTACCAGAACAATCGATTGATAAAACGCAGAATATTCCAGATGAGCCTGAACCTGTAGATAATACGGACCCTTTTTTGGATAACCCGGAAACAGGAGTTGTTGATGCTGTTAGAGAGGATACAAATACAACCGATGACGCAGCCTTGCAAGAGACACAATCTTTCGCACCAGTAAATCAGAAATTATCTTCGTCCACATTCGAGAAGACGCAAGCATCCATCCCGGAAAAACCGACAAATACAGCTCCTGTTTCGAATAAATTAATCGAGATTACCTGGGATGACGACAAAGAACTCAATAAAAATGATGTTTCCGGGCAGTTTGATAATTATGAGATTGATACGGAAGACCGCTATAGCCCGATTACAGATGACAGGGTAACCGAGTCATCCAGTTCGGAAAATTCTCTGAGCGAAAATATTTGGGCGAATTACCGATCGGCTATGTCGCGATTCGAAAAACAATCTCAAACAAATTCCAGCACTGGTAAAGAGAATAACGACCGCCGGATTGCGGATAAAAGTGGGCAAATTCAGGCAACAGATTCATTTGATGATAATTCGTTCGCATCGGAATCAAACACACAAAAATCAACATCGGCAAGTCTGGCCGAAATTTTCCCGGCTTATTCAGAAAATGAACAAACGACGCCATCGGCAACGCCGAAATCAAATTCCGCTGCCCAAACAGAAATATTGGCAGATGATGGATTCCCGCAAGCTGAATTTTTAACCGGCGAAGAAGAAAATACACAAGCAAAACCGAATGAAGAGAAATCGGCACGGCAGTTCAAGGTAGGCAAATGGAGTGTTTACAGCCTCATTGCAACCGGGGTTGGCACAGGAATCTTTTTCGCGGCGAAAAATCTTGGGAAGGGCAACGGTTCATCGGACAATGGGCCTCCTCTTCCAACGCCACCGGATTTTCTCGGTGACGACTAATTTGATGGATTAAATACTTTTTCATGAAGGAAAAATTGATGCAGCGGATATTATTTCCATGGATGATTTTACTGATTTATATTTTACATATACCGGTCTTCGGCCAAAATGAAAAACCACGTATCATTGGCCAGAACTTTCTGGTGAATGGAGCTTCGGTCTCACAGGCAGGAATTGGCGCGGTGACACTGGAACTGATTTTTGATAAAAAAATGGATCAAGACGGGCAAGCGCATCCAAAAGTATATTTCAGCCAGGATTCCAGCTTCTCTGCGCAGTTGCCTGTGAGTCCATTCTGGGTTGCGGATAGTATTTGGCATGGCTTGTTTAATATCAGTTTAAATGTGCCCTCGGCTGGAAACGGCTTGTATAATTTTCGATTTCATGGGGCAAAATCGGCGGCTGGCGCTGAAATGGATACAACTTTTGGGCTGGTACCGCTTAAAATCTGCCGACCGGAATTGTCGGTGATTTCGGATCTGGATTTTGGATCAGTGGCCCCGGGATTAAGCCGGCAACTCAGCCTGGTTTTAAAGAATAAAAGTTGTGATACAATTGTCGTTGATAGCCTCATTACGGTCTCACCTTTTTCTATCGAAAATGCCAAAACCGCACGCTCAGTTCAAGCGGATGACTCATTGGAAATTCCAGTCAATTTTTCTCCAATGTCACGCGGTCAGTTTTCAGAGACCATCGAAATATATGGTGCGCAGATGCTGCAGAACAAAATTTCTGCGACGGTTTCAGGCGAGGCTCACGGACCTTTGTTGTCGGTTAGTTCTGAAACCATCGACTTTGGCCGCGTTGATTTAAACAAAGATTCGACGCAAAATCTGACAATTCGAAATGTGGCCTCCACTAATTCAGCATTCAATGAATTGCTGCACTTTGAAATATCCCAGTTTCCGGATCCGATAATTTATTCGCTTTCCCGCATCAGGGGTGATGTTTTGCCGGGAGATTCTGTTGAGGTGGCCATCACATTCCGGCCGCAGGAATCGCGATTGTACAATAATTATTATCTGAAATTAGCCACAAATGATAAGTTGCACACAGAAAAGATGATAACGCTCACTGGCTATAATTCGGACCAATCACCACCGACGCGTATCAGCAATCTTCAAGTCGAGTGGGGTGATATTTATGAGGGATTCATCAATGAAGACGTATTGAAAATATGTTGGGAGAATCCGGGAAGTGCGGCAGAAATTGGGCAAATTCGCTGGAAATTTTCACAAAGCGCTGCACCGCCGGTAAATAATGATGATCTCGGCAAAGGGGGTGTCCTCAATCTTGGAGAAAATCAGAATTGTGCCTCGCTTTCATTGGCTGCTTTGAGCCAGGGGAACTGGTATGCCTATCTTTGGCTGGTCGATACCGCTGGTAATTCCGGCTATGAAGATTTTGTCGATCTGCAGTTTAAACTCGACCTTTCACACCCGGCCACACCCTTGCTTGTTCAGTCCAATATCATGAGTGGCGACTGGGTTTCAGATCTGGATAGTGTCGAAGTTAAACTCAAATTAGCTTCCGGCGGGCAGATAAGCCAACTCGATGTGGCGCGCGTTTTTATCAAATTTAACAGCCCACCGGAAGATGGATACGATTTTGCCGAGTGGAGCCGTGTTGGCAGTGTTCAAAATGGGATAGCTGCCTTTAAATTTAAATTCAATCCGACAGAATGTGGGCCTGGCACAATGTATTTTTGGTCGGCAGATTCAGCCGGCAATTTTAGCAATCTTACGACTCCCCTCGAGTTGAACTACAAAATCGATACCTGTCCTCCGGTAATCACCGGAATAGCCAATACGAGCCTGATCAGCGCGCGACACGGGCATGCATTTCGCGATACAGTGCATATTGATGATGAACGTGGCGTAAAACGCGTGTGGGTTGAATACCGTGCGGCCGGAACTTTCAATACCAAAATAAACGAGGATTCACGCAGGGTTTTTGGAACCGATGATTTTATTGTGACGATTCCGCAGAATGACATCGCTTTGCAAGGAATGGAATACCGAATTTTGGCTGAAGACAGCACCGCGCTGATAAGTTTTGCAGAAAATGAACAGCAACGGTGTGGCAGTGTCGATTCCGGTTGGGTTGCATTGCCCACTTATGTCTCTGGTGATGGGACAAAACCGATGGATGAATCAGGCACAGAACTGCCGCTGACTTCCGGAACAGACTCCACAGATTACCAATTAATTTCAATCCCGTTTGAACTGGCGGCTCCGCAAATCGACAGTATTTTTGTGGATGATTTAGGCGAATATAAAATTTCCAAATGGCGAATTTTTGATTACAATACGAGTGCGCCTTCCGGCCAACGGTGGCTTGAAGGCGACAGTGCGCGTCCGTTTATTCCAGGGCGATCTTACTTTATAATCAGCACGGCTAAAAATTTGGTTTATGATACAGGCCGCGGGAAAACACGATCCACGCTTTGTCCGGACTCTATCGAAGTATTTGAGGGGTGGAACCTGGTTGCTACGCCTTTTAATTTTCCCGTGCATTCGGATGCGCTTTCGCTTGTTAACAGTAACTCGCCAATTGTGCTTTACCCCTATAATTCCGGCTGGGAATTCTCAGATATTATGGAGCCCTGGCAGGGTTATGCTATTTTTGTTCAACGGGCTGCGGGCGCTCCAATAAATGAATCGATTTATCTCGTTGTTCAGCCACGAAAAACTTCCACTTCAACAGCGAAAAGCAATTCCTTTTTTAGCGAATCTCCGGCTGCTGAGTGGTCGATTAAAATATCGGCGACCGCCGGGAAATCGCGGGATTTACATAATTGGGTTGGAGTCCGGCAACTAAGCAAACCGGGTTATGATGAATTCGAAAGAGCTGAGCCTCCCCTTATCGGACAATATGTTTCTGTCTCATTTCACCATCCGGAATGGCACCAGCTCACCGACCGTTTCAGTACAGATTTTCGCGTGCCAGGCGCTGAAGAATTTATTTGGGAAATTGATATTCGTTGCAATGCACGAAATGAAATTGTCAAACTCAATTTTGATTTTGAAGCGAATGTTCCGGAAAATGCCTCCGTTTATTTGATTGATGAGCAGCAAAAAAGTATACAGAATTTGCGAACAACCACTCAGTATCAATTTCTGGCAGTTACAGAGGGCTCGAAAAAATTAAAATTGGTGGTCGGAAGTGAGGCATTCATTGAAGAGATGGCCGCCGATCTCGCGCTGGTACCGGAGAATTTCGAACTGCTGCAAAATTTTCCGAATCCATTTAATCCGGAAACGACGATTCGTTTTAATGTGCCCCAAAATGGGCAGGTCAGTTTATTTGTTTATAATCAGTTGGGGCAAAAGGTAGCCACCCTGATGAATAACAGCGAAATAAAATCAGGCTACCACAGTTTGATCTGGCGCGCCCGTGATGACCGTGGTTTCGCATTGCCCTCCGGTGTTTACCTCATTCGAATCCAGTTTGAAAATCAAAAAGCAGTGAAAAAAGTTCTGCTGCTGCGATGAAATATCTGCGGTAAAGTAAGTTAAAAATTTTCAAGTTATGCCCGGCTGACCTGTTTGATAAAGGTATTATATTCCAGGTCAGCGAGATGGCGGTTTAAATACCAGTAGGCTGTGGATAAAGTGAGAAGATTCGCAAATAAATAGCCATAGCCATAATATTGAATTCCCAGAATAAGGGAAAATGCCGTCAATATTATATTGCTCACCACAAATACAAAACCTACGACCAGCAGTTCCTTTTGAATATCAAAATACATCATAAAAATCATCAGGGTTAAAGCCAGCATCTGCAAGAACAGGGCGATTAGTGCTTTTTCAAAAATCAGAATACTTAAGTGTGACATGTTTAAAGCGAGGAGAATTTCGTCGGAATAAAACAGGCAAATTATCGTCACCAAACCCTGCACTTTTATGAGTCCGAGTAAACTCTCCCGCACTACATTTCCTATTTTTTCCTTTTTGCTTTCAATCAACCCGAGGGATTCTTTGTTGAGAATTGTTTGAAAAAAGGAGCGGAAATAGCTGTAAAACTCTGTTTCAACTTTAACGAGAAAATATGTATACGAGGGGATTACGGTCAAGTACGCGAGATACATCGCATTATCATAAAGCGAAGACGCGTACATGAAAGAGTCGATATTCTCACCGGTTTGGCTGTACCAGAAGATTATTTTATCAACCCAGATACCTAAATTATAAAACAGCCCGATCAGAATGAGTGCCGGTAGTTTTTTCATAAATGCAAACATCGCCAAAGTTGGCGGCAGCGTACTGTTGAATTCGCTTAAAACCCGCCACAACAGGATGAGAAAGATGAGAAATTGACCGACCGCATAACCATGCAACAAACCAGACAATCCAAAAGATTGGGCGAGAAAATAGCCCAGCACGAAACTGATGACAACACCGATAAAAAACGCCCAAACGATGCTGGTGAAATTTTTTACAGCGCTCAAAAACACCATCAATTGCCAAACACAGCCAATTATTATAAACAGGCCAAAGGCGGTTAAGCGGTAGAAAAATGATGCATTTAACCATATCAAAAAAGGAAGTCCAAAAATAGCCTGTATCAGAATTGTAAACACCAATGCGGTGCTTAAGGTCGGTGCAATGGATTCGTAATTTTTAGCAAAAATTAAATCAGATAAGTAACGGCTTAAAAGCAGTTGTGTGGTACCGGTTGCAATGAGTGAAAAGGCAAAAATATAAACGATTGTCACTGTAAAGATGTCGAATTGCATGGGCTCGATGCCGGATTTGGCAAACAACCCGAGCAGGGCAAGACAAAGGATCGAGAAAAAAATCGGCCCACTGGCGATAGTTGCCGAATAAACAACGGCGCGAAAATTATCTAAAAAAGTGTCCGGTTTAAACAATCTTTTTAAATGGAAGCCGATGCCTGCCATGTTGTTTCCTCTTATTTGACATGAACAGATTTTTTTGCTTGTTTGTAATTCGTATAAATTTTGCGGTAGCGATTTTCAAGGTTTTTCTGGCTATAAAATTTTGCTACTCGCAAGCGCCCGCTCTCACCCATTTTTCTGCGCAAACTTGGCGATTCATAAAGTTTAATTATCGCCCTGGTAATCTCCCGCGTGTTTGTTACTCCCGCCAGCAGTCCACTCTCACCCAGTGCTTTATCCTCGTCGCCGACACCCTGCAATAATTCCCGGCACGCTCCAACATCCGTGGATACGCAGGGAATTCCGATACAATTCGCCTCTAAAATAACCAATGGCTGCGACTCACTGATACTCGTCAAAACCATAATATCAATTTTGGGGAAGTATTCTTTAATGTCCACTTTTCCGGTGAAAGTGACGATTTCGGACAAATCGAGCAAATTGACTAAACGATGGCAGTCTTCAAAATAAGTGGGTTCCTCGTCAATCGGACCCATGATAAAAACTTTCATATTCGGAATGGCGCGAGAGGCACCCTTGCATGCGCGAATTAATGTTTTGACATCTTTGATCGAAACGACCCGCCCCATAAAGCCAATAACAAATGGATCGGCGGAATTTTTTGGCTGGATCGAAAGTTTGGATAAACCGTCCACATCGACGCCGTTGGGGATTATTCGCAACTTTTTGCGGTCGGCGCCCTCTTCGATTTGATAGCGCTGGTTGAATTTGGTTAAAGTGATTATTTCATCAGCATAGCTGTAGCACAGGTAGCTGAGCATGCCAAACATCTTGTTCCAGATATGTTTAAAGTGGCTATACGATCGATCGACCCGAATCGTATTAATGTTTTTTTCATATATCCAGTCGGCGCGGCTAATTTCAATTCGTCGCTCGCGTGTATAAATTCCGTGTTCGGTTAAAAGCAGCGGCTTTTTGTGCTTTATTTTTCCCAGCGTGGCCCACAACCCGGCATAACCTGTCGAAACCGCATGATAAATCCTGGCTTTTGGCAGCTCAGAAGTCAAGACTTTAAACATCGGTTGGTGGATAAAGCGAATGCTCCAGAAATAATCGATAAAAGAATCGTTGGCGGCTTTGCCATGATAAAGCTCTTTCAATAGCGCCCATGATTTTTTGGTGTTGAGAATTTTTGCCGGCGAAAAGCAGCGATTGTCTTTATCGAAAAAATGGGTAAATATTTTCTCAAACAGGCACGATTTCTCAACCGGCGATTCGGAATTATGAAAGGATTTTACGGCCTGCCACTGCGTTTTGTCCCGCTTTTTCGCGTGTTTTGCCGGTAGATTTTCACCGTGCAGATACAGTTCCTCAATTGCAACAACATTGCCGGGAATATCATAGCGGTAGGTTCGGCTTGAGTCTTTATCCGGCATTATTACAGCCAGGGCAAATGTAAAATCCGGCAGATTTGTAATTAGTTGATGAACCCAACTTGAAACACCACCGGAAACATAGGGGTATGATCCTTCGAGAACAAAACAGATATCTGCTTCTTCGTGTTTCATCAAACCAATTCCTCTTTCTGATATTGCAATGCTCCGCCAGACTCACTTTCCAAATTCAAATCGGTCCACCAGGCCACGGTTTCGGCACAAATTTCTGGCAGATCCCCACATTCATTTATCGTATGACAGGTTTTTTTAACATGTTCGTATTTTCCCTGGGCAAAATAGGTCTCGGCCAGCCATATTTTCGGATTAAAATCCTGTGGATTCTTGGTGACCAGCCCATTGAAAATCGACTCAGCTTCCTCATACCGCCGCGATTTTAGCAAAAGACGACCCAATTCAATATCGATCGTTGCGTCATCCGGAACGAGTTTGTGGTATTTCATGTAACTTTCAATTCCCAGATTTTGATAATAGGAGAGCAATGAATCATCGAGCACACCGAGATGGCAATAAAGATCGAAAGAGCGCGCTAATTCGAGTATTAATTCCGGTTTTTGGGGTGTTTCTGCGACGGCGTTTTGCAAAGATTCTATTTTTGCGACCGTTTTTTCTTCAATCCCGGTCAGAGCTGAGGCGGCGAGAATTTTCACATCTGTCGTCGACTGATTAACGACCGATTGCAGAATACTTACCGCAGCTTTATTTCCGAGACGGGAGAGTTTTTGAATTGCTGTTTCTTCCAACCGCTCATTGCCACTGATAAAAATATCTTTCAGTGCATCGATGTTTTGTTCGGAACGGATGAATCCAACCACATCTTTTCCAAGTTCTTCCATGATTTCATCGATGTGGCCCGGGAGTTGGGAATCATCAAATTCAAAATAATCGTCCTGATTGAACCGCTTTTTTCGCGTGCCGGCATAAACCAGAAAAATTCCGGGCATGCCATACACCGGAATAAACAGAGCCACAGCCCAGGCAATAAGCAGAAAGTTGTAATTCACAGCCTGGCTTGCTTTTTGAGCCAAGTAGAGAAAAGTTATAAATAGCACACTGATGCCCATATGAGCGATAATAGCCAGGTAAAATAAAAAATCAGTCAATCCGGTCAGCCAGTAAAACAGAATGAAATCACCAAAAATACACAGCAGCAGTAATACAATGGTTCCTGTTTTCGATAATGCTTTAATCATGATTATCCCCTGTTTTCCATGCTCAAGAATGAGATGTCTTCGAAATCATCGCGATTTTCATCAATGAAGAGAATGTCATTAAAGCCTTCCGGCACAGATTCTGTTTGCGGGGTGGTTAAGTTGCGTAAAAAATCCATATCACTCTGCTGCAAACGTGTGTTGAATTTTTCATCATTAAATAACTTCTCTGCCGCTTTTTCAAAATCACTGACCGTTGTGTAAGATTTTTGAAAATCACTCAGTGCTGTCCGAATTTCTAAAGAATCATGCGAGTTCGCAAAAGGTTTGAAATGAAAATTGGTAATCTCTTGCATTAAATTTTCGATAAGTTGCTGCGTTTTGGTTTTGTCATCGCCGGTGAAAATAATGGCAAAAGTGTCGGGCCATTTGTAGCGGCCAACGATCACCGTTTCACTGAGTTGTTTCTTGAAAATCATGCCAAGAACCATGTATAAATCGTTCCGCGTCTCCCGCGACATTTCGTTAAATCGATGGATGCGAAACAGCGCCAGTGACAGAATCGAGTTGAATCGATGAGCGCGCGCTATTTCGTACTCAAGCCGTTTTTGAAAATAGGGATAAGTAAAGGTGTTACCACCGCTTTCAGGATCGAGAATTCGCTCTTTTTCTGCTTCCTGAAATTGCAGCCGCTTATCAATCAACGTCGACACCCAGTTGCCAATGCGACTAAAAATGCGCATGGCGTGGTGATTAAAAACGAGAAACGGCAGCCGTTCAATATTTATCACACCGATAATTGACTCATCCCGGCGTTTAATGGGCACGGCCATCATTATCGGCTGCTCACCGGTTTTCGTCCATTCTTTTTCAGAATCGGGTTGATGAATGCTGACGATTGTTTTTTTCAGCACTAATTCGCCGATGAGGCCGTCGGTTAAATTCAAAGTATCCGGGAGTTGCGTTAAATGTTCCGGATCAACTCTTACCTGCAATTTGAGCTTGTTGCCTTCCATCAAATAAATCGATGCCACTTGAATTTGTAAATGTTCAACCAACATGTCGAGTATTTTGAGATAAAGTTCCTTATTGTCGGAAGTATCAATTTGATTCAGGCGATCAAAAAGGGAGAGCAAGGTCGAAGTCTGGGTAGCGATGCGTTTTTCCAATTCCTGTTTGGAGGTGGAAACAGCCACAAGCAATACGTTCAGATCTTCCAGACGGGCATTGGTAGCGTTAAAATCTTTATCAAGTTTCGCTTTCTGTTTTTTGTAAAGGGATCGAATTTCCCCGATTATGCCACCAGCAAGAATGAAGAGAAAGGGGATACGAAATCCAAAGTGCGGGAAATGCATGGATTGAAAATCGATGATTCCAGTTTGTGCAGCAAAATATATGTAGAGTATTGCTGCGGCACCCCCGGCAATTAAGCCTTGCAACAACCCGTAACGGGAGGCGATGAGCAAAACTGTAATCCAATGGGGATTTGGAAAAACGCCGACAAAGCCCAATTGTTCCGGGTTGAAAATCAAATTGAGAACATGCAAAACGGCTGTAAATATCAAGATTTCCAGCAAAAAGAAATAATCGCGAAATTGCCTTTGAAGCAGTTTTAAGTTTTCCATATTACAACTTCTAATTTTTAATAAAAGTATCCTAAATTGAGAAGAAACTGATAGGTATAGCCGTCAACTATCGTTTCTCTTTCGGTTCCGTAGCTCATTTGACTACGCAATCGCAAATTATGTAAAAGCATGTATTCCAAATTCAAGTCGCCGTAATAACTCAAGTCGGCACGATTTGTTCGGTAGCCAAAACTGCCGCCGAGATCAAAGAAGATTCGCTCTTTCGAAAAGCTAAAACGGGCTCCAAGATTGTGTACCGTTTCGTTTTGCAAATAAGCGGCAAATTCGTGGGATAACGGAATCCCGGCATATTTGTAACCATACAGATTATACGAAAAAAGGAATCCCGGTAAAAAATTGAAGTAGACATCGGATTGTAAATTAAATTGGTCCAGCCAGCCCATGGCTAAATCTGATGCCAGGAGTTTGTTGGCAAACCGGCCAATGGATGCATGAACATTCCAGGTGTGCGCAGGATGAAAATTCCCGTTGATTTTAAAGCCACTTTGGCGGCCTCCCAATATGTCCGCGTAATGAAGATCGCGCCAGGTTATGTTGTAATATAACTGCAGCGCCAGCGCATCGGAAGTGCGGTAAAACCAGCTTGCAACAGCAGTCGCTGTCAGATTCTGTTGTGAATTGCTACCGGTAATTCCGAGAGCCGATTCCATTCGCAAGCGATCGTTGAGGCGGGATTTCACACCGAGTGCCAATTGTTTGTAGTTTTCCGCGGAACCGGGGCTGTCATTGTCCTGTAAATTTACCTGATCACCACGGAAAAAGAATTGCCCGGCCGAGGTTTTTGCGAAAGCACATATAACCGAATATATTTTTCTTTCGAAGCGGTTACTTTGCTGCTCCTGCGAAATTTCTGTGGCAATTGCTTGCGCATTGTCCCGCCGCAAACGAAATAAACGCGTGCGCGCGGCCTCGTTTTCGGGATCGATTTTCAGGGCAACTTCGAGCTTTTCCTTTGCCTGAACCCAATCTCCCAGTGTGGCATGCAAGTCAGCCATATCCAGCATTTGGCCACTGTTCAATGCGCCTTCTTTCTCCAGCGAAGCCAAAACGCGCAATGATTTTCTAATTTCGCCTTTTTTATAATAGAGCACGCTCTGCAGTTGCAGCGCCTGTATATTTTGGGGATATATTTTGCGCAGCGAATTAAGTATTTCCTCGGCATCGTCAAGTTTTTGTGCTGTGAGCATCGTCGCGATATAATCCAGTTGCACGTAGAAGTCGCTCGGCGAATTTTGTAGTAATTGGTCATAGATTGAACGGGAAGCGGTTAGTTGTCCCTGGCCAGCTAAAATGCGCGCTTTGGCGAGATAGGTATCCTTGCTTCGAAGTTCAGTTTTTAACAGATTCAACGCCGTGCTGAACTCTTGCGCAGCCTGGTTTTTCTTGTTTGTTGCGTGGTAAACCTCGGCTAAATGATAGTGGCTTTCGTAATCTCCCCGATAATCCCGATGAAATTTATTGATAATTTTAATGGCCATTTGCGGCCGGTTGTTCCAGGCATAAGCCAGCCCGATCGTCCGTAAAATCGCACTGTCTGCGGGGGTGGTTTTTATAATTTGCTTCGCGGAATTTATGGCTGCATCAAACATTGCAGACTGGAAATAAAAGAGCATGATTTTCTTTTGTTCGGAAAAGGATGAAATATCTTTTGGCAACGCTGCACGCATCGCTTTTTTATCACCGAGTTTCCAATAGAGCATTGCCATCTGCAATTTATCGTCAAGAGTTTCGGCGTGCTTTTCTGTCCATTTTTTATATTGATCCAGCGCTTCGGCATATTTTTCATTGCGGATCAATTCATTGCGGAATCCGAGCTGATAATCCGAGTTTTCGGGAAAATTTTTCGCTAACAACCGATAGCAATGCAGCGACCGCTCGTATTTGTTTTCCTGAAGAAAAAAACGGATGCAGGATTGCAGATAGTTTTCATCTGCAATTTTGTGAGATCGTATTCCCTGCCAAAGTTCCTCACTGGCACGTTCATTTTGCCCGTCAGCTATCAGCGCGTAAACCAGGTTTTGCCGTGCATCAACATCGGTCGGATCGCGGTTAATTATTTCTGTAAATTCCGCAATCGCCGGTTTAATCTGATTTGTTTTAAATAGAGCAGCCGCCCTGTTTCTGCTGTAATCGGGTGAAGAAATTTGGAGCTCCACCATTTGTTGATGCAACGAAATGAGACTTTTGTACTGTTTGTGAAACTGGTAGCTCTGCAATAAATATTCGATTGTGCTCCTGCTGGTATCGCCCAGATTGAAAGCGAAGCGGTAGGCAGACTGGGCTTGCAACGGTTCATCCATATTTCGCAGCAGGCGACCCATTTCCAGGTAAAATTCAGGATCCGCAGGATTGCGGCTTTGTTGGTTTTTAATATGAAAGAGCGCTGCATGCGGGTTGCCGACGTGTAAAAATAATTCTGCCAAATCCTGTTGCAGCCGGCTGTTTTCCGGATCCGATTTGAGATGATTTTCTAAATAACTGATCGTTTTCAGCGGTTCGTATTGCCGGGCAACTTCTAAAAAACGATCCATGGTTGCCCGGTTTTTTGACTCGTGGCTGGCGAAATGCTGCAAATGGGGTAAGGATTTTTTTGCATCATTGCTCCAGTCGTAAATTTGAATGAGCTTTTGCCGCGCAATCCGGTTTTTACTGTTTGTTTGCAGGATATCTTCGAAGATTTTCGCAGCTTGCTTTTTGTTGCCGTTGGCCAGATGCAAATCTCCAAGTAATATGCGCGCCTTCGAATCGGCGGGAATGGCAGCCAAATATTTTTCAATGTAGGGAATGGCATCAGAATAATTTTTTATGGATCTGTAAAGAGCGCCCGTTCGATACAAATAATCCGTGTTGTTGGGATTTTCATCGAGCAATTGACGGTAGTGTTCAATGGCTGGCTGCGGTTGTCCGTTCCAGGCGTAAAGTTCGGCCAATTGTTGGCGTTGATTTTGATTTTCAGGCTCAATTTTCACCAGTTGATCAAGAATACCTATCATTTTGTTTTTATTCTCATCCTGCTGGTAAAAGCGAAACAGATTTTCCAGAACTGCTTTGGATTTCAGGCCGAAAGTGGAGGCTTGTTCAAAATGGTATCGCGCTTCGGCTGGCCTCTCTGCCAGTAAAAAAACTTCCGCGACTTCCCGGTGCAAAAAGGCATTTTCCGGCTGGACATTTAACATTTTTTCGTACATCTGCAGCGCTTCATCCAGCTTGCCGGCTTTTATATGCAAATCAATCAGCCGCGTATCGGAAGCATAAAGAATAACCGCTGCTCCCAAAATACCGGATAGAAAGAGCACGATCCACCGCTTCTTAATTCCCATGAGCAAACTCCTGTGCCGTGTAGTAAATTGTGCTCAATGACGGATCGCTTAAATACGGAATAAATCCATTTTTTTCAGCCAGTTCAAAAGTGGATTTTTTTATATATTCTTGGCTTTTTGACGTGTAGTCCAATGTTAAAACCAGCCCCCCATTTTGCTGAAAATCATGCATCATTTTCATGTATTCCCGGTAAACGGCTGGACTGCGCAAAGCCGCCAATCCTGAATTAGCATTGTACTCGGTGAGTACAGATTCGGCGAGCAGCCCATCAACGGCGGACGCGAATTGCGGCAGCATTGAAAAACCACGGTTGGCAATTATCAGGATGCCGGGATTATTTTTACGAATCGCGTGGATGAGTTCGATCATCGCATTTTGAGCTCCGACGACCGGTTTTTCGAGTTTGTGCCGTTCCAAATACTCTGCCGAGTCGATGGTATCGAGAAATAATCCATCAAAACCCTTGGCCAAGATGGCGGGAATTACGGTATCGGTTATTAAATTTTGCCACTCTGCTGTGCGAATATCAGCAAAGAAACCTCCAAAGGATGTTTGTTCATTTAAAAGCGCTGATGTTCCTTTAACCATCGGCCAATACCAGCGTGTCGGGTGAATTTCCGCCAGGCTGAGGTACCCGAAAATTTTTGTTCCCGATTGTTTGATCGTCGCGAGATCTGTCTGTGCGTCCGGATCCAGAACCGCCAGATCGAATTTGGAAATTTTGGATACTGGTACATCAAAACCATAATAACAGACCCATGATTTTACCTCCTTTAATCGATCTTTTGGAGAGCGGATATTTTTTACACACGACAAAAAACTCATACTAACGATTAGTCCGGTTAAAATTATGGGGGAAATTAAATTTTTCATAACGTGCATTTTCATGTTTGCACGATCGAAATGTCTATTTTTACCAAACCGCGAATCTCACAAGTCACGCGCAGGTCGCCTTGCTCATTGGTCATAAATTGCTGCTGAATCCCATTAATCAGAACCACATATTTCTGCCCGGATTGCAGATTGCAAAATGTAAAATGGCCTGGGCCAAAACCACGGACTTCGAATTGAATTTTATTTTCCAAATGAAAATAATTTTGCAGGCTGTGGGAAGATTTCTTTAAATAAATTGCTGTTACCGGCTTTTCCGAAAGCGCGATGCGGCTTTTTTCCGCGTTGCCAAGATGGATGTATAGCGATCCCTGGTATTTGTTGAAACCGATGACGTTGGCTGATTTTTTCAAATCCGGTTGCAATTCACAATGGTCAAAACGAATTGTTTTGCAGTGTCCATTGTTTTCAACTTCCCATTGCCATTTTCCGGTTTTTTTAAATTGTGATGCAAAAAAACCCTGCACGATTTTTAAATAGTCACTGGCAAAAACCGGGGCGATATCATTTTTAATGGATTGATCGAGTATATTTTTTAAAGCCATCAATGCAGCCCATTTCTCGCCACTGTAGTAGTGGTAATATACATCGATGGGACGCACTCGACGTGGAGATTCCGTGTTTTTATAAGTTTTCAGCACATTCAGATAGCCGTAAAAAGGTCCCGTCCATTCGCCGGTATAAATATTTTCGTTGGAATTGGATGCATAATACTGCATTTGCGTGCCAACAGGTACACTGAGCGGCGCCACATTTGAATAGGAGAGATTATCATTGTCAAAGACCGTATCGCCCCCATTCATATTGAGAATATTATTTTCATCGCAATATTTGATCGCTTCCGCAGTGGGTTCACAATTGCCACTCCAAAAGAAGATTTTTGCTTTTTTCCCTGGCGGTGCAAGACGGTCGTTTATATAATCAATCGAAGCGGTTATTTCTTTTTCCGCATCAAAAGTATAGCCGGGAATCTCCAGATGCTGGCGTTCATATTCGTTTTTGTGGGCGTAATTTTTATCCCAGTAAAACGGGTGGGAGTAGGAATGACTGGCAAGCTCAACATTTCTTAAAGCAAATATGGATCGTGCAATTTTATCAAATCTTTTATTTTGCAGAAGCTCAGCGACAACAATCGAAACACTCACCGGCAGGTTGTATTTCTTCAAAATTTCATCACGAATTATTTCGCCACAATAAAATCCATCTTCAATTTCGGATAGCGAAATCAGCGCATCACCGTCAATGTGCGAAAACCAGATTCGACTGCCATTGCGTGTTGTAACATCCGGCTTCGGAATATTTTTCAGATCAAAAGCACGTGCGAGAAACGCGAATGGATTTATGCGCCATCGGCGTTTGAATGTCTGAGGATCATCATAAATTATATACGGCGAAAGGGCAAATCCACCCCAATCTGTAAAGGCTATTATTACGCTGCGCGATTGCGGGGAATTTCGTTTTTGCAGAATCAGAAGTCGTTCGATATTTTTGTTTTCCGGATTGATGCGGATGTAGTAAGGCAATTCATTTTTTAAAGTGCGTTCAAATTCAACCAACTTCGGCAATTTTTTAAATACTTCGATGATCGCTGGGTTGTCATCCCAGGAATCATCATCACAGGAGAGGCCCAGTGTTTTAAAAAACGTGGTACTAATTTCCTGTGTAATGGCAATTTGATCGGGCTGGAAACCGGCCAGTGAGCCGAAATGAACATATTTTTTGCCGTTTTGAATTTGCCGGGGGAGCCACTGCATAAATTCTTTTTTGTTGACGAGCCGGTTGTGCTCAAACCATGAAAGAATACCACGGTATTTGTCGATAGATTTTTCTGCAGGCATGCCCTGATCGATGTCCCAGTAATCTACAATGCAGCCGAGGTGATTCAGCACCATTTCGACATTTTGGTGAATACGTGTGTGTTTCGGATTGATCTGCTGCCGGCTGGAATAGAGGGCAAGAATGTGGCGCTTAACCGGAGTATTTGCCCAGCATGAAAAAGCTGTCAGGTAAATGAGCAGAAAAAGAAAAACTTTTAAATATGAAATTCTCATTGGATTAACATGTTTGTATAAATTTTTCGAGAAGTGAATGGCTTTTCATACTCCACTCAAATTCGAAATCTATGCGAGAAAATTGTCATTATTTTTAATAAATTATCGGGTGCTTGAGCGGTGGGATGACATTAATGATAAAATTGTCATTAACTCATGTTCTCTGGTAGTTTGATAAGTGGATTATTCGTTTGCAGGAATAGAATAGTGGGATTGCAAAACGCACAGAGTTGTATATCTGTGCGTTTTCAGGGCTTGGATTTGATTAAATTCAGTGTGGTTTAATAATTAAAACTCAATTGAATATAGTAACCCGTTGTACAAAATTAGCTCTATTCATAAGCACTAATCTCATATAATTCAATTGTCACACCGGTTTGCGTTTTATTGCAATACCGGTGTCCTCCAAGTCTGAGCTTAATGCATGCGTTCCCGGTATTTCACGCTGTGAAAACCGGGATGACTTTTAAGCGAACTTGTTATAATTCTATGCGAGCATCCTTTTTACATAACGGGTTATAGTATTACTTTTCGGTTTGCATTTCTTTTTCGAGCTGCATAGGATTTTTACCTGACCTTCTTTTCATTTTATAAAGCTGAAATCGCGATGGTATATTTTGTGGTGGCCAATAGTTGTTGCTTGTTTCAACATCCGCTGTTGCGAGAAACGGATCAAGTACAATTTGCCGAACTTCTTTTTCGAAAACGAAAACTTTGGTTACTTTGTCATGGTTAAGTTTCCAAATCTCTGCCGGGATATGTTGCATTTCGTGGGAGCCATCAGTAAAATCGAATTTTAAAATAAGTGGCATCACCAGGCCACCTTTATTTTCGAAGGTCAATTCATAATAATTTTTCTTTGAACCAAGCAGTTCTTTTTCCAATGAATCCAGCGAGGTGAGCATACGATTATACTGGCGTTGGTCCATGCTGTTGACTTCGAATTTATCGTAAGTATCATAAAAATCCAACATGCTCGTATCTTGTTCCGTGATTGTTTGCGCAATGAGCGTTTTGTTACGCCGCACACTGATGCCTTTTTCGCGGTTTTGTTCCTGAAGACGTGTAATCGGTTTTTCAACTTCTGGATTTTGCGTATCTAAATTAAACCATCGCACATTTGCCAACGCGATATCAACATGGTCGGTACTGTAAAACCAGCCACGCCAAAACCAGTCGAGATCGATGGCTGAAGCATCCTCCATCGTGCGAAAAAAGTCAGCAGGAGTCGGGTGGCGGAACATCCAGCGCTCTGAATACTCTTTAAATGCGAAATCAAACAATTCCCGCCCCATGATAGTTTCCCGCAACACATTGAGCGCCGCAGCCGGTTTTCCATAGGCATTCATACTGAAATCGAACAATGACTCTGAATTTGTCATTATTGGCGTGAGTTTGGTTTTCTCGGTTTTCATATAATCGACAATTTTGTGGATCGGGCCACGGCGGGATGGGTAGTCACGCTGCCATTCCTGCTCAGTGAGATATTGCAGAAAAGAGTTAAGCCCCTCGTCCATCCAGGTCCATTGCCGCTCGTCGGAGTTGACAATCATCGGGAAAAAATTGTGCCCAACCTCGTGAATTATAACGGATAACATGCCGAATTTCGTACGAGCAGAATAGGTGCCGTCAGGCTCCGGGCGGCCACCATTGAAGCAAATCATCGGGTATTCCATGCCGATAAATTTTGAGTGAATAGATTGTGCCACCGGATAAGGGTAAGGGAAAGTAAATTTGGAGTAGGTTTTTAATGTGTGTGCAACAACGCGTGTCGAATATTTTTCCCACAGCGGGTTGCCTTCTTTTGGATAAAAAGACATGGCCATGACTGTACGGTTGCCAAATTTTACACCCATGGCATCCCAGATAAATTTTCGCGAGCTTGCAAAAGCAAAATCACGTACATTTTTCGCCGCAAATTGCCAGGTTTTTTTCTTTGTCGCATGGCCTTTTTCGGCGTCGCGGGCTTCTTGCTCCGTAACAATAAAAACCGGGGTTGCGCTATCGATCGATTTTTTCAACCGCTGACGCTGTGTGGCATTTAAAACTGTGTTGCCATTTTGCAATTCTCCGGTCGCGGAAACAACGTGATCCACCGGAGCTGTGATAGCGACATTATAATCACCAAAAGGCAGGGTAAATTCTCCACTCCCGAGAAATTGTTTGTTTTGCCAACCTTCCACTTCATTGTAAACCGCCATGCGTGGGTAAAACTGCGCGATAATATACAAGTAATTGTCATTTTCTTTAAAATATTCCATACCTGAACGGCCGCGTACTTTTGCGCGATCGTTGATATTGTACCACCATTTTAGTTTAAGGTTAAAGTTTTGATTCGGGAGGAGGGGAGTCGGTAAATCGACACGCATCATCGTATTATTGACCGTAAATGGTAGATCACGATTGTTTTTGTCACGAACGAATTCAATTTTAAATCCACCGTCAAAATCAAACTCGAGCGCTTTCATTCGCCAAGTACTCATTTTTTCGGTTATTTCGCTGGTACGAATTTTCAGTGCATCCGAATCTTTTGAACGGATATTTTGATCGAGCTGCAACCAAAGATAAGTTAATGGATCGGGAGAATTGTTGAAGTAAGTGATTGTTTCTTCACCATAAATCCGTTGGTTTTCATCGTCCAGTTCAATCGCAATTTGATAATCTGCCTTTTGCTGGTAATATTGGTGCCCCGGCGCCCCTGAAGCAGTGCGGTAAACATTTGGGGTCGCCAGTTCCTGTTTCAGTTGGCGGAATTTGTTTTTATTCAAATTGTTTTCCTGCGCAGACGCAGTACTGAAAATTAACGAAATGACAATGAGAGACAGACAGAACTTCGTTGACACAGACTTCATAACTCGACTCCAATGACCTATTGTTTGAGTAATAAAAAGAACGCGGTGACAGCAACGGTTGCAGATACAATATTTGACCAAATTTCGTGTTTTATTTTACAGATAATCGTGAAAAACCAGGTGATGATTCCAAATGCGATGACAATTATAATTTGACCTGCTTCGACACCAATATTGAAACTTCCCAGAGGTATGAACAGTTTTTCATCAGGGTTTAGCAGCAGTATCAAATAATTCGAGAATCCGAGCCCATGAATGAGACCAAAAATCAGCGCAATGAGATATTTACTGTGATAAAGTATATTTTTCCCGACTTCCGGTTTGGTGATAAAATTTCCTACGCTGGTGATTAAAATTGTAATCGGGATAAGAAATTCTATAAAATCTACATCGATGATGACAATTCGAAAAGTTGCTAACGCCAGGGTGAGTGAATGTCCGATTGTAAAAGCGGTAACCAGAATCAAGATTTGGCGCCACATAGATAACGGATATGCAACGCAGAGCGCAATGACGAACAGAATGTGATCAAAACTGTCTATCGCTAATATGTGCTCGATGCCCAATCGAAAATAGAGATTAATTTCTGACATTTCTAATTTTTGAATCTTTATTCCGATGATTAATTTTGATCATTTAATAAAAATGGTTATTTTTTTTGCAATATACAAACGAAACTAGATGATTTTTTTTGAGAATACAATCTCCAAAATCGAATTACATCGAATGAAAATTCTGTTATTAGTCCATTAAAAACAGGTAAGGAAGAATGCAAAAAATAAAAAAATGGTACGTCATTTTAATAGGCTGCCTGTTATTATTTTCTTTCCGCCACGAATTTTATGTTAGCATTTGCACGGTAGAAGAGAATGTGAACAGCAAGTCACTCGAATTGTCATTTCGGATATTTACCGATGACCTTGAAAAAGCCATTTCTGAGGCAAGTGAAGTGAATTTAAGATTGGGTACTGACAGGGAGGCGGCTCTGGCTGATAGCATTCTTTTTGATTATATCAAACAACATTTTCGCTTGAAAATAAATAACACCCAGCCGGTTCTGCTTTGGGTGGGCAAAGAAATAACTGTTGATTTGACCTGGATTTACATTGAAATCCCACCCATAGAACCAGTGCGTCATATTTGGCTAAAAAACCGGCTGTTGCTGGATTCATTTGAGAGTCAAAAAAATATTGTTCATTTTCGAATCGATGGGCAACAAAAAAGTCTGTTGTTTGGGAAGGGAAAAAAAGTGGATGAGTTACGTTTCAAAACCCAGGAATGATTTGTTAATCATCCCTGGGAATTCGTTTTATTGCGAAAGATTTACTCCGTATGAGATTCTTCCAGTTTCTGGGATTTCTGGTCGGAATTGTATTTTCCTATTATTTGCTTTTTAATGTTATTTAGATGTTTAATAAGTTTATCAGCTTCAGGGGTGTTCCGCTTTTTTAGGGCTTCGATTGCTTTATTTAATTCAATTAGCCAACCATCAAAATTTCTACTTATAAGGTGTGCTGACGCTAAAATTCGAGATTTTTCTGCTTCAGGAAGGTTTTTCGCATATTTTACAGCGCCAGGGATATCTTTGTTTTTTAAACATTTGACAGCCAGGTCAAAATGTTTTTGGTGTGAATAAACGCCCGGTGCGCATGCGGTGCCAAAGAAATATATCGCCAGGAGAGCCAGAATTACACGCAGAATTCTTGAATGCCATCCTGCGTTTTTGCTTCGACTGCTTGAATATTTCATGGTTTCCCTCCATTGTAAAATTTCTTCAAAAGTAATTTTTTTTGGAGAAGTCGGACTATAAATATGCAATGGTGGTGCCAGGTATAAAACTGTAAATTTTCATTAAAATTATACACTTACAACTCGCTAATTTTAAAAAAGTTAGATTGGTTAGTAACACACTGATCAATTTTGATTGCGGTCTTCCTGTGACCATATTCACTAAAATCGGTGGGGATTCCTCCATACTTATTCATCAGTATGTTTCGTCTTATTCACAATATCGAAAAATATATCTAAAACTTAATTTAGAATGGGAAGATTGTTTACTTTTTGAGTTAATTTTTGGGATCAAAAGTTGAAGTTCTTTTAGTCAAGTCTGTTGAACTTAATAGGTTAGATGGTTTTCCCGTTTCCCCGGGATTTTTGTAATTGGTGATAACATATCTGCTCATCCTGCAATTTTAAACAAGATGAGCAGATCGGGTGTATTAGCGCAAGAGCAGCATTTTACGCACGGCCATAAATTTACCGGCTTTTATCCGATAGAAATAGAGGCCACTGGCAAATCGGGAGGCGTCAAAAGTAATCGTGTGACGCCCGGCATTCTGTTTCTTATTTACGAGTAATTTAACCTGACGGCCGAGTATATCATAAATGGCAATTTTAACTAAAGTGGGTTCAGCTAAAGCGTATTGAATTTCTGTTGTCGGATTAAAGGGGTTTGGAAAATTCTGTTCCAGACGAAATTCATCAGGAATTGATTTTTCTTCAACAATTCCAGTTACGGATGTACCGTAACCTAAAGTGAAAAAATCACCGGCGGTCAAGTTTATATTTTCAAAGCTGATGATAGATTCCTTGAATTGCGCCGCAAAAGTATAAACCTGCGCTTTGCTAAAATCACCGTTTGAGCTGACAAGCACCGCGTAATTTTTCTCGTCCCGGGAACTGAAATCAGGGACGTCTTTCAGATCAAATGCGATGCGGACCGCCCCAACTTCGCCAGACTCGTTAACTCGCCAAACTCTGTTGAGTCGTTGCAGCAATGGCGCTGGAACATCGGAGTTGCTTTGCAAATTACTTCCATCATTTCCCCAAAAAAGAAAACTTTTATCTGATAAATCAGCGCTTTGTTGAACGAGAATATCGCTGTGATGCGTCCCGGATTTTTGATTGAGTCCGGAAATATCGTCCCGCCCAAATCCTGCGACCATATTGCCAAATCCCGCGATGCTGAAATAATTATTCGACTCAAAAGGAATAGGAATACAATATTTTACCGACAGGTAGTTTTCGACATTTCTCCGTTCTTGCGGCGAAAGCGTCCTGCGGTAGACGATTATTTCAGCAATACATCCGTTAAAATAAAATCCTTGCGAAGTACCGCCGATAAACGTCGCCGAGTTTGTTGAATAAAATAGCCCGGCTTCCCCATCGGAATAGGCCTCGGTACCATCGACAAAAACAGACCTTTTTCCTGCTTCGGCGGAGGAAAACATCGACCAGATAAACGGGTGATTTTCGATGCGCGTGCGTGCGGTTTTATTGAGATTGCCAACGACGCGTTGTCGGTCCCCAACGATAAAATCACTTTGATACTCCGGTGTTAAATCCGGCGTGGCAGCTTCAAAACGAGTGCTATTATTGCCGTACTGTGCAATTTGGATGGCATCTCCGAGGCGGCAGGTTTTGTTGACGATAAAAACACTCATCTCGCCAACGGTATCGGCATTTGCAAACAATCCACCGGTGATTGTGAGATAATCGCCATCACCGAAAAAACAGATTGTCGGATAGCCGTTAATCATATCGCCCGGATTGAGGCTGTAAAACGGCTGCCGGTCACCATATGCTTCCGCAACAAAGTGATTTGGACTTTGGTCTATCCAGCGTGTGATCAGCCCGTTGTTGATTGTTGTTGAAGTTGCTGTATCGGAACGCAACCACAGAACCAGATTCGCGCTCACACCACCCGGTGCATAGCGATCGTTATCCCGATAATCGACATCTCCGCTCAAGGAGACATCAAAATCAGCGTCTTTTAAAAATGTGGCGGGATCAGTAATTCCTGCATTTGCTGGTCCGAATCGCGTCGGGTCAGCATCAATAGCATCATCCAGTCCATCCAAATCGATGTCCCGATTTGTGAAAGCAGAAAGACCGGATTCCAACTCGTCCCGAATGCCATCCTGGTCGCTGTCTTTATCGACAAAATCCATTAAGTTGTCATTGTCGTAATCGGGCAAATTGGTGAGACCGCCCGGTTCATAACTATCATCCAGTCCATTTTGGTCGTTGTCCTGCCCGGATAATCCAATGTATGCGTTTGTTTTCTGGGCTTCAATATTATCCGGAATACCATCGTTGTCGCTGTCAAGATCGTGAGAATTGCCGATTTTATCGCCGTCAATATCACTTTCCCGCTCAAGAGTATCGATAATTCCATCATTGTCATCATCAATATCAACGAAGTCAGCGATGCCATCCAAATCGGTATCATGATTTTTATCGGGATCGAGATAATCTGCGAATCCATTTTGATCGAGGTCGACAGCATCATCGGGTTGACCATTTTTATTCGGATCATTGCCCTCCCGCGCTGAGCTCAGGCCATCGCCGTCGTCGTCCAAATCCAGATAATCGGGCGTACCGTCATTATCAAAATCGCGGGCGTCTTCGGGATCAAAATCTGGATCATTATCAGGATTTGGCTCCTCAAAAAATGTGAGCACGCCGTCATTGTCATCATCACTGTCCAAATAATCAGGAATTCCGTCGCCATCGCTGTCGTCGGCATCGTCAGGAACTCCGTTAAAATTGGGATCAACACCTTCCATGTCGGTCCTGACATGGTCGCCGTCATCATCCCAATCACGATAGTTTACATCTTCAGTTGTGCGGGCATCCTGGTCTGTATCCAATAAATCATCCGCTGGTGAGTTCAAATTTGCATTAATTGGCCCGAAGGCTGTGTCGTCCGGATCAATTGCATTGTCGAGCCCATCCCTGTCATCGTCATTGCCGGAAAGTTCTGGTAATCCCGACTCGAAGTTATCTTCGGGGCCGTCATCGTCTGCATCGATATCGAGAAAATCATAATTATCCCGCGTATCCGAATTCATCGGGGAAATACCTTCACCGTATGCATCATCAATTCCGTCTCCGTTGCTGTCAGTACCACTCGGTTTTTTGTAACTTAAAGTGGACTGGCCTTCGATATTGTCGGGAATGCCGTCGTTGTCGCTGTCCAGATCCAAACTGTTGGGAATGCTATCGCCGTCGAAATCAGCGTCTCCTTCGATCGTATCTACAATTCCATCGCCATCGTCGTCTTTGTCCTGCAGGTCAACAATGCCATCGCCGTCCGTATCCGATGAGCTGTTGGGATCAAGATAATCGGGGATATTGTCGCCGTCCGTGTCTGTCGCGTCGGTTGGACGGCCGTTCCCGTCTGGATCGTTACCTTCCCTGGCGGAAACGATGCCATCGCCGTCATCATCCAAATCGAGATAGTCTGGAGTTGAATCTCCGTCCGTATCCTGGGCGTCGTCGGGCCTGGAATTTTTATCTGCATCGGGATTTTCAAAGCGTGTTTCAACGCCGTCACCATCATCATCACGGTCCAAATAATCGGGTGTGCCGTTGCCGTTTGAATCCTGTGCATCCACAGGATCTCCATCGGTATCATAATCAGCGCCTTCGTGAAACGTGCCAAGTCCGTCGCCGTCGTCATCGTAATCCCGCCAGTCTGCGTCTCCAGTTGCATAAATATCTTTATCCCAATCCTGAAATGTAGCGGATGGATTTGAAATACCGGCATTTACAGGGCCGAAATTTTGGTCGTCGGAATCAACGGCATCGTCGAGTCCGTCATTGTCTCTGTCTATGCCGGTAACTTCTGGCAAGCCGGATTCAAAATTGTCGTATAAGCCATCGCTGTCGCAGTCAAAATCGAGATAATCCGGATCACCGTCTCCGTCTTTATTTACCGGGGATAAACCACTAACGCCGTACACATCATCGATGCCATTTTGATCCGTGTCGATATTTGTTGGGGCTTTATATCCAATGGTCGTTTGTGCCTCGATATTATCGGGAATGCCATCGTCATCAGAATCGAGGTCAACGCTGTTGTTTAAACCGTCGTTATCAAAATCATCGTGGCCTTCGGTATTGTCGAGAATGCCATCTCCGTCGTCATCAGCGTCAGCATCATCCGGGATGCCATCGCCGTCTCGGTCGGGCACATTGTTATCAGGATCGAGATAATCGGCGAGCAAATCATTGTCCTGATCCTGGGCATCCTCCGGATTTCCGTCATTATTTGGATCATTGCCTTCCTCGTTCGAAAGTGCGCCGTCACCGTCATCATCTTTATCCCGAAAATCGACGTCGCCACTGTTTTCAGCATCCCTATCTGTATCAAGCAGATGGGAAATTGGTGCATTTATACTCGCATTGGCTGGGCCAAATTGGCTGTCATCAGCGTCGATTGCTGCATCAAGCCCGTCCTCATCAGCATCAGTCCCGGAAGCTGGTGGCAAACCGGATTCGTATAAATCGAAGACGCCATCTGCATCGCTGTCTAGATCCCGAAAATCGGCTAAACCATCGTTGTCGCTATCAACAGGTTTTAAACCCAGGACTCCATAGGCATCATCGATCCCATTTTTATTATCATCTTTGCCGGACGGAGGAATATAACTCGCCGTCGGTTGGGCTTCGATATTATCCGGGATTCCGTCGTTGTCGCTATCGAGATCAAAACTGTCAACCCGGCCATCGCGGTCGTAATCGATGGAGCCATCGCCTTCGTCGATATCGAGAATGCCGTCGTTGTCATCATCGGGATCGAGCACATTAAAAATCCCGTCGTTATCCGTATCAAAAACTGTATGGCAGTTATCGTATTCAAATATAAAATCGCCATTATTTGGCATTAACATCCATGAACGAGCGCCGTGGACACCGGTTTTGGTGGCGCCGATACCATCCTGCACGCCTTTGTGATTGTCGGTTGGGAATTGCCGGATGCGGGTCGTGTCACTATTCCAAAGTTGCACGCGGAACGATTTTGAGGCATCTATCAGATAGTAGTCCCAAAGTTGATGATTACCCGGACCATCTTTATAAGTCCGGCCAAGTGATGACCAGCCTGTCCAATTTAATTTATTTTGAAAAACCAGATTGACGAAAATTTGATGGCTCCCTTTCACAACTGTGTATTGCGCCCAGCCTGTGCCATCAGGAAATTTGATATAAGTATTTTTTTTGCGGTTGTCGATAGCCCAGTTTTCAGTTTCACCGGTGAGCGGGCCGAAATAGGCAAATGACAAGCCGCTTGGGCCGGGCAAAATTTTACACACTTCAGCACTATTCAATGATAAAGGACAGCCGTTTTCATCGACGGGTGTGCCAAATGGCGTATCGCTGCATTGATCATCGGCATCCTGCACTCCATCTCTGTCCGCGTCGTTAAAATTCTCCCGTTCGATGTCAATAACCACATTGTCGATAAAATTTCCAGCCAAAGGATTGCTGCCTGCTGTGGCAATTGAGGCAAATAGAATTCGCGTCATCGTTTGTCCGGCCGGAACATTATAAGTGCCGCTGTATTCCTGCCAGGCGGATTTTCCGGTGGCGAATTCGCCCTGGCTGGTCTCAGAACTCGGAACGCCGATTCTCACTTCTAATGTATCAACTCCGATCCGGCCGCGGTGTGAGAACCGCCATGAAATTATATCTCCGGTTCGGGTTTCAATATCCTGAAAAACATTGGCTTGCTGCGTTGCGTTGATTTCAAGAAACTGCTGACCGTTGGCTGCATTCACGCCCAAAAATGCGGAGGACCAGACCTCCATTAATTGATCATCTGCGCTGGTTTGCCAACCGGGGAGGTGGGTTGATTTTAACATTTTCATCGAATTTGGAACCAGTTGCGGCTGTTCGAAATCGCCGTTAATGAATCCATTTGTATCATTTATGTCCAGTGTTGAAGCTGGAATTATTGCCGTATTTTCAACAAAAGGTAGTTCATTCGAAATTGAATGACCATAAAAAATCAGAACGAGAACAAATACTGTAAACAGATATTTTTTGCCCTTGTTTTGCTTGACGAAACCGGGGGAGTTCTCCCTAAACCAATAAAAATTTTTCATTTATAATCCTTTCTGACTTACGAAAAAATGAATTCGATTCGTAATTTGGCGCGGTACGCATAAATAGCATCTTAAATAACTTCGGATGAAATTTGGAATTTTCGATTTATGTAACAGGAATCTTGCAATTAATTTGTGGGTGAGAGCGCAAAAAAACGGACAATCGCTGATGGACGGACGCAGAGAATTATCTCTACTTTTAAAAAAGGATTGTATAATTCCCCGCAAGTGTGTATGATAATTTTACTTTCATTCAACTATCAAAGGAATTCATGCAATGCAGCACTATCTTGACTTACTCCGGCATATCAAAGATAATGGGATTGAGAAATCCGACCGCACCGGCACCGGAACCCGCAGTATTTTTGGCCATCAAATGCGCTTCGATTTGAGCCAGGGATTTCCGTTGGTGACGACAAAAAAGGTGCATTTGCGCTCGATAATTTATGAGCTGCTCTGGTTTTTGCGCGGCGACTCCAACATAAAATATCTAAAAGAAAACGGTGTCTCCATCTGGGATGAATGGGCTGATTCAGATGGCGAACTGGGGCCGGTTTACGGTGTGCAATGGCGTTCCTGGCCGGCTGCAAATGGTAAAAAAATTGACCAGTTCAGCCAGTTACTCGAGCAAATCAAGAAAAATCCGGATTCGCGGCGACATATTTTAAGCGCGTGGAATGTGGGTGAAATTGAAAATATGGCCTTGCCGCCATGCCACACCCTGTTTCAATTTTATGTGGCAGGAGGAAAATTGTCCTGTCAGCTCTATCAGCGCAGCGCCGATGTATTTCTTGGGGTACCGTTTAACATTGCGTCCTACGCACTTCTAACGATGATGGTGGCACAGGTTTGCGGCTTAAAAGCTGGTGATTTCGTGCATACATTTGGCGATGCGCATTTGTATTCGAATCATCTGCAGCAGGCAGAATTACAATTGTCCCGCACGCCATTTCCGCTGCCACAAATGATTATCAATCCGGATGTCAGCTCGATTTTTGATTTTGGATTCGAAGATTTTAAAGTGCAGAATTATCAGTGCCATCCACATATTTCAGCGCCCATCGCCGTTTGATCTGCATTCTTTGAAAACACGCGATAGCTGCGCTCAAATTTCAGCGTTAAATTGGGCCAATCGCATTAATTTATAAGGGAATCATGCCACTTTCAATCATTGTCGCGATGGCGAAAAACAGGGTTATTGGCCGGGAAAATCAACTGCCCTGGCGTTTATCCGACGATTTAAAATTGTTCAAAAAACATACGATGGGGCATTCCATTGTCATGGGGCGAAAAACGTGGGAATCCATCGGTCGTGCTTTGCCGGGACGGGAAAATATCGTTTTAACACGGGATAAATCTTATGTCGTCGCAGGATGCACGGTGATTCATAGTTTACAGGATTTGACCATCAATGCATCGGTTCGCCCGGAGATTTTTATAATCGGAGGGGCTTCGCTTTACGCTGCTGCGCTGCCAAGAGCCAGCCGGCTTTTTCTCACTGAAGTTGATGCCGAGGTCACGGGGGATGTTTATTTTCCGGAATTTGATCTGGCAGAATGGGATGAACAGGAGCGTTGGGAATTTCAAAAATCTGAAAAAAACGAGTTTGGTTTTGTTTTTCGTATTTTGAAGCGGCGGTAACTTGATTTTACGATAAAAACATTTACGAGCCCACAGAAATTAAGGAAATGAAGCAGGAATGAGTGCAGAGAAAAGCAGTATTGGAATTGCCGTGTTGGGTTTTGGAACGGTTGGACAAGGCGTTGCGGAAATATTTCAGATTAAAAAAGCAGAGTTGGAAAAATGCTGTGCAAAAAAATTGAATATCATTGGGGTCGCCTTACGCGACCGGCATAAACCACGGGCGATTTCAATGCCTGAAAACTTGATCACAACGAATCCACTCGCGTTGGTCGAGCAGGAAAATGTGGATATTGTTCTGGAATTGATGGGTGGCGTTGCAACCGCCCGGCAATGCATTTTACGCGCTTTGGATCTGGGAAAACCGGTGGTCACAGCCAACAAGGCTTTGCTGGCCGAATGCGGTGAAGAAATTTTTACAACTGCGAAAAAAAATGGGCAGCCGCTGGGCTACGAAGCATCTGTGGCTGCAGGGCTACCGATAATAAAAATTCTCCGTGATGGACTGGCCAGCACAGAAATATCGGAAATTTCAGGGATTCTCAATGGAACAACAAATTTCATCCTGTCGCAGATGCAGGAAAAAGGGCAGAGTTATGAAGAAGCATTTACCACGGCGGACGAACTCGGCTATCTGGAAGCCGATCCTGCACTGGATGTCGATGGCTGGGACGCGGCCCACAAACTCGTCATTCTGTCCTCGATTGCCTTCAAAAGATATGTAAGTTTGAACGAAATTGAACGCGAAGGCATTGCGAAAATTACCCCTGAAAATCTTGCGCAAGCCAAAAATGAGGGAAAGACGATAAAACTCGTTGCTTCGCTTCGAAAAGAAAAGGGCGAATTCAAGCTTCGTGTTCGCCCGGAAGCGTTGGATAAAAGTCATCCGTTGGCGAATGTTGGGGGTGGCCTGAGCGGCGTAGTCGTGCGCGGCGATTTCATCGGTGAAGCGTTTTTTCTCGGACCCGGTGCTGGTGCGCTGCCAACGGCTTCGGCAGTTGTCTCCGATTTAATTGCAATTCTTCGGGATGCAGAGCGTTCGGGTTTTGGGTTCTAAGTAGCGCGAGTTCGATATAAGACGAGTTGGAACAAAACGAATTAATTATAGGATATAGTCCGAAGGCGTCCCGCCGAGGATAACGCACGAAACGCTCGGCGAGACGCCTTCACTCTATTATAATTATGCTTGGTAAAGAATGTTACAGCTTACATCGAACCCACGTTAAGTAGCACTTCTCAATCATTTTTTAGGCGACTTTGGATTGAGAACATAAATATCCGTACTGCCGTTGAATGCGCCAATGGGTATGCCGAGTACAACGCCGGGAATAATGCCACCCGCCAAGAATCCCACCATAAATTTTTCCTCGGCTCTAAAACTGAAAAAACCCGGCGGATCATCGCCATCCAGAAATCCCGCTATACCTAATCCAAATCCAACTGCCATAAAAAAGCCAAGACCTTCGGCAGCTCCTTTGCCGCGGTCGATTATGAGAATTTTATGAACTTTTTCCGTACCGGTGGCAAGGCGTTTCGATCCTGTTTTCGGCTCTTGCCAGGATGTTGAATCTGGAGAAATCTGCAAATTTTCCACTCGAAGACGGCTGCCGTCCTTCATTTCGAGCTTGACAATTTTGTCTTCAAGAATGGAATTGAGCTGGTCATAATTTGAAAACTGACGCGAGTGGGTGCATCCGGCTAAAAAAGCCAGAATAATGATTAACAAAAAATGTCTAACCATTTTTTAAACACTTTCCATTTTTGATATTTTAAAAATTATAGACAAAATCAACATAGGGAGCCAGGAAGAAATCTTCTGCTCCGACAATCGACCACATCGCCAAATCGACGGACATTTTTTCGCCAAAAAAACGCATTCCAAAGGAAATGAGTGGCTCATCAACTCCAGGGAAAATCCAGTTTTCACTAACGAGGGAAATGCGCTCTGATGTCCGGTTTTCGAATCCGAGAACAAGCATGGGTTTATCGGCTAAATCCCCATCCACGAATCCATATCCTGCTCCAAAAGTGAAATTGGCGTCCTCGCCACCCCAGGTATTTACGGCGTAGGCAATGCCGGCCACTTCTTCATCGTCGCCCGGAATTTTAATCACCAGCAATCCTGCAGCGAGATTCATTTTTTCCGATTGAATGAGGCCGACTTTTGGGGTGAAATAAAAAATTTGCCTGTCGATTCCCACGCCAGGAATGAGGGACATGCCGCCGCCCAAGGTGAAGTGGCTGGTGAGTCCGAATGCGATGCCGGGAAAGAATACATAATAATCTGAAAAATAGCCTTCTTCTGCACCGAGCATCCTGCCTGTGGGCGCGAAAAACAACCGGGTGCGGTTGGGATTGCGAAACCAGAGATCGCCGCGCGTGCTTTTTGTGTATTCGATTGTGCGCAGCGATTTTATTTTGGATTTTTCAATGGTTAGCGTGCCCAATGATGAAACGAAGACAATTTTATCCTGGCTGATGCTGGTGATTTTCCCTCGAAGTTTCACCCCGTCCATCATTTCGAGAATTTGTACGTCATTGGAATCCGGGATTGTGTATTCACCGGAATAGGGGAGCTGTTTTTGAGCTATGAGGGTGTTGGTAAAAAATAACGCTATAAAAATTAAGCCTGTAACAAAAAGATTGAATTTCATAACAGCCTCCACATGCAAAATAGACGACTTGGTTAATTTGAACTTAACATATTTGAAGGTGGGAAATGTCATCGTGTTGTCAATTTATAGTCCGGTTTCTATCACAGGTTTGTTGTGATATGGTTGGTATGAATTGATTTGGAACTCAGGAAATAAATTCTGGTTCGACAAAATTGACTATGCACCTTCAGGATTAGGATAGAACTACCGCGCAGGTAGTTATTCTGTTGATTTTCTGTTTTAACCAGACTCCTTTTTCTTATTGATTTATAGGATTTTTCACAAACTTATATCCCGCAGCGTGAATTGTCAGTACATGCTGTGGTTCGGCCGGGTCCTTTTCAATTTTTTTCCGCAATGATAATATATAATTATCCACGGTCCGTGTGGTTGGGAATGCGTCGTATCCCCACACTTCTTCCAATAAGTCGTCACGGGAAACGACTTCGCCCTCGTGTTCGGCAAAGTATTGTAAAATATGCAGTTCTTTGTTTCCGAGGGTTACAATCTCGCCATCCTTGCGGCTGATTTCCTGTTTTTTGAAGTCGACTTGAAAATTGCCAAATGCGTAAGTCTCCAGGGATTTCTGGTGTTCACCTGTCCGTCGCAAGATGGCATTGATACGTGCTAAAACTTCACGAACACTGAAGGGTTTGGTGACGTAATCATCGGCGCCAAGTTCGAGAAGTAGCACTTTATCAAGTTCCTGGCTTTTACTTGTTAAAATCAGAATGGGTGTGCGCACGCCCTGAGCCCGTAAATCGCGGCAGACTTCCTCGCCATTTTTTTGTGGCAACATTAAATCAAGCAAAATGAGATCGAGATTTTCCGAGCGCGCGGTTTCAAATCCACGCACGCCATCTCTTGCGGTGAGAACTTCGAAATGCTCTGATTTTAAGCTCTCCACCAGGCCGGCCATTATCGCCGGATCATCTTCAATTATTAATATGCGTTTCATGGCTCTGCTCCAATGGCAAAAAGAGTGAAAAAGTGCTGCCTTTTTCAGGTTGGCTTTGCACTTCGATGCGCCCGTTATGCGCATCGACGATTGATTTCACAACCTGCAACCCGAGGCCGGCCCCACCAATGCGCTGCGCTTTTTTATCCCGGGCCCGGTAAAATGGTTGAAATATATTTTCCAATTCTCGTTTGTCAATCCCAATTCCTCGATCGGTGATTGCCATGACAGCAAAGCCGTTTTTCTCCGAGGTTTCGATAAGCAATTCACGTACACTTGCGGAGAATTTCATGGCATTGGAGAGAATGTTGTTAAATATTTGAACCAGCCCATCGGCATCAGCAATCACGATTAATGGGCTTAAATGCAAGCTCACCTTTATGGTGAAATTTTCCATTTTAAAAATATATTCGAAGGGGACGAGCGCACCGGTAATTATTTTATTTAAATCAACAGCATGAAATTGAAACGATTTTGTGCCGCGTTCCATTTTCGCAAAATCCAGGACGGTGCTAATGAGACGATTGAGCCGGTCGGCTTCGCCCTCAATTATAGCTGAATATTCCCTGGCTTTTGCAAGAGCCGTGTTTTCATTTCCCATGAGCTCGGCAAACATTTTAATGGAAGTCAACGGTGTTTTTAATTCATGGGTTACTGATGAAATAAACTGGCTCTTCGATTTACTGAGCTCTTCAAGATGGCGGGCGACTTCCTGCTTGAATAAAAGATCCTGCTGCAAATTAATGCGTTCGATTGTCTGGCTGGTTTGGTTGGCGGCCACGCTGAGCAAATCGATGTCTTCGCGGCTATAGCGAAAACCGGATTTTTTTGGTCCCAGGAGTAAAATTCCCAAAATATTTTTTTTCTCATCCTGCAATGTGAAAACGAGCGCGGGTTCCGGACTTAAATTTTGCTCAGATTTGAGCACTGCAAATCCCTCCCGGCTTTCGGTATATCGTGGATTAATCAAAACGGTTGCTTGTGAAATATTGGTTTGATAATCGAACCAGGAATCAAATTCTGAGTAGAGCGGAGGGATATTCTGCGAAATCAGGAGTTCTGATTTATTTAAATCATTGTTGTAAATGTAAAAGCCACTGAATTCAGGCAGAATGTTTATATCCACATGCTGCAGAAGAATCTTACCGGTTTCCGCTATTGTTATACAATTTTTCAGGTCTTCATTGATTCGCAAGAGCGCATCGCGGTAATTATAATGCACGCGGAAAAAAGTTTTATCCACAAATTCCTGAATTTTTTGACGCAGCGGATCAAAAATGATCGCGATGAAAACCGCGACCACAGCGGAAGAAAGCACAGACAGTTGCACGGTAAAAGTGCTGACAAAGTAGGCCAATGAACCGATGACGGTGGTGTAAATAGCGGCGATGCACAAAAAAATTAATGCGTAAACCACACTGCGATTAAAGATGATATCGATATCGAGTAAATGGTGGCGGATAATTGAAATTGCAAATGTAATCGGAATAACCGAACAGATTAGCAAAACGATATCTTCCGGAACCAGACCGCGTGAAAGAAAAGTTTGCGGGATCGTCCACAGAAAAATGATTGCACATGAGCCAATGGCAAGTCCCAAAAGAATCCAGCGCAATTTGCGGCGGTCTTCTTCTTCGATGGCACGGAAATAGGAGTGGACAAAGTAACTCAAGGCAAATAACAGACAGGCAGAGAATATAACCCGAAATCCGTTAAACCAAAAAATAAACCGGTGATACCATGCGAAAGAAAAATTTAATGTCGCCAGTGAATAGGACAATGTGAGCCACAAAACAAAAATCGAAAAAAACAGGGTTAAAACCGGCAAATATCTTTGAAAAGGATAACGTTTTTCACGGGGAAAAATGAAGGCAAATTTTATAAACAGGATGGGTGTTGCGGCGTAGGCACTTAAGTAAATTAACTGAAAAAGCTGAGCTAATCCGGTTGGATAAATATTATAGGGGCGCCATGGGAAAAAATACATGATCGAAACCGCAAGCATGCTGAAGAAAAAATAGCGTGCTTCCTTTTTCTCCGGTTGTTTCCAATGGACAATTATTCCTAAAATGAGAAAAACCAGGCCAAAAGGAATTGCGATGAGCTGATAGCGAATGGAATAAAAGGGTATCAAGCTCACATGTGCCGAGAATTCTCGCCCTTCTCTCACGAGTTGCAGTGAAACAATATCGCCGATATTTTGGCCGTCGGTAATTAGTTCGAGTGCTTTTTTTGAGTCGAGCGTATGCCCCTCGCAATTCAGCACAATATCACCACTTTTCAGCTGGCCTGGCAATGGAATGTGATCCTGTTCTGAAATTTGTAGTTGTCCCGTTGGATTTTGTTCAACATGAAAAGGAAGCATTGCCCTTTTTAAACTAAACCAGGTGCCAGCTGCGCAGAGCACGATCACTACCAAAGGAATGAGTAATTGTTTAGGTGAGATTTTCACGGCACCCACACTGAAAAGTTGCGACTAAATCATCGCTAATAAAAAAATTATAAACGGTGGCTATCCCCTGCGGCAGGGTTAATTCAATATGGGTTATAAAGTCGATAAATGCAATAAATATAAGCGGTGTGTTCGAGGAAAGGATATTGTTTTCGTTGTAGATGATTTCGAGATTTCAAATCAATTTTATCGCAAATAATCTGGTATGCAAAAAGTAAGATATTCACTGATTTTCTTTCTGCTCCGCTGCATTTGTCATATCGGGTTGCATATTTTTGCATACTGTGGGCTCCCTGAATCCGGGCTAAATGTCAGGAGATTCCAGTATTTCACGCTGTGAAAACTGAAAGGACACACACAAATATCTTATTAGTTTGTGTGTGTCTTTTATTGAATACAATGAGGTAGCGAATATTATTTTATTAGCCTGAATTATTCATAAAGCGCAGTGGATGTGCCTGGCACTTCGTTGATTTTTATAAATTTAACTAAACAAAGTCTCGGTTATCCAGTTAACTCAGCTTTGCACAAACCCACCCCTGATATGCTGCAAAACGCTACGCTTTTTCGCATATCGTACCCTCCCGGGATGGATTTGAAAACCGTCTCAGGCTAAATCCCATCCTTGGAGGGGACAGAACGATGCGAACGGCAATGCCGATGAGCAGCGAACAGGGGTGGGTTCGTATTTAGCTGAGTTAACTGGATAACCAGAAAATTAAGTAGCTTTTAATGACTTTCATAACTTGTAGAAGTGCCAGGCATGTTTTTATCAGTTTATGAATAGATCAGGTTGGTATGCCTTACTGGCAATTCATTGATTAAAATTCTGAGAATAACAAAATAATTAAAAGTAACAGACACCCACAGAGAGCATGACCGAGTACCGTGCCGGGGTGCCTGCTACCGGAGGAAGGAATTGCAAGATAATCAGGTGTTCCCGTCGTGTCCGTTATGATAAAGTCCGAGATCTTTTAGTTTATCACGAAAATGCCCCCGGTCCATTTGTGCCAATCGCGAGCCTTTGCTAATATTTCCGCCAGCCAACTCAACGATGTGAGCGAAATAGTTTCGTTCAAATGTAAATCGTGCTTCCCGGAAAGTCTTGCCTTGAAAATCCATATCATTGCCATCCTGTGCCGCTTCATAAATTTTTTCATGAATACCATCGATGTGCAGAGATTCGCTTTTTTCAAAAAGCATGGCATTGATAATTATGTTTTCCAGTTCGCGGACATTGCCGGGGAAACTGTAATTCATGAGCTTTTTAAGGCAATCCCCATCGATGTTTTGAATTGATTTTCCATAAATCCCATTGTATTTTTTGATGACGTGTTCAACGAGTAATGGAATATCCTCGGTACGTTCTCGCAGCGGTGGAATTTTAATAACGAAGCGTTCCAACCTGTGGAATAAATCTTTCCTAAATTGTTTTTCATCAATTGCTTTGCGCAAGTCACGATTGGTGGCGGCAATTATGCGGACATCCGTTTTGAGCTGCTCTTTGCCACCAATGCGTTCAAATGTTTTTTCTTGCAGTACTCGGAGAAATTTGGTTTGTATTATACCGTTGAGCTCACCGATTTCATCGAGAAAAATACTGGATTGATGGGCTCTTTCAAATTTACCAATCTTGCGGCTTTGGGCGCCGGTGAAGGCTCCTTTCTCATGGCCAAAAAGTTCACTTTCAGCCAGGTTTTCGGGGATGGCGCCGCAGTTAACAACGATCAGCGGTTTTTGATCCCGGCTGCTGTGCGTGTGCAGGGCATTGGCGATAAGCTCCTTTCCGGTTCCAGTTTCACCGAGTATTAAAACGGATTCGTCAGTGTCTGCCAATGCTTCTATTTGTTCGAAAACTTTAAGCAGCCCGGCGCTTTTTCCGATGATATTGGAAAATTGATAATTTTCCCTCGCCTCCTGCATTTGATAATAAGTTTCACGTTCTCGCCGGTAATATTCGATTGCCAAGGTTAATTTTTGATCCAGAATATTGAAATCAATTGGTTTTGAGAAAAAATCGAAAGCACCATTTTGCCGGGCTAATTCCGGCGTATTGGAATTTCCTTTTCCGGTAAATACGATTATGCAAATGTCGGGATAGTCAGCGTGCAGTTTTTTAAGAAGATCATAGCCATCCATATCCGGGAGCACAAGATCGAGCAAGATCACACTAAAATTGACCGTTTCAACAAGAGCGAGGGCCTCGGCCGCATTGCCTGCATGTTCCGTCCCGAAGCCGGCATGGGTAATCCATTTATCGAGTTTTTGCCGGACTTCCGGTTGATCATCAATAATTAAAATTCTGTCGGGGATCATATCCTTCCTCTCTAAATTTGGAGCATAAAATGTGGATTTTCCTTCCTTTAAGTATTAAATATGTCGCGCAATTGGGCTGATGATCAGATAAAATTAAACAGCAGCCAATTTTTTTATCTTTTCCGCATTGGCTAAATAGCGAAAAACAACCTGGTGAATTCTGTACCAGAAGTCACTGTCTAAAACCAAAAATGAGTCATACAAGGCGATATTAATATCACGCGGCCGTGCGGTTGCTGATGTTAAAATAATCGGTATGCCGGGCAGCGCGCAACGCAATTCTGCGACGAAATCATCGGCTGAGCAAGTTGCTGAACTGTCTTTGTTCAGATGATAATCGAGAATTACCATATCAAATTTTGTGGACGCGCATTTATTAACTGCATTGCGCCCAAGTTGGGAGCTAACAACGAAATGCCCGTCATGCTGCAAATGGCGTTTTAATTTTGATAAAACTGTTTTGTCATCATTGACAATCAGGATTTGCGCCGGGCGTCCATTTTGGGCTCCGGCGGTAATTTGTTTGCCATTGCTAAAGTTGGCTGCTATTTTTTGTTTGGGAACAGGCAAAATAATTGAGACTGTTGTGCCAATATTTTTATGGCTTTGCAGGGCCAGCTTTCCATCATGATCCGATTGCACAATCCTTTTTGTCAGCGCCAGGCCGAGGCCGTAACCTTTGTTTTTGGTCGTTTCAAATGGATAAAAAACGCGATTGAGTTTATCGTTATCAATTCCGCAACCTGTATCTTCAATTTTGATTATATATTTCTCATCTTCGACATGACCACGGACAGTTAATGTTCCCTTTTCACCCATGGCATCAATTGCATTATTTATAATATTAAAAATAGCGCGCGTTATCCTTGCCTTGTCAACTTTGAGTTCAATTTCACCATTTTTAATAGGTTTCTCAAGATTGATTTTGTTCCATTTTTCGATACCAAATAATGTGAGCGCCTCATCGATTATCTGTTTCGCCGGGACCAGGGAAAATTCGGGTTTTTCTCCTTCGGTCCGGTTGCTTAAATCAGTTGTGAATTCTTCTATCCGATTGAGGCTGCCCGTGATATCTTCGAGTGCAGCGTCGATATCTTTCTGCTTGATTTTCCGCTCCTGACCAAGTTTGTGCAGCCACTGTGTTTCAGATGCAATATTTGTAAGAATGTTTTTAATATCGTGGGTTAAACCGGCAATGGCTTCTTCAATGGCAGCTTTTTCCAGGGCGTAGGATAATTTAACCTGAGTTTTTACCAGCCCCTCCGAGGTTTGTGCATTATGTATTGCCAGACCGGCTTGGTTGGCTAATCCGGTTACCAAACGCAATGCAACATCATTGAAATCATTAATTCGATTGCTTTCCATTTTTATCAGGCCGATGATGGCATCATCAAAAGTGATGGGTGCCAGCAAGGCTGATTGCACCAATTCCGTGGTGGGTATGAAATGTTTGTTTCTTTTTGTTCTCGGAATGATTCGGTGTTTTTTTGTGTGCAAAACCTCGCTCTCGATGCTGTTGTTGGATTTATCTTCCGGCGTGAATAGCACTTTTTGATTCAGTGGATTAATTGAGACGTTTGTTCCGCTTAGCAGGCTTCCGTTTTCGAGGAGAAAAACTGAAATAGTACGGTCTTCGTTGCCACATGCAGCAAATCCTTCTTCGCAAATGGTGCGCAATACTTTTTTAATTCCAAGGCTGGAGTTGATGGTGCGGCCAATATTATACAGCGCTTCAGTTTCTTTAACTTGTGTCTCACACTTATCGCATAATTCCCCAATTGTTAGTGCTACAGCGGCATTGCTTGCCACTGTCATCAGTGTTTGACTGTCGTTGGAATCGAAATCCTCCGGTTCGGTACTTTGAATGCAGAGAACTCCCAATTTTTGATCCCGGAAAAATAACGGGACAGAAATTTCAGATTTCATCCCTTTGGCTAATTTTAGCTTGTTCGGCATCAGATGGATATTATTTTCGATAATTGGCTTGCCATCCCTCAGTGCACGGGAGACAGAACTCGAACTCAAAAGTGGCAGTTTTTTCTCAAGATTCATCATTGTCAAATCTTCATTGCAGGCTGCACGAATATGCAGCGCATCATGATCTTTATCCTGCAGAAAAAGAAACGCCTTTCGGTTGGGACGGCCGATTATGATCAGGCATTCACGGATTGAAAATTCGAGAATTTTTTCCAAGCGTTTTTCGTGACTGATAGCATCGCCGATTCCGGAAAGAGAGATGACTTGCTGTGCCTGTTTTTCGGCCAATCCATAGAGGCGGTATTTTCGGATCGCTGTTGAGGTGAGATTTGCAAGTGTCAAAAAAACCTTATGTTGCATTTCATCGTAAAGAACGGGTTGTCGGTCGCTTATAACCAGACATCCTAAAATTTCTCCATCAACTTTCAATGGCAGCACGACCAGCGCTTTGATACTTTTCCAAACCGGGCGAAAATTCACCTCTTTTTGTGCATTAATCGAAATAAACGTCTCCCCTGATTGCAGTACCCCGCCGAGAACATCATGTTCTTTATCCGGGAACTCTGGTGGTGGATAAAGACGGGCCGGTGCTTTCGGGTGGAATTTGTAAATAAATTGCCCGTTTTGTTGTTCCCGGAAAAGTATGTAGTTGAAGCTCGAGTTTGTGATGCGCTGAATTGTTTCCAAAATGGCCTCGAACGCTGCATTATATTCGATATTCATATCAAGAAAGTGGGTTAATTCTTCCAATAAAATAATGTAGTGACGATATTGCGACATCCTGTTCTCAACGGGTTGCGTTCGAATGATGAGAGAGATTTGCTGTGCAAGAATTTCCAGTATTTTTACCTCGCTATCACTAAAAGTGGACGGTTTTCTCAAGGTGATATTCAACACCCCTAATACGTTGCCGTTCACCTCGAGCGGGAGTGCGATCATTGCACCGAGATTGTGTTTTTTGGCACTGGCCTGCCCAAGATAATCGGGGCATTCGACTGTGTTTGTCACATCATGAATATAGCGGAACTGACCTGTGCTGGCCACTTTTCCGGCGATCCCCTCACCCAGTTTCAGGCGAAAATTGTTGTGAACATCAGGTTCAATACCCACGGACGATTCCACCTTTAAAGTTTTTTTGTCCGGTTCGAGCAGCATGATCGAACAATTTTGTACACCGCGCAACGATGAGCTCAGGTGGTTGAGAATTTCATCGTAGGGCTTCGCAGTATTCAATGCCTGAGTGATTGCTTCGCTGTTGGCCTGCAACGTCGACAAGGCACTTTTTGCTTCAATTTGCTCGGTAATTACATTAAAGTAGAGTTCACGGGATTTACGAAAGTCACCCTGTTTAAAATATTGATCGGCAATCCGCTCGCTGGTAAAATAGTCCTGGAAAAATTTCTCGAATAACGGATTGCGAATACGGTAGTTGCCATTTTTTTCTGATAGTGCGCCAATGCTCACCAATGGCTGCAAATCACGATCATAAAAATGCCCCTGTAAAACGCCTGACTTCATAACACGAACCAAATTTTCAACAAGAATATCGTTTTTTTCCAGGCGCCAGATTATATTATCAACAACGCTATCACCCTCCCTGAGAATTTCGGTGATAATTTTTTTTGCACGTTTTAAACTAAAGGATAATGTTGATCTGTGGATCACGGATTCTTCCAACATTTTGTAACATATTTTTTGAATCAGGTAACCCATGCCATTTGTTTGTTCAAAAATTAACTGTATAAACCCATGTTGTATGGCGACCTTCATCTGGCAGGCAATATGCCGGATGAGGTTTTCTACCTGAGAAAAAGTAAAATCTTCAAGCATAATGCGAAAAGTACATTCAGTAAAAACGATTTCGTCCCCCAATTGCAAATCGGATCGTCCAAGGCTTCCAGCAATGATAAATTGAAAATTTTGGATATCATTTTCATTGTCGTATGCATGCGACAAACGTAAAAGTTCATTTAAAATATAGTGGAGAAAATTTCTATTTATAGCTTCCAGCCCGTCAAAAACAAATATAATTTGTTTATCATTCGCCAGTGTTCGGTTCAGTTGTAAAAAATATTGTGACAAGCTGGTTTTGGAGGAGAATATCTTTTCTTCAAACTCGGATTCAAGCCCCTGGGCCGGAATAAACTGTTTAATATTATTTTGTACCACCTGGCGCAAGTCAAAAAAGGAGCGAAGCCGTTTTGCCGCAAAATCGACGTGAATGAATGTAGCGTTGGCGTGTGATTTTAAGTAATCATGCTTTATGGTAGAAATGAATGTAGTTTTCCCCACTTTTTTGCTGCAACAGAATGAAAGCCAGAATCCACGTTCCAGGGCCGAACAGGCTTTTTTGACTTCTTGTTCACGTTTGATTAAAACCAGATCGTCTTTTTCAATATGCAGCGCTCTTTTATAAATAAATGGGATTTTGCACATCGGTTGCACTCCTAATAGCTGGCAGCTAAATGACGGAATGTGCCCACAACCTCATCATAAGAAACAGGTTTCTTGAAATAACGGAGCACATTGAGGTTTTTAATTTTTTCTTCGATTTGATGACTTGGAACAGCAGTTAGTACGATGGTTTTGATATCCTTGGCACAATTGCGAATCTGACCATCTCGAATGTCCTGGAGTAATTTTAATCCGGCCTCACGTTGTTCAAATGGTTTCCGGTTTATCTTGCCGGATGAGAACATGATATCAAGGCAAATAAAATCGTATTTCTGCTTGTTTAAGCACTCGACGGCTTGCTGGTAACTTTCGGCTAAATCACAAATGATGTGACTTCGCCGCAAAGCAGGAAAATAGGCATTGACTCCCCATGGTTCGTCTTCAACAAATAAAACGCGAGTCATTTCGAACTCCTTTTCTGCTCCTTGGGCAATAAAATGTTCACTGTGGTCTGGTAATCCTGATAATCACGTATTTTATGCAGGCTGTTCGACATGGGTTTGCTTTCCACATTTATTTCTCCGCCGTGCATATCGATAAATTCTTTGCAGATTTTTAAACCGATACCAGTCCCTGAAATATAGCGAATGGAATCCTTGGCTTTACTTCGTAAAAATCCTTTAAAAATTTTTTCCCGCTCTTCGGGTGGAATACCCAAGCCCCGATCGCTTATTGCAATTAAAATTTGAGATCCACTATCATACCCTTTTATATTTATCAACTGCCTGTAGTGTGAATATTTCACGGCATTTTCGATAATATTATTAAACACCTGCTCGATTTTAGGTTTATCAATAACAATTTTTGGCAATCGGCGAATATTATCACGAACTGCAATTCTTATCCCTCGCTCCAAAGCACGCAGTTTATAGTTATCTACGCATCCCTGGATGATATCTTGTAGGTAGTGCTTCTGAAAATCGCACCCAACACCAACGCGGGTTTTTTCCGTAAGAAATAGAGAATTATCGACGTGACGTTTTGCTCGGTAGACTTCTTCCTGAATGATTTGAATATATTTATCGATATCATTGCCGCTATAGGATTCCTGTAAATGGTCCTTTAAACCACCGATCTGCGTTAAAATATTGTGCAAGGGATTGCGAAATTCGTGGGCGGTTTCTGCAATCGTTGTTTCCAGGCGATCAATGGCGATCAGTCCATGAATATTTCGAATCGCAATCGCGGATTGGCTGGCGAAGGTATGCAGCACTTTCATGTGTTCCTGAACAGTTTCTTTGTCCTTGTTTTTAATTTCATCATTGTCTGTGAGATCAATTTGCAGGACACCGATTAGCTCTGATTTAGCGATCAGCGGAATGACGTATTGTGAATTAATTTTTGCCTTGCGTACCAAATTTTTATCAAAGCGCAAATCCTTGGCACAATTTGCAATAAACTCAGCTTTTTTCGAGCGAAGGATGGCAGCGCAAATATTTTTTCCGGTCAGGGGATAAATGGAATCGGATTGTATAGCTTTCCAATTTTCCCCCATGGCAAGTTTCCCCTCAATCGTCTGGTTGTCTTTATTGACCAGCGACAACATACCTTTATCAAATCCAACACTTTTTAAGCTTTTAAAAATATGATCGATTGCTTCATCTTCAGTAGCTACGTTTAGCAATTTAATACTGGCTTCGTTGAGCGCGTCCAATTGTTTTTGTAAATTTAGGCGGACTTTGATATCATCCTTGAGCTTGTTGTGCAAATCGCGATGGGCAAGAGAAAGTCCTGTTAGTTTTGTCAAATGTTCAACCAGGCGTTTTTCATCATCCGTGATCACTTTGCGAAATTCTTTTGAATATCCAACTTCCAAAGTCCCAATAATTTCCGATCCTTTCAAAAGGGGCGTTATCAGGCGCACATATTTATCGTGACCAAATTTATTATAGATATATTCATCCAGCCGTTCATCGTAGTGATCGATATAAAATTGTTCACCATGGCGCACAACCCATGCCTGAATATCTTTGCTGTCCAGTGAGTGGACCGCCAAATGAAGAAATTCTTTATCCACATTACGGCCGTGGACACTACTGATGGTATTTTTTTTCTTGTCGATGAGAGAAATCCAGGCGAATTGAAAATCGAGGTCCGATGTGACAGCATCCAGCAGGCTTTCATAAACAACTTCATTGTCAATTTGACTGCTGACTGTTGTTTGCTGCACCCGTTCTGCTGCTCTCAACCGTTGAATTACCCGGTTCTTAGTTTCAAGCAGGTTGGCATTGTATAATGCAACAGCTGCCTGATTTGCTAATGTTTCGAGGTAGGACACATCGGCCTGGGAGAAGGCATTTTTTTCAGCGCTATCGACGCTGTACACACCAAGTTTACGGGATTTTCCTGTCTCATTATCGTGGTAAGTAATTGGAATTACTATTTTTGAGCGCACGGACGGGAAGATGGCATTCCATTTTATTTCGGGGTCAGAATGGACATCCCCTGAATAACAGGGTTTCTGATTCATGAAAACATGACCAGTAAAACCGGTGTCCGCTGGTGTGCCGATATCCGGACATTTCTCTGTCCGGTCTTTTGAGCTCAATGCCTGAAATTCCAGAGTTTGCTCTTGCTCATTGTATAATTTAAAATAGGCTCGGGTTGACTTGGGGATCTGCAAACCGAATGCTGTAACTTGTTCCAATAATAAGTCGGAGTTTTTTGAGGTCAGCAATGCTTGTCCAATAGTCAATAAAGCCCGTGATTTACTTAAATCTTTTGCAATGCCGATACTGCCGTTAAATCGACCAAATTCATCCGAAACCATGCTCACAGAAAGGGCGGCATAAACCGGCTCTCCCTTTTTATTGCACAAGATTGTCTCATAGTTTGAAATGTTGCCGTCCTCACTCGCATGTAATTTATCCTTAATATCGCGTGCTCTGTCAAGGTTTGAATTCGTGTCATCAGAGTAGTAAGCTTGCGTTATACTTTTTCCCATTAAATCGCCGAACATGGTCTGTGCTCCGGGATTCATATAAATGATTTTCCCGAATTTGGAACTGATAATCACCGGGTCCGGTGTGGAATTCACAATTAACTGATGCTGTTTAAGCTTGTCAATTAATTGCGATCTTTGTAGGGATACCTGCATTTTAGAAGTGAATATTTGTAGCAGTGGTTCATCGAAGTTTTTTGAAAAATAGATATTTTTACCGGCTTTCCCGGTGCTATCGAGTTTGTTATAAGCAATCAGAATTCCATCCAGCTGCTCCCTGGTACCAAAAATCGGATTCGCAATTGCCGAATAAATCTTTCCCGATTGCAAATATTGATTAGGATTTTCCGGATTATTACTGCCGTATTTATCAGTGGAGTATGGTTGCGCATTGATTAATTTTTTATGCCTGAGAACAGTCCCAAGTAAGTTGTTGGACGAGCCATCCAAATTAACGGTTTTCGATATTGTTTTTGTTAATTTCCCTGACCTGGTAAATCCAGCACATAAGGTTGCTCTTTTATTTTTAACGAACCAAAGGCTACAATATTCCGCATCCAGGAGCTCAATTGTTTGTCGGCCAAGGTAATCGTAATGTTTGGGAATTGAAATGCCATCAGGTTCTGCAAGAAATTTATCACTAACCCGTGATAGAACTTCTAATTTTTGCGTCGTTCTTCCTGCATCCCATTTCGCTTCCGCCTCCCCCAGAAACGATGAACAAATATTGGCCACAGATTCAGTCAACATCTTCCGTGCTTTATCTTCCAGAATTCGATCTGATGATTCAAACAGCAAGAAGCCAACTATTCGGTGAAGATCATTTTTGATGGGATAGAAGAGTTTGTTTGAATCATCTCTCGTCGTGGATATTCCTTTTAGCGGTAATGCGTTGTAGGTGAGTACAGGAAATGGATTTACCGGCTTTCTCAGTGTGGTTTGCAACTTTGCCGGCAGTTCGTTCAAACCAACTGAGCAACTGCTGGTGCAGTTGGTTTTTGGATAGGCACATTCACTGCAATAGACACAAGTCAGATGATTTTCTTTTCCATTTAAATGCAATAAAAGCACTGAATCGGAACTGAGCATCGAGATGGTGCTGCTCAAAAGATCATGCATGAGGTGCCGGGTTGGTCTTGCACTATGTCGGATCATAATAGCCCCATTATTAGATCTGATTAAATTGTTCGATGAAAGCGTGCTGCAAGTTCACACTATTAAATAAAATAGCGATTAAAAAATACTCGTTTTAATTGCCATTTTTCAAAGAGCTTTGGCAGGTGTATCAGCGTTTCAGGCTGTTTGTTTTATCGAGTTCGGAATTAATCTTGATTTAGAAAGAGAAGTGAGGGAAGCGCTGATAATAAATTTAAATATTGCGAAAAATGTGCCAGATACGATAATCAGTTTAATATATTGATTCTAATAAAATTATATTTTTTCCCCAATTCAAGGATTAAATAAAAATGGTGGGAATTCCCCCATATTTTGGGGAGAAAACCCACCACTTGACATGTGATAGCAGCGCGGCCTTAATTGTCATTTCATCTGCTCCCGCTTGTGTCATTTTTCGGTCGTTTTTTTTCGGGTTCCGCTAATGTGGGATCGTCTGAATTCGCGGCATCTTGTTTGTCCAATATTTCACCAATTCTGTCGATAGCCCGTATCAGCGAGTCAGCAATTTCGTTTACATCAAAATGAATAATTAAGACACCCGATGTCATGAGGTAATAAACTACCAGGTAGCTAATCACAATCATTTTAAATGCACTTTTCATCATGGCCTCCTTGCCTTTTAGTGAGTGTAGGCTATGGCTTGCCTTGTCTTTATTCAAATCTGGTGCCACAATGATGATGATTGCGTAATACATGGAAAAACAGGAGTTTATGTTTGGATTGTTTTTTCGCTTTAGAATAATAATTGGTGGGTTTTCACATCGATTTTGGTGCCTATTTACATCACTTCTGAAGCTGCCGCACGCGTTCGTAAAAGAAAACGGCCGCAGCCGTAGACACATTTAAAGAGTTGACCTTGCCGTGCATAGGTAGGGAGGTGAGGAAATCGCATTTTTCTTTAACCAGCCGGTGCAGGCCTTGTCCCTCGCGGCCAAAGACAAAACCGGTTGCCATTTTTAGATCGAGCTGCCAAATTCCGGATTCCCCTTCCGAATCTGCGCCAACCAGCCAAAAGCCATTTTTTTGTAGTTCATCCATAGCGCGAACGAGATTGGGCACTTCAACGACTGGCACGTGCAGCGCGGCCCCGGCGCTTGCTTTTATCGTTCCCGGCGATAATTTTGCCGATCGGCGCTTGGGAATAATGACGCCGTCAATTCCGGCGCCATCGGCTACTCTTAAAATAGCCCCAAAGTTGTGCGGATCTTCAATCCCATCCAGCAGCACGACCGACGGTTTGTCTTTTGATTTGACTTTGTCCAGCAAATCTTTCATTGAAAAAGACGGTAAACCATCTAAAAACAAAAGAATTCCCTGGTGGTTTTCCCCATCACTTTGCCGCAGCAACGTATCTTTGTTTACGCGCTTAACCGGGATACGTTTGGTTCGGGCAAACTCAGTAATTTTCGCGGCAAAATGCCGTTCTGCGCTATCGAGCAATAAAATTCTGGTTACGGGTAAATCAGCTTCAAGCGCCTCAAACGCTGGCCGTCGGCCGATAATTTTTAATTCAGACATATTTTCTCATTAATCAAACTGGCGAACAATCCGGAGAACTTCTCCGGGTTTTGTCAGCCACATAAATTCATTGTAAGTGCCGTCGAAGCGGAACATGGTAGCAATTTGCTTATATATTTTCAGATGCAGATCGCCCACTTTTGCCGGTGTAGCAATTATAAAAAAAATGTGCGATAAACCCTGGTCGATCGCTTGGAAATTAATGCCTTCATCCGAGCGGGCAAAGCCAACCACAGGGGTGCGGATATATCGCGACCGAACATGGGGAATGGCCAGTCCGTCGACCAGGGCGGTGCTGGCTTGCCGTTCCCGGTTCACGAAATCTTTGTGTAATTTGCGTTTATGCAGCACAAAATTATCTTTATCCAGAATGTTGACAAACTCTTCAAGATAGCTCTCTTTTTGTTTTTGCTGCCATTTTTCGAGGTTTAATTCAGGATTGTCCGGTGGTTCCTCCGGCGGCGCTAAATTCAGCTCAATCATGTCCACCGACATCAGACGCACAAGATTCATTGTTCTCAGTTCCGTTAGTCACAAAATTCCTTTTTCAAACTTTTAAATTTAACAGTTTGTCACAAATACACCAGTTTTTTATTTAAATGAAAATGGCAGCGTATAATTATTGGCTTAACTTACCCATCATTTTCAGGTTTTTTATCATCCTTTTTATTTTTGTTAAAAAGGCCATCCAGTTTTTTCTTTGCTTCATTTTCGAGTTTCTTTTTTTCCTTCTCAGCTGCGCTTTGGACTTTGCCTGTTTCCTCTGCCAGCTTTACTTCCAACTCTTTCTTTTTAGCCGCCAATTTATCGGTTTCTGCTTTAATCCTGTTCTCTAAAACAGCCATTTCTTCATCGACTTTAGATTTGAATCCAGCAAGTGCAGCATCCGCTTTTTCCCGGTTTGCAGCCACTTCCTGTTGTACACGATTTTCTACATCCTGCCGGGCTTTTGTTACATTTTTATCTAAAATATTTTTTAATCTTTGTGACAGTACATTGTCGATATTGGAGCTCAATTTGAGCACGCGGTCATCATTTTCGGTTTTAAGTTGCGCACTGATTTCGACGACACGAACGCCATCGAGCACCTCGCGGATAGTTTTTGAAATTCGATTGTCATCTGATTGCGCATATTTAAACTGAACAGGTTCCGCATGTACTTTTAGATTTAAGTTCATCTGCTCGTCGCGCAAAAATCCGGTAAAATTCAGATCCCCTTTTTCCGCGACCAATTCCGTTGGTAAATTTTTATTTTCTTTCAATTTCACCGAACCCAACCTGAAATCCTGTGCATCAATCCAGACGGAGTCTTTGGCGATTTCGCTCACGTGATCAAGAACGGAGCGTATTTTGTAGCCATTTCCGGCAGATTTTTGAATTTCCAATTCAGCTTTCGTCGGTTCTCCGAATACGGCTGGCTGATTCGTCAGGCCGAAAATTTTTCCGGAAACATTGTAAGCATTTGAATTCTCTTTTCCAGTTGATCCAGTTAGAAGTATTTTTCGAATGAGGAAATCTGGAAATTTGTGATGAAATGGAAAATAGATATCCTGCCCGGCAAATCGTTCCGGTTCCGGTTCTTTTTCTGATTCCAATAATATGGCGGCAGCGGGAAAATAACGCCGTGCAAGGTTGAGATAATGCAGTAAGTTTTCGATTTTCTCAATTAACGGCGCACCGAAAAGTAGCAACCCGACATCCCGGGTGTCCAGCTCCTTCAGCCGAGCCAGATTTTTTGCTTTCGATATATCGGCCTGCACCTGTTTTTTTAAATTATCATATTTTTCTGTAACAGATTTGAAGCTGCCCTGTGCACTTGATTTGTCAGCCTGGATATCATTTTGTAATTTATCAACTTCCTTTGTAATTGCACCGAGGTCTGCAAGCGTTTTTTGTATTTTGAGGATATCCATATTTTTATCAATGTTCAGCGCATCAATTTTTTTCTTTAATGCATTAATCCGCTCAGTGTAGTTCTGGTTTTTCAGTTTTGCACTGAAAAATTCGCTGCTGCTATCTACTTCCTGCGCTAATAAACTGTAGCCGGCAACGGACTGTAATTTATCTATTTGGATTAAGGAATCGATATTTAATTTCCGGGTTAATTCAGCAAATTCGAGCGCGGGCAGAGCGTGCATTTCCTCTTTGAGCGCATTTTGTGTCTTTGCAAATACGCCAGATTTTTTCGCTTTTGCTGCTTTATTCCGGGGCAAACTGCCACTCGATTGTCGCGCTGTCCCGCTTTGCACATTTTCGATTCGCATTTCGGTTATAATTACCTTCCTCCAAAACAAAGGTGTGAATTCCAGTTTAAAATTGGCCTCCCCGGTTTCGATGAGATTGGTCATTGGTTTGTCTTTGTTAGCAATTTGTAAACGGTCCCAGCCGCATTGCAAATCGAACAAACTAAAGTGCATTGCGTCGATTTCAACCCGGGCGCCAAATATGAGCTCACCGGATTTTTCAGTGGCCCTTTCGAGATATTTATTTTGGGTGATGAAATACAGAGCGGCACTGAAAAGCGCCACGACAATTATAAAAATCAGGGCATTTTTTCGCATTAGATTTCCCCTATTCTTTGCAGTTTATCGATCCATTTGTACAACGAGGATCCTTTGATGAGCTGTACAATTTTCCACTTTTGGATACGGGGTTCCAACGTATTCCGGTAATAAACGATAAATTTCTTCATCGCGATGTAGATGGGATAAAGAAATAGCAGGGCGCTAACCAGGCTTCCCAGAACAACGGTGTTGTAAAATTTTGTGAGTGGAGCGATCGGTAAGTTGTACAAAGATTCCCATAATCCCTGCAAGGCTGGAATTTGAACTAATAACAAGAATCCCAAATCATGAAATAGCGGGTCGAAAAACCAGGCGATGAGGCTCGTTAACATAATTCCTACGAAACCTGCTGCAAGATTGACATTAAAAAGCAGCAGGAGCAACCAGAAAAAGAGCCCGTGCAAAGTGAAAAAAGGCATGAGCCCAATCGCAAATCCGAGTGAAAAACCGGCTGATACCTGCCCCGGTGTATCCCCGGCACGCAGGGCTTTTAAGAATTTGGCAATAAATTTTAACCAGAACATTGCAATCCTTTCTCGGTTTGTTTTTATTCATCGAGAACATGGGTGTCGAAATATTGTGAGGTGAAATTAACTTATTTGGTACAAATTTATCAAAACAGGATAAACGTAATCAGGATTTGGGATAAATTCAATAATTATCAATTTGTTAGTTGTTGTAATATTGTTAAAATTTTTCGATATCCAAATCAAAAAGTTTTTCATCGCACGATTTCTCTCAATTTCCAGTCTAAATGATGGGCAATTTTTGCTTTTCCTTTTTACCGATGGCTTTCCTCAGAATATGAAATAGCCCGGGAATGCAATCCCTCGATATAGCATTCATGAATCGGAGGTTGATGCATTCGGACGAATATTTTCGACAAAAAAATAAAAGTTCCAGCGGCTTTATGTTGATTTTCAAATAAAAAAAAACGATTTTATGCAGCTTGAAGAAGAATTGATTTAAAATTTATTTCACAGGATTTATACGAATATATGAGCGCTGAAAAACGATCACCGACAAGTTTACAACAGAGTTCGCATATAGGATTGAGAGCGACGCTCAAGGGTGTTATCGCCAATGTATTTCTCGCAGTTATTAAAATTCTTTCCGGGATAATTGGTCACTCGTATGCTCTCATCGCTGATGGCATCGAATCGATGCTCGATGTTTTCAGCTCGATAATCGTATTTGCAGGATTGAAAATCGCTGCCACACCGGCTGATGAACACCATCATTATGGCCATGGGAAGGCGGAATCTTTAGCTGCGATGGTCATCTCATTTGCGCTCCTTGCCGCCGCCGTTGGATTGGCTATTCAAAGTGTTCGGGAAATAACCGAACCACATCATGCGCCGGCGCCATTTACCTTAGCCGTACTTGTTGTTGTCATACTCATCAAGGAGCTTTTATTTCGCCATGTAGATGATGTTGGGCACGAGATTGAAAGCTCTGCCGTAAAAGCTGACGCCTGGCACCACCGCTCTGATGCCATCACTTCTGTGGCCGCTTTCATCGGCATATCGGTTGCGTTGATTTTTGGTGAGGGTTTTGAAACCGCAGATGACTGGGCGGCATTGGTAGCCTGTGCGATAATTGCTTTTAACGGAATCCGGCTTTTGCGATTGTCCATTGCGGATATTATGGATGAGGTGCCATCCCCGGAAATTGAGCAGAATATTGTTAAAATCGCCAACGAAACAGCCGGGGTGATGAACCTCGAAACCTGCCGTTTGCGAAAAAGTGGATTTGGCTATTTCATCGATATGCATATTGAAGTGGATGAAAAATTATCAGTGCGTGACGGCCATGAAATTGCCCACACTGTAAAAGATAATCTCATGGAAAATTACCCGAATATTCTCGATGTGATGGTTCATGTGGAGCCATTTCCATTTAAAAATCATATAAAAAAGGTGAGCAGACAGGATTGAAATTATAGAATGCGTTTATTTGCGAATATTATTTTAATGGTGTTTTTTACACATCTATCACTTTTTGCCCAGGAAAATTCCGGTTTACAGGTACAACTTTATGCCGATATGGATGATAGCCACCTCGATAAATTCACCCATATTGAAGCGGCTTTCATTTTGTCGGGAATTGATTCGGCGGATAGCTTGCAGGTTTGTTTGAATTGGTATGAAAATATACTGCAAAAAATCCGTGATTATAATTTCAGTTCCTTCGACAAGCCGGCTTTGGCACAAAAAATCTTTGCCATCATGCACAGCACAATTCTTGGGGATTACGATCGAGATTCGACGACTTTGCTGGACATCATTCAGCACAAAAAATTCAACTGTGTTTCCGCCACAATTTTATACAACCTCGTCTGTGAAGAAATGGGCCTGGAAACATCTGCTTTTGAAACACCGACCCATGTTTATACCATTTTCTCAGATTTTGACAAAAAATTTATTGTTGAAAATACCAGCCCGATGGGATTTAATATTCTTAAAAGTTTGCAGGCCTATTCCCGCTTTTTATTGCCTTATTATCCCGATGACCAGCGACTGAAAATTGGCCTCGATCAGCTTTATGCCTACGAGAATCGGCACGGCCGGTCGATTGACAACACAGAATTGTTGGGATTGCTTGCTTACAATCAAGCCTATTTTTCAGCTAAAAACAATGCGTTTGATCGTGCTTATGAATTCGTTTTGACAGCGCAAAGCTTCAATCAGGATTCGCGGTCGAATATTCGATTTGAAAAAGGCCTCTATTTTAGGTGGGGTAAGAAGTGTTTTGACGAAAAACGATTCTTCGATGCGTTTACCGTTTTTGCTGACGGTTTTTACCGGTATCCTGATAACGAAGATTTTGCGCGAAATACCAAAGCCACTTTTCAGAACTGTATTCAACAAAGTTGGCAACAGAAAAAATGGAGCGTAACCCGGCAAATCACGGAAGAAATTTTTGAATTGCAGCTACTGGATTTGCAAGACAGAAACCGCTTAAAATACTTTTTAGACAAATGGTTCTCCTATTTTTTAATCCAGGGGGATAAGGCGAAACAGAATGAAGTTCAACAATTAATTGACTTCGCTGATGCGCAAAATTAACGAAATTGCTAAGACTCCTGCCGCCATTTTAATTGAATATTGTTTTTAATTTATTCACACATTCCATAAAAGTTCAACAAAATTCTACGCAAAACTCGCAATTTTCCACTAATTTATTAATACATTGGGATATTCTTATATAATTCCTGTTTATCAGTCATTTTTTCGACTTCAGTGCGAAGACTTTGTTGGTATTGATGTTAGCAAGTAACTTAGGCTGGTAACTTTTATTTTCAGGAGAAATTTTTCATGGCACTTTCTAATCTTGCTTTTCTGGATGTTTTTGAACTCGAAGATGGACGCTACCGTGGCGCAATTTTGCTGACCTCACCAGATGCTGCCCCTTTGGAGTTCTATCTGTCCGAACCCATCAGGCCAACCGAGGAAAATAAATTATACTATGGTGCTGTTTTCGAAGAGCACTTGCACGTAAGTGTGCTCGGAAATCCGCTCATCAACCGTGTTCAAAAAGAACCGGATGTTGTCCTCATTCGCAATCCATTTCTGGAAAAAGTAGCTAAATCTCAAACTTTAGCCCTGGCGCTCGTAAAAGCTCCCGATGTTATTGAAAAAATTGTTGAAGGGGAGAAGGAAAGAACGGCCGAGATTGAGGAAGGGATTAAAAAATTCGCCACAGAATATGAACTTTTTGAGCCGTTCGAGCGGATTCGAAAAATCGTAGAGCGATTCCACAACGAGAATCCTTCGATACGACGCACGCGGCCTGCAGAGAAAGTTCCCAGTGCCGTCGAAAGCGAAATGCAGTAACACTTATTTGATCCCCCTTTGCACATTGTGGCCAAAGAAAGCTGAGATCGATCCCTATGGATTTTCCGATTGGCGTAAAACAGAACAGTCGTCGAACACGGCCAAATACCCTGCGTACCGTTCCGAAAGGAAAAATGCAATCCGCTTCTGTGCAACGCGTTTATTTTATGCGTTTGCGCAAGCGGCCGTATCGGGAGATTGAATTTGGCATTCTTTTGCCGGCTCACCTCATTTCTTTCAAACCAAACAAACAATCTGTATATCATAATATAAATCAACAACCTTTCCAGAGCTTGACTCAGGCACGGAGCTATATTCCGGAGATTGTCGACGACGAAGCCCATTGCCGTAAAATTCAAATCCCGGATCAAAGAGCGCGCTGCTGGCAAGTCGAAATACCTGTTCAAGAAGCATTTTGCAACCAAATATTTCTCCCTGAAAAAGAAATAAAAAGCGAAATTTATATATTTAAACAGCTTACTGCGGACTGTTTTTCCTGGCAAAAAACACTTCCGGAAGCCCGATGTAAAAAAGTTGCGCCTGACGCAGATGCCGCACATTTCATCAAAAACAAGACTTTACAGGGTGATTCCCGGGAATTGCACGATCCGATATTTGCCAGTGAAGCGGAGGTACTGAAAATTCCATTTCCGGATCGCAGAGCAGCCTGCGCACAATTCACATTGCGCGAACCGGAAATTACGCGCGCCTTCACCATTCCAATGCTCATTCTTCCGGAGCAAAAACAGATACATAAATTTATTTTTGGGGTATCGTCGCTGCGATTTTACAGTTTGCAGGCCCATCTTCCCAAATACACCCTGGAACAAATGATCCCGGCAGAACCGGATCAGCTTTATTTGATTTGTCCGGGAACATTGCAACCAAGCCATACCTACAAAATTCGCAAAAGACAGCATACGCTTTCTTTTGATATTGAATCTACATTCAATTTTCAGTACGATCACAGCGATATAAAAATTGATCCGGATATTGAAAGAATGCTGATCGGGCCATCAGGACCTTCCGCTGTTGATCATTTGCAGGATGGTGAATTGCAGGCGATGCGTGCACGCCGGCATGAGGTGGATTTGTTAGCCGAAGTCAAGACACACAAAGTGACTTTTAAGGGCAAGGCCGCTTCCGCAAAAAGGCAGCGCCTGATCGAGTTGTTCCAGGATCCACCAATCATCTGTGAAAAAACGGATGAATTGTGGGCATTTTATCTCGATTTGCAGAATGTCAGCAACATTAAATCCATCTTTTTGAATAATATCGAGGTGCCAGTCGACGATCCAATTTCAATTGAGCTGACGTCGAATCACATAACATTGATTTTACAGAACGATGGAAAATTTTCCACAAAAATTGGTGGCGACCGATCTTATTACTGGTTTAAACTTGATGAAAAACTGCAAAGAGGCCTGCGGGCAGAAAATCCAACGACGGGTAATTATCTTTTAGTGGTACCCATGGATTGGAAATGCGACAATCCTGAGGCAAAATGTTTTAATGGATTGCCGCAGCAGGATTTGGGATTGGACCATTGGAAGGGTTACCGTGTGCGAGTGAACGGCCGTAACGCGGAATTTCCCAAATTCCGTCTTTTTAACGGAATGACCCGCATGTGCCGTTGGCAAACAACAAATATCCCCGAATAATCGACTGCTCACCCACCGGAAAAACGATTCAGTAAATTATCTCTATACGTTCTTGTCAGGGTTAATTGCTGCCCGGTTTCCAGCAAAATAATGTAGTCCCCGTGCCAATCCGATTGCAATTTTTTGATGCGTTCGATATTGACGATTTGCGATCTGTGAATGCGCACAAAAACGGCCGGATCGAGTTTCTTTTCGATATTTGTCATCGTTTCGCGCAGCAGATGGGCTTTTCGCCCAACATGCAAATTTAGATAATTTCCTGCCGCTTCAATCCAGTCAACATCACTTAGTTTTAACAAATAAATATCCGAACCGGATTTGAGCATCACACGTTCGAGAAAGCGTGGTTGCCGTTGAATTTCTCCAACGAGCTGTTGCAGGCGCTGCGTCAGTTCAGCTCCAGTCTTTTGTGCTAATTGTTCCCTGATTCTGCGCAATGTCTTCTCAAACCGTTCCAGATCGAAGGGTTTGAGCAGATAATCCAACGCATGATGCTCAAATGCTGATATGGCATATTGATCGTAGGCCGTGACAAAAATGACAATCGGCAAAATATCCATGGTTAAATTTTGCAGGACTTCAAATCCATCAATTTCCGGCATTTGAATATCGAGAAACACCACGTCCGGCTGCAGCGAAGGCAGGTGCAGCAAAGTTTCTTTGCCATTTGCAAATTCACCGACGATTTCCATATCCTCAATTTTCTGCAGATAATTGGCGATTTTTTTGCGTGCGAGGGGTTCATCATCGATAATGGCTATTTTAATTTTGTCCATTGTACCCTGCTAATTTAACCCGGTTGGTGACCTGTTATTAGTTCTTTCAAAATTATTATTTCGTCGCGTAGTAAAACGCGATGAATTATCGTACCAAGATATTAAGGAACAAAAGGTTAAATGGCAACAAAAGATATGGTTTGGATAACGTCAAATCGAGCAACATTTAGTTATATAATTTGATATTTTCATGACGATTGGGTGCAGGAACCGATTTTATTTTCCACTATTCCTCTGGTTATCCAATTGGCTCAGCAAGCATTAAGGCTATTTTCCAAAAGAATAGCACGAATTTACGCGAAAAAATATTTTAAGTTTGCCAGGTAATTCAATAGCTTCAGCTTCAAAATAGATTTACGTTTATTAGCGCTATTCGTAGGAAGTTTTTTAAAACCAAGGGGTTGTAGTTGCTGAGCGAATTGGAGAACCGTACACTATTCCAATTTGCCTGTTTAAAACATGAAACCTATCCTGAATTATTCATAAAGCGCAGTGGATGTGCCTGGCACTTAGTTGATTTTTATAAATTTAACTAAGCAAAGTAACTTTTAAGTGTTTTTGTAACTTGTAGAAGTGCCAGGCACATTTTTACCAGTTTATGAATAATTCAGGCTATAAAAAGTTTCGTTCTTCAAGTCAGATCGCCGGAAAATATATTTATTACGAAAAAACACCCCGTGCGGAGGCACAGAATACGCAAATTTTTATTTAACGTGAGTTCGATGTAAGCTGTAACATTCTTTACCAAGCATAATTAAAATAGAGCGGAGGCGTCTCGCCGAGCGTTTCGTGGGTTATCCTCGGCGGGACGCCTTCGGACTATTTCCTATAAGTAATTCGTTTTGTCCCAATTCTTCTTATATCGAACTCACGTTATTTATGAAATTTTTTCAAGAACTCTTCCACCTCCGGAATTCCGCCCTGATAGACGAGATATCCATTGTAGGGTTCACCATCGGTAATTTCGTGACTGACAGGCGTGAGCATGAGTTCTCTCACTTTTTCGAGATCATTTGTTTGACCGAGCGCCCAGCCCAATTTTATATACGCGACTTCCGGCAACATATTTTCTGCTGGAATTACGCCCTTTGCTACCATATCGCGCCCGGTTTCGTAGACGAACATATGCACAAATCCCCATAAAGTTTGCACGGTCATATAAATGGCTACACCGGCTTTCGTCGCCCGCTCAATGGCCGGATAAACGGGTTTGTTCATGTGTCCGAGCCCGGTTCCAGCAATGACAATGCCCTTGTAGCCATTGTCCACCATCGAGTCGATGATATCCGGATGCATATTCGGATAGTAGTAAAGCAGGGCGACGCGTTCTTCAAATTTTGCAATAATTTTTACGTTGCGGTCGTTGCGCCGCCGGGCGAAGGTGCTGTGCAAGTGTGTAATTTTTCCCCGTTCGACCATCGCCAGCGGAATATCGCCAATGGTGCGGAAAGTTGACCGGTAAGATGAATGCATTTTTCGCACCCGGGTTCCGCGATGCAACAAGCCGTATTCGTCCGAGGTTGGGCCGAACATGCAAACCATCACTTCGGCGATTTCAGATTCGGCGGCAGTGTAAGTGGCATGAATTAAATTGAGCGCAGCGTCGGAAGAAGGGCGGTCGGATGAGCGCTGCGAACCGACCATCACGATTGGCACCGGGGGATTCTGCACCATAAAAGAAAGAGCCGCAGCAGTGTGGTGCATCGTGTCCGTGCCGTGCCCGATAACGATGCCGTCGATGCCATTTTTTATCTCTTTTTCGATCGCTTTGGCCAAGGTGATGTATTGCTTTGGCCCCATATTTTCACTAAAAACTGCGAACAGTTTGTCGGTGGATAAATTGCAAATATCAGCCAGTTCCGGCACAGCACCGTAAAGTTCCCCTGGCGAAAATGCCGGAATGACAGCTCCGGTGCGGTAGTCCAGCCGTGAGGCAATGGTTCCACCTGTTCCCAATAATTTGATGTTGGGCCGGTCAGGCGAGGTGGGGAATTCTTTTTCCGGAATTTTATAGTGGGCTTCTTTGTACCCGTGTTCTTTCATGTCTTCGATTGAATCGATGGCGATGCCGACATTGTATCCCGTGGCGAGTTTTAAAACTATGTGGTTGGCATCATCATTTTCCGAGCGTGGTAAAATAATGCCCTTGAACTCACCGCGGCTCGTGCTCACGTGGGCTTCGCTCCAGACTCGGATTTTATATTTTTTTAAGGCCGCTAAAGCCCCACCTTTGTAACCTTTAAAAATATCTGCCATCATTCGCCTCCATCCAGTTTTGTCCACAATCTTTTCAGTTCCATATTTCCGATAGCGCGGGGACGCAGACGGCCCATAATCCAGGCATTTTGGGCGCCATGATTTTTTCTGCAAATATCTTCAAATTTTTCTTTGAGATCTGGAATTGAGGCTAATATCTCATCTTCGGTCAGTTTCTTAAAATCAATAGTCGTGAGAACGGACTCAAAATCCATGTTCGGATATTGATAAATGATGGGTAACATTTTTTTTGCGATATCCGGCTGCAGGTTTTCTTTCTCTAAAAAGGAAAAAAGCTGGTAAAGACGTTCGTATTCGAAAATGGAAGACGGGGTAATCCGGCCTTCGATGTTTTTCAGATTGTGGCCAAATAATGTGCCGACAAATGCCGGGTGTAGTTTGAAATCTTTAATGATTTTTTTTACCAGCGGGAACAGATTTTTTTTCAGAATGAAGGCAAAAACATCATCTGGAAATTTCCATTTTCGCATTTGTTTTAAATTTTCGGAAACATCTGCGGGCATTTTTTTTTGTAATCTGATGATCGATTCTTCGGCGATGGGCAGCGGCGCCGAATCGGTATCAGGGTACATGCGATCGGGCCCGGGCAGAACCCGTTCGAAAATTGTTGTTCCGTCGGGCAAGGATTTTCGTGTTTCATTGGGGACACCTGCAAAAGCGAGGTGGCAGCGTTCTGCTATCGTTTCCAACGCCATTTTCATATCTTCATACGGCCCCCAAATTAACAATTGCACGTCATTCTCGCGGCTTTCGAGTTTCTGACGCACAACCGACCAATCGATTCCAGAATTTGACTCCTCTGAGAATCTTAAATTGGGTTTTTCCAGGCAGGCAATGACTTTGAGCCGGTCGCTGATTTCATCAGCAAAACATTTTCCCGGCTGGGTGAAAAAAGACAGAATTTCTTTGAAATCAGGCAGGTTGACACCAATTAACGCATATTTATTTTTACGGATATCCTTTTGCGGAATTGTATCATTGGAAAATTTGCGCTCGGAAATAGCCGTGTGGGAAATCTCCCATTTTTTTTCATCCAATTTTTTATTTGCAAGTATCTGTTTTATCTCCAGCAATGCTTTTTGCCGAAATGCTTCGTTGTGCGTGAGTTGCGGGATCCAGCTAATATGTGCCACACCTTTTATCTCAACGCGGGTGCCACCGGAAATGCTGACATTCACATCTTGCCGCGCGGCGCCAATTCCTGTTCTAACTTTCCCCGTGCTGCGCGCCAAAAATCGCAGATAGTGACCTGCTTCCGCTGCTTCTTCCGGTGTGAGCATCTCCGGATAAGTCACCATCTCAATCAACGGCATGCCGAGGCGGTCGGTCATGTAAATGCGTTCGTGGCCAATATCGGAGACCTCGCGGCAGGAATCTTCTTCGATACTCAATTGAATCATGTTTATTTTTTTGCCGGAAATAGGAATGCTTCCTTCGATTCCGACGATGGCCGTCCGTTGAAATCCCGTCGGGATGCTGCCGTCGAGATATTGTTTTCGAGTAATATGCAATTCGCCAACGATGCTGGATTTGAGTAACAGCGCAATTTCAATGGCAATCGACAGAGCGTCCTGATTGATGGGAAAGGGGGGCGTGTCATCAATTTCATAGGTACAGGCGTTCTCATTTTTTAGCCGGTAGGTGATATTTTTGCGTGTCTTGAATTCCATCAATGCAGTACCATCGTATTCGCCTAATTCGCTGAGAGTTGGCCGCATGTGCCGGATGATTTCTGCATTAAAATCATCTGGTGTCTGATAAATACCTGCCGGGCACCGGCAAAAAAGTTTCTTCTCGGTTTTTAATTGCTGATGAATTTCGAGACCGCATTTGAACCCCAACTTTGTGTATGTTTGTTTTGTCGCCTTATTTCTTGGGATGTAACCAACCTGTTTTTTCGACTTTTCATAGTTGCTCGGAGAATCAAATTTTCCAGACATTTTATCCTTCTCTCGTACTTTAATTCGAATGTGAGCGCCGCTGGTTTAATAGGAAATCGGTTGTCTCCTTAAAATGTGTGGTATTAAAAAAACTGGCAAGAGCAGTCGGTTAGCCAAACCGACTTTTGGGAATCTTTAATTACAATTATTAACAAGTAATTTGATAATCTAACAAGTCAGCATTCTATGTCAAGTTCTATGGGAATATGGTAGAATATATTTTTTCAGAATAAGGAGAGACTCACTTTTAAATTGAGGGACAAAAAGGACAGCACAAAAAATGGCCCTGTCAAATGAAATTGACAAGGCCACAGTGTGAGTGGTCTTCCCCTGGAAAAACCAGTTCGTTTAATTTTAGAAAATTTTGTCGATCCAGCCGCAAGTACACTAATAAACGGAATATTGTTCTGCAAACAAGGGATGCAACCAATATTTAACATTCGTTTGTTAAATATAATATGAATGTTACCGCGCATCTGTATCTATGAAAATTATGTTAAATTGGCAAGCATTGGATGTGCTTACCTGAGAATTTCGTACTAAAAAAATTGCGGATCACAAGAAAGCAATCCTTGCTATAAATCTAAAAATTCAATATGTTAGCCGGGATTTATTAACAATAATTTTTGATTGAAAAAGGGTGAGTTATGAAAAAGCTGCATTGGACTTTACTCAGTTTGTTCATTTTGTTTTTTGCTTGTGGAACCAATGAAAAGTTGGAAGAACTCGAGTCCGAAAATCAGGAAATGCTCCAAAAGTTGGAGATGGAAAAAAGTGAGATTCTCAAAAAAATGGAGAAGCTCAATGCGGATTTGGCGTTTTATGAAAAGGCGGACATCAAACTCAATTTTCTCTCCGCGAAAATGAAAAATCTTAAAGCACGAATTGTCACCAACCACGGTGATATTGAGGTCAGCTTTCTGCCGTACAAAGCGCCAATCCATTGCTTCGCATTTATTGAGCGGTCGCTAAATGGGTTCTATGATAACACAACATTCCATCGCGTCATGGCAGATTTTATGATCCAGGGTGGTGATCCCAACTCAAAAGACAAAGACCCGAATAACGATGGGATGGGCGCCCCTCTTTTGGCGATTCCCCATGAATTTAACACGACGAAACATGTGCCCGGTGTTCTTTCGATGGCTCGGGTCAGCGATACACGCATGGGGGCAGGCTCCCAATTTTTTATTATGCATGGAACAAAATCACACCTCGATGGGCAATATACGGCATTTGGTAAAGTCTTAAAAGGCATGGAAGTGGTGGATGCGATAGCACAGGTTGAAACAAACGAACGGAATCGTCCATTGAAACCTGTTGTTATTAAGACTATTGAAATTATCCAGTAATGTGGGGTTGAAAAGTCTCGACATCCCTGCCAAAGTGCGAGCAAATAGAGTTATTTCACCATGATCCAAAAAGATTATTTTATGCGAATGATTGAGCAGTTTGCACAGGCGCTTGGTCTCATTTTATCCAATAAAAAGAAAGAACGTTGGAAGGAAATGGATGAGAATATTGCGGCGACCTGTGAAAAACTGCTTGGTACCAATTATCAGATGTTCCGCCATGTGGAAACCGAAGATTTGGTAGCGCTGCTGCGAAATGGTGAATTTGTTGATTCCGGCAAAGCCTATGTTTTGGCTGTGCTCTTCACTGAAGAGGCCGAAGGTCTCGATTTACAAAATAACGAGAAGGCGGCCACTTCGTTGTTTCTCAAATCGGCGACCCTTTTCATTGAAGTGGTAAAAACAGGAAATCCGACGCTCGTCCCTTTGGCTCGGTTAAAAATACCACCAATTCTCAAACGGGTCGAACCTGTAGTCTGGTCTGTGCCATTTCGGCTTCGCCTTTTTCAGTATTACGAATCAGTCGGGCAATTTGCCAATGCGGAAAATCTCCTTTTTGATTTGGCAGAGGAAAATGTGCCGGGCATGGCTGAATCCGGTGTGTTATTTTATGGCAGATTACAAAAAAAATTAAATTCCGAATTAGAAAATGGCAACTTGAACCGGCAGGAAGTCGATGAGGGTAAAACCGATTTTGTGCAGAAATTTGTTCGCAAATAGAAAAAAACATCGATGGCATTATTAGGCAGAGGCAGGAATTATCCTCGATTTCGAGCCAGAGTTGAAGCAATTGAAAATAGATTATTTAGAAATTCGTGGCCGGCTCGGCTGGCGTTTAAACTGGGATTGCAGAACAATATAAAAACGACGAATTATCCTCTCAAACTGCGCAATTACCCGGAGGATGTCCCTTCTTTAAAAATTGGCTTTCTCTCCGATTTTCACGCCGGACTCGTAACCCATCCAAAAATGATCGCCCGCAGTATTGCGAAAATTCAGGTTGAAAATCCCGATATTATCCTGCTCGGCGGTGATTTTGTCGATTTCGATCCCGGATTTCTCGATGATGTTTTGCGCCCGCTGCAAAAATTACAACCCCCTTTAGGCATTTTCGCGGTGTTGGGAAATCACGACTTGTGGTCGGATGACGCAACGATTCAAAGTGAACTTGAGGCAATTGGCATCACTTTTTTAATTAATGAGGGTGTCCATTTGCCCGCGCCATTCGACGGCATTTACCTTTGTGGTCTGGATGAATGGTTCACCGGCTTTCCGGATTCTGAGCGGGCTTTTGCAAATAATGGCTGCGTCAATATCGTATTGATGCACAATCCCGCCAATTATTTGGATATCAAAAATCGCAATTTTGATGTGGCATTTTGTGGGCACACGCACGCAGGGCAGATTGCATTGCCCTTTCAAACGCCCATCGTTATGCCCCGCGATCCCTATTGTCGAAAGTACAGCTACGGCAAGTTTAAAGTCGGTAAAAATCGCCAAAGTAATCTCATTGTTACCAGCGGCATCGGATACCACACCTTGCCTTTTCGCTTTCTCGCCTGGCCCGAAGTTGTCGTGTGCACAATTTCCGGGAAAAAGTGATGCGCAGGGTATTTCAATAATCAACAATCAATATTCATTTCTCAATGTTCAAAATGGAATTATAGTACAATCCTGGTTATCCAGTTAACTCAGCTAAATACGAACCCACCCCTGATATGCTGCAAAACGCTACGCTTTTTCGCATATCGTCCCCTCCCGGGATGGGATTTGAAAACCGTCTCAGGCTAAATCCCATCCTTGGAGGGGACAGAACGATGCGAACGGCAAAGCCGATGAGCAGCGAACAGGGGTGGGTTTGTGCGAAGCTGAGTTAACTGGATAACCGAATAGCACAAGCGATAAAATTTTGTTATTTATGTAATTTATAGCCAAGTTTTTCCTTAAAAATTGAATATTGAATATTGTTATTTTCTCGATAGAAATGCAGTCATCGCAGCTTTGGCTTCCGGGCTGTGCAGCAATTCTGCAAAAATCTGAATTTCTTTGTAAATCATTTCCTCCACTGTAATTCCTGAATTCGATTTCAAAAGTGCTTTTGTGTGGCGCAACGCTGCCAGTGATTTGCCTGCAAGTTTTTTCGCGGTTTCCATCGCTATATTTTCAGTCTCGGAGTCCTGACAGACGGCATTGATAATGCCAATTTTTTGCGCAGTGTGAGCGTCGATTGACTCGCCCAACATCAACATTTCGGTGGCCCGACGCAATCCCACGGTTTGTGGCAAAAGCAGGCTGGATGCGGCCTCGGGGCACAGCCCGAGATTGATGAACGGTAAAATGAACACGGCTGATTCACCAGCATAGATAAAGTCACAATGCAGCAAAAGTGTTGTGCCGATTCCCACCGCAGGCCCATTGACCGCCGCAACGAGCGGTTTTTGCAAATTTGTCAGGGACTTTAAAAACTGAAATCCGGGGCTGTTTTCTCCGGTCGGGGGAGATGCGAGAAATTCCCGCAGATCGTTGCCTGCCGTAAAACAATTCTGGCCACCACAGAGAACGATGACTCGAATTTCGGGGTCAGCATCCGCATTTTGCAATCCTTTCGAAAGGGCAGTATACATTGCCTCATTGATGGCATTTTTCTGTTGCGGTCGATTGAATCGAACTATACAAGTATGTTTTTCTTTGGTAATCTGAACTTCCGGAATGGACATTTAATCGGCTCCTGGGTTTTAATATTATTGTATATTAGCCACAAAGTCTCAGAGAATTTTTCGAAAAATTTAATGAAAGCGGAAGAAATAGTATAACTTTCTGAGTTTATAAAGCGAACGTTTTTTTCGGAGTACAATTCTCATTTTTAAATCTCAGTGATCTCTGTGACTCTGTGGCAACGAGCTGCAAAGCACCATGTAAAATTAACACAAAATGTGAAATAAGTTGCATTTAAAAGAAAAAATCAACAAACTTTTTTAGTCGTTTAACTAAAAACTGGATTGAAAAATTTTAATGAATTCAAACAAAAAGAAATTATTTTTCAGGATAGTTAGTTCTGTTTTGCTTTTTCTGATTTCTACAATCATGCTACGCGCGCAAAATGCTCTGGTTTTGCAATCAGATTTCGGAACGAAAGATGGCGCTGTTGCCTCGATGAAGGGCGTTGCATTTGGCGTCTCCCCTCAATTGCCTATATTTGATTTAACCCATGAAATTCCTGCGTTTGATATCTGGCAGGCAGCTTATCGTCTGCAGCAAACAGCACCGTATTGGCCCGCGGGAACAGTTTTCGTCTCAGTCGTCGATCCGGGAGTCGGCACCAATCGCAAGTCGGTTGTACTCAAAACAAATTCAGGCCATTACTTTGTTTCGCCGGATAATGGAACGCTGACTTTGGTTGCAGAATCTCTCGGAATTACGGCAGTCCGCCAAATTGATGAAAAGCGAAATCGCCGCGCGGACAGTTGGCAAAGCCATACTTTTCATGGCCGTGATGTTTATGCGTTTACAGGTGCAAAATTGGCAGCTGGTGTAATTACTTTTGCGGAAGTAGGTCCGTTGCAACTGCCGGAAATATTTAAGTTTGCATATCAAAAACCAGAATTTCACGATGGCAAGCTAATCGGAAATATCCCAATTCTCGATGTGCAATACGGCAACGTGTGGACAAATATCGACAGCAGTTTATTGTCCCGGGCAGGACTTAAAAAAGGTATTCGTTTAAATGTGTTGATTCACAACAAAGACAAAAAAATGTGTGAAATTGAAGCCCCGTTGGTTTCAACATTTGCAGAAGTTCCACAGGGCACGCCTTTACTTTACGTGAACAGTTTGGGTGATCTATCGCTCGCGTTGAACATGGAAAATTTTGCCGAAAAATATAAAATTGGCTCTGGCGCCGACTGGTCTATTGAATTGAGGGAAATTAAATGAATCTAAAAGTGCCAATTCTTGAATTTGATGCAACAAAAAAAGCCATCATTGAACCTGCAGAAACCACTAAAGCGATCGATGCCCCGGAGTATTGTGTCCTGTGCTTTTTTCAGGATGTATTGGCAAAGCTCGCCCAAGAAATACCTTTTCGCCGCATTGCCCGGCAGCGCTCGGAATTGACAACACACCCCCTGTGGGAATTTGCATACAATGGAAAGCGAATCGCCGCGTTGCACCCCGGCATTGGTGATGCATATGCGGCAGCGATGTTCGAGGAAATCATCGCCCGTGGTTGCCGGAAATTCATTGTTTGCGGCAGCTCCGGCGTGCTGGATGACGAAATCGCCATGGGGCACGTGCTTGTGCCGGTTTCCGCCGTGCGTGATGATGGTGCCTCGTATCACTATTTGCCGCCTTCGCGGGAAGTCGAGGCACATCCCGCAGCCGTTGTGGCGATCGAAAAAGTTCTGTCGCGCAATAAAATCCCGTTTATCCGTACGAAAACCTGGACAACGTCCGGGCTTTATCGCGAGACCCGGCAACGAATGGAAGCACGGAAAAATGAAGGCTGTCTCACCGTTGAAATGGAAGCAGCAGCCCTTTTTGCCGTCGCGGAATTTCGCAATGTGCCACTCGGTCAAATCCTCTACGGCGGCGATTCTCTCGGTGGCGCGGAATGGGATTCGCGCGGATTCACCAAAGATATTTCCATTCGCGAAAAACTGTTCTGGCTGGCGGCTGAGGCGTGTATTGAAATTGAGAATAATATTAAAAAATAGCTTGGCCACTGATATTCACGGATGAAACACGGATAATTATTATAAATTAACTCGATGTGCAAACTTGGTTTTAAACACTCATTCTTCTTTTTCAAGTGTTACTCCCGCTAGAATTTAGCATATTGGTATTAACTTAATATTTGAGTCTAAATCCGGACATCCCCATCCAAATAGGGCTTTTAAATTCTCCCTTTGAAGGGAGACGATTTGTGCTCGTCAAGAGCACTAATCCGAGGGATGTTCACCACAATTTATGAGTTATCCACATACATAATATCCTAAGGTTGATGTGCATGCGATAAAAACATTCAGAGCCGTAGGCAGGCGTCAGTAAAATGGCAAATAATGGCCATTTTAAGTGGATTTTTTAATTTGTTGCACAACAGGTTATAAAAATACTGTGTTTAGACTGTGCCAATCCGTGGCCCAAGCAAATAAGGACAGATAAAATGAAAACAGCAGATTACTGGATCGAAAAACTCAATCTCGCATCCCACCCCGAAGGCGGTTATTTTCGTGAAACTTACCGTTCCGATGAGAAAATAAGCCGGGAAGATTTACCGCAGCGATTTGCGGGCGATCGCGACATCTCTACGGCTATTTACTTCTTATTAAAATCTGGACAACGGTCACTTTTTCACCGCATTAAATCTGATGAACTCTGGCATTTCTACAGTGGCAGTCCGCTGACAATTCACATGATTTCGACAGAAGGTCATTACACTACGCTGTCCCTTGGAACCGGGATTGAAAACGGCCAACATTTTCAGTGTAGCGTACCAGCCGGCATCTGGTTTGGCGCCACCGTCGATTTGCCAAATTCGTTCTCCCTCGTCGGCTGCACGGTCGCCCCGGGCTTTGATTTCGCTGATTTTGAGTTTGGTAAATACGATGAATTGGTGAAATTGTGCCCGGAGCAAAAAAATATAATCGCGCTTTTGTCAGCATGAAATGAAATGTGCGCAAACCCACCCCTGGTCACAAATTCTGGACGAATTTGCAACTTGTCCCCTCCAGGGATGGGAATTCAAAATCCCCTCCCTGGAGGGGACGACACCAGTAAAAAGCGCAGCGTTTTTACTGGTGTCCGGGGTGGGTACTGGCACGATCACTGGCTTGGGGATGCTCCATTTAATTCACCCTTGCAATAAATGCCGACCAGTCTTATATTTTACTATAATTTCAATAGTCAACTATTAATCCGGTGTTGCTATGAAAAAAACGCTATTCTCTACCCTGATATTCCGTGTTTCACTGACTTCCGTACTCTTTTTTGTTTTAATTCCACCCACTTTTGCGCAATTGGCCCAATTGAATCTTTCCGGCACACCCCAAAAATCTGCCGACGAAATATCCGCTGTGCGTGATGCCAACGGCCGGTTCTGTGCCGCAATTCAGGTGATCTCCGATATGGACGGTTTCGTATACCAGTCTTACAACGGCATTGTCAAAGTGGACGACCAGCCCGGCCGCGATATGGTTTACCTGCAGCCAGACGAACGGGTGCTGGAAATTTTTAAAAGTGGCTACCAGCCGCTCAAGCTCATTCTTTCCGAATACGGGATCCAGCTTAACTCCAAAGATGTGTGGAAAATTATAATAAAAGGCGGCCCCAAACTTGGTGATCTGCTGCCGGTGACGATTTTTATAACGCCTGCAGATGCCCAAGTTTCTGTTGATGGGAAATCGGTCCAAAGCGGTAAACCTGTTGATCTGAGCAAAGGAAACCACCGCTTGCGTGTCAGTAAACCGGGTTTTAAAACCATTGATAAAAATATCTCTGTGAGTAAAACCAAGGTGGTTTTTAACGAAACTCTGGGTGAAGTTGAACTCGAGCAGGTGGTGATTAGCTCCAGTCCGGCGCAGGCGACAATATTTTTGGATGGCGCGCATAAAGGCGAAACCGACAGGGGATTGTTTCTCTATCCGGGTGAATACCGGCTCAAACTCACGAAGACCGGTTATGTGGAAATAGACAAAACAATTGCCGTGGGTGCAGGCAGGAATAATACTTTTTCTTACACTCTCCTTAAAAACAGCGGCACTCTGAATTTAAACATTACCCCGGCCAACGCTAAAGTTCTGATAAATAAAGAAGATTATTCCAACCGCTCGCAAATTGAGCTCGCTCCCGGGCGTTATAAAATAGAACTCTCCAAAAACGGCTACAACCCGGCCAGCGAAACTGTGACCATTGAACGCGGCAGCGCTGTGCGAAAAACATACAACCTCAGCGCCAAAACCGGCACGCTGCAATTCAATGTTCAGCCCCTGACAGCGCAGGTGGTTTTAAAACAAAACGGCCGCACCGTGCAGAGCTGGACAGGCATGAAATATCTGAAGAACCTGCAGATCGGCAGTTATGAACTGGTGTGCAGCGCAGCGGGTTTTGCCACGGAAACGAAACAGATAACTATTACGGAAGGCCGCGCCGAAGTTGTGGATGTGAAGTTGAATAAACCTGCCGGGTTTTTAAAACCCGGCAGGTTTGATGCGGGTGGAAACATGGTTTTCGTAAAAGGCGGTACATTTCAAATGGGTGATACTTTCGGCGATGGTAGTTCCGATGAAAAACCGGTGCATACGGTGACAGTGAGCGATTTTTACATTGGAAAATATGAAGTAACACAAAAAGAATATCGTGAAATTATGGGAAAGAATCCATCTCGTTTTAAAGGCGATAATCTTCCGGTGGAAAAGGTGAACTGGTTTGATGCGGTGAAATTCTGCAACATAAAGAGTGAGCGCGATGGTTTGCAGAAGTGCTATGCGATTTCCGGCAAAAATGTCACCTGTGATTTCAGTAAAAATGGCTACCGTCTTCCAACGGAAGCGGAATGGGAATATGCGGCGCGAGGCGGCAACCAAAGCCGGGGTTTTAAATACAGCGGCAGCAATACGGCCGGTGATGTGGCGTGGTACGGGAGTAATTCAGGCAAGAAAACACACCCGGTTGGGCAGAAACAGGCGAACGAACTCGGGCTGCACGATATGAGCGGCAATGTGTGGGAATGGTGCAATGATTGGTATGATTCAGGCTATTATGGCAGCAGCCCACAGAGCAACCCTCGAGGAGCGGATTCTGGTAAATATCGCGTATTGCGCGGCGGGTCGTGGTACTTCGATGCAGGCATCACGCGGTGCGCTTATCGCGACTGGAATAATCCCGTCTTCACGAACTATAGCTACGGGTTCCGTCTTTCCCAGAACGTAAATTAGTTCTATGAGCCCTTTTTTATTTTTTTTACGCTTTTTTTTAATACCCGCGTAGCGGGTTCGGAATTTTTTTTTCGTTTGTAGTCCGGAGCTTGCTCTGGTATTTTAACTGTTTTATAAAATAATTTCATCAAAATCATGGCTGACAAAGAAAATATTCTGACATTGACATATGATTTGTTGCTCTATCTTATTCCGCAATTGGGGACGCCGACCGGGTGCTTATTCCTGAGCGAGTGTCGAAGGGCACCAGCCGCCCGTATTATTTTTCTGCAGGTTGGAGCCTGGGAACCAGCATTAAAAATAAGTGCTTATGTTGTTACGCAGAACCCACCCCGGGTCACAAATTCTGGACGAATTTGCAACCGTCCCCTCCGTTGGATGGGAATTAAAATCGGGGTGATATGCGTAAAAGAGCAGCACACATAAAATCCCCTCCCGGGAGGGGACGATATCAAAAAAAGCGCAGCCTTTTTTTGATATCCGGGGTGGGCTCGTGCACTCAGGCACAATACCAAAACCAAAGCAAATAACCAAGGAAGCAAAATGCGCCACAAAATCCTGCCATACGACCCGGCGCTGAAAGAACGCGCCCGCCACTTGCGCAAAAAGAGCACCCTGTCCGAAGTGGTGTTGTGGCAACGGATAAATGGCAAGCAAATCCACGGCTGCGATTTTGACCGGCAAAAGCCAATCGACAAATACATCGTGGACTTTTATTGCAAACGCCTGATGCTGGCCATCGAAATCGATGGCGAGAGCCATCAGGAAAAAGCCGAATACGACCACAGACGACAGCAGAGGCTGCAGTCGTTGGGTGTTCGTGTAGTACGTTTTTTGGATGTGGATGTGAAAAGAAATATGGAGGGTGTTTTGTGGGAGTTGAACAGGGTTGTGGATGAGATGTTGCAGAGCGAAGATTGAGCTTGATTCAGTGAACCCACCTCTTCGACTGTTACGCAGAACCCACCCCGGATATCAAGTTCTTAACGAACTCGATATCGTCCCCTCCGTTGGATGGGAATTTAAAAATCCGCTCCCGGGATGGAATGATATGTGTAAGAGCGCAGCACACACAAAATCCCATCCTTGGAGGGGACGATATCAAAAAAAGCGCAGCCTTTTTTTGATATTAGGGGTGGGTTCGTGCGCAAAAGTACAGATTTATTAAAATCACCACGACGATGGATTCCTAAAATTTACCAGTTCGATAAAATGAGAGCAGATAAAAAATGGAAACAGAACCTGAAAAGGAAAAATCCCGATGAAATTTCAAATCGTACTTTTGCTCATGATATTTAACCTGATCCAAGCTCAGACCAAAGAGCAGATCAAAAATTCCACCGACTATTATTACGGTAGTGGCGTCTCTTCAAACGTCCGGGAGGCGCGGGACCGGGCTTTGGAAGAATTGACCGAGCAGATCGCTGTTCGGGTGGCGAAATCTTTTGAGCTCAAGATTCAGGAGTCGAGCGGAAATCTGGATGACAACGTCAAATCCATTTTGAAAACTCACAGCACTGCCACTTTAAAAAATGTAAAAACCATCAAAAAGCCAATGGCGGATGGGCGCATCGAAGTGTTTTGTTATTTGTCTAAAAAAGAGGTGGCAAAAGTATTTGACGAACGCAAGCGGTTGATTAGTGACTTCGTTCAAAATGCAGAGAAGAACGAGAGGGTAGGCCAGTGCGCCAATTCGCTGAAGTTGTATTATTTTTCCATGCTGTTGCTCAACTCGTTGCCTGAACAGAATGTGGTTTACAACGGAATGAATTTTACGACCACAATTCCCGAGCGCATCAATAGCCTTATTTCAAAAATCCATTTCGAACTTGTGGATGATGTAAAAATTGCTGTAAAAGAGCGTGAAATCACCGTGAAAATTACGCATGCCGCTTTGCCGGTTGCTCTGCTCGATTTCACTTTTTGGGACGGCTCGAACCAGGTTTCTGTGCAAGGCCGTGATGGCTTTGCAACCTTTCACCTGCTGGGCGCTTCTTCTGCTTTTAAGAATTTAAAGCTCAACATAAAATACGCCTATTACGATGCCCGTGATGAATACAACGTCATCGCCGATTTGTGGAATGTGGTCGATAAACCGGTGTTTGATGCGGTGAAAACACTCAAGTTAACGACGAAAAGCGAACGGGATGTTCTGGTAAAACCACAGAAAGTGCAAACACAAAATTGGAATCTGAAGCTGGAATACGAAGGCGACATCCCGCTTACTGAAAAAGTTGCTCAATCAGTTGCTGAATTTTTGGACGTTGTCACCGCGGGTGATAAAAAACAAATCCGGCAGAAATATAAAAATGATCCTTTTTTGAACGAAAAAATCCAAAGTTACATAGCATACAACCACCCTAAAGTCCTGTCGAAAACCATTCAGGCGAAAGTGTGTAAAACCAAATCCGGTTACGAATTGCGCAAGATTCGCATGCTGCACAACTACGCGACCATCAACAAACAAGCCACCGAGTACCTGGTGCTGGATTTCGCAGAAAACGGTGAACTTATTGATTTTAATACAAGTATAGCAGAAAACTTGTACAATGAATTTGTCAAGCAATCAGAGTTTGGTCGCGACTGGAATCAACGTCATCAGATAATAAAGTTTATTGAAAAATACCGCACCGCTTATCTAACCCGCACTATCGAAACAGTGGATCTCATGTTCGCAGAAGATGCACTTATTCTGATTGGCCGCAGAATCGAACGCAAAATTCTACCGGAAAACACGGTGCAGTTTCATAAGTTTGGCAATGAACCGGATTATGAATATATTCGCTTGACCAAAGAAAAATACCTTTCGCGGCAGCGCACAGTGTTTAATTCGCAAAAAGACATCTTTCTCGATTTTGGTAGTTTCGATATCGTGCAGAAAAATAACGCCAAGAATGTGTACGGTGTGGAAATGCGCCAAAGTTATGCTTCAACCACATATTCGGATGAGGGGTACCTGTTTTTGCTCATGGATTTTAGTGAACGCGACCCGATGATTTACGTGCGCGCGTGGCAGCCAAATGAATGGAGTGATTCCTCTTTGGTGCGCACCGCCAACTTTCGAGTTTATAAATAGCTTAAAATAAAAATCCTAAATTTTCGTCATTTTTTTTCGTCGGCGTTTGGCGCGTCATATTTTTAGACGGAATACATTTTGGATTGAGACTACGAAATATGGATTCCCGATAAAATCATTCGGGAATGACATGAGGGGTTGAGTTTTCTTTCAGACACCAAACAGCTTAAAATAAAAATCCCAAATTTTCGTCATTTGGCGCGTCATGTTTTTAGACGGAATACATTTTGGATTGAGGCTACAAAATATGGATTCCCGGTAAAATCATTCGGGAATGACATGAGGGGTTGAGTTTTCATTCCGACACTAAACAGCTAAAAATAAAAACCCCCGTGCTGGAGGTGGCTAATCCTCGGGTAGCGCACGGGGGTGCTATGGTTGGTTGGTGTGGAAAAAAAAGCTAATTTTATATTTTTACTGGCGATGCTTTAACAAAGGTCGTTTTTATATTTTCCTGCATTGCTTTTATTTTACCGGCTTCATCATTTTGGTGCGTTTCCCGTAAGGCTTTTTCATAAGCACTGAGCAATTCTTCAATGTTGCGGTTATCAGTTCTCTCCAAATCCTGAATTTTTACAAGAGATCCATGGGCCAATCGAAACTCCAGTGCCTCTCGGGTCAATCTCATTTTTTTGTCGAGGCGAAAATACACGACGCCGCCACTCATGCCCGCGCACATCCATGGACCGGGATCTCCGAGTACCAACGCCCGGCCGCCAGTCATATATTCGAAAGCAAATCCTTTGATATTTGCGCGTGCTGCGATGTGCCCGGTAGCATCATTTAAAGGTTTTTGCGGCATGCCACCTATTATTACATCGGCTCCCGAGAGTCGAATTCCGGCACGAGAGTCCGCATTTCCCTGCACGATAAATAGTCCTTTTTGCGCGCCATAAGCGAAACATTTACCGACCGAACCATCGACTCGCAAGCCATCGTGATTCCTTCCTTTGAGAATATAGGCTGTGCCGCCATTGCCGCATTTTAGCGTGCTATCCTGTGCGCCACTGTATACGATCAGTTTAATTCCATCGCTGATAAAAGCCCCGAGTCCATTGCCGGGAACACGTTCTCCCTTCATTTTCAGAGTGATATCGTGGTTATATTTTGTGCTGTTATTATTGTACTTTAGTCGCTCGAGGGCTCCGGCGAGGTGCGTGCCGATCGCCCGGTCAACATTGGCTATTTTATCATCTTCGTATAGAATCCGGCTGGAATCTTTTTTGATTTCCTCGAGAACCAACTGCGAAATGCTGCGCGTAACCGTTGTCATTCGTCGCCGCAATCGTTTTACTGAACCGTTTTGATGCGGGAATTTGGGTTGTGAATCCGGTTGATGAAAAAGTGAGGTGCAGTCCACTTTATCCAATTCCCGAACTTGTTGCAAAATATCAGTTCGGCCGACGATATCCTGTAAATTTTTAAAACCAAGCTGTCCGGTTCGTTCTTTTAAATCGGTAAACAGGCTGGAGAAAAGGACGACCAATTGCTGAACAGAGGCTTCATAATTCCGCGGTGAATATTTTTTTAGCCCATATTCGAGAGCTGTTTGTTCGCTATCAAAATGCGCCGTGATGCCAACGTGACAGGTTCCCAAATTGCAATCGCGGCAAATCGTGCAGCCGATGGCTACCATGGCTAACGTGGCGAAACCGACGCGGTTGGCGCCCAGAGCGATCATTTTTAAAACATCTTCGGAAGATTTCATTCCCGCATCTGCCCAGATTTCAACCCGATTCCGCAAGCCCGATTCGACGAGTGCACAATGCGCCTGCCGAACGGCAATCTCAGCCGGGTAACCGACGAATTTCAGTGCATGCTTTCGCGCAGCACCCGTGCCACCATCGTAACCGGAGATGGTCACAATATCTGCTCCGCCCTTGGCTATTCCTGTTGCGATCGGTCCGATATTCGGGATGGCAGGAATTTTTACCGATACTTTGGCATCCGGATTTATGGTTTTTAACTCCTCGATAAGTTGCGCTAAATCCTCTATCGAATATATATCGTGGTTGTTGCTCGGTGAAATCAGTTCGATGTTCGGTGTTGTATTTCGAGCTTGGGCGATTTTTGCTGTTACTTTAAAGCCGGGAAGCTGCCCACCCTCGCCGGGTTTGGCTCCCTGTCCAATTTTTATCTCAAGATATTTTGCTGAATTCAACATGCGGGCATTGACGCCGAAACGACCGCTCGCAATTTGTTGACCACGATTGTTGTAGTATTTTCCCATCAGGTCGTGAAGTTCGCCGCCTTCACCGTTCATGGTGAGAAAATTTAGCTCTTTGGCTGCCTGCGCGTAGGCTCGAAAAGAAATTTCTCCCTGACTGCCGTAACTCATTGCGGAGATATAAACTGGAGCAGCCAAACCATCAATACGAATATCCACTTCTTCTGCGGGGATGTTTTTATCCTGTTTCTTTAAGTCCCAGGTGTGGCGCAAACTTGCCGGTGTTTTTTCCTCGGCTTTTTTTAAGCGTTGATGAAATTCTGAATAAGGCATTTTTTTCTGTGCAACATCGCCGATAGTTTTCCATACCTTCGGATAAATGTAGCTGTCGGTGGGCGTGCGCATACGTGTCGACCTGAATATCTCCAACCGCTTGTGCATGTCGCTGGCCACATCCGCCAGGCCTTTGCCTGCTTTTGGGCTCGCGAGGTCATTTTTACAACGAAAGAGATCCGCTAATTCTTGCTTAAAACCGATGGACGCAAACAATTTTCCGTAGCCGGCTATTTCATGTATTCCCATCGTGGACATGACTTTCTTTATGCCTGATTGACAGCCTGATAATAAGTTTTGCAGCGCAATTTCCGCTGATGGACCCGTCTTGCAATTGAGCGCCCGACGAATCATCAAATAAGGAATGACGGCATCCGCACCAAGTCCGAGCGCCAGCATAATGCTGTGGGTGCCGGATAAAACGCCAGAGCAGAGGATTAAACTTGTTCGACGTCTGAGGCTAATTTTTTGCCTGTTTACGATATCTTCGAGGTGGTTGTTTGCAACGGCCAATGCCAGATGCCCATCGAGTACATATTCATTTCCCACCGTAAATGCTTGGCGATCATCGAGGACAAGTATCGATGAAGTGTGCTTTTTCGCGGCTTTTTCAACCGCATTTTTGACTTTGATTAAACACGTTTCTATCGAACTGAATTCAGAAAAAGTAATTGGAACAATTTCAACCACTGGCATTTTTAACGAAGATACCTGATTTTTATTTGTTGAATCATCCTCATTTTTCTTCGTTGACAAGGCTATTTCCGGTAGCGCCGGATTTTCATCTGGCGCTGTCTCGATTCCGCGCGTTTGTAAAGCGTCAAGTGTAATTGTACCTGATTTTTGAGCCTGGATTTTCAGCAAATTTTCGACTCCGGGAGCAGCGCTATCGAGAACAATCGGTAAATTTATCAATACTTGCGGTGCAAAAGCTTTGTTTAGTTTGTCTGTATTCTTTCTTAAATAAAATGGCGGTTTACAGCCGAGAAAAGTGTTGGTTGAAAAATGGGCGCCTTCGCGAACTTGATCAATCGCCGGATTTGTAACCACAGCAACCCGTTCCTTGAAATAATCAGCCAGATTTCTCAGGCTTGAGACGAGAATTGTTAATTGGCCATCGTAGCCCGTCGCACCAACAGATTCTTTACCTGAGTTTGCCAGTATTTCGATATTTTCCACCTCATCGCGCTGCCAGCCGAAAGCTGAATATTGCGATTCAGGGAGTGGATCCGGAATGTCAATCTCCGGGGACTGGCCCGTGTCCATGTGCACAATGACACTCAGATTCGATTTGGCTAACTTTGCCCCATTTAATTTATTAAAGTGGGCTAAAATTCTTTTTTGCAATTGCTTGTGCGTATAAACCCGGCTTCCGGCGGCTTGTGTTGCAGTGAGCCGGCGTTTATCGGATTTGTATGGCCGTTTAATTCGTATAGCCATTTTTTCGCCGGGAGCCAGCGGTTTTGGATCTTTTTCCAGTCGGCTGACATCAACAATTCCTTTTTCGGACGAGGCGATATATTCTTTTTCGGTTTCGCAAAACCATAAAGGACGCAATCCGAGCGCATCTGCGCTGAAAACAATTTCATCACCCTGTCTGGCGATAAGTGCTGCCGGTCCTTGCGCCAGTTTTCCAAAGGCGCGCCGGCCATACAAGTAGAAATTTTGCATCTTCGACGGCAACTGCTGTAATTCTGACCAGACCGGCGGAAATAACAATTCGATGGCTTCAGACAAAGTACAGCCAAAAGAAAACATGAGTGATTCAACAATGCGGTCGAGATTTTGTGAATCACTGCCATTATCGATTAAGCTGAAACCCAGCATTCTGGCTTCACGCCGTAAGCGCGCAATAGTATTAATTTCACCATTGTGCCCCAACGTAGAAAACATCTGTGCACGCTCGGGAACGGAGGCCGTATTTGTACTGTAGCGGCCGTGTGCCAACGAGATGGCTGAAACATAATCCGGATGCCGAAGTTCGGGATAATAGCTCCAGATCGTATTGATGTCGCCGAGCCCTTTGTAGATTACTGAATTTTTGCTAAAGGAGGCAACATGGACTGCCGGCACTTGTTTTTCGATTGCCAGTGTGGCCCGGAAACTGCGTGCATCGCTGCTGGTTCTATGCTTGGAGGGCAGGGCGCCGATTTGTAAAAAATACGGTTCATCCGCCTTGGCGCGTCGACCAAGTTCATAGCTATGCACCTGATGTTTACGAGAAAGAACGACTTCATAATCAAAACTGCAGATTATATCTTTAAGCTTTTCAATTACTGAATCGAGTTGGGAATCGATTTCTTTTCTGATTAAAAATTGACCGACGGTGAAATAAGGATTTGAGGCAACGACAGAATTCAGCTCTGCGTCACCGATCCATTTTTCCCATAAAAGATAGGGAATATCCGTCTGAATTCCCGAGCCGTCGCCCTCCTGATCAATAACCCCGGTTCGATGACCCATCTGATCCAGGGCTTCCAAGGTTCGTTTTACGTTGCCGTGGGTCGCTTTGCCATCTTTTTTTACACTGGCAATGATTGCACAGGCGCCGTATTCGGATTGTTCAATTTCATTTATATAATTAAAGGACATGGTAATTATCTATTTTCTCGGGCCATCTGGCCACTTATAAACAAAGAAACGGCTATCCAGGGAAATTTGGTGAAAACAGGAGCATGGATTTAATTTCCGGGAGCCGCTGTGTTAAAATCAGATTATTGGAAATTCTAAATTTTAAGGAAATATCTGGTAAAATGGACTGATCGATTAATTTATATGCATGCTACTGGCGCTGACTTATTTTTGCTATTCTTCAAATCGCATCGATTTTCATTGTCTTCAAAAAAACAGGCCATTCATAATTATGCATAACCTATTTTTTTTACTGGTTGAATAATGAATTTTTATTTGCTTGGTTGAATTTTTCAGTCAATTTTAGTAGCTGAAATATAGAAAACAAAACTTTGCAATGCAATAAATTTTTGTTACTTTATTTACTAAAACAGCCTGATTTCTAAATTTATTTAATATTATTAATAGCTGTCTTTAATTAATTTAGTTTACCTCGATTCGTTGTGATTTGAAGAGTGGGTGAGTTCACAGGCTGCACTCGCCCGCAATTTCAAACCGACTATTCGTGGACATGGCCAATTGTACGGCCATATTTCATCTTAATAAATTAACGTGAGTTCGATGTAAGCTGTAACATTCTTTACCAAGCATAATTAAAATAGAGCGAAGGCGTCTCGCCGAGCGTTTCGTGTGTTATCCTCGGCGGGACGCCTTCGGACTAGATCCTATAATTAATTCGTATTGTCCCAATTCTTCTTACATCGAACTCACGTTAAATTAGTGCGAAATATGCGTAGTTCCTGCAGGAGCTTAGTTTGTTTTTTCATAAAAATCAGGTGATATGCTGTGCGTTTATGTGCTCTTCGTCAAGAACGCGCATTATTCGAAACTTTTCGCTTTGATAAATTCGGATAGAACTGCGGCACATTTTCACGGAATTTTGGATAATCAAGGTCAGAAATCTTCGTATTTTTTCTGAGAATCGGGAGAGTCGCAACAAAATTAAATCTTTTTCATCTCTATTTTCGTCTCATACAGGCAATTTTAACCAAATTGCAGCAATGACGTTTATACATGAAGATAAGAGTTGCGTTAATTTAATATGCACAAAAAAATTTATTGCATAAATTAGAGATATTTTCACGTATCAGGAAAGTAAAAGATGAGGAATAATTTGGGCCGTTAGTGCGTGCTTAAGTTTTCCGATAGAAAATAATTTATTTAAGGAGTAACCAGAAAATGAAATCGATGAAAGTATTTGGTGTTTTAGCTGTGGGGATTGCTGTTGGTGTACTGGCGACGACACAGTTAGAATGGCTACCAAAGATGAAGGCAAACTTGCCTCAAACTGTTAGTAGTACTGTTGTCACAAGTTCCCCCCAGCCGGCAAAATTGAATTATAACCCTGATGTCATCAGCAACTTGAACAATGCTTTTATCTCAATTGCTGAACAAGCAAAACCAAGCGTGGTCACGATTATGACAAACAAAGTGATCAAATCCACTGGTCGGAGCCCGCATGGACAAAACCCGTTTGGTGATTTTTTTGATTTTTTTCACCCACCGGACCAGCAACGCGAGCGCCAAATGCGTGGTCAGGGCTCTGGTGTTATCGTCAATGAAAAAGGCTATATATTAACCAACAACCATGTTGTAGCTGATGCCGACGAAATTAAAATTATGCTGCATGACGGCAAAAAATTGGATGGAGAAATTGTCGGTCGTGATCCCCGCAGTGATATCGCTGTAGTGAAGGTTGATTCAGAGAATTTGACGCCGGTTAAATTTGGAGACTCGGAATCCCTGCGCGTCGGGGAGTGGGTGATGGCAATTGGCAGCCCCTTGCGGGAGGGTCTGGCAAACACTGTTTCAGCGGGCATTGTTAGCGCCAAGGGTCGTTCGCTGCAATTGGCGGCTGTCGAAAATTTCATTCAGACGGATGCAGCTATTAATCCGGGAAATTCCGGTGGCGCAATGATCAATTTATATGGCCAACTCGTTGGAATTAATACCGCTATTGTCAGCCAAAGCGGTGGTTTTCAGGGAATTGGTTTTGCCGTTCCCATTAATCTTGCAAAATGGGTGATGGATAGCCTGATAGAAGATGGCAAGGTCGCTTATGGTTATTTGGGCATTTTGCCACAGCCTGTTACCGAAAAAGTTGCAGAGGCGCTGAAATTGCCATCAACAAAAGGCGCATTGATTAATGAAGTGACCGCAGGAACGCCGGCCGCCGAAGCCGGATTGCGCGAAAGTGATGTAATCGTCGATATCGATGGGCAGGAAATTCGTGATGACAATCACCTGCGCAAAGTCGTTGGTACGATTCGCCCTGGCACCCGGGTTTCGATGGGAATTATCCGCGATGAAAAGCGAAAAAATGTCACGGTCACTTTGGGCGATTATCCAGAAAATTTGAGCGCCGGATCTGAACCCGAGAAAAAGGATAATTACAATAAGCTGGGAATCGAAGTTGCTGACTTGACCAACGATTTGATGCGAAGATACAATCTCAAAGATGGTGATGAGGGCGTGTTAATCACCAATATCGATCGCAACAGCGATGCCTGGCAGGAGCGGTTGCGTGCGGGCGATCTCATTCTTTCGGTCAATAAAAAACGTGTGGATTCGGTGCGCGAATTTAACAAAATTATCGCTGAGTTCGAAAAAGGAGATACAATCCTGCTGCGGTGCAAGCGCGATACGCGGCGGTTTTTTAGCGCAATTACGGTAAAATAAATCCTGAATCGAAAAAAAATACCGGATTCAATTGATATTTTTTTTGAATTAAGTTACAAATAGAAATAATAGAAAAACGGGAGTTGGTCGCACCAGCTCCCGTTTTTTATTTTAACGTGAGTTCGATGTAAGCTGTAACATTCTTTACCACGCATAATTAAAATAGAGCGAAGGCGTCTCGCCGAGCGTTTCGTGCGTTATCCTCGGCGGGACGCCTTCGGACTATATCCTATAATTAATTCGATTTGTCTCAATTCTTCTTATATCGAACTCACATTATTTTAGGGTTTCTCATTGTATTCCTGCATTCTTAAATGTAGGAAAAAATAACAGAAATTTCTATAAACAAGAAATAATTTTAATTCCGATGAAAACGAAGCGACCAATTTCTGAGTAAATAAAATACCATTAAATTTTTCAGCTTGGTCTAATGATTGCAAAGCTTGCAAAATTGTTTTTATCGAGAGTCTTTTTATTTGTCTTTTTTATAAAAAAAACTGTATTCTCTGCTTGGAAAATAATTTTGGTAAATATACTTTAAGAGTTTAACTTTTGTTTACTGAATCATTCTAAAACCGATTCTTTTGATACATTTAGTTTCCCAAAATCGTTCGTTGTAAAACACACCACTGGTTCCATTTAAAAGTTTTGTATCGGGTCTACCTTTTAGGGTTTTTATGATAATTGGATGCCAGCGAATCAAAAAATTAAAAGTACCACACATGAGGCAAACATGGACAAAGTAGATACTTTGGCGAAAAATGCACCTGATCAAACGGGTGAAAAAAAGAAAGTTATAATAAAAGAGCACATTATCGAAATCGTTAGCGATGCCGGTGAAGGCGCTCAAAAAGCAGGTCAGTCCTTTGGCGGCATTTCAGCAAAAGCTGGAAATGGAATCTGGACGGTGGAAATTATCCCTGCCGAGATTCAGCCACCCCCTCGTAGCAAAGCAGGTGGCAGCGGCAACCGTATTCGTGTTGGCTCATTTTATATTACCAATGCTGGAGATGAAGCCGATCTCGTCGTCGCGTTTAACGAGCAATCATTGCTTGGCCGTTTTGAATCCGGCAATCTAAAACCGGATGCGATTGTTTTATTGGAAGATAAATGGCGCAACCACGCGGATCCCGATATTAAAAAAATGTACCGTGATGCAATCGATGATCTGAAAAAGACCCCTTTGCGCATTTATGAAGTGCCGATGGAAAAAGAGTGTTTAAAAATTGTGCAAAACGCACAACGCGGAAAAAATATGTGGGCTCTGGGAATGCTTTGCAGCGTTTATTCCCGTGACCTTGAATCGGCGAGAAATGAAATTAGGCTCACATTTGCGAAAAAAGGCGAGAAAGTCATCAAACCGAATATCGATCTCCTCGAATCGGGTTTCCAATGGGCCGAAGAAAACCTCGATTTTAAATTTGAAATCCCTTCTGCCGGAATAACCAAACCGCAAATTGTGATAAATGGGAACACGGCCATCGCTTTGGGTGTGGTTGCTTCCGGCATGGACGTTTGTGCGATGTATCCAATTACACCCGCCACTTCGGCATCCCACTTTTTAAGTGAAATTTTCGAAAATGTCGGTGGTGTGGTGCATCAGGCAGAAGATGAAATTGCGGCCGCCGCATTTGCAGTGGGCGCGTCTTACGCTGGAAAATGCGCTGTAACGATTACTTCCGGCCCGGGTTTGGCGTTGAAAACTGAAGTTCTCGGTTTGGCCTCGATGGCGGAAATTCCACTGGTCCTCGTTGATGTTCAGCGCGGCGGACCGAGCACGGGATTGCCGACAAAAGTGGAACAGGGTGACTTGCTGATGTCCCTGTTTCACACACACGGTGACGCACCGAAAATTGTTATGGCTCCGGCAACTATTGAAGATTGTTTTTACGCCCCGGTCACCGCGCGCAAAATTGCGGAAACCTTTCGCATGCCGGTCTATATCTTGTCGGATGCGAATTTGGCTACCGGACAGCAACCATTTGCTAAACCGGAATTTAAAGAAGAATGGGTGGCGCCGCCGTTTGACCAATCTCCAGTTCCCGATGGCAAACAGCCGTATGACTGGGATGAAGAAACCGGCCTTTCAACACGCATAATTCCTGGCCAGCCAGGCGGAATGCACACCGTAACCGGATTGGCCCATTCACGGCAAAGTAAAGTCGCTTACGAACCGTGGACGAACCAGGAGGGGATGGAGAACCGCAGTAAAAAATTAGCCGCGTTTCAGAAAACCTTGCAAACTCCCAAAGTAAACGGTGATGACAAAGGCGATATTTTAATCGTGGGCTGGGGCAGCACAAAAGGTGTGATCGAAGAAGCTGTCAATATAGCTCGCGATCAGGGTTATTCCGTATCCTCGTTACACATCAAATATTTGCAACCGATGGCTTCCGGCATTAAAGAGATAATGCAGCGCTTTAAAAAAGTGATCACAGTTGAAATCAACTATTCCGATAGCTATAAAGATAAAATCTTCGATGAAAATAACCGCCGATACGCAAATCTTGCGTTGCTCTTAAGGGCGCGTTATCTCGTCGATGTCGATTGTTGGTCCAATGTTTATGGTCAGCCAATTAAACCACATTCCATTTTGGATTTGATCAAAGAGCGTTCCGAGTAATGAGTTGGGCTTGGTTTCTAGATAAAACGAAGAAAAAATTTAAGAGGTGAGCCATGTTTGGCATAAATCAAAATTGTGAAATTGCATTACCCGATACTTATTATACTTTGGAAGATTACCAAAGTAATATTCCGCGCTGGTGTCCCGGATGCGGCGACAATTCAATTCTTACTGCCGTGCAACGGCTTTGCCGGGATGAGCAACTTGCTCCGGAAAAAACCGTTTTTGTTTCCGGTATTGGATGCTCGAGCCGGCTTCCCCACTACATGGGCACATACGGATTTCATGGCCTGCACGGCCGGGCTTTGCCGATAGCAGAGGGCGTGAAAATTCGTCGCCCGGACTTGAATGTCTTTGTAAATATGGGTGATGGCGACTGCTGCAGTATTGGCACCGCCCACTGGATTCACGCTGTACGCTACAATATGAATATGACCGTAATGCTCCATGACAATGAAATTTATGGACTTACTAAAATGCAGGCTTCCCCAACCTCACCACAGGGTTTGGTGACGAACACAACACCAAAGGGATCCTATCTCAAACCCATCAAACCTTTGAGCGTGACGCTGGGAATTAGCAATGTTTCATTTGTTGCTCAAGTTGCTGAATGGATGCCGGAGCTGATGTTTGAAATCATTAAAAAAGCCTATTATCACAAAGGTTTTTCATTCATACGAATTGTGCAGCGATGTCCCCATTTTACACCCCATGTTTTTGACGATCTCATGAATCCGGATTCAGCTTTACTGCTGCAGCACGAAGATGGATTGAGCTCGAGCGAAACAATGCTAAAAACTTATAAGGAACAGGAAATCCACGATCCATCCAATATTGATCGTGCCCGTGAACTTGCTGATATAGATGATGTTTTACCTGTTGGAATCCTCTATCGCAATGAAAACATCGAAGTCTATGATGAGACGAGAAGACGGCAACGATTCGTGACCCACAAAATGCGCAAAGATGCCCTCGAAACCCAATTTGACAAATTTTTAATCGAGCCGGTAAGCGGAGGTAACGGCCATGCCTGATCCTGCAGTTGATCGCCAGGTTGATCAGGTGAGCAGCAATGGAGCGCTTGATCAATCAAAGAAGATTGACGTTCAGCAAGTTCTGCGGCAATTTTTCCTCTCCGGCCGCAAAAAAGATGTGCAAGTCGAAATACAATCGCTCTCCGGATTGAATTCGATTTATAAAACCCGATTGCTCGGCGTTAATAAAATGCGTACAGATTTTCCGATAATTATGCCGGAAAAAAAATCCTTGCACGTCGTGCCATTGCATCAATTTATTGATGACATAAATAGTGAATTGTCCGGCGATGATGAAGAAACAGCCGAACTCAAACACTATTTACTTCTCATCGAAGGTGCCATTCGCGAAAAATATTTTAAAAAATCGGCTGACCTGAAAGACGGGTGGAAAAAAGCAGTGAAATCCGTGGTTTCAGCATCGCGTACGGAAAAAAGCAAAAAGGAAAATTTACAGAAATCACTCACTTCTCTGTTCAAGAAATATGGCTTTTCTGGAGAATTGGTTGGCTTTCACCCGGAGGTTATTCAGCGCATTTTCTCCCGCATTTATGCAAAACAAACAGCAAAACGAGCAGGCGATTTCCTGCAAAACACCAAAGATTTGCTGCAGAATATCACCGATATTTTGACCTCGGAATTTGAGAAATCGGATGCGGCAAAAACACCGGGACAACTGCGCAGCCGCCTTGCGGATGATGAGTTTAAGCTGGATACTTTTTCTGGCATGATGGCCCACATCGGTGATCTTAGTTTATCGGAGAAACGAATCGCACGACTGGAACTGGTGAAAGAAAAATTGACGCAGTTGGTCACCACCATTGAAAGTGGCGAGATGGCTGTTTCAATTGAATTGCAAACTGGTTTAAAGCACTATGAAGCCGAATTAAGAAAATTTATCGCTTATTTCCGCGCCCGCCAAATTGCACAACTCGAAATTAAAAATAGCTACAAGCCGGAAAAACACGATCCTTTTTTTGAAAAGTTCGATCTGGTAAACATCCCGGTGCACGAACAAGTTTTTATTTCGCCTGCCATAATTTACCTAAAACAGGATAAACTGGATGCAGAATGCCTTGCTGAAATTGCCCGCCTGGCGGAAGCGGATGCACCGGTTAAAATAATTATCGAGATCGAAAAGCCGCTTGAACCCGGGAAATCATCGTACGAACTAATGCAAATTTCCAGTAGCGCCAACCGCCTTTTGCGAACTTTGTTGGGTGAAAATCGTGCGTTTGTTTCCCAGATTTCCATTTCTGATCTCAAGGGAATGAAAAATGGATTCAAAAAAGGTCTACAGCATAACGGGCCTGCTATCTGGGGTGTCTTTGTCGGTGAGAAGAAAAATTCCGTCGACAGATATGTTGAGGTGATGAGTGCAACGCACGGGCGCGTCAGTCCGGTTTTTACTGCGGATCCGGCAAAAGGCAGTTGGGCACATAAATTTTGCCTGAAGCACAACGAGAATTTTGAACAAAAGTGGACACAATCTGCTACCTCTTTTAGAAATGAAAATGAGGAAGTCAGCGAAGTCACCGGGTTATATACTGTCTTCGATTATTTGTCAGACCAACCTGAATTTGACTCCCATTGCATCGCTGTTGAATTATCAAAACTGACAGATTCGTTTGTCCCGATGGATACATTTATTTCGGAAAAATGCAGTGCTGATAGCATTCCCTATGTGGTAAAATACGATAAATATGGGCATGAATTTGCCGTTGTCATCTCCCAGTTTTTAATAAATGTCGGACAAAAATTGACTCAAAATTGGCAGGCTTTGCAAGAACTGGCCGGCATCAATAATTCCCATGTATTGGCGCAAATGAGCATCGAGCAGGAAAAACTCGAAAAAGCTTTGCAGCAAAAAGAAGCTGATCTCGAACAGGCCTATCAGGCCAAACTGGATTCCGCGCTCGGCTCCCTCGCTGATGAAATTGTCGGCAATATTGCCGCGGGTCTGCTCGGACAGGCCGCCTCGCCAGTTTCAACACCAGCACCGGCGGCTCCCGCCACCGCCCCATCAGAAACGCCCTCCGCGGAAAGTGCAAAAATTGCTGAACCCGAAACCACGGAAGAGGCCGAGGAAGACGATGCAATGTCGTTTGATGAGGCTTATATTGATACGCCGCTATGCACGAGTTGCAACGAATGTGTGCAGCGCAACTCGATGATTTTTGCATACGACGGCAACAAGCAGGCAATCATTAAAGATGCCGCTGCCGGCCCATTTCGTGATATTGTTGAGGCGGCCGAGAAGTGCCCGGTGAAAATAATTCATCCCGGAAAGCCTTTGCATCCCGATGAAGATGGTCTCGAAGATTTGATAAAACGTGCGGATGTGTTCAATTAATATTTGAATCATATGTTCGAAGTGCAGGTACGATTTGGTCTCTGTATTCGTGCCTGATTTTAAATGTAAAAATTAGAATCAGAATATTATGGAATTTTTAACATCGGTAGGTTTTTTAACCGGATTGAGTATCGTTCTCGCGCTTTTGCTGGTTTTTGCCAACCGAAAATTGAGCGTGTACGAAGATCCCCGCATTGCCCAGGTGCAGGATATGCTGCCCGGTGCGAACTGCGGCGCGTGTGGCGTACCCGGTTGCGCAGCCTTCTCCGAAGAATTGGTCGCCGGCAAAGCGCTGCCGAGCGGGTGCTCGGTTGGCGGCCCGGAAACAGCCGAAGCCATCGCCAGTTTTTTAGGGATTGACGCCGGTTCTGCCGAGCGTAAAATTGCCCGCCTTCTTTGTGCCGGTGGCTGCGATGTTGCCGGTGATATCGTCGATTACGCAGGATTTTCCTCCTGCCGTGCCGCGGCAACAGTTGCCGGCGGCAGCAAAGCGTGTACATGGGGTTGTCTCGGCCTCGCCGATTGCGAAGTCGCCTGCGATTTTGACGCCATTCACATGGGTTCCACCGGCCTGCCGGTCGTCGACGCGGATAAATGCACGGCGTGCGGTGACTGCGTTGATATTTGCCCGAAAAATCTTTTCGAACTGCACTCCGAAAACCAGAAATTGCTGGTGCAGTGCAAATCATTACTTGCCGGCGATGATGCGACAGATTTGTGCCAGGTAGCCTGTACGGGTTGTGGCATTTGTGCCGCCGATGCTCCGGCAGGTTTAATCGAAATGAAAAATAATTTGGCTATTGTCGATAAAAATAATTTTTTTGATCAAACAGAGATAGCTACTCTGCGCTGCCCCACCGGGGCCATTATATGGCTGGACGGTCAGCAATTCCCCAAAGAACAACGCTCCGCCAAATTGCAAAAAATTTGAGAGAATTTTCTATGCTTTTCAAGAAAAATGATAAATCCAAATCGCAGAAGGCGCCTTTTCCCGGGAAGCCTGCGATAGCAAGCGGAAATACTACAGTTTTTGACCTCGAATCCAGGTATTGCGATACCATTGCAATCACAGCATCAGAACTGCAATCAGGTCGAAATTCCCAAAGTGCTGCCCGGTGCCAGATTGAACGATTTCAAAAAGAGAGTGCGGCTGTAAGTTATGTCGGAGGTGCAACTGCAATGGGATTGCGCACAGCGGTCCTTTTAAACACAAAAAATTCGGCTCAATTAATCGACGGCATCACCGATGCGGTGGGAAAACATCTGCCGATTTTGTATCACTCAATTTTGCATGAGATTGGTTATTTACATCAAATTTTAGACAGCGGGGCGCTGGTTTTATTTGCCAATGATGTGCAATCGCTGGCCGATCTTTCCTTAATTGGGCGCGCGGCTGCTGAGCGTGCACTGCTGCCCTGCGTCATTTTGAATGATGTACATTTGTCCCGCAACACACAAAATTATTTACATCCGGAAGAAGAATTAATACGGCAATTTCTTGGTGTTTCGTCAGATTATATTTCGCCAGCTACACCGGCGCAGGAAATGATTTTCGGCAAAAAACGCCAGCGCGTTCCACGCTACTGCAACCTTGACCAACCAATGGCCGTTTTGCAAAATTTGAACCCTGCTTATGCTGCTCAAAATTCAGCAGCAGACCTCGTTTTCTCCGAACAACACAGTGAAGGTATTTTGCGCCAAAGCATGATCGATTTTGCTCAACTCACCGGCCGCGACTATTCAAAACCCCAGATGCATGCGTCGAAAAACGCCCGGCATTTCGTTGTCGCACAGGGATCGGTTTACCGCGAAATGTGTCCGGTTGTCGATTATCTTGAATCGGACCAAAAAATTAAGTGTGGTGTGCTGCATCTTTACAGTTTTACACCGGCTGCCCTGCAGGATGTCGCTCAAAAACTCAGCGACTGCCGGAGCGTAACCGTCATCGAAAAATCGCAGAAATTCACTGGCAATCCGGGGCCACTGTCGCGAATGCTGCAGCAGGCGCTTCCGGAAATTCACGGAAAAACTTCAGAAATTTTCACAGCGCTTGATGCGGGAGCAGAACGGAAACCATCTTTTGCTGAACTTGCAGCTGTTGTCGGCAATATGACTGCGGCAGCGACGCCGAGGAAAAAATATGTCATCGGGGCCCATTTTTCCCAGCCGGGCTTGCGATTGCCGAAGCTTGAAATGCTGCAGCAAAATGTGGAGAAAAATTATCCCGGAGCATCTGAGCATGTTTTAAGCGCTGACAAAATCACGCACAATTTGGTCGCAGGGGAGCAGATTTTACTTTTGCATAATACCGACTTTGATGACAAACTTGTCGCGCTCTTTTGCGCTGCTTTTTCTGCGGAGAATGGCGGGGCATTTGAAGCCGGGTATAGCTATCACAACGATGAAAAAGCGCTGATTTTTACGCGTACTTTACCTGAAAATAAGCCGTTCACCGGCCGCAAAGTTGTGGTCGCGGAAAGTACCATCCAACTTGAAACAGCACTCCCGCAATTTAATTTGGCACAAGGCGGCAGCTTGCTTTTGCTGCAATCTGATAAAGAAATTCAAGCGTCAGAAAAATTAGCAGAATATTTACAACAGAATGCGATAACTATTTATACAATTCGGGAAAAAACACAGGCGCGTGCGCTGGCAATTTTAGGTGCGATCGCTCGATTTTTCCCGTTTGCCGATAAAAAGCAGAATAGTAAACTTAAAAAACAGTTTCTCTCGGCAATGAAAAAATCTGAGTTTAAATCACTCAGCGACGATTTTATATTTGGATATGAATCTGTTAAATCCGTTAAAATTAGAAAAAACAAAGTTGAATCGATAAGCAAAGTCGATGAAATCGATGCGCCGTGGACGGTGAAATCTCTGCAAAAAATGGACGGCAGTCTCTTTGATCTGGAGAAATTCTGGAGCCGCATCGGCTACCAGCAGGCGGACGGTGATTGGGATAAAATTAGCGCCGATCCCTTCTCGGCAATGAAAACGATGCCCGCGGGCAGCAGTGCTTTTGCGAGCACAGCCACGGAAATAAAACAAATCGTGCAGTTTATTCCGGAAAATTTACCAGGCAATGATTTAGGATTTTTGCACGCATTTGATGCCGGTGTTTGGGGTACGGTTCAAGAGCTTGGCGCGATTCTCGATACCGCGATTAATCTCAGACAAAGTTCAGGATTCACATTTTCGCAGCTCCCGCGCATGCGCGATAATTTGGCAAAATTGGCCTACAACGCTTTCCAGAAAGAGTTGGTCGAAAATTTCTGTTTTGCCGGAGATTTATTTGATGGCGCTTTCGCAAAACTTATCGATAAAATGCAGCCAAAAGAAGATCAAAAGCAGCAGATGCAGGCAGAATTTGATGCGGCCATTTCACTTTGCCGTGAATTACTTTTGCTGAAAAATGAGCACTTTTTTGATGCCGCCCAAGCCAAAGAAAAAGGCAGCGGCAGGGCTGTCGTTTTGACGATCAATCCCGGTGAATATCGGGATGCAACGCATTTGTTATCATTGCTACCAAATTTGGCCGCCGAGGAAGTGAACGCCACGCCGGAAATCATCGCCAAATCGCAACAAAACTGGCTGTTTAGCCAGGCCCTGCCCGTGGTCGAACTCGATGATTTGCATTGCGAGTTGAATCCGTGGCACAGTGTGCTGAATAAGAATATTCGAGCGGCAGTTTTGCCTTTTTCCGGCCTGCCCTCCGGCGATGGTGTGCAGACAGCTTTGCGCATCGTTACCGTCGCAATAGAAAAATCGATGCAAAAGCGATCATTGCAACTCAAAGAAAAAATTGCCGGCCTGCAGAAAAAGGTTGAAGAAAAAATCCAGGGGGATTTGAGTAGCGCCAGTCAAATTAACGATTTTGAAGCGTACGGGCATCGATTAAATGAGCTGCTCGAAAGCGATGATAAAAAAATAAATGCCGCCAATCTCGCAGCCACCCGCCTCAACGCTGAACCCAGCGCAGAAAAAATTCAGGAACTGGTAGCGGCCCGGGAAGCGCTTGTTGTCTTGAATCAGGCCTATGCAACTGGTGTCAGCGGTAGTGGACGCGCCAACGCTATTTTGGCAATCGATGCGCAAATTGAAGTCGCCAAATTTCCTTATAACACCATTAAATCTCCGTGGTTGCAAGTGACCACAGCAGGTTCAACCGCAAGCCTGCAGGGATTGTTCGCTGGAATGACGAAACAAATGAGTGATACTTTTCTTGCTTTACGCAACGCTGAAAATCTGCTCGAAAAAGGACGCCAACTAACCACGAATTCACTGCAATGGGCTGATTTTACCGAAGAAGAAAAATCGTTTTGTCCCCCGGTTGTGAGCGTATTCCCGGATATCGGGTGCGGCAGCGAAATGAATGATATTTTAGGCCTGACCGCGTCCGCAAAGCCTTTTAAAATCGTTCTTTTAAATTCACAACCTGAAACCAACAACGCCTCATTTCTGCATCCAGTATTGGCAACTTTGAATGCGAGCTTCCAAAATAATACAGCAGTTGTGCAGGGTGATATTGCCGATTCAGCATATCTTCTTGAAAAAACCAATACGAATTTCGAATTTGCCGGCCCGGCACTCATACAGATTTCTGCCCCTAAAAAGTTGGCAGGCAGCCACGCGATTGCCTTGGCGGAATTGGCGCGTCAATCGCGCTTCTCTCCTGCTTTTTCCTCGATTCCGGGCGACAGCGACCAAATCCTGCCCGGCCTGGATATTTCGGCCAATCCGGACTTCGATCAAATGTGGGTGACGAAAAACTGGATCCAAATAAATAAAGAAGGATTGCGCAAAGCACTGACTGAAAAACTGACACCAGCGCACTTCCTCTCTCAATGGCCGCAATTTAAGCCTGAATTTGACGAAATAGCCGCCGCTTCTCTTAACGAGAATCACGTTCTGTTAACCGAATTTCTTGAACTTGAAACTGCTGACAGAACGGGCCGAATTCCCTATTTTCGGATGCTCGACTCCAACAATGCGCTGCATTATTTCATGGTATCGGAGAATATGGTTCGGGTGTGCGAGCAGGCGAAACAATTGTGGCAGCTCTTGCAAAAACTCTCCCAACCTGTGCCCGATAAAACAGTTTCCAGTGATGCCAAGAATGTGACGGATTCATTTACCGGCGTTGAAAAACAGGAGCTGGAGAAGAGAATCGCTGAGCTCGAGCAAAACAGCGATCGCGTTATGCAGGAAAAGTTAAAAGGACAATTGTTGAATTTGAGCGGTTTTGCTGCCGGTAGTGATAATTTTCAGGAGACCCTGCGCACATTTTTAGCAGGAATCAGCGAGACAAAAGATCAGGAATGAGAAATACTAAATTCTCAGGTTTAGAAGAAATGGGATGACGGAACAATAAATGTTTAATTTTTTGAGTCACGGCAATAAAACCTTCGACCGCGGTGTGCACCCGGGTGATTTTAAAGAACAGACGCGTACCCTGCCCATCGAACGCATGCCACTGGTGGATGAATATATTTTACCGCTGAGCCAACATCTTGGCGGGCCTTCCAAAGCGGTCGTTAGCGTTGGAGAAAAAGTAATTCGCGGCCAATTGATCGCCGAACCGGCTGGCTTTGTATCGGCGGCGTTGCACGCCTCCGTCACCGGGACTGTTATCGCCATCGAACCGAGGCCACATCCATCCGGGCGGTTTGTCGAATCAATCGTGATTAAAAGAGATCCTTATTCAGCGCAGCGGCTGTTTGATGAGCATGCCACAGATTGGAAAAAAATGGAACCCGCTGAATTGTTGCGCGCCATTCAACAGGGTGGATTTGTCGGTCTCGGCGGTGCTGCTTTTCCGACTCACGTTAAATTGAGCGTGCCACCGGGCAAAAAAGTTGATTTTTTTATGATAAATGCGGCGGAGTGTGAGCCCTATTTGACCAGTGATCACCGTGTTATGCTCGAACAGCCCGAGGCTATTTTTCTCGGCATTCGCATCTGCATGAAAATTCTCGGAGCAAAACGGGCTTATCTCGGTGCGGAAATCAACAAGCTGGATGCGCTGGCGCAACTGCAAAGCCAAATTCCTGCCGATTTGCCCTGTGAGATTGTGCCCCTGGAAACGAAGTATCCACAGGGTGCTGAAAAAATGCTCACCGAGGCAGTTTTGAAAAGAGAAATCCCCAGCGGCAAATTACCGATCGATATTCAGGTTGTGGTCAACAATGTCGGTACTGTGGCAGCGATCGGCGATTTATTCCGCTATAATCAGCCGGTTATTGAACGCGTCGTGACGATGACAGGCCCTGGCATTCAAAATCCACGCAACTTGCTCATTCCAATCGGCACAAAACTGACGGAAGTCATCGAATTTTGTGGTGGCATGAAAGAAGATGTGCGGCAAATATTGTTCGGCGGTCCGATGATGGGCAATGCGGTGCGCTCCACCGACGTTCCAATCACCAAAGGCACCTCCGGCGTGGTTTTTTTCACCGAAGACGAGATGGTTTCGACGAAAGAATACCCCTGCATTCGCTGCATGCGCTGCGTCGACGCCTGCCCGGTTTATCTAAACCCAACCCAACTTGGCGCACTCGCCCGCGCCGGCCATTATGATGATATGATGGATTTAAATATCATGGATTGCATGGAATGCGGTTCCTGCTCTTATGCCTGCCCCTCCAATATTCCACTGGTACAAAGTTTTCGTGTCGGTAAAGCGCTGTTGCGCGAAAAGATGGCGCGGGAACGCGCGGAAGGGTAATTATTAGAATTTAATCATTTAGAGGAAGGAAATTTTTCTTTCCCAGAATTTCGATAATACTTCGCAATAGATAATTATTGTCGAATCGGATAAGATATTTTCTCGCACTATTCTCTGCAGGTGAAATCATTTTCTTTGCTTTAAGTCGTCCAAGTGACCGGGATCTTTCTGTGTGCGCCTTCCCCGGAAAAATATATGCAATATCAGCTGACATAAATATTTGCTTTTTTATTGCTACCTTCAATATTTTTTCTTCTTGCTCGGTAATGGTTTCTTTCTTCTTTGCCAAAGAGACAGCAGGTGAGAGAATATTGTCGTGTAGAAAATTGTAATCTAAGAGTTTGTCTATTTTCTCGATCTCATTTTTTAATCCCGAGAGCACATATTCACTCCAAGATAAAAGTCCATTTTTCGTGCCTGAATCAGCAAGGGCAAGTGCAGCATAATATTGATTACGATCATTGCAAAAAATTGCCGTTGGGTTGAGAATGCGTCCGAGATTTACAGTAAAACCTTGTTTCACAAGCATAGCATAGGTCAGCAATCGAACTGTCCTGCCATTTCCGTTGTCGAAAGGATGAATCCAGGAAAAACGGTGGTGAGCAATTGCTGTTTTTAAAAGATCATATTTTTCTGAGTGTTTTGTATTAATAAAATCATAAAGCTCATTCATATAATCCTGCACTTGTGCTGGATCTGGTGGTTTATGCATCGAACCAGTAATTTTTAAGTTTGTCTGCCTGTATTCACCCGGATGTTTGCTCCCTTCGCGGACTAAATTCTTTACGACTCTCTTGTGCAATTCACTTATAAATGCTCTGTTTACCAAATTTTCTGAAATATTTTCATCAATGAATTGTATCGCTTGTTCTGCATTCAAAATCTCCCGAATATTTTCATTTTTTATTCCGGATTGATCGAATTTGGTTTCAATATATTCTGCGATTGTGGTATGATTTCCTTCAATTCGGGCTGATCCAATACTTTCAAGCATCTGGAAAATATGCTTTAATTGAAAAAATATTTGGGGATGGGTAGTTCCAGTAAGGTGTTTTTTTCTCAGATGATCCAGATCAATAATTAAATCTGTTAAATTTGATCCAAAATCAGGGTCCAGAAGCTTTAAATCAAAATGTTTAAATGTAGCATTCATAGTTTTAATATGTAATAGTTTATGTTGCTAACTTATTTAATTTTAAATAGTTTTTACGATAGATATTTTAAACATTATGTAGCAAAAGCACAAGTGAAAAAGTAGCATCCAGCTCTTACTAATAAATATTTAAGGGGCAGATTTTTTTAAGATTGCCCCCCGCATGTACTGTGTTGGCAACTGCCCTCCAATATTCCCCTGGTACAAAGTTTTCGTGTCGGCAAAGCGCTGTTGCGTGAAAAGATGGCGCGGGAACGCGCGGAAAGATAGGATGTTTTTAAGCGTTTGGGGAATTCAGGTCAACAGCCATTATATGAAGGACGCTCGGCAGAAATTGTCCAAATATTAGAAATCACCGTGTACCCGGCAATCGCCTGCAAAATTCATCGTATGAAATTTCTAACATTGTCTTCGTTTTATAATTCATTCAAACTGGACTCGTTCAACTTGAACGTATAGGGTTCATTCGACTGATCTTCAATGCTATTTCAACCTGGCAACTCATACCTTTTCCTGCTGAGTCAATGTTCGAAAAGATGCAAGTTGCTCAGCGTCGCCCATCACCGCTAATAAATCTCCACTGTCAAAACGGTAGTTCGCATCAGGATTTGGTGTTAAATTCCCATCACGCATCACCCCTACAACAGAAACACCGGTTTTGTTGCGAATAGCCAGATCCTTTAAAGTTTTACCAATGAGCGGGCTGTCTTTTTCCAGACAGATCCAGTTTAATTCCAACAGGTTTATTGCATTTTGTAGTTGTTTTAGCATTCCATAGTTGCTTTGCTTCTGGTAAAGCGGCATATACAGCTCCTTACGGACAGCGTCGGTATATCGATGAATCTCGGTGGCGGCAATATTCAGATGTAACAATGCCTGGCGAGTTATTTCGAGGCTGGCCTCAAATTCCGGTTGAACAGCTTCGTACACGCCCAGATCGTGGAGCGTTTTCATTTGTTCGACCCCTTCAGCTCTGGCCACTATGTGGAGTTGTGGATGCATTCGTCGTACTTGATTGACCATCGTTTGGGTTGTAACGATGGCTGGAACTGTACTGAGCAAGAGACGCGCACCTTCAACTTTGGCCGCCTTTAGAACCACTTCCTGGCTGGCATCTCCAAAGATTACGGGATATTTGGCTGTTTTAGCCTGTTCAACCCTGCGATAATCCAATTCTATCAGTACAAAATCCAGTTTTAAGCTATGTAAAACCTGAGCAACATAGTGGCCAATTCTTCCTGCCCCGGCAATAATAACATGATTCTGTAATCCTGCTTTGGGGAGATTATCAGCCTGAGGATGTTCGTGTTTGAACCAGCGTCTGCGAAGTGCATAAAGCGGCGCACTCAAGCCGGAAACGAGAGGCGTGAAAACCATCGTTATAATGGCAACATTGAGAACCAATGAATAGAGGTCCCTGTCGATTGAATTTGTGCTCAGTCCGACACGAGCAAGAACAAACGAGAATTCCCCGACCTGAAAAAGTCCCAGGCTGAGGGCCAAGGGCACCACGTTGCGATAGTGAAACAGCGGAGCCAGCGCTCCAAAGATAAGCGCTTTCCCGGCGGAAATTAAAAACACAACAAGAAGCACGGTTTTCCAATTGGCCAACAAAAAGGCCGGATCGAACAACATGCCCACCGAGACGAAAAACAGGAGAACAAACAAATCCCGCACAGGGATAATGTCGCTCAAAGCCTGATGGCCATAATCTGACTCACTCAAAACCATGCCCGCAACGAAGGCGCCGAAGGCAAACGACAATCCAAATAAGTAGGTTGCGTAACCAATTCCCAAACCGATTGCGGTGACTGCCAAAAGAAACAATTCCCGTGAATTCCCGCCGGCGATATAAGCCAAAAGGCGAGGAAGAACACGGGTGCCAAGAAATATCATAACAACGAGAAAGACAGTTGCACGCAATGCGGCCAGTCCCAGGAGTGTCAGTCCACTATCCGGGTTGCTCAACTGCGGCAAAATGATCATCATGGGGACGATTGCCAAATCCTGAACAAGCAGCATTCCGATCATTACCCGGCTGGAAAGTGTGCCAAGCCGGCCCTGATTCATCAGAGTTTTCAAGGTCACCATGGTACTCGATAGCGAGAATAAAGCGCCAAGCCAGAGTGAAGGTATTAATTCCAAACCCAGGTAGTGTCCGATGGCGACACCGTAAGCGATAGTAAGAAAAATTTGTATAGGTGTGCCAATTAGTGCGATCTTGCGAACAGGTTTTAATTCTTTGAATGAAAACTCCAGCCCTAGTGCAAAAAGTAAAAGTGCGACGCCGATTTCTGCAAGGAGTTCAATATTGTGGACTTCTGTGATCGGTACCACTCCGCTATAGGGACCAACCAATACCCCGGCCAGAATGTAGCCTAATATGAGTGGTTGTTTTAGTTTCTGGGCCAGTACCCCACCAATTAAGCCTGCAACTACAATGATTGAAAGGTCAGCAGCTATTCCCATAATTTATATTTCAGTTTCCACGTTAAATTGTTTAATTCAACCGGTTGGTTGAATTTTATTATCAGAACCCAAAGAAAATCTTAAAACATAATACCCTAAAACACCCGAGAGAATTGAACCTAAAATGATGCCAAGACGCTCGTCAAACAACAGATTCACGCCCGTTTCTTCGAAGGCGAGAGAGCCGATGAATAAACTCATCGTAAAACCAACGCCGCATAAAACGGATGTGCCGTAAAGTGATAACCAAGATACGCCCGGCGGCATATCAGCAAAATTGTGTTTAAGTGACAAACGCCATATTTATGTACTTTTCTTTTTTCAACGCGAAAAAAATGAGTATACATAACTTACTTAAAAAAAAGACAAATTCCCATGTAATAACCTGTTTTTTTTACTTGTAAATTCCATTATTTGAGCAGCAAAAATTTCTTGGTACTGCTGAATTTGCCAGCACTTAATTTGTAAAAATAAACGCCGCTTGCCAAATCGCTGCCGTCAAAAGTGATACTGTGCAAGCCGGCGGCTCTGTTTTCGTTTATTAAAGTTTTTATTTCATGTCCAAGATTATTGAAAATATTCAGTGTGACAAAAGCGTCCTGCGGCAGATTAAATTTAATCGTCGTCACCGGATTAAAGGGATTGGGATAGTTTTGCTCCAGCCTGAATGTTCCAGCGATCTGTTCCGTTTGTGCATCGACACCGGTTGAATGCTCTTCGACAAGCTGAAAACGCACGGCATCGGTGCGGATTACCACACCCGTGGTGCTGTTGCCGGTGTCTTTTATCCAAAGCTCAATTTCTTTATTTGCCGGAAGGGCCGAAGTACCAATCGTTACCCAATCACCACTGCCATTATTTTGATTTACATGAAAGGACCCGTGCAGCTCACTGTCGAATATTATTTCATACAGAGCGTCATCGGTGGAGTTTACGGTACTGGGCACAATTTGCAGAATGTCGTAGGTGCCGCTTTTCTTCAGGGTTGTGTAAAATCGAGCTGAAGCAAGAGGGGTTTCGTTCAGATGGGCGTAGCGGCTGGTTGGGCCGTAAATAGTGGCCACACTGGTTCTCCAATCGCCAAATTCCTCATAATTCTCGCGGTCTTCATTATCGATCGTACAAAAATAGAGCTTCACATCTGCTGATACCCTCAATGTTATTAGCGAGTCGACCGGGTCATCAGAATAAATTTCTAAAAGATCTGTTTGCATCCCCATTTCCTGAGAAATAAAGGTCAGTGGCAGGGCGATACTGGACATCGGCGGGATGGTAAATGGCACGGGGAAGTCTATGAAAATTAAATCTTTAAAAGTACGGAGTTCGGAAATCTGTAATTCATCTATACCGGTATTTGATATTTCCAGCACATAGTGTAGCGAATCCTCGACACTCACTGCGCCCAATTCGATCACACTTTTTTTGATCTCGATATCCCGGCCACGGACAAGCGGCGTGATTTTGAGCACATCCGCGACAAGTTGTTTGCCTGCCTGATTTTTGCCGGCAGCAGACATTTCCACGTTGATTTCGCTTCCGGATTCGGCATCCACGGTCGAAAGAAAAATCCATTTTTTTGCTGGCAAAACCTCCGATGTAATTATTGTATCCAAAGGCATGTGATTATTGGAAATTAGGAACCGCAGTTCATTTGCCCGGTTGGATACGTCCGGAAATTGTATAAAAACATTATAATACCTTGATTGTGGAACCGGGTAATTCCACGAAACCTGCGCCGAATCATTGGCTGCTAAAGTAATTATTCGCGAATCCGTGCCCCAGGAATAAGTCGAAGAATTGTTCCAGTCGCCCTGCAATTCCGCGTACCCCGCATCCACATTATCGATAAAAACATCGTCGGGCAGGTAGGAGATAAATTTCATTGCCTGATTTCCCATTGTATCGCAGACAGTTACTCCCGCTTTGGCTAATGTCTTTAACGGAACAGAATTCCGGGTTTGCCATTGATTCGCACCTGTTTGCTCGCATTCGAGCACTAAATATTGTTCGTATATATTTTTGATGGCGACAAAGGGTTGCTGTTGAAAAATGGTTTCGTCGGATTCAATATTAAAGTAGACCGCATCCCCCAAAACAGCATCTGAAAACTGCACTTCGGGGGCTGCAAAATCTTCGTTATTTCGCCACAATTGCATCGCCTCGATGGCAGTGCAATACTGGAATTTCACCTCAGGATAAAGTGCTGCTTTAGCATGCGCCAGGCTGTCGATCATCTGCATATTTTCCGGAAAATCAGCTTCCGGAAGGTGAGCCCAAAAGCAGGCGACCTGATCGGTTCCCTGCTCTGCTGCGGCAAAAATGGATTCCATTATTCCGGGAATACGCGCCGCCCTTTGGAATGAAACCGAGCGCAGTTGCCAACCCGGGCCATCACCGGGAATCTGGTAGTTTTCCGTGGATGGATGGTAGGGGATAAAAGTTGATGGTGCCTCTGACCAGTCGAAAAGATTATTGATGGGTTCTAAATCTTCTGTGCGTTTCCCCGGATAATCGTTATGCATACTGTATGGCAGCACCCGTTCATCGAGGTAACGCTGCCAGTCGTTATCCATATAATGCCAGCCGCTGCGAAAGGAAACCGGAAACACCTTTTCTTCGAGAAGAAACTGGGCCAGGGTAACTTTAAAATCATCCAAAGATTCCAAAAAAGACTTGGCCTGATTCCAATAATAAGTGCCATCCTGATCGTAGTCTGACCACAAAAATGTGTGATAGTGCAAGGAAAGTTCATCCCCGGTGGCCAGGACATTTTCACCGTGATATTTTTTCATTAAATACAAAGTCATGATATTGGGAACCGGGACATTGGTATTCGTGGCATAGCGAAAAATATTACCTGCCATCATCCACCAGGTCATTTTCATTGGCTGCCCGAAGGAATCAAGTAAATCCGCCCGAAAAGCCGGATCCATCACAGTGTAGGCATTTCGCAATGGATCTGTGTAAAGCGATTGGTCGTAGGTATTGTTGTATTGGGCAACGTCCATCCGGGACCAGATGGCGGTGTCCGATCCGATGACGAGATAGACTTTTCCGCCTGAAAAGACATTGCGCGAAAAACTAAAGAGCAGAACGGATAATAAAAATAATCTGAATAAGGTATGTTTGTGCAAAATGTAAACCTTTATTTTGGTGGCACGTCATTCAGTGCCAAATCGTTAAAGTTTTTTTTAGCTTTATTTTGTGAATCGCCATTCAGGCTAAGACTTTTTCTGAATAATTTATCGGGGAGAGCGGCTAATTGAAGCCGCTCAAAGATTCCTATTTCAACAACAAAAATTTCTTTGTGCTACTAAACTTGCCGGCGGTGATTTTATAAAAATAAAGTCCGCTCGCAAAATCACGGCCATCAAAATTTATGCTATGCAAACCATGGGCTCTCTTTTCATTTAATAGAACGGCAATTTCATGCCCCAATTTGTCATAAATTTTTAGGGTTACAAATTCATCCATTGGAAGATTAAACTTGATCGTGGTCACCGGATTGAAAGGATTGGGATAATTTTGCATCAGCTCGAATTCGTGGGGTAATTCATTGTTTGTCGCTTCGACACTGGTTTCAACATTGCCAAAAACCACGATTTTCGGCCCTGCGATGGCGTAGAGCCGGTGGTTAACTACAATCGGTTGATAGCGGTAATCCTCAGAATTGTCAAAAAACAGTTGTGCGCCATTTTCGATGTTATATCCGTATAAAGTTTTTTCCGGAAACGGAACCACGTAGACGACGCCGTTCGCGATAACCGGGGCGAATACAAATTCCCCAATAAAAGTGCGCTCCCACAGGAATGCGCCGGTTGCTTTGTTGAGCGTTACTATCTGTCCATTTTTATCCGCATTGCTGCGAATATTAAAACAGAGCTTGCTGTCGGAAATAGCCAGTCCGTTTTGGTTGCCGATTTGCAGAGTCACCCCCGGCCGGTGATAGAACCAGTTGACTTCGCGGGTGGATTTATTAAATGAAAACATGGTATCATTGGAAAAAGTATAAAAATTGAGCTCATCAATAGCGATTGCTCCGGAACTACTCTGAGAAGTGGCGCGTTCCCAAACCAGGGTTCCATCATTTTTATCGTAAATTTGGATTTTCAGATTCCCGACAATATAGACCTGCGATTCATCAACTGCCGGGGTTGCTTGCAGCTGAATTTTTTTTGACCAGACGGTTGCACCGTCGGTTATTCTTAGACAATAGAGGCTGTCGCCTAAAATATAGGCGTTGGGCGCATCGAGGATTATATTTTTTGTGAACAGCGGTCCGATCGGTTTGTGCCATTTTTGTTCTCCGGTTTCTCGATCCAGCGCATAGAGACCGAGTCCCAATTGGCCACCGGCAAAAATCAGAGAATCTGTTTGAGCACAGGTAAAATTCATCGCCGCCTGGGTGTTCGGAATCTGAAAAGTCCATAAAGTATCACCTGTTTGAATATCAAATACTTCCAGAGTGTTTGGCGTATTTTGAGCCGCAACACTCAGTATATTATCGACTAAGGCGAGGTCACCGATATGCGTCCCGTTGGATTTGAGACTCATTTTTGTTTTAATTTCCAGCGGTGGCAACAGAACAGTTTCCTCGGAGGCCCAGGATGTTCGTTCTTTGCATTTGTTGAGCATGGGCCAATCTTGAGCGATGCTTGAATTTTCTACACAAAAACAGAAGGCGGCGACGGCAATTGAAATTTTAGCTGTACATTTTAACTTCATATTTATCCTGCCTTTCTAGATGAACGGGGAGAAGATGAGTTTTGTAGATTCAGATCAATAGTGCATTAAATATTGAGTTGGACTATATTTTTCTCCTTCTACGTCTTAATAAAAAATATGTAAAAATAATCGCCACGACATCAATTAACAGTAAAAGTATAATTTGGATGGAGTTCAATAAGTTGTTGTAAGTTAATGATATCTTTGGGATTGCAATTATCAAGGATACTATTCCAGTTACGAGAAAAATGCCTGATGCAGATATTTCTGTTGACTTGGTTAGCAGGTTTTTTTTCGTTTGTAGTTTATAATTACTAATAAAATTTTCCCAACCAATTCCGGCTAATTCAGATTCGATATGATTTTTTATGTAATTTCCTATTTCACCTGCTCTTACATCGCTGTGCATCCATGCGATTGCTAGAAATAGTGCTAAAATTGGATAAACTAATAAAACCATAACGGATGCACCTGTTGTTGACCCGAAAGACAATACTGAACCTGCTACAATCAATGTAAATGTTAATATGTGATTCCTAAATTCCATCCGTTTTAAAATCTCATCTCGTAATGAAGAGTATTCAGCAATCATCTCAGTTTTTTGATCTTTTTTAATCGTTCTTATATATTTTTCGAGCACAAAATTATGTAGAAATGCTAAATTTTCTGATGCGGCTTCAGCGAGAGGCACCCATTTTATTTCTATTATTTCAGCTTTCGAGAGCTTAGTGATTCCAGAAACTTTTCCATGGAAGATACTTACATCAGCATGGATTTTTTTGTTTGGAATAATTTCATCAAAATTCCATAAATAAGAGGGTTTAAAGTCTAACCCAATTTCTTCTTTTATTTCCCTGATGACTGCTTCAAATGAAGTTTCGTTTTGTTCAACATGGCCTCCCGGGATTGACCAGTACCCTTTATAAGGTTCCGTATTTCTTCTGGCAAGCAATACATGTTTTACCCCATTTTCAACCTTTGTTATTATCGCTGCAACCGTTGATTTTGTCATATCTCACCCTTTTTTTAGAGATTTACATTATTTTACAAAAATGCTTTATCTATTGAACTAAATCTCGATACATGAAAGTCTTTAACGGTATTTATAAATGCGCGGAGTAGGAGTAAATAAAATTTTCATAACAGAACTCCTCTAATTTTGACAAGCTTAGAAAAGGAAAATTATTCATTAAATTACAATCGAAAAATAAAGAATAAAGGGCAAAGACCATTTTGTCAAGCAATTTCCTACCAAAAATCAGCTTTACTATAAATGTGTAGTAATTTTTTTATATTAAAATTTTCAAGGTCAAATGGTGAATTAATCGGAAGCCAAATAAGGAATTGATATCGATTGACGACTGGACCAGATCAAGTTTTCGAAATAATATAGGCAGTATTTACGTTCCACATGGATGCGACAACCAATAAAAATAGGCTAAATGGGGCGAGTGCTGTGTGTTGAAATGGGTAAAGAAACCTTGAATCAGGGAAGATTTAAAACAGATAACCGTTCATTAATGGTTATTTTTCAGGGGAGTTGTAAAAAACAAAATCTATCGTACAAATTTAAACCAGGTACCATCTTACAATTAAAGGAGTCGTTATGAACACCATCGGGCATATGGAAATTCCATCCGCAAACATCGAGAAAACAAAAGAATTTTATTCAAACTTATTTAATTGGGAATTTCAGTACCATCAGGATATGGATTATACCATGTTCACCATTAAAAATAAAGAGGGCGAAGTTGTTTCGGGTGGAGGCATTCTGCCAAAAGAAAATGACCAACAGACGATTACAAACTATGTAAATGTTGAAGACATCGATGTTTCGATGAAGACCATTGAAGATCTTGGGGGTAAAATTGTAGTTCCCAAAACACCCGTCCCCGGCATGGGCTGGTTTGTGCAATTTACTGATTTGGATGGCCATGTTATGGCGATCTGGCAGGAAGACAGTGCGGCTAAATAAGGCTGGTTCCGATGTGAATGCTGCCAGCAAGCACAAACTTTAAAACAGTATTTAATTTTCAATTCCGGGCAGCTCGCACATCCGCCCGGAATTGAATTTCCCACCAAACAGAAAAATTTCCACTCAAAAATAGTCATTTTTTCTTTTGCCCGCAGGCAATGTTGTCATTGTTTAATCAGGCATTGAGCGCGGTGAACCACAAGGATTAATTTCGCTATCATGCAAAAATATTCATCGAATTAGAACTTGGAAATGGGTTCTAATAAGGATAAATTAGCTTATATTTTTATTAAAAAAAGCTGCAGGAGCAGGAAAAAAACCCAATTGATAAGTTTAAATTTAACCAGAGAATTACGTGGGAACAGCGATGAAATTACAGCCTGTCAGAACATTTTCACAGCTCCTCGAGCGGGCTCAAAAAGAGAAAACGAAAAAAGTTGCGATCGTCTGCGCGGAGAATGACATCGCGCTGAAAGCCTTGGCTTCCGCTGTGGCGAAAAAAATTGCACGACCGGTTTTAATCGGCGATGAAAACAACATCCGCGAGAAAATTTCAGCCCTGGATTTAACCGCGGAGTTGTCGACGGCTACTTTTTTTCAGGCGCGCACTGTTGAACAGGCAGCAGAATATGCGGTGGCATTGGGCCGCAATGGAAAAGTCGATATTTTGCTGAAGGGCAATTTGCGCACCGATCAACTATTACGGGCTGTCTTGCACAAAGAAAAAGGGTTGCGCAGGGGGGAGTTGCTCAGCGATATTTTGCTTTATGAAGATAAATGCTCCGGCAAAACAAGATTGGTCGGTATCACTGATGGCGGATTGACGCCGCAGCCAAATTTGCAGCAAAAAATCGCACTCATTCGCAATGCGGTTCCGGTGATGCAGGCGCTGGGAATTTCCCGCCCCAAAATGGGATTGATGAGCGCAACAGAATCAATCTCTGAGGCCGTTCCATCGACTGTCGATGCGCAGAAAATAACAGAGAAAGCGGGCGAACTGTTTACGGATTGCGATGTATTTGGACCTTTGGCATTGGACAATGCACTGCTCAAATCCGCCGCCGAAGCGAAAGGCATTAGCTCGCCGGTTGCCGGCGCCGTCGATTGTATGATTGCGCCCAATATCGAAGCCGCAAATATGACCGCCAAGGCGGTTAAATATATCGGCGGTTCTACCTGCGCCCATGTCATTATGGGAGCGCAAATCCCCGTTCTCATCCCCTCGCGGGTGGAAAGCGCCGAAGATAAATTATACGCAATCGCATTGGGGGTGCTGATCGATGCCGATTAAAAAATTTCAGATTCTTGCCATCAATCCAGGCTCAACTTCGACCAAAATCGCGTTTTATGAAAATGAAGAATGCATTGTCAGTGAAAATTTACAGCACTCAGCAGAAGAATTGCAGCCCTTTGTCAGGAAACCGATGCCGGCACAACTTGATTTCCGGCTGAAAAAAATCAAATCTTTTTGTGATCAAAATCAAATCGATTTGAATGAATGTACTGCGATTGTTGGACGCGGTGGGCTTTTACAGCCGCTGAAAAGCGGAACATACCAGGTGAATGCACGAATGTTGGCAGATTTGCACGCGGCAAAACGTGGCGAACATGCCTCAAATCTTGGCGCTATGCTTGCCGGGAAACTGGTTCACGGGACAACTGCCCTCGCGTGCATCGTCGATCCCGTGAGCGTGGATGAGCTGCAGCCGGTTGCCCGGCTTTCCGGTTTGCAGGGAATGGATCGCGAATGCCTTAGCCACGCACTCAACACCAAAGCGATTGCGAAACGCTTTGCCAAAGAAACGGAAAAAGATTACGCTGCCCTGCGATTGATTGTAGCTCACTTAGGCAGTGGCATTTCCATTTCTGCCCATGAAAAAGGCCGCATGATTGACGTGACCAATCCGCGCGATGAGGGCGCATTTTCACCGGAGCGGGCTGGCTCAGTGCCGGTCATGCCACTGGTTGAGCTGTGTTTCTCCGGGCAATTCACTCAGAAAGAAATCGTCGATAAGCTGTTTAAAGAAGGTGGATTGTACTCCTACTGTGGTACGAAAGACATCCGCCAGCTTATGGCATTGCGAAATGAAAATGATACCCTTGCCGCACTTGTTTTTGATGCCATGGTTTATCAAATCAGCAAAGAAATAGGAGCGATGGCTTCGGTTTTATCCGGCGAAGTAGACGCGATTTTGCTCACGGGCGGCATGGCAAAAAGTGCTGAAATCGTCACCGGAATTCGCGAGCGAACAGCGTGGATAGCGCCGGTTTCTGTATTTGCAGGCGAAGAAGAATTACAGGCATTAACAGAGGGAGCACTGCGTGTATTGCGCCGCGAGGAGCCGATTTTAGAATACGTTTAAATTGCTATCATCCCTAAAATCGATATCCGATACAAATGTGGGTGAGCAAGGCATGACGGCGGCTGGTTTCAAGGGTGATTTCCAGGGGGCCGAATGGTGTGGCCGCGCCAAGGCCAAGGCTGAATCCAGAAAAATAGCGGTCGATATCGGTATCAATTTTCCAGGTGTCAAACACATTGCCGGAATTGACTTGCGCCGTGATAAACTTATCCCGTAAAACTTCCAGCTGCAGGCCAAACGTTAGCGCCTGCAAATTGGTTCCGGCAAGTTCCTGTGCTTTAAATCCATAAAATGAATCGTATCCACCGAGGTAAAACTGGTGCGGCAAGGGCAGGGAATCGCTGGTGGTGAATCCGGCTTGCAGGCGAAACAGCCCGGTTACTTTTTTTGTGATGGGCACGAATGTTTTGAGATCCAGCGACGTTCGCCAAAACTCGTTCTCGCTGCCAATCTGTTTGATTGCCAGTTCAGTTTTTGATTTGAAATGTACCCCGCGCCTCGGAAATGCCGTTTTATTTTGCGAATCGAATTGCAAAAGATAGCTGAGCCGCGCAATGCGGGAAAAGGTTTCCTGATAGACAGGATTGCCGATTTCTCTTTCAATATCAACAAATTCCAAATTGTAGCCCGCGCCGGTCATCAGTTTTTTTGAAAAGAGTGAACCCAGAAAAATATCGGCTCCCTGAACCTGGCTGCCAAACTGCGCAGTGCGGTTGTCGCCATTGTAAATATCATAAATTGTCGAATGGTGATAGGCTTGCAAACGCAGGCCGAGATGGTTGGCCCATCGCGGTGCAAAATAATATTCGGCGTCGAATTGCGTGCGGCTGGCCAATTGCAAATCCAGGGAAAATACAGAATTTGGACCGGTAATATTGCGAATGGTTGTGTTAAATAAAAATTTTGCTGCATCCCGGGAGTTGTAATGAAATCCGTAGCGCAATAGTTTCGGATCTTTCTCCTGCAATTGAATGCGAAGCCATTTTTCGGAATTCTCTGCTTCAATTTCATAGGTGATTTTGTGATAAGCCTGGCTGCTGTAAACCCGGTTAATTGCGTGGGTCATCGTGCGAGCGGAAATGTAATTTGGGAATTTAAGCCCGAGCTCCTGTTCGACAATTTCGGAACTGCGATGGCTGGCGCCTTCTAAAATCATGCTGTCAATTTTGCTGGATTGGTTTTTTAGAATTTTTTGTCTTTGCTCCGATGTCAGTTTCTCTTCGGTTAGATTTTTTTCCAGATAAGCTAGCAGTTCGGGCAACTTCTTTTTCGCGGCTTCTTCGCCGCGTTTGATGAGCTCCGCTGCCGAGTTGAAATCGGAAAAAGCCAGATTGCTCATATCCGGCGCGATGACAAGATCGCATTTGTCCCGCTGCTCGATGGTCTGCAAATACGAACCGAGGCGGATTGATTGATCCATAATATCGATGAAAGTTGTCAATTCCTCGATAGTTCGCAATGCTGTGCCGACATCGACACCGATGATGTAATTGGCGCCGAGGTCTTTCACATCCTGGGCGGGTAAATTGCGTGTTATGCCACCATCCACGAGTAATTTACCCTGCAAAACTTGCGGTGTCATTAAACTTGGGATTGCCATTGTCGCGCGTAAAACTGTCGCCAAATTGCCCGATTTCAGGGGAACGGAACGACCGGAAGCGATGTCGGTGGCTACGGCAACGAACGGGATCGGCAGTTCGGAAAAATCGGTTATTGCGTTCGCCCGCCAGGTCATTTCCGCCAGCAATGTCGAAATATTTTGCCCTTTGATAATTCCAGTCGGCAGACTGATCGTTCCTTTTTTGAGCTCAAATGAACCCAGGTAGCGATCAAATTTTTCTTTTTCTGCCATTGGCAGGAGCGAGCGTGGAATTTGGTCAGTGAGCACACTTTGCCAATCGAGAGTTGTTACCAATTCCTCGATTTCGGCGGGCGAATAGCCGATGGAATAAAAAGCACCGACGAGTCCGCCCATGCTGGTCCCGGAAATAAAATCGATGGGAATGCCGGCTTCATCGAGCACTTTGAGCACGCCGATATGGGCAAATCCTTTGGCACCACCGCCACTCAAAGCGATGCCGATTTTTACTTCTTTGGTTTGGCCGTTGGCCGGCAGGCCGGAGATGAGTAAAATAACGATGGCAACCAGAATTTTTTTGGGGAATGATTTCATGCATCACTTTCGGTTTTCTGATTCATCAGCACTTATTTTTGAGTTCAGATTTTTAGGGGTACAATTTTATTGGACTTGAATTGATCGTAAGATTAATAAAAGGAAATGTTTGGCAATTGTCAAATTTTAACTTGGAAAAAAGCGGCAGGATAGCAAGAAAAAATACTTGGTGTACAGATATAATGAATGCATTGAACTTTAAAAAGGGGAGATTCTATTTTCATATTTTTAATTCGTTGAGCAGAATTCAATCTAATCTGTCACAAGTCGACTTTTTCTCGTCATTCCGCCATGTTTTTAGACGGAATCCATCGTTTTGCAGTCTAAATCCCATCTGGATTCCCGCTAAAATCGTGCGGAGCCGCAGGTCGGCGCCAGCAAAGTGACGAATAAATAGAAAAATTTTCTATTCTGCACAATGGGTTATTTTTACAAAATATGCGCTTGGAGTCTGCTAATGCGTACTCATTTACTGGCAAATCGTAAATTTTCGCTAAAATATATTTTTACTATACGGCTTTTAATTCATCCAACGGCATCTCAAATTTTGCCGACAGGGCTGCGATGATAATTTTTGCAGCAGTAGTATAATTGACGTTGCCGGTGTTGATCACCAGGTCATAATTCAGAGGATCAAATTCGCTGCTATTAAAGAATTTATGCAGGAAAGCCTGACGCTCATTGTCTGAATAGATGACAATTTTTTTCGCTTTTTCGTAATCGATATTAAGTTTATCCGCCATATAATAAGCCCGGTGCTGAATGGGTGCGATGAGCCGTACGTCCAGAGTTTGGCCCTTGGGAAGAATGAAATTAGCGCCGCGGCCAATAATTACGGCGCGGCCGCATTTGGCGAGGGAAAGAATGACTTCGCTGAGGTGGCGGATGTACTGGTCGCTTTGTATCAATGAATTTTGAAACACGGCTTTAATCCAGTATTGGAATTCATTGCGCGTTTTCTCATCAAAGGCATCGATTAGTTTTTCATTCAATTCTGCGTTGTTGGCTATTTTTTCCACGATATTTTTGTCGTAGATTGACCAACCGAGAATTCTGTTGAGCTCGGCGACAACTTCACTTTCCCCGCTGCCGGTCTCCCGTGAAATACTGATCGATGGATAGTCGATAGATTTTTTTTTGCTGGCCATCCGTGAACGGCTTTGTTGCCCCAGGCTCACCTGTCGGGAGACAATTTTTTCAATCGGGATTTCTTTCGCTAATTTGGACATTGTACTATCCTTTCATAAATTAAAAGGTTAATAGAATTCCAGGATTATCCCAACGCCAAAAAATTACAGATCGGCAAATCAATTTATTTCGCTAACGGTTCGATTTCAGTTTTCGGTGTGAATGGAATGCGGTCAATAATCAGGTGTGTAGAAAATAATAAGAAACTTCGGCTTTCATTGCAAGTGGTTTTCGATTCAGATTGGCTGGCTCATCAGGCTTGTAACGGCAGTACAGCGCCATTTGAAAATCAACGATTAGTCTATTTTAACAGGAAATTTGATTTCCTGCATTTTTGAAAGAGACCTCTTTCACAAGAAAAGTTTTGCAATTACATTAATAATGTTATTTTTTATGGATTCAGATATTAGCCGCTATAAACTAATTGATGGAAATTACATGTTAAAAACAATTCGAATTGTTCTTATTGGGGGAATTGTTTTACTGAGCGCCTGCCATAAAAAATCAAAACAATCTTCACCTGTTCCCCCGGCTAATGTTATGAAAAGTGCCGTTACCGAAGTGTTGGGCGAAAAATTTAAAACGCTGCCCAATGCGACAAATTCTCTCTTCTTGTGTATGAAAAAATCGGAGACCGGGAACGAAATTATGTACTCGACGCATGTCGTCATTTGGGATAGTGTGGCAAGCAAAATAATTTATCAGAAACGCTTTCGTGGCGAAAAAATTCGTTGGTATGATAACGATCATATTCAGGTAACAGAAATTCCCGGCATTGTTCGGGAAGATGAGAGACCGCGACCTTTTCTCGTGAACGTTAAAACGGGAAAAAAACAGGAAATTCGCTCGCAAAAAAAGTAGTGGTTATATTGCCAGCCTGACCGGATGAACAATGCGATTTACTGTTGAGTTTTGAATTAGAAAATCGCATTTGACGATTCGAATTCATTGTCTTCGTGGCCATTTCGCAGCTTAATTTCTTAAAAACAATTACACTGTTTCAAAAATAAAACAGAAGGGAATTTTATGAAAACTGTGGCTAATGCACGTTTTTGGGTAGGGGGAGCACTTGTCGTTTTGTTATGCCTCGCTGTCGGCAGTCAGATTCAATTTGAGGGCAGCAAAGCGCCGGGTTTGTCAAAAAAAGTGAAAATGGAAAAAGATCCTTTTTCCGAGAAAAAGAAACGGGTGAAAGGCCAGGCACGGCACGACAGCCCGGGGAAATTTGCTGAATTTCACCGTTTGTTACGCACCCGCGATGGCGAAGCAGGCCCGGCTTATCCCCACAATTATAAAATCAAAGAGCTGATGAAAGCCAAATCAATTTCATCGACAAAAGATTTGGCAAAAAATAAAATTGCCGCTACGCTGGACTGGACCGAACGCGGCCCCGGAAATGTTGCCGGCCGCACACGCTCAATCGTTGTTGATCCCGATGATCCAAATATTGATACCTGGTTTGTGGGTTCCGTCAGCGGTGGCGTCTGGAAAACTACCAATGCCGGTCAAAGCTGGACCGAGCTGACAAAAGATTTACCCAACCTGGCAACCAGTGTTCTGGTGATGGCCGAATCCAACCCCGATATCATGTACGTTGGCACCGGGGAGGGTTTTGGCAATACCGATCAGGTCGACGGCAGCGGCATTTGGAAATCAACCGACCGCGGCCAGACCTGGGACCAGCTCGCCAGCACCGCGAATAACGATAATTTTGATAATGTGACTCGCATGGTGGTTGATCCTGCGAATCCGGATATCGTGGTTGTAACAACTGCTCCGGGTTTCAATCTTATCACCAATCAAAAATCGCTCATCCTGCGCTCGGAAAATGGTGGCATTTCGTGGACAACGGTTTATGAATCGGGTACCGGTGATTTGGAAGACCTGGTTGTGAATCCGCTAAATTTTAACACACAATACGCCTCCGTAAGTGGTTCTGGCGTGGTTAAATCAATTGACGGTGGTAAAACATGGAACGATTCTTCCACAAATATTGGGTCTGTTGGTCGCATTGAAATAGCAGTTTCACCGGTCGATACTTCCTGGGTTTTTCTTTCTTGCGAAGGTAAGGGAGATGCATCTTCTCTCTATGTTTCGACCAATAGCGGTCTGGATTGGGTCATCGGCAATGATTTAACGGCTGAAGATATCGAATGGCTTGGCGCACAAGGCTGGTATGACAATGCCATCGCCGCGCATCCTTACGAAAAAAATAAAATCTTTGTTGGTGGGATAAATCTCTGGGCTATCGATGTAAAACCTGATGTGACTACTACGGATCCAGATGTAATTGGTATCGATTATGAAAATACCGCTTCCTTTATGACTTACATTAATTTTAGTGGTGCGCTTGGTAATGGTGGCATCGATTACGGCGAAGTTCCGGTCGCTCAACTTGTTTCGGTCGAAATGCGTTTTGGCCCTGGAAAAACGCAGAAAGCCCATCGTTTTTTCGTTCCCTCTGGTGAAACTTCTGGAGTCCCGGCATCAAATTACACTTATCAGGATTATGTTGATGTGCCATTTGAAGTGTGGGATATCACAAATAATCAACAACTTATGGTATCATTTCGTGACCAATCACGCAATGGCGTGTGGGAGTTAGCAGCGGATGTTACTACTGATCGAGAATTTGCACGGGAATATCTTTTTTTCCAGAAAGAAGCGTACAACGCAACGACTCCGCATGCTTCGATCACAGTAAATGGCGGCCATGAATATCAACAACTCTATTTTGTCTGGCCAGTTCTGGCTGATGGTGGCTCTTTTGATCCTGCAAATTTACCTGAAGCGACTTTACGCATAAATTTCGGCAGTATCACGGCACGGGATATGGAATTAACCAACATCACCGACGGTTACGGCGAGCACGGTGGCATCAGCAAATTTGTGCATGTCGATCACCATAAAATTCTCTTGGTTCCAACCAATGTGGCCGCCAAGGAATTCCGCTTGATCAATGGCAACGACGGTGGTGTTTCGTACTCCGACGATGGTGGAACTTCATTTAAAAATACGCTCAACGGCTACAATACAACCCAGTTTTATGGCGTAGATAAAATGCATGGCGCCGACCGCTATATCGGTGGCACACAGGACAACGGCAGCTGGTATTCCCCGGTTGATGCCGACGCAGCAAGTTCGTGGAAAGATGCACCGAGCGGCGATGGATTTGAGGCTGTTTGGCATTACGACCATCCTGATAGCATGCTGGAGACCTCGCAATTTAATAATATTTTCCGCTCCACAAATGGTGGCGCCACCTGGCATTCTGTCGATAGTGAAAGTGGGCTCAATGAACCAAACGGAAATCCGTTCATTTCCCGGCTTGCCAAAACAAATATGGATCCGGATCTGGTTTTTGCAACCGGCGGCTCCGGCCTCTGGCGCACCGATGATTTTGCCACCAGTTGGCGCTTAATTCCAATGCCGGAAACTTTTGTGGGTAATAGCAGTTTTTCACAAGTGGAGATTTCGCAGGCAACACCACAAGTTGTATGGGCTGGACACTGGATGGCTGGAACCAATGATCGCATTCCCTCGCTTTCTCGTGATGGAGGCATCACATTTAGCCCAACTACAATGTATACCGAGACGCCTACCGGAAGAATTAGTGGCATTGCAACCCACCCAACGAATCCGGGAACAGCCTATATTCTATTTGCTTTTGCCAAAGGCCCGAAAGTGCTCCGTACAACAGATTACGGCCAAAACTGGGAAGATATTTCCGGATTTGGCACCAATAGCACCAGCAGTACCGGTTTCCCGGATGTGGCAGTTTATGATCTGATTTGTATGCCATACAACACCAATATTCTCTGGGCTGGAACTGAAATCGGCATTATTGAATCCCTGGATGGCGGCGCTTCCTGGGCTTTCGCGGATAACGGGCTTCCTGCCGTGGCTATCTGGCAAATGCGCATCGTCGACGACGAAGTTGTGGTTGGAACCCATGGCCGTGGCGTCTGGTCGGTGACACTGCCGGAATTGGCGAATTATGAACTGCCCGATGTACCGCGTGCACCACGTCTCAAGAGTGTTGGCCAGCGTCCCAATGGTTCGGTTGTCGCCGCGTATTCGATGCAATCAAGCTTTGATTCCACGCAGATTGTGCTCGATGGAGCGGTTGTTCAGTCTTTGGGAGCCAGCACGCCGGGCAACTATGATGTTACGATTTCAGGAGTCTCCGAGGGCGAGCATGCTGTTTTTGTCCGTGGATATGATCAGGGTATTGTCTATCGATCCCCTGCAGATACACTGCAGGTTTTGAATGTCCCGGCTACACAGTCTTCGTACAGTTGGGACTTTAATTTCAATAAGACTGATTTCATTTTCGATGGATTCAGCCGCATTCGCGGGGATAGTTTTAATAGTTTTGCACTGCATTCCGGGCATCCGTATGACGATGCAAAAGATATCATCGCCATGCTGCGTATCCCGATTAAAGTCGATATGGGCGATGATTCCTTTTCCTATGAGGATATTGCCATCGTCGAAAAAGGCGATGATGGAACCGTTTTTGGCGACGAAGAATTTTGGGATTACGTCATCGTTGAAGGATCGCGTGATGGCGTCACTTGGCTGCCTTTAGCGGATGGTTATGACGCAAGCGCCAATGCGGCCTGGTTGGTGAAATACAACACAGCGCCAACTACTCCCCCGCTACAATCACTTTATGTTAGTCACACGCTGCATTTAAGAGATACTTTTGCAGCCGGAGAAAAAATCTTCATCCGTTTTCGTTTGCATGCCGATGCCAACACCAATGCCTGGGGTTGGGTCATCGATAATTTGGTGATTCAGCCGAATGCAACCGGAGTTGAAGAGCTGGACAACCTGCCGGACCAGTTTTCTTTGGCACAAAACTACCCAAATCCTTTCAATCCGGAAACGATGATCAGCTACGCTTTGCCTGAAAAGGTAGAAGTTTCACTGCAGATCTTCAATATCCGTGGTCAGAAAGTACGGACACTGGTGCAGTCGGAAAAGCAGGATGCCGGGCACTATAACTTAAAATGGAACGGTTTGGATGATAGCGGACTCTCCGTTTCGAGCGGTGTTTATTTTTACAAATTGCAGACATCAAAATTTGTTAAATCCCGCAAAATGAGCTTAATTCGCTAACTTTTCAGGGGCCTGTAAAGGCCCCTTCTTTATTTATAGTGCAAAATTTTTTTCCACCTGGCCAATCCTAACAACCGGGACGTCCACTTACTAAAACACCTATTGCTTGACAATCGCTAAAAACTTTGCTATTGTTAGTATCAGATGTTAAATTTTTATCATACCATGGTTAAATTACTTCTTAACACCAAAGCGCGAGTTCAATTTTTTCAACAATTTAGCAGCGAGCAAAAAAATGCAATTAGCGTGCAATGGCAAAAATAAGTGCCAGAATGAAATTGATCTCCGAACTGTGCTTCTAGAACAAAAAACGAATAAGTCCGATCAGTTTAACTCGGGAATTGACATGCCAATGCGTGTCATTTTGAAATGCCAACACTGTGCTGAAGGACGGGTAATATTGACGGGAGACATGTTCTGGAGCCAACATTTTGAGATTTTGATGGGATAAAAAAACGCCCGGCATAAACCAGGCGCCTCTATTCTGTGTAAATCTTACTTGACCAGACTAACCTTCTGCAAACCCCTGTAATTATTTCCTTTTGTGCTCATCAAAAGCAATTCGATAAAATAGGTTCCACTTGCTACATGCCTGCCGGAAAAATCTCTGCCATTCCAAACATAACTGAAAGTTCCAGCCGATTCGATGCTAAATTCTGCACTGGTGAGCATCTGCCCAACTGAATTATAGATATGAACGGCAACATGAGCCGCGTCAGGTGCATCATACACTATTTTTGTTGACGGATTAAAGGGATTTGGGTACGCTGGATAAAGTTTGAAATTTTGCGGCACATCTTGCACTTTGTAAGATTCGTTTTTGAGTTCACCAATCTCATTCATTTGTCCCTGTGCACCGACAAATGCGATATCTGTAAATGTTACTTCGCTCAAATCAAAATCAGTGCGGGAGTGCATTTTTATTTCGACAATTTCACCATTTTCATGGGGAAAAACCTGACCGTCAGTTAACATTATTCCCATGGAAAAAAGACCGTTTTCTTTGTCATCGTTTGAAATATACAATGGCTGCCGATGCCACTTTTCCCCAACTCTGGCTGTAACGGAGTCAATTTTTTCAACAGGATAGTGCATTCTGAAGGTGATGCCTGCGAGTGATTGTGCGGCCGCATTATGCCAATTCAATTTTAGCATTGCGACATTTGCATAATCTGCGGACTGCTTTTCGATGGATAATGTCCCTTGCGGTGCTGCACCAGTTTTTGCAGCTGCCGGAAAGTTATTTCGTGCCGCATCCGAGCGGGAGAGCGACCAATTTACGGCGATGGGAATGAGATCTCTCTCGTTGATGAGACCGCCGCCGTCAGCATCCGCAAAAGTAGCCTGGGTCGTGGCGAATTTGTTCGCCGATTGTGGCTTCCAGGCAACTAAATCAGGCTCAGACCGCGCTGGCCCTCGTAAATCCCAGAACAGGCCGAGTCGCAGTACATCACTCAGTTCAACTTTGCCATTGTGGTTGGTATCACCGGGCCACACCCACATGCCGTTGGTGTATTCGGTGTTTGCCTCAATTGTCAGTGCAACTTCACAGCCGCGCCGGTTTTCTGATGCGACATTCTCGATCGAAAAATGCAATGCTGTGCTGTCAATCAAGCTGGAATCTGGCTGGAAAATTATTTCAGCGAGTGAACCCTTTCCGGTAATAATTGCGCCTGCGTCAAGCTTGGCGATAGAAATATCGATTTTTCCCTCGTTCTCGCGCACTGTGAAATCAAACGCATGGCTTGCCGCGCTGCCCAGCAAAGTTCCGGGAAGGACCGAGGCTGCGGCCGGTTGCACTATTTTTATTTGTGTCGGATCGTAAGAAACAGTAAAATTTACAGATCGCATATTAAATAGTGGCAAACTGGAGGGCGGCACCTGCAGGCTGAGATGGAAATTTTCACCGGCATGCGGTCGTTTTTCCATTTCCGGTTTGATAGTAACATAATGGCCGGGTGCAGTGTATTGATGCGTATATTCACCGCTATAACCGTTGTGTGCCACTTCAATTTTTAATGTTCGGCTACTGCCATCTTCGATACAATTTTCAGCCATATACGAGAGCACATAGTATTGATTTGAAATAATATAAGCGATTTCTTCGTAAATTCGCGCTAATTCGCCAGTGGTTGGTGAGCGGAAATATTGGCCACCGCTGGACTCTGCAATACGCCGCATAGTCGCTTCACTTTTATAATCCAGCGTCCGTCCCAATCCGATCAAATAAACAGGAATCCCTTCGGCTTCGAGTGTAGCCAGTAGCGCTTCAAGTTGGGTGCTGCTGCGGCTATCGTGGCCGTCGGCGAGCACGACGAGAGCTTTTTTTCCATCGATAGGCCGGGTTATGTTGAGCCCGGCAACCAGGGCATCATAGAGCGCGGTGCCTGCGCCGATTTGCAGGCTGTTTATTGCATTGATGACGGTTGGTTTGTCGAAAGTAAAACCATGAACAACACGGGCATAAGCATCAAATGATATGAGCGACGCCTGGTCGAGCGGATTGAGCAAGTTGATAAAATTAACGGCGGCAACTTTAGCTGCAGGCAGATCGTCGTCCATGCTGCCGCTGATGTCCATAATCATTGTTATCGCGGCGCCGCCGGAGTCCCCACCAAAGGAATTCAGGGCATGTGTGGGCTGTTCGATGCGATCTTCCCATAAAGTAAATTCAGAAACGTGCAAATCGGTCACAGCCGTGCTGTCCGAGTAACTCACCTTCAGTTCGGCGAGAATTTCGGGGAAGTTGGTTGTGTTGAGCGAAATGAACTCAATATTTAGATCGCGGTTTGCTTGAAATCCGAAAAGGGGATTTTTCTCATGGGGAAAGAAGAAAAATGTCATCAGCAGGATTATAAAAAACAAAAGTCTTGAAATAAGAGCCCGCCCGTTGTGTGTTGTAATATTTTTCATCATGGTGCAGTGCCTCGTTGCATTATAGTTAATCTGGTGCGCATAATGCAAAGACTGTGCTAAAAAAAAATCAATTGATTCAGATGTCTGATTTTATTTGATTTAAATAATCGGCAATTGAATTAGAATAGTAAAATATAGCAGAAAAATGATTCGAATTTCATTTATGAATTACAGAATTCAAATTCAATTTACAGGCTTGTTTTTTTTGTTATGACACGCTAACTGCAGGTATTAATTAGGTGATTCGATTGCTTGCGTCCACTATTTCAGTCCGGTTTTGAGTAAAACAAGCTTATCCTGAACCAATAGTTTTTTTAGAATTTAAATCACCAGAGATTTAAACCAAGATTGCTATTTGATTTTACTTGATTATATTTGTTCCGATGCCAAATTCAGGAGAATTAATGAAATATCTGCTTTACAGAATTATTCTAATACAGATTCTGATCACTTTGTCCCCGATGGTGATACAGGCACAATTTTCGGAAAAAGCCGGACATTATGAAGATATTGCCGAGATCGAAAAAAATAAAAATGCCTGGCGACTTGATACAAAGGTCTTCACCAGTAATTTATCGCTGCAAATGCAAAATTATGAGGTAAAATATTACAGGCTCAACTTGAATATTGATCCTGACGAATCGAATCTATACGGCAGCGTAGTTGTGCAAGGATTGAGTCAGATTGCAGAACTTGATTCGATTGTTTTAACCTTAAATATGTCGATGCAAGTAGATTCAGTCGCTGGAAATATTCATTCGTGGCAGCGCGATGACGATTTAATAATCATCAGGCTCAACTCGCCTGTTGGCCTCGAGGCACCGTTTTCACTGGAAGTATTTTACCGTGGTAATCCCCAGGCGGGTGGCTTCGGTGGTTTTGGATTTGATGAACAGGATGATGAACCGGTAATCTGGTCTTTGAGTGAGCCCTATTTTGCCAGGAATTGGTGGCCGTGCAAAGATTTTCCCAATGACAAAGCTGATTCGGTGGATATTTTCATCACTGTCCCGGAAAATTTAACGGCTGTATCCAATGGCAGCCTTAAATCAGTCACCACAAATTCGGGAAATACAAGAACTTTTCACTGGCATGAAAAATACCCCATCACAACTTATCTTGTCTCGGTGGCAATTACAAATTACGCGAAATTTTCACAGTGGTTCAAATATTCACCCACAGATTCGATGGAAATTACCAATTACATTTACCCGTCCGATCTTGACTTTGCAAAGGAACAACTCGCGAGCCTGCCGGATATGCTGTCCTTTTTCCACGATACCTTCGGGCCGTACCCGTTTATCGATGAAAAATATGGGGTAGCGCAGTTTCCGTGGGGCGGCGGCATGGAGCATCAAACCATCAGCAGCCAGGGCAGTTTTGGTGAGTCGCTGAATGCCCACGAATTGGCGCATCAGTGGTTTGGTGATCTCATCACCACTGCAAACTGGACTGAAATCTGGATGAATGAGGGATTTGCCGCATACAGTGAAGCTTTGTATTTTGAACATGTGCTCGGCAAAGAATATTATCACATTTATATGGGGTTCAAAAATAAAAAATACGAGGGGACAATTTTCCGTGCGGATACCACCAGTGTTGGTTCAATTTTTAACCGCATCGTTTATGATAAAGGAGCGTGGGTTTTACATATGTTGCGCCATGTGCTGGGGGATGACACATTTTTCGGTATGTTGAAAGCATACGTTGGCGACCCACGCTTTGCCTATGGGAATACTTCAACGCAGCGTTTTCGGGAATTTTGTGAGGATTATGCCGGTCGGCAACTGGACTGGTTTTTTAATCCATGGATTTATGGAACCGGCCGGCCGGTTTACGAATATTCCTGGCAGACGAGCACCGGGATGGATGAGTTCATCGTTACACTGCATATTGCGCAAAAACAACTGGCAGAACACCAATTATTTACAATGCCACTGGATATTCTCTTGTCTTCGGATACAGGAGATACTACAGTCACAATATTAAATGACCAAATTTCTCAGGATTTTGAAATTCGCACCAATTTTGAACCAACATCTGTCGTTTTAGACGATGAAAATTGGGTTTTAAAAACGGTGACACAAATTGGTGATGGTGCACCCGGTTCATTGAATGGCTATCAACTGCGTCAAAATTACCCGAATCCGTTTACCGAAACGACGCGCATTGAGCTCCAGTTGCCATTTACAACTGCAAAGCCGGTGCTGAAAATATACGATATTCGTGGCCTGCTCGTCAAACAAATGCGCCTCAATTTACCGAATCCGGGTGCCAATCATTTCACGTGGGATGGCCGCAACGGAGAAGGGCAGACTGTGGCCAGTGGAGTCTACTGCTACACTGTTGAGGTCGACGATTATTTCTCAAAAAAGAAAATGGTTTATTTACATTGAAAATTCTCAGCCTATTTTTTTATTTGAAAACCCAATTCAACACCCTATCTTATTTTAGAATAATTGATAAATCAAGATTTGAGAAATAATATGCCTGCGAAAATGGCGATCTTCCCCCTGCTTTTAGTTCTGGTTTTAACCACCAGTTGTACCAATCCATTTACCACGCGCGATCCTGAAGAACCGGATTCAGCTCGCCAGAGCTGGATACAACCACGGCAGCCGGAACTGGTTTTGGATAATTTGCGCAATTCCATTCTTGAGATGAATATCGATAATTATTTGCGCTCTTTGAGCGATACCAGCAAGGCATTGCCGTTATTCAAATTTATTCCGGCGCCGGATGTGGCTGCTGAAAATCCGGGTGTTTTTATGGCGTGGACGAAAGAAAATGAGCGCAGTTATTTTACGGTTTTGGGTGTACTCACGCCGGCAGACTCGCTGCATTTTATTTCATTTAAAACGAATAAACTGGATTTTTCAGGGGAGGCAGCATTAATAATCGCCAATTATACTTTACGGATTCACCACACACAGCAGGCGCAGGGAATTCCTGCTGTGGTTCAGGGTGAAGCCCGTTTCACTTTGATGGCTGACACTTTTGGAGATTGGGCGATCGTCGAATGGCAGGATATTTCGACGGAGGAAGCGCCAACATGGAGTGTTTTTAAGGCAAATTACGGTCAATAAAAATAGGAAATACATGGCGCGAAGAACAAAGAAGAAAGAAAAGCATACTTTTATTTATCTAATTTTTACGATGATTTTATCCGGCGTTTTATTCGTGGTGGCAGTCAGAACCGGATTGATTTCGCTGTCCTGGCTGGATAAAAAAACAACGCAAATAACGCCAGCCTTCCCCCTATCCACGGAAATTTCTAAAATTTTATTGCGAAACCAAATCCCTGCCGCGGCGATGAATATAAACATAGATCGTATGCAAATAGCAGTGCCGCAGAAAATTCACCCGGCAGTTCTGTATCATGCGATTTCAGGATTGATATTGAAAAAAGACGGCAGGATAATATCCGGTCAACAGACAGACAGCACAGGGACAGCGCAACTGCAATTTAATTATAAATCAAATCAAACTTTTCTCATCAATTTCGTGCCGGACAGACAAGCGCCGACCGGGCCGAAAATTGCAATTGTCATCGATGATTTTGGATACAATCGTGGGAAAACTGTACAACAATTGATTGGATTTCCCTACTCGATAACTTATTCCGTCATCCCCGGATTGCCGAAATCAGAAGCGATTGCCAAAGAGCTTTTTCAACTTGATAAAACAATTTTTATCCATTTGCCGATGGAACCGATGCAAGGCAGGGTAGAGTCGGAGGGCTACACTCTTTTTACTAATTTAGAAGCCGAAGAAATACGCATCAGGGTGCAAAAAGCCATAGCGGCCGTGCCTCATGCAAAGGGGCTGAATAATCATATGGGTTCAAAAGCCACAGCAGATTCGGCCACGATCACACCAGCGCTGGAAGAAATTAAAAAAGCCAATCTCATTTTTTTGGATAGCCGGACATCGCCACAGTCTGTGGCCTATAAACTTGCCGGAAAAATGCAAATGACTGCCTACCTCAACAATGCATTTATTGATGCGGTGGATGAAAAAGAAGCCATTACCCAAAAAATGCAGCGTCTCGCGAAACAAGCTAAAAAGGACGGTCTGGCCATCGGCATTGGCCACCCGCGGGCAAAAACGCTGGCTGTGCTCAGCGAAATGATGCCGAAACTGGCCGAGCAGGGATTTGTGTTTGTTGTGTTGGGGAGAAATATAATGTAATGGTATCGATAAGGTGATTTGCCACTTGAAACAAATTCAAACCAGAATTCATCCTCCGAGTCACAAAATAATCTCGATTGAATTTATAACTGCTTTCAATTTTTAAGGGAAGACATTCCTAATCTGATTAAAATAGCCTTTGATATTGCGGCCATATCGTAAAAAATAAATTGACTTCGCGCCAGTAAAACTAAACTTCAGGATAGGCAATTGACTCCCCTTAATTATGCAAGGACAAACGGGAAATAAAAATCCCACCATTTTTCATTTCTCGGTTGTATATTCAAATTATTTTTCATTTTTTCTTTTTGCTCATTTTTTTAAAAACAAGAATTTACCAAAGTTATAATTTCAGGAGTTACCCGTGAGATTGGGAGTAAATATCGATCACGTCGCTACCGTACGTGAGGCGCGACAAATTGATGAACCGGATCCCGTAGCTGCAGCTGTTTTGGTGGACCTGGCTGGGGCGTATGGCATTGTCTGTCACCTGCGCGAAGACCGCCGTCATATTAAAGACAGAGATGTTTATTTTTTGCGTGAAATCGTTAAATCACACCTGAATCTGGAAATGGCAGCTACCGATGAAATGGTCAAAATCGCCATCGATCTCAAGCCTGAAATGGTGACGCTGGTACCTGAAAAACGGGAGGAGCTCACCACGGAAGGCGGGTTAGAAATTGCCGGTAGTCAAGAGCATTTGCGTGAAGTTATCAGCCAATTGCAAAAACACCGGATCGTCACAAGCCTGTTCATCGAACCCGATATCAAGCAGATTAAAGCCTCCGCACGGGTACAAACCGATTATGTTGAACTGCACACAGGACGTTACGCCAATTTGCGCTCGAAAAAAAGTATCAGTGAAGAATTAGAAAAAATAAAATCCGCCGCTATCGCCGCCAGTAAACTTGGACTGGGTGTGAGTGCCGGGCATGGTTTGAATTATCAAAATGTGCATGAAATAGCAAAAATTCGAGAGATCGAAGAGTTGAATATCGGTCATTCCATTGTTGGCCGTGCTTTGTTTGTTGGCATGGAAAAAGCAGTTCGTGAAATGATGGACTTGATAAAATAATGGTTGCAGGTAGAAGGTTGAAACGTTCAAACTTTTCAACGAGTATTATAAATGGCATCGGATATCAATAAAATTGCAGAATAAAGCCTCTGTAAAAAATGAATCATCGGCTGTGCTTTTGGCGCGGGTTTTTCGTGGCGAAAATATCGAGAGCGAGCATTGCGGCCATATCGTTGTCGTGGATGCCGATGGTGAAATTTTATATTCATGGGGTGATGCAGAGCAGATTGTACACATGCGCTCTGCAGCAAAACCGATACAAATACTGCCATCTTTAGACGATGGCATCGCAGCCCGTTTCGGATTGCAACGGCAAGAATTGGCTTTGGCCTGTGCTTCCCACAATGGAGAATGGCAACATACGGCACTCGCAGGCTCAATTTTAAATAAAATTGGTCTTACTGAAAAGAACATGCAATGCGGCATTCACCGACCGATGGGCGTAGATCTTGCCGTAGTTGCGGAAAAAACGCCCTATTCAGTTTTACAGAATAATTGTTCGGGAAAACATGCTGTAATGCTGGCAGCCTGCGTAAAAAACGGATGGCCGGTTAAAAATTATCTCGATCCGCAACATCCGCATCAACAGCGAATATTGCACACGCTGGCTAAAATGGGACACATTCCCGTTGCCGAAATTGGTGTACAAATCGATGGGTGCAGTGCTCCGGAATTTTCTCTGCCACTCAAAAATGTCGCAACGATGTATGCACGGCTCGCTGCAGCAAAAAAATCAGAGCTCAATCCTTTTGATTTGATGGCCGATTTTCCTTATTTGATCGCAGGAAAAAATCGTTTCGATACGGCGGTCATTGAAGCCGGGCGTGGACGACTGATCGCAAAAATTGGTGCCGAAGGCCTCGAATGTATCGCTGTTCGCGGGAAAAAAACGCTGGGCATTGTCATTTCTATTGCCGATGGAAACAGTCGCGCTACGCCCCCGGTGGCAGTGGAACTTTTAAGCGCGCTCAAAGTTTTAAAGGGCGATCAACTTAAAATGTTGAGCGAATTTAGTAAACCCACAATTTATAATCACAGAAACCGAATCGTTGGCCGAATCGAGTGCGCATTGGATTTTTCATCGATTTAAACACATTTAACTCGCAGAAACCACTGTGTGTTTGTATTTTTCATAATTGATTGATAGGATGTTACATTGTATAAAGCTGTACTATTTGATTTTGATGGGGTTATCTTGCAAAGCATGCAAACGCATGCCCGCTTGTGGCAAGAAATTTTATTACAGGAATACGATCTGAAAATAACGACACGGGATGTTTTTCTCGAAGAGGGCCGTACCACAGACGCAGTAGCGGATATCCTTTTTAAGAAATATAATCGCGCCATTTCATCGGCAGATTCGCACATCATTGCAGAAAAGAAACAGTCACTTTATTTAGATGCAGCGAAACCCGGAATTTACCCTGAAATTGCGGATATCTTGGCATTTTTAAAATCGAAGAAAATAGCAACTGCAGTGGTGACCGGCACACGCCGGGCTAATATTGACCGCGCAATACCGCCAGATTTGCGAGGGTTATTCGATGAATTTGTTACTGCTGAAAAATACGAAAAGGGAAAGCCGGATCCGGAACCGTTTTTAAACGGAGCCAAATTGCTGGGCGTAAATCCGCAAGATTGTATTGTAGTTGAAAATGCGCCACTGGGAGTGCAAGCCGCGAAAGCAGCGGGAACGCATGTCATCGCTATTTGTACAACACTCGGATCAGATGATTTGACCGAAGCAGATGAAATTGTCCCGGATTTTGAGCGACTGTTTTTACGCTTGAAAAAGTATTTGTCTTAGGCTAACAAAAATAGAATTTATGTTTCTCACAATGGCACAAAGACCACTATTTTATTGAATTTTTTGTGAACATTGTGCCTTCGTTAGCGCGAAAAAGGGGAAGTGTGATGAATGAAAATGAAGTATCAAAAATTGTTGTAGAAAAAGCATTGAAAATTCATACAACACTTGGGCCGGGATTGTTTAAATCAGTCTATCACAGTGTTTTGGTTTATGAGCTTGAAAAAGCAGATTTGCAAATTGAAGCTGAGAAAATTATACCTGTTAATTATGAGAATACTAAATTTGACAAAGGATTTCGCGCTGATATCATCGTGAATCAAAAATTGATTATAGAAATAAAATCAGTTAAAAATCTCGAAGATGTTCATTTCAAACAACTTTTAACCTATTTGAAATTAACCGGATTAAAGTTAGGTTTGTTGATAAATTTTAATGAGGTTCTACTGAAAAATGGTTTGAAGCGGGTCATAAATGGCTGGATTTAACTCAGAAAATGAAAAATTAGACTGGAATTTTTCCTACTAAAGTTCCAATTTTCTATATGGAGAATAATTTGAAAAATATAATAGTGAGTTTAATTGCTATTTCGATACTTGGGCTCAGTTCCTGCACCGAAGACAAAATCAGCCAACCGGATTTAACCGTACCAGAAATTGTCGAAGTTTTGGCCCCGGCTGTGGCTTTTATCGCGGAAACAACCGTATTTCAGGCCGTTATCGACGATCCTCAGGGCGCCGGCGATATATCTTCCGCAGTTATGACTTTGCACAATCCTGCCAGCGTCACCCATATTTTGGACATGCGGGATGACGGCCTTGATGGCGATATTATTGCCGATGACGGTCAATTTGTTGTTGCGCTCACAGCTGAAGAATGGCAGTTTATCGGCATGGCCACTTTTTTTGTCACAGCCACAGACGCAGACGGGAATTCAACGCAAAGTGATACAGTAACCGTCGAAGTTTTGCCGGGTAGCCGTGGCAGTACACCGCAGATTTCTGCGCTTACATTTGCTGATTCCATCCGTATCGATTCAAGCTATTCAGTACAACTTTTAGCCGCAGTGCAGGACGAGGACGGTCTGGCAAATATTGATAGTGTTATTGCCGGATTTTACAAAACGACATCAGCAGCTCCGTTTTTGCGAATTGCCCTGGTTGATGACGGTAATTCTGATGATGGAATCGCTGACAATGGCATTTACGGAGCCGTGATCTCATCCTCGGAAAATGGATTTGTTCGCACGAGTTACATCATCCGGGTAATCGCAACGGATAAAAAAGGAAATAAATCGAAAGCAGCTTCGAAATCTTTTATCACCACACAGTTGGATGAAATTGCACCTGAAATTCTCAGTATTTCGGTGCCGGATACAATTTCCCGCACCACTGGCGAGCCTATCACGCTATCGGCCCGGGTGGCAGATCGGAATGGTTTGGGTGATATTCGTCAGGTAATTTTTAATACCTTCCGGCCCGATGGCACACCTTCCAGCGGTAATCCATTTGCCCTGCGCGACGATGGCATCAAAGATAATAGTGGATTTGGTGATGCAACAGCCGGGGATGGCGAATACACAGCCGTGATTACAATTGGCGCAACCAACGCAACCGGCAATTATCGTTTTGAGTTTCAGGCAGAAGATAAATCCGGCTTAAAAAGTGAAAAGATCAATCATATTTTAACGGTGATCGAATGAAATTAATTCTCAGTTTTTTACTTTTTTTCTCTGTCTGTCAGGCACAAGAACATCGCATTGCTGCTTTAAATGGGCAAGCAGATATACTGGCGCAAACGCAACTGCAATCAAACGGGATTGTTGATATCGTAGCTGCGGGCGATCGAATATGGCTGGCGACAGGAACAGGATTGTCGGTGACAACCGATGGCGGTGAAAATTTTCAGACTTTTACGCAGGCCGATGGCCTTGGCCGCGGCGAAATCACGGCGTTGACAGTCCGACAATTTGATGAAATCTCGCTCATCATTGTGGCTACGGCATTTGACACTGTCGTTGCCGAGGGCAATTTGCCCGTCGGTGGTGGAATTGCTTATTCACTGGATTTCGGAGAATCGTGGGTGCATTCCGAACAACCGGGGCTGACACCCATCCAAAATGTGACCTTCGATATTTCCATTCATGACGACAAATCTGTCTGGATTACCAGTTGGGGAGGTGGAACGCGCCGTGGAACCGGTTGGGAATATGGTCTGCCGTTGATTTTTGAAAAAAATCCGGCCGATGAATTTATACACGATCCGCTTTGCAATCTCAATCACCGGGCCTTTTCATCTGAAAGCGCCAACGGCGTTTTATGGATCGGCACAGCGGGTGCTATCAATAAATCTCTGGATGACGGTGAAACCTGGATGAATATCACCCATCAAAATCAGGAAAATCCCATTTCCGGCAATTTTGTCGTCGCCATCGACGTACAAAATGTCGGCGACGATGAATATATTTGGGCGGCAACACGCCTCGTCACCGATACGACAGAAGCGTCGTGCTCGCGGCTGCTTTTTCCGGGTTCAGCCGGTCAATTTAATGGCCTTTCTGTGAGCAATGACGGAGGATTTTCGTGGCACACAGCCCTTGATGACAAACGAATTCATAATTTTGCTTTCGATGGCGCAACGGTTTATGCAGCCGCCGATGAGGGACTTTTCAAATCCATAGATTTTGGGCAAACCTGGGCTGAATTTCCACCTATCGTCGATGCGACAAAGGATGTTCAATTTTTATCCGAGCGCATTTTTTCAATAGCAATATCCGCGGATCGCACCTTGTGGGTCGGGAGCCCGGACGGTTTGGCTGTATCAAAAAACGAAGGCATTTCGTGGGATATCATTCGCGGCAGTGTGAAAACGGGGCAGGGTGGCGAACCCCGAACTTATGCCTATCCGAGCCCATTTTCTCACACGCGACACAATCAACTCGGCGGCAGTGGGTACCTGCGATTTCAATACAATACTAAAGATAATACTCAAGTGACGCTGCGAATTTATGACTTTGCTATGGATTTAGTCAAGGAAGTAGTAAGCGGAAAATCACGCGCTGCAGGCGAGTTTTATGAAGTTTGGAATGGTTACAACGAACATGGAGAATTGGCCGCTAATGGCGTTTATTTTTATAGTGTCGAACTGGACGGTGATGGTGTTTACTGGGGCAAATTTATTGTCATGGAATAAAAAGGCGATGGCTAAAATGATATATTTTCAGCGAATTGTAACACTAAGTTTTATAATTTTATTCGGTAATATCAGTACCGGTTTATTTGCCCAGGGTGGCTACGCGGGCGCTTTTCTGCGCATGGGACTCGGTGCGCGGTCTGAATCGATGGGCCGGGCGTACACAGCCATCTCCGGATCTGCGGAAAGCGCATACTTCAATCCGGCATCTGTGACAGCCATGCAAGATCGTGGAATCGACGTTTCGATGCGATCCCTGTCCCTGGACCGGCGCTTCGCTTATTTGGGATTTTCGACAGCAATCAAACCCGGGGCAAAAAGTGGCGCGAAATCGGGTGCGCGGGTGCCGGAAGGCGGTGTTGCTTTAACATGGATTCATGCTTCGACGACAAATATCGATGGGCGCGATAGTGACGGCCGTAAATTCGATTCATTTTCCAATTATGAAAATGCCATAAATTTTTCGTTTGGCCTAAAATTTAGTGAAAGATTTTCTGCCGGAATTACGGCGCGCACAATCTGGAATAACTTTCCCGGCCTCGGTACCGATGACGCTGATATGTCGAGCCGCTCAATCGGTGTTGACCTCGGAGCGTTGGTTAGTCCGATGCAAAATGTATGGCTCGGCGCAGTGATAAAAAACCTCAATTCTAAATACAACTGGAACAGCGACAAAATTTATGAGCGCGGAACCAGCACGAAAGATGAGTTCCCGCAAGTTTGGCGGCTCGGGATTGCAACGCGGCAAATAAATAATAAATTATTAGTTGCAGCCGATATCGAGGGATCAAAAAAGTTTGATCCGCGTTTCATGTTTGGGGCGGAATACATGGTAGTGCAAAATGCTTTATTACGTGCCGGATTTCGCGACGGCAACCCGACTTTTGGCGCCGCCTATTTATTTGAATTTAAAGGTGTAGCGGCAGGCTTGCATTACGCATTCGCATCCCAAGCTGATGAAATTGACAGCGATCATGTGTTTTCGTGGAGTTTTGCGTTTTAAATTAAGGTTTGAAAGTTAGAAGGTTTGAACGTTTAAACGGAATATCCTTCTGATCTTTAAGGTGCTCATTTTTTAGAGAATGAAAAATGACGGTAAAAAAATTAATTGCCATTGTAATCATCTACATTTTGACGTTTATTGCCTGGATGATACTCGGTGCGTCTAATTGGGCACGCACAGATAAAGCATTTAAGAGTCTTAGAGATGAAGTTAGCAATCTTTATGGTGATGCCGTTATAATTAATGCCCCGAAATGCTATTTAGAGGAAACTAAAGATCGAGAAGAAATTATAGCAGGGAACAAAGTAAGTAAAATATATCACGAAACGATCGACTATGAATTATCAAAATCAGAGATTCTGATAGATATCAGCTTAGATCAAAGAAAAAAGGGAAACCTATGGTTTCCAACATTTAAAACGAAATTTAGTGGTAACTATGAGTTTGAAATTAAAAATCCCAGGATGGAAAGCAGTTTTAAATATTATATTTATTCGACATTGGGTTCATCTAATTCCATATATAATAATATTCAATTATCAATAAATGATAAAAAAATCACCAATGTACTCCCGCTGATTAAAAAGAAGGCTATAGAAATAATACCTCCTGATGACGGGATTGTTAAATTAGCCATTAGCTATGAATGCACTGGAATGGAGAAGCTGATGTATTATATTTCCCCAAACCAGGAAGATCTTAGCCAAATAAACAATTTCAAATTGCAACTTCGGACGGACTTCGAAAATTTTGATTTCGCACAAAATATGATGTCCCCAACAGAGAAGAATAAAATTGAAAATGGGTATAAATTGCTTTGGCAATTCGATAAATCAATTACAGGCAAAGATATTGGTGTCATTATCCCCAATAAATTGAATCCTGGGGAAATAGTAAGTCGGGTCGCTTTTTTCGCACCAATATCCTTATTGTTTTTTATAATTGTCTTGTTTGTGATTTCTATAGTACTTGATACGAATATTCATCCAATGAACTATTTCTTTTTGGCGGCAACATTTTTTTCTTTTCATCTTATGTTTTCATATTTCTCAGATCATCTTAATATTTATATAACATTTATAATCGCATCATTTGTATCGCTAATATTGACAGTTACATACTTACGAACGTTTACGCCAACACGTTTAGCTTATATTTATGCCCCTTTGACACAACTTATATATTTGATAGTATTTTCTTATTCATTTTTCTTCAAAGGAATGACGGGTGTTATTGTAACTGTTTGTTCTGTGATCACACTTTTTATTTTAATGCAAGTGACAGCAAAAGTTAACTGGGAAGAAGTATTTGGTAAAAATCAAACCAATTAATGAACCTTTGCTTTGAAAGATAGAAATAAAATGAAAAAAATAGTTTTAGTTTTATTAATTTTTCCTGCTTTACTCGTGGCTCAAGCCGGTTCAACCGGTTTGGCTTTGCTAAAAATCGGCATCGGTGGACAGGGCGCAGCTTTGGGGGAATCTGTTGTGGCCGGTGACAACGGTGCCTTGGCGACTTATTGGAACCCGGCTGGATTGGCCAATGCGCAGGACGAAATCGTTTTTGGCCATTCGGAGTGGCTGCAGGATGTAAGCTACGAATTTATTGCCATGAAATTTAACGGCTACGGCGCCAGCTGGGGGTTGCTGTTGCAAGTGCAAAATGTAGAAAAAATCATGCACCGCACAAAAGCGACGGCAGAGCCTCTTTCCACTTTTTCGGAGCATGAAATCGTCACCGGTTTAAGTTATGCGCGGTCTCTTAATTCAGATCTGTCAGTCGGTGCGACAGCAAAATTTATTAGCGAGCGCCATTTCAGTTATGTTTCAAAAGGCGCGGCGCTGGATTTGGGCGCACAATATAAATTAAATCAAATCAAAGGTGTCGAATTGGGCGCATCGGTGCACAATCTGGGAAAATTGAGTGAGTTGCGGGATGAACCGACAAAATTACCAGCCTTGTTTCGTGCCGGATTGTCCTACGCTCCGGATGCAAAAATAATGCAAGCTAATATGCGCGTTTTAGCCGGATTCACCAAGATTTTTGATAATGATTCCTTCGCTGGCTTTGGCCTGGAGGCGGTGGCGAAAAATGTACTGGCTTTGCGCCTCGGATATCAGGCAGGCCGGGAAGCACAATCCGTCACCGGCGGCGTGGGAATAATATTTAATCGCTATCAGTTTGACTATGCCTATGTGCCATTCTCGTTTGATCTTGGCGATACGCACCGCTTGTCGTTTACGTTAGTGCTTTAAACTATCACGACGGATATTGCTTGAAGGAAGGGGGATTTTTATGTTTTCGAAACTAAAAATTATTCTGACTTTATTTACGTTTTCGGCTTGCGCCCATTATCATTCCGTTGGAACGCAATCAACAGATTTAGAAATTGCAAAAATAAATGCGCAGTTGGCCGGAAAACGAGCTTATGTAAAACTACGTTCGGGAGAAAAATTTTGGGCAAAGAATGTCCAATTCAATGGCGAGTATAATTTTTCAAAAAAGGATACTCTGGCGAGTGAACGAATTGAGAAAGTGGAGTCTATTCAAATTAAAAATTATAAGAGAGGTGCCTGGGAAGCCCTGAAGTATGGTTTTATAAGCGGAGCATCGGCAGGGGGAATTTTGGGTATTGCTATTTACGCTACCTATATTCCACAACCGCAATATTTAATAGGAATGCCCCTGATGTTCGGTGGCATTTGGTCGTTTCTTGGACTTAGTGCTGGTGGGATCAATGGTGCAGACGAAATTATACATATTGCTCATATTAAATAAATATAAATTTCTATTTTTAAAGGAAATAACATGCACAAACAAAAGCATGTATTAACTCTCATTTCTGGCATCGTAATCGGTTTGCTGATGGCGATTTTGCTGCAACCGGTCTCCGGATTGTCCGGAGGAAATCTGCTTTTTCATTTGCAGCGATTCGCGGAGGTTATCACGGATGTTTCCGGCCTTTATGTGGAAGAAGTTGATCCCGAAAAATTAGTCAATAAGGCCATTGAAGGCATGTTGAAAGAGCTGGATCCACACACCGTTTTTATCCCAAAAGAAGAACTGGCAGATGTAGTTGAGCGGTTTGAGGGTCACTTTGAAGGCATCGGGATTGAGTTTATTATTCAAAATAAATACCCCACAGTGGTTTCCCCGATTGCTGATTCTCCATCGGATCGCCTTGGGTTGCGGCCGGGTGACCGGATCATTGAAATCGCCGGGCAGTCTACTTATGATTTCACCGAGGAGCAGGTGATGGAGCATTTACGCGGGCCACGCGACTCAGTGGTGGAAATTGTGATTGAACGGCATGGCGAAGACCAGCCATTGCCTTTTCATATTCGCCGTGCTCAAATCTCTATTTTCAGTATCCTGGCAGATTTCATGCTCGACGAGGAAACCGGTTATATCAAATTAACACGATTTTCCCGCACGACTGAAAGCGAGTTCATCACGGCGCTGGAGAAACTTCAGCACGATGGGATGAAAAAACTGATCCTCGATTTGCGCTACAATGGTGGGGGTTTTTTGGATCAGGCTGTGGCCATCGTAAGTAAATTTCTTCAGCCAGGGCAACAGATCGTGTTCACAAAAGGAAGAATCCCGCAGGCAAACGAAGAATATCATGCCGAGGAAATTGAATTTCATCTACAGGATATGCCGCTTATTGTTCTAATCAACCATGGCTCGGCAAGCGCCTCGGAAATTGTTGCGGGAGCAATTCAGGACTGGGATCGCGGGCTGGTTGTTGGTGAGCGCAGCTTTGGAAAAGGCCTCGTGCAGCGGCAAGTTGGGCTCAAAGACGGGGCAGCAATTCGTGTAACTGTTGCTCGCTATTTCACGCCCAGTGGCCGGTTGATTCAGCGATCATTTGAGAATGGCCATGAACAATATTATAAAGATGGCTGGACCAGCACAGATAGTGTGAATCGGGCCGATATGGCGAGCGAAAAATATTATACGGAGGCAGGCCGTGTTGTTTTTGGTGGCGGCGGGATTCGCCCCGACGTCATCTCAAAAGCCGATACGATTACCTCTTTTACTGCGTCATTAATTCGCAATCGGGTATTTTTTGAGTTCGCCAGTGATTTTGCTGCCAAAAATCCTGATCTGAAAACATCTCCGAATAATTTCTTGCAGAATTTTTCAGTTTCCACCAACCAACTTATGGCATTCCGCAATTTAGTCAAATCTAAGGAACTAACTATTGAAGAGCCCTCCTGGGAGCTTGATAAAGCCTTTATTAAATTGCGCATCAAGAGTGAAATAGCCCGAAATTTATGGGACAGCAAGATCTACTATCTAATGGAAGCCCACGGAGACAAACAGCTGCAAAACGCCATTCAGCTTTTCGAAAAAATAGCTGATATATTGCCATCTACTCCTGAAAAAAAGTAGATTATATTATAAAAATTGAAACCAGAATACAAGCTTTGTATTATCACTAAAGACACAGTTTGTCAGGCAAAAAAGAGTTGACTCTTTTTTAAATTATTTCTATTATGACTAATATTTTTCGTAGAAATTAATAGCTCATTGCTGCGTTTTACTTACTAATTAATCGGGAGGATTTTTTAGAATGGAAGTTAGTTTAATTCAACTCTATAACGATGGCGGCGGCTTCATGCATCCGATTCTTGCTCTTCTTATTTTTGGTCTGGCCATTAGTATTGAACGAGTAATCACCTTGACAAGAGCTTCTGTCAACAATCAAAAATTTATTTCGCGGATTAAAGAATCTTTGACAGATGGTGGAATCGCGGCTGCTACTGAAGTATGCTCCAATACACGCGGTCCCGTTGCTTCGATTTTTCATGCCGGTCTCCTGCGTGTTGACCGGGGAATTGAGCATGTTGAAAAAGCTGTAATGAACGCCGGTTCGATTGAAATGGCCTTCCTTGAAAAAAATCTGATTTGGCTTTCCACGGTAATCGCTGTTGCGCCCATGCTTGGTTTTATGGGAACTGTCTGGGGTATGATCATCGCTTTTCAGGATATTGCTGCAGCGAACGATATTAGCCCGGCAATTGTTGCAGGTGGTATTTCTACCGCGCTGCTTACGACCCTGATGGGACTAATCGTCGCTACAATAATTCAATTATTGCACAATTACTTTATCTCACGAATTGATAAACTTATTGTTGATATGGAAGAAAGTTCAACCGAACTGGTTGATACCTTAATCGAAATGCAAGCTTCTAACAAGTAATCAGGAGCTTATAATATGCTGGTAGATAAGAAAAAAAAGCGGGAAGCTCAGGTGCCGACCTCCTCATTGGCCGACATTGCGTTTCTCATACTCATCTTCTTCCTTATCTCTTCAACAATGGATGTTGACAAAGGTGTGACTCTCACACTTCCGGGTATTGAACAGGAAAAGAAAATTAAGCAGAAAAACATCTCAAATATCCTGATCAGTGCTGAAGGAAATGTAATGTTCGATGAACAGCTTGTTGAGATTCCTGTTATTAGGGAAATTGTGCGGGAAAAATTGTTTGAAAATGAAAATCAAATTTTTTCGCTAAAACCTGTTGCTGACACGGAGTATGAAGTATATATTCGTGTGCTCGATCAAATTAAACAGGGTGGTGCGAAGAAGATTTCATTAGCTGAACCCGATTTTTAGAGGTAGGTATAATACTATGATGAAATTTAACAAAAAATCTACAGTCGATAGTGAAGTGCCTACTTCATCGCTTCCGGATATTGTGTTTCTTTTGCTTATCTTTTTTATGGTAACGACTGTTTTTAAGGAGTTTACCGGATTGCAAGTAAAATTGCCAACAGCAAAAGAGATCACAAAGTTGCCTGGAAAACGTGATGTAGCCCATATTTGGGCTGATCGAAGAGGCCTTATTTCTATCGATGACAAAATCGTCGAAGTCCCAGAAATTCAAGGTGTTATGTGGGAACTTCGAAGCCGGGCCATCAACCCGATTCGTGTCAGTTCAATGCGAATTGATAAAAAAGTAAAAATGAAAACCGTTACTGATATCCAGCAGCAATTGCGAAAAGCGGATTGCCTGGCTATTAACTATTCTGCGAAAGTTGGTTCTTAGGAGGTAGTATGAAGAACAAAAGTCCCGAAGCTGACCTCCGTGTCCGTTACAGAAAACTGATGGAACTGGGAATGATCGGTAGCTTGACGTTCATCCTAATCAGTTTTCTGGCATTTCGTTCCGGAGAAATCAAAAAAAGAAATCTTGATATCCCGGATCAAATAATCAAAATGGAAGAAATTCCACAAACGGAGCAAGTAAAACGGCAACCACCACCTCCACGTCCGTCGGTCGCTGTACCAACAGAAGACGAAGATGTGGATGACGACGAAACCATCGATGAGACCGACATCAATTTTGATGAGATTCCACCACCACCAGAAGAGCCTCCGGTTGATGAAAGCGCGCAAATATTTGTTGCTTTCGATACAGCCCCCGCTCCCATCGGTGGATTTCCTGCGATTCAGAAAAAATTGAGGTATCCGGACATTGCACGCAAAGCTGGAATCGAAGGTCGAGTAATTGTCAATGTGCTGGTTGGTACCGATGGAACAGTAAAAGATACACGAATCTTGAAATCACTGGGGCACACCGGATGCGATGAAGCAGCAATTAGCGCAATAAAAGCTGTTCGCTGGACGCCCGCGAAACAGCGTGACCGCGCCGTACAGGTCTGGGTTGGTATTCCGGTTATCTTTAGGTTGAAATAGATATTCTTTTTATTATCTTTAAAGCGGCACTTTGTGTCGCTTTTTTTTTGCCTGCTTTTGCTGCACAACCGGATAGACGGAAAATATGCAAAATGAGACGAACCTGAAAATTACGTTTGTTGCCTTGCTGCTCTCATTGTCAATGGTTGGATGTTACAATCCATTTTCGCCGGCTCTTGACCAAAGCGAAGGCGATGTCCCGTTCATAACCGAGCAAAAAACACCGGAAGATTTTTTCCAAAATTTTCGTTATGCTTACACTTTTAAGGATTCTCTGGTCTATTCGGATTTGCTGGATAGCAGTTTTACATTCCAGTATTTTAATCCCGATATTGGGGAATCAGGCGCATTCGATTCCTGGCGCCGAAACGTGGAATTGAGAACGACAGGGCAGTTGCTCCGCACTTTTGATACGATAGATTTGACCTGGTACCGTATTTTTTTTGAATCTGAGGAGAGCAACAGCGAAAAAAAAGTATACCGGGACTTTCGACTTACGCTTATCAATGGCGATGAAAATATATCACTTTATGGTTCGGCGTTATTTACGCTCGTCAAGAATGAAGATCAAAAGTGGCGCATTAAGTTATGGGTCGATGAAACAAATTACTAATTTTAATACTAAATTGTTGATTTGTGGGAATACAACAAAAAATCTCTGTGTTTCGCAATGGGAAAGTTATTATTTAAGCTTAATAATCTCCAGCCGGATAAATTAGTTTAAAGTAATTTTCGCCTTGCCCCACTATTCGAAAAAATGAAGGAGAACGATGATCTGGGGTAACAGAAATGAGCAGGAACTAAAACGTCATTTTGAAGAAATTGCTTACCAGTACATGGATATTTTGTATGGAACAGCTTTGAAAATGACGAAGGATCCTGTTGAGGCAGAAGACCTCGTGCAGGATACCTATTTACGGGCTTACCGATTTTTTAATAAATTTGAAGAAGGCACAAATTTTAAGGCCTGGATTTTTAAGATACTCACAAATACGTTTATCAATAAATATCGGAAAAAAGCCAAGCAGCCGCACCAGGTCGATTTTGATAAGGTTGAATTTTTATACGCAGATGATCAAAAAGAAAATAGCCCGGATAATGTCCGGAACCTTGATAATGATATTTATCAAAAGCTTTTTGATGACAAGATCAACGATGCCCTCGATAAACTTTCGGATGAATTTCGCATGGTCGTTTTGCTATGCGATGTCCATGGTTTCGCTTATAAGGAAATCTCGGAGATAGCAAGTATTCCGATAGGAACTGTTATGTCTCGATTGTCTCGTGGACGCAAACAATTGCAGGGTTTGCTGTTGGAATATGCAGAACAAGAAGGATTTATCAAGAAGCGGAGTAGTAATTAATCTGCAAAAATTTTACTATGATTTGAGAGGTTAGAATGAGTCAAAAGGAATCATCCATTCCATCCGAAAAAATTACAGCCTATGTGGACAACGAATTGGTGGAAGTTGAAAGGGATGAAATTGAAGCGCGAATTGGGAATGATCCAAAACTTAAAGAGATCTGTGAAGCCCAAAAGCAGGTAAAAAAACTGGTAAAAGAGTGTGTTTTATTGGAAAAAGCGCCTGTTCATTTGCGGGCGCGGATCCGGCGCAGTTTGGATCAGGCACAAATTGTACCTGGTTTTTTAAATTTGATTTCTGATATTTTCCGGTATCACGCAGTGAAGGGCCTTGCTACAACCTGCACAATCCTTGTTTTGGTAGCACTTCCCTGGTTTCCCGCGGAAAATTTAACACCCAGCTCGGATGATGTGATTGCGGTTAAATTGCAAGTGATCGAGGGAAAGTTGATTTGTGTTGACTGTGAACAGTTGCATTCCGAACATATAAATTCTGTAAAACACTCCGATTTTCATCGCGCCGGATTGAAAACATCGGATGGTACCATTTGGCAGTTCCTCGACTACGGGAAGGGCAGTGAACTGATACATGACTTTTCCAGATTAAACGCTACGATGCACGTTGAGGGCAAACTGATAAATGGTGATCATACTTTGAATGTTCAATCTTATCAAAAAATTTGAGGAGTTGATTGAATCAAAATTGCAACGCACTTGTTGTTTATGCAAAATACCCTGAGCCCGGAAAAGTAAAAACACGGCTTGCAGCCACAATTGGGGAGATATTAGCGGCCGAAGTTTATTCTCGTTTTATTCACCATATCTTTAAAAAACATCAGCGTGCAGATAAAAAATACGATTTCCTGTGTGCTGTCGCACCTGCCAATAAACTGGACTCTTTTAAAAATACATTTTCCGGTCCACGGACATTTATCCCGCAAATATCTAAGAGCGATTTGGGGAAACGCTTATTCGATACCACCCAAAAAGTCCAAAATCTGGGCTACAATAAAATTGTGATAATTGGAACAGATAGTCCGGCTTTACCAATGCAGCATATCGAGCAGGCATTTGTTGCGCTTGATAAAGGTGATCTTGCGCTTGGCCCAACTTCCGATGGCGGCTATTATTTAATCGGAATGCGAGAACCGAATCAACAAATATTTGAATCCATTCGCTGGAGCACAGAATTTACGCTAAAGGATACGATGAAAGCAGCTAATCGCACGAGATTAAAATACTCTTTACTGCCCGAGCACTTCGATATCGATGAAGGACAAGATTTACACTATCTTCTGCAAATTGACAACGAGGGAATTTTCCCGGAAAATTTGAAGTCAAAGATTTATGCGGCTTTACAAGAAAAAATATGAAGAAATTAGGCTAATGAATAATCAAAAAGTGGTCGTTATAATTCCCGCCTTAAATGAAGAAAAATCAATTGGAAAAGTAATCACTGCCTTGCCGGAAAACACCTGTGAACAAGTCATAGTCGTGGACAACGGTTCGACTGACAACACAGTGTCGGTGGCAACTGATTCAGGAGCAACTGTTGTCTTTGAGCCGCAGCGTGGTTATGGGCAGGCCTGTTTAACCGGAATTTCCACAGCGCGTGACTTTGACCCGGATATCGTCGTTTTCCTCGACGGAGACTACAGTGATTTTCCCGAGCAAATTGGCGAGGTCATTCAGCCAATCCTTGCCGGACAAGCGGACATGGTTATCGGCTCACGAACGCGGGGCAGACACGCGCCGGGTGCTTTGTTGCCGCAGGCACGGTTCGGAAATTGGCTTGCCTCGTGGCTCATCAAGATTTTTTGGAAATTTCAATATTCAGACCTCGGCCCATTTCGCGCCATTCGCTGGGACAGCTTATTAGCTCTCAATATGCAGGATAGAAATTATGGCTGGACGGTCGAGATGCAAATTAAGGCATTGTTAATCGGTTTGCGTGTAAAAGAAGTGCCGGTTAATTACAGAAAACGGATTGGCACCTCAAAAGTAACGGGGACTATTTCGGGATCGATTCGAGCTGGTTATAAAATATTATGGGTCATATTTAAATATGGCTTTTTCTCGAAAAAGCTGACGATACAACCAATCAATCAATGATTTTTAGCTTGGATTTGCTGGGCCCGGGAATTTTATTTGTAATTAGGGCAATATCGCCGGTCCTGTTCCTACCCTGAGATTTTGCCCAATACAGCGCCTGATCAACCATTTTGATGAGTACAGATATTTCGGCGGAATCTTCGGGCAACGAGGCAATACCGATGGAAATGGTTAATTTGCGGGTCTTGTTTGAATCCGAATTTTGTTGTGCGGATTTTTCAACGGCGAGTCGTAGTTTTTCTGCTACTTTAAATCCTTGTTTCTTTGCTGTTTCCGGTAAGATTACCATAAACTCCTCCCCACCATAACGCGCAAGAAAATCACCTTTTCGGAGAATTTTTTGCAAGCAGCGCACAACATTTTTCAAAGCAATATCTCCGACTGGATGGCCATATTTATCATTGTATTTTTTGAAATGGTCGATATCGATCATCAGCAAAGTGAGGGGATGATTGTAGCGATGTGCCCGCTCGATTTCGTGTGAAAGTTGGTTGTCAAAAAAGCGCCTGTTGGGGATTTGCGTCAAAGAATCGGTTATCGATTGCTGTTGAAATTGTTCGAATTCATTAATTTTCGCTAGAATTTGACCCAAATGCGTCGTTAAATTATCTAGGAAAAAGAGTTCTTTTTCTGAAAATGCGTGTATTTTTTTGCTGTAAATTGTAAGATAACCAACTATCGCATGTTTTTTTAATAAAATGGGCTTAATCAGAAGGCAGCCTTGGTGAGAAAAAACTTTTTTGGATTTTGAATTTCGGAATTCAGGAATATCGGGAATATAAATATCCTGATCGTGCCGCTTCTTCTGTTCGTTAATTAAAATTGATGGAATATTCAAACCTGCCGTCATCACCGTCTTATAATCATCGATTTTCTCATCCCTTAATTCAAGCCGTAATCCAGTAAATTTCAAGTACGATTTTAAAATAGTTTTCACTTTTTTTAGTACTGAACGCTGAGAGAATTCGTTGCTGAATTCTGCGAACAATTCGTACAGATGTTTGATTTCATCCGTATCGAGCTGAATTTTTGCAGCACCCAAATTAGTGTCGGACGAGTGGAAGTATTCATCGTTTTCTTTTTTTAAATGGATTGGAAAGTCGGGATATGTCGTTCCATTTTGTTTGGAACGGTGAAAACTTTTCATCCGGATTGTATTAAAAGTAGACGATTTTTGTTCATCCACTGACGATTTTGAAATTGGAATTATTTTCATTGTGCAGCCCATCCTGGAGATCGTTTGGTGTCACGTCATGATGACAACGGATAATTATATTTGGAAATCACAGGTGCTAAATTGTTAATTATTCTGTGTTAAACTGGATTGTTTTAAACGGTCTAAAGTTTAAAATAATACGACTGTCATTTAGCAGGTGTGAGTTGTGGAATTGGTGATTTTGCAGACTTTACACATGTAATTGTTTGCTTCTATTTGGCAATATGTATGCCACTCATCAAACAGTTTGGAAGGTTGTTGGATTTGCAGCCGGGGAAATAGCTTTGGAGAGATATTTTAATAAAACATCGTATTTGCCTGTCAATGTTTTTGCTTCAAAAGCGTTTACTTGAAAATTATAAAAAGCTTCCCTGTGTGGATTCGCCAGACAAACCCGCAACTTCGCGTTGCATTTACTGGCAAAATAAGTGGCAAAAATATTAAAGTCGGCATTGAAATCAACTAACAGGTCGAAGGAAATTCCGTCATATTCATTCATTAACATTTTTGTGGGGGTTCCTAAAAATGTCAAATCCTGTTTTTCAATAATTCGGGCATTTGCTAAAATATCCTGGGGAAAATCAAATGCTGGGTGGGTGTTTAAAACAAGGTATTGAAATGTGGTGTTATTGAAAAGTCCAATTAACTCCAGCCGTTTTTCCAATGCGACGGGCAGTGATTTTACATCTTCCGGCAAGAGAATAATGCCATTTCTGATCTTGCTAAATTGCAAGGTGACATCGATCATCTCCGCCTGACGGCGTTTTTTTGCCCGCCAAATCAACAGCATTTTCGAAATATGATTTAATGGATTTTGAAACATAAATTTTTGTGTAAATTTCCCAGACTTGGCGCAACCTGTCTAGTTTATAAACAGTTGCATGAAATTGCAATTGCTGGTCTCACCAAAAAAACGATAAGATAACAAAAATGAAACCAACCTAAATATATGGATTCCTAATACTTTGTCAATATATAAATAGAATCAGGCAGATAAAAATTTTCAGATCAAAATTTATTTACTAAAATTAAATTGCACACCCCATTGGTTTTCTGCCTGCTCATCCTGTTTTTTCTCCCGGATAAAGTAACCGGCCAATTTAATATAAAATATTTTAAATTGATAGCCAAGAATGAATCTTCTTCCCAACCCTGAAAGCGGGATTGGTTGCAATAAATCCGGAAATCGATAGTCGATCTGATATATCCGGCTCAAATAATCTTCAATAGTAAAAAGTGAGTATCGGATTTGGAAACGGTATTTATCCAGAAAACGAAACTTGAATTGATGCATTTGAGCCCAGCCCTGATACGAATTGGGAACAGTCTTGCTGGTACGGGCAAAGTCAAACCGAAATCGATAATCACAATTGCTGCTTATCTGGTAATCCGTTTTTAAATAAATACTGCTGGTTGACGGATTGTTTATTATATTACCTCTTAATTGCAGCGTATTCGGAAGAATTTCTGCTATTTGTGGCCGCGTGCTCACTTTTAATCGTGAATTAAAATTTAATTTTCTCAGAAGACGTTTCTCAAAATGAAAAATAAAAGTTTGTTTTTCAACAGGTTGAGGAAATAAATATGTACGCCATGGCGTCTTCTCACGCTGAATTGAGAAAATAAATTTCCCCCAATGATTTCCCAAATAAAAACCAAAATAGAATCCGGAGGTATTGCTGGTCTCACCCAGTTGCTTGTTGGGAAGTGTGCCATAATCCGATTCAAAATCCGGAGTCGCCTGCCAAAGAAGAATTGATAATGTTTTTTGTGCCGCGGATTTTTTAAAGCCCACAATTTCTGCGTGGGCTCCATTGTTCAGACGCCCAATTTCGCTAAAAAACACCATGTCCGCCGGTGGAATTACGAACTGCGAGTATAGACTCCACGTCGATTTCCACTCACCATTAAAATGAAAATGCTGTCTTTCCAGATCGGCAGGAATAATCTTGTAACTGTACCGGGTATGGGTTAGACTCGTTCCCAGTTGAAAATTTTTTATCCTTTTCAACTCTGCAAAAATTCCGGTTGTATTCTCCCCAAGCGCATCTTTTTTCCCCTGTTCTGCTTCCGAAACATGTAAACCTGATATTGGACGAGAGACAACAAAACCGGATTCATTAACCTGCGCGTCTCTCTTTGCTGACGAATAAAATGAGAGAACCTGAAATCGTTTTTTGTTTAAGTTTAGCGCTAATCCGCGAAAGGCCAGGTTTTCCGTGATGGATCTGTATGGCCGAATTTTTGTGCTATGAAATTTAGCAGCAGTGCGTGGATGCGATAAAATTGGTGCACTAAATGGGCCTGCGTATACTAATCCTGTTGCACTCTGCACAGTGAAATCCCCCAAAACAACGGACAAATTTTTCTCAAAATAATTTACACCAAGATAAGCAGATGAAAAATCGTTTAATTGTTTTTCACCTGCATCCTGCTCAAGCGTAACTCGGGCAGTTGTGTTATTGCGCGTAAATTCAAATTTTTGTTCTTTGCACGTCCCGTTTTGGTTGTTTTTAAATCGCGCCCTATGCGACAAGCGATCAAAAAAATCGTCTGGTAATTCAAAAATTAATTCCACCTGTTCGATCGGCATATTAAGAGTTTTGGCCAGGGTTGGATAGGTTAGTGTTTGTAAACTCTGTGTCTGCAAAACAGCTTTGAGTTGCTTCATCTGCAAAGCCGTGAGGAACCAAAGTTGACTAACACTGTCAGGAGAAATTTTTTTTAATGGGATCGGGCTTGGGATATAGGATCGAATGAGCGTCTCAATATCGATGGCATTTTCTGTCTCAACTTCATCGAGTATCTGCATGAGTGATTGACCTGCGAGTGTCTGCAAAACGAATAAAAGCAAGGTACAAAATAGAAATATTTTTGTGCAGTACATTATTTTATCTCCAGCGAAAAGGTAAAATAATGCGTTTGTGCAAGATAGGTGTGGTTTTGCAAAGCGTAATCAAAACTCATTCTGTTCCAGTTTACGCAGAACCCCATCGAATAAATTTCGCTCGAATTTAATCCTGTGCCTGCCCGAAGCTGAAGAAAATCAATGGGTGAGTAAGTGGCGGCAAAGCGCAAATCAGGGGTCTGACTTTCGACGTGTGCGGTTTCGATGTATAGATTAATATCTGGAATTGTTGCTATTTTTAAAGCCGAAATAAGCTCACGCTTAAATTCATCGCCTGATTCAGCCAGAGCTGTATTGTGAAAATTAACAAGCCGCGCCCCAAAGTTCATTTTCGAGGAGAGCGGAACATGGATTCCTAAATCGAAAAGAAAGTGCCCTGCGGAACCATAGCGGGCAATATCAATCCGGCGATATTTTACTGTGATCCCTGCAGAAACATCATGAAAAATAGCCCGGCTCAAGGCCAAGTTTACGATTTGTTCTTTATATAATTTATGCCCTAATTGCCAGAAGCCAATTCCAATGCCGTAAACACCGTTCGAATAATTGATGGCGGAGGCAATACTTTGAACTTCTTTTAATTGATATGGGTTAAAGACGTTAAACCAGGTTGTACAAAGCGGAAGTTGGGGTAGCAGAGCAGGGTTTGTAAATACTGTACCGGCATTATCAAGAATGAGTGCGCTTTGGGAATGCAGCGCTTTCGTTCTGCCCCCCGGGCTTAGTGTTTGCGCATGTGCGGTTAGAATATAGAAGAAAAAAATAAGAAAAGGTTTCAATTTGCCCCCCATTCTCTTATCGTTTGCACTTTAACTTATTTTATTGGACTGCTGAATATTTTTAATCGCTTGACACGGGTATAAGCAATATTTATATTAACATAGTGATACGAAATTTAACCGGTTGGAGAGAGAACTATGTTTGTAAAAAAAACGACTTTGGTATTCTCTGTATTCATGTGCCTGACATTGGTGTTTTCAATAGTTTTGGCGAACGAAGATGATAAAACACTACGGGCTGAAATTCAGGTTATACTTGATAAACTGCCGATTGAGAAACAAGAAGAGCTCAAAGAGTTTGATAAAATGATCGAACGCTATGTCAATGATTTTGCCTGGATTGAAGAAGATGATGTTCCAGTGGTTGAGATCAGCATTCAAATTTTTCTCGAAAAACAACCAACCAGTGTTGAAGAGCGGTATAGCTGCACTATTCTCGTCACCGGAGGGGATATCCGGTATTATGATAAACGGGTTGTCTTTCCATTTCAGGAAGGTGATCAAATTGAACATGGTGGCCAATTTCATCCTTTATCCGGGATTATCGATTTTTATGTTTACCTTGCTATTGCGAATGAGATGGATAAGCTTAGTTATCTCGAAGGAACAAAATACTTTGATAAAGCCAAAGCTGTGATGGAGCAAGGAAAGTTTACACGATACAACACGGGTTGGGATCGCCGAGATGAGTTGATTCAGAAAATATACAGTGAAAATTATAAGAAATTTCGTGAAATGAAAGATTATTTTTTCTATGCAGTCTCCATTTTACCCGATGAAAAAGCAGAAGCCAGAAAATACATGGCCACCGCGATAAATATGCTGCAGGAAACAATGGAAAAGGATCATGATTTGGAGGCAGCTAAAAAATTTATCGATGCCCATCACCGGGAAGTGATCGATTTATTTAAGGACTCCGAGAACAAAAAACCGATTCGCATTTTGCAGCAAATTGATTTTGACCGGTCGGCTCTCTATGACGAATATCTTTATTAAGCATCTTTGGAAATTAAAATACCCGTGTCATCATTTAGCGTCCTAATTTGAACTTAAAAGGCGACTCGATCCGAGCCGCCTTTGCTTTATCCCCCTGTGCTGGATAGCCGTTCAATTTCCTGTGAAAGTTGGGCCCTGCCAAAGGCTGAATAGACATCAGTCGAAAATCCGGAATTCACTTTTTGCACATAAATCAAGCTATCAGAAAATTTGCCAGTGAGAAAATAATTGGAAGCGAGCAATACATAAATTGTCGTTTTATCAATGGTGGTTCCATTTCCTAAACTCCAGTCTGCATCCAAACTCAAAGCTTCATTCGCCTGGGTGATTGATGCTTCGAAATTATGCCGTAAATTGAGTGAAATTGACCATCCGGCAAACAAGGTTGCGTCAGGGTCAGTTTTTTGTGAACCTAACTCAAAATTCTGATCTGCTAATGAAATGCTGTCTTGCATGATAAAAATCCAGCCTATACCTGCGTACGCTGTTGCCAGTGCTGCATCGATAGATTTTGCTTCGTTGAATTGAACTTTTGCTGCACTGTAGTTTTTTTCGGCAAAGGCTTGCCAACCGTCGGCAATAGCTTCATTATATTCCGAATTTTGCGGCGGTGTTTCAGTACTTTTCTTGTCGCAAGAAATAAAAGTGATTGCCGAAATTATAAATATTGTGAAAATCCTCATTTTGTCCTCTTTATCCAATGAGTGACCAATTTTGTAAAAATTCTATTTTGCACAACGGGTTATTCTACCTTAAAAGAAGCATCTTTTTTATCAATATCTCCTTGCCGGTTTTTAATTGATAAAAATAAAGTGCACTTGGCATTACGATGTTATTCTCATTGGTGCCATCCCATTCAACGGTATATGTTCCACCTTCTTGAAATCCGGAAAACAAGGATTTTATTGCTTGTCCCAACGCGTTGTAAACGATTATGTTCACTTGAGTTCTATTTGGTATTGAATATTCAATCCGGGTCTTTGGATTAAATGGATTGGGGTAGTTCTGCGCCAATGAAATGACTTCCGGTATTTGTTGGCTGATATGGGTTGGCGCACCGATTCCGAGCTTAAATTGACCCAGTTTTTGGATGAAGGCAGTCGCTGTGCGGTTTTCGTTGTCGATTTGAGTTGAGAGCTGTTCCCATGCTGTGCCATCGTGCATAAAAATTGAAATAAGTTGTGATTTATCAAAAAGTTCAGGTCTGATTTGCATCGTTAGCCTGCCGGATTCGTTCAAGGCTAACTTGGGAGAAATATTGAGAATCTGTTCAGAATTTTCCACAACATTTTCAGCTAAAATATAGCTGTCGTGGTCAAGGCTGGCTTGCGGCAGGAACAATTCATCCGCGTTCAGGCTTGTGATAACTGTTGATTGACTCGGGGAGAACGTGCTCAAAGTAAAATCGCGGATCGTTGTTGTGTCAGCCCCATATTTTGGCTGAACAGCCGTCATTAATTGGTAAATCCCCGTCGATGAAAATTCGTGGTTTCCCATAAATCCTGTCGTTGTGCCTGTAATCGGTGCCATCGCAATTTGGGTTGAATCAGCATTTTTAATAAGGTGAACAGATGGAGGTGACTGCAGTGATTTATCCGAAATGACCGTGATGTTGGCATATTTGCTGTTCACCGGATTTAGAAAAATGGAGGTTGTAGTCGTTGGCGCACTTTCATCCGAAGTGGGAATGAGGTTGTTGTTCCACAACAATTGTGCATTGCTGGCGTTGATTTGCAGATCGTTTACAGATTCCCCGGCAACCATGGCAAAAGCAACAACTTTGGACTCACCAGCAGCAAAATTAAGCGGCCCGGCTGATATCATCGTTGAAACATCAAGATCATTCAGAGATCGTGCCTGGATACCGGAACTGAGCATGCCCCACTTTTCCTGATCGGTAAAACCATCGTTTATAAATGCATTATTAATCGCATTAAAACCGATACCAATTTCAGGGTTTAGCAGCATTGTTCCGGAAAGAATTTCGGGTGAGTTTAAAGTGTTTTGTACCCATCCCAGGTTTTGATCCTCAGAAAATCGGGCATAGTCCACAGCATCCCCATTTATATCCCAATCGACAAAAATGCCGGCAAATACGTCTTCGATGCTGGTTGAATTGAGATTAGTCAGCGTATATTTGATAATGATAAAATCGTTAAATGGTTCATCATAGTAAATATAGGAATCCTGCACGATTTTTATCCCGACAGGGTTGCTTGCCAACGAATCAAACAATGTCACGCGCCCGCGCTCATAAGTTCCATCCATGAGATCAACAGAGATGCTCGTATCGTTTGGGGTGGTGAATTCATAAAAACGATTTGTATCGATCGGGCGGATACTGTTCGAAATTTGCGTTGGCGAACTGCCAATGAGTAAGCCAGATTCGTAAAGCGTATTGATGCCTTTAAACACAAACCCGGTGCCATTTTCAAGAAATGCATAACCGTTGATGTCATTTTCATCGGCGTAGCCGGTAAATCCGATGTTGCCGCAGGAGGTAATTGAGGCAACCAGGTTGCCGTTGTCGTGATCGAAAAATACCGGTGGCCGGACTTTAAAGCGTATTATCTCATAATCGATATAATCCGTACCGGTAATTACCGTCGTGAACAGAAGGCTGGTATTGTCCGGTGTGCCGGGAGCGACGGTGAAAGAAAATGGCAAAGTGACCGTTTCACCGGCTCCGATGGCAGGTATTGTGCCGACCGGATTCGTGATTTCAAGCTCAATATTTGGTGAACTAAATTGAATTTCCAGATTTGCGGCCGCACCAAGGAGGCCGGTGAAGGACAATTGCAGGTCGATCGTTTCACCTTCATTAATGATCCCGTTTCCGCCCGAATCCTGAAAGGACAAGTCGGTCAATCGAACCGCTGTGAGACCGGTTCCAGTTAATGCTGTCAGTGCATTTACTCGCCCTTTGGCCAGTTTATCCCGCGCCGCTGTACTGGTAAAATCTACCCAATCCGCTGATTGACGCAATTGTTCTTTAATTTGTGCAGGCGACCAGTCCGGATTTTTGGTTTTAACCAACGCTGCTATGCCAGCGACGATCGGTGCAGCCATTGATGTTCCGGTATTCGAACCATAATTATCACCGTGCAATGTGCTGTAGACTGCTTGTCCGGGCGCAAAAATATCGACGGATAGGCCATAATTTGAACTGAGAACTTTATCATCTTTGTCGCTTGTTGCACCAACAGAAACCACGTGCCGGTATTGGGCAGGGTAAAATGGAATGATGTCATTGTTTGAGTTGGCATTTCCGGCTGCCGCCACAATGAGCGCGCCATTGGCATGGGCAAACGTGATGACGTCCTGCTCAAATTGCGACGGGGAACCGGCGCTGCCCCAACTGCAATTGATGATGTCGGCCCCGTTTTCAACCGCATATTGTATGCCTTCAAAACCAAATCCGATGTTGCCATCACCACTGCTTTCCTCGGTGCTAACATCTGCAACACAAATTGGCATGATTCGGCTATTCCAACTCATTCCAGCGACACCGGTATTATTGTTTGTACGTGCAGAAGCGATGCCGGCGGTTTGTGTGCCGTGGTTCCGATTGGCTGGCTGGGTGTCCAATCCCGTGGGATCGCCAGATTTGGTATTAAAATTCCAGCCGTGCACATCATCGATAAATCCGTTGTTATCGTCATCGATTCCGTTGCCGGCTATTTCGTCGAGATTAAGCCAGATATTCTCTTGCAAGTCGGTATGTTGCCAATCGGTGCCGCCATCCACGATGGCGATGACAACCTCGCCTTGCTCGCCTTTCGTTACGTCCCAGGCTGCTTCGATGGATATGGCGCTGGTGTAGGTTTGATTTAAATAGTATGTGTCGTTGGGTGTGGCGGTGATGTGGTGAATGCGTTTAACTTCGGCGTATTCGATATTGGTGTCTGCCGAAAATCGGGCTGCCATTTGATGGGGATTTTCTTGTTCAGCAAATTTAAAATAATAAATACCATCGAGAATTTCAGCGCCTTTGGTCATCTTTGATTTGAAAACCGGCACAATATCCCGAATAGCATTTGTAGCAATTTTTTGTGCTAATGTGGAATAGGACATTGGGTGATTGGATTTGGCAAGGGCTGGCGATTTCCTGAGTTTGACAATAATGACTCCCGGTACAATCTTTTGATCGGGGAGCGATTTTTTTTGTTTTTTAATGACCGGCTGACCAACGCCGAAATACGCCATTGCTGGCGTCGTTAAAATGAGCGCCGAGATGACCAGAATTATTGAAGTGATAAATTTGGATTTAATTGGATTCAGTTTCACTGCCTTGTTTTTCATTACTTTTCCTAATCAATTAGAATTCGGTGCCGCGTCGTTCTTTTATCAATACTTGAACTGCATTAAATCAAAATTTATTCACTCGGGAAAAATTTTATCGATTAATCTGGGCTGGCGACGGAGGTTAATCTAAAAAAATAATTTGTCTCTTTCTAAGATACCACATAAATCGACTTGTTTAGTGGTTTTTTCAAAATAAGTCTTTGATGCATGTTATCTATGAACTAAAATATTGGAAATATATGACAAGCGAAAGTTATAATATGAGCAAATAATTACCAGCGGTTCCAAGTTTTCTCGATAAAAGTGGCGCTAATTTTGGTGTGTTTGTTTTTTAATTTTCGATTATTGACATGTTTCTCAACGATTGCGCTGATCCTGCTGAAACATCATTAACACAGTTTTTAGTTGCATTATGTTATTGAAAACATTAAAATAATTAGCTGGAATTAATCGAGATTTGATAAATGTTATCCTTCCACAGTGGCAACATTTTTGAGATTTAAAATATTTATTATAGTAGAATGAGCACATTAAAACCAATATTAAGAATACTATGATTGATTTGCGGAGCGATACTGTAACAAAACCGTCGAAAGGCATGCTGGCTGCAATGATGCAGGCAGAAGTGGGTGATGATATTTACGGTGAAGATCCAACGGTAAACCAGCTTCAGGATAAAGTGGCTTCACTGCTCGGGAAAGAGGCAGCGCTGTTTGTTCCAAGCGGCACGATGGGAAATCAGATTTGTCTCAATGTTCATGCCCAGCCAGGCGATGAGGTTATTTGTGAATCCGATGCCCATATTTTTCATTTTGAAAGTGGGGCCCTTGCCAAACTTTCCGGAATCCAGGTGCATCAAATTCCCGGTAGCGCCGGAATGATGTCCCCCGAGCACATCGAAAAAGCGGTTCGGCCCAGTGCGCATTACTACCCCCGAACCTCGATAATTGCCCTTGAAAATACACATAATATGGCGGGAGGAACTATTCTGCCAATCGAGGAGGTGATTCCCATTGCTGATTTTGCCCGGAATCGCTCGTTGCGAATGCATCTCGACGGGGCACGCCTCTGGAACGCAAGCGCAGCCTCCGGTATCGGGCTTCATGAATATGCACGGCATTTCGATTCGCTCTCTGTCTGTTTTTCGAAAGGGTTGGGTGCGCCAATCGGATCAATGATTGCCGGTTCGTATGATTTCATTGCAGAGGCGTTGCGTACACGCAAACAATTCGGCGGCGCCATGCGACAGGCCGGCTATCTTGCTGCTGCTGCCATTTATGCGATTGATCATAATTTTCCACGCTTGCAGGAAGACCACGTGAATGCGAGAATATTTGCTGAAATCATAGCTGAATCACCGGCTTTAACTGTTGATTTAAATTCAGTTATGACGAATATTGTGATGTTTTACACTAAGCAGGGATTGGATGCATATCAGCTCGCTGAACAACTGAAAGAGGAAGGCGTGCTTTTGCACGCCATGAGTACAGATGCCCTGCGTGTTGTTACGCATCTGGATGTCTCCCAGGAAGAAGTGACACAGGCCGCACAAATAACCGTTAATCTCCTTCAATCATAGATCATATTGGAACGCAGCAAATTTTGATGACAAGAAAAGCTTTCCATTTTTCACGCCTAATTTCGATTCATATTAGCCTGCTGTTTCTTGGAGGTGGATTGTCATCTCTCACCGCCCAAAACCTTGCATTTCAGCGCTTTCCGGATAGTTATTCAATTGATAATACAATCACGATCGGCTTGCTCAAGGGGGAACACGATCCGAAGGATATTTCAGTAAAGCTGCGACAAGGTGAATTTAAAGTAGTTGGCAATAGTGATAATGCCATGCCGTTTGAGGTTTCCGAATACTCTTCTGAATGGCTGGGGATTCGACTCAAATCAACGCAGCCGCAGGCTTTCTCCAGCGTAAAAGTTATTTTCTTTCGGTTTTTCGAGACAGACTCGGATTTATTGCGTGCCTTGTTGCTCGGCAAAGTCGATTATTCCGTTTTCCGTGGGCGAAAATTACTCGATAAATACTTGCCCGATTTACAAGGAATGCAACCCATACCTATCCGGCTTCCCAACAACACGGTAGATATGATTTTATATAATCTCAATCATCCGGTATTGAAAAGTACGAATGTCCGCAAGGCGATTTCGTTTTCAATCAAGAAAAATGAAATTGAAGAAAAAATCTTGCAAAATCAGGGCGAGGTAGCCAAAGGAAGTCCCTATGAGCCTGAAAGCGATTATTATCCCCCCGATGAAGGAATCGAGCATTATAATTATTCTCCACGTCGTGCCATCATGATTTTGAAACGAGATGGATGGGCTTTGAATGCCAACGATATTTTTGAAAAAAACGGCCAAAAACTCACTTTCCGGCTTGCCTTTAAAAAGGGAATTCAGCTCGATAGAACGATGGCAACCAAAATCAGGCGTGATTTAAATTTGCGGGGTATGGAAGTAATTTTAATTGCTCAAACCAAGGTGGAATTAAAAAACAATTTTGCTTCCGGTGATTTTGATGCCGTTCTTTGGCATCATCAATTTGAGGAAAGCCCTTTTGCGCTCTATGATTTTTTTGTCAATCCGGAAACCAGTTTTATCAAGTTTGAAAATTCGACATTTACGCGTGCCTACAAACGCCTCCTGCGATTACCGGAAGATGCAAGAAAACCGGAAATTGACCGGCTGCAGATCATAACAAATCAAAAATGTATTGCGACCTATCTGAGTTTCCGGTGGTACTTGTATCATCTGTTCAACATAAATAGATTAACCAATTACTATTATGATGGTAAGTTAAATCCCTTTGATGAGTGGCAGATCGGGAAGAAAAATTAGCTTTTATGGCTGAAAAAATAGCGTGGAAATTCCCTCATAACTTGCTCACCCGGCTATTGGCGTCCCATATCTTTCTTGTGGTAATTCCGCTCTTTTTAACCGGGCACATATTAACACAGGCGGCCAAAAGCTCCATTGAGGAAACCATAAAACATCGCAACCTGGAGATTGCCAAACGCGCATCTAAGCAGGTGGAGCAACGCCTCGAGAGTATTCGGGATATTTTGCGCATCGTCGTGGAAAATCCCGATTTTTTTGAGATGAGCAAAATTGGCAAGGACCTCTTGCTGGGAGATATATTCTTAAAATACCCGGTTTTCCGCAACCTTATCGTTACCTCCATTGATGGGGAAATTCTCAGTTCGACAGGTTTGTATGGGGACACAGAAATTTTTCTAAAATCGAAATTATCGCCAATAATTGAGCAAGGCTCTTATGCCTCAGAAGTTTACCTTTCCGATGAAAATTTATTGATTATGGATCTTGGCGAAGTCGTCATCGATCGATTCGAACTGGCTGTTGGTGCGCTCTGCGCCGAAGTTGACTTAAGGGAATTGTGGACATTGGTGGATAGTTTCAACGAAAACAAAGTACTGGGTGAATCAGGGGAAGCTTTTATTTTTAAGGATGATGGACAATTTTTGGCGCATACGGATCGGACTAAGGTTCTCGCAGCAGCCAGCTTGCAGGATGAAGCGATAATTAACGATGTTCGCACTGGAAACAGCTCGAGCCTTCTGCATAAAACCCAGGAAGGCGTGGAAATGATTATGGCTTATGCCCCGATTCCATCGATGGATTGGGGGATTGTTTTGCAGCAGCCGACCAGTGAAGCCTTTGCCCCGGCAACACGTATGCAGTACCAAGTTTTGATGCTGATGCTCGGCGGATTGGCCGCAGCGACCTTGGTCGCTTTTTTATACACGCGCAACTTTTTACGCCCAATTGATCGACTTGTAACCGGAATTACAAAAATTTCCAGTGGCGACCTTTATTATCGAATTGAACCCCTCGGCAAAGATGAGATTTCTCAGCTGGCTGTACATATCAATAATATGTCAGCCAGATTACGGACCATTCAAAATCAGTTAAAACGCACTGAAAGGCTTGAAACCTTGGGAAAACTTGCATCAGTTCTTTCCCATGAAATTCGTAATCCGCTCAATTCAATGGTTATCAATATGCAGATATTGCGCCGTGAATATAAAAAGGGTGGCCCCGACCTTGAAAAACTGGACCACTACCATAAAGTTGTCGTCAGTGAAATAAAAAGGGTCGATGAACTTGTTAGCAACTTTTTAATGATCGCGAAACCACCAAAATTGGAGCGGACCAAATGCGATTTGGCCAAATTGGTTGATGAAATCATCAAATCACAGCAGCCTTCATTGCTACCCCAAGGGATTCGTACACAGCGGCTTTTTGATGAAAATCAATTGATAGTTGATGTTGATAGCAATAAAATCAAGCAGGTCTTTTTAAATATAATTCTCAATTCAGCACAGGCGATGCCGGGCGGTGGTCGACTTTTTATAGAATGTGGAAAAGCATTTCTTCATGATCAGGAGCGATCCAACGTCGCAAAGTTAGTCTTCCGGGATACAGGAAAGGGAATTACGGCCAGGACATTACAGCACATTTTTGATTTTTATTATTCTACAAAACCAAGAGGAACCGGCCTCGGATTGCCCATCGCCCAACAAATTATTGAAGAGCATGGCGGACTCATCAAAGTCGATAGTGAACTGGGTAGCGGAACCGTGGTTACGCTGTATATTCCTTTGGCTGAACAATAGATTTAATTGCCTTTAATTTAAGCAGTTTCGTTATTCTAAGGAAGGCCAGTCCTTTAAATTCTCTTTACCGAAAAAAAATAAGGCCAAAACGGGAACTTTTCTTATCTAAAGCATAGTATTAATTCTTGACTTCGTATGCAAAATGCAGTATATTCAACACTGCTTTGCCTGGATTGCTGCAGTTTCAGTAAGAAAATCTGCAGCGAGCTTCTGATAGGAAACATTTTCTATTAAACAAAGTCTTAATTGTATTACGAGGCGATAACTTAATGGAAAAGAAGAAGTTCACCCCTTTTAATATAAAGATTGGTTTTTTATCCTGCATCATCACAGAAAACCGGTTCAAAAAAACTCCGAAGGAATTGCTTGTACCTTTTTTATTTTCTTGCTGCATATTGAGGCAGCGAGTCTCCGCATACATCCAAAAAAATGCGTATATATATTAATCAAATTAAATTTATTACCCACGATTATTTTATCCCCTGCGACATGCACTGACAAATTTTCCGGGACGAATTTTTTACGTACATTATTTGAGAGAGCTAATGGCGAAAAAACCAAAGGTAAACGAAACTCGCACTAGACAATCTATCGAGAAATATCTCGAAGAAATTGGAGGATACTCTCCGCTCGCGCCTGAACAGGAAGTTGAACTTGCGTGTCGAATTAGAAAGAACGATTCCAATGCCCTCGATCTGCTGGTGAAAGCCAACCTGCGTTTTGTGATTAGCGTCGCAAAAGAATACCAGGGACAAGGCTTGCCGTTGCAAGATTTGATTAGTGAGGGAAATCTCGGCTTGATCAAAGCCGCCCAACGATTTGATGAAACTCGCGGATTCAAGTTTATTTCCTACGCTGTGTGGTGGATTCGACAATCCATTTTACAGGCGCTGGCCGAGCAATCCCGTGTTGTTCGATTGCCGCTGAACCGCGTAGGCGCGATCAATAAAGTGGGCCGGGCTCTGGAGAAGTTGGAGAAAAAATATGGCCGTGAACCAAGTATGGAAGAAGTTGCCGATCAGATGGAAATGACAGAGTTCGAAGTGGCCGATGTTTTAAAAACTTCCGCACGCCACCTTTCACTCGATGAACCATTTAAAGAAGAAGACGGCAACAGCCTGCTCGACGTTCTCGAAAGCGACCGCTATGCTCCGCCGGATGACACGTTGATGATCGAATCACTCCAGGTTGAAGTTGAAAAAGTTCTGTCGACTTTAAAACCGCGGGAAGCTGAAATTATCCGCCTTTATTTCGGGCTTGATGGTGACCGACCACTGACGCTGGAAGAAATCGGCGAACACTTTAAATTGACCCGTGAACGCGTGCGTCAAATTAAAGAAAAAGCCCTGCGCCGGTTGCGACACCGGTCACGCCTCGAACCCCTGCGAAAATACCTGGGGTAAGTAATTTTATCAGGCCTTCAATTTTGAAGGCCTTTTTTTTTGATCTTGCGTTTCTTGAAAAATTATAACTAATTCCCCAGTGTCTTTTGATACCCTACTCTCAAAAAGTGATTTCTTTACATTAATTTCTGTCGCTAATTTATCATGAGCTCGATGTACGCACAAAATGAATATGACGCAAGTCATCCCAGTTCGAGTACCAACGAGATGCCGGGATCTCCCTGGCCAGGCGCTTTATCTTTACATTGCGTAAATCGTTTGAGATCCCGGTATTTTGCGCTGCAAAACTCGGGTTGACGAGACATATTTGTGCATTTTTATTTGATCGAATTCACATTAATTTAAGGTGAGTTCGATCTAAACAGCTTTACTACGAGCAGCATCTTTTCAGCCACAGATCGACATTGATTAGCATGAATTTTTGATAATTTTTGATAAAATCTGTGTTTGATCAATGTCGATCTGTGGCTAAAATATATCTTAAAGTTTAGTTCTGAACAGTAATATTTGACTATCAAAAAGTATTTCTCAAGTCAAACTCACGTTAATTTTATTAAGGTGATTACGGGAAAAAACCCCATTAATCAATGCGTGTTTATATGTTTGTAAATATTGTATTTCCAATTCCGAATAATCAGGAGTTCACATATTCTATCCCTTCCGAGTTTGTGGGAATGACAAAACCTGGCTGTCGGGCGCTGGTTCCATTCGGTAACCGTATTTTGACCGGATTCATAGTTGGAAATCGAAAATTACCGGACGATAAATTCAAAGTCAAACCCATTATTGATGTACTCGATTCCGAGCCGGTAATCTCAGCGAGCATGCTTGAAATGGCCCGGTGGATGGCTGATTATTATATGTGCAGTCTGGGCGAAGCGATTCGTGTATTTTTGCCATCAGGAATGCTGCTGCAATCCAAAAAATATGCTGAGTTGAATAATGCAATGTCCGCCAAAACATCCTCGATAGCGCAGCGAAAAATTATAAATACCATTGAAACACATAAATCGATTCAACTTGAGCGGTTAAAAAGGATCGTCGGCAAGCAGGGGTTTTATTATAACCTCACCAAGCTTGTAGAAAATGGCAGTATAGTTTTAAAAGATAAAATGGTCGGGCGTAAAAACTACGAACGTACGATAAAATTTGTAAAACTCATCGCCGCCCCTGCAACAGATGAAGTTAACAAGTTGATTTCGCGATCTCCCCGTCAAATTGCAATGCTTGATGAACTAAAAAAATCCGGTGGTGTTGAGCAGCTTAGTCGTTTGTGCAAATCCACGAATTCCTCATCACAGACAGCAAAAGCCCTCGAAAAAAAACGCTTGATTAAATTATTTGATCGCGTTGTGGAGCAGGATTATTACGGAGATCTGCATGTCCCGCCGGCACCCAGATTGGTGCTCAATAGCGAACAGGAACAAGCGGTTACGAAAATTAGTGAACCCTTGCTCGCAACGAAAAAGAGCACTTTTTTATTATTAGGAGTAACCGGAAGCGGCAAAACACAGGTATATATCGAAGTCATGCGGCAGGCTTTGCAGCAAAAGAAGGGAGCCATCGTATTGGTGCCTGAAATTGCTTTAACGCCGCAAACAGTTTATCGATTTCGCAGCGAATTTCAGAATGAAGTTACGGTTATGCACAGTCGAATGTCTCCCGGAGAACGCTATGGTGCCTGGTCCCGAATCCGGCAGGGCAAATGTAAAGTCGTTGTCGGGCCGCGTTCCGCCATCTTCGCACCGGTAATTAACCTTGGTTTAATTGTCGTTGACGAGGAACATGATGGCAGTTATAAGCAAAGTGAAAATGTGCCGAGGTATAATGCACGGGATCTCGCGGTCATTCGTGGAAATGCGGCCAATGCGGTTGTTGTACTCGGTTCGGCAACACCGGCATTGGAAACTTATCACAATGCAAAGACCGGCAAATATTCGCTTGTCGAACTGAAAAAACGGATTGCTGACATTCCATTGCCCAAGGTAGCTATCGTCGATTTAGCTCGGGAACGTCTCGCCGGACAGCGGCAGAGTGAAGTTATAATATCTCGCAAACTGGTACAAAAAATTGCAGAGAAATTACAGCGCAAGGAACAGATCATTTTATTGCAAAACAGGCGCGGATTTTCGACAACGGTGCAGTGTGCAAAATGTGGTGAGGTGACAATGTGCCCCAATTGCAATATTAGTCTGAGCTTCCACAGGCAGGGTAATATAATGCGCTGCCACTATTGTAATTTTGCCCAAAAGCTGCAAGAAATTTGTGAGGGTTGTAAAAATAAAACAGTCTTGCACCGTGGCGTCGGTACGCAGCAGGTGCAGGAATTCCTGCAAAGCCAGTTTCCCGACGCTCGAATAGCCCGGATGGACATGGATACAACACGTCAAAAACATGCCCACGACAAAATTCTCACCAGCTTTCGCAACCACAAATATGATATTTTGCTCGGCACGCAAATGATTGCCAAAGGCCTGGATTTTGAAAAGGTAACGCTGGTCGGTGTAATTTCTGCGGATACCGGTCTTTTTTTGCCAGATTTTCGGGCGACAGAACGCACATTCCAGCTATTAACCCAGGTGGCTGGGCGTGCCGGCCGGAAAAATGGCCAGGGCGAAGTGATAATTCAAACGATGACACCCCAGCATCCCAGTGTGCAATTTGCCCGCACGCATGATTATTTCACCTTCGCGGAAACAGAAATCAGGGAAAGAAAGGCATTGGAATATCCACCGATCGGCAGGTTGGCGCTGTTGCATTTCAGCCACAAAGATGAAAAACTGGCCTTGCAAGCAGCACGTAAATTTGCCTTTCTGTTAGAAGGGAAAAACGAAAAATTTAAAATTGTCGGTCCGGCGCCGGCTGCCCTCTCACGATTGAAGGAGCTGTATCGATTTCACCTGTTGATAAAAAGTGATAAATTTACCGACCCCGGAGCACAGAAAGCACGCGAAAATATTCAAATTTGTTTAAATGAGTTTGATGATGGTACGGATGTAAGCCGTGTTCAAATCAAAATTGATATTGATCCTGTTTTGATTCTTTAATGATTTTTTTCAACCGTTGATAAAATTGTTTCTTGCAACTCTCTAAAAAATAGTGCATTATATAAAACTATTCGAAGTTTCAGCCTCAGATTTTTCCTAAATATTATTTGGCCGGAGGGCCAGCGGATGGGATCAGACCGGAAAATTATTGGTTACCCGTGCAAACGAATAGTCAACTTGAAATTAAGATAATGTGATCACCGGAGATGGAATGAACTTAAAAAAGGCTGAAACCCGCAAAGCGATATTTGCCTGGGCCATGTATGATTTTGCAAATTCGGCTTTCACAACTCTGGTAATTTCATTTATTTACTCAGCATTTTTTGTGTCTAAAATTGCTGAAAATGAAATAATCGGCACCTCAATTTGGTCCACTGGCATCAGTATCTCCGCTATTCTCATCGCCATTTTATCTCCAATTTTTGGTGCAATCGCAGATCGCGGCGGCTACCGCAAACAAATGCTGCTCACCTGGACCTACATCTCGATCGCGGCTACAATTGTGCTGTACACGGTGCTGCCGGGGGAGCCGGTCAAAGCGATAATTTGGATGATAATTGCGAATGTTGCCTTTGAGATGGGCATCGTTTTTAATAATGCATTCTTGCCTGATATCGCCCCGCCGGACAAAATCGGCCGAATTTCAGGTTATGGCTGGGCAGTGGGATATTTAGGTGGTTTGCTGGCTTTGTTTATCGCTCTGGGTTTTGTATTGCCTGCAAACGACCCGCTTTGGGGAGTAACGACAGAACTCGGGAAAAATATTCGTGTCACAAATATTTTGGTTGCCGGCTGGTTTTTTGTGTTTTCGCTGCCGGTTATCTTCTGGCTAAAAGAAAAGAAAAAACCACAATCTATAAAACCGACAACTTTAATATCTGAATCTTTTGCACAAATTTTATCGACTTTTCGGGAGATTAAAAAATATCGCCAAATCATGCAATTGCTGCTTGCCCGCCTGTTTTATAATGATGGTCTGATAACTATTTTTGCCTTCGGTGGGGTTTACGCATCCGGCACATTTGGTTTTACTTTTGATGAAATTATCACCTTCGGCATCGTTTTGAATGTGATGGCCGGCCTCGGGGCATTCATTTTTGGCTATGTTGATGATAAAGTTGGCGCCAAAGCAACTATTCAAGGCAGTAATATTGCCCTGTTTTTAGCCATTATTATTGCTGTTCTCGCCCCATCAAAGTTTTGGTTTTGGGTAGCCGGAATTCTGGTGGGTATTTTTTCCGGTCCAAATCAGTCTGCCACCCGTTCATTGATGGCGCGATTCGTACCCGAAAAAAAAGATTCAGAATTCTTTGGATTTTTTGCCTTTTCAGGCAAGGCGACCGCATTTCTCGGTCCAATGTTGCTGGGAAAACTTACACTAATTTTTTCGTCGCAGCGCGTTGGTGTCGGGGCTTTGCTCATCTTTTTTATTATTGGTGGCTTGTTGTTGACACGAGTGGATGTAAACGAAGGCATTAAAGTTGCTAAAGCGGAGTAAATTTAAAAATAATAAATATGCGACATGAGCGGATTATCCCTAATTTTTTACTCACGAAATAATTCTCTTCAGGCTGACGTTAAGTTTATGTAGATTTTTGTTTAAACGCATTTGAATTTCAACCGATTACACCTTTGAAACGCCCAGTCATTCGGTATTACAATTTTTTCGAGGAATGAAAAAGGATACGCAATTTTGGACGAAGAGCATATAGTGAATTTTAACGTTACACAAGGATGCGGAAGGTAATGCGTTACGGACTTATTTCGGATATTCATGCCAATCTTGAAGCATTGGAAACAGTTTTATCGTGCCTGTCGAAAGCAAAAGTGGACGAAATTATTTGCCTCGGTGATATTATCGGATACGGACCGGATCCGGAAAAATGTATCGAACTTGTCCGGGAAAATACTTTGTTGACAATTGCAGGCAATCATGACCACGCTCTGCTGGGCCTGATTGATACACGATTTTTTAATCAATTTGCAAAAAAATCCGTCGAATGGACGCGCGTCCAGCTCAGTGAAAGCTCCATTGAATATTTACATTCCTTGCCTTTAATCGATAAACGAGAAAATTTTACCCTCGTTCACGCGTCACCGGCGCGCCCGGAAGCCTGGAGTTATATCTTATCTGTCGATGACGCCTCTGATAATTTTGCTTACATCCAGGGTGTGGCTTGTTTTGTTGGCCATTCTCACGTGCCGATCATTCTTGAAAAAAATAATGACAATAAAGTCTCGGTTAAACGCAACTTTGAGCTTGAGCTGGATCAGGACAAGCAGTATATTATCAACATTGGCAGCGTTGGGCAACCGCGCGATCTCGATCCGCGGGCGGCCTATGCTATTTTTGACAGCGATTCCTGTGAATTCGAACTCAAACGCGTGCGCTACGATATGAGTATAACGCAGAAAAAAATAATCGAGCGCGGATTGCCGGCCTATCTCGCCGAAAGATTATCAAGTGGTCAATAATTGGATTCGCGTAGTATCACAAACTTGTTAAAAAGAATTTCCCAGCTTAATGTGGAGGCAATTCATGGTTAATAAAGATCAATTACCATCAAACCAAATCATGCTTTCAACAGAAATGTTCAATGAAATTTCCGCTGTTTTGAAGGATTTGGAAGGATCGATTCGGGCCGAACTGGCAATTTTCTGCGAAACGAGTGGAATCCCGATCACCAGCACGGGAAATCAGCGGGCGATCGATATTTCTGCGCTCTCAACTTTAGCTGCCGCCAATTTTGCGGCCACTGCGGAAATGGCACGGCTGCTCGGTGAAAAAGACGGCTTCCGTTTTCTTTTTCTCGAAGGGGAACGCTATAATATTTACCTGTGCAATGTTGGATTTGAATATTTGCTGACGATCGCCATCAGCAAATCAGTCGCGTTGGGCATGTTGCGTATTTACGCAAATCGCGCCGTTAAACAGCTGACGGAAATTTTAAACAAAGCCAAAAAACAGGAAAAAGCCTCCGAGGCCATTTTTGATAGTGAATTCGCTGATCTGCTTGGCAATGCTTTTGATGCCTCATTTAAAAAGGAATAGCATGGCTTTGCGAGGCTGTTATCGTGTTTATTAATTGGGCACAGAAAGAACTCAATCTCAAAATAGTTTATTACGGTCCCGGATTAAGCGGTAAAACCACCAACCTTGAATATATTTATTCTCAAATAAATCCTGACTGTCGCGGTGAGCTCATCATGTTGAAAACACGTGAGGAGCGAACGTTATATTTTGATTTTTTGCAAGTCGAATTTGGCAATATTAAAGGCCTGCGACCGAAATTTAATCTTTACACAATTCCGGGGCAGGTATATTATACCGAAAGCCGCCGCATCATCCTGAGAGGTGTCGATGGCGTTGTTTTCGTAGCCGATTCACAGGCGGATCGAACTGTGGAAAACCTGGATTCGCTGCTCGATCTTGAGCACAATTTAATAAAAAATGGCCATAGTTTGGAAAGCTTCCCGTGGATTTTACAGTTGAACAAGCAAGACCTGGCAACATCCGGTTCCATAGCCGATTTGAAGGAAAAGCTCAACTTTCTGGATGTGCCAACAATCGACGCGGTTGCCTCAAAGGGCACCGGGGTGCTCGAAACCTTAAAATTGGCAATTCAAAATACCATCGCAAATGTAGATGAAACAATATGAGGATTCAATGATTACGCAACAAGCTGCTCCGCAGGCTGAAATAGAAGCGCGAATGCAAGACATTGTCGTTTATGGGAATTATGAAGCGGTCTATCTCTTCTCTGAGGAAGGCCTTTATTTGGCGAAGGCCCATTCCGAAGATTCTCTCGATGAGGAACGCCTGGCAGAAATTTCGTTGATTTTAAATGATGTGCAGCGGTTGGCGAATACGCTCGGTAAAATTCAACGACTGAAAGAAGTCTTTATGGAGGGGGAGAACTTCCGTAAAATAATTTTTCGATTTTTTCGCGCATTTGAGCAGAATGTTGTTCTGGTTGCCGTCGTTGCACCCCACAAAACCTACCGACGCTACACCAATGATTTACAACGCATGATAAATGCAGTTAGCTTCACCGATGACTGAATCACATCTCTCTTGAGTGGGTATTAAATCCGGTTTTACGCCTGTTTTTCAGTGTTAAACCTCTGCCTGATTCCCATCTCGAATTTATTGTCCGAATTGAGACAGTGTGCGGCCGGTACACATTTTTAAAAATATCGTTTCCTGAAACATTTTTTTGTTAACTCATGTAAAACAAGTATTAAGGTGGTTTGAATATTGTAATATATTTTTGGCATGTTCCTTGTTTAGTGATAGAGTAGATTTAGAAAGCGCCAACAGCATTGTACTAATTTTTGGAGGTGTGCTATGAACAAATCTATAACACTTAAAAAAACATTGAGCATTAATTATATGGCCTATAATATTTCATTTGTCATTTTCATGTTAACTCTTTCTTTTGCAACTCCGGCGTTTTCCCAGAGCAGCAATTTAAAATCAAAAGGCCGCCTGGTGAAAAAAGACGGTGTGTCTGCTTACATGGTCCGCGATAATATGAGCAAATCATTGAAACTCACCATGCTCGTTGCTCACAAAACTTCTTTCAGCAAAAGAGTTGTGAAAATGCTTGGACATGACGCGGTTCCTTTAACGTTTTCAGTGTCAACAGCCCCGAACACAGCAATTCAGTTCGACCCGAAAAAAATTCAATTTATCCAAAATGGCAAAACCTGGCACGCGGACAGCTTAAAACTGGAAGATGCTGTCATTCGTTTGAATGAAGGTGAACCGTTTGGTGGTTTGATGCGAAACGGCGATACACATCAGGCAGTATTTATTCTGCCAGGATGGTTCGATATTGACGCGCCATTGTATGTTCGCTACGATGATAATCAGGTTGATATGCCGCTGGTCTCCGCAGGAGGCGAATAAATTTTTTGAGTCATTTCAAAATAATTAAGTGAACGCCAAAGCTCCGGAATTTCCGGGGCTTTTTTTTTGCCCCAAAATATCGGCAATAGGAAATATTTGTGATCGCATGTCTAAAAATGGGCAATTTTAGAATCATCCGATTGATGAAATAGTTTCCGATTTATATTCGTTTCATATATGGTTGGAGTTGTGCGCTTGCAACCGGGCTCCTTTCAGTGTTGTAACTATCGTATAAATAGTTGATTAATTATGAATTTTTTATAAAATAAACACGGTTTCGATAATGAAAATAATATTGACATTCAAGGCATTGTTGTCTATATTTACAATTCCCTTGCGAGAGTGGCGAAATTGGCATACGCGCTAGATTTAGGATCTAGTGCCTCCGGGCTTGGGGGTTCGAGTCCCCCCTCTCGCACTTGTTACATTATTTTTATGGCCAGGGTTTAATTTTCTGCGGGCATTAAGTGCCCGTTTTTATTATATTGAATGGCTATTCGAAGCAGAAATAAATTTTAAACATAGGAGTTGTTTTGGAAGTCCAAATAACGACAAAAGAACACTGTGTTCGTGATGTGGAAATAAAAGTACCCCATGCTGAAATCGAGCCTGAGATTGCGAAATCCTTGAGAAATGCTCAGAAAAAAGTAAAGCTCGAAGGATTTCGTAAAGGGAAAGTACCCTTATCAGTCGTAAAAAAATTGTATGGCCCCAGCCTTGAAGCAGAAGTTATCGAAAACTTACTTCCAGTTTTATTCCAACGGGGTGCACAGCAAAAAGATTTGCATATCGCTGCACCGGCAACGATAAAAGATATGAAATACCAGCCTGGTGGCGATCTCACGGTATTTTACGAGGTTGAAGTTGAGCCCGAATTCGAATTGAAAAAACATGAAAATCTCAAATTTGACCGCGAAATGTACGAAGCATCGGAAGACGATATTTCCGAGGCGCTGGAGCAGCTTCGCAAAGATCACAGCACATGGGAAAAAGTTGAGGGAAAGGCCGGCAAGGATCATTTTGTCAGCGTCGATTTGCAAGAGCTGGATGAAAGCGGCGTGCCGCTGATCGGTAAAAAGCTTGAAAATCGCTTCCTAAGTTTGAAAGATGAACAGGGTGAGTTAACTGAAGTCGGGCAGCAATTGCTTGACATCGCTGTTGACGATACACGGATTATCTCGGTGACACCGCCGCCGGCTGAAGGCGAAGCTGCGCCAATGACGGTAAAATACGAAGTAAAAGTCAATGATATTCAAGCACAAACTTTACCGGATCTCGATGATGAGCTGGCGAAAGATGCGGGTGACTACGAAAATCTCGAAGAACTAAAAGTTGAGCTGAAAAAGCGAATTCAGAAAAACACACAAAGAGAGCTTGATAAGGGATTTTACCACAAAATTATTGAAAAGTTAATTGCTGAGAATACTTTTGATCTGCCTGAAGGTATGATTAAATTTTATATTTCGGCAATTATAAAAGATATGCGTTCCCGGCTGCAAGAAGGTCAGGACGATCAGCTGGATGAAAAACAGATCGCTGAGCAATATCGTGATGGCGCTATTTTTAATTTAAAATGGCGGTTAATTCGCAAGAAAATTGCGGAAAAGTACGATATTACAGTAGAAGAAAAAGATCTTGAGGAATTCATCCATGAATACGCGGGTGACCGTGGTATTGATGGCAAGGCCTTTTGGCTGCAAATGAAGAAGAGCCCCGAAAAATTGGACGATGTTCGCGCGGATGTGTTTGAACAGAAAGTCCTCAATGTGCTCGCTGAAAAACAGAAGGTCAAAGAAAAAAAAGTAAACCGTAAAGATCTCGAAAAGCAAAAATAACCTGAGCATCCATCAAATTTCGAGGAGCGAAAATGGGATTCATGCCTTACGTAGTTGAGCAAACTGGAAGAGGCGAACGTGCCTATGATATTTTTTCCAGATTGCTGAAAGAAAGAATTATATTTCTCGGTAGTGCTGTTGATGATACGGTAGCCAGTTTAATTATTGCCCAGCTACTGTTTCTCGCTGCCGAAGATGCGGATAAAGAAATTGCAATGTACATCAATTCTCCCGGTGGATATATTTCCGCAGGATTGGCGATTTACGATACAATGCAATATGTAAAACCGGATATCACAACATACTGTATCGGGCAATCGGCCAGTATGGCAGCTGTATTACTGGCTGCGGGCACCAAGGGCAAAAGATTTGCTTTGCCGCACTCCCGTGTTATGATTCACCAGCCGCTGGGCGGGGCCCAGGGACAGGCCAGTGATATTGAAATTCAGGCAAAGGAAATACTTACCTTGCGTAAACGGCTGAATAAAATCCTGGCGAACCACACCGGTCAAAACGAAGAGCAAATTGTTGCGGATACAGATCGCAACTATTTTATGTCGGCAATCGAAGCCAAGGAATATGGCATAGTTGATGAAGTTTTAGAACAACATCCATAATTTAAAATATTGAGTAACTATGGCAGACAGTAATAAAAGAGATCGCTTGTTTATTTGCAGTTTTTGCGGAAAAAACTCCAACCAGGTGGATTGTATCGTCACTGGCCCCGATGTTTATATCTGCAACGAATGTGTGAATAATGCCAGTGAAATCATCAAGGACGATAAAAAAAGACGTGCTACGCCTTTTATCGACAAAATTCCAATTCCTGGTGCGATTAAAGCGGAATTGGATAATTATGTCATCGGTCAGAATGATGCAAAAAGGGCGCTCTCCGTTGCTGTTTATAACCATTATAAAAGGGTCAACCTTGAAAGCACTTTTAATGAAGTTGAGCTGGAAAAAAGCAATATTTTGCTCATTGGCCCTACCGGAACTGGCAAAACACTCCTGGCGCAAACACTGGCTCGTTTTTTACAAGTTCCTTTTACCATCGCCGATGCAACTACACTCACAGAAGCAGGCTATGTTGGCGAGGATGTCGAGAATATTATCGTTCGCCTTTTGCAGGCCGCTGATTATGACGTCGAACGCGCTGAAAAAGGGATAATTTATATCGATGAGCTGGATAAAATTGCCCGCAAGGATGGCAATCCAAGCATCACCCGCGATGTTTCCGGTGAGGGTGTTCAGCAAGCTTTATTAAAATTACTCGAGGGGACTTCAGCCTCGGTACCGCCAAAAGGCGGGCGCAAGCATCCGGAGCAAAACCTGATAAATATCAATACCAAAAATATATTGTTTATTTGTGGCGGTGCTTTTGTTGGCCTCGATGACGTCATTGCCGAGCGTACGAATAAAAAAATGTATGGTTTTGTAACCGAAGAATCGGGGAAAGAAGCTGACAAAAAGAGTTCATTTTCGCGGGTTGAGCCGGAAGATTTGATGCATTACGGATTGATTCCTGAGCTCATTGGGCGGATGCCTGTGGCTGCTTCATTGGAAAAACTGGATGAGAAAGCCCTTAAAAAAATATTGCTTGAGCCCAGGAATGCGTTAACAAAACAATACATTCGTCTTTTGGAGCTCGATGGTGTCGAATTGAAATTTGATGATGCTGCATTGGACGCCATCGTTAAAAGAGCGGTAAAATTCGGTACCGGAGCCCGGGCGTTGCGTTCTGTTTTGGAAGGCATAATGATGGATGTGATGTACAGCGTTCCGTCAAAGGAAAATCTGGAATCATGCCTGATCACCAAGCAGGTTGTCCTCGATGGACGGGAGCCAATTTACAAAATGAAAGAACTCAAGAAATCTGCTTGAATTAGTTTAATAAAACAAGATTTATTCATAATTTTATTTTTCATGTAAGCAGTCTTTTGTCCCGTTTCTGAATACCAATTTCATCGCATCGGTTGTTGTCACTTCTATCTGTGTTCGACAACGAAATTAACATTAAACAAGTGGAACCCCGAAAGACTATCACTCCAGTTTTCTATTTCAGTCAATAACTCGAAGACCCGAAATATGTGCCTTGTTTGTTGATAAAAATGACAGAGCCCGTTATTTGATCGTCTCAGGCATCTTGCCGTTGCCGGGTTTAGGAATTTAATAATAAAGTGGATTTTTATGGAAACTATCATTCGAAATAAGGAAGAGTTTGAAATAAACAGCCGTTTACCGGTCCTACCGTTGAAAGAAGTTGTTGTCTTCCCTTATATGATTTTTCCACTTTTGGTGGGCAGGGAGCCCTCGCTACGCGCCGTGCAAGAAGCGATGTTGCTCGATAAATTTATTTTTTTGACAGCACAAAAAGACGTACAGACTGAGGAACCGCTTAAAGATGATTTATACCGCCTCGGTGTGGTTGCGCGAATTATTCAAGTGCTCAAATTGCCCAATGGTCTGATGAAAGTCCTGGTTGAAGGATTGGTTCGAGCAAAAATAACCCGCTTTTTACCCATCAGCGACCACTTCGAAGTGAAACTGGATTTCCTCGAAGACCTGGATTCAGAGACCCCGGACATTCTTGCTCTCACCCGTAAAACTGTGGCCGCATTTAAAGACTATGTGCAATTACACCCGAAATTACCGGATGAAATCCTGCTCTCCCTGGAAGGTATCGTTTCGCCGTCGCGGGCCGCGCATTATATTTCCTGCTATATTCACCGCGACGTGCGCACAAAACAGGAAATTCTCGAAGAGATAAATTTAAAAGTTCAACTCGAATTACTGCTCGATTTGCTTAATTCGGAATGTGAAATTTTGAAACTTGAACACTCCATCGATGATAAAGTGCGGGATAATATCCAGTGGTCGCAGAAAAAGTTTTACCTGCAGGAACAGATGCGGGTGATCAAAGAAGAGCTGGGTGAAGAGCACGGCGCCGATACCGAACTTTCCAAAATTCGCGACAAGATTCGCAAAGCAAAGATGCCGAAAGAGACGGAAGTCAAAGCGCTCGAAGAATACAATAAGTTGAAGTCTACACCGCCGATGTCCCCGGAATCTTCGGTAATCCGGAATTATCTCGATTGGGTGACCGCAGTTCCATGGCACAAAAAGACCAAGGACAGGCTCGAATTAGCGCAGGCAATTCAAATGCTCGATGAGGATCATTATGGGCTGAAGAAACCCAAAGAGCGCATCGTGGAGCATCTTGCTGTTCTGAAACTCGTTAAAAAATTAAAAGGCCCGATCCTTTGTTTTGTCGGCCCGCCGGGGGTGGGAAAAACCTCGCTGGGAAAATCAATTGCTCGTTCGATGGGGAGAAATTTTATCCGCATCTCCCTTGGTGGTGTGCGTGATGAAGCCGAGATTCGTGGCCACCGACGCACCTATATCGGCTCGATGCCCGGCAGGATAATCCAGTCGATGAAAAAAGCCAAGTCGATGAATCCGGTGTTTTTACTTGACGAGATCGACAAAATGAGCCAGGATTTTCGCGGCGATCCGGCGTCTGCCTTGCTGGAGGTGCTCGATCCCGAACAAAATCGTGCTTTTAACGACCATTATCTCGAAGTCGATTACGATTTATCCAACGTAATGTTCATAACAACGGCGAATGTTCGTGGTCAAATTCCAAAACCGCTGCAAGACAGAATGGAAATAATCGAGCTGCCCGGTTATCTTGAATTTGAAAAACTGGCAATCGCGGAAGGGTTTCTCTTACCGAAAGCTTTGCAGGCCCATGGGCTGCACAAAAAGAAAGTATCTTTTTCGAAGCCGGCAATTTTAAAAATTATTCACGATTACACACGCGAAGCCGGTGTTCGCGAACTGGAGCGCAATCTCAACGCTATTTGCCGGAAAATTGCGAAAGAAATTGCCTCTGATTCCAAAAACAATAAAGCCTATAAAGTGACTCCTGCAAATATTCAAACATATTTAGGCTTGAATAAATACAGCTATCACAAACGATTTGACAAGCCGACGATCGGCGAAGCAACCGGATTGGCCTGGACGCAATACGGCGGTGACGTGCTTGAAATTGAGGTTAATGTTGTGCCCGGAAAAGGCGCTTTTATTTTGACTGGTAAATTGGGTGAAGTCATGCAGGAATCTGCGAAAGCCGCGTTGAGTTTTATTCGCAGTCGTGTCGATGTGCTAAAAATAACCGAAGAATTCTGGAAAGATAGCGATATTCATATCCACTTTCCGGAGGGTGCCATCCCCAAAGATGGGCCTTCTGCGGGAATCACCATCGCGGTGGCGGTTGTCTCAGCGTTAACAGGCAGAAAAGTGAACCGGAAAATAGCCATGACCGGTGAAATCACCCTGCGCGGCAAAGTGCTGGCGATCGGCGGTCTCAATGAAAAAATCCTGGCGGCGCAGCGCTTCGGGGTTAAACAGGTAATCATTCCGAAAGAAAATGAAAACGATGTCATTGAGTTGCCACCTGAGCTGAAAAAAGGCATAAAAATCATTCAAGTTTCTCATATGGATGAAGTTTTAAAATACGCTTTGATGGGTTCGTAGTGCATGAAAATTAAGGAATCAAAATTCATTGGCAGCTTTGCCAACAATACGCAATTACCCAAAGACAGGCTGCCAGAAATCGCCTTTGCCGGGCGATCCAATGTTGGGAAATCGAGCTTGATCAATACACTGTTAGCCCGGAAAAATCTTGCCCGAATAAGCAACACGCCGGGAAAAACACAGCTGCTTAATTATATTCGCGTTAATGATGCTTTTTACTTGGTAGATTTACCGGGGTATGGGTTTGCCAAAGTACCAAAATCAGAAAAAAGACGTTGGCGACTCATGATCGATGATTACCTCAAGGAATCGCCGTATTTACGCGGCGTCGTCAGTTTGATTGATTCCCGTCACGGCCCGGCCAACTCTGATCTCGAGCTTATTTCATGGCTTGCCGAGCTGGAGATTCCTTGCCTCGTCGTTGCCACAAAAGTTGATAAACTGAACAGAAAACAGTTCAACGAATCTCAAAATCGAATTTTGCAAACAATTGAACGGTTTCCTGTTCATGGGCCACTTTTTATTTCCTCAGCCAATGGACAGGGTAAGAAAGAATTATGGCAAAGTATCTCAAATCTATTGGAGTAGTAAAATGCGTCCCAGACTTTTTACACCCGGCCCAACGCAAATTTCTGACCAGGTAACCAAGGCAATGGCGCAGCCGATGCGTCACCACCGTAGTCCCGAATTTAAACAGTTTTTCGCAGACACGTCGAAACTGCTGCAGCAATTTTTTAAGACCAAAAACGACGTCCTGACTTTAACTTCATCCGGCAGTGGCGGTATGGAGGGGGCGATTGTCAATTTTTTGAGTCGGGGTGATAAAGTTATCACGGTTGAAGCGGGTAAGTTTGGCCAACGTTGGGGCGAAATTTCCCGGGCTTACGGCCTCGAAGTAATACCTCTTATCATCGAGTGGGGTGATTTCGCAACACCTGACGATATAAAAAATCTACTCCTGAAAAATCCTGATGCGAAAGCTGTTTTATTCACCCACAGCGAGACCTCGACCGGAACGGCTTTTGATGTACAGGGAATTACCCGCGTTGTGCGCGAAAACAGCGAAGCGCTAACAATTATTGACGGTGTGACTTCTGTCGGTGTTTTGCCTTTTTTTATGGATGAATGGGATGTCGATGTCTGCGTTTCCGGCTCACAAAAGGGTGCGATGATTCCACCCGGTTTGGCATTTGTGGCGATCAGTGAACGTGCCTGGCGGTGCGCAGAAACCAGCGACCTGCCAAAATATTATTTTGATTTTAAAAAAGCACGGAAAACACTGCGAAACGATACGACTCCATTCACTCCGGCAACAACCCTGCTGATTGGATTGAATGAGGCTTTGAAATTATTTCATGCAAAAGGCCACGAATATCACTGGCAAAAATATGCGGCGATGTCTTATGCGGTGCGCACGGGCCTTACAGCGGCTGGTCTGGAAGTTTTTTCCAGGCAGCCAAGCCATGCTTTGACAGCTATGAAAGTTCCAACCGGCATCGATGGGCAGGAATTTGTTAAAATTATGCGCGACAAATATAATTTAACACTCGCTGGAGGGCAGGATCACCTGAAGGGTAAAATTTTCCGTTTGGCGCATATGGGTTATTATGATCATTTGGATATGATTGCATTTGCAGCTGCATTGGAGCTTGCACTTCGGGACCTTGGTTGGCCGTTAGTGCCTGGTTTGGCGGTGCAAGGCATCCAAAAAGCCTATACCGAATTTATCAATAAACCAGCATGAAATCAGCCCTTCGACGATTATTAAATTTTAAAAGCGATGCATGGTTTGTGTATCGCTTTTGTTGTTTTCAGTGATTTCAGCTTTGCTCTTTGGTGAATAGTTTGTTACTTTACTACGGCTGAAAATATATCCGTCCCAATATGATTTCAATTTGGATTAACGATTTTAAGTTTATTGAGTATGAAGGACTGTATCATGGCTGCCTTCAAAATTTGCCTAACAGATAATATTTCCAATGACGCAGTAAAACTATTGCAACGCAAGGGTTTTGCGGCGGAGTTGGTTGAAACACTGCCGGAAGCGGAGCTCGCCAAAGTTATCGGTGAATACGATGCGATGGCAATCCGCAGCGCGACAAAAATTACCCTTGCTGTGCTGGAAAATTCTGGAAGATTAAAAATAATCGTGCGCGGTGGCGTTGGCATTGATAATATTGACGTCGCTGCAGCAACGGCAAAAAATGTGGCTGTCGCCAATACCCCCGGTGCAAATACAATAGCTACGGCTGAATTAACTTTTGGTTTGATGCTGGCAATGGCCCGAAATATTGCGACCGGTTATGTTTCTTTGAGTGCCGGCGAGTGGGATCGCGCGCTGTTCCGCGGTGTTGAACTTGCGGGAAAAACTTTGGGTTTGCTTGGTTTTGGCCGCATCGGCCGGGAAGTCGCGAAGCGGGCGCAAGCATTTGGCATGACGGTTCTCGCATTTGATCCGTATTTGCCGGAGGATGTTTTTAAAAAAATTGGCGTTAAACAAGTCAATCTTGAAGCGATTTGGACGGCAGCCGATTTTATTTCATTGCATCTGCCCGTGACTGATGAGACGAAACGAATCATCAATCAGGATGCCATCGAAAAAATGAAATCGGGTGTTCGGCTTATCAACGCGGCACGCGGTGGCTTGATCGATGACGTTGCTTTGGCAGAGGCGCTGGATGCTGGAAAAGTAGCCGGGATTGCCCTTGATGTCTATCCTTCGGAACCGCCTGCTCCGGATTATCCACTTCTGAATAAAAAGGGTGTTTTGCATGTTCCCCACCTTGGTGCTTCCAGCTTTGAAGCACAGGGAAAAGTGGCCTCAGAAATCGCAACCGTCATTGCTGATTTTTTGAATTATGGTAGCGGGAATTCTATAGTAAATTTGAAAGAAATTAAAGTGTAACCCCGGGCCTGTCAGCCAGCAATTTAAATTTAGCTGTAATTTGACGCCATCTGAACTGAATACCTGACATATTTAAAAATATTTTTGGAAAGCACTATGATTCGAGTTCTCATCGCTGAAGACGATCGTAATACATTAACCGGGCTCGTTGAAATTCTCCGCCAGGAAGGATTTGAAGTCGTTGGGGCTGAGAGCGGTGAAGAAGCATTGCAGGTTTTGGCTTATCGACAGTTCGATATCTTATTGACCGATTTGCGTATGCCGGATATGGGGGGAATGGAGCTTTACGAAAAAGCTAAAATTCAAGCGCCGCAGATGAAAACGATCATCATGACGGCCTTTAATTCGGTGAAAGATGCTGTCGAGGCGATGAAAGGTGGTGTTTACGAATATCTGACAAAACCGCTGGATCTGGATGAGCTATTTATCATTTTAAAAAAAGCCGTTGCCGATTTTGAGCTCGAACGTGAAAATGAGGAGTTAAAACACCGCCTCCAGGGTGTTTACCGGTTTGAAAATATTATTGGCACCAGCAAAGTAATGCAAGATGTTTTTCATGCTATTATTAAAGTCGCGAAGAGTGATTCTACAATTTTGGTCCGCGGTGAAAGTGGAACCGGGAAAGAACTTGTTGCCCGAGCTATCCATTATAACAGCCCGCGTATGAAAAACAGTCTCATCGAAGTGAGCTGTGCCAGCTTCCCTGAATCCTTGCTTGAAAGTGAACTTTTTGGATATGAGAAAGGGGCTTTTACCGGCGCTGCAGGCAGAAAAGTTGGGCGATTTGAACTGGCGGATAACGGCACCATTTTTTTGGATGAAATAGGTGAAATATCTGGCAATGTACAAACAAAATTATTGCGTGTTTTGCAGGAACGGGAAATTACTCGCTTGGGTGGAACGAGTGCGATAAATGTAAATACACGAGTAATTGCTGCCACCAACAGAAATTTAGAGGAGGCGCTTGATGATGGGCGTTTTCGTGAAGATTTGTACTATCGGCTGAACGTTATCCCAATTACATTGCCGCCACTGCGCGATCGTAAGGAAGATATTCCGCTGCTCCTCGATCATTTCATTCGAAAATATGCAAAATCCAATAACCGGGGACCGCTAACAATTCATGAGGATGTATTAAATATTTGTCTGGAGTATCACTGGCCGGGCAATGTGCGGGAGCTCGAAAATGCGATGGAGAATGCTATTGTTCTCGGCGATGGTGATAAGGTTTTGCCTGAACATTTGCCGGTATTTATCAAAATGCGCAAATCTGACGCCGCAGGGGACATGGGGATGATTTTGAATGCTGGTGCATCTTTTAGGGAAAAACTGGATTTTGCCGAAAAATTAATTCTTGAAGATGCCATACGGAACGCTAATGGGAACAAATCTGAAGCTGCCAAAAACCTGGATATCAGCGTTCGAAATATGCGCTATAAAATTAGTAAATACAACTTGTAATATCCCACCCAAATTTCCTTCAGATTTATGATTTCGTTGGTTATTCTAAATTTGTTCTAACTTGAGAAGTTAATTCCTATCACTCGCTTACCCTATTTTTACAATTCAATTTTAAAGACATAACCTGCGTCATCTTTCTATGCAATTTTTTTCACCCATCAAGTGAACAAATTTGCACAATTTATATTAACTCAAATAAATGTATAAAAATAAATTATTTTATTTTGACATAAGTATTATAAAAACAGCTATTAAAAATAATGTCGATGTGTGCAGGATGTTAATAAATTCCACTGGCATAGTGTTTGCCAAATGTGTGCTGTTAAATTTTCCATGGTTTTGAAAGGTGGTTTTGGTGCAAAAGAAATGCGTGGATGTGGCCAAATTTTTACCCCTTTTACAAACTTAAGCGATCATCCAAATCAATTAATCCTAATAACTTATTTAAGGAGGCGAGTAGATGAGTTGGAAAACAACAACTGCGGTTTTCATCAGTTTGATGTTGGCTGCATTGCTTGTTGGGTGTGCCGATGTGCCCTCGACTGGACCTGCCGCACCAGATTTAAAAGCCGAATATCGTTTTATTAATGCTGATGTGGCTTTAGCTGGTGGTGCTGTTACTGTTGATGGAGCAGGTGCTGGAAGCCTGGCAAGTGCTGGTAGTGCTACTTCACATCAGTCTTGGGATTCCGGTTCTCGGACTGTATCTTTTAATGGTGAAAGCATTAAAGTAAGTATGGAAACAGATTGGAGAGGTTCTGTTGTTTTGTTGCCACAGGTGACAATCGGTAATGAAACAGTGAGAAATTTCCTGAAGGTAAACGAGAGAAGAATTTTCGATTCACCAGTTGCTCCCAAAATTCAACTTGAAAATGATGATGGATCAATTACTGAATTGGACGCTTCAATGTTCCGCTTCATTAATGCCTCTGACGTGTCTGTTGACGTTAATCTGTGGTTGAATGACAGTACTTCTGTAGACTTTGCGTCAGATGTTGAACCCGAAGGTTTTGCTAACTATGGCTCTATTGAGATGGCAAGTTATAAAGTCTATGTCACAGACCATACGACTGCTGATACATTAGCAACTTTTGACACTGGTGCGATGAGTGCCAAACGCTATACAGCCGTTGTCTGGGGTGCCGCTGGTGCAGTTGCCGGTAAAACTTTAGCAGATGATTAATCCATTGCTTTTTTGAATTAAATAATTGAAAAATAAACGTTTTTAGGAGAAAACCTTATGAAGCGTTATTCACTGGTAATCCTCTTGTTAGCTTTGCTGCTTCCTGCCATGTTGTTTGCACAAACGACAGGGAAGCTGAGAGGTGTGGTAGTCGATAAAGAGTCCGGCGACGCCTTGCCAGGAGCAAACGTCACAATCGTCGGAACCACGCTCGGCTCCGCGACAGACGTGAATGGTGAATTCATCATTCTTAATGTTCCTGCAGGTCATTTTAGTGTTAAAGGCTCCTTTATTGGTTACCGTGACGTAACTATGACAGGTGTTGTTGTCAATGCTGGTTTGACAAAAGAAGTTAATTTTAATCTTCCTACAGAGGCCCTGGAGGGATCTGAGGTGACCATCGTGGCCGAGCGTCCGTTGGTTGAAAAAAATGCGACCAGTGCTGTTCGTATTCAGACATCTGAGCAGATCGAAAAAATTCCTGTACGTGGTGTCGCAAATATTGTCGCGCTGCAACCAGGTGTTGTTCGTCAAGATGGCGATATCTATATTCGTGGCGGTCGTCGTGATGAAGTTGGTTACTTCCTTGAAGGCGCCAACACACGTGACGGAGTTGATGGTCGCGATGCTGTTTCCGTTATTCCTGAAGCACTTGAAGAAATTCAGGTTGAAGCTGGTGGATACACCGCTGAATTTGGTGGTGCGAACTCAGGTATTGTTCGGCAATCATTGAAAAGCGGCAGTGAAAAATATCAATTTTCCGTTCAAGCGGAAACTGATAATTTTGCTGATCCTGGTGAACAATTTCTCGGTACCCATTCTTATGGCTACAGTGATTATACATTGACAGCCAGTGGTCCTGTTCCCGGCGTTGATAAACTGCGTTTTTTCTTTGCTGGTGAGAATGAATTTCGTCGTGACCGTAATCAGCGGTTTTGGGAAGGATTTGACATCAATCATAGTGATACATACGTTGATGAAAATAATTTCCCGCTGGTGATCGATGATTTATCAGCCCGCCAGGAAGCACAAGATTTTCAGACAATGATACAGCAGCAAGGTCTGCATATGCGCGATAATTTCACTGAAAATGCACTTAGTGAGCGTTGGACGGGCAATGGAACTTTGGTTTACGACGCCAGTCCATTTATTGTTCGCTTAGGTGGTGCTTTAACTTTTCGTCGAAACCAAGGGGATACATTTACTAATCTCCCGGCGCGTATTTTCAATTTGGAAAACCAAACAATTGCTGATCAATCGACAGCATTGCTTAATTTAAAACTCACTCACCTGGTTAATCCAACGACTTTTTGGGAAGTGAATTTAAACTATTTTGACAAACGAAATATTAATTATGATCCGGTTGCTGCAGACAGGCACAACTATTTTTCTTACTGGGATAGTACAGCCAATGCAGCGCAGGGTGTGACATTCGACCGTTATTTTAGTCCAAATGTATCCCCTGTTGGAAATACATTTACTATCAACCGTTTCACCTTTAATGCTCCAGGCAGCCCTGCTGGTTATAATAAATACAAGCGTGGTTACTTTGGTGGTAGTTTCGCGTTGACCACACAGGTTAAGGATCATGAGGTCAAGCTTGGTGGCCATGCTGAACTGAACACAATCCGTAATTATGCTGTCGGTCCGCGGACCATGTTGACCAGAGCCCGTGCTTTTCCTGATGATTTTCGTGATGCATATTCTGGAGATGAAGTAGCGCAGGATGCATGGCTCGTGAATATGGGAATGCGCAAAACGTACGGCTATGATCCTTTTGGTAATGAAAATGATATTGACGGTCCTAATGGTGCACGTAAACCTTCACGTTATTCCGCTTATTTGCAGGATAAATTTGAATTGTCAGACCTTGTTATCAATGCTGGTTTGCGTCTCGACATTATTGATAACGATGATTTTATTATAACGGATCTCGCAAATCCTGCCTGGGACAATGAAAACAGTGTGCTGGATCAGTCCAAGCTACAAGATAAAGATCCTGCTGTTGAACTAAGCCCACGTCTTGGTGTTGCTTTTCCAGTAAGCGATCGTACGGTATTCCATATGCAGTATGGTAAATTTGTACAAGCCCCACGTCTCGACCAGCTTTACGCCAATAATGCCTGGTATAATGCTATTTTCATCGGTGGGTCATCCTTTCAGACTGGAAATGTTGGTAATGGACTTGATCCTCAGAAAACTGTTATGTACGAAGTCGGTTTCAGTCAGCAATTTACTGACGCCGCTGCTTTTGATATAACTTATTTCTATAAAAATATTACTGATCAGATTCAAACAGAACGCATTGTTGTTGATGCTCTTTCATCTGCAAAAGGTGATTATAATATGCTCACCAATGGCGACTTTGCTACAACAAAAGGTCTTGAATTGCAATTGAATTTGCGTCGTACAAATCGTTTGGCTGGTCAAATAAATTACACCTTCCAGAGCGCTAAAGGCTCCGGTTCGGTTAACAATAATTCTATAGCCGGCCTTGAACTTGGTGAAGCTGTTCCAACGGTTATTCAGCCATTGGATTTTGAACAACCACAACGTGGTTCCGTCAATCTCGATTATCGTTATGGCAAAGGTGATGGCGGTTCTGTCCTGGAACAGTTTGGCATTAATATACTTACGACTTTTAACAGTGGTCACCCTTATACTTTATCCGAAGGTAACTTTGGCCAGCAGCAAGCTTCCATGGCTGGGCAAATTGGCGATCCACGTGACCGTCGGCCTCTGGAGCAAGTAAATGCATCGTTGACCCCATGGAATTTTCAAATGGATGTGCGTATCGATAAAACGGTCGATTTTGGTAACCTCGGCGTTAATTTCTATGCCTACGTGCAGAACCTGACTAACCGTGAAAACATAATCAATGTTTATTCCCGGACCGGAAATCCATACGATGATGGATTTGTCGGTAATGAGGATTTGAGTAGTTCACTCATCGCATCCAATGGTGGTGATGCCTTTTTGGCAATGCACAATGCCATTAATCTTAATGGTAACGGTGTCAACTATTCCATAGATACGGGAAACTACTTGCTCGGTATTCCTCGCCTCTTCCGTTTAGGTGTCAGATTGTCTTATTAATTCAAAGAATTCGAGTTGGTTCGAATATATTCTCAAATTTAGTGAATCCTAACAAGGGAGCTAAATCATAATGAAGAGAAATTTAAGTAAAATCTTTCTAGCGGTTGCTGTGTGCATGTTTCTGCTTAGCGGAATCGCATTGAGTGCAGAAGCCGATGGAAAGGTTACTCTTGGCAAACGCTCGAGCGGCGAAGTTATCCTGCAGGATGACAGCCCTCGTGCAAATAGAACGCTTGTTAATGTCGGGCAAGTGGCGATGTGGATTTATGCTGACGGGGGCTCTGCTATCACCCCTGGTGGCGATTCCGGCTTGTTTTACCCTCGAGGTTCCACACCAAATACAGCCGTTATTTTTCAAGACGGTATGGTTTGGGGCGGCCTTGTAAACGATGGCGAAACACCCGCCCTGCGCGTGGGTGGCCAAACCTATAGTATAGGTACGGTTCCGGGAGCCATTCTCAGTAAAGGTGTCCCTGAAGATAAGGATGATTTGGCTGTTCGTCGGGTTTGGCGAATACGCCGCGATTATCCGATTGCTAACCTGCAACAAGATGCGGCCGAATTTTTCCAAATTAACGCATCTGCTGTAACTACGGGGAACATGGATCAGTTGCGTGCATTGTATAAGTCAGACTGGGTGGATTGGCCTGCGGAAAAAGGCGCGCCTTTTTATGACGTCGATGGTGATGGTATTTACACACCAGGTTTTTATACTGACGCAACTGGTGTTGAATGGCCAAAATTACGCCCGGCTGACGGGGAAGAATTCAATGCGGCTATTCATGCCGATGAACCTGGTGTTGCAGGCGCTGATCAGGTTGTCTGGTTAGTTGCCAACGATCTCAGCGATAATGAAGTTAGTTCAATGTATGGATCACCTTCTATCGGCCTGGAAATGCAACTTACTATATGGGCTTATGCACGTTCAGATGCCGTCGGTAATATTATTTTTAAGCAGTTTCGTGTTATCTATAAGGGAACGGAGACAACCCCTGTTAACGCGACTATTGACTCTATGTATATGTGCCAGTGGTCTGATCCTGACCTCGGTGGTGCCGGTGACGATTTTGCCGGTTGCGATACAACTTTGAGTCTTGGTTTTGCTTATAATTCATCTTCAAATGACGCTGTCTTTTCCAAAGCCGGCCTGGCACCTCCTGCCAGTGGGTACGACTTTTTTGCCGGCCCACTCGTTGAGGACCCTGAAGGTACAGCTATCTTTGGCCTTAAAGAACGACCTGGTTTTAGAAACCTGCCGATGACATCTTTTGCGTTCTTCGCGGCCGGCCAGGGCGATAGCGATCCAACACGTGGTGGTAACTATGATGGTACACGGCAATGGTGGAATTTGCTGCGTGGATTCCGTCCACGTCCGGAAGAACCTGCTGAACCATGGACTAATCCATTTACAACTGAACGTGTTATGTTCCGTGTTCCTGGTGAAGATCTTAACGGTTCGGCTTCAGCAGCGAACTGGATTGATGAAAACCCGGGTGACCGTCGCATTTTATTGGTTTCCGGTCCTTTCACAATGGCCTACGCTGATACACAAGAAGTTGTAGTTGCAGTTATCGGTGCATTAGGCTCTGATCGTATTTCTTCTGTTTCCGCATTGAAGTTTTATGATAAATCCGCACAATTTGCTTTTGATAACCTTTTTGACCTACCGAAACCTCCACCAGCACCGTCCGTCACTGGGACAGCGCTGGATGGAAGGATCCTTCTCAACTGGGGTGACAAGCCAGATGCTGTATCCGCAACCGAGAAACATGAGAACAAAGGATATACTTTCGAAGGTTATAATATATATCAACTGCCAAATGCAGGAGCAAACCAATCACAAGGTGTGCGTATTGCAACTTATGATGTCATTGATGAGGCGACAGTAATTTCTCAGGACGCCTTTGATGAGTCATCTGGCCTTGTTCTAAATTTACCTGTTCAATTTGGTACAAACAGTGGTATTTTTCACAGTGAAGTGTTCACTAAAGATGTTATTCGTGACAAACCATTGTTGAATGGCCAGGTTTATTACTTCGGTGTCTCAGCATACAATTTCAATGGAGCTGAAGTTACAAAGACCTTGGAAAGCCCGATGTCGGTTGTTACAGTTGTTCCACAAACAGCAAAACCCGGCGACCGTTTGCACGCTGCTGTAGGCGATACTGTAAGTGGTGTTGATCATGCTGCTGGACCGAGCGACGGATTTGTCGTTGTTAAAGTAATTGATCCAACCAAAGTGACAGGTGATGATTATACTGTTACTTTCCGTATCGATACCGTCAGCGCCGATTTGACCGATCCGGAACATCCGGTTTATGAAACAGAGGATGTATGGGATCTCACAAATACGACCACAGGTGCGAAAGTGCTCGAAAAGCAAACAAACCAGTCGGGTGATGAAGCCTATCTCATCGTTGATGGATTGATGGTGAAAGTATTTGGTGCCCCATCTGACTTTGCCCGTATGGCAAATGGCGATCCTGCTATAATTGAAGTTGCCAACGAAAATGGTCCATTAGCCGAAGCGGATTTTGATGCCAATGGCGCCCCGTTTGGCGGCAACAACGTATGGCACAGCCTGAATTCGTCAAGCTCGGCAGATCGTTATTTTGTCAGCACCGCGAGCGCAGATGAAAGCGCTTTAGGATTTAATGCTGCTCTTGCTGTGCCGTTTGATTTTGAAATCCGCTTTACAACACTGGAAGAAGGCAGTTACGGCTGGTGGGCTTTTACCGATGGTTCTGTAGGAAAAATCCCATTAACAATCTGGAATGTGGGTTCGGGAACGCCGGATGACGCCAGCGATGACGTTCAGTATATTCCGATTATGTTTGAAGGCGGCGGTACTCCTGGTTCCTATACGCCGGATCATGGTCCGGACGGCGCCTTCGGTTATCCTGCTTTTGACCGTATCTATTTCTATGCGCCGGCTCCTGGAAATACCTATGCTGACCATCATGCTGATATCGAGGCGGATGGATCGCTTGATGCTGATTATTCTGCTGCAAGCAGGGAATTTGGCCGTGTTCTCGTTTGTGATTTTGATCAAAATGGTGCGCCGCCAATTCCGGGAACTGTCGTACGTATGTACACGACCAAGCCAAATACACCGAAAGATTTATTTACTTTCTCTACCGCTGGTTTGAATCCAACAACGAGCACTGCAGCCAAAGAGGCAGATATGGATCTCATCAATGTATTCCCGAATCCATATTATGGCCTGCACGAATTTGAGACGAATCGTTTCCAGCGTAGCGTGACATTCAGTCACTTGCCTGCACAGTGTACAATTCGCATTTTTAGTCTTGCCGGTGTTCTTGTACGAACTATCGAAAAAGATGATGATAAGCAGTTCAGTGCATGGGACCTGCTCAATGAGCAAGGCCTGCCAATCGCAAGTGGTCTGTATCTTGCGAATGTCGAAGTACCGAATTTTGGCAGCAGGATATTGAAAATAGCAATTGTAATGGAACAGCAATACCTCGATTACTATTAATGGTAACCTGAGTATAGACATGTTTTTTTAATGGCTGTACAGGAAATGTAAAATAATAAAGTAATAGTTAATTATTAGGAGTCAAAAACTATGAAGCACTCTTTAAATAGATTCATGGTCATCTTGGTTGCGCTCCTGCTTCTCGTGAGCGTAAGCGGGTTTGCCCAGGAAGCTCGAACAGGTACCAACGCTGCTTCGGAATTGCTGATCCCTGTCGGTGCCCGGTATATCGGGATGGGTGGCGCGCCACTTGCTGTCGTAAGTGGAATCGATGCTATCTATTATAATCCGGCTGGTTTGGCATCCTCCGATAAATCAGCCTATGGTATGTTTTCACAGATGAGCTATATCGCAGATATCGACGTAACGTATGCTGCAGCCAGTGTTAACTTTGAAGGATTTGGTTCACTAGCTTTTGCTGTCAAATCTCTCAACGTTGGTGAAATAGATATTACCACAGTCGATCTTCCCGACGGTACTGGTGCTACTTTTAGCCCACAGTTCTTGACTGTAGGTTTGACGTATTCCAGAGCTTTAAGCGACCGTGTTTATGTTGGTGTTACTGGTAACCTGGTTTCCGAAACCATGGATCGTGTAAAAGCATCTGGTATGGTTTTCGATTTTGGTGTGCAGTATCGTGGTGTTGGCCAGATCGATGGCTTAAGCCTTGGCCTCGCAGTGAAGAATATTGGTCAATCAATGCAATTTGAAGGTACAGGACTTGTCCGGCAAACAAATATCCCCGATGGTGATCGTCCTACTTCACCTACGGGAGTTGTTGCTCAGACGGATGAGTTACCAACTTCATTTGAAATCGGTTTGAATTATTCAATGAAAATTGATGAAAGAAGTACAGTTGATTTTTCTTCTTTGTATCAAGAGCAAAGTTTTCTCGCTGATATCACAAAACTTGGTGTTGAGTATTCATTTGACAATATGGCTTTCCTCAGAGCCGGATATTCAATATCACCAGATGCACTTGACCTCAATGATGAAAATGTTTACAATTATGGTTTGACTTTAGGTGCCGGCCTGCAGTACAGCATCAATAATGTTGATGTCCGTCTGGACTATGCGTTCCGTCAGGTTGAATACTTTGATTCAAACAATGTTTTCAGTTTAATATTTGGATTCTAATCTGAAAATATATTAGTTTAAAGCCCCGAATTTTCGGGGCTTTTTTTTTTGTCTTCCTTTTAAAGTTGAACGTGATGAGAAACGGTCGGTCTTAATAAAAAAAAGTTAAGTTCATGGCATAAATAATTTGACTATTGGTTAAATTGTCACTTCTTTATAAAATTAACGCTACGTGATAGATTTTAATTAAATATTCAGAGCATTTAACGCACGGTTCCTGCTCTATATATTGTAAATTACACAGTTTGTGAATTAATCTTGGAACTTGCTCAAGCCCCATATTCAGTAGCGTGTTGTTGAATTGTTAACCAATTATGCAGTAACGCATAGATTCGTTTTGTTATTAAATTGGAACGAACTTGCACCTATAAGGTATAGAAGGAGAGTTTGTTTCCTTTTACATAACTCAGGTTTAATATTCTAAAAATTATTCCGTTCGACAGGAGATTACATATTTCCATAATCCTGAACTCTTTATCTCGGTTAAACCGATTGTATTTATCAATGTTCTTCAAGGTTGGTATTGAAATGATGGAATAGCATTTTAATGCAATTCTCAACGTGGCGGGATAATCATAAAATTATTTTATCCATCATAACTTTTAAGATTAAAGGCACAAAAATGACTGGTCATGCGTTTTTTCAAAAAGGAAAAATAGGAATTACACTTCTGTTGCTCCTTTTTTCTGCACAGAATACTTTTGCTCAATCTTCTGTGCGTGCTAATTTGGATGGGGCTTATTTCCAAGGTGCTGATAGTAATTATTATTTAGAGGTTTATTACTCAATCGCAGATGCGGTGTTTGCTGAAATTCAGACAAAGAATAATAAAGCTGAGGCTGGCATTGTATTCAATCTGGTGATTACCCGAGATGATTCAGTTTGGGCAACAAAAGTTTGGAAGGTTGAGAAAACTATTGCAGATTCGACGCTGGCACAATCACAAAATTCTGTTGTCGATGCATTGCGGTATGTGGCAAACAGACCTGGAAAATATAATGTCAAATTGTATACAAGAGCTATGGATATTTCCGGATATCCCGATAGCGCTCAGGTCGAAATTGAGATACCTGACCCTGTCGCGACTGAAATCGAATTGAGTGATATTGTTTTTTCTTCGAAAATAGGCAGAGCGACCAAAAAAAGCAACCCCGTATTTACAAAAAGTGGTTACGAAGTTGTCCCCAACCCTGCTTCCTTGTTCGGTGAATCATCTCCGATAATCTATTTTTACTTTGAAGCATATGACCTATCCCGAAAATTATTGGGAGATAAGTACAAGGTTTATTGTAGAATTGAGAATAGTAATGGCTATGAAATCGAGGGAACAGGGAAAGCGTTTAGAACGAAAAAGAAAATGGGCGAAACAGCTGTAGAAATGGGTACAAAAATAATTTCCAAGCTGCCATCCGGGACATATTCTTTTATTTATGGAATCGCAGACATTGATGAAAAAATATTAGCCAAGCGAAAAAAGGCAATTTACATTTACAATCCATCAATACCACTAGCAGAGAAAACAGGGTTAACCATGGCTGATGTCGGGGATAGATCATTTGTAGATCTTTATCGTCAGGGAAATACAGAATTAGATGTCGAGTTCGATAAAATGATATATTTGGTTGATAAACCAGAGAAACAAATTTATAAGAATTTAACGGCTACCAAGGCGAAGGCGGATTATCTGAAAGAAATTTGGATAAAAACGGCTGCAAAACAGAGTATGGTCGGATCAGTATATAGATTTATTTATTTGAAAAGAATAACAGAGGCAAATTTCAAATTTAAATCTGTTTTCAAAGATGGATGGAAAAGTGACCGTGGTCGTGTTTATACCCTCTTTGGGCCGCCTTATGAGGTGGAACGATTCCCAAATTCTACACAGACAATACCATATGAAATCTGGACTTACAGCAGCATACATGGTCAAGGTGGTGTCACTTTTATTTTTTCTGATAAAACCGGATTTAAAAAATATGAGCAAATCCATTCGACTTTGATAGGTGAATTGCAGGAACCTGATTGGCAACGACTTATTATTAAAGGAGTGAGCTCGGATTACACTACGAATCCATTTCAAAATTAATCGAGTAAGAGAAGGAGTATTTAAAATAATGAGATTTCGTCTTCAATTCTTCGTTTTTAGCTTGATGCTTGTTTTATTCGCCTGTGAAAAAAAGGAGTCGACCCCGGAATTATCCATGTTACCTCCTTTTATGGATGAAGTTTTTTATTTTCGAGGATACGTGACTGATAGCAATAAAGAGTTAGTAAGTGATATTTATAATTTCACGCGTCAGCTCGTGGATAAAGATACAGTTGATGGAAAAATTCTTTCAGTATATCTCTCTCAAGGTAAACGCACTCCGTTTTACCGAGATAAAAATGGAACAGTATACCAGAAAAATACAGAAAATATTGGATTACGGGTGATTCCCTATGGCATGTCTTTTCTAAAACCTATCGAAATATCATATTGGCAAACTATGCTAAAAATTGATGATGGTATGGAATCTGAGTGGTCGCTTGAAGTAGACACAACCTTCCAGGTTCTTGCTCAAAACGGCAAACCACAGCAAATCCGCTACATTCACAAGGGCTCTGCGAAATACAACGGTTGGACTTCGACATTTATACCTGCAGCTAAACGGGCTGTCGAAGTGCTCGATGCGCATTGGTTTGATTTGCAAACTCATTTAATCAATGTTACCGCAGGTGATACTTTATATTCGTCGCTGGGTGATGCGCATTATTATTTTACTGAGCATTTCGGTGCGGTTAAGTTTATTCATGATTTTGTTAAAAAAGAGACCGGCAAGCCGGAAGTCAAGCTCTATTCAACGTGGGAGCATGTGAGCCGTTTTGAAAAATAGATTATGAAAAGAAGAATCGGATCTCTCAGTTTGTATTAATCTTTTGCAAGGCCCACTATTAAATTTCATAACTGTACACAAAAACAGAATAGGCGCTTGCAAATTGAGCCTGCAAGGCATCCATCTTTTTTAAAAGCAAATCCGGATGAATAACTTCGACACCTGACTTCCCGAAGGAAGGTAAACTCCATGTTTAAATTGCGAACTATTTCAGCAATACTGCTCTGTGGTTTTTTTATTTTTACAAATGAAAGCAAGGCACAAGGATACCTGGTCATTGCCCATGTAAAAGATGTAAATACACACCACGAAATTCAGGCTGTCAATATATTTATCGAGGGAGAGAGCAAGGGCACGGTTACGAATAAAAATGGCCGTTTTCGCCTTCAGCTTGGGTTGCAGCACATGGGCAAGCAAGTGGTGTTTCAGCATATTGGCTACCATCCATTTAAAGTAGACGCAATTAAACTGCGCAAAATGAACGTGATTTATCTTCAGCCGCGCGTTATCCCCATGCAAAGCGTAGAGGTAGCGGGCAGCAGCGAAACCGACCGGATCAAGCTGGACATCCCGCAAACTATCCAGGTAATTGATTCAAAATCTTTTGAGATCCGTGGTTATATTGATGCGGGGGATTTATTAAAAACAGACCACAGCGTTCAGGTTAATGAAGATATCAGTGGTAGAAAAACAGTCGCAATTCGCGGCGGCAACTCAGATGAAGTTGTTGTTTTATACAATGGAATTAAGCTGAACAGTTCACTTGACAACATCTTTGATATGTCCCTCATTGATTTAAAAGATGTTGAAAAAGTGGAGGTGATTAAGGGGAGCAATACAGCGCTTTACGGTGCAGAAGCGTTTTCCGGGGTTGTAAACATAATCCCTAAAACCGATTTTGATTATAATGTTCGGTTTCAGCAGCAATTAGGGACCTATCGCGCTGGAAATTGGGGGCTGCACTTGCATAAAAAATTGGGAAAACTATCATCCTATTATAGTGTCAAACGAGGCGGATTGGAACGATTGCTCGAAGATGGAATTTTAGACAATTTAGCCACCCACAATACCGGACATTTAACTTATTCTTTTTCCCCAAACAAACGGCTCAACGCCATGTTTGTCAGCACAGATTTGGACTACTACCGCACTGGCACTTACAAAGAAGATGTTTCAAGTATGAATACACTTGGTTCATTGCATTTTAACGGCGATATCGGATTTTTATCCGGACTCGATGTCTCCACTTCCTATAAAGAATTGCAGGAAGATCAAAATCTCACGGTTTCATCACAAAACTTCATCAGGGATATTTTTGACCGCTCTTATTATTTGAATGTGCAAAAGAACCAAAAGCTCAATGCTATCGATTTTTTGCTGGGATATCAGTTGCAAAAATCCGATCTGGATTATCAAAAAGATACTGTTTTTTATCAGTTTAACCGACAACATCATGGTGTAATTGCCATCGCGAAGTCAGATGATGATCCCGGTTCCGATTTCTTTCGCAATGTGCGCCTAAATCTCAGTGTGCGCCACGATATAATTCACGATGAGCAGGATGGGATCCCGGTAAATACCAACAATCCGGTGACTGGCGCCGACGCAATTATCGTAACCAACGATTGGCAGGAAAGCACGGCAAAATTTGCGCTCAATTTATATGGATTTAACGATGAATTGGTCGTTGATGGATATGTGAGTTTTGGCGCGAACGTCAAATTTCCCTCACTGATTCAACAAATCAGCACGCCTAACGAGTTTTCCCGTGAAGCAACGGTGCCTAATATGGAACCGGAAAAAAATCGCAGCCTCGAAATGACGACCACCGTGACCCGCGATCTGGGAAATATTGCCAATGTATCGGGTTGGCAGGCAGGTATATCCTATTTCCAAAATTTTTATGATAATAAATTCCGAACTTTGTCGCCGCCCTTTTCCCGTGTTCCGGTTTACGACAATGTCAAGACAGCAAGTATCAAAGGACTGGAAGGGACGGCTACGGTTTTCCTTTTTGGGAAAAAAGTGACGGCGGAATATGGCCTTTCAAAATATTTTATTTCGGAAAAATCTTCATTCCCTTTTAAATCCGATTTTAAGCAAACGATGAATCTGACAATTGATCACTACGGATATTCATTTCAGTTACACTGGTTTAATGAAAACGAGCAAGTTGCCTGGCTCCCGGGCAATCAAACCGACGGCAATGCAGATATTTTCACTGAGGTTGAGCTGCCCTCATTCGATAATATCGATATTCATTTGAGTAAGAAATTTGCAATCAGGAAACTGAAACTGTTTTTTAATTTTTCTGGAAGAAATTTATTGAACGACGATACCATTTTGCAGGGTATCGCAATACGCGACAAGCGTTATTATTTTACTTTTGGGACACAATATTAATTCAGACAACTTTCGATGTGCCGCCAGTTTAATTGCTGTTGAAGAGCAAACTCAATTAAATGAGGGAATCGTGGGCCATATAAAATATTTCTTTGGATTTTTAATCCTCAGTGTAATTACACTTGCGGTGTTGGCGTGCACAGAATCTCCGTTCGGTGAAAATGACATTTCCGGTGGCAGCAGTACAATCAGTGGCAAAGTCATGCTCGATACCAATATTGTCGCTAAAAATGCACTCGTCTGGCTTGATGGAATTGGCGTTTCTACGCGCACAAATGACGCGGGTGAATTTAAACTGGAAATCCCTCCCGGTGGTGCTCAGGGTGGGACAAGAGGTTACACCGGGACTCTGATTCTCTATTATTATTTTGGCAATTTCAAATTGGGAAAAACCGCCCTTGCTCTGCAGGAAGGCAATTTTATTTATGACAGTGGGCCGGTCGATAAAAAGGGGAAAATTTCCAAACCGATAATTCTTGAGAAATTATTGGATATCGATATTGAACTTCAACCACCTCTGGTGATACTTGGCACCAATCCCCAGGTAAGAATAACAGTCACGCTCACTGCTAACGATTCAGTTTCTGTTTATTTTCCCGGTACGGTGGATGGTACCATTGGCCCAATAAGTATTTTGGATAAAAGCACGGGTGATGTCAAAACGGTTCAGACGACTATTATTGGCGTGACCTCGGGACCGAGCACAAAAAACATTGCAGCCGGCGAATCCCAGCGACGGGAATATTCACTGGGCTTGGGTTATTTTGAACCTAAAACAGCTGATTATGAGATTATCCCCTATTTGCTTTTAAAACATGAAACGATGCCAACTGGATTATTTGTCGACCCGGACGGTGGAAGTTACACAAATTTGGCCAATTATTGGAAGTTGCCATTCGACCGCACCGGTAGTCTTTTATCTGTTCAAAAGGGGGATGATTAGGTTTGACTGAAAGGGGGTTGGTTAAAATATTTGCACACCGAGGCGGACCCGCCTGCCATATTGATCCTGGAAACCATGAATGAAAGAGGGACCAAATAAAAATGGCAATTCTTCGAATTCATTGAATCGCGTGTTAAATAAATTTCGGATTTCAATATAGGGCCCGATCTGATACTTGCCCGTCCATAAATTGAAACTGGCCTTGATATCTGTAAAGTTTCTCCAGTCCAGTTTATTTCTGGTAACCAAAAAAGTATTGTTCTCACGGAACCATTCCCGCGGGCTTTCGACACGAGTTAAAGCACTAATCTGCATTTTATCATGCCAGCGGTAAGTGCCACTCACCATAAAAATATTTTCCTGACTCCAATTGCTTTTCTGCCGCACATTCTCTGGAAATTGTCCGGTTTTTAAATAATGAAAATAATTTTCCTCGGTGAAGTTATTCTCATTTTTTATTTCCTGGTGGGTAAATTGAGCCTGTAAATTCAAGTTGGGTGTGATTCTGTTTGCAAAAGCGACTTCAAATCCTCGGGATGTACTGCTTGCGCTATCCATATATCTGAGCGTATTTTGTCCATTATCAAAAATGGGATTAAAACCTGTTTCAAGCGCATTGCGCCCCTCTCTGGAATAGAGCGAAAAAGATGCGCTAAAATTGCGAGCGACTTTCTTCTGGTATACAGCTTCCATCGAGGTTGCCGTTTGCAAAGTTAAGTCCGGATTTCCAAAGAGAGGAAAACTGGCTGCTGCAGCCTCGGAAGAAGCGCCGATTCCATGGTATAAATATGAAAATTCCGGGAGCTGAGCGTATTCGCCAATATTAAAAAAAAGCTGGTTTTTATCATTAAATGGAATTCCAAGAAAAAAGCGCGGTGAAAAGACATAGCGATTGAATGACAAATCACTCAGTGTGCCGATTTCTCCCTGATTTTGTGTTACAACTGAGGAATTGGGATTGAAATTATCAATACGGGCACCAATTTTTACAACCAGGTGCCGGGAATCAAATCCTGTTTCAGAATACACACCAAATACATTTGGTGAACGATGGTATTGGCTCTGCATTGGCACGTGCTGGTCGACAGTGTCGCTGTCCTGGTAAAAGAACACCCTGTCTGAATGAAAATTCAAATTATAAAAATCAGCAGAGAAACCGGCTTTCAAATTGATGTATTTATTGAATTGTTTAGAAAAACCAGCTTGAAGGCGGTAGCTTTTTTCATCTGCATCCATATCCCACAAGATTTCGTTTTGACTAAGCTCGGCTGCGATCTGAGGTTCCAAATCAGGTGCTTGCAAATTCGTATCGACAATTTCATCATGCAGTTTTTGCGCACTCAGACTGATGTGAAAAATCAGGCTGCGACTGGGATTATAGCTATAATTGACTGAACCACGTAGATGGAGATTTTTCTGAGTTGATAACGCCTGTGAAGTAAGGGAGTACGCATCGCTTAAATCATGATTTTCCCATTTTGACAAGGCCCCCTGAAACGTAATTTTATTATTTTTTGACAGCGAAAAATCGTAAAGCGCACTGATATTGACATTGCTTAGAATGGCGCCTTCATCATAAACTTTTTTAATTTCGCTTTGTTTTGGTGTGTCGGTGGCCAGGAAATCCAGCCCAAAATAGTAGTTCATCTCAATGTCAGGTCCGCCAAAATTTATGGCCATCGGACCACCAAAACTTGCCTCAAAACGGCGAAAATCATCGCGGTATTTCGGGGAATTACCGATGTAATCTGTATAAGAACGGGCACTGGCACTAAACTGGTTTCTGCCACGTTTTCGAATGATATTGACGACACCTGCTGTCCCGTTTGCATATTCACTACTGAAGCCGCCGGGATTTATTACCACGTCCTCGATTGCTGAAATCGGTATATTGAATGCTATGGCCCGGGAGTAGCCGCTGATTATTGGCAAACCATCTAAAAGATAGAGGACGTCATGGCTTTTACCGCCACGGAAGTGGCTTTGGAAAACACCCGGCAAGTACCTGAAACTGTCGAAAATATTGTCTGCCGCGAATGTTTGATTGAGTTCATTACTTGTGATATAGTGGGTTGTTGCCACTGTTCCCCGGTAAACAAGTTGCTGTGCCTGCACTTCAATAAATTTTGTGTGAACTGTATATTGGAGTTGCATTGGAAAGTCGATTTTCGTATTAATATCCGCTTTAATAATCACTTCGGTACAAAGTGTAGTTGCGTAGCCAATGTGTTTTACCTGCACATCATAAATACCAGGTGGGATGCCAACGATCGTGAAATTTCCGTGTTTATCTGTTTTGCCGCTTAAATCTGTATTTTCTATCAAGATAGTCGCGCCGGGCAATGCCTGTTCACCAGATAAGTCATGCACCCGTCCAGAAAATATTCCGGTAGATCCTGCGTTCAAATTGGAAAAAGTATGCAGCGCTAAAATGAAGAGTGTAATTACGAAGGGTGTATTTTTTATGCAGTGATTGAACACCAGATGGCCTCGATTCTTCCCGGAAAAATAAAAAACTCGCTAAAACTTGAAAAATATGCAACTTATGTGCCATGTAGCCAATTGGATGAGCGTGTCGAATATTTTCAATTTATATCTTTAAATGCGCTTAAATTAATTTGGAAAATGAAAATCTAATTTATAATGTTATACTTCCATGAACATGGAATCTTTGATCGTGATTTGCTTTGAGAAAGGATATTTTATTACTCAAATGGTAAATCTAATTTATAATATTAGCAAGGATTGGCTGATTAAAAATTGCGGCAATTCAGATGGATTAATTCTGTTGCGGGAAAATTGAATCGCCCGATTCAGCAGGGATTTCCATCGCATACTAATTTTTTCTAATTAAACATGCAAGTTGTTTCATTGTGCTAGGAAATAATTTGCATAGCGTACATCGTTCTTCGGTAATTTATAACGATTCGGAGTCTGAATTGTTCACAAACGAAACTGAGAATTTCCTGAATTCTTTAGGAATGTTTGGTTGGAAACTTGGACTTGACCGTATTGAGAAAATGGCTTCAATTCTCGGTGATCCACATAAAAAATATCCGGTTATTCACGTCGGTGGGAGCAATGGAAAAGGATCGGTTGCCCGGATGCTCGAAAGTATTTATCGCCATCAGGGGTATCGCACTGGTTTGTTTATTTCACCCCATTTTCTCAGCCCGGTGGAGCGTATTTGTATCGCTGGAAATCCCCTTTCCGAGAATGAATTCGAAAAAACACTATCCGAGTTAAAACCGATTCTGATCGAAAATCAAGCCACATATTTTGAGGCGATAACACTTATGGCCTTCTCCATTTTTCAGAAATTTAAAATTGATCTGGCTGTTTTTGAAGTTGGTCTCGGGGGGCGTTTTGATGCCACAAATATCATTGAGCCGTTGTGCAGCGTTATCACTTCAATATCACTGGAGCACACAAATTATCTCGGCGAAACTATCAAGGATATCGCATTTGAAAAAGCTGGAATCATTAAATCCGGTGTGCCGTGTGTTATTGGCAACCTGCCGACAGAGGCGCTATCCGAGATTCAAAAAAAATGTAATGCGATGGAGGCTGAATGTATTGATGGGCAAAAGCAGGCGTCAATTCAATTGGAGCGAACTTCTCCAGATGGTATGCATTTAGTGGTGAACAGTGGCGGACGACGTGAGCAAATTATGACGCAACTTGTTGGCGATCAGCAGTTGAGTAATCTGAAAACCACCTTCGCCACAATAAGTACGTTACAGAGCCGGCTTGACTGTTCCTTTGATTCAATAAAATCGGGTCTGGAAATGCTGCGATTAAAAGGCCGATTTGAGACGTGGCACAAATCACCGCGTATAATTCTTGATGTTGCACATAATTCAGACAGCCTGAAATACCTGAAAGACAACCTTCTACAAACGTTTGCCAGGCGGAATTATATATTTATTTTGGGTATGCTGGAAGATAAGGATTTCGCGGTTTCTATCGAATTTTTGATGGAACTACAACCCTATATTGTATGTACAACTCCCAATTCTCCCCGAGCTCTTTTACCACAGAGATTGCAGGAGGTTGTTAAAAAAACAGGATTGAAATCAAGTATTGCTCCGGATATATTTACGGCATTTTCCTCGGCGTTAGGAATGTGTCATAAGGATTCAGTTATCGTGGTTACCGGTTCGCATTTTCTGGTTGGTGAGTTTTATCGGCAGGAGTCAAAATTGGCCCAAAAGTTAGATGAGTGGGGGCGTTCTCATCTTGATTAGTTTGGTATATTTATTTGTCCTTCGATAGATAAACAGGATAATATTATACATATTAATGAAGCAAATAATCTGTTGCATTTCGACTCGCAGGCAGTTATATTTTCATAATTTATAGGTTTGTATGGGAGTATATGAAACAAGCTATTTTAAATTTAACAAACGATATTAGAAGCACGTGCAAACAGTTCGCACGCGATCCAAATGAAATTCACCTGGTTGCAGTGAGCAAGACAGTTTCTGCTCAGATTGCCGAAAAAGCAATTGATGCTGGTATCCGTATTTTGGGCGAGAGTCGAATCAACGATGCAGCAGAAAAAATTCAGGCAATTTCAAGACCGGTTTCTTGGCATCTTATCGGGCATTTGCAATCGAATAAAGTTCGAAAAGCGATTGCGATGTTCGACTTGATTCAATCGGTTGATTCCGTGAAATTGGCTGAAAAAATACAATCAGAGTGTGAAAGAAGCGGTCGAAAAATTGACGTTTTATTGCAGGTAAATACCTCTGGTGAAACGAGTAAATACGGATTTTCACCGGATGAAGTTTTACCTGCGGTTCATTCAATTCAAAAATTGCCGGCAGTTCAGATTCGTGGATTGATGACAATTGGTGCATTGACGGAGGATGAAAATAAAATCGGGGCATGTTTCCGGTTGTTAAAATCTCAATTTGAAGAGATAAAAAAGATACAATTGCCGCGAGTAAAGATGGATTATTTATCCATGGGCATGTCGGCAGATTATAGAATCGCTATCGCGGAAGGTTCGAATATGATTCGAGTTGGACGCGCAATTTTTAATGAGAATGATTAGTCAGGTGGAGTAATGTTTATTTTTGCCAATCTTTTTAATGCAATTGCCAGTTTGTTAAATATAATTTGTACATTATATATGTACGTAATAATTGCCCGGGTAGTGATTTCCTGGATTCAGGTTGATCCTCGCAATCAAATAGTTCAATTCATTTACAAAATTACCGAACCGGCCTTGCAGTTAGTACGGCAGTACGTACCATCATTTGCTGGACTCGATTTGTCGCCCATTGTTATAATTATTTTGTTACAATTTACACGGGCATTTCTGGTTCAATCATTAATTGACCTGGCTAATTCTTTATAAAATTTTGATTTTTGAGATATTCGAAATCATTGGAGTATGCAGTGAAACTTACACCATTAGACATTAAAAAACAAGAATTTAAGAAAGCACTTCGCGGATATGATTTTGTTGAAGTGGAAGCCTTTCTTGAGGTCGTTGCTGACGAATTTGAGGCGATAGTTCGTGAAAAAAACCAATTATCTGATGAAGTCCTGAAGTTACGCACACAACTCAAAGATTATCGCCAGGTTGAGGACAGCCTGAAAGAAACACTGGTGAACGCGCAGGAAAATCTGAGTTCATCGCGGGAGAACAGCAAAAAAGAAGCGGATTTGATTATCCGGGATGCCGAATTGAAAGCAGATAAAACTCTGGAAGAATCGCGGATTAAACTCGAAAAGCTGAAAAATGATATCGTAATTATCCGTGCACAAAAAGAAAGTTTTGCCCGCCGTCTGCGCCATTTACTGGAAAGTCAGATGGAACTCATCGGTGTTTTGGAATTGGATGACACCGGATACAATGAAAATACCCTTTCACAAAATGAAACGGACCAGTTAAACAAGGGTGAAAATTCGAGTTTGAAGCGAATTGAAAGTAGTACGACTCAATCGTCAAGAATCAAAATAAACGATAAAGCAGACTCAGATTCCCTCGATGATACTGCAAAGCGCGATGCCGGGAAGAATACCAAACTCCCACGAATTAAAAATCAATATTTAACTTAGGTAATTACTGAACCAGCATGTTGTCCACGTATCTCGTTAAAAATCAATTGTCATATCGAAAATACAAGATGCCACTTCGTAAAACTAATCATTAAAAATTTTAAAATAGCTTAACAGCCAAATTAAAACTGAAAGTTGCATCTGATAAAAATATGATGTAATTTGTTTGCCTATATTTAGCAGGTATCGCACAAGAAAACGAATGATTTTCAGGTGATTGAACCGGAGACAGCAGGTAATTTGAAGGAGTGACCTCAGTGTCAGACTTGACGAACCAAATTGATAATGTTCTCACATTTTTAGAAGCAAAAACTCAGCTCAAACCGACAATCGGTATTATTCTCGGCACCGGTTTGGGTGGGCTCGTTTCGGAAATTGAAATTGAGACAGCTATTTCATACTCGGAAATCCCTCATTTCCCGGTTTCAACTGTTGAAACCCACGCTGGCCGACTCATATTTGGCCGCTTGAGCGGGAAAAATGTTCTGGCCATGCAGGGACGCTTTCATCAATACGAAGGTTATTCCATGCAACAAATTACATTTCCGGTTCGGGTTATGAAGCAACTGGGGTGTGAGACGCTTGTCGTTTCCAATGCCTGTGGCGGGATGAATCCCAATTATTCGCCCGGGGATATTATGATTATGGCGGATCACATCAATTTGTTGGGCGATAATCCGCTGACCGGTGTTAATAATGATGAACTTGGACCACGATTTCCGGACATGAGCGAGCCCTATTCTCGTGCGCTCATCGCCTTGGTTGAGCAAATCGCGCTGGACGAAAAAATCAAGATTCAGAAAGGCGTTTACGTCGCTGTTTCCGGACCGAATTTGGAAACACGGGCCGAATACCGCTTTTTGCGCACGATCGGAGCAGACGTTGTCGGTATGTCTACGGTCCCCGAAGTGATTGTCGCTGTTCATAGCAGCATGAAAGTTCTTGGTTTTTCAGTAATTACCGATGCCTGTTTCCCCGATGCGCTGCAACCGGCAAATATCGCTGAAATAATTCGAGTGGCCGGCGAAGCAGAACCAAAGTTGACGACGCTGATAAAAAGGGCTGTCGCAAAAATTTAAAATTAAAACGCTGCTGTTGCAATATATTGAGCAACAGCACATGAATACATAAAGATATAAATTCAACTTGGAAGATTAGGCACGACAATGTTTAAAGAGTTAGGAACCCGTTTTAACATTCCCGAAATTGAAGAAAAAATCCTGGAATACTGGGATCAAAAAGATATTTTCAAAAAAAGCATCGAAACACGCAGCGCTGAAAAGCCATTTGTGTTTTATGAAGGCCCGCCAACTGCAAATGGCCGTCCGGGAATTCATCATGTTTTAGCCAGGACAGTCAAAGATATCGTGTGCCGTCTAAAAACCATGCAGGGCTACCGTGTTGAGCGTAAAGCTGGTTGGGATACGCATGGATTGCCGGTTGAAATTGAAGTCGAGAAACTGCTCGGCATCGAAAA
>QQUE01000005.1 GCA_008501765.1 Calditrichota bacterium
ACATTGAAGTCTTCTATAATCGTGAAAGATTGCATTCTTCACTGGGTTATATGAGTCCTATTGAATTCGCAAAACAAAAAATCGCTGCATAACTTAACTAATAGTCCGTTTTTCTATTGCAAGATCAACATCGAACTTATGTTATTTAGTTCTAATTAAAAATCTATGTGACATGTCCATCGCATTTTAAAATTCTAATATGCCACAATATGTTTGGGCATCGAAAAATGGATAGGAGAAATCTAAAATCTTGTTCAGATTACTCAGGAAATTAATCTGCTCCCCATTTACCCTTTGGTCAATTGTTAAACAACCGTTGGTTTGAGTATACTATCCTTTTTAACCGCTTCATATTTTGTATCGTGATCATCGACCTTAAATTGATTTATGAGTGATTGCAGGTTTTCAGTTAGCTGGTTCAGGTCTTCGGAAGCACGCGCTATTTGCTCGACACCCGTAGCCGATTCCTGAGCAACCTGGTTGATTGCCTCGACACTTTTACTAATCTGTTTCACGGTGAATGATTGTTCTTCATTGGCAGTTGCGACTTGTTCAACGATATTCCGAACGTTACCAGAAGAATCGATGATCGCGCCCAGGGATGTATCCGCTTTTTGAGCCAGCTCTTTGCCTTTAACGGTTTCATCTTTTCCGTTGCGCATTGCTATAACAGCTTTCCCGGTTTCAGATTGTATTTTTCCAATCATTTCTTCGATTTCTTTGGTAGCGGTTGTTGTTCGTTCAGCAAGTTTTCTCACTTCATCCGCAACAACGGCAAAGCCACGTCCCTGCTCACCGGCCCGCGCCGCTTCGATAGCCGCGTTCAATGCCAGGAGATTGGTTTGGTCGGCTATGTCATTTATTACCTGGGTGATTTCACCAATTTTTTCACTGTTTTCACCAAGAACATCCACGATTCCAGCGGCTTCCGATACAACATGGGCAATATTATCAATTCCAATGATCGTTTCTTTGACAACGGAACCGCCCTCTTTTGCTGTGCTGCCGGAGCTTTTTGCGCTTTCCGCAGCTTCGGTAGCATTTTGTGTGGTCTGCATGATGGTCGCGGCCATTTGTTCAATTGCGCTTGAAACTTCCGCTGTTTGCATACTTTGTTCTTGCGAGCCAGTTGCCATCTCTTCAGCGCTTGATGAAATTTGCGCGCTGGCTTTAACAGTTTCGTGCACGGATTCTGTTACTTTGATTATAATCTTTTTAATATTTTGAACAATCAGATTAAATCCGCTAAATAGCTTTCCTATATCATCCTCGCTGTTTGTTTCTAATCGTACTGTAAGATCACCTGCTGCAAATTTTGCCATTTTGCCAAGAATCTCTTGCACTGAATCCGTCAGGTATTTTCTTTGCTCCTCGGATTCTCTAACGGCCTTATCTACTTTTATCTCAATTCCGGCTTTTTCTTCCTTCAGCTCAAGCGTGACTTGTTCTATTTTTTTGACCATATCATTGAATGAGCTTGCAAGGATTCCGATTTCATCTTCTGAATTAATATCTACCAGGGTATCGTAATTACCGGAGGCAACTTTTATGGCTGAGTCTTGCAATTTAATTACTGGTTTGAGAATATTTTTTTTGATTCCTGAGAATACGAGCCCAATAATTATGCACAATCCGGTTAGTAAAGTAATGGCCAATAATAGTAAAATTCTACCGAGGAAGTCATTAGCGCGTTTTTCCGAATTAGCGAGAGCGCTTTCCAGATAGTCAGAGATATTCATCGCCGTTGTTGAATTCTCTTCACCTTCGGAGTCGGAAAAAGCTGAGCTCGCAATTTCTCTCAGTTTATCTGGTAAATTCACTACAAAAGCAAGTATGCCCATTTTGGTTTCAACATCAATTATTGGGGCGTAGGCTATCATTTTTCCTTTGAAAACGACGATTTGGATATTATCTGCCTTTTTCGACAGTTTAGTGAAAAGTACACTTATTTCGTCGGAGGGATCGCTCTGAAGCGGGAACATAATTTTGCCATCAATATTCGTTATGTACATCGCATCCAAACCCATCGTTGTAGTTTGCGCAACGAGTTCCTGGGCGAGGTTATCATCTTCAACTTCCAATTCCATAATGGCATACCTTGTCCCGGAAGAAGAGGCCGAAAATGCAAGACCTGCCTGTAGTTGTTTGCCGATACTTTCCACTAATTTTGTGAACTCTTCATTTTGGTTTGTTTCAGTATTTGAAACAACCAGTTGAGAGATCACCAGACCTATCAAACAAAATACAGAAATCAATACAACTGATAATAACCGAATTATTTTTGTAGTCAGTTTCATTGTTTATCCTATCAAAGGAAAAAATTTACCTCTGGTACAGTTTTATAAACTCAATATAATTATTCGCTTGTGAAAATTTGAGAAAATTGGCAACCTTTTGCCGCAATTGGGATTTTTGTCCTTCGTTCTAAAATTTATATAATTTACAGAACGAATTGTGACCCGTGAAATCCATTTAAGCAGGAATCAATCGGGCCTTTCAGATGCACAGCAATACCAATTTTCTCAGTATAAATTTCTATCAGACTGATATTTTACTGAAACTTGAAATATATGGTCACTTCGGCTAATGTATTTGAATCCATGCCAGACATTTCATAAGACTCCAGTTTCACATTTGGCATTATATGGACATTTTTTCCTGCCAGGTAATCAAAACCACCAATGATTAGTGTGCTGGCATCATTGTCCAAATCCGTGTTGGGATCATAAGAATCAAAACGAGCGAAAAGGCAGACTTTTTCTGCCGTTTTCATTCTACCAAATACAGAAAATCCAGATTGTTTCAAGTCAAGATCACCATCCAGGGCTTCTTTACTTGTCTTTTGAAATAACTCGACGCCACTAGAAATTTTGCCTTTATTATAACCGGCAAACAGGGCTACCAGGCTTTTACTTTTCCCATCATCACCACCTTCAAAATCGATATAGGGCACGATGAAAATACTTTTTTGCAGAATAACAGGCAGATTAAAATAGAGTTTCTTATACTGGTCTTTTTCACCTTTTTTACCGGAGCCATTGGCAAAATGTGCAAAGTAATTCAGTGTACCGGATGCGCCTATTTTTCCTTTGGCCGCGACGCCAAAATCGGCTGAGCTCGAAACTTTGTTCAAGTCCATAATAGTTTTAGAAACAGACCGGTAACCCCAGATTTTCTCGGCATGATTCCAGGTTGGTGTTCCGGAGAGTCCAAAATACAGTTTTGCATTTGGAATCAGGTTATTCCAGGCAAGATAAGCGTGTTTAACATACGGCACCATATTGGCACTTTTATCGTAATTCTGGCTGTTCATTTCCAGGCGAAAGCGCATGGAAAAGTTTTCATCGATTTTGTTTTCATAGTTAAAATAAATACGACGAAATTGAAAACCGTTACGATTTTCTGCATCGGTGGCTGAATCGGGATGGGAAAGCTGCATGTAATAATCACCGAACATGTAGCCACTAATGTTACCATTTTGTGCATTCAAAAAGGAGGGAATAGCAATAAAGACAATCGCGCATGCTGAAAATATTTTTTTAAAATTCATTATTTAATCCTGTACTATTTTAAAAATAGCCTTTCCTTTTGCATTTCTTATTTAAATAATTTTTTAGCATCTGGAGTCATCAGATAATCGATTACTTTTTGTACGTCTGCCGTCGGTTCGCCTTTTGTGATAAAGCTGAGTGGCCGTGAAATCTCTTTCGTTTTAATTATTTTCACTTTACCTGGATTCAATTTCACAAACCCTTCAGATACGGCTCCGATTGCACCTTTCAGTTTTCCGGCCAGGTCGACTTCTTCGCGTGTTGATTTTACTTTCATGGCATTTTCAACATAGGCTGCTTTTTTCATTACCTGTTTTTGAAAAACAGCACGGGTTGCGCTGCCAGAATGCGAGGTGACGACTTTGACCGGCATATCTTCGCCGCCGACTTCCTTCCAATTGGTGATTTTACCGGTGTTGATATCAGCGAGTTGCTGCCAGCTCAGTTCGGAAACAGGGTTGGTTTTGTGAACGATTGGCACGATGACATCCCGGACAATCACATGTTCTTTGAAAGTGCCGTCGTCTGCAATTCCAGCCTTTTCCAATATCGAATTTAGCGGGCTTGAAGCTATTGATGCCGGCACTTTTTCCTTGAGCAGATAGTCAAATCCCTGCCCTGTGCCGATACCAAGTATTTTTAGCGCAATGCCTGTTTCAGCATTAATAGCTTCCAAAGCTGGTTCCAGAACTCTTTTTTGAATAGTCGTTGAACCCGCTAACATTAGTTTTTGCTCTGAAAAAAATGCTGAGCTCATCAGAAGAATGACTGAACCGAAAAAGATGAATTTTAAGAATTTTTTCATGATACCCTCATATGTTCGAATTATTAGATTTACTTTAAATCAGGCTTCCAAAAAGTAGTATCGTACGGCACATTGTTTTATTGAGCTTTTTTGCTATATTTTAGCCTGAATTATTGAGAAATCAGGGAATTCCATGACTTAATTAATATTAGATATTAGAATATTAAATGGGATAAATTGTCTTTTGAAATTTGTATGAAAATTGGGGACGTGTTTTGAGAAATTGAGAGGGATGACTGGATGTGAAAATTTCCTGTGTTCTCGTCAGCACAGGAAATTTTTACACAGTTTAGAGAAGCGAACCTATTTCCTCCTGCGGGATTGGTCCAAAGTCTGAGCAGGAGCTGTTGTCCTTAACCTGTGCTGCTGTTTTTGCACCGGGAATGGCCGTCTGGCAGGCAGGGTTGGAAATACAAAATCGCAGGCTTACCTGGGCCATACTTTGGTCTGGGTATCGGTCGAACAATGGCTGCGCTTCCTTTAATTTGTGCAAATATTCTGTCAACTTTTGCGGTGATAAATTCATTTGGCGATGGTCATCATCACCGAATTTTGAATTTGCATTAAATTTACCAGTCAGCAATCCGAACAATAGCGGAATACGCACAATGACACCAATGCCATGTTTTAATGCCTTCGGAAAAAGCACATCTTCGGCCTGTCGTTCCAATAAATTGTACCGCACTTGAATGCAATCGAGAATGTCGGCGTGTTGGTCGAGAAGATGCGCTTGTTCGGTTTCTTTGAAAGATTGAATGCTCAGGCCGGCGTGCTGAATTTTGCCGTCGCTTTTTAATTGTTCGAGGGCTAACCAGGGCTCGTCTTGTTCGAGTTTGTCCAAATCGGGGCTGTGCAATTGCAGGATGTCTATGGTTTCCAGTCCCAGCCGCCGCAGGCTTTTTTCTACCGCGAAAATGAGATATTCTTTGGTGTAAGTTTGTTTGATGGCGCCGTATCCCTCGTCGTCTTCTTTGCCGGCGTTATAAAAATCATTGCCCGCTTTTGAGGCGATAATCAGATCATTTTTGCCGCGTTCTTTTATCAATTGCGCGATCAATTCTTCCGAATGGCCAAAACCGTAAACATCGGCGGTATCGATGAGCGTTACACCGTGATCGAGCGCTTCGTTCAGCGCCTGCAAAGATATAGCATCGTCGGTTTTGCCCCAGTTCATCCCGCCAATGGCCCACGCTCCAAAACTGATTGTCGAGACTTTCGGTCCGCGTGCGCCTAATTTTTTATATTGCATAGTTTCTCCTTATTTTAACCCGTTGTGCAGAATTCAATCTAATCTGCCACAAGTCGATCTTTTCTCGTCATTCCGTCATGCTATTAGACGGACTCCATCGTTTTGCAGTCGAATCCCATCTGGATTCCCGCTAAAATCATGCGGAGACGAAGGCCGGCGCCAGCAAAATGACGAAATTGATGAATAAATAGGAAAATTTGCCAACTTACTTGGAAAAATTTCTATTCTGCACAACGGGTTATGTTAGTTTAATAAAACTAATTCTTCTTTAGAATTAAGCCATAGTTATTGCCATTCCAGATTATAGGCGGCCGAGATCATTTTTTCTTCCTGATTGGTTTTTAAAGCGAAATCAAATCCTTTATAAATACTGTAGCCGCCGTATTCGCCACTTTTGTTTAAAGCCAGAAATCCAACTTGCAAATTTTTAAGATTATCGTGTTTTCGCATAATGCGCCCAACAGCTTCTTTGCACGCCTCTGTCGGTGAAAGTCCGTTGCGCATCAGTTCCACAACGATGGCACTGCCGGCGATTCGAATTACGGCCTCGCCTACACCGGTTGCGCACGCCGCACCAATTTCGTTATCAACAAAAAGGCCAGCACCGATAATGGGCGAATCTCCAACCCGGCCGTGCAGTTTATATGCCATGCCGCTCGTAGTGCAGGCGCCGGAAAGTCGGCCGCTTTGATCGATTGCCAACATGCCGATCGTATCATGATTTTCGCGGTTAATCACGGGTTGATAGCGGGATTCCTGCAGCCATTCCTGCCACTTCTTTTTTGCGGCATCTGTGAGCAATTCTTTTTTCGGGAAGCCATTTTCCAGGGCAAATTGCCGGGCGCCTTCACCGACCAGCATCACATGCGGGGTTTTTTCCATCACTTTTCGCGCCACGGAAATGGGATTTTCGATATCCTGCAAAAAGGCAACAGCCCCGCAATCATTTTTATGATTCATTATGCAGGCATCCAAAGTCACTTTACCCTCGCGGTCTGGCAATCCACCCAATCCAACGCTCTGATTCTGCGGATCGGATTCGGTGACACGTACTCCGGCTTCAACGGCATCCAGGGCGTGGCCATTTTTTGCGAGAATTTCCCAGGCGGCTTTATTTGCAGACAGGCCCGCTTTCCAGGTTGAGACGACGATCGGCTTGGTGTTATTTTGTGCTACTAAATTGCTTGCGGGATAATTAGATTTCTCAGATTTGCAGGCTGCAGGGCTGACAAAAGCAGCTCCGGCTAAGGCAGACATTTTGATAAATTCTCTTCTGTTTCTCATGGCTGGCAGGCTCCATTTTTTTCTTTTCGATTCGAATGAATGAACCAGTTTTAATCTCCCCAATATTCACTGTTTACAATTTACTGAAGAATGAGTAAGAACGATTAACTCATATTAAAGTATTCATAGAAAAACTACAAATCAACTATAATTGATGGTTGGTTTTTAGATTGTTAAATTGTTGGGGAGATGGAAAAGTAAAAGGCAGGAATTTGAAACGCAGCCGGGTTTCACCATTCATTTGCAATGAATTTTTCTGCCATTTCAAAACAGCGACTTAACTAAAAGTGGCAGGATAAAAAAAACAAACCCGCCTCACTGCAAGGACGGGTCTGTTTATTTATGTGAACGCTCTTAAAATCATGCATTCAAGAGCGGAGGAGAATGGAGAATTACTTCATCAAAATCATTTTGCTGTTTGTTATGATGCCACCGGCTTCAATGCGATAAATATAAGTTCCTGAACCTGCAGATTCGCCATTTGCCAGCTTGCCATCCCAGCGTACTGTGTGGTCGCCGCTGGACTGGGTGCTGTTGACCAATACGCGGAGCTCTTGTCCTTGTAAATTAAATATGCTCACTTTTACCGGGCCGGCATTTTCCAGGGTATAAGTTATGTTGGTTTCCGGATTGAATGGATTCGGGTAATTTCGAGCCTGAATACCGTTGCGTTTTCCGCGTTTTCCCTCGCGTACTGGCTCATTCTGTGGATTTTCATTCGTGCCGACACCCCATTCAGCCAGAAGAGCTTTTCGTGCATCGCGCATTTCTTGACGGGTGGCGCCTGCAGCACGCAAATCCTGCATCGTCGCATAAAGCGTGGCGCGTTGTTCATCCGATAATTCAGGTGCATCGCCGTACCCACGATGGCCTCTGCCTCCACGGCCGAACCGCGGCTGGTCTGGCATTTCGATTCCAAATCCTTTGACAATTTCAGCAATCGCGGTGTGGGTTTCTTCGCGAGATTTTCCGGCGATTTTCATTTCTTTTACCTTCGCCCGGACTTCTACGCGTTGCTGCTGTGTGAGCTGATCTTGCCAATGCTCGCCACGGCCATGGAATCCTCTCCGGCCAGTGGTATCTGGAGGCTGGATTCCCCAAGAGTTCAACAAAGCGTGGGCCGCGGTACGCATTTCGTCGCGCGTTGCACCGTTTGCCCACATGGTATCGTGAAGTTTATAAAGATCAATTCGCAGTTCGACTGTGGTTTTTCCATCGATGAAAGCACCACCTCGACCCATGCGACCAGCAAATCCACGTCCCGGGCCGTACTGTGGTGGTTCGATGCCCCAGCTTGTAAACAGGGCCGCCATGGCTTCGTGAATTTCCTCGCGGCTGGCGCCTGCAGCTCGCAATTCATCGCGTTTTGCTGTCAATTCAGCACGCTGGGCATCGGTTAAATCGAGGCCTTGAAAATTGCCTTTGCCACCCATGCGTCCACTAAATCCGCGTCCGGGGCCATACTGTGGGGGTTCAATTCCCCAACTTGCAAACAAGGCAGTTATCGCTTCGTGGATTTCCTCACGGCTGGCACCAGCGGCTCGCATTTCGTCACGTTTTGCGTTGAGTTCAGCACGCTGGGCATCGGTTAAGTCGATACCTTGAAAATTGCCTCTGCCACCCATCCGGTTTCCACCCGCTCGATTTCCTCGCATTTGTGGACGATTAGGCATTTCGATGCCCCAACTGGTGAAAAGCAAGGCTACTTCAGCTTGAATTTCTTCACGCGTTGCTCCATCAGCCCGAAGATCGGACATAGTTTCATGCAATTGTGTACGCTGATCATCCGTCAATTGGCTGTGCAACATGCCACGCCCACCCATGCCGCGCTGCGCGACTAATGAATTTGCGCTCAAAATAAAAGCCAGTGCCATAAGGACCAATGTGATCCAATAAATTTTTCGGTTCATGATCTACTCCTTCTTTTGAGTATGTGATTTGAAGATAACAAAGTCAATTTTTCTATTTCAATTTTACAGTTATAAAAGACCTTTTGATAGACTATACGCCTCGAAATTGAAATTATTCTGTAGCTTGGGTTAAAAAACGTTTTGCGGGGATGAAATACGGTTGGATGGGATGGACTGCAAATTTGCTACGTGAAATTTTACTGGATATTGCAGTCTTCACTGGTTGGGATTTTGTTTTGAGTAACGTGAGTTCGATATAAGAAGAATTGGGACAAAACGAATTAATTATAGGATTTAGTCCGAAGGCGTCCCGCCGAGGATAACGCACGAAACGCTCGGCGAGACGCCTTCGCTCTATTTTAGTTATGCTTGGTAAAGAATGTTACAGCTTACATCGAACTCACGTTAAGTAGTAATTGACGCACCACAAGGGCGCGATCTACATGTTGGGTGTTAAATACAAAGTAGTAAGTTTTTAAGATGCCTGGTGAGATACACGTATAGTTCGCGAAATAAATTGCACGGCTGTCAGTGAAACCAGACTCAAAACTGCTCCTGCGATAAACGGAATGCGGTAATCGAGAAGCCATAAAAAACCACCCAATGCTGGAATGACCACCGCCGCGATATGATTGATGGTGAAACCAACGGCCATGCTTGGCGCAATATCTTTCGGGTCGCCAATTTTCTGAAAATAGGTTCGGATGCCGATGGAGAAGTTAAAGAAAATATGGTCAAAAATATAAAGCAGTGCGACGATCGCTTTCGATTCCACAAATGCATAGGCGATGAAAATAAAAACCAGGCTGCCGTATTCCAACGAAAGCACCTTTTGCTCGCCGAAACGAATGATTGCTTTGCCGATTAGCGGGCTGAGGAAATAATTGACCACATTGTTGAGAATAAATAAAGCAGTTATTTCCTGAACGCTGAATTCAAATTTTTTCACCAGCAGAAATACGGCGAATGCGACAAAAATCTGCCGCCGCGCGCCGGACATAAATGTGAGAAAATAATAAAGCCAGTATTTTTTTCGCAGCACCATTTTTTTGCGCTGCGGTGGGATGTTTTTGCGTGTTGGATTTTGCAGCAAACCCCACAAACCCAGCCCGGCAATCGCACAGCCTGACAGTGCAAACATAATTTCATACGTTAAAAAATAGCTGACACCAAAAATAATCGTGCCAACGCCAATGCTCGACGCTGCCGCATAGCTGCGCAGTTTTCCAAAAACCCATGGACTGGTATTTTTATCAAAATATTGCAATGTCAGCGATTGGTTGGTGGTTTCGTAATAGTGAAATCCAAAACTCATAATCAACGTTGTGGCAATCAGCCCCAAATAGCTGGGGAAAACGCCCGTCAAGGCGACGCCGATTCCCAGAATTATTATTGAAAGCGCGGAGAGCCGGTGTTCTTTCATTATCATAATTATGAAAATCGCCAGCAGCGCCAGAAATCCGGGAATTTCGCGCACAGACTGAATCATGCCGATGTGGTTGCCTTCGAGATGCACCACTTCGACGGCAAAATTATTAAATAGCGTGCGCCATGCTTGCAGTCCTGCGGTCGAAGCGATCGTAAGCAACGCCAGGAAACGATACATCGGGTCTCTTTTTGCCTTGTCCATCAAATCTTTCCGGAGAGTCTATGGGTGAACAGTTGGGTTTTTTGAAAATAAGTGGAGAATATAGATAAAAGAAATTTCAATTCCGAGCATCAATTCAAATGGTTTGACTGTATCGAACGAAGTTCAACATTTTTTTTATCCTTGATAATCCCTTAAATCAGGGCGATCCCTGTTCAAAAAATTGATATAGATATTTAGAGTAAAATACAGTATTTTTTCGCCTTCCATTTTCAGCCAGAATAAATTGAATATTGGTAAGCGAAAGGTCTCCATGCGGCACATAGCATTTTTATCGACGAACAATCTCGAAGGATTTGTGGTAGATGACGAACTGGCGATCGCACCGCTGGCCGTACGCGGTTGGCAGGTGAAAACCGTTTCCTGGCGCCAGCCTTGTGATTGGAGTCAGTTTGAGATTGTCATCATTCGCTCGACGTGGGACTACCAAAACGATGTTCATCGATTTTTACGAGTTTTGGAAGAAATTAACGCGTCAGGGGCAATCTTGCTGAATGATCTCGAGCTGGTCAATTGGAATATCGAGAAAACTTACTTGCAGGAGCTGCGGGCAAAGGGCAATGCGATTGTACGTACAATTTGGGAAAAGTCGCTCCCGGCGTCTGAAGTTTTGCGTGGTTATTTTCAACGTCTCGAAACCAATGAAATTATCATCAAACCGCTGGTGAGCGCCAACGCTGATTTTACATATCGTCTGCTCGAAATCGACATCGATAGTATTTTCCCGGAACTGCAAGCTGTCTTTGCCCTGCGGCCGTTTATGGTGCAGCCGTTCATGCAAAAAATAATCTCTGAAGGCGAATATTCGCTGTTTTATTTTGCCGGCAAGTACAGCCATGCGATTTTGAAAACACCAAAAAAGTACGATTTTCGTGTGCAGGAAGAGCACGGCGGGTACATCAAATCAGTGCAACCTGAGCCTGTTTTGCTGGAACAAAGCGATCATGTTTTAGCTTCACTACCCGCAAGAACGCTGTACGCTCGTCTCGATTTTGTCCGCAAAGACGCAGGAGATTTCGAAATAATGGAAGTGGAGCTTATCGAACCGGCGCTGTATTTTCGCACTGATGTGAATTCAGCAGAGCGTTTCGCGGAGGCTGTGTCTGCATGGGTATTTGCATTAAAAAAATAAGCCTTATTTCAAGGCTTATTTTTTTCAGAAATTTATATTGATTGCTTATCTCAATAAAATCATTTTTTTGATTTGCACAAAATTGCCAGACCGAATTTTATACAGGTACACGCCCGTTCCCACAAATCTTCCATTTGCGTTTCGAGCATCCCAATGCACAGAATACCAACCCGGTGAATAGGATTGTTCAACCAATTTCACGATTTCTTTGCCAAGCAAATCATAAATCGTGATGTGCACTTCAGCAGGTTCCGGTAAGCCAAATCGAATTACAGTTGTCGGGTTGAATGGATTGGGGTAGTTTTGCAGCAACGTGAACTTATCGGGTGTATTGCTCTCAAATGTTTCTACGCTGCTTGGTAGCACAACCGCGAAGGTGCGCGGCCCATTTTGTGCGATTATCGAAGAATCTGAATCGCTAGCGGTAACTTGCCAGGTGATAGTCTCCTCCAAGGGGAAATCCCAGGTTGTTAAGTCGATAACAAAAGCTGTCGTATCGAGGGCAAAACTGGTGTCGTAACCGGAGTTGGTGGTAAACTGCAGAATATATGAAACTGCATCGTTATCTACATCGATTGATGCTTCCCAAATTAAAGTTATTTGCGCATCGTTTTGAAAGGATGCATCATCAGCTGGTGCCAATAAATCAAATTCGTTTGGCGGATCGTTGACTGGAATGACCGATATAGCGAGACCTGTTGTGTCGTGGTTTTCACCATCGCTGACAATAATTTGAAAATTCTCAGTACCAAACCAGTTATCAGGAGGCGTGAAATGTACGGAGTCACCGTCGGTAGTGATTTTTAAATCCACCCCGCCAATACATCCCCAGATTAGGTCGGAGTCCGGAGTATCGGCGTCTTCCACAAATTCGAACCAGGTGCTGTACGCTATACTTAATGTGTTGTCTTCTAAAAAAGTGCTGTCCGGCAAATTTGATGCGAAAACGGGACTGGATTTGGGTGGGGGCGGCCCATCGAACCATGAAAAAATACGCGAGAGTAAATCGGTGCGATTGTTTTGAGCGAGTTTTTGAAATTCAAAAATCAGTGTCGCAACACGTGATACTCCATTGAATAATCGTAAACCAATAACCTTGTCGTTGTTTGATTCCACGAGAAAAGCAGTTGCGTCGTTCGTTGGAGTCAACTCCATACCTGAAAAATTTTCTGGGAAGGATGCAGTAAATCCAGCACTGATGGGATCACCAGCATATCCTGCAACTGAAGTGTTGTATTCTGAAAAATATGCTTGCTGATCAATACCAAGAACACGACTGGTAAATGTAGGATAAAAATACGCTAATCGCGCAGTCGTGTTCGCTCCGGCAAAAAGAACGGCTGGCCTGGGTTCTTCACTTTCAGCAGGATTTAGATATTGTTCTAAAGCAGTCGTGTCGAGCTCGGCATGTTCAACAACACCGTCACCGGTGAAAATAACTTTTTTATAATTAGACAGTTGCCCTGCGTCGGGAAATGGGGTGTGGCCAAGATGCAGAACATCTAATTTGATGCCGGTTTCTTCAAAAATTTCCTGGAAATTGTGGGTTTGAAAATTGTTAGGTGGTGAGGTGAGAAGAAGCAGGTTCTCTGCCACCGGCAAACTGCCGACCGGTTTGGTGAAATCTGTTATCGAATCCAAAACAGCCTTGATGACATATTTGCCCGCTGTGTCAATAGTTAAGTTATCCCAAGCCACCGTGCCGTCTGTTAATGATTTAACCAGACCATTCACATCAGTTGTGCTCAAAACAGCATTTGCTACTGAAACACTATCGTTTCCGACCAACGAAAGAGTGAGATCGCTTCCATTCACTGATGACAATTTGTTGCCGTTGATATCCACCAGTTCCACGGTAAATCCATTGACACCAAAATATGAATAGGCCAGGTTTTCGCCTGGGAAACCGCTTTGTAAATTGTTGAAAATCATCCCATGCGGTGCCATTTGGATCGGGATAGCGCTGGATGCAGTATTTACATTATCAAATGAAAAAAGTGATCCGGTGGAATCGATAATGACATCATACAGGCCATTGATTTTAAAATCGAGGTTGAGCCCATCAAGCCCAGCCAGACTGGTTTTAAGCCAAACTTTTAACGTGAAATCCACGCTGTCAGCCTCGGGAATGGTAATGAATCCAGTGCCAGGAACTGAAAAAATAATGCGCTCTTTATATACCAACCCGGTAAAGGATTCACCTGTTGTGGTTTCGAGTATCGCTCCGCCAAGTGCCGCTGTGTAGCCAAAATCGAGTTCTACACCGCCTTCAGTCAATGTGTATTGCAAAGGCATATTTTGCCCAGCCTGAAAAATGACTTTGTTGACTTTTGTCGGTTTTCCATCGCCTCCAGCATCATGCAGTGTAAACTTAAAAACTTCCAAAGCTGCTGTCTCAGAATTTGCGTTGGAAGATATATTTGTTGGAAATGTGAACCCCTCAGCAAGTTGCAGCATGGTTGTCGTGTCTGTATCAGTCGCGGCTGTGCGCAAATGCAAATTTGAATGATGCGCCAGGTAAACCCCGCCAGCACTTGAATAGGGCACATAAACCGTGTTGCTTTTAATATCTAAAGCGATTTTGTGATTGATGTGGGTGATATCTTTTCCAACATCATTGATAAACGGCACGGCCATTGATGGGACGCCCCAATTTGATCCATCGAAGTAGTTATAATAAAGCGAGGCAGTCCCGGATCGTTTTTCCCAGACCACATGCGCGTGTCCAAAGTCATCCAAAACCATGCTAGGGATGACATCTTCAGCACCATCGTTACTAATATTCACTGGAACGATCCAATCACCTTGCACATTATTTGTGTAATAGATCTCAGCGTTCTCGCCCGCGCTGAGAAATGCAAGATGTAAAAAACCGTGGCTGTCGATGGCGAGTGATGGCCAGTTTGCGTTCACACCAAAGTTTTCTATTTTCACCGGAGCGCTCCAATTTCCGCTGACATTATTCACATAATTAACGCTTTCGGCAGTGTCGCCGGCTGCCCAGTAACCCACGGCGAGATGAACATTGTTGTCTTTATCGATGGCAGTTGAATAAAATGCCACACGGGTACCTGCAGCCAGTGAATCCCATGGTAAAACAGGGGAGTTCATGTTTTGATAATAAATCATGCTGCCCGCATTGTCTGCTTCAGCAAAAAGGTGTGGGACTAAATCAGTTCCCACCTCAATGCCCACTTCGTGAAAGTGATCACCACTCATCACTCCTGGCCAGGATGCGTCGGGATTATTCGTAACGTAGCGCACGGAAGAAGCTTCTTTGCGGTAGGCGACGTGGTAGAATCCCAGATTGTCGCCCACAACATTGGGATACCAGGTATAGCTATAATTCTCCCCAGCGATAACGCGCTTTTGCCCCCAACCGTTGTGCTGATTGGAAATATGAACAACTTTATCATCAGTATTGACCCAAACTACATGAATATTTCCTAATGGATCAGTAGCAATATTGGGTTGCTGACCAGTTTCGGTGGCGATTTGTGTTTGCGTCCAGGTTATTTGTCCGAATAATATAACTGGCAGGAAAAAAAGTAAAAGTAGCGTTTTATTCATGATGAACCTCTGTTTTTGATTAATAGAATTTATGAGGTTCTATTCGGCATAATTTGAGATGAGATGACCTATGTTGCTATTTTTTATAAGGAGTTTTTAGTAAGCTTTATTTAAGCTGCGCAGTTCAGGCTTTGGATGCTCAATCTCCGGTTGGTTCTTGAGCCTATGATGGACAAATATTTGTTGTTTTAACGTGAGTTCGATGTAAGCTGTAACATTCTTTACCAAGCATAATTAAAATTAAGCGAAGGCGTCTCGCCGAGCGTTTCGTGTGTTATCCTCGGCGGGACGCCTTCGGACTAGATCCTATAATTAATTCGTTTTGTCCCAATTCTTCTTATATCGAACTCACGTTGTTTTACTTTGGGTGTAAATACCGGCACTTGATTTTGAAAACACCGAATAGATGCGGCTGAATATTTTTCGGCGGTGGTCGTTGCGTTGATGTCGGTATAAAAAAATATACCAGAATTTTCTGGTAATTTTCAAAATTTATTGGTGACTTTTTTCCGTTTTTGCAGCACAACCAAAAAATCTTCACGAAAAACCTTACCGATGGGCAGATATTTATCGCGAATCCGTACTCGATTGCCTTCGATGAACTCAATCTTGTCGAGAGCGATTATGTAGGACTTATGAATTCGAGTAAAATGGCTGGCAGGGAGTTGCTCGAGCATGGCCTTTAAAGTCTCGTGCACCGTTAGCGAGCTCCGGCGCAAGTGCACCTCGATATAATCACCGATTGCTTCCAGGTGTATGATTTCATTTAATTTGATGTGGTGAATTTTTTTGTCCGATTTCAGGAGAATGTAAGCATCAGCAGATTCTGTAAGTTTTGAAGGTTGGTTTTGTTGCGCACCGACGACTTTGTTGACAGCTTTGAGAAAGCGTTCAAACGGGAATGGTTTGAGCAAAAAATCAGCAGCACTCACCTCGAATCCTTCGACGGCGAATTCCGGATAGGCGGTGGTAAAAATTACGCGCGGTGGATTGCTGAGGGATTTATAAAGCGACATGCCTGAAAGTTTTGGCATGTTAATATCCAGAAAAATGAGCTCGATCTTTTCATGATTGAGCGTGTCTGCGGCTTCGAATGCATTACTGCAGGTTTTTACGAGATTCAGCCATGGGCAGTCGGCGATGTACTTTTGTAAAATTTCCTGTGCTGCCGGCTCATCATCAACGATGATGCAATTAATTTTCATAGTGAATTTCCAGTTTGACACTGAAGGTGTTTTTGCTTTCTCTGATCTCAAAATTGAATCGGCCGGGGTAAATCAAATCAAGTCTCTCACGAATATTTATGAGCCCGATACCGTTGTCATTTTGCTGTTCTATCTCTTCGGACGTGCCGCGATTATTCTCAATCTTAAACAAAAAAATCTTCTCGTTTGCTTGCAAATTTATCCGAATAAACGTCTCTGCAATATCCCCCTTAATTCCGTGTTTGAAACTGTTCTCAACCAAGGGCAACAAAATCATCGGCGCAATTTTAAGCTCTTCACTGCTGATTTCTTCCGTGAATTGCACTGAGTTTTTGGCATCGGTGCGGTATTTCTGCAAGTCGATGTAGTCATGAATTAATTTGATTTCCGAGCGTAAATCCACAAAATCATCGTCTGATTTGTAGATGACGTAGCGTAAAATATCGGATAATTTGATAATCGCATCCGGCGAAGCAGCCGATTTTTTCAGAGCGAGGGAATAGAGCACATTGAGGCTGTTAAAAAGAAAATGGGGATTCACTTGCAGGCGCAGCGCTTTGAGAGCGAGCTCGGTTTTTTCTTTTTGCATGCGTGCAATCCGCTCTCGTTCCCCGGCCAGTTGAAACCATTCTTTTGATAGTTTCAGCAATGTTGTTGCCAGAATATAGCCTGCAAAAAACTTGGAAATATCAAAAAACGAATAATAGGAGATGAAATAATAACCCGGTAAAATCAGGTCGATCAGTTTGTCAAATACCAAAATATTGAACCACGTGGCCGCAATTGTGAGTGCAATAGCCATAGCAGTGTATGTCACATACCGTCTTTTCAGCAGAAAATACGGGATGAGAAAATGCAAATTGGCGTGCACGGCTATCATCAACGTAGCCTGAAAGATCGCTGCGTAAACGTAGTCAATTTGTTGCAGTCGCGCCGAGACCTGAAATGTGTTGACTAAAAAAACGTAGGAAGCCGACCAAAAAATCAGGTACTCGAATATCCGGTTTGAAAAAAAACTGCGAATGAATTTCATTGAATTCTCTACTTCTTTTTCAAGTCTAAAAATGTGGATAGTTCACTTTTAATAATTATTTGGGCATAAGCTCGTAGTTCAGAGCGTGCTCTGAAAATACACATTTGCAGTCAGAGTACATTCTGTAAAACGAACTTTTTCGCCTAAGTAAAGAGAGAATGCATCACTAAGCGCAACTCACAAAATTTAGCTTGTTGCTTCACTATTGTTTTGTCAAGTTTAAACCTGTAACCTGGCTATCCAGGTTGAAAATATATATTACACAGTGCCTTTAATCCAATTCGGGGCGCTCGGAGTGCAATCCCTTCATGGATTGCTGTGCATTGCATAACGGCAATACACTGCAAATCTACAAATTAAGACTTGACAAAACACTACTCTATTCTTATAAAATCCATATCAGCGCCGTGTTTATACGCCATTTCGTGAACGCCATATTTGATCAGAAATTTTTGCAAATCTTCAGGCCCCGCGGTGAGCATGATGCTGCGGCCGTTGTTTTCGTGCCGGATTCGAATCTGGTTTTCTTTAATAAGATCCACAAGAAATTGCACGTTCATCCATCGAAATTCGAGCTTTTTCCCGTCGATTTCAACACGCGCAAATGTATGAACAGGCACGAGATGCAGAGTCATCAATTCGTTACGATATTCCCAGTCCGCATAGTCGATGGCAAAAAAATCGGCGTACAGATCCGTTCCCAATCTCACTAAATGGATATGAAATATTGTTTTGAATTGCGGCGCTTCTTTGGAATAGGCAATTACTTTGTAGGTGTGCTCATTCTTCACTTCGTCATCATCCAGATCTGCAAAGGCAGTGATTTTCTCAGGGAACGAGATTTCCCAAACAAGAGATTCAACATCATCGCTGCCTTTTTTGACTTTCTTGTTGGATTCAGCCCATTTCCCGATGATGTGTTCATCGTGAACGAGTTTGTCTTTTGTGTACAGCGGATAAAAAGAGGTAATTAAACACCCGGGTAAAAACAGGGCCAGCAGGCAGCAGATTAAAACCGATTTTAATTTCATGATTTGCCTCTTTTGCTATTGGTTCATAGTTTATTAAAAATTGTGGTAACAATCTATGCTATATTAAATAAAGACTCTTATTTTTTCGATGAACAGTGTGAATATGTCGATGAACGGCTTTGCGATGCGGCCCCTCAAAGTGATGGCATTGTTTTTGTAAACTTTCCGATAAACTTGACTTTATAATAGCGAGCTGATCCGGTAAATTATTCAGCAAATTACCCTCAAAGCCGCTAAATATAGAGAGCTTGACAACTTTTAGAAATGACTTCTCAGGAGACAGACTGTTCATGAACGAACGATACGTATTTATATGCGCTTTTTTAGCTGTTTTTATCCCTTCCTTACTTTTCGCCCAAACATCGGGCTTCTCAGACGACTTTAACAGCGGCACACTCGATCCGATCAATTGGCAGTTGGGCGATCACAGCGGTAATTTTTCGCAGGTTGAGAATAATCAACTGGCTTTGCGCTCGGTGGTGCAGAAAACTGGCTGGGTTTACTCGGCAAATGCCTATGATCTCGACGGTAAAAACATAACAATCAAAGTCATTCAGCCCAATAAAGATGGCTGCATCGGTCTTTCGCCGACGGTAAGTGGTACTGCTACGACTGGTTTTTACAGCGAACAGAACTGGTACCGTTTTTATAATTATCGCTCAGGCGATACCGGTCCCTATAAATTATATGTGCAATGGCGGAAAAACGGTGCCGTTGGCGGATTGGATGTCGCAACAGGTGTGGATTTTCAGAGCAACTTTTATCTGCGGATTCGCAGCGAAAATCAACAAGTGTATTTTGAATACAGTTTTGATAACAGCACGTGGGAACTCGCTTACGATGAGCCATTTTCGTTGCCGGGATATTCGCTTTCGACGCCACATTTTATTGAAATTTCTGCGTACAGTACACCTTCAAACGGCGAATGGCTGGTCGATGATTTTGCCATCGAAAATATTAGTACAGCAGCAGACACAACTGCGCCGCAAATTCAAAATCTTGTGGCGACTCCGACAGTTACAGAGGCATCTTTATCCTGGGAAACGGATGAGCCGGCGACTTCGAGTATTTCCTGGGGTGAAACCAGTGCTTATGGCAACAGCGCCGATGCCAGCATCACTTTGTTAAATTCTCATCAAATTACTTTAACAGGATTGCTGCCAGAAACGACGTATCATTTCCAGATTACAGCCACTGATGCGGCCGGGAACCAAAGTTTAAGCAGTGATTTTAGCTTCACGACGGACGCCGAACCAATTTCAAATGGCATCACGGATGATTTTAATTCCGGTGGCATTGATCCGGCTATTTGGGGATTGGGCAACAGCACGGGAAATCAAACTTATGTGAGCGCCGGTGAGTTGCACCTGGCATCTTCCAGCAAAAGCGGCTGGCTGTACACGCAAAATTCAGATGTTTTGCGCAATAAGTCGATCAGTCTCAAAGTGATTCATGCAAATGAAGACGGCGCCCTGGGGATTTCACCAACGCTGAGTCCGACAGCCACAAACGGATTTTATGGCGAAAATAACTGGTACCGTTTTTATAATTATCGCTCCTCTAGTTCCGGGACGTACAAATTATACGTGCAATGGCGAAAAAACGGCGTCGTGGGTGGCCTCGATGTGGCCACCGATCAATTTTTCGACACCAATTTCTATCTGCGCATATTTGTCGATGAAACAATGGTTTCATTTGATTATTCTTTTGATAACAGCACCTGGGTTTCTGCCTACGATGAACCTTTTGATCTGACAAATGTGACGATTGACGATCAATTTTATACTGAACTTTCGGCGAATAATACTGCCTCAAACGGAGAGTGGATTGTCGACGATTTCGCCTGGGTGAGTTCACAAACCCAAAGCGACACAACGGCGCCGGTCATTTCGCAATTGCAGGTTTTGGCGATCACCGAATCTGCGGCAACAATTCAATGGCAGACCGATGAGCCGGCAACAGCGCAGGTTGAATATGGTTTAACTTCGAGTTATGGCCAGTTTTCTCCGCTCAATAGCAGTTACCAAAATAGTCACAGCATTTCGGTTGAAAATTTGCTCGGTAATACGACCTATCATTTTCGCGTCAGCAGCCAGGATGCAGCAGGAAATTCCAGCGTATCCGCAGATAGTATTTTTACCACTCTCGCTGATGTGCAAGCGCCACTTATCTCAGGAATTACAATCAACTCCGTTACAAAAAATAGTGTTAATTTGAGCTGGCAAACAGATGAATTCGCTTTCACGCGTGTCGAATATGGCGAGACTAATTTATACGGTGAATTCACCGATTGGACGGTTGGCTCAGATACAAGCCATAACATTGTGCTGCAAAATCTGTTACCGGAGACGCTGTATCATTTTCGAATTTTGGCCAAAGATGCCGCGGCAAATGAAAGCGCCAGCGGCGATACGATTTTTACGACATTGAGCGAAGGGGCATTTTTTAGCGATAACTTTGACACCACACAAATCAATACCGATAAATGGTTCATTGGTCAGAATAATGGCAATCAGAGTGCAATCGTCAATCAGCAATTGGAGCTGAAATCGACCAATGGCGAGACCGGCTGGGTAATCACTCAAGATGCATTTGTCGCGCGTCAATCCACAGCGCGGATGAAAATAACCCAGCCCAATGATGATGGAAATCTTGGAATTTCACCGACTTTCAGCGGCACGGCAAGTAATGGAATTTACCAGGAAGCGGCGTGGTATCGTTTTTATGTCTACCGCAGCAGTGGCGAAAATTTTTACCGGTTGTATGTGCAGTGGCGGAGAAATGGCGCTGTCGGCGGTGTGGATGTCACTGGCAGCCTGCGGATTACCGGCGCTGTTTGGTTGCAGATGCGCTTCGATGACAGCCTGGTCTATTTTGATATGTCCCTCGACGGCACGGTCTGGCATTCGGTTTATAGCGAGCCATTTAATCTTGATAGCTGGACGCTCGATAGTGCATTTCATTATGAAATCGCCGGATACCGGACGGATACAAAAGGCGAAATGCGCGTCGATGATTTTTCTTTGTTGGATGGCTCGGCTGTTACTACAGTACCGGCTGCCGATTACCGTGTTTTGTTAGTTGGGAATTCGATTACCGAAGGTGTTGGCAGCAGTGATGGGCAAGGATTTCGACCGGGACTGCAGCAGCAACTCACCAACGCCGGTTATGATTTTACTTTCGTTGGCGCTGAAGGGAATTCCCCCTACAACGGCCATTTTTTTGCGGGAAAAGAGATTAACGATTTTTATCCGCAGAATTTTGGCAACGGTATCGGTTCCGGCCTGCACGATGTTGCCAATGCAATGCAAATCTACCAACCGAACGTGGTTATGATTCACCTCGGCACCAACGATTTGACGCTGGAAAACTATATCGCCCCCTACAGCGATGATGGCGGCGCCACATTCAACAGCAGCACCAGCGGTCAAATGGCCTCACTGATAAGTTACATTTTGCAATGGAGTGATGGTACAAATGGTGCGTTTCTTGAAAACATTTTTCTTAGTCAAATTATCCCTGGCAGCGACCGTATGGCTAAAATAAATTTACTTAATTCTGAGATTGGTAATTTGATACAGGACTTTCAGAATGGCACAATCACCGGTTCAGCGGAAGCGATTCAAAACGTTGATCACTTTTCACCGATAAATGCTAATCCGGACCTGTTTACTTATAATGAGAATGACTACATGAGTGATTATTTGCACCCGAATGATTTGGGATATGGTGTGATGGCAGATACATATTTTAACGCTTTTTCAGCGCAGTTGCCAGTTCAGACAGGCGGTGGAACCGGTAAAAGTAAAGGCCCAACTGAGCGAGAGACCAGCAGTCCGGGGCCAGTGCCAAACACATTTGCTTTGATGCAAAATTACCCAAATCCGTTCGCACCGCAGCGTATTGTTTCAGGTACGACTATTGAGTTTCAACTGCCGGTTGCGGGCGAGGTGAAACTGGAAATTTTCAACATTCTCGGCCAGCATGTCACTACTTTGATCAATAACAATACCAGTGCCGGATTCCACAAAATCGCCTGGGACGGTCGTTCCCGCAATGGATTAACAGTCGCGCCGGGCATGTACTTTTACGTTTTGCAAAGCAAGGGATTTTCAGCGCGGAAGAAGCTGACAATTTTGCGATAGTATCAAATGACGATAATTCTAAAATTGATTCCATCACTTCAAAGCGATGGAATCAATGGCTATCAATTTACAGCCGGGATTTAATGCCCGGCTTTTTTATTGTGAAAATTCGAGATTTGAATTAAATTGATACTACATTAAAAATAAAAAAAAGCGAACGTCCAGGAGGTAACTGCGAAAATATCGCATTTTAAGCCAGTTTTACTGAAAACCAGCTCGCCCATCCATTAAAATTCTTACATTGCCTCGATTTATTGCCAAAAACCAACTCATATTGCCTTGATTTTTTTAACTATTCTTCAATTATTGCCTTGACTTTTTTGCAAAAATACTGCTATATTGCCCTGACTTTTTAGAGGAGTAGGCAGTGTTTCGAAATATATATTTACATTTATCTGCGTGGGCCAGGCAAAAAGAGAAACGCAAAGTGCTTCTAATCCGCGGTGCGCGGCAGGTTGGGAAAACGTATGCAATACGTGAGCTTGGAAAAAATTTTAAGCATTTTGTCGAAATAAACTTTGAAGAAGACAAACAAACACATGCCTTTTTTCAAGATTCTCTGAATCCTGTTACGATTGCAGAAAAACTATCCGTTTATTCGGGCACACCAATTCGCCCGGGTGAAACACTTCTCTTCTTTGATGAAATACAATCCTGTCCAAATGCCCTGCGATCACTTCGATTTTTTTACGAAAAAATGCCCGAGTTGAATGTTGCTGCCGCTGGTTCCTTACTGGAGTTTGCCCTTGCAGCACTGCCATCTTTCGGAGTGGGGCGTATTCGTTCTCTCTTCATGTATCCCTTATGTTTTGAAGAATTTCTCATCGCCATGGGCGAAGAAAAGCTGATCGATGAAATTAAAAATGCAACTGCAACCAGGCCGTTGTTAGTGCCATTTCATCAGAAACTCATCAATTATCTGAAGATTTTCCAAATAATCGGGGGGCTGCCGGAGGTCGTGGCTTCCTACCTGGCCGACAAGGATATCCAGCAATGTTTTTTACTGCATGACGATATTATTACGACTTATCGGGATGATTTTGCCAAATACAAAAAAAATGCATCTGCCTTGCGTTTGAATGAAGTGTTTAGCGCTGTTATGCAGCAGGCAGGCAGCAAGTTTAATTATTCCAGGATCACTGCAAACGCATCCACACGTCCGCTCAAAGATGCCCTCATGTTGCTCATTCAGGCGGGCCTTGTTTATCCAATTTATCACACCGCTGCACGAGGAGTACCGATTGGAGCGCAACTAAATCCTAAAAAATTTAAACTCATACCTTTTGATATGGGAATCTACCAACGATTGTCCGGACTAGATTTGAAAACGTACATGACTTCGAATGATATTGATTTAATCAACAAGGGAAGCTTAGCTGAGATTTGTGCCGGGCTTGAGCTCATCCATTCTCAGCCAGTTACCAGAAAAGCTGAACTTTTTTACTGGCATCGTGAAGCGCGCGGCAGCAATGCAGAAATCGATTACTTGCTTGCACTCGGGCAGCAAATTATTCCGCTGGAGGTAAAAGCAGGTACGAAGGGACAAATGCAGAGTATGCATTTATTTATGCGTGAGCGGGAGTGTCGTGCCGGCTGGCGTGTCTCATTGGAAAATTATGCTCAAATAAATGGAATTAAAGTCTTACCGCTTTATGCCCTGAATATTTTTCTTAAAATATTGAACAAATGATGTAGTTCGGAATTACCGCAATAAATCAAATCCATCCAAAATCAAAACCGCAGCGACAAACAACTCAGCCCGCCATCCAGTTTTTGGAACTCGGAAACATCCACTTCGATTGTCGGGTAACCGGCATCTTCAATCATTTTATTGGTTTTGGGAAATCCTGCCGGAACAAGAACGGTACCGTTTACCCAAAGGCAATTGGCGGCATAGCTTTCGTCTGCTTCAACCTGTAAAATATTGAAATTTTTAAATTCATCCTTGTCGATAAATTTTCCACAAGCCAACAGATTGTTGTTCTCCAAATAGGAGACACCGGTTTTTAAATGCAGCACTTTTTCCAGCGTCACGCAAGATCCTGTCATCCTGTATTTTTCTAAAAAACTGATCATCTGCGCTGCTCCGGCAGGATTCGTTCTTTTAGAAATGCCAATAAAAAAGTGGGAACCAACCATCAAAATGTCGCCCGCCTCCACCGTGCCCGGTGGTTCGATGGATTCAATGTGGGAATAGAAATCTGTAAGCGCATTTTTAATGGCTGCTGTTTCACCCCGGCGCGATTCAGCCCCCGGATTTGTGATGATGGCGCATTGAGGTGTGAGCAAAGCCGTGTCTTCGACAAATGTCGAATCCGGATAGTTTTCCTCGGCTTCGAGTATTGTGACTTCGAGGCCGCATGCTTGCAAGGCCTGAATGTACTCGTCGTGCTGCTGCAACGCTTTTTCATAGTCCGGTTGCCCGAGATTAGCTGTCGTGAGGCCGTGAATCATGTATGTGCATGGTGTTTTAACAAGGGCTTTCGCGAACAAGAGTTTCCTTTCATTGATGTGGATAATTTATGAAGAATAATGTGCCGCGCACTTATTCGTTTTTGTCAATCGCGAGAAATAATTTAAGCTTCTCAATTTTATTTATATCAGATAAGTGCGCGGCACATAGCGCGCTATTTCTTAATTATTTTTCCATATGTTTCATCCAAATATAGGCAGGCAAGCCGGAAAGTAGCAAAATAAATCCATAATAAACAGTTTCTTCCCCGGCACCGATAATCGCCCAAACGGCGAAGATAAATCCCACAATATTGATGGTCATTTTTTTCACAAAAGCCGAAGTCACGATTTGACCTTTTGATTTTAGGAGAAATGACCATTGCGTCATCGCCGAGAAACAGTATGGAATCAAGGCTGTAAGCGTCGAAAGTAAAATGAGAATACCAAATTGTTTGACGAGGCTAAAATGATTGTTCAGAAAAATGAGTATGATTGCTAAAATACTTGAAAAAATGACGCCAAATTGCGGTGCTCCATTTTTTGAAACCTTGGCGAACGCAACGGGGAATAGCCCATCATTGGCAGCCGCTTGCGGTATCTGGCCTTGCAATAAAATCCAGCCATTCATGGCGCCGAAGCACGCGATGGCCGTGGCTCCGGCTACCGCAAATCCTGCCCACGATCCCCACAAAAGTGTGGCTGCATCGGCGTAAGGCGCCGCCGATATCTGTAGTTCCTGCGGGGCAACGAGTCCCATCACTGAAACAGAGCTCAAAATATAAATCAATGCGACAAATAAAGTGCTGAAGAGTGTTGCACGGGGCACTGTGACACTTGCATTTTTAACTTTGTGGGAAACAATGGTACTCGATTCAAATCCAAGAAAAGCCCATAAAGTCAGTGTCGCGGTTGCTGTCAGTGCTGAAAAATTGCTATCACCGGTTAAATTAATTGGTGTGAAGTATTCCATCTGCCATTGTGAAAAACCCAACACCCCAATAGCGACTAATGGAATGAGTTTCAGCACGGTGGTCGCCATTTGCACATGCCCGATTTTTCGCAAATCCAATAAGTTTACAATGGTCAAAATAGCAATGGCGCCCGCAGCGGCGAATGAACCGGGGATTGTGTTTTCTTTCAAGATGGGAAAAAATACCGATAGTGCTCCGGTGAATGCGATTGCGATGGCGGCCACCGCAGCCCAAATGGAAATCCAGTAACCCCAGGCGACCCAAAACGCGGCAAAGGCTCCGAATCCTTCGTACGTGAAAGCGTATGGCCCGCCACCGCGGGGAATCTTTTTGCTCAAATCAGCGAAAACTGAGGCCAGGCACATAGCGCCAACAAAACTGAGAATCCATCCACCGATGCTGATGCTGCCGTAATGTGCCAAATTCGCCGGCAATAGAAAAATACCTGAGCCAACCATGTTGCCAACGATGAGGGCGGCGCAAAACCAAAAGCCGACGGTTTTTGTAGATGATTTTTTCATGAAGTTCCTTTGGAAAAAAATGCCACGGATTGCATGGATTGAACACTCATTTTTCTTTCTATTTAATCCATTTTCGATCAATGAAAACAGTGGCTAATAACAAAAATTATTGCTTAATAAAATCCTCACCTTTTGCAATCAGTTCATCATGATCGGCAGGCGGTTTCATTTCAGCTATAATATCCAACGTGTGTTTTTGCAAAATATCTGCAGCTTGTGGTGTTCCACCTGCTTGCCAATTTTCCAGCGTATGTCCCGGCCAGATGGCGCTGTGTTGCTCATTCATTTTTTGGAAAAGGTTGAGTGTTGCTTCGGAAACGAGAAAATTACCACCAGGCCCAATCAAATCGATTTGTTCGAGTGCAAAATTAGTTTCATCTAAATCAAATCCCGCTTCAAACAGGCGCACCTGCCGGATGATTTCGTCGGCATAAACAACTGTTTCGGGTGAAAAAACCAGGGAATCAAAATTTCCGCCAACAAAAGGCGCCAGCCCGGTTTTCCCCAAAATGCTGGTTAAATGATTCATCCACAGGGTGCCGCTGGCGAGTAAATCTGCGCCCCAACCACTGCCGCTGCCCGAAGTTCCGGCGTGCGGAATGCGGTAAAATGCCATCATTTCAGCACAGGCCAAGTTGAGTAACATTGTTTGCGGCGTGTAGGCTGAGATCATATTTTTCATTTCAAACAGTGCCGGCAGACTGCCTAAAATCACCGGTGTTCCTTCTTTGATGAGTTGGGTGAAAACCAGGCCTGCGAGAAGTTCAGCATTGAGCGTGACGAGTGTGCCGGCGCCCGTGATCGGTGTCGTTGCGCCAGCCATGCCATAATTGGAGTAAATAATGGGTAATCCGAACTCGATGCTGGTGAAAATTTTGTCTGAGGTTTCATCATTTAAAACCAATGGTGTGACCGGATTAAAATAGGGAAGCAGGAATGGCAGGTCGGCTAAATTGCCATGCAAATGCTGCAGCAGTTCGAGTACATTGCGAAAATCTGTGGCGCCTGCGACCAGCAAAACCAGAGGTTTTTCAGTATTTGCCACCATTTCCAGAGCGGCATATTGTTCACTGATCTCTGCGGGTAAATCTTGAATGATGCCGGGCGTTGAAATGAGATCATAATTCGTTAATTTTTCACCAAGACGGCATGCTTTTGATACATGTTCACGGAGGAAAGGAATAATTTTACGGGATTCAGGCTCTTCGTACCATAAGTTGGTGACGCCAATTCCAAAGCGGCATTGCGCGCCTTTCCCTATTGAAAACGCCTGATCGCCCCGACGATTGTAGACGTCAATTGTGGGCGGTGCTGATGGAATGGCGGATTCGACAATTTCGGCCGGGATGGAAATTCGTGCGGCATCAATTTTTTTGCAACCCGCATTTAAAAAGATATTTTGTGCTTTCTCAGAATCAACGCGAATCCCGGTCTTTGCTAAAAGCGTGAGTGAATTTTGATGAATTTCTTCGATTTGTGCCGGCGACAAAAATGTTAAGTTGGGTTTGGCTTTGGACAAAAAGTACTCCACTTTTTATTGGCAAAATGGTTGAGGGAAATAATCTTTTCGATAGATTAAAATACAGCGTGAAAATGGGACTGTCAATGATTAAAGGCGCATGTTATGTGGTAGAATGAAATTAATAATTCTGCAGTCGATGATTTAATTATCTGGCGATTGCTTTTGTCCTGATGATTTTATAGGTTTACTAGATGATAAATGTATGGTTGATGAGTTGATACGAAAAATATGATATTTTATAGTGATTTTGGAGCGAAACATTTTGAAGAATATGTATTCATCCAGTATTACCAGGCTCAGATATATTCTGTGTTGCTTCGGCATTCTCTTTCCTGCAATTCTCTTTTCCCAGCAGCTCCCGTTTCATGGGAGTCCGGCTGCAATCCCCGGAATTATAGAGGCTGAAGATTTTGATACCGGCGGCGAAAACGTAGCCTACCACGATACCGATCAAAGCAATAATGGTGGCCAATACCGGTCGGATTCAGCCGTCGATATTGAAAGAACGACTGACGGTGGTTTTAATATTGGCTGGACGCAACCGGGTGAATGGCTCGAATTCACGGTTTTTGTGCAGCGCGGCGGTAGCTATAGATTCGAATTCCGTATTGCATCTGCCTCCAGCGGCGGCGATTTTTACTTGGAATTTGATGGGAAAAATGCGACTGGCACTGTGCATTTTCCGGCCACAAATGGTTGGCAGAACTGGGAAACGGTTACAATTGCGGAAATAGTTCTCGCGCCCGGAGAACAAGTCATGCGCTTTGTTTGCGAAAGTGATGGCTTTAATTTGGATTACATAAACATTGTGCACGCCAACAAGAACCCACCCACGGTCGAATTTACTGCTCCGCAAGATGGCGCATCGTTCGCTTTCGGCGAAGATATTCAGCTCGCCGCCACCGCCCTCGATTCCAATGGTTCAATAGAAAAAGTGGAGTTTTACGCCAACGATAAAATTATTGGCGCAGATATCACCGAGCCTTACACGTGGCAATGGGCGAGTCCAGCCACAGGAAAATATGATTTGGTGGCCATCGCAGTGGATAATGAAGGATCCATCGGCGTCTCAAAAAAAGTTGATATCACCGTGCTGTTCCCGGCATTTTCCGGGGCATTAAATCTCTCGCATGAACGGGGTTTTTACACACAAGCTTTCAATTTAAATATCGCAGCAGACTTTGAAAACGCCACGGTCAATTATACTTTGGACGGATCAGATCCACTGTTCTCGGCAACGGCAAAGAGTGCGCCTGCGCCGCTACAAATATGGATCGATCCTGAAAATAGTGTTGGTCGCGGTGATACCCCCGGGGTAGTTTTTCGTGCGGTGGGGATGAAAAATAACCTGCAGCATACAGCGGTAATCACCCATTCCTATCTGTTTGTGGAAAAAGTGAAAACACAGGGCCATCCGGGCGGTGAATGGCCGGACAGTGGTATCAACGGTCAGTATTTGCGCTATGAAGTCAGTTCAGAAGTTGCCAATGATAATCGCTATGCTGATCTCATTGACGATGCATTGCTGGATATCCCCAGCATTTCATTGGTTACAGATCTGAAGCATCTCTTTGACAGTGATTCCGGAATTTACGTAAATGCCGTTTACCACGGCCGTGATTGGGAGCGCCCGGTCTCGGTTGAGTTGCTCAATCCTGACAAATCTGACGGATTCCACATTGATGCCGGCATGCGGATTCGCGGAGGCTGGAGTCGCCACGATGAATACCCCAAGCATGCTTTTCGTCTGTTTTTCCGCGTCGAATATGGGGAAGAAGAATTGGTTTATCCATTGTTCGAAAACGAAGGTGTCGACAGATTTCGCAAAATGGATCTGCGAGCCAGTCAGAATTATGCCTGGAGCAATGGCAATATCTATGAAAATGTGATGAACCGCGATGTCTTTTCCCGTGATTTGCAGCGGGAGATGGGGCAGCCCTATACCCGAAGTCGCTACTATCATTTGTACGTCAATGGTTTGTATTGGGGATTATTTCAAACACAGGAACGATCTGAAGCCAATTTTGCAGAAAGTTATTTCGGCGGCAAGTCGAGCGAATACGATGTCGTCAAAGTGGATATTGGTGATAATTTTAATTTATATGATATTGAAGCGACCGATGGAAATCTTGATGCCTGGCGCGAGGTGTGGGATGCCTTAAATTCAGGATTTGTCACATATCCAGATTACTTTCGAATTCAGGGTCTTAAGCCGGATGGCACCCGTGATCCATCTGGTCGAAAATTGATAGATATCGACAATCTCATCGATTACATGCTGACAATTTTCTACGGTGGAAATTTCGATGCACCGGTGAGCAAATTCAGCGGCGAACGCAATCCCAATAACTTTTATGCCATCTTTAATCGGGAGGCGAACGACGGTTTCATTTTTTTAAACCACGATGCTGAACACACGTTACTGGTAGACCGAATTAGCCCTGGAGCCGGGATTGATGAAGACCGGGTGAATATCGAACTGCGAAGCACTACTTTTAACAAGTTTCACCCACAGTATCTGCATGCGAAACTCACAGAAAATTCAGAATATCGTCAGCGGTTTGCGGATCGAATTTACTGCCACATGTTCAATGATGGCGCGATGACAGCAGAAAATGTGGCAAAACTTTTCCTCCATCGTGCTAACGAAATCGATTTGGCAATAATCGCTGAATCGGCTCGCTGGGGGGATTTGCTGCGATCGAAAAATAATGCCTGGCAGCCTGCAATCGACCTGATTGTCAATGATTATTTTCCCCGCCGCGGTGAAATTGTCATGCAGCAATTTCAAGAAGCGGGATTATATCCCGTTTTACAGCCACCCATTTTTCAAAACAATAGCCGCGAAATTCAGAACAGTGAATTGACTTTGGATATTGGTTTGACGCTGGAACTGCTCAATCCAAACAGTGGAGCAGGCTCGATATTTTATACTTTGGATGGCAGTGATCCACGCATGGTTGGGGGAGCTGTTTCTCCCTCAGCCATTGATCTCGGCGATGGCAATCGAATTTCTGTCCGTTCAACTGCAAAACTGCTGGCACGAATCCATGATAGTGGCAATTGGAGCGCATTGCATGAGTTGAAAATTTATGGTTCTGAAAATCTTGGCAGTCTTTTATTGTCGGAAATCCATTATCATCCACTGGATGAGGGTGCAACAAGCGGCAAATTATTTGAGTTTATCGAATTGCAGAACACTGGCACCAGCGTGCTCAATCTTTCGTTAATTTCATTTATTCGCGGTATCGATTATACTTTTCCTTCGGGAACTATTTTACCGGAAGGTAAATTTCTCGTTTTAGCCTCAGATAAGTTGCATTTTCAGCAGCGCTATGGTTTTGCCCCCTTTGCTGAATTTACTGGCCAGTTGGATAATGCCGGTGAAAATCTAACGCTGGCCACTGCGACGATTGATACACTCATAACGCTGCGTTACAATGATAAATCGCCCTGGCCAGAATCCGCCGATGGCGCAGGCTATTCGCTCACATGGACAAATAATAGTGGCAATGGCGAGCCCGGTGATCCGCGAAATTGGACAGCCTCCCACGCGATCCACGGCTCTCCGGGCGAGGCTGATCTCGCTGTTTCCGTGTCTGCAAATACTGCAATGCCACAGCGATTTGCACTGTATCAAAACTATCCCAATCCTTTTAATCCCACGACCACAATTCAGTTCTATCTTGCTAAATCAAGTTTCGTAAAATTAAATATTTATGATATTCTTGGCAGGCACATTGAAACAGTGTTCGAAAAGCATTTGCCGGCTGGACAGCATGAAATGATTTGGCAGGCAAACAGCCACGCTGCCGGTGTCTATTTTTATCGAATTGAAGCGGGTTCGTGGATACAGACGCGCAAGGCATTGTTGTTGAAATGAGAATTTAAAAGTGAAAAAGTGAATTCGAACAATTTGATAAACACAATTGTTGAAGCGCCGTCTATAATCAGGCAGAAATGTATTTTGGTCTCATCAAAAGTAAGGATTTAGAATGCGAATTTTATTGGTTTCCATTTTTTCGATAATTTGCTTCGGCTCTTTACAAGCACAGGAATTGGTACGATTTAAATCATTGGATGGCCTCGAAATAACAGCGGATTTTTATGAGGCTGCAGATTCCGAAGCGCCTGTTATCATTTTATTTCATCAGGCTGGATGGAGCCGGGGAGAGTATATTGAAACTGCTCCCAGATTAAATAATCTTGGATTCTCCTGTTTGGCTGTCGATTTGCGGTCTGGCGGGAAAATTAATGGCGTACTCAACAGCACCCACGAAAACGCGGTTAAGAAAAAATACGACACCTATTATCTGGATGCCTATCTCGACATGGCCGCCGCGGTCAAGTATGCTGAAGAAAATTTAAAATCAGAAAAATTAATTATTTGGGGCAGCTCTTATTCATCGTCCTTAGTTTTTAAACTGGGTGCTGATTTTTCAAACAGTGTGGCTGCAATTCTGGCTTTTTCACCGGGAGAGTATTTTAAAAACGATGCAAAAACACCTCTTACAAATTATGTGAAAAATTATGCATTGCTTGTAACCCAACCTGTTTTCATTACATCCGCAGCTCAGGAAAAAGAAATGTGGATGGAAATATATAAGGCGATTCCCCACGCTGAAAAACAATTCTACCTTCCCACCACCGAGGGTAATCACGGCTCCCGGGCCCTGTGGTCAAAATTTGCTGATAGCAATTCCTATTGGAATGCTGTGGAAATATTTCTTGATAAATTATAATTATCCAATACATTACATGAGCTCTAAGGTTTTGTATCTTTAGAGAACTAATTTAAATCATGTAAATTCATCATTCGAACAGCACCTCCTTCATTCTAATTTCAATGAAAAAGGAACATCCAAATGCGTTCAAAGCTATTTGCTGTACTTTTAATTTCTGTTTTATTGGCCGCCTGTACGCAAGAAAATGAACAAAAAATGCAATCTCTGTTCAACGGAACCGACTTCACCAACTGGGCAGAGCCGGAGAATAATGTTTGGTGGAAAATTAATGACGGTGTTCTTTCGGCACAGCACGGGCCGGAGAAAAAAGGCTCTATTTTGTGGACGGAAAAGGCGTACACAGATTTTGTGCTGGAACTTGAATTCAAAATGGGTGACGGCACTGTGGATTCCGGCGTTTTTCTGCGCACCGATAAAGAACAAATTCAAATTGGCATTTCCGGTAGTTTAAAGCGTGACATGACCTGCTCGCCGTACATTAGTGGCAAGGGATATCCGGTTGAAGCGGAGGGCATCGCAGAACTGCTCAAAGAAAAAGACTGGAACAGCATGCGTATCAAAGCCGTCGGCCAAAACTACACTGTTTGGCTGAATGGCAAAAAGGTGATGGCCTACACGTCCGAAACAGCCGTGGCAAATGGACCGATCGGCCTGCAACTGCACGGCAACCGCGAAATGGATGTGCACTTTCGTGATATTAAATTGGCTGAAATTGCCGTGATGGCTAAGTAACTGGTTCGGGTACTATGCTTGGAGTGTCTTGTTAGACGGGATTAACAGGATCTTCAGGGTATTAAGACTTCAAGCTTGTACTAAATTTTTGTTTTCATCAAGTAAGGCACAAGAAAAATAATAATACCCAAAGGGGGGAACGATGAAACATAAAGAGCTATCTGAAAAAATTATTGGTTGTGCTTACAAGGTATACAATATTATGGGTTTTGGCTTTTTAGAATCAGTATATGAAAAGTGTTTATTGATTGAACTCAGAAAATCGGGATTGCGGGCAGAATCACAAATGCCAATAGACGTTTATTATGACACTGAACTTGTAGGAGAATTTAGAGCAGACATTGTTGTCGAAGGGATTATTATATTGGAACTAAAATCCGTTCGACAGCTTATGAAAACGCATGAAGTCCAATTAGTCAATTACCTGGTTGCGACGAAAAAAGATGTTGGTTTGCTCCTGAATTTTGCAGAGATGCAAGTAGAGGTTAAAAGAAAAGTGAGAAAGTTGGATAGTTCGTTTTCTGAATAATTATCCTGAAAATCCTGTAATCCTGTCAAAAAAGCCGTGCGATATCTTCACCACGACCATTGAATATATGATCTATTAAAATAACTATGGAGAAAAAAGTGATTTTCAGTCGAATAATAAAAATATTTCTTATTGCATTATTAATATTCATCGCCTCGAGCACGGTGGCACAAGAAAAGGATAATCATTCTACTTTTATTAACACAATTTACAAAACAACGTTGGCAAAGGGTGCGACTTATGAACTGTTGCGCGAGTTATGCGAAAAATATCCTAAACGGTTAAGCGGATCGGATGGCGCAGCCGGAGCCATCGAGTGGACGAAAAAACTGATGCAGGAGTATGAATTCGATCGTGTATTCCTGCAAGATGTGATGGTGCCTCATTGGGAACGAGGTGAAAAAGAAGTAGCTACGATACACTATGGCGACGGAAAAATTGATCTTTCCGTGCTCGCACTCGGCCGCTCGATTGCCACCCCGTCCAACGGTATCAGCGCAGAAGTCGTGGAAGTTAAATCGCACGATGAAGTGACCGAGCTCGGTCGGGAAAATATTGAAGGAAAAATTGTGTTTTACAACCGACCGTTTTCACAGGAATTTGTCAACACGTTTCGTGGTTATGTGGCCACAGTCAACCAGCGATCTTCCGGGCCATCACAGGCTGCACGATTTGGAGCGGTAGCTGTTGTCATCCGCTCTGTCAGCACGGGAGATGACGATCACCCGCATACCGGCACATTAAGTTATGCCAACGATGCACCGCAAATCCCAGCGGCGGCATTGGGTGTACACTCAGCTGAAAAACTCAGCACGCTGTTGCAAAAGAACCCGAAGTTGGAGCTTTTTCTCAAATTTAACTGCCAAAACTTGCCGGATGCCCAATCTTACAATGTGGTCGGTGAAATTAAAGGCAGCACAAACCCTGATAAAATTATTATGGTAGGTGGCCACCTCGATGCCTGGGATACCGGGCACGGCGCCCATGATGACGGGGCCGGAATTATGCACAGTATTTCAGCTTTACGGACAATGCAAGTTTTGGGGTACAAGCCGAAAAATACGCTGCGGGTGGTGATGTTCATCAATGAAGAAAACGGCTTGCGTGGCGGGAAAAAATATGCAGAACTTGCCGTACAAAATAAAGAAAATCATATAATTGCCATTGAGTCAGATGCTGGCGGATTTACGCCACGGGCGTTCGGAATAAAAGGTGCGGATTCCTCTTTGACTAAATTGCAGTCCTGGCTCACATATTTTCCCGATAACACTATTTCTGCGCTTAAAAAAGGGTACGGTGGCGCAGATATAAATCCTTTAAACAAAGCGGATGGCACACCAACCGTTGGCTTTATTCCTGATTCACAACGTTATTTTGATGTTCACCACAGCCCGGCGGATGTTTTTGCGACGGTTAACCGCCGTGAATTGGAATTGGGAACCGCTTCACTGGCTGCATTTATTTATCTGGTGGACCAATTTGGATTGTAGTCGCTGCACCATATGAATAATCCGTTGTGCAGAATAGAATGTGTACAAGAATCTAGCGGAAAGCTATCATACTTTAGTATTTCCTGTCATTCCCACATGTTTTTATTGGGAATCCATCAAGATCAAAAGGTGGATTCCGGCTAATAAATTGCCCGAATGACATGAGCAAAATCGCCTGGGACGGATAGATCATCACTAATTTTGAAAGTGGAGAAATCATGAAGTTTTACAGGATTGCGTTTTTTTGTATAGCATATATTTTATTTATTACACCTGGTGGAGCTCAACCGCTTAAACTGAATTCAGGGGAATGGTTGAAAACGTGGCACCTCTGCGGCCCATTTCCTTTGGATAAAAATCAGGTTACACAAGGACATATTTCAGAATTCGAAACCGATTTTTTGCGCGAACATGGGGGAGAGGCCAATTTTGACCTTCGAGGCGCGCACAGTGTAAATTTTAATCAATCAACTTTTGCCTGGAATAAAATTACTGTCCAGGATTCTGTGGTCAATTTAGATAAATTAATTTCTACTGAATCGTTTGTCGCGGCCTATGCATACACAGAAATTCATTCCGCCGTGGGTGGTATGTTTTTGCTCGCTCTCGGCACCAACGATGGCGGACGACTCTGGCTGAACGGGGAACGTATATGGGATTTTCCCGGCGCCCGCGGTTTGACTCCTGATGATGATTTAATTCCAATTGTTTTGAAAAAAGGATTAAATAGAATTCTGCTGAAGATTGAAGAGCGGGGAAATTATTGGGGGTTTTGTGCCAGAATAGTGCCATTTGACATCGATAAATTTGTGGATCATAAATCTCTATTCGAGGTAGTGCAAATTAATGGCAATGAAGCAGAACTGAGATTCATGCAAAATGAATCAGTAATTAACCATTTGTTTAAATCAGTAAAGCTTGAATTGTATTTGGATGGGCTGAATCAAACTCTGGTTTGGGAAAAGAAGTGGTCACAAAAAAATAAGATGAATCTGGAATTAGAGCGTGATGATTTTCAGAATTATACTTTGAAAATTAATGCTGCGTTTACGAATGGCAAAGATTGGCAAACGGTAATTACATTCCAGGCAGGGCACAGAATTGAGTACACATTATTTGAAAATCAAAAAACCGACTACAGCATCGTCATAGGCAAGGATGCCTCCGAGTCTGAGTTTTGGGCTGCCAAAGAATTGCAAAAATGGCTCAATGAAATAAGTGGAGCCGATTTTCCGATAAAGGATGATAAAACAGAATTGGGCTCAAACGAAATTATTGTTGGCTATAATAAACATGCCAAAGCTCTACTCGGATTAAATTCAATCCCGCAAGAAAATGCAAGCGAAACTTTTACATACCGGAATGTAAAAGCAAACTTGCTTTTTTTGGGTGGAAAGCAGCGTGGTGTTATGTACGCGGTCTTCTCATTTTTGGAAAATGAGTTGGGATGCCGCTGGTATACCCCACAAGTAAGCTCAATTCCAAAAAGGAATAATTATATTTTTAATCATCTATTGCACTCAGAATCGCCTTCAATTCGTGTGAGAAATGATTTTTATTTTGAGGCATTTGACCCGGATTGGGCCGCAAGAAATAAAGTTAACGGGGCGATGGGGTTTCGCAAACAACCCGGTGGGGTCGAAGCGTACTGGTCGGTTCATACATTCTACAGATTTATGCCGCCGACAGAATTTTATGAAAAACATCCTGAATATTACAGCTTGATTGATGGTAAAAGAATCCACGACCGTGCTCAACTGTGCCTGACAAATGATGATGTGCTTGAAATTGTCACCGCACGCCTTCGCCAGACCATGAAGGATTTTCCCAATAATCTTATTTATTCTGTTTCTCAAAACGACTGGCGAAATCCCTGCCAATGTAGTAATTGTCAGGCCATCGTTGAAAAAGAAGGAAGTGAAGCCGGACCATTAGTTCGGTTTGTAAATAAAGTCGCAGAAAGAATTGAAACCGAGTTCCCGGATAAATTTGTCGGCACGCTCGCTTATCAATATACGCGCAAACCGTTGCTCCATACCCGTCCCCGGGAAAATGTGGTTATCCGGCTTTGCAGCATAGAATGCTGTTTCGCTCATGATTTTAAAAACTGCCCGGAGAATAAAGAATTTTTATCAGATTTAGAAGGATGGGCCGAGATTTCTCCCCACTTGTACATTTGGGATTATGTTGTAAATTTTAGCCACTACATCTTGCCCTATCCAAATTTTAACGTTTTGCAATCCAACATAAAAACGTTTAAAGCCAATAAAGCAATTGGCATTATGGAGCAAGGGGCTTATCAAAGCCGAGGGGGTGAGTTTGCCGAATTACGGGCCTGGGTTATCGCAAAACTGCTGTGGAATGATAATGCAAATGTTGATGAAGTAATCGATGATTTTATGTATGGCTATTATGGCAGAAGCGGCCAATTCGTACGGGAATACTTAAATCTGCTTCACGACCAGGTTACTGAGGAGACCCATATTCATTTAGGATTACGCCCGGATGATATTCTCTTTACGGATCAATTTATCCGGGAAGCCGGGAAAATATTTGACAGGGCCGAGACTGTTGCTGAAAATGATTTGGTACGGCAACGCGTTGAATTGGCGAGGTTGCCATTACTGTACTTAAAATGCAAACGACATCCGGTTATGGCTAAATACGACGGGACATACGATCGCTTTAATTACATTGTACAAAGGGAAGGAATTACACATTTTGCTGAAGTTGGCGCACCACATATTGAAGAATTTCATCAACAAGTGAAAGCCGCACAATGAGATGAATTTCGTTTCAATTCTCACAGCACATACCATAAAAACGGATAACAACAGTAACTAAAGCGAGGATTACCAAGTATGCTGGGAATACCACTCAGAAAATCGGATTATAAACCAAATCAAGGCCTTTTCAGATTTGCATGACAAACACGTTAAATCAGTTCGAGTAAACGTTACAAAACGGATTTAACGTGAGTTCGATGTAAGCTGTAACATTCTTTACCAATCATAATTAAAATAGAGCGAAGGCGTCTCGCCGAGCGTTTCGTGTGTTATCCTCGGCGGGACGCCTTCGGACTACATTCTATAATTAATTCGTTTTGTCTGAATTCTTCTTATATCGAACTCAGGTTATTTAATATTCAACTTACGGATGGACGAACTTTGAGTACAGCGTTTGAGATGAGTGGGAATACTGGAAGATGTTATTTGAGCTTTCATGGAGAAAACCACAACCCTGAAACTTATACACGATTTGGCAATGGTGGACAAAATATTAAAATTGAGGTGATCGATAAAACAGATGAATAGAGGTCATTCAATTTTAAATTAAACCTTTGGGTAAAAATGGCAGGGGAAATTTCACAACATAAAAAAAGCGGGTTAATTGCTGCCCGCTTTAATCTCCTCAACATGTCAGTTTTAATAAAATTTTTGATTGTGCCTTTAACTCCGTATTTTTCCTTAATAAGTGGCCTTCGAAAAATGGCGTTAAGAAATTTTGGATAATTTCCGCTAAGAATCTTTTTCTGTTTGAGCGAAGCGAGTTCAAAAAGATTCAGGAAATTGTCCAAAATTTTAGCCGATTTTTCGTCAGCCTTGATTTTTTTGTTTCTTTTTTGATCAAGCAAAGCCAGCGGCCGGCGAAGCAAAAAGAAAATGCATAAAACTTTAATAATCAGAGCCTTAAAGTTTAATCAACGGAGCTAAGGTCCTAATCAATAAAATTTTAGCAAAGAAACAGGACACATCTTAGTTGAGATGTGTCCTATATAAAATTAATCGTACATTGATGTAGACCCTGGTGTTGGCAGTTTAACAAGCCGATTGATGCCGGCCGGTATACGAACAACAGTGCCAGGCGTTGGCTGCCATTCGAAACCACCAAGATCAACCATGCCGCCGTTTGGTGTGCGGGGGAACAGTTCCAGATCGACTGCCGGCGCTGATGATCCTTCGGCTTTATCGATCGCTGGAGAACCTGCAGTAAGGCGCCAGTTTTGACCAGCAGGATCAACAAACATGGGGTCGAGGTCAAAGTTGCCGGGACCATTCAAATAACCGCCGCGGATCAGGTTGTCTTTGACATAAGTAAAACTCTCAGAGTCGTTTTCACTTTGCCATTCGCCTTGCAGGTGCGGATTATCCACATGCATTTCATCTTCGCTCCAAACGTAGTTTTCACCATGCCTGTATCCAAACCATGCTTCAAAACCAGTGTCCAGATCATAATTTAAACGCCAGTTATTCCAAAAAATATTGTTATAAATTTTTGGATCACTGAATCCCGGAGCCACATAAAAATCCTGGCCGAGTGCATATTCATGACCGTTACGTTCGCTATCAAGACCGCCTCCAGCAGGATAATGAGCGCCAGCGACTATATTTCCAACAAAAGTGTTGTTGAATACTTTTGCGTAGAACGTGTCATCAAAGGCAAGAGCGCCGCCACGAGCATGGTTTTCACCGCGATCATCGGCGATATTTTCAGCAAAGAGATTATTGTAAATATTGACATGCGAAAGCGTATCGCCAACATCCTCAAAGCTGATTGCGCCGCCATCATCTGGTGAGTAGTTGCGGAAGAATACGTTGTTATAAACGTCTGCCGGTCCGCTCTCTTCGAAGAACAAAGCGCCACCATGGTCTTCAGCAACATTATCAAGCATTACGTTGCCGTAGATTTTCATATGGCTTTTGTTTTCATAGATGCAGATTGCGCCGCCATAATCGGCCGACCAATTGTGATAAAGCAGGTTATTGTAGATTTCCCAAGTTCCGGGTGGAGGCCCTGGCAACAGGTCATCTCCGGCATGATGGGGATCCAGGTGTATACTACCGTAGCCATCTGGTTCGTCACAAGTGCTGATACCCCCGCCATAGCCGCCAAAGTTGCCGTTACGCGCGATGATATTAGACCAGATTTTTACGTCAGTAACAGAACGATGCGTCCAAATACCACCACCATAATTGCCTGCATTGTCGCGAATCACGCAGTTGTTAATGTCGATACCCTGGTTACCATAATCGACGAAGATGCCGGCACCAATTTCTTCTTTGCTCACCGAACCACCGGTGATGGTCAAGTTGCTGATCATGATATTCTTTTTGCCACCCGTATTTCCTGGCTTACCAATGCGGACTGCTGTTCCCAAACCTTGAAAGGGCCCGGGTCCGGCAATTTGCGCGTGACCATTGAGGGCATTAATAATGGTTTCGTGTGGTCCGGAGCCAATCAGAGAAATGTTGCTTTGATAGAGATGAATCCGCTCTTTATACTCACCAGGGAAAAGATAAATGTAGCGCATTCCTGCAACATGAGGCAGGTTTTCAATAGCTTCGTCGATTGACTTGAATGGTCTTTCCAGGCTGCCCTTGCTTGGTCCTGTGTAATCAGGATCAGCAAAAACTATACGTGGGAAAATATAACTTTCAAATGCAGCAGTCATATTCACACGTACAATTATGGAATTTGAAATCCCGGTTGATGTTGCGACAACAATTCCACCACCAAATACATTATCAGGAATCTGTACGTCGATGTAAGTATCAGTCCATTCAACGACAGGAAGTTTTGTCCCGGAAACAGAAATGGTACTGTATCCCTGTGAATCACCAAAGTTTAAACCAGTGATGCGGATTACCTGACCAACAGTGACCATAGTTGGATTCGGTGTCCGCGCGCCAGCGCCAGGATTGGTAATTACCGGTGCATTGTCAGGAAGCGCAAAATTGCGCGCTAACAAACCAGGCAAGGCCCCGGCAGGCATAAGTGACCAATCGGCTTCAAATTTGTACCCGCCCTGGCCAAAAATATAGGGTAAGGCCATAGGAATATAGTTGGGATTAAAACCCCAGTCAGGATGATCCGGCCAGAAGCCTGGATCGAGAACGCTGTTATTATTCACGTCTTCTCCAGCATCCATAATACCATTGCAATTGAGGTCTTCACCGCGCTGGAATGCAATGTCGTTACCGTTATAAAGGTGAACGCCCGGTGCGAATCGGCGTTCAACTTCCGGTTTTTGAGTCGTGTCGTAAGCCAGATCGCACGCCGAGCACTGCGATACGCCTGGTCCGGTATAATCAGGATGACCTGCAGGGATATCCGGGGCACCTGCATAGCATAACGGATTACCCATAATGCCTACGCCAAGCAAATAGCCAAGATGATCATAAACTGCTACAGGGGCGTGAGGAACTCCAGCTTTTTCCATATGAAGCAAGCTTTGGAGATCCGTTGGATCAGCTGTGCGTGCGCCGCCGTTAGGATCAACGAAAACATCATCAAAAACACCGCCTTCGATTTCACCGGCTAAGGGTGCAACAGTATTTAAACCAAAATTGACATCAGATCCTGTGGCAGCAGCAACCGTGATGGTCGCTTCACCCAGCGGATGTGCATTATCAGAAGGAGAATAACCAGCGGGGGCAATGACTTTAACTTTGTAAGTTGTACCCGGTGTTAATCCTCTGAATTCATAAAAGCCAATTTGTGGCCCGGCATAAACACCGCCGAATTCATCCGGCATGTCAGACCAGGTATAGGGTTCACCCCAACCTAACGAAATCAAATAAGCATTATCAACCACACCGGTTGTTGTTTCGTCTAATTTAACCGGCACAGTGTCAGTTGACCAAAGCTCAACAGTAACACCGTGCAGCAAGCGTTCTTCGTGGGGATCATAATCGCCATCACCGAGCCATGCGGCTCTTTCGAGGTTATCATTCCAGACGTAACCGCGGATATCACCTTCGCTGACAGGAATTTTTTCCATATAAAGAGGGGCATTATAGTTCGCTGTCAACCACTGGATATAACGGTTTGAGGAGTTGTGTGTAACGGTTACAGGTGGAACATAATTCGGATGCAAGGGGTCCTTGCCTCCAGGCCAGAAATCTTCGGTAACTTCATGCCCACGATAACCGGATGGGAGCTGCACATCAACGTGGCCAACAACTTCAATTTCTGCGAGCGTGTCAAAATTGTACCAACCGTCCGTGCCACTGGTTTCGACTTTTTTAATAGAACCGGATTTGTAGCGAAGGTGAAGCTCTGCATTTGGCACTGCCTTGTAACCTGCAGGCAAATCAGGATCTTGCACATCGCCGGATTCCATTGGTTCCATTACATATCCCTGTGCGCGTCCAAAGAATCGGGGGACGAGCAAGTTGTTTGTGGGATAATGGACGTCAGCGTTGACAATGTTTATTTGTGTTTGCGACCAAACATATTTCAAAGGTACATCAAACATCATCATTTTGTAATTGCCGACAGGCACATTAGTGAATTCAAAATAACCGTCTTTACCCTCAGGCCCACCTATGCCGCATTCTGCAGTTGCTAAAGGATGAACTGCATCCGCTTCGCCATTGGTGAACAAGATAACCAGACCATTCGGCAATTCTTCGTTCAGCGTAACACCCGGATTATCGACACCAGGAATTGGAAATGGTTCATCCGGATCGAGATTGGCTTTGTCAGCGTCTGATAAATAACCGCTGATTGTATAGCTGCCGCTTCCCAGGTCAGCACCCAATTTTTCAACATAGCTATGCCAGACGGCTTCGCCGCCGACAACGCCAGGCAAAACTTTAGGGTCCCACTTCTTGCCACCTTCTTCGGTATAATTAAGATACCACTCGCGGTCGCCGTCATTAAACATAAAGCGATGGTCTGCTGTTGCCCAGCCCGCATCACCCGGTGAAGGAATATGTGTGTTCTTGGCAGATGTGACTGTCGAAGGATCAGACCACACTTCGAGTTCGCCAGGAACCAAATCTGAAAAATAATACATACCGTCCAGCTCATTGATAGCGAACGTCTGGCCATCCGGCGCGGTATAAGGACCATATTCAGTTTGTGATCCGGTAACACCTGTATGTATTGTACCAGAAGGATCTTCTACATAAAACGTTATGCCATTTAAAAGCTTGTCTTCGTCAGGGCCATCGGGCTCGCCATTGACATACATGTCATAAAATCCGAGAACCATCAAGCTGGATAAAGGCAATTCATCTGGTGATGCCGTTCCGTCGTAGTTTTTATAAAATGGCGGTAAATAAGCATCGATCGCTGTTCCATCTGTGGAAAGGACAATTCCGCTTGCATCTTGCTTCGGATGCGTTACTTGTCCAGAGGCGTCGATGGCAAATTCACGACTGGTTACATCGTGATCAGGAGCGACGAACAGTGCGATGAAATCGCCAGGGATTGAAGCTGCGGGAATAGTGGCTTCCCAGGTGTTTCCTGCTGCAATCGAACCATTGACGATAAAAGCGCCGCCAGAGTGTTGATTTTGGATTATAATTTTTGCACCGGCCACTTGTGCTGCGGTGAGTGGATTGGCTCCAAACACAGGTGCGCCGCTAACTTTTCTACCTGAGTAGAGTTTACCGCTCACAGTAATCTGTGCAATCACTGAACTTGAAAATGTGATCGCACACCCGATAACAAGCGTTGTTAAGCGCACTATTCTGTTTAATTTCCCCATCTGATTCTCCTTGTTAAAGTCCTGGGGTGATGTGAGTTTAGGATTTGTACTTCGAAATTAAGTCTGTGCTGATTCCATCAGCTAATGCCTGTAAGCAGTGATCTCAAAACCTCCCATCCGAATAAAGTTTAAGGTTAATGGCGAATAGCCTGTCGGGCAAATACTCGTTTGTGGAAACGAACATTTACGTTGTTTTGAAGTGCAAATCCATTGCGTGGAAGGATTAATTTCGATTAGTATTCTCTTTTTAAAAACCGGAATCGGTAAATTGCAGTAGTCGATGGAAAAGGTGCTGTCTGTGAATCGAAATTAAAAAAATGGTGAGCTTAGTCCCTTATGCTACCCAAATGTAATCTTGATCCTGTTTTCGAAATATTAATTATTTTTAAGACTGATATTAATTACATCTAAGTATATGGTAGTGCTGGATTAAAGAGTGTTTATGTAAATTAATTTTTCTTAAGTCTGATACTGTGGTGAATTTTTAAAATTTATGCCTTCAAATCGATTGCCTCAATCGAAGTCTATATCGCAATATTCACAAAACTTTTCTCCGGTTCTGATTTTCCATTGACTGAAATCAAATAGAAATACTCATTCGTACCTGGTAGCATTTGCTGAGATTTGAAATTATCTTCCTTGCGTGGATGAATGAATTTCGCCTGGCGATATCAGCTTGCCAAAAGCACCATTTGTGAACCAAATTTTTTCATTTTAAGCAGAATCCACCATGCTTCCGAACGTAATGATAATTACATAGGTGTTCATATTTGTGCTGAATTAAGAAGTGTTTATGTAGATTAAAAATTGTTAAGGATGTGTGAGTTTTTGTCGTCTGATTTTAAATTCAGGCAGGCATTTAAATTGACAGGCATTGTTAGGACAGCGCCATTTTCTGTTCTGTGGAACTGTTCGAAAGAAACGAAGCCAATTTTTCGGAAAAATGTTTACTTCCTGCCTTCCAACAAAGGAGGTACTCCGGCATTAATTTGTCCCCATGTTTACGTCCCCGGAGATAATTTGCGGGCGCAACAGAATTATGAGTTCGGTTTTAACTTTGCTCGTGCTTTTACTGCGGAATGGTATTCCGAGAAGCGGAACGCTGCCCAAAAGAGGAACTCTCGACTCATTGACAATTTTTTGATCGCGGATCAGGCCGCCGATTATGATAGTCACCCCGTCTTTGACCATGACAGTCGTTTCAGATTCGGATTTGTCAATAATTGGTATATTATCGATATAACTTGTGACCTCACTAACTTCAGGCATGATTTTCATCGTAATAAAATCATCATCATTGATAATCGGTGTTACATTTAATTTGACGCCAACTTCGACGGTGATCACCTTTTCAAAAGTTTTGATGACACCATTGCTCTCACGGAAATCAACTGTTTTGTAAGGAATTGTGCTGCCAACGATGAATTTGGCTTCCTGCCCGGAAACGCATGTTATTCTGGGATTGGAAAGCAGGTCGCTTTTTCCAATGGTGCTGAGGGCTTCGATCAGCCCTCCCAATGTGAATTCGCCTGCATCAACACCGGCCTGCTGATAGCTGATCCCGGGGTCGGTATCGGACAAGATGCGAAACGTTGAGCTGAATGTTCCACCGGTAAGTCGTTTGGATACGGCGGTCCAATCGACGCCCATTTTAAATTTATCATTGAGCACAACCTGAATGATTTTGGCTTCGATGAGAACCTGACGTGTTTTTTTATCCAATTCAGCGACAAATGCTTTGAGATTGTTGAGAGCGCTGGGCAAGTCGGTGACAAAGATTTTATTTGTCGATTTATCTGCCGTAGCCCAGCCGACACCGGCTGAAAGTTTTTCCTGAATTTTTGGTAAAATGGCTTCGGCGCTGGCATATTGCAAGGTGAAAGTTACCATCCGGGTTGTCGTTGGAAAATCTGCTTCTTTTACAAGCATTTCAACTCGCCCAATGCGTTCTTCGCTATCCCGGACAAACAACTGGTTGGTCATGTCGTCGGCGGAAACATCCCCCCCGGATGAGAGCATATCTTTTACTGTTGTAACGAGACTGGATGCAGGAATATGGGAAAGGCTGAAAGTCCGGTTGTCCAACGGGATATCAATTCGTTGAATAACCTGGGTAATCGTCCGGATGATGGCTGGTAAATCGACAACGATCAGGCTATTGCTCCGGGTATCAGCTATGACATTCCCGCCTTTGGATTTCAGTGGGAAAATAGACTTTAAAGCCTGTTCTGCGCTGGTGTTGTGCAAACGAAATACTTTTGTTTGCAGCGGATTTATATATGCTTTGCCAAATCGGTTTTGATATTCTTCTGCGGTTATAACTTTGATGATATCCTTTGACCGGTAATAGGCCAGACCCTGCATCTCGATCACGAGACGCAATGCATCCATCACAGCAACATTTTCAACAAAAACGGTGACCGATCCTTTGACACTTGTGCTGGTTACAATATTTAAACCACCTTGTGAGGCGAGAGTTTTTAACACATCATGAATGGCCATATTTTTAAAATTCAGGCTGACCATTTTCTGCTGGGCGATTAAATTGTGCGAGGAAAAAATCATGCTTATAATTAATTGAAGTGCCAGCATATGTAAAATGAGTGATCTGATTAATCTTTGCATAGTTGGACTCCTGTGGTAATGCTTGTTGTGAAAAATCATAAAGTTAATTCCACTTTCTCTCCATCCCGTATTAAAATCACTTTATCTGAATGAATTTCTTTTATTATATAATCTCCTATCCTGTTTCCCGTTGTAAGAAATAGAGAACTGTTGCCGCTGTTTTCCCGAACGATGGCTTGGGGATTTGGCCCACTGATAATTCCCAGCAAAGTGTAGCGTTGTGCTAACCCTAAAACTGTGGCTGCATTGACCGGCGCTGAGAAGGCGTTCCCAGCCGTTTTTTCGCTATGGAAAAATGGGCGGCTTGCGAATATATTGTTATTATTTCTGTTCGTAACTTCCGGTTTTTGAACTGTTGCTGGTAGCGGGTTTCCGGGAAATTCAGGGGTTTGCACAATTTTATTTATAGAATACGCTTCCATTAGGAGAAACAGGATGGCTAAAACTGAACAAATTATGCAAAGGAACACCATAGAAGTGGTTGCGTTTTTTAAAGGCTCTTTGCGCCAGGTCTGCATGTTGATCAATTCGGCAAACCAGGTTGCAGGCGAAAAACGCCATTTTTGCAACACCAACGAGAGGAAAGATGACGTGTCTGGTGCTAAATTATCCCTGGTATGCAGATGGCCGTTCTCCATTAAATTATCTTCGGGGGTAATCTCTATCAGATTTTTTTTGAATTGCTTGTTCATTATTCAGACAGAAAAAAGCCGGGTTACAGTTATCTGACATTTTAATTTTTCATTGCGTTGCTTTGCGGGCGCAAAATACGAATTACGAACTCTGGTATAATTGTCACTTTGTTCGATTTTGTGGATAAATGCGATTAATGCCGGTAGCTCGCCAATGCAATCTATCTCAACCTGCAGCGTGATGATATCTGATTTATTCTTTCGGGTCTGTTGCCGGTTTTGTGCCCGTGCCGGACTGTAGGGCTGAAATCGGTTGATGAGCACGTGGTTTCCGGCGGCGTTTTCAATATCCTTTAAAAATTGTGCAATTGGTGAACTCGCGGCCTGCGCATTCTGGGGGCTCTGCGCTGTATTTTGTTTATTTAAACTGGCATTATTTGACGTGCGCAGTGCTTTTGCGTATTGGTGTTGCAGATTAACGAGTTGTTGATTTGAAACCTCCCATCGATCAAACAGAGGCAAATAGACAAAGTGAAATAATAAAAACAGAAATAGACCCAGCCCGGTGATTCCCGCAAGGATTTTTTCGCGTGCAGATAAATTGTTAAGGAAATCTACGATGTCAGTGGAGAAGTTAAACAAATTAGTGGCCTTTCTTTTTCAGTTTAATATTAAGTTCAAATTCGACAATTTCGGAGGCATCGGCAAGAACACGGCGATCCGCTGAAGTTATATTTACGGTTGTAAACGCGGGTTGCCCTTCAAATATCTGTGGCAGATTGAAAATATCAGCAAGTCTCACCGAAGTCCCGCGCACGATGAGTTTGTCACCTCTTAAAAATGTAACCGATCGCAGTTTGACAGGTGCGGGCAGCTTCTCGAATAATTGTGAAATTATAGTTGCGGTGTATTCGCTCCCTCCCAATCGTTTGTTGATTTCTGAATCCAGATTTTTGGCGCGTTGGAAGGATTCGAGGTTGGGCTTCAGAGCATGAATTTTATCCTGCAATTCGACGATGGCGCCATCTCGTAAATGGAGCGCAATTTCAAAGGTGATGATAGATAACAGCACGATATAAACGATTAGTCCCAAAAGCCGTGACATCTTTTGAACTGTATTTCGCATTTTGCTGATTTTCTTGTCATTCTCAGTACGAAGATCCATAAAAGTACCTGGATTTTCACATACCATTCCCAGCAATGCGGAAACCGAGAACCAGTTTTTTTTCACGCCGTCTACACCGGTTTCGACGAGATGTTCCAATGGAACAGCCGTATCAAACCAGGCCACCGGCATATCGAGTTGCCTGGTCATAAATTCTGTTATAAAATGTACTTTTGGCAACCAACCGCTTAATATTATATGCTCAACACGGGCAAAGACGTTTTCTTGTTTGAAAACTTGGAGTGTATCCGATACTCCTTGCGTCAGACCAATCAACCAATTATTGTAGCTTTTTTCACGGTTTGTACTGACCATGTTTTCAATTAAGTGATTGACACCACCCTTCACACTTCGACAAAAAATCAGCTCACCCCGGTCAATGACGATGATATTGGCATTTGAAAAATCGACGTCAACAAGGGCGATACATTGGGTTGAGATTTCCGGTAATTTTCCGAAAAATTTTAAAAAAGAGTAGTAAATTGCTTCAAATGTCAGCACCACGGCATCGATTATTAGTCCGACGCTGCGGGCAATTGTGGCGTAACGTTCAATTTCAGCTCGCCGGGCGACGACGATCATGACGTGTGCATAACCGTCATCCTCCCGGGATACAACGCGAAAATCATACACGACATCTTTTAAGGGAAGTGGCAATTCATTCTCGACTTGATAGCGGATCATATCCTGCAATTCTGCAGGATCATGGCTGGGAACACGAGCGAGTTTTGCATGAACGAGGTGCCGCGGGACAGCGATTGATGTATGAATTTTGCTATGAATTCCTGTTTCCCTGATGTGGTCTTCGAGTGCTTTTTTTATATTAATATCACAGTCGTCGGGAAGAAATTTGACCTTGACATATCGCGCTGAATCGGGTGAGTTTGCGTTGTCGACCAAAATAACTTTAACCAGATTGGTATCAAACTCGATTGCAATCCGCTGTTTTGACTTCGAAAAAAAATTCGGCAATGACGATTTTCGAATTGTCGAAACAGGAACAACATTTTGAGCGTTATATTTTTCCAAATTTATATTTTCAATCAAGTCAAGCATGATCACCCGTTTTAGTTATTCACCTTCTTGCCAGTGCACAATTTCAATTGATTTGCTGCTTGTGCGTTCCACCACCGCTTTGATTTTATAATTGACAGCCAAATTTTTTGTTAAACCCACTGATTGGATCCGGAAGTGCGATGACTGAACATCCAAAAGAAGCTCGCCGGCCAATTGCTGAATAAGCACTTGTTCTTCTTGTTGCAATTTCATGTTTTTACTTAGATTAGTCGCGATGTCCCTTCCATTTCGAAAAATATTGTCATCATCTGTCGATGGTATCGCATCCTTTCCCCAACGAAATTCCACGATTTTATTTGCGAGCTCCTCCGGTATGCCGAGGGTGACAAACACCTCCACTGACGCCGTGTTGATATTAACGCTGCCACTGCCGTAAATGGTAATCAGGGAGCGCCAACTCTGAACATCCTCGGCCGATATTCCTTGCACCAATCCCAGTTCTTCCAAAAAATCAATCTCGCCATTTTTGCAAATATAGGGAAAGGGAAGGCGTTGATAATAATCTTGTTCAGCGCCTCCGGGTTCTTTGTCGTCGTTTCTGTCACGCCAGTCCAATAATGAAGCGAGTTTTTCCTGATTCATTCCGGGCAAGTTTTGTAGTATTGACACAGGCACTTTATTAATATTTATTTTTCTGTTTTCATCTTGTATCCCATAAAAATAGGAAATATTTCCATAGTCGCCCTCGCATGTGTAGGCAATTTCAAAGAAGCCATCACCGCAGGGCACTTTCTTAAAAAATGATTTGTTGTTCGCCCAGTCATCTGAAAAGCTATGGTAAAATTTTGTGGAATCATCCTGGACATCATCCAGCAGAATTGCAACAGTGTGATAAATTCCAGCTCTCGCTAACCAGGCTGATTCATTGGCTCGCAGACTGTAACTGTCCAATCGCAAACCCATGATCGTATTTTTTGCCAATCCAATGGCTAAAATACTTAAAATCGCAAGTGTCCACAGGGAGGTAATCGAAAGACTGCCGCGCTGGTTTTTGATTGTGAAAACTATTTGTGGCCTTTTTTCTGCTGATTTCATTTGTCAGATATTTGTGTTAATAATAAACGACACTATTAATCTGGTCGGAAAGTGAGTTGGGAACGGCTGTCTGAACTTGTCGATTGACGCGTTTTTACCGCATTGAATGCGCGATCTTGCTATCTCTCCCGTTTCGACAAACTCAGTGTCAATTCTGCTCTCTCTTTCTAAAACATATTCCTTGGTCGAGTTTCATAATTTAATCTGTCGTTGTACTCGCACAGGAAAAAGCAGTTCTTTTTGCCGTGTCCCGGATTTATCCTCCAGGTTCAGTTTGACCGCCAGGGGCAAATAACCGTCTTCGTCCCACTCGCTGTCCCATCTATTGCCGTCAGAATATTGCTGAAGGTATGAAAATTTTATCACTTCAAATCCAGTCAATAACACAAGTGAATTGCTTTTACCTGTAAAATCCCGGGTGATTCTTCGGAGGTTTTGTTTATCTTGTTGACCTGAATGTTCAACGCGGTAGCTTATTTTCTGAAGCTGGGTATCAGCCGGATTCTCTTTTGTTTTTCCAATTAAAACAAGCGAATCTTGCGTGCCCGAGAAGTTACCGTAAGCAACTGATTTTGTATTTGTTATATCTTGTGAAATGATCGAAAATGCTTTGGAAAACTGTGTCAACTTTGTGGTTACCGTGGTATGCGTTTTCCGTGCTGCGACAGCCCGCTTTACAAGTGTAAACGATGCCAATCCAATAACTGCGATAATTGCGAGCGAAATCATCGTTTCAATCAGGGTAAATCCACGCTCGTTGGTCTCGAATTCTAAAGTCAATTTTTTCATCGTTTTGTTAAGTGCTTTCCTTGGTTATCCAAATAAGTCAGTGATATTGCTATATTTTTACGGACACAATGTTAAGTTAGTGTGAATCCCATATCACTAACCGAGAATTTAAAAAATGAACAAGAAACAAAGTCGCCGTCGTTACAGCGCAGAATTCAAAAGAAGTGC
>QQUE01000004.1 GCA_008501765.1 Calditrichota bacterium
ACATTGAAGTCTTCTATAATCGTGAAAGATTGCATTCTTCACTGGGTTATATGAGTCCTATTGAATTCGCAAAACAAAAAATCGCTGCATAACTTAACTAATAGTCCGTTTTTCTATTGCAAGATCATTAGAGTATAGCAATAAACTTAAAGATGAAATTAAAAACACTGATAAAACTCCATTTAAAAGTAATACAATCATTCTATTACGTAAGGATATTTTTGATTATGTCTTAAAATTTTCTAGAGAACCCGACAAGCTAATCATTCGATCTTATGAAATAGATTGGTCAAAAAACTTGAGTCTGTTAAAACATTTAATTGAGGAAAGATTTAGATTTAGTTTAAATTTAAAAAAAGAAGATCTAATACAAGAAGTATGGAATGAATATTTTGAAATTGCTGAATTTAATCAAGATCCATTCGAAATAATTAAAAAACTGATTGTTGCCCGCCCTCGAGATCTAATTTATATGTTTACAAAAATATTTGAATCTGCCGTTAACAATGACCACATAAAAATAAATTCTGAAGATTTTGATTATGCAATAGAAGCATATTCGCTTTTTTTGAGAAAAAATTTAGTTGCAGAATTAAAAGCCGAATTCCCTGAAATTGAAGAAATATTCTTAAAAATTCAATATGATGCGGTTAATTATGTTATTGAGTATTCAAAATTTATTAATCTGTTAAAGTTATTAAATTATAACGATGAAAAAATCAACAAACTGCTAGAGTCGTTATTTGATAAAAATTATATCATAGCCCTTGATCAGAAAGAAAAAATACCAATCACCAACTTTGAAGTATTTAAGGCAAAAATCCAGAAAAGAAGATTTAAGTTGTTTAATAGAAGTAAAGCATTACTAATTCCAAATCCCCAAGAGTACTATTTAAAAAATTGGCGAATACAAATAAATAACAATTAATTTCTCAAATTTGCGCAACAACTCGATAACGCAACTCATTCCCGAACTACTGTATTAATTTCCACCATTTTTTTCTTGATTTGTGAGAAGAAATCTGTTATCATATCTAATCATTTTTATCAGATTTAAGTTTTGTCCTGCAAACAGGCAATCTTCAATCGCCTCTCAAAATGGCCCCGATTTAACGAAAAATAACCCTGACAGGATTACAAATCCTGTCAGGGTTGCATGATAATCAACCAACGAATGAGGATTATGGAAAACGTACAATACACCGAAGAAAATATCCGCTCGCTGGATTGGCGCGAGCATATTCGCATGCGGCCGGGCATGTATATCGGCAAAACCGGCGACGGCTCCAGCCCCGACGATGGCATTTATGTGCTGGTAAAAGAAATCATCGATAACTGTATCGACGAGCACGTGATGGGCTTCGGCCGTACCATCGATATCAAGATTTCCGACCACAAAGTCACAGTGCGTGACTATGGCCGTGGCATACCGCTCGGCAAAGTCGTCGACTGTGTCGCGAAAATAAATACCGGCGGAAAATACGATTCCAAAGCTTTTAAAAAATCGGTGGGATTGAACGGCGTCGGCACCAAAGCCGTGAATGCGCTTTCCAATTTTTTTATGGTCGAATCGATCCGCGACGGCAAAAACAAGGTCGCAGAATTTCATCAGGGCGAGATTACCAAAGACCACAAAATCGGTAAATCAACAAACCGCAACGGCACACTGATTACGTTCGTGCCCGATGCCGTAGTTTTTAAAAATTTTCGCTACATCCCCGATTTTCTCGACAACCAGCTGTGGAATTATGCCTATCTCAACTCCGGTTTGACCATCAATTTTAATGGCAAGAAATATTTTTCCAAAAATGGTCTGCTCGATTTGCTTTCACGTAAAGCCGACACCGACAATATGCGTTATCCGATCATTCATCTCAAAGGGGATGACATCGAAATGGCGATAACGCACAGCGGACAGTACGGCGAGCAGTATTATAGCTTTGTCAACGGGCAATTTACCACCCAGGGCGGCACGCATCAAAATGCTTTCCGTGAGGCTTTTGTAAAAACAGTGCGCGAATTTTTTCAGAAAGATTTTGACGCAACAGATATTCGCCAGGCGATCGTTGGCGCCATTAGCGTGCGTATCGAAGAACCGATTTTTGAATCGCAGACAAAAACAAAGTTGGGTTCTACAACGACGGCCCCGGACGGTCCCACACTGCGCACATGGATTAATGATTTCGTAAAAAAAGCCCTCGATGACTATTTACACAAACATGCCGATATCGCCGAAGCGCTGTTAAAACGCATTCAGCAATCGGAAAAGGAACGTAAAGAGATGGCTGGTATTCGCAAGTTGGCCAATCAGCGAGCGAAAAAAGCCAATCTTCATAACAAAAAGCTGCGTGACTGCCGTTCTCATTTAAACGATAAACGCGGCAATAAACAGCTCGAAACGACACTGTTTATCACTGAAGGGGATTCGGCGAGCGGCTCGATCACAAAATCGCGCGATGTCGATACGCAGGCTGTCTTCAGCTTGCGCGGCAAGCCGCTCAACTCCTTCGGATTGACAAAAAAAATCGTTTATGAAAATGAAGAATTCAACTTGTTGCAGCACGCCCTCAATATCGAGGACGGCATCGAGGGGTTGCGTTACAACAACGTGGTCATCGCCACAGATGCCGACGTTGACGGCATGCATATCCGCCTGCTCTTGCTAACTTTTATCCTGCAATTTTTCCCGGAGCTGGTGCGCAGCGGCCATTTGTATATTCTCGAAACACCGCTCTTTCGGGTGCGCAATAAAAAGGAAACGATTTATTGTTACGACGAAACGGAAAAACAAGTCGCGATGGAAAAAATCGGCAAAAGTGCTGAAATCACCCGTTTCAAGGGATTGGGCGAAATTTCACCAAGCGAATTTGGCAATTTTATCAATGAAGATATTCGCCTTGTGCCCGTATTGATCGAAGAAAATGCACCAATCGAAAAAACGTTGAGTTATTATATGGGCAAGAATACTCCGGAACGACAGGAATTTATTATCGAGAACTTAAGGATTGAGAAAGATTTAGCGGATGAGCAAAATGGAAAATAATAATAATCCAACTGCGACCAACGGCAATAACGGCGATGTTCTGCACGAGCTGATCCATGTGGATGGCTTGTATGAAAGCTGGTTTCTGGATTATGCATCTTATGTTATTCTTGAACGAGCGGTACCGGCGCTTTTTGATGGCTTGAAACCCGTGCAGCGGCGGATTCTTCATTCGATGAAAGAAATGGACGACGGCCGTTTTCACAAAGTTGCAAATATCATCGGGCAAACGATGCAGTTTCACCCACACGGTGATGCGGCTATCGGGGATGCTTTGGTGAATATGGGGCAAAAAGAGCTGCTCATCGAACCACAGGGAAATTGGGGCGATACGCGCACCGGCGACCGCGCTGCAGCGGCGCGATACATCGAAGCGCGGCTGTCAAAATTTGCTTTGGAAGTAATTTTCAACCCGCAAACAACCGAATGGCAGCTTTCCTACGACGGGCGAAAAAAAGAGCCGGTTCTGCTGCCGGTTAAATTCCCGCTGGTTCTGGCGCAGGGCGCCGAAGGAATCGCTGTTGGTTTGGCAACCAAAATAATGCCCCACAATTTTATCGAATTGATCGACGCATCCATTGAAATTCTCAAAGGCAACGATACGCGAATTCTGCCCGATTTCCCCTCTGGCGGATTGGCGGACTTTACAAATTACAATCACGGCCAGCGGGGCGGAAAAATTCGTGTGCGGGCAAAAATCGAATCGACGGACAAACGCCTGCTAATCATTCGCGATATTCCCTATGGCACGACCACCACAGGATTGATGGACTCTATCGTCAAAGCCAACGATAATGGTAAAATCAAAATCAAAAAAGTCGTCGACAACACGGCGCAGGATGTTGAAATTCAGATCGAATTGCCATCCGGTGTGTCGCCCGACGTGACCATCGATGCGCTCTACGCTTTTACCGACTGCGAGATTTCCATTTCACCTAACTGCTGCGTTATTGTCGATGAAAAGCCCTGTTTTATCAGTGTCGACGAAATGCTGCGAACATCGACAGCACAGACGGTGCAATTATTAAAAAAGGAACTGGAAATCCGGCTGACCGAACTGGCGGAAAAATGGCATTTCAGTTCGCTGGAAAAAATATTCATCGAGAACAGGATTTACCGTGATATCGAAGAATGTGAAACCTGGGAAGCTGTTCTTGAGGCGATCGACCGCGGGCTTGATCCTTTTAAAAAGCTGCTTAAGCGGGAAGTGACCACAGACGATATCCTCCGCCTCACTGAGATTCGCATCAAACGCATCTCAAAATTCAATTCATTTAAGGCTGATGAACTGATTGGCGCACTGGAAAGTGAGATGAAAGAAGTGCGCCACAATCTGAAATACCTGACCGAATTTGCCATCAACTATTTTGAAAATTTGAAAGAAAAATACGGCAAGGGCCGCGAACGGCGCACTGAAATTCGTACGTTTGACACGATTGCGGTGCAGCAAGTCGCTGTGGCGAATCAAAAATTATATGTCAACCGGACTGATGGATTTATTGGTTACAGTCTGAAAAAAGATGAACTAATCAGTGAATGTTCAGAAATAGACGATGTCATCGTTTTCATGCAAAACGGTACTTTCAAAGTGGTGAAAATTGCCCCGAAAGTTTTCATCGGCAAGGATATAATTTATGCCGCCGTCTGGAAAAAAGGCGATGAACGCATGGTGTACAACATGATTTATCGCAACTTGGAAAGTGGCAAATCGTTCATAAAACGATTCGCTGTAAAAAGTATAACACGCGACCGTGAATACAATCTCGCCGGCAGCGCCAAAGGGGCAAAAATACTCTATTTCACAGCCAATCCAAACGGAGAAACAGAAATTGTCACGGTTACGCTGAACAGCCGCTGCCGGGCGCGGAACAAAGTTTTCGATGTCGATTTTGCAGAAATAGCCATCAAAGGGCGGTTGTCGCAGGGCAACACGGTGACGAAGTATCCGGTCACAAAAATCTCGCAAAAATCAGCAGGCGATTCCACATTCGGCGATCTCGATATCTGGTACGACCCGACGATCGGTCGCCTAAACACAGATGAACGCGGCGATTTTCTCGGACATTTCGGCTCCAACGACCTCATTCTGGCTTTATACAAAGATGGAAGCTATCAGCTTTCTTCGGCAGAATTAACAAATCGTTACGAGCAGGATGACATCGAAATTATCATGAAATTTGATCCGAAAACAGTGATTACCGCCGTGCATTATGACGGCGCGAAAAAATACCATTTTGTGAAACGATTTCGCATTGAAACTTTGACAACCGGCAAAAGATTCAGTTATATTTCCGATCACCGCAGCTCGGAACTGCTGCATGTTTCAGTTGAGGAAAGACCGCATATCGTACTCGATTACGAAAAAGGCCGGCAAAAAGAACGCTTGCAGGAACTCGTGAATTTGTCGGAAATTATCGATGTCAAAGGCTGGCGCTCGCTTGGAAACAGGCTGACGATGTACGCATTTGTATCACTCAAACCCATCGAAATTCATGAGTCTATTGAAAAAGATGAGCCAAAATCCGAGGGCAAGTCACCCGATAATGAGCAGATTTCATTGCTTTAAATTATAGAAATTACTTACCAGACGTGCCAGGCACTTTGGAAATGCCTGGCACGTTTAGTACCACCACATCAAAAAAGGGGACAATCATGCGACGCAAGGTCGTTTTTGAAAAGGGTGAGTATTATCATATCTACAATCGTGGTGCAAACCGTGATACAATTTTTCGCCAACCTGAGAATTATCTCTTCTTCCTCGAACGTGTTAACAAATACATTAAAAGTCATGACATTCGTGTAATTGCATATTGCCTGATGCCCAATCACTATCATTTTCTACTTCGACAAAACCAGGAGACCGGAATCAGCGCTTTCATTCAAGCTATTTTCAATAGTTATTCCAAAGCGTTCAACAAAATGTATAATCGAACTGGCACATTATTTCAAGGTCGATTTCAGAGTGTGCATATTGAAAAAGAGAATTACCTGATCCACCTTTGCCGCTACATCCACCGCAATCCGATCGAGGCTAATCTTGTGACTCATCTTGAAGAATGGCCTTATTCAAATTACCTGGAGTGGATTGAAATACGAAATGGATCCATTGTCGACCACGAATTTGTTCGCACCTATTTTCGAACTCCTGAGGAGTATATAGATTTTGTACACGACATGCAGGTATCCCCGGCTTTGGATAAGTATACTATTGAGGGAGATTAACGAATTATGTGCCAGGCACTTTGGAAGTGCCTGGCACATCCAATTTCTTAATACTTTTCATCACTTTTTCTAATTTCTCAAGTTAACGCTTCAAAGCCACGATGTATTATGATAGGCCTTAACAGATTTACAGAAATTCAGGATATGAGAAATTAAAATGGGAGTCAGAAATGCAGCCATCACAAATGAATCAGGAACGCAGAGATCGGGACCGAAAAAACGTCTGGAAAAATATCACATTCGAAACCGATGATGGTTGGGAAGTTGGATTTGCACGCGATATCAGCGAAACCGGAATTAATATTATTTCCAGCAAGCTGCTGGATAAAGATGAAATCACCGTCATTACACTGCAAAATTTTCTTAATCTTGAAAAGCGCGTGATTTTTGGCAAAGTTGCATGGACGGATCCCCACAAACTCATCGCTGGGACCGATCGCCACGCGCCGGCAATGGGCATCGAATTCCTCGAACCCCAGCCCATCGAAACTTTTGGTTCCATTGACGAACTCGATCTGGCCATGAAAATATTCGATTCTGCTGCAATGGCTCCATCCGAGGTCAGCAAAACTCTTGCAGGAAGCTGAAATTCAACATCCATTTTCCTTAGAAAAAATTCAAGCGGTTCGTTTCCCGACAGACCGCTTTTTTTATGTCAGAATAAAATAAATTTAATCCACACTCATTTTCAAAAATAGAACAAAATACTTAATTTTTATAGCACTTAGCCTATTTTTAACTTGCATTTGTCCTCCAGAAAACCTACACTACTTTACGTTGTTAATTCCGTATCTTTTTAATTTGTCAATTCAGTATTTCAGGCACATAAATGAGCGAAAAATTAGGGGTAATTTTCCAGGGTACAAAATCTGGACTCACAATCGCACTGGATGAAACGCAACCGTTCAACGACCTTTTATCCCAGTTAAAAAAGAAACTCGACGATTCCGGTTATTTTTTCTCCGATGCCAATGTGACTTTAAATCTTGGCCGGCGTGATATTTCTGAAGAACAATTTGATTTGATCAAGAAAATTACAAGCAACGGCCCCGGTTTAAATGTTACCGGAATTAAAACCTACTCTGATGTATCTCTTGCAACTGCAAAAAAATTAGGATTGCAAGCCATCTTAAATCAGGAAAATCATGCAGAAAAACCGGCAGCATCCCAATCAACAAGCCCAAAACTACCAGCCTTGCCAGCCAGCCTTGTAAGAAATACGATCCGCTCCGGGCAAATTTATGAGTCCCCGGGTCACCTTGTAATTCTTGGCGATGTCAATTATGGTGCGGAGATCGCCGCTGCTGGTGATATCATCGTTTTTGGATCTTTGCGCGGCAATGCTTTTGCAGGCGCTACCGGGCGCAAGCAAGCCATCGTGGCAGCGCTTCACCTGGCCCCAATGCTCTTACGTATTGATCAGGCTGTTGCCCGTTGTCAGGAAAAAAAATCTTCGCAAAAGGCGGAATTCGCGTTTATTGAAAACGGAAAAATTGTAATCGATGACTGGACAAATAAAAACAGACTTTCCATAGTCGATTCTGAAAATATTTGAAATAAATTGAACCAAAGGACGAAACATGTCTGAAGCTATCGTAATTACTTCAGGAAAAGGCGGGGTCGGCAAAACAACCGTTGTTGCCCATGTCGGCACCGCCCTGGCAAAACGCGGCAAAAAAGTGGCGGTGATCGATGCTGACATTGGTTTGCGCAATCTCGATATAATTTTAGGACTGGAAAACCGGATTGTCTACGATTTGGTGAACGTGATCGAAGGCGCCTGCAAGCTCAAACAAGCCCTTATCCGCGATAAACGTGTGCCGGGATTGTACCTCCTTCCCGCTTCCCAATCCCGGACAAAAGAGGCCGTTACCCCGGAGCAAATGAAAAAATTATGCGATGAACTGCGGCAGGATTTCGATTATATCCTTATCGATTCTCCGGCCGGAATTGAAGGCGGATTTCGCAACGCACTCGCGGGAGCAGACCGGGCAATCGTGGTGACGACGCCGCATGTTTCGGCGGTACGGGATGCCGACCGGATCATCGGGCTGATCGAAGCGGCTGAAAAAGGGATCCCGCAACTCATAATCAACCGTTTGGATATGGACATCGTAAAAAAGGGTGAAATGCTCGATCAGGATGATGTCATCGAAATCCTGGCCGTGCGGCTGCTCGGAATCGTACCCGAAGACGAGGGTGTTTTATCGGCCTCAAATCGCGGTGAATCCGTGGTTATGAATGGGAAATACAGGTCTGGCGAAGCTTTTAACCGCATTGCCGGGCGCATCGAAGGCGAAGATTTGCCATTCATGGATCTGGATTTCAACACTGGATTCATGCAAAAATTAAAAAAGTTTGTGACAAAATAAAGCTGCTTCATAGGAGAAAGATATGGCCTGGGTTGCCAATTTCATGAAAAAAGAATCATCCAAAGAGAGTGCGAAAAGCCGGTTAAAATTGGTGCTCACGCACGACCGTGCCAGCATTTCGCCCGGTGTTCTGCAGATGATCAAAAAAGATATTTTGGGTGTGATTAAAAAATATGTCGAAGTAGATGGCCGCCGGATGCAAGTTAATATCACAGAGGATGCATCCAAAGTGGAGTTGGTCGCAAACATTCCTATAAAAAATGCCAGGCAGCGGGAATTGTAATGCACGCCTGGCATCAGTTATCACAATTTAAGGCTCAGGGGTGATTTCAATAATTTTGAGCCCTTCTTCAGCAGCAGCTACAAACAATTTATTTCCCCTGGAAATAACATAATTGACAGATGCACCAAAACTTATCGAGCCGAGCAATTCCAGCCCTTCTGCGTCAATTTTTAATACGGCCAATCCTGAAGTGTCGTTAGCTAAAAATACCAGACTATCATTTACCGAAACGCCATTGCAATGACCGCCACCGGGTATCGCATATTCATAGCATATTTCTTTCGTCTGTAAGTCGATGGCTTTAAGCCCGCACGCACCCGAAGAAAAAAACAGGATATCCCCTTTCAAATCAGTCTCGGCTTTCGATTGGAACATATTGTCACAGCCAAGTGAAATAGTTTCCATGAAGGCAGTGTCAAGCGTGCTGAAACTATGCAGTTTCGTGCCAGTGCCTTCCATGACATAAATTCCATCCCGGCTGACTTCCAACGCTTTGGCACCATTGACCGGTGTAAATGCATGTTTTTTATTGTGAAGATCAAAAATAGCCAACCCCCCGTTGGTTGTGCCGGTTGTAATCAATGCTGTTTGATCGACAATCACAATATCATTAGCGTTATAACTGGGCAGATCAAATATTTCATAATTTCCGGTCAGCAAACCGGCATCCAGTTCTACGATGGCAAAAACAGCCGGACTGGAAATATTATCAATTTTATCACTATTTGCCGCGCCACCTACAAAAACTCTGTTCTCTGATTGCATAACAATCGTAATATCTGCCTCGGTAAAAATCATGCGGGAAAGAATTTTGGGTTGCGACACCTCTGCGATATTTATGATTTCAACACCGCCAACGTATTCCTGCTGCGGCGTCGCATACGCGACGTAGGCAAAATCGCCGTTCAAAGTTACATGCACGGCATGCAGGATTTTATCGCCCCATTGCAAAGGAGCAACATCGGCATGCAGCAGAAAATTTAATTCAGATGAGTTTTTGCTTACCGCCTTGAACGGCAATTGAACTGCATCAACCTTTTGCAGATGTGCATTTAACTGCCCAATATTGTTATTAACTTCAACTTTTTCATCAATGTGCTCAGGAGACACAACTTTTCCGCAGGAGTTGAGCAGCGCCAGACCCGTGATTAGTACAAAACAGACGCCCACTTTCATCAATCGCTTCATTGCAAACCCTCTAAAATATTATCAAAACCAGGAAAATCTATTCCTAATCATCGGAAATTTTTTAAAAGAATCAAGCGAGGAAATTGAAAACTGAGCCTGTTTAATCTGTGAGAATAAAATTATTGCAATCATGCCCGGTGGTGCTCTCCACATTCTATTGTAGTAAACAGACACCTTTTGATCTTTTCCAATAATTTAAAAAAAATAATTGATTCTGTCAGTTTCTTTTCAAACTTTTTGTGGAGGTTAATATCAGGAGGGAAATCAATACACTGCGCCGATTCGGGAAATTAAAACACACTTTGTACCTGGTTATCCAAATAAGTCAGCAAACTTAAAACTATGATTAATAGATAATTGTCCGCTAATTTCGCAAATTTTACGAATAAAAATAATTGAAAATTCAGGCTCGTTTACACAAAAAAAATATTCGTGTTAATTCGAGTGATTTGTAGTTTGGCTTTATAAAATAATAAGTTATCCTTGCGGAGTTATTTGGATAGCCAGTCACTTTATACGTTAACTACGAGGATATTTTCACGCATAAATTTGTAAGAGGTAATGCCTGGAGTGCATTGCCTTCATGCAATACAAAGTTAATTATAAAAGAAGCAGCGGGCTATAAATTCAACCAATGGATTCTATAACTTTACAACGCAACATCAATGCTATCGCTGGTTGAAAAAGACTTATTTTTCTGCCCGCTTTTGGATACATGCAAACCGTTAGATGATGCGAAATTTTTATTAGATCGGGCGGGATTTTCCGCATTGCCACCGCCATGAGACGCACCATTAAATTTAGTTTTAAAATTTAATAGCCTCAGATTGCTGCAGGGAATATTAATTTCGGTTCCAGATGGAAGCTGCAATGAAATTGAAGTCAACGACCTGTGCTCCGCTTTCAATGATAACAGCAACAGTCCTTTGAAATCCCAAATATTCATGTCCTCAGCGGAAACAAGGAGCTCATGTATCAAACTTCGGAAAAATTTCGACAAACCCACGATCGATGGATCGGTTGATTTTTTGACAATTTTCTGCCACGTTTCTGGTGAAAAAGGCAAAACCAAAACGGTTTCCCCGTTCAACTCGACACGGTGCAAACAGGATTGAATCGAGATATTTTTTTCCGGCTTTCTGCTCGTCATAATCCCCGGATACCGTTCTTCGAAATCCTGCTCAATTTGTATTATTTCATTTTTAATCTGTTGCCCGATATCAGCAGTACCGATCTGCTTTAATGCCTCTTTCCATTCTTTGCGTTTATTCCACAGAAAAGCAACTTCAGGATTTTCCGTGCAATCTTTCCTGAATTCCGCGAGTAATTCAAAAAAATGCCTGCGCTGTTGGTCCAATTTAATGGCACGCTCAATTTCCGCCGCAAACCGGGCATTGTACTGTTCCCACATTGTTTTCTGAGAAAAATTAAATTCTTCGATTAAATTATCACGGCATACCAACAAGGTTTCGACGAGCGGTCTGGTCATTTCGATATTTTGTTGCTCCGCCGCTATCACATGCTCTACTGCCTCTTGTTTTTCTTCGATTTCAACGACCGTTTTCTTTGCTTCAGCCATCTCTTTACTATAAATGGAAATTTGCTTGAGAATGGTTTCACGCCTGTTTTCGAGCTCCCGCAATTCCTGTTGGCTGCCATTAATCAGGTTTTGTCGATCGGACAGTATTTGTAGCATCTCTTTTCTGCTCATGTGCCGGTCGTTTGTTAATTGCCGGATTCGAACAATTTTTTCTTCTGCACCATGTTTAACATCCAATAAACGCTTTAATTGATGCTCAAGTACACCCATCGAGCTGCTGTACTCTGAATACAATTCATCAATTCTTCTTTTAACCATTCGACACTCTATATTTTTAATAATTTAAATCCATTATCAAGCACTGTTTTTGGCGTGCGTTAAATAGCAAATACCAGCTAAGATATATCGCTGCAGACCAGTATTAAGCGAATTAAAAAAATCTGCAAAACTGCTTGCATTTTAATAAAAACAAAAATATATTAGCCACCTTAAACTTATAAAACAAAGACATTCGTTTAAACTTACGATTTTTTGTTATACTCATAAAACAAATGGATTTATAATGAACAAAGTGCGGCTATCCACCTCAAAAAACACTTTTCTTTTACTGTCTTTATTTTTCTTCCAGAATCTTTTTGCCCAGGATGAGTTTTTTGAACCTAAAACCACCCTTGGAGGCTATGGGGAACTCCACTATAATTTGGAAAAAACCGCCGATACGCCTGCAAGCAAGCTTCTCGATTTTCACCGTTTTGTTCTTTTTTATTCCCATACCTGGACGGAGAAGTGGTCGCTTAAAGCCGAAGTTGAACTTGAACATAATTTTGTGAAAGAGGGGCAAGGGGAATTGGAACTTGAACAAGCCCACATCAACTATCACCATTCAAACGCATTTGGATTTCAGGTCGGCGTCATTCTTCCCTCTGTCGGGCTGATAAATGAAGTTCACGAACCGCCGGTTTTTCTGAGTGTTGAGCGCCCGGAATATAGCAAAAATATCATTCCGACAACCTGGTTTGGAAATGGTCTCGCCGTTTATGGACGAAAACATGGTTTCGACTACAAAATCGCGATCATGGAAGGATTGAATGCGGACGGAATCAGCAATAAAAGCGCAATTCGCGGTGCCCGGCTCAAAGGATACAAATCCAATGCACGGGAATTATTATACAATGGCCGCGTAAATTTTAGCCCAGTCCCCGGATTTATGGCCGGTTTCTCGTACTCGCAAACAAAGGCTATGGGCACGGATATCGACATTCCGCTAACATTGTTTGAAGTGCATGCCCAATTGGTCAAAAAAAACGTCCATATGAATTTTGAGTGGGGAACAATAAATTACGATGATTCAGACTTAGAAAAATCGAGCGGTTATTATTTTGATCTGGGCTATGATATTTCCACACAGCTCGGCATAAATTCAGCCGTGATACCGTGGGTTCGAGTCTCCGATTACAATACGGCGGCCAGCACACGCATTGGCGGCGACAGCGAAAAAGAATTCCATTATTCCAAATGGCTGGCCGGACTGTCGGTCAAACCGATAGATGAAGTTGTTTTTAAAATTGATTACGGGGTGCGGTCGCACGATTTGAGCGGGCAAGAAATAAAATTATTCAATATCGGCGCGGGTTATATGTTCTAATAAATTGCATTCACACGCTTTGTCTGCCATTGCGTGTTTCAACCGGCAATAAAGTTTGATGCACATCTATTTACCTTTGGAAGAATCAATCCTATGTTCAAATATATTGTACTTTTTCTGATTTTAACAAACCCGGTATTTGCTGGCGGAATAAAATCAAATACTGAAACCCTGATATTGTCACAATTTCAGGACGATGTTTCCCTATCTTTTGAAAAATATTTATTGCCGCAGGATTTAAAAATAGAGGTGGAAAAATTCTGCCGGCAACGATTTTACCGGGACCAGATCTATGTCTGGCAAATATTTCAAAATGAAAAACCAATTGCTTTCGCCATTTTGGATAATGTCATGGGTAAAGCCATGCCAATCACTTTTTTAGTCATTTTCGACACTCATGGCACCTTGCTTTTCGCCGACATTATAAAATACCGCGAGGCGATCGGAGGGGCAATCACTAATCGCAGGTGGCTGAGGCAATTTGAGGGCTGGAAAGCAGAAAACGTCCGGACAGAAATGCCAAAGATAGATGGGATCAGCGGCGCGACGATTTCGGTGAATGCTGTTGCCAAAGGTGTACAAAAACTGACCCTGCTTTTTCCAGAAATTACAAACCAGATCAGGGAAATCCAGCAAAAAACACAGGTGGTTGAGTGAAATTATATTTATTGCCTTCACACGCAAAAAAAGCAATAGTCGCCTTTTTGTTTCTTTTGACAAGCGGTGTACTTTTCGGGCTGGTCTATTTAAGCACGACAACTGGCATGAGTCCAACCGGTACAGCCGCACATTATGCAGGCGATCCTGTAACTAAAGACGAGTTGGATATGCATGAAAATTATGCAAAACCACTTTCCGAAATGTTAATTACAACTCACAATCATCTTATCGGATTTGCGTATATTTTTGCTCTCACCTGCGGATTGTTTTATTTTAACTCGATCATCGAGGGCCCACTGAAAGGTTTTCTCCTGGTTGAACCATTTATTTCCGTTCTGATTACTTTCCTTTCGCTTTGGGGCATCCGGTTTGTAAATCCTGCGTTTGCGGTTATCGCCATCGCCGGTGGAATTTTAACCTATTTCTCCTATTTCCTTATCGTTTCAATTCTCGTGTTCGAGCTCGTTTTTAAAAAAGATGCGACACAAATTAGTACAATTTGACCAACTCACATCCGGGATAATAATGTTGAATTATTTCCGAGCTTTCATAGCCGTTTAACGCCATGCCCAGCGCACCGATTTGGCACAAGCCCACGCCGTGCCCCCACCCCGCTCCCCGAATTATAAATTTATCAGGTATGCTCGATTCGGCTGGTATTTTTTCGATGACAATTGCAGAGCTATAGAGAAATCTTTTATGCAATGCGGCTCGAATGGCCACGTCGCCTTCAACACGTTGTTTCTGTTTTTCACCCCGCCGCGTTGTGTATTCGATCGTAACAGATTTTAAACGCCCGGAACCACCCCGGTCGCCGGTTCGAATAGCGTGAATATCTCTCGCGTCGAGAGCCAGCGTATCCTTGAGCGTAGCCCGCATTTCATCCTGCGAAAGTTGATGGTGCCAGCGATAGTATTGCCCTTTTTCATCAACCCCGCCGAGATATTTAATCAGACCATTCTCCGGTATCGTCGCCGGGCTGCAAAAACCGGGTGGCTCACCGGTGAGCCATTTTTCCATCGCACTTTCATTGTTAAGATTGATATGCTCGATTTTATTTTGATCGCTGAAATCACGCTTTACCTGCAGATACTCTACACTCGTGCCACCCCAGATCGTTTCAAACGATTCCATCATGCCACCGCAACTTTTTGAATAGCGTGCGTCGCAGATTTTATCCTGAAACAGCGCAACAGTGCCATATGTATTTCTCGCCCCGGTTATACTTTGCGGTGTCAAAAAATTCGTCCCCTGATACCTTTGACAGCAATCGTCGTTACAAACATCCATGCCCAGTGTGCGGTGTTTTTTCTCCACATTGGCCAACATCCAGGAACGGGCAGCGATTGTCTGCGCTTCGATGAGTGCTGGTGGGCACGCAGCCCCCATTTCAGAGGTGGAAACGCACATCAGGTAATGTTCAAAGGGCAGATGGTTTATCAACACCAATTCGCTGCCAACGGCTTTTATTTCAATGTGGCCGGGCAAATAAACATTTATTGTTTTCTTCCAGTGAAAATCACGACCGGCAATGACGTCATGCACGAGCAGGCCGGTTTTATGCCCAATTTCCCCATCATCTCGACCCCGTATTTTTACTGACTTCCCCCGGTATTCTTCGCCATCAGCATGTTTATAAAGAACAGTTCCCGACTCAGAGGTGCATTTGATTCGATCCCCATCGTTCAGCAGCGTACGTTCTTTTCCTTCGCCCCAGATTAAATATCCCGAAGAGGTGATTTCAACAGTTATTTCTCTAATCGCATCTTCGGGCAAAATGATGCCAACGCTAATTTCGGGTTCAGATTTTGGAATTTCTTGATCATTGAGCATTTATTTTTCTCCTGGTTAAAATTCTCATCTAATTAAATAAAAATCCATCTGAAAGCAATAATTTACTTCTTTAATTTATTTAAAACGAAATTGAGCGCCGCTTCTATTTTAAATTTCCACGCCCCAGCCGATTATATAAGACAAAAATGAAAGCAGAACTGAATGAATTCGATAGACACACTGCAGGCGAATTTTCAACAATTGTCAAATTTGCTGCAATACATAGCAACTGAACCATTTGATATCGCACAAAAAATAACCGAAGCTAACATTGAAATTCAGGCAACTGGATTGACCAATGAACCCGGCAAAGGTGAACAAATAGACGTGACTATTTAAAAATGCATTTCACAAACGAATAAAACTTGATTGCGAATGTTAGGGTAGGACAATGTGGATTAAAGCGCAGAGTAGTGAACTTTTCAATTTGAATGCCATCGAATCGTTGTCACTCGTGGCCAAGGATAAATCCAAGGCGATTGTGGCGATGCCGAGTGATAAAAAAGATTTGAATACGAGAAATGGGTATGTGTTGTTTACTGGTTCAGCAGCAGATTGTGAAATTACATTGGCAGAAATTGAAGCAGCGATCGTCGGGAATGTCGACTTTCTTGAGCTATAAATTTCCATCCATTTCTAATCGGGCGCACCGTCCCCGACAACAACTCATTCAGAAAAATTCGATTTACCATGCAATCGATTGATAAGCGGTTTCAACAACTCTTCCAACCCATTTTGTTTTATTTCATTTATTGTGCTTAAAAGCATCCCCAGTTCACCACTCGGAAAACCCTCCCGGCCAAACCACTCCAAATATCCGGCAGGCAATTGGTAAATAAATCGGCCCTTGTATTTGCCAAATGGCATGGGAGTCGTAATTAGTTTTTCCAAAATTTTTGGATTCATTTCATTCATAATTTTCAACTCGAAATGACAGATTTCCTATTCAAGCTATCGGCATCAATTCTCGAAAAGATCAAGCAAGACGTCCCAAATTGATTTTTTCTGAAAATTATTGGAATGCGGTGAAGGCGGATTCTCATCCATCAAATATTGCAAATGTGCCTGTGTGGTAATTCCTATCGGACCTTCATAAATACCACCATGTTGAAATCCATCATAAACGCGCACATCGATGATATTTTCTTTATCAAATTTTATAATCTCAGCAGGAATGCGGTAAATTCGCATTTGGAGATAGGTATCGCCGAGATCACCGACTTCGACAAATCGGGAGAAACGCCCTGTCCGTCCAATGCGCTGGCCATTAAAATATGTTTCATCGTAATCATCAATTTTACCCAAAACCAGGATGAGCGCCTGATTCTCAAGACGGGAGGGAATGACCACTTTTTTGCGATACCAGCCATAACCATCATAATCGTCCAGGCCTTGTTTTCCCCATTCTTTGGGCACATCAAGTTCCATCCAGTCATCGCCGGGATTTTCGTAAAAATCATCGGGCAGATCATAATCTATCATCTTGAATTTCCAGACGCCGGCGAGCGGGATAACGACGCTCATATCGGTGAATATACCAATTTTATTCCCACCAACAATGCCACCATTTAAATACTTGTCGTACACCCGGACAGCAATGACATTTGCGGCGCCAAAATTGAAATAGTGGGCCGGTACATTGTAAATTCGTTGCTGGTCATAAGCCGTCATATTGCCAGGGTAAAAATCACCCAGGCCGCCGATGAAATGTCCATTCAAAAAGACCTCATCAGCATCATCAATATAGCCTAAAAATAAATTATAGGCCTCGTATTTTTGTTCCGGCATAGTAAAGGATTTTCGATACCACGCTATTCCATCATAACCGGAATAGCCTTCATCTTCCCAATCGGCCGGCACGAATATTTCACCCCAGCTTCGATCATCCAGGTCAAATTTCTTCCATTCCGGATTGTCGCCAATTTGAAACCTCCACATGCCTCGCAGCTCGACAATTTTTTTATACCGTTGTAAATCAGAACTTTGTGCGTTCAGCGCAGTAAAAAATGAGGCTGCAACCACCACACAAATTTGCCACTTCAGGAGGCTATAAAAATGAGGACGAATTTTATTCAGGCCCATTTTTCATACCGGATTTGGGGGTTCGTCGTTAGCGCGCATTCCCGCAAACTGATAGCGGGAATGCTAAAGTTTGCGCAATTACGCCTGCTCGATGAAAGCAACTTAGTCAGCCCGGCACCTTTTCGATTTTTTAGAGAATTTCTCGGTAGCATCACGTTTTTATCCCGGTCAAAATTTAATTGGATGTGATCTTTTCTGAGCAGCGACTGTACTACTTTCCATTTTCATTATTTTATTATGCATTGTATTTACGAGCTCGGAATAAACCAAATTTTCCTGGTCAAAAATATTTTTATCAAGGACTTTTATGATTTTTACCTCGGCAAGCCATGCCGGATTTTTAACAAATATTGAAACAATAAACGCTTTATAACGCACATTTTCAGATTGTGCCTGTGCAGCAAGCGAATCGATTTTTTCTTCGAGCACAGCATAGTTTTTTTCGGGAAATGCGGCTGTTAATTGCAGAATAAACAGCAAGCTGGATTCCACGACTCCTTCGTTGGGACTGGAAAGATTCTGGCCATACGAAAATATAACACGTGGTAATTGCTTCTCGATACTTTTTTTGAGATTTTCAGTACAGTTTGATTCCTGTGCGATCGACATTCCCGGCACCAACGTCAACAGTAAAACGAGAGTTAATTTGTAAGATTTCATGACATACTCCTATAATTGATTTATTGGGTTTTTCCAACTTTCACGTCCAATTTACGGGCAAGAGTTATCATAGATGTCATTGAACCGTTGGAGTATGTCAAAAAATGTCATCACAAAACTTTTATTGAATCCCGGATCTATGGGATAAATTTATAACCAATTCCATGGACTGTGAGAATATGCCGCGGGTGTGCCGAATCAGCTTCCGCCTTTTGCCTTAATTTCAACATAAAGTTATCAATCGTGCGCGTTGTCGGGAAGGCATCGTATCCCCAAACCGCGTTGAGCAATTCTTCACGGCTGACTATTTCATTTTTATGTTGCCATAAATGACGAATGATCTCAAATTCACGATGGGTCAATGGCACATCCTTCCCATCGCGCATTGCTGAAAATCGCTGCAAATCGACGGTAAGATTTCCGAACTGAATTTCTTCATCCAATGTCTGACCGGCAAATTCATTTTGCCGTCGCAATGCAGCTTTCACCCGCGCCAGCAATTCCCGCAAACTGAATGGTTTGGTAATATAATCATCGGCGCCAAGCTCCAATCCCAGCACTTTGTCAATTTCTTCACCTTTCGCCGTGAGCAATATAATAGGCGTTTTAATCCCGCTTTTACGCGCCTTCTGACAAACATCAAAACCGGAAATCTTCGGCATCATTACATCGAGAATGATGAGATTGTACGAGTTTTCAATTATTTTTTCCAGGCCGGCAGCGCCATCTTCTGCCACATCCACTTCATACCCTTCGAATTCAAGATTGTCACGCAGCCCACGCTGCATACTTTCTTCATCCTCGACAATGAGAACTTTATACATTCGACTCCCTCTTTCAGTTGAAATTCGGGCAATTTTCGCAAATTATCGCCATAAAATTATCGCATATTCATACATGTTTTATCGAACCCCGGCCAGAGCTTCAATTATCATTGCAAGGAGAATTTGGAAAGAAAAATTGAAAAACACTTCCTTTTCCGGGTTCACTTTTAATGATTATTTCGCCCTGATGCGCTTTGATTATATGCTTCACCAATGACAGACCGAGTCCTGATCCCTTCGTTTCGTGCACCAATGCACCGGAAACACGATAAAATTTTTCGAAAATCTTTTTCAAATGTTCTCTTTTAATTCCAATTCCATGATCTTCGATTGAAATGGCAACGCCATCGTGCTCGGAAGATGTGGTAATTTTGAGAAACTTGTCTTCCGGGCTGTATTTCATTGCGTTGTCGATGACATTTATAAACGCCTCGGTTAACGCTTCGCTATCACCCAAAAGATTTAGGGGTGCTGTATGCTTGTCAACAATCAGCTCAAAACCTTCGTTTTCAATATGATAGGCGTAATTGTGAACAAGCCGGTCGATAATGCTGTTTAAATCAATTATTTTAAATTTATATTCCTTTTTGCCGGCTTCCATGCGTGAAAAATTTAAAATATTATTTACTTTATGACTCAGCCGCTCTGTTTCGTGACGTATAATTCCGTAATATTCCTGTTTTTTATTTTCATCACCGACGCGGCCCAACTCGAGCGTTTCCGAAAACATGCGAATCAATGCCAGCGGTGTTTTTAACTCATGGGAAACATTGGAGACGAAGTCTGATTTTAACTGGGTCAGGTAGAGGTCCTTACGAATATTCCGGTAAATCAGGAATCCGGCAACGACCAATGTCGAGCTTAAAAAGACAAGAAACCAGACCGTTCGCTGAAACTGCGCCTGCAGCAATCCGGGAAGCTCCGCAATCTCTAATTGAATACCGAGCTGAAATCCGGGCATAATCCACAATTTATTGGTCAGGTCAAATACTGTATCTGGTTGTGCCGCCGTGCTGTAAATTGGTTGCCTGCGTTGTTCGTCATAACAACTGAGCACAAAATCACTTCCGGCGACACGCCGCATTTCGGGAGCGATGATTGTCTCAATGACAGTCTCGGCAGGCAAAATAAAACCAGCAAAATCGGGCTCTGCCTTCTCTTTAGCAACGGTGAAAATGATTAACAAAAGTGTAGGATTTTCTGCTATAGCGCTCAAATAAACGGATTCAAATGTCAAGAACTGTTTTTTGTGCAAGTCCACCAATTTATGCAATTTAGTTTTTACATTGGCTTCCTGTAATTTGGCTAAAATTAATTCGCCATTCAGCTCACCACGGTTCTTTTCGATCAGGCGGAATGAATCCAGGTTTTTATCCAGAAGAAAAACAGAAACAATCTCGCTTTCAATTTTCAAAAAATCGATGATGAGATTTTCAGCAGAAACGCCGTCCCGTAATACGACGTCCGCCAAGACACTGCGCCGGAAAAGGGCGATCCAGTTCTCAACGATATTCCGGGTATTTTGGTTCACACTGAAAAGAATCGTTTTCAACTGTTTGCGGTAGGTTTCTTCAATTAAATTTTTGTGTTCAGCGAGGCTTAAAAATTGATATGAAATGATAAAAACTGTAGGAACCAGCACGATTAAAATTAAAAGTATGCGTATTTTTCGAAGTGACTGCACTCTGGTTCTCGCTTTTCTGGCTTGAAATTATCAGTGAAAATATAATACAAATATTCAAATTATGCTGTTTTATTCGGTCAGGATTTGTCAAAAAATGTCATTGGCGCGGGATATCGACCACCCTAAAAAGAAAATATTGTCAATGATAGAAAGCAGGACTCTGTCACGCCTAAATTTATGTTTTTAGAGTGCATTGCCTTTATGCAATGTATAGCAATCCATAAAGGGTTTGCACTCCGTGCACACCGAAATATATTAAGGCGCTGTGCAGTATCGATTTTCAACATGGACAGCCAATCACACTTTTAGGTTTGGCAAACCAGGAAAAGCAATCAACATTTTGTTACAACTTCTCTGTATTTACAAACTAACCCGTTGTGCAGAATTCATTCTGATTAGTCACAGGACGACTTTTTCTCGTCATTCCGTCATGCTTTTAGACGGAATCCATCGTTTTACAGTCTAAATCTCGTTTGGATTTCCGCTATAATTATAAAAGCAATTTCCAAGATTTTAATTTTTTTTATTTGCGAATAAAAATAGTTTAAGTATGTTGTATTTTCTTTAATGAAGATACAAATAAGGTGAACAGGAATAGAAAGGACTCAATGCGAAGAAAAATTGCGCGCGCCCGGATTATTGTAAAACGATCAATTAGCCGAGTCCATGTAAATCAAGCCATTCTCGATTTTGGCCGTCCGCCATTACCGCGATATAAAAATGCTCGCATTAAACGCTACAAAAGTTCGCAGGCGAAAAAATATGCTATGTTCCTGCGTGAGCTCGTTTCCAACCCCCGCAATGTGGGAGCAGCATGTCCGAGTTCAAAAGGGCTGGCAAAAACAATGGCCTCATTCATACCGCTCAATGACGATGGGTATATTATCGAATTGGGCGCTGGAACAGGTGTGGTAACATCCGCAATATTGGAACGCGGTATTGATCCATCCCGTCTCATTGTCGTAGAGATATCAGAAAAACTGGTTAAATTTTTACGAAAACAGTTTCCCCAAATTCACGTCGTTCATGGCAGCGCCGCCGTCTTGAAGGAGCATTTGGATTTTACCCTTGGAGATGAAAGTCACCGAATTTCGACCATAGTTTCCAGTCTGCCAATGCGATCACTTCCGGACAATTTAGTCGACTCGATTAAACAGCAGCTACATGATATTCTGCCGCACAACGGGAGGCTTATCCATTTTACCTACGCACTGAAGCCAGCATCACAGAGTTACTCTTCCTGCTTTCAGAAAGTAAACTCAAAAATACGCTGGGCGAATCTACCACCAGCGCGGGTAGAAGTTTACCACCGTTCGCCAATTAACTAATCGAACAAAAATCAATCCGGCTCGATCAGCTAATTATTCTTGCAGAAACAGGGTCCAGGCATCTACCGTGAGTTTTTCCAGCTCACGGCATTGCAACTTTATGTCATCATAATTATTTTTTATGCACTCATTTTGCTGTAAGCGCAGCTGTAAATCAAAAGGCGCGGCAATATGTTTAACGTGACCCTTGCCAAGTTGCACACCCACGTCGAATACGATTTCTCGTAGCATCTCAACATTTTCAAATGACTTGTTAATATCGATTTCTTTGTAATTATCAACCCAGGAATGCACCCAGAAATTTTTATCTTTATGGAAGAAATAACCCAGGTGGTTAAATGGCGTGTAGGCAATTCTTGCCTGGCCTAATAATACGCGAAATGGATCAATTTTATTGCCTGCATTGATGCATTCAATCCCGCTGATATCCCGAACTTCCTTCATTTCAAGAACGATATCATCCATGGGATCGGTGGTTTTCCCCTGAATTCGCAGCACATATTTCATATCTAAAGCGCTGCCAATCCCCATTTTTAAATAACCGATAGCCACTATATCAAAATAGGAAGCGCCTCTATTCGGATCCTCTGCCTGCATCATTCGAATGTAAGGTTTGATTGCCTCTGTTAGCTCCTCGATTTCACTTTCCGGCATGGGTTCCATAATTGAAGCAACCCATTTAAAATACGCGTTGCGATTAACCTTGAATTTAGCGCGCTTTTGAGCTGCCCAGCTTGGTTCAGCGACGACCAAATCGGGATTATTCCCGGCTTGCTGATAACCGTCGAGAAAGGTATCAAACAGTTTTTCACTCTCCTTTTCCCACCCCAGTTGACGGCAGGCCAATCGTAAAGAGACACCGAAGCGCATGATATCCACTAAACCCGGGCCGGTGGATGAATCATCAAAATCCGTCAGGCCGCGCCCGAGGTCCGTGACAGCGTATTGCTCAAGATGGGCGTCACCGTGCAAGTTCAGCGAAGGGCTTGTAATCAGCATTTCTTTAAATCTATTGCAGACTTCCTGGCTAAATACAATATTTATGAACCGGAAGTAGCCATGGGGACTGGATTTAACCCTTTCCAATAAATCCGGATTCGATGAGAAGTCATGCGTATTTTTCGAGATAAAAAGGGGATTGTCTGCTGCCTGCAAAAGTGGCGGTAGCAAAAGCCCTATCGTACATAACAGGATTTTAATGCCTGCGTTCATTCTTCCTGCGTTCATTCTTCCTCCGTTCGAAACTTTTCTATTTTCAATTATTTGTTGCATTGTACAGAGCTGTCAATCAGATAACGCTTCATTCGAAAAATTCACTTATTTAATTTTATCTGGAATCAAACTATCCAGATTGGCCGGAAAAATAACTTTGAAACATGTGCCCTTTCCAACTTCGCTGCAGACTTCTATTTTTCCCAGATGATCTTGCATAATTTGGTAACAAATTGACAGTCCCAGTCCTGTGCCAACCCCGACACCTTTGGTCGTGTAGCCGGGATCAAATATTTTTTCAAGGGCTTTTTCCGGAATCCCGTTGCCCGTATCTTCGATTTCAACACTGACCAGATTATTTTTTAATTCCGTGGTGATGGTGATCACGCCTTTTTTCGAAATCGCCTGACTGGCGTTCATCAGCAGGTTTAAAAACACCTGATTTAATCGACCCGGATAACAGGCGATGAGCGGTAGTTTTGCATAATTTTTAACCACTTCGGCTTTATGTTTGATTTCGTGGTGCACCAGTGTTAAAGTATCTTCCAGACCTTCGTGGATATCCACTTCCTTGAGCTCGGCTTCATCCAATCGGGCAAAACTTTTAAGACGTTTCACGATATTTGTAACACGGGAGCTCCCGGATTCTATAACTTTATTGGCATCATCAACCACATGCATGAGCCTGGTTATTTTTTTATTTTCAGTTACGGATTCGCTGCATTCGGTTTCGAGAACTTCTTTAAGTTTCAGTATAGCGCGGCTCATCGTATCGTGCATACTATGAATTGCGCCAACCGGTGTGTTGATTTCGTGGGCAATTCCAGCAACTAAATTTCCCAGTGCAGCCATTTTTTCCGACTGCACAAGCTGAGATTGCATGGTTCGCAACTCCGCATTCGATTTCTCCAAATCGCTGAGAAAATTTTTCCGTTCCGTTACATCGGCGCTTACACCGCAGATACGATAAATATCACCTTCCGGAGTTCGAATTGGGAAGAGCGTCCCTTTTATCCAACGAATCCCATCTTTGGGGTGAATGATGCGGTATTCAAAATCAGTTTTACTGGTAATATCCCCGTGGATGCCTTGCCGAATTATTCTGCGGTCCTCAGGGTGAATAAATTGTAGCAAATCTGCGTCTTTAGGCAATTCATCAAATTTATGACCAAAAATTTTGCTGAAAGCCGGACTGACATAGATAATTTTACGGGACTTATAATCACGCATAAAAAAGAGCAAATCGACATTTTCCATGAGCTGACGAAAACGCGTTTCACTTTCTCGCAACGCTTCCTCTGTTTTGCGGCGTTCGTCAATATCGTACAGCGCACCAACGATTATTTTCTCATTATTCAAAACAGTCGTCGCCAGAGAAATAATCATCCAAACTGGGTTGCCATCGTGCCTTTTTATTTTAACTTCATGTCCAAAAACATAGCCTTTTTCTTGCAGGATTTTTAGGATAGCATCTCTGTCGGCAGGGTTCTCATAAACATCAACCGTTTTAATTCCACGCAGATTTTCAACATCAAAACCGAGCAAATTACCCAGGGGTTTATTGGCGTAGAGAATCTTGCCGTCCTCAAATCGGGTCACAATAAATGGCATCGGTGAAACATCAACAATTGTGTGCAGCAGCGCATCGTTTTGCCACCAGGCTGTCATGTCAGCAAAAGACCACAACCGGCCAATTTTCTGCTTCGCTTTATTGAATACAACAATACTGAAGAGCGCGACTATTCTGGATCGCTTGGTATTTAATTCAAGTCTGCGGTGATTGAGTTCATGCATAAAATCAGCATCGGGTTTATCCGGTTCAACGCCGAGCTTCCGATGTAATTTGTCAAATAAATCAGGATTCTGAAATTTTGTACGCACGGATTTCATTATTTCAGTAATTGGCTTGCCGGTGATTTTCGTTACATTTAGCCTAAAAAATTCGCTCACTCTCTTGTTTGCCACCAGGATTTTATCCTCATTATCCACCAGGATCATCGCCGATGTTGAACTGTCGATTAGCGCACGCATGGCATCGCGGTTGTTAGAGAGTTCTTTTAAAATATCCTCGAGCTCCACATTTTTTTGTTCCAATGTTTCTTTCATTCCCAGCAAAGAAATATTAGCATGGGCCAACTCAAAAGTGTTCAATTGCTGATTTTTCTCTTTTTCTCCCATCATACGAAAGCATAATTTTTTATACTCGATGGCACGGTTTATCCGGAACACAACTTCATCTTTACGGCAAGTTGAGAGCACAAAATCGGCGAAAACGCCAAACGAGAGTTTTTGGGCAAATTCGAGCTTTTCCTGCGGTAAACAGAGGACGACGGGAACTTCGGGATTCAGGAGTAGTTTTTCTGAGATCAAGACATCGGCCAAATCATCATTCGCCAGCAGCTCGGTGATGACGATATCACAAAGAGGCGCACTTTGACTTTTCTGCCAATGTGTAATGTTGCTAATCTCAACTTGCCAGCCATCTTCGTGCAATTGGTCTAAAAATTCTGGCAGCACAGTCAAGGAATTATTTAAGTAGAGAATGCTTTGTTTATTCATAGGAATTCAATGATTGAAAATGAGCCCGGAGCCCCGGTCGGTCTTCAATTCATAATTAAACAAACGTTTTTAAAATATCAATTTGCAGCCCCTGCAATTCATCGTAGGCTTTGTTAATTTCATTAATTTTGTCCTGCAAACGCTGCATTAATTTTTTCTTCTCCAGACCATTGCGCACAATAATTCGAATATCCTCATTGTCCCACGGCTTTTCGATGTACTGAAATAATCCAACCTCATTAATCGCTTTTATGGCATTTTCTTTATCCGCATATCCGGTGAGAATAATACGTGGCACTTCCGGCTTCATCTCGCGCACTTTAGCGAGAAAGCTGATACCATCCATTTCCGGCATCAAATAGTCAGAGATCACCAGGTCAACCGGATTCCCCTCGATATAAACCAGCGCATCCTTTGCTCGCGTAAAAACTTCGATATGATAATCCGTTTCCAGCGCAAAAAACGAACTAAGGCTGGTTAATACCATTTCTTCATCGTCAACCAGGACGATTGTGTCATTTTTTGTATCATCACTCATTAATATCTCCCAATTTCCGTTTTCTTTCAATTCCCAAAAGTGTTATATCATCTCTGTTTGGATTTAAATCTTGGTGTTTTGTTAACACGTCCAATATACTTTCAAAAATTTTATCTGTTGTCAATTGCATATTGTCCTGCATTATTTGGAACATGGCTTCATCCCCGAATTGGATGCCTTTCTCGATGGCATATTCGGCAATTCCATCGGTGAACGCAACGAAACAGTCCCCCTCTTGCAGGTCAATTTGTATTTCATCCCCGGAAAAATATTCATTTTCGTCCATCAATCCAAGCAATAGTCCGTCGGCCGGCAATAATTCCACTGATTGGCGTTGACGGGAAAAAATAACCGGATGCGGAATTCCGGCATTCATAAACCGGCAATCCCCTGTTTTTATGTCGATTACCACCAGGAGCGCCGAAACAAAAACTCCTGCTGGCAGGCTGCGGGCTAAAAATGCATTCATTCCGCGAAGAATTTCTGCCACAGTTGTTCTGGTATCAATATAGGCATTTATCGCAAATTTCAGCAAAATCGTGATGAGTGCAGCCTGAATTCCGTGGCCGGTGATATCTGCCAGCAGCACTGCATATTTGTTATTTTTCAAAGGAATTATATTGTAAAAATCGCCGCCGATTTCCATTGCGGGAAGAAACTTTACCGTGAAATCAAAGATGTCCGATACCGGGAATGATTCAGGCAGCATTCGTGATTGCAAGTCACGCGCCAACTGCAACTCATTTTTAAATCTGTTTTGCGCCCGGGCCAGGGCATCAACATGGCTTTTGGCCGCGTCGAGATCCCGGATTTTCTTGTGCAATGTGCGGTTGAGTGAGCTGTTGGCAATACCGTTGCGAATTATCATGATAAGCCGGTTATTGTCCCACGGTTTTTCGATATACTGAAACAAGCCGACCGTATTTATTCCTTTAATCGCGTTTTCTTTGTCCGCATATCCTGTGAGTAAAATCCGCGGAATTTCCGGAAACAGGACTTTAACTTGCTGAAGAAATTGCAAACCATCCATTTCCGGCATATAAAAATCAGAAAGCACAACATCAAATTCTTCTGCTTTTAATGCAGCCAAAGCTGCTCGCGGGCTTTGGAAAGTTTTAACTTCGTAATCGGTCTCCATTTCTAAAATCATGCGCAGGCTTTCGGTCACCATTTTCTCATCGTCGAGGATGAGAACTTTAGGCCTGGTTGCATTGGATCCGGTGCTGCTCACTTTTTACCTTTCTGCGGGCGCACAGGCAGGATGAAGCGGAAAGTGGTGCCCTTGCCGACTTTACTGTCTACCTCGATTTTACCGCCATGGCTTTCGATAATATTGTAGACGATCGACAGCCCGAGTCCAGTTCCGACACCAACACCTTTCGTCGTAAATCCCGGATCAAATATGCGCTGCAAATCAGCGTCCTTGATGCCTTTGCCAGAGTCGGTAAATGAAATGATGACGTGCTTATTTTTCAGCTCGGTTTTGATTGTTATTTTTCCCTTGCCCTCGATAGCCTGGATTCCATTGACCAGAATATTCATAAAGACCTGGTTAAGCTGGTTGGGATGACAACGCAACAGGGGCACATTCCCGTACTGTTTTTCGATCTCAATCAAGTTTTTCGTGTAATGATAAACCAGCATCAGCGTATTATCAATTCCCTCGTGCACATCAAATTCCGCAAGCACGGCCTCATCAAGGCGTGCGAATTTGCGTAAACTATTGACGATGGCAATTATCCTCTTCGCGGCTGTTTTATTAACTGAATTCAATTTTATTGCCTGATCAAACAATGAGCAGAGTTGGGTATGTTCATCTTCGCCCTCCAGAATTCCAGCTTCATGGAAGAGGCCGTGCATTTTATCGACGATGCGGGTTATAATATCATTGTTGGCTGCCAAAACACCCAAAGGCGTGTTCATTTCGTGGGCAACTCCAGCCACCAGATTCCCCAGAGAAGCCATCTTTTCAGCCTGGATGAGTTGTGTTTGTTTTTGTTTGAGTTGCCGCGTGCGCTCTTCGACCCGGTGCTCCAAATTGTTTTTCGCTTCAATGAGATCGTTTTCAAGAGCCCGCTGCTCGGTCACATCCTGGACAATGCGTATCTCATACCAGGATTTGTCCGCATCGAGGAGGTACGAAGAACCAAAGAGATAATATTTATGATTGCCCAATTCCCGTTCTTCAAAATAAGCGCCATGAGCAGAAATATAACACTGTTGTTTTTCCTGATCTTTAAATGGGCTGTGCAGCCATTCTTGCGAATTATTGCCATTTGAACCTTCAGGAAACATTTTTTTGAGGATATTGTTTTTGAATGTTACCACCGGTTTACCTTTAGTCACCCGGATTACTGCCAATCCCAATGGCATCATGTTGAGAATGGTTTCAAAATTTTTGCGATGGGCTTTTGTCTCCTCCTCCAGCTTGCGGCGCTGGCTCACATCCCGGCAAATTCGTTGAATTATTTTTTTACTGCCGTACTCGATCAGGCATGAGCTGATATCAATATCGATTAATTTTCCATGTTTGCCAAGAAAGTGCAACTGCCTGTTGTAACCAACACCTTCGGAGCGAACCCGACCGAACAGTTCCCGCGCTTCTTCAACTTCGTCCGGGGGATGCAGTTGCCAGATTTTTTTCTTCAGCAATTCTTTTTTCGAAAAACCGGTCACCTCAGAAACACGCTCATTGACAGAAATTATCGCTCCCGTTTCCGGGTCAACATCGATAATTGCGTCCATCGCCTGTTCAATTTTTTTGCGGTATTTCTCTTCCGATTCCCGCAATTTTTTTAATTCTTTGTCATCAATAAATGCCATGATGCTGCCTATTTTTCATATGAACGTGTTTTCCAAATCTCAAATCAATTTATATTCAACTTAAAAGTACTTTTAAGTTAACGTGAGTTCGATATAAGCTGTAACATTCTTTACCAAACATAATTATAATAGAGCGAAGGCGTCTCGCCGAGCGTTTCGTGCGTTATCCTCGGCGGGACGCCTTCGGACTATATTCTATAATTAATTCGTTTTGTCCCAATTCTTCTAATATCGAACTCGCGTTAAGTTAGAAAATGCGTCGAGACTGATTAATTCTCCGGTCGGTTAAAAATAAAGAGCACAGGCCGGGTATCATTTTTGTCGTTCTGCCGCGCGGCGCCATTATTATCCAGAACCATGTAAACAAAATCATCATCAAGAAACAATCCTTCTGCGTGGCCATATTCCATCTCTTCATACCGCCAGGCGGAATCGTTTTCTACGTGTGCATATGTCCATAGGGCTGTTTCCGTAATAGCCTTGTCGGAAAGGTCGATCTGCGTCACAGCGCCAATAGCACGCTCCAGCGCAAAAAGATGCGTGCCGTCAAAATGCAACCCGGCATAGTCCGGCGTCCGTTTGCCAACAGCTGGAAGGATGGAGTGATCCTGTTTGGTGGCGACAATACTTTGCGGCATGGTGCCGGTATCCAGCCGGATCATGCCGCGCGGCTGCCGTTCGGCACAGAGCACAAACTGATTGCCTTCAATGCGTGTAAGCGCTTCAAAATTCGCATTTCGTCTCTGAAACAAGCCCGCCTTTTCACCAAAGGGCTTTAAATTTGGCGTTATCCATTCGACAATTTGACCACCGGCACTGATTTTTAGAATTCGGAAAGCCTGCTCGCTCACCAGATAAAAATTACCTGCCGGATCGACAGTAATTCCTTCAAAATCAAGGAAATCGATCCCATCCAATTCGGGTGCTTCAAATTTTATAAATGGAATCAAGCGCCCGGTTTTATTTTCCAAATCGACATCGAGATAAAAAATCGTGTGATCGTGATCATCGGAAACCGTAAACAGGCTGTCATTGCGCATAATTAAACCGGAGGGTTCTACAGGTTCGGAATAATCAATGGCAACAGCTGCGACAAGTTCAAGGATTTTGGTATCAAGTTTAGCCAAATAATCAAACTGACTTGTTTCCTGCTCTCCCGTACAAGAAAATAGAAAAAAAAATAACAGCCACAGAGACTTTTTCATATAAACCCTTCTTTTGCGAGTCTTTCCACTTTTGGTTCCTACTTTTTATTATGCCGTGCGCGTTAAAAGAGCACGCAATCGTTTTGACATCGATTTTAAAATACCTTCGGTGATGCGTTGGTGGTCGGCCAGTAAATCGAAAAAATCTTCCCGTTCAATTCGCAGCAGGTGGGATTCCTGCAGACAAGTGGCGGTCACAATCCGTGGTTCATCATCGAAGAGCGCCCAGGTACCAAACACATCTTTTCGTTGGGCAATCATCACCTCGTCGCCATTGCGGTGCAGCCGCACTTTACCGTCGATTACCAGAAACATCGCCTCCGAAGCATCACCGAGACTATAAATTTTTTCGTCAGCCGGGAATGTCATTTCCTCAGTAATCATCGCAATGTAGGACAAGTCTTCACTGGAAGCAAACTCAAAAATATCCACGTCCTGCAAAAATATTACTTTTTCAACAACAGTGAGCATCGTCTGGTATCCTACTTCATTTGGTCAAGTGCGAACTGGGCGGATTGGCAAATTTTGTAGTCATTATCATTCACCAAAGATTGAACATGCGCTACATCAAAACTAATTTTACTTGCTGCGAGCCAGTAGAGCGTGCAGCATTTAAGCCAATTGTCGTTACCGTCCAATATTTTATTATAACAGTTTTTTCTGGTGATGCTGGTGTTTTTTGTTTTAAATTGCTGCCCTGAAAGCAGATTGTCCAATGATGGCGATTCAATTATAGGAATAATAAAAGCTTTCAGGTCAGAATCCAACACATTTTCGAGATATTCGATCGCATTCGCGCGAGCATCAGAATGTCCCCCATGGATGGCTTTATAAGCATTACGCAAGTCATTGCCTTCCAATTTTGACAATCCGAGAAACCGGAAAAGTCGTTTGAGCGAGTCATCCAGGCGTTCTCGCAGTGTTTTTTCCAAAAGCGACGAGGCTTGCAAAGCCGCTGCGGACAAGGGTGGTTTGCGTTTACCCTTCACAAACTCTTTTACTATTGTATTGTGAATGCTTAAAATCGCAAAATTATCCAGATAGGCCATTTGTTCCTGCCATATTTTCTCTTGCACAATCCTGCCGTTAAAATTAAGCAACGGAAAATTTTCGTGCAAATTACTCAACGCTTTTACAATTTGCCGGCGGACGGGCTGGTCGGCATTGTCGAGTGCATCAAACAAAACATTGACAACAGCCTGTGTTCCGATAAGCGCTAAAACACGCGGGATGGCGATTTTAATATTGGGTGGACTATCTGAATCTTGCAATGCCTTCGTCAAAATTTCAACATTATCCTCGCCACACTCTGCCAGGGCTTCACGGGCGTATTTTCGCAAACGCGGGGCGTCAAGAAATTGTAGCAGTTTTAAACTGAACTCTTCGGAACAGGTTTTCCCTGCACTCATTATGGCTGCAATTTGCACATTCATATTCGCATCATCGAGCAACTCACGCAGGATTGGATACAATTCCTCCAAATTGGCCATGCCAATTACCTGGACAATATTAATTTTAGTATGAATTTTATCTTCAAAATTGTAGGTATTTTTTTGCAGCTTTACCTGAATTTTATGAACGATAGGCGCAATGGCAATTTTATCGATAAGGGAAGGGTTTTCCTCCATTTGCATGGCTGCACACATAATAGCTGAATTTTGAACGTGGATATCATCGTGAACCAGGGCTTTTTCAAGGGTTGCTATCGGATCCAAAGAATGCTTGCACAAATGGTGCAATGCGGCAACGCGTTCTTCGTGGGAGCCGGATTCAAGCAAGGCCGCTGCTTCGTAAACAAGATCATTATCGTAGTTGGAAATAATTGAAAGGACTTTTACTTTCACCTCACTGGATGGATGGGCAATGAGCTTGCGAAAATATGGCAAAAAGCGCTCATTTTTAACATTTTCGAGCAGGTCGAGAACATAAAGTATCCGCCGTTCATTTTTGCCATCCAAAACTTTTATCATCGAATCAATAACCGCAGCGTCATCGAGATTGACAGTTTGCGTTTCGAGATCGATCGACCTTTGTTCGATAGCAGTGCGAAAAGATTCCACATATTCAGCTTTTAATTTATAATTCAGATAGAGCCAAATGAAAATCAAAACAACGCTGATTGCGCTGATATAGCCGATATGCAGCTTAAAACCGAGGGTTATTATAATCAGCAATAGACCGCTCAAACCGGTAGAAAAATTATCGATAAATACATCGATGAATGTTTTCACTTTATTTTTCACAGCCGCCGGAATGGGCAAGCTAACCAGTTCGAGACCGGCTTTATTTACCGACTGTTTAAATGCCCCTTCACTGACTTTCATCAGAATGGCGGCCCAAAGCGCTGGATTAAAAATAATCAAAATCGCCCCGGTGAGCACCCCCACCGGCAAAATAAACAGGGACGTGCCGACCCCGAAATATTTTAAAATCCGGCTGGTAAAGAACACCTGAATCAGCAATGAAAAAATACTGAGATTGGAGAGCCAGAAACCGAAAAATGCAGTGAGCTCGTCCTTGTCCGTAATCGATTCGACTGCAATGGCATTAAATTGATAATCCACCAAATTCGCCACCAGGACGCTGATGCCCACGATGCTGGCGAGAAAACTCAAGTGTTTTGAGCGAAAAATTAAACTTAAAGCGCTTTTTTCAGAGGATTTTTGTTGCAATCGTTTTTGTTGCTGCATGCGCTCGCGGTAGTTATTGCGGGCACTTATTTTCCACACGAATTGAATGATCACCATGCAAATTGAAAGAAAAAACACACAAACGAGAATAAGATTGGCAGTCCCGACGATGGCAGCAAAAAATTTTGTGAGATATCCCCCAAGAATTCCACCGGCAATGGCGCCGGCGCCGACGAATCCGAACAAACGACGTGCTTCCCGCGCATTGAAAACATAATTGGCCAACAACCAGAACTGCGAGGTGATGATCACCGCAAAAATGGCCACCCAGACATAGAAAAAATAAATAAACCAACCGGCAGAATACTCAAAATGGAGCAGTGTCCAGAAGCCCAAAAGTTGCGCAATAATAATTCCTGTTGCGCTTAAAATCAACCTGTTTAAGCGAATATGATTGGCAAATTTCGAATAAATGACTGTCACCAATGCGGCCAAAATCGCCACGAGGGTAAAAGCGTAGGGTAATTGCTCCACGCCAAAACGGGTAAGAAATAACGAATTGCGAACCGGTTTGATTATCAGCAAAGAGGCAATCAGCAAAAATATATACGAAAACATCAGAAGAGCGCGCAGCCCCTCCCCTTCGCGAATGTCAAATACCCGGCTTAATAGTTTATGCATAAAGATGTTTGAAGATTGAAAAGTTGGAATGTTGACACGTTTTAAGTTGCGGCAAATTTAATATTTAGTTGGGATAAATACAAGCGGAGTGTGGGAGGAAAACAATCATTCACCAATAAGCACCGTACAATTTTCAATTTATTAGATTAGGAGCAAGATTGGCGAAGTTTTAAGAATCGCAAATTCCATGCAAGGAAATAGTGGTTTCAACAGCATGTTCGGGATTTTTTGGACTCTCCGCTGTCTTAGTTATTAACGCATTGCACCTGTATCGCACGACCGGCGTACTGAAGTTCAAATTGCAGGGGCCATGTTTGTATCAAGTAGAATCTATTCACGGAGATTGTGGCTACAAGAATAATGGAGTAAAGATGATACACAAACCCCGCCTGTTGATAATTGTACTAACAATTTTATCGTACTATTCAGCAATGGGTTTTACTAATTCAGCCTTTAAATGTGTATTGTCTACCGCTCCTATATGCCAATATTTTATAAGCACCTGACGATTTAGTATTAATTCGCTATCTGTGAAATAAAAAGAGGAATCTTTCATGTATTACGGTCTTTTGCTTGTTTTCAGTCTCTTACCGTCCCTGCTTTATGCTCAACAGTCTAGCCTCGATTATTTCCTCATTCACCCCGCCAGCGCCCGCAATCTGGCCATGGGTGAGTCTTTGGTCGCCTTGTCTGGTGGCATCGAGAGCGTCAATGAAAATCCTGCCGGATTAAATGGCATGACGAGTCAATGGGCGGCGCGCTTAACGCGCCGGCCACCGCAGCACAATCTCCTCTTCGCAAACGATGATTTTTCACGCTATCACTATTTTACCGCAGCCTGGCGCTACAACGCGACCAATACCTTTGCCGTTCAATACAATGATGCCGATTTCTTTGCGCTTGAGAATCTGCCTCTGGGCCAAGGTACTGGGAGTGATCGCTACACAGCCACCGTCATTGGAATAACCTGGGCGCACCAGTTAACGAGAGAGTTGCATTTTGGTATCACCGGCAAACGCATCGTCAGTCATTACTACAACACCGCAACGAGTTTTGCCGGTGACATGGGCCTGCTCTTTCATAAAAGAGAAATAATTCGCAACCAAAGTCTTGTGGGCGATTTCAATCTGGCGGCGAGCCTCAGTCATGTCGGCCAGGGAATTGCGTACATCGTTGAATCGCAAAAAGACCCGCTACCCCGGCATTTGCAAACGGGTTTTGTCCTCGGTATTCAATCCACCAGAAAACACGCCCAATTAGCAAATCCAATTTGGGGGGCACACCTGGCCGCCAGCTATCAAAAAAGCTTTCAGCCTGAAAATGAAAACTGGGAGTGGGGAACCGGGATGGAATTTGACCTGCTTCAACTTGTCTTTATGCGATTTGGATACCACGCAGTCCGGCCAGCTATCTCCGGGCTGCTGCCAAATAAAAAATTTGAAACTGGCATGACTTATGGCGGTGGGGTGAGAGTTCCGTTGGAAAAATTTTTAAAATCACACATCCCGCTAACCTGTCGATTTGATTTTAGCTCATCGCCACAGGGTACGTATATTGAGCGTTATTCAATGTATTCTTTTATGATGGAATTTCGTTAATTTTAGGATGTATTTTATTAAGAAGAAAATTATTTTTTTCAAATGTCCCACTTTGAATGGGGACATTTGCTGTTTATACAAAAACCTTTGATTTGATAGGGTGTTGGATTATTTGGCTAAAAATCAAAAGGACAGGCAATGCGCACTTCTAATCGTCTTGTATTTATAATTCTATTTGCCAGCTTCATTTTGCATACTTGTGCATTCCACCAGGGAGCCACAAAGATGACCGGCGTAAAAAATAGTGAAAAACTAATAGGCCAGACAGAAGAGAAAAATAAAAAGGAAGAACGTGGCTCAATAGGGCCGGTTTTATTTTTCGGTTTCATTGGATCAATACTAGGTAAAGCCATGGTGCCTAAAATGGAGATAGGTCGAATTAACCTCAATTACTCGGAAAAGGAGCAAATAGGCATCTATTTCGGATTTTTTGTTGGCGCTATCGTTGGCTACAAGATTAGCAAGACAGGCAAAGAAAGAAAAGATGAAGACTCAGAGAGGTCATTGTAATAATTATTGGGAAAATACAAGCGGAGTGTGGAAGAACATTTTAAGATGTTCTGTCTGCTTGAAACATCAATATAGTGCGATGTGCCGCGCACTTCTTTGAACTCTCTATAATTGGAATGCTCAAAATAAATCCCCTTCTTAACAAAAAGCATATAAGTGCGCGGCACATTTTCACTGGTTTGCACCACATTCAAGTTTGAGCAGAAAATTGTGGAAAATGAGTTAATACAAACTCATTTTTGGTCGTCAGGTTTTTCTTCAACACGTTTAATACTTTCAACAACACTTCCCGCCGTTAAATTTAACGCAGGATAAATTTTCAAACCGCTGTTTTTTAATGCTTTTGCTGACCAGGTGTTGCAGGTATTAAATAAATGGTATTTGCCTGTAGCTTTGTAAAAATAGCTGTGGCCGTAAATTCCTTTCCCCAAGTTCTCCACTGCATTATTCTCATCTCTTTGGAAACTTTTTTCAATGAATACTAACAATTGATTATAGTCAGATTGGGAGACGGACAAACTGAACAGCCTGTCTTTTGCGAAATATTTTTCAGGTGAAACCGGGATGCCAACGACATGTAAAACTGACTTCGTTGGCCAGAAGAGTGAGCGCAGCGCCAGGCGAACAGAAAATTTTTGCGAGCGGTAAAATCCTTCATCCCCCCAGCCAAATTCTAAAAATGAGGCATCAGAAAAAGTTTGTTCTATTTGTGGAATGCGTAAATTTATATCTCTCGCAGGAATGATAATTCCGGTGTGCCAGCCGTGATTTACAACGAAGATTTTGAAGGCTTTGCCACTGGCGATTAAATGTTGGGGCGTGTCTAATCTCTGGTTGGAAAATGATATTAGCCACAACAATAATATACTAATTTGCCAGAAAAATATATACATATTCAAAATACCTCTTTAAACATGCAATGATACATATTCAAAATCATTGCATGTTGTCAAACTATTTGCTAAAATGATAGGCAATTTGTTCAATCATTTGACAAAATGTATACTTCACAAAGAAATACTATAAAATGAATTTTCAAGAATTAGACTCATTTCACAATTTAGCACGCGAACAGGGGAAAAAATACCCTAAAAAACGCTTTTTGTACGAAGAAATTATTAAGGAAAGCGGGAAACATTTTACAGGCATCGTCGGATCGCGTGGTATCGGTAAAACAATCCTGCTCAAGCAATTGGCTGTCGACTTTGAGAATGCCTTTTATATTTCCTTAGATAGCACCTCCGAAATAAACCTATATGAAGCGATAAAATCATTGAATGAGAATTATGGTTTTAGGCTTTTCCTGTTGGATGAAATCCACTTTTATAAAGATTATAATCGCGATCTGAAAAAAATATTTGATTTTTTAGAGGTAAAAATCATTTTTACAAGTTCAGCAGCATTATCGATTCATGAAAGTAGTTATGATTTATCGCGCCGTGTAAATTTGAAAACCTTATATCCTTTTTCATTCCGGGAGTATCTTTATTTCAAAGAAAATAAAAAACTACCGAGACTGTCATTCAGCGATATCTTAAATAAAAAATGGCAACCCGAACATTTCAGACAATCGGCCCACTTCAACAACTACGTGCAAGGAGCGCTCTTCCCTTTTGCCCTGGAAGAACCAGATATATTTACCTTGCTCCGAAATATAATACAGAAAATCCTATACCGCGATATTCCAGCCATTGCTAATTTACGCGTTGCTGAAATCCAGCATATAGAAAAACTAATTTCATTTATCGGCAAGTCGGCTGTTGATGGCATAAACTACTCTTCTGTTTCGCGCAATCTCGGTATTACCAAATACAAAGCTGAACATTACATACGCCTGCTGGAAAAAGCATTTGTACTCAACGTCGTTTTTCCATCTGGCACAAATGTGCTCAAAGAACCGAAAGTTCTGATGAATTTACCCTTTCGACTACTTTTCCAGTCTTTAGATGAAGCCATTGGCGGCATCCGGGAAGATTTTTTTATCGAAACGATGAAAATGAATTCTTTTAAGTTCAACTATCTCAAATCGACCCGGGGTACAAAAACTCCAGATTACTTAGTCGATACCGGTGAAAATGAGCTGGTTGTAGAAATAGGCGGCAAAGGAAAAGGCAGGGAGCAATTTAAGGGGATCGATAAAAAGAAGAGCATTATCTTAACCCATTCTGAAATTATTGATGGCATAAAACGTCCGTTATTTTTAGCCGGCTTTTTATGATAGAAAAATTGATAGGCGACCTTAATTTTCAACCAGTTTAAATGTTGGATTTCGATTTAGCCGAAATGAATTCTGATTTATATTTTGGATAAATAAATTACGCTCTGTTAAAGGAACGGTATGAATTATCCAGCGATCGCTTCTAAATTCCCATCCTTGAAAAGGAGGGGAAATCAACCGGAGCGTTAAGCGAAGGTTGGAGGGGTGGTTGCTGAGATGAGCCTGGAAATTGATAAAAAAGTAGCTGATCGCATAAAACCACCCCTGATTTTTCCGCTGAACGCTCCAAAATCTGTCCCCTCCTTTTTCAAGGATGGGAATTGCTAAAGCGCTTCACGCTTCAAATGGCTTGGTATATGACCTGACTGGAGACAGTATAATAATCAACTTGTTTCTTAAACAGAGCCTTAAATTATTACCAATTCTCATCTGATATTTACTATGATCCTCATTCTATTCAACTTCGTTATTTATCAATTTCTCCGTACCCAGCTTCTTATTCAAAACCCCAATGCGAAAAGCGACAAATAACCACAGACAAACCAACATAAGGTTGAAGAGTGCAAAATGGCTGGTTTCAAATGCCAGCAAGTTCACGCCTACGTACACGATAACAGCTGATAAAACATCGCCGGCACGCTGGAAAAATGTATCGATCGCCTGTTTGGCTTTGTATTTTTGCTCGCGGGTTGTGGGTAGAAAGAGCACGTGGCGCACGGTATTTTGCAGCGAATAGTCAGTGGCATTTTCAGCTGTTTTCGTCCAGCGGACGATGGAGAGAATTGGGAAAAATGCCAGAAAAACGTAGCCACCCAGGGCAATGAATGGCAAAATCAAAATGGCGATTCGAATGCCGAGGTATTTCAGAATTCTCGAAACCAGAAAAAGCTGTACCAAAACGCCGACTATATTAACCACGGTGAAGAAATCAGCATAAAACTTTCCAATATATTCCCCGACGGTCAATCCCAACGCTGCGCTGTTTTGCGCAGCATCTGCCGTGACAATTTTACCGAGAATGTACTCACCCGTGGTATTTACCCAGTTTAACAACAGAATTAAAATGCCGATAAGCAGCAGATAGCGATTTTTTAAAATCAGCGTAAAAGCTCCTTCGCCGCCAATCGCTTCTTCAGCCGTATCTGTTATCTGTTTTATTTTTACAACTTTACTTTTTTCCCGGGAATCGACGAAATTCGTGATTAATAAAGACAAAAAAAGCAGCCCCGCCGACACCAGAAGCAACTGATAAATTCCCAACGGTTCGATTAATAAACCGGCGAATGAACTGCCAAACACCGCCCCAGCCGAAGCGCCGAAAGCAACAATTGCAAACAGGCGTTTTCCGGCTTCCGGCGTGTATAAATCGTTGGCAAACGCCCAAAACTGCGAAACAACCATCAGACTGAAAATGCCGACCCACAGGTAAAAGACAATGCCCAGCGGTACTTCCATTTGAGCTAAAATATAGAAAAGAATCAGGCAGAATGTAAAAAAAAGCACGACGATATTGATCAATTTCCGGCGTGGAAAAGTATTTGCCAGCCAGTCATAAAGCCGCACTGCGCCGATGAGTAGAATTGCTTGGCCTGCAGCGGAATAGCTTTTTATTTCTGCGCCGCCGCCGGCAAGAATGAGCGGCTCCCGCACAACTTTCGCAATATAATAGGCCGTTAAAATAAGAAAAATATTCAGCGTAAGCAGAACGACATTAACACCCTCGCCGGAGCGTGTTTCAGCAAAGAGGCTTAAAAAGCGATCAAGATAATTTTTAGATTGCGGCTTGTTCATTTTCTTTCCCGGAGGGTGAAATGTGAAAAAAACAGAGCGGCCGGAACCGCCCTTGTCAAAATAATATTCGTCGCAAAACCATTGCGCAGGTTACGAATCTTCTTCCACCCGGAAACCAATTTTATCGAACGGATTAATGATGCTCGTTGCCACATTTATCAAGTGTGCCGCAATTCGCTTCAAATAACGCACATAAAGTGCTGTGGCTGTCGCCTCGCCAGCACTGAGATTTTTGTCTTTTTCCAGGACACAAGCATCAACAATTTCATCGCTTGCTTTAAGAACCCAGAAGTTATCATCAACACAACTGCGTGCCCGTTCTTTTTCGGAGGAGGTAAGAATCGGCAGCAAATTCTTAAACATTTTTTCCACAGCTTTTTCGATTTTTGTCAGTTCGGCGTCATGAATGCCTGCCCCCAACCGTGCCGGGTGCACTTTCGCGAGATCAGCAATATTTTTTGTGTAATCGCCAATGCGTTCAAGATCGATAACGATGCTGGTAAGAATCAATCCTGGAATAATGTTCGAACCGCCTGTAACTGCGAGATATTTCAGCACCTTTCGCCGCACTTCCCGCTCATATTTATTAAGTATCATATCTTTTTCACGAATCTCATCCCGGCCATCTGCAGTCTCTTGATGGCGCAGGATTTTTACTGATTCCACGAACATTTCGTAAGCATTCTCAAGCATAATTTCAGAATCATTATATGCCTGTGTAAGTGAATTATCTCTGCGCCAAAGTTCCAGCAATTCTTTAAATTTTATCATATTTTTATCCTGCCACGTATATTAAAATTATGGGTATTATAAAAAACAAAATGAGTACGTAAAGCAGCGGTACAAATTTTGATTTTACGGAGTACTCGGCCAATTTTTCTGCAAGCATCAGCGGGAATTGTTTGAACGGCCAAATTATGGCGATGCCTGTGATATTAAAGAGCAAATGTGCAAATGCCACTGTTACCGCTGCCAAATTTCCGGTAACCAGCGAAGCAAGCATGGCTGTGACGGTCGTTCCAATGTTGGCGCCCAGTGTAAACGGGAATATCTGCCGCAGTGTCAAGATTCCGGCTCCGGCCAAAGGAACGGCCACCGACGTCGTAATCGAACTCGATTGTACGGCAACTGTTATCAGAATGCCCAGTACTAATGCTCGGCCTGCATTGCGAAACAATGTTTCGTTGAAAAAACTTTCCACTTTACCGATCACCATTGCTTTCAAATTGACGACAAGATAGCGTAAAGCAATAAATAGCAGGATGACTGAAATGATGAGCATTGCTGTTCCAGAAGGATCACCAGATGATGTGAAGATGCCAGAATATTGCTGAATCAAACTCACAGTGGGTTTAACGATTATTTTTATCGGATTTATTAACTTTAGTCCACCAGAATCCTGTAGTGCATGGGCGAGAAATTCAGAACTGATCCCGAGAAAGTTCGTCCCTAATTGTAGTGGAAATAAAATGATAACTGCCATCACGTTAAAAAAATCATGCACCGTTGCTGCAGAAAAAGCGCGTTTAAATTCATCCTCACGATTGATATGACCAACAGAAACCAAAGTGTTTGTCACACTTGTACCAATATTTGCCCCCATAATAATGGGGATTGCCCGTGCCACATCAAGTGCGCCACCCGCTACCAGACCAACAGTCATCGATGTGGTTGTGGACGAACTTTGCACGAGCGCCGTTGAAAGCACACCAATAAATAGCCCTACAAATGGATTTGCCGTTGTCGTTAAAAGCTGCTGCGCGAAATCTTTGCCAAAAAATTTGAAAGATGCGCCCATCAACGAAATACTCACAAAAAATATATAGAGTAATCCCAGCAAAATTATAAGGCGAATTAAAGGATGCAACTTTTTATTTGTAGTGATAACTTCCTCCAAAGTTTAATAATGTTATTATAAAATTGCTAAAAGCATTGTTCAAACTCAAAAATAATAATTATCAAACTTACTCTTCCAGTGGTGAGCATGGCAAGCAAATTCTTAATCCAAGCACCTTGTATTCAGGCTAATTAACGTGAGTTTGATGTAAGCTGTAACATTCTTTACCAAGTATAATTAAAATAGAGCGAAGGCGTCTCGCCGAGCGTTTCGTGTGTTATCCTCGGCGGGACGCCTTCGGACTATATCCTATAATTTATTCGTTTTGTCCCAATTCTTCTTATATCGAACTCACGTTAATTAATAAGAAAGAATTGAGAGTTCAGCGATAATGTTTTTTCCGGTTGTGGTTTTATTAATTTCAATTATGCGCGCCAACAGACTGTCTTCGGCCACGCGAATCAATCCATAGTGGTATTCTTTTTTTAGCACAACCGGTTCGATATCCAAACCGATATCCAGATACTCTTTTCGGTATTTCTCAGCCAATTCCGCATCCGGGATGGAACGCAAAGGCACACCGCCACCGCCATTGATCAATAGTTGAATTTCCGATTCTCCTTGGCGAATTATCGAATGTTCAAAATAATGTTCGTGGCTTGAGAGAATCACCTGCACCCCGTTCCGGTGAAAAAGATCGAGCAGTATTTTTAATTTATCAATCAATTCCGGGCCATTTTCCTCATTAAACCAGTCAGCGTGATGCATGCCAAAGGAAACCGGGGGATGGTGCATAGCCACAATTTTAAACTTTTTCGTGCAATTAGCCAGTTCTTTTTCGAGCCAGCCCTTTTCCGGCTGCTTCGCAGGGGCCACAAACCATTTTTCAAACAGAACATTCTGACTGTCGTCGGGAATATCCTGATACTGATCGATAATTAAATCCGTGTCGATCACAAACATCGCCGCATCCGGGAATTCAAGTGTATAAAACTGTGGGTACGCAAAGATCGCATTGTAATTCGGTTTGCCAAACCGGGCGTCATTCACGTGTTCATGATTGCCAATCACCGGCACAAAAGGGATATCATTGAGGAGATTCGATTCTTTCCTGTTCTCGATTAAAAATTGCTCCCAATCACGAGGCTGGCGGCCGTCAGCGATAAAATCTCCCATGCCCAAAACGAAATCAAAATCCGCATTTTGGTACTCCTGCACAATCGCATCACGAACCAGGATGCGCTCTGATTTACCATAATCAGCGACATTGCGAACACGGTTAATTACACCGACAATCCCCTGAGCAATCCAGTATGGGGCCAGTAATACACGCCAGCTCAGCCAGTTTTCCTTTTTCAAAAATGTTTCTAATATGCGCCATCCGGGGCGGCTATCGCCATAAATGATAAAACTTGGATTGTGATCAAACTTAAAGCTGGAAATTTTGGGAACCGGATAGAGTTCCGGATCGACTTTATCGGTGACCAGTCCGCGCGAAGCACAACTCTGCTGCAGGATTATGCCAATACAAACGAGAATTAGAATTTTGAAAATGCGTATTTTCAACCATGACCAATCAGGATGGTTCGAAGAGGGCATGTTAATAAAATCTCCTTAAACCTAAAATTTCTATCTGGCCATTTTTTTCATTTCGGTGCAGATAAACAGCAACCGGTTTGCTCCAGTTTAAATTGTCTGTTCTTTTAGTTTGCAAGCGGACTTGCAGGTTGTCATCTCCTGAAATTTTCTTAAAATAGGTACTGGATAAATTGATATTTAAAGAACGTCCGACCATGTGCGAGTCGAGAATTTTACCATTTTTCGACAATAATTCATAGCGGTAGCCACTTTTTTTTCGTTGTTCGAGACCGGAATCAACCGCCAGATCTCGAAACTTAAGTTCCAAATCCCCTTTTTTATTTTGAATGAGCGCAAACCCATCAAGAGGATTGATGCGCGAAAAAACATAGCGTCCGACGATATCCCGGCGTTCGATGAGCCTTTTTGTGAGATATTCATTTGCTCCCGGTTCAGGATAATTGCCTGTTTCCACAGCAGCCCGCAACAAACTGTCCGAGAAAGACATGATAATCCGTGCCGCCCAAAATGCATCTCGCATGGTGGCATTTTCAAACGCCGGGTTGGGAATTATCGGATCGTAACTTTGCGGATCAAAATCCTTTGATTCGAAATGTCCGATGGATTTAAAAGGCACATTCCACTCTTTTTCCCAGGGTTTTACCCACAATCCGAGCGTTAGCAAACGCCCCACCATGGCATGGGGATCAATAGTATTTTCATGACCAATGTACGCAGGCATTGGTTCATCGCCCTGGCTGCCGAGCGTCGATCCAAAATCGATAAGCCAATGGCGCAGATACCCCTCATCGAGATAGCTTGTGTAAGAGTTATTCGCCTTGGTATCATAGTGGTTCAACCATGCCGCGATATATTTCAGGCCACGCAGCTCCCGCCGGTGCTGATGCGGCACAATATCGTTGAAATCATCTTTGCGCGTCCCTTGATAACGGAATGGTCCCTTGGGTTTACCGGGAATATATTTGCTCGCCACAGCGCGCATTGTTCCATCGGGCTGGCGCTCAATTCGACCTAGCAAGGCCGCAAAATCATCCTGATTCATCAGCCGCTTGCGGCCTTTTTCATCGGTGATTTTTACATCATCACCCAATTTTAAAATTTTGGGATCAAAATAAACGATGTAATTTTCCGGAACGTGGAATCCAGCGGCATAAAACAATTTGGTTCCAACCACCTCCGCCCCTGTCGACAGACCGGAATAGCCGATGGGATCAAACTTCATTACATAGCGCTGACCCTGTTCATCAATTATGCTAAACCCGGGTGTAACACCCTCGGCTTTCGCGCGGAAAATTGTCCAGGTGCTGCCTGGATCCGGGACATGCCCTTTGTCGGGCCCTCGCTTTATCATTTCTTCGGTCCAGCCGCCAAGATGAATCCGGTTCTCAAACCAACTGGAATTTTCAACATTATCCAATGCGTTTACATTCAATGCTTCTTTGCGATTATTTGAAATTCGCCTGTAAGCGCGCGACAAATCGAGCATCTGTTCAAGCTGTTCAGTGAACTGCTTATCAAAGCCATCCCCGAGAATATTGATATCCCGTTCAGCCATTTCTTTCACTGGCACACGGTCATCAGGCAAGGATTCCGGCACGACAAAATGTGCGGTACGGCCACATGCAATGAAAAGTGTCGTCAGTAGCGTTAATAACAACTTAAAACATATTTTCCGAACGTCCAATTTATCTTCTCCACCAAACATTTTACAGCCCTTTATTCAAAGAGAAATAAAATCGTCCGCCATCGTCACTTACACCGAATTCTGTTTTCAAAACCAAACCGCCACTGTTGTAAACACGCACGCCACCTCCGTAGCCTGTCTGCAAATTTTTCGTATCCATTTCTTTCGTGATATCGAACGCGACTTTGCCGGCATCAGCAAAAATATAGGCATCGACCATGCGCAATATGGGGTAGCGGTATTCCAGCGAGCCGAGAAACATATCTCGATCACGGAAGCGGCCGCGGCTGAATCCGCGAATTGTTTCCTCGCTGCCAAGTTCACTCAAATAATAAAAAGGGATTTTTTTATCGCCGAATGGTTCTGTCGTTTCCGCTGCAATTCGAAATGCCAAAGTCCGCTCATAAAAAAAATGAACAACCTGGGTAAAGTCGAATCCCGCACGCCAGAAATCAAAGTGGTCTTCGCCGATATCATTGAAAACTCCAGCGTGAATCCGGAAATCCGTCGCCGAGGTCGGATTTCCCGGTCTGTCATTTCGATTAAAATTCAGATTCACTTGCCAGGTCAGCAAATCGGCGGGTTCTTCAACACCCGGTAGTGTACTTTCATCGTAGATTTCAAAAATGGGCGTATGTTCAAGCTCATGGCTGGGCCTGACTTTGTTTACCTCATAACTTCCTGTGACGTTAATCGACAGGTTAGTAATGGGATTTATGCCAAGACAGATTTCAGTCAGTTTTTGCCGGAAACCATAATCACTGCGGTTCTCTTTTTCTGCCAGGGGGCCGAGTCCATAGATAGACTCTTCATCAAGTTTTGTGTAGCGATATAAATATCCGCCCCGAACGAAACCGTTGAGCAGTGAAAATTCATTCTGCTTAAACTCAAATTTCATTCTGTCGCCATTAAAACTGCTCGTGGCCGTCATTTTTAATCGGCTCGTTTGCTGCCATAAACTTTTTTGAAAATAATAAAAACCGGCCCCTGTGCGTGTGCTGTAAGTCGGCCGCACTCCGCGCAAACCATCGTCGGAAGTTAAACGGTCGACAGTTTTGGGGACAATTTTTGACTTATCGACAAACTCAAGCACTTCTCTTGAAGTTTCGAGTGCTAATTTCGGGGGTAACATGAGAAGGTCACCGGGGAAATCGAGGATTTTTTCCCAGGTGGATTTGGACTTCAATTTTTTGGCGAGAAGTTTATTCTGCGTTTCGGGCTTTTTTTCTTCCTGGGCCACGAGCCTGCCAAAAGAAAAAAAGGTACAAGTAAATACAATCAGAATAAAAACTTGTAGGCATCTCATCGGACACTGCCCTGCCTTTTGTTTGAATTTTACCGGTTTTTGCACTAATCCCGATTCCTGTATAATTTTCAATGGATAAGGCATAAACATAACAATATACTACAAAATTCCTAAAAACAATGTATCTGCTGGTTTTTACGAATGCAGGATCAGAGCTTTTCCCTGGACCGGAATGTAAATAAAATTGAAAACAAAATACAGAATTAATATGACATAAATTCAGCGAAACCAAATATAATAATATATCAAATATTAAGTCCTTCGCTATCAAAACTGTTGTATTTATAATAAAAATTTATTTGCTTGATATAATTCAACAGCGGGAGCTCGCAACTAAATTCAATCAAAATAAGAGGAGTTAAAGTTAGATGAAATTCTTCACCTTTAAACGTTTCGTATTCCTGATAATCGTTATTTTAGTAATCATTCAATTTGTGCCTGTCGAACGTTCAAATCCGCCTGAATCTGCCCCGCTGGTTGCGCAAAAAGAGGTCGCGCACATATTAAAAACATCTTGTTATGACTGCCATTCAAACCAGACGGTGTGGCCCTGGTACAGCAACGTAGCACCGGTTTCATGGATATTAATCGACCACGTAAAAGAAGGCCGCCGGCATCTCAATTTTTCGAACTGGAACGAATACCAGGGTAAAAAGAAATTAAAAAAGCTCGACGAATTAATTGAAGAGGTCGAAGAAGGCAACATGCCGTTGGAAGGCTATCTCAAACTGCATAAAGACGCGATCTTAAGCACTGAAACGAAAGAAAAACTGCTCGACTGGGCCCATTCTGAAATGGATTCGGTGAGTTTGGATTAAGATTTCCAAGTTACTTGTTGCACCGCTGAGCGGTGCATCGAGTGATTGATGAAATTTTATACTAACAGCTTTTATTGTTATAAACGAACAGGTAGTTCGAATAGTATTAATCATCGATAATATCGTCATCTCGAATTAAATGCATCTATAAAATCATTAAAGCTTTTTATATGATTAGTGTCATTGAACCTTGATCTAATTCGTTGAAAATATTTACGATTATACAGTACTTTAGGCTTTTTTTTGGTGTAAGTAAGATTTCTATATTTGTCGTTTAGTAAAGCACGAAGATATCGCTCTGCAAATTGAGCCCTATTTAAACCATCACTATTTAAATCTGGTAATAGTTCTGGATCATTATCCAAAACATCCCAAATTTTACGATATCTCTTTACTTTTACTAAATTGGGATTTCGCGCAACAATAAATTGATTACCTAATCCCCAAGTTTCCAAACAAAAATGTTGTACAATTATTTTATATTCGATATCAAAGTTCAAGTCAGAAATAAAGTTATCTATTTCATTTTTTTTATCATTATAAGTCATATCCTCTGAATCTATCGCTACGATAAAACGATCAAAGTTATTATTTTCTGATACATCTTTGGCACCAGCGGTAATTACATCAAAATAATTTGGGTAACCTCCACCACTAACAATAAATATATTATTCTTTTTCACATCGTTTATATTTTGTACAATCGTAAATTTTGAGTTTAAATATGGAACCCACCTTGAATAAACTTCTTTTTCTCCAAATCCCTCGACAACTAAATAGATATTCATCGGGCACCTTTGGAGTAAAAGGGATCATTAAGTAATTGAATAAATGCCTTTTGTTTTGAGTTTCCAAATTTTTCACTGAATTCGCTGCCTGGTTTTATTCTTACCGTAGAACCTTTTCTATTGAATACCAACCAATTTTTTATTGGCATACTATTTATTAAATATGGATGATGGGTCGTTATGATAAACTGATTATTCCTTCCATTGTCAATTAAAAACTGTGGAAGAAAATCAATAGCGTTTATGCCTAACGAGTTTTCATATTCATCAATTATATAAACTGATTCCCCTGGCAAGGTCAATATATCCGTTACAATTAACATAACTTTTTGCATACCTGAAGAGAGTCCCTGCAAGGGAATCCAATCTCTTACGCCTCTCTCCTTTACCAAAAGGACTGGAACTCTTGCATCGCCCGCTGGAATTAGATCATCCTTAAAAATATCAACTTTTGTTTCTAAAACAGATGGAAAAATTTGCTTAAAGAACTGTGTAGCAAGGGTATATAATTCAGGAAAAGCTTGCTCAAATATATATAACCTTGAACTAACTTTTAACGATTGGTTCCACAATTTTTCTAAATTTCTACTGTCCTTAAAATGGTCTAAGACAGCATTTGGAATTGACTCAAAAGATAAAGCTTCCTGAAGAACATTTTCATGAAAAACCCTTCTTTGTACGTGTGTGAATATTTTATGAACCGGTTTAATTACTTCTTCTTCTTTTAATAAAGTGATACTTGAAACTTTACTGTCAAGCTTAGGTAATTTTTGATTTAAAAAATAAAACTCTTTTTCTCCTCGCTGTATAATTTTTTCTTCTTTAGCTCCATTTTTCCTTATTAGTGATTCACTTTTTATAACATTTTCAGAATTAACAGCACCTGCTTCGTATTTCCACAAATACTCATTACCCCCTGCTTCAATTACAATTTTCCACTTCCCAGTTCTAATTTGTTTTCCTTTAGAGACAAAGTCTGAAAAATTAAATAACGTGTTCAGAAAACGTGTTTTTCCCGTACCGGATGCACCAACCAGAAGGTTAATCGAACTAAAATTAACTTTGTCAAACTTCCAAGGCTCAGCATCGACACCTGTATATTTGTAGTATGTTATCATTATTTATCCCAAGTTATTTTAATTCCTAGTTTTACTAATCAAACAAATCATTTTCAAGTTCAATATATTGTTCAGTTTCAATAAACACAATTAATGTTTTCTTGCCTGACTAATGATGGAATCCTTGTGTAAACTAATGCCGCCCGTAACACCCACAGGTTTCGTGGCCAAAACCCAGTGTTTCTCCTCGCCAGATGAATGCATCATTGCTTTTGCCTCGTTCCCAGTAGAATTTCTTCCGCTTTTTCGGCCGGTTGCCGATTTCGTTCATCGTGGCCGCGTCATACAAACGGCCATTTGCCATCACATAAACGATGCTGTCGGTGTTGCGGATATTTTCCAAAGGATTGTTCTCGAGAATGACTAAATCCGCCAATTTTCCTGCCACAAGTGAGCCGATGTGTTTGTCAAGTCCTAAACTTTTTGCACCGTTCAAAGTGGCGCAGCGCAATGCCTGCAGTTGCGTCATTCCGCCAAGGGCAAAATTCCACACTTCCCAATGCATGCCCAGGCCTTGCAACTGGCCATGACCGCCCGTATTCACCAGCACGCCGGCATCAACCAGTTTCTTCAAATCCTGTGCAACACGGATATGGCCGAAATCATTTTCCGGAATTTTCAACCGGCGGCGCGAGCGCGAATCGATGATGGGGCGCGGATAAAAAGTCAGCAGCCGCTCATTTTCCCAAACATTGGAATGCTGATACCAGTAATATTCGCCGGAAATAGCCCCGTAGGAAACCAGCAGCGTCGGTGTATAAGCTGTTTTGCTCGCCGCCCACAAGGATAAAATATCCTTGTAAATCGGTGAAATGGGAATGTTATGTTCAATGGTCGTGTGGCCGTCCAAAATCATCGACATGTTGTGAAAAAATGTCGATCCCCCTTCGGGCACGACTTCCATTTGCAGTTCGCGAGCAGCCTGCAGCACCTGCTGGCGCTGGTTGCGTCGTGGCTGATTGTAACTTTTCACTGAAAACGCACCCACAGCTTTCATACGCCGCAGGTGGGATCGGGCATCATCCAAAGAATTGACGGTCGCTTTAAAATCGCCATCGGCGCCATAAAGAATTGTGCCGGTTGAATACGCCCGCGGACCGACCATCTCACCCGCTCGTACCATCTCTTCAAAAGTAAAAGATGTTTCTGTGGTCGTCGACGGATCGTGCATCGTGGTGACGCCGTAGGCCAAATTCGCATAATAGCCCCAGTGCTGTTGCGGCAACAGACCTTTGCCAAAATTTCCAGCATGCGAATGGGCGTCAATCAATCCGGGGATGATGGTTTTGCCACTGACATCAATGGTTTTTAAACCCTCGGCAATCGTCACATCTGCTGTTTTTCCAATGCTTTCGATACGGTTATTTTTGATGAGAATCGTGCCATTTTCAATTACTTCATCCCCGTTCATCGTGATAATACGGGCGCCGACGAGGGCAAGCTGTTCTTTCGGCATATCGGCATTCATTTTCCAGCTCAGATTTACGCCACTGCTATCGATGGCAGGCAGGCTGTCCGGCGCGCCGGGCACAAAAGTGAAGCTGTTTTTTAAATCGCGGGTAAAATATTCCGGCCCGATCGTCCAATGGAGTTTTTTCGAATCACCGGACCAGTGCAGATAATCACCGGCATCGTGGGTGACTTTTTTGAGCGGAATAGCTTTGGTGTCCTTATTGAGCTCAAAACTAGTGCCAATCGTCGGAAATGGAGCAATATAACCATGAAATAACTCGGTAAAAGCCAACCATTTGCCATCTGGACTGAGGCTGATATCGCTGACATATTTGAGATCAAATATCTCACGTTCATCATTGCCATCGAGGCGCACCGACTTAAACTTTTTCTTGAGTCCGCCGCCTGATAAAAAATAAATGCGATCACCCATGGCATTGAAAACGGGTTTTCTACCACCGCTAGTTATTTGATGTTCCGGCCCCCCATTCTCTGCCATCCAGTAGAGCCCGGGCTCAGCGCCATGAACATAGCCCAGGCGAAAATCTCCGCTGCCGCGACGGTAAACGATGCGCTTTTCATCCGGTGAAAAGGACGGTTCCATGAAATATCCCTTTTCACGGGTTATCTTTTTCGGTTTGCCGGAGGGAAACTTCATTTTATAAAGTGCGCCATGTTCGTCATCGTCCCAGGTGGAAAAAACCAGCCAGCGGCCATCTCGACTGAAAGCCGGGTAAAATTCAAAATGGGCATCCTGGGTGAGTCGTTCGGCCTCACCACCAGCAACTTTTCGTTTCCACAAATGCCCCATGGCGCTAAAAACGACCCATTCGCCATCCGGCGAGGTACGGACATCGCGCAGCATTTTAACATCGAATTCTTCCTGCCCGATATTTTGTTCAAAACGCACTGCTTCCGAAATGTAGTGTTTTGCCGTCGCTTGAAAGGGAATGTTTTTCAATTCTTTCGTGGCAGTATCGATCATCCAAATCTTCCCTTTTGCCCAGAAAACGATATTTTTATTGTCCGGCATCCAGCTAAAATTTGGATAAAGTCCAAAAATCGCCCACGCTTCCTGTTGATCTGGATTAAGTTCATCATAAACCGGCCATTGTTCCCCCGTCGCCAGGTCGCGGATGTAAAGTACAGATTTCAGTCGAATTCGGCGGACAAACGCCAGCAACTTGCCATCCGGAGAGATCTGTGGTCGAACAGCGCCACCCGGCCCGCTGACGATCGTGCGCACCGTACCTTTTTCGCGGTCGTAACGGCGGATTGCATAAATTTGTTTGTTGGGATCTTTGTTATATTGAAAATAGCCACCGGGGTACATGTCCTCGCTGAAGTAAACATAACGGCCGTCGGGAGAAAGCACCGGCTCGCCTGCGTCCTGCTGGTCATTTTTCCTTTTTGTGAGCTGAATCCCTTCGCCACCAGAAATGTGATACATCCACATTTCTCCGGCGCCGAGAGAACGCTGGCTGGTAAAATGTTTACGGGCGATGAGATACTGGCCATCGGGTGTCCAAACGGCATTGTTGAGCAAACGGAAGTCTTCTTCCGTCACCTGACGAGCTTCATTGCCGTCGTGGTCCATCACCCAAATATTGTCGGCGCCGCCCGCATCGCTGGTGAATGAAATCATTTGCCCGTCAGGGCTGAAACGGGGTTGCACCTCAAACGCCGGCCCCTTGCGCAACGCGATCGCCTGGCCGCCGTTGATTGAAACGAGGTAAATATCACCGAGCATATCAAAGACGATCTCGTCGCCACTGGGGCTGACATCGAGATTCATCCAGGTGCCTTCGTCGGTAGTAATTTCCAGCGAATCTATGGGGCCATGAAATTCATTTACATTCCATTTCTTTTTTACTTCTTTTTCATTTGCCAGAATATTTGTAGAAAGTAGAGCAAAGAATATGAAAAACAAAAATCTCCGCATGGTGCCTCCAATAAAAAAATGATGGTCGATTGGTTAAAAAACAAAATAAAAAAGAAAAAGAAAAATCATAGGAAAAGAAATCAGATTGGAAGCGGGAATATTTAAAAATGTGCTTTTCACATGGTGATTTCAAAATCCCAATATACGGGATCAAAATTTGGCGGTTTGTCCAAAATGCAATCTCAGCTTTTCATCAATATTCGTTTGGAGTCAATTAATCCGGAGGAATCAATGCAATAAAAAATGCCGAACGAGTGAATAAAACCACTGTCCGGCATTTCAAATATTTGTCCCCGCAATATTAATAAATTTGTGAGGAATTTAATGTTTCTCGCCTGCAATTAAAAACTGTTGCTACCAATTAGTTACAGGGTTCGAGCGCGATTGTATTTCCGAAACCATTGTCGACAAATGCAACGCCATCATTATTACAAGATTTCAGGTCAGTAAACGTGTTGTAATTGGAGATATCGAGTGCGAGACCGTCGCCATTGTTCCAGGTCGTTTCTGTGTTATAGAATGTGGTGCTCCAGGTATCATACAAGCGAACAGATGCAGAAGAAGGGCCGTTATAGTTAAATTTATTATGATCACCAAAACTACCATCACAATAATACATATACATACCACGGTAACCATTGTTGCTGGCAGAATTTCTGTTCATTTCAACCTGCATACAGAAATCACCATAAATGCCATAGCTATCGTTATAATTCGCAGAATTGCCTTTGAGTTTATGACCACCACCGTTGGTTAAGTAGAAACCAGCATCGTTTGAGGACAGCGTGCTGTTTTTAACCGTACAATACCCGCTTCCGTCCAGCCAAATACCAAAAACGTGGTTGTTTACAGTCACATTTTTCACATAAATATCGCTGCTGATCCAAATATCCAATCCGGCATAGGGGCCAGAATCACCATTAAAAACCAGATTGTCAACGTAGACAAAGGCATTAAAATAAATAAGGAAACTACCATGAATGACTGCCTGACCATCGTTGGCGGCGGTAATACGAATTCCCGGGGTGAAAACGAAAACATCTTCCCAATAGTGACCATCAGCAATTACCACTTTGTCGCCAGGTACGGCAGCGTCAACGGCAGCCTGAATTGATGGGTAATCTGAACTTGAAACTTTCAGCACAGAACCATCGGCAGGAATTTGCGACCGACGGAAATTGCTGTTGTCAACTGCAGGTTTGACGCGACGTGCTGTGTCGACATTGAATGCAAGCGGCTCAGGATTCGAACCGGATCGTTTGTGGAGCAGATTTTGTGTATCGGAGCTGCTGTCTTCAACAGTTGTTGGATTTGGTGCTTGGTCGCATGCCATAAAAAAGGCAAAGATTAAAAGTAGAAATACTAAACTTAGACGTTTCATGAACTACCTCCAAAATTTTGAAAAATTAGAAATCCTCAAACAAATTAATTTATACGGAAGTCCCAAAAACGATTGTGCTGGTCGCTCCCGGGTCCCCGGCAGAGCTTCATCAATAAATTGACGCATGCCCTGCTTTCCGGTCGATTCCGAAAAATATTTTGCAGGCGAGAAAATACGATCAGAATCGCTCAGATTTCGAATTTAATTTGACATCCGTGTGAGATTTTAAGAAATGCGTAAATATTAACAGAACCAGTCCGTCGATACCTGTGAGAAGATTTAATCCCAACTTCTAAAAAATCAGGGTTAATACAAATAGTTATCAAGAAAAGTTTAGAACCCCATGCGCTATTTTAACTGTTTTAATTAAGAAGTGCAACACATTTTTAATAAAGATTGTTTCTAAAACTAATAGCTTTATAATTTAAGCAAGAAATTATATGCGGAATAAATTTTAAACAGGCCCAAATCAAGGGCTGTGAATTCAAATGCCCAAATAGGAGCGAAACATCGGGTGCAAATCAAATCGATCAACGATGGCCAAATTTAATGACGGTTCCTGATAACAGCCGACAAAACACGTCGTGGCTTCACCATTAATATACACATGCATACACGCCCGAAAAAATCCCGTTCGCCACAGCGTTTCGATGAAATCATCCGGGGTATTTTGGTCGTTCAGCCAGCTCAATGCCTCCGGACATTTTTTTTCGCCTGCGACGATTTCAAGCCAGTGATTTTCCAGCGCATTGCGTTCCCAACACAAATTTCCCAGTCTGAAAGTTTCAATCACTTGCTTGAGTCCCGGATACTGATATTTGAACTCAGAAGCAATATCATCTGTGCGGTATCTGGAATAAAACTTTTCCACTTCTTTAATGGTTTTCCCGGTGATTTTTGTGCGCAGATTGTGTGCTCGCAAACATTCGTTGACAAAAAAGATTATCTCGCGGGGTCGAAAAAGAGAGCGTTCGACAATATAATTAAAAGTACTTTTCTGCCCATCTTCCATCTTTTCCTCAAAAATGGAACACCACAGGGTCTGCGATTTCATATTCTCGGTTTTGAAATTCAAACTTGTGGCTAATGCATGGCGCAGGCGCTGCACGATAAGCTGAAATAAATCATCCGGCGTCCAGCGAATGAACTCGATTAAATCCCGTACTTTCTGCGAATCATCGTAGAGCTCGGGGATATTTTCATAAATCTCTTCACGAATAGTTACCATCACATCAATGTTAGGAAATTGTTGGTTGATTTGAATGACGGCCTTAAAAAGTCCGGCAATAAATTGCCGTGCGTCATCCGAGGCATCCCAGCCGTTGTCGAGTTCATCAAAGAGAACAATGATTTTTCTATTTTTTGATAATTCGAGAATAGCCGGAATGACGGCCTGCAAATCTGCTAATTTATAGAGATTGTCAAGCTCCCGCGTCGGATCGTCAAAATGTACTCCACTGAGCGACAGCTTGGAAATATTTGAAAATCTTTTTAACGAGCTGAAGAGTATTTCCATCGGCATGGAAAGTTGCAAATCAGCATTCTTTCGCAGAAAGGTGGAAATTTTAGTCAAGTACCGCTGATTGCTCCGGTGTTTCGTAATGTTGGCGGCGAGTAATTTCATCGCCGTGACCAGGATGACAAATTTCCAGCCTGAGTTATAAGCGCCCAGGCGTGCCCATTCGGCGCTGGAATCGAACTGCCGTGAATTTCGTAATAAATCGTAGAGATAGTCGCTGGGTACAATTTCTTCGACCAGCGTGCCGTTTTTTCTCTCTTGCTGCGCCAACATTTTAAATATGGCCGATTTACCGCTGCCGCGATTGCCGATGAGTATTTTTGTGTGCCGCAGGGCCACACGACGATAAATACTCGTTTCAAAAAAATAGGTACTTAATAGATTGTCATGTTCCGCTGCCAGCCCACCGATGTTGAGGTCACGAATCTGCTCCGGTTTCATGTTTACTCCTCAGAAATATAAATGGCTCCCATTTCAGGTTACAACTAACATATTAGGAATGGATATGGCAAGTGATTTCGTCCCAGTTTAGCATTCCCCCATATCGTTGAAAATCAAATAATCTGAAAACCGTAGAATATCAAAAGTTACAATAAAACACGAACTGTTTTGTAAAAATTTATTATTTTTATAACTTCTAAAATAATTAACGTGATTTCGATGAAAGAACAAAATGAATTTGAAACAAGTCATCCCGGCTCGAGTGCCAACGAGATGCCAGGATCTCCCTGGTAAAACACTTCAACTTTTGTTCGAGTTAATCGTTCGAGATCCCGGTATTTTGCGCTGCAAAAACCGGGATGACTAGACAGATTAGTACAAGTTCCTTATGTCGAACTCACGTTAATTAGCCAATTACAAAGTCTATATTCAGGCTCAAAACAGAGGATTTCATTTTCGAATTCTGCATGAAATCCCGGGGCAAAGTAGCACGTTTTTTTTTGATCCCAAATTCTTCATCAAGTGCAATCAATCGCAGAAAGATTTTCACAAATGCCCAATCAGCAAAAAATTACCTACATCGCCGCGTTCCTGTTTCTGGTTTGTACAGTCGCTTCTGCCCAACAAAACCAGGTCCTGCCAATCACCAAAATACAGGAAAAAATTACAATCGATGCTCGATTTAATGAAACGGTGTGGCAATCGATCAGCCCGCTAAAAATGGTAAGCAGTTTTCCTGTGGAAAATGCTCTACCCAGTGAAAAGACCGAAATTCGTATTGCCTATGATGATAAATACATTTATGTAAGCGGCCAGTTTTTCATGAGTAACAGCCAGGACATCCGTGGAAATTCATTCAGCCGGGATGGTGGCTCCCAAAGCGATGACTACTTTGGGTTCATTCTCGATTCCTATAACGACAACGAAAATGCACTCGGGTTTATAACAACGCCCGCCGGAATCCGAATTGACCAGTCTATTTATAACGACGCGCAGGGTTTTGGCCCCAATGAACCAATAAATATGAGCTGGAATACTTTTTGGGATGTTGAAACACGTGTGACCGATGCCGGATGGTTTGCCGAAATGCGCATTCCTTTTTCCAGCCTGCAATTTCAGGAAAGCAACGGCACAGTCGTTATGGGTTTGCACACCTGGCGCTGGATCGGTAAAAAATCGGAGTCGGTAAATTTTCCTGCGTTCCCGCAAAAATTCGATATGGGATTTATCAAGCCTTCCATTGCCCAAAAAATTAGCTTTTCCGGTATCAAAAATCAAAAACCTGTCTACATAACGCCTTATGTTTTAACCGGTTATAATCATGAGTTTGACCTGAACAATGACGAAACAAAATATGTGCAGGACAAAAAATTCACCAAAGAAATCGGGCTTGATTTGAAATATAGCCTGACCAGCAATCTGACGTTGGATTTGACTGTAAACACAGATTTTGCCCAGATCGAGGCAGATGATGAGGAAGTTAACCTGACACGATTTTCGCTTTTTTTTCCCGAGAAAAGGCTGTTTTTTCAGGAGCGCTCCAGCATTTTTGATTTCGACACCGGCGGACGGACCAGGCTTTTTTACAGCCGCAGAATCGGCATTGATGAAGATGGCAATATTATCCCAATTTACGGTGGCGCCCGGCTCGTAGGCCGAGTTGGCAATTGGGATCTTGGTTTCATGGATATGCAAACGAAAGAAAGTGAACTCCTGCCGTCGGAAAATTTTTCAGTATTGCGTTTGCGTCGGCAAATTTTTAATGCCTATTCCAATCTCGGCAGCATGGTAACGGCACGCCTCGGTCGCCATGGAGACAAAAATATAGCCTACGGAATCGATACGGATGTGCGGCTGCATGGCGATGACTATCTCTCATTTACGGCTGCGCGGACTTACATTGAAAATAAAGATGAGCCTGTCAGCAATGCCTTAAAAAACAGCGGCCGCTTGAATTTGAGCATCAATCGACGGGCACGGGAAGGCTTTGGCTACGGAATCAGCTCATCCTGGGCTGGCAAAGATTACGATCCGGGAGTCGGATTTGTCTTCCGTTCTGATTTCACCCGTTTTGGCGGCAGAGCCGGATATACCTGGCGGCCCAATGAACAATCTTTCCTGCAAAACCTGACGTTACGGATGCGGCAGCAGACCTATTTCCGCAATAGCGACAAGGAAGTTGAGACAGTTTCTGCCGGCCCGCAAATGATTATAAATTTTAGGAACACCGCATTTACGTTCTCCTCTCTGGAAACGAATTACGAATCACTGATTGAAGAATTTGAACTCACAGATGACATAATTATCGAACCGGGCAAATATCGTTTTACGAGCTTCCGCACATTCATCTCCTCACCGGGATCCAGATTGTTTCATTCACGCGCCTTTTTTGTCTTTGGCAACTATTTTGATGGATTCCGCAGCACATTTTCACTGTCCCCTGAATGGATCATCTCCAAATATTTCACGGCCGGCGGCCAGATTGAGTACAATAAAATCAGCTTTGACGGGAAACGCGAAGATTTCCGCGGGGATGTCTATCAGCTCCGTTTGAAAGCCGCAGTCAATGTCAAATTATCCAGCAGCGCGTTGATACAATACAACACCGCCGAAGAACGCATCACAACAAATTTCCGCATGCGGTTTAATCTCAGCGAAGGGAATGATTTTTATCTGGTTTACAACGAGGGAACCAACCTGGATTTGCAACGCGAACTACCCTTTTTGCAGCGCAGTGCGAACCGGACTTTTCTCATAAAAGTCAACTATACCGGCAGGACAAAATAACTTTCGTGTGGGATGGGAGTTTTCCTGGTGTGTATTAACGGAATGATTATTTTTGTGCCAGAACAACCGCTCTCTCCCCATTTCACAAATTTAGATTTATAAGCTGATCTATTCATAAACTGGAAAAAATGTGCCTGGCACTTCTACAAGTTACGAAAACACATAAAAGCAACTCTGCTTAGTTAAATTTATAAAAATCAACTAAGTGCCAGGCACATCCACTGCGCTTTATGAATAATTCAGGATAAGGATGAGTATTTGATCAATTCTTCGATACCATAGAAAATAAATGTTCTGTACTTTATCTCATTTCCCCGATTTTAGAAAGACTCACCCAAATTATACTTGCCGGATTTTTGTATTTTTTAACCTGAATAATTCGCACACAAGGGCACTAAGTCCACAAAAAATATTTAAATACTTATAAAACATAACTTTGTGTACCCCGTGGCTTTGTGAGAGCTAATTTTAATAGATAACTTAGTTTTTCTTCTCGTCTTATCTCAAACATCTAATTATCAACAGGTTAAGAATATTTTAAAAAATATTTGTGAATAAAGCAGGTTAATATTTACTCTTCTCCAAATTTTTAAACATTTGTCAAGTACAGACGAAAACAATATTACGTCTATAGCCATAGGATCAACTGACTTACTTTATTCATAAAGGTATAAATTATGTGCCTGGTGCCTGGTGCTTGGTTGATTCTTTTAAAGTTAGCAAATAAAGAACTTTTGATATTTTTAACAGGCTTGAATAAGTGCCAGTTATATTCTTACCAGTCTATTAATTGTTCAGACTAATTGATTCAACTTATTCAAAAAACTTTCTCTGCAATCGTAGGTAAATTCGATGACACAAAAAATTGCATACAGTAAGAAAAACGCCGTTCTGAAGCGAATAAACAACTTAACAATACTTCAAAAAATTTTCAGTGTGGTATTTATTCCATTTACCTTAATGATGTTAGCCCATCTTTTTTCTCAATTTGAAAAATCTGCATTGCATGACCTTAATACGGCAAGCCAAATGGATATCCATGTTTTCGAGGCGAAAACAGCCGTGCAAAATTTCTTTAGCACAAAGCAGCTGCATTACATTGAGGAAGTTAATGTGACTGTAAACAGTTTGGAAGAACATATTATTGAATTTTCCCGTGAGCAGGATATCAGGGAGATTAATAGCTTAACTGCAACTTTCAGCTCGATTTTTCTGGAGATTGCAGAGATCACAAAAAAACAAGGCATCGACCACGACAGTGGAATTGAAGGTGAGCTGCGAGCGGCAATTCAGGAATCTGAGCGACTGATTAAAAATTTAGACCAGGATAAATGGCTCGTTTCCTTGCTGACATTGCGGCGGAGCGAAAAAGACTATTTCCTGCGCAATGACCAAAAATACGTAACGCAATGGAATACAAATTTTACAGCATTAAGAAAGATGATTGTCGATTCTGACAGCGCTGCTAACGAAACAAGGGCTATTAGTGCAGCGCTGGACAGATATCAGGAAAATTTTTCACAATGGGTGGCATTAAATAAAAAAGCGGAGAAATTGACCTCCGAATTCTCGGGTATAGCCGATAAAATTCAGTCGGCGATTAGCATACTTACAATAAAAACACAAGCGTCTGCGCACACCCAAATGTTCATCGCCCGGGCTGTATTTGCCGCTGCGTTATTGATTTCAATTTTCATAGTCTATCTGGCAAAGAATACCATTATTGAGCCATTACTTGAACTAAAAAAGGCGGCTGTTGAAGTTGCTGTCGGTAATTACGATGTAGCTATCAGGAATGATTCAAAAGATGAGATTGGGCAGTTAGCAACGGCATTCGTAAAAATGGTTGAAAATGTAGCCCGCCTACTCGAATATGTAAATAAATTACCAAATCCCACTTTCGTTATCGATAAAAATTTCACTCTTGATTTTATGAGCGACAGTGGAATGGCATTATTGAACAGGCCCAGAGAAGAAATAATCGGTAAAAAATGCTACGATTTATTTAAAACCGACGATTGCCATACAGAAAATTGTACTTGTTCATTAGCGATGAAATTGGATGAAGCACAAACGCGCGAAAACATAGCACGGCCACATGGTGCTGACGTACCAATCATTTACACAGGGGCACCCTTAAAAAACAAAAATGGTGAAATAACAGGCGCGATCGAAAATATCACTATTTTTACAGAGATCAAAGAAAGAGAAGATTACCTGAACCGCAGCGTAAAAATGCTGCTCAACGAAATGGAGAAATTAGCGCAAGGTGATTTAAATATTAATCTGCAGGTCGAAAAAAAGAATGACAGTGTCACACAATTGATACAAGGATTCAATAAAGCAACAAACAATATCAGGTCAATGCTGCTAAAAGTTGTCGATTCAACCAACTCACTTGCAAGCGCCAGCGAACAGCTAACTGCCACTTCACAGGAAATTGCCACCGGAACCCAGGAACAGAGTTCTCAGGCACAGGAAATAGCCAGTGCTATTGAAGAGATGGCAGCCACAGTCCATGAAACGTCAAAGAATATTCTCGCCGTTGAACAATTCGGAAATGAAGCTGGAGAATATGCGAAACAAGGTGTGGAAAAAGTCAATGAATCCAGGGTCGGCATCGAACGCATTACCGAGAGTTCGCAGATGACCGGGTCTATAATAACCTCCCTTTCAGATAAAACGAATCAGATTGGCGAAGTCACGCAAGTCATCGATGAAATTGCCGATCAGACCAATTTACTCGCCTTAAACGCAGCCATCGAAGCAGCCCGGGCGGGTGAACAAGGCCGTGGATTTGCTGTCGTTGCCGATGAAGTGCGTAAATTAGCCGAGCGCACAACTGTCGCGACCCGTGAAATCGCCGAAATGATAAAAGGCGTGCAACACGATGCCAGGGAAGCCAATGAATCGATGCAGCAGGCAAACAGGTCTGTTGAAGAAGGAAGCAAATTAAATGAAGAGCTGGTTGCTACTTTAAATCAGATATTTACTGCAACCGAAAAAGTGGCCCACGAAATAAGTCAGATGGCTCATGCAAGTAAGGAACAGTCCGGCGTTGCAACTGAAATAAGTAACAGTGTTGAGGCAATGCGGCAAGTTTCCAATCAATCCGCCGTCGGAGTCGATCAAGTGGCTTCTACTGCGCGCAGCCTCGGAGAATTGACACTGGGGCTCAACAAACTTGTCAACCAATTCTCGCTGGGAAATTCATCATCCTCCATGCAAGAAAAACAATACCAGGTTGAAGAAGATAATTTTTCTGAGCCCACGGTAATATAAACTTAAATATTCAGCGGTATTCATCGTGCAAATGACGCGCATGTCGCTGAATATTTCTTCATTTAATTTTCACTATTTTATCTGCGGAACTCACCGTATTTTTCTATTCATCCCTCGGAATAATTTCTAAATTTCCCCTGTTCTACCAATCAATTAAATTTAATTTTACAACAATTCCAGCCATGAAATTCTGGCTCGGAACACTATTTTAATATGGAGTCAAAACTATGAAAGTGATCCTAATTTCCTTTTTTATGCTATTAATTGTACTATCCTATCAAATGATTCAGCCACGTTCTTCCAGCGGCGCACCGCCGTTTGAAAAAGCCACATTTGCCGGCGGGTGTTTCTGGTGCATTGAGGCGCCCTTCGAAAAAATCGACGGTGTTCACGAGGTCATTTCCGGCTATGCCGGTGGAGAAAAAGCCAATCCGACTTACAAGCAGGTAAGCTCGGGTAAAACGGATTATATCGAAAGTGTGCAAATTTTGTTTGATCCGCAAAAGGTAAGTTACAAACAATTACTGGAACATTTTTGGATGCAATTTGATCCCACGGACGCTGGCGGTTCATTTTACGACCGGGGTCACCAATATACTTCGGCCATTTTTTACCACAACGCAGAACAAAAAGGAATTGCCGAAACATCGAAAAAAGAATTGCAGGACTCGGGGCGTTTTTCAAAACCAATCGTTACAACGATCCGGGAAGCAGGCGTTTTTTACCCCGCGGAAGACTACCACCAGGACTACTATAAAAAGAATTCGGCGCATTATCAGCGCTATCGCCGGGGATCCGGCCGTGATGTTTTTATTAACGAACATTGGGCAGATGCGATGAACAACAAATTCAGCTATCGAAAACCATCGGATGATGAATTGAGAGAAAAACTCACCGAGCTGCAATATCATGTCACTCAGGAATCTGGTACGGAACGAGCCTTTCAAAATGAATATTGGAATAACAAAAAAGATGGAATTTATTTAGACATCGTTTCGGGTGAGGTGCTGTTTAGCTCGAAAGACAAATTCAAATCCGGTTCCGGCTGGCCGAGTTTTGTTCGTCCTTTGGAATCAAAAAATATCGTTGAAAAAGTCGATAAAAGCCTGTGGTCGGAGCGGATCGAAATTCGCAGTAAAAATGCGGATTCGCACCTTGGCCATGTTTTCAACGACGGCCCCGCTCCCACCGGCCTGCGTTATTGTATCAATTCAGCAGCGCTGCGTTTTGTAGCGAAAGAAGATTTGCAAAAAGAAGGTTTTGCAGAGTATATGAAGTTGTTTGAGTAAAATTAATTTCCACAGTCGCGCAGTTCTCGCTTCCTGTGCGACTGAATTCTTTATTTATCCGGAATAACGATAACCGCCGTATCATCCAAAATCAACGGGGCTTGCGGATCGTCCGTGCCGCCAAATTCGAATGGCCCCCCTGCTTTGCTCATCCGCCGGTAGCCTCCCTCCGACCCCTTGCTGTCCCAGGAAGTAATGTAAATTTTCGCCCCGACCAAAGTCGCAGGATTTCCCAGCGCTTCCGGCGGAAATTGCAGGATTATTTTCTTGTTTTGCATATCTACTTTTACGGATTGCGTCGGCGTTATCACAGAGCCGAATCGCTGAGCATCCGCCCCTTCCATTGCATACAACTTATTATGCCAGCCGGCGACGAGCGCTGCATAATTCCATTCAAAATCCGCCGGAGCCTTGGCATTCAGCCCGGGAAGTTGCGTTGCCCCGCGCTGTTCCGGCAAATCGATAAATACATGAAATAGCGCATGATCGAAACCAGTTGGTGGCAGCCATGGATTGCTGATTTCACCCACCGTCAACTCAATTTGCAGGTTGGCACCAAAAGCAAGCACTTCCACTTGTTCGATATCCATCTGGCGTGTATAGCCAATGTGTGTTGGTTTAAGGTAATTTTTTTCGGGGCCAAAATCATCGTTCACAGCATCCTTCAATACGGTGCGAATGCCTTGAATTTCAACATTTGTCGAAAATTTTAATGGCTCGGATGCTAACTTTTGAGTCGGAGAATAAAGGGCGATGGTATGTTTTGATAAACCAAATCGGAAACGAGAAATCGAAATTTCTGCTTCCCATTTTCCAGAAGCATCCGGCGGGAGCGGGATACTATTCTGTAAATTGCCATCGATGATCAATTGATACGCCAAGTCAGCCGCGGTAATTTTTCCGTTTAATTTAAAATCGGCTGTTTGCATATCTTTCAAATTTTCAGCCGAAATAAAACCATTAAATTCCACGTCAGCAATCGCTGCTTTTTCGGTGCTAACTAAATACACACCCGCACTGCGATGGGGTAATTCCGAAGTTATGCGGCCCTTTGATCCAACGATCAGATCATCTTTTAGCCCCAATCCCGTCAGCATTTTTAGACGGGTCCCCGGTGGAAAACCTGTTTTTAAATTATTCATTAATATAGGTTTATCCGATGTATTAAAAAGAACCAGAGCCTGCTTTCCCTGGTATTCTCGCTCATAAGCTAAAACACCGGGCCCGACCTCCGAATCCTGCAGAATAGATACTTTTCCACGGGTAAAAATCTTGTTACTCGTGCGCAGTTTCGCCAGTTTTTTAATAAAAAGGAACATGTCTGACTTTGTATCAAAATGGTCCTTGCCGCCTGATTTCCAGCCGGAGGAAAACATGGCTGAGCGCGATTCATGAAACACCTGCTCCGTTCCCTGATAAATCACCGGAATTCCCGGAATCGTAAATAAAAACGTTAAAGCCTGTTTTAATGCACTTAATTTTGATCCTTGAATAAATCGCGTCCAATCGTGATTGTCGACAAAATTGGCGTTCTGAAACGGATGTTTATAGAGCGTATCGTTCACAGCCAGGTTGAGCCGGTAGCCCAAATATGCCGTCGGCATTCCCTGCGCAAACACCCGATTCATCGAATAAAACAGAGGGTAGTTGAGCATGCTGTTTAAGGCCGGCTTTTCCATGGTGCCTTGATATTTTGCCACCTGCAAATCCCCATCATTCTGCATCGGGCTGGATTTGATAAACGTTTCTCCGAATGCGATAAAATTTTCCCGGCCGGTCGCTGCCGCGACATGGTTAATCCCGGGCGCTTGCTTGCTCATCGAATTCATGAAATCATGCCAGAAATCCAGCTCGACATAAATTATTGTGTCGATACGAAAGCCATCAACGCCGACTTCTTTAATCCAATAGCCATAGGAATCTCTTAAAACATCACGCACGATTTGATTTTCTGTGTTGATATCATCCAAACCCGCCATTTGAAAATACAACCGTTGATACGGATCTTCGTAGTTCGAAATCAAGGGTGTCCAATTGTAAATATTGGCTTTGCGGTGGGCAGGATTCCGGGCATCATTGAGATTAAACGGATATTGGCTTGGGCTAATAACTGGAACAGAATTTTGATTTAAACTAAAATTTCTCGCCGGTTGATCCGAAAAATACTCCCCTTTATATTCAAAAAAATTTCCGGTGTGATTCAGCACAATATCCTGAATCAAGTACATCCCTTTTTGATGCAATTTTTCCGAGAGTTGCTTGTAGGAATCGAGCGTGCCAAAATGGGCATCTACTTTTTTGAAATTCTCGGCCCAGTAGCCGTGGTAGCCGCCGTAGCTAATCAACGGATCCCACCACTGATTTGCCACCGGCGGTGTAATCCAAACGGCTGTTGCTCCCAACTCTTTGATGTAGTCCAGTTTCTGAATAACACCTTCGATATCCCCACCGCTGAACTTTCTCTCATCCGCCGGATCGAATTCATTGGCGCCTTGATCATTATTACTTTTATCACCATCGTTGAAGCGGTCGATCATGAGAAAGTAAATCACCTGATCCTGCCAATCCGGGGATGGGACATGCAGATTCTCGAACAGCCTCGCATCATTTTTTTGGCTTGATTGAGCACGTAGGTTCATAGTGCACAACAATATAAACGCAATCAGTAGAATCTTTTTCAAGATTTCATATCTCCTGTGTCGATTTTTTATCAGTTCATTATTACTACATTGGCAAATCCAATTTTTGCCGAAAAGACCGGTACGTTGAAAACAGCAACCCTGACAGGGCCCGGAGCCCTGTCGAGCCTGTTGAAAAAGTGTGAGAACCGGTCGCTGAGCTTGCCGAAGCGCCCGGCGTTACCCCCAAATTTGGGCCCTTCGACAAGCTCTGGGTCCAAATTTTCTGGATTTTCAACAGTCTCGTCAGGCTTAAGCTCACTTCAGCCCCAAAGCGAACTCACGTTATTTTACTAATATGGCTGCGGATTTCTTTTTGAGAATTATCGTACTATCTGTAGCCATAACACTGTGTCCTAAAACGTCACTTAATGAGCGCGCTTCTTGCGGCAGCTTTATCGTTTGCGGTTTATCGCTATTATTAAAATAAGCATAAATTAGATCGTCCTTCTCAAATCGCATTAAACCGAACAAAGCCAGATCATCATCAACCAAAATTGATTCGTATTTCCCGGTTTTTAGTGCCGGATGTTTCTTGCGCAAATTGAAAATCGTTTTGTACTCGGCAAATATTTTGTGGTTGAATGAAACAGAGTGCCGCACATCTTTTAGCCCGACGGCAGCATAGGTTTCATCGTCGTAGGTAAATTCGGGCCACACCATCGGCTTGCGGTCGTCGGGATCGTCGCCACCCCACATGCCGGCCTCATCACCGTAATAAATCATCGGCGCACCGGGAAAGACTCCCTGAAATGCAGCGATCATCAACTGGATTTTGTATTCTTCCTCTGTTGGTTTTGTCACATCATAATCGGGATTATCGCGCAATCCGGCATTGCGGTCATACTGCCGATCCGGATTTTTTATCATGCTGGCGATTCGGTCGGTATCATGGCTATCGACCAAATTTTGCATGCCGAGCATCACATCCCAGGGGTAAACCTGCAGCAATGTGTCCAGTTTTTGGCTGAACTCAGTGGCGCTCAATTTATTTTCTTTTTTATCGATGAAAAAATTAACCACTGCACGGGCAAACGGATAATTCATCACCGCGTGAAATTTATCGTTGGAAATGTAATGGGCTGATTCTTCCCACAATTCACCAACGATGTAAGCTTCCGGGTTCAGTTCGCGCACAAAAGCGCCCCAATCCGCCCAAAACGGCATCGCCACCTCCGGCACAACATCGAGCCGCCAGCCATCGATTCCATCTTCCGGATTGCCGTCTCCATTGGGATCCATCCAGCGTTTGGTGATCGCCCAAATGTGTTTTCGAACAGGTTCGATGAGGCCATTTTCATCTTCACGGAACTCAACGAGGTGCCAGGTATCCCACCAGCTATCGTATTTCATTTCGTCTTCCGGCGTGTTCGGATCATCCCATTCGTGCACGATAAACCAGTCCGCATATTTAGAATCTTTCTGATTTTTCAGGACATCTTTAAAAGCCCAGAAGTTGCGGCCGACATGGTTGAAAACACCATCGATGACGACACGAATATTCCGTTTGTGGGCTTCTTTAATCAAATCGAGAAAAACGCTGTCCGCACTTGACCAGGCCCAGCTCTCAGCGTGTTTCTTCTCATTGTCCATCAATTTTCTGTCGCCATCGCGGTCACCTCCGAAGTTGTCATCGACGTGGTGGTAGGATTCAGCCTCGTACTTGTGCAGAGACCAGGCTTCAAAAATTGGATTAAAATAAATTGCCGTAATTCCCAGGCTCGCGATATAATCGAGTTTTTCAGTTACGCCAATCAAGTCCCCACCATAGCGGCGATCAAAAACTGCGTCATAAAAATTATCCGACCGAACTTTGGCCCAATCGGCCATTGCGAACCAGTCGGAAGTCCACGGCGTCATTTGCCAATCGCGCGGATCATTCAATCGTATTTCCTCTTTGGTGGGATCGTTCGTTGGCGATCCATTACGAAAGCGTTCCGGAAAAACCTGGTACCAAACAGCACCCTTCGCCCATTCGGGCACGTAGACTTTTTCATTTTTCACTTTTTCAGATTTCCCGCAGGAGAACAACATTGAACCGGTGAAAATTAATAAAAACAGGTAATTAATTTTAATTTTCATTACCCCAACCTTTCTATTCGATTAATTTAATTTTAAAAAGTTATTCGAATCCATCTTCAGAACTCGAAATAATTTATCTGGCAATCTGCTATTTCAGGGATGCAAAAATTATTATTTTAACTGTTGTGCAAAATTGATTTTAACTACCTTTTTCGTCTCCACCACCTGTCATTCCCGCAAGCATTTAGCGGGAATCCATAATTGTACATGCACTGGATCCCCGATAAAAGCATTCGGAGCCGGAGGCCGGCGTCAGCAAGATGACAAAATTTGGAAATTTTATGTAGATTTCTTTAATTTTGCACAACGGGTTTATTATAACTGTTGTGCAAAAATTAATCAGCCAACTCACAGTGTAGACTTCACCGTCATTCCGTTATGCTTTTAGACGGTATCCATCGACTAAAACCTTGACCACGTTGTAGATTCCCGCTAAAAACATGCGGGAATGACGTGATTTGTTGACTAACTTTGTGAAAATTCTATTTTTCACAACAGGTTATTTTAATTTATCTACAATTTGTGCCCGTAAATTAATAGCCTCAGGATAATTGGGAAAAATCCTGTCGAGTGCGTCCAGTGAATTTATCGCTGCCTTGTAGTTTCTATTTAAAGCATAAGCTCCGGCAAGATTGTACAGGAGTTGCGGATCATCCTTTGAATTTGCCGCAGCTTTTTCAAGATGGGATAACGCACGTTGATTTTGGCTCTTATATAAATATATCTGCCCCAGCCATTTATTGGCATAAACAGAATCGCCCAATTTCAACGCTTGATGCAAATAGGGAATCGATTCATTCAATGATTTATCGTTTATCAACATTTCCGCTGCCCGAATATAAGCCGTTTGATTCTGCGGCATATAGTGAATGAGCGCTCGGTACTCTTGAAAGGCTGCTTTGTAATTTCCCTGTGCCGAGAAATACCCCGCCAAATCGACGTGCGCATGTTCGCGGTCGTAAGTTTTGTCTTGCCAGGTTTTTACCGCCAGAGACTCCGCTTTTGTTGTGGCTGTAAACGCAATATCATCCATATTTGGTGCGGCGTTGGCTTTAAACGGCCAGCCTGCTTTCAGGAAAGCAATGCGGAAATCAGCGTAGGCAATATCCAATTCCGTCACTCCCCACTCCTTGCGAACTTTTTGCCACGGCTTGATACGCCCTTTTGTGTAGTTTTCGGCCACTGCATTGCTCTCGAGCAATGCCATCAAAAATGCGTCTGACAACGCGAAATATCCGTCGATATTGGGGTGCAAATGCTCGAGAAAATAACATTCACCGGGTAGAGAATTCGGGCAAATCTGGGCAATTGACGCCGTTGCTTTGGCGACAGTGAGATTGTATTCATCTGCCAATTGATGGATTATTTGATTGAAATCTTCGGGCGCCCGAAACCGCAAGCCATCATAATCTTTGGCTTTTTGGTACAGCATTCGTGCTTTCTCAATGGCTCCTTTTTTCTCATACTTTCGTGCTTCCACGAAGAGTTTATCCGCATCGCCATCGGGACCGGGAAGGGAGACGAACGGAGGTTGGTCGCGTGTATTGCTCACCAGTTCGCTGAGGATGACCGGGACACCGGCAGCCCGTGCCTTTTCGATTATTTCGCGCAAGTTTCCTGCAAACTGTAACTTTCCGGATTCAAATATCGGGCTGCCATAGGCGATTTTCTGCTCCCCGACCATGCGTGCCATTAACGTGGCGTTGGGATTCCGGATTGTGCCGCCCGTTGAATATTCTTGCATCGAAACAGATATTTTCGTCAGCAGATCACGCAACAGCAAAAATGTTTTATAGCGTCGCAATTTCAGGGAAAGATTGACCAAATTGCGGATCGAACCAAAAGATTCTGTTGAAGCTGCCCCGAGTGCGCCATAATATTCATTATGCCCAGCGTAAATTAAAAGTGCGTCAGGTTCCTTCGCTAAAATTTCATCGGTAAAATCGAGCAGGGTGTAGGAATTTACGGCTGTCATGGCCGTATTGATGACTTCGATGTTTTTTTCGGGGAAAATATCGTGCAGCCGCCGTTGTAAAATTTTTGCCGGAGTAACATTAAAACTGTACGGGTAGCCCGCCATACTGGAGCCGCCCATGGTAAAAATACGGACACCGTTTTCCGGTTTGATTTTCAAAAATAAATCAACCGGTGGGGTGGGGCTTCTCGTTTGCGAGGTAAAATAGCGTTTGCCGACAAGCGGATTGATCATTTGATAGTCCGGATAATCGGAGGATGCGTCTATAAATAGTGGATAATTTCCGCCATAATTTACCCACTGCAACCCGGCTTCCAGCAGTCCGAGTAAAATAAGCGGAAATAGCAAAATCAGCAGCCAGAAGATTAATTTCTGTTTTGCGGATACAGGTGTTTCAAGCGTGGATATTTTCTTTTTTTGAGTCATGGATTATATTTATAAATAATCTATTGTGTAAAATAGGCGATAACTCCAAAGCATCGGGAATATTCACTTATTTATTCATGATTCCCGTACGGACTTTGTAGAAATCAAATTTAATTTTAGCATAAAACGTTGGATTCCGTCTAAAAGCATGACGGAATGACGAGAACTGATTAAATAGTTAACGAATTCGTATTCTGATGAACAAACAGTAAAAACAACTTCAACGTCATTCCCACATGCCTTCAGTGGGAATCCAATCAATTAAATTTACAAAAGTGGATGCCACAGGTCAAGCCAGTCAGGATTGGTCTTTTCAATTAAATTAATTTTCCACTGACGGCGCCATTTCTTCATTTGCTTTTCCCTCACTATTGCTGAAGCCATATCTCCATAAAACTCATAATAAACAAGTGAGATTACTTTATACTTTTTTGTAAATCCGCCAAAGTTGTGGTTCTTATGTTTTAGTACTCGTTCTGCTAAATTGCTTGTTACTCAAATGTACAAAGTGCCATTGTACTTACTTGCGAGAATATAAACACAGGGTTTTTTCTCATTTTTCAGCAAATTTTAATCCCCAATAAAATCTGATAATTAGAATTAGATGAAAAACCTATGCTCTATGTTAACTTAATTCTTTCACTTCGCACTTCTGGATTCCCGCTGAAAACATGCGGGAATGACGCAGGTTATTAATAGGTGGTAATACATTAAAAAAAAGGGTACAGAGCCACGCCCTGTACCCTTTCACAAAACAAAGGATATTTTACTTCAGTAAGGTCATCTTCTTGATGGATTTAAAATCACCAGCGGTCATTTTAACAAAATAAATACCGGAAGATGCAATACGTCCTGCAACATCGCGACCTGTCCAGGTTACCTCAAAAGAGCCGGCATCCTGTTTCTGATCGACGAGTACTTTAACCAATTGTCCCAGGCTATTGTAAACATTGATTCTTACGTCAGATGTTTTAGCCAGGCTGTACTTCACAGTTGTGGATGGATTGAATGGATTTGGATAATTCTGCTCGAGCGCAAAACGTGCTGGCAGAAGGTCATTACCTGAATTTACAGCAGAAATAGTGGTCAGATCCGGAGGATCTTCAACTGTCAATTCACCACCATTTTTCCAATCAAACGTGGCAAAATTAAACGCCGTTGGGAAATTAGGGCCATCAGCTGTTACTTCATATGGTGGAACAAACTGATAGTAACGACGGCCAGGAGCTACGGGGCCATTATCATTGCGGACATAAGTACCTGCGTCAGCCGTAGAATAGACCAGGATGTAATTAATCGCGATAAAAGTAGGCGCTTTCAATACGGCGTCACCAGAGTAGATGCCGTCGCCATCGGGATCCAATAACAGGTAACGTGCGTCGTCCATACTTGCGAAGCCTTGCGTTTGTGCAAGCGGAGGTGTGTTCAATTCAACCCAAACACTGTCGGTTCCGAGGCGGAAGAGCTCAAAATCCGGATTGGTTGTAACGTCGGCGGCTGGTGCCATGTTAATGTTGAATGTAACTGTTGTTTCTTCGGTCAAAACACCTTCTGGCAACAGGCTATCAAAATACTGATTGTCTCTGTCAAAATCGCCTGCCAGGAATTGCTGGGCAACACCCTCAAATTTGAATTCACGGTTTCCGCCACCAGTGATGCCGGGTTCTTCCCAACCATTATCCAAATCAGCGGCTTCAGTGAATAAACCACCAAAATAATTTGGGCTGGCTGGATCAACGCGGGATGAGTCCCACTTAATGAAATATTTGTAGGTAATGTTATCACCGACAACACGTTTGAAAGGAGTATTGACAGTGTATTCATTCAATACAGGGTTGAAATCCATGCGCAGGGCAGTGGCGTCATCCCAGCCTTTCGGGCCTCTAATCTGAATAGAATCACCAATTGTCCGATCGAAAAGACCTGTTTTTTCCAGCGCTTCGATATTGACGCGGAAAACAACATTGCCGTCAACTGGGTCTTCATTAACCAAAGGTTCATTGTTAAACCATTGCCAGGCAAGAGTCGTGTCCATCGTCATGGTCAGGAGTTCAGTAGAATAAACGAATTCACGGTTGTCAGCAATGCTTTCCCAATCCGGACCATCGGCATGTTTGTTTTCAACATAGAACTTGTATGGCTGTTTGACGTCAGCAGTTAAACTATCTGCAGGAATATAAGCAGCGCCAGACCAAAAACCGCTATCACCTTCGCGTGCAAGAAGAACTTTTGTTGCACCCCAGTCAATCGCACCGGCCGAAGTTCCACCATCACCACGAATACCGACAGGGCCGTTGGCTGCAGGATCAAATTGTTGTTTTTTAGTCAATCCATCCATGTTGACGCGGAACCAGATAGCGACTGTATCTTCTTTGACTTCAAAAGGACGCCAGAGTTGCTCAACGGTACCGTCGTCGTGAAAGTATGCCATCGCCAAAGTAGTGTCCGTATCGGGGCAGATAAACGTGCGTGTATCCCAATCCAACGGGCCTTTTACGAAGCCAAATTCCCAACCACCGGAGCTGATTGACCGTTCAGGATCCAAGGAGAAGCCTGCCCAATACTTGTAATACAGCGTATCTTGTGGACTCATTTGAATTGTTAAAGACCAATAGTCACCACCATCATTCGACAACACCAGATCAGATGCATTATCCCAGGAAATGTTTTCTCCACCCGGGAATGTACCAGTGTGCTGCCCGCGCATTTGCAGGAAATGGCTGGGATTCAGCGTATCATTTGCCGTTGCCGTGTTCACACGAAATGTGACATTTACCTGGCTAAAAGCCGGGACAGTAAACGCACATACGAGCAAAACAGCCAAGGCGCTAACGCTGAGTTTACGTAGCAAAGTCATAAGACCTCCTTAATTAATAGATTTAATTGGGTTTATAGGAACTTTTATTTGTCGTTGAACAATCGGAATATCTATAATGTTCCAATCGCTTTTTTGTACTTCCTGCGCCGTCTGGCATAATTGGACGCACAGATTGATCAAAACTGCAGGGCAAATGTAAAACGATTTACCGACGGCAGGTGCTGAAATTCCTGATAAGCATAATCCGCCTGCACACCGATGCCATTTTGCAATTGCCAGTGCAAACCGCCACCAACAGTAAAGCCTTTTTCCTCGTCATCCAGCAGCAGCTCATTGTAACCGCCGCGCAGGAAAATCACCTCATTCAGCATTGCCAGTTCGGCGCCGAAATTTACGCTGTTGGAATTATCGTTCGGATTGATCGCATCAGCGCCAAATGTAAGACGATTGCTCTCATCGGCGTAAGCATCCCAGGCAAGCCCAACGCGCATGATGAGCGGCGTTTCGTAGCTGTCCGTTACAATTTGCCCGACTACACTTTGATTTTCACCATTGACAGTCGGATCGAGGTCGACCTGAATATTTAAGTCATCACCGCGGATTTGCAGCGGTGTGCCGAAATTGGCAATATTGACCCCGAGGCGTATGCCATCGAACGGTGTTGTGTAAAGCGTTCCAATATCGAATGCAAAACTGGATGCACTGGAGTTCCAGATTTTTTCATTTATATATTTGAAATTAGCCCCGATTGCGAAATTATCTGTCAGGTTCTTGGCATAGGCTAAACCAATAGCGATGCTTGCCGCTGTAAAAGTGCCACCAGTTCCCTCCGGATCTTCAACAGTCGTAATCTCCATTTCATCGGTCGCCAGCGAGGTAATATTCAATCCGAGTGTGCCAACAGGCTCGAATGGCAGAACCGCACCAACGTATGTAAAATTCAATCCGGGCAGCCAGGATGCGTGATCAACCAGAACGGTGTAGTTTGTCACATGGGCAATTCCTGCCGGGTTCCAGAACATGGCAGTCGCATCTTTGGCAGTGGCGGCCACTGCCCCGCCGAGTGCTGCTCCGCGTGCGCCGACCGGAATACGCAGGAAAGAGGCAGCGGCTGTTCCAGTTTTTGTCACACTTTGGGCTTGAACAGGTTCAGCCACCATGACCAGGCTAATGAGCACAGTCAATGCGATAATATTTTTTAGTTGATATATTTTGCAGATCATAACGATCCTCTCACAAGTTTTCCTGGGTTTGGTACCAGAAAAATAAACGCCGATTTCTGGTACGTTTTACCAATCATCTCATTATTTCTTCAGCTTATTTAATGATAGCAAAGGTTCCGGTTTTTTCGCCAATACCCGGAGCATCAACGTGGTAAACATAAATCCCGTAAGTAATATCGAGATTGTCTTTACTCAGCAGATCCCAGAATTCAGCGCCGTCATCGAGCGAACTTTCATGCTCAATGGTATCAACCAGCATACCGTTGACATTAAATATGCGAATCGTGCAGGTGGCTGGCAAATGAGTAAACTGGATTTGCCGTGGGCCCCGGCCGCTATTATAAAGATTGCGCGGCTCCCAACTCGCTGCCGCTGTATAAGGATTAGGCACCACTTTGATATTTTTGAGATCCTTCTTCGCTTGTGCGATAGATTCTGATTCACCTTTCATGGTAAACCGGTAAATATCGCGGGCGAGAAACGGCTTTTGGAGATAAACTTCGAGCGTATCTCCTGCCTGCGGATTGCGCCTGCCTGCCTTAACATTAAGAAGAATCTGCCATGTATAAACAAGCCCACCATTTTTTCCGGGCTCGAGGAAATAGGCAATATCTGTTTTTCGTGCATCTGCGGCATTGACTGAAAACTTGCCATCAGTGCCATCGAGCTCGATAAAGCCAAATTCGACATTTTCGCCTGTTTCGATATTAAAGATCTTAAAATTTACATCTTTTGACGGAAGTGGAAAAAAGGAAATACTGGTATCCCGGGAAGTTGCTATCCCCACTTCACCAAATACAATCCGGTAATCGTTGGGCCGTAACTCTCCGACAATCGGCACGAAATTAGCTTGCGACAATTCAAAGGGCTGAATATCAGGCGAGCTCCAATTTGAACGTTCCTTGTCGATTCTCACCACATCTTCATTGCGAAATAACAGTTGGAATCCTTCAAGTACCGGATTCTCATCGCCGGTATTAAATAGTTTGCTTTGAAATATCAGCGTCGAATCTGTGGTTAAATTTCGCATGGTGAAATTCTTGGTTTTAAGCTCATCAAAGAGCAGCCCTTTAACCGTTGTATCCTGGAAAGTAATTTCATATTCGTGCCCAGTCCGGACAGCCCGTGGATCGACAATACGGAAAACAACATCGCCTGAAGTACTTCCCTGAACATGCTCGAACTCCGTGACCCGTGCTTCGTCATAGCCTGCCACCGGGGCGCGTGGGGTAACAACCACGACATTTAAACTCGTGCTGACATCGCCCTCTGGATCGACATTGATGTTAAATCCGGATTCCGTCGGCGCAATATTTCCAACCTCGTAGCCAAAATCGTAGGCTGTAACGAGATAGAAGTAGCGTTGGCCATTGGTCAATCCTTCATCAACATATGTATGCTGCAACCCGGTGTCCCTGCCGAGATCAAACTTGACTCCTTCAATATCCACGGGATGCAACCCGGTGAGGCCGTCTTTTTTATCAAAGCTGGCGATGGGACGCATAAGTTTGGGGATTCCAGCCGAATTTGTCACAACTTTAGCATCAAGAAATGCAGCATCGGTGGCGCGATAAATCCGGTAACCTTCGAAATCTTGCGGGTCGCCGCCCTGGCGCTTGATATATTCATCGATAGAATATTCGGAAGCATCATCCCAATAAAGTGTGACCTTTTGATCACCCGGTACAGCCTGCACAACTGGCCGCAAGGGCGCTTGCGCAAAGCGGTAGTCGGTTTCAAAAGCGATCCGGGCCTGCTCTTGTTTGGCTGTAGCGGATATCGCGTCATCGATGACACTGAGACCGCCGTCTGCCATCGCAACCGAGATTGCCATGCGCTGGCGCTGGCCGGATTCAATCGGAAAATATCCAGAGGCAACATAAAGATCGTACTCACCAATTAGGCGCGGCACATAAAAACGTCCCGGCGTCATAAATTTACGCCAGATAAATTTATCGGAAACATTGTTAAAGTTTATCGCAAAAGCCGGGTCCTGCATGACGGTTGAAACACCAATCATATCGGTTTCACTGACGTCGGTATTGTCAATATTGGGTTCGCCGGGAAAATTAGTGCCAGCTCCGGTAGTCGCTATTCCATCGCCTTCGCCCGTGTCTGGACCGAGATCGATATCCTCAGCACTGTCTTTCCCATCCAATCCCACGTCATCCTGAATGGAATTCCAGTCTTTATCGTTGTCAAAAGCATCATTGCGTGACTCGTCAATCATCGGAGCAACATTGGCGTAATCCCACGCGGCCGCTTTTCCCGCGGTGACAAAGCCTCGCTTGACCGTATCACCGATGGCAAATCGCAGATAATTTATATAACGAACCGGCTGAATTGTGTTGGTGATTTCATCAAATCGCAACACATGCAGATTGTAGTTTTCGTCGATCAATCCGTCAAAATCTTCATCAAAAAGGTTGGCCGAGGTATCTTCCTTAACGCTGATTCCCTCCGCCGGCAATACATACTTTTGTCCCAGAGAAATCACGGTACCGCCTCCCTCCGGATAGGCGATAACGCGTCTCTCAAAGGTCAAAGAATCAATAAGTACAATTTTATCGCCCGGCTTCAGAACTCGGGTCTCGAAATCGGTTTCACTGAACAAGGGCACGAGTTCAGCAGCATCGCCTTCCAGCAGCATGCGCAATTCAGGGTGGTGCTCGGAATCGCCGTCATTGTCAATACCATCAACCTGATTTCCTGGTGTTTCCATATATTTTATCGAACCGAGCCCGACGGGATCGCCGCTGAAATTTTCATCGCCGCGGCGGTCGGCATCGGTCAAAAATGCGATGCTTGTCTGTAAATCGACAAACGGTAAATCATCATCATTGTCGCCACCCACCAAATCGGCAAGCCAGATAAGAAATGTGGTTTTGGTGATACGTTTTGTTCCATCATTCAAAATATCATGAATAAGAAAAATGACGTCGCTGATGAGAATCTGTGTCCACGCCATCACGCGAACATCCATAATAAACCCGAGACCACCACGGGTCGGATCAGTCTCATCCGGAATGTAATTATGGCGTTTATACAAATCGTCTGAGGTGCGGTAAAACATCTCGACATCGGCGTTCTGAATATCTTTACCGAAAAATCCGTTCCAGCTACCCACCCAACCGGGATCGTTTACATCTTCCCTTTTATCACGCCAACCGCCCTGAGAGGCCGGGGGCCAGGTTTCGGGCTGGTCAATGCGCGCAATGGATTCAACATCCGGATTCTGAAAACCGGGAACAGGCTCCAGACTCCAGGAAGTATTTTCAGGGCTATCGCGCAGTGCAGCAAAATCGACGATGGGAATAATGTCACCATTTTCATCTTTTACTTCACCGGCGAGCCAGACAGCCACCAGATTAATGTATGTCCGGTTGGTATTTTTCGGATATTCAAATTGATAATCCCCGGACGCCCGCGAGCCGGCCCAACCCACGTTATAAATCGTAGCACGGACGTTATTCCCATCCATATTGGAGTTTTCACGAAAATTGGCATCAGCTCGCTGATCAGAGGGGACGTGGGTCGTAATCTGGGCCTGCGCATCTTCTACGATGCTAAAAAGCATGAAACCCAGCCATGCAGAAAAAATCATCATCAACGGTTGCAACCGAAGATTTTTTATATGCCTTGGCAATTGCATTGTATTTTTTCCTTTATTTCAGTACAACCCTGACAGGGTTTGAAACCCTGTCAGGGTTCAAAGTTAAATTAAAAATTAAATGCTGCACCAACTTGTACACGTCTTGGAGCGCTGTAACGGTACGGTTGAATATACCAGCCCGTGTCGTAGCCCGCCAGTGACAATTGATTGACGGTAAAATCAGCAACGCCGGAATCACCGAAAACGTTCACCTGATTCCGCCGGTCGAACAAATTAAATACGTCGGCAAAAAGGCGTACATTATAAGAGCCGAGAGCGACATTCTTATAAATATTGAGGTCAACCTCATAGGTCAACGGTTTTCTGCGGCTGTTGCTTTCCAGGCCGGCTACGACGCCGGTTGCCCGTGCTGTTACTTCAACTGGTGTGTAGGGCTGGCCGCTATTCAATCGTTGGCTCATGCCTGCCCCCCAGGAGGTGCCGCCGACAAAAATATGTCCATTGAACGTGTGATGCTGATCCCAATCCAGCGGTGTGAGCTGTCGGGTTGGCTGGTTGCCATCCTGATAGGCTTGATATTCCGCATCCGGCGAAGAATTTGTGCCTGTGGCAATTTGGAAAGTATAATCAAAATCAAATGAAAAACTATTGGCAAACCGGCGTGATAAAGCCAGTGTGATACCCTTTACTTCCGCAAAGTCACGATTAATCCGTGTGCTGTATCCGACCCCGGCCAGGGCTGTTTGTAATGGCGGGCCAACCGAAATCCAGTCGCGGATATCACGGTAGTACAGCGTCACATCGGCACCGATTTCATCGGAGAGTTGTTGCTGCAGACCGAGCTCATACATCGTCGTCCGCTGCGGTTCAAGATCCGGATTGCCGAACGGCCCCTGATTTTGACCACTTTGATTTATTAAAATTTCATCGCGGCGGTAGAGCTGTTCGAAATCAGGAGTCTGGCGAAAAACGCCGTATGAAAAGTGGATAACACCCTTATCCGTTATCGGATATGCGATGCCCAAGCGTGGGCTAAACTGCGTTTTAACCGAGGTATCCTGCCACCAGTAACTTTCTCTCTCGGCGGTTGTTTTTTTGTTTCCATCCGTCTGCTCGGTATCGCTGATTATGCCGTCATCATTAAGATCGTTATAGACATTGTCAAGTTTTATCGGGCTATTGATATTGGGATCCGTTTTATCAACCGGAACCCGCCCGCGGGCATCAAATCGATCATAGCGCAAACCAACATTGATAATCAAATTTTCATATTCGATTTTATCCTGCACATAGGCTGCGAATGTTACAGGTGACCGATCGAATTTGCTGCGAACTTCATCGAGAGGGAAATCCGGTTCAAACGGTTCCACTTCCTGCCCATCGATCGTTTTGGGAATCAGTGTATAATCGTCGAGAAACAACTGATCTTCTTTAAAATCGAGCCCCAGCTTCACCTGGTGCCGTTTTGAAATCTGGCTGGTTAGATCAAACTTCGCAATAATACTTTCTGTATTCTGTTCGTACCGCGATAAATCGGTTCCAGAACGGTTAAAACGATTTTGTCCCCAGCTCTGCAAGCTTTCATGCACATAGCGCGAATCAAAGGGATCATCGTATAAATTGGATTTTATTTCATTGTATTTAAAAGCCCCTGTCAATTCATAAAAAGTACTCGCTGAAAGAATATGGGTCAAATTAGCTATGGTCGCGTAACCAAAAACATCGTCTCCTTTATCACCAAATGGATTGAGCCGGTACGAATGATCATAATCGAAGCGTTCTTCCTTGCTGCCGAGGAAATCAACTTTGAAATTGAAGGCATCGCTAATTTTCCACTGCAAACTGGCCTGGCCCGATAATTTTTCTGAATGATTCATTGCGGTTGCACTGCTATCGGCTGTAACTGCAACCAGGCTTCCAAGGCTATCAATTAAACCCTGTGGGCTGTACGCATTAATACCATAAAGATAGCCATCGGTTTTGAAACGGCGGCCAGTGACGAAGAAGCTCACCTTGTCTTTAAAAATCGGACCGCTCAATGTTGCCTGAAAATTATTGTTGGCAAAGACGTCAATATCATCAATGTTGTAAAAAATATTGTCATCCCCACTAAAATAATCGCCGGCCCAGGTAGAGAAACTGCCGGAGAATTTTTCGCCGCCAGTTTTGGTGACTATATTTATCACACCCGATAGGGCTTCGCCGTATTCAGCATTAAAAGTACCACTGACGACTTGCAGCTCCTGCACCGATTCATTCGCCACGTCAATGGACTGCGAGCGATTAAAATCATCGGTAATGCGAACGCCGTTGACCATATAAGCCACTTCCGTGGAACGACCGCCACGAATATGAATACCGCCATCCTGATCACGGGTTACTCCAGCCTGAAGATTTAAGACATCACTCAGTTCCTGCGCCGGAATGCGTTCCAATTCTTCCGCCTGAACCCGCGATTCGTGCGAGGTCAAATCTTTGCGAATAATTGGCCGTTCAGCAACAATTACGACTTCTTCACCCGAGGCAAGTACTTCAGTTTGCAATTTAAAGTCAGCTTTGGTAGTTAAATCGGTGAGAATTTGAAGATTGGTCATCTGTGTTGCCTGATAGCCAATGTATTGCACGCGCAAGGAGTAGACGCCCGGTGGCACACGCAGAATTGTGTATTCACCATTTAAATTTGTTGCAGCCCCTAAAGAAGTGCCAGAAATAAGAACATTCGCCCCCGGTAACACATCACCAGTTTCCGCGTCAGTAACCTGTCCTGAAATTTTCCCAAATTTTTGTGCGGAAAGCGGGTTGGCAATTAGAAAAAATCCCAACACCAGACTTAAAAACACGATATTTTTTTGTAATAATCGCATAAATATCTCCACTTTGCTATTTCAAACGGAGTGACTTTATCTTATCATAAAACACACTAACTGTGTTATCTTCTTTAATTTTATTTACTTTGTTCGCACGATATTGATCACGCAGCATATATTTTAATGCCTGTTCAACATCGGACCGGGCATCTTCAAATGATCGTAATTTCGCCGGCCGTTTTCCCTCGCAACGGAAGAATACAAATTTTTCTTCAATATTAACCGGGCCGATATATGCTCCGATTTTCAGATTCTCTATTTCTGAGGCAAGTTCTCCAAAATCGCTCGCTGGATAAAACGGATAAAAGCCAGTCTCCTTTTTCGGATCTGGAAATATGGAGAAATTACGACGGACGTCATCAAAATCCCTACCTGAATCGAGTTGTTTTTTTGCGCTGTCTGCTGTTTCTTTCTTCAAAACAACAATTTCATTGAGTGCAAATTGCGCCGCCTCAGCAAACCGCTCCGGTTCCTCTGCATAATAGGCGCGCATCGTATCTTCCGAGACCACTATTTCAGAATCGATTTGATCTTCCATTCGCGTGAGAAGCCAGGTTTCCATATTTTCTTCCACGGCTTTTTTATATTCTGCTGATTGGTGAAAATTAAACGCACGCGCCTTTTCCAACATCGCCTCGCGAATTATCAGACCGGAAATGAATTCACGCAATGCAAAATCATTGCGAATCCAGTTTTGCTGCTTTTCACTGGTGAACTTCGCCTTTTCCTGGAAATCACGCACTTTCCAGTTTCCAATCCGGCTTTCCACAAGTTCAGCGTCTAAAAGCGTCTTATCCGATACAAAATTTTCTGCGTCTTTATTTCGCATTAAGTCAGGCTGGTTGTTTTTCTCGCTAAATATTTCGAAGAGCGCACGCACTGTATCATTGTTGAATTTAATTTTTAATGCAGCTGCGATCGAATCAGCATGTTCGCGGGTAGATCTTTGAATTTTATGATTATACCAATATTTTTTCAAATGATTTTTTTGCTGCGCGAATCGTGATTCCGTCAATATCGGGTTGCCTGTTTTATCTTCCACTTGAATTATGCTGTATCCGGCGGCAGTTTTCACGGGCTTTGAAATTTCACCGATGCCCAAATTATAGGCAGCATCTTCAAAAAATGGATCCATTTCATCGACGCTGAAATAGCCAACGGAACCTCCGGATCGCCTGAGCTCAGGACTGTGAAAAACCTTTTTAGCCAATTCTGTGAAATCGGCTCCATTTTGCAATAATTCGTACAGTGAATCTGCCTCCGGTTTTGAAGCTGCGTAAAGATGCCGGGCTTTAACTTTGGTATTAAACCGGGCAAAAAGCGTGTGCAATTCAGCTTCGGAAACTTTTACTCCGGGCCGAACGAAAGTTTTGTGGTACTGATCGAGCATTTCCTGAATTTCAAGGCGCTTCTTTTCATTTTGCGCTAAAGCATCATCACCGAAACCAATTTTCCAGGCTTCACTGATGAGCAATTCTTCGTCGACAATTCCCGCGAGTAGCTGCTGTAATTGCTGTCCGGTCGTGTTAAATGTTCCAACCTTCTTTTTAAAATCAGCTAATCGCTCGGTTAAATGCCCGGCTGTTACGGTACGCTCACCCACGTAGGCTAAAACATCGGTCTCATCATTTCTTGAACAGCGTGTGGCCACAGTTAGCAGGCATAAGATGGTAAAAGTTTTCTTTATATATAAAAATTGTTTTGCGGAAAAGTCCATTTTCTCAAGTCGTTTGCCGCTGAATCAGTTTTGTGGAAAGCTGTTCCATGCGGATGATTGTATCTTTTTTCTCAATTTTTTCCAGAATACGGTTTATCGCCAAACATCCAATATCAAACATGGGTTGCTGCATCGTCGTTATGGACATATAAGACGCCAGCTCAATATCGTCAAATCCGATGACAGCCATCTCGGAAGGGATGGCGACGCCCGCACTATCGAGAGCACGCATCGCGCCGAATGCAAGAATATCTGCCGCTGCAAAAACGGCTGTTGGCCGCTCCGGCAATTGCAATAATTTCTCAATCGCTGCACTGCCGATTTCAGCATTGAACCCATCATTTTTTGTCAATTCATCGCTCGAACCAAACTGGTCAGCAGTGATGTAATAATCGGGGTTAAATGATAAGCCATGTTTTTTCAGCGCCTGCTTGAAGCCTTCAAATCGCTGCTGCCCGGGACGGCTGTTTTTGTGGCCGCTTATCATGGCTATCCGCTTATGTCCCGCCCCAATCAAATGAGTCGTGGCATTATAAGCGCCGGATGAATTCTTGACCAAAATACAATCGATATTCGGGTTATCGCGATCGACGAGCACAAGGGGTAAATTGGCTTTTTGGTATTTTTCAATGTAATCATCCGGAACGTCGATGGAAATTGCCAAAACGCCATCACAGCGTTTTTCACGTAAAGTACGGTCGAAATATATTTGGTTTGAGCTCGGACCATCGGCATAATAAAATATCAAATCGTATTCACGTTGTGAAAGAACGTTTTGAAATCCCCGGAGAAGTTCATGATAGAAATAGCCAGTATAGAAAGGCATGATAGCTGCAATTGTATTTGAGCGTTTACGGGCGAGACCGCGTGCTATAACATGCGGCTTGTAGTCCAGCTTTTTAATCGCCCTTTCAACCCTTTTCTTCGTTTCTGGCTTAATACTCGGGCTGTTATTAATGGCGCGGGAGACTGTTCCAATGCCTACTTTTGCAAGTTTGGCCACATCATAAATTGTTGCTGCCATATAAGCCAAAAACTCCTTTTTGCAAGAAAAAAAACTTATAAAATGAAAGCGGTTCAACAAAAGTACGACTGGAAGATTGAAATTGTATTTAATTAATTTACGACAAAAAAAAACAATTGAACTATTAATAAAATATATAAGCATTAGTTGGTAACTGGAAATGCTTCCACAAGATATAAATTTTTCCCACTTTGTCCAGCTTTTTCTGACAAAACCAATAGGCGTTAACTTCCATGGAAACAGCTATCTTTTTAAAAACAATAAGTTATTTCCACAAAAAAAATTTAATGAAAGAAGATATATTTTCAATAGAATAAATATGCTGATTTCTGCAATTGTAGTTATCGAATTTTTTGTATTTAACGGTAGATTCAGCAGGCAGAATCCCACAAGTTGATGCAAGAGCGTAAAATGGAATATTTCCAAAATTTGGAGACGGATATTCTAGAAACTTGCATTTTCGATTGTTTAATTTGGAAGCCCCAAATTTTCTTGACGTAAAACAAAAAGTGGAAGCACGGTAAATCTAACTGTATGTTTCCACTCATTTCAACACTTAACCTGAATAATTCGCACACAAAGGCACGAAGTCCACAAAAAATATTTAAATACTTATAAAATATAACTTTGTGTACCCCGTGGCTTTGTGAGAGCTGATTTTAATAGATAACTTAGTTTTTATTCTCGTCTTGTCTCAAACATCTAATTATCAACAGGTTAAGAATATTAAAAATATTTGTGAATAAAGCAGGTTAAATAAAATTAGTTTATTGGATCAAAATAAAATTCCAAGCTTATTTTTTTGCCCAGCTTTGTTCATCCACGGTGCTTTCCAACCAGTTTTCAAAATCATCCGGCAGTTCAGGAAAAAAATCAATCCCGGTAATAATTTCAATGGAATCGATGGAAACGTTGTAATCAAAAAGTCCTCCATCCAATTTTTCATTTTTCATCAGGAAGGCAATCGCTTTCTGATTCGGTTCTTCCAGATCGACGATAATTTTATAGTACATGTTGGGGATCGCAACTTCATTTTTCCCGAGCTGCTTCATTTCATCATCGAAAACCGGACCAACAATGACATATAAATCATCATCATTTCGAGCCCATTCCCGCACTTGGGCTTCCAGCTCTTTCCAAATTCCACGGTTGAATCCCGGACTTTGTGGACTCATGTTGCTCATATAAAAAGTTTCGGAAAGGGCTTCTTTGGTGAATTTCATGTCTGCTGCCGGCACGAGATGACCGCGATCATATCCCGATCGGATATAATCTTTTTTAGTGGCTGAACCGGAATCAACGGTGGGATCGGCACGGAAATCATCACGCCTTTTAAATTTACTCGGTTTGAGCATATCTTTAGTCAGGCTGTACATAACCCAGTTGGGTTGTTCATATTTCTCATTATAAGATAGCGTGTAGTGTGTATGCTCAACAATTTCAAAATCACCGGCAATCGTGGGAAATCCGGGATGATTTGGAATCTCGATGCCGACAGGTTGACTCACAGTTTTTGCCGGTTTAAATTTGTCGATATCAACTTTGCGAATATCATCACCTATTGAGGTGATATTGTATTTTTCCAAATCGAGAAATTCTAACCCAAGCTCTTTTAGATCAAGAAATTGTGAACCACCCAAAAGAGCAGCAATAACTATGATAAACGAAAATAATTTACGTACCACTTTTCCTTCCTCCATCGATATATGTACATTAAAATCTAATTGAAGCGCGATTTGCCGAAGTAAAACCCGTTGTGCAAAATAGATTACTCACACAAATAAATATGATATTTGCGTGCGTATCATCCCGGCTTTCACAATGTGCCAAACCGGGCGACAAATGAGGCTGCACAGAAAAAAAATCCGGGAGTATCTTTCATTTTACACAATGGGTTAATATTTTAAGGCTCTGTTTAAGAAACAAGTTGATTATTATACTGTCTCCAGTCAGGTCATATACCAAGCCATTTGAAGCGTGAAGCGCTTTAGCAATTCCCATCCTTGAAAAAGGAGGGGACAGATTTTGGAGCGTTCAGCGGAAAAATCAGGGGTGGTTTTATGCGATCAGCTACTTTTTTATCAATTTCCAGGCTCATCTCAGCAACCACCCCTCCAACCTTCGCTTAACGCTCCGGTTGATTTCCCCTCCTTTTCAAGGATGGGAATTTAGAAGCGATCGCTGGATAATTCATACCGTTCCTTTAACAGAGCGTATTTTAATAAACCCGCTAAGAAAAATTATATTGGATGTTCTTTCCAAATCGCGCGACGGGATAAAAATAATGAAAATTATAAATATGCAAACAGGAATCGAACCAAATTGACTAATTCCTTCTGAATAAATGTGCCGAATAAAAAAAACGACAGTGAACGATAAGTACTTTCCCACTGCCGTGTTTTTCAAATCAAAGGATGTAAGTGCATGCTGCGTTATGTTTTAATAATCGTTTCCATAAATTCGTCTTTAAGCTGCTGAATTCCTTTGAGCTCACCGATAATTGTCAGCCGGTCATTTTCTCTTAATTGGGTCCGCCCTCGTGGTATAAAAATTTGTCCATCCCGGTAAATTATGGTTATCAAACTGCCCTCCGGCAGGCTCAATTCCCAGATTTCCTTGTCAATCAATTTTTCAGAATTATAGCCTTTCTTCAACACCAGCGAAACAAACCGGTCGTCGTGGTGGAAAATTTCTTTCAATTCCTGCTCATCGGCAGCAGCAAACCACAGGTTATTAAAATTTTCATTTTCGACCCGGGAGGCAATTTCTGCCAACAGCCGCAAATGTTGGCTTGGATCATCTTCCGGTGAAATCAGGAAGAAAAATGCAAATACATTTTCTCCGTCATCGACATATTCAATTTCCTGCTGGTCCACCTCTATTTTAACTCTTTTCTTCGTGCGAACGATCACCATTTCCTGCTTATCAATATCTTTAAGGCGCAAATGCGGCAATGCCACGCCATGGGAAACCGGAGTCGCACCCAAACGCGTTCCCAGCATAAACCTTTCTTTTAATGATTCGGAAGATTCCTTGTTTTTAATACGTTTTTCTAATTCAATAGAAGCCAGGTGAACCACTTTTTCAAAAGAAATACTGTGAGCAATATCGATGACCACAGCGCGGGCGATTATAGCCTCAAATGGATCTTCTGCACGCAGGCCTTTTTCTTTTAAAATGCCACGCAATTCATGATCGAGCCCTTCAAAGCGGTGCTCTCCCAGCCGGGCAAATATATGATAGATGGCGCCATCGCGGACAACACGATCGCGCGCGTAATAAAAATACCAGAGAATTCCGATTGCAAACAATCCGACCGTGAATAAAATTGGCAGAAATCCCATCTCAAAAATTAAAAATATCGGGGCAATTATACCGACGAGCTGGACCCAGGGATAGAGCGGTGAACGAAAGCCTGGATCATAGGATTCGATACGGCTTTCACGCATAATTATTACTGATAAACAAGCCATCGCAAAGAGTATCAATTGAAATGCGCTGGCCAGTTTTGCAATTTTTATTGGATTAAAAAGCAGCAAACATAGAACTATCAAAATGACTGTGAGCAGAATTCCGAAGCCGGGCGTTCCGTGTTTCGAGACATTTTTAAGAAAATCGGGGAGCAAACGGTCACGGCTCATCGCCATAGGATATCGGGAAGCGCTCAAAATAGCTGCATTTGCTACAGAAAAAAACGCAAGAATTGCGGCAATTGTGAGCAATATAGCACCCCAATCGCCCAACAACGCCCGCGCTGTTGTCGCCACTGGTGTTAAATCATTGTGCAATTTATCCGGCGCCAGAACGCCAACCATGACGGCGGTTCCAACCAAATAAATAATGACAGCGGTTATGAGCGCGAGCAACATGCCCAGTGGTAGATTTTTCTCCGGATTTTCAACTTCTTCGGAAACGCTGGCAATTTTTGTGAGTCCGGCATAGCTGATATAAACCAAACCCGTGGTCGCAAATATTGAGTCGAAGCCAGCCCCCCAATAATTGGCAAAATTTTCTAATCGAATGCCACTCATGCCATACCCTAAAAAAACGCCGAGAATGAGCATTAATCCGGTGACGAGGATGACCTGAAATCCGCCTGACTTTTTTGTGCCAAAATAATTCAAACCACCAAAAACTACCGCTAGACCACAGGCGATTTCAACAATAGGTAAGTCGTTGACAAACAGGCTGATATAGGCTCCCATTCCGACGAGAGCAAAGGCGGTTTTCAGAATGAGCGCCAACCAGGTTCCCATGCCGCCGATCGTACCGAACATCGGGCCAAGGCTGCGATCGACAAAATAATACATCCCACCCGCACGCGGCATGGCGGTGGCAAGTTCGGCTGTGCTCAAAACTCCGGGGACAAACAACAGGGCTGCAATTAAATAACTAATTGAGACAGCCGGGCCCGCTGCTGCTGCCGCAATTCCTGGTAGAAGAAAAAATCCGGAGCTCAAGGTTGCGCCGGTGGCCAGAGAATAAATTTTGATCAGCGAGAGCTCTTTTTTTAAAGCTTTATGATTTTTTGGCGTCATTCAAATTGGCTCAACATTTCTATTCTTGAATAAATTTTGGACTTGAAAGTGGAGTAATACGCAAATTCATCTACGTTATACAAATCTGTTTTATAAGATAATTTCTACTCTCTATTTTTGTAGATCGAACGATAAAAAATAATTTGATGAATGTCAACTTGAATAATAATTTTGACAGTATTGAAAACATCACTTAACAAACGTTATTACGTTATTATTATTCATCCAGAAAAATGCATTGACACGTCGCTCAATGGATTTATCCCAACCATTATTTTAAGCTGATACGTTCTCTTATCTTGGAATTGTCGCAGGTTTGTTTTTTCAATAATTTTGGAGCCAAAAATTGGTAAGTTGGTGAAAGACTGCACCTGAAATTTTTACAAATTTCAATTCTGTATATTTAAAATTAAATCTGGGTGGGTATATCAAAAAATTCGGTTTCAACTTGAAATATTTCCTGCATGTGGCCCGCGAGCGCCTTTAATCCGATCGTCTCGGTGTCATAGTGCCGCCCGTATAAAACATGCATTCCTTCCTCCTTGGCAAAATGATAAAAGCCCTGCCGCGGCTCACCAGTGATAAATGCGGCAGCTCCGATAGTTTTTGCTTCCGGTATCAAACTGGCGCCTGCGCCGCTGCAAATACCGACATGTCGAAATTCTTTCGGACCGAACGCATCGAGGCGAACGTGTGAGCCAATCGCAGCACACAATTTAGTCTCAAGCTGCTTGGCGGTTATTTTTTCCTCGCTGCGCCCCAAAACGGCAATCGGCGTGCCGCGGAAATCACCAAAATACATATCTATTTCGAGACCGAGTGCAAGTGCCAGTTGCGCATTGTTGCCGATTTCCGGGTGTGCGTCCAATGGTAAATGCGCCGCATAAAGATTGATTTCAGATTCGATCAAAGTTCGAATGCGCGCATAGTGAGAGCCGACGAGTGCCTGCTCCTGCCCCCAAAAGAGGCCGTGGTGCACTACGAGCAGATCCACATTTGCTTTGTTCGCAGCGAGAAAAGAGGCAACACAGGCATCCACCGCAAAGCCAATTTTTGCGATGTTTTTTTTACCCTGTACCTGCAATCCATTTATAGCGGTCTCGTTAAATTCATGGACACGAAGATACTGATCAAGGTAATTTTTTACATCCGGCATTGCGATAGAATTCATGCTTTATTCCTGTTTGTTCCTGACTTTAAATTATAAAATTGGTGTTTGTGCCGGAACTTCACCGTCGCCAAAATCCCGGTACGTGGCTGTTGAATCTTCAGGCACGAAACCTACAAAATACCGCTGGTACAAATAGACGTTTCGATCTGCGCCACAGCCTTGTGTGCGGCGAAATTCGTAAACAAATCCCGATTCACGGTAGTACCAGCTTTCCCGCCAAAACACATCGGCCCCTTGAACCCAGGTTGAGTCCGGTTCGCCAATACTTTTGCGGTATTCATCCCGGTCATCGGACCCGCCACAGGTAATCAAAACCGAAGACCAGAGCATAAAGGCTATAAAGAGAAGAAATTTGCTTTTCACAGTTTATCCTGAATATAGGTTTGGATTTTTTTCTTTTAGAATATAGAAGACTCAAATGCAATGGCAAGAAATATTAAAATCGCGCCGTTCATCCCACGGAAACGTATTTAATCAACTTATGCTTGCATAATAAATGTTTCAAGTGCATTTTGTTTCTTTCGCAATTGAAGAAGAGATGGTAAATTTAATCCGCTTATTTCCTAATTCCTCGCAATCAGCTTTCGACTTGGGCCAGCTTTATTTACAACGGATCAGACAGGATATCCGTCTTCACTGTTGAACATTCTCAAAAAGGGTGAAACTTATTCAAAAAGAAGATGCGATTTTCTCATCAATAATTGCAGATAAAAATTAAAAAATAAATATTCGAGAAAACTTAAAGCATGAAACAAATGTTCTCGATCTTTTCTGCAAAGGATATTTAAAATAAATATAGCATTCATATTGAGTTAATGAATGATTCAGTAAAGTCGCTTATCACACCCATCAATTCATAATTTGTATATTTTTTAAAAACTGTCGCCGGGAACTTTTGTATATTTAATCAGGTTACAACGATAAGCTTTTCATTATTAAGACATGAGTTAAAATTATAATTACCAATGGAATATTCCAGATCAATTCCACTGTTAACGAAGAATAAATAGATAAATAGACATAGAAATTCCTCAAACTCCAGGAGAAAGCCACCATGAAAATTAAATTGATGATGGTGCTTATTCAATTTTTCATTTTGGTCAATTTTGTTCAGGCACAGCGTTTTGGAAAAAACCACGTGCAATACAAAACTTTTGATACCTATTTTTTGCAATCAGAACATTTTGATATTTATTTCACCGAGGGCGGACAATCAATCGCTGAGTTCACAGCAGAAACAGCCGAAAAGGTTTACAAAGAAATCAAGGCTGATTTCCGCTATGAACTGATCGACCGTATCCGCTTCATCATTTACAATAATCACAATGATTTTGAATCGACCAACGTGCAACTGCGGCCCGGCGACGAATCGACTGGTGGTTTTACCGAATTTTTCAAAAACCGGGTCATCATTCCTTTCGAGGGGGATTGGGAAAAATTTCGCCATGTTATCCATCACGAATTAACCCACGCTGTGATGCTGCAAATGCTCTATGGTTCGGGTGTGCAATCCATCATTACCGGGATGACCCGTATGCAGCTGCCTTTGTGGTTCATCGAAGGCCTCGCTGAATACGAGAGCCGTGGCTGGGATACGGAAAGTGATATGTTTATGCGCGATGCCGCACTCAACGGTTATGTGCCTGAAATTCCTTATTTGAATGGATTTATGGCTTACAAAGGCGGCCAGTCGGTTTTGTATTACCTTTCGGAAAAATATGGCGGTGAAAAAATTGGCGAGATAATTGGAAAAATCAAATTGGCCAAAAGTCTGGAGCGTGGTTTAAAACAATCCATCGGGATTGGTGTTGAAGACCTGACGAAGCAGTGGCATAAATATCTGAAACGCGAATATTGGCCGGATATCAACGGTCGTGAGGAGCCGGAAGAATTCGCGAAAAGATTGACAGACCATATGAAAGAGCGCAATTTTATCAACAACAGCCCGGCACTTTCCCCAAAAGGCGATAAACTGGTTTTTCTATCAGACAAGTCGGATTATTTTGATATCTATTTGATGAGCGCTATTGACGGCAAGATGCTCGGTAAAGTCATATCGGGACAAAAATCCGGTAATCTCGACGAGCTGCACTGGTTGCGCCCGGGCTTGACCTGGGACCCATCGGGACAGCAAATTGCCTTCGCCGCAAAATCCGGAGGCTACGACGCGCTGAATATCGCCAATGTAAAAAAGAAAAAGATTGTCAAAGAATACAAATATAAAATGGACGGCATTTTCAGCCCAAGTTGGTCCCCCCTCGGTGATGAAATTGCTTTCGTCGGCATGCAGCATGGGCAATCGGATATCTATGTTGTCGATATCAAAACTGGCGAATTGACGAAAATCACCGACGATATTTTTACCGATCTCGAGCCATCGTTTTCACCGGATGGCAAGCAAATCGCCTTTCGCAGCGACCGTGGTGGTTATACAAATCCATCTGCATTACCTGCCAATTTTAACATCACAAACTACAATTACAGAAGCTCTGACATTTACACCATCGACCTCGATGAAAACAAAACCATCAACCGCATAACGCAAACCAGTGCTTGGGAAAAATATCCTACCTATTCACCGGATGGCAAATTTTTAGCGTTTACCAGTGACCGCAGCGGCATTTATAATGTGTATTTACGCAATCTCGAAACTGAAGAAGAATATCCCATTACAAATGTGATTACCGGAATTGATCACTTGAGCTGGCAGGGCGATGGTTCACGCATGGCTTTCACTTCTTTTTATTACGCGGGTTATGATATTTATTTGTTGAAAAACCCGCTCAATACCAAACCCGGTGACATCACGCTGCAAAAGACCAATTACATAACCAAGCTTGAGAAACGGCAGCAAAAAGAGTTCGATGAAACCGAGGAATTGACTGCCGAGGAATTCGAAAAAGAGGCGGAAAAGCCGGATTTCAAGAATTATGTTTTTGGGCAGAATTTCGCAGAAGGGGAAGTTGAAACCCCGGAAGAAGAAATTGTTTTCCTCGATACGACAAAGTACAAGGATGAGACCGGCGCTTTTAAAGTAAAGAATTATCGGCCACAATTTTCACCGGATATCGTTTACGGCAATGCGGGTTACAGCCAGTTTTTCGGCGTGCAGGGTACAACTCAGCTCGCGATCTCCGATGTTTTCGGCAACCATCGCATGGAGATTTACACCGACTTATTTTACGATATGCGCAATTCCAATTATATGTTCCGCTATTTCTTTCTGCCGAACCGCATCGATTACGGGGTCGGCGCCTATCACAATGTGTACTTCTTCTTTTCCAACCAGCTTGGGCTCATGCGGGACCGTTATTACGGCGGCAATTTTTATGCATCCCGCCCCTTCAACCGCTACGTTCGCCTCGATTACAGCGCGGCTTTTCTCGGCATCAACCGGGACTATCTCGATCTCAACCCTGAATTCGCACCCAACAGCGACGTACGGGTTATAACACAGAGTTTGTCGTATGTTAAAGACACCTCGGTTTGGGGAAACACAGGACCGGTAAATGGAACACGATCCGAGTATTCTTTTACTTTCAGCCCAAAAGTTTTTGGCGAAAAAAGCCTGGAATTTTACACGTTTCGCCTCGACTACCGCCATTATTTTAAGTTTAAAAAAGAGTACAACTTCGTTTTCCGCCTCGCTGGTGGTGCCAGCAACGGCAGCAGTCCACAACAATTTTTTCTCGGGGGAATCGACAATTGGCTAAACTATAAATTCAAAGGCGGTGAAATCCGCATCGAAAATCCCGAAAGTATTTATTTCAGCTCATTTGAGACACCGTTGCGAGGTGCAAATTATTACGAACGCGTCGGAGACCGCTTCGCTTTGATGAATCTGGAGTTTCGTTTTCCACTCATTCGATACCTCATTTTAGGCTGGCCACTCCCGATCGGCGTCGTGAACGTACGTGGAGCTATTTTCTCTGATATTGGCACCGCATGGTATAAAGGTGAAGAAAAAGACCTCGACCTGTTGCACAGCCGTGATCTGCGCTTGCCGGCGCTCGGCGAAGATTTGCTCATGGGTTATGGTCTTGGAGCACGAGCCAACGTTGGATTTTTCCTGTTGCGAATAGATGCCGCATGGAAAACCGACCTGGTTACAACATCCGCGAAACCGCAGTATTATTTTTCAATCGGTGCTGAATTTTAGACTGGAGTAACGGGTTCCCGGGCACAGTTCAGCCTTGGGGCCAGGCTACGCATTCACAATTATTGGTGGTATATTTAAAAAGAGGTTATACAGAATGAAGAAGTTTTTCATTATTTTAGGTTTGGTGCTAACGATCTCTCCTGCCCTGGCCAACAAAAAAGGGCGTATGGCTGATGGAGACAAAAATATCTTCGGGCTTCCTTCATTTATTTTTCAGACTTACCAATTCCCGGGTGAAGAAAAAGGAAAAACCAGGCTCGAAGTAAAAATCGGATTGGTAAACGATGTCATTCAATTTGTCAAATTAAACGAGAACAGATTTCGCGCCGGCTATGAACTCACGATTGATATCGTTGATAAAAATATGTCTCAAATCGAAGGCACCGTCGTCAATCGCGAAATTTTTGCAAGCAGTTTCCGGGAAACAAACAGCCGCAAGAGACTCAACAAGGAATCATTAAATTTTTCTATCGCACCAGGCAATTATACAATCCATTTGGATATTCTTGATCTGGATACGCGAAAACATTTGAAAAGAGAAGAAAAAATAACTGTGGCCAGTTTTGACGCCAAATCCCCACGGTTGAGTTCTTTAGTCTTTCTTGAAACAAAATCGGCAGAAGATACCGATCTCGAACAAAATCTGCCTAAAATTTTTATGCATGAGGATAGAGATATTTTCGTGCGCTATGTTCTTTCGGGATTTTCACAAACAGATTCAATCAAAATCACATATTTGATTCAGGATTGGAATAAACGCCCCATTAAATCATGGAAAGAAACTTTGTTGGCGGAACGAGAATCTGTTATTTTAACCCGCTCGCTTTCGCAGCATATTCAGGTTACCGGGCAATTGTCTTTAAAAATTAATTGCAGCCAAAATGGAAAATCCGTGGACATGCACGATAATTTCCTGGTAAAAATTCGCCCCCGGGTTGGCCAGAACAGTCCAATAATGGCGAGCGCATTTACCAATTTCGAAGTGTTTAAATACATTATGCGGTCGAAAGAATATAAACATTTTACCAGTCTCGATAGCGTGCAACGGCAAAACTTTCTGCACGACTTTTGGAAACAACGAGATCCGTCACCCGAGACTGATTTTAACGAGTTAAAAGAAGAATTTACCCAGCGCATTCAATTTTCAAACAACCAGTTTTCTGTGATTTCAAAACAAAAAGAGGGCTGGAATACGGATCGCGGTAAAATTTATATTAAATTTGGCAAACCGGACATGGTTCGCAACCAGACCAATAAAATCGGCAAACCGCCGCTTGAAATTTGGTTCTATCGCAAAAGCGGCAAACAGTTTGTTTTTCGAGATAAAAGTGGTGAAGGTGACTTTGTCATAATTCACCAGGAATAATGTTCATGCTTGCAACAGCAAGAACGCGGGAGGAAGAAAATGCAAGCGATTTACACCGGATTACTGGCTGGATTTATCGTGGGTGTCGTATGTGTGGTTTATGTCCTTAGCCGGTCGTGGTACATCCATTCTCGCCTGGAATTTAATAAACTGGATTCATCGGAACTCCGGGTTGAGAGTACCAACTGGCTGATAATGGGCGTGTTTAGCAGCGGATCCGTCATTTGGGGATTTATTGGTGCAGGCATTTATCACTTGTTAAAAGATCAAGTGCTATTTATTCTGTTCTCCGCCATCTTTTCTGTTTTCATTGTTTTATATCTGGCTGTCCGGCAAACACCGCATAAGCTGGATAAAATCATTCTTACAATAATTATAATTGATGGCCTGGGTATTTTAATTCCCTACCTTTATTGACCCCTTTCAGAGCCGAATTGCACTTTAACAGCAAAAACAATTCGGCTTTTTTTTCTATCATCAGATTCAAATCCCAGCCGACCCACGCGCCTGCAAAGTCGTTTTTGCTGCCGGAAACGGACTTGTTTCGGGATGATCCGCACTGGCAGAAATCGATTTATAGGCTCTGAGCAACTGTTTCGCCACAATGTCCCAAGCATGATGCGCATCGACGACTGCACGTGCCTGCACCCCAAGCACGCGGCGCAGGAATTCATCATTGGTTAGCTTAAGCACCTGTTCGACAAAATCATCGATCGTTTCCGCGATAAAGATATTTTGCCCATGGACCACATTCAAATCCGCTACAGCCTGCGGCGTGGCCACCACCGCTTTTGATTGTGACAGGACTTCCAGAACATGCATATTTACCAATTCGCCCTGATGGTGTGGAAAAATAACAGCTGTGGCTTCTTTAATTATTTTTCGGGAATCATCGACGCCCGTGGCCACGAAAATATTTTTCAGTTGATTCAATTTAAGGATGTCCGCTGAGGCCCCTTCACCAACAATAAATAGCCGGAGCTCCGGATCGTGACCCTGTAAAACGCCCCACATCTGTTGCACAAATTCCTGGATCGCTTCACAAGTGTCATTTTGGTTCAACGCCCCGGGGAGCACAATCGTTTTCGTGGCGTTTATGGAACCGCGATTCACATAAAAAGTTGAATCAACACCCGGCTGTACGATGAAAACAACAGCCTCCGGATTTTCCGATAAAATCAAGTCGTGCATTTCACGGGTTGGAACAAAAATGCCATCTGCCTTTTTCCAGGACGCTTTAATAAAGTGAGAAGCAGTTCTAATTTCTTGCTCGGCATAATGACGCTTTTTCTGCGTTATCTGAGCGAGAAATAGTTCCGGCGATTGGCAATCCTGCTGCAACAACACCGGCACTTCACAATGCCGCGGGATGGCCGGCAGCATACTTGCATGACCGCAATGAATTAAGTCGAACTTTTTTTCTTTCATCAAATTAGCGACCGTACGCTGGACAGCTTTGAGATTCAACTGTAGAATGGCCGGCGGAATTTTGGAAAATTTCCGTCGAATGAATGCCGAGAGAGAAATTCTTTTTTGTTGAATTTGATAGTAAGAATCACAAAATTGCAGGTGTTCGACGGCCGGAGTTTCTTTTTTATCTGAAAGAACAACTGCTGTAATCGAACATTCTTTGGCGACTTGTTCGAGAAGCGCAAAAGTTCGGGTATTGCATTCGTTTCGGCCCGGCCCGGGTATTCCAGGGTTCAAATTGAGAATGTTCATATTCGTATCAAAAGCAATTTATGAATGGCTGCAGGATTATTCGTACCAAGTATAATCGAGTAAAATCAGAGGACTCAGCGCTATGGTTGCCGCCTTGAGGAACAATAACCCCGTATGAATTTAAATTTACGTACAAAAAGTATCGGCAGGGATATCCGAAAGGCAAATGATTGGTCGAATTTTTTTAATACAATTAAAGTGATTAATTTATGAACAAACATATTATCCGGGGTAGTATATTTTGTAGTCTCAGCCTTCTCCTTTCCATTTATGAGATATACACGACAAGCCCGCCCAGATTTCTACTTATCAGTGGCTATGCAATGACGTTTTGTCTTGGCGTTTTTCTAATTATCAGCCATAAAAAACGGCCGAAAACATGAGCGAACCCTGTTCAATTCATATTGAAATTTCGACATAAATGAAGTGGAATTTTCGAACAGTCGATTACGTTAAAATGAGAATAAATAATATTTTTAATAGAGCCTGCTTTATTCACAAATATTTTTTAAAATATTCTTAACTTATTGATAATTAGATGTTTGAAATAAGACGAGAAGAAAAACTAAGTTATCTATTAAAATTAGCTCTCACAAAGCCACGGGGTGCACAAAATTATGTTTTATAAGTATTTAAATATTTTTTGTAGACTTAGTGCCCTTGTGTGCGAATTATTCAGGATAGAGGTAATAATGAAAGATTTATTGAAACATAACGCTGTCCTTCTTTTCACACTGTTGGTGCTCGCTTTTGGCCAATTGCAGGCTAATGAAAAAAACAGTGTCAACTGGGTTCCATTTGAGGATGCTCTGGCGAGAGCAAACAAGGAAAACAAACACATCGTCATCGATTTTTATACAGACTGGTGCCATTGGTGCAAAGTCATGGACGAGCAAACATATAAAAATTCGGATGTCGTAAAATTTGGCAACGAGAAATTTCTTTTTGCAAAAATCCATGCTGAAAGTAATTCGATAATAAACTACAAAGGGCAAGATTTTACCTGTGTTCAATTCACCCAGGCGTTGGGCATCCGGGGGTATCCCGCCACTGTTTTTATGAATGCCGATGGCGAATTTATAACAAAGATTTCCGGCTTTATCAAACCCGAACAGTTCCTTCCCATTCTGGAATATCTCGATGGCAAATATTATGATAAAATGTCCTATGATGAATTTATGAAAAAGAGAACCCCGAATCCCGGCAAAGAAGAAAAAAGCGAATGACACACAAACCCGACAACTCCGATTTTATTCGCAGGTTGAAAAACCGGGATAAACAGGCCTTTCGCGAGCTGGTGGATATGTATCAAACCCGAATTTATAATCTGGGTTTAAAAATGCTGGTTAATCGAGAAGATGCCGAAGATATTCTTCAGGAAACATTCATCAAGGTTTTCAGCAAAATCGACGCTTTCCGGGAAGAAAGTGAAATTAGCACATGGATTTACCGAATTGCGACCAATGCGGCTCTGATGAAACTGCGGGAACGCCAGCGAATTAACAAAAAATTGACCGATCTGGATGACGTCAATATCATGCCCATTTTGCCTTCGAATTTATTGGTGACCGAAAAGACCCCTTTTGACAATCTATTAAATAAGGAGTCGCGCCATATTTTGGAAGAAGCAATAGAATCGTTGCCTGATATTTACCGTGTGGTTTTTGTTTTGAAAGATGTCGAGCAGCTTGAAACGGCAAAAATTGCTGAGATTCTGGATCTTTCACATGAAGCGATTTACTCCCGTCTCAAACGGGCGCGAATCCAGTTGCGCAATTCGATTCTACAAGTTTACAAAGAAAAACAAGAGGAAGATAAACATGCCATGTCCTAATCTATTTAACCGCATCTGCGATGAATTGGGAGAAGATATCGATTCTATGCTGTGCAAAGAATTGAAAGAGCATGTGGAGAACTGTGAAGATTGCCGCTGCTGTTTAAAGTCCATTCGCAAAACAGTTCATTTATACCGCAAACTTCCTGATGAAAAAGTCCCGGCAGATGTAACCGATCGCCTGATAAAAATTTTAGATGAATCGTGTTAGCCTGAATAATTCTCACGCAAAGGCACTAAGTCCGCAAAGAAAATATTTTAATAAATATTATATGAATAAATCAGGCTAATTAGGGGTCTTTTTAAATTTTTGGATATCGTTTGGCCAATAAAATTTAATCCTGCATCAAAAGTAGAAAAGTAATTGTAAACGATATACCAAGGAGTTATAAAAATGGCAACACATAACGAAATTGAATTAAATAAAACAAATTTTGATAGCGAAGTCATCAAATCAGACAAACCTGTTCTCGTTGATTTTTGGGCTGCATGGTGTGCACCCTGTCGCGCATTGGCCCCGACAATTGAAGAATTGGCCGAAGAGATGGGTGATTCCGCAAAAATCGGAAAAGTTGATACCGATTCAAATCAGGAACTTGCAATGCAATACGGTATCCGCTCGATACCCACTGTTATGATCTTTAATAAAGGTGAAGTTGTTGAGCAGTTTATCGGCGTGCAGCCAAAGAGCGTTTTGAAGGACAAGTTACAATATTATGCCGGAGTTCCTGCTTAAATCTTTTCATTTGAGAACCGATATAGAAAGTGCATTCTGCAGACGATTCCATAAATAGAAGAAAGAAATCCGGACGCACTTTCTATAATTAACACATCGCAATTTAATCAGGGTGTGTTCATAATTTCAGATTTACACAACAATATTACCCCGGAGATAAAATGCCAATTTATGAGTACAAATGTGATGCATGCAATTCGCAATTCGATCTGCTACGACCGATGAATTCTTCTGATGACGATGTGAAATGCGAATCATGCGGCAGTGGTGAAGTCCATAAACTTCTCAGTACATTCGCCTCAACCGGACCTGACACATTTTCCAATGGCGGTGGTGGCTGTGCGCCCTATGGTGGATTTTCGTGAGGTTAATCAAACAGCCGTGAGCTGTTCAAACATTTCAAAAAGTGAAAAGTGAAAAATAATTTGGCAGGCCAACATTCTTCACTTTTCATCTCTTACTTTCCTTTTTTAACTACCAATTTATCCCCTTCCAAATCGATAATCAAATCAGCAGGTATTTTAATCTCATTTGCGAGTATTTTTACTGCTAATTCATTGACTATATTCTTCTGTAGCAGCCTTTTCAATGGCCGCGCTCCATAGGCAGGATCAAATCCAGTTTTAGCAATGTGTGCTTTTGCGGCAGGCGAGAGAACCGCTGAAATTTGCTTTTTCTGCAGAACTTTTTGCACCAGCCGTTTAAACTGGACATCCACAATTTCAAGGATATTTTCTTCTGTAAGTGGATGGAAAACGATTGTTTCGTCCACCCTGTTCAAAAACTCCGGCCGCATATATTTCTGCAAAAGCTGCAAAACTGTTTCTTTCGAACGCTCATAGTCTTGCTTGCCGCCATTGTCTTTAAATTGTTCGATCAATTGATCACCGCCTAAATTCGACGTCATGATAATAATGGTATTTTTAAAATTAACCACATGCCCCTGGTTATCCGTCAATCGTCCGTCATCCAGGACTTGCAGCAGGATATTGAAGACTTCCGGATGCGCTTTTTCGATTTCATCCAGTAATATAACTGAATAAGGCCGGCGACGGACAGCTTCGGTCAATTGCCCGCCTTCATCGTATCCGACATAGCCCGGAGGAGCACCGATCAATCGGGATACGCTGAATTGTTCCATGTATTCGGACATGTCAATGCGAATCAAAGCATTTTCATCATCAAATAAAAAGGAGGCCAGTGCGCGAGCCAATTCGGTTTTACCGACGCCGGTGGGACCAAGAAAAATGAATGATCCGGTGGGCCGGTTCTCATCGCTCAAACCTGCCCGGGCGCGTTGCACAGCAGCGGAAACGGCAGCGATAGCTTCATCCTGACCGATAACCCTTTGGCGTAATTTATCGCCAATTGTCAGAATTTTCTCCCGTTCGCCTTCGAGCATTTTACTCACCGGGATTCCGGTCCAGCGGGAAACGATTTCTGCGATATCTTCTTCAATCACTTCTTCTTTCAATAACGAGCCAGCACTATTTATCTCCTTGATTTTTAATTCGTTTTCCCGCAAGGCCTTTTCTAAATCAGGCAAACGGCCGTAACGCAGTTCAGCCGCTTTGTTGAAGTCGCCCGCGTTCTCGGCTCTATCAGCCTCGATTCGGCTCTCTTCCAACTGACGTTTGATGGCTGTCATTTCCTGCAAAGCGTCTTTTTCTGTCTGCCATTGGCCTTTTAAGCGGGCAGAATCTTCTCTTAGATTGGCTAAATCTTCAGCAATCTTGAGCAAACGTTTTTTTGAGGCCGCATCTTTCTCTTTTTGCAGCGCCAATTTTTCGATTTCAAGTTGTTTCACGCGGCGTTCGAGGGCATCAATTTCTTCAGGCATCGAGCCAATTTCAGTATTGAGTTTTGCCGCCGCCTCATCGATTAAATCAATGGCTTTGTCAGGTAGAAATCGTTCAGAAATATATCGGGATGATAAGGTCGCTGCTGCTACAATTGCCGAATCTGCTATGCGTATTTTGTGGTAATTTTCATAGCGTTCCTTCAATCCCCGGAGAATTGAAATAGTATCTTCCAGAGTTGGTTCTCCGATCAGTATTTGCTGAAATCGCCGCTCCAGCGCTTTATCTTTTTCCACATATTTCCGGTATTCATCCAAGGTAGTTGCGCCAATTAGCCTCAATTCTCCACGCGCCAACATGGGTTTGAGCATATTGGCTGCATCAACAGCGCCCTCGGCTGCGCCCGCACCAACCATCGTGTGCAACTCATCGAGAAAAAGGACAATGCCGCCCTCCGCTTCTTCCACCTCCTTTAATACCGCCTTGAGACGCTCCTCAAATTCACCGCGATACTTTGCCCCCGCAATTAAAGAGCCCATTTCCAGGGATATCAATTGTTTGTTTTTTAGGGACTCCGGCACATCGCCATCTGCAATACGCTGGGCAATTCCTTCGACGATCGCCGTTTTTCCAACACCGGGATCTCCCACCAATACCGGGTTATTTTTCGTCCGCCGTGATAACACCTGAATCGTGCGGCGAATTTCATCATCGCGGCCAATTACAGGATCCAGCTTACGCAATCGGGCGATGTGAGTTAAATCGCGTCCGTAGCGCTGCAACGCCTGGTATTTGCCCTCCGGATTCTGATCGGTAACCCGCTGCGATCCGCGAATTTCTTTTAGAACATGCAAAACACTTTCTTTATTAATTCCAAAACGAATAAATATTTTAGCAGATTGGCCATTCTTTTCCGATAATATTGCAAGAAATAAATGCTCCGTGCTGACATATTCATCCTTCAGATTTTTCATTTCCGAGAAGGCATCATTAATCGTCTTGTTCAATGCATTTGAAATAAAAACCTGGCCTTCGGCGCCAGAAACGCGGGAAAATTTGTTAATCTCTTTTTGCAGCGACTCCGAAATTTGTGCTGGAACGACTCCGAGCTTTTTCAGAATCGTTGCAACAACCCCCTCGGATTCACTGACCAATTTAAATGCCAAATGCTCAGTCTCAATTTGCTGCTGCCCATTTTCACGCACCAACTCCTGTGCGGCATTAATCGCTTCTTGAGCTTTTATAGTAAATTTATCGGGTATCACCATTCACCCCATTTCATTATTTTTAGTATCGATTAATTAACAAGCGGCACCTGTTGGTGTCGCTGATTCAATTCAATCAGAACCAGAGAACCTGAGTCCGATTATTTTTCATCTGTGTTTGAATTTTTCGTAATTTGAGTGCAAATGCAAAGAGTAAAATACCACCCCATAATATCAGGGTTGCAATCATAAATGCCAGTATTTCCGGCATAACAAAAATTGTGAGTGCAGTAAAAATTAGGAGAAGTGCAAAAAATCCGGTTATCTTCCAGGATTCGGAAGCCCATGCCGGCAAGTTTTCGTTAATTATTCTGAATTGATTCATTTTATATCCTTCATTTTTATGGATGAACAAACTATACCAGACAGGATATACAATTCAAATGCCAGAAAAACCAAACTACTTTAAACTGATTAAAATCAAGAAATTGCAGATTCAACTTTATAACTGCTAAATAAAGCGGATCATCCCTAATGACAGATTAATGTGACGCACTGCAATTGGTTCTGCCACATATTCACAGGGAAATAATTTTATTTTACAATTTTATCTGAATTTTTCGGTGGGACAGGATCAAAACCGGAAGCACCCCAGGGATGGCACCTGGCAAAGCGCTTCAATCCGAGCCAAAATCCTTTCAGCGGCCCGTGAATTTTCACGGCATCGATCATGTATTCAGAGCAGGTAGGCAAATAGCGACACCTGGCCGGAAACAGCGGAGAAATAACCATTTGATAAAACCGTACAAACACGATTAGACTAAAGGCAAACACGTGTGAAATATAACGGACAATTTTTACCATTTTATTTGCTCAACTGTATCTGCTCACTATCAAATTCATTCATTTTTTCACGCAGCAAAGCAAATTCCCCCGGATTATTTTCACAGGGAATCCAGCAATAAAAGAGGCCGCCGTGAATTTGTTCGATCTCGTTCCCTTTTTCATTGATAATTTTTTGCACGGTCAAAATTTGATCGGCTTTGCCGGTGCAAAGCTCCAACGTCTGACCAACAAAAATTGGATTGCGTGGTTCAACTTTAATCATTTTCCGTTCATTATCATAATCTCGTACAATCCCTGAGAAGCGATATGCCTGAATCTCCGATTTGGTGTTGTCAAATTTTTGTGCAGATTTTCCGGGATTGCCGTCGAGAAATCCTGCGATAAATCCTTTGTTGGAAGTTGCAAAAATATCCCGCAAATGTTCCTTATTCAAAGGCTTGCCTGCCTCCATATCATCAATGGCCCTGCGGTAAGCCCGGGAAATCATCGCCGCATAATAAACTGATTTTGAACGGCCTTCCACCTTAAAACTGACGATTCCGGCATCGCGCAATTCCTGCAAATATTCGATGCCGCACAAATCGCGTGCATTCATCAAATACGTGCCATTTTCATCTTCATCAAGCTGCATATATTCTCCGGGTCGTTCGCTTTCTTCGATATAATAATCATCCTGCAATGGGACATAGTTATCGCCATGTTGCGTTCGGGCAGATTTTGTGGCATCCGCATTTTGTTGCAAGCTCTGAGGCTGGATATCCTCTTTCTTATAAATTTTGTACTCCCATCGGCAGGAATTGGTGCAGGTACCCTGATTGGGATCACGATGGGACATATAATTGGAAATCAGACAACGCCCTGAATATGCGATGCAAATCGAGCCATGCACAAATGCTTCCAACTCCAAATCTGGACAGTGATCTTTAATTTTAATCATTTCTTTAATCGAAAGCTCACGCGATAAAATGATGCGTTTAATTCCGACACCTTCCCAAAATTTTGCCGTGGCAAAATTAACGGTATTTGCCTGCACGGAAAGGTGAATCTCCTGTTCCGGATGTTTTTCACGCATGTACATTATTATTCCGGGATCCGACATAATCCAGGCGTCTGGTTTGCAGACTTGCAGAAACTCATCCACGTAATTCATGAAGGGCTGAACTTTATGGTTATGGGGAAGAATATTCGCTGTAACGTAGACTTTTTTTCCCAGTTTGTGTGCATATTCAATGGCTTCGTGTACCAGTTCTTTCTTTTTAAAGCCATTTTCCCGGGCACGCAACGAATATCGGGGCATGCCGAGATAAACGGCATCGGCGCCGAAAGCGATTGCGTATTGCATTTTTTCGAAATCACCCGCAGGTAATAGTAATTCTAAAGCAGACATCTATACTCCAAAAATAAAAGTGGCAAAATTATGATAAACAAAAACATACTGATTTAGTCTTTATCCTGCAAACTATATCTACAAATTAGCATCAAAAGAGACGAGTACTGCATCGATTAAATTCGATAAAAATATAAATCTATGCAATGAATCCAAAAAAAGAGGAAAAAATACTGGTTAGGTTTAAAAAAAATATCAGTTCAGTAAAAAAAGAGTTGATTTGAGTCAATAGAAATTCGTTAATTAAGCAATTCAACTTTCTACAACACATTGCGATTAAATACGAGCAAATACTCCCACAGAATTATTAGTATTTGCCGCGCATCTCAACTGGAAGTCATGAGCAGTTATTAATTTGAGGTATATTTATTTCATTATAACTTAACTTGGAACCAGTTCGACACCTTGCTTCGTTTCTCCAAGAAACATGAATAAGAGCACAAAATTTATAACAGGAGCACTCTCAGACAATAAAAAAATACCGCATTCACTCGTAAATGCACATTTTGAATTTTACCCCACTCGTTAGTTAATTCGATGTATAAACGAAAATTTATTCCTATCTGGCTTACTCAATTTGGAGGCCTTTTTATGGTTTTAAAAAAACGACTACTAACTTTCGGTGCTCTTGTGCTCGTATCTGGCCAAGTCGCCATGGCGGGAGTCACTGGAAAAATTGCTGGGAATGTAACAGATGCGCAAACCGGGGAGGTCTTACCCGGGGTAAACGTTGTCCTTTTGGGGACTTCGCGGGGAGCAGCGACCGACATCAAAGGAAACTACTCTATTTTAAACATTCCTCCCGGGAGGTACACCTTAAAAGTCACCTATATTGGTTATGCTGATTACAGCGTGCAAAATGTGTTGGTTAATATCGATCAAACAACCACGATCAATTTCAATCTAAAAGCTGAGGTTATTGAAGGCGAGGAAGTTACAGTCGTTGCAACTCGGCCGGTGGTTGAAAAAGATGTCTCATCCAGTCAGGCCAATGTCAGTGCTGCACAAATTGACAACATTCCGGCAGCGCGAAGTATAAATGATGTTGTTGGTTTGCAAGCAGGTATCGTTACGGGTGAAGATGGTGCAATTATCCGCGGAGGCGGGGCAGACGAGACAGCCTTCGTCGTCGATGGTTTCACCCAGCGTGATGAGCGTACGAACCTTCCTTTTACCCAGGTTAGCCTGAGCTCAGTCGATGCTGTGCAGATTCAGACCGGTGGTTTTAATGCTGAATACGGTAATATCCGGTCAGGATTGATAAATGTTGTAACCAAAGAAGGCGACCGCCACCAATATAGCGGTTCTATTACTTATAACCACACACCGGCTGCACAGAAAAATTTCGGCCCTTCTCCCTATGATCCAGACGGTTATTGGCTGCGCCCATACCTCGATGATGACGTCGCCTGGACCGGAACTGAAAATGGTGCCTGGTCCGACAATATGCAAGACCAGTATCCGAAATTTAGCGGTGGTTGGGAAGCAATTGCGCTGCAATCGTTGCAAGATGACGACCCAACGAATGATTTGACGCCCGAAGCCGCTCAACGCGTATTCCTCTACCAGCATCGGCGCACCGGCGATATTGATAAACACGACTTTGACGTCGATTTTGGTTTGGGTGGGCCTGTGCCACTAATCTCAGACAAACTCGGAAATCTGCGTTTTTTCATGTCCCACCGTACCGAGCGGGAAATGTATCTCATTCCGTTATCAACTGACCGTTATTTAGATCACACCTCCATGCTGAAGCTGACATCAAATATTAAAGATAATATGAAAATTAGCTTCACTGGGCAGATATCAGAAATTACAGGCACAAATGACAATAATGTTGGCACCGCGGGTGTTTTCAAAACACCGCTGAGTGTTGCGCGTGTTTTGAGCCAAAGGAGCTACATTAACACGATAATGTACGCGCCGGAATACTTTGCACCCACCACAATAAGTCGTTATCTTTATGGTGCGAAATTCTCCCATACGCTTTCTGCGAAAACATTTTATGAGGTCAGCCTGGTTAAAAACGCGACCGAATATGATACTTTTCCCAATGACCTGCGCGATACAACAAAAGTTGCCACATTCGCCAATAGTTTTCAGTTGGATGAGCAACCTTACGGATTCCAACCCCTTCCCAGCGCCGGGATTGATGGAATGCGTATGGGTGTTGGCATGAGTGGTTCACGCGACTCCAGCTATATTGCGACGACAACGGCGCGCTTCGACATAACGAGTCAGGTCAACCACAATAATATGGTGAAAGCCGGGATTGAATTTGTTTATAACGACCACAAAATCCGTTATGGAGCTGTTGATATAACACTGCCATCTGGCCGTCCGTCATCAAACTGGGATAAAAATCCCATTCGTTTGAGCGCCTATATTCAGGACAAACTTGAATTTAAGGGAATGATTGCCAATCTCGGATTGCGATTCGATTTATCCGATGCACGAGATGAATGGTATGACCTCAGCACTTACGATAGCGATTTTTTTGGCAATTCATACAATCCTGAAAATGATGATCAGTTTGACCGCAAAGCAACGGAAAAACAATTCAATATCAGTCCAAGGTTGGGAATATCACACCCCATAACCGATAATTCGAAACTCTATTTTAATTACGGCCATTTTCAGTCAATACCAGTGGCCGAGCGATTGTACACGATTCAGAGAGTCACGGCAGGCGCGGTTAACCGATTTGCCGACCCCAATTTAGAGCTCAGTCGAACAATTGCCTACGAACTCGGTTATGATCACAATGTTGCAGATAACTATTTATTTCATACTTCGGCGTATTATAAAGATGTGAGCAACCAGCCAAACTGGGTACAATATACCAGTTCAGATAATAAATCCATCTACTCAAAATCCTCAAATAATTCGTACGAAGATATTCGCGGATTTGAAGTATCGCTCACGAAACGGACCACTGGCTGGTTTTCCGGATTTCTGAATTACACATATGAGGTTTCGACGAGTGGTATTTTCGGCACGCAGGAAGTCTTCCAAAATCCGGCTGCACAAAACAATTATAACCGCGATCATCCGGAAGACCGCTACCAAACCCGCCCGATTCCACGCCCCTATTTTCGCGGCAACATCACAGTGCAAACACCAGCTGCATTTGGCCCGGTTTACAGCAAGATTTATCCATTGGAAAAAATCAAATTGAGTTTGCTTCCGGTGTGGCGTGAGGGAATTTACACGACGTGGACCCGTGGCGCGATAATACCCGGCGTGCAAAATAATATCCAGTGGCCTGACTATAAAAATGTCGATTTGCGCTTGAGCAAAGACATCAAAGCCAGTCGATTGAACATGCGTATCTACATGGATATCACCAACTTATTCAACACGGAAATGTTTACTTACGACTTTAGTCGTGGCATTGGGCTGGCTTTTTCCCACGGTCAGGATTACCGCGATTATATGGATTCGCTCCTTTGGCCTGAGGAAATTGGACGGCCAATCGGCTACACCGAATTTGGCGACGATAAAATGGGTGATTTACGGCCGGATAACGTCGAATACGATCCGCTCGAATCGAATCCCAACAACGATCCTGAGATCAAAACACGCAACGACCGCAGGCGTGAGACGAAATCCTATATTGATAATCCAAACTTGAAGTGGTTGTATTATCTCAATCCAAGAGCATTTACTTTTGGCATTAAATTAGACTTTTAAACCTGTAGACTATAAAAACGGGTAAAAATATGAAAATTAATATGTGCTATAAAAAATTACTGTTTACTGCGAGCATTTTGCTCATCCTGTTTCAGTTTGCCGATACGATTCGGGCGCAGGAAGTGATCAATATCAATATTGGGTCACTTCATAGTTGGTACCGCTCCGATGGCTCTGAAATTGAAGAAGGCGGAACCATCATTGAACAACAGTCCGGCCTCGCCTGGCCGGCTCAATATGCAGACCAGGATAATCAGGCAGCGAAAGCGTTTTGGATCGCCACAAAAAATTATACCGATGCGGACCAGTATGGCGGCGTAACCTATCCATTCAAAGTCGTTCATGTCGGCCCACGAGGCGCCGATCCATTGCGTGAATTTATGCCGATTGAATTCAAATTAATTGGCCGCCATGAGCATCCGCAAGTTTATGTTGATGGTTCTCCGGCATCCGACCTTATGTTTATCGAAAACCTGGCAGAAGTTGATCCCGATCTTATCAGCGACCGGATGATTTACAACGAAGTAAACACCTCGGTTGGCGTGACGATGATTCGGAAAATCTATGCCTGGGGACAACAGTACCACGATAATTATTTTATCTACGAATATATTTTTAAAAATACCGGCAATGTCGATCCGGATCCTGAAATTGAGCAGCAGGTCACACTGGAAGATGTTTATTTTTTCTGGCAGTATCGCTATGCCGCCAGCCGGGAAGGCGCGCAATGGACAGATTTAAATTCGCCACGCTGGGGAATAAACGAAATGTTGAGCACCCGCGGCGAACCTGTTGAGCCAAATGGCGGCTATCCGGCCTGGCTTAATGGAGTTTCAGCGGCAGATTCCATGCGCGTACAGTATGCCTGGATGGGCCGCCACTCAAAAGCAGCGTACGATCTCATCGGATCGCCGGATGTTAAATATGGCAGCGGCCGGCTGGGCTCCCCGCAATACATGGGAAATATTACCCTGCATGCTGACACAGACGTCAATGATAAAAATGACGATCCATTTCAGCCGACAACAACTTCTTTTGTCGGTTCAGACGAACCGGAAACCCGCCCGAACGAACAATTTAATCCTGCACGTATGACCGATGAATATGGTTGGGCTGCTACAGGTCACATGTGGCCCCGTCACGATGACATCATCGGTGAAGGTTTTCCGGATATTTATGAAGGCACGCCGGGTGGTTTCTCGAATGCCAGCGGCTACGGCCCTTACACAATGGCCCCGGGAGACAGTGTGCGCATCGTAATCGCGGAAGGTGTGAATGGAATAAGCCGGGAAAAATGTATCGAGGTCGGCGTAAACTGGCTCGAAGCTTACAACAATCCATCGGAAACATTCACCTTTGATTTGCCTGATGGCTCCACTACGAATGATAAAGATGAATATAAAAATGCCTGGGTATTCACCGGCGAAGATTCGCTCTTCAAAACTCTGGGCCGGGCGCGACGCAATTTTGATCTGAATTATGAAATTGCTGTTCCCCCACCCCCGCCATCCCTGTTTCAAGTAAACTCCGGTGGTGACCGCATTTCCCTATCCTGGTCTGACGATGCCGAGTCTGACGCTAATTTTTCCGGGTACCGAATTTACCGCGCTATCGCACGCTACGACACCACTTTTGAAGTGATTTATGAATGCGGCACCGGCACCGAAAACACAGAAATCGTTCACGAATATAACGATACATCCGTTGAGCCCACGACAAACTATTACTATTACATCTCCTCGTTTAGCGATGGTGGCAATAATAACACGAATGCTAATCCGAGCGGACAACTGGAAAGCAGCATGTTTTGGACGCGAACAACGCAACCGGCTAAACTGCTACGTCCGGCCGGAGAAAAACTGGCAGACATTCGCGTTGTTCCCAACCCGTTTGACATTCGATCGCGGATTATTCAGTTTCCCGGAGAGCAGGACAAGCTGGAGTTCATCGATATTCCTGGAATTTGCACGATTCGGATTTATACCGAACGCGGTGATTTAATCCGCACAATTGAGCACACCAACGGCAGTGGTAGCGAAGCCTGGAATTCTGAAACGGACCACGGGCAAATTGTTGTCAGCGGTGTTTATATCGCGACATTTGAAACACCCGAGGGTGATACAGCCATTCGTAAATTTATTATAATCCGCTAATACAAGATAATTGTAAAAATTCATCATAATTTGATGGAGTTATCAGAATGAGAAAAAGACTATTAAATATAAAGTTGGTTTTGTTGGTTCTGGGTTTCGTTGCCCAGCCACTTTTCGCCCAACAAAAACTGGCTCAGACTGGCTTTCAATTTCTTAGTGTGAGCGGAGACGCACGGGCTGTGGCCATGGCGGAAGCTTTCACGACGATTGAAGGACAATCGGGATCACTTTTCTACAATCCGGCGCTGATGGCGCGGACAGAAAAAATGATCGACGCACAATTCAATTTGACAGAATGGATAGCTGATATCAAACACAACTCAGGCTCGTTTTCCTACAATATCAAAGACGGGAGTTGGGGGATTGTCGGCCTCAGCTTTCAATCGGTTGATTACGGTGAAATCATCGGCACACGCAGAGTTAAAGTCAGCGTTGATGAGCGAGGGTACATCGAAACTGGCAACCTCAGTCCGGCCGCTTACATGTTTGGCCTTGGATACGCCTACAGCCTGACCGACCGTTTTGCTGTTGGCGCACAAATCAAAACTGTGCGCCAGGACCTTGGTGACAGCTGGATTCCGTCAGACCCCAAAGAAACGGAACCGGATTCAGTCGTTTTAGAACAAACAGACAACAAGATATCCGAGCTGGCTGTTGATTTCGGTACCATCTACCGCACCGGTTTCAAAAGCCTGAGCTTTGGAATGTCGGTTCGCAATTATTCGAGAGAACTAAAATATGTACGGGAGGGATTTCAACTACCGCTTACTTTTCAGGTTGGAATTTCGATGGATGTCTTCGATTTTCTCAACCGCGAAAACAGCGACCATGCTCTGCTCGTGGCCGTCGATGCGGCGCACCCACGCTCCTACCCGGAATACATCAATGTCGGTGCGGAATACAAGTTTCTCAATTCCTTTGCACTGCGCATGGGCTACAAAAGCAACCAGGATGAATATGGATTCTCAACTGGAGTCGGCTTCGAAATTATGGGCGCTGGCATCGATTTCGCCTACACCCCATTTTTCGATGATTCCCCATTTGATGATGTCACCCGTATCTCGATGCATTTTGACTTTTAAAAAAGTGGCATGAAATTGCAGAAATTTGATAATTGGAGAATTCAGATGAAAATAAATAAAAACTTAGCATGGATTAGCGCCCTGCTTTTATCGTTTCTTTTAATGGGTTGCAATCAGGATTTGCCTGACAAGCTCTACGATCCGGATGCCGACAAGGGGGCCACTCCCGTGCTCACCAGCATCATTCCGGACGGCAAACCGCTGGCAGGTGTTGGTAAATTGACCGTGACCGGTGAAAATTTTTCTCCGGTGCCCGAAGAGAATTATTTATACTTCAGCGGGCAAAGAGCCACCATTCTGAGCGCTTCTTCGACGCAATTATACGTCATCGCTCCGGATGTTGTCGGCGATTCCATCGTGGTGAAAGCAGCCGTGTTTCGGGTTGAACTATTTAGCAACGAGCTAATTTACGAGCTCATTCCTGCGGTCATCGAATACGGCAAGATTGAAAATCCCGGCGAAGAAACACAGCAAGGTTATGCACTTGCGGTTGATAATGCCGAAAATGTCTTCGTGCAAACCGACCTGAAGAAAATCCAAAAAATTGCGCTAAACGGAACGACGACTAATTTTGCGACTACGTCTTATGTTGCAGCAAAAAGTATGAAGTTTGGACCAGGCGGTCTGTTGTATGCATCAGCACCCGCTGGACGTGTGCGAAAAATTGTGCAATACGCTGCTGATGGCACTGAATCGCTGTTTGCCACCTTTCCTGCGACACCGGAAGATTTCGATTTCGATGCTGCGGGCGACATTCTCGCAGCGGTGGATATGGATATTTATCGCATTAAACCCGATAAATCCAAAGCTGTTATTGGCAGCTTACCGGCGGTAGTCAAATCTGTCAAATTTTATAACGGCGTGCTCTATTGCCTGCAAAAGGCAGACGGTTCTGGTCAACAAAAAGTATGGACCGTTAGCCCGCAGGAAAGCAGTCTTGATAATTTAACAGAAATATTTGACAGCGGCACCTCAGATGTTCTGGCTGGAGCCTCGCTGAATGCAATGGTCGTAACGGAAAATGGCGATCTCGTTTTTGGTACAAATCATGTGGATAACGGTATATTCACTGTCAGTGCCAGTGGTGAGGTAGCCAGCTTGTATGCCAGCTTAATTGCTGCGGAAATTACCTCGCTATCGTGGGGCAATAGCACTATTCTTTATGCCTTGCGCGACAAAGATGGCACCACGAAAGTTTTGCGTGTGGATATGGACACGGTAAAAAGTGCAACTTATGAAGGCAGGCAATAATTTTAAAGCTATATTTTGTTATAATTATTAATAAATTATAGTTATAATTTTTATAATATCAGCAGGACAGACCCAGTAGCTTTTTGTGAAAATAATGAAACACCACAAATCATACTAACCCTACACAATTCAAAGGAGGAACCAATGGAATTTGGATTACGATTTAAATTCATGGTTTCATTGCTCGTTTTATGTTTTGCTGTACCTGTGCTGGGGCAAAATGCCCAGGTCCAATTTATTAACGCTTCTGCGGATAATGATGTGGTCACAGAAGGATTACAAATTGTGATCGCAGACACCGACACGACAGCCATCGATTTCCAATCAGCAACGGCCTTTTTGGAAATTGCCATCGGCACCCCATCAATTCAGTTGCTCCATGCTGATACGGTGGCGTTTGCCGGAACGCTCAATCTGACAGGTGGAATTGGTGTAACGCGGTACGCTGTTGTTATCAGCGGTGTTTTACCAGGAAACCTGGGCCAATACGACAATCCCCACACCCGTGAATTGTCTATCGCTACAACACAAGTTCCTGGCATTTTTGAAACGGCCGCCGATGCCGCAAAATTCGAATTTGTCTTCTTCAATGCTGGTACGGATGCTGGTCTTTTGACTCTGAATGTTGACGGTGTTGCAGCTGTAACTGATGCAGACTTCCGTGTAGCCTCAGCTTACGCTGCAGTTGATCCCGGCGCCGAAGGCCTGGAACTGACAACCGGCGGCGAATATGTCGCTGCTTTTGCTCCAGATTTTTCTACATACGCAGGCCAAACGGCAGTCGTTGTGGCTAGCGGTTTTATCGATCCAACCAAAAATGCCGGTGGCAAAGGCTTGTTCATGGACGCTTACCTTGTCGATGGAACGACCGTTTCTATTGAGCGTCTGCCCGATCCTATTGATCCCGGCCCCTGGAAAAACATGGGCGCTGCAAACTGGGAATTCGATTCCGTTTGGGAAGATACTACAGTTGCTGCAACGCACGGTATAGCCGTTGATGCTGATGGTAAAGTCTGGTCTGGCAGTTTCGGTTCTGGTACTGCTGGTATCATTATTCGTCACGCGGATGGTACAGAAGCCGCTTTTTCACCTTTAGCGACTGTAACAGTCGATGGTGTAGAAACTGACCTGGCTGCCGGTGGTTGCCGTGGAATGGCTGTTGGAAAAGACGGTCATATTCTTTATGAAAAAGGCGCACTTCTCCTTAAAATTAATTATTTGACAGGCGAAGGTATGGCTTCATGGGAAGGCAGCGGCAGCCTCGAAAATCCAGGTATTGATAGCGAAGGTTTTATTTATGTTGGTAAAGTGGTAGGCACAAACCCGATTGTTGTACTCAATGGCGAGACATTGGCCGAAGAGCAGACAATCGAATTACCGGGTGCGCCATCCTTCGGTCGTGGTGTCAATGTTACTCCAGATGGTAAAACCTTGTTCGCCGGTGTACTCGATGACGTTAGCCCACTGTACATGTGGACGACAGAAGACTTCGTCACTTATTCCATCACGGACAGCATTTTTGCCAATACCGATGCCGAACGGATTTTCAAAGGTGGGCACCGTACAACGATGAACTGGGGACCTGATGGTCGTCTCTGGGTTTCTCAGGATGCCGCTTACAGCCCCGATGATAACAGCAACAATGCACTCGTTGCTTTTGATTTCGACAAAATGGAATATCAGCGTCTCCTCATGCCTGAAACTCAAGGTGATCTTGGAAATGGGCCACGTAACGTTGCTTTCAGTCCTGATGGCAACACCGCCTACGCTGCAACCTTCAACTCCGGCGTTATCTGGAAATTCACCAAAGTTGCAGCAACCAATATGCAATTCATTCATGCCTCGGCAGACCAGGATGCCGGTTCTTTCGATATTTATATGAATGACAATCTGGTTGTTGATGATCTCGGCCGCATGAAAGCTACGGCCTTCATGGAAGTTCCATCTGGCATGGTTAACATCAAGGTCACACCTGGTGATGATGCCGATTCAACCATAGTGGCAATGGATGCAGAAATTGCAGCCGGTGGCACCTACGTAACCAGCCTGGCTGGCGTTTTGCCAATAAACGATGGTAAATACGATAATCCATTTTCCCGTGATTTGAACGTCAATATATACAAAACCGATGGAATTCGCGAAGCAGCCTCCGATCCTGCGAAATTTGACTTCGTTCTTTTTCACGGAGTAACCGATGGCGAAGCCGTCGATGCAGTTGCCGATAACGTAGTCCTCGCTGGTGGGCTCGACTTTGGTGCCTATTCCGACTATATTTCGGTCGATCCAGGACAGTACGATATTACTTTAACCGCTCCCGGCGATGCCGCTGACGTAAAAGCGCTGTTTGAAACCGACATGAGTGATTATGCCGGTAAGTCTGCTGTCGTTTTTGCGGCTGGATTTGTCGAACCTACCGTTAACGAAGGTGGCGCTTTGCTCGCTCTGTATGCCGCGATGGCCGATGGTGAAGTCGTCAAGTGGGATCAGACAATTCAACTTAATCCAGGTCCCTGGAAAAATATGGGTGCTGCAGCCTGGGAATACCATTCTGTTTGGGAAGACACAACGGTAGCCGCTGCGCACGGTGTCGCTGTTGATGCGGATGGAAAAGTTTGGTCAGGAAGTTTCGGTTCTGGTGCTGCTGGTATTGTAATTCGTAATGCCAATGGTACTGAAGAAATTTTCTCACCACTTGCCGCTGTTACTGTGGACGGAGTAGAAATTGATCTTGCTGCTGGTGGTTGCCGTGGGATGGCCGTTGGAAAAGACGGACATATTCTCTACGAAAAAGGTGCCCAGTTGATCAAAATTAACTACTTGACTGGTGAAGGAATGGCCATGTGGGAAGGTAGTGGCAGCCTGGAAAATCCTGGTATAGATAGTGAAGGTTTTATCTATGTCGGTAAAGTAGTCGGTACCAATCCAGTTGTTGTGCTCAATGGCGAAACATTAGCCGAAGAGCAGACAATTGAATTGCCTGGCGCACCTTCATTTGGCCGTGGAGTCAATGTCACTCCCGATGGCAAAACCCTATTCGCCGGTGTGCTCGATGACGTCAGCCCACTGTACATGTGGACCACGGAAGACTTCGTCACCTACAGTATCACCGACAGTATTTATGCCAATACCGATGCTGAGCCAATTTTTGGTGGCGGACACCGTACCACGATGAACTGGGGCCCTGACGGCCGTCTCTGGGTTTCTCAAGATGCCGCATACAGCCCCGATGACAACAGCAACAATTCCCTGGTTGCTTTTGATTTCGCCACGATGGAATATCAGCGTCTGCTTATGCCTGAAACACAAGCAGGTCTGGGCAATGGGCCACGCAACGTTGCGTTCAGCCCGGATGGAAATACAGCCTACGCTGCCAGTTTCAACTCCGGCGTTGTCTGGAAATTCGTCAAAGAAGGAACCGCTGTTGCTGAAACGGAAAACACCATTCCTGAGCGCTTTGCTTTGGGTCAGAACTATCCAAACCCATTCAATCCATCAACCATTATCCCGTTTGATGTCGCGCAAAGCGGCCATGTTGAGTTGAAAATTTTCAACACGATGGGTCAAGTTGTAGCAACATTGGTCAACGGAACGATGGAAGCCGGCAAACATCAGGTGACTTTTAATCCTGCAAAACTGGCGACCGGTGTTTATTTCTACCGTGTTCAATTCGACAACATCACTTTGCAAAAACGCATGTTGTTCATCAAATAATTTCCTGTGATTCCGGTGATTCCATCACTTGAAGTGATGGAATCACTAGTAATGGTTAAGTTGTACTTTAAAACGGGTGTCCGAATAATTTCGAACACCCTTTTTTTATGCCATTCCGGCACTTTACAAATTCCCGCCTTTGTGCCCCAATCTGAATCAACTTGCCTTTCAATATAGTTTTCAGTAAGTTAGCCTCGACCAATCACATTCGCAAGGGAGACGATCACATGGGTGAAAAACTAATCCAATTTCTCGGAAAATTCTCCGATAATGCTCACATTGGCAAAATCGCCACCGACTTTGCCCCCGGCATTATTCTTACATTTTCAATTTTGTTGCTATTGGCTTCTTTCACAGAACTTGAAGTTTTTCCCCATTCCAATGTGAGAAAATACCGCAAACAGGCAAAACAGGCAGAATCCGCTTTGCACGAATCCACAACACTGGTGAACAATATCCAACGGCAAATCGATCATCTGGAAGCTGAGCTGGAAAACAAAACAATTGTTGCAGAAGAAAGGGAAGAGAAGCGCACCCAGCTTTCAGTTCAACAAAAAACTTTAAAAAGGGCAAAATCGGCACTGGATGAAAAAATCGCGGCTACAAACAAAGCTACGGAAAATTTGCAAAATGCAGGTGAGCTCAAATCGAATTTAACTATATTTGCTGATCATTTTATGATGCTCTTTTTCGCCGGTTATCTCATCGGAATAATTCTCGCACAAGTGTCTGGCAAAATTTTTTACAACGGTTACTTTAACAAATTTTTTAAAGAAAAATACCGCTCCGTCTACGATACGCTTTATCACAAAGATCATCATTCTGCCACGTACATTAAGTTCAAAATCACCGATCAGGACTTCCTGCAACGCCTTCCAAATCTCGAAACCGATTACTTTCGCTATCTGGAAATAGCGATGAATATGGTTCTGCCGGTTGGGGTTTTAGCACTCACTCTTTTTGCCCTCGGTACAAATATTTTATTGGCCAGCGGATTTCTGTCCGCACTCTTCCCGCTGATTTTGGCCCTTGCGGCTTTCGCTGCAACAGCCTTTCTCTACCTCAACGCACGGGTACTTTATGTGGGCTATTTCATGAAAAAAGCCGATGTGATGAAATTACTGCAGGAAAAACATGCAGAAGAATCCGGACAATAATGAGCAAAGATTGATGTCAAAACCTGAAATGATTCCATCACTTTGAGTGATGGAATCATTATTTCCTTTCCTCAAATACCCGACAATTGATCATCCCTTACTTTGATAAAAACATACAATTTTTCTGAATTGCTTGTCAATTTTCCGGTTTCGCGTTGTTTTGGAATGATTAAATTAGGGCAGTCATTTAATACAGCAATATGTGCCAGGCACTTCAGAAGTGCCTGGCACATAAAGTGTAAAATCTCAAACAAGGAATTTGCGCTATGCCCAATTTATTACCCGATGAAAAAACCATGTACCAGGCGCTAATTAACAAAGATAGATCGTTCGAAGGCATTTTCTTCGTCGCTGTGAAAACGACGGGCATTTTTTGCCGTCCGGGCTGTACGGCACGAACACCGAAAAGGGAGAATGTCGAGTTTTATCCCTCGCCAAAAGATGCACTGCACCGTGGCTACCGTCCCTGTAAAGTCTGCCACCCGATGGGATTTTCGGGCGAAACACCGCCATGGCTCAATCCGCTTTTGGATGAGCTCAGCGATAATATTGACCAGCGCATCAGCGATTCAGATTTGCGGCGGCGCGGTATCGAACCCAACCGCATACGCCGCTGGTTTAAAAAAAACCACGGCATGACGTTTCAGGCGTATTTGCGGGCATTGCGCATTTCACGTTCCGTCGGGCGAATCAAATACGGCGAAAAAGTGATCGAAGCAGCTTATGATTCCGGGTATGAATCCCTGAGTGGTTTTACAGATACATTTAAAAAAATGACTGGCTTTTCGCCCAATAAAAGCGGCGCTAAAAAAATTGTAAATGTGGCTCGTATTCTTACGCCGTTAGGTCCAATGGTTGCCGGCGCTGTCGAAGAAGGTATTTGCCTGTTCGAGTTCAGTGACCGCGGGCGATTGGAAAAGCAATTTGCAAAAATTAAAAAATATTTTCAGGCGGAATTAATTCCAGGCGAGCACAAACATTTTGAGAAGCTTAAGCAACAACTGAATGAATATTTCGCTGGAAAACGAATCGAGTTCTCCGTTCCATTGGCTTTTCCCGGAACTGAATTTCAGCAAAAGGTATGGACTGAGTTGCAAAATATAAAAATTGGTGAAACACGTTCCTATTCCGAACAAGCAGCAGCTCTCGGCCAGCCCGAGGCTGTGCGCGCCGTCGCCCGCGCCAACGGCGCAAACCGCATTGCGATTATTATTCCCTGCCATCGTGTTATCGGGAAAAATGGAAAGCTGGTTGGTTACGGTGGTGGGCTGTGGCGAAAGAAATATCTACTGCAACATGAGAAAAAGTATGGTTCAATTATTACTTAACGTGAGTTCGATATAAGAAGAATTGGGACAAAACGAATTAATTATCGGATCTAGTCCGAAGGCGTCCCGCCGAGGAAAACGCACGGAACGCTCGGCGAGACGCCTTCGCTCTATTTTAGTTATGCTTGGTAAAGAATGTTACAGCTTACATCGAACTCACGTTAATTAATTTTTTTGACGGGATAAACAGGATTTACCGGATTAATACTGCGCCCCGTATTCTATCCGGCTGATCCTGTTCAGAATTATACTTTTAATTATGTTCGATCAAGACACTATTCATTCAAATGTAAAGGGTATTTCACTGATTTCACAGAATCTTTTCCCGTGAACAATGTAATATTTTGGGGGATTTCAAATCGATTCCCATCACTGATGCTTTCTACATCGTCTACATAAAAAGTTTGGTTTTGCTCCGCATCGTAACGGCTGGTTATCACGGTAAAAATTTCCATCGAAGCTGGCGATCCAGGTTCAGCCGGTTTTACGTGAATCCACTTAATCTGATTTACAGATTCGCTCTGCATCGTCCATGGTTTGTCATCGTCATTTGGGCGCGGGTGTGCACCCCAGCTTCCTTCTCCGACGAACATCGTGCCGTTTTCATCATCACGAATGAACCCCAAGTAGCTGCCATTTTCACGCGACGGCCGCAACGGGTAGGTGATTTTGTGCATGTGGGAATCGCCGTCAAAAGACATGTTGAGGCCATATTTATAAAATAGCCCGGCCCATTGCTCATACTGGTATTCATTCTCTCCCTTTTTAGCGGTGTGAGGCCAAAATGGCTTATGGTAGCCGGCAATTTTGAATGTGAAATCCGCGTGAGCCTGCAAATCGTGCTGCAACCAATCGCGCTGGGCGCCGCCTTCGTCTATTTCCGTATTCAGTGAAATCATGTGGAAAAAATCACCCCCAATAGATAACGAGTAATAAATATTCGTACTGTCCGTGCCCTGAAATGGCGCGCCGAATATTTTATTGAGAATGCTTTTATTGCCATTTTCATGGTTCCCATGCACGGCGATAACTGGAAACAATCTCCCGTCCGCAGTTGTTGCCAGAGATTCCCAGTCATTTAACCATTGGTGCCATCTATCCGGGTATGTCCCGTTGCCACTGTTGAAATCCCCATTAAACAAAACAAACAGCGGCCGCAGTTTGGCGACCATTTTGTTGCTGGCTCGGCCTGCCTCCAGAGAAGCACCGGATGATTTTGTGTCCCCTCCCGTTACGAATGTGAATTGTTGCGGCTTATCCGGGGCCGTCCGAAAAGAAAATCGTTTGCTCACGCCAACACTGTCTTTCAATAGGAAAAAGTAGATGGCGTCCGGCTGCAAATTCTCTAATGTGCAATAAAATGTATTCATATGATAATAATTTAACAGCTTCTCTGTTGGCTTTTGCTGATGATCGTATTTCCAAAATTGACGGCCAAAATCCTCTTTACCGTAAAAGATTGTTGCCTCAGCGCCAACTTTCTGATCCCAGATTATTGTCATTGTCGTGGTTGGATCATCGGTCCACGACAGGCGAAATTTATCAGCTGCAGCGTATTCTTCAGGTATTTGTTGGCAGCTAAACAAAATAAAAACAAATCCAAGAAACCATATTATTCGATTTAAATTTTTCATAAAGTATTTGATCCTTTTCTCTTCAAATCTATTCATAAACAGGCAAAAATATGCCTGGCACTTATTCAAGTATGGTAAAAATATCAGAGGTTAATTTAACTGCTACCTGGTTATCCAGTTAACTCAGCTAAATACAAACCCACCCCTGTTCGCTGCTCATCGGCTTTGCCGTTCGCATCGTTCTGTCCCCTCCCAGGATGGGATTTAGCCTGAGACGGTTTTCAAATCCCCTCCCGGGAGGGGACGATATGCGAAAAAGCGTAGCGTTTTGTCGCATATCAGGGGTGGGTTTATGCAAAGCTGAGTTAACTGGATAACCGAGTAACCGCTAACTTTAAAAAAAATCGAACAAGTGCCAGGCACATCACTAATGCTTTATAAATAAAGTGTGGCACGTAGATTTATACATCTGTTACAGAACTAAGAGCCTATCCGAAAACCTCGGAAGCTCGAAACGTAATAGATGCACAAGCCAAATGTAACATAGCTTCATAGTTGTCAGCTTTTTTTCTCCCATCTGGTCAGAATTCTTCGATATCTGTTCATCCAGCTATGTGTTCTTTCACAAACCCAACGCCGTGCACGATAGCCCGGTATTTGTTTTTTTTCTTCATTTTCATCGGTACGGCTTTTGATATGTTCAACATATCCATAGGAGGCAATAAGATCACTTATTGCCTCAGATTTGTAAGCGTTATCAGCGCAAAAATGTTGAAGATTTTCTACAGAAAACTGTGGACGTTCAACCATGATATTATCTAAAACATTCTTGACTTGAGTTACGTCATGGCGATTCGCTCCGGTTACAGCAAGCGAAATTGGAACACCTTTTCCTTCGGTGAGAAGGTGTCTTTTAGTTCCTTTCTTGGCTCTGTCAGTTGGATTAGCTCCTGTTTTTTCTTGACCTAAGGGAGCTTTGGTTATCGCGCCGTCTATTGATTGCCATTCCCAATCAATACCAACGCGCATATCGAATGCAATTAAACTAAAGCGCCAAAGCTCTTTAAATACACCGGCTTTTTGCCAGCTTTGAAAGCGGTCGTGGACCGTACTCGGCGCTCCTAAACATCGAGGCAAAGCTTTCCACTGAATACCAGTGCGCAAGATGTAAAAAATAGCGAAAAATGCTTTTTTATCTGACATAGGGGGACGGCCGCCCTTTGGACGTCGTGGCCAGGGCGGTATTATTTCTTTTGCAAATTCCCACAGTTCCGGGGAAGGCAAAAACTTGTGATTGACACCAAATTGGCAAGCATGTTTTGTACACATGCTTGATAAAGCTAAAAGAAAAAACGTGAATTCCTCGACTGGTCATACGTTCACCTGTTGAGGTTTTCGGATAGGCTCTAAGGCTGTTTAATCCTTAAAACCGAACCACTTCCCCCGTTTCCGAAGATTGATAGGCCGCATCGACAATTCGCTGCACAACCAAACCTTCATCAATGCCTGGACACGGAGTCAATCTCGTGCGAATTCGCTCGACAAAATGCGCCATTTGTCCGGAGTACATCGGCTGATCACAATGTTCATCCTTGGCCGAGAGACTGGTTATTTCCCGGCCTTCTTTGCCCTCGAGCGGTATTTCAACGGATGTCGGGTACAAACGGGCGTAGCCTTTCGTGCCGATGAGCTGCGTCGAAGCTTCCGGGCCGTCAGCGTGGGGATGCCACCAGCCACTTTCAATTAATGATGTGGTGCCATTTTCCCAGCGAATCACAATCATGCCCATGTCGTCAACATCATATTTTCCGAAGCAGGTTTTGACGACCGCATAAACACTCTCTGGCTGCGGATCACCCAAAATGTAACGCACGGTATCGATTGCATGCACACCCATATCTGCCAGCGCGCCGCCACCTGCCAATTTTTTCTGCGTAAACCAGCCCTCCGGCCCCCAATCGACATGAATACCGCAGCCTTTTGTTTTGACAACTTCACCGATTTTGCCATCGGCGACCGCCGCGCGAACAAACTGAGTCTGCCCGTCAAATCGCCACATGTGGCCGATCATTATGATCCGTTTTTGGTCGTTCATCTCGCTTTTGAGCATTTCACCTTCAGCCGCATTGACGCCCAGTGGTTTTTCGATAAAAACATCTTTCCCCGCACGAATAAAATCCAGCGCAACCGGAACGTGCAATGCATTTGGCAGGCAGAGAACAACGGCATCACAGGCACAATTTTGCAGCAATTCTTTGTGGGATTTAAACACATCGGCGACACCGTATTTGTCCGCGAATTCCTGTGCTTTGTCCACCGCTAAATCACAAACAGCACTGATGGTTACATTTTCCTGATCGAGCAGCCCTTTCGCATGAAAATGGGCGATGTACCCGGTACCGACAATGGCAACATTCAGTTTTTTTTCCATAAATTACACCACCGCTGCCGCTGGTTTGAGTTCATCGATATTCGCTCTGATTTTTGTGATGGCTTCGGCGATTTGATCCATACTTTTTTGATTGCCCATCAACACGAGATGATGAAAACACACGGCGTGATCAGCGAAAACCTTTTCGCAAACGGGTAATTTTGTATGTGCTGGAGCAATATTTTGCCAATACGAAGCAGTTAATTTATGCCGGGCCGGTTTCGTATGTGGCTGATAGAGAGAGCACATAGTGAGTGGCTCATAACAGGATTCGATATTGCAGCCCAGCTCCGCCATCAAAGCTTCGCGAAATGTGCTCGCAGGCAGACCGCCGAATTCATCTCCGTAATAGCGAAAAGAGTAATTGAAAAACGCCTTGCGGGTTTCCCGCGGATCGTGGAACATCGGTTCGATGCCCGGAATATCTTTAATCAAATTATTCAGATACATCGCGTTTTTCTCCCGAACAGCATTTTGTTCATCCAGTCTTTTTAACGCCTCGAGCAATAAAGCTGCCTGAAAATCTGTGATGCGAAAATTGCCGGACTGAATAAAATTGCCGTCATCATCGTACACACCGGCTCCTTTATCCTGCTCTTCCCCGCCCTGTTCGGGTCGGCGACCGCAATTTCGCAGCGCATCCAATTTTTCCCATAATTCATCCGAGCTCGTCGTTAACGAACCGCCTTCACCAGCCGTCAACAATTTTGAAAGCTGATAACTGAAGCTGCCAATATCACCAATTGAGCCTGCTTTTTTGCCGTTCCACTCGCCGCCGTGTTTGTGGGCGCAGTCCTCGATGACATACAATCCGTGTTCTTTCGCAATCGCCAAAATACTGTCCATGTCTGCCATGCAGCCGTAAAGATGCACGGGAATGATGGCTTTGGTCGCCGGGGTGATTTTTCTTCTAATATCTTCCGGATCGATACACCATGTTCTTTCATCAACATCGGCGAGCACAGGTTGGGCGTTGACATCGAGCACAGCTGCAGCCGTTGCCTGCCATGTCAGCCCGGGAACGATGACTTCGTCGCCTAAACCGATGCCGCAGGCTTCGAGGGCGAGCTGCAACGTCACTGTTCCGTTCGCAGCGCAAATGTTGTATTTGCTGCCAATATATTTTGCATACGCTTTATTAAATTCTACTTCTTTCGGGCCGTTATAAGACCAGATGCCACTACTCAGAACTTCCATCAGTCCTGCCTCTTCGGCACTATCCCAAACCGGCCATTTCGGCCATGGCTTTTTCTTCGAATCGCGAATCGGAGATCCGCCTGTGATTGCTAATGTATTCATCGTGTGTCTCCTTTAATTAAATCTAAATTCCAGCCTGAAGCACAAACTTCAGGCCGGGCATTTCCCAAAGCGTATTTGGGAAAATCTACTTTTACATTGCGAACTTCTTCAGGTAAAAAGCTCATATAATTATCCTGCCAGTGGATCGGCAAAACGGATTCCTTTGTATCCGAATTTACAACATTGAACTCCACAAAAAAAGCAATCCATTTCGAGGCATTGGTGATTCTCATTTCTATTTCGACATGATCATCTTTTTCCAAAACTTCCTTTTGAATATGAATTTCCGCGCCGGGCAGGTTATTTAATTTTGTAAAATCAGCGAATATTTTTGTTGGGGTGTAAAATGCCCAGTCTTCGAATTCAGCCTCATAGTCGAGAACATCCTGTTGAGCCGGGAGCCAATAAAAGTTGTGGCTTTGCAGCGAATTGTTTTTGTGCAGCAGTCGCAGATCGAGAAAAGAGAATTGCTGCGCCTCTGCCAGATTCCTTATCCGATGGGCAGGCCCTGTTTGCGGATCAAGGGCAACGCGGTCTTCAAAAATAAGTGTTGATTGCAAATCATACTGACGGATATGCGCTACCAAATCTTTTCGGTTCTCGGCAAATTCATTGACAAAATAAATGCTTCCATCGCCGTAATTGTACACCAGATGTTGCGGTTCGCACCCTTTTTTCGCCCCAAAGAATGCACCGTTTGGCCGTAAATAATGATCGTATAATTGCCACGATGTTTTCGGCCAGGCCGCGTTGAGCATCCACTGAATAATTCCGGTAGCACGTGGATGATTCACTTGAAATGCCTCAAACATTGGCCGCATGAGCTCATAATTCAAAACCTGGGCTTTGAATGCAAAATCTTCAACCGAGTCTGCCGCACCGTATCGTTTCCTGATAGCCTCAACGATGCGATCGAGGGTGGCAAAATCGTTGCGTCCACCGTGAAAACCCCACTCTGCGCCAATCGGCCACAGATTACCGTCAGTGAACATTTTTCGTAAACTGTCAATTGGCGGCACATTGGCGCCGGGGCAAGTTTCGGTATTGAAGCCATAGGCTCCCCCGAGATTTTTGTCTGTGTACCAGTAAATCGGCGGCGTATAAGCGTACGGTCCCAGCATTTTCAGTCCGGAGGAACCGGTGAGATCACTTTCAATCACGGAATTGGTTATGATATTTTGATCGCTGCCCACACCGCCTGTTGAATTGAGCTGCGGCCGGGTGGTATCGTATTCCTGTAAAATGTCGATGTAGCGGGCTTCGAGATCGGGGTGGGGCACCATATCGCTGGCGAGCGACCAGCAAAAAATACTCGGATGGTTGCGCAGCCATAAAACCTGGTCCTGAAACGATTGCGCAACCAGTTCGATCTCATCCGGTTCGGTGACGCCGCCAAACCGTGCGTCGATGGGTTTGCCCAGGTATTGTTCGTGCTCCCAATGGCAGCTCCAGCCGACCATAATCAAAATTCCATTTTGATCGCATAAATCGTATAATTTATGGTCTTTTCCCCAAAATCCTTCAAGGCGAATACAGTTCAAATTCATGTCTTTGACATAACGAATTTGTGCTTCCAGTGAGCGATCTGAATCCATCAAAAAGAGATCGTCGGTCCAGCCTGCCCCCTTGATGAGAATTTCTTTTCCATTGATTGCAAAAACGCGGTTCCCCTCAGAATTCAGCCACGACTGAATGTCCCGCATACCAAATGTCACGATTTCGGTATCCGAAATTTCATCATCCATGCTGACGGATAAATCGACTTGATAGAGCTCCGGATTCCCCAAATTGTTCGGCCACCAGATGCGTGGTTTTGCGAAATGCAATTGTGGGAACTCTTTGCTACCCAACGCAATGCGCCGGCGCTGGCCGGGCTGCAACTCTACCTTTTTTTCAAGGTGCGTATCATCCAGATGGATTTGCAGCAAACACGCTTTTGGCTTGGTGGAAAAGTTGGTTAATTCTGTTGTGATTAACAAATCGACCGCTGAATAATCTTTATTAAATCTGGTTTGTACAAATGAGTTCGTCAGCGTAACCCCGTGATGTCTGCGCAAATGCACCGGGCGAAAAATTCCCATATTTTTATCGGGCGCTGGTGGGTTCCAATCGACAAAACCAATGGAAAAGTCACCCGCTTTTGGTGGGCTGACCTTCACGGCCAAAATATTTTTCCCGGAAATCAGGCTATCCGTTATGTCAAGCGCGGTTCTGCGAAAGGCGCCGTGAATGGGGACGTCAGCGGTGATATTTTCACCATTCAACCAGACTTCTGCGCTGTAATTGACGCCATCAAACTCAAGAGAAACTCTCTGGGATTCATCGACCGTTTGCCATGCAAATTCTTTGCGGAACCACCATGGTTCAGCAAACATTTTTTCCGGGATTTTTGCCAGATTTTTGCCGCGAAATGGATCGGTGAATATCCCATTTTTCACCAATGTTCCAAGAATTGTCGAAGGAAGTTCTGCCCTGTGCCAATCGTCGGAATTAAATCCGGAGCCGAAGATTACGGATTCTGGTGATGCAATTTTTGAGGTTGCCTGAATTTGCCAATTTGTGTGGAGCTGAATTCTATTTTCTGCTTTTGATTTCAATATTAGTTCTCTTTTAATTATGATAAATTCTATAAAATTAAAAATTTGTCCCTGAGGTTCACTAATCCCATAACTATAGAGCGAAAGCGTCCCGCTGAGCGGAATCTTCTAAGGGTGAAAAATGACAACAACTCTCGCAGTTTCAATAATTTCCGCCAGCGAATCCTGCCAAACCACATGTTCCCGATTCGTTTTAATCCGCTTTGTTGCTTTTTTTGAAAACAATTAGCAGAGTCCGTCGCGCTCGGCGGGACGCCTTCGCGCTATGAATGAGGGGTGGCATCAACTGCTTAATATTTTCCTATAAAATTAACCCTTTGCGCAAAAACTGATCAACTCGATAACCATAGAGCGAAAGCGTCCCGCTGAGCGGAATGTTCTAAGGATGAAAAATTACAACAACTCTCGCAGGTCATCAATTTCAATAATTGGTTTCGTGCCGCAATCATAAAAACATGCCGATGAATATGCATATTCACTGCGAGATGCCGCCAGTTGCCAATTTTTCGAATTTGGATTATTGTGAATATACTCGGTTTCCTTTAAGAGAACTCTCTCAGTTTCAATATTTTTAGCCAGGGAATCTTCCCAAACCACATGTTCCCGATTCGTTTTAATCCGCTTCGCAGCTTTTTTAAAAATATTTAGCGGAGTCCATTGCTTTTCACAGGTCAAGTCTTTGATAATTTCGTGTCCGGTATATGAATGAAACTTGCCAATCGAATAATCAATCGGCTGTTCGCTCAATTGTTTAATTATAACATGAATAAGGTTGGGCATTAAACAAAATGCGTAAACTTTCCAAATGTTTTGCTTCCGAAACCAGGTCAAGGAGTTTAATGGAATTTGAGCAATCCTGTCATTTGTAAAAATTGAGGTATGCTCAGAAATAACGGAAGTCACAAAGTAAAGGCTTGTTGAACTTTTTGCTGTTCTGTATTTCATGATACTGACGATTCTTCCTTTTCCAAGGTGCGTTCTGCTCAGCGGGACGCTTTCGCTCTATATATTTGGGATTGCACCCTATCTTATAATCTTTTAGAAACTTTCTTAAACAACTCAGCAAAATTGCGCTTGCTGAATTTTTTCTAATTTCTAAACTCATCGAGTCTGTTTATACGATCATCATTTATTTACCCACCTGGTAAAATTATTAACGATTTCTGAATACCACGTATTTTATACTTTTTTTACCTTTGTGCCAGGAATAGGAAATGTGAATACTGCCATCTTTCGTCTGCAAAACTGCAGGATAGGCGAAACTTCCTTCGCCGGGGGCAGATTCTTCAATTATTTTATTAACGGGCCACGTCCGCCCTTCATCACCGGAAATCGCCAACGTTAGATTGTGGCGACCATCTTCCAAATCGTTATACACCAGGCACCAGTCGCCATTTTTAAGCACAAGTCCAGTAACGCTGGCGCCCGGATTGGGAATTTTCATATCCTCGACGGGCGACCAGGTTTCACCGCGGTCTTTGGACAGGCTTTTCATTATTCGTGCTGGAGGATTGCCATTGTCACGCATATATGCGACGAGTTCGCCGGATTTTCTCGCCAAAATTACGGGCTGAATATTGCCGCGGCCAACGATTGGAGTCGAGGGATTCCAGGTATGTCCATTGTCATCGGAGATGGCGACCAGAGAGAGATTAAAACCGTCTGAATAAAGTGGGAGCAGAATGCGTCCATCGGCCAAAATTGTCGGCGCGATACGCGTCATCCAGCCCATTTCCCGCTTCACGGCATCGTTTGCCGCCTCGATTATCATCTTTTCGTAGCGCGGTGCATATTCTGCCCAGGTATGGTTGGTTTCGGGTAGTGCCCGGAAACCTGCTGCCAAATCTTGTCTGAATTTATTGGTATTTTTAATGAGCACAATATCCTGCCACTGCCATTTTGGTGCCCCATCTTTTTGGAAATCCGTTGAAATGCGATATTTAAGTTCCGCCGCTTCCCAGCGATTGGCACGCACAACCACCCACATCAAAATCAGGCGTTGATCATTATCGAGATATAAAATGGGATTGCAGTCGGGATAATTGGGCGTATCTGCCATTTCAAAAACCGGCCCCCAAGAACTGGCGCCTTTTTTGAGCCTGGCGCCACGAATGCGAACATCATCAGCGTTGCGTTCACCAGAGCCTTCGAACCAGCAGGCGAGTAAACTGCCGTCGGGACATTCAACCATGCTGCTGCTGTGAACGTGTTTGTCCTGCGGGGGGAAAATAAGTTTGGCATCAATTAATTTCTGAGCCTGCAAAGCAGCGGCACTAAACAACATTAAAACAAATAAATCAAAAATAGTTTTCATCATTTCATCATTGTTGAATGTTAAAAAAATAGGCTAACCCTCCGGAGCACATACCTTAGGGAAAGTTAGTTCCCGGGATTGCTCTGAGGACCAGCCCATCTAATAAAAAGCTACCATGACTTTGATTCCATCACTTTGGGGTGATGGAATCAATAGAGTTCGAGCACGCTTTTTTTAAATTGCGACCATCATCGCTGTGAAAATAACGATCGCCTTAGTTTGGAATAGTGATAACATCGCTAAAAGACAGCAATCTCATCGCAAATTACTTGAGCAGAACCATTTTTTTAGTGATTTGCTGTGTTGCACTCTGCAATTGATAGAAATAGACGCCTGTGCTCAGGCTACGGCCATAGCCATCCAAACCGTTGAAATTAATTTTCCATTCGCCGGCTTCCATGTGCTCATTGACAAGCGTTCTGACGAGCTGACCGGTGGCATTGTAAATGCGCAATGTCACATTTTCAGCTTTGACGAGTGAGAAATTGATGGTGGTTTCCGGATTGAACGGATTGGGATAATTGTTGCCCAGTGCAAATTCTTCTGGAATAACGTCTTCTTCAGCTTTAACAGCTGTCAGAGGAACAAATCCGCTTACGGTGATATCATCTACGCGGAAAATATCTTTTTCATCTTCACTTGCCGGGGGCAGACCCATCAATGCAAACATGGTATATTTACCGGTAACACGTGGCTCAGCATCTGTTACTTCTAGCAACCAGTCATCTGGCTCGTCTGTAGCATCGCCTTCCCATATTTTTGCTTTGAGATCGCCTTCGTTCAGGTAAAACTTAACCCAATAGTAAACATCCAGTTCAAGATCGAGATCATTTCTGCTGGCCAAATCCTGGAAAGTAGCAGGATTTAACAAGTTGTATTCGGTTGAATCATACTTTGCAATTTGAATAAGATCGGTGACTGGATTCAAGTGCAGGACATAAGCAGCTTCTTCAGTTGGATCAGAATCCGGCAAACTTTCCGTTGAATCTGTTTGCTCCATGCGTGTCGCAATTATAAACCATGAACTTGCATCCATTTTTGTGAGGTTCACACGGCACTGAATCACCTGATTTGGGTGGCTGTAATTATTGGCAACTAATAATGCTTTTGTGGCTGCCTCATCAGCGGTATCCATTTTGGCAAAACCGTTGGTTTGGATCAGACCTGCGCCAACAAGCCCGCCAAAATTACCCTGTAAAATGTAGGCTTCATCGTTTTCCTGCCGTACTTCCTGACCAACTAAACCATCATTGGGGCCATAATAGAACCAACCCACATTTTCGAATAATGCCGGATCTGTGGCCGTGTCGTTGAAATTGTCTTCCCAATAAAGATAATCCGCTGTTTGAGCCGATAATCCGGCTGCAAAGAACAGACACAAGACAAGTGTGATTAAACTCCACTTTGTAACATGTTTCATGTAATCCTCCTGGTGAAAAGGGTTTTGGATACATGTTCAGTTCAGATTGCCGGGCTATTTGACACAGTTTATGTGGAGAGCCGTAACATTAGCAGGACTCACCGGTACGGAACGAACAATCTGCTTGAACAAGAATTATTTTTAATATTGATCTACCCTGCTTTTTTCACAAACAATACCATACAGTGTTTTATGTACGAAACATCCCTCTAATTTGTACTCTGGACGGGCACAAATTGTCTCCTTCAAAGGGAGAATTTTTACAAATCCCCATTTAGAGGAAAGGGGGATGTTTCTCCCGGAATTTGTAGCTCGAACTCGAAAAAGGTATTTATGAATAAAGCAGGCTACTAAATAACTCAAATCTTTGCTTGATTTCAGGCGTTCAATCCAACGCCCGAAATTCTTCAGGTTAAAATGAAAAACTCAGGCTGAAACGATTAATATCTTCAAAATATTCAGCCTGGGTAAAGGCATAATCAAAAAATGCTTCCGTGCCCTGGTATTTGAAATTCACGCCAAAGCCAAAGCTCAGGTTTTCGGTGTCCTGGTTAAATTGATAGCCGGAGCGCACGGCAAACCGGTTTTTGTATACGACTTCGCCACCGAGATTCACCTGCTCGGTATAATCAATCGGGTGCATGGCATCGATGGAAGTATTGAGCTTAATGCCGTCAAGCCCCAAGCCGAGCATTTCATTTAAATCTGCAGCGAGTCCCATGCGCAAAACCAATGGCATCTGGAATTTTTCCGTCCAATAAACCATGTCGCGGGAAAAATTCTGGAAGGCGACGGCGAAAACCAGGCTTTTATAACCGGTATCGTAATATCCACCGAAATCAAAGCCCCATTGGTTCAGTTTCCATTCTTTGCTGCTGTACTCAAATTCGTCATTTTCTTCATCGATCACAGCAACGGTATAGTCTGCATTACCCAGAGATTCATGGGCAAATTTCAACTTGGTACCAAAGGAAAATTTATCACTGACAGCGTAGGCGTAAGTGAATCCAATAGCATAATCTTCAACGCCGATATCACCCGTTGTAATGTAACCACGGTCATCAACACTTTTGTCGACTCGCTTGGTGCCGATGATTGTGCCATAATCCATGTAAACAACATCAAGTCCGAGTGTGCCCCACTTGTCGAGTGGTACGACAGCGCCAATGCCGTAGACATGGGTGTCCACAAGCCAGTTCACCTGATTGGTAACAATGCTGTATTTATCCAATTGCGTGATTGCAGCCGGATTATAGAAAAGCCCTTGCGCTCCAGAAACCGAAGCCACACTGGCGTTTCCCATTCCGCTCTGGCGCGCACTCAGGCTAATGCCGAGATAGGTCATCCCGCTTTGGGCAACTTTCTTTTTCTGTGCAGTGGCTGAACCGGCATCAAAAGACAGGACAGCGAAAATCAGCACACAAATCATACTTATTTTATGTTTCATATTTTGTCTCCTCTGCCGCGCTTAGCGAATTATCACGAATTTGCCGGTGGTTGTTCCCAACGCTTTACCGTCACGGTCCCACCCTTCTACATAGAAAAAATAAACACCGGATTTAATTGTTTGATAGCTTTCCGATATCTGAAACCAGGCTTCATCGGCTGAATCTGGAATTGAGCGTGGATTATCCGGATTCGGGTGGTTGATCGTCTCCACAAGGTTGCCGTGAACAGTAAAAATCCGAATGACGGCTTTGGCCGGCAGGCCAACAAAAGAAAGCTGATCTTCCGCACGAGGTATTTCTAAATAATCTTCCTGAAAGGTGCCGCCAAACGCGAGGCCTTGCAAGTGAAATGGGTTTGGCACCACGAGCACCGAATCCATATTCGACGCGGGTGGAACGGCGGCTTTAGCGCCATTTTGGTAATTACGGTTATAATAGGGACTGGATTCCAATGACTGCCCCGGGAAAAGACCGGTTGTATTATCAGAGCCGTCATCATAGCTTGTGACATAATAATAGTAGCTCTTGCCACGCTCAACATTGTAATCCCAATATTCGTTGGTTAATTCCACGCCAGTGTTACCGCCACATTCCCAAATCATTTCGTACAGATTATCGTTCGCACGACTCGATCGGTAGACACGGTAACCCGCAAAATCGTCATCACCAGGATGGGGATCGTCGGGATTATCGCCGGTCATCCACAGCAATTCGATGCGCCCAGGGCCCGAGTTCATGAAAAAATTGGGTGATGGCGGCGGAGAAGGAATATTCTTCAAGCCGATTTCCCAGGCAAATTCCGCGCGGGAAGCAAACTGAAAAAGCGAATCCCGCCCCGTCGCGATAAGGGCATTTTTGGCATCGTCGCCGGTTTTTCCATCGAAGGAGAGAGTGCCCTCTTTCCACTCCCGTCCTGCCTGGATTGCTAACGATTTATTGATCGCACCAACCGCTTCATAGAGAACGATATTGATGGTCTCACCGGGAGGAATATCGTAAGGCCCAAATGAGAGCAAAGCCGTAGGAACCCGCACATCAGTATCATAAGGATTCTGCGATAGGCCCACAGTTCCCCGAGACTGATTTCCAGAGCTCATCTCGGCGTACATTTCATTCTCGGTGCTACCGCGGGTGTAAGATTTAAATCGGGCATTCGGTTTGATTTCAACTGTGGACGGCTGGCTGCGATCATCATCGCTGTTATCGAAGCCGGTATCCGCATGCAAAACACCGATGCCGGGATATTGCGGTGATAAAAATTCACCGGTAAATTGATCGGGATCACCGATATCATCATGGGTTTTCACCTTCGAATCACCATCATACAAAAAGAGCAGACCACGCAAGGAATCTCCGGGTTGATTACCGTAGTATTCCGCCCAGTCATCGTGTTCGTCAACTTGCTGATGCCCGCGATCACCACCTGGAATCATATAAAATTGGAATCCTAAATAAACGCCTTTCAAATCCTGGCCGGCAAGTTCTTTGGTGCCGGTATCGGAATCTGTGTTGCCATCATTTGTAAACTGGTATTCCAGGATGATAGAGCTATTGTGGTTCTGATTGGCAAATGCATAACTGCGTCGCCGCACAGAAATTCCGGTGTTGGTTGCCCATGTGGTTTCAATTCTCTCATCGGCAATGATGCCGAATAATTTTGAGCTGCCTTCACGGGTATCGAGCAAGCGAATATCCGCGGTGCTATTTACAAACACATTTGGCAAGCGATTTTTGATTCTCTTTTTATTGGAGATGGGAAAAGCAAATCCATTAGCCTCGTCATTGGCGTAACCACCTTCAGAAACATAAGTGGTGTGAAAAACACCGGTGTGATCCGTCCAATCGGTAACGCCGATCCAGGTTCCGCGACCGGCAAGATTTTTCCCTTTTTGCAGCCAAAAATCGCCACCCGGGTAAGTCATGCGGTTATCGATAGGAGAATATCCCGGGATAGATCCTGTTGAATACATGGTTTCCCACAGCCTGCCAATTTCATGAGATTTGAGATCCTGCCCTGATAAATTTTGGCTGAATATCAGGCAGAAAAGGAATATAAAAATCTTGAATGTATTTTTATATAAAGGGTAATGCCTTTTCGAAAACATAATCCCTCCGGTTATTCGTTCGTGTGATGAATGCCATCAAATTATTTAGTAAAGCGCATACCGATTATTAAAGAACGATATTCACCAGCGTAATTGACTTCGCGATGGGTGCGCAAAATATCTTTATTAGCTACCTTATCCGTACCCACTTCATCTTTCCTGCCATTTTCATAAAGGTCGCTATAGTATAACTTTCCGGCTTCTCCACCTGGCGGAAAACGGTATTCAGATACCCATAAATTACTGATATCCATATAAAACCGCAGGCTTGCACCTTTTTTCAGGTCAAAATCCCGGCCCAGGCGCAAGTTGGTCGAAATTCTTGGCAATGTATGGAATTGCACATTCGGGTGCTGGTTGCGCCATTCTTCATCCGGATGCTCTACAAACTGCGGGCCTGTGTAAAATATGGAAAGGCTGGCAGAAGTGCGATGCAACACAGGGTAATTCTGCAGTTTCGGACCCCAGTTGCGCGGTGTGGCAAAAACGAAATACCCGCGGCCATAAGGCACAATTTCTTCGATTATTGGCCGAGGAACACCCTTTAGTTCACCATTTGTGCCCAGATTAGGATCGTCGGTAATAATTGGAATCTGGCTGATTCCCGGAACATTTAAATCACTAACACTTTTACTGGTGATATTAAGATTGAAAAAGCCTGTCAAAAAACGACCCGATTTTTTTCTGAGCTCAATATCAAGGCCGCGCACCTCCCGGTATTCCCTTTGGTCAGCCCATTCGGCGACAAGCGACTGATCGGAGTGGGCGTAAACCATCCCGCTTTCTACATCGCTGTAATCTTTGTAAAAAGCGCCAACGTGCAACTGAAATTGATCAAAGACATTTTGATCATAGCCCAGTTCAAAATTGTAACTTTTCTGGTAATCAAGGTAGGGATTTCCCATCCACTGAACGCGGTCTTTTTCTCCGTCCAGAATTGTGGGATATAGGGCTTCATTCTGAGTCATTTGCACAAAATGGCCATAATTGAAATAGACTTTGCTGTCCTCTGTTATCGGAAATGAAACGCCAACACGCGGGCTCACATACGATCTCGGCTCTGCTTTCCGGGTAAAAAATGTATCTGCCTGGGCTGCATCGTAGGCTTCTTTATTGGTAGCGTATTCCAGGATTCGGTGGACGTCCCAATAGGTGCCGTTGGCATCGTAACGATCATACCGTAAGCCAAAATTGGCAACCATGCCGCTGAACTCAACTTTGTCCTGAATATAGGCCGCAAATTCCAGTGGTTTAGCATCAAAATTGGTTTCATACAACTTGGCGGGATCATCATCATGCCAATGGATTCGATCCTGCACAATTTCATTGGAGGTAAATTCAATTCCTGTTTTCAATTCATGGGCACGATGAAATTGATCGGTCATCGCCAGCTTTATATTCAGGCGCTTACCGTAAGAATCATCCCAGGAAACACCGCCGCCAAACATGCGGTAACCTGTAGCATCATCCGGTCGCGCCAAAGGATTGATGACCCAGTCCTGCTGTTCTTCTGACCATATATTTTTAGGAATCCAGCCGGATTGTGGATCGAGATAGAGTCGGCCATGAAAAATCCGCCCATCGGATTCTTTTGCCTCTTCAGAATGGCGTACATCCCATTGCGAATCGAAATAATTGATGTCCGCTTCGACGATTCGTGTATCCGAGGCGAGAAATTGGTATTTCAATCCCATCATGGTTGCCCGGCGGTCGTTCAACGGTTTACGGCCGATATAAAACATTTCACTTTCGCCACCGCCATAGGATAGTTCATCGTAAACATCCCACCGGCTCGTTGTATAATTCCGAGTCACTGTATTGGTTAAATTGTGGGTACCAAGCAATGTCAATTTATGTTTATTGCCAAAATCGCTGATGATTTTATATAAAAGAGTTTTTGATTGATACGCATCGATTGGCTGCGGGTAGGCGTAAGGCAATTTTTCCCAGGACAATGTTGACATCATGCTTAATTTCCAATCTGGGGTGACAGAAAAACCGTCGCTCAATGTCAGCGCGATATTATGCCCCGTTTCATCGCTATAGTCAATTGGCCGGTGACGCCATAACCACAATTCCTGTGCTTCTTCCGGAGTCAAATCGTCATCCGGGTTGGAGTTGTTGAGCAATTCTTCCGAATAAGTATTCCAACCGCGCCACATAACTTCTGTCGTATTAAGTCCTTCGGTCCGCGTTGTGTAAACGGTATCCATGGCCGCTGCATTGCCCATAAAATCATACTGCCAGAAATTTCTATCGCTGTAGCGGCTGCTGCCGGCGTGGCGTTGGCGGGCCGGATTCAACTGGTAATCCAGATCCACATGAAAATCATGGGACGGTGTTTTGCTCACAATACTGACAATACCTGAACGTGCTTTGCCGTATTCTGCATTATATCCGCCACGAATGACGTTAATTTCCTGGACGCTGCTCGGGGAAATGGTAACAATTGAGCGGTTAAAATTGGGATCGACCATCGAGTAGCCATCGACGAGGATGGCAGCTTCCGATGCATCTCCAGAACGAATTTGCAGTTCACCTTCGATCAGATTTCCCTGAATTCCCGATTGGAAGCTAATCGCATCTTCAATTCGATTTGCAAAGGGCACATTTTCCATGTCTTTCTGTGTGACGCGAGTTTCCGAGGCTGATACGTCAAGCTTCACAAGTTCAACCGGGGCAACGATGACAACTTCTTCACCTTCCAGCACGGATTCCGCCATTGCAAAATCGACGTGTGTACTGCGGTCGGCCTCAACTTTCACATTCTGGTTGACAGCTGTTTTATAGCCGATCATTGAAGCTTTAACATTGTAAGTTCCAGGTGGGAGATATAGAATTATAAAACTGCCGTCTGCGCTCGCTGCGGCACCGTAGTTCGTGCCTTCAACGATTACATTGGCTCCCGGAAGGGGCTCTCCGGTTTTCGCGTCTGTGACAACGCCGCGAATCTTCCCGGTAATGCCTCCGAAAGTTTGCACCGGCAAATACACCAGCGCTGCGATAATAATAAATAGTATGAAACGTTTCATGCGCAATCCTCACAGGATTTAGACCATGTTCACTTCACTCTCTCCATTTATCTATTCCCCAAAAAATATAGTCTCGGTAGTTAATTCAGTTTAAGGCAATCGTTTGTTCTGTTCGGCAAAACAATTCATTTCAGTCCATTATTGAATTGAAATGAAACTATCTATTGCTTAAATTTCACTGGTCATTTCACGCAAAGTTGGTGGGATTTAATCAAAATTTGTTGCTGTTATAGTGTTATAAAAATATTAAGGATTAATTAAAATCCAACAAAAATGTTACAGATAACATTTAAAATACATTTTTTTACAAACTCTATGCGGTCTATTTTTGTATTATTATCATGTTAGCTTCATTTTTTTGTATAATAAATTTGTGATGTTAATAGTAAACTATTTTGTTGTATTAACAATCTAATTGATACAAATCAAAATCCTGCAGTCATTTGATAGTAAGAATAAGTTCTTATTTATCCGAATACTTTCTTTATAAAATTTTTCGAAAGGGAGAATTATGAAGAAATATGGCCTTTTTATTTTTATTGCTTTCATTTTCGCATTTTCCTGTGCTAGCGAAAAAAGTAGTGTACCTCAAAACATGGCAACGATTGGAACTGGTGATGATGAAATCCCGGTTGTTGTTGTCCAGGGAACACCTTATGAAATGGGATTCCAACTGGGTAAGCAACTGGGTGTCAATGTAGAAAAATGTATCGGTGGCTATCTCAAATTTGCCTATAAGTACCCCCAAGTATTTTCTGAAGAAATTCTCGATGAAGCATGGGCTACGCTCGCCCCGTTCGTCGATGAGCGCATAAAAGAAGAAATGCGAGGACTCGCAGATGGTAGTGGGTTCGCACTTGAATCTCTGCAAAGAGCGCATGCCATCCCCGGGATTGCCGACTTTGCTTGCAGCGGTGTTGCCGTCTGGGGGAAAGCCACGGCAGACGGGCATTTGTACCAAATACGCAACCTCGATTTTGTTATGCAGGCACAATTGCAGGATTATCCGGTCATCGTCGTTTATAAACCAAAAGACGGCGTGCCGCACACGATGGCCACTTTCGCCGGTTATATCGGCAGCCATTCCGGCATGAACGCCAAAGGCATCGTGCTCGGTGAAAAGGGCCAATCTCCCAACTCAGAAGCGCCGTTTAATCTAAACGGTGTCCATTTTTCCTTTCTCTTTCGTCAAATGCTCTACGACGCCAACACGCTCGACGAAGCCGTAAAAATGGTCGAAGAAGCCCCGCTGATCAAGCGATACTTTTTTTATATCGGCGATGGAAAACCGGAAACGATGGGCGCCGTCAAGTTCTACGTTTCAACACCGGATTCGGTTAAACTACATAAATGGACCGACAATGCACCCGATGACAGCTCTGTTCCCGGCGTGCTACCCAACTGTATTTATTATACGATGGACAATGATGCAGCCTATAATAATTTGACCACAAATAAAGGCACATTCAACGCAGAAAAAATGATCGCACTTTCGCGGGAGGTGGCGGACAAAGGCGGCAACCTGGTCAATATCGTCTATGACGGTACCGGGCTTCGCATGTGGATTGCCTATGCCGAAAAAAATCAGGACGCCAGCACGCGCAATTACGTTCCTTTTAACTTCAGTGAATACATTGAAAATTAAGTTCTGTTTCTAACCTGAGCTATTCATGAACTGGTAAAAATGTGCCTGGCACTTCTATAAGTTACGAAAACACTTAAAAGCTACTTTGTTTACCGTGAGTTCGAAATAAGAAGAATTGGGACAAAACGAATTAATTATAGGATATAGTCCGAAGGCGTCCCGCCGAGGATAACACACGAAACGCTCGGCGAGACGCCTTCGCTCTATTATAATTATGCTTGGTAAAGAATGTTACAGCTTACATCGAACTCACGTTTGTTTAGTTAAATTTATAAAAATCAACTAAGTGCCAGGCACATCCACTGCGCTTTATGATTAATTCAGGCTAAATCCAAGGAGGAGAAATGTCCAATAAATTTATGAAAAACGGACTCATTGTCGCCCTGCTACTCATTGTTACGGGATTCTTGCTTCAGGACAGAATTAGTGGCACATTTGCTGTTTATTCCCATCTTTCAAAGATTTTGCCAGTGCTCAATTCCGGGCAGGATAATTTGTCTTTCAACGCCTCCATCGTACAAAAAAATGAGAGTAAAATAGAGAATGTGCTGGATTTCGCAGTGCGCTATCAGAAAGACAAATTATTCGCCGGCGATATTCAGTTCAACACCAAACACTTTCAAATTCGTGCCGATGCGCAGCAGACCTCCGTGCTTCGATCGCAGCCAGCGCTCCGCATCCAGGGCGAAGGTGTTGATTTTAAGAATTTTGATATAGCAAAGTTTTTCGGTGATGTGTTGAATGAGCATCCAAAAATGAAAGAGATATTGCAGTTGAGCTGGGGCAAAAAAACAGCGGTCACGCTTTGGTGTTTTTTTAATTGTTCTTTCGATAACGAAGATATCGATTCCATGCCGTTCAATGTTATCACTTTTCCTGAATCCAAATCCGGGAAGAACCGCCTCTCAGTCTATTATCAGGCTCAAAAACAATACCGCGTCATATATGATGAAACAGCACAAATCGATTTAATTTTCACAGATCCGGAAGAGGCGTTTAGTCATCAGAACACAATTGAAGGCGAAACAATCATAGTTGAGCGGGCTGAATTAAATAAATCAATCTATCAGGGCGCTTTGCGAGCTGCCGGCATTTTACTTGAAAATCAAATGCCAATTTCTCTCACTGCCGGAACCACAAAATGGGGCACTGGCCAGCTCATTATCCGGGATAATAAACGCATTTTACTCGCCAATGGCAGCCATCGGGAGATTGGTGAAGCACACGGCGCTCTGCTCAAACCGGAAGTTAAAAAACTCGTTTATGCCACTCTTTATACTATGGGCTGGATTTACACGCTCGAAAAAGGGGAATGGTTCGTCGATGCAATGCGCGGCGCTTATGCCAGATTGCAACCGTTTATCCCGCAAAAATATCAGAATGAACTGGCCGGATTATCGAAAACATCGGGTGTTTCACTGCAGGAATTGCAGCTGGCTAACGTCTTCCCTGCCCTGTTCCACTGTTCGGGATATGCCCTATTTAACGGTGCAACGAAGGACGGTGTGCTGTATCACGGCCGGATTCTCGATTACATCACTGAGCTCGGATTGCAAAATATGGCCGTCGTCTCTGTTTTCAAACCGGATGGCAGCTATGGATTCGCTAATATTGGCTACGCGGGATTTATCGGCTCCGTCTCGGGAATGAATGAAAATCAGGTCGCTTTCGGCGAAATGGGAGGCCGCGGCGTGGGAGATTGGGATGGCATGCCGATGCCGATTCTCATGCGTGAAGGGCTGGAAACGACCTCAACCTTGAGTCAGGCCGTTGCCCTGTTTCGCGACACACCACGAACGTGCGAATATTATTATGTCATTACTGACGGCAAAATCCCCGACGCTGTTGGCCTTTCGACCACACCAACGCGATTTATTACCATCAAACCCAATCAGTTTCACCCACAATTGCAGCACCCGATGGAAGATGCCGTGCTCATGTCAGCCGGCGATCGCTATGAAAAATTGGCCGGGAGAGTTAAAAATCAGTATGGACAGATTGACCAGGAAAAGGCCATCCGGTTGATGGATCGTCCGGTGGCGATGAAAAGTGATCTGCACAATGTTTTATTCGCCCCGCAATCGCTGGATTTTTGGGTTGCCGATGCCGGAATAAACACGCCGGCATGCAATGAGCCGTACGTCCATTTTTCACTGGCAGACCTATTACAGGAATTTGCTGCGAAATCAAGCTCAAAATCAGATGCCAGTGAATAAATAGCGAATTAAAATCGATGCATTCGAATTAAATTATCCCGGCATTGGGGCATACGCGTCAAGTTAAGAAAACTGAGATTGTGGATAACTCTTAGTTCGCTGTAAACATCCATCTGGTTTGTGCTCTGGACGAGCACAAACCTGTCTCCCTTCAAAGGGAGATTTTTAAGTTCCCCTTTGAAGGGGGATTTAGAGGGATGTCCGTGATTAGCCTCAAAAAAAGCAGTAATCCACATTTTGTATTCCTTAACTTGATGCGTATAGGCCTTGAGGGGAGCAAAAAAAAGCTCCCCGGCAATTTCAGCCGTGGGAGCTTGATCGAGGGGAAGGAAGAAACTGATTTCAAATCTTTGACTTTTCATAATCTTTGATCATCGCAAATATTTGCTTTTTAAGGACCATGTTTTTTTCATGGTTGATGTGCAGCTTCAAAAAGCCGATCGCCCAATCATTTTTCATTTTATGGAGTGCGCTAAGCGCCAACTGCCGGGCGTGCACATTTTTGTCGGTGCGATAAATCCGCATGATATCAAATACCGCTGCGTTCACCTCCAGTTTGTCCGAATAACTGATGATCCGCTGCAATGCTGCGTAACGAACTCCCGGATTGCCCTCTTTAATGCATTTTACCAGATTTTTGCTGTACATTTTCCAAAACTCAGGACTGCGTTCAACTTCATCGGCCTGCACGGTTGTAAAAGAAAACAACAGGGCCAGAACAATAAATAAAGTAGAAATGCGTTTCATATTTGCCTCCAAAATTAACGAAATATGTGGTTTGTCTTTTTGCTCAATAAGACGATTGCAACTCGACATTGTTTCAATAAAAATAATCAGTTACAAACACACAATTTCATTGAATCAGTTATTGACAAAAGACTTGCACCAATTTTTTCAGCACGCGCAATCAAGGAAAAAATTTCTTTACCTGTGGTAAATTCTCCCTTCCAAATCAATCCGGAATTTGAAAATTAAATAAAAATTTAGAACAAGATAATCAGTCCAAATTTTTGTGCCAAAGATATGTGCATTTTTATATAAATTTAACGGCCTGATTGAAAGGCGTACAACAATTCATCGCTTGTTGATGAGGGGAAATTGCGGTAATTATTTCTGAGCGTCGCGAATCATCTTTTTCAACCGAAGATGTTTTTTCGCGTCGGGGGTGAGATGAATTTCAAATTCGTAGGGCGATTTCGTCCTCGGTTTGAAAATGTAGTAAGTTTTCCAGAACTTGATGATCATTACTCGCTCAAATATTTGAAAACCAAGGTGATTTAAAGAGCGTAACGAATTAAAATTGTTGCTGTCAACATAGGCGACTACGCCTTTATAACCTTTTTTTTGATAATACTTTAAAGCACGGTAAAGATTCAGTCCCTGCAAACGTTGGCCCCGAAACGGCACGATTGTGAAGGAGCGGTAGGCATATTTATAATCTGCGCTAAAATGGATTTCCAAATTGGCGCACAGACGCGTTGGCAAATCGGAATACCAGCAGTAATTGATCAAGTTTCCATTATCCAGCAGGCCCAGGCATTCATCTTTTTTATTTATTCCATCTTCAGCCACGTAGTCCGGCAAGCGGGTCGTTTCGATGTGCACATATTTATCAACTTCATCAGATGATAAAAATTTGTCCTGGTATTGCAAATTTAATTCTTTGATTTCGTGGTGCAGAACAGCTTCCTCGATGGCGAGGCAATGCAGTACTTTGAAATAAGTAAATAAATTGACGAACCGGATTACAAGATCGATCAAAATCCCTTTTAAGCCGACCGAAAAAAAATCCCTCTTTAGTTGATCCCAACTCATTCAAATCCCTGGTGGTGATTAATATAACATAACGAATACCGTCATCCTGACTCATTTTGAACGGACAAGATAACCCAAACTATTGTAAATTCAAAGCAAAGATTCATGGTACCGGGCCTTGCTGTAAACAGAAGTAAAATCGCAGAATCCGGATTTACAGCCCGGATTAACTTGTAATCCCACTAAGTTTATTTTACTTATAAATTATTCAAGACCATAATTACACTCTTTTGCCGATTTTACGGAGGAATCAAACTGGCAAAGTGGATGCCTTCCCGATTTTCAGCATCGAATCCGTGAAGATTCATTTATAACGTGAGTTCGATGTAAGCTGTAACATTCTTTACCAAGCAAATTAAAATAGAGCGAAGGCGTCTCGCCGAGCGTTTCGTGTGTTATCCTCGGCGGGACGCCTTCGGACTATATCCTATAATTAATTCGTTTTGTCCCAATTCTTCTTATATCGAATTCACGTTTTATAGATTCCACAAGAGGCGACGATAATTGAGTTTACTCCATGGCGGCGATTTAGCAAGCTTCACTGGATATTTAATGAGAAAAAACCAGAGATTCATTGGAGGTAAGTATCAGATATTACAAAGTTCTAACCGATCTAATTTGAACTCGCAATTTCCTTGCATTTCTCGTAAAAATAGAATATTTTAACCGCCTTAGTTTCTTTGACACTTAAACCAACAACATAGATTTCATAATATGTAAAGAGGTATTCCCATGGCCACAAATTATAAAGATATCGGATTCGTAAACACAAAAGAGATGTTCAAAAAAGCTTTCGAAGGAAAATATGCCATCCCCGCCTTTAACTTCAATAATTTGGAGCAAATCCAGGCTGTCATCAATGGATGTGGCGAATCAAAATCGCCAGTTATTTTGCAGGTTTCCAGCGGTGCGCGGAAATACGCTGATCAAACAATGCTGCGCTACATGGCGGAAGGCGCCATGCAAATGGCTAAAGAGAAGGGTTACAATATTCCCGTCGCCCTGCATTTGGATCACGGTGACACTTACGAACTTTGCGTTTCCTGCATCGAGAGCGGTTTTTCGAGTGTAATGATCGATGGCTCCCATCACCCTTACGAAAAAAATATTGAGTTGACCAGAAAAGTAGTCGAATATGCCCACAAATACGATGTTTCTGTCGAGGGTGAACTCGGTGTTTTGGCCGGGATTGAAGACGATGTTGTTGCGGCCAAATCGATTTATACACAGCCGGATGAAGTGGAAGACTTCGTCAGTCGCACCGGCGTAGATTCTTTGGCGATATCGATCGGCACTTCGCACGGTGCTTTCAAATTTAAGCCGGAGCAATGCACGAAAAACAAAGATGGCGTGCTTGTGCCTCCGCCATTGCGATTCGATATTCTCGAAGAAATCGAAAAACGTATCCCGGGATTTCCAATTGTATTGCACGGCGCCAGCTCTGTTTTGCCAGAATATGTTAACTTGATAAATAATAACGGTGGTGCGTTGGAAGCCGCCGTTGGTATACCGGCAGAACAATTGCGCAAAGCAGCGAAATCTGCTGTCTGTAAAATCAATATCGATTCGGATGGACGGCTTGTCGTCACTGGCATGATCCGCAAGATTTTCGCTGAGAAGCCGGAAGAATTTGACCCACGTAAATACCTCGGCCCTGCGAGAGATGAACTGACAAAGATGATCATCGATAAAAATACACACGTACTTGGCAGTGCCGGCCGAGCCTGATAAAATTATCCATTCTTTAAAAGCGCTGCAAAATATTGCAGCGCTTTTTTTTGTTTCAAAAACTACGCAATAGCCAAAAAGCCACTACACAAATTTCACTTAGGACGATGCAAAAACAACTAAACCACCATACACTGCAAGTGCATAGGTTTGGCCAGGGCTGAAAGTCCATTATTCAAGCATTAAATTTTCATAATTTGTAAGCCATCTTTTTCAATTGGTCATTAAAATGATCTTTCCCCCAGCGCCTACGCCAAACAGGAAATGCTTTTATTGGCCACAGATTAACACCGATGAAACACGGATTTATTAAACCCGATAAAATCTGTGTTCAATCAGTGTAAATCGGTGGCTGAAGTTTCTTCAATTCAATATTTGCATTGCATCTTTATTTTTTATGGCATTAACGGAAAGTCTTGCGCTGGAAGCGCATAGTTTTAAACTAGCGCGCAGAAACAATAAAATTCGATGGGGAAATTGGATTGAAAGATGCACAAGAATAATCCATTAAAAAAATGGGATGCCGGGCAGCATCCCGTACGAGTAAAGTCGAATAAAAACAGATAAGATGTAAATTTAAGCCTTCGGTTATCCAGTTAACTCAGCTTCGCACAAACCCACCCCTGTTCGCTGCTCATCGGCTTTGCCGTTCGCATCGTTCTGTCCCCTCCAAGGATGGGATTTAGCCTGAGACGGTTTTCAAATCCCATCCCGGGAGGGGACGATATGCGAAAAAGCGTAGCGTTTTGCAGCATATCAGGGGTGGGTTCGTATTTAGCTGAGTTAACTGGATAACCAGGATTTAAGCGAGATTATCGCCGTATTGCTTGATTGTCGAATGCAAATCAGTCAGGTGCTCGGTCAACTGCTGGTAGCCCGTATCAGCGGCGTCCAGTTCATTTTCCCGCCCCATGAACTCAAGGGATTTAGCTGCATCAAACACAGGGCCTGTGGGCACAAAATTGCTGATGGAACCTTTCAATTTATGGGCAGTGCGTTGCAATGCCTCATTGTCGCCGCTGGCGATATTTTCCTTGATTTCCGAAAGTAAATTCACACTGTCTTCTAAAAAGATATCAAATAGTTCCTGTAAAAACTCGGCATCACCACCCACACGCTCCAATAGTTCATCAAAATCGACATTCGATTCGACTTTTGAAACATTATGCCCGCCTGCATTATTGCCTGTTAAATCCATACTTCACTCCTTAAAATTAAATAGATAAATCATGTCCTTCTGAAAAAATGCCTTGTGATGCTACCACAACAATCGACCTTTTTTGGCATTTATTAAGAATCATCCCTCTATTTTAACACGTTTTAACAATAACAAATTGGGGCGGGCTAATGGAAGTGGGCTCACTTAGCGGATATTGTTTATTATGCGATTGTTCGACACATTCAGCTGTTAGAAATCCCAGATTTGACGTCCAGCAAAAATTGAACTATACGCATCCAAAAATTCGAGCATAAATGCCGGGAGTAATCAAGGAAATTATAATAAAATTGAAAAAATCGGCATCCGCTTTAAAATTCAGAGCGATTCTCCCGATAGTTAATTTTGAGATGACTTATGATTTTAATTCTGGAAATATCACACCAGAACGTACGCCAATTACCGAGTCAATGAAAGGAATCAGTTATGCAAGAAACGCGTGCTGCCGAACAAATAGGTTTTGTTGATAAACGCAATTCCCAGCGTTTTGAATGCTGGAGCAGCCTCCAGTTTCACCATAACACCGCCTGGGAACGCGGTATCGCGACGGACATTAGTGATACTGGAATTCACATTGTTACGTTGCACCCGCTTGAAGAAGGAAGTAAAGTGAAAGTTTGTTTTGATGAACCGGGGACATTCGGGAGCCGAACGTTGGTTGGGAAAGTTCGATGGAAAAGTGAACTTTCTCCTTTCGAATCGAAGAATTGGATTGCACCGAGTATGGGGATTGAATTTACTTCAAAGCTGCCGGTGGACGCCTCCGCTTTTGCTAAACAGAATAAACCCCAATAATTTATATACAAAAAAAGCCCGGCCATAATTCAGCCGGGCTTTTTTTTTAAGAATTCTTTGTTCAAGAAATTATTGAATTATCAGGAATAACCGCATTTTTGGGGACGACGAGAATGCCGTCACGAATGGCGTATACAGAGTCCTGGTCTGCCCATTCCTGGCAACGGCCTTCAGCCAGCATTTTCACATTTTTACCAATCCGGGCATTTTTGTCGATTATTGCTTTCTCGATTTCCGTATTTTCGCCGATGCCAATGGGGGGTATGCCCTGCTCTTTAGATTCGGCAATTTCAGCATCGGTCTCCATATAATCAGCACCCATGAGCACCACATCCGTGAGTTTACATTTTTTCTGAATAATGCTGCGAATGCCGACAATACTGCCGCTGATTATGGCATTTTCAATACGTGCGGCATCACAAATGATGGATTGATTTATTGTACAGCAATTGATGAGCGCACCGGGTACAAATCGCGCGTGTGTGTAAATTGGTCTTTTTTCATCATAAAAGTTAAATTTTGCGTCCGGCTTGGTCAAATTAATCATTGCGCTATAAAACGATTTTATCGTCCCAATATCCTCCCAATAGTCATCAAAATAGTGGGCGACAACATTGTAGCCGTTAATGGCTTTGGGAAATATCTCTTTGCCGAAATCACTTTCATCCGTTCCTTCCAACATTTTAAACAAGGCCTCGCGGGAAAAAATATATATTCCCATTGAAGCCAGCATGCAATTGTCGGATCCATTGTATCCCCGTTCTTTCACCCACTGCATGTTAGGAGCGTATTCTTGCAATAATTCCGGCGTATCCGGTTTTTCGTAAAAACTGTTTATTTTGCCTTTATTATCGGTTTTCAGAACACCAAAATGATAGGCCTCTTCCTGTTTAACCGGCAGCACGGATACCGTAACATCTGCATTTTGTTCCTTATGCGTGGCCAGCATTTCGCGGTAGTCCATCCGATAAAGATGATCTCCCGACAAGATGATAAAATAGTCAAATCCTTTGCCATTTAAATAAGTCAAATTTTGCCGAACGGCATCGGCCGTGCCCTGATACCAGTTGGTATTGTCAAGGGTTCGCTGAGCGGCCAGAATTTGAGCAAATCCATTTTGCCAGGGTGCAAAAGGATAAGTCTGGGTAATATGGCGGTGGAGGGATTCGGCAGCAAATTGTGTTAACACAAACATTTTTCGAATGCCGGAGTGCAGGCAATTGCTCATGGCAATATCAATCAGCCGAAATTTTCCCGCAATCGGCATAGCAGGTTTGGAGCGCTTTAGTGTCAGTGGGCTTAATCGTGATCCCTGGCCGCCAGCGAGAACGACCGCAATCAAGTTATCAATAATCCGCATCTTATCCATCCCGATTTATTATATTCAAATAAAATCACATGTATCCGAAGTCTGAAATTCCTGAGATGCAAAAATCGCTAATATAACGTGAGTTCGACATAAGGAAATTGCACTAATTTGTCTTAGCATCCCGGTTTTTGCAGCGCAATATACCGGGATATCAAACGATTAACCCGAACAAAGGTTAAAGTGTTTTGCCTGGGAGATCCCGGCATCGCTTTGACACGCGAGCCAGGATGCCTTGTTTGGTATTCATTTTGTGCTTACACCGAACTCACGTTAGTAAAAATTCAGTCCCATCATTTTTTAAAAATTATCCTTCAAATTCCTTAAGCTCTTTTTCGATTTGGTCTGAATGTTTATCCGAGGCTTTCGTGGTTTTGGCGGCGGCTTTGACTGTTGCAGGATGGGCTTTGAATAAATAAACCCATACGATATATCCGCCAATGAGAAGCACGACAACAGGCAAAATGAAGACAAAATAATTAAAGCCTTCAAGTTTTGGCGTCGCTAAAATGCGCTCTCCATACTGTGCAATCATGGCTGCTTTTATTGATTCTTCAGAGCGACCAGCTTTCAATCCTTTTAGCACGGCTTCTTGCACCGCCTTGGCAGCCGGGGATTTATGTAGATTTGCTGTCTCGCTCCAGCAACAGGGAGCGATAAGCTGTGAAGTGATGTGATCTATTTGGTCTTGCGTTATCTCGGCTGGCTTTACTATTTCGGCCTGTGCTATTGTTGAATCAGTGCCTTGCTGCCCGTGTAAAGAAACAACCAGGCCAAAAATTAACAATATAATTGACTGCGCAATTTTCATTCTGAACATCGATTCAAACCTCCAACGAATCAGGGAATAATTATTATTTATCGAAAACAACAGGATCTGCAATAAAACCAGGAATTCTCCACGATCCGGTCCAGTTAAAAAACAACCAATTAATACGACTTGCAGAAAACGATGAAATCCCGGTTAACCCTTTATTAGTATAAAAAAAATTAAGATAAAAAGTATCATTTCTTTTCGTATTCCTAAATATTATGGCCCAAATCTACAACAATATTTTGGCTATCACCCGCACCGATATTCTATTCACCTGGCGCTATCTGCAAGAATGCAAAATTTCCGCTACCACTTTAAAAGGCACGGCCCACACCGACGACCCAACGAAACTCGATTTCCTTTTCACCCGAAGGCGGATCACTCAGATAAACCGGAAAATCAAAACGAAACTGTGTCAATTTGCCAAACAGGCTGTTCATGCCATTCCTGAATTGCGGTGTCCACAGAATGCCAATCCCGCCGTCATACACCGGCTCGGGCAGGTTAAATTTATCATCATTTTCCAAAAAATTGAGTGCCGCAGCATCGGCAAATGCATAAAGTTTGAACTGCAGCAATGGATTTATTCCGGGTAACGATTGCAGCGGTTTTTTAAAAGGGTTCCACAGGGCTACTTCCAAATTGCCGCCCGCCAACCTGTTCCCACCAAATCCGGCAACTGAAGTATATTTTTTCATCGCGATCATCGATTTTTCGTGCAACGCACGCAGGTTGCCACCACCCGCCGGATGAATTCGCCCGTCGCGCGCCCAGGCGGATGGGAGCGCTCCTTTGGCATTGAGCCAGCCGTTCGATATCCACTCCCCCGGGCTGCCCATACTTGAATAGAACAGGGAGTGCGCGGCTGTATTGGCAGTTGCATAGCCCAAAATCGCCCGGGTACGAAGTTTAAATTTAAAGAACTGTAAAGTGTTTTTTGCTTCGATTCTCACTTTGCTGTACAGGTGGTCACTTCCCGGCAGGGCATTTGTAAACCGGACTTTAATTTGACCTTTCTGCTTCCATGTTCGGCCAAATGAATAACGCCGATCAATTGTCGACTGAAAAGTTTTAATTGAATTTGCTGTCCGCAGATCCGTGCTATTTTCCCAAAACCAGGGGCTGTGCAAATAAGTGGCATCATAAATTGATCCCCATTTTAATGCCAAATCCACCGATGTAAAATTCTGTTCTTCCCCTTCCAAGTTGTGGCCGGAGAGAATATGCGAAAATGAAATCCCCTGTGCCTGATAGCCATGATCTCGCAGGCTGGCAAAAGTAACATGCGCCTCGCGGTTCCAACGTTCCACAGGTTGCGTGTATGAAAAACGGTAGCCAACAGGTGCATTCGGAATTTTTGCGCCAAGGTTAAGCTGCAGGTCGATTTGATGATCGCCATTACCCATTCCGTTCAAATAGCCGCCATCAAAATGGACACCAGCGCGCAGGCCATCGACATTATTGTATCCGACTTTTGGACGCCAGGTGAATTTGTATTTATCAGCTTGCCAGTGAGAAAACCGCCAGGCCGGCTCAAACTGAACACGCGGTAATACACTTGCATAGTTATCAAGCTGGTAAATATCGGCCAGACGGTGACTGGGATCAATTTCGAGCGCGACCGGATTGTTTTTCAGTATAATTTCAGCTTCATAGGTTTGATTAAATCGACCCCACCCCGTCCATTTGGGCAAAATTATAGCGGCTTTTTCGTTTTTAAATTCATAACCAACCGGAATAATTGCCTTTTGTGTACTTCCGTCTTTGAACGTAAAAACCAAATCGAGTGGCATAATTGCTGTCCCTTTACGCTTGATTTTTACTTTAGCAATCCAGGCGCCTTGTTGCGGTACAGCCTTGAATTTTTCGATGGAATAATCTACAGTGCGTATTTTCTTCGTCCATTGGTCGAAAAACCAGCGCAAATCCCACCCGGTAAATTCGGTTATCGTCTGATAAAAATCCTCCCGTTGTGGATGGCAAAATTTCCATTTTTCTACGTAATATGCCATGGCTTCACGGTATAGTTCATCACCGAGCACATATTGCAAGTTGTAAAGCATTACAGCGGTTTTATAGTAAGTCTGCCAGTATTGCAACCGCCCTTTATTTTCAAGATTAATTTTATCGGAATGGGTTTCAAGATGAATGTCGCGGCCGCTTTTAACTGTATTATAATATTGAATGTAATTCGAATACCGTTCGCGGCTGTCATTGGCATATTCGTAGCTACCCTCGTTTTTCACAGCATCGGGTGAGCGAACGAGTTTTTCCATCGTCCAGGCCGTGAGAAATTGTGCGAAACCTTCATCCATAAACGGGCTGTAAGTTTCATTGGAACCAACCATACCATAAAACCAGTTATGCCCGATTTCGTGGGCCAGCAAATTGTAATAATCGGGGGAAAAGCCACCATCGAAGGTTATCATCGGGTATTCCATCCCGTCATCGACATCGGCGACAATCATTTTGTGGTAACCATACTGTCCAAAATCCTGCGACAAAATCCGGATGACATCCGCGGCAAATTGGGCGGCATCTTGCCAGTAAGCAGCCTTCCATTCACGCACAAATGAATAACAGGTCACATCGTTCCAAACAGCCGTGCCGATCCGGAACGAGGGATCTGCTGTCCAGGCAAAATCATGGACATTGACCGCCTTGTAGCGCCATGTTTTTGTTAGTCCAGGCTCGCGTTCAATAATTTCTGTCGTTGGTTTTGTGTGATCGGTTTCGAGAAAATTAACCACATCCAGTTTCTGCATAAGCGAATCCGGCAATACTTCATCACGGTTGAGCAGGAAACCGGTAGCGGCAACTATAAAATCATGGGGCAGGGTGAGGTTGACTTCAAATGTCCCAAAATCACCGTAAAACTCACGCTCAAGATGCTGATCCGCATTCCAGCCGGCGTTGCGATCATAAACGACAATCCGTGGATACCAGTGGGCCGTATTGAACTGCTCCACCCCTCTGCTGGGATTGTAATTCATTCGTCGAAGATAATTTCCAAAATAGGTTTTAAAATCGATCTGAAAAATGGTGGAATCATTCGGCAGCAAAGCTTGATTGAGCTCAACACGCAAAATCGTATTATCGAGTTGCATCGGCAATGCAAGGTTGTCACCATCCGCCATTTTCTCAATTTTTATCTCGCCTTTGCGCGTTCCGGTAAGTCGCTTAATAGCGTCTGAGTGGTCTGACTGCAAATATTGATCGAGATAACTTCCGGGTTTAAAGGCATTTTGATAGAGGTGAAAATAGACAAATTTCAGCGTGTCTGGAGAATTATTATAATAGGTCAGTTTTTCGCTTCCATAAATTATGCGCGTTTCAATATCGAGCCGGGCAGCAATTTGGTAGTGCACGTCCTGCTGCCAATAACCAGCGAATGGCGGATTATTTTTCCAATAATAGGGATTTTCACTGCTGCGAAATTCGATACCAAGTGATTTGTCCGGATTTCGAGGAACACTATTTGCCGAAACCGGGATCAAATAACTCATAAAAATCGCCGCAAGGAAAATGCTTCTAAAAAACATGAAATCTCCGGAATACATTTTATTTTACAGAAGAAAACAGCACATTCTATCACATAGACGACAGAGGTTCTATAATAACATAAAAGAAGTGAAAATACAATATTTGTAATTGAAATTGATTGCTATTTTTAACGGGAATCACGGTAAATTTATTTGCGTTTTCTGCAAGACCAAATTCCATTTGCAGTGTTCAATCAATGTACTTAGATTCATCTATCTCCTAAAACGAAATTTGAGGCAGCATCTCCGACATATTTTCATTTAGCTCTTTAAACGATTGAACTCAAACTGCAAAATTAATTTCGCTTAATCTTTAAGTTGCACAGCTAAAGATAAATACTATAATACCGTTACTTTTATTTGTTCAATAATTGGTGTAATTCTAACAGTTTACTGCTTCAAAAGCAGGTGTATCGGAGGACAGATGAATTTTTCAATTACAAAAACAACGCGATACTTATCGCCGAAGTACATCATTTTTGCTACTTGTTTTCTCATCTTAACAACCGGTGTTTTCGGACAAAAGAAATCCTTTGCAATCAATGGGTTCATCCAGACGACCGCGATTAAAGCAGAGAATAATGACGGATTTCTCTTTGGCTTTGACCGTGTAAGATTGGCCTCAAAAGGCCAACTCAATCCATTGGTTGGCTTTAAACTGCAGGTGGATTTCGTAAAACAAAATACAGATACCGACAAAGACGGCGACTCCCCGGGCATTATAAAAGATGCGGAAATTATCTTTAAAGCGAATCCGCAAGTCGCGATTAGCGTCGGAAAATTCAAAACGCCCATCGGCACTGAATTTAACTTCTCCGGCTCGAAACTTGATTTTGTAAAACGCGGTTTGGGACAAGCGCTGGTTTTCGAAAGAAATCTTGGTGCCATGGTTCGCGCCAGCAAACTGGGGGCGATGAATCTGGGATTCGACGTGGGTGTTTTTAATCCCGGGCCCAACAAAGCCAATGATATCGGCAGCGCCAGCGAAGGCCAGGATTACACATTTGCAGGCCGTGTCCATGCCAGCCCAGTGAAAAATCTGACAGCCGAGGCTTATTTTGGCAACGCGACGACAAGTATTGCCGGGCAGGAAAATGTTGGCATTTTTGGCGCAGGTGTAAAAACAAAATTCGATAAACTGCGTGTGAATGGAGAATTTATGTCCCGTGATGACGGCAACAGCACGGCGCAAGATGGGACTGATTTTTGGGTGAGCGCCAGCTATCTGCTGAATGGAAATTTCGAACCGGCGGTCAAATATGAAAAACTGGACGTTACCAAAGATGCCAGTGACCAGGCAATCACAGTTGTTGGTGTTAACTTTTATTTTAATGCCAAAGATCACCACCAATCTAAAATTCAGGTAAACTATCAAAGCTCTGATATGACGGGCAATGATGCTATCCAGGTTATGTTTCAGGCTAAATTTTAATTTCTAAAATATTTGGAGTATAAAATGAAATTCAAAAGCTGGACGATTGGAACACTGATTTTATTTTTTATTTATTTTATCCTGACACCATTGGCTGCTTTTTCTCAAACAAAGACTTTGGACTGGACCGGCTGCGGTATCACTAAAAAAGCATTCATGAGTGAAATGGCAGTGCAATACGAGAAAAAAACCGGGATAGCCATTAAACTAAGCGGTGGTGGTGCTACAAAAGGGATTCGGGCTGCTTCGGCCGGTACATCGGATCTCGGCGGGACCTGCCGCCATTTATTGATGCAAGATGGTAAATTGCACCCCGAAGAAAACAATGTTAAACTGGTACAAGTCGCCTGGGACGCCCTGGTTGCCATAACAAATAAAAACAATCCGATAGAAAATATTTCTTCGGTAGATTTGAAAAAAGTTTATGACGGCAGTATAATTTCGTGGAAAGATTTGGGACAACCGGAGGATAAACGTATCGTGCTTTGCAGCCGTGAAGGCACTGTTTCTGGCGTTGGCCACATGTTTCGTCTGCTTGCGCTCAATGCACCGGGTGAGGAATTCAAGGCAAAATCATTAAAATTTAAATCGACCGGTCCGCTGGAAAAGAAAATTAAAAGCACCCCGACTGCCCTGGGACTGACAGGTATCAGCTCTGCAAAAAAAGCCGATGTCAAAATATTAGCTATCGATGGCATTAAACCGACGAAAGAAAATATTGCGTCGGGAAAATATCCGCTTTTTCGTCCACTTTACATTACAGTCAACCGCGATCAAAGCCCTGATGTAAAAGATTTTCTCGCATTTATTATAAGTGATGAGGGGCAGAAAATCATCTCCGAAGAAGGGACGGTCAATTTACAGGAGGGCAAAACTTTAAACGCTTTCTGGCAAGAACGAAGCACGAAATATGAGTATCACACGGAATAAAATATTTGGAGGGGATAACTCCCCTTCAACTTTTAAAGTTCAAATGGCGCAATTAAATTGAATAGAGGCCGATTAACTTAGACAAAACTAGTGTTCTATTTAGCATCAGAAAGATAATTCAATGAAGATCGGAAACAAGATTACTTTAGCCAGCATCACGGTTGTTTTTATAGCTTTGGCAGTGCAAAGTTTCATCAGCCATTCCCTCGTTCAAAATGAGCTAAAAAAACTCATAGCCGACCGATTGCACGAGACAGCAGAAGAAAAAAGCAATGCCATCAAAAGTTTAGTGGAGCGCACCGAACAGGATATTGCCGTTATTCGATCTCACAAAGCCTTTGAAGACTATTTTCTTTCGAAAGAATTCGAAGATTCCGAAGGCATGACCAATGCCGAAGCAACACTCGAAGCATTTTTATCGCGAATCAACGAGCCCAATCCACAATACTCAAAAATGCAATTTGGTTCCGCAAACGGTGAACCCGTTTTGCAATTGCAATCCGGAAAACGTATCGAGCACTATGATACCTATGATTATCAGCGTCAAATGGAAATTTTAACTGCCAAACACGATGAAAAAAAGTCGGATATGTCCCCGCAAGCGACCGTATCGCACACCATCATCCAGGATGAAAATGATGGTTGGGTATTGCAATCCGGCGGCGCTATTTTCATCGATTCAAACATCGCCGGCATCCTGTGGATTTATCAACCAATCGACAAATTTCTTGCGAAAACTTTCCGTTCGTTTGAAAAGACGGCTGTAAACTATCTCGTCGCCACGGCAGATGGAGAAATTTTAACCAGCTCGCCCTTTGCCGCCCAACAAAATAAAGAGGCATTTTTGGATGCATCCCTCGAAGGTTGGAAACTTGAAAAAGTGATGATTCCCGCCATCGATTTGGAGGTGATTTTAGGTGCGCAAGAGGACGACGTTTTTGCATTGTTGAACGATCTTTTTTGGATTACACTCCTCATTCTCGCCGGTGCTCTCGGTTTTGCTTTCATTGTTGTTCACATCGTGGCGCGCTTCATCGCCAACCCGATTCGGGACTTGTTGACAGCTTCAAAACACATAACAAACGGTGATCTCGAATATAAAATCAACGTGACAAGTTCCGATGAAACAGGTCAACTGTGCGATGCCTTTAACACCATGGTTTCCAGCGTAAAGCAAGCGCTTGGCGAGGCGGAGAACAGCAAGCATGCCGCACAAAATGCCGCTGCCGCCGCTGAGGAAGCACAGCAAATTGCTACCGAACAGGCACGGTATCTTGATGACAGTGTTGAAAAAATGCTCGATGAAATGGAAAAATTTGCCAATGGCGATCTCACCGTTTCTTTATCCGCAAAACAGGATGATTCCATCGGAAAATTGTACTGCGGGTTCAATACGGCCGTCAGTCACATCCGGAAGATGTTAATTCAGGTAATCACCAACGCCAATCGGACTGCTGAAATCGGTTCGACGATAAATGCCAAGAGTGACCTGATTGCAAACAGTTCGGAAGAACAAACTGAACGCACAATGGAAGTCGCTACCGCCATGTCAGAAATGACACAGACTATTTCTGAAAATTCCGGTAATCTCGCTCATGCAAATGAAATGGCTGAAGAATCCGGTAAGATTGCTCAGAACGGCAGCACGGTCGTCGAAGAAGCCGTGAAAGGCTTTACAGATCTTTCGAAAACAGTAAAAGATTCGGCGAATGCTGTGAAGGAATTGAGCCGCAGCAGCGCAAAAATTGGTGAAATAACTGAAGTCATCAACGAAATTGCAGATCAGACAAACCTGCTCGCTTTAAATGCTGCCATCGAGGCGGCTCGCGCAGGAGAACAGGGCCGTGGTTTCGCTGTCGTCGCCGATGAAGTCAGGAAACTGGCTGAACGAACGAGTTCATCCATCCGTGAGATTACGAATAACATCAAAGACAATCAGACAGAAACAAATTACGTTGTTAAATCGATGGAGCAGGTTTCTGCAGATATTATCAAACACGAAAATGCTTTTGCCAGCGCGAGCAAATCGCTGCATGAAATCCGTGTGAGTTCATCAGAAAGTACGGGTTTATTAATGCAAGTCAACGCTGCGGGCGAAGAGCAAACGGCGGTCAGTAACGAGATTTCACAAAATATTCAGGGTATAAGTGAATCAACGCAGATACAGTCGTCGGCAATAAGTACAATAGTTGTGGAAGCGAAATCATTGCATGAACTTACAGATTCACTGCTACAATCTCTGAAAAAATTTAAATTAAATGCAACCTCTGCTGCAAACGTTCCAGTCGGGAATAATCAGAACGCGCCTTCCGTGATGGTTGTTGAATAATTGACTTTCTTCCCTGGCACTATATTTCACTAAAGCCGCTTTGGCGCCGCACGGGAAATCAACGCGCCAATTGCAGCAAATTTTTTGTGATATAAGCGATCTCATCATCGGCAATATGCTGATTGTAATCCAATGAAATCAGACTTGGAAAACCAAACCGGGCATCATACTCGACCTGAGAATTATAAACGCTGTCCCCCTCAATCGATTCGATTATCTCAAAAAGCTCATCGATGGTTTTGTAAAATCCCCACAAGGTGGAATCGATTGGCGATCCGCTTTCAATTTCGATGATTTTACTTATTTTATTGCCCGCAACATAAACCTGAAATTCCCGACCACCAAAAATGCAAAAACAGCTCACTTGTTGTTCAATCACATAATCTTCCAGGCCATAAGCCTGCCATCGCTCCAGCGGATCGGCAATAGTGCTGTGATCCTCGGATATCGCAGTAAATTGCGGCCCTGTCGGGTTTTTATCCTCCGGACATCCTGAAATAAGAATAAAGAATACCAAATACATAATCACATTTAAAAACCTGGTCATGGCGCACCTCGAATAACAATTCCGTCGATAAATGATTAATTCTTCCCAAATTTGCGGCGAACGATTAAAAATAGCAAAAGAATTTAAAATAGTGTTATCAGTTTGATTATTAAATCTCTATGCCTAAGTATCGACACATGTGAATGATTTCCTGTTAAAATTGGCAAAACAAGTTGCCAATTACCCGTGAAATTGGCTTGCGTTTATAGGCCGGATTGGCTACACTTAAATTGATAGAACTTTTATTTACCACGGTAGTTACAGAACCAGTATTGCTCGGAAAATTGAAATGTTTATAGAACGCCTCTGACAATTCCACCCAATTCAATGTTCGAATTTGCAGACCGTGCAAGTACCCTTAATTAACGTGAGTTCGATGTAAGCTGTAACATTCTTTACCAAGCATAATTATAATAGAGCGAAGGCGTCTCGCCGAGCGTTTCGTGCGTTATCCTCGGCGGGACGCCTTCGGACTAGATCCTATAATTAATTCGTTTTGTCCCAATTCTTCTTATATCGAACTCGCGTTTAATTAGTCATATCCATTACATAAGAGAGGATAAATATTGGATACTGAAACTTCCCGAATTAAAAAATTTCTTTTTAAAAATTCACCTTTTCAAATTGTCATTTTTATTGCTACTATTATATTAATCAGTAATCTAAATGCAATCGTTGACAGCTTTTTACATCCTGAAATACCCTATTTTGATAAAGAACATCTCATCGTCGGTGGTGTGACAGGATTGGTCGGCGCTGTTTTGTTTGGATTTATAATAACGTACACCCGGCATCTGGAATCAGCACTGAGTAAAATAAAAAAACTGGAATCCATATTACCAATCTGCTCAGGTTGCAAAAATATACGGACTTTGGATGCTGAAAATAATCCAGCGTGGCGGTCCGTCGAATCCTATATTGGTGAGCATACAGAAATAAAGTTCAGCCATAGCATCTGCCCTGAGTGCATGGAAAAACTTTATCCCTGATTTAATCTATGCGCAATGGTATAAAATACGTCTCGTCGTCGAAATCACCGTTATCACAAATCGAAAATACTTTAGGTGAATGAACTTGGATAAAATAGATATAGAAAGTGTGGCACATTCCGGGTTGGAGGAACTACATGCGATAGCCAGACAGACATTTTACGAGACCTTCGTAGATGAAAACACAGAGGATAATATAAATAGGTACTTAACTCAAAATTTTAGTTTGCAACAACTATCCGATGAATTGAACAACCCTGATTCTGAATTCTACTTTGCTACGATAAAAAAGGAAATCATCGGATATCTGAAACTTAATTTTGGCAAAGCGCAATCAGTTGAGAACGACCAAGATGGCCTCGAAATAGAACGAATTTATATTTTAAAAAAATATCACGGCAAGAAAGTGGGACAATTTCTTTTTGATAAGACTTTAAAAATTGCAAAAGAAAATAATTCTCGCTACCTCTGGTTGGGTGTCTGGGAAAAAAACCTGCGAGCTATTCGATTTTATGAGAAGAACGGCTTCAGGGAATTTGATAAACACCTTTTTATTTTAGGAAATGATAAACAAACGGATATTCTGATGAAATTAGAATTGTAAGGTCCCAACCAACGATAGCATAAAGTAAAAATTAACCACCGGGTAGCGAATTCCTGCAGTATTACTTTTCGAGCGATTGATTCGCTCATCCCAGGAATTCCCCAGCCTGTTGGAATGCATCCTATAATCTTCGATTTGCTGAATTAAAGTCAATCAAAATGCTTCTACTAATCTTGAAAATGCCAATTAGACCGGAGTAAAAATGGATCCGATTCTGAAAAATCTAGCGCTGTGTGTTGAACGCGGTAAAGTCGACCGCAATGCTCCTTACCCTCCCGACATGCAAGGAAAAGATGGCGCTGACGAACTCACAAAACAGGCGTTGGACGCAAATTTTTCCGCTAACGAAATTCTGCAAAAAGCCCTGATGCCTGGCATGAATAAAATTGGTGATAAGTTCGGATCCGGTGAAGCCTACATTCCTGACTTGTTAATCGCGGCTAAAGCAATGAATGCAGCGATGGTGCATCTTCAGCCCTTTTTTGATTCGGGGGAAGCCAAACATCGCGGTGTTGTAATCGTCGGCACTGTCTCCGGCGATCTGCATGACATTGGCAAAAATATCGTCAAAATGGTTTTGAAAGGCGATGGCTGGAATGTGATCGATTTGGGAGTCAATGTGGATGCGGCGAAATATTTGACAGCCGTCGAAGGCCACCCCGGATGCCATGTGGGAATGAGTGCGCTCCTGACCACAACGATGGTAAATATGGAATCCATTACCAGCGCGATCAAAGAAAAATATCCAGCCACAAATGTATTCGTCGGCGGGGCGCCATTGTCACAAGATTTTTGTGATAAAATTGGCGCCGATGGCTATTTTGCCAATCCGCACAGTTTTACAAAATATTTGCAAAAATTGTGATTTAAACAATTATCTTTAACTCATTGTGCAATAAGATTTGAAAGCGCCTCAACTCCCCGGTTTTTCTCTTCTCCGAGTGATTTAATCGGGGATGTACAATTCGTACAAGCATGGGTTCCCGACAGAAACATTCGGAACCGCAGGTCGGCGCCAGCAAAATGACAGATAAGGCACGGAAAAAAGACGAGTGCAATTATTTTGCACAACGGGCTATCATTATAAATTTAGAAAATCCCGCATGCATGACATTACTGAGTTATTCTCACTCAAAATTTCGGATGTAAAAACCGATCCTATAACGATCAAAAAAGCCATGGGCTACCGCGGTGGCAAAGCGCCACAGCCATTTGATGATTTACTTCGTTCATTGATACAGGAGGCGCAAAATTATATCAACCTGCAGGCTGGGTACCGGATTCTTCCGCGGGGAAGTGCCCATGCCGAAACCGGTTGGGTTCGGTTAAACGAGACCGTTTTCAAGACCGATAAACTCATTTCCAGCCGCTTAAAAAAAATGGATGCCGCTGCGATTTTCACCACTTCGGTGGGCCACGAATTTGATACCTGGTCACGCCGTTTTTTTGAGGACGGCGATCCGGTTTCCGGCTACATGGTTGATCTGATTGGCTCTGAATATGCCGAAGCGGCAGCAGACTGGATCGAATTGCGCATCATCGAAAAAGCCAAACAGCATACTCTCAACTGCAGCAATCGCTACAGCCCGGGATATTGTGGCTGGAGTGTGGCTGAACAGCATAAATTATTCGGATTCCTTCCGGAAAATTTTTGCGGCATTTCGTTGACAGAGACCGCGTTGATGCTGCCAATAAAATCGGTGAGTGGAATAATTGGCATCGGCCCGGAAATGATTAAAAAAGATTACCAATGCAAAATCTGTACGCTGGATAATTGTTATAAACGCAATACAAAACCTGGAAACAAACAGACAAATGCAGCCTGATATCGAGCAACTGAAGCGCACATTGAAACGCGAAAAAGCAGACTACGTCCCGTTGGTTGAGCTGGGAATTCATCCTGAAATTAAGGCAAAATTTCTGGGACGGCCAATTCAAACGTTGGATGATGATGTTGAGTTCTGGTTTAAGGCCGGATACGATTATATAAAATTGCAACCGCAAGCTGATTTTAATCCCACCAAGGTCGGTCTCGAGGATAAATTGACCTACAACGAAGATGGCACCATTTCGCGGAAATGGGCATCGCACGGCGGTGGTGTTATCACAAATTTCGCTGATTTCGAAAAATACCAGTTACCGAAAAGCGCGGACTTCGATTACACAAATTTTGAAAAAGTGAGAGAATCATTGCCGGAAGGCATGGGTGTGATCGGGCAGTACGGCGATATTTTCACAATGGCCTGGGAACTGATGGGATTTGAAAATTTCTCCCTTGCCCTGTTTATGAATCCGGAATTAGTCGATGCGCTGATGCAAAAAATCGGCGACCTGGTTTTCAGCATGTTCGAATATTTCGCTCAAAGTGATGCCGTCGATATTCTCTGGTACAGCGACGATATCGCTTTTACCGAAGGGCTGTTGCTTTCTCCTGAAACATTACGTCAGTTTTTCTTTCCCTGGTTGAAAAAAATCGGCGATTTGGCAAAAGCCCATAACAAACCTTTCATTTACCACACCGATGGTGTTTTGTGGGAGGTTTTCGACGATATTATCGACTGCGGTGTCGATGCTATTCATCCAATTGAGCCAAAAGCGATGGAAATTGCCGAGGTAAAAGCCCGCGTCGGTGACAAGCTTGCCCTGCTCGGTCACGTCGATGTGGATTTGCTTTCGCGCGGAACTCCGGATGAAGTGCGGCAAAAAGTACTGCAAAATATAAAAGAAGCCGGATACAACGGCGGTTATTGCATTGGCTCAGGCAACAGCGTGCCGGAATATGTTCGGTTCGAAAATTACATGGCGATGCTCGAAACGGCTGCGGAATTACGCCGCTCTTCAGGACACTGAATAAATCTGATCTTATAAAAATAAGTAATTTCTTTTCTTAATCTCACTTCCCAATGTAAAATTATTTAGCTAATTTTTCTGTGGTTATGGCCACTATCCTGTATATTTATATGTTCAAATCAACTGACTATCGTTTTCAATAATTATTCTCTTCTTATAACAACAATAAATAATATTTATTGTCCCACATCAAACGGAATTGATGTTTACCGAGACGGCCTTCGAAAAACAGATTGTAATTGACTGTTTCAACCTCATCGATTGCATCTTTTGATTCACTTTAATGCAATCCATCGAGCAACGAAATTTAAAGTAAAGGGAATCCCTTTATTTATAAATCCACAATCATTTACATTTCACACTTATGAAGGAGGCTGAGAGTGAACAAACGCACTTTCTACCACGTGTTATTTATCGGATTGCTTCTTTGTTTTATGCCTGTTCTATTGTTTGCACAGACATCAGAGATGCAGTACCACTTCGAAGATTATTCCTGGAAATCGGGATTATTTGACGGAGCACCAAGCCCGAACGGTGAGGCGCTTTTTGTCAAAAGCCACACCCTCACTATAGAGCATGCACCCTGGATACGGATTTATTTCGGGGATGTCAATCTGGGTTCGAACAGCTATGTTTTAGTCACTTCCCTCAAAGATGGTCACTCGCAAAAATTAGACACCAAGGCATTACAGCAGTGGGACTATTCCAGCGCGTATTTTAATGGCAATTCCCTCGAGCTCAAACTTTATGTCGATGCCGCAGATAAAAATATTTCTGTCGATGTCGAAGAGCTGGCAGTTGGTGATTGGGCTGGCGGCACGCCGCTTCCCGAGTCAATTTGTGATATCACAGACGACCGGGTATCATCCAACAATCCCGCTTCAGGACGGCTTGTTCCGGTTGGCTGTACTGGCTGGATAATTGACAATGGTAACTATATTACAGCAGGCCATTGCCTCAGCGGCGGCAGCGCCACGACTTTTGAATTTAATGTACCGGCTTCACTTCCTGACGGCACATTGCAGCATCCGGGCCCTGAAGACCAATATACAGTGATTCAGTCCAGCCGTCAGTTCACCGATGGCGGTGTCGGCAATGATTGGGGTGTTTACGAAGTTGAAAATAATTCCGTGTCCGGACAACAGCCAATTGACGCCATGGGCGCTTCTTTTACTTTGGTGCAAGATTTAGGACCAGCCAATATTCGAATTACAGGCTATGGCGTCGACAACGATGACTTGAATTTGACGCAGACGCAGCAAACACATGTTGGCCCGTCAGCAGGCTCATCTGGCACTACGATGCGCTATCGTACCGATACAACCGGCGGAAATTCAGGTAGCCCGGTAATTGACGAAGCAACCGGAAATGCCGTTGGTGTGCACACACACGGTGGTTGCGGCTCCGGTGGCAGTGGCAACAACAGCGGTACCAGTACTTTTCATGCTGATTTTTGGGCAGCTGCAGGTGGCAGTATTACCCCAAATGATCCGCCAACTGCCATAATTTTGAATCCCACTGATGGCCAAAACTTTGCATCCGGTGCGACGGTCAATTTTTCCGGCGATGCAACCGACACGGATGGCACAGTAGCGGTAAGCTCCTACGTTTGGAGCGTCAACGGACCCGGTGTACCACCAAATTATATTTTTGCGACTGGCGTTGCCAACCCATCCGGTGTTCCACCGGCTGACGGCAGCTACACAGTTACGCTGGAAGTGACGGATGATGACGGCGCGACGGCTTCAACCACCGTTGATTTCACAGTTGGAGGTGGTGGTACAAACGATCCGCCAACTGCCACAATCACTTCACCTGCAAATGGTGCGAGCTATGCAGTTGGCGCTACAGTAAACTATGCAGGAACCGGCACCGACACCGACGGAACGATTTCCAGTTACTCCTGGTCATACAACCGCAATGGCGCTGGGCCGGTAACATTTTCATCATCTGCATCGGGCTCTGCAGTGGCGACGGCACCAGGTACTTATGTGCTAACGTTGACCGTAACAGACAACGATGGCGCTACCGACTCGGATCAAGTTACAATTACTGTTGGTTCAGGCAAAGCATCAGGAAATGGCGGTTTGCTTGATGGAACAACAGCCGATTTCACTGGTGTATTGAGTGGTTACGAGTTGGGCGAAGCCTATCCAAATCCATTCAATCCGGAAACGAAATTCAATTTTTCCCTCGGAGCCAATGAAAAAGTTACTTTGAAGATTTATAATGCTATCGGCCAGGAAATTCGCACACTCATCGATGGTGCCCAATTAAATGCAGGTGTCCATTCGATGAAATGGGATGCACAAAACAACTACGGCCAGAATATGCCCAGCGGAATCTATTATCTGCGCATTCAGGCCGGTCAATGGCAGGCTATGAAAAAATTGAGTCTATTGAAGTAGTATCTGACCACAAAATTCAATATTTAAGCTTCTTTAAAATTAAAGCCCCGGAAAATTTCGGGGCTTTTTTTATTCGAAAAACCGTTTTTTATATCAGATGAGGCATTTAATTTTTCATCCACCGCCTCTACTCTCACTCAACCTCCGACCGGGAAACAACGCAACCGAACATGGAAGTGCTATAAAAAAAGAGCACCCTGCCATATAAAACGCAATGTTTTCGGCCACATCAATTTTACCACAAAACCAGTATGAGAATTTAAAACCTCACCAGAAAAGCTTTGATATATTTTTTGAAAGCTTATAATTGAGTATTCAAATGTACAATATCCATGAAAAAACTGCGGGGTTACAAAAAAAATCAATGTCGGGCACGACAATTCAGAATCAAAAAAAAAGGACGAACCATGCTGCAAAGTCCATTTGATTTTATCCCAAAACATAAACAGAAAAATGTATTTTATTATCTTCTCTCCTTGACAATTTTAGTTTTGCTGGGGATGCAAATTTCCGGTGCGCCACTAAAAACTGACGCTGCACCATTGGGCATCATCTCATTTGAATTTGCCGGTGATTTGGCAACCTCGCAAACAATACTCACTTCCTGGGGAATTACCGGACGATTTTATGCCGCGCTAAACACTGGTCTCGATTTCCTCTTCCTTTTTTCCTATGCTTGCACATTCGCACTGGGCTGCGTACTTGCAGCGCGGTTTTTTGAAGGGCGCAGTGCGGTTTTGAGTCGTATCGGCGTAGTTATGGCTTGGGGGCAAATTGCAGCCGGGCTTTTTGATGCGATAGAAAACTTTGCACTCATTCAAATGCTCATCGGTACACAGAGTGAAATTTGGCCGCAGGTAGCATTTTGGTTTGCTGCAATAAAATTTATCCTGGTGGGAATTGGCATCAGCTATCTTCACTTCAGCACAGCCTGGTTTCTCGCCTACTTTTTCGCACGAAATCGCGTTTGACTTGAATAATTCTCACGCAAAGACGCTAAGTCCGCAAAGAAAATATTTAAATAACGTTAGTCCGATGTAAGCTGTAACATTCTTTACCAGGCATAATTCTAATAGAGCTAAGGCGTCTCGCCGAGCGTTTCGTGTGTTATCCTCGGCGGGACGCCTTCGGACTATATCCTATAATTAATTCATTTTGTCCCAATTCTTCTTATATCGAACTCACGTTAAATACCTATAAAACTTAATCTTGTGGGCTCTGTGGCTTTGGGAGAGATAATTTTAGTTTATAGCACCGCACTGAGTCCCCGTAGTTGAATCGCTTTCGGCAGCCGAAGGACGAAGCAACAGATGTCAATATTTCTGCAGGAATTTAAACCAGGATTGAAATGGCATTTCGGGCCTGCAATTTCTGTAGCTGAAATAAAGCACGAACTCTCGATGTAGTATTGCCTAATTGTAATTAATAGAAATAATAAAATTTCAAATATTTTCTAAGTTAGAATATCTTAGTATACCATAATTATCTGTATATTACAATTCATTGAATAGACAATGCTTAATTTTTTAAATTAAATAAAAACAGGCTAAAATAGCAATCTGCTTAAGTTTGTTTCGTAATGAAGACATGTGCATTGTCTTTTTAAATCAGACGTTTTTTAATATTAAGACAATTAATAGTTGTGCATTTTCATTAAATTGGTTATTATCAATTATTGATGACTGCAGCACGCAAAACTAATTATCAAATGTGCTTGCGCATCATTGCTGCGAAGCAGTGAATATGTGAAAATATTCCAGTATTTTGCAACCTTCTTCGTAGCATATTTTCATTTAAACAAGACCATTCAATCTTGCCAATATCGCAATTGACGCGGCATCATCCGCGCTCTTATACATAAAAAGCCGGGTAAAACGATCCGGCTTGTACAGTTGAATTATTGAAAATCTGGCAGATTTTTCCTGCCCGGCCCGTGAGTATTAATGAAACGGGTGTTTCAAATGACAATAATTCCTGGTACACCGCAGAACTCACCAGCATAGAAAATCAGGTTTTTCAAATAAATTTTAATATACTTTGGCTCTTGGCAGCCAGATATACAACTGATTTTTAAGAAAAAAATGTCATTTAAACCAAGAATGCACCATTCAAAATGATTGCCTTTTTAAACATGCCCGGCCTTGTTTCCTTACGCCTTTTTAGACTACTGACATCACCTGAAATATTCCACACCAACCTTTTGGTAATATTTGTTATCCCTGTAATTAAACTGCATGCTGGTTTCCGAATACAACAAATTTTACTGCTCATCGCCAATTTTTCGCTAAAATTAGAGGAGAAACTGTTTTGTGCACCGGTTTTACTAAACATTACCCGAATCCAGGAACAAAATAAGATTACAAAATAACTTAAATAAATATAAATAATCAAGCTAAGTTAAATATTATTAAAAACAAAGAATGGAAATCGAATCAGGCCAAAACCCCTAAAAAACACATCCAAAAATAATGAGTGCGCGAAGTGCTTGGCACTAAAAAAACCGTCGACGGATCACATGTTAGCATAATTAAAAGGAGAGAATCATGAGTAAAAATGTTTTAAAAATCACTGACGAGCGAACAGGCAAACAGTATGAAGTACCCATTGAAAATGGGGCAATAAACGCGATGACATTGCGGGGGATCAAAGTTAATGATGATGATTTCGGTTTGATGACCTATGATCCGGGATTCAAAAATACAGCATCCACCAAGAGCCGTATCACATTTCTTGATGGCGAAAAAGGTATTTTGCAATACAGAGGATACCCCATTGAAGAACTTGCGGAGAATTCAAATTTTCTCGAAACGGCCTACCTCCTTCTGTTTAATAAACTACCCAATCCCAAAGAAATGAGTGATTTTGAGTATGATGTCAAGCATCATACGATGCTCCATGAAAACAAGAGAAAATTAATGGAAGGCTTCCGCTATGATGCGCATCCGATGGGAATGCTCGTCAGCACGCTGGCTGCCGCCTCAACATTCTACCCGGATTCAAAAAATATTCACGACGCGGAATCGCGAAAACTGCAAATGTTGCGGCTGCTTGGTAAAGTTCCGACGATTGCCGCTTACGCCTACCGGCATTCCCTTGGCATGCCCTACAATTATCCGGACAATGATCTCAGCTATACCGGTAATTTCCTGCAAATGATGTTCAGAATGACAGAATCAAAATATGAGGTGAATCCGACTCTCGAGCGGGCGCTCGACGTATTATTTATTTTGCATGCCGATCACGAGCAAAATTGCAGCACGACAACTATGCGGGTTGTTGGCAGTTCGCACGCCGATCCATTTGTCGCGGCTGCTTCTGCTTCATCCGGTTTGTATGGGCCATTGCATGGTGGTGCCAATGAAATGGTGTTACGGATGTTGCGTGAAATCGGTTCGGTTGCAAACATTCCAAACCATATCAAACGTGTCAAAGCAGGCGAATTACGCCTCATGGGTTTTGGCCACCGGGTATACAAAAATTATGATCCGCGCGCAAAAATCATCAAAAAGATTGCCGACCAGGTATTTGAAGTTACCGGCCGAAATCCGTTACTCGATATTGCGATTGAATTGGAACGTATCGCGCTTAGTGATGAGTATTTCATAACCAAGAAACTCTATCCCAATGTTGATTTCTATTCAGGGATAATTTACGAAGCCCTTAAATTGCCTGTAACTATGTTCCCCGTGCTTTTCGCAATTGGCCGCATGGCTGGTTGGCTTGCTCAATGGGAAGAAGGCCTGCTGGATAAAGAACAAGCGATCGCCAGGCCACGACAGCTGTATCTCGGGCAAGAAAAGCGGACTTATGTTCCATTAAACAAAAGGTAAAAGCATTTTATTGGAAAAAATCGAATAATTACTGAATTTTTTCCCTTATAATATTCCAGCCCTGATTATAACATTTCGGGGCTGGAATAAAAAAATTTTATCAAACTTCAACTGCTTGCTTGTATTTTGTCCATTAAATCACTTCTTTTTATATATTGATTCTGGAAGATGCATCCAAAACAATCCTGCTCAATGCCATTAGTCAGAAACTACTAACTTATAAATTCAATTTTCAAACTCGATTTTGCGGAGGCTTAATATGTTTGGCAAAAAGAAACCGGAAGTTCTGGTAGTCGGAGCAGGACCGGTAGGTTTAATGGCTGCCCTTGAATTAACAAAAAAGGGCATTGTCGTTCAAATCATCGATAAAGAATGGCAACGTGCCGGCCATAGCTACGCACTTGCATTACATGCGAAAACATTAAAAATATTTGAACATTTAGGCTTGCTCGATAGGATTCTCGAACACAGTCATAAAGTGCGATCCATTGGTATTTATGATGAAAAAGAACAAAAAGCTAAAATCAATATTGCCGATTTGGAAGAAGATTACTCATTTGTGACTGTTATTCGGCAAAATATACTTGAAAAAGTTTTGGAAGATGCTCTTTTGGAACTGGGCGTTAAAGTTATGTGGCACCACCGGCTGGCGCACATGACAGCCAGTGAAACCCATGCTGATGTGATAATTGACAAATTGGAAACAGATACGCTTGGCTACATAATTTCTCGCACTGAGCAAGTAGTAACAAAATCTATTCGTGGTGAAATCCCCTTTGTGATTGGAGCCGACGGTCATTATTCCTTTGTGCGGCGCTCTTTGGATATAAACTTCGATACAGTTGGAGAGACACAACATTTCGCTGTATTTGAATTTAAAACGGACGTAGATTTACAAAATGAAATGTCTATCGCTTTTGCCAACGGATCAGCAAATGCGCTCTGGCCGCTGCCAAATGGTTTCTGCCGTTGGAGTTTTCAGCTTATGGACACGGAAGCATCACAAGAAAGTCGCATAAAAGAACGCTACGAAGTTCAGATTGGAACCGGAAAATATCCGAAACTCACGGAAGAATTTTTACGTGATATGTTAGACAGCCGCGCACCGTGGTTTAAAGGAAAAATCGAAGAGATTCGCTGGCGGCATATGGTTCGTTTTGAGCGTCGACTTGCGGATTCCTACGGCAAATACACCTGTTGGCTCGCCGGCGACGCGACGCATATGACCAGTCCAGTCGGAATTCAGGGAATGAATGGCGGCTTTTTGGAAGTCCAAGACCTGACAAAAGCTGCTGCCCAGATTTTAAAAGGGAAAGAATCCGGCACACTATTGGTCGAGTACAATAAAAACTGGCTCGAACAATGGCGGATTTTATTAGGAATTGATGGCAGGGTGAAAGCGAAAACCGCCGCCGATCCCTGGATTGCCGAACAAGGGAATAATCTGTTGTCGAGTATTCCAGCGCTTACCGAAGACCTTTCTTCACTGATGCAGCAAATCGGATTAAAAATCTAATTAAATTACAAAGCGGAGGGCGTGCCTCCGCTTTATTTTAAACAAATTTTTCCGCCTGCTTGCGTTAAACTAATGCCACTCTTCAAGAATCTAAATATTCGGCTGGGCTCCCAAATCTTTCAAACGTGTTTCCATTAATTCCTTCAAATTGTTGCGAAAATCCTCGTTGATCGTGGAATCGGCCGGCAATTTTTCTAAACCGATTCGTGCGTACTCAATCGCTTTTTCATTTCGATTCATATTTACCAGGCATTCAGAAATACTATCGTAGGGATTCGCCTGATCCGGATACAATTTTATATTTAACTCAAAAAGCGGCAGCGCTTGATCATATAATTCCCGTCCCATGAAATTGTATGCCATGATATTTAAAACACCGGAATTATTAATTGCATACACCTCCCGCAAACTATCAATGCCAGCTACGAGAAATTCGACACCTTGCTCTTCAACCATTTTGCTGAGGCGGACTTGCGAATATTGCGTCGCAATAAACCTGTTATCGGGGAAATGCTCTGCAAGCCAGCCCAAATATTTTTCTGCCTGCTGAAAATCGCCTTCCAAATAACGGTACATAGTCCCAAGAATAAAATAAGCTTCCAATTTCAGCAGGTCGCCCTGAGTTGCAGCTATTTCGAAGTAGTGCAATCCTTTTTCCCGATCGCCAGACATGCCGCCGAGCCACGCCAAAAACGCTCTAAAGCCTGTCAATCGTGATGGATAATAATGAATGACCCCCAACCCAATGTATGCATCATAATATTCCGGATTTTCCTCTATAACCTCTTCCAGCAGGCTGCGACTGTCTATCCCGGCCCAATATCCATCCCAAAGTTCTTGCTGCATGATGTAGGCACGGCTCAATAAGCCGTACGATGAACCGAGGATAAACTTGGTTTCTGTTGTCTTTTCAAGTTTTTTACCAAGTTCAACCGCTTTTTCTGCTGCCGAGACAATTACCTGCAAAACTGAATCCCTGGGTACATTTGTCTGGGAGAAATACCGGCTATAAAAGCTAAAATGGGCTTTGAGAAAATAATATTTGGGGTTATCCGGCTGTGCGGCAATTTGGTGGTTGATCAGTGAATCAGCTTGGCTCAGTTCGGCATTGAACAGAAGCTGCATTATTTTTTGATCCATCTCGTCAGGAACGGCTTGAACACTGGAACCGAACAACAACAAAAGAGCGACTAGTAATTTTTTCATTTTGTTCCTCCGGTTGAACTACAAAACTGTGTGATTAACCCGTCGTGTAAAATCAAAAGGGGATTGCACATGTGTGATAATTAATCACCTTCCTGAAACGGAGGAGTAACGCCGGATAAATGGCACATTTCTACTTCATTTTTTTTAATGCGCGTGCGTCGTGGTATTTCAAAACTACGGCGCCTGTGGCTGATATTCCGGTTTCAGGAATGAATTATAGTTTAAATGACTAAGAGTTCATTAATATGTTTAATACAAAACTGGCGCGATTTGTAGAAAACCGGCTGACTGTCGCAGGATGACGATAAAAACATCGAATAATTTGTTATGAGGATGACAATTTGGTTGAATTTTCAAGCAAAATCCTAACGATATTCTTGTTTTTTATACGATTTACTCAAAAATATGAAATTAGTAGTTGTTTTTTATTTATCTGGTTTTAACTTATGTTCAATTCATTGTACTTGTTTTACGCCTTCTTCTATTTACGATTACGGCTTTTTTGATGACCTTCAAAAAAAAGAGACTCGCTAAAACACGCTAAAAAGTACGGTTGTTTTTGCGGTTTTTTTTTGCCCGGAATAGGCAGAGAACACAGATGTACAGCTTGACAAATTTACAAAGTAAGGATCAATTCGATGGAAACTGGAACTGTTAAATGGTTCAACAGCTCTAAAGGCTATGGTTTTATCACCCGAGAAGAAGGTGATGATGTTTTCGTTCATTTCAAAGCTATCCAAGGTGATGGCTACAAAACACTTGAAGAAGGTGACAGAGTAGAATTTGAAATAGAAGAAAGCGGCAAAGGCTTGCAAGCCTCTAACGTCACTAAACTATAATTTTAGTTTTTATTGCACAAACCCCGGTAATTCCAACCGGGGTTTTTTTATTTTACCCACTTTCGACCCGCTGTAAAATTCCCGCTACATAAATAAATCTATGTACCTCATCTCCGCCCAATTCGGCTGCAATCCATCGCGATCGGCAATTAAAAATTTCATTCAGGTAGAAATCGTTTGGTTTAAGTAGAAATGCTTATTAGATTAATTTGACTTAGATAGTATAACTATTTACAAAACCGGAGGAAGTCAAGTGGAGAGTTCATTTCTAAGCGCTGTAATTTTACCTTTGGCCCTGGCAACCATCATGATTGGCATCGGGTTGGAGCTAAAAAAAACGGATTTTCAACTGCTATTTATTAAACCAAAATCCGTAATTGCCGGCCTTATCGCACAAATGTTATTATTACCATTGTTAGGAATCTGGATTGGATTTTATCTCTTTGAATTTTCATCACCATTAATCGGTGCCGGCTTCGTCATCATCGCACTCAGCCCCGGTGGTGTAACATCGAACCTGTTCACTCTGCTGGCAAAAGGGGATTTAGCGTTAGCAGTAACGCTCACAGTTATCGTTAGTATCATCACACCATTTTGGTTTCCAGTCGCAGCTGCGCTAATCTTAACGATTGAAGGCGCTGATTCAATCAAACTGGACATCATGAAAACGATTATCGAGCTCTTCGCAATTACAATCATTCCAATTTCCATCGGCATGTTTATTAAATATAAAAATGATGCTTTGGCAACTCGCATGCAAAAACTGGTAAAAACTCTTTCAACAATTTTTCTGGTTTTGGTAATTGTCGCTCTCGTCATCAAACACCGGGATATTCTGATGGATAATTTAATGACCGTGGCCCCGGCATCACTTCTACTCGTCTTTTTAGCTTTTCTAATTGGTTTGGTCGTTGCCAGAGTTTTCTCAACAACCCCGGCTCAGATCCGAGCGATTTCGATAAGCGTCGGCATCCAAAATGGGACACTGGCTCTTTATATTGCCGCAACAATTCTCGGCATTCCGGAACTTACGCTCGCAGCCATGTTTTACAGCTTGATAATGTTCGCAGTTGGTTTTGCGGGCGTTGCCCTTTTTAATAAATTCCCAGCACTGAGTGCGGAAAAAGCAGCCACAACATAAGTACTATTGAACCTCCCGGAAGTCTTGCCGGGAGGGTTTTCCCTTGTCCACATCTAATTTTACAATTCGCCAGCCACATCCTGAATTAATTTCCAGGCATTATTCACATGTTTTTCCATTACGTAGGTTTGCCCGATAACCATGCGAATAACAAATTCCGAGTCTATTTTGGTGTGGGTTAAATAAATGGAACCACTGGCATTCAGTCCTTGCAGCAGGCGTTCGTTCAATGAATTCACATCATAATCCTGGTCCGTCTCTGGTTTATATCTAAAAAAGAGGGCATTTAAAACTGTTGGCACCATGAGTTCAAAATCGACATGCTGTTCAATTTTTTTGGAGAGATTTTGGGCTATTTTTATATGAAACCGTACTTTTTCCTGAATTCCCCGCACACCAAAATTCCGAATCATAAACCACAGTTTTAAAGCGCGGAAACGGCGTCCCAACGCAATGCCCCAGTCGCGGTAATCTTTGACCCGGCCCTGCACCTGTGTTTTTAAATATTCGGGTAAAATTGCAAATGTTCGTACTAAAACGTCCTTTTCTTTTACAAAATAAGCCGAACAATCGAAGTTGGTGAACATCCATTTGTGGGGATTGACAACAAAACTGTCCGCGTATTCCAGTCCTGCGCTCATCCAGCGAAACTCAGGTAAAACCAGAGCGGTTCCTGCGTAAGCCGCATCCACATGCAGCCAGATACCATATTTTTGGCATATTTTGGCGATGTCCGCAAGAGGATCAACCGCCGTTGTGCCCGTCGTTCCAAGCGTTGCGACGACGCACAGCGGCTTTTTTCCATCGGCGAGATCAGCCCGAATTGCTTTTTCCAATTTATCCGGCTCCATCGCCAATTTTTCATCAACCTCGATTTTAATGAGATTATTCTGGCCAATGCCCGAAATCCGCACAGCTTTATCGATTGATGAATGTGTTTGATTTGAGCAATAAACACGAAAATCGTTATGGCTAAATCCATCAAAATTCACCTTAAATGCAGACTGTTTTTCCCGCGCCGACAGGATTGCGCACAAGGTGGCCGACGACGCTGTATCCTGGATTACACCTTCAAAATGGGATGGCAATGCGAGCATTTTTTTCAGCCAGTTCATCACTTGTTCTTCCAACTCCGCAGCAGCCGGCGATGTCTCCCAAATCATACATTGGGCGCCCATCGTTGCAGTCAGCATTTCGGCTAAAATAGAAGGATAACTGGAGTTGGCCGGGAAATAAGCAAAAAAGTTGGGACTTTGCCAGTGGGTCATACCGGGTAAAATTATCTTCTTAAAATCATCGACGATGGCTGTCATCAACTCACTGGATTCAGGCGGGAAATCTGGTAATTTTTCATAAATTTCACCCGGCGAAACCGGCGATTTTACCGGATATTGTTCAATATTTTCGAGATAATCTGCCATCCAGTCAACGAGAATATGCGCATGCTGCCGAAAATCTGCATTGTTCATTTAAAAGTCCTGATAGATTATTGTAATTTTAACATATATTTGTTCGAATTTCAAATCAGACCGAGCAAAACCAACGCGGTGATCGCCGGCAAGGCTTGAATAAAAAATATCATTCGGCTGACCGTAACTGCCCCGAAAATACCGGCGAACGAAACGCAAACCAGAAAAAAAACTTTCACTGCGAAGCCCGCCGCGCCAAGCCCCAACCCCCAAATCAATCCCGCTGCAAGAAAACCATTGTAAAGCCCCTGATTCGCCGCGAGAGATTTTGATGCTTCAGCAAAATCTTTTTTCAATCCGAAAATTTTTAAGCCGACAGGTTTATTCCAGAGAAACATTTCCAGAATAAGGAAAAGAAAATGCATCAACGCAACAAAACCGATGAGAATATTTATGAGTATGTTCATGTATAGCTCCACAGCTTGAGTTAATAATCGATTTTTGTCCCTGCAGCAATAATCAGGGATTAGGGGCCTGGAATAAAGATAAATAAGGAGCGGAATTCCGGTGAGTAATTCAAGTAAATAGTTTGGAATTCAGATTTTTGGTTTGAGGAACTCTTCTGGGAGCAGCCGGCCTGAGTGGCAAAAATGGACTCAGGCACGGCTAAATTGATGCCTATTTTTCAGTTGCAGGGGACACGCATTTATTCGTAACGCAAAGCATCCACAGGTTCGATTCTCGAAGCCTTTCTGGCCGGATAGAGCCCGGCAAACAGGCCGATGCAAACCAGTGTTCCGATGGTGAACGCCGCAATTCCCGGCGAAAAATTGGGCGTGCCGATCATTTCCAATGCCTGGTTTCCCGCCGTTGGAATGAGACTAAATAGTGCAATGATCGACAGGGCAAAAGCCAAACCGAGCACTCCTCCGAGCCCCGTAAGCAACACAGACTCCAAAATGAACTGCGCCACAATGTGTCGCCGCCGCGCCCCGATCGCCCTTTTGATGCCAATCTCACGGGTGCGCTCCCGCACAACAACATACATAATATTGGCAATGCCCACCCCGGCGATAAAAAGTGTCATGCCGCCCACCGCCCCGAGAAATATCTGCATTCCATCAAAAATTCTGCGCGTTGTTTTCGCATTTTCAATGCTGTCATTAAAATACAGCGCCCGGTCGTCTGAGGCAGCAAACCGGTATTTTTTTCCGAGCACTTCCAGCGCCCGTTGACGGACGGACATATTAAGATCGGAAATGCGCGGTCGAACCGCAATAAACCAGACGCGCCGATGCGGCCAAATCGAGGTAAAAGTCGTGTAAGGAATGACGATCCTGCGGTCATCGGGCCCGTTGCTCATGCTGTTCTGAAATTTCTCCGCCATGGTCCCAACAACCTTGAAAGTGAAACTTTCAAGCTTAAATTCTTTGCCGATGGGATCTTCATCACCAAAAAGCTGTTTTGCTATTTTAGCGCCCATGAATGCGACGCGACGCTTGCCGTTTAAATCAAAATCATTCAAAAACCGGCCACCGGCGATTGGATGCATTCGCCGCATTTCTTCAAATGCCGGATTCACACCCACAGTGTACCCGGATGTCGTCGTTTTGCCATTATATTCCGCTGCGAGGCGGCGGCCAAAAGCCGGGCTTGCCAAATCGATATCAGGATTGGTTTCCATCAATAATTGTGCGTCTTCTGCGCGCAAACGAATCGATCGGCCTTTGGGCAATCCTTTAAATTCAACCGAGGAATTGCCGCCATAAATCCGCACGATGCTATCGCCATTTGCCAGCATGCCCTTGCGCATTTGCGTTGAAAGCCCTTCGCCGAATGCCAGCAACATGACGACAGAAAAAGTACCCCAGGCAACAGCAAATGTCGTGAGAAATGCACGTGTTTTCTGATTTTTTAAATCGAAAAGAAATTCCTGTATGAGAAGCCAGGTTTTCATAAATTTCAACTTTCTTTTTGACCGAAGAATTCCAATTTATTAAGTTCGCAATGCATCAACCGGATCAATAACAGAGGCACGTCGTGCCGGAAAATAACCGGCAAACAAAGCAACCAGACCCAACAGAATTATACTGATAATGGCAACACTGGTGGAAAGTTGCGGTGTGCCAACCGCCTCCACCATTTCTTCGGGCAGCATCTGCAAAATTTCGACTAATCCGGCAGCCATGGCAAAACCGATGACCGCCCCAATTGTGACAATTATAAAAGTCTCAAAAATGAACTGAAACAGGATATTCCGCCTCCGTGCGCCAACTGCCCGTTTTATGCCAATTTCCTTGGTCCGTTCCCGAACCACCACATACATAATATTGGCAACACCAACGCCGCCGACAGTGAGTGTGAACGAGCCAATTATACCGAGAAATATTTTGAAACCGAGCATAAATGCGACAAATATTTGTTGAAACTCGGCTGTATCCCAAATCCATAATGCATCTTCATCGGCAGGATTGAAAATGTATTTTTTGCCGAGGGTTTCGTACACCCGGCTTTCAATGGATTCGCTGAACAGCGGGGAAACAGGTTTGTATACAATATTTGCGACATACTTATGGCCAAATATCGCATTGAACGTCGTCGCAGGAATAAATACCCGGTTTTCATCGCGGGTATTGTAGTTGGAATTTTGCACTTTTTTCTGGGTTATGCCGACGATGACGAACGGAATTTTATTAATTTCAACAGTTTCCCCAACGATATTTTCCGTGGATCCAAAGAGGAATTTACAGATTTTATCACCGATGACCGCTGCCCGCACATTGTTTTGCATGTCGTGATCGGTGATAAATCGACCGCCAGCCTGCACAAATATATTGCGAATATCTTCGTACTCAGGAATGATGCCGGTGATATTTGTCTGATCGACATTTTCCGGGCCGCGAACACGGGCATTGTAGGTGGAATATTCCGGGCTGATTAAACCAATTTCGGGGATTTCGCGGCGCAACAATTGGGCATCTTCATATTTGAGGCGAATATCGCGCCCTTTATTAAATCCATTGAATGGCATGCCTGTTTTTCCACCCCAAAGAATGACAACGCCATCCCCGATTCCAGCCATATTTTTTATATTTTGTTTTTCAACTCCAGTCCCGAAAGCAAGCAATAAAATAACAGACATCGTTCCCCACATAATACCGAAAATCGTCAACAGAGTCCGCAGTTTTTGTGCCCGGAGATCACTGAAAAGCAATTTAAGATTGGTGGATAAATGCATCACGGGCTCCTAATCGATTGACTTAACAGGTTTTTCCAACACCTTCTGCCCTTCTTGCAGCCCCTCTTCGATTTCAATATTTATGGCATCGGAAAGCCCTGTTCGAACAAATACTTCCTCCCCGTCCTCGGATTCTCCACCATTTTGAATGCGCACAAAAGCGGAATCATTGCGAAATGTCACCACCCGCTCCGGCAAAGTCAGAACATTTTCTTTACGTTTGATTATGATATTGGCATTGGCCGAATAGCCTGCCCGTAAAACGATTTTATCCGATGGATTGAGCTTGATTTCAATTGGAAAAACGGTCGCATTGTCTTCTTTTTGTGCTTTGAGTGATATTTTTTTTAACACACCCGAAAGATCATTTTGCCCCGGGATTGCACCAACATCAATTTGCGCTTCCATACCCAATTGCAGTTTACCAACATCAATTTCATCCACTGAGCCCTTAAAAACCAGCGACGCCATGTCCGCCATAGTAAGTAAAACAGTGCCTTCCTGATAAGATGTTAACGGTACGACGGGATCGCCAATATCAATGGATTTTTCAAGAATAAATCCACTGATTGGCGCTTTCACAACGGATTCAATATTTACGCCTCCGATGCTGACCTTTCCCTTCTCCAAAATTGCCAGTTTTTCTTTGGCCATTTTATGCCGGATATTTGATTCATCGAATAACTTTCTCGCATCTTCATACTCTTTACTGGAAAGAAGTTTTCTATCCCGCAACTCAGTTATGCGAATGAGCTCACGCTGAGCGCTCTGTAAAGTTATTTTCGCAATTTCTTGTGAGCGTGTCGCCTCCGCCAGTTCCATCGGTGTTGGATCGGGTTTTATTTCCAGCAACAGGTCTCCCGCATTCACGAAATCCCCCGCATCGGCGTAGAGTTTACTTACGACGCCAGACACTTTCGATTTGACCGAAATTTCATTTTCCGGATCGAGGGTTCCAACAGCAAGCGCTTTATCGGTAATGGTTTGGCGAGTCACTTCCACAGATTTGGGGCCGGTGTCTGCTTCACCGTTTTTTGAACATGTCCAGAATGGGATTGAAATGGCGGCGAGAAGAAGAGCAAGAAATAATTTTTGCATTTATTCCTCCAAAATCTTTAAAATTGAACCGTGGCGAGTAAAGATTAATCTGATCAAAAAAACTTACGCCAGCGCATTCAAATTGTTACAAAATTTGATTTATTAAACCTTATTGCAAGTTGACAATTCAACCAGCAAAATGTTTGCTGTAATTTCGAACCGTCCTGATAACCGAAATTCGTTTGGCAAATTTTCATATCAATTATTAAAAAAAATCCTTTAAAAATCTGAATTATGACAGCCTTAAATAATTCGATGAAAGGCGCGTTTCCACCGTCTCCGTCACTGGTTATCAAATTTTTGAGATTTCAATAGAAAACTATTTCATTTAAGGGATGCAACCCCTATCTTTTTCGTTGGTTAAAACCGATGCAATGCATCTTGTGCGTGCAGCCGAGTAAATCGAATCAGTTCAATTTTGTTTTTATTACCCAATTCAAGAGAAGCCGATCGAGCAAGTTCAAATGCAGTAAGAATTGAGAAAAGTCCTGTTCGGGGATTTTAATACAAGGAGATTATTTTTTAATGCCAATAACTGAGACCACGCAACGAAACTATCCGGAAGATGTGCAAATAGTGAAAATCAGGGGCCGTGAATTTATACTCATCGGTACAGCCCACATCTCACAGGAATCGGCTGATCTTGTCAGACAGGTGGTCGAAAATGAAAAACCAGACTGTGTCTGCGTTGAGCTCGATGCACAGCGTTATAAAGCACTGTCACAGAAACAGAAATGGGAAGAGCTCGATTTAAAATCTGTCATCCGGCAAAAACAACTGGCGACACTGCTCATTAATTTACTACTCGGCTCATACCAAAAAAGGCTTGGTGAAAAGTTAGGCGTCACCCCCGGCCTCGAATTATTAGAGGCGACAAAAGTGGCCGACGAAAATGGGATTCCAATCGCTTTATGCGATCGCGATATCCGTATCACATTGCGGCGCGCCTGGAACAGCATGTCCTTTTGGAAAAAAATGCAATTCATGTCATCCGGGCTGGTTGGCGTCCTGGAAAACCCGGAAATATCTGAAAAACAACTGAGCGAAATCAAACAGAAGGACGTGCTCAACGAATTGATGCAGGAACTTGGCGCAGCGATGCCGGTTCTCAAACAAGTTCTCATCGACGAGCGGGATACTTATTTAACGCAAAAAATGCTGGCTGCCGAGGGCGAAAAAATCGTTGCGGTTGTTGGAGCCGGCCACGTAAGCGGCATCATCCAATCGCTGGAAAATCACCAGCCCCGGGATTTGGCAGAAATCGAAATTATACCGCCCGTTTCTCCGGCATGGAAATGGGTCGGCTGGGGTATCCCGGTGTTGATCATCGCATCCATCGTATACATCGGTTTTCAAAAAGGCCCGGAGGCGGCCGGCGACAATGCTCTTTACTGGATTATCGCCAACGGTTTGCCAAGCATGATTGGAACTATTATTGCGCTGGCGCATCCGATTACCATAATTTCAGCGTTCGTCGCTGCGCCATTTACCAGCCTGACTCCGGTAATCGGTGCGGGATATGTCACGGCATTTGTGCAAGCCTATTTTAAACCACCGGTTGTGCGGGAATTTCAGAGCGTCAGCAAGGATTTTAGCTCCCCGGCACAATGGTGGCAAAACAAATTATTGCGGATATTCCTGGTGTTCATTTTATCCGGAATCGGCAGCATGATCGGCACCTGGGTTGGCGCTGTGGAAATTTTTTCCAACTTATTTTAATTTAAACGGATCGATTTGTTTCTGGAATGCATTTAAGGATTGATGAAAAATATTATATTCGTCCGGGCACATTTGCAGATGCAGTAGACCTGGCACGCTACGGCAATAACAAGGAAATTGCGAAAAACCTGCGAGATTCTTTTCCCTATCCTCTCACGGAGCACGATGTGCAACTGTGGCTGGCTGAGTCTATTTCCCAGGTTCTGCCGACAAAATTGGTCATCGCAAATGCAGAAGAGGCAATCGGCTCGATTGGTCTGAAAGAGCAGGGTGGCATGCAATGCCATGCCGCCGAACTGGGATACTGGCTGGCTCAGCCATTTTGGAACCGGGGAATTATGAGCAAAGCAATTCCCTTGATGATAAATTATGGCTTTAAAGAAATGCAATTGCAGCGAATTTTCGCGTATGTTTTTGAATGGAATCCGGCATCTGCACATATTCTGGAAAAATCCGGATTTAAAAAAGAAGGCACTTTACGAAAAGATATTATCAAAAACGGGCGATTGCTCGATCAATCTGTCTACGGCCTGCTCAAAGACGAATGGCCCGGGAAACATCCTGAGCATTAACTCGTTGTGCAAAAAAAATCTTAATTACTGTTTTCGTTTCCTCGACCTGTCATTCCCGCAAGCATTTAGCGGGAATCCATATTTGTACAAGCACCGGATCCCCGATAAAAACATTCGAGGATGACAGAATTAGAAAATTTTAAATGGATTTCTTTAATATTGCACAACCGATTGAGCATTAATATTATTCGTGTTAATAATTAATAATAATACCCACAAAATTCGCGTTGGACTCTCATGTTAGCTTCTTCCTTTTTTTGGAGCACATTCATCACGCTTTCGACTCTCCTTCTTTTGTACATTCGGATTAGAATGATAAAAACACCTTCCCATTTTTTTACAGATCCCGAAGATCCTATGGTTATTGCACACCGTGGGGGGCGTGGTTTATGGCCGGAAAATACGCTTTTTGCCTTCCACAAAGCGAGAGAGCTCAATGTTGACGCCATCGAGTTTGATACCCAGCGCACAAAAGACGGCATTTTCGTGATCATGCACGACACAACTGTGGACCGCACAACAAATGGCAGCGGCTATGTCCGCGATTTTACCCTCGCCGAAATTCAGGCGCTTGATGCCGGTTACAGGTGGAGCAATGATCACAAAACTTTCCCTTTTCGCGGACTCGGGATCGTTGTGCCGACGCTTGAAGAAGTTTTGCAGCAATTCCCCCAGATGAAACTCAACATCGAAATCAAGGAATGCAATCCGGATGCAGCCAATGACTTATTGGCGCTTATTTCGAAGTACAATGCAGCAGACCGGATTATGATCGGTTCGTTTTTTACACGTGTTGTCATTCGAACCCGGACTCTGAGCCCGCGAATTGCCACCTCCGCAGGCAGAGCTGAAATCGCCAAATTTTTTGCCTTACAACTATTGGGACTTGCACGGTTTTACGCGCTACCCGTCCACGCATTGGAAGTCCCTGAATATGAAGGCGAATTACGCGTTGTTTCCAAAAGATTCATAAAAGCAGCCCTGCGTAGAAATGCCCTTCCGGTTTATGTTTGGACTGTCAACGAAAAAGAAAAAATGATGGAACTACTGAATATGGGTGTACGCGGCATCATTTCCGACTATCCGGATCGGGCGATACAAGCAGTCAGGGAATTTAAGGAGCAAAATTTCGACTTCTAGTTTTTCCAATGGCATGATCTTCCCAAACAAGTTAATTCTTCCCCAAACATGTCGCCCCATATTTATCTTAATCCTGTAAACATAATCTGCAATTGACCTGATATCTTCAGGTAATTTTGGCCGGCTATTTAAATAAATTAACCATCTAAATTTTCTTTTTATTTTTCTCGACTCAGTGGGGTTGATTTATTATATTAGCATCCGAAAATTGAACTATTTAAAGCCCCATACGACAATTCATTTGTAGCAGTGGGGGTGCATTTTACGAATACGGAACCACTATATTAAAGGGTCGTTTTTATGATAGGGATTATTGGCATTCGCAGCGAGACAAAAGACACAACCGAAAAACGCGCCGCTCTGACACCTGAGCACGTGCAATCTCTCGTAAAAAACGATGGTATCGAAGTCCATGTTCAGCCCTCGGCGTACAGGATTTTTAATCAGGAAGCCTATATTGAGGCTGGCGCCCGGATAACTGAGGACCTTGGTAATTGCAATGTTATATTTGGCGTGAAGGAAGTCCCGATAAAAGATTTGTATCCCGGAAAACCACATGTCTTTTTTTCGCATACGATAAAGGGCCAGGACTATAACATGCCCCTGCTCAAGGAAATTCTCAGACAAAAAGTGACGCTCATCGAATATGAATCTATCAAAGATGCCATGGGCCGCCGGCTGATATTTTTTGGTAAATTTGCCGGTTACGCCGGCATGATCAATTCCTTGTGGACCTTCGGCCAACGCATGCGTGCAGAGAATATCGATTCGCCATTTACCCGTATAAAACAAGCCAACCAATATGACAGTTTAATAGAAGCCAGGGAAGCCATAATTGAGGTCGGGCGTGTTTTGAAATCTGCCGAACTTCCCGAAAATCATCCGCCGGTTGTCATCGCTCTTTTGGGAGAGGGAAATGTCACGCAGGGCGCCGTTGATATTGCAAACCTGTTGCCTGTACAAGATTTTGATCCGGCAGAATTGCTTGAAGAAAAATTCACTGAAAATATTTCTCGCAACCATGTTCAAAAAGTCGTTTTCAATCTCAAAGACTGGTTGGAGCACAATACCGCGGGCACCCCGTTTGTGGAAAAAGATTACTTTGCCAATCCAGGGAATTACCACGCCATTTTTGAAAACTACGTCGAACATCTCACGATAATAATTAATGGAAATTTTTGGGCGCCGGGCCTGCCAAAAATTTTAACGAAATCATTTATCAAGAAATTATTTTCTCAACCAAAGAAACCGCTGATCCGTGTTGTTGGCGATATTTCCTGCGATATTGAGGGATCGGTGGAATTCAACCTGCAGGCGACAAAGTCGGACAATCCGGTTTATGTTTATCTGCCGGAAAAAAATAAAATCGAGTTTGGCGTTCACGGCAATGGCCCCATCGTTTTGGCCGTTGATAAATTACCGAGCGAAATTCCGCGAGAAGCCGCTTCTGAATTTGGCAACGCTTTGTCGCCCTTCGTCCCGGATATGGCAAACTGCAATTTTGAGGTGACCTTCGAAAATTTGAATTTACCAATGCCAATTAAAAACGCCATAATTACCCACAGAGGCGAGCTCACACCAAAATATAAATATTTACAGAAATTTTTATAGGATTCCGAAACTGTACACAAACGCAAAGCGGTGAAAAATAAAGATCAGATTATTAACCGCAACCTGTAGTGCAAATTAGCGTGCTCACATTAAATCAGAATTTTTTTACACGTGGCTGTGTGAAAAAACAAGTTGTTGGTTGGATTGTTGGAGGCAATAATGAAAAAAATTCTTGTTCTCGGCGCTGGTTATGTTGCTCAGCCGCTCGTTAATTATCTTCTAAAAAATACACAGTTTGAACTTGTTGTTGCAGACGTCCATTTGGAACAGGCCGAGCGCGTGTCCGGGAATCGTGCCCGAACACAGGCTGTTTCACTCGACATCCGCGAAAATGAAAAACTGGAACAACTGATCGAGCAAACTGATCTTGCCATCAGCCTCTTGCCTTATACTTTGCATTTGCAAATCGCGAAGGCATGCATCAAATTTAGAACGCCACTGATTACGGCTTCCTACGTTACACCGGAAATTCGGAAACTTGATACGGAAGCAAAAGAAGCCGGCATCGTCATTCTCAAAGAAATGGGACTCGATCCCGGAATTGACCATATGTCCGCAATGCAGGTCATCGATAAAATTAAAGCAGATGGCGGAAAAATAAGCAGTTTTAAATCCTACTGTGGTGGTTTGGCAGCCCCGGAAGCAAATACGAATCCGTGGCGTTATAAATTTTCATGGAGCCCCAAAGGTGTGTTGCTCGCCGCTCAAAATGGCGCCAAGTTTTTCGATAAAAATCAAATAGTCGATGTGGAAAATGACCGAATGTGGGAACAAACCTGGCCGTTGCAAGTCGATAAATTTAATCTTGAGGCCTATCCCAACCGCGATTCCCTTCCCTATATTTCGCGCTATAAACTTGAAGGAATCGAAACCCTGGTTCGCTGTACACTGCGTTTTCCCGGGTGGGTAAAAACGATGGCCGCCTTGCGGGAAATTGGTTTTTTTGATAGTGAATCACAAAAGTCTGCTGAAAAATTATCGCGCGATAAATTACTGCGGCAACTGCTGCATATTCCCAACGGAACCGGTCTGCGCCAGATTTTTAAAGAAAGGGCTGGGCAATTCTGGACTGAGGAAATCGAAGAGCGCTTCGACTGGCTTGGTTTGTTTGAAAACACGCCGGAAAACAGGCACAATGAAAATACATCCGCGATCGATTTCCTTGTTTCTCTGATGATCGAAAAAATGTCATTTGCGAAGAATGAACGCGATATGGTTGTTTTGCATCATGATTTTATTTATGAGAAAGCAGGAATACGGCATAATTGGCTCAGCTCCTTAATCGAATACGGGCGGCCTGACGGGACTTCTGCTATGGCGCGCACCGTTGCTTATCCTGCTGCGATTGCTGCCCGTTTCATTCTCGAAGGCACGATAAATTTGAGTGGAGTTCAGATTCCGGTTTTGCCGCAAATTTACAATCCGGTTCTGCAAGAATTAACAAATCAGGGTATTCATTTTTCGGATATAAATAAGAAAATTTAAATTCAGGATTGTTATTCCGGGATAAAAAAGGTCTGAGTATAATTCAGATTTTTAAAGTGATGACAGATAATACATGATAATTATGCCCAGTGCGATGATAATTAATGAAGCGAAAGTCCAGACCCAATTATTTAAAAAGGAGAAGGTTTTGGGCTTCCGCCGCTCACGTTGGGCTTTTATCAGCCGATGCCAGGTTTCATAGCGAGACTTGGAAAAATCGGTGTCTGGCAGCCGGCTTTCACGCAGCTTATCTTCAATTTCCTGCAACTCTTTGTTCATAGAACATCCCTCAATTTCATCAACCCCCGCCGGGTGTGTGTTTTCACGGTATTAATCGAAATATCCAATATTTCAGCAATTTCTTTCGTCGATTTGCCCTCAAAGTACTTCAAACTCAGGACGCTTTGGTATTTTTTATCCAACCGGGATAGGGCCGCATGCATCTTGCGATATTTCACATCGCGCGCCATATTTTCTTCTGCACGCAGTAGCTCTTGATCGGTTGGGATATCACTTCGCACTTTTCCCGCAACCTCATCGGAAAGCGGGATTGTCCGGTGTTGATTGCGGTAACTTTGATTAATTTCATTGGTTGCAATCCTGTAGAGCCAGGCTGAGAAAGCGACGCCCTTCCACTGAAACCGGTGCAGATTATCCAGCGCTTTCAGGAATGTATTTGAGGTGATATCCTGCGCTTTAAAAGCATCAAATGTGCGCCGCAAAACATAGTTAAAAATCATGTCATGGTAATAATTAAACAAATGCCGGAAGTGTTCCGGATCTTTTTGTGCCGCTCGTATTAATTCGCGTTCGTGCTCTTTCGTGAGCTTTTTTGTTTGTGCATCTGATAAAATCATGCGTTTTTATACTTTCGCTTGATAATTGCTTCTTTCCTGCTGATAGCATAATACATCATTCTTTTGCCGGTTTCAATAATTATCAAGGTGCATTATTTAGGAACTGCGATTGTGTGGTATTTTTTTTTCGCAGGTGATAAAATTGAATTAAACGGGGAAGCACCATTCCTGTCATTTTATGATGAAAACGGCTCAATCAGCAAATAATTAATGAAATAATTTTGAAGATAATATTTTGTTTTTAAATTAATTCCATTAAATCGATGAATCTTACTTTTACCGCGCACTCTCTTCACGGCGCTGCTACACATTATCTTAAAAATTGAACGGAGTAAATAAAATGTTCAACCTTCAATCCGTAAATTCTAAAATTTTCCTGACTCTAATATTTACTTTACTGCTTTTTTCCTGTGCTAAAAACAAAGAATTATCGGATATCCCAAAGGATCCTCACTCCTGGTCAAATCCACAGGAAGTCATCGTCCAGCATCTGGCGTTGGAGCTGAATGTTGATTTTAATGCAAAACAACTATCCGGTTGTGCGCGGCTGGAGATTCGCAACCACACAGGCATGGATACGCTCATTCTGGATACGAGCGATCTAAATATCGAACGCATCACTCTTGGGAAACAAGAAAAAGAGACCCCCTTCCGCCTTGGAAATCCGGAAAAATACAAAGGCTCCCCGCTTTATATCGCGATAAAAAAATACACCCAGCAGGTCAATGTTTATTACAGCACCAACCCGCAGGCCGGCGCTGTTCAGTGGTTAGCACCCGGCCAAACGGCCGGCAAAAAACTTCCCTTTTTATTCACACAAAACCAGCCTGTTTTTGCCCGAACCTGGATTCCCTGTCAGGATAGCCCGGGTGTGCGAATGACATATTCTGCGGAAATCACGGTTCCAAAGAAATTAATGGCGGTAATGAGCGCTGCAAACGGGACAGAAAAAGTTGAAAACGGCGTCTATCATTTCGAGATGCCGCAACCAATTCCCTCCTACCTGATTGCGCTGGCGGTGGGCGATATTTCCTTCCAAGCCATCAGCGAGCGAGCTGGAGTTTATGCGGAACCATCGGTTTTAGCCAAAGCAGCAGCAGAATTTGAAGATACCGAAAAAATGATCATCGCAGCAGAGAAACTATACGGCCCTTATAGCTGGGACCGCTATGATATTATCGTCCTGCCTCCCAGTTTTCCATTTGGCGGCATGGAAAATCCACGGCTCACTTTTGCAACTCCGACAATTCTCGCCGGGGACAAATCGCTCGTTTCACTCGTCGCCCACGAACTCGCCCATTCCTGGTCCGGCAACTTAGTGACAAACTCAACCTGGAGTGACATTTGGTTAAATGAGGGATTTACGACCTATTTTGAGCATCGGATAATGGAAGAGATTTACGGTTTTGAATACAAGGAAATGTTGGCAAAACTCGATTATGATAATATTTTGCAAACAATTCAGCAACACGGTGAGGACAATCCGGTAACAGCTCTGCGGCAAAATCTGGCGGCAGATGATCCGGATAATACCCCGACGGCCATTATTTATGACAAAGGGCACCTGTTTCTGCGAACGATGGAAACGTTAATCGGGCGCGAAGAATGGGACCAGTTTTTAACAAATTATTTTAACAAATTTTCTTTTCAATCCATGGATTCAGAAAAATTTGTCGCTTATTTCGAAGACAAATTGATAAAAGAGGATGCGGAGCTTGCGGAGAAATTGCAACTTAAAAAATGGGTCTACGAACCCGGGTTGCCCGGCAACCATTTTGTAGTGAAATCGCCCGCGCTAAAACAGGTAAAAAATGAAATTACCGCGTTCAACAACGGTACAGCGGCAAGCGATCTCAAAACCCAAAACTGGACATCGCACCATTGGCGCTATTTCGTTAAAAATCTACCCGCCGAACTCAGCAACAAGAAATTGTCAGACCTCGAGTCTACTTTTTCCTTTAGCAAAACAGGCAATTCCGAAGTCTTGTTTAGCTGGCTTATGCTTGCAGTAAAAAATCGATACTATCCATCTTATCTGGTTTTGGAAGAGTTTTTATCAGGCGTCGGCCGGGTAAAATTTATCGCACCACTGTATTGGTCTTTAGCACAAACTGAAGAAGGCCGGGCATTTGCCAGTCGCGTTTATAAAAAAGCCCGCGATGGCTATCACCCCCTCGCGACAAGCGCCATTGACCCGATTTTGAAATTTGAAAGTGAAAAATAAAGCATGCGGTGGATATAGCTGATGCGGGTACGCGACTAAATCGTAGATCGACATCGATCCGGTCATTTTTTTTGAGGCAGATGCACCTGCGTCAGTCGATTTGTTTTGCCGGAGAAAGTATAATTATAGTACACCAAACGGCAGGGAATTTTAAGAAGTTCTTCGCTAATCGTAAAATAGCCGTTTTTAAATTGTGCCCAACAGATGGCTTCGCCCTGCGGTTCTGGAAAATAAGTAGCGGTCGTTGCCGGCCGCTGCAATACTTTTTCGATGGGCTCGGCGCCTTCACGCTTCCAGTAATAAACTGAGCCATACGTTTTTATCAGGATTTCTGTACCGTCCATCGAAATATCACCGGACACCACCATCGACATGCCAATCATTGCGACAAAAACAGCTTCGTTAATTTCATGTATTTTCTGGGGATAAGCAATTTTATACACACGCGCGTCCCTTTCTCTTTTCGAGATCACAAACAAATCGCGGGTCAAAGGATCAAGCAGGATCGTTTCGGCATCGCGGGGGCCATCGGGAAAAGTGAACTTGATTGTATCATAAGCTCGTATCGTGTCGAGCGTGGCTTGTGCTTGCCAATTTACCTCCGGCTCGGGAAAACGCAGTATGGATTTAACTTTGCGTTTCGAATCGTTATCCCCGATATCTGCCATGTAAATATAGCTGATTTGGGTCAGCGGACCTGGGCCCACAGCCAGGTCTTCCGGATCGCGAATTTTAGGATTATCAATGTAGAACGCGCCACGACTTTTCCCTGCCACATCCAGCGCGAAGATAACTTTGCCCCAAATTTTGTCGTTGTGCGTCCAAAGAATCCCGGGATTTCCCAGACTTGCAGCTAAACCCGATGCCTGATTTATTTGCGGATTTTCAACCGTAGAAACATGGGTGTTTTTGTTTAAAATTGGCAGGAGAATGAGGAGATTTAAAAGGCCGTACACGAGTAAAACAATGATACTCAGAAAAATAAATGGTTTGACCATCCTGATCATAAAAAATCAATCCTTTGGCTGTGTAAATCGCTCAATTAGCGGGTGGATTATGTGATGAAAATAAGCTCCCCATAAGCAAGGCTGGCAACGAAAAATTTAAGTAGGAAACAAAATCAATCCGCTCTGTTAAAGGAACGGTATGAATTATCCAGCGATCGCTTCTAAATTCCCATCCTTGAAAAGGAGGGGAAATCAACCGGAGCGTTAAGCGAAGGTTGGAGGGGTGGTTGCTGAGATGAGCCTGGAAATTGATAAAAAAGTAGCTGATCGCATAAAACCACCCCTGATTTTTCCGCTGAACGCTCCAAAATCTGTCCCCTCCTTTTTCAAGGATGGGAATTGCTAAAGCGCTTCACGCTTCAAATGGCTTGGTATATGACCTGACTGGAGACAGTATAATAATCAACTTGTTTCTTAAACAGAGCCAATCAATATAATCAAGCTAAAGTTTTCGAATCAACTTAATTTCTTATAAATTAATCTGTTGTGCGAAATTGATTGTCTTCAAAAATATTTATCTATTCAGTCTTATTTGCCGTACCGGATTGCAATATTTCGCAATACCGGTGTCTCCCTGGTTTGAGTTTCATGTCAGGAGATCCCGGGATTTTACGTTGTGAAAACCGGGATGACTCGCACACCAAATTATTATGTACGAGCATTCTAATTTGCACAAGCGGTTGTAAATTCACATAAAAAAAGGGAACTCGAAAGTCCCCTTTTTTTCAAATTTCGTTTAATTTAAACCGCAAATACGGGTTGATTATCCAAGATTGACGATTTAACCTCAGAAAGATAGCCATTTGACTCGGCATACGATTTGAGTGAACGCGCAAGCATCGTGCGACCGCGATGTAAGCGGGACATCACAGTGCCAATTGGGCATTCCAGCACCTCTGCAATTTCCTTATATGGCAGATTGCTCACATCTGACAGCAGGACGACGGAGCGGTAGTGTTCCGGGACCTTTTTTAATGCCTCGGAAATCGTGTCATCAAAGACATCCTCATAATCTTTTACCTGAAAACTGAACTCCAGCCGATCTTCCACCTCTGCTGATGCCAAATACGGAGCCACTTTATCAAAATCATCCCGCAATGGACGGCGTTTAACACGCCGATATTCGTTGATAAAATTATTCCGCAATATTCTAAAAATCCAGGCACGGAAATTTGTATCCGGATCAAACTGCTCAAAATACTTCCAGGACCGTAAATATGTTAATTGCGTCAGATCTTCAGCTTCAACCTCATCCTGCGTGAGGTAGAGTGCTGTACGGTAAAGCTGGTCCATCAAGGGAAAAGCGCGCTTCTCAAATTCAATCTGTTTCTGTTGTAAACTTCGAGATATTTTTTTGAGTTGTCGCATAATTTCTCCATATTTAATAATTCAGCGTCCCCAATAATTTGCTATTTTGGTGAGCCAGCAAAGTATTTAGCAACGCCTGTTATCCTTCTAACGATCGATATGTAAAATTGTTCTAACTGAATCAAGCATTATGCCAAAATTATTTTTTAAAAAAATAACTATCATAATATCAACAATTACAATATATTGAAAAGAAATTCGATACTTCGTTACACAAAAAAGCAGAGAGACATTATGACGAAAACCTCGACATGCTGTCAAAATTTCTCTACATTGCCCCACATGTTGGCAGACGCCGTTCAACCAATTTTGTTTAAACTGTAGGGCAAATTTTCATTAATAAAAGATATAATAACTTCTTATAGAACACAATCAAAAATTCCAAGTTTCTTTTTTTTCATAAAAAAGGAGGTACTATGACGAAACGAACAACACAATTTTCCTACCTGTTATTTTTCCTTTTTTTATTTAGCGTTCCGGCACAAGGTCAGGAATTTGAAGATTTGGTTTCCCGGTACACATCGGAAAACGGCAAAGGCTACATGCAACCACTCGCAGATGCATTTGGTGCCACTTTGAACAGCGGGCTCTACCACAGCGCCAAAATTCCAGCATTTGGCATTAATGTCGAACTCAGCATTGAGACAACAACTGCTATAATTACCGACGAGCAAAAAACCTTCACAGCTACAACGGAAGGTCTCTTTGAGCCAGTACAAACAGCCGAAGTACCAACGATTTTCGGCGACGTGGAACCCCTGGAAGTGCCGGGAACCGGTGGAACCGCTTATGTTTTTCCGGGTGGGTTTGGTGTGAAAAGACTGCCTGTGGCAGTGCCACAATTAACTGTTGGCTCGTTTATGGGAACCCAGGCAATGTTGCGCTACATGCAATTTGATCTCGGCGATGACTTTGGATCCTTAAAAGTATTGGGTTATGGGGTCCGGCACAGCATTAGCCAATATATTCCACTTTTCCCGGTGGATATTGCAGCGACATTTTTTAGACAAAAATTCGAGCTCGGGGATATAGTTGAAGCCAATGCCACATATTTCGGGATTCAAAGCAGCCTGCAGAGAAGCATTTTCGAATTCTATGCCGGATACGGTTACGGCAAGTCCAATCTCGACCTCCGCTATGAATTTGAGGGCACAGACGGCTCTGAAGAAATTTCATTTGAGCTGGATTCTGAAGGCTCGAATCGCCTGACTTTTGGTTTTGGAGTCAATTTACTACTTTTTAATTTACACACTGATTTCACTTTGGGTCAATCGAATGTTCTTGGACTCGGCGTTGGTTTTAAATTATAAATACAGCAAAAACAACCTCAGGATATAATTATGAAAAAATTACTTTCTCTTTTGTTTCTCTGTGCAATGATTTTAAATACTGGCTGTGAAAAACGGCTTTTTAAAACGATTGTAACCTACAATTTTAATGAAACTTACACACTCACTGTCGATGGCCGCCGCGATGTTCCGCCGACAACTATCACCCGGGCGGATCTGCTCGATGGGCTAAACATTCCTGATGATGCACAAATCACCAAAGTGACAATCGAAAATGTTTCTGCCAAAGTCTCTGAAAATGTTGAACAGAGTCAGGCCTATTTTGTGAACCTTGAAGGATTTTATGTAAAGCCCGATGGGAAGAAAAAGTTATTCCCTCAATTTCCGATTCCGATTGCCAGCGCCACTTTTACAAGGATTAACAACACCATTGCGGAGGATATTCAAGGATTGGCAAATCAATTATCCGCGATTCTCCTTGATGAAAACAACACCCAAAGCGCATCGGTGGAACTGACAGTCTTCACCAGCTCTCCCCTGGCCATCGATTTACATTTTCAGCTTGGAATCAGTGTTCACTACGAAGTGTGCCGTGAAGTCGCCATAATCTTTGGCGGTGGTGGTGAAAAATGTGAGTAATGCCTCTGTCGAGCGGACAAGTTACGAATATCGATATTTCTTGACTTCACTTAATTGTTCCCGTTCGACACTTTGCCTGGGATTTCTATTGAGTGTCCATCCGGAAATTTCCCTTTTTTGTCATTCCGGGTTCGATGTTTTTTATCGAATCCCGGAATCTCATACGGAGGTAGGCTTAAGGAGATTCCGGTACGCCAAAAAGAGGGCGACCGGAATGACACAACCAGGGAATCTCGGATGGACGCTATTTAGTTTGGCTGGGAAAAAAATTTAATCTTAAACCTGATGAATACAAACAAGGTTTTCAACACTCTTGCAAAAGAAAACGATTGCGATGCTAACAAAGCAAAAATATACCTTTCAAGTCCGGGCCTATGAAATCGATCCATCAGGCAAACTCACTATGGCCAACTTGTGCAATTACCTGCAAGAAGCTGCGGGGCAACATGCCCATGCCCTGAAAGTATCATCGCCACAACTCATGGAAAATGGAATTACTTGGGTATTGGCACGGCTGCATGTTCAAATGCGCAAAATGCCTAACTGGCAGGAAAATGTAACCATTGAAACCTGGCCTGCCCAAATTGACCGCTTATTTGCTGTACGTGATTTTAGGATTTTCGTCGACAATGAAGAAATTGGGGTGGCAACCAGTGCCTGGGTTTTGATGGATTTAAAATCGCGGCGCCCCCTGCGGCGGTTCCCGGCTGAAATTACAGACGTGCACCCGGAAAAGCCTGTTCGTGCATTGAACGATTCTTTTAAAAAATTGCAGCCAGTCGAAACAGCGGAAAATCCCACAGAACTGCCCATCCGGGCAGATGATATCGATATAAACAGCCATGTAAATAACGCTGTTTTTATTGCTCTTCTGGAAGATAACTTGCCAGAATCCAGAAGAAACAAGCATCAATTAATTGAAATTGAAATCGAGTTTCGAGGCGAGGCTTTTCAGGGCGATACCCTCATTGGACGTCGTGGAGTTGATGGCCATCAAAATGAATTTTACCATAGTCTCACGCGCCGGGAGAATAACGCCGAAGTGATTCGCGCACGCACTGTTTACAGCCAATAATATTGCACGTTAAAATTATTTCCAAATCAAGGGAGGGAATTGATGCATTTTATTTTCAGGATTCTTTTTTCAGTAGCAATTTTTACGACCGTTTTAAGTTGCAGCCAGGAAGAACCAGCCCAACACTGGTTCCGTGGCAATACACACGCACACACTGTCATTTGCGGTCACGCCGATTCGACTCCAGAATTTGTCACGGCCTGGTACCACGAGCGCGGCTACAATTTTCTCATTCTCAGCGAGCACAACCATTTTATTGATCCCGATTCTGTAAAAATGCCGCAACCGCTGCGGGATGATTTTATTCTCATTCCCGGGGAAGAAGTTTCCGGGCATAAAGTAATCCATTCGACCGCTATGAATATTGATACACTTGTCAACTGGGATTTTAACCACGAACACGTTTCAGAAATCATCCAATTTCAGGTGGATGGCGCTATCGCAGCGAACGGACACACCATTCTCAATCACCCAAATTACGAATGGGCAATTACCGCCGCCGATATTTTGCCGGTGAAAAAACTATACATGTTCGAATTGTACAATGGCCACCCCTCCGTGCGCAACCATGGCGATGAAACCCACCCATCAACTGAAAAAATGTGGGATGAATTGCTGACAAAAGGCATGAAAATCTACGGAGTTTCCTCAGATGATGCCCACGATTTCCAAAAAATTGCTGATGATGAATCCAATCCCGGCCGTGGCTGGGTGATGGTAAAATCACAAAACCTGACGCCGGATGCCATTACCGAGGCGATGAATCACGGCCAATTTTATTCCAGCAATGGTGTATTTCTGAAAAAGTGCGGTGTGAATAATGGTGTTTATTCCATTGAAATCGACGAAGCTGCCACGATGAAAGAGCTACTATCGCCTGATATTTTTGGCAAAAAAGTGGATGAAAAAGAAAACGGCTTTTTTATCGAATTTATCGGACCGGAAGGCAAAGTGCTTTCGCACTCAAAAACCATGCAGGCCAAATTTAAGATCGATGATTCATCTTCCTATGTTCGGGCAAAAGTTACATTTACCCGGACGCACAAAGCTGGCGGCTCCGAAGAATTTTATGCCTGGGGCCAGCCGGTTTTTACGGATGAGAGAAAAAAAGACCACTAAATTACAGCACTATGATTCGGGGACAAAACCACGGCCACTGCGTTGATTTTGTCCCCGGTATTCCCCTAATCAAATTTTTTACTGCAGTCTATCCTGCAATTAAGGGAACATTCCCACCCATACCATAACTATCAATAACACATATTTCGCATATAAATTTGAGTATCTATTGTCATCTTTTTGAAATTTGTGATTAAAAAATATAAATTTGTTTTTCTTGATTTTAGCTCTATATTCTATAAATTCTCTTTAAAAGAATTATTAAAGCGATTTCATTTATATCCCAAATCTTAAAAAATCTACATAGCAGAGTCAGAAAGTTTCGGAGAAAACCATGTTTAAATACAAGATTCTCTGTCGTGCTTATCTTTTTGTTTTCCCAATTACTTCGATGGTATTCTCTCAAGAATCACCGCCCGTTTACGCCTTAGCCGGATTCAGCAAGATGACCGATATTTCCAGCACAGTGATTTTTATCGACACAAATGATGGTGCTAATGAGACAGGAATTTAAACAAGCACGCAATTAATCAATCAACGTATGAGGCAATTTAATGCTGATTAAAAAACTTCAGACCGTCATATTTCTTGGAATCTGGTTTGGTACCTTTTCAACTTCCTGGGGTCAAACGGGCCATCCCCTGACACCGATTTCCGGCGCCGACGGAGCATTTGAACTGGTTGAAATCGATGGTGTTCCAGTTTACCGTTCCGCAGGCACGCCCGGTGCATATTCGATTTACATGTATTTTCAAACCGCTGTGGAAGTAATGTCGGAAACGGTTTATATAGAAGTCGTTTATAAAGATTTGGGGAGCGGCAATCTCGGAATCCAGTACAATTCCACTGCAAATGATTATGAATTCGCCATAAATCAAGAAGCCACAGATTTACAAAATACGCAGGGAAAACGCGTCGCTTTCTTCGAGTTGCCAGCCGCCGATTTCAGAAATGCCCAGAACCTGGGGGCGGACTTACGTCTATTTTTGAGTCCCACTGTGCGAATGCACATCCTGTCCGCCACACTTTATTTTGAACCGCCGCCTTCCAAATTAACAGCAGCCCCATCCTTTGGCATGGACAGCCATATTGTGAGTACGTCTGTATTTCACTGGTATTACCCCCAGGCAGGGCAGTTAAGCGGTCCATGGAGACCGGTCGAAGGCCGTGAAAACTGGACAGGTCAACCTGATTGGTGGAAATCACAGATTAAACAAATAATGGCTGCCAATATTGACGTTTTATGGGTTCATCTCATGAATCAAAGCGAGGATGCGCGGGCAAACCTATTTCAGGCCCTTTATGAATTACGGATTGAAGGTTATGATGTGCCAAAAGTTGCGCCCTTTCTCGATCCGTTAATTACATGGTATCAACAGCCAAATATCGACTTGGCCACATCAGCGGGAAAAGATTCACTCGCTGCTCAATACCTCCGTTTTTTTAACCAATATTTTAGAGAAAATCCCGATCGATTTGCCGACGACTATCTGGCAAAAATTGATGGTCGTCCTGTGCTCGACACCTGGCATGTGCATTTAAATATGGATAACGTCGCTTCGCTGCAAAGAAATGATTTAGAAAGCCGTTTGCAGGCAGAGTTATCCACCAGCCACCCTGTCTTTGACAATGGAATTTACATGATCGGTACGGCTTACAGCCCACAGGTATTTTCGTTTGTCGATGAGCGTACCGTTCAATTTGAGCTTAATGATTATTTTGTATCGAACACTTATAACAGTTTAAAAACCATGCAATTAAAAGGCGGCTACTGGGATCAAAATGTACGGAATCCAGGGGATTTTTTAGCGCGTGCTGGTGGCGCGCATTTCAAAGAGGCCTGGAGCAAGATAGATGCGTCGGTAAACCGTATATATATTGAAAGTTGGAACGAATACGATGAAGGGACTGGCATATATGCCGGCAATACCGGAGAACCGTATATTCATCCTGGCAGCGGCAATAGCAACACTGATACGTGGTCAAGCACAAACGATCCTTACGAGTACATTAAAACAACAGCACAGGGAGCTGCAGATTTTAATGACGCGCCTGAGCACAGTTCGAAAATACTTAACCATACTATTCCGGATTCTATGCACACAGGTGAATCGTTGCAAGTGCGATTTACCGTGCGCAACGAAGGCAACGCTTTTTGGAGTGGAGCAGGTGGTTTTAGTTTCAGTCAAATCGTTCCCGATGAAAACGGACGTTTTGTGCAAAACGATATTTTAGTGAATGATGATTTTGACGATATCCCGATTTTTGGTGGTATTTTCCGGGGTCGTCCCAAGACTTTCTTTGTGAATATAAAAGCGCCGGAAGTACCCGGGACGTACAATACAAAATGGGCAATGCGGCAAGACGGTACCGGCTATTTCGGCGACGAGCTGCAAGTGACAATTCATGTGAGCGGCACTACCGCAGTCACTGACCATCAAAATCAAAGTGTATCTACGGAATTTGCGCTTTGGCCCGCGTACCCCAATCCCTTCAATCCGAAAACAAACATCCGCTATGAACTGCCGCAAGAAAGTTTTGTTTCACTGAAAATCTTTGATCTTCGAGGACGCGCGGTAGCAACACTGGTTCAAGGCAGAAAAATCGCCGGTCAACACAACATTATTTTTAATGGAGAAAATTTTGCGAGCGGCATTTACATCTATAAATTAGAGGCCCGCAACCAAACGGCACACCGGAAATTCTTACTCATCAAATAATGGAAACAAAAAATGAAAAACATCATTAACACTTTGCTTCTCCTGACATCGCTTGTATATTTGCTGCCGACACTGCACGCCCAGGAAAGTGAGAATGTCTCGCTTATTGGCCGTTGGGCGGATGGGCCCTGCAACGCGGTTGCCACTGACGGCACTATCGTTTTTTTCGGTAATGGCGCCAATCTACAAGTTGCCGATTTTTCCAATCCGGCCAATCCAATTGAACTGGCAAAAATTGAATTAAGTGCGCCGCTGACAGATTTGACGCTGGATGGCACTTATGCTTACATCACAGCTGGATTAGCCGGGTTAATTATTTTTGATATTTCAAACCCGGCCAAACCTATCGAACTTGGCTCCTATAAAATCAGCCCGGCCACAATCGGTGACTTTAATGGCATTGCCGTTCAGGGAAATTATGCCTATGTCACCACGCGAAGCGTATTTTACATCATCGATATTTCTGACCCGGAAAATCCCCAAAGAGATGATTCTTTCACCGGAATCAGAGATGGTAAGAGTGTAGCCGTAAGCGGGAATTATGCCTATGTCGCAGATGGCAACAAGGGTTTGCGCATACTCGATATTTCTGATTCAAAAAATACAACGGAAGTCAGTCTTTTGGGTACCGGTAGCTATTTTGCTCCTGCACAGGACATTGCCATCAGCGGCAATTTTGCTTTTGTTGCAATAAGTTATGGCGGCTTGATCACCGTAGACATTTCCGATCCCGCAAATCCAACGCAAATCGATTCCGTTGGCACGAAGGAGTACGCCAACGGCATCGCCATCAACGGAAACAAAGCCTTCATCTCAAATGGCTTCGACGGCATGCGCATCTTTGATATTTCAAATCCGGCAGACCTTAGTTCGGTTGGCTCATTTGATATATCAGGCTGGGCGGAGGGTATCGCGATCAGTGGGAATGATGTTTATATCGCGGATAATCACTTTGGATTGCATGCCATTTCTGCAAGCAATTCTGCCAATCCACAAGCAGCAGGATTCTTCGCAACAGCCAACACAGCACGCAATATAACTGTAAACGGAAATTATGCCTATGTTGCTGACGGCATTGCAGGGATGGCGATTCTTGATGTCAGCGATCCGGCTAAACCTATTGATCTTTCATTTTTTCAACCTGGCAGTTCTGCGCGGGATATTTTTATTGTTGGGACCACCGCATTTCTGGCGGCTGGCAGCGCTGGATTGCGAATTGTTGATATTTCAGATCCGGCCAATCCAACAGAAATTGGTTCTTATGACATTGCGAAATATGGTTCTGGAAACACAAGTGGCTATGCCCATGAGGTTTTTGTTCGTGGTGATTATGCCTATGTTGCGGCAGGATACCAGGGCCTAATTATACTTAATATTTCCAATCCTGCTAACCCAACAGAAGCCAGCGTTTTTGGCCCATTCCGTACCTGGGGCTTCGATATTCAAGGTGATTTTGCATATTTGGAAGGCAGCACCATTGATGGCCTGCGTATTGCCGATATTTCCAATCCACAACTGCCACAACAAGTCGCTCTCATTGACACCATCGATGCCAATGCCGTAGCAGTGAGCGGAAATTCTGTTTTTGTCGTAGAGGGCTTAAATGGCGTGCGGACTTACGACATAACAGATCCAGCAAATCCTGTTTCCGCTGGTTTTTTTAAGGTTAGATTGAGTGACGCGTCTCTTAAGATCAATGGCAATTTTGCCTATGCGACAGGTTATTTTTCTGGATTGCATGTATTCGACCTTTCAGACCCTGCCAATCTTAAAGAGGTCGGGTTTTATAACACTTACGGAAATTCACAGGGTGTAGACGTCGAAGATGGTCTTATTTATTTAGCTGACGGTTCTGGTGGTGTGCATATTTTACAGCACAATCCATCCACATCTATTATTGAAGAAAAATTAAGCACACCGGCCCAAATTCATTTAGCGCAAAATTATCCCAATCCCTTTAATCCAACAACAACAATCAGCTATGAATTAGCGCAAACCGGTTTTGTCACATTAAAAATATATGATTTACGTGGTCGCGAAGTGGCAACGCTTGTGCAAGATGAAAAAGACGCCGGATCACACACCATCCTTTTCGATGCCTCCAAATTGGCGAGCGGCGTTTATGTGTATAGATTACAAACAGAGGTATTTCAGCTGAGCCGCAAATTAATTTTGCTGAAATAAATTTTCACTAATCGTTAAAATCAGAGGAATTTGAGAGTGAAAAACAAATATTGGCCACAGAATCGGATCGCAACTTTTTTGACCGTATTTCTTCTTTATTTTAGTGTAAATCTTGCCAAAATCCATGCAGATGAATTGGCTCGAACAGAAACACGCGTTGAAGAGGCCCAGACCCAATTTGGCGTAACGGGTGCAGGCGTAATCATCGCAATTTTGGACCGTGGTATCGACTATGAGCACCCGGACTTCCGTAATGAAGATGGCAGCAGCCGCATTCTTTACATTTATGATTTAACGGATAACAGCGGAGCGACAGATACTGACAATCCCTTTAATGTCGGCACCGTTTATACGAAGGCGGAAATTGATGCAGCGCTTGTGAGTCAAACGCGACTTGCCACCCGGGACGCCGTTGGGCACGGTACGACAACGGCGGGGCTCGCCGGCGGAAACGGACGCGCCAGCGCTGGTCTCTACAAAGGAACCGCCCCTAACGCTTCATTTATTATTGTAAAATTCACCACCGAAGGCGCCCCGGCCCACGACGGAGAATTAGCAGAGTCACCTTTTTTCCAAGGTAATTTATTTCCCACGGCTCTGGATTTTATTTTGCAGAAAGCCGACGAGGCTAAAATGCCGGTAGTGGCATTGGCCAATTTTGGTTCAATCGGCGCGATTGCGGATGGGTCAACCATTCTGGCTCGTACCGTTGATGAGCGCTTCGGCGCTGGCAAACCGGGGCATGTTTTTGTTTGTGGTTCCAGCGATGACGGGGGCGTGGCTAATCATGCGGCCGGCAAAATTGATGCAAATGCAAGCATTGACTTAAAAATTCGGAAAGAGCACGCCGGCAATCTTCGTTTAGAATTATGGTATGCTGAAAACGACCGTTTTGATGTACAAATTATTACTCCGAACGGCACATTCGGGCCTTACAATTCTCCATCAAGCAGCGGACAGCGGGAGACGCAGCAGACACAGGATTTCTGGTATTACCACAATGGCAGCGACGTTGATTTTCACCAGGCTACGAGCAATCAGCGTGAGATTCTCATAGATTTTAACGGCCCCGTGGGCGATTACATCATCCGTTTGCAGGGCTCCTCCGTAACAGATGGCCAGTTTCATGCCTGGCTTAATCCCGCAACCATTCATAGAAATAACCGCTTCGAAAGCCACGTTTCACCGGGCCATACAATTTGGGAAATCGCGGCAGCCAAGAATAACATCGCACCAAATTCCTATGTACTGCGCACAAAATGGAAGGATATTGATGGCATCACGCGCAGCAATACCGGGGAAGGAAATATTGGTGATTTGTGGACGGGCAGCGGGGTTGGCCCAACGACCGATGGGCGTATCGGCATTACCGTCAGCGCCCCCGGTGAAAGCCTTTTTACCCCTTACGCTCCACGCTCCTATTTTGCCACGTTCCGGTTCAATACTGTTTTCGATGGTGGCAACGGTGGGCTTTACGGGAGGGCTAACGCCGTCAGTGCGGCGGCTCCGACCGTTACTGGAATTATTGCTTTGTTGCTGGAGATCAATCCCGCATTTGATGCGGCCCAAGTCAAAGATATCCTGCAACAAACGGCACGATCGGACGAATTTACCGGCGAAACACCAAACCCGAACTGGGGTTACGGCAAAATCGATGCACTTGCAGCGGTCAGACAAGCTGAACAGATGACAGCCGTTAAGGAACGAGAAAATTTTAAAAATGAATTACGCTATAAATTGACACAAAACTATCCCAATCCATTTAATCCAACGACGACTATCAACTTCGAGCTGGCGCAGGCCGGAGTTGTCACACTCAAAGTTTATGACCTGCGCGGCCGCGAAGTGGCAATCCTTGTCCAGGCTGAGAAATCTGCCGGGCCACATTCCATTACGTTCGATGCCTCGAAATTGGCCAGTGGTGTTTATGTGTACCGGATCGAATCGGGTACATTTCAACTTAGCCGCAAGCTCATATTGCTGCAATAATTCACGCTAAATTGGGCTGCATTTTGCGATATTTCGATACCAATTAAGTTGTGAAAATTTATTTTTTGTATTCAAAAATCCGTATGTTTGAATTACCAATAACCAATTCAAGGAGGGTTTCATGGTATCAGTATTATCATTATGGATTCCGATCCTGCTTTCTGCAGTGATCGTATTTGTTGTGAGCTCCATTATTCATATGGTGTTCAAGTACCACGAAAGTGATTTCGGTGCCGTTCCAAAAGAAGACGAGGTCATGGATGCACTGCGAAAATTCGATTTGCCGCCCGGGGATTATGCCATCCCACGTGCTGAAAGTATGGAAGCGATGAAGTCGGAAGAATTCATCAAAAAGTATACTAAAGGCCCCGTTGCTTTTATGACGGTACTTGAAAATGGTCCACCTTCCATGGGCGCAAGTCTGGTACAGTGGTTTATTTACAGCATCGTTGTCAGTCTTTTTGCAGGTTATATCGGCAGCCGCGCTTTAGGCCCAGATGCAAATTATCTTGAAGTATTTCGCTTTGTAGGAACCACGGCTTTCGTAGGATATGCCCTTGGTCTGCTACAAAATTCAATTTGGTACAAACGCAATTGGACCGCGACACTCAAATCGGTTTTTGATGGCTTGATTTACGGACTTGTAACAGCCGGGACATTCGGCTGGTTGTGGCCATAACAGACTGCTTCGAACATTAGTTCGATGAAAAATTGAAGCCCTGCAAACCTGTTTTCGCAGGGCTTTTTTTTATATTTTCAAGGTCCCCATCCTCAATTGGAGCAGAAAAGACTGGCAGTTGATAAATAAAAAGAATAACATAATATAACGTGAGTTCGATATAAGCTGTAATATTCTTTACCAAGCATAATTAAAATAGAGCGAAGGCGTCTCGCCGAGCGTTTCGTGCGTTATCCTCGGCGGGACGCCTTCGGACTATATCCTACAATTAATTTGTTTTGTCCCAATTCTTCTTATATCGAACTTGCGTTACTATAACAATTTTTTGTGATCTATTTCTCTTTCCAGGCAGAGTTCTAAATACTTTCTAATCCAACTTTGGCAAATTAGATTTTAGGGATAATTGGGATGCACCCTGAACCTGCATAACATTCGCCAGACTGAGGGCACGGGGCAAGCCGGTCAATGAGCTCGTCGAAATGTCCGGTTCCCACGCATAATCACTAATCTACCAAAGTAGGGCTAATTAAAACAATTTACTAAATTTGGAGTGTCAAATGGAGAATACGCGCTTTTCAATTGGTGACGCTTTTCGTCATGGCTGGGATAAAACGCTGGCCAATTTGGGATTTATGATCGCTGCTTTTGTTTTGGTTATATTTGTTTACATTGCCCTCGCCAGCGCTCAGTATGTGCTGGAAGATGCGGTATTGTTAGCATTCATCATCGGGTTGGCAGGAGCTGTTGTCGGCACAGTCATCGAAATGGGATTTTTCAAAATCGCCCTGAAAGCTTATGATGATCAGCCGCTGGATTACGGCGATTTATTCGCTCATTTTCACCTGTTTTTCAAATACTTCGCCGCAGCCATTTTATATGGACTGATGGTTTTTATTGGCTTTATCCTGCTCATCATTCCCGGAATTATGCTGGCAATCCAGTTTTATTTCAGTTTTTATTTTATTGTCGATAAGGAATTGGGGCCATTGGAAGCATTGGACAAAAGTTCAGCGATCACTCGCGGCGCACGGTGGGATATTTTTGTCTTTTTTCTCGGCATATTCATTCTAAACATCGCGGGAGCTTTGGTTTTCCTCATCGGTCTTTTCATAACCATTCCGATGACACTTTTTGCAACAGCCTATGTTTACCGCAAATTATTATCCAGCTACGAAGAGGCGACTTCCGCCAATGTGGCCGCACAATCGTAATCGAAGGTCTGCCTGCGTTGAACCTGAACGCAGGCAGCATTTTACATTGTCAGTCATGGAATATAAAGCAGCTTTCTTATTCTGAATTCGTTTCCAGCCTGCAACCGGCAAAAATAAAGCCCGGCAGCCATGCGCTCGCCATTCCCATTTTTCCCATCCCAGATGACGGTGAATTTCCCGGCTTCACGAAGATTTTTATCCAGCGTTATTATGTGTTTCCCCACACTGTTGAATATTTGCAGTGAAACGCGCGCCGCCTCTGGAAGAAGAAAATTTATCGTTGTTTCATCTCGAAATGGATTGGGAAAATTCTGCTCCAGTATTGCAACGTGCGGCCCCGTCAAAAGTTCATCGGCAGTTGAAATAATCCCGTTTTCAGCGCCGGGAGTTGGCGATTCAAAAAATGTCAATGCAATGCCATCGCTTTCCGCGCGGCCGAAAGAAATATCTGCTGTTTGTGTTCCAAATTGCAGCGAGTCAATAAAACTGAACTCTTCTCCTGCTCCAAAAGCCAATCCAACGTACTCACCATTGCCGCTGAGCTTGAAATTCACGTGCAGCAATCCCTGCTCCGGTTGGTTGTCTGCCCAGAGAATTTTGTATCCGCCGGGTTCAATGGTCGTTTCCGCAAAATTTGTGGAGGGAATTTGCCATTTATTTGGGATGCTCAAATCATCGGTGACGAATAATCCGGCTAAATTAATCGATCGATCGCTGGCATTATAGATTTCAATCCAATCATCGTATTCTCCGGCGGCATCAGCCAGGGTTGTGTTGTTTACGGCCATAATTTCATTGATGCGCAATGCTGCGTAATCCGCAAACGCAGCAGGTTGGAAATTCGCCTGCAAATCCGCTGGAAGATTGAGCACAATATTTATCGCATTATTCGATTCCTCTGATATTCCCTGCCAGCCAACAAATCGGTAACCCGGAGCTGGCAAGGCTTCACAACGGAGCGGAATTTCCTTAAAAAAAAGTCCGCTGAAATTATTCGGCAGCGTTACGCCACTGACACGAACTTCACCCCCCACTGGATTATTCGTGGAAACACGAAGTCTGGCTCTGCCGGAAAGCTCAAATATGCTCAAAAGGTGATCCAGCATCACCTCCGGCCGCTTGCGGGCAAACTCGCGCATTATTTCAACCTGTGTCTCCCAACTACTGCCGAAGGACAAGCTTTTCGGCCATTTTTCTTTGTGGCGCGGCACTTCGGGCGCGAGCAGCGATTGCAGGCTATCGATCACGGCCAAACTGCGACCGCTTTCGAAAGTCGTCACCATATGCGCGGCAAATCGCTGAATAAATTCAGCCCGGAATTCATCATTGGTTAACAGTTTGCGAAAAAGTAAAGTGGACCAGGTTGGGTTGGCATAATATGTCTGCACCCCCGAAGTAACAAGATTCAACGTATTGCTGAAATATTGTCCTTGGGGGTGGGCGCCGAATCCAAGATCGGTGTCAAAAAGCAGCCAGCGCCATTTACTGCCAGCGCTTTGTGGCCGCCAGAATTTTATGTTATTTGCCGGCCAATCGACATTGGCATAAAATATTTCACTGATCTGATAATTGATGTATTCGTCAACTTCCATTTGCGTCTTTACAAAAGCATAGTTTTGCGGCACATTCATATCGTTGTTGTTCACAAAACTTATCAGCGATTTGTAGTCATCGGCCGAACCCGTTTTGACGCTGGCATTGCCAACAAGCAGGTCAATTTTATCGGCGTCAAGTCCGTAATTTTGCGCAAAAAAGTGTTCGTTATGTTTTTCCCGCAAGCCGTGAATTCCCCAATATTCACCATTCAAAAAGACAACCACCGGCCGGTACGCCTGCCAGTCGATATTCATTTTATTTTTTACCAGCGTTTGCATCAGGCCGTCGCGGAAAATTGTGCGGTAAAAATCCTGCCCACCATTGCGCAAAACGAGATTATTAAAGCTCGTAATGTTTTTATCAGCGAAAAGCGGATATTCAATTTTACTTGCACCATATTCGCTGCGGGCATAAATAGCCAACGATTTCAGGGGATATTTTCTTGTGCAGCCGCCGCCTATTTTCATGCCTGCGTCGAGCTCAAAACCGGTGACTCTGTCTTTTTCAAAAAACGAAAGATGAACCGGCCGCTCCCAATCCTGATTCCAGTTTTTCGGATCGCTGCTGCAATACCCGGCAACGCCGTTTTCTCCTTCCACATAAATGCCTGTTTGATCATCCCAGAGATTTTCCGGATCGGTAACCACTGAAAAAACCGGCAGGCTGACCGACTCATCAATAAAAATACTGCTCGTAACAACCGCGCTCGGAATGTAGCCCTGCCGAAAAGCCTGGGCACGAATAACCGTGGTTTGTGCAATCGTCAGTGGGCTGGAATATATCGCCGAGGAATCTCCAGGAATGGAGCCATCCGTGGTGTAGCGGATAAATGTTCGCGGTGCATTTACCGTAATTTCAAGCTGTTGGATTCCCTCGTAAAATCCACTTTTTAGCAGGACGACGGGTTCAACTACAATTCCCCCAAATCCGGGATATTTATTTGATGAGGACGGCGTTGGGAGGTCAAAATATGAAAAACCATTTGCCCCATCCGGATAGCGGCCGCAGGAGATATCTGTTATTTGAGCGGGAAAACTCAACGTGTCCACTGGAATGCCAGCGGGCGTAAACAAGCCCAGTTGTTCGCCTTCCCGTGCCAATTTAAAATTTGTATGGATTCCGGAATCCTGCCCGTCTGCCCAAAAAAACAGACGCCAGCCCGGCCGAATCACCGTGGGGGTGGGAATTTGCCATTTTTGCGGATCATCGAAATCATCGGTTAAATAAAATCCACCAAGATTTACAACTGAATCTTCGGCATTGTAAATTTCAATCCAATCAGAATATGCATCGTAAGCAGGGTTGTTTATTGTCGATTTGTTCGCGGCCATAAATTCATTGATTAAAACACGTGGAATATTATTCTGAGAGCGGAGTGGATTTGTGCAAATTAAAATTGAGAAGAAAAAGAAAATGAAACTCTGTCGAACATGCATTATTTATATTCTCACTGATTTTTCTGCTTTGATTTTATTAACGGAACAATTGTATTGGGTTGAAATTCGATTTCATCAAGTTCAGCAGTTTTCACCCACTGTGGAATGTAAGTGTTTTGTGTTGAGTTCAATTTCTTTTCCGGGCCGCCTAGTTCGACAATTCGATCACCAGATTCAACTTGAAAATAGTGCTCGGTTCGATTCCGATTATTTATTGTAACCTGTTGTGCGAAATTAACTGGAATCACAAATTTGTATCTATTCAGCTTCACTTGTCACACCGGTTTGCGTTTTTTTGCAATACCGGTGTCCCCCTGGTTTGAGCTTCATGTCAGGAGTTCCCGGTATTTCACGTTGTGAAAACCGGGATGACTCGAAAATGAACTTGCTATTATTCAGTGCGAGCACTCTATTTTGCACATCGAATTATTGCAGTAATTCTCTTCTTTAATTTAATACAAATATCTGTTTTTATTAAGATTTTTGATTTATGCCATCCAGTAAGCAAATTCATGAAACGGTTTGGATAGAAAATCGCCATTGCATATATTGATATTTGATTATCCGGCAGACTTTATTTCCAACCCGCACAGCGCCAAGGTAAGCGAAACAATCGTGTTTTTCAATCTATATAGTGTAACCATTCGTAATAACTTATGTCTTAACTTTTAGATTACTTTTTCAAAAATTATTTTTGAATTTAAGTCTCAATTTTTCACTCATTTGCAAATAGCCCTCAGCCACGTTACCAATAATCGGATCAATGCACTGTGTCCAATGATAACGAATTGATGTTCAAAGTCAAATCCGGTGAGATCGACAAGCTCGGTTTGCTGTATGAGCGATACAAAAAAATGCTCTTTGCCTATTTTTTTCGCTCAACAAATGACCGCTACACCAGTGAGGACCTCGTGCAAATCGTTTTTACGAAGATTCTCACCTACCGCCATAACTTTTCCGGAACCGGCAAATTCACAACCTGGATGTATCGAATTGCTTATAACGTAAGTATCGATCATTTCAGAAAAAACCAGCGCTACCAAATGCACGGAGAGCTAAATGAAATGAGCGCAGTTGATGAGCAGACTCCGGAAATTGCAACGCTCCAAAACGAACAAATTCAATTATTGCACAAGGCGTTGGCAGCTTTGAGTCACGAAAATCGCACCGTGCTTTTGCTCAGCAAGTTTCAAAAGCTCAAATACAAAGAAATTGGCCACATATTGGATTGTTCGGAAAATACCGTGAAAGTTAAAGTTTTTAGAGCCCTTTCGGACTTGAAGAAAAATTACAATCTGTTGGAAAAATCATGAATAAAAAAGAGAGAGAAGCGCTCGTTGCCGACTTTGTCGCTGCAGAAGCGGGATCCGCCCGGTCAAATGCATTAGAAAAAGAATTGCTGAACAGTGGCTACTCTGCAAAACAAATCGAGGAGTTCCGGCAACTCTACACCCAATTGGGAAAAATCGAAGCCCCGGCCCCAAGCGAACGCATGGACAAGGCCTTTTACCAGATGCTCGATTCACACAGCGTGCAGGGGCCAGAACAGGAAAATTTGCTGGTTGGCTGGGCCAGGCGCCTGTCCCAATTTGGATGGCGCGATTGGGGTTTACAAATTGCCTGGAGCTGCGCCCTGTTGTTCCTCGGATTAATTCTCGGTCAAAGATGGGATTCCACTGATTTGCAGTATGAAAATCGCCTGAAACAGATGGCCGTGGAAATCCAGAATGTCCAGTTGACTTTGGCATCCACACTTTTGAAACAGCCGTCTCCCGTTGCGAAATTGCAGGGAATGGCACATGTTAAAAATTTTGAGGAAATTGATGTACACATTGCTGATGTTTTGTTGCAAACGCTCAACAAAGATCCCAACAACAACGTGCGCATGGTTGCGCTCGAGGCGCTGCAAAAATTTACCCATGAACCCCACGTGCGGATCGGGCTTGTTCACTCCATCAGCAATCAGACTTCTCCCGCCATTCAGCTCGCTCTGGTAAACATCATGGTTCGTTTACAGGAAAAAAACGCGGTGCAGCATTTTCAAAAACTGCTGCACGAAAATCCGGTAGAAAACGATGTGCGTGAAAAAATAGAAAAAAGCATCGTGGCCTTGCTTTAAAAAGAAAATTGATTAGGCCTTTGACTCCGCACATCAATTCCTTGTTGGCTTTTGAAAAATGGCGTTAAGAAGTTTTGGAGATTTTCCGTTAAGAATCATTTTCTGTTTGAGCGAAGCGAGTTTAAATGATTTAGGAAAATCTCCAAAACTTTAGCCATTTTTCAGCAGCCTTGATTTTTTTGTTTCTTTTTTGATCAAGCAAAAAAGAAAAGGGCTATTCCTTTATAAATATGTACTTTACAAGTTAAAACGCGGAGCAAACGACCTAATCAAAAAGAAAATAACCGTTGTGATCAATCTACTCTAAAAAAAACAATGTAACCTATTAAAAATTCATCTGTGTTACTTTGTGAAAACCAACCAAACCTGCAGGTTATTTTCATTCCACAAGATTAAAGGAGTCTGTTAAAATGAAATTAATTAAATATATATTGACCGCTGCCCTGCTGCCATTAATTGCAATCCCGGCATTCGGCGCCCCCACTGTTGAAGGCGAATGGATTCTCAAACGTGTCGATGAAAAAATCAAATTAACGCTTATCATTGAAGATGACAATCAGCGCTCGCACAGCATGAATTCGACATATTGGCTGGTGGAAGAAGATTTTACCGGTTTAAAATTCAATTCAACTCAGCCATTTAAACTGAACCGGTCGGCCGGTACTATTGACTTTACCGGAAAATTAAATGGCACTAGAGGGATAGGTTATTTTGTATTCACGCCAAATACTGAGTTCAAAAATTATTTAAAGAGTTTGGGTAGAAAACAACCGGAAGACAGAGAATTTTTACTGCTTTGCATTGGCAATATCGATAAAAAATATATCGAAGAGATGGGCACTTTAGGCTATAAAAATATTTCCACCCAGCAGCTGGTTTCCTGTGCCATTTTTAAAGTCACCACAAAATTTGTGCGGCAAATTCATGCGGCAGGATTCAAAGATATATCACTGGAAAAACTGATCAGCTTTCGAATCCACGGCATCAACAACGACTTTATTAAATCATTTAAATCAGCCGGTTATGATGATTTTTCTGCCGATAAATTGCTCGAACTTAAAATTCACGGCGTCACCCCGCAGTACATTGAAAAAATGCGCAAAGCCGGTTTCGAAGACCTATCCCTCTCCCGGCTTACAGAATTTAAAATTCATGGCGTCGACAGCGAATTTGCAGCCGAAATCGAAAAAATGGGCTTTAAAGATTTAAGCAGCTCGCGCCTGGTGGAATTAAGAATTCACGGCGTCACTCCGGAATACATTAAAAGCATCCGCAAGGAATTTGGCGATATTTCCCTTTCACGCATGGTCGAATTTAAAATACACGGCGTGACCCCGGAATTTGTCGAATCGATTGCACAATTGGGATTTAAGGATTTGCAGCCATCAAAACTTGTCGAGTTAAGAATCCACGGCGTTACAGCGGAATATATTAGAAGCTTTCGCAAAGAATTCGGTGATATGCCGCTCTCGAAAATGATCGAGTTTAAAATTCATGGGGTTTCCCCGGAATTCGCCAATAAAATCCTGGCAATGGGTTTTGAAGATGTCAACCCCTCCCGGTTGGTTGAACTGAGAATTCACCGTGTCGATGCGGATTATATCGAGGAAATCCGTGCAACAGGATTGAAAGATATAACGCTGCGGCAGCTTATTGAATTCCGAATTCACCGGGTCGATGCCGATTATGTGCGCTATATTCAACGCGCCCGCAACGACAAAAATGTGTCAGCGAAGAAGATTATTCGGTTTAAAATTGCGGATTTTTGATAGCTGCCAGGTGAGCCGCCAGAATCACAGACGGCTCCATTGGGCTGATAGGTGGAGCACTGCGTGCTAACCTGTCGGGCTCCAAGGGAGAGAAACCTGCATGAAACAAAATACCCTCGCGTGTCTGATCAGATAAACTTTATTAAAACGCACTGACCTGAAATGATTTTCCAAGCGGTTTGAATGCCGAGGTGTCTTGGTGGTATAGTTTTGCCTCGATCTCTTCAAATTTCTTTACGGTGTCTGGCGTATACAATCGTTCTCCACAATGCTGACAAACCCCCACAGTCACTTTTACAAACGCCGTATTAACACCACCGGACAGAACTTCAGTCACTTGTTTCTCGATGACTTCACCACCACAAGTAGGGCATTTTCTAACATAAGTTCTCATGATTATTTCTTCCTTTCTTTCCAATCTATCCAGAGTTTTGAATCAGGGCGATATACAGTTATCAAAATCGAGATTTGTGTTTCAGAATCGTATGCCCAAACGCAATGGATGGGATCTCCATTTGAAGATTTGCCATAAATCAGGCAGCTCGGATATGGCTTATCAGTCTGATAATCTTCAATTATTTCGCCGTTACAAGTTGCCGCAAAGATATCATCCAATGTCAGTGAATCATTCTTGGCTTCAACTCGTGCATGATGTGTTATGTTAACACGATCGGATTGAACGGAATTGATGATATCATTTATCTAAATAAACTAAAACGCGTTTCGGGTTACAGTTACTTGAAACAAAAAAATCAATTTTCAAGTTTTTTAAAAAATAAGTACTGAAATTAGTGTGTCGGTAAATGGCTCAGCATTCCTTTTTAACAATCCCGAATATCTCCGTCAACTTCAATTTGATGCATCACGATTTTATTCTCATCTTACTCCCTTTTAACCGACAATACTACCTGCAATAAAAAATACGAAAGTAAAAATAGTGAACCAAGTAAATAATTGTTGCAATGAATTCCGGTTTTATGTATAACGTCGCCGGATGAGCCGCGAGACTCGCAGGCGCGGGGAAGGGTGTTTTTCCATTTTCCGTGCAGAGAATCGCAGACGGCTATAGGTGGAGCGCTTCGCGCGGAACCAATCATGGCCAATGGAGCGAAGCGCATCCGGCGACGATACGTTGACCCGCAGCGAAGCGGAGCGGTCAACGTATCGTTTAAGATAAGGTGATTTGCCATTGTAAAAGTGCCGTAACTCAGGTCATGCCATGCGTGGCAAATTCACCTTAATTTCTTTGTTATAACACGTTATGTCCAATTGATTGAATGCTAAAACTTAAAAGAAAATAACAAACCGGTACACCAAGTGCCATTGTTTTTGAAAAACTAATGTAGGGCAAATTATGAATAACACACAAAGAAAAATGCTAGTATGGAAAAAGGGTAGGGAAGAATATTTTCAAATTTTTTCAAGACACTTTAATTTGTTTTGCAGAAAATTTAAGAAGGCTAATACCAGCCAGGGCAAACCAAATTACAACTAAGGGATACCCAATTGCTGCAATAGCAAGAACTGGAAATATATATCTGAATAATACAATTGTTACCAGAATTCCGGCTACCACTCCTAACCAGCCTAACCAATTTGGTAATAGTTTGTTTTTCATTCCTGCAAATCCAAACAAACCGTTTCCAACTCCAATAAGGCACGTGGCTAAATCATCGGCAACTAAAAAACCACGCATTCCCATTGTGGCGGAAACAACCAGTTTTTCTGTTTCACCACCTGCTGTTTTATACAAATCGGTTAAAGCCCAGGTAAAACCAAACCCAAACAAGAAGGCAGCCAGTGCCAAAGAAACACCCAATAGATGGACAGAAAACGCCGCTGTATTAATCCAGTCATTATTTGGAAGGATCTTGTTTAAAGTCAATCCAACCGGCAGAAATGCTAGTAAGGCTATAATAAACAATCCTATGCCAAGCAGTGTTTGGCTTGTGTCGGCAGAAATGGCAGCAAGCCAATTGTTCATAGTTCCGGCTTGTAAGTCATTTTCCGGAAACCAACCTGTTTGTGTTTGTATTGCTATAGCGGGAATAAAAAAGAGTGTAATGATACCGGCGATACCACCAAAACGTAAAAGTTTTAAATTCATTGTTTCTCCTGTATGGTTATTTATTTAAGAGAAATTAGTGATATCAAGAGTTTAATAATTGTATGATTGTAACATTAACAGGAGAGTTGCCCGACTAAATTCGTTTTCCTTTTTCTATATTGTCCCGGGGTCATATTGGCAAATTCACGAAAATTATGAATAAAGTGTGCCTGATCATAGAAACCTTTTTCAAATGCAATATCAGTAAGTTTCTCTGGTGCAAAATGTAAATAGGTCAGTGAATTGGTGAATTGTAATAACTTCAGGTTTCGTGCAGGCGATAATCCGAACCAGTCGGTAAAAAGCCTGTGGGCATGCATTCTTGAATATCCGGTTAAATTTTCTATGCTATATTTCTTTCCCATAAGCCTGTTTGAATACATTTTGCTTAGCGTGTCTTTCATTTTCATTGCTGTATACAACTCAATATTCTCATTTATCAATGATAACAAAAAGCTTTCTATCCATTTGGCTTTTTCAAAAAAACTATGGTTCCCACACATATAATCTTCAATTTTGTTTATTTCATGAAACAGCAATTCACCCGGTACTGCCCAATCCTTTACTTCCATGCATGGTATACCAAAAAGGGCTTTAACTGCTATTGGATACATTTGCACACCCATTACATGAAAGCGGGGAAAATTCATATAAAGCGGTTTTGTATGCAAGCCGGATAAAAAGCAAAAATTCTCGGTTGGATTAAATCCGTTACCAATTCGCTTTGCCTTTATATTTTCCATTTTGGGACCAATATTGAAAATAAGTTCCACAGATCCGCTCGGGAGGATTTGCCAATTCATTGGATCATCCGATTGCTGTTCCCAAATTATTTTAACCAGGTCCTTTATTTTGACTGGTTCATAAAAATTAACATTCATTTTGAATCACCTTTTGAGTAACCTGCAAAAAAGAGCATTGTAACCAGATAACAATATGTATGCGTGAATAATTTCTTGGTGGCTTTTGGTTGGGAGTATGCAATGGCAAAGTTTTTCAATCCGTGTAGCTTAATTGTTTTTGGGCAAAATCAGAACTTTAAATCGATGGAAAATCAGGTGGACCCGACTAAACAACGAAGTCTATAACGCTTTGCTCTGCTGAGAGCGAGGTCTACTTCAGAATTAACATAAAACGCTGAACTTTGCACTACTGAAAACTCCAAAAAAGCGCAGGTCGGAGCGAGTCAGCAGCAGCAAAATGTTAGAAAAAACTTGCCAACAGCAGGTAACAATAGCGTACGATAGCTGTCGGCCTTCTTTTTCATATTGTCTCTTCCTCGAGATTCATCATCATTTTATAGTGTCCTTCGTGCTTGGTTAGAACAAAAATATCTTTAAATACCTTTTTGTAAGCATCAATTGTCCTGTCTTGAAGTTCTATGTATAAGTCGTCATTAATACTATGCGAACCATCGTTTATCCATGAAATCAAAGACCTACAAATTTCCTGTTCTTCCTTAGTTTCAAATTTCAGAATTAAATCATCGTCACCATATTTGCCAAGTAATTTAAAATAATTTTCAATTATTCTTCGCATAATATTTTGAATAGTAAGGTTTGATTTAATTCCTCCACTTTTCAATTCTTGCCACAAAAGTCCGTATGAAGATTGAATTGGATTGTCCATTTCAAAACTCTGCAAAGTAGTAATTTTATCATTTTTCCTTAAAATCCAAAAATTAGTCTTGCTGCAAAATTTGGTTCTACCATCAATGAAAGAAACTTCTTTATGGAAATATACATTGTGGGTTAGTAAAATTAACTGCTTAATATTTCCTGTATCAGCTTTAATATTTTTGATTATTTCTTTGATAAGAGTACTTACAACAAATAAAACATTGCTGTCTAAACTGGAAATTGGGTCGTCAATTACTAAGACTCTTTCATCGCTTACTTCTTCCTCTGAAATCCCACCTTTCGTAAGTTGCAAATAGTATAAAAAAGTAATGAATGTTATTTCCCCTTCGCTTAGCGTTGTTTCTGCTACTGAGCCGTCTTCACGTTGGATTTGATAAAAGCCTTCTTCTTGTGCAGGAACAATTTCAAAATTTAGAAAACCGTAGGATTTCAAAATCCTATTGATTTCATTGATAGTAGGCTGAATACTTGTTACATTCTTGCTTAATATTTTTATTTCAGCATCTAGTTTGTTGTATTCAACAAGTTTTTCATTACGTTGTTTTTCTAAATTTTCAATGCCTTTTTCTAAACCACTTTTTTGGCTGTTGAACGCTGTTATTTCTGTTTTGAATTCTTCAATTAAGTATTTCCAAATAGATTTAATAAGTTTGCTTCTTTCTGTTGCATAATTTGTTACGATTTCATTATGTTTTTTGATTTCAATATTTGCTTGTTTGATTAGCCTAGTTATTAAATCTGCTTGTACCTTTATTGGAACTAATTGAATGCTTCTGCTTGGTTCTTTAATCTTGTTGTTTAGATATTCATTGTTTGTGGTGTTTTGACTTATCAATGTTTTTAAGTATGCCGAAAATTTGTCCACGTCAAGTTTTGTATTGCTAAAAGCCTTTTGATTAGTTTCAATTCTATCTAATTCGTTAATGATATTTAGGGCTATAATGTTGTATTCTTGTTTTAACTCTTTGAGTAGTGTAATGTCATTCAAATATGTTTCATCAAAAAAACTTTCTATTTGCGTTTTAAAGTCGTCAGTTATCGTTTTTTGTTGGCAAAAAGGACAAGTATCGTCTTGAATGTATTCTCTACCTTGATTCACCCAATCGTTGATATTCAGTTTTTGGATTAGTTTAGCAATATCAACATCAGCTTTTCCTACAATAATTCTTTTCCATACTTCATTGGCTTCAATTTCTACAATTTTGTCAAATGAAATTTGACTGATTTCGTCTATTCTTTGCGGTTGCTCTCCAAATATTGTTTTGGCTTTAGCTTGTAAGGTGTCAAGAGTTTCTAATAAAGAGTTGTTGTTTTCAAATTCTTGTAAAAGCTTGTTTTTGAAAGATTCCTTTTGAAGTGAACCTGCAAATGCGTCCTTAAAGGCGATTTCATTTTTCTTGTAAACTTTTGTCCAAGTTGTTTCTTTGAAACTGTTCACTAATTCTTCTTTTATCTTTTTCTGTTTGTCTAAAGTTTCACGTTTTTGTAGTCCTTCAGCTTTAATAATTTTAAGTTCATCATTTTTTTTCTCAATTTCTTTTATTTGGTCAGCAGTAGCTTCGCCAAGTGTAAAAACCCCATTTAGCTTTCCTTTTCCAAAATTTTTTACTCTAAATTCCTTGTTGTAAACCAAAACTTTTAAAAGCAAGTCATTTTGCCAAGTCAAGGAGCAATTACTGAATTTCGAATCTGAGCTGTCGTGAACAAAGTTTGAAATAGTAGTCTTACCGCAAGCATTTGCACCATAAATGAAATTGACTTTTTTCAAGTCGTTAATTTGAACACCTTGATTGTCAAATGTCGCTATATTTTTTATGCTAATTGATTGTATCATTTTTTAATTGTGTTTATCTATAGGGTATGTCATTTAAGCTTACAGCTAACCACTAAACCTCGCTGTTACCTGTACCGGGTAACTTGCAACAAAAAATCTAACGTCGCCGGATGAGCCGCGAGACTCGCAGGTGCGGGGAAGGGTGTTTTTCCCTTTTCCGTACCGAGAATCGCAGACGGCTCCATTGGCCTGATAGGTGGAGCGCGGAGCGCGCAACCGATCTGGCCAATGGGGCGAAGCGCATCCGGCGACGATAGAGGTGACCCGTAGCGAAGCGGAGCGGTCAACTCTATCAGTTAAAATAGATAGAAAAATTTCCACTCTATTACAATTATAGTCTGTAAAATTATCTACATATTGCGATATTAATATAAGATAGTGGAAAAAAATCCCTGAATATTACCTCTATTATTCAATAAAACCAATAAGGTGGAAAACACAAGAAAAATCGAACGAAAATCCAGTCACGATAAATACTGTGACCGGGAGAAAGACTTCTTCTATAACGCTGAGAAATCAGCAGCTCCGAGAGATATAAATATCAAAACCGCCACTCCATCAACGCGGTGTTCAACACACTTTCCACCCGTCGTTTTGGCTGGTGAAAATAAATCATCCCATGTCCCGGCAACATGATGTCGGTGTCGATTTTTGCGAACCGTTTCAGGGATTTTAAATAGATTTCACGGTCAAAATCGATAGAGCCGCTCCAGCCGAAATCTCCATCTAGCAGCGTGCCGATAATGTCGCCACTGACAACAATGCGCTTGTTTTCGTGCTCAAAAAACCAGGCGGTGCAGCCCATACTGTGGCCGGGCAGCAGCATCGCTTCGAAAGACAGGCCGGCAATTTGCAGTTTTTCGCCATCTGTTATTGTGTGGTCAACTTCAAAGGGCTTAAATTTTTTATGATAAAGATAAGGACAACAGCGGTCGTCTCCGGCTGCCACCGCCGAAGCCGTTGCATTGCTGGAAAAAAATTGCACTCCCTGTTTTTTTAGCAAATGCCCGGCGCCGGCGTGGTCGAGATGCGCATGGGTCAAAATGCAGTAGCGAATCTCTGCCGGATCGAGGCCCCAGTAACGCATGTTGGTGAAAATTTGCTCCAAAGTATCCCCGCAACCGCAATCGAACATGATCAAACCTTCCGGACTTTTGAGAACATAGGTGTTACAATCGTTGTATCCGGCATCGACACCATCCCAGGTAATGCCATTCAAATCGCCACCAATCTGGTAGAGATTCTTTAAAATTTGCACAAAAGTCCTATTTTAATCGTCCGTTGACCTGCTATTCATAAATATCATGTCATGTGCCGCGCACTTATCTGGTCTTATAAAGTTTGAGATATTTATTACACTGCTCGCGTCTGGTATAAAGCGCATAAGTGCGCGGTCCATTTTAACTAAAAAACAGCTCACGCAGAGTCGCAAAGGCGCTGAGAACAGACTTAATAAAATTTAAAAATAAAACTCTGCGTGCTCTGCGGCTCAGCGCGAGAATTATCCAGGTTCAATCACTTGATAACTTTATTTTAAAAATACAAAATGCAAGTTTAAATTCAGCGCTGATTGTTTAAAAATTTACGCAATAAAAATAAAATAATTCCGGCGTGCACCAAGGTACCCAAAACTATGTAAATCCAGAAAATTTGTGCATCTGCTTTTGCTGCGATAAATGCCTTGGCAACCCAGAATGGCGGTAAAAATGCTGCAAAATAATGCCAGTTTGTATCAAAGAAAAACACGATCACGGGAGCGATATACATCAGTCCGAGGATTTTGCTGTAAGCCATTCCCTCCACTTTATTTTCAGCATAAGCGGCGAGAAAAAGCGAACCGATTGGCGCTTCAAATGCCACTAACAAAGCCAGTATGGAAGCATATTTTAACGGAATCGTCGTTAGACCGGTGCCATAGACAACGATGAAAAAGAAAGCAAAACTCATGAGTGTGGAAGCCAGAAGTTTGTAGGTCAGGTATCCCGTTTTTTGCAGTGGCGTCACCGCAATAAATGCAATTATCTCTTCGTCGCGCTCCTCAAGAATCAACAGTCCAAAAATAAAGCCAAAAAGTTGCGTCGGGATCAGACTCATAAAACAGACGATGTATAAATAATGCTCGGTTAAATCAAATGCCATCTCTGCTTGCAGATAATCGGTCGCAACCGGAATAAGATAACGCAATAAGAAAAAAATGGCGACCGGGCCAAATAGAATCAGAATGAGAATTGTGTCCCGACTTATGTTTTTTGCATCGCTGAGCGAAAGCGCAAGCACTTTTCGCATTAAACGCCCCCTGTTCTCAAAATAATGTGCTTTGCAAAAACCCAGGAGGCAAGTCCACTTGCGGCAGCAATCCAAAAACTCAAATTCACAAAAGCATAGAAGATTTCCAGTGCGCTATAGTTAACAAAAACAACATCGATCAAAATGAGCGTTGCGTGCGTCGGCAGCAGGTAGAATACGGGTGTTTCGAATATGGAGAAATAGGATAAAATCGGTGTGGCCATAACAAGGCCGATCCCGAGTATTTTTGCAAAATAATCGTTCACACTCTTCGCGATTATGCCGAAGATAGCCCCGAAAATTGTGAAAAATCCAGAGCTCAATAAAAATCCCGGGATGAACACATGCCAGTTTGCAGATAAACCATGTGTAAATATCAAAATAGCCACAGCGGAAATCATCGAAATGATAGCCAGCGAAATCACTTTCGCTAAAAAATATTCATATATTTTTAGCGGCGTGACAAATAAACTTTCGAGGATATTCTGGTCCTTTTCGAGAAGAATTATCGCTCCAATAAAAAAAAATCCTAACGTGGCTGTATCGCTAAAAAGGAGAAATGTTGTCGCTTTATTTTGAATATCAGCGGGCAGAAATAAAATTACGATGATGTACAGAATGGTTATCAGCAAATAGACAAAATAAAATCCGTGGCGGAACTGAAAAAGCATGTCATATCGAATTGCATCGAGCAATCTCATAGGAGCCGCCTGCCGGTTGTTTTAATGAAAATATCTTCCAGCGAGGCTTCCTGCGTGTGTATTGTTTCGATATTTTTTTCGTTCAAAATGCGGATAAATTCAGCATCTTTCCCGAGATTATCCAAACGAAATTCCCGGGTATTCAGAGATTCATTCTCACGAAATTCAACGCGGACTCGCTGTTTTCCATTATGCAATTTGAGCTGCCGCGGTGAATCGATTAGCGCGATTTCTCCGTCGACCAGAAATGCCACCCGATCGCATAACGTATCTGCAACATGCATATCGTGGGTGGTTAAGCAGACCGTTTTCCCAGCATCTTTCAGATTGGTGATTATCTCAATTATTCGCCTTAAATTAACCGGATCAAGTCCTGAAGTTGGTTCATCAAGAAATAGAATATCTGGTTTGTTCAACAGGGATCGGCAAAAATTCAAGCGCATTTTCATGCCCTTGGAATATTCTGCAATGCGCGTATTGCCGTCTTTCTCCAATCCCACCATGGCGAGAAGCTCTTCCGGTTTTTCTGTCTCACCGGAATAGAGCTTGCGAAAAAAATCAAGATTCTCCAATGCCGTAAATTTCGAATACAAATTTGGGAATTCGAAGGCGACACCGATGGATTCGTAATAGCTGGAATTCAGGTCTCTCATTTCGTGATTCATAACCTGCACCCGGCCACTATATTTTTTTAAAATACCAATAAGTATTTTTTGAGCAGTGCTTTTTCCTGCACCGTTTGGCCCGAGAAAGCCGAAGATTTCACCTTCTGCAATCGTGAAATTTATATCTTTCAGGGTGGGCTCGCTGTTGCCAGGGTAGGTAAAATGCAGTTTTTCTACTTCAATCATATAAAACTATTTTCCGTTGTTTCAGGGCAGCATAATAAAAATTAGATCAAACGAATGAATCACAACTAAAATATAATTTCTATTGTCGTTAGCGAACGATTTTTTGTTGAACTGGAAAACTGCATGTTTAAAAAAGAGAGAGCGCAAGTATAATTTTACGCCTGATAATCGACAGAACAATTATTTTATTGATTGTGAACTTAGCTCCGTTGTACTTAATCTAATTGCCAAATATTTAATGTGTTATGCATTTTCTTTTTGCTTCGCCGGCCGTTGGCTTTGCTTGATCAAAAAAGAAACAAAAAGCTGAAAGCCGGCGAAGCAAAATCAAGGCTGACGAAAAATCGGCTAAACTTTTTGAGAATTTCCTAAATCATTTTAAACTCGCTGCGCTCAAACAAGAAATGATTCTTAACGGAAATTCTCAAAAAGTTCTTAACGCCATTTTTCGAAGGCCGTTTAAAAAAAAGGCCGCGGAGCTAAAGGCCTAATCAATTATTTTATTGTGAGTACGATAGAATATCTTTCATTTTTCGTAAAACAGAAAAAATAGAGCCAGAGCGTCCCGCTGAGCGTTATGATCGTTGCCCTCGGCGGGACGCCTTCGGATTATAGTCTAAATAAAAGTGCTGGCTAATCCAGGTCTTCTTATTTCGAAATAACGTTATTTTACCTTATTTGCAACATCGATAATCAAACTTGCGGTCAATCGTGATCTGTCCACGACACCAGTAAACTGCCCGTTTTCATCAATGACTGGCAAAATTTCCAGGTTCAGTTTTTCCATTTTTTCCAGCACAGCCTGTTTGTCGACGGTATTTTGAATGGCATTTTCGACACCGATAAAATCCGGGAGTTTTGCCAGATTATTCATATCAGCCCGGCGCAACCAGTTCGTGAAATCCGTTGAGTCATATTCATGATCCGGTTTGACAAACAAGGTGTAAAGTTCGCGTGCATTGGCCATGCCGACAAATTTATCATCGCGGCTATTGATGACAATATATTTGAAAAACGCGTGTTGTGTCAAACGTCGCAGATATTCTTCGATGGCTGTGTCCAAATATCCGCCATAACTCAAATTAAAAACAAGCGCTTCGGTTTTATTGTTGATAAGCCGTGGGATATCACTGACCGCACTTTTTCTATTGCTGCTTACCATTTTCACAGGAAATTTCAGGGGCGTGATTTGACCTGTTATCGGCGTCGTGGAAGCTTCGAGAAATGCCGACTGGATTTTCAGATCCCCAAATTCAAATTTCTCAATTCGGCCGGAAAAGAATAACCACAAAACAATGGGAATCAAGGCGATTAAAATATCCGTTTGCTTGACTTCGGTGTTTTTGAGAAACTTGATGCGAATAAAAATCATCACAACGATGACGACGATAAATATGGCGATGGCAATAGCTAAATCAATCATGGCTTTTCCCTTAAATAATTGGGGTCTTGAGATTACTCCACAAAAAACTCAAGTATTTTACGTGTAGTTAGGGTAAATCTTTGGCGAAGGAAAGAAGAACTAAATTCTTTTGTTAATAAAACTAATGGAAAACATCGCTAATGTCAAGAAAAACATAGAGAAATAAAGAGGATTTACCAGGAATCAATTTTTAAAAATCGCGCAAAAATATACCAAATCCGGCAAGCAAAAAGAGCGGGATCTGGTATATTATTGGGCAATACTACGATCACAATTTTTTATTCTGTGGTCATCATTGAATTGATTTCGCGCAGCGAAAACCCTGCGTGTATTCTGTATAAAGTTTATCAAAATGGGACCGTTTTGTCAGCCGGATGAACACAGGGTTTGAACTATTCCAGTTCCCTCCCCGGGCAATCACAATATCCTTCAAAGCGGTGCTATCAGCAAATGGCCGCCGTTTTGTATGCTTCCAATCGGAATCTTTCAAACCGGGATATGGTTTGTAATCGTCGGCGCACCACTCGCGCACATTGCCACACATATCATACAAGCCATATCCATTTGGCTCAAAACTTCCAACCGGTTTCGTATTAATTTCCCGACCAAAAGCCAATTGCATCAGGCCATCCCAAAACGATTCCCCTTCGTGGCGCCATTGGGCTCTGCTTTCATCCGGAACTTCGCCCCACGGAAACCATTTCACATTTTTGCCGCCTTTGGCTGCGTATTCCCACTCTGCTTCGGTTGGCAGGCGCTTGCCGGCCCATTTTGCGTAAGTCCGGGCGTCGTTCCACGAAACATTGACCACGGGATGATTTTCACGACCAGCCGTCGCGTATTTTTCCCAATCGCCCTCCGTTACAAATCCGGACTCTGCAATAAATTCACGGAATTGCGCATTGGTGACTTCATATTTATCCAGATAAAAAGAACTGACCTGCACCAAATGATTCGGTCGCTCATCGCCATACCAGCCTTCAGCGTGTAAAATATTCATGTGCGGCACTTTTTTACCCAGTAAAACCAGCGCGGCCAGCGAATCGTGCGGAATTCCCATTTCGAATTCCCCCGCCGGAATGCGTTGCATGCCAGTTGGAATCACAAATTGCGACGCTGGCTGTGAAAAAGCGCCAATCGAAAAGGCAAAAAACCAGATAAGTTTGATTGTTTTAAACATGATCCATTCTCCTGATTTTTGATTGAATATTCCCTGGAACAAACTAATCAAACTCAGAAAAAAGATGTCATCTAATTGTCAAAAGAATGTGAATTTCTATTTAACTTGAATAATTCTCACGCAAAGGCACTAAGTTCGCAAAGAAAATATTTAAATACTTATAAAACTTAATTTTGCGGGCTCTGTAGCTTGGTGAGTGATAATTTTAATAGAAAATTTAGTTTCTCGGAATCTCTTATCTCAAATATCCAATTATCAATAGGTTAAAAATATTTTAATAGCTATTTATGAACAAAACAAGTTAAGGCACTGCGGCATCAATTGAACGCCGGTGGGTACTGCAAATGAAAATCCGTTGCATCCTGGTATTTTTTCGCCACGGCCAGTAAGGTTGCTTCGTCATAAAGTTTACCCATGAAAGTGATACTGACCGGGCTGTTTTTGCTGTTAAATCCATTGGGCAAAACAACGCTGGGGTGGCCAGTCAAATTTGTCAGCAACAAATTATTGCCGATAAACGACGGAGCAATATACAAATCCACTTCTTGCAAGATTTTATGCATTTCCTGAATTGCACGGTACCGTAGCCGGTTGGCCTGAATATACTCGACCGCAGGAATGAAACGCGAAGTACGGAATACGTTCGGCCAGGCATTTTTGATCTGCCTGACGAGCAAATCATCTTTATTGCTGCGGGTCAAATCATCAAATGCGGCAGCCGCTTCAGCGCTCAAAATAAAGCTCAGGGAACGAATCGGTAAATCAGGTAATTCGATGGGCACCAGCTCTGCCCCGAGATCACGCAGTTTTTCAAGCGTACTCAAATCCGTTTTTTTATTATCATAATCACTTTCAAAAGCGCTTTTCACATAACCGATCTTTAGCTTTTTCAAATCGATTTCATGATTATAATTAAACGGCACATCGACCAAAGTTTGATCCAAGCCATCTTCACCGATTATTGCCTGAAAAACGAGTGCGCAGTCTTCGACGCTGCGGCAAATTGGTCCAATTTTATCCATCGACCAGCTCAAAGCCATTGCGCCGGTTCGGCTAACACGGCCGTAGGTCGGGCGCAATCCGGTATTGCCGCAGCGTGTCGAGGGCGAAACAATGGAACCCCAGGTTTCCGAGCCGATTGAAAATGCAACCAATCCGGCGGCAGTTGCCGAGGACGGACCGGCAGATGATCCACTGGAACCCTGCTCAATATTCCATGGATTGCGTGTTTTTCCGTCGTACCACACATCGCCCCAGGCCAGAGCGCCGAGGGTTAATTTTGCCACCAAAACAGCGCCCGCCTCCTCAAGTTTTGTTATGACCGTCGCATTGGCATCGATAACCTGATCTTTGTAAGGCATCGCCCCCCAGGTTGTTTTGTAACCTTTGACAGAAAGCAGATCTTTCGCTCCATAAGGGATGCCATGCAGTGGCGACCGATAATTGCCGGCAGCAATCTCGTCATCAGCACGTTGTGCCTGTCGCATGGCTAATTCTTCGGTGATCGAAACCACGCAGTGCAATTTGGCATCGAATTTTTTCAGTCGGTCCAGATACATTTTTGTGAGCTGCAGGGAGGTGATTTTACGCGTTCGAATGAGTTCTCCTAAATCACGCACCGAGTAAAAAGCAAGCTCTTCAAAATTTTGCGGCACTGCGATTTTCCGCGCCAACAATTCAATTGCCTGTTGTTCTTTTTCAAGCTTCATGCCCTGAGGAATGGGATTAAAATTCAGCGCCGGGGGAAGACCATTCGGGATTGTGGTTTCTCGAATTTTCTGATAACTCTGGCGATTGGCTTCGAGCCCAGCGAGCATGGAATCTCGCTCTGCCTGGCTGAATTCCAGGCCAATGAGTTTGGCCGATTCTATCACGGTCTGATGCGATATGTCAAGTTTACTGCTGACTGCCCCAAGGAAAAAGAACAATGGAGCAAGCACAATAAAAGATATAATTATTTTCCAATAGCGCCACATGACAACTCCTTGATTTTAATAAAATTGATTCTGATACGAAGCGATTTAATTGTGATGGAGATTGGCTGCAAAAAAAGATGGTTGTCACCTTCATTCGAAGGGAGATTAATTTTCTTTTGCTGAAGATGTGTGATCATGAACGATAAACCAGCCGTCATCAGTTTTTCGAAAGAGAAGTGAAAATAATCCACCGGGATTATCGGTCGCCCGTCGTAATCCCCATCGCCCAAAAACAAGGACAGCATCTTCAGAGAGCACAGTCATCTGTGCATCAGAAAAATCCAGTTTTCCCATTGTCGCACGATTGGGATAGCTTTTTTGATAGCGTTCCAACGTCGTTTGCCAGCCAAATGTAACAGTGCCACCTGAGGCAAATCGCAACGAGTCCGATCGCAGATAACCGGCCATGTAACCAGCGATATCGCCCTGATTCCAGGCTGCAACTTGCATTTTGAGAACGGTCAAAACTTGCGCTTTAATTTTTATATTGCTATCCGGTTCAGAATTTTGGCAGGAATAATTCGAAATGGCCAATCCCAAAACGATTAAATAGATGCAAGTTTTCATGCTCTTTTCCTCCTGATCTTTTTTGATGAAATTCTATCAAAAATTGATTTCTGGCCAGTGAAAATGGATGTGATTTGTGCAAACCTTGCTCTTCCCCAGGTACTTAAAATTCACAATTAATCCGCTGTGCACAATGAAAGATATTCACGAATCATCTTTCAGCTCAGCCTCATTTATCACCACGGTTTGCGTTTTTTGCAATACCAGAATCTTTATAAATGGGAGCTAAATATTCGGAGATCCCGGTATTTCACCCGGTGAAAACCGGAACGACACGCACGCAAACTTCTTAGAATTTTGCGGGTGTATTCCATTTTGCACAACGGGCTTTTAAAAATCACCACTTTACATTGTCATTTGTTTGGTTATCCAAATAAGCCAGCAAACTTAAAACTAGGATTAATAGATAATTGTCCGCTAATTACGCAAATTTTACGAATAAAAATTATTAGAAATTCTGGCTCTTTTATTCCAAAAAAAATTCGTGTAAATTCGAGTGATTCGTAGTTTGGTTTTATTAAATAATAAGTTATCCTTGCGGAGCTATCTGGATAGCCAGCTGTCATTTGATTTAACGGCATGGCCGGGCAGTGGTTGTGCTGGCGAAAAAACAGTCAGCTCCTCTTTAGGTTCAATTATAATTCCATTTTCGTTGATTGTGCCATCATCTTTGAGGACATTTTCAATTTTGAGATCGAGATGTTTTGCCAGGAAAAAATAAGCGCCAATCCGTTTATTAATCCCATAATCGTGTTTTTCATTTGGGAGATGCACATTTTCAACATTCTTCTCCCGGCCAAACAAGCTGTAAATATATTTTATGTGGGGATATTCAACTTCAGGATTGTTTTTTGTCCAGTCACCGCCATCGGAGATGAGGAGCAACGGGCGGGGTGCGGCCAAAGCAGCGATTTCAACATTGTTTGTTTCATGGGATTCACTTTTGTGAATCGGCATGCCGCTTTCACAATCGCAGCCACCAAAAAAATGGGCTGAAACCATGACCACCGGCACGGAAACGGCAATCCGTGGATCCACAGCGGTGAGTAAAAAAGTTTGCGTTCCACCTCCCGAGGCGCCTGTCACAGCAACTCGTTCGGGATCAGCACCCAGCGACAACAGAAAATCCACAGCGCGGATGCTGTTCCAGAGTTGCAGTTTTAAAGTTTTGCCATGCTTGTGTTTCCAGCCATAATTTGCAAGTTCGCCGTAGCCGACCATATCATAGGAAAATACCACAGCGCCCATTCGCGCCAAAGTCGCGCACCGGTTTTGCATGTCGGGGCGATACCGGCCATAATCTTCCGGCTTGCCCCAGTGCCCGTGTGGTGAAAGTATCGCCGGAAAATTTTCAACTTTTCCAGCCGGGCGGTACAGGCTGCCAGTCACGAAAACTCCAGGCAGGCTTTCAAAAGCCACATTTTCTACAGTGTAGCCATCATAGTGTCGTTTTTCACGAATGATCGGATTTAAGGGATGTTTATCCAGCAGGGGAAAAAGCTCGGCCCCTTTTAAAATGCCATCCCTGATGAGAGCCGCTTTCGACTGCCACTCAGCCAAAGTTCTGTACTGTCCCCGGAATCGATTTAATTGACTTTTGGCTTCATCTTCAGACTGGTAATGCCCTTGGCAGAGCATTGAATCTTCACTATTTTTTTTATCTTGTCCTGAAATATTTTGCACGACAATAAGCTGAATAAAGAAGAATAAAAACAGAAAGTTGCAACCGTTAACCACGTTCGTACTTTGCATTGATTCTCCCTCTTTATAATCCGTTCATTTCACTTGAGAGCCTCTCCCACATCATTTAAAGAAAAGCAATCTTCCCGATATTTTTTCGCCCGTTGATTTCAATAGATAAAGGATTCGAAAGTTCGATATGCCTGACATAATCCAATTTATTTTGATCCGGATGTTTTTTCAACCAGTCCCAGTTGAGAAAATGATCTTTATTTACGGGATTAATCGTGAAGTACCCGATTTGAAATGAACTCACGTTTTGAAAGAAATGGGACGCCTGTGAGGGCTCGATGACCATTTCCCGGATACCACTTTCGACAATGGCTTTCACTCCCGCAATTTCTTCCCAGTGGACTGGAACGCCCAACCAGGGATCGTTGCTTCCGAGACGGCCAAGCGTGATCAAGACATAGGGTCTTTTTTCCTTGCGCATAATCTTATTGAATTGTCTGATTTCATCGGCAATTTGCAAGGTTTTAGAGCGATCGAAATCATCCCGGTCAACAACGATTATATCTTTGACGCCGCTAATCATTCCGTTCCCCAGTACCTGATTGCTGTAACACAAAGTTGATTTTTTTTGCGATGGTTTAAATTCAACCCGGAGTTCATCACTTTTTTTTGCGATGGGTCGCATTTGCAAGAGGCAAAACTCATCCGGTTTGTTTCTGTCTTTGGAAAAGCGAACGGCAAATTCAATTTCCACATCATTGCCCATCCCCTCTTTGCCTATTTTTAAAATAGTGGAAAGAATGTTCGGCAATGGCAGAATTTCCTGTTTTAACACCGGCGCTAAAGTTATCAGCCGTTGTCCCTGCCGGGAAATGCCGTCATAAATAGCTTCATTTTCATAGGAATATGTCGAGGCAACAAACCGTAAAGTGCCATCTTTCTCTGCCTGGCTGATCGGGAAACTGATAACATCATCAATCCCATGCCCGGGAATATTGGTCAATTTGATTGCATAAAATGCTGTTTGGTTGTTATACAATGCCTGGTCAATTGAGGCGAGTTGTTGAATATGTTTCGGAAAGGCAGGACTAAATGTCAAACAGTTTTCGCCTTCAACCACAGTTTTTCCCATGCCCAGCGCTGCCGAAACAATGCCATCATCGGAACTTTGTGGCGGCGAGGTGTAGTAATTATAAGACTTGGCCACTCCGGCAATTTCAGGATAAAAATGGTCGCCGTATTTATTTCCGACGAGAGTTTGAATAACGATTGCCATGCGCTCTTCTTCGTTGCGAAAGGAGGTGTATTGGATGTAATTTCGTGCACGTTTGCAATAAGTCGACGCATATACCTTTTTAATCGCACGAATCAGATGCTCCAGTCGCTCCTCAATCGTTTTTTCATTATTCGCCAGCATAACCGTATCGTAGACACCGGCAAAAGGAAAATATTGTGAATCTTCCAGCAGGCTGGAAGAACGGATGGCAATTGGATCTATGACAATTTCAAGATAATCGCGCAATTGATTCATAAATTTTTCAGGGAATTTCGCTTTCAGAAAGGTTTCCAGCAGATAAACATCATTCTGAATATCGAGCGCCTTGCCATGCAGATTATTATTCACCATGAAATCATCAAAAATATTTGTGCCAAGAATTAATGCGGCCGGTACGCGAATATTTACATTTTCAAATTTATAATAAAGGTCGTTGGTATTGACAAGCAGGTTCAAAAAACTCAGGCCCCGTGCTTTCCCACCAATTGATCCCGCGCCGATACGCGCAAAACCATACTTCCGGTCAAAGTGTTTTTTGTTGAAATCCGTCAGTATGCCACGTGATTGCCGGCTCGTATACAATTTCAGCGATGAAACCAGGTCTTCGCGCAAATCCTCAACACTTTGGTAATCGGAGATTTTACGCGGGCGAAGTTTGTAGGCCAGCCAAAATTCGCGCCGGGCTTTCAGCCAGTTGGAAAAATGATTGCGGTCGGCATGATATTTTACGCTTTCACCGGGGATCTTTTCCAACATATGCTGCAAACTGGTCAATCCATCGGCCCGGCCAACTTCTTCCCCGGATTCAGTGCGAAAAATAAAATCACCAAAGCCAAGATTATCGAATGCAAATTCCCGGATACCCCGCAACAAATGCTTTGAACCTTTGTTTAAAAACGAAGCACCGAGTTTATAAGCTTTAGCCTTGTTTTCTTTTGCGTGCGATTGCAATAAAATGGGGATATCATTTTTGCGGGATTTGATGGCTTTTGCAAATTTAAGCCCGGCCTCTTCATCGCGTTTGCCACCACGCATGTAGTTCACATCAGAAATGACACCGAGAATATGATCCTCATATTTCTTAAAAATTTTAATCGCTTCTTCGTAATTTGTCGCTAATAATATTTTGGGTCGTGCCCGCATGCGCAGAAATTTATGGTGTAAATTTATTCCCTGTTCCATCAACCGCTGCGATTGCCGTAAAAGTTCCGAGTACAGCAGCGGCAAATAGGCAGAATAAAAACGGATATTATCTTCCACCAATATGATGACTTGCACACCGGCTTTGAGAACATCGCTCTCCACATTCCGGGAGTCTTCAATCAGTTTTATTATCGAAATAATGATGCGGAAATCACCCGTCCAGGTAAAAATACCATCGAAGGGATTTTGATGCCTGCTGACAAGCCGCGGATTAAATTCGCTGGTATCAAATACCAGATGCACAATTGGTATACTGGGACGAATTTCGTTTACTTTGCGCGCAAAAGAAGTAACGGCCATATCGGCATTGTGCGCTGTGGTTATGATGAGATCGAACCGATTGGTATTCTGTAATAATTCCAGTGCTTTACGGCCGCTGTCGACCCGGACTATTTCGGGGGTGTGGGTTAAATTAAGCTGGTAATATTCTTCCCGCAGAAATTCATACATGTGCCCATCTTCTTCGAGAAGAAAAAGATTGTACTGGCTGGAAACAAGCAAAATTTCCCTTGTACGGTAATGCATTAAATCCTGAAAAACCTTAAAACGATCGCCTGTCGGAAAATCTGTTTCAAAGCTGTGCATGACTCTGCTGTGGGGCTGAGTTACTTTATTATCCATCGGGTTCCAGGCTCGTTGTTAAAATTTTCTTACCCTTGGCAATCCTCAGGTTCATCGGGTTGCAAGGTGGGGAGATTGTCGTTTAATTGCACATGGATGCAAGCAAAAATCCCCCTTTTGCTGGAAGGGGGATTTTAATTTAGCGGATTTTTTTCTAAAATACAGTATTAAATCCAGATTGGTCTAAATCAGGAGCGAAAAAAATTACACGACACCCTGATCGAGCATGGTATTCGCAACTTTCAGGAAGCCACCAATATTCGCACCGACCACATAGTTGCCTTCAACATCAAATCGTTTGGCTGTTTCAACACAAGTGGTGTGAATATTTTTCATGATTTCCTGCAAACGACGGTCGACTTCTTCGCGGGACCATGGCAGGCGCATACTGTTTTGCGACATTTCAAGACCGGAAACGGCGACGCCACCAGCGTTTGCTGCTTTGCCTGGGCCATAAAGAATTTTTTCCTGCAAATAAAGATTTATTCCATCGATTGTCGTTGGCATATTGGCGCCTTCGCTGACTACATAAACGCCATTGTTTATAAGATTCTGTGCATCTTTTCCATTGATCTCGTTTTGTGTGGCGCTTGGGAATGCGCAATCCGCTTTATGATCCCAAAGAGGATTGTGATCCAGGCCAGAATCGAGAACAGTGTAAGTCACACCAGCGTATTTTTCAGCATATTCCTTAATCCGGCCACGACGCACATTTTTCAAGTCCATAATATAAGCCAGTTTTGAATCGTCGATTCCAGCGGGATCGTAAATATAACCGGATGAATCCGACAATGTTACCGCTTTTCCACCAAGGTGATTGATTTTTTCAACGGTGTACTGGGCCACATTTCCACTACCTGAAACCAGACAGCTCTTGCCTTCCAGAGATTCACCGCGGGTGTTCAGCATTTCAGCAGCAAAATAAACAGCGCCGTAACCTGTGGCTTCCGGACGAATGAGTGAACCACCCCAGTTCAGGCCTTTGCCCGTGAGTATACCGGTAAATTCATTACGGATTTTCTTGTATTGGCCAAACATGTAGCCAATTTCACGGCCACCAACCCCAATGTCGCCGGCAGGGACGTCGGTGTTTGGGCCGATGTGGCGCTGGAGTTCCGTCATAAATGCCTGGCAAAATCGCATGACTTCGGTGTCCGATTTTCCTTTGGGATCGAAATCAGAGCCCCCTTTACCGCCGCCCATGGGCAGGGTTGTCAGGCTGTTTTTGAAGACTTGTTCGAAGGCGAGGAATTTGAGAATACCGAGATTTACCGAGGGGTGGAAACGCAAGCCGCCTTTATAAGGGCCGATTGCCGAGTTCATTTCAATGCGAAATCCACGATTTACATTTATATTTCCCTGGTCATCAAGCCACGGAACCCGGAACATGATTACGCGCTCGGGCTCGATGATTCGTTCGAGCACTTTCGCTTTGCGATATTCCGGGTGTCGATCAAATACGACACCGATAGTCTCAGCTACTTCTTCAACCGCCTGATGAAATTCGGGCTCGCTCGGATTTTTTGCAACAACGTCTTCCAATAGCGATTTAATATATTCGCTCACGACAACCTCCATGGGTATTAAAATGAAACGTTATAAGTAAATAGCCACCTGCAAATGCAGGAAAAATCTAATTTATAAATTAAGATGAATCTTTTATTTGCTTTGCATTTTTCTGCCGCCAAAATGATTTAGCTAACATAAAAATAACAGGACAAATCGCAACGTAAAAATCGGCGATTTATCACTTCTTTTGAGCCTGCTTTTAAAGTCGCAAAATGGCCACTTTTTGTTCAAAAAATGTACCACACGCCAGCTCCTTAAATAGTGTTCGTATAGTAGCATAAAATCTTAAATAAATAATCAATTATAACAGTCCAGCATTATAAACAACGTCTGATAATTTTAAGACTTCCTAATTTTAAAAATGAACACAAGAAATTCCAATTTTCAGTAATTTTCATTTATTCCATTACAATCGGCCTTCTGCATAAAATCGCAATAATTCATTTATAATTTTGTCCAATTTTACTTTCAATTCGTTTTTGAGATTCTTAAAATAACTGCATTATAAAATGGGCAAATAAATCAAATGTTCGAGGCCTATCCATGCAAGCAGTTATTTACTCGGAGTACGGAACCCCCGATGTTCTGCAGTTAAAAGATGTGGACAAACCAACTCCAAAGGACAACGAAGTTTTAATAAAAGTGCATGCTGCTTCACTAAATGCATCTGACCTGGAAGCATTAAAAGGATCTCCTGTATATATCCGGATGTGGGGGCTGTTTAAACCAAAATACAAAATACTGGGCTCGGACATTGCGGGTCAGGTTGAAGCGGTTGGCAAAAATGTGGTACACTTTCAGCCGGGTGACGCGGTATTCGGGGATATATTGGGATCGTGGGGAGGATTTGCCGAGCACGTTTGCGCTCCGGAAAATGCCTTGACCCGTAAACCGGAGAGCGTCACTTTTGAACAGGCTGCAGCCATCCCGCAAGCGGCAACAGTTGCGCTGCAGGGACTTCGTGATAAAGGCAAGATTCAGCCCGGTCAAAAAGTATTGATTAACGGTGCGGGCGGGGGCGCAGGCTCTTTCGCGCTACAGTTTGCTAAAATATTTGGAGCGCACGTTACCGGCGTCGATAATACGACGAAGCTGAAAATGATGCGCACGCTTGGTGCAGATAAAGTGATAGATTACACGCAGGAAGATTTCACCCAAAATGGGGAAAGTTATGACCTGATTCTCGATTTTGTGGCGTCGCATTCCATCTTCGATTATAAACGCGCCTTGAGCCCCGGTGGAAAATATGTGATGGTCGGTGGATTTATGCGGCATATTTTTCAGACGCTGATTACCGGGTCCCTGATTTCTTTGACCGGGAGTAAAAAAATGGGGATCTTAGCCGCGAAACCTAATAATGATATGCCATACATTTTGGAATTGATAGAATCCGGTAAATTAACACCGGTTATCGAAAAAGTATATCCCCTGCGTGAAACACCTGCGGCCTTCCGCCATCTCGACTCAGGGAAGGCGCAGGGTAAATTGGTTATTTCGCTGGAAAATGTCGACAAATCCTGAGAATTGGAAAGAAAATATATGAGGAATAAAAAAAAGAAAACGGTTAAATACACCGATGAAACCATGGGCAAAATCGAAGTTGTTTCAGATTTCCTCCCTTCGCCGGATCAGCTTGGTTTCAAAGAAGAAACGGTGAAAGTCACGATCGCACTCAGTAAAAGCAGTGTTGATTATTTTAAAAAACAAGCGCAGGTTTAGCTATTCGATTTTCTATCCCAATCGTTCGGGAATCTCGCCTTTTGGGACTTTGCTGTTGAGAATATTATTGACTTCGGCCAGCAGCCGTTCGGTATCGCTGGCAACATTGACAGGATCAAAGAATTTCTTTGTTGCATTAAAGTGTACAGCGCTGTACATTTCAATAAATATTATAACGAAGGAATTAAAAATGCGAACTATTCAATTCACAGATTTTCGAAAAAACGCATCATATATCTTTTCACAGGTTGAAAATGGTGAAATGGTGGAAGTTAAGCGACACGGCAAAACGATTGCTCACATTGTGCCACCAATCGGACAAAAAGAAAACTTTCCAGCCTGGAAACGGCCGGGACTTCGCCTTGCTATTAAAGGTGATGGATTAGCGCGAGCCATTTTGAATGAACGAAATCAAAAAGAATGAAAATATTTTTTGACTCTTCAGCTTTTGCCAAACGTTATATTGAAGAATCCGGCAGTGCTGAAATTGATGCGCTCTGTCAAAAGGCGAGTTCTGTTGGTTTGAGCGTTATATGCATACCAGAAATAATTTCGGCCCTGAACCGGAGAAAAAGAGAGCAATTCATTTCACCAGAAGAATATCAATCGGCCAAGGAATTTCTCGCTTCCGATGTTGCCGACTGTGAAATTATAGGAATTTCTGAGGACATCATTTCAGCATCAATAAAATTGCTTGAAAATAATACTCTCAGAGCCATGGATGCTTTGCATGTTGCCGGCGCTATTTTGTGGGAAAGTGAATTATTTATAACTGCGGATCACAGGCAAGCAGAAGCTGCTAAGCATTGTAAGTTTGAAACGGTATTAAATACATAATTTATTTCCCCTCATTCTCCCACAAAATCTTCACAATCCGTTCCGCTGCTCTGCCGTCCCACAACTCCGGCACTTCCCCTTTTTTGCCTTTGCCAGCTAAAATTTTGTTCGCTTCAGCCAGCAATTTCTGCGAATCGCGGCCTACGATGATGTTGGTGCCAACTTCAGCCGTGATCGGGCGTTCGGTATTTTCCCGTGCGGTGATGCAGGGCACGCCCAGCACTGTGGTTTCTTCCTGAATGCCGCCACTATCCGTGAGCACGAACTTGCTGTTGTCCATGCACTGGAGAAAATCGAGATAACCCAACGGCTCGACCAGTCGCATATTGCTGTGCTTTGCAATGAGTGAATCCAGTCCAAAAACGCCCATCTGCTTGCGCGTGCGCGGGTGCACCGGGAAAACAACCGGCAGCGATTCAGAAATCGTGCACAAAGTCTGCATCAATGTTGTGCAGACTGCGCGGTCATCCACATTCGCAGGTCGGTGCAAAGTCACGAGAGCAAAGTTGCCGGGTTCGAGTTCCAGTTCTTGCAGGATTTTTTGCTCGGCCGCTTTTTTGCGGTGTTTGAGCAACGAATCGATCATCACATTGCCGACAAAATGGGCTTTCGCGGTGTCGATGCCTTCGTTTTCCAGATTTTTAAACGCTGACTTTTCGGTGAGAAAAAGGTAATCTGAAATTTGATCGGTGAGAATGCGGTTAATTTCTTCCGGCATTGTGCGGTCGAAAGAACGCAAACCAGCCTCAACATGCACCAGTTTGGCGCCCAGTTTCACGGCATCCAATCCGCAGGCGATGGTGGAATTGACGTCGCCGACGACGAGCACGATGTCCGGTTTTTCTTCCAGCATCACTTTTTCAAATTCGATCATCACTTTGCCGGTCTGTGTGCCATGGCCGCCGGAACCGATGCCGAGATAGCAATCCGGTTTCGGCAAGCCGAGATTGTTAAAAAACAGATCCGACATTTTATGATCATAATGCTGACCGGTGTGCAACAAAAATTGTTCGATGCCCTCGTATTTGCGTATTTCTTCGACGATCGGAGCTATTTTCATAAAATTCGGGCGTGCACCGACAACATTGATAATTTTCAATTTACTCATTGAGTCCTTTTCCTTAATCCTTCAAACATCCACTTCCTGGATGCATTATAAATAAGTCCTATTTTCTGATAATTCGCTGTTGGCTATTGGTTGTTCACCGTTGGCAGCAAAAAGCCAACAGCCAATCGCTCAATTTATGTATATTTTAAAACTGGTATCGTTTTCTTAATTCCTCTTTCATCAATTTCCCGGAGGCGTTTTTAGGGAGCAATTTTTCCACCAAAACTTTGCGTGGCACTTTAAACTCAGGCATTTTTTCGCGGCAGAAAGATATCACTTTTTTTTCGTCCAAACTATCACCATTTTTTAAAACGATGAAGGCGTGGATCGCTTCGCCCAATATATCGTCCGGCACACCGATGACAGCGCTCTCGAGAATATTCGGGTACTCGCACAGCACTTCTTCCACTTCTTTGGCGCTCACACGGTTTGCGCCCGATTTTATCATGTCCCGCTTGCGCCCGACGACGTAGAGAAATCCATCTTCGTCACGTTTGCCGAGATCGCCGGTGTGAAAGCCAAACTCGGTCAAGACGTTGGCTGTTTCTTCCGGTGCGTTCCAGTAACCCTGCATGATATTTTCACCACGGGCCACTATTTCACCTGTTTCGTCGATATCCGCTTCGGAGCCGTCGTCGCGTAAAATACGCAGCTCGACATCCGGAATGGCTTTACCGATAGAGCCGATTTTCTGCGGCAATTTCTCCGGATCGAGATAGCTCAACCGTGCGCTGGCTTCGGTGGCGCCGTACATAATAAACACTTTTTGCCGCTCAAACACGTCCATCACTTCGCGGATAAGTTGTGGCGCCATGGCTCCACCCGCCTGGGTAATGTAGCGCAGGTGCGGAAATTCCATTTCGCGGATCGATGTTTTATGCAGCAAAATGGCATAAGTCGAAGGCACACCGCTGAATCCTGTGGCCTGTTTTTCCTGCATGGTTTTGAGCGCCACATTGGGAAATAGAAACCGGTTTTCCAACACAACCGAGCCGCCGACGCTGAAATGTGTATTGAGCAGTGAAGCGCCGTAAACGTAGGGAAACGGTAAAATTACCAGCACACGGTCGTCTTTTGTCAACTGCAAATATTTAACGATGCTGCGGGTATTGGCGACAATATTTTTGTGCGTCAACACGGCGCCGCGGGGATCACCCGTGCTGCCGGATGTGTAAATTATCGACGCGATGTCCTGCCCGGTTATTTCCCGTGCCGGTTTTGTAGCAGGCATTTCAACAAGTTCATTTTCTGTGCAAATATTGCGTTTCAGCCCCTCATCAATTTTGCCTTTGCCTAGCGCCACGACCGATTGTAAATCTGGAATCTGTCCATTGAGCTGGGCAAAAATTTTCGTTGCCGGTTTCTGCGTGATGACCGCTTTGACCTGACAATCGTTGAAGATGTATTTGAGCGTGCGTTCTGTGGCAGTTTTGTAGACCGCAACAGTCACCGCTCCGGCTTTGAGAATGCCGTAGTACGCCGCGATATAATCGATGGAATTATACAAATACAACGCCACGCGGTCTCCCTTTTGCACCCCCATTTCAATGAGCGCATTGGCAAAACGATTTGCCTGTTGATCCAATTCCCCGTAGTTGATTTCGCCATCAATCTGAATGCAAGCAATGTGATTGGGCAATGTTTGTGCGTGATGTTCGAGAAAATGGTGGATGAGATGCATTTAAAACCTTTTTCGTTTGAATGTTGGGACGTTGGAACGTTAAAACGTTAAAACGTTGGAACTGATAAATATGCTGAAAAAAATTGCAATAGTGTTCTACTGAGCTGAGAAAAATGGAATGATATTTAATACATTAGATTTCTTTTTTCTTCCACCAAGCATTTTTTTTTGCGGAAAATCGATACCCTGTTTTTTTTACAGATGACCAGTACAGAAGTTTTGATTCCCATTCATTCACATTGCTTTTTTCAGCTCTGTTGATTGAATCCTGATATTGATTTTTTGATATTTGAGTTTGTGAAATGCTGTATTCATGGATTTGAGAGTCGAATGACTTTGATCGTATGTTTGAATTTATAGCTGATTCCATGTTTTTCTTTGCATTCCTTCCATTCAAATCTGAATTCTCTAACCATTCACATTTAGGCCATCTTGAACAACCAAAAAATTCTTTATAAGGATATTTACGTTGTTTTTTCGTAACTATATATCCAACTGAACACATTGGACAGGTATCTCCATTTCGATTTGTATTTTTTAATAAACTTTCTAATTTAAATTTCTCAAAAAGTTCATTTGCGGACCTTTCTCCTACGACTCGTTCCATATATTCAGTTCGTGTATTATGGCTCAATATATTTAGACTTCCAATCCACTTAATTTTTCGATCGATTAGAGCGATTTTCTCATGCATGTTCTTTCGGAATTTGACAATTACACCTATGGATTTTAAATGTTCCAAGACATTCCTAGCGTTATCTCGCATTACTGCGGGCTGTTCATTTGGTGAAAGTGTAATTACATAAATATTTATATTCTTAGATAAAAGCTCAATAAAATAGTTTGATAATTTACCCACGCGTTCAATTGTCAAAAATGGACTAAAAATAATTAACTCGTCATTTACGTGACTTAGATCTTTTAAAAATGAAGGCCAAAATTCATCTGCTGTAAAGCTGCTGCCTTGGATAAATTCTCTTTTGTTTGTAGAGTTTATTTTATCAACCCAATACTCGAAATTGCTATCTTTTAAACCATTAAACAATTCTGTTGAGGGCACTACCTTACCTTTTTTTCTAAAATGATTTAAAACCTTTAAAAACATCGTATCCGGAGGAAATACCTTGGTAAAATAGTTGCAATTAGCTACTAAATATAGTTTTGAAGATGCTCGTGTTAATGCAACATTCAACAACAATTTTGATGATTCTAAATTATCGTAGTCATTAAGGATTGACCACTTCTTGCTACCTAATCCTTCTACTGAGTCGAATATGATTACTTCTTCTTCACCACCTTGAAAACTATGCACTGTATTAATTCTTAAGTTATTGTTTCTAAAGAGATTTCTATCTTCAGCAATTCTTAATAATAATCGAGCATGCTTTTGATATGGAGTGATTATACCAACGGTAATTTTATTGTGTCGTATATCATCCAAAATAATTGATGCTAACTCAATAGAAATCAAACCACTTATAAGATTAAATCTACCACGGTCAAATTGGCTGCACCAAGGATTTTGTAAAGATGTATCAACAAGACAAATGGGTGAATTCCCTGATACCTTATCATATGTGGTTTTTGTACTAGTATTTTCTGCATCCATTAATCTCCCATTATATATTTCCCTTTTTGGAATTTGTGAGATCAATGGGTTCATTCTGTATTGAGTATCCAGCAAGACAACTCGATGATCAGAACAAGCTTTACTTATTTGATTAATTCCCAAAACATCAAATATGTTTCTCTTAAGCCATTTTTGAGCAAGCACTTCTCTGGATATGCAAATTGGTGGAAGTTGCTTAAAATCCCCTACAATTGTAATTCCTTTTTTTACTTTTGATGCTGACCAAAACAGCATAGGTAGAGGTGCCATACTAGTTTCGTCAACAATCAAGATATCAAACTGTATTTTATCAATTTCTTTCGATAAATAAGACTTTGATAAAGTTGTTGCCACAAGTTGTGCTTCATCAAGAATTTGATTTTTAATATTCTCTATATTTGTATTTATTTCATCAATTTTATCTTTGGTTAAATCCCGTTGTGTTTCAAGGTCCTCCAATATTTTTGTTATTTCTTTGAAATTAGAATATTTTTGTACTTTAGGTCGCAGTGATTCCCTTAGTTGATGGTTTGAATTCTTACAGTCTTTCAGCCTATTTCTATGTACATTTAATAGTTCTTTTAATTTTTGGATTTGATTTGAATTTAAATTTACTTTTTGAATTACGTCAATTCTCTCGCTTTTAATCTTGTTAGGATCAAGCCCAAAAATAATTTTCTTGAATCCACTGGTGTCGGCTATAGTTTCAAGTTTTCGCTTTAGCTCATTTGATTTGTATTGTAATCTTCGTGTTTCATGCCTGAAATGATGAATTTGGTGCTCTATATTTTGACAAGCAATTTCTTCCTGTTGAATACTTTTAATTAATTCCTTTAATCGCTCAACATCCAAAACCACATTTTTAAGTTTTTCAATTTCGGAATTGAGTTTTTCTAAATACAGAGAAAGCTTTCTCTTCTGTGCTATTAATTCTGACGATTTGTGCTCAGCAATTTTATCTAATAAAACAAGAGGATAGTGAGTTTCAAATTTTTGCAGCATTTCAGCCTTTGGGGTGCCAAGTCGTACTAATTTGCAGTCTTTATAAAAGAATTTTTTTGTCTCGAATGCAACTTTCTCTAGTGCTTGGTCGACAGCATTATTGGCATGTGAAAGCAAGAGAATCTTTCTACCTAAATTCATATGACCATAGATTGCCTGAGCAATTGTTGCTGTTTTCCCCGTTCCTGGAGGTCCCCATAAAATTGATATAGAGTTATTTATTGAAGAAAATATAGCTTTTTGTTGAGATATGTTTGAATTGATGTTTGTAAAAGTATTTAAATCTAATTGTGGCCTATTAGCATCTTTGATATTCTCGGAATACCCACTAAATAGTTTATAGCTAGTTGCAAATCTTTCAACTTCATTTTCATACTCTTCATATTTTTTCTTTAATAACTCTAAGAGATACCATGTATTTGTTTTAATCCTAGCTTTATGAATTATACTCTCTAATTTTTCCTTTACTGATATTTGAACTAGCTGGCCATTAACAGAGATAATCTCACATTCAAATTCCCTTCCATCAACATCCAATATTGCTGGAGTATCTTCTAGTACAACAATAAAATTCTCAAGGTGAAACTGATAAATATAAAATTCTAAAGTTTTTTTAAGGAATTTCCCATTAGTAACTAATACAATACCGCTTCCTTTTCCTAATTTAAGTGCATGTATTTCATCGTCTAATGCTTGCTTAAATTCTTGAATTATTTTATTGATCTTTTCATTAGTTTTCATCATACCACTAAAAACTTCATTAAAAGATGATCCGGATAGCACTCATAAGTTTCAATGATTTAATTAAATGCTGATTGAAGCCCCAGCAACCTTAAGGAGCAGAGAGTACCAGCAAAAATTGGTTCCCAGCGAGTTGCTAGAAATTAGAATTGGAATTGAATCTGAATACTCGCGTGTGGGAAAACACCAATTTCACAGCCGTTCGGATGCCATTTATTTATTTTATTTACAACGGTTTTCCAGTCGTTGGCAAAATGGTAGCCTTCCCAGTAAACCTGGTAAAATTCTTCTTCGCTGACGCCGGGCAGAAAAAAAATCACGTTGCGGTTTTTTAGAAATCGTTTCGGCATCGGTTTGCGGTAGAGCACGCCGGATTCGGGTTCGAAAAGGCCGTGCTTGCCCAGACCTTCGGAGCAGGCGGCAGTGACTACAATTGTGCCATTTTCCCGCACCAGATTTTCGCTAACCGTGTGCATGTACATAAAAGCGTTTTCCACCTGCAATAACTCTGTATCTTTCGGATAGCTGTTAAAAATAGCAACATCGAGATTTTCAACCGCTTCCGTAGCGTAGACTTCTTTGGCGAATTCGGCGGCTTTTGCGTGGGCTTCGATCAATTCTCCCGCAAAAAGCCCCGCCACCTCCCGCTTCGAATTGACGACGACATTCACACAAAAATCGATGCCAACGTGGCGGGCGACACGCTCGAACTCAGCGCGAAAGCGGTTATTTTCCAGCGTGCCCGGTTTGCTGCGCAAGCCCATCATTACGGCTTTGTGCGTCCAGGCGATGGAATCGAGATTGGACAGACCGGGCAGCACCATTTTGGCACCACCGCTGAATCCGGCAAAATGGTGCGGCACCACGCTGCCAATCAAAATACGAAAATCGGCTTCGAGAAAATCTTTGTTAAGCAACACTTCTGTTTTGCCAACCGAAATCCCGGTGGTTGCCAGATTATCATTGCAATCGTGGTTGATCACCCGAATGCTATCGACGATATTTTTGCCCAACTTTTTGTAAAGTTGCTCGTTGCTGAGCGCCGTGTGTGTTCCGAGACTGATGATAATTGTTATTGCATCGGTGGGCACACCGGCATTATCGAGCTCGGCAAGGAGAAATTCCAGCACCTGTTCCGTTGGAGTCGGGCGACTCAAATCATCCACTGCGATGGCGATTTTCTTTTTATCAACCACCAGCTCGGCCAGCTTTTTTGTGCCGATGGGATCTTCGATAGCAGCAACGAGCTCATCTTCTTCCAGCTCAACTGCATCGGTCATTGGGTAAGTTTTAACTTGCCAATTTTGATCATCGGTTAATTGTAGCACGCTGTCGCCGTTCCATGCTGCCCACGGCAGAGCAATCCTGTAGTCCTGCAAAACTATTCAGCCTAATTATTTATAAATAAAAAATTAATGAATTGAATTAGAATAATTCCCCCGCCGGGACGCAGTGCCGCGGAGAAAAAAAATTAAAAACTCTGCGGGCTTCGCGACCTTGCGTGAGATAATCCCGCTTAAGCGGCTTTCTTCTCTAAAATAAACGCGTCGATCGCTTCGATGGAATCAAAATTTTCCGGCATCAGTTCGTCGTCACCGATGGATACATCAAATTCTTTTTCGAGAAAAGTGATCAAATCCATCATTTTCAGCGAATCGATGATGCCGGCCATCAGCAGGCTGTCGCCATTTTCAACGCGGTTGTTTTCCAGTTCCGGTCCAAAAAAAGACCGTATCGTTTCTTTGCTGCTCATAAAAATCTCCAAATTTTCACTATAGGCTGAGCATCCTGAGTAGTCACGCTGCAGTTTGGCGGGACGTATCGAAGGGGCGGTTTACCTCCACGTCCGCACTCCTCGATACATCCCGCTGAAAAAGCAAGCGGGACACTCGGAATGCTCTATGTTGCTTTTATTTTAGGCGAATTATTTTAAATTTGATTTTTATCTGTTTCTATATATCCCGGTCACCAACCGTCATGTACCACGCATCCGGGTTCAAAATGTGTTTGTGCAGGCCATTTTTCTCATTGGCATAAACCATGACTTTTGAAGTCGCGTCGTCGCGCTCGCGGAAGCCAAATTTTTTCATTTGCTCTAAAACCGGATTCGTCTCATGCAATTTGACCGACATGGTAGAAATACCCTTTTTGCGGTAAATTTTAAAAAGTTGCGCCATCAGTGATTCCAGCAAGCCATCCTCCGGTGCGACAACAATATCGGCTATTTGCGCCATGCTGAAAAGTGAGCCGACGAGCGCATATCCGCGCAGTTTGCCATCGCGGTAGACTTTCAATGTATCGACCTGGTAGAGCGGGCAATCGATAAATCGCCAGGTCAAATAATCGGCATCGCGGAAACCACTGACGGGGTAGTGCTGGCGCATTTCCTCGTAGAATTCAGTAAATTCCTCGCCGAACCGCTGTTTTTCAACGAATGAAAATTTTACAGATTTATCGCGAGTTTTTGGCTGCGGCAGTAATAAATGTACCAGCGGTTGCACGAAAAAACCTAAAAATCGAGCTAAAAAAAGGAGCTTGACATAATTCAAAATCTTGCGATCGAGACGCAGCAGTGCCGCGTAGCGTTTCATCAAACCGATTTGATGGTGGCCAACCCGCTCGTGCACCACGGCCATGCGGTCGTTCGGGTGCGCGTAGAGAAACGGAATTTCACCGCCATCGACGCCGTCTTTGGCTGCCCGGCGCAGTTTTATCGCCACACCCAACACACGGTATTTTTTGTCGATGGAAAAATCGGCACAATTCCACGCCAGCGACTCTTTGCCATCGACCGACATTTTGCGCGGAAAACCGGCTGTGAAACCAACAACTTCGCCTGTATTATCGTCCTCCACGACCCAGGCTGTGGCTTTGCCGTGGGGATTTTTTAAATACGCCCATTCAAATCGCTGGCGAAAGATATCATCGTCATCATAACGCTCGCGGTTGCGCAGCAGCGTGTCCATGAGAATGGGCAGTTCTTTATCGAGATTGGCTTTGCGAACGATTATGGCCATCTTGGGTAAAAATCTCCGTAAATTAGCGATAACATCCCTGAAAAGCAGGGATCTCATCGCGGGTTTTTTTATTTAAAAAAGACCCTTGCGAGGATTTTTACCCAAGCAAGGGTGAATTTAATTACTCTACATTTTTAGCGATTTTAGTCTAAAAGATTCAGAATCGCTTTTTCATGATTTATAATATGAGCGATAATCCAATTTGGACTGAGAACGTTTTGTACTTTTCGTCTGCATCTTTTATTGGGATTTCATAAAGCATCTTGGTATTTATCGCTGCTCTTTCAATTACAAAATACCTTACACCACCACCAAAAGCGTAAGAAGACACGTCGGTAATCCCTACACTGCCTTCTGGAGCAATGTCCATTATTGCATACTGACCTGTAAAATATGGTACATATTTTGAACTTGATGAAAAATTATAATTCATAAATAATGCAACGCCGACCGTACCATCGCTTTCTGAATTTGATTGTGATCCGTATTTGTAACTTGTACTCACGTAAATCCATACAGGCTCGATGCCCAACTGTAGATGCGGGGTAATAAATCTACCGAACCCTGCTGAAATTATCAAAATAGTTGAACTCGTTGTATAATTCTGACCTCCATCATTAGACATACGGTTGAATGCACCCTGCAACGAAAATTCTTTATCACCACGCTCGAATTGTGCCAATACGGAGGAAGTCCCCATCAACGTAAATAGCAGGCCGATTGACAATTTCTTCAACATAATATACCCTCCAGTTAGTTTTTAAAGTGTCCTTCCGGGAAAACACTTTCCATCATAGCTAAAGTTTATTAGCTATGAATGCACTCCATAATTTGTTCGAATGGACACGACAGGAATTATTGTGAGATAGATTACTTGAATATATTAAAGTGCACGATCTCTAACAATTCTTTTTAGCACCATTGAATGCGTTTATCAAACTTCTTCAACGGCTTCCAGTTCGGGAAGGGCGGAAACCCGGTGTTCCTCATTTCGCCAACGGCTAATATTTTCACGCAGTTCCGGGCTCAAATCCAGTTTTTCTTCAGCCAGTTCGATGTACAATTTTTCATAGCGGCGAATCATTTGCTTAAATGTAAATTTCTGCTCAACTTTTTGCCGTCCGGCGACTGCAAATCTCCGGCGTTTTTCCGTGTTTTCCAACAGGTCAACGATTGCCGCTGCCATCGCTTCATCGTCATCCGAAGGTACGAGCAGACCGGTTTTGTTGTGGCTCACCAGCTCGGGATTGCCGCCAACATCCGTCGCGATGACGCTGCGTGAACAGGCCATGGCTTCGAGAATCGTGTTGCTCATGCCTTCGCTAAACGATGGTAAAATAAAGACATCCATCGCACGGATATATGCCGGGATATTTTTGCGCCAGCGAATAAAAATTGTGTTCTTCTCGATGCCGAGTTCGCGAATAAGTGCTTTCGTTTCCGGATAAAGTGGCCCGGCGCCAACGAGAAGCAAGCGTGCGTGTGGAATTTTCGCGATAACTTTTTTCGCGGCGCGCAGGAGCAGCGGATAATTTTTAACTTCCACCAGTCGGCCGACGGAGCCAAAAACCGGCGTATCTTCTGGTAAATCAACAAGTTTTTTGTAGCCGTTAAAATGTGTGCTATCGGCGAATTTCTTGAGATCGACGCCATTGACCAGCGTGTGAATTTTTTCTTTCGGGTAGCCGATGCGCTCGGCGAGTTGCTCGCTCAGAACTTCAGAGACACTCAAAATTCGATCGAATCTATCCCAAATAAACCGCTGTACGATTTTATGTTTGCGGCTGTCATCTTTCATCGTTCCGTGTTCGCCATGAATGAGAACCGGCGTGCGCGCCAACTTGGCGCCACCAAATCCTTCGATGAGGGTGCTCCATGCATGGGTGTGTAAGACATCAATTTTATTCTGGTGCAATTGCCGGCCAACTTTGAACGGCAGCGTCGAGTCGTTGCCCCATTTTCTACCGGTGGAAACGACGGTGCAGCGCTGCGGATCAACCATCTTCTGCAGCGAACCGCCTTTGAGAAAAGTAATGATATAATTTTCAAATATCTCGCTGTCGGTGTTGTTCACCAAATTGACAATACCGTTTTCCTTACCGCCGAAATGCAGAACCTGCATCAAATGGGCGACACGAATTTTATTTATGGGTTGTTTTTTCAATTTCTTTCTCTAAAAACTTTATCAAAAATATGAATCTTAAATTAGCAAATTGTTGTGCTATAAGGACCGTTCCCTTCGACATGCTCAGGGAACGTTTCGATTACTTTGAGCGCTATACTGTCCCACCGCTTCCACTTGGACAAGCTCAGTGTCCGCCCTGCTTCACGATTTTCTTCACCTGTTTTTTCACGCCGCGCCATTTAGCCTGTGCACTAAAATGAGCTGTGGCCGCCTTTGAAAAAGCGATCTCAAAAATAAAAGTATCGCGCGTTTTATCTGTCCAGCGGAATTTGTAATCTTCCAAACCGCGGAGAAAATCATATTCGTGCGCACCCTCAGCAAAACTGGCCTCGATGGCTTTGCCCATCACAACCATGCCAATGCTTTGTTTCTCCATTTCCGGTTCCATACCAGCCTGGTAATAGTAAACATGGCCAGCGTAAACGAAACAGTAGAGTGTCGCAACCGGATCGCCATCGACCTCCAGAATATAAAATCGCAGGCGGTCGGCTTCCAACAACGGACCGGCAACGAATTTATGAAAATCCTCTCTTTGCGGATCATCAAACTTGCTGGTTCCCTCCCGTGTTGCCCAGCGTTTGCGGTGCAGCTCGTACAAAATACTGACGGCGTTTTCAGCTTCTGTTTTTGATTCCACCCGTCGAAAAACGACGTCATTTTTCTTCTCCAGATTGCGCGTTCGGCGGCGGATATTGTAGCGCATATTTTTAGAAAGCGAGCTGATAAAACTTTCGTAATCACCATGCAACGGGATGTGCGGACAGGTTTTCCAGTAGCGTTTTTCAGCGTATAAATTCTTGCCGGCTGCCCATTCTTGCAGCACCGGCAACAGAAACGAATCTTCACGCAGATCGCTGAAATGAATGCCGTCTGCCTCGATTTCTAACAGCGCATTGAAAAGAGCTGTAGTAATTCGATCTTCATTTTCAGCAGCGACAATCACATCGAGATATTCTGAAGATTCGTGCCCGGAGCCAACGAAATATAGCAATTTGAGCTTGCGTCCCAACAGGCCTGGAACGCCGGCCAGATAAATGGGTAAAACAGCCTGAATATCATTATTTTCATCCCGAAGAACGATGATTTTTAGTTCTTTTACTTGATCGATATTTTGGTAGAATCGCCACCAGTTATATTGCCATTCCCAGGTAAGAAAAAAACTTTTTCGCGCACTGCGGGCAAGCAATTCGTTCCATTCATCTCGCAGATTTTGGAACATCAGGTTGGAGGTTATTATCTCAAATTTCAGGTCAGTTTGGGGTAAATGCACTACATCCGTACGCTCTGTCAAAGAATCCATCCTCAATTTAAAATCCGTTTTATTTTGCCCCATATCCCGGTAATTTTTGACAGAAAAAAAGCAAAATTTGCAGAGCGCACAATATTGATCCGCTTCAACGCGTAGACATCTTCACCGACACTGTTCAAGCCATCAATCTGTGAAAACGCTGCGGCGTATCCAAGTTCCTGCAAGATATTTTTATCGCGCCGGGAAAAATCTTTCGGCGTGCCGTTCGGGTAGCTAAATAATTTACAAGGCATAGCTAACTGTGCTTCGATCGCCATTTTAGCGTTGAGCAATTCTGTCTTAACTTCCTCATGCGTTAAAGTCGATAAAATTGAATGGCTGCAAGTGTGCGATCCTATTTCGATAATACCCGATTTTACCATCGCGGCGATGTCTTGCCATTGCAGAAATGCGTAACGTTCATCCATCTCGTCGATAAACTCGCGCACTCCTTCGATTTGTTGTTCGAGCAATAAAATGTGGCGTTCCCGCTCCCTCCGGCTCTGGGATTTTAAAATTTTTCGAATGCGGTCAGAGGACTTGATCTTATTTTCAGGCGTCGAAATATCGAACAAACCATCCTCGCCATCAATTGGCAGGCGCAACCGGAGAATTGTTGCACTGTAAATGATGGAATCGATGCGCTCCGTCCACAATTGCTCCCCTTTGGTGTTAATAAAATCAGTGGTGACAAATATCGTTGCGGGCACATTGTGTTTTTCCAGCACCGGAAATGCGACTTTGTAGTTATTATGAAACCCGTCATCAAAGGTGACGGCAACCGCGTGTGGCGGCATCTTTTTTTTGCCTTGAAGCATTTCCACCAGGTCACTAAGGTGGACCGGATTATAATTGTTTTTAAGCCACAGCATTTGTTTTTCAAACATATCTTTTGAAACACAATTGCGATTTACATAATTTTCAGAACCTGTTTCAAGAACACCATGGTAAGTAAGAATAAGCGCTTTATTCGCATTTAACCGGCGCGTTAATTCAAATAAACCTGTTGCTTGCATCGTACCATAAAAAACGGATTTCAACAGTTTTGACATCGTTTCAGCGTCTCGTAAATTATAATTAATATGTCCGTCAATATCACCCAGATTAATCAGAAATCTGTTGCCTGTTTTTTCAATCCATACCTGGTCTGGTTATCCATTTAACTCAGCATTTTCAACTTCTTGTAAAAATATAATGCTACCTATATCGCAAAAATTAACCTTTTCAAAAAGTCTACAAAACTATGCCACCCCTCCGGGGTTTAAATATTTGGATTTTCAGTGTTATAATCATGTCATCCCTCCGGGATTAAAAAAATTAATCTGTTTTGTTATGCTGCAAAACCCCGGAGGGGTGCAATGATTATAACTCGGTGAACTCAAAAAAACCGGAGAACCCCGGAGGGGTGGCATATTCACCGCTGGCTGAGTTAATTGGATAGCCAGATATCCCTGGTTTAAAAATCTATTAAAATCAATATATTGTGAGGCCGGTATTTTCTTTCGTTCCGACGATTTTGCGCAAAAAATTTGCTCGTTTTATACATCACAAACGAACGGATTGCGGAGCCCGGATTCCCGGTTTCACATTTCCGTATTGCGGTTTAGGTTCACGCTCATCCGCCAGATCCGCGTACAGCGCTTTGCCCGCCTGTTCTGCGTTTGGAAAACGTCGGTCCAGATTAAAAAGCAGGCAGCTAAATGCCACGAACCAGTAGATTGTGTCCAAATCCTGATAATTGTGCGTGTAAATACCCGCTGTAATCCCGAGCATACCTATTTCGAGTCCCAACGCGTAAAGTTGAATATATGTTGGAGCGCGATCATTTGTTATTTTTAATCTCACCCGGCGAAAATACCACCATGTGGTCGCAGCCATCGTCAACCAAATTGTGATGCCGATCAGGCCCTGTTCTGCGGCAATTTTCAAATAGGTATTGTGTGCATCACGTACGCCGGTTTCAGCGAGTTCTTCTTCCGGAACGTAATCAACGGACATCGAAGAATAGTGGCCTTTGCCAATTCCGAAGGGGTAATCGGCGATCATTTTGAATGTCGCGTCGTTAATCACACCACGGGAGGCAGCGCTGCCTTCCTCCGACGGATTGAGAATTGTCGCCATATTTGTCCAATAGTCCGGCGGCGTCAGCACAAAAATGAAAATGATGCCCCCAAAAGCAAACGGAACGATACTCTTCCTTCGAATGCGGTTTGGTGTAAAAATAAAGAAAAACGTAAAAGAAGTCACCAGGCCAACAAATGTTGAGCGCATGCCTTCATTGGTTATCGGGAGAAAATCGAGGATGAACGGAATTATGCCGTACGCCATGATTTTTTCGTATTTGTTGCCATAAAGCGCAAAGAGAATAAGCATCGGAAAAAACATGATCAAGTGAGTTCCGGTGCCCCCGGTGGCAATACCCATTTCATCTTCGTCGATCCATCCCCATTCACCACCCCAGCGCGCCATAAATGAGGTATAAAAGCAGGAAATCAGGATGACCCAGATCAGCGTTTTCATTTCTTTTTCTGTACGCACGATTTTGAACATCAAAAAACTGAAGATTACGATTTTCAGAAAATCAACAGTTTCGAGGAAGGCATAACCTTTGTCGATCGTTGCCCAAATGCAGGTGATAAATCCCCAGGCCAGAAAGAAGAAAAGCCATTTAAAGGGTAATTCTATCCGGTTTCCGTCCTCACCGGTGAACTCTTTGATATTGATTAAATAAGCAATGATGAGCACAATACTTAAAACAAACTGGAACCGTATGTCCTCGAGGCCCCCACCCAACTGGCGCGGATTCATATGAAAAACAATAATATTTGCCAGTACACCGATATATGGCCGGCGAAGTGTCCAACCGCATGCGCCTATGAGCAAAATGTATGCAATTAATTCTCGTAAAAACAACGTTCCCTGTCTCCGTTAAATTAACTCATTTGACAGATAGAAAATCTCTATCTGAAGCTTCCTGCTCAAATTTATTCGCATTCCGAGTTGCTCTTCCCGCTTCAGTAAAATCAGATGATTGATCCGGTGTATTTTCCTTTTTTCAACTCGAAATTCCACCTCAATCAAATAATAATACCTGCAAACACCCTTAGACTGCGGTCTTTTTTTCTGAAAAAGTAAAAAACTGTTTTTTAATCCTTTGTATCTTTTTTCTGATTTTTTTCCCGATCTTCTGCCAATCCCCGCCAAGCTCTTTCATCAAATCTTTTACAAGCTGAAACCGGAAGAGAAAATGGGAGCCGAAATAGACAAGAATTCCTGCGATTGAGAGCACTATTAACATGAGAAAATCAGACAGCGGATAGCTGCTTTCGAAGCCGAATTTTACCGCAAGCATTGCTGCCAGCATACTAAATGTCGTGACCATTGCCGGGCCCATGGGTTGCAAACAGTCGTACCAACTGATTTTTGATTTGCTGGTAATGATGCTCATCATGACCAGCATCACAATAAATGAGACGACTAAAACGGCTGCTGCCACGCCCGCGAGTCCAAATTTAACTCCAAAAAAAGCCGCCGCACTAATTAACACAAATTCGATTGCCCGGCGCAACGCTGTAAATTTGACAAAGCCTGTTGCGGTGAGAACAGAATTGATGAAGGGATCAATCGCGAGTAAAATGCCGGCAACACACATAATCTGCAACGGCACGATGGTTTCCAGCCATTGATCGCCAAGCAAAACAGGCACCAGATTAGCAGCCACTACGGCCATGCCACCAAGAATTGGAAAGCTGACCAGGCTCACCACGAGCACAACTTTGCGAAAAGCCGAGCGCACGCGTTCCGGTTCATCCTGAATTCGCGCAACGGCTGCAAACACGACGGCGTTCATACCTTTTGTCAAATGTTTTTGCGGCAGGCGCATGAGTCCAAAGGCTTTTTCATAAATTCCGAGAGCGCCGCCACCGAGCACTTTCAGTACCATAAAGTTGGCAGCATTATCAGCACCGTAGCGAAAAAGGTTGCGCAGGAAAACCATCACACCGAAACTGAATAGTTCTTTCGCTGCCTCGCGGTCAATTTTTAATTTCGGCAGCCATTTCATGCGAACGGCCGACCAGATGCCGATGATGGCAATTCCAATCAATTTGCTGTAAATCAGGCTCCAGAATCCATAACCGGCGTAAGCCATTGCAATGGCAAGAACACTTTCGATCACCCGCTCCGTCATCATGATAATCGACCGGCTTTTAAAATCGAGCTCGCGCTGCATCATCGCCAAAGGTGTGGTTGACAAACATTCCAAAACCATGTAAAAAGAAATCACCGGCAGCGATGCAACCAGCCCGGTAAAATCGACCCGGTCGAAAAAATTGGCGATCGTTTTTGTGGCCACCAGCACGATAAGCCAGAGGCCTACTTTAAAAACAAGGTCCATCGTAAACAAAGTATTTACATGCTTTTCTGTTACTTCTGCGTTGCGTTGGATGAGACCCATATTAAAACCGAATTCACCAAATTTTGTGGCAAATCCGATAATGAGCCAACCCGTGGCAACCATGCCAAAATCTTCGGGGGTGAGCAGCCGGGCGAGAAAGTAGATATTGATAAAGTGGAGCCCGATGCCGGCAAAACGGGCGCCACTGTTGTAGAGAATTCCGATTTTCGCTTTACTACCAAGATTTTTCATTTAAATATATTTAGGATTAAAGGTTCAAGGTTCGTCGTTGTAAAATATCAATTATTATGGGCATAAATTTGTCTTTGAATTGCGAACGTGTTTGTTCAGCTGATTGACTCGTATCCAGAATGGGAAAGTTATTTTCAGTTGCAATTTCATGGTACAATCCGCGCGAATGCTGTAATTGTGCACGCGAAAGCTGCGGTTTGCGGGAAAAAATAATGTCCGGTTCCGCGTCCAATAAAATTCCGATTTCCGGCCGTGGATAATTTTTACAAATGTACGCGCGAATCGCTACGTGATAATCCATCGGACGGTTTTTATAACCCGTGAGAATGTCGTAAATATAGCGGTCGGCGAGCACGATCTTTCCCTGTCGCAAGGCTGGTAAAACGCGTAGCCACCAGCGCGCCCACATCTCGAGAATTAGAAAAAGATAGTAAATAAAACTGCGGATGAAAAATTTCCATTTTTCAAAACCGGTTAATTTTCCGGGTTTTTCCTGCCGCTTGCCGGCATAAAATTCTTTGTAATCCGCACGATAGGGGATGGCATTGAGCCACGAAAATATTTTCTTCAGTTTTAAAAGACTGCTGCCCCAGGGACCGAGATAAGCTACCTGCGTGCTCAATCCATTCTGTCGCAAAATATCACGCACATACTCAATTACCGTACTCTTTCCAACACCATCAGGCCCTATAAACGCGATGACTATGCCGCGTTTGCGCCCGAAGAAATAAGTACCCAAATAACGAAATCGTGTCCGAAACACACGAAAAATGTTGGCTGGTCGACGTTTTAACCGCGCCAACGCAAGCATGCGTAATGTGCCGATGATCGGTGGATTCTCACAGGCTGCTGCAATTTGGCTGGCAACCTGATCGAAAACTTCCAGCATACCGAACCGCCCGGCCGCGCGTTCGATATAATTGCGATCCAGATATTCTTCTAAACTACGCTCTAAAATTACGTGGTGTATGGGCTGTATTTCTTTTTTCGCCAGAATATTGTGAAAAAGAAGTCCGAGGACAAAGTCTTCTTTTTTCAGATAGTAAAATCCATTATGCCGAACTCGATTTCGCAGCGCCTGCGTGCTATCCATAAATTCGAGGCCGCGGTAAACCATCAATTCGTGGATATCGAGTAAATAACTCACGCCGGACTCGTAGCGTAGAAAAACCTTTTTCCCCGGATTCAGATAACCATCTTTTATCATAAAAAAACCGGCAGTTCCTGCTGTTTGCGCCAGCAATTTTATTTGAGCTGGGTTCACAAGCAGATCCACCTCCCGCAGTCCGGCTTTGCTGGTGATATCATCTCTTAAAATGGCATATTGAATATTTTTACGCGTGAGCTTTTGAAGAAATTCCTGGTAAATTTTATTGGGATGGGCGGTCATGCATTTATAATTTTCTTGATAACTTGCAGCGGTTCGCGATAGTTACGTTTTACAAATCCATCATCGAGGTATTTAATTGTGCCCACATGGCCTGCGAGCCGGTAAGCCCAATAAACGATGAGCAACGGTTTTAAAACTCCGGGTTCGAATTGAAATGCGTCGCCATACATACCTGCAACGGTTCTAAATAATTTATCATTTTCGATGATATTCAACAGCGTTAGTATTTTTGGATCCGAGCGCGAAGTACGCCGGATATGTAAAAAAAAATGAAAAGCATCCAAAACTGGAAAGGCCTCCAGGCGCGCCATGTCCCAATCGATCACACCGGTAATTCTTTCGTGACGGTAATCGTACATTATATTTTTAGATGAAAAATCGCCGTGAATTAATGAAAGCGCAAATGGCTTATTTAAAAAAGATGTTTTTAAATATTCACAAACCCGATTTTCAAATTCTTTTGATCGCCGCTCCGGCTGCGCAAACTGCAATGCCCGCGAAACCGGCATTCCGATCAAACGATCGAAAACAATTTGATCAACAGCCATTTTTTTTGTAAAACCACGCTGCACAGAAAGCCAAAATGAAAATACCTGCATAGCGAAAACTTTTGCATGCCGGCGAAAATTCGGTTGTTCGGCTATCGGCTGCCCATCAAGAAATGATTCGGCAAAATAGGGTTGATTTTCAAATAAACCTTCTGAAAGTGGCTGTGGGACACGGTCTTTGAGGCTTTCCACTTCAGATGAAGTAACGTATTTTAAGGCCATTTGATTTACTTTTGCCCGTTTTACAGCATGCTTGTTCAATGGCAGTTTGATCATGACAACCTGATCTCCAGAGCTGCTTTTGAAACTGGCTAAAACATGCACTTTGCCGCCGGGATGCACAGTAAAATTTTTCATTTCGCCACGGGACAGTTGTGAATTTGGCAAAACATCAAGAATTTTTGTTAAAAAACTTTGAGTCAATTCGCGTTCTGCAGCCCCGATGGCAATATCCTCGGTGGCAAAACGCTGCCAGAAATTAAACGCATATTTTTTTGGGAGTCGACTGACCGAATCGTTGAGTGGTTTTGCCGCGATCATTCGAGTGATTGATGGCGCCAATCCGACAAAAGCAAACGGTTTGACCCCAAGCTTTCTGAATTGAAATTTAATGTCGCGAACAGTGGAAACATTTTTTATAACCGACCATGTAAGTCGATTCTTGTCTCTGTTCTTCTTCAGGTTTTTATCCGATTTTTCAATGAGCGATTTGATTTGAGCCTTCAATTTGCCAAAGCTGAGGGTATTGGCAGCAACTGTCCAGATTTCTGTATCCGGATGGATGAATTTGTGAATTTTTGCCAATGAAGCAGAGATCCCGGCCATCTTTTCAATACCGAGAATGACGATTAAATCGAACTTCGTCGCCAGGGAATCGAGTTCATTGACGCAACTATAATTCTCAATTTCATTCTCCTTGGCCAGCAAATCCATGATATCTTTATCTTTTTGCGACATACCATAAATGATGACGTGGGAACACACCCGGGCAAGAGAAATTGGATAAGTTGTGAACTGATTGGTTAATACCAATACCTGTTTATCCAGACCAATTCCCATGTAGAACATCCAGGCTGAAGAGGCTTCATACTGGACTTCCCGGATAATTTTTTTCCGGGCGAAAGGGGGAAACCGCCGACAGGAGGCAACAAACTCCTTTTTGTCAAGAGTCTGCAGATCGATTATGTCAATTTGATCATCGTCCAGATTCAAAAGTCAATCCATTTATCTATGTTTATTGCATTATTAAAGTTATCTTTGAAGGTTGGATTTTATTGTTTCAGCAATAGCCAATATAATAAAAATCGTGCAAAAAGAGCTGAACTTATGTGTGGTGCAGAAAAACGTACCAAACCAGTGCCATGAGAAAATTCAAAAAAAAATCGAGGCTGTTCTTTTTTTATACTACAGCTACAGGTTCAGGTTTGTTTTTAGCGGCATCTTCCTGCTCGATACCAATTATTATTGGCTTGCCAAAAACGCCCGACCAAACTTTTTGAGGAGCTTCTGTTGCATCCAATATATTTTTCGAACTGTGCAGTGTGATGCCAAGAAAACTGATAAATTTCATTTTATAGACGATGATCGCGCCCAGCCGTTGGTGAGTTTTGAGGGAAGCAGCGTTTATTCCAACCATAAATCCATAATATTTATCAAAATCTGAGTTCATCGTGGCATATTTGCCGAGAGCCAAATAGACACCGCGGGAGCGATGTTCTCTGGCGATGAAAGCATCGTAGACCCAAACACAATTTTGCTGAATACGAAAACTGCATTTGACTTTTGATTCCTCGTGCACCCGTCCGGTGCCAAGCCAGCTCATTCCGACACATTTTTCGCCTTCGAGGGCGAGGATACAAACATCCTTTCTCTCAAAGCGCTGCCGGATATTTTCGATGTTTTTGCCCGGAAATAAAGTTTGGATTAGGGGCAGGTCTTCAATCGAGGCAAAGCGGAAAGAATACCTTTTTTCCAGGCGGCGCAGAATCTTTATATCCACACTTTCACCCGCTTCTCCGGTATATCCGATGTAAAAATTAATATATCGAAAAAGCCAGGATGGAATATAATTATACAGGGCCATCATCGCTATCTGCCCTTTGCCATCACGAAAGAGTTTGATCAATTTGGAAAGTTGTCCAATCATTTTTTTATCCCGGCCAGCGCCATTTGGCTTCAAATATTTTACCTGAAGATTTGCAAGTGATAAAATAATATACGTTTTACCGTTGAATATTGCGGAGGTGGGAAATTAGGGTCGCGAGTTGGCGGGAAACCTGGTGGATAAAAAAAGGAACGCTCAATTCCATGTTGGCTTGAGCGTTCTCAGATATTCAATTAATGTGAGTTCGATGAAAGCTGTAATATACTTTACCAAGCATAACTAAAATAAAGCGAAGGCGTCTCGCCGAGCGTTTCGTGCGTTATCCTCGGCGGGACGCCTTCGGACTATATTCTATAATTAATTCGTTTTGTCCCAATTCTTCTTATATCGAACTCACGTTATTTAATAATTGTTACCGGCATCATTTGATGTTTGTTGGCCGTGCGCACTTCGATATAATAAACGCCACTGGCGAGCGGACGATTCATTTCATCGGTGCCGTTCCACTCCATTTTTTGTAAACCGGCATCGGACATCCCGTGAAAAAGTGTGCGAACGCGACGGCCCTGAATATCAAAAACATACACTTGCACCGCTGTCGGGCTTGGCACATTAAATTGAATAATCGTCGATTTACTCGCTGTGTTCACACTATTGGAAAACGGATTCGGATAGGCCGGAGACAACTGAAATGAATTGACAATTTCCAGTTCACCTTCCGAAACAGCTGTCGGAGGAGTCACCGTGGTAATTTGTTTCGTTGAGCTTGTCGTCACAGCTTGCCAGTTTACGTTATCGAATTCTTTGCCACGATTATCCGCATTCGGCGGCAACATGAACAAACGAATATGTGAAATTACGGCTTCTCGCTGATCTGTGTCCGGAATTTCTTCGATGTGCACACCGTGGTTGCCGATGGCGTTGTTGTCTTCGCCGGTAAAATCGCTGAAACTGCTGTTATCGAGATAATATGAGTTGACATCGCAACCGGGCAATGAGGCAAATTGACGAATATCAACCCACAAAACCAGCGAGCCTTTGCCTGAGGATGCTTGCGACCATGAGCTTGGCGTATTGCCCTGCAAATTTTCAGGCTGCCCGTCCAACTTCACATTGCTGTTGTGTTCATCGTAATATTTAATTTCCCCGATGTTCTTTGAATAATCCATATAGAACCATAAGTCAGGAAGCGCATGCACGCGGTAATTCACTTGCATGGTCATCATTTTACGGTAAAACAGTGAAAAATAGGATGTGGTCGGCCCACTTGCTGCACCCTGAACCTGGCGAATTGCCCGAACCGGCCCAACTTTATGACCGACATAATGGCTGCATCCAGCGTCGTACATGAAACAATCGCCAGGGCCATCGCTCCAAATATCTTCGGTTTCATTTTGCGGCGTGCGGCTGTATGCGCGAAATTTCACCCGGTCGACCAAATCTGTGTTGTCACCGCCAAGCGCAGATTTGGGCCGAATTTCATCAAGAACCCAACGGCGTGAATATTTCACGAAGTAATAATCCGTTTCGATATCTGTCGCTTGCTCGGATTCGGGAGCAACAATCGAATACGAAACTTCATCGCCGGCGGTGTATCGCAGTGTTTTTGAGAGAAAGATGTAAACATAACCCTTTGCTCCGCCATCCAGCGGATCGGAAATGGCTATTTCAACACGGTGCATTTCTGTGTCCGCTGCCCAGCTTTCATCCGGATGCGGGGCTTTGTTACCGGCATCTTCGAGCATAAAAACGACTTCATCATTGCTGTCAAAATTGGGATTATCGTCGGACATCGTCATGCTACCATATTTGCCCGGCACATCGCTCACATACAGCAGATCCGAGGCCGGGTGCTTGCTTTTCACGCTGGTATCAAATAAAACCCGTTCATCAACCTGAAGTGGAATCTGCTTCCAGCGCTTTTCGCTAGCGATGTACACAAAACCAAATATTTGTGACGGTTTTTCTCCGATGAGTTCGGAAATTTGATCGCCGGTAATTATTACCGGTTCATATTTTCGTGCAAATGAAAAATTATTTTCCGCCAGCAAAGGGCTGAAAATGATGAGGCACGCTGCAGTAACAAAGAAGATCTTTTTCATTTTCATAGTCCTTAATACAAATGAAACTTAAAAGTTAAATAGAACCACTTTTAAAAAGCAGCCCAATATTTTGTCTATCGACATTTTTGTAACGATCATTGATTGAAAGATAGATCGGTTACGATTGCGAAACAGAAATTTGAGCAGAGTTCAATTTCAAGATTGTTATTCAAAACCTGAATCCCGGCATCAAATTTATTTAATTCCAAATACAAGCAAGTACTCTGCCAAAAATTTCCGGAGACCGGAAATTACATGCCGCGCACGCTTACCTGCAACGGATTCTGCATGTTTTTTGCGATGCGTCCACCACCACTACCCGAATTCGCCGGCAGCATGAAAACTTTAAAACGGGCCACCACAGCTTTCAATTTGTCGGTATCGGGAATATTGGTGATATGCACCCCGTGATTGCCCATCGCGTGGCCATCGCCGGTCAAATCATTAAAATTTCGATCGTCAAGATAGTAGGGGGCGATACGTAACTTGCGTCCAAGCCCGCGAAACGCATCCAAATCCATCCAGGTGACGATAGAGCCGGCGGAACTGGACATTTGACCCCAGGTATTGTGACTGGCTGGTCTGACGGAATCATGGCGGCCGTCGATAGCAACAGCGTCATTCTCCGAATCATAAAATTTGGGATTTGCCAGCTCGGAATCATAATCGAGATAGAACCACAAGTTGGGCAACGGGTGGACACGATAATTCACCTGCACCTCAAACATTTTGCGATAAAAATAAGCGAAATAACTGGTGGTTGGCCCGCTGGCTGCTCCCTGCACCATGCGAATAATCCGCACCGGCCCAACTTTATGGCCGAGGTACCAGCTGCAACCCGACTTCGGACTAAACCGGCATTTTCCCGGTCCGTCACTCCAGAATTCTTCGGTTTCGTTGAACATGCCCATTTTTCGCGATGGCTGTGGCGTCAGGCCGTAGGCCCGGAATTTCACCTGATCGATGAGATCTTCGCCGGAACCCTGCATCGAATTTTTGATACGAATTTGATCCAAAACCCAGCGCCGGCTGTAGTTGACCCGGTAAAAATCGGTTTCCACAACCGCGCTGTGTTCGCGCGTATCCATCAAATGATAGGTTAAATTGCGCATTTTCTTCGTCAGACCTGGCGCTCGGAAAAGATAAACAAAAGCGGCTGCACCCGGTTTCGACGGATCGGAAACAGCAATTTCAAGGCGTTTCTGCCGTGCTCCCTCTGGTGGAGAGACAGCAGCCGGCGCTTTATCGCCCGCATCTTCGACCATAAAAACGAGCTCGTCATCGGCATCAAAACGCGGATCTGAATCGCGTGCGAGTTGAGAGCCGAGAATGCCACCGGAAAAGCCAACATAAACATAATCAGCTGCAGGATGTTTGCGCTTTCCGGGTGGCACGGACAAATCCATGTATTTGCGTTCATCCACCTGCACCGGAATTTGCGTCCACTTATCTTGCGTTGCCGAATAACGAAATCCGCTGATTTCCTGCGGGCTGATCCCGATAATATCCGATAAATCCGCGCCAGTGAGCACAACGGGCTCATACATCCGTGCCTGAGAAAACTTTTCCGGCCCGGCAATTAAATTCATTGTTGCAAAGAAAATTATCAAAACCAATTTTAATGCACGTTGCATAAAGAAAGTCCCTTTTTCTGATGCGTCGAGTAAAAAATGCCTAAACCACTCATTGAACAAAACAGAAAGCTCACACTTTAGTTGTAACTCTTCAATGTGCGTGTCATCCCGGTTTTCACGGAGTGAAATACCGGAAACTCTAAAATAGCGCACCTACCTTGAGATTCCGGTATTCTTTCCTTAAAAATTATCATATGGGGTCATACGCTCGATTAAAAGTTGAAGCTCTCAACAGATATGTTTCATTGCGAAAGAAACCGGAATGACATCCAATTCATAAAACCCAGGATTCAAAGTGCAGAATAAAGTATAGTCGCATTGTCAGTAACTTGCGGGTAATTTAAGGCTGGGCACGGAGCGTCCAGCTTAGGATTATTCAACCTTCTATCCTGATCTATTCATAAACTGTTAAAATGTGCCTGGCACTTGTTCAAGTCACGAAAACACTTAAAAGTTACTTTACTTCGTTAAATTTATAAAAATCAATTAAGTGCCAGGCACATTCACTGGGCTTTAAGAATAATTCAGGCTATATTTTGGGTTTTAATTAAATACATCGACAAAATAAGAAGTCTGTCCTTTGATATTATCTTCAAAAAACACCGATCCGTGCTGCCCGGTCGTGCCCTGGGCGATGATTTTCCGATCCCGGCGAACGCGGTATTTTATATTTTTCGGCAATTCCGTTATCACATGCCTCGTTTGGCCGCTGTGACTCAAACTGTATGAAACTTTGCGCAGGGGATTTTCAGTTTGGCTGAAAATAACAACCCGGGAGCGGTCAATCAATGCACCAAACCATCCGCTACCGGAAAGTGGTTTTATCTCAGCACTTTGCTGCAGCGTATTGGCATCGCCGATTTGCATCACTGTTAAAAAGAGCCCTTCGTCGGAGCGGATTTGCAGATTGTGGTTGCCGAGCAGAAACTGAGCCCGTTCGCCAAAGCGGCTGGCATCAAATTCGACGGGTGTACCGTCGGCAAAAACCCATTCGCGGCCTGTGCCGCCAAATTTATGAATTTCGGATTTTTTCGGCCACAGCGAGGAAATGATCATTTTACCGTGTGCTCCCGCAAGTCGATTGGTCACGCTCAATTTACGCGCCGGAGTAATCCAGTGGCCGGTGCCGACCGGGAACCAGCTTTTTTCTTCCGCGATGATATTTTCGGGCGTGTGCAGCAAAAAATATTTCTTGTTTGGCGATTTCACCCGATCCATCACCAGTAAAAATTCGTCATTCGTTTGCCCACGCAAATAGACCAATGCCCGCCGTGCCAGGCTGGCTTTATTGCCGCCTTTGTAGGATTTTGTATAATTGTAGTTGACATAATCGAACTGATTTTTTTCGAAACGGCGCGCCTCCACCTCCCCTGCTTGCGAAACTTTTCCCAATTGAAAATCTTCCGGTTCATCCACTTTTTTGATGCGCCCAATTTCGAGCCGTACTTCTTTGTCCGGGCCGATCCCGAGTACATTGTTAAATGCCATCGATTTGTCCGGCCTCCCAGCGCGAGGGATATCTTTTCCGGCGCTCTTCCCGTGCACAGAATTTACCGCCAGCGTGCCAAATTTATAAATGCCGATCGCGCCGTGATCCTGCTCATTATGGCCGTTGTCGTACCAGAACATCGGGGCTGTGAACTGAATTAAAGTCGCATCTGTTTGGTGGTGATCGGAGCGAAAAGCGTAACCCTGCCCCAAATGCACGCTCAAATCCATGTCGACCTGCGATGGTGATAATTTCGGCACGTGTTTCACGCCGTACAAAAATTTATAAAATAAATCGAAATTGTGCGGTTCATAATAGCGGTAGGAATCGACGGGATGGCCGTAAGGACTGCGGGCGACAATCCAGGCGGCGAGGCCGCTGAGCACCGGATCTGTTTTAACGAGATTTGCCGCGGCCAAACTCATCATCGCCGAGGGCTGCCAGGTGTTGACAGCCATGCAGCCACCGGTATTGTGCTGGGTAAAATAGTAGTCTTTTTTGTATGGCCATGGCATAGCGCTGAAATACACCCAATAAGGCGAGTAGCGAAACCAGGAATATTCATGAAATAAATTCTGCCCCAAGGCCGGCCCAGCCGCACCGGCCAGCAGCATGATGCCGATGTAGCCGTCCATCGCGTAGCCCTCGCCTTCAATCCAATCGCTGGAGCCTTCGAAAAGGCGCTCGGAAACCTGTAACTGGCGACGGATAAAAACATCGTGGAAGCTATCCATCATCGCAGCAGCTTTTGCTTGTCGGTGCTGTCCCAAATCTTTGTCGCCGAAAAAACCCAGTGCGCCCGCATAGATATGCACATTGGCTGCGTAGTGGTTTTCCAGCTTGACTTTGCGGGAATTATAGCGGTTATCCCAAAAAAGAATAAGCTTGTCGGCGATGCGCTGCCGCTGTTGTAACGTGGAAAACTGAAATGTCCAATCATAAACCACTTGCAAAGCCAGACTGGCGACACCGCCTTTGCGAGTGGCCAAATTTGAGGCCCCGTGATGTTCTTCCTTCCAGTCATCGGGCAACTCCGAACATATATATTCGGCGATTTGCAGGGCTTTTTGTGCATACTTTTGCGAGCTCATCACAGCGGAACTCTGTCCAACTGAAGCAGGATCGATAACGGCTAAAAATGCAAATGAGCGCGCGGCGCCGGCCAGGTCGTTGTAATCGGAAAGCCCTTTTCCGCCCGGAATTACCGGCATCAGCCGGTTCATGTGCGCGACAAAATTCTGAAAATCAGTTTTGTAAAATCGTATAATTCGTTGGCGAACTTCGGGCAGCGTCTTTTGGGTGAAAAAGAGTCGGGGATGTTCATTTCTCGCAAATGGAGAATTCGCATCTGCCTTAAATTGGCTGACTGCGATGGGTATATTTATTAGAAACGTACTTAGCAAAATTAGCAGCAGGTGTCGCATCATGTCAATTCCTTTTGAACTTTCGTTTTTGCTGAAAATTAGTTGCTTTGTGCAAAATTTGCAGAGAAATACGGCAAAATTTTTATTCGATCAATGATGATTTTTATGAACGATTCTTACTGATTCCCGTCCTCTCAAGTAGTCGACTGCAACGTGTGTTACAGAGTGTTTTATCAGAACTGTCTTCTTTCCCAAAGGCGAACATCGAAACAGAGGTGTTCGAGATTTTCGTCAATCGAGTGAAACAATATTAAATTATTCCCGTTTTCTGTGTCGTATATCAACGGGCCGGAAAGAATTTCCCAACACCCCAACAAGAAAAATCAATATCCGATTTTTCTGACAAAAAAACATTCCAGGATCGAAATTAACGGTTGTGAATTTAATAATTTTCACTGAAAAATTTTTGGAAAGAATGAGGAGTACAATCTAATGTCCAAGAAAAAAATTATCATCGGTGCTGTTGTTTTAGTCGTCATTGTGGCAGCCATTATCGGGCTCAACATGAACAACAAAAAATCAACAGCAATTGAAGTAGAAACAGCCAAGGTTGAACGTAAAAACATAGTCCAAACTGTCAACTCCAACGGCCGTATTCAACCCGTTCTTCAAGTAAAAATAAGCGCCGATGTCAGTGCAAAAATAATGCGGCTGGGTGTGAAAGAAGGCGATTGGGCAGAAAAAGGCGATTTTCTCATCGAGCTGGACCGTGAACGGCATCTGGCCGCTGTCGAAAGTGCTGTCGCCAATGTCAATTCAGCACAAGCCAATGCGAAACTGGCGAAAGAGAATATGCTGAAAACAGAAAAAGATTATAAGCGCATGCAAGAGCTTTTCACAAGAAAGCTGGAATCACAGGCCAATTTGGATGCCACTTACGCGGCTTATAAAGTAGAAAAAGCACGGTACGAATCTGTACTCGAAGGCGTACAACAGGCAAAAGCGTCTTTGAAACAAAGTAACGATGATCTATCAAAAACAACAATTTACGCCCCAATGAGCGGTACCATCAGCACTTTGAATAAAGAAGTTGGCGAGATCGCCCTCGGCTCCCAATTCCAGGAAGATGTCATCATGATTATCTCAAATCTCTCCGGCATGGAGGCCCTCGTCGATGTGGATGAGAATGATATCGTTTCCATCAGTATTGGTGATTCGGCCAAAATTGAAGTCGATGCTATTCCCGGTCTGACTTTCCGCGGTGAAGTTACCGAAATTGCCAGCTCGGCCAAAGTTTCCGGCCAGGGCAGCACCGATCAGAAAACGGATTTTGAAGTTAAAGTTGGAGTGACCGGAATTTACAAAAAACAGGTTGAAGAAGGCACGACCGCGACAAATGGCCACGCGACAAAAGGAGACATGCAGATTCCTTCCCAAGACCCATTGTCCAATTTGCGTCCCGGGATGACTGCCACCAGTGATATCATGGTTGAAGCCCACGATAATACGCTCAGCATTCCAATTCAGAGCGTGGCTGTCCGCACTGTCGAGCAGCTTAAAAAGCATGAAATAAAGGCAGAAAAAGAAGGCAAAGAAGCTGATGCAGGCAAGGAAAAGGAAGAAACGAAATACAATCCGGATAAAGATGGATTTGTTGAAATCGTATTTGTAGTGCGTGAAAACAAAGCGTATGCCGTTCCTGTAAAAACCGGAATCCAGAGCGATACGCACATCGAAATACTGGAAGGTTTGCAGGAAAACGATGAAGTTGTGATCGGAAATTACCGCGCGATCAGCAAGGACTTGCAGAACAACACAGAAGTTAAAGTAAAAGAAAAAACGGATGAGAAATAGGGATTTACTTAATTTTAGAGTCATTCTTAGCACAGGTTTATCATGAAAAAAATTTACCAGAATATCGAAGCGATACGCATCGCTTTGCAAGCGCTATTGGCGAACAAAACCCGGGGAATTCTCACAACCCTGGGTATAATCATCGGTATTGTGGCCGTTATCACGACAATGACGGCTGCCAACGGTCTTGGCAATGCGTTCAAAGATAGTATCTCCTCCATCGGATCCGACGTTCTGTACGTCTCACGGTTTCCGTGGATTATTCAAGGGGATTTTTTTCAATACCGCGGCCGGGAAAACCTTGAATTAAAACACGCGAACAGTCTGCGCGCCAAGCTTCCCGATGCCATTGCCATCAATCCCGGAACCAATACGACCCGGCATATCAAATACGGCTCGAAAGTCATTGAGAACAACAATATAGTCGGAACCACGGATAAACTTATTATTGTGTCCGACATGGTTCCGGAAGTTGGCCGGTTTCTCATTGCTTCAGATGTTCAATACAAAAAAAATGTCTGCGTCCTCGGCTCGGAAGTCAAAAACAGATTATTCGGCTCCACAAATCCACTGAACAAAAAGATGAAAATCGGTATGTACACCTATCGAGTCGTTGGTGTGATGGAGAAACAGGGAACAGGCATGTCGTTTGGTGGGCCTAATTTTGATATGCGCGTCTACATCCCCATCACCACTTTGACGAAAAATTATGGCAGCCGCAATCGGGGCTTTGATATCGCTGTCAAAGCCCCGTCGCAGGAAAGTCTGGAAGATTTTGAATACGCCGTAATCGGCGAAATGCGAAAAATTCGTGGTTTGCGCCCCACAGACAAAGATGATTTTTCGATCAACAAAATGGATTCGCTTCTCGATGCCTACAATAACGTTATGGGAGTTGTCGTGCTCATCGGTTTGGCGGTTACCAGTATTTCCCTGGTGGTCGGAGGAATCGGGGTCATGAATATCATGTTCGTTTCGGTGACCGAACGCACACGCGAAATCGGCATTCGCAAGGCAATTGGCGCTACGCGGCGTGCGATTCTTTCGCAATTTCTGTTTGAGGCCTCCGCCATTTGCCTTTTTGGTGGACTCATTGGCCTGGGCATTTCATTTGGAATTACCAGCATAATAAATGACCAAGTCATGCCCGCGAGCATTTCACCAACAATTGTCATTGTCGCCCTGTTGGTTTCAGCCATTACGGGCATTATCTCAGGCTTGATTCCGGCCATTAAAGCTTCCCGGTTGAATCCGATCGAAGCATTACGCTATGAATAAGAAAACCTTGTGGAGAAATTATGCATTTCATTGAAGCATTTAAAATGGCGATGACAGCGATATTCGCACACAAACTTCGCTCATCTCTCACTCTGCTGGGAATTGTTGCCGGTGTGGCCTCGATAATTGCGGTGATGACCGGAATTTCGGTTATTCAAAAAACCATCGAAAAAGAAATGAGTGTGCTGGGTGCCACGGTATTTCAAGTTCAAAAATTGACACGTGGAAATATCAGCAGCCGGGCCGAATTTTTACGCATGCTGCAGCGTCCTGCATTGACCATGGAGCACGTGGAAGAATTGCGCAAAAAAGCAAAGAATGTGACGCTCGTCGGTGCTGAACTTTGGAAATACGGCTATACGGCAAAATACCGCGATATCAAAACCAATGGCGACGGCAATATTTGCGGCGGCACCCCGGAATACGGTCCCAACAATACCCACTATGTGACGCGTGGCCGCACACTCAGCCGTGAAGATGTAAAACTTGGCCGGTCGGTCGTCGTTATTGGTCATGCTTTGGCACAAAAATTATTTCCTTTTTCAGATCCAATAGACAAAACCATCAAATTGGAAAATAGAAACTACCGGGTCATCGGCGTTTTTGGAGAGAAAAAATCCAGTTTCGGCAGTGGGTATGACAAATACTGTCTGATTCCGATCACAAATTGGCTGCGTAGTTTTGGCACGAAAGACGACCGCGGTCTCGACAGGTCTGTTTATATTACAGTCCGCGCTAAAAACACCCTCGTTCTCGACGATGCCATTCAGGAAGTTCGTGGTATTCTGCGCATGAAGCGGGGCGTTCCTGCTCGTGAAGAAGATAATTTTGCCTACTTTACCAACGACAGTCAGATTAAAAACTTCAATGAGCAGACAGCCAAAGTGAAAATGGGATCGTATATAATTGGAGCAATCGCACTCATCGTCGCGGGCATTGGCATCATGAATATTATGCTGGTTTCCGTGACAGAACGCACCAAAGAAATCGGCTTGCGTAAATCGATCGGGGCAAAACGGCGGGATGTTTTAAGCCAGTTCCTGCTTGAAGCCATCGTCCTCTGCAATATTGGAGGTGCTATTGGGGTCGTCGTCGGATTCGGATTGGGAAATCTTGTCAGCCTTTTTACCGGCTTCGCCAGCACAGTTCCAATGGAATGGGCCGTAGGCGGGTTGGTTTTTTGCACGATTACCGGTCTGGTTTTTGGGCTCTGGCCAGCCATCGTCGCTTCACGGAAAGATCCAATTCTGGCTTTGAGTTATGAATAAATTTTTCTCGTCAAAATAAAAATTGTAGTCCAAATTCGCTTCTGGACTACAAAATCAGGTTCGGCCGGCAACAATCTCTTTCTAAAATAAAGTATAAATAAACGGTGCTAAAGCACTGCCCTGTGTCATCACGATGAGGGCGCCTAAAAGTACGAGAAAAAAAATAATCGGCGCCAGCCAGAATTTCTTTCGTTCCCGCATAAACGCCCAAAACTCCACCACGATATCTATTTTTGCCATTTTCTCTCCACATCCATTTTAAAAGAATTTTACATTGCCATCAACGGAAAAGGATCACTATCTTGGTCGAATAAATTTTCTGTTGAATTCTACAGAAATCGACCGGGTTTTGCAAGAAAAAACCATTCCCTGATCTGATAAAAGCAGGAAATCTTTGGAATCTTTTGCAGAAAAAATCGCCCGTGTGCTTGACGAATCTGTGGATATTGAACCTTACAATCTGCAATGGCCGATAGTATTCGAGCTGGAAAAAAGACACGTGCTCGATTGCTTGCCCAAAGATTTGCTGGTCCGCATTGAACATTTTGGCAGTACCGCGATTCCCAATTTAGCGGCAAAACCGATTATCGATATTTTGGTGGAAGTTAAATCGCTGGTGCGCACGAAAAAGGAAATTGTGCCTATTCTTGAAAGCCAGGGCTACGATTATTTTTGGCGGCCGACCGCGGGCGATTCTACTCCGCCCTTTTATGCCTGGTTCATAAAAAGAGACAAAATTGGCGTCCGCAGCCATCACATCCACATGGTTGAAAAAGATTTTATCCACTGGGAACGCCTGCTTTTCCGTGATTATCTCCGGGAGCATCCCGAATTGGTGCGGGAATACCAGGCATTGAAAATTGATCTTGCCACGAAATTTCAAAATGACAGAATAGCTTACACCAACGGCAAAACCGAATTTATCGTTCGAATTACCAGAGAAGCAAAAGCATTTTATGAACTGGATTCAAAATAAATTTAGCCCCGTTTTTCTCGTGTTAGCAATTTTTACCGGCACAGTTTTGGGCCAAACACCAAGTCCCAAAAACTCGCCCATTGGTGCTGGGGAGTCGATTTCAGTGAGATTCCCACCTCCCGTGGGCTATCGCAGAATTGAAGTGAAGGCACATAGTTTTGCACATTTTTTACGTCATCTGCCACTGCGTCCGCAAGGGTCGCCGGTGCAAAATTTTCGCGGACAGATTTTTAAACCTGCCAGCGACACCACCGTTGCAGCCGTGGTCAATCTCGATATCCGGGGCAAGAAATTGGAACAATGCATGGATATTCTCCAGCGGCTTTTTGCGGAATACTGCCTCGCCGAAGATAAAAGTGAAGATATAAAATTTCTTTTGCCGGATAAATCGTTATTAACCTGGAAAAGTTGGCAACGAGGCTGGCGGCCGCAAAGAACAGGCGGAAGTTTTCCAATTTTTCAACTGGCTCCAGCACAGGATTCACGAGAAAATTTTGAAGCCTACGTGCGGGAAATCTTTTATTATTCCGGAACACAAACGAATTATTTTGGTCTGAAATCAATCGAAATAAACAAGATAAAAATTGGCGATTTCATCATCAAGCGCGGGCGCAAAGGCCACGCCGTAATTTTAGTCGACATTGCGGTAAACGAAGCCGGTCAGCAAATTGCGATTTTTGCTCAGGGAGACACACCTGCCTGTGAACTGCATCTTTTGAAAAACAAAGACGGCTCCCCCTGGCTTCCACTGGATTTCTCACAAAATGCACCCAATTTACCCATTGCCAAAAAAATGTTTTGGGATGGCCTTCGGCGTTTCTAATCATCCACTTCACCGACTAAACCACTATGCACTGCAAGTGCATAGGTTAGGCCAGGACTGAAAATCCATTATTCAAGCATTAAATTTTCATAATTTGTAAGCCATCTTTTTCAATTGGTCATTAAAATGATCTTTCCCCCAGCGCCTACGCCAAACAGGAAATGCTTTTATTGGCCACAGATTAACACCGATGAAACACGGATTTTTTAAACCCGATAAAATCTGTGTTCAATCAGTGTAAATCAGTGGCTGAAGTTTCTTCAATTCAATATTTGCATTGCATCTTTATTTTTTATGGCATTAACGGAAAGTCTTGCGCTGGAAGCGCATAGTTTTAAACTAGCGCGCAGAATCAATAAATCAAATCTGGTGATATATACTGAAAATATTAATTTATTTTCTTGACAAGAACTTACGAATTGAATACATTTGGCCAAAATTCGTAAACTATTTTTCCATTCATAATTTTTGTTTAATTCGTCCCTATGAATAATAGCAAACATCGGCAAATAATCGTCACCGCGAAAAAACTGTTCTGGCAATTTGGTGTTCGCCGCGTCTCCATTGAAGAAATTTGTACGGAAGCCAACGTCAGCAAAATGACATTCTACAAGCATTTCCGCAATAAATTGGAACTGGCAAAATTCATTCTGAAAAAAATGACCGACGAAGGCATTGCCAATTACCAGGAAATCATGGCGAAGGACATCTCTTTTCGCGAGAAAGTGCGCCAAACCATCGAATTGAAACTCGAGCAAACCAACGATTTGAGTCAGGCTTTTTTTGCGGATATCCACAACAATAAAATTCCGGAATTAAAAGCGTACTTTGATGAATTAGTACAATTCAGCATCAAAATTATTTTGGACGATTACACCGCTGCGCAAAAAAGAGGAGAGATTCGCAAAAATGTTAAACCTGAATTTATAATGTATTTTCTCAACCAATTATTTGTAATGACCGAGGACGAAAATCTGCAAAAACTCTACAAACAACCGCAGGCTCTGATCATGGAATTGACGAATTTTTTCTTTTACGGCATTTTGGAAAGAGATTGCAAAGTTGAGATTCAGTCTTAAAATTATTCCGATTTTACTTTTACTTGTGCAAACGGCTGCCGCCCAATACGAATACGCCTCACGTGGGCAGGTTTCGGCCTGGCTTTTGGCGAACGATGAAAATGAACAAAATGTGGGAATACGCTACATCCCGACATTGAACCTTGGCCGGATTTTAACCGGCGAATGGACCATCGATGGTGAATTGGCACTTAACAGTTTTTCCAGCAAAACATTCACGGACGGCCCCAAAGATGATTCGCACAATGATTTTAAAACCTATCGCGCCTGGGCCAGATTGAGCGCCAATCAGTTCGAATTGCGCATTGGATTACAAAAACTGAATTTTGGCTCGGCAACTCTGCTGCGCCCACTTATGTGGTTCGACCAACTCGATCCGCGTGATCCCCTGCAACTGACGGACGGCGTTTATGCCGCCCTCGGACGCTACTATTTTTTGAATAATACCAATATTTGGCTGTGGTTCCTCCTGGGAAATGACGGGCAACGCGGGCTGGATATTTTCACCAGCGATAAAGAAAAAACCGAATATGGTGGTCGGCTGCAACTTCCTTTTTTGAGCGGGGAAATGGCTTTTTCAGTTCATCGACGGGAAGCCGCCGTGCCCGACGAATACCGTATCTTCCTGCCTGAGGCCAGTTCACGCTTCACGGAAAACCGTTTTGGGCTCGATGGTCGCTGGGATTATTTTGTCGGTCTCTGGTTTGAAAGTGTTTTATTGAAGCGTGATGTTCCCCTCGATGAATTTAAATATGAAAGAAGAGTGACGTTCGGTGGGGATGCCACGGCACCTGTCGGCAATGGAATCACGATAATCGCTGAATATTTTTTTCGCGCGGCTTCATCCGAGCCACTTAAAAATGGCGACCGCTCCTCCTTATGGGCTTCATCTTTGCGGTATCCCATTGGCATGCTGGATAATTTCAGCGCTATGTTTTATTTCAATCCGGACGATAATTCCTGGTTTCGTTTTGCGAACTGGCAACGCACGACCAACAATTGGCAATTTAATCTCATCGCATTTTGGAATCCGGAATATCGCCCATTTTACGCTCAAAATCAGCACACTGTTTTTGCTGGAAAAGGAGTGCAGACTATGGTTGTTTTTAATTATTAATACCGAACCTGTTGTGCATAATTTACGTCGCAAGTTCATATTGTAGTCTTCTCTGTCATTCCGTCTTGCTTTTAGACGGAATCCATCGATGAAAACCTTGACCACATTGCAGATTCCCGCTAAAATAATGCGGGAATGACGTTATTTGTGAACTATCTTTGTAAAATTCGCTATTATACAACGGATTATTCGCAAAAATTTTTAAGCATTCCAGAATAGATGGCTCATCTGTACCTTGCAATTCTAATCCAACTTGAGAGCGATTCTCATCGATGCCGCGCAGATATTCTGGGCAATTTCAACTTATCCTATTTAAAAATTTTGGAGCCAAGATGCACAACTCTACAATTATAAACATAACAAATCTCGTCAAACGGTTCCCTATTGGTGGTGGTCAATTTACCGCGCTGGATGATATCAATCTGACATTTGAAAAAGGAGAGTTCACCGGTGTGATCGGCCCCAGCGGTTCGGGTAAAACCACCTTGTTAAATATCATCGGTTCGCTGGACACGCCCAGCGAGGGTGACGCGATCGTGCTTGGTCAATCCATTGCACAGCTATCGCAGAAGCAGGCGGCCAATTTACGCAACCATAACCTGGGGTTTATCTTCCAAACATACAATCTGCTGCCCGTTTATTCGACTTTTGAGAATGTTGAGTATCCATTATTGCTACTAAAAATGCCTGTGAATGAACGAAAAAAAGCCGTCATGGAAGCCCTCGATTGGGTCGGATTAACCGATAAAACCAACTCAAAACCTGCGCAACTTTCCGGAGGGGAATGTCAGCGGGTGGCCATTGCCCGCGCCATGGTGAAACACCCCAAAATCGTTTTGGCCGATGAACCGACCGCCAATCTCGATGCTGAAAACTCGCACCACATTTTGCAAACCATGGAAAATCTAAATCAGGAATTGCAGACAACCTTCATTTTTTCGACGCACGACGATAAAGTCATTAAATACCTGCGCAGGCAAATAAAACTCGATGACGGTAAAGTTGCCTCAGATAATTTAATCGAAGAAGGGGTAGTGCAATGATTACTTTCAGATTAGCCTGGCGCAATCTCATTGGCGCCGGCCTGCGAACATGGCTCAACGCCATAGTTTTGTCCTTTGCTTTTGTGGTCATAATCTGGCACCGTGGATTTCTCGACGGCTGGCAGGAGGAAGCCCGCGTCGATACCATTGCCTGGGAAATTGGTGGTGGACAATTCTGGCATCCAAACTACGATCCTTTCGATCCGTTTACACTGGAAGATAGCCATCGAGCCTTGTCGGATGAATTGCTAAATTATGTTGCAGAAGGAAAAATTACACCGGTTCTCATCAGCCAGGCAACAATTTATCCGAACGGGCGGATGCAGAGTGTTGTTCTCAAGGGAATTCCGGCAGAGCAACAAATTTTAAATTTGCCCACAAATTATTTAAGCGAAACAGGCACCCACATCCCGGTGATTATCGGAACACGCATGGCATCTTCAGCAAAAGTTAAAAAAGGCGATGTTTTTTCCATTCGCTGGCGCGACGCCAACGGAACGTTCGATGCCGCCAATGCCAAAATCGTCTCGATATTTAAAACAAATGTAGGTGCTGTGGACCAGGGACAACTCTGGTTGCCGCTCAGCCAATTACAAAATATGATGCGTTTGCCCGATGAAGCAAGCCTGCTCGTCGTTTCGCCCGAAATCGGAGAACAACCGCAATCAAACGAATGGCAATTTCAGTCGGTTGATGAATTATTGAAGGAAATCGACACCATCATCAAGCAAAAAAAAGTGGGCGGATCAATTCTCTACATCATCCTGCTTGCCATGGCAATGCTGGCGATTTTCGATACGCAGGTGCTTTCCATTTTTCGCCGGCAGAAAGAAATCGGAACGCACATCGCCCTCGGCATGACGCGGGGCCAGGTGGTACGGCTTTTTACTGTGGAAGGCGCCATGCACGGAATTTTTGCCGCGGCTTTAGCAGCTGCTTATGGAATTCCGCTTCTCACGTTGCAAGCAAAACATGGCTTCGCGATGCCGGCCGGTACCGACGATTACGGCATTACCATCGCCGAAAGAATCTTTCCGGCTTATAGTTTCGGTCTCGTTCTCGGCACCACGGCCGTGGTTCTCATCACAGCAACCATCGTCAGTTTTATTCCGGCACGAAAAATAGCAAAACTGCAACCAACTGAAGCTTTGAAGGGGAAAATACAGTGATAAAATTTCTCATAAAAGGATTGCTGCGCGACAGCCACCGCAGCCGGTTTCCCATAATCATCGTTTCACTTGGCGTTTTTTTAACCGTACTGGTGCAATGTTGGCTCACCGGAATCTTGGGCGACATGATTGATTTTAATGCCCGGTTTTCAACCGGACATGTTAAAGTGATGTCCCGAGCCTATGCTGAAAACATCGATCAACTACCCAATGATCTCGCACTTATGGGCATTGACTCCGTTTTGACCGAACTGAAAACGCAGTATCCCGGCATGGTTTGGGCCAGACGCATTCAGTTTGGCGGACTCATCGATATTCCGGATGAACAAGGGGAAACACGCTCGCAGGGTCCTGCTTTTGGCATGGCTGTGGATCTGCTCACGGATAAATCTGAAATCGAACGGCTGAATATAGAAATGGCGATCGTTCGCGGGCAAATTCCAACCAATAAAAAAGAACTTTTGCTCAGCGATGTATTTGCACAGAAACTGGAAGTTGTGCCCGGCCAACAAGTCACAATATTGAGTTCGACGATGTACGGCAGTATGGCCATGCACAATTTCACCCTGGCTGGAACGGTGGAGTTTGGCGTCGCAGCCATGGACCGTGGCGCTGTTATAATCGATATCAGCGATGCGCAGGAAATGTTGGATATGCCGGATACCGCCGGGGAAATCCTTGGCTTTTTTGGTGATGGAAAATACGATGACCTGCGTGCGAAAGCATTAGCAACGGGCTTCAATCAGGTAAATATCAACAATCCGGATGAGTTCGCCCCGACCATGCGCCGCCTGCGTGAGCAAAATGACCTCGACAGCATGATGCAGTACGTGGAAAGTATGAAAGGTGTCGCCTTAACTGTTTTTATTCTGGCGATGTCCCTGGTTTTATGGAATGCCGGGCTGCTGGGCGGATTGCGGCGCTACACTGAAATCGGCATTCGCTTGGCCATGGGAGAACACAAGGGCCGCGTCTACCGATCCATGATTTACGAATCGGTTTTTGTGGGTTTCTCCGGCTGGATTCTCGGTTCGATTATCGGACTCGCAGCCGCTTATGTCTTGCAGGAAAAAGGATTTGATTTAAGTGAGCAGATGAAAAACACCTCGATGATGCTGCCCGCCGTATATCGCGCAAATGTTACCCAGAGTGCTTATTTTGTCGGCTTGATTCCGGGGTTATTTTCGACTGTACTCGGTACTTTGCTTTCCGGAATCGGGATCTACAAACGGCAAACTGCCAGTTTATTCAAGGAGTTAGAAGCATGAAAATTAATTTAATATTTAAATATTTCCTGAAAATCTTCTACTATAAAACATCCCAAAATTCCAGCTCAATATTAGCTGGATATCTCAAGGATCACTACAATAAAGCATCCCGAGTGTCCAGCCGTTTTTTGGCTGGATGTATCGAGGGGTGCTGGCCTCGAACATTGACCGCCAGCCTCATTGTGGTTTTAAGTATAACATTGCCAAAATCTTCACTCGCACAACCGTACCCAGACGGTGCGACGATTATGCAAAAAATTGATGAGAACATGTCCGCCGAAAATCGCATTTATAGCTCAAAAATGGTTATTCACGGTCGTCGTGTTGATCGAATAATGGAATCCAAATCGTGGACAATTGGTGACGACAAAGCATTCACTGAATACACCGCACCAGCCCGGGAAAAAGGCACAAAAATGCTCAAACTTGAAGACAAACTGTGGATGTACAGCCCGGACACAGATCGTATAATTCAAATCTCCGGCCACATGTTACGGCAATCGGTTATGGGTTCCGATCTGTCCTACGAGGACATGATGGAGGACAAAAAATTACAAGATTATTACCACGCAGTGGTGGTGGCAGAAGAGAAAATTGATGACCGGCTTTGCTGGGTCGTCGAGCTGACCGCCACAGCCAAAGATATCGCCTACGCCATGCGCAAATTATGGGTGGACACAGAACGGTACATTCCACTGAAACAGGAACTCTACGCCAAAAGTGGCACCCTGCTAAAAAAAATGGAATTAAAAAATGTTGTAAAAGTTGACAACAGATGGTTCCCGAAATCAATGCTATTTAAAGACATGCTCAAAGAAGGCGAGGGGACTGAGTTCATTTTTGTTGATATCCAATTTAATAAACCAATATCACAACATATTTTTTCCAAAGCGGCTTTGAGAAAATAACCGGGAGTAATTTTCATATTTTGTAGCCCACCCCCTTGTGGAGTGTTTTTATTTACACATTAAATATGCTGCTTCCAAATTGATATGAGATATTTGGTTAACGGAGGTGTTTTTTATTGTCTTTGTGAGGCAGGCCACAAGGGCCTGGCCTACATTAAAATTAAAGATAAATTAATAGCATTAAATTGTAGCCCACCCCCTTGTGGGGTGGTTTTATTTACTGGTTCCAAATAGATATGAGATATATGGTTAACGGAGATATTTTTTGTTGTCATTGTGAGGCAGGCCACAAGGGCCTGGCCTACATTAAAATTGAAGATAAATTAATACCATTAAATTGTAGCCCACCCCCTTGTGGGGTGTTTTTATTTTGATACACGAAGAATATGCCAGTATTATTTTATCTATGCGCGATCGGTCACAAGGGTCTGGCCTACAACAACACGGATGGAAACGGAAATATTTATACCTCCCTTCTGGGATAAATCATGTCAAATTTATGAAAGAATCATTTTTATCTCTCTTCAAAATCTGGTAAATTGGGTACTAACTTCAAAAACGATTTCCTGACACGACTTCATAAGGACCGTGAACGTGAAAATCTCTGCATTTCTGCTAAATTTTATATTCCTATTTTCATGCCTGCAAAATTTGATCGCTCAAAATAATCCCATCATCACATTGGAAGGTGAATTCTCAGCCCACACTACAGACCGGGCTTATTTTAACTCGCCAATCACTTCCGCAAACGGGGCACTATTTATTGCATTCATCAACAAAGATTTACAGCTCATCGTTGCCAAAAAAGATAGCGGACTCTGGCAGCAAACTGTCGTCGATTCGGCGGTTTATCCATCAACCTGGCACAGCGCCGCGTCGCTTGGAATCGATCGGCAGGGGTATATTCATGTCGTTGGAAATATGCACAGCACACCGTGGCAATATCACCGCTCAATTTTACCCGGGGATATATCAGCGTGGGAATTCCGCGGCCAGGATGCAGGGCAAAACAAAGGGCACACCGTTTCAGCTGCCGATGTTCGGGATACGTGGATGGCTGCAGGTACAGCCGCCATTCCGGGAAATCAGATCACTTATGCATTTATGCGCAATGACCGCAACGGTCAGTTATATGTGGCTTTCCGGGAATGTTTTTACTGCGACAGATCCGATTATTATGCACGGGAATGGTCCGCTGGAATTGCCAGATATGACGAAGATAGCCAGACGTGGCTTCGAATTGGAGGCACGCAGCCGTGGGCACACGATACCGGTTTTGTTCCCCTGGGGATGCGGATGGCGTTTGATATTCGCAACCGGATGCATGTTTCATGGTTGTGGTATGACCATTACAAAAAAGACCGCTCCCACGACACGGCACCCAATTTTCCAGCTTACGCCCAATCTTCCGATTCGGCAGGATCGTTTTATCGCAGCGATTTACAGACGCTCGAACTGCCGATCGAGTTCAGCCAGACAGATACGTTGTGGTCGCCGTTTGATTTAGCGCCAAATTCCAAAGGATATTTCGAACGTTACACCGATATTGCAGTTGCGCCCAACGGTTCACCATACGTTGTCCTTTTTCCCAAGTCGCCATCCACAGGCAGAAAAAGGTCGTACACAACCTACGTGCCCGGCTTCGGCTGGACAAAACCGGAAACCATGCCCTGGGCTGCAACGCGCCTGCTCATCGACAGCAAAGGCATGATGACGGCCATCTCCAGCGGTGTTCGGATTCATCGAAAAAAGCTGGATGAGCAAAATTGGAAGACCTACACTATCGATCTCAGCGGCGGGGGTTGTCTCGTAACGCCGGATTACAAATATTTTGAGGAAACAGATAATCTGCGGATTTACGCTCTTCAGAACCGTAGTGCAAGCACAGTTAAATTAAGAATCTACACCGTGTCGTTTCCCGATACAGGTGAATAATTTGGCAAAATTGTGTGGGTAGGCAGGGGATTAATTGCTTTTCAAAAATTCATTGCAAATAAGGCAAGATCAGCTTGATATATTAAAAGTGTAAGTTACAACACCCGAGTCCGAAGCTTCGATATCTGCCAGATTATTTAAATGGCATTCGTCGAGAAGATTTTTTGCTTCGGCTGAGGAAATAGCCATATTCATTGAAACTTCGGCAATTGTCAGGCGGCCTTTGTTGGATTTTGCCAATTGCAGTAGCTGCCTTTCCAGACTTTCACTATCACGATTTTTCGCCTGAAGTTTCATTTTCCGGCATATGAGAAAACCAGCAACCATCGGAATGATTCCCAGCAAAACCGTCCAGATAATCCATTCCGTTGTTGACTTTTCATTTTCCGGATCCACCATATTTCCGATAGAACCGGCAGTCATAATGAATCCTAAAATTATTATCAAAATCCCGATAAAATAGACAATTCTTTCACCAAATTTCATTAAACTGCCTCGCCACTGATCAAACTGATTCTTAATTTTTAGTCTAAAAATGTACGGGACTTGCGCCCCGTCCACAAATTCTACATTTCAGTATTTTTAACCAAGCGCATCGGTTTCAAAAACATACCGCATTCTTCACATTTGCCAGCTTCTTCTTTGCGGACATGGCTGTGTGTCAACATCGGGCAGCCGTAATATTCTTTCTGCTCATCAGAGGTTACGACTCCTGCGACCATTTCCATCTGGCATTCCGGGCATTTTCCCGCTTCCTTGCTATGGATATGTTTGTGTGATTCCATCGGACAGGTATAATAAATCAGTTTTTCACCTTTTCCGGCGACCTCTGCCATCGAATCATGAGCGTCCGCTTTTTCAGCCATGTGATCATCTTTATTCTCACAGCCAAAAACAACAAAAACGGCGAGCAGGATTAAAATTTTTGAAATACGCATGTGAATTCCTTTCAATTAAATTAACTTTATACAACCAATTGTTTTTCCAAATTTTTAAATGGGCAGATCTCTGGGGATCCAGATAACTCCGCGAGGACAACTAATTCTTTTATGAAGCCAAACAACGAAACACGCGATTTACTCCGAATAGTATTCTGGAGCAAACAAGTATGCGTTTGCAATGGAATATCTTCATTCATGATTCATCCGGAAGTAAATTATTAACCACAAAAAGATAAATTGATCATTTTCTGGAAAACATCACTTCCAATACCAACTCATAATTGCCTTCAGAGTCAGGATTTTCCATTTTTAACACGACGCTGTTGGTACTAATTTTTCGAAAAGTTTGTCTCAATAAACTATCGTGCCAATTTATAAACAAAGTGTCATCATTAATGAAGTTGCATGTTGCCTTTGAAAAATTTCCTGAACTTTCAAACCACCAAAATCGATAAAATTTTAATTTTTCATCCCAGGAAAATATCGCATGGGCCTCGCCTTTTTCACCTTCAATCAATGATGAGTAATCGAAATAAACATACTTATCATCCATGGCCCTTTTGAAAGTTCCCTCACCAGTTCCCTTCATTGCTTTGCTCAAGGCACTTTGGGGAATATTATACACCAAATTCCAATCACCCAATAAAAAGTTGAATTTCTTCATCATTATTAAATCCTTTGCTGTTGCATTTTTAAATGAACACAGGATCAATATGAATATTGAAAATATTTTTTCTTTTCATCGCAATTAAAACCTGATAATTTCATTCAATTAACAGGGCTTGCAGTAAAATATTTTGTTCAACGAAAGTCAGCCCACCGTGCCGCGCCCTGTGCCGGTGCGATAGTCAAATTCAGAACCAAAAATACTGTGCGGAATAAAATAGACGACGAGAGTCACGATGCCAGCCAGGTAGATTGACCAACGATTTCGATGATCGCCGCGATTTAAATAAGCCGCCAGCAGCCAAAATGCCATCCCGACGAGAACCTTGTTGTCCGTCCAATCATAGCCAAAGGGAAATCCTGACCACCAAACACCGAAGGCGTACCACTGCACCCATGGCCCCAAAAGAAAAGCGCCGAGAATTAATGAAATAATTGTGCTCCAAAGCATCCATTTAAAATTTCCATCAATTAGTGCCTCGAATACGGTTCGGATGCCGAAAGTCATAGATATGAAAATAATAAAAATGTGGGGCAGCAAAGCGAAAACGGGCACAGCGCCTTTGTACCGGGCATAAACAGGATTGCTTCCGGTAATTGAAACAGGCTCGCCGGCAGCAGTTTTGATGTAGACGAAAAATTCGTATTTGCCGGCACGCACATCCAAACTCGGGAGTTCCGCGCCAAATCCGGACACCGTTTCTGTTCGGCCGCGGCGGGTGAACTCGAACTCGCCTTTTTGCATCGGTAGAAAGGACCAGTCATCATTGGATTTGAAACGGCGGTATTTTACGTTGCCCGTCAATCCTTCGGGCACTGGTTCAGTCAACATAATTTTAAGGCCAGTCCCAATATTTTCACTACGCAAAAACTTGAAATGTACCATGCCATCTGTGGTTTCGAAGTCCCCCTCCAAAGGATAAGTCGGTCCGGTTTTATCCTGATAGGTGAAGCAGCCGACGGTGAGGAGAATCGCCAAAACCCAGAGAATTATACTTGTAAAAACCGGTCTGTTAGCAGAAAAATCGCGTAAAGCGGACATGTGAAAATTCCTTTTGCTGAATAGTTAAAATAGAGTTCGAAATAAGGCCCGTCATTTTATAATAAATCCACATTCTGAATTCAAAATACTGGCTATAAAATCCATTGTGCACCATCGGCGATGAAAATACTGAAACATCCGGCGAAAGGCAAGTGCAATCGCCCGAAAAAGCTGCATTTTGAAGCCAAATTTTTCGCTATATTTCGCAGATTTTTTTGTTGCAGCGGAAAAACTCCGCGGAACTTGATAAATAAATTCTATATTCGACTAAAACATTCATTGCAAAAATTCGATTTTCCAGCCTGAGGTGGCAACAATTCTCAACCGTAACTCATTTGGAATGGCGATTGCCTATACACTCTAAATTCCCGTTACAACTCTATCTTTTACAAAGTAAATTTATTAAGAAAAAAAACGGCTAATGTCCGAAACTTATCTGTAACCAACGCGTTTAATTTGTCTCAACTTTTTTAGGGAAACACGACCACAGACAATTTTATAGACAATTCACAATGTATAAATCCATGGAGATAAATATGGCTCTACATAGAATTTTGCTTTTCTGTTTCTGCATAACCAGTGCGCATTTAACAGCCAACGAACCGGAGTCGGGATTTAGCTCCATCAGCGGTTATGTTTATGACCAGGCGAACGGCGAAGCACTCATCGGTGCCAATATTTTTCTCGAAGGAACCACCCGTGGAGCAAGCACCAATGTCTCCGGTTTTTTCTCCATTCCGAAGCTGGTACCAGGCACTTACAATCTCATTTGCCAGTACATCGGTTATAAAACCTGGTCAAAAAAAGTGGTTATCACCATTGTCGCACCCGAACCCCTGACTATTAATTTGCAACCGCAGACATTGCGAACGGAAGAAGTTGTGGTGACGGCAGAAAAGAAACGCACCATTGATCGTCTCTTTTCGCGGCCGGTTTCCCGTGTGGAAATGAGCGCCCGCGATATCAACGCCATCCCGCAAATTGCCGAGGCCGACTTGCTGCGCGCCCTGCAAACATTACCGGGAATTTTACCCGTATCGGATTTTTCCTCGGCGCTTTATATCCGTGGCGGCACGCCCGACCAAAACCTGTTTCTCATCGATGGGGCCGATGTTTATAATCCGGAGCACGCTTTCGGTATTTTTTCCACTTTCAACACCGATGCAATCAAATCGGTGGAGCTCTCCAAAGGTGGATTTGGTGCACAATACGGCGGCCGGCTTTCTTCGGTTTTGGATATCACCAATCTCGACGGCAACCGCAAGGAATTTGAAGGCACCGCTTCGGTGAGCCTGCTTTCCGCGAAAACTACACTGCAAATGCCGCTGGGTAAATACGGTTCGCTTTCCGGTTCTTTTCGCCGCACTTATTTTGACAAAACGCTTGGCCCGAGCTTCGACGAAATCCCGGATTATTATTTCTACGACAGCAATGTAAAAGCTTTTCTCGATTTCGGACCACGAAACAAGCTAACGCTGAGTTGGTTTAGCAGCTACGACAACCTCAACGTTAATTTTAATACCAACTCGGAGATCGACGCCGGATTTCTCTACGACTGGGGTAACCAGACCGGCAGCGTGCGCTGGACCCACTTGTTTTCACCGCAGCTTTTTGCCAACTTCTGGGTCACCGGCAGCCGCTTCTCCTCGCAATTCGAATTTGAAAATGTTGTTGACGTCGAAGAAAAAAACGAGATTTCAGACGTGACTGCCAAAGGAAATTTACAATATTACTATTCGAAAAAATTTAACGCCACCTTTGGTTTTGAGCACAAATGGCTCGACGGCCGCTATCGTCAAAGCTGGCCCGGCGGCAAAGTGGATGCAGGCGGCGCCCCGCAGCATTCATCCGGCTATATCGCGTTAAACTGGAAACCGTCGGCGCTGTGGGATATCAATACCGGCTTTCGCATGCATTTTTTCAATTCGGAAAAAAATTATTACAACCCGTCACCACGGCTGGCTGTGAAATACCGTGCCACCGACACGATCAATCTGAAAGTCGCGGTCGGGCGTTACCACCAATATTTGCACCGCATTACACGGCCGTTTTTTGCCGACATCTGGTCGACCTCCAACGAATATCAACGGCAGTCGGATTCCAGCCATCTTATTTTTGGTATTGAAAAAGAAATTGGCGAAAACTTCTCGCTTGAAATGGAAGGTTATTACAAAGATTACCACAATCTCTACTCATTGGATCAAAATTTGAGCGCCAAAGTTATCCCGACTTATTATGAAAATGAGGAGCCGGTTTACGCCACCACCGAAGGACTTTTCCACAAAGGCAAAGGCTATTCTCAGGGGCTTGAATTGCTGCTGCGCAAAAACAGCGGCGCCATCACCGGCTGGTTTGGCTATTCTCTCGCCGCCACGAAATACCAGATCGCGGCCATCAATCAGGGCGAAGAGTTTGCCCCGCGCCACGATCGCAGTTCGACGGTCAATCTGGTGAGCAATATCGATGTAAAAAATGCCTGGCGCAGCCTGCGCCACCGCAGCCACAAACGGGACAAAGGCCGCTACACTTTAGGGATTAACCTGGTTTATTCCAGCGGCCAGCCGATCACCACGCCGAGCTCGGTTTACATCACCAACACCATGCCCGACATTGACGGCACGGCGGGATTTGGCGGCGGCGGTGGGTTCTCCGCTTTCGCGCTTTACCCGACGACAATCAATAAATACCGGTTGCCGCCGTACGCCCGGCTTGATCTCAGTCTGACTTATTTTCGCCAGTATAAAAACTGGTCGATGGCGCCCTACTTACAAATATTTAACGCCGGCAACCGCGACAATGTCTGGTTCATTCAGTACAACGACGAAAGCACGGAAGATAAAATCATTCAAAACGTTGAAGAAACCAATATGCTGCCGCTGCTGCCAACTATCGGCATAAAATTTGAGTTCTGATTCACAAAGCATCTCGAGTGTTTCGCTGATTTTTAAAGCGAAATGTATCGAAAGATGCGACCGCGAAGGCGCAACCGCCCCTTCGATACGCCCCGAAAAATCGCCGGGGCTACTCAGGATGCTGATTGTTGTATTAGTTGGTGAGATGCAGGAAAAATTACAGAAAAAGCATCTCGAGTGTTTCGCTGAATTTCAAGCGAAATGTATCGAGAGGTGCGACCGCGAAGGCGCAACCGCCCCTTCGATACGCCCCGAAAAATCGTCGGGGCTACGCAGGATGCTGATTGTTGTATTAGTTCGTGAGATGCAGGAAAAATTACAGAAAAAGCATCTCGAGTGTTTCGCTGATTTTCAAGCGATATGTATCGAGAGGTGCGACCGCGAAGGCGCAACCGCCCCTTCGATACGCCCCGAAAAATCGCCAGGGCTACGCAGGATGCTGATTGTTGAATTAATTTGAGTTTTGAAAATAACGTTGAAAGGTTAAAACGTTCAAACATTCACACGATTGAAAAAAGGAAATGTAATGAAACACCTGAAATATATCATCTTAACCAGCCTGTTGCTCACCGCCTGCGGCACCGGCGTCGTCGAAGTGGATGACAGCAATTACGAACCGAAAATCGCCATCGACGGCTATCTTTATCCGCACGCACCGGTGGCAAATATCCGGGTGATGCGCAATTTTCCGCTCAACACTTCACTTTTGCGCACAGATATTTTTCTCACTGATGCCAAAGTGGTGCTCACTGACGTGGCCGCCGGCAAAGATTACCCACTGGCTTTTGATTTCGAAACCTTGGCTTTTGGTTACGAGGGAACGGATTTGCTCATCGAATATGGGCAGCCCTACAAATTGAGCATTGCGGCGACAATTGACGGCACGGAATTGCAATGCAGCTCCACGACCACCGTGCCTGCTGCCGGATTCAAAATCCTGCGGGAGAAATCAAAAACGGCGCCCTCCACTTTTTTTCCGGTCAACGATGATGGCAGCACGGAAAAATGGGAATACGTTTTCCAGCGCAGTCCGGACACTGGTTTTTACGCGCTGTCTGTTGTAGCTCTGGAAGCAGATGTCAACACATTTATTTATGACAGCCCCTACAGCCGCCACTTTGATGAGCCTGAAGATTTTGAGGACGAAGAATGGAAAAATCAGATTTACAATTTCACCTGGCAACAGGATTTGCAGCTAAAAACCGGGCAAACGATTTTGCCGCTGGACTGGTATCTTTTCGCATTTTATGGAAATTACCGCACCATTCTCTACGCCGGCGATAAAAACTTCAAAGATTTTCTACTCACCTCCTGGCAAGTGCAGGAAATCGACGGCAACTTCCACGAACCGGTGCTCAACATCGAAGGGGACGGCATCGGTATCTTCGGCTCCGCTATCGCCGATACGGTGTTTCTGGAAGTCTTGCGTGACTGATTCAATAATCAACAGACAACACTCAATAATCAATGTCCAAATTTATTTAGTTTTTACTTGAAAATTGATTATTGAGTGTTGAATATTGGATATTTATTCCCCCCACCCACTCAATTAATCCACCGAAAAACATCACTTCGTTACAATTGCATTGCATTTCTTAAAAATAATTTATACAGTTATTTACAATTCGACTCGCCCAGGTAAGAATTGTTTTGCAGGGGTGCAAAAAACAGGACGCACGACGGGGTGATGCAATGCCTGAAATCTCAATTTTGATCACCGATTTACCACGAACTCACAACCGACGCAGCAGAATATTTAACGCAAATTTAAATATTGGCAATCGATTTGGTGCCCATTAACTGCACCATTTTTTTGCAACTCATGTGCTCAATAAAGGATGGCGAGGCATTGAAAGTCCATTAGACAGAAATTAGGTTGTCGTACGAATTATTTATGTCAGTTGCATATCAATATTTTTTCAGTTGATAAATCTTGATTTAACTTATTATTTTTATTTCATTAAAACCGAAAATTGAAAAAGTTGTTATGTGGCACACAACAGTTACCTATAGCTTTCTTATGTGAGTCACATAACATCTAGTTTTAGGTGATAATCTGATTTCCTGATTCACGATGAGAAGATTTTGAATATTTTGAATATAAAAATAACTTGACTATGTGACTTATAGTCCGTAGACTTATTGTCTACAAATTGCGATCTTGTCTCTATGGACAGAGATAAGAGTTTACTCAGTTTTGTTGGCACCAGAGTGCGCGAGGTTCGAAACTTGCGCGGAATCTCGCAGGAAGAACTTAGTTTTAAAAGCAATCTCGACAGAACTTATATCAGCGATATTGAGCTAGGCAAGAGGAATGTAAGTCTCTTAAATCTTCACGCGATTGCAGATGCTTTGGAGGTGCAAGTTGCCGCACTTCTCAAGGGTTACCAAAAAGACGCGAAGTCTGTTGAACAATCGAAAGTTGGTTTCTATGAAATTAATAAAACTTTTCGTCTAGATTGCGGTTTTTCTGTGACTGCACAAGACGTCGAATATGCTGCCATAATGACCTCAAATAATGTGGAAGACTTGCCATTTGCTCTTTTTCAAAGCATTAATCTTAAGACTTTGAGTGGAATGATAGGCGCCATCTTTTCTTTGACTTTAGCTGAGAGAGTTCATGGAATAGTTAATCCTATTGAAAAAGGTCATCCCGATATAATACCTAAGCATGGTAAGAAGGCTAGCGAAGAGCAATTGAGAAATTACCCCGAGGGCTTAGAAATTAAGTGTACAGTCGGCAATGTAGAAAAGGGTAGTGAATTAGAAGTTGGCCGGAAGAGATTACCTAAGTTGACGGGAATAACTTGGCAAGCTCATCACAGAGAAGTCGAGAGCCTCATGGGGTTAGTGATTGATTTTGCAGGTAAAGCAACCAATGATAAGTCTTACCCTGTTATTACAGCAGCATTCTTTTCAGATGAATTGACTATCGAAGACTGGGGTAAAATTAGCGGTACAACCGGTCGTAACACCAAAGTTACCGGTATGACTGCATCGGGAAAGGGAAAAATGGGAAGTGGCTGGGTAATCATAAAAAACGAAGACAGCTATACCTCACGTTACGAGAAATTGCTATCATTTGAGTTAAAATAGGTCTCATCGGAAAATCGCCATGTTTTATTATTACGGTCGAAAAAAACAAATCATCAAGTATTATCCACCGCCTAACTTTGATACAATTGTTGAACCCTTTGCAGGTGCTGCCGCCTATTCGCTTAATGGGAATAACTGGAAGAAAAAGGTCATATTACTTGAGAAAGACGAAAAGGTATATGATATCTGGAGATGGTTGATAAAAGATGCTACTGTAGATGAAATAAAAAGATTGCCGGATTTAACAGTCGGTGAAAAAAGTTCGGAGTTTTTACATATAGTTCACGCGGCTACTAAAATGGCTTTTCATTTCAAAACAATCAAAGTAACACCTGTTCTAGCTCGAAACTGGGAAATAAGCAAAAGGGTTTTTGCTGAGAACCTCTTCAAAGTTAAGCATTGGGAGATTATTTGTGGTGATTACAAAGAATCGCCCAACGTGGAAGCAACTTGGTTCATAGATCCTCCCTACAAAGGAGCTTCCGGTCTGGGGTATCGCTTTAGTAGTAAACTGCTAAACTATGACGAGTTAGCCGATTGGGCAAGAACAAGAGAGGGCGAGGTTATTTTTTGTGAGGGTGAGGAGGCCGACTATTTGCCTTTTCGCCCGCTACTTAACTTAAAGGGTGTAGCCGGAAAAGTAAGCAAGGAGGTAATTTACTATCATAGCAATTCAGAACGCAGGCAACCTGAGCAACTGGAACTATTCAGAGTTTAAATCACCCCCATGTCTTTCACCTAACTTTGCTTGCACTGGACGAAGGGCTCCAGATGTTCAAGTAATCTCCCGCTTCTCGCAACCTCCTTTCAAACATCAACAAATAGAGTTCTTAAACCCTTCGCCAGTGAAGCTCATGTTATTCCAGTATAAACTGTTCCAAACCTAACAAAAAAATATCAGCCTTAACTTATCTTGTTCAGTAGTTAAAAATTCACGTATTTCACCCTTCCGATTCCTCAATAATCCCAATTATTAATAATTTACATAACGGCAAATATTTTTGGAAATATCGAGAAAATTCCTTATATATTATGTTCTTTAGGGCTGCTTCCGTTAATTATATTGTATTGGGGGTGAATTCAGGCGGCGTTGTGCAATCGCTGCGCCGGGACAGTCATAAATATTATGCATGCTTGCCATTTTCCAAACAGGAAATGGGACAAGCAATACAAAGTTGAACGCAATCAAATAAAAGGATATAATATGCAGGTTGAAAATAACAATGGTTCAGATAATTTAAACGAACAGGAAATCGAGCTGCAGGAGTGGCGCGATTCCATCGATTATCTCATTCAGCACGGCGGCATGGAGCGGGTGGCCGAAGTGATGGCCGAGCTGCAAAAACGGGTTTTTTCGGCGGGAATTAAACTGCCTTTCACAGCCAACACGCCGTACATCAACACCATTCCGGTGAGTGAGCAGCCCACCTATCCCGGCAGCCGCGAAATTGAGCGGCGCATCAAAAGTATCATTCGCTGGAACGCCATGGCCATGGTTGTGCGCGCCAACCGCAACGAAAACGGCATTGGCGGGCATATTTCAACTTACGCTTCGGCGGCCACTTTGTACGAAGTCGGCTTCAATCATTTTTTCCGTGCCCCGAAAAACGGTTTCAGCGGCGACCAGGTTTATTTTCAGGGCCATGCCAGCCCGGGAATTTACGCCCGCGCCTTTCTCGAAGGCCGGCTCTCGGTCGACGACCTGAAAAATTTCCGTCACGAAGTGCACGAGGGCGGCGGACTTCCATCCTATCCCCACCCGTGGCTGAAACCCGATTTCTGGCAGTTCGCCACTGTTTCCATGGGACTGGGGCCGATTATGGCCATTTATCAGGCGCGTTTTAACCGCTATCTCGAAGACCGCAAGCTCAAAGAGCCGGCTGGCGAAAAAGTCTGGGCCTTCCTCGGCGACGGCGAAACCGATGAGCCGGAAGCACTGGGCGCTATCTCCCTCGCCGCCCGTGAAAAACTGGACAACCTGATTTTCGTCATCAATTGCAATCTGCAGCGCCTCGACGGCCCGGTGCGCGGCAACGGCAAAATCATTCAGGAATTGGAACGAAATTTCCGTGGCGCCGGCTGGAACGTGATTAAAGTGATTTGGGGCCAGGACTGGGACGAACTTTTGGCGCGGGACACGAGCGGCCTGCTAGTGAAACGCATGGGCGAAGTCATCGACGGTGATTATCAAAATTATATCGTACGCGGCGGGGCTTATATTCGCGAACATTTTTATGGCAAACACCCGGAATTGCTCAAACTCGTCGAGCATCTTTCCGATGAACAGCTCGAGCGCCTGCGCCTTGGCGGCCACGATCCGCAGAAAGTTTATGCAGCCTACCACACTGCTGTCAATCACACCGGTGCACCGACGGTAATATTAGCACGCACGGTAAAAGGCTACGGTTTAGGCGAGGCCGGCGAAGGCAAAAATATTACCCATTCGCAGAAAAAAATGAACGAAATGGAGCTGCGCACGTTCCGCTCCCGCTTTGGCATCTCTATTTCTGACGAAGACATCGACAGCGTTCCATTTTTCAAACCAGAAGAAGACAGCCAGGAAATGGTTTATTTGCAGGAACAGCGCAAAAAATTGTTCGGCTACGTGCCCACCCGGCGGCAGGAAAGTCACCCGATCCGGGTCAGTCCAAAACTTTACGATGAATTTCTGACCGGCACAGACGACCGCGAAGTTTCAACGACGATGGTTTTCGTGCGCTTGCTATCCAAACTTTTGAGCGACAAGGAAATCGGTAAACTGATCGTGCCAATCGTGCCGGACGAAGCCCGGACTTTCGGCATGGAATCTTTGTTTCGCAAGGTCGGAATTTACTCGCACGTCGGCCAGTTGTACGAGCCGGTGGACAAAGAAAATCTGCTTTTTTATAAAGAAGCCAAAGACGGGCAGATTTTTGAAGAGGGCATTACCGAAGCCGGCTCGTTGTCCTCGTTTGTCGCTGCGGGAACCGGCTATTCCGTGCACAACGTCAACACGATTCCATTTTATATTTTCTATTCGATGTTCGGCCTGCAGCGTATCGGCGATCTCGTTTGGGCCGGTAGCGATATGCGCATGCGCGGATTTTTAGTCGGCGGCACCGCCGGGCGAACCACGCTCGCCGGCGAAGGCTTGCAGCATCAGGACGGCAACAGCCATTTGCTGGCCTACCCCTATCCGACGATGAAAGCCTATGATCCGGCTTTTGCCTACGAACTTGCCGTAATCGTCAAAGAAGGCATCGAGCGCATGTACGGCAACCAGGAATCGATTTTTTATTACCTGACCGTGATGAATGAAAATTATGCCCAGCCGGCGATGCCAAAAGGCAAAAAAACCGAAGAAGGCATATTAAAAGGGATTTATCAGTTCAATTCATCCAAATTAAAAGACAGCGATCTGCGGGTACAGCTTCTCGGTAGCGGCGCCATTTTAACCAAGGTTTTGCAGGCACAGGAAATTTTAGCCGAGAAATTCAATGTTGCCGCCGATGTTTGGAGCGTCACAAGTTACAAAGAACTGCACAACGATGCTGTTGCAGCCGAGCGTTGGAATATGTTCAATCCCGGCAAAAAACAGAAAATTCCGTATATCACCGCAGCTTTGCAAAACGCCGAAGGCGGATTTGTTGCGGCCTCTGATTATGTACGCGCGTTGCCGGAGTCGGTGGCGAAATGGATTCCCGGCCCGTTGCTTTCATTGGGAACCGACGGATTTGGCCGCAGCGATGGCCGCCGCCACCTGCGTGACTTTTTCGAGGTGGATCCCAATTACATCACCCTCGGCGCGCTGACCATGTTGATGCGTCAGGGAAAACTCGATGATAAAACCGTACAAAAGGCGATGAAAGATTTGGGCATCGATCCGGAGAAATTGAATCCTTTGGTGGCTTAGTTTTTCCGAAAACCACCAAAGTGTATCCCTCATTTTCCAGTAGGAAATATCGAGAGATGAACACAGTTCAAAATCATGAAGCATCTCGAGTGTTTCGCTGCTTCGAAAGCGAAATGTATCGAGAGATGCGAATGTGAGGAGTTCAATCGCCCCTTCGATACGCCCCGGAAAAATCATCCGGGACTACTCAGGATGCTTGTAACTACAAGAATTATGTTTCAAACCGCAAATTAAGACTAAAAAGCATCACGGCTACTCGGGATGCTGGTTTCGGCTATCAATTTTGCTCAGAACACAAACCTGACAGGATTCCAAATCCTGTCAGGTTTAAGACTATAAAGGAAAATAAATATGGCATTAGAATTCAAGTTGCCCGAATTGGGCGAAAATATTGAATCAGGGACAGTCGCCGCAATTAAAGTGAAAGAAGGCGATTCCATTGAAGAGAATCAGACGGTTCTCGAGCTGGAAACCGACAAAGCCGTGGTCGATATTCCGGCGCCGGCCAACGGCAAAATCAAAAAATTGCTGGTCAGCGAGGGAGACGATGTTTCCATCGGGCAGATTCTCTTCGTTTTGGAAGAGTCAACTGGAGCTGCTCCGGCAACCGAAGAAACCAAGGAAGCGGAAAAAACGCAGCCAGAGGTCGCAGAAGAAACACCAGCTTCCGCTGAGCCGGAGTCTGAAAAGCAATCCGAGCCTGCACCACCAGCTCCCCCGCAAGAACCTGTATCATCTGCCGCAACCGAGCCAAGCCCGCCGGTTCCCCCACAAGAACCTGCAGCGCCTGCCACAACAGCTCCCGCATCCCACGATCTCGCTCCTGCCGCGCCATCCGTTCGGCGGTTTGCCCGTGAAATCGGCATCGACATTAATTCCGTTCCCGGCACTGGTCCCGGTGGCCGCATTTCCGTCGAAGACGTAAAAATTTACTCGAAACAGCTCAATTCCGGACGCGTTGCTCCAACCGGGCAAACCGCTTTGCAACAGCAATCCCTGCCAGATTTCAGTAAATGGGGTGAAATTGATCGTCAGGCAATGAGTAAAATTCGCAAAACCACCGCGACGCACCTGAGTTATGCCTGGTCAACAATACCGCACGTTACACAATTTGACAAAGCCGATCTCACCCATCTGGAAGAGCTGCGTAAAAAATTCGCCGGCAAAGCCGAGCAGGCAGGTGGAAAATTAACGCTCACGGTCATTTTGCTTAAAATTATCGAAGCGGCGCTGAAGAAATTCCCCCAATTCAATTCCAGTATCGACATGCAGACTTTTGAGGTGATTTACAAAAAATACATCAACATTGGCATCGCCGTTGACACCGAGCATGGTCTGCTCGTTCCCGTAATAAAGGACGTAAATACGAAAAACCTCATCCAACTTTCGGTTGAAGTGAATGAAATTGCCCAGAAAGCCCGCGACCGCAAACTTTCGCTGGACGATATGCAGGGCGGAAATTTCAGCATTTCCAACCTTGGCGGTATTGGCGGCACCGGATTTACGCCGATTGTCAACGCACCGGAAGTGGCGATTCTCGGCGTATCTCGTGGCAGTATCGAGCCGGTTTTTGTCGATGGTGAATTTGTGCCACGCATGATTTTGCCACTGAGTCTGTCTTACGATCACCGCATCATTGACGGCGCTGATGCAGCGCGTTTCTTGCGCTGGGTCGCCGAGGCTGTTGAACAACCATTTTTAATGTCACTTGAAGGTTAATTTTTTTGGAGAATATAAATGTCAGATAAAAATAAAGCCGACCTCGTCGTTATTGGCGCCGGGCCTGGAGGCTATGCCGCTGCATTTTTAGCCGCCGATTTGGGGCTGGATGTGACGCTGATCGATCCGGCCGACAACCCCGGAGGTGTTTGTTTGTATCGTGGATGCATACCCTCAAAAGCCCTTTTGCACGTCGCTAAACTTATGCGTGAAACCGAAGAATCAAAAAACTGGGGAATTGAATTCCAGCCCCCGAAAATTGATGTGGACAAATTACGCGGCTGGAAAGACAGCGTTATCAAAAAACTCACCGGCGGTCTCGGCCAGCTGGTAAAGCAGCGCAAAATCAATCACATTCAGGGCAGCGCAACCTTCGTAAACGGCAATTTGTTGGAATTAACCGATGCTGCAGGCAAGAAACAGCAGCTTTCGTTCAATCATGCTGTGCTTGCAACAGGCTCTCGCCCGACTGAAATTCCAATTTTCAAAACCGACAATCCGCGTGTACTCAATTCCACCGGCGCGCTTGAATTGTCAGATATTCCCAAATCTATGCTGGTCGTTGGCGGTGGCTACATCGGATTGGAAATGGGCACGGTTTACGCCGCTTTGGGCACAAAAGTCACGGTCGTTGAAATGCTGCCTGGCCTGTTGCCCGGTGCTGACCGCGATGTGGTAAAAATCCTGCAAAAAAGTCTCGATGCACGCTTTGAAAACATCCTGCTCAATACAAAAGTTGAAGGAATAAAAGAAGTAAAGGGTGGCATCAAAGTAAGTTTATCTGGCAAAGATGATAAAAAGCAGGAATTGAAATTTGATAAAGTGTTGGTCTCCATCGGCCGCATGCCCAACTCCAACGGTCTTGGTCTGGAAAACACAAATGTAAAAATTGATGCCAAAGGATTCGTGGAAGTCGATGGGCAACGTCGAACAGCAGAGCCATCGATTTATGCCATTGGCGATATCGCCGGCGAACCGATGCTGGCGCACAAAGCCTCCCACGAAGGCCGAATTGCCGTTGAAGCCATCGCCGGACACAAAGTGGCCTACGAACCGCGGGCTATTCCTGCTGTCGTTTTTACCGACCCGGAAATTGCCTGGTGCGGCCTGACCGAGTCAGAGGCAAAAGAACAAAAACGCAAAGTCGATGTGATACGATTTCCCTGGGCTGCCTCCGGCCGTGCGCTGACGCTGGACCGCACCGACGGCTTGACGAAACTGATCATCGATCCTGAAAGTGAGCGGATTTTGGGTATGTGCATCGCCGGACCGGGAGCGGGCGAGCTCATCGCCGAAGGCGTGCTGGCCATCGAAATGGCTGCTGTGGCAACAGATTTGAAAATGAGTATCCACCCTCACCCTACACTTTCTGAAACCGTGATGGAATCGGCGGAGATGTTTTTCGGGCATGCGACGCACATGTACCGGCCGAAAAGGAAATAAAAAGGATTCAATATGCAACACCCAATATTCAATAAACAATGTCCAATTTTTAAAATCTATTCCTTGAAAATTGATTATTGAGTGTTGCATATTGGGAATTGATTTTTTAAAAATATTTCATTTGTAAAGTGATTATTATAAATTAGTCGGCAGTAAAAACTGTCGGCTTTTTTTGTGCTATTATTTGTCCTGCATCAAAAACAAGAATTTACTTCGTAATTTGTTATGGATCTCCAAAATTAAAAGGAACATTCAAAAATGGCTCAAAATTTAATCGAAAAAATTACCCAGAAATACTGTCTCGACTTAGCAGCAGGCCATGAAGTCAAATCCGGTGAATTTGTTACGATCCAACCTGCCCATGTCATGACCCACGACAATACGGCTGCGGTGATCCCAAAATTCAAAAATATTGGTGCTAAAAAAGTTGCCAATCCCAGACAAATAGTGTTCACCCTCGACCACAACGTTCAGGACACCAGTGAAAAAAACCTGGCAAAGTATAATAATATCGAAAATTTTGCTGCATCAATGGATATCGATTTCTATCCTGCCGGCCGTGGAATCGGGCACCAAATCATGTGCGAAGAAGGCTATGCCTGGCCGGGAACTTTTGTCGTGGCGTCGGACAGCCATTCGAATATGTACGGCGGACTGGGCTGTCTGGGCACGCCCATCGTGCGCAGTGACGCGGCTGCCGTCTGGGCGACGGGAAAAACCTGGTGGCAAATTCCCGCAGTCGCAGAAGTGGAGTTAACCGGACAACTTCGAGCCGGTGTCACGGGAAAAGATGTCATCATCACGCTGGCCGGATTCTTCAATAACGATGAAGTTTTAAATTACGCGCTCGAATTTTCCGGTTCCGGCGTCGCAGGGCTTTCCCTCGACCAAAGATTGACGATTGCCAATATGAGCACGGAATGGGGTGCATTGGCTGCAGTCTTTCCCATCGATGAAACGACCATTTCCTGGCTGGAAAATAGAAAAAAATTCTTGCAGGAATCAAAACCACATCCACGAATAAACGACAAAACAATCGAGGCTCTGAAAGCCAACATCCCCATCGCGGATAAAAATGCTTTTTATCAAAAATCGATCAAATTAGATTTATCTTCCATTTCACCCCACATTTCCGGCCCCAATTCGGTGAAAAACATGACTTCCGTGAACGAAATCGAAAAGCAAAATATCGCAATCAACAAAGCCTATCTTGTCTCTTGTGTGAACAGCAGAGTGGAAGATATTACACAGGCAGCCGAAGTAGTAAAAGGTAAAAAAGTAGCCGCTGGAGTGGAATTTTACCTTGCCGCTGCCTCCAGTGAGGTTCAGCAGGAAAGTGAAAAACGTGGCGATTGGCATGCGCTCATCGCTGCCGGAGCGATTCCCCTGCCCCCGGGCTGCGGGCCGTGCATTGGTCTCGGAAAAGGACTATTAGAAGATGGTGAAATCGGGATTTCCGCTACGAACCGCAATTTTAAAGGCCGGATGGGATCACCAGATGCACAGGCTTATTTAGCTTCGCCTGCTGTTGTTGCGGCGTCGGCTATCGCTGGAAAAATAACTACATCCAGCCAACTCAGCGAAACCGCAATCAAGGCAAACATCCAAACCAATTCGAAGTCAAAATCTGCGGCGAAGACAACACTGCTGCAGGGATTTCCATCAGAATTTAAAGGGCGGGCCATTTTTTGTCCTGCCAATAATATCAATACCGATGGAATTTATCCCGGGAAATACACCTACGAAGACCTTGCCCCGCAAATGATGGCCGATGTCGTCATGGAAAATTATGATAGCGATTTCAAAAAACTTGCCAGCAAAGGCGATATCATTTTAAGTGGATTCAATTTTGGCACGGGCAGCTCGCGGGAACAGGCAGCAACGTCGTTAAAATATTTCGGAATACAAATGGTGATCGCCGGATCTTTCAGCGAAACCTATAAAAGAAACGCGATAAATAATGGTTTTGTTTTGTTAGAATGCGCGGAGTTGATTGATGACCTGCAAAACAAATTTGGGCACGATTTTTTAACCAAAGTTTTGGATCAGGAAATTGCAATCTCCATGTTTGACAGCGAAATAAAATATGCTGATAAAGTATATACTTTTAATGCGCTTGGCCCAATTGCACAGGAGTTGATTATTGTCGATGGCCTGGAAAATTGGGTTAAAAAGAATTTGAGTTGATCAAATCATACAGATTAGAAATCTGGTGCTCGAGTGGCAGATAAATTATAGAAATAACCCGTTGTACAAAGTAGTTCACAAAGATTTTTTTTGTTGTCGTCGACCTGTCATTCCCGAGTGTTTTTATCGGGAATCCATGCTTATACAATTTCTGGATCCCCGATAGGAGCATTCGGGGATGACAGTATGAGGATTTGCACTCAATTCTGGCGAATTATGCACAATGCGTTAGAAATAGTTGAAAATTAGTATCAGGTTTGTTTAAAAAAGTATATGACTGAAGCTACTTATTATAAAACGGAACTTATGGCTCATTCAATTCATTTATTACAAATTTTCTTCCCAGAACTCGAGCATTTTATTGAATAAATGAATGCGCGCCGCCCGGTCAGCGATGCCGTGCTTGCGCATGGGGTAAAACATCATGTCGAACGGGATATTTGCCTGCACCAGTTCTTCGATGAAACTCCAGGCATTCTGCGGATGCACGTTGTCATCGTAGGTTCCGTGCACGAGCAAAAGCCTGCCGTGCAGATTTTTCGCATGCCGCAGAATGGAGGTATTTTTGTAACCTTCCGGGTTTTCCTGCGGTGTTTTCATCGCAAACTCAGCCCATTTTGTATCGTAAAAATGCCAGTCGGTCACCGGCGCAACGGAAATGCCCGCTTTAAATTCCTTCGAGCGCGTCATCGTGTGCAGCGTAAAACTACCGCCGCCACTCCAGCCCCAAATACCAAAGCGGTCGCCATCGACCCACGGCTGCGACTTGAGCCATTTCACCCCATCGATTATGTCTGCCAGTTCAACCGGCCCGATGAATTTTTTCAGCAACAGGTTTTCAAATTTTTTACTAATTCCGGCTGCTGCCCGATGGTCAAACCGCACAACGAGATATCCTTTTTTAATCAGAATTTGATCAAAATAGTGACCGCGATTCCAGGAATTGGCGACTGTTGGCGCTGAGGGGCCACCGTAAATATTCATAATCACAGGGTATTTTTTGTTGGCATTAAAATCTTTCGGTTTCAATATTTCAGCGGGCATCAAAAAGCCATCGGATGTTGGGATTGTAAAAAATTCAGGATATTGAAAGTCCAGCGCTTCAACCAATTCCGGGCGTGGTTCGGAAAGGATTTTAATGCTTTTGCCCTTGCTATCATTGAGCGAAAGCGATGGCTGTGTACGAACATTCGAGAAGGTATCAAAATAATATTTTCCATCCGGGCTGAAGCTGATTGCATGCGTACCGTCCCCTTCCGTCAGCCGTTCCATCTTTGAGCCGTCGCTGTGAATACGGTAAAGATGCCGCTCAATGGATGCTTTTTCGAGCGCTGAAAAATAGATCCAGTCATTTTTTTCATCGACAGCTGCGACAGTTTGCCGCGGATTTCTCCCGGCAGATTTGACAGCCCAATCGCCCCTGGTGATCTGATTTACCCGCGTGCCATCCATCGTAAATCTGTAAAGATGCGCAAATCCATCCCGCTCAGACTGCCAGATAAAATGCTTGCCATTATTCAAAAAAATCAGATCATCGTGCAGGTTGACCCAGGCGTTGTCTGTTTCACGTAAGATGAACTTTGAATTACCATCATCAGAATTTACAAAATACAGTTTGAGCCCATCCTGCGCCCGGTTCAGCGTTTGTACACTCAGTTGTTTGCTATCGGGAAGCCACTTGACGCGGGGAATATACTCATAATCATCCGCTGCAAAATCCACCCAGGTTGTTTTTGCAGATTGAATATTGGCAATGCCGACGCGGACTTTCGGATTGGCCGTACCAGCTTTGGGGTAACGCTGCTTGATTACCCGTGGAACTGCGGGCTGGAAATCCACGAAATGCGTAATTTCGACAGGTGATTCATCTGTTTGCAGATACGCCAATCGCTTTGAATCACTCGACCACCAATACCCGGTGTCACTGCGTCCAAAAATTTCTTCCCAATAAACCCAGGACAGCGTGCCATTTAGTATGGTCTCAGAGCCATCGGTGGTGAGGCGTATTTCTTTGTTTTCTTTGATATTGAAGACATACAGATCGTTTTCACGGACGAACGAAAGCAGTTTTCCATCAGGGGAAATTTGCACCGACTTCTCGGCAGCCGCAGTTTCGGTTACACGGCTGAATTTCGAACTGCTCAGGTCAAGAATAAATATATCGTTTTGAAATAAATAAACAGCCTGCCGACCCCATGCGTCGAAGAAAACCGGCCATCTTAAAACGTTATGCTGCCGTCCTTCTTCAAAGAATGTATTTAAACTTCCCATCGCTTTTCCAGCATCAACTGCTGGTGCTATATTTCCGGTTCGCGGATCAAATATCTCGAAATTTCGCTCATTTGCCGGTTTTCGCAAATCGAATAACATCGCGGTGTTGTTGGCCAACCAAAAATACCTGGGTATTGCTGTTAGCTCCGCGCTGGAATTACTGTAGATCCACTCAACAGAAACAGCCTTTTTATCTTGGGAGTATAGTTTTGAAGGAGTACAGATAAAAAAAAGAAGAACTATAAAAATCGATAATTTTGCGAATGAATGGCTCATTTTAAATTCCTATTTTTTCAGCAGGATTAATTAGAAGAAAACCAAACTTTCCGACAGCACTATAAATATAATCCAACTGGAAAATTGATTATTGCATGTTGATCATTGAATGATGATTTATCCCCTCACTATGCTGTTAATTCTTCGAATATTATCGCGCAAGTGATTGATATTGTCAACGCCAATTGTCATTGCATCGATATTGCCGCTGCCGAGCACGTAGCGAAGTGAGGTCTCCCGTTGTGCTTCATCGATCAATTTGCCGCAGCCGAATATTTTCATCCCGACAATGCCTTTGCCATTGTCGTGTGCTTCTTTCAAGACTGGCATGACAGTTTCTGGTGGGCCGTCCATGCGCGTGCCCTGGTTGTTGATGCGGGCAAGAATCACATCGACCCACTCGCTTTTGGCAGCGGCTTTGAGAGCATCCAATGTGTGGCAGGAAACGCCCACCGCCCGAATTTCGCCGCGGTCTTTGGCCGCGGACATGGCATCGCGCAAGGCTTTGGTTTCTTCAACCCAGTTTGCCGATTCCCGGCAATGGATGAGCACGATATCAAAAAAATCGCTGCCGGTTTCTTTGCGAAAGCGGTCGAACGTGGATTGAAAACCGTCATATTTAAGCCAGGACATATTGCGCGTCCAAATTTTTGTCAGGACGGTAAGTTTTTCCCGTGGGAGAATTTTTAAGGTATTTCTGAAATACTGGTGGCTGCCGTAAATATCAGCCAGGTCCATGAAAGTAACGCCGTGCTCGTAGGCCTGTTGCACCAACTTTGTAAATCCTTTTTCCCCAAGTGCCGTTTGTTGCGATTTCCTTTCCCAACCAAACGAGCCCGTGCCCAGTGCAACCCGTGAAGTTTCGATGCTGCTTTTGCCGAGAACAATCCGGTCGATACTTTCATTGCCAGCAATTAATTCCGATCGAGGCCACAGGGCGGTGCCCACACTTAGTCCAGCAACGCCATTCACTGATTTTTGAATAAATTTGCGTCGGGAAATCGGTCGCATCACTTTCCTCCGGTTATTCGCCTGCGAATTTCATATTCGATTTTCTGGTGGTGCCTATAAAATAAAGAGAATTTTTCAGAATACAAAACTAAACACACTATCCGGTAATCGCTACCCCTATAGCATCCAACAAGGAAGAATTTAATTGAAGATTTTGATGATCATGGATTTACCAAAAGAAATCCCACTTCCTGCATCCCTATTTTTCAATTGTACTTTCCAGTAAAAAATCTATATTCTATTGTTAGTTAAATTAACGGGAACAAAAGAATTAGTCAAAATGTTTTAACAGAACAATGCAGCGACCAAAGAATAAATTTTTCGTTAGAATTATTTCCCTCATTGTTTTATTCTCATTTTGTGCCCATATGGGGGAACATATTCTGTTCAATATAATGGAGGCGGCCAGCTCAAATAACAACTGCATAGAGGCAGAATCCGGGACATCTCCTGTTTCGGATAATGAAGCACATTTGCACCCCAAAGGCCCATTCCAGCCAAGCAATACCTTTGATTTGCATAATTCCAGTCAATCGGCCAGCCATGACCACCAGTACAAATGTTGCACTTTGAATCACACTTTCTCGGTTCCTGCTCCCCACAACTGGGTACTCGGCAGTACAAACTTTTATTTATTGGCAGAATTCTCTCAGGCAATCCATTTCAACACTTTTGAAAATTCCTTGTATTTGGCCACCTACTTTCCAGATATATTCCATCCTCCTGCCTCCTGAAAAAATCATTTCGATTTTCAATTTTTCCAAATTAATTACAAAAACAAAAACTTAAGTTGATTTCTGAATTCAGAAAAAATTGAGGTAGGCAATGACTATTCATTTTAAGGGTTTTAAACCCTTCCATCTGATAATTATATTTTTTCTACTCATATCGTCGGTGGCTGCACAAAATATGAAAAAAACTGTGCCCACCGAAAAAGATTCAACCGATGCGCTACTCGAAGCTGAGCTCGCCCGTGAGCTGGGTACCGAATATAAGTCCGAAAACAAGGCGCCCGAAGTGGGCACACAAAACCAGGTGCTCGGTCAAATTTCGCGGACCGGCTCGTCGTTAAATCCAAAAATCAGCGCAATTGGCCTGTTTCTGGGCTCAGCCACCGAAGAAAAAGCTGTTGCAAAACCGATCGATTTTGGCCTGCACTCCGCCGAAATTGTCTTCGAAGCGTATGTCGATCCGTACACAAAAGCGACATTCAACATCGGATTTCATAATGAATTGGAAAATCCATTCGCCGGGCCAAATGCGGAGGCGGCTTTCGAAAGCGAATTTCATGCTGAGCTTGAAGAAGGTTATGTCACCACGCTGAGCATGCCTTTTTCGCTGCAGGCCAAAGCGGGAAAATTTCGCAGCGCCATGGGAAAAATCAACCAAATTCATCCGCATGCCTATAATTTTGTCGGTGCGCCACTCATGTACGCCAACTATTTTGGTGGGGAAGGATTGGTCGACCGTGGTGTTTCTTTGAGCTGGCTCATTCCCAATCCTTTCGATCTCTATCAGGAACTCACCCTTGAAACGACATCCGGCGCAACAGAAAGTCCGTCGTTTACCGGAACGAAGGATTTGTTGTACCTGCTCCACTTAAAAAATTATGTAGATTTAAATGAAAATACGACGCTGGAATTGGGATTCACCGGCATTCGAGGCAGCAATGACGCAGAACGGCATAAATCGCACATTGCAGCCGTGGATTTAACGCTGCGCTGGAAACCACTGCGCCGAGGCCGTTATAAAAGTTTTGAATGGATAACGGAAGCTTTGCTCAGTCGCAGAGATACACCGGCCGGCGAAATCGACAGCAAAGGCCTTTACAGTTTTATGCGCTACCAGCTTTCAAAGCGGACATACATCGGGGGACGATTTGACTATTCCGAATATCCTGAAAACGGGGATATCAGCGAAAAAGCTTATTCCGCAAATCTCAGTTTCTTTGCCACTGAGTTTCAAAAATTCGACCTGCAATATCAATATGGATTGCCGGTGCAGGGGGAAAATTTTAGCCGGATACTGTTGCGATCAGTCTTTGTAATTGGCGCCCACGGGGCACATAAATATTAATTTTAAATCAGAATCGAGAATTATAATGTTGAAAAAACAAAAAATATATGCCCTTGCGGCCTTCATTGCCCTGCAAGTTATTGCGTTTGCCGGCGCTGCCGGTGCAGATAAAATCAAGATTGTCACCAGTTTACCTGATTTGGCGAGCATTGCACAGGAGATTGGCGGCGACTATGTAACGACCTTTTCGATTGCCAAAGGCTATCAGGATCCACATTTTGTCGATCCAAAACCCAGCTATATGATTCGTTTGCAAAAAGCAGACATTTTTATCCAGGTGGGCCTGGACCTTGAAATTGGCTGGATTCCGCCATTGCTCGAGGGCGCTCGCAATGGCGCTATTTTACCCGGGGGCAAGGGTTATATTGACGCCTCCGTCGGCATTCCGCTGTTGGAAGTGCCAACAGGGGAGCCGAGCAAATTGCGCGCTGAAGGGGATATTCATATTTATGGCAATCCCCATTACTGGCTCGATCCCTTGCGGGGAAAAATGATAGCCGAAAATATACACAATGGCCTTATCAGACTACAACCTGAGAATGAAGCGCAATTCAGATCAAATCTTGATATTTTCAACCAAAAGATTGATGCGTTAACACAAAACCTGCAAGACAAGATTTCCGATTATGCTGGCACAAAAGTGATCGCTTTTCACAATAGCTGGCCCTATTTTGATGAACGCTTTCATTTCGATCTCGTTGGATTTATCGAGCCGAAACCGGGCATTCCCCCTTCGCCAAAACATCTCGTTTCGGTCATAAATCATATGAAACAAAACGACATTCGCATTATCATAATTTCACCCTATTTTAGCAAAAAATCCGCGCAACTCATCGCTTCTAAAACGTCCGCTGTTTTAATCGAACTCGCAAGCTCAGTGGGTGCACAGGCAGAAATAAAATCCTATTTTGACCTTTTCGAATACAATATCAACAAGTTAATCGAAGGAATCAAGCAGGCTGGGATAATAAAAAAGAACAACAAATAGAGGAGGGTAAAAATGTTCGAAATGATGGGCATCGATTTTATGGTCAATGCATTATTTGCATGTTTGATTTTTGGATTATTACTCAGCTATCTCGGAATTCACGTCGTCGGCCGCGGCATCGTTTTTGTCGACCTTGCCCTCGGGCAAATTTCCTCCTTTGGTGTCGCGATATCCGACTATTTTCACATGGGCCATCTCTGGTTGCCGGTGGCTTTTACTTTAGTCGGCGCGTTTCTCCTTTCGCTCATCCATATTCACGACAAACGCTTAAAACTTGAAGCGATAATCGGCATTATATACGTGGCCACTTCCGCATTCACCGTGCTGGTAATTTCAAAAACACCACACGGGGAATCGAACATTCAGGAAGTGCTTTTCGGCGCGTTGTTCGCAACGACCAGTGTTGATATATTTCGCATGTTGGGGGCTTTTGGCCTGCTCGCGATTTTGCATTTTGCATTTCACAAACATTTGTACCGGATGACTGAACTTATTCAGTCGGGCGATGATTCTCAATTTGGCCTAAAAGAGCGCGCCTGGAATTTCTTTTTTTACATGAGCATCGGTCTTTCCATCGTTCTCGCCGTCAGATTGGGTGGCGTCTTGCCGGTCTTTTCATATCTTGTTGTACCTGCCGTAAGTGCCGTTATGCTTGCCAGAAACAAGGCAGCAATTGTACTGGTGGCATTGTTAAATTCGGCGTTGGCAGGTTTTTTCGGATTGTGGCTTTCCTATACTTATGATTTTCCGGCAGGCCCATCCATCGTAGCCATTTTTGCCGTCATTTTTGTAGTAGCGACCATTTTACGTTTTGTTCGGCTGCGTTTTTTCAATGTTACTTTTGAGGAAGAACGCGTTTAATTATTTAAAACAATCATATTAGCCACAGATCATTCCTGATATTTCTGTGGCTAAATAAATACATCGTCACTGCAAATTTGCATGATTGATTTCACGATATTTACTTTTCCACAGCGAATTAGCCTGCATTTTAAAATGCATTTTGTATAGTAAATTTTATATTGCTATTGAATAAATTAATTTATATTGTCCTATCGACCAAAAATTACAACGTCAGGAAAGACGAAATACCAATGGAAAATCAGGGAACACAACGATGTGACCCGAAATTCGTGAAAACCGACTTCAACCCTTCTTGTCTCATTCGCACATAAAAAAACGACCCTTTATTCCCATTGCCTATTTCGCAATTCCTCAATCATATCCAATCTTTATTTTAGCGCCAGCTCTGCTCAATTTATGGTTAGCATCATGTCAATTATTGAGGGATTAAATTGTGCTGTCTTTTTAATACCGCTCGACAGGCCTTTCATTTCGTTTTCAGGTTAAGAATTCTTGATTATTTCGAACTCAAAAATATAAATCCTGTTTCCACCCATTTTGAACAATGGTTCTATGCGAAGATGAATGGTGTGCTAAAAAATAAAGTTTCACTTAGCCCGACTTAGAATTGAATACAATCCCAATTAAAACATACTAACCAAAATTATGGAGGATTTCATCATGAAGAAATTGGTATTGGCGCTGGGGTTATTCGCGGTATTTAGCCTCATTTTTAGCGGGACCGGGATGTGTGAAAACATATCCAATATTCAACTTTCGCCTTCCCCGCATGCATCCCTGGCCTTGAATCAAAGGGTGGAAATCACTTTTGATTATACGACGAACGAGGCTGGTGGAGTTCGTATATTTGCCCGTCCCATGAGCGGAGGATCATTAACCCCGGACTATGCGGCCCACGGATCCCCCAATTATCCTATAGGAAGCGGTAGCGGCGACGGATATTTTACAATCACTGCCGGCGATGCCTTAGTTGACGAAATACAATTCCGCATGTTTAACGATGACCAGAGCGTGCTACTTCTCGAGTTTTTTGTCCCTGTGCACTACATTTTTTCAGTGCATTCTGTATCAAATATCCAATTTACACCAAACTGGCCAACAGCCTTGGCCCATTCCCAGGATGTAGATATTACTTTCGATTACACGACCGATGAACCCGGCGGCGTACGAATTTTTGCCCGGCCTTACAGCGGTGGAGCAGCTACTCCAGACTATTCTGCCCATGGATCGCCCAATTATGCTGTAGGCGCCGGAGCCGGAACCGCCTATTTCAGTATTAATTCAGGAGATGCAATCGTTGATCAAGTCAGAATTCAGATGTTGAATGACGACCAAAGTGTGTTGTTGTTGGATTTTTTTGTTCCGGTAGATTACCACTATGCGGCACACGCGATATCCAACATCCAATTTTCTCCGCCACCACCTGCTTCTCTGCTGCTCAATCAAGATGTAGACATTACCTTTGATTATACTACGGTTGAACCGGGCGGAGTACGAATTTTTGCGCGGCCCTACACTGCTGGATCCCCCACACCGGATTATGCTGCGCACGGTTCGCCAAACTATCCCGTTGGAACGGGCAATGGGGACGGCAATTTTACAATCACGGCAGGAAATTCCGTGGTGGATGAGATTCGCTTTACGATGTTAAATGATGATCAAAGTGTTTTGCTGCTCGAAATTTTTGTTCCGGTACATTACATTTTTTCCACACACTCGGTTTCCAATCTTCAATTCATGCCGCTGTGGCCCGCTTATTCAACATCCAATCAGAATGTTGATTTAACATTCGATTATGCAACAACCGAAACCACGGGTGTGCGAATATTTGCGCGGCCCTATAGCGGTGGTGTCCCGACGCCTGCTTATGCGGCACATGGTTCCCCGAATTATGCCATGGGTACAGGAAATGGCAGCGGATATTTTACAATTTCCTCAGGAAATACACTGGTCGACCAGGTCCATATCGAGATGTTAAACGACGATCAAAGTGTACAATTGCTCGAATTCTTCATCCCGGTGGAATACTTCTTTTTTGGAGTGACGACGGCGGTTGCCGCAGAGGAAAACAGAAGCCGGCCAATTTCCTACAATTTGAACCAAAACTACCCCAACCCTTTTAACCCGCAGACCAAAATCCAGTATGAAATTCCTGAAGCGGGACGTGTCACGCTAAAAGTATATAACACCCTTGGAGGAGAAGTACGCACGCTTGTTGACCAGGACGAAAACCCAGGTTATTTTGAAGCCGTTTGGGATGGAATGGACAATTGGCACAGGCAAGCCGCCAGTGGAACGTACATTTTCCGTCTTGAATCCAATGGCAGTGTGCTCACCCAAAAAATGACGCTGCTGCGGTAAGATTCGTCAAATTAATGCGGGGCGAAAATTTGGTTCGCCCTGCTATTCTTTTCCGGCTTAATAATTTTAAGGAAAAGCGGCAGGTCATAATTCGATTTACATACAAACTCCAAATTGCAACAATTTATCCCCCATAAAATTCCGGTAACTTTTTTTTAAAAACTCACCTGTTGCACAAAACGAAAGATTTTCACCAAATATCGTTCTGTTCCGCCTCATTTGTCACCTCGGTTTGCGTCATTTGCTATACCGGGGAATCCCAGAACCTGAGCTAAATGTCAGGAGGTCACGGTATTTCACCCTGTGAAAATCAGAATGACTCACACGCAAACTTCTTAGTATTTTGTGTGAGTATTCTATTTTACACAACGGGTAAAAACTCAGCTGATTTTTACTTAAAACGTTGACTTTTTCATCAAAACCAGATGACAGGCAATGTGCGAAACCTGGCAGTTAGAGAAGAGTAGCGAACGAATTGCCTCAACTCCCGCAAATAAAACGACGCCTCTTAAGTAATAATTATATTGCTATTGAATTAATTAATTTATATAGTCGTTCATGCAACTGTTTCTAATGGACAGCATGACGAATTGCTAAGGGAAAACCGGGACACATTCGATTGTGACATTTGCCCATTTTAACCGAACATAATTCTTCCACATCTCTTGCCAACACATTGAAATACTCGATACCAATGACAATTTCAACCGCGTCTTAGCAATTTAAATTTCAAGACTCTCTTCAAATTAATTAGTGATCAATTACTAACTGTGCAACGATTGCCAATCGTTCAAATTCTCGGAGAAAAATTTATGAAACGCGCTTTATTTTTAATTCCATTTGCTCTGTTATTCATTATTTCAGCCGGTTGTGACCGTGTAAAAGTGCAAACCGATAATTCGGAAAACCAACAATTGATAAGTAGCGTTATGACGCAGGAATCCCAAACTGAGATGACGACCAATGAAATATTAAATGACTTGCTCGAAGGAAATCGAAGATTTGTAAAAAACAGCCTCAACTTAAGAAATTTGCCCGCCCAGGTTAAAGCGACTACATCGGGGCAATTTCCCAAGGCTGTTATTTTGTCTTGCATCGATTCCAGAGTCCCGGTAGAACTGGTGTTCGATCAGGGTATCGGGGATATTTTCGTCGCTCGTGTCGCTGGAAATGTCGAAAACGAGGATGTGTTGGGAAGTATCGAATATTCTGTGGGAGTTGCCGGATCTAAGCTGATCATGGTTTTGGGTCACGAAAGTTGTGGTGCCGTCAAATCGGCCGTGAAAAAACTCGACGTTGGAAGTGAGAATGTCACTTTTTTATTAAATCAAATCGAACCTGCCATCCTTAGTATCGCCGGGGAGCGAGATTATAAGGACAAAAACTATCTCGCAGATGTAATAAAATCAAATGTAAAATTAACAATAGAAGACATCAGAAAAAGAAGTGCAATTGTCAGAAATCTTGAAGCGGAAGGCAAAATTCAAATCGTTGGCGCATACTATAATTTGCACGACGGGAGCGTATCCTTGCTCGAATAGAATTAACGATAAAAGTAGTTGGGCATGCTTGAATGCCACACATCCGTAAAACTCAATCGAGAGGATATTGATCTAAATAATCACAGGACATTGAGCTGATCTTCCTGGTGATAATTTTCCCATTATTACCAAACTTCAATTCCAATTCGGAGGAAATTATTATGAAATTTGTCAGATCATTATTTCGGAGTAATTTTCAATTCAAAGGATTGCCAATTGCAGGGATTATAATTCTACTCGTTTTACAGGGGTGTGCCGGGGGGCAACAAAAGAAAAATAGCATCCAGGCTGTGTACGTAATTGGTGGGGGCGGTTTCACACAACTTCCCTACAAAAATAAAGCTGAAGATGATAATATCTTCGTTGGCAAATCCGATGACGGCGTGGCAACAGGTCATTTCCTGGCGGGATTGACTTTTCATGAAAATGCCATGGTCGAACTTGGTTATTCAGCTTTTGGTACCATGAATTTCGATGGCAAATACACATGGATGGGTGTGCCGACAGATGATATCGGCGAAATAAAAACAAAAGGATTTACAGCATCCGTTGTCGGCAATATGCCATTTAAGACCCGATATTCCCTCCTCGGCAGGTTGGGCCTATTTCGCTGGTCCGTCGATGAAGATGAAATTTTTGGTGGCATTCCGGAATCACACAGCGTTTCCGGAACCAGCCCGATCTTGGGTGCCGGCGTGCAAACCGCGATAATTAAACAGCTCGGACTTCGAATTGAATGGCAGCACCTGTTCAATGTCGGCGAACAAGATGAAACGGGCGAAGGGGATATCGATATCTTTGCAGCCAATGTTTATTATACATTTCCACTACAATAATAGAATTTTGCATAAGGAATAGTTGAATAAAAAATTAGGTTTTCCGTCGTGACCTGGTCTTCCGGTACATTTTCTTTTTGATTTACCTGTTTTCAAATATGAATCGAAATTAAACTGTGCCGGAAGAATAGTTTTGGTGCAATGAATTTTAGTTAAATCTGATTCTTCTTACCTGTGAAACAAAAAAACGACTGCACGGGCTCTGTTCAAAAACTACCATTCTCAATTGTTTTTCAAGTTTCCTTACCCGATTTCAGGAAACCCACCCTTCGCAGTCACAATCGACAGCCTTGTCGATTTATACAATTATCTGAAGGAATTTTTGAAATGAAAAAATTTCAGAATTACGAAATAATTGTGCTAATGCTTGTTCTGCTGATCGGCTGTTCCCCGAGAAAAAATGCCTGGAAAAAAGCAAATCGACAAAATACGATTTCCGCCTACCGTGATTTCCTGAAAAAACACCCGACCGGAAAATTCGCAGATGAGGCACAATTAAGAATTGAAACGCAAACTTTTCAGCAAGTTAAAAATGAAAATACTTTATCAGCGTATGAAAGATATTTGATACGATACCCAAACGGAACTTACAGCGCCGAAGCACGGGATTCTGCCAATCGAATATTGCATGAAATCAAAGCTATTAATTCCGTTTATTTGGTAATTGACCAGGTGAATAGCGTGAAGAAAGAGAAAAGCCAAATAAATGTTAAGTTGCCTTTCTCTCAAGTTCTCTCAGGTTTATTTGAAGCAGCCGGGTTCATTGTACACAAAGCCAATCCGGACAGTGTCGACATGTATTTCGCATTGCGTGTACGAGGTGAATCCGAAAAAACCAATTATACACCCGGCTATGCATCGGATTGGCGGTTCTACAACAGGGGAAAGATTAAATTGGATCTAAACATTAAAATTAAGGACGATACGAAATATTTAAAAGAGTTCTATTGGTCTAAAACACCGGGGATAAAATGGGAACCAAATAACCCTGAAGCAGTCAAGTACAAAAAACCTGCAATAATTCTCGAGGCGATCTTCAACCGGGACATTCATTTATTAATTCTTGATACGTTTTACAAATTTTATGGGCTTGATATGATGTTCCCCGCCTTAAATCATGACGACTGGCTTGTCCGCGAAAAAGCAGCACAAACACTCGGGGAAATTGGAAATGTAAAAGCTGTAAAATATCTCATCCCATTGCTGGACGATGAACATGCATCCGTGCGGTTGAAAACAGCACGGGTGCTGGGCAGTCTGGCAGACACCTGCGCCGTTGCTCCGTTAATTCATACCCTGGCTGATAATAGTACTGATGTACGTGTACAAGCAGCCACCTCGCTTGGCAAAATTAATGACACAAGGGCTGTGATTCATTTAATTAATTTGCTAAATGAGCGAGACAAATTCATACAAACAACAGCTGCCACCAGCTTAAAAAAAATAACTGGTGCCAATTTTGGAATCGATAAAGAGCATTGGCTAACCTGGTGGGAACAGCACAGTCTGACAAATAAATAGCATGCATATAATTTTGAAGCAATCTATCAAATCAGGAGGATTTATGTTAAAGAAATCGAATTTTATAGTGCCCATCTTTCTGCTCACATTTTCGGTTGCTATTTTCCCTCAAGATTCAAAATGGATAAATTTTACAAACGGCGAGGCTATTTCTTCAATTGCCGTCGAAAATGATACGTTATGGGTTTGTACGAATGGTGGTTTGGTAAAGGTAAACAAACTAAGCGGAGATACTGAATTTTATAATTGTTCGAACTCAGCTCTGCCTGATAATAATTTAACGGAAATCGTCGTTGATGCTGCAGGCATAAAATGGATCGGGACTCAAAATGCAGGACTCGTCAAGTTCGACGGTGCGGCTTGGCAAGTATTTAACAAGGACAACTCCGGATTATTTCACAACAACATCACTGCAATTGCCATCGATAACGACAATGTAAAATGGATTGGAACAAGCCAGACAGGCGTCGTTAAATTTGATGGCACCAACTGGGAATCGGTTGCCGAGTATTTGCCATCCTATTATATTCGCGCTATTTCAATCGACAATGACAATCGACCGTGGGTCGGCACCCTGCGCGATGGCATCGGCTATTACAACGGTTCTACATGGCTTACCTATAAAATGTCCTCCGGATTAGCGTCTGATAATATTAATTCCATCACCCACGATTCAGATGGCAATGCCTGGGTCGGCACCGACGCCGGACTCAATTTTTTTGATGGAGCAAACTGGACGAACCATGACGTAACCAATTCTGGATTACCAGATAACAATGTCAATACCGTTGAAATTGATATGGCTGGCAATAAATGGATCGGAACTGAATTTGGCGGTGTGATTAAATGGGATGGAGCAGACTGGTCCATATTTAATGCTTATAATACCGACCTACCCGGGAATACGGTAAATGCTGTTTGTGCAGATGATGCAGGGATAAAATGGATCGGTACAGCAGATGGCCTGGCCAGCTTTGATGACGCCACCTGGTCAATCCACCAAACGTCAAACTCAGACCTGCCCGCAAACACCATCTTTGCAATTGATATGGATAGCGATGGGCATAAATGGATTGGCACCAGCCAAGGCATAGCAAAATTTGATGGTGCTGATTGGATAATTTTAAACACAGACAATTCAGGGCTGCCGCAGAACCATATTTTGGAGATGAAAATTGCTGCCAACAACGATTTGTATATCGGTACGCTTGCAGGTTTGACCCATTATAACCATTCTGAATGGAACACATATAATATGCAGAATTCAGGATTGCCCTACAATTACATCACCGCCATCGATATTGACGCGGATGGAAACAAATGGATCGGCACTTATTTTGGACTCGCCAAATTTGACGATACGAATTGGACAGTCTACGATATGGCAACTTCGGGTATTCCAAATGACCTGGTCACAGCAATCACCATCGATGCGCTTGGCAATAAATGGATAGGCACAGCCGCGGGCGTCGGTAAATTTGATGGTACAAATTGGGAAACTTTTGACATGGCTAATTCTGGACTGCCTGCAAATACTGTCACCGCCCTTGGAGAAGATCCCGCTGGCAATATGTGGATCGGAACAGCCGAGGCTGGCGTGGCCATGTTCGATGGTTTCACCTGGACTTCCTATAACACCAACAATGCCGATGTGCCGGGTAATGGTATTTCAGTAATCGGTTTTGGAGCTGAATATCCATGGATTGGCACTTTGGATTTTGGTATGGCAGAATTTGACGGCGAATACTGGAATATTTACGATGTAGAGAACTCAGGCGTGCCCTCCAATGAAATCAGAGAATTGTTTATCGAAGAAAATGGCGATATGTGGATTGGAACGGGAGAGGACGGCCTCGGCTGGTTTTACACGGAGCCTTCGGCGGTCAACGAAAATTTCGAAACCATTCCAACCGAGGTAGTTTTGCACCAAAATTACCCTAACCCGTTTAATCCGGTCACGAATATCACATTTCACTTGCAAAAACCAGGTCATGTCGTTTTAGAAGTTTTTAATATTCGGGGTGAATTGGTAAAAGTTCTGCTGAACAAAAAGCAGGATGCAGGCCGTCATGAGATTAAATTCGACGCAACGGATTATTCAGGTAGCCGGTTCGTCTCGGGTATTTATTTTTATCGTCTTAAAACGTCCGATTTTAGCAAAACGAAAAAACTGACAATTTTAAGATAGCTCTATTTCGGGAAACTCTCAGAATTATGGAGAAACCGGACCGATGAATTCAGCCGGTTTCACCAAGTTCAAAAATCTTTACACCAAAAATTGTGGCTCATTGCCCCAAATCTACATAAAAGTCATATATCCTGAATAATTCGCACACAAGGGCACTAAGTCCACAAAAAACATTTAAATACTTATAAAACATAACTTTGTGTACCCCGTGGCTTTGTGAGAGCTAATTTTAATAAATAACTTAGTTTTTCTTCTCGTCTTATCTCAAATATTTAATTATCAACAGGTTAAGAATATTTTAAAAAATATTTGTGAATAAAGCAGGATATAAGCCACAAGTTGAGTTTTTTACGCCATGACCCGCCACTGAAATCTGGCAATAACAATCTATCCAGAAATGAGTCGCGGGTCAACCGCCAGGCCGTTCTGTCAAATGTCTTTGCAAATCCGCAATAATCCTTTGAATTTCAACACAATAAAAGTGAGGCATAATCATGCGAATTGCGAGCAAAATAAAGTGGCTATTCACTGCCATGATTATTTATTTATTCTTGAAGTCAATACCCGCCGTTCACTCTCAAAACAATGATGAATTTAAACAAGTGATAGATTATGCGATCACAGCAAAAGATTCAGCCGATATGGTTATCAGTGCATCCGGAGATCAGTTTTATGCCAGCAACCAGGGCTCTGACCAATCAATTATATTGCAATGGACTGTATCGCAGCCCATCTTGTTGGGTGGATGGGTATACTCCCATGTCTATGTCGATGACGTAGAAATTACAGAGTGGGCGACAAAAGAATACATGTCGTACGGATTTAAAAAAACCTACACAAAATTTTGGGAAACGGAACCTTACACTGCCCACCGGTTAAAAGTTGTTCGAATTGCGACAGATCTTTTTGGCGGCAATCGTAAGGAATACGTCATGCGCAGAGACCGTAGAACGGAACCCCTGCGGGCGCCTTACTCTGTCGGCGCACATGTTTGGGTAGATTCCATTGCAAAAGATCCCTGGAATCAGCAAGTAACATTATTCAATCCGAGCGACAAATTTATTAATATTACCTGGTACAAAGGCTCATACCAACCGGATTCATTACTGACTTATCTAATCTATAAAAATGGGGCGTTTTACCATGAGCATACACTTCCCTATAATTTTATCGTCACTGGAAACACCACTCCCGATACTGAAGATGAGTGGGCTGTCCAGGCCAGCTATAAAAACGGCCAGCACAGATCCGTCCGTGTTCGATCGCGCGCTCGAACTTCGCCATTAAGAGCGCCGGAGAAATTTATCGCATCTAAAGATACGACGAACGATTTTATCCGATTGAGTTGGGATAACAAATCGCACTGGGCGACGCAAATAAATATTTACCGGGAGGGGGTGCACATCGACAGCGTCGATGCTTTTGAACACGAAGAGTATTTTGACTATGCGATTAAACCCGGAAAGGAATATAATTATTACCTGACTGCTTATGTCGATAATGAATTAATCACAATTGAGTCGGAACCGACGGATGTGCAGCAAGGGCGCACAGCATTTATTAAAGCGACAGACGGAGAGATTGTTGGCGGAAAAAATGCTGTAAACCTTACCTGGTCATGGATTCATCGTGATTCCGTTGATATTATTCGGCTGGATCGGGACGGGTTCGAATTCCATGTCGTTCCGGGTCAAAAATTCATGCTCGATGAAGATGGTGAACCCGGCCGGCTTTATAAATATACGCTGTATATCCGGCTCAAAAATGGCAAAGAAATAACAGCCTCCGATTATGGATTTCGCATAGCCAACGGTCGCGTTGACGGGCAAATTAAGACACGCTCCGGAGGCCCGGTAAAAGATATCGACGTGCGGGCGCAAGTAACCCCAGCCCCTTTAAGCAGCTCCCTGCAACTTGACGGCATCGATGATCATGTGGAACTGCCTTACATTGCCCGTGGTGACGAAATGACAATTTCCGCGTGGATTAAAACTTCTGCAACAGCATACCAGCGAATCATCGGCTGGAGCCATACTGCCCCACCAGGATTCAAATATCATGGCAATCTCATTTTCTTCAGCACGACGGAAGCAGGGAAATTGCAATATGGGATATCTGATGGTTTTCCATATACCGGGGATCCCAAGTTTGCCACCAGTTCAAGCAATGTCAATACCGGAAAATGGGTTTTTGTGAGTGCCGTTTATAACAATGGCACCGTACAACTTTATGTAAATGGAGTACCCGATGGACGAAGTCGAAATGTTGGGCAACAAGTAACAACAAATACACTGGCCATCGGCGCCGATTTATCAGACGCAAGCACAGCAGATGTTGAAGATCCTTTTAATGGTTGGATTGATGAAGTTCAAATCTGGGATATTGCCCGAACAACACTGGAAGTTCAGCAGGATATGCACCACGTTTTGCGGGGCAACGAACCTGGACTCGTCGGGTATTGGCCATTCAAACTGGGCACGGGGTCGGTCGCAGGCGATTATGCCACCAGCGGAAATCACCATGGAGAAATGCGTGGAGGAGCCGGGTTCTCTGCGGATATCCCGGAAATCGGACACTATGGAATTACAAATTCCGCCGGGCGTTATGCCATCGAAAATATCTATTGGGCTACCGGCGCTGATATCGAAATTATTCCCTTCAAAGAAAAACATGGATTTGATCCTGTCAAACAACCGCTTACGCTCAATCCGCAAAAGCATTTTTGGGAAAGTATCAATTTTACTGACACGACCTCCATTTCTGTCAGTGGTCAGGTTAATTTTGCATCGACTCCGGCCTGCGGCATGGAAGGCGTGGAAATCATTCTCAATAATAAAAGTACTGGGGTTTTTACAGACTCAAGCGGCCATTTTGATATTATCGTTGAAGAGCCTGGCAATTACAAAATAGCTCCTGCTTTTAAAGATCATATTTTTGTTCCGGCAGATACGACCTTTCTGATCGAATCAACAGTCACATCACTTTTGTTCACAGATACAACCACCGCCGTTTTGAGTGGAAAAATGCGAGCTGGCTGTGATTATATTTTAGGAGCAGCCAAACTTTTGATTAAAGGGCTGCATAGTGATTGTTTTTCAACAATTAAATTAACAAATGAAGACGGCGAATACGCTGTGCCCCTCCCCGCTCAGGAATACACCGTTCAACTCATCGACATCGATCATCCTGACCGGGTCGACATTATTAACTATTTCATACCGGATACAGTGGATTTAACCGAACAGGACTCTACATTAAATATCATTTACCACGAGCCCCCGACTATAAAAATAAGTGGCTTTCCATTAAACGGTTGCGGTGATTTTGACGTGCCGATTGCCGAACAGGAAGTGACATATCCGCTTAAAATTGAAGTCATCGAAAGTTATGGTAACTCGAGCTGTCCAGTAGAAACTGGCAGCATTACAATCAAAGACCGCGTCGGGCACAATATTCCGGATACGACACTCACAATTGGAGACGAAGAAATATTATATTATATGATTCCAGGATATCCGAGGCTGGATGGTAGTGGAATTCATCCGCATCAAAAGATGTTTATCGTCGATGCGAAGGTCGGCAACAGACTGGTTTCAGATACGACCTGGATTTTCGTTCAGGGGCAAAAACCCCGCGAATTTCAATTTTCAACAGTATCGCCCGAAATTCCGCTCATGATCCTGCGTGATCCACCGGGAGACCAAAGCTATAGCTACCTTTCCAAGGAAAACACTTCCAACGTTTTACTGGGTTTGTCGTTTGAAACCGATGCCGGTATCGGTGTTTTTTCCGAAACCAAAGCCGGTGGTGGTTTCGACATCCCGGGAATTGGCAAAGGTGGCGCCTGGGTTGGCGCTAAAGCTGAGGCAAGTATTGGTGTTCGCAGCGTTATTGAAGGAACTTATGAGATGGAAATTTCAACAACCGAAACATTGAAAACTTCAGACTCCGATAAAATTACAGGATCAAGTGGTGATCTGTTTATGGGCGCTGCCATCAATATTATGTACGCGAAGACTGACGTGCTGGAATATGATTCAGAAACGTGCTCAGTCGTTCGCGATACCAGCATTGTCTGGCACGGCAACGGTTTTGAAACCACGTATCTTTATACCGATTCTCACATTCGAGGAAGTGTCATTCCAAACTTAATAGCCACAGCCGCAATTCTAAAAACATCCCCCTTGCTTGTTGATCGGGACAGAGCCATAGTTTTGGAAGATCAGGCCTATGTCTGGCAGCAAGTTCTTGCGTATAACGATGGGCTCAAACAGTCGGCGCAGCCGCTGCCACCAATCAATGGCCAGCCCCAATTTCCTGGCAATATTTCGTTCTCAGCCGGATCAAATCTCACTGAAGAAGCCACAATGACCTCAACGATGGGCGCTTCTTTTGAATTTTATCTTTACATCGCTGCGGAGGTGGCAGTAAGTGCTGGCGCCAAACAGGGAGATTGGAACGAATTTTCAGGCGGTTTTAAAATATTTTCCAAGCTGGAAATCGGCGCCAAAGCGAAAGTCAGCTATAAAACGTCAAATACCATTGGCTTTGAATTAGCTGATGATGATGCCGACGGTCCCGGTGATGCGTTTACGGTAGATATTCTCGGCGATCCTGTTTACGGAACACCGGTTTTCAGGCTCGTCGGCGGCACGAGCAGTTGTCCCTGGGAGCATCCGACATTGCCGCGTGAAGGCGTTGGCCTCAGTATGGATACATACATCAAAAAGGACATCCCAGCAGGGCAATTTGCCCACTTTGACCTTTATTTGACAAATGAAAGTCAATCAGAGGAAACCCGCACATATTTTCTATCAACAATTCATACCAGCAATCCTGACGGCGCTACAATTACCGTTAACGATGTGAAACCCGACAAAATGGAATTTACAATGCCCTACAACATCAGCAGCCCACAGCGTGCCACACTTCGAGTTGGACGTGTCGAGGGCAGCGCTTACGATTATGAGAATCTGCAAGTGCATCTCTATTCACCGTGCGATGGTCAAATCGACACCGTCATCACTTTCAGTGCCCATTTTGAAAAACCATGCACCGAAGTGGCTATTTCCAATCCTGCGAATAATTGGATAGTAAACAATGCGCATCCCGATACGCTGGTAATTGTGCTGCAGGATTACGATAAATCCTATCCAACACTCGAGCAAATCATGTTTGAATACCAGCTCAGAGGCAGCGATAACTGGGTTGAATTATTCAACAGACCAAGGGCCACTGTGTTGCACGATACGATCCAATATTTCTGGGACATCGCAGCCATGGACGAAAATGATTATGAACTACGGGCATCGACGCATTCTCCCACAGGCAGCTATTACTCACGTCGTGCCATCGGTAAAATTGACCGCACCGCACCTTCGATTTTCGGCTCGAAACAACCGGCAGACCAAGTACTTGATATTGGCGATGAAATCTCCGCCATATTCGACGAAAACCTTGATAAAAACTCTGTAACACTGCAAAACGTTTTACTGCTAAAATTGGGAGATAGCACACTGGTGAATATTGAAGTCAAATCTTTCAACAATAAAATCACCATCGTTCCAACTTCCAGTGCTTTAATGGAAGACAATGCTGTCTATCAGGCAACAATTACTGCAATTGCCGATCTGCAGGGAAATATAATCCCACATCCTGTCAGTTGGCAGTTTGTATGCAATATGGGACAAGGAACGGCCGTGGATGATGCTTTTGAAATGATTCCGACACAGTTTGCATTGGAACAAAACTATCCCAACCCATTTAATCCGACAACACTCATCCGCTATGCCATTCCCGAGGCTGCACATGTGACTTTAGCATTGTACAATATGCGCGGGCAGAAAATTCAACGGCTGGCTGAAGGGCAACACAATCCCGGTTTCTACACTGTCTCCGTGGATGGAAGCCGACTGGGCAGCGGTGTTTATTTTTACCGAATTCAGGCTGGGCAATTTTTGAAAATGAGGAAAATGTTATTGGTAAAATAAACGGCAGGTGATCAATTGAGAATACTTGTTTCTTACTAAAAAATAGATGGAAACAACTGCAGTGAGGGCAGCCTATATTTTAATCTATTAAGGAGGAATTCGTTATGGGGAATTTTTCTTTTACCAAGCTGGGATTTATACTCGTCCTGGCTTCAATGTTTACCTATAGTTGCAGTCAAAATGATACTTTTATGACACCTGAAGAGCAGCTCCAAGATGAGAGTGAGCTCGAACTTAAAAGTTCAACGGCGACTATAAATTATGATGTTACCAGTTCTATTACGGCGATCCCCATCGAATTATCCGATTTCGGGCCCAACCCAGTTCTCCTCGATTTCGATGAATTAGAATCAGGAACTTCTATTGGTGAATTATATTTATCACAAGGTACTTTGTTTGAAAATACGCTCGCGGTGAACGGTACTTTTCCGGTCTCGGCGCCAAATGTCATTGTTAGCGCAAGTACTTTACCTGTTGGAATTCATTTTCCCTCAGGTATAACAAAAGTAGGAATCAAAATCGATGGGGATGGCTATGCGTTAGACCGCCAGCCACAAATGCGTGTATTCGATGAGAACGACATAATATTGGGAATCCAGAACTTTGCACAAGGACCTGATTTTGTGGGATTTGCGTTCTCCCAGCCTATTCAGGCATATGTCAAACTGGGTTCTACTCCTTACAACGATCCATCTGGCCCATTCGTATTTACAGATGCCTATGATAATTTAATCTTTGAATTGGCAAAATTAACAATCGACGCTGTTACGGAGCTCGTACCAGAGACACTCAATTTAAAAAGCAACGGGACATGGATTTCAGCATTCATCGAGTTGCCCGAAGGATACAACGTTTTGGATATTGAAATCAACTCCATTCAACTGGTGGGCACCATATCTGCTGAACTTCATCCTAAGGGCGTAGGCGACGCTGATCACGATGGAATTGCAGATCTGATGGTTAAATTTAGCCGGGAAGCAATTATTGAATATTTGAGCGGGACAACGGGTTCTGTCCTGCTCAGCGTAACGGGAGATATGACAAATGAGATTGCCTTCGAGAGCTTTGCTTCTCTGAAAGTCATTGATCCATAAATTTTAGGAGATTTTTAAAAAGTTGATGTTTCTATTGCTGAGGTATATCAGAAAGAACAATCAATTTCTGAACCAGGGTTGCAAAAAAGGTTGATAGTAGATGGCGTAAAATACCAGACTCGACTAATCAGATATTCAGAATATTTTATAAAATATCAGCTCAGTTTAGATAAATTTCAGCCAATTATTTATTCTACTCCCGGATGCTGCAATCCCATGGTGAAATATTCTTCTTTGTATTTCACATAGCGCTGGGCCAATTCACGGCCGGTTTCACGCTCATTATCAGCCAAATCTCGTTTGACTTTTGCAGGCACACCCATTACGAGCGTATTTTCCGGTACCTGCATACCCTCAGGGACTAATGCGCCAGCGCCAACAATGGCGCCTTGCCCGATGACAGCACCATCGAGGATTTTTGCGCCCATGCCGACGAGCACACCGTCACCGATGGTGCAGCCGTGTAAAATCACACCGTGCCCAATCGTGACATCATTGCCGAGAATTAGGGGCCATTGATCGACCGTGACGTGACAGATGGAGCCATCCTGGATATTTGTGCGGTCGCCAACCCGAATAAAATTCACATCACCGCGCAGGACGACATTATACCAGATTGAGCAGTGCTCGCCAGTTTGCACCTCACCGATCACCACGGCATTTGCAGCGACAAAAGTACCTGTGCCGAATATCGGAGATTTATCATGATGTTGATGTATCATTTTGTTTTTTATTCTCGTGGTAATTTTAGCCCCATGCCCCTCTTGCGGGCTTTCGCATAGATTGCCTGCGCACAATACAAATCTTGCACAGCATTGCCTACGGATTTAAAAACTGTTATTTCGTTTTTGCTTTTACGCCCAGGGACAATTCTTTCGATGAGTTCCCCAATTTCAGGCAATTTTTCTTCATCTGAAATAAAACCTGTTTTTATCGCATTAACAATATCCCCGGCTTCGGACAAACAAGCCGCACGTTGGTCGACAAATACTTTTGCTGCGCCGATTGTTGCGGCAGGGATTTCACACATGTCCGGCGTGTACGAGCCGATGCCGTTGATGTGTGTTCCCGGAGATATCAGTTCGGGCTTAAAAACAGGGTTGGATGCTGTAGTTGCCGTACAAATTACATCGGCTTTTGCTAAATTTGTCAAATTTTGTACGGCGGCACAACCGACGGAAAACTCTGTCACAATTTTTTGGGCGAGCTTTTCGGCCTTGGCAAAATCCGGATCAAAAATTGATACGTGTGATAATTTTCTCACAGCGAGCAGTGCGGCAATCTGCGTTTCCGCTTGCGCCCCGGCGCCGAAAATAAAAGCTGTTTTTGCATCTTTCCGCGCAAGCAAATCGGTCGCCAAACCTGAGGCTGCCCCAGTGCGTAACGCAGTCAGATATTCACCGTCAAGCAGGGCTGTTTGTTGGCCGGTTTCGGTATCGAACAGCGAAACCATCGCATGAATAAGTGGGAGGCTGTTTTTTAAATTACTCGGCGTCACAGAAACAGTTTTCACGCTCATCGCAGATATATCGGAGCTGTAAACCGGCATGAAAAGGGCTTTGCCCTCACGAGCAATATTTATATTCAGCCGGACGGGTGAGTCGACTTTTCCGGCTGATAATTGTGAGAATGCTGTACGCATGAGGGCGACAGCCTCGAACATAGGCAACAACTTTTTTACATCTGAGGCTGTTAAATAGAGGATAAAATCGTTCGTCATTCCGCCATTATACTTTCAACTTCATCGATGGAGCGTGGAATATGTTTGCCCAGAACACGATTGCCGGTTTCCGTAATCACGATATTGTCTTCGATGCGCACGCCACCGAAATCGAGCCATTTTTCCACAGCATCATAATTGATAAAATCGGTCAGCATTTTTTCTTTTTTCCACAGATCAAACAGGGCAGGAATAAAATAAATACCCGGCTCAACGGTCATCACATGGCCAGTTTTGAGTTCACGTCCGAATCGCAATGATTTCAATCCAAACATGCCGCTCCGTTTTGTCACAGCGTCATAGCCAATCAGTTCTTCACCGAGTCCTTCGAGATCGTGCACGTCCAGTCCCATTTGGTGACCGAGGCCACATTGCATAAAAAAGCCAAATACGCCGGCTTCCATCGCGGCATCGACTGAGCCCTTCACCAGACCCAAATCTTTTAATCCGGAGACAATTTCCCGGCAGGCAAGCAGGTGCACATCCTGAAATTTAACACCCGGTTTACTGGCAGCAATGGATTTTTGTTGGGCTTCAAGTACAAGCGAATAAATATCCCGTTGCCGCGGAGAATATTTACCCGATACCGGAACGGTGCGTGTGATATCGCTGCAATAGCCACTTTCAACAACTGCGCCGGAATCGTGGACGACGATATCGCCATCCTGCAAAGTGTTGAAATGCGTCGTATTGTGCAAGATTTGACCATTTTTTGATAAAATAACCGGGAAGGCGATTTTCGCATTTTGCGCGGCGACGATGCCTTCAACCATGCCTTTGAGCTGGAATTCCTTTTTTCCAGGAGCCATTTCCCGCATGACGCCAGTGTGCATTTCGTAGGAAATTTCCAGCGCTTTTTCGATTTCTGCGAGTTCTTCATCCGATTTGAACATACGTTGCGAGGCGACGGCCAGAACAAACTCTTCGGATACACCTTCATTCAGTGTTTCATAAGTCTGCCCCAGAATGTTGGCTAACCAGGCGCGTTTATCAGCGCGGTATTGCGGCAAAAAGTGAATCGCACGATTTGATTTTTTGGCGGATTGCAACACTGTGTTCAGTTCTGAAAACGGCCGCGTTGATTGCACCCCCACGGCGGCTGCTTTGTCGGCGATTGTCGCTTGCTGCCCCATCCAGATGATGGCTTCGACCGTTAACTCATCGCCAAAAATCGTTTCAGTTCCACTGTCCAAATCGATGACCGCTGCCAAATCCGGCTGGTCGATACCCCAGTAATAAAGAAAGGAACCGTCCTGACGAAATTGATACCAATTGTGCGGATAATTCATCGAGGCTTCGGAATTTCCAATAAACAACAGGAGTCCGGAGCCAACTTTTGATTTTAATGCCTGTCGCCGTTCTTTATAAATTTTAGTTGAAAACATAAACTTCTCCCATGACCGTTTGTTTAATTCGTTATCTTAAAATAAATCCATTTGCGAGATCGTCATCCGGGTCGAGCAGAAACTCACTCATACCGGTAATATACGCCGCTCCTTCAACTTCGGGAATAACTGCCTTGTGGGGCCCGAATTTTACTTCTTCCAGCGCGCGAACGTCGAATGAGCTGCCAATTATACTTTCAATGGTAATTTTCTCATTCAGTCCAATTTGACCTTTAAAATAATGCAATGCTGCACGGGCACTCACCCCCGTCCCGGTCGGAGATCGATCGACTTCGCCGTCGGCAAAAATACACACATTTCGACTGTGATTGTGCGAATTTTCTGCATCGCCGACAAATATTGTCCCATAAAGAAAATTTAAGTCCTTTTCAAACGGGTGAATAGTTTCACGTTCTTGCATGATGGCCCGTTTTATTCGCATGCCTTTTTCGATCAGCGACCTGAAATCAGCTTCGGTGCAGGTGAGACCAACCGATTTTGCATCGACAAATGCGTAAAAGGCGCCACCGAAAGCAATATCATATTTCACAGTTCCAATGCCCGGAACATCGATTTCGTCATTTGTAGAGTAAACAAAAGATGGGACGTTCTGAAAATAGGTGCGTTCAACACGGCTCCCATCAACTTGCGCAAACGCAGTGACCAGCCCGGCTGGTGTATCGATTTTCACGCAGGTTTCGGGTGATTTTTTCGCGACGAGCCCTGTTTCCACAGCTACTTTGGTCACGGCAAGTATTCCGTGGCCGCACATTGTGCTATATCCCGCATTATGCAAGAATAAAACACCAAAATCAGCGTCTTCCGTCACTGGAGGCGTAATTATGCAACCGTACATATCCGCATGTCCGCGTGGTTCCCACATGAGTGCCGTGCGAAAAAAATCGAAATTTTCTTTAATAAAATGTCGGCGTTCGAGAATTGTTTTACCCTCGAGAAAGGGAAATCCGGTAAGAATTATTCGCAAGGGTTCGCCGGCTGTGTGTGCATCAATTGTCCGGATCTTCGTCCAATCCTGTGGTGGGCGCCACGCGGCCATTTTTTGCAAACGCTGAATAAAAACTTCGGCCATTCCTTCCCTCGCCAAATTTATATCACTATCCCACAATACCGTAGCACGCCCCCTTGTGGGGCGGTTAAATGAACCAAATTAAATTGGTATTGCTGGCCACAAGGGCCAGGGCTACAAATTGTTTGCTCAACAAATATATTTCAATTTCCCACAATTCCGTAGCACGCCACCTTGTGGGGTGAATAAATAAATCTTAGTAAATTGGTATTGCTGGCCACAAAGGGCCAGGGCTACAAATTATTTGCAACACGGACGGCTTTTACAATACTTTGCGCAACAACTTCTGCTGCAACGGTGCCAACAACCATTTCTTCAACTTCGATATCGCCGCAACTTATGGCAAAGATGGTGTCGCCGTCAAACTTGGTGTGCACAGGATTAATGACGCGAGCGAAACCGTCGTGGGCCATTTGGGCGACTTTTGTTGCCTGAAGTTTGGTTAATTTTGCGTTGGTAGCAATCACCGCCAGTGTCGTATTTCCCCACATTTCCTTCAATTTTCCAGCATTGCCTTGCAACCACGCTGTGCTGTTGATAAAGTGTCCGGATTTTTTGTCTCGCGCACCCGCTACAATTTTATTTTTTTGGGGATCAATTATATCACCCAGGGCATTGACAACCGACAATGCCGATACGATACAGCCCCCGTCGATTTGCGTCGATGCCTGACCAATTCCTCCAGCCATGGACATTTCCATTCCCAGCACTTTGCCAACGGTCGCGCCGCAGCCGGCGCCGATCTGGCCATTGGAGCTCTCATCCAATATCGCATTTTGACAGGCTTGGTAGCCCATTTTTCTGTCTGGCCGGACAGTACTGCTGCCATTTGCCAGGTCATAAATCACAGCAGCGGGCACAATGGGAACGCGTGCAACTCCGGTGTCATAACCGATTCCATTTTCTTCCAGGAATTGTACCACACCAGTGGCGCCATCCAGCCCGAAAGCAGAGCCACCCGTTAGAAAAATAGCGTGAATTTTTTGGACTGATTTTAGTGGATCAAGCAGTGCCACCTCCCGGGTGCCCGGGCTGAATCCGCGAACATCGACTCCGGCGGTGGCTTCATTTGGCGGGAAAATAACAGTACAACCGGTCCGCGCTTCTTTATTTTCGCAGTGACCAATTTTAATTCCCGGGATATCTCCGAGTATATTTTTCAAGTCCGGATCAATCCCGGAATTTGACATCAAACTCCCCCGTCACTTTGAACACGCCCCTGGCCTTGTGGCTGTTTGCGCATAAAAGGCATTTTTCGTGAAGGCAATTCCACCATCAATCCGCTGTCATTAAAAAAGAAAAGATCGCCGATCATCAGGCCGATAGAGCTGCGCAGTGGCTTCCAATTCTCCCGATATGCTTCGCTATCAACCCGGGTGCCATCTTTGTCTTTGGAAATCAATCGCACACGCTGGGGATAATCGCGGTTGATCATGAATGGTGAGTGGGTTGTGAAAATTATTTGATTTTTAATGGCTAAGTCTTCCATGACCCGGGTCAAATCTTTCTGCCCGGCGGGATGCAAATGAATGCCCGGTTCATCGATGAGGAAAATATATTCGTTCGCTCTCGCTTCAAAAGTCTGAGCAATAAAATTGATATAAAACGACAGGTACCAGCGAAATCCCATGCTGCGCGATTCCGGGGTATCAAATACCGTCGTGCCATCGGAAATATCGATGTAAAGCACCTTGCCGTTGATATTGAGTTTCACTTCGATCGTTGGTTCCTGGCTCCAGACGCGGCGAATTTGTTGGGTGATCAAGCGGCTGGCTTCCTCGCTGGCCCGGCGGCCGCGCGTCGAATCTTCAAACATTACTTCCGGGTTGACGATGCCGCCAATGCGCAGCAGATTCCGTTCTGTGCGAAATTCTTCTTTTCCGGAGACTAATTCTTCCAGTGATGCGCGATTTTTTAGAAGCGGGATATCATCAAAAAACAATACTTTAGGCAAAATTGTCAGAAAGCGTGCTTTGTCGGCAATCGGAATTTCAGTGTCGCCAACAAAAAAATGGTAGTCGTCGAGATGCTGGCTATTTTTACGGATAATAAAACTTTTCACATCTTTAAAAACATCGGAGAACTTGAGCAAATTACGCCGGTTTTCTTTGGTAATTTCCGAAAATTCGATGTTCACTTCCGGGCATTTGCCTTGGTAGTAATAATCAGAATACTGGCAGGTCAGTGTATTATCAAAAGGCATTCCGGGTGAAAAACTGAGAATGGCCTTCAGGATATTGGATTTGCCACTTTCGTTGGCGCCGATAACGATGGTGATTTTGGGGTCAATCGGTACAGTCAACTCAAAAATCGATTTAAAAGCACGAATAAAAACTCGAGAAATAATCATAAACAACCCCGCGATTTGGTGATCAATTAATGACGAATGAAATTGATGAGAATTATGGGTGTTCAACAAATCCGCACTGGCAGCAGCATGGTGATTCAAAGCCAGTGGATTAAATTGCCGTTGAACTTTGAAGAGAACACACTCATTTTCGGGTCATTTTTACACCAAATTTAATAGATTACAATTTTTTGTCTATTCAAACAAAAAGTGAACTGATGGGAAATATAGCACCTGAAGCTGTTCTGCGCAAGGGAAATTCACGCATATAAGTAACTGTAATATTATACCGGTTGGTAAGAAATTTTTGTTCATAAAAAGAACATCTGATTCGCCATCACAGGCCAAATTTTAGCCAAAAATAAAAAACCCGAACCAATTTGATACATGATTCGGGTTTCTATTTTACTTATAATTTTGATTAGCCGATTTCTTCTTTTTTCTTCTTTTCAGAATTTTCAGAATCATCCTTTGAATCCTTCTTTTCGATGACTTTGCGCTCAAGTTCAACATATTCCAGGGCTTCCCCTTTTCGTTTAACCTGAATCACACTACCATCCCCGAAATTACCACGCAAAATTTCCTCAGCAATTTCATCTTCGATATATTTTTGAATTGTACGTTTCAAAGGACGCGCTCCGTAGGCTTCATCAAATCCTTTTTCAATAATATAGTCTTTTGCACCTTTCGTCAATTTGATTTCAATCATGCGATCTGAAACTTTCGCAAGCATTTCTTCAACGACGATATCGACAATTTTTTCCATATGTTTTTTAAGCAGCGAATGGAAGACAACAATATCATCAACCCGATTGACAAACTCCGGATTGAACAAACGTTTTACTTCTTCCATAATTTTATCGCGCATTTTTTCGAAATCAATGCCAGCAGCATCTGTGGAAAAACCGAAACCGCCCGACTTTTTAATTTCACGTGCGCCAACATTGGAAGTCATTATCAGAATTGTGTTTTTAAAGTCAACCTTGCGGCCGAGGCCGTCAGTCAGCTGCCCTTCGTCAAGAATTTGCAAAAGCAAATTAAAGACATCGGGGTGGGCTTTTTCGATTTCATCAAACAAAACGACCGAATAGGGATGCCGGCGTACTTTTTCTGTCAACTGGCCGCCTTCTTCGTAACCGACGTATCCCGGAGGAGCCCCCGTCAAACGGGAGACTGAGAATTTTTCCATATATTCCGACATATCCAGCCGAACCAGCGAATCTTCTTTTTCGAAAAGATACATCGCCAATTCTTTGGTCAACTGTGTTTTCCCCACACCCGTCGGGCCGAGAAAAATAAAGGAACCAATCGGTCGATTGGGGTCTTTCAAACCCGCTCGCGTACGACGGATGGCCTTCGAAAGTAAATGGACCACATCATCTTGTCCGATTATACGCTTTTTCAGCGCGTCTTCCATATTGAGAATTTTTTCGTTTTCAGATTGCGAGACACGACGAACTGGAATGCCTGTCATCATAGCAACAACATCGGCAATATCATCTTCCTTCACGTTCGCAACGATATCATCTTCATGTTCGCGCCATTTGCGTTTGGCCTGCTCGAGCTTCCTGTTTAGACGTTTCTCTGAATCCCGAAGCACAGCTGCACGCTCAAATTCCTGATTTTTAATGACGAGGTCTTTTTCATTGCGCGCCGTTTTAATTTCATCTTCGAGATCGGTAATTTCTTTTGGTACTACGATATTTGCCAAATGAACACGTGCACCGGCTTCATCCAAAACATCAATCGCTTTGTCTGGCAGGAAACGGTCGCTGATGTAGCGTTCTGAAAATTTCACTGTGGCTTCGATGGCATCATCATCGTAGCGCACTTTATGGTGTTCTTCATAGCGTTTTTTCAGGCCAAAAACAATCTGGATCGCTTCTTCCGGTGTTGGCGGCTCGACCATAATTTTCTGGAAGCGCCGTTCCAGTGCGCCATCTTTTTCAATATACTGGCGGTACTCATCGAGGGTTGTTGCGCCGATACATTGCAGCTCGCCGCGCGACAATGCGGGCTTAAACATATTCGAGGCGTCGAGAGATCCACTGGCGCCACCTGCGCCAACAATCGTATGCAACTCATCGATGAAGAGAATGACGTCCTGCGCACGGGAAAGCTCATTCATGATGGCTTTCATGCGTTCTTCGAACTGGCCGCGATATTTTGTTCCGGCCACGATAGCCCCTAAATCGAGGGTCACAACACGTTTATTGTGCAGAATTCGCGGCACTTTACGCTCAACGATTCGCAGAGCCAATCCTTCGGCAATGGCAGTTTTACCAACGCCAGGCTCGCCGATAAGTACCGGGTTGTTCTTTTTCCGGCGGCTTAAAATCTGCGCAACACGTTCGATTTCTTTCGCGCGCCCAATGACCGGATCGAGGCTGTTTTTGCGCGCAAGAACTGTCAAATCGCGACCGAAATGATCGAGGGCCGGGGTTTTTGAACGCGGCTGGCCGCCTTCTTTTGAAGAGGGCGTTCCACGGAGTATATTTTCAAGCTCTTCTCTGACTGCGTCGTAGTTCACTTCAAAATTAAGTAAAATCTGTGCGGCAACACCATCTTTTTCTTTTACAAGGGCGAGAAGCAGATGTTCGGTGCCGATAATGTCCGATTTATATTTTTCAGCTTCGACATATGCCATTTTCAAGATTTTTTCAGCGCGTTTGGTAAAAGGAATATTGCCGATGGTCATGGTTTCACCGGTCGCCTTTACAGCTTCTTCCACGGCTCTTTTTACATCATCGAGATCCGAACCCAGATTTCGCAATATTTCAACGGCGATTCCTTCACCTTCACGGATTAAACCGAGCAGCAAATGTTCGGTACCAATATAATCATGTCCAAGTCGTAATGCTTCTTCACGAGAAAATTGAATCACCATTTGAACGCGACTGGAAAAGTTGTTTTTCATCTAAAAAACTCCGTGGTTGATGTATTTAATTATACAATAAATATCATTTTATGATGGCGGTTTAACTTAGCAACTAAATCTTAAAAAGTAAAGCCGGATTTACGAGAAACTGTTAATTTTTTGCCGAACAATTTGCGCTCGCAAAACATCCCGCGATTGCGAATCGGAGGAAGATTTATACATAATTTGCATGTGTGCCGGTTGAGTAAAAATCATCAGTTTTTTCAATTCCAGCGAGCTTATTCCTGGTAGAATTTCCAGATCTACGCCCAACAGCAGCATTGAAATATATTTCATGAATTCCTCTGAACTCATGAGACGAGCGCTTTTCATTATTGCCATGGAGCGATGAATGCGATCTTCAATTTCATCTCGCTGTTCAGTTAACAACCGTTCACGTGCTTCTTGTTCCATTTCCGAAAATTTATCTGCCACAACCTCCAGACGATTGATCAAAGCCGTCTCTGTCCGCCCCAGAGTTAACTGGTTGGAAATTTGAAAAATATTACCTACGACATCGGTTCCTTCGCCATAAAAACCGCGAACAGCGATTTCATTGGGGGACAGTTTCTTAATCGTTGCATCAATTTCATCGGCCATTGACAAAGCCGGCAAATGAATAAGAATAGACGCCCGCATCCCGGTTCCTGTGTTCGTTGGACACGAAGTCAGGTAGCCGAATTCGGGCATGTACGCGAACTCAAGATTTTCACTCAATTCGTCATCGATACGTGAAATTTGACGCCAGGCTTCGTGCAGGCTCAAACCTGCCTGTACAGCCTGAATGCGCAAATGGTCTTCCTCATTGACCATCAGACCCAATTGCTCATCCGGATCAATTGCCACCATGCCGATTGTATCACTTTCTGAAAACGCGGGACTTATTATCCGGCGCTCGACGAATGCTTTTTTAAATATGGCCGTTAATTCGTCTTTTTGAAATACAGCCATAGCTTTGCACAGTTGATTTCGATTAATTGCTGTTTTCACACTGCGCACAACTTCTTTTAGCTGTTCCCGTTTTGCCTGACGTGGAAATGGAATTTTATTCAGGTTTCTCGCGAGCCGAATTCGTGTCGATAAAATAATGTTATCGCCTTCTTCAGCCCGGTCCAGCCAAATGGGTACTTGATTGAAATAATGCATCATTTGCGTTGGCATTTGTGGCAGTTCACGGCGACTCGTTTGTCCTTGAGCTGGTTTTTTCATATACTAACAATCACTTTTATCATTCTCTTCCCGTTCCAAATCACGGATCAAATCCCGAAAATCGGCGGCGCGTTCAAAATTTTCCTTACTGATCGCCAGGTGCAATTCTTTTTTTAGAGCCGCCAAATCCGGTTCATTGGCAATGATTCGCAATGGCCGCGGGCATGAGCCACTATGTTTGTTACTCCCGTGAATTCGCTGCAATAATGGTTCGAGATCGCTCTGAAATAGTTGATAGCATTCCGAACATCCCAGCAATCCGTCAGCCTGAAAATTTGTAAACGTCATTTTACAGTTGGAACATTCCAAATCTTTATTATTCGTGTCGCCCACACGCGTTTCAGTTCCCAAAATATTGGTAGATGCACTTTTAAAAAACGCTGCCAGATCGCTCTCCTTTTCTGTGCCGTCACTATCAAGTCCCTTAAATCGAGCACAATCGGCGCAAATATGCAATTCCACTTCTTCGCCATCTTTGAGGGCTCGCACCTTCACTGTGGCGCTGTGCATTTCACAAATTTGACATCGTTTTTTTGCTGCCATATTTATTCCTCGAATGCCTGGCCTTCCTGCAAACGAATTCGCCGGTCGGCCATTTTGGCCAGTTCCATATTATGTGTAACAACAATGATCGTCTGCGCTTCTTCCCGACTTAAATTCCAAAGCAACTGGTGCAGCTCGTTCGCCGAATTTCGATCCAGATTCCCGGATGGTTCATCTGCCAATATGAGTTTTGGCCTATTCATCAATGCTCGAGCAACGGCCACACGCTGCTGCTCGCCACCAGATAATTCGCCGGGTTTATGCTGGCTACGATCTTTTAATCCAACCTTGTCCAGTAAATGTATCGCTCGCGATTCGCAATCACGTAACTTTTTCCCGGAAATTAATGCTGGCATCATCACATTTTCCAAAGCACTGAATTCCTGCAGCAGGTGATGGAACTGAAAAATGAAGCCAACTTCCAGGTTACGGAAGCGGGCGAGCGTGTTATCATCATATCCAAAAACAGAGTGTCCATCAATTTCAACGCTGCCGGAATCCGGTCGGTCAAGTGCGCCAATTAAATGCAGCAAAGTGCTTTTTCCAACGCCGGAATGGCCGATTATTGCAATGACTTCGCCACGGCGGATTACCATATCAACGTTTTCCAATACAGTAATTGAATGCCGGCTTCCGAGGGAATAACTCTTTTTAAGATTCGATGTAATGAGTATCGGTTGCATATCTTCTTTTCTTATAATTATTCATAGCGAATGGCTTCAACCGGGTCCAGTTTTGACGCTTTATACGATGGATAAAGCGTCGCCACATAACTTATAATTATCGAAGCCAACGTGATCGCCACGCCATCAAGCCAGTTAAATTCGATTGGGATCGCATTAATAATATACACGTCCCCCGGCAGCGCGATGAATTTGGTTTTGAGTTGTAAATAACAAACGGCATATCCCAAAATTAATCCGAGGCCGGTTCCAATGCTCCCGGCGACCAAACCTTCATAAACAAAAATATTCATAATTTGCCGCGAATGGGCGCCCATACTTTTCAGCACGCCGATATCTTTTCGTTTTTCCAACACGACCATTATCAGCGTACTGACGATATTAAATGCCGCCACCATTATTATCAGTGATAAAATCAGAAAAAAGAATTTCTTTTCCAGCTCCATCCACGCAAAAAGATTTTGGTGCATTTCAAACCAGGTATCGGTTGTGTAGGGGTAGCCAAAACGTTCTTCAGCAGAACGGGCGACATCTTCCGCCAATGCCATATCGGTTAATTTCAATTGAATCCATGATATGCTACCTCTTCGTTGAGACAACCGCTGAGCTTCTTTTATAGATATAAAAGCGTAGTTATCGTCATACTCATACAGACCGGTTTCAAACGAGCCGGCCATACGAAATGTTCGAAATCGCGGCATGCCACCAAATCCACCTGATTCTACCCCTGCAGCAGTGAGCACCTGAACGCGATCACCTAAATTCACAGCTAACCGATCGGCCAGCCAACGCCCGATCACAATTCCAGGATACGCTTTGCCACTTTCGACATGCAACGTATCGAGGTTCAGACTGCCCTCAACAATATTATCGATGAGCGTTGTTACCTGGGGTTCGCGCTTTGGATCAATACCTTTGATGAAAACACCCTGTTTACTCTTCGCCGATTGAATAAGCCCTTTATCAAATACGGCAGGCGCCACACCGACGACATTGGCCATTTTATCAAGCGTGGCCAGCATTTCGGGCAAAGCATCATTTTCAATGCCGCGATCGTGAAAAGTCCGCACGCGGACATGGGCGTCAAATCCGATTATGCGCGTTCGCACTTCACTTTCGAAGCCATTGGCAACTGAAAGAACGATCACCAGCGCCGCTACTCCGATCATCACACCGATGATGGAAATATAGGTTATCAGGCTAATAAAACCTGTTTTGCGCTTGGAGCGCAAATAGCGCTTTGCAATATAAAACTCGTATCCCATAAAAAGTAGTTAGCCTTTAGCTGTTAGAAGTTCGTCTCATTTGCCAATTCCGACAAGGTCTAGAATGAAAGCGTATTGCAGTGCGGTGGTTTTATAACGCTTGAATCGCCCGGATGATCCTGTGTGCCGGAAACGACGTCGGTTTTTAAAATCAAGCCAGCTGGTGATGTGCTCCTGCGGTTCATAGTTACACCTCATTTTCCAAAATTTTTGTAGAATTTAAGATGGATGCAGCCACAGTCCACTGCATAAAATTATCTCTAAATATTAAAAGTTACTTGTACAGCTCCGGCCGCATCTGCGGGAAAAACAGCACGTCACGAATTGACGGTTGATCGGTGAACAGCATCACCAGCCGGTCGATTCCAACGCCGAGTCCTGTCGTTGGCGGCATGCCGAATTCCAGTGCCCGCAGAAAATCTTCATCAAGGGGCTGCGCCTCGTCGTCACCACGATCTTTCAACTCAACCTGGGCCTGAAAACGCTCGCGCTGATCGATGGGATCGTTGAGCTCGGTAAAAGCATTGCCCATTTCTTTACCAGCGATGAAGGGCTCAAAACGTTCAACCAAGCCCTCTTTTTCGCGGTGCTTTTTCGCCAATGGAGATAGGGAAAGCGGGTGATCGGTAATAAAAACGGGCTGGATGAGTTTCGGTTCCACGCGCTCCGAAAAGATCTCATCAATTATTTTGCCTTCGCCCCAGGTTTCATCAATTTCGACATGCAGGCGTTTGGCGATTGTGCGCAGCTCTTCGAGATTTTTGCCGAAAAGATTCTGCCCGGTTTCTTTTTCAATGGCGTCTAAAAGCGGCAATCTGGGCCACGGCGGTGTCATGTCGATTTCCTGGCCCTGATAGATAATTTTGTATGTGCCGTAGACGTCTTTGGCAATTTTGCTGAACATCTGCTCAGTCAAATCCATCATATAATGATAGTCCTGGTACGCGACATACAATTCCATCATGGTGAATTCAGGATTATGAAACCGGTCCATGCCCTCGTTACGAAAATCTTTGGCAAACTCAAAAACTGCATCGTAGCCACCAACGATCAGGCGCTTGAGATAAAGTTCGTTGGCGATTCGCATGTACAGCGTCATATCGAGTGTATTATGGTGCGTTGTAAAAGGCCGCGCCGCAGCGCCGCCATAAAGGGGCTGCAAAATCGGCGTTTCCACCTCGAGAAAACCTTTGTCGCATAAATAATCTCGCATGCTCTGAATGATGCGGCTGCGTTTTTCAAAAGTATCGCGCACCTCGCGGTTGACCAGTAAATCCACGTAACGTTGGCGGTAGCGCGTTTCTTTGTCGGCAAATGCGTCGAAGGTCACTTTTTCCTCGCCCTCCCCTTTTTCCTTGACGATCGGAATTGGGCGCAAGGTTTTGCTCAGCATTGTAAATTCCGCAGCAGAAACTGTCACCTCACCCGTGCGTGTTTTTGCTACTTCGCCTCTTACGCCAACCAAATCACCGATATCTGCCAACTGGAAAACCGCATCATCTTTTTCGGAATAATTTTTAGTATTGAAATAGAGCTGAATCCGACCGCTGCTGTCTTCCAAATCGCCAAATGTTGCTTTGCCCATACGGCGGATAGACATCAGCCGGCCTGCAACGATTACTTCCGTTTTTTCGAATTTATCAAAATCATTTTTGATTTGCGCAGCCGTGTGTTTACGCTCAAAATGAGGCGGATATGGATTGATCCCCATTTCTTCAAGTTTCTGCAATTTTTCCCGCCTGATTTGCATGACGGTGTTCAGTTCTTCTGTCGTTTCCGCAGGTGTATTTTGTTCTGACATTTTCGATCTGCAACCTTAATTTTTCTATGAGTAACTCGTTAAATTTTCAAATGTTAATTTATGAAGGCGGAATATACAAAATATTCCCGGGTGATGCACCATAAAAGTTCTACATCTACTTTAACGATTTTGTGATAAAATTAATTTGTTATTTGAATTCAAAACTACGGATTCGAAGTATAAATCCGCGGTACCCGCCTGGAAATCTGGCAGGTAATTTCGTAGGGAATTGTATCGAGCGCCCGGCAAAATTCCTGCATTTGAACTGATGCATCCCCCTCACCTCCGAGCAAAATAACTTCATCACCAGGCTGGTCAATTGCTTCTGGGCCGAGGTCAAACATGGTTAAATCCATACAAATCCGCCCAATATGCGGCACACGGCGTCCATTGATGACAGCGTGCATTTTTCCACTGAGTCCGCGCAAATAGCCATCAGCATAACCAATTGGCACAACTGCAATTTTTGTCTCTTTTTCAGCCTGCCAGATAGCGCCGTAACTTACAGTCTCCCCTGCTTGCACCCGATTAATTTGTAGAATTTTTGAGATTAACTTCATACCCGGTTCAAGCTCAATTGATTCGCTGGTTTCTTCGGACGGGTAGTTGCCATAAAGAATTACGCCCGGGCGAACGAGATTGAAATGGGCAGCGGGCAAATCGAGGATGGCGCCGCTGTTTGCCGCATGGATATATTTAAAATTTAAGCCCATTTTTTGGGAAAGGGCTATTACTTTCTTGAAACGGGTCAGTTGCTCATTTGCAAAATCTTTATCGAACGCATCCGAAGTCGCAAAATGGGTCATCAAGCCGGTAAATTCAAATGGCATGCCAGCTGAAATTTTTAAAACGTTCTCAGCTTCCCGCCACGAAAAACCAACACGCCCCATTCCGGTATCAAATTTAAAGTGAACCTGCGGTTTTACATTTTTTTCATCAGCAAATTTCACTAAAGTGTGCAACTGCTCCTGAGAGCCAACGGTAAATTCTAATTTGGATTGCCAAAAATCACTAATCTGATCTTGAAAAAATCCGCCAAATACTTGAATCGGAGCTGAAATTCCAGCATCTCTGAGTTCGACTGCTTCCGACAAATGAGCGACAGCGAGCCTTGAGGCTCCACCTTGCAAAACCACTTCTGCGACACGGGCAGCGCCGTGGCCATAGGCATCCGCTTTCACCACCGCCATGACTTCCGCCGGGGCACAGTGCGTACAAATACGCTCTGTATTTCGTTGGATGGCTGGCAGATTTATTTTAGCAACTGTTGGGGGAGCTGGGTTCAATGTAAATGGTTTCATGTTTAAGGTTAATTTTTATTGTTTATTTTGCATCGATATATTGGCTGATTTACTAGTGTCAAGCCTAAAACTGTGAATGAATATCCGTGTTGAAAATCAATATCATACAATGCATTTAATGCAATTCGGCGTGGCCGGAGTGCAATCCCTTTATGGATTGCTGTGCATTGCATAAAGGCAATGCACGCCGAACCAACAAGTTAAAACGTGAGAAACCACTTCGTTAATTTCAATCCCAATCTCGAAAATGGGTTTAAAATTCCAAGTTAAACTTTAAAATAACCCGTTGTGCAAAATTGAATGTTTACTTCAATTTAGTAGGAAACTATCATTTTTTCTTAGATTCTGTCATTCCCAAACGCTTTTATTGGGAATCCATCTAAACAGAAGAGTGGATTTGCGACTGCCTGTTTGCTTGGCGATTGCTGCGCCGAACTTTGTTTCGGCCAAAAGATTGTCAAATCGAACGGATTATGCATAACGGTTAAAATATAAAAAAAGAGCAACCGATACGATTGCCCTTTGCATATTATTATATTTTTGTACCGACTTTTCACCCCGCGGCTTGCTTTTGTGCTTTCTCGCTGCGAACCCCCATGAGAAAAGCTTTAATGAAATCATCGAGATCACCGTCCATCACAGCCTGTACATTGCCGGTTTCGACATCGGTACGGTGGTCTTTTACCATATTATACGGATGAAAAACATAGCTGCGGATTTGGCTTCCCCAGGCGATATCCATTTTACCTTTTTCGATTTCATCTTTCTTGGCCCGTTCCTCTTCCATTTTCAATTGGTAGAGTTTTGAGCGTAACATCGTCATCGCGGCAGCCTTATTTTTATGTTGTGAGCGTTGATTCTGGCACTGCACAACGGTATTTGTCGGAATATGGGTGATGCGAATGGCAGAGTCCGTTTTATTCACATGCTGGCCGCCTGCGCCGCTGGCACGGTAGGTGTCCACCCGGATGTCTTTCTCATCAATTTCGATCTCAACATCATCGTCAATTTCGGGGTAGACAAACGCTGATACAAATGATGTGTGTCGTTTTGAGTTGGCATCGAAGGGAGAAATCCGGACCAGCCGATGCACACCAGCCTCTGCTTTTAAATAGCCGTAGGCGTACGGTCCCGTCACTTCGATGGTCACCCCTTTTAAGCCGGCTTCTTCGCCGTATTGCAAATCGAGAATCTCTGCCTTAAATCCAGACCGCTCGATCCAGCGTAAATACATGCGATAGAGCATTTGCGCCCAATCCTGGCTTTCGGTGCCCCCCGCACCTGGATTCAAGGTCAAAATAGCATTTTTTTCGTCATCCGGGCCGCTGAGCATATTTTTAAATTCGAGGTCTTCAACCGCCTGTGCAAGTTTTTTAAATTCAGTTTCGGCCTCCCGGGCGGTCTCTTCGTCGCCCGCTTCTTCCGCCATCTCGAGAAGAGTTGCAACGTCATCCGAACCTGCTTCCATTTTATCGAACGCAGCAACCCATTCTTTCCGCAACGCAATTTCCCGCATTAATTTTTGAGCTGCTTTCTGGTCGTCCCAAAAACCGGATTCTGCGGTGCGAATTTCGAATTCCGCAATCTCTTCTTTTTTACGGGCTATGTCAAAGACACCCCCGAAGGTTTTCAATACGAGGCTTGATATTTTTTAATTTTTCACGAATGTCGTCTATCATTTTTTTTCTCGAGTTCCTAATTTATATTTAGATTTCCTGGCTATTTGCTGAATTTCTTACAGCACAATATAATTAATAAGCTAATGAGAATCAACCAGTGAATTGTTGAGATTGTGGTGTAAATTATTGGTTTATCGCAGCAGCAGCATTTTTTTCATTTGGTGGGAGGCGTTGGTTTTTAGAGAATAGAGATACAAACCGGAAGGAAATTTTTTTGCCTGAAATGAAATTGAATACGTCCCTTTCAATAAAAAATCATCAACCAATACAGCGACCTTTCGACCCAATGTATCAAATACTTCCAGCAGAATGTGTGAATCTGAATCCAAAGCAAACGGAATATTGGTTTGTGGATTAAAGGGATTTGGATAGTTTTGCCCAAGGTTAAAATTTTGCGGCATTACCGTCGCTTCATCGATTCCAGTTCCAGCTATGTCCAAGGGATAATACCATTTTTCCACTGCCCAACCATAATAGGTCTGCGTGTAAACAGATAATTCGGTGTCGACTTCGACGTCATAAACAGAGGCAAAACCACCTGCCAAGCCGTTCGCCGAGCCGCGATGGTACTCACCAACACGCGCTAAATTATTGGCGGCGATATCGATAGTATCGATTATCGAAGTTGTGGAATTTTCGAAAACATAAATTCGGCCATAGGGATAGGCGCCATCCAAACCTTTGGAAAGAAATACATCTGTTGCGGCAAACAGATAATCTGTCAAATTTGAATAGGCTAATCCTAAAAATGTCGGCACACCCGAGCCGCCATCGCCGACGACATCGTTGTCGGCAAGGTCAAATCTAAAACTCTTGTCCTGGGTATAACCCGAATCCCAACTTCCATTATATTTTAAGATTTTACGTTCAGATGAATGACTGACAAAAACCTCCGTTCCCCGCGAATTTACGGCGAGGCCTTGAAATTGACCGGCGGGTAAATCAATCGTCGCTACCGGCTGCTGGAGCGTGGTGTCGCCGGGCAACCAGGCATTTTCGTCTTTTTCAATGGCCGGATAAATTTTTATCTCATCAATTTTGTTGTTATTTCCAATAAAATCAGCCACAAAAACATAGCCATTTTCTGCAACTGCAATGGCATAAATATTTTCATTACCAGTTGAAATGCGGTATTTTTCCGGAATCACGCCATTGGGGCTCAATTGGAAAACAAGGATATTATGATTCTCATCATTGTTGGCGACATAAATTCGGTTTTCCGGCCCGCCGGTGATCTGCCAGGCGCCATTAAAAAAGATCGCATCGGTTCCCGATTGCCAAACTTCTTTCTGCTGGAAGGGGGCATATTCCTGATCCAGCAACCGGCCCCGCACTGAATCAGCATCCCAGTAGCCGACGAGATAATTTTCCGAGCTGGTGAAGATATCCGTTCCCCCGGCAGGCGGCGCAGAAATGAGGGCAACAAAGCGGTTTGGACTAATAACGGCCACACTTGCTGTGAGAAATCCGGTCCCGCTCACGCCGTCATCCAGCGTGACGTATTCTGGTAGCCAAATGCTGCTTTGCGAGTAAATAATTTGGGAAAAACCGATTAAGTAAAAGGCCCAAAATATTTTAAACTTCATTACCAATGCCATTTAGAATCTTTATTTTCACGATATTCATTGTATTTTTAAAAAAAAAATCTTGCTCTTTAAAGTATAAAATTTTGAAACAAGCTTCAATAAATTGCGCAGTCTCTTTTTATAATTCATTTCAATAATAAGCAATACAGAGAGAAAAAATCACTCTTTAAGATCAAATCTAAAAATTGATATTTAAATTTACATATAATCAGATATGCAATTCATTATGTATTTAATAAAAACTGTGCCATTTAATGTATATACTTCAAACTTTACTATAATTGAATAGACAAATGCAAAATCTATACATTTACAAAAATAAAAAAAGGGTACAGAACTGATTCTATACCCTTTCAATGTACATCTCAAATTACTCGATTTACCGCTTCAATAATATTTTTCTATTCAAAATTTTACCTCCACCCTGAAAATGAACAATATACAAACCCCTTCTATTAATTATCTTTTATTATACGAAAAGTGGTAAATTTATCATCATATTTTGCGTTTACAACATTAGTATCAATATCAAATTTGACTCTAATATTACTACTGATTGGGGGAGCATCTTTTAGTTTTGTATTGACTCTAATGTTTTTCTCTGGATCCAAAAATAATAAATTCAATCCCCCAAATTTATACCTTTTATTAGACCCGACTAATTTTGCCATATCACTATAAATAAATACAAGTTCGTCCTTGGCGTTTATTGACGAAGAGAATATCTCCCCACAATTCTCAATTTTTAGTAAATTCATGTTTTGCAATGTATTTAAATTCTTTACAAGAAATTCATTGCCTTTTGTACAAAAAAACTTTGTCTTATCTAAGTTCGAAAAAATTAGATTTTCAAATTTATAAAAGCCATCAATTTCATCAAGAATACTGCCATTTCCATCAATCAAATATAATTTCCAGCCTGCAAATGTTGACATTCCACCAATCGTCATTTTTAACATTTTAAGCTCTTCTGGTTCAGCGAATAGGTGATCGATACGTCCTCTGGGGAACTCTCCATTTGCACGCCTCTTCTGTTTAAAATCGTTTAGTGCTTGTCTATACTTGTCTTTATATTCTTTACGAAGGCCAACCTTTTCAGGATTGAGAAGTCTGACGCTTGCTAGTGTAAATTCTCCATTAGGGCTTATTGCAATTGTGTGAGGTAAAGAATTCGGTAATACTGTTTGCCAATTCATTAAACCATTAATGTTAAAATTAATTAGAATTGTTTCGAATGAATTGGTTCTGCTAACTAATACGTGATTCCCTCCGTCTGATATTTTCAACTCATCCTTTCGCATAATTGTATAAGTATTTACGGGCTCGGAGTTATTATCCGCATAAAATCTTAATTTATCCGCCATTTCTGAAAATGTAACAATTTGATTATTGTTGTTGGTCAGATAAAGAGATCCTATGAGATTGTTATAACTACCTAACGATGTTCCATCAATTTTATTCAGTGAAATTGATGAAATTGAAGTTTCTTCTGCTAGATACATTTCTTCTCGAATAAATTGAGCATATATTTCCCCATTTTCAGAAAATATTCGGTTATTAATTCGAAGCCTTTCACCTAATGAATAATCAATATTCCTATTCACCTCTAATGGAATCCTACTTTTGTTAATCTCCTGTACTTTCTCAAACCGTACTGTTTGTCCTAAAATAATTGAGAAAAATATTGGGACTAAAAAGAACATTTTTAATAGTAATTTCATGATATATCCTCATTTACAGTTAATTAGAATCATTATTTAATTCATTCCAGATTCTGTGTTAATTCACTAATCGAGTTCAGATGATTCACCAATCGTGTGAAACAGATTGAGCCTAAAATTACTATAAACACAGAATTTTGGATTCATGTTAGTGCCATTATTTTCTGATTTTTACTGGCTGTTGTTTTGAGAAAATACGGATCAGATGACAGGTCTTTTTAGGGCAGCAAGATCGTATGTTCACCTTTCTACAGTCTTTGTCCATCATAATCTGAATATACATCCCGAGTACATCGTAAAGTACCATTTTTACTTTCATTTTTCACGGCAAGTAGAGTGGTATCGTCGTTTCATCACGGAACGGATTGGGATAGTTTTGCCCTAGGTAAATTTCGTTTGTTGTTGCTGTTTTTTTCTGCAGGCAAATCCGTGTAACCCTTTGTTTACTGTTATTGTTTTTTCACGGTTTAATGTCAAATTCTTGGCTTAGCAACTCAGGAGTGTTAATGAAAAAATTAAGTTTATCACTTTTCTTCTCCGTATGCAGCAATTGTAAGGTAAGCTGGATTTGAGCATTGATTGTGTTTTTTATTAGGTATTTGTCGTTATCAGCCGCAACCAGGCTTTTATTACCAAAACGAGCATTCAATTTTGTATCGGGGGCCAAGGGTTGTAGCAGGCCAAAGGTAATAAGTTGCTCTGTTGGGGGCAGGTAAAGGATTCTTTGTGGGCCTTTATTGTCTGTGAGTAGGAGTTGCCGCCAGGAAAAGTCTGATTGTAGTGCAGCATACAGGTTTTGAAGCAACAAAAAACAAAGAGATCAAAAGGAGTTCTTCATAGGATTAGGTTCCGAAAATTAGTCTGAGTTCGCTACAATATTTTAGCTGGAGTACCAGATAACCAGATTATTGGATAAATGAAGTACTGGATTTCAGAGATCCTATACCAGATCACTATAGTGTTTTTTTATCCCGGGCCCCAATAATCCTATATTTTTTCACTTCTTTTCCCTTGGCGCATTACTAAAAAAATTTGTATAAACTATCTCTGAGCAGTGCAGGGGATGATTTCTACATTATCCCTGGAAGACAAATCTTTGAAGAGTGGGTTGAGTGTTTATAGATTGAAAGAAATTGAACAAATGTCTTTGTTGTGCTTAACTGGCCCGCTTTCATAATTTCCACCTTCACCCTGAATCATCGAATTAATTATCCTGACTATTCAGGCACCTTTAATTTTATGGAGCAAGACAAGATTGTAGATTTATATTCTTAATTTCCTCATACGACTGATCTAGCTTAGTTATTTTCAAAAATCTAATCTCAAAATTCGATATTAATCTGCCCGTCTATAAGTAAGAGTCCATAAGATCAAGAATTCCATAAAAAATATTAAAAAAATTCGTCCTAATTTTCTTGCAATTATCACACTAATCTATTTTTATTAATGCTAGCTCGGTGAATAGTATTATAATTTCAAGTAATAAAATGGGAGGGGTGATGCCATTCGACCTGGTATCTAAGGAGAAATATGATCATGTTCACAATCACAGACGAGCCACTATCAGCGGTGCAATTCAAGAAGAAATTATATTTCACTCATTCAAATCCATAAAAAATATATGCAGCTATTATTTTAAACACCTGGAAGACAATGAGGATGCTGTAATGGATATAATTCTTATCATCCTAAATTCATATTTGATCTTGCAATAGAAAAACGGACTATTAGTTAAGTTATGCAGCGATTTTTTGTTTTGCGAATTCAATAGGACTCATATAACCCAGTGAAGAATGCAATCTTTCACGATTATAGAAGACTTCAATGT
>QQUE01000006.1 GCA_008501765.1 Calditrichota bacterium
ACATTGAAGTCTTCTATAATCGTGAAAGATTGCATTCTTCACTGGGTTATATGAGTCCTATTGAATTCGCAAAACAAAAAATCGCTGCATAACTTAACTAATAGTCCGTTTTTCTATTGCAAGATCACAGCAAAATTAAAACTAAGATTAATAGATAATTTTCCGTTAATTACGCAAATTTTACGATTAAATTATTAGAAATTCTGGCTCGCTTACTCCAAAAAAATATTCGTGTAAATTCGAGTGATTCTTAGTTTGGCTTTATTAAATAATAAGTTATCCTTGCGGAGTTATCTGGATAGCCAGCAGTGCTTTCCGGTAAATATTTTATTATATTGTGTGAGTATTCTATTTTGCACAAGGTATTAACTGCTATAATCAAAAGATTTTAGTCGGCAGAATGATTTTTCATTCAAATATTTCTACTCTTGTTGAAATGGCAAAATTGTCGTTAATGAAAATGTTCCCGGTTTTCCACGGTCGTTCCAGGATATTTTCACGGTGATTTTATTTAAACTTGTGCCAACCGGCCATTTGGTTTTAGTGATTTGGTAGTGAAAAGAATCAATATTACCTTCGGTGGCAGCAGAAAAATTGGGTAATTTGGCAAAGGTATTTAATTCTACCTCAGCCATAATTTTTTCAGCAAGTTGCCGTGCGGGAGCAAGTGTATACTCACGGTATTGCAGCGCATGCAGCGTGGTTTTGAGCGCCTGCAAAGCAGCAATAATTCCAATGGATAAAATGAGAATCGAAAAAAGTGCTTCAAGCAAGACATAACCGTTTTCGTTACGCATAATTTTAATTTTTTTGTTAGTGTCCGGCCGAAAACTCATCAGTTCGTTTTAATTCCAACTCACGTTAGTCAGCTTGTTCATCAGTCACCGATAAGCACAGATTTTTCCAGATTGAACGTTGGGCTTTTGTACAGAAAGAATCCGTGTTTGATCTGTGGCTGAAAATTGGCTAAAAAAAATAGACTTTTCAGGCACTAATTGTTTTTATTTACTGAATTTGTTACCACAATTCTTGCATCAATTATATTCACTTCACACAGGATACCTGAGCTTGTGTTCAGCGCGAGTTTACCGTCTGGATAGCGCCCATCCGGGCTCCATTCCAAAGAATAGTCAACCGGATTTAATGTGCTGCCTTTCGCCAAATAGTGCCTCGATTCCGTGTGCCAGTTTGGTTCAACGGATACAATTGGTCGATGGTCATAAATTTCCACAAGCTGACGTTCAACAAAAAATCCTTTTCCATCCGGCCAGACTTTAAAACGCCACGGCACACCGGAGAGCACCGCGCGCCGATTTATCATATAAAGTTGATCCACAATTTCTTGTGTTTCAGTTTTTAATACCAGACTGGAATAAGTTCTTTTCAGGTGCGGCACGGCCATGGTCACGATCAATCCAAGAATGAGAACGACAATGCATAATTCCAACAAAGTAATCCCTTTCTCGGCGTCATTCATTAAATTCTTCGTTTTGCCAGTTGCAGACATCATCCTCGCCTCCGGGTTGTCTGTCGCTTCCTTTCGAAAACAGGTCGTAGGACTCCGGATTATGTTCTCCCGGTGAAATATAAACATAACTCTCATTCCAGGGATCTTTGGTTGCGCTGCCCTTTTTGAGATAAGGGCCGTTCCACGCCAATGGCAATGGTGGAACATCCGGTTTTTGGTGTAGTGCAGATAGTCCTTGTTCGGAGGAGGGGTAGGCGCCATTATCCATATAATATAATTCTAGCGCTGTGGCAATGTTGGCGTTAATATCCGCATTGGCTGCCGCTTGCCGGGCCTGTTCCGTGCGTCCTGAAAATTGCGGCACAACCAGTGCAACTAAAACACCCATTATTATAACGACCAGCATAATTTCTATCAGGGTGAGGCCTTTTTCATCTTGTTTTAATTTCATAAAAATACATCTCCAAGTCGTGCGTAATAATAAATGAGAATATCTTCACCGTAAATGAGGCTGGCAACTGCACCGAGAGCCATGAACGGACCAAAAGGCAGTTCGCGATAAGTGCGAAATTCGGGCTCAAGCACCAGCTTGACAAAACCGAAAATAATTCCGGTGGAAAGAGCGAGTAAAAGGGCCAAAAATCCCTGTTCCAGCCCGAGAAATGCGCCAATCATCGCTGCGAGTTTAATATCACCTCCACCCATTGCGTTATCTTTGCGAAAGAGAATTTTCCCGACAGCGCCGCCTAAATAGAGAAATCCTCCGCAAAAAATCAGTCCGAGCACCGGATATAAAAGAGTGTGCTGGAATGAAAAAACACCTATAACCAATCCCAAGATCATTCCGCTATATGTAATTTTATTTGGAATTATCCGGTGTTGCAAATCAGTGAGTACACTGATCAATAGCAGGGATAAAAATATATTGGCTACGATAAATCCTTCCAGTTCGCCAGTGAGCCGGTAAAGAAAGACAAAGAAAAATCCCGTGACCAGTTCAATGATCGGGTATGTCCATGGAATTGGCTTTGTGCAACATGCGCTTTTTCCCTGCAAAAATAGAAAACTCAGCAAGGGAATTTTATTTTTCCACGGAATCTGTCTTGCACAAAAATCACATTTTGAAAAATCGAAAACAACAGGATTACCACGCGGCAACCGATACGCACAAAGCCCGATAAAACTTCCTGTAAAAGTTCCTGCGATAAAACAAATCACAAATTCCATGGATTTCATTTTCCTTTTTATTGCACCATAAAATCCATCTGAAAGATTGGCATCATCATCGCGAAAACGATGAAACCGACGATCGCGCCGACAACGACAATCATGACGGGCTCAAGCAGGCTGGTAAACATGGCTACCTGTCTTTCAACCTCTTTCTCACTTGTATTTGCGATTCTGCCAAGAACCGTTTCAAGCTGATTTGTATCTTCGGCAATCCTGATCATTTGACTTAAAAGGGGTGGGAAAAAACGGTTCTTTCCCAAGCTGGTGCCAATTTTTTCACCGTTTTCAATGGCTTTTGCTGTAACAGACAACTCGGAACGCACAACAACATTTTTACAGGCAGCAATAACGACTTTAAAGGCATTTTGGATCGGAACACCGTGTTTGACCAAAGCACTCAATATCCGGGCGAATTGTGCAATTTCTCCCTGGATAACCAGGGAACCGAGGTAGGGGAGAGCCAGTTGTGCTTTGTGAATTTTTTTTACAAATGCCGATTGTTTTTTAGCTGAATTGCAGGCGTAGATTCCACCTGCAACAAGCATTAAAAGCAGTCCCCAATAATTTGCGAACAGGTCTGAAATCGAAATAAGAATTCTTGTCGCTAATGGAAGTGTCTGGCCAATTTCGTTAAACATGCTGACGATGCGCGGTACAACAAAAGTCAGTAACAATGTAATCGTGATAAAACCCATTCCTAACATAAAAACCGGATAAGCCATAGCTGCCCGAATTTGTTTTCTAATCCCATCCTCTTTTTCCAGGGTATCAGCAAGATGATCGAGAACGAGGGCCAGCATACCTCCGGTTTCACCGGCACGGATCATGTTGATATAAAATTCTGAAAATACATCCGGCATTTTAGCGCAGGCTTCCGAAAATCTGTAGCCTTCGTGGAGTTGCCGGATTAATTTAGTTAGCGTATCCGTCAGCATACTGCCTTGCATTTGTCTCGCTACAAATTGAATGGCTGTGTGCAATGTAACACCAGCATCCAACATGCTTGCCAGTTGCCGGGTAAATAATACAAACGTCGTTCGCTGATTTTTTTTGAAAAAGGATTTAAAAGTATGACGCTGGCTGCTTTTCTGTTTGTCCTGCAGAATCGAAAGAGGGAACAAGCCCATTTCGCTTAATTTGGCTGTGATTGAGCTCAAACTTTCTGCCTGCATTTCACCACTGACAATCTCCTCAGGGGATGCTTTTGCTGTATATTTAAACAAAGGCATTTAAATTTCCCCGACTTCCTGTGTTACTTTTAAAACCTCATCCAATGTCGTTATCCCGCTCTTTATTTTTTCTATCCCATCTTGCCTGAGAGAAACCATGCCTTTGCGAATGGCTAGCTCACGCAGTTGAGCTGAAGACGATTTTATAATAATATGCTCACGTATTTCATCATCCACCAAAAGAAATTCATAGATTGCCGTCCGGCCCCAATATCCCGTATTATGACAATATTTACAGCCGTGCCCTCGATACAGGGGGGTGTCATCAGGCACAATTGTTTGTCCAAGTGCAAGCTTCCCATTTTGTGTATTTTCAGCCGTTTTACAATGGGGACAAATTTTCCTCACTAAACGCTGTGCAATGATACATTCTATAGATGAAGCGAGTAAATAAGGCTCGATCCCCATATTGGTTAGCCGGGCAATAGCGCTCGGAGCATCGTTTGTGTGCAGTGTGCTGAAAACCAGGTGCCCAGTCATGGCAACCTGGATTGTCACCTCGGCCGTTTCCTGATCTCTTATTTCACCCAAAAGCATGATGTCGGGATCATGCCTTAACATCGAGCGCAAACCCTGGGCAAATGAAAGGCCGATCTTTGGGTTGACCTGGATTTGTGTGATTCCCGACAATTGATATTCGATTGGGTCTTCAACGGTGATTATTTTTCTATCAGAATCGTTGAGCTTGTTGAGGCATGAATACAAAGTTGTGGTTTTTCCGCTACCGGTCGGACCGGTTACCAGGATGATGCCATGCGGTTTTTTCAGAATTTTTGAAATTATATTGAGGTCTCTTTGAAAAAGACCAAGCCTTGAAATTTCCAGTTCGATTTCATTGCTGTTTAAAATACGTAAATTTACGGATTCACCGAAGGGTGTTGGCAGCGTGGAAATCCGTATATCCAATGCGCGTTGTCCTGCTTTCACTTTTATTCGGCCATCCTGTGGCAATCTTTGTTCGGCAATATTCAGATTGGCCATAATTTTGATGCGGGATACAATCGATTGGTGCAAATGTTGTAATGATGACGGCACGGGAATTTCATAGAGAATTCCGTCCACCCGGTGCCTGATTCTTAATATTTTTTCGAAAGGTTCGATGTGGATATCTGTCGCACGCGACCGCAGTGATTCCAAAAAAAGTTCATTTACAAAGCGAATGATGCTGGCATTTTCACTCTCTTCATCCAGGTCGGTCGTGAGATGTGCATTTAAATCGACGTATGTTTCATCGCCTTTCCCCCCCAAAATTTGCCCAACTGTTTCAGCGCCGACGCCATAAATTATTCGCAACCATTCTTCAATTTTTTTTGGATCAGCTTTTAACGGCTCAACTTCAGCATCCAAAACCCAGCGAATTTCATCGAGAAGCGTGATATCTTCGGGATCCTCGATTGCTATTTGTATCTGATTTTCAAAATGACCCAGTGGCACGATTTTATAGCGACAGGCATAAGAAACCGGGATTAACGATTTGACTTGATCGGAAGAAAGCGAGGTATCGATGTCCGTAGTTTCAGGAAAAGTTTCTTTCTTTGAAAGACTTTTAGTCGGCGATTTCTCCTCCTTCTGGCTTCCATTTGTCTTTGGCGGCGCAGTGGATGCAGCGCCATTTGTGGATTCCGGACCGGCCAGTTCTCTGGTTTTATCCGGGATTGCACGTAATTTTTTGCCGTTTATTCCCGCAGAACCGGAAGTGCTAAATGATGGCTCAACCTCCATAATATCAAAATAAATTGATCCTGTTGGTTGGCTCAGTGGGAGTAACTTTTTATTTTGCAGCTTTTGGTCTGCCTCTGAATTGGATGGATTCCCGGGATGTTGTTTTTGGGATGGGGCTGAACCGTTTTGATGATTATTATCTTCTTGTATATCCCCGGTTTGGATTTTCCCGGATTTATTATTGCGATGGGCCGATTGTTCCTCTTCATACAACTTAATGTCGATCACGGTGTTCACTTTCTTGTTATTGAACAGTCGAATTTCTTCAGGAACCAGGAGTAAAGATTTATTATTAAAGTAGTCGCGATTATACATATTTTTGGTAAGATTCTGACATATTAAGTATACTCCGTTTAATTTGCATCCGCAAAATTAAAAAACGTTAAGGTTGGGAAGGGGAGGGTAGTTATTTCTTGATTTTCAGAAGGAGTCTGTTTAAATAGAAAGGAATAATAGAGATTACAGAATAGTATAGTTAAAAATTATCTTATTGTGATTGCTGCACTTACACAGGATACTGGTGCATCTTTTATACTAAATCGATAATGCACTATTTGAGAAAATATGGTTAGTACAAAAATCCCGAATATTTCTGATCACGTCTCCACAATGCGAATTTTTTAATGAACTTCAGGTTGCAACCATTGCTGCGCTGACATGCATTTCTCAACGATTGTTTTTAGTTTCGATATATAAAATGGTTTTTCAAGAAAATATAAATGACCATTTCCTATTTTTGTGATCGAAATATTTTCATCCAAATTTCCTGACATTAGAATAATGCGTGTATTTTTATTTACATCTAATATTTGATTTGCTAATTCCAGGCCGTTAACTTCCGGCATGATGATATCGGTGAGAACGAGATCGATTTCATCCTTATTGTTCGCGAAAATTTGTATAGCTTGTTGTGCGTTTGTGGCTGATAAAACATGGTAACCGAGCAATTTTAATTGCAGAGAAACTAAATCACGTACTATTTTTTCATCATCAACAACAAGGATGTAGTGTTTTTTCATGATTGGGCTTCCAGTTTATTAATAATTTCTCAAGTTATTTTTTATACATAAAATTGTTGAATATCAAAGCACCCCGAATAAAACGTGTGCGCAGGTTTAGTAGCGATGGTCTGTAACAGGGTGGAGAATTTCCAGGCAGTCGATACGTGTTGTCTAAAATAGATTTTACCCGGGATGCTTTTCAGAAAGCACATTTGTTTGAAGATTTAAAACCTGAATTATGTTAATTCAATTTTATGCAAAACCTCGGGAAATCATAATTAATTAGTATTAATTCACGTTAAAATTATTTAACCGTGAATTTGTTTTTTCTAATGATCATTTCTGTCTGATGATTCATTTGTAAACCTGGTGCCTATCATGAAAACCCTCATTGTTGAAGATGAAACACGCGTGGTCAGTTTTTTAAAAAAAGGACTTAAAAATGCGAACTATGAAGTTTTCGTTGCTGAAGATGCTGATTCGGCCGAGAAACTGGTAGCTGAAAATGAGTTCGGATTTATCCTCCTCGATTGGATGTTGCCCGGCAGAAGCGGATTGGAAATTTGTCAAAGTTGGCGTCAACAAGGTATTGAAGTACCAATAATTGTTTTAACAGCACGAGATACGACCAAAGATATAGTTACAGCCCTGGATAGTGGGGCCGATGATTATATTGTCAAACCTTTTTCTTTTTCCGAACTCCTGGCGCGAATGCGTGCTCTCCAACGACGATTTTCTGATAAATCTATTCATAAAGAGCTCAAAATAGAGGATCTTACTTTAAATGTGCAGCGCCGGGAAGCGAAGCGGGGTGATACAATTATATACCTTTCTACAAGAGAATTTTCACTGCTTGAATATTTAATGCAGAATACGGGAAACGTAATTTCAAAAGCAAAAATTTCTGAACATGTCTGGGGATTTACATTTGAAACCCGAACCAATCTTATCGAGGTGTACATAAATCATTTGCGTAAAAAGCTGGATTGCGGATCAAAAACCCCGCTGATCCACACTATAAAAGGCGCCGGTTACGTAATGAAGAATTTTAATCTCTGATGAAACATGAAATTTAAAATAATCTGTGTATTTTTCGTCTTCGTGGAAATTTGTATCGGGCAAGAATTCATTGGCCCGCATGGTTATTTAACATTTGAAGCCGAAATCAGCAATAAAGATTCACTTTCCGAGCTGGGGACATTTGATCTGCATCATTTCAATATCATGGGCAATTATTTGCTCAATCCCCGGGCACGCGTCTTCGGGGAAATTGAGTGGGAGCACGGCACCGATTTACCAAGTGAAGAGAATCTTGGAATGTATGACTCTGAAAATTCATCGGGCTCCCTTCGCCTGGAAAGGGCCTGGTTTGAATATGCTCTTTCGCCAAAATTGAAATTCCGATTTGGCAAATATTTAACGCCTTATGGCATTTATAACGAAATACACGATGCAGCACCGGCCTTTGATACTTCCGTGCTTCCCTATTCCATTTATGGGAAACACCGCAATTTATTAGGACAAGTGCAACGATTTTATTCAAAATTTTCACTTGGGATAGTTGCGCTGGGGCGAATCGAAAAAAATATCTATTCTATTGAATATAAGGTGTTTATATCCAATGGTCGTGGAACCAATTCGTTTGAAAATGATGATAACAAGGATAAGGGGCTTGGCTCACGTTTATTATTCGAACTGCCCTCCCGGGGATTAAAATTCGGTTATTCTGTTTACACGGATAAAAATGGGCGTGTTTTTCATAGCCGGCAGACTTCACACTCATTTGATTTACGATTTGAAAAGAAGCGTTGGCGGTTAACTGGTGAATTCGCTCATTCCCGTCTGGGGAAAGTCGAGAAGACGGCTTATCTGCAGATTGCAAATGCGGCTTATGGCGAGCTTGCTTATTTACTTTTAAAACGACAGACAGTTTTAATCCGCTATGATGTTTTCGACCCGGACCGCAAATTGAAAAATGATCGAGTCCGCGACATCACAATTGCAACCAATTATCAAATTATCAAAAGATCGCTTATTAAAGCGGAAGTCCATTTCTGGCATGATAATTATTCCCAACGGCAAAACTATGTTCAAGCGATAGCTTCGCTTGCTGTTGTTTTTTAAAAGTTCAAACAGGATGACAACAAAAATACAAGAGTAATATTTGTGCGAAATTTTGTACTTATCTTTCTATTTATCTCGCTGGCAACTGCTGGAACGGTTTCGGCTCAGTTCGTTATTGTTGCGCATAAAGATTGTGCTATCGATAGCCTTTCACGGAAAGATTTGCATAAATTATTCAAGGGACAGGTAATTAACGCTCCTGCTGCCCAGCCGTTACAGGTCGTTGAGTTTGAACCTGTCAGTGATCAATTTTATGGTCAATTATATGGAATGAATTCATTCGCTGTCGGGAAGCATTGGTTAAGGTTAATTTTCGCAGGGGAACGAGTGCTGCCCCCAAAAAATTTTTCTGATTTGCAGAGATTCGTCGATTTTCTCTTAAAGCAAAAACGCGGTGTTGGGTTTTTGCCGCTCGCTACTTTCAAACAACTCAAAAGTGATTCGCTAAAAGCGCTGGTGATTGAAAATAAGAGTTATCTGCAAAGAGGATATAGACTTGAACACGATTAACGCTGGGTTTCATCCTGTTATTTTTCATCTTCGAATCAAAATAAAAATGTATTGTTCATCAATATATATTGATCCGTAGTACACAATAGTGTGAGTTCCATAGTTTGTTCTAAATTGTTATTTTTATTCACCAATTTTGTCATCCCCGCGAGTTTTTAGCGGGAAAATATCAAGGTTAAAGTAAAAATATAGATTCCGGCATATTGATTGTCGGAATGACTTCAACGCAATATCGCGGAGTCAACTTGTTCGAATTTTGCACAATGCGTTATATATTGAGTTTTAATTTTGTAATTGATAAAATGTCTTTAAGCCAGATCATTTAGCAATCTACTTAGCTACCAAGTGCATCTTATGTCTAATAATCGGCGTTTTTTCTCCATTCGAAAAAAATTTATTTTACCTATGGTCATAGCCTTGGTATTCATGATCACTTTGAGTTCCTATTATTTTACGAGAGAACATAAGAAGTCGCTTTTACAGGCATTTGAAGGAAGTGCAATTAAAACGGCTGAACTAATTTCTTTGGCGATAAGCCGGGCCTTAGAAGAACGCCGATTTGATCTTGTGACAAAAATATTTGAAGGGACACAAATTGATTCAAATGTTGGATTTATTGTCTTATTGGATGATAATCAAAATAAATTTGCCGTTTACAATCCCAATTCTATACAAGTTCCAGCCCAATTTTCAGAGACGGATCCTGTTTATTCTACCCTGAAAAAGAGTTTTATATTTATTGAAAATGATATTGTCAGCGAAGATAGCAAACGTAACTTTGCGCGGTTGATTTTGGGATATAGTTTGGAATCCTTAAACACACAACTTTCCAAATTTCGATCCGTTTCTGTCCTGGTATCGATAGTTTCATTTCTGCTTGGATATCTGTTTATTCATATTACTTCAAAACGAATAACAAATTCTCTTCATCAACTTCAAAAACGGATGAAAAATATAATTGAAAACGGAAGTTTTTCCGGGAAAGTCGATATTTCATCCAATGATGAAGTTGGGCTCCTCGCCAGCAATTTTACGGAAATGATGAAGGAGGTGCAGTCAAGGCACAAGCTTCTTAAAGCCTCTGAGTTAAACCTGAAAAAGGCAAATAGTAAACTGGAAAAAATAAACCACTTGAAAACTGCTTTCGTCACGGATGCATCACACCAATTGCGCACACCATTAACGATAATACGGGGTGAAACTGAAGTTGCTCTCGGGCATGATAATAAAGAGAAGACTTTCCGGGAAGCCTTGTTAATTATCGCGGAGGAGACAGATCGCCTCTGCAAAACAGTTGATAATTTACTCAGTCTCGCTCAAGCCGATGCCGGGAACCTCGTCTATCTGCAAAAAGGAATTGATTTCTCCGACATATGCTGGCAGCAAATTGAACTGGCCAAACGGCAAGCGGTGCGTAAGGAAATTTGTTTGAACCACAAGATTGACGACAATTGTGTACTGACTGGCGATCCAAACAGGCTTATAGAACTTGTTTTTAATCTACTTGACAACGCAATCAAATACACACCAAAAAATGGAAGCATTTTCGTTTCATTGGAAAACCACCGGAACCATGCACTATTCACGGTTCGTGACAATGGCCGTGGAATTTTACACGAAGATTTGAAAAATATCTTCACACAGTTCTATCGTGGAAAAAATGTAAAGAAATCGGAAAGCGGTTCAGGCCTGGGGCTTGCAATTTGTCGTAGTATCGTTAAAGCACACAACGGCCAGCTCAAGTTTAGCAGTAAAATTGATACGGGAACAACAGCAAGGGTCTTGTTAAATTTACAAAAAGAAAATTTTATTAATACTACTTTGACAGATTAAATGGGACTGGAGCGAGCTTAACCCGGACACGAGGCTACCACTTTCATGGAGAAAATGTGAGACGAAGAACAGTGATGTCGGACTACTACAAAGAGGATGGAATAATCTTATTCTGATTAAAACAAATAGCGGGAACGTGTGGGAATCGAACCCACCTGCCCGGGCAGAACCAGGACACAACGGTTTTGAAGACCGCGGCCACCACCAGGTGTGCATGCGCTCCCGAAGAGTTTTCAATAAACGAAAGTTTGCAAAAAGAGGCAAGGTAAAAGAGTCGTTGAACGCGCAAAGTTAATTTTGATGGCGGCTTCAATTCTCTACCTGAAACCTAAATGCGTTGAGCATGAGAGCTAGGTTGATATCCATCGGTTCCAGCCGGAGATGATAGTTGAAAAATTCCCGGCGCAGGGCATAATTCTTTCGTAATGCATGAAAATAGTCTGCTCGTTGATCCGGATTTTCCATTTCAATTTTTCTAAGCGCTGCATCATCCTGCAGTAAGTTGTAAGTTGCACCGCAACTTTGTGCCAGAGCAGATTCGATACCGGCATCACCCCGTACCACAATTGTCCCTGAGTTAAGCGCAGGCAGTCGCGGCTGCCAGTTTGCCTGGATATCAAAATGCCGGCAAAATTCCTGGTAAATAATCGCGGTTCCGTTTGCTTTCCCCTCCATAGAATATCCGGCAATGTGCGGAGTAGCAATTTCGGTGGTGCTGAGTAAATCCAATGCAATGTCCGGTTCATCTTCCCAAACATCAAGAATTAAAGCAGCGTTTGTGTTCTCCTTTTTCCAGGCTAAAAGCGCCTGATTGTCAATCACGGCACCGCGCGCAGCGTTTATCAAAACAACATCTTCAGACAATTTTTCCAATTGATTTGCTTCAAACAAATGCCATGTTTTATCCCCGCCATCCATAGTTAGGGGGACGTGCAGTGTTACGATATCAGCTTGCATGAGTTCTTCGAGTTCAACAAAGTCGTGGTTTTCTGATTGCCGTGCCAACGGGGGATCATTTTGCAACACGCGCAGTCCGCATGCTTTTGCCAGGCGAACAACGCGACTGCCTACATGGCCGACACCAACAACGCCAAGCGTGCATTCTGAAAGTTGCATGCCTCTTTTTACTGCCAAATGCGAAAGTGCTGTAAACACATACTCCGCAACCGCGTTGGCATTGCACCCGGCGGCGCTTGCAAAAGCGATCCCAGCCTCGTTTAAATAAGTTTCGTCGACGTGGTCGGTGCCAATTGTGGCGGTGCCGACAAACTTTACCGGGCTATTGCAAAGTAATTTTTCATCGATTCGGACAGTTGATCGCACGATGAGTGCATCGGTTTTTTGCAGCGTGGCCGGTGTTATTTCGTGGGCAGATACAAGCTGAATTTCTCCCAATTCACCGAAGGCTTCAGCGGCGTGGGAGATGTTTTCATCGATTGCTATTTTTAACATCATTTTTACTCATATGAAGCACGAAGGCAGGTCGTGAAAAATATTATGCCTGTTTTTTGTGCAGTGAAATTTTATGGTCTCTCGCGATGATCCAGTAGCCCAGCCAAATACATATAAGCCCGATAAATTCTGTGATATAGAGTATTTCAACAAAATCAGCACGGGCAGAAGCACCGCCAATCCCGGGGAGTAATCCACCGATTGCAATAAAAACATTGCCGCTGAAACGGTTTTTAAATTTATCGCCCAATTTCCAATATTTCCAGGCTGACCAGGCAGCGCCACCGACGAGGAAAATGAAGGCGAAGCCATTGATAAATGGTGAAAATAACCGGACCCATTGCCACTGCAACACTTTGCCGGAGAGCCGCGTCATTTCAACCTGCTCATATAAAATTGGGGATAAACTGACGCAAATGCTGGCGATAATAATCAGTGATATCACGGCGACCATCCAGCGGTGGGCGGCTGAATCGTTCATCAATAAATAAACAGTCCCGAGGGCCAATGGTGCCCCACCGAGTAATGCACCGCTGATGTACCACATTTTGAAAACAATAACATTCCAGCCAAACAGTGTTGTGAGACTTTCTACTAAGGTCCCGAGGCCAAAGGCGACGACACCGATAAACCACCAAAATAAGTAAAGCGCCTCCGGTTTTTGCCGCCAGTGTTTCCACATTTTCAGGCTGAAAAAGACTGCGATTATAGTTGTAAAAATAGGGATGTAATGGATAGGGTTGTTCATTCTTCAGCTCCAATTCCAGGGTAGCGAACGTCGCCATCGCGGCTGGTCACTTCAATTGAATCAAAATAATTGAGCAGTGGCAGGGCATATTTACGGGTGGCATCGTCGATTAATGTTTTAAATTCAGAAATAGTAATTTTATCGTTTTTTTGAAAATAGTGGATTAAATTTTCTTTGGCGATTGCAACGGGTTTTTGGTGAAAATAAAAATCATTGCTGAGGCGCAGCACAGTCTTTTCAACCACGAGGAGATTCAACAGGGCCGCAACCGCTTCCGGTTTGATATTGAAATGACCCGCTAATTCATCCACTGATGATGGGCTAAACCGGTCTTGCAGGAGTTTGGTGGCAATCTCATTCTTTAAATCTTTCTGTTGATCTGAAAGTGAAATTTCGAATGCGGCCAGGGCGATAAATCCGGCTCTTTCGCGCACTTTGTTCTCTGCAACCATTTTTTCGATGGCGAATTGGGTGAATTGCGGTGATAAATTTTTATCCAGTTTTTGCGCTAATTCGGCTTTGCTATAGCCGATCTGAATAGGATTTTTCTCGTGAAATTCAAGCAGGAGCTGGTTAATCCGCTGCCAGGATTGCTGGTAGCGAACCGTGTGCGCCAATCCTTTTTTGCTAATTCGCAGGAGAATCTGCTGCTTCTCCAATGTGGCTATCGCATCGGCGACTATATTTTCTGCCAACCCTGTTCTCGAAACAACTTCCTGATTGGTCATTATTCCGGAAGCAACGCGTAAAAATTGTTCTTGGACAAGTTCGGCCGGATCTTCTTTTTCCAGAGATTGCAGGCGTTGCATCGTTTCACTGAGATGTTTTTTCTGCAGCAATCCCGGTTGTGTATCGAGAATGACGCCCCCACCAATGGTGAACATCGGTGAGTATTGGCGCACGACAAATAAATCGAGCCGCCGTGCTGCAATTGGTTTTTCCAGTGTTATCTGCACAAAACAGGTGGCTCCCGCCGTAATTTTGTGCCCCTGCAATGGCCGAATCCGGCCCATAATTTCAGCCGTGCCAAGGTGAATGCGCACGCGGGCATTGGATTTCAAGTCGGGACTGCTTTTAAGCAGCGTCACTTTGCCCTGAATTTTTTTTGATGCTTTGAACAGGGCTGGCGCCGCAAGCACATCGCCCCGTGCGATTTCGTCTTTCGTTAAGCCATGCAAGTTGATCGCCGCCCGGTCACCACTTTTTGCATTTTCTACTGCAGAACTGTGTTTTTGGATGCCACGAACACGGCTTTTTTTGCCTTGTGGCAGGAGTTCGATTTCATCTCCCGTGTGTAAAACGCCGGAAAGAATGGACCCGGTAACCACCGTCCCAAAACCTTTCATTGAAAAACTGCGATCGACCGGCATCCAGAAAACGCCGCGGTCGTGGCGCGGTGGTAATTTTTCCAATGTTGTATCAATTGTTTTTTTCAGCTCGGGAATGCCATTGCCGGAAATGGATGAAACCCGCAACAGCGGGGCTTTTTCGAGGCAGGTGCCGATCAGCAGATTTTTGACATCATCTTCCACTAACTCGATCCAGTCGGACTCAACGAGATCTGTTTTATTTATAACTACGATGCCTTTGCGGATTTGCAAAATATTGAGAATATCCAAATGTTCCCGGGTTTGCGGCATCACGCCGTCGTCGGCTGCGATAACGAATAGCACCAGGTCGATGGTTGAGACGCCGGCAACCATATTTTTCACGAATTTTTCGTGCCCGGGCACATCGATGATTGTGGCATTTTCTCCGTAATGCGCGAAACCAATATCGATTGTCAAACCGCGGGCTTGCTCTTCTTTTAAGCGGTCGGTGTTGGTTCCGGTGAGCGCTTTTACGAGCGCCGTTTTGCCGTGGTCGATATGCCCGGCCGTTCCGATGATGAAATGCTGTTTTGTATCACCAGCCACAAAAAATCCTCCGGTTCGAATATTTTAATTTTGGAAGAAGAATATAATGTTTCAGGAATGGATATCCAAATAATTGTTCAGAAAAGAAAATGAGGGAAGGAGGTGGGAAAAAGGCAGAGCCTGCCTCCATTGATAAAATAAAGGCAGGATGCAATTTTAAAACCGAAATACGAAGCCAAAATGGTAGGTTATCATTTCTGTTCGCGATCGATTGACGTCAAAAGTCACCTTGCCGTTTTCGCGACGGATCGATCCCTGTTTCAGATATTCCGCCTCGCCGCTGTTTAAATAACGGGCTTTAAAGTCGAATAGAATTTCCATCGGGCGTTGGTATTCAGCATTTTTATTCATCGAACCGCTGTATAATAAAACCGAAGTGCCAAAATCTCCGCCATAACTGAAGGTAAAATCATCGAAATTTGTTGTGCTGGCAATATCCTCCATGTCATCAAAATCATCATCTTTAATCGAAGTTTCGGTATAAAAATAGCTAAATCCAATAGAACCTGCGACGTAGGGACGAAAAAAGCCGTGCTGTGGCTGCAGTCTCAGAAACAGGCTGGAAAGGACAGCATTGTTGTCGGTATTTACTTGAACAGTGACATCCGGAATTGTGGTACTGAAGGGTTCGTCACGGGATTCGTGGCCGTAGTTGAGAATGCCAATTTCGACACCTGCCGCAAAAGGACTGTTGGGCAAATGTCCCATAAAAAATAAACTCCCGCCGTAACCGTTGCGGTCGATATTTTTTTCGAAATCACCTTGCGGTTTTCCGAGTGTAAAGTTGAGACCGGTGGTAAAATGTTGTGCAATTAACAGCGATGGCAAAATAAATAACATCACAACCAGAGCGAATTGGCTGCAGTTTTTCTTCATCTCTCCTCCTCATAATATTGATTGTTTTTTACCCGAAAATAAAACCTGGTTACATGTTTTTCTGATGTTTCTGCGATATAATTGACAATTTATGGAAACACAAAATTTGTACCAAAGTTTCAAACGTTTAGATTGTGCTGGTTTAGCAGCCCCGCGATTGCGTTACGGAAAGAGTGATCGAAAGTTCTATCAAAATTGAGGTCGTGCATAAAGAATTCTGCACATAAATTTTTTATAAAAATTATTAAATCAGACAAAGAGTAATTGCCGGCACAAATCCTTCAATTGAAGGATGATTCACTCTGTCAAATATCAATTTCAGCAATCAAAGCCATGCTCGATTTTGTCCACTCGGCTTTCTTAAAATCACCGTAAAATTTTGTTTTTCTGCATCCAAGTGATAGAAAGATATCTTCCAGCTCCTGCTTTAATAACGGATAGAGCTCAACTCTGTTTTCAATTTGCATATCTTGATTTTTGACGGTCAAATATGTTTTGAACTCGATTTTATTGCGATCGGCGTGGTAGAGGTAATTGCGTTCAAATCGGATAATATCATTTTCAATCATTGGCAATACTTCAATGTTTTGTTGCAGAATTCGGTCATAATTTACAATTTGAATAAAAAACTTTCCCGATGGAGTGAGGCATTGTTGCACTTGCTGGATAAAACGTTTTATTTCTGCAAGTGAACGCAAATGTACCATGGTGTTGCCAAAACAGATGATTGCATCAAATTTAGTTTTGCTGAATTTTTGACCAATCCCGAGCATGTCCAGCTCATAGAAATCGATTTTATTTTTAAAGTGAGGAGCTTTTTCAGCGGCTTTTTGTAGCATCTGTGCATCGAGGTCGATGGCTGTAACCTTGTTAAAAAATGTTGATAGTTGCCAGCAAAGATTGCCGGTGCCACAACCAATTTCCAATAAATGTTTATCCAGGCCGTGGTTGTGCATTTGCGCAACGATAAATTCCGCCTGATTCGAGCTCGACGAAAAGATGTGGTCGTAATAGTCAGCGATACTTTGGTAGAATTTCTTTTTCATAATTATTACTTTTGGTTCTTCAAGTTAAAAATGTGGATGGTTCATTTTAATATTGAGCCTGCTTTATTCTTATATATTTGAAAAAATATTCTGGTTATCCAAATAAGTCAGCAAACTTAAAATTATGATTAATAGATAATTGTCCGCTAATTTCGCAAATATTACGAATAAAAATAATTGAAAATACAGGCCCGTTAAAAAAAATTCGTGTAAACTCGAGTGATTTGTAGTTTGGCTTTATAAAATAGTAAGTTATCCTTGCGGAGTTATTTGGATAGTCAGAATAAAATATTCTTAACCTATTGATAATTCGATATTTGAGATAAAATGTTTAGAAAAACTAAATTTTCCATTAAAATTATCTCTTACGAAGCCACAGAGCCCACAAAATTAAGTTTTAAAAGTATTTAACGTGAGTTCGATGTAAGCTGTAACATTCTTTGCCCAGCATAATTATAATAGAGCGAAGGCGTCTCGCCGAGCGTTTCGTGCGTTATCCTCGGCGGGACGCCTTCGGACTATATCCTATAATTAATTCGTTTTGTCCCAATTCTTCTTATACCGAACTCACGTTATTTAAATATTTTCTTTGCGGACTTAGTGCCTTTGCGTGAGAATTTTTCAGGTTGGAGCATGAGCTGGTAGTTCAGAGCGTGCGCTGTTTGCAGATGTGTATTTTCAGAGCACGCGCTGAACTACGAACTTTTTCGCCTAATTAAAAAGTGCGTGCATTGCTAAGCAACTCACAAAATTAAGCTTGAAGCTCCACAATAGCGCTTTTATAATTTTTAGTGCACGATTTTGTTGATTTTTGCTTTGTGAAAGGTGAAAATGGCCTGGATTTCCGGGGTAAAAATAGGTTGAGAAAATCCATGCGAAAAACAAGTTACGCATGGATTTTATATTCGAAAAAATTTTCTTTAATTTCCTGATTGCAGTTGCGCATCTTCCATAATTATTTCATAGAAATACCCGGCACCAAAATCTTTATTGAGGGTTATTTTGCCTGCAAAAGTCACATTTGCGCCTACGTTGACTTTGTCGGCAGTTGTGATGGAAAGGTCAAGATTCTTACCATCATCCCCTTTGGTTTGAATGTGCAGGAAGTTTTTACCCATTATTTCGGGCAAAAATTTAGTGACTTCTCCAGATACCGTCACCCTTTTATTTTCGTATTTTTTCATGTCACCAAATAACTCACTCAGCGATATTTCGCCTTCAACTGTCCCAACGGCTGCACTGCTTTGCATCTGCATTTTATTGCCGGGCTGCGGTGAATTCATCACCATGCCGGGATTGGCTGCTTGCGGTTGCCGGCTGATGGATTGGATGAAATAAATTTTATCAAAAGTTCTGTCCAGTTCTTTACTACGGAAATCCCGCATTTCCAGACCCTGGGTATGATAAATAACTTCCCCTTTTGACACCTCAGTTTTTGCGCAAGCCAACCAGTAGCTCGCTGCCGGGGATTTAACTTGTAAATATGTGTATGATTTTGCCTGTATGACTTCCTCCACCGTAACTTGCTGTGGACCGGAAGTGTTAGCTCCTTGTTTCTGAACCGGTTCATTTTGTTCACAGGCGAACATTATCGCTAAAAATGTCATTGCAATGAATGATAACTTGTACTTCATTGGATTTTCCTCTTATAAAATTAATATTGTGTGCTGTCTCTCAATATAATAAAAAAACATTGATTTCGAAATTTTTTTGTCGAAAAAGGCTATTTCCCGAAATTTAATTGAGTCCTGCTGAAATAACCATACATTATTTTGATCGTGGATGCGAACCAGAATATTTTTTTCTTATTTGGACATATTTAATCATTGTTACGAATCGTCTATCTCAATAAAATAACACCCTGTTTTTCATATGCATCGCTTTTATTTTTGGAATAGGCTTTGTGTCCATTTATAAATACATATTCCGGCTCATTCACTTTAAGGCCCGATTGGGATTTATCCAATTTGTAAACAACCAGGTCCGCGAAATCATTAATTCGAATCCGTCCCCGTCCCAACAGTCCTTTTTTGAGAAAAAGTTGGGAATGCTTTGTCGTGTCATATTCGTTGAGTAAATCGGCCCAATTTTTTTCGGCCAGAATGGCTTTTGCACAGAATTGTGGCCGGTGAAGCCAATGGACAATTTTTTCTGTCAGCGGGTGGTATTGCGAATGAGTATTTTCATGCAAAAGCACTGCGATGGCACCATCAGCCAGAGCGTCACCCAACACGGTAGCTTGTTCATTTAAGGAGATATCGGCTAAGGTATCCATCGACACTACGAATGCAATATTGATCCTCAATGCTTGGTTGGCGAGCCTGTCCATTTTCGTTTTCAGGCGTTTATTTGGTTGCAGATCATATTCTACCAGTAGTGTCGTGTATCCACGTTGCAAATATTCATTGACAAAATTATCATCAAGAAAACAATCTCCACAATCAGCGGGAAGCAATCCGATTAATCCGGGTACCACAAGCAGATCGGCGCCATCGATTTCTTTTTTTGCTGTAAATGAGTGCATGTCGCCAAGGTCCGTAAAAACACCCTGTTGTTTGACCTCTCCGTTGTGCGTGGATTCGACAAAATTAACACCTAAATCACACTTAAAAGGATCCGGATTGATTCCATCGATGATTTTTGCCCCTTTTATCAACAAATCAAAAAGCTCTTTGTCATACAACGGCAGGGCATCATATAAACCAGGATTGGCTTGTTTGTAAGTTTCGGTAGCGATGGCATGGCAGGCTTCAAGAATCGCAATAAAATTGAGTTTGACCAAAAATTCCGGCCCTTCATCATACCACCCGCCCGTTTCAAGCAGAACGGTTCGCATGCCCCACGATTGAAAATTATCACCAAATGCCGCCGGCATAAAATCCGCGTCGTAACGGGAAATATGCTCATAAATATACGGTGATAAAGCCTGTTGCATTACTGAAGCAATGCGTTTGGCTTCGATTCGGCTGGGGCTGTTGTTGTCATTTTCGTCAAAGGGCGGTACCATGAGCGCGATTGCAATTAATTTATTGGTGCCGTCAATTGTGCGGCGGCCATTCATATCGTGCAAATTGAATCCAAAATCCGGTCGCAATCGATCATGCAAAGATTTTAAAATGCGGCTCTCCGGTGTGGCCAGTTCCCGCGCATCACGATTGAGATCGAGCCCTTGTGCGTTGCGCCGCAAGAAAACTTCGGCGCCATCGGGATTGAGCATGGGTATAAAATGAATAGTGACACCTTGCAGAATTTCCTGGACAAAAGGGTGTTCTTTTTCCTGGAGAAGAAAATTGAAAATGTCAACCAGCGCGTTCGTGGCCGTCGGTTCGTTCCCGTGCATTTGCGACCACATCATAATTGAGCGTGTCCCGGTGCCCATCGTTACGTGGTAAATACTGCGGTTCTCAACAGATTCCCCCAGAAAATCGAGCTTAAAATCATTGGGATAATCCTGGGCAAATTTCTGTAGATAATTGATTAATTGTTTATGTTTAAGGGTGTGCGGTTTCTCTGGAGAAATTTTATATTTATTAAAAAAACCGGAAAGTTCTGCATGGTAGAAGTCAATTCGGTTTGGAATTGCAATTGGATTCATTTTATTCTATTTCCTGTGATCAAGCTCAATTTTTGCATAAATAGGCCCTGTTTAAAGAATGACACCGGGTTTCGTGCCCAGGTGTTCATCATTTTCCAAAACGGGAATGCCATTGACAAGAACAAGTTTGAAGCCTTCACTGAATTGTTTTGGCTGGGCGAAAGTGGCCTTGTCTTTAACTTTATCGGGATCAAAAACCACGATGTCGGCCCACATACCCGGTTTAATTCTGCCTCGGTCTTCGCAGCCTAAAATATCGGCAGGCAATGCGGTCATTTTGCGAATGGCTTCTGATAAATTTATAATGTTTTTATCGCGGGTATAATGGCCAAGAACACGGGCAAAAGTCCCAAAATTTCTGGGGTGAGGATTGCCTTCTGCCAACGGTCCTTTTTCAGCCAGGGCAGAACCATCCGAGGCGATTACTGTGAAGGGATATTGTAAAATCGCCGCCGTATTTTCTTCGCTCATCCCAAATCCCACCATGCCGCCGCGGCCGCCTTCATCAATCATCAAATTCAACAAGAATTCAAAGGGCGGCTTCCCGGATTCCTCTGCCAAATCTCCGAGTCTTTTTCCAACGAAGGCTGTGTTTTTTCCCAGAGAAGATATTTGCACGGCATTCCAGCTCCCAAGGGAGGCGATTTTTTCATCAACTGCGCTACGGATTTGTGTTTGCAGACCTTGATTTTGCAGGCGTTTGATAAATTCCTCACGCCCACCCTCGCGTGACCACAAGGGAAATAAATTGGTCAAGCCTGTGCTGTACGCGACGTATGGGTAGCGATCGCAGGTAACATGCAATCCCCGATTTCTGGTTGCATCGAGAAGGTGGATGATTTCCTCCAGTTTGTGCCAATTGCGCTCACCCTGCACCTTGAGATGGCTGATGTGAAGTCGCACGCCTCCTTTTTCAGCTATTGCTATCGCCTCGCGGATCGCTTCCACAACACGATCGTCCTCGTTTCGCATGTGGGTGGCATAAATCCCATTGGGCTGCATCACGGAAACGAGTTGCGCCAGTTCGTCTTCTGAGGCAAAGCTGCCTGGCGTATATTCGAGTCCGGTGGAAATATGCCGGGCGCCCTGTTGCAGGGCTTCGGCAAAAAGGTGCTGCATTTGGCTCAATTCATCGGCGGTAGCGGGTCTGTCTGCCATGCCAATAACATTTTCTCGCAATGTGCCGGCGCCAACCATGCTGGCGAGATTCATCGAAATTCCACGTTGTTTCAGAACGGAAAAATACCCGGAAAAATCGCTCCACATCGCCTCCAAACCATACCGCTCTTTATAGTATTTTTCCCGGGCTTCAATCATGGCATTGTTGAGGGGTGCCATGGATCCGCCATCCTGACCAACCACTTCAGTTGTAACACCCTGGTGGATTTTCGAAAGGGCCCGCCCGTCAACGAGTAAATCATCATCGCTGTGTCCGTGAATATCGATGAAACCGGGACAAACGACACGGTTTTTAGCATCGATCTGGCGTCTGGCGCTCTTATTTTTTAACATTCCGATTGCGGTTATTTTACCATCTTTTACGCCCAAATCAGCGTTGACAGGATTCGCAGAAAAACCATCGTAGAGCAATCCGTTTTGAATTATAATATCAAAATCATAGTGTCGGTTACACGCAATCGCTGTTGGCAGCGTTGCTGCAAATGAAACCACTGCGCTCTTTTTGATAAATGATCTTCTGTCCACGAAACCTCCATAAATATCACTATTTTTCGGGTTAATTAACTTAAAAAATAAATCAGGAAGTGCAAAATTTTTTTATGATACCATGCTGATTTTTAAATTTATTTTCCAAGCCAAAAGAAATTGGCCATGGCCAAACTTAAAACGATAATTCACACATTATTTTCGGGAAAAGGATTATTTCTGCTGATAGTTCCACACATTTTTACTATTCACTGATCGAATTATTTCACCTTTTTCGACCAGATAGTTGAGGTGCGCCAGGGCTTCGCCAACTGCAAAAAAGACATGTTGCAGGCCTACTTCCCCGCCAAGCATGGCCGCGGCAACCTCCGAGGCTGTTTGCGGTTTTTTGCAGGAATTGTAAATAATTTCCAGGCGTTCATCATGATGGTGGGCGAGCTGCCTCAGCCGCTGTGGAATATTTTTAGTCGGATATCCATGTGAGGGAAGCATAGTTACGTCGGCATTGAAATACTCAAAATCTTTGAGCGAATCGAGATAATGCTGCAAGGGATTGCCAAAGGGCTCTTCCGGCCAGACGCTAATATTGGGGCTGATGTGCGGTAATATTTGATCGGCGGCAATGAGCAGCGCGTGTTCCTGATTGTAAAGCGTTAGTTGTGCAGGGGAGTGACCAGAGCTGCATTCTGTGAACCAATTGGATTCTGTTAAATGCAATTTTTGGTGTTTCTCAATCCGCCTGAAGTTGTGTGGAATTGCCGAAATTGAGTGTGCGTAAGTATTTCCACCTTTGTTGGCATAGTCGAGAAATTCGCTTTCACAGCCGCACCGGCGGTAAAAATCGACCATAATTTCTCCCAGCGTGGTATCCGGCAAAAGATAGAGTGCACGGGCGTAAAGCCATTCTGGCTGTGGCATTAAAAGGTGCACTTGAAATTTTTGCACAAACCAGCCAGCCAGCCCTATATGATCCGGGTGGAAATGGGAAATTATGAGCCTTTTCAGGGGTTTTTCTGTGCATTGCTTTCTTAAAATACTCTCCCAGATTTTTTTTGTTTTGGAATTATTAACTCCGGTATCGATGAGCGTAAAGCCATCTTCTGCTTCGAGCAGCCAGCAATTGATGAAGGCAGGCAGGAAGGGCAAAGGCATGCAAATCCAGTTCACGCCGGGTGCGATTTCAAGTGAATCACCGGGTTCGGGCAGTTTATTATACAATGTTTTAAGTCTTGTTTTTAAGGGCATCAGGAATCCTTGCATTTATATTTCCGGGCAGCTAAAATACGAGATAAGCGCTGCAAAAGCAAGCAAGGAAATGGGGCGGGAACTGTGCTGATGATTTAATCGGCAGGTGGTTCGTTTTTAATTCAATCCCGGTTGGTTTTATTTTCGCTGTTTGGCCTGCAAATAGTTGAGTGGAAGGACGGATGATTCTTTCGCACTGGAAAGCACGACCATTGTACGTGTATCTTTAACACCACCCCATGAATGAATAAGGTAGATCAATCTTTCCAATGTTTCTGTATCTTTGGTCCTGATTTTAAGCACGTGCGAACCTTCCCCGGTGATGGAATGGCATTCTAAAATTTCAGGGTGCTCCAGCGCTTTGCCAACAAAGTCTGCATTTTTTTTCGAAGAATCAGCTTGAATCAGGATAAATGCAGTGACACTCAATCCAACTTTTTTTGCGTTGACAACGGCATAATATCCTTCCAGAACATCGTTTTCTTCAAGTTTCCGAAGCCGCTCACTGATGGATGGGATGGATAAACTGACGGCTTCAGCGAGTTCGTTCCTTTTGGTTCTACCCTGGCGCTGCAAAATTTCGAGTATTTTAACATCAATTTCATCGAGTTTGTCATTATGCATTGGATAGTCCTTTTTTGAAGGATGGAATTTTTAAGGAAGAGAGGTTTTTTATGCTCAATTTTATTCGAACTACAATACTAATAAAGGTAAAATTCAGTGAGAGTCAAGTAGAATTTATGCAAGTCCACTTAATTTTTAAACTTATTCGTTTGTTTATTTAAATCAATTTAATAGGAGTATGATTTTCCTAATAAAATAAGCCGACATCTATGGGCGTCCTTTGCAATATATTGTGATATTTCAATATGTGATTTAATCTCAGATTGCTATATTCACGATTGAAAAAAATTTCGACTGGACGGATTAATTCAACCGGTTATCTGCCCTCGATCAATCATGATCTGGAGAACAGATGCCGCGCACTTATTGGCTTTTTGTCAAATCCGCGAAATATTATGAGCTTCACAATTATAACAAAATCAAATAAGTGCGCGGCATCTCACATGATAATTATGAAGGAAATTGGATGGCCGGTGATCAAAAAAAATGCGTCCTTTTTGAGTTTTCGCGTCTATAGAATCAAACAGCAAAACACATTTATTTTTAAAATGGAGTTACACAATGGCGAACGAAAATAAACAAAAAATTCTGACCGTCGTACGCGAGAATTATGCTGAAATTGCAAAAGCTGAAGGAAGCGGTTGTTGCGGTGGTGGTCAAAATAAAGTCGATCCAATCCAGATTTCCAAAAATCTGGGGTATTCGCAGGCCGAAGTTGACGCCATCCCGGAAGGCGCGAATATGGGCCTTGGTTGCGGAAATCCGCAAGCGATCGCCTCTTTGAAAACCGGTGAAACTGTGCTCGATCTTGGCTGTGGCGGCGGATTTGATTGTTTTCTCGCTGCCCAATCTGTCGGCGAAACAGGCACCGTTATCGGTGTCGATATGACGCCGGAAATGATCGCAAAATCGCGTGCCAACGCGGAAAAAGCGGGCTCAAATCAGGTTCAATTTCGATTGGGTGAAATAGAGCACTTGCCGGTTGCGGACAATTCCATCGACGTAATTATGTCCAATTGCGTCATTAATTTATCCCCGGACAAGCAGCAAGTTTACAACGAAGCCTTGCGCGTTCTCAAGCCGGGCGGGCGGCTGGCTATTTCTGATATTGTTGCAACCGTCGAGCTTCCGGAAGAAGTCCGTGAAAATATGGATCTCTATTCGGCGTGTATCGCCGGGGCCTCTTTGCTTGATGATTTATCTGCGATGTTGAAAAATGCTGGATTTATCGATATTCGGATCGAACCGCAGGAAGCCAGCAGGGAATTTATCAAAGAATGGGTGCCGGGGAGCAGCGTCGATGATTATTTGGTATCTGCGAGCATTCAGGCGACGAAACCCTGATTCAGAATTTTGAGCGGCGATTAAGCTGATAGATCAACTTTTTGTGGATTAGGAAGCTCAATTGACGCTCAAAACTCGATTAATTTGGGTGCGGTAATTCGTGTCTTTTATGGAAAATAAGGGGAAGTTTGGCTGATCTACTGCAATACATGCCTGATGGTCTCACCAACATCGCTTAGTTCGAAGGGTTTTTTAAGCAAGGCCTGGACTCCAAATTGTGCAATCGTGTCGGGGGTGACCTTCTCGCTGTACCCGGTCGTCAGAATAATTGGGATACCGGAACGAATTTTATGCGCCTTTTTTACCAACTCAATCCCTGTCAGTTTTGGCATTGTCTGATCGGTGATAATAATATCGAAATTATTTGGACGCTGGCGAAAAGCATCGATGGCTTTAAGGCTGTCGGAAAAGGAGGTGACCTGATATCCCAGGTGTTCGAGCATGCGCTGAAGTATGTTAATGACTGAGATTTCATCGTCAACGATCAGCACATTTTCTTTCCCGCGATACAAGTCGGAGTTATCTTTTAATTTTACATTATTTGTATTTTCTTGGGCGCTTTCCGGTTTGGCGATCGGGAGAAAAACGGTAAAAGTGGAACCCTGACCCGGTTCACTTTCGACGGTAATTCGCCCCTTATGGCTGGTGACAATTCCTTGTACGACGGCAAGCCCGAGTCCGGTGCCCTCCCCAACTTCCCTCGTGGTAAAAAATGGATCAAAAATCCGATTAATATTCTCTTTTTCAATTCCAATGCCGCTGTCTTTCACTCGCAAGCGCACATGCAGTCCCGGCTCGAGGTGTTTGACAAATTTTACATCGGTTTCATTCAATTCAATCTCGTCGAGATGAACCTCTAAAATACCGCCAGTTTCCTGCATTGCAGCGCAGCCATTAACACATAAATTGGTAAATACCTGGTGAATTTGTGTCGGATCTGCAGTTACTTTGCTGCATTGAACATCGATAAATTCACGAATTTCAATCGTTGATGGAATCGATGCTTTTAAAAATTTTAATGCTTCTTTTAAAATAACGTGAACAAAAACGGGTTTGTTTACCTGATCGCCTTTGTAGCTAAAAAGTAAAATTTGCTGTACCAATTCACGGGCACGTTCGGCAGCATTTATCACCTGGCTTAAATCGTATTTGGCTTCGCTCTCATTTTCGAGTTGTTTCATTGCCAGTTCGGTGTAGCCGATAATCGGAACCAAAACGTTGTTAAAATCGTGGGCAATGCCTCCAGCGAGTGTTCCAATGGTTTCCATCTTCTGGGCGTGGCGTAATTGGTCTTCCAACTGTTTGCGTTCGGAAATATCGGAAAGGGCACAAACACAACCGAGCAATTGTGCATTTTCGTCGCGTTTATAAGTCCAATCAACCTGAATTTCAACAACCAAACCGTCTTTTTTTTGAATCTGCGCCAGATAGGGTTGGGGTTCCGGCTGCTCTGTTATCAATTTTTTAAGGAATTGTGAATGGGTTTCCTTAGCGAGATCGGGAACAAAGAAGTCGCAAATGTGCATCTGTAAAATTTCATCTTTGCCAAAGCCGGTGATCTGTGACAGGGTGGAGTTGGATTGCGTTATGGCGCCTGCTGTATCGCATTCGAAAACACCAAGCGGCACTGTTTCGATAAGAGTGCGCAGTTTATTCTGACTTTCCCGGACGTCTTTTTCAGCTTTTTTGCGTACGGCAATTTCTTTTCGCAGGGTTTTGTTTATCGAAGATAATTCAGCTGTACGTTGGCTTACATCCATTTCCAGGGCAACGCTGTACTGGGTTAAATGGTGGTGAAATGCACGATGAACATAGGATAACAAATCACGAACATCGCCCATTTTTTTCACAAAGGCAAAAGCCTCTTCATTCACAGCCGTCATTGCCGAATCCAGTGTTGCAAAAGCTGTATTAATAATCGCCCTGAGCTGAGGATTTTTCTTTTTTAGCTTTTTTAGCAATTCAAGACCGTTGTCGTCCGGCAAACGCAAATCTAAAATAGCCACATTGATATCATAAGAATCCATTGCCTTCAGGGCTTCTTGTGCTGATTTGCAGCAAATGGGCTCAAGCTTCTCGTCCTTTAGAATATCCTCAAGGGTTATTAATTGCGATACATCATCATCCACAACCAATACGAAATTGTTGTCGCTATGCCGGCGTACCATTTTCTGTTTCTCTCGGTTTCTCAAGAATATCCTGCAAGGTTTGACACATTCCTTTATGGTCATCGACGATTGGAATTTTCAGGCCAGAATCCATTTGATCTTTTTCACTAATTTATTGATCTATTAATCATTCATTCAATGAGATGACAAAATAAAGAATTGATATGCAAGCCGGTTCCACTAAATCTGTTACCAACTTAATAGCTATTCTGTTGTAAAAAGTCGCCATAAAAAAGTGATTTCAACCCAGCATAACCAGAGCAGACAAATTTGGGCACAATTGCTGAACACTGCCCAGTTGGATTTTTTGATTTATTAAACTGATTATTTGCAATCGATTGCACGTATTAAAAACTACCTATCGCAAAAATTGACTTTGCTAAAAATCCTTCAAAGACTGTCTGGTTTCCCATGAAATTAATTGCTTTGCAATTGGAATATGGAGATTGGGGCATCCTGCCAACCATCGTGTTTTGTTCGGATTCCGGAATTAACCGAACATTTCTTCCTTCTTGAAAAGTGCGTCGAATATATGAAATATAATAATGCAATAAAACAGGATTTTTTATTATTGCGAAATAATAAAGTATTAAGGAATAATGTAATTTTTTACCTGCTTTGCATTATTTTAATGGTAAAATGATCGTAACTGTAACTCCTTCGCCGGGTTTGCTTTGCAAACTTATTTTGCCTTCATGATTTTCAATTATTTGTTTACAAATGCTTAAACCCAGGCCGGTTCCTTTTGCTTTGGTAGTAAATAATGGCTCGAAGGCGCTGCTCAACGCTTTTTCAGTCATGCCGGGTCCGTCATCAGAAATTTTAATCTTTACAGCGTCCTTCTTTTTAGTTTCCAATACTTTTATAGTTATTGTGCCGCCGCGTTCGAGGGCTTGGCGGGAGTTGGTAATTAAATTGAAAAATACCTGATGCAGTTGCAATGGGTCCGCTAAAACGGTTGCAATTTTTGCCGGGATTTCCTTCTGGATAGAAATATTTTTATTGAGTGCACAGCGTTTTATGATTTCATCAAGAAAAGTTGGGAGGTTTATTTTTTCTTTTGTGACTGTTTTTACACGTGTCATTTCCATTAAATCATCGATAACTTTTCCGGCGGTGGCGAGTTCGTCATCAATCAGGTTCAGGTGTTTCTGAATTTTTGGCGGTGATTCTTCCATTTTCCGTTTAAGGAAAAATATGGATTGCCGGATCGCACCGAGGGGGTTCCGCAGCTCATGCGCAATACTACCGGAGACTTTTCCGATGGTTGCCAATTTTTCCTGGCGGATCATCTTCTCCATCAAATTTTCCATTTCTTGTCGCGCGTTTTTTACAGCCTTTTCTAAAATAATATTCTGATTTTTAATTTGTTCGGCTGCTCTTTTTTGTTCGGTTATGTCATTCCCTGAGACGAGAGCCACATACTTCGTGCTGTTTTCCGAATAATTTTTACTGACGATAAAACGCAAATCGATGCTCAGCATATCGCCTTGCAGTGATCTGATTTCCGTTGGGCTTTCAAAATATTTCTCCCTGTTCGCCAAAACGATCATCTCTTTTTTAAAAGTTTCGAATGATTTTTGAGTGAACGTATTGACCATAGTGCCCAGCAGTTCTTCTTTTGCATTCGCCTTAAATAATTCCACGGCGGCTTTGTTGACGTTTGTAATTTGTAGCAGCCGTGCACATTCGAGCACCGATTCGGGGTGGTCTTCAAAATGTTTGGTAAAATCTGTGACACCATCGGCGCTTAACTGGTCAAAATATAAAAGAACATCGTCAATTTCTTCTTCCCACAAGCCAATTGGTGCATCTTCGAATAATTGCCGGAAGCGGCGCTCGCTATTTTGCAATGCTTTTTCTGCTTTCTTTCGCTCTGTAATATCGCGAACGATGGCCTGGATATATATTTTATCATTCAATGTGAGTTGATTGAGCGTAACTTCTGCGTCAAACGGGCTTTTATCAACGCGGCAGTGTTGCCAGTAGAATCGTTGGGGTTCGCCTGCAACGGCATTGCGAATTTTCTCCGCCGCACTTTCAGCAGAATTACGCCCGTCCGGTTGCACCGGGGGAGATAGTTCAGAGGGCATTTTATTGAGCAATTCTTCCCGGCTGCCATTAAAAAGTTCCTGCGCTTGCGAATTGCAATCTACAAAAAGCAGCTCATTTTTATAAATATCACAGAGAAAATTGGCATCTCCGGAGGTTTCAAAAAGTATTCTGTATCGTTCCTCGCTTTGCTGTAAGGCTTCCTTTGTTTTCTGCTGCTCTGTAATATCAAAAAAAGCGCCTTCAATACGAACAGGTCTGCCAGAATTGTCGTTCACAAAGTGAGCGCTGATCATTAAAGTTAAGGGTTCACCATTCTGCTTATTTACTTTAATTGGAGAGTTTTTAATACGCCCGGTCCGAGTTAATTCTTCCATGTAGATATCCCGGTCTTTGATATCTTGCCAGTACTCTGCAAGCAATATTCCCCTGGAGTCTTTTTCTTCATCGATTCCTAAAATGCGGTTGAATGCAACATTATGTTCCAGTAAAACGCCATCCAGAGTTACGCTATAAAACGCTTCATCCAAATCGAGGATGATTCGGCGGAATTTTTCTTCGCTTTCACGCAGGGCATCCTCAGCACTTTTCCTCTCAGAAATATCCCGTATCGTGGCGCAAAGCATTTTCCTTCCCCCAAGTTCAAAATAACGGGCGGAAATTTCGACCGGGAAAATTGTCCCATCTTTTTTGCGGTGATAGCGCAACGGAATTTTTACGATTTGACCTGTTTTTCCTTTCTCCAGATATTTTTCCGGTTTGTCTTTTTCGGCAGAGATATTCAAAAGATCGCTTGATAAAAACTCTTCTTTAGTATAGCCATAAAGTTTTAATGCCGAGTCGTTGGTTTCAATGCGTTTGCCCTTATCCAGGTCAATTATGAAGATTGCATCCGGTTCCGCGAGGAAAAGTGACCGGTATTTCTCCTCACTTTCTCGCAGCGCGCGCTCCGCTTTTTCACTTTGCTGTTGCCGCAGTTGAATCTGGCCGAGCATTTTGTTGAATCCTTCGTATAATTTACCCAATTCATCTTTGCCTTTTTGGGCCACGCGCTGGCTATAATCTGCACTGATTGAGATATTTTCTGTGACGCCTGCCAGTGTTAAGATTGGACCTGAAATGTAACTTTGTAACCACAGCGCAAGAAGATAGGCTAAAATGATTATAGCGGCAGCTAAAATAACCATGATTTTAACATGAGCGATCGCTTGATTTTTTAAATCTACTAATGAGACAAATAAGTTTACATGGCCATAACTCACATTTTTATATTCGACCCGCACTTTTAAAATCAAGTAATCTTCAACAAATATGACCTGATCGTATCTGCCTGCGGCATGGTGTTTATCAGTTTTTTTGTCCGATCCGTAGGCTGCAAAATGATGGTCCGATGTATCATGAATGCAGGCATATTCAACAGATGGAAAATTCTCAAAACTTTGCAGAATGTTCTGCGCGCCTTTTTCATCTCTAAAAAGAATAGCAGGCGCGATGTTATCAGCCACAACCCTGGCTGTAACGCGGGACACATTGATTAATTCCCGCCGGAATTCACGAATATCCTGCAGGATAAAAAGGATGGCCAATAAAATGACGGAACTGAGAACGATGGATAGAATTATCAGCAGCAGTTTGTTTTTGATAGACAGATTACTTAAGTACCTCACGGGATTCCCCCTTCCGTGCCGACAATTCGTGCTAATTTCAGAAGCTGAAAACTGGCTTGTAATTGCGACCCGCGCATCGCCTCCGGATTTATTTCAAACTGAATTGAAGTCCCGGAAAAATAGAAATTGATATGCACTCCCTGCGCTGCATAATCCTCAGAATCGCCCACTGTTAATATCGGTTTATCGGCAATCCTGGTGATTATTTTTGCAAGCGAGCGCTTTTTAGAACGGGAAATAAAAAGTAAGTCAGTATCCTGTATGTCATTGATTTTATTGATATATCTGATACGAACATATTTATTTTTGACACGATGGTTGTCATAAATATCACCCAGTAGTGTGTTAAAAGGATTTTGTCCGATCACAGTAATGGTAAAGGGTTTTTCCGGATCGGCAACTGAAGAACTCCCGGGCCATTCGATAAAGCGGGTAAATCGTTCTAAAAAGGCTGCTTTAAGTGTATATTCATCCGTTTGCGCGGCAAGCGGCAGATTACAAATCGGCGAAATCGTCAGCAGAAAAACGAGAAATTTCAGGTGGTTGAGAAAAAAGGTGTGGCGCGACTGATTCATTCTTTGCCAAACTTTCAATTTATGTATAAATGTCTGTTTTATAAGCGAATCTTTATAAATACTAACGTCAATATTAGGTCTGTAAAATGATCAAAATACAGGAATTGTTAAAACACGCCTTGCCGGTATCCAATATGTGCTGAATAAATTACCCGGCGGCCAAAGCCAGTTGTCGGAATTGAGTTGATATTTGGCGTTTGCCGGATATATTCGGCTATCAGCATATCACTATCATTTATGTTTTTGATACTAAGCGTATGCCGGATCTGAAGCAGACCGGCCTCATGGGCAAATCCAACGTGGCCGTCGAGAATGAATTGGGGATCGATAATGTCCAAATTTCCTTCAACTTTAGAAACGGCTTTACTAACGAGTGAAACATAGCCTTGTCCAAATCTCCGGCTCAATCCCAAATCTATGATGTGATCCGGGACATACCGGTAGTTGTTATCTGTTTTATTATCAACATTTTGCACGTAGGAATAATTTAAAAACAAATCACAGACACCAGGATTATCATACTTCAGCTCCAGTTCAGCACCGTATCCTTCAATTTTTTCAATATTTATGTACTGACTTGGTAAATTTTTATCCGGCTTGATTCGTTGAATCAGGTTTTCATATTCGCCGTAAAAACCCAGAGCCTGAAAGAAAAAATTGTTAAAACTGGTCAGGTAAGCAAATTCATGTGAGGTGCTGGTCTCAGGTTTCAAATCCCGTGAACCGACGACGGTTTCATGGTCAAAATACAACTCAAACATGGTCGGCACGCGAAAAGACTGGCCCCAAATCAGCTTAAAGCTGTTTTTCTTGTTTAATTTGAAAACACTGGTTACACGCGATGATATATTTCTGCCAAAGTTGTTATTATGCGTGTAGCGACTGCCCAACAAAATATTCAACTTGCGGTAATCGAAATATACCTGGCTAAATATTGAACCTTCGTGGACATCAGCATCCTTTACAAGGTTGTGGCGAATTAATGTGTCCTGCAATGCGTCGCGCGTATCATGTCCGTGGCTTCTTCTGGTTTCGATGACCGCGCCCATTTCAAATTTAATATTTTTTGCGGCTTTATAGTTCAAATTTAAATCTCCGCTTATCCGGTCTCCAGCAAGTCGAATGATTGAATCACGGTCGGCTGTCACAGGGAAGGAACGTTCGAATGAATCGAAGGTAAAATTACTTCGCAGCCGTGTTTTCCCCTTAACCTGCCTGGTGTAGCGATAATTTAAAAGCGATCCCTGGTTTATCATTTTTGTCCCGGCACCAGTGGAAAAGGAAGGGTGGACCCCTAAAAATGTGTGCATATTCTGAAAGTAATTGACCAGCAAAGAATGGGATTGATGATTTACATTCAGGGTGAAATTGTTGTTTTGGTATCCCTCCTGAAAAAGGAAAACCGAATCCGCCGCATAGGGGTGATCACGCGCGCTCCTCATTTGGTAGGGATTCCGCCGCTCCGAACTATTATTGACTGCGAATGACAGTTTGAAGTCTTCTTTCTGGAAATGAACGCGCGTACTGCTGCTATTGATGTGCGGTGCGCCGATCTGAACTTTCGTTCCTGCGGCCGTCTTTTTCACTTCTTTGAGAACGAGGTTGATAACACCCGTGTACGCGTTGCTGCCATAGAGCACGGATGCCGGGCCTTTTAAAATCTCAATTCTTTCGATATCATGAATATCAAAGCGCTCCAAATATCCTTCCCCGTAAATTGGTTGCCAGGTTGGAATTTGATTGACCATGAGTAAAATTTTATTGGCATAAAAATTTTGTAAAATGCCACGCGAAGTCGCCACATTGCGATCCATAATTGTCTGATAAACCTCCATTCCCGCAACAGAACGCACTGCTTCAGCGATATCCTGGAAATGATAGCGTTGCAGCATTTCTTTATCGAGTATTGTTACGGAGGATGGTGTATTAAATAGGGTGGCTGGTTTTGTCGATGAAACTTTGACCTGCACTTTCATGAGGTCTTCCATCGACATGTTGAATAGCTCATCCGGATTGATTTGAGATTGGCTGAATGCTGGATCAGCGGGGCTGAAAAAAGTTAAAATAATACCTGCTAAAAGGGCTGTTAATATACGCATTTCGATCCCGGATTTTGTGATTTATCCCATCGTGGTCGGCCAATTATATTGTGCATTTTGATTCTCAATAATTATAAAAAAAGACTGTGATACCAATAAGTGTTGATTTCAGTGAATCGCAATTGAGTTGTTTTCAGGAATTAGCAAAGCGTTAAATGAAGCATTCGTGAATAATTTTGATAAAGACTGGTGGTATGGTTAAATATTTCTAACGGTCATGAAATTCAGGGTTGTAAGTTGCTTTTAATATTGCATTTGTTGCAAAAAAATGGAGTCAACAATAAAACCTATAATTTGAGTAGGTGCAAGTAAAAAGATTGTAACACCGTTTTACAAATTTTTACATGCAACTGGAGTTCGTTTGTGGGGAGATTGGAATTTTAAAAGTAGGTTTTTACAGGTTAATCGATGGCGAGAAACATCACTGGATTCATCAAAAAAGGCCGGGGAAATTCATCACACTTTTCCAAGCATTTTTTTAAACTAAAATGTGCCGCACACTTTTCTAATTATATTAAAATTGAGCGGTAAAAAATAATTCTCGATCTTGACAAAATACTATTGAGTGCGCGGCACCTCACATAATTTAATCTACATGTTCCACCACGACAACGGCGGCAATTGGATCCGGTGCTTTTTCAGGGAGAAAGAGGCGCAGGCCCTCTGTAGTCGATTCCCATTTCAGCTCATTTTTACTTTTATCAGATAAAAAATATGCCTTGCGAAATTGTAAATCACTCACCGGAATTGTTAAAGTGGCATTGTTCGGCCAATCGAAAACATGCAGGTAGATTTTCCCGGGTTTCTTCGTATAGCGCCCCCACTCCGGTTTGCCAAAAGGACTTGCGGAGGTCCCGTAAATTGCTTCGCCATTGATTTTTAACCACCGGCCCATAGCTGCGAGTCGCTTCACGCTCGGCTCCGGAATGAGCCCCTCCGAAGTTGGCCCGACATTCAGCAGAAAATTGCCCCCTTTTGAAGCGATATCTATCAATTTGTGGATGAGGTCTTTTTCCGATTTCCAGTCGTGATCAAATGATTTAAATCCCCAGGTTTTGTTCATCGTCATGCACGATTCCCAGTCAATTCCCGGCAATCCGGTGGCAGGAATTTTTTGCTCAGGTGTGCCGAAATCACCGGCAAATCCGTCGCCTTCGTTCATGTCTTTTCTCCCCTGGCTGACACGGTTGTTGATTATCAAGTCTGGTTTCATTTGCCGCAACATGGCGTACAACGCTTTGCCTTGCTCCTCCGACCATTCAGGAATCCAGTCGCCGTCGAACCAGAGAACACCGATATCCCCATAGCCTGAGAGAAGTTCTTTTAGCTGTGGAATCATGTATTCATCGCGGTATTTTGACCAGTTTTCGCTGTTCGCATGCGGGTGATGCCAGTCCATCGTCGAATAATAAAAACAAAGACGAATCCCTTTTTTTTCACAGGCGGCAGCGAGCTCTTTCAAAATATCACGCTTGAAAGGCGAGAAATCAATAATATCGTAATCCGAAATTTTGGAATCCCAGAGACAGAAACCATCGTGGTGTTTTGAAGTAATGACGATGTATTTCATTCCAGCATCAGCAGCGATTTGCACCCACGCATCAGCATCGAATTTGACGGGATTGAACTGACCAGCGTACTTTTCATATTCGGGAATGGGGATTTTGGCTCGATCCATTATCCATTCACCAATCCCCTCGATCTGTTCGCCTTTGTAAACTCCTGCTGGAACTGAATAAATGCCCCAGTGAATGAACATGCCGAACCGGGCGTCGCGCCACCATTGTATGCGTGAATTGCGTTCTTCCATCGTTTCTTTCGCCTGCTTTTTTTCTCCACTTTTGGCTTTAATCGGATAAAATGAGCACAAAATAAGCGTGAGAATTGTGAGAATCTTCATCTTGTTTTTCATCCATTCCTCCAGTTTGAGATATCAACCAAAGTGCCGCGCACTTATTCTGAATTTATTTATTTTGCGAAATTAAGTTGAAGTCTGATTTTTTAGGCTCTCTTTAAATAACAAGTTGATTATTATACTGTCTCCAGTCAGGTCATATACCAAGCCATTTGAAGCGTGAAGCGCTTTTGCAATTCCCATCCTTGAAAAAGGAGGGGACAGATTTTGGAGCGTTCAGCGGAAAAATCAGGGGTGGTTTTATGCGATCAGCTACTTTTTTATCAATTTCCAGGCTCATCTCAGCAACCACCCATCCAACCTTCGCTTAACGCTCCGGTTGATTTCCCCTCCTTTTCAAGGATGGGAATTTAGAAGCGATCGCTGGATAATTCATACCGTTCCTTTAACAGAGCGAAATAAAACTCTGTGAGCTCCGTGGCTTTGTGCGAGTTGTTGCCTGAATAATATTTCATTCCAAGCTGTTGGATAATTCATACCGCTTCTTAAACAGAGCGATTTTTTATAAAAGGCATTTTAAGTGCGCGGCACTTTACTGCGGATGTAGAAAGTATCAAAAGAAGTGCCGTGCACTTATCTGATTTTATTTAATTTGAGAAGTTGAATTGAAAACTCATTTTTAACAAATAGTATTTCAAGTGCGCGGCACTTTATCGCGTGATAAAATTGATTTTATGAACCCAATCCAAACACCAACAGGCGGTTTATCGCAATGCAAAATAAAATGAGAATCAGCAATGAAACAGAAATTTTGTTTTCGAGGTTCGATTTTTCAGGCAACCGATTTTCGGTTTTTAAAATCACACCATAAGAACTCAGGACGACATACGAACTTGTGAGGGGATACAAAACGCTCAAAAACACGGGAATTGGAAAAGCGAGCAGCGCATTAATTAGACTTCCAACAATGATGGGAAATAAAATCAGCGAATTTACATACTTTGATTTTTCGGGAGCCTGGGTTTCACGGGGGATAAAATTCGCAAAGTATTTCCCCATTTTGAGGACGATAAAAATGATTGTTCCAAGTCCAATGACCGCAATAAAAATTCTGTAAAAATAAGGAACTGCAAGTATTTCAGCGACTTTGCCGGTATCCCCTTTGGTGGAAAGTGGTGTCAACATGAGATAGCCGAAAAAATTGATAAATCCCAGCAGGCTCATCCACAGAAAAAGCAGAAAACGAACTGAGTTCTCATGAATTTTAGCAACGATTACTGCGAAAAGGATTCCCTGAAACAGGCTCACGAAAGGGCCTGCCAAAGCGGAGGTAATTTGAACAAAATTACGCAAGCCGTCACCAGGAGTAGAAACAAAATTATGATATAAAGTCGGATGGGCGCCAAAGATTAAATAAGAGAAAAAATGCCCCAATTCGTGCAGCAATGTCGTTAAAATGAAAGCAGAAATAAATACAAGCAAGGAATTGATAAAAACAAATCTGTGCGCGTTCAGCATGATTTTCTCTTTCCTGTTATTTTTCCTGGATATTTTTAACCACTAAAAATAGCTCATAGCCCTGCGTCGAACATCCCACTGATTTATGCTCTGGACGAGCACAAATCGTCTCCCTTCAAAGGGAGATTTAAATGTCCCCCTTTGAAGAGGGATATTAAATTTTACCTCAATACAAGTCAGCCACAAGTGCAATTGGCACGAATTCAACAATTTATTTAAATCAAAAAAATCTTCAGTATATCTCTCACCAGCAAATTCCGACCGCTGCCCCAATATTGGAATCATCCGTGAGCTGATCGAGCATGAACGCAGCCACATCAGCACGTGAAATATTGACTGTTGTTATAAAATTGCCAATATCAGCACCGTGGCGAATTTTAATCCTTTTTTTTCGGTTTGTCAACACACCCGGCCGCACGATGACCCAATCGGCGGCGCTTTCTGCAATCAATTTTTCCTGCCGTGTTTTATCCCAAAAATAGAATGGCAATATGACCGGAATGGTGAAAAATGTATAGTAAAGTCCCATCCGTCCTGCGCTGCTGCCGATGCCGAGCGACGTCTCACAAACGAAGCGTTTGACGTTGTGTTTTTCCATGGCCTGCAGGATGGTGCGGGTGCCTTCGGAAAGAATGCGCGTTGGGCGGAAAAATTGCTTGTGGCCGAGGGCAGAAACCACCGCGTCCTGGCCTTGCACGGCCGCATCGACCGTGGCCGAATCGAGGACATTCCCTTGCAAAATTTTAAGCTGTGGATGTTCGATATCCATTTTTGCCGTATTGCGCACCAGCACCGTCACTGAAAAACCACGCTCAAGCGCCTGCGCAACGAGCTGCCGCCCGGTTCCACCAGTCGCGCCGATAATGAGAATATTTTGGGGCTGAATAGCGGATTTTTCCACAGCAATTTTGGAAGGTGACCGCACCCCATTACGCCAAAGTGCGACAGAAAGAACAACGGCATAGAGTAAAAAAAGAATAAGATAGATCATCGGTTTGCCCGCTCCCCGGAATGGTATTTTGCATTTATAAAAATATACGCAGATTAAATCGCGTGTGCAAGCTCCGAATGTGGAAGCTGAAAGGGGGCTATTTTTTTTGTCATTCAGCAGGAATCTTTTTCGGTTTGGCTTAATTATCACCCCTTGTGCTGAATTCGATGGAATTCAGATTGAGAGATTTATTATTCCATCCGGCAGATTTTTAGCCGAAATGAAGTTTTGCGCGAGAATCGCGAAGCGGCAGGCCACTCGGGATGCTTTGTGTGGAAGTCGGGTTTTTCGGCAAGCTCAATGTCCGGCGTTTTTTCATTTCTGCAGGTTCAATGCGGGTGTCCGCCCCCTCGGTACGTCCTGTCTTGGAAGCGGCAGGACACTCGGGATGCTTTGTGTGGAAGTCGGGTTTTTCGGCAAGCTCAATGAGCGGCATTTTTTCATTTCTACAGGATCGATGCTGGTGTCCGCCCCCTCGGTACATCCTGCCTGGGAAGCGGCAGGATAATCGGGATGCTTTGTGTGGAAGTCGGGCATTTCGACAAGCTCAATGAGCGGTGTTGGGATGCCTCGATTGGTTGTTATAAATATATTTTGATATTGTACCCACAATTCTTATTCTTTTCTGTATTATTTAATAAACATTTTTCATCTTTGCCCGTCCTTCATTTATTGTCTATCAAAAAACTCATCATAACCAGAAGGAGAATTTTTTATGAAATGGCGTTGGTTGGTCTTCGCTTTAATTTTAATTGGTTCTTTTGCCCAGGCTGAGGAGGCCCGCTTGTTGCGCTTTCCGGCCACAAATGACGATCAAATTGTATTCACTTTTGCCGGCGATTTGTACACAGTCAATATCGACGGCGGCGTGGCGCGCAAGCTGACTAACCACGATGGTTACGAAATGTTCGCCCGCTTTTCGCCGGATGGCAAAACGCTGGCTTTCACCGGACAATACGACGGCAACACCGAAGTTTTTACCATGCCGGCAAGCGGCGGCTCGCCGCAACGTTTGACGTTCACCGCTACCCTCGGCCGCGACGATATCGCCGACCGTATGGGGCCGAACAATATTGTTATGGCGTGGAAAAATGACGGCTCGCAAATCGCGTTTCGTTCGCGCATGCGTTCGTTCAACTCGTTTAATGGCTCACTCTATCTCGTCGATTTAAAAGGCAATCTGCCGCAGGAAATTCCCGTCATGCGCGGTGGTTTTCTCTCCTTTTCACCGGACGATAAAAAGATGGCTTACAACCGCATCTTCCGTGAATTTCGTACCTGGAAAAGATACCGCGGCGGCATGGCTGACGAAGTGTGGGTCTTCGATTTTGCAACGAAAAAGATTGAAAATATTTCCAAGAACGAGGCGCAAGACATCATCCCAATGTGGATCGGCGACAAAATTTATTTTCTCTCCGACCGCGACAAGCGCTTCAACCTCTACGTTTACGATACAACGACCAAAACCACAACCAAGCTCACCAATTATACCGAATTCGATATCAAGTTTCCTTCCGCAGGCAAGGAAAATATCGTTTATGAAAACGGTGGTTTTATCTACAAATTTAATCTGGCCAGCGGCCAGGCTACCAAAGTAAATATTACAATTGCTGAAGACATGTTGAGCAGCCGCAGGGCCATTCTCAAAGCCAAAGAAAATATCACCAATTTCGAAATTGCACCCGATGGTAAACGCGCGCTTTTCGGCGCCCGTGGCGATGTTTTCACCGTGCCGGCAAAAGAAGGTTTGACCTACAATCTCACACAAACACCGGCGGTGCACGAGCGCAATTCCAAATGGTCGCCGGACGGGCAATGGATTGCTTATATTTCCGACCAAACTGGTGAAGATGAGATTTTTATGCGCAAAGCCGACGGCTCCGATAAACCTGTGCAGGTGACGAAAAATGCAGAAACTTACAAGTATCAAATGTATTGGTCGCCCGACAGCAAAAAATTGCTCTGGGCTGATCGCAAGCAGCGCTTGCGTTTCATCGATGTCGCCTCGAAGACAGTGACCGAAGTTGTGCAGGCAACAGCGTGGGAAGTCCGCAATTACACCTGGTCGCCAGACAGCAAGTGGATTGCCTACACATTTCCCGAAGAAGAGGTGATGAACCGAATTTATATGTACTCAGTCGCCTCCGGAAAATCAACTCCTGTTACCGACGGCTGGTATTCTTCCGGCAATGCAGCTTTCAGCTCGGATGGAAAATACCTGCTTTTCACCTCCAACCGCGATTTTTCCCCATCGTACAGTTGGACGGAGTGGAACCATTCGTACCAGGATATGGCAAAGGTCTATCTCGTAACGCTCGACAAAAACACACCTTCGCCATTCGCGCCTGAAAATGACACCGTGGCTGTGAAAAAAGACGAGAAAAAAGCGGATGCCAAATCTAAAAAAGAAGAGAAGAAAAAGGAAACGCCCAAAATCACAAAGGTTGATTTGGACGGAATTCTCGATCGCATCGTCGTGTTGCCTGTCGAAGCATCGCGCTATTTTAACCTGGGCGCTGTCGGATCGAAGGTGTATTACAACCGCAATGGTTCCGACGATAAAAAAACAGTGCTGATGTTATATGATCTCGAAAAAGAGAAAGAAACCGAGCTGGGAAATATCAACGGCTACGAATTTTCGGCTGATTTTAAGAAAATGCTGGTGGTTGCAAATGGCAGTTATGCAATTATCGATTTGCCCTCCGGAACTATAAAAATGGATGAAAAACTCGACGTCTCAAATATGGAGTACGTGGCAGATTATCAGGCCGAATGGCAGCAGATTTTCACTGAATCCTGGCGGCAAATGCGCGAATTTTTCTACGTCCCCAATATGCACGGTTTAGACTGGGAAGCTGTTCGGGTTAAATATCAGCCGCTGGTAAAATATGCGCACCATCGCAATGATTTGACCTACATTATTGGTGAAATGATTGGTGAATTGAACGTCGGGCACGCCTACGTTGGCGGCGGTGATCGACCGAAACCCGCCCGCATACAAACTGGATTGCTGGGCGCTGAATTGGCAAAAGACGGCTCCGGGTATTTTAAAATTACCAGGATTCTTAAAGGTGAAAATTGGACCGGAAACCGGAAATCGCCACTGACGGCAATCGGCGTTAACGCGAAAGAGGGCGAATATATTGTCGCAGTCAATGGTGTTTCGACTAAAAATATGGCCAATTTATTCATAGCGCTGGTTGGAAAAGCCGGAAAATCCGTGGAGTTGAGCCTGAATAGTCAGGCCGCCGAAGCCGGCAGCCGTAAAGTATTGGTTCAACCCATCGCAGACGAATCCGGGCTTTACTATTACAATTGGGTCAACGAGAATATTGCCAAAGTGAATAAAGCCACTGGCGGCAAAGTGGGTTACTTGCATATCCCCGATATGGGGCCGGGTGGATTGAATGAATTTGTAAAACGATTTTACCCGCAATTGCGCAAAAAAGCGTTGATCGTCGATGTGCGCGGCAATGGCGGCGGCAATGTTTCGCCGATGATTATCGAACGTCTGCGCCGGGAAGCGGTGATGATAAACGTCGCCAGAAACGCCTCGCCGGGTGTCAATCCAGGCTCGACGATTTACGGCCCGATTATTTGTCTCGCCGATGAATTCTCTGCCTCTGACGGCGATATTTTTGCATATCGCTTTAAAGAACACAAGCTCGGAAAAGTCGTTGGCAAGCGCACGTGGGGCGGGGTTGTCGGTATTCGTGGCTCACTGCCGTTCATCGACGGCGGCGATTTGCGCAAGCCTGAATTTTCCCGTTACGATCTCGAAGGCCAGAAATGGTTGATGGAAGGGTATGGCGTTGAACCGGATATTTTCGTCGATAATGATCCGCACAAAGAATATCTCGGCGAAGACGAGCAACTCAACCGTGCCATCAGCGAGATTCTGCAAGATTTGGCAAATGAGGAGAAACAAATTCCTGGCAGGCCAGCGGCTCCAGATAAGAAATAATAAATCGTTGTGTAAAATTGATTTTCATTACCTTTTTCGTCTCCTCGACCTGTCATTCCCGCTAGCATTTAGCGGGAATCCATAATTGAACATGCACTGGATCCCCGATAAAAGCATACGGGGATGACAAAATTTGGAAATTTTAAGTAGATTTCTTTAATTTTGCACAACGGGTATAATATAATTTGTTGATGTCAAAGCCCGGCCTAAACCGGGCTTTTATATCCGTGCCTGATAAGTATAAAGCTGAAAATAACGCCCTTCTTTTTTAATCAGTTCATCGTGTTTGCCGCGTTCGACAATCTCTCCATCTTCGATCACTAAAATTTGATCGGCTTTGCGGATAGTGCTCAGCCTGTGCGCGATTACGAATGTCGTGCGTCCGCCCATGAGTCCATCGAGACTGCTCTGAATATAGCGCTCACTTTCGGTGTCGAGATTGGAAGTGGCTTCGTCCAAAATAAGAATTTTCGGATCTGCTAAAATCGCACGGGCGATGGCGACGCGCTGGCGTTGTCCGCCGGAAAGTTTGATGCCGCGCTCGCCGATGCGCGTTTCCAATCCGTCGTCAAACCGGTCGGTAAATTCTTTCACGTGGGCGGCGGCCACGGCTTCCAGAACTTCGCTCTCGCTGGCATCGGGGCGGCCGAAAAGAATGTTTTCACGAATAGTGCCTTCGAATAAAAAATCATCCTGCAAAACAACACCAAGATGCTGACGGTAATCGTTGATTTTAACGGTTGCGAGGTCAACGCCATCGATTTTGACAGTGCCTTTTTCCGGTGTGAGAAAGGAAGCCGCCAATCCGGCGATGGTGGTTTTTCCCGAACCGGAGCTGCCGACAAGAGCTGTTACCGATCCCGGTGGTGCGCTAAAACTGATATTTCTTAAAACTTCTTTCCCTTCCTCATAGGAAAATACAACATTTTCGAAATCAACATGGCCCGTGAGTTTTCCCAAGTTTTCTGTTCGATTGGGATCGTCTTCCTCTTTGTTTAAGGTGAGAATTTCTTCCATGCGGTCGAGCCCGGCAAATGCTTCCGTGAGCTGGCTGCCGATGTTGCTCATTTGCACGATTGGCGCGATGAGAAAACCGAGATAGAGGGTAAAAGCGAAGAAATCACCCACGGTCATTTCACCTTTCATAATCATACTGCCACCGACGCCCATAATTGTGATGCTGGCAATGCCCATGAGCAGGGTTGCCAAACTCGTCACAAAACTGGTTGTGGTCAGGGTTGTTTTAACATTTTGAAAAACGCGGTCAACGCCTTGAGCAAAAGTATTGATTTCGTGTTTTTCGGCGTTAAAGCCTTTGATGACCCGGATACCCGCGAGAGATTCTGTCAGCCGGCCGGTGACTTCAGCGTTGATTTGGCCTCGGTTTCGAAAAATAGGCCGGATGTAACCAAAAGCTTTTAATGAAATTACAGCGAAAATAAGTAGCGGCACAATTGTATAAAGCGTCATCATCGGGCTGATGCTGATAAGTAAAAAGAGCGATGCAATGGCTGTTAAAACGCCACCAAAAAGCTGCACTAAGCCGGTGCCGACCAGATTGCGTACACCTTCCACATCCGACATAATTCGTGAAACCAGCTCGCCGGATTTTGTATTGTCGAAAAAGCGCAAGGGGAGATAAATTATATGCTGCTGCATTTGTGACCGTAAGACAGAGATGAGATGTTGCGCCTCGACGCTGAGCAAGCGGGTCAGCGAAAAGGAGGTGACGGATTGAATGAGCAAAGCAATGCCAACGATAATCACCAGCCATTTCAGCATGTTCATATTGCTTTCGGCGATAACATTATCGATTAAATATTTGGTCGATCCCGGCAAAACGAGTCCGGCGGCGCGGTTAAATAAAATCAGTACGATTCCGATAAACACAAGTTTTTTGCGCGGCCAGATAATATTTTTGAAAGCATGTTTTACGCTTCCAAGTGACATTTTCTTTTTTGGTTTTGACATGGTTTCCCTGTGCGATGAGCACGTATAATTTTTGGGGTCGTGTTATTAATGAAGTTTAAAGGTCTGTAAACGGAATGGTCGCGTATTTTATTTCAGTATTAAATTGTTAGTGGATTCCAATGGAGGCGGCATCATGCTGAATAGCTAAATCCTGGAGCTTTGTCACAACAAAAATGCTTTCCGCATCTCAGGCAAACGGTCTGTAAAAAGTTGATTTAAATTAGCAGCACTGTATTTACAAAAAACCGGCACACATCGTAGCAATTCCTTAATTACTTTATTATTGGCTGCTTAAAAGCCGATAATTCAGAAGTACGAAATAATTGACTTTCCATTGTTAATTACCTATATTTTACGCTTCGCTCGACAGCGTTCGCTAAAATTTTTAGTTGGAGAAAACAAGAATGAAGAAGTACCTCGTCACAGGCGGTGCAGGATTTATCGGCAGCAACTATGTCCGGAATCTCCTCGAAAAAGAGCAGGACGTCTCGATTACAAATCTCGATAAATTAACTTATGCGGGTAACCTCGATAATCTAAAAGATCTTGAAGGAAATTCCAGACATAAATTTATAAAAGGGGATATCGGCGACGAATCGCTGGTGGATGAACTTGTGCGCGAAGCAGATATTGTTATAAATTTTGCTGCCGAAAGCCACGTTGACCGCTCCATTGGCAGCCCGGATGATTTTATAACGACAGATATATTTGGCACTTTTGTTCTGCTTGAAGCATCACGGAAACATGGCGTTGAAAAATTTATCCAAATCAGCACAGACGAAGTTTACGGCAGCACGGAAGGCGCGTCGTTCGTTGAAAATGATCCGTTGATGCCCTCGAGCCCATATTCAGCATCAAAAGCTGGCGCTGACCGTCTGGCTTATTCCTATTTCGTTACTTATGACGTACCGGTGATAATTACCCGCTGTTCCAATAATTACGGCCCATTTCAGTATCCGGAAAAATTAATTCCACTCTTCGTTACCAACGCGATGGACGACAAACAACTGCCAATTTACGGGGATGGCCTGAATGTCCGTGACTGGATTCATGTTGTCGACCACAACGACGCCGTTGATTTTCTGATTGAAAAAGGCACGCTTGGTGAAGTTTATAATATTGGCGGTGGTAACGAGCGCACGAATTTGGATATCACAGCAATCATTCTGGAGAAACTTGGAAAGCCTGAGTCGCTGAAGAATTACGTTGAAGACCGCCTTGGTCACGATCGTCGTTACTCGGTCAATTGCAGTAAAATCAATGCTCTTGGTTGGCAGCCAAAACATGAGTTTACCGAAGGAATTCGCGAAACCATTCAATGGTACGAAGACAACCGCTGGTGGTGGGAACGCATTAAAAGCGGCGAGTATCTTGAATATTACAAAGCTCAATACGAAAAATAAATTTGTATCAATAAATTATAAAAGCTATCGGATTTGGAATTTTGGGGAGTTATCCTGTGATAAGTCCCAATATAAATTAGGAGATGAAGGATGAGTTTAGAGTCGAAGATTTCACAAAAAACCGCGCGGATTGGTGTTGTCGGTTTGGGGTATGTTGGATTGCCTCTCGCTGTGGAATATGCAAAAGCCGGGTTTGATGTACTCGGAATTGACAATGATACTGAAAAAGTTAAAAAACTTACTGCCGGGGAAAATTACATAGACGACGTGAATTCGGATGAATTGGCCACTGTGGTAAAAAACGGCAAGTTTAGCTCGGAAGCCAACTATGAAAATATATCTTCAGCGGATGTGATTTATATTTGTGTTCCCACGCCATTTACGCCCAATAAAGAACCCGATGTGACTTTTATAGAAGATGCTGCGAAAGGAATTCTTGACGGTTTACGTAAGGGGCAGTTGATAATTCTTAAAAGCACAACATACCCTGAAACCACTGAAAAATTATTGCAACCAATTTTAGAATCAACGGGATTGAAAGTGGGAAAAGATATTTTTCTCGCTTTCTCTCCCGAAAGGATCGATCCGGGAAATAAAACATTTACCACGGCCAATACACCGGTTGTCGTCGGTGGGATTAGCCAAAAATGTACAGATTTAACGGTGCTGGTATCCAAAGCAATAATCAACAACGTAGTCCCGCTTTCAAGCCCGAAAGCGGCTGAGATGACAAAATTACTCGAAAATATTTTCCGCAGTGTCAATATCGCGCTGATGAATGAGCTCGCTCAACTTTGCGATCGCATGGGCGGCATCGATATTTGGGAAGTTGTTGAAGCCGCGGCCACGAAACCATTCGGTTTTATGCCGTTTTATCCAGGGCCGGGTATCGGCGGACACTGTATTTTGGTCGACCCATACTATCTCGCCTGGAAAGCCAAGGAATTTGATTTTCATACAAATTTTATCGAACTGGCTGCAGAAACAAACGAAAACATGCCGTACTATGTTCTCGATTTGATTATCCGCTCGCTTTCGATGAACGGTGGCGCTATCGCCAATGCCAAGTTTTTGCTCCTCGGTGCATCGTTTAAAAAGAATGTCGATGATATTCGTAATTCACCTGCACTCAAACTTATGGATTTATTAAAGATGCGAGGCGCTGAAAATCTGATTTATAACGATCCGTGGGTCCCGACACTCACGCGCAATGGTACTGTTTTGCACTCTACAGAATTGAGCCAGGGATTATTGCAGAGCATGGATTGCGTAATAATTGCCACTGACCACGACGATTACGATATGGATTTTATCGCAAAACATTCAAAGCTGATAATCGATACCCGCAATGCAACGAAAAATGTCGGCAAGCAATTTAAGGATAAAATCCAGCGCCTTGGTTGCGGCACCAATCCTTACTATCCCTCGCGTGACGAACATTAATTTTCATTTTACTGTTTTCCGTGTTCTGGTTTTTGTACTCGTAATCGTTTTCATCGATTACGAGTACAAAAACGGGTTTGACAAAGCACATTAAAACCAACCTTGACTTTAACTCTACCGATAGTTACTTTTATCATTTGCAAAAAAAACATCTCCCGGTTTCAGGCAGAATTACCCTGAAGAAATTCCATCACAACTACATGATTTATTAGCACCATATGAAAATTCAAATTCCGGATCCACCGGTCATTTCAGCGAAAAGTGGAATAAAAAAACCTGAAGTTTCCATCGCAATAATCACCTGGGAAGCGCGTGAAGATTTGCGGACATGTCTCAACTCGCTTTATGAGACTGTTACAGCGTTTCCATTCGAAGTAATTGTCGTTGATAACCACTCTCGTGATGGCAGCGGCGAGTTGGTGGAATCGAGTTATCCGGATATTCATCTCATTCGAAACAAGAAAAATATTGGCGTGGCGCGGGCTCGAAATCAGGCTATTGATGCAGCCAAAGGCCGTTATATTCTTCTGCTCGATGTAGATACGAAAGTGCAAGCAGGAGCGATCGACAAACTTGTCGAGTTTGCGAATGAAAATCAAGATGCGGGAATAATCGGCTCAAAACTCGTTGACGGGGAAGATAATCTGCAGCATACCTGCCGGCAATTCCCTTCAATTTTAACCTATATTTTCAAGAAACTCAATTTTATGCCATTTTTTGAGCAGAGCCGGCGACTGCGCGAACATATTATGGCAGATTGGGATCACAGCCAGGTTCGGGAGGTTGATTATGTTGTCGGCGCTTGTCAGCTTATTCGCCGGGAAGTGATAAAGGACGTTGGCCAACTGGATGAACGGTTTTTCTACGGGCCGGAAGACGTGGATTTTTGCCTGCGGGCGCATTTGCATGGCTGGAAAATCTATTATTTTCCCCACGCGACGGTTGTTCACTACAGCAATAACAAACATAAAAAACCATTTAGCAAACAGACTTTTAAGCACTTGTGGGGCCTGTTTTATTTTTTCCAAAAACACGGCTATCTGTTTCATGTAAAAAGCCAGGATTATGCAGTAATTATGCCGCGTGGTCTGGAAACAACACTGCTGGTTCTTGTCGATTTTGCTGCAATAGTTTTCGTGTTTTTCGTGTGGTCAGCCTTGCGCGGGATGCTGGGTGTTTTTACTTTAAGTGAGCCTGTGCCGCTCCTTGTTACAAGTTTGTTCGTTTTTATTTATTGGTTTTTGCTCTTTTTCTTTTTTGGACTGTATCGCGCCTGGTACGCTTATTCCCGATTTGATGAGGTGTTGACTGTTTTTAAAGCAGTAACGATTGGTGCCCTGATAATTTTTTTTGTAACCGCAAATCCAAGCGATCTTTCTTCAGCTCCCAAATTTAGCCGGTTGCTCATAGTTACTTATTGGTTTCTTATGAGCGCTGTTGCGGCAAGCGCACGCTCTGTTTTACGCACAGTACAACGTCGTCTGCTCGAGGCTGGCATCGGATTACGCCGTACAATAATTGTTGGATCAGGCAAAGAAACACGGGAATTATTTGATAAAGTCGCGCATTTCCCTGCATTGGGCTATCGCGTGGTTGGGTTTGTTTCAAATCGCCCGGTGACCGCAAAGAAAGCTTATAAAGGTGTTCCAGTACTTGGAAATATTCTGCAACTCAGCCGGCTGATTGATATAGAGCGAATCGAAGATGTCTTGATCGCCCTAAATTATGGGGATCAAAAACATGTAATGGAAGTATTAAATCAATGCGCTGATAAAGAAGTTAAATTGAAAATTACGCCCGATTTGTACGGCACGATCATGGGGCGGGCACGGACGAATCAGATTTACGGCACAACGCTTATCGAGATTTTGCCGCAGCACATGCAGGCGTGGGAACAAAAAATGAAGCGATTGCTGGACATCGTCGTTTCTGCGTCAATTCTTCTCGTGGGATTGCCGGTGTGGCTGCTGGTGGCAATAATAATTCGACTTGAAACGCCGGGGCACCCGCTCTACAGCCAGGAACGAACCGGCTTGCGCGGCAAAGCCTTTAAGATATATAAATTCCGTAGCATGGTCAGCGATGCTGAAAAGAAAAGCGGCCCGACCTGGGCACAAAAAGACGATATGCGTGTAACGCGTGTCGGCAAGTTCATCCGCCAGACACGGCTCGATGAAATTCCACAATTTTGGAATGTATTGCGAGGTGATATGAGCCTGATCGGTCCACGGCCGGAGCGGCCATTTTTCGTGGAACAACTACGACAGAAATTCCCGCTCTATTCCCGTCGCCTGCGCATCCGCCCCGGAATCACCGGCTGGGCACAGGTCAAAGGCGATTACGATACAACAATCGAAAACGTGCAGCAGAAAATCCAGTTCGATTTATTCTACCTGGAAAACATGTCCCTGCGCATGGATTTTAAGATAATGCTGATGACAGTATACGTTATTCTTGCCCGCAAGGGGCAGTAAGAGAAATTGATTTGAAAGTAATATTCAAAAGAAAATTTAATTTAAAATTATCTGAAAGCAAAAAGTATGGGCTTAGGAAAAAATATTTTACTCTTCTTTATTTATCTTTTATTTTTACCACTTGGCTATTCTGTAATTTATGCACAAGAAACGCAAAGCAGGACAGAATTGACAAGATTAAAATCAGCCAAAGAAATTGAAGAAGAAAAAAAACAAGAACAGTTGCAATTAAGGCGAAATACATTCTCAACATATTCAAAGCAGACCTTAATTGATCGTTTTGTTCAGGGCCGATCGCAAACGAACTCATTTGATGAACAATTTCAATCTGAGCCTATAAATCCTGAAAAATATATTGTTGGACCAGGTGATGTTTTACAATTTATGTTTTGGGGGGAGGTCGAAGAAACTTATGTTGTGCCTGTCTTGCCAGAAGGCCTCATCTCGATTCCTTCAGTTGGTAATATCGATATTTCGGGCATCTCTTTTGTAAATGCCAGAAAAGTCATCCATAAAAGGATGGCGACGAGTTACAAGGAAGTTAGTTATAGTGTTGACATTATTAAAATGCGAAAATTTCGTATATTTATCACCGGTGAAGTTCAAAATCCTGGTACATATTTCATCACACCTCAAGACAGAATATCTGATGTATTTGAGCTTGCTGGTGGTCATACAGATTGGGCTGATTTAATACGAGTACAACTCATTAAAATGGATTCAACAACTTCAACTTTCAATTTAAGGGATTATTATTATCACGGAATTCTTAGTCAAAATCCTTTTTTAAATGACGGTGAAATTATTAGAATAAATCCGGTCTCATCAAAAAATTCACATGTTTTTGTTGACTCGGAACTTGAAAGTTTTGGTATGTACTCAATTAATGGTGATGAGAAATTAAATGAGTTTATACAGAGTAACCAACTCTTAAGCCGAGATTCTGATTTGAAAAATGTGAAAGTACTTAGAAATGGTCATGTGGTTTTTCAAAATCTGATAAAAGTAAAAAGCGATAAAGATGATTTTCATTTAGAATCGGGCGATCGCATTTCAATATCGAAAATTACCAACAACGTGTATGTTGAAGGTGCCGTTTATCAGCCGGGTCCCCAGCTTTATGTTCCGGGAATGAAAGCCCTGGATTACGCCGGACTTGCCGGGATAACAAGTAAAGCACGGAATCGACAAAAAATAAAAGTGCAAAGGTATTCTACAGGGAAAATTGAATCTGGACCGAACGTAATCGTAAATCGAGGGGATCTGGTTATTGTTCCGGTGAGTTGGACAGAACGATCGAAGGAGCTTTTTCAAATATTAGGCATTGTGGCGTCTACATTAGTATCTTATACTCTTGTTAAAAGGGACTTTTGATCTTAAAAGTGGAGATAGGCATATAGAATGGAACAAAAAGAATTTAATACATTAGATTATGTTCTTGTTTTTCTTAAATGGAGAAAACTAATAATTTGGAATTTTTTCATTGTAAGTATTCTTGCAGTGATAATAAGTTTTCTTCTTCCAAAATATTACAAATCAACAGCAGTGTTTTTGCCGCCTTCCCAAAGCTCAGGTTTAACAGCGCTAATACAAAATTTTTCAGTCGATGTATTGGGAACAAGTGATGTGACAGGGGATGCTTTTATAACAATCCTGAATAGCCGTAACTTAAGAGAGCAGATCATTTCAAAGTATGATTTGATGAATCTCTACGAGCGTGACTATATTGAACACACTCTAAAGGATTTAGAAAATAATGTGGTTATTGAGCCTGAATATCAGGTCGGCATCGGAATGTCCAACATTAACTCCATCGCAATAAGTGTTATTGATAAAAGCCCCCAAAGAGCTCAAAATATGGCAACAGATTTTTTAAACTTATTGGAGGAGCGGATTATTGATCTCAACACGAGAAAGGCTAAAAATAACCGTATATTCCTTGAACTTCGGGTTGCTGAAATTAAAAATGAAATGAAAAAGACACAATACGCGATGCGAAATTTTCAAGAAGAATATGGCGCTGTGGAAATTACTTCGCAATCGAAGGTCACTATTGAAGCCGCTGCCCAGCTTAAAGCCGAAATATTAGCATTGGAAGTCGAACGAGATATTCTTGCTAAGAACGCTTTGGCAAAGAACATGAATTTAAAACGGATAAATACCCGGCTGGAAATCATGAAAAATAAATTTAATGACATGTACACAGGTGACGGATACACTGATGAACTCGGCAATGTTTTGCTCCCAATTAGTAAGATTCCAACATTGAGCTTACAGTATTTTGATCTCTACCGTAATGCCGAAATTCAAAATAAGTTATTCGAAATGCTTGTTCCTCTTTTAGAACAAGCTAAAATTCAGGAAGCTAAGAATATTCCGGTTCTCAAAATTGTTGATTCACCATCATTAGCAACATACAAATATAAACCCAAACGCCTTTTTATTGTTATTGGTATAGTCTTGGTGAGCCAGCTTTTCTGTTTTCTTTTTATTTTCTGGAAAGAATATTTGTCCCGCGTGGAAGAGGTAGACAAAGACCAATTTGAAAAAATAAGTCAAGTTAAAAGCTACTTCACAAGAAGCAAAAATAAAGCTAAATGATCGCTGTAGCCCGACAACATGATCGGACTTTGGATAAAAAAAGTCTGGCTCTCTTTATTGTCTTCAATGCATGCTTTCTCGCCTCGTTTTTTATAGTACCAAATGCTTTTGCCCTTCTTTTGGCTATGACAGGATTGCTGGGTATAAGCTTTTTTGTTTTAGCGATTGAGAATTTTGTTGAGTCGATACTCTTGCTAACTTATGTTTTTTCCCTTGGATTAGTTTATACCCACCTCGGTTTGTTCCCATTGCTTGGGGGCTTGTTTTTAATAACAATGGTATCCGTAATCCGATCGTTGGCTCAAGGTGTTTTGCATTGGAAGCATATAAGCTTTGCAGTTAGCTTATCACTTTTTATTTTTATGGCAGGATTATCCCTCTTTTGGGGCTCTCCATTTATGGGAGGATACCGCCTGTTCGGCTTAAATTTAATTGGCGGTCTCTTCATCTTTCTGATTGCTCATTTTTCTGTGGTTTCCTTCAGATCACTAAGTTTTTTAACAATTTTCGTTATTTTTATTATAACAATGAACGGTATTTACGGCATCTATGATCATTTGACTGTCGGTGGTAGAGCGGTGAGCTTTATAGCAAACACCCCGACTTATTCAGGCCATTTTTTTGTGCAGGGGATCGCGTTAATTGCTTGTGTTTCAAAATTGCCTGAGATGAAAAAAGCCCGTGGTCTGTTTGGATTGGCCTTTCTAATATTAGTAATTGCCCTGTTTTTTACTCTCACTCGAGCAGCTTGGCTGGCAATTATTTTTTATTTTTTCATTCATACTCTTTTCTTTAAAATAAGATTGCACAAGGTTTTCATAGCAACAGCTCTTTTCATTGTTGTAATTATTACAATTTTTATGGTGTTGGGATCGCAAGCTTTTACTGCTATGTTGTTTCAAAGACTCCTGGTAGATTATCAACATGTAGGCCAAAGTTATGGAAGCATTGCTTTTCGATTACTACTTTGGCAGTCAGCCTGGTTTATTTTTAAGACCAATCCTGTTTTAGGAGTTGGATTTGATAATTTTGTATCAGCCAATTCCGGAACACCAAATTACGCCATCATTCAAGGATTGGGAGGTGATAATTTATACGCCCACAATGTCTATTTGCAAATTATGGCCGAAATGGGTTTAATTGGAATAAGTGTTTTCACATTCTTTTTATATTCAATTTATAAAAAATGCCGCAGCATTTTATTAACAATGAAGACACATAAATACCGGCCCCTTGCTGTTGGCTACATTTCTGTGCTTCTTTTATGGCTTTTTATGGCATTATCGGAAGCAGCGCTTTATACACCATTAACATCTGCATTTTTCTTTTTTATTTTAGGAATAGTTAGTGGGATTAATAAAAATTTGGAATTTAACAATCAAAACGAAATAGTTTTTGTGTAAAATATGAATATTGCGATTGACGCACGATGCCTTGAAGGCAATAAAACAGGTGTAGGTCGGTATCTTGGGAACATAATTCAAAATTTCCCAAATAGTGAAAAGGATACTAATTTACAACTGTATTGCACGGTTGATTTTTCTTTGACAGCCGATGTAAATTTACAAAAAAAAATAGTAAAAGGGCATCCGTTATTATGGAAACAATTTTTGGTTCCATTACATCAGTTGATTGACAAACCGGATGTGTTTTTTGTGCCTTCATATAGCACACCAATATTTAATCCAATCCCAACTGTTGTCACTATACATGACCTCATTTTTACAAAATTTCCGGAATGGACAGATAGAAAACAAAGATGGCGGTTTAAAAATATTGTAACCCGTTCCGCAAAATATGCGAGCAAAATCATTGCTGTATCCGAAAGCACAAGAAAAGATATTATCAATCTGACAGATGTTAAATCTGAAAAAGTAGAAGTTGTTTATGAAGGAATAGATTCAAAGTTTGAAGTGCTCTCGAAAAGTAGGGCAATTAAATTAATTAAAAACCTGGATATCCAATCAGATTTTATTTTGTATGTGGGATCAATGCATCCACGGAGGAATTTGCATCGCTTATTGCATGCATTTAAAGGCATTCTTCATAAAGGGATGAATAACTATAAACTCATGTTGTGTGGTTTAAATCTTTATACAAAATCAGATGTCAATAACTGGATTGATGAGTTGGGATTGAAAGATTATGTACGGATTTTGGGGTATGTGACAGAAGAGGAGCTCCTCGGGTTATATAATATGGCTACAGTCTTTGTTTATCCATCTTTGTATGAAGGATTTGGCTTGCCTATACTGGAATCAATGGCCTGTGGCACACCTGTTTTGACGAGTAATGTTTCGGCCATTCCTGAAGTTGCGGCAGATGCTGCCCTTCTTGTTGATCCATACAGTATAGATGAATTGTCTTCTGGGTTGCAGTCATTGCTCAAATCAGAAAAACTGCGGAAGGAATTTATTGAACGAGGCCATGCGCGAAAGCAATTATTCAGTTGGGAAAATACAGCGAAACAAACAAGTGAGATTTTGAAATCTGTAGTAAGGTAGAATTGAATTTATGTCTCTGTCTCATATATTTTATAATACATGGAAGGTTTTTATACTCAATGGATTAGCCCTTGCATGCGGATTGGGAAAGAACATAATTCTTGGACGCCTGTTAACTGAAACTGAGCTTGGAATTTATTCCCTTGTATTGACCATCGTTGGATTTGTTTATCCACTGAGCCTTGTTGGCCAACAAACGGCGCTTGTTCGTTTTTTAAATGATAAAACTGTAGATGAATTTGCACTTCGTTCATATTTAGTAAAAGTATTTGCCATTTCCATAAGTATCAATGTGTTAGGAGCTTTTGCCGGTTTTGAAATTTATGCAATAACTTTTACTGCCTTGTTCTTTGTCCTCTTTGTTTCTTTTTCAAGTGCTGCTAATGATATCATTCCAGCAATTTTACGAGTCAAAGGCTATTTCGCGACCTCGATGTTTATTTTTCGTGGTGTGAACTATTTTTTAATGCTTTACGTTCTCTTTTTATACTACCACGAAAGCGTTGAAATAAATACCGTTCTGATTGGGTTTATTTGCATTTTTCTTCTTTTTACTTTTACCATAGTTTATTTTTCAAGAAATATAATTGCCGCCGGGAAAACTAAAATTCCTCCAATTGTTTGGCATGATGGATTCATTTTTTTAGGTACCGATTTATCTCTTTTGGTCATTACATCAATTGATCGGTTAATTATTCCAAAAATAATATCGCTGGAAGCTTTGGGGCTCTATTTTGCCATAAATGCCATTTTAAGAATTTTTGATTTACTTTTCCAATCGATTGAATTTGTCTTGATTCCACAAATTCAGAAAATTCGGAAAAAACAGATTATCCTAATTTCAGCGATCACATTTATCGCCGGAGCTGCCTTATTTTTAATTTATATTTTTCTGGGCCCGCTCATGGTCGATTTGGCGTATAACGGAAAATACAATGCTGGTTTTTATCTAATTCCTTTGTTGTGCATCAGCCGATTCATCCGGTTATTATATAGCATTCCCTATAGTATAATAAGTGGAAAATTAGGCACGCATCGGTTAAAACAGTTGTTCAATTCGAATATTGTGACAATGGTGGTAAGTATCATCGTCAGCATCATACTAATTCATTCCTATGGCCTAATGGGAGCAGCTATTTCAACTGCATTTGTGTGGGGAATTAGATTGCTTTTTTTAGCTATAATTCTTTGGATGGAGAAGAATACGAGAGGGTAGTTTACATAGCACGATGACTTGTTCTATTATTATTGTTAATTACAATACAAAGCAATTGCTCGATGATTTGTTGCAATCAATAGTAATCTATTTGACTGATGTTACATTCGAAGTGATTATTATTGATAATGCATCATCGGATGAAAGTCACAAACTTTTCGAAAAGTACAATGACAAATTCAAACTGAAATGGATTCAAAATAGCGCTAACTATGGATTTGCACGCGCAAATAATCAGGGGATAGTCGTTGCGAGAGGAAATATCTTATTGCTTTTAAATAGCGATACCTTACTAATCGATGATTCGTTGAATAAGATTTTTAATGCCTTTGAAAAGGATACTAGGTATTCGATTGTTGGATGCCAGCTATTAAATTCTGATTTGAGTATCCAGCAATCTTGTGGCTTACGTCCCAATTTACAAACTGAGTTTTTAAACAAGCTCATGATTGATCGATTATTGATAAAACTTGGGCTTTCAACAGGACTAAAATATTCCAGAAAACAACTTCAAACAACCCGTGAACCCGATTGGGTAACCGGCGCTTTTCTAATGATGAAAAAAGATGTCATTTCACAAATTGGCCTGTTAGATGAACAAATCCATATGTTTTATGAAGATATAGATTTTTGTGTTCGTGCAAAAAACATCGGTCTAAAAATACAATACAATCCGCTGGCAAGAATTCTTCACTTCCATGGCGGAAGCTGGAAGAAATGGCGTGCGAAAAGTATAGTAGATGACGCAGAAAGTTGCCTTTATTTTCATCGTAAGCATTCAGGATTACTCACAGTAGCTATTGTAAGATTCTTATTAATTCTGCAAAATTCTTTCAGATTATTATATTTATTTGCAACCATAACTAAAACAAACAGCACCGAAATACAGGCCAAACGAAAAGGTTATTGGGAAGCATTAAAAGTGAGCTTCAAAAAATAATTTGAGCAAATTTATGAAAATTTTATTTTTAACACCATACCCTATCGAAGGTCCAAGCACACGTCATCGAGTTTTTCAATTTTTACCGTATTTAAATGAGGCAAATATTGGGTATGAGTTGGAGTCCTTCTTGACTTCTAATGATTACTCAAAAGTGTTTTTGCAGAAAGCAACGTTCTTATTGAAAGTGTTCATCTATCTAAAAAGTTTTTTGAGAAGATTATTATTAATTTTATCAGAAAACCATACATATGATATTATATTTATTCAATTAAACGTTAGTCCAATATTTTCGAATTTTTTCAATAGAATTATATTGGCATCAAAATCAAAAATTATTTTTGATTTTGATGATGCTCAACATATTCGTCACTCAAATGCACAGACTATAATTGCCGATTTTTTTCGAAATATAAATCAAACGAAATTTATTCTTGAAAAATCTGATTTGGCCATTGTCGGAAATGATTTTTTAAAAGAGTTTGCAGAGCAATATTGTAAGGAAGTAATAGTTATTCCAACAACAATCGAGACAAGAAATGTGGAGACAAGAACATATATTCAATCTGAGAAAGTCATCCTTGGATGGATGGGAAGTAGCGCAAGTTCACGGTACCTCGATATTGTTAAGGATGTTTTTTTGCAATTACTCCAAGCAAATAACAATTTAGAAATTCAAATCGTTGGTTCAAAAGGATTTAAACTGAGACACCAGAGAATAAATTTCATGCCTTGGCAGTTGCATTCCGAATATGATCTTTTACGGCGTTTTGATATTGGCATTATGCCATTAGCCGATGATGAATACTCGAAGGGAAAATGTGGCTTTAAAGCACTACAATATATGATAGTTGGGACTCCAGTGGTTGTTAGTCCTGTTGGTGTAAATAAACAAATTGTACAACATGGGATAAATGGCTATCATGCATATGTAGAAAACGATTGGATTGGATATATCCAAAAATTAATTGATAATCATTTGATGCGGATTGAAATGGGGCAGAAAGGCCGTAAATTCGTGATAAGCAAATATTCAACGAGCGTGTATGCTCCAAATTTTATTTCGTCTATTAACAAGATAGCTAAAATTCCTAAATAATTGGCCGGCATCAAACATTCGAATAATTATGAATACACAGACTCTGTGAAAAACTTAGCAAAGAGCTTGAACTTGAGCAAGAAATTACTTTTCTTGACTTTGTGCCAAATGAAATGCTGCCGGCACTGTACAAAGAGGCCGCAGTTTTTATCATGCCATCATTTTACGAAGGTTTTGGTTTGCCACTTTTGGAGGCGATGGTTTATGGAACTCCGGTGATTGGATCGAATGTGAGCTCGATCCCCGAGGTAGTCGGTGATGCAGGTCTCTTGTGTGACCCGGCGGATCCGCGTGACATTGCTGCAAAGATGCGGTTCTTGATTGCCGATAAAGATGAGATGCAGAAATATAGCCAGTTGGGTTACTTACGCGTTGAAAAATTTAGCTGGAAATCCATGGCTGAAAAGACGATAAATGTTTACAAAAAATGTTTAGCATAGTATGAGACGAAAAAAAATTAAAGTAATCCACATCATTACCCACTTGCACGTCGGCGGCGCACAAGATAATACTTTGCTGACGGTTGAACGGCATGATCGAAAAAAAATCGACGTCACACTTATGTGTGCTCCGGATGGTTACTGGGTAGAGCGTGCTCAAAAAATTCCGGATTTGCGCCTCGTCTTTATTGACAAGCTTACGCGGCCAATTCACCCCATCTCCGATATTTCAGCATTTTTTCAGATTTACAGCCATCTCAAAAAAGAAGGCTATGACATCGTTCACACCCACAGCTCAAAGCCGGGTTTCCTTGGCCGAATTGCAGCAAAAATGGCCAAAGTCCCAATTGTAGTGCATACCATCCATGGATTCCCATTTCATGATTTTATGTCGCCTGTTCTCCGGCGATTTTTTACTTATTTGGAAAAACAGTGTGCGAAATTGAGCGATAAAATGATCACTGTATCGAATCTCAATTTGAAAAAAGCAGTCCAACTCCAAATTGCCCCGGCAGAGAAATTTACCAATATTTATAGCGGCATCGATTTTTGTAATTTCGATAAAAAAGTGGATTGTAATAAAAAACGGGCTGAGCTTGGTATTCCGGATGACCACTTTATTGTTGGCATGATTGGCCGTCAGTCAAAGCAAAAATCCCCCTGGAATTTGATCAAAGCTGCGCCTGCGATTCTCAAAGCACATCCAAAAACTTGTTTCGTCAGCGTCGGTAGCGGTGAGCTTTTCAAAGATATGCAAAAATTAGTGAACACCATGAACCTGTCTGAAAAATTCATATTTCTCGGCCAACGCCATGATATTGCTGAGCTGCTGCAGATATTTGATGTTTACACATTGCCCTCGCAGTGGGAGGGACTGGGCAGATCACTGACAGAGGCGATGTATTTGAAAAAAGCGATCGTTGCGTCGGATGTTGAAGGGGTGCCGGAATTGGTTGAAGATGGAAAAACGGGGTTGTTGGTTCCGCCGAATAATCCGGCACTTCTCGCCGAAAGCATCATAAGCTTGTTAGCTAATCAAAAAAAACGAGAGCAATTGGGGGCGAATGCGCATAATCGAGTTAAAGAAGATTTTCAGGCAGCAAAAATGGTTGATGATATTGAAAATTTGTACGAAGAATGTCTGCACGGCAGCCAGGGCCAGGCAGTGAAAATTGATAAATCAAACGTGAATGGTTCCAATTCCAAAGGGAAAATAATTCCTAAAACAGACAGGATCGTTTCCCAATAGCTCGAATGCATTATTTCGTATAAATATCCCTTTTCTCGCAAAAGTATTCCATCCTTGCATATTTTCCTCAAATTCTATCTTGCTCTAAAACCTGAAATTTCTTATTTTTACCAAGCCGTGATTTTTACGATTAAAAGCTAATTGGCGTTTTAAAAAAATCCTATTGTCTGTCTGCTGTCAGTTCACCAGGGCAAAACAATTTATTGTTGTTAAATTTTAGAATATGCTTGTTGTTATTGGCTACAATTCTTAATTTCACCGTTAAAATTTTTATCATCTTAATATAAAAAATAGAAAAATATGATAATTGTTGGCAATGATATAGTCGATCTGCAATCGGAAAGCGCAAGCGGAAAAAGCTCGGACTTGCGATTTATGCGGCGGGTTTTTACCGCCAGTGAGCGCAAAAGTATAGAAAATCACAAAAATCCGGACAAGGCGTTGTGGCTGCACTGGGCCTCAAAAGAGGCCGCATACAAAGTTGTTTGTAAATTGCAGAAACCACGCCCAGTCTTTTCCCATGCGCAATTCGTGGTCGATTTAAAAAAATCTGTGGAATTAGGCTTGTTTTCAAATATCGTGCATGCAACGGTTAAATTTCGCGCCATAACTTTGGAAGTGCAATTCGAAGCGGGCCCGGATTTCATTCATGCTATTGCCTATTGGCCCTTTGGCTCCGGTTTGGATGAATTCGAAATTCATTCCGGTAGCCGCGCCACCTCCAGCGCTGATTTGTCGCTGTGGTCGGACAGAGGCTGGCTGGAATCTAATTTTACTGAAGATGAACTGTTGTCCTGTGTGCGTTCAGAGTCGGCATTGGTGCGCTATTTCAGTAAAAAATCCATCGCAGATCAGATAAAATACAACGAATCTCGCATCCAGATTATTCGGCCGCAGATTCCGGATAATTACCAACCCCCTTATTTATTGGTGGATGGCCGACGTTCGGAAGTCGATGTGAGTCTTTCCCACCATGGGCGGTTTGTGGCATGGGCATACAGCACTCGCCGGCCTGATTCAATAAATGTGATGCGTTTTTAATGGATTTGGACATTCTGTAGCGGCCGTCTTGGGGAATCCGCCAACTATCCAACTTCAAATTAGATGATTCAAGGAATGCAATTTTTTAATTAATTATTATCCATAGATAAAGCGAACAGACCATGTTAGATTTGAAATTCATCCGTGATAATTTTGAAAAAGTACAACAAGCTGTGACCAACCGCCGCGACGGAATTGATCTTTCGCAATTCACAACTCTCGATGAAGAGCGGCGAGGCTATCTTTCGCAAGTAGAAAAAATGAAAGCGCAGCGCAATGCTGTTTCTTTGGAGATTGCGCAAATCAAAAAAAACAAAGGTGATGCGCAGCAAAAAATCACCGAAATGCGCGATGTTGGTACGCAAATAAAAACATTGGATGACAAAGTTCGCCAGGTTGAAGATGCCCTGTTTCAGATTCAGGCGCGCATTCCCAACATCCCGCACGCGAGTGTTCCTGTCGGCGCCAGTGAAGAAGATAACGTCTCCGAGAAAACATGGGGCGAAATTCCCATACTGGATTTTGAACCCAAACCCCACTGGGAAATCGCTGAAAAATTAAATTTGATCGATTTTGAAGGCGGCGCCAAAGTTGCAGGCTCATCGTTTGTGACATTCACCGGCAAAGGGGCAAAACTGGCCCGTGCACTCATCAATTTTATGCTCGATCTCCATATCGAAAAACATGGCTACACTGAAATTTCCCCGCCTTTCGTGGTGAATCGCCAGACGATGTTTGGCACCGGTCAATTGCCAAAATTCGAAGAAGATTTGTACCATAGCCAGCTCGATGACCTGTTTTTAATTCCTACGGCTGAAGTACCGGTCACAAATCTTCTCGCCGATAGAATGCTCAAGGCTGAAGAAATGCCAATTTTGTACACGGCTTACACACCGTGTTTTCGCCGTGAAGCCGGTGCCTACGGCAAGGACACCAAAGGTCTGATGCGATTGCACCAATTCGATAAAGTGGAAATGGTAAAATTCGTCGATCCGGAAACCAGTTGGGCTGAGCACGAAAAGCTGCTCAAAGATGCTGAGGATGTGCTGCAGGCGTTAAAACTTCCCTACCGCGTGCTCAATTTATGCACGGCCGATATTGGTTTCAGTGCGGCGAAATGTTATGATCTCGAAGTCTGGTCCGTCGGCGTTGATCGCTGGCTCGAAGTTTCGTCCTGCAGTAATTTTGAAGCATTTCAGTCGCGCCGCGCCAATATTCGCTTCCGCCGCGAAAAAGGGGCGAAACCGGAGTTTGTGCACACACTCAACTCATCCGGATTGGCATTGCCGCGAACGATAATTGCGATTTTGGAAAACTATCAGCAAGCTGACGGAAGCGTAAAAGTTCCCGAAGTTCTGCAAGGATTTTTAGGCACGGATATCCTGAAATAGATTTTCAGGTTTGATAAAATATTTAGCCGCGTGAATTCCGTTTTATCACGTGGCTTTTTTTTTCAGCGTCGGAATTGATTTGTAGGGAGGAACGATGGAGCATTACGGCTGGCTTTCGATTTTGCCACCAATTATGGCTATTGCTTTGGCGATCAAAACTCGCCAGGTATTTATTTCTTTGCTTTTCGGGATTTGGCTGGGCTGGGTCATTTTAAAGGGCTGGAGTTTTTTCGATGGAACAATTGCCACAATCCAGGCGCTGGTTGACGTTTTTCAGGATGCCGGCAATACCCGAACAATCATGTTTAGCGCTCTCGTGGGAGCACTCATCGCTTTTATCCAGCGCTCCGGAGGGGTCGAAGGATTTATTCTCAAAGTAAATTCATTTTTGCAGCGGCGTGGGGGCAACAGTCGCCGGCTGGTGCAAATTTTAGCCTGGCTCACCGGATTCTCAATTTTTGTCGAATCAAGCATTAATGTACTCACAGTCGGCGCCATTTTTCGCCCGATTTTTGATAAACTGAAAATCCCTCGCGAAAAACTGGCCTATATTGCAGATTCCATCTCAGCGCCAACTTGTATTTTGATTCCTCTCAATGCCTGGGGTGCTTATATAATGGGGCTGCTGTTGGCGCAGGGAATTTCCGAACCGCTGACAACGATGATCAAAGCATATCCCTTAAATTTTTATCCGATTTTAGCGATGCTGGCCGTTGTTCTGGTTATCGTTCTGCAAAAAGATTTTGGTCCGATGAAAAAGGCGGAAGAACGGGCACAAAAAGAAGGCAAAGTTATCGCGGATAACGCCACACCAATGATTTCCTCTGAGGTCATTGCATTAGAGAAAAAAGAAGGAGTCACACCAAAAGCGCGAAATATGCTCATCCCTATTTTTGTCATGGTTTTCATGATGCCCATCGGTCTGGTTTTTTCAGGCTGGGAGGTGGCGAGCCAATCCGTGGATTTGAGCTTTCTGCAGAAAGTTTTTACCGCATTGGGCAACGGCTCCGGATCGAAAGCGGTCTTGTGGGCTGTTCTAACCTCAATTCTGGTGGCGATGATTTTGTATCGCTCGCAAAAAATATTTAATTTGCAGGAATTGCTGGATTTGATTTTTAAGGGCGTCGGTGGGCTGATTCCTCTGGCATTATTAATGATGCTGGCCTTTGCAATCGGAAAAGTCTGCAAGGATTTGGGCGCAGGATTTTTCATCGCTGAGGTTGCCGGGCAGTGGCTCAGTCCAGTTTTGGTGCCGGCCATTCTTTTCGCGGTGAGTGGATTTATCGCATTTTCAACGGGAACTTCCTGGGGAACTTTTGCCATAATGGTGCCGATCGGAATTCCCATGGCAGCAACACTGGGAGTTTATCCACCATTGGCAGTTGCTGCCGTTTTGGGGGGTGGCGTTTTTGGCGATCACTGTTCGCCGATCTCTGACACCACTATAATTTCGTCGATGGCATCAGCGAGTGATCACATTGATCATGTTAAAACACAGCTTCCCTATGCTTTGGCGGCCGGCGGCTTGGCTCTGGTCTTTTATTTAATTGCAGGAATAGTCTTTTCAATTTAAGCGTTTTTAATAACTGAAATAAAATACTTTTGTATATTCCACTACCTGCAATTCTACCATATTGATAGCGGAGCCTGCGGTTGCGATTAAATTCTTCGTTTAAAAAGATAGGGAGCATCTTATTAATTTTAGTTGTAGTTTTGCTCGCCGGGCAATTCTCCTATAGTGAAAATAACGAAAATATAACCATCTGGCCTTCAAAATCTGATTTCGCTTCTTTGCGCCGGAAAACCCGCGAAATAGGGTACGTTTATTCACAAAAGTCGGAAAAGTCTCCTCAAATTCGAGACGCTTTGGAAAAGCTCTCCCGACGAAGCAATTATATTCGCATTATCCCCACATCATCCGATCGCCTTTCGGAACTGGAAACAGGTCCTCTTTGTTTTATCGGAACCCCCGGTAGCCACGATGGTATCCGTGAATTTTTGAAACATTCCGAATTAGGTATTAAAATTAATTCGCAAAGCCTGTTTTTTAATGGGGAAGAGTACAGGGGAAATGATCTGCTTTTTTTGTGCGCGTCTCCCAACAAGGCATTACCCGGGCGATTTTTCCGCCTTATTACCGCGGCCTCAGAAAATGTACTGCTTGCGGCCCTTTCGAATGAAAAGCGTTTTCCGCGCCTGATCGGGGACTACTCAATTTATCAATCCGGACAATTGGTTGCATACGGATTTTTAGACCAAAAGCAGAGCAACAAACCATGGCACGTGGCACGGACAGTTCGGTTGTTGAAATCCCCTGCAGCCGATGCTGAGCGTGATGATTCGATATTTCAGGTAAATTTTATCGGAGAAAAAAAACCGGCGGAATTAATTCTGGCGTCCTTCCTTAAATCGCGGCAGCTACTTGTTGAAAAATTACTTGATCAGATGCAAATAGATATTTCCGGCCGAAAAGAAATAGTGCCTATTCAGCTGGATATTTTTGAATCGACTGAAAAGAAATTTTTATCGACGCAGCAGACGGGTTTTTCAAGCTGGGATGCTGCTAAAAATACGGTCTCCGTTGTTGTAAATGCCCGTGTCCCCGGCCATGATTTTACCGCAATCGCTGAATGTATAATCGAAAAAGCCTGGGGGGAGATACCCAACAAAAATGCGCTGGCAGCCGCCGGGATACTCTTCTCGGAGAACTGGGGCCAGCAGGGTTACCGCTATTGGGCCGGTCTATTTTATAATCAGAATTTATTTACTGATTTGCAGGAAAACCTCGCTGTAACCTCATCGGTTTCTAACTTTATCAGTGGAGTTACACTGGCTGCTTATTTTGATTATTATCTGCATACAAAGGGCCTTTCACAATTCAGGAAATTGTTGGCAGAATTGCCGTCATCCAACAATATTAGTAACTCAGAATTTATTACCCAAAGTGAGAAATACGCATGGAAAAAGTGGTGTGACGATAACTTGCGTAATAAATCTCTTATAAAAATACCACATCCGGATTCTTTTCAGGCCGGTTTTTGTTATGCGCACGAAGGTTACAATGTATACAACGGTTACCTCGGATCAACATCTGCTCAATCTCTGAAGAGACTGGCATCTTTGAATGTAAATGCCGTTTCGCTGACGCCCTTTGCCTATTTTGGCTCCAAACGTTACCTGCAAAAAAGCGATGGTGTGCGGCAAGAAAATGATGAAAGTTTGATCATAGCCAGCCAATTCGCACGCTCAAATGGAATGAAAATTATGCTCAAGCCGCACATCTGGGTTTCATGGCAATCATGGCCCGGGGCCATAGAGTTTGCGACGGAAAAAGAGGCGGAGCGTTTTTTTTCAGCCTACGAAGATTTAATTATGCACTATGCTATTCTTGCACAAATGCAAAGATTTGAGAGCCTGTGCATCGGTGTCGAACTGGTTAAATTAACACGGAAATATGATTCCCGTTGGCGGGACTTGATTAAACAAATTCGCAAGGTTTATTCGGGGCAGTTAATTTATGCGGCAAACTGGGGTGAAGAATTTGAAAAATTGCAATTCTGGGACGCGCTCGATGCGATAGGATTGAATTCTTATTATCCATTGTCGGATAAAAAAACTTTTGATGCTGACGAAATCGAAAAAAATGTAGCAAAAATTTTTAATAAAATTAAACAGGTGAAAAACAAATTCAACAAACCCGTTTATTTCACTGAAATTGGTTTTGCGAGCCGCCCGGAAAGCTGGCGCGATCCCCATGTTGACGGGCACAACAAAAGTGTTGATCTGGCGGCACAACTCCAATGTTTTCAATCTTTTCTTTCCGTTTTATCTGCAAGCAATAGCATTGATGGTGTTTATATTTGGAAATGGCCAACCTACCTTGGTGATGGTGGTAACAATCATAGTGGATTCACTCCAAATGGTAAACCTGCCGAGCACGAAATCCGAAATTATTTTAAAGATTTCCAACAAAAAGACCCTTGAAATATTTTCATTGCATTGTCCGGAAAATAATAACTATCTTGTTTTGTTCGTTATTTGATCTCCTTCCAATTTATCAAATAGTGAATATTTACAATTACTTACCATTTAAAGGCGTGTAGAAATTAATTGAATTGATTACCCGGATTTAAATAATCAATCCAACCTTTGTATAGCACTAAAATCACTTGTGTAATACCGCCGCACGTAGCAGACAATCTTGATTTGGCAAACATTAGCATAAAAAAATGATCATCTAAAAAAACTGTGGATTTGAACAAAGCACTGCAAAATGAAGTATGAAAATTTAACATACTTCGAGCTTCAGTTTACTTGTTACTTTGTCGCAATGTTGGATAGTTGGGATGAATGAGTCTGTCTTGTATCGCAAAAACATGCACGATTCGCTTTCAACATAAAACAGGTAGTACAAAGAAAGGGGTTAAAATGTGTTATCCTATTCCTCAGGGTGATTGGAAACTCAGCATGAAGCCCGATGAAAAACCGCCGAAGTCGCTTTTTGAACAAGTATGGGAAGTTTTGGGCAAGTTAATGCAAAATGTGATACTTCCGGTGTTATTGGTTGCAGGATTGATATTTCTCGGTTATACGCTTGCGGGAGGTACCGGTTGGCCGTTCTCAGTATCTAACGATTATCCGATCGATAGTATCTTTGATGCCGATGAAAAGTTTATTGACAAGCAACAAGGTGGCCCGACTGATAGCAAGAAAAATCATATCCAACCCAATAGAGGCAATGTGGTGTTTGTTGCAAATGCAAACTCACCTGCAGACCGGAAGTATATTTTAAATGAGTTGAAAAAAATGCGGTTGGTCGCTACAATCGACTATCGTTATGGGAACAACCATATTTTGGTTAAGGACTTGCTGAGTAAAAGCCGGGCCAAAAATGTCGTGGAAGAATTACAGGCCAGGGGCTTCACACAGGCCCGAATTGGGTATTAAATGTATGTAAATAATTGAAAATCATTCTGATTAAATTATAGCTTCCCGGTCAAGTCATGTATTTCAGGTCGTCTGCATATTTCCTCTATGCGAATGGCAAATAAAATGCTTGCTTTTCGTTGATTGTTTTTTATACATTTATAATCACTACATATTCCGCTGTATTAATCATTATTCACCATTATCGCAACAATTTATGCAGATATAGGATAAATTGATTTTTGAAAAACATCCCGAATTAAAATAGCGAAATAGTTGATTACGTCGCATAAGAAATTGCATTATTTAGTTATCACACACAACGGATTGCGTGCTCAAAGTAGTTTAAATACCTTGTTAGGATAATAAGGCCTACGCCATGAGAGAAAGGTAAAGGATAGCCGACCATGGGGAAAGATAAAAAAGTAAAATCCCTGCTTGAAGCATCAGAAGGTATCGGTAAACTACTGATGTGGATTGGAATTATTGGACTCATCGGTATGGCCTACAGTTTTGGCAAAAAAGGTACTCTTATTACCCTGAAGGATAGTATTGTCAATGTTTGCCGGTCGATGACTGGCGCTCCGGGTCGACCCATTCCACCACCATTATCGATTGAAGGCTACGCTGTTTTGATTGGCACTTACAATGAATATGCTGATGCGCATGCATGGGTGAAAAAACTGAGCAAGAGAAGAATCAATTCCATGATCGAACGGCAGAGAGGCCGGTATTTTGTATTGGTTGGCCCATTTACAAGTAAAAAAAGAGCAGAACATGCTTATGCAATGGTGAAAAGTAATGGTTTCCCTGCCAGATTGATCTCACCCCGAAAGAGAGGGCGTTAAATACTTGGCCAGCTAAAGCCTCAGGCCAAACGGTTTTGTTCCTCTTTTATATTCTCCAAATCTTTCTCATAATATTTATGAAGGCCTGCTGACAGCATGGAACATTTTGTATAAGAACCCGGTGAGATTCCCTCCATTCTTTTTGCCACGTTTATCCGCCGAAACGCCGGTGAAATATGTGGACAAGATTCATCATTGACGGAGCAAATGAACATTGTTGGAATTCCGTTGCCATGTTTTGGATAGTACAGCGCATTGCTTTTGCCACCTTCCCCCCGGTTACACATATTTTCAATGGAATGCAAAGTTTTATTGAGACGGAAAATGGACTGCTTATGGAGCCATACTGCCAATTTTTTAAGACTGTCCTCATCCAATTCCTTGTGGTAGCATTTTTTATATAATTTTGCGACGGCGCTATTTACATTGACATATCCAGATTCATTGCTTGTAATAAGACGGTAAAATTCCTCAATGACTTCAATGTTTTTGATCAAACGAACAGCGGTTTCGGTCATTAATACAGCATCCCCGTTTTTATCGGAGGTATGAAAAAATGATTTCCCGGCCAAAATGATTTCATGGTCAATCTCGAGATCTTGCAAGCAATTTTCGAGAAAAGTGTTGACGAGGAGATCATAATCAGATGAAGTCGCATTTGCTTCAAGATTGGCCGTAATTTCAATTTTCGTCAACGTGATGATGAGTTGGGAGATAAATAGATGTTGCAAAAAATCCTGATTTTTATCAGAAGCAGTTGTACTGAGTTCAACCCCTACAGATAATAACGCTTTCGTTATCCCCTCCGTTATCGTGGGATTGAATCCTTTAAATTCCTTATTACTATAAAGTTGAACATTGTTTTCATTGAAGAATGCATAAGTAAGTTGTGTGTTTTTAAAGGCGCTGTTCAGGACATCCAAAAATCTGTCTTCGAATTGGAGAAAGAGTGTTTTTCCTACGCGAGGCAAGATGCTGGAAGATTCAAACTGCAGCGCGATGCTTGCTCGCAATATGACCATTAATTTTGCTGCTATTTCTGGACATTTTTTTATATAAATATCGAGATTTGAGGAAACTTTATCGGAAACGGAGGTGCGAAGTTTGCGAAATAAGTCAGCATCAACTTTCGTATTGGCTGGGGAGAGCAGGGCATTTTTATCGTTATAAACATCATTGGCCAAAACCATGATGCTATCTTTGGATCGCAGTTGTTTTGTTTCATAACCAATGAGGTGAGTGAATTGGGAAAACTCAGCTAAATTGTAAAAGTGTATCGAATCGGCAGTAAATTTCATATTAAACCAAATTAGCCTGTAATAAATTATTTTCCTCTGCGCGAACGCAGCATCTACTGCCTAATTCGCACTTATTAATTTGGGTACGCGGTCAGTTTCCGTACATGAAATATATCGGCTTGAAATTGAGAAGGGTGATAAAAATCGCATGTAAGCTTGTGTTAAATAATGATAAGACTTGGGTCAAGACTGTTTAATTGCTTTGCGGGGAGTGCGTATGTTACGCGATAAAAGTCCCTGAATTATCGTTGCAGAATTTCGAAAATCAGGTCCGGGCCTTTATAAATAAATCCCGTATAAATTTGCACTAATTTTGCGCCTGCATTAAATTTATCTTCAGCATCACCGGCCGACATTATCCCGCCGACGGCGATTACCGGAATGGCATTATTTAACTCAGAAATCAGCTTCTTCAGTAGAGCGTCAGACGGTAATTTCAGCGGTTCACCGCTTAAACCACCTGTTTCTAAGCTATGCTTTTTCCCGGAAATACTTTCGCGCGAAATTGTCGTATTTGTAGCGATGACCGCATCGACACGGTTTGCGGTGAGTATTTGCGCTATATTTTTAACTTCAGAATCTGTCAGGTCGGGTGCTATTTTAACAGCAAATGGCACGTAACGATTGGTTTGTTTGACGAGCTTGGATTGTTCGTTTTTCAGGGCAGAAAGCAATTTTTGCAATTCGTCTCCCGCTTGTAAATCACGAAGATTTTTGGTGTTGGGTGATGAAATATTGACTGCAATATAATCGGCACAAGCATAGGCTTTGCGAAAACAAATGCGATAATCTTCAACTGCATTTGCCACCGGTGTATCGAAGTTTTTACCAATATTTATCCCGATTATGCCCTGATATTTTGATTTTTTGACTTGATTTATCAGATGATCAACGCCTTTGTTATTAAATCCCATTCTGTTAATAATAGCTTTTTCTGGCACCAGCCGGAAAAGGCGTGGTTTGGGATTTCCCGGTTGCGGCCTGGGCGTTACCGTTCCCAGCTCGAGAAAACCGAAGCCCAGGGCCCCGAGGCAATCAATATAATCGCCGTTTTTATCCATTCCCGCGGCCAAACCAACCCGATTCGGAAATGTGAGCCCCATTATTTCTACCGGCTGCTCAGTCACTCTTTTGCGGACAAGGCGAATTAATCCACAGCGTTTTAGAACTCTTAATCCTGTCAATCCTAACTTGTGGGCGAATTCTGCGTCAAAAAGAAATAATATTTTTTGTACCATTTTATACATGGAAATCCCTGGTATTTAAAGAGGAAATTTTATTCCAAAACCGGCTTGAATGCTAAATCTATCGCTGGATAGCATCCTTAAATTATATTTTAAAAACCAGAATTCCAAATCTGATTTCTAAAAATGGTGGGCGCTGAATTGAAACTATCGAATCCCGGATTCATCTTAAATTTCATTTTAAAAAAAATGAGTAACTTTTCTGCTATAATTGCGAAGAAAAAATGATACACACAAAAGATTTTAATAAACTTTCGGAGGAAAAATGAACGCCATAAAACGGATGCAGACTATGCTTTGCGCTCTAGTGCTGCTCTTTTTTTCAACCCAATTTTTACATGCTCAGGCTTTGTCGATTCCCTCACAAAATTGGGGACTTAGTATCGGAAATTCCAAAAATTTTACCGGGCTGCGCATCAATTTTCGTGATAAAAATATTGGTGAATTGAATGGCGTAAACATCTCTTTTTGGAAACCGGCAAAAAATTATAGCGGTCAACTAACAGGTCTTGGGGTGGGATTGGTAGGCCCTGCTGCAACTGATTTAAAAGGAGTCATGCTTGGTGGATTATCCGTCCAGGCTGAAAGAAGCCTCTCTGGCATTTCACTGGGGCTCATTGCCGTCGGCGCAGGGGATGATGTTCACGGAATAAATTTGGGTGGTATCGCCACCGGTTCCGGAGGCGACCTTTGGGGGATCAATATTGGCGGCTTTGCCATCGGTGCTGGACAGGATGTTACAGGAATCAACCTCGGTGGATTTGCATGCGGTGCCGGCGAGAGCCTCAGTGGCTTAAATATTGGTGGATTCGCGTGTGGTGCAGGCGAGGATTTAAAAGGTATTTCTATGGCGCTTTTTGCCAGCGGCGCCGGGGAAAGTATGAGCGGTCTGTCAATTGGAGGATTTGCCTGCGGGGCTGGTGAAAATGTTCGTGGAATCACAGTTGGTGGATTTGCAGTTGGCGCCGGAAAAAATTTGTCCGGAATTTCTACAGCCCTGTTTGCAGTCGGATCCGGCCAGATTCTTAAGGGGCTGTCTGTTGCGGGATTTGCTGTCGGCGCCGGTGAAGAATTGCGCGGGATTTCCGTTGCTGGTTTTGCTGCCGGCGCTCCGGATATTATTGGATTTACGGCTGCCAGTCTGATCAAAGGAACAAACCACAAAGGCATCGCACTTGCGCCCCTGTATTTTTCTCTGAAAGAGACAGGCGAGTTTCGAGGGCTATCGATCAGTGCATTTAATCGCATAAATGGAACCCAGCGTGGCCTGAATGTTGGTTTAGTTAATCTGGCCGGAGAGTTGAATGGATTACAATTGGGTGTCATTAATATCGCGTTAAGTAATCCCGGATGGGCCAGGGTGCTACCTGTTTTCAACAAAAATTTCCAATAAGAAAATATATTTGATCAGCTTGAATAACATTAAAATAAAAGGAGAAAGCCTATGTTGTGGAGAATAAGTATAGCCAGTTTATTCTTGATTTTCTTATTTCAACAACCGGTTTTTGGATTTTCGAAAGCACGAAAAGAGTACACCAAAAAAGTAGAGTTCAAGCCCGGTGGCGAGTTAAGTGTAAAATCTGATGATGGCGATATTGAGATTATCGGTTGGGATAAGAACGAGGTTTTTGTCGAAGCTGAGATTACAGCCCACGCCTTTTCCCGCAGTCAGGCGGAGGCAAAAGTTGAGCGAGTGCGGGTCCGTGTTCAGGAATCTGAAGCATTTATTCGTGTTTCATCCCATGGCCCGAGTAATACTGAAGTCGCGTATATTATACACGTACCGAATAAAATTTCAGTCACCTGTCGTACGGATGATGGCAAAATTAAAATCGAAAATGTCGACGGCGCCCATGATTTAAGAACCGAAGACGGTGATATTTATTTACACCAGATTCAGGGAAAAATCCGCGCCCGGTCAGACGATGGTGAAGTGCAATTCTCCGGCAAACTTGAAAATTTGGATGTATCTACCGAGGATGGAAATATTATTGGCAGCTTTGAGCCTGAGGGTTCAACATTTATAAAAACAGACGATGGGGATGTCGAACTCGAAATCGTTACGGATGAGGAAAATGAACCGGCAATTTACATAAGAACGGATGATGGGCGCGTTCATTCCGATTTTCCTGTGTGGACAGAGCGCAGCCATATGCGGCAGTCATCAAAAAAAGTAAAATTTGATGTGCGAACCAATGACGGCAACGTTCGGCTGACACGGAAATAGCACAAATCTAAATAGAAGGCTTAATTTTCTCGTAAGGGAAAAGTTGTTTTATCGGCAATTTGATAAGTTTTTTTAACATTATGATAACATTTGCTGAAAAATTACTTGTAGTGATGAAATATTATGCTAAATTTATAACTGCATTACTGAATTAGGCCGTGTTTATTTAGAGGAATTTGTGAAAAAAATAATACTGATAATTGCGATTGGCATTATCGTAATTTCGGCCCCGAATTCGATCAAGACCGCATACAACATCAATGAAATCAATCAACATCTTGACTTTAGTCTCGAACTTCTCGAGTTTGGGAATAGCTCCGTCCTGCTTGAGTGGAGTACGGATCAGGAAACTGTTCTGACGGGTTTCCAGGTTGAACGCCTGGATGCGAATGGGCACTATGAAACAGCCGGCTTTGTACCTGCTTTCGGATCCGGTGAAGACCATGTCTATCGCTTTGTCGATACACCGACCACATCCGGAAAGCTGCAATATCGGATATTGAAATTAGGCACGGAAAATAAAGAATACATCCATCAATCGGGCAGTTTTCTATTTAATCCGGATTTTTCATTTATGGGTGTAAGTATTTCTGCAGACGATGAAACGATTACTGTAAATTTTGAATTGGATCACTCGACAGAGTTGGGTATCCGGTTGCTGAGCAGTGCTTATAAAGAAATTCTAGCGATTTCGGATGCATTTGATACAGGCCGGCACGCAGTAAAATTGGGTACAGAAAATAGTCAGACTCCAGTGGCAAACGCCTGTTTTTTAGAATTTGTTTTTAATGGAAAACGAATTCTGCAGGAAATCATCCTTTAAAATTATTTTATTCCTTTCAAAGCCCCGCACGACGCCGGGGCTTTTTTATTTTCTATTCTTCCGTTTTGCACTTGAACATTCTTTTGCTTACCTTGTCTTCTTCAAAAATTATACAGAATTGGCAAATAATTCCCAAAGAGGCGAATGATGCATCTCTATTTTAAATTTATAATAACACTTTGTTTATATCTCGTGGTCTCCGGCTGTGGCGATAAAAAAACCACGCTTGTCGTCTATACGACTCACGGAAAAGATTTGATTGAAGAATATGTAACAGCGTTCGAAAAAGAGAAACCAACGGTAAAAGTCTATGCTATCGACATGGGCTCGCAGGATGCCCTGGATAGAATTCGCAGTGAAAGTGTCAATCCGCAAGCCTCGGTTTGGTGGGGTGCCCCGGCGCCACTTTTTATGCAGGCACAAACTGAAGACCTTCTCACGCCGTACGAACCGAGCTGGTCTCAGTTTATAGAGCCATTTTATGGAGACGAGAATCATCATTGGTATGGGACCTATCTGACGCCCGAAGTTATCGCCTACAACAGTGAAAAGCTGACAAAAGAGATGGCACCGCAAGATTGGGATGACTTGTTGACGCCGGAGTGGAAAGATCGAATTGTCATTCGCAATCCGTTAGCCAGCGGAACGATGCGCGCCATTTTTATTTCCCGCGTTCTCGAAGCTTTGCGCGCAGGCAAAACCGCCGAAGATGGTTTTGCATGGCTAAAAAAACTGGATGCCAATACCCACAGCTATGCTTCCGACCCAACAATGCTTTACATAAAATTGTCCCGCGGTGAAAGTGAAATCACACTATGGAATATGCCTGACATCATGTTGCAAAGAAATCAGAATAATTATCCTTTTGATTTTGTTCTGCCTAAGAGCGGTACAGTTGTGGTAACCGATTGTATTGCTTTAATTAAAGGGGGTAAACATCCGCAGCTGGCGAAAGAATTTTATGAATTTGTAACCACAAGAGAAGCGTTGGTGAACCAGGCCCATAAATATTACCGTATCCCGGCGCGGAACGATATAGACAGAGCAGCACTGCCGGAGTGGATGCGGGAGCCGATTAATGCCATTCCTATGGATTGGCCGCTTTTCGCGAAAAAAAGTAATGAGTGGATGCGCTATTGGGATGAGAATATTCGCAATCAGGGAAAATAAGAATGGCAACTGTTCGATTGCAGGGAATCAGCAAAGATTTTGGCGATGTACGCGCTGTTGATAATATCAGTTTTGAAGTAGCGGAAGGCGAATTTTTTAGTCTGCTCGGCCCCAGTGGCTGCGGTAAAACCACGACATTGCGCATGCTCGCCGGTTTTGAAAATCCGAGCAGCGGCTCCATTTTTATAAATGGAAAAGATGTAACCGCGACAAAACCGCAAGAGCGCCATGTCGGCATGGTGTTCCAAAATTACGCCCTGTTCGCCCACCTGTCTGTCGGTGAAAATGTGGCGTTTGGCCTGAAAGCACGGAAAGTTGAGAAATCCCATATTCTGCCCCGTGTCGTCAAAGCTCTGCAACGTGTCGAACTTACAGGTTTTGAAAATCGTGCCGTCAGTGAACTTTCCGGCGGACAGCAGCAGCGTGTTGCGCTCGCCCGAGCGCTGGTCATCGAACCGCAAATTTTACTTCTGGACGAACCACTCAGTAATCTCGATGCCAAATTGCGTGTCGAGACGCGCGAACAAATTCGAGAATTGCAAAAAAAACTGGGTATCACTACTTTTTATGTCACCCACGACCAGGAAGAAGCACTGACCCAGAGCGACCGCATCGCCGTATTTTTTTCCGGGAGATGTGTACAAATCGGTAGTCCGCGTGATATTTTCAACAATCCGCAAACGCAGGAGGTTATGGCATTTTTAGGGCGGGCCAATTTTCTGGATGCTGAGATTGTCAAACCGGGTGTGGCGCAGCTTGATGGAGAGATTAAGCTCAAATTGGATAAAAATGAAATGGCGGCGGGCACAAAAATTACCCTCGGATTGCGGCCGCATCAGGTTGAGCTCTTCACAGACGAGCCAACATTTTCAGGTGAGATTGCTAAAATTACATACACCGGCGCTTTTGAGGAGATACTGATTCGTGCTGGTGAACTCACAATTGAGGCCTTATTGCCCAATGGAGCAGGCGATCGAGTATGCCGGATTGGTGATACAGTTCCGGTCAAGTTATTGGAGAATAGTTTAGTTATTTTTATGAAATAAGATTTCGCTTTTTGAGCATAGAAACTCAATATTTAGCTATTAAAATACTTCTCGAGGAAGGAATTATGCATTCAATATTACGAATACCTAATTTCTGGTTAGTTATAATTGTTATAATTGGTTTTTCAATTGCTTCTTATACCACTGGCTTATTAAACAATATTGCTATAATAATAGCCGGTGGTGCTTTAGCATATCTGTTTTGGGAGCTCCTTACTAAATTATATCATTTTTGGGGTAAGCGAAAGATAAAATCATTTCCAGACTATAAGAAAAGTGTTGAGGCCATCGAAAAATATCTTCGAGAACTTGTTAAAAAAGAGAAGAAATGCGATATAGCAATTCTTTACGTCCGTGATGAATTATATCCTGATGAGTATAATTTAGTCACGCAATTTGGGATTGGTGATCTTTCACCTATGTTTGGACCACTTGTTTACAATGATTATAGAATCAAAAAAGTAGATGAAGCACTCCCGGAAGTATTTGAAAATATAACAGGGAACCAAACTGAGTTTCAACTCCGAGAGTCCGTACGAGCACTTGCAAAATTTAAACTCGAAGAGCTCAATAATCAAAATAAATCAAAAGCGGTACTTTATCTAAATTGGCGTAATGAACAAAGTTTTACGGATGAAGAAAAAAAAGAAATATTAATGTGTAAAGAACAAATTTTTAATGCTGTTAAGAAGTTAAAAGGTGAATCTAATGAATGGCGACGTTGGAATAATAAAGAACTGTGGGCTCGACGCTGGATTGATGTGCATTTGCATGAATATAGGAATCTATTAAATCTCTTTATAAAAACTATAGATTTATTTTTGGATCACATTAATGAAAACGATCTTTCAATTATAATTGCAACAAAAGTTAAAAGCACTATAAATTATTTTGGACGTAAATTAAACACGAGTATGATAAACGAAATTGAGCATAGTTTTATCGATGAGAGTATAATTAAGGAACTTAATTGGGTGATTAAGACTACGAGGCCAAAGTTTTTATTTACTCTAGGACAAGAAACAACAACACTCAACGCTCGTAAAATTATTATCCCTATTAGATTATCAACAAAGAAGGATCGGTGTAAGAGTGCAATATATATTCAATGTTCAACAAACATACTAACTCCTGAAATGGTTAAGCCACTTTGTTTTTTGGCAGATCATTTCGGATGTATTGAAGAATCAACAAAGATTAATAATAGTGTATAGAATATATCGCTAAAAATTTTTATCTCAAATTTAATCTGGACTAATATCATGCAACGAACTGATTGCTCAAATATACTTGTCACCGGTGGCGCTGGTTTTGTAGGGAGTCACATTTGTGAGCAACTTCTACTTTCAGGTATGGACGTAATTATAGTTGATGTTCTTAATAGCGAGACAAGTACAGTAAAGGAGAAAAAAAGACATATTGAGCTTTTAAAGGATGTATCACGCAAAAAAAAGGTAAAAATTAAAGTATATAAAGAAGATATACTTAACGAACGTCATTTAGTTAATATTATTAAAAATGAGAAACCAGATTGTTGTATTCATGCCGCCGCATTGGTAATGGATAGAAAGAGCGTCCAAGAGCCAATTCGATATATTATCAATAATGTTAAAGGGACTCAAAGTCTTTTAAATGCCATTCGGTTAACTGATACAATTAAGCGTTTAGTATTTATTTCTTCACGAAGTGCTGTTGGTGAAACATCGGCAAGTGGAGATTTGATGACGGAGAATGATTTACTTCGACCCATTAATCCATATGGTGCGACGAAAGCAGCAGCGGAAGCATTGTGTCATGCTTTTCATAAAAATTTTGGTATATCGGTTTCTATTTGCAGGATGCATCCGCTTTATGGACCTCGATGCCGTCGAGATATGATGCCAAGGTTGCTATTTGAAAGTGTCCTAAACAATACAAAGGTTGAGAAGTATGGTAACGGAGATGAAGCAATTCGTGATTGGCTTTATGTTGAGGATGCTGCGATTGGCATCTTGGCAGTTTTGAAATGTTATGACGAATTCTCAATTTTTAATTTTGGGACTGGAATTGCCACTTCATTAAATGAATTGATCCAGATTGTTCTGAATATAACTGGTGGGGAACTGAATTTGAAAAACAAAGAGAGACCACTTGGAGATGCAGTTTTTGCTGGTTTGTGCGACAGGAAGAAAGTAAAAGAAATTTTGAGTTGGGAGCCAAAGATTGATCTGAAAACTGGACTAACTAATATGTATAAATATATGATTAAGGAGAAAACGGATAAAGAAAAAATATAAATGTTCATCATCCCTCAAAAGCCATGAGGAATTGTATGTATCTTAAAATACAATTAACTATTAATTCCATTTTGAGGAATCTAGATCCTATTCGTTGGATTGTTGTATTTATTCTTGTAATTACAGTGGTCTATCCACTATTGCATTTACTCGACCGCAGCACCATTGTTGACGGAAGCCGAACGCTCAGCAACTATTTTCACTTTTTGAACTGGGATTCACCTTACCTTGGCGCGCTCTGGGGCAGTGTGTGGATTTCACTGGCTTCTGTTTTTTTCGCCGGACTCATCGGCGTTGGGCTGGCATTTTTATTTGAGCGTGTGGCGTTACCGGCGAAGTCATTTCTGTCCGCCGTGGCAACTTTGCCAATCGTTTTGCCGCCACTCGTTGGCGTTGTTGCGTTTATCTTTTTGCTGGGCGAAAGCGGCATCATTCCGCGCTCGTTGCAATATTTATTTGATTTGTCTTCGCCGCCGTTTTATCTCGAAGGTTTGAGCGCTATCATCGTCGTGCATGCTTACAGTTTTTATGTCTACTTTTTTCTCTTCACCCGGGCTGCTTTTCAACGCATGGATGGCGCCACAATCGAGGCAGCGCAGAGCCTTGGGGCCAGGCAATTGACGGTATTACTGCGCGTTATTTTCCCGCAACTCCGATCTGCAATCAGCTCTGCCGCTATTCTGGTTTTTATGATCAGCATGGCTTCTTTCAGCGCGCCCTTTCTTTTCGGGGGCGACTATCGCGTCTTGACGGTTGAAATTTATAACAGCAAATTGCAGGGTGATATGCCGATGGCGATGGCCCAATCCGTGATGCTCGGTGCGATTTCGATCCTGTTTTTGTTTCTCAATATTCGCACCGAAAGCGCAGCCAGCGGCGCCGGACAAAAAGGAGTGCCACTCCCTCCCAGGCTAATTCAAAAAGCGCTTTACCGAAAATTAGCAGCAGCCACGGCCATTGTTGTGAGCTTAATTTTAGCATCTCCCCACTTGACTTTGTTGCTCCTGTCGTTCACTGAAAATGGCTCATGGACAAGCCAAATTATCCCCAGCAGTTACTCTGTGGCAAATTATGTCTCGCTATTTTTGGATGAAAAAGTGAGTGAACCTATCATTAATAGTTCAACCATGGCAGTGCTCGCCACTTCGGCTAATTTTATCATCGCTGTTTTGGCTGCATTTTGGATAACGCAACGCCGCTGGCGCGCCGGAAAATTTGCCGAGCTCATGATCATGATCCCCTGGGCGATTCCGGGGACGGTGATTGCCATCGCACTGATCGTTGTTTTTAATACCGGGCACTGGTTTACTGCAGGCAGCATCCTGGTTGGTTCGTTTTGGATTCTACCATTGGCCTATTTTCTGCGCCATTTGCCCATCGTTTATCGCGCGGCCCACGCTGCGTTTTCCCGGTTTGACCGCTTTCAGGAAGAAGCAGCGCGTAGCCTGGGTGGCTCCGGTTGGCTAATTTTTCGCAAAGTGATTTTTCCGGCAATTCGCCCCGGTGTGCTGGCCGGTATTCTGTTGGCGATGGTAATGTCGTTGGGTGAATTCGTCTCAAGTATTTTGCTGTATTCGTTCTCCAACCGCCCGATTTCCATAGCTATTTTAAACGAAATCCGCTTGCTCAATCTCGGAACAGCAGCAGCCTACGGAATCATGTTGACAGTGATTATTTTTACGATTACCTGGCTGGCAAACCGGTGGGGTGAAACGCGGTAGGCTGATCACAGTTACACTCAAAATATATTCGCTCTGTTAAAGGAACGGTATGAATTATCCAGCGATCGCTTCTAAATTCCCATCCTTGAAAAGGAGGGGAAATCAACCGGAGCGTTAAGCGAAGGTTGGAGGGGTGGTTGCTGAGATGAGCCTGGAAATTGATAAAAAAGTAGCTGATCGCATAAAACCACCCCTGATTTTTCCGCTGAACGCTCCAAAATCTGTCCCCTCCTTTTTCAAGGATGGGAATTGCAAAAGCGCTTCACGCTTCAAATGGCTTGGTATATGATCTGACTGGAGCCAGTATAATAATCAACTTGTTTCTTAAACAGAGCCAATATATTTCATTAATTCTTCAGTTCATTTTTTTGCCAAAACACGCCTGTAAAGTAAAAGACTCACCACGGCCAGTCCCGATAAAAACAGCCAGAAATTGTTAAATCCAAATTCATCGGCGATTGCAAGCCCCATCGTCGGCCCGACAATGTTGGCAAGGGACCAGGTCATCCAATACCATGCGCTGTATTCGCCGCGTTTACTGTCCGGGCTCATATTGAGGGCGGTTGCGTTATTGAGTGGGATAAAAAATATTTCCCCCAGCGTCCAGATGAACATGGCAACGAAACACAGAACAATAGTTTTAGGCAATAAGAACGGCAGATAAGCCAGTCCGATGCATAACAGTCCCGTGAGTAAGGCCCGCCGGCTTTTCCCTGCTTTTTCCGTCGCATGAATGGCGGGCATTTCGATTAGAATCACCATCATGGCGTTAAATCCAAGCAGAATTCCGATGTATTGTTCATCAAAACCCCAAACAGTTTTTAAAAATACCGGAACGCTGTGAAACCATTGTAAAAACACCAATCCTGCTAAAAATGTCGCGCTAAGGTAGAGCATAAATTGGCTGTTTTTGTAGGGCGGTACGGCGCTGGTCTGCATTTGGGCCTGAATTTCGATTTGTTCGGCTGCAGGCTTTTTACGCCAGTTTTTTGAGGCCTGCCAAAAATAAGTTGCAGCCGCGATGCAGGTCAGACCGTCAATCCAGAATAACCAGTTGTAACCGAGATAGGCAGCGGTAAATCCACCGATGACGGGGGCTGCACTCATCCCGAGATTGACGGCGAGGCGGAGGAAAGAAACCGTCCGTCCGGTTTCAGATTTGGGCACGTAATCAGCGATGGCTGCCATGAGCGCCGGGCGATAAGCCTCGCCAAAAACAGCGGTGATATAAATTAAGGAAAGAAAACTGTAGAAAGTTGAGGCGAATTGTATGAAAATGAGAAAAAAGCCACTGACGAATAAACTCAGAAGAATGATAAAGTTGGCGCCAAACCTGTCACAGTAGCGACCCGCGAAAAAGGAGCCCGTCAGCGAACCAAAACCGAAAGCCCCGGCCAGAAATCCAGCCTGTTTGAGAGAAAAATCCAGTACCGTGGTTAGATAAACCGTGAGGAATGGAATCACCATCGTGCCGATGCGATTGATCAGCGTGAGAAAGGCCAGTGTCCAAATCTCCGGCGGGTGCCCGGAATAGGCTTCGCGAAATATGCTAAAGCGTGGTTTCTTCAAAATTTATAGTTCTACTATTTCAGCCATGATTCCGTCGAGTGGCGACCACAGAATATACCATCGGAATATTATTATTGAGATGTTTTATACGGAATTTTTTAGGGGCTATTTTCACCGTCTCATTAAAACAATCATAGGGTGAGTAATCAAATTCATGCAAGGCGTTAATTTCCAACCCATTGCGAATCAGGTTGTTCACTACTTCACTGATGCTGTGATTCCACATAATGTATTCTTGTTTGATTGATGCTTTTTTATCGGCGTAGGTCCCTGCAAGTGTCTCTTTGATTGGCCCGGTATTAAAATAATTGTAACTGATTTTTTTGAAGTTATCGTCAAACATCCATACGACGGGATGAAATTCTACAAAAATAAATGTGCCATTTGTTTTGAGAAACTGAGCGATAATGGCGGCCCACTTATTTAAATCCGGCAGCCAGCCGATTGTGCCATAACTGGTAAAAATGATGTCGAATTTTTCCTCTAAAAACTGCGGTAAATCATAGACATCGCAACAAATGAAGGTGGCATCGGACTTTGTTTTGTGGGCGAGTTCATTTGCTTTGCCAATTGCAGTGTCTGAAAAATCGATACCCGTCGCTTTGGCTCCAAGCCTGTTTAACGAAATTGTATCTTGCCCAAAATGGCATTGCAGATGCAGAATCGACTTGCCAGTAATTTCCCCGAGCAACGTGCGTTCGATTTCATTGAGTGAAGACTGGCCTTTGAGAAAATTTTCATTATCATAGAAATCTGAATTAAAGTGTATCTCAGTTTTTCGATTCCAGGAATTTTTATTTATTTTAATGTAGTCCATCTGATGATTCCGATTGCTTTATTTAGTTAACCTGAGTTTGACATTGGGAAAGTACACTAATAAACCGCGTCATCCCGGTTTTTGCAGCGCAAAATACCGGGATCTCAAAGTATTAACCCGTTGTGCAAAATAAAAATTTATAGAGGTTTTAGTGAAAATTTTTGGTGCAAGCATTGTTTTTATCATTCCCAAATGCTTTTATTGGGAATCCATGCAATCAAGATAGGGGATTCCCAATAAAAGATTGCCGCAATGACGTGGCAAAAGCAACAAGATTTGAAATCGACTGAATTATGCAAAATGGTTTATGTATTAATCAAGATGACCGCTATGGCAAAACAACATGTTGAAATCAAAATACCAATATATGGTATTCTAAACCAGTATTTCTTCGCTAAAACCAGATAGCAAAATCCAAATGCCATTGGTAAAAATGAGAACCACCAGTTTGTTTGGATGATTTCGATGTGGTTGAACGCCAAAGGAACGTAAAAACCGGCAAAAAATAGGACGCCAAAACTGTGGCTTGCATTAAAACCGATCCAGGCATCCCACATTGTGGTTTCTTTCGTTAAAACCGGGCTCGTCTTTTTCATCGCCGTAGAAACGGACTGATCGACCGCATCAAATTTATTTGTAAAGAAAGTAAAGAGAAGATGAATCAAACCCAAAACTCCCAGTATCGTGGCGCCAAATACCAGCAACAATTTTTCAATCAAGGCACAATCCTTCCTGTGAAAATTGACAGATAAATGATAAAACTAAGCCTGCTGTGTTATGATGCAAATTTGAGAAGTTTGTACATAATGAATGCGTCGATAAATTCAAGCTGTGGGTGCCGAAATGCCCCGGGAAGCCGTCCAACAATGTCAAATCCGAGCTTTTCCCACAGACGAATCGCGCCTTCATTGCTCGACACCACGAGATTGAATTGCATTGTGCGATACCCAAGTGCCAGAGCGTGCTGCTGCGAATGTTCGCACATCAGCGATGCAATGCCCCTGCCGCGTGCTTTTTCACTGACGATATAGCCACAATTGCAAACGTGGGAGCCGGGGCCCGGTTGGTTCGTTTTGATGTAATAAGTTCCGCAAACTTCACCATTCTCCTCGACAGTCACGAACGTTGCTCGCGGCTTTTTGATCCATGCAGTACGCGCCTCCTCTTCAGAAATATCCTCTGGAAATGCGTAAGTTTCGCCAGCCCGAAAAACCGGTTCAATGATTTGCCAAACTGCTGGCCAGTTGCTATTTTTAAATTCTACAATATTCATTTTTTAAAAAGTTATGTCTTAAATGTTTACTTTAAAATGCTTTAAAACCCGCAATGCTCGCAAGGTGTTCCATCGACTCGGTTTGCCCGTTTCTTCCATCTCGAAATGCGTTGCGCCGGGATGTTTTGCCTGCATCAGCCAGAAATGATTGTTTTTTCTTTTTTTGAGCAACACCTCAATAGCAGGCTGCATTCTGGCATCAAACGGAAATCCTGATAATCTGAAATAATCCAGGGCTTTTAATATATCATATTTCCATCTTGAAGGATAGGTCAATTTCAGAAAGTTTCTGTTTATGATTTCATTCGTCTGGTCTGATATATACAAACGATGTTTCAGAATAAATTCTCTTCCACTTGATTCTGCTTTTTTCAATTCCGACGCACGGTATTTGTATCCATTCATGGTAAATTCTAAAATCCCTTCAAGAACAGAAAGCGTTGAGTGCAGTGAACTGTGCTGTGCGCCAATACTGTTAAATCGGCAATTGAAACCTCCGTCAGCTGATATTTGCGCAAGAATAAAATCCACAACCGACTGCAGTTGGGCTTCCTCACTATTAAAATAGGATGCGTAATTTAAAAACATTCCGTTTAAACAGACATCGCTGTTTTTTATAGCCTTGGATGGATTAATGCCGCCGTCTTCGCCTTTTTCCTCTGCAAGCAACATACAAATTGTTTTTCTTATTTGAGCGTTATTGGGCGAAACGCCGAGATTTTTGAGGTCAAGCAAAGTGTAGTGCGTCGATGTCCATTTCGGTTGATAAAATTTCCGCCCCCAATGCCCGTCCCTGTTTTGCAGCGACAAATATTTTAACCCCCAGCCCTCAGTCTCAATCCGTTCCTGCAAATCTTGGCGAAAGTTTGAACGCAAATCACGCTGAGTTTGGAATCGGATAGAAATATCCCCTAGCAGCAACCACGCGATCACATTTTCATTTATGAGCTTTTTCATTTAAATAATCCGGAAAGTGTCTAATTTTTACCTTAAAAAGGTAAAGCCGGCACGAACATCGGGGTTTTGCTTCTATATTCTATATAATCTTCGCCGAGACGTTTTACCAGCTCCGGTTCTTCGATAAACTTCAATTCCAGCGCATTTACGAGTATAAATAATGGCGAATAAAGCAAAATGAGCGACAGGCTGCCGATCCAAAATCCAATGCCAAACATGAGCATAAAAACACCGGTCAGCATTGGGTTTCTCGTGTGCGCGTAAGGCCCTGAAGTAACCAGCACTGGAGGTGGATTCAGAGGCACGGGGGTGCCTTTAACTTTTAAAAAATGAATTACCGACCATCCGGTTAATGCTGCTCCGGGAATTACCAGCACGAGCGCGATAAAAAAAAATGGCAGCGCCAACTCTATTTTAGGCCAGTTTAAAAGATGATCTGTTTGGATGGATAAGAAAACAAAGAGAAATAAAAAGGATCCAAAAACCAGAAGACCCAGCGGTGTGAGAAGGGTACGAACTTTTTTTGTGCTTGTTGCCGACCTGTACAAAAGGTCAATCCATCTTGATTTTAAGCTCATAGCAATTCACCATTTCTTTAATTGCAGTCAAATTTCATTTTTTTTCTGCGCTGGAATTAAGGGGCTCACCTTTGATCCAGCACACCAACAAAAATAATCCACTCAAAATAATTGTTATGAAAATGAATAAAAATATCGACTCTGCTGGTGGAACAATGTAGACGTTTAAACCGAGCATGCATAAATAAACAATTACTGTAAGCCAGCCTTGCCAGGTTGCAGGTAATTCCCATCCCAAACCGTTTTTTTTCGCAGGGAACCAGTACTTCTCGTATCCCGGTTTTGAGATTGCCATCATATCCCTTTTGGTTCTTGATTTCAAGTTAAAACTTATAATCAATTATTCATAAAGCGCAGTGGATGTGCCTGGCACTTAACTAAACAAAGTAGCTTTTAAGGGCTTTCATCACTTGTAAAAGTGTCAGGCACATTTTTATCAGTTTATGAATAGATCAGGATAAATAACTCGATGCTGAAGTTATTCCTGCATATGATTTAATAAATCAATTCCTGGGTAGTGATGAACGAATATAATTTATGTGCCGCACTGACTAAAACTGGATGGCACTGTCATTTTATTTAAAACATCCCTGTGCGATGTGCAAAAATATTTTTTTATATTATATACTGTCATGACAAAACAAGCAAGTGATAAATCGATGCCCAAAATCAGGCCAGATAGCTGCCCGGCGCATCGAATCAGGTACCTCGCTACTTTCTCCCTGATGCATTTTTAAATTTTGTCACTGTTCAATCGTTAAAAGCAGTGGCAAATTAAAATAAATTTACCCGTAAAACAGTTCATATTTTGCGCCATAAATAGGCACGCAGGCAATCACAATAAATTTTTGTATGGTGCAGTTTTTTGAATCCAATTTGCGCCATCTTCAGTTCAAAATCAGGCCAGTCAAACCGGTTTTTTTTGGGAAAATCGAATCGGAAATATCGGTGAAAAAATTCTACCGCCGGTCGGTTTGGTTCTTCGATGAGCAGAACCCCTCCTGGTTTGAGAACGCGGTGCAGTTCCTGTGCTCCGGCGATCCAATCATCGATATGATGCAAAATGCCAAATGCAAAAATGCCGTCAAAAATAGCGTCGGCCAGCGCCAACCGGGTAATATCGCCAAGAAAAAAATACGTATTTTTCGCAGGACGATCCACTAATTTTGCTTGCTCTGGCATAATATCAAAACCAAAAAGCCGTTCGGGTTGAAACGCCTTTTCTAATAATTTCAAGCTGTAACCTGAGCCACAGGCGGCGTCGAGAAGAATTTTTCCATGTAAACAAATATTTTTTCGGCGCAAAAGATTTTTAAAAATACGAAATTCGACCAGGCGCATGTGCAGCCGTCGCGGCCCATTGTTCATTGCCAGAAATTCCAACCGGTTTAAACGCATTTGCTGTTATGGCTCACTTAATTTAAATGTAAGGATTACGGCGATATTCTTTCGTGGTGCGATCTTCTTATCGATTTCGAAATGCGTCGTTCCATCGACATAATCGCGGATCGTGTAGGCGGCATTGCTTATTTTTCCACCGGGACAGCTGTAGAGACAGACGATGCAGCCGCTGTGCCATTTATGGATGAGCTCAAGGTTGCCGCCAAAGCGCAGCTCGATGCCCTTTTTGCCCGGATCGGTAAAAAGCGTTTCGAGGGGCAATGGCTCTGTCAATCCAGGCCACCAAACAGTTAGTTTGACGGCACTGCCCTGCACTCGCTGATCGGGTGCTGGATGCTCGCGATTTTTGCGCTCGGCCCACGCCGCATGTTTTAAATTATTACCCGGTAACGCCCCTATTTCTATCAATGCGGCGTAAAATAATGAATCAGAGACCGGCGTCGTCAATGGCGCGGCATTGCTGGCGCCGCCATCGTCCCAAACGACGGCGTGGTAATTATTTGTATGTGTAAACCAGCCGTCATAAGCGCCGGGATGAAATGTTGCAGGCAGGTGGATACGCCTATTTTGTACATCGATCACCGGCGTTTTTGACTGATGTAAATGCGATAATATTTTTTGCTGTGAAAACAAGGTAGCGGCTGAAAAAATAAATGGAGTTAAAAATAGAAAACAGTTTTTAAGCATGATTTGATCGACCTTTAATTTAAGCGGGAAATATTTTGTCAGGGAACAGCGTTTTCTCCCGGATTAATCCGAAAATGTCCCCAACCTGAATAATTCTCGCGCGGAGTTGGAGAGCCGGCAAAGAGAAAGAGTAAAAAATAAAAAACAAAACTCTGCGTGCTTTATAAATTTGCATGAAATTTATATTTCAAAAAATAATATTTTTCTGCTGGGCAGGATTATCAAGTTGTTAACTGCTTATTTGTAAAATTCATAAATATAAGCAGGCTCTATTTGTATATAAATGGAATTGCATTTTAGAGCACAAAAGCTCAATTTCCGGCCTTAATAAATCTCACCGCTCAACGAATGAGGAAGAGAAAAATAATGCAGCATAACTTAACTTCGACTGCGGCACAAACACAAGAAGTTTTACGCAACGAACCAGTTTTTTTGCACAGATTCCTGCAATCGGCCGCTCAGCAAAAAATAGCGATATCGTGGGATCGATGCCTGTTATGGACAGAATTGTTGATAAATTCAATTTGTATCCCCGAAGTACTGCCCCTTGAATCTTGCGCAAATAATATCTTTCATTTATAAAGTTCGACAATTATATTAAACTCCGTTGTGCCGAGGTAATTCGTGGTACAGCGGATTTTTTTTATTGACCAATTTGAAAGAGGGATGTTATGTACGGAAAAATAAAAGACGATTTCCAACAGATTTTAAAACAGATCGAGAATGATGGTTTGTATAAAAATGAGCGCATCATTGCCGGCGCACAGGGTGTGGAAATACACCTGAAAGATGGCAGCACTGTCCTGAACTTTTGTGCGAATAATTATCTCGGATTTTCCAATCACCCGCGTGTAATCAAGACGGCGAAGGAAATGCTCGACTCACGTGGATTTGGGCTCAGTTCTGTGCGTTTTATTTGCGGTACACAGGATATCCATCGCCAACTGGAAAATAAATTGTCGGAATTTCTCGGTCAGGAAGATACCATCTTGTACAGCTCGTGCTTCGATGCCAATGGTGGAGTTTTCGAAACACTATTCGATTCCGAGGACGCCATAATCAGTGACGCACTTAACCATGCTTCAATAATCGATGGTGTACGCTTGAGCAAAGCCCGGAGATTCCGTTATCAGCACAGCGATATGGCCGATTTGGAGACGCAATTGCGAGCGGCCGATATGAAAAAATCGCGGTATAAAGTTATCGTCACCGATGGTGTTTTTTCCATGGATGGCGACATGGCAAAACTGGACGAAATATGTGATCTTGCGGATAAATACGATGCCCTCGTGATGGTCGATGACAGCCATGCAACTGGATTTCTTGGTAAAACCGGGCGTGGAACCGTGGAACATTTCGGGGTGATGGATCGCGTTGATATTATCACTACCACGTTTGGAAAAGCGCTCGGCGGCGCTTCGGGTGGCTGTACCAGTGCGCGGAAAGAGTTGGTCGCCATGTTGCGCCAGCGGAGCCGGCCGTATCTTTTTTCAAATTCGATTGCGCCGACGATCGCTGGTACCACGTTGGATATTTTAGAGCACTTGTCGACCACTACCGAATTGCGGGATAAACTGGCTAAAAATACAAATTACTTTAGAGATAAAATGACATCGGCAGGCTTTGATATTCGGCCTGGAATTACCCCAATCGTGCCCATTATGCTTTATGATGCACGCCTGGCGCAGACTATGGCGAGCGAACTGCTGCAGGAGGGGATTTACGTAATCGGATTCAGTTTTCCGGTTGTGCCCAATGGCCAGGCCCGGATTCGGACGCAAATTTCCGCGGGACATGAAATGCATCATTTGGATAAAGCCATCGCTGCATTTTCGAAAATTGGCAAGAAATTGGGCGTGATTTAGGCAAGTTTTATGAATAAATAAACGCAACTCCGGTATTCATGCATTGAAAACCATGGGCATACACGCTGAAAAAACAGAGCAATTTCCTCTGGATTTTCTATTTTTTTCTTGCAAAAGACCGGTGTTTTGTTAATGTAAGTAATTACTCACATACGAGGAATTGCTTTGCCACGAACTGGTTCTAAAAAAGATGATGTCGCGCGCGCTGCCCTGGCCCTATTTATGAAAAAGGGTATTCGAGCGACTACCACCAAAGATATTGCGCAGCGAGCCAATATTTCCGAGGGCACGATTTACCGGCATTTTGCCAGCAAAGAAAAATTGGCCAATGAAGTATTCGAAATTACCAGCAGTATTCTTTATCAATATTTGAAAGAAATGTTGGTCGCATGTCGCAAACCGGAAGAACAAATTGGTTGTTATGTACGTAGTCTGTTCATTTTCGCCCGCAAACATCATCAAAAATATCGATTTATTTTCGCCGCTCACCAGACGGAGTTGCGCCGGCAAACCCGAAAAAAAATAAAGCACGTTGACTTGCTTGTAGATATAATCGAAGAAGGCCAACGGCAGGGAGTTTTCCGGGAGGTCGATCAGCATTTGGCAGCAACGATGGTATTGGGTACTATTACGCAGACGATTTTCTATTTGAAAAATGGTGATATACGTGTCAATTTTGCCGATATTTTACCGGAAGTTGAAGAAAGTTGTCTAAAAATATTAAAATAACGTGAGTTCGAGGTAATCGTTTGAGATCCCGGTATTTTGCGCTGCAAAAACCGGGATGACGCGAAATAATAATGCAACATCCTTATGTCGAACTCACATTAAAATTAAACATGCAATAATATATACAGTTTGAAGTCTGAAATGGAGAGCAAAAATCGGAGTGCATGCCGTCTTATCCAAAATGACTTTCAACTGTGATTATTGAAACTCACATAATTTAAAAATATTTGGGAGAACAAAATGGCTTATATCATAGCTCAGCCATGTGTGGATGTAAGAGATCGCGCCTGCGTCGATGTGTGCCCGGTCGATTGTATTTATGAAGTTGAAGATACACAACTTAAAGAAGGGGATAGCGCTCATAAAGCCATGCTTTATATCCATCCGGAAGAATGTATCGATTGCGGCGCTTGTGAGCCGGAATGTCCGGTTGAAGCCATTTTCCCGGAAGATGAAGTGCCGGACCAATGGGAAGATTATATCGATTTTACCTATGACGCTTTTGGTGTTGATCGCGATTAAGTGCTCAGCAGGTTTTCGTCAATTTTAAATGAAAATTTGGCAGTGATTTCGCTGCTAAATTTTCGTTTTTACTGCCCAAAATCAACACCGCTTGCCGGAATTCCACCATCGACAACCGCCAAAGTACTCACGCCACCACTCTGTTTTTGCAATTGAATTTGCGTCATCAATCGTTCTTTTAACGCCTCAACATGCGAGATTACGCCGATCGATTTCCCGGATTGCTGCAAATTTTCCAGGGTTGAGATGGCGGTTTCCAGCGTGTCCGCATCGAGGGTGCCAAATCCTTCATCGATGAAAAGTGAATCGATGCGGTTACGCCGGCTGGCGAGATCGGAGAGCCCGAGAGCGAGCGCTAAACTGACGAGGAAGCTTTCACCACCTGAAAGGCTGCGCATCGGACGCGTGGTGTCGGCCTGATAGCGGTCGATAATCTGCAATTCCAAATCAGCTTCCGGCATTTTGTCGATGGCGTACCGGTCGTGTAATTTCACCAAATGTCTGTTCGCCAATTGCACCAGTCTCGCTAAAGTCAGGCCCTGGGCAAAGCGGCTGAATACAGAGCCATCAGACGATCCAATTAATTTTGAAAGCCGATGCCATTTTTGCCAAACGGACTGCTGTTTTTCGATTTTTTTGGCTGTGGCTGCAAATTCTTTTTTCAGAGCTTCGTTCTGCCGCAACCGTTCATTTATTTCGCCTTTTTCCTGCTCGGATTTGGATCGTAGTTGCTCAATTTCGAGGCGGTTTTTCAGCAAACTCGCCGCGTCGTTGTCGGTTAATTTTCTCGATTTTTCTTTCTCCAATTCACGGCGCGTTTTTTCTGCGTTGCCCGCGAGACGAACAGCATCATCATCCAATTGCTTTTTCTTCCGGGTTGTGCCTTCGACTTCCTCTTCACTGAGGAAAATCGCTTTGTAATCTTCCTTTGATGCACAGCCTTTTTTTTGCAAAGCGAGTAGAAAATCGGCTTCCATTTTTTGGAATTGATTCCTCGAAGTTTCTAATTTCTTTTCCGCGGAGGCAAGTCGAGCGCTCGCTTTGTCCCATGCGGATTTGGCCTCTGCATGCTCGGCCCGGACTTGTTCGAGCCTCGTTTTTGTGTCTTCAATGGCTTTTCGAGTGCTCTGCAAAACTTCATCTGGATTTTGCTCACCGAACAACTCAATTCGAGTTGCTTGTATTTCCTGCAATTGATTATTTTCACTGAGCAGTTCATTCTCGTATTTTTCGCGCTCGAGAGACTTCTGTGTTAATATTTTTTCCTCACCAGCGAGTTCTGCTGCAAGGGCTGTTTGCTCATTTTTTAGTTCAATATTCCGTTGCGATTTTTCAAGGAATTCGTGCATGGCTTTTTGCATACGATTTTCAAAATCCTGTAGTTCGCTGGCACGCGGTGTTTTCTCGTTATATTTTTCCAGCAAAGCGTCGAGCTTTTCGTGTCGCTCAACTCCCTCTTCGCGTTTTGCGACAAGCACTTTTTCACGGTTTGTTTTTTCCAGTTTTTGCGCCGCAATTTGCTTTTCATTTGACTTCAACTCGGCTGAAAGAGTGAGCGATTGCTCCTTTAATTCCTGTTCCCTCACTGCCAATGTTTGCAAATTACTTTCTATTTCCTTCAGCTCTTTTTGCAGCGTTTCAATGTTATTTCTTTGTTCATGAATTTCCTCGGCGGCTAATTTAATTCCCTCTAAATTTGAGATTTCGAAATCGTTTTCAAGTTGCTGGTTGAAGCTGTTGAATTTTTTTTCCTTTGATTGTCGATCCTCTTCCAATTGATCACGGCTTTCGATCGCATTCTGCAAGCGGGTTTCAAATCCATTTAATCGGAGACGCAGCTCATTTTCTTCACGCAAGAGAGACTCGCAAAGTCCTGTTTTTTCGCGCCAGTTTTTCTCATCGTCGGTTTCAGAAAATTTGTGCTCCGGGTCGACAAAGGGGTGGTCCAACGCTCCACAAAGCGGACAGGCTTCACCAGCGTGCAGATGCCGGCGATCATCTTCGTATTTGGCGATGCGCCGGTTTTGCTCAACGATTTTTTGTAGTAAATCTCTTTCTTTCTCAGCCTGTTCCCTTTGAATTGCCAAAGTTTGTGCCTGAGTTTGGGTGGTTGCGATCTCCGCTTCCAACGTGCCAATGGACTCATTAAACAGCGCACTTTTTTGCTGTATTTCGCTATATCGTTCGGCTATTTCCTGCATGATGACTAATGTGGTAACCTGCGCGGCGAAAACTCTGTTTTCTTCGTCGAGTTCGTCGGCGGAACGGCCGGCTCTCTTTTCATTTAATGCCGTTTTCATCGAACTGATTTTATCACTTGTTTGCTGCAAAGCCACGGCATTTTTTTTCAGCACGTCCATATTGCTCTTTTGTGCTTCTTCGAGTAATTCCACCGCATGTTCATAATGTTTATACTCAGTTTCCGCTTCTTTGTAAGCTTCGCGTAGTGCAGCAATTTGTGTAAGCAGGTTGTTAATTAACGCCCACTCTTTTTCCAATTGCGCAAAGTTGTGGTTGTGCTGCAGCCATGTTTCATTTTCTTGCAGGGTGTGATTATTGCCGGCGAGGCGTTGTTTTAGCTGCGCCGTCTGCCGAATAAGATTTTTTTCCGTCTCTCTCAGATTTTGTAAATCTTTGGTTTTTGTGTCCACTAATTTTTGCTGCTGGGCGATCTCTTTGTCCAAATCTTTGGTGCGCTCGATCAACGGTTCTTCGTGTTTCAGTCTGGTTTCAGCACGTTGCAGTTCAGCCAGGTTCTGTTTTAATTTTTCTTCCAGCGCATCTTTTTTATCAGCACAGATTTTTAAATCATTTTCATGATTTCGCTGCTCATTTTCCTCGGCAATCACCTCGGCCTGTTTATTTTCCACAAGTTGAAATTCAGCCCGTAACGGCAGCAATTCGTTGTGCTTTTGCAAACGCGCTGCTTCTGATTTGAAGGCCTGCAAATGTTGTTGATTCACAGCGATTTGTTCTTCGATTCTTGCGATATCGTGCTCGAGTGCAGCGATTTTTTTTAGCCACTCTTCCTGTTTTTGAATTTCGTTAATTTGATTTTTAAATTCGATCGTTTGATTTTCAATGCCTTGCATCTGTTCATTCAATTCCTGAATCGCCTCGGCGCTTAATAATTTTTCAGCGTTGATTTCCGACTCCAGTGCCGCAAGTTTCTGTTTTTCGTTTTTATCGCGCTCGTATGCCTCTTTTGAGATTTCAGAATAAATTTCCAGTCCGGTTATTTTTTCCAGCAATTCGCCGCGTTCTTTTTCTTTCGCTTGCAGAAAAGCGGCAAAGTCACCCTGGGCAAGCATCACTGAACGCATAAATCTATGTTTATCGAGTCCGGTGATTTCTTCAATTTTTGCGGGAACTTCGCTTGGTTTCAAATCGAGGAGGGTATTCGATTGCAGTTCAGCCAACTCCATTTGAACAGGCTGAATCTTGCCATCCGATTTCTTCCGGGCACGGTAAATTGCCCATTTCGAGCGGTAGATTACGTTTCGAATTTCAAACTCAACCTCAGAAAAACTTTCGGCTGTGTGCCGGGTCATTATTTCCTCGGGACGCTCATTGCCATAGCGCGGAACCGAGCCATAGAGCGCGACGGTGATGGCATCGAGAATGGAGCTCTTGCCGGAGCCGGTCGGGCCGGTTATGGCAAAGAGTCCGGCATCCGCCAACGGGCCGGCGGTAAAATCAATTTCCCACTCACCCCGTAAAGAATTGATATTCAGAAAACGCAGCCGCCGAATTTTCATTGCGCTTTTTCCTCTTCCATGGCAGCGAGCAGTTCGGTGAAAAGCGCCGATAATTCCCGCTGATCTGTTTCACTCAAATGCAGGCTTTCACATTTGCGAGCGAAAACCTCATTGACATTTAATTCACTCAAATCCGGTACTTCTTCCTGCTCTGCGAGCGAGAGTTTGCCGGTGGTGTATTTCGCCGATACTTTCAAAATTTCCAATTCTTTGTCCTGGGCGAAAGCACGCACCTGTTCGTCGGCATCGGGTGTGAAGTTATCCATTTCCAGTTGCACTTCTGCCCAGCATTTGAGCTTGTAGTCCTTTTTTTCGAAAAGTTCGATGGCTGTTTTCACTGCTGAAATGCTGCCTTTAAAGCGCATTAACCGGCGGGAAATCGGAACAGGAATCGGGGTGACAGCAACAAGTTTTTTGCCGTTAAACTCCACCAGCAAAAGTTGTTTTTGGTCATCGATTTCAGAAAAGCTGAGTGGTATGGGCGAGCCGCTGTATCGGATTTTCTTGAGGCCGCCTACCATTTGCGGCCGGTGCAGATGGCCGAGGGCAACATAATCAAAAATATCCGGAAAAGCGTCGGCGCTAATTTGCCCTAAATTGCCGAGATGAATATCTTTTTCCGAGTCGGCTCCGCGACTCCCGGCTGCGAAAAGGTGTCCGGTTGCGATGATTGGCAGACTGGCTGGAGTGGCCTGTTGCGCCAAGTCAGCCACCGTGGAATAATGACTGCGCATCCCTTCTTTGATGCGTTTTTCGCGCTCACCGTAAAGCTCTCCCGCAACAGCCGTGCGAATGTCGCGGTCGCGTAAAAATGGCACTGCACAGATTGTCGCTATTTGTTTGCCCGTGGCGTCTTTCACCGGCACAATTTCATCCTGCAAATCGGCTGTGACGCCGCCAAATACAGAAATATTGAAACTTTGCAGCAATGCACGCGGCGCATTGAGCGTAGAAACAGAGTCGTGATTTCCACCGATGATGATTGTGTGTTTGCACGGGCTGGATGTCAGGGATTTGAGAAAATTGTAGTATTGCCGCAGGGATGCATTAGGCGGATTGGCGTTATCAAATATATCACCGGCAATAATGAGAATGTCAATCTCGTTTTCATGGATTTTTTCGATCAGGAATTCGAGAAAAAGCCGGTGTTCTTCGTCTCTGTCCTTATCACAAAGATGCTGTCCAAGGTGCCAGTCTGCGGTGTGGAGAATGCGCATAGGTTTTGGATTCCCCTTTTGGATATTTTAGGAATGGTAAAAAAACCTTCCAGGTTTCTAAAATCTGGAAGGTTTGTATCAACTACTTCACTTCCAGCAATTCTACTTCAAAAATCAGTGTGGCATTTGGGCCGATGTCAGCACCGGTACCGCGCGCGCCGTAGGCGAGCTCGGAAGGAATAAAGAGCTTGTATTTACTGCCTGTATTCATCAGTTGCAGGGCTTCAGTCCAGCCTGCAATTACACCTGTAACCGGAAATTCGATGGGTTCGCCACGTTTGTAGGAGCTGTCAAATTCTTTGCCATCGAGCAGCGTGCCGCGATAGTGAACTTTAACTCTGTTCGAAGTGCCCGGTTTTTCACCACTGCCTTCCTTGAGAACCATATATTGCAAGCCGGTTTTTGTTGTAACTACACCATCTTTATTTTTGTTGGCGGCTAAAAATTCTCTGCCTTCTTTGAGATTCAGTGCTGCGGTGGAGTCTTTTCCGGCGGCTTGTTCTGCCTGCTTTCTCTTGAAAGCTTCGTTGGCTTTTGTGCGAAATTGGCGCAGGACTTCGGCCGTTTCATTTTTATCCAACAAAATCGTACGGTCGGCATACGCAGTATCTAAAATTCCTTGAACCAATATATCGATATCGACGTCCAGCGGCATGCGGTTTTTAAATTGTTCCCCGACATCCAAACCAAGCGCATAGCTGTACTTTTCTTCGAATGTTTCGAGTTCTTTAACTTCTTTTGGGCCGTTGCTCTGGCACGATTGCAAGGCAAAACCGAGGAAAATGAGAAAAAAAGAGGCGATTAAAAATTTCATTAAAACTTCTCCAAAATTATTGGGTTAAACACGCGAACGGCGGTCGCGCTATTGTATTTCTATTTTTTAAGTTTTTGTTCGGGCACCGGTATGCTCGCATGGCAAACCGTGCTGTATCAAATTTGTAAACAGTAAAGATACATGCTAAAAAGCATAAATGCAAGTTTTGCTGCTTGAACCAATTATGTGCGAAATATCTTCATTTTGGCGGCGCCGGAAAATACGAACGCCGGGCGCGCCGTCAGCGTCGCGACAGGATCGATGGTGCAAGCGAATTAAATTTTAGTCAGTGCTTGGGACAAGTCTTCGAGAATGTCATGGTAATGCTCAATCCCAACCGAGATGCGAACCAAACCCTCGGGTATTCCGACTTCCTTCAATTCTTCAGCTGAGTAAGTTGAATGCGTCATCGATGAAGGCATTTGAATGAGCGTGTCCACATCGCCGAGACTCACAGCGATCGTCATCAATTTCACGTTGTTTATGAGTTTTTCCCCGGCCTTGCGCCCGCCTTTCACTTCAAATGCTACGATGCCGCCGAAGCCGCTCATCTGTTTTTTTGCCAACTCATGCTGCGGATGGGTGTGCAGCCCCGGATACCAGACAGTTTTGATTTTTGGATGGAAGGACAGATATTTTGCGACCCGCATGCCATTAAATGAGTGTTTTTCAACGCGCACCGGCAGTGTTTTCAAGCCGCGTAACAGCAACCAGGAATTAAACGGACTGATGCAGCCGCCGAGATCGCGCATTATTTCCCCGCGTGCATGATTAATAAATTCCGCACTACCGATAAGAATTCCGGCAATCGTGTCGCCGTGACCACTGATATATTTCGTTGCACTATGGAGGACGATGTCGGCTCCCAATTCCAGGGGGCACTGATAATATGGCGTGGCGAAAGTATTGTCAACCAGTGTTAATGCCCCATGTTTTTTAGCGATGGCCGAACAGGCTTCGATATCATTGAGGGATAAAGTCGGATTTGCCGGCGACTCGAGATAGACCAGTTTGGTGTTTGGCTTCATTGCTTTTTTTATGTTTTTGGGATCTGTCGCATCAACTTCGATGACTTCAATGTTGAGGCGCGGCAGCAAATCTTTAAAAAGCTTGTGCGTTCCTCCATAGAGACAATTTGAGGCGACAACGGAATCACCGGCGCTGGCAACGGCCAGTACAGCCGTTGTGGCGGCAGCCATCCCCGAGGCGAGTGCGAGCGCTTTTTCGCCTTTTTCCAGAAATGCCATTTCCTTCTCCAGAGCAGCGGTAGTCGGGTTGCCGATTCGGGTATAAACATAGCCCTCCCGCTCTCCGGAAAACAACTCAGCGCCTTCCTGGGCGGTGTGCATCGCAAAAGTCGATGATTGATAAATCGGGGGATTCAGCGCACCTGTTTCTTTATCAGGTTCTCCAGCTCCGTGGACACAAAGGGTCGCAAAATGTTTCGATCGCAGTTCGTCAGCAGTCATAGCTTTCTCCAAATATTTATAAATCTAATAACCAACCATAATTTTCCCGGAATTATCGAGACGGTGCTTTAGCCTTAAAAACCTGGTTTTCCGGCCTGAATAGACACTCTTCTTTAGGCAGCAAGGTAAAACCTTATTTACAATTATTCAAGTCTTGTGATTACAAACGATAATTATTTTTTATACATTTTCGGAAATTTATGGGGAATTGTGAATCGAGATTTAAATCGGAGGCAATAAAGAGGCTAGACCGGCTCAGATTAAAACGGAGCCAGTCTTTCAAAAATCGGATTTATTTAAGAGCGGAAGCCAGATATGGCGCTGAAAGCAATTTTTCAAAAATTTGCCAACGTTTTTCCGGCTGATCTGCAGTGCCGCCTTGATTTTTAACCCACTGGCGCACCAGATCCAATCCCCAATTATAATTGATGACGTAACTGCGATATTTTTCGATAAACCGCAGTCGCTGTGCCGCGCGGTCTGGCGCCATGAGAGCATATTTTACCAACCAGTCGATGGCTTCCTGACGCGACATGTGGCCATCGAGAAATTGCCGTGCAGCTTCGTTCCCGGCGTAACTCAGTTTTTGCGTTAATTCTGCAATTTCGTAGTATTTTTCGACGGATTGCGGATCGAGCCCGGCCAGCGGAAAAAGTACTTCTTTTTCAAAAACGATGCGTTCTTCTCCCGGAAAAGCCACCTCGATTCCATAATTTGCACTGCCTTCGGCAATCAGAGATTGCGGGCTGAAAAGTGGGTAAACTGAAAATTCGAGCCAGCCACGTTCATCAACCATGCTTTTTTCCAGCAGGACATTGTAAACATGGTGCCCGGGGTAGCCTTCATGGCAGGCCAGATCTATAGCCCGGTCAATATAAATAGGCAGATCGGTGTTGACCTGAATCAGGCTGTAACTCTTGCCTTTGTACCAATTGTAAGCGCTCCATGGTTTGTCGGTCACATATTCCACGTGAAAATTTTCTTTTTCCGGCATTTTGATATAATTATTTGTACGTTTGCGCGCTTCAGTTATCGCTGCCTGAAAAACGGCATCCAGTTTTTCTTTCGGGATAATAAAATCCGCTTTGAAATCGGCCAAACGTTGTGTCAACGAACCCATGCCGGGCAGCTTGTGGTTAAGTTCAACAAGCAAACTTTCGAAGTGTTTCACTGGAAATGTCGGGGAAACCGCATCGTATTGTGCGGCCGATTCTTTGTCAAAAGGATGCTTTAGTCCGGCAAGATAATCGATGCGGGCGCTCGCAGCGAGCAATTGTTTGTCGAGATAAGTTTTTCTCATTTGCCACAATTCATCCATCGCTGAAACGTCGATAGCGGCTAATTTATTGCGCAGAGAATCGGCAAAATTTTTAAATCTGGCAAACGGAATGGCCGCTTCCTTGTCTGCTTCATCCGGACGCAAGGATTCAGGCCCATAATAGGCATCGACAAAATCGTTGTCATACAAGCCGATTTCGAGCATAAATTGAACGTAGGCTTTGGCGATATTGTCCATTTCTCCGGATTCCTTCGGTTGTTGAGTACAGGTCATCAGTAGAAAAAAGATGGCAATTGATGTAATTATAATCTTTATCATTATTTCACCCTGTTTTTACTTTGATTTTGTAATTGGCCTTTTTATGTTAAAAAATGAAATAAACAAATTTACGACAGAAAGCAAGATTTATTCAAAAGGTGATAATATCTGACCCGTAGTGCACAATAGAGTTTTTACGAACTTTGTCAACAAAGCATTTCAGTTTACTGGCGTCAGCCTTCGGTTCCGCTTGAGTTTAACGGGAATCTGTAATATAATCAAATATTTAGGTGCAGGATTTCGTCTAAAGCAAGAGGGAATAACGAATAAATTCTCAAAGAGTGTGCTGAAGAATTTATGCACAACAGACGAACGAAACAATTTCACTATTTTTGAGTCTTGGATACAGAACAATAAATCGGACCAGTCAATAATTTCAACTGAAATTGCACGATGAAAAATTCAAAAAAAATTATTCTATCATTCGCCGGCCTTACAAGCATAGTGCTGTTTTATTTATTTTTACAATTGGGGACAGCCGCCTGGTTTTGGCACTATTTGTCATTCGAAATGCCAATTGACGAAATAGTTCAAAAAGCAGAAACAGCTTTTGTAGAAGAAAATTCTGGAGAAACCGGGTTAAAAAGGGAAATCGATTTTTTATTCGATAAAAAACTGCTGCGGTTTGTGCAGCAAAATCGCGACAGCTTGCCAGAAAATTTGCCCATAGGTATCGCGGCAATAAATGTGGAATACAAGGGAGAAATCGAAGAGGATGGTCATACTCAAGTTGGCGAAGAGGGCGAGCTGGAGAATAAGTGGATTAATTATTCGTGGAAATACAATACGCGTGGAGAAGAAATAGGGTTTACCCGACCGAGAGATAAAAATAGTACCGTTGAATTATCAAAATCAGAAGCCATTTTTCAGGCGAAAATATTCCTCACTTCCCGAGGTGTTGACAGCAGTCAAGTTAATTTAAGCGAATATAAACATGAGAATAAAGACAGCCGGATTCACCACTTTTACACTTTTGACAGCGAGATTCCAGGGGTTAAAAATCTACTTCGAAAAACAGAAATAAAATTTGTTAGCGACCGAATTACAAGTTTTGACACCGATTTTGCCATCACAAACAATGGCAAGAACACGGATGAAGGAAAATGGCTCGAATATACCTTTATCACACTTTTGTCCGTTTTCTGGTTTCTGATGTTTATTTTTATTGCCACTTCATTCGTTCGCCGGCTGCGCCGCGATGAGCTGGACCTGAGGCGCGGCGCTGTGATCGGCGGCCTGATGTTTGTTTTCTCTTATCTGATGATTGCCCTTGCCGCTTATCCCAGCGTCAGCGGAATGCTGATTGGTGGCTTCTTTGGCGCTTTGTTTATCGCGGTGGGCTTTTTAGCGCTTTTTGTCACCAGCCACTCCATTTCGCGCGAATTTTTCCCTCAAAAAATTGAAACCGCCGATCTGATTCTTGGTGGAACAATTCAGGTCTGCGAGATTGGTGTTGCTGTCCTCCGTGCTCTGTTTTTCGCCAGTTTGAGTTTGGCTCTTTTGGCTGGATTGCAGTGGGTGGTGAGTTTAATTCCAGCAATACAATGTGTGCCGCAAAATGATAATTTCTGGTTAATAAATTTTCAAAGGGAAGCGACGGCCGGTTTTTTTAATTCAATTGTTAAAATCAGTTTTTTAACGGGTATATTTTTCGTCTATTTTCCAGCCGCTGTCAAAAGCAAGATTCAGAAAAATTCACTTTATTTTCTGGTTCTTGCTTTCACCTTCCTTATCGCCATGCAAAATCTGGATTTTAAACCTGAATTTGTCGGTTTTGTCCTGGCCATCCCGGTTGCTTTCATTGCAGCGTGGATTGTTTTGAAATATGATATTCTGACACGTATTTTATTTGGCTTCATCTTTTATTTTGTGAGCGACTTTCGATATCTAAACCTTGATCCACAGGGTTTGTTTGCCAGCTACGGACTTGTCATTTTTATTGCCGTTATTTTGATCGTTGGGTTGGCAATTTATCTCGTTTTTCGTGGCCGTGCTGCAGCCGAATTGGAGCATTATGTTCCGGAATATGTCAGCCGGATTGCCGAACGCCAGCGCATGCTGCAGGAACTGGAAATTGCCCGTGAGGTGCAGCGCCGCTTTCTGCCGGAGCATGTGCCGACTTTTCCCAAACTGCAGATCGCTGCCATTTGTAACCCGGCGATGGAAGTCGGGGGTGATTATTACGATTTTATTAAAGCCGATGAAAATCATTTTAGTGTCGTAATCGGCGATGTTTCGGGGAAAGGCGTGTCCGCCGCTTTTTATATGACGATGGCCAAGGGCATCATTCAAACCCTCGCCCGGAATACCTGGCGTCCGCGGCAAATTCTCACCGAGCTCAATGAAATTTTCTACAAAAATTCCCCACGGGAAGTTTTTATTAGTGTGATATGGGGGGTGTTCGATGTGGTTTCCAATAAACTGTTTTTTGCCCGTGCCGGACATAACCCGCTTATTATGCACAAGCACCATTCGAGGGAACCGCAATTTTTGAGCCCGAAGGGTTTGGGAATTGGCCTGGCCACAGGGGAGATTTTTGCAAAGGAGATCGAGGAACGCGAGGTGGCCATCGCGCCGGGGGATGTTTTCATTTTTTATACAGACGGCATATCTGAATCGATGGACCTCGATGGGGAAGAGTTCGGTGAAGATCGTTTGAAAGACCTCGTGAACCGGCATTCCAAGTTGAGCGCCGAGGAAATTTTGAATAAAGTAAAATCAGAAATAAATATTTTTTCCGGCACCGCACCACAACATGATGACCTGACTATGGTGGTCGTCAAAGTCACAGACGATATTTAATGAATTAAACCCTTAGTGCAAAATAGCCTGAATAATTCTCCCGCAGAGTCGCAAAGCCCGCAAAGAAAAGAGTTAAAAATATAAAAAACAAAACTCTGCGAGCTCTGCGACTTTGCGGGAGGTGCTTTTTAAAAAAACTTTATTTTTTCATCAATCTACCTTCAACAGTATAATTATAAATATGTTAAGCATATTTTATAAAAAATTTATGAATAATTCAGGTTAGATCACTCACACAAATAATTAGATCACTCACACAAAATAATAAGAGGTTTGCGTGCGCGTCATCCCGGTTTTCACAGCGTGAAAACGGGGTGACGAATGAGGCGGAACAGAGTGATAACCAGTGAAAATCTGTCATTTTATACAACAGGTGAGTTAATAATATTTCTTGTTTTGCGTGCCATCCGTGATAATGGCACGCGATTTTCGGGTGGCATTTCGAGCAAATTCACTCAGTATGTTCACGAAGCATGGCCTCCATTGATTGCAAAATAATTGCAACACCTGGATTTAATCCTTGAATAATCGCTATATCCTTGTAAATTTATCTCTTTGGTTTTTGCCTGTCTGCGGCCTCCAAATCATAAATATCGCTAAATTTTCCAATAATTTATCATCTGCCAATGAATGGCTTTGTTTTGATTTTATAATAAAATGGTTATCAAATGCGTAAAATTTTCCACTGTTTCATTGCAACAGTAATATTTTCAATTTCGGTTGTTTCAGCACAGGAAATAATGACCGTCGATGCGTGCCGTCCGGGCATGATGGCGAAAGCACTCACCGTATTCAGCGGCAACGAAATTGAAGAATTTGATGTTGAAATCGTCGATTTTTATCGAAATTTTTTTCCCGGCCGCAGCGCTATTCTTATTCGGTTGCACGGAGAAAAAGCCACTTTTGCCGGGCCTACAAGCGGGATGAGCGGCAGCCCTGTTTACTATCAGGGCAAGTTGCTCGGCGCCATAGCCTATTCTTTTTCAAATTTTGTCAAGGATCCGTTGATGGGCGTAACGCCAATTTCAGAGATGCTGGAAATATTTGATTGGCAAAAAGTCCGGGACAAAGAAAGCGCCTATAGTGCCCATTTGCCCACTGAAAATATCATTGCTGCCGCCGTCGGAATCGAACCGCCAGTATGGGAGATTTTTACGGATCCTGTGCGATCCCGCCTGGCGACCACTAAAGGTGTGCAGCAACTTGGTTTGCCATTGCAGTTCAGTGGTTTTTCAGCCAGCAGCCTCGAATTGGTTGAAGCGTCCTTTAGAAACACGTCGATGCACTTTACGCGTGGCGGCGCCGCTGGCAGCGCGCAGGTCGTTGGGGGAGAGCTGCTCCCGGGTTCGGCAATCGCAGCTGTTTTGATGAGCGGCGACTATTCCATCGCTGCGACAGGCACGGTGACCTACCGTGACGGCAATCGGGTTTTAGGATTTGGACACCCATTTTTTGATAATGGCCCAATTGAATTGCCCATGGCGCAGGCACGAATTATGGCGACGATGGCAAGTATGCAGCATAGTTCGAAAATGTCTCTCACGGGTAAAATTGTTGGCACATTGTACCAGGACCGGAAAACCGGCATTATGGGTGAAATTGGCCCGATGCCGGAAATGGTGCCGGTTCGAATGAAATATATTTCTGAAACCGGTAAGGAAACGAAATTCAATTTTGCACTTGCACAGGAACAGTCACTTTCATTTCTTAGTCCGCTGATTTTACGCATGGCGCTGATTTCAGGGATCGAGTCGGCACGGCTGGCCTCCGGATACAATACCCTCGATGTTTCGGGTGAAGTGAAATTAAAGGATGGGAAAATACTCTCATTGAATAATTTTTACCCAGGTTTTCAGCCTGTCTCCGGTTTTTCATTTTTAAATCCAACCTTGCACAGCACCGGACAAATTGCAGCGAGTTTATCGAGTATTGCCAATAATGGGTTTTCAGCCAAGCCTTTTGCTTCGATCGAGGTTAATTTTCGCTCTCTCGCGGGACGAAAATCTGCAACCCTCGAAAAAATCTGGGTCGATCGAACGACGTTTACCCCCGGCGACACGCTCGCCATTTATTTTCGTATCAAACCTTATCAGAAAAAATCTTTCGTACAGGTGGAAAAAGTAGCAATTCCGTATGCGTACACCTCCCGGCGGTTGACCATTTTAGCCGGCGGAGCTTCCTCTTTTGCCCGAACAGAGAAGCGCAATTTCCCGGCCAAATTTAAACCCCAAAATTTTAATCAACTTTTTAAATTGTTGCAAGAAACACGCAAGAATAATCAATTTTGTGTGCAACTGATCAGCATGGATAATGGGGTGTTTGTCGGAAGCAGGGAGATGCCGAATTTACCTCCTTCCGTCTATCCTGTTTTCAAATCGCAGGCGGCAAAGGGCGATGTCACCCAAAGCCGGTTTCGCATCATCAAAGAGCTGCAATTTCCACAAAAATATATGGTTGAAGGCATCCAGCAATTGCGTTTGGATTTGGAGAATTAAGCGAATCGTAATTAGATAATCTTAGTAAAGTTCAGGAAATAATAATGCAAAAAAAGTATTTGTTCGTTTTACCTTTTCTGTTTTTTTCAGTGGTTTTTGCGTCCTCCTCGAAAGTGAAAGAATACAAGACATATTCTGATTTTAAAGATGGGAAATTTCATGCAGTTACCTTATCCGCAAAGGATGGTTTAACCCTTGCACCGCAGGTACTAAAAATATGCGACACAAATTCCCAGCATGTGTGGCACGTTTCAGTCGCCGGTAAAAATATTTACGTGGCTGCTGGCAGCCCGGTAAAAATCATCGAAATCAGAAACGGCGATTCACTTACCGTTTATAGTGGGGAGGAACCTGCAATTTTTGCCATGGCTGCTGCAAAAAATAATGCCATTTATTTCGCTCCGGCACCGGGCGGTCTGCTTTACCGGCTGCAAAATGGCAAAACCGAAAAGATTGCTGAACTTGATGTACAGTATATTTGGGATATATTGCCATTTAAAGATGATTTGCTGATCGCAACTGGTGATCCGGGTCTTATTTTACGGTTGAATTCCCAAGCTCAAATTGACACCGTTTTTAGCAGCGCTGAATCGCATATTCGCGTTCTCGCCAGCGATGCCAAAGGGCAAATTTATGCAGGTTCTGCAGATCACGGACTCGTTTATCGCTTCGATCAAAATTTTAAACCATTTGTGCTTTACGATTCTCCGGAGACGGAAATATTTGCTATTATCCCGTTAGAAAAAGGTGAGATTTGGGCCGCCGGATTGTCGGAAAAATTGCAGCGGCCGGTGATCGCTGCGGTGAGCAATGGTGGCAAAAGCAACGGAGATGGGACTTCAGATAAAAAAACAGCCAATGATATTGCCGCCGCGATAATTGCCAACGGTGGGAGTAACAAAGGCGCCGTCTACAAAATTGGGTCAAACGGCGTTGCCAGAAATTACTGGCAATCATCGAGCGAGCGTGTGCAGGCCATTCAGAATTATGGTGATGGCAGTCTTCTCGTTGGAACCGGCGATAACGGCAAAGTTTTTCGGATTGCCGAAAATGGTGATATCGTACAGCTTCTCGATTTTGATGCTGCGCAAATCGTGGCGGTGGAGAATACCGCTGCCGGCACATTGCTGGCAACCGCAAACAGCGGACTGGTTTATGAGTTTTCAAAAAATAAATCCAAAATTGGGCGATTTGAATCTGCACCATTTGATGCCGGGAGTTTTACAAAATGGGGCAGCCTTTCGTGGACAGGTTCGGGAAAAATAATTTTTTCAGCTCGCAGTGGCAACACAGAAAAACCGGACAAAACATGGAGTCCCTGGTTCAAAATGTCATCCCGTGAGCAACCGTCTTCCATAGAAGCGCCGGTTGCCCGTTATATTCAATGGCAGGCCGAGCTGATGGATTCGGCGATTCTGAAAACAGTTGCATTCGGTTACAGGCAACAAAACATTGCTCCTCTGGTGAAAGATATCGTCATTCATGAGCCCGGTGTGGCCTACCTTGATGCCGTGAAGGATGGTCAAAAAGATGGCGCACAAAGTTCACCTGTTAGCGACGGCAAAAAAACGACGGAAGCAGGATTCCAATCCATCGGCTGGACGATGGTGGATGATAATTCCGATCAGCTTCAGTGCAGCTTATGGTACCAGTTTGTGGGTACGCGGAGTTGGCGTCTGCTGGTTGAAGATTATAGCGCTGCTGTTTATTCGTGGGACACACGAACAATGGAAGATGGCAATTATTTGATTAAAATCTCTGCCTCCGACCGGTCGGCAAATCTGCAAAATGAATTGACTGATTCAAAAATTAGTGAGCCGGTTTTAATCGACAACAGTGGACCGGGAGTTTCGCAGCTTGCGAAAAATGGCAGCAATGTCGTGTTTAATGCACAGGATAAATTCAGCCGCATTGGCGCTGCTTTTTTTGCTGTCAATTCCGGGCAGTGGCAAGAAATAGCGCCCGCGGATGGCATTGCAGACTCTCAGTCAGAACAATTTCAAATTGATGTTTCGAATTTGGAAAAAGGCACGCATACAATAATGATTAAGGTGGAAGACGAACGTAAAAATACCACTTTTAAACATCTCAATTTCATTTTGTAGGTCAATTTAAAGGATAAAATTAAACGGGATCCCCTTGCAAAAAACACATATTGAGCAAATCGCACAAATAATCGAACAGAACCAACGCTTTGTTTTGACAACACATGCAAATCCTGACGGGGATGGAATAGGCTCGGAAATGGCCTTGTTCCATTATCTGCGTAACAAAGGGAAAGATGTCACGGTTTTAAATGTGGACAGGTCGCCGGAAAATCTGCAGTTTTTGGAAAAGGATTATCCGATCACAATATTCCAAAAACCTGTTCACAGTCAATTGATTGAACAAGCGGATATCATTTTCGTGCTCGATATCAGTGACTGGAAAAGGTTGCGAGAACTCGGTGAAGTCATTCTGGAAACAGCAGCGGAAACCGTCTGCATCGATCATCATATTTTAGAAGAACCGTTTGCGAACAAGGACTATATTTTTGCCTCGGCAAGCTCCACTGGCGAGTTAATTTACGACCTTCTTTCCGGCCTTGGCGCTGATTTAAACATCGAAATTTGTGAGGCGATTTTAACCGCAGTCATCGCGGACACCGGTTGTTTTCGATTTTCAAATACCAGCCCGAAAGTATTTCAAATAGCCGCGGAAATGCAAGCGCGCGGCGCGGATCGGGTGATGATTTACCAGCAGCTCTACGAAAGCCAGGGATTGCCGCGGATCCGGCTTTTGGCCCGGGTTTTAAACAATCTCCGCCTCGATTGCAATGGCAAAATAGCCTGGATGGAAATCAGCCAAAAAATGCTGAAACAAACCGGGTCCAGTATTAAGGATACCGAGGGCCTTTCGGACTTTCCCCGACGGATTCAAGGGGTGGAAATTGCATTATTATTTATGGAGTTACCGGATGGGAAAGTGAAGATCAGTTTCCGTTCAAAAGGGCGTATTGTCATCAATAAATTGGCGGCAAAATTTATGGGGGGCGGGCATGCATTTGCAGCCGGTGCAGCGGTCGATGGTGCGTTGGCCGATGTAAGGGACGATGTATTGTTTCATGCCCGCTATTTATTCGAGTAATCCCGGTTTATGGCCGACATTATTAGCGGCAAGGAATAAACCATGGAAATAAAAAAACTCTACGATAAAGTTCATCACCTCGTTAAAGAATTTACCCCCGAAATTATTTTTCATCGCCGGGAATTGCATAAAATTCCTGAACTGGCCCACTATGAGTTCAAAACTGCAAAGTATTTGGCTAAAGCTATTTCAGAATTTGGCGTTACTCCAAAAACAGGCGTTGCCGGAACAGGGTTGACCGTCGATTTCCGCGGCACGGGCCAGCTATCAATCGGGTTTCGCTGCGATATCGACGGTTTGCCAATTTCTGAAGAAACCGGTTTGGAGTTTTCATCGGCGCACCCTGGAAAAATGCATGCATGCGGTCACGATGCGCACACAGCCATTGGCCTGGGCGTTGTCAAAGTGTTGCATGCGCTGGGAACTGAAATACCGGGAAATGTGCGCGTATTATTTCAACCGGCAGAAGAAATCCAACCCGGTGGCGCGCTCGAAATGATTGCCGATGGCGCCATCGATGGACTGGATGCTATTTTTAGTGTGCATGTTGATCCGACAATTGAGACCGGCAATATCGGCGTCAAGTTTGGTCCACACCTGGCGTCGGTGGATATTTTTGAAATTCAAATATTCGGTGAAATGGGACACGCCGCCCACCCGCATTTATCGGTAGATTCGGTGCTTGTCGCCTCAAAAGTCGTGATGGCGCTACACAGCATTCCTTCGCGGAAAATCGACCCATTGCACCAAATCGTCATTACGATTAGTATGATTCACGGCGGCGATGCAAAAAATGTGATGCCGGCTCACGTTACACTTGGTGGAACCATCCGAACTTTGGATGAGGGCGTTCGAAAACAAATTCCCGAAATAATGAAAACGACAATTAAAGGCATCACTTCGGCATTTGATGCAACTTATAAATTGGATATTATCAAAGGCGCTCCTGTTCTTTATAATGATTTCAAATGTGCGTCAATACTTATGCAAACCGGGCAAAAAATCCTCGGATATGCCAATGCCCTCGAGCTACCCACGCCGCGAATGGGTTCCGAAGATTTTTCCAATTATCTGACACATATTCCAGGCGCACAGATTAGGTTGGGCACCAACTGCTCCGGTTGCAAAGAACATTCGTTGCACAGCCCCTATTTTACCCTTGACGAAGAATCCATCCCGATCGGTGTTGAGCTTTTTGTGATGGCTATTCTGGAATATCTCACCCAAAATGACAACCATTGAACCAAAGCGTTAAATCTTATTAATATTTGTTTTCCCCTTGCATTTTACTGTGCTAAGAATTAGGTTAATTGACATTATTTTGTTGAAAATCCGGTCATTTTGGGGTGCCCGGTTTTAAAAATAATGGAGTTATAATAATTTATTCTAATTCTATTTTTAGACCAATTAACATATTTTTAAGAATTTATAATTGCTCTCCATTGGCAATTCACAACACGTGATTTAGACTGCTGACTTTCCTTTTAAAGAATAATTTCGACTTTTATTGTTATAAATGTTCGCAGCACTGCATCAGGATGAACGGCTTCCCGGCGATGAAAGTGAGGCCACATCCATATCGAGCGTAAAATTTGGTTCGGGAATAAAAAGAAGACTGGAATTTACTTTTCGATACATGCACTGATTCATCCATTTCTTATTCAAATTTTGCCTTCGATCGGATTTATGATGACATAAATTGATTCGATTATTTCAACTGTTGATTGCGAAATATTTGGCCAATAATAGGAAGCAAGGAGTACCTGTGTTCAAATCAAGAAGGTCTGTTCGGGAGCTGCGGCGGCTGCATTTTTTGGGACAGATTGCCGAGTCTATCTTTACGATTGAAGACCTGGTTGGTATACTCGATGTTTTACACACAAGCCTGCATGAAATTATTCCCTTTGACAAGATATTTTTTATCCTGCACGACGATGAACAGCAGCAGTTTTCTCTGCCCGCAAAATACAATAAATCCCATTTTAGTTCGGATGATACCGCTGATGTGATCTTAAAATATCAAGACACAAAACTGACCTCGCTTTTAAGTGTGCGTACGCCGATCGTGCGCAATACACAAGAGGAAATTACCCGCTATTCAGCCGCGGAGCTGCAAATTTGGAATAAAGATGTTGTCATCGATATGTCCGCGCCGATCTGTAATCAGGCTGGCAAATTGATTGGCGTCCTAAATTTTGTGCGTTCGCGGGCACATGATTTCAACAAATTCCAGCGCTCCTTCGCGATGACAGTAGCCGGATTGCTGGGTAAAATTGTCGAGCGTGATAGTTTTAAAAAGGAAGTTGTTCTGCAAAAAGCAGTGAGTGTGTGGTGGGAAAACAGTTTTAAAATTCTGCTTGAGCAATCTTTACAACCGAACTGTCTCCTCGATTTGGAACAGGATATTGTCGTTGCGGCAAATCAATCATTTTGTAAAATTTTTAAAGTGGAAACACTGCTGAACGATTCTGTTTGTATATCCGCCGTGCTCGGAAAATCCTTTTTGAAGTCTGTTCAAACTGTTTCGCCGAAAGATGAAATTGACCTTGTGCACGTTCACCCGACGAATAATAAAAAATACCGCTTCCAAATCCACCCCCTGGGAATGGAGTCGCGTTATTTTTTGCTGAAAGTTGTCAACTTTGCAAATAAAGAAAAACGCCGGCGCGCAACGCTTAAATGGAGTGTGCAATTAAATGATATTTTATTGCTTCTGCACGATCAAAAAGACGGAGGGAACTTCGATTTAAATGTGCACCGCATACTTGATGATGTTGGACAACTTCTCAATGCCCGGTTCATCACTTTTTGTTCTGCGAAGGGTGGGAAGGTCCATGTTCACTATTGCAAATCATTATTGCAGAAAAGCGAATCGACAATTTTCCATCAATTATTGGACAGTTTTTGCGAAAGTACTTACGCCGATTTACGTAAAAACCGCGAGAGCTGCGTCGTGCGGACAGAACAAACGGAACACCTTCTCAAAAACGCCTTGCCAGTAATCAAACAACTGGAAATCAAGGAGATTTTTGTTAATCCACTCCAGGGAACACACGCCCATTTTGGCATTGTAAATTTTTATTTTCCTGAAAAGCTGCACTTGTCAAAATATCAGTTCAAACTTGTTCATAGTTTTTTCAACGCCTTGCAGATTATTTTAGAAAGAAGAGCTTTGTCAGCGAAAGTGGCCAGGCAGAGCAGTTTTCAATTATTGATGCAAAAAATAACCGATCGCGTTAATTCGAACTCAACATCGAGCAGTTATATTCAGGATATTACGCAGAAATTGCCAGAATTATTCTCTTTTGATGTCGCGTGCATAACGCTTTTCGATGCGGAAAAACTTGGCGAAAAAAGATATTTTATCGCCTCTGATAATTTCAAAAAAATTGTGCAACGCCAACACTGGCAAGCATTTGTTAAAAAGGCGCAAACCAAAAGTTTTAATAATATTAAAGCCCGAAAAGAATTGGGTGGGTTTGATGATTTAAAGTCGAAAATTCAGGATTATATCATCCTGGGCGACCGCTGCATCGGTGTAATTGAAATTGGTCATTTGGATGCTTCGATATATTCTGAACTGGATGCCGAGACATTAAAAGACCTCGCAGTGCACATGGCGACAATATTTCGGGGGATCAATAGTTTTCAGCGGGCGAAAACACGAATGCAGGAGCTTTCGGAAATCACCCATAATTCTATTGCCGCTGCTGATCAGCGTAATTCCCGTCAAATCCTGGAAAATATGACCACTGATGCAAAGAAAATGATGCAGGCGAATGAGTCGGCACTGTTCCTTTTTAATGATAAAATGGAAATAATCGGTAAATCCCGCCTGGCGAAAGTCATAGATTTTCTTCCGGATTTTGATGAAACAATCAAACAAAAGAAGCACAATCTCGAGATCAAACATTTGGAAAAAATTGCTGATGATAAAATTTTCTACGGTACGTGTATTTTTGTGCCAATTCTGCTCGACGATGCGGTGCCTGCGGCACTGGGTATGTTGTGGAATGAACACTTCAAAATTACGCGCTGGGAGATTGAATTACTAAATATCATGGCGACCCTGTTTGCCAATGTCTTGAAAAATGAGCAAGCCCGCTCAGTAAAAGATGCCCACACAGATAAATTAATCCGCGCGAACACCGAGCTTGAAAATTTTGTATATACCGTTTCCCATGATCTGAAATCCCCGGTGGTTACAATTCAGGGATTCACCTCAATTCTCATCGATGAATATAGTGAAATGCTCGACGCGGATGCGCGGCATTACCTCGACCGGGTGCAGAGGAATGCCGTGCAGATGGAGCAATTGCTGCGTGCGTTGCTTGAATTATCACGCATCGACAGGAGCCAGGTGAAGCGTGCCTTTGTCGATGGCAATGTGCCAATCGAGCGTGCTCTTGTTGAGTTTTCGTTTCAATTAAAGAGTAAAAATATCCATATTGTCGTTCAGGAAGACCTTCCGAAAGTGTATTGCGACGTCATTCGCATCACCCAGGTATTTTCAAATATTATTGGAAACGCAATAAAATTTCGCGATACGAAAAAGAAAGAAACAGTCATCGAGATTGGCGGCACATGGGATGATGAATTTATTACTTATTTTGTCGAAGATAACGGACAGGGGGTGGCACAGTCCCATTTGGAAAGTGTATTTACGATGTTCAAACGTCACAACCGGTTTCACAGTGTTGATGGAACAGGGATTGGATTGACGATTGCTAAACGAATAGTTGAAAATCACAATGGCCGAATCTGGATGGAATCGGAGGAAGGTGTTGGAACAAAAATTTTATTTAAATTGCCATTAAAGGTTGGTAGCAGTATTAGCGAACTGCAAAATTCCAATTAACCGGGAGAATTTTCAGGTAATCGATTCTGAAAATATTCCTGCGCTCAACAAAAATTACAATATTTTAGCCTCAAATTCCCATCCGCTTTAACATTAATGATGGATTCTCTACACATTTAAAGTTATTGCAATCTCGCCAGTTGTTTTTGCGTGCTTCAATTTTTTTATTATATTGGGTTCTGGCAAAATTTACCGAAAATCTTTGGATGACCAATGTGCGAATTTAAAGCAGGGATTTTCGGATATTCGCCAAGTGTGAGTTACATCAGGATGGAACTATTAATCTTCACAAAATCAAAATCTATTTCTTACGGACATGTAATCTAGCCAATTATTACATCATTTGAACCTAACTACCCGGCTAATAGAGGAATCAACATGGGAACTGCAATCGCGACCTCCAAAAGTATTCAGTCAGAAGAAATTTTTCAATTACAACAGGAGCTTATCGAAAAAGACAAACTGCTTGCTCAGAAAGACGAGGAATTGCAATCTTATCTTCACATGCTGTCGCATGAATTAAAAACTCCAATTGTTACAATGCAAGGCTACACCAGTTTATTAGAGGATATGTTTGGCGATTTGCTGCCAGAAGATGGGAAAAAGTTTCTTAAGGGGATCTCAAATAATGTTGAGCGATTGGAAACTTTGGTCAAAGATTTATTGACTTTAAGCGGAATCGCCATTCAACACTCCGAATTTACAGTCGTTGATATAAACGACCTGGTCGATGATATCATCATTGATCTTTATGGGGCCTATCAATTTAAGAAACAGCCTTTCACGGTTCAGGAAAATATGCCAAAAGTGTTTGGTCACCGCGATTTTCTGCGTCATGTTTACACAAATTTGCTCGTTAATTCAATTAAATATAGCAATGAAAACGTGCCGCTTAAAATTGAAATCGGGTGCTCATTCGATGAGATCTTCCCCAAATTTTTTGTGAAAGACAATGGTGTTGGCATTCCTTCTTCAGCACGAAAAAGGATTTTTAACATGTTTGCGCGAGCGGGAAACAAAAAAAATGTCAGTGGCACCGGCATCGGTTTGGTCATTGTGCAAAAAATTATCGAAGCCCACGATGGTGAGATTTGGTTTGATTCCAAAAAAGGCGAGGGGACGGTATTTAATTTTACATTGCCTGTTCAAAAAGAGCAGACATCGTCGTTTTAATATTATCTTTTATGGTGCAAATTTAGGTCAATTTGCCGAATAGAATAACAGCAATTCCTCCTTTGTACTTTGAGGAATTATTGAATGGATGAAGGAACGAGATGATTCGAATTTTGCTTGTAGAAGATGATAAAGACCAGGCCGAACTTACCCGGGTTTATCTGTCAAGAAAAACGGATGATTTCCAGTTAACGCATGCCTGGAATACCAACGAAGCCAAAAAATATGTTGAACAGAACCAATTTGATACAATTTTGCTGGATTATAATTTACCGGAAATGACAGGCCTGGAATTGCTTGAAACTATCCGGCCGATGACAAAAGATACTCCGATTATTTTGATAACCGGTGCAGGCAATGAAGCCATTGCCGTCGAAGCGATGAAACAGGGTGTTTACGATTATATTGTCAAAGAACAGGATTATTTTAAGAAACTGCCTCTTATCATTCGGAATTCCTGTGAAAAAGCCGCCCTCGAAAGACAGTTGCGCCAGTCCCAGTTGCGATATACCAAACTTTTTCAAATTTCCCATGACGCTGTTCTGATTTTGGATAGTGATAATTTTACTATTCTTGAAGCTAATTTACGCGCTGTGGAAATATTTGGCCTTTCACCAAGCGAAATAACTGGCACCCCACTTCTCAACTATTGCGATGAATCTGAGCGGGAAAAACTCGAATTGGCGTTTTTGCGTGTCAGCGATAATTCTCGTGAGGAAATCGACTGCCTCTTGATGAAAGATGGCCTTGGTGAACACTGGGAGACAGAATTGTCTCTCAACACAATCGAAGCAGATTCTGTAAATGTTATTCAATGTATTCTTCGGGATATCACAGAAAAACGCATTCTTTTGCGCCAGGTCTTGAAGAGCAAAATGCGGCTGCAGGCCTTGTTCGACAGCGTTAGTGACTTGATTTCGGTGCAGGATAAAAATTATTCCATTGTCATGGTTAACAACCGTTTTGCAGAATGGTGCGATAGCAAGCCGGAATTATTGGTTGGACAGAAATGTTATGCCGCCTATTTCGATCGCGATGAACCCTGCCTGGAATGTCCGTTAAAAGAAACATTTGCCAGCGGAGCTGATAAATTTATCGAAAGACAGTATCAGGACGATATTTTGCACATTTGGGCCAATCCAATGCCGGGCCTCGATGACAAACAGGAATATGCCATTGAGCACATTCGCATCATCACGGAGCAGCGCCGCCTGGAAGAGCAGCTCATTCAGAGTGAAAAACTGGCAACGATTGGTATTCTCTCCTCCGGAATTGCCCACGAATTACGCAATCCTTTGAATATAATTGAAGCCGCCCGCTATTATCTCGCGGATGTCATCGATGATAGCGAAACGGATATGCACACGAAATTATCAATTATCCGTGTAAATATTCAGCGCTCCTCAAAAATCATCAGCAACCTGCTGGAATTCAGCCGCAGGAGCAATGTTGAACGGCAGGAAACCGACCTGAATTATATTTTGGAATCAACAATCGGTTTAATTGAAAAAGAATTACGCCACCGGGATATTTTGATAAGCAAAAATTTCAATTCCCCGGTGATCAGTGAAGTTAATTCCGAGGGCATTCGCCACGCCTTTCTCAACTTAATAATGAATGCGATGCAGGCCATGCCCGAAGGCGGAGAATTGCTCATCCGGACATTTGTGGATGCGATGGATAACAATATTCACGTGGAATTTGAGGATACCGGCATCGGTATTCCCTGCGAAAATCTTAAAAATATCTTTATGCCGTTTTACACGACAAAACCGATTGGAGAAGGAACGGGGCTTGGATTGCACATCGCCAATTCCATTGTTACCCACCATGACGGGAAAATTAATGTACAAAGTGAAATCGAAAAAGGGACAAAGTTTACCGTCGTTCTTCCTCCGGCAAGTTATTCAAATTAGCAACCGTGAAAAATTTCGAAAGTAATGGCCCGGCATGTCCCGGGCTTTTTTTATGCCTGGAAATATACTTCTTTGCAAATTTTTAGTTTCAACTGGACAGTTTACCGGGGTAATTATCTGAGCTATTCCCGGATGCTGTTTGCGTATTTTTCACAATTCCGGTTTTTCCTGGTGAAATTGATCTCCAATCAGATATCACTGAACGTAACATTGGTTGACAAGAAAATAATTTATCAGTATCTTTACTGGTTTTGTTTTTAAGTTTGGCGCTTGCAAGCCTTGGCAGTGGGATGAAAAATTCACGAAAAAGTTATTTGTAGACGATGTTGACACAAACCGGAACTGCTGCAGCCGATGCTCACAATTAAACTTCATCAGAAATATTTCCAGAGGAATATGTGCGATTAAAAGAAATTATCGCTCCTATAAAAGAAGATATCAAGGCTTTTGAACAGGAATTTAAGGCCCATCTAAAAAGTGATATATTCCTGGTTGATAAAGTTATTTCCTACCTTGTTGCCCACCGGGGGAAACGGTTACGCCCGATTCTTGTTCTGCTTTCAAGCCGGCTTAACGGACATATTCCTGATAAAAGACGCCTGCATGCAGCGGCAATTATTGAATTATTGCATACCGCTACATTGGTACACGATGACGTGGTCGATGACAGCTATCAGCGGCGCGGATTTCCCTCGATCAATGCCATCTGGAAAAACAAGGTCTCAGTTTTAACTGGTGATTACCTTTTTTCAAAATCACTGCTTTCAATGCTTAAAATGCATGATTTTAAAGTTTTTGATGTCATTTCACACACAGCCGAGCGCATGAGTCAGGGCGAATTGCTGCAAATGGAACGCAGTCGAGATTATAAGATGGAGGAGAGCGTTTATTTTCGGCTTATTGGCGATAAAACGGCTTCACTGATTTCTGCCGCTTGCCAGTTGGGCGTTATTTCTGCAGATGCCGGGCAGCAGGAAATCGAAATGATGGCAAAATTTGGTGAGGATGTCGGCCTCGCCTTCCAGATTCGCGATGATTTGCTCGATCTTTTGGGAACGGAAAAAACGGTGGGCAAACCGATCGGCAACGATTTGCGTGAAAATAAAATCACTCTGCCGTTGCTTTTTGCACTGCGAAATGCCGAGAAAAAAGATACGCAAAAAGTGATCAAACTGATGAAAAAAGGGGCGCAAGCCAACGATATTCGCTTCATCATTGCATTTATTCAGGCCAATGGTGGCGTCGATTATGCGAAAGATAAAGCGACAAGTTTAACAAAAGGAGCGACGGCGCTGCTCGATCATTACCCCGATTCCGAATACAAATCTGTGTTGATAAAATTGGTGGATTTCATCACAAGCAGAGAGCATTGACGCAATTCTAATAATACGAGAGTGAAATCTAATTAAAATTTTGGTCAGAGTTCCGACTCTTATTTTAAGGAAAAAGAGGTGGATTGATCGAGCGATCTCCGGGAAATCTTGCCTGTTTGCCCGCATAGACAAAAATGGATTTTTAACTGTTAATAACGATTAATATCGATCTCGTCAGATAATTCCGCAATAGACATCCTGTATATTGTATAGTAGTAAAAATTTTGACAGCTAAATTTTGGATTAGGACGGGTAAATTACTGCCCAAATCAGCGTGACAGGATATATTCCAGGAAAGGGTAAAAGATGCCACGAACATTAGTCACAGGAGGTGCTGGATTTCTTGGTTCTCACTTGTGTGAATATTTATTGGCCAAAGGGCATAAGGTTATCGCGATGGATAATTTGCTCACCGGCCATATTTCAAATATTGAGCATTTGCAATGCGAAGAGTTCAGATTTATCAAACAAGATGTCACCGAATATATTTTCATCGATGGCAAAATCGATTATATTCTGCATTTCGCCTCACCAGCCAGTCCGATGGACTATTTGCAACTGCCGATTCAAACCTTGAAAGTGGGTGCGCTTGGAACCCATAAAGTGCTCGGCCTCGCGCTCGAAAAAGGAGCGACACTGCTCATCGCCAGCACTTCTGAGGTCTACGGCGATCCGTTGATTCATCCGCAAACAGAAGATTATTGGGGCAACGTCAATCCCGTTGGGCCGCGTGGCGTTTACGATGAGGCGAAACGCTTTGCCGAAGCAATGACCATGGCTTACCACCGCTATCATGATGTGGATGCGAAAATCGTCCGGATTTTTAATACTTACGGGCCACGCATGCGGCTGCACGACGGCCGGGCCATTCCAGCTTTCGTACCCCAGGCAATAAAAAATGAACCTATTACGATTTTTGGTGACGGCTCCCAAACGCGCAGTTTTTGCTTTGTTGACGATTTGATCGAAGGCATCTATCGCCTTCTGGTGTCTGATATCAATGAACCGGTGAATATTGGCAATCCCAATGAAATGACGATAAAGCAACTCGCCGAAAAAATCATCGAATTGACCGGCAGCTCAAGCACGCTCTCATTCAACGATTTGCCGACGGACGATCCCAAGATTCGTCAACCAAATATTGAAAAAGCGAAAAAACTGCTTGGGTGGGAACCAAAAGTGGATTTAAACGAAGGTCTGAAGAAAACAATTGGCTGGTTTAAAACACAAATGTAAATTTTCGTTGTTTGCACTGCCGCCAGAACAAAAATGCCGATCAACGCTTGTAAAAAAATAATTAGTTTGAAAATTTGAGCCAACCTTCCGGTTGGTTCTCTCATTTTATTGATAGATTTTTTACCATGAATCTGACAGCTATACATATATTGGAGAATAAATGCGCAAAGGAGAATTTAAAAAAATTCTCATTATCCGGTTGAGTTCAATCGGCGATATTATTTTAACCACACCCCTGATCCGACTTCTTCGAAAACAATTCCCCGATGCCCAAATAGACTATGTGACCAAATCACGATTTGCTGATCTTTTGCGCTACAACACGCGAATTTCCAACCTGTTCGAGTTCTCCGAACCGGGCGATTTTGCGATTTTGCGGGCAACTCGACAATTAATTTATGAGCAGCACTATAATGCAATAATTGACTTGCACAAAAATTTTCGTTCCCTTATCTTGTCCGTTCGGCAAAATACCCAGTTCACAGGCCGGTTGCGAAAACAGGCCCTGCGCCGGGCGGCATTGGTCAAGCTCGGCTGGAACAGGTATTCTGAAATCCGGCCGGTGATGCAGCGCTATATCGATGTGGCGGCTCCTTTAAATATTCAGGATGATGGTGAGGGCACAGAGCTTTTCATCCCAAAAAATATCGAAGCAGGATTTGATGACGCGCACGGTTCCTCATTTTCAAAAACGGCGTCCGCTATTGCGCTCGCGCCTGGTGCAGGTTATTTTACCAAAAAATGGCCGGTTGAAAATTACCAGCAACTGGCGCTGGCGATAGTAAAAAGTGGCAAAAAATGTTTTGTTCTCGGCGGCCCTGATGATACCGGCCTCGGCCAAAAAGTAGCAGCCGTTTCACCGCAGATTGTTGATTTAACGGGAAAACTGTCATTATTGGAGAGTGCGGCTGCATTAAAAAAAATGGCACATTTGGTCACCAACGACACCGGCTTGATGCACATGGCGGAAGCAGTAAAAACGCCGGTGACAGCGATTTTTGGATCAACAGTTCGACAACTGGGCTTTTTTCCGTTTCTGCAGGAAAGCCGGGTGTTTGAAAATTTGGCATTATCCTGTCGACCATGCACGCATGTTGGCCGGCACAGCTGCCCCAAAGGGCATTTTCTCTGTATGAAATCCATCGGCCCGGACGAAATTATCAAATACGTTTTATCTTAACAAACACGTATCAAATTTAAGAAAATAGTTTAAAAACAGCCGGCAATTTATTTGAGATGCCAAGCGCTGAAAGGTCAATTTTGGAAGCAAAAATAGCAGCAAAGAAAGCCGCGATTGCGGCTCTGGAAAGAAAAGCCGAACACATTGAAATTTATGATTTGCGGGGAATCAGCAGTGTAACGGATTATTTTGTCATTTGCACTGGCAGCACCGATGTTCAATGCAAAGCCATCCAAAATCACATCGCCGTGGAATTGAAAAAAGAGGCGGTTTATGCCTACCACGTCGAAGGTGTCACCAGCGGCCGCTGGATACTCATGGATTATGTCGATTTCGTCGTTCATATTTTTCAGCCTGCCGTTCGAGAATTTTACGGTCTTGAGCGCATTTGGGGTGATGTCGAATGTGAGGAAATCAACGAGGATAATTATGAAAGCTGAAATCTACCTCGCACAATGTGTGGAATCGGCTTTGAAACAAGCCTATGACACCGAAGCGAAAGTGGTGATCGAAAAGCCACGCCAGGAAGCGTGGGGTGATTTTGCGACAACTGTGGCGTTGGGTTTGGCGAAATCATTACGCACCGCCCCGCGCGTTATCGCAGATAAGATTGTTGAAAATATTAAAGATGAAGCGCATTTGTTGGATAAAATAACTGTCGACGGTCCCGGGTTCATCAATTTCACGCTCAGCAAATCACACTGGCAAAGTTCGGTTCGCGAAATAATTGGGGCCGGTGAAAAACACGGGAACGATACCTGGGGAAATGGCAAAAAAATTAATATTGAGTTTGTCAGCGCCAATCCCACAGGGCCTCTCAATGTAGTTTCTGCCCGTGCTGCTGCCACAGGTGATGTGCTGGTGGAATTGCTCAACAAAGTGGGATTCGCAGCAGAACGGGAGTATTATATCAACGATGCCGGGCGGCAAATTCGTTTGCTTGGCGCCTCGGTGGCTGCACGTTATTTGACGTTATGCGGCAAAAATACCGCTGTCCCCGACGAAGGCTACCAGGGCGAGTATGTTATCGGACTGGCTGAACAACTCAAAGCAGAGCACGGCGAAGAATTCGTTGAATTGGATGATTTGGAACGGAACGCTCGCTTGTCCAAACTGGCTCTGGAAAAGATGGTCGCGCTGCACAAAAAAGTTATGGAAGAATACCGCGTCAATTATCATACCTGGTTTTATGAGAGCTCGCTACGGAAAAAAGACGTGCATTTCAAGATAGTCGACGAGCTGAAATCAAAAAATCTGACCTACGAAAAAGATGGCGCGCTGTGGTTCAAGTCATCGGAATTTGGCGATGCCAAAGACCGGGTATTGGTGACGAAAGAGGGAGAACCGACATATTTTATGGTTGATATCGCCTACCATCAGGATAAATTCGAACGTGGATTTGAGACGCTTTACGACCTGTGGGGGCCGGATCATCATGGCTATATCGACCGTGTTTCAGCGGCGATGCAGGCCTTGGGTTATGCCAAAGAAAAATTTAACGTGCGTATCATCCAGCAAGTGAATATGCTGCGTGACGGTGAACTGGTTAAAATGAGCAAACGTGCCGGCAACATCATCGAGATGAACGAAGTCGTGCAGGAAGTTGGCATCGATGCTGCCCGGTTTTTCTTCGTCATGCGCAAACTCGATTCTCCCCTCGATTTTGATATCGATTTGGCGAAAAAACGCAGCGATGAAAATCCGGTTTATTACGTGCAGTATGCCCACGCCCGCATTGTCAATGTCATTCAGTTTGCCAACGAAAACGGACTCGAACTTTCTCTCGATGCAGACCTTTCGCTGCTTGAAGCCAATGAAGAAATTGCCCTTATCCGCAAATTAAACGAATTTCCCACGGTGATCGGCGCATGTGCTCGGTTGATGGAAGTACATCATCTGCCAGCTTATCTAATGGAAGTGGCTGCGGCTTTTCACAGTTTTTATCACAATAATCGCGTCGTGACCGATGACCGTAAACTCAGTGAAGCCAGAATGATGCTGCTGGAAGCAACGCGTTGTGTATTGCTCAACGGTCTGAAAATTCTGCGTATTTCAGCGCCTGATCGAATGTAGCAAACGAACCAACAATTATTATAAAATATAAACCTGTTGTGCAAAGTTGCATGTTCATTCTAAAGTAACCAAAAATACCGTGCAGGTCATCCCGGTTTTCACAGGGTGAAATACCGGGATCTCGTGAAATCAAGCACAGATACGAGGAGACTCTGGCATTGCATAAATATCAAACAGCATCATAAAGAGGATTGAAATGGATTTAGTGGCTATTGGAACTATAGGATATGATTCGATTGAAACACCGACCGGGAAAGCCGATAAACAACTTGGCGGAACAGCCGTCTATCTTTGCCTGGCAGCCAGTTATTTTTGTAAAGTAGGCATGGTTGCCGCTTCCGGTAAAGATTTCCTGCAAGAACATCTTGACCTTTTAACCGGAAAAGGCGTCGACCTCGAAGGTGTTCAGCACCTTGCAGGCGATACATTCCACTGGGGTGCGAAATATCACCAGGATTTAAATGTCCGCGATACCTTGTTTACACACTTGAACGTGCTCCTTGATTTTACTGCCGACTTGCCCCCGGCTTACCGCGAAGCTCCTTTTTATTTTCTGGGCAACATCGACCCGGCGCTGCAAATGCATGTTATCGAACAGGCGAAAAATCCGGTATTTATTGGCATGGACACGATGAATTACTGGATTAACAGTGAGAAATATCGCCCCAATCTAATGCGTGTTTTGGAAAAAACACAAGGAATTTTCGTTAATGACGAGGAAGCGCGTGATCTCTCTGGCGAGTATAATTTGGTAAAAGCGGCAAACGAGATTCGTAAAATGGGTCCTGAGCATATCGTCATTAAAAAAGGAGAGCACGGGGCGATGCTTTTCTCCGAAGGAGATATTTTTTATGCACCCGCTTTTCCGCTGGAAGTTGTGCACGATCCAACCGGCGCCGGGGATAGTTTTGCCGGTGGTTTTATGGGATATCTCACAACCCAGAAACGCATTAATAATAAAGTCTTACGGGAAGCGATGATTTACGGCAGCGCCCTGGCCAGTTACACCGTCGAAGATTATTCTGTCAACCGGGTCGCCTCCCTCGAAAATCAACATGTTGACAAGCGATATCAGGAATTTTCTAACTTGATGAGTTTTGGAAAATGAAAGTAATTACCAGCTCAATTAGCCGCCAGACGAAAGGTGTCTGTGATATTCACGATATCACCCAGGATGTTCAGACGGAGGTGCTAAAATCAGGAATGGGTGATGGTACGGTCACGGTTTTTATTCCAGGTTCAACAGCTGGCATAACGACCATCGAATTTGAGCCCGGTTTGAAGAAAGATCTGCCTGAACTTTTTGAAAAACTGGCTCCGACCGGCGTGACTTACCATCACGATGCAACCTGGGGCGACGGCAACGGATTTTCCCATGTTCGGGCAGCGCTTCTTGGTGCTTCTCTGGTCGTCCCTTTTTCCGCTGCCCAATTGCACCTGGGCACCTGGCAGCAAATCGTGCTCATCGATTTTGACAACCGTTCTCGCCAGCGCAAGGTTGTCGTCCAGATAATGGGACAATAACAACGATCCCCCCGGAAAATTTTTCCCCGGGACTCCGCAATTTATAGGAAGCGCCGGGAAAAATCTGACCAAAAGATTTGCGTAAAAACAGGATATTCAAGTGAAAGTTCTATATTTTGATTGCCTGAGCGGCATCAGCGGGGACATGACATTGGGCGCCCTTGTCGACGCCGGTTTTCCTGCCGCCAAGCTGACATCCTTGCCTCAAATGCTGTATTTGCCTCAGGTAAAAATAACCGTTGAAAAAGTTCAAAGAACAGCGATCGCAGCCACAAAAGTAAACATTTTCTATCCGGAAGAGCATGTCCATCGGCATCTGAAAGATATTTACGAAATTTTAGATAAATCTGAATTAAATGAATCTGTGAAAGACCGGGCCAAATTGATATTCGAGAAACTGGCCGGGGCGGAAGCACAAATCCACGGAACCGAAATTGAGCAGGTGCATTTTCACGAAGTCGGCGCACTTGATGCAATAATGGATATTACCGGTGTGGCTTTGGCGTTTGATTTTTTCGGAATTGAAGAAGCCCGGGTCAATACCATCCCCGTCGGTGGTGGCACAGTAAAATGTGCGCACGGAATTATGCCTGTGCCAGCCCCGGCAACGGCATTATTATTGGAAAATTTCACCATTAAATTCGGTCCGGTTGAAAAAGAACTCGCCACACCAACAGGGGCGGCGATTCTCGCCGCTTTAGCGATGCCCGCAGCGGGTATTCCGGATTTTAAAATTTTGAAAACAGGATTCGGAGCAGGCACTTTAGAGTTTGATGAAATCCCGAATGTTTTGCGGGTATTTATTGGTGAATCCAGTGCAGCCGATCGACGCGATACAGTGTGGCAGTTCGATTGCAATCTTGATGATATGAATCCGGAAATAATTCCCTGGGTCATTGAAAAACTTATAGATGCCGGTGCTCTGGATGCGTGGGCAACACCAATTTTGATGAAAAAAGGCCGCCCCGGTTTTGTCCTTTCGGCGCTAAGTCCGGTGGACAAACACGACGCAATACGCGATTTGATTTTCCGGGAGACGACGACAATCGGCGTGCGGGAAAGCAAAGTTAACCGCGAAAAATTGCAGCGCGCGAGTATCGAGATTGAATCCGAGTTTGGCCCGGTGAAATTCAAGAAAATAATCCGGCCAAACGCGGAGATTCACCTTGCGCCGGAGTTCGATGAATGCAAAAATATCGCGCAATCCCATAATTTGCCCCTGCGTGAAGTTTATGCGCGCCTGCAAAAAATTGCCAGCGAACAAAAAACATGATTGCCTTCAATCGTGTTACTGCGGGCTATTCTGCGCCCGACGGCTCGCAAATCGATATTCTGCATGATCTTTCGCTTTCAATCGAAACAGGGGAGTTTGTCACAATTATGGGCACCAACGGCAGTGGAAAAACTACGCTGGTGCGGTTGTGTAATGGCTTGCTGACGCCATTTTCAGGCACAATTTTAGTGGATGGGCTCGACATATCCGCAGCTGATCCAGGCCAAATTATGGCTGTCCGGCGCCTGGTCGGCATGGTTTTTCAAAATCCGGAAAATCAGATCGTCAGTACAACAGTCGAGCGGGAAATTGCATTCGGGTTAGAAAATTTGGGCATGCCGCACGCTGAAATGCACTTGCGCGTTGAGGAAGTGTTGCAGCAGTTTGACCTGGAAAAATATCGTTTTCGCCCGCCGGCCATGCTTTCCGGAGGAGAGAAACAGCGTCTCGCCGTGGCTGCTGTTTTAGCCATGAATCCGCACTATCTTATTTTTGATGAACCAACTTCGTTGCTGGATATCCAGCAACGGAAAAAGTTGCTGCAATTTATGCAATCGCTGTGGCAGGATTCCGCAGAGACGCATACGATAATTAATGTAACCCAATTCCCCGAAGAAGCCTTGTTTTCCTCCCGCTTGATTATAATTGATGATGGCAAAATCGTCTTGGATGGCCCACCGAAAGAGATATTTTTACAAATTGAAATATTGCAGGAAATTGGCATCAATCCCCCCATCGAATTTCTTGTTTTTAAAGCACTCTCTCATCGTTACGATCAAGTAACAAGCATAGATGATTTATTACTCTCGCCGATAATTTAACTCAACATATGGAAAATTTCACTGATAAACATGATGACCTGGCGTTCATTTCCCGGCATGGTGCTGCGGCGGTGCGCCAACCTGAAAAGAATGCTTTCCGACCGGATTCAGACTCCGATGATGTTGACCTCGAATTTCTTTTGGCGGGTGCTCTTTCGCTTGATGACGATGTCGCTTTTGGCGACCATCTGGCGATTGAAAACGAAGTCGAAGAAACCGTTTTACCGAATATTGAGTTAGATGATAAAAGTGCGCCGCACATTGATGCAGTACCGGATATCGAACCGGATTTGCCTCCGTTGCAGGAATCCGCTGCTTTCAAGCCACCGGCAGATGAAAAGACCGGTTCGCATTCATTTTCGTTACCGGAACCGGCTGCCGAAATCCCTGCAAATGAGCCAATTTCTCTCGCGGTAGCAGGGCCATCCGATGTTCCAAAAAATGCCAAAAAGCCGGTTGACCAGCAAATTGGGCCATCGTCTGTTAAAAATTCATTTTGGGGCCGACTGCAGGAAAAATTGCACAATTTATTGGGTGGACCAACAAATATCGGCATTGATACCAGTATCTCTCAGGCGAAAAGTGTCAGTATTCTGCATTCCGGGCAAAAGCTGCATCTTGTTGATTATGATGAAATTGAATTCGATGAAAATGAGATACTTGATTCGGATAGCGAAAGTGAGCAGGCCCGGAACGATAAAACGGCGGCATTTCTACTGCCAAAAATAAAACCGGGTGATTGGCTTGTTGGTGGTGTTTCGGGATTGGAAGTAATTTATCGAATCCTTGAATTGCCCAAAATGAATAAAAAGGAACTTGGTGAGGCGGTGCGCTGGGCGGTGCGTAAAGACCTGCCGTTTGAGATAGAAAATGCTGAGTTAGATTATCAAATTTTGGGGATTAAAAAAACCGGTGCAGTTGAAAAAACAGAAATAGCCGCACTTGTGACACCGCAATCGGTGGTTGAAAAATCCCTTCTCCTTTTTCGAAATATCAATGCAATTCCGGCGAAATTAACTTCGACGCCAGTGGCGATCTGGAGTGTTATTTCCCGCTTGAAAACAGCCGTTGATGAATGCATTCTGGTCATTGAGATTGGCGCTTCCAGCTCGCACATGGTGTTTGTAAATCAGGGGCGGGCTGATTTTCACCGCGAGGTTCCAACGGCTGGCAACGAAATCCTCGAAGCCATAACCAATACGTTTTTTTATGGCAAGAGTCAGGACAGTATTAGCCATAAAAACGCAGTTGAGTTTTTAAGCGAGTTTGGTATTCTCAGCCCCGAAGAATGTGCTGTGGCCAAATCTGAATTGCCGCTGCGGGATATCCAAATAAACCTGCGTCCTGTCATCGATCGTTTGATCAAAGAAATTCGTCGCTCCATAGATTATTATCGTTCCAAATACAAAATTGGCACTATCGATCGCCTGTATGTCAGTGGTGGCGGGGCGTTGATCCGCAACATAGATTCCTGTTTTAAAACGGAACTGGAAATGGATGTTGAAATATTGAATCCATTCCGGATTGCCGGCGTTCGCGGCTGGGAAAAGTTTCCGGAACTTGCCCGGAAGGCCCCGCAGTACACAGTGGCGGTTGGATTGGCAATTGACAGCTTCCCGGGCTTGAATCTATTGCCGACAGAGTTTAAAGGGGCACACCGGCTGCGGAAGGCCAATAAATTCATTCGCTGGTTTGGCTTTTTTACGCTTTTAATTCTCTGTTTATTTGCATCTTACGTCACGATACAAAAAAGCCAGTTTAGCGAAAATATTCGCCTGCTCAAACAACAATATGAGAAACTAGAGCCGGTGCGGCAACAATATGTGCATTTATCCAAACGCATTGAGATTGTTGAAAATCAGATTAGCGCATACAGCCTGGGCGGGTCGGTAAAATCAACTGCTGCCCGGCATTTGAAAGCAGTTTCCCATTTGGTGACACCAGGTATTGCTTTGAGCTCCATTGTTGTCGAGCCGGAAACAGTTATCACCGAGGGCGAAGATGCGCATGAGGTTGAATCCGGGCACGAAAAAATAATGTTGGGCGGCATTGTGCATGCTGACCAGGCGCGGGAGGGTTTGAACCTGGCGGATTTTCTTCTCAATCTTGAGCGGGCCCACTATTTTCAGGAAATTAAAATGATGAACAGAAACATGCGCGATGACGGCACAATTGAATTTGTTATTCAGTGCATTTATTAATTGAAAAAGTTATAAGGTTGAAAAGTTGAAAGGTGCGAAGAAAAATATATTGATACTCTGCGGTAGCTTGCTGGCTATTGCTTCGGCCATGTATGGTTTACTCATCCATCCACAGCAGATTAAAATTGAGACGTTGAGTACGGATATTAATCATTTGGTGCGCATGGTTGAGGCGGCAACAGCGGAACAAAAAGAAGTCGTTACGCTGGAATACAAGCTAAAATCGTACGAGGATAGCCTCGCCGCCCTGGAACGCCGAATTTTTGAACGCTCGGAAGTCCCGAATATTCTCAACAAAATAATTCAGGTTGGCCGGAGAAACCGCGTTGAATTTTCAGCCATGTACCCACGGTACACCCATCTTTTGGCAAGCGGCTCAGAAAAGAATCAATCACCATTGATTCTGCTGCCGATCGAAATGGCATTTCATGGCCAGTTCAACCGTGTCGGGCAATTTATCGATGCACTCGCTGAGCAGGATTTTTTGCTATCTCTGTCCCGGCTGGAAATGGCCGTGAGCCCGGACAGCTATCCGGATATCGCCGTTGTTGTGCGCGGCAATCTCTATTTGCGCCGCGCAACCTCCCGCTCAATAAAAGCGAAAATGTAGAAGGTGAGAAGGAAATATTGATGCAAAAACGGGAAAAAATCTTAGCCGCAATCACGCTTTCTGCCGCACTTATTTTTATAGTCAATCAATTTTTTTTAAGCGGTGATGCCGAATCAGCTCCGCAAAGGGTAAAAAAAACTGCCGCTGTTCAAAAAACACCACAGCCTGTTAATGGTGAAAAACTGAGCACTATCGAGTTGCAGGAACGCCTGCAAAACTGGCAACCGCTAGTGCAATACGAAACCTGGGGTGCGGATCCATTTGAAGGCGGGATAGCTTTTGCCAGTTTGGATAGCAGCGCCGATTCCAGCAGTACCATGCTTTCCGGTATTGTCTGGCGTGATGGCGAAGCGCTGGCGATAATCGGAGATCAAATACTCAGACAGGGTGAGAAAACCAATACTTTAAAAGTGATTAAAATTTATTCCGATAAAGTGATCGCTCGTCGCGGTAAAGATTTACTTACGTTACATTTAGGTCAGGACAACAGGAATGAGCAAAAAACGCATAATAGCATACATTAGTTGTTTTATATTTTCTTCGGCGCTTTTCGCACAACCGAACACGCTCACACGATTGGAAAGAAAATTATCACCGGCCGGAGAAAAATATATTTTTTATTTCAACCAGGCCGTCGAATACAGCACAACCGTCGCTGAAAATCCGCCTGCTGTGCTGGTCTATTTTCATAATACGGTTCCCGCAGCGTCTGCTGATTCGCTCATCGAAAACGCCTGGAAACAAAATGTAGTTTTGGAAAAATGGATGGTTTCTCCGGCTGTTTTAAAAGCGACAATTAATCTGGCCGAGCACATGGATTACCGGGTGACAAAAAGCGGCAGAATAATCACTGTCCATATTTTTAAATCGCAAGAGAACAGCGAATTAAATAATGCCAGCAGCAGTTCAAAAAACGAGCAGAATCAGAGCCACAATAACCTGTTACAACGCCTGGGAAATGGGGTTAAAATCACAGCCGACTTTCGAGATGCGGATATTGGCAATGTATTACGCCTGTTCGCCCGGCAAAATGAGTTGAACATCGTTGCCAGCGATAGTGTGCGCGGCAAAATCACAGTCGCGTTGCATCAGGTGACTCTCAAACAGGCATTGGAAAGTATTTTGCTTGCCAATGGCTATAATTATGTGGTTTTAAATGATATCGTTTTGGTCAAACCGGAAGATCAAATCAATACTGAAGCGATGATCACGCGGGTATTCCGTCTCGAACATGCCAATGCAAACAATATTGAAGAAGCCGTCGCTGACCTGATTTCCCCCAAAGGGAAAGTTAAGGTGATTGCCACGAGCTTTCACAATAAAAAAGATGTTTATGAAGTGAACGATCGCGTTCAGCCCAACCGTGAAATCCGTTATTGGCTGCGGTCCAGCATGTTGCTGGTGCGAGATTTTCCGGCACAAATTGAAATGATCGATGACTTTATTGCAAAAATTGATATTGCTGTGCCGCAAGTTTTGATCGAGGCAAAACTCGTGGAAGTGACACCTTCCACAGAAAGCAATGTAGGCATCGACTGGTCAAAATCGCTCGCCGTTGATTTATTCGATGAAATTCGCACCGGTGGCGATCAAATTCGAACATATTCCACCCAAACCAGCCTGCCAAATACCGATGGCCGGTTAACTTTGGGTACGCTGACAACTTCGGAATTTTCTGCCGTGCTGAATTTTTTAAATTCCAATACGCAGACAAAACTTATTTCAAATCCACGAATTCTGGCGATGGATAACGAGCCGTCGGATATTTCTGTAGGCACGAACTTCCCAATTCCACAAATTAACCGGGGTGTCGGCGGTCAGGGCGATGTCGTCACTTTTTCTTATCGTGATGTGAAGATAATGCTGCGCGTTACACCGCACGTCTCGCAGGGCAATTCGATTACGATGTATGTCAATCCAATCATTGAAGAAGTTACGGGACAGGTTACGGTTTCCGGTAATACGGCTCCGATCACAACCCGCCGGGAAGTCGATACGGTAGTTAAGGTTAAAAATGGGGAAACAATCGTCATCGGCGGCATGATAAAAGAACGGGAAACTCAGACAGTGAGCAAAGTCTGGTTGCTGGGCAATGTGCCATTGCTGGGGCATTTTTTTCAAAACAAGTATTCGGAGAAAATTCAGACCGATCTCGTCATTTTTATCACGCCACAAATTGTTGAATTATGAGAAAAGCAGATTTAGACAAGCTACTCACTTTTGCAGTTGAGCGAGATGCCTCGGATATTCATCTTTCTGTTGGAATGCCGCCGGTTTTACGCATCCACGGCACTTTGCGTAAAATGGAGATGCGAGCCATCGGCAAGGATGAGATGCAAAGCCTGTTGGCGGATATCATGCCGCCGCGGTTTCAGAAAAGCCCGGATTTTACCTTGGAATACGATTTTGCCTATTCTGTCCCCGATATTGCGCGCTTCAGGACCAACGTATTTTTGCAGCTTCGCGGAGGCAGTATTGCGTTGCGGGTCATTCCGGATAAAATTCGCAATCTGAAAGAATTGTCGTGCCCTGAGGGCATTTTTAATCTTGCCCGTGAGCGCAAAGGCATCGTGCTGGTAACCGGTCCCACCGGTTCTGGAAAATCAACAACCCTGGCTGCAATGATCGATTTGATAAATCGGGAACGGCGCGAACACATTCTCACCATCGAAGATCCCATAGAATACGTTCACCAGCCTAAAAATTGTCTGATAAATCAACGGGAATTATCCGAACACACGCAATCTTTTGCCAACGCATTACGCGCCGCATTGCGGGAAGACCCGGATGTCATTCTCGTCGGTGAAATGCGTGATCTCGAAACTATTTCGCTGGCGCTCACTGCCGCTGAAACAGGACATCTTGTTTTTGCTACTTTGCACACCATGAGCGCTGCTGAAACGGTGAATCGAATTGTCGATGTATTTCCACCCGAACAACAGGGCCAAATTCGTTCGATGTTTGCGAATGCTATCATGGGAATCGTTGCACAACGTCTGCTGCCAACCGCAGATGGCAATGGGCGCTGTGCCATCCATGAAATTATGGTGGCAACCAGCGCCATTCGCAATTTAATCCGCGAGGATAAATCTCACCAGATTTACACAGCCATTCAGACCGGTGGCGCTGCCGGGATGCAAACGATCGACTCTGCGCTCATCAAACTTTTGCAGGAAGGTAAAATTACCCAAGAAATTGCGCAGCACCAGGCGCATGATAAACAGGCCGTTCGAAAATACGCCGCCTGAGGCAATTGGCTACCAAAATTGTAACTGCGTGTGTATTTCATAACAAAACTGTACTCGCATGCCTGCATGAAATCTAATGAAATAAATTCCTATTTTCTCATGCTTTATTCTTGCATTTTGCTGATCGCGGTTGTAACTTTTCTGCATAAGTTTATATAGATTAAGGACTAAATCAAGGACTGCGTTATGAACCGAATTCTTCTGTTTATGCTTATATTCTTACTCATACCGTTCACACTTCCAGCTCAATATCAATCGAATCTTGTGCCCGGTGTATCCAACCAGGCTGCTTTTATGGGTGGATTGGGTTATTCACGAATCGATGGTGAGGATTACCTGACTTTGAGTTTACGACCCGAGCTGGCATTTGGTAAATTCGGAGTCGGTTTCGATATTCCGTTTCGCTACAACATGGATACAGGAGAAATTCGTGAGGCCGATTGGAACGAAAGTTATGATTATTTTCGTGTCGTCCGCTACGTCCGTTACGGCCACAAACGGGATAAATTTTATACCCGCGTCGGCGTTCTCGATGGTGCACGCATTGGCCATGGGTTCATCATGAATTTTTACAACAATGAGATGATCAATTACGACGGACGGAAAATTGGCCTGGAATTGGATGTCGATGCTGGTAATTTTGGATTTGAAACCAGCACAAGCAACCTCGGCCGGGCAGAAATATTTGGTGGGCGTGCTTATTATCGGCCGCTTTATAACTCCACGATTCCAGTCATCCGCAATTTTGCGATTGGTGCCAGTTATGTGACCGACATCGACCCGGATAGCCGCCGCGATACCGATGATGGTGTTTCGGTGTTCGGTGCCGATGTTGAATTGCCCATCATCAAAACTTCGCTTTTCCAAACACTGCTTTACTACGATTGGGCCAAAATTAAGGATTACGGCGATGGAACAGCGGTCGGCGTTGAGCTTTCTCTCCGTGGGCTTATGAGTACTTTCAGTTTCACTGCTCAGCTGGAAAGACGTTTTTTAAACGACGAATTCATTCCCAATTATTTTGATGCCTTTTATGAACTTGATCGCTTTATGGTGCAGGACAGTATCGAAATCAGGAAAACCGATCGGGTTCAAATGGCGAAAAAAACAAATGGGACTTTTGGCTTGCTGCACGGCTCAATTCTAAATACACTCGAAATTGTCGGCACATTCGAGCGGCTGGATAATCGGAAAAATAGCGGCATTATGCACCTTGAAGCTCTGGTGCCAAATACCGTCCCGAAGATCAGCATGCACGCTGCCTACGACCGTGTCGGTATTGATGATTTTTCTGATGCATTCCAGTTGGACAATCGGTCGATCGCTCGTGCGGGAATTGGCTACAAGATATATCCATTTCTCGTCTTTTATATGGACTATGTCTGGACTTACAGGTTTGACGCGGGACAGGATAAATATGTCACGCAAAAAAGATTTGAACCGCAAATCGCTTTTGTGATGCCATTTCAATTTACCAGAAATTAGATTGAAGGGGGGAGCATGGGGTTTTTCGATAAAATAAAAAGTGGTTTTGATGCTGTATTACATCCCGCAACGTGTGCGATCTGCAATGAATATCATGAGTATTCGATGTATTGGGTCTGCAGAAAATGCTGGAAAAATATAGGCGAAGAAACCGTTCCGGCCAGCCAAAATATCGAGACGGATAAAATTGGGGTGATTTCAGCGTATTTCGGGTGGCATCATCAGGATGGTATCCGGCAACTTATCCATTCATTAAAATATCAGAAACATCATTCCATCGGCTGGAAAATTGGATTAGCGGTGCGGGAGCGCTTGGCTGGATCTATCGATTTTTCACAAATTGACTATCTCATCCCAGTTCCACTTCATAAAAAAAGAGCAAAAGAACGTGGATTTAATCAGAGCTTTCTTCTTGCCTGCGGAATGGCAAGTGGGCATAAAAATCTGCACGTTGTCAATGCATTACACCGGGCAAAATTTACAGATTCCCAGGTTATGTTGAGTGGTGAAGCGCGCCGGAATAACGTTAAAAATGCATTTGCATTAAATCAGCGAATTGCAAAAAAAATGCATGGATCATCCGTTGCAATAATCGATGATGTGCTTACAACCGGTGCAACCTCGCTCGCATGTTGTTCAGCGCTTGAAACCGCACAAGTTGCACATATCAAAATTATCACGGTAGCTCTGGCAGGATTTTTAGCCGATATGCCAGACAATGTATACCCGGCAAAGGCGGCCATTGGTTCAATTAAAAAAGATGGAATTTGGGGCTAAAAATTTTTAATACCTCGTGATTTTACCTTGACATTATTTACAATTTTTGTTATCATACAAATCTATATTTTTTTCGTGATCTTATTCAAATCAAATCGCTTGTTTATTCACGAATTATCATTTTTCCAAACAAAGGATCAAGCTCGTGTCTAGGGTTGGAATATTAACCTGTGGTGGCGACTGCCCGGGGCTAAATGCTGCAATACGTGCCGTAACCCGAAAGCTGATAATCAGCTATGATTTTGAAGTTTTGGGTGTAAAAAATGGCTATGACGGCCTCATCGAAGGCGATGTTCAACCTCTGAGTATGTACTCGGTATCAGGCGTTTTGCCACGCGGTGGAACCATTCTCGGAACTTCGCGAACAGAGCCATTTAATGTTAAAAATGGCGTTGAAACTATTTTGGAAAATTTGAAGCGATTTGAAATTGATAGCCTTGTAGTTATCGGTGGCAAAGCAGCGATAAATTCTGCAAACCAATTAAGCGAACATGGGATTAAATTGGTTTGTATCCCCAGCACGATTGATAACGATGTTTACGGAACGGATGTTACTCTCGGATTTGATACCGCAGTAAACGTGGCGACAAAAGCTATTGACATGATCCACACAACAGCTGAATCGCACCACCGAATTATGGTTGTGGAATTAATGGGGCTTAATTCCGGTTGGATTGCAACCTACGCCGGTCTGGCTGGCGGCGCTGATTGCATTCTGATTCCAGAAGTTGAATTTACAATCGATGAGACAGCCGCCTTGTTGAAAAAAAGACATAAAAGACGAAAGTTCAGTATTGTTGTTGTGGCCGAAGGAGCAAATCCTGCCGATGTTGAAGACTATAAAACCTCGCTAAACAAACAGGATGCATTGGGCAATACCTATTTTTGCTCTATCGGCGAGTTTGTCGGTGCTGAGTTGGCCAAGCGTACAGGCATGGAAACCCGGGTTACGACCCTAGGATATATTCAGCGAGGTGGTTCGCCCAGCGTTCCGGACCGAATTTTAGCTTCACGCCTTGGGGTCGCTGCTGCAAATAAAATTAAAAATAAAGAATTCTCGGTTGTTGTCGGGATAAAAGGCAACGATATAATTGCCACTCCCCTGAAAAATGTAACCGGGAAAATTAAACAGGTTAACCCTGAAATGTACAATACAGCTGCTGCATTTTTTGGGTAGTAAAAAATTAAAATGCTCTTAGTCGTTATTTTGTTTTAGGATTATAAACTTGACTCTTTTTTAGGAGAAACAGAATGTCAATTAAAGTTGGAATTAATGGTTTTGGCCGAATTGGCCGCATGGTCTTTAAACTGGTCGAGCAAGGTAATAGAAATATTGAAATTGTAGCAATAAATGATTTGACAGATGCGAAAACACTGGCCCATTTATTAAAATACGATACTATTAGCGGTCGCTATCCGGGAAAAGTTGAAGCTCGCGAAAATTCAATTGTCGTCAATGGAAAAGAAATTACAATTTCAGCCGTTCGAAATCCTGTTGATCTCGATTGGGCAGGAAAAGGTGTTGATGTTGTCATCGAAGCAACAGGTGTTTTTCGCGCACGCGCTCAGATTGCTGCACACCTGGAAGCCGGTGCAAAAAAAGTCATTCTCACCGTTCCGGCGAAAGATCAAATTGACGGCACGATCGTTCTCGGCGTTAATGATGAGGTTTTGACGGATGACATGAAAATTGTCTCCAATGCCTCTTGCACGACGAATTGTCTTGCACCTGTCGCCAAAGTTTTAAATGATAAATTCGGTATTGAGAATGGATTGATGACAACAACCCATGCCTATACGAATGACCAGGTTGTGCTCGATATGCCGCACTCTGATTTACGTCGGGCGCGTGCCGCGGCCGCGAACATCATCCCAACTACGACCGGTGCTGCAGCTGCTGTGGGTAAGGTTATTCCATCCTTAAACGGTAAATTGAATGGCATTGCAATGCGCGTTCCGGTTTCCAACGGCTCTGTCGTGGATCTGGTAGTGAAATTGAATAAAAAAGTTACCGCTGCCGAAGTTAATGCAGCTGTAAAAGCAGCCGCTGACGGCCCATTGAAAGGCATACTCGAATATACCGAAGATCCCATCGTTTCAAGTGATATCGTTGGAAATCCCCATAGCTCGATCTTTGATGCAGCAATGACGATGACCATTGGCGATGACATGGTTAAAATCATCTCGTGGTATGATAATGAGTGGGGATATTCAAACCGCGTTGTTGACTTAATTGATAGATTAGTTTAAATTGAAAATATAACTTAGAGTACACTTTTATTGTTTTGATAGTGTACTCTATTTTTTTAGTTGGTAATATGAGAAAAATAAATATTTCAGGTAATTGGAAGCTGAACAAAACAGCCAGCGAAACGAAAGAATTGTTAGCGGAATTGACAGCTGCAGTTGCTGGCGCAACAAAAACGGAAATAGTTGTCTGTCCAACTTTTGTTTCCTTAACAACGGCCCGGGATGCGCTACAATCTTCAAATGTAAAACTTGGAGCGCAGAATCTTTTTTGGGAAGAAAGCGGTGCTTTCACCGGTGAAATATCGGGAACCCAGTTAAAAAATGTTGGATGTGAGTATGTGATTATCGGGCATTCGGAGCGTCGACAGTATTTTAACGAAACTGATGCTACGGTAAACAAAAGACTAAAGGCTGCTTTGAACGCAGGGCTGCTCCCAATCGTCTGTGTTGGTGAAACCTTGGAGGAGCGTGAGAGCGAAAATACTTTCACTGTCATCGAAAATCAGATTAGCGGCGCATTTGCTGGAATATCGGCAGCGGCAATGGCGAAGATTACCATAGCTTACGAACCCGTTTGGGCCATTGGAACTGGAAAAACAGCATCACCTGCTCAGGCGGAAGAAGTACATGCTTTTATTCGAAATAAAATTGCAAATTTATTCAATCAGCAAATCTCAGAAAATATAATTATACAATATGGCGGCAGTGTTAAACCATCGAATGCGTTTGAGTTGTTAAGTCAACCAAATATTGATGGGGCATTGGTTGGCGGTGCCAGTCTTGATGCCGAAAGCTTTGCCGGAATCGTTCACGCCGCTGAAAAAATTGAAGGATAATTGATCAAATGTATGCCTTTGTACTCGTTTTATTCTTGCTTGTTTGTTTGATAATGACTATCGTTATTTTGTTACAGTCCAGTAAAGGTGGCGGTCTCGCCGGTGCTTTTGGTGGAGGTGGCAATATGGGAAATGTCTTTGGTGGTCGAGGTGCAGCAACTTTTCTAAGCAGAACAACAACATGGCTTGCGGTTGCTTTTTTCTTGCTCGCCTTCCTATTGTCAAAGATGGATTCAGGAAGCTCCGAGGCTACAGGAAGTGTTGTTGCAGATGAATTGGAGAATGTTGTGAATACGCCATCCGCTATTCTTCCTCCTGTTCAAGAATCTGTTCCTGCAGTTGGTACTGGTCAAACCCCCACGACAAGTACGCAGGATTCAACAAAATAACATCTTGCCTCGATGGAACTTTATGATGCGGAAGTGGTGGAATTGGTAGACACGCTATCTTGAGGGGGTAGTGCTCTAACGGGCGTGGGGGTTCGAGTCCCCCCTTCCGCACAAATTCATTTTAATACCGTTCTAAAGGAGGATTAACCGTGCGTTTTATGTCCAAAGTTCTTGTTCTTTTTTCATGCCTTATTCTTTTCACATCTCACCCAGTTTTTGGTCAGCAGACTCAATCTCAGGAAGAATATCAAAAACAATTAAAGGAACATGAGAAAAAAGTTGCTGAAATTGAAGCAAAGAATGCTGAAAAGCGAGCTGAGTTAGAAAAAATTAAAACTGAAAACCAGAAAAAAGAACTGTATAACTCGGCGAACAGAGCTTATAAAATTCGTAATTACTCACAAGCTCTTAATTTTTACAACCAGGTTCTGGATATCGATGCCTGTTTCACTAAAGCATTGTATGGTAAAGGCTTGGCTCTTAACAAATTAAGAAATTATTCGGCAGCCGTTGAAGCTTTTGAAGCTGCAACCGAATGTGACCCAACCTATGCGAGAGCTTATTGGGGAATGGGAGCAAATCAGAAAAAGCTGCAACAACTCGATAAAGCGGTCGCCTCATTTGATAAAGCTGTCAAAGTAGATCCGACTTATTCGAAGGCGTATTACGAAAAAGGATTAATCTTAAAGCAACAGAAAAATTTCAGTGGCGCGGAAGCAACTTTCAAGGCGGCTATTGAAGCTGAACCCGATTATGCACAAGCCCATGCTGCTCTCGGTGATACCTATCTTGACCAGCGGAAAACTAAATTGGCCATCAGTTCCTTAAAAAAATCTGTTGAGCTCAATGCTTCCGCCCGGCCATACTACCGTCTTGCCGAAGCCTATAACCAAAGTGGACAGCATGAAGCAGCCATTGATGCAGCGAAAGCAGCCATTAATGTAAAACGAAACTATGCACCTGCAGCATTTGAGGCAGGCGTTGCTTATAAAGCACTTACGAGCTACAATGATGCCCTTAAATACTTCCAAATCAGTTTAAAAGATAAAGGGTGGCGCAAAGTTGCTCAATATGAAATTGACCGTATCAAGGAAGAAATTAAAAAGAGTGCTAACTAATTTTTATTTCGATAGATTTGAGCCCACTTTCAGTGGGCTTTTTTTTTGTTCAGTACGTTCGTGCCCGGTTTTTGATGTTTATAATGACGAAAAAGACGTGTAGCTTAACGGAGTCAAGGATTCTCTTAATTGAAGGTAATTGTCAATATTTTACAATATTTTTCTTTCCGAGTTGAAGCGCGTTGTGTGTATTATTACTTAAATACGACCGCCATCTATCCTGAATAATTCGCACACAAGGGCACTAAGTCCACAAAAAATATTTAAATACTTATAAAACATAACTTTGTGTACCCCGTGGCTTTGTGAGAGCTAATTTTAATAGATAACTTAGTTTTTCTTCTTGTCTTATCTCAAATATATAATTATCAATAGGTTAAGAATATTTTAAAAAATATTTGTGAATAAAGCAGGCTATGACTCTTACAATCTTGCCACATTAAAACTAAAAAATAGTGTCGATAAATATCATATAATTGTTCAAAATCATTTTTAAGATTACACCATGGAAAAAGAATTTAGCTTTGCTTTAATCGGTGATGATGAAGAGATAATGTTTATTCGCCTCAAATCGGGGTTTAGAACATCGACACACCAGGATTTACTGTATTCATGTGTTCAAGAGAATTTAGACCGGGGGATTAAAAACTGGATCATCGATTTAGAAGAAGTGCCCTTTCCGACAATAACAGTCATGGCCTTGTTCATTGCGATCACAGTCCAGATTCGAAATTTGGGTGGGGAACTGACCCTCGTTTCACTCCAGCAAAGTGCGAAAAATAATTTCTCAACATTTTCTCCGCTTACATTTTTAACGATTGAGCCATCAGTTGAAAGTGTGGTTGAGGTCATAGAAAAGGCGAAGGAAAAGCAGAAATCACCCCAGGTTGTCGAGAAACCTCAGGAAGAAATTGCAGAGCACCCAATCGTCGATACATTTGACCATAGTAATTTTATCGATGATGAAACCAGCACGATAATCATCGACGATGAATTGAAATTTGAATCGGAAAAGGAACGGGGTTCAACTAAAAAAGTGAAAAATGAAAAAGAAAAACCCCTTGTCAATGAATTAATTCAAGTCGACAGCCAATCTCTTGAATTATATAAAATATGCGATTTCATTGTTGAACATGCACGCACGGCCGGGATTAAAGAAAAGCAGGTTGGGAAAATTAAAATCTCCGTTTATGAAGCTTGTTTAAACGTAATTGAGCATGCGTATCATTCAAAACCAGGGAATATTATTGAAGTGGCTGTTGAATATAATCACGCATATTTTAAAATAATTATTCGTGATTTCGGCCTTGCTTTTCGTAAGTTGCAAAATAAAACTTATGATGTTGAGCAGGCCGTTGAAAATCGACAATCGGGTGGATTCGGATTACATATAATCAATCGTTCGATGGATGAGGTAACCTACGAATCCGATGCGCTGAATGGGAACTGCCTGATATTGGTAAAATTCCTCCCGGCATAAAATGCCTTTCTGTATTTCTTTCTAATTTGTATAAAAATTTTCAATAAAATTTGAGCTTTGGTTAATCTAAGTCAGTGGAACAGGTGCGAGTCATGCGATATTATTTGTGGTTTTTTGTAACCCGGCTAACAACTCTTATGTACTTATTTTTTATGTTAACCGGGATTGATTCGATCGCGCAAATTCCATCGACTGAGTCGCGTCTCGATAGCTGGACAGGCAACGATATTCATCGGTATTCATTTCATTCCATTATTGAAAAGGTTTTACCTGCAACCGTCGGGATCGAAGCGCAAAAACCGCAGACGAAAACGGCGAAGAATTTGGCGTCAGATTTATTCCGGAACAAGAAAAATGATACAAGCAACTCGCTGCAAAAACTCAGCTCAGGCGCTGGTGTTATCATTTCACCGGACGGATATATAATTACAAATACTCATTTGATAAACGGCGCTGGTAAAATAGTAGTTAATTTATTCGATAACCGACATTTTATTGCGGAAACTATGGGGCTGGATGTTCTTAGCGAAATAGCTGTTATTAAAATTACGGCTCCTGATCTTGAATACGTTCGCCTTGGTAATTCAGATCAATGCCTGGTGGGGGATCGGGTTTTAGCAGTTGGAAATCCATTAAATCTTAAATTTACAGTAACTTCGGGTATTATAAGTGCCATCGGTCGGGAAGTGGATATTATTAATCACAATTATGCCGTTGAATCTTTTATTCAAACTGACGCAGCGATAAATCCTGGAAATAGTGGGGGACCCTTGATAAATATGGTTGGCGAAGTAATAGGCATTAACACAGCCATCGCGACCGAGACAGGTGTAAATATGGGATTCGGCTTTGCGGTGCCTGCTAATATTGTTCGCAAGATTAGTGGTGAACTGATAAAATATGGGAAAATAGACCGGGCGTATCTCGGAGCCGCATTTCTCGACGTTAATTCAGATATCGCGCTTGCTTTAGATTTAGCGAAAGTGGAAGGCGTTTTTGTAGATGATGTGTTTTTAAACAGCCCGGCCGAACAATTTGGCCTTAAACCGTTGGATGTTATTCTTTCAATAAATGGCACCAGAATAAACCATGCCAATCAATTGCAGGCAAAAATTGCTAAAGAAATGCCCGGAGAAAAAGTTTGGATTGAGCTGCTAAGAAACCAGGAGTTAATAAATATAGCGGTAGAATTGGGTTCTCTTGCCGGGATCGGATTGATTCAAGAGCCGGCCGGCGACATGCCAGAGAGTGAATACTATGGAATTCGAGTCCGAAAGCTGACAGCTGAAGACCGGTATGCACTAAATATTGATAACAGCAAAGGTGTATTGATTTCTAAAATCAAGCAACACAGTCCGGCTGATTTATCCGGCCTAAAAGTCGATGATATTATAATTTCCGTGGATGGTACCTCGGTCGCAAATGAAAAAGATTTTTATCAGAAACTGGATTCTTTTCCCCGGGAAGTATTGCTTGTTGCCGTGCAAAGAAGCCAACAACGTTTTCATTTTTTTCTGCGAAATTATTAATTGTATTATCGATGATGTGGTGGAATAAAAGTTGCAAGTTAGGTAATAATTTGCGATTTTTGTCGAATTGGCAGTAAAATTTAAAGCAACCAAATTTATTATAACTATTGTATGAATTATGGAAGTCAAAGATTATTATCATATTCTTGGTGTCCCTGAAAATGCAGGTGCCGCGGAAATTAAACGGGCCTACCGTGAGAAAGCCAAGGAATTTCATCCGGATGCGAATCCGGGGGATAAGGTTGCCGAGAATAAATTCAAAAGTGTCTCGGAAGCCTATGATATTTTAAGCAATAAGTCGAAGCGCCATAAATATGATCAAATACGTCGCTATGGGCATCCGCATGGCGGAAATGATTGGTTCTCCTTCGACACGAATTCGTTCAACCGGCAGACACAAAATTGGCCATTTGAAGATTTTAAAAGTGCTTCCGGCCCCGGCTTTTCCTTTACCGATATTTTAAAAGAGCTGTTTGGATTCGATGGGATGACACGCGGGTACCCTGAGAAGGACAGACGATCCGTATCCCAGGTAAAAACACACGCAGAAATTGATATAACTTTTGAAGAATCAATTCTGGGTGTTAAAAAACTTATCCAAATCTCGACCAATGAAAAATGTCCACATTGCCTTGGCAATGGCCTGTTTATGGGGCGTCCTTGCACAGTTTGTAACGGAAGCGGTAAACATGCTGAGAAGAAAAAAATTAAACTTAGTATACCTCCGGGTATTTTTAATGGCCACGTTTTGGTAATCCGGGGAATGGGTCCGAATAAATCAACAAATGGTAAACCGAGTGATTTGTATGTAAAGGTGAATGTTAAACCGCATAAGTTTTTCAAGCGGCTGGGGAATGATATTTACTGCGATGTTCCTATTGAAACTGATCTTCTGGAAAAAGGTGTAAAAATTCGTGTTGGCACTATTGGCGGAAAACGTGTTGAATTGCGAATTCCTGCGGGGACTGAAAAAGGGGCGGTGTTCAAAATATCACAAATGGGTGCACAAAAAAATGGTGAAAGTGGACATCAGTTTGTCGTAATAAAATAAATATTTTATCAAATTTAAAATGGTGTTTAGTTTTATTAAAAATTTATGCCATTTAGACCTACCTTTTTTTGCGTCAGATTGACAAAATTCTGCTATAATGCCTCATGTGAAAAAAACAGAAATAAGATGAAGTTTCCAAGGTTTTGTAAAACAAGAGTTTAGGGAAATTATTATATTTGGCACAATCGTTGTATAATAAGGCTCGATTGAATTTTCGAAGTAAATTTAAATTTTAAATATAAAACAGGAGATTTTTTAAAATGGGAAAAATAATAGGTATTGATTTAGGTACGACAAACTCTTGTGTTGCAGTTATGGAAGGCGGCGATCCGGTCGTTATTCAAAATTCAGAAGGATTGCGCACAACGCCCTCAATTGTAGCATTTACAAAGAATAATGAGCGATTGGTTGGTCAGGTCGCCAAAAGGCAAGCGATTACCAATCCACAAAATACAATTTTTTCTGTAAAAAGATTTATGGGTCGTCGATCTGATGAAGTGGGTACTGAAATTGAAGAAGTACCTTATAAAGTTGTGTCGGGCAGTAACAACGTTTCTGCCATTAAAATTGAAGATAAACTTTACACTCCGCAAGAAATCTCTGCGATGATTTTACAAAAAATGAAGCAAACCGCCGAAGATTATCTTGGAGAAAAAGTCACAGAAGCTGTTATAACGGTTCCAGCATATTTTAATGATAGCCAGCGCCAGGCGACCAAAGAAGCAGGTGAAATTGCTGGATTGAAAGTGAGCCGCATCATTAATGAGCCTACGGCTGCATCCCTTGCCTACGGTTTGGACAAAAAATCGGAGGAAATGATAGCCGTATTTGATCTGGGTGGTGGTACGTTTGATATCTCGATTTTAGAAATCGGTGAAGGAGTTTTCGAAGTAAAATCTACCCACGGTGATACGCACCTCGGAGGTGATGACTTTGATAAACAAATTATCGATTGGCTTGTAGCCGAGTTTAAAAAACAGGAAGGGGTCGATCTTTCAAAAGACCCGATGGCATTGCAGCGTTTGAAAGAAGCAGCTGAAAAAGCAAAATGCGAACTATCAACAACACCACAGTCCGACATCAATTTGCCATTTATTACCGCAACTGAATCCGGCCCGAAACACTTGACGATCACCCTCACACGTGCTAAGTTTGAGCAACTTTGTGATGACCTGTTTACACGCCTGGTTGGACCATGCAAGGCAGCGATTAAGGATGCTGGATTGTCTGTTGACGACGTCGATGAAGTTGTGCTTGTTGGTGGCAGCACTCGCATGCCAAAGGTTCAGGAAATAGCAAAAGAAATATTCAAAAGAGAACCGCACCGTGGAGTTAATCCGGACGAAGTTGTTGCAATTGGCGCAGCCATTCAAGGTGGCGTTTTGGCGGGTGACGTCAAAGACGTTCTCCTTCTCGATGTAACTCCATTGTCCCTGGGTATTGAGACTTTGGGCGGTGTTTCAACAAAACTTATCGAACGGAACACGACGATACCGACGAAGAAATCCGAAGTTTTTAGTACAGCCGCAGACAATCAGGCGAGTGTTGAAATTCATATTTTGCAAGGTGAGCGTGAGCTCGCAGGTGACAATCGTACGCTCGGTCGTTTTATTCTCGACGGTGTTCCCCCGGCTCCGCGCGGTGTGCCGCAAATTGAAGTGACTTTTGACATCGATGCCAATGGAATTTTGAATGTCGCCGCGAAGGATAAAGCGACTGCAAAAGAGCAAACTATACGTATTGAGGCTTCAACAGGCCTGTCAAAAGATGAAATCGACAAAATGCAGGATGATGCAAAAAAACATGCCTCAGAAGACAAGAAAAAACGCGAGGCTGTCGATGCTGTAAATCATGCTGATCAGTTGGCTTACCAGACAGAGAAAAATATCAAAGATATGGGGGATAAAATTGATGCCGAAGACAAAAGCAAGCTTGATGCCGGTGTCGGACGTATTCGTGAAGCTTTGAAAACAAGCAATGTTGATGAAATAAAATCAGCAAGCGAGGCACTGACACAGCTTTGGAATGAGGTCTCTACTAAAATGTATCAGAAAGCCGGCCCGGATATGCAAGGTCAGCCACAGGATGCACCGGAGCAACCCCAGGACGATGAAAATGTGCAGGAAGCCGAATTTGAAGTTGTTGATGAAGACGATAACAAAAAAGATAAGAAAAAATAAATTCTTTTCGATCTGATTATAAAAATGGAAGTATGATTTCATGTACTTCCATTTTTTTTGTTCAACGGAAAATTTAAGGCTCAAATTCGAACCAAAAAACGCTTGCATTTAAGATGGGGAAACTGTAATATTTATGTCGCTTTTTAAGCCCTGAATTGAAATTTTTGAACGCTGAACATGTATGACATTGGTACTGGAACCGTGTAGGAGATTATTCTTATGTCAAAATTATTTGCTATGTTGCTTTTGAGCTTACTTTTCGGTCTGCTTGCCTGTTCAAAGGTGAAATCCGAAAAAGAATTGCTGGCAGATATTCAAGCGCTGGAAAAAGAAGAAAAAGTAGCAGATGCGATTAAGCTCGTAGAAACTTTTATTCGACACTATCCAGAAAGTAAAGACACTCCAAATTTTACGAGTAAGCTGGCAGATCTATACATACTGGCTCATAAAGATTACCATCATGCCATCGATATTCACAATGATGTTATTAAAAAATATCCGGGTAGCAAGCTGGAAGTGCGTTCGCAATTTATGATCGGATATATTTATGCAAATGAGCTGAATGAGCTGGAGAATGCCCGTGTTGCCTACGAAGAATTTTTGAATAAATTCCCGGATGATGAGCTGGCTGCTTCGGTAAAATGGGAGATTGAAAACCTGGGTGTTGATATCAGTCAAATTCCAATTGCCGTGGATGGACAATCCACACCTGAAAAAGCAAATGGAACCTCAAAAAAGTAAAACTTTCCAAATATATAATTCGTCCAAAAGGAGCCGGATGACGCTTTGAAGAGATTCGAAGGTGGCCATGCGGCTTTTTTAGTAAAATCTATGATATATTATGGTGCCGGAGGGAACGGGGAAAGTGCGAAAAATTTTCTATTTTATGGCTTATTTTCTGCTTGCAGCAACGACCATTGGCGGAATTTCAATCGCTGAAACCGAAGTGAAAATCTCCGCCCGGCTTGATTCTGATGAGGTTCCTTTTAACCGGGAAGCGAGATTGGTCGTTCAGGCACGTTGGATTGGACCGGCAAATGCCATTAAAATTTTTCCAATCGATGCGCCAACGACTACAAACTTAAAACTTCTTTCTACTTCGACGGCCAACGCTGTGAGCTCAGAAAATGGGCTGGTTTTCAGTAAACGCGAGTATGAATTTTCATTCTCCGGCGAAACCCTTGGCATGGCTTATATTGATGAGGTCATTTTACGTTACCATGACGCCGATTTGCAGGAACACGTTTTACGCACGGCACGGCTGCCGTTGCGTATCATCGACCCGGTAGCTGAAAATAGTGATGGATTGACGCTTTTTATTCTCGCCGGTTTGTTCATCCTGTTGTTTGCGGTAGCCTGGACGATTTATTTCCTCTGGAAGAAAAAAAGCACCGTTGAACAGGAATCGGAAATGGCGCCCGTTAAATCTGCTGACGAGGAAGCCGTCGAAGATTTGAAGAAAAATATCAATCTCCAATCGACTGAAATTGGGGCGCAATACAGTGAGATTGCGCGAATTATGCGGCACTTTTTACGACGCCGTTTTGCCCTGGGGGCGTCCATTGGCACGACGGATGAATTGATCGAGAATTTGACGGGAAAAAAAGTAGCAATGGAAGAACTTGCTACCCTCCGGGAATTGATGCAGGCTTGTGATTTGGCTAAATTTTCCGGCGGCAGTTCCGATGCAAATCAATTAGCACGGATATACAATATCGCTTTGCAATTTATCGAAAAAAATAAATTCGAATAATAACTGTCGATTTGCCTGGGGTGGCCCGCCGTAGTTTATTTGTTTGATGGGTATAAAATGATATTTACGAGATATGAATAGTACCGGTAAAAACCTGAAATTTAAAAAATAATATGAATGCTGGAGGATAAATGAATGTCGATATTCAGGCGCTGAATGACAAAGTTCAAAAAGAGAGCGCCTTCGTAAAAAAACTGACTGAGGAAATCGGAACCGTCATCGTTGGGCAAAACTATATGGTTGAACGGCTGCTTATCGGATTGCTTTCCAATGGCCATGTTTTGTTGGAAGGGGTGCCGGGACTGGCAAAAACTTTAACCGTAAGCACGTTGGCACAAGCGATCAAAACCAAATTTCAACGCATTCAATTTACCCCGGACTTGCTGCCTGCCGATTTAATCGGCACGCTCATTTATGATCAGCAAAAAGGTGATTTTACTACAAAACAAGGCCCAATTTTTTCCAATCTTGTATTGGCCGATGAAATTAACCGCTCCCCCGCCAAAGTGCAATCGGCGCTGCTCGAAGCGATGATGGAGCGGCAGGTAACGATCGGTGAAAATACATTCAAACTGGATGATCCGTTTCTCGTTTTAGCCACGCAAAACCCCATCGAGCAGGAGGGGACATACCCGTTGCCCGAAGCGCAAGTCGATCGATTTATGTTGAAATTGTCGGTAGGCTATCCATCTCGCGACGAGGAACTCGAAATCATGCGCCGCATGGCCAAAGGAAAAACACCGGCGGTGAAAGCGGTAGTCACGCCGAAAGAGATCATTTCGGCTCGAAATACCGTCGATGAAATTTATCTCGATGCGAAAATTGAGAATTATATCATCGATATCGTTTTCGCCACCAGAGATCCGAAAAAGTATGGACTTGATGATTTAACTGAACTAATTTCGTTCGGCGCCAGTCCGCGCGCTTCAATTTCTTTGGTCAAAGCTTCCAAGGCGCACGCTTTGATGCGCGGTCGGGGCTACGTCACTCCCGACGATGTGCGCGCGATGTGCATGGATATTTTGCGGCACCGTGTTTTGGTGACCTACGAAGCGGAAGCCGAAGAAATTAATTCCGAAAATATAATTCAGCAGATTCTTGCCAAAGTCGAAGTTCCATGATCCCGAAGGAAATTCTAAAAAAAGTAAAACGCATCGAAATCCAGACACGCGGCCTGGTGAACGATGTTTTTTCAGGCGAATATCATTCTGTATTTAAAGGCCGGGGGATGGAATTTGCCGAAGTGCGGGAATACCAGTACGGCGATGATATTCGCAATATCGACTGGAATGTGACCGCCAGAACGGGCCACCCTTTTGTCAAGGTTTTTGACGAAGAGAGGGAGTTGACCGTCATGCTGATGGTTGATGCCAGCCGTTCGGCAGAATTTGGCACACATTCGCAGATGAAGGGCGAGATTTCAGCGGAGATTTGTGCGCTGCTGGCATTTTCAGCCATTAAAAATAACGACAAAGTCGGACTCATAATTTTTACCGATAAAATCGAAAAATTTGTGCCACCTAAAAAAGGCAAGGCCCACGTTTTGCGTGTTATTCGTGAGTTGCTTTATCACAAGCCGGAAAGCTCGAAAACGGATATTTCACTGGCGCTCGAATACATGAGCCGCGTTGTGACACGCCGGGCTGTTTCATTTATTATTTCCGATTTTCAGGCGGAAAATTATGAACAAGCCTTGCGCATTGCAGGCCGCCGGCACGATGTCATTGCCGTGACAATTACCGATCCCCGCGAGGTGGATTTGCCAAATGTTGGGTTCATTGAGCTGGAGGATGCTGAAACGGGAGAAACAATTCTCGTTGATACTTCAGATCCGTCACTGCGCCTGGCGTTCACAGACAGCGCCGACTCTGTTCGTGCGGAAAGAGAAAAGTTACTGCAGAAAATCAATATCGACCGCATTGATATCCGGACGGACAGACCGTATGCCGAACCGCTGATCCGGTTTTTCCGCATGCGGGCAAAACGATTTCGGTAAGCATGTTTTTGACTTAGAATTGATAGTATTCACCCGTTGTGCAAAATTGATTTTAATTACTGGTTTCGTCTCTTCGGCCTGTCATTCCCGCAGGTATTTAGCGGGAATCCATATTTGTACAAGCACTGGATCCCCAATAAAAGCATTCGGGGATGACAAAATTTGGAAATTTTAAATGGATTTCTTTAATTTTGCACAACGGGTTAGTATTAATAAAATAATTTAGATTTTGAGAGAAGGAACTGGACAGAGTTGCTGTAATCGACAGCGCTCATTTTTGGAAAGGATGCACAGATCAATGCAATGGATTAAAAAAGCCGTATTGATTGGGGCGGTTCTTGTTGTTGGATTTTCGGCCTGCCAACAGGGCGGGGCAAACTTGCCGGCTGAAACGGTGCGTGATTTCGCCAATGCTTTGTACAACCGTGAGCTTTATTCGCAAAGTATCAGCGAGTACGAATTTTACATGCGCAACTACAAACTGGATGATGAGGAGCAGGCGAATATTAGCTACATCATCGGCAATATTTACTTCGAGCGGATCAAAGACTACGAAAATGCGCTTGCCTATTATTTGCGCATCAAACAGATTTATCCCGGCTCGAATGTGGTGGATGAATCCAACAAGCGGATTGTCGAATGCCTTGAACGGCTGGAGCGCAGCGCCGACGCGCAACAGGCGTTGGAGGAAGCCACTTTTATAGACGCTTCCAAAGCTCGGAAAAGCCGGCCCGGCGCTGTTGTGGCGACAATTGGCGACCGTGAAATTACCACCGGCGATCTGGATTATGAAATTAAAATGCTACCGCCGTACATGAAAGCGCAGGTCAAAGATGGCTCGAGCAAACTGGAGTTTCTGCGTCAATTTCTGGCGACTGAGTTGCTCTACGACTCCGCCCGCCGCAAGGGCCTCGAACGTGATCCCGAAGTGATCGAGAATGCGTTTCAGGCCAAAAAGAATGTGATGGTGCAAAAACTTTTGCAGGAAGAGCTTTCGAAAGATGTCAGCCTTTCTGAAGAGGACCTGCGCAATTATTTTCAGGCGAATCTGGCCAAATATTCAGAGGTTGACTCGACTGGCAGCGGCACGCCGCCACGCTATGAAGATGTCCGCGGCAAGGTGACGCAAGATTATATTCTTGAAAAACAACAAGCCGCCTACGAGCGCATGATTGAACGCATGATGCGTGCCCAGGCTGTTGAAATTTTTGAAGATAGATTGAAGTGATTTAAGATTTTTCTCTTACTTTGACTTTCTTATATGAGAAAGTTTTGACTGAAATTTCTTGATGTAGAAATTTTATTTCTTAAATAAGTGGCAAGTTGTGTGATGGACGCGCACCTAGTCAACTATGTTAGAAAATTATGAGAAATTACATGAAGCATCTTCACATTAATAAAGAACACAAAAAAATCATTAGCTTGATGCTAAAAAAGAAGATTTACGACTTAGAGACTTTTATTGACGAATGCATAAAAACTACAGAAACATCTATATCAGAAAATCACAACTATAAAAGTCTTCGCTTTACACATGGAGTTTATGCAAAATTAGTTTCAGATTACAACAAAGCCCTTGAAATCGCGACCCAATTTAGCTACTTATTAAAATTTCTTTGTGAGCATGAAATCATAATATTGAATAAATCATTATACAAAACTCATTTCCCAGACAAATTGCCTTTGCTTGAAATGCGAACTCTTAATGGCAAGCATTCATTATTTGATAATTTTTACAACCTATTCGATGAAAAAATATTTCGAAGTAGGTTCGTAGATAATGGACTCAAAGAATTTAAAAAAAACGGGTATAAAACTTTTGATCAGTATTCAACGAAAAAAATCTTTAATTATAAAACGATTACAACAATCATCAAAATAATTGGCTTTGTCGTGTCAATTATGTATGCCATATTTCATTTCTTTATTGAAAAACCAAAAGTAATAACAGCGGTAAGGAAACCATCAAATAGTTCACTAAAAACAAATCTAATATCACGACAGGATAGCCTTAATAACCCAATTGACGAAGAAAAAAATTCTCTGCAAAACAGGAAATAATAATTAAAGCTAAATATCTATTTTGATCTACAGCATCATTTGAATAATGAAGCTTAATTATCGAAATAACACCAAGCATGCAAATGAAAACAAGGCTAAGTAAAACAATCAACTCATCAAGTTTAATAGTTAAATAATCCATTACAACCAATAAAGAATTAAAAAATTTCTAACATTTCCGTGCTGCCGACTCGCTCCGATCTGCGCTTTTTACAAGCCGGATGAATTAATTTATTTATTGCTTTTATCTACGCCCTCGACAGTTGGACGCGAGCCGCAGACAGAAGCGTTAGAAATATCATTGGATGCAACATTTAGAAGTTTAGATACATGATATTTTGTAGAAAACAGATAATTAGTAATTCCATTTAGTTTAAAATATAAAATGTTTGATTGTTTTCATATAGGGATATATTTCTGAGCTTTCTAATAGAAAAATCGAATAATTTGAAAGGTATAACTAAATGGATTTGATTGGTGTTATCTCATTGATAATTGCTATCTCAGCGGCAACATTTTCTTATTTTAGTTTCAATGAGAATAAGAGAATAAAGCGCTTTACACAAAATTTTAGTCGTTTAATCAATGTTGAAGAAATGTTATCCAAAAATCCAAGCTTTTTGGAATTTCATGGAGTATCAAAAAAATTATTAGACGAAAATAATGTAACCGCGGAAGAAGTAGCATACATTTTATTAAGTGTTCGAGCAGGTCAGGAAGATTCACGAATTAAAAACAAAAGGAAGTACAGGTTGTCTCCTTATAGAAAAAAGCTTTTTTCAAATGAAAAAACTCAATTAATATGGAAGAATATTTTAAAAGAGAGACTTATTTTCCGTTCTTCTTTTGTCAAGGCTGTTGATGAGTATATAGCTAATAAGTAGTTTCACATTTATTATCACAATGTTTAAGCGGGAACGCTCGGACTTCGTCTCGGAACGGGATTTTATGGCTTGCAATAGCAATGATGCAAATAGTCTACAGAACGTTCATTCAGAAAATGGTCAACTACACCAAATAGCAATACTAAGCGTGATAACAGACGTTACAAATGAGTATGATTAAAGGAGTGCCTTGTTTATTATTCGCCTTGTGACATTTTACATTTGTAGTTCATATTAACAATAAAATATTTCTAGTTGGTTGTGGTTGTTCGCTCACTTCTGCGGGGCTATTGCTTTCTAACTTTTGCTCCACCGGAATTAAGGGCGGACATTGAAATCTAGAAAAAATATGCAAATTTCTAAAATTTACCCTGACAGTAGCGGCTGTGGCGATGATCGCCCTTAATCCCGTGAGCATTTTATTATACTGCAAAATAGCCTAATCTGGGTCACCGTTATTTTTTTCAGAGCTGTAAACAAAATGAGATGAAAATGAGGTGCATAGCATACACAATTAATTTCCCAAAACGCAGGGATTATTCAGTTTTAAGCAGTGGATTAAGAAATACAGTCATTAAATTGTACTAATGTGGTTTTCAATGATAAATTTTATAAAACAATATATTTTGATTTTCCTTTTCTGGGGAGTCTTGCCCGGCATTGCTTTTCCAGTGGAAATGAATGCCCAGGTAAGTGTCAATTCTTCAGTCGATAAATCACGCATTAAAATTGGTGATTTAATCAACTACGAAGTCCGCTATTTTTACGGCGAAGGCATCGAAATCCAGACACCGGGACTTGGCAGCAATCTCGGCGCCTTCGAGATTCGCGATTTTAATGAATTTCCGGTGCAGGAGAAAGATAGTAATTTCGAAAAAATAGTGACTTACAGTATTTCGACATTCGACACTGGCGCCTATGTGATTCCGCCCATCGCAGTGGGGTACACGGTGCTTGCTGATTCTTCCGAGCATTTTCTCGAAACTGAGCCCATCGATATTTATGTCGAATCGATGAAACCGAGCGAAGAAGGGGATATTCGCGGTTTAAAAGCACAAGCCGAAATCCCTCTCGATATTCAGCAAATAGTGATATATTCCCTGATCGGCCTGGCGGTTCTTTTGGCGATTGTCTTTTTCTGGTGGTATCGGAAAAAGCGCCAGCAGGGAGGAATGTTCAGCAAACCGGCTCCACCACCGCGGCCTGCCCACGAAGTGGCCCTCGAAAAGTTGGAAAACCTGGAAAAATCGGGCATGCTTGCAGCCGGAGAATTGAAGGATTATTTTACCGAGCTGGCTGAAATTTTACGTGAATATATCGAAGGCCGCTTTTTTATTCCTGCTTTGGAATCCACAACTTACGAAATAATGCGTGCTTTCGCGCAGCCTGATTTTACAGCCATTGAAACGAGCGCTATCGAACAAAATCTTGAGCTCAGCGACCTGGTGAAATTTGCCAAGTTTATTCCAGATGAGAGTGAAGGAATTTCGGCGCTGATATCCACCCGCGATTTTGTCGAAAAAACGATGATTGTTGAAGCCCCCGAACCGGAATCCGCAACAGATGAAAATTCGGAAGAAGAGCCCCTGCCGGAAAAAGCGGAGGCGATGTCATGATGCGTTTAGCCTATCCTTTTTTTCTCTCGTTGCTAATTTTGATACCGGTTTTGCTCTTCTGGTATTTCCGGCGCCATCGCCGCAAAGCGACGATCCGGTTTTCTAATATCGGCCTGTTAAAGCAGATCAAACCAGGATTGGGGCATCATTTGCGCCACAGCCTGTTTTTATTGCGTTTGGCCGTAATTGCTATAATTATCATTGCCTTAGCCCGACCACAAAGCGGGCGCACCGAAGAAGAAATTACCACCGAAGGCATTGATATCGTTTTAATTCTTGATGTCTCCAGCAGCATGTTGGCGGAGGATTTTAGGCCTAAAAATCGAATCCAGGCAGCGAAAGTCGTAGCAACCGATTTTATTGAAGGACGGCGGAATGACCGCATCGGCATGGTTGTTTTTTCCGGCAAAAGTTACACTCAGTGCCCGCTTACATTGGATTACGGCATTCTCATCAACTTTATGAAAGACATCGAAGTTGGCATTATCGAAGATGGCACCGCCATTGGCCTGGCGATCGCCAACGCCGTCAATCGGTTGAAAGACAGCGAAGCCAAAAGTAAAGTCGCTATTTTGCTCACGGACGGCCGAAATAATGCCGGCGAAATCGATCCGATAACCGCAGCGAAAGTTGCCAAAACCTTCGGGATAAAATTTTATACAGTTGGTGTCGGTACCCACGGTGAGGCGCTGTATCCGGTGGACGATCCATTTATGGGTAAACGCTATGTGCGAATGCCTGTCGATATTGATGAAGATATGTTGAAACAAGTGGCCAATATAACCGAGGGTCAGTATTTTCGCGCCACCGACAATCAGAGTCTGGAAAATATTTTTAAAGAAATCGATGGTCTTGAAAAAACAAAGATCGAGGTCAAACAGTACACCCGCTATTCGGAACTTTTCACCAACTGGCTGTGGGCAGCGCTTGCTTTGCTTCTTTTTGAATTGGTTTTAGCCAATACGCGTTTCAGGAAAATTCCGTGATGTGATTCGGTACTGGATTTATTTTATTAGTTAATAACCCGTTGTGCAAAATTAGATATTTTCACTAATATCTATCTAATTATTGTCCATCCGGAAATACACCTTTTTTGTCATTCCGGGTTCGATGTTTCTTTCGAATCCCGGAATCTTATACTGAGGTAGGCTTAAGGAGATTCCGGTACGCCAAAAGGAGGGCGACCGGAATGACACAACCAGGGAATCTCGGATGGACTCTAATGAGCCTCATTTGTCACCCCGGTTGGTGTTTTTCGCAATACCGGGGTCTCTCTTGTCTAAGCTTAATGTCAGGAGATCCCGGTATTTCACGGTGTGAAAACCGGGATGACACGCGCACGAACCAGTTATTATTTAGTGCGAGCATTCTATTTTGCACAACGGATTAGTTGAAATGTCTTACGCTTTAGAATGAGAAAAAATGATTCGATTTGCAAACCCTTTCGCGTTGTATTTTTTGATTTTGATCCCGCTGGGGATCCTGCTTTATTACGTCATTTTCCGCTGGAAAAATCGATCTTTGCAACGGTTCGGCAACCCGGAATTGATGAAAAAGTTGACCAGCGGCGTGAGTCGCAGGAAACAAAAGTTCAAGGCTTTTCTCGTCCTCGTCAGCCTGTTTTTTATGATTCTTGCACTGGCCCGGCCGCAAATCGGGACGAAGCTCGAAGAAGTACAGCGTGAGGGTGTCGACATTATCGTGGCCGTGGATGTATCCCTTTCCATGCACGCCAAAGATATCGCGCCTTCGCGATTGGAGAAAGCCAAACACGAAGTTGGAACACTGATCAAACAACTGGCTGGCGATCGCGTCGGCATTGTCGCTTTTGCCGGCGACGCTTTTTTGCACTGCCCACTGACGCTGGATTACGGCGCCGCCAAACTTTTCCTCGATGCATTGGATCCGGGTGTTATTCCAGACCCGGGAACGGCAATCGACCGCGCCATGCAAGTCGCGCTGAACTCGTTTGATCAGAAAGAGAGAAAATATAAAGTGTTGATTCTCATCACCGATGGTGAAAATCATGGTGCGGACTTGAAACCGTTGACGGAACAAGCGGAGCGCGAGGGCGTTGTTATTCACACCGTGGGGATCGGCTCGCCTGAAGGTGTGCCAATTCCCCTCGAAAATGAATATGGCATTCAGGTTGGATTCAAGCAGGACAAATCAGGCACGACAGTGATGACAAAACTCGATGAATTGACGTTGGAAAAGATTTCGCTGCAGACCGGTGGAAAATATTTTCGGGCTAGCAGCAGCGAAGATGAGCTTGGTCAGATTTATTCTGCAGTGACGAAAATGGAGAAAAAAGACCTGGGTGCTGTCAAATTCACGCAGTATGAGGATCGCTACCAGATTTTTCTTTTCATCGCTTTACTCGTTCTGTTGCTGGAAATACTGGTTCCGGAACGGCGGCGGGTAAAAACAGAATGGAAAGGCCGGTTCGGTTGAGGTGTGAAATTGTGGTGAACCCCGGTTGGCAAACAAACAGGCCACAAGGGCCTGGACTACGGTTTGCAATACAACAGGCCACGAGGGTCTGGACCACGGTTATGCAATCAAACAGGCCACAAGGGTGGGATTACGGTTATGCAAACAAACAGGCCACAAGGGCCTGGACTACGGTTGCGGGGCATGACGAACGCAAATTTGTAGCCTGCCCCCTGGTGGGGCATTTTCTGAATCCGGATTATTTTTTCGTTAATAAATAATAAATGTAATAATAGGCCATTATGAAATTGAACCTAAATAAAATACTGATTTTACTTTATATTTCTGCTCCTGCATTAATCGCCCAGACTGCGGGCCGCAGCCAGGTACTCGAAGGCAACAAACTCTTCACAGAAGAAAAATACGACGAAGCGAATAACGCTTACCGCGATGCCCAACTCGATAATCCGACTTCGCCGGTGATCGATTATAATATTGCCAATACTTTGCACGAAAAGAAAAAATACGAAGAGGCCATCGAATTATTTAATAAAGTAACCAAAAATTCCGATGATCCACTTTTTCAATCGCAGGCATATTATAATTTGGCCAACACATTGTATCGTTTGAATAAATTACAGGAAGCGATTCCGGCGTACACAGAAGCTTTGAAACTAAATCCTGATGATGAAGATGCCAAGTACAATCTGGAATTTGTGCGGGCAAAACTAAAACAGCATTCTGAGAAGCAGGAGCAGGATCAGCAGCAAAAACAGGAGCAGCCGAAGCCGTCGGATTATGCGAAAAAATTGAAAGAGCGTGCTGAAAAATTAGCAACTGAATTTAAATATAGCGAAGCCCACGAATTGATGACCAAGGGTTTGAAGGTTGATAAAACAGTAGCCGCATTTCAGCAATTTATCGACCGGCTGGGAACAATTTCCGAGATAGATGCCTTATGAAGAAAAAGCTTAAATTAACCGTCATTTTTATGATTTTATCTTTATCTGGTTCAACCCTGCTTGCGCAATCGTCAGATGATTATTTTCATCGCTCTGCGGGCCATTACATCGGTGCGGATTTGCCGGAAGCATTGCGTGTTGGCGTTTTGGGATTACAGAAATATTCAGCGGATAAAAAACTGAATGCGCTCGTTGAAAAAATAAAAGAAGAGCTGGAAAAACAGCAGCAGCAACAACAGCAACAACAGCAGCAGCAACAACAGGAACAAGAGAAGAAAGAGCAAGAAAAGCAACAACAGGAACAGGAGCAAGAGCAAGAGCGGCAAGAGCAGCAGAATAAGGAAGAAAAAGAAGCACAGCAGCAACAGGAAAATCAGCAGCAGGCGCAGCAACAGGAAGAACAACAAGATGACAAGCAGCAAGAGCTGCCAAAACCGGATGAAATTTCCAAAGAGGAAGCTGAACGCATATTAAAAGCGCTGCAAAATCAAGAGCAGGATTTACAAAAAGCACGCAAGAAAAAAGGCAAAGGACGCCGCCGAACGGGTAAGGATTGGTAATTCCATTGGATGCTGCGGTGGCCTAAATATTAGTTTCGAGAAATAGCTCCATACTTTGGCTGGTTTAAGAAAATTAAAATTACATAAACAGTTGATCCAATTGTAAATATGAACTCAAAATTTATTCAAAAAATTATTCCCCCAATTTTCATTTTACTGATTGCAATGGCAGGGTTGCTTTCCGCGGCAGAATTGCAAGTCACCGCCACCATAAACAGCAATCGTGTTGCTGTCGATGAGCAATTTACCATTACTTTGCAGGTGGTAGGCGGCGGCATGATGAATTCGATCGAACCGGAATTGCCCAATCTCGACGAATTTGCAGCTTACACCGGCAGCAATCAATCTTCCAATTTTCAATTCATCAACGGCAAGATGAGCACCTCAAAAACAATTACCTATTATTATATTGCGCGGAAAATAGGTTCTTTTACGATTCCGCCAATCCCGGTGAAACTTAAAGGGGAAACCTTCGCATCAAAACCAATCAACATCGAGATAACAAAATCTACCCAACCCCAGCCATCTCAGAGGTCCAACACCGGTCGTGCGCCTCAGCAACAAGCATCAACCGATGTAAAAGATAATATTTACCTGAAAACGATTGTCGACAAAAAGAAAGTTTTCGTTGGCGAACCGGTAACGGTGTCCTACGTCATTTACACGGCGTTGCAGGTTACAAATTACAGTTTTCGCAACAAGCCGAATTATGGCGATTTTTGGAGTGAGGAGTTTCAAAGCAAAGGATCGCCGCAAACTTCCGAGAAAATTATCAATGGGCGCCGGTTTCTCACTGCGACATTGAAAAAAGTGGTGCTTTTCCCGACGAGTACCGGCAAAAAAAGTATCCCACCGCAAGAAGTTGAAGCTGCTGTACGCATGCGTGAAAGACGGGCTCGCCGCGATATTTTCGACTCATTTTTTGATGATCCCTTCTTCGGCCGTACGGTGAATCATATTTTGAAAAGTGACGAAGTTGAGCTTGAAATTTTACCGTTGCCGACGGCTGGGCGCCCCCGGGATTTTTCAGGCTCTGTTGGCCGGTTTTCCATGACGACTTCCGTCGACCAGAACACAGTTAAAACAAACGATGCAATCACCCTGAAAATCGTCATCGCCGGTGAAGGCAATATCCGGACAATGTCGCTGCCCAAGCCCAAATTTCCGGATAGTTTTGAGGTTTATGATCCAAAGATAAGTGAAAAAATTGACCGCAGCGGTGCCAGCATTAAAGGCCGGAAAACTTACGAATACCTGCTCGTTCCACGGGAGCAGGGTCAATTCCGCATCGACCCGATCACTTTTTCTTATTTTGATCTGAATGAAAAACGCTATAAAACTTTGTCCCGGGGTGCGATGGATATTATCGTTGAAAAAGGCGATAAACGCGTGTCTTCCCCTGCTCGCGGATTATCAAAATCCGAAGTGAAATTGCTCGGAAAGGATATTCGTTACATCAGCCTGGAGAATGAAACATTTGAACCGGTGGGCGAAAAATTTTACAATTCACTCCTGTTTTGGTTTTTACTTTCCGGCCCCATTCTGGTGTTTATGTCGGGTATTTTTTATCGCCAGCATCAGGAAAAATTGGGTACGAACATCGCCTATGCCCGCAGCCGTAAAGCGCAAAAAATGGCCAACCGCCAGCTTAAAACAGCGCATACCGCGATGAAAGCTGGTGATGTAACCCTGTTCTATTCTGAATTGGCGCGGGCGCTAACGGCTTTTGCCGGGAACAAGTTAAATGTACAGGAATCGGCACTTGTTCGCGACGAGCTCATCAAAGCGCTCAGGTTTCGTGGTATCGAAGACGAACTGGTGCAATCATTCGATTCGGTTTTGCAGGAATGTGATTTTCGCCGTTTTGCCATGCCGGATGCACCGGAAACAGCCATGGAAACCGCTTACGAAAATGTGAATACGCTGATTGTTTCGCTGGAGAAAAAGCTATGAAAAAGCGTCTTGTTTTTATTGCACTCTTCGCTATGCTGGCAACACAAACGCTTGCCGATGAAGCAACGACGTATTTCGTGAAAGGCAACAAAGCCTACGAATCAGGTGATTTTGCCGCGGCAATCGCTAATTATGAGCACGTTATCTCCCTGAATGAGGAAAATTGGCATCTCTATTTTAATCTGGGAAACGCTTATTTTCGCAGCAACAATCTTGGCCGGGCTATTCTCAATTATGAGCGTGCTTTTAAATTGGCTCCGGAAAACGAAGATGTGCAATTTAATTTGGAAATGGCTGCATTGCAAACCACAGATCGCATTCCATTGCCACCAAAAGAAGCTTATTTGGTTTTGCTGGAAAATTGGTTTAATTCCCCTTCATTTTCCTTTTTACTTTATACGACTTTAATTTTGTATGCAACTTTCATCCTCGGCTGGGCGTTGAGGTACTTTGTTCCTGCTATTACCGGTGCTCCATTTTATCAATTTTTTGTCGTGACTGCACTGGTATTATTTTTGTTTTTTGCTTCGATTTTCAGCCTGCGGTGGTATAATCAGGCAACGAAACAATTTGGCGTCATTTTAGAAAAAGAAGTAAACGTGACCAGCTCACCGACCACGGGAGCAACCGAACTTTTTATCCTGCATGAAGGAACAAAATTTCAAATTAAAGAACAGGCATCGCAGTGGTTGCGCATCCGTTTACGCGATGGAAAAACAGGATGGATTACCGCTGAATCGGCCGGTAGAATTTGAATAATACGATGAATAAATTTGAAGAAGCGCGAAAAAAATACCGTGAATATTTTGAGCGGGCCACAATTATGGCGCTACTTCTCGTTATCGCACTTGTTTTTATTTCAACAAATTTAAGCATAAAACCTGGCAGCACTGAAATTCCACGTATCACGATGACAGTCGAAAATATCCCCCAAACACGACAGGGAAGAAAACGCAATCCTCCCCCAAAACCCCCAGTTCTAATTCCCTCCGATGAAGAAGATGTCGATGACAACGAAACGATTGAACCCATTGATTTAAAGTATTTTAGCGATGACGGTGATGATGGCGGTGGCGGTGAAGGACTTTTCGGAGTTGGCGGAGATAATGTGGTGGCTCCGCGGCCTTTGGCCTGGGTCGTGCCTGAATACCCGGATGTCGATCGCGACAAAGGAATTCGGGGCCTGGTGAAGATGAGCCTTGAAATCGATGTGAAAGGCCATGTGTTATCGGTTACAGTCCTCGATAACCAAACCGGAAGCAAGGAATGTGAAAAAGCCGCTATCAACGCAGCCAAAGCCAGCCGTTTTATTCCCGCAAAACAAGATGGGAAACCCATCAAATTCTGGTTCATTCATGAAATCTATTTTAATTTATCCGACAATTAATCTCAGATTCCTGTATCAATATTCTCACCCACCAGGTCGTTATACTTTTGCAAAAAAAAAAGCGAACTTTAACCTGATTTCGGTGTTAAACAAGTTAGCAGTTGTGTTCATTTGCAACGGATTTATTTTTGAAATACAATAGCATCTTTTCCATCATGCAAATATAACTTTAATTATAGTGACAAAAGACTGTTGGTACTTCGAGATGTGATAGGGTGAGTAAAATGGATAGAATAGATAAATTTTGCAAATTACCAAGCCCAAATCATATTCAAGTTGACAAATATGCATATCAATTATCATCAGAATTTGCATCATTTTTTCGTGGCAAATATTGGACTTTGTACATATGTAAAAATTATGCACATTTAGTAAATGTTCATATTTTATATGGCATATGCTTTGCGTATATTATTAGTAAAATAAACTCCGCCGCTTAATTTTATGATAGGAGTCTCTCATGTTAGAAAAACGTATCTTTTCCTGGCTATTTGCCCTGTTTTTATCCGTGGCCCTGACGGGATGTTATACACAACTTGCACCACCTCTGACTGAAGAATCACGTACCGTTTACACGGAACAGGATGATTCCACAGAGGTGGAAAACGGGGAGGAAGTTGAAGAAGAATTAAACCAAACCCATGTTTATATCTATGGCGGCAGCCCGGTACATCACTATGTTTATGATCCGTACTGGGATTCGTGGTACTGGCCTTATTACGGACGGTCACGCATCTATGCATCGTACAATTATTACGATCCATTTTGGGACCCATTTGCCTGGTGTGGCACCTGGTATTACGATGATTATTGGTATTCACGCCATTATCGGCCGTATGGGTATGTTGGTGTAAATTATTGGTATAACCCGTATTATTGGGACCCCTACTATTACGGTGGCAGCTATGTAAATGTTCACTATAACAAACCACGCCATTTTGATCGGCGTGGATCCTCTCGCCGCAGCCCGCGCTATGCGGATAACTCGATCTCCCGGGATGGCAGCAGCCTCGACAAACCCAGCCGGCGGGATACACCCCGAAGTCGAAGAACTGAAACAGGTACAATCGGCCGTTCGGCAACATCCGGGAGCGCAACGAGCGGGGGCAGTGTCACCAGCAGGCGAACCCGTAGAGACGGGAGCACAACTGTTGATCGAAGATCCAATTCGGGCTCAACAGAGAAATCCACGGTCACACGCCGCAGCCGTCGCAGTGGAAGCAATGTATCCGCTACACGAAAGTCTTCGGGCTCTTCCGGCAGCACTGTAACGAAATCACGGACGCGGAAAAGCACCAGTAAATCTTCCGGTAACAATATTTCACGCCGCAGCAAAAACTCATCGAACTCCTCAGGGACGAAGGTAAAACGTTCCAGTCGGAAAAAGAGCAGTTCAAAATCCAGTGGAAGCAGCTATAACCGTTCTTCGAATCGTAGTTCATCTTCCGGCAGTCGGTCTTCCTCGAGAAGTACTTACACTAAACGCAGTTCGTCTTCCAGTGGTAGTGCCAGCAAGTCCTCCGGCAGTAGTTCCAGTTCTTCAAGTTCAAAAAGCTCAAAACGATCTCGGAAATAGTAACCGGATTCGAAATAACGGAGTTAAAAAATGAAATTTAAAAATATGCTAAAATATAGTGCTTTGCTATGGATTCTAACTGCGGCTACGGCCGGCGCCCAGGAGGAAATATTCAGCAACGGCATTGAAACCGGAATTGGAGCGCGCGCTATCGGCATGGGCGGGGCTTACAGTGCAGTCGGTGAAGACTATTCTGCTTCTTTTTGGAATCCCGCTGCACTGGCGCAAATTCGCCGCTTTGAATTGACAGGGGGGCTCAGTCATTTATCCCGGCAAAATGATGCCTCATTTAGTAATGCGCTCGTCGAATCCGATGGATCCTTCACAAAATTGACGGATCTCGGCATCGTTTATCCGGTGCCAACTTACCGTGGTAGCCTGGTTTTTGCATTCGGATATAACCGCATTCGCAGTTACGACGCCAACATGGAATTCTCCTTTTTTGATCCCACGCCCGGTGATTCCGTTGATTTTAAATGGCGGGAGCAGGAATTGGGATCGATGAACTTCTGGAATGCCTCAGCAGCCGCTGATGTCTCTCCGAACCTCTCCGTTGGCATGGGAATGAATTTCTGGTCCGGTGGCAACGATTATTCATTTTCCAGACGGGAAATGGATATCCATAATATTTGGAATGAAGATGAATGGCGCCTGGATCAGTCAATTAATAGTTCCTTCTCAGCATTTAATATAAGCTTGGGTGCCCTTTTCCGCGTCAATAACCAAGTCCGTTTGGCAGCGACACTTTTTACGCCCAAAACGATTACTATTAACGAGGACTGGTCGGAAAAGGAATTAATTACGGATGATACCGGCTTTACGGAAATTGGCGCTGATGATGGCGGCGATTTTGAATATAAATTACGCACACCGTTCACTTTTTCTCTCGGAGCGGCCTACAATTTGGCCGGACTCATGGTTTCGGGACAAATGGAATTTAATGACTGGAAGCAATTACGCTACGAAAGTGAACCACCGGTTGCGGAAACTACGCGGGAGCAAGCCAACGACCTGATTCATGAAAATTACCGCTCCACGACACGTCTGCGCCTGGGAGCTGAATTTACGCTGCCAGGCGTCGGAACGCAAATACGGGCTGGCTATTTCCTCGATCCTTCTATTTACGCAGATGCCGATTCGGATAGCGATCGTAAAATCTACAGCCTTGGGCTTGGATTTCTGTTGGATAAACAATTGAAACTGGACGTTGCCTACACATTTGGCGATTGGAAACAAAACAGCCTGAATCCCTTCGGTGATGATGCCAATGGCCGCGTTGCGAGTTTGGCTGAGGATGTTACTTATAAAAAGATATTCGCAACATTGTCCTATCGATTATAAATTTAGCAGGTTTATTTTAATTAAAAACGCAGGCTGTCCGATTCGCCTGCGTTTCTTTTTTATCCTTGGAGGAAGCATGACCGGGTTTATTCAAAAAATATTTCTGGTTGCCAGTTTTTTTCTATTCTTTTCATGCGTCGCTACCTACGATGCGGTACAGCAAGGTGAAGCACTCATTTTAACAGATCAGACGAAAATTCCCTGCCGCATAATCGACTTCGATGGCGTTGATATCTACTTTAAAGCCAGCCGCAGCGCCGATGCCTATCGCTTCGGTGAATTTGTCGCCATCGGCAATGTCGATGCTATTCACGTCACAAAAGGCGGACAAACTTTGTCCTACGATGCGCTGGAATATCTCGATGAAAAATTTTCGTTTCAAGATGATGAGGCTGAAATCCCGCACGATTCTGTACCTTCTGAACAGAGGCGTTTGGAAGAAATTGTTGAGGGAGAGACAGAGCAACCGGAGGAAGAGTCATTGCGGCTTAATCTCGAAGGTTTTATGTCAGACTCTCTGTCTCGGGTTCGGGAAAAACAAGGGATTGGACTGAATCTAATCGAGCGGTTGAAGCCGGGCAAAACCGAACCGCCGGAAGCTTACGAAGAATTGGCGGAACTCATTGTTTCGAGTGGTGGAACGGGTCTTGTTTTATACCGCGCTGAAAAATATCAATCATCAGGCATCGAACTCACGGAAGCGCAGCAACGATTAATGGATGCGATCAATAATTCGGATTCATGGGATGAGCGGAAGAAATCGCTGCGCAGCGCCCATAAAATCGCTTCGGAAGCATTTGTGAATATCGATAAAAACGAATTGCGCAGGACGTTTAAATTTCGTGCCGCAGCAGACGGTGACCCGTTTATTCAATTTCTTATTTTTCTGCACAAACAGGGTGATTTACATCAACGTGCTCAATTTGAACAGGCCGCCGAGGTTTTTGGTAACAAGGCCACCGGCGCGATCTCGGACATATTAATCAATTTTGAAGATTGGTACTATATTGTCGTTATTAAATCGGAACAGTAGGTGGTTCAATTATTTCAGAGCGCTCTGAAATGCTAAATTGAATATTTTTGGAAGTTTTTTTCTGCCGCAGCGATGCGGCATTTTTTATTTTATGCGAACGCGCCGATGTTCTGTATAGGTAAGAAAATGATAAGTTAAAATCTTGATCGAAGCGCTGTAAATACCTACCTTACCGCATGCAGAATATTCAGATTAAGGAGTTTTTTGATGATTAAAGATGTTGTGATAAAAGACTTGCAAACCCATCCGGATGAGCGTGGTTTTTTTCGTGAAGCCGTTCGGGTGACAGACGATTTTTTTGGTGAAGGATTCGGCCAGTTCAGCCACTCGCAGATGTATCCCGGAATTATAAAAGCCTGGCATATCCACCCGACACAGGTGGACTGGTGGTACGTGCCCATCGGCAATTTGCGGCTGATGATGTGCGACCGACGCAAAGAATCACCGACTTTTGGCGAGCTGCAGGAAGTTCTGATGGGCGAAAGTTATCCGGCAAAAGTTGTCAAAATTCCCCCCGGTGTCGCCCATGGCTGCAAAGTTCTTGGCGGCGTCACCCACTTGTTTTACATTACAAGTAAAACCTACGACCCGGAAGAAGAAGGCCGCATCGCCTACGACGATCCGGCAATTGGCTATGACTGGCTAAAAGGGCCGGAGATTAAATAAAAGCACGTGCCAGGCACTTTTCCATTATTAGCTCCACAATCCCAAAATACGTCACATTTTGTGCAAAAAGTGCCTGGCACGTGCGTCATTTATGACAAAGCAAGAAAAATCTCCCTGGTGGTACACTTGAGTGATGCAGTACTTCTTTCCTACATAATCTCGACAATCTCATCGTATACAAATGCGACTGTTTTAAAACTTGGAATTCTGCCTTAATTTCTTATTTTTTAAACAATTTTTTTCGACATCTCTTCTTTGAGACCTCAAAGTAAATTTCAAACCTTTTTTGGAAATCTGAATGAAAACTTCCTTTCTCGACTATTTACAGGAAAATATAATCATCGGTGATGGGGCGCTTGGGACGCTGCTTTATGGCAAAGGAATTCCCATGACCCATTCTTTCGATGAACTCAATATCAGTCGCCCGGCATTGATTAAAGAGACAATCTCGGAATATGTGCGGGCAGGCGCGCAAGCCGTGGAAACCAACACTTTTACCGCCAACCGACACAAGTTAAACCGTTTTGAGTTGGGGCACAGGGTTGAGGAAATAAATGTCCGCGGCGTTGATATTGCCCGGGCAGCAACGCAGGGCGAAGCCTATGTTTTGGCGTCGGTTGGCCCTGTTCGTGCCGGTGAAATCGATGAAATTACTGACGACGAAGTGAAAGCGATTTTTGCCGAACAAATCGGCACTCTCGATAGCGCGCAACCGGATGCCATTATACTGGAGACTTTTGCCCGTGCTTCAGAATTGGAAATAGCCCTTGCCACTGCATTACAGATAACAAAACTGCCGGTTATCGCGCAAATAAGTGTCGATGAAACCGGGGCCACCCGCGACGGACAACATATTGTGCCGGTTTTCAAAAAGCTGCGAAAAATGGGCGCGAACGTCGTGGGAATTAATTGTGCAAAAGGACCGTCGGCAATTCTACATGCGCTGGAACAAGTTCCGTTGAGCAAAGGTTTGCTGCTCTCGGCCTACCCGAACGCAGGTCTGCCCGCTTATGTTGATGGCCGCTATCTTTATCTTTCAACCCCTGATTATTTCGGTGACACCGCCTGGCGTTTGCGCGATCAGGGTGTCAGATTGATCGGCGGATGCTGCGGAACCACGCCCGAACATATTCAGGCGATGGCGAAAGCGCTCGATGGCATGCAACCTGTAAAACGAAAATCCGTGCTCGTAAAAGCATCCCGCTCCGGGATACCGGAAAAAATTATCGACTCGCGGCCGGGAGTTTTGGATTATGTCAAAGAACGCCCGACGTTCATAGTCGAGCTCGATCCGCCGCGTGGATTGAACTACCAAAAAATCGTCGCCGGGGCGGAGGCGCTGAAATTAGCCGGTGCCGATGCCATCACCATGGCCGATTCATCCCTGGGCGTGACCCGGATGAGCAATCTGGCCCTCGGCCACATTGTTCAGCAAGAGACCGGGCTGATGCCACTTATTCATCTGGCCTGCCGTGATAGAAATTTGATCGGCACCCAGGCGATGCTCATGGGATTGCATGCCTTCAATATTAATTATGTTTTGGCGATAACCGGTGACCCGGCAAAAGTTGGCGATCAGCCAGGTGCTACCTCGGTTTATGATCTGAACAGTTTTAACCTCGTTCGTATGATTAAACAGATGAATAAAGGAATCGCTTTTTCCGGCCGCAGAATGGATCAGGCAACGGATTTTAAGGTCGGGGTCGCCTTTAACCCGAACTCACAACGCATGGATGCACAAGTTCGCCGTCTCGAAAAAAAGGTTCAATTCGGGGCTGATTATGTGATGACGCAACCAATTTATGATCCCAAACAAGCAAAAATGCTGGCCGATATAGCTGCCAATTTTGATATCCCGTTTTTCATTGGGATTATGCCGTTGGTGAATCAACGAAATGCAGAATTTTTACATCACGAAGTGCCGGGAATCACTATTCCGGATTTTGCGCTCAATCGAATGAAAGGCCTTGAAAAGGAAGCCGGCCAGGTGGAAGGGATTAAAATTGCAGCAGAATTGCAAAACGAAATTCTGTCATACTTCAAAGGGATATATTTGATAACGCCATTTGTTCGCTACGAAATGACGACAGAACTGATCGAGCTGGCCAGGGCAGTTTAGGATTTATTTTGCGATAAATTTTGTTGCAGAAGTGCTTGTTACAGATGAAATTATTCTTATTTTAATTCTATCGATGCATTTTAAATTTCATTTATTTGGAGGAAGAAAAAGTGGAATTGATAAAAGGGTTTCTATTTTTAACGGTTGGCATTCTCGCGGCCACCAAAATAGTTCCCGGTGTAAATTTAAAAAATAATATCACCGCGTTTGTCGTTGCTGCCGTTTATAGTGTCATTCACTTTTTTCTGTTCAAAATTTTAATGTTTTTATCCCTGCCAATTGTGTTTCTCACCATCGGTTTGTTTACAATCGTTATCAATGCCGTCCTGCTTTGGATAACGGATAAATTGCTCGATGATTTTGAAATAAAAAGTTTTGGAACCACGATCATTGCTTCGTTGGTTATCAGCGTGGTTTCGATCGTGTTAAAATATCTGTTTATCTGGATTTGATGAAGTTTGTTAAGCAACGAAACTCTCTCGAGACAGTTGAAAATCCAGAAAATTTGGACCCTGAGCTTGTCGAAGGGCCCAAATTTGGGGGTAACGCCGGGCGCTTCGACAAGCTCAGCGACCGGTTCTCACACTTTTTCGACAGTCTCGTCAGGATTTCAAACCCGGACAGAGTTTCTTCGTGAGTTAGAGTAAAACCTTCCCGAAAACTCTTATGGCATTCTCTCCCATTATTTTCGCAATTTCTTCATCCGTAAATCCGTCCTGCAGCAAAGCTTCTGTGAGATAAATCAACTGCGATGCTTTGAAGGGCACGATCACCGCACCGTCGTAATCTGAACCCAAAGCCACGTGTTCAACACCGATGAGATCGGCTGTATAACGAATTGTGCGGACGATGGAATCGATGTCAGAACCACATGTTGCCTGAGGCCAAAATCCGATGCCGATGACACCGCCTGTTGCTGCGATACCGCGCAAATGGTCATCCGATACATTGCGTGGACTATCGCACATGCCTTTGACACCCGTGTGCGATACCAGGACTGGCATTTTTGCAATTTCCAGTACATCGTCAATTGTTTGCGGAGAAGCGTGTGCGAGATCGATAATCATTCCCAGCTCCTGCATTTTTTCGATCATCTTTCTGCCTTTTGCAGTTAAACCTGCACGCTCAATTCCATGTGCGGAGCCACTCATGTCGGTATCAAAAAAGTGGGTCGGCGCCATCATCCGGAATCCCGCATCGAAGAGAATCTGAACGTTGGCAACCTCCCCTTCAAGCACCTGCGCTCCCTCAATTCCCAACAAGCCGGCAGCCAGATTTTTGTTGGATTCGCGCAGTTCCCAATACTTTGCCAGATCGGCGCCGGATTTTATTATCTGTAATCGGCCATCGGACTTTTGTGCGTAATTATGTAATCTCTCAGCCTGATAAAGCGCACGCGCACGCAGGCTGTACCACGTTTTTAGCGGCCATCTTTGCGAAATAACCAGCGGTGTGATGAGGTCGAACTGCTCTTTGACATCAATCGGTTTGGTGGCGAACGGAAATTTTGAAACGATGGTAAATGCCTGGAGGCCAAGATTGCCTGCGATCATGCCCGGCAAATTGACGTGCCCCTGTTGGTTATTTTTCAGGAGATCACGGTTCCATAAAAGTGCATCGCAATGCAAATCAACAATGCGCAGCCGGGCGTGCAATTCTTTCGCTTTTTCTGAAATTACCGGCCTGGGATCTGGCTGGGTACGATTCATCTTTTTATCTGCCATCGAAGGGAGAAAAAGGAATGCAGCAATGAGCAGCACGAGCAGAAATGCAAGCAATGAATAGAAAATTTTAGCGAACATAGATTCTCCATGTTGAATACTGATTGATTCGTTTGTTGAATGTATTTGAAAAGATGACAAAAATCAAATGATTCGTAACTCAAGTAGACTTTAAATATCGAATTGGAGATTTGCAGGAGGAGATTTTAGCAAAAATTGCGGGTCAGCTCAATCAGGTTTTCCCAGTGAGAAAAGCCGGGATATTCTGAATCCAAGCACAGTTTTGAGAATCCCCGGGATTGCTCGTTTTGCAGCCCCGGGAAACAATGGCCGTGAAATAGTTAGCTTTTCTTTTTCAGCTTAAAAAGAGCTTCGTGTTCCTTCCCATCTTTCGCGAAGGTCCACACGGTTTCAACATTATTTTCATCTTTGATATTTATCGCCATTTTTTGCATATGTCCTTCGGACTTTTTCGTAAAATTGGTGATGTCCAGAAATGAAAACCGAACGGAGTTATCGTCTATTTCACTAAACTCTGCCCGCATTCGCGGCTGATTTTTTACCGAGCAATAATGGGTCATCATCAAATGCTTTCCGTCGAGATGATACATGGTAATCATCGGTGATTCACCTTCCGTCGACATACGTTCCAAAACGGCGGAGCCTTCGGAAACGACTTCCCATGATACAACGGTCGCTGCCCCTTTCGGACTCACACCGTGCCAGGTGCCAGCCAGGGATTTTATTTTATCAAAATGACTTTGGGCTTGCTCGCTGCCGATGGCGGGAACTGAAATAAAACAACAGATAGTGAGTAAAATCAATAGATGAGATCGTCGCATGGTATATCTCCTCAATTAAGATATTTCTCTTCGCTCCACGATGCGTGAAGCATGATGTTTATTGTGATATAAAGTAAAAAACAGCATTTCCCGAATGGTTAAATTTCCCAAAAGTGGGTGGGGGAGCAAGTAGGTATCCAATTTTTTTTCCGGCCACGAATTCATATTTGTTGTCAGCAACTGACTCACAGAAACCCAGTTTTTAATAACATTTTTTTGCCACTCCACCGGATTGCCGGCTTGATTTTTCGTGCTTGGCGTAAATCGTCCGGCTGTTGCGCCCTCCCTTAATTTGCTGTAGTACATTTCTTTGATTTTATCAAAAGAATACCCCGGCCGTTTCGTGCTGCCAAATTTGAAAAGAAGCATGATTTTGGGAATTTTCAAGGCCATCGCAACCGGCCGAACGGATTTTATTAAATGCCGGATGTGTTCAGCAGGTGACCAGAACTCGGCTTGCGGCGTGATAAATTCATCCGCTGGAATGGTTTTGGCAAATTCAGCAATTTGGGTATTGAGCCGGTCCAATTCCGAAATAATTTCTGCTTTCGAGCCCGGATTTCCAGTTTCAAACATTGTGCTGCTTCCCTTCATGTGTAAAAAATAAGGCCGGTTGTATAAATAATGTTTAAAAAAACTATCAATTTTTCTTAAATAAAATAGTACGAAATTCCGGGGATGTCAAGCCGTTTTTTACCAGTTGATTCATCAACCTGAATTCAATGTCATATGAGTGCCCGGACAATTCAACGAAATTAAAATTAACCCTGTGCACAGGAAGATAATCGCACAAATAAAATATTGTTTATTGACGCTGATTTGCTGAAGAGGTCATGGATAATAATAATTTTTTCTGCCTGGAATTCCGATTGCATTTCAAAGTAAGTCTCACTATTTTCCACATCTTCCATTCTACAAAATATAAACTTATGCCCATTTCTCTGCAACGTCATGAATTTCAAAAACGATTTTTTAAATAATATTAAAGCTGAGTTTCGCCCGATGGCCGAACTGGCGTTCCCGGTCGTCATCGCCGAGGTCAGTTGGGTCACAATGGGTATGATCGATACGCTCATGATTGGCCGCATTAGTGCGATTGCCATTGGCGCTGTGAGCATCGGCAGCAGTATTGTGATTTTTTCGGGCCTGCTGGGGATGGGTATCTTGTTTGGGCTTGATTATCTGATTTCAAAAATGTTTGGCGCCGGCGATCTCGATGATTGCCACCATTCGCTCGTTCAAGGCGTTTACATAAGTTTAATTTCGGCGGTAATTCTCACAGCTGTGACATATTCCGTTATTTTTTTGCTCCCGGATTCCGGCATTCAGCCTGAAGTGGCCGTTATGGCTGTTGCTTACATGAAACCGACGGTCTTCACAATCATCCCACTGCTCCTTTATACGACGGCGCGGCGTTATTTACAAGCCCGCAGTATCGTGAAACCGATTACGGTTATTCTAATTATCGCAAATAGTATAAATGCTTTAACCAATTGGATTCTCATTTTCGGGCACTGGGGAGCTCCGCGAATGGAAGCGGTCGGGGCAGGCTATGCGACTTTAATTTCCATGTCTTTCATGGCGTGCGGCTTAATTTTATATATTATTTATGTGGAACAGAGAGAACACACCGGGCTGTTTCACACCTCTTTTAAAATTGATTTTAAACGGATCCGCGAAATCATATCACTTGGGCTTCCAGTAGCGCTGCAGTTGGGATTTGAAGTTGGTGCGTTCACATTAGCCACTTTGCTGGCCGGATTTCTCGATGCCAGTTCGCTTGCAGCGCACCATATCGTGCTCAAAGTAGCCAGTTTTACTTTCATGGTTCCGCTGGGTATGGCCAATGCCGGCGCTGTTCGCATTGGCCAGGCGATCGGCAGAAAAGACGGCCCGGGCGCCATTCGTTCCGGTCGCACTGCTTTGATTTTTAGCTCGGTTTTCATGGCAACAGCCGGTCTTGTTTTCATCCTTCTGCCATACGCTATCATGCGGAGCTTTACAATTGACAATACCGTGATCGGAATCGGCACCTCGCTGCTTGCAGTGGCGGCCTTCTTCCAATTATTCGATGGAATTCAGGTGACGGGCTCCGGCAATTTGCGCGGCCTTGGGGATACACGCAAACCCATGATTTTCAACTTTATTGGGCATTGGATTTTGGGCATTCCGGTTGGTTATATTTTGTGTTTTAATTATAACGGCGGCATTTGGGGATTATGGATTGGACTCTGCATCGGGCTGGTGTTTGTCTCAGTCGGCATGCTGCATTATTGGCTGCGTTATGAAAAAAAATTGGCTGTTGGCATTGTTCAACGTGAGCAATTACTGAGCTAAAATATCCGTTCTTTTTCCCATCAGAAAAAATTTTTTCATAGAACTCTGTTGAGCTATGTGGTCTGTTCCAGTCAGATTATTTCAATGCGAACACTAAAAAACAGTTGCTTTGACACAAATCTTTTCCGAAGTTAAATAATTCGAGTTCGGGAATAATCCTGTGACAGCCGATATTTTTACTTACCACATCTGTCACCACAAAATCCTCATCCATTTATCTCTGGAATTTTAATGCAGACACTTAAATTGCTCCGGTTTCTGATATTTTATCTCGCGCTGACGGTCGCACAAACCTCCTGCAGCAAAAAATATGATTTGATAATCCGTAGCCAAAAAATATATGATGGCTTGGGATCCGCGCCTGTATCGGGTGAAATCGCCATAAAAAAAGACAAAATAATTGCCATCGGTGAGCTGGATGATGCTGATGCCGCCCACATTCTTGATGTGGGAGATTTGGCTGTTAGCCCGGGATTTATCAATATGTTGAGCTGGGCCAGCACAAGATTGATGATTGACGGCCGCTCGCTGAGTGATATTAAACAAGGCGTGACACTCGAAGTTTTTGGGGAAGGCTGGAGCGAGGGGCCGCTCAACGCAAAAATGAAAGAAGACATCCGCAAGCGGCAAAAAGATTTCAAATATGATATTGCATGGACGACGCTCGATGAGTTTCTCGAACATTTGATTGAGCGCGGTATCAGCACAAATGTGGCCTCTTACGTCGGCGCCTCCACGATTCGAATTCATGTGCTTGGCGAGGAAAACCGGCAGCCAACACCTGAAGAATTGGAAAAAATGCAGCAGCTCACCCGGGAAGCCATGCGCGATGGCGCCGTTGGTGTGGCTTCTGCGCTAATTTATGCGCCCGGAGTCTTTTCATCAACGGAAGAATTGATTGCTCTCGCAAAAGTCGTAGCAGAATACGATGGCATTTATACCTCGCATATTCGCAGCGAAGGCGGGCAATTGCTCGAGGCTGTGGACGAATTTTTGACGATTTTGGAAACAGCCGAGTGCCGTGGTGAAATTTTTCATCTGAAAGCGGCTGGAAAAGCCAATTGGTCGAAACTGCACCAGGTCATCGAGAAAATTGAACTGGCGCAAAAACGTGGTTTGAGCGTGAGCGCAGATATGTACACTTATATCGCCGGCGCCACCGGCCTGGATGCGACGCAACCCCCATGGGTGCAGGAAGGCGGCTTTGAAAAGTGGCTCGAACGCTTGCGCGATCCGGAAACCCGGAAAAAAGTCATCGCAGAGATGCAGGATTCATCAACGGCGTGGGAAAATTTTTACACAGCTTCGGGGCCGCAGAATATTTTTCTCTCCTCATTGCGCTCGGATTCGTTGAAATATCTCACGGGAAAAAGTGTGGCCGAAGTCGCAAAAATGCGGGGTACTTCCGCAGCGGAAACGGTGATCGATTTAATTCTTCAGGATGACAGCCGTGTCGAAGCAATCTTTTTTCTGATGAGCGAAGATAATATCAAAAAGCAGATGCAGTTGCCGTGGGTATCGTTCTGTTCCGACGCCGGTTCGATGGCGCCTGAAGGTATTTTTCTAAAATCCAGCCCCCATCCGCGGGCTTATGGCAACTTTGTCCGCTTGCTTGGAAAATATGTGCGGGAAGAAAGTGTGATTTCGCTGAGCGAAGCCATTCGTAAATTGACCTCATTTCCGGCTGAAAATTTAAAAATTCAAAACCGTGGGCAATTAAAAGAGGGGTATTTTGCCGACCTGGTGATTTTTGATGCGGCAAAAATTCAGGACCACGCCACGTTTGAAAATCCACATCAACTGGCAAGCGGGGTGGAACATGTTTTTGTAAACGGCGTGCAGGTTTTGCAGAATGGGCAGCATACAAATGCGAAACCTGGACGGATTGTGCGCGGACCGGGCTGGCGAAAATCCAGGTAAATATATTTAAATATGCAGCCCGGACACACTTGAAACAAATGCGATTTCCGCGTAAGGGTTGGTACCATTTTAAATGAAAATGCATTATGCGATCTAAATTATTTTGGGAGGAAAGCAATGCAAATGAAGAAAATCCGCAGCGAGGTGTTGATCCTGATATTCGGTTTTTTGAGCGCTTGTGGAGGCGCTAAACCGACACTTTCATTCAGCGCGCTGGAAGCAGATCAGGAATTATTATTTATCGAAGATAAAACCAAGCTTTTTATAATGAACAGCCGTGGTGGCGATATTGAAGAAATAATGTCGATGGGACGCGCCATTCAAAAACCGGTGTGGGCCCCAAATGGCGAGGCGATCGCGTTTTTCTTGATGGAAGAAAAGGATTTTGATCCATTTAAAAGTAACATGCCATCGGCGGATTTGGTCGTGCTAAAGTTAGGCGGATTGGAACCGGACTATTTAGGGAAATTTGACTTCAGTCAAGCAGTTGACCGTCATGGCTGGAATTACGCACAAATCACGCAGCCGGTATGGCATCCTGATGGCGAGAAGATTTTTGTTCATGATAAAAATGGCTTGCAACTCGTCATCCCTGACAACAAAATCATCCCCTTGATTTCGAATCCAAACATGCACAAGCTGGATATCGCGCTCTCGAAAGCAAATGTCGTTTATTGTTCTGGAAATGAACTATTTGTTTATAATTTTCGCACCAGAAAAGCAGTCGATATCGCGGGCTTGCGCCCAACATTGCGGCCGCTATTTAATAAAAAGATTGAAGCCGTCAAGTTTTCCCCGGATGAAAATAGTCTTGCCATCGCTTCCGGTAAAAATGTCGTTCTGCTCGATTTAAAAACATTGCGTGGCCGGATCATTCATCGTGCCGGGGAAGCGGTTTACGATCTCGCCTGGAATCCCAACGGTGAGCAATTAGCCATACTTGCCGGCAAATTTGCCTCATATGCGTCGATGGGAATTGGCGGCTCTGCGGGTGGCAAAATTCCAGGTAATTTTTCAATTTCTTGCGTTGGAATCGATGGTAAAAAACAGCATTTACTTTATCGAAATAAAAGTTTTAGCGATGTTCGGGAAACTTCCGTTGCTTATTCAGCAGATGGAAAATGGCTGACATTTCTTTCGGCCACTTTAAGTGATCCGAAACCGCACATTTATATTGCATCGACGGGCGGTCAGGGCTGGGCAATTTTAAAAGCGGGCTCCAAATATTCGGCGCATAACTGGCGGCCGTTAAAGGCTGTAAATTCTGAAAAAACAAAATGAGACTACGATGAAAATTTTAATTACGATACTTTGTTGCTTTTACTTTTCGCCGCTGCTTGCGGCGCAAACGCCGCCAGGATCGGATGTTTTTCTGCTCACTTTCGAATCGGGGAGCCGGGCAGTTGAATCAGTTAAAAATATTTCCGAATTTCCTGGTTATGACAATCAGCCGGCATTCACTCCGGACGATTCTGCCATCATCTGGGCTTCGATCCGTGATTCAATTCAGGCCGATGTTTTTAGTTTTAACCTCAATACCCGTAAAACAATGCAATTGACGCAGACCGAAGAAAGTGAATATTCCCCAACACCTTTGCAGGTAAATCCGCTTGTTTTTACGACTGTGCGTGTTGAAAAAGACGGAACGCAAAGGCTCTGGCAATATTCTGAAAAAACAAAACTGTTTAATCTGCTGCTTCCGGATATCAAACCCGTTGGTTATCATACCTGGGTAGATTCTCAAAATCTGGCGCTGTTTGTTTTGGGGGAACCGCATGCATTGTTTCTCGTTGATAAAAAGAATGGTAAACAATTTAAAGTTGCCGGGAATATCGGCCGTTGTTTGCAAAAGATACCCGGGCAGAATGCCATAAGTTTCGTGCAAAAATCAGCCGGCAGCGATTGGCATATCAACGCTGTTAATATGCATGATCGTGTCATTTCGAAAGTTGCTCGAGTTTTGCCCGGCCGTGAAGATTATGTCTGGTTCGATAATTCAAGTCTACTCATGGCACAGGGGGCTAAAATCTACAAAATGGATTTATCGGCTGAAAAAATGTGGATGGAGTTTTTAAATTTGCAAGAATATGGGGTTGATTCGATAAACCGGATGGCTCTGAGCAAAAATAGAAAATATCTGGCATTTGTAGCTAACGATGGGGATGTTAAGAAAAAATAAAGATCACCATGGAAAGTAAGCCTTGCTAATGGCTTATTTAATTTGCACTTTAAATCAGGATAGCTCTTCTTTACAACCTGACTCCATGTGAGAAATAAAGTCTGAATTTGTGTTTATGCCTGAATTTTTTTTTTAGTTCGGGCTGATTAAACCGCCGTTCCTTCTTTAAATTTTGATAAAGTTCAGAACGGTCAGCCCTGACTTCTCACTTTCTTTTCAATCGTGCAATAAAATAAGCAAATGACTTGCTTTAAATTGCCACCTAATTGCAGGAGTGATTATGTACAGGAAGTTTTTGAGTTTTAAGGTTGGACTCGTTTTAACAGCGATTAGCGCGGGTGCTATGTTAACCGGACTTCTCTCGTACGCACCAGCTTTTACTGCAGAACACCTCTACGTTTTCTCCCTATTGATTTCTTCAGTGGCCGTTGTCGGGTATGGACTCATCGTGCGGGCGCGTCGGTTGTCTTTTGAAAATCCCGTTAAAAGTGAGTGATTTTTTATTCTGTTGGGAATAGTTTTGCCAATTCATTTTAGCTCTCGAACAGCCTCAAACAACGATTTAGTCTGCCGAATTCAATCAACGCTTTAACTGAATTATCGAAATAGATCAAAATTTGTGAAGTACTGTATTTCTTCCAATAATTGTATTTTGTTGATAAATATTGAGCGTGCAAAAATTTGTTTTCCTGAAATTTATCCAAAGAAATAAACTCTCCAGTAATATTTGTTTTTTATCTTCCCATTTCATCGCACAATTCTCTTAAAAAAAATAATGATTGATTTAATACTATTATTTTATTAGTATACCCTATACAGGTATTATGTAAATAAGGATAAATTATGATAAACGAAGAAACAAAGCAGGCCGCATCCCGCCGTTTGAAGCTGATCAAGGGGCAAATTGCCGGGATTGAGCGGATGATCGACAATGAAAAATATTGCATTGATATTATTAATCAACTTTCGGCGGTGCGGAATGCGCTGGAGAAAGTCTCATTAATAATTATGAAAAGGCATATCGAAAGTTGTGTTATCAGTAGCTCCGAATCTCCTGATGCAAAACGACAGGAACAGAAAATGGATGAGTTGATGCAAACTTTGTATAAATTTATAACCTGAGTTGCAAACGTTTAATTGTTGACCTCCCGGATTCGATGACTTAAAGTCTGCACTCCTGCATTCATCTGAAGTTGCTCATCCGGGCCGGGAGCATTTGAGGCGAATTAAAATTTGTAAAATATGATCTGGAAAAAAGGAATCCACATGAGTGAAATAATCCAATTGGGACATAAAAGTAGCCAGCCGGAAATAACGAACACGACAGATACGACTCTGAATATCACAGGAATGCATTGTGCGGGTTGCGTCAGTTCCGTTGAAAAAAAATTGAATCAAGTGGCCGGTGTTGAAAAAGCAGCGGTCAATTTAGCGACGGAGAAAGCAACAGTCAGTTTTGATGCGCAAAAAGCGAATCGGGAAGATTTGGTCAAAGCGGTGCAATCGGCCGGTTTTGCGGTCAAACAGGACCTTGTGCGCGCAGTGATCAAAATTGCAGGGATGACCTGCCAGGGTTGTGCGAATAATGCGCAGAAATTTCTCAGCAAAACAAATGGAGTAGTCGAAGCCAATGTGACGATTGCGAACGAACAGGCGAACGTCTTGTACGATTCCCAGGTGGCAAACGAAGCCGATCTGCGGCAAGCCATTCAAAATGCAGGCTACCAGGCAATCGAGCAAAAATCTGAAAGCAGTGATAGTATTTGGCAGGAACAGGCAGATCGATTGACCGAATACAGAAATCTCATGCTCTGGGCCTGGGGCATCACCGGGCCGATGATGATGCTGATGTTTATCGGCATGTTCACCAGCCTTAAAATACCGTTTATGCATACCATAATGCTGGTCGGTGCGATTCCTGTTGTATTTTGGATCGGTCGAGAAACCCATTTAAGTGCAATCCGAATCGTGCGTCACGGTGGAACCAATATGGATGTTTTAATTTCCCTCGGTGCACTCGCGGCTTTTGCGACCGGTATTGCCGCCTTGTTTCTGCCCATTGCCAATTATGCCGGCATCGCCGCGATGATTATCTGTTTTCATGTCACCGGCCGCTATCTTGAGTTTAAAGCGCGTGGCCGGACTTCCGATGCCATCCAGAAATTGATGCAACTCGAGGCAAAATCAGCAACAATTTTACGTGGTGACAAAGAAATCGAAGTATCGATCGAGTCCATTCAAACCGGCGACATCGTTCTGGTGAAACCTGGTGAAAAAATTCCAGCAGATGGCCAGATTGTCAGTGGTCACAGCAGTGTTGATGAATCCTTGGCCACTGGTGAATCGGTGGCGGTTGAAAAGTCAATCGGCGATGAGGTTATTGGTGCGACAATCAACATCGACGGGGTTCTGCATGTCAAAGTCACCCGTGTTGGCGCGGATTCATTTCTCTCGCAAATCATTAAACTTGTGGAAGAATGTCAGGGCTCAAAAGTGCCGATTCAGGCGTTTGCAGATAAAGTTATTTCGATTTTTGTACCAGCCGTAATTGGATTCGCAGTTTTTACATTTATCGGCTGGATAATATTTGCGGATACATTTGCCGCCATGGCTGTTTGGGCTGGGCAATGGATTCCGTGGATTAATCCGCAAATTGGCCCGGTCTCATTGGCGATCTTTGCGGCTGTGGCTGTTTTGGTCATCGCCTGCCCCTGCGCGCTTGGACTGGCAACGCCAACAGCTTTAATGGTTGCCTCCGGCATGGGTGCGGAGCGTGGTATCCTCATCCGTAACGGTGAAGCGATTCAGGCAATGCAGGATGTCGACACCGTGGTTTTTGATAAAACTGGGACTTTGACAAAAGGCAAACCGGGTGTGAAAGAAATAGTGACGTCTGAAAAAATAGTGGAGACGGAGTTATTGCAATTGGCTGCAACGGCCGAGGCTAATTCAGAACATCCGCTGGCGCAGGCTATCGTCAAAGAGGCCGCCGGGAAAGGTATAAAACCGCTGCAAGCCGATCACTTCAAAACGCATCCGGGCCGGGGTGTATTTATTAAAATTGGAACGGATGAAATTTGGGTTGGCAATTCCCGTTTATTAGCAGAAAATGAAGTTTCCACCGATGGTTTCTCAAAACAAGTTGGGGATTTTTCTAAAAATGGCTATTCGCTTGTTTTTGTTGCCAAAAATAAGGCTGTGCTCGGCGTTATTGCGCTCGCAGACACAGTGAAGGATAACGCAAAAGCAGCGATTCTGGAATTGAAAAAGGTTGGACTACAGCCCGTGATTTTAACAGGCGACAATCATAACACCGCCCAAACCGTTGCTGATGAATTGGGAATTGACGAGGTGATCGCGGAAGTTTTGCCGCAGGATAAAGCAGCTAAAATTAAAGAACTGCAAGCTGCTGGAAAAATTGTAGCCATGGTCGGCGACGGCATCAACGATGCGCCGGCGCTGACACAGGCGCAGGTTGGAATCGCAATCGGGACTGGCACAGACATAGCGATCGAAGCTTCGGATGTAACCCTTGTCGGCGGCGACGTCTCCGGTGTTGTGCGCACATTTAATCTCTCCCGCGCGACCTTTACAAAAATAAAACAAAATCTGTTTTGGGCATTTATTTATAATATTTTGATGCTGCCCGTAGCAATGCTTGGTTTGTTGCATCCGGCTCTCGCTGAAGCGGCAATGGCCCTGAGCTCAGTAAATGTTGTGACTAATTCGTTGCGCTTGCGCAAAGCTAAAATTTGAAAGCTTGTTTTGGACACGATTACAAGATTTACGGGATGAACGCACGGCTTATTTATCCTGTTTTTCCAGTTGATCTCGTCACAAAAAAAAATAAAAAATCAATGAATATAAATATGTCTGAAAAATTTCAAACGATTAAAACAAGCGATGGTTCTTCAACATTTTACAGTGAAGAGTACCAGCAGACTTACCATTCAAAACATGGTGCGGTTAGCGAGTGCGAGCATATTTATCTGAACACCTCAGGTGTGGCTGAGCGCTTGAAAAAAGGGCAGGCCACACGTGTTTTGGAGGTGGGTTTCGGCACCGGATTGAATTTTCTCGTCACGGCCAATTTAGCTCAAGAGACAGGCACAAAACTTGAATATTGGGGCATCGAAAAAGAGTGGCTGCCGGAGAAGGTTTTTCAGGAATTGGATCACTCGCGGAATTTTACGGGATTGCATGATATGTACAGTTCAATTTCCTCAGCAGGTGCCGGTGGGCTCAATAATCTGGAAAACAAATCTCACACTTTCCCTTTTTTGCACAATATTGAGCTGCACATTTTATTGGGCGATGCGTGCGAGCTGGAAATTCCAAATCACCAATTCCACGCCATCTACCACGATGCCTTTAGCCCGGACGCCAATCCTGAATTATGGACTTCTGAATTTTTCACGAATATTAAATCGAAATGTGCACAGGGCGCAATTCTTTCAACCTACTCTTCTAAAAAGGCTGTGCAGCGGGCTTTGCATGGCGCTGGATTTGTTGTTGAGAAGCAGCCTGGACCCTGGGGGAAACGGGATATTTTGAGGGCAATTCCTGATTAGAGAATTTAAATAATTCCAAAAAGTAAACAAATATTGTTGGGGGTGGTGAGAAACGTGCGAAACATCACTATTATGTTTCGCACGAATTTGTGAAAGTCCTACTTGTTGTTAGTATCATATGATACTATTTCATAAATGTAAGCTTCCTGCTCAACACGATATTTATACCTTCAAGCCTGTAGATATAGACACCACTTGCTACCTGGTTACCATTAAAATCCGTGCCTTGCCAGACAACGCTGTGCTGGCCCGCAGCAATGACACCTGAATGCAGAGTCTGAATGAGTTGGCCGCTCAGATTGTATATGGCCAGCTTCACAGCACCAGCCGTTGGAACTGCATAGGTTATTGTCGTGCTCGGATTGAATGGGTTGGGGTAATTCTGTGATAAGGCATAATTTTGTGGAATTTCAAGGCCGGCAAGATCATCATTTACTGAAGTTACTAATGAACTCGAGATGATTGTGCGGTCGCCTGTGATTGGATCGACACGGACCAGGGCTTTCAAACCTTGATCAACGACCAACAGGCTACCATCGGCTTCTACCGCGATCTCGAATAAATCAGAAAAAGTAGTGCCACTGCCGCTTGCGGCACCTGATATGGTTGTTCGGTCTCCCGTTACCGGGTCAACACGATCCACGGCAAGCCGTAGGAAATCGGTCACTACGAGGTTGCCATCGGCCTCAACTGCGATTGCTTGAAGCCCTGTAAAACCAGTCCCGCTACCTGTCGTTGCGTCTGAAATGATGGTTCGATCACCGGTGACCGGATCCACGCGAACTATTTCACGTTGATGGTTGGCAATTACCAGGTTACCATCGGCCTCAACTGCAATGCTATAAGTCGAACTTAAGGAAACGCCCGTGCCGGTACCGGCATCGGAAACGATTGTGCGGTCTCCAGTAACAGGGTCGACACGAATTACAGCGTGTAAATCATTATCTACCAGAACCAGGTTACCATCAGCTTCTACTGCAATGCCTTCGGGTTCTGACAATCCCGGGCCTGAGCCGGTACTGGCATCTGAGATGATAGTACGGTCGCCGGTAACCGGATCCACCCTTAACAATGCATTCAGCCCATCATCTACCACAACCAGATTGCCATCGGCCTCGACAGCAACACCAAAAAGGTGTGAAATGGCCGGCCCCGCTCCAGTGTTAGCATTTGAGATGATTGTGCGGTCGCCAGTGACGGGATCAACACGAACCACCGCATCAATACCGTAATCTGTCACTACTAGACTGCCATCCGCCTCTATTGCAACACCCCATGGATGATCAAACACAGGCCCGTTACCAACCTGGGCGAAGAGTGATGAAGAAAGAGAAATCCCTAAAAGTAATAACATCATGGATAATGTTCGGAATTTGGAATGTAACAAAATCATTAAATAACCTTTCTTTAAATTCATAATAAACTGATTTTTCAATCAAAAATAATTCTCTAATTTTGTAGTGCTTTTCCTCCTGTTATATTATTTTTAAGAATCCTCGAATTCACAAATGCAAATTGGATATTGATTCTTTATCGTGTAAAAAGTAGCAAAACTGCCGATGAATTTCTTGGCGATTCTGCGCAAAAAATTGTCATTTTCGCGCATTAGGCTTGCTATTGAAAAATCCTAACAGGATTTTCAGCCATCGCCGGAATATTTCATCAATTCTGATTCACAACCGCGAGTTTTATTCGTATTACACTACTATTGCCATCAAGCGTTCAGAAAAAAATTATATCCCTACCTGAGAGCGGCAAATTAGGGCTTGATTCAAATGCTAGAGGGGGCTGATGACAATAGTAGTTTTTCACAAGAAATTTCGTGAAGTGTATAATCATCACTATCGATGCTGGACTTAGACCTCTATCAATGGCTAGAAAAATACACCTAAAAGGTCGGCGAAAACGAGTTTTAAATATAGTTATACCCTAAGTTGAGAAAGCTCCAAACTTGGCCATTTGTTTTTGTAATTATTGGCGGAGGAAGAAGAACTTCGCCCATATTAGGATGCTTGATATTCCCATGCATTCTTTGCCAATTCGCAAAAAGTTTATCTATGAAGCAGTGATGTAACCAAAAAAGTGGATCAGAAGGAGATGCAGCAGATACCATATCCCCGCCTACAACTCCATGAACAGAATTGTGAAATGGTGCATTTTCAACTGCCTCGGAAAATTCTATGAATGTTGTTTTTTTTAATAAATTTTCTAAATCTTTCGTTTTTGCTACGCCAGAAAAATTCGGATTTGAGCGCCTCGTCACTCCCCATTCAGACGTTTTACCTAGTTGTTTTGGAATTGCTCTATCAACAATCCAATCCCAGTATGGAAGAAATACTGCTGAGTTAAAACTTCTTAATCGTGCTTCAAAATGTTGCAGGTAAGCCCTGTGCCAAGTTAAAAAATTAATCCCTCCATGAGCGCCCCATTTTTGTCCAGCTGGAGTACGCATAGCATCGATGTGGCATTGGACAATTTGTTGAAAATTTGGAGAAGAATCAGACTCTGGCGCAGCCTTCAAATCCTTGATAGCTTGTTTAAAGTTTTGCCACTCCGTGTCCGTCATCTTATTTTGATTTTTGCGACCAACCACTGCTTTCTCATATGAATCGCACTGTGGAGCACTCCCATACCAAGGAGCGCCTGAAAAGAAAATAGCGTCGCCTGGCTTGAAGGACTCATTAATCCCGCCAAGAGACATATTTTCACGGCAAAAGAAAAAGAAGGTAATACTAGGATCTTTTTCAGCAATTTGTTTTGCTTTTTCTACAGTGCAATTCGGAGTTTTACGAACTTTGTCGCTCCAATCAGATTTCCCGTACATAGCAACGTTTGGAATTTTTTTCCAATCCATAATTCCACCTTAATAATTAATAGTGTAAACGCCTACTCTTTATGGGATTTTCGGCTTCCTCCCCGTTTCACATGTAGCAGAATAATCGGCCTGTGAAGACTAACGGAATTGTTTCCATTTATGTAACTCCCTGAAGAAAATTACAATATAGCAAGGGGGTTATCATGGCGATACCGCGCAAATGTTTGTCATTTTCGCGCATAAAGGGGATAAAAATTTAGAAAACTGCTGATAGTAGGAATTTCCGATTAGGATAATTTTCTACAATGGTGGGTTTGTCTTAGGCATTTTGGCTCTTTTGGTACTCTGAAGGCGAACAATCAAACTGCTTTTTAAAACTGCGGGTGAAATTCGCCTGATCGCTAAAGCCAACAGCATAGCAAACTTCAGCAACAGTGCCTGACTTTTTTATTAATAAATCAGCAGCGCGCTGTAGACGCATGGAACGGATCATCTGCCCGGCAGGCTGGCCGATGAGGGCGTTGAGTTTGCGGTTCATTTGGGAGACGCTCATGGCAGCTTGCATTGCCAGGACTTCAACACTGAAGGCTTCATCGGTGAAATGCGTTTCGATGATCTCGATAGCACGTTCCAAAAATATGCGATCCATTGAGCTGGCCTCAATTTCAGATGGTTTGATGATGGTTGCCGTGCTGAAACGCTGGCGTAAATTTCGTCGCAGCTCAATTAGCATGCGCACACGAATCGTTAGTTCCTGCTGTTGAAATGGTTTCAGCAGATAGGCATCAGCGCCGGTTTCGAGGCCGGCCAGTTTTTCTTGATCCCGAGCTTTGGCGGTAAGCAGGATCACAGGAATATGACTCGTGCGTTCGTCAGTCTTCAGTGTGTGACAAACTTCGTAGCCATCTTTTTTGGGCATCATCACATCGCTAATCACCAGATCGGGAATCACCTCGATTGCCCGAGCAATACCGCACTCGCCATCCGCTGCTTCAAGAATGGCGTACTCGTGCTTCAATTGGGCGCGGATATAAGCGCGGACATCATCATTGTCCTCAATTATCAGAATAAGTGGAACGTCAGCGCTTTCCTGTTCGTCAACAAAAATTTTATCGCTGGTTTCAGGCTCTCCTGTTCCTTCTTCAGGTATGAGTGAAGCTGTCGGTTGAAAGCTGGTTGCTGTTTCGATAATGTGCTCCGGCTGCAGATGGGCTTTGCTTAAGGGGAGACAAATCGTAAAAGTTGTACCCCGGCCTTCTTCACTGGAAACTGTGATACTCCCGAAATGCAATTCCACCAATTCTTTTACAAGTGCAAGTCCAATTCCGGTACCACCGTGAGCGCGGCGGCTCGAATTGTCAACCTGATAAAAGCGATCAAAAACGTGGGGAAGTTGATCGGACGGGATACCAACACCACTATCGGTGATGTTAATTTGAGCACAAATTCCAGATCGCTCGTTACCTGCACCGTTACTGCAGACTTGGCATCCCGGATGGATAATTTCATAAGATTGATCTTTTATATTACGGTCGCTTTTCAGTTTACACTCCGTGAGCAACAAAAGAGTTACTCTCACTTCCCCGCCTGTTTTAGTAAATTTAAAGGCATTGGAAAGTATATTCATTATAATTTTCTCTATTTTATCAGGGTCAAAATATGTATCTGCTTTCACGTGCGAAGGGGCGTCAGTTTTTAAGTCTTGCGATGTGTCTGCTACCTCAAACTGCAAATCAATTCCTTTCTGTTGGGCCAGGGATTCGAACGACAGAACCAGGCCTTTGAGAAATGGGATTATATCACTGGGGCTGGCCTGCAACCGCATCTCGCCTTGTTCCAATTTCGACAGGTCGAGCAATTGATTAATAAGTTGCAGCAATCGATGGGCATTGCGGTGAATGAGATTTAAATTCGATTTATTTTCACCGCTCTGTTTTTCAATCATTTTTTCGGCAGGGCCGAGAATCAATGTGAGCGGGGTGCGAAATTCGTGGGAAATATTAGCAAAGAAATCAGATTTCAGTTTATCGAGCTCTTCCAGTTTGCCCGCCTTGACGCGTTCTGTTTCTGCCTGCAAGCGTTCAATTTCTATTTGATGTTTGAGTTTACGTCGGTTGAGTTCGTAGCTGCGGATGCCGTACAAAATGGCCAAAATTATACCGCTGTAAAGCCCAAAACTCCACCAGGTACGATACCAGGGAGGTTGTATTGTGAATGCAAATGCCGACTCCTCACCCGCACGTTGATAAATGTTTCTGGCGCGCACATGAAATCGATATTGTCCTTCCGCAAGCTTGCGGTAATTGACCTTGGTTTCGCTCGTCCAATTCGACCACCCATCTTCAAAACCTTCCATAAAGTATTGAAATTGGTTTGCAGATTCATTGTCAAAATAAGGGGCAGCGAATTCAATCTGTATGGAATTGTCTTTAAAGTCCAGAATTGAGGTAAAATTAGTGATTTCTGGTTTGGGCAGGTTACCTCCATAAATAACGGAATCTTCGTTAATTGTCACACGGCGAATGAGTGCGGGGTAAATTGCTTTGTAATCTTTCTCAATTGCTTCGTCATAACGGATTATTCCGGAAGCGCCACCAAACCAGAACACGCCATTATATTTTTGGTCGATATAAAAATTCCAGATACCGCCGAAGTTTTTAAATCGCCAGAACGGGGTGGAGTCCCACATGTAGTTGCCATCGATCGCGGGAGTCGCAAAACCGAATTCTGTAGTGCCATTGTGAGAACGAGCCGCCCACACACGTCCCAATTCATCCGTTTCAAAAATGGCATCGCCAAAATTCCATGTAGTATCTGCAAAAATTTTCCCAAGAGCTGAACTTAGTTTAAATGTTCCACTCATTTGATCAAATTGGCGCAATCCTTTATCCGTTGCAAATAAAAGCTCGCCATCATTCGACATTATTTTAGTCCAGCCTTTTGACAGCCCATGCTCTTCTTTGAAGCGTTTAATTTTAATTGTTGTGGAATCGTGCCACGAGGAATAGCCCGGTGCAGATACATGTGAACGAATGACAGAGCCGTAGCGTGTGCTAAACCACAGGGTATCCGGCCCATCTTCGACTATTACTTCCACAAATTCATGAATACCAGGGATTTTACCTGTAAATTCCCATTTACCTGCTCGCAACCGCATCAAGCCGACACCGTTGTTAAAGCCGATGTAAATACGATTTGAATCGTATTTTGAACGCGCAAAGCAGACGGGGCTCAATGATTTGTGATGGAAAAATAATTTAGCCCGATCATTTTCGATTTGGTAAATCCCTTTATTTGAAACGACGAAAAGAAACTTCCCTGCAGATAATAATTGTCCACACAACGCCTGGAGCCCTGCAACCGGTTTGAAAACAGCAGAGTTCCATGGTGATAATTCTTGTTCCATAAAGTAAACACCCTCGGCAGACGAAGTGTAAATCCTGTTTTTATGCCGGGTGATGGAGGATACTCCGCTTTGCAGTCCCTTCGGAGAAACATGCCGGCTGAGCGGGGATGATAGTTCAATACGCGCGATGCCTTTGTTCAATGCCAGCCACAATCCCTGTTGACTGTCAGGATAAATATGTGCAATTGAATTATCTGGCAATCCAAGTGCTTTATTTAGAATGAGTCGAAGCGATCCATTTTGGCTGATAAAAGCAATTCCCCCGTGCCGGGTTCCGATAGCATAGATGCCATCATTCAATGCCGCTCCACAATAAATACTATTCTGTTTCAGGAATGTATCTGCTTCAGTTTTGAAGATTTGAAAAGAATCGCCATCGTAGATAAACAGGCCATTTTTTGGCGTGCCGACAAGGAGATGTTGAGATGTGTTGTTGGAATTTTCAATTTGTGTTGGATCGCTGGTTTCTTGTATATAGAGCCGTTTTTGGGAACCATTATCCAAATTTGTCCATGGAAGGACTGCGCGGATGTCGATATCCGAAAACATCTCCCCGCCGGGCATGCAATGCAGAGAATCAGATTCCATTTTCATGAGCCCGATTCGCATCTCCCGAATATAAAACTCATCTTCGACCACAAATGCTCTACCGAATCCGGAGTCAGAGCGCCAGAATTCTACCTCTTTGGCATGTGGTGCCCAGCGAAGAATGACTCTTTGCGCGTGAAAATAAACACCTTTTGCGGTGATTGCCACGCGCCAAAATTTTTCAAATTCACGATCTTGAAGCGGGATTCGTTCCAGAAGCGATGTAAATTGCCAGTTACCCGTGGAATCAGGTGAAAAATAGCCCAGATCCCGCATTGCTCCCACCCAAATTCGCCCGTTTGCATCGATGGCTAAAGAGCCTCCGAGTAAATTGCCTCCAATGGAATTATGACGCCAAAAAGCGCCGTCGTATTCTAACATGCCGCCATTATTGGCGATATACATCACACCGCGGTGATCCTGGGCTATGCCCCAATTTTGTTGTCCGCCGCCATACTCGACGGCGCTGTATGACTGAATATACGGTAGCCCGGCTTCCTGCCATCGCTCGCCGACAACAGGAAATGAGGCCCGCGTATTTCGGGGTAGCAGCATTGTACAAAGCACAGAGCCAACGAGAAATTGCCATGATATCCATAAAATTTGCTTCAATGATTTTTCCCAAGAATTTGCGGTGTTGCCTGTTATCAAATTTCATCAATTATTAACAATGCTTGTGTGTGATTTTTCAGGCACGGTATGCAGCATGGACACGGTTTCCGTTAAAATTTGTATGCCACCAAACAGGAAGTTTTAAAAATACTTATTTTGCAAAAATTTCAAACTGGAAGAAGACAATTGGCTGAAATAATGCCCAAGCTCCTTATAAATGCGTGGCATCTCTTTGTTCGATCTGGTCATAACGGAGCATCCTGACAGAGTTAATCCAGGACTTACAAGATCATCTCTGGCAAATTTGATGAATTATATATATCCCGCCAAGTATTAAATAGAATTAAATTCCGAGTTCAGAATATAGGAGGAAACGAAGTCTGCGAACGTATTGGCTATTTCAATTTATAGAGATTAAAGCGCAAATTGATTTCGTTTACATTGAATGATTTTATCGAGTGGGGCAAAATTGAAACCTGAACGCGGAGATGTACAGAACCAATCGAATTAAAATCAGCATTTGGACTCAAACTGTATATTTATCTTTGACATAAGTCTGAATGTCTTTTCCCTTGAATTAATTTAGAAAATGCATGGTGTGATGTCAATGTAAATAGTACCAAAATCTAAAAAAATATCATTTCAGGACAATGAGCTCCCGGATGGTAGAGGCTCCAGACTTTCTTTGATTATTTAAATTATTGAAATGCAATCATCAACCGATTTGTTAGGGGAATATACTTTTAATTATGCCAATTGTGTGCTATCTTTTCAGAATTAAATCTGCAACCATAAATTAGAATGAATCGGATAAAATGGTAACTCCTGTTTTTGCTTTTATAATCGTGTTAGGTTTTTTGGTGTTCGTACATGAGCTGGGTCACTTCGTGGTGGCCAAATGGATCGGTGTGCGCGTTGATGTTTTTTCAATCGGATTTGGACCGAAGATAGTCGGATTCAAACGCGGCGATACCGACTATCGTATTGCCGCGATTCCGTTGGGTGGTTACGTAAAAATGGCCGGGCATGATCCGGGTGAAGAACTCACCGGAGCCAAGCACGAGTTTGGATCACGCAAAGTGTGGCAGCGCATGGCCATCATCGCCGCAGGCCCGATTATGAATATAATTTGGGCGATTATTTTTATCGCAGTTTTGTTTTATGCCGGTGTAGAAAAGCCACTCTATTATTCGGATTTTGTGACTATTGGCTGGGTGGAAGATGGTTCACCCGCAGCAGACGCAGGATTTCGAGCCGGGGACAAAGTTCTAAAAGTTGAGGGTGACGAAGTAAATTCATGGGAGAAGTTTTATAATTCCGCAGCGCTATTCACCCAGGATACGGTTTATATTCAAGTTAAAAGACCGGCGGGACTCCTTGATTTCACAATTCACAGCAACGACAGTTTGCGTCAAGCCTTTCCGCTTTTGGGGATTTCACCGCCGCTGCCTGCCCGGGTCGGTCGGTTGGTCCCAGGCTATCCGGCAGAGAAAGCCGGGATTCGCACAGGAGATTTGATAGTAAAAATTGGCAGCGATTCGATTCAATCTTTTTATCAAATGTCACGATTGGTAACCTCAAGCGGCGATTCAACACTGCACATTTCAGTCGCGCGCTCAGATTCAATTCTAAATTTTGTACTATCTGCCACATTGGATAAAAACGAGAACCGTTTTATGATTGGGATAGCGCCCTTTCAGGAAACTGAAAAAATCCGATTCGGTGTGATTGAATCATTGAAAAGGAGTGTGGAAATAAATGCCATGTTATCAACACTGCTCGGAGATTTTCTCGCGCGGGTGTTGAAGGGGGAAGCTTCCGGAGAGGAACTTGGCGGTCCCATTAAAATTGCCGAGTTGGCAGGTGAAGCTGCCCGCACCGGTATCCTCGATGTCATTCGTTTGATGGGATTTCTCAGTTTGCAGCTGGGTTTGCTCAACTTGCTGCCCATCCCGGTTTTGGATGGCGGTCACCTCTTCCTGCTTACCATCGAGGCTGTGATGCGAAAACCGTTGAGTCAGGGCAGCCGCGAGATCGTGCAAATGGTGGGGCTGGTAATTCTCATTACAATCATGGTTTTTGTGTTTTACAATGATATCGCCGGGCTTTTGAGCCGGCCTTGACTAAGTAACAAAACGTGAGTTCGATGTAAGCTGTAACATTCTTTACCAAGCATAATTAAAATAGAGCGAAGGCGTCTCGCCGAGCGTTTCGTGCGTTATCCTCGGCGGGACGCCTTCGGACTAGATCCTATAATTAATTCGTTTTGTCCCAATTTTTCTTATAGCGAACTCACGTTAACAAAGCATTCTGAGAATCCTGCTTGTTTTACAGCAGGCTGTATCGAAGAGTGCGTTTCACTCGAGCTGTCCACACCCTCCGATACGCCGCGGAATTAAAACGCCGCGTCTGTTCAGAATTATGCAACTGAATAACGTTCGGTAACCACAGCTCAGACTTCAGATTTATTTTCACCCTTTTGAATCAAATTAGGTCAATTTCGGACCACCCGGCTGCGCCAGCTCGCCATCGGGGCCAAAAGCAGCGATTTTTTCTGCCATTTGCACACGGCTCAGATTTTTTCCTACCTGCCGTGGCTTTTTCTCTGGCACACTATCCACATGCAATGTTTGGGTCGGGAACGCAAATTCGACGCCGATTTCCTCGGCCATACGTAATATCTCCAACAGCAGATTGTGTCTTTCTATGAGTTCTTTACTCCAGTTTGGCACTGTGAAAAAGACGTACACCAGCACATTTAATGAATACTCGCCATAATCATTAAAATGGATTTCATAGTAATCTTTGCGGGTGAACGGATTGGCTAAAACGATGGCACGAATCCCTTCAACAAACGCCTGCATTTGATCGGCCGTGGTCGAATAGGAGAGACCGAGATTGGTTTTGAAGCGGCGATATTGGCGCAATCCCAAATTATCGACGGCATTATCGGCGATTTTAGCATTGGGCACGCTGACGAGAGAATTATAAAATGTGCGGATGCGCGTTGATCGAAAGCCGACTTCTTCAACAGTCCCCTCGATATTTCCAGCCACAACCCAGTCGCCAACCTGAAAAGGCTTATCAATAAAAATCGTGATGGACCCGAAAAAATTGGCCAAAGTGTCTCGTGCAGCAAGTGCAAACGCCAAACCGCCAATTCCCAAACCGGTGAGCAGTGAAGCGACATCCACTTCCAGGTTTTGCAGAATGAAAATCGTCCCCAGAATCACAACAAAGACCTTTAGTGTTTTGCGAATCAGGGGCACCAGTTGGTCGTCGAGTTTGCTTTCGGTTGCCGAGGTAATGCGTGTGAGATAATTTTCCAGAACGTCGATGAGCCGATAAATCATCCAGATAATGCTTGAATAAATGAGGATCAGCAAAATGTAGCGCATATATTGGTTGAGCGTCACACCGAAGCGTAAATTAGCGTAAGTGAGATAATAGAATCCGGCCATTATGAACAGACCAATCGGTTTCATAGCTGAGCGCACGATGAGCTCATCCCACTCTGTTTTTGTGTGTTTGTGTAGCCGTTCGGCAAATCTGGTGAGAAAAAATTCAGCCAATTTACGCAATATCAAGCCGAAAAGAAGAATGAGAAACAGCCCCAAAATTTGCCAAAAGGCAAAACCGATAATTTTTTCTTGCAACCAGGTCGGCAAACTTCCAATGAGTTTCTCGATACTGGTTGAAAATGTACTCTGATACAATTCTGGAATAGCTTTGATAGCGTCCGGGGTGAAGAGCCATTGGTTGCCATATTTTTTCAGGCTGATTTGTGGAAGTTGCTGTGAAAGGAGTACCTCTTGCACGCCGGTAATTTGGTCGACAAAATCCGGGTCGTCCGGGTAATCGGTCATTTTGATGAACATTCCGCGGGCGTCGAGCGTGTGCTTCAGCTTTCGTGCCAATTCTTTTCTATCGGTGAGACTTAGAGTTGTATCCGAACTCAGTGCCTGTGCTGCGATGTCGAGCCGGTTATGATTTTGCCAATAGATAAAATTTGTGATCGTTTGCCGTGGGGTAGAAAAACGCTGCCACTCTGTTGGTGTGCTTTCAGAAATTTGCCCTTCTGTTTGCGCGAAAATCGAGGGTGTCCAACTAAATAGAAAAAAGAGAAAAAGGGTGAATCGTGTTTTCATATTTTTACCCGGTGGTTAAATTGAATAGGTGTAAGCTTAAGAAAATATTATAAATTGTGTGTGGAAATTACGCTTCAAACATAGGAAAAGAAGAGATTTTTGGCAAGGAAAATAGTACTTCCTTTAGAACAGGAGAGATGTTCCGATTTGAACAATGGCAGGAAATACCGTTTTTGCCTGTATTGTTCACAGAGATCACGTTAGGTGCCGCGCACTTATTCGCTTTTTGTCAAGACCAAAAAATTTTATTGGCTTCACAATTTTAATATAATCAGATAAGTGCGCGGCTCCTAATAATCCAAAAAACTAAGGCTTGCCGGTTTGCCCGATGGCGATAAAAATAGCAACATCGCTATCTGTGCCACCTTTTAGTTCAAAACCGAGGTGGTGACGGCCCGGCAGCGCTATGTTGAGGCCAAGACTGAGATTTGGCCGGCTTTCTTCCAGATAAACACCACGGCTGCTGCTGAGAAAAAATGTGCCTTCGTCACTCTCTAAAGTGAGGTCTCGTTTAAAATCTACACTGTTGATAATGAGCTCACCACCGATAAAAAATTCATAATGCCGGAATTGTCGTGCGGCAAAAGTCGCCACTTGAGTGTGCCGCCACTCATAAGTGAAATCATGCCTTTTTCGATAATTTGTATTGGGCACGGTGGAACGGCTGTAGGCTGCCCCGGTTGGACTAAACACTACCATTTGTCCCGTAGAAGAGAGTTTTAATTTCCATGGCAGCTTAAAAGGCCACTGAATGGCAAGCCCGCCACCGAGCGTGCGCGCCATTCCGGAATCGAAGTTGGATAGACTGGTGTCGGAGTGACGAATATTTTGTTTGCTGGAACCGATGAGGCTGTACACATCAAACATTTTGTGGAAACCGATGCCGAAACGCACAAAGGCCCCATAGATTCGAATGCGGTCTCCGTTGGCATAACTTTCTGAAAATCCGCCCTGAGTTGTCATCGCAAATTCAGTTTTGCCGTTTGATAACAAAGGCAACGAAGTGGATTGCGCAATAACTGGACTGGAAGTTGCTATCAAAAAGATCGATAAATAAATGATTTTATGATACATAATAGTCTCTTTTAAAAACAGTTTTACATGCAAAAAAAACATCAATTCAGCTTCAATTGTATGGGCACTGTTGAGGTCACAACTGTGCCATTTTCTGATTCCACACGCACACCGATACTGATCGTTGCTTCCTTGGCGTCGGGATCATTGGGATCGAGATTATTTACCAGTGTGGCCTGGTAAAGAGTTTTGCCGGGATCCCCGGTTTTGAATTCTGACCAGCTCAATTTACCCGCTTCTGCATTCAGCGTAATCGTCGAGCCTGGTACGATTGGATTGCCGTTGCCATCGTAAACATAAATTGTGATGATTGAACTTTGGGAAGGCAAGAGCAGCGTATCACTGACTTCGGTATAAAATGTTTCGATTTCTCCGGAAAATATGACACTGGCAACACCCCAAACCTTGGCCGAATTGCCGCTGGCATCCACCCCCTCTGTGACCGCTAAAACCCGGGCAATGCCGTTATTTTGGCTCGTCGCATCGTAACCATTGTCGATGACACCGAATTCGAGATCGGGAATTGGGCCTGGAATGATATCCGTGCCCAAACTAAAATCCGGGTGGCTGGCATTGGGATCCAGGAATGTGTTGTAAAAACGCGGCACATCCGGGTAGGGCTGCGCACTGTGCAGGGTAACGCTGGCTACACCTTCTTCATCGGTGTAACCCGTGTAAGTTGAAATTATGCCACCCGAAGTTGTGAAATACACGGCGGTTCCGGCCGGCACCGGATTATTGAATTTATCACCGATTACTGCGGTGAGGGTCGTCGTGCTATTTACGATTCCCCAGCCATAAATATTGACGGGTTTCGGGCCGGTTGAGAGGTGGCTCGTGCTGCGATCATTGATATTTTCGATGTAAGGTGGTCCGGCAAAAATAATTACATCAGTCGAAATGGCGACGATCGGCGGATTAAACGGCGTGTTATTGGCATCGATGACTTCGGCTTTAACCCGCACGGTTCCCGAACGAATGCCGGAATTTAGCGAAACATGTGCCAGACCGTTAATCGTCGGAACGGGTGCCAATGAGCTCAAAAATTCACCACCGCCCGGGGATGCAAAAATATTGAATCGCACCAGTGTGCCATCGAGAACGGGATTGTTTTGCACATCGCGGATGTCGGCTGTGACCGTCAAAGTCGTGTTGCGGCCGCTATCTTTGACGCCCAGCGATGTTGGATCATAAGTTAGCAAAATGCTGTTGGCGGCTCCCGGACGGAGCTTCATTGTGATCGTGCGGGAAATGGAACCAATGCTGGCTGAAATTTCAGCTAAACCGGTTTCTTTGGATGAATAAGTCGCGTGAGCGATACCATTTATCGTTTCCGAAGTGGCGGTGATATCGCCAAAACTCGCCTGAAATCGGATAATAGTACCATCCGGCAAAGGATTACCCACGGCGTCTGTGACAAACGCATGAATTCCGGTAGTCGTGCGGCCATCCGCCGGCAAACTGCTGCTATCGCTGCTCATGGAAATTGTTGCGGCCTCCCCAACAATATACTGAACCGATACGGTATCACTCAAACCGCCAACGGTGGCAGCAATGCGCACCGTGCCTGGCGTTCTGGAACTTGTGAGATTGCTCACGGCGACGCCATTTTGAGTAGTGCGCTGGGTTTCGAGTGTTCCTCCTCCTTGCACCAATGAAAACATGATGACCGTGCCATCGGGAACCGGGTTGGCCGCCGCATCGGTGACCACGGCTTTAATCTGCGTTGAACTTTTCGCATCCGCAACAAGCTCGGTCGTGGCTGCAGTCAAAGTCAAATAAGTTGGTATCGACTGCCCCATGAGCACATAAACCGTGTCGCTGATAAAATCGCCATAAGATGCAATAATCATGGCGTTGCCGGTTTGGATTGAGCTTTTTAAAATGGCTTCTGCTACACCGCTGGCATCGGTATCGACCGAGTTGGGGATGGTGCCGAGGTCAGCGCCGAACTTAATTTCGGCCTCGGCCACGGCAATTTTGCTGGTCGATTCTTTTAAAATAGCGCGAATGAGGGAGGTGGAATTGCCACCGTCAGCAATAATTGCCGGCGGATTTGCCTCGACTGAGAAAGTGACTCCGGAAAAAATAACCAGTGTCACGACTTCAATTTCACCAATCGTCGCCCGGATTGTCGCCGCGACATCGGACTGGGATGCCTGTGAACGCAGAGGGACGAACGCTAAGCCGTTCGCATCTGTGACAACAAATGGCGAGATGCTGCCGGCGTTTGTCTCGAGCGTGACCCTGGTATTCGCTATTGGTTGTTGATCGGTATCCCAAACCGAGATGGCCAACATTGTGGTTGAAAATCCATTGGCCAATATGTAGTCATCTTCGGGGATTACTTGTAAATTCTGGGTAATTTGGTTGTCGATGGTCACAGAAATACTGTCGGTTTGCTCGCCGAGCTGTGCATAAACGCGAAAGATGCCAGTCGCGGAAGGGGCACGGAAAATTGCTTCTGCCACACCAATGATATTTGTGGTGTCAAATGGGGTAATTGTGCCTCCATTTGAGCTGAAACTTACAACTCGTCCCGCAAGCGGCGTGGCATTTTCATCGACGACGATGGCTGCAATACGAGCGCTTCCGCCAATGCCAATCGAGTTTGGTGTAGCCGTGAGACTGGTTAGAATTGTCGCGGTGCCGGGATCCGGTGTATCGGGTTGTGGATCGGTAGCATTGTCAGATTTGCAGCTCAGGATATAGGAAAATATGCAAAATAAAAGCAGAGTTCCACTTCTGTACAGCCATTTATTTTTAATCAAAAGAGTATTCATTTTCGTTTCCACTTAACCCGGCACTGTGGCCGCTATTCATTTTCGATTCCAGAAAAAACTGATCACCTGTTCGGGATTGATATTCGTGCAAATCTCCTCCTGTATAATCAGCGGATATCCTCTGATCAATCAGTAATTTACACTTTGTATTTATTAGTTGATTTATCGACATTTACGCGGGCATCTTGACTGAAATTGCAGAACGGTTCAAATAAAATAAACAGGTTTTTGCATGTGGAGCGGTGCTAACGATTTATTCTTTTCATTAATTTAGTAGTGTCAATGATTTGCACAACTTCCCATTCGGGGAGCTTAAAATATAAAAATAGACGCCGGGACTGAGAACATGACCGCTGTCATCGCGGCCATCCCACTGAATCGAAATTTGACCGGATTCAACAGGCATATCGATGAGCGTTTTTACCTGCCGTGCAAGAATATCGTAAATTTTTAAATTCACGTGTCCGGTTTCCAATAAATTGAACTGAATTGTTGTGGTGGTATTGGATGAAAATGGATTGGGGAAATTTTGGGCGAGTGCCACAGTTGCTGATTTGTTTTCTGATTTTAAGACGCGGCTGTATTCGAATGAACCATCGAAATCCACCTGTTTTAGACGATAAAACCGCTGCCCGGTCCCCCAATTAATTGCAAAAGAGTATTCCCTTCGTTCGACCGTAGTGCCAGCCCCTTCAACGAACCCGATCGAGGAAAAAGGACCGCTTTCTTTATCTGCCATTTCAATGTAAAAACCAAGATTGTTGGATTCACTGGCTGTCGCCCAGTACAAATAATTGGGAGAGATTGACAATGAGACCAGTTCGACCGGCACAATTACGCCATTGTTCTCGTTGGCTCCCATGTCCGGCGCAGCGCCGGCAATCCAAATTTCTGCCGGATTTGTTGGGTCTCCGGTATCAATGCAGGGTGATCCAATTTGAATTCGGAAATCCTGGGAATTGGGATTAAAGAAATTGGGATCCAGTTGAATATTAAAATAGGCATCGCACGAATCGCCGCGGGTATTGCGCCGGGTATTGACGCCCAGGCCGGCAGGTGGAGTGATAAAATTGCCGCTGCTGTTCAGGGATACGGCGTTGTGAAAGGCCGCAGGAATACTGTTTTCAGTGGAAATGCCGGTGCCGTTGAGGGCAATTATATTATTGATAATCGTCGGATCACAATCTGAAATAGTGATTCCCATATCGTTCTGAACAATCGTATTTTGATATATTTTCACAGCAGAGCTGTTGGTTAAATCGATACCTGAATTGATATTTTCAAATATGAAATTCTGGACGATGGTTCCGCTCGCGCCCTGCAAAACAATGGCTGATTCGAGTCCGTTTTCACTATTTTGCCGCAAAATGCAGCGCTTTACGACCGGGCCGGCATTTAATATGCGGATACCGGCATTGGGATTTTTTTCAAAAAGAGATTCGGTGATATTTCCCGCAGCGCCTGCCAGGCAATCGAGGCCGGTGTTGTTTTTGGTAAAATGACTGCTGTTTATTTCGGGAGAAGCAGCGTCCAGCGTCAGCGCCACCCCGGCATAATTTATTTGGCAAAATTCGAGCCTGCCATCGGAGCCTGTGCTAAAATAGATCCCCGACCAATCGCCTTCGTGCGGGCTTGCACTGCTGGAGGTAAACCTTATTGAATCTTCTTCCGTGCCAACAGCTTGTAAAAATCCGTAGTTGATCAAACCTATGGAGGTATTGAACTGCAATACGACGCCGGATTCAATGAGCAAAGTGTCGCCAACGGCAATTTTCAGATCGGCTGTAACAGTATAGGGGCTGTTTTGAATGGACAACGTTCCTTGAATGAAACCACTGATATTTGAGGCTGATGCTGGAGTGGACAGCATAAAAAATGATAAAAATGGCAGAATTTGTTTGGTTAAAATTTTCATTCTAATGGCTAAGATCAGTCCAGTTTGTTACTTCGTATTGGCCAGTTGTCGGAAAATAGGGGGGGATCATCGCGTTGAGCCGCTGATCGTAATGGTAATTTTTTGAATAGCCGGTGCTGCCTCCCCAACTGCTGAAAGTACCCACCGGCCCGCGAATTTTTTGGCTGAGCGAACCATAAATTGATAATGTGCCACGGTGCGAACCGGAATAATAGTTCTCAACGGTAAACGAGGTGCCGAGCGCGAGCATGGCACCGTTAACTATGCAGTCACTTCGATTGGCATAAGTGTCGGCTATGACGATATTTTTCACGCTGATTAATCCGAGCACATCCGTGCTGCTGGTCGATGGAATCCCACCGGCTCCGGAATCGTGATATAAAATATTATCAACAATGTTGATATTGTCCGAAGCGAGCAACGTAACCTGCCCTTTGACTGTACCTTTAACATCGACATCGCCTTTGACATTGATCATTCCACTGACGGAAGCCAGGTCAACTACTTGATTTTGAATGATATAAACTTTGCTCCCCCAATAGTTGTAACGCCAAACACTGTATGTAATTGTACCGTTCGGATTGAAAATAACTTCTGCATCGCGGTTAAATCGTGCATCGATGGTCAAAGGCGGATTGCTGCCGCCATTTTCCAATAAATAATTATCAATCACATCTTGCAGAACCGGGAAATCGACCTGGGGAACGCCAAGTTGATATCCCTCCTGAAAATCCGGATTATATCCGCCACCCTGGTTAAAGCTGGTAGCTGAACTGGTTACTTTGCCCATAAAAGTGGGTGATCCGGTAATTGAAATCCGGTCGTTGGAATGCAGCGGCCCTTCGATGAGATCCGAGGAGGTAAACCAAATTGTTCCGCCTTCCGAGCCCGAGAGATAGGCATATTTGCCGAATGTTGAAGTGCGAACGTGGCTGCGGATACTCCGTGAAATATCGCCGACTGTGGCTGCCACAGTAATCGTATATCCTTTGATATAAGTGCCGGTATTGGCATCGTCGGGATCAATTTGTGTGGTGTAATTGCCGTTGCCAACCTCAATATTTGATTGATAGGTAAAGGGAGCGGTACCTCCCGGCGGCGGGCTGGCAAATCGCAAATAGCGCAGCGCCCGTTCGAGACCGGCTTCAGCTGCCCAAAAAGCTTGCGTAGCTTGTGCGTGATCACCGGAAGTGCGGCTGGAAATTATTACCGCATGAAAAGTGGCATAACCGATGGAGCTGAGCGTGATGCCGAGAAAAATAGCCAGAAGAAGAGAAACGCCTCTTTCGTTGCTTGTTCTTTCCGCACAAATATTTTTGATACTCTGGAAATTCATTTCTAATCGGCGTCCATTAATAATTGGTTAAAAATGTCACCAGCTCGACTGATGGTATATCTTCCTTAGAAACAACTACTTCAATCTTTTTATAATTCTGGTATGTTGTAACTGTCGTCGTACGGGTAAAACCGGAGTAACCACCGGCATTTGACTCTGTGACATAGTTTTGACTTGTGATATAAAAATAGCCCCGGCCGTTTTTGTCGCCGCGTATTTCTTCCAGTTTTTGCTCTGCCAGTGTTGATGAAAGTGACAACGTTTCAGAATCCATACTTTGCGTTACACCCGTGCTTACCATTGTTAAAGTCGTCGCCAGGGCAATGCCCAGAAATATTATCACGAATATCAATTCGATTAGCGAAAAACCACGTTGACCAGTAAATTGCCTAAAAATTGCGTGGTTTAATTTCGTTAAAAAGGTAAATGGAATTGCCATTGACCGTGGTCCTCAGTTCAAATTTAATTTGATGGATATCGTATAAATTGGCAATTGGCATAGTTAAAAGAGTGCGTTGATCATTGAAATACGAGAGCCTGAAAAGCGAAACATTATCCGCAAGTAGTTGTCCATTTAAATTCAGATTGCTGCTGGTTTTTGCAATACTGATCAGCCCGCCGCCTTGTTTATAAAATCGAATGGAGTCAGTAGTGGCAGCAATGAGAGAATCTTTGCTGGCAATTTGCCGCAGTTCTTTTTTTACGCGCAACAGCGCCAGTCGACTGGTTTGCATGCCGGCTTTTCTTTCAATCACAAAACTATAAGCCCGGGCGCCGCTGGAAAGCATTTGTCCGATTATTATTGATATTATTGCAGTTACCGTAATCGTGACGATGAGTTCGATGAGTGAAACGCCGTTTTCGGAGCGTGGCGGAAATGGCCGGCTCCCTGTTTTTGGCTTAGCATTTGACATGACTTACTGGGAGTAGATTTTTACCAGTCCCGTTTCGGGAATGATGACCACATTGTGCGTATTGTCCAGGGAAATGGCAATTCGTTGTTCCGTCAGTTTTACTCCATTTGAGATGGGTTCACCATTTGTTTTGAAGCGGAGATTGTTGTTCGACAGATCAGAATCTGAAATGTGGACGTCCTGGAATTCGTTTTCACCGAAACGGCGGATAAAGTTGCCGTTGCCGGTGATGGATGGCAGGTATTCGTTGGTATCGTTCCATTTTAAGCTGTAGAGATTGAGCCCGGGTTCGACGTCGATGCGAACAGAGCGGCCATAGGTCATGGCGATTTCTTGAGCGTAGCGAAAATCATTGACAACGATGCGCGCTGCGTTGGCTCGCTGGGCAGCAGTGGGAGAATTTTTCATGCGGCTAAGCCCGACGGCCGCCAATAATCCAACAATAGAAATAACCACGATCAGTTCCATAAAAGTATAACCGCGCTGGTTTTTCCAGGTTTTCCGGATCGTTGTCGTTTTCATATTTCTAGCCCTCGGTTTTCACCGTTCTCATTCCTGAGCATAATAAAAATATAAGGGAAGTGCTTTCACACTTCCCCAGCGGACAGAGAAAGATTATCGGTCGTGGCCGGTTTGATCACAGGTAATTGTTCCGGTGGCGGATGCATAAGTGTATGTTCCTCCACTCGGGCACGTCGGCACGGAGCCGGATGCATAATAGGAGGTCACAGCATAATCCGCTGGAAAACCCGGTGAACCGGAAGCTGCATTTTGAGCATAAGCCAATGCCATCGCACTTTCAATCGCTGATAAATTTGCTTTACAAGCGCTGGCTTCAGCATTGCCGCTCAGATCCACAAACTTGGGGATAGCAACAGCGGCTAAAATACCGAGAATAACGATGACCATGATAAGCTCAATGAGGGTAAAACCTTTTTGGTTCTTCATAAGTCTGCTCCAAAAAATAATTAAGTAAATCGAACTGATTTCTCTCTAAACCAATCGTCCATCTTCTATACAACCTGTATGCCATATTTTTGATGCAGCAAAAATTTATTCTGACAATTTATTAAAAATAAACGGCTTAACGCTGTTTGATTTTTTTGCACTACAGAAATAAATCAAATATTATGTCAACAATCCCAAAACCGAGTGTTCCACTTCGGATTAAGATTCTGTTGCAGAACTTTTACAGGAAAAATGGCTGTTGTTTTTTAAGAATTTAAACTGCGATGTGTCAAAATGAAATAGCGTGCCGAATTGGAAATCCCGGAATAAAATGCAAGTTTGCCGGCATAATAATTACCTTCTGTTCCAAAATGACATCGGTGCTCGAGCATTGTTTTGCAGAAGGAACCCGAGGTGCTAAAATTAATTTGCAATCGATGTGAGATCCCACATGGGAAGAAAAATAGCGAGGGCGAGAAATAATACGATGATGCCGAGCATGACTGTAATAATTGGCTCAATCATCGAAGAGAGGCTTTTGACGGCATAATCAACTTCGACATCATAATGGCCGGAAATATTGAGCAGCATTTCGTCCAGTGAGCCGGATTGTTCGCCGATTGAAATCATGCGGATAACCATAGGCGGAAATAATTTGCTTTGCCTGAGTGGCACCGCCAATCCATCACCCTTGCGAACACCAAGCGCTGCTTTTTCAATTTCTTTGCCGATCACTTCATTGCCGACGGTTTTTGAAACGATATCCAACGCCTGAAGGATGGGGAGACCACTGCTGTTTAATGTTTCCAACATGCGTGTGAACCTGGACATGGTGCTTTTCATAATCAGCGCCCCGAAGATCGGCATCTTCAATTTTATCAAATCCCAATTATAAGCCCCGGAGGGTGTTTTAACCCAAAGCTTGAAGCCAATAATTGAGGCAATTAAAACGCCACCAACGATGTACCAGTAGCCGGAGATAATCGTGTACATGGCAATAAGCAAGCGTGTTGGCAGCGGCAAGTTTACCCCAAGTTTGGCGAACATATCAATAAATTTTGGTACGACGAAGAGCATCAGGGAAATAAAAGCAACGGTCAGCGATACGACGATAATTACCGGGTGCCGCATGGCAGATTTTATCTGCGCCCGCGTCTCCCGGTCAAATTCCATGAGCTCAGCCAGCCGTGCGAGAACTTTGTCCAGCGCGCCGCCCATTTCACCAGCGCGGATTGTGTTGATATACATTTTTTCAAAGGCCTGCGGGTGTTTGCTTAACGCCTCGGAAAAGCTGATTCCGCTTTCGATGTCCACATAAATCTTCATAATTATATCGCGCATACTCTCATTTTCCGCTTGCTCAGCCAGGGCATCGAGGCAGGAAAGCAAGGGGACGCCGGCTTTTAGCAGAACCACGAGTTGCCGGGTGAAAACGATGACATCGTCCGTTTTAATTTTGGCTTTTTGGTTAAATATCTCCAGGTTTAAACCGGCATTTTTACTCTTGATGTTGAGTGGATGGTACCCAATCGACCGTAGTTTATCCGAGGCTGCTATTGAACTGGCCGCTTCAACGGTGTCTTCAACAACGATGCCGTTTGTATTGATCGCTTTGTAGCTAAACAGGGGCATAATAATTCCGGATCAATGGTTATTCATCACGGAGATAGCGAAGCGTGGAACCTGAATTTCGTACTTGTGAATTTTGCGGTACAGGGTCGTTCGGCCGATGCCGAGAGCCGAGGCGGTGGAACTCATATTGTAATTGGTCAGTTTGAGTGCGTGTTGCAATACCTCTTTTTCTATTTCTTCGAGGGGGATTATGCGTCGGCTCATGCTTACCGCGGCGCGGAAATCAAACATGTTTTGGCTGGGCTGATTATTAAAAGCATTAAACGAAGTAATCGTCATCGGCAGGTGGTCTGGCTGAATTAATCCGGAGCCGGCAGTGAGAATCGAGCGCTCGATTACATTTTGCAGCTCGCGAATATTGCCGGGCCACTTGTAATTGATTAAAAAATCCATGGCTTTGCTTGAGAAACCAACCACTTCGTGCCCCGTGGTTTCGTGAAATTTGCGAATAAAAAAAGCGACCAGCACAGGAATATCTTCCCGGCGTTCACGCAGCGGCGGAATTGCAATTGGATAAACGCTGATGCGATAGTATAAATCTTCCCGAAAACGGCCTTGTTTCATTTCTTCTTCAAGATTTTTGTTGGTCGCTGAAATAATACGCACATCGACGTCGAGCAGCTCGGTGCCGCCAACGCGTTGAAAACGCTGTTCCTGCAGAATGCGCAGAATTTTAACTTGCGTCGTTTGCGGCATATCGCCGATTTCATCGAGAAAGATTGTGCCGCCGTTTGCCTGCTCGAATTTTCCGGGACGCATATTGTAAGCGCCGGTAAAAGCACCTTTTTCATGGCCAAAGAGTTCACTTTCCAGCAATTGCTCCGGAATAGCAGCACAGTTTACGGGCACGAATGGCTTCTGGCGCCGGTCACCGTGGTGGTGAATGGCGTTGGCAAGCAGCTCTTTTCCGGTGCCACTTTCACCCTGAATTGCTACGGTAACCGGACTATCCAGCACTTTTTCGATGCTTTGAAACACCTCCTGCATGCGGCGGCTAATTCCAATGACGTTGCCAAATCCGAATTTATCTTTTAACTCGCCCTTGAGCCGATGCACTTCCGCGGTTAGGCTGCCTGTTAAAAGAGCATTGTGAATAATGACTTTCAGCCGGTCCCAATCTGCCGGTTTGGTGACATAATCGTAGGCCCCGAGTTTCATCGCTTCGATGGCGGTATCAATATGTTCGTTGCCGGTTAAAATGATCACCGGCAATCCCGGCCGAATGTTTTTCAGCTTTTTTAATGTATCGATACCGTGCATTCCCGGCATAATTAAATCGAGCAAAATCAAATCAAAATTATGAATTTCGATGAGTTGCAGACCGTCCATTCCGGAATAGGCTCGTTCAACCAGATAGCCCTGATTTGTGAGTAATTCAGCGGCGAGTTTGGTAAAATCTTCCTCATCATCTATAATCAGCAATCGTTTTTCATTCATGATCGATTGGGCCTTTTTCAATAATTCTTTCGGTGTCGATTAATTCCCGGAGAATGGGGTGGTGTCGGCTAATCACAGAATTTCCTTAAAAGTAAAATTCCATTATTTTTCGTATCGGCAGGTTTGGCGCTTTTATAAGATCATGAAAGTAATGTTATTTAGCCTGAATTATTCATAAAGTGCAGTGGATGTGCCTGGCACTTAGTTGATTTTTAAAAATTTAACTAAACAAAGTAGCGTTTAATGGCTTTCATAACTTGTAGAAGTGCCAGGCACATTTTTATCAGTTTATGAATAGATCAGGTTCGATGTGTAGATTATTAAAAATAACCTGTTAAAATTATCATCATTCATTAAAACTGCCCACAGGCTGTCAATTTGCTGATGCCGGCCTTCGGCTCCGAGTGTTTTTATCAGGAATCTACCCTCTGCTGTTAGTATGGATTCACGCTTGGAGCATGCGCATGTGAATTATCCTAAGATTTACAAAAAGGGCGAAGAGGGGAGTTAATTTTTAAGGCTAAATACCGGTATCTGTTAACCTAAATTCAGGCAAGTATCCTGAGTGTTCCGCTTGTTTTTTAAGCGGAATGTATGGAAGGGTACGTGATACTTCCGACGCCCGCCCCCTCGATAAATCCCGCCCAAAAGCAGGCAGGACACCCGGGATGCTATTAGGTGTATCTTTGTGTTTTTCACATTTCTAAATCCTTAAGAAGCAGCATTATTTTTGTCAATTTAATAATGCTGCCTTTAAAATCAGGATTCGATTGGAGAAGTGTGTAATTTAGTAACTTCCTCGCGAAGTTTTTTTCGTAAAACAGAGGAAGCTTGTTCAAATATCAACTCTTCATCGCCGTGGCTTTCTGAATTCTCCCGGATCCAGACAGATTCCAATAGTGCTGCTTTTTTTGATAAATCCGGATTTGAATCAATTGTTTCTTTGTCATTGGTTAGAAAATCAGGTTTATCCTTGAAAACACGATTGAGGGGATAATTGATATAAATTTGCCGCAATTGATGGGCTAAACGTATTTTCGCTGCATCATATAAAATAGACCGAAATAATTCCCACGGATTCGATGCCTGAAATGCGATTACAACGGCAGTCCCACTTTCAGCCAGATTTACGGCATGAGTGAGCGTGTATGAATCGCGTATGTCTTTCAAAAAAAGACAATCAACACCGGAGAGCTCGGCAAATTGCAAGGCTGATGCCTGCTCATTTCTTTGAATGCAGGTTAATTGCAGCACATCCGGTAACAAATGCGTGGGTTTGGTTTCAATTGAAAGAGGATTTTGGAATTCCTGTTTTGCTCGATTGAGTAAAGAATAATAGCTATCATTGAGAGAGAATTCATCGGCAGAACTGAGTATTGTCACTCCGGCGGGAAGCTTCATTGCGCTGAAATTTTTAAATTGGGTGCAATCCGGATTCGCTGATAAATCAGGCCGTTCCATTTGAATGTGAAAGGACAATCCTTGGTATTGGCTTGCTGAGCTGGAAAAAAGATGGAACCGCACAATTTTATTGTTTATTTCTTTTTCAATTTGAAAGCGTTTGGGCCCGCGACCGCCCGGGTACATGTCATCCCCCAAATTACAGATCATGCGAATAAAATTACTGGCCGTCATCTTTTCCGGCAGATCCCAGTTTTTTGTGCCCGCAGCATTGAAAATACGGAGTTTATCTGCCACAACGATAGCTTTATAAACCTGTTTATCGACCAGCTTTTTTAGCAGGCTATCAATCTGTGATAATAAATTATCCTGTTCGTGGCCCTGCTCAACAACTGTCACAGGAAAATCGGGATTTGCGACCGGAGGATTATTACTTAACTGTGGCTCCGGCATTTCTTGTGGATAGTGTTTTTGCAAGGCTTCGAGAATATCCGCTTCCATGGCAATCACGGGTTCAACTTTTAGTTTGGTCGCGCGGGTTAACTCATCGAGGGCGTAAATATCAAGCGGATTTACCATAGCCACGCTGAGTCTGTTGTGCAACCGGAATAGGGGAAAGACAAAGTAATTCCAGGCTATTTCCGGCGAGATATATTCGAGCACGTCTTCATCAAAGCGGTAATTTTTAAGATTGATGTATTGCACGCCGAGCTGGGTACTCAGGTTTTTAATGATTTCTTTTTCTTCGAGAATTTTCAGCTCGATAAATGCCCGGCCCAGTTTGACACCATTTTCATTGTGATATGTTAAAGCCTGGCTCAGTTGCTCTTCAGTGATGAGTCCCTGTTCAAGAAGAAACTCACCAAGCAGAATATTTTTCTTCGTCAATTTTGCCTCCTGGTAATGCTGCAATCGCCGTGTTGAATTGAATCATCCTTGTTTATTAGATTCTGCCTGCTTTTTCGTGGTGTTGCGCTCATTTGCAGAAATGAGGTCGTTCATGTTTATGAGCAGTTCCTGCCAGTTGACGGGTTTGACGTAATAGGCGTCAGCACCGGCCTCCATCGCCAGTTCGGTATCTGATTCCAGCGAGCGCGCCGTGACAATGATTATCGGAATATGCTCAAATTCTTTGTCAAATTTAATAAAACGGCAAATCCGGTACCCGTCCACTTCCGGCAACATCAAATCAAGCAGAATGAGATCGGGATAAATTGAGCGCGCCATTTCAAGGCCCTTGTTGCCATCTGCGGCGGTGTGAACCTCAAATCCTGCAGCGTTCAACCGAATTTTGTACTGATACACCAATTCGGGTGTATCTTCAACAACGAGTATCTTTTTTTTCTCCATTCCATACCCTTTTGCTAAAATGAGAACTTTTACGTATCGACATTTGTGGCACGCATAACTTCTTCTATGGTCGTGATGCCTTTGAGCACTTTTACAAATCCATCTTGCCTCAAAGTGCGCATTCCATTGCGAATCGATGCCTTTTTAATTTCGTCAGATGTAGCCGATTGCAAGCAAAGTGTTCTTACTTCTTCATTAAAAAGAAGAATTTCATAAATTCCCATTCTCCCTTTATAGCCCATATTGTTGCATTGTTTGCAGCCTTTGCCTTTATAAAAAACCCAATTTCTTTTTGCCGGATTAAAACCCAACTCATTGAGCAAATCTGTAGTCGGTGTGTAGGCATATTTGCATTTGGGGCAAATTTTACGAACCAGCCGTTGGGCCAGAACCCCAATAGTTGCGCTGGCAACCAAAAAGGGTTCGACACCCATTTCGATGAGCCTGGTAACAGCGCCCGGGGCATCGTTTGTGTGCAAAGTAGAAAGAACCAAATGTCCGGTTAATGCCGCCTCCACTGCGATCTTTGCTGTCTCGGAATCACGGATTTCACCCACCATCACGATATCCGGGTCCTGGCGTAAAATGGAGCGCAGCCCGGCAGCAAAAGTCATTTTGGCTTTGGTGTTCACCTGCGCCTGGCGAATCAATGGCAATCGGTATTCCACCGGGTCTTCGATGGTGATAATATTTTTATCCGGCGTATTGATTTTATTCAAACAGGAATACAAGGTTGTCGTCTTGCCTGATCCCGTAGGTCCGGTCACCAGCAGTATTCCATAAGAGCTGGACAGCGCATTTTTCAAATTTGCGAGATTTTCTTCGCCGAATCCCAGTTCCTCCAGATTGATCATCAAACTGCTTTTGTCAAGAATCCGGCAGACGATATTTTCGCCGTAAACCGTGGGCAAAGTCGAGACACGCAGATCGACGACATTGCCGTTAAAACTGGCCTGGCAACGGCCGTCCTGCGGAACGCGGGTCTCTGCGATATCCATTTCGGACAGTATTTTTAACCGCGATATTATCGCAGCCTGTAAATTTTTCGGCGGCGTAAATGCCTCCCGTAAGATGCCGTCTATCCGGTACCGAACCATCAGCTTGTCCTCTTCGGGGCTGATATGAATATCGGAAGCACCATTGGAAATTGCCTGTCCGATTATTAAATTCACCAGTTTGATGACCGGCGCATCTTCGGCAGCCTGCTTCAGTGATTCGGTGTTTTTTTCTTCATCGTGCTGCGGCTGCTCCGCCTGAATTTTTTCGATAACTTCATCGTAAGAAGTGTCGATGACCTCGCTTGGTCCGTATATTTCAATGAGCGCATTTTTGATATCTTCAGCCGGGCTGATGGCTGGTTCAATTTCAAGTTTCGTGGTGCGTCGCAGCGTGTCTGTAACAGCCACATCAGCCGCGTTCGACATGGCCACTGTGAGCACATTACCTATTTTGAAAATTGGAATGACGCGAAATTGATAGGCCATTTCTTTCGGTAAATATGCCGTGGCTTCCTTTTCTATTTCATAGTCTTCCAGTTCGAGATAGGGTATTTCCAACTGCTCGGCCACGCACCGCAATACATCTTCAGTTTGGGCATATCCCCGCCGCAAAATTAATGCAGCCAGGTCTTCTTTGGTCGAATTGTGTTCCTGAAATGCTTTTTCTAAATCTTCAAATGTGATATAGCCATGATCAATGAGAATATCACCGAGCTTTTCATCATTTTGTTTAAGCATCGGTGTCATTAATGAACCAGGGCTAACAAGTCAGCCGAATCTTTCAGTTTTTCGCCCACACTTTCGGTTAATTCTTGTAAATCGGCTTTTTCGATATCCAGTTCTTCCATAGCAAAAGAATTTATAGCGGGAATTAGCGAATCTCCACCGGAGCCAATTTCCAGTTTGCGCGCTAAAATATCAGCCAAATGCACAAGACTCACCATCTGCGGATTACTGCGTAAAATGGACGGGGTATGATGTAATGCAACACTTTCCACCAGCAGGTGGGGCAGACTCCAATGCTCCAACAGATATTCACCAATTTCACAGTGGTCTGTTTCGATTACAAATCGTTCGGCTTCAAGAATCGAACATTGCCGGCTTTGGACTGTCTCAATGATTTTTTTGAATTTTTCCGGCAAAACCTGGTCGAGAACAAGTTTCCCGATATCGTGCAAAATGCCGCAGGCGAAAGCTTCATCTTCCATGCCCACGCGTAATTCTTTTGCCAAATGCCGGGTGATTGTTCCAACCCCGAACGAGTGTTCCCAAAATGCTTGCCGGTCAAAACAGGAATTATCTTTTGATTCAAAGGCTTCAATAACTGAAATTGAGAGAACGGCACTGCGAATGGCATTAAATCCCAGCAGGACAACAGCCTGATTAATTTGTGTTATTTTTCTGCTGAATCCGAAAAAGGATGAATTGACAAGCCGCAGTACTTTGGATGAAATAGCCTGATCCGATTCGATAATTCGGGAAACCTGATTTGAATTCGATTGTGATGACTGCAGGAGCTGATTCAGTTTCAGATAAACTGTTGGTAATGTTGGCAGCTCTGTAATATCATCGAGGAGTTCTGCAAGTTTTTCCTGGCTCATTTTACTCTGTCTTTTTTAAATTATCGTTTAACGATTGCTTGTTAATTTTTCTGTCATTATCGGTGCAGACACGCTGAATTGACATGCATTTTGAACAAATTTCAGGCTGGTAATTCGCTTAATTTTAAATAGTGATTTATCAGCCCGACCAATTCTTTGGGTTCGTATGGTTTGGTAATATATTCGTCAGCGCCTGTCTTTTTACCCAGCTCTCTGTCTGAATTTTTCCGGCGTGAGGTCAACATAAATATTGGAGTTTTCTGATACTTTTTGTCGAATTTCAGTAACCGGCATAATTTGTAACCATTCATTTTGGGCAGCATGACATCCAGAATAATTAAATCAGGATTGTCCTCCCGGGCGCGCTGCAGGCCCTCCTGCCCATCCAGTGCAGTGATAATCTCAAATCCTGCGTTTTCCAGCCTGACGCGCAGCACTTCGACGATGTGGGCATAATCTTCAATAATCAGTATCTTTTTTTTCATCGATGCATTTATCTCAAATCTCTATTCTTCGTCGTTCTCGGTTTTTGGAATCGTAAAGTAGAAAGTTGTGCCTTTATGCAGCTCACTTTCAAGCCAGATACGGCCGCCGTGTGCTTTAATCAAATCCCGGGCGATCGACAGGCCAAGACCAAAACCGGTGGCTGTGCCTTTGCTATAAGATTCAACTTGAAAAAAACGTTCAAAAATCTTCTCCTGCATTTCAGCGGGAATTCCAATGCCTTCATCGGAAATTCTGACCTGAATTCCAGTGTCATTTTCCTCGATACCGATTGTAATCTGGCTGTTTCGCGGGGAAAATTTGATTGCGTTGTCGAGCAAATTCATCAGAATTTGAGTAACCCGGTCGCGGTCGCCGATAAAACTGCTTATGCGCTGCGGAAAGATGGTTTTGAGCTTGATTTCCCGTGATTTTGCCAAAATCGTGTACGATTCGATGACGCGGTTGGCAATCATATCAATTCGTACATGCCGCCGCCGATCGAGCATAATTTTACCGTCATTAATTTTTGTGCTGTCAAGCAAATCGTGCAGCATGCGTTGCATGTGGCGGATGTCATCTTTCAGAATGGAAAGCATGCGACGCTGGTCTTTGTTAATCGGGCCAACTTCTTCATCTGTGAGCAAATCGACCGTGCTTTGCATGGAAACGAGAGGTGTTTTGAGTTCGTGGCTGGCGATGGAAATAATTGAGCGCAACTGATCGGACTGCCAGCTTGCGGTTATGTCGCGCAACATTATCAACCAGCCAATGGAATTGTTTTCCAAATCCGGTACGTGAGCAATGTGAACGCCGAGCAGGTTTGTGCGGTTGTCATTCAGGCGAATAACTTTATTGAGTTGGTGCAAACCATTATCGATAGCCTCGCGCAAAAGTTCGCTGATATCACAAATTGTTGTTGGCAGAAGCGGGCTGCCGATTGGCGGCATTTCGTGCATGCCTGTCAATTTTTGTGCGTTTTGGTTGATAAACAAGATATGTTCGTCATCATCACACAAAATGACACCGTCCATGAGTTTGCGAAAAAGTGCTTCGTACTCCCCATGACTTTCAAGGAGCCGGTTCCACAACAACCAAATACCATTGTCCTTTTTTTTCTCGCACAGGCGGAGCGCATCGTTGGTTTTGATGTCGATCCCGCTGTCAGAGAATGCGATACAAATAATAAACTCCGCGCCGGTCTCGAAATTTAAATGAAAACTTTGCAACCGTTTGATGGGATGAATAACATGCGGGTGCATGTAGCCTTCATTTTCTTTGCCATTTATTGCGGTTTTAATTTCAGCAGAATCGATCAGTGGCCAGCCGAGTTTCAAAGCGTGGGTTACTATTTTATCGCGGATTTTATGAATATCACCGGGAACAAGAGGGCCCCGCGTCTGGATTGAAATACAGTCCTGGTTTTTGTAAAGTGTTGCAACACTGGTTTCCGCTTTGGCAATTTGAAATGTCAGCAGCCGTAAGGTATCGGCGTCTACAGGAATCGGTGGTTGTTTTGCTATCGTATTTTCTTGCACAAGTGGGGACATGGTTAAAATCCTGCCAAGTTTTTCAATTATTTCCACCCAATCCAGGCGAGATATGCCTGGAGAATTTGATTTTTAAAACCGATGGAAACAAGCGCGCCAAGCGCAATAAAAGGGCCAAAGGGAACAATACTTCTTCTTTCGAGTCTGCCTGAAAATATACCAACGATCGAAAAAACAGCCGCGATGAAAAAGGCGGTAAAGAGGGAAAAAATGATGCTGTCAATCGTCATAAATGCACCGATCATTGCGCCAAATTTGATGTCCCCGCCGCCCATGCTTTCCTGTTTATAGATGAATTGCCCGAAAAGCGCAACCAGCATGAGTAAGCCGCCGCCTGCTAAAAGACTCAAAAATGGTATGTAAAACTTTGCCGGTTCCGCGAAAATCGAAATCGACAGCCCGATGATCATGCCCGGGATTGTAATTTTATCGAGCAAAAGCTGCCGATCGATATCGATAAATGTCGCCGGAATGAGTAACAAAACGAGAACCGCATATTTGTAAAACTCGAGGGATAATCCAAAAAACATGTAAAGAAACAGTATAATAAGCGGTGTCAGGATTTCGACGATTAAATAGCGGACAGGAATTTTTACCTTGCATTGCGCGCACCGGCCCAACAAAAGTAAATAGCTGATCACCGGAATATTCTGCCATGGTTTTATTTTTTGCCCGCATTCCGGACAGTGCGATGCCGGGAAAATAAGCGATTTATTTTCCGGCAGCCGGTGGATGACCACATTGAGAAAACTGCCAATGCAGGCAGAAAGAATGAGGAGAACAGCGATTTCCATGAAGTCCTCTAATTGGCTTTCAATTGTGCTTTTTGTGCGGCGCTCGACAAGGTATAACCCTGATCGAGCAACTCTTTTACTTTTTGCAACGTGTTGAGATCACTCAGTGAATAGCGCTTGAATTCCCGCGAACCCATGGTAATTGAGTGCGGATTTACGATTCCTTTGAGCTCCCAGTAATAGAGCTGGCGCAAACTGATATCGAGTTTTTCCCGGATTTCTGAACTGCTTAACCACTGGACATTTTTCATGTGACAACCTTTGGGGTTATTCAAATAGCTGATTTTATTAGTATAATTTCGAAAGTCAAATTGCCCGTTTTCGATCTGCAAATTATGTTGTTTTAAATTCATCGATCGGGTTAATGTATTTATTTATCCTGCACTACTTAGCCCATTTGAAAATATATCCCGGGCTGTTTTTGAGAAAATCCTGCCCCTTAAATGAATTTTTTCTTCGATAACTCAGTGTGTTTTAATTAAAATAGGAATCGGCAGGTTAGACATGAATGTTGAAGGGTAATTGTTGAACGGAGAGAATGATTATTTTCTTATTAATGCCTTATTTTATTGTGGTTATGGTGACTTTATCAATCTCGAATTTTATGAAAATTTTTTAAAAATAGGAATGATGAAGGATGTTTGCTGTAAAAAATAAGGATGCTTACAGATTTAAGAATGTGACTTTTCACAGAATTGCTTTGCAAGTTGGCGTTATATTCCCGAATTTAGCCACCTTTGAATTTCAAAAATTAACTCGTTGTGCAAAATTCGAACAAGTTGACTCCACGATAATACGTTGAAGTCATTCCGGCAATCCTTTGGCCGGAATCTATCTTTTTTACTTTAACCTTGATGGATTCCCGCAACAACTCGCGGGAATGACAATTTTGGTGAATAAAAATTTAGCACAAATTATGGAATTCTTGCTATTGTGCACAACGGTCAAAAATATAAATTATATGATTATAATAATTACAATAAGTTAGCCTGAATTATTCATAAATTTTTTTAAAAAAACACCCCACGCAGAGTCGCAGAGCTCGCAGAATTTGTTTTTTAAATCTTTAAATTTTTTCCTTGCGGGCTTTGCGACTCTGCGAGAAAATTATTCAGATAAGATCCAGTTTCGACAAAGATCAACTTGTTTTCCGAAATTAACCCCCAAAATTGAACGTACTTCTTGCTTGAAAATATAAATATATGAGCTCACAAAATTTTGATAAATCGATAGTGGAAGGGCCGGTGCTGGCCGCCGTATGGAAAATGGCATGGCCTACGATGCTGCAAAATATGATTGCCGGCCTGCAGGGAGTTGTTGACCATACGATGGTGGGTCACTATGTAGGTTTTGAAGGCAATGCGGCGATCGGTGTCAGTTGGCAAATATTTTTGGTCGTTGTCGTATTTATCAGCTCACTCTATTCCGGCATGGCAGTTTTGGTGGCGCGTTTTGCCGGCGCGGGCGATGCCAAAAATGTAAACCATGCTGTCTATCAAGGCATTCTGGTTTCGGCAATTTTAGCCATGGGCATTATGGCGCCATTGGGCTATTTTTTCGCGCCGGATCTTCTCAATATTGTGAAAGCGGCCCCGGCTGTGCAAGCGGAAGCTCTCCCGTATATTCGAATTATGTTCGTTTTCAGTTTTGGCAAGCTCCTGTTTTTTATGTTGGGAGGCACCTTGCGCTCCGCAGGTGATGCGAAAACACCTTTGCAGTTGGGAATCGCATTGACAATTCTCAACTTGCTGCTGAATATGATTCTTATTCCCGGGTTCGGCCCCATTCCCGCATATGGCACGAAAGGCGCGGCAATCGGTACTGTAATCGCGACAAATTTAATCGGGTTGTTTGGCATTCTTTTGCTCTTCTCCAAACGCCTGGTGATAAAGTTTTCGTTAGCCATGCACTGGAGGCCTGATTGGAAAGTAATCGCTCAACTCTTCAAGTTTGGACTGCCGACCGGATTTCAGGGCATTGTAGTCAATATCGGTGGGGTGCTGATGTTGCGCTTTGTCGGCTCACTGGAACAAGGGGCGGAGGCGCAGGCGGCATTTACGGTGGGTTATACGCAGCTTTTTTCATTGATTACGTGGACGGCTGTGGGACTGATGGGCGCAACAGCGGCTGTTGCCGGGCAGAATCTTGGAGCAGAAAAACCGCACCGCACAGTAGATGCCGTAAAAAAAGCCAGTCGCGTCGCGATCGTTTTGGCCTTGATTGTTGGTTCACTTTTCATGTTTGTGCCTGAAAAATTACTAAGCGTTTTTGGGATGACCGATGCCGAATTAATTAAAATTGGTATCGAGCTGCTGCGCTATCTCAGTATCTCCGGGATTTTTATTTCGCTGGCCCTGGTTTATACCGGGGGCTTGCAAGGGACCGGCGATACACGCAGCCCGCTATTTATTTCGCTCATTTCACAGGTCATCGTACCGTTGGGCTACTGTTCTGTTCAGGAGATTTTTGCTGTACTCGAATCCACGGATATTTGGCTCGCAATCCTGTTCGGACATGTTACACGCTGCGTCCTGTCATATTTACGATTCAAGCAGGGACATTGGAAGGATATAAAAGTAAATGTCGCCGATATCTAACCAGTGGTTTTCATTTTGCAGATATAATAGTGCAGTAGATATTCCGTAAACAAACGGACTTCGATGGAATGGAAATTGATGTGAGCGTCAGAATTAATTCCCAGTGAGGCCTGCCAATTCAAGTCGGTTCACATTTTTTTTTGAACTATAAAAATTTCGACTTGCATAGTTGATTCCAGGTTTAAAGAATTAAGGCAGCAATCTCATAATTGAACAAAGTTTTCTTCGGCGCGTTTCACGATGTCTTCGAACTCGGAAACCGTGGTGGCAGTTACGAGTTGGCCACGCAATTCACGCGCGCCATAGACACTATTGATATATTTAACGACATGTTTGCGGAACAATATCAGTCCGTAATCGCCATCATAAAAATTAAGGTTGGCGGTGAGATGGCGGCGGATCATTTTGAGTTTTTCGGGGAGTGTTACTTCCTCAGCATCTTTTCCGGCAAATATCCACGGATTCCCGATGGCTGCCCGCGCAATCATCACGGCATCGCAGCCGGTGTGATTTTTCATACGATTTATATCTGCCGCACAGGTGACGTCGCCGTTTCCAATGACAGGAACCTGCGCCATACTTTTTATCTCGGCAATGGCATCCCAGTTGGCGTTGCCCTTGTAAGCTTGTTGTTTTGTACGGCCATGCACGGCCACCAATTGTGCCCCATTTTCCTGCATCGCTTTGACAACCTCGAGGTAATTCAGGTTTTCGTGATCCCAGCCCAGCCGTATTTTTCCAGTGACAGGGATGGTCAATTCTTTGCTCAAAAGATTAAAAATCTCCCCAATTTTTGATGGCGATTTTAGCAGTGCCGCACCGGCTCCTTTGCCCGAAACCTTTTTGACCGAGCACCCCATGTTTATATCGATGATGTCCGGTTGCATTGGCTCGATTTTTTTCGCAGCCTCCAAAATAACCTCAGGATTGGCCCCGAAAATTTGGAAAACGACCGGCCTTTCCTGCGGATCAAAGCGCAACATGCGCAATGTTTTCTCATTGTGCCGCACGATCGCTTCGGTGGAGACGAACTCTGAATAACTCATTGCCGAGCCCAATTCACGACAAATCGAACGGTAGGGCATGTCTGAGAATCCGGCCATTGGCGCCAAAATTACCTCGCCAAAAATGGGAACATTCCCAATATGAAAATTTGGAATTTTATCTATATTTGAATGCATTGTGTTCAGAAAAAGCTCTATTTATGTTTAAAATGATTTTTCATTTACAGGATCGTGTTGCATTTCCTGTCGGATGTGCCGAAAATTTTTATATAATTGCGGTTATTGTGAACAGCAGGTCAGACTGGATGCGCAGGGCTGAAAAGAAAATTATTGCGTTGCTGGCATTCCAAAGCATTGCGTAAAATACGATTAAGTGAGAAATAATGCAAGCCTGGCATCACATTTCGATTTGCCGAAAATTTTAAAATTCTCTGCAATAAGGTTTTCCAGACTGATTTGGAACAATCGCCATAATTATAAGAAATAACAGCAGGCCATTTAGCCTGAATTATTCATAAAGCACAGTGGATGTGCCTGGCACTTAGTTGATTTTTATAAATTTAACGAAACAAAGTAGCTTTTAAGGGCTATCATAACTTGTAGAAGTGCCAGGCACATTTTTATCAGTTTATGAATAGATCAGGTTAGATTCTAATTAAAAATCCTTGACTATTGGTGCTATTTCTTTAAATTATTTAAGTCTAAAATGGCACTACTGGAAGGTAAGAACGATGAAAAGTAGACTAAGAAATTTGTTGATCCTCGCCTGTTTTCTAACAGGTTTCCTTTTTGCCGACGGCATAATCAAACGATTTGATGTCAATCCCGGCTATAATAAAGTAACCATTTCATGGGAAACCTCGACTGAGAGTGGTATTAAAGGCTATGAATTGCAACGCGCCTTTACGGAGAATAATTTTTCCAAACTTACTTATTTTGATTCGAAAAAAGATAATCAACCTGTGCATAAGTACAAATACGATGATATCACGGTTTTCAAAACATCGACGACCGATGCGCGCACATTTTTTTATCGCATAAAAATTGAGAAACTCGACGGAAGTTTTGAATACTCGAAAGTGGAGAAAGTTGTTCCCACCGTCTCAAGCGCACGGCAAACCTGGGGCAGCATCAAGGCGATGTTTCGCTAAACATTTACCGAGTAAAAATTCTAAAAGGCAGCCAGATGGTTGCCTTTTTTGTTTGGGGCTAATTAAATAAATGTGCTGATTACCGACATTGGAATCTAAATGAAAATTTTTTCGCAGGCCCTTTTGGGGCTCTATCTTGCCATCCTGTTCATTGCCGGCCTGATTGCACCGGAATACTATTCACTCATCCGAAATACCGTTTCCGAACTCGGGGCGCAGGGCTTTCCCAACGCATGGCTCATGCGCACTGGTTTTTTCGTACTCGCCGGTGCGGTTTTGACAACAGCTTATAATTTGGGAAAGAAATTCAATCTCAACTTATTTCGGGCGGCGGCGCTCCTGTTTCTCCTGCTCTATGGTGGCGCAGTGTTCATAACTGGATTTTGGTCGGACAAGAATTTTTTTGTACTCGACCACAACCTTGAATCTTTTATTCATAGTTTTCTCGCGAACATAGCAGGCATGTTTTATTTGATTGCTGTTTGGATGAACGCCAGTTCAATCAAACAGAAACGATTTTCCATTATCAGTTTTGTGGTATTTTTTTCGTATCTGGCTCTCAGCTATCTCTTTTTTGAAGTGGAAGAATTTCAGGGACTCACGCAACGCGGGATGCATTTGATTTCTGCATCCTGGTTGATTTTATTAAATGAACAGCAGAGAACTCCAGACAAGATCAACTTCGATAAATCGGTACGAGCATAGTAAAATCGCAATTTTCCTGATAAGGAGAGACCAGAAGATTAATTTGTAGCTCAGGCCCTCATGGCCTGAAATTTCACTTGTGTGACAAATCAAAACCACACCACAAGGGGGCGTGCTACATTTTAATTCAATTTAGTAGTCCAGGCCCTCGTGGTCTGAAATTTACACTTATGTGACAAATCAAAACACCCCACAAGGGGGCGTGCTACATTTTAATTCAATTTAGTAGTCCTGGCCCTCGTGGCCTGAAATTTACGCTTGTTTGTTAACTCAAAACCACCGCATAAGGGGGTGGCTAAAATCAGAAAAAATTTATCTTGCCAATTTTATCTGAAATTTCTCCCATAGAAAAGTATCAAATTCCGCCTCGCTGGAAACTTTTTGCTCAGTCTTGCGGCCGTTCCTCGTCACTTTTAAATTATTATCGCTCAAAGTAATTCTGCCGTCATTTGTAGCACTGGAGCAGAATCGTTTTTGCGTGAACTCCGATTTTTGTGATGTCTGCAGATAATCGCACTGCGGCTGAAAATCTGATAATTCTCTCGATTGCTGGCTGAACAAATATTTTGAAACCAACTCGATTTCCCCGGTTCTTCGCATATTCAAACGTAAATAAAGATCGCTTTCACGGTCGATCATAAAATCCCCAACAGGATCTTTTTGGATTTCGTTCAGGGATATTTTTAAGGGGTGCAGGAAATTCTCGCCAAAACCCACATCCACCAACCAATCATCTGCGAGCGAAACAATAAGCGCCATGTGGTCAAATTCCGGACCAGGGACGCCATTGTTATCGAAAACCCGGGCGGAAACCATTTTGACTGGATATCCGATTTCTCTGAGCAGGGCATAGAAAAGCCCGTTTAATTCGTAGCAAAATCCTCCACGATAATTGAAAAGAATTTTCTTTTCCAGTGCGTTGATGTCTAAAATAATTTTATGCTTGCGGTGAATATCCAGATTTTCGAATGGAATGGCTAACAGGTGATTTTTGTGGAGCGATTTCAACGCTTTTAAGTCAGGACGCAATTCGCCAACAAATCCAATTCTATGCAGGTATTTTTTGCAATCTATTTTATCGGAACTCATAATTCTCCAAGGTTTCTTTTTCCCGAGTATTGTATGCAAATTCTCGGGTGGATTATGCCCGATTTTCAAGCATTTGTCCTGATTTTTTGGATCAATCTTCATCGATGACTGCGAAGCGTGCAGTAAAATTTTCGTTCAATGCTTCCAGTTTCTGTAAGACTTTTATTTTTATGTGTTGCTCAATTTGCGATAAATTGCTTTTTTATAGCGTGCTAAATAAGTCCTTCGCACTTGTACGGTTGTGCTAAAATTTCGAAATTAAGTGTCTTCCCTGTGTTGACAAAAACTGCCAAGAATGCGGCGCTTTTGTTTATCTTTTTTATAACAAAGGTGAAGTCAATAGTATTTCTCGGCTTTAATAAACAGCGAAAAAGTACGTGACTCCTTATAACCAGTATATTAACAGTTGGTGATCTGACCTGATAGGATGTGTATTATGAAGTTGACGCTTTGGCGGCTGCTTAAAAATAAATGGCGTGAATACCTTCTGGAGGTAACAGTCATTGCCGTTGGTATCACATTGTCGTTTTTACTGAACGAATTTCGCGAAGGGCGCCTGCAAAAAAAAGCTGAAATCGCCGCCCTGCAAAGTATCCGTGATGACATGATCGCCGACAGCACAAAATTGTTTGAGGGTTTGCAGTATTTTGAACGGTGTGACACCTTAAATTCTTATCTCGTAAAAAGTCGAAATGGCAATAATATCAACACAGACAGTGTGCAAATCGCGGTCACAAATTTTGGTTCTTACACGACATTTGATGCACAAATCATTGGCTATCAGCAATTAAAAGAGACCGGACTGCTTAATATTATTTTCAAAAAACCGCTTTTGAAAGCGCTCATCCAACTTTACTCCAGCCAATACCAGAATATAAAAGAGATTGAATCTATCGATAAAAAATATACTTTGGATATGATAATCCCGCAATTTTTCGAGATTATTATTACGGATGGAGATAGCCTGTTTACCGGTTCGGAGAACGCCCGCCTGCAGGCCGCGGCAAAAATTTTAACTGATTTGCCGTTTCAGAAAGCACTTTTTATGAATCGACAATTAAAATTACTGGGTAAAAACGCTTATCTGGAGGTTTTGCCGGATTTGCGTCGATTGATTTCACAGGTTGAAAACGAATTGCAGTATTTGGAATAAACCGGGAAGAATGAAGTGAATCAAAATGGATAATGCAACCAAACAGGAATTGATGACTTACCTGTCGCAGTACGTCACGCAACATAAGTTGCACCGAATCGACGCGGTACTAAAAAACCGGACGCGGCATATCGCTATCGTGCTGGAAGATTTGTATCAGACCCACAATGCCAGCGCCGTTATCCGATCTTGCGAATGTTTCGGAATCCAGGATTTGTACGCTATCGAAAATAAAAATGTATTTCGCACCCACAAAGCGATCGCCTCCGGTTCTGGCAAATGGGTGGATGTGCATCGTTTTACAGGAAGTGGTGAAGAAAATAGTGCGGCTTGCATTGCAACTTTAAAACAGAAAAATTACCAAATAGTCGTAACGACTTTAAACGGAGAAGCAGTGCCGCCGGATGCCATTGATTTGAGCCGACCGGTGGCGTTGTTTTTTGGCAATGAAGAATTGGGCGTGAGCCCAAATATCGTCGAAGCGGCCGAATCTTTTGTGAAAATTCCAATGTTTGGATTTACACAAAGCTTTAATATTTCAGTAAGTGCGGCCTTGCTGCTCTCCAATTTGATCACACGGCTGCACCAATCACAAATCACCTGGCGTTTGTCCGAGCAGGAAATGTTCGACTTGCGTCTGGATTGGATTCAACGGGTTGAAGGCAACAATTCTAAAAAGATGGCCTTGCTGAAGCAGCATTTTTTTCAGAATCGTCAATCGAATTCTGGCAACGGCCAGGCGGTGGAGCCCTGATTTTCACCATTTAAAAAAACAGCGCTGAATCAATAATCAAGACCGAAATTTAACCTGAATTATTCAAAGAACTGGCGGAGAGAGAAATGGCAAACAAACAATTGTTGCGATCGTACTGGCAAAATAAAACCGTGCTGATCACCGGCGCCTCATCCGGGCTCGGCTGGGCGATCACCAAAGCGTTGGCGCCCTACCACGTGACATTTGGCCTATTGAGCCGCCGCAAAGAAAAAATGGCTGAACTGGCCGAGTCGTTGCGTCATGGCAACAGCCGTTTTTGGATTCGCGTTTGTGATGTACAGGATAGAGATGATGTCTATGATTCCGTGCGTGAATTCAACGAATACGCTGGTAAAATTGATGTTGTTTGGGTCAATGCGGGCATCGGAGCGAAAACTAATTTGTTCAAATGGGATTGGGATTCTTTCGAAAACTGCCTACAGACAAATTTGTGCGGTGCCGTTTATACGGCCAAAGCGAGCCTGGAAATCATGTTGCCACAAAAACGAGGGACAATTGTCAGTATTAGTTCAACGGCGTCAATGCGGGGACTGCCGGGCACAAGCGCATACAGCATGTCAAAAGTAGCGCTCAATTATTTGATGGAAAGCCTGGCGACGCAGGCAAGAGATATCCAGTTTACTTCGATATTGCCGGGCTGGGTTGATACGCCGATCAGCGCCGAAGTCCGCAACCGGTTGTGGCTCATGCCCACTGATGTGGCGGCGCAGAAAATGATAACGGCGGTGGCAAAGAAGAAAGTGAAGTATATTTTTCCGTGGCAGATGTTTGTTTTCTATTATTTTATGCGCAGCTTGCCTACAACTCTTTATATTAAACTGGCACGAAAATTTTTCATGAAAAAAAGAAAATAAATTAGCGTGCTAATGATGTGGGATTCAAGGAAGCCATGGCTGGAAAGTGTAACCTTAACCCGTTGTGCAAAATAAAATGTTTACTTCGATTTAGCCTGCTTTATTCACAAATATTTTTTGTGGACTTAGTGTCCTTGTGTGCGAATTATTCAGTCTATTAAAATTAGCTCTCATAAAGCCACTGAGTACACAAAGTTATGTTTTATAAGTATTTAAATATTTTTTGTGGACTTAGTGTCCTTGTGTGCGAATTATTCAATCTATTAAAATTAGCTCTCATAAAGCCACTGGGTACACAAAGTTATGTTTTATAAGTATTTAAATATTTTTTGTGGACTTAGTGTCCTTGTGTGCGAATTATTCAGTCTATTAAAATTAGCTCTCATAAAGCCACTGGGTACACAAAGTTATGTTTTATAAGTATTTAAATATTTTTTGTGAACTTAGTGCCCTTGTGTGCGAATTATTCAGGTTAGTACGAAACTATCGTTTTTTCTTAGTTTCTGTCATTCCCAAATGCCTTTAATTGGAATCCATCCAGGCAACAGTGTGGATTCCGGATAGTTGATTGCCGAGCCGAAGACCTGCGCAGCCAATTGACGGGAAATAAAAAACATCGTGTGAAATCGATGAAATTCTGTACGATGGGTTGATTTAAAATTTTTGTGTGAGGTTGAGACCCCAGGATGAAAGCTTGTGGTCACCGACGAAAGTAATACCACGACTGTAGTAGGATTTATCGTTTTGCATCAGCATGACTTCCGAGCCCACATAGTCGCCTTCTTCGCTGTAAAATTGCGAAATAATAGTCTCGGCTACCAGGAGAAACTTGCCTCTTAAATTTCCCATCAAGGTGTTCGCGGCAGACCAGTTGAGAAATTCACTGCCTTCCTGCCAGGGCTGAATGATATATTTATTTTTTATATCCGGCTCCTGATCGTTGTGAATTCTAATTTCACTTTCATACCGCCATGCATCGAATTCGTGCAGAATCCGAATCGTTCCTTCGGCCGGGATGCTGACTTCATTTTCATTTATGAAGCGGCCCTCAGCGTGCCATTCTCCGGGATTTAATATGAGCGTATGTTGCATTTATTTCGATTTCCTGTGCTACATCTGTTCTTTTAATCGGCGTTTTTCCTCGATTCGCCGGTTCAGTTTTTTTATCGCCTGTTCGTATTTTCCCTCGGCTTTGCGCTTGTAGGCCAATTCAAAATTCTGCCGCGCCTCCGTAAAACGGTCGGTGTACATATATCCCAAACCGAGATTGTAATAGGCTTTATCGACCTTTAATTGGCCATTTTTATATTTTTTTACCGCAGTTTGAAAACTGATTATCGCTTCATCCCAGTTGCCGATCTTGGCCATATTGTAACCTTGTTGCAGTTCCGGCATTTTATCATCCGTTTCGAATGCGACAGAAACGCGTTCGGTGTAAGGTGCAATCTCCCGCATAAATTTTCGCACGATATTTTCGCGGCACTGGCTAAAAAGTGCATTTTTGTCAACTTTGGCGGGTCGTTTTACATCACTATATTTTGTAGCAGATTGTGCCTTTTCCAATTTTGATATGGCGATAATTTTACCTGTTGCCAAATCGACAACCTGCAAAGTTGCGGTGACTTTTGACGTGCCTTTGCGCTGCCACTTTCGGATTGTTTTCTTGGTTTTTTTATTGGTTTCGTCGCGATGGGTAAGTTCTTCGGAATAGTCGTATTCCGTAATATTGCCGAAAATCAACGCCGCTGTACCAATGAGTTTTCCCACTTCCACGGCCGTGGATTCGTCGACCAGTCCCGAGAGACTGAGGGAGTGTTCTTTGAGAATGGCATCGAGGTGTTGGCGGTCGAGGACCTCAAAGCGTTTGGACTTGAAAAGGGCCAAAGTTAGTTCGTCCGTTAGCTGGCGGCTGCCCCTGCCATCAATTTCACCGATGGCAATTTTATCAAATCCCTTGAGGTTTATTTCTGCCGGACGTGTGACCGGGATGGATAGACGGCTGGAACTGCAGGCGATCAAGATAAATAGAAACAGGACGTATGATAAAATAATGCGAAATATTCTGGCATTCTGCATAAAAAACTCCTATACTTAATCCGTTGAGCAATATGAAAGATAATCACTTATTTTCTTCCATTTCAGCCTCATTTGTCACCCCGGTTTGCGTTTTTTGTAATACCAGTATCTCCCTGAAACCTCGTTAAATATCAGGAGACCCCGGTATTTCACCCTGTGATAACCGGAATGACACGCACGTAAACAACTTATTATTTTGTGTGCGTATTCTAATTTGCACAACGCGTGATAATTAATCAATATTTTTCAGATCCCTGCATTCCCCTTTGAAACGAATCAGTTTGATGCCGCAGGTTTTTACCTGACAATATTATCGCCGTCTATTTCGACGCGGATAAACATTATATTTACAAAAAAATGAATCACTTGCAAATAAAAAACATATGGCAAGCTGCTAATTCGAATTTTTTATAACCGCCACTGGTTAACTCCCGGAATCGTGGGCTATTTCTCTGCTGAAAATTATACTTTAATTGAGAATATATCCAATGTTCGCATTTTAAAACACAGAAGAAAAAATGGACTTTAAACAAAATTACATTGACGAAATTATCAATGACCGTGAGAGCGGCGCCAGCGAGCTGGCACGACGCTGTTTGGAAATGTGTGCTGATATCATCTGGAAATTACAAACAGACGGTGTCAGCGAAATGAAAAATGAAATCGAAGAGTTTGTCCATGCACTGCAAAACGCCCGTCCGAGCATGTCTCCCATAAAAAATCTATTGCAAACCTGGTTGGAAAACCTCAAATCACTGCCAACTTTTACGCTGCAGGAGTTCCGCCTTGAAGCCATGGGCACGGCTGAAGATTTAATCGAACGCTCCAAAATGGCTGTCGACCAGGCTGCTGATTCGATGTTTAAAATCTTAAAACCAAACAGCCGTATAATGACGTACAGCTACAGTTCCACGGTGATGGCGTTGATGAATTTGTGTAAAAAATCGGGAATGCGGGTTGTAGTGCCGGAGGGCCGGCCACTGTTCGAAGGCCGAAAATTCGGTAAACGTATCAGTGATTTGGGCATTGAGACGACGGTAATTACCGAGAGTCAGATTGGAATTTGTATTAAAAATGTCGACGTGGTTGTCGTTGGTGCAGACACAGTGGTGAACGATGGTTCCGTCGTCAATAAAGCCGGAACAAGTTTGCTGGCGCTCGCAGCGCAAACGGAAAATGTGCCGGTTTATGTTGTGTACGAGAAGTTCAAAAAATCAAACCAAACGAGTGCGGAAGTTGTACTTGAAAAAATGCCGGAAGATGAATTGGGAGTGGATACCGGTAAAAATTTGCATATCTATAATTATTACTTCGATATCACACCGGCAGAGCGCATCACCGCGTGGATTACAGAAGACGGCGTGCGGTTGAATAAAGGAAAGAAATTTAGCAAATGATGAGAAAAAATCTTACTCTCATACTAATTTTTATTGGCATTTTTGCCGGCACAATTTGGGTGGGGGCTGCGAAAAGTGCGCAGCCCGGCAGTGAACAACGGCTGCTGCTTATTTCATTCGACGGATTTCGCTGGGATTATTTCGATAAATGTGCAACCCCGAATTTTGATAGAATTATCGCCAATGGCGTAAAAGCCAAGAGTCTGATACCCGTTTTCCCATCGCTCACTTTTCCCAATCATTTTTCGATTGTGACCGGACTTTATCCGGAAAATCACGGCATCATTTCAAACTATATGTTCGATCCCGAATTAGGCGCCTATTTTTCACTGCGCGACGAAAATGCGTTGACAAACGGGATTTGGTGGGGCGGCGAACCCATTTGGATCACCGCTGAAAAACAGGGTGTGCGTGCGGCAACATTCTTTTGGGTGGGTTCGGAAGCCGAAATCGGTGGTGTGCGTCCATCTATTGTTAAAAAATATGATGGGCATTTTTCCAATAAAACCCGTGTCGATTCCGTGCTGGCATGGCTTGATTATCCCGAAAAAAAGCGCCCGCAATTGATGACATTGTACTTTAGTTTTATCGATCACATCGGTCATGCTTTCGGCCCGGATTCTGAAGAAATTGTCGCGGCTGTGGGTGAGGCAGACAGCCTGATTGGCCTTTTGTATGACGGAATTCAGCAGCAGGCGCAGCAAAAACGGCCAAATTTGGTCGTTGTCAGCGATCATGGCATGGCTGAAATTAACGAGAGTGATGTCATTGTCATCGATGATTATATCGATCTGGCGGAGGTGGAATATGCCGACTGGTATGTGATCAGCACAGTTTTGCCGAAGGCGGGAAAAACTGAAAAATTATACACCCAATTAAAAGATGCCCACCCCCATCTGCATGTTTACAAAAAAAATGAAGTTCCGGCACGCTTTCATTTTCGCAATCATAGACGCATTCATCCGCTGGTTTTGATCGCTGATCCAGGGTGGAGTGTGATGACGCAAAAAAAATATGAGCGCTTTCGCGCCGGCAGTCGATCTGTTGGCGGGGCGCATGGCTACGATAATCTTGAGAAGGATATGCATGGAATTTTTCTCGCAGTGGGCCCGGCGATTAAAAAAAATGTGCAGATTCCCGCTTTTCAAAATATCCAAATTTATAATGCAATGAACCATATTTTGGGAACAAAACCGGCGAAAAATGATGGAAATTTGGACTCATTGCGTTTAATATTTAAATAGGGATAAACCACTTCGGTTTACTGCATAAATCTATTTTCTTTGGCCAGGGGAAACAGAGAATCTTTCAGTGTGAATTTTAATCACGGTAGCCAATCTATCGGGATAATCGGTGATAATTCCGTCAACTCCCATTTTGCACATCCGGTGCATCAGCCATTTGTTATTAACTGTCCAGACGAACACTTTTTTCCCTGCTTTTCGCGCCTTCCGCATAAATTTTCTGGTAATTAATGTAAAATGAACACTTAATACATCGACTGGCGCTTTGAATGATTTGGCACGTAAACCCTGTTTGCTAAATACATAACCAACTTCCAATTCCGGTGCAAGGCTTTTGATCTGGTCGATTACAAAAAAATCGAAAGAAGTGAGCACGCAGTCTTTTTCAAAGCCGGTTGCTTGTATTTTTTCAATAACCTGCTCCAGCATGTTATCCTGCTTACCGTTGCATTTTACTTCAATATTTAATTTTACTTTTCCCTTTGCCAATTTCAGAACAGAATCAAATTCCGGAACCCGTTCCCCGGTAAATTTTTTCGCGAACCAACTGCCGGCATCCAATTTCTCAAGCTCTTTTCCAGTGAGCTGCCACAATTTTTTTTTGCCATTTGTAGTCCGGCGCACTTTTTCATCATGCATAATATAGAGCTTTTTGTCACGCGTTTGCTGAACGTCAAACTCAATCATGTCGGTTTGCAAGTCGATGGCCATTTGGAATGCAGCCATGGTATTTTCCGGCGCGTACCCGGAAGCGCCACGGTGGGCGCAAATTATCGGCGCAATAAATGGATCATCTTTGTCATGTTTTTTCATGAGGATCGGTAACTTTCTGATAGGTTTTTTCCGGCAAAAATAGGTGCCGCAGATTTATGTCTCGAATTCCTGACGTGATACCGCATCGATTCAGACGAAGTCGGTTTTCTTCCGAGAGATATAATACGTAAAAAATCTAACGGCAAGCAAATTTTTTATTGTATTCTGAAAAGCCAAAAATTCCGGATAACCATCTCAACAATTGTCGCCGATAAATAAGAGGAAAGTTTTTTCAGATTAAGGGCCAGATATGAAAGATGCATTGAGTACAAATTACAAAATCCTCCTCGTGGATGATGATCCGGTGAATATCTCCATTTTAGAGGAAGTTCTGGAAGAGAATTATACATTAAAATCCGTTGCAACAGGCGAGCAAGCGCTTGCTGTTCTGCCGGCGTTTTCCCCGGATTTAATTCTTTTGGATATCATGATGCCCGGGTTGAATGGATATGAAGTTTGTCAAAAAATCCGCGCAAATCCATTGCACCGGCATGTGAAAATAATTCTGGTTTCCGGCAGGGGAAGCATTGAGGACAGGTTAGACGGGTATAATGTCGGAGCTGATGATTACATTACAAAACCTTTTGTAGAAGAAGAATTAGACGCCAAAGTTAAAGTGTTTTTGCGTCTCAAATATACTGAAAAAATTGAAATGGTGAGCCAGCGTTTGCTCAACCAATTTTCCAATGGCTCCTCAACACCACTGGCGCGAATTCTATCTGCAAACGATATGCTGCAAAGTTGGGCGCCACTCACTGCGGATCAGATGGAATGTGTGCGCATTATAAATAATGAAGGCGAGCATTTATTGCAGGTAGTTGAGGAATCCCGCCGCTATTGTGAGCTGAAACGCGGTATAAAACTTGAAAAATGCAGTGAACCATTGAAACTCAATCTCGGAAGTTTACACACAATTTTTGAGAAGCTGTTAAATCAGAAATCTATTGAATTGGATATCGATGTCAGCGAGGAGATCGAAGTAATTGGCGATTGGCGCCTGTTGCCGACGGCGTTCCAAAATCTCGTCGAAACTGCGATTAGACTAACAGAGAACAACGCAAAAGTCTGCATTGAAGCAGATGCGAATGAATCGGTGTGTTCGATTACTTTTCAGGCAGCCGGAAATCTGCTCGGCAACGATGATTTACTGCAATTGACTAATTTTATATCTGCGCCGGAGTCGCATATAAACAACGCACTGAAACTGGCAAATGCCCAATCTATTTTTGAATTGCACGGCAGTTCGCTGATTGCGCGGAATGTGGAAAATCGTGGGGTTGCTTTCTCTCTCAGTTTACCGGTTGCAAAATCGGAGAAAGAAATCAAGGTAGTTTGAGTTTCTATTTTATGGATTCAAATACACCCAATTCTCTGTTTTTTCGAACATTATCCCAGTTGAAGTAACGCCCATTCATGGCAATATAAACACCATTGGGCAGTGATTGCACGAATGAAAGCGCACTGCCTAAATTAAAAAATCCATCGGAGCTGCCAAAAGCAAATGGCACCATGGCTCCGGTGAGCACAATTGTTTTGCCGGTTATTTCCTCTCCGAGTTGACGCGCCGTCTTTTCCATCGTGTCGGTTCCATGGGTGATGACTATTTTATCTTCCTCAGATTTTTTGCAAATTTCCAGAATTATTTTTCGGTCAATATCGCTCATTTCCAGGCTGTCGACCATCATAATATTGCGAACATGAATTGGCAACCGTGAACGCGCTGTTTTTAACATCGCCGGGATGTGGGTGTCTTTGAACTGCAATTGACCGGTTATTTCGTCGTATTCTTTATCGAACGTGCCCCCGGTAATCAAAATCTTAATTCCCATTTTATTTACCTTCATTTAGAGGATAATGAATGCCAAATCGGGTTGGTTAATGCCTGCATTTTAAGCGGCATCCGCTGCTCTCCGACCAATTCGGCACGATAATAAAACAACTGATTAGCTTCTGTGGTAACTTCAAACCTTTCCTCTATTTTTAAAGGATCAACAAAGGAACTTTTTTGCCAAATAATTTCTTCTTTTTGGGTATTTAAATCGCCCCGGTAAAGGATGATTTTTTTTATTTCACCAAATTCTGGTGAAGAAATTGCTTGCAGATGCAGTTGTGCAATCGCGGTGGTGATTTCTCCGCCCATGGGTATAAAGCGCTCCATTTCGCATTGCCCGTGCAACGCCAAAAATGGCCCGGAAGTTACCGCCAGAGCCCCATTTTGCAGCGCGTGTGTTAATGTTTCGGGGGTGGCTTTTTCAGGTTGGTAAATTATACTGCGCTGCGAGCCAAAAATTTGCAGATTCGGATCGTCTGCCATTTCCCACAATGGTTTGGTAATCTGGCGAAATCGATTAAAATTACCGTGGGCATCGGTTCCGGCGAGAATAAACAAGCGTTGGCCGGATAAAAGCAAGTGGCGCCAAATCTCGAAAGTTTTTTGCGAATTTTTTTCTTCACCGTTCCAGATTTGAATTCCGTGAAGTCCGGGTGTTCGATAGTCCTGCTGATGCCATTTACCGCGGTTGAGTAATAATTTTTGGAAAATCGGTGGCTTCGATTCCGGGTGTGACGCAAAGCAAGCAGCATTTTTGGCCAGTTTATTAATCACTTCACTGATTGTTAAATCCGGTTTGAACTGAAGCCATTTTTCACCGCCATCGCCGGTTCCGGGAATCAGCGCAGAATTGTTGAAAATCAAAAAATGTGCATTTTCCCCTTTTGCGTTTCCGCAGGAAACCTCCTCGCCGGGGATGATGACAAAATTCTTATTTTCGCAGTTGAAAGCGGCGATGTCTTTTTGAAATTTTTTCCATTTTTGTTGTACCGGATCATTAATCAGATAATTGTCGGGTAAATCATCGAGATCGTAGGAGTGATCGGTGATCCCGACAAAGCCGTGTCCCATGGCACGCGCCAAGGCCGCCGTCGCTTCCGGCGATGCTCCAAATTCAAGCTGGTCATCGGTAAAACTGGAGTGCACATGCAAGTCACCGGATAAATAATTCCGGGCGTAGGGGAGCGGGGTATCGGCCATGAATATCGAAAATGGGGTGGGGCGTGTTCGTTTATAATTGTCATTTATACAATGCAATCGCTTGTCACCGATTTTATAATCGATATGGACAGAAATTTCAATCAGACCGGTAAAGGGAATTTTGTCATCGACCTCAATTATCCGTTCCCAAAATGTGCTTTCGATGTTTTTATTTATCTCGAAGCCAATTTCGAGCTCGGTATCATTTTTACCGGAAATCTGCAGTTTTACCGTTTCGAGGAAAACCGGAAATTTATCCGCATCTTTGACGATGAGCAGAAGCGGGATCCTGTGGTTTGGTTCCAGTCGCCGTGGGATATCAGCTATAATTTCCGGCTCATTTTTGTAATAGCGGCTTCCCAAAAATGGAATCCGGTAATGTATTTCAGCATAGGCGAAAAACATGGAGGCTGCGAACAGCAGAAAATCAAAAAAATAGATTGTTGAGTCAGCATAAAATGGCATAAATTTGTAAGGCTCATAACTTTAAGATTCAGCGATTCTGTCAAAGGATTGGCAAAATAGCAAGCACGAATCAGCAATGCAAGCACAATGATAACAAGAATTATACAATTGTCGTTTTTGCCACAATGTGGATAGATTCAATTTTCACTACTTGAATTTTGATTCGAACAACAGGATTGTCTCTGTTCATATTAACAGCACAGTTGTTGATATTACTTGACTTTCCAACTTTTTTTTATTAAATTCACAGTTCGCTTTTGCGATAGTGTTAACAAAGTTTTTTATCATATTATTAGTTATAAATTAAATTTGAAACCGATTTTAGCAGGTGGTGACGATGAAAAAATGCATCACTGGATTGATTGTCCTGTTTGTGTTTTCTGCATGCGGCAGTGGCTCGAAAGTTACGATTTCCGATTCCACAGACAAAGGACTTCCTGTTGAAAACAGCCAACTTATCGACGAAGATTTTGACCCGAACAGCCTGCAAGAGCCTGTCTCCGCAGTTTCTCCGAAATCCAAAAAACAAATAAAATCCCACGATTTTGATTTGTCCTCGGCAACTCCGAATGCGAGCACAAATGAACAAACGCTTGGTTATCGGATACAGATTTTACAAACACAAGATGCGGAACAGGCACGTACGGTGCAAAATGACGCCATCGTTGAGCTGGATGCCGAAGTCTATTCCATTTTTGACAGCCCTTATTATAAAGTACGCGTAGGAGATTTTGCAATTCGTGCTGATGCCGAGGAATTATTGCAAAAGGTCATTCGAAAAGGCTATAAAAGTGCCTGGGTCGTTCGTACAAAAATCAATAGAACGGATTTGGACGGGTTGCTGCGGGAAGAGTGACGAAATGCTGTGTGTTGAATTTAAAATTTTTTATGTGGAAGATTGACGTGGAGGTGGCATGTCTGGACATTCGAAATGGAGTACAATAAAACGCAAGAAAGCTGCCAACGATTCTGCCCGTGGCAAGATATTTACAAAACTCATAAAAGAAATTACCGTCGCAGCACGCGCTGGCGGTGGTGATGAAGAATCAAACCCGAGACTAAGAACAGCCGTGCAAGCGGCGCGTGGTGCGAATATGCCGACTGCTAATGTTGATCGCGCCATCAAAAAAGGAACGGGTGAATTGCCGGGCGTCAATTACGATGAAATCGTATACGAAGGATACACGCCGGGTGGCGCAGCACTGATTATTCAATGCCTGACAGATAATAAAAATCGCACGGTGGCCGAAGTGCGCCATTTGCTCAGCAAACACAATGGCAATTTAGGTGAAACAGGTTCGGTTGGGTGGAATTTCAAACGCTGCGGCGAGATTGTAATCGCAGCGGATGGCATGACGGAGGATGACCTCATGGAATTGAGTCTCGAAGTTGGTGCTGATGATTTTTCACTGGACGAGGGGATGGGTACACTTCTTTGTCCACCAGCTGACTTACATGCTGTACAAAAAGCATTAGAGGAAAGACAAGCAAAAATTGAATCGGCTGATCAAGTCATGGTGCCGAAAAATACAGTTGCTGTCGAAGGGAAAGCCGCAGAGCAAACACTTAAATTGATGGCACTCCTTGACGACCATGACGATGTTCAAAATGTTTATTCAAATTTTGATATTGATCCTGAAATAATGGCCGCATTTGAAGGTTGAATCGAATAAAAACAGATTGCGAATTGTCGGTGTAGATCCAGGTTTGACGCGTTCCGGCTGGGGGATTGTTGATTATGCACGCGGACAAGTAAGTTTGGTTGATTTTGGCACTATTGCAACAACAACGAAGTTAGAATTCCCGGCCAGATTAGCAAAAATCTACGCTGAATTGCAGGCTGTAACTGAGAAGTTTCAACCCGATTTTTTTGCAGTTGAGGATGTTATCTACGCTGCGAATGTGAAAATCGCCTTGAAACTGGGCCATGCGAGGGGATCGATATTGCTTGTCGCTGCTCATAACCGTATTCCTGTTGCCAGTTATTCACCCAAAGAAATCAAACAATCTGTCACGGGAAACGGCAATGCTTCCAAGGATCAGGTTCAAAGAATGGTTCAAGTTATTCTGAACACAGACGCTTTAAAAACCTTTCACGATGTTAGCGACGCACTTGCTGCCGCCATTTGTCATGCAAATCGCGTAAAATTTGAAAGATAAATCGCATGATTGCCTTTCTTGAAGGAACTTTGATCGCCAAGCAACCGACTCAAATTTTGTTAAACGTCAATGGCGTTGGCTACGAAATCTCAATTCCGGTTTCGACATATGATCAGCTGCCGCAAGAAGGTCAAAAACTGTCCATTCACACCTCGATGATTGTCCGCGAGGACAGCATGCAGCTCTTCGGTTTTGCCAGCAAAGATGAAAAGCAGTTTTTTCTTGATCTAATCGGTATTTCCGGAGTCGGTCCTAAAGTAGCAACAGGCATTCTCAGCGGGACAAATTTTCCCAATTTCCGTGATTCTATCGTGATGAACGATGTGAGCCGTTTAAAAAGTTTGCCCGGAATTGGCAAAAAAACGGCTGAACGGCTGGTTCTGGAACTCAAAGATAAATATGCGCGTTCTGGAATTACTTCTGGAAAATCAGCACGCATTTCAGGGTCCAGTGTTTTTGATGATACTGTCCTGGCGCTGGTGTCGCTGGGTTATTCAAAAGCCAGTGTAGTAAAAATTTTAGATAAAATTGTACAAGATGGCCCGGCTGATACAATGGAAGGCTTAATAAAAGAAGCGTTGCGGCGGTTATAGTTGACAGAAGAAAAGTCACAAAATCCAACAAATCCTGATATTTTTTCAGATGAGATTGAGTTCGACCGCACGCTAAGGCCGCGCTCTTTTGCTGATTTTACCGGCCAGGAAAAGTTGAAAGAAAATTTGCATGTCTTTATTCAGGCGGCCCGCGGGCGCAACGAGAGCCTGGATCATGTTTTGTTTTACGGTCCGCCGGGACTCGGTAAAACCACGCTGGCAAATATTATCGCCGCTGAAATGGAATCAGGAATTCGGGTCACCTCCGGACCGGCGTTGGAAAAACCCGGCGATTTGGCCGGCATATTAACCAATCTGCAGGAAAACGATGTCCTGTTCATTGATGAAATACATCGGCTGGGCAAAGTTGTTGAAGAATACCTTTATCCCGCGATGGAAGATTTTAAGCTCGATATAATTATCGATAAAGGTGCAAATGCCCGCACAATTCAGTTGAATTTGCCGAAGTTCACCCTTGTCGGGGCAACCACGCGGGCCGGCCAGCTCACCTCACCGATGCGGGCTCGTTTCGGTGTTGTTTCCCGGCTGGATTATTATCAAGCTGAAGATTTGCAGAGAATTTTAATGCGTTCGGCAAAACTGCTTGAGGTTGATTTAGTGCCCGTCGCATCAGAAGAAATTGCCCGGCGTTCCCGCGGAACACCCCGGGTGGCAAACCGGCTTTTACGCCGTGTGCGCGATTTTGCACAAATTGCCGGGAAAACTGAAATTGACCTTGAAATAGCGCTGCATAGTCTTGGCCGTCTCGACGTCGATGCCCGAGGCCTTGACGATATGGATAAACGCATTTTACACACACTAATCGAAAAATTTAATGGTGGTCCGGTGGGAGTCGGAACCCTGGCTGTCGCGATCGGCGAAAAGGGTGAAACACTTGAAGAAATATATGAACCATACCTTATTCAGGAAGGATTTATCAAACGAACACAACGTGGTAGAATGGTAACTCAACTGGCTTTGGATCATTTAAAAATTACACGCAAACCTGGCCGCAACCAAAAAAATCTGTTCGATTCTGCTGATTAATGTGCGGCAGGTTTTTCAGGAGCCGGACGGAGTTAATTTCTTCCAAAATATTAAGAGCAGTTCGGGCTATCAGCTCGGAGCGCAAAAAAAGTTAAATTGAATTTCCACTTTTTAAAAGTTAGTTGCAGAAGCAGTTCAACGAATTTGCAACTTTCTTTATTAAACAAACTCGAGGCACAATATGAAATTAACCAATTTTAAGTATGAATTACCAAACGAACTCATTGCCCAATACCCGGCTGAAACGCGTGATGGATCGCGATTGATGGTTGTCAACCGTGAAACCAATGAAACGGAAGAAATGAAATTTAAAGATATCGTTAATCAATTTAACGAAGGCGATTGTCTTGTTATCAATGAAACGCGGGTATTCCCGGCGCGATTGATGGGAACGAAAGATAAAACCGATGCCGAGGTAGAAATCTTTCTGCTGCGCCAACTCGAAGGCGGCCTGTGGGAAGTTTTGGTCAAACCGGCACGCAAAGTACGGGTGGGCAATCGCTTGAGCATCGGTTCTGAGCTGATGTGCGATGTCATCGATAACACGGTTTCCGGCGGACGTGTCGTGCGATTTAATTTCGAAGGCGATTTTTTCGATATTATTGACCGTATCGGCCGCTCGCCGCTGCCACCCTATGTTGACCGCGAGCCGGAACCGATGGATAAAGAGCGCTATCAGACGGTGTATGCGAAAGTTCGCGGCGCCGTAGCGGCCCCAACCGCCGGTTTGCATTTCACCGAAGCATTGCTTGATGCTTTGCGGAAAAAAGGTGTTTCTGTTGTTCCTGTTGTTCTCCATTTGGGACTCGGAAGTTTCCGTCCGGTGATCGTTGAAGACCTGGGTCGGCATAAAATGGACAGCGAGTATTATGAGATTTCACCGGAAAGCGCAGAAATTATTAATAATACGATGAAAAATGGCGGCAAAATCACGGCTGTTGGAACAAGCGTTGTTCGTGCACTGGAAACGCAGGTAACCTCAGAAGGCTGGGTAAAACCGGATAAAGGCTGGACAGATAAATTTATCTATCCACCTTACAATTTTAAAATAATCGATCGTCTTGTCACCAATTTCCATCTGCCGGCTTCGACTTTGCTGATGCTCATTTCTGCATTTGCAGGGCATGATTTGGTTTTTGATGCCTATAAAAAAGCAATTGAAAGCAAGTTTCGATTCTATAGTTATGGCGATGCCATGCTGGTTATTTAAGGAAGAGCGATGCAACTTGGAGTTGTCATCGTCGCAGGCGGAAAAGGGCTGCGTTTCGGTGGTGAAACACCGAAGCAATTTCTGGATCTTGCCGGCAAACCGGTTCTCGCCCATTCAATTGCGGTATTTGAAAATCATTCTTCGATCAACAAAATTGTTGTGGTTGGACCCGATGACTGGCTTTATTTTATCGATGAGGAAATTGTCGATCGATTTGGATTTGACAAAGTACAACGAATTGTCGGCGGTGGGGCGGAAAGACAGGACTCGGTGCTCGCGGGTCTAAATGCGCTTGACGATGCAACCGGACCCGTTTTGATTCACGATGGTGCCCGACCGCTGGTTACCGCTGCAATTATCGATCGGATTATTGCAGGTTTGAGCACGAATAATGGGGTAATTCCGGCGATTCCGGTTACCGATACGATTAAAGAAATAGAAAATGATCGAGTTCAACAAACGCTGCAGCGTGAGAGATTGCGTGCAATTCAAACACCGCAGGGATTTATTATTGAGAACTTAAAACCGTTGCTTTTGCAGTCTAAAAATGAAAAATTCGCAGCCACCGACGAAGCCATGGTGCTGGAAAAAAATGGCGAATCTGTGGCTGTTGTCGATGGGCACAGTACGAATATAAAAATCACCGATGAGCACGATTTGAAAATTGCAGAATTGATTTTGAGGGATAGAGATTTATGAGAGTGGGTTTCGGCTACGATGTACATCCATTGAAGAAAAAACGACTCCTGATTTTGGGTGGCGTCACGATTCCATTTGAAAAGGGCGTGCAGGGGCATTCCGATGCCGATGTTTTGCTTCATGCAATCGGTGACGCCATTTTGGGTGCAGCCGCCCTGGGTGATCTGGGAAAACATTTCCCGGATACAGATCCTGCGTATGCCAATTTCTCGAGTTTATTGCTGTTGCGCGAAATTAATACTTTGCTGAACAAGCACGGTTATTCCGTCGTAAATGTAGACTCGACGATCGTGATTGAACGACCTAAAATTGCACCGCACATCGAAAGCATGCGCAAAAATATTGCAGAGTGCCTACAGATAGAAGTCGACGCCGTTTCAGTGAAAGCGACAACCTCGGAAGGCATGAGTTTTATCGGAAAAGGCGCAGGCGTCGCTGTGCATGCCGTTGCGTTGATTTCGCGGATCCACGAAACATCGTGAGTAGCCATTCCGGCGGTGAAAATTCAATTATAATTGATATCCGTATAATTTTTTGATTGTTACAGTCTCTCTTTTTAACCGAACTTGCTGAAAAACAGTTTTAAGAAAACTCCAGTTTACCTCACTGATTTTATCAAAATTTGTACTCCTTCTGAAAAGGAATAGTTTAGATGACCCAGGAAATACGAGTACGATTTGCCCCAAGCCCAACCGGCAAATTGCATATTGGCAACGCCCGAACAGCAATTTTAAATTGGCTGTTTGCACGGCATTCGGGGGGGAAATTGATTCTGCGAATTGAAGATACCGATCTTGAAAGATCTTCCAGGGAAAGTGAAGAAGGAATCTACCGTGACCTGAAATGGCTTGGCATGAATTGGGACGAGGGCCCGGATGTGGGTGGGAAATTCGGCCCCTACCGTCAAATGGATCGTACGCAAATTTATCAAAAATATGAAAATAAGCTTCTTGCCAATGGCCAGGCTTATCACTGTTTTTGCACCCCTGATGAGCTGAATGAAATGCGGGAAAAAGCCCTGGCAGCAGGCAATACCGATGCCTGGTACGATTGCCGTCACCGCAATCTCACCGAAAAAGAAAAACAGGATTTTCTTGCCGAAGGTCGCAAACCAGTGGTTCGTTTGAAATACCCGGATGAAGATATTATGTTTACCGATATCGTCAAAGGTGAGCTCACATTTCCGGCAGGCAGTACGGGTGATTTTGTCATCGTGCGCAGTGATGGCACGCCTACTTATAATTTTGTCTGTGTCATCGATGACGGATTAATGAAAATGTCCCATGTCATTCGGGGTGACGATCATTTATCGAATACACCGAAGCAAATAGCTGTTTACAAAGCGCTCGGTTGGACGCCACCGAAATTTGCCCACATCCCGATGATTCTGGGGGATGACCGCACGCGGCTCTCGAAACGACACGGTGCGACATCTGTTAAAGGCTATGCGGATGACGGATTTCTGCCCCGGGCGCTGGTGAATTTTATGAGCCTGCTAAGTTGGTCTTCACCCAGCGGCGATGAGATTTTATCGGTCGAAAGATTGATCGAAGAATATGATTTTTCCCGCGTTTCCAAATCACCGGCTGTGTTTAATGTCGAAAAACTGGAATGGATGAATGGAACTTACATTCGTGCATTGGATATCGCTGAGCTGACGGATCTATGTTTGCCTTATTTACAAAGTGCAGGATACCGTCTGCCGGAGCGAGCCGTTCTGGAACAGATAGTGTCTTTAGTGCAGGAAAATTTGGAACGCCTGAAGGACAGCATTGAAAAATTGGAATTTGTTTTCGCAGAAAAAGTTCGCCCGGCAACCCCTGAGGCTGTACAAATGATTGAAAAAGAATCAACGCAAAAAGTATTTTGGTCTTTTTTACGGCAAGTGGAGAAAGTAGAAAAACTGGATTTTGCCCAATTCAGGAAAATCATGAAGACTGTCAGCGTTGAAACCGGCGTGATGGGCAAGGATTTGTGGATGCCCGTCCGCGTGGCTCTGACTGGGCAAATCCACGGGCCAGAACTGCCAAAAGTGGTTGATATTTTCGGCAAAAAACGCTGCAAAAAATTGATCAAATCTGCATTGAACTTAAACAACTAAAATGTTTCAGGCTTGCCAGGTTTTTTGATCACCCGGCCAGGAAAAATTTTGCAACAAAATATGATGAAATCCCTCTTTTTATGCAATATACCCGTCATCGGCATGGTGCACTTAAAAGCGCTGCCGGGCTCGCCATTTTTTTCTGGCAAGCTGGAGGAAGTGGTCGCAGCGGCCAGAGAGGATGTATTTGCTCTGCAAAATGGCGGCGTTAATGGATTACTATTTGAAAATTTTAACGATGTCCCTTTTTTCCCGGATACCGTACCGGCGGAAACGATTGCCGGATTTGCGGCTTTGGTAGCAGAATTGAAGCAGGAAATATCGCTTCCGTTCGGGATAAATGTTTTACGCAATGATGGCGCGGCTGCCGTAGCCATTGCAACTGCAACCGGCGCCCAATTTATTCGAGTGAATGTTTTTAATGGTGCCACGGTGACTGATCAGGGAGTATTGCAATCAAAAGCGCACGCGATTGTCCGATTGAAACATCGGCTCAATCCCGAACTGAAAATTTTCGCGGATGTGCAGGTAAAACACGGCGCCCCCCTGATCAAGCGGCCTGTTGCTGAAGAAGCGCAGGAATTAATTGAGCGCTCTTGTGCCGACGCTGTAATTTGTAGTGGAACCATGACGGGCGCCCCGGTTGATCGCGCAGAATTGGAACAGATTAAAAAGGCTGTTCCAAAGGCTGCAATAATTTTAGGCAGTGGGGTGGATGCCGAAAACATAGCTTCACTTTTATCCTGCGCCGACGCGATGATTGTCGGGACGGCTTTCAAAAAAGATGGAAAGGTGACTGCACAGGTCGATGAAGCGCGCGTGAAAAATTTCATGCGCTTGATACAGGAGAAAGAATGAGTTTAAAAATCTTCAATACATTATCGGGTAAAAAAGAAAAGTTTGTGCCTATAAATCCAGACTATACGGGGTTTTACGTTTGTGGTCCAACGGTTTATGATTATTTTCACATCGGCAATGCCCGGCCTTTTATCATTTTTGATGTCATCCGCCGCTTTCTGATTTCGCGTGGCTACAATGTGCGCTACGTGATGAATTTGACCGATATCGATGATAAAATAATCAATCGCGCCAAAGATGAGGGCGTAACGAGCAAGGAAATTGCTGATCGCTACATTAATGCGTTTTTCGAAGATATTCAAAAATTGGGCGTCCGGCCGGCGGATGTCTATCCCAGAGCCACTGACCACATCGAAGAAATTATTGGTATCATCAGCAGTCTGGTTGAGAAAGGGGCCGCTTACCCTACCGCCGGCGATGTATTTTATGATGTCAGCCAATTTGAAGAATATGGGCGGCTATCTAAGAAAAAGGTGGAAGATCTGCAGGCTGGGAAACGCGTCGCAGTTGATGAACTCAAAAAAAATCCGGCTGATTTTGTTTTGTGGAAAAAAGCAAAACAGGGTGAGCCTTCGTGGCCGAGCCCCTGGGGTAACGGCCGCCCGGGTTGGCATATCGAATGCTCAGCCATGTCGATGAAATTTCTCGGCCAATCTTTCGATTTTCATGGGGGAGGGCAAGACCTGATTTTCCCGCATCATGAAAATGAAATTGCCCAAAGTTGTGCATCAACCGGCTGTGATGTATTTGCCAAATATTGGTTGCACAACGGTTTCCTCGATATGAAGGGTGAGAAAATGTCCAAATCTTTGGGCAATTTTATCACCGCTCGCGAGTTGATGGAATTGTATCCAACGGCTGCTATTCGGCTTTTCTTTTTGCAGAAGCATTATCGTGGGCCCATCGATTTCTCCGAAGAGGGATTAAATGCCGCACGCACGACTGCGGAGCGCCTCTCTTTAACTTATAAAAAACTGATGGATTTGATTCCAGAAAATCGCGAAGAATTTAATGCGGAAAATATTAAAAACTCCAAACGGCTCGAAGAGTTTTATGAGCGGATTGAAAGTCTTGATGGCGAATTGATTGCGTCCATGGAAGATGATTTCAATACACCAGCCGTCATTGGCAAACTTTTCGATATGGTTCGCGAAGTAAATAAATATATTGATGATGGTGTTGCTGATGGCCCGGAAAAGGACATTTTGTCCTGGGTACAGATGAAATTTGATGGCTATGATCGTTTTCTTGGCATAATCGACAAGACGCGTGATGGTATCGATTTTGAGCGTATGGATAACGTGATGCAAACGGTGATAAAATTGCGGCATTCATTGCGTAAAGAGAAGAACTGGGTGTTGGCCGATCAGCTCCGTGATGACCTCACAGAAGCGGGAATTCTTCTTGAAGATTCCGCATCTGGAACCACATGGCGATGGAGAAAATAAAAAATCAAAATAATCTTGACATGCTCAATTTTTTTTGTATATTATTTGGCTGTTCTTAAAACGCGATAATATAGTTTTTTTGAAATATTTCGCCACCATAGCTCAGTTGGTAGAGCAACTGATTTGTAATCAGTGGGTCGCGGGTTCGACTCCTGCTGGTGGCTTTATCGCGGGGAGATTCCAGAGTGGCCAAACGGGGCAGACTGTAAATCTGTTGGCAATGCCTTCGGAGGTTCGAATCCTCCTCTCCCCACTGAATAGTAGAAATATTGGTTTGTTGCCCCTATTTATCCTGTTATATTCATCGATTGCTTCCCATCTTTTAGGACTCCAATGGTTTCTAAAATGAACAATTGATTTGTATGCTGTGAAATATGGGGTTTTTTTGTCTTTAAAATATGCGGGAGTAACTCAGTTGGCTAGAGTCACAGCCTTCCAAGCTGTTGGTCGCGGGTTCGAATCCCGTCTCCCGCTCTTCTGCATGTGAAGCGCTCACGTAGCTCAGTCGGTAGAGCACTTCCTTGGTAAGGAAGAGGTCACCGGTTCAAATCCGGTCGTGAGCTCTCGATTTCGCATTAGCGAGTGTATATTTGTGCATAAAAAATAATAACTTGGGGACTGCTTTTAAATTTAGGTCTGTAGCACAATTGGCTAGTGCACCGGTCTCCAAAACCGGGGGTTGGGGGTTCGAGTCCCTCCAGACCTGCTAATTGTAACGACTTCGATATTAATTGGAGAGAGACAGAGAGAATGGCAATATTACAAAAACCTGTAAAGTTTATTGAAGAGGTTAAAGCTGAGCTTACCAAGGTGAGTTGGCCGACTTTTGATTCATTGAAAAGTAATACCTGGGTTGTTATCGCTTTGTCGCTCTTTTTAGCTTTATACATTTTTTTAGTGGACAAAGGGTTAAGCTACTTAGTTTTCCTTTTGTATTAAATCAAGCCTAGGATGGATGCGTGGCGGAAAATATTGAAAATAACACGGGCGCTGAGCTTAAATGGTATGCATTGCATGTTCTTTCCGGTCATGAGCAGAAAGTAAAAGCTCATTTGGAGAACGAAGCTGAGCTGGCCGGGATGTCTGAAAAGATCGAACAGATACTTATCCCGTCCGAGCAAGTAACGGAAATACGCCAGGGCAAAAAAAGAACCCGTAATAAAGTATTTTTTCCGGGATATATGCTTGTTGAGATGGAACTCAGCAAAGAAACGCGCCACTTGATTGTTAATACACCCGGCATTACAAATTTTGTGGGGCCGCGAAATCAACCACAGCCTTTGCGTCAGGATGAGGTGGACAGGATACTCGGCCGCGTCGATGAAGTTGGTTCGGAAGAACGCGTTGAAATCCCGTTTCAGATGGGTGATCCAATTCGGGTGACAGATGGTCCATTTACGGATTTTACCGGGTTTATCGAAGAAATTAATGAAGAGAAGAAAAAAGTAAAAGTTAGAGTTAGTATTTTTGGCAGGTCAACGCCTGTTGAACTTGACTTTTTACAAGTCGAACTTGAAAATTAAGAGTACGGTGGAATATTCATGGCAAAGAAGATAGTAGGCCTTATTAAGCTGCAAATTCCCGCAGGTCAAGCCAATCCCTCCCCTCCCGTCGGGCCGGCCCTGGGTCAGCATGGTGTCAATATTATGGAGTTTTGCAAAGCTTTTAATGCAAAAACACAGGATAAAGCCGGGTTGATTATTCCGGTCGTTATTTCAGTGTTTGCAGACAGATCCTTTACTTTTATTACAAAGACTCCACCCGCAGCAGTTTTGCTGAAAAAAGCTGCTGGCCTTGAAAAAGGATCCGGGGAGCCAAATCGTGATAAAGTGGGTAAGGTAACGCATGATCAGGTTAAGGAGATTGCTGAAGTAAAAATGCCAGACCTGAATGCGAATGATGTTGAAGCGGCAATGGAAATGGTTAAAGGAACGGCTCGCAGCATGGGTATCGTAGTCGAAGGCTAAAATTTATTTGAATTTTAGGATGTGTAGATGAAACATAGCAAAAGGTTTAACGAAGCGCAGAAAAATGTATCCCCCGGGGTAGATTATTCTTTGGAAGATGCCATTAAGCTGGTTAAAGATGGGGCGACTGCCAAGTTTGATGAAACCGTTGAAGTGACTATTCGTTTGGGCGTTGATCCACGTCACGCAGATCAGGTTGTGCGTGGTACGGTAGCGTTGCCCAACGGAACTGGAAAAGATGTCCGGGTGCTTGTTATTGCCAAGGATGCAAAAGCAAGTGAAGCTTCTGATGCGGGTGCTGATTTTGTCGGATTTGACGACATGGTTAACAAAATTCAGGGTGGCTGGTACGATTTTGACGTCGTGATTGCTACGCCGGATGTCATGGCTCAAGTTGGAAAATTAGGTCGAGTATTAGGGCCACGCGGATTGATGCCAAATCCGAAAGCCGGCACTGTGACCATGGATGTCGCGAGCGCAGTAAAAGATGTGAAAGCTGGTAAAATCGAGTTCCGTGTTGATAAATATGGAATTCTGCATGTTGGCGTTGGCAAGGCATCGTTTGAGCATGATAAACTTGAAGAAAACATCAGAACATTTCTTGAAGTTGTGCAACGATTGCGCCCACCGGCTGCAAAAGGCCAGTATATGCGTAGCGTGACCATCGGTAGCACGATGGGGCCTGGAATTCGTATTGATAAAAATTCATTAGTCTAACAGCCGCAGATTGAGGGCGAAAGATATTATGGAAGCATATGCAAGAGAACCGCGCCCCGAAAAGGTCGCGGAAGTCGAAAGGCTCTCCGAGAAACTGACCACCGCTAAAAGTATTTATCTAACTGACTATAGCGGGCTGAGCGTCGAAGCTATTACTGACCTCAGAAAACGTTTCACAGAGGAAAAAGTAGAATATTTGGTGATAAAAAATACGCTGGCGCGTTTTGGAGCAAAAAAAGCCGGGCAGGATGAATTGATCGAATATTTTCAGGGCCCCATAGCTCTGGCAATTGGATATGATGATCCCGCCAGTCCAGCTCGTGTTATAACCAAATTTCTTAAAAATCATCCAAAGCCTGAAGTGAAGGCTTGCATGATCGATGGTGATGTTTTGCCTGGGAGCGAAGTTGAAAATATTTCAAAATGGCTCACCAGGGAAGAATTGCTGGCGAAAATGGTCGGTGCGATGAACAATCCAATTTCCGGATTGGTGAACACACTCTCCGGTGTCCTGCGACAGTTTGTTACTGTTTTGGGCGCTATTCAAGAGAAAAAAGAAAATCAATAACTGCTAAGCAGTATACATAACAAGTATTTCCGTATAACTTGCAAACAATTCAATGAGACCAAGGAGGAAACGCCGTGGCCGCAGAAACAAAAGGTCAACTCGACAACTTCATCGAGTCGATAGAAAATATGTCCGTAAAAGAACTTAACGAGTTGGTTAAGGCTCTTGAAGAACGATTTGGTGTAAGTGCCGCAGCGCCTGTGATGGCTGTTGCCGGTGCTGCAGCTGGCGGTGACCCCGAAGCTGCTGAAGAAAAAACCGAATTCGATGTAATTTTGGCAGGTGCTGGTGCGAAGAAAATTCAGGTAATTAAAGTTGTTCGTACAATTACCAGTCTTGGATTGAAAGAAGCCAAAGAATTGGTTGATTCAGCTCCAAAACCAGTAAAAGAAGCAGTATCGAAGGACGAAGCAGAAGATATTAAAGCCAAGCTTGAAGAAGTTGGCGCTTCTGTGGAAGTAAAATAATCTTAAAACCAATTGCCAGAGGATGGTTTTTGAATGACCTACAATGGCCCTTTTAACAGGCGAGTTTCATTTTCAAAGCTGAAATCAGTTATTGATCTACCTGATCTGCTCGATATTCAGCTGCGTTCGTTTGAAGAATTTCTTCAGGCAAACGAAGTGCCTAATAAAAGAAAGGATCAAGGCCTACAGGCAGTTTTTACCGGTATTTTCCCGATTGTAGACAGTCGGGAAAATTTTCTACTGGAATTCGTCGACTATTATGTCGAGCATCCGAAATCCAGTGTTGCCGAATGTCAAGAGCGCGGAATTACCTATTCAGCTCCTCTTAAGGCCAAGCTACGCCTTTCTGCTAAAGACGACTCCGGATCGAGTGAATTCAAGGATACAACCGAACAGGTTGTTTATCTTGGAAATTTACCGTATATGACCAACCGGGGTACTTTTGTTATTAACGGCGCTGAACGTATAATTGTCAGTCAATTGCACCGCTCACCAGGCGTGTTTTTTGATGAAGCCGATCACCCGAATGGTGCAAAATTACATTCTGCACGTATCATCCCGTTACGCGGATCATGGGTGGAGTTTACAACGGATATCAATGATATTCTTTATGTTTACATTGATAGACGTAAAAAATTCCCGGTCACAACTTTGTTGCGTGCGCTCGGATATTCTGACAATAACACGATACTCAAATTATTCAATCTCATCGAAGAGATTGCTGTTTCAAAAATTAAGGTAAAAAAGCACGTCGGTCGAGTTGTTATCGAAGATGTCATCGATTTTGAAACAGGCGAGCTTTTAATCGAAGCCCATGAAACATTGACTGAGGAAACGTTGGAAAAAATTTCTGAGTCGAGTGTTAAAAAGGTATCCTTCCTGTTACACGAGGCGACCCTGGGCCCCGAACTAATAAGTAATACGTTGCGAAAAGATGCGACAAACAATGAAGCTGAAGCGTTAGAATTTATATACCGAAACCTGCGTTCCGGTGATCCACCCGATGTCGATACGGCGCGAAATTTCCTTGAGCGTCTCTTTTTCAATGCAAAAAGATACGATCTTGGTGAAGTGGGCCGCTATCGATTAAACAAGAAACTCAATCTTGAAGTTGCGGTCGATAATGCTGTACTCACCCGGGACGATTTGATTCAAATAATCAAATATCTCATGGAAATGCGGTTGGGTAAACGCTCCAGTGATGATATCGATCACCTGGGCAATCGCCGTATTAAAACTGTGGGTGAACAGCTCTCAGCGCAAATGAGCGTCGGGTTATCTCGAATGGCGCGTACGATCAAGGAAAGAATGAATTTGCGGGACAGTGAAAAACTGACACCGCAAGACTTGGTTAATGCTCGCACAATACTTTCAGTTATAAATACATTTTTTGGTACGAGCCAGCTTTCCCAGTTTATGGATCAGACAAATCCATTGTCTGAAATGACACACAAACGTCGACTCTCAGCGCTGGGACCGGGTGGTTTAACCCGTGAACGCGCAGGATTTGAGGTGCGTGATGTTCACTATACGCATTACGGCCGGCTCTGTCCGATTGAAACACCGGAAGGTCCTAATATCGGCCTGATTTCTTCATTGACTACCTATGCGCGAATTAATGAATTTGGGTTCATTGAGACGCCGTATCGGCCTGTCAAATCCGGAAAAGTTTTGAACGAGATTGAATATTTGACTGCCGATGATGAGGATAATTTTATCATTGCCCAGGCAAATGCTCCATTAAAGGAAAACGGGTCTTTTGAACGTGACAAAGTAAAAGTACGTGATAAAGGAGATTTCCCGATAGTCTCGCCCGATGCAGTTGATTATATTGATGTCTCTCCGAATCAAATTGTATCTGCAGCTGCCTCTCTCATTCCTTTCCTTGAACACGATGATGCGAACAGAGCTCTGATGGGCTCAAATATGCAGCGTCAGGCGGTGCCATTACTGCAACCGGATTCACCCGTTGTTGGTACTGGAATGGAAGAAAAAGTGGCCCGGGATTCTCGTGCCCTGATCGTTTCGGATGTTGACGGTGTCATTGAAAGTGTTAGTGCTGATGAGATCGTTGTGCGTCAGGATAGAAATGTGGCCGAGGACGATCGCGATAATTTGCTCAGTTTTTCTGAAGATGGTTTATACCGTTATCCGACGACCAAATTTATGCGGTCAAATCAGGATACTTGTATCAATCAGAAACCGATAGTTGTTCCTGGGCAAAAAGTAGCAAAAGGGCAAGTCATCGCCGATGGTTTTGCAACTCAAAATGGCGAATTGGCCTTGGGTAGAAATGTGATGGTTGCATTTATGCCGTGGCGGGGCTACAATTTTGAAGATGCAATCGTGATATCTGAACGCGTCGTACGCGACGATGTTTACACTTCAATTCATATTGATGTGTACGAATTACAGGTTCGCGATACCAAACGTGGTGAAGAAGAGTTGACCCGTGAAATACCAAATGTCAGTGAAGAAGCAACGAAAAATCTTGACGAAAATGGTATAATTCGGATTGGTGCTGAAGTGCATCCCAGCGATATTCTCGTCGGAAAAGTGACACCAAAAGGTGAAACGGATCCGACTCCTGAAGAAAAGCTGTTAAAAGCGATCTTCGGTGAGAAAGCCGGTGATGTGAAAGACGCAAGTTTGAAAGCACCGCCGGGATTAAGTGGAATTGTTATCGATACAAAGCTCTTTTCCCGCAAAAAGAAAGATGCAAAAACTAAAAAACAGGATAAGCTGGAACTCGAAAAACTTGAAATCTGGAAAGAAAAAGAAGAGCAGCGTGTAAAAGAGCTCTTAAATTCCAAGTTGGATATAGTTCTCCGCGGTCAAAAATCTGTCGCGATTCAAAACAAAGTTGACGGCAGTTTCATCCTGAATAAAAATGTTGTTTTTGATAGCGAGGTTGTCCAATCTCTGGATGTCGAAAATATTGAATTGTCGGTTGGATTTACCGCAAGCGAAAACGAAAACAATCTTGCTGTCGAAATCGTTAAATCCTATATAGAAAAGCTGCAAGATATCAACGAAGAATTTGAGCGTAACAAGCTTAAAATCGTCGTTGGTGATGAACTTCCCCCAGGTATTGTTCAGCTTGCCAAAGTTTACGTCGCTAAAAAGCGTAAGCTGGCAGTTGGCGATAAAATGGCGGGGCGCCACGGAAATAAAGGTGTCGTCGCTAAAATTGTCCCGATGGAAGATATGCCTTATATGACTGATGGCACACCGGTAGATATTGTTTTAAATCCACTTGGCGTTCCTTCACGTATGAACTTAGGGCAGATTTTTGAAACCCAGCTTGGTTGGGCAGCGGGAAAATTAGGTGTAAAATACGCAACGCCAGTTTTTGATGGCGCGAGTTACGATGAAGTTCTCGGTGAAATGAAAAAAGCCGGATTACCGGAAAGTGGTAAAACCGCGCTGACGGATGGCCGTACCGGAGAACCCATCGAATCAGAAGTGACAGTTGGTCTGATTTATATACTTAAACTTTCCCACCTGGTGGAAGATAAAATTCACGCCCGCTCCATTGGACCATATTCACTTATTACGCAGCAGCCACTTGGTGGAAAAGCGCAATTTGGTGGCCAGCGTTTTGGTGAAATGGAAGTCTGGGCCCTGGAAGCATATGGCGCTGCACATACTCTACAAGAAATATTGACCGTGAAATCAGATGACGTTCGCGGCCGTAGTAAAGTGTATGAAGCGATCGTGAAGGGTGACAACCTTCCTGAACCCGGCCTGCCGGAATCATTTAACGTTCTTATTCGAGAATTGCAAGGATTGGGTCTTGATGTAGAGCTTATCGAAGACGTTTCAAACGGTAATAGTAATATTTAAAAATTAAATATAATTGCGGAGCAGAATGTGTCCTGCTCCGTATTTTTATTTGTTAGCGCAAGTAAAAATTACGCTTTTTTTCAACGTGTACACACTCAATCAACAAGTGTGGAGGTGAAACCTTGAATTTCTTTCAAAAGCAAGAAAGTGCCTTTCGTCGCAACATTAAAGCAATCGGCATTAAACTGGCATCGCCAGATAAAATTCTTGAACGTTCTCACGGTGAAGTAACCAAGCCTGAGACAATAAATTACCGCAGTTTTAAACCAGAAAAAGACGGTTTATTCTGTGAAAAAATCTTTGGACCCGTTCGCGATTATGAATGCCACTGCGGCAAATACAAACGAATCCGTTATAAAGGAATCATTTGTGATCGCTGTGGTGTTGAGGTTACAACTAAAAGTGTTCGTCGTGAACGCATGGGACACATTTCCCTTGCTGTTCCTATCGTCCACATTTGGTTTTGGAAATCACTTCCATCAAAGATCGGCTACATCCTTGGTATCAGCCCTAAAGACCTCGAACGAATTATTTACTACGAGTCTTATGTTGTCACAAAACCTGGAACCACGGGATTGCAGCCTGGTGATCTGATTGCTGAAGAAGATTATTATAATTATTTGACGGAAGCTGAAAATCTCCCGGAAGATGATGAGAGTGAAAAGTTTGAAGCCAAAATTGGCGGCGGCGCCATTCTCGAACTTCTGAAAAACGTTGATCAGGAACCGTTGTCACGCGAGCTGCGTCATGCCGTGAATACTGAAACTTCAGCGCAGAGAAAAAATGATGCTCTGAAGCGCCTTAAAGTAGTTGAGTTGTTCAAGAAAAGCGGAAATAAGCCGGAATGGATGGTAATGTCGGTCGTGCCGGTTATTCCACCCGAATTACGCCCGCTGGTTCCCCTCGAAGGCGGCCGCTTTGCAACAAGCGATTTAAATGATCTTTATCGCCGTGTTATTATTCGAAATAACAGACTTAAAAAATTGATGGAAATCAAGGCCCCGGAAGTTATTCTGCGTAACGAAAAGCGAATGCTGCAGGAAGCTGTCGATGCACTTTTTGACAATGGTCGAAAAGCCGCCGCAGTGCGTGGCGATGGGAATCGTCCACTCAAATCACTCTCCGATATGCTTCGTGGGAAGCAGGGACGTTTTCGTCAGAACTTGCTCGGAAAACGAATTGACTATTCAGGTCGTTCAGTTATTGTTGTTGGGCCAGAATTGCGCCTGCACGAATGCGGACTGCCAAAATATATGGCGCTTGAATTGTTCAAGCCGTTCGTCATTCGACGTCTCGTGCAAAACGGGCTTGTGAAGACAGTTAAAAGTGCAAAAAAACTTGTGGATAAAAAGAGCGCCGAAGTCTGGGATTTACTGGAAGATATTATTAAAGATCATCCTGTAATGCTCAATCGTGCGCCAACATTGCACAGACTTGGAATCCAGGCATTTCAACCCATTTTGGTTGAGGGAAAAGCTATTCAGGTTCATCCGTTAGTTTGTGCGGCGTTTAACGCTGACTTTGATGGTGACCAAATGGCCGTTCACTTGCCGCTATCGAGTTACGCCCAGGTTGAAACACGTCTGCTGATGCTTTCGAGTCATAATATTCTTTCTCCAGCAAGTGGAAGGCCACTTGCCATTCCGAGTCAGGATATTGTACTCGGGTTATATTATATGACCAAAAGCCGCAAAGGATCAATGGGCGAAGGCAAGCTGATGTCGAGCCCTGAGGAAGCGTTAATTGCATATAATAACAGGAAGATATCTCTTCATGCAAAGATAAAAGTCCGTTTTAGCGATAAGAAACGCGAAACTACCGCAGGCCGGATTATTTTTAACATGATCGTACCTGATGGTATCGGATATATTAATGAGTTGTTAACGAAAAAACGCATTGAAGAAATTATCTCAGATGTGTACAAGGAACTTGGAAATTATGAATGTGCCAACTTCCTGGATAATATTAAGCGTATGGGATTTGAATTCGCAATGCTCTCCGGGTCCACGGTTGGCATCGAAGATGTTAAAATTCCTGAAGAAAAAGCTGCGTTATTGGAAGATGCGACCGCCCGCGTTGATACTATTCAAAAGCAGTATGAAAACGGTATAATCACCGATGGTGAACGCTACAATAAAATTATCGATATCTGGACACACGTCACAAGTGATGTTGCTGATAAGTTGTTTGCTCACCTCGAACAAGATCAGGATGGTTTTAATCCGGTTTATATGATGGCCGACTCTGGCGCCAGAGGTTCAAAAGAACAAATCCGGCAGCTTGCCGGTATGCGCGGACTTATGGCGAAACCGCAAAAGAAAATGACCGGTCAGATGGGTGAAATAATTGAAAACCCAATTACGGCAAATTTCCGTGAAGGTTTATCCGTGCTCGAATACTTTATTTCAACACACGGTGCGCGTAAAGGTCTCGCAGATACCGCGCTTAAAACGGCTGATGCCGGTTATCTGACGCGTCGTTTAGTCGATGTGGCGCAGGATGTTATCATTTCGAAAGACGATTGTGGGACAATTCTGGGCCTTCGTATTGGTGATTTAAAAGAAGGCGAAGAAGTTATTGAACCGATTCGTGATAGAATCCTTGGCCGTGTTGCTGCTGAAGATGTTTACGACCCTGAATCTGGTGATATAATTGTTGAATCTGGCAGTCTGATTAGCGAAGAAACATCCGATTTAATCTCCGATGCTGGAATTGATAATGTTTATATACGTTCAGTGCTCACCTGTGAATCTGAACGAGGTGTGTGTGCCAAATGTTATGGGCGCAATCTGGCAACTGGAAACATCACGAACCATGGCGAAGCGGTTGGTGTTATGGCTGCCCAGTCTATTGGCGAGCCGGGAACACAGTTGACTCTGCGTACTTTTCACATCGGCGGTACAGCTTCACGTATTGCTGCTCAATCCCATATTACGGCACGTCAGGCCGGGAATATTGTTATTGAGAACCTGAAAGCTGTTCAGCAAGAAGACTTAACAACAGTTGCTGTAGGCCGAAATGCCAAGCTCAAGCTTATCGATGACAATAATCGTGTAATTTCCCAATTTATTGTCCCTTACGGAGCAGCGGTCAATGTACAGGATGGTGATGTAGTTGAGAAGAATAAGGTCCTATTCAATTGGGACCCTTATACGGCGAGCATTATCTCCACTACCGATGGTTTTATTCGCTATGATGATATCAAAGAAAACGTGACGATGCGAGAAGAGCTCGATGACACAACTGGTTTGAAGCAACGTGTAATAATTGAATCACGCTTGCGTAACCTGAGTCCATCTGTAACAATTGTAGATGCTGAAGGCGTAAAGCGGGCCTCATTTATATTGCCAACACGTGCTCATTTGCAAGTTTCGGACGGACAGGCTATCCACGCTGGTGATGTGATTGCAAAGATTGCCAGAAGTATAGCGAAAACACGCGATATCACAGGTGGTTTACCACGTGTCGCCGAACTTTTTGAGGCCAGACGCCCGAAGGAACCTGCTGTTGTCAGTGAGATTGACGGAACTGTTCGCTTTGGTGAAATTCGACGCGGTATCCGACGAATTATCGTTACCGCCCGCGATGGTCATGATGAACGCACCTATCTCATTCCTTACGGAAAGCATGTTTTGATTCATGATGGTGACAGTGTTGAAGCGGGTGAAAAATTATGCGAAGGTTCGATCGCCCCACATGATATTTTAAATATTCTTGGGCCGAATAAAGTTCAGGAATATCTGGTGAACGAAATACAGGAAGTTTATCGCCTGCAGGGTGTGCGAATTAATGACAAGCACATCGAAACTATTGTGCGACAGATGTTGCAGAAGGTTAAAATCGAAGACCCTGGTGATACGCCATATTTGGAAGGCGATCAGGTTGACAAAATCCGCTTTTTACATGAAAATGAAGATATTCGTCATAAAGTTGTCGTTACGGATCCTCGTGATAGTGAATATGGACTTGAAGAGGTCGTGGATAAAGAATCGCTGAATGAAATAAATGCTGAACTTCGAAAAGAAGGGAAAGAACCGGCAGAATTCAGACAAGCTGTACCCGCGACTTTCCAACCACTGTTACTTGGAATAACAAAAGCATCTTTGACGACGGAAAGCTTTATTTCTGCTGCCTCGTTCCAGGAGACCACACGAGTTCTGACAGATGCGGCAATTTCTGGCAAAAAAGATTACCTGTTTGGATTGAAGGAAAATGTCATTATGGGTAATTTAATTCCTGCCGGATCCGGACTAAATCGATACAAAAATGTGCGTGTTAAAAGGAAAAGCGAATCGCTTGAATATGAAGATGGTGCCGAATTTATAGTTCAGTAGCTATAAATAGTTTTTAATAGTTATTAAGTGAAAATTTATTTGCATTTACGGTGATGGTTACTTATATTATAAGTCTGTAACCAAAGGAGGAGTCTTGCCTACAATTAATCAACTTGTTCGAAAAGGTCGGAAGCGGCAAATTAAGAAAACAACTTCTCCCGCTTTGGCCGGATCGCCACAACGTCGAGGTGTTTGTACTCGCGTTTATACAACGACACCTAAAAAACCAAACTCTGCCCTGAGAAAAGTGGCAAGGGTTCGGTTGACGAATGGTTTTGAAGTGACTGCTTATATTCCTGGCGAGGGACATAATCTTCAAGAGCACTCAATCGTTTTGATACGCGGTGGTCGGGTTAAGGATTTGCCAGGTGTCCGTTATCACATTGTGCGTGGCGTTTATGATACAAGTGGTGTGCAGGATAGACAGCAAGGTCGTTCGAAATATGGTACAAAACTGAAAAAATAAGAGCTTGAAAAATGAGACGTAATAGAGCAGAAAAACGACGGGTATTGCCAGATCCGAAATATAAAAAGACGCTTGTTACCAAGTTCATCAATGGTATGATGCAGGGCGGTAAGAAAAGTACAGCTGAAAAAATATTTTATTCGGCAATTGATATCATCTCTGCGAAAGAAGAGAAGTCTGGTATCGAAGTATTCGAAAAAGCCGTTGAAAATGTTAAGCCAATCGTCGAAGTGAAATCACGGCGAGTTGGTGGTGCCACTTATCAAGTTCCGATTGAAATTCGAGAGCATCGGCGTCAGGCGTTGGCAATTCGCTGGTTAATTTCTTATGCACGTGCACGCAATGAACGCACGATGTTTCAGCGATTGGCAAATGAGTTTATGGCAGCCTCGAATAATGATGGTGCAACCATTAAAAAGCGCGAGGATACGCACCGCATGGCAGAAGCCAATAAGGCGTTTGCACATTTTCGCTGGTAGATTTGCCAGGATTATAGTTTGAATTTAAGGCGGGGAATTAAACAGATTGCTGGTTTTTTTCCCCTTATTTATGAATAAATGATTTGATTGCTTTGTTGAAGGACGACATCGTTAAAATGTCTAAAAATACGTTAGCCAAGACACGTAATATCGGTATTATGGCTCATATTGATGCTGGTAAAACAACTACGACGGAAAGAATTCTTTATTATACAGGAATCCTGCACCGCATGGGAGAAGTCCATGACGGTGGTGCTACAATGGACTGGATGGAGCAGGAAAAAGAGCGTGGTATTACTATCACCTCCGCTGCTACGACTGCCATGTGGAAGGATCATGTTATTAATATAATCGATACACCTGGGCACGTTGATTTTACGGTTGAAGTTGAAAGATCGCTGCGTGTGCTTGATGGCGCTGTTGCTTTGTTTTGTGCCGTTGGTGGGGTTGAGCCCCAATCTGAAACTGTCTGGCGTCAAGCTGATAAATATAGAGTACCTCGCATTGCCTTTATTAATAAAATGGATCGTGTCGGCGCAGATTTTAATCATGCCGTCGAAATGATTCGTGATCGGCTTGGTGCGAATGCAATTCCATTGCAAATTCCAATCGGTGACGGCGAAATGTTCACCGGGTTGATTGATTTAATAAAAATGCGCGCCGTGATTTATAGCGATGATACGCTCGGTGCAAAATGGGATGAAATGGATATCCCTGATAGTATGCAAGAAGAAGCAAAAGATGCAAGAACTTACTTGCTTGAATCGATTTCTGATTACGATGACACCCTGATGGAAAAATATCTCGATGGCGTTGAAATCGAAGCAAAAGAAATCATGGCTGCTGTTCGCAAAGCAACAATTGAAGTGAGTATTATTCCTGTGCTTTGTGGTTCGGCCTTTAAAAATAAGGGTGTGCAGCGGCTGTTGGATGCGATTAACGCCTATCTTCCATCCCCGGTTGATCTTCCGGCGATTCATGGTGTGCATCCCAAAACAGGTGAAGAGATTGAAAGAAACGCCGATGTGAATGATCCATTTGCAGCGCTGGCTTTTAAAATTATGACGGATCCGTATGTGGGACGTTTGACATATTTTCGTGTTTATTCGGGTAAAGTGAAATCAGGTTCCTATATTTTTAATTCATCTTCAGGTAAAAAAGAACGTGTTGGTCGGTTATTGAAAATGCATGCCAACAAACGGGAAGAAGTTCAGGAAGCCGAAGCAGGTGATATTCTCGCAGCCGTTGGTTTAAAGCATACAAAAACCGGGCATACGCTTTGTGCGGAAGATAAGCATATTCTACTTGAAGAGATGGTATTTCCTGAGCCTGTAATTCAGGTTGCCATCGAGCCAAAGAGCAAGCAGGATCAAGATAAGCTTAGCGAGTCGCTGGTCAAATTGGCCGATGAAGATCCAACATTTAAAGTCTCAACGCACGAAGAAACTGGGCAAACTCTTATCGCAGGAATGGGCGAGCTTCATCTCGAAATTCTTGTTGACCGATTGATTCGCGAATTTAATGTGCATGCAAACGTGGGTAAACCACAAGTTTCCTATAAAGAGACAATCCGTGCAAAAGCTGAAGCTGAAGGCAAATTTGTTCGACAGTCCGGCGGGCGTGGTCAGTACGGTCATTGTGTTATATCAATTGAACCTGCTGCGCCGGGTCAAGGGCTTGTCTTTGAAAATAAGATTGTTGGCGGTGTGATTCCGCGAGAATATATAAAACCAGTATCCGAAGGAATAAAGGATGCCATGTCTAATGGTGTTTTGGCTGGATATCCTTTGATTGATGTCAAGTGTGAGTTGCTGGATGGTTCCTATCATGATGTGGATTCTTCTGAAATGGCGTTTAAGGTTGCAGGTTCGATGGCTTTAAAGGCTGCTTGTAAAAAGGCGAATCCTACTTTGTTGGAGCCAATAATGGATGTAGAAGTTACTGTTCCAGAGGAGTATATGGGAGATGTGATGGGTGACTTGAATTCTCGCCGTGGTAGAATACGGGGAATGATTCCAAGAAACCAGGTTCAGATCATTTCCGCCTCTGTTCCGCTTGCCGAAATGTTCGGTTATGCCACAACCCTGAGAAGTTTAACACAGGGACGTGCAATTTATTCAATGCAGTTTTCTCATTATGAAGATGTCCCTCGTTCCATAGGTGATACCATTATGGAAAATGTAAAGGGTGTGCAGTCAGCAAAATAAATTTTGATTGCAAAAAAAATTAATATGCTTCAAACCTGGAGGACCAATAATGGCAAAAGAAAAGTTCGAACGAACTAAACCTCACGTTAATATCGGTACTATTGGTCATGTTGACCACGGAAAGACGACGCTTACAGCGGCAATTACGCAAACTCTCGCAGCGGCGGGTCTCTCGGATTTTGTTCCTTTTGATCAAATTGACAATGCGCCTGAAGAACGTGAGCGTGGAATTACTATCGCGACCGCACACGTGGAATACGAGACGGAAAATCGTCACTATGCACACGTTGACTGTCCTGGTCACGCTGACTATGTAAAAAATATGATCACTGGCGCTGCACAGATGGATGGAGCAATTTTGGTTGTTAGCGCTGCTGACGGCCCTATGCCTCAAACACGGGAGCATATTCTGCTCGCACGTCAGGTGGGTGTGCCTTATATTATCGTTTATTTAAATAAAGTTGATATGGTTGACGATGAAGAGCTCCTCGAACTGGTCGAGCTTGAACTTCGTGAGCTGCTCGATGAGTACCAGTTTCCCGGCGATGATATTCCAATTATCCGTGGAAGTGCTCTCGAGGCTTTGGAAAATCCTGGCAATGCAGAAAAAGAAGCCTCGATTTTCGAACTTATGAAAGCTGTTGACGAAACAATCCCAACACCAGAGCGCGATGTTGATAAACCATTTATTATGCCGGTGGAAGATGTATTCTCAATCACAGGCCGTGGCACCGTTGCTACCGGTCGTATTGAGCGCGGTGTTGTAAAAGTTGGTGAAGAAGTCGAGATCGTTGGCCTGGGTTCAAACCGCAAAACTGTTTGTACGGGTGTTGAGATGTTTAGAAAACTCCTTGATCAGGGTCAAGCGGGTGACAATGTCGGGCTGCTATTGCGTGGTGTCGCGAAAGAAGATATCGAGCGTGGAATGGTCATCGCCAAACCAGGTTCAATTACGCCACACACCAAATTTAAAGGTGAAGTCTACGTTCTGAAAAAAGAAGAAGGCGGACGTCATACACCATTCTTTGGTAATTATCGCCCTCAATTCTATTTTAGAACAACAGACGTAACAGGTGTTGTTAATCTTCCTGAAGGTACAGAAATGGTTATGCCTGGTGATAACGTGACGATATCCGTCGAGTTGATCACCCCAATTGCCATGGAGCAAGGTATTCGTTTTGCTATCCGTGAAGGTGGTAGAACAGTTGGTTCTGGTGTTGTTTCTGACGTTATTGAATAAAAAATATTTAATTGTGCGAGTGTCGTTTCGCTCGCACAAATAAAATTCTCATCATTCTTGGAGATAGTTTCGTGGTTGGTCAAAAGATCAGAATAAAATTAAAGGCTTATGATTATCGTTTAATCGATAAATCGACTGATAAAATCATTAGAACAGCCAAAACGACTGGTGCGGCCATTTCAGGGCCAATTCCGTTGCCAACGAAACGTTCTGTTTATACGGTGCTACGGTCACCACATGTGAATAAGAAGTCTCGTGAACAATTTGAAACTCGAATTCATAAAAGGCTGATCGATATTTTAAATTCAACACCGAAAACAGTGGATTCTTTGATGAAATTAGAGCTACCAGCAGGTGTAGACGTAGAAATAAAAGTCTGACAATATATATTTCAGGACGTTTCCAAATTCGTGGCGCATGCCCCGTCATGCTAAGCGGTAGTCCTCTGCGTAGTTATTAACTTTAAGCAAGATACTTGGAACATTAGATGAGTGCAATCATTGGAAAAAAGATAGGGATGACCTGCCTGTTTTCAGAATTAGGTGAAGCAATCCCCGTTACAGTTATAGAAGCAGGCCCATGTTTCGTTACAGAAATACGAACAGCGAGTAAGAATGGGTATGATGCCGTTCAGCTCGGTTATGGAGCTGCAAAGGAATCAAAGCTAACCAAGCCTGAATTGGGGCTTTTCAAAAAGCATAGTATCGAACCCCTCCGCCATCTCAAGGAATTTCGCTTTTTCGAAAACTCTTCCGAACTCAATATTGGCCAGGAAATTAAAGCAGATATCTTTACTGAAGGTGATTACGTAAAAGTCACCGGAACCAGTAAAGGAAAAGGCTTTCAAGGTGTATTGAAGCGCCACGGCTTCAGTGGTTCTCAACAAACGCACGGCCAAAAATCAATGCTCCGTTCTCCGGGTTCTATCGGGCAGTCTGCCTCTCCAGCACGCGTACTCAAAGGTGTGAAAATGCCCGGGCGTACCGGAAATAAGACAGTTTCTGTTAAAAATCTTGAAATTGTAAAAATTGATACAGATAAAAATATTTTGATGGTGAGAGGAGCTGTTCCTGGCGCCAAAAACGGAATCGTTTATATTGCCAAGTGAGTGACTATATGAAAGCAGAAATTTATGACATAGAAGGCCAGTCGACGGGAAAAAAAGTCGATTTGCCTGGAGCAATTTTCGAAACACCAAAGCATGAACATGCGGTTTATCTTTGTGTGAAAGCGCAGCTTGCCAATATGCGCCAAGGAACACACGCCACAAAAAATCGCTCCGCAGTTCGTGGCGGTGGCAGAAAACCATGGCGACAGAAAGGCCGTGGTGTTGCCCGTGCTGGTACGATTCGCTCCCCTTTGTGGGTTGGTGGTGGCCGCATATTTGGACCGCAACCACGCGATTATTCTCAAAAAGTAAATAAAAAATTGAAGAAATTAGCCCGACGTTCTGTTTTGGCTGAGAAATTTCGCGAAGGTGCTCTGAAAGTTATTCAAGACTTTAGCATTGATACGGGCAAAACAAAAGAATTGATGCCCATCGTGAATTCATTGGAAATCGGAAAAAATAAAGCGCTGTTCTTGACGACTGATTTTGATATGAAATTGGTTCAGGCTTGCAACAATATTCCGCGGGTCCGTGTGTTGCGCGCTGATCTGGTTTCAACCTATGATTTGATAAATGCGAAAAATATATTTGTACAAAAAGGTGCAATTGCTAAACTGGAGGAGGTGCTGGTATGAAAGCAATCGAAACAGTGATCCGGCATCCACTTTTGACCGAAAAGATGTTGATTGCTCAAGAAAAATTAAATCAATATGGTTTTATGGTTGATAGAAATGCAAACAAAATTGACATCAAAGCGGCGATCGAAGCGAAATTTGATGTGCGTGTTGAAAATGTTTGTACGATGTTTGTTAAAGGTAAAAGCAAGAGAATGAATACCAAGCGTGGTCTTACCACAGGTAAACGCGCTTCATGGAAAAAAGCAATCGTCACTCTCAACAAAGACGATAAAATTGATTTTTTTCAGGGTATAGCTTAAATAGCTGAGGAAGGACTTAGGAATGGCAGTCAGATCTTTTAGACCATATACGCCAACGTTGCGATTCAAAAAGCTATCCACCTTTGAAGAAATTACGTGTACAACACCTGAAAAAAGTTTACTGGAGCCTTTAAACAAAACAGGTGGCCGTAATAATCATGGGAGAGAAACGGCGCGACATCGTGGTGGTGGTCATAAACGTAAATACCGAATCATCGATTTTAAACGCAATAAAGATGGTATTCCAGCACGTGTTGCGACAATCGAATACGATCCAAATCGCAGCGCACGCATCGCCTTGTTACACTATGCCGACGGGGAAAAAAGATATATCATTGCCCCACAGGGATTGAAAGTAAATGCCACGGTCCATTCTGGTGAAAATAGCCCAATTGGTGTTGGCAATTCACTGCCAATTCATAAAATTCCGGTTGGTTCAATCGTTCATAATATTGAACTGAAACCTGGAAAAGGCGCCCAGATGGCACGCAGTGCAGGCACTTCGGCGCAGGTCATTGCTCGTGAAGATAAATATGCACAGTTAAAGTTGCCTTCCGGCGAAGTGCGTATGATTCGAGTTGAGTGTCGCGCTACCCTCGGGCAAGTTGGTAATGTATCTCATTTAAATATAGTCAGTGGAAAAGCAGGGCGCACCCGCTGGTTGGGACGCCGTCCACATGTTCGCGGTGTTGCAATGAACCCAGTCGATCACCCGATGGGTGGTGGCGAAGGAAAATCTTCCGGTGGTGGGCATCCAGTGTCACCTTGGGGTCAGAAAAGTAAAGGTCTCAAAACACGAGGCAAAAAACAGTCTGACCGATTCATTGTAAGAAAAAGAAAGTAAGGAATTGATATGCCACGTTCTGTAAAAAAAGGTCCTTTTATTGACGAAAGCCTTGCAAACAAAGTCGAAGAACTCAATAAAGTTAATCAGAAAAAAGTGATTAAAACCTGGGCTCGTCGTTCCACTATAACCCCGGATTTCGTCGGGCATACATTTGCGATACATAACGGGAATAAGTTTATACCTGTATTTATATCTGAAAATATGGTTGGACATAAACTCGGTGAGTTCGCACCAACGAGGACTTATAGAGGACATATTACCAAGTCAGAGAGATCCTCTCGAGTAGTAAGATAAGATTAAGCCTCAGGAGCAGGAATGGAAGCAATAGCAAAAGCAAGATATGTACGAATGTCACCGCGTAAAATGCGCCAGGTGGTTGATCTCATCCGTGGGAAAGGTGTTGACGATGCAATCAATGTTTTACACTTTTCCGGGAAACGTGCTGCGACGCCGGTTGAAAAAACATTGCGGTCAGCCGTTGCCAACGCTATGAGTAGCGAAGAGCATGGAAAATTGGATCCGCATTCACTTTATATTAAAGAAGTTCGTGTTGACATGGGACCTTCACTTAAGAGATTTAAAGCCGGAGCAATGGGTAGGCCGATGCGTATCAGAAAACCCACATGTCATTTAACTTTAGTCGTAACAGACATAAATTAACTTTCAGGAGGTCCTTTGGGTCAGAAAACACATCCAATCGGATTTCGACTTGGAGTAATAAAAGACTGGGAATCAAATTGGTTCGAAGAGAAGAATTTTTCAAATCTTCTAGCGGAAGATTTAATGCTTCGAAAATATATTCGCAGTCGATTGCGTCGTGCCGGTGTTTCTGGACTGCAGATCGCACGAACAGCGCAAAAAATTACTTTAACTATCAACACGGCCCGTCCCGGTATCGTTATTGGGCGTAAAGGCCAGGAAGTCGATAAGCTTAAAGAAGAATTGCAGCGGTTAACAAAGAAAGATATTCAGCTGAATATCAACGAAATCAAGCGACCCGAGCTCGATGCCTATCTGGTGGCAGAAAACATTGCCAATCAGCTCATAGCTAAAATTTCTTTTCGCCGTGCGATGAAAAAAGCACTCGTGAGCACAATGCGCATGGGAGCAGAAGGAATTCGCGTCCAATGCAGTGGCCGGCTCGGTGGCGCCGAAATGGCTCGAACCGAACAATACCGGCAAGGCCGTGTTCCGCTTCACACACTCCGTGCTGATATCGATTATGCCATAGCCACAGCCCATACAACTTATGGCGCCATTGGAGTCAAAGTCTGGATTTGTCGCGGTGAAGTTCTCGGTTCCTGATTTTTTATTTATGATTTCATTGATGGAGTAGTAATAAAATGTTAATGCCCAAAAGAGTTAAATATCGCAAAAAACACCGTGGCCGCATGCGTGGGAAAGCTGTACGGGGTTCAACAATAGCTTTTGGAGAATATGGCCTGAAAGCGCTGGAGCCAGGGTGGATTACTTCCCGGCAAATTGAAGCGGCTCGTATCGCGATGACCCGTCATATCAAACGGGGCGGTAAAGTTTGGATTCGTATTTTCCCAGATAAACCGATTACTGAAAAACCAGCAGAAACACGCATGGGTAAAGGAAAAGGTTCTCCGGAATATTGGGTATCTGTTATCAAGCCTGGCCGGATTATGTTTGAATTAGCCGGTGTAACTCCTGAGCTGGCAAAAGATGCGATGCGTCTGGCAGCTCACAAATTACCGCTGAAAACAAAATTTGTCAGCCAGGAAAATTAGGAGAATATCTGATGAAAATGTGGGAAATTAATCAACTCTCTCGTTCAGATATAGAGCAGCAATTGCTTGATTTGACCGAAGAACACCAGAATTTGAGATTCCAGCACGCTACAAAACAACTCGATAATCCGTTGCAACTGCGTGCCGTTCGCCGGGATATCGCCCGGTTGAAAACTGTTTTAAAAGAGATGGATTTAAAGAAAAGGCCTGAAATGGCTACTGGTAATAAATAAGAAATTAGTTGCCAAGGAATAATAAAATGGAACGTGGTCGTCGAAAGACAAGGGTCGGAAAAGTTTTAAGTAATAAGATGGATAAAAGTATTGTCATTGGAGAAGAGCGGCGTGTGCAGCATCCGATCTATGGCAAATTTTTTCGCAAGACATCGAAATTTATGGTTCATGATGAGAAGAATGAAGCCAACATCGGTGATAAAGTTCTCATAATGGAAACACGACCTCTCAGCAGACGCAAACGCTGGCGCCTGGTTGAAATTATTGAAAAAGCAAAATAATCGCCCTCGCGTGAATTGGCGAGGCTGCGAATTGATGGAGAATTGAAATGATTCAAGAGTATACGCGCCTAATCGTTGCTGATAATACAGGTGCTAAATCTGTCATGTGTATCAAAGTTCTGGGCGGAAGCAAAAGACGATACGGACGGATTGGTGACCAGATTGTGGTGGCTATTAAATCTGCAATTCCTGGGGGGACAGTAAAAAAAGGTGAGGTTGCCAAAGCGGTCATCGTCCGCACGAAGAAAGAAACACGCCGTGCTGATGGTACATATATTCGATTTGATGAAAATGCAGCCGTTTTGATCAATGATCAGAAAGAACCGCGAGGCACCCGTATTTTTGGTCCTGTTGCACGTGAACTGCGTGAAAAACAGTATATGAAAATTGTTTCACTAGCACCTGAAGTGCTCTAAGTATAGTTTTGTAAACGGAGCTTGTAATGCATATTAAAAAGAACGATCAAGTCGTTGTAATTTCTGGAGCCTATAAAAATAAGCGCGGCAAAGTGCTTAAGGTTTTTCCTGATACGAATCGTGTCATCATTGAAGGTGTTGGACTTATAAAGCGGCACATGCGCCCAAGCCAACAATATCCCAATGGTGGTATTATCGAAAAAGAAGCAGCAATTCATGCTTCAAACGTCATGGTAATTTGTCCGACTAGCAACGCACCTACCCGTATTTCAAAAAAAATAATGGAGGGCGAGGGAAAGCTGAGCCGTAGACGGGTACGTTACTCCAAAAAATATGATGAAATTCTTCCTTCTGGTGATTAATAATGGCTAAGAAAGCAAAAAAAGTACAGAAAAAAATCGTGGTGAAAGGGTATACACCCAACTTGCAAAAGTTTTATAAATCCACGGTGGCGCCAGCTTTGTTAAAACAATTTAAGTATGACAATGTTATGGAAATTCCCAAGCTGGATAAAATTGTTATTAATATTGGTGTTGGTGAGGCAGTCGATGACCGTAAGAATCTTGATAATGCAATTGCTGATCTGGTTATAATAAGCGGTCAAAAACCACAAATAACAAAAGCCAAAAAATCAATTTCTAATTTTAAACTTCGCGAAGGCATGCCGATTGGCTGCCGCACAACATTGCGCAAAGTACGAATGTGGGAATTTCTCGAAAGATTTATCTGTGTTTCCGTACCACGAATTCGAGACTTTCGTGGCTTGCCTGCCAAGCTTGATGGTCGTGGAAATTATTCTATGGGCGTACGAGAGCAGATCATTTTCCCTGAAATTGATTATGATAAAGTCGATAAAATTCGTGGTCTGAACATTACCTTTGTCACCACAGCGAAAACGGATGAAGAAGCCTCAGCTCTTTTGGCTGGTTTCGGCATGCCGTTTAAAAAATAAATTGAACTGAGAGGATAAAATTGGCTCGTAAAGCGTTAATAGAGAAGGCAAACCGCACACCTAAATTTCGTGTGAGAGCTTATAACCGTTGCTCACGTTGCGGGCGTCCAAGAGCATATCTACGAAAATTTGGAATTTGCCGTATTTGCTTTCGTCAATTGGCTCTGGAAGGGCAAATTCCAGGCGTAAGAAAAGCAAGTTGGTAAAGTAGCCACGTAAAGAAAGGAACGAAAGTTCGATGAGTATGACAGATCCCATAGCGGATTTTCTAACAAGAATCCGCAATGCCGCGAGAGCAAATCATCGCAAAGTTGATATACCAGCATCGCGCATGAAAGTAACACTCACCAAGTTGCTGTTAACATATGGCTTTATCAAAGATTATTTGCTCATACGCGATAGCAAACAAGGTATAATTCGAATTTATTTGAAATACGATGAGGACGAGAAAAGTATCATCAATGGCTTGAAAAGAATTAGTAAGCCAGGCCAGCGGAAATACGTTGGTGTTGATGGAATTCCGCGCGTTTATAATAATATTGGCTTAGCTATTCTCAGTACTTCCAAAGGTGTTATTACCGATCGCGATGCACGGAAATTAGCTGTTGGCGGTGAAGTACTTTGTTATGTCTGGTAAACATTGAAACCTGAAGGATAAATGCTGTGTCTCGAGTAGGTAAAAAAATTGTTGAATTGCCCGCCGGTGTGTCTGTATCCCGCGAGGGCGAAATTGTAAGCGTAAAAGGCCCAAAAGGCGAGTTGTCAACCCCGATCAGTTTAGCTATGAAAGTGAAAATTGACGGCAATGAATTGACAGTGGAACGTCCTTCAGAAAGTAAAGAGCATCGCGCTCTGCATGGTCTTTCACGCGCATTGATCGCAAACATGGTTGAAGGTGTCACAAACGGCTTTGAAAAGAAATTAGAGATTCGGGGTATAGGATACCGGGCGGAAATGCGCGGAAATAATGTAATATTTAGCCTTGGATACTCGCACCCTATAATATTTATTCCGCCTAAATCGATATCGGTTAAAGCGGAAGGTAATACAAATATCACGGTCGCTGGAATTGATAAGGAATTGGTGGGACATGTTGCCGCCAAAATTCGCACTTTTCGCAAACCTGAGCCTTATAAAGGCAAAGGCATTCGGTACGTTGGCGAATATGTACGTGAAAAAGCTGGTAAGACTGCAGGAAATTAATTGCTGCATTAAAATAATTTTCGTATATTGAAAGCTATGCTCATTAGCTGGCATATTAAATCTAACCTTTTTGGATTACTGAAATGGGCTTTAAAAAAATAAATAAAGCAGAAGTCAGAGCGCGGAAACACCGCTCTGTGAGAAAGAAAATAAGAGGCACGAGTGAACGCCCCCGTCTTTTCGTTTTTCGGAGTGCAGATAATATTTATGCACAACTGGTAGATGATGTAAATGACAAAACGATTACAGGAGCTTCAACTCTAAGTGCCGGCCTGAAAGCAGAAGCTGGGAAAGCTGAAGGAAAGATAGCCAAGGCTAAATTGGTCGGAAAAGCTATCGCGGAAAAGGCCAAAGAATTAAAAATTGAAAAAGTCATTTTTGACCGTGGCGGGTATTTGTATCATGGACGCGTTAAAGCGTTAGCCGATGCTGCTCGTGAAGGCGGCTTAAAGTTTTAAACTGGAGTTAAGTCACGTGAGTAAAGTAGAAAGATTCTCTCCCGGCGAATTCGATTTAAAAGAAAAAGTCGTTCAAATAAATCGAGTCGCCAAAGTTGTAAAAGGTGGACGGCGATTTTCATTTAATGCTATCGTTGTTTGTGGCGACGGAAATGGTCATGTTGGTATTGGCCTCGGAAAAGCAAATGAAGTAGCAGATGCCATTGCCAAGGGTGCGGAAAATGCCAAAAAAAGTTTGCGCAAAATTCATTTGATCAAAGGCACGATCCCCCATGTGGTGAATGGAAAATATGGCGCCGGAAAAGTTTTTCTTAAGCCTGCAAGCCCTGGTACAGGGGTTATTGCCGGCGGTCCTGTGAGAGCTATCATGGAATCTGTTGGCATTACTGACATACTCACGAAGTCAATCGGCTCATCGAATCCTCACAATATGGTGAAGGCGACGATGTCGGCTCTGGAAGGACTCTACGATGTTGGGGCAATTGCTCGCAAACGCGGGATGACTGTGAGCGAATTATACACAAAAACAACTGTTTGAGCTTCGGAGTATTAAAATGGCAAAAAAGAAGCAAAAGAAATTGGTCATCAAGCAAGTGCGCAGTAAGATTGGCCACAAACAAAATCAAAAACGCACACTTGAAGCACTTGGATTGCGAAGGATTGGGCACAGTGTTGAAAAAGTTGATTGTGAGCAAATCCAGGGCATGATTAATGTTGTCAGGCACCTTGTCACTGTACAAGAAGCATAAAAAGGTGAGAAATGGATCTTAGTACACTTACATACGCAACAAATTCGCGGAAGAACCGCAAAAAAGTTGGCCGGGGAATTGGTTCCGGGCATGGTAAAACATCCTGCCGTGGGCATAAAGGACAAAAGTCTCGCTCCGGCGGCAGTATTCCCCCCTGGTTTGAGGGTGGGCAGATGCCTTTGCAACGACGTGTGCCCAAACGTGGTTTTACAAATATTTTTAGAAAAGAATACCAGCAGATTAATTTATCTGAATTTACTCGTAAATCTGTAGAAGGTAGCGTTGGTCCAGAGCAACTTGTCGAATTGGGATTAATTAAAAATACCAAAGTAATGGTTAAAATTCTTGGAAATGGTGAAGTGCCAAAGGGACTTGAAATTTCAGCCCATAAATTCACTAAATCTGCTATTGCGAAGATTGAAAAAGCCGGAGGGAAGGCAATAACGTTATGTTAAGCAGTCTGCAGAGCGTCTTTAAAATACAAGATCTCAGAAACCGAATATTGTTTACGCTGGGAATCCTGATTGTTTATCGCATTGGTAGTCATATAACCCTTCCTAATGTCAATCCGGAAGCTCTTATGAGCTTTTTTGACCAAGCGGGTGGGGGCGGATTGTTTGGCCTTTATGACATGTTTGTCGGTGGTGCTTTTAGCCGTGCTACAATTTTTTCTTTGGGGATTATGCCCTATATTTCTGCATCTATCATTATTCAGTTGCTTGGTGCAGTTATGCCTTATTTTCAGCGCCTGCAAAAGCAGGGTGAAGAGGGAAGGCGCAAAATTACTCAATATTCACGCTACGGTACTGTGTTAATTTCACTGATGCAAGCATATGGCGTTAGTGTTTTTATTGAAAGTATAACCACCAATCAAGGATTACCGGTAGTTCCATCGCCAGGTTGGGGCTTTCGAATTATGACAATGGTCATTCTTGCAAGCGGCACCGTTTTGATTATGTGGTTCGGCGAACAACTTACTGAACGTGGAATCGGGAACGGCATAAGTTTAATAATTTTTGTCGGGATTATTGCCCTATTTCCAAATTCTGTTCTCGATGAATGGCAGCAACTCATTGGCGGCAACCGTGAACTCATCGTCGAGGTTATTTTACTCGGAATAATGGTAGTCTGTATCGGTTTTGTGACGATGCTGACGCAGGGTACGCGAAAAATACCCGTTCAATATGCCAAACGTGTTGTGGGTAGAAAAATTTATGGCGGTCAAAGCACGCACATTCCCCTGCGCGTTAATACAGCCGGTGTTATGCCAATTATCTTTGCTCAATCCCTGATGTTTGTTCCACAAACAGTGACATCTTTTTGGCCGGACAGCGAAATTATGGGTTTAGTGAACATTTATTTTAATATGAATTCAGCAATTTATCAGGTCGTTTATGCGATACTGATTATATTCTTTACATATTTTTATACTGCAATCGCATTCAATCCTGTTGATGTTGCAGATAATATGAAAAAACACGGGGGATTTATTCCTGGTGTTCGACCCGGAAAAAAGACTGCCGAATATATAGACAATATTTTGACACGGGTTACATTACCGGGCTCTTTTTTCCTTGCTGCTGTCGCTGTGCTCCCATATTTCATTATTAAGTTCACGAATGTATCCTACAGCTACGCATCCTTTTTTGGTGGAACTTCATTGCTGATTATCGTAGGCGTTGCACTCGACACGTTGCAACAGATGGAGTCTCATCTTTTGATGCGACACTATGACGGCTTTATGAAGGGCGGAAAAATTAAGGGTAGACGATAGGCATAACTGAAGCATATTGTCCAAATGGAACTTATTTTTATTGGATATCCAGGATCGGGAAAAGGAACACAAGCCTCATACCTGGCAGAAAAATACGGCATACCACAGATCTCGACCGGCGATATTCTACGCAAAGCTGTGGCCGAACAAACACCCTTGGGAATTGAAGCTAAAAAAGCAATAGATACAGGAGAGCTCGTTCCCGATAATGTCGTGATTGGAATGATTGAAGAGCGGCTGAAAGAGAAAGATGCCCAGGCAGGTTTCATACTCGATGGATTTCCACGAACCATCAAGCAAGCTCAGGAATTCGATCGGATTTTATATAAAATAGGCAGGTATATTGGCGCAGTTCTTTCGCTTGAAGTTTCGAAAAGGCGAATTTTAAAACGATTGACAAGTCGTCGGGTATGTTCAGATTGTAACCACGTTTATAACCTGATTTATGATCCGCCCCCTGATTCAGGCGTGTGTGTCAGTTGCAAAAAAGCAGTAACGTTCTTTCAAAGAAAAGATGATAGCGAGTCGACTGTAAAACACCGAATGGATGTTTACGAAGAATTGACCCGGCCACTCAAGGAATATTACGATGGCCAGGGCAAACTATGTGAGGTTGATGGTTCTCTGAATATCGATAAAGTTCGTGAGAAAATCATTGCAATCACCTCACCTTTGGGAAAAAGACTATGATACACATTCGGAACCAAAGTGAAATAGACAAAATTCGGGAAAGTTGTCAAATAGTTGTCGAATCCATTTTAAAAGCGGGTGACGCTCTTAAAGAAGGAGTCACCTCGAACGAATTGGATACTATCATCGAGCAAAATATCCGTTCTCATAATGCCGAACCGGCCTTCAAAGGGTACCAGGGATTTCCGGCGTCCGCTTGCATCTCGATAAATGAAGCTGTCGTTCATGGTATACCTGATGATAAGCCAATCAAAGCGGGAAGCATTGTGAAAATAGATGTCGGAGTAAAGAAAAACGGATATTTTGGCGACGCAGCAAAATCATTTTGTGTCGGCGCTGTGTCTGAGGAAAATAAAAAACTTTTAGAAGTAACTCGAGAATCCTTATACAAAGCTATCGAAGCTGCACATTGGGGTAATCGATTATCAGATATTTCATATGCTGTTCAAAGTCATGTGGAAAAGTATGGATATTCTGTGGTGCGGCAGCTTGTCGGACATGGAATTGGTACTGAATTGCATGAGGAACCCCAGGTTCCCAATTATGGCAAACCGGGACGCGGTCCCAGATTGAAACCGGGAATGGTTCTGGCCATCGAACCAATGATAAATATTGGCGGATGCGAAGTTGTCACAGCCGATGATGGATGGACAGTTAAAACAGCAGATTCTACTATCTCCGCTCATTTTGAGCATTCGATAGCGATTCAAAAAGGATCTGCCGAAATACTAACGCAAGGTTTATAATATACATGGCAAAAGAAGAAGCAATAAGGGTTGATGGAACGATTTACGAAACTTTGCCCAATGCATCTTTTCGTGTGGAGCTTGAAAATGGGCATAAAGTTCTCGCGCATATTTCAGGCAAAATGCGGATGCATTTCATCAAGATTTTACCTGGTGATAAAGTTACAATCGAGTTATCCCCTTATGATCTTTCAAGAGGCCGTATCGTCTATCGCTACAAATAAGCAGGAAAACGACCATGAAAGTAAGATCTTCCGTAAAAAAAATGTGTGATGCGTGCAAGATTATCAAAAGAAAAGGTAAGATCCGCGTCATCTGCAAAAATCCGCGCCATAAGCAGCGCCAAGGATAATTAACAAGAAATTTGGAGGAGTATCTTGGCTCGTATACAAGGCATTGACCTTCCACGTGATAAGAGACTTGAAGTTGCACTGACATATATATATGGAATTGGACGTCGTTCAGCTCGCGAAATTCTCGTAAAAGCTAAAATCGACCCCAATATTCGTGTCAAAGATATGTCCAGTGAACACATCGCACAAATTCGTGCGGTAATAGGCGCCGACTATAAAGTGGAAGGTGCCCTTCGTACAGAAATTCAGATGAATATCAAACGTCTGATGGACATTGGCTGCTATAGAGGAGTTCGGCATCGTCGTGGTCTACCTGTTCGTGGGCAACGCACGTCAACAAACGCACGTACGCGAAAAGGTAAACGCCGTACGGCAGGCATTGGTAAAAAACGCTAAGGCGTAAATACGAATACTTTATCTATAATTATGGAGTTTCCCATTGGCTAGTGCAAAAGGAAAAAAGACTAAAAAACGTGAAAAGGTAGAAGCAAACGGGCTGGCAACAGTTCATGCTACTTTTAACAATACAATTATCTCTTTAAGTGACATTTATGGCAATACAATCTCATGGGCGACCGGTGGGAAAGTTGGTTTTAAAGGATCAAGAAAATCAACCCCCTTTGCTGCTCAGGTTGCTGCAGAAAATGCGGCAAAAATTGCCATGGATCTCGGTTTAAGACGTGTTGAAGTATTAATTAAGGGTCCTGGCGCTGGCCGTGAATCGGCGGTGCGTGCTTTACAGGCTGCAGGGCTGGAAATTACTGCGATTAAAGATGTAACCCCTATCCCACATAACGGGTGTCGTCCTCCAAAACGTCGCAGAGTGTGAATAATTAATTCGTTGAAACTCAAAAGTTTAATGGGTTGGAGGTTGTAAAATATATGGCACGCTACACAGGGCCTGTATGTAAGCTTTGCCGTCGCGAAGCTCAAAAACTTTTTCTCAAGGGTGCAAAATGTACCTCACCAAAGTGCCCGATTGAAAACAGAAATTTTCCACCGGGACAGCATGGACGTGGTCGGTTTCTGAAGAAATCCGAATACGGCATCCAGCTGCGGGAAAAACAAAAAATGCGCAGAATGTACGGATTGCTGGAAGCACAGTTTAGAAATTATTATGAAAAAGCCAACAAGCAAAGTGGAATTACAGGTGAAAATCTGCTTAAATTCCTTGAACGGCGATTAGACAATATCGTTTACAGATTGGGATTTGCCCCGTCACGCAAAGCAGCACGCCAGCTTGTTAGCCACCGCCATTTTATGGTTAATGGTCGAAGAGTTGACATCCCGTCATTTCAGGTGAAACCGGGTGATGAGATTAAAGTATGTGATGGAAGCAAAAAACTTGAACTTATCCACCAATCATTGCGCCGTATGCGCGATGGCCGTCAACTGCCTTGGCTTGACTTAAACAAACCTCAACTCACCGGAAAATTGCTGGAAATTCCTGCCCGGGATGACATACCTGTTGAAGTCAATGAATCATTAATAGTTGAGCTTTACTCGAAATAAGGGTAAGGATTTATTACCAATAGGATTTTTTACAAATATATGGAGATATTTCTATGAATTGGCCTAATCTTCAAATGCCAGAAACTGTGGAGATAGATGAAGCTGTATATTCAACCACATTTGGCCGTTTCATAGTTCAGCCGCTTGAACGTGGATTTGGAACAACATTAGGAAATGCATTGCGTCGTGTATTGCTTTCCTCTCTTCCTGGTGCAGCTATCACACAAGTTAAAATTGATGGTGTGCATCATGAATTCTCGACTGTTCCAGGTATGGTTGAAGATGTTGCTGACGTAATTCTCAACCTGAAGCAAGTTCGATTTAAGATGATCAACAAAAAACCGGACAAGGTTGTTATTGAAGCGACCGGACCCGGTGTGATCAAAGCTGGAGATCTGCAAAACGGTACCACTGATTTCGAAATTCTTAATCCGGATCTGCAACTTGCTACACTCGATAAAGAGGCTAACTTCCGCATGGAACTGCGAATTGGTCGTGGACATGGCTACGTTTCTTCTGAAGAAAACAAACTGCCTGATCAACCAATCGGAACCATCGCAATTGATTCGATTTTTACTCCGGTAACCAATGTTAGTTACACTATTGAGAACACGAGAGTTGGTCAACGCACTGACTATGAAAAACTTATTCTTGAAATTACGACTGATGGCAGTATTACGCCAGATGATACACTGACTTACGCCAATAAAATTCTGCTTGAGCATATCCAGATTTTTATCAACTTTGACATTGAGCCGGAAGAAGAAGAGCCGGATGAAGTTGATGAAGAGGTATTGCGTATCCGTAAATTACTGAAAATGCCGGTTGATGAGCTCGAACTTTCGGTTCGCTCTCACAATTGCCTCATGGCCGCAAATATTAAAACTATCGGCGACCTGGTTTCCAGAGACGAAGCTGTCATGTTGAAATTTCGGAACTTCGGACGCAAATCTTTGCAGGAATTAACTCAAATTCTTGATGAGAAAAATCTGCATTTTGGCTATGATGTTGAAAAATATCTCAAGAACGATGAAGACTGAAAAGAAGGATTTAGATAAATGAGACATGGCAAAGATCATAAAAAATTAGGTAGAACTGCAAGCCACAGACGCGCGATGCTTTCAAATTTAGTCACCTCACTTTTTGAGCATAAGCAAGTTCGCACTACATTGGCTAAGGCAAAAGAAGGACGTCGATTTGCCGAGCGCTGCATTACATTTGGTAAAAAAGGCGATGTTGCCTCGAGACGGCATGTCTATAAATTTATCCCTCAGCATAAGGTCATTCAGTTGTTGTTTGATGAAATTGCACCAGCCTATGCAGAACGGAATGGTGGTTACACTCGAATAATAAAGCTTGGTCGCAGAAAAGGGGATGGCGCCGAAATTGTCATTCTCGAGCTGGTTGGCTATGAAAGCACCCAAATCGAAAAGCAACACCAGGCTGCTGAAAAACGTGCCGAAAGAAAGAAACGTAAAGAAGAGCAGGAAGAAGCAGAACCGGCTCAACAGCAAACTGGCGAAAAAGCTGAATAAAATTTTTCGAAACAGTTTAAGAGTGATTTTCTAAAAATTTGGCCAAGAGGACCGTTTGTCTTTTTGGCCTTTTTTTGTGGTAAAACTTAAAGAATAGTGGAGTGCTCGTTTGAAAGTTGCCATATTCTCTGATATCCATGATAATTTGAGCAATTTGGATTTAGCGCTTGATGCAGTAGATCAATGCGAGACGCTTATTTTCTGCGGTGATTTCTGTGCACCTTTTACACTCAAGCATTTGGCTGATCGCTTTTCGCATCCGATTCACGTGGTCTTCGGCAACAACGATGGCGATAAATTCCTATTAACAACTATCGCAACGCAACATGACCACGTTACCTTGCATGGTGAAATGATGAGCATTGAAATTGCTGATTTAAAAATTGCCGCAAACCACTATCCGCAAATAGCACGACAAATTGCCCTGGCAGCGGAACATAATGTGGTGTTCTATGGACACAATCATCAGCATAATATTGAAACGGTTGGTGAAACTCTCTTTATTAATCCCGGCGAAATAATGGGCCGATTTGATGATCCCACGTTTGTAATTTTTGATACGGTGAACCTGCAGGTTGAGTTGAAGCACATACGCGGGCGTTGATTGCAGTGGGCGAAACAGGAAGTATCTCTGATTAAATATAAAATTCAAATCGAAATTTGACATTGTAGCGTCTAACTATAGTTCGCCATTTTATCGCGCTTGTTTTAGTTGCATTGGAAGGAAATCTATTGTAATTTTATCTTTCTGTTTTTTGCATAAATGCGTGACCCAAATTATTAAAATCACGGATCTAAATTCATAATTTTGCGTTCAATATTGAAAATTTGGGAATGATAAGTCAACTATAAAATGCTATCAGAGTTTTTCTGATTTAGTGGGTGTTTTTAACTTTTGTGAAAGAGTATTTGGAGAAAAATGATTAAAAAATGTATCGGGCTCTTGTTTCTGTTGTTCCTGTTTTCTTGCACAGAAAAAAAGCCGCTTCCTTTAGCGAATGACGAAAATGTTGGAGAAATCTTTGTCCGTACTTTTTTGGCAAGTACGAGCAGTACGGGCAATCCTGAAATTATTAATACCGGATTAAGTCAATATCTCTATCTCGGAGAAGTTGATGGTAAAAAATCGGCAATCCTCATGCGGTTCAACGATCTTCCGGATAGTTCGGTTATTATATCTGCAAAAATCGAACTTATTTCACAGGACACACTTATCCACAATGCTGTCCCTTTTGATGCCGTACTCTATAAATCCCCGCAGCATTTCGAATCTCTTGAAGTCACCAGTAAAGATTTTCCTTATGGTTCCTGGAGTGAAGAGATGGCGCGTGCGACCGTAAGTACGGCCGACTCGGATACGGTTGTTTTCGAACTTGATCCCGCGTGGGTGGAAACGTGGAAAGACTCGTTAAATAATCCGGGTTTTGTCATTGCGACGGATGATCAGGGCGTTGCGCGGCGTTTCGGTTCAACTTCGGATAGCCATGTGGCGCCGGTTTTAAATTTAATCTACCGAAAAGAATCGGCGACGCAGGATGATACAGTTTTAACTGTGCCAGTCGCGGATACATTTATTTACGAGCAGGTACAAACACTCCACCCGGTCGGGCCGATGTATATCGGAACCGGGGAAGAATACCGCTCGATTCTCCGGTTTGATTTATCGCAAATACCGGACAATGCTACGATAAACGAAGCTGAAATATTTTTAACGGTCGATTCGGTTAATTCCTTTTTAACTAATGAGGGCATTACAATAAATGCATTCCATCTCGAAACTTCTGCGACCGATCCATTTACTGCTGACGCGGACTCATCGTTCAATATCGGCTCCGATGTATTCATTTATCCCGCAATTGAAGAAATTATCCTTGATATTTCTTTTATGGCGCAACAATGGACGAGGCAGGACACCTCTGGTTTTGTGAACAATGGCATTTTGCTATATTCAAGAGCAAAATACAATATATTTTCACGCGTTGCCTTTTTTAATACCGATGCAGACTTCGGTAAAGCCCCCAAATTGACGATTCATTACACCACTCCGCCAAGCTACGAACAGGATTGATTAGTATGAAATTACATAAAGATTTAGCAAAAATTGTTTTTTTAGGCCTGGTGTTGTGTCTGGGAATTGGTACTGAGATGCAGGCGAATTCGCTTTATTCCAGATTTGGGATAGGTATTTTGCGACCCTACGCTGGAGCATCTTATTTTGGGCAGGGAAATATTGGTATCGCATCGTACAGTCCCATAGCCCTCCAATATTTGAACCCGGCATCACTGGCATTTTTAAAACGTACCCGGTTTGAGGGCAGTTTCCTTTACGAGCAAGCCGATGTCAAAATTGGCTCGGCAGAGGGTAAGTTTTCCGATTCCGGATTTAATACCTTGCACATTGGCATCCCGATGACAAGAGGATATGCCCTTTCTTTTGGGTTGATGCCGTACAGTATCATTTCCAATAATTATGAAGATATAGTTGAGGGATCATACCGTAGTGAGCTGGTCGGAACCGGCGGGCTGGAGCGTGCTTTCTTACGTCTTTCCGGGCAAATCGGCAAACGATTTTCGTACGGAGCCGGCCTTGATGTCTATTTTGGACGGCTCGAACGTACCTGGCGCGTTTTTTATGATGATGCAAGCTATGTCCGCACAGAAGATATTACGTCAACCACGGCCATCGGAATGGGTGGCCATGCCGGAATTTTGCTGCAAGTCTCGGAAAAAATAAGTTTGGGCGCCGTTATGACTGCGCCAGCTACTTTGAGTACAAAAAGGCAAGAAGATTATGTGTTTCGCACAGAAAATTCTATCATCGAAGGTGAAATGAAGTTACCTTTCATTCAGGGCTATGGGGTGAATTATCGCCCCAATGAGAAAGTGACAGTTCTCGCAGATTTTGAAGCTGGAAACTGGGGAAGCCTGGATAAAGACGATATTTTGGGCGCCGAAACAACAAATACCACCCGCTATGGCATTGGTTTGGAATATGCGCCGTCGCGAAAACTATATGCGAGTTTGTTGAAGAAAATGAGTTATAGAATCGGCTTTAATGCGGGCAATTTACCCTACCTGCTTGACGGCAAAAAAATTGATGAGAAATTTTTTACCGCTGGATTAACATTGCCATACAATGCATTCAACAGCCAGTTGGAAATTGGAATGGAATATGGCAAACGCGGAAGTCAAAGTGAAATAGGCTCGGAAGAAACAGTATTTCGATTTGTATTTGGAATTGCGAGTGGTGAAAAATGGTTTAACAGGCCGAAAGGAAGAAAGTAGATTTTCTTAAAATGCGCGATTGCTGCTCCACGGAAATTTATTATATGGCTTTTATTTCACAATTACTTTTTGGACTTTATAAAGTTGAAAGCAGGAAACAAGCGTTTATGATTTAATGCGTTCAACTTTTAATTTATCCCGTTGGTTCAACATGGTTTTGCTTGATTTTGCAGTTCAGTTTGGCTATTATTAGCTTTCGTTTATACCTTTTGGATGTAAAAATACTTAAATAAATTTAAATTGATCGAGGGAGGACGTTAGAAAAATGCGTTCAAAAAAAGAAAGATTTCACAAATTAAGTTTTGTTTTCGTACTTCTCGCATTTATCTGGTTGGTTGTCTGGGGGTGCGCTCCCACGACAAAAGTGACGCAAGCCCAGATGGATGCCCAGTCACGCGAAGCAGCCAGACAAGACTCAATTAAACTGGATTACGAATTAAAGAAAAATTGGAGTCTTGGCTACGAGAATTACAAAAATAAAGAATACACGCGCGTCGTGCCTTATTTTTGGAAAGTTGTCGAGCTGGATAAGTACAAAGCATTTTTGTCGGTTTATAATTTGTTGGGACGCACATATTTTGAATTGGGAAAACCGGATTCTGCACAGGCTGTCTATGAGTATGGCCTGAAAGAAAACCCGGACAATGTTTTTCTCAACCGCAGCCTCGGACATATTTATGCAAGCCGGTATATGGATGACAAAGCCATTGCCTCTTACGAAATAGTTGTGCAGCTTGAACCTGGAAAAGAAAGTGATCTAATTGCATTGGGCACTCTTTATCGTAAAACAGAAAACCTTGAAAAAGCAATCGGCGTTTATAAGCAACTCTGCGACATGAAACCGGAAAATCTTGAATATCGCACAACGTTGAACGGCCTATATAGCCAAACCGGGGATGAAGACGCTGTTGTTGAGGGCTTGTTGGAAATCATTGAAAAGGATCCAACCAATAAACAAGCGCTCTGGGATTTGACAAATTTCTACCGCAATCAGCGCGAGTGGCCAAACGCAATTGTTTATTTGAATAAAATTCTGGTTGTAACACCGGATGATCTGAGTGCACGCAAAGAATTGGCTGGAATGTATAAAACAAACGAACAGTTTAACAAAGCCATTAGCGAATATTCCACAATTCTTAAGAGCCATCCAAACGATGCGGCAATATTGACTGAGCAGGCTGATTCTTACAAGGAGTTGGGCAATTTGACAAAAGCCCGTAGCATAGCCCGGAAAGCGCTGCGTGCCGAGCGTGGTTATGGTCAGGCAAATATTGTAATTGCCCAGTGTTATGAATTGTCCGTTGATAATTGCCAGCTAAAGGCAGGACGGTCTGGTGCGAACTATTATGATAAATTAGCCTATGAAATGGCAGCCGCAGAATATGCACAGGCGTTACGGGATAATCGTATTGCAGAGCGGGCGCGTGCATTGAAAGATGCATTGGCTCCTGTATTACCGACGACCGGAGATAAATTCCTGCATAAAAACAAGAAATTATCTGATCCAGCAGCATCCTGTTATCATTGGATGGTCAAGTAACAGAATTGTCTCTATATAACCAACTGAAAAATATCGCTTTAAGTTTGTGCCCGGCACAGTCCCGGGCACATTCAATTTAAATATCTTCACTTCTATTGATCTCTCATCCTAAGGAAAAACAAGGTGGAATCCCTGCAGAAATTTGATCCTGAAGTTTCTCAATCTATAAAAAATGAGATAGACAGGCAGAATAATACACTTGAACTCATCGCCTCTGAAAATTTTGTAAGCCGCCCGGTACTTGATGCTTTGGGACAGCCCATGACCAATAAATATGCCGAAGGGTATCCCGGCAAAAGATATTATGGCGGCTGCGAGCAAGTCGACGTTGTTGAAAATCTGGCGCGAAATCGTGCGAAAAAAATATTTGCTGCAGATCATGCCAATGTGCAACCCCACTCCGGTTCACAAGCCAATATAGCCGCATTTTTCTCGATTTTGAATCCGGGTGATACCGTTTTGGGTATGGATCTCGCCCATGGTGGTCACTTGACCCATGGCAGCCCGGTCAACTTTTCCGGGCGTGTTTTTCGAATCGTATCCTACGGTGTTAGTAGCGAGACCGGCCTGATTGATATGGATCAAGTCCGTGATAAGGCCCGACGTGAAAAACCGAAAATGATAATCGCTGGAGCCAGTGCATATTCCAGGGAAATCGATTATAAAACCTTCCGCGAAATTGCCGATGAAGTTGGGGCCAAACTCCTTGCAGATATGGCACATCCAGCCGGACTTATCGCGGCTGGTTTGTTGCAGAGTCCGCTCCCGCATTGTCATATCGTAACTTCAACGACGCACAAAACATTGCGTGGACCGCGTGGTGGACTAATTCTGATTGGCAAAGATACCGACAACGATCTCGGCATAGTGACGCTGAAGGGCCGCAAGAAAAAATGGTCGGAAATCGTCGATTCCAATATTTTTCCCGGATTTCAGGGGGGACCGCTGATGCACGTTATTGCTGCGAAAGCCGTAGCTTTTAAGGAAGTTTTGCAGCCCGAGTTTAAAATATATGCGAAACAGGTTGTCAGCAATGCTAAAACCCTTTCCAGAAATCTGTTAAATCTTGGATACAATATCGTTTCGGGTGGAACTGATAACCATCTTGTTTTGCTCGATCTAAGGTCACACAAACTCACGGGAAAAGTTGCTGAAGCTGCATTGGAAGAAGCTGGAATTACAACAAATAAAAATATGGTTCCTTTTGATTCGGAAAGTCCATTTATCACCAGTGGAATTCGCATCGGGACAGCGGCTCTATCAACACGCGGCATGAAAGAAAATGAGATGAAGGAAATCGCCTTCCTAATCGATACTGTACTCAATAATCTCAACAGTAAAAAAACACGGGACAAGGTTCGCGAGCAGGTTTTTGATTTGTGTAAACGGTTTCCATTGTACGATTTTTAGTGGGGTAGGAATATATGAATTGTCCATTTTGCGACTTTAATAACAGCAAAGTCCTGGATTCTCGTTCGAGTAGTGAGGGGCGAGTTATTCGTAGACGGCGTGAATGTTTGTCTTGCAATCGGCGATTCACGACAAAAGAATTCGTCGAGGAAGTACCTATGATGGTTATCAAGGACGATAACCGACGCGAAGTATTTGATCGGGAAAAAATACGATTCGGTCTCCATTTGGCCTGTAAAAAGCGCCCTGTTTCCATCGAAGGAATTGAGGGCCTTGTCGATAAAATCGAACTGAAAATTAGAGATAAGCACCAGTACGAAGTTCTGACGACCGATATTGGTAAGATGGTGATGAACGAACTCCGGACTATTGACGAGATTGCTTATGTCCGGTTTGCCTCAGTTTATCGAAAATTTCAGGATAAAGAAGAATTTATTAACGAGTTGCGCGGACTCGAAGGGTGATGGAAAGACCTTCACCCGTTCATCGACTTTAAATAGTCGGTGAAATGTTAGCTGGCTAAACATGCGGTTTAGATTGATTTGTAGGTCTGTTTAAAATTTTTGAGAAGTTCTGAATAGTACTCAATAATACCCGCTTTTTTACGGACCTGATTTTAATATAACAGCTGCAATAAATTTCCTTTTCCCGGTAAATATTCTCCTGCGAATTAAATATTATCAGCACCCAAACGAATGGTTTATTAAATATGATTGATGAAAACGAATCTCAATCTGAAAAAGAAAATGACACTGTGGAAATGCCTTTTTTGCAGCATTTGGAGGAATTACGCTGGCGGCTCATTCGCAGCGTTGTTGCTGTGCTGGTCGGCGCTATTGTCGCGTTCTTTTTTGCAGACTATATTCTATATTTCCTGCAGGTTCCCTTTGATGCCGCCGTCCAAATGTATGCGGAAAGAAGCGGCGGTGAAGCTGTTGAGCGAGCTACGCTGGTTTATCTGGCTCCAACCGAAGGATTTATGATTCAGATAAAAGTTTCCATTTTTGCCGGCTTAATTTTTATGCTGCCGTATATTTTTTATCAAATCTGGCAGTTTGTTGCGCCGGGTTTAATGGAAAAAGAGAAAAAAATAGTCCCGAAAATAATTGCCGCATCGACATTGTTTTTCCTTCTCGGAGCTTATTTTTGTTGGGCTGTTGTCCTGCGTTTCGGGCTCGCATTTCTTCTTGGTTTCCAGAGTGAAAGTTTGCAGGCCACGATTACAATTAATGAATATATGAGTTTTGTTGTATTGTTGATCCTCACATTTGGATTGGTTTTCGAACTGCCAATTTTATCTTTCTTTCTCACGAAAATGGGTTTGGTGACCTCCCAGGGTATGCGCGATAAACGCAGTTATAGCATAGTGGGAATATTTATCGTTGCAGCGTTAGTAACACCACCAGATGTTTTTACTCAAATGGCGCTGGCAGTTCCCCTGCTAATTTTATATGAAATCAGTATTTTCGTGAGTCAGGCTGTTGAGAAAAAAAATAAAAAAGCAGAGCCGGAATCCACAGCTTTGAAACAATAGATTTGGATGCTATTTAATAAATTATTTGAAATAAAGAGTTTATGATAAATTTTAAAACCGCTGCCCCAAATATCGAATACGCCGATCTGCATATTCACACCTCCGCCAGCGATGGTGATTTTAGCCCTGAGCAGGTTATAAAACTTTGTGCAGACCTGGAAATCAAAACCATTTCTATCACAGATCACGATACGGTTTCGGGGGTGATGCCCGCAGCAAAGGCAGGTAGAAAAGTTGGAGTCTCCGTTGTGCCCGGTGTTGAATTGGGGACCAATGCGGATGATTTGGAAATTCATATTCTTGGCTATTTCATCGATATAAAAAGCACAGCGCTAAATCACTATCTTACCGAAATAAATGAACAGCGACTTCGACGCACAGAATTGATAGTTGAAAGTCTGGCCAGGCATGGGATAGAAATAAATCTTGATAAAATTATTGATAAAGCCGGCAATGGAACAATAGGCAGGCCGCATATTGCCAAAGCCATGGTAGAAGCCGGGGTAGTTCAATCATATCAAGCTGCATTTAATAATTGGATTGGTGACGGTGCACCGGCCTGTGAAAAGAAAAGCCGGCAAGAACCCGCTGAACTGATCGAAGTTATCCATCAAAGTGGCGGAGCGGCGGTGCTGGCCCATCCTGGAAATCAGTGGACGGGCGAAAGTATTCGCCAGTTGAAACGCCTGGGATTGGATGGGATCGAAGTTGTGCATCCGCGCCACACAAAAAAAATGGAAGCTGCATATCGGAAACTCGCTTTTGAGTGCAATCTGTTTATCACCGGTGGCTCTGATTTTCATACACTAAAGCGCAAAGTTAACCCACTCGGAAAATATAAGATTGATGTGACAAGTGTAAAGCGTTTAAAAAAGCATTGTGAAAGGCGAATTGATGCCAAATATTGAGTGGAAAAGAATGCCGGTAGGCCCGCTTGCGATGAATTGTTATATTTTCATTTGCCGTGAAACCGACCGTGGATTGATTATAGATCCCGGCGATGATGTTGAAAATTTATGGAAGACAATCCAGGGCCTTGATTTTACGCTCGAGCACATTTTGATGACACATGGACATTTTGATCATATATTGAATTTGCAAAAATTTCAGACTCTTGCGGGATTAAAGGCCAAAGCCCACCCGGATGATAAAGCTTTGTTTGAAAATGTAAATGCGATGGCATCAATGTATGGCTTGCCTTCTTCCGGCCCCGCTGAAGTGGATTTTACCCTGGCGGAAGGACAAGTTATTGAATTCGGGAAGCACAAGTTTGAAGTATTTCATACCCCCGGCCATTCTCCGGGATCTGTATCGTTTGTCGGAGGTGGCGTGGCTGTGGTTGGCGATGTCCTCTTCCGTGATTCTATTGGCCGTACCGACCTTCCCGGTGCATCATTTGAACAATTGATAAATTCAATTCGATCAAAACTCTTTGTTTTGAATGATGAAACCGAGGTTTTAAGCGGCCACGGCGAGACGACAACTATCGGTTATGAAAAAAAATATAACCCATTCTTGCGCTGATTCGAATGTAAGTGGCACTGCATCTTCTTTCCTTAAAGAAAAATCTTGCATTATAGACTTGCTTTTACTACTTTTTACACTCATTTGGAGATTTGTATCCAGATGAAAAAATGTATGTTTTTACATCGTGCAAATCATAGTGTTGAAAAACGCTTTGAAATGCTGCGAGGGATCTCGGAATCCCTTTTTTATTGTTCCTTGAGAATTAGGGCTATTCTTTTAAATCAAAGATAATCAAGAAGTAAAAAGGTTGTTCATTGGCACGAAGAAAAACAAACGGCCCTGTACGTGAGATTTTTATCAACTCGACAATGGCAGAAACTAGAATTGCCATCCTTGAAGGTGGCACGCTGGTGGAGCTTTTTGTAGAGTTACCCGACAACGAAAGAATGGTCGGTGATATTCATCTTGGCAGGGTTGTTAATGTTGTAAAAGGTATGCGTGCCGCTTTTATTGATATCGGACAAAAACAAGATGCGTTCTTGCATTTCTCCGATATAGGTGAAAATCTTGCTGAATACAGCGCTTACATCGATCTTGATTCGATAATAAAAGATACGTCTCGACGCACAAGAAGACCAATCCCAGTTGAAGGACAGGAAATTCTGGTTCAGATAATAAAAGAACCAATCAGCAAAAAAGGATCTCGTATTACTACCGAGATATCCATTCCTGGCCGATTTTTTGTTCTTGTACCCAATTCAGATATGATTGGCGTATCCAAGAAAGTTGTCAGCATAGCTGAAAAGAGACGGCTTAAACATGTTGGTCGCTCAATTTGCCCAAAGGGTTTTGGTTTAATTATCCGTACAGTCGCTGCTGGAAAAGATGAAGCACTATTGCGACAGGATTTAGCGAATTTATTAAAAACATGGCGCCAGATTGAAAAAAAACTTAAAACGTTGCGCCCACCAAATTTGGTTTTTAAAGATGTAGGGATGGCATCCAGTGTAATCCGTGATCTGTTTACGACCGATATTAACCGGGTTGTAGTCGATTCACAGAAACAGTTTAAGGAAACTGTTCGTTACATGCGGGATATTTCCCCACAATTAATGAATCGCGTCGAGCTATACAAAGAGCAAAAACCGCTCTTTGATACTTTTAATATTGAATCCGAGATTGAAAAAAGCCTGTCACGCAAAGTATGGACACGGAGTGGCGGCTATATCCTTTTTGATCACACAGAAGCACTTGTTGCGATTGACGTCAACAGTGGAAAATTTATTGGCAGGGGAACTCATGATGAGAATTCGTTGCGAATAAATCTCGAAGCTGGAAGAGAAATTGCACGTCAATTGAGATTGCGGGATATCGGTGGCATTATCGTTATCGATTTCATCGATATGATTGATCCTGCAAATAGGAAAAAACTATACGACGAGTTCTGTAAAGAACTCCACAGTGACCGGGCCCAGTCCAGCATCAGCCCAATTAGTACTTTTGGTCTAATTGAGATGACGCGTGAACGGATCCGGCCAAGTTTGATGCACACGTATTCCGATCCATGTCCATCGTGCAACGGGACGGGCAGGATATATTCGAAAAATACCATTTTGACCCAAATCGAACGCAGTTTGAGTCGTATAAAGGCCGATGGCAAGGAACGTAGCATTAAACTAAAAGTGAACCCGGAAGTATCGAGTTATCTTGGAACCGGACTTCGCAGCCATATTCGTCGCTTGATGTGGCGTTATTGGGTTAAAATTGAGGTCGCAGAAGACGAAAACTGCGCTCTTGATGATTTCTATATTTTCTCGAAAAAAACAGGGAAATCTATAAATATTTAAACCATCTCAATTTAAAACCAAATTGGGTAGAAGGAGATTTTCGATGTACGCTGTTGTTGAAGTCGGCGGAAAACAATTTACTGTATCCAAAGATGCAAAAATACTCACAGAAAAAATAGCGGGCAAAACCGGCGATACCGTCGAACTGGACCGTGTATTGATGTGCGTTGATGGGGACGATGTAAAAGTTGGAAAACCTGTCATCGATGGTGCAGTGGTTAAAGCCACAATCGAAGATGAGCTTCGTGCGAAGAAGGTCATCGTGTTTAAAAAGAAGCGCCGCAAGAAATACCGCGTAAAGAACGGTCATCGTCAGAGTCATGTTTCGTTACGAATTAACGATATTTCTGTGGGATAAAAAGAGAGTATAAATTAAAATATATAAACAAAGGAGCGCCTCATGGCTCATAAAAAAGGTGTGGGTAGTTCGAAAAACGGCCGTGATTCGAACCCCCAGTATCTGGGTGTCAAGCGTTTTGATGGGCAGGTTGTAACTGCCGGCAGCATCCTTGTTCGTCAGCGTGGAACTCGTATCCATCCTGGTGAAAATGTTAAAAAAGGACGCGACGATACATTGTTTGCCGTCATCGATGGTTCTGTCAAATTTGAAAGAAAAGGCAAAACACGAAAAGTGGTCAGCGTTTTCGCAAAGTAGAAAAAAAGCCAATAGATAATATCTGTTGGCTTTTTTTATTAATAAACTAATAAATGCTATTTAATAAGTTAATTTGAATTAAAACTTTTATTCGTGTATTTTTAGCTGCTCTAAATATTAAATTACCATTTTCTAAGTTAAATTTCAGTTTCTTACATTCTCCTTGGCAAGGAAATTTAGTTTATTCCTTCTCACTACAAAGTAAGAATATCTAATAACCGTTTACGAAGAGGAATTTCTATGAAGATAAGTGTTATTGGTGCAGGTAATGTTGGCGCCACATGTGCCCAGCGCGTCGCTGAAAAAGATTTGGCGAATGAAGTGGTTCTTGTTGACATAATCGAAGGTGTTCCGCAGGGAAAAGGCCTTGATATGTGGCAATCCGCTCCTATCGAAGGTTTTGATACTCGGGTAATCGGTACAAACGGTTACGAAGAAACAAAAGGCTCCGGTGTTGTAATTATCACTGCCGGGCTGGCACGGAAACCTGGAATGAGTCGCGATGATTTGCGCGACACAAATGCAGGAATCATCAAAAGTATTTCTGAGCAAGTTGCAAAATATTCTCCAGATGCAAAAATTATTCTCGTCACCAATCCTCTGGATGTTATGACTTACGTTGCATTCAAAACCACCGGTTTTGATTCGAAAAATGTCTTTGGCCAGGCAGGAGTTCTCGACACAGCGCGATACAGAACATTCCTTTCGATGGAATTGGGCATTTCCGTGAATGATATTCAAGCAATGGTTCTCGGTGGCCACGGTGACGACATGGTGCCGCTGCTCAGCTATACCACAGTCTCTGGGATTCCAATTACTCAACTTGTACCACAAAACAGACTCGATGAAATTATCGACCGTACCCGCAAAGGCGGTGGTGAAATCGTTAAATTCCTGAAAACAGGCAGTGCTTTTTATGCGCCATCTGCAGCTGCGGTAGAAATGGCCGAAGCAGTAGTACGCGATAAAAAACGCCTGTTGCCATGTTCAGCCTGGTTAAGTGGCGAATTTGGCATTGAAAATACCTACGCCGGTGTCCCCGTTATTCTCGGAAAAGATGGTGTTGAAAAAATTGTTGAAATTGATTTGACCAGTGCTGAAAAAGACATGCTGCACGCCTCAGCTAATTCTGTGAAGACAAATATATCCCAGCTCAATATTTAAGATTGTGTCAATTGATTCCATCACTTTAAGTGATGGAATCAATTAATTATTTCCCATCCCATTTTATACTCCCCATTTTCCATTTCTTTAGTTTGGTATCTCAATACTTTTACCTTAGAATCAATCATTTACAATAATTATGCCAATACCTTTAAAATCGCCTTGACATAATATAGCGATTATCATATATTACGCCTTGTTGAATTTAAACCATACCTGCTGGACTAATATTTAAGTGAGTATCCAATTTTTTCGAGCGTAAAAATGACTATTTCAATTGAAGACGTCAAGCGAACTGCTAAACTGGCGCGCCTCGAGTTTTCCGATGACGAATTAAAAAATATGACCAAGGAAATGGGAACAATCCTTGGTTATGTTGAAAAATTAAACGAACTCGATTTAAATGATGTGCCTGAAACTGCGCACGTCCTGCAACTTTCCAATGTTTTTCGGGAAGATGAAGTAAAACCGGGCTTGTCCAATGAAGAAGCACTGGCCAATGCACCGCGCGTGAAAAAAGGGCATTTCAGTGTGCCTAAGGTTATCGGCGAATGAACAAAGCCGTTGGAATTATTCCTGCACGCTACGCTTCGACTCGCTTCCCTGGCAAACCTCTCGGGTTGATTGGTAACAAACCAATGATCCAGCATGTTTACGAGCGGGCAAGCCATGCGAAAAGTTTGGATAAAGTTATCGTTGCCACAGATGATGAACGCATCATGCAGGCTGTAAAATCATTTGATGGCGATGTCTTTTTAACCCGGACTGACCATCAAACTGGAAGCGACCGTATTGCTGAAGTTGCTGAAAATTTAGACTTTGCGATCATCGTCAATATTCAAGGGGACGAACCCTTTGTCGATCCGGATGCAATCGATCAAACAGTGGAATTGCTCCAAAATTCTCCGGATGCAGCGATAAGCACGTTAGTGGCTCCAATCCGAAATTCCTCGGATTTACATAATCCGGATGTTGCTAAAGTTGTGCTCAACAATAACCACGAAGCATTATATTTTTCACGTGCTGCTATTCCGTACAACCGGGATGAAAAGAATCCTGGCAAGTGGTTGGAGTACGGAAATTATTATCAGCATATCGGCTTTTATGTGTATCGCAAAGAAATTCTCATGCAGTTTGTAAAATGGCCATTGGGTACTTTGGAAAAAAGAGAAAGCCTCGAACAATTGCGACTTTTGGAAAATGGCTATAAAATTGTTTGTGCGGAAGTTCCACAAACAGCCATGTGCGTCGATACCCCGGAAGATTTGGAAAAAGCACAACAATATTGGGAGGAACAACAGCTTGTCTAACGAAAACAGGACAAAATTTATTTTTATAACCGGTGGTGTCGTCTCAGCGCTGGGCAAAGGGATTGCGGCAGCCTCCATCGGCAGTTTGTTGCAGGCGCGCGGACTGAGAGTCACGATGCTCAAATTTGATCCCTACATCAATGTTGATCCCGGAACCATGAGTCCATACCAACACGGCGAAGTTTATGTCACCGACGACGGCGCTGAAACAGATTTGGATTTGGGGCACTACGAACGTTTTCTCGATGTCAGCATGACCCGCAGCAACAATGCGACGACGGGCCAGGTTTACAACGAAGTTATCGCCCGCGAACGCCGCGGTGATTATCTGGGAAAAACGGTGCAGGTGATTCCGCATATTACCAATGAAATAAAAAGCCGAATCTACGCAGCAGCGAAATCTCTCCCACGCTGCCAGGTATTAATCGTGGAAGTTGGCGGCACAGTTGGGGATATCGAAAGCCTGCCATTTATCGAAGCTATCCGGCAGTTTTGTCTGGAAGAAGGCCAAGAAAATACCTTCAACATACACCTGACTTTAGTGCCATACATTAAAGCTGCGGGCGAATTTAAAACGAAACCAACTCAGCATTCAGTTATGCGGTTGCGAGAAATCGGCGTGCAGCCCAATGCCTTGCTTTGCCGTTGTGAAGAGCCAGTCAATAAAGAATTGCGTGATAAAATTGGCTTATTTTGCAGCGTGCAATCCAGCCACGTTATCAGTGCGCCGGATCTGGATTCGATCTATAAAATCCCACAGCGTTTTGAGGAAAATGGGCTCGGTGAAATTATTACAGAACATCTTAAATTGAATAGCAAAAAACCCGATCTGAAATCCTGGAAAAACTTAGCAGAAAAAATTGAAAATTTACCCCATGAAATCGATATCGCCATTTGTGGAAAATACGTCGGTTTAAAAGATTCCTATAAAAGTATTATCGAAGCCTTCGTCCATGCCGGCGTTGAAAACGATGCCAAAGTTAATTTAAAATGGATTGACATGGAAGAGGTGGAAAAGAAGGGGCTGACCAATCAGTTCGATGCTGTTGATGGCATGCTGATTTGTCCGGGATTTGGCAGCCGTGGGACGGAAGGGAAAATATTATCGGCAGAATATGCACGTGTCAATAATCTGCCATTTTTGGGTATCTGCCTCGGATTGCAATGCGCGACCATTGAATTTGCGCGCAACGTTTGCAATTTAACGGATGCCAATAGCGTTGAGTTCGATGAATCAAGTCCGCACCCGGTTATCGATTTGATGGAAACGCAAATTGATATTTCACAGATGGGAGGTACCATGCGGCTGGGTGCTTACAACTGCAAACTTGAAAAGGGCACAAAAGCATATAAAGCGTACGGAAAAAGCCAAATCCGCGAACGCCACCGTCATCGATATGAGGTCAATAATAACTATTTGGAAAGATTGAAAAAACAAGGTCTTACAATTGCGGGATTAAATCCGGAAACCGGGCTGGTTGAGGTTATCGAAATTAAAGACCATCCCTGGTTTGTCGGCGTGCAATTTCATCCGGAATTGAAATCGCGCGCTTTGCGAGCACACCCGCTCTTCCGTGAATTTGTCGCAGCAGCTTTGCGAAATAAATTGAAACGATAAAGTGAAAAATAAATGAAAAATATCGCTAAAACCCGGCTTGTTGAAGTTGGATCCGTTAAAATAGGTGCCGGCAATCCGATGGTACTTATCTGTGGGCCCTGCGTAATTGAAGATGCCGATGTCATGAAACGCGCGGCAGATAGTATTTGTGCTATCGCGGACAAACTGAAAATGCCGCTTATTTTTAAATCATCCTATGTAAAAGACAACCGCTCGAGCGAGGAAAGTTACCAGGGCCCGGGGCTGGAAAAAGGGCTTGAAATATTGGCCCATATTCGCGAGCAATATAAGGTGCCGGTATTGTCTGACGTGCACACGCCGGAAGAAGCAAAACGCGCCGCCGAAGTGCTGGATGTATTGCAAATCCCGGCTTATCTCTCGATGCAGACTTCGCTGGCTATCGCCGCTGGCAAAACCGGAAAAGCGGTGAATATCAAAAAAGGCCAGTTTCTCGATCCGGCTGATATGGAAAAAGTTATCGGCAAAATTGAGCGTACGGGAAATAAAAATATTTTGCTCACTGAGCGTGGCGCCAGTTTTGGCTACCACAATTTAGTGGTTGATATGCGTTCGCTCGTCACCATGCGAGCGCTCGGCTATCCCGTGGTTTATGATCCGACGCACAGTGTGCGAGTCTATGGAATCTCCTCCAGCGATCCTGCTGGCGGCCGCCCGGAATTTATCCCGGCTTTGACCCGGGCCGGTGTCGCCACCGGAATAGACGTGCTATTTATCGAAAGCCACCCGTGTGTCGCGGAGGCTAAATGCGATGCTGCCAGCCAGTTACCCATCGATCAACTTGAAAATTTATTGCGGCAATCCTTGGAAATTGATGCCGTCGTCCGGGCACAGGGAAATTAGAGTATGCAGAAAAACAGCACAACAGCACAAGCACCCACACCACAACTGTACTCTGCTGACAAATGTATTGAAGATGCGCGGCGGGTAGTTCGCATCGAGGCGGCTGCGGTTGCAGCGCTTGAATCACGAATCGGCGCCACTTTTACCGCTGTCGTCGATTTACTTTATAATTGCACCGGGCGAGTCGTAGTGACAGGTATAGGCAAAAGCGGGATAATCGGGAAAAAAATAGCGGCCACTCTCAGCAGCACCGGCACGCCGGCGTTTTTCCTGCACGCTACTGAAGGTCTGCACGGCGATTTGGGGATGTTGCGCAGCGAGGATGTTGTGATTTGTATTTCCAAGAGTGGCAGCAATTCTGAGTTTGATTTTCTGGTACCGCAATTTCGTCGGCTGGGCGTCACCATTGTCGCATTTGCCGGTAATCTAAAAAGCAATTTGGCGCAAAATTCAGATTTTGTCATCGATATTTCAGTCGAGGAAGAAGCCTGCCCGCTCGATCTTGCCCCGACAGCCAGTTCCACAGCCACGCTGGCCATGGGTGATGCGCTGGCAATTGCCGTTTTAGGAAAAAGACAATTCAGCGTGGAAGATTTTGCTGCCCGACATCCGGGGGGTGCGCTGGGACGGCGGCTTTTTCTGCGGGCTGATGATTTGGTCGATAAAACCAGAATTCCGATGGTTGTGCCGGATGCCAGTTTTGATCATGTTTTAGCAGAAATATCGAAAAAAAGATACGGCGCTACCTGTGTGATCGGTGATGGCGGGAAAATAATCGGGTTTATTACCGACGGTGATTTACGTCGAATTTTAAGAAAAAATTCAGATCATTTAAGTATTCAGGCGCGTGATATTATGACGAGCACCCCGCGAACGATTGCGCCCGGAACGATGGCTGTCAAAGCCCTGGAAATTATGGAAGAATTCAGCATCACTCATCTCGTCATCGTTGACGACAAGCAAATTCCACAGGGATTGGTGCACATCCACGATTTGATAAAGGCTGGAATTTCATAGAAAATGGCACGCTTTCGTCTCCTGAAAAAGGCAAAAAATACACTTATTTATTGGTCGGTTTTGGCGCTGGTAAAAGTGATTCGTGCTGTACCCGAAGCAATAGCGCAAAATTCTATGGCTTTTCTTGGTCGATTCGCCTACCGTGTGGCGAAGGGTGAGCGAAAAAAGGTATTGCGTAATTTGGAATTGATCTTTGAAGACAGGCTTTCAGAAAATGAGCGCAGCGAAAAAGCGGAAAAGATATTTGAACTGATTGCCCGAAATGCTGTGGCCGCATTGCGAATTCCAAATTATTTTAACAATGGAATTGAAAATCACGTCACTATAAATGGGAAAACATATCTTGAAAATGCTATGGCCAAAGGCAAAGGTGTTCTCGGACTCACCGGCCATATCGGTTCGTGGGAGTTGTTGGCAGCCAGTATTTCCCAGGCTGGATTTCCGTTGGCTGTGGTCGGGAAAAAACTTTATGATAAGCGAATTGACAAGTTGCTTATTGGCTGGCGCACCGCAGCCGGCATGATTTATATTTCGCGCGATGGCGCTGCCCGCCGCATGTTACAATGGCTGAAAAAAGGTAAAATGCTGGGCGTGCTCATCGATCAGGACACAAAAATTGAAAGCGAATTTGTTCCTTTTATGGGACATTTGGCGCGGACACCGATAGCGCCTATGCTGCTGGCGCAACGCTTGGGCGCTCCGATCGTGCCAATGGCGATTCATTTGCAGGAAGACGGTAAGCACATCATCACGATTCTACCGGAATTGGAACTCGAGCCGAATGATAAATCCCTGGAGACGCGGCAACGGAACCTGGCGCGCTGCAACGCTGCGTTGGAAAAATTGATCTCAATTGATGACCGCCAGTGGGTGTGGATGCACGAGCGCTGGAAATCAAAACCTGCTGAACTAGTGCCGAGTGCCATTACGAACTGACACTGTGATATTTAATTTTGCGTAGTGATTTAAGTATAAATTGTGCATATTCTCGCAGGTGTTCAGCAATCAATTTTTGAAAAGAAAATGGATACCTATTTAGCCTGCATTAGTCATATATATATTTCTATATAAAATTAAACTATTGATAATTATGTCGTTACAATTAGATTATAGAAAAAATAAGTTTTCCCAAAAAAAATCTCACGCAGAGCCACGGAGTACGCAAAGTTTTATTTCTTTAAATCTTTTCTCTGCGCGCTTTGCGACTCTGCGTGAGAATTTTTCAGGTTAGAATAACCGTAGTTTCTCAAATTTTTTATTAAGTTTGATTTTAATTTATGCGAAATTTACCTGTAAAAATATTGATAATTGGTTTCACCCTTGTCGCATGCGAAGATTTTGACAGCCGTGCTTTGCAGCAGCCGAACGAAAAACCACCGGATCAGGAGGGGTGGAATTCGGTCATTGTATTAACAAATTTGGGCCAGCCTACGGCTGTCATTAAATACAAGCACATGACGAAATATCTGAATAAAAAACAAACCCATTTTGATGGTGGGATTCTGGTTGATTTCTTTAATAAAGAAGGTGAGCATGCCTCGCATTTGACGGCCGGGCGGGGCGTGGTTTATGACTCGCGTAATAATTTCGATGCTTATGAAAATGTAATTCTGGTTTCCGACAGTGGTTCCGTGCTGATGACGGAGGAGTTGAAATGGGATAATGCCCGCAAAAAGATATTTTCCAATGTTTTTTCGACGTTTACCACTGCGGACGGGGATACTCTTTATGGCGATAGTTTTGAGTCCGACGCGCGCATGCAGAACGTGAAAATCAACCAGCCGCGTGGTGTAACGCATACGGAATTATCGTTAGTGGAGCTTGACACAGATGCCGATTCACTTGATTCTGTGCTGCCGGATACGACCGTTGCCACCGATTCTTTGCGTCGACAGCAACCGGCGGTTGAGGAGTAATCAATGAGAACCGTGCGGTTTGTTTTGTTCTTTCTTATTTCTATTACGGTCCTGGTTGCTTCACAATTAAACCTGCAAGCCCAGCAGGGAAAAAAAGAGCGGCTGCAGTTAAAACATGCCAATCAGGCTGAAAGTTATTTGAAAAATAACGAACTCATTCGTAAATTCTATGGCAATGTCATTTTTTCTCAAGGGGAAATGAATTTGCAGTGTGATGAGCTTTTTAGCTTTGAGAAAAAGAACGAATATCTGCTGCGCGGGCATGTAAAAATTCAGGATCCTGATTTTAAACTGGTGGCAGATTCCGCCAGATATTTTGCGGAGAAAAAAGTGTTTCAAGCCTACGGGGATGTGACTCTCAGTTCCGATGATTCTAAGTTGAATGCACGAACAGTGACCTATTTTCAAACTGAAAAACGGGCGGTGGCTGAGAAAGACGTACAGATAGATGATAAAAAACAGCGTGTTGAAATAACCGGGCAACGAGCTGAACTGGTGCGGAAGAAAAAGTACACCAAAATAACCGGCGATCCGCTTTTTATCCAGTACGATTCCACCGGCCGGGAAGAAATGCGAATTGTCGGCGAAAGTATGGAATCTTTTGATCAGGGTAAACATTTTGAGATTAAGAAAAATGTGAAAATAACCCGGGATTCGACGGTTGCCACCTGCGGCTTTGCGTCTTATTTTGCGGATTCGGAAATTATCGAGTTGCAGGAAAATCCCGTGGCCATCAATGCCAGTGATAAAATTACCGGCGAAAAAATGCAACTGCAAATGCGCGATAAAAAATTGCAACATATTCTGGTGACGGGTAAATCGAAATTCGTCTCGACTCCGGATTCATCAATCCGTGAAGTTGCGAAAGAAAATTATCTGACCGGCCAAAGCATCCAACTTTATTTCGTTGAAAATGAGGTCCGCAAAGTACATGTCAACGGTACGGCAACCAGTGTTTATCATATTGTCAACGAAGACGGTGTGTATCAGGGACAAAATTGGGCGCAAGGCGATACGATTATAATCTCAATTGCAAAAAAGGCGATAAATCGAATAAAAATAAAAAGTGAGCCCGGCAACTCTCAAGGCAAATTTTCACCGCCGGAAGGACAAAAAGCGGATAGCAGTACCGTTGGTAAAACTCTATGATTTTAAAAGCCACAAATTTAGTTAAAATATACGCCAAAAGACGTGTCGTCAACAATGTGAATGTCGAGGTGAGTCAGGGTGAAATAGTCGGTTTGCTTGGGCCAAATGGCGCCGGGAAAACCACAACTTTTTACATGATTACCGGAATGGTGGCCCCTTCGGCCGGGCAAATTACTCTTGATGACGAGGAAATCACCCGATATCCTATGTACAAGCGCGCACGGCTTGGTATTGGATATCTGGCGCAAGAAGCATCCATTTTTCGACAGCTAACTGTGGCAGAAAATATCATGGCAATACTTGAAACGTTGCCGTTGTCACGCAAGGAACGCAAAGAAAGGCTGCTTGAGTTGTTAGATGAATTGTCCATTGCACATTTGGCAAAAAGCAAAGCCTATACGCTTTCGGGAGGGGAAAGAAGGCGGCTGGAAATTACGCGCTCGTTGGTGACGAAACCAAAATTTATTTTATTGGATGAACCCTTTGCAGGCGTTGATCCAATCGCCGTGGAAGATATTCAAAGTATTGTTCATGGATTAAAAGACAAAGGCATCGGCGTTTTAATAACCGACCATAATGTGCATGAAACTTTATCGATTACCGATAGAGCCTATTTATTATTTGAAGGCAATGTATTGCTTTCGGGCACGGCGGAGCATTTGGCCAACGATCCGGAAGCAAGAAAATTATACCTCGGGGATAAATTCAAATTGGATCGATAATTTTTCCGATCTGTGGAGTGAGTTTATGGTTTTTTATAGGATTTTAATAAGGGCTTAGGAATTATGCTTAGTATTCATCAGCGACTTGTACAAAAACAAATTCAATCACCGCAGCAGGTCCTCTTGTCTTCCCTTCTGCAATTGCCGTTGTTAAAATTTGAGCAACGGCTGAAGATGGAGCTCGAAGCCAATCCTATGCTTGAAATTAGCGACGAGATGGAAATGGAGCAAGACCAGGAGCTCGAGGAAAACGAGGAACAGGAGCTAAAAGAAGAAAAGGAAGAAAAAGCCGAGGCAGAATCCAAAGATGGAGAACTGGAAGAATCTGGTGAAGCAGATAGCGGTGATGCCGTAGAAGATATTGATAAACATGAAGATATTGATGACTCCGACTGGGAAGCTATTTTAGGTGATGATGGAACTCTCGATACACGGGCTCCAAAAGACAACAGCGCGGAGGTTTATGAGCGTCCTGATATTGCGACAAGCAATTTATACGAGCACCTCCTGGAGCAACTTCATCTCCTTAATCTGAATCTGGAAGATAATGAAATAGGCGAATATATAATTTGGAATATCAATGAAATGGGCTACCTGGCTTGTGATGTACCTGTAATCGCCCATAATCTCGACGTTGAAGAAGCCGATGTTGAGCGAATATTAACACAAATCCAACGGTTTGATCCGGTAAGTATTGGTGCCCGCAATTTGCAGGAATGCCTGTTAATTCAGCTTTTAGAACAGAGTCCGCCAGATAAACTTACAATCGAAGTAGTTCGCGATCACTTTGAAGATTTTTCAAACAAGCGCTACGAGCGCATCACCAAAAAAATGGATATGGATATTGAGGATTTGCGCGGGATTATCGAAGCGATTAAACACCTCAATCCAAAGCCGGGTGAAGGCTATGTAGCCTTCGCAGATACTTTAATCGTTCCGGATTTAGCCATCGTGCGCAAAGACGATGAATTTGAAATCGTGATGAATGACTGGAACATTCCAAATCTGCGAATTAACAGTTCCTATAAAACACTGCTGTTTGATAAGAAATCGACGTCGCGGGAAACAAAAGATTTTGTGCGCAAACGCCTCGAATCTGCCCGCTGGATGATCAACTCAATCCATCAACGGCGGATGACCATCCTGAAAGTAGTCGAAACTTTGATCGAAAAACAATACGCCTTTTTTGAAAAAGGAAAAGACCACATCAAACCAATGATTTTAAAAGACATTGCCGATGAGATTAATATGGATATCTCAACTGTTTCACGGGTGACGAATGGAAAATACGTGCAGACGGAATGGGGCGTTTTTGAGTTGAAATATTTTTTTAGCGAGGGCATCAAAACCGATTCTGGTGAGGATGTTTCCAATCGCCGGGTGAAGCAACTCATTAAAGATATCATCGATAAAGAAGATCAGAAAAAGCCACTCAATGATCAGAGAATTGCCGACATGCTCAACAAGCAGGGGTATACATTAGCCCGGCGGACTGTCGCAAAGTACCGTGAGCAAATGGATATTCCGGTTTCCAGATTGCGGAAGGGATTGTAGACTGTGTGTGTCGCTGCAGAATGGCAGTAAATTTTCAGATATGAAACTAAAAACGGTGTTGGAAATTCCCTTCACCGTTTTTTTTGTGTCCCGCCAATTGCATTTTGCGGCAGAATTATTTCATCAAGATAAGCTTCTTGGATTTGACGTATCCTTGACTTTGCAATTTGTACACGTAAACACCGCTCGGCACAATAGTGCCGGCATCGTCTTTGCCCTGCCAGCGAATCGAATGCGTTCCCTCAGCAACAATTTTATGCACCAATGTGGCGACACGTTGTCCCAAAAGATTGAAAACTTCCAATGTGATGTGCGACTGTTCTGATAGTGTGTACTGGATCGTTGTTTCCGGGTTAAACGGATTGGGATAGTTTTGGTGCAATGCGAAATCTGCGGGCATTTCCGAATTACTCTCGCTGGCAACGGCTGTTGTCGTGTTGGAAGCCCCGGGTGTTGCTTCGACAAAATAGGCCCAATCAGAACTGCCGTCCGGTGTGCGGCCGTAGGAGGTGTCGGCAAATTGGGCGGTGTAAGTGAGTGAATCAATTATGGTGATCCCATCTGCGGCAACCAATCCAATTTGCTCGCCAATCCCCGATAGCCTGATATCCACATGTAAAACACCCTGATGTTCTTCTTTATCAGCGTAAAGCAGCAGAAAATCGCCGGCTGCAATTGTGGTTTTTGCCGGATCTGTGTCTGGAATTAACCACTGACTTAAATCGGTTAAATCGTCAGTGATGAACATGCCGCCAATATCGACAGCTTCGCTTCCGGGATTGTAGATTTCAATCCAGTCCTCATAGGGATCTCCGTCATCGGCATCCTCATCAGGATCTACGAGCGATGCATCGTTGCTGGCTAAAAATTCATTGATATATAAAATCGGCAATTCGAGTGTGCCATTGGACGCGCCCGGAGTTGGCTCTGTAAAAAATCGCCAAACTGGGCCGCCGTCCACCGATCGGCCAAAGGATGTGTCTGCAGATTGATCGGCGTACGTCAGAGAATCGATCACCGTTGTTCCGTCCGAGGCAGTCAGGCCGATCTGTTCGCCGCCACCCGATAATTTAATATCGAGATGCAACACGCCCTGATGGGTTTCTCTGTCGGCGTACAGCACCAAGAACCCACCAGCGGGAACGGTTGTTTTGGAGGCTTGATTGGCGGGAATTTGCCATTGCGTTAAGTTTGTCAAATCATCGGTGACATACATACCACCAATATCGACCGCATTCGTTCCCGGATTATAAATCTCGATCCAGTCTTCGAAAGGATCGCCATCAACTGAATCTTCTTCGGGATCGACTAGCGATGCATCATTACTGGCAACAAATTCATTTATAACCAGGTTTTGTGCTTGTAAATTAGAAATAAACAGGAGAATGGTTCCTGTAATAAATATGAGGCTCGTAAATTTTCGCATCCTGTTTCCTCCTGGAATAAAATAAAAGAATGATATTCGAGTATTAAAAATTATCCGTTAAAATAAGGAATAAAATGTAGCGTAAAACTAATCAAAAACTGCATAAAAATAAATGTAAATTATTGTGCGCATGCCGATCTGATCCATTCAATTATCGGCTCAAATATCAAAAAAAATTGATGGTTTTTCAATGTCAAGTGCAATAAAAGAGTCTCTTTTCTACCATTTTGTAAACGGATTTATAACCAAATTTGAGTTATAATAACGCGGATCTGCCGACACTTCTTCGCCAATCCAGTCCGGGAAAATTATCGTTTGATTTTCTTCTTGCAACTCCACTTCAGCGATGATAAGCCCTGCATTTTCACCCTGAAATTCATCGATTTCCCATGTTAATCCGGCGTATTCCACGTGATAGCGGACTTTCTCAATTAATGGTTTTTTGCATAAATTTTCTAACAATGAATTTGCATCTTCAAGTGGGATTTCATATTCAAATTCGCTCCGCGTTACTCCATCTGTTTCCCCTTTTATCGTTAATAATCCTTTGTTTCCAACTACACGTACGCGGACAATTCGTTTCTGATTTGTCGATAAATAACCTTGTCGATAAACAGTTCCAATGGCATTGGCTCGCCAGGTATTATTTTTTAATAAATATTTGCGTTCAATTTCAATACCCATATAATTTCCCGGTGAAGTATGAACAGTTGAGAAACTCATCAATTTGTGGCAACCGATCAGCTTTGGCAATTTAATCAAATATCCTATATTTAGCCACTTTCTATTTTTTATTCAATAAAAATCAGGCATCCCGTCATTCAGAATATGATTATTTCTCCCGGAAGCAGACGGGTCGAAAAACGGTATTTTTCAACGCCATTAAAATCAAAACAAACGACTTCGCCATTGGTGGAGAAATTGCGGGCATTGCTGACAAATATTTCTTGCTGTTCTGCGTCGACAGCAATGGCATAAAGATACGCGGCCGCATCAATTTTCGTGGTTGATATAAAGTCCACATTTTCAACGGCCCGGGTTTGCAGTGAAAATTGCACGACGCCATCGTCAGTTAAAACATAGCCTTTGTCCGTGCCATTAAATGCAAAATCCCGTGGGTGATTGGCGATTTGAATTGTATCGAGTACAGCCTTTTGCAGGGGATCGAAGACGACAATCCCGGAGACTTTTTCGCTTGCATACGACCCACCGCCGCCAATATAAATCAGCCCATCCGGTCCTTCCTGAATCGAATTGCAATTAAAAATGACTGGAATTCGGGAAATCTCGGTGCTGTTTTTCGGGTTGATAATGCTTAACGTCCCGGCGTCTTTTTCCGCCCCGCGAATATCGCCGAGCCCGCTGTTGGTCACGAATAATAAATCGTTGAAAATCAGCGCTCCTTCCGGTGCCGGGCCGACAGGAATCGTTCCCAAAATTTTTTTTGCGCCCAAATTTATGTGGATAATTTCATCGTTATACAGTGAAGTTACAAAGCCGATGGAATCATCCATCACGGCCATCGTCCGCGGACTTGGATTATTGGGAAGGGCAATTCTCCCCTGGCTGGTGAATGTCGGTAAGTCAATAATTTCAATAGTGTTGGAGCCATTCATAACCACGTAAATCAGGTTGCCGGCAACTGTCATGCTGTTTGCTGTATCGCCAAGGCGCAATCCGGGGTTCTGACTTTGAAAGTAGGAATGCTCGACGGTGTGATCCGATCGGTCGTAATGGGTTATTGTGGCATTATCGCCACCCCAAAGTCCTTCGTTTATAATCAGAATATCATTTTCGTTCAATGGTTTTTTTGAAGAATCGGGCGCTTGTGGATTATCTGTACAGGCGGAAAGGATGCTAAGAAATATTAAAACTAAAAATTGTACCGCTGCTTTTTTGATGTGGATATACTTCATATTTTTACCTCAATTTCTAATCGCCACATGCGCATTGGCATGGGGTAATTGTGGATTATTTCGTATGATTTGTCAGTGATATTTTCTATTTGTAGATTTATTTGGCCTTGCGCATGCGCAAGCGGAAAAGAATATCCGGTTTTTAAATCCCAGAGCGTATAAGTCGGCATTAAGCTGTCAAAATCATTTTCCGGCAAACTATAGCGATAGCTGAGATGCCGGACTGCCAGAGTCGCAAATATGTTGTTTCGTGCACGAAACGGCAGCGATGCCGTGGCGATCATTGTGGCAATACCCTGAGGAATATAAATCAGGCGTTTGCCAAAAGTCCGGCTGCCGGGCGTTTGGTCTTCAGCCTGCTGTAAAGTGTAGGTGGTTCGCAAGCGCAGAAGTTCATTCGGGTGCTGCCATTCTCCCTGCCACTCCAGCCCGATCGTGCGTGTTTTACCGATATTTTGTGCACTCCAAACAACGGGCGAGCGCGGAACGGAAATTATCTGATCGCGTACATTCAAAGCAAAAACAGCGATATCTGCAAACCAGTTTCCCCAGTGATGCACCGTGTAGTTAGCGCCAAAATCAACAGAATAACTCGTTTCCGGTTTCAGTTTTTGGGTGCCATAATTGAGATAATATTGTTCGGCAAAAGTGGGCACGCGGAAGTTGTGCGCCGCATGCATTCGCAGATGCAATGGCGCGGCAAAGGGTTTCCAATTGATGCCAGTGCTGGGGCTGAGCGCACCGCCGACATCGGAATATTCACTGCGGCGTAATCCAAATTGCAGGGCAAGAAAATTTTGATCGGTCTCATTGATGTACTCAAATGTTGTTGCGGCGTGTGTGAATATGCGTTGGACAGAATCGATTAATTTGAAGCTGTTCGAACCGGGATTTGTGAGATTGTTTCCAGTGAGTTCGCTAAACCCGGTTTCCAATTTGCCAAGCAGGCGGAATTTTCGAGCAGTCCATTCATATTCTGATTGATAAAATAACGACCGGGTTTTGTAACGATCATTAATTCCCCCGGGTTTGATTTTTATGAGGGGATCGCGGTAGTGTAGCTCATTGTGCTGCCATCGCAGTGCTGAATGCAGATTTTTTCCGGGTGAAAAGCGCCATTTTATAATAGCTGTTCCAACCAAATATTTATCTTTTTGACGCGCTTCAGATTCGACAAAACTCCCTTGCAGAACCGCATTTGGGATTTCCCGGTCACCGTGGTGATACATAAAGCTCAGCGTGTAATCGCGTTTTTCTCCTTCTTTCTGGAAAGAAGAAAGAAGATTTAGGTTTTGAAATGCAGCGTTGCTGCGGCGTAAAATTTTATCATCCCCAAAGGCGTTAAATCGATAGCGATGATCTCCCTCTGCCTGACGGAAAGCGCCTGCAAATGCCGTAGAAATTCCCGCTGGAGCTTTTCCTGTCGCCCGAAATCGGAGGGCGTGTAATCCATATTGTCCACGACTTTCGCTTATTTTCAAGCTGCGTTGGCCCGAAGCGCCATGCGATTGTAAATTGATAATTCCCGCAAGCGCATTGGCGCCGAACCGGGCGGCATCCCCTCCCCGAAAGATATTGATATTCTGAAAAGCTGTGATATCCAGTGTTGAGAAATCTACGACCCCGCTTTGATAATTATCAAACGCCACACCGTCAATTAGAATTTTTGACTGTGTTGCAGAGAGGCCGCGCAGTGAAACAGTTTGCAAACCTCCCATTCCACCATAGTTTTTGATGAATATTCCAGGTGCGTATGTCAACACATCCGCGGGGCTGTCGGCGAGAGTCTCTTCAATTTTCCGGGCTGAAAAACGCGTCACAGCATGGGGTGATTTTTGTGTCAATAAAAGCCGCGGTTCTTTATCAGAAGTGATGGTGACATCCGGCAGCGGCAGCGGCTTTGGGCTTAAAATTATGGAAAACGAGGTGTCATTGGAAATATTAATTGGCCGTTCAACGCTTCGATAGCCCATGCGATAAAAAATCAGATTTGCAGGAGATGCCTGTGGAAGGGAGATTACAAACTTCCCATTTTTATCAGAATAAAAATAATTTGCAGATTTTTCATCGTCTATGAATATAATGACCCGGTCGATCCCGACGCCTGATTCAGCGTCCGTAATTTGGCCGCTGATTTTCAGGTTTTGCGCCAATACACACTGAAATAAGATGCCCGAATTCACGAAAATAGAGCAGGCAAATGTGGTATAAATCCAGATTTTTTTGATCGCAAAAAACAATTTTTATCCTTGCCGAACGAAGAAGAAAGTTGTGTTTCGCACTTGTTGAGCAGTCCCAAAATAGAAAATGCAAAAAATTGGCTACTGGCAACTAAAACACGAAGTTCTGATTGGATCGCTGATAAAAAAAGGAGATTTCAGGGAGGAAAACGAAGATGGAAAATTCGATCAAAGAAGCTACAGGAATGCTGACGCTTGCCCTCCCTCGAAGGCCTCGATAGCGAAAATTTACAGGCAGGTTTCCTGACTCACAGCGGAATTGACAATGGCCTTCCCATTTCGCATGCGGCAAAACAGTGGCGCAAAGTCTCCATTTGCTGTTTACAGTTGCGGGGCAGTTGCCGTTTTTCACGGCATTCCCTTTTAATCTATTTTGATATAGACACCTGTAAAGCTTGGCGAAATATAAAAACAATTTATGAAATTGCAAGAAAGAATTGTCTCGGTGAAACTAATTCCGTATGGGTCAGTTAAACAACCATTCCAGATTTGAACTCATATTACAGCCTGAATTTGCAGCCAAATATTTTTTAAAAATTATAATTTGGGAATGTCAAATGAGACACTTTATACTTTTCCTGCTTGTTTTCTTTTTCGTCGGAAACGCTTCGGTTTGTCAGGCGCAAGATGAACAGAATAAGAATAAAAGGAGCAAACGCGAAAAACTGTCTGATACCTACAAAGACGACAGGAAAAACGTTAAAAAGGAAAAAAGGAGCAAACGCCGAAAACTTTCTGATACCAATAAAGACGACAGGAAAAAAGTAAAAAAGAAAAAAAGGAGCAAACGCCGAAAACTGTCTGATACCAATAAAGACGACAGAAAAAACAATAAAAAGTCAAAAAAAGGCAAACTTGGAAAATTGCCTGATACCCATAATGACAACAGGATAATCAATGACAGCGATGATGGATGGTGGATTGAACTGTTTCTCGATCCGGAAATGATTGTGCATGCTGTTTCTGATACGCGTCCCGGCCCATATCCCTACAACGGAGTGGCCGCAAATTTTTCTCCGGCCGATCCCTATCCTGGGGGCATTTTGCAATTCCAATCCAGCTATTTTCGCCATGATGCGAACCTGTTCGGCTTGTTGTGGCGGATTAATTATTATTATCAGCGATTCGGTGTGGATGTCGATTTAATTAATTTAATTGAGGATCTGGGCAAAGAGAATGATTACATGAATTTGTCCGGCTGGCGCGTTTCGTGGGATTTTATCGGCCAGGCTGACTTTCGGTTTGGCGGGCAGCTGGGTTTGCGAAATTTATCTTATGGGGGTGTAAGCAACACCGGACCGGAAATTGGCTTTCGTCTTGTTGGTCTGCCTGAAAAACCATTTATATTTGAGAGCGCTGGAACTATTGCACGAATCAATGGAAATCAATTTTCCACGTTGAGCGGAACACTTGGCCTGATGATAAAACGGGTGCATTTGTTCATCGGCGGACAGATTATCCGTTCATCGGATATATCTATCGATGGGTTGAAAATTGGATTTAGACTTTGGTTGTAATAATAATTCATCCACCAAGGTTACGCTATATCATTTTTTTTTATGGCTGAAATACAAAATTATATTACCAGTTTTAAAAAGTTACTTGCAATGCAGAGCCAGAACACTTATATTTTCACGTGATTTAGATTTCTTCCCTCATGCCGATAGTTTTAGTGTGCGCGAAATTTCCCGGCAGGGATTAAATTAATATCCCCAAATTTCCATGTCCTTTTCGCTGTAAATAATCCAAAGTAAGCAGAGTCCTTGCCCGGTTTCTGGTCTGGTATAAATTCCAAAATTGTGACTGAGAAATATAATTGATAACGAACAGTAATACGAGGTTAAAAACGTGGCGCAAGTAAGTACAATCCCAGATGAAATTGCTCTGTTTCTGGCCAACAATTCATTGAACACAGAAGAGCTGCCCGACGTCATCAATCTCGCTTTTAGTGGCGAGAGAAAACCGGAAGCCTGGCACATTCGTGTCGCAACAAAGCAAGTTATTCGTGGTTTTAACAAAGTTGCACCGGTAACGGTGATGTTACCTTTGGTAACTTGGAGAAAACTGTTGAAGAAGAAGGATCTGGGGCTTTGGAATCAGGCAGTAAAAGATGGATATATTCATATCCATGGTGATAAAACGGCCGCAGTCGCGGTAGGGAATATCTTTAAAACCAATGGCAAAACAGAAGCTGTGGAATTAAAATAATCGGCTATATGAATATCTTTGCCGCTAATTCATCTTCAAATTTCACCATTCTGCATCAGAGTCTAACAATGTTTTACATACAACATTCCGCACGTATAAATCTGTGTGGAAATTAGAATTAGTAAAACTCTGGCCATTTAAGATTTAATACACGATAGCGGATTTGCTGTGATCGACTCTCCAGATATTTTAGAGCGGATTAAGTTGTGCGCTTGATAACAAATATCGTATAATCATCGGCAAGGGGTGCCTCACCATAAAAAGAGGTGAGCTCCTGAACAATTTCATCGATAAGCTTTCCGGCTGCCAAATCACGATGATTTGTCAATAAACTGTGCAATCTTTCTTCCCCAAAAAACTGGTCATTTCCCTCAATTGTTTGGCCGGTTTGTGCTTCAACTACACCGTCTGTATAGCAAAAAAGCATATCTCCGGGTGCGAGGCGCGCTGTAACCGGTTTGAGAGTTTTCTCTAAATGCTGGCTGTTGCGAGCCAACCCAATACCTATTCCAGTACACGCAAGCTCACGTATGGGTATTTTTACATCACCCGAAACGAGTACCGGCAAGGTATGTCCCGCCCGAATGAATTCAATGGAATGTTTTCTGGCATCAAAAATCCCGATTATCGCAGTAATAAACATCTGCCGGTCGATTGCCGGATCGGCAAAATACTGATTGAGGCGCTTGGTAATTTCATGAACATTTTGCGTGAATTGCGGGGCAAAGCGAAGCAGGCTGACACACTGCGCCATGTAAAAAGCCGCCGAGGTGCCTTTCCCGGAAACATCGCCGATCGTGAATAAATATTTATCCTTTCCCAACGGCAGCATATCATAAAAATCACCGCCGACCTCGGTCGCGGTTTCAAATCTGGCTTCAACCGAGTAGCCGGGAACCTGCGGCAATTTTGTTGGCAGCAGACTTAACTGCACTTCCCGGGCAATTTTTAATTCGTGTTCCAGACGTCCTTTTTCCCGCGCTTCGGCGATTGTTTTGTTAAGCCGGTCGCCCATGGTATTAAAATGGCTTGCCAGTTCGACAAATTCATCTTGCCCCTCGACTTTTACTTTAAAACCGAGATTTCCTGAAGCTATTTCACGAATCCCACCCTGGAGCTGATTGAATTTCTGCACAATCATTTGATTGATTTCCGCGCCAAATCGAACCACGCGTTTGATGAGGAGCGTATTTATCAGCAAATATGCGATAAACAAGAAGAGAATATTCCGGAAAACAGCCGATGAAAAAATTGCCACATTGGGTTTTAGAATGACATCATAGGCGAAATAGCCATCATTGGTGAAAGCACTGCCATAAAAATCGATAAAAAGTCGGCCAAAAACGATTTGATCCTGTCCGAAAATTGTGAACCTGACATCTGAAAAATCGTCTCCGGATTCCTGATTTTTTCTGTAAAATTGTCCTGAGAGCGGGGCTTCATTTTTATATGGAATCAAACTAAACGGGAAAATACGGATCGATTCGTCCTTTTGCCAATAATCCAGTGAATGAATATACTTTTCCCAGCGGTAAGGTTTATATCGATACCCCATAATACCGTTGCCGATGACAGGAACGAATGCGGAACCGAGATAATCGAGAAACGCATTATCCATGCGCACGAAGAAGACAGAGTTTCTGTTGTTTTCACTGCGATGAAATAAAAACATGGCTTGTTTCTCATTCGCATCATTTTCTACAAATTCGGTTCTTTCGAGTGAAATTATTCCCGCAGCCGGGATTGCGCCGTAATCCTGCTGCAAAAAATATTCACCAAGTTGGACACCATAGCGCAGATCGGAATTTCTGAACGCGTAGCTTTTTATTCCTGCCGGCGTTCGGTTTTCTTCTATGCGTTCAAAAAGATCGCTCATGGCGAGGCGAACCTGGTCGGCCTGCCAACCGGAAATAAAAAATTGAAATACCAGCAGCAACAGGGCGAATTGAAAGAATTGTGGAAATGTTGATTGAAATAGGCTTGATATCCAGAGTTTTCTCGCCAGTTTTGCGTGGTTATAAACCATCACAACAGGAATTTTTATGGCAATCGCAAGCATGTATGCGAGCATTAAATAGTGTGCGAAGGAAGCGATACCCAGTTTAAAACCCGGAACAGACCCAGCAAAGGCGCTCATGTCCAGCGGAGCGCTGTCAAAAAGTTGGCGGAAAATAAAAAGTGAAGTAAAAAAATAAATCCAACATTCTGTTTTCGAAAGGCTTTCCAGCCATTTCAGTCTTTTGATGAGGCTGGCAAAAATAAAGACTTTGACTATAAGTTGCAGAAATTCTAACTCAGACTGGTGAAATTCGAGAAAGAAATAGCCTAAAATGATAAGAGCGATCAACGTAAGCAGCCGCCCTTCCCGGTTCTCGAAAATAATCAAGCTGAAGGTTATTGCAAAACCAAACAGGCAAAAATTGTAAAAAAGTATGCCGGCACCGCTTGTTAGCGATGCATTTTGCACAAGGATGAAAAGAAACTGGATAGCCAGCAAAATTAAAATTTCAGAGGGTGGATTAAATTCATCCCGGATGAGCGTGATGAACTGTAGCCAAAAGAATCCAAAAATAAAATAAGCCATGAGTGCTTTAATCCCGAAGTTGAATTCGGGGAGCGTAATCACGGCGAGAAATCCTACGAGGCTGCCGATTGAATATATCAGGAATGGCCAGGATTTATAGTCAAAATTCTTACAAGCCTGCCAAAATTTGCGCAATCGTTGATCGATACTAAAGTTTTTCTGCTGCAAAGAAATCTCCGCATATTGTGTTAAATTACCGCCGGAAATCGGTAATTTTATTTATGCTAAATTCTTAATCATGGCGGAAGGTTCGTAGGGACAATTCTTTTAACTCCGTATAAATAATACCTTAATGAGTCCAATGAAGCAAGCGACTTTTATTGGGAAGTCAAGTTTATTATTGGTCGCGGTTCCATTGTGATGCCGTTGTTGCTTTAATAAGTATTTATTTATATGTTTTCAGTTGTTAATTGAAGCCAAAATCTTATATATTTCAAAACCATTTCCCGAGGGCAGGAAAAGATGAAAACCAACAGGATGTTTTTTTTAATAATGCTATGTACTCTCATTTTGCTCAATAGTTGTGCTGATTTACAAAAATTAGCGTCATTGCAGAAACCGACGGCTAAAGTAACGAACGTGAAATTTGCCGGGATATCGTTTGATGATCTCAATCTGATTGCTGATGTGCAAATCAAAAATCCCAATGCACTTGCTGTCACCTTGGCCGGCTTCGATTACGATCTGCGGGTGGCCGGTGCCTCATTTTTATCGGGCGATCAGACGGAAACTTTGCGTGTCGAAGCAAACGGTGCCAGCTCAGTTCAAATCCCGCTGACAGTCAATTATAAGGAATTGTATCAAACCTTCAAAACTTTGAAAGACAAGGATAGCACCCAATATAAAATCGCGGCCGGTTTGAAGTTCGACGTGCCGGTATTGGGCCCCATTCGTATACCTGTTAGCCATACAGCATATTTGCCTGTTGTGAAAATCCCAAAAATAAAATTGGGCAGTCTGCGTCTGAAAAAACTCGGTTTTACAAGCGCCGATCTGGAACTAAAATTGGATATAAACAATCCAAACACCTTCGGTTTTGTGGTCAATAGCCTGAATTATGATTTTAAAATTAACAATCAGAATTGGGCAAAAGGACAGACAGCAAAAGAATTGCGAATCGCGAAAAAAGGGAAAAGCAGCGTCTCGATCCCGGTGTCTTTAAACTTTAGCCAGGTTGGGCAAACAGTTTACAATATTCTCAAGGGTAATAAATCACTGGATTATAATTTGGCTGGTGATGTCGGGCTGAAAACCTCTTTCCCAGGTTTTAAATCGGTCAATTTACCAATAAATAACACCGGCAAAGTGAAAATATCCCGTTGATTTGCCCAAAGTCCAACTAAACCCGGTGATATTCAATTATTCTTGCTTGAGATTGAATTTGAACTACCTGATAAAATTAAGACTCGCGGCTGGTTTTGTTGTCATAGCTTTGTTTTTTTGCCTACAAATTTCTGTTTTAGCTGGAATTGGCACGACAAAACTTTGGGATGACCAAAAACAATTTTACACGATGCAAAACGCAAGATACATCGGCGGATTGCTCGTTTTAGGCGGAATTTTGGCCCACAGCAAAGCCGATGGGGAAATACAATACTGGTATCAAGCCAACTATAAAAATGAAAGTCGCGATGATTTTTCCAGGATTGTAAAATCGTTTGGAGGTGGCAAAGAAACGCTGCCGATCTACCTTGGAATTTGGGGAGTGGGGCACCTGTTTACGAAAAATAAAATGGTTGCACCAATGCGTGAATGGAGCGCATTTTCACTGCGAATGATTCTCATCGGCGCCCCCCCTACTGTAATGTTGCAGCGTATTTTGGGGGCTTCGCGCCCCACTGAAAATGATTCTCACTGGCGTCCGTTTAAAGATGACAATGCGGTCAGCGGACACGCATTTATGGGAGCTGTTCCGTTTCTTGCTGCTGCAAAAATGATGGAACCGCCTGTCTTGAAATTTGGATTTTATGCAGCATCGACTCTTACATCCTGGTCACGAATTCATGATAACAAACATTATTTTTCACAGGTGCTGATGGGGTGGGCAATGGCTTGTTTATCATCATACAGTTTGCAAAAAGATCGAGAATCGAAGATGGTTTTTTTTCTCAAACCCGGTATAGCTAATTGGTCTGCAGGAGTCAGGCTACTATTTTAGAATTTATATCTCGTGTCCAGTTCGGAAAATTTTCCTAAACTATTGTGATTTTTAATCTGCCATAAATCATTAAAATCCTTATTTTACCGATGATTAGCAGATGGGTAAGAATTGTTTTACTCTGCTTGCAAATCATTGCATTTTGCCAATCTAATTCATACCTTGACAAATTTTGAAAATTATATTCAACTATGCATTTTGCATGAAATTCACCAAACCTTGTGGTAAAAAATCGCGTAAAGATGACAACAATTTGATTTACTACCGACCGTACTATTTAACCGATTGAAATGAAGAAAAAATTATACACAGAAAATGAAATCGCTGAATTATTAGGGATTTCTCCGATTACGGTTCAACGTTGGGAGCATCAGGGGAAAATACCCTTTAAAACGCGAAATAATAAAATTTATTTTAACAAGAATGATATTTTGCTATGGGCAAAAGAACATGATATTCATGTTCAGGGCGAACTAATGGCAGACACCCAGCCACGGAAAAACCCCTGTTTTCTTAGCGATGCCATCGAGCGCGGCGGGATTTATTACAATGTCGCTGGAAATGATGTTTATTCTATTTTGAAAAATGCGTTGCTTGAACTCACATTTCTTAAAAAAGCCGATCGTGGCATGTTGTTAAATGAATTGTTAAACAGGGAGGAGCTTGCCTCGACTGGTATCGGTAACGGGGTTGCTATCCCGCACACACGAAACAGGTTGAATTTAAATTTGGACGGTGCTCATTTGCCCGTCCTTTTCACCGCGAAGCCCGTTGAATACAATGCTATTGATGGCGTTCCGGTTTTCGCTTTGTTTATGATGTTCTCAACGACGACGAAAGAGCATCTCAAATTACTATCAAAAATTAGCTATGTGCTGCAGATTCAAGAAATTCTCCCGGAGCTGCAAAAGAGAAATGATGATAATTTGCTAATTGAAAAAATTAGGAAGATTGAAAGTGAATCTGAATAATTTTATAAAAATAAGGTCGTTGTTTGCCAGCATTCGGCAATTTTTAATCAATTCTGATCCCCGTTTTAAATTAAGTTTAATCGGTTTTATTGTCGGCATCACAAGTGGCCTGGCTGCGATTGGATTAAATTTTAGCCTGAAATTTTTTCATCATTTTTTATTGCGATTTGAAGGCGATATCTGGGTAATCCTGTTTCCTGTCATCGGATTGGTGGCGACAGTCGTACTTTTAAAATATGTTATCAAAGATTTCGACGGCCACGGTTTGCCGGAAGTAATCCATAGTATCAGTTTAAAAGGCGGGAATATTAAACTCAGATCGTCTTTTTCCAAATTGCTTGGCAGCCTGATAACAATTTCCAGCGGTGGTTCAGCAGGCCCGGAGGCGCCGGTGGTGGTGAGTGGCGCGGCAATCGGGTCAAATTTTGTCCGCTTTTTTAAGGCGGATGAGAAGATAAAAATTGCCGTATCCGGATCAGGCGCTGCCGCCGCGATTGCTGCCATTTTTAACGCGCCAATTGCCGGAATAATATTTACGATGGAAGTGATTATCGGCGAGTGGGCACCAATTTACATGCTGCCTGTGGCCATCGCTTCGGTTACAGGGACTGAAATCAGTCGCTTGCTCAACGGAAATCAAATTCCTTTCACTCAGAATTTAAACGCGGTATCCATTTACGATATCGTCGCTACCATTGGCCTCTCCGTGGTGTGCGCACTGGTATCCATTTTGTTCATCAAGACTTTACGAAACACCTCCAAATTTCTGGATAAATTTTTTAAGAGCGCACTTTTCAAAGCGCTCATCGGTGGTCTGTTGGTTGGATTGCTATCATTTAACGTCCCGTCGATTCGTGGTGAAGGCTATGCTTTTGTCCAGCAACTCATTTCAGGTGAGTTTTCAGCTGGAATTGGCTTCATATTTTTGATTGTGATTTTGAAAATATGTGCTACCTCACTGACGCTGGGAGCCGGTGGTGCCGGCGGAGTCTTCGCTCCGGCGCTCGTCATTGGCAGCGCCTCGGGATTTCTATTTTATTCCATACTTCGTTACTTTTTCCCGGAACTACCGCTAAATAACTATGCGCTGTTTGCATTGGTTGGCATGTCCGGGGTGATCAGTGGAACTCTCAACGCTCCATTGACAGGCATGTTTTTAATTATTGAAATTACCAATGGTTATGATGCTATTTTGCCGTTATTGCTGGTTGCATTTTTAACGACGACACTCGTTAAAATTGTTGAGAAACATTCCATTTACCACTATGAGCTGATAACAAAGGGTTTTTTGCACCGGCCAAGAACCGATGGCAGAATTCTCGCGGATATCAAACCTTTGGAATTGCTCGAACAGGATTTAATTACCGTCGAACCGGAAATGCTATTACGGGACATGATTCCAACGATTAAGAAATCAAAACGAAATTATTTTCCGGTGGTGGATAGCAAGAACGATCAGTTTTACGGCATGGTTTATTTTAACGATCTCAAGGAATTTATATTCAACAAGGAAATGCTGAATTCAATTCTCGTCGAAGAAGTAATGCATTCTGATCTGACGACAATTTCACTTGCAGATAGCTTGCTGGACATTCAAAACAAATTTGAGATGACAAAATCATGGAGTTTGCCTGTTGTTGAAAGTGGCACGTTCAAAGGCCTGATCTCCAAGGCAACGATGTTGGATCTTTATCGAAAAGAACTCAGAGTACAGACGGATAAATAAGTAGAAACAGGCACGGAAATATTTTGAATATCTCAAGAAACTTTTTCGAAAATTAGTTGAAAACAGGCATGACACGCATAACAAGATTATTTAAGAAGTTCGTTGTCGCAAGTATCGGCTTCACGCAGACGGCTGCCCGTAAGTTCAAAACCACGGAACACACATTTATCGTATTTATCGCTATTATCATTGGATTGCTGGGAGGCCTCGGTGCGGTTGGAATTTACTACGCGATTCGATTTTTTAGTGATGTCTTTTGGGGCTCCCCTGATCTGGATATATCCTACTTTGCTTCTTTAAGCTGGTACATGAAAGTTATTACGCCCACCGTTGCCGGCTTCATTGTCGGGCTGATAATCCACTTTGTTGCAAAAGAAGCCAAGGGACACGGTGTCCCGGAAGTTATGGAAGCAATCGCGCTGCGCAATGGTATTATCCGCAAGCGGGTCGCAGCCGCAAAGCTGGTTGCCTCCTCGCTTTACATTGGTGGCGGTGGCTCTGTGGGGCGCGAGGGGCCGGTGATTCAAATCGGTTCCGCAATCGGCAGTGCGATTGGCCAGTTTTTTAATGTAAATTCGCAGCGGATGAAAACATTTGTCGCCTGTGGCGCGGCGGCAGGAATCGCGGCAGCGTTTAACGCCCCGATTGCCGGAGCACTTTTTAGTCTGGAAATAATTCTCGGAGATTTCGCTGTCCCCAAATTCAGCCCCATCGTTATCGCCGCCGTGACAGCCACGGTTGTCTCGCACACGTTTTTAGGCGACCACACCGCATTCCAGGTGCCGGAATACCATCTCGTGAGCGCTTACGAATTGATTCCCTATGCGCTGTTGGGAATATTTGCCGGACTGGTAGCCTGGCTTTTTATAAAAACTTTGCACAGCAGCGAAGAATTTTTTGATAAATTTAAGTATCCCATCTATGTCAAAACGATGGTAGGCGGCCTTATAATCGGTATCATAGGTTGTTTTATTCCCCATATTTATGGTGTCGGTTACGATACGATGGACAATGCCCTTAAAGGCAACCTCATGGGGTATACTTTGCTTCTTCTGGTCTTTGCAAAAATATTTGCCACCTCCGTAAGTCTCGGGTCGGGCGGTTCAGGGGGGATTTTTGCCCCATCCCTGTTTATCGGCACTTCGGCCGGGGGGTTTTTCGGCGTTGTCGTGCATTCCTTATTTCCCGAAGTGACGGCCACACCGGGAGCCTACGCGCTCGTTGGCATGGGAGCGGTTGTCGCGGCAACAACCCACGCTCCAATCACCGCGATATTGATCATCTTTGAGATGACCAATGATTATAACATCATTTTGCCACTGATGATTTCGGTGACAATCGGCACGATTTTTCGCGGCAAGTTGATGCAGGAATCTATTTATACTATCAAGCTTGTCGCCAAGGGTATCGATATTTTTCGTGGTCAGGATGCCAATGTATTGCGTGCCGTCAAAGTGCGATCGGTGATGGATATTGATATTGAACTGATGCCAGAACATATGCCGTTTAAAGAAATCATCCGTAAAACATTGGAAACGCCGCTGCATCATTTTTGGGTTGTCAACAAAGATAAACAGTATATCGGTGCCATTTCACTGCCTGGCGTGCGGCATATTTTGCAGGAAGAAGAATACTTGCGCGATCTTGTGGTGGCGCACGACCTCGTGGATATGGACGTGCCGGTCATCCTCGCCGACGCTACCCTCGCCGAAGCCATGCAACTTTTTGGGCGCTATGACGTGGATTTAATGCCAGTTATAGATGGAGCGAACGCACAAAAAATGATCGGGCAGTTGCGCCTGCGCGATGTGATAGAAGCTTACAACAACGAAATTCACCGGGCAGATATCAGCACCGAGTTGGCACACTCCGTAAAGTTGCTCGACCAAACAAAAACAATCGATTTTATCGATGGCTACACCCTCGCTGAGGTGAAATGCCCGCGAAGTTTTGTGGGTAAAACATTGCGTGAGTTGCCATTGCGGCAAGAATACAAAACACAGGTCATTCTCATTAAAAGAACAACTGAGAAAAATAATGAGGAAGCCATCGTGCCTACACCAACGGAACAATTGCAGTCTGAAGACCAACTCGTGCTCGTTGGCCCCGAGAAAAAAATCGATGCACTGAAAAATTTGTAATTCAAGCTGGATTGCGAAATTTTTCTCAACAAAATTCCAACTCCCCATTGTAAATTGCGCCATAATATAGATAGGGCTACACGATATTTATTTTAATCGATATCATCCAGAGAGAAAAAAATTGCTTCTTTGATTAAATAATGAGAAATTATTGAAGCAGAAAACGAACCTTTTAAGGTGAGAATTAAGTAATCCTGAGCGTTGCTACTTTTTGTAGAAAAAGGAATTCTGAGCATCCCTGGTAGCCCGGAGAATTTTTCGGGGCACATGGAGGGTGGGCATCTACATGATTTTTAATTATTGCGGACATATTGTGAAATCAGCCTGAGTATACATTCTAAAATGCAGCGATGGATCGTATTACGCTGTTTCAATGACTAACATTCAGCAGAGAATTTAATAATACCAAAATGGGGAAGAAGCGAGTGGACTAAAAAACGACTGCCGGTGGAGTTGGCTTTAGTGCAGAAAATGTCCGATGTGGATGCCCGCCCCCTCGATACATTTCGCTAAAAAGCAAGCGAACCACTCGGGATGCTTCGTGGTGTTTTAATGCCCTGTCTCAGGTAGAGCATCGATACATTTCGCTAAAAAGCAAGCGAACCACTCGGGATGCTTCGTGGTGTTTTAATGCCCTGTCTCAGGTAGAGCATCGATACATTTCGCTAAAAAGCGAGCGAACCACTCGGGACGCTGCGAGGTGTTTTAATGCCCTGTCTCAGGTAGAGCATCGATATATTTCGCTAAAAAGTAAGCGAACCACTCGGGATGCTGCGAGGTGTTTTTATAGAATCATCCCAATCAGAGCATCCCGAGTAGCCGTGTGCTTTTTACACGGCATATCGAGGGGGCGGGTTTTCACCACCCCACCTCGCACTTAACGAAACAATCACGATTGAAAATTATAATTTTTCCGAGGACAAAATGAAAACTTTAAAATCTATCGCACTGTATTTTATGCTGTCTAATCTGGCTGTTTTTTCTGTTTTTGCAGGCGAAAAATTACGCCCCGTCGCTACCTATTCTATCGTTGCCCGCGATTCAGTTTCAGGCCAATTGGGAGTTGCGGTGCAATCGAACTGGTTTTCGGTCGGCAGCATTGTGAGCTGGGCAGAACCGGGTGTCGGCGCAGTGGCAACACAGTCATTTGTCGATCCGTCGTATGGCCCGCTCGGCCTCAATTTAATGCGCGCCGGCAAGTCAGCAGAACAAACGCTAAATGCACTTTTGCAAGCCGATGAGCACACCGATGTACGGCAAGTGGCAATGGTTGATGCCAACGGCAAAGTCAGCGCGCACACCGGCAGCAATTGTATCATTTATGCCGGTCAGGTGACAGGCGCCGGATTTTCCTGCCAGGCCAATATGATGGGTGGTTCGACAGTTCCGGCTGCGATGGCCAAAGCCTATAGCACGGCAAAAGGTGATCTCGCCGAACGGCTGATGCGTGCCCTCGAAGCCGCACAGGCTGAAGGCGGCGATATTCGCGGCAAACAGTCAGCCGCTTTGCTGGTGGTTTCGGGCGAGCGCACCGGTACGCCCTGGAACAGCCGCATCCACGATCTACGTATTGAAGATCACAAAACGCCGCTGAAAGAAATGCGCCGATTGCTGCATGTCAGCCGCGTTTACCAGCACGCCAACCACGGCGACGAATTGATGACTGAAAACAAAGTCACCGAAGCCATGGAAGAATACACCAAAGCCATGCAATTAGCCCCGGACAATCTCGAAATGGTTTTCTGGCCGGCTGTTACTTTAGCGTCTGTTGACCGCATGGATGAGGCGCTGCCGCTGTTCAAAAAAGTTTTCAACAAAGAAGACCGCTGGAAAGAATTGCTGAAAAGGCTTCCGGCCGCAGGATTGCTTTCACAAGAAATTGTGGATGCTGTTTTTAAAAAGGTAGAATGATGTTTCGCGATTTGAAGGGCGAATTGCCCCACAACTGCCGAGCCTGCATGAATAAGTATCCGGTCTCCATTTTTTACCTTGCCCTGAAAAACCTGTAGAGTGGTCAGGGCAGCAAACGTGGTCGCTGCAGATTCTTCAAAGTTCATATGTTCTGGCATTTTTGCCAAATAGCTTTCAGGAGTGGCGACAAATTCTGCATAAGCATCTCCCCGTCCCGGGAAGCTCACCGTGCCGAAAACATTATCACCCGGGTCAAATTGAGTGACTTTATTGCCCACGGTACCACTGGCCCGGCAATGTCCCAACCCAAAATGGCGGGGTGATCCGTGCCGTAAATCATATTCAGACCATCTTCATTGCTCCGTACTTTATAATCTACGGGATTGATACTGACGACCTTCACTTCAACCAATGCTTCGTTGTCCTTTGCAACTGGTTGTTTGATATCGCATAACAGAAAATTTTCAACACTGCCTGTTTTTTCTAAGAGTCAAAAGATATTGCATTTAAATAGAAAAAACCTTAGTGTAATCAACAAAAAAAGGGGGTAGGAATTATTGAAATCAGGACTCATCAAAATTTAAATAATCGAAATGGACAATTTAAACCAATCGCTTTAATTTAAAGCGGGTGAGAATGTTTTACCCCGGCTTAAATCAATAAAAAAGGATTGATTTTATCCGTCCCGGGATTTTATGAAACGGAGCGAGAAATGAAAAAATTATTAATTCCAGTGTTGTTTATAATTCTAATTACGTCCGGATTATCACGGGAAAAACGTCCGCTGTCATTTGAAGATTTTTATGGTTTCCAGCGTGTAAGCGATCCGCAACCCTCACCGGATGGAAATTGGATCGCGTATACGGTAACTAAAGTTGATGTCGCCAGCAACAGCAGTAATAAAGATATCTACGTTATTTCCAGCGATGGTAAGAATTTGAAACAGCTAACTTCGTCCGCAAAAAGTGAATCCCAACCCCGCTGGTCTCCGGATGGCAAATATATAGCTTTCGTTTCCAACAAAGATGGTGGTTCGCAAATATATATCATGCCCATGGCTGGTGGTGAAGCACGAAAGCTCACTACGATTTCCACGGGCGCAAGTGGGCCGGTATGGTCGGCTGATGGCTCGAAAATCCTTTTTACCTCCACAGTTTACCCCGATTGCGAGAGCGATGACTGTAATGCAACCAAATTAAAATCGCGTGACGAAAATCCTGTGAAAGCTCAAATCTGGGATGGATTGCTATTTAAACATTGGAACAGATGGACGCACGGCATGCGCAATCATGTATTCATCGCAGATGTTGCGGATGGAAAATTTCACGATCTCACCCCCGGTGATTTTGATAGTCCGCCGATTGACCTCGGTGGCAGTCCGGATTACGCAATCTCCCCCGATGGAAAAGAAGTTTGCTTCGTAAAAAATCCCGATGACGTGGTGGCTGTCAGTACGAATAATGACCTTTTTATCGTTCCCGCAACAGGTGGCGCGGCGAAGCAAATCACCACAAACAAGGGCAACGACGCCAATCCTGTTTACTCTCCCGATGGCAAATACATCGCGTATACGGCTATGGCGCGCGCTGGATTTGAGGCTGATCGCAAAGTAATCATGCTCTATGATCGAATAAATAGTCAAACTACTGCGGTGACTTCAAAATTGGACCGATCTGCAACGGATCTGGTTTGGGATAAAAACAGCCGCAGCATTTATTTTCTTGCTGATGACCTTGGCTACAATTCTGTCTACCGTGTTGAAATAAAAAATGGAAAAACCTCCCGGATTACCAAAGGCAGCTACAACAAGTCGCTCAGCTTGACTACTGATGGCAGATTGGTTTTTATTCGGGAAGCAATCAACAAACCAGCCGATGTCTGGTTATTGGATGAAAAACGCACGAGCGCAAAACAGCTCACTTTCCACAATAAAGCCGCGCTGGCTCAGCTTGAGATGAATCCGTTGGAAGAGTTCTGGTTTGAAGGAGCAGCAAGCACAAAAGTGCATGGGCTGATGGTGAAGCCGCCAAAATTTGATGCCAGTAAAAAATATCCGCTAATCTATCTCGTTCACGGCGGCCCGCAAGGGGCATGGCATGATAATTTTCATTACCGCTGGAATGCACAGATGTTTGCCGCCTCCGGCTACGTTGTCGTTATGGTAAACCCACGCGGTTCGACTGGTTATGGCCAGAAATTTACCGATGAAATCAGTCAGGATTGGGGCGGGAAAGTTTATGAAGATTTAAAACGCGGCTGGGAATTTGTCGGATCGAATTACCCATTTATCGATGCAGATCGCATGGGTGCCGCAGGCGCAAGTTACGGTGGCTACATGATGTATTGGCTCGAAGGACGCGAGAATCCGTTCAAGTGCCTCGTCTCCCACGATGGTGTTTTTAATCTGGTGAGCATGTACGGCACGACCGAAGAGTTGTGGTTCCCCGAATGGGAAATGGCCGGCGCGCCGTGGGAAAGTCCGGCGCTTTATCAAAAATGGTCGCCTTCAAGCTATGTTGAAAATTTCAAAACACCGATGCTTATCGTGCACAGCCAAAAAGATTTCCGTGTCGATGTGGGGCAGGGATTTGAGGCGTTCACGGCTCTGCAAAAAATGGGTGTACCCAGTAAATTCCTCTATTTTCCTGATGAAGACCATTTTGTTTCCAAACCACAGAATGCCCGGTTATGGTGGAAAACGTTGCAAGATTGGTTTGATGGATATTTGAAATAGACCTGAAAAAAGAAAGCTGCAGTAATGAATTGAGAAGTCCCCTTAACTCAATCACACCACTGCAGCATTTCATAGGAGGAAGGTGGATAATGTAAAAAAAAATTGGTCACAGATGGAGGATACAATTCCATCATCAATTTTTGCAAAGTTTGTACAATCTGCAAAATAAATCTGCGGAAACAAACTTTTGATTTTTTTGTAATTAATGCCAAATTAACTCAGCAGGATAACTGCCATTATCGATCCTTTTTTAATCACTAAACATCGTCCTCAATCACCCGCGTTCCGGCCAATTTTTCACCCCAGCGGCGGCTTTCAGAATCTGTGAACACGAGATAGATTTCATAAATACCAATTGCAAGTGCAGCAAGCATGAGCAGCCATTCGAGGAATGGGGCCAGCCGCAATAAACTGACGATTGTGGCCACCGCCAATGTCCAGTTTCGTCGGGCCGAGAGCAAAAGATCGATTTCTCCACCGTCCATCGTAACCGGTTTTAATTTCATAAAATGTTTGCCGAGCGAGCGGTGCCGCATAAATTCAATATCCAAACCGTCGCGAAGCAGCAAATAAGCCAGCCCGAGCCACCGGCCAATGCCGGGAATAATATTTAAAACTAAAATCACCCCACCATCAATGAGCGCGGCCAAAAAACGTTTCATCAAATCTGGTTTTGTTGATTCTGGCATTTTACCATCCTGTTTTTAGAATTTTTGCTTGTAATTTTTTTTTTGAACGGGGAGAAACTGATGTGCTGAGAAGTCTAATATTGCCATATATTTAAGAAAGAATATTCGTGAAAACAAGATATTTTTCTCGATTGGGCGCGAAATAAGGATAATTTAATCTGTGATCAAAATCACCGCCAGCCGCTTAGGCCCATGTGCCCCGAGTACGAGTATCTTTTCAATATCAGAAGTCCGTGAAGGACCTGAGATTATTGTCCCATAGCTCCAATCACCGGAGGTGAAATTTTCTGCCGAAAAAACGTCATCCAACGATGAAACCAGGTGCTCGTGTGTGGCAATGACAATATGCAACGGTGGCAGCACCGACAAACGCCTGCCGCCTGCTGCTGCGCTACGCAAAATGAGACTACCCGTGCGGGCAACAAGAAAATCAGCGCTCGAAACACCGGCTGCATATTCAGCGAAATCAGTTGATTTTTTATGGGTCAGGGCTGGATTTTCAAATCTGGCAACCAAATCCGGCACGGCCGCGCACATATCAGAAAAAATCGGACTGAAGTCTGCACAATACTTTTCTCCCTCGGCTGATTTGAGAATCGCGAGCAGTGTATTTCCTGCCTGCTGCAGCGAGTTGACCTGATAAAATTCGCCTTTTAGCGACGCAAATTGCTTTTCAAAAACAGCGATTAAATTTTGTGGATCTGTCTCCGGATAATCCGCGAAGACTTCATTGTCTTTTGGCGATGGAATCAATTCCGGACTGGCAGAATCGAAACCTCGCAACTTGTTAATAATTTTATCTTTTGAGTTCATTTTTACTTCTTTGAAGTTATTTTTTAGCCATGCGAGATGGCATCCTTTTTTGGTGACTTGGTTGCAGCGGTTGTCCACATTTGTGCGAACGATTTTTTTGCCAATTGTGGCAACCGTCTCTTTTTTTTGGCCGGCAACACTGGTTTGATGATCGCAATCCCAAGTTTTAGAATGGGCCGTACGAATTGCAATAGCAGTCGATTTGTGTGTAACCACGCCCATATTTTTATGGCAATTTGCCAGATGAATGGTGTCGTTTTCTCTTTCTCTGCCTGCCAGCGATTTTCCAATAAAAGGTGGTGCAAATCGATATCGACCGGGCAGACATCGCTGCAAGCACCACAGAGACTGGATGCGTGAGCAAGGTGGCTCCAGTTTTTCATCCCGCGCAGATGTGGTGTCAAAACCGAGCCTATCGGCCCCTGATAAGCCGTTCCGTAAGTGTGCCCACCCACCGTGCGAAAAACCGGGCAGGCATTGAGGCAGGCACCGCAGCGAAGACAGCGCAATACATGGCGGAATTTATCCTGTGCATAAATTTCCGACCGGCGATTGTCCAGTAAAATAACCACCATTTTTTCCGGGCCGTCGGCTTCGTTGGCTGCTTTGGGTCCTCTGATAATTGAATTGTAGCAACTGAGTTGCTGCCCGGTTCCACTTGTTGCCAGCAGAGGGAGAAAGAGCGCCAAGTCTGACAATCGGGGCAGCATTTTTTCGATGCCGACGATGGCAATATGCACTTTGGGACACGCCATGCACAACCGTCCATTGCCCTCATTTTCAGTCATGACGATGGCGCCGGTGTCGGCGATTATAAAATTGGCACCGGTGATTCCAATGTCGGCGGTGACAAATGTTTGCCGCAAAGCAGCCCGTGCAGCCATGGTCAATTCTTCTGCGCTCCCGGTTGCCGGAATTCCCAATTTTCGTGAAAATAACTCGGCAATTTCTGCCTGCGATTTGTGCATCGCGGGAGTTACGATGTGATAGGGTTTTTCATTTGCGAGCTGCACGATGAATTCACCGAGATCACTTTCCCAATTCTCCACACCCATTTCATCGAGAAATTCGTTTAGCTCGATTTCCTCGGTTGTCATCGATTTCGATTTGACAATTTTCTCGGCGTGGTGTTTTTTGATAATGTCGCGAATGTGTTGTCGTGCCTGCAGTGCATTTTCCGCCCACAGCACGTGCGTTCCATTTTTGCTTGTGTTTTCTTCGAATTGCAGTAATAGATCAGGCAAATTCGCCAGTGCGTCGTCTTTAATTTGCGCTGCTTTTTTGCGTGCTTTCTGCCAATCGTAAAATTGCCGGTTTTTGGTCGATTTCACTTTTATATCGTAGGTAGCAATAGCTTTTTGGATTTTTAACCTGTGGATTTCGTCCGCTGATTTTTGTTGTGCTTTTGCTAAAAAGACTCGACTTTCGTTCATTTTTTACCTGAAAAATTTGTTATTTCATTTCTGCCTGTAAAAATTCGACGAGATGCAGAATACGCGGTTTGAAACCGATTGCCACTGCTTCAGCACGTAGATGCTGGATGCAGCCGGGATCGTTGGAAATGACGATGTCCAGATCGGGATCGGCAAAAGCATCCAACCGGGTTTTCGCCATTGCTACTGCGATATCCGGCATTTTGAATGAAAATAAACCACCAAATCCGCAACAACTGTGCTCAGCATTCGGTGGGATAATTTTAACTCCGTCAATGTGCGCTACGATCCGTTCAATCTGATTTGTAATGCCCAACTCCCGCATCGAGTGGCAGGAATTGTGGATGGCGATGCATTTTCGGGACTGCCCTTTGATTTTTTTCAGCCGGTTTTCGTGGCAAATAAATTCACTGATTTCGACTGTCTTCTTTTGCAGTGATTTGACTTCCTGCAAAAGAACTTCATCATTTTCGAATAAAATTGGAAAGAATTTTCGTACCATCGCGGTGCACGAGCCGGATGGTGATACCACGACTTCGGCATCTGAGAATGTTTCAATAAAATGGCGGGCGACGCGTTTGGCCTCGATTCGTTGACCGGCGTTAAAAGCCGGCTGGCCACAGCAGGTTTGTTGTGGGTTGTATTCCACAGAGCAGTCCAATTTGCGCAGCACATCGGCCATGGCAAAGCCAATTTCCGGCATGACTTGATCGATGAGGCAGGGAATAAAAATCGCGACTTTCGTTTTTGTGTCGGCCATGTTTTGTCTTGGGGTAATCTGACGGTTGATTCGTGCCAAGTCTGGCTTCGACAAGCTCAGCCAGCGTGTGAGTTCTGTTGCCTGAGCCTGTCGCCTGTCAAAGGCAAATACACTCAAGTTCTCTGTGTCTAAAAAATTAGATAAATTTATCGTATAGTTTAAGGTAATAGTTTTGTAACAGGAAACAAATACTGAAATAACGTGCAGGATTAAAAATCTCTTTTGACATTTCTAATCACGTTGTGTATTTTAAATTCAGGGAATAACTTAACGGATTTTGTGGGATGAATAATGAAAAGAAATCTCTTGTTTGCTACAGTTTCGATTTTGATTTTCTTGTGTTTTTCACCGGACGGCCACGGACAGGTCCGGACAAATGGCGTGAAGTTCGGATTCTTTGATCTGCGGCGTCCGGCAGTGGGCCTGGCGCGGGAGTTTGGCGGCTTGACACCGCGATTGCGTTTTAACCTTGATGGCGATTTTGTTTTCAGTTCCGATCATTGGTTGTTCGCAGATTTTTCGCTCAAGTATTTTCCGCGCACAAATGCAGGGGCATCACCTTATTTTGGCGGTGGCGCCGGTGTGAACATTGGCGATGTCGGTGGTGTGGCCGCGCACATCGTCGGCGGATTAAATTTTCGCCTGGAGAGTATTCGCATGTTTACAGAAATCAAAGCTCACCTGGAAAAACCCGGCGCATTGAGCCTGTGGGTGGGGCTACGCTATTAATCAGATGAGATTACGGCCTTTTCGTGATGTTATCTGTAAAGCGGCAAAAATGCGCTGCCGCTACTAAGCGATTCCATCACTTTCAGTGATTGCATCGCAACAACGCTATTAATCAGATGAGATCATGGCCTTTTCGTGATGTTATCTGTAATTCATCCAAATAGCGCTGTCGCTAATAAGCGCTGCCGCTACTAAGCGATTCCATCACTTTCAGTGATTGCATCGCAACACTTCTCACCGATACGAATCCTACAACGGTTCTGCCACCCCTTTTGCATGATTTTTAAAACGCGCCATGACGAACAGTGCATCTGAAAGCCGGTTGAGATAGACGTTATGCGTTGTTATTTGCTCCTGCATCGGGATTTTTGTCAGCGACTAAATTCAATTGTATTCCATGTTCGAGAAGCGCTTTACAGGCCGAGATAACGAGATTGAAACCTTCAGTTGAATCTAGGGCCTGGGCAACCTTTTCATCATCCGTCCCGGTGAAGCCAGAAGCACTAATTGAAACAAATGTTGATCCATCGTCTTTTGGAGTGAACAACCACTCAACTGGCGTTGGCCACTCAATTTCGATGCGTCGGTTTTCTTCAATGGCTTTGACAAATATTTCAGCCGAGACACCGTAGTGATCCCAATACCATGTAACAGTCTGACCACAAACAAGAGGACCACTAGAACGACTGAACCAGAATTTTGTAGTCACAGATGGATCAACAAAGGCATTAAACACTTCTTCAACAGGCCTGCGAATCAACATGGTTGCTCGTGCAATTGGTTGTTTTTTTAGTGACATTTTACTATCTCGCTATATTTAACTGATTAGGACACATAACACCTATTTTATATGAGGTATCTACAATTTTTAAAAATTTGCGATTCCATCACTTTCAGTGATTGCATCGCAATATTTCTCACCGATACGAATCCCACAACGGTTCTGCCACACCTTTTTCATGATTTTCAAAACGCGCCATGACAAACAGTGCATCCGAAAGACGGTTGAGATAGGCGATGACGTGTTTTCCCACTTTTTCAGTGCGTGAGACTGCAATGGTTTCACGCTCGGCACGGCGGCAAACACAGCGCGCCACGTGTAATTGCGCTGCGGCCTTTGTTCCACCCGGTAAAATGAAATTTTCCAAACTCCCGGTAGTCTCACTCAATTCATCCATCAGTTTTTCCAGTGTTTCCACGTGCCGGTTTTCGATTTCAGGGATGTTGAATTGCTTTTTATCTTCCTCGAGAAAACACAAGTCGGATCCAAGATGAAACAGAGTGTTTTGAATTTCACTCAGTGGCGTGACCAATTTCTCACAGATATCGAGGGCGAGGGCGAGTCCAATGTGTGAGTTGAGCTCATCAACGGTGCCGTAGGCTTGCACGCGCTGGTTTTCTTTGGGAACGCGCTGCCGGCTGCCGAGGCTGGTGCTGCCGTCATCCCCTTTTTTGGTATATATTTTTGTTAATCGTGGCATTATCTTCTCCTGAATATTTTAAACCTGAATAGGGATCAGGCAGAGTTATCAGATTTGCATGGAATTTTTAAGGTTTTTAATCTGATTTATAAAAGTGTGTCCATGGTTGTTTATTTGGAATAATAAAACATATAACTGCATAAAAATTAAATTATCTCAATCGGGATTATTTTTAGCAACATTTGTGTTCAGTTAATCGTGCATCTTAAATATTTATAATTTGATTCAAAATAAAATTTTTCAGGCAAAAATCTTGTAAAATTTATCTATATTAAAAAAAATCTTGACTCTCATTAGCAATAGTGTATTTTGAATGCGAGCAAGTTTATCTACGGAAATTTATAAAAATACAGAATGCCGAAATGAAACCATTGAACATTAAAAGTATCGCCAGCCTGATTAACATGTGCATGTGTATGTGTCAGTGCATAAAAATGTTCGGAAGGCGCTCTGGATAAAAAATTAATACAAGTTGAAAATACAAAAGCCTTTCGAATATTCGAAAGGCTTTTTTTTTGCCCTAAATCAATCCTGCCAGGATTCGGAATCCTGGCAGGATTATCAAAACAGGAGACCGAAAATGAGCACCAATTATAAGTTTGAGACACTACAATTGCATGCAGGACAGGAACCTGATCCGGCAACGGGCGCACGCGCTGTGCCCCTTTATCAGACGACATCGTTCGTTTTTAATGACGCTGAGCATGGCGCAAATTTATTTGCGTTGAAAGAATTTGGCAATATTTACACGCGAATTATGAATCCCACAACCGATGTTTTGGAAAAAAGAATCGCGGCGCTCGAAGGCGGTGTGGCCGCATTAGCCGTCGCCTCGGGGCAAGCTGCCCAGTTTTTGGCGCTCACCAATATTCTCGAAGCCGGCGATAATTTTGTAACGACATCGTTTCTTTACGGCGGCACTTTCAATCAATTTAAAGTATCACTCAAACGCCTTGGAATTGAAGCTCGCTTCGCCGATGGTGATGATCCGGTGAGTTTTGCTGAAAAAATTGATGATCGCACCAAGGCTATTTATCTAGAAACAGTTGGCAACCCGGGGTTCAATGTGCCTGATTTTGATAAATTGGCCAAGCTCGCGGCCGACAACGAGATTCCACTCATTGTCGACAATACTTACGGAGCTGCCGGTTATTTATTCCGCCCGTTTGACCACGGCGCCAATATCGTTGTCGCCTCGACCACCAAATGGATCGGCGGGCACGGCACCAGCATTGGTGGAGTGATCGTCGATGGCGGAAATTTTAATTGGGGCAATGGCAAATTCCCACAATTTACCGAGCCTTCCGCAGGTTACCACGGATTAAAATTCTGGGAGGTTTTTGGCGAAGGCAGCCCATTTGGAAATATCGCATTTATCATCCGTGCCCGCGTCGAAGGGTTGCGCGATTTCGGGCCAGCCGTCAGTCCATTTAATGCATTTCAATTTATCCAGGGCCTGGAAACACTGTCGCTGCGCATCGATCGCCACACGCAAAATGCAGCCGAATTGGCGCACTGGCTGGAAAATCAGGACGCGGTGGAAAATGTGAATTATATTGGTTTGCCTTCAAGTCCGTACCATAATCTGGCGAATAAATATTTCAAGCGTGGTTATGGTTCTTTGTTGAGTTTTCAAATAAAAGGCGGCTATAAAAATGCTGTAAAATTCATAGATAATGTTAAATTAGCCAGCCATTTAGCCAATATCGGTGACGCGAAAACGCTGGTAATTCATCCGGCTTCGACGACGCATCAGCAGCTCACAGCAGCCGAACAAATATCGACAGGCGTGAATCCGGATTCAATTCGTGTTTCCGTGGGAATTGAACACATTGATGACATAAAATCGGATTTTAAACAAGCATTTGACACAATTTTTCAAACCGCAAATGAGCTTGAATATGCCTGAAATTTATAAACACAAAAATGACTTCATTCTCGAATCCGGAGAAAAATTACCCGGTTTTGAACTGGCTTATCATACATACGGCCAACGAAATGCCGATCAAAGCAACGTAATCTGGATTTGCCATGCTCTGACTGCCAATTCCGACGCCGCTGATTGGTGGGAAGGATTGGTGGGAGACGGAAAATTATTCGATCCGGCCAGTCATTTTATCGTCTGCGCAAATATGCTTGGCAGCTGTTACGGTTCAACCGGGCCGCTATCTTTGAACCCCGCTACCGGAAAACCGTATTACAGTGATTTTCCATTTCTGACAACGCGGGATATGGCGCTGGCGTTTGACAAACTGCGGCAGCATCTTGGAATTGCTAAAATCCATATCGGTATTGGCAGTTCGATGGGCGGACAACAAGTGCTGGAGTGGGCAATTCAGCAGCCGGAAGCGTTTGAAAATATAATCCCTGTCGCGTCAAATTCCCGCATGTCAGCCTGGGCGATAGCGCTGAACGCCACACAGCGGATGGCGATCGAAGCCGATCCAACCTGGCCGGAAAAACATCCACAGGCCGGGAAAAATGGGTTGCGGGCCGCACGCGCAATCGGCATGCTCTCTTATCGCAATTATCAGATGTTTCAGACAACCCAGCAAGAAAAGGACAACCGCGTCGATGATTTTCACGCGGATTCCTACCAGCGCTACCAGGGCGAAAAGTTTGTGCGCCGATTTAACGCCCACAGTTATTGGGTGTTATCAAAAGCGATGGACAGCCACAATGTCGGCCGCGGATTTTCGTCAATCGATGCGGCATTGCAACGAATTAAAGCCAACGTATTGGCGATTGGCGTCACTTCTGATATTTTGTTTCCAACTTCTGAACAGAAATTCATCGCGGCTGCGACGAAAAACGGTGCTTATTGTGAAATTGATTCAGACTATGGGCATGATGGATTTTTGGTTGAGTATGCCAGATTGCGCAAGGTTATCGAGGATCATTTTTATCAGCGAATGAATAAAAAATTATGCTATTGAATTTATAGGGTTGTGGATTATTTTTTATGCTCAGTCAAACCTTTCAGGTTTCAAAAACCTGAAAGGTTTCTTGATGGATTACCATTCTAATTCTTTGTCGATACCGATGAGACGTTCCAGGCGTTTTTCGATTATGCGATCTTTATTTGGTTTGCGATTCTTAAGGGATGCTCGCAGTTCTTCCAGCTTTTTTTCCAGGCGTTGTACCTGCATGGCACGATCGACTTCCCGCAGATCGAAAAGCTGGCCCAATTGACCTCGAATATCATTCTTCAATCTATCCTTCTCACTATCACTTGCTTTCCGATATTTGTACACAAGTACTTGTATTTTGTGTTCAAGAATTATCCGTGATTTTTTAGTCTGATATTCATCTTTATCGAAATTTTTCTGGCGACTGAGCATTTGTTTTTCTCGCCAGGCTTTTTGCAATTCTCGCTCATAATTGCGTGGATTTTCAGATTCAAGCTCGGCTAACACAGGGGCAGATTCCGGTACCAGCTCGGTCAGAAATTGCAGCGCTTCTGCTTTTTGGCTATCAGTTAATGGAACTCGGGCCATGGCAGCCACGGCTGCTCTCTTCTCTTGCGCCCGCATTCCCTGGACGCGGAACTGCTCTTTTTCGTCAGCAGGAGGTGGCGGGGCAGGTTCGAAATCCTGAGCAAAGAGAAATGCTGAACTCAGAAAATAGACGGTTATCAAAAGGCCGATTTTTTTATTTTTCATTTTTAACCTCAATAGTGGAATACGTTTTTTCAATTTAGTCGCTTGAACAAAAGTGGGACTCTGAATTTTTCATCCCAAATTCCAGGCAACGCGGGTTATTGTGCTTTATTACGCTCAATTCTTGCAAGAATTTTAAGGGTACTCAATTAAATCTTCAGATATTTGTTCGATGTGATATTCCAGATCATTGCTGTCAATGTCCCAATTCGATTCACCAACATCTGCCCAGAGAGGGTCGGATTCCAGGTCGAAAATGGCGCTATCGATCGCTGTAATTGTTTCCTGGTAATGCATCGGTTCCCAACTAAAATTCATCTCCCGTTCCACCGGATTCAAGCGCAGATAAAACATAATTACCACCGCCAGTGGTAGTAAAATGGCGCCTAATTTTTTAAACAAATCCGGAACCGGTGACAGATTCCTTTGTGATAATTTTACCGTAGTAACAGCCCGTGAGATATGGCTGTTGAGTTCATCGTTCGCGATGTTGAATGTGGGCAGCCCGGCATAAGCCTGATTAACGGATGCAATTTCCTCCATTTTTCCGGCACAGTTTTTACACTTTTCTAAGTGCTGCTGCCAGAATGCTATTTCTATTTCTGGTAAATCATGATCCAAAAAAAGCCAGATTTTCTGCTCGAATTGTCCGCAGATTCCTTCATTTTTAGAGGGTATCATTTTCTCGTATCGCTTTTTTAAGTTTATTGACCGCGTAGTGCATATGGCCGAGAACGGTATTTAACGGTTGTTTTGTTTCCCGGGCGATTTCTTTAAATGTCATTTCGGAATGCTGCCGCAACAGGAAAACCTCCCGCTGTTTTTCCGGCAATGAATTGATGGCCAAAAGGAGGTGATTTTCCATTTCACGTGCTTCAATTTCACTGGCTGCATCACGGAAATCTGTGTGCTCCGGCAGTTCGTTTGTGTATTGGATTCGGGCCTGGATTTTTTTTCTGCGCAAGGCGTCAATAGCCACGTTTCGGGCGATTCCAAAGAGCCAGGCTGCGAATTTATTGCGGTGATCGTAGTTGGGCATGTTCCGCCATGCTTTGACCAGCGTTTCCTGAAAAAGATCATCTGCCTGGGTTTTATCACCACACATCCGCCACAAAAATGTGAGAAGCTGCTGTTTGTATTTGGCTATGAGCCGGGCAAAAGCCTCTCCATCACCGCTCCAGCATTGGCTGATGAGTTTGTATTCTAAATTCTCTGCTGTTAATTTCATCATTATTTAATTAAACGAACTCGATTTTGAGTTATTGTAAAAAAAATATTTTTGTTGTAGTTTAAGCCTGCACAAAACGAAAATCAGAGCAATTTAATGAAATCGCCTGGTTTTGCCAAATGATAATATTTAAAGGAAAATTTAGGAAATACCATTGACAAAATTTAATAAACAAGGAATATATTGAATCGTCATTTAAGTTATTTCACCCGCAGCAACCAGACCGTGGTCATGGGGGCCATTTATTTTTTTGGTTACGGATCGCTGGGTACCTGGCTTGGTTTTTTTAATCTGTTTTTAGAACAGCGTGGTTTCTCCGGCAAAGAAATCGGCCTCATTTTGGGAGGCCAGCAGGCAATCCTGTTTTTCGTCGTCCTCTTTTGGGGACTGCTGGCAGACCGATACGGCAATAAATCAATTCTGGGAATCGTTGCGTTTTTGTCCTTATTTATTATCAATGCGATCCCCCTGCAATACAGTTTTGTGGCCATGCTTTTGATGATGCTGGGCTGGGCATTTGTCTCACACGCGCAGGGCACTTTGATGGACAGCCTCGTTGTTTCCTACGTGAAGCGAAGTGGAAAATCTTCATTCGGGGCCATCCGCGTTTGGGGCTCCGTCGGCTGGGCGATGACTAATTTTCTGGTGGGATATTATTTAAAAAGCCACGCGCTCACCGATATTTTTGCCCTCGCTTTTTGGGGAATGGTGATTTACTTCATCGTCATAACTTTTTTTGTTCGCGGACAGGAGCGCGATCCTCAACAACCAAAATTTGCGTGGGTTCAGTTTCGTACTTTGCTGCAAAAAAAATCAATCCTGTTTTTTCTCTTAATCTTGTTTCTTTACGGAATTTGTGTCACACCGATAAATCTGTTTTTAAACTTGTATTTCAAAGAGTTGGGTGGAGATTACCAGATAGTCGGCACAGCATTTGGCCTTAATGCGCTCTCAGAAATACCGCTTTTTTTTCTTGCAGTTTCGTTAGTCAAACGGTTCGGCCCGCTGCGAATAATCATTTTTTCAATGTTTGTTACCATGCTTCGTTTGCTGGGCTACGGTCAGATTTCAGATCCGCATGTGGCATTAATTCTCAGCGGACTTAATGGTATTTCCTTCTCATTTTTCTGGGTGGCCACGGTGGATTATCTGCATAAACTGGTGCCGGAAGAATGGCGTGCAACCGGGCAAGCGCTGCTGTGGGCATTTCATCTTGGGGCTGGTGTGACGGTAGGGAATATTCTCATTGGGTATTTATATGATTTCATCGGCATGCGCGCTGTGATGACTTTCGATGCTGGGCTGGTTTTGCTGGTTTTGGTGTTCGTGACAGGTTACAGCAAAAAATATGGATCAAACTCAATTGCATCGGCTGAAGGAACTCATCCACGCGGGATGGTGTAGGCTGGCAATCTCAATATGGAACTGCCTCACGAGGCGTGATTTTCTCTTGCTTTAACCGGTAAATCCTTGTAGATTGCATATCAAATATTCAATCTACAGGGATTTACCATGATTCCACGCACTTTAGCTAAAAAATTGAAAGATGATCTTAGCCTGTATCCTGTAGTAACGCTTACCGGCCCCAGGCAATCTGGCAAAACGACACTTCTAAAAAATCTTCTACCAGAATATAACTACGTATCGCTGGAAGACCCTGATGAAAGGGAGTATGCGCTTGCGGACCCTCGTGGTTTTCTCTCACGTTTTAACCAATGTGTGATTTTAGATGAAGTTCAGCGTTCCCCTGATTTATTTTCCTATATTCAAACAATTGTCGATGGGAATGACCACGCCGGTCAATTCATACTTTCTGGTTCACAAAATTTTCTTCTATTTGGCCGCGTCTCGCAATCTCTTGCTGGACGTACCAGTATAATCCACCTCATGCCTTTTACAAAAAGAGAATTGGAAAAAGCAGAAAACCTGACAGTGGAAGGCCTGCCCGACACAACCGTTTCAGAAAGTCCCCGTGATCCATTCCAGGCAATGTTTACCGGATTTTACCCGCGTATCCACGATAAAAAGCTGTCGCCGCAGGAATGGCTTGCTGATTATTTCCAGACTTACATTCAACGCGATGTGCGTGAGATTTTGAACGTGGGCGATGTTGGTCTTTTCAGCCGGTTTGTACGGTTATGTGCCGGCAGAGTCGGGCAGGTGCTTAATTTTTCATCACTTGCCGCAGATTGTGGTGTAACCCATACAACCGCACGTCGCTGGTTTTCTCTTCTCGAAAGTAGTTTTATTGCGTACCGGATTATGCCACATCATCAAAATTATAACAAACGGCTGGTAAAAGCTTCTAAATTATATTTTTATGATTCCGGTCTGTTGTGTTATCTTCTGCGGATAAAAAGCCCGGATGATTTGCGAATTTCTCCTTTTCGAGGTAATATTTTTGAAAGTTTTTGTATTTCGGAATTTGTGAAATCAGCCTATCATCAAAAGAAGGATCCGGATATATTTTTTTGGCGCGATGCATCAGGGCACGAAATAGATATGCTTGTGGAACGAAGTGAGAAAATTGTTCCAATTGAAATAAAATCGAGTGAGACGTTTAACTCCAGTTTTATCAGTGGATTGCTCTATTGGCTTGATTTATCAAAAGGAAATAGGGAAGATGCCATATTATTATATGGCGGGAACAAGAAAATGAAATTTAAAGGGGTAAATGTCATTCCATGGGCACTGCTGTGAGTCTTTTACATTCATTAAAAGTATGCGGATTCTCTCTTTAGTTAAGCATGAAAGAACTCAATCAATCACCATCAAATCAGCGCCGACGATAACTTTGCCATCGTATGTTTGACTGATTTCATCGAGCAAATCCTGCTCATTGCCCTCCCAGAATAAAATATGATACAGAACGAGCAAAGCCGGTTTTGCACGGGCTGCAATCTCCCCAAGTTCCAGGGTGGAAGTGTGGTTTCTCTTGTGATATTTTTTCCAGAATGGTGGTTTGTTATCCCACGATTTTTTGTGGTAGACCTCGTGCAGAAGTATGTCTGCATTCTGAGCATATTTTTCCAGATTTTTGCTCGGTGTCGTATCTCCGGAAATGACAATGACTTTATCCGGCGTAGTAAATCGGAAACCAAAAGCATTGGGCCAGCTTCCATGCGTTACTGCGAACGCCTCCACTTTTACTAAATCATCCCGATAAACCAAACCCGAATCAATCTCTTGTACTTCAATTCGCCAGCCCTGATTGTTGGCGGGTTCGAGGCCGTAAAGGCGATATTTAATATCAGCTTGATAGGCTGCGAGAATGTGTTCGGCCATGTTTTTTGTGCCTTCAGGCCCGTAAATCTTTAGTGGCGCATCGCGCTCCAACACCCAGGGAGTCAGCAGTAAATCTGCAAAGCCGACGGTGTGATCAGAATGCAGATGGGTGAGAAAAACGGTATCCAGATTTTTCACAGTGAGCGCTTCGATGTTACCGCCCCAGTTTGGTGACATGGCAGCTGCCTGCCGCACCAGCCCCGGACCCATATCGATTATGTAGGATTTATCATCGACTACAATAGCCACGGAACAACCGGACCGTTCGGGATCGGGATTTGGTGTTCCGGTGCCGAGCAAAACCAATTTTGTCCGGGACGGTTTTTCAGTGGCAATTAGAAAAAGCGGGAGAGTGAGGAACCATATTAAAAAAGTGAATTTCTTCATTTTACTCACGCTGGCCTCACGCAATTTTGGTTATTGTGTTCGTGGGAGAATTGAAAGCTATTTTTGATCAAACCACCGCATCACAGCGCGCATGACCGAGTCGCGGGATTTCTGTTCCAAAATAGTCTCGAATGGAAATCCAAAAATGACGATATCGCAGTTGCCTTTGTGCCCAACGGCAGCGCTGATATTGTTTTCTGCGTAGCGCAAAATTGTGCGACTATGTACCCCGGCAGGTTCGAGTCCGTCGGGAGCTTCCGCAGCGTATATTTGGCTGTTGAGCTCGGTGTTAAATGAAAATTTAGGGATAATTGCATGGAAGAGCGGATCGTTGGCGACGATGCCCCCGCTACGGGCAGCCCAGTTTGTACGGTGCCTGAATTTGAGTGTGTCCTGTGCAAAAGCTGAATCAGCAAAGCTCACATCGGGTTTCGAAATTAAATCTGTCCCGATATAGCTACCCGACATAAATAGATTGCCCCCGTGCTGCGTGTACTCAGCAATTGCCTGGCGCAATTCGGGAGTAAAAATACGATAGTGTTTAGGCATGTTTTCACGCTGGGCGGCCGTCTCTTTTTCTTCCCCGAAAATAAAATCCACGAAATTGAATTTGTTCAAATTTACCTTTTGTGATTCGATTGTTTCGTCACTGCATGAGACAAAAGAGTAGCCAAGATTGCGCAGCGACGTGCCGTGCAAATAAGGAAAATCGAAGGTGTTGCCGGCAATTATTTTCGTTTCGTGGGTGCTGAAACTGGCCCCGTGGCCGGGCGCATCGTCGTCGAGCCAGTTGGAGTTTGCGTCGAGATTGTATTGCTGCCCGATATAATTGAGGTCGTAGCGGTCAGGCACGCCCTGATCCCATAAATCGCTAAAACCAAGCAGGCTGCCTTCCTCAATTGTGGCCGCTGTCGCGACACGGTCGAAAGCGTTGATAATTAAGACAACTCCTTTACTTGAATCGGCGCGGCAAACTGAAAGTATTTCTGACGGCATGCTTTGGCCACCCTCGTTGACAGCGCTCACTTTATAACTGTAAATTTTGTCCGTTTCCAGGCTGTCAATCACCATTTTATTCGTGGAAACAAGTCGACCGTTATCAAATGCACCACTGTCAATGCGCGTGTAAACGATGAAGTTTTTTGCTTCGGCTGTCGGTTCCAATGAATCGGCAACCGCTTGCCAATGGAGTTCGATGGCCGCAGAATCGACAAATTCTATTGCAAAATGATCTACAGGCAAAGGTTGCACGACGTATTCTATCTGGTTGTGCACAGCAAGAAATTTTAGCATAGCTTTATAAATAGACCGGCTGACATCGAACCGAAAACGCGGATCGAGTGCGAATTTCATATCAAGAAAATTGTGGTGGGATAATAGTTCCAACAATGCCGAGGGCACATTTGGCCGATAAGCTTCACTGTATTCTTTGTCCCATATGCTGCGTCTCGTCCAAACCGGATCGTACTTGTGACGAATATCTTCGACGAGCTGTGTTTGCAGCATGTCGGCAAAATCACGATTGGCATAACGCGAAACAAAATCAGGAAAAAAACGGGTGGTATCGCTGCCCATCGAGCTGTAAATAAGCAGTGTACCCAGGGTGGTGTCATTGCGCGTGAAACCAGCGTCGGTGTGGAAAGACAGGCTCAAATCGATGGGAATTCCCAATCCTTTTTCCTGGCGGTTTTTGGCGGGACCGAATGGCGAACCACGCAGGTAATTAACCCATTCGCCGCGCGAGAGGTAATCGTCGATATAGTCATTTTCTTGTTCAGTTACATTATAAACCAAAGAATCCGGCATGCCGGCAAACTGTAAATAATAACGTGCCGCTTCGACAAATCGTGGCCGGCCACTGGTCGAACCACCCCGTGAAACTGTGCCCATGCCACCGCCGAAACGAACGGCATCTGCGGAAACCCAGCTCGACGAATCGGTACTTAAATTTGTTAAAACAACTTTTTGCGTTTGTGGGAAAAATCCCTTGGTAAAACGAAATTGCCCGAGATAAATCCACGTGCGCCCGCCAATTTGCTGATTCACCGAAAATTCGGTGTGGCCACCTGTATGAAAAACGGTGTAGCGGGCATCGGTTGCGTGGCTGTCTGCCGGAGCGTAGGTAATTGACACAAAGTAGTCGCCGGTTTCTGGAATATCTGGAATCCATTCTACTGCTGCTGACGCAAGCGTATCGGATTTGATGCTGCGGCATGTTCCTGTATAAAAAGGATTTATCGACCCGATATATGGCAAATTCCCAACGGAAAATCCCGGCTGCAAATCCTGCCATGCGATGGTATCACCCACAGATTTCTCCAAATAGACCAATGAATCAGCCGGACTATCGTTGTCGACAATGACTTCGTTGGTCTGAATGTCTCTTTCACGTGGCAGCAGGACGTGGGCTCCGGCATTTTCCAGCATCGGAAGAAGATAAGGAACTGTAAAACTCATCGGCAGCAAATCTTCGACAGTTTGGAAAACCCGCGCCCGCTGCCATTCCCAGCGCTGCAGACCTTGTTCGAAATACCAGCCGTGGCTGTGCCACAATGCAATATGCCGGTTCTGTAATCCCAGCTCAGGTGCATATTTTGCGCTCAAATTTGTGACCAATGGTATCACAAAGTCGTGCTCACGCGCCAACCGTGTCGTGTCGTAATCTGCCAGTGGGCGAAAAATATTAGGGATCAGCGCTTCGATTGGTTGTTCGATCGTGCGAAGATTAATTTTATAATTTTTAAATTTTTTACCGAGATTTTGTTCGATTGCGTTTCGAATTTGCGCGGTATTTTCCGGGCGAAAAGCTAAGTAGCTGAAGGGTTCATTGAAATTTATTTCAAGCACCGATTCAGATTTATTTATAATGATGGTGTCGATGCGCGAATAACGGTTAATGGCCAACGGATTGGAATGTGTGATGCAATCTTGTAAAAATTTGTCGACAGCAACATAAGCCTGCTGTGCTGTTTTATCGAGATTTGATATATCATAACGCGGTGTGCGGTACTTTTTAAAAAAAGGTGGCGCACAACTCGTCGTTGAAATGAGAAGAAAGAGCAAAACGAATCGTTGTTTCATAATTATTATTTATCCTGAAAGAAAAAGGCTGGCAAATTTAGAATTAAAATTAACGTTTTTTCAGGATAGAATGCAAATTTTTTCTTTGCAGCATAGATAATAATGGTGGGTGTGGTCTAATTCTTTCGTTTAACGGAAGAAGACTTGATATTTATGAAAAGTGAGATAAACATGTCAACAGCCAAATATTTTGCCATATTTTTTCGTTTCCTGCAAGGGCCCAACAGAATGTCCAGCTCCCGCAGAGATAACTACACCGAATAAGTATCCCACAAATGCAGGGAGATGGGCAGGGAAATACATGGATTTATTGTTTCTGCTAGTTTAAAACTATGCGCTTCCAGCGCAAGACTTTCCGTTACTGCCATAAAAAATAAAGATGCAATGCAAATATTGAATTGAAGAAACTTCAGCCACTGATTTACACTGATTGAACACAGATTTTATCGGGTTTAAAAAATCCGTGTTTCATCGGTGTTAATCTGTGGCCAATAAAAGCATTTCCTGTTTGGCGTAGGCGCTGGGCGAAAGATCATTTTAATGACCAATTGAAAAAGATGGCTTACAAATTATGAAAATTTAATGCTTGAATAATGGACTTTCAGTCCTGGCCAAA
>QQUE01000008.1 GCA_008501765.1 Calditrichota bacterium
TGTTGTTGAATTTTGAGCGATTGTTGTAGATATTTTAGAGCGGTGTCGTAGTCGCCCCTTGCTTTGTAAATTTGGCTGAGATTATTTAGTGTGGTCCCTTCTCCGCTTTTATCTCCGATTTGTTGTTTAATTTTGAGCGATTGTTGTAGATATTTTAGAGCGGTGTCGTAGTCGCCCCTTGCTTTGTAAATTTGGCTGAGATTATTTAGTGTGGTCCCTTCTCCGCTTTTATCTCCGATTTGTTGTGTAATTTTGAGCGATTGTTGTAGATATTTTAGAGCGGTGTCGTAGTCGCCCCTTGCTTTGTAAATTTGGCTGAGATTATTTAGTGTGGTCCCTTCTCCGCTTTTATCTCCGATTTGTTGTCTTATTTTGAGCGATTGTTGTAGATATTTTAGAGCGGTTTCGTAGTCGCCTTTCGCATCATAAATTTGGCTGATATTATTTAGTGTGGTTCCGAGATTTTCAAGCTCTTCTTCGGTTTTGGCCGAATGCACCCGTGTTTCCGCTTTTTGAAAAATCTCGAGTGCAAAATCATAGTCGCCTAGCGTGCGTTGAGAACGGCCAAGAGTATTCAGCGCATTCCAATCCATGGCCGATTCGTTTTCTCGGTAGCACTGCAACAGCAGGGCAAAACCCTCGCGAAAACGCTGGCTATCCACAAAAAAACGGCCGAGATCGGAGCGCAAAGCAAATGCCTCCTGCGTCAGGCCGGCTTGTTCAAAATGGGCAATGGCGCGCAGATCATCGCTGATAAGCCGTGTCACCTGTTCACCGTAATGACGCCAAATATGTGCCAGCGCTGCGTGCGCTGCTTTTTTTTCGGCAGCGGGCAGGGGCACGTTTTTTTGCAGCAGTTCGCGCACCAGCGGCGGGGCAAAATAAAATTGAATGCCAAGAGGGTGGGGGGTGGGCTGCAGCAAAGTCAGACCGCTGCAGCGGGTAAGCAGAGCCGTAGCCTGTTTGCTGGGCCACAGTGCCGTAGCGGCGTCTTCGGGCAGCGGATTTTCTTCCAGCGCTAATTTGGCAAGAAATTTTCTTTCCTCTTCACCAAGCAGATCGAGCAATTGCTTAAATAATAAATTCTGTTGCATGTGCTGCAGCACATGCTGCTTAGCCTGGCGGGCGCTTTTCTTTTTTTCTTTTTCGTAGGTCTGTTTCAGCGCCTGCCAATCGCTGTGGCGGGTGGCGCTTTTATCGGCGCTGTCGCGTGCCTGGCCGAGCAGGCAGGCACACCACTCAATACTGCGGAAATTGCCGCCCAATGTCGCGTAAATATCATTTTTTACTTTCGCTGTTACTTCGGCTGGCCAGTCCCAATTGCGCAGCAGGCGCAAAATATCACCGTGGCTGGCGTCGCCAAGGGCAGCAGGTGTAGTTTGAGCGCGTACACTTTCGCTGGCAATCGGGTGGCGGCAGGTAAGTAGCGTGTGAACATTAGTCTGGCCGGTGAGTAGAGTAACCAGTTCGCCAAGTCCGGTAAAATCAGCCGTAAATTCCATGGTTTGCAAATCAAGCGCGTCTTCCAGGTTATCCACAATAAAAATGCAGCTCAGGCTTGGAGCCAGGGCATATAGGTACAAGGAGATCACTTGCAAGGCTGTGGTGGCAGCCTGTTTTTGTTTTTCGTCAATAGGCAAGTTATTCGCAGTGCAGGCCTGTTGCAGTTGTTCGATCAATATTTCCAGTTCAAAAGGCGGCGCCAGGGTGAAAATAGCTGTGTCCGCACTTTCCCGCTGCAGGCGCAGGGCAAAATGACCGGCCAGTGTGGTTTTGCCCACGCCGCCAATCCCGTGAATGAGCAGGTGCGGCATGGCGCCACTGGCCCAGCGGCGGTAATGGGCGCGAATAAAACGCCGCCTGCCAATAAAACCCTGGCTGCGGAATGGAATCTGTCCGATTTGTATATCGCGCACGGCCTGTCGCGTCGGTGCCTTTTCGCTTGTGCCGTTGTTCCAGGTCAGATTTTTTACTGAAGAATAGAGCACGGGAATGCTCCATTGCAATCCATCGCTCTGCAAAACCGCCCGGGCTCGCGCCATAGCCGCATCGAGGGGAATATCCTGCAGCAGTGCCTGGTACAGCGTTGCAGCAAAATTCGTGGCGCTGCTATCGGCCACCGAAAGCTGCATGCCAATCACATTGGCAAAATTGACAGCATGCATGCGTTGTGCAAAAGAGGCAATGCCGTCACGGGCATCAAAATCGGCTGTCTGACAGGCAGCAAGCAACAGCAGCGGTGGACGGTTTTGCGCGTTTTGAAAACAGGCTTCCAGTTCCTCCGGCGCCACAGCACGGGAGTTGCCACTGTCTTCATCTTCGAAATGCAATGCCGGTGGGCTTTTTTCTTCGCGCGAGGTGAGATCGATTTCGCCGCGATTGCCGTGCATGCTGAAATGCACCACGTGATAGGGCGCCTGTTCGAGCCAGCGTTTGAGTGTACTCAAGCGGCCATCTTCGGCTATGTCGAGAATCACCTTTCCGGCAGAAATTTTTTCATCCAATGCTGCTTCAATCGCATTGATTTCGCCTTCGTAATCCAGGCGTGCTTTTTCGGGGTCGAGATCTTCCGGTGCGCTGATAAACAGCAAAATACGCAGCGGTTTCGGCGGTAGATTGCTCAGTTCGTTGTGCAACTTTCTTGCGCGGCGTACAAAGGCGATGTTGGGGTTGTGAGCAAGCACGCCCAACTCCGGATCGGCATCGGCAGCCAGTTCCCACGGCAGGCTTTGCATTGTTGCGTCTCCGGCAATATTGAGTTGCAGGAATTGGGTGTTGATGACAGCGTCGTCGAGTTTTTCTTTAAATGACCCAGCGCCACCGTCAACACAGTCGAACAGCGCAGCGCTGAGTGTGCCGGCGAGTTCACTAAGCGTGTGAGTAAAATTTTGCTGGCGGCGTTCCTTTTCGGCAGCGGGTTCTTTGCTGTCCGGTCGCTGCTCGAGCATATCCTTAAATTTTTTGGTTAAACGAACGGTGGTGCGGCGTTGATCGTCATCCAGTTGTGGCGAAATATCGATTGGTAAGGCAGTCCGCATAGCTGTGTCCCCTGTGTGTTATTGGTCCTGAGGTTTGATACCCTTATAAGTCGTAATTTCATGGGTCATGAATTTCGGCACCTTGATAATATTGTGCTTTTGGCAATAGGGACAATTGATAGCAATTTCGATGGGTGTGTCGTCCTTCTGTTCCTGATCGGAACGGGCATGAAATATTTTTTCGCAGTGAGCGCACTCAATTTTGATTATTTTCGGCTCGGGCATTTTTCCTCCTGAACGGGATTTTTATACCAGGTACCAGGCACTTTATCAATTTAAGTTGGAATAATAGATTTCACCGCAAACACGAGCCCGGCGATGAATGTCAGCGCCGAGAAAATCAGGAACCACCATTTCACACGGTGTGATTTGGCGAGACTGCGGGCAATATCCTTTGGTGAATTTTGAATGTGTTTATACGGCAAGGGCACGATGGTGATCACGGCAAAAACAATGGTACAGCCCCAGAGAATTACCGGCAGATACGGTGCATCGATCGCAGTTGCAGCCCCGGTTTTTATTTTGAATTGCAAGACCGCGAGATACAATCCGGCAACCACACCGACCGAAGTGATGAGTTGCCTTGCGGCATCACTCATGCGACCAAGCCCTGCGACGAACTCTTCCCGTTCCGCCTGTAAAAAGAAAAGCTCGACCTCGTTGGCTTTGCGACCTTTGATTGATTCTGCATCTTCAGCCATAATTTCCCCTTGGCTTAATGTGATAAATAACAACAGCGTTTGTTTGTTATTGAAACATAAAATCGATAGTTATCGGCAGAGTTGCAAGGGATATTTTATACGATGAAATGATTTCCACTGGTAGCCACAGTCTTCGTGGCTGCACATCAAGTGTGAAAACCGGTCGCTGCGCTTGTCAAAGCGCCTGGCGCTCCCCCTCAATTAGGGCCCTTCGACAAGCTCAGGGTCCAAATATTCAGGATTTTAATCTCATTCCCAGTTTAGAAATTGGAAGCTGAATCGATTACTCACCTCCAAACACTTGTGAATTCGGCTACGGCTACAGGACAATCCTGACAGGATTCCAAATCCTGTCAGGATTATTCGGCAAAATATCACTCCCGAAAGATAATTTCCTCCCGTTCAAACCATTTTGAACAAAACCACAAGCTCAGCAGCGCCAAAACGATTTGAGAAATGTAAACAACAATCAACACATCGTATTGCAGGGTGCCGGCGAGAATTTCTTTTGTAGCCAGGGATACGTTGAGCACCGGAATGAGGGCGGTGCCGTAGTTGAGGGTAATTCCCGGTACCATACCGATGGCTGCCGGCAGAATGACGAGGATATTTCCCGGGGTAATCAAACTTTGCGCCTCTTTGAAACTTTTTGCGAAAATTGAGATTGAAAGTAAAATCCCGGCTAAAAACACAGTCAGCGGAATCAGCAGCGACAGCACAAGAATCACGCTTTTCGGTTCGAGCAGTGCGCCCAAAACATTGGTAATTTCTTCGGGGATGTCACCGATTTTTGTGGCTACCAGCATGCCGAGAATTGTCGCGATGGCTGAAGTGCAGCCACTGATCACCACAACCAGAAATTTGCCGACGATGATCTGAAAACGGTTCGCCGGTGAGCTTAGCAGCGTCTCGATGGTGCCGCGTTCTTTTTCCCCGGCCGCCAGATCGATGGCAGGATACATCGATCCCATAAAACAGAAGAGAATGAAAATGTAGGGCAAAAATCCACCGATCATTTTGCCATATTTTTCCTGGGCGGTGGCAACATCAGTTTGTTCGAGGCGCAGCACTTTGGCGGTGTTTTTATTCAAATTCAGGCTGATGAATCGCTGCTCGAGCAGATCTTTTTCAAACTGGTCGATTACTTTTTTCAATCGACTCCAGGTAATATTCGCATCGTTTGTCGATTGATAAAAAACGCTGATCTTGCCCGGTTTAAGCGCGTTAAATTTCTCGCTAAAGTTAGGCGCAAAAATAATTGCTGCATCCAGTTTGTTGGTGCGAATGTGGGCTTCGACGCTGTCTGCGTCGGCATCGAAAATCAGTTTTATGCCCTCGGCTTCTTCGAGCATGGTTTTAAGATGGCTCTCGTTGGCATTGGCAAAATAAGCAACTTTCAGCTCTTTGTCCTGCGCTTTTTTTACCTGGGATGCCCCGATTTTTGCCATGACTGTAAACATAACCGGTAGCAGGGCGAAAGGTATGATAAACATGATAATCAGCGTGCGTCGGTCACGTAGCGTGTCGGTTAATTCTTTTTTGAAAATGGTCATTATTGTATTCAATTCCGCCCTCCTTCCACGAGTCGAATAAATTCATCGGCCAGCGATTTTTCTTGCATATTCGATTCAAAATTGCGGTAGGTTCCGTCATAAAGAAGCTCACCTTGATGGATGATTGCGAGATCGTCACTGACCAGACTCACTTCACTCATGATGTGCGTCGAAAAGATGATCGTTTTGCCCTCATCTCGCTTCGTTCGAATCAATTCGATGATGCCTTTCGAGGCGATAACATCCAATCCGGCCGTGGGTTCATCAAATACCAAAACATCGGGATCGTGAATAATGGTGCGTGCGATCGAAACTTTCTGTTTCATGCCGGTCGAAAGTTTGGCAATGCGCCTGTTGGCATATTCTTCAATCCCCAACCGGGCGAAAATTTCATCGCGGTTGGCTTTGAATTTTGTGCTGTCGACATCATTTAAGTCGGCGTGGTATTTTACCATTTCGTGGGGTGTGAGACGGTCGTAGAGCCCGGTTCCACCGGTGAGAAAACCCAATTGGCGGCGTACTTTTTCACCATCTGTGACGGTGTCAAAGCCAGCTACTTTTATGGTGCCGCTGGTTGGTTTTAGCATAGTGGCGATCATTCGCAGGGTTGTGGTTTTGCCTGCGCCGTTCGGGCCCAACAAGGTAAATACACGCCCGGGTTTGCAAGTAAAACTGATTTCTTTCACGGCGTCAATATGTGTTATGGAGCTTTCTTTGCCGAGCTCCCTTTTTTGTTGCTTACTCAATTTATACCGCTTGGATAAAGAATTGATTTCGATCATCCAGGACTCTCCTCCTTAGTGAAATATCAGCCTTTTGATTGATTACAAACTAAAGTTTATCAATTACAGTTTGTAATTTTTGCTGCACATTTTGCGCAATCTGTGCGAGATTGTCGTTCTTAACAGCGCTCATAGAACTGGTTGGATTTACTGCTGAGACTTCAATTTTACCGGCAATTTTTTCCTGGACTATAAAATTACACGGCAACATAACCCCGATTTTATCTTCACTTTGCAAGGCTTCATAGGCTAAAGGCGGATTGCAGGCACCAAGAATCTGGTAGCGGTAAAAATCGACATTCAGTTTCTTTTTTAAGGTTTCATTGACATTGATTTCGGTGAGTATGCCAAAGCCTTCGCTTGCCAGGGCTGCCGTCACTTTATCGATGGCCTCCTCAAACGAACAATTTAGTTTTTTCGAGATATAATAACTCATTTTGCAACTCCTTGTGGGGATAAAGTAGATATTGAAAACAGTTGTATTTCTATTTTAAACTCATGATAATTTGTGCTACTTGAATGTATAAACAATCGTGCATTCAATTATTCAGAGAAATAAAATAAAACTTACGGATTTATCTTTAAATTGCAAAATTTCTTTTGCTTTTCGATTGAGAAAAGGCATTTTTTTATCATGCTTGCTGGGTTTAACCCAATCTGCAACAGTGCAGGAAAAAGTTAAGTGTACCATCTATTTGATGATCGCGTCATTACCGCAAGCCGTTTTCCAACAACGTTCGTACACGTGGCTCCCGGCCCTGTGGTCATCGATGACTAAACCACTATGCACTGCAATTGCATAGGTTTGGCCAGGACTGAAAGTCCATTATTCAAGCATTAAATTTTCATAATTTGTAAGCCATCTTTTTCAATTGGTCATTAAAATGATCTTTCGCCCAGCGCCTACGCCAAACAGGAAATGCTTTTATTGGCCACAGATTAACACCGATGAAACACGGATTTTTTAAACCCGATAAAATCTGTGTTCAATCAGTGTTAATCAGTGGCTGAAGTTTCTTAAATTCAATATTTGCATTGCATCTTTATTTTTTATGGCATTAACGAAAAGTCTTGCGCTGGAAGCGCATAGTTTTAAACTAGCGCGCAGAAACAATAAATGATTGCAAATTTCTCAACACAATCAATTGATGGAATTTTAGAATACATCTTTGACCATCATAAAAATCAAGCTGTTTTTGGTATGGATTTTACGGCACGGCAGGGCGTTGGTTAAAAGTAGGCATGCAATCGAGCTTGATTCATATTAATATTGTGCTTACACCGAACTCACGTTAACTAATCCATTATAGCTATTTGCAAAAGTAATGTCCTATGTTTGTCATCCCCGAATGTTTTTATCGGGGATCCAAAATTTGTACAAGCATGGATTCCCGATAGGATCATTCGGGAATGACAAATTGAGGAAGCTATCATCGGACATTACTTTTGCAAATCAGTATAGCTGAAAAAAAAGATTGCATTTTCAACAAAGAATGAGTATTGTTGTCGCCGTTATTTAAACTATAATACATTTTTATTTTTGAAATTAATAAATTTTAGAATTGGAGTATTTTCACAATGGCACATATTATTCAAAATATTTTTAATAAAAACAATATTTGTTCAAATGCGGTGGCAAACAGAGAAGTGAGCCTGAGCACATTGCGCAATATCGTAATTGCAGAGGGTCAATCCTTTGAGGTGTTTCAGAAAATGGCACAAATGCGGTCGTGATATTTAGCAGAATTTACGAAAAAGGCAGATGATCACCATCTGCCTTTTTTAATTAATCGCATTATTTCCTCCCCCTTGGTAATTCTTTCGATCTAATTAATCCCATCAGAAACTTTAGTCAAAAATTTTACGAATTGCATCCGTGATTTCGGCCATTATAATCGGTTTAGTGAGCACGGTTTTAATACCGTAACGTTCTGTTATATCATCGCTTACAGATTCGGAATAACCGGTGATGAGAATAATGGGCAAATCCGTGCGCAGAGTTTTGATCTCACGGGCTAAATCGAGACCAGTCATTGTTGGCATGGTTAAATCTGATATCAATAAATCCACTTTCTCCGGCATTTCACGAAATGCTTCAAGCGCTGCAACACTGCTGCTATAATCATAAACCGTGTACCCATACTGCTGCAGCATCTGTTTAAACATCTGCACAATCATTTTCTCATCATCAACCAAAAGGATGCGTTCATTGCCACTTTGAACGGATTTGGCTATCTTGCCATATTTTTTGTCTTTACCCTGCATGAGCGGCAAATAGATATTAAATGCAGTCCCCTTGTTTTTTTCACTGTAAACGGTGATATCACCCTGGTGGCTGCGAACAATGCCGTGCACAACCGAAAGCCCCAGCCCTGTCCCTTTCCCGACCTGCTTCGTGGAAAAAAACGGTTCAAAGATACGTTCGACGGTGACCGGATCCATGCCGACTCCAGTGTCGGTCACCCGCAAATTAACATAGTTTTGGCCCTTCAAATTGGGGTGCAATTTTCGCATACCAGCATCAAATTGTACTTCTTTGAGCTCGAGCGTCATGGTGCCGCCGGTATTTTCCATGGCATGGAACGCATTTGTGCATAAATTCATGACCACCTGGTGCATTTGTGTTGGGTCGGCTTTTACTTTGCCGCAATTCTTATCAATATTTTGGCGAATTTCAATCGTAGCCGGCAGAGATGGGCGAAGCAATTGCAAGGATTCTTTTACGATTAACTGCAGGGAGATTGGTTTCCTTTCTTGCTCGACTTGCCGGCTGAAAGTTAAAATTTGTTGCACCAGATCTTTTGCTTTCATCGCGGCTCGCAAGATCGATTCCACATCACCACGCAAACGGTCGTCATTGGCAAGGGATAGCAGAGCCATTTCAGAATATCCTAAAATTGGCGTCAACAAATTATTAAAATCGTGGGCAATTCCGCCGGCAAGGGTACCAATCGTTTCCATTTTTTGGGAACGACGAAGCTGGATTTCAAGTTTATAATTTTCATCTTCAATTTGTTTTTGCCGCGTGATGTCCTCTTTTACGCCGATGAAGTTGGTGATTTTTCCTTTGTCATTTGTAATGGCCGAAATCTGTGCATTCTCCCAATACATTTCTCCATTTTTCTTTTTGTTATGAAATTCACCGCGCCAAACTTTGCCGGAGCGAATGGTTTTCCATAAATATTCATAAGTTTCCTTCGCTACCTCACCCCCCTGAAGAATGCGTGGATTTTTACCTATCACTTCTTCTGCAGAATATCCGGTCAGCTCGGTAAATTTGGGATTGACATATTCGATATTCCCTTTGCGATCGGTAACCATGACGACTGTCGGGCTTTGCTTAACGGCAAAGCCGAGCTTTTTTAATTCTACCTCAGCATATTTCCGTTTGGTGATATCAGTCGTATAAATATTGAAGTAATTAAATTCCGGAATAAACGTGGAAGTTACGGTGAAAATACGATCTTTGTAAACAAAATCGAGTGTTGCTGTGCTCTGATTTTTTACTTCATTCAGTAACTTTCGCAAAGCAGAAGGGACAGTTTTCCCAACTCTTAATTTAGGTTTGGTAAAAACTTTGAGCGCCGCCTCATTGGCATAGAGCAAAATCGCGTCTACATCAATCCGTAGAATTGGATTCGGATTATCAGAGGGAAATTTCGCCAGTTTTATAATTTCTTCTTCGGCAAATTTACGTTCCGTTATGTCGGTTAGAAAATTAAGAGTGGCAGCCTCTCCTTCCCATTCAATAGGCACAATATTTATCTCAACCCATTTGGTTTTCCCAGCTTTATCAATTATTCTGAAGGAGTAAACTGTCGCAATTTTTTCACCCGCGAGTCGTCGTTTGTGACGGTCAGCAATCTCTTCTTTGTCCTCCGGATGTATAAATTCAACAAAGGGTCTTCCGAGCAGGGATTCAAGTTTATAACCAAAAAGATCGACGATTCGCTTGTTCACGTATTTTATTACACCATCCTGGGCTACGAGCAGTACCTGGTTCACATTTTCTACCAAGACCCGGTATTTTTCTTCACTTTCATGTTGCGCTTTCTCAACTATTTTCCGTTCCGTTATATCCCGCCATACGACATGGAGAAATTTTCCACCATTGAATGGAATCGCAGTCAAAAGCACTTCTACCGGAAATACCTCACCATCTTTTTTCTTGTGATCCCATTCAAAACGGTGGCTCCCTTTGTCGAATGCAATTTCCATCATCTCATTTGCTTTTTCGAAAGAATCTCTCCCATCGGGCTGTTTAGCAGGCGACAACTGGGAAGGATGGGTTTCCAAAAATTCATTCTTGTTGGGGTAATTCAGCATTTCAACCGTAGCTGGATTGCAATTGATAAACTTACCTCCCTCAATTATGAGGATGGCGTCTGCGGATTGCTCAAAGAGTATTCTGTATTTATTTTCACTTTCCCGTAAGGCGATTTCAGACTGTTTACGTTCGGTGATATCCTGCACGGTTCCTATCATTTTTATGGGATGGCCCGCATCATCAAACTGTAATTTTCCGAGACCGAGCACCCACCTTTCAGTATTATCATCGATTTTTTTGATGCGGTACTCTTTATTGAACGATTCAAAATTTGTCAATACATTTTTGGTGAAATAATTTTGCATTTCATCCCGGTCGTCGGGATGCACAATTCTCAGCCAATTTTTAAAATCCTTTTTGTAATTAGAATCAATGCCATAAATGTTATTAAGGATTGGCGAACTTTTCCATATACCACCGGGAATATCTAACTCATAGGAACCAAGATTTGCTACTTTCTGGGATTCTTGCAGGAGATGTTCGCTCGCTTCGAGAGCTTGTTCAACGTGCTTGCGCTGCGTAACATCACCGCTGATGCCAAAAATTCGTTGCGGCGTTCCGTCCTGCTGGCGCATGAAAATTGATTCCTTGGAGTGGAGCCAACGCCACGTACCATCTTTGTGTTTCACCCGGTATTCGTGCTCGATTAATTCGCCATCACCGGCATTCTGATAACGCGGGAAAGTCTTTTCCAGGTAATAATCGAAATCAGCCGGGTGCATTAACCGGGATAGAATGTTATCTCCCATTGCACGTATTTCTGCGCGGGAATAACCAAGCAGATTCAGGATACCTTTATTACTGTAGATATTTTTGCGCCAGACGAGGTCATAAATATAAATGATATCAGGAGAAGTATTCAGTAGCGTTTCGTTAAAGGCTTTGCTCTCGCGCAGCGCTTCCTCAACCTGTTTTCGCTCTGTAACATCGTTTGATGTACTGATGAAACCCGTTATTTTTTCGTTGTCATCTTTTAATGGTGCGATGCGAACGTCAAAGAATTGTGTAGCGCCCTCGGAAGATATATATTTGGTTTCGTAATGATCGGGCTGTTCATTTTTTAAAACGCGCTGAAAACAATCAACCGCTACCTGTCGGCATTCCGGAGGAACAAATTCCAAATTTGATTTTCCAATTATCTGCTCAATTATCAAATCGGGAACAGGATTATTGATGAAGCGGATTTTTCCTTCAAGGTCCAACAGCATGATATGATCCGGTGAATGTTCGGTCAGCGATCGCCATTTTTGCTCACTTTGCCGCAGCGCTTCTTCTGCCTGATGTTGTTCAGTAATATCTTCCCCGATAGCCTGATAGTCAATCACTTTGTTTTGATGATCAAATAGTGCCCGGTTTGTCCAGCGTTGCCATCGAATTTCACCGTTCGGGGATACGACACGGTGAGAATGAGTATGAATAGCCGAATCGGCAGTCAAAGAATGGATGTTAGCCAAAACGCGCTTTCTATCTTCCACGGGAATTAACTGGAGGAAATTTGTGCCGATTAACTCTGCTGCGGTTTTGCCAAAATATTTGCAGTAGGCATCATTTACAAATGTGATCTCACCACCCGGCAGGAACCGACCAATCAGCACAGGTGTATCTTCCACAACCCCGCGATAGCGTTCTTCGCTTTTGCGCAATTCATCTTCGGCTTGCTTCCGCTTGGCCAGGGAACGCAAATTTTTAATTCCAAAAACGAGATCGCTTGTCAACTCCTCCAACAATTCAACTTCATCTGCATCAAAAGCGTCGGTTTCCTGCGCGTATATGTTTAAAGAGCCAAGTGTAGTGCTCTCAGCAATTAGGGGCAGGGCGATTGATGAAGCATAGCCACGTTTAAGCGCATCAGCCCGCCAGGGGGCATAATCCGTATTCGTGTCGGTATTTTTAAGCACTTGCGCATTTCCTGTTCGGATAGCTCTGCCGGTTGGCCCATTGCCATATTTATTATTCGCCCAGGAAATCCGCACCGTCTCGAGGTAACCCTCATCGTATCCCATTTGGGCAACCGGCTGAACAGTTTTTTCCGTATCCTGGATTGCATAACCTACCCACGCAAGACGGTATCCACCGACTTCGACAATAATCTGACAAATATCGTGCAACAATTGAGTTTCATCCGTGGCCCGAATCAGCATTTGATTGCAATCAGAGAGCATTTTATAGGCCCGGCTGGCTTTACGCAGACCATCTTCAGCTGATTTACGCTCGCTTATGTCAATTGTTGAGATATAAATTTTTGCCATCGATTCTTCATAGCCGGGTACGACAGTCCAATTCATGTGGATATATTTTTCTTTTCCGTTCACTGTTTTTATTACGCTTTCGACCACACAATTTGACCGACCCTCAGCAATGGCAATCAGTTCCTCTTCAAATCGAGCAAGCGAATCTTTGTTGAAAACTATAGGTAAACCTGCGAGTAATTCATCTTTTGATTTCGCTTCGCAGATGTCCAAAACGGCCTTGTTTATTTCCAAAATCTTTACTGTGGCAGCGAGTTCGGCTACTTTTGCTTTATTTTCGTTAAAATATTTGCGGAAATCTTTCACACCTTGCTTCTTTAACTGATCTATGTATTTCTTTACCTGGGAGAAATCTTCCTCCCAAAGCGGGACAGGTGAATTTTCAAATAAAGCATGGTATTGATGTTCGCTGTGCTTTAAGGCTTTTTCTGCCACCGTGCGCTGGGTTATGTCGGTGATGAATCCCTCGAGAAATTTTAACTCTGTTCCGGCAAATATCCCAATTCCTTTTTCCCAGACATGTTTTTGTTTGCCGTCAGCAGTCGCAATGCGATATTCCAGTTCAAAAGGGCGTTTTTCTGCCAGCGCGACCTGAACAGTGTCCCATATTGCCGCCCGGTCTTCCGGATGGATAAGATCGTTATATGCAACGCCTGTATTCCCAATCAATTCAACCGCGGGATATCCGGTCAGCTCCTGACAACCACTGCTGATAAATTGCATCGTCCAGTTGGAGTCGTTACGACAACGGTAGGCAATGCCCGGAAGATTATTCATTAAAGTTGATAATTGGCGTTCGGATTCACGCAATTCCTTATCCGTCTGGAAGGCATCCGAATCTTTGTTTTCAATTCCAGAATTACGTTGACGCAATTCCTGTAATTCATCTATGAGTTGAGATTTTGTTTTACGGGTGTCTTTCATGAACAATTTTCCATTGGCGGTTTTATCTTTATGGGCAAAATAAATAGAATAAATCCAAAATAATGTGTCCAGGTAAGCAGCATTTGTTCAAATTTAGGTGTTGATTGGGAATAATGGATACTGAATTGATTGGAGTAGATATGGCTAAATACGCTTCCCAAGTTCATGCACGGCTTCTAAAAGTTCCTGTATCCCAAATGGCTTCTTTAAAGTCCGGCCGGCTCCCATGGCTTGTGCCAGGTTTAAATAGCTTTCAGCTCCAACTTTTCCACCACCGGAGATAGCTATTATTTTTGTTTGAGAATACATCTTTTTAATCGCTGAAATGGTTTCAATGCCATCTTTTTCGGGCATGATTAAATCTGTTATGACGACGTCGATTTCAGGATTCATTTCTAAAATGTGTAAGCCTTCAACACCGTTTGGGGCGTCGAATATTTCAAAATTATTTTCCTGTAACGCCCGGCACAACATTTTACGAACATCTTCATCATCATCAATTATTAATATTTGCATTAATCCAGATTCCTAAACCTGTTTGGTTTTTACAGCTTCCCGGATAGCTGAAGCAAGTTTGGTCATAATTATCGGTTTTTCAATTACCTGTATTATGCCTCGGTCGTTTTGGTTCGAGCTTAACATCTTTTCGCCAAAACCGGTAATAATTAATATCGGTGTCCCGGATTGAACTAGTTGTATCCGCTCCGATAATTCGACTCCGGTTAAATCGGGCATAGTCAGGTCGGAGATCACTAAATCGTAGTCATTCGGCGTACTTTGAAATGCGGCTAAGGCATCCTCACTTTTTTGGTATAAATCGATGGTGTATCCCAATTTTTGCAGCATTCGTTTAATCATTTTTCCGACCGCAATATCATCGTCTACCACTAAAATCGTTTCATTTCCGGTCTTGATAATGTCTGAATTATCGAAGATTTCGACGGCATCTGATTTAACGGCAGGCAAATATACCTGAAAAACCGTTCCGACACCCGGTTCACTATTGACCAAAATTTCCCCTTTGTGGTTGTGTACAATTCCATGCACGACCGAGAGTCCCAACCCGGTTCCTTTATCCACAGCTTTGGTGGTATAAAAAGGCTCAAATATGCGTTCGAGTATCGCTTCATCCATGCCCTGACCGGTATCGCGCACGGTTAGCCGGACATACTCCACTTCCTGAAGATTTGGATGCATTTTTGCCATCGCAGAATCAACTTTAACTTGTTTCAACTCGATAGTTAATGTACCACCACTTTCCTCCATGGCGTGCCAGGCGTTGGTACATAAATTGATAATTACCTGATGCAACTGCGTGGCATCGGCCATGATTTTGTCACAGCCGGGATCGATTCGTTGAACGATGTTAACGGTCGTCGGAATGGAGGGGCGTAAGAGTTTCAATGCTTCCTTTAAAATCAAGTGCAGGCTCAAAGGATTGCGTTCTTTTTCGACTTGTTTGCTAAATAAAAGTATTTGTTCAACCAGGTCTTTGGCCCGATAAGCCCCATCCAGAACGCGTTTTAAATCCTTCTTTAGTAGAACAGAATCAGACATCTCGGCGACAGCCATTTCAGTATAGCCCAAAATTGGCGTGAGGATATTATTAAAATCGTGGGCAATGCCGCCTGCGAGCGTGCCAATCGTTTCCAATTTCTGAGCACGACGCAACTGTTTTTCCAGAATTGATTTCTCAACTTCGGCTTTTTTTCGCTTGGTAATATCCTGCTTTATTGCGATAAAATTGCTAATCTCTCCAGTTTCCGAGCGCAGCGGAGCGATTGTCATTTCTTCGGAATACAGCTCGCCGTTTTTATGTTTGTTGCAGATTTCTCCACGCCAAACTTTGCCGGATGAAATCCTTTCCCACAGGTTTTGATAAAATGAATTATCATGCTGCCCGGATTTTAACACACGGGGATTTTGCCCCAAAGATTCTTCGAGCGTATAACCCGTAAGTTGACAGAATGCAGGATTCGCCCATTGAATGCTTCCATTGGCATTGGTGATAAGAATGGCATTGGCTGCCGAATTAAGCGCATGGGCCTGCAATTTGAGCTGGGCTCCGGCTTGCTTGCGTTCCGTAATATCCCGTGACTGCGTAAGCACGGCTTGCTTGCCCTGAAAATCTATGACAGATGCATTTATTTCTACCGGGATGGCGGTTCGGTTTTTAGCAATTAAAACGCTCTCAAAGATGGCATGCCCCTTTTTAATCACCGTCTCTGATATTTGCAAGAGTTCTTCCGGCGAATATTGTGCCTGTATTTCAGAAATACTCATATTGATGAGTTCATCATAACTGTAACCGAGTTTTGCAACCGCCGCATTGTTGACCTCGATTATTCTGCGTTCAGAATCCTGAATCGTAAGTATATCCGGTGATTTATTAAATAGTGTTCTGAACTTTTCTTCACTCTCACGAATTTTTTCTGCTGCATGTTTCCGCTCAGTTATATCACGATTGTTACCGCGGCGACCGACATATTTCCCATTTTCATCATAAACCGGATTGCAATTATGTTCCAACCAACGCACTGCACCGCTTTTGGTAATAATGGGGAATTCCATTGTAAAAACCGGTGCATCCTTATTGTTTTCAATTTTGAAATGTTGAATAACTTGTTTAGAATATTCGGGTTTGACAAGTTTGAAAAGGAAATCTGGATCAGCGGTAAATTTTTCCGGGGAATAGCCGGTAATTCTTTCACAAGCAGGTGAGAGATAGATGTATTCACCCTCTGGATTAATCCAATATTCCCAGTCATAGGTGTGGTCGGCCAGCATACGGAATTTTTCTTCACTCTCCCGCAGTTTTCGCTCGCCAAGTTTGCGTATCGTAATATCCGTGTGGGTGCCGACAAAACGCAGCGGTTTATTATCTGCATCCCGTTCGACAATAAATCCCCTCCCCAAAATCCAAAGCCAGTCATTATTTTTTTTCTTAAAGCGGAACTCCACCTGAAAGCGTTCACTTTCACCGGATAAATGACTCTGTGATGCCTGCATGACAGCATGTGCATCATCCGGATGAATTCGCTTATAGAATTCATCAAAATTATGCGGGAACTCATCCACTGCATAGCCGGCCAGTTTATAATAGCGCGGATCAAAATAAACCTCATTTGTTTCCAAATTCCAGTCCCACATACCATCCTTGGCGGCGATCATGATTTTTGACAAACGATCCTCATTCAACCGCGAAGTTTGTTCGGCGGTTTTGCGCTCGGTAATATCCATCATATTGCCGACTATCTTGCTCACTTTTCCATGCTTCAAAATCGGTTTTGCGACAATTCGAACCCACAATTCCTCGCCCTGGTGATTGATAAAACGAACTTCGAGATCGTAGGGGACGCCATCCTTAATGGCTTTGATAAAAGCGTTTAAAACTGTTTCACGGTCATCGGGATGATAATACATAATCGATTTATCACCGAATAGTGCTTCACCTTTGGGGATTCCATAGATTTTGAATATTTCGTCTGTCCATACCGATCGCTCGGCAGCTACATCGTATTCCCAGCCGCCCAATTTAGCAATTTGCTGGGCTTCCTTTAGCAGTTTTTCGCTCCGTCTCAGCGCTTTTTCAGTTTGCAATCGCTTGCTGATATTTAGTGCTGAAAAGGTGATACCAGCGGCAAGATTGTCAGGTTCAAGCGGCGTCGAACTCAGTAAAACATTGATTATTTTTCCATCTTTTCGCTGCCACTGCGTTTCAACAGTTCCAGTGCCGCTTTCTCGAATTTGGCGGTATTTTTCTTCGCCGACATACTCAAAATCTTCCTGGGTTGGGTAGAGAATTCTGGCACTTTTACCAACAAGTTCCAGATTTGAATAACCCACCATCTCGCAGACTTTCTCATTAACCTCCATAATCGTGCGATTGGCTACGAGCCCAATACCTACAGGCGCTACTCTGAAGATACTGTGTAACCGGTTTTCGCTCTCGCGCAAAGCATCATGGGCTTGTTTGCTTTCGGTGATATTTCTTAAAATCACCAATGTGTATTCTTCGCCATTGAGCTTGTAGGATGAAACTCGCACATTCATATCGAACTCATGACCATCTTTACACAAACCGCGCGTTTCGTAATAATTTGGCACATTTTTGTCACCGGCGCGCGCGTGCACATAATTGATGATTCGCTGGTGTTCGGCAGGGGCGATACAGTTCAGAATTGGCTTGCCGATTAATTCATCTTCCTGATCATAACCAAACATCCGCAAATATGCCGGATTAACCATAACATGGATGCCATCTTTTGATACACCGATGGCATCGCGTGAATTTTCAAACATCGCTCGTAATTTGATCTCATTTTCCTGCAGTGTTTCTTGAATGCGCTTGCGTTCGGTTATATCCTCCTGAACGGAAATCCAGTATTCAGTGCCCGAAATATGCAATCCACTGATATTGGCAAAACTTATAAATTTGGATCCGTCTTTGCGGATATTTTTAATTTCTCCACTCCAGGTGCCTTTTTCTCGTAAAACCTCGATTATTTCCCCGATAAATATTTTATTCTTTTGGGAACGATAATCATTGAGTTTCGAAATTTGTTTGCCGATTAATTTACCGCGTTTATAGCCAAACATGGTATCGAAGCGTGCGTTGGTGAACCGGATGATGCCATCGCCATCGGTAACATTCACACCCTCAGCCATGTTGTTTAAAATTTCAGCCTGAATTTTAAGATCGCCTTCGACTTTTTTTCGATTGGTAATATCACGCATTATGATTCCGAGACCATCGCCAACTTTAAATGCCCGGATTTCGGTTTCCCGGGAATCAAATTTTTCATGAGATTTGCAACTTTCAATGAAAAGCGCTTTCCCTGTTTTTATTACTTTTTTATACTTGGCAAAACGTCCTGATTCTTTTATGTCCGGCACGATATCAATAATATTTTTCCCCTGAATGTCAGCATGCGATAGTCCTGTCATTTCAAGTGCGGTCTTATTCATATCAACGTAATTTAATTTGGAGTCGAATAAGATGAATCCGTCGGTGGCGGAATTCATGAATCCAAGCAGTCTTTCCTTATTTTTTCGTAGCGCTTCCTCTGCCTGAACTCGCTCGGTGATGTCGGTGACGAATCCTTCGATTGCAGCAGGCTTTCCCGCCTCATCACAAATTAAGGCATTGCGCTGGTGTAACCATTTCACTTCTCCGGATTTGTGAATAATTTGATATTCATAGAATGGGGGCATCTCTCCTTTGAGCAAACTCGTCCATTCTTTTTTGAAATTATTTTTCCATTCCGGATGAATAAATTCCCTGGCAATCGATGGCGAATCATAAAATTCTTCCGGAGAATATCCAAAAAGTTCCTCGGATGCGGGGCTGACAAATTCATAATGGCCATCGGGCAGCGACAGGCGATAAATCATGGCCTTGGCATGATCTGCCAACCACTTGTATAATTTTTTTTCTTCAGTTTGCCCAGCGGATAAAGCCCGGTTTTCGGCGCCCGGTTTTTCTAATTCTACGATCCGGTGACGAAGAGTGGCTAATTCAGCAATGAGTTGCGCTTTGGTTTTAACCTGATCATTCATGTTCTCTTTCCAACGCTGCGTGCTGTTATTGTGGGGACGGTAGTATTTGTCACCCATGTTTTTCGGCAATACAAAGTTTTATATCGAGAATAATTAATATTATAGCCATGATAACTGATCGTGCTGATTTAAGAAATGATTGCTTGGTGGAAATTTTAAGAATTTTGAGAAGTGCGAACATGCTTAATTATAAAAAAGCAAAGCATCTGTCCTGGCACAGGCTCTGGAAATTTTTGTAGTAACTCCAGTTTCAAATTCGCAAATTTTAGCGGTATTTGTTGCGTGAAAAAATGAGGCTGCGAATCAATTTTTTATATATTTTTATCTAGCCTGAATTAATCATAAAGCGCAGTGGATGTGCCTGGCACTTAGTTGATTTTTATAAATTTAACTAAACAAAGTAGCTGTTAAGGTCTTTCGTAACTTGTAGAAGTGCCAGGCACATTTTTATCAGTTTATGAATAATTCAGGCTAAATATACGAAATCCTGTGTATACCAATTTTTTTAGACTTGTAAGAGTAGCGATCTTATTGATTTTTTGCAAATGAATAGCGAAAAAAAACAAAATTACTACATTCTTGTATTTCGGCTAACAACCTTCAATTTGAATGGTTTCGGATGCTAAATTGAAGGTGTCAGCGATTCAATTTTTGAGCTGAATAGTCAACATTGACAATTAATCGATGCCCTTTTTTTCGAATGATTCTAATTGAGATATTTTGCATGTCACCGTTTGCCGGTTGGCCCACATAGGCACGTGTCGGTTGCAAAAGTGTCGATTCCCCGGCCTGATAAAAATCGGATGCCTCCCCCTGGTCACTTGCTGAAAATGTTTTATCGGCAGCCAGCCAGGAAATCTGCCGCGATTTAAATACATTGGGTTGAATTCGGGCAATCAATAATCCCTGCGCCGGCAATTCGCCTTCAACACAATCGCCTTTTTCAAAGATGCTGATTTTTTGCCGGTTTTCGAGTAGAAAATACTCCGACCGGTTGCGAACTTTAATTTTGTAATACTGATTCGTCGTAATCGCATCGGTGAGCGAGATTGTTTTATCAGCGCTAATTTCCCTGGGAGTAATCCAACCGAGTTTTTCACGCTCAAAACCGCTCATAGCGTAGCAAAAGGCATTGCCATCATGGATACCAAAAGATCCAATGCTCGAATAGTGGCCGGCACCAAAAAAATAATGACTGATTTCGTGGGTGACGATTGAACGGCAGGTGGCTAAAGTGTAATTGCCTCGCTGCATGGAACCCGACGCCGGGAAACGGCCGTGGATTTTTTTTCCATCTTTAATAATTGGTTTCTGGAAGCCAAAGCCCGAAACCCCTTGATAGCGAATCCCCGGTGTAAACGTTTCCGCTTTCCAATGCCGGTAAAGAAAAAGGATATAATCCACATCGCCATCATTGTCATTGTCGTATTTGGAAAAATCGACGCCGTTTTCATCCATCCAGTCAATTATCTTTGAGGTGAGATAGCCCCGGCCGGTTTTTGTTTTTTTTGAATAAAATGCAAAGGGCTCCGGCGTTAAATAGAGCTTTGGAAAAACATCGCCAATAAAATCAAATTTACCATCAGACATCACCTGGAAATAATGACTTAAGCTGCCTTCGCTATATTTTCTTGATTTTTTTTGGCTGAGTAATTTATTTCCCCGCGCCCATTCGGGAATGGCGTGTTTTAGCGCTGGCCAGCCGGATGTTGGGTCGGAAGGGCAGGGGTGGTCCCAGGTATCATCCTGAAATTGTACAAACACGGCCAAAACACGAAATGTGCCAGTGGTTGGAATGAACGGGGGGCCCGTTTTGGGGGCTGGTAAATTCGCATAAACTGCTTGTGTTATTAAAATGAACGCGATGATAAAAAAGCACAATTTTCGGCTCATATCATTCCTTTCGCTGTAGAAATACTGCTTCGCTACTGCCACTTTCACTCTATTACTTCAAAAATTGTAAATTCACGATTAAATGGAATATTTAAAAAAAAGATTCCGGGCTGCAGTGCGTATTCGCCAAAAGACTCCATCAATCCCTGCGGCAACTCCTGATGCGATGGGTAGAGAAATGGAATCATTTCATATGTGCCGACAGGCAATGGAAAATTGGCAAAATTAAAAGTCAGAATTTTCAGGTGAGGGGTAATGGTTACGAGCATGCGATCGGGAGTTTCATAATTTAACAGGGAATGAAAAACAAAAATGTTTTCCGTTTCAATTTCCCGTATGAATAAAATACCCAGCGGCCCGTTGGGGTAGCTGTTGGGTACCAAAACTGTCACCGAATCGCTCACCGCACTCAATTCGGTGGTCACGATTATAGTTTCTGCACTTGTTCTTGAAACCCGTTGCGGGATGGTGGAAGTTGTTATGTTTAAAAACTTTGCGATTGGCCGCAGCGTCCTGAATACACCTTTGCCTGTCACATCCTCCTCGCCGTAAATAACTGTGTCATTCCGAATGGCAACTTTGGCTGAACTTAGCATGTAATTGGCCATGAAAAAATAAACCGTAAAAGTCCCGTTGGCACTTGAACCGCGCAGACTTGGTGGAATTTCCAGAGTAAAATTACCATTTCGATCGGCTCTCGTTGAAATATTGTATTGCTCCAGCCAAACATAGGTTCCTTCAGGATTTGCACCGTTCTCCAGGCTGATAGTTCCTTTGATTTTTTTATTTTCAGGCGAAATTTCCGAACTGCTGAAAGGATTTTTGTCACACTGAAATATCAGGAGACTCAAGGCCAGGAGCAGGCAACTTTTTTTCATTTTCAGGTCCCGTCTTTTTTTATTCAACATCTTTGACGATTCGAAATCCTTCGTAAAAATAATTCCGCGGTGGTGATGTCTGATAAAAACGAAATGAGCTCGCGCAAAACATCGCACTGGAAAAAGCCGACCCACCGCGCTGCACCGTTGTGATTGGCGTTCCGACAAAATTCAGTGGATAACGCGGACCCGGCCCGAAGGGATTATCGTGCGGGCTTATGCTATAAAAATCAACCTGATAGAGATCAAATAAGATTTCTGCCGCATTGCCGGCCATGTCATGCAATCCAAAGGAGTTGGCGGGAAATGAGCCCACCGGCGCCAACTTTTCCCAAACGTCAGCGCCACCCGTGCCTGCATAATTTGCCAAATCGTGATTGAGTTCCCCGGTTGCGGTACCGAATTCTGCCTGCACGCCGCCACGGCTGGCTTTTTCCCATTCGGCCTCCGTTGGCAACCGATAGCCGAAATGGTTACAAAAAGCCATTGCACCGTACCAGGTCAGGCGAATAACAGGATAATTTTCAAAGCCGGGAGTGACCTGGAAATTATTTATTTCATCGATTGATGGTTGAAAATAAATATAATTTTCTGGAAAATCCGGCCGCCCGACGAGCAATCCATAAATTGCTCCTCCGTAAGGCCCGCCCCGACCGATGAGCAGACCGTTTTCCACAAGAACGTCTCCTCTAGAATAGGCCTCATCGAGATAGGCTGCGTATTGGCTGTTGGTGATTTCATAAATGCTCATAAAAAATGCATCGGTAAATATTTCATGCGCGGGTTGGGCGTCTGTCCGGCCTGCGTCATCGCCCATTGTAAAAGTACCGGCAGGAATGGGCACAAATTCGATATTTAACGGATCTCTATCCGATATTTCTACTTCGATATGTGTATCCAGCGCCTGAAAATTAATCGAAATTGTTGCTTCTCCGACGGCTGCTGCGCTGGCGGTAAAAAATCCGGTGGAATCGAGAGTGCCGATATGGGACGGAGAAAGATCCCAGTTTACCAAATCACTGATATTTTCAGTTTGACGACCGGAATCATCGAGGAATTCTGCGATAGCCGCAAATTGTTTGGATTTTCCCGCCCGGATAATGGGGTTTACCGGCCAGATTAGTAAAGTCACTGCGCGGCCAGTTACGGTAATGCGCAAGCTGTCCATTTTATTTTGATAAATACAGTACACTTTTTCACTGCCGGATTTATTGCTGATGGCGCGAAAAAGCCCCTCTTCGGTAACCATGCCCAGGAGCCCGGTTTCTACCTGCCAATCAGCCTCGAGTGTCACATCCTTTGTTTTGCCGTTGGTGAGTGTGGCGATGGCCTGCAATTGAATGGAGCCAAAAGAATGTGTGGTTGAGTCAGGCGCTGCTATTGCAATTGAGGCAGCAAAATCCGGCCGGGTCGTGTCTCTTTCACAGCGAAACAGGAGGGATGTGTTTAGCAAAATTAACAGAACACAGCAGACGCCCTTTGTAAATGAAATCATGCGAGACCTCGAATACACTTGAATGAATCGATGCAAATTCGGCAAATATAATTTTTAACGCAAGTTATCCAAATTTTTCTAACGCCATTTTTCAAAGGCCCTCAAAAATATTTCTACGAGCTATTGGCCTTATAATTAAAATTATAACAATAAAACCCGTTGTGCAGAATTCAATCTGACTTTTCAAATGACGTCTTTTTCTCGTCATTCCGTCAAGCTTTTAGACGGAATCCAGCATTTGTCAGCATTATGCGTTCTGGATTCCCGTTAAAATCGTACGGAGCCGCAGGCCGGCGCCAGAAAAATGACACAAATGGAGAATAAATACGAGAATTTACCAACTAATTTGAATCAACTTTCTATTTTGCACAACGGGTCAATATAAGAAGTTTTAAGTGAATTTGATAAGTTTTTATGACTGTAATTCTGGAATTTAGTGCGAGCGGGAGCTGTAAATCACCGGAACCCAAACCAGTGAATGAGCTCCGGTTTCTGAACGGAATTAACAGGCATGTTTATCTGAGAAAATCTACTAATTGGCCGCCGGACCTGCTGCCGAAGTTTTGCTGCGTTCGATAGATTGCAGCGCCAGATAGCGGTCGCCAAATTTTTGCAGATTATCGAGTTCCGTATCATATTGATCGAAGTGCCGCTCTTCATCGGCCACCAGATCTTCGAATATCTTTTTTGATGCTGAATCAGCGTTGGCCGAGCATTCATTCGCCCACAAATTATAGTCCCGGGCGCTGCCTTCTTCCATTTTTGTGGCTATTTCAAGCATTTCTTTGATATCGTGAATATTTTGGACTTCCTCAGATACGACCATTTTAACTTCGCCTTTGAGGAAAAGAATGCGTTCTGCCAATACCTCAACATGGATCATTTCTTCAACAGCCGTTCTTTTAAATAAATTGGCTAACAAATCATAACCCTGGTCATCACAATGAAAATGAAAATACATGTATTGGTGTACAGCGGAAAGTTCGTCACCGATGGCTTTGTTTAATAATTCAACACTCTTTTCATGCATGATTGGAATCTCCTTGATTATTTGAATTGATCTGGTTATGAATTAATATAATATTTTTGTCAAAGTATCCCATCTATAAAATGGGATGAATTACCGTAAATTTACGCAAAATAATAAGAAAGACGATAGTAGCTCTTTAAAACATTCAAAAACAGTCTCGTAAAAATTGCCTTTAGGAGGAATAATGCCCGGTTTGCCCTCTTTAGCGATTATTATCCCCGTTTACAATGCCGCTCAATTCATCGAAGAAACCCTGAATATACTTGCACAGGTCCTGCAAAACAATCCGGAAATAGAAATCATTCTTATCGATGATGGCAGTAGTGATGATACCCTCAAATTAATGCAACCATATGCCGATATTTTTCACATTATTGCACTGGAAAAAAACATGGGAAAGGGATTTGCTGTTAAATCCGGCATGCTGGCTTCCAAAGCTCAGATTCGGCTTTTTACTGATGCAGATTTACCATATGGTTTAAAAAGTATTAACCGATTTTATTATGAGATAGATTTCCGAAAATATGATATTGCTGTTGGAACCCGGAATCAATATAGCTGCAATTACGAAGAATCCCTGACAATCATTCGTAAACTGAGTACCCGGATTTTTCGATTTTTATCGACTCACTTTCTACTCACAGCTGTGGATGATACCCAATGTGGGATAAAAGCATTTAATGGTGAGATTGCAGATATTCTTTTTGATAAAATATCAGTCAGCGGTTTTGCTTTTGATGTTGAGCTACTCTATCTAAGCTACAAGTTAAACCTTGACGTCAAACGTATTCCGGTTGTTTTCTATGGAAATGCGCTTACAACCATCAGTATTCTGAAAACAACGCTAAACATGATCAAAGATATCCTTCTACTGCCAATCAATTATTACGTGACCCATAAATATGGCAGCACCCACGAATTGGAAAAGTTGTCGGACAATCTATGTCGCAAAAAAAGAGCATTGGAAAATTTCGCAGCATACGAACATTATCCCATTGATAAAACAGGTATTGATTGCCATAAAAGCCGCCATCAGGAAACATCCGTTCAACACCCTGCTTGATAAATGTAGCAAACGAAATAAAAAGGGGATTTCTGATCCGAAATTTAAAGATAAAGAAAATCAAGGAGCCGGCAAAAGGCAAAATGGTTATTCGTTTTTTGACCTTATCTATGTTGGTGGTACTGTTTTATGGCGCCGGGATAAAATTATTCCCTCCAGGTTTTGACGAAATTCGTTTTTTGAGAGAGATCGACCTGCCGTTTCTCGACTATGTACGACTTGTCTGCCACGACAACTCAAATACGCCAGTGATGCATAGTATCAATTGGTGTATAAGTCATATTTTTGGTGCGGAAATCTGGCATTTACGTTTTTTTTCTTTCATACTTATGGCAGTGAGTCTTTACTATTTTTATAGCAAAACGAGAAAGATCTGGCCTGATAATATCATGGGTGGCTGGGCGGCGGTGTGTTTTTTATTAGTGAGTTATCCGTTCATATTTTACAGCCACTGGGCTGCAAATGCTTATGCGATGTACGTCTTGGCGGATGTGATACTCTTGTTTTTTACACTCGATGTTCTCTGCCGGAGAAAAAAAATTACATCTAAAACCGCGATCTGGGTTTTTTTCATTGCAGGATTACCGCATTATAGCATGCTAATCACTTGGGGGGGAGCGGTTATATTGCTTTTCCTGCATGAAGCTCATCATCAAAAGTTATCTGTCTTAAAAATTTTTCAAGCTGTTTCACGGATGCGTTATACATTAATTACTCCAGCTTTAATTTCCTTGCAATTTTTTATTTTTCCACCGGGAGCGCTGATAAAGAACGATCGAATTGACATAATGCAAGGCTATAATTATGATAACTCCCTTGTCGGTATTATAAAATTTATAGCATTAAAAATTAATGATCTATACATGATCAGCGCTTCAACATTACATGCTGTTGAATTCACATTTCTTGCATTAGGGCTTATCACAATTGGATTTTTTGTGATATGGCGGGGGGCAAAAAGGAAGTGTTTTGACAAAGCATTGTTTATATTTTTGGCTATTCAAATAATTGTGATGACCGTTTTCGTACTGCTTCGGTGGCATCCGTTGCGCAGTAAATATTTTCCCATTATCACGATTGTCAACGCATTGCTGCTTGAAAGAGGTTTGGGCTATTTGCTGCATATTATCCAGCATCGGATAAAGTCACTAAATCAAATCCTTCGCTATACCAGTGTGATTATCATTTCTCTGACTTTCATCATAGGTACGGTGAAATACAAAAAATATTTGGTAAAACATCACCACAATCAAAGAATTATCGAATCAATTAAGCAAGTATCGGAAGCTGAGCTTGTGGTTGATGAAATGGCTCTCGTGGTCTTCGCATATCATTTAAAGCGTGTCTATTCCGATTTCCATATTGTTCATAACGAACACAATCGCATTCAGAATGTCAGGTTTTCTGCACAAAATGTGATTTGTAATCTGTTTTTGAAAAATTATGGATATGCAAAACAAATGCAGACCGTGGAAGAATGGAGAAAAATAAACGCCGATTACAAATTGACCAGCCAGGCTTGTTTCGCTGATTCGACTTATTTGGTTGTCCATTTTTTGAGAAATGGACTAATAACGGATTAGTCTCAGACTGAATACCTGGAAAAAGTACTTTAAATTTACATATTTCGCCGGTATTGCCCGCCAACGTCAAAAAGGGCTTCGGTGATCTGGCCGATGGAGCAGACTTTTGCCGCTTCCATAAGCTCGGAAAAAATATTTTTGTGGTGCGATGCTGCATGTTGTACACTTTTTAAGGCTTTCTCGCATAATCCAGCGTGCATGGCGTGCAAATTTTTAACCGTATCAATTTGGCGATTTTTCTCTTCGTCAGTTGAACGAATGACCTCGATCGGCAAAACCGTTGGTGATCCATCGGAGCTGAGAAATGTGTTGACGCCGATAATGGGATATTCACCCGTGTGTTTGAGACGCTCATAATACAGGCTTTCTTCCTGAATTTTACTGCGCTGGTACATGGTTTCCATCGCACCGAGCACGGCGCCGCGCTCGGTCAGCCGGTCGAATTCCAACATCACCGCTTCCTCAACCAAATCTGTCAGCTCTTCGATGATAAACGAACCCTGCAGCGGATTTTCGTTTTTCGCCAATCCCAGCTCGCGGTTTATGATGAGCTGAATGGCCATCGCGCGGCGCACAGATTCTTCCGTCGGTGTGGTAATCGCCTCATCGTAGGCATTAGTGTGCAGGCTATTGCAATTATCATAAACGGCATACAACGCCTGTAAAGTCGTACGAATATCGTTGAATCCAATTTCTTGTGCGTGCAAGGATCGACCGGAAGTTTGAATATGATATTTCAGCATTTGTGCCCGTGCATTGGCGCCATATTTCAGTTTCATCGCTTTGGCCCAAATTCGCCGCGCCACCCGGCCGATGACAGCATATTCCGGATCGATGCCGTTGGAAAAAAAGAACGACAGATTTGGTCCGAAGTGATTGATATCCATGCCACGGCTGAGATAATATTCCACATATGTGAAACCGTTCGCCAGCGTAAAAGCCAATTGCGAAATCGGGTTGGCGCCAGCCTCGGCAATGTGGTAGCCGGAAATCGAAACCGAGTAGAAATTTCGTACTTCATTTTCAATGAAATACGCCTGCACATCGCCCATGAGCCGCAGGGCAAATTCGGTGGAAAAAATACAGGTATTTTGCGCCTGATCTTCCTTTAAAATATCAGCTTGCACGGTGCCGCGTACTTGATTTATTGCTCGTGCTTTAATTTCACGGTATTTTTCTGCTGGCAGTACCTGATCGCCGGTTATTCCCAGCAGCAAAAGCCCGAGTCCGTTGTGCCCATCCGGCAGCTCGCCGTGATATTTTGGCTGCTGCAATCCTTTTTCTTTATAAATCTTTTTGATTTTCTTTTCGATTTCTGCCGTCAGGCCATTTTCCCGAATATAAACTTCGCATTGTTGATCGATAACAGCGTTGAGAAAAAACGCCAGCATCATCGGCGCGGGCCCGTTGATCGTCATTGAAACGGAGGTCATCGGATTGACCAAATCAAACCCCGAATAGAGCATTTTCGCATCGTCGAGGCAGCAGATGGAAACTCCGGAATTGCCAACTTTGCCGTAAATATCCGGCCGGATGTGGGGATCGTTGCCATAAAGTGTCACCGAATCGAAGGCCGTCGAGAGACGCTTCGCGGGAGCCGCTTTGCTAACGTAGTGAAATCGCCGATTCGTACGCTCGGGGCCACCCTCGCCGGCAAACATGCGTGTCGGGTCTTCGCCTTGGCGTTTGAATGGGAATAATCCGGCGGTGTAGGGAAATTCCCCGGGTACATTTTCCTGCAGGCTCCAGTGTAAAATATCACCCCAGGCTTCAAAACGCGGCAAACAGACCTTGGGAATTGCAGTTTGCGAAAGCGAGGTGGTTTTCGTTTCGATTTTCAGTTCTCTGTCACGAACCTTGAAATTAAAAACGGGATCGCTGTATTTTTTCTTTTTTTCCGGCCACTTTTCGATGAGCTGTTTATTGTGCGGATCCAGCTCCAGCTCGATTTTCTTCGCTGCTGTTTCCAGCCCGGCAATGAGCTCATCCTTGTTTGCCGTCTCCGATTCTGCAATGGTTGCGATTGATTTTTCGATGCCAAATAATTTTTGCGCCACCGATTTTTGTTGCTCCGCCCAGCGATTATAGGCACGCACACTTTCCGCAATTTCTGATAAATACCGCGTGCGGTTGGTCGGAATGATGTGATATTTTTCCGAAAGATCGAATGGCCCGGAAAACGATGACTCAAATTTGGCTGCGGTTTTCCTGGAAAGAGTTTTTGTAACAGCGGCATAAAGTTGATTCATACCGGGATCGTTAAACTGCGAGGCGATGGTGCCGTAAACCGGTAGATTTTCTTCCTCTTCGTGCCAGAGATTGTGATTGCGGGCATATTGTTTTTTAACATCACGCAGGGCGTCGAGGGCGCCGCGTTTGTCGAACTTGTTGATGGCGATGAGATCAGCAAAATCGAGCATGTCGATTTTTTCGAGCTGCGTTGCGGCGCCGTACTCGGGTGTCATGACGTACATACTCACATCGCTGTGCTCGACGATTTCGGTATCGGATTGTCCGATTCCGGAAGTTTCAAGAATGATCAGGTCAAATTGAGCGGCTTTGAGAATATGCAGCGCATCTTTGACGTGGGAAGACAGGGCTAAATTGGATTGCCGCGTCGCCAGCGAGCGCATGTAAACACGCTCATTGTGAATGGCATTCATACGAATCCGGTCACCGAGTAACGCGCCACCAGTTTTACGTTTGGAAGGATCGACCGAAATTATAGCAATGGTTTTTTCGGGAAAATCAGCAAGATAGCGGCGCACGAGTTCATCGATGAGCGAAGATTTTCCAGCTCCACCGGTGCCGGTGATACCGAGAACGGGAACTTGGCTCTTTTGTGTTAAAGAATGAATCTCATTCCGCAGCGGGGCAGCGTTTTCAGAATTGTTTTCCATCGCAGAAATGAGCCTGGCAATGGAAAGATTGTTTTTTTGCGGCAGCTTGCTTAGCTCACTGACGCCATTTTTTCCGGTGGGAAAATCGCATTGCGACAGCATGTCGTTTATCATGCCCTGCAGCCCCATTTTACGACCGTCGTCCGGCGAATAAATCCGGGCTATACCATACTTATGCAGCATTTTTATTTCTTCCGGCAAGATCACCCCGCCGCCGCCGGCAAAAATTTTGACATGCCCGGCGCCACGCTCAGCCAGCAGATCGAACATGTATTTCAGATATTCGTTGTGTCCGCCCTGATACGAAGTCATCGCGATGGCCTGCACATCTTCCTGGATGGCGCACTCGACTACATCTTCGACACTGCGATCGTGGCCGAGATGAATAACTTCAACACCACTGGCCTGCAAGATCCGCCGCATGATGTTGATTGCCGCATCGTGGCCATCAAAAAGGCTGGCCGCTGTGGTGATGCGTATTTTATTTTTCGGTTTATAAGGTAGTGCATCTTTCATTATCTAATCCTTGATCTAAATCCACACAAATTCAATCATAAGCCGATTGAAAATATCTTATTTTAATATTGGGAACAATAAAAAAGTTTAAAAAGATATCTACATTTTTCATTATGACAACAGTTTACTGAATTTGCAGATTTCATAAAAAATCAGCGCCAATAAGTTTATATTCAAATTTCATATTTATTTATCAGCCCAAATTACTTGTATATCATTGTGCTTTAGCTTATTATTGATTGAATCCTGTTCATGAAGAAATAATTTTTTTGATTGTGACCTTAGCTCCGCTGTACTTAATCTAATTGTAAAATTTTTAATGTGTTATGCATTTTCTTTTTTGCTTGATCAAAAAAGAAACAAAAAGCTGAAAGCCGGCGAAGCAAAATCAAGGCTGACGAAAAATCGGCTAAACTTTTTGAGAATTTCCTAAATCATTTTAAACTCGCTGCGCTCAAACAAAAAATGATTCTTAACGGAAGTTCTCAAAAAGTTCTTAACGCCATTTTTCGAAGGCCGTTTAAGAAAAAGGCCGCGGAGCTAAAGGCCTAATCAATAATTTTTTTACAATGAAATTGGTCATGGTGCAAAATTTTTTAAAGCTATTGATTTTATTTTCGATGCCAATTACCTCCTGTAACTTCATCTCAGATGATCGGGTGTATCCGGAGGTGGACCCGGCAACCCTGCCTTATATTGTGAAAATCACGAAAGAATCATATATCGTTCCGGCCTCTGAAAATAGTTATATCGTAATAGATTTAAATAATGATGGCAAAAGCGAGTTCATTACTACAGGTTTGGGTCCCGCTCTGAGTGATAACGTATCAAATTATTTTACACTACATGATTATATGGCTGATGCAATCATCGAACAGTGTAATTTTTCTGGAAAAATCAGAGTTGGTTTTATTGATTTGGAAGACGATCAGGTTTTGGAGATTTTCGTTTCTGAGTATATCAGTGGCAAGCTTTATGGAAAAATATTTAATTGGCGGGGAGATTCGCTCGCAGCTTTTCACATTGTCAGCAACAGCCTGGTGTCACCAGATGAATGGGATGTGCAAGCGCACCCGATAGGAGCGATGGATGTCGATAGTGATGGAAGAAATGAAGTTATTTTAGCGGTATCTACCGGATATGCCTATCAGCCGCGGGGATTGTATGCTATTGATTATCGAACTGGCGATCTCAAATGGACTTACGCCCTTGGAACTGCTCCCGAGGGTGGAATCATCGCAGATGTCGATGGGGATGGCAAAGAAGAAATTATTCCTATAAGTGGTGCTCCGGTGAATGGTGAAGGAAAATTTATCAATGGCACGGACGATGCAAACACGTACTTGCTCATTTTTAGCAACAGCGGAGAACTTACTATTCGCAATAGACTTGGAGGAAAGTTTACCGGTGTTCACCCTTTTTCCCGGGATTTAGATAAAGACGGGAAAAATGAAATTCTCATATTAAAAACTTCAAGATCAGATGACCCTGAAGATGGAAGTTTGATTGCATTCTGGGATGCGGATAAGGAGGTGTTAACGAAGAAAAGTCCTGTCACAAATAAACTTATTCCAACCACAACTTTTATCGATGCTGACAATGATGGTATCGAAGAGTTTGTCACGCTTAGAGTCGATGGCGTACTTGAACTTCGAAATATTGAAAATAAAGTTGTTGTGAAGACAGAACTTGGGGAGCCTGCTGTTGATACACAAAGTCAGTTATTAACGGTTGATTTGAATTTGGATGGCACAAAGGAAATTGTTGTCAGTGGACAATCCGCCCTTTTTGTCTTTTCGAAAAATTTGGAACTTCAGGCAAAATTCCCATCTCCTCCCGGTGATGTACAACTCATCAAATATGGTTTGCAACCGAATAGGCTTTTATTTAAAAGTGAGACAAGATTGTGTGAGCTCAGTTTAGTATCGAATCAATTGTCTTTTTTTTCTGCATATCGCGGAGAATTAACAGGCCTGGCAGTGGGGTGCAGCCTGTCATTTCTCCTGGTTTTTTATTTTATGAAAAATGGTATCCTCAGCAAGAAGAATGATTCGCAAAATCTGAACTCGGGTCAAATACAACGAGCCGTGGCATGGGCAGCGATAACGCAGGAATTGGCACATGGGCTGAAAACACCACTCGCTTCTGTCATGTTAGCGGCGGAAAGACTGCAGATGCAGTATAAAAAAGACAGTGTTGAAAATGATCTCGGTTATGATAAATATGTCGATCATATCGTTCATGAAGTACGACGGTTGCGGGAACTGACAGACGGATTTTTGAAATTAGCCCAACTTGAGGAACCAGACAAACGCCATATCGACATCAATGCAATCATCAAGCATTGCTTGCAGCAGATGAAACCGGCGGTACCTGCACAAATTCATATCGAACTCGATCTTGAAACTGCTTTACCCCCAGTCCATGTCGACGGGAATCAATTTCAAATTATGATCAACGTGCTCCTTGAGAATGCGATGCAAGCAATACAAAAGGAAGGGAAGCTCCATATTACAACCCGCCTGGCTCAAGCTTTACCACGACTTTCGGTGGCATCGAACAATGATGTCATTCGCGTTGAAATAAGCGATACGGGTGGAGGTATCGAAGCAGACAATTTGCAAAAGATTTTCGAACCCTTTTACACCCGTAAAAAAGGCGGTACGGGATTGGGTTTAACGATTGCCCGCAAAATCATCGAAGATCACGATGGCAGAATTGATGTGAAAAGTGAAGTTGGTATCGGCACAATATTTGTAATTATCATTCCAGTTGGAAACACTGATGAGTAATGCGATTCGCCAATAAAAATAAACAGATGTGCGCTCACGTGGAAAATTATGAATAATGAAACTATCCTTGTCGTTGATGATGATCCGGTTTTTTTAGAACTTCTAACTGATGTCTTGCAATTTGAAGGTTACGAGGTGCATTGTTCGGCCGATGGAAGAACAGCACTTGATTTACTGGAATCTCTTCTCCCTGATTTGATACTCCTGGATTTATCCCTGCCGGATATCGATGGAATTGAGGTGCTAAAGCGTGGTTTGGAGATGCACCCATCCCTCGCTGCTGTCATGATTTCAGGCCAGGGGACGATCAAACGCGCAGTGGAAGCAACGAAACTTGGGGCTTATGATTTTCTCGAAAAACCTATCGAAGCGCATCGAGTCTTGCTCACTGTTAAAAATGTACTCGCGATCAGCCTATCAAAAAAAACGCAAGAAATATCGATGCAGGAAACGTGGCAAAAGTACCGCATGATCGGCGTCAGTCAAGCGGCACAGAAAATATTTGCTGTAATTGATACGCTTGATGGAACAAAAACAGCCGTTCACATTTGTGGTGAAAGCGGTAGCGGCAAGTACCTTGTTGCAAAAGCTTTGCACAAAAATAGTCCGAGAAAAGATGCGGCATTTGTGCACGTAAACTGTGCTTCAATCCCGGATACACTCATCGAGAGTGAACTTTTTGGCCATGAAAAAGGCGCATTCACCGATGCACAGATGAAGAAAAAGGGCTATTTCCAACAGGCCCAGGGCGGGACTCTTTTTCTTGATGAAATTGGGGATCTCAGTCTCGCTGCGCAAGCAAAAATTTTACTGGCTCTCGATAACGGTGAAGTGCAACGAATTGGTGCCGAGGTATCCGAGTTTGTTGATGTACGCCTGATTTCAGCATCGAATAAAAATCTGGAAAAATTGGTTGCGTCAAATGAATTTCGTGAAGATTTGTATTATCGCATTAACGTCGTACCGATAACGATCCCTCCATTGCGTGAACGAACGGATGATATTTTTCCCATGGCTGAACATTTTCTTGGAGCAATTTGTGAACTAAACAACCTGCCACAGAAAGAACTGCTCGAAGATTGCGGTCCATTTCTTCGCAATCAGCCATGGAAAGGCAACGCGCGTGAACTGAAAAATTTTATCGAGAAAGTTGCGGTACTCACTACAAGTCATAAAATCAATCGACAAATGCTGCAACTCGCCCTGAATTTTCCGGATATTCCTGCCACCTCTTCCTATCAACGTGAAACCCTCCGTGAAGCGCGTAATTCTTTTGAAAGTGATTATATTCAAGTGGTTTTGCGAGAATGCAATAGCAACATCACCAAAGCTGCAACCGTGCTTGATATCGAAAGAACACATTTGCACAAGAAAATGAAACAGCTTGGTATTGGTGGTATTTAAGAAAGTAGTATTTATGAGACAGGGGTATTCTCAAGTGTATTCTAAATCATACAGTTAATTTTTTTTAGGCTTCTTTTTACAAGGTGATTTTGTGAAAAAATTATTAGCTAAATTGTAGATTTTAATAATGATTCCATTTTAAATAATCGTATTGGTGCTATAATTGCAATTTTATCGGTTAATTGCACTAACCGAGTGTAAATCCCTTTTAAGCTATTCAAAATAGTATATCATTCGGATTGTAAGTAGCCGCAATCTGTTGTGAAATGGAAAGGGCCGATTGTACAGCGCAAAAGAATGTTATTGTTGAAATAGTTTTGGGGGGATGTCATTCACCTCTAAGGTGTGTGGCAAATAAGTCAGAATTGGAAAAATATTTCAGGGGAACGTTAGCGGGGAATGGCGAATGCCCGGTTCGTCATTCCCCTTTTGTTTTTTATCCATAAACAATTATGATTTGTTTTTCAGTCTCATAATTTGCCCGATTGTTCCCGTTTAAAAAGCATGAAGAGTCCAAAATTTTGTGTTTGCCTTCAGCGGCCGGGCTTGGAAGAGAATACTAATTTTCAAATTCCAGCTTTGTCAATAGAACCGAGAATAATATTTTTTATGGTTTGGAAGCAGTGCTTACTCACAGAAGCGTTTGGGACGTACAGATATTTTTGTTAATAAAAAAGGGTTATAAATTAATGTTTCCCAACCCATGGCTGGCAGAGGGGTAAAGTACCCCGTTTTTTAGCGCGAACAAATCGGTGAACGGGTCTTGCAATAAATCTAAATGACCATCCAGGTCCGCATATTCAATATTGGGGCGGCTCAGGGCAAAATGCAGACCGGCAGAAATCCCCAATGCACATTCATCAATGCAACCGACCATAACCTCCATGCCAGCTGCTTTGGCCACAGAGTTGATATGTTGCGATTCCAGAATTCCTCCCATTTTCATCAGTTTAATATTCACCATGTCTATCAAATTATTGCTGGCCAATCGAAAAGTATCATTTAAACTTTTAATGCTTTCATCGGCCATCACCGGCACAGCGACACTTTGGGTTACCTGCCCAAGTTTTTCATCTTTTTTCTGATTGGTTGGCTGCTCAAATATTTCGATGTTCGCCTTTTTTGTTTTGGTTATAAAATCAACTGATTCTTCAAGTGAGTATCCCTGATTCGCATCAAAACGAAGTAAAAATTCCCTGCCAAATTTTTCACGCAGTTTATGGATCTTTTCAATATCTTCAGCCAGGTTAGCCCCTCCCTTAAGCTTGAGAATTGTAAATCCCTTTTTTAAATAATCACTCGCCTGAATCAGGGTTTCTTCAACGGGTAAAATCCCGATTGTAATACTTGTCGGAATTGAGTTTCTGTATCCGCCAAGCAACTGGTATAAAGGGAGTTTTGCTTTGCGTGCCATCAGGTCGTGGAGTGCCATATCAACCATGGCCAGGGTTGATGAAGCACCTTTTAACTGCTGTTTGAAAATATGGTTTACTTTTGCGATCTGAAACGGCGATTTATCTTGAAGCATCGCGTGTATTTCTGATTCAATATTGTTAATTACATCTTCAGGTGTTTCCCCGGTAACTTCTGTATCCGGTGCCGCGCAACCCCAGCCGGTTATACCGCTGTCTGTAACCAATTTTAAAATGATGTTCGTTGTCTTACTGACAGTTTCATATGCAATTGTGTAGGGAACCGCTAATGGCATATCCAGGCGGAAGTATTCAATTTTCTTAATTTTCATCTTAGTATTTGTTTTGATATAATTTGTCAGCCGGTGTGTTTTTAATGGTCTCGACAAATTCCGTCATTTTACGAATCATTATATCCCAAATTATTTTACCTTTCTCTTCCGTGGCCAGGCTTGCATTTCCCATCACACCTGATTTTGATAACAGTTTCGTATGTGCGTACCAGCTTACACCGCGTTCGGAGGTAAAATCCAGAAACTCGTTATCCAAATCCAGGGTTTCATCGACAGCTTTGTCCATATCCACCAGGCCCGGTCTTAAGGCTAAAGTCGTGCTTGTTTCTATTTCGCCGGCATGAATATCGTTATGTGTTTTAATTAAATCGTAGATATCAACATCACTTGTTTCCCCGGTTTCGACGCACACAAATATTTTTGCGTCACGGTTTATCATTTGTGCAGCATATTTCAATGTCGGCGCATTATCACCGTGCCCGTTGAGAATTACGATTTTTTTGATACCATTTTGTGCCAGGCTCATGCCAATGTCATAAATCAGAGTGGACAGCGAATTGTTGGTCACGCAGATTGTTCCTTTAAACTCACTGTGATGGTAAGAAACGCCGTACGGAACAGGTGGTAAAACAAATGGTTTAGGGTCTTGGCAGGATTCTGCCACCTTTTTGGCCAAATAATCCGCATCATAAAAATCCACATCTAACGGCAGGTGCGGCCCGTGTTGTTCGATAGCGCCGCAAGGCAGGATTGCCGTATCAACCAGTTTTAATCTTTCGGCTATTTCTGGCCATTTTAATGTTGCCCACATATAATCAGGATATTCATTCTGTTTTTTCATCTTGTGTCCAGTTTATAATTCGGTGTATTTATAAATGTATCGTTAATTTTAAATTCCAGCCAGCTGTGATTGACTTTTTGTACCGCACCATCGGCATAATGAGAAAGAATGTCGAAAAGGGGTTTGCGGATATAAATTGGCATATCTTCCAAATTACTCCGTTCCTTATCAAATCGCAGCTTGGTTATTTCAGCGTGTTCCTTTGCCAGCTTGGAAGTGTGTTCATTCCGTTTTATCAGATTTTTCTCAAGCATCAGGTAATATAAATGCGCTGCATCGCTGCCAATCTGTTTTACGGAATGAGTTTCCAGAGCATGCAAGCCATGGGTAATTTGCGCTTCGTTATAACCACATTTTGTAGGGTCTTCATCCAGAGATTTAACCATCCCGATAATCCGGCGGCATTTTTCACATTTGCCGCAGGGATACATCCTGCCATTTACCTCATGGGCAGAATGGCACGATACCTGGTGTTTCTGAAGCTCCGGATATCTTTTTATTAACACTTTCATTATGAGCAGCTCCGATAAACTTCTCAAAAGCGAAAACTGGTTAATTAACCAGCCCTTGCTTCTGTAGTAGCGGGTCATCGCATTATCAAAATATTTGCTCTGATCATAGAGTCCATCGTAATGAGTAATTCCGTGCATGTTGCACGTCATGGTGGTATCGTATTCATCACCGATTAAAATGTTTCCTATGCCTTTTTTTCTTGCAACCGGCAATACACCGAACAAAAATACAGCAACGGTCCATAGCCGTAGCGGGTAAATATCTGACCGGATGCTGGCAAAATTTTCTTTGATAAACGGTAATTGTTTTAGCATCCAATTAAAAACCCGGTCACTATTACACCATGGCTTTTCCGTGTTTGGCTCAATCGTTTTAAAATGTCGGTGCGCATTCACCGCTGTAAACCAATGTCGCCCGGCTTCGTTTATAAAAACCGGATAGGGTTCGCCAATTTCCTTTATTATGCCGTAGGTCAGCAAACTGTCTTTTCCACCGCTGCTTAATATTGCGTATTTACTTAGATCAGTTTTTGCATTTTCCTTGCTAAGCTCCATGTCTGCGAAGCACGAATTTGTAAATTGCAGCTTTGATTGGGTATATGTGCTCTTTTTTTCCGGTTTTAATTGATCAAAGGGTGGTTTCAAAAACTCGTTTTTTATCAATAGCTTGTTGGTCAGGATTTCCCGCGATGTATTCTCCAGCATATCAACAAGAAATCTCTGATCCGTTTTATCAAACAGCCCATCAATTTCAATGGTTTCAAAAAACAGCCCATAGTTTAATGCAACTTGTGCCAGCATCATCGATGCCAGGTTCACGTCGGAGGCTTGCTTTTTGCTGAAATATGCATTCTCATATGAATAGATTAATTCAATTGAATTGGTATCACCTGAAAACTTTTCAACACAGTACTCAGCTTTTACTTTTCGCGGTTCAATAGAAATATTTTTTACCGCAAGTTTTTTCAGAACGACAAACGACTCAAGAGTGATCATTTTATATACGGCTTTAATAATTCAACAAGCGGATCTGCGTTTTCTGCGAGTACATCAAAAGCAGGAAGTCCGGTTTCTTTGGTAATTTCTTCGCATGCCGGACTTATTTCTTCTCTCCGCATCAGTTCATGGTTAAGGGTGATCGCGATTACTTTTTTGCCGGAAATGGTTTCAATGGCGTTGATTTGCTCTTTAAGGGGGTGCAATTTATAACCGGGAAAACCATCGTATTCGATGCGTTTTGGCGCATGTTGCAGGATAACAAAATCAGGGCGTCCAGCGGCCAGAATCTCGAACCCACCTGGATAAGCGGGGTTCATCAAACTGCCCTGCCCCTCGATCAGGATCACATCCGGTGATTCATTTTTCCAGGCTTCATGGACTGCATGCTCAATCTCGCCTGAAACAAAATCGTTTATACAACTATCCATAATCATCGAATACTTTGCGCCTTGCATCCAGGCTGTTTGACCTGTTCCGACCATTTCGGCTGTTAAACCAGCTTTTCTAAAGGCATGGACAATTATCCAGGCTGTTGTCCTTTTTCCGATTGCTGAATCTGTTCCCAGTACCGCAATTTTCAGACAATCCACTTCTTCGATTCTCCCGGTGAAAAAGTGGAGCTCATCACGATCCGGGGTTCGGCGTATGTCGCGAATTCGACAATTATGTTTTTTCGCAAGTGCTGCGATTTCACCATCTTTATATAAAAAATCGTGCAGACCGCTATCAACATTTAGTCCAGATTGCAAGGCCAGTTTAATGGTGTTTTTTGCACTTTGTGGCAGCCGGCCGCCATCCGGCGCTAAACCGATAACCAGTGTTTCCGGTTTTTTTTTCGGGTTTATGCCTAATAGTGCTTCTTTAAAATCTGTATAAATTGGGATGCCATTCGCCTTGTCGTCAAGAACCAAGCCGGCATCCTGACCAGCGTATTTATGGTCGATTACGCCGACTATCTCATAGCGTTCGGTGAAGCGTACCAGTCCATGGGCTGTTTTGCCATTTGGGGTATTAAACGCTTCGTCGACGTAAACCAAAGCCGGGCCATCAATTGTCTTTTTCATTCTTAATATTTCCCTGTTAAAATTGCAACATACCTGTCATTGATTAGTTCATTTTTTTCATGTAACTCGAGTAAAGCAATGAGCCCTGCAGTCGAAGCCGGCAAAATTCGGTAACCCTCTTTTTTGTGTATAAATGTACTCATCCGGCGCATTTTTATGTCGCTGATGTGGTGGGCTGTTCCATCTGTTTGTCTGATGGCGTAGAGGGCTTCGTTGCCATCAAAACTATGCCAATTGATTAATGGTTCATTGATTTCCGTTTCTTTAATTTGCTTGGGATCGATGTCTTTACAATAGTCAAGTCCCGATTTGAATGAGGTGATTATTGGATTTTTATGGGCTGCAGAGCCGGCAATAAATTTCGGTATTCTGGATGTTCTTCCGCGTTTGTAAAGGCTTACAAAACCACGATATACACCCGCGAGTAAAGTTCCATTTGAAACCGGCATGGCAATATATTTGGGCGCATCGCGCAATTGGTCATAAATTTCATAGGCAATTTCGGAATAGGCCATAATTTGCAACGGCGTGTTTACCCCACCCGGATTGGCATCATACCATTCATTATTTTGGGCCAGTTTACTCGATTCAAAAACGACATCCTCATAGGAACCTGCTAATCTGATGATTTTTACATCAAAATTTTGCATCTCTTTAATGCGCTCGGTATGGTATGATTCCGGGATAAATATTCTGCATTCCAATCCGGCCAGATAAGCTGCATAGGCCACTGCAACTCCATAATTTCCACATGTAGCCAATGAAATAACATTGAAATCGCGCCGGAATGCATCATGGACCTGTGCAAATGCAATCCTGTCCTTGTGCGTGCCGGATGGATTTTCACCTTCATATTTAATATATAATTGACGAATGCTGAATTCCCGCTCCAGATTACGAGAGCGATTAAGTGAAGTATCACCAATTTCCAGGCTAATAATGTCTTCCAAAGATTCAATCCTGTCCACAATGGACAGACTTTTATCTTTGATCATTTGACTTAAGTTGTTTATTTCTTTGCTAATTTTTATTTGGGCAGATTTAACACCATCAAGTAAATTTAACATTCTGATTCCAATACTAAAGATTGTATGTTATATTTTCCCACTCTTCATCCCGATCGATGAAAGTTGAATGTATAGTAATCTTTTCTCATAACATATACTTTTGTAAAAAATTATCCTAATCCGTTGTGCATAATTCAACCAATTGCATTTGGAGCGCCTTTTTTTGTCATTTTACTGCGTATAACAAAAAAACGTTTTGCTCTGTCGGCCGATGGCTCGGCAATCTTTTAGCCGGAATCCGTTCTTTTGCGAGGATGGATTCCCAATAAAGGCATTTGGGAATGACATGAAATTCAAAAAAGATGCTAGTGTTTCAATTAATTAGAGTTTATCCGAGATTCCCTCGTTGTGTCATTCCGGTCGCCCTCTTTTGGCGTACCGGAATCTACTTGAGCCTACCTCAGCATGAGATTCCGGGAATCGATAAAAAATATCGAATTCGGAATGACAAAAAAGGGACATTTCCGGATGGGCACTAATTATAATATACATTCTATTTTGCAGTACGGATTATTTTTATTTCTTTGTTAAATGGGCTCGGTTATTGGATTTTTTTACGAAGATATTACTTGTAATTTCAATAAATTCATGGAAATAAATGCCTGTATCCATCAAGATTCTTTTTTTCGCAGACTCCCATCTTGGTTTTGATTTGCCCATGCGTCCACGCATCCAACGGCGCCGTCGCGGCGAAGATTTTTTCGCTAATTTTCAGACGATCATCAAAACGGCAGCCGAAGAAAAAGTTGATCTCGTTTTGCACGGCGGCGATTTGTTTTTCTGGGCAAAATTGCCAAATGCGCTGGTGACAAAAGTGGCGCTGCCGCTGTACGATCTGGCCGAATCGGGCGTGCCCATCTACATTGTTCCAGGCAATCACGAACGATCACGGATTCCGAATCATTTCGGATTTGCTCACCGTAATATCCATATTTTTAATCGACCGCGTACTTTTGTTTTTGAAAAAAATGGCTTCAGACTAGCCCTTGCCGGATTTCCATTTGCCAGAAATATTTACACACAATTTAATTTTTTGATCAACAAAACAGAATATAAAAATTGTGCGACTGATGTTCGATTGCTCTGCCTGCACCAGGCGATCTCCGGTGCGCGGGTCGGCGCAGCGAATTATACTTTTCGGCAGGGCCCGGAAATAATCCCGGCTCATTTTCTCACCAACGATTTCCACGCCGTTCTTTCGGGACATATCCACCGCGCCCAAATTTTGACAAGTGATTCCGCTGGTCGTGCATTTTCGCAGCCGGTCATTTATCCGGGCTCAATTGAGCGGACGTCTTTTGCTGAACGAAACGAGGAGAAGGGGTTTTATACGCTGCAAATTGATTCTGACTCAAAAGTCCCCAAAATTGAGTTTTGCTCACTTCCGACGCGGCCAATGTTCAAAATTGAGCTAAATTTGACGGGATTGAATCGAACGGATAGCTTAATTAAAATAAAGGAAAAATTTAGTACTTTGCCGAAAAATGCAGTTGTGCAATTGAAGTTAGTGCCAGCATTTGACTGGGAGATTTCAGCCTCGGCCTTGCGCGATATGGCGCCGGAAAGTATGAATGTTTCTTTGGCGGTAGAACGATAAATACAAATTCAGAGACTGGCTGTCCGAGCCTGTCAATCGTAAACTTCCTTAACCGGTACCCAGATTTATATTTCTTCAGGCAGTGACTCATTATCTTTCACGTTGCAATACTTTTCAAAATCGATCGGCATGGCGACGCTGAGTCCATTTTTTGGAATATAGTTCTTGTACAAATAAATGAGCGCGTCATCAATCCCGTTCACCCCGCCTTCGACTTTTTGAACAGCGTATTTGGACCCAGGCACTCTTTTGGACAGCATTCGCATTGGGACAGCCATATCCGGTTCTTTTCAAGGCAAGCCATATACGTCATTTCAAATTTCCCGGGAAATTGCGGGTGATACAATTGCAGTCCATAAATGGCCTTGCCAATCCTGGAAATTGCGGCATCATCCGCCAGGGACCCGAAATACTCCCAGGCTGCTTCAAACGGTGTGGTTTCCGGATTGCCAAACAACGCAACGCCGACAAACTCAACCGGACCAAAGAATTCAATTTTGGTTTTTGGATTCATATCGATTCCCTTAGTGGATGGTATAGGCCTTACGTTGTTTTTTTCAGACAGCAATTTTTATATAATTTTTCTAAAGAGTTTCATCATTGCCATTTCATTCATCAACTGATATTTAATACCTGAATGGGGACCGGATTTACCTGTCAGCTTAATTTTTTATGATCTGTGACTTTTTCTATCATTTCCCACCTGGTTGGTGGGTCTAATTTTTTATTGAGATGATAAGTTAAAGCTAAAGCAATGCACTGTTTTAATTCTTTTATTGGGATTTTATCATTTACACTAAAATCAATACTCCGGTTTCCTCCAAATTTGAATTTTTGAGGAAATCGTTGTTTAAATGCCGGAACCAGATTCGCTGTGCATTTAAAATACAGTGAGTACTGTTCTTTTTGCGATGCTTTCCAGGCAATTCTTAATGTGCTGCCACTTTTGGTTTTTGGTGTCAGGTAACTCGGTTCGCCCCATTTCAGTGTTTCCTCTATCTCGCCAACACTTTCAATTGAAGCCGCCGTGTCAAAGATCAAGTGCCTAAGAAACAATAATTTAGATTTTATTTCTTGAGGATAAGTATTTAAAACAACTGCAACCTCACTTTTTATTGGGATATCCGGGAATTTATGCATTTTGCTATTACCTCTGGCAAATATCATAATTGTCGATGGACTGAATGTGGCGAAATCAAGAAGCAGGGTTTGTTATCGTAAGTAAACCTTGCAAAAATTTGGATGTTAATCTATGAGAAATAGTCGTTTAATGCAAGTAATACATATTTGCATTTGATTGAGATTCGGTTTTTGAAAATACCCAAAATTCACATTTTAATACCGCAAAAATATTGTCAGTGACGAGTAGGCTCCGGAATTGCCAAAAATGCAAGCTGCGATTATGATCCACAACCTTTCCACCTTAAACCTTCAAACCTTCTTTTCATAAATATCCACCAACTTCTGCGCTGCTGTTGTTGCCGGCATTTTACCGGCCATGACGGCATTTTCAATTTGCGGCAACGCGTGTAAAATGGCCTCATTTTTATAGAAAATGCTTTGCAAATATTCTTCGACCATGGCGCGCATCCATTCGCGGGACTGGCTGCGACGGCGGGCAGCAAAGGTCCTGTTGTCCCTTGTTATGGTCTTGAACTTTTCGATGACCTGCCAAAGTTCCGCAATTCCTTCGCCAGTCACGGCGGAACAGGTAAATGCCTTCGTTTGCCAGCCTATGGTGTGCTGCGGCATGTAGTGCAATGCCATGGCGTAATCCTGTTTTGCAGCCTCGGCTTTGGGTTTGTTGTCGCCATCGGCTTTGTTGACCAACACGGCATCGGCAATTTCCATGACACCTTTTTTAATCCCCTGCAACTCGTCTCCGCCACCGGCAATCTGCAGCAGCAGAAAAAAATCGACCATCGAACGGACGGTAATTTCGCTTTGGCCAACGCCAACGGTTTCTACGAGAATGATATCAAATCCGGCGGCCTCACAGATCAGCATCGTTTCACGGGTTTTGCGCGCCACGCCGCCCAAAGCGCCGCTGGTGGGGGAGGGGCGGATAAATCCGGCCGGTTTGTTCGCCAATTTTTCCATGCGCGTTTTATCACCCAAAATGCTGCCACCAGTGATGGAACTGCTCGGATCGATGGCGAGCACGGCGACGCTGTGCCCTTGCTCGATTAGATACAAACCGAATGCTTCGATGAGTGTGCTTTTCCCGGCGCCTGGCACCCCTGTAATACCGATTCGAATTGAATTTCCAGTGTGGGGCATGAGCTCGGTGAGCAGTGTCTGAGCTTGTTTTTGGTGTTTTACAGAATTACTCTCGATAATGGTGATCGCTCGGGCAAGTGTGGTTCTGTCACGAGCGAGGATTCCTGAAACATAGTCTTCGGTTTTTAGCGGCTGTCTTTTTTTGATGGATTTATTTGTTGTGGTTTCGTGCATTTCCCCTGATTTAAGTCCATCGTGGCAACCAGCCACGCCGGGCATCACGTTGGTCGTAAATTCTCCGCTTTCTTTTTTAGCGGCAGGCACCCATTCCGGTGATTTTGAATCCTTGGCTTTCTTCTTTTTTGGTTTCATATTTTATGGAAATATTCTAAAAAAATAGTACTAATTTTTAATCGGAAGCACATGGGCTGAGATAACGGGCCGTAGTTTAATTTGTCAGGCAGAGCCTTGTAACGAGTAAATATGTGTTAATTTAAAGTATTTTTCAAAAATTCCAACCAAAACGCGTGCGTGTTTTAAATCCACGGGAATCTTTAAAATATGAATCTGTCCGGCGCACGGTGCTTCCTTTACATTGAAAAACAAATAAAATATTATGATCTTTTAAACTCTTTGGTGAGAAAATACTTGTTAATGGTGAATTAATCTAATATTATGGAAGTGCTTCCCTTGATTCGCTTCAATCGCCTCATTATTTGCCATTTTTAACTAAGAATAAAGTTTGGAAATGGTTTCATAATCTTCAATATTCACCGTTCTTTAATAGCAAGCCAATTTATCTATTTTTCACTTTTTATGGAGGAGTCATGAAAGTAAGAAAATTAATGTGGTTGGGACTTATCGCTATTTTTATGCTGGCTGGAAATTCGGTTTTTGCGCAAAATGACGCCATGATGCAGGCATTTTATTGGGATGTTCCCGTTGATGATGTCAACAATAACGGGACATGGTGGGATAATCTCAAGGGCAAATCTACCGAGCTTAAAAATGCTGGTATAACCGGAATTTGGGTACCGGCGCCGTCAAAAGGAAATTTTGGCATCTGGGATATGGGTTACGGTGTTTTCGATCATTATGATTTGGGAAATTACAACCAAAAGGGGACAGTTGAAACGCGCTTTGGCAGTCGCTCCGAACTCGAAAGCATGATTTCTACCATGCATACCAGCCCGAAAATTGAAGTTTACGCCGATATCATTCTCAATCACATCTACACCAGCAGCGATGAAGATGAAAGCAATCCCGCCGTAAAACAATATGTTTTTGATAAAGCCTACCGCAACGGTACACAATACCAATCCTACCCAACAAATGAGATTCGATGGGTAATTCCAAATGCCTCCGCTGGCGACTATTATATTCAGATTAACGGCGCGACACTCAACTGGAGCGCGAGCAAAACAGAACGCGGTTACGACGTTTTTATCGATTGGACGGGTGTCGGGCCGAACGGAACAGATACGTGGGAGAGCGAACCCAATAACGGTGGCGGCACCTGGAATGCATTTCCGGGCTCCGGACGCACGGTTCGCGGCCATATCGAAGATGCTTCGGCAATCGATGAATACAAAATTTCACTCAGCTCGGCACACGATATTGAAATCACGCTAATTGCACGCCGCGAAGATACCAGCAGCGGCTGGGAGTGGGCATGGGCCGACCAAACCAACAGTTATTATCCCGGAGCTGTGTGGTACAATGGCAGCAATCTGGCCAATTCGACGCTGGAAGCACACACGAATACGGGCATCAATTACGTCACCCACACTGGCGCCGGCGAGGCAAATTATAGCTGGAATTACACCGATTTTCATCCGGTTGACAACAACGACTGGCTGGGATTTCCGGGTTCTGATGAAATAATTCCGAACACCAAGTTTTTTGGCAATGATCTCAATACCTACAGTTCGACCGTGCAAACCCGCCTGGAAGACTGGGGATATTGGATGGCAGATGAAATTGGATTTGATGGTTTCCGCCTCGATTTTGTGCGCGGATTTCAGGAATCCTTCGTCGCTGACTGGGTTAATAACTTGCCTTTGCTTTCCGGATCGCAACGATTTATCGTCGGTGAATATTGGGGAGCAGACTACCGCATCAAAAACTGGGTGAATGCTGTCGCAACTGGCGGCGCCGATGTTGACGGTTTTGATTTTCCCCTTAAAAATAGCCTGAAAGATATGGCTAATGGCGACCAGAGCAGCTTTAACATGGCCTGGTTAAACCACGCCGGAATGGTGCGCAATAACAGCGGCAATGGATTGCCGGGCTCTTCTGTCGTCACCTTTGTCGACAATCACGATACTGGCAAAGAACACGACAAATGGGTGACAAAAGACTTCAAAATGGCCTATGCATATACGCTCACCCACGAAGGCCGTCCCTGTATTTTCTATCCTCATTTTTATGCCGTCACCCAAATTGATGCCCACAATAGCGCCTACCAGGTTACAGCGCCAACCAGCCTGAAAACTGACATTAAAAAATTGATCCACGTGCGGAAAAACTATTTGGGTGGCACGCTCGCAGTGCTCAGTGAAGTTGGCAATCCATGGCCCTCAGGCGACACCTATCACGTTTATGTTGCACGCCGGCAGGGCAACGGAACCCGTGATGGTGCGATCATCGCGATAAATAATCACGATTCTTCAACCAAAGGCCTGTGGGTTGACAGCTCGCCATCCGGATTTACAAATTGGGCAAACAGCACACTCGTCAACGCTTTTGATAATACAGAAACAACAACAGTTTACTCGGATGGACGCGTATGGATTCCTGCCCCAAGCAGGGGATATGCGGTCTGGGTCAAACAAAGTGATTATCTTGCTTATACCGGGAAACGAGCCGTTGGTGAGAACATCGGAAGCGTGAAAATACCGGAAAAATTCTCGGTGTCACCCAATTACCCAAATCCATTTAATCCGGCGACCAATATCGACTTTGACTTGCCGTACGATGGATTTGTAACAGTAATTGTTTACAATAATTTAGGGCAAGAAATTGCTACATTGGTCAATGAAAATCTCACAGCCGGAACACACAACTTGACATGGAATGCCGGTAGCGAGGCAGCCAGCGGCGTTTATTATTTGAATGTCCGTTGGAATCAACACAGCTCGACGCAGAAATTGCTACTGATGAAATAGGCTTGCAGGACTTTTTTGTGTTAGGGTAGGTACAATGAATCAAATCCGGTTTCGCTGATTAAATTAGTGAAATCGGATTTTTTTTTGCGTATATTTAGTAGTGATGTTGCGGTTCGGGTTCCTCGATAATTTCTATCCTGTCCATTTTCAGATAAAATACATCACTTTTATTTGATCTTTCTTCCTCTGGTTTTCTTAACTTGCTGTTTTAGCGTTTTAATTCACCTGGTTCTATTATTGTTGACTAAAATTCGATTATTATAAAATTTAATTTCTATTTTTAATTTTTTTTATTGCTTTTGTCCTTCTGCAACAACATATTTATATATTGTTCGAATATTTTTTTTGCAGATATAAGGCAACTCTTGTACAACTCATTCTGATTATATCATAACATTTCAATACCATTCTTGTAGAGCAATTACGGCTTCCGTGGGATCAAAAAAGTAATTTCAAAATTTTATTGACTGATAATTATACCGTGTATAGATAATCTGTTTTTAACATGTGAAATTTAATTCTCACCACACTGTAAATTTAAGGAGGTGATTTTGATGAGGGGTAAAGTTACTGCAAATCGCTTAAATATCCGCAGTTTACCGAGCCTGAGTGCAAAAAAAATCGGCACCCTGCCAAAAGATACTGTTGTCTCCATCGTAATGCAACATGACGCCTGGTTTGAGATCAAGTACAATGAGATGAGCGCTTTTCTTTCCAGTGAATTCGTCCTGCCCATCGAAAATACGGTAAGCATCCAGGGAAAAATTACCGCATCAAAGCTCAATGTCCGCAGCGAACCCAACTTGCATTCTGAAATCCTTGGCGCCCTCGTTTGGGATTCACGCGTGGATATTTTAGATGAAAATGGGGAATGGCTGGAAATTTCATTCAATGAAGAATCTGCTTTTATTCATCAGGATTATGTTCAATTACTCGAAAGCCGTCTTGATGACATGGCTGTTGTTTCCGTCGATCGGTTGAATGTACGCGCGCGACCTGATGCAACATCCAATCTTTTGGGTGTACTCGAAAGGGATATGAAAGTTAAGGTTATCTCGCAAACAGGGAAGTGGTGCGAAATTTCGTTCAACGATATTCCCGCTTTTATTCACAGCGATTTTATCGAACGAGGTGAAACGGCCAGTTCCAGTAGCGCGCAAGTCGTCAGCCCTGATGATACCCAGGATAAGATTGTTGATCAAACAGAGATGGTTCCTGATGAAAAGTTACCGCTGGTCGGCAGTAAAATAGCCAAAAAAGTGGCACGCACCTGGAATAAATATGGTGGCCTTTTGGAATCTTTAAGCGGGGCTCATAAAATTGATCCCGGTGCGGCGGTGGCTGTTTTATGCGTCGAGAGTTCGGGCAAAGGATTTGAACCGCAAAATGAGAATCGCATGATTATTCGTTTTGAGAATCATCTCATGTGGAAATATTGGGGTAAAAAGAACACACAAAAATTCCATCGGCATTTTCAATATGGCAAGCGTGAGAATAATAAACTGAAGGTGTGGCTTGGCCATACCTGGCGTGATGATCCCACGGATTCCTGGTCAAAATTCCACGGCAACCAATCAAAAGAATGGCAAGTCCTGGATTTTGCGCGGAAATTGTCTGAAACCGAGGCACTCTATTGTATAAGCATGGGAGCACCGCAAATTATGGGATTCAATTACAAAGCCATTGGTTATGATTCCGTTCAGGAAATGTTCGAAAAATTTAATCAGGATATTCGATACCATATTCAGGGATTATTTGAATTTTTTGATAAACGCATGATAAAAGCTCTGCAAAATCGCGATTTTGTCGAATTCGCTGGTTATTACAATGGTTCCGGCCAAAAACAAAAATATGGCGAGTGGATTCAAAATCATTTTGATGCTTTTCAGGAACTTACAAGTTAATAATAAATCAGGAGGTTATAATGGGATTAATGAGTTTTATTTCCGGTGTGTTCAAACCAGCAGCAAAACTTATTGACGACATACACACAAGTGATGAGGAACGTTTGGTGCTCAAAGCCAAACTTCAGGAAATTGAAAATGCCTTGCAATTAAAAGTGCTGGAATACGAAACAAAATTGATGGAAGCACAAAAAGATGTCATTAGTGCCGAGGCTACAGGCCAGAGCTGGATGCAACGCAATTGGCGGCCGATTACGATGTTGACTTTTCTCGCCCTCGTGGTATTGGACAGCTTTGGGTTGCTCGTTTTTCGATTGGCAGAAGATGCGTGGACTTTGCTGCAAATCGGACTCGGTGGCTATGTTGTCGGGCGGTCGGCTGAGAAAATTGTACCACAATTTGTTAAGAAAAAGGATGAGGCGGCCAAGGGGTAAAAGTTATTGCGATCGATTAAACACAGTTTTTTGAAGGAACATTTGACCTTCACAATTCAACATTTCGCGTGATGCGCCGCGCACTTTCTTGCATTGGTCAAGAACAGGACAAATATGACCATGTCAAATTGAATAAAATCAGGTAAGCACGCGGCACATTTTCGTTAGTTTAGGAACGTATTGAAAGGATTTGACTATGGCAGCAAAACAGATTTCGTATCGAGAGGCCAGGGGAAAGATGCGACCCGGTGACGTTATCGCATTTGGGGGAAAAGGGAATTTTTCAGAAATTATAAAATTTGCCACACGCTCGGAAGTTTCCCACGTCGGCGTAATTTTGCAGACAAAAATGATGGAAGAAGACAGCGATCGTTTTTTCAATCAGATAATCGAATCCACATCGCTCAACGGATTTAACGGTGTGAGTATTTCACGATTTAGTGACCGACTCAATGATTATGAGGGCGAGTTGTGGTGGTTGCCTCTCGGCGATGCTATCAGGGAGAACAAATTCAACCAAAAACGCTTTTATGATTTTCTCTTTAACCAGGCAAAAGACCGCAAGGAATACGACATGCCGCAGGCGATAAAATCGTCGTTGGACGCATTGGATAAACTGCCATTCGGAATGCACGGCCCGACATATAATACTGAAGATTTTAGCAAGTTTTTCTGTTCTGAATTGGTAGCTGCCGGACTTGAACAAGCCGGCTCTGTTGGCAAGGTAAATGCATCTGAAGTGACGCCAATCGACTTGTGCCGCTGGAAAATTTATGGCGAAACATATTACCATTTAAAAGGTGATTCGACAAAACGCATTTCGCGGTATAACTCGATTTCGCCCGCAAAATGGGATGTTTAAATAAATATATGGCTCACAAATTTGTTATGTGAAACGATGAATCTTACACCAATTAAAAAAAATCAATTTTCTCGTTGGAAGAATTATCGGAATACCGTCTTCAACTCACTCTCCGATAAATTTCATGAAATTGAGATGGAGAAAATACTTAATGATATTGATTGGTTCTGTTATTTCTTGACGAATGATAATAATCAAATTATAGGCCTGGCCGAACTGTCATCCCGCAACATTGTCGATGGCTGCTTGAGTAGTCCTGTAGCATATATCGAGGGCTTGTATATTGAAGAACAATACCGTGGCAAGGGTGCAGGCAAAGAAACTATGCGAGCCATACATCGTTGGTGCAAACAAAGAGGTTTCACAGAGCTTGCAGCGGACACTGAATTAGAAAATTTAGGTGCACAAAAATTTTTTAATGCGGTTGGGTTTAATGAAACGTATCGAGTAGTAGAATTTTGTACAAAAGTAGAAAACACATAACAAGAACATCCAGTGGATTGCCAAAAGCTTAGTGCTCTTTGCTCTGGCAAAAATACGCGCCCCTTTTGTCAAACGCTGATGCTTAACTATTGAGAGCATGCTTAATCGATGCGAACTGACTTAAACGGAATTAATTTGAGATGATGGCTCAGGGGATACTCCCGGAGTTATCATCTGTCGTTTTTTTACAAAGCTTTAAATCTCCCACTTTCAACTATTTCTACGGATACATCATCAATTTTGGCGGGGAGAATTTCTGCAATCGATTTATCTAAATTTTCCACGCTGATGATTATACCGGTCTCGCCGTTTTGCAGAACACCAATTCCTACTGCCTGAACCTGTGGGATAGCCATCCATTCCCGCAGATGGATTTTTTTTACTTTTTTAATTTTGGCAATGTTTGCTTGTGTTGGCATTTGGGTATTATTTAAGTCGCTGGAAATCTCCAGCGACTTTATTTAATTTAAGGGATTATTTCTACATTTAACGCTGAAAATACGTTTTGAATTCGATTGATTATCGTGCTGTTGCTGCTGCCGGCGAAGAGCAAACCAACGATTTCATTTTTATCATTTAAAACGGCAGAACCGCTATCACCCCCGGCGCTCATGCCACCGCCGGTCATAAGTTGGTCTTCGAATGTGGCGATTTTATTGGATCCATAGCTCACATTGACGGTTACATCAATTTGCGTAATTGAGCCTTTTGTATGGCCCGTTGTGCGCCCACTTTTTTGTACACTCATACCGACAGTGCCATCGGCTACTCCCTTAATTTTACCAATATCCAATATCTCATTCTTCACAAATCCGGCTTCCAATGGTTTTGCAATCGCGCAATCTACCAGGTTTTCACTTGCCTGCGTTTTGGTGATTTTTTTGCTGACCAACCGTGTTTTGCTAAAAACGAGCGCCGCAAATAAATTTAAAAATCCGGCAGCTCCATTGGCAATTTTGCAGTCGCTTGGTGGTTCGATACCTCCAAGTCCTTGAAATTCAATTTTGACGAAATCGCTTAATTCAGCAATTCGATCTTCAGGAAAGCGGCCGTCGTCCGCTGCCCCGGGTTGAATAATATGATCCCCGATTGATGCGTCATTGCTGTTGGCGAGCACATGATTATTGGATAAAATGTACTGGATACCGTTTTTTTGCACAAGACAACCGAGAGTGCCGGCGGTGATATTCACGTGACCGATGCTCACCCCTCCCGGAGCTGGACGAAATTTACGTGTCGGATCTTCAAGCGCATAAATTAAGCCGGTGGGATAGACATCTGTCGGAATGTTTTGGATGGCGGTAGGAATCAATTCGCTGGAGCTAAGAAATTTCTTTTCTTTTTTTGAGCTGACCGAACAGATCAGGGCCAGGTCACCAGTCGCTTTTCCATTGACTCGTTTGAAGCCAACCCCTGTTGCAACAACATTCGATTTTCCAAATAGCTCTTTTTTTGCACCTGCGAGTAACTTACGTACGTCCTGAATTTGAGCAGCCATGAAGCCTCCTTTGTGAGAAATTCAATCAATTGGTCGCAAAGCATACGTTTAATTGGGTTGAGAATTTATCCGGGATTTTTGAATGAAATGGTTAACAAACTGAAATCGATCAGTGGCCGACAAACCAGAATCAGGATTCGGAAATGAAACTTCGATAGGGCTAAAGTAAGAGTAGTGGTCGCAACAAGTGACGGATTTTTTCCAGTTAAGTTCAGTTAACAACCGGATTTAATTTAATATACGAGTTGAAATATGAAAAATGCAAGTGCCTTTTAAAAATCATGCAAGTAATCTTAAATAATTAGCGAAGGAAATTTATTTTTATATCTAATAATTTTTATTTGAAGAACTAATTTTAGTTTTATATTAATGAGCCAATAATTGACGATGACTCGTTCTGTTTTAGAATCCTGATTAACCAAGTTCAGAGTAAATGGATAAAACAAAATCAGCTATTACCCTTTTGTTGCGCGATGTTGCTGCAGGGAACAAGACCAAAGTTAATGAACTTATCCCGCTTGTTTATGATGAATTATACAGATTGGCTGAGCGCCAGCTTTATAGTGAACGCGCCGGTCACACGCTTAATCCCACAGCATTAACCCACGAAGCCTACCTCAAGCTCATCAATCAACAGCAAGTCGATGTGAACGACCGCAATCATTTTTACGCTGTGGCAGCGCAAGCAATGCGGCGAATTTTGATCGACTATGCACGATCCAAACATTCAAAAAAACGAGGAGTGGAGAAAATAGCGCTGACTTTTGTTAAAGAAAATGCCGTGCAGGAAATCCCCTCTGAGGAACTTTTAGCGCTCGATGAATCTCTGCAACGGTTGAGCCAGCACAATGAGCGGCAGGGCAAAGTCATCGAATATTGGTTCTTTGGTGGCCTGAAACATCACGAAATTGCTGAAACCTTAGGGGTCTCACTACCAAGTGTACGGCGTGACTGGCGACTCGCTCGCGCCTGGTTGAGCAGGGAAATGAAAATTTCGACTTAGTATTGCCAGCCCTGCAATTGAAGAAAATGTATGACTTGATGCATGGATTTATACCCGGAGGCATTTTTTGAACGCAAAGCGTTGGAAACAAATTGAAGAGTTATTTGCTGCTGCATTGGGAATCAGTGACGAACAACAGGACTATTTTTTACGCGAAAAGTGCGGCGAAGACAGGGAATTATACGATGAAGTAAAATCTCTTCTCGATGAAGATAAAAACATGCATAGCCTGTTGTACGAATCACCGGTTTCGCCATTGTTTGAGTTCAGTTCGGATGCTCAATATATCGGCAAAAACCTGGGAGTCTACCACATTGAAAAGCAAATTGCATCCGGTGGAATGGGTGCCGTTTTTCTGGCCAGTCGCAACGATGGGCTTTATGAACAAAAAGTCGCTTTAAAAATTATTCACTCCGGCCTGAAGTCAGCCAGTTTTCTGCAGCGATTTGAACGTGAACGCCAAATTTTAGCTGGCCTCAATCACCCGAATATTGCCTATCTTTTGGATGGTGGAATTAGCAAAGAGGGCACGCCTTATCTGGTCATGGAATATGTCGACGGCAAGCCCTTCGATGTTTTTGTGCGCGAGAAAAAGCTGCGTATCAGCGAACGACTCCGTTTATTCATGAAAGTCTGCGAGGCGGTTATTTATGCGCACAACCACTTGGTCATTCATCGCGATTTAAAACCGGGCAATATATTTGTCACCGAAGAAGGCCAGGTTAAATTGCTCGATTTTGGAATTGCCAAAGTGCTTTCTGCTGAGGACAATACACCAGAGATGCACACGATGATAGAAGGTGGCGTGATACCATTTACGCCGGAATATGCCTCGCCGGAGCAGATCGAAGGAAAGAATATCTCGACAGTTTCGGATGTTTACTCGCTCGGAGTTTTGCTTTACGAGCTGTTGTGCGGCCAACGCCCCTACCAATTTAAAACAAAAACACTTCTGGAAATGCAGCAGGTTCTGCAAAATACGGTCGCTCAAAAACCAAGTATAGCTATTAAAAAAGCAACCGAGAATTCAGAAGACGCACATTCATGGCTACTGCCTATTACGCCGGCCAGAATATTAAAGGGCGATCTCGATAATATTTGTCTTAAAATGTTAAAAAAAGAACCGGAGCTGCGCTACCATAGTGTCGAATTGGTGAAAATGGATATTGAGCGCTATTTGGCTGGCCTGCCGGTGAGTGCCGCAAATGATAATTTCACCTATCGGGTTTCAAAGTTTATCGGCCGGCACAAATTAGCCGTCGGATTGACAGCCAGCTTTATCACTGCATTAACGGTAGTGAGCATTTTTTATACGCTGCAATTGCAACAGGAAACAAAACGGGCGCAGCAGGAAGCGAAAAAAACAGGACAGGTGGCTGAATTCTTGAAAAGCCTGTTTGAAACAGCCAGCCCGGAAGGGTCGCGTGGAAAAATATTTACTGCGGTTGATTTGCTCGAAGCCGGGGCAAAAAACGTCGAAAACAGCCTCTTCGAACAACCCGATGTTCAGGCGGAGATGTTCGCCATAATCGGGGATGTTAACCGCAGAATTGGTCGCTATGCGGAGGCGGAAACGATGGAAAATAAATCTTTGGAACGCAATCTAACTTTTTTTGGCGCCAGGAGTGAAGCCGTCGCACGCAATTATTTTAATTTAGGCAATTTGTACTATGACCTCGGTCAATACGAACGCTCGGAGAACAATTTGATGGAAGCGTTAAATCTGCGAAATTTTGTTCGAACAGAAGCTGATTTTTTTTATTCAGATGTATTGGCAGGCCTCGCAGATGTGGAATATCAAAATAGAGATTATATCAGGTCCGATTCACTTTTTGCAGCGGCGCAGGCTATTTTGGAGCGGTCTGCAAATTCCGAATCTGTTCGGGGTGCAGCCATTTTCAATGCACGCGCTGCAATCGCACGCCGCCTGGGAAAATTTGACCAAGCCAGTAAATTATACCAAAAAACCCTGGCGCTGCGAAAGTCACTTTTAGGTTCGGATCATGCCGATGTTGCGCATACATTAAACCACATTGGCCGTTTGTATTATATGCAGGGAAAATTCTCAGATGCCGAAGCTTATGCGCGGGAGGGACTTGCATTACGGGAAAAGATTTTCGGGGAGAACCACCAGGAGACGGGAGCCAGTCTCAGCAATCTGGCGAATATTTTAAAAAGTAGCGGGCGGTTAAAGGAGGCCGAGAAATATTACCGGCGATCGTTCAATGCATTTATGAAAGTCGTCGGTGAAAACCATCAATATGCAGGGTCGCTCAGTTATAACCTTGGTATGACACTTTATGAGTTGGGGCGCTTAAAAGATGCAGAGGACAAATTACGCTTGGCAATTCGGATCAATGACAAGCAATTGTCACCAGAACACGCGATTCATGTAAATTCACGCATTGCCCTTGGACGCTTGCTCACCGATGAAAACCAGACTGACGAAGCATACACTCTTCTGCAATATGCTTACAAATTATCCCGGGAGAACAATGGCGAACAGCACAAAACAACAGCTTTGGCAGCCAGTGAAATGGGGCATTGCCTGCTAAAAATGGGTAATTTTGATTTGGCAGAAAACCGGTTGACGGCTGCCATCGCAATTCTAAAAAAAGAAAACGCTGAAGAACAAAATCTCCAGCGCTCGCTTAAATACTTGCGGCAACTTTATAAAATAACCGGAAATTTAGCACAACTCAGGGCGCTCGATTAGCGCACGGCCACTGTGTAAGTCATCTGAGTGCTGCATTTATTGTTGCCAGAATTCAGCACGATTGTCCGGGTGCCTTTTTCAAGATTTGACCAGCCAGCATTGCGATAGTCATGACGGATTGAACCGCTTTTTTTATTCATGCGGCTATCGCCAAATGTTTTGCCTAAAATATCCTTATCCCATTCCTTGCAAATAAATTTCACTGTAAAATAATTGCCATCGGTCAGGTTTGCTTTAAAAGAATATTCCCAATTGAGAGCAATCGTATCGCCATTGCCGGCAGAAATATTGGACTTGTGGTATTTTTTATTGCCTGCAGAAATTTCTACCCAGATTTCGAACTCACCATCGCCTTCGATGCCGTCACAATCTTTCAGGGCTTTGAAATTCTTGATTTTCAGATCGATGATGTCCGCCGTTTTCACACTGCTGCAAACTGTGGCTGTGTACTCGGTTGAATAACCTAATTTTGCCAGCGAATGATCTTTGAGATAAAGCACCGTATATGAAATTGGCACACCGGGATTGTTGCGTGAGTAGACCGCATTTTCGCCCTGAATTATCGACTCCAAATCCCCGGCATTGCGGGCGCTGGTTGCCTGTGATGCAACTTCGGCATTGCCACCAAGGGTGATGACTTCGATGGTCGATTGCTGCAAAATTGATTTGTATCGTGCTTCCAAACTGCCATCGACGGAATAACCGGCCGCATAGCGGAAGGATGCTTCAAGCTCAGTCGAAGTCACTTTCATTGCGGTTTCCATACGGAACATGATTATGCGGCCATAAACGACAGAGCTTATGTAGGCTGGCGGGGCTGAATTATCGAGGGTGCTTTGCACGTCGTCCAAAGAAACGGACGGGTTAAACACCGCAGCGGGTTGCTCGGGTGTATCCATGTCAATTGAATAAAATGCCTGTTTGTAAACGGCCATCATCACTGATTTTGTTTCGGTGCTCGTATGGCTGAATTGCGCGCTGACATCGCTGGTAGCCCAGGCCACATTGAGTCCCACGTCCAGGGCTAATTGTTGCGAAGAATAGGACGTTGAAAGTCGGTAAGATGAACTTGATGCGTTGACGTATCCTTCCTGATAGGCATTGGCATTCCACCATTCAAGAGAAGAATCAATGGCGGCTTGTACGCTGGAATTCGTCGGATTTTCAATTGTTCTCACGCCTGCCGCTCCGATACCGGGCAAGTCAACTCGCACTGTTAACGGAGCGCGTGGCAAAGAAACCGGCTGCGGCAAACCATCAATTAAACTTTCATTGCCCTTAACCAGCGCGCCTGGCCAAACGATACCGGCCAAAGGGCGTAAAATTGCGATATCTTCAAAATTTTGCTGCAAGCTGTACTTGGTTTTTACACAGGTCACTTTTGAAGTCGACTCATTTTGTTCGGTGGTATCCGCAGTGACGGCCTTGCGTGCCGAGCCTTGTCCATCGAGGGATTGCACGTTAAGCATCCCATCCGGATTGTAAACGAGACTATTGATATAATCATTAATTCCGGTAAAGTTTTTATCGCTGTTATTGCTCATCGGATTTTCGGGACTGCAGGAACTGGAGAGAAAAAGTAAAGTGATAAATAGAAATGTGGTCGTATGACGTAAGAGTGACATGATGCCTCCTTTGGTGAAATAAATGTGTTTACAATCTAAAGCGTAAAAAAGAAGGCAAAGTGATAACAGGAATTGAAAAATTTTATAAATAAAATGTAAATAAGCTGGGGTTTTGATTTTTTCAGGCTAAAATAAAACAGTACCAGAACAAAATATTTTGAGAGTTTGACCCGGCAAACCTGGTAAATATCTTTCAAATAGAAATTCAATTCGTGATTTTGTTGCGAATCAAGCAACTTCACCGCAAATTTTTACAGCCGGGATGATAACGCTTGCATTTCAATCATCGATCTGATATTTTAATTTTGTAAATATGGGTAACTCGTTGGATTTTAAGGAACGACTATCACAAACCGTTATAATGACCATCAAATATTTCGATTCATATTTTTTTCAATTGGATGAGGATTAGATATAATCATTGTGCAATCCGGTCGAGACTGAGGTGATTTATGTTCTATTACTTTTTAAAATTATTTATAAAAGTAACGTTGTCGTTTTATCTGAAGCAGATAAAAGTGCGCAATCCTGAAAGAATTCCCGGCGCAGGCCCGGTGATTTTTGCCATAAATCACCCGAATAATTTGCTCGATACACTCATAGTTGCCGGCCATTTTAAACCGCGAATTTATTTTCTCGGCACCGGTGCATTATTCCGCAACGGGCTCGCGAAAGCTTTTCTGTTGCGAGCCGGAATCATTCCGGTTTATCGGCCGGAGGACAGCGATGAATACAAAGGAAAAAACAAAGAAACATTTCAAGCTTGTTACGACGCGTTAGATCAGAAAAAAATGCTCGGCATTTATCCCGAAGGGACCACCCATGCGGATTGGCAAGTGAAAAAGATCAAAACAGGCGCTGCACGCATTTTGCTCGAAGCAGAAAAGAGAAATAATTATGAAGCGGGTGTCAAACTCATCCCGATCGGACTCAATTTTTCATCAAGGAAAAAATTTCGAACTTCCGTTATCGTGAGTGTCGGCGAACCCCTCGCAACTCAGCCCTATTTTGCAGGTTACGACAGCGGGGATTTTACAGCGGTCGAGCAATTAACTGCCGACTTGCAAGCGGCGATGGAAGCCGAAGTGAAGCATCTTTCTGAGGCGTCATTTCAAGAGTTCGTCGGGAAACTCGATTTTTTCTACCGCGAGGATGCCATCAATTCTCTCACCGCAGGCAAACAGATTGAGAAGACGGAAATCGATAAACTGCGGCTCTCGAAAAAGTTGATCGAGGGCGTGGAATATTACGCAAAAAAACAACCGGAAGTCATCAATTCAGTCTGGGACAAAATAGAGGCTTATCACCAGAAATTAAAGAAAGTACACCTGCGAGATCAGCAAATCCGCCGCGATGTTGATAAAAATATCACCCCGCTGCGTTATCTTCGCATCGGATTTACCGGGCTGCTGGGGTTGCCAATTTTTATTTACGGGCTCATCAATAATTATATCCCCAATTTTTTTCCAGCCCGGCTCAGTCAATGGATCGCCAACAAAGAAACAGATATCGCCACAATTCGGGTTGTCAGCGGAATCCTGGCTTTTCCTCTCTTTTATGTTTTGCAATCGTATTTGATTTATTTCCTGTTTGGAACTGTGATTGCATTGGCTTATTTTATTTCTTTGCCGTTCAGTGGTCTTTTTGTTCTGAGCTTTCGCAAATTTTATAAAAGATACATTGAAAATGTCCGGCTGGGTTTTCTCCTTTTGAAACATCGTAGTTTCGTTGACCGGTTGAAAAGTCAGCGTGCAGCAATTATTACAGAAATAAACACATTAAGTGAGGATTATCTGTTTCTCAAAAAGAAGCAGAGCAAAACAACTGAGATTATGCCTATATGAAAAACCAGCTTCTGCGAATTGAGAATTTATCCTACCCTGAATTGGATGCCCTGGATCGCTCAAAAACCCTTTTTATTTTATCGATTAGTCCACTCGAAGAACATGGCCCGCACATGCCGCTGGGTGTCGATTTGTTTATATCGAAATACATGTCTGAGCAATTGCAGGAACGCATTCTGGCAAAACATCCTGAATTCACGATCGTGCTGTTTCCGCCGTTATTTTTGGGAGTCGGCGCTATTCCCTGGCTCGGTTCATTTAACAGCAAACAGCGTGTGATACGCTCGGTAATCGAAGACTGGGCTGCGGTTTTAGGAAAATACGGCTTCAAGTATTTTTTGCTCAGCAACGGGCACGGCGGGCCCCGGCATGTCGTCGCCCTGGAAGAAGCAGCCCGTTCCGCTTCAAAAAAACATAACATGACAGTAGTATCACTAAGCGGCCGGATTGCCTATGAATTTTTGACTGGAAAGTACTTAAAAGAAATTGAGACCGAGCTCGGTCGTCCGTTTACAGTAATTGAAAAGAGGAAATTTTTCAAGGATTCCCATGCCGGGTGGTGGGAGACAAGTGTTATGCTGATGCTTTTCCCGGACCTGGTGAATAAAAACTTTGCCCAATTGCCCGATTTTACAATTTCCTGGCGGGATCGGTTGTTTAAGAAAAAGAAGGATGCAGATCAGGGGTACCGCGGTTTCCCGGCTATGGCAAGCACGGATTTTGCCAGCGCAACAGTAAAAGTCCTGCTTGACAAATCTATGGAATTGATAGGTGATATGCTTTACGGGCACGATTTGGGAAACCGCCTGCATTCACCGCTCTATAATATCTGGTTTTTAAGAACCAATTTTTTTCGCTATGGTGTTACTTTTACTATCTTTTTGTTTCTATGTGTTTTATATTTTATAACGGATATGTAAAACTCAAAAGATTTATCAAAGTGAGATAGAAAAATGGGAAAAAAAGAAGAAGAAAAAAAAGCGCCGACACCTATTGAAATCGATGTCCAGTACTATTTGGACAATCGGCTTGTTAACCAAATGGACTGGTACGATAAGAAAAGCATGCAGGCACAGGCAAAACACAAATCACTTCGCCGAATTGAAATCTTCGCTGCAGCCTCAATTCCATTTCTTGCAGGATTTGTAAATGTCAAATTCAATAGTATTCCAGTTTTTCAGATTGTCGTTGGATTACTCGGTGTAATTATCGCTGTAGTTTCCGGTTTAATTGCTTTAAATAAATATCAGGAAGTATGGGTGAAATACCGCACAACAGCGGAATCACTTAAACATCATCTGCATCTGTTTCAGACAAAGACGGCACCGTACGCGGGCAAAGAAGATGAGCGTTTTAGCAGACTCGTTGAAAATGTGGAGCTCTTGGTCTCTGAAGAGAATTCCGACTGGAAAGGCTATGTTATGCAGAAAGAAAAAGACAGTAAAAAGAAGTGATTTCAATTTATAATTATTTGTTTTCTGTGAAAAAATCATCCCCTAAAATCATTCTGGCTTGCTGAAATACCTCAATTCTTCCAAGGTCCAGCCACCTGGCTGAATCCCCGCGATAACCGGTTATTTTTCCCCCATCTTCCGCTAACTTTAAGTAGGTTTTAATTATGGAAAATGCACCATCATCTTTCATTTTCGCAAAAATTTTGGGTGAAAATGCATGAATTCCCATAAAAGATAGCCGGCTGATTTCGCCTTTCCCCGGCCGGCTTATGATTTTTTCACCCGTCTGCAAAGATTCCCAACCCACCAGTTGATTATTTTCGTCAAAAAGAATGTAGCGCTGTGTTTCACGCTGCCGGACGGCTACTGTTGCCAGACTCTCACTGTCGATGTGAAATTGCATGAATGCCGTTAAATCCAAATCGCTTAAAATATCAACATTTTGCAGCAAAAATGGTTCGTTGCTATCAAAAAACCAGGATGCATTTTTTAATCCGCCCCCGGTATCAAGCAGCTCTTTCTCTTGTGAAAAATCAATGTGGAGTCCAAAGCTGTTTCGGCTCTCGATAAAATCAATAATTTGCCCGGTAAAATGATGCACATTGATGATGATCTCGGTAAATCTATGTTTTTTCAAACGCAAGATGACATGTTCGATCAGTGGAATCCCCTCAACTTCGACTAATGCTTTGGGTTTGCTTGCGGTAATTTTCCCCAGCCGCGTGCCAAGTCCGGCCGCTAAAACCATGGCTTTCATAAATCGTTAATCGCCCTTCATTTCCTGCTCGCGGTGGCGCACTGAAATATCGAGATCGTATTTCTTCTCGAGAATTTTTGCCAGGTTATTGGCACAATAAACAGAACGGTGCTGCCCACCTGTACAGCCAAATGAAACCATCAGATCAGTAAAATTTCGTTTCTGATAATTCTGAATTGAGCCGTCAACCAGGCGAACAATATTCAATAAAAACTGGTCAACTTCATATTCATTTTTGAGAAAATCGATCACCGGCTGATCGTTTCCTGTGAGGTGTTTGTACTCCTCGTAGCGTCCTGGATTCGGTAGCGAGCGGCAATCAAAAACAAAGCCGCCGCCGTGACCTGTTTCGTCAACCGGGATGCCGCGTTTGTAGGAAAAACTCTGAATCCGCAGCCGCAGTTTGAGCTGGGCATTGCCAAGTGTGCGTAAAAATGAGGAGCGCACCAGCCGGGTCCAGGCGTCTGTGAGTGCGGGTAACTTAATGGGCAATTCCGCTGTCTGGAGCAACCATTCGAGATTGCGGATGGCGAAGGGCACGCTTTTGAGAAAATGTTCTTTGCGTTCATAAAATCCACGAAAACCATAAGCACCCAACGCCTGCATAATCCGCACGAAAACATAGCCATAGTAATATTGCATGAATTCGTCTTTTTTGAATTTATGTATTTTCCCCAGCGCATCAAGATAACAGTCAAGTAAATGATTTCTCACATCTTGTGGAATGTCTGCCTTGGCATCGAACAGGAGGGAGGCGACATCGTATTGCAAAGCTCCGCGGCGGCCACCCTGATAATCAATGAAATAAGGTCGATCGTTAAGGAGCATGATATTTCTCGATTGGAAATCCCGGAAAAGAAAAAAATCACGCTCCGCGGTTAGCAGAAAATCGGTGAATTTATGAAAGTCATTTTCGAGATATTGTTCATCGAAGGGGATCTTGGCAAGTTTGAGAAAATAATATTTAAAATAGTTTAAATCCCACATCATCGATTGTTTATCAAAACTGGATCGGGGGTAGCAGACATCAAAATTTAATTTCTGCCCGGCGGTAATTTGAATGTGCGGCAGGGTTGTGATCACTTGCTCATAAACTTTTACAAGCTCATCGGGAAATCCACTTTCGTTGCGGTTTTCGGTCAGGAATTCGAAAAGTGTCAAATCACCGAGATCTTCTTCGAGATAAATGCCTTTATCGATATCCTCTACATAGATTTCCGGGACATCCAACTTGTTTTCTTTAAACTGTTTGGAAAAGGTCAGAAACGCAATATTTTCGCGCCTGTCATCATTTTGAACGCCGATTGCCGTCTGTCCATTTTCCCCGAAAAGGCGAAAATATTTGCGATCGGAACCGTGCGCGCTCATTTGTAAAATCTGGCTCGGCTTCGAACCACTCCAGTTTTCATATAATTCGGTGAGTTGTTTTTTTATCGAAGTACTCATAAAAATCCATTCATTTTGAAAAATTATTGCAGAGAATGTAGAAAAACATGATGACAGATGCAAGAATGATCCCGGGTTAAAATCGCCACCCGGGATATAAAATCGGCAGGTCTGCAGATGGGATTGATATTATGGCAATGCTATAATTTCCCGGCTGTATTGAGCTGCGTTAAAATTTCTGTTTTATAAATTCTGTAATACTGGTTCGACAACACGAGACGGGCTTTTAAAACCGGGTCAAAATCAGGATTTTCAGCACGTTGTTCCATCGCTTTGTCTAACGGTGTATCTCGCCTGCTAACGATGTATTCCGCCTTGAAAAAATTGACGATATCATCCAGTACAGTTTCCATGGATTTAGTTATACGATTCATATGCCTGCCGCGATAGGCCTGGCGAATTTCCCGTCCTTCTTTCATCGCGTAGAGTTTCATCGGCCGCAATCGCATGTGGCGGTCGAGATCGGTGATGATTATTTTGGCATCAGCAGCATCTTTGTTAAAATAATCGATCAGCTGTTGCACTTCTGGCCGCATGTAGCCTATTGGGGACACGGACCATAACCGTTCTGTGAGGGATGAATGGGGACCGCGCTCAAAAGCTAAAATTGCGAATATCCATGTGAAGCTGCTGATAGCAATTAACAGCAACCCACGCACAGCTTTACCATTCATGTAGCGTTGATACAAAGAATAAAATCCATAGGCAGCATAGGGCACCATGAGAACGCCGCTCAAAATTGTATAGCGGACGAGAATAACTTTACCGCTGAAAAGCTGTGTGAGCATAAAAAATAAATTTATAAGAAATAATGTACGGAAATTTCTGTTTTTAAATATTCGTAAAACCCCCCACAATCCGCCCAGAAAAACCGGAGGTGTTAATGTTATTAATAAAACACCGGGAATAAATGCGAGAAAGTAAATTATAGTAAATTTATGTCCGAGAAAATATTTTACGACTTCGTTGAATAAACGGTGGGATTCTTCAACAATGACCATTGCTGGAAGCGGGTGTCCCGTACCTATGTAATTTCCGAGCATCCAAAGTCCGACAGGGATCATCACCGCGATCCAGAAAATCATGCTCGCTTGAAAAAGGTGGCTGCGGAAATCAAAAAAATCTTTGAAATCCCGGGGCGTATCTAACCAAAGCAGGGGCAGCAGTGGAATAAAAAGCATGCCCTCATAACGCGCCAGGCAAGCCAAACCAAGTGAGAATCCACTGATTATCAGAAATTTAATCTGCGTATCGTTCGCATATTTGAAAAGATAGGCAAGGGCAGTGATCATAAAAAAAACAAATGTGGATTCACTCCCGGTTACTGCTGAAAATTTTACATGTAAGGTGTAAAATGAAAGTAGAAACAGAGATAAATAAGCAATGCGTCGGTTGAAATATTCTTTACACATAATATAAAATGGGAAAAAAGTTAATAATCCCATTATCAGGCTCACAACGCGTGGTGTGACAAGCGGATCGTTCCACAAAAGAAGGCCAAGCCCAATAAACGTGACATGCAGCACACCGTATTGCTCCACGAGTGTGTTATCCGTCATCAAATAAGGGGCTTCAATCCATTTCATCGCCATGCGAATGCGCGGCATGAAATCGTCAAACGCATCGATGCTGAGCGCGAACGCGATTAACCGGAATGTTAAGAATAGACCAAAAGTAATAATAAAATACTGGGTTGTTTTACGCATTGAGCTGCCTCATATATTGAATCTATGAATTGTAATATGTTGTTGGACGGGATTAAATAATTACCTGGTTCTCTAATTTATTAAACATACCGAACAATCGAAAAAAACGCAGATTAAATCCCTTGTTTGCACGTGTCAATTTTGTGTTAATTTGTTGGCAAGACGTTGATTTACCGTTTATTTTAAAACAAAATTCGCAAATTTTGGATAAATTTGTGTCAAATCAGGCCGGATTTTTGTGAAAATTAGAAAAAATAATTGACAACATGAAAAAAACACCTTACTTTTCCTATGTGCAGGATGCCAACCACCAGACAACAGGGATGACATCTCCTTCATCAAACTTTTCCTTTTGCTGATGAGTCACACTCAAAAAATGAGGTGGTCATAATGTCAATCGGTAAAACACTTGTGAATCTCTCTCACCGCGATCGATGGCTTTTATTTTCAACACTCGTCCAAAGTGACAAAAATTATGTCCCGGACGGAACCCGCCAGATAAATCCATTTATCGATCAGAATGAATCATTTGAGAACCGTTTTTTTAAAAAAGCCGAACGCATTTCGCGCTTGCGAGGGATCACCTGATTCACATTGGTGTAAAAATTGAGGAAAGAGACAACTGGGTTCCTGCTTATTCCTAACTTTTGATTTTTGAAAATTTTCGTATAAATCAAACAAAAAGCCGGCATCTGTGCCGGCTTTTGTTATAATAGAAAGGCAATTATGTTATATCGCTTGGTTCCGACTTTGATACTGTCATTAGGGCTTTATTTTGCCTTAAATACGGTTTACAATATTTATAATTCCGGCGTCACCAGCACACGATTATTGATGATATTACTCAGTATTGTCCTCGTAGTTCGCGGAATTTGGTTGTTGCGTTCACCGGTTAGATAAATTCCCCACACCGGATTCTCCCTTCAAATCATTTCTTTTTTGTTGATTTTAACTGCATTGCATAGTACTTTGATGCATGTCCTTTTTATTGAAAGACTTATAGGGTGTTGAATTTTTCAACCCAACCCCTGAAATCGTCAGTTTTGCTCACAAATTTACAATCTCATTTTTAAATAACTAAAGGCTTCAAATGAATTCCATGGTGGATCAGATATTCACTTTTCTGATTATTCTCATTTTTGTGACTGCTTTTGGATTGATGTATAAAAGTTGGTTGGACAAAAAACAGAGCGGCAAGGAAACGCGCAAGAAGAAACAGGAAATCCTCATAAATATTTTGAAGAAAAAAGCTGAATACTATCAATCCAAGTTTGTTGCCAATGATATCGAGGAAATAAAATTGATGCTGGCAAAGGATTATTCGCTTCTCGTTCGCGGAATTCCTTACCGCATTGATGGAATTGATGAAGCGGTTAAATGGCTGCAAAAAGCCATGGAAGAATCACCGGGACAGAGCATAATCGATCAAAGAATAACCCTGATAAACGATGACGCCGGCATAATCACTTTTAATTGGCTGCGTGGCGGAGCGTCAGGGAAAACGACCCACGTTTGGCGGCATCAATTTGACGATGGCTGGCATCTCGTGCATGAGCACACTAGCTACAATCCGAATGAAAAATAGATAATTTACAATAATGTTGGATTCCCAGGAGGAAAAATGAAAATCCGAATGAGCATAGTGTTGATCGCGGCATTCTTTGTTTTAAGTTGTGCCGGTGGTGTTAAAGTAGCCGATATCGAGGCGCAGCCGGGAAAATACAACGATAAAAATGTTAAAGTTAAAGGCAAGGTCGTACAAACTTTTGCCGTTCCGTTTTTATCCCAAAGTTTGGTAAAAATTGATGATGGCACCGGCGAAATTTGGGTGAAACCCTACGGAAAAGTACCGTTTAAAGGCGAAAAAATCAGCGTCGACGGAACATTGAAAGTTGGGTTGACCATCGCGAACCAGAATCTTGGCTTTATTGTTATCGAGAAAGAGAAGAAATAGCTGTTTTAAATTTAAGTAAGTTGTATATTTAAATTGTGTGGTTGGAAGTTCAACAAATTATAATGTGCCAAATTTATAAACGTTGAGGGGTAATATGGCAATTAACGCTTTTTTGAGTTCAAGTTTTTCTTCCGAAGATTTAGAGTTGATTTCCCGCGTCAAGGAATTACTAAACTCAGTGGGGATTCACCCAGTTCAAGCAGAAAATCCATCCGAAATACCAAATGATATCATTGCGATGATAGAACAATATGATTTATTTTGTGCTGTTCTAAGCGAACGAAGTCATGGAAATATTCCAGAAGCGGTCTCCTTTGAGCTAGGAATTGCATTAACTAAAAAAAAGAACATAATAGTCTTCCGGGAAGATAAAATTCCAGTCCAAAGTATGTACTCTGGAAAGCTTCAGAAAGCATTCAATAGGGCAAAAATAATAAATCGGGATGAACAAGAATTTGATAAGTTATCAAAAACCGTTGAAGATCTACTCAAAATATATGGTTTTGATCCACCATCTTTACTACTTGAGAATAATACTATAAAAAGATATGAATTTGCAAAAGAGCAGGCTCAGCTTTTAGGAAGTACGATTCTACGCTATTATAATGATGTGTTTTATAAAAATTCAGTTCGAAATTCTAAAATACAGAATTATCCGACAGAAGCGGATATTGTTGCTAATCGAATAATTCAGAGGGAGATAGAAAGGGATCGGGAGTTTGGAAAAGATAGATTTATTTCTGAGGAAGATAATAATAACCCTGAAAAAAAAATCAGTGAATTAGTAGCACAATCGGATGATCGTTCTGAATACACTTGGGTTATTGATCCTTTAGATGGGACCCTAAATTTTGCCTATAATTTCCCATTTTTTGGTGTATCAATTGGGGTATTAAAAAATACAGAGCCGGTAATTGGGGTAGTTTATAACCCTACAACTCAAGAAATTTATTGTGGATTAAAAGGGAGGCAGTCCGAATGCATTGACTTAAGAACTGGGCAGAAAAAGCTATTGAATGTGATAGATTACAAGACCGAATTACGAGATTCAATACTAATGACGCATCTATCAACGAAAGAACCAGGAAGACTTAAAACAATTGAAGTACTCAATCCAATTATGAAACATTGTCGAAATGTGCGAATGCTTGGATGTGGTCAAATGGCCCTAATTTCCATAGCATTACGACAATTTGATATCTTTTTCAATTATTCAACTAATATTTGGGATGTTATTGCGGGAGCAGTAATTCTATCTGGAGCTGGAGGGTACGTTACTACGTCCTTAACAAAAGATTCAAGGTGGAATCTATTTTCGCAAGGGATATTAGCAGCATGTAATGATAACATTGGGAATAAAATCAGAGAATTGTTAGCCGCAGAATTGCAGGATGACTTTCCGAATTTAATGGGAAGAAAAAGCTGAAAATGATACGGTTGAAATACCCTTAGGACTGTTATACTAACTAATATTTTAGTGAAACAGACTATGTTTAGAGATCAAAAATATTACAAGGATTATTTCTTTTTAAACAATTCATCCAGTTTTTTGCGGGCTTCTTCGGCGCTTTTGTCAATGGCCGGTTTCTCAGAAGCAGGCTCGAAATATCCGCAAAAATTTCCAGACTCTTTGTTGGAAACAAGTTCGGCTATCGGCTCCTTGCATTGCTGTGGAGCATGCAAATCATAAAACCGGCAATTCTTGCAGCAGTGCAAGTAGCTCGAGCATTTGGGGCAGGTTTCTTGCCGGCGCACAGGCAAATCTACCGATATTTCTGACTGACAGTGATGGCAATACATCTATTTTCCTTCCATTTAATTTAATTCACCTTCAATTTCACCCAAAAGTTTACGAGTAAATTTTGTATCTTTAAATTACTTCGATTAAAGTAAATATACAGGCCAAAATTGCAAACAAAGAATGCCACAATCTCGGTAATTATCCCGACATTCAACCGGGCGGACTGGATTTCTGGCTGCATCGATTCTGTGCTCAACCAAACAATGCAACCGGATGAAATTATAGTTGTCGATGATGGCTCTGATGACAAAACAGCAGAATTATTAAAACAATATCCCACAGTAAAAACGCATTTTCAGAAGAACAAAGGACCGAGTTCGGCGCGCAATCTGGGCGCAGAAAAAGCAACAGGGGAGTGGCTGGCATTTTTAGATTCAGATGATCAGTGGACACCGGAAAAACTACAAAAGCAGCACGATTATCTATGCCAGAATCCCACACTTAAAGTTGTTTACACCGATGAAATCTGGATTCGCAACGGCCGTCGAGTGAACCAAAAAAAGAAACATCAAAAGCATGGCGGGTCGATCTACCGGCACTGCCTGCCACTCTGTATCATTAGCCCTTCATCGATTTTGATCGAAAAAAAACTGTTTTTCAATTTGGGCTGTTTCGATGAAAATTTGCCTGCCTGCGAAGATTATGATCTTTGGTTGCGACTGGCCCTGCGTGAAAAAATCGGATTCCTTGATGAGCCTTTGATTGTGAAAAACGGAGGGCATGTGGATCAACTTTCCCGCCAATGGGGCCTTGATAAATACCGCGTCATTGCCCTCGAAAAAATACTTGATGATCCGGATTTGCAAGGTGAAAACAGGCACAAAACCTTACTTGAAGTAATCAAACGCTGCCAAATTTTAATTCTGGGATATACGAAGCATGGGAATCTCGAAGAGGCGAACAAATTTAAGCAGAAAATCACAAGGTGGCAAAGTGAAATTGACTGCAGAATTTAGCTGTGGGCCTTTAAATTGTTATAAGCAGAAAAAGCGTCAGAATTGGGATTAAAACCATGCCTGTGGTGGTGGCAATTTTACTGAATCGGCTTGTTTCGCGGTCGATATACTGTACGTGGACAATTTTTTCAATGCCGATCTGTGCGGCCATCGAAGCATTTTTTTCTCTAAAAATCAGCATCGAACTGTAGGGAATATCGCCAATTCTCGACAGCACGTCGAGGATGGGTTTCTCGATTCGATAGCCGTTTTTATTGGTTATGTTTTCCAGATTTCCAACGGGCAGAATTATGGTTTCCGGCTCATCAAGATAGCGAATGTGCACCGTTTTAAAATCAAATCCTAAAAATTCTGCAAAACGTTCTGAGTTGTCATGCAACCGCAGTGAAATGGTTTCATTCATTTCCGGAAGGATAACTTTTCGTTTTACGCCCTTTTTTCCGTCTTCGTATTTGTCCTGATAGTCTACAAATGTCAATTTTTGGAAACCGAGATATTTGCCGTACTTCACTTCTCCATTTTTTAATCGAATTCGAATTTTGGATCCTACAGGCAAATTTATCGTTTTTCGTAATGATAATATGGTGCCTGTTTCGTAAAGTGGCTTTTGCCTTATCAATTGACTGGCGCAACTATTGAGAGTAAAAAAACTCAATAAAAGCAGGAGTGAGGTTTGGATGGGTTTTCGCGAAATATCTGCTTTCATCTTGTGGTATTCAGGATAAATTTCCAGGATGTTTTGGTCAAGCAAGTCATTTTTTGTGCAACAAATTAATCCTGAAATCTATGTAAATGCAAGCCCGGTAAATGCGTAATATTGCCTGATTTTTAATCGGCTTGCAGCCAAAAAGCATTCTCAATATGTTTGATTCGGGATTGGTTTTGTTTGATTTCAATGGCGATGACATCGAACCGGCAATCGACTGTTTCATCATTAAAATCATATAAAAATTTTTGCGCTACTTTACCGATTTGTTTTTGTTTTGCCGGGGTAACCCAGGTCTCGGGAGCGCCCATTTTCGATGTCCTCGCCGTTTTCACTTCGACAAAAATGAGCATTTTTTCTTTCAGTGCAATTATATCAATTTCCCCACGCTCAAAGCGAAAATTACGAGCAAGGATTTTATATTCATTTTTTATCAGAAAATTGGCTGCCAAATCCTCGCCGATATTACCGACCTCCCGGCTACTTTGCCCCATTACTCGAACATCTCCTTTTGTTTTTCATTTTTCAAACGAAAACTGCGGCGGTGAATCGGACACCGGCCGAATTCATTGATCGCTTCGATGTGCGCTTTTGTCGCATAACCTTTGTGCCCGGCGAACTTGTACTCAGGATATTTTAAATCGTAATAATTTTTCATTATTTCATCGCGCACAACCTTGGCCAAAATAGAGGCTGCGGCTATAGAAATCGATAACTGGTCGCCTTTTACGATCGCAGTTTGTGGAAATGGAGGGGAATCCATTGGCAATCCATCGACTAAAATATGCTGCGGTTCGACTTGCAAATGGCTCACTGCGCGAGACATTGCCAGAAACGAGGCTTTCCGGATGTTGACTTTATCAATGTCCGCCACTCCAACGATGCCAATACCTGTCGATACAGCCGTTTGCGCTATCCAGTGATAAGCCTGGATGCGCTGTTTTTCGGTCAGTTTTTTCGAATCGTCAATTTTTACGGGAATTTCCACAGGCATGCCTTTGGGCAAAATGACGGCGGCAGCGACTACCGGCCCGGCCAAGGGACCACGGCCAACTTCATCAGTCCCCGCAACGAGTTCGATGCCTTTGTCCCACAGTTCTCTTTCAAAATCAAATTTTTTAAGGATGGCTCCCAATTCTGCCATGACAAATCCGTCTCTATTGTTGTTTATATTTTACTTTGATTTAAACTAAAAATACACGATGTTATTCTAAGACTGCAAACACATTTATCCGCGAGCGAACAATGCCGCAAATCACTTCCCTGAAAACACGAATTCGACTACTTCATCCATCTGCAATATTTTATTCATCCTTCTTCAATATTATAGACCAACAATTTAAAGAAAAGAGGGCGCAATGCAATTCGTAAATTCACATTTGATGATTTTTTCGGAAGATATTGAAAAAATTGTTGATATGTTTTCTCTCAACACCAAAGATTTACTGGTTGAATCCTTTTCCCCGGGAGATAATGCAATTATCGTTGAAACGCAAAATAAAAGTCGGTTCCGGCTGCATATTGACTTGCAGGAAAAACGCATAATTGCTGCCAAAAAACTCGGTGAAAACAAAAGCGATACCCATGATTTTGATAAATACATCGCCTTCATGAAATAGGTGAAATTAGTTTCCACTCTCGCCCTGATACGCCCGCCAGAGCAATGATACCGGATGCAGAATCTGCATGTCGTTTTTTTGTTTGCTCACACCATATGCCAGTTGGATTGAACACCCCGGATTGGCGCTGACAATGATTGAAGCCCCCGTCTTCGCAATATTTCCCATTTTCCGGTCTAATAATTCAAATGCCGTTTCCGTGTGCGTAATATTATAAACACCTGCGCTACCACAACACCAATCCGATTCTTCCATTTCAATCAGCTTGATTCCGGGTATTGATTCAATGATTTCACGCGGGGCAGAGCGAATTTTTTGACCGTGGGCCAAATGGCAGGCATCGTGGTAAGTCACATCCAGCTTTAAATTTTCCTCAGGTTTTTTGAATCCAATTTCGCAGAGAAATTCCGAGATATCTTTCGTTTTTGAAGCTACTTTATCGATGGTAGCACTATCTGAATCACCGGAGAAAATTTTATCACTTTCTTTTAAAAATGCACCACACCCCGCTGCATTGACGATGATCGCATCGAGCGAATCAAGATCAAAGGTAGCTGCGTTTTGTAAAATCTGCTGACATGCCTGTTTTGAATCCCCGGAATGGGCATGAACCGAACCGCAGCATCCCTGATTCCGCGGGATGAAAACATCGCAGTTGTTCAGCGCCAATACCTCAGCAGTCGCTACATTAACATCAGAAAATGCTATATCTTGCATGCAGCCTGTCAGCAACCCGACTTTAAATTTCGTCTCTCCTTTGGCAGGCAAAAATTCTGGAAGAAGCTGGTGCGTGAATTTTTTATTTATCTTTGGTGCGAGGGGAGAGATATCTTTCAATTTCTTTGAGAATAATCCGGCAATGTTTAATTTCAAATTTAACCATTCAATTCCGGAACATTGATAAATTCTGATTAGTCTGGCAACAAATTGCAACCGTTTTTGTTTGGCAAACAGACCGTTTAGTAATAATTTTTTTATCAATCCTGACTTAAAGTCCGGTGTTTTTTGCTGTGCAATTGCCCAGCGTGTTTCTTCGATAATTCGACCGTATTGCACGCCCGCAGGGCAGGCGGTTTCACACGCGCGGCAATCAAGGCAGAAAGTGGTTTCAGCAATAAACGCATCGGAAATGGGCAGCTTCCCTTCGGAAACGGATTTGATCAAGCGGATTCTGCCGCGCGGAGAAGACCTTTCCCGTTTTGTTAACACATACGTCGGGCACGACGGCAGGCACATGCCACAATGCATGCATTGCAGCAAAAAATCGTCGGGGATTTTTGGGAAGAGATTTATTTTATCCATTGATTGTGGTCTGGCTGAATTCGTATCCGATGCTTGCTTGGGCTCTCATTTGATGATTTCAATGATTTGTTTGAAACGTATCGTTTTACCCCATTTATTGAGAGGAAATATTTTATAATTTATTGCCATCTGAGTTGTTTGATTTGGTATAAATAATTTGAAATAAAACATTTCAAATACGTTGCATTCAACCGCACCTTTCAAAACAGCCATTGGTGTGGTTAAATTAAGTCTTTTATAATAGTTAACGATTCTATTGTCAGGTATTAAATCGCGGCCCTTTTTTCCAACATATGCTTCATCAACAAACAGGGAATCAATGGCAGCAGCTTCTGTCTCAATTTCCACAATTTTAATGTCATCTGTTCCATTAAAATTAACATCTGAAAATGTGATTACGAGGTTATAATCTACCAGGTCTCCATTTCCATAATTATAAAGCAATATTGGCAAATCATATTCATTGTTCTTCAGGCATTTAATCGTCCTTTTAGGATTTAAAAAATAGGAATTATTCTCCATATTCCCACGTTTCACTTTTTTGGCAAAAATATTTTTATTAAAATGAAATTCATCAGTTTGATGCTTCTTGCCAAAATCGGATAATTGTAGATTCGTGCCCAACTCATAAAATGGTAAAATACCCACCAATATTTCTGGTTTGTTGAGAAGAGAAATAATAAATAAGATCAAGGGGTAAATGGCTAAAACGGCAAAGACTGTTGAAATCACTGCGAGTAATTCCATGATAAATGATTTTTCCTTGCTTAAATTGGTGAAGGTCTTAAATGTTGACTGTATGCAGCCTATATCTGGTCAAAAACTTTTCCTGGATTAAGAATATTGTTGGGATCCAGTGTTTTCTTGATTTGCCGCATTAATTTCATATTTGCCGGTGGTTCAAATTTGGCAAGAAATCCTTTTTTAGCAATCCCGATTCCGTGCTCCCCGGTGATTGTTCCACCCATTTTTAATGCTGCCTCAAATATCTCCTCAAAGGCCATTTCTACTCGCTGCATCTCATCTTTGTTGCGTTCATCAGTCAAACAGGTTGGATGCAAATTACCATCACCGGCATGGCCAAATGTGCCAAATTGTAACTCATATTTTTTGGCAATCGTCTGGATTTGCCGCAGCATCGAGGCCACTTTATCGCGCGGCACCGTAGCGTCTTCCAAAATGGTCGTTGGTTTTAAGCGGGCGAGGGCAGTAAATGCTGACCGGCGTGCAGTTTTTAAGCGTTCGGCCTCTGTGTCGGTTTCAGCGAACTTCACCTCTGTTGCATTGTGCTTATTGCATATTTCAATAATACGCTGCGCATCGTGGGCAACAACATCGGGAAAGCCATCGACTTCGATGAGCAACAATGCTTCGCAAGCTGTTGGCAAGCCAATTTTGGTAAAATCTTCGACACAGCGAATTGTGGTCTGATCCAAAAATTCAAGAGTACAGGGAATTATTTTTTCAGCAATTATTGCGGAAACTGTCTCGCCTGCATCCTCGATTTTATTAAAAAAGGCCAGCATGGTTTTTTGATCTTTTGGCTTTGGGATCAATTTTAACAAAATTTGCGTGATGATACCAAGAATCCCTTCGCTGCCAATGAACAGGTCTTTCATGTTGATTCCGGCCACATTTTTTACACATTTATTGCCGAGCTTAACCCAGTCGCCGTCGGGTAAAACAGCTTCAATTCCCATCACATAATCACTTGTTACACCATATTTTAGACCCCGTAATCCGCCGGAATTTTCCGCGACATTGCCGCCAATTGTACAGATTTTCATGCTGCCCGGATCCGGAGGATAAAACAGACCGCGTTTTTCAACAGCACTGTGCAAGTTCTGCGTTATTACCCCCGGTTGAATCGTTGCTGTCAGGTTTTTTTCATCGATTTCTAAAATTTGGTCCCAGTGGTGGAGTTGCAGAACTATGCTGTTATTTCCAGGAATTGATCCACCGCTCAGGCCGGTTCCGGTTCCCCGCGGAACGATACTAAAATTATCTCGATTTGCTAATCGCACGATTTTAATAATATCATCTTTATTACGCGGGGAAACGGCGCAAATCGGCAATTGCTCGTGCAGAGGGGTGCCGTCATAACTCAGAGAGATCAAATCTTCCTGTTCAGCAAGCACATTTTCCCGGCCTACAATGGCTCGTAGTTTTTCGATTATTATTGAGAAATCAGCCATATCGTTTTCTTCTTAATTTAGCGGATAAACTAATTGATTACATAATACTGTGAAAGTCGATCAAAATCAAGTACCTGAAATATTTTTTTTATGCTCAGGTGTGTCATTTCAACTCTTGGGTTTTTGAAATTAAGACCGATATTAAAATGGAATCAGCGTTCTATTTTTGAGGTCGGTTATGCAAATTCAAGCCATTCCGCAAGCCTATTTACAGGGCATTCAAAACGTAAAAGCAGGATCTGTTTATCGTCAGAAAGGCGCTGCAGAAACGCATCAAACAGAGCCGAAGACGGCAATTGACCGCATTGAATTATCTGCAGCAGGCCGCGAAAAATACAAGAGTTCGATCGATTCTGAAAAGGATGCCCAAAAAAACCAACTGCGTGAAGATCATGTTCAAAAAGAAGTTAAAAATACAGGAACGAAACAACTTTCTGCAGAAGACAAAAATGCTGTTGATACTCTGAAATCACGGGATCGTGAAGTACGCATCCACGAACAAGCTCATATTGCAGCCGCCGGTGGTTATGCAACTGGTGGCGCACGTTTTACTTTTGAGGTCGGGCCGGATGGCAAAAGATACGCCACCGGCGGAGAAGTCTCAATTGATACCAGCGCTATTCCAGATGATCCGGCCGCAACGATTCGCAAGATGAATACTGTGCGCAAAGCAGCGCTCGCCCCGATGAATCCCTCTGCGGCTGACCGCGCCATTGCAGCGAGTGCCAGCTCAACAGCGGCAAAAGCACGCGGTGAAATGGCAAACGAAAACGGGGAAGAAAGCGCGACACAAACGTCAAAATCCACTATCGGTGAACCGGGTGAAAACCGGGCTGTCGAAAATAATCTGTTTCAGTTAAAGTCTGGTATTTCGGCCTACGAGACCGGTGTTTCAATTCCCTGAATGTACCATTTCAGTCTCGGTTAAATTGAGAAAAGTCAAAATGGATGATTTGAAATATTACTAAAACTTTCCGGTTGTATTTCGTAGACGTGGGTTGTATCCAAAACAGTGCTTGCTAACTTTCAAAAATTTAACGTTTTAATTGCAAAATAATAATCTGCAGTTGGCTCTCGTGTGATGTATTAGGTAATTTTTAGTGTGAATAGTAGAGTTTTATATTTATTGGCTTGAGGGAAAATGCAGCACAACGATCTTTTAATCCGGTTTTGGGGGGTACGTGGGAGTTTTCCTGTGCCAGGCCCCGGTACAGTGAAATATGGCGGGAACACCTCCTGCATCGAAATTCGTAATAAGAAACACGTTTTGATTCTCGATGCGGGAACGGGTATCATTCCATTGGGGGAAAAAGTTTTAAACGAACGAACCAATTCAAACGGGGAAGTATTGCCAATTACCGTTTTGCTCTCCCACACACACCATGATCATATTCAGGGCTTGCCATTTTTTAAGCCAGCCTACCATAAAAATTATGCTATGTATGTTTTCGGTCCGGAGCTGCTTGGCCGGGATATTGAAACCAGTTTGATTCACGCGATGGAGCCTGAATACTGTCCGGTAAAATTGCAGGATTTGAGCGCCGAGAAATTGATTCGCAATTTTAAAATCGATGAAAAACTGGTCATCCGAAATTCAACTTATCATCCCCAGTTATTTAAAAAAGAAACAGTTGTCGACGATGTTGATCCCGGCGATATGGTGATTACCAGCTTCAAAAGCCTGTCTCACCCGACGGATGGAGTTTATATTTATAAAATTAAAGCCAATGGTAAAACTATTGTTTACTCGACAGATATCGAAGGAGTGCCCGGGGGCGATGAGCAGGTAATTCAGTTTGCAAAGGGGGCGGATATACTTATTCACGATGCACAATATCTTGCCGATGAATACAGCGATCCAATTGCCTCCAAAAAGGGGTACGGCCACAGCACACTGGAGATGGCATGCGAAGTTGCCAATAAAGCTGATGTCAATAAGCTCGTTCTCTATCACCATGATCCTTCCCACGATGATAGTGAAATGGATAAAATTGAAGAGCAAGCCCGGAATCTGTTTTCAGACGTTTGTGCAGGCCGGGAAGGCATGGAAATCTGGCTATAATTATATTTAAATTATCTCATTGCAACTCTCCCAAGCCCCGCCTATATTGTGATCCAAACTTTTATTTTTTACTTTCAGGCAATAAATTACCGTGTAATTGTAGTTAATCTGCACTATTTTTAAGCTTGTAAAAATGTGCCCGGCATTTATTCAAACCAAATAAAAATTCAAAAGGTTTTTTTATTGGCTAAATTTAAATGTGTAAACCAGGTGCCAGGCAATTGATTTATACTTTATGAATACAACAAGTCAAGGCTGTTTTATGGAACCAAAAGCTGAAATCACAGAAATTGTTTTGCCCAATGATGCCAATATTCTCGGCAATATCCTCGGTGGCAAAGTCATGCATCTCATCGACATTGCCTGCGCGATTGCTGCATTTCGTCACTGCCGGAAACCGGTTGTGACAGCCTCGATCGATTTTTTGGATTTTAAACATCCGATAAAAGTTGGCGAATTAATTATAATTAAAGCATCTTTAAACCGCGCATTTAACACCTCGATGGAAATTGGCGCCCGCGTGCTCTCGGAAAATTTATACACCGGCGAATTAAAACATACGAGCTCAGCTTACCTGACTTTTGTGGCTCTGGATGAAAACAAGGAAAAGCCTGTTCCGGTCGGCGAATATGTTCCCCAAACCGGGAATGATATCCGGCGCTGGAAACAAGCTGAAGTCCGGCGTTCCCACCGCCTATCCGGGCATAAAAAAGTTTCAGGAATCAAGTAAATTTCGTGATGTCTTCCGAGAAAATATCACCAGCAAACTTCGAGTCTTTGTTGAAAAATCAAGCCCATGAATTAGGATTTGATTTGTTCGGCATTGCCCGCATTGAGAAAATTCCGGAGATGGATTTTTATTCGAACTGGATAAAAAAGGGATTCCACGCGGCAATGGGATATTTGGCCCGGCACGAAGAAAAAAAATGCGATCCTTCGCTGATTGTCGACGGGGCGAAATCAGTCCTCGTTTGCGGAAAAAACTACAACACCAATCATCCATATTCCACAGACTCAAGCTCAAAAAATCAAGCCTGGATTAGCCGCTATGCCTGGGGCAATGACTACCACGATTCCATCAAGTCTGCGATAATCGAATTAAATAATTATTGGTTAAAAATATCCGAGAATCAATACGCCGGCCGGTATTATGTGGATACTGGACCGGTTTTTGAGCGTGCATGGGCAAGCCAAGCCGGGATTGGTTGGAGCGGCAAAAATTGTTGCACGATCAATCGTGAGCAAGGATCCTGGCTTTTCCTTGCGGTAATAATCACCGATGCTGAATTGCAAGCCGGACAAAAATCAGCCGATTTTTGCGGCTCCTGCACGGCGTGTATCGATGCCTGCCCGACAAATGCTTTACGGGCGCCATATATTCTTGATTCCAATCTTTGTATTTCCTATCATACAATTGAAAACAGAGGCGCCATTCCGCAACAGTTGCAACCTGAATTTGGCAGACAAATATTTGGCTGTGATATCTGTCAGGATGTTTGTCCGTGGAACCGGAAAGCCAGGTACAGCAGTGAACCGGATTTTCAACCCCGCGAACAGTTGATAAATCCGGATTTGCGATTCCTTCTTCAATTAGATGAAGAAAAATTTCGCTCACTTTTCCGCAAGTCTCCGGTTAAACGAACAAAATACGGCGGATTTATGCGCAATGTTTTAATCGCGGCAGGAAACAGTGGTGATATCGGTCTAATCGAATTCATAAAACCATTTTTAGAAAATGAAAATGACTTACTTAAAAATCAGGCTGAATCATCTTTAAAGCTTTTGTCAGATAAGAATAAAATCGAGGAATAAATGAAAGTCGATGTATTGTTTTTTGCAATTTTAAGGGATATCTCACAGTCGGACAAAATAGAAATGGAACTTGATAACGAGATGACGATTGCTGAGTTTTTTACCCAATTATGTGAGACTTTCCCCAAATTGGAAAAATATGCGAGCATCGTGAGTTTTGCGATAAATAGTGAATATTGTGACAGAACACAAATGATCCATGATGGTGATGAGATTGCATTGATTCCGCCGATTTCCGGGGGAAATTATGGTTGAAATCACCGATAAAAAAATCGATGTGGATGCGCTGTTGAAAAATACCGAAAATCCGGCAACAGGCGGTGTTGCTATTTTTATAGGCCGGGTCCGAAACCATGCTCACGGCAAAATTGTTGAAAAAATGGAGTATTTCGGATACGAAAAAATGGCAATTTTTGAACTTGAAAAAATTGAGGCGGAAGCCCGGCAAAAGTGGCCGGTCCGCGAAATGGCCATTGTACACCGGCTCGGGATGCAGCACATTGGCGATGCCAGTGTGGTTATCGCTGTTTCCTGTGACCACCGTGCCGATGCCTTTGATGCCTGCCGATTTGTGATCGATACGCTTAAAAAAACAGTCCCAATCTGGAAAAAAGAATACGGCCCCAATGGTGAGGAGTGGGTTGACGGCGAGATCCCGCAACCGGAATAATGTTTGGTTGTTTTGTTGTATTAATTCTCATTGTTCAAAATTATTGTCAGTCATTGACGTTACGAATAAGCCGTCATTCCCGAGTGTTTTTATCGGGAATCTACCCATGATGTTGGCATGGATTCCCACTTGAAGCATGCGGGAATGACAAAGTGAGTACATATTCAGTAGAATTAATCATTTTGTAAAAAGTATTACTATAAAATCTACGTGGATGGAGACAGGACACCAAAATCTTTGTTTAACTCTCAAATTCAAATTATTTAGCTGGAGGATGCTATGAATATTACATTTCAGGGACATTCATGCTTTACCGTTGAAATCGGTGAGTACAGGCTGATAATCGATCCTTTTTTAACGGGGAATCCCATTGCGAAGCTCAAGCCGGAAGAAGTAAAATGCGATTTTATTATTGTCACACATGGCCACGGCGACCATATCGGTGATACATTTGCACTGGCAAAAGCCAACAATGCGATGGTGATTTCAAATTTTGAGATTGTAACCTATTGCCAGCAAAATGGTCTGGAAAATGTTCATGCGATGCATATTGGCGGCGCCCATGAATTCCCGTTTGGCCGGGTGAAATTTACCATTGCCCACCATGGAAGCTGTTTCACAACGGATGACGAAATAATTTATCTTGGCAATCCTATGGGTGTTTTGCTTTCTGCTAATGGTAAAACTTTGTATCATTCTGGCGATACAGGCCTTTTTCTCGACATGCAACTGATCGGCGAAATGAATAAAATCGACACAGCCTTGCTCCCGATCGGCGACAATTTTACCATGGGAATCGAAGACGCGGTGAAAGCTGTGGAGCTTCTCAACCCACGCGTGACTATTCCCATGCATTACAATACGTTTGATCTGATAAATCAGGATGCCAGTAAATTTATTTCCAAACTGGCAGATAAAGGACGTCAGGCACATGTTTTAAATGTTGGCGATTCTTATGAATTTTAATTGAGTTTCATAATTTTATTTAGTGCTCCAACCGCAGTTTTTAGTCGATAATTACAGGAAGAGCATCAATTCAAAAAGTGCCGGATTGATGCTTCTTTTATACCAGTCTTCTTTCTTCGAAACAAATCTTTTGACACTAATTCTTTTGACTTTCACCTCTTGCTTTTCTATATTTTACAATCGACGAAAACACTTGAAAAATATTAAATTTATCAAATCAAATTACCTATAAACGAGTATTCGCGGAGTTGTTTTTGACGAAAATTGGATTCACAAAATTAAGCGCTACCGGCAATGATTTTATACTCATTGACAATCGCCAAAAGATAATGTTCGGGAATGAATATGATTTAATTCGTAAAATCTGTTCGCGTCGAACGGGCATTGGGGCAGATGGCGTGTTGCTCATCGAAGAGAGCGTAGAAAATGATTTCAAGATGCGCTATTATAATGCAGACGGATTTGAAGCAGAGATGTGTGGCAACGGTGCCCGGGCCTGTGCCTATTATTCCGATAAAAATGGCATCGCACGGTCCCAAATGACATTTGAAGTGAGTGGCGCCCATTATTCGGCACATGTGGATGGGGCCTTTATTTCGTTATTAATGCAAAAACCGGAAAACCTAAATCTGCACCCGGCAGCGCTGGAATCCACCGATTTTCAGGAAGGTGGCTATCTTGTTTTGGGTGTCCCGCACTACGTGTTGTTTGCTGATAGAATTCAGGAAATAGATGTCGAAAAAGTTGGATCGTATTATTGCGAACATCCAGAATTTAAACCTCGAAAAACCAATGTTAATTTTGTGTCGCAACAGAATGGCAAAATTCAGATTCGTACATTTGAGCGCGGTGTCAATGAAGAAACTTTATCATGTGGAACCGGAACCGTCTCTTCGGCTATAATTCTTAATATGGTTCGAAAAAAAACATATCCAATGGATTTTGAAACGGCGGGAGGCCCGCTTCGCGTAGACTTTGACGTGACCTCGGGAAGGTATTTACTGCAAGGCACCGTGACCGAAGTTTATACCGGCTCTTTTCAAATGGAAAATTTTAGCTGAATAACAAGATTCATGAACAGATTAAGTGGTGACAGGTAAATAAAGATATGGGATTTCGATCACAACCGAAAATTGATTTCAAATCGAATGATAAACCGCGGATATTAATCTGCCGGTTTCGTCATTTGGGTGATGTGATTGTATCAACCCCGCTTATTCAGCAAATCCGCAAAAGTTATCCCGACGCACATATTGCCTATTTAACCGAAGAGAAGTTTGCCCCAATTCTGGAGCGAAATCCATATCTTAATCAAATCATCCCGGCCACTTTACACCGAAATCCTTTTGAAAGCCACCGTGCCGCTTTTCGGCGTCAAATCGCGTTGATAGCCTCCTTGCGCGCTGGCGAATTTGATTTGATTATCGATTTGTTTGGTAGCTTCCGCTCTGCTCTCTATGCTTTTCTTTCGGGTGCCGAATTTCGTGTCGGCGGCAATCCAAAGGCTGAACGCATGTTTTATACGCACTTTCAAAACCATAAAGCTCCACAGGAAAGTATCGTTGAACGATATTTAAATTCTTTGAAATTTATGGGTATTAAAATAAAAACCCAGCCACCTGAAATTTTTATTACGAAAGATGAGCGGAATTCTGCCTACCATTATTTGCGCAGCAAGGGACTTGATCCGGAACAACCAATAATTGGATTGCATCCCGGGGCGACTTGGCCAACAAAAATTTGGGATTACACCAATTATTCGCAATTGGCGCAAAAGCTATCCCAGGCTGGATTGCAGGTTTATGTCACCTGCCGGCCCGGTGAAGAAAACATCACGAAAAAAATTGCTGGTGGATGGATTGGCCCGGTTATAATTGGGGATATTCTGCCCGTGCGCGAATTGGCGGCAGTAATCAAGCATTTTTTCATCCATGTTGCAAATGACTGCGGCGTCATGCATTTGAGCGCCTCGATTGGAACACCGACCTTTGGTATTTTCGGGCCGGGTGAGCCGCACGTGTGGTTCCCCTACGCTTTGAAAGACGGGCACAAAGCATTTTGGCAGGAAATGGATTGCCGACCCTGTTTTACAAAAGAATGCTCCAAAGGCAACGGCGCTTGTTTGAAAGCGATCGACCACAATGATGTATTGGATGAAATTATCAGGCAAGTTAAAAAGCACAAACAAAGTGATAGTTCACAACTTCTCGGGGAAGATTAGGCTGAAAAGCAATTCTCAAATTTATGAATAAAACACGACCATCTTTCCGGAATCTGCTCACCAATAAATGGACGGTAATTTCATCATTAAGCACCCTCACTTTTTTTATTATCCTGAGTAATTTATTGATCAACCGGTCTTTTATTGATGAAATAACAGCGATAATTGATGAGGAGCTGGGTGGGCGTCTCGGCTTGATCGCCACAAAAATTGCTGAAAATATCGAATATGATATTGTTCTCGAAAATTTACCATCCTCTTTTGAAACGCTTTCTCCCAACGATTTAATTTTTATGAACGGCATTCTCGAAACTGAACAGCGGCAGAATGATTTGCAGGCTATTGCCATTGTAGATCGCCATTTTCGCACCATCATTTCCTATCCTGCTATATATTTGCGCGGTGAGCCTGTTACGCATTTGGCAAGTGACAGTTTGATTTTTGGGAAGGCCCTGCAAGGAACAACGGCCATTTCAAAGATGTATTCGGTCAGTGACAATTACTTCAAAACAGCTTATGCACCATTGAAAAATGAATTTGGGACGATCATCGGCGTGGTAATTGTTGACGCATCAGCTCGTCATTTCAATACGATACGCGGTTTCCAGCGCTCTTTAAACTGGGGTTTATTATTCACATTTTTAATTTTCCTGATTGCTATCGCATTTATTTACTGGGTTGTCACGCAATACACCCAGTTGCACCTTTCGGTGCAGCGAAACCAGCGGCTGGCCTCGATGGGGCAAATGGCAGCCACCGTCGCACATGAAATACGCAATCCCCTTGGAATCATTAAAAGCACGGCAGAGGTGATTAAATCACGCTATGAAAAAGAAAACAGGGCAGATGAATTGATCGATTTTATTCCTGCCGAAGTGGACAGACTCAATCGCTTGATAACGGATTTCTTAACTTTTGCCCGCGATCGGGAGTTGCAACTGCAAAAGACTGATTTCCATGCGTCGATCGAAAAAATTGTGCACGTTCTGCAGCAGGACTACCAGGATGAAGCGATCAAGATTCAGCTTGAAACAGCTTTTGACGGGCTGAATGTGGAACATGATTTGGACGGAATAAAGCAAGTAATGATAAACCTGATTCAAAACGCGGCACAGGCTATGGAAAATAAAGGCATAATATCGGTGTCACTTGATGTTATATCTAAGTGGGGGAAAAGGTATGTACGAATTCAGGTTGGAGACTCCGGCCCCGGGATTGCAGAACCGGAACGGATTTTTGAACCGTTTTTTACCACAAAAACCAGTGGTAGCGGCCTGGGATTGGCCGTAACGCAGCAAATTATATTGAAACATCAGGGACGGATTGATGTCGAAAACAAGCCTGAAGGTGGTGCAGTATTTACAATTACACTCCCTGTTGCGCAATAAATTAGTAAAAAAATAGCAGATTTTAAATTACATATTTTACAATAATCCGGTAAGTGTGATCAGATTTTTTGAAACGGAGTCATCTTTCGAATGTTAGTTAAATTATATACAACTTTGCTGCTTTTTGTGTCCCTGAGTTCACCACTCGCTGCACAAGGGTTTGGGAAAAATAAAATCCAATACGATTATCAGCGATGGCACTATATTCAATCGAAGCACTATGATATTTACTATTACGATGGTGGTTTGCCTGCTGCAGAATTTACAGCGGCGGTCGCGGAATCAGCTTACGTGCATATCAGCAAGGTCATTGGATACAAAATGCAGGCTCGCTCTGTCATTATTCTGTATAATTCCCATAACGATTTCGAAGAGACGAACCTGAGCTCACAAATTCAGGATGAGTCTGTGGGGGGCTTTACCGAATTTTTTAAAAACCGGGTGACATTGCCATACGACGGATCTGCCGAAGGATTTCGCCACGTGATTCATCATGAATTGACGCATGCTTTGCAATTGCAGTTTTTTTACGGCACCGGGCCGGGATCAATCATTACAGGAATCACCGGTTTTATGCTGCCATCCTGGTTTGCTGAGGGAAGCGCGGAATATTTTTCCCGGCGGTGGGACTCCGAAAGCGACAATTTTATTCGTGATGCTGTTCTGTCAAATTATTTGCAACCCATCCCATTTTTAAATGGATTCCTGGCCTATAAAGGCGGCCAGGCCTTTCTCTATTGGGTTGAAAGAAAATATGGCATCGGCAAAATTGCCCAGCTCAATCGTGTGCTGAAGCAGCAAAAAAATGTTGAGCGCACGTTTAAAACCGTCTTCGGAATGACGCAAATGGAGTTGACCAAAGTCTGGCACGAAGACATGAAGGAATTGTATTGGCCGGAAATCGCCTCCCGGCAAAAACCGGTAGATTTTGCAGAAGCAGTCACAGATCATCAAAAAGATATTAATTTTGTCAATAATAGCCCTGCGCTGAGCCCGGATGGCAGCCGGCTTGCCTATTTAAGCGATAACAACGGTGCGTTTTACATTCACGTCCTTTCGACCGTCGACGGAAAAAAAGCGAAGAAATTAATTGGCGGACAAAAAGAAAACACCCTGGAAGAATTTAAATGGTTGCGGCCAGGCATCTCCTGGTCTCCGGATGGTCAGGAAATCGTTTTTGCCGCCAAGGCCGGACACGATGATGTCCTTTATATTGTGGATTCATTTACCGGCAAAAAGATTAAAAAACTGGTTCGACCAGAATTAAATGGCGTTTGGTCACCGGCCTGGTCGCCACAGGGAAATTTAATCGCATTTATGGGCACCTCCCGCGGACAAAGCGATATTTATACCTGGGATATTGAAAATAATGCGGTTAGAAATTTGACCGATGACCGGTTTTCAGACCTGGAACCTGCATGGTCTCCCGATGGCAAAATAATCGCATTTACCTCGGATCGCAGCGTTTATTCGCCGCAAGATAGGGATCGTATTTTACCTGCCGGATCTTTCGATAATACAGATATTTATATTATTTCAAAAGACGGTGGGGAAATTGAGCAAATCACCACAGATCCGTACAGTGATAAATCGCCGGTTTTTTATGGTTCAGCAGATACATTGCTTTTTGTTTCCGATAGAAATGGCATCGATAATATCTACGTGCATTTCATGTCCAGTGGATTAGAAAAACCGATGACAAATTTGATCAGCGGTGCAAATCAGCTGACGACCTCCGCAAATACAGAGCGGCTGGCGTTTACCAGTTTTTATGCGGGTGGATACGATATTTATTTAAGCAAGGATCCGTTTTCACTCAGCGATACTTTGAACTCGATACCACCGACAGCTTTTCGAAAAGACAGTGGTCTTAAATTCCGTGATTTTCCGGAGATATTTTTGGAAGACGCTGATTCAACCAGGCTTTCAAAAGAGCAGCGGCCATTTCGCAAATTTGTCTTTGATGATGATTTTAAGAAGAACAAATTTACTGAAAGCAGAAATTCTCTGACGGACAATGCCGAATTACCTGAAAATGAGCGTCTTTTGGCAAACGGTCAGTTTATCAAACGCCATTACACCCCCAAATTCACCCTCGATTATGTCGGTGGTTATGGCGGCTACGATCCATTTTGGGGTGTGCAAGGATATACGCAATTTATTGTCAGCGATCTGCTTGGCAATCACCGTGTTGGCCTTGGATTAAATATAATCCGAAGTCTGGCAAATAGCGATGCGGTTGTGAGTTGGGCCTATTTGCCGCGGCGTTGGGATGTCGGACTGCAGGCATTTCATTTTTCAAATTATTATAATACGGGGCAGGGGATTGAACGCTTGCAGCACATGGGCGGGCAATTAAATCTGCAGTATCCCTTTAATCGGTTTAAACGGCTCGAATTGAATTTTGGCTACACTTATTTGCGCGAACAAAATCTGTTATACGATTTGCCTATAAAAACAACGAAAGCGATCCCCTCCACTTTGGCTTTGGTTGCGGACAATACGGATTTTCGTTTTTATGGACCCTACTCGGGAACGCGGTATAAATTATCGTTTTTTGCCTCGCCGGACATCGCTTCTGACGTGCTGTCATTTTATACCGGCCTGATTGATTTCCGCCATTATATCCCGATTACGCGGGAATCAAACCTGGCTGTCCGCTTAAGCGGCGGGTACAGTGGTGGCCGTAATCCTTACCGCTTCATTCTGGGTGGCCAGGATAATTGGTTAAATTATGATTTTGCCCGCGGATTAAGTCGAATCGATATTACTGATTTCTACTTTAGCCAGATTACTACACCGTTGCGTGGTTATGATTATTATGAACAAGTTGGGACACGCTACTTTTTATTCAACGCCGAATTTCGATTTCCGCTTGTTGATTATTTTATTATGCGCTTTCCATTGCCACTTTGGATTACCAATATTCGCGGGGCAGCATTTACAGATATTGGTTCAGCGTGGGAAGACGAGTTCCGGGCATCGGAAAGGCTGCCATCCGGAAAACGGCGGTTAAAGGACGTGGCTTGGAGTTATGGCTGGGGATTTCGCGTAAACCTGGGTATATTTCTACTCCGCATGGATGCCGCATGGCGTAGTGATATATTGCAGACAAGTAAACCAAATTATCTTTTTTCCATTGGCACAGATTTTTAATATGGACTACTCCGGTATGAAATTTCAAAATAGTGTAAATAAAATACTACTGCTGTTTATTGTGCTCACATTCACCGGCTGCAATCAGGGCAGATTAGCGCATTTTAAACAGTTTTACTCGACTCGGCTAAACGCAGCCTACCACATCGCGACAGGCTCCGGGGAAAAGCCGGGCTTTGTAAAAATCATCTTTATCACAGAAGTGAAGTACAAAGATTTACTTTTCATTCAAACGGATTCAGTTTTTCGGGCCGAGGTGAAACTGACTCTCGCAGTGAATTCAACAAAAGATAAACTGAAGACAAAAATACGTGATCGACAAAAAAAGATTGAAGTTGCCTCATTTCCCGAAGCCATTGGCGATGATAAATATGTGCGTTTTATCGAAGCAATCGAGGTCGAACCGGATGAATATAACGCCCGGGTGATGGTGACGGATGGCAATGCCAAAAGCCTTGGATTGTATTTGCACAAAATTGAGCTGACCGAGATTGGGAAACCATTAACGGTTTTTGATCCGGTACTCGTTCAGGATTCGCTGGCGATGTTAAGTCAGGAAAGCATCGTTCCGCTTGATCAAAAAGTATATTCAAAGCCGATTTTTGCTATGCTTCAGATTGCAGGAATTGAGCCAGAAGAGGAATTAGTGCTCGATTATAATGTTCGTGATCATCAGAAAAAAATCTTCTTTAAAAATCAAATATCCACAAGGTGCTCGACCTCCGTGGGTAATTTTTGGCTGCGGCTTTCTCCGGAAAATATCGCGCTTGGCGCCTCGACTCTGCATATCTCAGCATCGCAGGGAACTGCCAGCGATTCGAGTAAAATCCGGCTGTATTCTCAATACAATTTCACCGACAAGCAATTGCAAAATATCTCCTTTCTGGTCGAACCGCTCAAGTTAATAATGCCAAAAAATGAATGGAAAGCGTTGAGCAAAGCGGAAGGTGAAGAACAGAACAATTTGTTCAAGAAATTTTGGAAGGATCGCAATCCGGATAAACACAGTGATAAAAATATGTTGCTGGAAGAATTTTTTTACCGTGTGGAAGATGCCAATAGACGTTTCCGGTTTGGCTCGATGGATGGGTGGCGCACGGACCGCGGTCGAATTTACCTCATCAACGGCCCGCCGGATAACGTCCGGCACCAGTATAGCCAATCCCGGCAGGCGGTTTACGAAATTTGGGAATACCGGGAACAGGGTATAACCTATTATTTTCGTGATGATTATGGCAATGGAGATTATCGGTTGATGACCGGCATTCTGTAGAAATACGCCACCACCAGGGTACAAATTGTCCCCGGTTTCTCACCTTTGAACGGATTGTGACGATATTCTGAGCAAAATTGCTGTGGAATTAAAGCGAGTAAAAAATGCAAAAACCAGTATTGATATTCGATTTGGCAGAAACGCTCATCGGCGGACTTTTCTGGATGGTTGAGCCTGCCGCGAAACAACTCAAAGTAACTGAAGATGCTATTCGTGAATATTTTGGCGGGCACCATCTTGTCTCTTTTTTTCAGGGTGATCTAACGGAGGTTCAATACTGGAATACTGTGTTAAATCTTTCGGGCTTTAATTCGAGCCCGAAAATTTTGGGTGACTTGGCGAGGGAATCCTTTAAAAAAACCGTGCCTGGCATGGTGTCCCTTCTGTCCCGACTTTCAAAATATAAACGCGTGCTGCTTTCAGACCACGCCCGGGAATGGATTGATTATATTGATCAAAAACATGATTTCTTGCAAAAATTGGATCAGCGGTTTCTTTCATTTGAAATGAAATCCACAAAACATGACCACAAAACCTTCGATCATGTGGCGCAGGAATTGGGTGTTCGACCTGAAAATTGTCTTTTTATTGACGATTTAACATCCAATATTGAAAAAGCGGCGCAACAAGGATTTCGCACAATTCATTTCTTAAATGCTGCTCAGCTTGAGAAAGACCTTCTGCACCAGGGGATAATTTTTGATGACTAACTGTTTTCGCTCTGTTTAAGAAACGGTATGTCTGGCTATCCAATTAACTCAGCCAGCGGTGAATATGCCACCCCTCCGGGGTTCTCCGGTTTTTTTGAGTTCACCGAGTTATAATCATTGCACCCCTCCGGGGTTTTGCAGCATAACAAAACAGATTAATTTTTTTAATCCCGGAGGGATGATATGATTATAGCACTGAAAATCCAAATATTTAAACCCCGGAGGGGTGGCATAGTTTTGTAGACTTTTTGAAAAGACTAATTTTTGCAATATAGGTAACATTATATTTTTACAAGAAGTTGAAAATGCTGGCTTTAATTCAACTTGTCTTTTAAACAGAGCCATTGTTTTTAAAATCCAATTTACTTTTGGCAATCCATTCGACTCATCTTTCCTTTCGTGCTGGTGCTCCGGAACATTCATCCATTCCTTTAAAAAAACATGGGGAATCACTGCGCTTATAAATCTCCCCTCATCATTTCTCGTTGCTAATATTGTAAGACTCGAAAATTGTCTTTGTTAGATTCAATAAATCTCATGAAAATGATAATTTTATCTCCGCAAGAGACCGTGGATTTTGTATTCTTTTGTAATGGGTGTATTATTACAATTGTTTTGGTTTAATTTCTTTTATATACGGAATGCGCAGCGCTCAAAAAATTAAAAGATTCTCCTGAAAATATAATAAAATCAAAACTTTATAGTTTTCTTTCAGAGTATAACCTGCCGACCTGACAGTCTCTGATTTTATTGTTGTGATTGAAACAATTTAATCGGAACAGGCGAAAAACGAAAACTCTGATAGTATGTTGAACTTCACACCAGGGACAGGTGAATGCTCAATTCCAGTGAACGATCCGTGGAAAGCAATTCCAATTTGGTGGAAAATCACGCCGGGGAAGTGAATACACAATATTTCTTGCTCGAAAAACTGAAAAGTATATTAGGTGCCCAGGCTGATGGTGGGGCTATTCTCTCAGTATTTGGTGCAAGTGGAAGTGGTAAAACCAGGTTATTACAGGAAATTGAAACGCTATACGCAAATGCCTTTCACCTTGCTTATTTTGATATTTCTCAGGGGCGCTGCGCACACACAATCGCAAATGAGCCCGTCTCATCTCTAATTAGTTTACGGACACGCCTTTCGCATAACTATTTTTTCTGCCCAATTTTCGATTTACTCACCGTATCCTATCTTTACCAAAAGGGAGTTTTTAACCGGCACTTTATTCGAACGAGCCATCATCAACGTGATCGTTTATTTTTGGTACAGTTGTGGGAATTGCTGGAATCAACACGCTGGGATGGATTGAGTCAGGATGTTTTGCGCTTGTTCAAAATCACATTAAAATCGCAGTTTTCTGCCTATCAAAACATAACCGGGCTTACTGAAAAAAAGATAGACGGCTATTTGCAAATGCGGGCGGATCAGGATATCCCTGAAATTCTTGCAGATGTTTTCGCTGAAGAGTTGAACGCGTCAATTCAAATGACATCGACGCCGAAAAAAACGGTTTTACTTTTCGACAACTATCCGGAATGTGGTGCCGGATTCAGCGATGTCCATAATTTTCTGGTGCAAAAATGGCTGTTCCCTTTAATCTATAAATTGAATCTTGACCTTGGTATCTCCGTGATTTTGACGTCGCAGGAGCATGTTCCGGTGGAGAAGCTGAATCCCGGGGTTGCTCAATCAGAGGAAGATCGACTATATCCCATCACAGCCAAAGGGAATATACGAAATCAAGGAGCGAAAGAATGTTGGAATGGAGATTTTCCGGAATATGCGCATATCTTCCATTGCCTGTCTGATCAAAAAGACGAACTTTCTCCGTATCAACTGGGAATTTGCAGAGATATCATTTCGGATTGCATTGATCGAAACAAAGAAGTGTATGAATCAGATTTTTCGCCCGACAGTGTGCAAGTCAAAAAAAACTTTTTTCATATGCGGAAATTGCTGCAATTCATCGGCAGAGAAAGAGCCTATTCACTAATTGCCCTCAGCGCGGCTCGCTATTTTGATTTATCGATGTATCTTTATTTGGGAGAAAACCTTCATTTTGAGGCAACTCAGCCAGGGTTCCATTCCATAATCCATTATAGTTTTACTGAATCAACGACTTTTCAAAATAAAATCTACTATCGATTTTATCCCACGGCCAGTCACGACATGCAAACCTACAGTAAAAAAGTACTTGTTGATTCTCACTTTTATCTTGAGAAATATTTCCAAAAACAATGTGAGCAAGGCGATAAATATGCAATATGCGAAGTAATTTACCATCGCAACAGAAGTGACTGGGAAAAAAGTATCATTCAGTGGATTCTTGTTTTCGAGAAAGCTTTTGAAGACAAAGACCGAACTCTGCTTTACGCATTGCTGGATATAGTTCATCATCTGATTGTGAAAAGCACGTTTTGGCAGGGGAGAGTGTTGCAAAATATCGCCTGGTTTTTTCAAATGTACGGCACTAAAAAGCAGGCTTTGCATTTTCTGAAAGCCGCTCAAAATGCCTACGATGAAATAATCAACGGGGATCCGGATGATTTTGATGCGATAAATAGCAAAGGGGCGGTGATATTTCAGCGTGGTATGGTTTTGCAGCAACAAGAAACCATGTCGTTAAGCACGAGCAGCTTTGCAGAAGCGATGATTTGTTTTTCTCAACTATTGAAAAAAGATAAAAGTTTTGCCGCTGGCCAACTCAATAATATTCTCATCGCAATAGAACAGGCCAAGGGGTATCCGTTATTGGATCAAAGTGAGGAGCGTCTGAAACGTTATGAAATTGCGCAAAGAGATCTCGACGATCTGCTGCAAAAATCACCGACGTTTGTGCCGGCAATAAATACTTATTCCCGGCTGCAAATACGCCTGGCACGGGAATATCAGCAACAGGGGAAAAATAGTTTGGTTTTTTCAAGGGTATCTGCGGCGTTGGCAGTTTATGATGACAAAGTTTTTAACAGCTCAACGGGATTTCAACTCAAAGAACGGGCAGATATTTATTGGAAAGCAGCGTGCTTAAATGCAGATTATGGCTATTATCATGAGGCTGATAGCCATTTCCGAATAGCGATCGACTTTGCGAAAGAACATGTGCGTACGGATGAGAATTTGTCGGCAACGCTTTTTCTCGCGGAAATTTTAAATGCGCATGCGACATTGCAGATTAAATATATGCAATTAACGGCAGCGATGAAAACCCTCGATGATGCTGAAGAGCAGACAAAAATTCAACTTTGGGCGCTGCCAAAAAATGGTGAAATCAACAATTTACTCGGCTCAATTGCGCTGCAAAAAGCAGAAATTTTTATCCACAACTATGATTTTGCAGCGGCAAAAAGTGCATGCCAGACTGCGGATGAATATTTTTCAAATGTGCGCTGGTTTGAGAGTAGAAATATCAGGGCAACACAGGGACTGACTTTGGTTAATGCCCGCCTTGCGGCTATTGACGCCCATTTAGCGGAGTATAAAACTGCGCTTGTCAGCTATGAGAGAGCTGTCCAAATAAATGATAAAGCCGTTGGAATTGAACAACTGAGTGTGGAAAGATTTGGCAATGCACTGAATTTGCGCATCGATTACGGTGATTTACTTCTGGAGCTCGGACAATATAGCGAAGCCGAAAAATGCTACAATGAGACGGACCGACTTTATCGGAAAAATCACAATCTCTTTCCGTCGACAAATTCATTGCAAATTGTACGTGCTAAATATTTATCGGGTTTGGCTAAAATCTACCTCATATCAGCAAAATACATTGATGCAGCGGAGCTGATGGATGAAAATCTTGCTGATATCGAAAAGTTTCTTAAAGGCGCGCCGGATCATTTGAACGCAATGCTGTTGCAAACGGAAATATTGTTAAATTACTGCCAACTTGAGGTAGAAATTGGCAATACCGGAAAAGCTATCGACCACTTAACCCGCGGACTAAAAATAATTGAGAGTGCCCTTGAAAATGGCATAACTATTCCAGATGTATTGAATGGAAAAGCGCAATGCCTCTGTGCCCTCGCACGAATACAAATTTCCAACGGCTATTTTGAGCAGGCTAAAGAAAATCTGCAGCAGGCATTAAATCTGCATGACGAGGTTTTGGAGGTCGCGGAACAAAATTTGTCGGCAAATTTAGGAAAATCGGAAGTCTATTTGCAGATGGCGGTCGTTAGCCTGCATGAGGCTGAATATGAAGTTGCAGAAAAATATTGCAAATATGCTAACGAGCAAATTAAAAACAAGGCTTCACTACAGAACAATATCTCATTTCTCAGTCAAAATATTGCTATTAACCGTTTGGAAATCCGGGTACAAATTGACCGGGCGCAATTCAAGGATGCCGAGGTTTTATTAGACAAATTGATGAAAAATATCGATGTTGCCTGGAAAAATATGCCGCAAGAGCTAAATATTAATCTTTTCAAAGTTGATTATCTTTTGTTACAGGCGACTGTTTTTGAACGATTTGGAGAAACAACAAAAGCGATTAAAAACTGCACCAAAGCAATCGATGGCCTCGAAAGACTGGCACAAAAATATCAGGATTCAGTCCTCATAAATAATAATTTGGGGCTGGCATGGACACAATTGGCAGATATACAAATTGCCAAAGGGGCACCGCTGAAAGCAGACAAATATTTGTACAAAGCGATTGCTGCCTTTGAAAGCGTGTTGAAGTTTTCTCCAAATAATTCGGTTTTGACCAATAATCGAGCAAATGCGATGCAATTGTTGGCAACAGTCCAGGCTTTGACCCATGGCAATAAGGAGGCTGCAGAAACTCTGGAACAAAGTTATTTGATCTATCAACAGATTTGTTCGCAGAATGCCAATGACATGACGGCGCTCTACAATCAGGGGCTTGCGGCTGCAAAATCGGCTTATCTATTTAGCTCCCTCGAAGATGTGGATGCGGCGCTGATGGCATTTAAAAATGCCATAAAATCCTTTGATCAGATTATCGAAATGGCGCCAAAACAAAGCAAGTTTTACCAGAAAAAAGGGGATGCGTATCTTGGCAGCGGCGTGCTGTTTATCTCGGGGAAACAAACTACAGAGGCCATCGATTGCCTCAAAATAGCGGTTGCTGCCTTCGATTCTGCACTCGAACTGCGGGAGGACAACAGCCATTCTCTGTACAATCGAGGCAAAGCCTTGTTGCATTTGGGTGAGCTGCAAAATCAAACAACAGCAAAGGGGCAGGCTCTTTGGAGCTACCAACAGTCCAGAGATTGTTTTGCCAAATTGCTGGATTATGATAAAACACAGATCCAAGTCGTGAAGAATCTGGCTGATGTTAATCTGGCCATCGGGGAGTTGCAAGTTAGTTTTAGCCAGCACAACGACGCTTTTTTTCATTATCTCAACGCAGTGAAACTCTATGAAATGGTTTTGACCGCAGAACCGGAAAATACGCAGGTATTTTTTAACCAGGCTTTTGCCAATGAAAAGGTGGCCAGAATTCACGAAATTCGTGCTGAGCGGGCGCAAGCCATCAAATATTATAACAATGCTAAAAATCTTTATCATAAACTTTGTAAAATAAATCCTCAAATGATGCACGCCCATTTTGAGTTGGGAAATGTGTTGGTTGATCTCGGTAAAATTTATTATGATAATAAAGAAGAACACGATGCCAAATTATGTTTTAATGTCGCTATTAAATCGTTTTCAATGGACCAAAACGGATTTTATCGTGAAGCCCTGGTTGCGCAAAAACGGGGACAGGCACAAACATTACTTGCAGATGTTTTGATTAGCCAGGGAAACTATGAAGCGGCAGTGCAAATTTTCGAAGCGGCGATGTCAAGTTTCGATGCAGCCATCGAGCGGGATGCACAAAATATGAAAATTTATTATGATAAAGGAGTTGCAGCAGCAAATTTAGCCGGAATTCAGGTTGAGACCAATCGGAATGATGAGGCTATCGAATCGTATGCGTTGGCTGTAAAAGCATATGAGAATGCCCTGCAACTGCAACCGGATATGCTCAACGCCCATTATAACAAAGCATTATCTTTGAAAGTTATCAGTGACTTGTATAAAGACAAAAATGAAGTTGAGAATGCAAAAATCTACCTCAAATCGTCCATCGACCAGCTCACGCATGCCGTAGCTGTGGACGCAACTAACCACGCTGTTCTCGCGTTGCAGCAGCATGTGCAGGAAGCATTTATGCAGTTTGAATCGGTATCACCGGAATAGTGAAATCAGCCCGCCAGAATTAATTGTCCATAAAAAAAATGAACGCATGGGGCATAATTACAGCAATCGTATAAATTTGCTGAAATTTCTATTAATCGATTGGTGTTAGCTTTTAGTTAGCACAAAACTGAAAATCAAATTAAAATACAGCGGCGACCGTAGCAATTGCCGGCACAGTCATTTTAACATTGCAATTCAAAATTGGGTTGATAAATTACCTTTCCAAAAAGATTTCCTGTTCACAGAGATCTTCCGCGATATTTCACATTTCGTTTTGAATCGAATTATAAGCTGGTATAAAAAATGCTCCAAAGACCCCTTGCAGATTGGCTGCCAATTACGAAAAAAGAAGTTGAACAGCGCGGCTGGGATACGCTGGATGTGATCTTGATTTCCGGCGATGCCTATGTCGATCATCCGGCTTTCGGGCACGCTGCTGTCGGCCGCGCCATCGAAGCGGAAGGTTTGCGAGTTGCCATAATTCCGCAGCCAAACTGGCGTGACGATTGGCGCGATTTTAAAAAACTGGGAGCGCCGCGTTTGTTTTTCGGTGTCACCAGCGGGTGCATGGATCCGATGGTGAATCATTACACGGCCAACAAACGTCTACGCTCAAACGATGCCTACACGCCCGGTGGCGAAGCCGGATTCCGGCCGGATTATGCCGCGGTGGTTTATAGCCAAATTTTGAAAAAACTCTATCCCGATACTCCGGTATTGCTCGGCGGTATCGAAGCATCATTGCGGCGTGTGACCCATTATGATTATTGGTCTGATGAGCTAAAGCCTTCGATTTTGGTGGACAGCGGTGCGGACATGCTGGTTTACGGGATGGGCGAGCAGCCTTTGCAGGCGATTCTGCGGCTGCTGAAAAAAGGCGTCCCGTTTCATTCATTGAAAACAATCCCGCAGACAGCTCTGCTGATCGATGCAAATGAGGCACTGCCAAAAAATAAAAGCTGGCAGGATTTGGAGTTATCCTCCCATCAAAAATGCCTTGCGGACAAGAAAACTTTTGCTGCCAATTTTAAATATATCGAGCGCGAATCCAATAAAACAAATGCGTTTCGGTTAATTCAGCGGGTAGCCAACAAAACGCTCATCATCAATCCGCCGTTTGCAACGATGACCGAAAAGGAAATCGACCGATCGTATGAATTTCCGTACACACGCCAGCCGCATCCCAAATACAAAAACCGGGGCGCTATCCCGGCATATGAGATGATAAAGTTCTCTGTGAATATGCATCGGGGCTGCTTTGGCGGTTGCAGTTTTTGTACAATTTCTGCTCATCAGGGGAAATTTATTGCCAGCCGCTCGCAGAAATCAATTCTGCAGGAAGTTGATAAAGTTACGCAAATGCCTGATTTCAAAGGTTATATTAGTGACCTGGGGGGGCCGTCGGGAAATATGTACAAAATGAAGGGGAAAGTGCAATCGATTTGCGACCGCTGCGTCAGCCCATCCTGTATTCATCCGACGATTTGCGATAATCTCGATACGTCCCACAAAGCGATGATCGATATTTATAAAGAAGTGGCCGCCCATCCTGACGTTAAAAAAGCCTTTGTCAGCAGCGGCATCCGTTACGATATTTTAGCCAGTAGTAACCCCGAAACGGCAAAACAAAACCATTATGATGATTACATCCGCCAACTCGTAACACATCATGTTTCCGGACGATTAAAAGTGGCGCCGGAACACACATCGGATTCTGTGCTGAAATTAATGCGCAAACCTTCGTTTAAACTCTTTCACCAGTTCAAAAAGAAGTTCGAAGCCATCTGTAAAAAAGCAGGCTTGAACCAGCAATTGATTCCCTATTTTATTTCAGCACACCCCGGTTGCGAGCTGGAAGATATGGCAGACGTGGCGGTTAAAACCAAAGATTTGGGCTTCAAACTGGAGCAGGTACAAGGATTCACCCCAACACCGATGACCGTCGCCACCGTCATTTATTATTCCGGATTTCATCCGTACACACTCAAGCCGGTTTTTACCGCGAAATCCGATAAGCAAAAACAGGATCAAAACAAATTTTTCTTTTGGTATAAAAAGGAAAACAGGCAGTGGATCAGAAATGTTTTGCAGAAATCTGGCAGGGCGGATTGGGCGGATTTCCTTTTAAATAAACCAAAGACCGGGCAAGAGAAAGACGCGAATGTAGCGAAGAAAAGGGGAATGGCTAAACCGGGGAGATTTGGTAAACAACATAGGTGAAAGATGATTGATTCCATCACTCCAAAGTGATGGAATCAATAATATACTACTTTACTTCTTCTGAATAGCCTCAACCTGAATCTCGATGAGCACATCATCACTGACGACGAAACCACCGTTATCCATGACTTTGCTCCAATTCACACCGTAATCCTTGCGGTTAATTTTCAATGATGCTTCCACACCGATGCGGGTGTTGCCCCAGGGATCAACGATTTTTCCGGTGATTTCGAAGGGTAATTTAATTTCTTTTGTCACATTGCGAATCGTCAATTTACCAATGGCAAAAAGTTGCTCGCCCTCTTTTTTGATGGCGCTACTTTTGAAGGTTATAGACGGAAACTCTTCTGCTGCAAAGAAATCCGGGCTGCGCAGGTGATTGTCACGTTTTTCCTCCTCGGTGTTGATGCTGGCAACCTCAATTGTGACCTCAACTGAGGATTTCTCAATGTTGGCTTCATCATACGTGAGTTTTATATCGTATTTTTTGAACTCACCACGAACTTTGGCCAGGACCATGTGCGTTACTTTAAAGCCAATGTTCGAGTGGGCTTTATCGATGCTGTATTCAGCGCCTTCCATAAGCGGCATCGCTTGTAACGATGCGAAAACGAAAGCCGAAAGTAAAAATGTGCGAATAATTTTCATATCTGATCTCCAAAGATTGTAGTTAATAAAAATAATGAATGATATAATCGGAAATAATTAACAAGCCGGTATTATGGATTATTCCACAAGATTGCAAATGGTATCAATGAATGCGAAAAGAAAAGTGTAAATTAGATTTTGATGGTTGAATTGGGAAATGATGAGAAGATTTTAGTTACTAAATTAATGGACAAAATGCTAAGCAACAAAAATATCCAAGAATACCATTCCAGGTACAAGCGGGATTTAATATAATAAAATAGATGATTTGGCATCCGGAAGGATTGATTGCCAAGTACACAGATTATGTGAAAACCAAAACCAAAAAAATATACTTCCTTGAATTACATGTGCAAACTTCAGCGAAAAAGAGTTAATTTGACCGGATAAACAAGATTTCCAGGATGAAAGAATTTAAATCCTGTTCATTCTGTAATCCTGTCTGAAAAATGCAATTTAGTTCAGTAGTTCTATTCATAATATTTTCGTTTTCACACAGCCTGATCCTTATTTTTGCGGCAAGTTCCCGGTGATCGTCTCGGTCTGATGAATGATGGCCGGCATGCAGCGCGGGCAAATGTGCAGCTCCTGGCTGTTGTATGATAAAACGATGAGTGGAATTTGCGTTTCTTCAGTTTTGCAGTTAAAACATTGTTTTGGTGAATCCATGGTGTCTCCAGAGTTGACAGTATTAAGATTTTCTTGAATTGGCAAAATTTAGTGCGGCGAAAGTAGGAAAATATTGATTGAAATGCAAATGGTTAAAACAGGGGCTGCAGTGAAAAAATGATTTTACGTCCTTCCGAATTTATTTCATGTTGTGCTTTGCAGCTGCGCTATAATTTACTCCACCGTCAAAATCACCGCGCCAAAATCTTATTCTACTTTTCCGGTTAAAATATACGGCTGGCCGTGGCTGAGCATGTGGCCGTATTTTTCGTAAACTTTGGGGAAAAAGGTGGTTTCGTTAGAACTCACTGTTTGCATGAATTAAAATAAATTCTATATTTGCAAAACTATTCTTTGCACAACTACCCTTTGAAAGAAAAATGCAAATACTCGAAAATGAAATCTCAATTGATGAATTAACAGCAATAGCTGAAGCCGGTTTCGGGGAAATGGTGAAAGCCGTTGTCGATGTCGATTTGGGAATCGTCGCCATCGATGCAGAATTGCATTCTGACCTTGAAGCGCTGTGTCTTGCGAACAAATCAATACAGGAAAGCCTTTGGGGAATTAACTACTATCCCGAGATGGAAGAAGACGATGATTTTATTGAATATGACTCGATGATAAATATTCGCCCGGCACAGGGAAATCGGAGCCGTGGCGTTGATGATGAATCTATTCGTCAGAAATAGTGGCTATAACCAATAAGTGGATAAAAAGGTAATTCAATGGCCTATCAACATAAAAATCTCGCAGAGGGGCGTTGGGCAGCGATGTCTTTATCTGAGCAAATGGCCAATATTGGCAGCGAAGTCAGCAGGGCGCTGAACTGGAAACGAAAAAATAAGGATGAGTACTGCCTGAAAGCTGTCGATCGAGCATTGGAACTTGTTTTTTTAACCATTGAAAATGTAACAATCACATCTCACTTAAAAGAACTCACCCGGTTGCGGGAAGTGATTATCGATTATTTTTATGGCACTAACGAATACGCATCTACCGAGATTCTTTGGGAGAAGTATTTTTATCATTTTAATATCGTTGCCAGAAAAGGCAAGGTTTGATGTTTAAGTAGGACTCGTATTCCATTTCAATGCTTCTTTCTTCACATCTTCTCCAACCGCGCCACGGTTAAAGTCACCGCGCCAAAATCTTCTTCTACTTTTCCGGTTAAAATATACGGCTGCCCGTGGCTGAGCATGTGGCAGTATTTTTCGTAGACTTTGGGGAAAAACGTGGTTTCGTAAATCGCGGTGGTGTCCTCAAAACTGATGAATTCCATCGCCTGTTCGTCTTTGGTGCGCACCAGTTTCCCGGTGACGAACCAGCCTACCGTGCGCACAGTTTTGCCGACAAATTGCGCCAGATCTTTGGCTGGCACAACTTTTTGTGCTTGTGCGCGGTGTTTGTAAAAAGTCAGCGGGTGGCGGCTGGCGAGAAAACCCAGCGTCTCGGCTTCCTGCGCCAGGGTGGTTTTCAAATCGAAAGCGCGCAGCTTGGGCGACGGCGTTTTTCTCCGATTCGTTTGGTGCAGCAGGCTGGATTCTTCGGCTTCATCGAATAGGGATGCTTGCACCGTTTGTTTTTTTGGCCGCATCGCTGCTGCTTTCTCGCGCGCGATGCGCCACAAAAGTTGCGGCCGCCGTTCCATCGTTTCAATTTTATCAAATGCGCCGGCTTTTACCAGAATGACAGCCATCGCCGGCAGGGTTTGTGTGCGTTGCATAAATTCATCAAAGCTGCCGAAAAGGCCGTTTTTCTCCCGCTCTTCCAGCAGGTTCTCCTGCGCGCGGTCACTCAGGCCTTTCACCTGCATAAAACCGATGCGCAGCTTTTTCCCCACACCAAAATAGTGTTTCCGGCTGTGGTTGATATCCAACGGCAAAACCTCGATTCCCATGCGTTTGGCCTCGGAAATATAAGCGAAAGCGCTGTAAAATCCACCCTGATTGGAAAGCACGGCAGCCATAAATTCTGCCGGATAGTGCGCCCGCAACCACGCCGATTTGAACGAAACCATGGCATAGCTGGCACTGTGCGGCTTGCAAAAACTGTAGCCGGAAAAGCTCATAATCATCTGCCATATTTTTTCAACGGTCTCCGGTGCAACGCCTTTTTTCAGGGCGCCGAAATAAAAATCTTCCTGAAATTGCGCCACTTTTTCCGCGTTGTTTTTTTTGTTAAAAACCTTGCGCAAACCGTCCGCCTGCGATTCTGAAAATCCGGCTAACGCAATGGCCACCCGCGACACATCTTCCTGGTAGCACATGATGCCGTAAGTTTCCTCTAAAATTTTTTCCACTAACGGATGCAGCGGTTGCCAATCGCCGCCGTGCAGCCGCCGCAAATATTCGCGATTGAAAGCGTTCGCCGCCGGCCGCACCAGCGAGCTGTGGATCACCAAATGTTCGAAATCGCCGGTTTTGGCTTTGCACTGCAATTGCCGCATCGCGGGTGATTCCACGTAAAAAACACCGATGGTATCGCCGGTTTTGATGAGCTGCTGTGTCGCCGGATCGAGTTGCGGTTTCACTTCGTTGAAGTCGATGGAAATGCCGAGGTTGCTTTTCACCGCAGCCACGGCATCGCGGATGACAGCGAGAGAGCGGTTGCCCAAGATATCCAGCTTGATCAGCCCGATTTCCTCAGCCTGATCTTTTTCGACCTGCACAATTTGCACGCCCTTGGGCGCTTTTTCCACCGGAATGTAAGTGGCGACCGGTTCGGGCGTGATGACCACGCCGCCGCAGTGCACGGAAATAGTGCGTGGAAAACCATTGATGCGGTCGGCCAATTTAATGATTTCCGGCCACGGATCATCGAGCTCGAGGCCGCGAAAAATGGGGTGAAAATCGATGGTTTTGGCGATGCTCTGCACCGAGTAACCACCCAGTTTTTTGCTGATGCGGCCGATTTCCGCATCGGGCAGACCGAAGGTTTTGGCGATCTCGCGCAAGGCCGCCCGCCCTTTGAAACAGACGTGATTGGCGATCATCGCGGTGTGCGCTTCGCCATATTTATCGAAAATATAATCGAGAATATCATCGCGTTCATCCCAGGCAAAATCGATGTCGATGTCCGGCGGATCGAGGCGACCGCGGTGCAGAAAGCGCTCGAAAAACAGATCGTAGCGAATGGGATCGACGTGGGTGATGCCGAGCAGATACGACACCAGACTGGCCGCTGCCGAACCGCGTCCACAGGTGCGGGTGGCGTGGCGAACGATATCGCGGCTGACGAGAAAATAGGTGGCAAATCCTTTTTCTTCGATGATCGACAGCTCCTTTTTGAGCCGCTTTTCGATGGCCGGTGAAGTTTCTTTATAACGCCATTGGATGTTTTTACGGCAGAGTTTTCGGAGATATTCGATGTCTGTCAATTCGCCCGGCGCCGGCGCTTGCGGGAAAATGGCGCCGTTGTTTTTTAGCTGGAATTGACAGAGTTCAGCGATTTTCCCGGTGTTTTCCAGGGCTTCCGGGCAATCGGGAAACGCCTCGGCCATTTGTTGCGGCGATTTCAGCCAGGCCTGCGGCGAGGCCAATTCTTCTTTAGCGATGCGGGAAAGGGCGGTGTTGCAGTCGATGGCCCGCAGGGTTTTGTGGATCGAAAAATCGTCCGGTTCGACGAAATAAACGTCGTTGCCGGCAACCGGGGGCAGGTCCATTTGCCGGGCAAAACGCAGCCTGTTTTTGCGCTGCGGCCCGGGAATGCACAGAACGTAGAGATCGGCACGGCTGTGCTGCCGCAGGTTTTGTAAAAGCACCGGATTATCGCTGAGAACGACGAGGCCGGCACGAAAATGCTGCACCGTTTGCATCATAAAATGACGGCGTTCGTTTTCGCTGGTTTTATCGAGATCGAGCGTGCGTTTTTGTGAAATGAGCTGACAGAGATTTTGATAGCCGCGGGCATCTTTCACCAGCAGCACCAGCCGGCCTATTTTTTTGTCCAGCAATTCCGCCCCGACGATGCAGCGCAAACCGTATTTTTTCGCCATCTGTTGTGCCCAAACCAACCCGTGCAAGCCGTCGATTTCGGTGAACGCGAAAACGCGGTGGCCCTGTTTTTTCAAGTGGGTGCAGATCTCCTCCTGCGTATTGGCGCCGCGGCAGAAAGAATAATTCGAGTGGATGTGCAAATGGGTGAAGTTCTGCATTTTTTAAAGTCTTGGAAACAGATGAATGGGATTAAATAAATTCGCTCTGTTTAAAAAACGGTATGAAGTACCCAACATCCTGGCAGCAAGTTTTATGCAGGAAACAACATCTCACAGAGCCACGAAGTCCACAGAGTTTTATTTTGAAAATCCGCAGGTCATTCTCAGCGGCTCGACGAGAGAATTATATCAGGCTATAAATCAACTTGTTGTTTAAACAGAGCCAACAATTTAAATTTTTTATCGCTTTGTTGCTTGATTTATACATAGCATCCGCAATATTGAAATGCAAGACATTTTCTCTTTGCGGTTATTATTTTAGACTGCATTTTTTATTTTGGCAAGGGCTTTCACCAAAGCCGACTCGTTCCCAAAAGAAAAAACGCAGGGCATAAGGGGAGGCTAAATTAACGTGAGTTCGATATAAGAAGAATTGGGACAAAACGAATTAATTATAGGATATAGTCCGAAGGCGTCCCGCCGAGGATAACACACGAAACGCTCGGCGAGACGCCTTCGCTCTATTATAATTATGCCTGGTAAAGAATGTTACAGCTTACATCGAACTCACGTTAAATTATGTGGATTCGAAGAAATACGCTCGCTTCGGCAAGCTCAACGTCCGTTCGGCTGGACGGCAGAGACTGAATTAAGCCGTGCCGGTGACCCCGAACTGTTTTTGCAGGGTTTCGATCTCCGGCACACGGCGCAGGTAGCCCATGGCGTGCACCATTTTTTCAGCTGTTTTCAGGTGGTCTCGCGCCTCCGGGGGATTGCCCTCGGCCAGGTTGAGGCGGCAGGCTTCGAGATGAAAATCTGCCATGTGAATCCCCATCTCCCCGCGCTCAGCGATTTCCTGCGCCTCGTGGAGATCCTGCCACGCCGCCGGGAAATTCCCCTGCACCCGCCGCAGCGTAGCTCGCGCGAAAAGACCGCGTGGTAAATCGTCTTGATTTCCAGATTCCCGCAGACCCGCCACAGCCTGGTTGAGGTGGGTTGCGGCTTTGGCGAGTTCAGAGGTGTTTACATCCCCCTGGCCCCCTTCAAAGGGGGAATCGTGCAAGTCCCCCTTTGAAGGGGGATAAAGGGGGATGTTCTGCACCGCCAGCAGCAAATGCCCACGGCCCAGGGAGAGATCACAAAGTGCAAATGTCAGCAAACTAAATCCACTTTCCCGTGCGACCTTTAATCCAAACTCAGCCCGCTCCACCACCTCCCGCGCCTGCCCCCGGCTCAGCAGCAGATCGCAGAACAGGAAGCCGCGCAGGCTGTAGAGATATTTATACTCCGGCTGCCTTTCTTGCTGCATGGTTTCGGCTTCGCGGAAGAATTTTTCGGCTTCGTCGAGCTCGCCGGACTGGTGCAGCGCATCGGCCAAGGTGGAAAGGTCTTGCAAATGCTCGATTACATCCCCGCTGCGGTCGGCGAAGTCGACGCTCTGGCGGGCGTAATCCACCGCCTGGCTTACCTCGCCGATGGTCAGGAAGAGCTCGCTGAGGTTGCCGGCATCTAATGCACATTCCTTCCAATTTTCTTGTTCGATATGCAATTCTAACCCAGCCTGCATGGGCTCGGCCGCCTCGCGCAAACGCCCCAGTGCCCGCAAGCGAAAGCCAGCCCAGTTCAGGACTAGTGCCTTCCAATTGTCAGATAAATCTTCGGCAGGATGCTTCCATGGTGTATCGAAGAAGTTTGATAAAGCTGCTAGATCTGCACCAAAAGCACCGAGTTTAGCTGTTAAAAAAGTTTCTTTTCTTCTTCTAATTCGTGCTGAATACACATCATCCAACGCCTCTTGGAGTTTGCCCGCCAAGCAACCGTGGGCCACCGCGGCAAATAGCGGTTCCATTTCGGCCAGGGTTTCGGGCAGCTCTTTTTCGGGCAGGTTTTTGTAGTAAGCGTACAAACGGCTGTGGGCTTCGCGCCAGGCACTTTCGTTAGTATCTTTTAATTTTCCACCAAAATGTTCGCGTACGAGGGGGTGGCAATCGAGGGTGTCGGGGCGGTCGTCTTCGGCGGCCAGTAAACGTAAGTCACGCAGGTGTTTTATGGCGTATTTCCATTGGATATCCGACAGATTTTGCAGGGCGTCGGTGAGTCCGGCTATGGCTGGTTCTGCACGCAGAGCGTTTATAGCGCCTGCGGCAGCCGGGCGGTCGAACAGGCCCATCAAATAGAGGATATTGAGTTCGGGAGATATTTTATATGTTCTTTTTAAAAATAAAAAGGATTTGGTTTCAATAGTTAAGCTCGAGTTGTTTTGGAACCATGTCTCATATGACTCCATTACCCTTCGCGCATGACCACCTTTTTTCTCTTCTTCTGTCAAATTTGGAATTAAATCACGCTTGCGGATTTCGCCATCATGCACAATAGCCAGATAACTGCCCAATAAATTAAGCGCCAGTGCATGACCAGCAAAATCATTGGCTGCAGTGGTCAATTCTTTTTGCGTGCCTTTTACACCCAGCTTCTTCAGCAATAAAGCTCCGGCATCGGGTGTGAGGTTTTCCAGATTTTCTACATGGCTGCCCTCGGTCGAATCCAAATCCTGCACTTTTATTCGGGTGGAAATCACACACAATCCCGGATTGTTGCGGGCCAAATCTTTCAACAGCGCCTGCAATCCCTGGTCTTTCAAATAGCCCTGCATTTCGCCGGGCGGGTACTGCATCGGTTCGAGTCCATCCAAAATAAGCAGACAACGTTGGGCGCGCACCAGTTCGGCCAGTTTTTTTCCCTTGTCCCAGGCTGAGGGAATGACCGGCCCATCGTAACCAAACCAGACCAGCGTATCGTTAAAAAAATCATCAGCCGAGACCTGGGTTTCTTCTTTGGTGCCCTGGCTGTAAAAAGACCAGCCATACACCCGCTCGGCGCCGCGGTAATTGTCGCGCTCCAAACCGTTGAGCCAGCCGTTCACCAGCGCACTTTTGCCCACCCCACCCCAGGCCACCAGCGAGACAATATTGGTATGCGCATCGGCCCAGGCATCATCCAACATTTCAAGTTCGGCTTCACGGCCAAAGAGATCTGGCCCGGTTGTTGGCAGTTTGGCGAGGTGGATTTTGAAAGCAGGTTTGTAATCATCTCGAGGTGCAGCTTGAAGGATGCTGAGAATTTCACGTGTGAGTTTGAGACTCTCATCAACTTTCTCAGGCACGTTAAGAAGAATGCGCAGACTTTTTTTCGAATCCGTGCTGATTCCATCTTTTAAGTTATTAAGAAAACGGGTAACTGCTTCATTTGGATTTTCGTTTGGCAATACTTTTTCAAAAACGGGTAGCAAAATTTGTTTTTTAGGCAACTCACCTTCCCGAAGAGATGTGAGTGTTTTGGTCATTTCGGGATCAGTTAAAATCGCCAGAACAAATCTTTTTTTAACACTACTATTTTTTGGAGCCAGCCCAGATAACGCCCGTTCGAAAACAGCATCAAACTCGGGAGAGAAAAGTTTGCTGAGGAATGTCTTCTCAATAAACTTGTCCTGCACAACTTTTTCGTAGGCTGCTGAGGCGGTCTCGCCGCCAAGTGTTTTTAGGTGATCCAGTAAGTGGATTTTATCTGCTGCTTTAACAATAAAGAGTAAGATTGCGACTAAGATTTCCATTGCATCCCCTTTTCATTATTGCAGCAAATACTGATAAAAACTGTCGGATTCTGTGGCTGATCGTGTTTCTCTGTGCGCATCTCATTCTTCCGGTTAAGAGTGAAATCGGCATTTTGAGGTGGTGTATTTTGTGTAAATCCCACTATGGAAATTGTAGCAGTTTGTCATTCCGGTATTCATCAATGTTCGAAATTGGCACTTTGCTTCAGTCCTGCATTGATGAAATACCGGAATCTATTGCACATTTGATGAGACCCCGGTATTTCACTTCGTGAAAACCGGGGTGACACTTTGGTCTAAATTGCTACTTAAAATTCGTGCTAACTATTTTACGGAATTGTGTTTACAATGGCAAGTTATAAAGTCCACTCCTGGGAGCATAGGCGTCAAGTTAAGGAATTCAAAATGTGGATAACAGCTTTTTTTGAGGCTAATCACGGACATCCCCCTCAATCCCCCTTCAAAGGGGGACTTAAAAATCTCCCTTTGAAGGGAGACAGGTTTGTGCTCGTCCAGAGCACTAACCAGAGGGATGTTTACAGCGAACTGCGAGTTATTCACAATCTCAGTTTTCTTAACTTGACGCGCATGCTCCCGGGAGGGGACAGCCGGCTGCGAACGGCGCAGCCGATGAGCAGAAGGCAGGGGTGGGTTTTCGGACGCAGTGGTGAAGGAAAATGCGTGAAACAATCAACGTGCGCACCCCTCGATACATCCCGCCACAAAGCAGGCGGGCCACTCGGGATGCTGTTCGGTAAATTATTGAGTCATTCACATTCTGATATTCCTTCACTTGATTCGAATGCCCTCAGGATGGGGCAGATTTATGATACGCTGTGGTGAATGAAAAAAATCCAGGTCGAAATCCGCATACGAACCCACCCCGGATATCAGCAAAGCTGCGCTGCGCGCTCTTTGCAGATATCGTCCCCTCCTTGGATGGGATTTTGTTTGTCTTTATTATTTGCATACAATCCATAGGATGGGATGAAAAAATCCAAAATTAAGCTTGAAGGTTTAATCAAATTTGCGTTTCTTTCGTGATTATTTATGCATTCGACTTCATTTATATAAAAAAGAGAAATCCACCCATGCAGGAACCCGCAATCACCAGTGAACTCGTTTTAGAGCACGGGCTTTCCGATGAAGAATACGAAAAAATATGTTCGATCCTCGGCCGCACGCCTTCTTTCACAGAATTGGGCATTTTTTCGGTGATGTGGTCAGAGCATTGCAGCTATAAAAACAGCATTTTGCAGCTCAAAACCCTGCCGCGCGAAGGCGAGCATTTGCTCGCAGAAGCCGGGGAAGAAAATGCCGGATTGGTAGATATTGGCGATGGTTTGGCGGTGGCGTTTAAAATCGAGAGCCACAATCACCCGTCGGCGGTGGAGCCTTACCAGGGTGCGGCTACCGGTGTCGGCGGCATTCTGCGCGATATTTTTACCATGGGCGCACGCCCGATCGCTGCACTCAATTCGCTGCGCTTCGGCTCGCTGGACGATGCGCACGTACGATTTTTATTCCGCGGTGTGGTCAAAGGCATCGGCGATTACGGCAATTGTTTTGGCGTGCCCACGGTCGGTGGCGAAGTGTATTTTGACGATAGTTACAGCGGCAATCCGCTGGTGAACGCCATGGCTGTGGGCGTGGTAAAACACGATCAGGTGGCGCGGGCGCAAGCCAAACTCGACGGCGCCACAGTGATGATTATTGGGGCTTCCACCGGCCGCGATGGCATTCACGGGGCCACTTTCGCCAGCGAAGATTTGAGCAAAGAGTCGGAAGAACGGCGCTCGAACGTGCAGGTCGGCGATCCATTCACCGAAAAACTGCTTTTGGAAGCGACTTTGGAAATGATCAAAGTTGGCTGCATTCACGGCATTCAGGATATGGGCGCCGCCGGAATAACCTGCTCGACCAGCGAAATGGCAGGCGCCAGTGGCACCGGCATGGAGATCGATCTCAATAAAGTTCCTCTGCGCGAAGAAGGCATGACACCCTACGAAATTATGCTATCCGAATCGCAGGAACGCATGCTGCTGGTGGCGGAGCCCGGCCGCGAAGCCGATGTTGTGGCGATATGTGCAAAATGGGATTTGAACGCCGAAGAAGTGGGGTTTGTGACCACAAAACACGATAAGCTCATCGTGCGCAAAGATGGGCGAATCTTCGCTGAGATTCCGGCTGAAACACTGGTTTTGGGCGGCGGTGCACCGCAATATGTGCGGGAAGCTGTACAGCCTGCGTACATTGAAGAAGTGCAGGCAGAAAAATTTGATTCGCTGCCAATCCCCGAAAACTTAAACGGCACCCTTTTGAAATTAATGGCGACACCAAATATAACCAGCAAATCGTGGGTATTTCACCAATACGATCACTCCGTGCGCACGAACACAATCGTTGCGCCGGGCGCAGATGCCGCGGTTGTGCGAATCAAGGGATCAAAAAAAGCATTAGCAACGTCAACGGACTGTAATGGCCGGTATGTTTATCTCAACCCGCGACGGGGGACGAGCATTGCGGTGGCCGAATCGGCGCGCAATGTTGTCTGTTCCGGCGGCAAGCCGGTCGGAGTGACCAATTGCCTCAATTTTGGCAATCCGTACAAACCGGAAATTTACTGGCAATTTAAGGAAGCCATCGCCGGAATGGGCGAGGCCTGCCGTGTTTTTAACACGCCGGTAACCGGTGGCAATGTCAGTTTTTACAATGAAAATCCCAAAGGCGCTGTTTATCCAACTCCGACCATCGGCATGCTCGGTGTGCTGGAAGATGTTGAGCATGCAACCACAGCCTGGTTTAAAAACGACAGCGACATCATCGTTTTATTGGGGGAAAATAAAGAAGAAATCACGGGTAGTGAGTATTTGGCCAGCATTCATGGTCAAATTTCCGGTGATTGTCCTTCCCTCGATTTAGAAAAAGAAAAAGCTGTGCAGGACGCCTGTCTCGAAGCTATTCAAAACGGGCTGGTGAATTCAGCCCACGATATTGCAGATGGCGGCTTTGCCGTTGCGCTGGCCGAATGTTGTATCATGAATAAAAACAAACCAATTGGCGCTCGTGTTTCAATGCCTGATTTCAATCGTGCAGACGCGGCACTCTTTGGAGAAAGTCAATCTCGCATAATCCTTTCCATTCCAAAATCAAAGATGAGCAGGCTTGAAAGCATCTGTAAATCGAACGGTGTTGAATGCCATCAGATTGGCACGGTTGGTGGTGAAATGCTGGTAATCGGCGAGCACATTAATTTACGATTGACAGCGCTTTCAGACGCCTATCATCACACTATTGAACACTGTATGTCCGAGATTATTTGATAGATTAATCTTGACAAATCTTGCCGGATTTATTACGCAAAAGAATTTTACGTTTAACCACAGATCATCACTGATATTGCACGGATTTTTTTTCTATTAATAATCGCTCTGTTTAAGAAACGGTATGAATTATCCAACAGCTTGGAATGAAATATTATTCAGGCAACAACTCTCACAAAGCCACGGAGCCCACAGAGTTTTATTGTTTCTGCGCGCTAGTTTAAAACTATGCGCTTCCAGCGCAAGACTTTCAGTTAATGCCATAAAAAATAAAGATGCAATGCAAATATTGAATTGAAGAAACATCAGCCACTGATTTACACTGATTGAACACAGATTTTATCGGGTTTAAAAAATCCGTGTTTCATCGGTGTTAATCTGTGGCCAATAAAAGCATTTCCTGTTTGGCGTAGGCGCTGGGCGAAAGATCATTTTAATGACCAATTGAAAAAGATGGCTTACAAATTATGAAAATTTAATGTTTGAATAATGGACTTTCAGTCCTGGCCAAACTTATGCACTTGCAGTGCATAGTTGTTTAATTTTAATATCTTTAAGTCATTCTCTGTATCTCTCTACGAGAGAATTATATCAGGCTATAATTCAACTTAATATTTAAACAGAGCCTTAATAATTAAATCTGTTGGGATCCGTGAAAACCAATAACCAGATTTATTTTATTTGAATACAAAAATAAAGCTCTGAAAAAACAGGTATAAAAAATACAATGATAGACCAAACAACAAAAAATCCACTGCGATTGCCGGCGGGAATTAAAGATTTTATTTTTGATGAGGCGAAAGAGCATCGGTTTGTCGAGCGTGCACTTATCGATTTATTGATTGAAAATGGTTACGGTGAAATTATCACACCGACATTTGAACATGGAGAAATTTTCGAAATAGCCACAAAAGCCGGTATGATTCGCAATGGACTCGATGAAAAAGTTTACCGGTTTCTTGACCGTGACGGCAATTTGTTGGCCTTACGGGCTGATTTTACCGCTCAGATTGCACGAATTGCAGCGAGCCGTTTCAAGGGTTTGACAAAAGAATTGAAGATATTTTACACCGGTAAAGTATTCCGGGCGGAGCCGCACCACGAAGGCCGCAGCCGGGAAAAATGGCAGGTGGGGTTCGAAATTCTCAACAAATCGAGCATCGCAGCGGATGCCGAAGCTGTCATTCATATTCTCGAGGCGCTCGATAAATTTAAATTAAAAAATGTGCGAGTGGCCATTGGTCACATCGGGTATTTTCACGGTTTGATAAAAGAAAGTGGCCTTGCGGGAGATAAGATGAAAGCGCTGAAATACCTGGTTGAACGTAAGGACAGCGCCGGAATCGAACGGTTTTTAGATGAAACTGCAATCGATGACGAAGTGAAAAATGTTTTGCTGGCGCTGCCCGATCTGCATGGCGATATCACTGTTTTGCAGAAGGCGAAGGCGTGTGCCGGCCACGAAAAATCCATGCAAGCATTGCTAAAGTTGGATAAATTGTGGGATGAAATTTCGGGCCACCCGCTCAGTAAAAATGTGTTTTTTGATCTCAGCGAAGTGGAGGGAATGGGATACTACACCGGGATCATGATTAAAGCATTCACCGAAGGCGTGGGCAGCGAAGTTGGAAGCGGGGGGCGTTATGACCAGCTCACGGCGGTCTTTGGCGCAGAAATGCCAGCCATCGGTTTTTCCTTCGACGTTGATCTTGTGGGTAAAGCAATCAAAATTCAAAAAGAAAAGTGATAGATGAATATAAATCGATCCAATAAAATTATTGCCGCGCTGCCGAAAGGAAAGCTTTTGGCGCCGGCTTTTGCAAAGTTAAAAATCGCCGGATATGAATTTTCAGATACGGAAAAACGAAGCCGCAAGCTCATTATTGCAGACACGAGCAAATCGGTGCGTGTGCTGTTTGTAAAACCCAGTGACGTGCCAATTTATGTGGAGCACGGCATCGCAGATTTCGGTATCGTTGGCAGAGATTCTCTCGTTGAGAGCTGTGTTGATGTTTTTGAACCACTTGAGCTGGATTTTGGCCGATGCGGGCTGGCGATTGCCGGGTATCCACGTGACGAAAATCATGATTGGCGGTTGCGATCTTCGGTGCGCGTGGCGACAAAATATCCAAATATCGCACGCTGGTATTTTGATAAACTGGGTGTGCAGGCTGAGATTATCGCCCTGCACGGCTCGGTTGAGCTGGGTGTGCTCGCCGGACTCGCCGATGTCATCGTCGATATTGTGGAAACCGGCACTACTTTGAAAGAAAATGGGCTCACCGTGTTTGAAGAAATTTTGCCGGTCACAGCTATTTTTATCATCAACAAAGCCAGCCACAAACTTAAATTGCACGAACTGGATCGCATCGTTTCAGCGATAAAAGGGTAATATTTAATGAATTTTTTCCATGTAAAAAACGCAAATGATCTAAAGTCACTGGTGCAATCTTTTCAGCAGGACGGCGCTGTTAGCAAGTCGATTTTTTCAGATGTTCAGAAAATTTTGCTAGCGGTGAAAAACCGCGGCGATGCTGCTTGTGTCGAATTTACCGAAAAATTTGATGGCGTAAAATTGTCCCCGGAAATGCAGGAAATCGATAAAGACACGTGGCAAAAAACCGCTTCTTCAATAAATTCTGATTTGCAAGAAGCTTTGCAATTTGCGGCAAAAAATATTCAATTTTTTCATGAAAAACAAAAGCAATCGAGTTGGGAGATAAATCGTGACGGTGTCATTCTGGGCCAGCGAATTGTTCCTATCGAACGTGTTGGTGTGTATATCCCGGGCGGCCGGGCGAAGTATCCCTCAACGGTGCTCATGACCGCAATTCCGGCAAAAATCGCAGGCGTAGATGAGATAATAATGGTTTCACCCCCGGACCGCGAGACCGGCACCATCGATCCGGTTTTACTGTACGCAGCTAACTTGGCCGGTGTTGATCGCGTTTTTAAATGCGGTGGTGCGCAGGCTGTTGCGGCGCTCGCCTACGGCACTGATTGTATTCCGCACGTGGATAAAATAGTTGGGCCGGGCAACGCATATGTCGCAGAAGCCAAACGGCAGGTTTTTGGCACCGTGGGGATTGATCTCATTGCCGGGCCTTCGGAGGTTGCCATTTTGGTTGACGAACAGACAAAAACCGAATGGATCGTTCAGGATTTGTTCGCCCAGATGGAACACGATCCGCTAACGCGCTGTCTGATCGTCAGTTTGTGCGCAGACAAGGCTGATGAAATTATTCAGCTTGCACAGAATAAATTGCATTCTGCGCCGCGATCAGCAATTTTACAACAAGCCTGGGTTGGCAGTACAACGGTTACAGTCGTTGAAAATAAGGAAGTGGCAATCGAAATTCTCAATGGATTTGCTGCTGAACATTTGGAAATTATGACTGCAAATCCCCGGGAAATATTGCCCGAAATCAAACATGCAGGCGCTATTTTTCTCGGTCAGTTTTCGCCGGTCCCGATGGGGGATTATGTCGCCGGCCCGAATCACACTTTACCGACAAACAGTACCGCACGATTTGCTTCTGCGCTGGGAGTTTACGATTTTGTGCGCCATCAGGATATTATCGAATACGATGAAGAAAGTTGGCAGCGTGAAGCAAGGTTTGTCGACCGCCTTGCGCAGGCTGAAGAATTGCCAAATCATGCCCTGTCTGCGATGGCGCGGAATCGGGAGCGATAGAATGGGCGTAAAAAAATATATTCGGCCACACGTTCAGCAAATGGCAGGTTATCATCTCGAAAAACGAACCTGCGACATAAAACTCGATCAAAATGAAACGCCTTTTGATTTACCTGAAGATATAAAAAAAACAATTCTGGATAAAATAGGCGCTGTGAAATGGGGGCACTATCCGGACTACCGATCCGCGGAATTAACAGCAAAAATAGCTGAATTTGCCGGCGTTTCTGAGGATCAGGTGCTGGTAGGGCATGGTTCAAATTCACTGATTCTTACACTGCTTTTAGCTTCGGTTTCAGCCGATGATTCGGTTTTATTGCCTGCGCCGTCCTTTTCATTGTATGGAGTTTTTAACCAGATACTGGCAGCGAAGATTGATTCTGTTGCGTTAAAGCCATCCGATTTTTCATTGCCGGTGGATGAAATCCTCGCGATTTACAAACAAAAGCATGTACAAGTTACAATTCTTTGCAGCCCAAATAATCCAACTGGAAATGCATATTCCCGGAAAAATATCGAAAAAATTCTCAATGCAGCCAGTGGTATCGTACTCGTGGATGAGGCCTATCAGGAATTTCATCAAGAAAATTTAACATCTCTCTTGCCAAAATACGAAAATCTTGTTATTTTAAGAACCTTTTCAAAAGCCCTTTCAATGGCCGGCTTTCGTGTTGGTTATCTTATCGCCCATAAAGAGCTTATTGCGGAAATACAAAAAACCTGTGTTCCATACAATGTGAATGTTTCCGCTCAAATCGCGGTTTCGGAAATTTTAAATTATCCAGATCTTATTCAGAAACGAATAAATACGATTATCGCTGAACGCCAATACCTTTGGTTGGAATTGCAGAAATTGAATAAATTGAAAGTCTATCCTTCGGACGCCAATTTTTTTTTGATGTGTGCGCCAAACGGTCAAAAAGCCTTCCAGCATTTTCTCGAGGCTGGTATTTTAGTACGGGATGTAAGCAGTTATCCAGGGCTTAATAATTGTCTTCGATTTAATATTGGCACGCCACAGGAGAACAGGCACGTTTTGCAGAGCATAAAACAACTGGATGAATTACTATGAGCCGGAAAGCGAAAATAAACCGGAAAACCGGCGAAACGAATATTGCTTTATCCATAAATATTGATGGCAGCGGCAAAGCTGAAATCGCTACCGGAATTGGTTTTTTTGATCACATGCTGCATCTGCTCGCTGTCCATTCTTTGGTGGATATAGAGATAAAGGCTGAGGGAGATTTGCACGTCGATTTTCATCACACTGTTGAAGATGTCGGGATTGCACTCGGAGCGGCATTTTTAAAAGCGGTGGGTGATAAAAAAGGAATTTACCGCTACGGCACCGCCTATGTTCCTTTGGATGAAGCGCTGGCACGAACTGTCATCGATTTTTGCGACCGCCCGTTTTTGTGTTTTAATCACGAATTGAACGGGACTTTTGCAGGGCAATTTCCCGGGGAACTGGTTGAAGATTTTTTGATGGCATTTGCCAATAACGCTCGCTTGACTTTGCACTGCGATATTTTGAAGGGGCGCAATGTGCATCACATGATTGAAGTTGTTTTTAAATCGTTGGGGCAAGCAATTCGAAAGGCCGTCTCGGATGATGCGAAAAGAAGTGGTGTGCCATCTTCCAAAGGTGTGCTGTGATAAATATTGTAGATTACGAGGGCGGCAATCTTTTCAGCGTTGTGAAAGCGTTTGAGTATTTAGGTGAACAGCCGCAAATCATCACCAGCCCGGAGGCGTATCAAACAGGCAAAATCGTCATTCCCGGTGTTGGAGATTTTGGCGATGCGATGGGTGAATTAAACGCACGGCATTTCACGCAATTTATTCATGAAAAAGCGGCTGAGGGCGTTGAAATTCTGGGCATTTGTGTTGGCGCCCAAATCTTGTTTCAAGGGAGCGAAGAGTCTCCGGGAATCGCGGGGTTATCGTTTTTTAAAGAATCAGTGCGATATTTTGCTCCCGGTGGAAAAATTCCACATATGGGATGGAATACTTTAAAAATAAAGCGACAGAATCCGCTGGTTGTGGACGTAGACGATGGCGGATATGTCTATTTTGCTCATTCGTATTTTATCCCTGCAGCGATGGCAGACTATGAATTAGCCCATTGCGAACATAATAACTTATTTACAGCGATTATTAATCGCGATAATATATATGGGGTGCAATTTCACCCGGAAAAGAGCCAGAAAGTTGGAATGCAAATTATGAAGAATTTTATTGAATTATGATTATTTACCCGGCAATTGACCTGCGTGGCGGCAAATGTGTTCGTTTGCAGCAAGGTGAGAAAAAAAGACAAACTATTTATAATGGTGATCCTGTCGCCGTTGCTCAAGAGTTCAAGGACAAAGGAGCAGAATGGCTGCATGTTATCGATTTGGACCGTGTTTTTGATGAAGAGACCAACAATACTAAGATAATCAAAAGAATTGTTGATGAAGTTAAAATAAATGTGCAAACCGGGGGTGGGTTGCGAACTTTAGGCGATATCGGGCGATTGCTGGATACCGGCGTTAAAAGAACTATTTTAGGAACGATCGCTGTGCGTCGGCCGGCCCTGGTGAAAAAAGCAATCAATGAATTTAGCAGCTCGACCGTGGCACTCGCCATTGATGCCAGAGATGGGCGCGTTGCTGTTGACGGCTGGGAACGCACGAGTCAGCTCGACGCGCTCGCGTTTGCCAAACGAATGCAGGATGTAGGAATCGAACTCGCCATTTTTACGGATATAGCCCGGGACGGCATGCTGACGGGAGTGAATATCAATGCATTAAAATTATTTCTCGAAAATACAGATATGCAAATAATTGCTTCCGGTGGGGTGCGTGACATACGGGATATCAAGAAAATACAGGCCCTTGGCTCTCCCCAGTTGAATGGGACAATTCTCGGGAAATCCCTTTACGAAGGCCGTATTGATCTGGAAGATGCTTTAAAATTTGTTGATAAAAACAATGCTGGTTAAACGTATTATCCCATGCCTGGATGTTACCGGTGGGCGCGTTGTTAAAGGCGTTAATTTTGTCGATTTAATCGACGCCGGTGACCCGGTTGAACAAGCCCGGTTTTATAATGACGAGGGCGCCGATGAATTGATATTTCTCGATATCACAGCCAGTTCCGATGGCCGGGAAATTCTGCTGGATATGGTGCGGCGTGTTGCAGAAAGTATTCACATTCCATTCACAGTGGGCGGGGGAATTCGTTCGGTAAATGATATGCGCGAAATTTTGCGCTCGGGAGCTGATAAAATTTCGATAAATACTTCCGCGATTAAAAATCCACTATTAATTACCCAGGGAGCCAAGGCTTTTGGCAGCCAGTGCATCGTCGTGGCAATCGACGCTAAACGCAAAAAAAATAGCTGGGACACTTATACACACGGTGGGCGCCATTCGGTCGATATGGATGCTATCGCATGGGCGAAAGAAGCTGTGGAGCGTGGCGCCGGAGAACTGCTGGTTACTTCGATGGATTGCGATGGGACGCAAAAAGGATTCGATAATGAATTGTTAGCCCGGATTTCGGAGGAAGTCTCAGTACCGATTATCGCCTCTGGCGGCGCCGGAACAGTTCAACATTTTGTTGATGCCATCGAAAAAGGCAAAGCCGATGCCGTGCTCGCCGCCTCATTATTCCACTTCAGAAAACTAACAATCCGTGAAATTAAGGAAGCCTTCATTGAAAAAGCAATCCCGGCCCGAACTCAGTATTGATCCCAAAGAATTAAAATTCGATAAAAATGGACTCATTCCCGCGATTTTGCAGCATGTATTGACGCGTGAAGTTCTCATGCTGGGCTACATGAACAGCGAAAGTTTACAGAAATCAATCGAAACAGGGCATTGCTGGTTTTTCAGCCGCAGCCGCGCTCGTTTGTGGGAAAAGGGGGAGAGCTCCGGCCATTTTCAAGTTATTGAAAGTATCGCTTACGATTGCGATAAAGATACACTTCTGCTGCAAGTCACGCCACAAGGCCCGACCTGCCACACCGGAACGCAAAGCTGCTTTGATGGCGCCATTTCCACAGGCGAACTTTCAAACTCTTCACCAACGCTTTATGCCGCACTTGAACGGCTGCAAGTTGTTGTGCATCAGCGCAATATCGAAAGACCGGCGGATAGTTATACTACCCATTTGTTTGAAAAAGGGATCGGCCAAATTGCGAAAAAATTTGGTGAAGAGGGTGTGGAAGTTGCGCTGGCGGCTGTCAGCGAGGAAGACGACCGGCTCGTGAGTGAAACCGCCGATTTACTGTACAACTTAACTGTTTTGTTTGAACAGCGTGAAATCAACCTCGAAGAAGTGGGAAAAGTGCTGCTCGAACGGGCTAAATAAAAAAAAATGGGACTGACTCATTGATGTTGTGCACGAAGAACGTCAGTCCCGTTTATGCGATCTCCTTGTTGTCCATTGCAAGTTGTAGTTCATCGAAGATCGTTTAATAGTTATTGATGCGTCAACCTAACGTGTCACCAAGCTCCTCTTTGCTGCGTCCTGCAAAACGTAAACTTTTCCTTCAATAACTAAGGCACTTACTGATTGCAAATCAAATGCCATTTTTTCCTGAGAACTTATTGTCATTTATGCTGTCATTTGAGCGTAAATTAAAAAATGGATTTCCGAGACGAAGTGGTAGAATTCAAGCCACTGATTGGAAACTGGGCGATTTGTTATTTAAGTTAAACGAGGGTAACTTTCGTGACTTTTTACTGCACTATTTAATGCGGCTATCTGAATATTTGAAAAAACCGTTTTGTGACAGAAATTGACAGGTTTCTTTTATTACTATCTTGTGGTGCCTGATTCAACCGAAGCTATTTCTAATACATTTTTCCCGTCATTTTCCTGCGTATAACAAAAATCGTTTTACTTCGTCGGCCTGTCGACTCGTTATTTATTGTTTCTGCGTGCTAGTTTAAAACTATGCGCTTCCAGCGCAAGACTTTCCGTTAATGCCTTAAAAAATAAAGATGCAATGCAAATATTGAATTGAAGAAACACCAGCCACTGATTTACACTGATTGAACACAGATTTTATCGGGTTTAAAAAATCCGTGTTTCATCGGTGTTAATCTGTGGCCAATAAAAGCATTTCCTGTTTGGCGTAGGCGCTGGGGGAAAGATCATTTTAATGACCAATAGAAAAAGATGGCTTACAAATTATGAAAATTTAATGCTTGAATAATGGACTTTCAGTCCTGGCCTGGTTTAGTTAGACGGAATTTACAAACTGGATTGCATGGGATTCCCAGTAAAAGCAATTGGGAATGACATAAATTATGTATAAACCCAAAATTTTCAGAGTAAATCTGAGAAGATTTCTATTTTTCACAACGGGATAGTAATCGTTAGCTTATATTATAGCGATTTGCAAAAGTAATGTCCCATGTTTGTCATCCCCGAATGTTTTTATCGGGGATCCAAAATTTGTACAAGTATGGATTCCCGATAGGATAATTCGGGAATGACAGATTAAGGAAGCTATCATCGGACAATACTTTTACAAATCAGTAGAGATGAATATTTATTCGTCATCATTTTTCTCCGAAATCTTTTTGTCGTTGTTGGCTTCTTTATTGGAGGCTGTGCGCAATTCTTGTGTCACAGCATTGAAAAAATCAACCCAGGCTTCGGTATCCTTATTATAGTGTGTCACCATTTTTTGCAAATCATCCATCGAAATCTGCCGCTCTTTCAGCAAGGAATCAATTTTTTCACGACGGTGGACACTGTCCGTTTGAGCATAAATTAAAGCTGCATCTATATAGAGTTTGCGGAAATCTTCATCACTTACAGGTTGTACCTGTTGCTGTTTTTCGCATGCGCTGAAAAAAATAATTCCAAATAGAATTAGATATCCTTTTTTCATTTAATCCTCAGTCCAAAAGTTAGCTTCAAATTTTTCCTTCTAAATATTCGAAAAGATTGTGACAAATACAAGGGGAATGAAAGAGAAATGATTGCCTCTAAATAACTCTATTCGCATGTGAATTTAGGGAGTTAGAACATGCAGCGATTTTTCAAATAGGGGCTTTATTTTAATAAAAATCAAGTATTCAACCCTATTTTAAAAAACAGGAAATCGCTTGATTAATTTTGCATTTTTTTCTATTATTGAAGTTCCGTAGAAAATTCGAGGCGATAGGAAATTTCAAGATTTTTAAGCTCTGATAATGGAATAATACACTATTTGATTGCACAAAAATGGTATCAACCCTCACACGTGCCTTAGGCCGAAACATTATCGACTTTTTCGAAAAATCCGGCGGCATGTTTATTCTGCTAGCGCAAATATTTTTCGAATCAAAAACCGTCATTCGTGACCGCCGTATTATTATTGAACAAATGCACGCGGTTGGTGTGATGTCGCTGCCTTTGGTCACGGTAACATCTCTATTTACCGGCGCTGTTTCTGCCTGGCAGGCTGCTTATCAGTTCGAAGGATTTGTTTCGTTAACGTATCTTGGTGGTGCGACGGCAATTGCGATTTTTATGGAACTTGGCCCGGTGCTCACTGCGCTTGTTTTGGCGGGCCGCATCGGCGCTTCTATTGCCGCAGAGCTTGGCACAATGAAAGTGACCGAACAAATTGACGCCCTCGAATGCCTGGCTATTAGTCCGGTGCGATACCTGGCCATGCCGCGATTTTGGGCGGTTGTAATCATGTTGCCTGTTTTGACAATTTATGCAAATGTGATTGCGCTTTTTGGCGCCTATGTTGTCGCTTCCACATTGCTGGATGTGAGTGCAACCATGTTTTTTGATAGTGTGCAGCAATTTTTTGAATTGCGAAATCTCTTCGGCGGACTAACAAAATCGGTGGCATTTGGCGCTTCGATTGCGCTCGTTGGCTGTTACGTTGGTTTCAAAACTTTTGGTGGCGCCGAGGGTGTCGGACGTTCAACGATTGATGCCTTTGTTTTCTCCGCCATTCTTATTCTGGTAAACGATTATATTTTAGCGATGCTGATATTCTAAAAGTATGATAGAAATAAAAAAGGTAAGCAAATCTTTCGATGAACAACCTGTTTTAAACGGGGTTGAGCTCATCATTGAAGACGGCAGTAGCCATGTAATAATTGGCCGTAGCGGCTGTGGAAAATCCGTTTTACTGAAGCATATTGTCGGACTATTGAAACCCGATGAAGGCGATATTTGGGTAGACAATGTTTCGGTTGTTTCGATGCGAAGGCGGGAATTGTATAAAACCCGTGTTAAAATTGGTATGCTATTCCAGGGATCAGCGCTCTTTGATTCGATGAATGTCGAGGAAAATATTAGCCTTGGTGTGCGCGAGCACCGCATGTTCCCGCACGATGAAATTAGTGATCGCGTGGCTGCGAAATTGGAATTGGTAGACCTGCACGGCATCCAGAAAAAATTTCCTTCCGAGCTTTCCGGCGGCATGAAAAAACGTGTTAGCCTGGCTCGAGCACTGATGATGGAACCGAAATATATGTTATATGATGAACCAACGACCGGACTCGATCCGGTGATGGCCGACGCGATAAACGATCTCATAATTAGCGTGCGCGATCGATTGGGTGTTACTTCAATTGTTGTAACACATGATATGGCGAGTGCTTACAAAGTTGGGGATCATATTTCGATGCTGCATGAAGGATTGGTAAATTTTTCCGGCACCCCGGATGAAATCCGCAAGAGCAAAAATCGTGTTGTACAAAATTTTATTACCGGTAACCAAGTTGTTGTGGCATAGGGGGGAAGATGAATAAAAAGAAAGAGAAAATCCAGTTTGTCTGCCAGAGCTGCGGCTATGTTTCGATAAAATGGCTGGGTCGGTGCACAGAATGCAGCGCCTGGAATAGTTTTGTCGAAGAAACGGTCTTTCCGAAAAAAAGCGGCCGTACTGCCAGTTTGAACAGGCACAAATCTGAGCCTGTTTCACTTAATGAAATTACCTCGCTGGAAGACGAACGAATCTCATTTCAGAGTGCGGAATTTAATCGTGTTTTGGGAGAAGGCCTGGTTAAAGGATCGCTCGTGCTCATTGGGGGCGATCCGGGAATTGGCAAATCAACCCTGCTCCTGCAGGAAGCGGCTCACATCGCTGAAGAAAAATTTCAGGTGCTCTACGTCTCTGGCGAAGAATCCAATCAGCAGACGAAGTTGCGGGCCTCGCGACTGGAGCTAAATTCAGCCCATTTGCTTTTGCTCGCGGAAACCAATCTTGAAGAAATTTTACATGCCGCAGAAAAAACAAAACCACAATTGATTATCGTCGATTCCGTGCAAACCATCTACCAGCCAGCCATGGAAAGCGCTCCCGGCAGCATATCGCAAGTGCGTGAATGCGCGTTGCGATTTCTGGAATTTGCCAAAAGTAAAAATGTGCCGGTGATTCTCGTCGGGCATGTGACAAAAGAAGGCTATCTCGCCGGGCCGAAAGTGTTGGAACACATGGTGGATACGTTGCTGCAATTCGAAGGCGATAGACAGCAATTTTTTCGAATTTTGCGTGCCGTTAAAAATCGCTTCGGTTCGACGCGGGAGATTGGCATTTTTGAAATGAACGAAACCGGCATGGTGGATGTGAGCAATCCCTCAGAAATATTTTTGAGCCAGCGCAGCAGCGAGGCTTCAGGCTCGGCGGTTGTTTGCGCCATCGAGGGGACTCGGCCAATTTTAGTGGAAGTACAGGCACTGGTGACGACGACGAATTACGGCACGCCGCAACGCACGGCCACCGGATTTGACAGCAAACGGCTCGCCCTGCTTTTGGCTGTGCTCGAAAAACGTATCGGTCTGCGCCTGGGCATGTTTGACGTCTTTTTAAACGTTGCCGGTGGTGTGCGCTTGGATGAACCCGCCGTCGATTTGGGAATTGTTATCGCGATTGCTTCCTCGATGAAAAACAGCACAGTGCCCCAGGAAATGGCTTTCATCGGCGAAGTGGGGCTGACGGGTGAAGTGCGATTTGTACCACAGTTGGAACAACGAATAAACGAAGCTGCCAAGCTGGGATTCAAAAAAGCGGTGGTGCCAAATTTGTCCGGCAAAAAAATCGCCATTCCCAAGAATTTTAAGCTCATTGAAACAACCCGGTTGGATGATTTGTTTGATAAATTGTTTTAAAATAATACTAGCACGAAATTATTTCTTAAGGAACCACATTTTTGCTTTCGCAATTTAAATTTGAACTTAAAAATATAGATAAATCTTCCAAAGCCCGGCGTGGACTAATCACAACGGCGCACGGCACAATCCAGACGCCGGTTTTTATGCCTGTGGGTACACAGGGTTCGGTAAAATCGCTAAGCCCAAACGAGCTGGTTGATACTGGCAGTCAGATAATTTTAGGCAATACCTATCACCTGTATTTGCGGCCGGGAACAGAACTTTTGCGGCAAGCAGGCGGGTTGCATAAGTTCGCAAATTGGCAAAAACCGATGCTCACTGACAGCGGTGGCTATCAGGTTTTCAGTCTTTCTGGTTTACGAAAAATCCACGATGACGGCGTGCGTTTTCAGTCCCACATCGACGGCAGTTACCATGATTTTACGCCGGAAAATGTCATGGAAATGCAGCGGCTCATCGGTGCTGATATCATCATGGCTTTTGATGAATGTCCGCCGCACGACGCTGATGAAAACTATGTGGCGCAATCCAATGATACCACCGTGAAATGGGCGCAGCGTTGTAAAAAAGCATGGCAAGAAAATCCGCCTGAATATGGCTACGATCAAGCCTTGTTTGGCATCGTACAAGGTGGCACATTTGAGGGTTTACGCCGCCAAAGTGCACAGCAATTGGTTGAACTGGATCTGCCGGGCTATTCCATCGGCGGTCTTTCGGTGGGCGAACCTGCTCCAGCGATGTACGCGATGACTGAAGTTGCCACCGAAATTCTACCCAAAGACAAACCGCGCTATCTGATGGGGGTTGGCAAACCGGAAAATCTGGTTGAAGCCGTAAATCTGGGGGTGGATATGTTTGATTGTGTGATGCCGACACGAAACGGGCGCAAAGGACAGGCATTTGTCTGGCAGGGCACCTTAAATTTGAAAAATGCCAAATTCACAGATGACTTCACGCCGATCGATGAACAATGCCGTTGTTATGCCTGTAAAAATTTTAGCCGGGCTTACATGCGGCATCTTTTGCGAGCAAATGAACTCTTTGTGATGCGCCTGATTAGTCTGCACAACTTGCAGTTTTATCACGATTTAATGGCAGCCATGCGTGAAGCTATCGAAAAGAACGAATTTTCACAATGGCGAAAGAGTTTTTATGGGAATAGGTGGAAAGTTAAAAGTTGAAGATTGAAGGCCAACAGCCAACAGTTAACAGCTAAAAATTCAAGGTTGAGTCCACGATAGCAGCTTGTTAAGCAGTGAAGTTTGAGGTTTTTACTTTAAACCTTTAACTTCTTTTTTTTAAAATTTATTTGTAAATTAACTGGTCTGATTATAGACCAATTTCGTAGTTATTTAGTTATATAAAATGGAGTAAATTGTGGAATTTGTCAGTAATTTTTTGTTTATGGGAACCCAAGCCGGGCAAGGTGGAAATACAATTGGCACATTTTTACCGATCGTGTTGATTTTTGGTGTGATGTATTTTTTTATGATTCGCCCGCAGATGAAAAAGCAGAAGGACCATCAAAATATGTTATCCAGCCTTGAAAAAGGCGATAAAATTGTCACTTCCGGTGGAATTTTTGGTAAAATTGTCGGTGTTAAAGACAATGCCTTTACCGTTGAAATCGGGAAAGACAACAAGATTGATATATTAAAAACAGCCGTGACACAAAAGTTGGAGAAGTAAATGGCTCTTTTGCCAATCCGTAAATATGGCGACCCTGTTTTACGTGCGAAAGCAAAACCTGTGGAAGTGTTTGACGAAACGCTTGCGATTTTAGCTGAAGATATGATTGAAACCATGCGAGCTGCGGAAGGAATCGGCCTGGCGGCACCGCAAGTGGGAAAATCGATCTGCCTGATCGTTGTGGAAACCGGGCTCATCGAAGAGGGAGAAGATCCGTCTATTTTTGTGAATCCCGTGATTCTCGATCGTTATGGCGAAAAAATCTGCATGGAAGAGGGCTGCCTGAGCGTACCTGGAATAACCGAAGAAGTGACACGGGAGGAAAGCATAAAACTTCGTTATCAGGATTTATCGGGACAGGCTTTTGAAGGAGACTGCCATGGCACTTTGGCTCGGGTAATTATGCACGAAGTTGACCACTTGTTGGGCAACTTTTTCACCGATTACCTGGGATCGATGAAATTGCGTATGCTATCAAAAAAATTGGGTGCGTTGCAATTTGAAGCACAAAAAGATTTGATTGAATTTCGCAAAATGGGAGTCGCCTAAATGGCGCGTATCGTTTTTATGGGGACGCCGGATTTTGCCGTGAGCAGCGCACAGGCGTTATTGGATGCTGGCAATGAAATTGTTGCTGTCGTCACAGTGCCCGACAAACAAGCCGGGCGCGGGCGAAAAATTCATGAATCTGCTGTAAAAATTTGGGCAAAGAACCAAAACATACCCATTTTTCAACCGCATGATTTAAAAGATGAGCAATTTTGTGCTGACCTCAAATCTTTTGAAGCGGACATTTTTGTCGTCGTTGCATTCCGGATTTTACCGCGCCAGATTTTTACTATTCCCCCCAAAGGAACAATCAATTTACATGGCTCACTTCTGCCGGCTTACCGGGGAGCGGCACCGATTAACTGGGCGATTATCAACGGGGAAACCGAGACCGGCGTCACCACGTTTTTAATCGATGGAAAAGTTGATACCGGGGAAACCCTGCTGAAAGAGAGCGTTACCATCGCCGATGACGAGACATTTGGTGAGCTTTACAACCGCTTAAAAACGATTGGAGCCGATTTATTAACCCGGACTGTCGCGAAATGGTTGAGCGGCGAGATTCAATCCTTTCGCCAAACAGGGGAGGCAACGAAAGCGCCTAAAATCACACCACAAGTTTGTGAAATTGAATGGTTTAAAAGTGCGGAAAATATCCGAAATCTGGTGCGAGGACTGGCTCCGGTACCGACAGCATTTACATTTTACAATAAAAAACGGCTGAAAATTTTTAGCTGTGAAGCCATTGCCATTCGTTCTGAGCACCCTCCCGGCGTTGTTGTTGAAGCAAATAAGAAAACTGGCATGCTTACAGTAGCCACCGGGGTGGGACTCCTTAAATTGAATGAAATTCAACTTGAGGGAAAAAAACGCATGTCCGTTGATGTCTTTTTGCAGGGTTTTCAAATCAAAGCAGGGGACAGGTTTGGCCTCGGATAAAAAAAAGAGTGCCCGATTATTGGCTGTTGAACTCCTGGCAGCAAACGACGATGAGGGGACGTATATTAATCATTTGATAGAAAAATCCTGGGCCTATAAGGAACTTTCAAATATTGACCGCGCTTTATGTCTCGAAATAATATACGGGGTATTGCGCAACAAACGGCATCTTGATACAATCGTTAAAAAATACGTTAAACGAGGCTATGACGCGTTTCCAAGTGAGCTGAAAAATATACTTCGTTCGGCCATTTACCAGCTTGCTTTTTTAGAAAAAATTCCAGATTATGCCGTGCTTTCTGAAGCGGTTGACATCGCCAAAAAGCTGGTTTCTTTGCGCTACGCCAGCCTTGTCAACGGCGTTTTGCGAAACTACCAACGCAATCCATATTCATTGGCAAAACCGGTATCGGGAAACATCAACAAATTGGCTGAATATTACAGCCATCCAGATTGGCTGGTTAAACGATTTGCCAAACAATTTGGTAAAGATGAAATCGAGGCTTTTTTAGCGGCAAACAATCAACCGCAACCTGTTTATTTCCTTCAGTTGAAGCCAATAAAAAGTCAAAAGAGTTTGCGTGATTTTTTGCGGCCTGTTCCCGGTTTTTCAACCTATTTCAAATTGCAATCGCATGTTGGAATAACGCACATTCCCGGTTGGAAAGAAGGTGTCTTTTGCGTACAGGATCCGGGTTCAGGCATGGCTGTAAATTTATTGGCGCCGCAGGTTGGCGAAAAAATCATCGATTTATGTGCCGCACCCGGTGGTAAAACTATGGCAATCTCGGCGCTGGTTGGAAAAACCGGCCGTGTAATCGCTGTGGAATCTGTGCAAAAACGCGCCCAGCGACTCCGTGAAAATACCAGCAGCCCGGGATTCGAAAATGTTGAAATTGTGATTGAAGATGCAAGAAAGGTACAGCTAAAAGATGCAGACGCCGTACTTATCGACGCCCCCTGCAGTGGGCTTGGTGTGCTCGCGCGGCGTGCTGATTTACGCTGGCAGAGAACTCCTTATGATTTTATAGCACTGGTTAAATTGCAGCAGGAAATTATTTCCAAAGCAGTCACAATGATTAAACCCGGCGGGCGCATTGTTTACTCCACCTGCACTCTCGACAAAGCAGAAAATGAGGAAATAGCAGCCTATTTTTTAAAAAAATTTCCAGATTTTGAAGTCGAACAGGCTGATAAATTTATCGAAAAAGAGTATGTCACAGAATCCGGTTTTGTGCGAACCTGGCCATTCAAACACGGAATTGACGGTAGCTTTTCAGTGCGGCTAACAAGAAAAAAATAATGATTCGCCATTTATAAAAAGGCGCAGAATCAGCTGCAACCGAAAAGGCGAACACCTGGTTTAATAATGAACAACAATCACTACAATCAATGGAATTCGAAATGAGTTATTTAGGTGAAAAAATAAAAGCATTGTGGTATTTAAAGTTTATCCGAATTTCTGTGTATTTAATTTTCGCCATGCTTGCCATCGGCGTGGTGATGGATTTGATCATTATGCCAATTTACACAAAACATGGTGAGACACTGCCTCTGCCAGACATCACCCGTGTTCGCTACGAAGATGCAAAATTAACTCTGCGCGCAGACGGATTTAATATCGTCAAAGCCGAAGAACGGTACGACTCGCGATTCCCCATGGGCTATGTTATCAAGCAAGTGCCAGCCCCGGGAACACTCGTTAAATCCGGGCGGCGGGTTAGTGTCATTCTCAGCAAGGGCGAAAGAAGATTTGAAATGCCTAAAATAGTTGGGGCTTCGGATCGAGATAGCAAGCTTCTTCTTTCAAAGTTTGGTTTGCGAACCGGCAAAAAAGCATACGAATATTCCAGTTATTATCCAAAAGGCGTAGTAACGCACCAATCGATAACTCCCGGGGTAGAAGTTCCGATGAACACGTTCATCGATTTGACCATCAGCCTTGGATCAATCCCAAGCGTTTTTCTTGTGCCCTCGGTCGAGGGCCGCACGTTGGACGACGCCCGCGACATAATTAAACAGGCAGGTCTGCAAATCGGCTCAATTCGCTATCAGCCGATGAACGCGCTCTTACCGGAAACGGTGATCAAACAATCATTGCAAAACGGGACGGAAGTGCCGAAGGACACACGAATAAATCTCGTTGTTTCAAGTCTCTGAATACCGATGGGAAACTGACTGAAATCAGGCAGGCTTTAGTGCTTGACAACAGGGCAATTAATCTTTATATTTCACATTCAAAAATAGCAGCTATCCGGTTTTTAATATATTTATTTCGAGGGCATCGATGAAGTTTACAAAGGCAGACATTGAAAATATCGCAGAAGCGCTGAATGCGACTTACAAAGATATGGGCAATAATTTTCGTCTGACTATTGAAGGCGAAGAAAAAGGCCGCCGCATCAGCCTTGAAATATACCCTGATAGTAAAATAGGAAAAAGTCAAGGCAGTCTGCTCATCGTTTATACGCCGAGCGCCTTCCTGCAACTGCAATTTTGTACGGGTTATGTTATCAGTAAAATGCTTGGTGAAGTCACATTTGTTGCGCAACACAAAGGCCGGATAAGTGGCCTTATTGTTGAAGCCGGCGCCGGCTGCTCGCTCTATTCAAATGTTGATGAATCCGTTCTCTCCGGTGATTTTACCCGCCTCGGACCGGAAGTAATGATGTCCAGCATTGCACTTTCCCTCTCGGAACATTTGCTAAGCGAAGGCGAAGAACGCCTGGATGCGGATGCACTTACCGAGGGAGATGATTAACCAGCCTGATTAAATAATTCTATGGATGTCCCGCAATCGCAGAATTTTCTTTCCGAGCTCATTTCCGAGTTTCTCTCCTTCCTCGCGGCTGAAAGAAATTTAGCCGAAAATACGATTTTAGCTTACGGCCGCGACCTCGCGCATTATCAAACATGGCTGAGCGGAAACGACATCGACGCCCTAAAAAAAATCCAACCAAAATACATTCGCCAATTTTTGGCAGCCTTGGAAAAACTTGAACTCACAGAGGCCAGCATCGCCCGAAAATGTACAGCAATCCGCATGTTTCATCGCTATTTATTTGCGGAAAATTACTGTGCTACCGATCCCGCCGATTTGATTGCATACAAACGCAAAAAAAGTACATTGCCCGACGTCCTCGAAATTCATGAAATTGAGGCCATTTTCAGTTGTGTTGAAACAGATTCGCCGCTGGGTTTACGGGATATGGCGTTGCTTGAATTTCTTTACGGCACCGGTTGCAGAATTTCAGAAGCGCTCGATTTTGTGCGTGGTGATTATTATGAAAGCGAGAGTTTTGTGCAGCTCACTGGCAAGGGGCGCAAAACGCGGCTTGTGCCTGTCGGAGAAGTCGCCGAGCAGGCAATGCAAAACTATTTGGGATTTGGCCGGCCGGTTTTAGCTAATCCATTTCTTTCGCAGGATATATTTTTTCTCAACAACCGCGGTAAGAAATTATCCCGCATGGGTGCATGGAAAATAATTCGCAAATATCTTGATGCAGCAAAGATAGAGAAACATGCTTCCCCCCACACTTTTCGGCATTCTTTTGCGACGCACCTGCTTGAAGGTGGGGCCGATTTGCGTGCCGTACAGGAAATGCTCGGGCATGCAAGTATTTCGACAACGCAGCTTTACACCCATATTGACCGCAGCTATTTGCACACGGTTATCCGAGATTTTCATCCATTGGAACAGCAGAAAAATATATGAACAAAGCCAATGAAAACCATCACGTGTCACTACCAGCTTTTGATGCACAGGCTATTTCTGATGCGATAACAAATTTGGCCTTTTTCAACGAATGTCATGTGTTTATGTCGGTGGGATCAACCAATGATACGCTCAAAAGAATGGCTGCCAGCGGCGCACCCAATGGCACGGTGCTCATTGCAGATTCCCAGACAAAAGGCCGGGGGCGATTCGGCCGCCAGTGGGTATCACCGCCGGGAAAAGGGCTCTGGTTCTCCATACTCATAAAACCTGGTGAAATCTCGACCAATCGTTGGCATCTTTTACCAATGGTTTTGGGCGAAATCATCGTATTAAATCTCAACAAATTAACGCCGGTGCAATTTCATGTAAAATGGCCGAATGATATTTTGTTCAACAAACAAAAAGTCTGTGGTATCCTGTGTGAATCGGTCTCCTCGCGCCACGCATTTGACTATATTGTTGCCGGTATTGGCATCAATGTAAACAATAACCGTCCGGAATTTCCCCCGGCATTGCAAGGTACGGCTACCTCGGTAAAATTGGCCATCGGGCATGAAATGCAGCGAACAGATTTGTTGTTGGATTTAATGCGAGATATCGGTGAAAAACTACACCAAATTTTTGTAAATCAACAGGTTTTATCCGTGAATTACTGGCGTGACCACTGTCTTGATTTTAATAAAAATGTACAAATTCGTGCTGGAAAAAAAATACACACTGGCAAATTTATTGATATCAGCGATGACGGAGGACTTGTGTTGGAAACTGAGAATCAGCAAAGAATGATTATTCCCTATGGCGAGGCAACGTTAATGAAGGAGAAAAGATGATACTTGTTATCGATGTGGGCAATACAAATATAACGCTGGGATTGTTTAAAGACGGAGAACTTACCCAAAGTTGGCGGCTCTCAAGCAGGGTTGCCCGCACCGAAGATGAAATCTGGGTTTTTATGAATATGCTTGTGCGTGGCGCCCATATTGAATTGGGCGATGTTGTTGGAATTGCTTTGGGTTCAGTCGTTCCCAGCGTGACGACTTCATTGCTGCGATTGATAAACAAGCACTTAAAGGCACGGCTTGTTGAAGTGAGCTCGGATTTGAACTTGGGAATCACAATCAAGAATGTTGATCCACACACCGTTGGCGCCGATAGAATCTGCAATGCGGTAGCTGGGTTCGACAGGTATGGTGGCCCTTTGGCAATTGTGGATTTTGGCACTGCAACAACTTTTGATATTATCTCCAAAAAAGGGGAGTATTTAGGCGGCATAATCGCCCCGGGGCTGGAAAGTACTGCTTTAAGTTTACACCATCTCGCAGCAAAATTACCCATGGTTGATCTCAAATTTCCCGACGGCGTAATTGGCCGTTCAACAGAAAAAAGCATGCAATCCGGTCTGATGTACGGCGGTGCAGATATGGTTGAAGGCCTGCTGCGGCGTCTGCGCAAAGAAATGGGTAAAAAGATGCGGGTCATTGCGACAGGCGGTTTGGCGCCGGCATTGTTGCCGGAATTGCCCTCAGTTGAACAGATTGAACCCACCCTGACGCTCGTAGGACTTTATAAAATTTTCCAAAAAAATCAGTAATCTGGGATTGACAGCGAATACGAACAACAGATTTACTGCCGGGTAAAATCAGATTGCCTCAAATTTGATTTGTTGCTGAAATTTTCATTCGATGAATCTACATTTTGTGTCATCCCGTGCTGCTCAGATAAGGTAAAAGAAGATAATCACAGCGGTTGCTCCCAAAACGGCGGTCACCCAATACCAGGTAGTGCATATTTTTGAATCCTTGTAGCGCCCTAAAAGAGTCTCGAAAGTCAGCGCGATGAAAGGGGGCAGGGCTATAATGAGGTTGTGCATCGGCTCTGCCAGCAGGCGCTTGGAAACAAACGCTAATGCGATTATACTTATGCCCGTGGCCAGGGCAATCTGGATATGTGGGGATCTGAAGAATTCTCTTAGTTTCGACAATTAATTTACCACCTAAATCTTTTGTTGTTGGCAATAAACAACGTGAGTTCGATATAAGCTGTAATATTCTTTACCAAGCATAATTAAAATAGAGCGAAGGCGTCTCGCCGAGCGTTTCGTGCGTTATCCTCGGCGGGACGCCTTCGGACTATATCCTATAATTAATTCGTTTTGTCCCAATTCTTCTTATATCGAACTCGTGTTAAACAACATGTTCTGGCAAACCCCATCCGGGAATGCAAAGACTACATTTTAACTCCAGAACTTGATTTTTAGTCTAATAAAAATAATATTGTACTCCAAGATAAAACTGCACAAAATTGCCAAAAAATTTGGAATTGCATTATGTTTTTCAGCTGCTGCGGTTTTTCTTGTTTTGCAGCACAATAACCCTGGAATGCCCGTTTATCGTGCAGATTGACCGCTTTTTTCCCAGTTTCGTAAAAATTAGTCCTATTATTTTCCAATGATTCATCAGGTCTTCCATCTGGCTTCGGGTGAACTTCTCCGGCTTGCGAAGTATTCTTAAAATACAGTCCCATGGCATCGTTGTTGCGAACTGGGCAGCGTTACAAAACCGCAAATACCTGCTTATTTAAATTAGATTGTTGGCTGATGACAGATAAATTTATCGACTTAAAAGATATTTCCTCTTCCGGTGGGATGAAAATTAGTCATGCTGCACCCGGTTCGGTGATAAAAAATGATGCAATAAAAGATGGTGGCGGCACGCGTAAGATTATCCATCATGCTGCTCGAGCCTCCGTCAAACCAATCATCGAAAATGAAATCGTCATTGGTGTTTCATTCAAATGCGCCTGTGGTGAAACGACCAAAGTTTATTTCCAGTACGATCAAACCCCCTAATCCTTGTGGAAAGCACTATGGAAAAAACTAAAATTAACAGGGTTGAAGAGCTTTCCGAACTCACGAACGCGATTGATGTGTTCACCACTACAACGCGCCGGCTTGAACAAGCGTATTCGGAGTTGCAGGAAAAAGTTGGGTACTTAAATTCCGAACTTGATCTTAAAAATCAGGAATTATCAACTCAGGTTTTTGAGCTTAATTCGTTGCGCCGGCATTTCGATAATGTGCTGGAAAGTATGCGCACAGGCATGGTTGCAATCGATTTGGACGGAAATATTACGCTCTTCAATAAGGCTGTTGAGCGCATCACCGGGCTGAATCGAAAGCTGGCATTGGGACAAAAATATGAAGATATTTTTCCCTATGAAAGCGATGAAAGAAAAGATGCACTGGAAACGCTGCAGAGCGGTTGTGCTTTTAATGATATCGAAGATTTCGTTTATCAACAGGATAAAACAGAAATTCCAGTCCGCCGGACGACCTCATTAATTATGAATGAGGACGATCACGTTGTCGGTGCGATGGATTTAATCGATGATATTACCGAGCTTAAAGCATTGCAAAAAGATATTGAGAAAAAGAACACACTGGCGGCACTCGGTGAAATGTCGCGACAGGTCGCCCACGAAATTCGCAACCCGCTTGGTGGGATTGCCGGCTTTTCGGCATTGCTGGAGCGTGAGTTCAAGAATGATGATCCGAAGAAAAAATATGTTCGAAAGATAATTGAGGGAATTGGCGTTCTCGATCAACTTGTCTCCGATTTACTGCTTTATACCCGCCCGTTGACACCGCGGTTTCGTTCGGTGGAAATCACGAAAATAACACGCGATTTATTGGCTTTTGCGCGCATTAAATACGATCAGGAAAACAGAATTCATATTCGGCAAAGTTACCCGAAAGAGCTGATAAACGTAAGATTGGATGCTCAACTTTATCAGGAATTAATTTTACATTTATTCAATAATGCAACCCGGGTTTTACCTTCCGGCGGCGAATTTTATGTTAATATTCGCACGGATTCTGTGAAAAGAAATGCTGTGCTCGAATTTACTGATAACGGCCCCGGCATCGATCCGGAGGTGAAACAAAAACTGTTTTTACCCTTTTTCAGCACCAATGCTCGTGGCATCGGGCTTGGATTGTCCATAGTACAACGCATTGTTGATCTGCATCACGGAAGTATTGTGTTTGATGATTCGGTCCCCAAAGGGACGAAAGTAACGATCACTATTCCTTTGAAATCGTAGAGTGTAATTGCATGAGCATATTTGAAGAAAAAAAAGTCCTCGTCGTCGATGACGAACCCCTGATTAATTCACTTTTGGATGAGGCATTATCCAGATTACATTTCGATGTGACCTTGGCCACCAATGGTCTTCAGGCCATCGAAAACCTGCAGCAGGGTGAATTCGATTTAATCATTTCCGATGTGCGCCTTCCTGATCTTAACGGTATGGAAATTCTTAACAAAGCGACGGAAATGGGCAATTCTCCCGGCGTTATAATGATGACGGCCTACGCCACGGTAAAAGATGCCGTAAATGCCATTCGCAAGGGCGCTTACGATTATATCACCAAACCATTTGATATCGATGAGCTGGAAATCATTCTCAACAAATATTTTAAATACCGCCAATTGCAGCGTGAAAACACAATTCTCCGACGGCAATTGGACAAGAAAAACAACGGTTTGGGGGATATTGTCGGCAAGAGTCCCGCTATGCAAAAAATTTATGACCGCATTCGGCTCGTTGCCCAAACGGACAGCACTGTGCTGATCATGGGTGAAAGTGGAACTGGAAAAGAGCTTGTCGCCCGTGCCATTCACAATTTAAGCGATAGAGGCAACAACCGGTTTATCGCGCCAAACTGTGCCGCATTGCCCAACGATTTGATGGAGACGGAGCTGTTCGGCCACGAAAAAGGCGCGTTCACGGGCGCGCTTACACGCAAAGACGGCAAATTTATGCTCGCTGACAAAGGGACTATTTTACTCGACGAAATCTCCGAGATGAGTCTGCATTTACAGGCCAAGCTCTTGCGGGTTTTGCAAGAACGGGAAATTGAGCCAATTGGCAGCACCAAAACCATTCCCATCGATGTGCGTGTGCTCGCCTCGACAAATTGTGATATGCAAAAACTGGTCGATGAAAATAAATTTCGCGATGATTTGTTTTATCGCCTGAATGTTGTGCCGATAACCTTGCCGCCATTGCGTGAGCGAAAAGAAGATATCCCGTTGCTACTCGATCATTTTATCGAAGAAAAAGCGACCAGCTTGAAAAGGGAAATTAATTCAGTTTCCCGGGACGTTTATAAAATTTTTGAAAATTATGATTGGCCTGGAAATATTCGCCAGCTAAGCAATGAAGTGGAAAGGGCCATCGCGATTAATAATAGCAATGAGCTGACCAAAGAACATTTCGAGCATTTGCAAACACCGGCGCTGGTTGGTGATGACTATAAAAAGAAAATGGCAGGAATGAGTATCGCTGACATCGAGAAGGACGCAATATTTGAGACATTGAACCAATTTAATGGCAACAGATCACAAGCATCGAAATCATTGGGAATAAGTGTGCGGACGCTGCGAAATAAACTCAAAGAGTATCGCGAGGCAGGCGTTCTGCCAGATGCTATGGAAATTTAATTTAGATTAAAACTCTCGGTTTAAATGCCGACACCATGAGTACATAAGTCGAAAATATACGTTTATTAAAAGGAAACAAAAATGGCACTGGAAACTGAAGCTACTGAAAATGTCAGTACCCAGACAACCGAAGAAATTCTGCAGTTGGTAAGTTTTAAGCTCGGGAATGAAGAATTTGGCATCGATATTTTGGCTGTTCAGGAAATTATTCGAATGATAGAAATAACACGCGTGCCGAATTCACCAAATTTTGTTGAAGGCGTCATCAATCTTCGCGGAAAGGTATTACCAGTCGTTAATCTGCGAAAACGTCTTGGTTTGCCGGTGAAAGAATATGACAAAAGTACCCGTATCGTCGTTGTTGACCTGGAACGAAAGACGGTTGGTTTTATCGTTGATTCGGTTTCAGAAGTGTTGCGGATTTCTTCCGTCGTCACGGAGCCGCCACCGCAAATGGTCGGCCGTGTTGATTCAGAATACATAACAGCCGTCGGAAAATTGGAAGACAGGCTGGTTATTCTTCTGGATTTGAATAGAATTCTGACCAATAAAGAAATAGCGGCATTGAGCTAATTTCCCGGTCTTGAGTTGAATTTGCAGCACATTTTTAGATTTTCAATCTGAAATGTGCTTTTTTTATTCCCACAATTTTTCCGACTCTCTGCAGCGCCAGCACCAAAAATCTCTGCCCGGTATCACATCAATCCTGAATAATTTTCCCCAAAAATTTAATCCTGATTTTAATTTTTGTACACGAATTTGGAATCGCCAAAGTAGTCAATATTGAATTTGTGCTGTATAATTGGTTTTGATATAATTGAAACAAGCTTTTAATAATTGACTTAAACTATTTTAAATTCTTTCAAATAGTAAAGGAACAATGGCAAAAAGTCGATGCCTTAGTAGTTAAAATTTATAGCTTTCAATTTTTTGAATACCACGAGGTGCCGCATTGAAAGATTTAGATAACAGCCGAACAATTGAACTTCTCTCGAGCGCCGACCCCACAGAACGGCGGCTGGCAATTGAATCTGTGGATCCAGCGCAGGTGGAGAACCTGGAAATATATCTCTCCGCATTACAGGATGACAACAAAGGTGTCCGTGATGCTGCCTCGCAGATATTATCGATGTTACCCACGACCAAAGCTGCTGAAAAACTTGTTTGTTTGCTGGAAAGTGATTCCATCAGCATCAGGAATTTAGCGAGTGAATTGCTCATTGCTTACGGGGAAATCGCGGTTGAACCGCTTCTATCTGAATTGCGTTCTCACGATGGCGATGTGCGAAAATTTGTCGTCGATATTTTGGGCTTGATCCGGGATAATCGTGCCTTCGACGGTCTAGTTCAGGCTCTGGATGATGAAGAACCAAATGTTGTAGTATCTGCTGCGGAAGCCCTCGGCAACTTAAAAAACCTCGCTGCCGCCCCCTGCCTGATTGCCCATTTCCACTCGGTGGAGGGAATGGAATATGTTGTAATTGAAGCGTTGGGAAAGCTGCGGACAAAAGATTCCGTCGATTTTCTCTTAAAAGTTGCTGTTTCTGATGAATTAACCGAAGCGCAGGTTGCTTTAAATGCACTGCAATTTGTTGATGATGCAGCCATCGCTGATGATCTTTATAAACAATTGCAGTACCTCGATCCAATTTTACGGGATGAAGCAGTGGCCTCCATTCTCAGCATCCACTTGCAAGCTGAAAACTCCTTTCCTGATTATTTTGATGCAAAACAATATACAGAAGGCATTTGCGAACTACTCAACCAGAAAGATTTCGCGCAGAAAATACAACTGATTCAAGTGCTTCCGAAACAGTTTGTTGCCGAAAATATCCTGTTTTTTATTGGGTTGAATGGCGAAAGAGATGAGGAACTCGACTACGTCTTGACGACAAAATTGGCTGAAATGGATAGCGAAATATTATTGCGGGAAGTAAAAGAAAATTTCAAAACAGCGGGTTTGGATGAAAAACTGAGCTTATCCCTGATTTTAGCACAAAAAGACATGCCGGCAGCCGTTCCTTTTCTTGAGAAATTGATTTCACTCCCACAGCCAGAAGTGAAAGAAAATATTCTTCAGGTTGTCTCCGCAGTGCCGGATCCTGCTGTTATCCCACTTCTTAAGCAATTGATAGAAGAAGGGGATGAGGCGACGCAGGAAAGTGCCTATTTTGTTCTGGCGAATTTTAAAGAAAAATCCAATCAGCCTATATTTGAAAAAGGCCTGCAAAGCAATTCGACCACGATTAAAGAGATTTGTGGTGAAGCTATGTCACAAATTGCCCCTGACCGGCTTTCAGAGATTGTGACGGCAAACCTGGCTTCATCTGAAATTGACGAACTTATTTTTGCTTTGGACATCGTGTCCCGATTTTCAACTTACGGATCCTTCCAGGTTATCGTCGAACACCTGGATCACGAAGCGGCGCAGGTCAGGCTTGCGGCTGTAAATGCACTGGCAAATTTCGAGCATTCGGAAGTTTACGATGCTGTCGAATTTTTACTAACCGATCCGGATACTGATGTCCGGCGGGCCGCGTTTGATGCTCTTTTAAAAATAAATCCTGATGAGGCTGAGCGTCCCGCCCGGGCTGCTCTGTCGGATGAAAATTTTTGGCTTCAAATTGCTGGAATTGAATGCGTCACAGAGCACAGACTGTTAAATTTTAAAAATGAATTGTGTGATCTGCTCGGATCAGAAAACAAAATGGTCCAAATGAAATCTATTGAAGCGCTTTTGGCTCTTTTTGGTGAAAACATTGAAAAAAGCATAGCTAAAAAGCTAAGTGACCAGGGTGAAGATGGTGTCGCGTTACTAACAACAGCTAAGGAACAACAAGATGCTAATTGGTTCTAGGCTTTCAACGGCAAACCGGACGGCCAGCCTTACAAAAGATATTGTTCCGATGTCGGATCAGGAATTTCCTTTCGTCACAGCATTTATATATGAAACGACCGGGATTGAGTTCAAAAACAATAAAAAATATCTTCTTGAAAACCGGCTCACACCGCGTTTGAAGGAGCTGGGATGCAAAACATATAAAGACTACATTCTTTATATAAAATACGATCAGTCGAAGAAAGAATTCCATAAACTTTCAAGTGCAATAACCATCAATGAGACGAGTTTTTTACGAAATCCGCCGCAATTGGATGCTTTTCAGAATATCGTGTTGCCAAAAGTTGTGGAATCGGTGAAATCACGGACAATCAACACAATTAAATTCTGGAGCGCTGGCTGCTCCAGCGGGGAAGAACCGTATTCATTGGGCATGCTGAGCACTGAGAAATACCCGAACTTTGCGAGTACGAAGCAACTGCAAATCCTGGGAACAGATATTGATGATGATATTATTTCCAAAGCAAAAGCCGGGCAATATGGGCAACTCACCTTGCGTAATTTAAGCCCTCGCCAGCTGAATGCCTTTTTTAAACGAGTCGGTACAAACTACGAGATCAACCAGAGTCTTAAATCGATGGTCAAATTTTCCAATCTCAATTTAAACGACTCCTCACGTATGCGATTACTGCGGGATATCGACGTGATTTTTTTTCGCAATGTAATGATATATTTTGGCGCTGAAGCGCGCAAACGCATCATCGCCAATATGTATGACAGTTTGCGGCCGGGAGGCTATCTGTTCCTTGGACATTCGGAATCGCTGCATGGAATATCCAAAGCCTTTAAATTAACAAACCTTGGAAAATGTATGGTTTATCATAAAGAAGTATAGACTGAGTGGTTAAGGTGGAATCATGAAAAAAACTATTTTGATAGCTGATGACTCGGCAACCATTAGAAAACTGGTATCACTTTCCTTAAAAGCGACAGGTAATAATGTAGTCGCTGCATGTGATGGGATGGAAGCACTTGAGACATTGCCCTCCCTTGATGTGGATTTAATTATTACTGATTTAAATATGCCGAATATCGATGGTTACGAGCTCATCCGATCTGTACGGGAAAATGCCGAATATGATAAAGTCCCAATTATCATATTAACGAGTGAGAAAGAGAAAGCGGATATAAATCGGGGAATCGATGCCGGGGCAAGCAGTTATTTGATTAAACCCTTCGTCTCAAAAAAACTGCAGTACGAAGTGGCTAAGTATATAGGATGAAATAGAAAAGTAAATAGACAGGAGCATTTGATATATGAGTCTCAAATTTCTAGCAGTCGATGATTCTCCGACCATGCGTCGAATTGTTGCCAATACACTTAAACGTTTGGGATACGAAGATGTTGTCGAAGCGATAAATGGTAAGGAAGCCCTTGAAAAATTAGCTACTACAACCGTAGATTTTATAATCACCGACTGGAATATGCCGGAAATGGATGGGCTGGAATTTGTACAAAACATTAAAGCCAATGGCGATACCTCAGAAGTGCCAATTCTCATGATTACAACTCGCGGTGTAAAGGATGATATTGTCGATGCGATGAAAGCTGGCGTAAATAGCTATATTATCAAGCCATTTACACCCCAGGTGCTTAAAGAAAAAATTGATTCGATCCTCAGTGAATAACTTGGGTTTAAATTATTGGAGTTCACCCATTGAGCCTGTCAGGAGGATTGAGTGCGTCAGGTTGATGTAGAAAAAATGTTACACAAAGTTGATGAAGTAAAGGCATTGTTTGAATTTGGTGAGCGCGTAATTCCATATTTGGAAGAACTGGTTTTATTTGTTCAGGAAACGGCGCCCATGCTGGAAGAAATGAATACCAGCATTGAAGAAAGTACGCAAAAGATGCCCTTCGCGGTTGAAAAGCTGGACAGGGTTACTGAAACGACTGAAAGTGTAACCACTAGTATGTTGGACCTGATAGATCAGATATTAACGAATCTTGATCGAATTATGGATGACATGACTGATGTTGAAGAGAGTGTAAATCAACGATTGGCACAGGAAAATGGATTGATTCTGAAGTTGGCGCGTACGCTCGATGGTGATGATGAAACAAAAGCGGCTGATGTTGAAACAGAATTGAAAAATCTGATCAAAATAGAAACGAAAAAAGCCGTTTTTAATTCATTAAATGAACGTCTGTCGGTAATGCAAGGCGATGTTTTTGAAATCATGAACGCCCTGCAGATTCAGGATATCACCAGCCAGCAAATAATGAGTGCAAATAGCTTGATTGAAGCAGTACAGGAAAAGTTGGGACATTTACTGGGTAAATTTTCAGATATGGATATCGAAGAAATCTCCAAAGCCAAAATTCGTGTTTTTGATCCCAATGCAAGTTATGAGGATAAAACAGAAGTCCAGGCTGCAGCAGACGAAATTTACGCAGAGCATGCACAAAATACACAAAAAATAACAGTTATTCCTGATCAATCGGCAGAGAAGCCATCCCCCGAAGATGGGGGCCCCGGAGAGACGGTGGATCAGGAAGAAATAGATAAATTAGTAAAATACATTAAGAGTTAAGTTGGGAGCTTTTAGGCATGGCCGACGATGATCTTGATTTTATGGCTGAAATAATCGCAGAGTTTCTTGTTGAATCAAATGAATTATTGGAAAAACTGGATTCGGATCTCATCGCATTGGAGAAATCTCCGGATGATTTAGAACTCATAAATGAGATTTTCCGCGCTGCCCATACATTTAAGGGCACCTCTGGTTTCCTTGGTTTTAATAAACTGATGAGTCTCACCCACGCCGCCGAAGATATTCTCAATCGAATGCGTAAAGGTAATTTATCGCTGACATCAGAGATTATGGATGCTATTCTCGAAACTGTGGATGTTTTACGTACATTTCTGGATAATATCAGCTCGACAAACCAGGAAGGGGATGTAGAAGTTGATACGCTGATCGCAATTTTGAACAAATTAAACGAAGGTGCCAGTCCGGAAAAAGAGGATACTGAGGGCGCAACTGTCGAAACCTCCAAAGATACTGCAGAACAGGAAAATGCGCAAATCCCACTCAAAAAAAATGAAGACTCGAATGATACGAAAGAGGAGAAATCCACGGTTACGGAAATAGCAACAAATGATAGTCCTGTATCCGCAACAGAACCTGAGAATATAAAAGAGAATGCACATCCCACAGACGACAAGAGTCAGTCTACAGCGAAAACATCAACCCAAGCGGAGGGTCCACAAAGTAATGCACCGGTTGGCGCTGCTAAAAACGATGGAAAAGATTCAAAAACAGCTCAAACGGTCCGTGTCCCGGTGAGCCGGCTCGATCATCTTATGAATCTTGCAGGTGAATTGGTGTTGGGACGCAATCGTTTAAATCAGGTAAATACATTTTTTGAAGCCAGTTTACATTCGTTACAGAGTGAAGAAAGTCGCAGTTCTGATGCTGACTTTTCGGGTGAAACCAAAATCCGGCGCATGTGGGAGCGCAACGTTGAACTGTTATCGGAAACGAATTCTGCGCTGGCTCTCATAACTTCTGAATTACAGATGGCAATCATGCAGACCCGAATGATGCAAGTCGCTTCGCTATTTAAAAAAGTGCCGCGACTCGTCCGGACTTTGTCCCGCGAGATGAAAAAAGAAGTCGAATTGATCATAGAGGGGGAGGAGACAGAACTTGATAAATCGGTCATCGAAGAAATTGGGGATCCGCTGACACATTTATTGCGCAACTCTTTGGATCATGGTATTGAATCACCGGAAATCCGTAAAAAAGCAGGGAAAAATCCTGTTGGTAAAGTGCGATTATTTGCAAAGCAACAAGGGAATCACATCATCATCGGCATTCAGGATGACGGCGCCGGAATTGGTGCAGAAAAAGTGAAAGCGCGTGCAGTTGAACGCGGCGTTATTACCGAATCTGAGGCTGAACGTATGAACGACCGCGAAGCCTATAATCTTATTTTTCAGCCGGGATTCAGCACCGCAGAAGTTGTTACCAGTGTTTCAGGCCGCGGTGTTGGAATGGATGTCGTTAAAACAAACGTCAGCCGTCTCAATGGCATGATTGAAGTCGAATCCGAACAAGGTGTTGGCAGCACATTTATATTGAAGCTGCCATTGACATTAGCGATAATCCAGGGATTGCTGGTAAAAGTTTCCGATGATGTATTTATCATCCCGATAGTGACGGTTTTGGAAACTGTTCGTGTACAAAAAAACAGTTTTAATACCATTGGCAATCGTCAGGTAATTCGATTACGGGACACAGTTATCCCGGTTGTCAATTTGCGGGAATTTTTTGGCGCCAGCGTGGCTGATAATGAACTGCAGGAAAGTTACGTTGTCGTCGTCGGGGTGGCTAATAAACTTGTAGGGCTGGTTGTTGATAAACTTCTCGGGCAGGAAGAAGTCGTTATCAAATCGTTAGGTGAATTTTTTGAAAACTCTCAGGCAATTGCCGGTGCAACTATTATGGGGGACGGTCGGGTTCGCCTGATTATCGATATTTCAGAAATTGTCAATATCGAACAGGAACGGGTAGTATGAGCCAGAAAATAAAAGTGCTCGTTGTCGATGATTCTGCGGTGATGCGACGGGCAATTATTCAAATTTTGGAATCAACCGGACAAATGGAGGTTGTTGGCTACGGACGCTCAGGTAAAGATGCAATCGAAAAAGTGAAATCCCTTAAACCTGACATCGTAACCTTGGATATTGAAATGCCGGTGATGGACGGCATTACCGCACTGCGCCACATTATGAAGCATACCCCCGTTCCCGTTGTCATGGTTTCAAGCTTGACAACCGATGGAACGCAATCTACAATCGAGGCTCTCAACGCTGGTGCGGTGGATTTTATACCTAAAAATTTTGCTGCAATCATGCAGCAGGATCATAAATTTATCCAAAATTTTATTGATAAATTACTGTTGTTGGCGAGAAAAAAAATAAAGCCACAATTAACTGATAGAAAAATTGATAATCTCACACCGGCATCCGCTCCTGCGAATAATCCTGCAATTTTACCCAAATTCAACAAAAAGATCGACCTCGTGTTAATCGGTGCGAGTACTGGTGGTCCAAAAATATTGCATCAAATTATTCCGAATATTTCAACTGATTTTAAAACTCCAATAGTTATTGTGCAGCATATGCCGCCTTACTTCACCAAATCGCTTGCGGACAGGTTAAACCTGATTTGTCATCTGCCTGTAAAAGAAGCAGAAGACGGTGATTTACTTGAACAAGCGACTATTTATATCGCCCAGGGTGGTCAACAAATGCTGTTGGAATCCCGTAGAAACCGCACTTTTTTTCATATTACAGATGCCGGAAGTGAAATAATTTTCAAACCGAGTATCGACCTGACAGCCCGCTCGATTGCCAATAATTTCCAGGGGAACGTGCTGGCTATCATGTTAACTGGCATGGGGAAAGACGGTTTGCATGGATTTATGCAGTTAAAAAATAAGAATGCACATATCATCGCACAATCCATGGAAACTGCGATTATAAACGGCATGCCAAAAGCCGTTGCTGATGCTGGCATTGCCGATGAAATTTTGCACACCGATCAAATTACCGCACGGCTTTCGGAACTCTGTACGATGAGCGCGGCTGCCCGGTTGGGCCGTCCGTTAAAAATTACGCACAGTTAGCTACTATTGTCAGGCAAGAAAATCCACACAGCGGAAATAATTTCCCGTTTTCAACTTCAAAACAACACCCCTCAATTTTACCTGCCACTGATTTCCCAGGGTATTTTATCAAATTAAATGAAATTTATAACAGAAAAGTAGTGACATAACTGTTTGGTTTTATTGCTCTGATTTCGTCTCTGTTTTGCTACTGTAAAATATGCTTACGCTATTGTTATTAGATACTTTATGCGATATGGATTAGCCGGGTGACTGGCATAACGATTGCATTTAGCGCATTGCCTGAAAAGAGGAGAAACAGATGTTGTTAAAAGCCATATTTGATCATACAAAAATTCCCCTGCTCAATAAATCGCTGAAGGCTTCGGCTGTGCGCCAACGTGTGCGGGCGAATAATATCGCCAACGCCAACACCAAAGGATACCAGCGACTTGAGGTTCGATTTGAGGAAGATTTACGCAAGGCTTTGGGAAAGCGGAATGTTGTTGGTTCCCAAACCCACGCCCGGCACATTCCGGTGGGAAGCCGGCGGATTGTTGACCTGGAACCGGAAGTTTTCACACCGGATGACCCTTCGGATCCGAGTGGCGTTAATAATGTTGATATTGAACACGAAATGGCAGAATTGGCAAAAAACCAGCTTATTTACACAGCCGCAGCCAAGTTTGCTGCGAGGAATTTTCAGAAAATAAAATCAGCTATTAAAGGACGATCGTAATATAATTTGAGGTAAAAAGATGTCTTCTATCGGAATAATGTCATCGATTGATGTCAGCGCTACCGGCCTCTCCACGATGCGGCGAAAGATGAATACCATTGCCAGTAATATCGCCAATGTTGAGACGACAAAAACGGAGGAAGGCGGCCCCTATAAACGGCGGGAATATAATTTTATCGAAGGGAAAGAATTTCCCGGTTCCACTTTTTACTCAAAAAATACTTTTGGGCGCTTATTGACGACAAACCAAAGGCATATGCAGGAACAATTTGAACGGCTGCCTGCGGATCGGGATTTAGTCCGTGGTGTTGAAGGTGAATTGGTAATTTCGGATGATGAGCCAATGCGCGTGTTCGACCCCGGCCACCCGGATGCAGACGAAAGCGGTTATGTGCTGATGCCCAACATTAATGTCGTTGAAGAAATGGTCGATCTGATTGTCGCTTCCCGTGCTTACGAAGCGAACCTGACAGTTGTTAATGCAGAAAAAAAGATGGTGAAGGACGCACTTGAAATTTAGCATGGATAACACACAATGAAAATTAATTCCAAAACTCCGTCATTAGCGAACGATTTTCCGCGAACACGCCCGATTAGCAAACCACGGCCTGAGGAAACGGTTCAAATACCCGGCACAAAAAAAGATCAGGCTTCTGTGCAGGGTCTTGTTCGCAGCAACAAATCAGAGAGCTTAAATAATTTTCGCATGGTTTTTTCAGATACTGCGCTCGCTTCATCGCTATCCGGTGAAGAGAAAAAATTTATCAATGCGGTTTTTCAGGGTGAAGAGAACCTTTCCAGTGATGGTTACACGCGGAGCTCAAAAAACACTGAGAAGCCACAACTGGGACGAAATATTGATGTTAAAGCTTGAGCACAGGCAGATATTTATTTTGGAGATGGTGTCAGGATGGATTTAACGAAAATTTCGGGCTTGCAGCCAACCGCGCTTGATCCGACAAAAACACAAAACAAGGAGCAAAGAAAATCAACTGCTCCCGATTTTATGGATACGATGAAATCGTTTCTCAATGAAACCAATGAACTGCACATGAAAGCTGCGGATCAGGTTGAATCGCTTGTTAGTGGAGAAACGACGGATGTGCACGATGTGATGATCGCCATGGAAAAAGCCAGTGTCAGCTTTGAAATGGTGATGGAAATCAGAAATCGCATGCTCGAAGCATATCAGGAAATAATGCGGACACAAGTATAACTTTTTTTTAGTAAAACATGACTCGGTATAATCCGGAACCGGAACTGGTATATTTAATGGAAACGCAATGGATCAATTTATACAACTGCTGAATCAATACTGGGAAAAAGTTAAGCTGAACTGGGATCGACTGAAAGTTTGGCAAAAAATAGCCTTCTCCTCAATACTCGCAATCATATTTGCCATTACAATTTCTATATTTTCAATCCTGCCGTCGGAAGATGAATTCGCTGTACTTTTCGGTGATTTGGCCCCGGAAGATGCATCCACCATTCTGACAAACCTCAAAGATGAAAATATCAAATACATACTTGAAAATGATGGCCGAACTATCCTCATTCGAAAAAACCTGATTTTTGAGAAACGCCTGTCACTTGCCGCCGAAGGACTTCCCCAGTCAGGTGCGGTTGGGTATGAAATATTTGATAAAAACAATATTGGCCTCACAGACTTCGTTCAGCAATTAAATTTCAAACGGGCTCTCGAAGGCGAACTCTCGCGGACGATTCAGAGCATAAACAGAGTAAAATTTGTTCGTGTGCACATCATGGTCCCAAAACCGTCTCTTTTTATCGAAGATGACAAACCAACAACGGCCTCGGTGATGCTGCATCTTGATAATAGACAAAAACTGGGACAAAGCCAGGTCGACGGAATTGCCAATTTGGTGGCATCCAGTGTTGAAGGCCTCGAAACTGAGAAAGTGACTATCGTTGATTCGCATGGCAATGTTTTAACTAAAAATCAGGAACACAACAGTCTTATCGAATTGACATCCTCTCAATTAGACTTGCAAATGAAGGTGGAGAAATATCTCGAAGGCAAGCTCGGATCCTTGCTTTTGGGCGTTGTCGGACAGGATAATTACATCGTTCGCGTCTCCACCAAACTCAATTTTGACCAAATTGAGAGAACAAGCGAGTCCTATGATCCGGAAAGCGCCACGATTCGAAGTCAGGAAAGCAACACAGAAGGGGCGACAGATCCAAACGCCACGCAGCCTCAATCGGATGATACAATTACAAATTATGAAATCAGCAAAAGCGTCGAGCGCATGATTGGCGGCATTGGCAGTATTGACCGTTTGTCGGTTGCGGTGATGGTGAACGGCACGCATGGGGTTCCCGCGGGTTCTCCCGCAGGGACAGCCCCACAACAAATCCCGCGTACGGATGAAGAAATCCAAAAAGTGACCAGTCTCGTACAAAATGCGGTTGGATTTGACGCCGGAAGAGGCGACCAGGTTCAGGTGACAAACGTATTTTTCGATACCTCCGAGTTTGATAAAACGCAGCAAATTATTCATGACGTCGAGCAGATGGAGCTGTATAAAACAATTGGGAAATATGTGAGCCTTGCTGTTGCAGCGGTCATTTTGATTAACCTGCTGCGTGGAATTTTTGAATCGATGCAGCCGAAAATTGAGATTGAGGAAGAGGAAGAGGAACTTGATTTTGAAGACCTTGAGATGCCGATGGAAACACAGGTAAAACTACACAAGCGTAAAATAATCAATGAAATAGCGAATGATAAACCAAAAGAAGTTTCCAAATTGATACGAACCTGGTTATTCGAACTTGAAAAAACGGAGCCTGATAATTGGAGTACGAAAAACTAACCGGGACGCAAAAATCAGCAATTCTGATGGTTTCTCTCGGTGTGGATACAGCTTCGGTTTTATTTAAAAATATGCCTGAAAAAGAAATGGAACAGGTTGCCATGTCCATCGCCAGTTTGGATGAAGTTCCTTCCGAACTCATGGACCGGGTCGTCGATGAGTTTTTTCAGATGATTAAAGCACAGGAATTCATCACTCAGGGTGGTGTTGATTACGCATCCAGGCTTTTGGAAGAGGCGATCGGCTCAAACAAAGCCAATGAAATTATTCGGCGAATGGAGGCGGTGCAAAGTGAGGCAGCTCGTGGTTTTAGTTTGCTCAAACGAGCGGATATTCAGCAAGTTCAAAACTTGATTGCAAATGAGCATCCACAAACCATATCACTGGTCCTGGCACACTTGGAACCAAAACAGGCGACGGCCGTGCTCGCCGGATTGCCTGTCGAATTGCAAAGTGACGTGATTTATCGGCTGGCAAATATGGAAAAAATATCGTCAGACCTGCTCGATGATGTTGAAAATATTATCAAAGTGCAAATTGAATCTGTATACACCCGTGAATTGAACGAAGTTGGCGGCACGAAATCGGTAGCCGAGATATTGAACCTGTCAGGTAAGATTACTGAGAAACAAATCATCGAACATATCCAGGAATTAAATGCCGATCTGGCACAAGAAATTCGTGGGCTGATGTTTACATTTGAAGATATCCAAAAAATTGACGACCGAGGCATTCAGCGCTTGCTCAAAGAAGTGGATACGAAAGTTCTCACTATTGCTTTGAAGGGGAGCTCTGAACTCATTCAGGAAAAAATTCTTGGCAATATGTCAACTCGCGCCGGAGAAATGGTTAAAGAGGAAATGGAATTTCTCGGACCGCTGCGAGTGAAAGAGGTCGATGATAGCCAGAGGCAAATTGTTGAAGTCATCCGCAACCTCGAAGAAGAAGGTGAAATTGTCATAGTCGGTGGAGACGGTGGTGATGAATTTATCGTTTGATGTACCTTATCCAGTTATGAAAATTGGTGAAGATCCCTTTGAAACGGTTCTTCCTGTTCAGCGAATTGATCGGGATGATGTTTTACCTCAGCCTGAACTTCAGGAGAATGAGCCCGTTTTTGCGAATTTGGATCAGGAGCAGCCCAATGAACCGGATGAAGAGATTGATTTCGATGGCCAGATACAACAAAAAGCACAGGAACTGTTGGCGGATACACTGGCTGCACCGATGCAAGCTTTGCAAAATGTATTGAATTCTATGCAAGAAAAGTCTGAAAATGATATGATCGAATTGCAGTATGCCGCCATCAAATTGGCGCATGCAATTGCGAAAAAAATAGTTTACAAAACGATAGAAGAATCTTCCGATGTCATTCTGAACCAGGTGCAGGATGTGCTGAAACACTGCAAAGATCATCAGGCGTCCACCCTGATTTTGAATCCGGAAGACCATGATTTTATTCAGGAAAATACCGAGTTCCTCTTAAAGATGCAGGAATCTGCACCCGGACTGCGAATCGCTTCGGACGAACATATACAACGCGGCGGCTGCAAGTTGGAAAGTGAATTCAGCATCATGGACGCAACCATCGAATCGCAGTTGGCACGCATAGAAAAAGAACTTCTTTTGTAATAATTGAGCTATCATGAAATTTATTGAACAAGCCGTAGACAAACTTTCGAATTTCGATCCCATCATTAGCCAGGGGCGCGTCGTTCGCGTTGCCGGTGGAATTATCGAAGTGGCAGGCGCTTTCATGAAAATAGGGGAGGTTTGTGCGATTCGGGATTCTCACGGTGAAGAGCAGGGATTTGCTGAAGTAATTGGATTTAATAACGGGATAGCGATATTGATGGCGCTGAAAGAAATTGCCGGAATTGGACCGGGCTCTGTTGTTGAGCCTCGTTTTAATATCACGGCGGCCCCGGTTGGTGAGCAGTTTATTGGACGGGTCATCAACGCACTTGGCGAGCCATTGGATGGAAAAGGCCCGATTTTTAGTTCTGAACTGCGCGATTTAAAAGGGGAGCCACCGGCTGCTTTGAGCAGAAATCCTATTCGCACGGCTTTGCAAACCGGCATCAGAGCCATCGATGCATTTTTAACAATCGGACGTGGGCAGCGAATCGGAATAATGGCCGGTAGCGGTGTTGGAAAAAGTGTGCTTTTGGGCATGATGGCGCGCCATGCTTCAGCCGAAGTGAACGTAATTGCACTTGTCGGTGAGCGTGGCCGGGAAGTCTCGGAATTTATTGAGCGCGATCTCGGACCGGATGGCCTTGCAAAAAGTGTAGTGGTGGTGGTCACTTCCGATGAAATGCCACTCTTGCGCGTAAAAGGCGCTCTGCTGGCAACGACTTTGGCTGAATTTTTCCGCGACCAAAATAAAGATGTTCTGTTGATGATGGACTCGCTCACCCGGGTATCGATGGCTCAGCGTGAAATTGGCCTGTCTGTCGGTGAACCGCCAACCACGCGTGGCTACACGCCTTCGACATTTTCGATGATGCCGAAATTGCTGGAACGCGCGGGAAACAGTGGAACGGGTTCAATTACGGGGATTTACACCGTGCTTGTTGAAGGGGATGATTTCAACGAACCCGTGAGCGACACGGCCCGCAGTATTCTTGACGGGCACATTGTTCTCTCCCGCAAACTTGCCGCGAGAGCCCATTACCCGGCCATCGACATACTCGACAGTGCCAGCCGGGTGATGCCGTTTGTCATAAGTGAGGCGCACCTGACTGCATCGCAAATCCTGCGCGAGACAATGGCGATCTACTTCGAGTCGGAGGATTTAATAAATATTGGCGCCTATAATGCTGGCAGCAATGCTAAAATCGATTTTGCGATAAATCGAATTGATGCAATCAATACCTTCCTCCGGCAACGATTTGATGAATACACGGATTTTGATGAAATGCAGCAGGTTTTACAAATGCTGGCTGCGGTTTCAAACGAACAAAAACAGGTGAAAAAATGAAACGATTTCGATTTTCTCTGCAACAGGTTCTCAATTTGAAGGCGAGCCAAAAGTTTCAAATTGAGAACGAACTGGCTTCCTTGCATCGTCAGAAAAATCAAATCGAAGAAAGTCTGAGTGAGTTAACAAAACAGTGGCAGGCTGAGAATGATGCACTCTCTCTAAATAAAAGAAAGTCTTTGGATAGCGATTACCGTATTCGTGTGGCATATCTGGAATTTCTCGACCAACAATTTGAGGTTGAAAACAAGACCTTGCTCAATGTGATGAAACAAATATCCACAACACAGGAAAAATTGGCGACCATTATCCAGGAAGAAAAAGTAATCAAAAAATTGCGTGATAAGAGATTTGATGAGTTTGTATCTGCAACAAAAAAGGAAGAACAGGCAATTAACGACGATCTGGTCAACCAAAAGGTGATCCAGCAGATTTTGAATTTAACCCGCTTAACAGAACACAATGAATAAATGATAAAACAAGAATTAAAATTAAATGAGGCAGGAAAGCTTCAAGTTATTTTGGGCGTCCTCATTTTCTCGTTCATCTCATTCATCGTCACATTCGGGACGATGTGGCTGGCTTTAATCGGCCCGACAAATCCTTTTATAGATAAAGGAGCTGAGTTGACAAAAGCAGAACTGGCACGGGTTGATTCATTGCGAGTTGTGGAGCAGGCAATTTTACAACAAATCGAATCGCTGGAGAATCATAAATCCAAGCTGAATAAATCAGCAGACAGCCTGATTACCGAAATAAACTCGCATGCAAAATCAATAACCGGTTTAAAGGACGAGCTGACACGGCTCGGCTCTCAGGTTGGGGAAGAAAAAAAAGAACGGATGAAGAAGCTGTCCGGAATCGTTTCCGGATTGTCAGATGTAAATCTAAAAAGAATAACCGAAGACCTGGAAGTGCCGGTGCTGGTGTCCCTGGTTATGAATTCGTCGGGAAAAAGAGCAAAGACAATTATGAATGCGATGAACCCGAAAAGAGCTGCGCTGGTTGCGCGGGAAATGTCACGAGTCAAAGGATTGAAGACGAATGGAGGCTAAACTATAATGGATTTTTCCGGATTATTATTTGGTGCCGGTGCGAATATGCCTGAAAATGAACAGAACGCCATGGGTAATCGGCTTGGGCAGATTTCGCCGGATGCCTTAATCGATAATAAAGTGGGATTCTGGCAATACCTGCAGCACTTTCTTAAAAAGGGCACAGCAGAAAATAATGATGCGAGTCTCAATATCGCAAATATTGGCTTCGCGAAAATTGATATAAATCCTTCAGCCGGTGTGGTTGAGGACTCGACGATTTGGCAGCACAATTTTTTTGATGACCAATCCACTGAGCCAACTCTGGGAAATAATGGGATTGAAAATACAGTCCATTTCCGGGAAGCCTTTGCGAAAATTGGTGAAAAACAATTGCTTTCCTACCGGGAACTTGCTGATTTGGTTAGCCTGGCGAAAAATAGCAACGCCGGCGATCCTTTTGCTAAGCCTGTTTTACAGGAATTAGCAGAGCACTTGCTTTCCATTTTGGAAGCTGAAGCATCCGGGAATAATACCGGGCAAATTCAGCCTGCCAATGAAGATCAAACAGGCGAGCAACCAAATGTAAAATTGAGCACAGATTTGCAAAAACAGGCTGGACAAATTGGCGCGCAGCCGCTGCCCACAAGTGAAAGGATGGAGGTGCAGGAAGAACTCGACAGCCCCGATTTGAATCCTGCAAAAACAGCACCGGTGGCCGGGAAGGGACAGGAACTTCCTTTTATCAATGATCCTGCGCCGACACCCAGAGATAGTGCCCAATCGATTTCTGATGATTCTGAGCTCGATTCGGAAGTTCGAGTTGCCACAGAAAAATTAGTGGACGCAAGTGAAAAAACCCAGGATGTGGTAGTGCAACTAAAAAGCAGTTCGGTGGAAAATGTGGTGACAGAAAATGCTCCACAGGATAGTGAAAAAATTCAGGTACGGCCAGTGGTATTAGCGAGCAAAACCACTGGAAATAGTGATTTATTGCCGAAAATTAATCCTGCTTTTCACATTAAAACTAAGGATAGCGATTTCATTGTATCCGTGGCAATGCCAGAAGATGAACTGAATTTTAAACTCGAAGGAATGCCACTCAATTCCGGGCAGGCACAAAATGTGATCCAGGTTGTTGTACCTGAAACAAGTCATCCAATCGAAATACCGGTACAATTAACCGATGAGCCACATTTGCCGGGCGAAAGCGAACAAGAAATATCGCCAAATCACCGGCCGGCAAATCAAATTCCCAACAACAGCGATGTTGTTCTCACACAATCGATGGATAATATCGAAACAAGCAAGGTCGACACAAATTCAGGCTCGGAGAATTCCGTAATAAAAATCTCGCCTGAGCCGGCTGAATTGGCAAAATCATCAACAGTGTCGCTGGAAAAAGAGGTGCACCGACCATCGCCGAACGGGCAAAAAACAGCAATGGAATTTGCCAAATCAAGCCCTGTTTCTGCTGAAAATTCAAAACCGGTTATTAACCTGAATTATAATGAAGATGCCGGCGATGAAACAAAAAAATCTCCACAAACTGTGGTAAATTTGGAAAAACAGTTACCACAAAAATTAAATATTCAAATATTGAAAATTGATTATCAACAATCCGAGAACATGGACAAGCACACATTTTATAAAGCTGAAACTGTCACACTTTCGGAAAAAAATCAGGCAGAACTTGTCGCTTCGGGAAAAAGTTTTCCGAAAACAATTGTTAACTGGCACGAGTCTGTTGCAGCCACGCTGCAAAAGCAAAATGCAGCACATGACTCCGTTCAGAACGAATCGAAGGACTCTCAAAACAGCGTACAAAATGCTGTCAAAATGTATGCTGAATCCGAGTCATCGAATACTCAAACTGGGCAGGAAAAAGACAATGCCGGCACATTCTCGGAATTTGCCGAAAAGTCAAGTCCGGAAAAAAATTCAGTAGTCAAGGATGGGGTGAATTTCCCGTCTGATCAGGTATCGAAGCTGAAATCAGGGAAATCAAGGGTGATGCAACAAGTGGATCGGGTAAAAAGTTTTGAGAATATTCGCAGCCAGATTGCAACTCATATTCGAAAAGGACAGTCGGAGATTCAAATTCAGCTGAAACCGGAGAGCCTTGGCAGCATGCGCTTGCTGATGTCGCTGAAAAATGGATTGTTGAACGTCAATTTCATGGTTGAATCTATGGAAGTCAAATCGATGCTGGAAAAAAACATCGATTCGTTGCGAGAGACCCTGGCTGATCGAGGAATAAAGGCCGAACATGTTGAAGTGCAGGCGCAACAGCAGGTTGTTCATTCAAATCGCTCTGAATACCAGGAGCAACGTTACACCCGTGATAACACGGAAGAACAACGGGAAAAACAGGCCGGTCAGCAGAAAAAACATCGAAATAATCGGGATGGTGAGCAAAAGAAACATTTTGATCAGTATTTGTAGTGGAACTGCAAGCAAAGTTTTGTGAGTTGCGCTTGGTAATGCATTCACTTTTTAATTGAGTGAAAACGTTGGTAGTTCAGAGCATGCTCTGTCCGCAAAGATGTGTTTTCAGAGCAAGCTCTGAACTACGAGCTTTTGCTTTATTTCTTAAAAGTGAACCATCGGCATTTTTAAAATTGAAAGACAAGTCGAGTGCTAATGTATTTTTCACAAATTAAGTCAGATATTTTATCAGACCCAAAAATAATGGATCAAATTTATTTAATTAACGCAAAGGAGATACTATGAGTATTAACGCAACCAGTGGTGTCACACCGACGGTGCAAAGCGATGCGAGTCTTTATGAAAACCCAAATGATATGGGTAAAGACACTTTTTTAAAATTGCTTGTCGCACAGCTCAATTATCAGGACCCGCTGGAACCTATGGAGAACGAGCAATTTGTGGCGCAACTGGCCGAATTCAGCTCGCTTGAGCAAATGCAGAATATGAATGACAGTCTGCAGCAATCCATCGAATCGGACTTTTTGCTCAATCAGTCATTGAATAACTCGATAGTCACCACTTTAATTGGCAAAGATGTGGTCGCATATGCCAACCAATTTACGGCAAACGGCGAAGACTCCGTCGAGCTGGCATTTGAATCTGGTGAATCATTGCAGGACGTCAAAATAACAATTTACGATGCCAATGGCGAAGTTGCCCGGGTTATCCGTGAGGAGAATGTTGAAGCCGGTTACAATGCCATCGATTTTGAGGTGTCGGAATTGCCTGCCGGTTCTTACACATTTCATATCGAAGGAACCGGGATGAGCAGTGGCGCGCTGGTCACGCCAAATTCATATATCAAAGGCATGATTACCGGCGTCAGTTATGAAGCAGGTGAAGCACGATTAGTCCTCGATTCAACAACACTCAGCCTCGGCGATGTCGCTCGAATTGTGAGCCGGGAAGCTGGTTAGAAAAATGAGTACGAACCCAATTAATCACATAAAGACCCCGGGAATTCAGCCGCAAACTGATCAGCATGTTCAGAAGGGAAATAACGCCACAAATCTTGGGAATGGTCCTGATTTTCAATCTTTACTCAGGAAAGCCCTCGAAAGCGAGGCGCCTTTAAAGTTCTCGAAACATGTGCAATCCAGGATTGATCAACGTGGTATTTCTATGGATTCAGTACAAATGGATTCGTTGCAGCAAGCCGTTGGATTGGCTGCGGAGAAAGGAATCAAGGATTCGCTCGTCGTGGTGCAGGACGCTGCTTTTATAGTCAATGTTCCTTCGAAAACTGTCGTAACTGCTCTGGATCAGGTTGAAATGAAACAGCGTGTATTTACGAATATCGACGGGGCCGTTTTTTATTAATTAATAATAATGCTGATGAGCAGGACCTCTTGAGGGATGCTCGGTTGCTGAACGAATGACGCAGCCCAAAACAGCAGCATTTGAATCAAGTGATTCATCAACTTTGGAGGCAACAACTATGTTAAGATCACTTTTTGCCGGAGTTTCCGGTTTGCGCAATCACCAATCTCGCATGGATGTGATCGGTAATAATATTGCAAATGTAAATACCGTTGGATTTAAATCGGGCCGGGTAAACTTTAAAGAAGTGCTGACGCTGACTTTGAGCGGGGCTGCTCGACCAACAGAAACAGCCGGTGGTACAAATCCGCGGCAAATTGGCCTCGGAATGAGTGTTTCCAGTATCGATACAATATTTTCGCAGGGTAACCTGGAAAGCACCGGAAAAGCCACTGATTTGGCAATTACCGGTGAAGGTTTTTTTATCATGAGAAACAGCAAAGCCAATTTTTATACACGTGCCGGGAACTTCGATTTTGATGCCCAGGGACGGCTGGTTGATCCTTCGAATGGCTGGATTGTTCAAGGCCGAATGGCAGACAATCGAGGTGAAATTCCCAGCAGTTCTGTGGTCGAAGATATCGTTTTGCCATTCGGACAAAAAGTACCCGCCAACGCTACATCTGATATCCACTTTACCGGCAACCTGGATTCAAGTTCAGTTCCCATCGGGACAATTCTTGATTCTACCGTACTCCTCGCCATTGAGGAAGCTGGCGATGATTCGACTATGGAGGGACTTTACGCAAAAGGCCGCGCCAATTCCCGCATCAGCGGGCTGAATAGTGGACAGACAACATTAACCGTCAGTGATGGCACGACATCCGAAGTTTATACCTGGGTTAATAACGATACGACTGTTGGAAATTCTCTCTTTAATTCACTGGATGACCTGCTTGCGGAAATGAACAATGATTTTTCAACCTTTTCCGCCTCACTTGATGCGAATGGAGCTGTCATTTTTACGGACACGACAAATGCCGCGCATACGTTGAATTTCCAAAGCAATAATCCTTCGTTACAAACGGCTTTTTTTAATGCGAATGGAACGATTGATAACAGCGCATCGACCACGGCCAGCTCGGACGAATTTTCCCACTATGCAACTGATGATGAACCTGTGATAAAATTACGCAATTCCATCGGCGATTCTTTGAACTTAACAAATGGCGACAGTATTGATATCAGCGCTGATGTCGGTGATTTGCCGACGACCGGGACCCTTGCGGTAACAAACAGTACAACTTTGGGTGAATTGTCTGAGCAACTGGTTTCCATGTTAGGAATCGAAACATTGCCCGGAGTTGCCATTGATACGGACGGTTCTATTTTGATTGAAGGCGACAAAGGATTGGATAATGAAATCTCAGCCGTGGTTATCCGTTCGACGGGTAATACCAAATTTAATACGGCTATGAGTTTCGTTCAAACGCAAGAAGCAAAAGATGTGACGCACAGTGCGAGCATTACAGTATTCGATGCGCTCGGGGAAGAACACATTGTTTCCCTTGAGTTTAAAAAGACCAGTTTGCGAAATCAATGGGAATGGGCAGCCTCAACTGGTGGTGATGAAATTATTTCCAGCGGCAGTACGGGTGTGGTGACATTCAATGCTGATGGCTCGTTAAATACATTTACTTTTGATAATGGTTTAAACTCTTTGAATATTGATCCGAATAATGGAGCGAGCATCATCGATGCCGCTTTAGATGTCGGCACGATCAATGCCTTCGATGGTTTGACCCAGTTTGCCTCCACTTCTTCTGCTGTGGCCTCGTATCAGGATGGCTATGGAAATGGTGATTTGGATGATATTTCCATCGACCGGACAGGCAAGATAACGGGTACATTTACCAATGGTGTTACACAGACATTGGCCCGACTCGTCATGGCCTCCTTTAATAATCCTTCCGGACTCCAGCGTGTAGGTGATAATGCTTACCGTACAACCGGGAATTCGGGCAATGCCATTATTGGCATGGCGGGCGAGTCAATTCGTTCGGAGATCGTACCGGGAACTTTGGAAATGTCGAACGTCGATTTGGCGCAGGAATTCACGAATATGATTATTGCCCAGCGTGGTTTTCAGGCCAACAGTCGCGTAATTACCACCAGCGATGAGATGCTCACGGAGCTGGTGAATTTGAAACGATAATAATTAAGCATTAGTACTTTAAAAGGTTAGAACCAATCCTGACAGGGTTCCAAACCCTGTCGAGGCTGTTGAAAATTCTCTAAATTTGGACCCTGAGCTTGTCGAAGGGCCCAAATTTGGGGGTAATGCTGGACGCTTCGACAAGCTCAGCGACCGGTTTACATGCTTTTTCAACAGTCTCATCAGGATTTTATTGATTTAAAAAATAAATGTTGAGGTCTATTGTGATCGAAGTAACACGATTTAACGGCTCAAATTTCATTCTCAATGCTGAATTAATTGAGACAATCGAAGCGACACCGGATACGATACTTACCTTAACAACAAAATCAAAATATGTCGTCAAGGAATCCGTGCAGGATGTCGTGCAGAAAATATTTGCATATAAACGGCGCCTGCATGTGACTAATTTTGGTGAAGATCTGGACGATCTTTCCTTTAAGAACTGAGGTAAGTGGACATGGATATTGCCACAGTAGTTGGAATTGTAATTGGTCTTGCGGCTGTAGTCGGTTCAATAATGGCCGGTGGCCCGCTTTCCTCATTTATCGATGTGGGATCTGTTTTTGTTGTGGTCGGGGGAACGGTTGCCTCCACATTGGTTAACTTTTCGCTTAATCAGGTTTTGGCAGTCATCGGCGTTGTTAAAAAAACTTTTCTCTATCCGTTAGCGCCTCCGGGAGATACAATCAAACAACTGGTGCATTTTGCTGATATGGCCCGGCGTGAGGGCATCCTTTTTCTCGAAAAAGAAATGGCGAATGTCAGTGATGAATTTTTAAAACAAGGCCTGCAACTTTCAATCGATGGCACTGAACCGGATGCGATTCGCAATATTTTAACGACAGAAATTGCTTCTTTAAAAGCACGCCATGATTTAGGCTCCAGCATTCTTTTAAGCATGGGAACGATGGCGCCGGCATTCGGAATGATTGGCACACTCATCGGTTTGGTGCTTATGCTTGGCTCCATGGAGGACCCGTCAACGATCGGGCCATCCATGGCTATTGCTTTATTAACAACATTTTACGGAGCCGTATTGGCCAATGTCTTTTTTAATCCGATGGCCGGAAAATTACAAATGCGTTCCGGTGAAGAAATTCTTGTTCGCACGTTGATGATGGAGGGAATTTTAGCCATGCAAAGCGGCGATAATCCACGCATTGTTGAGCAAAAACTCATTTCATTTATTTCGCCACAACTGCGTGCCAATGTGCGCAGTGAGGAATAATTATCATGGATGAAGAACAGAAATGTCCTGAAGGATTACCGGAGTGGCTGGCGACTTTTGCTGATCTGATGTCCCTGCTTTTATGTTTTTTTGTGCTCATCGTCTCTTTCTCGTCGATGCAGGAAGTCGAGTTCAATAAAGCCATGGGATCCTTGCAGGGCGCTCTGGGAATTTTATCATCAAAAAGAGCCATTATCCATTTGGATTCGCAAACAACAACGCCGTTGCAGTTTCGGAAATTATCTATTATCTGGGAAAAGATGCAGGATTTGAAAGAAGCGATTGACAGCCAGGGATTGGGCGAAGGTGCGAAGATTCAAACGACCGAGAAATCCATCCGGTTTACTTTGCAGGATGATCTGTTATTCCAGTCTGGAAAAAGCAATGTGAAAGCCGAGATATTACCACTTCTGCGGAAAATCGCTGAAATGAACATCGCAGCAAACGGCGTTTTGCGAATCGAAGGCCATACGGACAATGTTCCTATAAATACACGACAGTTTCCCTCCAATTGGGAATTGTCCAGCAGCCGGGCGCTGAACATTTTACACTATTTTGAAAATCTGGGCATTGAGCGCAGTAAACTGGCCTGCAGTGGTTTTGCCGATACACGGCCGTTGGAGCCCAACGATACGGCAATAAACCGGGCAAAAAATCGCCGGGTGGAGATATTTCTCGAGCTTATCGATATGAATGCAATCGCGGCGCATTCAAACCCAAATTCAGGTGAGTCCGGTCCAAATCCTGAATTTATGACACCGGCAAAAAATATTCAATAATGCCATAAACTGGAGTCTGAAATGGCAAAGAAGAAAAAAGAAGAAGAAACAGCCCCGGAAGAGGCAAATGATAAGAATAAATCTGGCGGCGGTACGATGAAAATGATTTTGATGATCGGCGTGCCCCTGATGTTGGTTCAGGCAGTAATTGCCTGGTTTCTTATCTCGAGTTTTGCTCAGCCAACCAAAGCCGTATCTGCTGTCGAAGAAGAAACTGTGCAGGAGGATTCAACCGAACCGGGTATTCTTTTTGAGTTTGCAGATGTGATTGTTAATCCAGCCGGTACGGCAGGATCGAGGTTCCTCAATGCAACCGTTGTTCTGGAATTTACAAACTCAAAACTTGAATCAGAAATCAATGAAAAAAATGTGCAGCTCCGTGATGCGTTGGTCAATGTGCTGATTAGCAAAACCATCTTTGAATTGGATGGGGCCCAGGCACGAGCGAACATTAAAGAAGAAATTAAGGAAACCTGCAACAGCATTTTGAAAGTCGGCAAAATCAGAATGGTATATTTGCCAAGTTTTATTTTTCAGTAATTCAAATTTAAAAACGCGGCGAGCGATTTCGTCGTGCTCCATTTAATCAGAGTGCAGGTTCTGTTTTCAAAATGGGAATAAAAGAAGAAAGGATTTCCATTGGCTGAAATTCTCAATCAAAATGAGATAGATGCGTTACTTTCCGAGATAGATTCCGGGGATGCCGTAGAAGCGAAATCCCCGGAGAAGAAGAAACGCCAGATAAGTATTTACGATTTTCGTCATCCCAATTTGATTTCCAAAGATCATTTGCGGATGCTGCAAATGGTACACGAGCGATTTTGTCAGCTGCTGGAAAATTATCTCACTTCAAAATTACGCACACTGGTCAACGTCAAACTCATCGCTGTTGACCAGGTTACTTATTCTGAGTTCAGCCTTTCGATGTCTGACCCAAGTTGTATTTATATTTTGCGCGTCGAAGAATTGCAGGGGGATGCGATAATGGAACTGACGCTGCCTTTCGTATTTTATGGAATCGATAGATTGCTCGGTGGGGAGGGCAAGGGCATTGATGTAAATCGGGAATTAACCCTTATTGAACAACGGGTTGTCGGTGCAATTGCAGCAGAAATGGTGCATGAAATGAACAACGCCTGGATTCAGGTGACACAGCTTAATGCCTTTTTATCGAGCTACCAAAGCCGGCCGAATTTTATCCAGATTGCGCCGATTGAGGAAATCGTTATCTCGGTTTCGATCGAAGTAAAAGCACAGCACACAACCGGCTTTATCAACTTGTGTTTTCCGATCCAGATTTTTGAAACGATTTTACCACAAATGACAGCCCACCAGATGATCCGTTCCCGTAAAATTGAACGCACAAAAGATGAACAAGCGCAGCTTTTTAAACAGGTTCATTCCGTACAAATGCCTATTCACGCTGAACTTGGGCGCCGCAGCATAACTTTGAAAGAGTTTGTAGAATTAAATGAAGGTGATATTGTCCGCCTGGATACAAGTGTCAGTGGCGATGTTCCGGTGTTCATCAACGGTTCCCCGCGTTACCGGGGTCGGCCGGGATTGATTGACAATCACATCGCTTTGGAACTCACTGATGAACTCTCAAATGGTACAGAGTCGTGATCAGGGTGAAAATGAAAATGGAGCAGATAAATGACTGATACAGTCGCGAAAGAGCTGATTTTAAAAGTCGAGTCTGAAATAGCCAACGAATTCTCGACGATGATGGCTAACGACGCCATGATAACAATAACTTTTAATCCGAAATCAGCAGAATGGCTTGAGGCAGATGACCTCAGTGCTTTGTTTGGCGAAGCGCCGTGCCAGATCATTTCTTCGACGATTACCTGGCAGAAAGAGATGATTCAGAAATTTATAATTACAGAAGAGTACGCCACCGCGTTAGTCGCTAAAATTAATGAAATAAACGATGCGGTTGATTCTGTGAATATATTGCTGGAAAACTGGAATCTCGCCGGTCAAAATAATTTGGGTGCCAACCTGGAATCTGCCCCTGAATTTTCTGAACCTGAACTGGATATTCGGCAGATTACAGCCGCAGATTCGCCGGATGAAGCCTTGCACATCCAGTATGAAATTGAGATTGATGGCGCGGTTTTTCACATGAGTAAAATTGTCGGCATGGGCTGGCAAACCATACTTGAAGCGGCAAATCTGGATGTGACAACGGTTGATGATGCCGAAGAATCCCCATCCATTTCTGTCGATGAAGCTGATTTCGGCCAACTCGATAAAAGTGAATCTTCCCGGGAAAGTCGGGATGAAAGCACTGATATTTCAATGCTTTATGATTTGAAACTGGATGTTGTTGTCGAATTGGGACGAACGCAAAAACCGGTGCAGGATATTTTAGAGCTCGGCCGTGGCACAATTGTCGAGCTGGATAAACTGGCCGGAGATCCCGTCGAAATTTATGTCAACGGGAAAAGGCTGGCGTTGGGTGAAGTCGTGGTTGTGGATGACCATTTTGGTGTGCGCATTACGCAACTGGTAAGGCGAAATGAACGCATAAAAAGCCTGGGAGATAGTTAGCATGGCGACAAAAAAAAATCTAAAATTAATTATACCGATTGTCCTGATAACCTTTCTTTTTGGGTTGGGATTTATTCAGCTTCTTCCAAGTGAAACCGCTCAAACCACGGAACAACCCGTTGTAATGGATGATTTCGTTGCCATGAAAACAATCGCTGTACTGGCTTTTGTATTTTTGTTGCTCGGTTTGTTCGGCTGGTTGGCCAAAACCTATTTTTCGCCGTTAAGCGGTTTTAAAAATAATGGCCGTATGTTGAAAATTATAGAAAGTTTACCTGTGTCCCCAAAATCACGGATTGTGCTGGTGGATGTCGCTAACGAAAAATTAGTGCTCGGCGTAACCGAACATAATATCACTGTTTTAACCGAAATCGAAGATGTGCAAAAACAGGAGAAATCACTACCGGATGCGCCACCGCAGCACAGATTTCTGTCGCATATCAAAGCGCTAAGCAAGACATCAAGCTGATGGCTGATCAGAATTATCAGGCCCTAAAAATAGTCACTTCTTACAATTATTCGTCTTTTGAGCGTATCCGAAAAATTAAATTTTTCGCTGCGACCGGGATTCAACCTCATGCAACTCGAGACTGACACTTAAATTTAAAAGAGGTTGTGCGTTATGTGCAGGATGCCGAAGCGTACTCTATTCTTTATTCTAATTTTATTTCTGATATTTTTGGCCCTACCCGGCGAATCTTTCGCCCAGACCGTGCCGAAAGTATCGATTAATATTGACAATGCGGATAAACCGCGTGATGTGGCGGTGGCGCTGGAAATTCTTTTCCTGTTTACGATTTTAACGCTTGCCCCGTCGTTTATAATTATGATGACTTCCTTTACGCGCATCGTCGTGGTGCTTCATTTCGTGCGCCAGGCGATGGGAATTCAACAGATGCCGCCAAATCAGATTCTGCTGGGGTTGTCACTTTTTCTTACCTTTTTTGTCATGCAGCCTGTTTTTAATGACGTCTATCAAAATGCATTTCAGCCCTACGTGGAAGAGCAGATAAGTTCAAAAGTGGCGATTGACCGCGGTCTCACGCCCCTGCGTGAATTTATGTTGAGCCAAACGCGGGAGAAAGATTTGGCCCTGTTTGTAAAACTTTCCAAAGCCGAGCGCCCAAAAAATGCCACTGATATTAGTACGCTGGTTTTGGTGCCGTCGTTCATTATCAGTGAAATGCGCAGGGCCTTCCAAATCGGGTTCCTTCTGTATGTTCCATTTTTGATGATCGACATGATCGTTGCCTCAATTCTGATGTCGATGGGAATGATGATGTTGCCGCCGATGATGATATCATTGCCTTTTAAATTACTGCTTTTTGTGTTGGTTGATGGGTGGTATTTGCTCATCGGCTCGATCGTCGAAGGTTTCGGTTGATTGATTTCAACAAATGAACGAATAAAAAATTTATGATTATCGGAGATTAAAAATGACACAGGAATTTGTTGTATCTATCATGAAAACAGCCCTTTGGACCACCCTGAAAATTTCGGGGCCAATTCTCCTTCTCGGTTTAGCGGCCGGCCTGACAGTTGGTATCTTTCAGGCAGTGACGCAAATTCACGAGATGACGCTGACCTTTATTCCGAAGATTTTGTTGATCGTCGTTGCCCTCGCCCTGTTCCTCCCCTGGATGGTAACCTCAATGCTCGACTTCACCACCACCGTGTTTGGGTATATCAAAACGATAAAATAGCCGGCGGCAAAGCCTTGTGGCGGGCTGTTCCATTCGCAAAATTTTTATCCAAAGAATGTGTGCAAAGTAGGAACTTTGCGCACATGGTAGGAAAAAGTTGCCGAAAATCATTCCATTAGTTTTGTTATATAAATTTATCTCTTTTTTATCATATCACCTCTAACTGTTTATAAGATAAAGAGTAAAATCATTACAAAGTTATAAAGGCATGTTTTTATGTTAAATGGCATGTTGCTTGCGTAGCAAAAAGCAGGAAAGAGTAGGAGCGAATTGCAGCAAGGGATTGAACAACTTTGAACGCTTTGTTACCGGAAATCGAAGTCTTTTTTCTAGTTTTTGTGCGGATAATCACATTATTCGTCTTAGTACCTGTTTTTAATCACCGTGCCATTCCCATGACTGTTCGAATAGCACTCGCCCTTGTATTCACAGTTTCATTGATTCCTCAGGTACCAATCATTCAAATAGAAATCTCCACAGCAGCCGGTTACGTATTTTTGATCGGAAAAGAAGTATTAACCGGCATCATCCTTGGCTTCGCAACCGAATTTATCTTTCACGCTGTTCGTTTTGCCGGCCAAATAATCAGCTTTTTAATGGGATTTTCAATGGTCATCGCTTTTGATCCGGAAGTAAAACAGCAAATTTCGATCATTTCGAGAATCAAGTCGATCACTGCGATTACCTTGTTTCTCATCATCGATGGGCATTTTCTGCTGCTGGAAGCGATAAGCCGCTCATTCGAAATTATCCCCTTGGTCGGAATGAAAATGTCCGGCGATGTCGTGCCGTATCTCGTCCGCCTCAGCGCTGATGTTTTTGTGATCGCACTGCAAATCGCCGGACCGATTTTAGTCATGCTGCTGCTAACAAACGTTGGCCTGGGAATTCTTGCGAGAACCGTCCCACAGATGAATGTTTTTATCGTCGGTTTCCCGCTAACGATCAGTGTCGGGTTTTTCGCTCTCGTATTTACTTATCCGACATTCAGCCAATATTTTCGTGGCCTGGTTATGACTTTGCGAACAACGCTCGGCACTCTTTTGCATGCGTTGGCAGGATAAGCCATGCCAGAAAATGAAAATGGCCAGGAAAAAACAGAAGACGCGTCCCCGCGACGTCGAAATCAGGCACGAGAAAAAGGCCAGGTAGCCAAGAGTGTCGAGTTAAACTCGGCAATTATCATCCTTGGTGGCAGCAGTTTTTTATACCTTAGCGGCGGTAAAATCCTGCAGCGGATGATCGAACTTTTTAAATCATATTTGCTCGGAGCCGCCTCCACCGAAATGTCAAGTGAAGAAATTCGACCTATGTTTATTAAAATATCTGCTCAAGTTTTAGAACTGCTCGGACCCTTTTTATTCTTCATTGTCGTTCTCGGACTTTCGGTAAATATATCGCAGGTAGGGCTATTGTGGGCGCCAAAATCACTGCAGCCAACCTTTGACAAGTTCAATATCATTTCAGGAATAAAACGGCTGGTTGCGGTAAAATCTCTGGTCGAACTGGTAAAAAATATTATTCGACTCATAATCATCGGCTCGATTATTTATTCGGTTTTAAGCTCAAAATACGAAACTTTTTTTCTGCTGATGAACGAGACCAGCGGCCATTTGATGGGATTTATCGGTGATGTTGCATTCGAAATTCTTTTGAAAGTTGGATTAGCCATGCTGGTATTGGCTTTGGCTGATTATGCATATCAGAAATTCGATTTCGAGAAAAACTTGAAAATGACCAAGCAGGAAGTAAAAGAAGAAAACAAAATGATGGAAGGCAGCCCGCAAATCAAAGCCAAAATTAGAGAAATCCAGCGTGCGATGTCACGCAAACGCATGATGGCCGCTGTTCCGGAAGCGGATGTTGTGATAACAAACCCGATTCACTATGCAGTGGCTTTGAAATACGAACCCGGGAAAAGCAATGCCCCGATGATTGTCGCGAAAGGCGAACGGAAATTTGCGCTCAAAATCAAAGAAGTGGCCATCGAACACGATGTGCCGATCGTTGAGGATCCTCCTTTGGCGCGGCTGCTGTTTCATCAGGGCGAATTGAACCGTGAAATTCCAGTTGATGCATTTGAAGCTGTGGCAGAAGTTTTGAGCTACATCTATCAATTACAAAATAAAAATTTGCAGGATAGGCTGAACTAAAATGGCAGCAATCGCACTGACAATTTCGCAGCAGTTCCGCCGCTACAGCGATATACTTACCGCCATCGCTGTGCTGGGAATTCTGGCTATAATGATTGTGCCGATGCCGACTTCGCTGTTGGATATTTTGTTGGCACTCAATATTTCTGCGGCTTTGCTGGTGTTGATGATCGCGATTTATATGACTGAACCATTGCAATTCAGTGTTTTCCCCGGATTGTTGCTCATTTTAACCCTGTTTCGGCTGTCCCTGAATATCGGTTCGACGCGGCTTATTCTCGGAGAAGCCTACGCTGGCAATATCATTACGGCATTTGGGAATTTTGTCGTGAAAGGCAATTATGTCGTTGGATTTATTATTTTCTTAATTCTTGTAATTATTCAGTTTATCGTAATTACAAAAGGTGCGGGTCGAATTGCTGAAGTAGCAGCCCGTTTTACCCTCGACGCCATGCCGGGAAAACAAATGGCCATCGATGCCGATTTGAATGCCGGACTAATTGATGATGCACAAGCGCGCCAGCGTCGCGAATCCATTTCCAATGAGGCTGATTTTTATGGCGCTATGGATGGGGCCAGTAAATTTGTTCGCGGCGATGCCATTGCCGGCCTGATAATTACTGTGATAAACGTCATCGGTGGATTTATAATCGGCGTTGGCCAACGGGGCATGGAATTCACCGATGCCGCACAAACGTACTCGTTGCTCTCAATCGGAGACGGCCTGGTTTCACAAATTCCCGCATTAGTTATATCCACAGCTGCCGGTATAATCGTTACCCGGGCTGCTTCAGATGCCTCACTCGGCCAGGATTTATTAAAGCAGCTCTTTTTTGAACCGCGTAGTCTGTTTATCGTCGCTGCAACATTGGCCGTTTTTGCCACAGCCCCCGGATTGCCTGCACTGCCATTTTTAACATTGAGCGTCCTGTTTTTCATCTCCGGGCGCACAATTTCTTCCGGACGGAAGAAGGCTGACCAGGCAGAAGCTGTGGATGCCGAAGCAGAGGAAAAAGAAGCGGATGATGATGTTGAACGCTATCTGCACGTCGATGAGCTCGAGCTTGAAATTGGCTACGGTGTCATTGCACTTGTCGATTCTGAGCATGGCGGCGATTTGTTGCATCGGATAACAATGATCCGCAAACAGGTAGCACTTGAGCAGGGAATCATCGTACCACCGATTCGAATCCGGGATAATATTCAATTGCAGCCGGATGAATATTCGATCAAAATTCGCGGCATTGAGATAGCTCGCGGCGAAGTACGTTCCGGCTATGTTATGGCGCTTAATCCCGGTGGAATCAAAGAAAAATTGCATGGTATCGACGCGGTTGAACCGGCCTTTGGATTGCCGGCAATCTGGATTGAAAATTCGCGTCGTGGTGATGCTGAGCGCTTGGGATTCACGGTCGTTGAAGCTGCGGCGGTGCTGGCAACCCATCTGCGGGAATTGCTCAAAGCTTACGCCCACGAATTGCTCGGCCGCCAGGAAACACAAAAACTGATCGACAATATCAAGCAGGACTATCCGGCGGTCGTCGAAGAATTAATTCCGACCCATTTATCACTCGCCAGTGTGCAACGTGTGCTGCAAAACCTCCTTGGTGAACGCGTTTCGATCCGGGATTTGGTGCGAATTCTCGAAACACTCGGGGATCATGTTCAATTGACGAAAGATATCGATTTGTTGACGGAATACGTTCGCAATGCACTCGGAGCCTCCCTGCATTTACCCTATGTTGCTGAAGACGGCGCCCTGCATGCCATGTCTCTCGATCCGTCAGTTGAACGGCAAATTATCGAATCGGTGCGCAGCAACGAATCATCGATGAAAATTCCAAATTTATCACCGGATATTCTGCAAAAAATTTACGGAGAAATCAAGAAATTCTCCGACATTTTAATGCAAGATGGATTCCCCGGAGTGCTGGTTGTTTCCCCCAGCGTGCGTCTTTACACCCGGCGAATGATCGAAACGGTCTTCCCTGATTTAGCTGTTTTGGCAATCACAGAATTACCTACAACACTTGAAATTAAGCTTGTTGGAGCCATTCGGATAGAAAATGAAAATTAAAAAGTACCGCGAGAAGAGCATGACCGACGCTCTCAAAAAAGTCAAGCAGGAATTGGGTGAAAATGCCCTGATCTTAAGTTCAAAAAAGCGGCCCGGAAAAAATGCTGGAATCGAAGTTATTGCAGCCATCGATGGCCAGCCCTTGAAACCGGCCGTTGCTTCGGTGCCGCCGATTCCGGCCTTTGAGGAAAAAACTCTCGCAACAACGGCAAGCCAGAAAAAGCAAAATTATGCCTCGCGAATTTATGCCGGTACTGAATCCGGTATCATCGAAGAGAAGCGGATTTCTGCACCAAATTTTGAAAGAATTACGACGAAGGAAAATGGCGGCCATGTTTCTGAAAACAATCCGGTTCAGACTTCGCTATCTCCATTTCTGGGGCACTTGAGAGATACTTTACAAAAAGCGGGCGTGCATGCTGATATTTTGTCATCTTTGCTGCAGGATTTGAGTGACAACGTACCGCAGAAGGAGCTGCGCACACCGGAATCAACAGCCGATGTTTTGCGTCAAAAATTGAGTTCCTACTTTTATGTTGCACCCCGGAATGAAGTTAAAAAGCAACCGCAAATCATCGCACTCGTCGGCCCAACCGGTGTGGGAAAGACCACTTCAATTGCTAAAATTGCAGCGCAATTGACGATTAAGCAACAGGCGCAGGTTGGCTTGATTTCCATCGACACATACCGCATCGGCGCCATCGACCAGCTCAAAACTTTTGCTGAAATTGCTGAAATTCCCATGAAAGTGGCATTTTCGCCGCAACAACTGGAGCTCATCCTGCAGTCATTCGAAGACTATGATTATATTTTCCTCGATACCACTGGCCGCAATCCACGCAACCGGATCTTTTTACGCGAGTTAAAGCTGTTTTTGGAAAACATTGAAATCGCTGAAGTGCATCTCACATTGAGCGCGACAACGCGTTACGCGGAACTTGAGGATATCGTGCGTTGCTATAAGCAGCTGCCTTTTGACAGAATTCTTTTTACCAAAATTGATGAAGTTATGGATCCTGCGGTGATGTTGAACCTGGCTCAGCTCACCGATAAACCAGTTTCCTACGTCTGTAATGGGCAAAATATTCCCGATGATTTGATAACCGCAACTGAAGAATCGCTGCCACAAGTGCTCATCGAAGCCTGGGATCTGGATCAATGGATCAGTTGAAAAAAATGCGGGATTACCGTGAATCACAACATCAACTCCCGAACCCGAATCGAAATGGAATTGCGGGGCGCCCGGTATTTTGGGGCATTTTTAGCGGCAAAGGCGGCGTTGGTAAATCGATTATTTGTGGTTCTTTAGCACTTGAACTCGCCCGTCTGGGATACCGGACACTTTTTGTCGATACTGATTTTTCTTTGCCGAATGCGCAACTGTTATTCGATCTGGATGATTTTATCGACCCGGATACATTTTTAAAACAAAATGATGGAAAAACAGGCGTTTTATCTGCGGGAATAAAAAATCTGGATATTTTTACGATGCAACCGCAAGCGGAACCGGCCAACGCGAAGGTTATCCGTTGCCTCGATTCACTTTTTCAAAATACGGCATCCGAATATGATTTTCTGCTCTTTGATGCTGCCAATGGTTTCGGTGATGTGCACCGCCGCTTATGCCGGGCCCTGGATTTGATGACGATCACCTCAACTGCCGATCCAGCCTCGATAACAAATGCTTACGCCTTAATCAAAATGGTAAAAATGCTGCAACCCGGCTTGCCGATGAATGCAGTTATAAACAGGGTCAGTTCACAAGAAAAAGCTGCTGAAGCATTTGGCAAACTTAATAAAATTACCGCTCATTTTTTACAATTTGAAGTGCCTTTGCTTTGCTGGTTACGCGAAGACAAACAAGTTGCGGCGCACATACATGAGGGCCTTCATCTCGATAAATGGCCACAGAACCTGTCCCTGTTGCACTTGGTGGCCAACGCAGTTGAAAAATTAGCGCCGCAGTTAAAATCCATGGATCCGAAGATTGAAAACGAACCGGAAGTTTATGCCTGAAGCTAAATCTGATATCGATATTGGACTTTTTAGACTGGAGTAGAGAATGGTTCTGAAAGCGTCGCTTTCGTTTTCATTGTTCATTTTTATAGTTCAAAATATTGCCGGAGTTCCATACACCGAAACTCTGATGAACAGCATGTTTTACTTTATTCTGGCATTTGTCATTGGCCTGGTCGCTGATACACTTTACCGTCATATCCGCGTACGGATAAAACTAATTGAAGAGGAAGAACGGCAAAAAAGTGAAGAAGAACAGTCCAAAATGGAGCATGTTTCACGTGCCAAGGCCCATGCTATGACTAAAATGTTTAGCTGAAAATATTATGTAGCAGAATAAAAAAAAACAGCGGACAATCAAGAATTGTAATTTTCACAAATTGGCTGTGGGAAAGGAGATTGAGTTCAAAATATTATCATTTCTTGTTACAAATTAGCAGCACAGAATTATTGAGTTAATATTTCGCATCGATTTGTATGAATACTATGGTACAACCGATACTTTTAAAACCCCTTCTTGGAGAATTGCATCATGCCAAATACTGAACAGAAAGTATTGTGGAAAGCTTATCTAGCGGACGGAGAAGCTGACGTGAGAGAACAGCTCTTATCCAAATATTTGCCTCTCGTAAAGTATGTTGCCGGAAAAATGATGATCAGCCTGCCATCAAGTGTTGACTATGAAGATTTAGTGAGTTCAGGTGTCATTGGATTGATCGGCGCACTGGATCGCTTTGATCCGACAATGGGAGTCAAATTTGAGACTTTTGTACTACCAAGAATTCGGGGTGCAATTCTCGACGAATTGCGCAAACTTGATTGGGCACCACGCTCATTACGGTCAAAAGCACGCAAATTTGACCGGGCGATGAACGAATTGGAAAGAGAACTGGGCCGTTCTGTGAACGAAGAAGAAATTATGGAACGCCTCGAAATGCCGGAAAAAGAATTTATCGCATTGATCCGCGATATAAATACAGCTTCACTTGTTTCCCTCGATGGACCGGGCGTGGATGATTCGGAGCAAAGCACCTCAATGTACGATGTGGTGGAAGATCTGAAATCGTCAAATCCGTACAGCACAATGGAATCAGACGAGGTGAAAACTTTACTCGTGCGGACGATTGAACGCCTGCCGGAGCAGGAAAAAATTGTCATGGCTCTCTATTATTACGAAGAATTGACCCTCAGAGAGATCGGGCAAGTTTTGAATATAACTGAATCTCGCGTTAGCCAGGTACACAGTAAAGCTGTCTCAACCTTACGAAATCTTTTAGCAGAAGAATTAACGGGGTAGCCTGGGGCACTACTTCCCGTGAAGGAGGTGCACAATGATTGGACCAGTTGAAATTTCTGATGCCATTGGCAAGACAAGTGCCGTCGAACGCCTTGCCCAATCGGATAAAATTACTGAAGATGCCAATCAGAAGCAGGCGCATGCTGCAGCAGAACACTTACAGAAAAAGGTGTTGAGCGAGGCGCCGCCACCCGGAAAAAATGAAAAAGCTGAAAATTCCTTGAGCGATGAGCAAAAGAAAAAGCAAGAGCAGAAAAAACGTGCCAAAAAACAAAAGAAACCAGACAAAGATGAAAAAGCGATGACACATCTTGGTTATACAATTGATATCCTGGGCTGAATATGAATGTTAATGGAAATACCAATTTTTTAGGTGAAGTTCAGGCGAAGCGCATTGCACAAAACGTCTTGAATTTACCGACGTTGCCAACCGTTGTTGCTAAAATGATGCAGATTATGGATGATTCACGAACGACGGTTGCCGAGCTCAGCCAGCTCATTTCCAGCGACCAGGTTCTGTCGGCTAAACTTCTGAGATTAGCCAATTCAGCCTACTATGGCATCCCACGAAAAGTGAGCACACTGGATTTGGCCATCATCATGCTCGGCTTTGAAAATCTCAAAACATTGGCCCTGGGCCTGAGCGTAATCGATCGCTTTTCCGACAACTGGAACGATGCTTTTGATTATACCGAGTTTTGGGAGCATGCATTTGGCTGTGCGGTGGCATCCAGCATGGTGGCCCGCGATATCTGCCCGGATAATAAAAGTGAAGCATTTGTCGCCGGTCTTCTGCACGATGTCGGGAAGTTAATTCTCAGCCAATTTGCAAAACGTCATTTTGCGGCGGTTATAAAAAATGTATCTGCATACGACACTGATTTTTATTCCGTTGAAAAAGCAATTCTGGGCGTGACACACGCCGATATCGCGGCCTGGTTTGCGGAAAAATGGCAATTCCCGGAGAAATTGATAAGTGCATTGCAGTACCACCACACGCCGGCGGCTTTGACAAAAGATAACGAATTGGCCGCGTGTGTCCATTTTGGTGATTATCTTGTGCGCCGTGCCGGCGTGGGATTTTGTGCCGGTAAAAATATGCCGGAATTTGACAATTCTGTTTTTGCAGACAAACAATTGATGCGTAACGAATTGGGGGAAATAAATTTTCTAATGTACGATGAGCAGCTCCACCTTGAATTGGAAGAAGCTGATACTTTTTTAAATATTATTGCAAGGGGTATTAACCATGCAATTGATTAAGAAAATACTATTACTCAGCCTGTTCCTGCAGGCCCCTTTTACGGAAATTGTAGGCCAGCAGGAAGTTCGGGTGACAAAAATCAATTATGAAGAGTTTATCCGGTTTGTTCGATTTGATATCTCGGTATCGCAAAAACCGGCAATCACTTTTACAGAGGCCCTCGATCAGGGCACATTGACTATGAATTTAGACGCCCATGTGCCAAAATCACTGGCTTTGCCGCAGGCAGATCCCGGCTCAATCGCAATACTGCAAAGCGGACAAAAGAGTGTTTTGCAGATTAAATATCCCAGAAAATTCCGCTATGAGTCATTTTATTATGCACCTAAAAATAAAGTGATTATCGATATTCATCTCGGAGAAAAATTCGTCGCGAAAAATAATCCGGCCCCGATTGTGCCTGTTCAGACGACAAGTTCATATATGACAGCGTTGACGGCCTTGCAAAATGGTGATACTACCCGGGCAATACAGCATTTTCAAAAAACCATTCAATCGAATCCAAATCACGCACGCGCACACCTGCAGTTGGGTATCTTGCAAGCATTGCGCGAAGAAAAAGATCAGGCGTTTGTAAGCTTAAAAAAAGCGCAGGAGAATGTTGAGTTTTCGTTTATTTCAAATTTATATCTTCAAAAATTAGAAAATACACAGCAAATTTCCACACGCGTTTCTGATGCTCAGCTTCCTGCGCCAATCTCGCAAGATGAAAATCAAAATACCACCGTGGTTAAAACCAAACCAGGCGCCAGTTCTCAGGCTAACACCGGAAAATCAGGCTTGTTCAAAAGTTTTCTTGATCTGGTGCAGAATCGGTGGTTGACCCTGTTAGCGATAATCATTATGGCTGCAAGCCTTTATTACGCTTGGCGATACATGACGAAGCCAAAGTCGTCGCTCAAAACTGGCAAAGACGACCAGATTCGCCGCATCGTCAATTTAATGGAAAAAAACAATCTGTACCGATCATCCAAATCACCCGGTCAGGTAAGAAATCCTGAAAACCGGGGCAGGTCGACAATTTCGCCGCCAGATAAAAAGGAAATTATCGACTTAAATGATTCAGCGGAACCCGCGACTCCGCCACCTCGGGAAACAGTAGAAAAAATCCAGCTTGCGGAAGGTTATCCACCTGCGGAACAACGCATTGAAAGTTCCAGGCTGCGTCAGCTTCAACGGACGATGAATGAAAATAATGTCGTTCCGGAAAGCAGAAACCGGTTGACGCCTTCGGCCTTAAAAGTGAAATCAGAAGTGCTCGATTATGCACTCGATGGATATTCTGTGCGTGAAATAGCAGAAAAATTGCAGGTTGGGGTTGGTGAGGTTGAGCTTGTACTCGGTTTGAAAAAAACCTCGCCCGGACATAAAGCGGCGGATGATCCATCACTACGCATCGATTTTTCTTATTGATAACGACGCCCTATGAATATTCCTCAATCCAGCGATTTTTTATCATCTCCTGTCGCTGTGAAATATATTTCAAAAAAAGTGCTGGAAACACTTTTTCGCCCCGGCAGAAATTTGCGAGGGATTGTCACACGGGATTTGGGAGAGGGCAAGTTTGTATTTCGTGTTGCTAAATATAATTTGGTGGCAACATCCGTAAAATCTATGGTTGTTGGTCAGCAAGTGAAGGTGATTGTTAAACAAAACAAGCCAAAACTTCATCTGCAAATTACACCGGAAACTTTGGAGAAAACAAGCGATGCTCCGATTCAGGAAAGAGTCTCAAAAGAGGAGACAACTGAACTGCCCCATCTGTATTTAAAAGGCTCGGAGGCGGAAATAATTGAAGAATTGCAAATTCAAGACACTGAACAAACTGAACAGCAGGAAAAAAATGGTGGCGTTGCTTTCATCCTGAGCATGATTTCGGAGCAGGCCGGACAAAGTAGATACCAGTTTAATCAGACACCGGAATCACTGCATCTCGACATTTACACCGACAATTTTGGTTGGTTTCAAACTTTGCGTTCCGGATTAAATGAACTTTACCATATTCTGCAGACAAATAATGAAAAACAGGTTTTTATAAATATCAGAATGGAAGCAGCGCAGAAATGCCCAGCACCTGCAACAAAATCCAATAATATCAACTTGAAAATATAGTTCGAGTTAATAATCGGATAAGTATTGCCGAAAATAAACAGAAAGACCGGGAGACTGTGCAATTACGAAAAAACAGAAAACCGCAGTAGCGCTATCCTACAAACCCGGAAATAGTACAGCACCGAAGCTCGTTGCCAAAGGAAAAGGCGTTTTCGCAGACAAAATTTTAGAAATCGCCAGGGAATATAACATTGAGATTTGTGAAGAAAAGAAACTGGTTGAAGATTTGTTTCACCTTGATATCGAGCGTGAAATTCCAATTGAGCTTTATGACGCTGTAGCGGCTGTTCTGGCCTTTGTTTATAATAAACAAACCGCGATGAAAATCAAATAATAGTCAATTCTCTCAGACCTACTGGTAAAGCACTATGCGTGAAAAAGACTTAAACGTACGCGTTGTTTCAAACGATGAAATCCACATGAGTATGCGGGGCCTGCAAGCTCTCATTAAACCCATTCGGGAAAAGTTGGAACATTTTGCGCAGGAGAACGGCTTCGATAAACAACAAATATATGAAATTAAATTGGCCGTCAATGAGGCTCTGGCGAATATTATTAAACATGCGTACAAAGGAGATGATGTTGGCGATATTGAAGTTTCATTGGAAACAAACGGCCTCGGTGATTTGGAAATAGCCATTCAGGATTTTGCCGAGAAAGTAGATATGGCCCAACTGGTTTCCCGTGATTTGGACAAAGCTGAGGATCATGGCCTGGGTTTGTATTTGATCAACAGTTTGATGGATGAAGTGGAATACGATCTTTCCCAGGAAAAAGGAACTCGATTAATATTAAAGAAGAAATTAAATCAATAAGTAGAGGCAGACTATGAGTGAACTTGTTGCAAAAACAGAAGACGCCACGGTAATTACTCTTCAGGGTGAATTGGATGTAAACAACGTGGATAACCTCAAATCCCTGATCGAATCCGAGCTGCATGAGGGTACGGAAAAAATGCTTGTTGACCTTAAAAATGTATCCTACATGGATAGCGCGGCTCTGGGTGTGTTGGTCAGCGGTTTGAAAAGAGCCCGCCTGTCCAACGCACAGTTCAAGCTTGCCAACGTGACAGGAAACGTTGAAAACATATTTAAACTCACTCGACTCACCAAATTCTTTGATATATATTCGAGTGTAGACGAAGCCATTGACAGTTTCTAAATTGGAGGAATCATGGATATCATTCGTGTGATACGTGAAAAGTTGGAAGAAAGCAAAACACAATATTCTACCACAGAATACCGTGAGATAGTAAAAATCGAACTCGATAAATGCCTTGGATTGCTTGCCGAGCAAATCGATTTTGAATCTGCAAGTTTGTACGGGCTTGCGCGCCGCAAAAGAACGTTACAGAAAATGTGTGATTACGGTGACGGCGTCAATTTTATCGATAGTGTTCGTTTTGAGAACGGCTTTGGCTTGTCTGCCTGGGTTGCCAAGAAGCAAAAGCCCATCTATTTGTCGGATATTCATCGTGGCAGTCGCCATGGACAGGCGCCAATCCGCTCCTATCTTTCGATGCCTATCGTCGCCGATGAAAATGTAATTGGTGTTTTAAACCTTGCCCACACTGAAGCCAACGCCTTCGAACGCCGTGAAATGTGTACTATTAAAACCTTCATTGAAAACCTGAAACCTATCCTGGAAATATACCAACGATACAGCTATGGATTTAGAAATATCTCGGAAAGTAATTTTACTCATTGATGACGACCGCAGCTTGCATCAAATTCAGCATTATGTGCTCACCCAACATGGATTTGAGCTCATTTCTGCGTACTCTGGTGAAGATGGATTAAAATTAGCCCTGCGTGAAAAACCGGATATCATTTTAATGGACTACATGATGCCCGGTCTTTCGGGTGAAGAAGTGCTGGCGAAGATTAATTCCGAACCACAATACCAGTCTTTAAAATCAGTTCCGCTTGTTATGCTCACGGCTGCCAACCACAACGATGCCCACATCAAGGGATTGTTGCGCAAGGGATTGGCGGCTTATTTATGCAAGCCATTTGGCAAAAACGAACTCATCAACGTCCTGAAGAATGTTCTCCATAAACAGGAGGAAGCGCTTGAGGAAAAACAATTGATGGACCAACTTCTGCAATCCCGGGACTTCTTTTATAATATTCTGTCGAACTTCCCCGGCCTGCTGTTCACAACCAATGATCTTGGCGAAATTACCTATTTTACCAAAGGATCGAGTACATTTACCTCGTTGAATTACAGTCAGCTTAAGGGGCTTTCTCTTTGGGAGGTATTGAATCTTGACGAGCGGGAAGTAGCTGATTATTTTCATGATAACCAGCAGGTAAATTTTTACAAAAAAGAGACGGTATTTCACGACGAAGAGAGGGGGGAGCTTCCAATTGAGTTAACAATTACCCCTTTGAAAAATAATAATTCTGAGGTACAGGGCTTGTTATGTATCGCAAATGATTTAATTACACTGCGGAAGCTGGAACTTGAACGAAATGAAAAAGAGAAAATTAAGGGCATCGTTCAGGCGATGGCGACAGTGAATCATGAGATCAATAATCCGCTGACCCCGATTTTAGGCAATCTGAGTTTGTTAATCTCCGATACGCCGCATCTTTCGGCTGAAGCTGTTTCGAAATTGGTGAGCATTCAGGAAAGCGCGGAAGCCATCCGGGAAAAAGTTTATAAAATGAGCACAATTTCAAAGCCTATATTTAAACAGTACTATAAAGATGAAATGATTATCGATATCGAAAATTCTGAATGAATCGCATCAAGTCGTGGTGCATTACCTCTGATGTACCATGAATTGATACCACCCGGCATTTCTCTCCCCGCCCTGCAAAAATTTCCCTGCTCAAATCTTTCATTCTCAATGAAAATGGGAAAATCTATTTTTACAAATCCATCGTAAATAATAGGTTACGAGCTTTAATTTTCGCTGATTTTCTCTGGCATACCCCTTGCATTAAGGCATTCCAATAAAACAACGAACCGAATTGAGGTAGAAATGATTCGAGGTCTTTTTACATCGGCGACAAGTATGATGGCACGCGGAAATGTGTTGGATGTTGTAACCAATAATCTTGCCAATGTCGATACAGTCGGCTACAAACGCGATCGCGTCACTTTTCGCAATGTACTCGACGCGAAAAATATTGTGGAAGACGATCCCGATCAAGAAGGCATCGAAAATATAGAAACAGATTTTACAGCCGGTCAGTTCAAACTGACGGACAATCCCCTGGATTTCGCCCTGGAAGGCGATGGTTTTTTTGTCATTCAACGCGGTGATGAAAGTTTTTATAGCCGCAATGGCAGTTTTAAGTTAGGGCAGGAAGGCGAACTTCTCACCTTAAACGGCTACCAGGTGATGGGGGAGGGCGGGCCAATTGTTCTGCAGGAAGGTGAAATCGTTGTCAACAAGGATGGCACTATTTTATCCGGTTCAACAATTGCCGGAAAATTTTTAGTTGTTGATTTTGAAAATCCGGATGGATTAATGAAAGCCGGCAACAATCTATTTGCCAGGGCAGATGGAATGAGCGAACCGCAACAAATAGAAACTCTGGTAAAACAAGGATCGCTCGAACAATCCAATGTCAATCCGCTGGAAGAAATGGTAAACTTAATTTTAATTTCACGGGATTATACACAGAATCAAAAATCGATACAGACACAGGACTCGACCCTGCAGAAAGCAGTGAATGATCTGGGACGCATCTAATTTCGGAACCGGCGCCAGGAAAGGAACAGAAAATGATTCGAGCATTGCGCACAGCAGCGACGGGCATGATAGCCCAGGAACTGCAAATTGATACGATTTCCAATAATTTGGCAAACGTCAACACCACGGGTTATAAAAAAGCAAAAATTGAATTTCAGGATTTGCTTTATCAAAACCGGCGCGCTATCGGCGTAGCCAATGTTCAAGGCGTGAACACACCCACAGAAATTCAAATTGGGCACGGCACAGCGGCCGTAAGTGTGCAAAAAAGTTTTTCCCAGGGGGATGTAAATATCACCGAAAACCCGCTCGACCTTGCAATTGACGGCAACGGTTTTTTTCAAGTCACCCGCAATGACGGCACCATCGGCTACACACGCGATGGCTCCTTCAAACTCGCCGCTGACGGCCGGATTGTCAATTCGGATGGTCTTGTTTTGGAACCGGAGGCCTCCCTTCCCGCCGATACCCAAAGTGTACGAATTGCAAAAGACGGCGTTATTTCTGCCTTGACCGCTGGTGAAACAGAAGCAATCGAAATTGGCCGAATTGAGTTGGCACGTTTCATAAATCCGGCTGGCCTGGAAAATGTCGGCGGCAATCTTTACATCGCAACAGAAGCGACGGGCGAACCAATCGTTGGAAATGCCGGATCTGAAAATTTTGGCACAGTTCAGCAAGGCTTGCTGGAAATGTCGAACGTTCAGGTCGTGGAAGAAATGATAAACATGATCGTCGCCCAACGTGCCTACGAAATTAATTCTAAAGCTATCCGCACCTCTGAAGAAATGCTGAATATCGCCAGCAATCTAAGACGATAAGAGCAGGGTAGCATAATGAAAAACAATCAAAATAATCGCCGCCCTGGCCGTATTTTCTTCTTTTTTGTGCCGTTCCTTTTTCTATGCGCTGCTGCAAGTTTGGTGGCCGGTGAAAAGATAAATCTAACAATAAAATCAAATGTCATCGTTGTTGGCCCTGAAATAAAACTGACAGAAGTTTGTGAGTTCACCCCAAAAGACAAAAGCCTTGCCCGCCGGTTGGATAAAATAATTCTTGGGCGTGCGGCCCCACCCGGGGAGTCAAAAGAAGTTTCACGCAGCCTCATTAAAATGCACTTGCGGCGAACCGGATTGTATGATCGGCTTGGCGCCATTTCCGGACCGCGTTCCGCCCGGGTCAAAACCGCCCATAAGGACATTACCCGGGTAAAAATTGAGGATGCTGTCGCAAGCTATATTTCAAAAGAACTTAAAAACAAAAAGCTGGAATGGCGATTTGAGTTTTTACGAATTGCGGAAAAAATTGCCGGCCCAGTGAAAGCAGGTGAGCTCAAAGTTCGGTTGCAAAATGCGCGACTGAAAAAAGGACACACCACTTTTGACGTTCGTGTTTTGAGTAGCGGAAAAACAGTAAACCGCACAAAGGTGACAGGTACGTTGCGCATATTCGAAGATGTCGCCGTAGCAGCAAAATCCTTGAAGCGTGGTGACAAAATTGGAGCTGCAGATATGGTCTTGAAACAAATGGAAACGACTTACATCTCCGGCGATCTGATAAACACCATCACAGCAAATACGGCGATGGAATGCCGCGTTCGTATTCCGGCAGGCAAAGTTTTGACCCGAAAGATGATTGCTGAAACGCCGACGATACGCAAAGGTGAGACTGTTGAGCTTGAAATATTGGCCGGCAATGTTTTTTTGCGTACAAATGCGTTGTCGCAACAGAACGGTCGTCTGCATGAAAAAATACGTGTCTGGATGCAGGATACGCGAAAAATATTAAAAGGCGAAGTTGTTGGAAAAGGGAAAGTCCGGGTCGAATTATGATAAAATCTAAATTCATCCTCCTGTATTTAAATCCCATTTCTCTGATGCTATTTGGCAGCACAAACCTGATGGCGCAATCTTTTACTTCAGTCGAGTCATTTTATGCTGATACCAGAGCCCACCGCGTTGGTGATATCATAACAATACATATTATCGAATACTCGCAGGGAAAAAATGAAGCCAATTCCAGCAATCAAAAAAACAGTCAAATCGGGCTCAATTCCGATGGCTCCGGCAGCTTGGGTTTTTTCCCGATCGGTGGCTTTGGATTGCAAAACAACGTTGATTTTCAGGGTCAAGGCGAATCGAGCCGAAAAGGCAGTTTAAGTGGTAAAATAACGGCAAAAATTACCGCTGTCGATCCCAATGGCAATTATGTTATCAAAGGGAACAGGGAAATATTGGTGAACAATGAAAAGCAAATGATGGTTCTGGACGGATCCATTCGTCCGGAAGATATCTCGAAGCAAAACATAATAATGAGTTATCAAATTGCAGATGCTAAAATTAGTTACAACGGAAGCGGTCCCTCGGAGCGCAGCCAAAAGGCAGGCTGGATTACCCGGATTTTTAACTGGCTTTTCTAACCTGTTTTTTATATTTTTAGTTTGTTTTTTTCTATCCTCTTCCTTAAAAGCCGCTGTTCGGGCAAAGGACATCTCTCGCATCCAAGGATTGCAGACTAAAAAACTCATAGGATATGGCCTGGTCATCGGGCTCGATGGATCGGGCGATACGCGCCGTTCAATGGTTTCGTTGCAAACTGCTACGAACATGCTGCGTCGTTTTGGTATTAGCCTACCGAAAGAGCCGTTGCAGCTAAAAAATATTGCTGCAGTTATGATAACAGCCAATTTACCTGCGTTTATGCCGAACGGTAGTGTCATTGATGCCCAAGTTTCATCCATGGGCGATGCCAAAAGCCTGGAAGGCGGAACACTGGTGCTCTCGCCATTGGTTGATACAAAAGGCAATCTTTTTGCTCATGCCCAGGGCTCGGTATCCGTCGGTGGTTATAATATTGAAAGTATCGGTGGCGACCGTATTCGTAAAAATTTTACCCTGGTCGGCCGAATTCCCAATGGGGCTACTCTCGTCCGCGATAGTGAAATCACTTCGCTCCCGGACTCCGTGCTTTTTCTCAACTTGAAATCACCCGATTTTACGACGGCAGTTCAACTCGCCACCGCAATAAATACAACTTTAAATAATCAAGTAGCAAACGCCATCAACGCCGTACAAATTCGTGTCAGCATTCCTGGAAATTATCGGACTCGCGTAGCCGAGTTTATAAGTTTAATCGAAAATACAGAAGTTGAACCCGATGTGCCCGCTCGCGTTGTGGTCAACGAACGAACCGGAACTGTTATCGTCGGGGAAAATGTTACGATTACGCCCGTTGCCATCGCTCACGGTAATTTACGCATCGAGGTTAAAAATTTTCCTATCGTCTCGCAGCCGGCGCCATTTTCGAAAGGCGAGACGACGGTCGTTCCAAATACACAAACGACGGTTACCGATACCTCTGGTAAAATGCTCGCTTTTGATGCATCGGCAAATATAAAAGATGTGGCCCGTGTGCTCAATGCTTTGGGGGTCACGCCGCGTGATCTGGTTGCCATTTTTCAGGCATTGAAACAAGCCGGCGCCCTGAAAGCTGAACTGGTGATAATGTGATTGCGTACAACATCAGGACGATTAAAACGATTGCTTTTTTATTCATTTGGAAATAGGCTATGGACAATCTTAAAATTGTAAATAATCCACTCGCGGAAAAGTTATTAGGTGAAGCCCGTTCGAATGTGCAAAATTCTGATTCGGCGAAAGCTGAAAAGGCAACACGCCAGTTTGAGACCATTTTTGCCAATATGCTCTTCTCTGCGATGCGCAAAGCCATGGCGCCGGAAGGATTTTACGGTAGTGGGCCACAGGGCGATATTTTTCAGAGTATGATGGAGCAGCGGTTCGGCGAAATCGTCGCGAAACGCAATCAACTGGGAATTGCGGATTTGCTGAAACAACAGTTGGACGTTTCCTCCGGCAATCCTGAAACCGGCAAAATTTCGGATAAGCAATTGCAAAAAATCGTTGATGAGGCTGCTGCGCACACAGGCCTGGATCCGGATTTGATCAAGGCTGTTATCACGCAGGAAAGTGGCGGCAATCCGCTGGCAATTTCAACAGCCGGTGCTAAGGGAATGATGCAACTGATGGATGAAACTGCGCGTGATCTGCAAGTAGAAAATGTGTTCGATTCTCGCGAAAATATTTTTGCCGGCAGCCGATATTTAAAACAGCAGCTTGATGATTTTGGTAGTCTCGAGCTTGCTTTGGCGGCTTATAATGCCGGTCCTTCCGCTGTAAAAAAATATGGTGGCATTCCACCTTATGAGGAAACCCAGAATTACGTCAAGAGAGTTATGCATATTTTACAAAGAGAAAAGGGCACCGATTGAGTTCGAATATGAAGATAATATCAAAAAATTTAAATAAAATCCTGATTGCGATCCACAGCACTTTCACCGAGCTTGTTTTGTGTTTGCAACAGGAACAACATACGCTTAAAAAGAGAGATAAAGACCTTCTGTTTCAGGTTGTGGGGGAAAAGAAGGAAATTCTGGGAAAAATTAACCGGTTAATAGAAGACCTGAGTGAACAGCACAATATGCTAAATATGCTCAACGGTAAACCTGGCGGCACTTCAATCTCTGATCTCTTTAAAAGCAATGACTTAAATCTGCACATTTTGTGGGAAGAGATTCATAATTTGGCTGAATGTGCTCAAAGCCTAAACTATGAAAATGATAATATTGTTCAACTGAATCACTCTTTCTTTGTTGAATATCTGAATAAGCTGAAAGAATTGCGGATGCAGGCAGTTGGCTACCAAAAATCGAATGCTTCCACTGATAGATTAACGAGCAACATTCTAATAAATCGAATGAGCTGAGGGACGAGGAGGAATATATGCCTGGTGGTTTAATGGGATTATTGCAGTTGGGGAGGCGGTCGCTGCAAGCCCAGCAATATGCGCAAAATATTGTTGGCAACAATATTGCTAATGTAAATACACCCGGGTATTCCAGACAACGAGTTCGGATGGTACCGGGTCCTACGGTCGATTCACCTCAGGGTAAACTTGGCTCGGGAGTGAATGTTGACGGCATCGAACGAATGCGGGATAATTTCACAGACCAGATTTACCGCAATAGTTTAAGTAATCTCAACCGCTGGGAAGCTGCTGATTTAATTTTACAAAGAACAGACGCCGCCTTTAGCGAAGAAGATGGGAGCGGAATCGGAGCCATGATCGACCGATTTTTTAATTCATGGTATGATCTTTCCAACGACCCGGAGAGCTCACAATCCCGGATTGCCGTGCGTGAAGCAGGCATATCTCTTTCCACGACGATGAACCGCATGGGCAACTTTGTCCACGCTCAGCGAGTTGATGCCAACGCTCAGGTCGAATCGGTGGCTGGCCAGGTCAATGATTTGTTATCAAAAATTGCCGAATTGAATGGCAAAATTCCCGGCATAAAAGATTTGAGCATCAATCGTTCAAGTGAACTCATGGACCAGCGGGACAGATTGATTGATGATCTGTCCAAGCTTGTCGATGTTCAAACAACCGACAGCGGTCTGGCGGGAATGAATGTTTATATAGGCACGATGAACGTGGTTTCCGGCGGCAATTATGTTGCGATTGAGATAACTAGCTCAGTTATAAACGATGTGCCGATTTCAGAATTGAAATTGATGGGCAACGTGCCACTTGAAGTGAAAAGTGGCGAATTGGCTTCGTTAATCGAATTACGTGATGAAACTTTGCCGGGATACGCCGCAGAACTGGATACTTTGGCTGCTGCCATCGTCGAGCAAGTTAATGCCATTCACACCAGTGGCTACACAGCAGATGGCCGTACCGGAATTAATTACTTCGATAATCAATTCATTACGGCGCAATCGATGCAACTTTCAAGTGATATATTGAATGATGTCAGCAATCTGGCTCCTTCGGGTGTTGATGCGGCGGGGGATAACAGCCAGGCGTTGCGGATCGCGGAACTTAAAGATTTACACACAATCGGCAGCAGCAGTATCCGCGATTATTATGGTCAAATTATCAACCAGATTGGTGAAGATGGCTATCTGGCAAATGTCAACGTGCAAAATTATGAAATTATTCAGAGCCAGACAGCGCTTCAGCGCGAAGCAATTATGGGTGTTTCACTGGACGAAGAGATGGTTGAAATGATTAAATATGAACAAGCCTACAATGCCATTGCACGAGTCATAAGCACAGCTGATTCAATGATTGAAACACTATTGTCTTTAAAATAATATTATAGCTTTTCATTTTTTCGATTTCGATCCGATGATTAATTTTGAAGGTTGTATAACTTTATAGATTATACGGAGCTAAGTATGCGAGTAACAAATAACCAATACTATATTCAATCGCTGCGTAATATCACCCGGCCAGCTCAGGATATGCTGGATATTCAAAATCAGCTTTCATCAGGAAAAAGAATAAATTCTTATTCCGATGACCCCGGCGGGGCGGCTATATTGGAAAAATATAAAAGCACACGCACTGAGACCCACCAGTTCGTCCGAAATATTGAAGATGGCAAAATTTGGATGAATCAAACGGAATCGGCGCTTGCAAGGCTTGAAGATAATCTAATTCGTGCCAAATCGCTGACGGTGCAAGCGGCAAATTCCTCAAATTCGTCTGCTGAAAGAACAAATATTGGCAACGAGATTAACCAGATTCTTGAGGACGTGCTTTCTGTTGCCAACACGAATTTTCGTGGCAAATATATTTTTGCCGGACTTTATACGAATACGCGTCCGTATGTTGAAACAAAGAACGCAGAAGGCAAAATCGAAAGTTTCGGCGCTGCCAATGATTCAAGTGGCAGCATCAGCCGCGCAATTGATGAGGGTATCAATGTACAAATTAATGTGCCGGGGCAAAGTGTTTTTAATCTGACTGATGGCCCGTTAGCGACCTTAATGACATTGCGCGATTCTTTATACAACAATGATGTCGATGGAATCCAGGAATCTCTCGATTCACTTGACGCGGCGCTGGAATTGTCGCTCACTTCGAGAACGGAGTTGGGTTCAAGAATGCAACGCATGGAAACGACTCAGTTTTTTCAAGAGTCGATGGAAGTAAACTATACCTCGTTAATATCAGAAATTGAAGATGCGGACTATGCAGAACTTTCAATTCGTTTGGCAACAAGCGAAGCAGGATACCGTGCAGCGATTGCAACTTCAGCACGAATTGTACAAACAAGCCTGGTAGATTTGTTGACCTAGGAGAAATAAACTATGGTTCCAAAAGTGAGTGTTAAGGAAGGCATTGCAGATAATCAAGAACATACACTCGAACATAAGCGACTTGGTGAAATTACATACCGGGATGAAGATATCATAACTTTGCCCCAGGGATTGCTTGGCTTTGAGAAAAGGAAGAACTATGTCGTAATTGATCGTGAAGATTATTATCCATTCGTCTGGATGATTAACACAGATGATCCAAATACCAGCTTTGTCATGGTGAATCCCCTGTTATTTCACCAGGAGTATAATCCCAATGTTACAAAGCGTGATTTGAATGAAATTGAAATTGACAATCCGCAAAGCTTGTTAATGTATGTTATTATAACGTTGAAACCTGATGCTTCACAATCAACCGCAAATTTGCGCGCTCCAATACTGATTAACATCGCAAAAAAACTTGGTAAACAGTTAGTATTACTCGATGATCAATACTCTACTAAACACCGGATTCTCAATCCTAAATAAACCGTCTTTCCAAAAGGAGTTTGTATGCTAGTCCTGACACGGAGGTTGGGAGAAACAATTGTCATCGGCGACGATATAACAATCAAAATTGTTGATATACACGGAAAACAAATTCGGATTGGAATCGAGGCTCCAAAAGAAGTTAGTGTCTACCGTGGTGAAATATATGAACGAATTATGCAAGAAAATAAAGCAGCCGCTGAAGCAGCCAATGTCCAAAATGAAGATGTCACAGATAATATGAGAAAACTTCTGCAGCAAAAAACCATTCCTGCAAAAGATGAATGATCTCCGGGAACTTTGAAGTTCCCTTTTCTCTTCCAGACCGGCCATCCCACAACTCAATTCTTTTTACTTTCCCTTTTAAAATCCCTTCTTATTTCTTGATTTTTACCTTTTGTTGAGGCTAAACAATGCAAACCCTATCTCTCTGTTTGTTGTGAGATTAAATCGGATTAACATGCTCAAGTTGTCAGTCCGCTCTCCGATAATACTTCAGACATCGATGTATTACATCCCTTAATTTACTCATCCCCGAAGGTTCAAATGGTTGTAACAAATCTGATTGCTGAAGCAGAAAAATTATTTTTAGATGGTGATGTTGAACGTGCCCGTACTCAGTTTGAAGAAGCACTTGACGAGTACCCTTTTCATGCGGAAATATTGAATAATCTCGGCGTTATTGCTCATAATTCGGGAGATCCGTATACGGCTGAAGCTTATTTTTTACGAGCCATTGAAAATGATGCGGATTCCCCCGACGGTTACCTGAATTTGTTACCTGTTTTGTGTGAGATTGGCAGTGTCACCCGGGCTGTCCTGCTGTCTAATTCGATGCTCGCTCGGTTCCCCGAATCCGAAGACGTTTTGCAGCAAATCAAAGATGTTGAGAAGTTCATTGTTGAGGATTTTGCGACAAAAATCCCCAATTTGATGGCTACCTACTGGCACGATCGAAATATTCTCAACTACAGTGAATCGTTTCAACAAATGCTTTTGCCAATACATGATAACAGAACACCTGCTGCTTCCGGGAATCTGATTGGCGCTCTGGCCCTGGCCGCAGAAAATGATGATTATATCGCTGCGTGCAAGCAAATTTTAGCTCAAGTTGCGGGTGAAAAACTATCGCAATTGGAAAACCTGTTTTTCGCGTGCTTTTGGTATGCGGCTAACCGAATTTACGAGAGCCGATTGTACGCATCCTACATTTTGGATGATGAGAATTACGGCCATTTCGCCCGCGCACTTTTTGATGCCAGCCTATCAAAAGAAAACAGTCAAACGGTTGCTAAAGCCTATAAACATATCCTCGTAATAATGGATGAGGGAATCGGCAACATGGTAATGCTGACACCAACTTTGCAAGCCATTCATCAGCGTTTTCCAATGAGCAAGATATCGGTTCTGTGTTCAAAAACTTCGGCGCAGATTATCGATGGCCTGTCGTTCGTCGACGCAACGATGCAAAAGTGGAGTGATGAAAAATTTGATCTCACCTTAGGCTCGATTTGGGCGCAGACATCGTTATCTAAATATGATAAGAAATTAGAGAAACAATCGACATTTACATTTTCGAGCCAGTTGAAAATCGGCGTCGATCATGAGGTGGAAGCAAACCTGCGTTTGGCTAATTTTTTAGGGTATTCAGGCAATATTCCAATCCCGCAAGTGAGCACAGAATCCTGTGAAATTATTGATTTGGCAGATCGTGAATTGGCCATTCTGGCGAATACAACTGTAAATAATAACGGCTGGGAAAGGAAACGCTGGCCGCACTATCGCGAGCTCGCCGCGAAATTAATTGCGGATGGGTACCAGGTTGCTGTCATCGGTGGGGATGATGAAGCGGGAAAATTTCCGGAAAACTATTGGCCCGCTGGCGTGCAGAATTTACAGGGAAAATTGAGCCTGCAGGAAACGGCTGGTGTGATTGAAAAATCGACATTGGTTATTGGCAATGACAGCGGACCGGCACACATCGCAGCAGCTTTGGGCGTACCGACTTATGTTTTATTCGGGGCGTCAAATATTTCCAAGAATAAGCCTATCGGTAAAAATGTCCATGTGCTCACGAAAGATCTCCCTTGCAGTCCATGTCAATATACGGATCGGTGGGAAAAATGTACGGACTGGCGATGTATGGCTGCAATTTCTGCGAATTGGGTCTTCGACCGGATAAAAGGACGTTCAAATCCTGTTCAGTGCACGTTGGCAGGAAAGAATACAGAGAAATTATCTATTATTCGAAAAGACAATAAATTATTCGTGAAAAATGAGCAGGTCGAAGAACCACTGCGCATTCATTTGGTCGGCAAGGGTGTGACAAATTTCCCCTGGGGAATGGAAACGGAAATGATGCGCGTTTTTGAAAAAATGGGATGCGAGGTCATTCAGACGGACTATGTCGCTCATGCCAACGATTTTGCTGCCCGGTTCTTTCGCCCTGCGCATCTGATGCTCGTGTTTCGCGGCAGTGGCATTCCGGGCGAACTGATCGAGCGTGTTCCGTGCAAAACCGTGCTCTGGTACCAGGATGATGTTTTCGCAGCCGGGCATGTGCCCCGCGATTTGGCCTTCAATGCACGCTATTTTGATCATGTTTACACATTCGATTTTAATGCCATCGAAGAATACAAAAAGTATGGTGTTCGTGAAATTGATTGGCTGCCGCTGGGTGCAACACCGGAAATTTATAACAAGCAATTTTTACCTAAAAAATACGATATCAGCTTTGTTGGCAATGTTTACCCCAACCGCAAAGCCCTATTCCAAAGACTGGAAAAGAAGTTCAATTTATTCGTCACGCAGGCGTTTGCCAAAGATGCGGCGAAGATTTACAACGAATCCAAAATTGTGTTAAATCTGGGCATCGGCAAAACCGGAATTCAGCAACGGGTTTTCGAAGCACTTTGCTGTGGCAGCATGCTCTTCACTAACGAAATTCCAGAAGACGGGCAACTGTTCAAAGACATGCAACACCTTGTTTATTTTAATGATAATAATATAGAAGAGTTGCTGTCCTATTATCTGGAAAATGAGGATAAACGGGAAGAAATCGCCTTGGCGGGTTATCGCAAAGCAGTTTCTGAAAATACATTCGCCCATCGGGCTGAACAGATTTTACGCGATCATTTTAGATTTGCGAATACAGCGAACCAGTCAAATCAATCCCTAAAAATAAACCGGGACCGTGTTGCCATCCCGGGATTTGTACCGGTAAAAGTTGACGAATTACAGTCAAAATTGCAGCAGCGAAAATTGCGCATATTCGCGGCTTTCCGCCAGTTTAACTGGGAAAATGAAAACTTACAACCGGCGCTGGAGAAATTCGGTGAGGTGATCCGCTACGATTGGCATCCGCACTATTGCCAGTACAACCAAGATTGGCACCAGCGCGAAAAGCATGAAATGAACCAAAAGTTATTTAATCAGGTTCGGGAAGCGCACTTCAACGGTGGGGTGGATGTGTTTTTTGGTTATCTCTCCGGGCGGCTGGTTTTTCCGGGCACCATCCGCGCGATTCGAAAATTGGGCATCCCGGCAATCAATCTTTATCTCGATGACGTCAAAGGATTTTGGGGCAATTTTGAACCGACCGGTTTCAGCAGCATGATTGATATTGCCGGTGCATTTGATCTTGGCTGGACAAATTACCGGGAAGCCCAAAGTTGGTATGCTTCACAAGGGACGGACACCATTTTTCTACCCAGTGGCGCCAATCCGGAAATTTACAAACCAGTAAATCCGGAAACTGCGCGTGATATCGATGTCCTTTTCATTGGACAAAAATACGGCCGTCGACCGAAAATAATTCAATTTTTGCAGGACAACGAAGTCGATGCGCAGGCCTACGGCAAAGGCTGGGAAAACGGCGAAGTTTCCATCGAAAAAATGATTTCTCTTTACAGCCGTGCTAAAATCGTTCTCGGCATGGGCGAAGCATCCATCGGCGGGGCAAAAAAGATGCAGATCAAAGGCCGTGATTTCGAGGTGCCGATGGCCGGGGCACTCTATTTAACACAGGCAAATGCTGAACTGCAGCCTTATTTTGAAATTGGCAAAGAAATCGATGTTTATGAAAATGATGGTGATTTGCTGAAAAAAGTAAAGCATTATTTGAGCAAACCGGCTGAGGCAGAGAAAATACGGCAAAATGCCCGGCGCCGCTGCATGGATGAGCATTCCTGGGAAGCCCGATTCGGGATGGCATTTGAAAAATTAGTTGAGGTGTTGGCCTGAAATGCAGCCGAGGAAATTTAACTATCCAATATTAGCAACGTACGATTTTATCCGAGAATAAAGTGGAAAAAAGTGAAATTAAGAAAGCCATAATCACCGGAATTACCGGGCAGGACGGCAGCTATCTTGCCGAACTTCTACTCGAGAAGGGCTATGAAGTCCACGGGTTGGTGCGACGCAGCAGCTCATTCAATACCCACCGTATCGAGCATCTGTTTCAGGATCCCCACGAAAAAGATGTTCGCTTGCATTTGCACTACAGTGATTTATCCGACTCGAGTAATTTGGCGCGGTTGCTTTACCACATCAAACCTGACGAAGTCTATAATCTCGGCGCGCAAAGCCATGTGCGCGTGAGTTTCGATATGCCCGAGTTTACAGCCAACGTGACAGCGATGGGCACGGTGCGCCTGCTTGAAGCCATCCGTGAAACCGGGATTGACACACGTTTTTATCAGGCATCCAGCAGCGAAATGTTCGGCCGCGTGCAGGAAGTTCCGCAAAAGGAAACGACCCCATTTTACCCCTGCAGCCCTTATGGTTGTTCAAAAGCATTTTCCCACTGGACGACGGTCAATTACCGCGAAAGTTACGGTCTCTTTGCTGTCAGCGGAATTTTATTCAACCACGAATCGCCGCGCCGGGGGCAGACATTTGTAACGCGCAAAATTACCCGGGCGGTCGCTAAAATTAAGGCTGGATTGCAAAACGAACTTTTTCTCGGCAATCTCGAGGCGAAGCGGGATTGGGGATATGCGAAAGAATATATCGAGGCAATTTATTTGATGATGCAGCACGATCAGCCGGATGATTTTATTCTCGCGACGGGGGAGACGCATACCGTAAAAGAATTTGTCGAACTGGCATTTGAAATCGCCGGGCTCGATTGGCAGAAATATGTGAAGATTGACAAGCGCTATTTTCGCCCCACCGAAGTTGATTTGCTCATCGGGGATGCGCGCAAAGCGAAAGAAAAACTGGGCTGGCAGGCCCGTACTAAATTCGAAGATTTGGTGCGGCTCATGGTTACCTCTGATATTAAATTATTGCTGCAGCAGCTCGCAGGCGAACAAGACGTGCATGTCGTTGATACACCAGAATTTATGAGCAACGATTTGGCCGTACAAACTATGCCTGTTTCAAGCGAAAATGGAATAAGCCGTGAAGATGCACTGGAAAGATTAACGAAATGATGCCTGAATTTAAAACAGCACTATCGCGGAAGCAAATTGGTGTTGGCTGTTTGCAAATATCTGATTTGGCACGGCACTATATTGACGAAGCGCTTGATGCCAACCGGTTGTCGATCGGACCGTTTGTGCATCGCTTTGAAGATGAATTTGCACAGAGCCACGGCTGTCGATTTGGAATTATGGCGAACAGTGGCACTTCGGCATTGCAAATTGCGCTCGCAGCCTTAAAAGAAAAATACGGCTGGGATGATAACGACGAAGTCATAGTTCCCGCGATCACATTTATTGCAACGTCAAATGTGGTTATTTATAATCAGCTTAAACCAGTTTTTGTCGATGTAGACCAGTTTACGTACAATATTGATCCCGAGGTGATTGAAAAAGCGATCACCCCGCGAACCCGGGCGGTAATTCCGGTGCATCTCTTTGGCCTGCCATGCGATATGCAGCCAATTATGGAAATTGCCCGCGCAAAAAATCTCGCTGTTCTCGAAGATTCCTGTGAAACCATGTTTGCAAAATATCGTGGGCAGTCCGTCGGTTCATTCGGTGATGCAGCCTGTTTTTCGACATACGTTGCTCATATTCTCGTCACCGGCGTTGGTGGATTGGTGACATGCAATAATCCGGAAATTGCAACGATGTGCCGCAGTTATCTTGCTCACGGCCGCGATGAAATTTACCTGGATATCGACGCTGATAAAAATGCTGATGCAAATCTGGCGAATATCATCGATCGCCGATTTTCATTTGTACGGCTCGGCCACAGCTTCCGGCCAACAGAACTGGAAGGCGCTCTGGGATTGGCGCAATTGCAGGAAAGCGAAGACAATATCAACAGTCGGCGAATGAATGCCCAGTATTTAACCAGGAATCTCACGCCATTGATCGCAAAGATACAGCTCCCGGTAACGCCGTTCGAGCGTGAACATTCATTCATGATGTATCCGATTTCCGTTTATAAAAAAGGGGAGAGGGAAAAACTGTGCCTGCACCTGGAAAAAAATGGCATTGAAACACGCTACGCTTTTCCGTTGCTCACCCAGCCGGTTTACAGAAAAATGTTTGATCAAAATATGGATGATTTTCCTGTCGCTAAAACTGTTGGGGAAAATACATTCTATATCGGTTGCCATCCGGAGCTGGAAACAAGTGATTTGGATTATATCGTTGAAAAATTTAATGAATTTTATCAAACCACAAATTGATCACAGACAATCGATCAAATTTAAGGATTAAAATGAGTACAAAATCGCAAACAATAGCTGTATTAGGCGCAAACGGCTTTGCCGGCCGCCATATTTGTCAGTCATTATTGGAAAAAGGTGAAATCGTTCACGGTTATTCGCGTTCTTGCCCCGAAGCGCTGCTGCAAAATGGCAATTTTACTTATTATGAATGCGATATATCCAAAGCAAACTCACTGGAAGGCAGTTTGCAATATGACTGCCTGATCAACGCTACAGGACGGGTCGCGGGAGTGGGCTATAATTCGCACCATCATCGCGAAATGGAAACAGGCAATTTTCTTTTAATGATGAATGCTGCCGATTTAGCCTACGAACAAGCAAAATACTTTATTCAGATTTCATCGGCATGTGTTTATGCCAACGAAGTAAGCGAAGGCGCTGATGAAAGCCAGGGTTTTGTCGATTTACCTGATCCTGCGAATCGCGGCTACGGCATTGGCAAACGGAAAGGCGAAGAATATACAAAGTTGCTTTTTGCAGGGCAATCCCGCGCTTTCACCATAATTCGGCCTTACAATCTCTATGGCCCGGGCGATGACTTTTCTGAAAAATCACACGTCATTCCAGCATTGATTAACAAATTATTGTTTGAGGAAAATGTGGATGTCTGGGGGGACGGCACTCAGTTACGGGAGTTTGTTTACGTCAAAGATTTGGCCGGATGTATTTCACAAATTGCGGCGGAAAAACCGAATGGCGTGTTCAATATTTGCGGTGGAAAAGAAAATATCCTGTCAATCCGGGAGCTCGTCACCGAATTGGAGAATATCATCCAATCGGGTAAAAATATATCTTTTGGCGACACAGGGCATACGGGCCAAATACGCAAGTATGGCAATAATAAAAAAATGCAGGATTTAGGCTTACGATTGCAAACACCGATTGACATCGGACTTCGTGAAACTGTTTTGTGGCGCTTGCAAACATTGGAAAATCAACCCGAATTCGTCGATGCAATTGTCGATAATTCTCCGCAGGCGCAAAATGAAAATCAAGCCAAAGGTGTTACATCCGAGTCTTAAATGTTAATTCGCTAAGATATTATTATTTATAGAAATAAAGTTATTGTTATTTCTGTGTCTGCGCCTTCCGACCTACTTAAATATCAATCGATTTCGCCGATAAAAAAGAAGTCTGATTATGCTTTCGGGTAAATTAAAAATGAAGTTCTCGCAAGCACATCATACAGATTTAAAAATATAAGTTGTGCCAAAATCGTGCGTCAATTTAAAAGTTTTTCAAACTCTTTCTATAAAAACAGGAAATTTTAACCCATGAAAGTGGAAGTTGAAAACCAATACACAAATTTATTTTTTGAAGAGTATAAAGATATCCACTACGGTCAGTCGGCCATAATTTTTGGCAGCGGACCGTCTCTGAATGAATGGGAAGACAACGAATACCCGGATGTTATCCGGGCGGGTGTAAATGAGTTGGTTTTTACGCCAATCCTACTCGATTATTATTTTTCTGGCGACAGTCAGGAAGTGCATCGACCGGGTACTTTCGCCAAAAATAAACAAGCTTATTATGACTATCTGCCGCGAATTCAGAAATTTATTCGCAAGCAAACGTGGGGTGAACGTGGTGCGCTGCCGCGGGATATTTCAAATGCGGTCTATTATTGGTGCGATCTGACCAGCACACCGGTGAAAGATATTTCCACTCAACCGGTCGGATGCTGTGCTTCGATCTCGTTTGAAGCTTTGCAATTCTTATTGTATGCCGGAATCAAGCGGGTTTACCTCGTGGGCCAGGATTGTAGCTATAATAAAGGCACTTTTCGTTCGGCAACCGCCAACGACCCATTCCACATAACCTGTGGCAATGATATGCTGGTTGACTGGCAAATGATCCACGACCAGTGGCTGCCTGAAAATTACCCGGATGTTGAGATTTTTTCCATCCGTCCTGTCGCCTTAAAAACATTTCCAGAAGTATCCCAGAATGAAATCAGATAATCGTGATTTCGGAGAGCATTATGAGCTGTGAATTATGCCGCCCAAATTTGAACTTGAACAACGCTGATTTTAAGGCCATTCGCGGTATTTTGAATAGCAAATGGGTTAGCAACCGGGAACACGTAGCCGACCTTGAAACAATTTTTAGAATGCGGTTCAAAGTAAAACATGCCATCGCCTGTTCCAGCGCCACGACCGGGCTGATGGCAGCCGTTAAAGCCACCTGGGCTCCGGGAACGCCTGTTGAACTGCCGGCATTCACCTGGCCAAGCACATTACTCGCAGCGCAATTTAATGTTGGGAAAATCACGTATAAAGACATCGATTTGGACACATGGTTGATGCAAACCGATTCTTTGCCGGCCAATCAATGCCGGATTGTTGTGGATATTTTCGGCAATCAATTTGGCAAGGCCAAACCCGGGGAAAAAAATCGGACAATTTATGATGCAGCGCATGGGTTTGATTTGCCGAATCTCGGCCATCGTGGTATCGTTGAAGTGGTTTCACTTTCTGCGACAAAACCTGTCACGGCCACCGAAGGCGGCATGATTCTCACAAATAATGGCAATATCGCTGCGAAAGCCCGGCAAATTGTGCGCTACATCGGCCGCATGGAAGAAATCAATGCCTATCTCGGCAAACGATCCATCGAAAATTTTGACAGCCCGGAATACCGGCAACAAATGGATGATATCCGGGAAAAATATGTGAATGGCCTCGATTTTGAATATGCGTTGCAAGCAATTCCAGAAGCCACCAACAAAAGCTCATTTCAATTTCTCGTGAAGAATCAATTTATCCGCAACCGTATTTTTGCTGCCCTGGCTGAAAAAGAAATAGTTGCCCGGGCCTATTACGAACCTTTGGCCGCTCATCTCGAAAATACAAATGAGGTTTTCAATCGCATAATTTCATTGCCATTCCATCCATTTATGGCCGATGAGCAGAACGAAATTATCAAGCTGGCGAATATGGCAGCGATGGCTTCCAACGAAATTACAGGTGTTCGAGTTATTCAGCAACAACCCGCTATGGCATCGATTGTGCGAACTCAAAAAGAAAAAATTACATGAAGTTTATCGAAAATACCTGCTTTTTTATGTTCGTACTGGTCAGTGTTTTGAATGATTGTGTAGAGTTGCTTGTAGTCAGAGCACAGCTCTGATGTTCATTGCTCGAGTCAGCAGAGCATTGCTCTGAGTATAAGCAAAGCATCAGATTTTTCTATTCAATACATTACATGTAATTTCCAGGTGAAAACTACTTTGTGATTAAACGAAAAGGTTAATGGAATATGCGCGTTACATTTGTTCAGCCTTATTATGAAAATATCTGGGAATGCATTGGCCTCGGCTACATCATTTCCTACTGTAAAAAAAATTACAAAGGCGATCTGGAAATTAACTTTTTTCAGGGCAATTTTGACTCAGATGCTGATATAATCTCCGGCTCGCAGGATTCGGATATTGTCGCGTTTTCGTGCACTTCGCCCTGTTTTCCGCCGGCGGTTCGGCTCGCTGCAGCCATCAAAGCTGTGAATCCCAAAGTACGAATAGTGGTTGGCGGCTGGCATGTCACAGCGCTGCAGGACAAATCCGTCAATGAATGCATCGATCAAATTGTCGTCGGTGAAGGTGAGAAAGCGATGCTCGAAATATTGCAGGGTAATACGGACCGCATTGTCCGGGGACAAGCGCTGCCTCTGAATGAAATCCCCTGGCCGGACCGGGAAGCTATTAAAAATCACCGGACGATTGACCTCTGTGAGCAGATGAACGGCCAGCGTACAACCGGTTTTCAGGCAAACCGTGTGTGCCCGACCTCCTGTGTTTTTTGTGCAGAAAAAATAATGACTGGCAAATTTAACCGCCGCACCAATCCGATTCGCTCGCGGCCAGTTGAGGATGTCTGCGCTGAAATCAGCACCGTGGTTGAAAAATATGGCTTAACTTATTTTAAGTTCGTCGATGCCACTTTTGATATTTCACCACAGTACGTTATCGATTTCTGCCGGGAAAAAATCAAAAAGGGAATCGATACCGAATGGGAATGCCTGATTCACGCCAGTTTTTGCACCGAAGAAATGTTCCACTGGCTGAAGGAATCCAATTGCAATCAGATAAATGTCGGTTGTGAGAGCGGTAGCCCGAAAATTCTCAAACAGATTCACAAGGGCACCAAGGTCGAAACCATCGAAAATGTTTTTCGCTGGGCTAAAAAATACCACATAAACCGGCGGGGATTTTTCATCCTCGGAATGCCGGAAGAAGACCGCAACGATTTGCGCTTGACCGAAGAACTCATCGACAGAATTGAACCAGACGTGGTTGGATTTACGATTCTTTGTCCGTATCCGGGTTCAAATCTTTATGACCACGAAAAATATGGCAATCAGGACTGGGAGCAGACGGACGAATATGCCAATGATTTCTGGCGCAACAAAGCCTTTTCCAATGAGGAATTGAAGGAATGGCAGGCTTATTTTATCGACAAATATTCAGATAAATTATGTGAACGGCTCGAGGGGGAAGGGTTGCGAGCTGTTGAAGGTTAATGGCTGGAAAGTTGGGATGGTTTAATGTTAAAATCTATGCGGAAAAATGAATGGAAAAAAGATTAGTCGCCACGCGGTGCGATGAAAATATCGAAGAAATGACAAGTCTTACGCATCCCATCATCAAAAAATTTTGTCAGAAATGGCACGCTGATTTCGTCTGCTTAAGCGGTGATTTCAGCTTTGTGATGGATTATGAGGGTTGGATGAGTTACCGGATTTTCGAGGTGAACGATTATTTTGATAAGTACGATCGTGTTTTGAGCCTTGATTCGGATGTCGTTTTGAGTCCACAATGCCCCAATATTTTCGAAATTGTGCCGCAGGGAAAAATTGGTTCAATTTACGAAGATGTCGGCTCTCGTCAAACAATGCGACATCAGTCCATCCGCAATGTACAGAAAAAATGGGGTGATGTTGGCTGGAAAACCGGATATACCAATAGCGGTGTTATGGTTTTTGATAAAGCGCATCAAGAAATGTTGCGGCCGGTGAACGGCGAATATTGGCTCGGCTGGGAGAGTGATGATATTCATTTGGGATATCAAATCAATAAACTGGATTATGAAGTTTTTCAGTTGCCCTTTCAGTTCAATCACATGTGCATGTTTTCCGAGCCGTGGAACGGCAGCCCGAACAGGTTTCTTTCTTATGTCCTGCACTACGCAGGCGCTGCGACTTTTCCCGGTAGTGCGGGTAAAAAAGTTGAGAAAATAAGCAAAGATATTGATGTTTTATGGCAGGGAGCGTTTTGATTTAGTTGAAAGTTTGAACCTTTAAACCTTTAAACCTTCCAACTTTTAAATGTTCAAACTTTCAAACCTAACTTTGGAGTATTATGCTGCGTATTGGAATGAACGGATTTGGGCGTATTGGCAGAGCAATTTTTCGAAATAATCTGGCAAAGGACGCGTTTAAAGTCGTCTCGATAAATGACATCAACCCGGATATTAGCAATATCGCCTATCAGCTGAATTATGACACCCTCTATGGTCAGCTCGACGATAAATATTATGCGGTCAATGATCATCTTTGCAATAATCAGGATAAAATAAAAATTTACAATCAGCCCCATGTGGATACAGTTCCCTGGGAGAACGAACAGGCAGATATAATTATCGATGCATCCGGTGTTTTGGATAATGTTTTACGGGCACCGCAAACTCTTGTTAAACATAATCTTAAAAAAGTGATGATTACCCATTCACCAGATGAAGTTGATTTCTCGATGGTGCTTGGCGCCAATGAAACGGAACTCGATTTGACCCGGCATCATGTCATTTCGACGAGTATTTGTGACGCCACTGCCCTTGGCCCGGTGTTAAAAATTATTCATGAAAATATCGGCATTCGCAACGGCTACATCACAACGCTGCATCCATGGCTCAATTATCAAAATTTGATGGATGGGCCAGCCAGTTCGTGGTCGGTTCCCGGGACGATTTACCATCATTACGCGCTCGGCCGCTCCGTTATCGGCAACATGATTCCCAAACCGACATCCGCGATAGCTGCAACGTGCAAGGTTGTCGATGGCGTCACCGAAGGGATGATAGGCTCGTTTTCCTACCGCACACCAACAGCCATCGTCGGCAGCGCGGATATTACTTTGAACCTGAAACAATTCTCTTCAAAAGAGCAGATTTTGTCGCTTTTTGTTGCTGCAGAGAAAAAACAACGCTGGAAAATCATCCGCAACAATTTTGTACCGCTCGCGTCTCTGGACTACAAAAGCAGCGATTCGTCGGCCATTGTCGATCACCGTTGGACGGAGGTTTTGGGGGATGACATGTTGAAACTGGTTTTATGGTACGACAACGAATGGGGTTATTCTGCGCGGGTTATCGATCAGATTTTATACGTTGAAGAAAAAATGAAAGAACAATTATGAACGAAAAGTTAGCGGTCGTCATACCGGCGCGGCTGGGCAGCAAAAGGGTGAAAGCAAAAAATTTGCGTAAACTCAATGGTAAAACCCTGATCGTAAATATGATCGAAAAATTGCAGCAAACGCAGTATTTGCAGAATATTTATATCAATTCCGATAGTGAATTGTTCGGCGCAATCGCGAATCAGAACAAGGTAAAATTTTACCAGCGACAGCCGGAACTGGCCACCAGCGAGTCGCTCATCGACGATTATATTTTTGACTTTATTAGCCAAATTCAGCCAGAATTTTTGGCCGTGGTCAACTCGACATCGCCATTTATTTCGCCGGAAGCATTGGACAATGCGTGGCTTTCTTTTCAAAATAATAATTTTGATACACTGCTCTCGTGTGAAAAGATTCAAACCCACTGTTTTTATAAAGGCAAGCCGGTAAATTTTTCAATCGATGGCAAGCATCCGCGTTCGCAAGATTTGGAACCGGTGCGGGCGCTGAATTTTGCGATCACAATTTGGAATTGTCAGCGGTATATCGAAAATTATGAATCCAAAAATTATGGTGTGTACACAGGCAAACTTGGATTTTATGATATCGAAGGAATTGGCTGCATTGATATCGATTATGAGGACGATTTTCAGATGGCTGAATTTGTATCCCGTTACCTGCAAAATGAAAATAATATACCAGTTGTGTACGATGACGTTGCTGCACAGCTAATCGAGAAAAATGTTGATTTTGCAAATTAAAGTGAAATCATGAAAGAATAATTGGAAGAATGACCAATTTACAGCCTAAAAATATACACTGCCTCGCATTGAATTATCAGGGAGTTGGCATCACAAAAATTGAACCGCTGTATTTTGTGAAATCGGCGCACGCCCTGTGTTTCGATGGCGCCAGGATTGAATACCCTGAAAAATGTCTGAAATTATGGACTGAAGTGGAGCTTGCGCTGGTTGTAAAAAATAATTGTATAAATATATCCGCAGAGGAAGCGCCGGACTTTATTTCCGGATATACAGTAGCAGCGGATTTGACCTGTGAAAATATTGCAAACCGGGATCATCATTTGGCCTATTCCAAAAGCAGAAAAAACTTTTGCCCCGTGCAGCCCGATGTGGTCACTTTGCAGCAAATTGATTTATCGGAACTTAGATTGACGACAGCAATAAATGGCAAAATAACCCAAACCGGTGATTTATCACAGATGCTTTTTAATCCCTTTAAATCACTAAGTTATATTTCGCAAATTACAGAGTTATGTCAGGGAGATATCGTGCTTACAGGAACCCCGGCGGGTGTTGAAAATAATATTATCCGGAAGGGGGATCGTGTACTCCACTGGATTGAAAATATTGGCAATTTAGAATATGAAATCATCTAAAGTCTGGATTACGGATTACATAAAAAATCCGGATATCGAGAAGCGAATTCTGGGCGATTTTCTCAGTGCGGAGTCCCACGACGATATCGAAATAGTGCTGGTCTGGCATGAAATAATCGATGACCATTTTTTCGATAAATTCCCTCGCTTAAGGGCTGTTATTCGCTATGGTGTAGGTTATGATAATATTGATCTTACGGTAGCAAATGAACGCCATATTTATGTCTGCAATACCCCGGATTACGGCACCGAAGAAGTCGCTGATACCGCGCTCGCAATGATGGGAACCTTGACTCGGGGAATATTATACTACCAGGAATTGGCAAAAAGCCTTCCCCGGGATTGGCAGGAAAATACTATCGGTAGCTTGCGCCGGAGTTCTGAACTCAAACTTGGCATTATCGGCGCTGGCCGTATTGGCAGCTCGGTTATTCTTCGGGCCAATGCGATGAATTATAAATCCTGTTTTTATGACCCATACAAAGAAAGTGGTTATGAAAAAGTGTTGGGAGCACAACGCGTCGATTCAATTGATGCCCTTTTAAAATTGGCTGACATCGTCTCAATTCATTGCCCATTAACAGAGGAGACGCGGCACATGGTTACCACCGATTTTGTCAATAAAATGAAATCCGGGAGCTATTTGATAAATACGGCGCGCGGTAAAATAGTGCAGGATTTGGATGTACTTTATGCGCCATTGCAGGATAATAAACTGGCAGGAGTCGCACTCGATGTTTTGCCAAATGAACCTCCAAACAACGATTCATTATTGATTCGAGCGTGGCAGAATAATGAAAACTGGTTGTGCGGACGATTTATAATAAACCCGCACACTGCTTATTTCAGCCGGCAATCTTTTTCAGAAATGCGCGAAAAAGCCGCGAAAAATGCCCTGCGAGTCCTGCAGGATCAAAAACCTGTCAATGTCGTTTCTGAGTGCAGTACGTTAGCGATTTAACCAAAAATCAGCGCAGTAGAATTTTAAAAAATGGACTATAAAATCGGGTAGATGATGAGTGAGAAAAAAATGAGTGAACGAAAACAGCAGCGCGTTTGCGCCATAGTCTCCGGGTATTTTGGAGCTGAAAAATTAAATCAATGCATCAGTAGTTTATTGCCTTCCGCCCATGAGATTGTTCTAATTGACAGTGAAGAAATTGCTGCTGATATTCTGAGTCATACGAGCGTAACCGACTACCGTAAAAAGTCGCTAAATGATGCGATTACAAAATTAATGCAACGCCCGGATTCCGAGCGAGCAGATTGGTTGTTTTATCTCAATGCCAACGAGGAGTGCAGCGCAGATTTTGGAGAATTATTTAACTATTTAGCCAAACGACCAGCGCATATTGCCGCAGTTCAGCTGGCCGTGAGCTCAACCGGAAAGAATGGGAATATTGAATATGCCAATTTTGAAAACCGCTGTGTACGAATGAATGCACAGCCCGGAACTGGATTCCTGAATCGGTTGCAGTTTGAAGGGGAGTCGCAGCAACACAAGTCAATTTTTATTAACCGCCACCTGGATCGGATTAACAAAGATGCATCCTCGCCTGTTTTTACACGCATGCGCGACGATGCAGTGCGATATTGGGAACGGTGCCCTGAAGATCTGGCTGCGGTATTTTCATTTTACCAATTTCTTCATTGGATCGAAGATTACGATGAAATTGTCAATAATTGCGTTAGTACAATTGCGAACCATCTGCAAAAAATCGAAGCAAATTCGGAATATTGGGGTTTCTTTACTATTTGGGCAGAAGCCTGTTACCAAAAAAAGGAGATCGAAAAATTTACAACAGTGTTTGATCTCGCTAAAAATACGCTTCCTGCGAAAAATCTCGATTTTATCTATATTTCTTGCCTGCAGGCAAAATTGGCAAATAATCCGGCGGCAGTGAATTCCAATTCCGAATTGTATATTTCAAAGCTCAAATCCGTTTTAAACAATAAATTCAATATAGCAAAAAACAGCTTGCACACCTTGAAATTTGAGGAAAATATTCGATCGATGCGAATTTCCAGCCTCGCTACGCTTGAGAAATGGCAGGCTGTTTACGCTGGTTTGCGCCAACTTGGTACTGTGCCTTCATTTGACGAATCAAAAGCAGGTGATCTTTTGCAGGAGATGCAGTTTATTCCAGGTGATAAATTGAGTACAATCCTCACCATCTTGTGGAAAAAATTCACCACACCAGGATTTGTCCTCGAAACATTAAAAGTTTTTCCTCTCGAATCATTAAATCAAAAAGGCCGGGATTTTCTCGAAGAGAAACTGGTGCCGGGTTTCAGAGAGCAGAAAGATTATGATGCCGGAATTTTATTCATGCAATTGGGTCTGTACCAGGACGCGCTCGATATATTTTTAACCTATCAAACTGATCCGGGTGTTGGGGAAGGAGCCATGTTTAATGCGGCACAAATGTTTCTTGAACTCGGCTATTTTGAAGATGCCATCAAGATTCTAAATGCCTTGCTGCAGGAATATCCAGCCAATTATGATGCACGTTTGTTGTTCGAAGGTCTGAAACCGGATGTCGGGGATGTTTCGGAATCAACGGCAGAGGCAGATGATGAAATCGAAGGAATTTTGCTCGAAGCGGTTGAGGCCATTGCCCACTATTCTGAAAAAAGGAAATACGATCCCATCTATTCCATCGTGAAACAAGTGCACGACGTCCTGGCTCCCTATAGTGAACTTAAAGTTGAAATTTACGATGATTTGCCGGGAGCATTTATGCGCATCGAATCGCTGGCTATTTCCCATTGTTATCTCAAACTGGCAGACGAAGTGCAAAAGTTAAAATCTTCGATTAAAATCGATGAATCCGCCGGTAAAATAAAGCAGTAACTAAATTCGAAAAATAATAAGTTATGCCCAAAAAAAATAAAACTGAAAAAACGAAATCGATAAACACAAACTTCGCCAAAAAGGCGCCGGGAAACGCAAGATTATCCGTTTGCATGATCGTTAAAGATGAAGAGAAAATGCTGCCGGAATGCTTAGAGAGTGTGCACGGATTGTTTGATGAACTGATCGTTGTCGATACAGGGTCGTCGGATAACACAGTAGCAATAGCCGAGAAATTCGGAGCCGTTGTTTACCATCATCCATGGGAAAATAATTTCAGTTTGCATCGCAACCAAAGTATCGAATATGCCACGGGCGACTGGATTTTGCAAATCGATGCGGATGAGAGACTCGACCTAAGAAGTGTTTCATTATTACGTGAAACCATCGAAAACGCACGCGATGATGTCGAAGGATTTTGTGTTGTAATTCAGGACTACAAAAAAGATGGTAAGCAATCTGTACGATTCAACTATCCGCGGATTTTCCGCAACAATGTGGGTGTGAAATACGAATCGGCCGTGCACAATCAGGTAATCATAAAAGGAAAAGTCGATTTTTCGGAAATCCGCATCAATCATTTTGGATATGATCTGGATCCAGAATCTATGCTGAAAAAATTCAAGCGTTCCGTGCGGCTCCTGCGCAAAGAAGCCCGGGAAAATCCGGATGATCCACGCGCCTTTTATTATCTCGCTAATGCGTATTCCCAGTATCAAAGATTTGACAAAGCGATTATTTATGCGAAGAAAACACTCGAAATACTGCGCAAGATGCCCAGTGCACCTCCTTATTATTTATCAATTTATCACGGTTTGATCGGTGGGCTCATCGCAAACAAAAATCTCGACGAAGCCAGGGAAGTTTGCAATGAAGCCTTGCAAGTGCGGCAGGACTATGTCGATGTTTATTTTCATTTGGCGCGCATAAATTACATGCAAAAAAAGTTTGATGCCACAATTGAAGCGGGCAAAAAATATCTGGAATTAGCGCAATTTTACAATGAAGATGCTTCGCGGTTAGAGATCATAAATTACTATACATTAGACCGCGTCTATCGCATTAATTTCTGGCTTGGAATTTCCTTTTTTGCTAAAAATGATTCAGTACGCGGCATGCAATTCATCGAAGCCGGGTTGGCGGAAAAAGAATCTGATCATGCCAATGTGCTGGAAATGATTCATAATTCATTTGCAGTCGCTCCTTATGAAATTGTGAAAGAAATTGTTCAGAAAACTTTTGACCGCTACAAAGAATCGCCCGCCTTTTTCTATTTTCTCATTCAGGAATTAAGCAGCATTGATATGCTGATTTTACTGCCGCAACTCGTGGCCACTCTCGACGCCGATGCTGCGATCAGGAAGGATGCATTTGCGCACATAATTTATCATCTGAGCAAAGAACAAAGTGAGCATGCATTAAAATGTGCGCAAGAATTTGATGCGTTTAGTGAGAAAAAAATACATGCGTCACTGTGCGAATTTGTACTACAGCACTCTGAAAATAAATTGATGCCGGTGCCGAAAAAATTGCAAGATCAATTTCCATTGCTTGGTTTTATTCATTTGGTAAATGGGGTGATGTCAGATGAAATGAGCCAGATTGATATGAATCAGGTTGATGCTCTCCAAACGAATGACAACCAAAGTCTTGAGTTGAAAATGATGGCAGCTCTGCTGCAATTATACAATTCGATCATCTTGAATGACGTTGATAATCTCGTTAAAAATGTGGTTTCATTAATCCAGCTGGCAGACTTCAGCGAAGACCCCGTTTTAGAGGATATTGAAGACTTGAAGCGAATACTTGTGGATTTTATCCAAAAAGCGGATCGACTTCTTTGCCCGGACGCGGGCGATCTCGCCATTAAAATTGCCGAGAATTTCTTCAGCGAGGATCCGGTTTTTATGAGTTTTAAATACCGGCGGGAGATTATTCGGGCAAAACGACGCGGGCCGTATGGTTTCTTTCTCCGCTTGTACTTCAAATATTTAATTCTGCCAAAAAGGGAGTGGTATTCGGACAAAGCGAGTCAAAACTTCCCGCATCCGAAATCTGATGCGCCAAACGCCTTGCTACAAAATTAGCACGAAAGTGCAACCGGTAAAATATCAGCTTGCCGGTTTCCTGCAAATAAATCCATTCTGCCTGAATAATTCTCACGCAAAGGCACTAAGTCCGCAAAGATAATATTTAAACACTTATAAAACTTAATTTTGTGGGCTCTGTTGCTTTGTGAGAGATAGTTTTAATAGAAAATTTAGTTTTTCTGAACGTTTTATCTCAGATATCGAATTATCAATAGGTTAAAAATATTTTACTTCGGTTATCCAGTTAACTCAGCTTAGCACAAACCCACCCCTGTTGGCTGCTCATCGGCTTTGCCGTTCGCATCGTTCTGTCCCATCCAAGGATGGGATTTAGCCTGAGACGGTTTTCAAATCCCATCCCGGGAGGGGACGATATGCGAAAAAGCGTAGCGTTTTGCAGCATATCAGGGGTGGGTTCGTATTTAGCTGAGTTAACTGGATAACCAGGATATTTTAACGTGAGTTCGATGTAAGCTGTAACATTCTTTACCAAGCATAATTATAATAGAGCGAAGGCGTCTCGCCGAGCGTTTCGTGTGTTATCCTCGGCGGGACGCCTTCGGACTATATCCTATAATTTATCCGTTTTGTCCCAATTCTTCTTATATCGAACTCACGTTGTTTTAATAAATATTTATGAATAGAGCAGGCTAAATTCCCCATCATCGAAATACTTCTTTTTGTTTTCAAAACTTTTTTTTAAGGTGCCTGCAAAACCAAATTGCGTTCTGTTAATAACAGGAAGAAATAAAGCGGACCGAATTTAATCCCTCACGAGGAAAATATGCAGAAAATCGATATTGAAAATTGGCACCGCAAAGATTATTTTGAATTTTTCCGCCACTATGATGACCCGTCTTTCAGCTTGACCGCAGATGTCGATGTAACAAAATTATATCAGTTAATTAAGGAACAAAACGCAAGTTTTTTTCTCGCATCATTGTATCTTTGCCAGAAAGCCGTGAATCAGATTGAGGCGTTCAAATATCGAATTCGCGGCAAAAAAATTATTTTACACGATAGAATTGATGTGGGCTCGACAGTTTTAAACGAGGATAATTCCTTTAGTTTTTGTTACTTCAAATACGTGGAGCCGTTCCGGGATTTTGCGGGGGCTGCCAACTTGCAAATGCAACTTTTAAAGGAGAAACAACAGAAATTGAACCCGCAAGATGATCGGGATGATTTGATTCATTACACTATAATTCCCTGGTTTTCTTTCCGAAGTTTTAAACACCCGCGAAAAAATTTTCAGGCGAACTCTATCCCTAAAATCGCGTTTGGGAAGTTTACCCGCGAGACGAAAATGCAAATGCCCATTTCTATTGATGCGCACCACGGACTGATGGATGGCTGGCATGTTGGGCAGTTCTATCAAAAATTTCAACAATTACTCGATTCCCCCGCCAAACATCTGTAATCTGATGAAAAGTGGTTTTTACTGAATTCTGACAACTTTATGACAAAGCAGGATTCGGATTGGTTTATAATTCTCCTGTCAACGGTTTGTTAATCTTGAAAAGGAGAGATGCCATGTCTACAAAAAGAATCACGCAGCTCATCATGTATTGTTTGCTAAGTATTGCAGCCTTACACGCCCAAGGCACGGTTACGACGTACCATGATGCGCAACTTGAGGAAATCAATCTCGGCGGGCCCCGGCTTGGATTTACTTATCTGTTGGGAGATCATGATTATATTAAAAATTTCACCGATGAAAAAATTGGCACCGTCATCAGTCATTTCGGGTGGCATTTTGAATATTTGATTAAACCCGACGGCTACGGCCCATCATTTGTCATCGAAGCCATCCCGCTCGTCTCTGGCGTTGAATATGGAATATTATTGCCGTCAGCAACCCTGGCATTTGGTGTGCGCTTCCCAAATGGAGTGGAAATGGGCATGGGGCCGAATATACAATTTTTGGGTGAAGATAAAAAAGGGGTGACACAAACACAAACAGCTCTCACGATTGCTTTTGGCAAATCCTTCACTTATGGCTTAGTGAACTTACCTGTAAATTTTGCCTTTACGACAAATCCGGAAGGCAATCGCCTGTCACTCGTTTTTGGTTATGCTATTAAAAAGAAGACGGTAAAACACATTAACTGAGAAGAATCGAAGCGCTAAAAGGAATTGATTTTGCAGAATACACAACCCTGAAAGGACCAATGGAGTCAAAATATAGCTGGTCATTTCATTTTCTGAAATTTCTTCTCTTTTAAATCTTTCACAAACGGTTTATCACCAGAAGGGCTGAAAATCATATGCGGGTCAATAGACGGATCTGCCGGTAAAATCGGCATAAATGGAACAGATTCTGGCTTGATAATCATTTTCGGATCAATATGTGGCAACTTCGAGGGATTTTTGGGGTCCGGGTTGAGGGGATAAATAAAGTAATGACTGATGCTTGCAGAATCATGGGGCGCGATTTTTCTTTCGTCCAATTGCTGGCTTGAATCAGATTGAACGCCATCGCTGCTTGAATCCTGTGTACTTTGTTGAAAGTTCTGTGCATTTATACCTGAAGTCAAACAGAATAAATAAAAGCATAGCACGAATCGCATGATTACTCCCAAATAAGTTCAACTATATGGTGGTATGATTTTGACGATTTCATGCCAGGTATTGTTCTAGTTTACATGATATTTGTGCAAAAGAATTTATAGTGTGGAATCCAATAAAAGGAGAATCCGGGAGAGCCTGATGTATTATTTTCCGCAGATAATTTTTTACAGTAATTTTCAATTGGAGTGAATTAGTCCAAAATAAATTCATCAAAACTGGAAATAATTCGTGCGGCCATTTTTAAATTCTGATTGACATTAAACTCATGTTGAATGGCCACAACGTGACAACCGGCGTTTATACCAGCTTTAATCCCGGATTCTGAATCTTCAAAAATTAATGTGCGATCTGCCCGGGTTTTGAGTTTTTTTAATGCCAACAAATAAGCTTCGGGATGGGGTTTGTGCTCTTTAACATTTTCCTGGCTGATGATTACATCGAATTGATCTGTAAATCCGAGAGTTGCTATCGTCATGTCAACCATCCAGCGGTATGCGCTACTTACGAGTCCCAGTTTTTTATTTTCATATTTGAGTGAATGAATGATTTTCGTCGCGCCCGCGGTTGATTCCAAATCATTAATTAACAGATTTTTGTAAAAGACTTTAAATTCAGTATCAAATTTTTCCGGGGTCGGTGAAATGCCGTATGTGTCACAAAAATGCTGCCGGACGAATTCCCAACTGTGTCCCATCACTGACTTGTAAAGACTGCTGCTGGCCTCTGCCCCCAACGCGTTGCACGTTTTTGCCAGCGCTTCTCCTTTGAGGCGTTCGTTCGTGGCCAGGGTTCCATCCATATCAAATAAATAGGCGTCAAAATTCATCGATCATCTTTCGTTAATGTGTCTGTGTTGGAAATTTGAATCCATAAAATCGAAGGATCAACATATTGAAACGGGGGGTGAAAATCAAGAAGTAATACGGGTGGGTTCCATGTTTATTCTGTTAATAATATTATGTTTAACTTTGTCCAATACACTGCTCGAATCAAGCTCCATTTTATTTTCAATTCGGTTCATGTTTTAAGTGGGTCCCATTGTTATAGAATAACCGGCCCGGATGCACTATTGTTTTTCAATCTGCTTTTGGGTTTTCGATCAAGAACATTCCTTGTTGCTTGCCCGAGATCATCCAACGAGTAAGGTTTAGTAAGGTACGGAGCATTGGTTATCTGCTGTGCTTTTTTTGCCCGATGGGATTCGGCAAAGCCACTGGCGATGACAAATCGTTGTGCTGGTTTATAGTTTAAAATGGATTCGATGGTATCAAGCCCATCAAGCCCATCTTCCAATACCATGTCCATGAGAATCAGATCAAAGTCATTATTGCGCACCACCTGAACTGCTTTACGGCCACTTTCGATGCAAAAAACTTCGTATCCAAGATGCGATAATAATTTCTTTGCTAAAGCCCGTTGTTGTTGGTTATCATCGACGATTAAAATACGTTCATCGCCTTTTCGTACTGGTTTTGTAAGATTTGTTTGCGTTGAATTAACATAATTTGTAGCTGGAAAATAGAGGCTGAATTCTGTTCCTTCCCCAAAAATTGATTTCAAATCGATGAATCCTTTCAAGTCGGAGACAATGCCGTAAACGATCGCCAACCCCAATCCGGTGCCACTTTTTCCCATCTGTTTTTTGGTGTAAAAAGGTTCAAAAATACATTCCGCGTCTTGCGGTTTTATTCCCTCACCCGTATCAATTATTTGCAGTTGTGTGTATCGCCCTTTGGGCATGGTGCCGGAATAGACTACGGTCGGTTTCTTTATCCAGCAGGCTTTGGATTTGATTGTTAAAGTACCCCCATCAGGCATGGCTTCCATGGCATTTATTGTTAGGTTCATCAATACTTGCCGCAAATGAACTTCAGATGCTTTTGCGCCGGGCGTATTGGGCGCAATATCCGTTATCAGATCAATCGAATTATGCACCATTTGTTTTTCGATAAATTCGGGAGAAGTGAGGTAGGAATAGACGAGATCTTTTATTGAAATAACAGTTAATTGATAATTCCCGCGTCTTGCAAGTGCGAGTAAATCCTGAATGACCGCTGCTGCCCGCAGGGCTGAACTGTGAATGGCTTCCAAATCGGGCCGAATGGGGGAGTCATCCGGCAGCTCCGACAAAATTAAATCGGGATAGCCAACAACCGGGCCTAAAATGTTATTGAGATCATGGGCAACCCCTCCGGCCAAAATTCCCAGTGATTCCATGCGACGGGAACGATCGAGACGCTTTTGCAGGTCATGCTCTCGTTTTTCTGCTTTTTTGCGCTGGGTTATTTCTTTCTTCAAATCTATGACGCGCGCCTGTATCTTTTCCTCCAATATCCGGACGATATTTTTCCGATCGCTGTCATATTTTTCGATCTCGAGCAGCATTTCATTAAACTCGGAGGCCAGCACACCTATTTCATCATTTGTAGAGAGTTTGATGCGGGTATCAAAATTTTTCTTTTTTGAAATTTGCTTCGCAGCTTGTCCCAGTTCGGTAAGAGGTTTTGCCATCGATCGTTGCAGGAACAAGGCAAGGATGATTGCCATCGAAACGGGAAAGGGGATGATAATCATGAAAAGGGCAATATAATTAGCAACCTCTTTTTGAAAAACAGTGTTGTCAACACGGATATATTGCACACCGATAGTTTCCCGGACTCCGGTATTTTGAATTGGATGAAAAATATCAATCCATCCTTTGTTGAACGATGTGACTGCTTTATTTTGAAGATGGGGAAAGATGACCGACTCTGAATTGGCACGCGTATATCGTGAGAATATTGTGCCATCCGGCAGGTAAACGCAAGCGGCAATAACTTCCGGTTTGTGTTGCAAAATACGCTTCGTCTGTTCATCTATCGTGATTGTGGATTTTGTGGCTACGGCCTCCCGGTTGGTGCTCTCAAGAATTTTTGCCAATGTATTATAGTCATTTGCGATTTGAGTACGAAAGTTTAAATAATTATAAATTACCAGGCTTGCAAACGCCAGGAGCAAGGCGATTGCACAGTTCACTGCAGTACCTAAAATAATTTTTTGTTTAATTGTCCGGGTTCTGGCAAATAGCACGGTTCAATTCTCCTGTATTTTAATGGATGTTCGTATTAAATACTGAGTGAGAATAATAGTGTTGCTGAAAGGAAGCAGAACAGGAGGCAATGCGGAATCGAGATCACCGGGATGAACCCATACGAGCGTGGGCAGATGAATATTTGGTATATACATTTATTCGTACGCCTGAACGTAAATTAAATGAAGTTACCAAAGATGTAAGGCAAAGGATGGAAGGGGTGCGCAAAATTAATATGAATATATACTAACATAAACTTGGAAAAATTCAATGAATTTTACAGTTGCCGCAGAAATGTAATAATTAATTCAAGTTTAAAAATAGTTGCGGTTTTGAATGACTGCGTTCTATTTGGCTTATTTTTAAGGGTATTGCCTTCAGGAATTCAGCCTTGATACTATCATATGCAATGTGAAAATAGTGTAGTGTTTTGTCAAGTCAAAACCTGTGAATGGCTATCTGTTTTGAAAATATTTATTACACAGTGCCTTTAATCCAATTCGGTGGGCTTGGAGTGCAATCCCTTCATGGATTGCTGTGCATTGCAAAAAGGCAATGCACAGCAAATCTACAAATTATCCCGCCATTTTATATTTTTGATTAGGACCTTAGCTCTGTTGATTAAACTTTAAGATTCTGATTATTAACGTTTTATGCATTTTCTTTTTTGCTTGATCAAAAAAGAAACAAAAAAATCAAGGCTGACGAAAAATTGGCTAAAATTTTGGACAATTTCCTGAATCATTTTGAACTCGCTTCGCTCAAACAAAAAAATGATTCTTAACGGAAATTATCCAAAATTTCTTAACGCCATTTTTCGAAGGCCACTTTTTAAGGAAAAATGCGGAGCTAAAGGCACAATCAATTATATTTATATGGCAATCAGTCGTGATAATTGTTTAAAAGAACAATCAATTTTTGTAGATTTGCTGTGGATGTTGGAATCTTTATCCAACGAACTTAATTATCTGATATGCACCACGCACTGCATTTATTTCGCATTTTTGAGGATAAGCCGATGAGAAAAGTTATTATCATTTTTGCTCTGGCGTGCTTCGCATCATTGCTTATAAGTTCGACGTTGAAAAATACACCTTATGAGGAAGAATTAATCAAAATCCAACTCAAGGAAAAGTTGGGCGAAAATGCAATTGGGCTAACCGAAAAACCAATCGAAATTCAGGCATTAATGTTGGATTATTCTGAAAATGAGATATTGTTTTTAAAGGCTAGAATTGCTTTGCTTAAATATCCGGATCTTGCAGAGAAAGTTTTTTCGTTATATGGTGCTGAGCCGGATTTTCAGCATGTGCTTTCGGAATATGGGGAAATAGTTGTTCCGGTAGTGGATTTCTTTTATGAAAATGAAAGCGCTTTGCAGGAAGTTATTCGCCGTGCTCAGAATGAAGTTTTGAATTTTGCAGCATCATTAAAAAAGATGATATACGAGCCTGGTAAAAAAAATCCTGAGGTGGTGAACGAACCACTTGAAAATTTGACACCGCTCGACAGAGGATGGAACGCCGTCCATTTTATTAAAAATGAAGGATATGATTTTCTTGGTCAATTTGCACTCGACAAAAATAATAATGTTCGCTGGATTCAAACAGAGCGGTTTTTGGAAAATATTAATGCGTTTTTTGTTGGGGGCATTCGAACTTTAGAAGTAAAATATGTTTTAGATGAGAAAATCTCAGGCTATGACCTCTTATGGGGGGCGGTTGATATAGCTGTCATTGGTGGGACTTTAAAATTGCTGCGAGCGGGACGCGTGGCTGCCAAATCAGGAAAGAAAGTAAGTTTTGCAGCCCGGACACGATTGTTTGCGCCACGACTTTTTGCAACTGGTGGATTTATTGTCCGAAGAATTGTGGTTGTGAGCGCGGCTGCGGCCACTATTTATATCGTTGCTGAGAACCCCCATGTATTGCATGGAATGATGGCCGAGATTGCTGGTATTGCAGGCATAAACCCCTATTTGTTCCAAACTGTTGGCTGGATACTGGTACTTTTTATTTTGAGCTATCCGGTGTTGTGGATTTTAAGATTTCTCATACACCCGGCTATTTGGATTTTAAACGGGATAGTATGGTTGTTCAAAAAAGTGGATTTTTTTCTTAATCCCCCAGTAGCAGTAGAAAATATACGATAGAAGAGATCAATTTTTCTGTGTTTGTTTATCGAGCGCCTGTCTTACATAAATGGCCAGTTTTTCGGCTTGAAATGGCTTTTGGAGAAATGAGACAGCGCCAGAGTTCAGGAGCGTTCTTGCTGTGTCATCCAATTCATACCCACTGCAAATAATCACTTTCATGTCGGGTTGCGCATCCCGGAGCAGGGGGAACGCATCCACACCACCTAAAATCGGCATTCCCAAATCCAGTATAGCCAGGTGAATTGCGCCAGAAAAACTTTTCGCAATATCAATAGCTTCCTGCCCATTGTGAGCCAGCAAAACCTGGTAGCCAAATTTTGTCAAAATGCGATCACTGATATCAAGGATTAACGATTCATCATCAATTACCAGAATCGTTTCATCGCCACCTGGAATATTCAACGAACTCTCGTCCAGTTCCTCGGGCTCAGATTCAGTAGCAGGAATGTAAATTTTAAATATCGTCCCCTGGCCTGGTTCGCTTTCTGCAATAATATGCCCTTCATGGTTTTTGATTATTCCATACGCTGCCGCAAGTCCCAAACCCCGCCCTTTAAATTTAGTACTGAAGAAAGGCTCAAAGATTTTGACCAGGGTTTCGTTTCGCATACCTGAGCCCGAATCTTCGACGCTCAATAACAGGAAACGACCGGGTTTAATCCCATTTTGGCACAGTGCACTTTCTTCAGAAAGAAGAACATTTTTTGTTGTGATAGTAATGGTGCCATGGTTTTCGATTGCTTCAACAGCATTAATGCACAAATTCATAACCACCTGGTTCATTTGATTTGAATCTGCATAAATGTTCCATAGGTGGGGATCGGATTTGTGACTAACACGAACGCGTGGTGGGAAAATATGTTTGTCTCGCTTAAATATTTGCTGCAATAAACTATTGAAATTCAGAATTTTAGGTTGGTATTTTCCCCCTCTGGCGAAAAACAGCAGTTGCTGTGCCAGTTCTCCAGCCTGTCGAGCGCTTTTTGCAATGGCATCTAACATTTCGTCAATTTCTGGCTCAGCTTCAAGTTGCATTTTAATCAGATCGGCATTGCCGAGCACACCAACCATCAAATTATTAAAATCATGTGCAATTCCAGCAGCCAAAGTGGAGGTCGCTTCCATGCGCGATGCTTTCAACATAATTTTCTCAGCCTGCTTCCGCTCGGTGACGTCCTGGCTGAAAAGCGAATAACCGATAATTTGATTTTCGGGCGTGTAAATTCCTGTTATTCTTGATTCAATAAATTGTTTGCCCGACGCCGTTTCCCGTTCATAATTGTATTTATATTCGCCATTTTCTTGTACTTGATCGATGGCTCTTTCAAGCCGTTCGGGAGCTACACATTCTTTCTCGTGTATCTCCTGCACAGTTTTGTTGATCACCTGGTCGGCCTTGTATGAAAAAAACTTTTCAGCTATTGGATTATAATATTTAATACGAAAATCAAGATCGGTGGTGATTATGGCAATATCATTGGCGCTTCGCAGAATATTATCGAGCATCGTTGTTTTTTCTGCAAGGGATTTTAAAGTTTGATTTCGCTCATTAACATCACGCGTTATACCGATGACGCTGGTTGGTTCTCCGAGTTCGTTTCGTAAAAATCGACACGTAATTTCTACGCTGACTTTTTGGCCATTTTTATGAAATTGCTCGATTTCCAGGGTTCTTGTACGGTCGGGATCACAATCGTTTTTCCGCTCGTTTTGGAGCTCTTCCTGGAGAATGTTTTTCACTCTAGCAAATGATTCCGGGGGCATTTTATTTTCGATATGTAATGCCAAAACTTCGTCAACAGTGTAGCCTAAAATTCTTTCAACAGCGGCGCTCACATAAGTCGTTCTCAATGTCTCAATATCGAAAACCCAGATTATGTCGCTTGCCTGTTCCGCAAGCATCCGGTACTTTTGTTCACTCTCGAATAGAATATTCTTAAGTTCATGCTTGTAAAGCGCCATTTCAACGGCGATGGCTAATTTTCCAGGTTCAAACGGATGCAGAACATAAAAAAATGGATCCGTCTCTTTTGCCATTTTCAGGAGTTTATCGTCGGCGTAATTATTTAAAAATACCAGTGGGATATCGTGTTGACGGCCAGTGTGACAGAGATTGTCGAAGCCATTAAAATTATCTTGCAATTGAATATCGATTAAGGCCAAATCGGGTAAAAAATCCTGAATATATTTTTGAGCTTCCGTTGCATTTGCGGCAAGACCACAAATCTGATAGCCATTGGCAATTAAGCCATTTCTTATTTCATCCGTAGCAGAACTGTTTTCTTTGACGATCAGAATGCGTGCTTTTGGCATAGCTGCTTACCTTTCATTCCGCAAACAGGAATTGTTGATTAATTGCGAGCATTCATACGAATCTGCTTCAAAAAGAACAATCACTGTTACATATTCTCAGCCACATTGATTCTGAGCTCCGGGACTGGATAAATCTGGAAATGCCGTGGGACATTGTCAGTTTATTTTTTTTGGATTTTGGATGTGAAGTGATTGGTCCTTTACTGCACTTTCGTTATTTTCGCTGAAGTGTAAAAAAATAGGTAAAAATTCCCGGTCAGAGATAAAAATTCAATGCAAGTTGACCGAGAAAACCGGGTTTATTTTTATTTGGAATTATACTGTATTTACTGGTGAAAATAGTTTTAAGATGTGAATGATGAACTTATTAAAAATTAAACAATAAAGTCAAGATATGTTTTGGTTTATTAACAAGTTTTTTCGAGAAAATGTTACAGCTTTGAGGCATGTCAGACTTATTTGATCGTTGTTTAATTCAAATCTTTATGCAGGCTCCTGCAACAACAGTTTGTGAGAATTATATGGATGAAAATAAAATTAATCAGAACCATATTTTAAAACCGTTGATGAAGATTAAATGGAAAATTTGCTGTTTCGTCATTAATTGGTTGATTCTTCCACCGAACTGCTTTAATTATGAAATGAAAATTATTTGGAGTTGTAATCACCAACTAAACCTGATCGTTACCCATAAGTTTAACTTTTAGCTTAAAAAGTGCGCATGTTCGTAGTTCAGAGCTTGCTCTGAACTACAAACTAAAACCCAATTCTGTTCAGTGTGCACTTTTTTTAGAATAAACTTACACATCAAAAGATGTGGGTAACGATCAGAACCAAACGGAGAAAAACGATGAAAAAATTTCTCAAATGGCTGACTATATTTATCGGATCGATTGTTGTTTTGGTGTTAATTTATGCTGCGGTCACGCTCGTTCGCCACAACCGATTCGGCTTGTATGCCTCCGGTGGTCCACTTTTGGCCAATCAAAGTGCTTTCGATGTAACCTTTTATGATATTTCCCTGCATCCGGACGCGGAAAAGAAATTTTTATCTGGAAAAACAGGTATTGAGTTTAAAACACTGAAAAATGGCCTCACTGAAATTCAGCTGCATCTCATCAACAATTTCACGGTTTCGGAAATAACTGATAAAAAAGGCAACTCGCTGGAGTTTACCCACGAGAATGGCCTGATATCGATTCCTTTGAAACACCCGCTCATGAAAAATGAAATGGCAGGACTGCAAATTGTGTATGCAGGCGAAGCTCCTGAAGCGATTCGACCTCCCTGGATTGGCGGAATTAACTGGTCGAAAGATGCGGACGGAAACGACTGGATCGGTCTTTCCTGTCAGGGAGAGGGTGGAAAAATTTGGTTCCCCTGCAAAGATCACCCGTCAGATGAGGCGGACAGTGTATTTCTTCATATCACCGTGCCTGAGCCTTATTTTTGCGCTGCAAACGGACTTCTCGACAAAGTTGAGTCTAATAAGGGTTCGTTGACTTATCATTGGAAAACACATTATCCAATTAACAATTACAATATTAATTTTGCAATTGGAATGTATGAGGCTGTAGAGAGTGAATATATCACAGAAACCGGGGCGACGATGCCGGTTGTATTTTATGTCTTGCCTCAAAGCCGGGAAGGTGCAGAAAAGCATGTGGCGATGGCGATCGATATGTTGCAAAGCTACCGGAAGTTTTATGGCGAATATCCTTTTACTAAAGAGAAATTTGGTCTTGTGGAGACGGATTATCTCGGGATGGAACACCAGACAATAAATGCCTATGGCAATCATTATAAATATGAAACCATATTTAACAGCAGCGAAGAATTTGATGGGCTAATGTTGCATGAAATGGGGCATGAGTGGTGGGGAAATAAAGTAACCGTGAAAGACTGGAGTCATTTCTGGATTCAAGAGGGAATCTGTTCTTATGGCGAAGCGCTCTATCAGCTCGACAAAAGTGGGGAGGATGCGTATCATAAAAAAATGGCACAAATTCGCCGCCGGATTCGAAATAAAAATCCGATTGTGATTCATGCGAATGCGACGACCACAGAATCGTACAATGGTGATATTTACAGTAAAGGCGCCTATTTGATGCATACATTGCGCTATGTTTTGGGTGATTCCATTTTCTTTCCTGTTTTAAAACAATTTGCAACAGATTCTGCCTACACTTATCAAAATTTTGTGGATTCTGAAGATTTAATTCAGCTGGTGAACCGAAACTCAGGTGAGGATTATCGGAAAATTATGGAATTGTATTTGAAAACTACCATATTGCCGGAAGTAAAGATAGATTCCGTAGGTATAAACCGATACAAAGTTAGTATTCCCAATATTGGTTTTTCTTTACCCATGGAAGTAACGATGGGTGAAAAGAAAAAACGCATGCAGTTAGGCAAAAAGGCAATAGAAATTATATCAGACGCCTGGCCTGTTGTCGATGAAAAGGGTTGGTATTTAAAAAACGGCGATCTGAGATAAAGGACTGTTTTGGAAGGAATATCTGCGCATGAATTTTCCAATCATTCAATATATTCGCAATGCCTTAAACGACGCGGCCGATTTTAATAAAGCAAAATCTATGGCTGCTTACATGAAAACATTGCAAAAATTTTACGGTGTTCAGGCGGCGCCACGACGTAAAATATGCCGGGAAGCTTTAAATGAATTCCCCATCAACTCGCCTGACGCGTGGAACAAAATTGTTCTAATTCTATGGCGAGGTGAGAGCCGCGAAGAAATGTATCTGGCATTGGATATTGTAGAGCGCTACAAAAAATATCACGACGAAAACGCATGGCCACTTTTCGAGTTATTAACGCGAACAGCAACAAACTGGGATACCCTCGATTGGATTGCCAGCCAGTTCGTTGGGGGATTAGTTGCGCAAAACCGTGCTTTCGAGGCAAAGATAATTTCCTGGCGGAGGGATTCCAATTTTTGGGTGCGGCGGGCGTCGCTGCTTGTCCATCTAAACCACAAAAAAGAAACCAACATCGCGCTTTTAAACGATACGATTCTTTGTCTCGCTGATGAAAGTGAGTTTTTTATTCGAAAAGCAATCGGTTGGGTTTTGCGTGAATACGCTAAAACAGATCCAGTTTGGGTGAAGAATTTCGTACAAAAAAATGAAGTAAAACTCTCCGGCCTCAGCAAAAGAGAGGCTTTGAAAAATCTGATTTAACTTTCTTTTATTACTATTGCTAATAAGCGAATGCTGTTACTCCGACGGCTGAATTTGTGGGAATCTATCCTGCAACGAGGAATTATTTGATTTTCGCTATTTCTGCGTTATCCCTAAAATTTAATTTGTACTCACTCCTTTTTACCAGAAGCGTCAAGCCTGATTGACGAATTCTCCAAAGTCAGCCGTCGTTTGTATTTAAAGTTAATCAAATTTTTGCTTATTTTGATATTCATTTAATTAAACAATATTTTGGATTTCTCAATTAATTTTCTTTTCTTTGAACGATGAATATTTTTAAAAAATCTAATGGCAGGTTGTTGATTAATAAATATGTAAATGGAGAATTTTTATGGCTACTCTATTGCAAATGTCACCTGAAGCATTTATTCGGTTTTTAAAACAAAATAAGATACGTCGTTTCCATTTTGTTTTTAATTTCGCGGAAAATAAAGTGATTCCATCGCACAAGGTTTTGCAGCCGATTGCAGATTTTTTGATGGCAGATCAACGCGATTTTGACAAACATGAGGGGATTTTCTTTCAAATAACAAATAAGCATGATGCATTGCAGGCCGGATTTGTCCACAAAACCAACCGCGGTAATGCGGCTGGTGGCACGCGTTTCTGGCCCTACCGCTCGATGGAAGATTTTTTACGTGATGGATTACGCTTGTCCAAAGGCATGACACGCAAAAATGCGCTTGCCGGTCTCTGGTGGGGTGGGGGAAAAGGAGTCGTTGCGCAATCTGAAAATTTGGATATACACAATCAGGAACAGCGCCGGGATATATTTAAAGAATATGGCGAGTTGATGAGCGCAATTCGTGGCGTTTATATTACGGCTGAAGATGTCGGCACGAATCCACAGGACATCGCTCATATTTTTAGCGAAACGCGATTTTCAACATGTATTCCGCCCGCACTGGGGGGAAGTGGCAATCCATCCGAACCGACGGCCACCGGTGTTATTCGCGGCATGGAGGCAGCATTACGTTTCATGGACGGTGGAACAATCGAAGGACGGACAATCGCAATTCAGGGTATGGGACATGTTGGTGAACCGCTTATTCGCATGCTGCTGGAAAAAGGCGCCAAAAAGATAATCGCCTGTGATATCAAACAGGAAAATATTGATTTTGTTTTGAAAAGTTGTGGATCCGATCGTTTGGAATCTTCATTGGTTGAAATAGGTGATAATTCCATTTTATTTACAGAATGCGATGTCCTGGCACCCTGTGCCACCGGCGCGATCCTCAATCCCGATACAATTCCCCGGTTGAATACAAAGATCGTTTGCGGCGCTGCCAATAATCAATTGGAAGATGGCTTGCGTGATGACGATGCCTTATTTGCACGTGGAATTTTATACGTGCCCGATTTTTTGGTTAATCGCATGGGCATTGTCAACTGTGCAAACGAGCAATATGGGTATATTCCAAACGATCCGTACAAACTCCGTCATTTGGAAACCGAGTGGGAGCATTCCATTTTTCATGTCACTTTTAAGATATTGCAAATTTCCCGGGAACAGGGAGAACCACCTGCACATACCGCTATTCGGTTGGCCGATGTTCAGGCTGAACATGTGCATCCAATTTTTGGTCATCGTGGGTTGGATATCATTAAAAGTCTGGTAGAAGACAAATGGTTTGAAGAGTAAAAGAAAATATGCCAAGAATAAAGCCGGATTCCATTGGAGCCGGCTTTTTTTTATTGAAAAATTGAGATTATAAGAACGTGACCTTATAGAAAGACGGGGATTCCATATTCAGCATTGAACAGTAAATTAATGTGACTTCGCTATAAGAAGAATTGGGACAAAACGAATTAATTACAGGATCTAGTCCTAAGGCGTCCCGCCGAGGATAACGCACGAAACGCTCGGCGAGACGCCTTCGCTCTATTATATTATGCTTGGTAAAGAATGTTACAGCTTACATCGAACTCACGTTAAATTATGTCATGCACTCTAAAACAAGAAAAGCCGACTCCTTGCAGAGCCGGCTTTTCGGTTCCCTATAGAAATTCACACATGAAGTGTGATGTCATCCTGAGCTTATTTCAGTAACAACATTGATTTTTTCATCACTTTGTTGCCGGTTTTCAGAACATAGAAATACATACCGGTTGAAACTTTCATGCCAGATGTATTGTCACCGAGCCAAACGCTGTTATGAGTTCCGGAAGCCATTTCACTGTTAACAAGTGTTTTAACCAGTGCACCACGAATATCAAATATTTGCAGTTGCACATTCGCTGCTTCAGGCAGGCTGTAGCTAATGCTTGTTTCAGGATTAAATGGATTGGGATAGTTCTGCTCAAGACTAACTTCTGTTGGCATCAGTGTGGTTAGCATATCTTCAGCTTCTTTTGGACCAAGTTTCGCCAGAGCATCAAGATCAGCATACAATGTGTAGGTTTCAAAATCATCCCATACCGTGAAACCGATCACCTGAACGATATATTGTCCGGCTGGCAGTGAAGGAATGGTCATTCTTTCCGGGGTATCCAGCGTCGCTGCAGATGCGAAAAAGATACCGCCATTGGTGATGTCCCAGATTACCACGTCAAGATCGTTTGTTGGATAAGAAGCCCAATCATGATCCCAAACGAGGGCAAAATCTACATCGGTTTTTTCCTCGGGAACATTTACACCATAGAGATGTGACCAGCCCTGTGCAATTTCATCAGTCGCCAAGGGAGAAAGATTTGGATGCTGATTCAATTCCTCGATATAAATTTCAGCTTTTACACGGCCGGCATTGGTATAATCACCCATGAGAGTAACACGGACAATACCAAAATCGAGCATGTCTTCCGTCAATGTAATACTTGTAGACGTTCCGACAAAACCAAATGCAAGGGTTTCCGCACGCGATGTTAACGCACTAACAACGGAAACTTCAAGATCGTCACCAAAGAGTTGGTTTTGATCAACCGGTGCATTTTCCTGCGTTACATTAATTGTAATGCTGTACCCTGCACTCTTGTAGCCAACATCGATGAAATATTCTGTACGCTCACCAGGAATCATCCAGTCAGTTTCACGATAGAAATTATTGGACTGAACGAGTTTGATGTTGTTGTTACAAGCATATTTGATGTTATCATGCAGGCTTGGTGAGGCCAATCCAACATCAGCAGGATTGACTGCGCCCCATGCCATTTCGGCTGCATAGAGATCGAGGAATCCGTATCCCTGGCTTTCCATACCGCTGTTGTCTTGAACCGCGTAAGGATTAGCACCGGCTAAAAGAGCTGCGCGCACTTCATTCTGCGTAGCACCTGGGTGTGCAGAAATCAAACATGCTGCAGCGCCGGCCACCATTGGTGATGAAAATGATGTACCACTACCAATCGTGATAAATCCATTCGGGCTTTGCATGAAAATCCAGTCACCAGGAGCGACAATTTCAGGATCACAGCGGCCATCAGCATTCGGGCCACGTGAAGAAAATTCAGCTACCATATGCACATCATTAGCTCGCCACAGAGAACCGATTGGAGGGCCATAAATAATGTCATAAGCAATTCGCTCGTATTCAGGAATAGAAGTAGCACCAACCGTCAAGTTGTTTTTACCTGCGCCGGGATCACCAATGGTCAAGCTGCTTGGGCCTTCGTTTCCTGCAGAAAAACAGGTGACGATACCGACATCTTGTAACATGGCAACCATTGCGCCGAAGAATGGATCATCGCCTGCGTTCAATGTCAAACCACCGAAAGATCCATTCAGAACCTGGAGGTTAATTCCACCTGGCTGACCATTGTTGTATTTTGTTTTTACATCGATAGCGTGATCAAATGCTGCGAGGATTATGCTATTCGAAGTAGAGCCAAATACATTGAAGATTTTTAAGGAATAAAACTCGGCAAACGGAGCCGTTCCGAGCATCGGAATTGCTGTTAAACCACTGCCCAGATAATTTGGAATTGTCGATCCAGGAATATGTGTTTCAAATGCAACTGCCCAGTAATGACCATCAGGCAGAAAAATTAATGCATTTGCACCAGCTGCAGTTGCGACATTGGTTCCGTGAGAAATATTACTTGGACTATTCGCATCATAACCATCACCGGTAAAATTTTCACCACCGAGGACGCGGCCGGCAATCGAAGATACTTCATTGACGCCTGTGTCCATGATACCAATGATAACGCCTTCGCCCAAATGGCCGGTTGCATCCCAAAAATCGGCTGCACGCGTCGTAATAACATCTGTAACTAAACCTTCCTGAAGATCACGCAGATCAGCAAGATCAGACTTGGTTAATACCTGAGTTGTTGCACCAGTAAGTTCAACTTTATTAGGTACTTCACCATATCCTTCTTTGAATCGCTTGGATACCTCAGGCAATTTCATGGTCAAGTCTTTCGACAAATGCTTGATGCCTTCGTGGCGGTTCAATACATCAAATTCACGCCGAGGGATGCTAATGGCAATAGCGTCGATGTATTTGTATTCAAATTTTACTTCACCGCCCAATTTTTTGACATATGATACAACATCAGCATACGGTTTGTCAACAGAGACGATGATATCAACCATCTCATCTGCTGCGAATGCTGTTCCCGCACCTAGAAAAATTCCCAGAATCAAAGTGCAGGCCAAAAAGAATGTGGAATAACGTTCCTTTTTCATGTAGAATCCTCTTTTTTTTGATGTTTGTGGAACAGTTTTACACTAATAGGTAAAGGGTGATTATTTTTTTCGGGAAACCTCCTTTCTTTTACTTTACCGATCCATTCCCGGCCTGATTGACCTAAAGAAGATATGTGGCGACTTACTCCTCACCCACAGTGGACTGACTCAACGTCAAAATGCCAGAACGCTCTACTCCTCATTTTTCCATGGTCACAAAAATGGAGCGACTCCCTTCCGCGACACCGGATAGCAGATCGAAAATCAAATTTTAATTTGGTTTAAAATTTTGTTTAAATTTAAATTAAGTTAATGATGGCACGTTGCTCTCATCCGTATGAATTGTGTGCCGGAAATGTTGTTGAAGAATTGGAGGTAGGATCAGTCCCTTGAGACTACCGCTGTTAATGTTATAATAATATATGCAGGTAGGATAAAATGCAGAAAATATTTAAGTAAGATAGGCGTTTTTTTTTATAATTTTAATTTGGCTTAAAATATAACGAAATATTGTGAAAAGCAGTATTAGAAATTACTGAAATAGAATGACTGATAAAATTGAACAGCGATAACGTGTTATGCAAAATTGAAATTTAGACGGGTTTTAGTTAAAATTTTTAGTGCATTCATCATTTTCGTGATACCCACATGTTTTTAGTGGGAATTCATGCAATCAAAATGGTGGATAAGCGACTACTTTCTCGCTTGGCGATTGCTGCGCCGAACTTCGTTTCGTCTAAAAGATTGTCGAGCCGAAAGGTCGACGAAGTAAAACAGTTTTTGTTAGGCGCAGTAAAATGACATGGCAATTGCAACAAGCTTTGAAATCGACAGAACTAAACACAACGGATTAGCGATATTTTTTAGGCAACATTTCACAACTTATAGACTCTTCCCTTCCACACTACAGTTTTATGAAAGAGAACCATCGGTATGAGCAATAAACTGTAGCAAATACTGAAGAAGGGATAGACCCATGCCTTGTTTTGCAGGGAATTCAGGTCTAATCTTGAGCTGAAATAGCGGATCAATGTGGTATCTATTAGAAGAATAAGGCATGCACTAATTAGCGCAGTAAAATGGCTCCCGGAAATCAACAAAATTGCAGGTAGTATTTTTCCAACAAATCCTAGAATAACGATGAATTTTGCTTTACGGGAAATATCTCGTCCGCCGAGAATCCAACGTTTTCTTTGTGTAAGAAAGCTGTTTAACGTACGTGCCGGAGCGCTGGATACAATTATCTTTTTATCTGCACAGAGTTTAATGATTTTACCACACTCTTGAAATTGACGCATTAAAGTATAATCTTCAACGACGCTGAAACCTGCCTTCTCGAAGCCCCCAACCGCAAAATAGTCGTCCCGGCGGAAACTCATGTTGTTGCCGATTATGCTCAGCGGAAATCCCCATTCTGCTGCGGCGCTTCCGGTGCTGAGAATGTAGAGCCAATCCTGCGATTGCAAGCGGTAAAATAATCGGCCGTTTGCAGATTCGTTTGTAATGATTGTTACTCCACCTACCATTGCAGTATCGCGCTCATAGTGGTTTAAAAAGCCGCGAATCCAGGATTGGGGTAAAATACAATCGGCATCTGTGATGCAAATTATATCACCTCTGGCTATTTGCATTGCGTTATGCAATGCATTCGCCTTGCCATTGAGATTTGGGTATTTTACCTGAGGCGAAATGACCTCAAGATTTTGCATTTTCTGTTTTTGTGCATTTGCAATAGTTCGTGTCCGATCGGTGGATTCATCGTCGATAAATATGATTTCGAATAAATTGACCGGATAATCCAGTTGTTCCAGGCTGGAGAAGAGAGGTGGCAGGTTTCGCTCTTCATTGCGGGCTGCGATGAGAATGCTGACGAAAGGTAAATTTGATTCATTTATTTGCGACGGTTCTCTCTGCCGCCGAATTCCTGCGACAACTAAAATTGACAAAAGAAGATAATTAAGCAGTATAATTGAGGAAATAACAATCCCAATTTCAGCCATGCGTGAGTTCCTCAGCCGTCACGCTGAATTGATCGCCACGCCAATCAAAGCGGCTAAATGTGCCCAAAAACCCGAACAAAACTATATAAAATGGATGCAAAAAGGCGGTCGGGATAAAATATTTAAGCAAATCTGATTCCTGATAGGCTGTCGCTGCTTTTCTTAAAAAAATCCATTCAAAGATTGATTTTAAAATCCAGGCAGCAAGCGCAGCGATGCCGGTTTTTGTAAATCCTAAAAAAATTAATGGAAGGCAGATGGTCAGCATAAAATTAAAAAAATAGATCGCTACCAATGCTGTGACGAGGGGCCAGGCATAGTGTGCTCCCTTGCTCGCATAGCGAATTCGCTGATTCCAGAATGAACTCCATGTGGCCGGGGCTGCCGCAGGCACAAAAGCTTTGGGATTCAATCCGTAGGAAAAACGGCCGATATTCTTTTCGCCAACTTTAAGAATGAACAGATCATCATCCCCGGAAACCCAATGTTGAATTCCTTCGAAGCCTTTGGCTTGCAAATAGGTTTTCCGCCGATAACTCAAATTGCACCCGGCAGCTGTAGCAGGTTTTCCGAGCCCGGCTGTAGCTGCCGCAACGGCCGCGATGGAGAAAAATTCCAAGGCGAGCATCTTTTCAAGCAGTCTGGGAAGCGGTTTATCGAAGCGGTACGGTGAATAACCGATGACCCCGGCCGTGTCTTTTTTATAACAGGCTAAAGTAGCTTTTATCCAGGTTGGGGGAGGGGTGCAATCGGCGTCTGTTAGCATAATAATTTCGCCTTTGGTTGCGCGAATGGCCATATCCAAAGCTCTTTTTTTAGGCGCAAATTCATGCAATAAATCTTTGATGTGTATCGCTTTCAGCGCGGGCACGTCGTTCGATGCTGCATCCAATATTTCCGCTGTGCCATCCGTTGAACGGTCGTTGACAATGCAGATTTCAAGTTTTTCTCGCGGATAATCGAGTGTGCTCAAGTGGTGCAATAAAACGGGCAAATTATGTTCTTCGTTGCGTGCTGCTACAATCACTGTGACGGTGGGTAAGTTTTTAGATCCAAAAAACGGCAACTCACTTTTTATGGTTTGTTGTAAAATGGCAAATCCCTTCCGCAAAAACAGCAGGGCAGCGCAATAGCCAAGAACCAGTAGACTGAGAAAGGTGATAAAAAAATACAACATGAATGCTCCAAAACAGGAAATATAATTCGTCTGTAGATAGTTTTATTTTGCTATCAATTACGGCAACTTTTCCACCGTGAAATCTTGTCCTAATAATTGAATCTCAGGTAAAATTGTCCAAATCGTTCCACCCCATTTCGATTTTTTTCCAAGGCATAATTGTGCCACTTGCGAAAAGTCAGATCAAATCCTAAAAAAAGATCGCGGATAAATTGCTGCCTCAATCCAAGACCAAATTCAGAATTTTTTTCGACTGTTCCGTGGAGAAATTTTTTGAAGCGGCCATCATCTTCGTAAGTATGCTGATCCGTAATCGTTCCCCGTCCTTTGCGAACAAAAGCGTAGCGCAATTCCCACCGGCTGTCACGATGCGGTTGATAATAAAGCCTGAATCGGACCCGATCGGCGTTGGGACCCAGTTTTGAGCCGAGACTTTCTCCATAGTGGGAATATACATTGGCGCTGTCATTGTGGGTGTAAAACCAGGGATCGATGCGGGTGTAAGTGCCCTTGACTTCAAATTCTGAGAAGTGAAAGGGCGCAGCCCAATGAAAGCCGCTGTGAATCGCTATTTTGTTCCCCCAGTGGGTTCCGAGAGCAAAATCGCTGGAAAAATCGTCGACAAAAATCTCGAGAAATGCGCGCAAACCCGGATGAAGAAACAGGCTGAGATCGCCGCCGAGCATGTTGTTGTCAAGGTCACCCAGCTGGTGCTCCATTACGTGGTAGGGCAAAATTGGATTAAGATAGCTCCATTCGCGGTCTCGATTTCCGTAGACCAGCGTTTCATAAAGTGCGAGCTGAACTCGTTTTGATAAGAGAAAATCAAGCCGATGGCCGATTAAGTACCGTTGTGTTGCAACACCGCTCAAATTTGCATGAAAGTAGGAAAACCGAAGTTTACGAAAATCAAGATTCAGCCGAATTAAATCCATCGGCTGCGTGCTCAGGCCAAGCGCCAGGCGATCGTCGAGCCCGGAGCCCCAGCTTAAATAATCCCGCCCGGCAAGAAAATGAAAGCGGCCAAATTTTCCCGCCAGATACCCTGTGGCCTGATCTGTAAATGCACTTTCCCCAACCTGAACACTTATTTTGCCGCTATTGACGTCAAATTGTTCCTGTGAATTAGCGCCTCGAATCATCGTATTAAATGCATGTGCGCCAAAACCAAGTCGTCGGCCAAACATACCACGCAATTCCCCACCCATAGTTGTTTCGGAAATCTCGTTATCTTTCAAGCCAAAATCACTGCGACGGAACGCAAAGTTTTGATCCCCGAATAAATCGAAAAAAAACTGCGTTTCGCCCTCACTCAAGCGATAAATATGGCGATCGTGATCCCGCGTGAGCGCCACGTCTGGCTCAGGATCAGAAAATTCCTGCAGCATCTGATGTGCTAGTTGCGCATCGGCAGGTGAAAGTTGATCTTTTTTCTCATTTATTTCCCAGAGAATTAAACGTATCTGAGAGCGGGAGAGGGGCAATAGCCGCAAGCTATAAGATGAAAAGAGTTGCAAGGTTTCTGCTTTTTGTAAAAGCGGGTAAACCTGGTGCTGCAGATTAACTGTTGCTACCTGCGCTGATGCTGAACAGGTTAAAAACAGGAAGATTAAAATGAAAATTGTGAAATTTATTTTTACGGTCTGTTTGAGCATTATAAATTTTATGAGCTATTCATTGGTGAATTTATTTTTTCAATATCTCTGGAATGAGCCCAAAAGTTTTACCAGCCTCAAGCCAGTATTCAATTGCCATTTCCAGTGCGAATATCATGTTCGATGCCTGCGGCGCACCATCGTGCAGCAGCACAATCTCTCCCGGCTTCACATATTGATTCAAGATTGCAGCGAGATTGTTTTTTTGCCAATAGTGATAATTATAATCGGCTGCAGAAAAAGACCACAAAACAACAGTGTAACCTAATTCTTGACACAGTTTCATTATTCGGGGATTCCATGCACCATACGGCGGTCGAAAAATATAGCGAAATCCCGACAATTCTGCAACACAATCATGGCCGCGCTTCAATTCGTCAGCAATGGCTGCACACTGTTTAAATCGTAAATTTAAATGCTGCCAGCCATGATTTCCGACGATATGCCCACACTGACAGATTTCCTCAGCCAGCCCCGGATTCGAAATAACATTCTTCCCTGTGAGGAAAAACGTTGCTTTGACGTCGAATTTGTCGAGTAATTTAAGCAGTGCTGGCGTATTCTGCACGTGAGGGCCATCGTCAAAAGTGAGATAAATTTTTTTATCTCCATGTGGTGCTTTTGCAATTGTATTCCTGAAAAACAATGGCATCGGTTTATGAATCGAGCTATGTAAAAATACAGAGAGTCGGTTCATTTCTTCAACAATTTCATCTTGAAAATGAATGGGATACCTATGACAGCAGGAAGCACTACATTGATGAAAAATATAACCAATGCCGCCAAAACTCCGGCGTCCGGATTCGCGGCAACATGCTGCATTAAAGCTGCCGCAATGCCTTCGCGCGTTCCCAAATCCCCAATTGTGAAGGGGAGTATGGATTTAAAAAAATGAACCAAAGCAGCAACGGAAAGAGCCGAGACAAAAGAAATATCAGTTAGAGAATTTAGAATTATTGCGGTTTGAATAATAAAAATCGCTACAAATAATAGAGAGATCGATAGCAAAACCAGAACGGATTTGATTTTTAAAAGGGAGCGAGATTTCGAAAAATAAAAATGCAATTTTTCCGTGAGTTTCGGATTCATTTTCATGAGAAGTATCAGAGCGAAAATTAATACGAAAACCGCGAGAATTATGTAGGTTGAATCAGGAAAATAATCCCGAAATATTTGTGACTTGCTGTCCAGAAAAACAGCGGCAATTCCTGCCCAGAAAAGTAAGGAAAGCAGTGTGAAAAATCTTTCGATAATCGCGAGAAAGGAGACTTTCTTCCAGGAAATATTTTGAATAAAAAGAGCCCGCCCCAATTCACCGATTCGTCCGGGAGTAAATAAACCGAGTGTGGCTGATCCAAAAAATGAACGAACGGTGATGCCCAATTTAACCTCAGAATTGGCCGCGCGCAGAAGAAAATGCCACCGCAAAAGCTGCGTTCCGATGTTGGCAAACCACAGCGCAAAACAGTAAAAAATGGCCGCTGGTGAAATATCTCGCCAATTGAGTTCATCGATGTTGAAATATGAAAAAACAATCCAGATTATAAATACCGTAAATAGAATTTTCAAAAAGAATAGTGCGACGGATTTAATGCCCATCAGTATTCTCAATTTTTATCATTTATCCATATCCCCTTGCCTTGATGGCAGTTTTTACACATCGGCGCCATCTGCTCAGCAGTGAGAAATTCCTTACGAAAGCGCGTGTATTTGTCGTTCCGCCATAGTTTTGTGAAATTCTCTTGATTTAGATCACCCATGACGTGGGTTGCGTTTTTATCGAAGCAACATGGAACGACACGCCCATCCCAATTTATGAGTGAAGTGGTCCAGGGTCGCGGGCAAAAAAATGTACCTGATTTCTTGTTTTCCAGCCGATTTTCTGCAATTTTATAGCGCTTGAAATTTTCATTTTTGGGTAGCCATTCCACTGCATCTTCAAATGAATTGACCTGAATATTTTTAAAAAGTACGCGATCAACTTCCATATCCTGCCCCTGTTTTCGAATTATGTCTCGTGTGTGTTCATTGTATTTGTGAATCAGACATTGTAATAAAATATAAGGTGTTTTACTGTTGAATCGCTTTTTGGCCTCGACTAAATTTTTCACCGACTGCCGCACTTTTTCCAAATTGCCGTTTTGCCGGTATTTTGCATAACTTTCCTGATTAATACCATCGTAAGAAAGTATTAGCGAATCGAGGCCGGAATGAACTGTTTCTGCAGCAACTTTTGCTGACATATAATGCCCATTGGTGTTTGTGTTTGTGTAAATGCCCAATTTATTGGCAGCCCGGACGGCCGCTAAAAAATCGGGTGAGATGAACGGCTCTCCCTGATGATAAAATAAAATGAGCCACACTTTTTTGCCAATTTCATCTAATATTTTTTTGAACAGGTGCAGATCAAAGTTCCCCTTTTTCCGTTTCATGGCACCATTGCCGGAATCACAAAGTGGACATTTAAGATTGCAGGAATTGGTCGGTTCGATCTGCAGAACAGGGGGAATGCCAAATGAAATAGCCTCTCTTTTTGTTGTTGATAAAATAAGCCCGGTCGCAACTTGAGAGAGATTGATCAACCTGGAGAAAGTCGTCTTCTGTAGAATTTTATGCCAGATTATTTCACGCATGCGTCGATTTCTGAATTGTTATTTATATCCACTGGCCATTTGTCACCAGCCCGGTAAAAGACGATAAGTGAGATGACAGATAATAGTGGCGATAGAAAGAGCCATATTATAAAATTTAAAGGAGAAAAGGAAGCCTTAGATTGGCGCAGGAAAAAACGAATCAGCCCCGCTTCTGCAGCAATGCGCAAAAAAGTGAGCCCCATGAAAATCAGCAGCACTTCCTCGGTGATGCTAAAAATTGGAAGAATTAACAGAAGAAATCCAACTACTTGGTAGATTCCAAATCCCACTGCTACCCGGAAATGAAAATTTTTGGCAACGGAAACGTGTCGTCCCCGGCGCATTAAATAGCTATAAAATGTGGACGGTGCAAAACTATGCACATGTCCCGAAGGCTCGAAACAAAACCTGGCATGCAGTGGTTTAAAATTGTTCAATTTTTGAACAAGCAAATCATCGTCCCCGGAAATTATGTGGTTGAGTTTGGGCAGTGCTCTGGATTCGAGATACAGTTCGCGTTTTATGGCTATATTTCTTCCATTGGCCATAAATGGAAATCCGAGCCCAACACCTGCGGCGGCTGCCAGATTGTTTATCACGGCATCGAATTGCGCCACCTTTTCTACCAGATTCATTTTTGATGCTTTGAGCGGCGCAAAGGCAATTACAATTTCGGTATTCGCTGTGAAATGTTCTGCCAGGGTACGAAGCCATTTGGATTGCGGGAAACAGTCGGCATCGGTAAAAACCAAAATGGGATTTCTGGCTAAATTTGCTCCATGCCATAGCGCCTGCTTTTTCGGGCTTATTGCATCATTGCCCGCGAGTGAAATTAATTGGTAGCGGAAAGTGACATCCTGAAGACTTTTGTTCGCCAGGATTTCTGTATTATCCAAACAATTATTGAGGACAAGTATGAGTTCAAAATTCTCATGGGGATATTCCTGATTTTGTAAAGCTGAAATAAGTCGACAGATATTTTGACTTTCGTTCCGTGCAGCGATGATTATCGAAAAAGCAGGATTTTTTTGATACGGAGCGGGACAAATTTTGGACTTTTTTACACCTTGATAAATGAGGAAAATTAGACTGAACCAGATGATTGACAGGGCTGGGATTAAAAAAGCCAGAATCAAGGGAACCATATGACAGCTAAATCTGAACTAAAATATTAAAACCCAGACTATTTTTTTCAAGGAGGGGATAGATGAATACGGAATTACGCTTTTTGTTTTCTGCAGAGTTAAAATAACTCACGGTTGCTTTGCCCGCCAGATAGCCCAAAAGCGCACCACCGACAATATCGGAAAAATAATGGCCTTCCCGTGCCATGCGCGAATAGCCGACTGCCGCACCAAAAATGTAGAATGGCACCGCGTATTTTTGTCCGTGTTGATGCGCGATCACGCTTGCGATGCTAAAATTGCCGGCCGCATGCATGGAGGGGTAGGACGGTAGACGGGTGAATGGGGGGATTTTTACCTCAAGGTTCGAATTCTGAAAAGGCTTAAATGTGTGGTTATTGTCAGAGTATTGCGGTCGTTGCCGACCAATTGCATACCAGGCGATGGAACCGATTAAATTGGCACTCACTTCAGCGATGATAATATTCCGGCCAGTACGAATGACTCCTTTGTTCCTCGAAATGAGGCCGGTTGAAAGCACGCCGAACCAGAGAAAATCATTGACTTGTTTGCCCAGTTTGTCAAGTTTTTCTGCTTGACTCGAGATCGGTTGCTCTCGAACAATGTATGAATCAATACGATTATCGAACGCATAGGCAATAGCCGTTCCGGCAACAATAGCTGCCTGCAAATTTTTGTTTGTGAGCGAAAACATCTTCTTTTCGGTCTGCCATATCCATTTAACCGGGCTGAAAAACCATGAGATTTTAGATGGACGATGTTGAAAAGCTGAATCCGTTTCTTGTGCGCGAACTGCGTCAAGGCTGGCCAAGGTGGTCAGGAAAAATACAAGATATATTATGTGAATGGTTTGAAAATTCAATGGTTTAACCATGTTCATTTAAGGATTCACAAGTTGTATATTTTCAATAAATAAAAATGGGTGAATAAAACAAGGATAAAAAATAAAAGGGATATGGTGCGCGATCCATATCCCTTTTCTTTGGGTAGGTGTCCTAAATTGGGGTTTAGGATGGAATGGAGTCTTTTAAAGCATCGGAAGGAGGATGCTTCTCACCCTATTCCCGTAAATCCCGCAAGTTGCAAATCAGGTTGAAAGGAATAACAGGTTAGGATAAAAATTTTGAAGAGTTGTAGTTCGTGTTGTTATGCTTAGAGATAGATAAAGCCAAGGTGTGTGTGCTGGGAGAAAGTCAAAAGGCTCAATCAATCCTTGATTTTCATGTTGTGAAGCTAAGCCAATCCTTGGCTTAAGTTGTGTAATCTCTCGTTCTTCAAATCCTAAAAGTATCAGGATGAGAATTGCCTGATTATTAGCACTTACCATGCCAAAACAATATGTGCTAACCTGTTTGTATTTCTTGAGTTCAAAGTTTAATCATCATACTAAAGATAACTAAATTCAATGGTGAAAAATGTTAAATGAAAAATGTATTTTGTTGAGACAGTGTATCACGCATGTACGATTTTTGACTACTTAAAATTGCAAGTGGTATATTTTAAATCAACCAGCCCGATTTCCCTTTTGGTGAACAAAAATAGTCACAATCTATAATCACTTTAAATAATGGATTCTAATGTATTTCTTCTGTAAGCGACATAGTAAGACCGCGTTGCTGATATTTCATGGAATAATTAGATGCCGCCATCGTATTGTACCTCAACATATTGTTTTTATTGAAAAATATTTTATAAAAGTTGAATTTATTATTTTTTATTTATACTCTTTATTGGCTTGTGTTTTGCAAACGAAACTTAGAATACAGGTTTTTTCAGGGTGCATCTTGATTTAATGGGCTGAGGATGATTCCCGAGTTAAATTGAACATTATTATGAGTTTGATCGTTCTATGGAATGAGATTGCTTCTGAATTTCAATCTGCAGATGGTATGGGAAAAAGGTTTGAGGAGTATTTAATGCGCGATAAGTTTCGATTCAGGATGATGTTTCCGATTACAATTTTAGCTGGTACCTTTATTTTACAAAGCTGTTTGCAACCAAAACCAAGCTACACAAATCATGAGCGCAAACTGAGCCGGGATTCTCACTCAATGGTAAAATATAAGGATGGCGACCAGGGTGTGGTGGGGGCCTCCGGGCAAAGTGTTGGAGAAATTGAAGGGGATCAATATGCACTGAGCTCATCGATGGTGGCTCGAAACTTGGCGACGGAGTTGCGTCCTTTCCTCAATACCCCTTATAAATATGGCGGCGAATCACCGCAAGGGGCAGATTGTTCCGGGCTGGTTAAAAAAGTGTTTGAAAACGGCTTTGATATTTCTTTACCGCACAAGGCATCGTACCAATATGCGCTCGGACGCTCAATTGCTGCAAATCGACTTATCGCAGGCGATCTTGTCTTTTTCTACGAGAAGCGGAATCGAAATATTGGACATGTTGGCATTTATCTGGGCCAGCGACGATTTATCCATTCGATGTCAAAAAGAGGCGTCGTCATCTCGAATTTGCATGAAGGTTATTGGAAAAAATATTATGCCGGCGCCCGACGAATATTCGGCACAGTTAACACTAAAAATTAGACATTGGTGAAATAAGCCTATTATTTCTCCGGAAATAAAGTGTTCCTTTAATATAAAATTTGTATTTTTACGAAAATAAATTCATCTGCAATAAAACGGCAGCTTATTTTCAGGTCCAAAATACAGGTTTGAATTGAAAAAAGGAACAGAACTCGAGTTAGAAATAGAATCACTCGCCTTTGGGGCGGAGGGAGTTGCCCGCCATGAAGGCGTCGTTATTTTTGTCCGCGGCGGGTTGCCAGGGCAGCGAATTCGCGCCCGGATTTTACGCAAAAGAAAAGGGCTGCATAGCGGGCAAATATTAGAGATTCTCAGGCCATCCCCCGATCAAATTGAACCCCACTGTTCTCATTTTGGCGAATGCGGTGGTTGTGCCATACAAAATTATGACTACCAGGCACAACTTGCTCAAAAACGACAGCAAGTTTTTGACACCCTCTCCCGTCTGGGAAAATTCACAGATATCAATATCCCACCCGTGATGCCTTCCCCGGATGTCTTTTTTTACCGCAATAAAATGGAATTTACTTTTAGCCGGCTTCGCTGGTTTTCAAAACGGGAATTTGAAAACCCGGGCTTGAGTTTGCGCAAAGATTTTGCATTGGGCATGAACGTCAAAGGATTCTACAACAAAACGTTACAAATTGAGAATTGTGTCCTGCAAAGTGAATTTACCAACAATGTATGCCGAATCGCTTCGCAGTTTTGTCTCGATTCAAAATTACGACCCTACACAACGATAGATCACACGGGTTTTTGGCGATTTTTAGTCGTACGCGAAGGGAAAAATACCGGCGAAAGTCTTGTGAATTTAGTGACAGCGGAAGGTGGTGAAGCAGGACGGAGGGAAGTTGATCGACTGGGTGAGAAATTGCGGGAGGAATTGCCCCAATTAACCACAGTCGTGCATTCGATTAATAAAACCAAGGCACAAGTTGCTATCGGAGATGCGTATCGAATTGTGCACGGACCGGGTTATATTTACGACTGTTTGGGTAAATTTAATTACAGGATTTCCGCAAACTCCTTTTTTCAAACCAACACCCGCGGCGCAGAAAAACTCTACGAACAAGTTGAAAAATATGCTGATTTGACAGGAAATGAAACTGTCTGTGATTTTTATTGCGGCGCTGGCTCAATCGGGATTTATCTCAGTAAAAAAGCCAAAAAAGTGGTCGGAGTGGAAATCATCCCACAGGCGATTGAAGATGCGAAATCCAATGCTGAGTTAAATAATGTGAAAAATTGTGAATTTTATTGTGGCGATCTTAAAGATACGTTATTACAGCAAAAACAGCTCTTTTCAGATGCAGCACCTGATGTCGTCATTTTGGATCCACCGCGCGTTGGATTGCATCACAAAGTTGTGGCTGAGGTCATCGCATTGAAGCCGAAACGCATCGTTTATGTTTCATGTAATCCGGCTACATTCGCCCGCGATGCGCGTATTTTTTGTGAAAACGGTTATGTTCTCTCCCGAACACAGCCTGTGGATATGTTTCCACATACGGCGCACATTGAATTAGTGAACCGATTCGATTTAGTGGACCAGAATTAAAATGAGTCCACAAGTAGTAAAATCTCGCCATGTCCCGATGCGCACCTGTATTGGCTGCGGCCAAAAGCAGGAAAAAAAAGCGCTCTTGCGATTTGTACTCGACCCTGAAGAATCACTGGAACTCGATTTATCTCAGAAAAAATCCGGCCGTGGTGCCTATTTGTGTAAGCAGCTTTCCTGCGCGAATCAAGCAGTCAGGGGTAAAAAACTGCACCGGGCTTTTCGCAAAAATTTAAATTTGGCAGTTTACGAACAATTGTTGGGATATTTTAAATCTGATGAATGAAGCAAAAATTAAAACACTGCTCGGCCTGGCCATTCGTGCACGGAAATTGGCAATCGGCGCCTCTGCAGTGGATGCTAATTTACGCAAAAGAGCCGTGCATCTGATCCTTTTAGCCAATGATGCAGGGGCAAATACTGAACGGAAAGTGCGGGCTCTCCTCGAAACACTGCAGTTTAAGTGCCCAATTATTCAATATAAAACCAAAGATGAAATCGGCGCCATTTTAAATCGCACCGACGTTTCAGTTGTTGGAATTTTAGATGAGAATTTTGCTGCGGGGATCGCCATGCACGCGAAGGCAGATGAGAAGTAATGAAACTGATAAGAACTAACCTATTGTGCAAAATTAAAGAAGTCCATTTAAAATTTCCAAATTTTGTCATCCCCAAATGCGTTTATTGGGGATCCAGTGATTGTACAAATATGGATTCCCGCTAAATACTTGCGGGAATGACAGGACGAGGATACAAAAAGGGTAAATAAAATCAACGAGTAAAATTTAATATTTCTAATTATTTATCAGGCTTTTTTCTTCAATAATATTTGATTATTCTTCGCCCGGCTCTCGCCGATGCTTTTCACCTGGATAGCAGGCTCAACCTGAATCGGGCAGGCATGTTCACAGGCGCCACAGCCGATACAACGCTCCGGATCCACAAACGGGCGTTGCACTTCCGCCATCTTCCCATTGCTGTCCACGACCAATTCTTTTTGCAAATATATTGCTTTTGGTGATGTCGGGCACCATTCTTCGCACACGATGCAGGGTTTGGCCATCGCCCACGGCAGACAGCGGCCACGATCATAAAAGGCAGTCCCTAATTTGACCGGATCCGCAACAGACTTGCCAGCAGAATCGACCCCCATTTTTTCATTTTGAGATATTTCCCAAATGGCGCCTGTCGGGCACACTTCACCACAGAGGACGCAACTGGGCTCGCAATAGCCAATTTGTGGAACCAAAATCGGGCTCCAAATTCCCTCCAAGCCAGCTTCCATAAAAGTTGGATGCAGGGCATTGTTGGGGCATACTTTCATGCATTCACCACAGCGGATGCAACGCTCAAGAAAATGTTTCTCATCCAATGAGCCGGGTGGGCGAATGAGGTTTTTATTTGGCGCTGCATTGAGACTTGTTGAACTGCGTAACAACGGCAACGTCAGTGCGCCGGCAGCGATGCTGGTCATTATTTTTCTACGCTTCAAGTCCGGTTTCACGACCGTCGTTTGCGTTTGTGGAAAGAATGTAAATATCATTTCGTTGTCAGGGCAGGAGGGAATGCAATTGAAGCACAGGTGGCATTCACTTTTTCGCCATTTCAAGCCAATTTTCGGATCATCACCACCCTGGCAGTGGAGCTGACAGATATTGCAATCGCTGCATTTTGTCGATTTTTTTTCTAACCCAAGAATAGCCCAGCGCGAAAACACACCCAACAAGGCGCCGAGTGGACACAAAGCCCGGCACCAAAAACGGGTTATTCGCAGGTTTAATACCATGATCGTCACAAAGATGAGTCCGATAAACACAGCTTGCTGAAAGTGCACTAATTTAAAACTCATTATTGAATTTTTGAGTACAAATTGCAGGCCGTTTCCTGCTGATTGCAACAATTTTATTTCTGAATTATGCAATGTCTGCAAAATTGCATTAAGCCCGAAATTGAGCGTCGGCAACACGGCGACTGAGAATGATCGCACCGTAAGTGAAATTGGATCGACAATTCCGGCAATCTGACTGCCAAACAAAGCGGCAAGCAAAACAGCGATGAGAATATAATATTTTGTCGTTTGCCATTTTTTATAACGATTCGACTCGATTCTTTTTTTGCCGAGTTTGCTTTCCGATTTCAGGCTGCCGAAAAAGTGGTTTAATGAACCCAATGGACAAATCCAGCCACAAAAAAATCGTCCTAAAAAAAATGTTGGGATGATTATAATTAAGCTGAAAATAAGGCTGCGATAAAGTGTGTGCGTTGAAATTGCATTGGCAAGCGCAATAAATGGATCAATTTCAAGAAAAATAGAAACAGGGAAGGGCAGGTTTATTTCGGTTTCCTTCGAGTCGAGTGCTCCCTGAAATTCTGTATTGATCAACAAAAACAGGAAGAGTACAAAAAAGAAAATCTGTGAAGCACGCCGGAGCTTGACAACCGTCTGTATTTTCATCAACCAAAACCCTCACACTTCCACTGATTTGCTGCGTACTTCATCAAAATACATGGTGCCTAATTTTCGCTCGTGGGCCATGCTAACGAACTTTACTTGCATCGGGTTGAGGCCAAAATAGGTGTTCGCAGCATAAGCATCCAAGGCCACGGGATCTGTGCTTGCAACAATTGTATTGTTGAGTCGGACATCGCCGAGATTCCCCCCGGTTGGCCCGTTGCGCTGCAAAATACGGTAAGCGTCGAGGATGGTTAATGTTGGCCGCATCAAAGCCGCGAGGTCGGTTATACTTTCATTTATTTTCTGGTGCAATTGATTCCGTTTGCCGCCGAGGACACCAAACCAGTTTTTCATTCCCAGGGTGACGCCGGTGAGATTGTGGTGCTTGACAACCGGCATGTTGATGACTTTATCGGCATAGAGAAACGGCTCAAAAACTGGCCAGTCGTTGAGAACCTTTCCGCCGATTGCCAACTCTTTAAATCGGTGTTTTTCCGGATAAATAATTTTGGCGCCGGCTGCGTTTGCAGCCTCTGCTATGCCGCTGCGCTGAAAACAGCGACGTGGTTCATGGCAGCTCACATCCGTTACAATAATTTCTGCAGCACCTGCTTTTTTACATAAAGTGACAACGGCCGCTACCGCATCCGGATTGGTGTTCGCGGCTTGTTCCGGAGTGCGATCCCAGGCCATGTTTGGTTTTATTACAACAATATCGCCGGGAGAAATGAAACGCGAAATGCCACCCAGTTCCGCAACAGCTTTAGCCACCAACGCCCACGGATCTCTGCCTTTCGCAATGACCATTTCCGGTAAATTGGGATCAGGCGGGATGATTAGACGATCTTTCATCGTTGCGACAACTGTTTCCTGTGGTTTCGCGCTGCGATTTTTTAACCACAATCCCATTCCGAGGCTGGCTGCGCTCAGTCCGCCGAGTTTGGCTCCAGTTGTGATAAATTCTCTGCGATTCAGTTTTTTTCCTGTTCCGGCCATTTTAATGTTCCTTTTGCGGCGATCGTATTATTGGTTTTGAAGCGAAAGCAGATTGTTTTTTATCGTTGTGGCAACCTGTTCGCTAATTTCCAGTTGGTCTTTTGCTATACTCCCGTAAAGCCAGTTCCCTTCAACTCCCGCCCAAACATGGCCGCTATATTTATGAAAAGATGAAAAATAAGTTCCCTGGTCCTGCAGTTCAGCCCCTTTAAATGCTTTTTGCGAGTCGCGATATCTTGTCAAAGAATTTTGCGCTTCATCTGGATTTTGGCATTTTATCGCAAATCCTCTTGCCTCTTTGCCGTCAATTGAATAAACGGCTTCCATTCCTCCCGGGAAATCACTTAATCCCAGAAATCCATCCGCGATATATTTAATTGAATGTGGAATCATATTTTCCTGTGGCAGCCAGGAAAAGTGCTCCGGTTTTTTACACGCAGGGAAATTTTCCGACAACGCTGCGGCTGCATCCTGCATGAGTTTTTCAGCGCCATCAAAAGGCGTCGGACAATTGATTTCGACCTGATAGCTGTCCTGCCAAAATCGAACTTGCTGTTGCGAAAGAATAGATTCGCAGCCCGTATCGCCATAGTTATAATCGGGATGTGACATGGAAGAATAAACACCAAAAGCGCCCAAGCTGGATCCCATATCGTAAATATCGATGATAAGAGTCTGTTCGGAATTGGCTGAATTTTCATAACTTGTACTGAGCAGCTTTTCGAATCCATACGGAAAATAGAGTTCGCAATTTCCATTTATATAATCGAAAAGTGTATCGTGGGTATAGGTGATTGGCGAATCTGCCAACTGCCATCCGGAGATTTCCGGCAGTAAACTTGACAGGTTGGGATCATCTTTATTATCTGTTGTGCAACCGGCAATGAGAAATGCCATCGCAAAATAGAGAAAATGTCTTTTATTCATTTTTTCCTCAAGTAAGTACAGGATTAAATAATTCGCGTGCTTCTTGCAGGCGTCGCGGAATATTGAGCCCGGATTCACAATGAACGATACAATTGCTGCAATCGACACAAGCCGTCACAGGGGAAACTGCATGAAGTTCCCGGTAGGTGTTGAGCGCCAAATCGAAATCACGGTATCCTTTGGCATACATCAGACAGCGGTTAATATCTTGAACCGGTACTTCGTTGGGGCAGAGTTTATCACAAGATCCGCAGAAATTGCAAATTTCCCCTTCGAATAATTGCCCGTATTGATCCAGCGCTTTTTGATCGGTGGCCCCAAATTTTTCGCGCATAGTGCCGACATTTTCGTCGACATGCGCGAAGGCGACCATGCTGGGAATCGTCGTCGCGATATTTTTATTCTGCAACACCCAGCGCAGCGCAGCCTGGTGAGGGCTCATCCCTTTAAATTTATCACTTTTGAATCCGCCTTGCTGCGTTTTCATGGCGATAATTCCAAGTCCGGCTTTTGCTGCCTTGTCGATCATTTTGGCAATATCATCGTTGGTTTTATAACTGTAGGTCACGAGAATTGTGTCGTAAAAGTTGGTTTCAAGTCCGGCAGCCATAACTTCAGCCTGATTTTTGTGGGTCGTGAAACCTAGAAAACGTACCAGACCTCGTTGCCGTAATTTGCTTAGTGCATTCATGGCTTCTTCATTTTGCGGGTGTTCCGCTTCTTTTAAGCTGTGAAGTTGGATAATATCAATTACATCCGTTTGCAGGTTTTTCAGGCTGCTTTCAACGGAGGCGATCATCTCCGTTTCAGAAGCAATATGGACTTTTGTGGCGATGATAACTTCTTTTCGGCGGGTTTTCAGTACGGTTCCGACGATGGGTTCGTTGTTGCCATTCATGTAGCAGTGAGCGGTATCGAAATAATTGATACCAGAGTCGATGGCATGATGAATAACCGCAGGATCGGATGTCCGCATCACACCCATACCGATCGCTGAAACTTTCAAGTTAGTTTTGCCGAGTTTGCGGTACTCTATTTCGATGGGCTTGTTTTTTTCAGTTTTTTCCTGATTTAACCGGGGCAAAGTAACCGGCAAAACACCGATTGCACTTCCGGCCAAAGCTGTTTTCACAAATTCTCGCCGGTTAATTCCTGCTTTTTTTTTCATCATGATCTCCTGAATTGGGAAAGTCAAGTGTTTACAGCCGCTTTTTATATGAATCCACATTGTGGCAATCAAGTTCCGCTTTACTAAATTATCGTGATTTTTCTTTATTGATGCCAGAAAAATCGTGCGAACTACTTAAATGCACTTAAAGATTAATTTTTTTTATTTGAATTTTTTTTCTTCATTTGAAAAAAATAAACGGTAATCAAAAATTTAAGTCACTGAAATGCTTCATTTAAATAAATTACGTTTGCAAATATCATCAAATTAATAAATAAGTGCTATTAAAAAAGTGAACAAGATTGGTGTCGTTCTGCCGGTGTGTGTTCATAAGCCCATTGTCGATTTGGGTTGTTTCTTTAGCATATTTATTGTAGTTTTGAGTTGAGTAGAAGAGGCAGATATTTCAAAACTTTACTTATACTTGACAATTTAATTTCAGGTTATCGCTGATTTATCGGAGAAATGAATGAGAAAAGCGCTAACAACTTGGCACTATGAATTGCTTGCTTTTTCGCGTCAAAATATAATGCAAGCGTGCATGTTGTATTCAGTTCGCTGGTGCCGTTTATTCTCCCTTGCATCACAAATTTTTATTCGACTTTTAATTTTCTCTCCCGAATTTTCCTTAAAAATAGTTCTATCTCCAATTATTTTCACCGATATAAAACAACCCATTGAAAGAAATAAGCATTCACTTAAATCATTTCGGCTATTCTTCTTAAGAATTATGGTTTTTCGATAGATATTTTCAATAGGCGTTTTTCATATTAATATCCGACAGCAGCAGGGCTATTTCGATCATTCTCAATTTTCATGTTTAAATTGCTAAATAATTGCACTTTAAAATACATCCATTTTTGTGGATAAAATGTGCCTGGTTGGTGATTTTTTATTGGCACATGCTTCATTTGATCAGGAGATTTAAAACTATGGGTAAAAAGAAAGAAAGACCAAAACCGATACTCGAGCAGGAGTATTGTAAAGGCTGCGGGCGTTGTGTTCTCGCCTGTCCAAAAGATGCCCTGCATATAAGTTCTGACATCAATCCTATCTCAGGAATTTTTCCGGTGGAACTCGATTATGAAGTATGCAATGGCTGTGGACTTTGCATTGCAGCCTGCCCGGAACCCTACGGACTTCGAGCCGGGCAATTGGAAGGCGAATTTCAGCTCGAGGATCCGGAAAAATTATTTGGGGAAAAACCAACAACAGCGCCCAAACCAGTTAATATTCCAGACGAATTTCTTGATTTACCGGTTGCAGAGCCGTTCGTAATTAAAGGCACTTACGCCGGCGCTATCGGCGCTCTGCTCGCCGGATGCCGTCACTTTTTTGGCTATCCCATCACCCCCTCAACCGAGGGGACTGAACTAATGGCGAAAGTTCTGCCGAAACTCGATGGTGCGTTCATTCAGGCAGTCAGTGAAGTTGCCGCTGTTAATATGATGTACGGCTGCGGCGGTGCCGGATTGCCCTGTATGACTTTTACTTCCTCTCCGGGTTTCAGTTTAATGCTCGAAGGTGTTTCTTACATGATTAGCGCACAGGTACCCGGTGTTTTTATAAATATCATGCGCGGTGGCCCCGGGCTTGGTAATATTGGACCTTCGCAATCCGATCTCAAACTCGTATGCCGCGGTTTGGGACACGGAAATACCCACGCCATCGCATTGGCGCCATCAACACCGCAGGAAATGCTCGATCTATCGATGCAGGCATTCCAACTGTCTTTTAAATACAGAAATCCCGTCGTTATTTTAGGTGACGGCTACCTGGGCCAAATGACAGGCCCGGTCAAACTGCCGGAAAAAATGATCAAACCCGGATTGCCGGAATGGGCGGTTTATGGCGATGAGCAGCATCGTAAAAACCTTATCGCCTCGATAAAATTAAGCGAGCCTGACTTGGAACAGCATAATGTTATGCTGAACGAAAAATATGCAACAATCGGCAAAAATGAACAAAGATCGGCGAGCTTTCAGTGTGATGACGCTGATGTTTTGATTGTCGCATGCAATACCCCCGCGCAGATGGCAAAAGGCGCTGTGCAGGGTTTACGCAGCCGCGGCATCAAAGCAGGACTCTTCCGGCCAATTACCGTATGGCCGTTCCCGATTGACGCGCTGAAATCACTGGTTACGAAAGCAAAAAAAATCGTTGTCGTCGAAGCGAGCAACGGCCAGCTGGAAGACGAAATGCGACTGGCTCTCAGCCATGCCGGAATTGAGAAACTGCCAATTATTGAGTCGATTCGCCATTTTGGTGGTGTGTTACCACAAATGAATGAAATTATCGAGAAAGTTAGTGCGGCCGAGGAGGTGCTATCATGAATGGAGTATTTTATGACCGGTTTGAACGCCATGCACACGGCGAAGGATTAAAAGGCCATACAACGCACTACTGCGCCGGTTGCGGCCACGGTTTGGCACACAGATATCTTGCAGACGCGATTGAAGAGCTTGAAATTCAAGATCGTACAATCGCAATTTCTCCAGTTGGATGCAGCGTTTTTCTCTATTATTATTTTGATGTCGGCAATTCGCAAGCCGCCCACGGCCGCGCGCCAGCGGTGGCACTGGGGCACAAAATGGCCAATCCAGAATCGATCGTCATCAGCTATCAGGGCGATGGCGATTTGGCTTCAATTGGGCTGGCTGAAATTATGCAAGTCGCACAAATGGGTATTCCTATTTCCGTCATTTTTGTCAACAACGCCATTTATGGAATGACTGGCGGGCAAATGGCACCAACGACACTGCATGGAACCCGGACGACAACCACGCCCGATGGCCGTAATCAAATGACCGGTGAGCCCTTGAAAATGGCCGAAGTTATTGCCGGCCTGGACGGTCCGGTTTATGTTGAACGGGTTGCGCTCTTTGATAATAAACAGCGCAACCGGGCGAAAAAAGCGATAAAAAAGGGATTGAAAATGCAGGTCGAAGGCCGTGGCTTTTCATTCGTTGAAGTCCTTGCTGAATGTCCCACGCATTTGAAAATGAATACTGAAGAAGCAGAGAAATGGGTAAAAGAAAAGATGGTTCCTGTTTTTCACCTCGGTGTTTTAAAAGATGTGGAAAAAGAGCCCTGGTTTGAATCAAAGCTACCCTCTTTTAATGCAGAAAAATTGATAAACTCCATCGGTGGCCTGCCGGAGAAAGCCAGCCGTTTTTGTGACGCCTTTCCGAGCCATATTGCCGCAGATGATATTTCTCTCAAGTTTGCCGGCGCCGGCGGGGATGGCGCGCAAACAGCCGCTTTGCTGGTGACGCGAGCGGCAATAAATGAGGGATTTGACTCCACACACATCCCAAGTTATGGCCCGGAATCACGGGGTGGTACTTCCTACGCAGATATCCACATTGCAGCAGAGGAAGTGCTTTCTCCAGCATCGCCGGATCCAAACATTCTCGTGGCTTTTAATGCCCCAAGTCTGGCTAAATTCAGTCCCCTTGTACAAGACGGCGGCACGATAATTTATGATAGTTCGGTTATTTCGAGCGTGCCGAAATTAAAAGGGAATATCAAAGTCGTCGGTGTGCCGATGACGCTGATTGCGCGGGAACTGGGTAACGCCGTCGTTAAAAATATCGTTGCATTGGGCGCTTTGCAGGCCGCAACAGATATTTTGCCGGATGAAACCTTTCTTACGGCGATCCGCATTGCGCTGCACGATAAAGGTGACCTTATTCCGCTGAATGAGCAGGCATTCAAGCGTGGCAAGGCGGCAGCAGAATTATCGCGAGACTAATATCTTTTTATGAGTTTTTGCACATTGGCACTATCATTTTATGGTAGTGCCTTTTTTTGTTCAAAAAGTAGATCAATCAGACATCAGATATCGCAGCCGGATTTTTACCCGCTCCATTTTTGGTTTTTGATTTTTGTGGAATCGTAAAAACGAACGAACTACCCTGTCCCTCCGGATTCCTTTCCGCCCAGATTTTTCCTTTGTGCGCAACGATTATTTCTTTACAGATTGAAAGACCCAAACCAGTGCCACCTGCGCCGGTTTTTGTTTTTCGACTCTGGATAAACTTCTCGAATATTACTTCGAGCTCATCATCGGGCAATCCGATTCCTTCATCTGTAACTCGAACTTGCAGAGCAGTGGAAGATTTTCCCGCATTTAATAATGGAAGTTCTTCGACAGAAATATAAATGGTTTTATAATCCGGGCTAAATTTAATTGCGTTGGAAACTAAATTGCTGATGACTTGCGTTATGCGGTTTCGATCAAGTATTATAAGTGGCAGGGATTTCGGGATGCTCAATTGAAAATCCTGAGTTCGCTCACGCATTAAAGCAGCGAATTCGAGTTCCACTGTCTTAATAATTGTGAACAAATCATGTTCTGCAAAATGATAGGTCATTTTACCGGCTTCCAATTTAGAAAGATCGAGCAAATCATTGAGAAAAGTCATTAAACGGGTGCCGCTGAGATTAATGTTCTTAAAATAATCGTGCAATTTTTCAGAGCTGGCCGTGTCAATTTTCCGAATCCCGAATCGCGAATAGCTGAGAATTGCATGCATCGGTGTGCGGATTTCGTGGGACATGTTCGCTAAAAATTCGCTTTTTGTACGGTTAGCTTCATCTGCTTCTTCTTTGGCTTTTCTCAAGCGAATGGCCGTTTCATTGCGAACTTGAATTTCTTTTTCCAGTGCACTGGTGCGTTCTTTGATTTTTTTTTCAAGCAAGGAATTTATTTCTGCGATCCGATTAAGATGCCATCTGATAAAAAACCAAACGAGGGCTGCAAAGAATAAAAATAAAGCAACATAAACCCACCAACGCTGCCAGAAGACCTTTTCAATTGTGAAAGTTGCCGGCATGCTTTCTGTCTTCAAAATGCCATCGCCATTTTGTGCATGCGCATGAAGAATAAACTTTCCAAGGGGTGCATTTCCATATTCTGCACAACACTGATTGGTCGTCAAATTCCATGAATTATCAAAACCTTCGAGATCTTTTTGGTATTTAATTTGTGGCTGGACGAGCGCGTCATCAACGATGTAGTGCTCAAAATGAAATTTTTGCGGATAAACGGGAGCCGAAAAATGGTTTAGAAAAATGATAAAAAAGATAAAAAATCGCAGCAGCGTTTTCATTTATATGTCGACTTTAATAGATGCTTTGAAACTGAATTGAACTCTCCTGAAAACAGAATATTTATTTATCGGAGCGGAAATTGTTCTCTGCAGTGAGGTTAAGCAATCTAAAAATTCAGTTTGGATTTTGGCTATCCTGAGATGGTTTATAACAGCAAATTTAAAAAAATAATCGTGTGTTTTGCAGGCAGTAGATGGCATAAATTCTATAAATTAAGAATCTAAATTAACCTTTTCCTGTTATTATGAAATATAATTCGGATGTGGTCGATTTATGGTTACCTAAGTTCTTAAAAATCAAACTCAGGCAGCAGCATTGCGCTTTGGCTTAATCCTTGCAAAATTACCGAATTATTTCAATTATTTTACTGGATTTGAAAGATAATTGTATGATTAGCATTCATTTTTTTTATTTTAAATTTCTTTCGATTTAAGGACTGTTTTTTCTGAATAAAAAGTGCAATTTGCAAGCATGATTTCCTTTCGATTTATAACAGCCTTAAGCGTTTATATTTCTTCTGTTTATAGACCTCAACTACCGGTTGATGATTTGAAAATCAGATTAATATTTCAACTGGAAAAGCAAATCTACGGATTACAGGCCTAAAATAGTTTTTAAAATATTCCATCTCGATAGCAATCTTGCTGAAATGTCAAATCTATTCTGCGCATTGACCGATATAAGTGATTATTCAATGTGCTGACTTTAGTTTTGAGCCAAATAAATAAATTTTAAGGAGATATAATATGATTACACAAATAGATCATATCGGAATTGCAGTCAAATCTCACGATGCTCATGTGCCGTTTTATCGTGACGTATTGGGCTTTGAGTTTCTCGGTTTTGAAAAGGTCGCCGAACAAAAAGTCAAAGTGGCGATGCTCAAAGTTGGTGAAGTGAAAATTGAATTGTTGCAACCAATTTCAGAAGGGAGCCCGATTGCCAAATTTATTGAAAAAAGGGGGGAAGGCATTCATCATATTGCCTATCGGACAGATGGAATATCGGGTCAAATTTCTGATTTGAAGAAAAATGGCATTCAAATGATCGACGAGATTCCGAAAATTGGCGCACATGAAACACAAATTGCTTTTATCCATCCGAAATCTTCCGGGCGGGTTTTAACAGAATTGTGCCAGATGAAAGGAGCGCACAATGAGTAGAGAACGAAAAATCCTTGAATTAAAGGACAGACAGGAGTTGGCAAAACTCGGTGGTGGCGAGCAAGCAATTGATAAGCAGCATCAAAAAGGAAAATTGACTGCCCGGGAAAGGGTAACTCTTCTGCTTGATGAAAATAGTTTTGAAGAAATAGATATGTTTCGGACCAATACCAGCATTAATTTTGGCATAGGGGACAAACAAGTTTTCGGTGATGGAATTATTACCGGTTACGGGACAATTTTTGGCCGGGCTGTCTTTGTTTATTCTTTTGATTTTACAGTTTTTGGCGGTTCGCTCTCGCAAGTTGTTGCCGAGAAAGTTGTTAAGGTGCAGGAGATGGCAGCGAAAGTTGGCGCGCCCATAATTGGCATTAACGATTCCGGTGGTGCGCGTATTCAGGAAGGTGTGGATGCGCTATCTGGCTACACAAATATCTTTTTGCGCAATGTTCTTTATTCCGGGGTAATTCCGCAGATTAGCGCTGTCGTGGGGCCTGCTGCAGGAGGTGCCGTTTATTCACCTGCGTTGACAGATTTCATTTTTATGGTACGTAATTCATCTTTTATGTTTCTCACCGGCCCCAAAATTGTAAAAACGGTGACCCATGAGGATGTCACCGCAGACGAGTTGGGTGGTGCAGATATGCATGCGACGAAAAGTGGAATCACCCACTTTACCTATGACGATGAACATGCGCTCTTTGCAGGAATCCGTGATCTGGTGAAATACCTGCCGCAAAATAATATGGAAGAACCGTTGCTGCAGCCTAATGAAGATCCCATCGACAGGGTTGATGAAGAGCTCAATTACATCGTTCCTGAAAATGCCAACAAAGCCTACGATATGGCTGATATTATTCTCAAAATAGTGGATAATGGGACTTTTATGGAGGTTCAGCAGGCGTACGCACCAAATATTATGATTGGTTTTGGCACACTTAACGGCCGCAGTGTTGGAATCGTCGCCAATCAGCCGAAGCACCTGGCCGGTGTTCTCGACAGCAATAGTTCGGTCAAAGCGGCGCGGTTCATTCGGTTTTGCGATGCCTTTAATATTCCGCTCATCACTTTTGAGGATGTGCCTGGTTTTATGCCGGGCACAATGCAGGAATTTAACGGAATCATTCGTCACGGAGCAAAAATGCTTTATGCATACGCTGAAGCGACGGTGCCAAAAATAACCGTAATTACTCGCAAAGCATATGGCGGTGCATTTTGCGTGATGAACTCGAAACAGTTGCGCGGCGATTTTACCTTTGCCTGGCCTTCGGCTGAAGTCGCGGTGATGGGGCCGGAGGGTGCCAGTGAAATCATATTTTCCAAAGAAATAAAAGCAGCCGATGATCCACAGGCAAAGTTGACCGAGAAGATTGAGGAATACCGGGATAAATTTGCCAATCCCTATGTCGCGGCTGGAAAAGGCATTATCGATGAGGTTATCGAACCCAAGTTTACCCGCTATAAACTCATCAAATCGCTCGAGTTACTCAAAACAAAACGTGATGATAATCCGCCCAAAAAACACGGCAATATCCCACTTTAGGAGAATTCAATGCTGGAAAATGTAATAGCAAATAATGGATTTAGTACGGCGTTGAGTGGCATGTTAATCGTGTTCAGCGGTTTGGTACTCATCGCGCTGGCAATCTATTTTTTTAATCTGATTTCACAAACAACGAAAAAAATCGAACAAAATGGTGAAAAACATAATGAGGCAGAAGAATCTGGCCCTGCCCTCGCATTCATGGGGGATGAAAAAATTCCGGAAGACGAACTGGTGGCTATTTCGGTGGCCATCGAACTTTACAGCCGGCTTCATTTTGAACCGCTGCAATCTGAGCTCACATTTTTGCACGGTGAACTGACCAACAGCGGCTGGAAAACAGGAATTAAATACGGCCAACGCCAATCAATTCAAAGGTAATATTATGAAAGAAAAAGAGATCACTTTAGAGATAAATAATAAAGAATATAAAGTTGTAATTAATGACTTTAGTGCACAAACCGCTGTGGTCACCGTTAATGACAACAAATATACCGTCAATTTAAAGGACTTGGGATTGGAGCAAGCGCCGCGCTTGGCGCCGGTAGCGTTCATGCCACAGGCAGATTCAGTGCATGCCACCTCTTTGAAAAAGGAGAAAGTCAAAACTCCGATTCACCGGCCAAAATCAATCGCCGATGGAAAATCGATTACAGCCCCACTTCCGGGACTTATCCTTAAAATTAATATCAGCGAAGGGGACATAATTAAAGCCGGCCAATGTGTGATGCTGCTCGAGGCAATGAAAATGGAGAACGAAGTTAACGCACCAAGTGGTGGCCTGGTTCTGGATATCCGTTTTAAAGAAGGCGATTCCGTCAACCAGGGTGATGTATTAATCCTTCTCAGACCGACGGAGGATTGATCACATGGATGTAATTTTCAAGATAATTGAAACCACCGGATTTGCAAATCTGGCGGTCGGGAATCTCATTATGATGGCGATCGGTGGTGTGGCTATTTTTCTCGCCATCGTCAAAAAATATGAGCCATTACTCCTTTTACCTATTGGTTTTGGCGTACTCATGGGAAATATTCCCTACACTTCCGGTTTGCCGCTTGGGGTTTACGATGAAGGCAGTGTGTTTAGCATAATCTATAAAGGTGTAACTTCCGGACTTTTTCCACCGCTCATTTTTTTAGGCATTGGATCATTAACAGATTTTTCATCGTTAATTAGTTCTCCAAAATCAGTTCTGCTTGGCGCCGCGGCGCAGATTGGGATATTTGGTACCTATCTCGGCGCGTTGTTTCTTGGCTTCACCAATGCTGAGGCCGCGTCAATCGGGATAATTGGAGGCGCTGATGGCCCGACATCTATATTTTTATCATCGCAACTGGCACCGCAACTTTTGGGGCCAATCGCTATCGCGGCCTACTCCTATATGGCGCTGGTTCCGGTCATTCAACCGCCGTTGATGAAATTATTGACCAATGATAAAGAACGAAAAATCCGTATGAATCCACCCCGGATGGTCACAAAAAAGGAAAAGATACTATTTCCGATTATTGTCGCCGTACTGGCAGCTTTGATAGCCCCGGGTGCTCTGTCGCTCGTCGGTATGTTGATGCTGGGGAATTTATTGAAAGAATCGGGTGTTACCGACCGTCTGGCTAAAAGCGCCGGCAGCGTTTTGCTCGATGTCTGCACAATACTTTTGTCATTTGCCGTTGGTTGCAGTACGCAAGCCGATGTTTTTCTTACATCCAAGTCATTGGGAATATTTGCACTCGGGCTGCTTTCATTTATGGTGGCAACCATTGGCGGATTGCTGTTTGCCAAATTAATGAATCTATTTTTAAAGAATAAAATTAATCCGCTGATTGGTGCAGCCGGTGTGTCTGCAGTTCCAGATTCAGCGCGTGTTGTGCAGCATTTCGCATTGCATTATGATAAAGATAATCACCTCTTGATGCATGCAATGGCGCCGAACGTCGCTGGCGTAATTGGTTCGGCTGTGGCTGCTGGTGTTTTTATTGCGATTTTCAGATGATTTTAAAGAAATAACTTTTTATGGGAGTATAAAATGGCAAAAGAAAATATAATTTGTATTGATGATGAGCGGGAAGTGCTCGCAGCGCTTAAAAAAGATCTCGAAGCGCTTGAGAACGAATATACCATCTCCGAATGTGAAACCGCAGCCGAAGCTGCCGGTCTGATCGAAGAATTACTAAATGATGGCGAATCAATCAAACTCATCATTTGCGATCATATAATGCCGGGTGAAAACGGGGTCGAATTTCTCACAAGACTTTACGCGGATCAGCGATTCCGAAACGTTAAAAAGGTCATGCTCACTGGTCTCGCGACGCATCAGGAAACGATTCAGGCGATCAACGAAGCCCATATTGACTTATATTTGGAGAAACCGTGGGACGCGGAGGATCTGCTCGCTAAAGTGCGGGTGTTATTGTAGGTTGAAATAAAAAAACCACTCAAGTAATTTGAGTGGTTTTAAACTTTATGATTGTGGCTTCTTTTCTTCCGGTTTTGGCTGCTCGACCGAGCACGCTTCACCCATTCACGTGGGCACGCCCATCTTCGGTAATAACCAGCGTTGTAAAGCAAACCAGAATATAACAAATCCTAAAAAATAATAATCATCCATCGATTGCGTCCGTTCCTCTTTTTCTGAAATCAGCGATTAGTAAAATCGGTAAATCGAAAACCAAAAATTAAACCCTATTTCAGGTTAGATGCAAATTCTACGCTTCCTGGTCGGAATTATCATCTGTTTTTTTCGCATCAAACATCTTCAAATAAAAGTTTTTAATCGATTCTTCCATGTGATCGGTAAGTTTCGATTGCGCTGATTTCTCTGCTAAAAGAATCGCATTTTTAATTGCTTTGGCGTTGGAACGCCCATGTGCTTTTATTATCAGTTTCTCAAAACCTAAAATTGGCGCACCGCCGTATTCAGAATAGTCGAGGCGTTTTTTTAATTTTTTTAATACCGGGGCAAGCATGATAATGCCCATTTTAGAGAGAATACTTCTTTTCCAAATGTGCTTGCCGGTTTGCATTGCGAGCTCGGCCATTCCCTCGATTCCTTTTAAAACGATGTTTCCTGTGAGCCCTTCGGTTACGATAACATCCGCTGTTCCACGCATGATATCCTTTCCTTCAACGTTACCGATAAAGTTAAACTCCTCCATCTCGCGCAGCGTTTTATTCGTGTCTACCAATACTTCGTGTCCCTTGGTGTCTTCTTCACCAATATTCAGCAATCCCACTCGCGGGGTTTCGATGGAAAGGATGCTTTTCGCATAATGAATTCCCATAATCGCGAAGCTGATGAGCTGGTTAACTGTGCAATGCAATGTTGCGCCGACATCCAGCATTATGGAAACGCCCTTGTCCGAGCGCTGCGATTTTGAGGCGGGAAAAACAGCGGCGAGAACACCGCGTTCAATACCGGGGAGCCGCGGAATGGTTCGTGCACAGGCAAGAACTGTCGCGCCGGTGCTGCCCGCGCTAACAAGCGCGTCGCCTTTGTGATCCCGAATCATTCGGGCCGCAACGTTGATTGAAGCGTCTATTTTTTCAGTGACAGCTTCTTTTGGGTGGTCGTCCATCTCGATGACCTCTGAGGCATGCACAATACTCCAGCGGTCTTCGGGAATTTTTTGTGCTAAAATAACCGGTTTGATGCGACTGGAATCGCCAACAAAAATGCAGGAAAAAGACTCGCTTTCCTGACATGCCTGGGCTGCTCCTTTAATGATTTCTAATGGAGCATGATCCCCACCCATCGTATCTATAATAATTTTACTTTTCGCCATTTTCCCTCACAAAAATTAGTCTAATCCAATTTAATCCCGGGCTAATAAAGACAAAAAAAATGTGAAAGAAAACAAAAAACGAACGAAACTGAAGTCAGTTCAAAAATACACGGTTCCAAGTTTAAGCGGTGTTTTCTCTATATATGGCCAAAAATTCTCATCTTAGTACTACTTTGGCAGGTTCGATTTTTCCAAAAAAGACGAGTAAGCTGAAAATAACAACCCTGACGAGACTGTCGAAAAAGTGTGAGAACCGGTCGCTGAGCTTGTCGAAGCGCCCGGCGTTACCCCCAAATTTGGGCCCTTCGACAAGCTCAGGGTCCAAATTTTCTGGATTTTCAACAGTCTCGACAGGGCTCCAAGCCCTGTCAGGATTAAGCTCACTCCAGCCCCATTTAATCTGCCAAAGTAGTTTTAGAAAGGCAACCAATTTGTGTGAAATGGCAGAGCTAATTTGTCTTTGGCAGGTAAAATCAATATAGGCAATAAAATATTGAGTCTGAAAAAATCCTGGTAAATGGTGTTAAATTTTTGTTTATATGACCCATTTCGTACATTTTACAACACCCGATAATGGAAGAAGAAAAAAAAGATTTATTCTGAGTGTAAATCATTAATAACAGTATTTTTAACTTGCGAAGTTGCTAAAAAATAGTGTAGTTTTATTCTGATATAAAATATTAGCAAAACGAATAGCGAGGAATTTTCAGAATGCTATTTTTCCACAATTTGTTTGAGCGTCGTGTTCCACAAATTCTCGGTTCCTACTTTTTGGCGAGTATTGCGGTTATTCAGTTCGTTGGCTGGCTCGTAGATCGTTACTTGTTTTCGCCCTATCTTGTTAATTTTTGTATAGTTCTGCTGGTCTCGTTCATTCCAAGCGCGATGCTCATTGCCTATTATCACGGCAAACCCGGCCGCAATCAATGGGTTTCATCGGAAAAAATTGGGATTCCGTTGAATATCCTGCTTTCGGCAATGCTGCTGTTTGTTTTGTTTAGTGAAACTGAACTCGGTGTATCTGCTGAAAAAATTGTAATTAAAGATGAGTTAGGCCAATCGGTTGAAAGAGTTATCGCAAAGAAGGCTTTTCGCAAAGATATATTAATTTTTCCATTTGAAAATGAAACGCAAGACTCGACGCATTCCTGGTTGAGTTATGCCATTCCATTGAATATCCACATCGATTTGATGCAGGATTTTTATGTCCGGGCTCAGAATATTCTGTTTTCATCAACTATGCCTGATCAACTAAAGAAAATGGGTTTTCCCGCTGGAATAGGTGCGCCTTTTACATTGAAACAAAAAATTGCTGTCGATTTGAACACAGATTACTTTCTGGATGGAAAGATTCACAGGGATGACAACACGCTGAAATTAAGCGTTTATCTATATCAAACAAAGAATAGCAAACGCATTGCAGAGCATACTTTCACAAATTCAGACATACTCAATACTGTTGATGAATTGAGTGTGCAAGTTCGAACAGACCTGAATATTTCCAAACGGCACATCGAAGATAACAGGGATTTACCAATTGCCGAATTAACAACGAAAAACAACGATGCCGCGAAACACATGGCACTCGGATTCGTTTCATTTCGTTTATTTCATGATTTGGAAAAAGCAACCAAACACCTTGAAATTGCGGTAAAACAGGATGACAACAATACTTTTGGACACGCTTATTTGGCAATGCTTTACGCTCAGGCCAACCGGATTGAAGACGCTTCTCTGCATATGGAAAAAATGATGCACCATATTTACAAAATCCCGGAACATTTGCAATTTGAGTTAAAGGACCTTTATTATTCGCTTAAAGGGTATGGGGAAAAACGATTTAAACTTATTGAAATGCGTGCAGAATTATATCCCGATGAAATCGATGCTCATGTGAGCCTGGCACAAGCACACCTTAGCAGTGGTCGCTGGGATGAAGGCTTGCAGACCTACGAAAATGTACTCAATCTGGCAGAAGAACCAGAGTTGTATTTTCATGATATCGGAAATATTTACATAAATAAAGGGGAGTACAAGAAAGCTCTGTCCTATTTTCAGGACTATGCTGAAACATTTCCCGGAAAGGCTGAATCATCAGCCAAATTAGGCCAGGTTTATAGTTTAATGGGCAATTTTGAGCAGGCAGAAATCCAATATGAAAAGGCCTTGCTCATCGATCCTGGCAATATCAGTAATAAACTCAGTATTGCACATCTGTATCGAAATACAGGTAAATTTGATAAAGCACTCGCGAATTATGAAAATGCGCTTGCATCAAGTAAAACATCGAACGATAAACGAGTTTCGTTGTGGTCGCTGCGTAATTATTATGAAATGCGAGGGCAGATGTCAAAATCTTTGGAGATTCTTGAACGTGTACTCGATTTGCAGGAGAAGACTTATGGCCCCCTCTCTAACCTGTTGACAAAAATATTTTATTTTGATCGATATGCGAGAGCAGGCAAAGGGGAGCAAGCTTTGAAAGAGTTACTGAGTTTGGAACAGGAACTCCAACCACCGATGAATAAAATCACCGTTTTTGGTTTTTTAAAATTGCACATCGAGATGGGTGAGCTCGAAAAAGCAAAGGCTGTACTTCCGGTAGCGGAACATGTAGCGAAAGAATTTGGTATTCAATTCAGAGGCGCCGAACAGCTGGTACCGTATTCCAAAGCACGAATATTTGAACTTGATCAGAACTTTGATGAAGCAATTTTGCTTTTCCGGCAATTTAAGGCACAGTTTCCAAGTGAGACAACTGTAAATATAGATATTGGTCGATGTTACCGCAAATCCGGGCAGCTGGATGAGGCGGAGGAATATGTTTTAAAATCCCTGGCAACGGCACCCTTTGGTCCAAAAACGAACCAAGAACTGGCTTTTATTTATGCGGACAAAGGTATGCCCGAGAAAGCGCTCGCGCATTTGAAAGTTGCCCTTAAAGTCTGGGAAAATGCCGATGAAGGTTTTAAACCGGCAAAAGAAGCACGGGAAAAATTAGCAGAACTAAATGCCAATTTGTAACTGAAAAATTTCTATCATTCAACTTCAATTTTTTCATTATAAATAATTCCACGTTCAGCGAGACCGTTGAGAATATATTTTACAGCGTCGTCGGATTGGCCGATGTATTCGGGAACGCTCAAACCTTTTCTTTGATAAATGCCCTCCGCAATCAGGCGTGTTATCACGGTTGCTGTGTATCCTGTTGTACGCGCCATCGAGTGGGTATTGGTGGCTGAATCAAACATGTCGAGCAAATCATAGGTGATTTTTTGTTTCTTGCCATTATTCTGGCCACTCACTGAAATCTGCATCACGGTCAAATCTTTATCTCCATCCTTCATCTCCCATTTTGGAAATAATAATTTGGCTGTAAAATCGAGGGGTTTAATTTTTAATCCATTTATTTCGATTTCTTCCTGTGAGAAAAATCCGGTTTCCCGCAGCATGCGCATACGTTCAACGTGCCCGGGGTAGCGCAACGTTTTTTCCTTCATATCCGGAATTTTCATCGTTTCGGCGAGGGTGCGCAGCCCATCACTATTAAAGGATTCCAGCGTCCCGACTCCGGGAAAATCGAGTAACTCAAGCTCAGTTAGGGCTGGTTTGATCGTTATTTTGCCATTTTCAACAAGTCGTGCCGGGCGGGTATATTCCTCGATAACATCGATAGGGGAGAACACGGCTTTGTATTCGTAAGGCCATTCCCGAACCTGGGGTAAGCCACCGACATAAATTGTCGCTTTCTCAGCATTATCCAGCTTTGATGCGGCATGGGCAACGAGCACATTGCTCATTCCCGGGGCTACGCCGCAATCCATAACCGCGATCACATTTTTTTCAGCAGCCAGTTTTGCAAGTTGAAACGGATCTTCGGGGAAAAAGGCGATGTCCACAATATTTTTTCCAGCCTGAATAACTGCCTCAAATGTGCGAAATCCCATAAATCCTGGAACAGCATTGATCACAAAATCATAGTTTTTCACCAGGTGTTTCACATCTTCCGGATTGGATAAATCCTGGTTGATTTTCTGAATTTGGGTTTGCTGTGCCAGTTTTTCGAGAGCAGCAGCGCTGCGGTCAGCAATCGTAATTTTGAAATTCTGTTCCTTTGCCAAATCAATTGCCATCGGACCACCAACCAAACCGGCGCCTAAGACTATTATTTTCATTAAAAATTCCTCTGCTTTTGCATATTTAATTCAACTATTCACTTTATTGAGCAATTTCAAAAACGATGCTTTCATGATAAATTTTCCCCTGATGGTCGCGTGCGGAAATTTTCAGGGTGTGCATTCCTCCCGCCAAATCCTTGGGTAAATCTGCTTGCCAAATGTGTGTCGAAATTTGTGGGCTGCGAATCCAGCCATTGACCGAATCTGGATATTTTTCCACGTAGTCCGCAACAAACGGATCTTGAATTTTTTGATTCACCATGGGTAATACGGCGCGATCATCAACTTGGCAGTTCACCTCGGTTTCAGCGTCTCCAACAAAAATATTGGCTATTATCTTTATTTCAAGAGTATCGTTTTGTTGAATAATCCCGCTGGGTGCAGAAACGCGAATTTGCCGGTTTTTTTGCTGATTGGCCGCTTGAAACCGGTAGCTGTAATTCATCCCATCAAATTCAAAAATATAATATCCATTGGGCGATCCGTCTTTTCCGAGTGCAGCGGGCAGTCCTCGAATGTCTTTCGGCCCGCTCCACCAGGCGCCGCACGCAGCCCCGGGATTGATATTCCAAAACGCGTTCGTGCCAGTCCAGCCGTGTTGCTCGCCCAATTTAATGGCTTCCGTACAATGAGTATGGCCGCAAAGCGCAAGCAATTTTTTTCGCTTTTTTAAAATTTTGAACAGTTGATCGCGATTGGTAATATTGTTCGAAGGGCTATCCGTCAAATCAGTCGCGATTGGAATGTGTTTCGCCAGCACGATCAATTTATTCTCGGGCACCAACTTTAAATCATTTTCAAGCCAAACCAACTGTTTGTCCGACAAGAATCCTGTGTAGCTACCGCGACGATTCTCCTGCTCATTCCAGCCCTGATAGTTGACATCGTCAAGCATGATAAAATGCACGTCTCCATATTCGAACGAATAATATTCCGGCCCAAAAATTCGCCGGAAAGTCTCGGCCGCGAATTCATCATTCGGACTATTGAAATTCATGTCGTGATTGCCGTGCACATTATAAGCCGGTATTTTGAGCTGAGAGACGGCGTTATTGTAACGGCCGTAAAGACTTAAATCGTCCCAAACGATATCGCCGAGGGCAAGATAAAAACTGGCTTTTTCACCGAGCATGTCGGCGATAATATCATCACGAAAATAATCAACATGTGTGTTTGTAGCAGGTTGCGGGTCCCCCGTAATAATGGCAGTAAACTGCTTCAGTTTCGATGTTTTTTTGAGCGGGAAATTTAGCGATTCCGGCAATTTTCCAGTAGGGGCTATGCCCGCAAATTTAAAAGTTTTTGGTGATCCATCTGGAAAATGCAGGTAATAAAATTGTGGTAAGTTTTTTTTATTTAGTGGAATCTGATACCCCGGAGGTTTGGTAATAAAAATGATCGTCCGCTCCGTAACAGCAAGGTTAAATCGGCCTTTTGTATCGGTTTGCACGACATCAATTTGGTTCGAAACAGCGACTCCGGAAATGCCAGGTTCGCCCTGATCGCGCGTACCGTTGCCATTTCTGTCCTCGTAAACGATACCCGTAACTTTTTGCCCGGCAAAAGATGAAGTGGCATAGAGAATTGAGAGCAGGGTAAAAATCAATAGTTTGAATAAATTCATAATTTCTCCACATAGGTTTGGCTGAAGGTTTAAATATAGAGCCTTCTGGGCTATTTAAAAGTGTTTTTTTAGACAGGAGATTTAATTATACTTTTAAATGAAAAAATTTACGATCGAAACACTTGCTGATATTATTTCATGGATTCGTAATCAGGTTGAAATTAATAATTCCCCGGGGCATGTAATTGAATTTATTGTCTCTAATCCGGATCTGGGAATTGGCAGGTACAGTGGGGAGCTGAATTCAAAAAAATTGCCACACCGCTCATTAAAAAATTGGCAGGATTTGGCAGAGTATCTTGATTGTCGCTTATTACTTCCGCAACCCGTGGATGAAATGTGGGTAAAAATTCGCCTTCAGATCGTTGATAAAAATGAAGATTGGCATCATCAGCATTTTCCTGATAAAAGCGAAAAATATGGAGCAAATTCGACTTATTTCCGAATTAACAAACTCGAAGAGCCCACTTTTCTTTTCGATTATACTCGATTGCTGCAACAGATTCAAATTAAACCGGGCTGGCGCGTATTGAATTTGGGAGTAAATAAGGGTGATGAATTTGTTGCATTAAAAAACGTCATGGCAAGAGATTGTTTTGAATCTTTAGAGCTCACAGGTATTGATTTTTCACAATCGGCAATTGATGTCGCCCGAAACCGATTTTCGGGTAAAAATCATCGGTTTATTTGTGCTGATATTAATACGTTAGCCAACCTCAGTCTTGGCCAATTTGATCTCATTATCTCAATCGGCACATTGCAAAGCCCGGGAATTGACCGACAGAATTTGTTGCGACAGCTCGTGCAAGCGCATGTCGGGGCAGAGTCTGCACTGATATTTGGTTTTCCAAATAGCCGGTATTTTGACGGGGAAATTAAATACGGGGCGCATGTAAAAAATTATTCTGAACCAGAGCTTTCACTTCTGGTGAAGGACATTATGTTTTATAAAAAATATCTGCAGCAACACAAATTTAAAGTTCAAGTAAGCGGAAAATACTATATTTTATTATTTGCGATTCGTTAATCCCGGGCATAGTGAAAATAAAAAAGGGGCTGCCCGGTTGGGAAAGCCCCTTTCGCAAATTCGCTCAACCAAATATGATTAAGCGCCACCCTCCTCCTTCGCTGTAGATTCTTCCATCTGTTCTTCCGGCAAAGCTTCGCACTGGGTTTTTAATTTTTGCAATCCACTTTCGAATTTCGGTCCCAGCATCCCATCCAGTAAAAACATACCGACATACCGTTCAACGGGATATGCCAGTTTTTGATCAAAATGCCACATAACTTTTGTGCCGGTATCAGTTTGATTGAAGGTGAAACGTCCGTTCGCTTCACCAGCACGAGGAGATACGAATACCAGTTTAGTTTCGATAAGTTGGCCTAACTTAAGATTGACAATTTCCAGTGATCCTGTACCAACTTTTTCAGGATCCCCTTCCCACATCCACGAAGAACCAATTTCACCCATTGTACCCTCATAGGTATTCTCAGCACCTGGATCGAGCGCAGCCCAGGGACTCCATTTTACACGATTTTCAAAATTTACTACTTGGGCAAAGACAACTTCAGCAGGTTTGTTGATGGTGACTTCACGTTCCAATACAAATTCTTTTGGCAGAAACAGGGCCACTACAAAAAAAACTGCGGCTAATAAAACGATGATGTAAAAAATTTTTTTGAGCGCTTTCACGGTACAATCCTCCTCCAATTAGGATGGTGGTCTTGTCTAAAATTTTTGATTATAATATACTTATGGTCTGTTGATACAATTGCGCAAATGTAAATCTAAGTAGTTTTATTAAAAATAGGGTTTCACAAAATTCAGAAGTTATTGTTTTTAATTAACATACAGAGTTACTAAATTTGCGATTTCCTAATCAAGTTAACTTATTGTTTTTATTGAGTCAAAAACTGTAATACAAGCTGTTTTTTTCATAAAATCAGTCAATTTGCAGCCCAA
>QQUE01000018.1 GCA_008501765.1 Calditrichota bacterium
GCACTTCTTTTGAATTCTGCGCTGTAACGACGGCGACTTTGTTTCTTGTTCATTTTTTAAATTCTCGGTTAGTGATATGGGATTCACACTAACTTAACATTGTGTCCGTAAAAATATAGCAATATCACCCACTAATAAATAGTGGATGATTTAGTTAAAATGATACAATCAGAAAAATGCAATAATAATTAGAAAATATAATGAAAAAATTTGTAAAATAAAAATATTATGAAAAAAAATTACAAAGTATGATAAATAATTTGGATACACAAATCTGTGTTCGGTATCGAAAATCTTTTCTTTAAATAGCATAATATTTTTGGAGTTGATGAAGAAATAGTCTGGGAGAAAATTAAATGTTTTGTACGAAATCTGAGTTTTAAAAAAAATTACCTGGACAATAAAAAAGAGCCCTGCAAATACTAAATAGAAGTTACAGGGCTCTTGAAATTAAGTTTGAGAGTTATTAGAAACTAAAACCAACTGTCGTCATAAACAGGTTTTCGCTTAATTCATCAACGCTGCCATTGTATTCGTTGCCAATGAGGTGGCCCGTTGAAACAGCTTCTTGTGAATTGTTAAAAGCGTGAATATAGGCAAGGTCTAATGCGATATTGCCAAATTTATGCCCAATACCCATCGTCAGATGATCTTCAACAATCGCTGGAAAAATTGAAAAAACAGTGTTCGCTGGAACTGGATTACTTCCGTGGATGTAACCGGCTCTTAAGTTTGTTTTTTCATTTAATTTGAAGTCAGCACCCATTTTAAAATTCCAGATATTTTCCCAGGCAAGTGGAAAATCGTAGTCAAAAGTACCGTCTGCAGCATCACCATTGATCATCGTATTGATGTTTGCATTTGTACCTTTTTTGAATGCCATTGGCATATTATCAAAGGCATCTTCCCACTGGATGTATTCAATATCCAGGCCGAGTGTCAGTTTTTGCGCCGGTTTGAGGCCAAAACCGAAGGCAATTTTTGCCGGCACATCAAAATCAACCTCAACATCGGTATAATCGGTAGCAACGCCTTCTTGCATGTTGATTCCCATGTCACCGAACATTTGCATGACAGCACCCTGCGCTTGTTCAACAGTAAATGTTGGATTTTGCATCATTACGCCCTGCACTGCTTTACCGAAGGCATCGTTTAATTGGGCGGTCATATCCATTTTGGCATCGCCAGTAAAATTCATCGTCGTAGGACTTGTGTATGCTACGCCAATTGAGAATTTATCATTCACTTCATAATAAAGGCCAATATTGGCGCCGAAGCCAAATCCGGTAAGGTCGTTCAATTCTGCATAAGCTGTCACTTCTGAATAACCGAATCCACCTAATGCAGGATCAGCAGCGAACAGTTGACCGAAAGTCATGTTGTTCATCGGGTTGGCAATTCCGTTCAGGCTGGAAACTGGTTCGAGGCTAAAAGGCATTTTGAAATCGAGCATTCCGTAATAAACCTGTACGCCGGCTCCGATTGAAAAATTATCGTTGATTTGATAGGCAAAGCCAGGTCCGATTTTCATGTAGCCAAAATTGGAATAATATTCCTGATCGATGAGCGCACCCGTCTGATCACGAAACAGGTCGTGCTTTAATTCATAATCAGTTCCCATGCCGCCAACTACATTAAATCCAAATCCCCACGCCCATTTGCTGCCTACCATCGGATCAACGTAGGAAAAGAATGGCATCGGGTAGTAGGATTGGTTGGCTTCGGTCAGCTCATTTACGCCATTCTCAAATTTGACGGACGGCGCTAAAATACCGAGACCAACACCCAATCCACGGTGTGGTAGGTAGGCAAGGCCTGCCGGATTAGCCAGAAGAACAGAACCATTATCAGGAATGGCCATGACTGTTGCGCCACGAGCAAATGAACGGGCACAAAAACAGTTTAATAAATAGCCATTTGTGCCAGCGAACATGGTTGTTGCCGGGACAAGTAAAATAAGAATAATCAGTAAAAATACCCTGCGTTTCATAAAAATGCTCCTTCTTTGAGTAGAATTTTTGAGAACCTGGATTCTCATTCACATAATATTATAAGTTTATAGTTTGGTAGTACAGGTTTCGCACATTTTGGATAGACGCCCTGTCTGGCGATCAATTAATCTGTTTTTCTAAATCTGTGTTTTCTAAAACAAATTATCCTGTATTCGAAAATGTAGTTTTTCAATAACAGTGCCAGATAATAAAAGCCAACCTAAGCTGCTGTAAATATTTTTGTTAATTCTTTTGGTATTAATTTGCCATTTCTTATTGTTGAGAAATTGTATTTAAAAATTCTTAAAAATAGGTGGTTTTAATGAAGTTTTATTAATGTCAAAAATTTGGTAAAAAAATTAATTAGAAATTTATTTAATGAATGGAGTGCAAGGTTTTTTAATTGGCTTGGACTTATGTGGGATTGGGATCAATAAAGGAAATGTTCTTATTTCTGCTTAGATTTTGGAGAAATTGTTAAAAAATAAAATATGAAAAAGGATGATTTATAGAAATTAATAACTGGTTTGGTCTTTTGTAAATATTGTTTTGCCGTATTTTTATTAGAAATTATTATTTTAAATACATCACTTCTTTATTATCTGTTTTAATAAAATAAAGGATAAAATAATGGGTCGGTCAGCTGATAGAAACCGGATTTCAATTTCGATTAAAAGTTGGAAGGGGAAATTGGGGAGGAGCAAAAAGACAGCTTTCTGATCTGGAAATTGGTTCGTGCAGTTTCCAGATCAGGGTTGGAGTCAGAAGATTTTTAAATCAATTTTGCTGATTGATATCAACCAAACGCGGCGATAATGTCAGACAAGGAAAGGCCAAGCGTTTGTTCGGTGACCTGGCTAAGTTTAGCCTCCGATCCCTGGAAATGTGCTGTCCGATGAATATGCGTCAAACTATCGTGGGGCGCTAAAGCTGCAGCCGGCGAAGAAGATTCCAATTCATTGAACGGACCAATTTGTTTTCCATCCGGTTGATAGGGGCCGTCGTTATATGTATTCACCACATCGCCCTCATAGGGTTCCTCTTGAATTCCCCAGAGGGAATTTACATACTTGTGTCCCTTGCCGGGGAATGTGAAATTTACAAGTGTCAATATCCGGTGTTTTTTATCGTAACTTCCCATAATATTTTTAGCACGATGCGCCGTGAGGCCAATTTTGCAGCGGTGTTTTGCGTCTCCCTTAAAAAACACGAAGCCGTTTTCATCAATTTTTAGGCGATCTGGTCCAATTTTGCCAAAATATTGGTCATTGACAACCGGCCCCAATTTGGCTTCTGAGCCCAGAACATAGGGGAGCACAACCGTCGTAGATACCGAAGAATTGAACTTGCCGAGAATCCAGATTGATAATAAGCCAGTGTCCGCAACCCAGGCATCTGATCCAAGATTTGTGATTGTATTTTGTGATTCGAAACTGACAATTTTTAATTCGGGAGGCGTTTTAATATTATAAATTTCACTTATTTCTGGCTTCGAATGGAGGCGAATTTTTCTATCTGCTGAAAGTTCAAACTGTGTATCGCTGTAATTTGTCAGATTGAATTTTTTATAAAAATGGGCCCGATCGGCGCCGCGGTTTGCAAGTACCCACCAGCCCCAATCGACAGGGCCCGGGGCGTGCCAGTGTTCGTAATTGAATGGATCGCCTTTTTCGAAAAACAGTCCAAATTGCCCACCCTCGGGTCCAAGCCAAAAGCGGTCTTCGCCACCAATTGTGTTGATGTGCGCCTGGCGCTCGTGAATTGAAATAAGTTCACGATTGATCCAGCCAAAACTCATGCCTTCATCACCGTCGAGAGTGCTTGTCATAATCCGGCCTTGCATGGCGGGCACGGCGGCGAGCCGGGCTTGGGAATCTTTTGCCTCCAGAACTACAACGTCAGCATGCTGCTTTAAAAAATTGAGGTCGTCTTCAAAAGTTTTCATAAAACACTCCAGTTGATTTTACCGGAAAATATCCGTGTAAAATTATAGTTAAAATATTATAAAAACAGCATTTTAAAGTCATTCGAAATTGTGGTGAAGATTTGGCGTTGGCACGGGGTAAAACTAAATTACAAAGTTAATATTTGGCGCTGTGTGGAAATTTGAGATACATATAAATAATTAATCTTTTTTTCTCTGTAAAGGATTTATTTTGAAAAAGCGGAAAATTTTTTCATCCATATTAATTTAACTAAAATAAAAATAATTTGTTGAGTATCAACGTATATTTAAAAGCATATTGAACTTTTTAATGATATTCACTGCTTAAATAATGCCTGCTTTTAAAGCGATGACAACATGCAACAGTGTTCCTGTAAACCGGCAGTTCTTGACGCTTAAAATCAAGAGATATGTGCCAAATTAAGCTTGTGTGCAATTGCTGCGATAGTGATCTGAACAAGCAATCCGTAATTTATACTTTGAACGTGTGTAGATATTAATTAGTAAAATATTTATTACATAATGTAAAAAATACTTGACATTGATTGACTAAATTTTTATCCTGGTACAGTAAACTTTACATAAAGTAATACATAATATACGGAGAGAGCTAATTATGAAATTAGGTAATCATCTCAGAAGATGCCGTTTTGATAAAAATGAGACCTCGCAACAAGCGCTGGCTGAAGTGATCGGTGTGACAAGACAGACAATTCTTTCCATAGAAAAAAATAAATTCGTTCCATCTACTTTGCTGGCACTGAAAATCGCAAAATATTTTGATAAACCGGTTGATGAAATTTTTTTCATAATAAATGATGATGAGAATGTTGCATAAAGCGAATAATCCAACCAAAAACTAACAGAATAAGCGAGGTAAAAATGAATATCAAATTTTTTCTTGTATCCGTTTTTGTTTTGGTGACATTACTCTATTGGATTCTGCCCAAAACTAAATTCGCACAGAAGTTTAGAGTGAACATCGAACTGTTTTATAGCATGAATATAATCGGGATCATTTTTGGGGGAGTGGGCATTGTTGTGTCATTTATGTGGCCGGAGTTGGTTATGGAGCGGCATTATTTTGAACTGATTCTTCTTCCCATTTTATTTGTCTATATATACACAGCCATGCTGAGAAAATCCGGAGGCGGCAAAGATATCTTCGATGAGAAGCAGAATTTAAATATGATGCAAGCGGCTGCCGCAACCTGGCCGATGTCTATTTTTGTGGTTTTTTTACTTTATGCAATGTACGAGGAAGGGATTTTGTCGGGTCTGGTTTTCTTTCCTCTATTCTTGTTTTTTTCGTTCACATTTTACTCGGTGAGTACCTTGTATTTTTTCAAAAAGAATTGACCGTTTTGCTGCAAAGATAGTCGATTCGAAGTCATTTCTTTGCTTGCATTAATAACCGCGCAAATGATTTGCTTCACTAAAACGGTGTTTTGGTATTTTTCCGATTACGATTTCCAGCATTCGGTTCATTGTGGTTGCGTCATTATCAAAATTACCATGGTTTTCAGCCCTGGTTGCTTCTCTGTTATCTTCGGGATTGTACGTGCTCAGGCGATTAGCTATACCCGCATTTTTGAGTTTATTTTGATATTTTTCCATTCCCATAATTGGCACGATCTTTCGCCGTTTTTGAAAAGATTGTGAAACAAGATACAATATCGATTTGCGATAGACCTGTGCGACATTATCGTGCCTTTCCCTGTTTTTGTCTAATTGAAAATGATGGAGATGCTGCACCTGATTGGCAACAAGCGCTGGATAAATGAGTGTATTATAAAAATTCGTCGTACAGGCCGGAGCAAATAAAATCAAATTTTTTATCGTAGGCCCATCGAGAGCTCGCCATCTTTTTAGGAGATGACCCAACCAAATTGCGCCGGTGCTGTGCCCAACGAGATGGATTTCCGGCCGCTTGTGCGGCGGCATTTTTTGCAATTGCTCGATCAGTTTGTCAATCGAATCCGTGCCGGCGCCTTTTTTTTGAAACGCGCGAAATGCCTCCGCTTGCATTTCCTGCCACAAAGCATGTCCCGGTGGCTGTGAAAATCGTTCGATTATCCGGTCGCTCCCCGCTGAAATTTCTCCGGTGCGTTCAACGACTTTATTTTCCTTGCCGAGAACCACATCTTTGAGCTCTTCAATGAGTCCAGCTTCCCATATGTAGTGGATTTCGTGGATTTTGTTTTTCGCAAAAACCTGCCGCCAGGCCGCCACCCGTTTTGCTGCCGCTTTCACATTGCTGACACTGCCATGGGCATATAAAACGATGTGGCGAGGATTGCCTGGTTTATCGCCGTCGGTTACTTGTTCCATTATTTCAGCAACCTGGTTTTCATTTGAAGGGAAGTCTCCGAATTCATCATAAATTCCGTCATCGATATGAACATAATGATCCCGAATCTGGTACTGAGCTGGCGCTGAAGCCCGGGATTTTTGCCCGTCTCGACTCACGGAGTTTGAGTGCGTACCTGTGGTTTTTATCGGCAAGGCGGTGCGGGCGATCCAGGCATCCCACATGTTCAATTCAGCGTCATAATAGCTCCAAAGCGCACAACCAGGATACGTTTTCCCATCGAGCGTGATGCCACCCCAGTTCTCCCCCCAGGAATTTTGAATAATGAAACCTTCTGCCGTATAACCCAGCAAAACGAAGGCGTGTCCCCCGGGCGCATTTTGGGCGTAGCTGTGATCGATCCACCCGTTCTTCATAAATTGATTTTCCCAGCCTTTGTGGCTGGCTGCGGTCACAAATACGGCTCCTGTTTCGTTGATAGCCGCTTGCAGATCATTTCTTCGGCGGTGGATACGGTAATAAGCACCGAGTGGATATTTAAAGGCTGCCCTCTGTCGCTCGGCGGTGAGATAACCGGGTTTTTTCTGAATAAACGGCCAGTCTATGTCGGGGCAAACGCCATTTTTTTGCCAGCCTTTCATCGCGCCCCGCGCACTGGATCCCTGATAGTTTTCCCCGGGCCATTGATCGTGCCGTTTCGCCATTTCATAAAGCATGCGCGCGCTAACGTTCTCCGTGTTTTTCTGGCTGTGGTTGAAATAATCGATTAAAGCGGCCAGCGCAAATCCAGTACAAGCCCCTTCATAGCCCTGGTGCCGGATATTAATAAATTCTAAGGCAGGAATAATCTGTGATCTGAGCGGAATGAGCGTGGGTTGATAAATTAAATCGCGAAAATCGGTTGAATCGGGCCGGGTAAATAAATTTGAACTCATCTGTTCCTCCTGAATCGACTTTATTTTAAAAAATACGCATTCTTACTTTAGTAAATTTGGTTTTTTAATCGGAAAGCCGGCGAGGCTGCAGCGAATTGCTGAAAAGATTAACGTGCATCCAACCACCTCAGATTTGCCGAAGTAGTTTATAATTAGTGAATTAATCAAACGCAAATTGCATTCCTTTTTTATTGCACTACCTGCTCATAGTTGACAATATTCTTTGTTTTTAATCCCAAAAAGTCTGCGATATTTTAAGGCAAATAATCCCTTCGGCAAAGTAACGACTGGCATCTTTAATATTAAATTATAATTTACCATAACAATGATTGACTGCAACACCTGGTTTGAAAATTATTCCCCAAAAACACTGTGTGAAGGAAATTATTTTCCTGCTATTATTTTGGGTTTTTCTGAACGACGGCGATGGCAAATATATACGTAAATTAATCTGATTGGAATACCTCATGTTAGATAAAAAAGATGTCGTTATTATCGGTGGTGGAATTAACGGCGCCGGAATCGCCCGCGATCTTGGGCTGCGCGGTATTTCTGCGGTTTTATTCGAAAAAAATGATTTTTCCAGCGGTACCTCGGCCGCTTCGACTCGCTTGATTCATGGGGGGCTGCGTTACTTGGAATACTTTGATTTTAAGCTCGTTCACGAATCTTTAACCGAGCGCAAAATACTTTTAAAAATTGCGCCCCATTTGGTTTTCCCGCTTCCATTTTTATTGCCGGTTTATACTAACCACGAGCACGGTCGGTTTTTACTCAAAGCCGGCTTGACCCTTTACGATATTTTGGCCCTTGGTAAAAAACTTCCCGGCCATAAATTGCATTCAAGTTCCGGTATATTACAGAAGGAGCATAATCTTCGCCAGGCTGATTTAAAGGGCGGATTTACCTACTACGATTGCCAGGTCCCCTTGCCGGAGCGATTGACCGTTGAAAATATTTTGGATGCTGAACAACATGGTGTCACATGCAATAATTATCATGAAGTCATTGCTGTCGAACAGAACGGGAACGACCTCTTCAGAGTGCAAGTTCAGGATGAAAATGGCAAAGAATTAGAAATTGAGTGTAAAGTTGTCATCAATGCCAGCGGCCCGTGGGTCAATGAAATTGCTTCATTTATCGATGGCGTCAATCCACGGCTTGTCGGGGGTACAAAAGGTTCGCACATCATCGTTCGCAATTCAATCGAGCTGCGACACGCAATTTATTCCCCGGCTTTTTCTGATGGCCGCCCGTTTTTTATCCTGCCATTTGAGCGTGAAAATTTGCTCATCGGCACAACAGATCTCTTTTTCGATAACCAGCCACAGGAAGCGCACATCTGTGCTGCTGAAATTGAATATCTCGAGCAGGAAACCAATGCCTTGCTGCCTGAAATTGCTTTGAAAAAAGAAGATATTTTGATGACTTACAGCGGTATTCGTCCACTGCCACCAGTGGCAAATGGCAAAAAAGCCGGAGCTGTTACCCGGCGCCATTTTCTGCACCGTCATGTTAAAGATAATAGGGAAACCGGGTTTATTTCAGTGATTGGTGGCAAAATTACCACTTACCGTCAATTGGCCGAAGAAGTATCCGATCTCGTTTGTGAATTATTAGCGATTGACAAAGAATGTTTGACGAGCCAATTGCGTTTGCCCGGCGCCAATGGGCTTGAACAGGACAGTACGCAACTCTTGCAGTTTTCTCATGTGGAAAATAATTACCAGTTGATTTACGGCGCCGGCCGGGAAGAAAAATCACAGCGAATCGCTGAAAAACCGGATACCTTGAATCCCGTTTATCCGGATGCACCGGAAACGATTGCGGATATAATCTCGATTTTACGCCACGAAAAAGTCTGCCATCTTTCCGATGTTCTGTTGCGGCGCTCACTCATCGGATTGAGAATTGGCGCTGATAAAAAAAAGGTGGAGCAAATCGCATGGCTGCTCTCTGATGAATTGGGATGGGGTGCGCGTAAAACCGCGGCTGAAATTGAATTATACGAGCGGGAAATTTCCCGGTCATTTCAGTGGAAAAATCCGGATGCCGCGCTTTGTGAATAAGCGTGATGTCCGTGCAGCAGAACAATGGAATCATACGCAAAACTGCAGAGCCGTAAAGTTTAAAATTCTTTATTTTTTTTGCGGGCTCTGCGACTCAGCGGGAAATATATTCAGTTTAAATGACTCACCTTGGGACTTCGCACCTTCCGTGACGCTTAAAATTTGAGGGAAAAATGAAAAAGATGGCATCACTTTTTGCAATTTTTCTATTGTTTTTACATATTGACGGATCGGTGATTTATGCGCAGGAGCAGGTTGGAATTGCCTGGGAATTTAACGATGATGGCCAAGCCGATGGATGGCAGGTTGCGGCTAATTTTGAAGATTTAACGGTTGAAAATGGTGTGCTCACCGCCCGGGCTGTTGGCGCCTTTCCATCCTTAAAAAGCAGCGAATTTGAGCTTGCAGCCGCTGAATTTGGCTATGTAGTGCTGCGCATGAAAACGCCGGGAGCTACCTCCGCGATGCTTAAATGGGACCTCGACACCGGGGACTGGGGTTTTCATCAGTTTGATATTTTCGCTGATTCGCTCTTTCATGAATACCGGTTGGCGCTGTTTTTAAATAAAAAATGGCAGGATCAATTAATCAAAATTCCATCCTTGATGATTCATGCCCCGCTTGATGCACGCGTGGAAATTGATTATATTCGCATTGTGCATTCCGGCCCACTTCCGGCTATTTCCAGTTTTAAAACTTTTCGCACAATAATCAAACCAGGGGAGACAATTCCACTCTTTGCCACAGTAATCAATAGCGGCGATGCGAAAGCAGCGCTGCGCAGTGAATTGAACTTACCTGAAGATATTTCTCTGGTTGAAGGGCAGCTGGAAAACGCTCACGGTGAATTATTCGCCGCGCTGGTCGATACGTTGGAATGGCAAATTCAATGTGAAGAAATAGGGGAGTTTGATTTATCCCTCACCGTTTTTTCCGATGAAGATACGGTGGAATCGATTTTGACGTTACCGGTGACTGATCAATTCTGGCAGCAAGAAGAATTTCTGCTCAGCGCCTGGTCGCCGCCGTATGCCTGGTATCCGCCGCCCTATGAAGACGCAGTCGTCGATAGTTACAAATCGGCCAATTTTGATGTCGGTTTGTGGGTGCGACCGGATGATGATCTCATTCAGCTGTATGAAAAATATGACCTGAAATATTTTATTCTGGTGACCCATCTTTTGGGTGGTGATGAATATTTGCGTGATCCTTCCACAAACTCGGCCCCGGAAATAACCGCAGAAATGCTGGCGCGGTTGGATCCAATAATCGAAAAGTTTCGCAATAATCCGAATATGCTCGGCTACCACATTTGCGATGAACCTTACGCTGTCACTTTCCCCAATATTGGCAAGGTAGTGCGTTATCTGCGTGAGAAAGATCCGACACGGCTTTCGTTTGTAAATATCTGGCCGGGCAATGGAGATGCAGAACACAGGGATTACATTGAGCAGTTGCTGGATCAGACGAAGTTGGAGCATCTTAGCTATGACCGTTATACTTTTCACAACGGCTATGATGGCGGATTGTTTTTTACCAATATTCGTGTGATGCGTAAGTACGCTTTGCGCTACAACCTGCCGTTCTTTAATATTGTGCAGGCCATCGGCACCAATGGTACGGTGGAAGAACACCTTAATTGGCGCACTCCCTCTGAAGCGGAACACCGTTGGTTGGCTTACGCATCTCTGGCTTATGGTGTCAAAGGTCTAATCTGGTTTCACTGGCATGGCAATTGGGGAGTAACAGGGAATCCGGATCGTGATAAAATTGTGACTTCCATCACAAAGTTGAATCCTGAAATAAAAAATCTTGGCCAGGAAATGCTGCCGCTGCGTACGATTTCGGTTTTGCATTCGAAGCCAGGCCTGGGAGATGAAACCACTTATCCTGAAAATGGAATCGTTTCGGAGATTTCCGCCAGTGCTGACCTCATTGCCGGTTTTTTTAAGGATGAAAATGAGGAAGATTTTGTTTTATTGATGAACAAAAATTACCAGGATAGCGTGACAGCCACCATCAGCTCAGCCTGGCGTTTCGATCAAATTCGTGCATTCAATGCAAGCTCAGGAGAGTGGCAAAACAGCGCTTTCCACATGGATCGCCTTGGCACTACTTTTGAGATTACACTCGAGCCTGGTGGCGGCAAACTTTATGACCTCAGCAATAATCACCCATCCATCGTTCAAGAAAATTATTCCTGGCCATATCAAAGCCGTTTACACCAAAACTATCCAAATCCTTTTAATCCGCAAACAACAATCAGCTACGATTTGATTGAAACGGGGCGGGTTAAACTAACAATTTACGATGTAAAGGGACGGATTGTCTCAGTTCTCGTCGATGAAAAGCAAATTGCGGGAAGTTATCAAATTAATTGGGCGGCCAATGAATTATCCAGCGGGCTCTTTTTTTACCGGCTCAAAACAGCGAATCAGGATTTAAGCCGTAAAATGTTATTAATTCGATAATTTTCAACGAATTTTTCGAAAAGTTAATCACCAATTCTTCCGGGGACACTAAAAATTCGGGTATAATATGATAAAAGATGTGCCAAATGTGCTCCATTCTTTTTCTCTTAATTTTGTGCGTCTGCTTTATTTTAATTTTTATCCAGTGCGGATAAGTTTTGTAAATCAATAAATAACAGGAATTTTAAAATGAAGAATTATAAATCCCTGACCATTCATATAATTCTACTTCTTACACCTATCAATTTCTGTCTCCCACAAATCGTTGCAGACACGGCTCTCAGCTATCAAACTGGACTGAATCAATATTCCATGCAAGTTGACTCTACGGAGAGGGAGTTTTTTGTGTATGTCCCAACAGGCTATGATTCAATATCTGAAATCCCGCTTATTTTTATGTTTCATGGTACGAGCAGTGATGGCGAAAATATAGCACAAAATTCTGGATGGATTGAAAAAGCCGAAAAAGAAAATGCACTCGCTATTTTTCCTTCAGCCCTGGCATATTTCATAGAATATAAAAATGCGGAGCAAACCAAATGGAATCGCTTTAACTTAATCGATTTGGTGCCTGACGGAACAGACTTGAAAGATGATGTGCGGTTTGTACAAAAAATTCTGGAACGACTCATCGCTACTTTTAATGTGGATAGAAAACGTATATTTGCTTCAGGATATTCAAATGGTGGTGGGTTTGTTAATACGCGACTGCTCATAGAAATGCCGGATGTTTTTGCCGCCTTTGCCACGGGTGTCGGTTTTCCAAGCCAGACCTTGCAGCCGAAAGAGAATGAGGTGGGCAATGTGTTTGTCAGCGTTGGTACGCGGGATAACAAACAACTTGGTGCGGCCGAACGGGAGGAGCCATTTCCCACCGATCCTGCAGAAATTATGCAAGAACGCTATTTGCGGACTGTCATAAACAGATACTTGCAAATTTTAGACTTGGATTCATTGTACACCGCCAATATCGACACTCCATATTTCACTACTTTGAACTTTACACAAAGCTTGATTGGTGCTAATAATGAGTTTAAATTTCTGATGGTGAATGATATGGGGCATATTTATGCAAATGGGACTAATGATGATTCGGGGCTCTCCTATCCCGAGCTCTTTTGGAAATTTTTTGTTCAGCATCCTCGAACAATCCTGAGCTCAGTTGATGCTCAACCGCAGGGATTGCAACCGGAATCGGTGCTGCTCTATCAAAATTACCCAAACCCATTTAATCCGGCGACAACAATTTTATTTTCACTGCAAAAGCCCGGCGAAGTTTTGCTAACAATATTTGATGTGCAGGGAAGGCAAGTGCGGCAGATCTTGAATGGACCTTGTGTGGCAGGAAATCACGTAATTTCCTGGGATGGCAGAAATGGAGCAGGCAAACTAGTTACCAGTAGCACTTATTTTTATCAGCTGCAAACACAGGAATTTATACTGGGCCGAAAAATGATTTTAGTAAAATAAGGAAAATTTTCCTTATTTGAGCAGTAGCATTTTTTGGGATTTTAACAGATTGCCTGCGCGCAAAACGTAAATATATAAACCGGATGGCACAGCATGACCATGGTAGTTTTTTCCGTCCCAAAGGATGGAATATTCCCCAGATATTAGATTTTTTTGCAGAAGCGTATTTATTTCCTGTCCAGCCAGGTTATAAATTTTTAAAGTAACGAATGTTTCCCCGGTAATGAAAGGGTTGGCACTTGAGCTTTGCATTGCAATATCAAACTTAATAGTTGTTTCCGGATTGAATGGATTGGGGAAATTTTGATGAAGCGCAAAGGAGTTTGGGCTGGTATTTATTCGTTCTTCCTGCTTCAACTTTACGGGAAAAAAAAGTTGGGTTGCAGTAAGTCCACTCGCTAATATATATCGGGGTCCGGAAGACAGACCAATCAAATTGCCTGCCTGTACCCCTTGAGATTCTACTTGAAGGGATAGATATCCAGTCTCATGCGGTTGTATGGCAATATCATTTATTTGTCCGTAAAGTGTTGAGCCAACCAGAGCACAAGTTATTATAAAAATAAGGTTTAATCTACAATTTTTAAGCATGCTAATTCCTTTAAAGAGCGCCGAAGTTCAATTTAATGAACTTCGGCACATGGAATGGCAAAAATAAATTGGTGTTTTTCTCCCGATCCAGTTTGCCGGTAATCAAAAGCGAAATATTTCATTATTTCACTAACAACATGCGTTTGCTGTGAACAATTCCATTAACCATCAAGCGATAGACATAAATTCCGGATGTCAAACGGCTACCGTCAAATGTAACAATATGATGGCCGGGCATTTTTACTTCATCGACCAGCGTGGTTACTTCGCGACCAAGCAGATCAAAAACGACGAGATGCACAGCACCCTGCTCAACTAAATCGAAAGCAATGGTGGTTTTTGGATTAAATGGATTGGGATAATTTTGCCACAAATGATATTCGTCCGGCAGTTGATTATTTTCTGCGACGGTGGATGGAGTTTGTGTTTTGAAGCGAAATATGGTAGACCAGTTACCGGCTCCGTAATCATTTTCTGCTTTGACGCGCCAGTAATAAAAGGTTCCCGGTGTCAGATCAGTGACAGCAAAGGTCGTGTCGGAGATTTCGATTTCATCAAGAATAATATCTGTCTCTGCAAATGCTTTTGCTGTGGATAGCTGCAAGTGATATGTTTTCGCGCTGTCCGTCACGTGCCAGGTTAAATCTAAATCGGTCGCTACTTCCCGGATGTAATTTGTCGGTGAAGCAAGCAATGGTTCACGTGGAAATCCCGTCGTGAATGATCCAATAATTGATGCCGGGCTGCCGCCGCCGGCATTGCTGGCTTTTACTTTCCAGTAGTAACGGGATAAACCCTCCAGCTCAGTCAAGGTCCACGAAGTATCTGTAATGCCATCCTGATCAAAAATTTCATTGAGAAAATCGGCATCGTTTGCAACGTTCAGGTGATAGGATGCTACTTCGCCCGGATTGTTCCAGTGCAATGCCAGAGTTGGATCACCGACGATGTTGCCTTCCGCCGGGAAAGCAAGCATCGGTGATTCCGGGGCATTCACTTCGATGACTGAGCTCATCGGGCTTTCCAGAGAATAGTGATTCAATGCCGTAACAACATAATATAAAGGTCCGATTCCTTCCGTTTCGATGGCGTGAATTAAATGAGTATTGCCGGTAATATCGAGCATATCAACTGCATTTTCGAGGTCATCCGGGGTAATGCTGGGCGTGGTGAACTGGTAGACGCTATAAAAACGTGCTGAATCTCCATCGGCGGCAATTGCAGGAACATCCCATTTTAACCCGTAGGAATTGGTGCCTGCAATCAGTTCAAATCGTGCATTTTGCGGCATGTTGGGATCAATGCTGTTTTTCCAGGCCATCGTTGGGGTTATCGCCGGATCGCGATAGAGATTGTTTTTTAGTTCATCGGTAAATCCCTTGGGATTTTCTTCTAAATTTCTTGCGCGGAAAAGGACACTGCCAAGCACATCTGGATTTTCGCGATTTTCCCTGATCTGATTTTTTATTTCATAGGATGGCCAATCCGTTTGTCGGTAAAGGGCAATGCCTGGATAAAGATGCCGTTCACCGAATGCAGCACTCGTTGCCCACCAGGTCATCAATTTAAAATAATCCTGGCCGACGAAATCCGCGTGATCATGTGGCCAGTATAGTTGAGGCGTCAAATAATCAACATATTGCGATTCCAGCCAGGTTTTCGAGTCCGTATATATAGAGTTATAGGCATCCAATCCCCAAGTGCCGGCAGGTATACCACTTTTCCACAAACCAAACGGGCTGACGCCGTATTTAACCCACGGTTTGGCTGTGCGAACACTATCGCCGAGATTTTTAACAAATAAATTGATATTGTCCCGCCGCCAGTCGCCTCGATTTGTAAAACCGCGCGGATCTGCTGTGAAAGCTGCATTATCATCACTGTTCGAAATTGTGTTTGGTGGGTATGGATAAAAATAATCATCGTAATGTATACCGTCAACATCGTAACGGCGGACAATATCCATAACAACGGATTTGATAAATTCTCTTACTTCCGGAATCCCGGGATTTAGAATTCTGATCTTATCTTTGGCTATAATCCAGTCTGGATGTTGGTTGATAACATGATTTTCTGCCTGAGTGTAGTTCCCAATTTCACGCGATGCACGGTAGGGATTAAACCAGGCGTGCAATTCCATGCCCCTTTTGTGGGCTTCTTCGATGGCAAATTCCAGCGGATCGTAGTAGGGATTCGGGGCCTTTCCTTGTTTGCCGGTGAGCCAGAAGGACCAGGGTTCGAGTGGAGAATCGTACATTGCATCGCATTCACTGCGGACTTGAAAAATCACAGCGTTTATGCCTGCCAATTTTAACTGATCCAAAAGATCGGTCAATTGTTTTTGCTGGTTGGCGGTGGTGAGACCCGGTGCTGAGGGCCAGTCGAGATTGATAACAGTGGCTATCCAGGCGCCGCGGAATTCATACTTGGGGTGGCTGGATTGTTGGGCAATGAGCACAGTTGAAAGAAAGAAAAAGAACAGGATGGCAGCATGATAGATTTTCATCTCAAACCTTTTGAGTTTGTTTTTAAGTGGAATGGTCGATAGCGGTTTCGGAAGTCGTCTAAAGATTAAGTAAATTTAGGAAAAAAACAAACTGTATTTCTGAAATTTTTTCTATTAGGAATTGTGATCAATCTGAAAGTATATGTTAAAAATTGAATTAACTAAATTTATATACCAGGAGAGATAGTGGAAGAGTTTAAAATCGATTATAGATAATTTGAGTGAATAATGAATTAAATTTTATTTTATGCTATTCAGTTGAAGTTTAAAAATTTGTAAAATTCAGCAATAAAATAAATGTTGATATACTAAATTTTTTTCTCTATAATAAGTTGTTCTAATTTTACAATTGTAAGCCAATTCTTCATTCCCGGATAATGCAATTATTGGTTTCGAGCAAATCAGGTTGATTTTTTTCTTCCGCAAACTTTTGCTCTGATTTGTAGGATATTTTATATTATTGAAATTTATGTGCAATTGAGGATACCCGAATCCTGAATTTGAATTTCTGAAAAACGAACCTGGGGGAGTGTCAATGGGTGAGAATTTTTCTCCACCCGACCCTCCTGAATTTCCTCATGGCGATGAATGCCAGCAGCTTCTGTATCTAAAAATTTTTCCCAATTTTATCATTAAATCCTGACCCGAGGTTTGCAATGATAAATATCGATTCTTTTATCGCAGGATTTCTTGTTTTGTCCGGTTTAATTTCACCGGTTCAACAACAGGAAAAACATGCGCCTTCCTCAGCAATCGTTGTTGATGCAACAACGCCAGACCTGGAAATTGATGGCCTTGTCGTCGATGAAACGCAGACAAAACTCGGCCACGATTTTTATGAGATTTTTTATTCACAATGGGAAACGCCCCGCAATTCAAAAGATTTCACTATCGTTATTAAAGAAAAACCGCTTCCCCGCATCGGAACGCAAGTCACAATCGAAATACATGAAAAACCTATATTTATCCGTTTTTTGCAACCCCGTTTTGATGCCATTGAAGAAACCGCAAAACAGGGCGTGCACTTCGCAGAACAATACCTTTTTAATTTTGAAGAAATAAAACGCAATCTTGAAAGTGAAGATTTGCACGGTTCCGGGATATAAATCGGAGAAAAACATGAAAATATCCAGATTTGTAATCGTTGTCTGCATCTCGTTTTTATTTATGTCTGGCAATTTAGTTGGTGGAGAAATGGTTTACAAACCTATCAATCCCTCCTTTGGTGGCAATTCATTTAATGGTTCCTGGCTTTTGAGCTCAGCCCAGGCACAGAATAATATCACAGAGAAAATCACTGACAGCCGTCTGGAGCGCAATGAATTGGATGATTTTAAGGAAAATTTGAACCGGCAGATTCTTAGCCGCCTGTCCCGGGAATTGATAGCAAACATATTTGGCGAAGATTCTTTTGCCGAAGAGGGGCGGTTCGAGTTGGGCGATTTTATCATCGATGTCCTGCCTGGAACGGATGGCTTGAACATCAATATCATTGATGTTGCCAATGCTGGCGAAACAAATATCGTTATCCCGTATTATTGATTAAATAATTGAGGTACGAAGTGAATCATCGGATTCCGCAAATTTATATAGTACTCAGCTCGTTCACCTGTTCTCTGTTTTTTGGTTGTGCCGCTCAATTTTCGCCTTTGAAAACCAAACCTGCGCAGCTTGGAACACGGTCACAACTCTCGCAGGAATTTGAAAAATTGCCGGATCCGGCGGAAAAAATTGTGGCTGCGGTCTATAAATTTCGCGATCAAACCGGGCAATATAAGTCGTCATCCAGTGGGGCGAGTTGGTCTACGGCGGTGACGCAGGGGGCGACATCCATTTTGCTGCGAGCGCTTGGGGAATCAAATTGGTTTTTACCAATTGAGCGTGAGGGGCTTTCAAACTTACTCAATGAGAGAAAAATTATACGCTCCAGCCGGGCAAATTACGCTGGCGCAAGTGGAGAGAAACTGCCACCGCTTCCACCCCTGCTTTATGCCGGAATTATCATGGAGGGTGGCATCGTTTCCTACGATAGTAATGTGTTGACTGGTGGCGCCGGTGCGCGGTATTTTGGCCTGGGTGCTTCCGGTGAGTATCAGCAGGACCGCGTAACTATTTACCTGCGTGCAATTTCAACACAGAACGGGCGTATTCTAAAAACTGTTTATACGACGAAAACTATCCTTTCGCAGGTCATCGATGTTGGTCTTTACCGGTTTGTGAAATTTAAAAAATTGTTGGAGGCGGAAACCGGATTTAGTTACAATGAACCCAAAGAAATGTGCGTTACCGAAGCAATCGAAAAAGCAGTTTATAGTTTGGTTATTGAAGGAATACTGGATGGATTGTGGACAATAAAAAATCCGCAGGATCGCGAATTACCTGTGTTTTCTGAATACCAGCAGGAAAAACAAAACAGTAGCAGACAGGATTATTTTGGCGAAACAGTCCGAACACGGCGTGGAAAGTTCGGCCTGGGATTTCAACTTGCTCCTCAAAAATACAGCGGTGATTATAGTGATTCAAAAGTTCGGCTTTCCGGTGAGATTAGTTCTCAGATAAGACTCACTTCCGCATTGGCACTTTCTCTAAATCTGGGGCGAGGCTCATTAGCCGATGAGCGGTATTTTACAACAACTTTTAATTTTGGCGAAATACGTGCTTTGTATTATTTCTACCCCAATTATCGATTTACCCCTTTTATAGTAGCGGGCACAGGAATTCTGAAATTTAATTCAGATGATAAGTATGCGCGCACCTTGACTCTTGAAAATGATATTGGCGCCTCGGTTATGGTTGGCCTGGGATTTGAGTATTTGATGATGGACCATTTAGGGATAAATATTCTCGTTGATAACCATTATACCACCACAGATGAACTGGATGGTTTGATACGTGGAGATTTGCATGATTATTTTTGGGGTTTCCGATTTGCATTGAAGGTTTATCGATAAAACGCAATCGGAACAGATTTATTGACACCTCCTCATATGTTGGCTAATGAAAATCTGTGGCTGGATTTTCATGATATCGCGTTTTTAATTTAGCCTGAATTATTCATAAAGCACAGTGGATGTTCCTGGCACTTAGTTGATTTTTATAAATTTAACTAAACAAAGTAGCTTTTAAGGTCTTTCATAACTTGTGGAAGTGCCAGGCACATTTTTATCAGTTTATGAATAGATCTGATTAGAAGGGATTGAAGTTTACTTTTACGGATGAGGTAAATTGGTTTGAATCCAGGAAGTAAAGGCACAGTCAGGGAACAAACCTGGCAATGCTGGACAAGGTCATTTTAATGGAAAAAGTTTTCGCGATTAGTCTATTAACAAACTTTCTACCTGTCATTTTATTGGCGCAAAATGTGGTAACGTTTGACACCACCGGAAGCGGCAACTCGCAAAATTATATACAAACCGGACAAAATAATTCTATTCATTTTGGTCAATCGGGAAACCGGGGTAGTGCACACATCTATCAGACTGGCAATTTTAATGATGCAGCAATCAGACAGACCGGCGACAGTTGTAATGTGATTATAAGACAGGCGCCGCTGTTCCTGGAATATCAATTTCCAGTGCACTTTGGAGATAGTTTGGTATTGAGAGCAGCGCACCTTGATAGCCTTGGAGCGCTGCCATATTCGAGCGATGATAACAGAATTCAAGTAGATCAGTCCGGAAAACTGGATAGCATTTCCATATCGCAATTGGGAATAAACAATGAGCTTGCCATCAATCAGCCGGGTGATACAGCCATGTCTTTTGTCCACCAATTAGGCGATAGTTCATATATTTCCATTGATCAGTGGGGGATTGTAAATATCGCTGAAGCCATACAAATTGGCGATTCCAGCGTCATGTTGATTCGGCAAATCGGGGACTCGCTTTATGCGAAAACTATCCAGTTTGGTGACAGCAGTTCTATTTTTATTGTGCAGGATAGTTTGAACAATACAGTTAAAGTCGTGCAGATTGGGGATAGCAGTCGAATTGCAATAAGTCAAATTGGAGAAGATGATTTTGTGGAAACCTTGCAGTGGGGGGACAGCACCCATATTTCGCTTTTCCAATCAGGATTTGCTGATTCCGCATTTATCGCTCAACGCGGGGATAGCAATGAGGTAGTCCTGCGTCAAAGCGGAAACTTTGATTGGGCCAGGTTACTTCAAAGGGGTGAAAACAACCGCTTATATGTGGTTCAGACGGGTGATTCGAGTAGTTCGTTTATCAATCAGGAAGGGGATTGGCATTTAATCGAAATTATTCAATCCGGAATTCGTGATTATGCGGAAGTTTCTCAATCAAGCTATGGCAACAGGATTCACATTAATCAATCCGGTTCGTCTGGCCAAATTGTGCAATGGATGCATAATAAATTTCCCGCCAATAATATAATTATCATTTCGCAAAACAGCGGCTCTGGTAACGATGCCTGGCTTGAGCAAAAAGGGTGGGCCGATAAAATTTTTGTTGAGCAAAATGGAACCGGGAATGAGGTAGATGTCACACAACACGGCAACAGCAATTTGGCAAATATTGCAGTCGATGGTCGGCACAATCAGTTAGAAATAAAAACTCTTGGCAGTGGTAATTCTATCGGCGTTGAAGCAAGCGGAGATAATTCCAAAGTATCAATTGCACAAAATCCGGGGGCAGCGAATTCAGTAAACCTGGAAATCAATGGTGATTTTAACAAATCTGTTGTGAAACAAATTGGCAACAAAAATAAAGTAAATATTAAACAACAATGAAATCACGCTGCGTGTTTTCACTACTCAATAATCTTTTAAGTGGAGGCAATTAAACCAAGAAACAAGACTGAATAGGGATATTTCAGCACAATCCAATCTATGGATGATTTTAATTACCCGGTTAGGAAAAACAAAATACTTCATCCCGGCAGAATTAATGAACATTCTATTTTTGATTTCCTGCCACAAAAAAAACGGCACACCTGGTAGCCATTTACGCGGGAATATAAAAGATCCGAGTCTCTTTCCATTCAAATACGAATTCCACTTCCGACAAACCTGTGTGTTAAAACTTTTTATTTTTATGAAGGAGTGTAGCATGAAACACATCATCACTGTTGCTGCATTGTTTTTTATTGCCACAGCAATAATGGCACAGAGCAATGACGCAACTGTCAACCAAACGGGGGCAGAACAGACAGCCACGGTTACCCAGACTGGAAATGATAATTTAACGACCGTCGATCAGGTTGCTGAAGCTTCGAGTTATGGCCCCGGTAAACAAACATCCGAAGTAAAACAGACGGGAAGCACAAATACGGCAAATGTTGATCAACAACAATTGGGTGGTGGCGGCAAAACGGAAAATACGGCCTATATTGAACAGGTTGGCAACAGTAATATGGGAACCCAGAGCGAAACAGCTCCGAATTCCAACAGTGGCCAACATCAGTGGGCAAAACAAGTTGGAGACGACAACACTTCAACACAAACCACCAATGCCGGTTATACCAACAGTTTTAACGCGGATATTGCTGGAAATGATAACACGACAACTCAAACGATGGCTGCTAATCACAGCCACGGGAATATCGATATTATCGGTAATTCCAACCTGGCAACACAAACTCTGACGGGTAGCAACCATGGTTATAATTATGGAATAAATATTACTCAGTTGGGTGATAACAACGAAGCGACCCAATCATTTTCCGGTAGCGGCCTCGGCCATGTTCAGCGTGGTGACGTTTGGCAAGAAGGCAGTTTAAACTACGCAACGCAATTAAGCAATGGGCCGGACAACATAGCCAATACTTACCAGCTCGGCGATTTGAATGATGCGTTTTCAAATCTGGATGGTAGCAACAATGCGGCTGATATTGATCAAATTGGCGATGCCAATTTTGCAGATTCCTATCAGACAGGAGATGATAATACGGCAACAATTTCTTCCACTGGAAATAACAACGGAAATCTTGCTGATCCGGTTATAATTACACAAAACGGAACCACGAATTTAGCCACAATTATGCAAAATGGCGATTTTAATGCTGCCAATGTTTCTCAAACCGGTGACTCCCATGAGGCAGCCGTTAATCAGACAGGAAACACTAACGCGAGCACGGTTACCCAGAGTGACTGATCAACGTTCCAGTTGTGGTTTTAATGGAAACGAGGCGTTGTATGCGTAAAAAATCATCCTATTATAAATTGGTTTTCCATTTCAGCGCCTGTCATGCTAAATAAAATAATTCGTGCTAGGTGGATTTGGTAAAATAAGCAAATTCACCGGTGTAAATCGGGGTAAATTATGAAGCGGTCTCTAAAAATATTTGTTGTGTTTTTGCTGGCGGCAGGATTGGTCTCAGCTCAGAATAATTCCACAACAAATCAATCCGGCGCAGGCAACCAGGCAACAATTACTCAAACGGGCAGCAATAGTTCAACTGATGTGCAGTCCAGTTCCACTGTCGGGAATAATGTGATCGTCAGCCAAACGGGCTCTAATTCTTCTGATAACACACAAACCGGTAATGAAAACTCGGCCTCTGTTTTACAGAACGGTGCAAGCAACGTATCTACGGTATCGCAAATTGGCGATTTAAACATAGCTGAAATTATTCAGAATAAAACTGCCATTGGCAACGGTGGCGTCGTTACACTATCCGGGAATGAAAATGATATCGATATCGAGCAGACCAATAATTCTCAGTTCAATTCAGCTATAATCTCCGCAACGGGATATCAAAACCGTGCGTCTGTGGAACAGAATAAAAATGCTGATAGCAATACCGCCGAAATTAATCAAAATGGTACTGCAAATCGAGCATACGTGGATCAGGAAGATAGTGCCGATAATAACACGGTTTCAGTAAAGCAGGATGGTGAAAGAAACCGGGTTTACAGTTACCAGGAAGGAGCCAGTAACCACAACACTGGCACGTTAATTCAGGATGGATTGACAAACAGTGTTTATCTTTATCAGGAAGATGGTTCTGCAGATAACCTGGCGACAATTTCACAAACCGGCGATAATAGCGCCTACATCTATCAGGAAGATGATTCACAAAATAATACCGCCACGATAATACAGGAAGATATTGGCAATAGCGTTTATGTTTATCAGGAAAACACCGCGGTAGATAATGGGGCTGCTGTAACACAAATTGGTGACAATAGCGCTTATCTCTACCAGCAAGATAATTCTCTCTCCAACTCTGCTACAATTCTCCAGACCGGCGACGACAACCGAGCCTATCTTTATCAAAAGGACACAGCTATCGACAATACAATGACAGTGATCCAAAATGGAGATGATAACCGGATTGACAGTTATCAGCAAGAGAATACTGCGGATAATAGTGCTGAATTTGATCAAACAGGTGATGACAATTATGCCTTGTCATATCAAACAGGAAACTTGAATGCTGTCACCATTGACCAGCATGGTGCTGACAATGTTGTTGGGCAGTTAAGTGGTGTCGCTCATCCAGGTGCGAACCAAATTGGTAACAATAACACTGTTGTCATTGAGCAAATTGGCACTGACAATGTTTTACGTCAATCCGTTCAGCAAGGAAATAACAACGATTTGCAATTTTCCCAGGATGGCGTTGCAAATACGGCTGAAATAATACTTACCGGAAATTTCAACAACGGTTCTGTCTCCGTAGTTGGCGCAGAAAACGAAGTGGATGTTGATGTTGCCGGGAACGAAAACGTGTTTGACCTGACTCAAAATGGCAATTTTAATTCCCTGAATTTATTGACGACGGGGAATTTAAACCGGATTACCATTTCACAATCGGGAAACGCACATTCAGCGAATGTTACGCAAGATGGAAATAGCAATATTTGTGCGGTTACGCAGGGAAATTAATGACTTAACTAACTTCAATCGAATATTTAATTGAATCATTCAACAATGGAGTATTTCATGAAAAAATCTATCTTTTTATTTATTGTCCTCATTCTTACAGCAGGATTGGTATTCGCCCAAAGTAATGATGGAACCGTAACTCAAAATGGGAATGATAACGATGGCGATGTGACACAAACGGGAAATTTGAATACGGCAGTTGCAGACCAAATTAATGGGGATCGGAACTCCGCAGATGTCGATCAGAATGGCGCCAGCAATGAAGCCTATTTAACACAGGGCATGACTGTCGGATATTATTCGAGTTATGGCACGACCACTACGGATATGATATCTGACGATAATAGTGCGACTATCAATCAGGTCGGTGATGCTAATACGGTTGACTTCCTGCAAGTTGGCGAGGCAAATGTGGGTTCAATTTCCCAGGCAGGAAATGGCAATACAAGTTATGCTTATACTGGCTGGGCTGGCGATTGGTGGGGATTCGGTGGTGTTGTCGCCTCACTTTACAGTGACAACAGTACGGTAAATATTTCTCAAACAGGAAATGACCACTACGCAGCCGTCTGGCAATATGGCGGCAACCTTAACGATGTCACGATAACGCAAACTTTAAACGATAATTATTCCTCAATTGCGCAGGGATTTATATATGATGATCTCAATTATGATTTTACGAATCCTATTTATAATGTTGAAAATAATGATGCATCTGTAGCGCAATATGGAGTAGATAACTCACTTCGTTTATTCCAATTGGGTGATGATAACTCTTTTGACCTGATACAGAATGGGGATATAAATACGGTTGGCGGCAGAGGCCTGTCGGGACTTGAAGCCAAACGGAACGGTTATTTCACACAAGATGGGAATCGCAATTTATTTACCGGCGTGCAAAATGACGGTGCAACATTGGACCATGCCAGTTACCAGAATGGCGATGATAATATTATCGATCTGACACAAGGTGAGGACGATCTGGGTTTAATCCAGCAAGACGGTGATAATAACTCCGCGTTGTTGTTGCAAACAGGGACCGGGCATTCCGGTACCATCGTTCAAACCGGCAATATGAATGATGCTGTAGTCACACAACAAGATTAAGCTTGGCGAGGTTCCTTCGAATAATCTTTTAAATATGTAAATCAAACCAGGCAGGGCTTAAATGGCCATGAATTTTTATTTCAAACAAAAGGAATTTAAAATGAAAAATCTATTCTTTGTATTTATCGCGATTCTGCTTTGCGCAGGATTAACTTTTGCTCAAACAAACAACGCCACTGTAAATCAGACAGGCGATGAAAATGATGGTGATGTGACTCAAACAGGCGCAACGAATACGGCTACCGTAGATCAGTATGGGAAAAACCTTGCGGAAGTTGATCAAACCGGTACCAGCAATAACGCTGATGTAGATCAGGGAACGGCAGCGGTACCCCGCAGCAACAATCATCCGCCGGCCTACGTTGGTGACCACGAATGGGGCGCCTGGATTGAACAAGTCGGCAATACCAATACGGCTGTTATCGATCAACAAGGCAATAGCGGCAGTGCTGATATTTACCAGCTTGGAAATTTAAATGAGGGCTATCAGGAAATTAACACATTCGCGAGTGGGGCGACATCAACTACGCGCAAAGGTTTGGATATTGACCAAATTGGAGATGAAAACTGGGCAAACCAAAAAACAGTTGCCAGTTTCGGATCATTCGGTATTAAAAAAATGTATGTCGATCAAATTGGTGACAATAACCTGGCTGACCAATATAGCAAAGGTGGTATGCAATCGACTATGGAAATCCGGCAGGAAGGAAATGGCAATGACTATACTGTTGACGTAAGTGCAACGGGTAAACCTTCTCCACTGGCGATGTCCTTCGTCGATAAACCGGCCGGCGATTTTACACAATACCAAAACGGCCGATTCAGCACAGCAAGTATTGATATCCTTGGTGACGATAATCATACCGCGCAATATCAGGAATATACGGTTTGGTCAACCTCTGGCGCAAACTACGCTGAAATTGATATTTTAGGCGATTTCAATAATGCTGCCCAGGGCCAAATTGGCGAAAATAATACAGCGACGATCGATATGGTTGGTGATGCGAATGTGGGAGCCATTTCTCAGACGGGCAGCAGTCATATTGGCGATATCACGCAAACAGGAAATAATAATACATCTTCCGTAATTCAGAGTGATTAATTATTATTTTTGCAGGAAAATCCATTCAGGATGCAGCAACTTGACTTTATTAAACTCAATAGGAGTAAATTGTGAAGAAATATGTATTTATAATATTAATTCTACTCATCGCCACAGGTTTAGTTTACGCGCAATCCAACAACGCTGCGGTAAATCAAACAGGCGATGAAAATGATGCGACGGTTGACCAGGCAGGTGCCACAAACATCGCCACAGTCGATCAATTTGGGAAAAACCTTGCCGATGTTGATCAGACCGGGACATCAAACACAGCAGACGTTGATCAGGGAACGGCGGTGAATCCTGTAACAAACGTTCCGTCGACATATCACAATAAAGGTGCCTGGATTAATCAGGTCGGAAGTAATAACGAGGCTTCTATCGCCTCTCAGAATGACGGTTCAATGTATAATAGCGGTAGCGGCAATGCTGGAAACATTGATCAAGCTGGCGACGCGAACATTGCGGAACAGGTGCTGAGTTCACATACTTCTCAACGCGCAAAAACTTCTGCGCGCATGGCAGTAGAAATAGATCAAATCGGTGATGGAAATGAAGCCTATCAACGCACCCGCGGCAATTTTGGCAGCTATGGCATTCAACAAATGTGGGTTGATCAAACCGGTTCAGATAACTACGTGAACCAGTACAGCAATGGTGGAATGCAGTCAGTTATGACGGTTGACCAGGCCGGTGATAATAACGAAACGGCCATTAGTTCTGATGTTTCAGCTACCGGTATGGTTAGCCCGCTCGATTTGCCATGGGGCACGAAAATGCATCCGGCAAATGCAGGAGGTATAAATGCGGCTGCAATTTCCAGCGGAACTTACACGCAATATCAAAATGGACGTTATAGTACCGCAATTATCAATATTGCCGGGACCAGCAATTTGACAACACAGGCGCAGGAATTTACTGTGTGGTCGGCGAGTGGTCAAAACTCGGCAACCATAAATATCGCCGGGGACGCCAATGCGTTAATTCAAGGTCAAATGGGTGAGTATAACGACTCTGATATGGAAATTGTCGGAGATGGAAACGTCGCAACCTCGAGCCAGGAAGGTGACAGCAATGTAGCAGATATAGATCTCATTGGTGATTCAAATATCGGTGCGGTCATGCAGACGGGCGATTCCCATAATGGCGTAATCAACCAAATCGGCAACAATAATGTGGCAAAGGTAACTCAATCTGAATAGTGAATTTAGGTCGTTGATCTTTCAACCAGAGATCAGCGACTTTCACTAAAATTTGATTAAATTTCACAACATTGCACCGCAGGTTATCTGAAATAATACCTTTAGGGTTTGGTAAAATGAAATACTTATCAAAAGAAATAATATTCGCATGTTTCGTATTGATTTTTTCCCATGCTGCTCTTTTTGGACAGAATGAAGTCGATGTTGCCCAATCGGGTAATATTAATGAGGCTATTTTAACGCAAATTGGATCAAATACGGCTTTGATTGAGCAATCGAGTCAAAATCTAATTAATAAAGTCATTCTAAGTCAATCAGGCTCGAAAAATATAATTGACATCGACCAAATTCAGCTTGGTTCTGGAAATCATCCGAATGTTGTTGAGATTGTTCAGGCCGGGATTGGCAATAATGTTGATCTGGAGCAGCAGGGCAAAGGAAATGTCGCGATTCTGGCCCAACACGGGAATGATAACATAATCGATATGTTGCTGCAAGGGCGTGATAATTATTCTGATATAAAGCAGGTTGGTTCCGGGAATAAAGTCGTGCAGGACATCGTCGGTGATAGCTTCGTATTTGAAGTGCTTCAGGAAGGTAGCGGTAATGAAATTGTGCACATCGAAATGACTGATGAAGTGAAGAAGTACCAAATTACCCAAACCGGTGGCATGAAAATGATTATCACTCATGGGCCAATCGGAACTGTTACAAAATAACGCGTCGATTTGACTCGCTTGATTATTTCAAAAACAGCATTGATTTAAGCTGGAATGGCGCACAATATGGCAGCAATCAAAATTGGTTGCTGCCATTGTGTTAAAAATAAAATTCACATTCATCTCACAAATTGAATATTCCCCGGAATCGAAGGCGAATTGGAGAATACCAATGTTCATGAATATGCTTAAAATAGCTTTGCTCTGTTTCTGCGCTCAGTCTTTTTCCTGCAGTGAAGACACCGTCTCGCCTGAAATTACTGGTGACATCAGCGGCGAGGTGACTGATAATTTATCCGGCTCGCCAATTAGCGGCGCCAGTATTACGACAACACCACCGACGAGTGCAATTGTAACAGACTCCGGGGGGAAATTTAAAATTGAAGAACTTGCTCCGGGAAATTATGCTATTATAATTGAAAAGACTGAATACAGTAAAAAAACGGTAACAGTCGCGGTGCAGGAAGCAAAAACGACACAGGCATTCATAACGCTCAACAAAATCGAGACTGAAAACACATCGCCGAACCAACCATCAAATCCCATTCCCGCCTCAGGAGCAATCGATCAACCGATTCGGATCGAACTATCATGGCAGAGTGGTGATCCTGATCCTGGCGATCAGGTTTTATACGATGTTTTGCTCTTTACCCCCGAATTGATGAATGGAACATTGGTTGGAGAAAACCTTGCCGATACGACTTTATCCTTAAATGATCTCGACTACAACACAACTTATTTCTGGCAAGTGATCGCAAAAGATACCAGCGGTCTGACAACAAATAGTGAAATCTGGTCTTTTCTAACCATGCATTTCCCGGATAATCCCATCGTATTTGCCTCTGATATGACTGGAAATTTTGAGATTTTTTCTGCGGGAATCACCGATAGCCTTATAACAAATCCATTACAACTGACCGAGACGGCGAATCGCAACTGGTGGCCGCGTTTAAATCGACGAAATAATAAAATTGCATTTGTGGCAGACAGAAATGCAGGACCTCAAATATTTACCATGAATCGCGATGGCACTGCCATATTCCGTGTTACAACATTACCGATTGCCGGATTTCATAATTTCGGCATCGGATTTTGTTGGTCTCCGGACGGTACGCACCTTCTTTACAGCCATTACAATAAACTTTATCGCATTAATTTTGATGGCTCCAATAATACACTAATTGCCACCGCGCCGGTGGAACGTCATTTTCGGGAAGTGGAATGGTCTCCGGTGGGAGAAAAAATAGCAGTGGTTACGGCGGGCTCGCAATCCTTTGAAAATGAGATACTTTTGATGGAAACGGATGGCTCAAATGCGCTCGTTTTCGTTGAAAATGTACCCGGGACGATCGCAAACCCGGTGTTTTCGATAGATGGCAAACAATTAATGTTCACCCATGATATTTCTGCACACGAAGTTGCCACTGGCCGGCAGCTTGATTCTCATATTTTTATTTGGCATATCGATGGCTCTGATTCTACCGATGTTTCAATTCAAAAACCGGATGGAACAAATGATTTTTATCCACGCTTTTCACCGACTGGAGCACAGATTATTTTTGCCAATGTTCCGAACGATGATTCTGCTCCACCCCGGATTTATGTGATGGACCGTGACGGCAGCAATCGGAAGGCAATAATTGGAAATGGAATCATGGCCGACTGGCAATAATTGGTAATCTCAATAATAATTAACGTGAGTTCGATGTAAGCTGTAACATTCTTTACCAAGCATAATTATAATAGAGCGAAGGCGTCTCGCCGAGCGTTTCGTGCGTTATCCTCGGCGGGACGCCTTCGGACTATATCCTATAATTAATTCGTTTTGTCCCAATTCTTCTTATATCGAACTCACGTTAAGTAGAATTAGGCTAAATGACACTGGGGGTTTTTGTGCCATGCCCTATTGCATCAGAACCATTTTCCGGGATTGCCGCTGATTCTCGCCTTGCAAAACGTAATAGTAAACGCCGGATGAAACACGCTGCCCGGATTGATTTTGCGCATTCCATCGATACTGATGCCCGCCACTATCTAAAATTCCATCCATGAGAGTTTTAACAAGCCGCCCTTTTAAATCATAAATTTTTAGACTCACCCTTTGACTCTTTTCCAATGTAAAAGCCAAAGTAGTGGATGGGTTGAAAGGATTGGGATAATTTGCTGCCAAGGAAAATCTATCCGCGGTGTCTGAATTTTGTTCAACGGAAGTGGCCGTCGCTAATAGATTATCAATGACGGAGTTTATAGCATTGGTATTTGCGCCCCAGTCAGAATATTGAATTATTCCTCCCTGATCGATGACAATGGAGTAGTCATAGCTGACGCCATACGCCTGGGCTACGTCACTGGCCGTAAGCCCAATCGGATAAGTGATGCCTGTCCGGTTCTTAAAATTGCGCACGCCATTTTCAGAGCCATTCCAGACATCGAGGCAAACCGCGATAAAATTTTCGTCTTTGTATCGTTGGAAAATTTGAGATTCTGTGGCTGGACCAGCCGACACACAAGCCCCTCAGTTATAGCCAACGAAAAACATGTAAATAACTTTGCCTGCATGGTCGTCCAAATTGAATTGGCCGTGCTCAAGCGTGTTTTTGGTGAAAGGCGCAGCTGGATCACCAACGCCAGCCATGGCGGGCGTGACGAATAAAAATAAAAAAATTATCAGTAAAAGTGACTTTTTCATGGGATCGACTCCAATGTTTTGTGAAATTTAATTTTAAAAATTTGAACTTAAACGAAATTCAAAACCCTCGAAATCGAGGACTTCGTAGCATATCCCGGAGGTACAGGCGAGTCCGCCGCGCCTTTTTCCGTAAAACAAGCTCGCAAAATGATTTTGATTGATTTGGTAGCCAAACGTAGTGGCAAGCCAATTCTGACCATCGTTTTCAATCCGGGGAGTTGAAAAAATGTCTGTTAAGTCGGGATCAACTGAGCGTTCCCAAATCAGGCCTGCCGAAAAATTAGGGGCTCGGGATATTTCCAGTGTTCCTGCAATGTTGGTAACGTCCTGCTTCTCAATTATTTCCCGGGTCAATTGTTGATATTCCAACCCGAGGACAGTGCCCCAGCCATGAGGCCATTCCCGGCTCAAATTTGTACCAAATGCAACACGGTTTTTTTCAAACTTGAATTCATCTTCACTCAGGTCGAAAAAAAACTTTCCACTTGTTTCTTCACTAAAATAAAAGGAGCCTTCAACGAAGAATTCTTGAAAGACTGCATCCTTATTCAACAGTTTATTGGTTGATCTCGCGAAATTTGCCACCACCTGATTGTTCCCTTTTAAAGTCAACAAAACTTCCCCCTGCCAGCCGGTCTCATAAAGTGGTTCGACAACATGCGTGCTGCGATTCAATACAATATATTGGTGTTCCTTAACTATTGGCGGCGGATCGTTAAAATTGAGCATAAAATTCCTGTAATCTTTTGCTTCAAAACTGAGACCGAGCGGCCCGATGAGTGCGTTGGCACCGGCATAAAATGCATGCGATGATTCATCTGCAAAGCTGAAGAGGTCTTCGGCGCCATTGTATTTTTGAGCGTATTCACTGTACAGTTGGAGATCATTTGGTAAATTCGCCGAGAAATTTATTGATCCGTACTCATTCGTTTGCGTCGGTGAGTTTTCACGCAAATAGGCATGCCCGACGCTGAAATTATCAGTGAGGTTTAATTTTATTTCCATGCCTTCGAGCAGGAGGGGACGGCGGTTTTCATTTTCAAAAGTTGGCGGCAATAAATTGAAAAGCGGTCGGCCACGCAGAAGTTTGATCTCCAGTTTCTCTGACTGATAATTCACCGCAACACCATCGAGATCGCGATAAAAACCATAGCGCGTACGGTAAATCCGGTCTTCGAGAATATTCCCGGGAATTTCAAATGTGCGCAATAAAAGACCGCGACCAAAAATTTCATAAAAATTCCCCAACGTAATATCAAATGGAGCAAGCGAGAGCTGGATTGATTTTTGACTAAGTTCTGAATAATTTTTTTCTGGATCGGCGTGCTGAAAACGCTCAAACTTAAATGCGGCTGTGATATTGTCCTGGCGGTACAACAGATCGAAATTATCGTACAACGTGGTCAAATTGCCCGGTGCTGTATCTGGTAAATTCCCAACCTGATACTCAGCCAGATTATTAATGGAAATCTGACCGAAAACCGGATTTATCGATACGGTTGTGAACAGAGCTATAAAAAACAAAATAGTCGCGGTGTTATTTTTGTGCATGCAAATAGTCCTCGATCTCCTTTTCGATAGATTTCTCATCGCCGATTCGGTAGCCCTGATGAAAGAGAATCACTTCATCTTTTTCATTGATTATAAGCAGTGTTGGCACTGCGGTGGCGCCAAGCTGTTTTTTAATCGTGCCATTTACATCAAGAAGCACAGGAAAATTGATCCCCAGTGACCGTGCCATCGGTTTAATTTTTTGCCGGCTGCGGTTGCCGTCGACGTTTATACTGATAAAAGCGACGCCTTGATCTTTGTATTTGTCAGCTAATTTTACCAGTTTTGGAATCGAGCGAATACAGGGTTTACACCACGTGGCCCAGAAATCGATCACGGTAAGTTTGCTGCCTTTTAACTCACTGTATTCGTTCCATTTATTGTTCATGTCCCGCAATTTAAAATTGGTGATTTTCCTCCCTGGCGCTGCAGCGGTCAGAAATATCAGGCTCATTAAAATGATTAAAATTTTTTGCATCGCTGGTCCGATCATGCTTTTTTGTGATTTTTTTTAACTCTGGTAAATTAATTAGCCCGTTGTGCAAAATAGAATACTCACACAAAATAATAAGATGTTTGCGTGCGTAACCTGTTTTGCGCCGCAGATTTTATTAATAATTGTGTAACCGTGTTTTAGAATAATTAATTCCTGAGAGCCAAAAATTTTACTTTTTTTGCACCAATACCAAGCCATGTGCTACGCAATTATATAATTTTATAAAAATTTAGGCTAAACTATGTGTGTGGATGTTAAGAAGCGAGTTGAAATATTATCTTATTTTTATGCATGATTAAATTTCCGCTTCGTTCTCTGCCTTGTCATATTTCAATTTGAAAATAGACATTTATGCCGTATCTTGTTCATTCAGGTTTTGATGCGTCCGTTGGTTTTTGCAAAATATAGATTTTAACTTCACGCCGCTATCAAAGCTTTAAAAGCAATTTCACATATATAGGAATTCAAAATTTGATACAAAAAGTTATACGTTTTTTTCGCAAGGGATCAAGTAAAGCTACGGCACCTGTAAAAAAACACAATCAACCTCCGAATTTTCAGCCAAAGAAAACCTCGCCCCGTAAAAAATGGGATATTTCAAAGTTTAAAGTAGAAGCCCAACCTGGCAAAACCCGGTTTCACGATATGAACCTGCCTGTGGGCATAATGCATGCACTTGCTGATTTGGATTTTCGATATTGTACCCCGATCCAAGCTGAGATATTGCACAAAACCCTGAAAGGGGATGATGCCTTTGGGCAGGCGCAAACCGGGACAGGGAAAACCGCAGCGTTTCTCATAACAATTCTTAACCACTTCCAACAAAATAAAATTAAAGATTCGCGGCCAAAAGGATCGCCGCGCGCGCTCATCGTTGCGCCTACCCGTGAATTGGTGATTCAAATTGCGCGGGATGCGGTCGAACTCGCGAAATATTATCAGCTTAACATCGTGACAGTTTTTGGCGGGGTGGATTATCGCCGGCAACGGAAGCAATTGACTGAAAAACCGGTCGATATCATTGTCGCGACCCCTGGACGCTTGCTCGATTTTAATCGCAATCGTGAAATAAATTTACGGCGTGTTGAAATTCTGGTTTTGGATGAAGCCGATCGGATGCTCGATATGGGTTTCATTCCTGATGTGCGTCGAATCATGCGCAACTTGCCCGATAAATCCCAACGGCAAACATTACTTTTTAGCGCCACACTCACAAATGATGTTAAATATTTGGGATCCACCTGGACGACGGATCCCCACGTTGTGGAAATTGAACCGGAGCAGGTCGCCGTTGATACCGTGGATCAAAAAGTTTACATCGTGACAACGGAACAGAAATTTGCCCTGCTTTATAATACGATTATCAGCAAGCAAATGGAGCGGGCCATCATTTTTTGCAACCGCCGCGATCAGGCGCGCGATCTGGTCGATTTACTTAGCCGGTATGAAATGAGCTGTGCGCTGCTCTCCGGCGATGTCCAGCAACGCAAGCGGATGAAGGTGTTGGATAATTTTAAGGCCGGCAAAATCAAATTTATGGTCGCTACCGACGTGGCCGGCCGGGGCATTCATGTCGAAGGATTAAATCACGTAATCAATTATACTTTGCCGCAAGATGCGGAGGATTATGTTCACCGCATCGGCCGAACTGGCCGGGCCGGGCAGAACGGTACTTCCATCAGTTTTGCTTGTGAAAATGATTCCCACTACATTCCGGCTATCGAAGAATTGCTCGGTAACGAGCTCATCTGTGATTACCCGGATGAAAATTTATTGATGGAGCCGCCTCCGCCATTATTGCCGCCAAAACCTGTGGAACGGCGACCCGTGCAGCGCAATCGATCCCGATCATCAAGGCCGAGACGCCGGTAAAAATTAATAAACGTGCAATGAAATCTACGTTTTCACCACCCTTTTTTTTCTTAAAAACAACGGGATTACACCCACCGATGGATCTGCTTTTACTGGCGGATCCATCTATAAATCAAATTGAAAAATATCTCTCAAATGGAGAATGCTTCGTTTTAAAAGAAAATGATGAAACGATCGCCGCTATCGTTTTGCGAAGGACGGGTGAATCAATTTTGGAGATTATGAATTTGGCGGTAAAACTGGAATGGCGAGGCAGAGGGATTGGTCAAAATTTGATTCGTGCAGCAATAGAAATTTCTCATGATTCCGGCATGGCTGTGTTGCAGGTCGGAACTGGCAATTCCAGTCTGGGGCCGTTGGCATTTTATCAAAAATGTGGCTTTCGGATTGCCCGGATTGAACCGAATTATTTTGTGGAGAATTATGATCACCCGATTTGGGAAAACAGCATTCAGTGTACCGATAAAATTATTTTGACACAATATGTTAAAAAGTGAAAGCTCTGGCTATTCAATTAACTCAGCATTTTCAACTTCTTGTAAAAATATAATGTTACCTATATTGCAAAAATTAGCCTTTTCAAAAAGTCTACAAAACTATGCCACCCCTTCGGGGTTTAAATATTTGGATTTTCAGTGTTATAATCATGTCATCCCTCCGGGATTAAAAAAATTAATCTGTTTTGTTATGCTGCAAAACCCCGGAGGGGTGCAATGATTATAACTCGGTGAACTCAAAAAAACCGGAGAACCCCGGAGGGGTGGCATATTCACCACTGGCTGAGTTAATTGGATAGCCAGAAGTGAAAGCGTTTAAACGATTCAATTTTTTCCTTTTAAGCATCTTTTGCTGTAAAAATGCTGTGACTTTGTGTACACTATTAAGCGGATCAACGGCGGGTTGGCACCGTTGATAACCCGGCATTCGCATTGATTGACCTGCCCGGAAAGGTCAAAAAAAACGACATTAAAGTGTAAATTTCAGTAGTGATTGAGTACGCTGCTATAACTATAAAACAGGCAAATTTGCAGAACAGGAGACCACGTGCCCCGATTAATTGTAAAACCGCAAGTTATAAAAGCAACCGGAAACAAACCCAAACGAATCGAAGAATATTTTGGCCGGGTCAATTCAAAGACTGAAAAGGTCAGTATTGCCCGCATGGTCAGCCCGGAAGGCTGGGTGGAGCCCGGACAAACGCCGGAATTTGACGAGTACACCGTTGTTCTGAAAGGCAGTTTGCGTGTGAAATCTAAAGATGGAGAATTTGATGTGTCTGCTGGCCAGGCTGTGATTACAGCAAAAGGGGAGTGGGTGCAATATAGCTCGCCAGCACCGGGTGGGTGTGAGTACATCGCTGTTTGCCTGCCGGCATTTTCACCGGACACCGTGCACCGGGATTCTTAACGGGATGGGTTGAAACAGGATAACCGGAAGTACGAGAATGCGCGGCAGGCTTGATAATGAGTTTGCCATCCCTAATATGCATTCTTGTGCCAAGACCTTAAAAATCTAAAAACAAACTGTTATAATGTCATCTGGTCATCTGATACTATCACCTTGTGACCAACATCAGAGGCTGCCACCGCCGGAATAAATACTTTTCTGCTTAGTTCATCGACCACCGCACCGGAACCGCTGCAGCGAAAATTGACTTCGACAACAATATCTTCAAATCGATCACGCGTCTGTAAATTGAGCGTAGTAAATCCTGTTGTTTGGGCAGGAATATTTCCCGGCATAACCAGTGTATCGCCATAAATTTCTTCCGGCAAACGGGCTACAATGGAAAGAAAATCGATGTCGTATTCGCCACTGTTGCCAATTAGCAGATTCACCGGCAACTCCTTGGGAAATAGTAAAGCGTGCTCGATCGAAAGTGCTGTGGGCAAATCCGTACGCATAAAAATTGGCGAGAATTCAGGTTGTTCGTGTTGAAAGTGCCCTTGTGTTGTGAATTCTTCCCCGGGATTGATTTCTCGACCACTCCAAAGCGCCACCACCGCTAAATCATAAAGTACGGTGATGGCCGTTTTATTAATTGCGATTAAAATATCGTCATTTACTTCCGGCCAGTTTACGCTGGTGATCAAATCTGGCAAAGGTTCGGCAAACTGATATGAAGCTCCCAAACCTCGCGGTTCATCCGGTCGCTCCCAAACTTCAAAGCCATCCAGATTTGAAATAGTTGCGTATCCATCACTGTATTTTCCGAGTGCGGCATCAAAAACAAATCCAACACCCAAATTATGAGCGACGCTGTCGCGGTTTTCGATATGCCAGAGAAAATGAAAACTGGCATCACTTGTGTCTTGCGTTATGGAAAATTTGAATTTGAGCACGCCCGGTTTTTGCAAAGTGAGCGAAAGAGTGTTTTCCTCGACGAGCGGAACGGTCTGATAGGAATCTTCGAAAAATTGATCCAACCGGTACCAGGCGCCGTCGAAAAATAGCAGCGGATACGATGTGAGCGCATAGGGATGCCCGAAAGTGATATCACATTTGTCGTCGAGAAATCCACCGCTTAAACCAGCCGCCGTGCCCAGGGTGAAATAACCGCCCGGCAGCATGCTCGCTTCACCGGTGGAATTTTTCAGCATCGGTTGGAAACTTTGAATTTGTTGATTTTTGAATTTGTGCATGGTGTTTGGTAGATTTACATCGAACTTTGATTTGTCGTGGGAATAGCTGGAAGATATAGCTATAGCCATGAGAACGAAGGTGAGGGTACTTCGCATGGCAAACTCCTCATTTGAGTGTAGAAACTGGCAAAATGCCAAATCCGGGAATTTATAATGTGCATTTTGAACAATGATAGAATAGTTCGACCCAATTACCAACAGAGACGGTGAGTGATGAAACCGATGGCAAACATCAGTCCTTTTTTTTAAACGCAAATATTTCAGGCAGAGTAAGAGCGATGGGTGAAGGGAGAAAATCAAATATTGAATTGGCATTCAAATTTTTGAAATACATTATGGTGGGGGATCACCGGTAACATGGTTTTCCGGTGAATAATTCTGATAAGATGAATTTGGGGATATTCCGAAATCTGTACTCTTCGATTTGTCCCGCTTACATTGCAAATGGGACATTCAAAATGCAACGAAGTTATTTAACGTGAGTTCGATGTAAGCTGTAACATTCTTTACCAAGCATAATTTAAATAGAGCGAAGGCGTCTCGCCGAGCGTTTCGTGGGTTATCCTCGGCGGGACGCCTTCGGACTATATTCTATAATTAATTCGATTTGTCCCAATTCTTCTTATATCGAACTCACGTTATTTAATACAAAACCAGATTCCGGTCCTTTGAAGTGCTTTCGCCGCTATTCATATCCTGTATTCTGATCGTCAGTTTATATTGCCCGGGGTCGACGGACTGGGCGGCAAGTGCAAGATGTTCAATGGCTTCGGTAGTTGTTCCTTCTCGCATATTGGTCAGCGAGATAGAAGATTTCTTGCCGACACCGAATAAGGAGAAGAATTTCGCAATCGCCGATTTTTTGGACTTCATTAACTTTAGTTTATGGGTCACTTCAAAACGGGTCTTTCCTGCGCTATCTTTTTTTAAATTATAGACTTCAAAGTAAGTGTGAAATGGTTTTAATTGTGAAAATCGGCCAGTCGGATTAACTAAAATATCGAGGTCTTTCCGGGTGAATTTGGAGTCTTTTGCCGGTTGAATATTGTATGCCAGGTGAATATCGCTTATCATCAGAGCAGCACTTGAATAGTCGGCAACCTTGTAATCAAATTTAAATCCGCCCAAAAGAGGAGTTTGTTGTGGTTTCGCGTGCAGCGCAATGTGGAAATCATCCGGTTCGATTGAAAATCGAAATGCATTAATAATCAAAATGCGCGGATCCACAGGATTTTTTGGAATGAGAAGTTCGGAATAAAGTTGGTCTTTTTTTACTGCATCCCAGGCGGAATTATGCAGTGACAAACCCTGGTTTAAGAAAATTATTTCTCTTCCACCTGCATGTTTTTGAACCTGTTGTAACGGAAGACCGTAAAAAATTTCTACTCTTGTTTTGTTGTCATTATCACGAAATGTCGAAATGCTGTAATCGAGGGCAAGGGGTTTTATTTGCTCCGTCCACGTGTGTCTGTCAGTCGTAAAGGCTTCGTTGACCGAGATTTTACTTTCATGAATTAATTCCGATTCGATGGATAACTGTTCCACTTTTGGTGCGTTCAGCATGCGGTAATAATCGGTGTCCCAGTCCATGCGGTCTCGTAACATCGCTTCATCGGTGAGAATGGGTGTCAAACGCCAATTGTCCGGCAAGGCGGTTTTATCCACCATAAAATGAAAGGTCAACTCTGGCATGGCACCGTGCGCATAATAGCGCCATGAATCGTTGGGCGTCGACGATTCGGCGATGGTTATGACGCGATCATCGGGTTCACCGTGGCGAATAAAAACGAAGCCTTTATCATTAAATTCCTTGTTTAATTTATAGGGCGCCGGAAAATTGAGCTGGTTCAGCTTGTCGGGATTATTGGAATGGTTGCGTACACCAAGATACTCAAAATCTTTTTCCGCCTTGGCATAGCGCCGCAAATGTTCCAACAAACGCACATTGAGTTGGGCGGCCGGTGTCGGGTCGCGAAGCAGCCAGATTTTCTCAAATAACGAAATAAACTCCTCAGGTTCTGACAGAGCGCTGTAGCGGTTGAGCTCGTCCTCAGTAAAAATATACTTCACCCGCTCGAAATGGCAGTGCGCATCAATTTTTGATTTTATGTTCTGGATTCCACGCCAGTAAAATTGTTGCGCTTCGAAAGATTTGTTGAGTTCCTTATTGATCAGCGCCAGAGAAAAATATATTGGGATTGGGCTCATTTTCAGGTTTGGTTGCAAAAGTTTTAGCAAAGCGTTTTGTGCCTCTTCGAATTGGCCTGACCGCCGCCACTTTTCAGCGAGAAAGTAGCGTGCATGCTCGCGCTGATTGTTCTTTTCAAGCCAGCGCTCGGTTTCGTCGTTATTTTTGTTCCTGATTAATTGATGATAATGGCGAAAAATACCCAGTGAGGTGGATACTTGCTGTGGATGGATTTGCAGTTGCCGGTGCGCCAAATCTATTGCTTCTTTGAACTTTTCACGATGGCTTTCCAATATTGAATACTGATAAATCACGTCTTTAAAAAGTGAATCTTGCTGAATAATCCACTGAAATTCTTTTTCGGCTTTCTTCCATTCCAGCAAGCGGTTCAGGCCAGGAGCCATTTGTATGAAACGTGCTTTTCCGATCCCGTCTTCCCGCAAACAGATGGCACGATAATAATGGGCCGTAAGATTTTCCGGTTCCAGTTTTAATATTTGGTTGAATTTATCTTCAGCAGTTTCCCAGTTTTCGAGTCGCATTTCGAGCTTGCCAAATCCTTCGAGGGCCTCTGTCGATTTGTTGTAGATTTTCAGGGATTTCTTAAATGCTGCACGCGCCGCTTTGTAATCTTTCTTCTCAATGTGGTCATAAGCCTGTGCGATTTGGGCTTCGATTTTTGTTCTTTGTTTTTGTGCGAAAGCACCTGGCGAACAAAGATGAACAACCAAAAATAAACAAATAAAATACCCAACTCGAATTTGCATTTTACGACCTTTTATTGGCTTGATTTAATATTCGTATCACTACTTTAAATTATAATGACAGAGTGGAGTGAATAAAGTTCAAATAAATAAAAAAGGAAAATTATGACACGAACGATAACAAGTTTATAGGATTCCTTCCAACAATTAAAGCATAGAGATTTACCCGGTGAAAGGCAACTGAATTCCAACTAAACTATAAAGTTCACCATGTCCAATTTTGCTTGAGGCGCTCAATTATAGTGATCAAAATCGAGGGTGGCTCCGATGTGTTTTTTCTGCAAAAAACCGGCAATTTGCAGGAGAATATTTGTTGACAAACAACGCAAATATCATTATTATTGACTTTTATATCCCGAATGAATTTTCTTCATTTTTTAACCGCATCCGGTAATTAAAAGGGATATTGAATAATCGCGAGTTTAGCATAAAATATTTTTCCACCCATACAGCAACTCAAACAGTGTTCCCACAGCAATGGAACAAGGGCCGGTCTCTGCAAGTAACATGCGATGGCGGTTTCTCAACTAAGTAAACAACCCTGCTGACTCTCGATTTGAACGCGCGAAAAACTAAATTTATATCAAGGAAATTCAGGCAACGAATGACCAATTCACGAAATAGCATACTTTGGGTCGATGATGAAATCGAAATGCTGCGACCACACATTTTATTTTTGGAAGAAAAGGGATTTGCGGTTACGCCGGTCACCAATGCGGCTGATGCAATCAATTTGATTTCTGAACAGAATTTTGATCTCGTCCTTTTGGATGAGCAAATGGCTGGAATGGATGGACTTACAGCATTGCAGGAAATGAAAGATATCAATCCGGCGCTGCCAATTGTGATGGTTACAAAAAGTGAAGAAGAGAGCCTGATGGAAGATGCCATCGCGGCGCGCATCGATGATTATCTTACCAAGCCGGTAAATCCAAGTCAAATTTTGCTCATCTGCAAGAAAATACTTGAGAAGAAACAAATTACCAGCGATAAATTCTCCCGTGACTATGCATTTGAATTTTCTCAGCTTAGCCGCCAGTTGCTCGAGCCGATGAACTGGAATGACTGGGTTGAAGTGGCTATTAAAATGGCAAACTGGGACATTGAGCTCGATCGACACGATGAATTGGGATTGCATCAGACGTTGGCCGACCAACGCCGCGAATGCAATGCCGAGTTTGGCCGTTTTATCGAAAATAACTATGTCCATTGGTTGCAAGGGATTGATAGCCCGCCGCTTTCGGTCGACCTGATTCCGAACTTCGTTTTACCGAAAATTAAAACCGGTAAAAATATCGTTTTTTTGGTTATCGATAATTTACGCCTGGACCAGTGGATGGTTATCGAGCCGTTGTTGTATGACTATTTTAATATCCAAAAAGATTACTACTGCTCGATTTTGCCAACGGCAACGCCGTATTCCCGTAACGCGATTTTCTCCGGATTGTATCCACTGGAAATCCAACAGCAATACCCGCAATTTTGGGCTGATAAAGATGATGAAAACAGCTTGAACCGCTTCGAGAAAGAATTGCTCGACGCGCTGTTGCAACGGGAAAATATTTCTCTGGAAAATGGTTCCAGATATGTCAAGATTCTCGACGCAAACGAAGCCAAAAATACTGAGAAAAATATCCCCTCGCTCGCAAAGCTTTCACTTTTTTCGCTGGTGGTCAATTTTGTCGATATTTTAGCCCACGGCCGGAGTGACTCAAAAATTCTGCGTGAAATCATCCCTGATGAATCTGCGTACCGTTCACTAACGCAATCGTGGTTTACGCACTCGTTTGTATTTCGTATTCTCAAAGAACTGGCAAACCGTGGTAATACGGTTGTTCTAACGACTGATCACGGCTCTTTGCGTGGCATGCGGGGAACGAAAGTTATTGCGGACCGGCATACGAGCACCAATCTGCGTTATAAATTTGGCCGCAATTTAAAAGCCGATAAAAAATATGCTATCGTCGTCAAAGAACCGGAAAAATTCAAGCTTCCGAGCCCGGGAATCAATACAAACTATCTGTTTGCAAAAGAAGATTATTATTTTGTTTATCCGACTAATTACCATCATTATTTAAATTATTATAAAGATAGTTTGCAGCACGGTGGCATTTCCATCGAGGAAATGATTTTGCCAATTGTCACACTCGAGCCTAAAAATGCCTGAGATTCGTGCGGATAATAATTTTCAACGCGGCGTTGAGCACAAATTCGAAGTGAAAAATGAGAATGAAACCAACGCGGTCGCCAGCGAGTTCATCCTGAATTTAAAGCCGGGAGATACCGTTGCGCTTTTCGGCGATCTCGGTGCCGGCAAAACTGCCATGGTTCGTGCGATGTCACGATCATTAGGGTATAACGGTTTCGTCAACAGCCCGACATTTACCCTGTTGAATATTTATCCGACGATCGATTTTGAGATTTATCATTTTGATTTTTATCGCATTGAATTTGAGGAAGAAGCCTCGGGCATCGGTTTTGAAGAATATGTGGAAAATGACGGAATTTGTTTTATTGAATGGCCTGAAAAAGTAAGTCATTTGCTTCCAAAAGAACGTTACGAAATTCATTTATCCGTACCTGATTATATCAATAATCCAGAAGCGCGGACGATAAGAATATCGAAAAATTGAGCTGAAATGACCGTATTGGGAATAGAAACTTCGACTGCAACATGTGCCGTTGCCTTGGTTAAAGACGGGCGGCTGCTGGCTGAATACCGCCATCAACAAGCAAAAATGCACGCCGAAATCATTCCCGCACTGGTCGAAAATTTGTTTAAAACGACTGCTTTAACTTTTTCAGATTTAGACGGCGTAGGCGTTTCCTCCGGGCCGGGAAGTTACACAGGTCTGCGCATTGGCATGTCGTTGGCAAAAGGCCTGGCATTCGCGCGACAAATTCCGATCGCCGGCATTCCTACTGTGGAAGCCATAGCGTTTGGATTGATCTCAGCATTTAGCCCGCTTATAATTGCAATGCCGTCGCGCAAGGGGGAAATTTATGCCGGTGCATTCGTGGCTGAAAATGAGAGGGCGCAATTTGTAAAACCGGTAGAGGCGGTGCTCATTGCAGAATTTCCCGATTGGGCTGAGAACATCCAAACCGTGGCCGGACCGGGAATTACGGCGCTGGAAACAGCAGGAATTACCGGATTTAACTATCTTCCCGAACGCCTTTGGCAAATTGGCGCTCTGAATACCGGGTTATTGGCTGCAGAAAAATTTGCAGTTGGACAAGCTGATGATTTGCATTCATTGGAACCCAATTATATTAAGCCCTTTTATACCACCGCTAAAAAAGTGGGATAGTTCAAAGGATCAGACTTGAAACCAATATGAATCTGCGGCGACAATAAATTGCACATGTGTTGGGAATAGTGTATATTCGACGCGGTAAAATAAATGAAAAATTTGAATATTTGCCTTATTTGTTAAGTGAAATAGTTCCGGATTTATTGGACTGATCCGTTGGATTGCAGATTTAAAGTGTAAATAAAGTACGATCTAAATAGAGGATAAAATAATGGCATGGTTTAAACGCAATGCCCAGGGAATCATTTCCCAGAAGAAAAAAGATATCCCTGATTTATGGCTGAAATGTCCGGGCTGTAGTGAAATTATCTACAAATTGGAGCTCGAACGCAATGCCAATGTTTGCGCCCTGTGCAGTCATCATTTTCGCATACAGACCGAGGGATATGTCAAACTGCTCCTGGACGCGGGTACATCTGCGGAATTTAATGAGGAAATATCCTCTGTTGATTTTTTAAAATTTCGCGCGAAGAAAAAATACAGCGACCAAATCAAGGCAGCGATTAAAAAAACGGGCAAAAAATCCGCCCTTTTGAGTACACGCGGAAAAATGAACTCCCGGCCGGTGGTGCTCTGTGTGATGGATTTTTCGTTCATCGGCGGCAGCATGGGATCGGTTGTCGGAGAAAAAATATCCCTGGCAATCGACGTTGCCATCAAGGAAAAATCGCCGCTGATATTGATATCCGCTTCCGGTGGAGCCCGCATGATGGAAGGGGCCGTCAGTTTGATGCAAATGGCGAAAACTGCAGCCAAGCTTGCCTTGCTGGCGAAAGCAGGGTTGCCTTATGTTTCCATTTTGACCGATCCGACCACCGGGGGTGTAACAGCCAGTTATGCCATGCTCGGTGATGTTAATATCGCTGAACCCGGTGCATTAATCGGTTTCGCCGGACCGCGAGTTATCAAGCAAACCATTGGCGAGGATTTACCCGATGGCTTTCAACGCTCGGAATTTCTGCTGCAACACGGCTTTGTCGATGCAATATTTAGCCGAACTGTGATGAAAGAAGAGATAAGCAAGATTCTCGATGTCTTTTGCAAGGATGAAATTGACGCCAGCGAACGAAATGGCCTGGTAGATGTAAAAAATATGGATGCTGCAGAAATTTCCCCGGCCGTAGAAATGGATGCGGAAAAAAAGAATTGATGCTGTTATGAAACCTTATGTACTGTTGACGAATGATGACGGAATTTTCGCCCCGGGGCTCTACGAATTGAGCCTGGCAATAAAAGAGGTAGCAGAGGTCGTCATCGTGGCGCCTGATAGTGAACGCAGCGCGGCAGGGCACGCCATCACTATCGCAAATCCGCTTCGGGTGACCGATTTCGAAAAGAACGGCGAGTTTTTTGGTTATGCGGTCAACGGCACGCCAGCAGATTGTGTTAAAATAGCCTATTATGCCGTGCTGGATCGCAAACCGGACGTGGTCATTTCTGGTATCAATCTCGGCTCAAATACCGGAATAAATGTGATTTATTCCGGCACTGTTTCCGCTGCGACGGAGGGCAATGTTCTTGGAATTCCATCCTTTGCCGTGTCGTTAGCAACGTATTCTAAACCAAATTTTAAAGTCCCGGCGCAATTTGCCAAAAAACTATTGCCCGTTTTGCTGGAAAAAAAGATGCCGGCCGGTACCTGTCTCAATGTTAATGTGCCGAATGTGGCCAGTGAAAGCGAAATTAACGGCGTGAAAATTACCCGGCAGGGCAAGTCGGAATATGAGGATCATTACGATAAACGCACCGATCCGCGTAACCACGTTTATTATTGGCTCACCGGTTCAAAAGTGGATGTTGATGATGAACCTGAAGTTGATGATGCCGCAATTGCGCAAAACTACATTTCTATTACTCCACTCCATTATGATTTAACCAATTATAATGTGCTGAGTGAATTACGTGACTGGAAACTCTAAATACCCGCCGTTATTGGGAAAACCTGATGTCAAATCTTCATAGCAATTCGATTCTCATTCTTGATTTTGGCTCACAATACACTCAGCTAATAACGCGTAAAATACGTGAAATTGGTGTTTACAGCGAAATCAAGCCTTACTTTACACCGCTCGAGGAAATAAAAAAACTCAATCCGAAAGGGTTGATTTTATCGGGCGGGCCGAACAGCGTTTACGCTGAAGATGCACCCCATCCGGATCCGGGAATCTTCGATTTGCACATCCCAATTCTTGGAATCTGCTACGGTCTGCAATTGATCGTGCAGCACCACGGTGGTAAAGTTCAGCCGGCGGGCAGGCGGGAATATGGCCGTGCCGTATTGGATATTGTTGACGACCGCGATATTTTCGCGGCTGTTTCCAGCAATTCCCAGGTCTGGATGAGTCACGGTGATTCTGTTTCATTGTTGCCGGATGGCTTCTCTACTTGTGCGCGAACGGATAATGCACCGCACGCCGCTATTGCCCATTCTGAAAAACACCTGTACGGATTGCAATTTCACCCGGAAGTTGCGCACACCGAACTCGGCAAGGAAATTCTGCGCAATTTTGCCCTGAAAACTTGTGAATGCGACGGCCGTTGGACGCCGGAAAATTTTATCCAGCAATGTGTGCAGGATATCCGGCAAAAGGCCGGGGATGAGCATGTCCTCTGTGCGCTTTCCGGCGGCGTCGATTCGGTCGTTGCTGCCGCATTGGTTTACAAGGCCATCGGCGAAAAACTGCACTGTGTTTTTGTCGATACCGGGTTGCTGCGCCAGAATGAAGCGAAAGAAGTCACCGATCGGTTCAGGGGATTTTTTGGCGCCGGTTTTACGGCTGCCTCGGCAGAAGATCGATTTTTAGGGAAGCTGGCCGGTGTGGATGATCCGGAAAAAAAACGAAAAATTATCGGCGAAGAATTTATCCGTGTATTCGAGCAAGAAGCACGAAAACTGCCGGAAGTGAAATTTTTGGTGCAAGGGACCCTTTATCCCGATGTAATCGAAAGTGTTTCGCCGACTGGTGGCCCGTCTGTGACGATAAAATCACACCACAATGTTGGTGGCTTGCCAGAAAAAATGCACCTGGATTTGATTGAACCGTTGCGTGAATTGTTTAAAGATGAAGTGCGCGAAGTCGGTAAAGCCCTCGGCCTGCCTGCCGATGTTCTGGGCAGACATCCATTCCCGGGGCCCGGACTTGCGGTGCGAATTTTGGGCGCGATCTCAAAAGAACGCGTGGAAATCTTGCAAAAAGCCGATGCTATTTATATCGAAGAACTGCGTAAATCTGGCTGGTACGATAAAATCTGGCAAGCATTTGCCGTGCTCCTGCCGGTGCATACTGTTGGAGTCATGGGCGATCAAAGAACATACGAAAACGCTGTGGCCATTCGTGCGGTCACCAGCACAGATGGCATGACCGCCGATTGGGGACAGCTACCCTACGACTTACTCGGTATTATTTCAAATCGAATTATAAATGAAGTGAAGGGTATAAATCGCGTTGTTTATGATATAAGCTCAAAACCGCCGGCAACAATTGAATGGGAGTAGGAGTCTTGAACTCGAATAGTTCAATTTTAAATCCTGCATCATGAATTTGACAAAAAAATCCTGCAACTCTCTAAAAAGGAATCGCTTATAATGTGTGGAATAATTGGATATATTGGTACAAAGGAAGTCGTTCCGGTCATATTAAACGGGTTACGAAGAATGGAATATCGGGGGTACGATTCTTCAGGAATTGCAGTGATTGCCAATGATAAATTGCAGCTCTCTAAAAAACCGGGGAAACTGGTTGAGCTGGAAAACGTCGTTAAAAATGGCAATGGGTCCATGGATAGCAGTATTGGAATTGGACACACACGCTGGGCGACCCATGGGGAACCGAATGAAATTAACGCCCACCCGCATCTGAGTTTTCGCAAAAAAATTGCGCTGATCCATAACGGAATAGTTGAAAATTATATCGCAATTCGCGAAGAGCTCTCGAGAAAAGGGTATGAATTTTACACGGAAACGGATACGGAAGCGCTTGCCAACCTCATCGAAGAATTTTACAGTGAGGGTACGCCACTCGAAGAAGCTGTTCGGCTGGCTTTGTTGAGCGTTAATGGAACCTACGGTATCGCGGTAATTTCGCCAACTGAACCGGGGAAAATTATCACGGCCCGACATGGCAGCCCGATTGTTCTTGGCTATGGCGATGGTGAAAATATCGTCGCTTCCGACGCTGCTGCCATTCTCGACCACACAAAACATGTCGCCTATTTGGACGATGGTGAATTGGCGATTTTAACCCGCGATAAGGTCGTAATTAAAACGATTCATAACGAGGCTGTTACTAAAGAAGTAGAGGAGATTGCCTACGATCTCGAGCGGATCAGCAAAAGCGGTTACGATCATTTTATGCTGAAAGAAATCATGCAGCAACCACAGACGATAACCGATGCCATGCGCGGACGTCTATTGCCCGAAGAAGGGGATGCCCGATTGGGTGGTTTGACGCAGGAATTGCAATCTCTGGCCTACGCGCGCCGAATTCTCATTACAGCTTGTGGAACCTCCTGGCATGCAGCGCTCATCGGGGAATACCTTTTTGAAGAATTTGTGCGAATTCCTGTTGAAGTGGAATACGCCTCCGAATTCCGCTACCGCGACCCGGTGCTCTCTAATGATTGCTCGGTTTTTGTCATCAGCCAGTCTGGTGAAACCGCGGATACGCTGGCCGCTTTGCGGGAAGCCAAGCGCAAGGGCGTCAAAGGATTTGGTATTTGCAATGTTGTTGGATCGACAATAGCGCGGGAAACCGATGCCGGCGTTTATCTGCATGCCGGTCCGGAAATTGGTGTCGCTTCAACAAAGGCGTTCACCTCACAGGTCACGGTGCTCACACTTATAACTTTACTGCTGGCGCGTATGCGCAGTATGTCCGCTTCCAAAGGAACCGAAATCGTTCATGAGCTGCAGGCTTTGCCAGGGAAAATGCGTAAAATATTCGAAAGTATTTCCGAGATTGAAAAAATCGCAAAAAAATATTATAAAGCGAGCAATTTTCTCTATCTTGGGCGTGGCTATAATTTCCCTGTGGCCCTTGAAGGCGCTTTGAAATTAAAAGAAATTTCTTATATTCACGCTGAAGGATATCCGGCTGCGGAAATGAAACACGGACCGATCGCGTTAATCGATGAAAATATGCCAGTGGTCTTTATCGCGACCAAAGATTCTTCCTACGATAAAATTATCAGCAATATCGAGGAAGTCCGGGCACGCAAAGGACGCGTCATCGCGATCGCAACGGAGGGGGACACCGAGATAAAAAATCGTGCTGATCATGTGATTTACGTGCCGCCAACCCTGGAATTCCTGACACCGATACTGACGATAATTCCCCTGCAGTTGTTAGCATATTACATAGCCATACTGCGCGGTTGCGACGTTGATCAGCCAAGAAATTTAGCGAAAAGTGTGACCGTGGAATAAGAGAAATATATGGAAATATCGATAGACTTCAATTAATTCCGCTGACCTGTTGTGAGGGAAAGTCTATCTGAATATAAAAACCAACCAAACTTCAATCACAAAACTGGTGTTTTGTCAATGAATAATAAAGTAAAAACAGGCATTCTGTTTTTTGTCATCTCACTACAGCTTTCTGCTATGGCGTTGTCGGCGCAAACTGAAAAACCGGTTTTGCGTGTGCGACCCGAAGTGGATGCAATTTTTAACCAGGGTGTTATCCTTTACAATAATGGCAATTTTCATGGGGCCAAAAGACAATTTGAGCGCATATTAGGCAAAGATCGTTGGCACCAGCGCTTGACCTCCACTTTGATTATGTATTCCAAAACTTTAACGCAGTTAGGCCACCCGGATCTGGCTGAAGAAAGTATCCGGCAATTATTGCTCTATTTTCCCAAAAGCCGCTATTTGGAAAATGCCCGCTTTCAGATGGGAATTATTCATTATTTACGCAATAACTATGTCACCTCTGCAAAACAATTTCTGTGGACGACTGATTTTGCGAAATCGCCCATACTCCGACAGCGTGGGGCTCAAAATGCACGTATCGTAATTAATGATTACCTTTCCCTGAGTGAAATTAGAAAACTGCGAGCTGAAACAGCGGGTTCGCAGGGTTTGGCTATGGTGATTTCGGCTGAAGCAATGCAATACTTCCAGCAAGGCAACAAAGATGCGGGCGTCGAATTAGTGCGTAATTTCATCGAGCAGAATCCGCAAGCCGCACGCTCCAAAGATATCCAAAATGTGTTGAGTGGCCAGGTAAAAAGACCGACGGGCAGGCAAAAGCTGGGGATTATTTTACCCCTGTCGGGACAATTTGCGGACAAGGGAAAGGGCATATTGCGAGGATTAAAGTATGCCCAACAAAAACATATTGAGCGCTATCCTGAAGCGCCGGAAATCGAAGTAATCATCCGCGACTCAGAAAGCAATATCATTAAATCGATTCACCAAATACAGGAGCTTGAGTCCGATCCGGATATTCTCTGTGTTGTGGGAGAAGTGGAAAACTTTATTACGGCGGCTATGGCCGGGGTGGCGGAGTCAAAAGGTTTGCCGTTGGTGGCCCCGGTGGCCAGCGATAATGGCATCGCGGGAATTGGGCCACATATTTTTCAAGCCAATCCCAACCTGGAAACCCAGGCCCGGGCGCTGGCGCGTTACGCAGTTGACAGCCTCGGACACCGCACTTTTGTAACCGTCGCGCCACAGGATGAGTATGGCCACCAAATGGTGGATGCTTTCAGCGAGGAAGTCGACCGTTTGGGAGCCGAAATTATCACCCAGCGCTGGTATTACGGCATCCCGGAAAAACTTGGCGGACAATTTAAAGAGATTCGTGAAATCGCTTTCCGGCGTATGCTGGAAGACAGCTTGCGGCGGGTGTTGCCTGACTATGCCAACCTCAATAACGATTCCTTGTGGACTGAATACAACAACTTCGTGATGCTGGAAAACAGCCTGAAAGAAGATATTGTCGAATCAAGTGGATTTTTTCGAGTTGAGAATGTGAACGCGGCCTATTTTCCGGTTTATGATGAAGATATCGAATATGTGGCGCGTCAGTTTACTTACTTTAATATTAACGCCCAAATTCTGGGGAGCGAAAATTGGTATTTTGCTAAATCGAGCAAAAACAAAAAATTGGCAAGCTATGTTGATAAAGCTATTTTTGCCAGTAGCTATTTTTATGACCCCGAAAAATTGGCTTTCCGGTTATTTCGCAATGAGTTTAGAAAAGCCATGGGCGTTACTCCGGAAAAAATGGAGCTGCTCGGCTATGATACCGGCCTGTTAATTTTCGGTGTATTTGCCAAAGGCACCAATACGCGCGAAGCCACGCGCAATGAGATTATGGCGATTCATGGACTTCAGGGCCGCAAGGGTATAATAAATATAGACGAATTCTCGCGTGTAAATAAAAACGTCAATATCCTGCAATTTCAGGAAAATGAAGTGGTTAAACTACCAAATGAAGCTGATTAAGCTTGATTTTCAAATATAATTTTCAAACAGCGAGCGATTAATTTAGAATGCTCACTCTTTAGGGTGGGCATTTTTTATAGTGAATTCATCAGGATGGGCGATGGAAAATTGCTCAGCCTGAAAACGCATTGAATCCAATGATTTGGTCAACTCAAGACAGGTATTCCCATGGATAAAATTCAGAATAAAATACAGAATTTAACAGCACAAATTAAAAAACAGGACAGTGTCGTGATAGGGCTTTCAGGCGGGGTTGACAGTACTTTATTAACGCGGGTTGCATTTGACGCTCTCGGTGATAAAGTGCTTGCGGTGATTGGCGCATCTGCCACTTTACCTGTCACTGAAATGGCAGAAGCTGAACAATTGGCGCAGGAAATTGGGGTAAATTACCGCATCATCAAAACGGAAGAAACCGATGATTTGAAATTTAAATCCAATCCGGTTGACCGCTGTTATTTTTGCAAATCCGAGCTCTTTTCCAAATTGCAGGAAATTGCTAAAAATGAAAATTATACCTGTGTGTTTGACGGCACAAACCTGGATGACATGGGCGATTACCGCCCGGGATTGCGGGCTAATGAAGAGCACAATGTATTTTCTCCCCTGAAGGAAGCCGGGTTTACAAAAAATGATATTCGTGAGGCAGCCAAATTTCTTGGATTGCCAAATTGGGACAAACCTGCAATGCCGTGTTTGTCGTCCCGCTTCCCTTATGGCCAGCCCATCGAATTGGCATCTCTGAGTCAGGTTGAACGGGCAGAACGTTTTTTACGTGAATTGGGATTTCGTGAAAGCCGTGTTCGGCATTACGATGAAACTGCTAAAATTGAGGTGCCAATCGAAGATTTGTCAATTATCGTTTCGCTGGAAAACCGGGAACGCATAACCACGAAATTTCGTGAAATCGGCTATGTATACGTGACTTTGGATTTGGCGGGATTTGCATCGGGAAGCATGAACAAGGTAATCGACACCGCGAATTGAGCCTTGGAGACAGTTTTAAGCAAAAAAAAAGCGCTTCGAAAAAAGCGCTTTTTGTATATTTAGAACGATATTATTCACCAAGTTTGTAGGAGATACCACCGAGAATATTCAGTTGCTCAATATCACCGAGATGAAAAGAAACTTCGCCGGTAAAGGCCATCTTTTCGTTGATATCATAATTAGCGCCGCCACCTACTTTAATGCCAAACTCAGTTGAGCTTGCATCAGTCGTGCCTGATCCACCAAAAAAGCCAAGATCAAAATCAACTTCAGATTTAACCATATGCAGGCCAACACCAGCCGAGGCAAAAGGTTTAACACCGCTCTCGCCCATATCAAAGAAATAACGTCCGGTTACACCAAAGGCCAAATCACGCAAGGAAACAGGATCAACTGTTTTTTTCCAGAAAAGAATGCTTGCTTCAAGTGCAAATTTATTAAATGTACCCAAATCAGCAAAACCTTCAAATCCAATTGTGCTGTCAATACCATCAGGATCAACAAGCCCTAAACGTACACCTGCACCCTTTAAACCAATGTCAGACTGAGCAAAAGCGCCACCAGAAAGAACAAGTAAGGCCAACAAAATGAGTGCTAATTTCTTCATCAATTCTCCTCCATTAATAATAGTTGTATAACCAAATCTTTGTTGATTGTAACTATAGGAATATTATCTCATTTTTGCAAGATTAATCTCTGTATAGAAAAAAGATTTATATCTACCATTAATGTTTGTTATTATACTTTGGTACCATTTTTATGTAAGTCTTTATTTACTCACCGATATAGGAATTATTCTGCAGTGACAATTATCGCATCGGGATTTCAATTAGCACTACATGGGCATCTGTAACGGCCTGTGTATCAAATTTTTCGCATTCCCAAATTCCCAAAGCATCACGGCGCTGTAGATTTTCTCCCGCAATTTTGACGTCTCCATCGATGACAAAAGCATAAACACCGTTGGTTTTGCTATGAATATTGTATGGCAAAGTCAAGCCGGCCCGCATTTCCGAAATTGATAACCAGGCATCCTGGTGTAGCCACAACGCGTCCGGACCTTTTTGGGGACTCACTAAAAGTTGCCATTTATCAATTTTTTCTGTGGGTGCAAAAGACATTTGATCGTATCGCGGCTCGTGGCCGTCCGCATCAGGAAAAATCCAAAGCTGCAAAAGATTGAGTGCTTCGGTGCTGGAATCGTTGTATTCGGAGTGCTGAATGCCGGTGCCGGCAGACATTACCTGGACTTCATTGGGACCGCAAACCTGGCTATGTCCTTTGCTGTCTTTGTGCGCGATTTTTCCCTGCAGCGGGATTGTCACAATTTCCATGTTGTCGTGCGGGTGGGTTCCAAATCCCGTCCCGGCTTCGATAATATCATCGTTCAAAACTCTGAGTTTGCCAAAATGAATCCTTGTCGGATCGTAATAGGAAGCAAAACTAAAAGAGTGAGCGGCCTTTAACCAGCCATGGTCGGCAAAACCACGTGATTGGGCTTTATGAACTACTGTTTTCAAGTACGTCCCTTTTTTTTAATGATTGTAACCACCGAATTTGAGTTGTTAAATTTTGCCACTTCAAATCATCTGTTTCAGGAAAGAAGGAACTATTTGGAGCACATCAAATTCCCTTCATCCTGAAAAATAGTCCTTTTTATTAGCCTTGAAAATCAATTTTTGAATGTGTACCGTCGCAAAATGGTTTGTTGGAAGAACCACCACAGCGGCAAAGGGCAGCTTTTTCACCCTCTTTTATCACGTTATCATCTGCGTCTTTGATGACATTTTTCCCTTTGATAATGATGGGGCCGTTTTTCAAAATATTAATTTCGATCAATTGACTCATTTTTTCCTGTTCCTTTTTTTGTAGTTCTGCATTTCTCCGGTACGAAAGGGCACCAGATGGACATTTATTAATAGTTTTGACTAAAGAATTTCCATCCACTTTTTGTGGATCTATCCAGGGGCGATTGGCAGGATTAAAAACTTCCGGCAGGCCTTTGACACATTCCCCGGCATGCATACATAAGGAAGGTTTCCAAATAATGGAAATATCATCTCGGGTGTACTCTTTCTTTTTTGCTTCGGGCATTTGAAATTCCTTTTTATGTCATGCTGAAAAAAGCAAATTTAATAATAATTTCACCAATCGGTTATGAAAACGGGCCAACTTCAAACCTAATTCAACCGCGATTAATTGCTTCGAGTTGATTCTAAAATTAAGGTTCTTAACTGTTCTCCAGCCTTGATGTTCTTGCGTTTAAACCAGATTTTTAATACAAATAACGTGACGACTGAAGCCATAAATGCCCAAAAATAAATTGGATTTAACTGCACGGCATAAATAATAAGTCCATCGAACATCTTGGGTGATATATAAAACAGGACATCATTAATGTGACCCATTAGCCAGTCATTGGAGTTGTTAACAGAATTTTCTGGTGGATTCTTCCAAAAATACAAAGCGCTGCCAAATACGAGTAGCGCTAATTCAAGGGCCAGGCCATAAAGCCATTTGCGGGACAAAACCCAAAAGCCGAGGGAGTTTTTATTCTTTTTCCAGGCAGGAGCAGAATTTGGCGATAGCATTTTTACCGGGCTTCCTTCTGGTGTATCCACGACGGCAAATTCGTCAGGCAAATGTCCGGGGGCATAGTTAGCAGTTTTGCGCTGCAGCCGGTCGATGACACTTTTATGAATTTTTATTGGGCCTTGAATTTTTCCCTTACACAATTTGGCGATTTCACGCGGATGGTAGCGGTAGAAAACCGCAAATCCGTCGCGGGAGTCATAAATACGCCCATTGACATGGCTGTTTTCATATGCTGATTTTAAAGCCCCGGAATTAAATTTTAATTTTTTCTGGTGGGCTCGATTCATCATCCAATAAAGCGCCACATAGGCCATTCCCGGTCTGGCGTATCCGCCACCAACATTGGAATGCATGCCGGCAAACCAGACTTGCTCGACAGAATCCGCTGGCCGGCCGGTTTCATCCCAGACTTTGGGCCAAAAAGAGGTTCGCTCATCATCGATAGCCAAGGCCTGGCAGGCAAATTTAACGTTTGGAGCTAACTCATAATTATAGAACCGGTGTGGAAATAGCACATCGGTGATGCGGTCAAGCGCCATAAAAAGCAAGTTGAACGCCCACATCCCGATTCCGGTAATATCCCACTTTTCGGGAAAGCCAAGCGCGGAAACGGTGTCCCACACCCCGAGGAAAGCGATGTCGATAACACCGTGTGAATTTTTATGCTCTCTGAATTTCTTAGCTCGACCGGGATTGAGTTTTATCTTTTTGTAGGATTGAAACGCGTCTTTCGTGTAGGATTTAATCACTTCATCCGACAATGAATTGCCTTTGCTGTCTTTATTTCTGAAAAGTCCGCATGCGCTGACAAACCCGGAAAATGCCCGAATCGTGGCGGCCCCGCGGCTAAATCCAAACAAATAAACCCGGTCGCCGGGTTCATAGTTACGAGCGAGGAAGGCATAGAGATCGCAAACATTTGACTTGAATCCAATACCAAAAGCCGCTGTCACGGCTCGAAGAATTTTATTCTTGCTCGTACCGACGCCGTTGTCATAAAATTTAATTTGCTCGTTTTTTTCATCGTGGATTTCAAGCGCTTTGTAGATTTTATAAACATTGCTGTCCGGAGAATAGCCGCCAGCATTCCCCGTACCATCTGCACATAATATTATGTTTTTTCCCATGGATTCCCTCCGAAAACGTAGAGTTAGCAAAACTGCTTCCTGTTAATTTTTTCGCTTTGATGACTGTTTGTGAAGTTTGTTTTTAATGCGCAACTTATCCTGATCTATTCATAAACTGGTAAAAATGTGCCTGGCATCAAATAAAAGTTATCAGAATAGGCGATATAAAAACTGTCTGCAATCTATTAATAGAAATGAATTTATATATAATAGTTATTTATTATATAACATGTTGTTGAATTTTTCCAGAGAAAAATGAGAATTGAGAAGCGAATAGAAAACTGAACCGTCAACTTTTCCCAAATGCCGTGGGATTGGAATTAGATGAGCCTGCTCAAATTTCACAACAGCACAGGCTCATTTATAAAAAACTGTAGCTCTGTTTAAATAGCAAGTTGATTCATAGCCTGATATAATTCTCTCGCAGAGAGCCGCAGAGAGTGACTTAAAGATATTAAAAATAAAACTCTGTGGGCTCCGTGGCTTTGTGATAGTTGTAGCCTGAATAATATTTCATTCCAAGCTGCTGGATAATTCATCCCGTTCCTTAAACAGAGCGAAAACTGTCAGTTGATGGTATCTAAAAAGTCAAACCATACATTGTAAAATCGAATCGAATTTTCCAGGCCTTTGATACCGTGTCCCTGGCCTTCGAATTCGATGAGTGAAACATCTTTATTGTAAACACGCAGGCTGTCGGCCATCCAGCGACTGCCTTCGATTGGCACGCGGCTGTCGTTAGTGCCGTGGGTCAAAAGTAGTTTGCCTACCATTTTATCGGCGTGGTACAGGGGAGACCGATCGCGTAATTTGGCTGCTTCCGTTTTGGGATCGCCTGCCTCTAAAGTTACCCAGTCCGGGATATTGCAATTTTCGTAAAAATGAACGATATCGGAAAACCCGGCGTGGCTGATGCCAAAACCCCAGTCAAAACTGGCTTTGTTGCCGTTTATTTCTCCGGGAAACGTGAGGCAACGCATGGTGGCGTAACCACCGTGGCTACCACCGTAAACCCCGACCCGACTCGGTGGAATGCCCAGTTTTTCAGAAATATATTGGGCTGCGTAGATGACATCGATGATTTCGTTGCCACCAAGGTCTTTATCGTTAAGTGCGCTGAATTCACGCCCAAAACCAGAGCTTCCGCGTGGGGATGGGCTCAATACGTAGATTCCAGCTTCAGCGAGAATGTGCGTGCGTGTACTGAAAAAATTACCGCCACCATAAAAAGATTGAATCATCACAATTTGCTGATCTTTTGGCAGTGGTTTTTCCGGGTGATACAAAAATGCGTGCAGCAGGCGTTTTTTGCCGGTTTTAGGATCGATATCGAACGTTGGATATTCGATGCGTTCCTGTCGCGCATGTTGAATTTGTTTCTTCAATTCCACTGGTAAATCGATGTTCGTTTTAAAATTAAAGGCTGATTTTTCAATCTGCAGTTCATCAATACGGAATTTGACGGTAGCTGAAGTGACGGATACAAGCAGTTTCCGGTCTTTTGTATCGAGAATTCTCAGATTGGCATTTACTTTTTGTTGATTGACAATATTTGACGAGTTTGGATCGATTAATAATATTTCACTCTCAATAGGATTATCAAGGATTGCAAAGATGTATCTTTTGCCATCGATCGTCACCATTTCAGCCTGGCTGAGATCTTTTTTAAATTTCGTTAACTGCTGCGTTTCTTTTCGCTTGATATTGTAGCTGTAAAGATTGTTGAATCCATCTTCGTTTGAGGTATAAATGAACTCATTATCACTGAGCCAATCACGCATGGCGTACGGCCAGCTTCGGGCCTGCTGTGGATTGGTAATTATCGACCAGATTTTTGTTTTTAAATCAACATAAACCAGGTTACCAAAAGATCGGTCTGCATTTTTCACGACTGGAATAACAACGCCTTTTCCTGCCGGCTGCCAGCTTGGTGAACCCCAGGTGAAGCGGTATTCCGGCGTGTCCTGCATGATGACTTTTTCCTGCAATGATCCCAAGTCGAGAACGCGCAGCTCGCTCAATCTTTTTTCTTTATCCCCAAGGCGGGCAACGTAGGCAACCTGTTTTTTGGATTTATCCCAACGCCAGCCATAAATATAGGGCACATCAGTCAGTTTTTTTATAGCTTTAGTCGCCGGATTTAGCTGGTAAAGATTGATCACTTCATCGTTTTTTTCGTCACCAGTCCAGTATAAATTTTTGTCGTCGGCATGATAGCGAGTGCCCCAAACATTGCGTTTCGAAAAGTCGATATCTGAAACCAGTGTGCCCGTGCTAAAATCAGCGTCGTTACCGAGATCCACGGATTTTAACATTGTTGTGGTGTCTTGATGGTAATAATAAAGTTTACCTGCCTCAAAGAAGGGAGAAAATCCAGAATAGGGAAATCCTTCGATATAAGGTTTCAGGTCGATTTTGCGATTTTTAAACTCAACCAGACGGTTGTTTTCATCTGGTTTTTGTACTTCACATGCAAGAAAAGCGAACAAACTCAGAATAAGAACAATATTATGAAGACGAAAAAACATTATATAATCTCCTGTGCTTTGGGAATCAAACTGATAATAAAAAGTCGAAATTCAATTACTTCAAGAAGCTGACAAATACTCAGGTTCTTAATTTGGTAAATTCCGCTACTTGCAAACTTTTACTAAAAAACGAAGTTAAAACAGGCTTTCTTAAAGATTTTCATCCAAGAACACCTTTACTTTGCCATATCCTTCTATTTCATTTTCTTTTTTTACAAATCCATGTCCTTCATCCTCGAATAGCACATATTCAACCGGAACCCCGTTGGCTTTAACGGCTGCAACTATTTCATCTGACTCGACTTGCAAAACGCGCGGATCGTTGGCACCCTGGAGAACCAATAGCGGTTTGGTAACATTGCTGGCATGAAATAAAGGTGAAATATTATACAGGCGAGTTGAATCGCTGCTAAAAGGATCGCCTAATTCGGCATACAATGCTTTTCTAAAAGATTCCCAATAAGGAGGGATGGATTTTAATGTTCTCAGCCAGTTTGTAACGCCAAAAATGTTTACACCAACTGCAAATTCTTCGGGTGCGAATGTAAGGGCTGCCATCACCATATAGCCCCCGTAGGAGCCACCAATAATGCCAACGCGCTTCATGTCGACAAAACCGGTTCCTGCCAGAAAATCTTTGCCAGATATGCAATCTTTTAAATCCAGATCGCCATGATTTTTGTCATCCATTTTATAGAATGATTTGCCATAGCCGGAGCTGCCCCGATTGTTGACGGCAAGAATAGCATAGCCATGATTGACGAGATATTGTATCAACGCAAAGTAATTTAAGCGCGATTGGCCACCGGGACCACCATGAACCCAGACAAGTGCCGGTACTTTGGTTGATGCTGACGCATTGTGCGGCTTGTAAAAGACAGCCGGGATTTCCAATCCATCAAAAGATTTATAACGTACAACTTCACCTTCAACCAAATCATCTTGATTCATGTCCGGATTTAGAGTATTTGTAAGCTGTGTCAATTTTTCTGTTTCAATATCATATACATATAAGTTGTTTGGTGAGGAAGATGTGCTAACGGTCAGGCGTATGGATTTTTCACTTTTGCTGATGCTCACAGAGGAAATACTCCCCCCTTTAAACTGCGGCAATTCAAGCTGTTTATTTGACGCCAGGTCAATTAGCTTTATGGCTGTTTTAGCATCCTCATTAATTCCAATTACACGGTATTTTTCATTGTAAGAATTATAAACATACCAGATATCCCAATTCGTCTCAAAAATTTTTTCAAGCTTTCCGCTTTGTAAATTGTACTTGGCCAAATACATGTACTCACTTCCCTCATTCGATAACAGGAACAAGTTCTCATTGGCTAAATCAAAAAATTGGGGATTGTATTCAGCATCACCCTCATGGGGAGAAATGTGTTTCTTTTTATTTGTTTTTAAATCAAAAAGATAGAGCTCATTGTTGCTCGTGGTGATGCTTTTTGTCAGGGCAAGATACCTTTTGTTTTTAGAGATCGCTCCGACACTAAGACCTTCATCGTTTTGATAGACCAACTTTTTAGCTTCAGTGTCCCGTAATTTATCTAGCTCTTTTTCGTACAAATCAAAATATTTGGGATTGCGTTTGTTGGATGAAATGAAGAAACTTTTCTCATCCCTGCTCCATCCATAGAAATTTGATTTTGCGCCTTCGAATGGCGTTAAATCTATGGTGTTCCCTGTGCTGTCAACCCAAAATATATGATCGTTTTCATCACCGCCTTTGTCTGCAGAATAAAGAAATCCATTTCCATCCGGCAACCACGATCCGGCAAAGCAGGATTCCTTTTCGGAGTTTGTCAGTTGAACAGGATTACTGCCATCAACAGGGAGTGCAAACACATTATAGATTCCAGTTTCGTTGCTGGTAACAAGAAGTTTAGATTCATCAGGCGCAAATGAACCACCCCAAATGTTCGTGTTTTGATAAAATTGCTCAATAGAATATTTCTTCACATCTTTTGCTTTATTGCCTGAACATGCGAAAAGCACAAATAACGAAATGAAAAACAACATGGCACTTTTCATTTGAGACTCCTTTTGTTAAGTATTGAAATAGGGATTATGACTGATATATTTAAATGAATTTAAAATACTGATTAGTACTACTTTGGCAGATTAAATGGGACTGGATCGAGCTTAACCCTGACAGGGCTCCAAGCCTTGTCAGGGTTGTTTTTTTCAACTTACTGGTCTTTTTGGGAAAAATCAAATTTGCCTAAGTATATTAGTTCGGCATCAATTTCAGTTCATAAGCTTTTTCACCCGGCAAAAACGGGGTGAGATCGCCGTTGACCCAGGCCTCGTGGCCTTTATTGTAAAACGGTGACATTGGGTGTCCGGATTGTCCGGCCGGCATGTGAAAATACGCTTCATTTTCAAGGCCGGGTGAAACGGCAAAACGCTCGGATGCGCCGATTAAGCCACCCATTCTTTTCGTTTGCAGCAGCGGCATGTGTACACCGCCCGGCAGCGCCTGCTCTGGAATATCAAGCCACGAGCTTAAAGCGGGAATCGATTTACCGAATGGATGTTGCACCGCGAATGTGTTTTCTTCGCTCCATGGATGCGCCGATAATGGGGTGCCAATTTCTGCGATGACGCTGTCCACTTGTGAAAGAAGAGCGTGCTTCCACGAATCAAAACCCGGCATGAGCATGTAATCCGGCTGCAGTGTCACCAGATCCCACATCGCCTGCTCGTGGTGCGCCATTATCATGCTGATATAGGAGAAACGGCTGTCTTTTTGTTTCAGACCGGCGAGCATGGGATCGAAAATCGCATGTGCCAGGCTGCGGCGGAAATTTTTAACCAGGCGAAAACCAACGGAAGTCGGGCTGGCCATGGCGCCCCAGTTTTCAACTTCCTTACGAAATTCCTGACGGTTCGGCTTATTTTCCACAGAGGATTCATCAAGAGTCTCCAGCAGCAATTTCTGCCAGCGAGTGAGAAAAACCGCCCGGTGATCTCTTTGAATTTGAACCATATCACCCGGCACAAATTTGTCTTTGGCCATCAACAGGTCACGAATTTGCTGGCTGCGCGCGCCGAGTGTGAAGTTGTAATAATCATAGATTTTATCTCCCATTTTTCCGCCGACCACACGCGCATTGGCGGTCCAGATTCGTCCGGACTCCGGATTGACAACTTTGGGATATTCTTCCGAACTCAGCCAGCCATCCCAACCGTTTTTGCCGTCAGCCCACGATTGTGGATAACGCCCTGCATCGCCGATTCTATTCGGAATCGCGCCGACGATTGTCCAGCCGATGTTGCCATCTTTATCGCCGGTCACAAAATTTTGAGCCGGAATCCCACCGTGTGTCGCCACAGCCAGGGCTTGATCTACGTTGCTCACTTGTTCGAGATCGTAAAGGTGTAAATTGACGCCTCGGTCAGTGTGGGCAACCCAGCGATAGGCGCGTTTACGACCCAGGTAATCCGTGTCGATTACGGGGCCCCAGATTGTCTCCTCAAAATTCAAAGTATCATTGGGCGCGTCTTTAATTTTTATAATTTCCTGATATTTTACAAAGGATTCAAATCCATTGGGCGTTTTGTATTTATCAGTCTCGTTTTCTTCCATTTCGAGAATGACAAGATCGCCCCAATCGCCATAAGAATTGGTAAATCCCCAGGCTACTTCGCTGTTGCTTCCGGTTACTACAAATGGGAGACCGGGGAGAGTGACGCCGGTAATTCGGCGATTTTTAACGCCTTCGATATTAAAAGAAGCACGGTACCAGGTGTTGGGAATGCTCACCATCAAGTGCATGTCGTTGCAAACAATTGCGCTGCCACTCTCTGAATGCGCTCCGGAAACTACCCAGTTGTTGCTACCCAATGCGCCACGCAATTCTTCGGTGAAATCGAGAAAGAAATTTTCAAATTGCGCTGTTTTGGTACCATCTTTTTTGTGGGTTGCTTCACTTTCTTCGTAATATTTTCCAGGCGCAGGCAGGGGTGGTTTGGGAAAAGTGGTGCCATCGATTGCCGCATCCCATATTGTTCCTGCAGGGGTTAAGAAGTCAAAAAGTGACGGCGGCAGTAAATCATGCATGAGACCAAGATTGGACTCTCCCATACCATCGGGACTTTGCAGGGTAAAATACATCGCATAAACACATAAAAACGAATCTTCCATGCGCCATGCCACCGGAGCCTGCCCCAGAAAAATGTATTCAAATGGATTGGCGTCGAGTTGGGCTAATCCTTCGTTGACCCCATTTTTGTAGGCTGTGAGGAGAGCTTTGTGAGTTTCACTTAATGAATTTACTGATTTTTGCGAACGGCTTCGAAATCGATGAATGCGTGACTCGCGGTCAATTTTTGTTGCCGCTGCACCAAAAAGTTCAGCCAACTCACCAGCGCCGCGCCGGCGTAGCAAATCCATTTGAAAAAAACGTTCCTGGGCATGAACGAAACCTGTGGCATAGGCGATATCTGTCCGGCTTGTGCTGCTGATTGTGGGCACACCGAGCGCATCCCGTTCTATTGTGACCGGGGTTGAAATACCTGTGAACGATAATTCCCCTTCCAAAATTGGCAGGCTTTGGCGAATTTTGTTGTAGGAATAAAATCCGATAACGACGGCAAGCACGACAAGCAGTAAAAATATACGTGTTATCCATTTAAACGCACTGCTTTTACCTGATTGATTCTGTGGCATTTTTCTCTCTCCTGTTATTTATTTAGAGCCTGAATTTGTTTGCGTGAAGATTACTCCCGTGTGCCGTGGTTTAATAAATTATTTTTCATACAATTTGACGATTAAATGTCGGAGGTATTAAATCCGCAAATATAAACTATTTAAATAAAACACTTTCCCAATTGAAAAACATAAGTATTTGCATTTGATTTAAAAAATGAAAAATGACCAAATATAAGAATTTACAGGTAATTACGAAATTTCGGGGGGACTTGCAGTTCGCGTTGTGGTGGGTTTTGCTACTTTTTGCTACAGATTTATTTTTTTTGCGTAGCCTGTTCCTTTTTCCACGCCTGGGCTAAAGTCCGCAATTTGGCATCCGCATGGGAGAAAAACATTTTATAGGATTCACAGAAATAGTTGAGCTCAGAATCGGGCCGGGAAATAGTTCGATCTTTTGGGCAGCCACCGCGGCATCGAATTCGCCATTGGCAGGTCCGGCACTCGGTCGGCAACACCGATTTGATTTTCCCAAATCCAGTTTGTTTTTCAGAATTGAGCATCTCGACAATTTTATTTTCTTTGATATTGCCCAGTTTCCAGTTTGGTTCGACGTAAAAATCGCAGGAATACACATCACCGTTGTGTTCGATAACAACATAAACGCCACATTCGTGAGCTAAAGTACATTGCGGTGCAGCCAATCCGACATAACTGTGGAAAACAGAATCGAAAAAACGTATTGAGCTCGTTGCCCGGATTCCGTCAAAATCTGCCAGCCATAAATCGAATAGTTTGGTGAGAAATGAGCCATATTGTTCAGGGGTGACAGAATAAGGAGCCGGAGTCGATTTGTCATCATTTTCCGCTTCCAGGCAGGGAATGAATTGCATGAAAGTTAAGTTGAGCGATTTGTGATAGGTGTAAATTTCCTCAGGAAATTGCGCAGAATAACTGTTCAATACCGTTAATGCATTGACTTCCACGCCTGAGTTGATGAGCCGCCTGGCGGTATCTTGCACTTTGCTCCAGCTTCCCTGCCCACCTTTTAGCAAACGGTATTTGTCATGAATATGCTCGGGGCCATCCAGCGAAAGACCGACGAGAAAATTGTATTTTTTGAAGAAAGCGGCCCAGTTGTCATCGATTAGCGTGCCGTTCGTTTGCAGGCCGTTGCCAACCGATTGATTGCGGCCGTACATTTGTTGAAATGCCACCGCTTTCTCAAAAAAGGGGAGTCCCATCAGGGTTGGCTCGCCCCCTTGCCAGGCAAATGAAACATACGAGCCGGCTTGCTGCATAATCTGCCGTACCATTTCTTTCAGGGTTGCCTCGCTCATGCGGTGCTTTCCTGTGGGAAACAGCGCATCTTTTTCGAGATAAAAACAATACGTGCAGTCGAGATTGCAGTCCGGGCCGGCTGGTTTTATCAAAACGGATGATAGCGGTTTGAGCATAAATTAACTTCCATTTTTGTGGCCAAATATTGGAACGGGCTTTGACCCAAGCAGAAGCAGGACCTTAAAATCTTTCGTGATATCCTGCCAGACCATCATGCATATTTATGGAAATTAATGTAATAATTATTAATACAATTCCAATTAGTGTCAGTAAAATTGCCCAGGTTTTCCATGATTCATCCGAGCTGACCGGTGCATCGTCCGACGATTTTTGCCGCTGTCCCCAAATCCAAATAATCAAAGCAATCAGGAGAATCGGAAAATAGAGAGTGTCGGAATATTTTAGCTCGAATCCTTTATAAAACAATCCGTTACGAATGAACCCAAAAAAGGTATAGTAAAACGAATAAGCAAAAAGTGACACTGGAATTAATCGGTCAACCAGATTGCTCGCGCCCAATTGTGCCCGTTTCCACATGAAAATTCCAGTGCTGGTGAAAATGGCGATTGTTATAATTCCAAACCAAAGCTGAGTTGCAGCAAAGTTGCCCGTATCAACCACTCCCCAGGTTGGGGCCATTTTGGTAAAATATTCGATTTTCATTGCTTCGATGAAATTGATCAGCGGAATCAAGAATATAACAAGAAATAATGCGTACCAGTTGCTCGTCTTTGATGGCATCGCTTTCTCCGGCCAATCTTGGGTGGCAACCGCATAAGCCAAACCGAGTCCACCGCAAAATCCGAGGGTAAATTCCATGACGTTCCACCAGTTGTAACTTGTACCGGTCGTCGCCCCAAAAGTCTGGATAAAATTGCCAAATGCGAAACCAAAGCCAGCTCCCAAGGCTGAATATCCGGCAACTCTCAGCGCTTTGCCATAACCTTCGCGGTATAAATACCAGCCGAGAGCGAGGGAGGCTCCCATGGCTCCGGCCCACATTTCTGAGCGTGGCGGCGTCATATTCCAGCCGAGTTGGAAAATAAAAAGTCCGTAAAACAAAAATCCACCGATGACCATTTCGGTGATTAATTTCGGCCAGTCCGGGCGTTTTTTATCGCTGGTTTCAAGGCCGAGACCGAAGAGACCACCGCCCATAAATCCGTACAATCCGCCGATGATGGCTAACATGGTATATCCGTACAAAACGTTGCCAAAACCAACGCCGCGGCAATAACCGATGACAATACCATAACTGGCCATACCCGCGACCGCCCATCCGAGCGCGCCAAGTGCTGTGAGAACTGGCGCACGCTGCAGCCAGTCTTCTCGTTTTGAAGTCGCCAGAACAGCCAGCGCTGCCATCGCACCGGCCCAGGAAGCGCCCCATTCATGGCCAAAATGCCCTCGAATTGCCCAGCCCAGCCCGAGGATGAGCGCTGTAATCCACATCATTTTCCCTTTCGACATCCTTCCTCCTTCATTTATTCAGTGGAATATATTTTTCCAAAAATTGTGTCATCGTAAATTGGCAATATTCGTTGATCGGCTCCGCCAGGTCCATTGTGTGCGGCCAGCCTTCAAGCCGGTGATATTCGCTTGTGATGCCGAAAGAATTGAGCTTGGAATGCAACGAATCCGACTGAGAAACTGGTACGAGATCATCGAGCGTGCCATGAAAAATTAGTGTTGGCGGATCATCCGCGGAAATGTAGCTGAGCGGGGAAGCTGTTGCAAATAACGCTGGATTATCTGCGTATTTCATGCCAAGAAAATTGTTTGTTGATGTATGCGTTCGGGCGTATTCTGTCGTCAGGTTTGTCGGTCCATACAAGTTGATTACGGCCTGAACGCGTCCACTTGTTTTACCAGTCTCACAGCCAATATTGAATTGGGGAACATCTGCGGCGTAGCCAATCATTGAAGCGAGATAGCCCCCTGCGGAACCGCCGATAACAGCAATTTTATCGGGATCGATGTGGTAGGAATCTGCATTTTTTCGCAGCCAGCGCACGGCACAAATCACATCTTCGACTGCGTCAGGAAATGTTGATTGCGGGAGCAGCCGGTATGAAATTGTCGCCGTCACGTATCCGCGACCAGCAAAATCGAGAAGGTACTTCAGGTAATCTTCCCTTTTTCCTTTGCGCCAGCCGCCGCCGTGGATAAAAATTAGTAGTGGCGCTTTGCCAGTAATCTGCTTTTTATAATACAGATCCAACTTCAATGATTTGCCATCGATATTTTTATATTCGATAGCTTTGTATTCCTGCAACTCCGGTGGCACGGGTGGATTTGTATCTACCAGTTTTAAAAAACCAAGGACGTAAGCTGCTTTTAGAAATGTGTCGTTGAAATAGCCGGCGGGCGGATTCTTATCTCCAACATGCCACTCATTTGCACATGAAAAAATGAGCATGGCGAGGAGGACGAGTAAAACAATATTTTTAGTTTTCATAAATAAATGAAACTGATTTCAATAATCTAAAGCAACTAAAAGTCAGCTCAGGTGTGTAAAAGAATGTAATTCCCAGCAGGGCTATAAAAGTGTTTTAATTTCAAATTAAAATTTTATCTTTTCTGAAACCGCTTCCATTTTTATCGACTGCGGGACAGTTAATGGCGAAATGTTGGCATTATTTACGGTTCGAAGCTTCAGGGCTGCCAGCAAAACTGCTTCAGATCAATGATATCATTGTCATTGAAAAGGACGCCTTCATCCTGCAGCAGCACTTTCTGCAATTGGTATTTGCCATTGTGCGGCAATGAGATGGTGCCCCTGCTGTTGATCACGCGATGCCATGGAAGATTTGGCGTGTTTGTTTGGTTTAATATCCAGCCGACGTGACGAGCGCGGCCCGGAAATCCGGCGAGCGCTGCAATTTGGCCGTATGTGGCTACTTTTCCTTCGGGAATTTGCATGATTATGTCGATGACTTTTTTGTGCATGGTAAAAATAAAATAACAATCGTTCAATAAGTTACAAGTAACAGTTCAGTGTTTCGTTGTGGATACTTTGAAGATTTGCAAGCGATAAACCCATATCGGAATTTTATTTCATCAACAAAATCGATAATATACACTGAGTATAATACAATTATAATAGCTTCGATCAGGAGTTTGAAATGCGTTCATTAATTACAACAATTTTTCTATTTTTCAGTTTGAATTATTCCATTCTTTCGCAGGTTGTGACCTCGATTCCACAGTTTCCAACAGTGAATGATTCCATAATTTTTCTATTTCATTCTGATGAAGGCGACCGCGGATTAATGGGATACACAGGCGATGTTTATGTTCACACAGGAATTTCTACAGCAAATGCCGACTGGCAATATGTAATTGGCGCTTGGGGGCAGACGAACCAACCGAAACTCGAAAATATCGGCACAGATTTGTGGCAGCTTACAATTGGGGATATTTATGAATTTTATGGTGCACCTCGATCAGAAACAATAACTGCAATTTCCTTCGTTTTTCGCAGCCCCCAGGGCGAACCCAGCGGCCGTGATGTTGGTGGGGCGGACATTTTTTACGATCTGTTTGAGCCCGGATTGAGCCTTTCGCTGGCCTCGCCGCAACTTTATGAAGATTTTGGCGATCCCGATCGGGCGCCGGTATTTGTGGGCATCGAAGATACCGTTCATTTTAAAGCGTATGGAGTTGCCATCGGGACGCAAGTCGCTGAAATGTCAATCGAAATTGACGGCAATATAATCGAACAAACGACCGCGGATTCGATATTGTTTGATTTTATTGCGGCGGATTATGCCCGTGTCCTGCACCGGGTGAAAATTGTGACCAGCGATACGACCAATAAAGCCGATAGCCTGACGGTTGCCATTTTAATCAAGCCGGAGAGTGTGACAGCTTCAATTCCCGGTGATGTCATCGATGGTATAAATCTGAGATCTACTTCTGTTGTTTTATCCTTATTCGCGCCGTATAAAGATTTTGTCTACGTTATTGGTGATTTTAATGATTGGAAAATCTCTGACGCGTACATTATGAAGCGCAATCCGACGTCGCCGGATCAGGCACGTTTCTGGCTTGAAATTGAAAATCTCGATCCAGATACCGAATACGCTTTTCAATATTACGTCGATGGCGAAATTCGCGTTGCAGATCCTTATACAGAAAAAGTTCTCGATCCCGAAAATGACAAATTTATCAGCGCCGCGACCTATTCCAACTTGAAACCATATCCGCACAATAAAACGAAAAACATAGTTTCGACTTTTACAATAAATAAAGAAGAATACGTTTGGCAAACGACTGATTTCACGATGCCCGAAAAAACGGACCTGGTGATTTATGAGTTAATGATGCGCGATTTTATCGCCAAGCACGATTTCGCAACATTGATCGACACGCTGGATTATTTACAGAATCTGGGTGTCAATGCCATCGAATTAATGCCGGTGAGTGAATTTGAAAAGTATGGTGATGGCGAGTGGGGATGGGGCTATAATCCTTCGTTTTATTTTGCCGTTGAGAAATACTTCGGCCCGGCTGAAGATTTAAAACAGCTCATCGATGCAGCGCACGGCCGCGGGATGGCAGTTATTTTAGATCTGGTGCTGAATCACTCCTACGACCAATCCCCTTTGGTGCAGCTTTACATCAATGAGATGTATCTAAATCCCTGGCACAATCAAACATCGCCACACACTGATTTCTATTGGGGGCGCGATTTTGACCATGAGAGTCTGGCGACGCAAAATTTTATTGACCGCGTAAATGCCTTCTGGATTAATGAATTTAAGTTTGATGGCTTCCGTTTCGATTTCACCCGCGGATTCACCAATAAATCCGGTAGTAGCGGGCCATACGATGCATCACGAATAGCCATTTTGAAAAGAATGGCCGATCAAATTTGGCAGGAAAACAGCGCTGCTATTTTAATTTTGGAGCATTTGGTTGATGACAACAACGAAATAAAAGAACTTGCCGATTATGGCATGTTGATGTGGGGAAATGCCAATCATAATTATAATGAAGCGACTATGGGTTACAATACAGATGGGAAATCCGATTTTTCCTGGACATCCTATAAAAATCTTGGTTACCAATACCCGCATCTCGTTTCATACATGGAAAGCCACGATGAAGAAAGATTGATGTACAAAAATTTACGCTGGGGAAATAGCAGCGGGACTTATACAACCAAAGATTTGAACACGGCTCTTGACCGTATGAAGTTGGCTGCTGCCTTTTTCTTCACTATTCCGGGTCCGAAAATGCTCTGGCAGTTCGGTGAACTTGGTTATGATTATTCGAAATTTTATGATCCAAAGACGAATTCTGTGCCTGAACCTTATGGGACAGACTATGCCAAGCTCGATCCAAAACCTATCCGCTGGGATTATTTTCAAAATGAGTGGCGCCGCGATGTCTACAACGTTTGGGCGGCGCTGGCAAAATTAAAGCAGCATAATGCATTTCGTTCCACCGATTTCACAATCAGCGCTAATTCTGCCCTTAAACGCATTAAAATCAATCATAGCAGCATGGATGTTTTTGTGATTGGCAATTTTGATGTCCGGGAAATGCAGGCTGCAGCCGGGTTTCAACACACGGGAATATGGTACGATTTTTTTACTGGCGACAGTGTGAACGTGCTCGACACAGCGATGAATATGACATTAACTCCCGGAGAGTTTCATCTCTACACGACTGTGCTGCAGCCGGTACCAGAAACCAAGCTGGCCACCAGTATTACTGAAGAAACAGTTGCTATCAATCTCGATTTTCAATTACTGCAGAACTACCCGAATCCATTTAATCCGGAGACAATGATTCCTTTTTCGATTCGTGAAAAAAGTGAAGTTACATTAAAAGTATTCGATCTTCTCGGTCGGGAGGTGAGAACCTTGGCCAATGCATCCTTTACACCGGGAAACTATGAAATTAAATGGGACGGGCGGGATAACGCGGGTTTACAAGTTGCTGGTGGCGTATATTTCGTACGTATCCTTGCAGGGAAATTTACGGCAGTGAGAAAAACTGTGCTACTGCGATGAGATCGGTTCTTTTGCCGATATTATCGCTATTTGAGTTTGAATTTTCCATCACTCCTGAGTGGTGGAATCACTACTATTAAAAATTACTGACAGTAATAATCTAATCCATCATCATTTTCCATCAAAATAACCAAGTATAAACCACATATAAAGTTACCACCGGTATTACAAGCACTACAATATTCATCAACAAATTAGCATCTTTATCGCGCTCAAACTTTCCTGATGAATTGAGCACAGCATCACCTGGCAGTGAATCGATCAATTTGGCATGCTGCGGATTTTCTGGATTATAGAGCAATCTTTCCTGTGCTTCGTCTTCCAGTTTTTGCGGATTGGCCGTGTCCTCAGTGATTTTGATGCGCTTCATTGTTTCTGTTGTGAATTCAAAGGTCAAGCGTTCCAATGGTACCTCGTTTACCGTGATATTGGAAATCCCTTTTTTAATTAATGTTCCCAATGCAGGTTTGCCATTTTTGAGGAGAAATATCGTTTTACGGGCACGTAGAATTCCAGCCAGGATTATCAGAAAACCGATGAGCGGGAAAATGAGAATGAACAGAATTCCTGCTCCAAAAAGCGAATAACGGAGCCCGGAAATGCGCGAATATTCGGGATTTGTGAACGAAAATTCCACATCGACTTTCGCGCCAACTTCATAAAATTCTCCCGTAAAGTAGGAGCGACCGTTGTATTCCCTGCCTGCGGATTCGAAAAGATAATCCATTTGCATAACCTCAACATCACCTTCTGAAGCCGAGCTCTCGCTCACTTTAACAACCAATCCTTCTGCATGGTCGAGTGTCCCGGAAAAATAATACATCGACTTAAATACTCCGTCGACACTGAAAGCCCAGCAAATGAGAATGCCAAAAAGGAAAACCGCCCAGCCAATCTGATTTAGCAACCCTCCAAAAAATATTTTTGATTTTACAAGGAGTGGAATTTTTCGTGGGGGTGTGGCAAGTGTGAAAGTTGTTTCCATGACACCTCCTCTTTCTGGTACAAGTGCCACGCACTTCCAAACCGGTGGCACTTCGAAGCTCACATTTTTTTAGATTAATTTTTGGTACTACTTTATTATATATCCACGTCAATAAAATTCTTAATCAGCAAACCCGCCAAAAAGCTGAGCACAGCTACCGAAACCGAGATCACGACCATTTCCAAAAATCTTCTCCAGAAGTTTAAACTTTTTGCGGTTGTGATATAAAAAGTGTAGGCAAAAATAATCAGAATGCCAGTGGCCAGCATTACGGCAAAAGAGAGGAAGATATTGGCAAAAATAAAATAGGGTGCTATGAGCAATGCAACGGTGATGATGTAGGCAAAACCGGTATACAATGCTGATTTTAGCGGCTCTTCGCCACCTTCTTCCGGAGCATTTTCTTTGGAAGACAAATACCCTGATGCAGCCATCGACAGGGAAGCGGCAAAGCCGGTTAACAAGCCGGTTAAAGCTACCAACTGGCTATTTTGCAGCGCGAAAGTTAATCCTGCGAGCGCGCCCGTTAATTCAACAAGCGCATCATTTAATCCCAAAACCATGGCGCCGGCGTATTCCAAACGTTCTTCCTGCAAAATGCCCAACAATTCTTTTTCGTGGCGATGTTCATCCAGTGCCAGTTGTTCCAATTGGTCATATTCACCCGATAGAGTGGCGTAGGCTTTGTTTGCCAATTCTTCGCCGCGTTCCATTAATTTCAGGCCGAATGAAAGTCCCAAAAGGTGGGCAATAATTGTGTACCAATAGATTTTAAGCCGACTGGGTTTGACAGATTCACCGGTTATTTTTTCCAGTAATTTGAAATGCTCATATTCGTCTTGAGCTATTTTTTGCAAAATTCCTTTGTTATGTTCGTCCTTTGTGAGCCGCGTCAACTTCTGGTAAACATTGTATTCGGTTATTTCATTTTTTTGCATATTGAGTAGAATTGCACGCGTTTTTTTATCCATTATAGCCCCGTCAAAGCGTTATTAATAATTTATGCATATTGCCAATGAGTTCTAAAAAATAAGTCAGAAAGGAGGCCGCTGGCGCGCCATCAACGACGCGGTGATCGCAAGTCATGGAAACAGGCAGCACAAGCCCCGGTACGACTTCATCGTTTTTGTCGACCACCGGAATTTTATGGATGCGGCCAAATCCCAGAATTGCCACTTGCGGTGCTAAAATCATCGGTCGACCGTAGACGCCGCCAAATGAACCATAATTAGTAATCGAAATTGTGCCACCGCGCAGGTCGTCCAGCTTTAAAAGACGTCTTTTCGCCCGGTCGACCAGTTCGATCATTTCCTCGTTAATCTCAACGATTGATTTTGTCTGAATTTTTTTGATTACCGGAACCATCAATCCGTCGTCCGTGTCAACAGCAATACCAATATTTATATCTTTGTGAAGCATTGTTTCGTTTTTTTGCCGATCAAATGTCGCATTCAAAATGGGGTATTTCTTTAAAGCCGCGGCCATGGCTTTCATAAAAAATGGCTGAAAGCTGATGCGCTGATCGTGCTCTTCTTTTAGACTTTTGCGGTAGTTGGCCAGATCACCAATGGTGGTGAAATCCTGGATGAGAAAAGCCGGGATCGCATGGCTTTTTTCCATATTTTCGGCGATCGTTTTTCGCATCGTCGAAAATTCGATCGTCTGACTCTCGCCTGTTGGGGGAAGTGGCGGAATTATGGCGGGCGGGGCGACTTTCATTGAACTATCTGTTTGCACGGTGCCTTCACTTTTTACATAGTGCAGAATATCATTTTTCATCACCCGTCCGGATGGCCCGGTTCCCTGAATTTGTGAAATATCCAGGTTAAAATCAGCGGCCATTTTTCGCGCAACCGGTGTTGCGAGCACTTTTTTCGTTTCTGAAGCAGAATGAGAATTGAAGGACGATTGATCGGCCCGGCCCTCATTTCCAGCCGGCATAATGGTTTCACCTGGCCCCTCAATTTCACCAACGACTGAGCCGGCTTCCTCGATAAATTCGGTTTCGTGCACTTCGACCTTTTCGTTCACTTCCAGGTAAGCCAGTGTTGCACCGACAGTAATTTCTTCACCTTCATTGGCGCCATATTTTTGCAAAATCCCATCTTTGGGCGCAGGAATATCAGCGACAACTTTATCGGTTTCTACGACAGCAATTATATCTCCAGCTTCGACTTTATCGCCTTTTTTGTGGGTTAATTTTAAAATCTTCCCCTCATGGATGCCTTCCCCGATGTCAGGAAATTTAAATTCATAAATCATATTTTCTCCACATATTATGGTTGATAGCGAATGACTTCTGTCGCTCTTTTAACAATGTGAGCCGTATGAATCATATAATGGTGTTCCGCGCTTGGCAGTGGAAATATTGTATCGGCTCCGGTCAATCGTGTTGGTGGGGCTTCCAGGTATTCAAAAGCGTCTTTTGAAACCATTGCAATGATTTCCGCAGCAACACCAAAGGACCGCGGCCCCTCGTGCACAACCAGCAAACGGCCGGTTTTTTTGACGGATTCGAGAATAGTCGATTTGTCGTAGGGATAAATCGTGCGCAAATCGATGAGCTCAACTGAAATACCTTCTTTTTGCAATAGCGCAGTGGCTTCCTTTGCTTCTTTCATCTGCGAACCGTAAGAAATCAAGGTCAATTGCGTGCCCGGCTGCACGATCGCTGCTTTGCCGATTGGAATTGTGTAGGCATCTTCGGGGACTTCTTGTTTAAAGGCGCGATACAATCGTTTTGGCTCCATAAAAATGACCGGATCCTCATCGCGAATGGCGGAAATCAGAAGCCCTTTGGTATCATAAGGCGTCGATGGAATAACAACTTTGATTCCCGGAATATGGCCAAACAACGCTTCCATACTTTCAGAATGCAGCTCCAGCGCCCGGATGCCTCCGCTGTAGGGCATGCGAATTACCATCGGCGCGGTGAGAGCGCCGCGGGTGCGGTTCCGCATTCGTGAAACGTGGGTAATTATTTGATTAAATGCCGGATAAACAAAACCACTAAACTGGATTTCCACAACCGGCCGGAGCCCGCCCATGGCCATTCCCAGAGCCGTACCGACGATGGCATTTTCAGCAAGAGGGGAGTCAAAACAGCGTTTTTCGCCATATTTTTTTTGCAGATTGACCGTGGCACGGAAAACGCCACCTTCAACACCGACATCCTCGCCAAAAGTGACAATGTTTTTATCGTTCTGCATTTCCGTCATCAGGGCATCGTTGACGGCTGAAATTATTGTGAGTGCTTGCATTATTTCAATCCTCCTTCCAGCTCTCGCCTCTGCTCGAGTTGCTCTTCCAGAATTGGAGGAATATTCTTGAATGTGTATCGAAAAGTGTTGTCCAGGCTTTCTTTTTGAAAATTGTCAGCCTCTTCAAAAGCCGCATGTGCCTGTTTTTTCGCTTCTTTTTTCAGGGTTACGATTTGCTGCTCAGTAATAAGCTTGTTATTCAAAACGTATTTTTCCAGGCGGATCAGCGGATCTTTCTTTATCCAGTCTGCAACTTCCTGATCCTCGCGGTAGCGGGTGGGGTCATCGGCTGTTGTGTGGGCCCCGAGGCGGTAAGTAAATCCTTCAATCAATGTCGGACCGTTGCCTTTGCGAGCGTGATTCGCTGCTAATTTCGTGGCGGCATACACAGCAAAAACATCGTTGCCGTCAACCTGGACACCCTCAAAACCATAGCCAAAAGCTTTTTCGGCAATCGTCGTGCTCGCCGTTTGATGGTGCCGCGGCACGGAGATAGCGTACTGATTGTTTTGAACGTAAAAAATGACTGGCGCATTCCACACTCCGGCAAAGTTCAGTGATTCGTGAAAATCTCCGACGGAAGTGCCACCGTCACCATTAAAAACGATTGTAATATTATCCGTGCCTTTGTATTGCTCGGCATAGGCAAGGCCAACGGCATGCGGCAGTTGTGAAGATATCGGAACTGATATGGGTAGAACATGGTATTTTTCTGGTTCATAAAAACTGCCCATTTCGTTGCCGAGAAAATAGAGGTAGTGCTGCGTCAGCGGCACGCCACGTATCAATAAGCCACCAAGCTCACGAAAAGCCTGCACAAACCAATCTTCATTTTTGACAGCCATAAGTGAGCCAATACTGTTGGCCTCTTGTCCTTTTACCGGTGGATATGTCGGCATGCGTCCCTGGCGATTCAAACTGACCGCCCAATCATCGGCTTCGCGGGTTATCACCATTATTTTAAATGCATGCAAAGCTTGTTTGTTGGTCAACATCGGCAGCTTTGGTAAATCAGAATTGATCTGGCCGTCTTCATTTAAAATTTGCAGCCTCTTGCCCTCACGAGGGTCAAAATTTTCAAACATAATTCTCCTGTTTTCCTGAAACCTTAATTTTTGTTCTATTTAGTCTAAACAGTTCATAATCTGGTTAAAATGTGCCTGACACTTATCTATCCATTTTAAAAATACCTATATTTCACCTATTGTGCAAAATAACATGTTTCTCCGTATTATCTATCTTTTCAACTTCGTTTGTCACTCCGGTTTGCGTTTTATGCAATACCGGAGACTCCGGTGCTGGAGCTTGACTTCGTGATATCCCGGTATTTCACGTTGTGAAAACCGGGATGACTTGTACACGAGTCTGTTATTATTCAGTGTGAGCATACTATTTTGCACAATAGGTTAATTTAAGTAAAACTCGAGGTGCTCCGGATCAGAAATAAAAATTGTCTTTTTTGGTTTTAATAAAATTTTTGCATTCTCAACCAATTTTACTTTAATATTATCGATCGTAACGGGGTAAATTTCAGCAAGATTTATCACCGGATCCCGCTCACTTTTTACCAGTTTTTTACTGTCAGCAGGGTATTGCGGATTCCAATTAATGCAATTTTGAAGATTTTCCAATTTTGAATTGACCAGCAACGATGCATGGTAAAGAAATTTGCCCTGAGTCATCGAAACAGCTGATCCGAGCAGTTTCTTGTCCTGAAAATAAATGGCGTTACGTTTACTCACTACAAAATCAGCATCATTTTGCCGGATCGTATCACAGATTAATTCGGTAATCAGGGTACTCACTTTTGCATTCTCATGGCCAGGTAATGGATTCGTACCAGACTTAATGAATGAAATATTCAAATTCCCTTCATCGTGATAAACTGTACCGCCCCCGGTATTGCGGTAAAAAAAGGGGATCGATTTATTTTGCAAAAATTCCTGATTAATTTCGAACTCATGTTTTTGAAATTTCCCCAGGATTACAGCGGCGCTGTTCATCCAAAAACGAATCCCGTAATAGCCATCCTTGAGGTGTAAAAGGTCATCTTCCAGCCCCAAATTGATTTTGGCATCATGCCCGGGTAGATCGATAATCAACAGCTTCATTTGTTAAAATCGTTTTGTATAAAAATGGCAGTAGGGGGTGGTTGCCGTTTTTTTGTAGTAATCCTGATGATAATCCTCTGCCGGCCAAAACTTCTTTGCTGAGTTCAATTCCGTCACCACGGCGATGTCTTTTTTTTGCAAAATATCGATTAACTGTGCAGCAATTTGCTCTTGATTTTCCCCGGTAAAAAAAATAGCAGACTTGTACTGCGGACCGATATCCGGGCCTTGCCGGTCAAGTTGACCTGGGTCGTGAATCTCAAAAAACAGGCGCGCAAGAATCTCAAAACTGGTTACATCCGGATCAAAAATAACCTCAACCGTCTCGATGTGGCCGGTTGTTTTTGAACAAACTTCCTCGTAAGTCGGATTGTCTTTGTTGCCACCCATGTAACCCGATCGCGTTGAAATAACGCCGCTGGCCTTTTGAAAGTAAAATTCGAGTCCCCAAAAACAGCCGCCGGCAAAATATGCGGTTTCAGTTATTTTTTCATCTGGAGTTGCAGTGAACGAGAGCGAAATTAAATTGACACAATGCCGCGTGTTTTTTTCTGTAAATTGTTCACCGGTAAAAACATGCCCGAGGTGGCCTTTGCAAGCCGAACAGATAATTTCGGTTCGCCTGCCATCGGCATCGGGCACCCGCTCGACAGCACCGGTAATCTCGTCATCAAAACTTGGCCAGCCGCACCCGGAATCAAACTTTGAGCTTGAATTGTAAAGCGGCGTCTCGCATCGTTTACAAGTGTAGACACCAGCCTGAAAATGCGCGTTGAATTTTCCTGTCCCCGGCCGCTCGGTTCCTTTGCCAACGATGACGTGCTCTTCGGCCGGTGTGAGTTTATTTAGTTTTAGTTGATTTTTAGCCACGGGGAATTCAAACTCCCTGATTGGTTTAATATTTAAAAATTGAAATTGATTTATCAGAAATTAGTGCTATCCTGAATTATTCATAAAGCGCAGTGGATGTGCCTGGCACTTAGTTGATTTTTATAAATATAACTAAGCACAGTTGCTTTTATGTGTTTTCGTAACTTGTAGAAATGCCAGGCACATTTTTTTCAGTTTATGAATAGATCAGCCTATAAATCTTCCAGCGATGCGAGAACTTTTTCCACATGCCCGGTGACGTTCACTTTTCTGAATGTCTCTTTAATTAACCCATCTTTGCCGATGACGAAAGTCGAGCGAATTATTCCAAAATAAGTTCGACCGTACATACTTTTCTCACCCCAGGCATCGTAAAGTTCAGCAACCTCATGCTCGGGATCGCTTAATAGGGTAAAATTCAGATTTTGTTTGCTGATAAATTTTTGATGCGATTTGATATTGTCAGGACTAATTCCCAAAACGACGGTATCTTTTTTTTGAATATTTTCCAGATTGTCGCGGAAAGAACAGGCTTCTTTTGTACAGCCGGGTGTATTGTCTTTTGGATAAAAGAAGAGCACTACGTTTGATTTGCCATAAAAACTTGACAGTTTAACGGTTTCGTTCTGATCGGAAAGAAGTGAAAAATCTATCGCTTTATCTCCAGAAGCAAGCATGATAATCCTTTGTTAAATTTATAATAACTGCATTTTTCTATAATTAACCTACTGGTTTGTCTCGTCTTAATTTGTAGATTTGGAGTGCATTGCCTTCATGCAATGCACAGCAATCCATGATGGGATTGCACTCCGAGCACACCGATTTGGATCAAAGGCACTGTGTAATAAATATTTTCAACGCGGAAGCCATTCACAGGTTTAGACTTAACAAAACACTACGAATGATTTTAACAGGGTTTGCGCGAATCCTGAAAGCTTACAAAAGAAAAGCGGCATAAGATGACCGCTATTCTTTTAAATAATAAATGTTGTTATGTATAACAATGTTGCGTTAGGCTTTTCTTCCAAATATATGCAAATCGAAATTAGCCCAGAGCGACATCGAGAATCATCATCACTAAAAAACCACCGATCGTTCCCAGCGTTGCAATATCGGTGTTACCGCCGCGTTGCGATTCTGGAATCAATTCCTCGACCACGACAAAAATCATCGCGCCAGCGGCAAAACTGAGCGCATACGGAAGAACCGGGCGCGCAATTAAAACAATTGCCGCTCCAAGTACACCGGCGATCGGTTCAACGACGCCGGAAAGCTGTCCATACCAGAAGCTTTTTAACCGCGACATCCCTTCCCGCCGTAGTGGCATCGAAACGGCCATACCTTCGGGGAAATTTTGCAGTCCAATCCCAATTCCGAGTGCGATTGCCCCGGTGAGCGTAGCCGCATCCAGGTTGGCTGCAACAGCACCGAAAGCAACCCCGACGGCGAGGCCTTCGGGAATGTTGTGCAGTGTTATCGCGGTAACCAGCAAAATACTGCGGTGCCAGTTGGTTTTTGGGCCTTCGCTTTCTTCAATTGGAAAACCAAGGTGCAAGTGAGGAATTAATTTGTCAACAACGGATAAAAAGATGGCTCCAAGCGCAAATCCAACTGCAGCCGGAAACCAGTTTGGCAAAGATTGACCTTCAGACATTTCAATTGCCGGGGCTAATAGTGACCAAAAACTGGCCGCGATCATCACACCGGCGGCAAATCCGAGAAAGCCATCAAGCAATTTACGGTTGATTGTTTTATGAAAAAAGACACCTGCTGAACCAAGTGCGGTCATAAACCAGGTGAATAAAGTAGCCAGCAAGGCTTGGACAACCGGATGAAGTCCTGCAAGATATTCCACCATTCTTTATAATTCCTTTCTGTTAAACTGTGACTTCAACAATCCATAAATCATGTTTATTGCAAAAACTTGTCGCATAAAGTGTTTTTACATTTGCAGGAATTTTGAATGTGGAAATGGCTTGTTCATCGGATGGGTAAAATGTTTTTTCGCCTACGACTTCTCCAGCGTCTGTCACCAGTGTGTGGCGTACGATGAAGTGTTGTTCTGACATGCCATGCACAGTTTCCAGGGTGATATTACCATCTTTCATACTCACAAGCGGGGCATGGCTTTTTACTTTCTTCGACCATTTACCCGGATTTTCTTTGGTATAATAAATTCCCTTGGGCAAATCTTTTGGCGCTGATTTGCCGAATGCGCTGGTGAGTTGGCTGCCGGCAATTGCGGCTGGCAGTATGAGTGCTGTTTTTAATATATCTCTGCGATTTGTCATTTGTAGCTCCTTTAAATAAGTTGGTCCAAATGATTTTTGGCCGTATTGGAATGTGTATTTTTTTGGGTGAAGCTGATGTTGAAAAAAATGAAAGTGGGTGATTTTCATGATTGTAACAATTGCAAATATATAGTACTCATGCATTCCGATCAATAGAAAGTTTTTTTAACTACCTAATTTCGATCACAAATAAATCATCCCTGATATTTTTGATGTTGCCGCAGTTTTTTGTAAGAATATGAATTGAAAGTAGAAAATTTATTTACAATTTTATTTAATTATTTTGATAAATCCATCGTGGACTAAACAGACAGAAGATTCTATTCCAACGAATGGCAAGGATTGATTTAAACCACCTCGCAATGTAGCAATTCTATGGTGGATGGCCTCATATAATTTAGATAAAAGAGCGAAAAGGGGAGTCCATTTAATGAGGAATGGCGGGATGTAGAATGCCCACTTTAATTCGGAGCTCAGAGAATTTTACAAAATTTCGGGCAACTTTGATAAACTTTTTATTTAGGGGCGCTTTTATTAATGCCCGGTAAATCCTGACTTGGGGATTGCAAGAAATGAGCGCTTATTTCGAGAAAATCATGCTCGGTTACCAACCCAACCAGCAAGTTATTGTTGAGCACCGGGACACAGGACATATCGTTTTCCCGCATCAGGGTAACAGCTTCCAGTGTCGTCGTTTCCGGCGCCACGGCCCGCACATTTTTAACCATGATTGTTTTGACGGGTTTGTTGAGGAAACTGCGTCCTTCTTTTAGCTTGTCGAGCAAACGAAAAACAGTGCGGAAACTCAGCATTCCAACCAGTTCGTGATTATTATTCTCAACCGGCACGTGATGAATGTTGCGCCATTCCATCAAATTGACGACGAGTTCGATACTGTCGTCTTCATTCACCGTAAAGAGATCGGTCACCATATATTGTTCAACCCGGTCAAAATACAATCGCCAGTCTTTTGTGTAAGACATTTTTGCCGGTTTCCAGGTATGCACCGGGTGGTTTTCTTTTTGATTTTTAGCGATTTCAAGGGTGATGACACTCAGGCACTTGTCGATATTTTCGCTTTCTTTGAGTTTCGTAAATGAATTGAGCATCCAGTCGGCACCTGTTTGATTGTGTTCAACCCGATCTTTAATCACACCGAGATAACGGGAAATATCGTTTTTCGCAATATCTACCGACTCAAGCCCGGATTGCGCCAAGGGGAGAAGCTCGTCAAGGATGAGGTTTTTCGCCGGAATTTTTTTGCCTTTAAACCAGGTAAACTGAGCTCCCAAACCTTCTCTGGCCGCCACGATGAGATTGCCTTTGGCATCGTCAAAACTGAGATTGGCAGGAATATCGGTATACGTTGCCGCCATTCCTTTGATCAATCCCAACCAGAATGCTGCATTGGCAACTTCATCCACCGGGGTTGGGCCGGAAGGAAAAATCCGGTTTTCAATACGGTAGTGGGGCTTCCCATCGGTGATTCCATAGCAAGGCCGGTTCCAACGGTAAACCGTGCTGTTATGGGTTTGCAAAGCTTTTAATTTGGGGATGCCACCATTTTTTAAAACTTCAAATGCATCTTCGTGATCGTCGATGCCAATCATCACACGGAATCGAGTGATGTCTTCCTTAAATAATTCGAGAGCCGATTCTTTGACCCAATCGGTACCAAAGCTGACGCGCGCCATGCCATGGCGCTGGTAGAGTGGATGCGAACGCGTATCAATGGATTGTTGAAATAAGGCAATTCGAGTTTCCTGCCATAATCGCTTGCCAAGAAAGATGGGTGAATTGGCGGCTGTGGAAATCATTGGCCCGGTGACCACCTGGGCTATGTTATAAAAATGGGCAAAGTCTTCCGGAGATACCTGAAAATGGACTTGAAAACTGGTATTTGCGGCTTCGAGCATTACATTGTCATGTTTGATGTATAGCTCATCGATTCCTTGCACATTGGATTCGAAATACTGTGAACCTCGCAGGCGGGAAATCGCCTCATTAAGTGCCATGTAGCGCGGCCGGGGCGTTAAATTTTCGAGAGTTAAGTCAGATTTTAAAAGGGTCGGCAAAATCCCGATGAGAATGACGTCTGCATCAAATTTCGCGGCGGCAGCGGCGGCTTGTTTTGTTAGCAACAACATCTGTTTTTCCAAAACCCGCAGGCTCCGGCCACGAAATGGCAGGGGATCGAGGTTGAATTCGAGGTTAAATACGCCGAGTTCCGTGGTGAACCGGTGATCGTTCAGGTTGTCGAGAATATCGAGGTTAAAGGGAGCCGGGCGCCCGAGTTTATCGATAATAACAAGTTCCTGCTCTGCGCCGATTCGCGATACACCGGATTCAAACATTCCTTTTTTCTGCATATATTCCAGCGCACGAACATCCTGAAGCAGATTGTTTTCAAATAGACGCAACTGACGTGGCCGCAATTCTGTAGATACACCTTGACGTCCCATCTTTTCCTCACTCAGTTTTAGTCAGCTAATTTTTTTGAAATGGATTGCTTGTAAGTTGTTGCTGTTAAACCGACTGTAGGGTAACCGGTCTCGATTATTCCAGGTAGGATGCAGGATGATTGTTGTATTAAATCCGGGCTGAAATCTTTTTCCGTGCTGGAGCCGGAACGTATGGGAATGGTCATTGAATAAATATTTTCCACTACATTTTATTTACTTAATGTAAAGAACTGAAAAATATTATTTATTGCAAGAAAATTAGTTATTGAACTTATTTTATGATACGATACAATTTTTATTCACCAGCACCACGGGACAATTATTAGCTGTTTTTTGGGATAAATCCCTGCTTCCGGTTTTTCAGTCGCGATTATTTTAACGGCGGCTGCGGATGTTTAATCAATTTAGCATCTACCATAAAAACAACCTCCTCGGCCAGGTTTGTCGAGAGATCACCAACGCGTTCTAAGTTTTTTGCCACCATAATCAGGGCCAGCGCACGATTGATGGTTTTCGGATCGGAAGCAAGGTAGGTCATCAGTTCTCTTATAATTTGCTGCTCGAGCGCATTGACCTGTGCATCCATTTCGATGACTTTTTTTGCCTCGTCGCTGTTGTTGTGAATGAAAGCATCGATGGCTTTTTTCATCATATCCATGGCAATTGACGCCATTCTCGGAATATCAATCAGCGGTTTTAATTCGGGCTCCTGCACTAAAATCAAGGTTTTTTCAGCGATATTCACCGCATGATCGCCAATGCGTTCGAGGTCGTTGTTGATTTTCATCGCGGCGGTTATCAGCCGCAAATCACCGGCAACGGGGTTTTTTAGTGCCATTTGATCGAGGCACATGTTGTCAATTTTCAATTCTTGCTGATTGATATGAATATCATCCGCAATAATTTTTTTTGCAAGCATGGGATCGCGATCTTTTAATGAGGCCACGGAACCGCAAATTGCTTGTTCTGTGAGTGAGGCCATGAGTAATAATTCATCTCTAATGGCGTGTAATTCATCTTCGAATTTTCTATGCATTTTAGTTCCTTAAGTTTTCCTGTGAGATTATTGGAAGAGCAGAAAAGCAGTGACAGACGCAGGCTGTAGTGAGCCGTGCCTGATAACAGGCAGAATGTTCAGCTAAGACCAATGGACTGTCAAGTCTAAACCTGTGAACAGCTATCCGTGTTGAAAATAATTATTACACCATGCCTTTAATCCAATTCGGTGCGCTCTGAGTGCAATCCCTTCATGGATTGTGCATTGCATAAAGGCAATGCATTCCAAATCTACAAATCAAGACGTGACAAACCACGTGCTTATTTCATCGCCAACAATTATATATTTTTCTGCGATTCAAATCTCACCAAGTTATCCGAATCGACCAGTAATATATTCTTCTGTGAGTTTTTCTGTTGGGTTGGTGAAAATCTTTTTCGTTATATCATACTCAATTAACTTTCCCAACCATAAAAAAGCGGTTTTATCAGAAACTCGCCCGGCTTGTTGCATGCTGTGCGTTACAATAACGATAGTATAATTCTTCTTTAATTCAAGCATCAATTCTTCAATTTTTGCCGTTGCAATTGGGTCGAGTGCGGAACATGGTTCGTCCATTAAAATGACTTCAGGTTCGATTGCAATTGCGCGGGCGATGCACAGACGCTGCTGCTGCCCACCGGAGAGACCAAGTGCGTTTGACTGCAATCTGTCTTTGACCTCATCCCAAATGGCCGCTTTTTGTAGACTTTGCTCTACGGTGTGGTCGAGATATTCCTTGTCCCGAATGCCAACTATCCGCAATCCATAGGCGATATTTTCATAAATTGACTTGGGAAATGGGTTCGATTTTTGAAAAACCATGCCGATTTTTCGCCGTAAGTTGATAACATCGATATCTTTATCATTGATATCTTTGCCATCAAATTTAATACTGCCTTCAACTCGCGAGCCATCAACAAGGTCATTCATACGGTTGATGCAGCGAATTAAGGTCGATTTTCCACAACCTGAAGGCCCGATAAACGCAGTTATTTGATGCGCCGGTATATCGAGAGAAATATTGTCGATGGCTTTCGTATCTCCATAGTAGAAATTGACATTTTCCATCGAAATGGCTCCATGGAGTTTCATGTTTTCAACCGGATTTGTCGTTAAGCTTTGTGCCATATGATTAGGTTTCCCGTCTGATTCTGTTGGTTCATTTTTTTTCTGAACCGGGTCTGCTGTATTAGTGGACATTATGGAATCCTGTATCTCAAAATTAAAATAAACATTATATTAATCCGTTGTGCAAAATTAAAGAAATCTACTTAAAATTTCCAATTTTTGTCATCCCCGAATGCTTTTATCGGGGATCCAGTGCATGTACAATTATGGATTCCCGCTAAATGCTTGCGGGAATGACAGGTCGAGGAGACGAAAAGAGTAATTAAAATCAATTTTGCACAACGAGTTATATTATAAATTAGTTACGGCAAAACGCTGCTGCAGTCGTTTTCTTAAGAAAACAGCAGATAGATTCAATGTAACAACAATAAAGATAAGCAATAAGGTTGTCGCATAAACCATCGGTAATGCCGCTTCAACATTGGGTGATTGAAATCCAACATCATAAATATGAAACCCGAGATGCATGAATTTTCGCTCGAGGTGGATATAGGGAAAATAGCCATCGATCGGTAACGATGGAGCCAATTTTACCACGCCTGTGACCATGAGTGGAGCGACTTCACCTGCTGCGCGGGCAACTGCCAAAATGAGTCCGGTAAAGATTGATGGTGATGCACTGGGCAAAATAACACGCCATAAGGTTTCAAATTTTGTCGCCCCAAGAGCGAGGGAACCCTCTCGCACTGAACTTGGAACAGCCGCTAATCCTTCTTCAGCTGTGACAATGACGACCGGCACCGTAAGCAGAGCCAGGGTCAGGGAAGCCCAGAGAATTCCACCCGTTCCGTAAGTAGGATTTGGCAACGATTCCGAAAAAAACAATTGGTCGATACTGCCACCAATAATATAGACAAAAAATCCCAATCCAAAAATACCATAAACAATGGAAGGCACGCCGGCAAGATTGTTTACTGCAATACGCAGCAAGCGGACGAAAATACCCTGCTTTGCATATTCATGCAGGTAAATGGCGGCCAAAACTCCGAGTGGCACAACGGCCAGGCTCATTATAAAAACCATCATGACTGTTCCGAAAATGGCCGGTAAAACACCGCCTTCCATATTCGCTTCGCGAGGGGAATCGCTGAGAAATTCCCATAACCGGGCGAGATAAATTCCTGTTTTCTCAAAAACGTTCATTTCATTGGGCTGGAACCAGCGAACAACGTCGGCGAGACGAACGATCCGGCTTTCCCCGGATGCGGCCAACATTTCCAATTTGTACTGATCGACTTCTTCCCGCAAAGTAATCAGTCGCGATTCTGTTTCTGCAAATTGTGTTTGCAGCTCGTCCAAGTCGCCGGAAAGTTTCGCTAAATGAAGCTCCTCAGCAGCCGACAAGTCTGCCTTTATCTGCAACCGTTTTTGTTGCAGTTGCAGCGCGTGCGTTTTGTACGAAATGTCTTCAATTTCCACTTTTTCTATGTGATGAATCTGGTCGAGGACAAGGTTTACTTCCGACAGATATGTCGATAAAACAGCCTTGATCTGCACGGCGCCGCTCGCTACAGTTGCATCATTGAAAGTGAGTTTTTGCGCAAATCCATAGAACTGGCCCCAGGCCATTCTTTCCAGAAAAAGGGCGGAGTCGGGCTCTGTCGTGGATTCGATATCGCTCTCGTCTATCCATTTGAAATCGAGGCCGTAGATATCGCGGTTGGCGATTTTAAGCCGCAGGCGCTGCGCTTCTTCCGTTTTTGAATCTGAATTGACCGCGTCTTTTTCCCAGACTTCGCCTAAATAAACTTCACCGTTTTTCAAATTAAACTGCTGCAAGTTGGATGGCCAGAAAATACCAAATCCATTGATGAATATGAGCAAGAGCAATCCAGCGATCATTATCAAGCCGAAAGTCGTGCTCAAAGCGGTGAGCCAAATCCAGACGCCGCCACTGCCTTGTTTCCGTTTAAATTCTTTCTTATAATTTGCCATATTTTTTCTGCACTCGCTGTCGCACGAGTTCAGCACCTGTGTTTACAATAAAAGTCATCCCGAATAGTAATAATGCAGCAAAAAATAGTGTCCGGAAAAGCGTTCCACCCATGGGGGCTTCCGGAATTTCCACGGCAATATTAGCTGAAAGCGTCCGAAATCCATTAAAAATATTCCAATCCATAACCGGTGTATTTCCTGTGGCCATGAGCACGATCATCGTTTCTCCGACAGCCCTGCCAAGTCCGATCATTGCAGCGGAGAATATGCCCGGGCTCGCCGTTGGCAAAACGATATACCAGGCGGTTTGCCAGGGAGTTGCGCCCAATGCCAGCGAAGCTGCCGAAAGGCTACGGGGCACATTCGAAAGGGCATCTTCGGCAATGGTGAAAATAATCGGAATTACCGCAAATCCCATGACCAGACCAACGACGAAAGCGTTGCGTTGATCGTAGCTGACCTGTGCTGTTGAATTTAACCAGTGTTGAAAATCGCCGGCAAACAGGCTGGATTCCAGAAAATGACTGCCGGTGATGCATAAATATCCTGTGAGAAGTACCAGTGGCGCTAAAATAAACGTTTCACTGCCTGCCGGAAAACTGCGTTGAAAAGAATCGGGTAATTTTCGCCATAAAAAGCTGAAGAATACCGCCACCGCTGGTACGAGTATCATGGCAGCGATCACACCCGGCAGGATAGGTTGAATGCGCGGTGCTAACCACAATCCGCCAATAAATCCGATAACAACGCTGGGTAATGCCGCCATAATTTCCATCGAAGGTTTGACAAAATTTTTAACCGACCAGTGCATAAATTGCGACACATAAATCGCGGAAAGTATGGCGATTGGTAAGGCAAAAAGTAATGCGTAAAATGTGCCTTTAAAGGTTCCAAAAATGAGCGGTATCAAACTGAGTTTGGGCTCAAAATCATCAGAGCCGCCGCTCGATTGCCAGATATATTCCGGTTTCGAGTAACCCTCATACCAAATTTTGCTAAAAAATGAACTGAAACTGGCTTCCGGATGCGGATTGTCCATCGGCAAATGGAAGATAGAATTTTTGCTGTCAACGATGAGAATGCCGGTATTTTTAGGCGTCATCGTGAGCAGTTTTAATGGATTCGGGCTGATTTTATCTTGCCACAGCAGGCGCTCATTCGTCGCGTGTTGAATCGACAAAACGCCGTCTTCGCTGCCTGCTAAAAATGTCCGGTTGCGCTGGGAAGAAGAAAAGCTGATAATCGGGCTCGCATGCTTGGTAAACGTATGCGCTTTGCGCAATTTTCGTGGGCCGGAACCATCGGGATCAAACGCTTCAAACCAGATTGATAAATCTCCGGACTGGGTTCCGACAACCAGTGATCGTTGTCCGAGCAGAAAACCAAGCACGGTAATTTGGCGCTCACTCGCCTGAATCGCATCAACAAGGTCTGGCGTGGTCAAATCGTCAATTTTATATTTCAATATCTGCCCGTTTTCCAGGCTGATAAATATGCTTAATCCCCCTTCTCCAAATTGAATGTGCTGCGGCTTTGCGGGAAGATCATCGATTAAGCCATAGCTTTCGGTTTCTTCGCCCTCGTCGAAAAATGAATCCTCCGATTCGTGCTTGCCATAAAAGAGAATATGACCTGCTTCTGAAATAGCTGCCACAATTAGCCCGCCTTCCTCAGTCGGGCCTACGGCTATTTCATTTAAATGCTCCCCATTTGCAGAAATGGCAATCGGATCCGTTATATCGACAGTTGGGTGATACGATCTTTGGCCGTCGTTATAGCGGGTGTTAAAATGGATCGAATAGTGAAAAACCCGGCCTTGATTGGTGCCGATGGCAAAACTTTGGGCATTGTTCGCCCGCCATGAGCTGGTAATTTTTTCATCGTTATCGAATGCAAGATTCGCACCGGCCAGCTGTTCATTTACCTCAAAATTATAAAAAGTTATGGCTCCATCTGAAGTGAGAATGTGGGCTACTTTTTCATATTCGTCGGCACTGATAGCGATTATATTTTTGTTGGCTTTTGCCATATTTTCGGGCGTGATCTCTTGGAGCTGGCCTACTTTCGTGTCCTGCCAGAGCGGCCAAATCACGATGATGAAAAGCAAAAGCAAACCAGCGACACTGGCGATAATTAAACTGCCGCCGGCATGCACGATCCATTTGGCAATTTGGTCCATTACTTTTCGTTTGCGCCAACGTCGTGCTGATTGTTTGCCGGTTGGTTTTTTGGATTTCTGCGGTGCCATTTTTTGCCGCGCAGATTCAGTATTTTGCATTCTTGTTTTCCACTTGCAATTGGTATTCGTACCCGGTGCTCGCTGCCTTTTCTATTTTAATATCTGCTATAGCTTCTTTCAAGTTTAAAAATGTGCGTGGTTCACTTTTATTATTTAGAGCATAAGCTCGTAGTTCAGAGCGCGCTCTGAACTCACATATTTGCCGACTGAGCAGGCTCTGAACGACAAACTTTTTTGCCCAATTAAAAAATGAATGCATCACTAAGCGCAACACACAAAATTAAGCTTGAAGCTCCACTAGAAAAAGGAGACATGAATTCTGGAATTGCAAGAAAGGTGATTGCACCGGATACATCAACATCCGCACCCGGCCAGACACTTTTGTTGCAATTAACTTGCTTTAATTTAGCTACTGCAGTGCGCTCAACTCATCCTGAATAATTTTTGCCGATAAAGGCATATAGCCATCTTTGACGACAATTTCTTGCCCTTGCTTGCTGAGTACAAACTTCAAAAATTCATGGGTCAACGGGGAAAGATTTTTGCCCGGCGTTTTGTTGACGTACAAATAAAGGAAACGTGCCAAAGGATATTTTTTCGCCATGACATTTTCTATTTCCGGTCCAAATGCCGGCTCTCCGGTTTTTTTGGATAAAGCAATGGCGCGTACACCGGAAGTGATGTAACCAATACCCGAATAGCCGATTCCAAATTTGTCTTCGGTTATACCCTGAACAACAGAAGCAGAACCGGGCTGCTCTTTCACGGTGTTTTTGTAATCCCCTTTGAAAAGCGCTGTTTTCTTGAAGTATCCGTAGGTTCCGGAAGCAGAGTTACGGCCATATAGGCTGATGGGTTTTTGTGCCCAAATACCGGTGAGCCCGGCTTGTCCCCAATTTTGAATATCTTCAGTGTGATTTCCACGGCGCGTCTTGGAAAAAATGGCGTCAACGTGCTGCAGCGAAAGACTTTTGATCGGGTTGTCTTTGTTGACATAAACGGCCAGTGCGTCGATGGAGGTTTTAATTGCCGTTGGTTTATAGCCAAATTTTTTCTCAAACTTGTCGACTTCTTCGTTTTTCATGGCGCGTGACATCGGGCCAAACTGCGACGTGCCCGCAATGAGCGCAGGCGGCGCGGTGCTGCTGCCTTTGCCTTCAACCTGAACTTTGACGCCGGGGTGAAATTTGGCAAAAGCTTCTGCCCAAAGCGTCATCAAATTGTTCATCGTATCGGATCCGATACTGTTGATTGTTCCGGAAACAGTACCGGTTTTTTTGTATACGGGCAGTTTCTCGTCACCACGGGGAGCCGCAAAAATGGAAGCGGCAAATAGGAGTGAAGCGCTGAAAATAGTAATAATTATTTTTGTTTTCATCATTTTTCCCTACCAGAAATTATGAAATGTAATTGGTTTGCTCAAAGGACGTGTGCCCTGTGAGAAAATTTGATTTAAATATTAAAAATTAAATGTGAGTTGCGATCTTACTTTAAAGTCGGATTCCGCGTCATCAGCGGCATAATTTGTAATTTCACCATTCACCTGCAAGCGTGATTTTTTGCCGAAATAAAAGATCGGACCAAAGCGAATACCAACCTCTTCATCTTTTTCAACATCCGTGTTGGGTTCGATATTGTATATTCCCGCTGCAAAACCGATTTTATCCATTCCAGCAAGATTTTCGCTGGCCTCGGCGAATTTTGTTAGCCATTGACCGGTCACGTCATACAATCTGAAACTCACCGCTTCATTGTTTGAAGAAAACACCTTGTCGATGGACCCAAAGGCAACATTCCCTTCGATAGTCAAGTCGGAGTTTTCACTCAAATCGAGCTCCAGCCCCACATCAGGTGTAACGACTGAAACCGTGCCGGTAGCATCGTTGTTGCCAATTTTCGTCCCGAGGTTGTTGAGCGCTGCTGAAACTCCAAATTCGATATTTTTTGAAACCGGGTATGTGATGCGACCTGTGATGAGTTTGCCGTTATTAATAAATTCAAATTTATTGACTGAATTTACTTTTTCCTCTCCGGCATCCTCTCGACCGGCAGCACCGGCGCCGTTGGAATAGTTCACCGCGAATTCTACCTTGTCTGCGATTTCTCCGCCAAACTCAACCCCTATTTGCCGGGAGGACAGGTTCCAGTCGACTAAAAATTCCGCTGCTTCACTGCGCTCAACCAACATAAGTTTGCTTGAAGATCGCAGTTCTTCGCGCCAGACAGGCACTTTAAATTGGCCGAAACGCATATACGTATTGCCGCCAAATTTCATTTTTCCTTCGGCGTCTTTCAATTTTGGTGAGTTATCGCGCACCTCGATTTGAAATTTTGTGCTGATAAATTTGGTGAGCTTGGCTTTTACCTGAAAACGGCCGCGACGAATACGAAATCCATTTGTCGTTTTTATTTCATTGTCTTCGGCTTTTGTATCTACTTCGTGTTGAAGCTGGACACGGCCGGAGACTGTCCATGACTTGGCATTTGCAAGATTTAGGTCCTGTGCTGAAACCGCAGCCGAGACGAGCAGGGCAGTGATAAACACTGCACCCAGTGTTGTAGCAAATTTGGTAATTGTCATCCGAATTCTTCCTGTTTTTTCGTTTTGTGAACACCAATTTAACTCAGGTGTATCGTAGTGATGGGCCAAGATAATCGCTTCATATTATTAGAATATTAAGTCAATATTATGAAATTGTTAAGAAGAATGACCCCGATCAGACTGATAAAGTGCATAGGTTTTGCCCGCAGTTTGTAGAGAACAAAGGCAGCTAAAATTCCAATTCGATTCTGATTTAAATCAAACCCAAATTTTGAACTTGGTAGGGAAAGAATTTGAGTAAGAGTAATCCGTTGTGCAAAATAGAGTTTTTACGCGGTATAATGACGAATAAATCGACAATGGATTCGGGCTGATCGAACTATGCTTAACGGGTTATGAGTACATGCCGCCTATCAGGCTAATTATCAAGATGAAATGATTTCTTTTTCTTGTCTTTCTCCTTTTTAAATTGACCAGTTACATATCTTATTTTGACGTGAGTTTGACATCAGGAAATTGCACTGATACGTCTCGTCATCCCGGTTTTTGCAGTGCAAAATACCGGGATCTCAAACGATTAATCCGTACATAGGTTAAAGTGCTTTGCAGGGAGATCCCGGCATCTCGTTGGCACTCGAGCCGGGATGACTTGTTTCGTATTTAATTTGTGCTTACATCAAACTTACGTTAAATTATGGCATCATTTTTAATAAAAAACTAAAAGTGGATCCGTTTTGTGGTTCGCTCTGCACAGTGATCGCGCTATCATGGGCGTCGATAATGTGTTTGACGATTGCCAACCCCAAGCCTGTGCCACCAACATCGCGGGAGCGCTGCACGTCAACGCGGTAAAAGCGCTCAAACAGCCGGGAGTGGTGTTCTTGGGCGATCCCCACGCCCGTATCCTGCACCAAAATTCGGGCTTTTCCCAATTTGGTATCGTAGCGCACATCAACACGGCCGGTCTTTTTATTGTATTTAATTGCATTGCCAATAAGATTGGCCATAGCCTGATTCAGCCGTTGTTTATCGCCCAAAACCTGCTTGTTTTTCATCGAGGAATTAAAGTGCAGATTCAGCTCGACTCCGGATTTCTGTGCCTTCCCTTCGAATTCCGAAACGATGGTTTTCAGCCATTCATGCAAGTTAAAATAGCGAAAACTCATTTTCATCTCTCCAGACTCAATGCGGGAAATATCGATCAAATCGGTGAGGAGAATATTCAGCCTTTCAGCTTGATTGAAGGCTTTTTCGATAAAAAGGCGCTGCTTTTTTTCATCTTTGATTTTGCTATCGAGCCATGTTTCCAAATAGCCTTGCAGAGTAAAGATCGGTGTGCGCAATTCGTGGGAAACATTGCCGAGAAACTGACTGCGAACTTTTTGCAGCCGATCCTTTTCTATCACATCCGAGCGCAATTTATTTAACATTTCATCCAAAACACTGCCTAATCGCCCAATTTCGTCGTTGTTGTTGTAATCAAAAGCCGTGTCAAGACTGCCCTGTTTGATTTTTTCCGCTGTGCGTGTGAGTTTAATAATGGGATCGGTGATGCGTCTTGAGAAGTAAAAACTGATCCCGGCCACAACGACAAAGGCGATAAATCCACCAATTAATATTTTTCGTAAAACTGCCGTCATCATTTGGTCGATTTCAATGAGCGGAATCGACAGCCGAACAATCTGTGCACCCGCTATATTCTGCGGTGTTTTCCCGGCGTTTAAAATTTTTCTTGCCATGTAGTAGAAACCGGTATTTAAAGTTTGGCTCAGCCGTTCATCGTGTCCGATGCCCTGAACCTGCGCTCGTTTGACCTCCGGCCGGTCTGCATGATTTTCCAGAAATTGCAACGAATCTTCGGGCACCTGCGAATCAAAGAGGACGATCCCACTCTCGTCAATAATCGTTATTCGAAAGCGGCTGGCAGCGGCATAACCCGTTAAGTAGCCATAAATCCTCGGCGACGCAGGCGGATATTTGAGAATATACGCTATCTCGTCAATCTGAATTTCCATTTGATTGCTCAATTGGGCTCGAAAATATTTTTGCAGTTCGACTGTCGATATTAGGCCGGCACCAAGAGTGACGATGGTTATGAGCACAAGAAAATTCACAAAAAGTTTTTGGCGGATGGAATTGAGCATTTTTAAGAATTAGCCAGATTTTTAATTAGGGCCTGAAATGTTTGTGAGAGGTTGTTCTACTTTTAAATTTGCGCTTAGCTCAGGTTTTGAGCCGGTAACCCACACCTTTGATCGTCTCGATTAAACCGTCACCCGAAACGCCCAATTTTTCACGAATTTTCCGGATATGCACATCGATCGTCCTGTCGATGACGACGATATCTTCGCCCCAAATGGCGTTGAGCAATATTTCACGGGTTATCACCCGGCCGGGCCTTTGAGCCAGAAACAGCAGAATTTCAAATTCTTTTCGCGTGAGATGAACCGGTTGGCCCGATGTTTTTACCTGATAATTTAACGGTTCTATTTCGATAGCACCAAAACTCAGAATCGTGGAATCAATTGCTTCCTGGTTTGGTGACTTGCGCAATATAGCTTTTATACGCGCAATCAAAGCTCGCATCCGAATCGGTTTGACGATGTAATCATCGGCGCCTAATTCAAGACCCAAAACTTCATCAAATTCGCTGTCTTTAGCGGTTAAAAAAATGACAGCGATATTTTCAGTCAACGGATTTTTGCGAATTTCACGGATTATTTCGCGACCGTCTTTTCCCGGAAGCATGATGTCGAGCAGAATCAGGTCCGGTTTTTCAGATTCCGCTAATGCGAGCGCATCAGTGCCGTTTGCGGCGCTGGACACGCGGTAGCCTTCGTTTTCCAAATTAAAAGAAAGAAGGTCAATGATATCCGGCTCATCATCAATGATGAGAATTTTTTTGGCCATAGATATTTTGCTGCAAAGTTGGATTCGTCAAATGTATAAATTGTGAATTTAATCGGGCAAATTTAATAAAAATCCCCGGTATAACCAATATTTTAATCTGTGATAGTGAAATAGTGATGATCCAAACTGGATTGGCTGGATTTTGGGTTGTAGCAGGAATTTAAACTGTTGATCTGGCATTTGCAGGTGTGAAATAAGTTATAAATTAGCGTGAGTTCGATTTAAGAAGAATTGGGACAAAACGAATTAATTATAGGATATAGTCCGAAGGCGTCCCGCCGAGGATAACACACGAAACGCTCGGCGAGACGCCTTCGCTCTATTTTAATTATTCTTGGTAAAGAATGTTACAGTTTACATCGAACTTACGTTAAATTAGCGCCGCATTGGAAAATGAAGATATTCAAATTATACCAGTTTTTCTGTGAGCGCTTTGGCAACGGCTTCGGATTTCGAGTTCACTTCCAGTTTTTTATAGATATTTTTGATATGAAAATGCACGGTCCCTTCACTGACGAATAAAGCCGCAGCAATCATTTTATAGGTTTTTCCCTCGCATAAATTGGCGAGAACTTGTTTTTCACGGTCGGTGAGTGAGACTTTGGGTGAGACGTGAAATGAGTTGACAACCATGCGTGCAATTTTTGAACTCATCGGTGCGCCGCCGCGATAACAATCGTGGATTGATTCAAGGATTTCCCCGGAGGGCGTATCTTTCACCAGATAACCGGAAGCGCCGGCGCAAAGGGCATCGAAAACAAGGTCGCGGTCTTCGTGAATTGTCAGAATTAAAAAGTCAATTTCCGGATTCTCCGAGCGTATTTTGCGCATGCCATCGATGCCATTCATGCCCGGGAGAGTGATGTCGAGCAGGACGATGTCGGGTGGATTTTCCAATGTTCCTTTTATGGCTGTTTCAGCGTTCGAATATGAGCTGATGCATTTGAGTCCGGGTGTGCCGTTAATTAAAATCGCTAAACTTTCCCGAATAATAGCGTCATCTTCAACGATCGAAATCTCAATCGTGCCGGCGACTGACGTGGCCGCATTGTGCTTGTTTTTTGCCAAATTTTGCCATCCATACTTTTAGTCTGGTTATTTCTCACGCCGAATCGCAAAGAAAAGATTTAAAGATATAAAAAACAAAACTCTGCGAGCGCAGCGAATCTGCGTGAGGTGCTTTTTAAAACAACTTTATTTTTTTCATCAATCTACTCTGGTTATCCAAATAAGTCAGCAAACTTAAAACTAGGAATAATAGAAAATTGTCCGCTAATTAGGCAAATATTACTAATAAAAATTATTAGAAATTCAGGCTCGTTTACTCCAAAAAAATATGCGTGTAAATTGGAGTGATTCGTAGTTTGGCTTTATTAAATAACGTGAGCTCGATGTAAGAAAATTGGGACAAAACGAATTAATTATAGGATATAGTCCGAAGGCGTCCCGCCGAGGATAACGCACGAATCGCTCGGCGAGACGCCTTCGCTCTATAATAATTATGCTTGGTAAAGAATGTTACAGCTTATATCGAACTCACGTATGTTAAGCATGTTCTATAAAAAATTTATAAATAATTCAGGGTAGAAAATCTGATAAAAGCAGCTTTCCATCGGGTCTTATTATTTGAATATAAGAAAACGGATGCTCGTTTACAATGTTCAACTTGCCACATTGTTTTTATCAGGAATGGCGCCGGCGAGTACAATTCGCATTCCATCAGCAGTCAGACTTGCATCCAGTTTTGCGGTAATTTTATCAGCACGCTTTTGCATCATAACTTGCAAATTATTGAAAAACTCGTCCTGTGCTTCCGTGGGCCGGCCATCCGTTTCAATCTCAATTTTATAGTTAAAGCCAGTTAAATAGATGCGAAAAGTTACATTTTCGCAGGTAACATATTTTTGCAAACCACTGATAGCTTCTTTGAAAATATAGGTAAATTGGCGCCGCCACTGCATTGGCAACCGCACAGTTTTCATCTTTTCCTCGAGCCCATCAACCCAGAAACCAATATTTTTTTTATTAAAAAAGTGATCCCCATAATCTTTCATATAAAAAGCGAAATCGAAAAAGGAATCAACGTCTGGATCCAGTGTCCAAATAAAATTTCGCATTCCGCTGGACAGGTTGCGGGAGATTTCTGCCATCGTATCGAGATAGGGTGATACCTGCTCGGGATTTTTTAATATCCCCCTTTTAATGAGTTCGATATAAAGTGTAATCCCGGAGAGTTTGTGCCCAAATTCATCATGAAAATCTTCAGCAACCTGTTTGCGTACACGCTCGTTTTCGGCGTGGCGGATGCGCTCCAGGTCAATTTGGCGGCGAACTTTTTGCCGTACACGCCGGTTGTGCGAAATCACCACGGCTCCGACGATCGATAGAATTGTCACAAAATAAAACCAGTTTTTTTTATAAAATGGGGGCGTAACGATCAGTGCAGTTGAAGTTGCTGATTCATTCCAGATTCCATCGCTATTGCTGCCCTGCACCATAAAAGTGTACTCTCCAGGATCAAGGTTGGTGAAACTGGCAAAACGGCGATTTGAATTAACACGCAACCATTCTTTATCGAAGCCTTCGAGTTTATATTTGTACTTGTTGGCAGGGGGATTTGTATAATCCAGCGCTGAAAAATGAAAGGTAAAAAAATTATCATTGTGGGACAGCTTTATATTTTTCGGATCAAACGGAACTGGTTTATTATAAATTGTAAATGCTGTTAAAACAACAGGTGGGATATGCTCGTTATTGAGAATATTTTTGGGATGAAATTCATCGAACCCGTTAATGCCGCCAAAAAACATGGTACCGTCGCTGATTTTTAGCGCCGCGCCACCGCTGTATTCCCGGCCTTGCAAACCATGACTGACACCGTAGGCCATGAATTTGTTTTTCGATCGGTAATATTTGTAAATTCCGTTATTTGTACTCAACCACAGGTTCTTGTCACTGTCTTCGAGAATACCGTAAACTGTTTTGTCGGTTAAACCTTCTTTTTCGCCAAATATTTTGAATTGACGGTCGCCGCGTTCAAATTTATTCAGACCTCCGCCGTCGGTGCCAACCCACAACAATCCATCTGAATCCAGCAGGATTGCAAGTACGCGATTATCAGAAAGGCTGTTCGGATTTGATGCCTCATTGTGGTAACGGTTGATTTCTCCGGTTTTCAAGTTCAGCGAGGCCAGACCTCCACCGTAAGTACCAATCCATAATAGGCCGGCATTGTTATAACTCAGGGTATAAACGAGGTCATCGGGAATGGAGTTCTCATCTTCGGGATTAAACCTGAATTGGGTGAAGGCATCGCTGGCGCGGTCGTATTTATTCAGGCCACCACCAAATGTGCAAACCCAGAGCGTGCTGTCCGGTGTTTCGTAAAGTGATCTTATCTGGTTTTGGCTCAAACTGTGGCTGTCATCCGGATTATTGCGGTAGGTTTGGAACTGAATTTCCAGGGGTGTGTTCATCAAAGATTTGTGGGATTTTACACCTTTTTTCGCTGCTTTTCCCGGCTGCCGGTTAATTGGCACGCGCGAACGGTTCAGGCCTTCGCTGAAAGTTCCGACCCACAAATATCCATAGGAATCGCACAATATTGAGCGAATGTGATTTTGTGATAGGCAATATTTATCATCGGGATTGTGAGTGAAATGCTCGTATTTTCCGGTATGACGATCAAAGCGGTTTAATCCTCCTTCAAATGTGCCAACCCAAACATGGCGGCCGTTGGATAATTTATCCTCCCCAAAAGCATAAATAATATTGTCGTTGAGTGAAGTTGGATCATCCACATTCGTTTTGCGGTGGATGAATTTTTTTAGATTGGGAACAAATTTATTTATTCCCTGCCCGAGTAAAGTGCCAATCCATAAAACGCCGCCATCGTCTTCATGCAGCGCGGTGATATTGTTATCGCTTATAGAAAAAGGATCGTTCGGGTCATTTTGATAGGAGATAAATTTTCCTGATTGCGGCTCAAAACGATTTAGACCTCCACCGAAAGTCCCGATCCACAGGGCCTGGTTTTGCCCTTCGCAGATGGAAAGAATATTGTCATTACTCAGGCTGAATTTATCGGTGCTTTCATGCCGGTAATGCTGAAAATGAATCGGCTGGTATGCATAGGTTGACTCACCACGCGTGCTCTTGATTATTCGATTGAGTCCGCCCAAAAAGGTTCCAACCCAAATATTGTTTTGCGAATCCTGAAACAAGGTCGATACCCGGTCATCACTTAAACTTCTCCGGTTTTTTGGCGTGTGCCGGAAGTGGGAAAACCGGACATTATTTTTATTCGATGAAGGGTATGATTTAAATTCCTTAAAAATATCAACTTTGGTGTCATAGCGATTCAAACCACCGCCAAATGTTCCCACCCACATAAAATTATTGTTATCGCAAATCAAGCTGGAAACACGGTTTGAACTCAGGGCGTTGGGTTCGTCTTTTCTATACTGCACATAAACAAATTCTTCCTTCTTTTTGTTAAATATAGCAATGCCGGAACCCCAGGTTGCCAGCCATAAATTTCCAGGGGCATCCTCGGCAATGGCTGTAATTGTATTTCTTGAGTAAAAGGCAAAGGTTGCGGGGTATTCGGTTGGAACAACCGCCTCATCTTGCGTGAAGAGTTCAGGTGGATCGATTATAAAATTTGTAAAGCTGTGTGATTTTCTGTTATAGCGAGCTAAAACACCAATTGAGGTTCCAAACCATAAGTTTTCGTCGGCGTCTTCGAAAATGGCATGTGTCCTGGGATCGCCGATCGAGGTTGTATCGTTGTGCTCTTTTTTGTGGATGAGAAAATCGTAGCCATCGAACCGGTTGGTTCCGTGTGCGGTAGCAAACCACATGAATCCCTGGCTATCCTGGTGAATATCGTGAATGGTTGAAACCGATAAACCCTGCTGCAACGAAATTTGTTGAAATTGTGCCTGCGTTGAATTTGAGGTGGTGCCGGCGGCTAATTTTACGGAGAGATTGGGCAGCACGGTTATGATTGCAATTGATATGAAAAAAGGTGTTTTGCGATTCGTCAACTTTTTCAACATTGGCAGCATTCGGTAATGATTTTTTCAGCGATTTTTTTGCAAGAATGCATCATCCTGATGTGTAAAAGTTGATAGACGCTTATGGTGCACAGTTGTTGCAATTATACGGGGAGAAAAGTGCTGTGAGCAAGGAAATTATTTTAATGCTGTTTGTATTTTAAGCTCGCCGATAGCAAATTTCGCATATTTGTCTTTCCACTCAGGCAATTGGTGATTTACCATGGTCACTGCAACAAAATAATGTTTGTCGCCAATCTCAATTATTTCCGCTCCACGGCCCCGAATCTGTCCTTGATATAATTTTTCGCCAGTCCTGTTGTGCAAAGAATAGCGCGAATATTCACCCCCGTAGCGCCCCGTCGATATGAAAAATGGCAGCGGATCCAGATTATAATGTTTGGTGTAAGGACGCAGCAGAGAATCGGTAATAACGAATTTCCCGGGCTGCACGGTTAGGGAAAAGGTATTCGCTAAATTCAGGCTTGCCAAATTTTCTTTGGTTACATAGCCATGATTAAATGAAACACTATCATTTCCCGCATAAACCTGAAATAGGTCCCCGGCTTTTTTCACCTTGAGCTGGCTTTTAGACCAGATTTCAGGATCGGGTAATTTGATAGCTCCGGCGCCTTCTACGATGACTTCCAATGGCATGCCGCGGCTGTCGACAGCAAACCACAGTGTATTGTTGGGGGGTGGATTCCACGCAACTTCGGTTTGCAGGCGGCTGTCGATAAACCAGATCGTGCCAATCAAAAAGGCACCGGTCCCGGCAATTTTCCAGGCTCGAATCTGAAAAGACGTTTCTCCAATTCCGCCTAAAAAACGGTAAACGAGCGCCGCAAGCCCCAATCCTAAAAAGGTGGCAACCACCGTCCCCGTACCAGGCGCTTTGCTGAATAAAAAAAGGAGAACAGCCAGCAACAAACTGAAGGTTATGGTGGTGAGAATGACTTTATCCTCAAACGTATTTCTTGTTTTTTCGTTTTCATCGACCACTGTTATTATCCTTTCAATCAAGTCTGTTGTTTGAAATGCACTTCGTGCGGATTGCTTTTTTTTAGGCGGAAATCAGGTCGCCAAGACCGCAGTAATAGGGCCCCGCAAGCCGGGCAAGGGGTTGCAGTTTTTCTACATTGATGCGGTAATTTTCAATGATATCATCAGCGATGTGAAACATCACCACTTCGCCGATAACCAGAAAGCTGCCACCCGCTTCTTTGCGGCCAACAGGAACGACTTGCAGGAGTTTGCATTCAAAATTAATCGGCGATTCTTTGATACGCGGGGGCGCAACCCGCTCGCTTGGTATTGGAGTAAAACCTGAAACTTCGAATTCATCGACTTCCGGCGGGTAATCTGTTGCACAGGCACTCATGGCAGCAAGGAGGGGCACAGTGGTCATATTTATTACGAATTCCCGTGTTTCTTCGATATTCATCAGGGTGTCTTTTTTAAGTGTGCCTTTGGCTTTTCGCGCCGGAGAAAAGCAGATGGTCGGGGGATTGGAAGAAATCCCGGTAAAAAAAGAAAATGGGGCGATATTGCAGACACCATCTTCACTTATTGTCGAAACGATTGCGATTGGGCGCGGCAAAATCGATCCCGTGAGAAGTTTGTAATTTTCTTTCACCGAAAGTTTGGTTGGGTCAATTATCATGATATATCCTGTGTTTTTTTGAGTTTATAATAAATTATAATTGAAATGATGGCGCGGGCAGAAATTGTAATTGATTGCTATAAAATAGAAAATTATATCTTCGATGTCATCTCTATTTTTTGAATAAAGTCGGAAATAGCCGCTTTGATTTCTTCGAGTCCGGAATAATAATGCACGGTAAATTTCTCGTTTCCGGCCAGCATCGCTGATAACATATTCGGATTCTGTTTGTTAAATAAACACAAAACCGGTTTGCCGATCATTTCTGCACGCCCCAGTTCGTAGCCCACGCCCAGCGATGGTGTCGTTACTTCAGCGATCACAGCATCCGCTTGCCCCAGCATGGCAATATCACGTTCGAAAATCGTCGCGTCACTTAAACCTGCTTCCCCGGTTTGCGAAAGCTCGGCTGCACCAATATGCTCGGTTAAAACGTGCGCTTTTGTTTGCAAAAAAGCAATCACCTCTGCGTATAATTTTTGATTTTGCCGTCCCCCACGAATCGAAGCTGCAAAATATATTTGCATACTTGTCCTTGTTTTCGTTTTTCATCGATATCAAAAGATTTATATAAAGCTTAAAAAACAAACTGCTGAATATTATTTGCATTTCTACATGAATATCATTTTTATCAGCACTTCTTTTTCGAAGATTTTTGCTGATTTATGATTTATGGGAACCGGCTATTGAATGAGCACCATCTGTGTGAAAAATGTGAAGAAAAACTGAAACTTAATATAATCCGTTAGCAAATTGATCTGCACATTCATTAACTGCTGCGAATGTGCCTGGCACTTATTCGAGCCTGTTAAAAAATATCAACAGTTCATTTATTTGTTAATTTTAAAAGAATCGACCAAGTGCCAGGCACATAATTTATAATTTATGAATATGGTAAGTTGAATGATTTTTAAATTTTTTTTTCAGGCTCATTTATCCACCCGGTTTACGTTTTTTGCAATACCGGGGTCTCCTTGAATTTAAGCTAAATCTCCGGATATCCCAGTATTTCATGCTATGAAAGACAGGATGACACCCACACAACCTAATTCTTCTTTAGGCCGCGCATTCTATTTTGCACAACGTGTTTAATATAACAACATTATATTATTATTATTTGCAATTTTTCTCTTAAAGGATTAGTTTGATACATTCTAAATTCAATTTAGTGCGGATTAACCGGAGTCAGACCTTAAAAACCCGTGATTTCGGGCGCAATTGAATTAATCTCAACGTCACCAAAGCACGAACAGTTTGATTAGATTAGAAAACAGAATGGTTTAATAATCCCATATCGGAGTGGATATGATTATCAGAAATGGATTCATTCTCCAGTTTTTTTTGTATCTGGCGATTGCTACTCTCTCGGCGCAGCCCGTAATTTTTGAAAATCCTCTCAGCCCGCGCATCGCGAATTATGATATCGATGTAGAACTCGATACCTCAAACCGAATGCTGCATGGCCGTGAAACGCTTACCTGGTTTAATAAAACGGACACACCTGTGCAGGATTTGCATTTTCATCTTTACCTGAATGCGTTTCGCAATAGTCAGTCTACTTTTATGATCGAATCCGGCGGCCGTCACCGCAGCAATTTGATCGACAAAGACGGATGGGGGTACATCGACATTGATAGCATTACTATCGACGGCAGCGATGTGTCGGAATACATCGAGTTTTTACAACCGGATACGGATCATCCCCATGATAAAACTGTCTGTCGCATCCCGCTTTTTCATATTTTAAAACCAGGGCAATCTGTCAATATTGAGATTGAATTCACAGCCAAATTACCAACACCGCCTTTTGCCAGAACAGGCGCAAAAGCGGAGTATTTTTTCGCTGGTCAGTGGTTTCCAAAAATCGGCGTATTTGAAAATGGCGTTTGGAACTGCCACCAGTTTCATGTCAATACAGAGTTTTACGCGGATTTCGGTGTTTATGACGTTCGGATAAATGTGCCCGCGGGTAATATTGTCGGAGCAACCGGCCTGGAAGTGGAAATTATCGAAAATGAAAACGGCACAGCGACCCACGTTTACCATGCCGAAGATGTGCATGATTTCGCCTGGACAACCAGCCCGAATTTCGTTGAATTTCGTGGCCGGGAACAGGATGTCGATATCCGGGTATTGATGCAATCGGATATGGCCTATCAGGGGGAGCGACATCTGGAAGCCGCCAAATTTTCTGTCCGCTATTTTCAGGATTGGTATGGGGACTACCCTTTTCCGAACTTGACTGTCGTCGATCCCAGACGCGGCGCATTCGGCTCCGGTGGGATGGAGTATCCGACGTTGATAACTGCCGGAACTATCTACGGACTGCCGGCTGGAGTTTATTTACCGGAATTGGTTATTTTACATGAATTTGGCCATAATTACTGGTACCACCTGCTCGCCTCAAATGAGTTTGAAGAAGCCTGGCTGGATGAAGGAATTAATAGCTATACCGAGGCCAAGATTATGGATCATATTTTTAATGATGCCGGGGCTATAAATATGGGCGCTGTGCAACTCTCCAATAAACAATTTCATCGCTTGCGTTATCTGTTTTTTGCCGACTATGATCCGATGCTAAAACATGGCTGGAAGTATTACAGTGGTAGCAGTTATGGCGCAAATTCTTACTCGAGGCCGGCGGTTATACTTTTGACGCTCGATAATTATCTTGGCGCCGATGTCATGCGCAATGCGATGCAGGAATATGTGAAAGAATGGAGTTTTAAACATCCGAAAACTAATGATTTTATTAATGTTATAAGCCGGGTTGCCGGACAAGATTTAAACTGGTACTTTGATCAGATTTTATACTCAAATGCTACGCTTGATTACAGTGTTGCCAGCATCTACTCCAGAGAAGTTAAGAAAAATAGAGGTGTTGATTTTGATGATCTCGAAGAAAATGCAACTTCGGATAGTTTGGAAGTGAAAGAAATTAAGCAGTATGAAAGTGGGATCGGCGTTCGCCGGCTGGGAGAATTTATTTTCCCGGTTGAGATCGAACTAACTTTTGCAGACGGGGAGAAAATACGTGAGAAATGGGATGGCAAAGATTTGTGGAAAAGATATAAATATGTCCGAGAGAGCAAGCTCATTTCCGCCACGGTGGATCCGGAACAAAAAATATTAATCGATATGAATTTTAGCAACAACAGCCGTACTCTCAGCTCCAAAGATCATGGGCTAAAAAAGGTCGCAATTCGTATGCTCTTCTGGCTGCAATCTTTCCTGGAAATGCCGGAGCTGTTAATCTTTCCGTTCAGTTTGTCCAGATGAGGTTCTATTAGTTTTGAAGATGTATTTTGCGTTGAATGTTCAGAAATCCGGAAATTATCAGGAGTAAAAAAATGATAGATTATATAAAACAAGCTGGAACGATACGCTGTAAAAACAAACGGTTGATTTTGTTTTATTTTGCCGCAAGTTTGTTGCTTTCCTTAATCGTTGTTATGCCCTTGCGAAGTTTTATGAGTCGATTTTTAGGTTCAAGCCTGATGCGTTCCCGCCTTGAAAGCGGTATCGATGTTGATTTTTTGATCGAATTTTGGTTTCATTCTCCGGGATTTACCGCGGTTTTAGTCCCTTTATTATTATTGGTTTTCGTTTCTTATTTGTGCATCAATCTCGTTTTTTCAGCAGGAACCATCGGCTTGTTTTTGCAAGATAAGGCTTACGAATCTTCGTTTTTTTGGGGAATTGGCGGGAGTTATTTCTGGCGATTCCTGCGCATTACACTGTGGAGCGCCCTGCTTTTTATCATTTTGATGGCACTATCAGTTTTACTCGGAAATTTACGCCAGTACTTTCATGGCGATGATCCTCTGGCAAATATTTCTTTTTATTGGCGATGGGCACGAATAGCATTCCGTTTTCTATGTTTCGGGTATGTGATGATGGTCATCGATTACGCCCGAATTTTTACGGTGCAAACAGATGAAAAACGAATGTACCGCGCTGTTCTGCATGGGATGTATTTTGTGTTGCGAAATTTTAGCCGCACAGTTCCGTTGGCGTTATTTTATTTAATTTGCGGATTGCTCTTGTTTGCAATCTATTACTACGCATCTCCTTTAATCGCCTATCGGACGGGCTTCCTGGCGGTGCTCATATTGTTTCTTATTCAGCAGAGTTTCATTTTTCTCCGTATGGTGCTTAAAGTGAGCTTAATGGCAAGTGAAGTATTGCTGTATAAAGATTGCTCCGAGCGCCTTATGCAGAAAAAATATGCGAAAAACATCGAGTTACGCCCCGTTGTCCCTCCGTCACTTTAATTGAAATTATTAGTGCGCTAAAGCACAGGTATTTTCCCATTACCTGTGCTTTCTTGTTCCGGCCTTATTTAACTCCACAGAATGTTCCACTCCTGATACCACTGACTGCCAATTCGAATAACTATCGAAATAATAATAATTTTTATAAATATTAATTATGTAATGCTGAAACTATCCCAGGTTTGCTAAATTAATCAAATGGAACAAACTATTATAATTCAATTTTCTGGACTTTTATTTATTCCAATCCAATCGGATTGTGTTATTTGATGTCGATTGAAAATAACATTATTTCGTTATAAACTTCAGATGATAAACAGTGCTTCACCAATTTTGTAACTCCTTATATAAAAAGAGTTGGCAGGCGGAAAATGTGCAGCAGATTTAGAAAAATTTGAGAGAATGTAATATTTTTGGGATTTTTACTTATAAAATTTGACTAATAAGGGTAATGATTTATTGAGGCCATCTGTCCGGATTTCCGGTTTGCATCGGGTGTCCTGTCCATTTTTTCTCCCGAAAATATCATCAGGCACCGGATTCAGGGGGGATATCCGGTGCCTGATTTATGAAAGCTGAATCGCAATTTGTTCAGCTTTTTTTATTTGCAACGCTCATTTATTCCAGAAATCAATATTGGGAACCTGCACATTGTGGAGGTAAAGGTGGTTAGATTATTTTAAAAATGAATCACGAAACCTAATTTATTTTTGGCTAAATAAGGTGTGAATGTGCTTGCAGAAACCTGCGACCTGTTTCGATTCACCAATTTTTTCGCCACCCAATGTCCCAATGCCCCCCCGATAATTACATCAGAAAGCCAGTGTTTTCTATCATCCATACGCTGAAGCGCAACCGAGGCTGCGAGCGCGTAAGCCGGATACTTTATATATTTCTGCGGATATTGTTGGGCCAGCACTGTCATGGCGGCAAATGCGCTGGATGTATGACCCGAGGGCATGGAATAGAATCGTTCCTTATCGGCTTTGGAATAAAACGATTTATAAAAACGGGCCCCTTTATCATTGTAAGGCCGCGCCCGGCCAATCGAAATCTTCCCCAATCGCGTCAAGAGTGCGGTTATCAGGTAGGACTCCGTCAGTAGAAATGAAGTTTGCAGCATTTTTTTATCCCGCAGAAAAATCCCTCCGGTAGCAAACATTCCAATCAGCGCCGTTGAAAAGACTTGTGGCCCCATTCTGTCGTAAAATTGCCCCGGGGGCAGCAAGTGTTTTGTGTGCCGAATATAAAAATCGTCGCCTTCCAAAGTAAAATCTTTATCTATCTGCTCGTCGGTGCCGAAAACAAGTCCTGCATTCACAGCGGCAAATGCTGTAAAAAGCAGCGCGTCTTTTTTCGACATTTTAAATGGTGCTGTGCCGATATCAGCAAAGTCGGAAAAAATCGTTTTGCCGATATTTTTTACTGAATTCTCATCACTTTGCCCGGAAATAGACTGCGCATTCATCGCAGTAAAAAATAATAAAATCAGGCACAGGGAAATAATGATTGTCCGGATTTTCATTTGGTGTGTTTCCTTATTTTCATTTGAGCTGATGCCTGAACTCAATTTTTTGTCGTTTGAAGGATTGAGGTTTTCTTTTTAATAATTCGCACAACAAGATAAACGGCAACACTCACTCCAAAAAAGAATAACCAGCCCTGTCGCAGATACAAGCTATTATTTACCAGGCTGTCTTTGATTGCTTTTAATAAAGTTAAGGTCAGGGCAATTGCCCCGAACGTCGTATATTCCTGGCGGATAGCCTTTTTTAGCGCAAATTTTATTTCACTTTTCTTCCATTTCGATAACTTGGGAAAGATGGCCGGTGTATTTGTTGCCCAAAGTAAATAGGGGTAATTGAATTTTTTTCTCAAAAAGGCCTCCTCGGCAAACATAATTCTTTCATAGTACAACCAAAAGCAGACGACGCCGATGATCAAAAGCCACACAACTTGTAGAAATAACAGACATGCAAAAAAGATAATAAAATTGCCGAGATAAAGCGGATGCCTGCCGATCGAATAAATACCGGTCGTATTGAGTGAGGTGGCGACTTGATTTCGCGTATTTCTGCCTGAGGTACCTTGTGCAGCCTGCCCGACGGTGATGATTCGAACAGCTAATCCCGTCGTTGCCAGGAATAGAGAAAGCAATTCGGTCATCTGCATGAGAATTGGACTTTTGAGCTGACTAATATCCCTGGCGGCCAATAAAATGAATCCGACAAATAGAAGCGGCATATAACTTCTATAAGTGAAAAGGAATTTGCCTGAGTTTTCAAATTGATCTTTTAACGTCATCATTATTTACCAGTTTAACTTCAGGTTTAGCCCCAGATTTTTATCCAAATAAACTGGACTTATTTTCGCTTTTTCATGCAATTGCAGGGCTCCCCAGTGTGGCAGCAGCAATCCGAGACCGGCACCGCGGAAAACATCGCCGTTGTGATGTTTTTTGCTTTTGATACGACTCCAGCCAACGAAACCAGCAGCGAGAAATGCCGGGATACCAAATTTTTGACCATAGCGTTTCATCAAAAATGTCGCCCCGAAAGTTGCTGCCGACGTATGGCCCGAAATAAAAGAGTAGGAATCGCTGCCATCCGGGCGAATGACAGGGATGCCTATTTTGCCGACGTATGTGAGAAAAATAGTTGAGGCGAAAGTTTGCAAAAATTGGGCTCGACCATCGCTGTCATCGAAAACAAAGGTCGCGCCGAATGCGGCCACTGGCAGGGCGATTTGCAGGTAATCTCCGGTTTTGGCACTAGTTTTCCCGGTCTGGGCAAGCGTTGGCTGCACGTGCGTTGTAAGAAAAAATGCCAAAATGCACTTGAGATAAAATGTGCTTCCGCATTTGAATACTTTCACGTTGTTCTGTTGGTTTGTTTTTTTAGAATCCACTGGTGGAATTTTCCTTTCAGTTGTATTTTTTCTATCGAGCGCATAACCGGTTAAACCGGGGTGCATCACTCCCGGGATCTCACCCTGCCGGGTAGAGGCAGGGGAGATTCCAGGGGGAGAGGAGAGTGATGATTTTTTCTATATTCAGAGCCTGAAAAGCAATCCAAACTCCGGGGCGTAATCCGTCGCTTTTGAACTGACTCCAAAAGCATTATTGATTCGCAAAAACATTTTTGAGGTTAGTTTAAATTGTAGGTCCGTGATTAAATCAACTTCAGTTTGCAGCCCTTCAACACCGAGATAGAGCTGAAAGTTGTCTGATATTCGCTTGAGATATTCGACCGCATACTCACTCAAATCCGTCTTTTTTTCGCCGGCATCATATTCCACCGCTGCGCGAAAAATCATTGTTCCCCAGGCAAAACCTTTGATCAGTCCTTGTCCCAGTTTGAACTCCCAATTCTGAGTCCCAATCAATTTTTTATCCTGTTGCAAAGGGAAAACGGTTTCGTAATAACTAAAAATTTCTGGTCGTTTGGCGGTTTCTCGCGACCAGCGCCAGCGAATCTGTCCTTCGACGTCGCCTAAACCGGATTCGCGGATTTGCTCGGGCATGTCCGAATCATCTCTTTTTGATTTATATTGCGTTGCCGAGATAGCAGCCATCTCAAATTCAACAGCAAGGCGGTCTGTAATTCCCCAGGCGAAAAACAGCAGAGCTTCGTTGGCGCGGTATCTTGCACTAAAATCTTTTGTACCTGAATAGCCAAATTCACTGGGGGTGTATTCCGCATCCTGATCGTAGTAATATTCGTAAAATGGATAAAAAATGAATTCTCCTTTTTGGATGAAATTGCCGAAAATGGACGTTGGCAGACCCTGACCACGATCTTGCAGGAAGAACGGTCTTTTATCCTGTGAATAAATGCAACTGGTCGTAAGCAGGAAAAAACTAATTATCCGAATGATTGTTCTTGTGAATTTTCCGCAGCCTTTTCCTGTCGTTGTTTTGGATTGGTTCATATTATTCATCCGGATCGATTTTCTCTTTTTTAATCACCGATCCTGCAGGAGAAAGCTTAATTTCCCAGTGCTGGCTTTGATTTTTATCCAACCCTTTTACCTCGAAAAAGTGTTTTTCATTTTCATCCACTTTCTCTGCGGTGTTAATTTTAAATCCCGGAATTTCATTTTCTAAAGCCTTTTTGATGTTCTCCGGAAGTTGAGATGGATCAACCATTTCTTCAATTGCGTAGACGGTGCCATCGGGTTGATAGACTGCATCGATTTTCCGACCTTCAAATTCAAATGAAATTTCATAATATTTATGGTTGTCCTTAATTTCTTCAGCGTATTCAAACACAATGGCTGTGGGATAGGTTTTGTTGAAAACATATAAAACCACTTTTGGCATATCTTTTTCGTTGATCACACGTTCCTGATCGGCAGGATTGCAGGCGAGAAAAATAAAGGCCAACAAAATCGAGCAGAACACGGATAAATTAACCGGTTTCATTTTCATTCCTTTAGTTTTGAAATAGTCCGAAAGTATTTCCGGATTAAAAACATCTTCTATTTTTCGCTCTGGCTTTCAACAGAACGATCCCGGAATATTCAAATATCATTCCAGTAATTTTTTCAACATGAAAAAGCAGGGCAAGTTTACTTTGGGATATAAATTGAGTATGCAATTTATGAGATAGCAGGAGAAGTGTCAGTTTCTTGACAGGCATGGGTGCATCATAATTTGCCTAACTCATTGTTTTCTTTAACTTCGAAGAATTGACAAATAATTAGGATAGGCCGTTAAAATTTTGACAGCAAAAATCAATAAGTGCTGAATCGGTTCTGCCAGGCTGGAACAATCCACTTTGAATCGTCAAAACTGAGCTGAGATTCCAGCTGCAATCGTATTCATTTGGTAGGTGAACAAGCGCAGGTTTGTATCGTTGTCCTCATAAATATGTTGTAATTCGAAGGTGAATTTCGAACCCAATTTAACCTTAAAAGTATGGGATAAAAACAATAATTGGTCGTCTCTTTTAGGGCCGTCCGGCCGGATCGGCCAAAACTTGAATTCCTTATTGTAAATATTGTAGAACAACAACAACGAAAAACGAGGGGTAAGTTTCACCAATGAGGATAATGAAAACTGATTTTTAATGTAGCCAAAATCCGAGTCTTCAGCCAATAAATCATCATAGCTCTCATCGTTAATTCGTTGCCCTGTTTGTTCATTTTCGATTTCAGCCGGGAAATCATTTTCAAAACGATAGGCGAAAGTGGCAAATAAATTGCGGTTAAATATTTTGTCGAGCCGTGAAATAAATATATACCGGTGCCCGTCAAGTTCGAGATTTAAATCAGCGGCCCTGCTGCCGGGATAGAGGTTGCCCTCGTGTTTGTTGTATTCCGTGTGCAGGCCGAGATTGGCTGATTTTGTCATCTGAATATTCAGCTTTGCGTAATAACGGCTACTTTTGTACTGTTGATAATCTGAGGCATCAAAATAATCTTTAGACCAGTTTTGGATGCCAATATAAGCCCGGTTTTGTGGATTAATCGCGATGTTTAAATAGATATTGGCAATATTCCGAATATAGGAAAAATCCTCCGTCGATGAAAACCGTGCCCGCAGTTCATTGGAGACATGAAAGTGAATTTTCTCCGTCATGCTCTGCTGGAACTTTAGATTCCCCAAATGATCGTGGCGGCTGAATTTCTGGAACTCGTCATAACGATGATGCCTGAGCTCGTAAAACAAGTCCAACCGCGATTTTTTAAATAATTTTCTTTTGTTTTCGAGGCTGAAATAAAGATTGGTTCGATAATCATCAATTTTTGTGGAATCACGCAATCGCAGAATATTGTTGCGGTATTCCTGCGATACTTTACCGAAAATCATGGTCGTCGACTTCTCCTGCGCAAAACTACCAAGTGGGATGCAAATCAGGGCGATTAATTTAAATATTTTCCTGGTCATCGATGTATCCTGCAATTATTAATAATTTTCGAGTTTTTTCTTCCACGCTTGCGTAAAACGGCTGATCTTCTCATATAAATTGACAGAATTGAGCTTGTTCTCCGAAATCTGGCTTTTAATAATTTGAATTTCCCGCGCAAAGTTTTCTGACTGATCTTTCAGCTCTTCTAAGCGGTCGCGGTCAAAAATACCCTGCTCATCTTCCAAAGTACGGCTGAGATCGAGATAAAATACCAGCATCTCATTCTGCATTTTCTTGTCTTTTTCCAGCTCCCGCAGCCGCTCCTCATCCTGTAAAATTACCCGTTCCAACCTGGCTGCTTTATCTTTTAACAGTGTCGTTTTCATCATGATTCTTTGCGGGGAATCGTTCGCTTCAATGGTGATATTTTGCCATTCACTGACATTAATTTTAATTGAATTTAACCGGCTGAAATAGCCCGACTTTTCCTTGCTCAGTCTTTGACTTGAATTTAGTGCGGCCTGATTTGGTGTTTTTGAATTGCTGGAACTCAAAAGACTTCGAATTTCAGTATCGAGAGTGGCTATCATTTGTTTGTATAATTCCTGCAGATTGACCTTTATTTGGTTCACCCGTGCATCAAGAATTGAAATTTTATCTGCCAGCTCCCGCGATTTTTTCAAAGCGGCATTTAGCCTGAATTCCAACAGTGGTTGGCGCTGTTTTCCCAGTTCAATTTTGTATTCATTTATCTGCCCGTTAACTTCGCTAAATTTCAGCATCTGCGTCGAGCGAACCTGCTGCACAGAATCCAGAGACGCCTGCTGTCGCACAATTGCGATGCGCAAGCTATCCAGCGATTTGTTGACCGGATTGCCAAAAACGCATTGCGCAAGCACAAACCAGGCGGAAAATGCAAAGAGGAGTTTCAGTTTATTCTGGAATTTCATTCAAATTTATACCTTAAAAAATCATATTTTTCCATTTTATAACGGAGGGTGGTTCTTTTAATATTGAGTTTTTCAGCAGCTTTTGAAATGTTTCCTTTGGTTTCCAGTAAGGCTTTAAAAATAAGTTTTTTCTCGTGTTCTTCCATGTTTTTGGTGAAATTTTCTTCGGTATGTTCTCCATCACCAATTTCGTCTTTCAGCCTGAAAATATGCTCCGGCAGGTCGTCGGTATCAATTAAATTGTGTTGTGTTAAAACGATCGCCCGCTCGATGACATTTTCCAGTTCCCTGATATTGCCTGGCCAGGAATAATTCAGCAAACATTTGGTTACTTGCGGGGCGATGCCGTCAATTTTTTTTCCGGTTTCGCTGACGTATTTTTTGATAAAATGATCAATCAAATAGGGGATGTCCCCGGTGCGTTCCCGCAAAGGCGGTAAGTGAATACTGACAACATTCAGACGATAATAAAGGTCCTCGCGAAAGGCCTTTTTCTGAATTTGATCTGCGAGATCGAGATTCGTCGCTGTGATGATGCGGGCTTTCATTTGCAGGTTTTCGGTTCCGCCGACTCGTTCAAATTCTTTCTCCTGCAGAACACGCAGAAGTTTCACCTGCAGCGCCGGAGCGATTTCACCGATCTCATCTAAAAAAATTGTGCCGGATGCGGCGATTTCAAAACGTCCCGGTTTGCGTTTTATGGCGTTGGTGAAGGCGCCTTTCTCATGACCGAAAAGCTCACTTTCGAGCAGGTTTTCCGCCAATGCGGCGCAATTGACTTTGATGAACGGTTTTTCTTTTCGTGGACTGTTATTGTGAATTGCACGGGCGATCAATTCTTTTCCAGTGCCACTTTCGCCAAGAATCAGGACCGGGGAAATGGCATCGGCCACCCGTTTAACCAGGCTGTATACTTCCTGCATCACCGGACTTTGACCGACGATTTCGGAAAAATGTTGATGCACTTCTTCACGCAGGTATCTATTTTCAAGCTGCAATTCCTGATTATTTAAAGTTAATGTGCGCTGATTCAGCGCTTTTTCAAGTTTAACTTCGAGTTCATCCATCGAAACGGGTTTGGTCAAATAATCCAGCGCACCCCATTTCATCGCATCGACGGCATTTTGCACGGTGCCAAAAGCAGTCATAACGATCACCGGAACGTGGGCGTCAATTTCCCGCACTTGTTTGAGCAAATCAAGACCGGATTTTTTTGGCAATTTCATGTCGGTGATGATGACGTCTATTGCAGAATTTTTAAACAATTTAAACGCATCTTCCGCATTGGCAGCAATAAGGGGCTGATGTTTTTGTCCGGCAACGATTTGTGCGACGGCATCTGTTGTGCTTTGGAGATCGTCGACAATGAGAATTTTAGCCATATTTTAAGCGTGCTCCATTGGCAATTTCACGGTTATTCGTGTACCTTTATTAATTCTACTCTCAACAAAAATGGTGCCGTGATGGGCTTCAATGATATTTTTGACAATTGATAATCCAAGGCCGGTTCCCTGACTGCGCGTGGAAAAAAACGGATTGAAGATTTTTTCACGATGCGAGGCAGCAATGCCACTACCGGTGTCAGTAATTTCGATTCCGAGTACCTTTTCATTTGTAAATTCGAGGGCGGACAATGTAAGTTTGCCATTGTCATTCATCGCTTGAATAGCGTTGAGAATAATATTGAGCATGGCCTGTTTCAATTGGCCGAAATCAGCAGATAAAGCGAGTTTGTCCTTGCCCAGGTTCATTCTCACTGCAATATTTTTTTCCTTGAGTGCCCCGGTCGCCAGAAAGAGTGCTTCCTGCAAAATATCACTAATCAGGACACGGCGTAATTCTAATTCCGGCTGTCGGGCGAATTTTAAAAAATTGGTAACGATAGCGTTGAGTGATTTAATTTCACTCTGAATTTTATCGATATTCTCATCTGGTGTGCTGTCCTCTTTTAATTGTCTTTTTAGAAGGCCCATGTAAAGTTCGATAGAATTCAGCGGGTTGCGGATTTCATGGGCAACGGCTGCCGAGAGCTCACCAAGATAGGCGAGACGCTCCTTCTCAATAATTTGGTTTTGCAGGTTTTTCACCACTGTCAGATCTGTCAAAACGATATTATAGCCAATCTTTTCATCATTTGCCGTGAGCAAATGTGAAAATTGAATGCCGACCGTTTTTGATGAATCCCGGAAATGAAGCTGATTTTCCATGTAAGAAAGGGCTTCTTTTTTTTCCAGAAGTCGTGATAATATCTTATTAAACGGGTGCAGTTCAGTGATGATATCTTGCCACTTTTTCCCTGTTTTATTAGCGTGATTTAAATTGAGAATTTTCTCGGTTTCGGGGTTGAAAACCGTAATCCTGCCTTGCAAATCGATGGTTAAAATACCGTTGGTAATACTCTGCAAAATATAATCGTTATACGATTGAATCGAGTCGGCCTTGGCTTCGGCAACGAAGCGCAGTTCCTGCAATTTTTCCTGCTGCGTCCGGATATTTTCCTGCATCGAATTAAATACAATTCCCAGGTAGCCAATTTCATCCCGGCTCTTGATTTTTACAGCCCGGCTTAAATCACCCTGACTCATTTTTTCCGAGGCAGCCACCAGCTTTGTAATTGGGTTCACAATGGATTTTGCCAGAAAAAAGCTGATGAAAATTGCAAAAAACAGGCTGATTGTATTTATAAAAAGAATGGAGTTTTTAATGTTATCGAGCACCTGCAAAAATTCCGGACTGGCGTCAACACAACAAATTGCGCTGACAATCCCATCTCTGGTTTTAAGCGGCGCAAAGGCTGATTTATAATATATGCCGTCACTGCCGCGGTAAAGCACCGAAAACCGGGATTGGCCATTTAAAGTCGCGTTCAATTCCAAAATGTGGCTCTGTAAATAAAGTACCGGAGCGGATATTGACGTTTGCCCTTGAGAATCGACAATCATTTTAAATTCGGAATCGATGATGTAGCTGCGTTTCAGGTTGAAATCGTGCTGCAGGTTTTGCAGATTTTTTTGCACGGCGCCGTAGAATTCTCCGGCTTCATCACCGGGCTGCAAATAATCCAGTAAATCAGGCTCGATGGAGCCAGCGGCAAATTGCGCAATGCTGATGAGTTTTTTGCCCAATTCCTCATCCAGATAATGATTGGCGCTAAAGTAGAGGAACCAGCCCACCGAGTTGATGATTAAAACGACGAGTAAAACGATATAAATTGTTATTTTATATTGAAGCCGGTTTTTCGGGCGCAGATTCTCCATGGTGTTCAATTTATGCAAATATCGTACTTTCGCAAGAATAATTACTGGCAAATGTGAATAAATATCAGCATATTTTTTTTGAAAACAATGAGATTAACGCGATAGAATGAACTCGAAATACGCCGTAAATTTAGCAAACGACGAGCCCGGAAATCAACGATCAAAAGTGCATTGAATAATATTAAATTACCCGTTGTGCAAAATTAAAGAAATTCACTGGGTACTTATCAACTTAGCCTCATTTGTCACCCCGGTTTGCGTTTTTTGCAATACCGGGGTCGCGTTCTGAGTTTGAGCAGAATTTCCGGAGATCCCGGTATTTCACGCTTTGAAAACCGGGATGACTCACAGATTAAATTGGCATCTTTAAGTACGAACGTTCAGTTTTGCACAATGGATTAAATCAGATTCATTAGGAAATTAAAAAAGGAGAATGCCGTGGGAAACTTTCTCTCTCAATATTTTGAATTTAAACGGCACGGCACAACTTTCCGGCGGGAAATTGGGGCAGGTATTACAACTTTTCTCACAATGGCCTACATTATTATAGTCAATCCAAAAATTCTTGAAGCTGCCGGAATCCCGTTTAACGCGTCGATGGTCGCCACAATTGTTACGGCTGCTTTTGGAACATTTCTCATGGGGTTTTATGCCAAAAGGCCTTTTGCCATTGCGCCATATATGGGTGAAAATGCCTTTATCGCGTATACGGTTGTCGTCGTTTTGGGATACACCTGGCAGATGGCCCTTGCTGCGATTTTTATCAGCGGCGTACTTTTTATAATTTTAACAGCTTTGAACTTACGCCAGTGGCTGGTCGATTCTGTTCCGCAAGGTTTGCGCTACAGCTTTTCGGTTGGGATTGGACTGTTTATGACTTTTATCGGATTAAACTCAACTGGAATTGTGATGCTCGGCGTGCCCGATGCACCGGTAAAAATTGGTGATGTGACCAGCATTCCGGTCGCTTTAGCGATTTTCGGATTTCTGTTGATCGCTATTTTGATGTTGCGCAAAGTGCCGGGCGCAATATTAATTGGAATTTTAACTACCACTGTTTTGGCGTTTATTTTCGGTGTCGCTCAGGTTCCCCAAAGTTGGATGAGTGCGCCACCGAGTCTTGAACCTACATTTTTACAACTTGATCTCACCGGCGTGCTGGATATCGGATTTGCCGCAGTGATTCTCACGGTTTTTATCATGGCGTTTGTCGATACCATGGGAACGCTCATTGGCGTTTCGTCGCGCGCCGGCTTTCTCGATGAAAAAGGCAATTTGCCTGAAATTGAAAAACCGATGATGGCCGATGCGCTGGCGACGACTTTCGCCGGGCTCGTCGGGACGACCACTTCAGGCGCCTATATCGAATCAGCCTCCGGAGTTGAGGCCGGTGGACGGACTGGTTTTACCGCAATAATTGTCGGTCTGCTCTTCTTGGTTGCGTTGTTTTTCGCACCATTTTTGACGGCTGTGCCACCACAGGCATATGGCCCGGCCCTGATCGTTGTCGGTTTTCTCATGCTGCAGCCCATAAAAAAAATACAATTGGATGACCCGACAGAACTATTCCCGGCGCTGGCCGTCATCATTTTGATGAGTTTTACCTACAACATCGGCGTGGGAATTACCTCGGGATTTGTCCTCTATCCATTATTCAAATTGGCAGCCGGCAGGCACCGTGAAGTGAATTCGGGTTTGTGGGTACTCGCAGTTTTATCGTTGCTATTCTTTGTGTTTTATCCCTACAGTTAAAGGATGCAAACATCCAAAAATTAACTCATGGTGAGAAATTATGAAAAAATCGTACAAAATCATTACCTATTTGATTATCGTGATTGGCTTTGTTCACATATCGGTAACACCTGCGATTTTCAATCAGTTCACAATGCAGGTCGGCTGGTTTATAGGCGTGGGTTTACTGGCATTTACGTTGGGTTTTCTGAATATTGCGAATTGGAGATCCAACGATGATTTGTTGATCAGGAGACTGACGATTGGTGCAAATATGGCAACGGTTTTTTGGGGCGTTATGAATCTTTTCGTTGATAAAAGCCCACAAGGTTATTTAATCGTCGCCTTATTCACCTATCTTGCATTGGCATCTTATGTTGTGGGTAAAGAATCCGCCCAGAAAAAATGAGAGAAGTTCGCTTGTCTGATTTTAATTTACCCGGCCTGGATATCCTGAAATCGCCATTCACACAATTGTTTGACCCGATTCAAAGTGTTGGCAGAAACGCGATCGTGCACCGATTCCCATAAACTGTTGATCCAGCTTTTGTGCGACCAGGATTCCCGACCGTAGAAGTTGAATCCTACAATCATGAAGAGTTGGGATTGTTCCTTTTCCTGCTGTGCACCAATCGAAGAGCGCACATACATCGAAAATACACCGATTGGATATCCTCCACTACAGCGGTAGAGAAAATAACGGGCATTATCGACATCCGATTTTTCAGGCACCCGGACAATTTTCATCGCGGTGAGATCAAAGAGTGTCACGCCGAGGTAGTTGTATTTATGCAAAAGCGACTTCAGCGGATTTTTCAGATATCCAAACAAAAATATTTTGATGTTTTCCAGCCGCCCCTTGACCCTGAAAACTTTCGCGATATGGTTGGGCCAGCAGGTGGAATCGCCATTCCATTGCAGCAGGTCTTCAAAAACATAACTCGCCGGCGCATCAATACCAATTTTGTGGATATTCAGAATCGCGTATTTATTTACATCGATTCCCAGTCGTTGAATAATTCGCTGGCTGTAATTATGTCTCTCCGCATCAGAGTGGAACCGAACAAGCGTCGGCTTGCGGGGTTTGTGGAGTAAAAAATACCGCGTGTCTGTAAAGATATTTTCACTTCGAGATGGGGGAGAATTGTCCCCGTGCTTTTTCTTTTTGCTGAAGTTCAAGGTTCCAATAGTTTTATTTGAGATGAGGCAGAATTGTTCTAAATATTTATCAGAATATGTGAGGATGGATACGATAGCAGAAAAATAGTGAACAGGCAAGCAATATTCTTCGAATTTTGCACTTTTTTCGTACATATTCTGATAAATTTATTTTTAGCCTGATTTATTCATAAAGCGCAGTGGATGTGCCTGGCACTTAGTTGATTTTTATAAATTTAACTAAACAAAGTAGCTTTCAAGGGCTTTCATAACTTGTAGAAGTGCCAGGCAGATTTTTATCAGTTTATGAATAGACCAGGGTAGATTGATGAAAAAACAAAGTTTATTTAAAAAAGCACCACTCTGGTTATCCAGTTAACTCAGCATTTCAACATCCTGTTAAAACAGAATGTTACTTATAGTGCTAATAAAATATCGTTTCAAGATATTTATAAAATAATGTCACCCCTCCGGGATTTAAATACTTGGTTTTTCGTTTTTTATAATCATGATATCCCTCCGGGATTAAAAAACTTGAAATGAGTTTAATTTGGCTTTGTAAACCCCGGAGGGGTGCAATGGTTATAACCCGGTGAACTCAAAAAAACCGAAGAACCCCGGAGGGGTGACATATTCACCACTTGCTGAGCTAACTGGATAGCCAGTAAGCACCACACTTAGAATTTTGTTTTTTATATCTTTAAATCTTTTCTTTGTAGACTTCGCGACTCTGTGTGAGAATTGATCAGATTAGAAATACGTAGTTCAATCTGATCTATTTGTAAAAGATGCCAAAACAGAAATCCTGGCAAGTATTCGGATGAAGTAATCGAGTCAAAATAAGACTATTTTGACTCGATAGGAATCTGTATCGATATGTTGGAACTGCCGCGTAACTTTTTTTTATTTCAGAAAATTATAGGTAAGGCCGAGTGCAAAGGCTTGCTTGATTTGCCGTTTGCTGGAAATGTCCTTGTCATAAAACAGCTTAAAATTAAAATTCATGTTGATGTATTGGTTGATTTTGGTTGTCAGCACATTATCCCAGCTCACATCCGTTTCATCGAATGCCGCGAAAGCTGTGAAAAGCTCCAGTTTTGAGGCGAGCAAAGTGTTCTCAGCTACTTTCCAACTCAAATCAGTTACCGATTCAGCGCCGATCTCGCTGCGTGTGGTCTCGATTTCATCGGGGGTGTCGACATCGTCAGCGTAGGGAACCGGGTAGTCGCTGGTGATGGTTTGTTTGAGCGACAGTCCAGCACGTGTTTTAATTGTTTTGTTGGGTTTGTAGCCAATACCCAAACTTTCACGAAAATATCCGGGATCAAAAAAGGCCGATATTTGAGTCTTTGAATCATCGCCATAGACATAGCCGGCAGCGAACTGGGTTTCGCCGGTTGCCGCAATGTATGGATTGATCAAATCGTTTATTTTATATGTGAATACACTTTCAAGTTTGATCTCATCAATTGATTTACGGGCATCTTCTTCCCCTGTTTTGGTGGAACCATAAGTCAATTTTCCGGAATTCGCCCAGTTGGTTTTTTCCTGATCGTTGTTGAATTTGAAATTCAGATTCAGTTGCCATGCAAAAGAATTTTCCCCGCCTTGTGCCCAATTATCATATTTGTTTTGTGTTAAATTGAGCCCACCGACCATTTCTTTTTGCCAGCCATATTTGGGTTTTTCAACGGGTTGTTCCTGGGCGAAAACCATGCTGCCCAACAACATTATGGATAGAATCGAAACTAAATATTTTTTTATTTTCATTGCTGCCTCGGTTATGATAGTTTTATAGTTATTGGATTAATGTTTATAAACATGCACATCCTGCTGCGGGAAGGGAATGGAAAGGCCGGCTTTGTCAAACTCCAGTTTAACTTTTTCCTGCATATCAAAATAAATGCCCCAGTAATCGGCACTATTGCACCAGGCGCGAACCGTAAAATTAACGGAACTATCGGCCAATTCACCAACAACCACGAATGGTTCAGGATCTGCCAAAACGCGCTCATCTTTACTGAGCAGGTCAATCAACATACTTTTCGCTTTCGGTATATCATCCGCATAACCGATCCCAAAACTCATGTCAACGCGGCGTGTCGCTTCTGTTGAATAATTTGTAATGCTTGCATTACTCAATACACCATTCGGAATGATGATTGTCTTGTTATCCGGTGTTTTTAAAACGGTGTTAAATACCTGAATCGCATGAGCTTTTCCGGTATAGCCCGCTGCTTCAATAACATCCCCAACTTTGTAAGGCTTAAATAATAGAATTAGTACACCGCCGGCAAAATTGGAAAGACTGCCTTGCAAAGCCAGACCAACGGCCAGACCCGCGGCTCCCAGAACGGCGATAAATGAAGTCATTTCGATGCCTATCATTCCAGCCACACTGATGAGCAACATGGCTTTAAGAAAAATCTGTCCAAGACTGACGAGAAATCGCCGCAATGATTCATCAGTTTGACTATGTTTCATGGTTTTGTCAACACCACGCATGACAATTTTGATGATCCAAAGACCGATAGTTAATGTTAGGATTGCGAGCACTAATTTGGGGCCATAAAGCATTGCCATCTCAATGGCCTGGTCTGTGTATGCCTGTAAATTATTCATTCCTTTTACCTCCTGTTTAAGGTATTATTAATTAACTGGATCGCGTTTATTTGCAACCCGATCCAGTTCTCATTTGATTGCAGTGTTTTAAGTGGGGATGGTAAAGTGTGATTTTCGAATTGGTCGTAATTAGCAATGTTACTCAATGAGAAATGGCATTTGGATTGGAATAACTGCGGTGCCGTTTGGAGTAAAATGTCCTATCATTTATGTGCGTTTAGCCCACAAATTTTTCTCTGCAAAGTAATATTGTTAATCGAAATGTATTTAACCCGTTTAAAAATAACATCCTATTTGTAAAAAACAACCTGCTAAAAATAATATTTGTTCAGAAAATGTCAACTAAAAACCGACTGCGCAGCTCAAATAAATCCATTTTATCGAATAAAAAAGAAACATTAAGTTTGGAGTTGGACATAATAATAGAGCGGGCTTCGCAACCATCATCGTAAATTTCACTCCGGTTATTTCTGTTATATAAATTTTAATCCTCCGAAGTTAGGTTGTATTTTTGTTGCTGAAATGCACATAAAGATGGCGTCACGAAAACGAACCCTCCTTTTTCCTTGCATTCATGGGCAATGGCGTCTATATTTTGTACTGCAAAAATTAAAATAATATGGAGCTGCCATCCCGCGACCCTTGCTATTTAATCTGCATTTTGTTTACTCACGTAAATATTCCAAGTAATTCATCCAAGAAATAATCAGATTTTACAATTTTGACGGTTCACCGCTTTATCATTCCTGCGCACTTTTAAGGCCGGAGGGTATACTTCAATATTATTCAATTTTAGCGACTTTTTTTATTAAATTATGGAGCGTTAAGTGTCAATATTACAAGCTATTATTCTTGGATTAGTTCAAGGGCTTACAGAATTTTTACCGGTATCAAGTTCCGGTCACCTGACTTTGGGTAAAGCTGTTTTAGGTGTTTCGCAGGAAGGCATTCTTTTTGAAGTCGTAGTGCATTTGGGAACTTTTTTCGCCGTCATTTCTGCTTTTCGCCAGGACGTGTTGTGGCTATTTAAGGGATTGCTCGGCCTCATGCCAAACAAGAAAAGAGTCACCGATCCCTCACAGGAAGCCGCCTTGCGCTATATTGCTTTCATTATTTGGGCAACCATTCCCGCCGTTTTGATTGGATTGTTTTTTAAAGACTGGGTTGAAGATGCATTCACCGATCCACTGCTTGCGGCCTATTTGCTCATCGTAACCGGATTTATTCTGTTGTTATCACGCCTGGGCCTGCGTTCCAGCGGCGAAATGACTTTTAAAAGAAGTTTGATTATGGGAATTTCACAGGCGTTTGCGATTTTACCGGGCATTTCACGCAGCGGAACGACGATATCGATGGGCATGCTGGCCGGCGTCAACAGGGAGGAAGCCGCCCGGTTTTCATTTCTCATGGCATTGCCCGCCATTGGTGGCGCCTTTGTTTTGCAGCTCAAAGATCTTGCAGATTCGCCGATGGATTCCAGCCTCGTTGGCCCGTTGGTGGCTGGGTTTGTCGTATCGTATATTTCAGGTTTATTTGCAATTAAAGTTTTGATGTCAATCGTTAAAAAAGGGCGATTCGACTATTTCGCATGGTATTGCTTTGCAATTGGCATAATCGGTATTTATTTTATAAAGTTTGCATAGACTACGTTCAAACGTTCAAACGTTCAAACGTTCAAACGTTCAGACGTTCAAACGTTCAACTGGAGGTGAGATGGAGAAAACGCGGGAGTTATTTTCTTCACGGTGGACTTTGGTAATTGCGGCGCTGGGCATGGCGATCGGGACCGGAAACTTGTGGCGTTTTCCACGGATCGCAGCACAAAATGGCGGTGGGGCATTTCTCATCCCATGGTTGATTTTTTTATTTTTATGGTCAATCCCGTTGCTGATGACAGAATTTGCCATTGGCAAAAAAACGCGCCTCGGCCCCGGCGCAGCTTTTGGCAAGCTTATCGGGAAAAAGTATGCGTGGATGGGCGCGTTTGTCGCTTTTTGCACCATCGCCATCATGTTTTATTATTCCGTTGTTGCCGGCTGGTGCATGAAATACACCTGGGCCGCAGCAACAGGTGAACTGGCAGAAATTAAAGGCACCGAATATTGGGCTTCGTTTTCGGCGCAGCCAGAGCAGACTTTGTTATTCCATTTTTTAGCGATTTCTTTTTCAGCGCTTATAATAGTTCGCGGCATAAAAGGCGGAATCGAAAAAGCGACGAAACTGCTCATTCCCGGCCTGTTTTTTCTGCTCATCGCCGGCGTTATAAAAGTTTTAACATTGCCAAATGCTTTTCAGGGCCTTGAGTTCTTTTTCAAGCCGGACTGGTCTGCTCTCGGCCATTACAAAGTATGGCTCGAAGGTTTGTCGCAATCGGCGTGGTCAACCGGAGCTGGGTGGGGGCTGGTGATGACTTATGCAGTTTACATGCGGGAAAAAGAAGACATCGCGCTGAATTCGTGTATCGCGGGATTTGGCAATAACAGCGCCTCAATTTTAGCTGGCATCGTTATTTTTCCCGCGGTTTTTGCACTGGCGCCATTGCTTGGTTTGACGCCACAAGAAGTGCTCGCCGACACCGGCCCGGCTTCCACAGGACTGACTTTCATCTGGATACCAGAGTTGTTTCGCACCCTGCCGATGCCCCGCGTTTTTATGACAGGATTTTTTCTCGCGCTGACGATCGCAGCCGTGAGCAGTCTCATCGCCATGCTCGAACTGGCGGTGCGAACATTAATTGATCTGGGGTGGACACGAAAAAAAGCCACTTTTTTTGCCTGGGCCGCCGGATTTATTTTAGGCGCACCGTCGGCGATAAATCTCACATTTTTTCAAAATCAGGATTGGGTCTGGGGTGTCGGGCTTTTGGTGAGCGGATTTTTTGTCGCTTTCGCTGCCCGAAAAGCCGGAATAAGCCAATTTCGCAAAAAATTCGTCAATACAGAAGGCAATGATTTGCACGTGGGGAAATGGTACGACTTTATTGTCGCCTATTTAATCCCCATCGAATTTGCCGTTCTCATCGTTTGGTGGTTTTATCAGGCGATAACCTCCTACCACCCAGATTCCTGGTGGGATCCGTTACAACCATTCAGTGTCGGGACCTGTATCGCGCAGTGGGGTGGTGTGATTCTTTTATTTGTGATATTTAATAATAAAATGTACCGTAAATCTCATACTTAATAGGAGTTGAGTTATGTCGTTCAGTGCAATTATAACCATGCTCGTAGTTTTGGGATTCACCTGGGGCGCATTCATTTTCAGTATCTTATTGGCTGTGAAAAAAGAGAAGCTTAAATAAAAATGGCTGTCATGCAAATTGAAAAAATGAAATCAGCAACAGACCTGCCCGCTGTTATTTTTCTCGCTGGAGCAGAGAATTATTTGATCGATAAATATACCGAGAAAATAATCTCTATCGGCGTGCCCACCGATTTACGCGAGTTTAATCTCGATCTGCTTTACGGCACCGACGTCAACGCACGGCGGGTAATCGATATCGCCAGCTCTTACCCGATGATGGCCGAAAAACGTTTGGTCATTATTCGCGATTTCAATAAAATGACGCCAACCGATCAGAAATTGATCGTCGAATATGCTGAAAAACCCAACAAATCAACAACTCTTGTTTTAATTGCGCGCACCGCTGATTTACGCTCAAAAGCCTTAAAAGATTTGCAAAAATTAGCGGCCTTTGTTTCTTGCAAAACGCTTTATGAAAACCAGGTTGTGCAATGGATTGAAAAAGAAATTAAGTCACTGGGTTATCACATCAATCCGGATGCTTCGGCTTTTCTCGCGCTTCAGGTGGGCACGAATTTGCAGGAGTTAAAAAATGAAATCGATAAAATAACCCTATTCCTCGGCGATGAGAAAAACATCACCCAGGAAGTTGTTGCTGAAGTTGCAGGTGTACGCAAGGAACACACAATTTTTGCTTTGCAAAATGCCCTGGGCCGCCGTGATTTGAAGCAAAGCCTGTTGATTTATCACAATATAAAATTCAGCCAATCCAACCTCGGAATTATTGCGCAGTTGTCACGTTTTTTTACCAATATTTTAATTGCCACCGGTTTTGATACCAGCCGCCAAAGCACAGCAGAACTTGCCAAAAAAACACGGATGTCTTCTTATTTTGTCAATGACTTGCATAAATTCAAACGTCAGTATTCTGCCGAGGAATTGCTATCAGCACTTGAAAATATCCGCCACATCGATTATATTCTCAAACTTTTCCCTGTTAATCCAGAATCAATCATGGAGATGCTATTTGTCCAAATTGTTAAAGGTTATCCTGCAGAGCGTTTGCCGTACGCAGGAAAAATATCTTAATTTTTCAGGAACTTTTAATAAACACGTATGTTCAATTCAAAGGAAATTGAATGGAAGGACAAAAACTGAGCAAGGGAAATACGCCCACCGACGAGGATTTGATCACGCGATTCCAGCAGGGCGATATTTATGCTTTTGATCTCATAGTCAAACGATATAAACAGCAACTGCTTAATTTTGTTTTTAGATTCTTAAATAACCGGGAACAGGCTGAGGATGTTGTACAGGAAACATTTTTGCGCGTTTACCGCAAACGTCACGCCTATAAACAGGTTGCGAAATTTTCAACCTGGATTTATACAATCGCCGGCAATCTGGCTCGTACAGAATTACGCAAGCGCAAGCGGAGAAAGCTTTTTTCTCTCAGCGATATCGGCATGGAAGAAAAAGACTACGAAATCGCCAGTGATGAATTTAATCCCGAAAAATATACAAATACCGTCATGTACGAAGCAATCATCCAGCGGGAAATTGATAGCCTTTCGGCAAAATTTCGTGAAGTCATTGTTTTGCGCGATATTCAGGGATTAGCTTATGAAGAAATTGCCGAAATTATCAATGTACCTTTGGGCACAGTAAAATCGCGCGTCAACAGGGCGCGTCTGCGATTGCAGGAAAAGTTAAAAAAGCAATTATAACAGGTTTCATTTGCACCAGGATTTGTGACGAAGTTTTTAACAGCCGGATTGAACCTGCACATAAATTAACGGAACCCGCCTCGGCGGAAGGAGAATAACGCAAACATTTGCTACGGACACCAATTATTATGCAAAAACCTCGTAATTATTCTGAATGGTATTCCCGGTATCTAGAGGGTGAATTAAGTGCCGGTGAAAAACGATCCCTCGAAAATTATCTCGAAAAAAATCCGCAAGAGAAGCAAAATGTTGAACAACTTGCTGCTTTACGCTCGAATCTCAGTCAATTGCAGTCCATAAAAATCTCTGATGATTTTGAAACTGTGCTGCGGGCCCGGATTCAAATGGAAAAGAAAATTGGACAGAATTCGTTCTTCTCTTTTTTCCAGGAGTGGCGCGCCCCGGCGCTGGGAATCGCAAGTGCACTGCTCCTCTTCATTGCCTTCTCGTTGTATAATTCTAACCCCAATGATGCGCAGTTTACACATTCTGCTGCAGAGCCAACAAAAATAGTCAGCTCTACACCGGTTTCACCGGCATCAGATATAAACTACACACTCGACCACTTTTCAGCGCCACCTGGTATTTCGCGGACAAACGCTCATGCTAGCAATTTGAGCGGGAATGAATTCTCAGCGGAAGGAAATCAGCATAAAACAGCGGTTGATTCGACAGCAGAAATCCCGGTCTCAAATGTAATAATAGTGCCTGCTCATGTTCAGTATACTTATTAATCTGTTAAGAAGAAATTCTCATGCCTAAATCTTTGTTTAATGCGTTTGCTTTCGTTTTTTTAGGGGCGTGGTCTTCGATTTTTGGACAAACCATATTGTCTAATCTCGATAGTGAAATCAATGAAATTGTCGAGAAAATTCGTCCTTCGGTTGTCACCGTCTCCGCCATAATTCCCAATAAATTACACGATGAATCCTTTTTCTCTTTTTTAAATGAGACAGATTCTGAACACCCGCAACAGCGGGAGACTTTTATAACGAATATCGGGACAGGAATCGTTTTGCACGAGCTGGGATATGCGGTGACTAAAAGTAGTGTGGTGGCCGGTGCAGAACATATTTATATCCAATTTTCCAGCGATACGACTTATTTGGCCGAACTGATCGGACTGGATTCCGAGCATTCGATTGCCCTGCTCCGCTTTGAGGCGCCCAATCTCATTCCATTAAAGTTGGGGAATCCACGCTTGTTGCGCGCGGGCTCATGGACGGTGCTCGTTGGCAATTCACTTGGAATTTCGAGCGCCGTTGGCCTTGGCAATATCAATGCTGTTTACGAAAATGGGCTTTTGCAGATAGCCGTCAATACTTCACCGGGAAACAACGGCTCGCCGGTAATGAATTCAAATGGCGAAGTAATTGGCATGGTATCAGGACGATTGACAATTTCGAGTGGACAACAAAATGGCGTTGCATCCGGGACGGAATGTGCATTGGTGACGCCGATTGACCACGTATTAAAAGCGTGCAAAAATATTATGACCGAATTTGTGGGGACTCACGGTTGGTTGGGAATAACGGTGCAGCCCTATGAGGAAAAATTGCCACAGGTCGTAGCTGTCCTGCCAGGTTCCCCTGCGGAAAAAACAGGTTTAGTCGTTGGAGATGTTGTCACAAAAATTAACGAAATCGAGTTGCAGGACTATTATGACCTGAAAAAAATTATGAATTCTGTGAAGCCGGAACAATATCTGCGTGTGCAGATAAAGCGAAATGGCCAGCCGCAGGAGTTTCAGCTAAAAGCTTCCCGCATGCCGGATATTCCGCTTTTTTCAGAAATGAGCGAAGCATTGGTGAAGAATTCAAAAGAAGAACACACGATGAAGTTCGATTTTAATAACAACCGTGAGCAAAAACAATTCGAACGCCGGCTGCTGATGATGGAGAAAAAAATTCAGTCATTACAGAATCAGCTTAAAAACAGAAAATAAGTTTTGTGTTTCACCAAATTGTTTAGCGATAAATCTACTCAATCCCTTCGTTTTTCATATCTTCCAATTCATCGAGCGGCAACTCATCCAATGCTTCTTCCAGCCGGGAAAAAGGAAATTTCCGGCCTTTCACATTAACAACGAATCGTCCTGCGATGATCGTGCTTATTTCACCACGCTTGCTGCGCGTATTGTATTTTTTATGGGCTTTATTGCCTTTATAAGTAAAAGTTTGTTCAAATTCGTCATCCGATTCTCTGTCGATTTCGGCGTTTAGCCAGGCGGCTGAGGCCATGGCAGCGAAGCCTTTCATCGTGCCCATATCTGTTATTGAGATCGTCATACTGCCTTTGGAGCCATCATTGTAATCGGCACTCGCAGAACTCACTTTTATACCGAATCCACCTGTTTTTTCTCCCTCAAAATTTGATCCTGCAATGCCTTTGATGGTTTTTGGAAGCAATGCTTTTAGTTTGCGAAAATTCACCGGTGTTACATTTTCTCCACCTGACATCACCTGTTGCATCTGCGTCATGGCTTCGGTCATATCCATTTCCCCGGAGTTAAGCTTTTCCGCGGTTTGTTCGAGCTCCTCGCTCATTTCTGTGACTTCTTCTTCCTTATCTGAGCCGCAGGCAAAGAGCATCATCGAAAACAGTAACATGCATATCATTAATATTCGTTGCAGCATAGCGTTCTCCTTTGCTAATTCCATTTGTGATATAGATTATTTTTTGTATTTTAATCACTTTTTGAAAACAGTATGACTGCCGGGAGTGGATAAATTTTTTCCGGCATGGCACTTGTTCAAGTTAAGTTTTTCTTTAATTTATGCAAGAATTACTTTGCTCGGAGCTGTGGGATAGAATCTGAACTATCCATTTTAATTGCAATGTGACACGTGCTATTTTAGTGCTCCCGAAAAACATCGTGTAAATATCAAAAGAAAAAGTTGGAATTTGCATGCACGCGAATTGGTTTTGATTGCCATACGGACTAAATTTTACTTTAGCTGCAATTCCAACAGCCGATTATCGAGCTTGAAATAACCAGGCATTCAAAATTGTACTAAAACATATTGTATCTGCTTTATCGAAGCTCTAAAAGCAATTCGTTTAGAGAAAAAGCAGAAGTGACAGGAGAAGAAATTAATGCAGGAAAATAACCAAAAAACCGGCCAACTTTTTCGTCGCGGATTTGGATTGAAAGATAAGGTTGCCGGCACACTGGATCAGGCCTATTCCAGTAAAATAGTTGATCATATCCGTGAGAATAATAACGAAATCCACCTCGGCCGCTTCACCATTTACCTCGCGCGTGAGTTCGGATTTTGCTATGGGGTGGATCGTGCAATTGAATATGCTTATCAGACGCGAAAGCAATTTCCGGATAAACGAATATTCCTCACCGGGGAGCTGATTCACAATCCGCATGTGAACGAAAAAATGTTGGCTATGGATATCAAATTTCTCACCGGAGGCTATGCCGATGAGTTGGAAGCAGCTTCATTAACCAGTGATGATGTTGTGGTATTGCCGGCTTTTGGTGTCTCTGTCGATGAATTAGCCCGGCTAAGAAAAATCGGCTGCATTTTGGTCGATACGACCTGCGGCTCGGTTTTGAATGTCTGGAAACGTGTCCACAACTATGCGAAAGATGGCTTCACTTCCATCATTCATGGCAAATGGAACCACGAAGAAACTCGCGCGACGAGTAGCCAAACGCAGAATTATGAAAACAGCCATTATATTGTGGTTTTGGATATGCAGGAAGCAGAAATGGTCTGCGATTATATCACTAATGGCGGTGATAAAGATTTGTTTTTAAGATATTTTAAGAATGCTGTCTCTCCAGGTTTTGACCCGGATATTCACCTCGATCAATTGGGTTGTGCAAATCAAACGACCATGCTTTCTGGAGAATCGCTGCGAATTGCCGGGCGCGTGAAACAAACCCTGTTGCAAAAGTTTGGCGAAAACCAAATAGACTATCAATTTCGTACTTTTGATACAATTTGCAGTGCAACGCAAGACCGTCAGGATGCAGTCGCTGCCATTTTAGAAGAATTTCCAATCGATGTAATGATTGTAATCGGGGGCTATAATTCCTCAAACACTACCCACCTTGTTGAAATTTCTGAGCATTCGACTCGCGCTTTTCACGTTGATGATGCCAACTGTTTGCTTTCGCAGCGGGAAATCCGGCATCAACCGGTGAACGCACATGAAATGCAGATATCCAATAACTGGTTGCCTTCCGGTGAAGTTGTAATCGGCCTGACCGCCGGCGCTTCAACACCCAACAATAAAATTGGTGAAATTGTGGCCCGATTGGCTCAGCTGCAGAATATTAAAATTGAAGAAATTTTGTAAATTCAGTTTAAAATCCAGGCGATCGCAACCGGTCATTTATCAACGTGACTTACTAAAACGTGATTCAGCGTCTTGCTCCATTCGTATGTATATTTTAGGAAATTGGATTTACAATCAATTCAAATATTCATATCAGAACCGAGTTAAATGTGTGTTTAACTTAATCGAAATACTAAATTAACTCAATGCGCAAATTTTCAAATCATATCAAAAAATCTTAAATTTGAAATAAGTAAAATCGCTTACGGCATGTTGTTTGATACTAAATCAGGACCATGCCACAATTTATCCAACTCTTAATGGGTGCATGATTATGCTTGTGCGCGCCAGGCAGAATCAGGCTATCAGGTGTCTTAATTGAAGAAAATCAAATTCAGAAAAATTGTTTAAACAGGAGAAAAATCGTGCATAGGAAATTAGTGAAATTGATGATCGTTGTATTGGTGCCTGTTTTTATGGGCTGTAATATTTTTAGTGGAATGAACTCGGGGAGTGACGATCCCGATGCATTGCTGGAACAGGGCAAAGCTGCCTTACAGAATGGTGAAAATGCAAAAGCGCTCGAGTATTTCGACAAAGCGAAGCAAAAAGATGCGGAAAACTATGAAGTTCTTTATTTTCACTCCGTGGCAACAGCGCGGGTCCACGAAGTAGATTTTACCTCATTTCTGGAAACCTTTCAGGAAGTAGAGCAAAATTACACACCGGGCAGTGCAAAAAATGCACTGAATCAGGTGTTCAGCACGAGAAATGATACGCTCTTTAATCTGAGTTTGGAGAAATTACAGGATTTGCTGCAAACATTTCTCGTTGTGAACGATAACCTGCGAATGGTGGGCGCTGCCATTGAATCCGGGGAATTGACAATCGACGAATTCCCCTATGTCGAAGATGTGCTGCTGAGTCGTGGTTTGGCGGCCATTGTGGCGAACATGATTCTACTCATCGATACGGATGGCGTTGGGCCTGAGTTTGTCCTCGATGAAAATTTCATTCTCGAACGGGTCGATGAGGCTTACCAGCTCGTATTTCAAGGCAATCAGGAAGAATTCCCTGAGTTTAAAGCTGAGATAGCGAGCCGGGTGCAAAGACAATGGCCGGGAATTGATGCCGGCGTTCGCAGCCTTTATCTTTATTATACCTGGACACAGTGTGGAGCGCTCCCCGCGCCGGAAAATATGCCACAAATTCCAGGCACACTTTCACCAGCATTTGTGTGCGCTGCTGGTTCTGAGACTTCGTTGGCATGGCAGCTTTTCGAAATAGCATTTAACGGAACTTCTTCTTTGCATGCATTATTGCAGTAAATGTGCAATTCTTTGGGGAGTCATATGGATGCACTCCCCGCATAAAAATTGAGTTCAAAGTAATAAAACGGGATCATTGATGATTCCCAAAAGAAGAGGGCATAATGATAAGAAAAGCCGTTATTTCCGGCCTGTTAATTTTCCCAATTTTAACAAGTATTTTAACCGCACAAGTCGAACGAACTTCCAACTGGAACGTCCGTTCTTTAGCTATGGGGGGCGCTGGAGTTGCCCTGCGGAGCAATGAAAATCCCCTTTTTCATAATCCGGCAATACTGAATTTTGTAAAAAAAAGAAAAGTGACACTTATCGACTTTCGTGTTCGTTTTAACCAGCAGCTTTACAATGATTATACTTTTTTCAAGGATAATCAGGACAGATTCGAAAATGTCAACGATATGAGTGAGAGCGAGCAAAATGCATTTTTTATCGACATATTAAACGAAGCTCAAAAACCGGCTAATCTCAGTATCAATGGGCCATTGCAAATTCAATTTATCGCGCCGGGCTGGGGTGTGGCACTGGTCACCGAAGGATCCGGAGATGCGGAAGTATTTGCCGGTGCGACAGGATTACCGATTGCTGATATTCAGTTTCATGGTGAAACCTTATTTATTGGAGGATATGCCAATTCTCTGGTTAATTTGCTGCCGAATCCACTGCATTTAGGGATCAACATTAAAAGTATGACACGATGGACATCACACAAAATTAAAACTATCACCGGTTTAAGTGATGACGAAACTTTAGACATTTACAAGGGGCAAACTTTTTCGCTCGATTTTGGTGCGCTGTACTCAATTAATCGAAACGTATCCGTCGGGATGACTTTTTATGATATCAACAGTCCGAAGTTTTCATGGGAAAATGTGGATGGCGATCGCGGCATTCAGCCTTCGGGAAAAGCATTGGATGCCTCCATGAAAATGGGAGTTGCTTATGTGCCGGGCTGGCGAAATGCCGGTATTTTTGAAAATATAGTTTTCGCAGCTGATGTGAATCACCCGTTTAATTCGGATATCACATTTTTTAAGAAATTATTCTTGGGCGCTGAAGCCAGTTTGCCACCATTTTTTCATATCGGAACCGGATTTTACCAGGGTTATACCTCGTTCGGGATTGGTATCGATATTCGCTGGTTACGCCTGGATTTCGCCCTTTATGGTGAGGAGCTCGGGAAATATGCAGGTGATGTCGTTAGTTGGAATAAGGCGTTTTCCGCTCAAATTGGCTTTTAAGATAGAGCGCTGAATTGGCTGGAGAAAAAAATCTCGTTTTGGTGGCCAAAAGCGATCCTTGTAGATTAACAAAATGTACCACAACAATTTATCTTATTTCACGGTTTTTGAATCGCCTTGATTTTGTCTCTTATTCATGATTTCCTTGCAATTCTTTGAACCCGTTTAACCCTGATTCAAATACGAGTTTGTAATTTGAAGAAAATACTTTTTTGCAGAATGCGCTATAATCCGGTATTTAAATAAATTGTATGGAGTTCTTGAATTCCGCCAATCCGGCTTGGATGAGTCGCAATATCATGCAAAAATTTAAGTCAATTTTTATGTTACATCCTCACTTATATCCACACTTCACGGTCTGATAACCATGACTTTATCATACCGCAGATTTAACAACAGGAACCAAGGGAAGGGTTCCCCGAAATGTTTATGTCGGTTGTAAACAACAGGACGCTATGCGGCCGAACAATGACATCGGAAAAAATATGCACGAAATAACCTCAGGCGATTTCTCTGTCAGGAAAATAATGAATGAAATTGTCGGTTTGAGCCCCGCTATTGTTCGCGTAAAACGCGCGACCAGAAAAATAGCCAAAAGTGATGAAGATTGCTTGATTATTGGCGAATCCGGAGTGGGAAAAGCCCAGGTAGCCCATATTATTCATCGGCTGAGTCGAAGACGGTCTGACCCACTCGTTAAGCTTTATCCATCAGAATTTTATTCAACCAAAAATAGTCAAAATGGTGAGTTTACCCAGCATTTTGATCGGATTATCAGTTCCGCCGCTGGTGGAACCCTGGTTGTTTTTGACGTTGAAGAATTTCCCGACCAACAAAAATTTCAGTTGCAGGAACTTTTGCAGGGGCTCAATGGCTATAAAAAGTTTTGGGAAGGAAGTTCCCGGCCACGAATCATTTCCACATCTAAATTAAGCCCACAAAAAGCCCTGGAACAAAAAACCATATCGACGAATTTATATTATAAACTAAATCGTTTGATGCTCGAAATTCCGGCCTTGCGCAGCCGGAAACAGGACATCCCATACCTCTATCAAAAATTCATTCGCAAAGCAGCCCGTGCGCAGGGAATTACCCTCGAAGGCTATGCGCTGAGCGATGAACTTTATGATGGGCTGATGTTGTATAATTGGCCAGGGAATGTAAAAGAATTGAAAAATTGTATCCGCACGCTGGTTGTAACCGCTGAAAATGGCCTCGTAAAACCCACGGTTTTACCTTTTCTCGACAACAAAGACCCGCTGAAACTGTTTGCTGAGAAGTCATTGCCTGAGGCGGTGCAGATTGTCGAGAATTATTTACTGAAAAAAGCGCTGGGCCGTTTTGAGGGCAATCAAACAAAAGCCGCACAGCACTTGCAAATTTCAGAAGCCTCACTGCGATATAAATTAAAAAAATACGTTATTGATAATAAGTAGATTGTAATTTTACACTCCTGGTTCTTCAAAAAGGGCGGCTTTCGGGCCTGCCCTTTTTTTTATTGTCCACACTGTGGAATTATGCGATGGTACCAGTTGCGATTGATCAGTTTTGCGCATTTTATTCAGCACTCACGATGAATTCAGTTGCTCTTTTGTAAGAAATATGATTATTTAAATAATTGAGGCATTCAAGATTTATACTGGAAAAACGAATTGAGCGGATTGAGTCCCGCAATATTAAGCGTCCTGACTGAATATTTAAATGTGAAAGACTTCGCCTGTGCACATCCTGAGAAAAGCTATCACGGTAATTGATTTAATAAACGAGAAAATCGGCAGTGGCGTCTCGTGGCTGACGATCGTCATGATTGCAGTCGTCTGTTTCGACGTTTTCACACGCTATTTTCTGAAGCGGAGCAGCATTGCCATCCAGGAATTGGAATGGCACATTTTTGCAGTGATATTTTTGCTGGGCGCAGCTTTTACCCTCAAACATGAGCGTCACGTTCGCGTTGATGCGGTTTACAATTCTTTAAGCGAACGCTGGCAGGCATGGATTAATTTTCTCGGCTCACTTTTTTTTCTTCTGCCTTTCGCACTTCTCGTCATTTGGGCCTCAACAAGTTTCGTTACAAATTCTTTTGCTTTGGGTGAAACCTCGCCAGATCCCGGCGGCCTGCCCGCCCGCTGGTTGCTGAAAGCCTGTATCCCGCTCGCTTTTTTTCTGCTGCTTCTGCAAGGATTATCAATGAATTTTAAGGCCATACTTGCGCTCTGGGGCGGGGAAGGAAAGTGCGATGAGTGAATTGATGCCATTAATCCTGTTCATCACACTTTTCGGTTTGCTCATGGCTGGATTTCCAGTTGCATTCACTCTTGGCGGCGTCTCCATCTTTTTTGGTGTGCTGACTTTCGGGTTTGATTTTTTTAATTTGCTACCTTTACGAATTTGGGGCGTGATGTCCAACTTTGTTTTGCTCGCGGTGCCGCTTTTTGTTTTTATGGGAGTGATGTTGGAAAAATCTGGCATCGCGGAAGAACTTTTGGAAACCATGGCTTTGCTTTTTGGCCGGTTACGTGGTGGACTGGCCATCTCAGTAATAATCGTCGGAACCTTGTTGGCGGCTTCTACAGGCATTGTTGGCGCGACCGTTGTGACAATGGGAATGATGAGCTTGCCGACGATGCTTAAACGTGGTTACAGCGCGGAATTGGCCAGCGGAACTATCTGCGCTTCCGGCACATTGGGGCAAATAATTCCGCCGAGTATCGTGCTGGTTTTATTGGGCAGCATTCTCAATATTCCTGTCGGGGATCTTTTTATCGGGGCGATTATTCCGGGGATTGTGCTCGTTGGACTCTATTTGCTGTGGATTGTTTTTATCGCCATTTTTCGACCGGAAGCTGCGCCTTCGATGCCACGAGAAATCGTCGATGCGTTCAAAGGCACAGTTATGTCAGGCAGGATTTTCAAAGCTTTTTTGCCACCATTCGCCTTAATTATTACAGTTTTGGGTTCAATTTTGGCGGGTATTGCCTCGCCGACTGAAGCAGCCGCTGTTGGGGCGCTTGGCGCGATTATTCTCACAGCACTGCGGGGAAAACTTACGATGAGCACCTTGCGCAATGTTTCGCGGGAAACGACTTTTCTCACCTGCATGGTTTTTATAATTCTCGTTGGCGCCACGGCTTTTGGGCTGGTTTTTCGTGGCATGGGTGGTGACCGTCTGTTAGCCGATTTCATCATCGGCAACAATCTGGGGCCACACACATTTCTCGCCATCGTGATGATCATTGTTTTTATCGCTGGTTTTTTCATCGATTTTTTCGAAATCTGTTTCATAATCGTGCCCGTCGTTGCACCGATTTTCGTTTCGATGGGGATCGATTTATTGTGGTTCGGGGTGCTCATAGCCATTAATTTACAGACGTCTTTTCTGACACCGCCTTTCGGATTTTCTTTGTTTTATCTCAAAGGCGTCGCGCCCCCGGAAGTCTCGACGCAGATGATTTACAAAGGCATCATTCCATTCATAATCATCCAGCTCATCGGATTGGGCCTGGTTATTCTGTTCCCGGAAACTGCGACGATGTTGCCGAAATTGATAATTGGGCAGTAAAGTCTGTATCCCGAGAATAGTATTTTTGCGATAGGTTGATCACGCCTTCACTGCCGCGTCATAAACATGTGTTGTGACCTCCTCCCAGCCTGTGATTTGTTTACGAAAATTGCGATATGATTCATAAATTTTCGCTGCTTTCGCATCGCTGCTAACCAAATCATCGATAACTTCTTCGGAAAAATTCTTGAATGCTGATAAGACGTCATCGGGGAATTTTTGTAAATTGACATTGTGCTCGTTGATCAATTTCGTTAAATATTCACCATTTTTAGCATTAAACTCCGCCAATACCTGCCCGTTTAGTCTCGCTGCAGCCGTGCGAATAATTGCCTGCAAATCGTTCGGCAAACCCTCAAATGCCGATTTGTTCACTGTCAATTCCAAAACAGTTCCGGGTTCGTGCCAGCCGGGATAATAGTAGTATCTGGCGATTTTATGGAAGCCTTTGAGATAATCGTGGTAGGGCCCGATCCATTCTGTCGCATCGATGACGCCACGCTCGAGGTTGGTGTAAATTTCGGCGCCCGGCGTCGCCAGCCCGGTTCCCCCGGCTTTGTTGATCACTTTGCTTCCCAGCCCCGGGATGCGCATTTTCAATCCCTGAATATCACTGATTGAGTTGATCATTTTGTTGAACCAGCCGCCCATTTGCATGCCGGTATTTCCTGCCGGAAAAGGGATCAAATCGAAGGGGGCGTAAAGTTCTTCCCAAAGTTTTAAGCCACCGCCGCCCGTGAGCCAGGCGTTCATTTGCTGCGTATTCATGCCAAAAGGTACAGTGGAGAAGAACTGACCGGCCGGTACTTTTCCAGCCCAATAATAAGAGGCGCCGTGGCTCATTTGGGCGACACCCGAGCGGACAGCTTCAAAGGATTCAAATGCCGGAACCAATTCGTTGGCGCCATAAACCTGAATTGATAGTCGTCCTTCGGACATTTCTTTAATCCAATCGGCAAATTGATCGACGCCCTCACCGAGCACCGGAAAGTGCGGGGCCCAGGTTGTGACAATGCGCCATTTGTATTTTTTTCGAGTGTGAACTGCTGGCCCCTCTGTTTTATTTTCCGGTGAACAACTGAGTAGAATCGCCGAACTGCCGGCAAGAGCTGTGACGCTCCCTTTTTTAATAAAATCTCTTCTACCGATTTTTTTCATTTTGTCTCCTGTTTCTGGCTCACTGCAATTTTGTAAACCTACCTCTGTACTAAGCAAATAATGCATAAGTTTTGAAAAATAGATATGTTAAGAATTGGAATCTTAAAATAAGAGAGAAAAGGAAGTCCTGCAAGAAAAAAATGAGATAGACGGCTGGGAATGAACCTGGCTAATCCAGGCGGATTTTGATGGAAAACGTGGGCAATGTTTCAAATTATGTTTTATCCGGATCATCCTGAGTTCCGGTTTCTTCTTTAATTTTTGAGTAATATTTTTTGTAATAGTCTTTTAATTCTTGCGTTAGCCAAATGCATTTGGTGTAGGCGCCGTAGCGCAATTTATACGTGGCCTCGTGCAAGTTTATTTTTTTAAAAGCGCTGGATAAATGCTGGCAATCAACGTTATTCCCTTTGCAGAGAAAAAGTGTTGGTGAGCCGATACCGCGCATAGGGTAGGGGACGGCGAGATTTTCATTTTTAGGACCGAAAGTGCAGGAAGTTTCAAGGCGTTCCAGTGTTTTATAAAATCGAAAAATTTCTTTCATTTGCAGCCATCGGGCCAAATTATCGATGGGTTCTTTTTTTAGTTGATCTTTTTTCGATAAAACATAAATGATATCAAGCGCTCCGGCCCCATTAACAGGCCTTTCCGCATCCACAGAAAGCAATTGCTCAAAATAATCCGCAACAGCCACTATCTGCGCCAATTCTGCAGATTCTTCATCGAGTTTGAGGTAGGAATAATCAGCAGCAAATTTACTCTGTAAGACGAGATCGATTGCCGTATCAACTTCTTTTGGTAACTGTAAATTTTTTAAATATTTTGTTTTGTTCTCCAGGGCGATTGTCAGCGCGTTTGCGCGATATGTTTTATCATTCAATTTCTTGGTTACAATTTTTAAAAAACAAAAACTAAGAACCATAGCGGTCAGAAATAGTTTTAAAAAAAAATCGTCCTCACGCTCTTTTTTTGAGGTAAATGCGATCCCGAGGGCAAGAAGAGTTCTCGAGATTCCGACTAAAATTTCTTTGGTAAAAACTTCATTGTTATTTTTTTCTTGCAGAGTGAAAAAATCCGGCTCAAAAAACGTGAAAAGTAATCGTTCATTTTTTAAAGCCAAATTCATGATCTGTGAATACCTGTCATCATAATAATCAAAAATCGGTTTTTCGATTTTATTAAGAATATTTTTACAATTCATTTGCGAATGAACTGTTTTATTGAATATTTCAATCAGCTTGTTTTGGATTTCAGCCTGTTTCGCTATTTCGACCTCACAGGTAAAATCTGCATTGCGTTCATGCATTTTTTCCAACAGCGAAAATATGTGAGAATCAAACTCTTTACCGGCGCGGCAGAGCACGGCGTCCTTCTCATTTTTGATGTCTTTGGCAAGTGTGAGATTCCAGTCCTGTTCAATTTTACTTCTGAGATCAAGGTGCAGAAATGATGCAAAGAGTTCAAACTCATGAAAAGTTGATAAAACGATAGTTTTTTCGGTAAAGTGCATTTTGAATTTTTACAGAGTTAAGTTTGAACTTCCAGCAATTGAAATATTGTGGAAATTCGAAAATTAATAATTGAGCATCGTTTTTAGTTTTCGACATTTTTGCCGCTAAACAAAAGTATATTTTCTGGCTTATTATATTAACAGCAGCCGTCGCATTCAGAAAGTCCGTTTCCTTGTTTTTTAGATAGAGATTTGGAATAAACTTTCAGAAATAATTGTACTCAATCTTCCCAATTATTAACTAAAACCATCCAAATAATGAATAATGAGCGAAAAGAAATAATATGAACTGTTATTTTCGCGTACTGCTTAGATGAAAAGCTGCTTGCATCGGGTTTTTATTTTTATCATCTTTACACTTATTTTCAAGTCTACAGACAGTGCAAGCAAGCGTACATTCCTTTTAGCCTGAATAATTCTCTGCAGAGTCGCAAAGCCCGTAAAGAAAAGATTTAAAGATATAAAAAACAAAACTCTGCGAGCTCTGCGTGGGATGCTTTTTTAAAAAAACTATATTTTTTCATCAATCAACATTCAACGGTGTAATTATAAATATGTTAAGCATGTTTTATAAAAAATTTATGAATGATTCGGGTTAAGAAAAAAAAGCTCGAATTCGAAATTTGTTTTAACCTGAATAATTCGCACACAAGGGCACTAAGTCCACAAAAATTATTTAAATACTTATAAAACATAATTTTGTGAACCCCGTGGCTTTGTGAGAGCTAATTTTAATAGATAACTTAGTTTTTCTTCTCGTCTTATCTCAAACATCTAATTATCAACAAGTTAAGAATATTTTAAAAAATATTTGTGAATAAAGCAGGTTAAATATAAACCGGGAAAAGTGATTTCCAGTAAATTATGCAGATCAGTCAGCATAAATCCGGGGGAAATTATCCAATAACTTCAAAAGTGATAATTTGCGAGGATGCAAAACATTGTCAGGAGGGGGATTCTACAGTAAAATGAGGTCAATTCAGTGTATATAATAATAATAGGCGCCGGTGAAGTTGGATTTAATCTGGCCAAGCAATTATCAGGGGAAGGCCATGATATTGCGCTCATCGAAAACGATCCGGCAATTTATCAAAATGTGCAGGAAAATCTCGATGTGAGCGCAATGCACGGCAGTGGTACGAGCTACAAAATCCTGGAATTGGCCGGGATTAAGGATGCAGATTTGCTGGTTGCCGTGACGACCAACGATGAAGTAAACCTGATCTCCGCGCAAATTGCCAAACAGTATGGTGTAAAACGCACAATTGCGCGGGTGAAAAATGATGAATTTCTACGCGAAGACGCGCCTTTAAATGCGGAGAAAATGAATATTGATCTCATTATCCATCCGGAATATGAAGCTGCCAATGCAGCGATTCGTTTATTGCACCAAACGGCAGCAACGGATGTATTGGAATTCGAACAGGGCAGGATTAGTGTTATCGGTATTCAAATTGAAAATGATTCGCCAATAATTTATAAAAAACTGTCCGAACTCAGCGCTGGATTTAAAGATTTTGTATTTCGCATAATCGCCATTCAAAGGCTGGAGATTACCCGCATTCCAAAAGGTGACGACGAAATTTGGCCCGGTGACCGGATTTTTGTGGTGAGCAAACAGGAATTTGTTCCAGATGTTATTCGCCTGGCAGGCAAGGAAAATCATAAAAAGAGTGACCACATAATGGTTATGGGGGGCGGCCGCACCGGTTATTTATTGGCCAAAGGTTTGGAACACAACCACCATGTTAAACTCATCGAAAAGAACCGTGCAAAGAGTGAGGAGCTCGCACAAAAACTTTCGAAAACGCTGGTCATTCTCGGGGACGGCCGTGATTTGAACTTGCTGGCGCTGGAAGCAATTACCGACATGGATGCTTTTATCGCTGCCACCGGGGATGATGAAACGAATATTATTTCCAGTTCAATTGCCCGGCATTTGCAGGTGCCACGCATCATCGCGATGGTGGACAAGGCGTCTTATTGCACAATTTTGCCCACCATTGGGGTTGATGCATTTGTCTCCCGGCAGCGCATAACGGTAAACGCTATCTTAAAATTCATCCGCAAAGGCAATATAGTCAGCGTTGCGTCCCTGCCGGGAATTGCGGCAGAAGCCATCGAACTCATTCCTAAAAATGGATCGAAAATCACCCAGAAACCTTTGGCTGAAATCAATTTTCCAGCCCAGGCGATCGTTGGGGCTTTGATGCGTGGAACGGATGTGCTGATTCCGGAAGGATCAACGCAAATAGTCGCCGGGGATAAAGTTATCCTGTTTACATTGCCTTCCGCAATTAAGGAAGTTGAGAATTTTTTTAACTAAGTAGTGGGAAATTTCGATAAATTCTGATGATTAAACTCCGTGCCATAATAAATGTGCTCTGCGCATTGCTGCTGTTCCTGGGCGTGTCCTTATTCATCCCGGCGATCGTGGCGTGGATTTACGCTGGGCCTGATTTTTGGGCATTTATCGAGACCGGACTGGGCTGCATCCTTTTGGGTGGCGTTGGCGTTGTGCTGACGCGGTCGAAGTATGAGTTGCGCCCAAAGGAAGGATTTGTCATCGTGACGTTCGGCTGGCTGCTATTTGCCGGAATTGGCGCCATCCCGTTTATTTTAACCGGAGCCATCCCCTCATATACCGATGCTTTTTTTGAAACCATGTCCGGTTTTACCACAACCGGAGCCACAATTCTCACGGATGTTGAGATTCTGCCGCAGGGATTGCTTTTCTGGCGCTCCTTTACCCATTGGCTTGGCGGAATGGGAATCATCTTGCTGTCTCTGGCTATATTACCGCTGCTTGGGGTTGGTGGTATGCAGCTTTATAAAGCCGAAGTTCCCGGCCCTTCACCAGATAAATTGAGCCCGCGCATTAAAGAAACAGCTAAAATGCTCTGGGGTGTCTATTTTATTTTAACTTTTATCGAAACCGGTTTGTTGTGGTGGGCCGGCATGTCCTTCTTCGATGCGCTCTGCCATGCATTCGGCACCTTGGCAACCGGCGGTTTTTCTACGAAAAATGCCAGTATTGGCCACTATAACAGCCCGATGATCGATTATATCGTTATTTTATTTATGATTTTTGCGGGGACAAATTTTGCGTTGCACTATCGTGCTCTCCAGGGCAAGATTTTGTATTATTGGAAGGATCCCGAAGTTCAGGTATATTTGGGAATCGTAGCTTTTGGCACTCTCATTATTGGTTTCACCGTTTGGCTAAACACCGAATATGGCTTCGTCGATAATTTTCGATACAGCCTGTTCCAGGTCGTCTCAATTCTGACCACAACCGGATACGGCACGGCCGATTATGAACTTTGGGGGGTAACGGCCCATTTGCTCTTATTTATTTTAATGTTTATCGGCGGATGTGCCGGTTCCACTGCCGGCGGAATGAAAATTATCCGTCCGATGGTTTTGTTCAAATTTAGCCGTGCCGAAGTTTTGCGTCTGATTCATCCGCAGGCCGTTATTCCGGTGCGCATCGGAAAAATGGTGATTCCTCGTGAGATTATCTCAACCATTACCGGATTCTTCCTGTTTTACGTGGCACTTTTCGTATTTGGCACCTTGTTTATGTCCATGTTAGGGCTGGATTTAGCAACATCTCTTGGCAGCGTGGCCGCCACCATCGGTAATATCGGCCCGGGCATCGGCGATGTGGGGCCGACGGACAATTTCGCTCACATTCCCGCAATTGGTAAATGGTTCCTCAGTTTTCTCATGCTCGCCGGCCGTCTGGAAATTTTTACCGTGATAATCCTGTTTAGCCGCTCCTTTTGGCGACGTTAATTTGTGGCATCTCGAATAAAGATCAGGCTAAGCGGAAGAATAATCAAATTTTGCATACTCTCGCGTTGTATTAAAAAGACGTGAGTTCGATTTAAGAAGAATTGGGACAAAACGAATTAATTATAGGATCTAGTCCGAAGGCGTCCCGCCGAGGATAACGCACGAAACGCTCGGCGAGACGCCTTCGCTCTATTATAATTATGCTTGGTAAAGAATGTTACAGCTTACATCGAACTCAAGTTAAAATGATAAATATTTCCAAATGATAAACACGAACTTTTTTGTTTCTGATCTGCACGGATCCACCGGCCGATATCTGAAACTATTTCAAAAAATTGAGGAAGAAAAACCCGGTGCCGTGTTTTTAGGTGGGGATTTGTTGCCTTCCGGATTGTTCGCATTTTCGCATCATCCCGAGCACGCGGGGGATTTTTTGCAGGATTTTCTCATTCCGGGTTTTCGTGAACTGAAGTCGAAACTTGCCTCGGCTTATCCCCGGGTTTTTCTTATTCTGGGAAATGATGACAGCAAATTTGAAGAATCGCTGTTTGTTGAAGCCGAAAAATTTGAAATCTGGCAGTATATCCACAATAAAAAAATTAACTACAAATCTTTTACAGTTTATGGTTATGCAAATGTTCCTCCAACACCTTTTCAATTGAAGGATTGGGAATGCTTCGACGTCTCGCAATTCGTCGATCCGGGATGTGTTTCACCGGAAGCGGGCAGAAGAACGGTGCCGGTACCGGCAAACCAAATCAAGTATGCCACCATTCAAAATGACCTCGAAAAATTAGTTGGGAAGGCTGAAATGTCCAACGCTATTTTTCTGTTTCATACCCCACCGTATCAAACGAAGTTAGACCGGGCGGCTTTGGACGGAAAGATGATCGATCATGTTCCACTGGATGTGCATGTGGGCAGTATTGCGGTGAAACGATTTATTGAGCAACGGCAACCCTTGTTAACCTTGCACGGCCACATTCACGAGTCTGCTCGTATTACCGGCTCATGGCGCGACAAAATCGGCACAACCGCTATGTTATCAGCCGCCCATGACGGCGAAGAATTGGCGCTGGTGCGTTTTGATTTGGGGCGGATAGAGGCAGCGGAACGCGAATTGATTTAAACTTCATTTCTTTTTTATCGCTTTTCCAACTGCCAGCGGCCTTGCCGCATCTGTAACAGCGCCTATTTTTGCGGCGTAACTTGTGGGTTTGGCAATATCTTCATCGGTGACGATGTGAATGTCCAGGAGACCGTCAACTCTGTGTCCGGTTCGCAGAAAGTTCATTTGACTCAAACTCTGGCTATAACCGTCGAGCCAGGTGAGGATGTTCGAACGTTGCTCCTCTGTCCCCTCGAAATGGATCAAAATATCAATATCGCTTTTCGGGCCGGCGGTGGCGTTTTTTGTGCTGCCAAAAATATAGAATCCTTTCACCCCAAAACGAACCGGATCTAATCGGGCAGCCAATCCTTCGGCATTTCGTAATCTCCACCGCCAATGGACGTCGGCTTTTTTAAATGCGAGCGGGTATTCATCTGCCGAAGAATCGTCGTCGATTTCCCCTTTGGGTTCGGTTAAAATCGCGACTGCCTGTTCTGTTTCGGCATTCATTAATACTTGCAGATTTTCCCCTCCAGTCGAAGCGCTAACATCAATCACTTTAATCACCTCCGCGAGATGGGTAAAATCGGGCAATATTTTTGGAAAAGTATTCTCGGAATTATTTAGAAACTCTTCGTTAAAAATATTATTCGGTTCATCAGGATACAGGGGCAAATAGCGAATCCTGGCTTCAACCAGATCTAGAAAAAAATGTGTTCCGAAGGATAGATCGGGGACATAATCTTTCTGCTTTCGTGCGATCTCGATTAGCATTGATGTATTATTGATATCAGAATAAGTGACGTTGACGCCCAATTTAATGTCCCCACGGCTGCCCCACCGGCCCGGCCCCATCAGAATGAATTGCCGTTTTGGTAATATTTTATTCAGTCTGCCGACAGCGCGCCCGACTGCCAATAGCTCCTGATAATTGGCTATTTCACTATATTTTTGCGGATTCACATAAACGATGTGGGTGATATCCTGCACAATTCCATTGGAAATATACCGGTTTGCTGAGAAAACAACTTTCTCACTAATAATGTCACCGGGGATTGGCGCAGGTTTGCTGTCAAGGGAGTAACTTTGGCTGCGGCATTGCAATATGTAAAAACTTTCCCCATCATGAGCAAACTCAATATCAATGGGATGGTCGTATTGTCCCTCCAGTTCATTTAAGATGCCAAGAATTTGTTTCATAAATGGCGTGCCTTCCAACAAACCTTCAAATGTCACGACAAAATTTTCTTTACCGTAATCCGTTCCAATTGCTCGCGGCTGCTGCAAATGATTTTCTTTTAAAATGGATACAAGTTTGTTAATATAAGGATAATCATGGCCGCATTCTTTGATAAAATCGTGAATATCAATTGACTCAAAAGTACGGGTTTCCGTATTTATAACGTCGATATATTTTGGCGAGTAGCGCACCACTTCATCCAAGGTCACATTAACGCGCAGGTTTGGCTGGCCCGGTGCAACAAGTATGGGGTAGTCATCGCTGAGGCGATCGACAGCCCGGGTTCCCAATCCCGGTACCATGCGGACCAGGCCATCGTCACGCTTGAGGCGACTCGACCAGCGAAATTCATTGTGGCTGAAAGCGACGCCGGCAAATGCGGGCAGATAATATTTACCTACTTTTTTGCCAACGACTTCCTGAATCATAATTCCCATTTCTTCATGGTAATCCAGGATTCCCTGGCGCGCACGGTATTCAATCGGGTCGGGCCCAAAAGTCGACGCATAAACTTCAGCGATTGCATCAATTAATTCAATCAGACGCTCTTCTTTCGTGCCTTCGTTTGCTATAAACAAACTTTTGTATTTGCCAGCGAAAGCAGATCCGAGACGGTCTTCCAGTAAACTGGAACTGCGGACAACCAGGGGGACGGGGCCGAAATCGTCAAGCGCAATGGCCAATCCGGAGATGATTTCAGGGGAAAATGTCGAATTCTGGAACACATTGACGACATAGGGATATTCCTGGCGTACCTGCCCAATATCTTTGTATTTCTGTTCGATGATATCTTCCAGATTGTTGTAACCAATAAATTTTAAAATTCCATCTGAGGTGAGATACCAGGTTTTGGGTGTTTTAATGTTTTTGAATAATTCATCTTCTTCAGATTTCTTTTGCAGAATTTGTCGTGCCAAAAAGAGGCCCGAACTTTTCCCGCCTAATTTACCGTGGCTGCCAACCGGATAGATAATGCGCTGCAGCAATTCATTAAAATCATCCACTTCAATAAATTGTTTGGCGATATTTATGAAGCCGGGTTGATCGCTTAGCAGGCGGCGGATAAGCGCCACTCGAAAACTCATTTCACGGGGCGTCGAGAGCTCCAATCCCTGTGGGGCAAGATGGTGATACCGTTCGATGGCTCCGCTTATTTCGGACAACGAAGAACCGGTGTTTTCCAGAGTGTTTACCAAAAAACCGGAGCGATCTTCTTTGATCCATTTTTGAATACTATCCAAAACTTCATTGACACTTAAATGCTTTGCAGCAACTTCAAAAATATCATAACTCAGCGCAAGAAAATCGCTCCCTTTATGCCGTTGGTAAGGACTGTTCACTTCTCTCAGCAATTCGTTTTCTTCCCGGTAGGCAGGACTAAAATGTTCGAGCAATTGCTGTGCTTCTTTTACCCCTGTCCAGCTCAGAAAATTCACCATTTTCTGGGATATTCGAATCAGCAATTTCGGATCCGTCTTCTTTAATAAGTCAAGAATTACGCCCCACTCATTTTTGGTCTCACCGTCAAGGTTCTTCTTCTCGGTAAAAACAGTTTTAAGTTGCTGATGCAATATAAACAACCCAATCTGCCTGGCAATCGTATCCAGTAGTTTACGCTCTTCCTTGAGAAATGGACCCTCAGCTGCTGCAGGCCGTTCCTCCGTATAATAAACACAGAGCGTGCCAACAATCTCATCCTGAACTTTAATATCCGCACATTGATGCCAGGGAGATTCCTCAAAATCTGCCGATTTACAGATGGAATCCTGGAGGGTGAGACGGGCATGGCAAATTTCCGGATATTGCCAACCGGCAGGAATGGCGCTCACAATTTTTGAACATATATCTTTGGTCGTTTTGCCGCGGGAGTTTATTATTTCCTGAATTTCATAGAGACAATTGAGCTCTTTCGCTCGTTCTTTCAGGTCGAGAACCAGCTTGTCCACGGATTTATTGCTCTGCATATTTTACTCTTTTTGGTTTTATAATTATGCCGCGACCGTTGCGTCCATCAATTTTTATGGAGAGAGGGGAGGGCAATACAATATGGCGCACAAAGGTTGTTTCATCTTGTATTTTTTGTTCTTCCAACCAATTCCAATCGATTTTATACGGGCTGGTGAAGGGGACTGAAAAATAGGCGACACCAAAACTGGTGAGATTATGAAAGAAGTGGGAGCCCTGGCTCAATTCTACATTCATATTTTCCAGTGTTGCTTCAACAATAATTTGTGCACCCGAAATTTGCGCCCAGTTCACCGGGATACCCAACCAGGGATCAGAGCTCCCCCAGCGGCCAAAACCGATTAATAGATACTTCCGGTTTTCTGAAACCACGGTTTTGTTGATGGCCTCTAATTCCGCAGCTATTTGAGGTGTATGTTTGGCCTCAAATTTATCCGGAATTACATAGATTACGTCTGTAATTGATTCGATAAATCCGTTGCCCAATGTATTTACGGAAGCGGCCAGGATGCCGTTCTGTGTCAGTTCACTTGGGTTCAAATCTACTTTTTCTGTTGAAACGACCATTGGCCGCACCTGGAGAAATCCGAAGCGGTGTTTATGAGTTACTGAACCGGCTGATTTTAATGTCATGGCAAATTCAATTTCAACCGGTGCGTTAATTTCTTTCTCGCAAAGGCTGAGCAGTGATTTCAGCAGTTTGTTTAACGGAATATCATCCAATTGCAGTGTGGGAGCAAAGGTTAGAACACGTGGTCCTGCAACTCCGGTACCCATTGTGAGTCGTCCGGATGAATTATCTACTGTCGACGCAATGTACCGGAGCGTCCCATCTTTTTCTGCAGCGGTAATATTTTCAGAGCGCATGTACTCCGTTTCATTGATGGGATCATAAGCAGGTGCTTTGCCCATATTAATGGACCAGAATTCGGTTTGGGTTTGTTTCAACATCTCTCCGATGGTGGAATAGGGGGGATTAATGTTTGGATAGGCGGGAGAATAGACCCATGAAATGCCACCATCAACGATTGTTTTACCCAAACCCAGAGCGAGATTGACGACGCCATCTTCCGGTGCCGCCCGGCTCATCGGATAAAAATTATAGGAGCGCGCCACTCCGGATATATGTGGATAATAACGGTCATTAAAGCGATGTCCAACCACTTCCTGAATTATCACCGCCATTTTTTCATCTTCGATACGGTGTTTTGTCGCCTTAAAATAATCCTTTGCCGTCCTGAAAAATGTTGAGGCAAAAACAAACTTGATGGCCTCAACCAACTTGCGGAACCGTGTATCGGAATCATGCTGATTATTCGGCGTCATTTTAGTGCCGTAAATTCCGGCAAAGGGCTCATATAAAGCATCTTCCAATAAACTTGACGAGCGAACAGCCAGTGGAGAATGAACCTCATTTACGAGGGCTCGCAAATCACCAAGTATCTCGAATGGTAAATCGGCTTTTTGAAAGGCATGGGATATGCGTTCGTCCGATTTATCTGATAAAGCAATTTCATGAAGATGATTCGATGTTAAAAATTTATCGAATACATCTGTGCGAATAACGGTCAGAGTAGGGATGTTAATCTCAATTGTGGGGAAATCTGTGAAGTTAAACTCTTCTGATAGTATTGCATTCATAGTTGCGAGGCTCGTGGCTTTGCCGCCAATTGAGCCTGAACCGATAAATGTAATGCGATTATCCGAATTTAAAAATTTTCGATTAAATTGAGATAAATTTTTATTTGAATTCGCCATGGTTATTTTTATTTACCACAGATGTGAACTACGAATAAGCGATTAATTTGGTGTAAATTTCCTGGTATTTATATCCATCCACGGTCTTTGCAAGCCTGGGCCACACGGTCAACCGCGATAATATAGGCAGCATCACGCATGTACAACTTGTTTGTTTTGGCAAAATCACTTACGGCGATAAAAGCCGAGGTCATTTTGAGATCCAGTTTGCCGAGTACTTCGTCTTTTTCCCAGTAATAATTCATGTTACTCTGCACTTGTTCGAAATAGCTGCAAGTAACGCCGCCCGCATTGGCCAGCAAATCGGGAATCATAAAAATATTTTTACTCTTGATGATTGTGTCAGCTTCAGTGGTTGTTGGGCCATTGGCTCCCTCTGCGATAATTTTTACTTTATCACTTATTTTATCCGCATTTTCACTGGTTATCTGGTTTTCCATGGCTGCAGGAACGAGAATATCGACCTCTTGTTCGATCCATGCATCTCCCGGTAAAACTTCATAGCCAAGTTCCCCGGCTTTCAGTTTGTTGATACCGCCAAATGAATCGGTAATGGTGAGCAATTCATCTAAATCGATGCCCTCATTTTTCCGGAAGGAATTGCTTTGATTGCTTTCCTGATCCCAACAAGAAACGCAGGTTGCCGTACCGCCCATCTGCTGAAAAAGTTCGATAGCATACCGTGAAACGTTGCCGAATCCCTGAAAACTTGCGCGGGTATTTTCAGGTTTAATATTCAATTCTTTTAATGCTTCGCGCACAGTAATCATTACACCATATCCGGTGGCTTCTTTTCTGCCGAGCGAACCACCCATGCCAACCGGTTTTCCTGTTATGAAGCCCGGTTTGCGTTCGCCGGTAATTTTCTCATATTCGTCGAGCATCCACAGCATGTGTTGCGCGCTTGTCATCACATCCGGGGCAGGAACATCTGTGTGTGGCCCGACGTTTTTTACAACTTGCTGCACCCAACCACGGCACAATTGTTCTTGTTCGCTTGAGCTCAAATTGTGGGGATCGCAAATAACACCCCCTTTTCCACCACCAAGAGGCAAGTCCGCCACCGCAGTTTTCCAGGTCATCCACATCGCGAGTGCGCGTACGGTGTCAATCGTTTCCAGAGGATGGAAACGGATACCGCCTTTTGCGGGGCCACGGGCGTCATTGTGTTGTACTCGAAAACCGCGAAATATTTTTTTGCTGCCATCGTCCATGCGAACTGGGATGATAAAATTAAACTCACGTATCGGGCTTCTCAAGAGGTCACGTGTAACTGTGTTCAGATCTAACAAATCAGCAGCCTGATCGAATTGTTTCTGTGCCGTTTCAAATGGATTATAAGCTTGTTTATTCATTTTGGTGGCCTTTATGAAAGATACCTGTCATTGTGAAATTGGATACTTATTTCAGCCGCAAATTAACAAATAAAATACACTTGAAACAAGAGGAGATTTTGTTTTTATATAAAAAAATATAATTAAACAAGTGATGAATTTTACAGCTCTTAAATAGAGTTAATTTGTTATTCAAAATTCAACTTTTGAACACAAAAATGAATTTTTCCGGGAGGTGTTTTAGGCTAATTATATACGGTTTAATTTTAAAAAAAGTTATAAATAGAGAGCGAATTGAGGTGAAATGTTTAATGATTTAGGAACGATAAAAATGGGCTTTGTTTCCTTCCGTAAACCCCGTTTTAATTTTGCCGTTTCAATGGCCGGAAAAAAGTAAAAATGGATTTGCCCATACTTTTAAAAAAATTAGAAATAATGGCCGGGTATTCGCTTCTGATGATGAAACTTATCTTTTAGCACCAATTTTTCACTTTCAAGTCCATGTTCCGGATGCACCGTTCTGCGGTGTCATTTCAAGGGGAAAAATATAATTTAACCATAATTATCGTTTTGGTGGCGCACTTGTAGAGACTATATTTTCTGCAATTTAAATATTTAATTTTCGATTGGAAAACGAGGTATGATTTTGATGAATACTCAACCCCCAAAACTTATGCTAATTTCAGGGGCAGAGTAACAAATCGTCATAAATTAGCCGATGGTGCAGCTCATATCTTCACCGCAGCACAATGGAGACTTGATTTTGCCATGACCGTTGGGGCATTTGGAGATTTGCACTTCAGCGCCGTTGTCTAATTTTAAAGTATCATTTACAAGCGGAGCGTCACATTTTGCACAGGTTGCATTGACGGACATGCCGCATTTTGGGCATTCGTATGTTGCCATTTGAATTCCTTTCAGTGATTTGAATATTCAAGATTGAATGGTGAAAATAGCTCGTTGGAGAACAATATTCAATACTTATTTTCTTTAAATAAAATTCGGGATATTTAGCAAAAATGCGATAACCGTCAAAATGAGCGCGCCAAGTGCAACATAACGGTGGGTAATATTTTCCCGTTTTTTTTCCTGATAACTTAAGAGCATGGCACTGGCATATCCACCGACAAATCCACCACCGTGAGCCCAATTATTGATTCCGGACATCATAAACCCGATGAGAAACAGGACAACCGCCCATTGTAAATATTGTTTATAAACAGCCTGGCCGAACATACCACCACGGTCTCGGCCGTAATAAACGATGGCGCCCAGCAACCCGAAAACCGATCCGGAAGCACCCAAGGTTGGAAAACTGCTAAATAAACTTGAAAGGAGAAATCCAGCGATACCGGCAATTGTATATATGATGAAAAAGCGGGCGGCTCCATACATTTGTTCGACTGCCGGGCCAAGCTGGCGCAGCCATAACATATTAAAAAGAATATGCAATAAACTGCCGTGCAGATAGATCGCGGTAATATTCGTCCAAAGCGGAAGTTTCACGAGCGCCCCGGATGTGTAAGAAAGGTGTCCCGTCATCCCGAGTTTGATGAGTACTTCAAAATCCGGAGCCAGGAGATTTAAAAAGCCCCCTCTAAAGTTAAAAAGAGCAGCAGGATTTAGTATGATTGCCAGGAGATACAAAGCAATACACGTGACGAGTATTCCCTGAACGTAGCTCATTTGCCCGCTGAAAAATTTTAGCAAATGCTGGTTTGAATAAATTCGGCCAGGGTTTTTATAACCACAGTTATAGCATTCTTCGGATCTCCGGCTGACAAGTTTGCCGCAGCTTGGACATAATATAGCATGTGTTTTGTTTTGCATTTTGAGGCACTCAAGAGATATTATTTAGAGTTAAGATTTCTAAGTATTTTAAATTGATTGGTTTCTTTATGCCGGAGATTCCGGCTCCCTTATTTTAAATGGGCGCCGGATTCGACATAGGGTATAAATTGGTCAATGAGAAAATGATGCCACACTTTTTCGACAACAACGTCAGGGTTGTTATTTTCAACTTACCGGTCTTTATTGGAAAAATCGAATTTGCCAAAGTAGTATTAGTTTGTAATTTAATTAACACAAAATAGAGCAATTATATTACAAGTTATTTCATCACGATGTCTTTATATAGTCCCTTACGCTGGCAACTGCCAGTTGTTTTCACTTAATTTGCAGGTTAACAATAGAGACTTACACCCAAACTGTCAAGCTTTTTATAAACCAGGATTCAAATTGTGCAGATTGTGCGATGCCATAAACTGGAGTGAATATATTAAAGCAGGATTCATAATGAATTTTACGCGTAAAATAAACAATGCAGGTAATCTTGTAGGAAATTTAAGTATTTTGAAATCCTACTATAAAATACTGGAATTGTGAGCATGCAGGGAAGCGGCTTGCAGCGAATAGTATTCTGAATTAGATTCCTTTCGCCGCCCTGGTAAAACCGGGTATCCAAATGAACTGTGATTGCCATTTCTCTGCTTAAATAGATATGCTCTTCCAAGATCAATAATTCCAGTTATATAGTGTTCGAATATTAGTAAGAAAGTTCACTGTTTCTTTCGAAATGATAAACTTTGCGCCAAGTAAAATAGGTGGGTTGAATGAGCTCGAAAATAATGCAATATGAGGCAACGATGAAAAATCAGGAAGGCGATAGTCTGAATTCAGATTTGGCAGCTTTTAATGGAACTACAAACGATGGTCTTGGCCAGATTCAGAAGATTCTTTTTGGCGATATATTTTTAACCTGGGAAACAAAAATTTCCCAAATGGAGCGCGGTGTGCAAGAACTCATTAACCATACCGAAGCCAAACTTCAGGAATTGGAAGAGCGCTTTACCATGCTGGATCAGGAATTGAAAGAAGAGTTGGAAACAAACCTTCTCGAAGTTGAACAGGAAAATGATGATTTGCGCGGCATGGTCCAAAGTTTAAAAGAACAATTTGAACTGCAAATGCAAGATCTCGAGAGTGGAAAGCTTGATAAGAACTCGATTGCTGACGTCTTCATTCAATGGGGACAAAAAATGCAGCAATTTAACGAGTAATCTTGGTCTTTAGTATTTAAATAAAGAAATTTACTTGGCAATAAATGGCATTGACCGGATTGTCAATGCCAGATTACGAAAATTAAAAAATTGTACGTGAAACAAAAAAAGGACTAACTAAGTTAGCCCTTTTTTTATTTATAGTCTGAATTATTCATAAAGCGCAGTGGATGTGCCTGGCACTTAGTTGATTTTTATAAATTTAACTAAATAAAGTTCTGGCTATCCAATTAACTCAGCAAGCGGTGAATATGCCACCCCTCCGGGGTTCTCCGGTTTTTTTGAGTTCACCGAGTTATAATCATTGCACCCCTCCGGGGTTTTGCAGCATAACAAAACAGATTTATTTTTTTAATCCCGGAGGGATTACATGATTATAACAACCGAAAATCCAAATATTTAAACCCCGGAGAGGTGGCATAGTTTTGTAGACTTTTTGAAAAGGCTAATTTTTGCAATATAGGTAACATTATATTTTTACAAGAAGTTGAAAATGCTGAGTTAACTGGATAACCAGAAAATAAAGTAACATTTAAATGTTTTCATAACTTGTAGAAGTGCCAGGCACATTTTTACCAGTTTATGAATAGATCAGGATAGTTGGAAGAATCTGTATGCTGGGACGATTTGCAAAAATGATGTCAGATAACGCATCCCACTGAGCTGTCTATCTATTTGTTCCACCGCTTTCGGATTCGCATGCATCCGGGGGAACACCTGTCAGTACAAACACTGGATCTTCGATAGAAACTTTCGGAGTGTGACAAATATAAAACAGCATTTTTGCGAATCAGTACATTTCAAGTATTACTCTGATACGTTATTGTAGGATCGCTTTTTACCCACATTCCAGGCAAGCAGTTTCCCAGGACTTTTCGGCGCTTTCAGCGTCGTTGTGCGTGTTTGTCCGATAATCGGTTTGGCAATCAATTTAAACGACGATGATTTGAACGGGCCCTTGACCTGAAAATTCTTCTTTTCATGCGAAAAGACACGGCCGAGGTAGATCGGTTTTTGTTTGGGCTTTTTTAGGTGAACGTGGATACTCGTATCGAGCGTGTTCATCACTTTTATATAGGTTTTATTGGATTTCGTAGTTTTTACACGCGGCGTTTCCTGTTTCGATGCGGCGCATCCGATAAATGAAATGGTGATCAAAAGGGTAAGTAATTTTTGCATGATTCCTCCGATGAGACAGCAGTTGGTGACGGTAATCAGTTCCTCGTACACGCATCGCTATGTCAAGCATCATGCCATTTGTCTTCAAACCGGATGTAACTCCCCAATTAATAGTCATTTTGAACCTGCAAAACGAATGAAATATTTCGAATCGAAGTTTCTCCCCGTTTAATTGTTTGATGGCAGCAACACACGTTTTCCAATATTGTAATTGAATTCACGGATATCTTACAAAATGGTCGTTCCGTTGTCTTTCAATCCAGCAACTTTAAAGTGCCTTCATGCCTCATATTCAAGCATTCTTTATTTCGGTACAGTCTTTGAACAGTGAATGCTCGGGCAACAACTTTGCACGAGCAACTTAGCAGGAGACTGAAATGAAAGTAGGCAGTAATTTAAAAAAGAAAATAAAACGAATTTTGATCCCTATTATTGGGATTCTATGCTTCTCAAATGTCAGCGTCGAAGCCGGGAGCAAAACGCTGATTGCCGGGAAATCAATCCAACAGAGCATTCTTGGTCTCCAGCCCGGAGACACATTGTTTGTGCGGTCGGGAGATTATCACGAAACACTTTCTTTTCCCCAAGGTGGTGTTGACGGACAACCCATTGTTATCTCGGCTTTTCCCGGTGATCATCCGGTATTATTTTCTACGGGTACAGGGCCAATAATTCTTGGCGAAGATTATTTGGTAATGGACGGCCTGATTTTGGATCAAAATGGGGCTTCGGAAGATGCCATCCGGATTCGGGGGAACTACAATACGATCAAAAATTGTGAAATCCGCAATGGGAAAAGAGATGCCATTGAAATCAACAGCGGCACCGGCAACCGGATCGAGAACAACGTCATCCACAATTTTGTCTGGCAACCGGGCAAAGACGCCCACGGAATTGTCACTGATCCCGGTGTTGTCGATTTAACAATTATTGGCAATACGATTTATGATTGCGGTGGCGATTGCATTCAACTTTATGCCAGCGGTTCGGATCCTGTCTCCTCATATTCCCGTGACATTGATATTATTGATAATGTTTTATATACAACGCTGGGCAGCTCCTCTGAAAATGCCCTCGACTTTAAAGGTGTTGATGGTGGGATTGTGGCTGGAAACGATATGTACGGTTTTGATGATAAAGCGGTTGTGGTTCAGAAGGGCTGCCGCAATTTGCTTTTTGAATTTAACACGATTCACGACAGCGAACGCGGCATGGAATTCCGGGGCGAAAATGGCAAATCACAGGAAAACATGATCGTTCGCAACAATGCAATTTACAATATTCGCCAGTATTATGGCGTTAAATTTGACTGGGTCGATAACGTCACTTTTATCAATAACACGTTGGCCTTCATCAATACGCGTGCATTTCTTATCGAAGAAGAAGGATTGACCAATTCGGTAATTTTAAATAACATTATTTATCAGGCGGATGATCCCAAAGTTGACGGCACTTTTGATGTTGAAGTTGGTCACAACGGCTGGTTTCAGGCGGATGCGGCCAGCTTTGCAGCAGCATCAGATGTTGTTGGGCAGAACCCGGGATTTATGGCTGCCAACTCCTTTGATTTTCAATTGATCTCCGGTAGCCCGGTAATCGATAAGGGCCAGAATGTAGGATTGGTTTTTACCGGTAATGCGCCGGATCTCGGTGCTTTTGAGTTCGGAGTTACTGCAGCTGTCAGTGAAAATTTGCTTGCCGAGATTAATCCGCCAATGGAATTCACTCTGCAGCAAAATTGGCCGAATCCATTTTCGACAGCACAATCGCATGTGACGCGGATTCCAGTTGAAATTCATACGGCCAATGACTTCAGTATCTCAATTTATAACGTGTTGGGACAGACAGTTAAACAAATATTTAAAGGGGAGCTTGTCCAGGGCAATCATGAAATCCAGTGGGATGGACGAAATCAATTTGGGCAGAGAACATCCCCCGGTGTTTATTATTACGAGATTCGATCCAACAAACAGAGAGTGGTTAAAAGTCTGATTTTACTCAATTAATATAGTTTGACTTGATGAGCGGAGCCCAGGGTTCCGCTTTTATTACCGGCTGATTGACCTACCCACATAGCGGCAAAATTTTTGAAACATCGCAAATTCTTCGCTGCTAATTGGCTGATCCACACTGGCATGACTCACGTATAAAACTGCCACCGGTTCCTTGTTTTTAATTATTGGAATCGTGGCGAACGGCATGCTTTTCACACAGCGGAATTCCTCGACTGAGTAATAATTTTCCCCTAATGATTCATTATAACCGGTGATATTAAAACTGCGACTTTCGTTGAAAGTACTGATTATTGTTCCACGCGATGCTTTCTTATCGAATATCGCCCAGCGCATCGGATCATCTGCCGGAAGGCCAAAATGGATCTTGTTTATTAAATTATTTGTCCGGCTCTCATAAAAGAAAACCACCGTATATTTTATGTTGATATATTTGGAAATATTTTGCGCCATTGCCAGAATCAAATCTTCAGGGCGTGTGCCTTTTATCAAGTGCGGGAGCAATTCATCCAAAAACTGCAATTCTTTTTGTTGTAACAACAATTGATCTTGTGTTTCTTTTATTTTTGTGGTCTGTGATCCAACCGTATTGCAGTTGCTTTCAAGCGTGATGCAATAGTGGCGCAAGCCCTCGGAACGGGTATGTAATTCATCGATCAAGAGATAGATTTTATCTCCGACCTGCCGGACAACCCGCGTGTATTGGCTGTGGGTGAAATCGAGAAAAATGTTGGCATTTTCCCGTCCCTCGTAAAAATAATGATTGGCATGGTTTCTATTGCAGAATATTTTTGAGATTGAATTGGCGACATAAACGATGCGGTCGATAGATTTTTCAAAATTTTTAGCACGTAAAAGAGTGTGGTCATCGTGATGCCTGAAAATTGCATTAATAATTTCAAACGGCAAACGCAGCTCTTCGGCTATTTCAGCGCCAATTTCCGGATGTTTGGCCTTTAATATTTTCTCTTCTGCCTTGAAATATTCAGTATGGCTCCGGTGAATTTTATTGATGCGGCAACTTTTTTCCGGCGAAAATTGTGCGATGGCAAGTTTACCGATATCATGAATCAGCGCAGCCGTATAAACCTCTTCCGGATTTGGAAAGCGCATTTCAATGGCCATGCGTTCCGCGGCGTAAGCTGCAAAAAGTGAATGCTTCCAAAAGGCATGGATATCGAAGAGCGTTTTGTTTTTCAATGCAAGTTCATCATTAAATATACTCTGGTTTTCCAGAAGCTCCCGAATTGGATTTAAGCCAATAAAATTAATGACTTTCGCGATAGTAATCGTTGAATTGGCCGGATCAAAATGGCTGGTTGTAGTAACCAGAGAAAGGACGCGCAGCGTGATCGCCGGGTCCGAGAGAATCATGCGAATTATCCTTTTGATTGGCGGCATGTTTTCATCCAGCAGGGATTGGAGCTCAATATAAATTTCCGGGGTTGCCGGTAATGCATGCACATCAAAAGGAGTGTCTAATATTTTAAGTAGATTGCTAATGCGGAGACTCCAATTCACCCGTGATTCTTATTTGCCAAACTGCTGAAAATGAAAGAGAAAGTTAGTTTTAATGATCGACGGGTTTTGGAGTGATATAAAGGAAGATTAAGGCACGGTCTTATGCAATTTCAATTTATCAATAAAAAAACAGGCTAAAATTGCTCTAACAATGCCTTAATTCGCAATTAAAATCATGCAAATTACCTGGGTGGTAAAATTACGGCCCCGCCCGGGCGACAGGCCCTTGGCAGGTTCCGTGTTTTTGACCTGATTATTCTACTGTCCGATTGATATAAGCGCTGTAGTCTTTTAGAATCGGCGTGTATTTCTCGTGCATCAGGGGGGAGGAAATGATAAAATCTGCGGTCGATCGGTTGTTGGCGATGGGTAAATTATAGAGAACGGCAATTCGCAAGAGCGCTTTCACATCCACATCGTGCGGGTGTGGTTGCATTGGATCCCAGAAAAAAATGATGAAATCTATGAGTCCGTCGACTATCATCGCACCCAATTGCATATCGCCACCCAGGGGACCGGACTTCAGCTTTTTGATTGAATATGTGGTACCGTCGTGGCGCTTTTTCAATTTAGCATCGATCGCTTTTTTAACAATTTCACCGGTTGTTCCTGTGCAAACAAGATTGTGCTCTACCAGTATTTTATAATTCCATTCTACCCATTCGACCATATCTTTTTTTCTGTTATCATGGGCTACGACAGCTATGTTTTTTTTATTCATTTTTGAACTCCAGAGAGTAATTAGCAATTTATTGTGATTCGATATTATACGGAAGAAGTATTATGGGAAAATTATTGAATTATTAATTAATTATGAACTTTAAGTATTGCAATTGTAAATCTGTTCTGTGATTTATTCGGGTTTATACGCTTGATAAAATTTTCCCGGCTTCTTCCAATGTCCTGTCTTCCTTTGCGAAACAAAATCGAATTACCTTGTGGTCATCGCGATCGTGATAGAAAACAGAGACCGGAATTGAGGCTATTTTATGTTTTTGCGTCAATTCAACGGCAAATTTCGTGTCGGGCAGATTGCTGATAGCAGAGTAGTCCATCATCTGAAAATAGGTGCCTTTGCAAGCAATTGCTCTGAAACGGGAGTTGTGCATCACCAGCAAAAATTTATCCCGTTTTTGCTGGTAAAACGCTGCCAAACCGAGGTATTTCTCTTCCTTTAAAATGTATTCGGCCAGCGCATGTTGAATCGGCGTATTTATTGTGAAGGCGTTAAATTGATGAATTTTCTGCAGTTCCCGGGAAATTTCAGTCGGCGCAACCGCATAACCGATTTTCCAACCGGTAGCGTGATAGGTTTTGCCGAACGAACTCAACACAATGGCTCTTTGGGCTAATTCTGCATGTGTCATCATGCTGGTGTGGGGCTCTCCATCAAAAATAATGTGCTCGTAGACTTCATCACTGAGTATAAAAATGTCGGTATTTTTCACGATGCCTGCGAGGTGCTGCAAATCATCGGCGGTGATAATCGCGCCTGTGGGATTGTGCGGTGAGTTGAGAATAATGAGTTTCGTTTTAGGAGTTACGGCATTTCTTACCTGGCGCCAATCTATGGAATATTCTGGAAAATTGAGTTTGATCTGTACCGGTTTGCCACCGTTGAGTTCAACGACCGGAATGTAAAGATCGTAAGCCGGATCGAAAATAATCACTTCATCACCCGGGTGGACCAAGGCTGAAATAGCGCAGAATAATCCTTCCGATGCCCCGGATGTGAGTGTGATTTCCGTCTCCGGGTCGTATTTTTTACCGTAAAGCCGGTCTGTTTTTTCAGCAATTCTTTGCCGCAGAAGGGGCAGACCTTGCATGGGTGCATATTGATTATTTCCAGCTTTCATATTGTAATGCACAAGATCGATAAGCTCAGGATCACAATTAAAATCTGGAAAACCTTGCGAAAGATTGAGAGCGTTTTCTTTCTGAGCCAATGCACTCATCGTCGTAAAAATGGTGGTGCCGACGTGGGGAAGTTTGGAAAGCATTCTGGTTCCTCAAGTGAAATGTTAATGCCTGGAAGAGATGCTAAATTATAATAATAACTCAATTTTGTGTCGATAAAATATAGAACTTTTCATCCGGGAATCCAGTTAAATGATCAGAACTCAGATGAAATAAGGCTATTTTCCTCTTGCGTTAGTTTATTTGATTAATTAAAGTGTGCACCCCTTAAAATTTATAAATGAGGGGATTCAATTCATAAATTGCAGAACATTGTTTGCCAATTGCAGATTCAGTTGGAGTAAAAAATGAAAAAACAAAATTGGATATTTTACCTCATTTCATTGGTTACCGTCAGCCCGATTTTTGCGGGTCAATGGGAAACGACATCGGAACCGGTAAAAATAGTTGAGCACGAAAATCAAATTTACATGAACCCGGGTTGGTCTTACGATGGTCGCTTTCTCGCGTTTACCAAGGCCAATTACCGCGGCATCCTCATTTGGGATGCTGACACTAAAAAGATAACCGAGCTCAACGATGAAATCGGCGCTGGTTTTGGCATGCAGTGGGCGCCAAAGCAGAATCACATTCTGGCGCGGGTTGCGGAATACCGGGGTATCCGCCGTTATTCGGCCGTCAAAATCTTTGATGTTGGACAGAAGTCAGCGCAAACTATTGTTACCTTTCAGAAATCGATGCCCGATATTCCTCGCTGGATGAATAATGGCAATGTCTATTTTGCCGACCGCAAGGGCGTCCATACTGTGCGTGTTGAAAACCCCCAATTAAAATCTGCCAAAGTAAAAGCGAGCCATGATTTATACATGATTCAAGGACGATCTCTGGTGCGCCAATTTTCCTCGGCTGAATCCGTTGAACCGGTGTCTGATTTTTCCGGAAAACGGATTATTAATTTATCGTGGTCGCCGGATTTCTCTAAAATTGCCTTCGAAGTCGTAGGTGGAAGTATGTTTGCCATGAATTCTGACGGAAGCAATTTAGTCGATCTCGGGGTTGGTGATCGACCAAAATGGTCGCCCGACAGCAAAGCATTGGTTTTTATGATCAGCAAAGACGATGGCCATCATTTTACTGAATCGGAAATTTATATAATTTCAGCAAATGGAAGTGACCGCAGTCAAATTACCGCTTCGGCGGATATTCTTGAAATGAATCCATCGTGGGGACATGACGGGCAAAGCCTGGTTTATGATGTTTTGGGGCAGGGAGCGATATATTCTGTAAAAATTGGCCAGAAATAATAAATTCTGTTGCATGTATTTAAAATTGAAAGCACTCTCATGAAAAAAATGTTTTTCTTTATCATACTTTTGCTCCTGCCTTCCGTAACTTGGGCTCAGGAAATTACCGGCCTCGAAGGGTGGACGATTTATCTGGATCCGGGCCATAGCCGGACTGAAAATATGGGGATTTACAATTATTCTGAAGCCCAAAAAGTGCTGCGTGTCGGTCTCGCCTTACAGAAAATGCTGCTCGATAGAACAGATATCGAAGACGCGTATATCTCACGCGAAAATGATCAGGTAAGCGTTGGACTCAGTGAGCGCAGCGATGAAGCAAATCAATTGGGCGCCGATTGGTATCACTCTATTCACAGTAACGCGGGTTCCTCCACGGCGAACAACACTTTGTTGCTTTGGGGGCAATACTCTGATGGCCGCGAAAAAGTGCCAAATGGCGGCAAAGCGATGAGTGATATTATGCTGCAAAACCTGACGGATGGTTATCGTATTCCAACGATTGGATCGCGCGGTGATTGCAGTTTTTATGGTGGGTGTAATGGCGGGCCGTATCTTTCCGTTAACCGGCGCACAACGATGCCCTCAGAATTAAGCGAAGGCGGATTTCACACGCACCCAATTCAAAATATGCGCAACATGAACGCAGACTGGAAAAGGCTGGAGGCCTATACGTTTTTCTGGTCAATTTTGCAGTTGCATGAAATTCAACTGCCTCCAATCGGTATCGTCACGGGATATATTACAGATAAGGAAACCGGCCTGCCTCTCAATGGTGTGCGAGTACAGCTCGGGGACAGCGTCGTTGTTACTGACACTTTTCAGTCACTTTTTAATAAATACACCACCAACCCGGATTTATTGCACAACGGATTTTTCTTTTTTGAAGATTTGCCAGACACAACATTCAGTTTAAAAGTGGAAAAAGAAGGGTATTATCCCGATTCAATGCAGGTGACAATACAAAATGATTTTTTTACTTTTGCCGATATGGAACTTTTATCGAGCACGCCACCGCAGGTAACTTCAACAATTCCTGCAAACGGCGATACCAGTGTTTCCATTCTGGCCTTGATTCAGTTAAATTTTAACCGGGAAATGGATCGTGCAACTGTTGAAAATGCTTTACAAATCACACCCAATATTTCAACAGAATTTATCTGGCAAAATGGCGATAAGCGATTGATTATCAACCCCGAAAGTCTGGTGCCGCTGACGGAATATAAAGTAATTTTAGACACGACAGCGCATGATTCACGCGGTGTTTCAATCGATGGCAACGTCGACGGCATTGCGGGCGATCCGTTTGAATTTACATTTACAACAGGAATCGACAATCATGCCCCTACGGTACTGACGGTATATCCGCTCAATGGCGTCAAGTTTGTTGAATTACGTCCGGTGGTCAACATCGTTTTTGATGAATTGCTAAACGATAGCACACATTCCGCTGATCTGTTTTCATTGTTCATCAGTGCAACGGGTGAAAAGGTTGCCGGCACGTGGAAGTTTTATAATTCTTATGAGCAGACAAGCGTCAACTTCTTTCCGGAAGTTGATCTTGAGCCAGGCACATTGTACAAAATAAAAATAGACACCGGCGTTGCCGACCTGCTCGGAAATGCCACACGAATTATCCGCAATTTCTCCTTCACGACCGGAGAGAACTATTTCAATGTAACAAGTATTGATGATTTTGATTCAGGGATCACTGAAAATTGGTGGCAGCCACACCAAAGTGGATCAACTTTTGGAATTGATACAGATTCAACCCGCTACACGCTCGAGGGCGAGAATACCAATTTAATCACGCAAAGCACGGGAGCTATGAAAATATCCTACGGCTGGGATAGCGCCACCAGCTCCCACCTTCTCCGGCTTTATCTCTCAAAAGGCGCACCCCGGGCTGTTGAATTTGATAAAGAATACACGTTACAGGCCTACGTTTTTGGCGATGGTAGCGGCAATGGATTCCGGTTTGCACTCGATGATAATCTTGCAGGCAGCGGCGGCCACGAAGTTAGCCCCTGGTTCGTCATCGATTGGATTGGCTGGAAACTGGTAACCTGGGACATGATGAATGATGGTGTTGGTAGCTGGATTGGTGATGGAATACTGGATGACGCTTTGCGTATCGACAGCTTTCAAATGACATATTTTGAGGGAGCCAACAGGTATGGCGAAATAATTGTCGATGATTTGCGTGTTGTAAAATCCATTCCGTTGGGAATCACAGAGGAAACCGTTGAATTTGTGCCGACGTCAATTACTTTGCATCAAAATTATCCCAATCCTTTCAACCCGGAAACAACAATTTCCTTCTCGATTCCGCAGGAACAGTCTGAAGTAAAACTTGTGATTTATGATATCTTGGGAAAAAAAGTTCGCGAAGTTGCTCAAGGAAATTTTGGCCCGGGGATGCACGAGTTTGTGTGGGATGGCAAGAATAAGTTGGGGCAACAGATGCCGAGTGGAATCTATGTGTATTTTCTTAAAACAGCAGATTTTGTTGCGGCAAAACGGATGATGCTTTTGAAGTAACCGAAAACGATTTAATGAAAAAAAAAGCCTCTCAATTATTCTTAAGAGGCTTTTTTTATTTTCATCAATTCATCGAATAATTTTGCACCAGAATTTTAATTGAATCCTGGAAAACAACTTCGAGTTGCGTCGTAGCCAATACTTTTATAATCACACCATTACCGAATTTATGATGTTTGATGCCGCGCTGTTGCGTAAAATCAAGGCTCATATTGTAATCAATAAATTCGTCATCTTGCATATCTGCCGTCAATTTTCCCCAGTCTTTTTTGCTGGATCGGCGTTTAACTTTCGGCTTGTCAGCAGCACCGGCTTTTACGGCTTTCTTTTTCTTGACGCGGAAGACATGTGTTGAATTGCACCCTTTACACATTACTTTTTTTACTTTGTCGTCTTTCATCGTTGTTACAATGTGGTGCATTTCTGATTTGCATTTGCCGCATTCGGTAAAAATTTCATCGCCGATTGCATAAATTTTTTCAGTAGCCATAAATGACCTTTCTTTATATTTAAATTACACTATATCTTTGCAGGTTTGAAATAATGTATCGTAGAAACTGCAGCGTCAATTACATAGCGAGTCTGAGGTGATAGGTAACCGATTATGATAAATCAGCAAATAAGATAACATTTGCATGCATAAAATGCTACTTTTTTCTTCAAAACAATGCGCTGTGGAGCCGGTAATTATTTTTTATTACCACTGTAACATAAAGAAATTCTGCTCGGACATTCTTTATATGATGATAGGAGTGAATATCTTTCAATTACACAACCCAATATATTCAAAGGTGCTATCAACACAGTATGTAATTATATTCACTTATGTCGGGCGTTTTCAATAGAACTTGGCCAAACATAAAAAGCAGCACAATACGCTGCTTTTAGTGATAAGTCCAATTAATTTATTTCTGCTTCTGTTTTAAAATTTAATCAGATTAAGATTAACTGTTTTAGACAGTAAATCCGTCTTCTTTAGGGCGCTATTTCAGAATCGTCAGTCGGGCAGAAGCTTTACGACCCATAGCCTCAATTGTATACGGATAAACACCCGAAGGCAGCCCACTTGCATTAAAGGATACTTCATGCATTCCTTGATCTTGGATCCCATTTACCAAAACCTGAATTAAACGGCCACGGAGGTCGTACAGTTTAAGAAGTACCGTACTTTTTTGTGGTAAATTGTAGGAGATAATCGTTTCTGGATTAAATGGATTGGGGTAGTTGGTTAGGCTAAAACCCGCGTTTTTTTCTGCTGTGGTTTTGGTAAGATTATCTTGGAATACCAACTGATTATTCACAGCTTCACCTAAATCATAGGTAAGATATTCATCCTTATGATGATCTTTTAAAATTTCAGCAATGCGGGTGGTCGACCGCGTATCACCCAACGATGAATAATAGGAAACAAGCGCTAAAAGCTCACTCCGTTCTGCAAGAGAGCCTGTGGGGGCTTGCAAGGCTATCTTTTCAGCATCTTGCATTTTTTGCTGCTGAAAATATAAATAGGCCAGCCAGACACGGGACATGTATTGTACTTCAGTGTTTTCCGAATTAGACAAATCGACAAGGAAGGCTTCTTGTTCAGCGAGCACATCAATTTTACTTGCTGACATCGCCATTTTGAAAACAGCGCCCACAGCACCATCAGATTCTTCGTTTTGTTCTAAAACAGATTTCAGCTCGGCCAGCGCTTCAGCGTAATTACCCTCCTCATATTTGGTTAGACCTGGCTGAAAAGGATCAACCATAATTTTCCAGCTTGGTCCGGCGCTATTAGATGAAGATTCGTAAGGATTGTAATCTACATTGTCATCACCACCAAACCAACTTACTTGTGGTGTGCCGCCCCAGTAATTGTATTCTGCGTCAAATGTGCTGCCGGTATTATTTGTAATATAATAATCGCTACTGCCTCGGTTGATGAAATCATTTTCACCTTCCCGGGCGCCATTACTGCCAAATTCTGGATAACCACCGGCTGCATAGGCACCATTGGATGCGATATTGGACAGATCAAACAAATTACCACCATCACCCCATTTATTGTCGAAACTTGGATTGGCTATTGAACCAGTGACATAAACACCATATGTGGTACCAGACGAGGTGCGAAACTCGTTAGCGCCAAAATCTCCACCGGCGGAAGAAATGTAAACAGCATGTGTCGAGGCTGCATAAAATTTATTATTCAACACCTTGGGGGTGGCGCCGGATGTTAGCTTTAAGGGATAACTTGAGCAGGAATGCACATAGCATTTTTCAATGAGCGGATCAGAATTACTGATATCAATACCGATTGAGGCATTTTTGATGGTGCAGTAAACCAGCTCGGTTGAAGATGCTGAGCTGCCGGAAATATAAATGCCATCCCAGGTGCCGGAACTGCCATTCCGCTTAAATGTTATTGGATTGGATGATGTGCCTTGTGCATCTAATATACCGTTAACAGTGAACTTTATGTCGGGCTCAAGCTCAACTGTCGTTCCACTTTCAATGGTCAGTGTAACGCCACTGGAAATCGTTATGTCTTCATGAAATATTACTGTCTCACCGTTGCCGCCAATTGTGCCACCGTGGTTTTCGATGGTGTATTTGAGGGCTTCGTAAGCGTTGATGCGGCCAGCCCCGCCCCTCGATGCAGTTTCATTTATTGGATCTGCTGTACTCTCAATTACATTTTCTACTTGTGAAATGGACAGATTTGGATTAACAGAAAGAATCAAACCGGCTAATGCGGAAACAATTGGTGCGGAAAAAGAAGAGCCGTTGTCTATTGCATATGTATCAGCTGTAGTTGTACTAAAAATATTAATTCCCGGGGCTGATACATCAATAAAATTACCGAAGTTATAATTATTAGGAACATCATCATCTGTATCCGTTGCAGTTACGCAAATTACGTCGTCATAAGCCCCGGGATAAGGAGTAAAAGGCACCACACTATCAGAACATTCATCTGGGTTACAACCAGGTTTTTCGGGATTGTCAATTCTGTTATAACCACTATTTGCCATCGTACCGACAACCACAATTCCTGCCGTGGCTGCATCATCAAAGACTTCTTCAATATCATCAAAGAGTTGTCCGCTCTGCAATGGTTCCCTGATATCACACCCACAGCCACTATCGAAGGTTTTCTCGTCAGAGTATAACGTAAAGCTGCAATTTATAACATCGCATCCATCGTCGATGGCTGCATTCATTTGATTTACAATATCATTGTCGCCGGAGGCCCTGTAAGCATTCATCATTAAACTCCAACCCAAACTCGTGATCCCGTCACCATCATCCGTTGCTGCGCCAATTAATCCGGCAATCTTAGTAGGATGATCACCCACCCCTGATCCTGATGGTGTTTCATCAAATTTACTATTTCCTGATGTGCCGGACCCAGTCCAAAAATCTTTATGTGCTGTATATGGATTGTCAAAATCGACAATACCAATTCGAAGATTCGAATTTCCTTTTGTTATATCCCAAGCATCTTCTGAGTTTGTTTTAAACAGATACCATTGCAAATCTTCATCATCAACATAATGCGGATCGTCTGGTTCAGAATCGGCGATAGCGACAACTGGGCCACGTGTATATTTGATTTCTGAAAATGTGCGAATTAATCGCAAAACACTATCGACTGGTACAAAGTTGTCAAACTCAAGACTAAACAGCTGTGACCACTCGTGGATTTTAACGGGTTTCTTTGTGACGCGATGTGTACGCCAGACGTCTCCCCAGCGGGCATTGGGCATTTTTTTTCGGAAAGAAAATGTACCATATTTTTGTTCCAACTTGATAAATGCAGATTTTAGTGATGAGTGATTTGCTGGAATTTCAGAGATACTTGTGTTAACGACTCCTTCTCCAAGCTCAAATACCTTTTCATTGAATTTGAGCGTTATTCGGTTGGAATAGTAAACACCATTTTCTTTAAAACTATCCGGGGCCTCCGAATAGACAAGCCGCTCCTGGCAAATTGCTGTGGTATTGATAACTAAAATAATTGTTATGATTAAACAAATACAAAAAGATTTTCTTGATGGCAGCTTCACTGCCATCTGCTTTTGTTTTATTAACATTTGATTATCTCCTGATATTTATATTGAGATGACAATCGTATACTGTTAATTGATATACAACAGCTTAATAACTTGCATTTGGGCATTGCTGCTCATCCTGACAAAATAAACGCCGGTTGGAGCCGGCCAACCGATATCGTCCCGGCCGTTCCATTGTGTTCGGTAGCTTCCGGGAGCATGAAATCCATCAACCAACTCCCGAACTTGCCGGCCCCTGACATCATAAACCGTTAGATTAAATCTGGCTTTGTTTTGAACTTCATATGAAATAGTCGTGCTGGGATTAAATGGGTTGGGATAGTTCTGCTCTAACACAAAATCCAGTGAAAGGGTGCCTTCCGGAGGAGAACCGTATTCAACTGATACGGTGTGTAATTGACTGGTTTTCAGAATAGTACCTACAACACCAACCACCACGGCACTATTTTTCCCAGTAATTGCTGCTCCGGTTAAAAAATCACCAACTGCGCTCGCTTGTCGCACCCAGGTTTCGCCCCCGTCAATGGTTTTAAACATTGCTCCTTGTGAACCGACAGTAATGCCTATTAGATGATTTAAAAAACGAACTGAAGTCAATCCTCTTTCAAAACTTGGCTCGACCGAGCGCCAAAATATACCGCTATCGTCTGTGAGTAGAATGGTTCCACGGTTGCCAACTGCTACAGCAGAATTGTAGTCGCGGTATATTACATCGTTAAGATCCCAGATGACATCAGTTTCACGCTTCACCCAGGTGACGCCGCCGTCTGTAGTTGTCAGAATTGTGGGGCCATTCCCACCAACCGCCATTCCAGTATCCGCATTCCAGAAATTAACTTTCTCAGGATGTACGGAAATGCCTTCGAATGTTAGCATCCACGAATTACCGGTATTCCATGTTTTATAGATGTTATTATTACCGATTATGACGGCAGTTGAGTCATTAAACAGGTAAATATCATCGAGTCCCTCAGGTGTTGGACTCTGAATATTTAACCAGACCTGGCCGCCGCTTTTCGTCCAAAGGATAACTCCATCGACATCAATAATGGCTCCATTATCCCCAACGGTAGCCCCGGTTTGCCTGTCTATAAAACTAACTGCTTGAAACCGATTTTTACCACCACCATCTAGCGTCAACCAGGAGTTGCCTCCGTCGGTTGTCTTGATGATCGTACCATCGGTGCCAACGGCAACACCAAATTCACTATCTGGAAAACACACATCTCTCAGATCTTCAGTGATGCCATTAGAGTATCTTGTCCAGTTTTGTCCACTATTATTTGTAGTAAAAATCAACCCCGAAGAGCCAACAATATATCCTTTTGTGCTATTAGCAAATCGGATTGCCCGAAAAGTACCCTGATTATATAGCGTGGTTTCATTACCCCACGTCTTACCAGCGTCTGAACTGAGTATTGTTCTACCACCACTAACCGCTAGTACAGTTAAACTATCCAAAAAGGAAACGCTGTGAATATCTATACTGGTAATGCGCTCGGGTTGAGTCCAGGTATCACCACCATCTTCAGTCCGCACAATACCTCCGTTTTTTCCTACAGCAATACCCAGGTTTTCATCAAAAAATACAACATCAAGCGGGCTTTTATTGGGATCTGATAGAAATATGTGATGTGTCCAGGTTTCACCACCATCAACGGTCTTGTAAGTAAAGTTGTCAAATCCAACTGCAACACCAAAATTCTTATTTACAAAAGTAATTTTGCGGAACTCAGCCACATCATCCGGCACTTCAAGACTGATCCAGGAGAGCCCGCCATCATCAGTGCGCAGCATAATGCCGCCTTCTCCGGTATGGCCACCAATGGCAAAACCAAGCATTGAATCAATAAGTACAACATCGTACAAATCCAGATATGTAACAGATACTTGTTTTTGCCAGGTGTTACCGCCATCCGTCGTTCGTATAATAACACCACCCCGGCCAACAGCAACACCCGTGGCGCTGTTAAAATCAACTCCCCACAATTCACCGAATACGCCGGAAACATTGTGTTGAATATCCCAATTTTCTCCACCATCACTGGTGCGCATTGCCGTACCGGCATCGCCAACAACAATAGCACTGTTGGCATCAAAAATATGGATATCATACAGTGTATTGCCTTGCGGCAACGGATTGACCCATTGCCAACCCTGTCCATGGCTTGTTGGTATTAGGAAAAGAAACAGCAGCGGATAAATAAAACAGCACAATTTCATTTTGCCACCTCCTTTTTGTGGTTGCAAGTGAATGCGTTTAGCAGGGATTTCAGGCGCGGTGTGCCATGGAGTGAGGCGAGCCCTGTTATAATAACCGACAAGTAAATAAGACTAATATCCCGGTTTTTTCCAATGTTTCGGTTTATTAATTATCTCATCATCTTCTGTTGTTGCCCTCACAGATATTGTTTTAAAATATCGTGCTGGATATTTCATAACTGGATCAGCTGAATTATCTCCTCCATGGTTTCCAGTGGCACAAACTACCAATACATTATTTGTTGCAGCGAAATTTATAGCATCATTTAATGCAGAAGACGGTTCTATAACAGTTTGGCTAAGACTTATCACGTCAGCGCCATTTTCAACCGCATATTCAATTGCTGCAGCCATTGCTGAAACGACGGGTGCTGGACTTGAATCTACATCACCCACGACCATCAACTTTACTCCATCGGATCCTGCCCAACCACCTGCAATCCCAGATACACCGATTGTATTATTTGCCTCAGCAGCAATAATTCCTGCGGCACCAGAGCCGTGTACCTCATCTCCACTGGCTAAATTATCATCATTATAAAAATCCCATCCAATTAGATCATCGATGTACCCATTACTGTCATCATCAACACCATCGATATCCCCGCCAGATGCAGTTGAGAAAAATTCAGGAATACCATCACCGTCATCTTCTCCACTATTTACCCAGATATTTTTGTCGATGTCTACATGATTATAAGTTACGCCCCCATCTATGACAGCTACGATTATTGATGGATTTCCAGCGCTAATATCCCAGGCATATTCCATGTCGCGTTTTGTTGAAAACAGATTCCATTGATCCTGATATTTATTATCATTAGGTGTGCTTTCTTGGCTCCCCAGTGCATCAAACTCCAATACATCAAATTGGCCTGAATCAAGCAATTGCTGTGCAACTAAAAATGGATCACTACTTTGAGAAACCTTAAGAACATAGAATCCGCTTAGGAAGCGTTTAGATATTAAATTTACATCGTAAATTCCATATTTAGTAAACTCAAAATCTTCAATTTTCCTTCGATCAGTAAATCGTACAATAACTCTATTAAGCAATATCTGATCACCAAACCGATTTTGAAAATATGTATACCATTTTTGGTCATTTTCATTAAATCGATATTCTTTTGTATCCAATTTGAACAGTTTATCCTGAGCGTTTAGCCATTCAGCCAAAAGCAATACCGCTATTATGATAAAAAAATGCGACTTTTTCATTTTCAAATCTCCTATTCAAAACGTAATCTGTAAACTCCATTTGATGGATTATAGGTATTTACATAAAGCATTTTATTATTCCAGTCTACCACAAGGTCTTTCATCATTCGCGTATTTTCAGGTTTTGCCATGAGCGTTTCCCAAGTTTTTCCTTCATCGAACGTTTGGTAAAGACTATCGGTAGTACACGCAATGTACTGGTCTCCATCTGTTGGATTACCTATTATGTTCCAGAAAATTCCGCTATCAAGTGTATCAATGGCTGTGGTCCATGTAACTCCTGAATCCATGGATTTTAGAAGAACCTTACTTAATGCAGCAAACACCGTGTTACTTTCACTGATACTAAACGCAATATCTTCTAGATAAACACCTGGCGCATCTGGATTATAAGGGTATTCGATAATTGATTGCCAGCTTTCGCCAAAATCAACAGTTCGATACAGGAAAGGGCGAACAGTGCTAGTTATTACATTCATACCAACCCATATTTCATTCTCGTTTTTGGGATGAAAGTGTGCGATATTAAAGGGCTTTTGTGTCCAGGGTACTACATTGGAAAAAGCATTCCATGAGAGACCAAAATCTTTGCTAAAATAGACATCTGTGCAATCAGAAAAACTCCCCGCAATAACAAGATCAGGATTTAGCAAGTTTTGATCTAAAGTGAGTAGAAATGCGGAAGTGGGGTATTGTATATTTTTAATAAATCCATTATCTATAGCTGTCCAGCTCATACCGTTGTCGCTCGAACGAGAAATACCTGCTTTATCAAAATGGTCAGTTCCGGCCCAATGGCTTACAAGGAGTGTGTCATTTAATGTCACAACATCAGAAACTCCTTTATGATCTTCTAATCGTTCGTCTGCTAAACCGAGGAATTCCCATTCATTATCATTACCAGATGGTGTATTCAAACGGAATAATCCATTTTTTCCAGCACATGCATAGAGTTTACCTTCGCTTAATACAAGTCTTTCAAGATGTATACCATCAAGCCCAAGAAACGACCATTCAATTGGGCGATCTGGAGGCCCTGTGCTGGAATCCTTACAACTACTGGTAAATAAAAAAAGAAGATGCAGTAGATAAATTAAGCTGCAAAACTTTAGTTTCATTTTATCAACTCCTTTCGATAAGTAATAAATTAGCACACTTGCTGGGATTTCGGTTGGTAGTGTGATATGGGGGGGGATGTGGCCCATTAAACAACAGACTTAAAAACAAGACTCAAATCCCAATTTTTTTCTAATGCAGCAGTTTATTAATTATTTCATTATCAGGTATAGATTTATGCTCAATAAAATTCTCCCAAACAATAAAGATATTGCTGTAATCATCAAAATTCTCCAGTATCAAAAAGAGTCAAAGGGTTGTAAACCTTAATTATTGATCAAATAACAGATGATCCATATTACAACACTAGGCATAAACACGAATGAGTTAATATGGTTCTAAATGGGTATGGTTTGCATGAAGCATTTCTGTTTTTGAGATGAATTGAATTATTAGTTAATGATACCAGTCAATCAAATTTTTCGATATGTAGAATAATAATGGCCACGCCCAAAGCCGAACCGGATTATCGATATTTGCTGGTGCTCGTACACCGGTGATTCGTAAACGTAAACTATCTACTTTATACATATTTGCCAAGTTCCCGTCTGGAACAAAACTGGGGTTGGTAAGATCCCACGTAATATCCCTATGATCACTTTTTAAAAAGAAAAACCACGGATGATAATCATCAAAGTGTTCCTGATAAGAATGCCTTCTTCTTCGACTTCATAACGGCAATCTGCCGCAGTGTCATCCGCACTTGTAGCGTTGTCATCATCACAACACGACGGAAAACCATAAAGCAATAAAATAAGAATACTTATGAGAAACACGCTCCGTTTCGCCACAAAAAAACCGAAGAAATACTGCATAAAGTACATCCTGTTTTGATATAAGTAAAATTAGCTCTAAAAGAGAACTAAAGCCCGGGCAAAACACATTAATAGTTGACAATAAAATTAAAGTGAATATCTCGTTGTTTTTTCAGATATTATGGCTTTCAAAAATTACTTAAAAGCTGGTTTGTTCGAAAATTCATTGTTCAGAACGATAAATACCACATAATCAAATGAAATATCAATCTGTTTTTTAGTGTGTGGCAGAGTCTCTTGTAATTATAAAATGAAACCAAGCGGCTAATATCTGGAATACCGGGAAGTTTATTTAACAAGATGGATGTAGGCTGAGACTGAGGAATTGTTACTCGGGAAATTTTTTCGAATGCTTCAAAACAGAAGATTTATTTGGTTTTTTATGAAAAAATCGGTGTTCAACGACTTGAATTTGATTATCGTGTGCGATGAGATATGCTAAAATGGCGTCAATTTCATTGGGTTCAATTTCGATGCCAGCCTCACCCACTTTTTTGAGAATTTCTTCAACTGAAAGGCTTTTTTCAATTCCATCTGTTGCCGATTTTATCACATCTCCAATTTTTCGCATTTTTTTAAGTCCAGTAATACGAGTCATATTTACCTTTCGTTGAATTAAGTGACGAAGTCCGGGAAATCAGCCGTGGTGATTTGAGAAGAAATTAAATAAGGATATCGGAATATTATGTTAAAAAGTGTAAATAAAATTTATTGTTTTTATGTTCACTGTTTTAATGTACACCATTTTCGTGAAAAGTCAAGAGTAATCTTAATACTCGTTGTCGCTTTTTCAGGTAGATTTGAGCGTAAAATTTTCTTTTAAAACTTTATTAAAAGCACGGCCGTCTCACTTCTGATTTAATTATAGTGTGTTTTGATTTAATTTTTCAAACGAAAGGAATTAAAATGGGAAAATGGATACAAAATAGCAGGATAATTAATTTTTCAGTCCTTTCTTTCCTGTCATTGTTTTTACTCGGGGTGATATCCCTATCAGCGAGTTCTTCTAAAGATGAAAAAGGATTTCTCGGAGTGAGTGTGCAAGAGTTGACTGCGTCATTGCGATCCGCTCTTGATATTGGCAAGCAATCCGGATTGCTGATCACATCCGTTATTGAAGGGAGTCCCGCTGAAGCAGCTGGAATACAGGATGAGGATGTTATAATCGCTTTCAATGGCAAATCTGTCGAACTCGCTAAAAAGTTCTCGGAAATGGTAGCGAAAACCGGAGCTCAAAATACGGTAGAATTGACAATTCTGCGTTCTGGAAAAGAAATGAAAATGAAAGTTAAATTGGGGAAAAAAGAGCGAAATAATACTTTTGTTTTTTCCGGAGATGCAGGAATGGGGAACATCATGTTTATTGGCGATCGGCCAAAATTAGGTGTTGAATATCATGATTTGGACAAAAAAGAATTGGCTGCGTATTTTAAAGTAGAGCAGCGAAGTGGCGTATTGGTACTTGATGTTACTAAAAAATCGGCCGCTGCGACCGCGGGTCTTCTGGCAGGCGATGTTATCATAGGAATCGATGATGACAAAATTAATAATGGCGATGATCTTGTAAAAACGCTGTCCGAATATGACGGTGGCGATGAATTAGTGGTTAACTTCATTCGAAAAGGCGTAAAAAATTCAGTAAAAGTAAAATTGGATGAAGCCAGTTACCACGGTCGGGACATGAAAATAATCAAAAAAAGAATGCCCCACGGTGAACACAACCTACATTGGGAATCTGCTGATGAAGATATAATGATTCCGAAGAATAAAACGCGTCAAAAAATCTACAAATTCAAATCGAAACCAGGTGAGAAAAACAAAGATATTGAAATAATTGTCGATGGTGACGAATCTATTTAAAAACTACTCTCCTCCTCTCAAAAACTGGAAGGCGTGAGTTTTGCTCACGCCTTTTTTTTTGCATTCCCCATTTTAACTGAAGATATAATCCCACCAAAGTCATTTTCCTATTAATATAAAATTTGCTTAGAGGCTTTTAACCTGAATAATTCTCACGCAGAGTCACAACGCCCACAAAGAAAAGATTTAAAGATTTAAAAAACAAATCTCTGCGAGCTCAGCAACTCTCCGTGAGGTGCTTTTTAAAAAAACTGCATTTTTTCATCAATCTACATTCAACAGTATAATGATAAATATGTTAAGCATGTTTTATAGAAAATTTGAATAATTCAGGTTAATTCAATTTTTCATGTAAGTTGGAAAAAAGGTTAGTTGCCGGGGAATCCATTAATAAAATTTGTTTTTGTATAAAATAAGTGCCTCCTTATTCCCGGAATTCTTCTCATCCAGTTTACGGATTATTTCTCAATTATGAGAATCTCATTTTATTATTGTAAAAAATGCGAAATTCAGTTTTTATTTTAATTTATAGTTGGTTGCCTATTTATTTAAAAAACATATAGATGACAGGAATTGGTTAATAGTGGCTCCAGAATTGCCAATATAAGCACGTTCGTAAAGTGAAATGAACAATATTCATTATTCATTTTAATAGTAAATTGAATTTAATAACGAAATTTTGAGATTCTGAGAAGAGTTACATTTTAGAATTTCTCTAAAATTAATAATTGATTTTTAATACCTTTCTCCTATTCGACCAAGATAGCGCAGGTATTTTATAGAAATTAGCATGCACTTTATTTGAGTTATATTCAGGAAACCAATCTTTTCAGCACACATTTTCAAACGCAAATAAATTTAAAAAATAGAAGCGCCAAATTGCTTGTAATACCAATTTGAGGGATTTAATTATGAAAGCTGGACTGGACAAAGAATCATTAGAAATGACATTGGACATGATTGATGAATTTGCTGCTGGAGAGTTATCGGATGCAAAACTTATCGAACTTGATCATAACGATGAATTCCCCATTGAAATTGTCAAACAATTATTTGGCGAAGGCGAAGAAGGACTCGGTATTCACCTGCTTTTTATCCCTGAGGAATACGAAGGAATGGGTGGTGGCGCATTCGATGTCTATCGCATTTGCGAAAAAATGGGACATATCGATCTCGGCGTGGCAACAGGAGTATTGGCCACATTTTTGGGTAGTGATCCAATCATATTTGGCGGAACTGAAGAACAAAAGAAAATCTGGATGACAAAAATTGCCGAAAAAGGCTTGCTCGTTGCTTACGGAGCCACCGAACCGGATGCCGGCAGTGACTTGGGTGCTTTGCGAACGATCGCGACGCCGGTTGAAAAAGATGGCAAAGTCGTGGGATATAAAATTACCGGGAATAAACAGTGGATCAGCAATGGTGGTTTTGCGGATTTGTACACAATTCTTGCCAAGACACCGGGTGGCCCGAGCTGGTTTGTGGTTGAGCGCAGCGCCGAAGGATTTGGCCACGGAAAACCGGAAGATAAACATGGAATTCGAGCGAGCAATACAGCCTCATTGCATTTAAATGATGTTTATGTTGATGCCGACCGTCTCCTCGGCGGCGAAGAAGGGCGCGGCCTTTTTCAGGCGCAATTGGTATTCGGCTACACCCGTTTGATGGTGGCAGCTTTTGGGCTTGGTGGTGGCTGGGCTGCGCTGGACCGGGCAATTCCGTACTCAGCAGAGCGTATTCAGGGCGGGGAGCCTCTCTCAAAAAAACAAGGCTATACTCATAAATTAATCATTCCCCACATCGTTCGACTCGAGACCTCGCGGGCCTATATCGAAGAGACGGCCGAACGCATTGATACCGACGGCGGAAATCTCAACACCGAGGGCGCGATCGCGAAATATTTGGCGACAGAAGCGGGCAATGATGCCGCTGAAGCAGCAATTCAGGCATTGGGTGGATATGGCTACACAAAAGAATATATGGTCGAAAAATATAAACGGGACGTTCGAATCACCACCATTTATGAGGGAACCTCGGAAATTATGGAAATGACAATTTTCCGCGACCGTTGGCAGGAACATTTGAAAACGCGCGGTCAATATTATCACACGATGGCTGGAGAAATGGAAACTCGTGCTGCGGCAAATCCAGATACCGGAGCAGATGTCGCTGCTCTGGGGTTGCATGCGCTGGCGGATATATTGGAAAATGCCCGTGTAAAACGCCTCACACGAAATCAACATGTCATGTTTCGTATGGGAGAGCTCATCGCATGTGCTGAAGGCGCTGCTGCCATGGCAAAAAGAGCCATTCGCGCTGCACGGAAGAAGTTGGTCGATAAAACAGATCGCAGGTTTGATGCCGATGCGTTGGTGTTAATTAGCCGAATTGGCGCCCGGGAGGCAGCGATGAAGGTTGCGGAAGAAGGGATGCGCTGGACCTGTGCCGCCGATGGTCTGAGTGAGGATGAAATGAGTGCATTCGAGGCAAAACTGCAATTATCAACGATTCATCGGGTTCAAGGCGGCATGCTGACGGATATGGAAAATCTGGTCAATATCGTTTATAAAAATTTATGAGATTAAAAAAATGGTTAAAACGCGCACCCAAGTTCACCATTTCACCAAAATTTAGAGAGTAAAAAATGACGAACAAGACACCCAAAGCAGTTGCTGTCGTCGGATTGGGATCCATTATGCCGGAGGCACCAAACACAGCCGCTTTCTGGCAAAATTTGATAAATAGCAAATCGAGTATCACAGAAGTCGATAAAGACAGATGGGACCCGGAATTGTACTTTGATCCGGATCCTAAAGTACCTGATAAAACTTATTCCCGAATTGGCGGCTGGGTGCGTGACTGGGAATGGGAGCCACTGAAATGGCGACTGCCGATTCCGCCGAAAGTGAGTGATTCGATGGATTTGGCGCAGAAATGGGCCATCGGTTGCGCCCGGGAACTGTTGGCCGATTATGGCTATCCGGAACGGCCTCTCGACACAAAACGGACAGGGGTCATTTTGGGTAATGCTCTTGGGGGTGATTTGCATTTGATGACGGCTGGCCGAGCTCTATTTCCCGAGTTTTATCAGGAATTACTCAAAGCTCCGAGTTTTCTTGGTCTCTCAAATGATATGCGTAAAAAAATTTTCCAGGAATTTTCTCAGGGCGTCGACAAACATTTTTTGCAGATTACCGAAGATACGATGCCCGGCGAACTCTCTAATATCGTGCCCGGCCGCGTGGCAGCTTTGTACAATTTTAATGGGCCGAATTATGCGACCGATGCCGCCTGTGCTTCGGCAATGGCCGCATTTTCGGCCTCAATTGACGGCCTGGTTTCTGGCGATTATGATGCTGTCATAACTGGCGGTGTCGATGCAAATAACGGTGTCTCGACCTTCGTTAAGTTCAGTAAAATTGGTGCGCTTTCTGCCACCGGCTCGCGGCCATACGCTGACGGCGCTGACGGCTTCGTCATGGGTGAAGGATCGGCCTTGTTTTTATTAAAACGTTTGGAAGATGCGGAACGCGATGGAGACAAGATTTACGCTATAATCCGTGGAATCGGCGCTTCGAGTGATGGCAAAGGAAAGGGAATTACCGCACCAAATCCTGTAGGCCAGCACCTTGCTTTGAAACGTGCTTGGGAAAACGCCGGGGTTTCTGCGAGTACTGCTACAATGCTGGAGGGACACGGTACTTCTACGGCTGTGGGCGATCTTGTTGAGGCGCAAGCTCTGGCGGATTTCTTTAATGAAAACGGAGCCGAGACACAGTCAGTTGCTTTGGGCTCCGTCAAATCAAATATTGGCCATCTTAAAGCCGCGGCCGGGGCTGCCGGTATGCTGAAAGCTGTGCTCTCGCTGCATCATAAAATGCTGCCGGAATCGTTGAATTTCAATAAACCGAATCCGGGGATGGATTTTGCATCCTCTCCGTTTTATGTGCCGACTCAACCGGCATCCTGGGAGAGAACAAAAGATGGCGTTCGCCGGGCAGGCGTGAGCGCTTTCGGCTTTGGCGGGACGAATTTTCATGCAGTCCTTGAAGAATATATTCCGGGCCGTGTGAGCAGTGAATTGAAAGAAAAATCCACCTCCGTTGTAGTCAATGGTTCGGGTGAGCAATCCGCGAAAACCAGCGGAACAAAAGCCCCATTACGTGGTGCTTTGGTTATTGGAGATGTATCAAAATCAGCGATTGCAGCCCGGTTGGAAAAAAATCTTTCTGATGCAAAAAAGGGCACTGCTCCAGCAATTCAAGCTCCGGCAGAAAAAGATCTCAAAGCACCAATGCGACTGGCGATAGATTTTGCCGATGCTGCCGATTTGGCGAATAAAGGGGAACGCGCACTGAAAGCATTAAATTCAGAAAATGAGGGCATGTGGCGTGCTCTGCGTGCAAAAGGCGTTTTCTTCGGCCAGGGCTCGGGAAAAAAGGTCGCTTTTCTTTACACGGGCCAGGGCTCCCAATACGTCAATATGATCGAAGATTTAAAAGATGCAGATCCGCTTGTGACCAATCTGTTTAAAAAAGCAGATGAGGTAATGACGCCGCTGATTGGCAAACCGCTGACGGATTTTATTTATGCAGACAAAAAAGATGAAAAAGCCACGGCAATTGCTGAAAATGACCTGAAACAAACTGAGATAACCCAGCCCGCAGTTTTAACCGTTGATACGGCTCTCTCTGAAATGTTGCAATCTTATGGCATAAAGCCGGATATGGTTATGGGGCACAGTCTCGGGGAATATGGCGCTTTGGTCGGCAGCAAAGCATTGCCGTTTGAGGATGCACTTCAGGCTGTTAGCGCACGCGGGAAAGGCATGACAGAATTCTCGGTGAAGGATAACGGTGTGATGGCAGCGGTATTGGGCCCACTCGAAAAAGTCAAGGAATTGCTGAAAACGGTGGAAGGTTATGTTGTGATCGCCAATATCAACAGCCTGAGTCAGTGTGTAATCGGCGGAGAAACAGAGGCTGTGGAACGCGCGATCAAAGTGATGCACCAAGCTGGTTACACGGCACAGCAAATTCCTGTGAGTCACGCATTTCATACTAAAATTGTTGCGCAAGCCAGCAATCCAATGGTGGAGACATTAAAGACACTCAATTTTAAATCGCCGGAAATTCCGCTCATCGCCAATGTCACCGGTGAAAAATATCCGATGGGCGAAAATGTTGTTCCGCAAATGCTCGATCTGCTAAAAGAACAAGTGTCCGCTCCGGTTCAATTCGTTAAAGGGCTCAATACATTATACGATGCTGGTGTCCGGGTTTTCGTGGAAGTTGGGCCGAAGCGCGTGTTACATGGTTTTGTCGAAGATGTGCTGAAAGACAAATCCGATGCCGTTTCACTTTATACCAATCATCCACGGGTCGGTGGCGTTGCTTCGATTAATATTGCGTTGTGTGGACTTTACGCAGAAGGTCTGGGCACGGCGATTCCTGAAGAAAAACCGGTACTGGATTCAATCAAACCCGTAACTGCACAACCTGCAGTTACGGCGCCACCTGTCGCTCATGCAGCGCCTCCGGCAGTAAATTTCAATCAACCACTGCCGGTTTCAGTTCCTGCTGGCGGAGACAAATACGGCCAACTTGGAAAGCTTTTCGCAGATTTCCTGGAAAAAGGATTCGAAATCTATTCCGGTGAGAAAGTACCGTCCCGGGCAGTGCAGAGCGGCCATGTGGTAATTTCCGGTGCCTCATTGGGATTACCGGGCAAGCAACGTGTTTTTGATGATGAAAATATTGCCCGCATTTTACGAGGCGAGCAGTTTATCGAAAAAATACCAATGAAATTGCGTGACGAAATGGTCAGCCGCAATATTCACCGGCTGGTTAAATCTGAAAATGGCGGTGCTCATTTTGAGTCCATCACCGATCCCGCTGATGTGATAAAACTGGCAGGACAAATTGGTAAATTCGATTTGGTCGAGGAATTTGGTTATCCGGCAGATCGTATGGTCGCCCTGGATACAGTCACCGCACTCGCCATCGCAGCCGGAGTTGATGCCCTGCGGGATGCAGGAATTCCGTTGGTGATGCGCTATAAAACAACTACCAAGGGGACGAAATTGCCCGACCGTTGGGGCCTGCCCAACCAGTTGCGGGATGATACGGGAATCATTTTCGCCTCCGCATTTCCAGGCACGGACTCACTCATTGAAGAAGTTGAAGGGAACCAGCGTGATATTGGCCGTCGAACGCGGCTGCAGGAATTGCAGGCGATTCGCTCACACATCGATGATGCAAATTCCAGGCTCGCGAAAGAATTGGACAAAAAGATTACCGCATTGCAGGCTGAAATTGAAGCTGATCCCTATGTCTTCGATCGTCGGTTTTTATTCCGTGTTTTGAGCATGGGGCATTCGCAATTTGCCGAATACATCGGCGCCCGCGGCCCAAACACGCAAATAAATTCTGCTTGCGCCAGCACAACCCAGGCTGTCGGTTTGGCTCAGGACTGGATTCTCGCCGGCCGGTGTAAACGTGTCATTATAATAGCAGCGGATAATATTACTTCAGAGAATTCCGTGGGTTGGTTCGGGGCCGGATTCCTCGCTTCCGGAGCGGCAGCAACAGAAGATATCGTCGAAGAAGTGGCGTTGCCCTTTGACCGGCGTCGTCATGGAATGGTCGTCGGAATGGGTGGTGCTGCTTTGGTCGTCGAATCACCCGAAGAAGTGGCAAAGCGCGGCATGCAGCCCATTGTTGAAGTGCTTGCGACAATAACTGCAAACAGCGCATTTCACGGCACCCGCCTCGATGTTGAGCACATTTGTTCAATCATGGAAAAGTTGGTTTCAGATGCTGAATCGAAGTGGGGGATCGATCGGAGTGCAATGGCGGCGCACACGGTTTTTGTTTCACACGAGACATATACTCCTGCCCGCGGCGGCAGCGCTTCGGCTGAAATTAATGCGTTGCGCACTGTTTTTGGCCCGGTTGCGGATCAGATTGTCATATCAAATACCAAAGGATTTACCGGACACCCGATGGCAACGGGAATTGAAGATGTTCTCGCTGTTAAATCATTGGAAACAGGAATTGTACCTCCTGTTCCAAATTTTAAAGAAGTTGATCCCGAACTTGGGCAATTGAATATATCAAAGGGTGGTGCTTACCCAGTCACTTATGCGCTGCGCCTCGGCGCCGGATTTGGTTCCCAGGTCAGTATGAGTCTCATGCGCTGGATCCCAACGGCAGACGGACAGCGTCTCACGCCACAAAATTTGGGCTATGAATATCGCATTGTTGACCAAAATGCGTGGCAAAATTGGCTCAAAAATATCACGGAAAATGGCTCAGAAGGCATCGAAGTTTTTAAACGGACATTGCGGATTAAAGACAACGGCGCCGTAAAAATGCCGGTTGCCGCGTCAGCCACATCCGCAAAAACGAAGGCTGCCACGATTGCGACGCCAATTATTTCACCGGCGACCCAACCAGCTGCAGCAGCTCCGGTTGCGCAACTGACTCCGAGTTTAAATGGGGTTGAAAAACGCGTTCTGGAGTTGATTGCCGAACAAACCGGTTATCCCACCGACATGCTCGATATGGAGCTCGATTTGGAAGCCGATTTGGGCATCGATACCGTGAAACAGGCTGAAATGTTTGCGGCTGTGCGGGAAGAGTACGGCATCGAACGGGACGATACAGTGCAATTGCGTGATTTCAACACCTTGGAAAAAGTGATTGGATTTGTTTATGATAAACGCCCCGATTTAAAACAGGCTGCTCCGGTGACTCCTGTCGCTACGCCAGCTGCAGAACCAGTGGCCGCACCTGTTGCTCCGATTCCGGTGTCTACTCCTTCAGGTGATGATCCGGTAAAAACACGCGTGCTTAATTTGATCGCCGAACAGACTGGTTATCCCATTGACATGCTCGATATGGAGCTCGATTTGGAGGCCGACCTCGGAATCGACACGGTGAAACAGGCAGAAATGTTTGCCGCCGTGCGTGAAGAATACAACATCGAGCGCGATGATGAATTGCAATTGCGCGAGTTCAACACCATCGAAAAAGTGATCGGATTTGTTTATGATAAACGCCCCGATTTAAAACAGGCTGCTCCGCCAGCTGCAGAACCCGTGGCCGCACCTGCTGCTCAGGTCCCGGCGACAACTGCTTCGGATGATGATCCCGTCAAAACGCGTGTTCTCAATTTGATCGCTGCGCAGACGGGCTATCCTATTGACATGCTCGATCTTGAGCTTGATTTAGAAGCCGATCTCGGCATCGACACCGTGAAACAGGCGGAAATGTTCGCTGCCGTGCGTGAAGAATACAACATCGAACGCGACGACGAGCTGCAACTGCGCGAGTTTAACACCATCGAAAAGGTGATCGGATTTGTTTACGACAAAAGGCCGGATTTAAAACAGGCTGCTCCGCCAGCTGCAGAACCAGTGGCCGCACCTGCTACTCAGGTCCCGGCGACAACTGCTTCGGATGATGATCCCGTCAAAACGCGTGTTCTCAATTTGATCGCTGCGCAGACGGGCTATCCAATTGACATGCTCGATCTTGAGCTTGATTTAGAAGCCGATCTCGGCATTGACACCGTGAAACAGGCGGAGATGTTCGCAGCCGTGCGCGAGGAATACGGCATCGAGCGCGACGATGAATTGCAATTGCGTGAATTCAACACCATCGAAAAAGTGATTGGATTTGTCTACGACAAACGACCTGATTTAAAGCAGGTCGCTCCGGCCCCAGTAGCAAGCCAAAAACAGCCCGAAGTCGTTCCGCCACCTCCGTCAGTTGAAGTTGAAGGCGACGATCCGGTGAAAACCAAAGTGCTGAATCTCATCGCCGAGCAGACAGGCTATCCAATCGATATGCTCGATCTTGAGCTTGATTTGGAGGCCGATCTCGGCATCGACACCGTGAAACAGGCGGAGATGTTCGCAGCCGTGCGTGAAGAATACACCATCGAACGCGACGACGAGCTGCAACTGCGCGAATTCAATACCATCGAAAAAGTGATTGGATTTGTTTATGACAAACGGCCGGATTTAAGGGGAGGCGGAACAGCGGAAACAACCGCGCCAACGATTGCTGCAAAACCATCAGCTCCCGCGGTTCAGTTTGAAGCGGCTGTCAAAGGCGATATGGCAGCAACAAAATTAATTAAGCGCCGCCTGCCAACACCGGTTTTGCGTCCTGAGCTTGAGATGTGCAAAGATTCGGGTGTCGAGTTAGGCAAAAAAAGCCGGATTATCGTTCACGGCGATCAGGGAGGCGTCGGCAAAGCACTGATTAAAAAATTAGAGAAAAAAGGTGCTGAAGTCCTGCTCATAGAAGATGCGCCAACCAATGAAGAATTGGAAAAACGTATTCAGGGCTGGCTGGCAGGCGGCTCGATTCAGGGCGTTTTCTGGCTACCAGCGTTGGATAGTGATCAGCCTGTCGCTAAAATGACACTTGCCGACTGGAAAGCAGCAACCCACGTGCGCGTGAAAATGTTGTACACCACGATGCGCACTTTATACAGCACTGTTGGCACTGAAGGGACTTTTCTTGTTTCCGCCACGCGTCTCGGCGGGAAACATGGTTACGATGATGCCGGAGCACTCAATCCGCTTGGCGGCCCGGTCGCTGGATTTACCAAAGCGTTCAAGCGTGAAAAACCAGAGGCGCTGGTTAAAGCCGTCGATTTTGATGCCAGCCGTAAAACTTCAGCGTTTGCAGATTTAATTATTGCAGAAACTGAAAAAGATCCTGGAATTGTTGAAGTTGGTTACAAAAACAACCAGCGCTGGACGGTCAGTTTGCAGGAAAACCCGTTGAGTGATGAAATGAAGGGAATGAAGCTCGATAAAGACAGCGTATTTCTCGTCACCGGCGCTGCGGGCAGTATTACTTCAGCAATCATAACCGATTTGGCGCAGGCATCCGGCGGAACATTTTTTCTGCTCGATTTGGCGCCAAAACCGGATCCGCAAAGTCCCGACATCCTGAAATTTGCCAGCGACAAAGATGGTTTGAAACGGGATATTTTTGAGCGATTAAAAGCCAAAGGCGAACGTGCGACACCGGCAATGGTTGAAAAAGTAATCGCGGCCATTGAACGTGAACACGCAGCACTGGCGGCAATTCAAGCTGTGGAAGCAGCTGGCGGTACGGTTTTTTATTATAGCCTGAATCTGCTCGATGAAAAAGCGGTGGCCAAAGTGATGAAAAATATAGCCAAAAATTACGGTAAAATTGACGTGCTGCTGCACGCCGGTGGGCTGGAAATTAGCCGCTTGTTGCCTGATAAATCACCCAAAGAATTTGATCTGGTGTTTGATGTGAAAAGTGACGGCTGGTTCAATATGCTATCCAATTTGGGCGAAATGCCTCTGGGTGCAGCCGTTGTTTTTAGTTCAATTGCCGGTCGATTCGGCAACGGCGGCCAGACAGATTACAGCTCGGCAAACGACCTGCTGTGCAAGTTCGTTTCCAGCTTTAAAACGACCCGGCCGCAAACCCGCGGGATTGCCACAGACTGGACGGCCTGGGGCGGTATCGGAATGGCTGTGCGAGGTTCAATCCCAACCGTGATGAAAGCCGCAGGAATCGACATGCTGCCACCGGAAGCAGGCATTCCTTTCATCCGCCGTGAATTGCAAAATTCCACTGAAGGTGCTGAAATTGTTGTAGCCGGCAGTCTTGGCATTATGCTGCAGGAATTCGATGAAACGGGTGGATTGGATCTCAAAAAAGTGGAAGAAAAACTGGTTGAGCGCGGTATTATGACCGGCAAAGTAAAAAGCGCCGGGCTGCACGAAGGACTGGTTATCGAGTCTACTTTTGAACCGAAAAAACAGGCTTTTCTCGAAGATCACCGCATTGGTGGCACGCCCGTGCTGCCGGGCGTGATGGGAATCGAAGCCATGGTCGAAGCTGCCAAATTATTGTTTCCGGCTCGTTTCGCAGCGGTGGTTGAAAACGTGAAATTTGAATCACCGTTCAAGTTTTATCGGGATCAGGAACGAAGGGTTTTTGTGCGCGCTTTTTTCCAGCAGGATGGCAATGATATTATTGCGCAATGCCGCCTCCAGGGTGTTCGCCAATTACACGGCCAGGCGGAGGCGCAGGTAACCACGCATTTCAGCGCCGAGATTCGACTTGTGAGTGAACTACCGGATGCAATAAACTCAAAACCGGTCGGTAATTCCCAAGGGAAAGCGATCGCCAAAGAGGATATCTACAAGCTCTATTTTCACGGCCCGGCCTATCAGGTTTTGCAAAAAGTGTGGAAGTCGGATGACCGTATCATTGGTGAGTTTGCTGCCAAACTTCCAGCCAATCACACTCCGGAAGAGCGCGCCACTTTTGCTGATCCACGATTGATCGAGCTTTGTTTTCAAACAGCGGGAATCTGGGAAATGGGCGCCAAAGACCGTATGGGACTGCCGCACCGTATTGCTGAAGTGAAATTAATCCGCTCGGCTGCAAAGGTAAAATCCAAACTTCATGCAGTCGTGACTGCACATAAAGATGGCTCTTATGACGCAGAAATCGTTGATGGAAAGGGACAGGTATTTCTCCAGCTTAAAGGCTACGGCACAATGGCTTTGCCGGATGCGATGGATGACAATTTACTGCAGCCGTTAAAAGATGTTGTAGCTTGAAATCCGCGTATCGAATTCATCGATAGATCAGGAGATATCATCCGATCTATCGATTGAAATTTAGAACAATTCGCTCAAAAGAGATAGAGCTTTAAACGCTATTGTAAATCTCAGGAAACAGAACATCATATGCGAAAAGAATTTAAGCGTGTCGCCATCGTAAACAGGGGGGAGCCGGCAATCCGGTTTATCCAGGCGGTCAAAGAATACAATCAGGAAAAGAAATGTGCCATAAAAACGATTGCCTTTTACACAGAACCCGACCGGAATTCTATTTATGTTCGCGAAGCAGACGAGAGTCATTTCCTTGGGCAAGCGAGCTATCTCGATCCGCAGGACGGTGAACGGCGAAACACTTATTTAAACTATGAACGATTAAAGACTGCGTTGCTCGCTAGCCAGGTGGACGCTGTTTGGGTTGGTTGGGGATTTATTGCAGAACACGATGAATTTGCCGAACTCTGCCGTGATCTCAGCCTGACGTTCATCGGGCCGCAGCCGGAGGCGATGAGCGAACTCGGCAATAAAATCAAAGCGAAGGAATGGGCCACGAAACTTGAGATTCCCATAATTCCGTGGGGCGGTGCACCGATTTACACTGTTCAAGAGGCGGAAAAACAGGCTGAAGAACTGCACTACCCGGTGATTATCAAAGCAGCCCATGGTGGCGGTGGGCGTGGCATCCGCACAGTTTATGCGAAGAATGAACTTGCGGAGGCCTTTCAGAGCGCCAAAAGCGAAGCATGCAAATTGTTCCGCAATGCGACGCTGTTCATGGAAAAACTACTCGAGAATACCCGCCACATTGAAGTACAAATTCTTGCTGATCACTACGGCACGATCTGGCCCCTTTCTCTGCGCGACTGCTCGGTGCAGCGTCGGCACCAAAAAGTGATGGAAGAATGCCCTCCAATTGGATTGAGCAAAAAATTAATTGAGAAATTAAACAAAGCTTCCGTCGCACTTGGTAAAGCTGTTGACTACCGAAATACAGGAACGGTCGAGTTTCTCGTTGATGATAAATCGGAAAAATTTTGGTTTCTCGAAGTCAATCCGCGCTTGCAGGTTGAGCATCCGGTGACGGAGTTGACCACCAATCTCGATGTGGTGAAAAGCCAGATTGATATTTCTCGCGGATTAAAATTGAGCGGCGAACCCCCAAAAGCAACAGGCCACGCGATCGAAGTACGGCTCAACGCCGAAGACCCGGCCAACGGGTTTGCGCCCGCCCCCGGTACAGTTAAAATTTTGCATCTTCCGACAGGTCCGGGCTTGCGCGTTGATTCTGGTATCTCGGAAAATGAAATAATTCCCGGCGAGTTTGATTCGATGATTGCAAAAATCATTGCCTACGGCCGCACCCGGGAGGAAGCCTTGGCGCGATTACGCCGGGGAATCTCACAAACGTCCGTCATTATTCGTGGCGGCATGAGTAACAAAGGATTTTTGCAAAACCTGCTCGCCCACAAGCACATTGAAAACGCGAAGGCGCATGTCTCGTGGTTGGATAATGTCGTCGAAAAAGGCGATTTTTTTAATACCCAGAATGTGGAAGTTGCGCTCTTGCACGCGGCTATTAAAGCCTACCAGATTGAATTTGAAAAAGAAAAAACAGAGTTTTTTGTCGGCGCCCAGGGTGGACGCCCTCTGGTGCGCAGCCAAACCGGTCATACGGTCAAACTCATTTACCAGGCCGAGAGTTACCAATTTGATGTTTTCCGTATGGGGCCGACATGCTATCGAATAAATATCGACCACGGCCAAATTTGGGTTGATGCCGTGCCGGTTAGTGATATTGAATGGCGATTTAAGCTCGGTGAAAAAACGTACAGAGTATTTTTACTCTCGGAAGAACAATCTTTTCTCATCGAAGTCAATGGCTCCCAGCATCGCATTTCCTGGGATTTTAACGGCATGATAAAAGCCCCGGCTCCGGCAGTGGTTATTTCGTCATTGGTGAAAGAAGGGGATACGGTCCGGCCCGGCGATAAACTTTTCGTGCTCGAAGCGATGAAAATGGAAACAGCCGTTGTTGCCTACAGCCACGGTACGGTGAAAGAAATTTTGGTGCGCAATAACATGCAGGTAAATCCGGGAGATCCATTGCTCTCGTACGTGCCGGAAATTGAGGCCGGTGCCTCCGAAAATGGTCGATTGTCACGAATTAAATTCGATTTTGCTCAATCGATATCTGCTGATATTTCCTGGCGTGATGCCTGCAACCACAATCTCGAAGCGAGTAAAAATTTATTTCGTGGGTATGACCACGATGCCGCGGAAATTAAAAATATTGGTGCTGAAAGAAATCGACTTCTTGCTTCGCCGGAGCTTGACGAGCGTCATTTGGAGAAGTGCGAAATTGAAATTTTGCAGCTTTTCATGGATATCGTTACGCTGTTTCGACGCAGCCCGTTGGCCCACGAGAGTCAAACGATAGATGGAATCGATGACCTGGAATTTGCCGGCGACCTCCGATTGGGATCAAAAGAGTATTTGTATTCGTATTTGCGCAACATGGCTGAACGCAGTGAAACAATGCCCGATTCGTTCCGGTTTAAGCTAATCCGCACGCTGGCCTATTACGGCATCACCAGCTTGCAGCCCGGTCAAAATCTCGATTTAAGTCTGTATCGAATCTGCAAATCGCACCAGCGCATGCCGGAACAAATTATTGTGCTTCGTGAAATTTTGCAGCGGCGTCTCGCGTTCGCCGAATCCGGACAGACAGATTTCTCCGGTAAATTTCAGCATATTTTACAACAGTTGGTTGCTGAGTCACAAAACCGTTTTCCAACAATTTACGATTTAGCCCACGATGTGTCCTACAAATGTTTCGGACAGCCAATTCTGCAAAAAGTCCGGCAGCAAATTTTTGAGAATGTTGATGCCCAACTTGGCGTTCTGCAGGACGATCCCGGCGAACAGAATCGCGAGAAAATTATCGAAACGCTGGTCAAGTACCCCTTGCCGATTCATCCGGCGCTGGCAAACTGGTTTAAAAAAAGCAACGGCCGCATGTTAGCAAACCTGCTGGAAACGATCACGCGCCGATATTACCGGATTCGTGATCTGCAAAATCAAAACATTATCACCGATGCTACTGACGTATTTTTTACCGCCGATTTCAATCAGGATGATAAAAAATTTCATATTATTTCATCCTGCGCACAGGTGGATACCTTCGATCAGCAACTCAATAAAATTGCTAAAAATATAAAAAACCTGCCTGCTGAAACAAAAATTGTGCTCGAACTTTATGTTTGGAAAGAAACAACCTGCGACTCCATTGACGACTGTGCGCTGCGGATTCAGGAATTATTAGAAATGGCTGATTTTTCGAGGCCGATTCACCGTGTTGTTGTTGCGTTAACCCACCCCACACCGGAGTACAAACAGGGATTTGTGCAATTTTTTACCTTTCGTCAAAATGAAAACGGCTTTTTCGAAGAGCGGCTCTACCGCGGTTTTCACCCGATGATTGGAAAACGCCTTGAAGTATGGCGGCTGGGTAATTTTAATATCGAGCGCCTGCCATCGGCAGACAATATTTATCTCTTCCGCGCCATCGCCCGGGAAAATACCAAAGATGAGCGCCTGTTTGCTTTTGCCGAAGTCCGGGATTTAACTGTAGTAAAAAGTCAGGACGGCAGCACGGTGCAGCTTCCGGAATTCGAACATGTGCTGCACAACGCGCTGACCGGAATCCGGCGATATTTGAGTTCGCTACCACCACGAAAACGCCTGTACTGGAATAGAATCATCATCGATCTCTGGCCGCCGATGGATTTACCGGCATCGGTTGTCAACGAAATTCAGCAACGCCTTGCGCCGGCAACAATCGGCCTGGCCCTGGAAAAAATTGTCGTGCGTGCGAAAATTCCCGCTCCAGTGACAGGGGAACTCCGTGAAACGATTCTGGAATTTTCCAATCCGGCAAACGGTGGCGTTGTTGTGCGCCAGTGCGTGCCCAGCACAAATAAAATTCGCAGCATGTCCGATTACGCCCGCAAAGTCGTCAGCCTGCGCCAGCGCGGAATTATTTATCCCTACGAACTTATTCGCATGCTGACTCCGGAAGATGGCAGCGCCAGCTCACAATATCCGGCAGGTGATTTTAGCGAATATGATTTCGATGCATCCGGAAAATTAATCCCTGTTCAGCGGGATTATGGCGAAAATACCGCCAATATAATTGTTGGAATTTTAACGAATTACACCCGTAAATATCCCGAAGGTGTGAAACGTGTTGTTTTACTCGGCGATCCCAGCAAAGCGCTCGGCGCATTGGCTGAGCCGGAATGCACCCGCATCAACGCCGGAATTGATCTGGCTGAAAAAATGCAGATACCGGTAGAATGGTACGCCATCTCCGCAGGCGCGAAAATCTCCATGGACAGTGGCACCGAAAATATGGATTGGATTTCCAAGGTTCTGCGCCGGATCATCAATTTTACCCAACGGGGCGGCGAAATCAATATCATCGTAACCGGAATTAATGTCGGGGCGCAGCCTTATTGGAACGCCGAAGCGACGATGCTGATGCACACCCGCGGCATTCTCATCATGATGCCGGAAAGCGCCATGGTTCTCACCGGCAAACAGGCGCTGGAATACAGTGGCGGCGTCGCTGCTGAGGACAATCAGGGAATTGGCGGCTATGAGCGTGTGATGGGGCCGAACGGGCAGGCGCAGTATTTTGCGAAGAATATCGCTGAGGCCTGCAATATCCTGCTGGATTATTACAACCATACCTATCGTCTGCCTGGCGAACGCTTTCCCCGCAATGCAACCACCAACGATGATTTTAATCGCGATGTCTGTGAATTTCCCCATGGTGGCGATTTTGAGCGCGTGGGCGATGTTTTCTCCAATAAAACCAATCCCGGCAGAAAGAAACCGTTCGATATCCGGCAGGTCATGCGCGCCTGCAAAGATATGGATCATCCGCACCTCGAACGCTGGTTTGCCATGCAGGATGCGGAAATCGCCGTCGTTTGGGACGCCCACCTTGGCGGCCAGCCGGTGTGCATGCTCGGCATCGAATCGCGGCCGATGGCCCGCACCGGTTTTGTGCCTGCAGACGGCCCAAAACAATGGACCGGCGGCACACTTTTCCCGCAGGCCTCCCGCAAAGTGGCGCGCGCAATTAATGCAGCGAGCAATAACCGGCCGCTGGTGGTTATTGCCAATCTCTCCGGCTTTGACGGTTCACCGGAAAGCCTGCGCAACTGGCAATTGGAATACGGCGCTGAAATCGGCCGGGCGGTGGTCAATTTTAAAGGGCCGATCGTTTTTACCGTGGTTTCGCGCTACCACGGTGGTGCTTTTGTGGTTTTCTCCAACGCCCTGCATGACAATATGGAAGTGATAGCCCTGGAAGGCACTTACGCCTCGGTGATCGGTGGCGCTCCGGCCGCAGCCGTGGTATTTGCCCGTGAGGTAAAAAAACGGGTACTCGAAGACCAGCGAATGAAAGAAATGGATGCACGACTCGCCAAAGCGGAGACCAGTGAAATTGCTGCCTTAAAAGACTTAAAAGAAAAAACCTACCAGACTGTCTATTCCGAAAAACTCGGCGAAGTCGCCGACGAATTTGATGCCGTCCACAGCGTGCAGCGCGCCGAAAAAGTCGGCTCGGTGGATAAAATTATCCCGCCGGAACAGTTGCGGCCGTATTTGATTGCGGCGGTGGAGAGGGGGGTGAGAAAGGCTGTTGAGCAGGAATGAGAGTAGTCTAACTGTGAGGTGACCTGCCGCAAACGGCGGATTACCAACTTTTGAATTAGTAACAACTTACACGTACGTGAATCTCTAAATTGCCGCGAACTGTTTGCGGTCAGGCCCAGCGAAAAAGTTATGTGCCAGCTTACTAACCGAGAGAAACTGGCAGAAGCCGAGAACTGCTTTTTTTGTTTTTTTTTACCGAAGACTCAAACTTCCGAGAATGCTTTGGATACTCAGGTTGATACAAAGTTAGGTGTTCAGGAAGTAGCAAGAATTCTCTACATGGTTATTATACTCCTAATTCTTTTCTGGCCGTAGTGTATACTCTTATAAAACTTGAGTATACACTATTATCAACGACTCGAATTGCATTCATTAATGAACTAACAACTAGATCAAAATTCATACAAGTAGCATTGAGATGTGGATTTTTTCTTTCAAGATTATCAATAGCTCTATTTACAGAATCATTGATTTTATTCCACTTTTTTGGTGTTGTGTGTTCTTTCATTATTTCAACTGCAAGAGAAAGTGCTTTAAGTCTTAACAGGTATTTAACACTCTTATTGGAATTTTCAATGTCGTCAGGGTATTTAGCACCGGTAGCTACAGTATAGCCAAGTAAACTGCCAAGAATTGCCCCGATAGGCCCTAGGAAGCTACCTAAAGCTGTTCCCATAAAGGTTGATCCTACTGCGGCAGCTAGAATACGATTTGGATTTCTTAAATCAATTCCACTTTTCTTTGCATCGTTTTTGATGATTTGTTTAATTGGAGCCATAATTAAATTAGGTGACAAAAATTCACCTAAATCCCACATCCCACCAAAGGAATTATTTTTTATTAGAGACATTTGAGTTTCCCTATATTATTAATAAACCTATTTCACAATTCTCAGAACTAAAATTAAAAAGCTTTGTAAATTCAAGTATATGGTGGACCTGTTGTCAAATCACTTTTCTGCTCTTATTTTCGTCAGGGCATCGTTAATTTCATAACTGAAATAGTTATTTGGCCAAGATTTTCCTCTTTTGGAAATCTCTTTAAGATAAACTTCAGCTTCAGAAACCCCTGATTCGCCTAAAAATGTAAAGGCTACTTCATACAGAAAATATAATTTATTACCTTCTTCCAACTCATTTAACATTGGAGGTTTTTCTATGAAAGAAATGATAGGCTGAACTGATATTGAAAAACCTCTTTTTTTTAGTTCAAATAATGACGTCGTTAATATATTAATTTCATGGGAGTTTAATAAAAGATTTGATACAAAATCAATAGCTTCAGGCAAATTTAAATCACAGATGCAACTCACAATATAACTCTTCGTATCTTTATCTTTTTCTTTAGAGAAAAAGCTCTTTAGAATTAATAATGCAAGATCTGGCCTTCCAATATCTTTCAACCCTTCAGCTACTGAAGTATTTGCGTCACTAAACTGAATTAAAGAATAAGCATGGGCAAATTGATCAATGTGCCCATTATTAACAAGCGCGGGAAGTATATTCTCATCGAATCCAGAAGGAATTCCTCCCTTATTTTTGAAATGAAAAATTAAAACATCAATAACGTCATTGATGGCGTTGGCTTTTATGAAATTTTCACAAGCTTCACTGGTAGTGTATCCATGCGATTCTCTATTGCTTTTTATTATAACTTTTAGTTCCTCACGACATACCTGCCCAGCTAAAAAATAATTACCTAAACGCTGATATGCATATTTGGCCATCATAAAGTTCTTTTCTTCCAAGTACAGCTTTGCCGCGTCATTATATTGATTAAATTGGTATAAAAAAAATGCCGCTTTTTCTTTCGAATTGAATACTTTAATGATTTGTGCAATTATTTTAATCAGAATCATTTTTAGCAATTCTCAATTTTACCATTATTAACTGAAGAACTTTTTTGATTGAAATGGCATTAATTTAGCCAAGTAATAAAGTTGACTCTTTTTAACGTCGCCGGATGAGCCGCGAGACTCGCAGGTGCGGGGAAGGGTGTTTTTCCCTTTTCCGTACCGAGAATCGCAGACGGCTCCATTGGCCTGATAGGTGGAGCGCGGAGCGCGCAACCGATCTGGCCAATGGGGCGAAGCGCATCCGGCGACGATAGAGGTGACCCGTAGCGAAGCGGAGCGGTCAACTCTATCGCCCAAAATCACGTGCGCCGCCATTAGCGCATCAATGCATAAAAATTTTTAAGAATTAAGGCAACGAACTGAACTCAAAATGAAGCACAGAATAAGGCGTCAGGTGCATTTTGATTGTTATGCCAAAATTATTTGAAACTTAAAAAAACGATACTTTTAAATTAACTACCAGATGTAAGATTTTCTTTGTATTGTTCTAATAATTTATTGAAGCTTTCTATAAACCAATTATTTACTTTTTTAGCTTCATTTGCTGTCTTCATATATAAATCATTACAAGAATCATCAAAATGATGTATTTGTTTTTGGTAGTGCGTCATAAAAAAAGCAACAAACCAAAACCATAATCCTAAATGTTTTTTACAAAAATCTGTTGTCATTAAAAGGTCTGGTTGACCAATTGAACCTAACACAAACTTGTTTCCTTCACCTAAATAACGATAAGGTACAAGGTCTCTATTGGGATGAGAAGCTGAACTAAAAAATTTATAAAAATCACGTGTCATTTCTTCCTTTTCACCCATTGGGTGTTTAGACAAGAGTTGGCGAACAGTATGATTGTTAATCTGTTTTCCTGACATCCATTTTTTGGCAATTTTATTATCAAGTGCAAATACAACCATTAAAGATAAAGACTCATAAGCTCTTCTTGCTAAAGGAAATGAAACAATACATTTACCACTGATTATTAGATTTCTTGATTCATATAATGCATCGAATACATCCGCAGCAAGATCACGAATCGCTTTGTCTCTATCATTTATAGGAGGAATATCTCCAAGTAAATTGATGACTCTACAAATGATTTTTCCATACTCATCTGTTACATTCATATAAGGTTTGAACATTTTAGATAATTCATTATATCTTATGTTTGAGTATTCTGATATTCTTTCGTATCTTGCTTCTGTATCCAATGTTTTAAAATCCAATATTTATTTTAAATCCAATGAAATATTTTCTTTAATAAACAGTCGTAATTTTTCTATAGAATGAAAAGTTTGATTTAAATTTGACTTAGCATTTTCTAATTCTTTTAAAAGAGGCGTTATGTCTATTTCATCAATTTCTGGATAAGGTATGGACGAGATTGGACTGGGGCCATACTCTACTCCTGAATTATATTTTAATGGTAATTTTGATGTTCTTAATTTTACAAGTTCATTTTGAATTTCACGGAGAGTCTCCCATTCTTCTTCCATAGTACTGTAGAGTAAATAATGGATATTTTTTCCATATATTTTAAACTCTGGATCACAATGAGATAAAGCCCTTTCAAAATTTCCAAGAGATATTTTTATTAATGAACCAGCTTTACCTAATTTTGATCTATAATGGGAATTGAGATGAAAGCGATTTCCTTGTTTTGCTCCATAAGATATAAATTCAGATAGAACTTCCACAAATTTTTCTAAATTATTATAAAATTCATCTGAACAAACATAGAGATTATAAAAATCTTTTTTTGATGTATGCCTTTTAGAATTAGAGATTAATCTTTTTCCACCATCTTTAAGCAAATCTTGTATTAGAGGCTTAATGACATCAATAATTAATTTTAAACTTAATAATGGAAATTCCAATTGATACTCCAACTATATATTTGAATTTATACGGCATAACGCTGAGCTGTGGGGCGGCAAACCAGCGAACGTCAAGCTTTAAATTTTGAATTACTTAGCACGGAAATAAAATTCTGAATTGCCGAAGACTGTTTGCCGTCCCACACCAGCGAAATGTTAGAAACCAACCTGAAACTGGGAAAAACCTGAACAAAGACCCTTTATCAGGGTAGTCCGAGTGTTGTTGTTCGTGCAAGATTATAGAGTCGTGTTTTGCCGGATTTTTCATCTCGTAGAACTGCTTGGGTTGGGGCAAATTGCGTACAGAATACGGATTTTAATGTATCGAATATCAAAGTCCTTCTTGGATTGTATGCTATTTGAAGTATATGTCGAATACTTTTTATCTGTGACCGCCACTGATCTGTCAGAAAAGAAAAGAAGTCATCACGTACGGCTTGCCGCAGTAATTCTTTGCTTACATACCCTCTTGTATAGCTGCTATCCTCGATTCCTACCTCGATTTCTATTAATTTACCAAAGCATTTCTCTGCAAGTTCCTGAGCTATTTGTGGTTGGTAACGGGCGGCAGGTTTCTGATCAACTAGGATACCATATTCTACAATGGTTGCCAAACCCTCAGCAATTTCATTTATATTATAGGGCCAACGCCGCAAACCATCCCATAGCAGCTCCATAGCTCGTATAATTTGATGAGAATCCGATGGGATTCCATGCAAAATCCACTTAACTGGCCCATGACGAAGTTTTGGAGTTTTTATAATTAGTTCAACGATTTGATCCCGAATATTCTGGATTTTTTCCAGATGACTTCCATCAGGATACAAAATCTCAACACTAGGGGCACTTGAAATAGGTTGCCACTCTTCTCTAGCTGGAGTTAACCACTCGGTCAAACGGGATGAGTCCCAAGATTCGTGTATCGGCAGTCCTATAGGGCCGAAACACTCCGCTTCAATTCCGTCGGGAACTGGATCCTGATGATAAGTTGCTAGGTTATGGGATCGAGCAATTTCATTTATTGCTCTGGTTCCTTCAGCCATTTTCTCCAGCATAAAAAATTGATCTAAAAGAATTTCAAGATCGCTCTTTTGTGTTGGGTATATGTCGTGCACTGGCATGAGTTGTGAAAGAACATTTGGGTCTCTTTCGGTAGGGAAAACGATACGGTCAAATCCGAAGGTATGTTGTTCAAATCCAGTATCATAGGGATATTCTAAAAAAACACCGTGTTGTGATTGGATACGCCACAATTCAGGTATGTTTAAAATAATAGCCCTCGGTTCAGGCATATTTGGGCGCACAATTTTCACAGATTCATAGACATCAATAAGCTCTTCATAGTTAAGACAAATAATACAACTTTCGTCGTCCCCATCTTCAGGTGATGGTGGGTTGTGAGCTGCAAAAAACGCTGCTACCCTAGGCTCAGTTGAAAAGTCGACAAGCATCGTAGCCATGCCATAGTGTTGAGCAACTGCCAATACAGCATTTTTATCTGACCTGAGCTTTGCCAATGCTTGTATATCATGCATCCAATCATATAGGGAATTTATACGCTCAATAGCCATTTTCTGTTCGCTGGGTGTTTTTCTCACATAACTGCTGAGCAAAGGCCAATTTCGAGTTTGCCCCCGAAACCAATTTGCTTTACCCGTCACTTTCAGCTCTTCAGCCAACTTTAGTGCAGTCCCAATATTAGCTGTTCTATGCCACATGAATTGCCTCCTATCCCCATGGTCTTATGATATTTATCTTTAAGTTCTAACGCTATGCTGTGGTGAGAACGGTTGATTGCCACGAAAAGTCAACAAAGCCGCTGAACTTTGCACCGTAACAAAACCCGGAAACTTGCTTGAGCGGAGCGAATCACCTCCAGCAAAAGGTTAGATTTTTTTTCTCCATATATCTGCCAAGACCCACCTTGAGCTTGTGGGTAATTTCAACTCCCAATCTAACCACCCGTTTCTGCTGGTTCTGCTGACAGCCACTGACGCAGCAGAAAAAGATTTATACTGACCAAAGGATTCTACCTGTAAAAAACCATTTTTAATTGTTCCATGATAGGTTTGTCCTTTATAGCTAAATCTACATAATGTTTCATTAGGTGGAAATTTACTAATTTGCGAAGGAATAGTAACCTTTTCTTGCATGTTTGTTTTTATTTTTTTTTGTTTGGATTTTATAGGATCTGTATTGCGGCTCTGTTTTATATCAATCTCTATAGTATCTATGAAATTGATAATGTCAGATTCATTTGCTCGTATTCCACATAGTTTTTCAACAGTATCATTTATTATTTCAATCAGAAACTCGTCTTTTTCACTAATTATTTTATTCCATGCTTTCGGTATATTTTCTTTTATTATTTTATTTTTAAGTCTGCCCTTGTATAACTTTTCAGCCTGAGTTAGTGAATGAGATGTTTTTATATTATCATATTCGAGAAAGTCTATAAATTTATTTGCTGCGCTACTTGAGTCTTGTTCTATAATATCTATTGAATAAAATCTTCTTTGTTCCCAGTTACCTTCATTTAAAGGTAAGTAAAACCACCAAGTTATTCCATTTGTCAGAATGGCTAATTTAACACCCTCTTTGAATGAATAGTTTAATAACTGCTCTTGATGTTTTTCGAGTTGCTCTGAAACTTTTTTTGCTTCTATAAATACTTTATTTTGCTCAAATATTCTTAATGAATAGTCTACTCTTAAACTAGTAACTCCATGTTCAGGCATCACTTGCTCAACATCAAATATATTCCAACCTAGCAAGGAAAGAAGGCGTAAAATTAATGCTTGTTTTGTTTTTGCTTCATCAAATTCATATATCTTTTCGTTTGATTTTACATCTTCTATAAACTTTTTAAGTTGATCCATAGTATTTATTCTTTTTTTAATCTAACGTCGCCGGATGAGCCGCGAGACTCGCAGGTGCGGTGAAGTGATCAACTTTATCCGAGAATTCAGATAGAAAAATATCCATCGTATTGTAAATATAGTTTGCAAAATTATCTACCTGCTGCGATATTCAAAAACTTTGATGGTGGAAAATTAACCCTAAATATTGCATCTACTAATCAATAAAACCAATATCTGAGAAAATGCAAGAGAAATCTAACGAAAACTGGTTGGTTATCATGGAGTGCATAATATGAAAATCAAGTCTTCTTCTTCCCAAATTTTACTATTGATTCTTTTCACTATTTTTCTTCTGAGCTCCGTAGCCATGCATGCCGGAGAAAAAGCCATTCTTCAGCTGGAATCGAAGCGCGAGTTGTTTGTGGATTCTTATTTAATCAATAAGTTAAACGGTGGAGCGAAATTAAATCTCCACAGCCCGCGTGACGAAGGCCCGGTAATTCAATTTGACCGCGAATGGGAAGGGGCATTTTGTGGTTATGTTACAATCATCAACGATGGCGAGCAGTTCAAAGCTTTTTATCGCGGAATTCCCACAGCAGGCCGCGACGGTCGTTCGGGTGAAGTGACGTGTTATGCTGAGTCGGTGGATGGCATCCACTGGACGAAGCCGAATCTCGGTTTGTTTGAGTTTGCCGGCGCAAAAGAAAATAATATCATTTTGGCCGACGCTGCGCCGGTAACCCATAATTTCAGCCCCTTTCTCGATACGCGGCCTGGCGTCGAACTGGACAAACGGTACAAAGCATTGGGCGGAACAAAGGAGAGTGGGCTCATTGCCTACACCTCGCCGGATGGCGTTCACTGGAAAAAAATGCTGGAAAAAGCTGTATTTACACAAGGCGCATTTGATTCGCAAAACGTTGCTTTCTGGTCGGCTGCGGAAAATTGTTATGTTTTGTATTTTCGTACCTGGTCTGGCGGCGATTTCCAAAACTACCGCACGGTCAGCCGTACCACTTCAACGGATTTCCTCACCTGGAGTACACCGCAGCCGATGCAATTCGGCGATACACCGATGGAGCATTTGTACACCAACCAAACGCACGCCTATTTTCGTGCGCCGCATATTTACGTTGCCATCGCTGCCCGATTTATGCCGCGGCGGCAGGTTTTAACGGCGGCGCAGGCCAAAGCGCTGGACGTCAATCCAAAATATTTTAAAGATTGCTCGGATGCCATTTTTATGACTTCCCGTAGTGGCCCCAACTACGACCGCACATTTATGGAAGCCTTTATTCGTCCGGGAATTGGCCTGAGCAATTGGGTTTCGCGCACCAATTACCCGGCGCTCAATGTGGTGCAGACGGGTCCGGAGGAAATGTCGGTTTACGTCAATCAGGATTATGCTCAGCCCACCGCGCATTTACGCCGTTATTCCATGCGTCTGGATGGATTTGCCTCGCTCAACGCACCCTACTCTGGCGGTGAAATGATCACGCAGCCATTCACTTTCAAAGGAGGTTCGCTGTTTCTCAATTTTGCCACTTCGGCGGCGGGCGGCATTCGTATTGAAATTTTGGATGCCGCAGGCGAACCAATTTCCGGCTTTGAACTTGCGAAGTCGCAGGAAATTATCGGCAATGAGATCGAGCGCGCGGTTTACTGGAATGCCAGTTCGGATCTTTCTGATTTGGCGGGCAAAGTGATTCGCTTGCGATTTGTTCTCAAAGATGCGGATGTTTTTTCGCTGCAGTTTAAATAAAATATGTGTTTCAACCAGGATCATTCTCACGCAGAGACGCAGAGAACGCAGATTTTTGTTATTAATTTTACCACATCTTTTCTCGACGAGCTCTGCGACTTTGCGTGAATTGTTTAAAAAAAAATGGAATTTATCCTGAACTTAGAATTCAAATCCAAAACTATTATGAATTAAGATTGGTTCTCAACTTTTATTGAATACTGCAGATTAAGTCCGTAAATAGGAAGCGCCATTGACATCGAGAATCGCGCCGGTGCTGAATTCGGCGCCTTTTGAGGCGAGGAAAGCGATGGAATAAGCGACTTCTTCGGGTTTGGCGACGCGTTTGAGCGGGCATTCGCGTTCGATGGCTTCTTTTTCGGTTTTACTCAAAGTTTGCACCCCCATGTCGGTGGCGACAAAACCGGGTGCCACGGTGCCGATAAAAATATTGTAAGGCGCCAATTGTTTTGCCAGCGATTGGCTCAGCGCATTCATACCGGCTTTGCTGGCGCCGTAAGCCGGTTTCGTCGGCTCACCGCGAAACGCACCACGCGAAGAGACAAAAACCATGCGGCCGTGCTTTTGTTGCATCATTTGTTTGGCGGCAAAAAAGGCCACATTCGCGGCGCCGATTAAATTCGTATCGATAACTTTGCGCCAGGCGGCCTGCCATTCTTCAAACTCAACTTTTTCGATCGCATGATTCACCGAACAGCCGGCATTATTCACCACAACATCGAGTTTGCCGTAGCGCTCGACTGTCGCTTCAATCATCGAATTAAGTGCCTCGGGCTCACAGACGTCGGCACGAAAAATGGAGTGCCCTTTTCCTGGCAATGCGGCTAAAGTCTCGTTGGCTGCAGCTTCGTTGTTCCGGTAGTTTATTACGACGGTGGCATTTCTGTTCGCAAATTCGATAGCCGTGGCTTTGCCAATTCCGCGCGAAGCGCCGGTAATGAGAACAACTTGATTGGTGAAATCCATAATTTTCCTTTTTTAACATGAGTTCGATATAAGAAGAATTGGGACAAAACGAATTAATTATAGGATCTAGTCCGAAGGCGTCCCGCCGAGGATAACGCACGAAACGCTCGGCGAGACGCCTTCGCTCTATTAGAAATATGTTTGGTAAAGAATGTTACAGCTTACATGGAACTCAGGTTTTTATAGTATTGATTTTAAAAGTGAAACTGCATGCTGAATTGGTTTGAAATTTCTGATTGTGCAAATATAATCAGATAATTAATGGAGTGCAACCGGGTTCTGACCGCTCCGGAGCGTGGGATGAAAAATGCTGTTGATGGTACTCTGAAAGAGTTAAGAATTTTCGCTCTGTTTAAGAAACGGTATGAAGTATCCAACATCTTGGCATCAAGTTTTATGCAGGAAACAACCTCTCACAAAGCCACAGAGTCCACAGAGTTATATATTGAAAATCTTTAGGTCATTCTCAGCGGCTGCGCGAGAGAATTATATCAGGCTATAAATCAACTTGTTGTTTAAACAGAGCTAATATTTTTTATGCCGGGTAAATAAAATTTGTTTCTGATCTCTATTTTTCACAACTTGTTGTATAAGAAAAAGACTTAAAATGAAGCGATTGTGACGATCGAAATTGAGCATATCTTTTACCGGGAGGCAAAATGAAAACAAGCAGGTTTATCGGAACAGGGCTGTTAATTTTTACGCTGGCGCTCGGCTGTGGCGAAAAAATGGAAATTTCACAACCATCAGAAATCGAAGCAGAAAAAGTGCAGGATATCGGTGCACCGTTGGCGAAAATGTTATTGGATTCTTTGGGATTTAAACTGAAAAGCACACTCGAAAATGAGGGGCCGATTGCGGCGATTAATGTGTGTAAATTAGAAGCGCTGGATATCACCGATCGTATTTCGGCAAACTCGGAAAATTCGGTTGCAATTAAAAGAACAACATTCAAGTTTAGAAATCCGGACAATGCGCCCAATGGTTTTGAAAAAAAAGCGCTCGAACATTTTCAGGCTGCCGCGATTGAGGGGGGCGAGCTGCCAGCTTTTCATATTCAAAAAGTTACGAAAGGTGGCGAGACATTTTTTTATTTTTACAAACCAATGAAAGCAAAAAATCTCTGCCTCGTTTGTCACGGGGATCCGGCAAATTTTGACGCAACGTTGAAAGCAAGCCTGCAGGAGAATTACCCGGCAGATTTGGCCACGGGCTATAAAGATGGTGATTTTCGTGGATTGGTGAGCGTGAAAATAAAGAATGTCGATTAATCTTGATTAACGTCCTCACGGCGGCGAATAACTTTCGCAAGGCCGGTCTTTTCCGAGCAGTGGCGTTTACCCAAAAAATAAAATCAGGCGGTGGTTTTTCGTGCAAAAACAGTTCGCTTTTATCCAACAAGAAATATCCGATGTCCCATCGCAGAAAAACTGGCTTTCAGCCCGTGAGCGAGAAACCCTCAACCGGTTCAAAATTGCCAAGCGCCGCCATGATTGGTTGTTGGGGCGTTGGACGGCAAAGCAGGCAGTCCTGCATTTTCTGGCCTTAAATTTGGCGCATCAAAAGATGGAAACCGTAGAAATAATTGCCGCTGATGACGGCGCCCCGGAAGTGTTTCTGGCCGGGAAGCCAATGGATTGTACCCTGTCAATTTCACACAGTCACGCTCGGGGATTGTGCGCGATTACGGCCGGAAAAACACCGCTCGGTTGTGATATAGAGAAAATTGACAAACGCAGTGAGGCGTTTGTCAGGGATTATTTTACTGAAAGCGAACTCGAGTTGGTCCGGCGAACAGAAATGACGGAACAGGCTTTTCTCACCAACCTGATTTGGTGCGCCAAGGAAAGCGCGCTAAAAGCATTGCGCGAGGGCCTGCGAATTGACACACGACAACTGCAATTTTCCTGTTCCCCCGATAGATTAAGACCGGAGCGGGGTACGTTTAAAGTCGTATTTAAACCAGAACAACGGCATTTTTATGGATGCTGGTTGCAGGAAAATAACTTTGTGATTACGTTTGCTGCAGAAAAAACATGGGGTGAATGGCAGTTAATACGACTCGAGCTTTCATAATAATCCGGCGCCCTGTTTAAAGAAGGGCCGGCGGAATTTCTCTCGAATTGCCCACTCATTTTATCCCATCTTTTCTTTCAGCCGTGCAGCGTAGCGGCGGCTCAATAATAGTGGTGATTCCACATCGCGCAAATAAATCCGAAAAGAATTGTTGAACCACTGCTCCACTTTTGTGATCGAGGATAAATTAACAATTGCTGAGCGGTGGATGCGGCAAAAGTGTTTTGCCGGCAGGCGTTGTTCCCACTCTTTCATCGATTTATTTGTCAATCCATTTTTCCCGCCGGCAATGAGAACTTTGGAGTAATATCCTTCAGCCTGGATCGCTGTTATCGTTTGCACTTTCAGGAATTCGTATTTTGAATTGAGCTGGATGAAGAGGGAATCTTCATATTGATAAGGTTTTCGGGCCGGTTTTTTTTGTTTTTTTGAAAAACAAAGACGTTCGATTGCCCGGGCCAGCCGCTTCCTGTCGATTGGTTTAACAAGATAATCCAGCGCATTAATCTCAAATGCGCGAACTGCGAATTCATCGTAAGCGGTCACAAAGATGATTTTAATGTCCGTTGAAATTTTGCTGACCACGTCAAAACCGCTTTTTCCCGGCATTTGAATATCTAAAAATAAAACCTCGGGCTGCATGCGTTCGACCAGTTCGATCGCTGTATCAGCTCCGTCTGCCTCACCGATAATTTCAATTTCGGGATGCGCGGCCAGCATTGTGCGCAACTCCTTTCGTGCTAATCTTTCATCATCAATTATCAGTGCCTTAAGCGGTTGCATTGGTTTTTAACTCCAGAGCTTGAAATACATGAATTTGAACCGATGTCTCGCTTGCACCTCTGGTTATTTTAAAATCATAATTTCCAGGAAACGCATTTTCAAGGCGACTTTTGATATTTGCCAGACCAGTGCCGGTGCCATCGCTGTTGGGCGATACGGGTGTGATCCACGTGCCTGAATTCCTCACTTCCAGCATTAAAATATCCTTTTCAACCCGGGCTGTGATGCGAATCTTTAAAGGCAAGGAGCTGTTTTTCATACCATGTTTTACAGCATTTTCAACCAGTGGCAGCAGAAGAAAACTTAAAACCGGGTATTCTTCGGCAAGGGGCTGGATAGCATAATTGACCTGAAGCTTCTCTTCAAATCTTATTTTCTCGATGAGTAGATAGTGACGGATCGCTCGCAACTCATCTTTCAGAGGGACGTTGGTGGCATTTTTCTGTTTTAGCGAATATTGCAAAAACCTGGCTAATTCAGTGATCATTTCCTGGGCATTCTTTTTATTTTCATCGATTAAAGCACGAATGGAATTGAGGGAGTTAAAAAGAAAATGTGGATTGAGTTGGTATTGCAGCATGAGAAGCTGGGCTTCTTTTGCAAGGGCTTCGGCCTGTTCCAGCTTTTGATTTTTTATTTCGCTGTCCAGCCACAATTTAATCATAAAATAAAGCGCGCTCCACAGGGTCAACGGAAAAAGATACCAAAAAAATTCCATTACAAATTTTTGAAAAGTAAAAATATTTTTTGCCCAGTCCAGGCCGTTCAAAGGAATGCTTAGAAAAACATCAACAGAAAACCAAACCACCACAAACAAAACAATACTGCATCCGATAATGACCACCTGTTTGAATATTGGAATTTTACTGCCGATGATCGCCCGATACAAATACCGGGCAGGAATGGTTATAATAAAACCGGATATGTTTGTTAATGTTAACCCGGCAATCACAGTGGGATTAAATTCATTGCCTTTGAGAAAGATCAAAATTCCGAGAATCGAGTATCCCGTCCAACCGGCAAACTGGAATGTCCAGTAAAGTTTATTCTGGTTTTTATCGATGCGAAGTGACATGGGGGTTCGTGCAATCTTTTCAAAATTTTAGGTTAAGCCAATAGCCGTATTATAATTTCAGATTCATGAACGCAGCGCCTTTGAAACTGGAACCGGTCACAATATAAGGGGATTGCACTATAAAAAGATATTTTTTTTATCAAACGGTTCTTCTCACCGGGAAGCGGCTTTGTTTGGCAATAGAAGAGCAGACCCCCTCATTTTTTACCGCTTATCGGCATTTAAAACCGCTCATTGAATATTTATTCTTTTTGCATTTGTATCAAATATATTGGGGCATATTTATTCCTCATTACTCATAAAAAGGTGGTTCAGAAATGTATTTAAGAAAAAGTATTTTGCTGGTTTTTGTGTTCCTGGTACCAGTTTCATTATTCTCTCAGGAAACTAAATTTGCTGTGCACAACTATTCCGCTGGTGTATCCAAATTGGAAATCACAACGCAGTCCAATGCCTTTAATGTGGTTGTTTTTGCCGGAGACGAAGGCTGCCTGCTTGTTGATACCGGCGATTTGAAAACATCGGCGGACCTAAAACAGAAAATATCTGAATTGTGGAAAATGAACGTAAAATACATCGTCAATACCCATCTTCATAATGACCATATGGGGGGAAATGGTCAGTTTCATCCCGAGGCAGCAATCATTACTCACGCAAACGTGCCAATACGGTTGAATACGGGCTTGAATATTGTGCAAGATGTGCATGAAAATGATATGCCTGATTTGATGCCGGAAAACAAATTAACTTTGAAATTCAACGGACAAATTATTGAAATCCACGCCGTGCCACCTGCCCATACCGATACCGATATGTTGGTTTATTTTCCGGAGGCAAAGATATTATGTGTTGGTGATGTTTTCTTGAAAAACTGCTATCCACTCGTGGATACACAGGGGGGTGGCAATGTAAGCAACTTTACAAAAGTCGTAAAAAATATTATCGAATCTTATCCCGCTGATGTCACACTTATCACGGGCCACGGGGATGATTTACACATGCAAGATTTGAAAAATTATTATAAAATGATTGTGGAATCTACCGCTTTGGTGAATGATTTAAGTAAAGCAAATAAAGATGCGCAAGAAGCAGGGGTAAAAGAAATTAATGAAAAATGGGACCAAACCTGGGGCCAAAGTTTTTTAAGCACTGGTGGCTGGATTCGCTCAGTTGCTACAAGTTTTTCTCCGCAAACAAAAAAGGAATCCGTCATTGTGCCGCTCTATCCTTTTATTAAGTCTGGAGATATGGCCGGGACGCTTAATAAATACAAGGAATTGCATAAAACAAGTCGCGATCGTTACGATTTTGGCGAGGGACAGTTAAATTTTCTTGGGTATAACTTGTTAAGCAAAAATAGAGTCCAGGATGCAATTATTATATTTCAGCTTAACCAGGAAATGTACCCGGATGCCGTCAATGTGTACGATAGTCTTGGTGAGGCTTTTGAAGAAGCAGGTGATCTGAATTCGGCCGCAATGAATTACCAAAAAGCAGTGGCGCTGGGAGAGAAAGCCCAGGATCGCAATATCGAATTATACCAGAAAAACCTGAAAAGAGTTACCCTGAAAATCAAAAAATCCACCTCGGTAAAATGAATTAACAATTAAAATAATGGAATTAATATGCGCTATCCAATAATGAACGGGTGTGCCGCTTTCTTAGCCGTGCTTATATTTTCAGCCTGCTCAATTTTTGATAAAGATGATACAATCTATCTTGTGCCGCGCCCGACCGGTGGCTGCCCGGATGTGACCTATCCTGACTGGAAAACCTCGCCCTATATTCTGCCATATCCAGTCGGAAAATCTTATCAGATTGATTTAAGCAATTGCGATGGATCTTATCATAGTGAAGGATTGCCCGATGCGTTTGCTATCGATTTTCGAATGGATATTGGTACGCTAATCACTGCCTCCCGCGCAGGCGAAGTAATCTATGTTGAAGAAAGTGGTTTTGATGGAGGCCATCCCAATAATTTGGTGGTTGTCGACCATGGTGACAGTACGTTTGCCGAGTATATGCACTTGACCCATAATGGCGCCATCGCCGAGGTTGGGGATGTTGTCAAACCAGGTGATAAAATAGGATATAGCGGCAGCACAGGGCTGGCTGGTTACCCCCACTTGCATTTTGTGGTAGCACGAGGAACATGGCAATGGCCTTACCAATCCACACCAGTTACCTTCAGGAATACCCAACCCAATGTTGGCAGTCTCGTTTCCGGATTTACTTACAAGGCACTTTCATATTAAGTAGCGTGAGTTCGATGTAAGCTGTAACATTCTTTACCAAGCATAACTAAAATAGAGCGAAGGCGTCTCGCCGAGCGTTTCGTGTGTTATCCTCGGCGGGACGCCTTCGGACTATATTCTAAAATTAATTCGTTTTGTCCCATTTCTTATTATATCGAACTCACGTTAAGTATATTTAAGCTTCTCTTATGCTCCTCAATTCACCAATAAAAAAGCACGGCCCTGGTCGTGCCTTTTTTATCAATGGCTAAATCTTACCTTTTGTATGTTGAGAAAAATGATTGTAGTTGCACCTGTTTTTTTAAAAAACAGCATTTTCAGTTTTAAAGGCTCTTACTATTTTTCTTCATTTTTTGATGGAAGAAAATTTTCTGCTTTTATACGAACTTTTTGTGTCTGCAGAACGTGGTATCGTTCGCGAAGGTCAGTCGCGTCGCCGCCGGATTTTTCGCAATCCCGGATTTGGCTTTGAATTTCAATAAGTTTGGTATCGAGCATGATGCGCTGCAAATTGGCAAGACAATCGGCAGCCCAGCGATAAAAATCGGGTGCGAGTCCGGCCGCGTTTTTTTCCTGATGGACGATACGGCTCACAAAATTTGCAATTTCGGGCTCGTTAAAATAGTGGACTAATTCCTCCGCATCAACGCGAACATTGTGTTCATAAAGTTGATGCATTAAAGCAGCAATCGTGCGGTAGTCGTCGTTATAGAAATCCGTGAGTTCCATAAAACTGAAAATATACGGGACTGAGCGTGGATAAATGAGCATGATACGCACCAATTCTTCCTCGACCGGCCGGCTGCGCAGAGCGAATGATGACGTGGCTGAGCCTCGCAATTGAATATCAACCTGAAGATTTTTGCTGTCATAGTTTTTGCGCGTACGCTGCACTTTTCGCAGCCGCCGAACTTCTTCCCAAAGAACTTCCTCGTTGATTTTCATCCGTTCGGCGTATTCACGTACCTTTTCCTGTCGCTCGATGCCATTTTGGATTCGTGACAGCGTGCCGACCAAAGATTGGATGCTTTCCTTTTGGTCGACGCCGGTTTTGCCGAGTGAGCGTGTTTTGTAATCCAAAAGAGGAACGGCCGCCTGCAGCTTCGAGCGCAATGCTTCGATTCCATTTTTTTGTACAAAACTATCCGGGTCCTCACCTTCGGCCAGCTCAGCGATTTTTACCTCAATACCCTGGGCCACAAGAATGTCTGCGCCGCGCATGGTGGCTTTTGCGCCGGCCAAATCATTATCATAAAGAAGGATGACTTTTTCTGTGTACCGGTTCACCAGCCGCGCCTGCAAATCAGTGAGCGCCGTGCCCGAGGTCGCAACAATATTTTTAATCCCGGCCACCGCAGGCCGGATCACATCGGTATAGCCTTCAACAAAAATAACTTCTCCGAACTCACGGATTGATTCCCGTGCCTGGAAAAGACCATAGAGCACATTGCTTTTGTGATAAATCGGCGTCTCTGGCGAATTTACGTATTTGGGCACGGTGTCATCAGTGACGAGCTTCCGGCCGCCGAAAGCAATTACTTTTCCAGCTAAATTCCTGATCGGGAACATAACCCGGTGACGAAAACGATCGTAATAGCCGCCGGAATCCTTTTTATTCAAAAGTCCAGCCATCTCAAAAATTTCCGGACGCATATGTTTTGCTTCGGCGTGCTTGAGCAAGATATCCCATGAATCCGCTGCGTAACCGACATCAAAGGCTTTTATGGCTTCGTCGCTAAATTCCCGCTTGTAAAGATAATCGAGAGCCGGCTTGCCGCTTTCCGTGAAAATTTGCGCATGGAATAAATCGGCTGCCAATTCACAGGCATAATACAGCGCTTCCCGTTCTTGCAGGCTGGTATTGTCATTTTCATCCGGTTCGGGAATTTCGATGCCAGCACGTTTGGCTAACAATCGCACAGCTTCAGGAAATAGAACGCCTTCCTCGCGCATGATAAATGTGAAAACATTGCCGCCGGCACCGCAGCCAAAACAATGAAAAATTTGTTTTTCAGCGTTCACACTAAATGAGCCGGTTTTCTCCGTATGAAAAGGGCAGATGCCGAAATAGTTGACGCCTTTTTTTCGCAGGTTGACATAATCTGAAATTACGTCAACGACATCGGAAGCGAGACGCACTTCATCGATAATATTTTCAGGGATGAATGACATGTTTTTATTCGATCTTGATTACGGCCCTCGTCGCACAGATCCGGGCTTAATTCTTGTAGAAATGTTTTAAAATTTTGTTTCTATTCCGTTTTGCGAATTTTCCTGTTCACCAGGCTATATTTCAAATACCAAAGAAGTTCAAAAAAATCGTGGCGGCGCCATAGCGTTTTTGCAAAAGTAAATTGAATTTCGCTATGCACTAATTTAGCAATAAAAATGGCAATCAACGCATGGGAAAAAAGGGCCGCTGCGATGGCTCCGGCAATGCCATAAAGTTTTACTAAACTGGCCATGACAACCAGTGAAATTACCCCGGTAATCAGACGCGTAACAAATATTTTTCCCGGTTTTCCGATCCCGGAAAGCAATGCTTCGCCCATATATTGCCATGCGACGAAGAGCCCAATCAAGGCGTACCAGCGCAAATATTCGCCACCCTGCTGGTATTTTTGTAAAATGACCGTGAATAAAAAATCAGCGGCAGCGATTAAAAATCCAGACATTAATATTAACAAAATCAGCGAATAAAACACACCTTTTTCGAAAAGAGGGCGCAATTCTTTCCATCGGCCGGAATTGTGCAGGCGTGAAAATGCCGGGAAGATAATTGTATTGACGGCCTGCCGATACATTTGAAATCCATGCGCCCACAGCTTCACTGCACTAAATACTGCCACCGAATAAGGATTGAGTGTCAATCCGATGATGTATAAATCTGCCTGCGAAAACAAGGCGTTGGAAGCGAAGTTACCCAAACTGTATTTTCCGAAATCCATCATTTTTCGCAGCAAAAATGTATCGATTTTAAATTCCCACAAAATATCGGATTTCGCCAACCAAACAGCATAAACTGACGTTAGCAAATAGGAAATATTAATTGGAATCAGGATTTGAATGGCGTTTTCGAGCGGTTGTACAGAGGCCAGAATCCCGACTAAAATCATGTTGCCGCTGAAATATGCTGCTTCGGAAAAAAAGAAATATTTTAATTTCTGTTTCGCTTTGAAAATTTCATTGATAATAACTTTAGGCAGGGAAGTTAAAAATGTTAACGGGATAAAAAAGATGAGGGTGCTTAAACTTTCAATTTCAAACCAGTGTGCGAATTGAGGCCGGGCGAGAGTTAAAATAATGAGAATTGGCAAAGCAAACCCGATTGTCATTAAAAGTGAATTGCTTTGCAGGCCGATGTGTGCTGCCTTCCCGGAATAGAATTTAATATAGGGACTCATGCCAAATGCGAGCGAAAATTGGGAAATCAGGATAAAAGTTGTTTGCACAAGAATGAATGCTGCCCATTCTTTAGCTGGGAGCTGGGTCATTAGCCAGACTGTAAAAAAAATGCCGTAAATAGCTTTATAAATGGTGGCCAATAAAATCCAGACACCTTTATCGTAATGCTTAAATATTTTCATTTTGGATTCGCAAAGGAAAGAGAAGTGATCGTTTGCATTGCCATCGTGCTAAAATGGAGCGGGTGCAGGTAGAACCTGCTTGCCGTTTAATAGAGCAAACAATCGGTTTCTATCTGCTTAAATTGGACTAACGCAGCGTGCCGTTGGAAAGCTCGCATTCGTAGATTTTGTGGGTGATAAATATATTAACAAGTCCAATATCAAGTCGGCCTTCTTCAGCTTCGCGCTGTAAAATATCCAGCGTTTCCTGAACGGACACCGCCTTTTTGTAAGGCCGGTCGGTGGCAGTGAGGGCGTCGAAAATATCGCAAATAGCGATAATTCGCCCCTGCGTATTTATCTCGGCTGCCTTAAGTTTGAACGGGTAACCGCTGCCATCCAGCCGCTCGTGATGCACGGCTGCAATTTTCGGCACGTTTTCCAGGTCTTTGCTAAATGGAATATTTTCGAGAATGGCGAGGGTCTTTTTCACATGCCCCTGCATTTCATAATATTCTTTGTCGGTCAGGTTGCCTTTTAAAACAGAAAGTGTCTCGACTTCGTCGTTGGTTAAATAAGCACATCTTTTTCCGGAAAAATCGATGTAGGTCTTTTGTGCTATTAAATTGAGGCGGCTAAGTTTGTCATTTATTACAAACTCGGGTTTATTTATATTTTTGATAAAACTGAAGTCAGCGTTGATAGAGCGGATTTTTTCTCTCAGCTCGTCATCCAGTTTCCTGAACAATTTTTTCGATACGCCGGCATTCTCCATCAATTGGCGTTTTTTCTGCTCAATATGACTTTGTTCGAGCGTTTTTATCATCTCAAAACGATACTCGACAATCTTTAATTGCTCTTTGGTGAGTTTGTGGGTTTTTTCGAGGATGGCTTCGTGCACACCAATTTTGCCGATGTCATGCAACCAGCTTGCGATGCGCATTTCTTCAATTTCTGCGGCGGTAAATCGTGTGTCGGCCAGCGGACCGTCTTCAGTCCCGTTTACAGCCCGCATCAATGCGATGCTGTAATCTGCAACCCGGCCGGAGTGACCCGCTGTCGAGGGACTTCGGGCGTCAATCGCTTTTACTGAATAACGTACCAGTGCCCTGAAAACACCCTGAATATTTTCAATAAGTTGTGCGTTGCGAATGGCGACAGCTGCCTGGCTGGCAACGGAGTGGATGAGCGTTTCATGCTCTTTTTTGAACGGAACCGTCCGGCCATTTTCATCAAGGCTGTTGATGAGCTGCAAAACACCGATGATCTCATCGGTGTGATCGCGCAAAGGGACCACGAGCATAGATTTGCTGCGGTAAGCCATTTTGATATCAAAGTCACGATTGAGCCGGTACTCAACATGGGGAGAAATCTTGTAGGCGTCTTTTATATTTAAAATGTTACCTGTAATAGCAACATAACCGCCGATACTTTCTTTTGTCAGCGGTAAATATGATGCATGAAATCCCTCCGCATTGCCATTGCGATTGGAGAGAGATTGAGTTTGGGATACGGCAAATTTGAGTTTGTCACCTTCACGAACGTACAAACTGCCGCCATCAGCATTGGTAAAACTACGAGCCTCATTTACAATTAAATCTAACAAGCGGTGTAACTGGTGTTCACTGGAGAGCGCAATTCCGATGCGGTTTAGCCTGGAAACCAGGCTTTCTAACTCCCGCTTATTTAAAGATGAGGACAATGCTGTATTGACCATTTTCCATCCTCCGTGTTTGAGTCAGAACAATACAGTCATGCCTTTTTAATCAGCAATTTTTGAATTGGAAATATAACGAACAGGATGAGCATAATCAAGGGGAAGTTTTTTCTCATTGCTATTCAGACTTAAAATATTTTTGTGGGTGAATTAGTGCATCTCTATTTTTATTCAATAAATTAAAGATCGTAGCTTAACCTGCTTTATTCACAAATATTTTTTAAAATATTCTTAACCTGTTGATAATTAGATATTTGAGATAAGACGAGAAGAAAAACTAAGTTATCTATTTAAATTAGCTCTCACAAAGCCACGGGGTACACAAAGTTATGTTTTATAATTATTTAAATATTTTTTGTGGACTTAGTGCCCTTGTGTGCGAATTATTCAGGCTAAATATTACTCTTCATCTCGTTCACCGAAATAAAAAAACTGGCCGAGAAGGCGAACATAAGAGCTCCATTTTACGCCATCTTTATGTTCTCGTTTTTTTATTCTGTAAAACGCGTTAAGCTTGGAATCAATTTCGTCGGCATAATATAAAATGAAGCCTTCTGCGGTCATCGGAACTACTGGAGATGCCTGTTCCAGCTTGCCCTGGTGGCTGAGCACCAGGTGCTGCAACCGCGTATTTAATTCCTCCGGAAAAGCAGGAATTTTTTTGATTTTATCCACGATTATCTGATTTCCGATAACGATGTGCCCTATGAGACGTCCGGCATCTGTATATTCAAATGTTGGGCCATGCTGATAGGATTTTATCTTTCCGATATCATGTAACAGGGCTGCCGCCAACAATAAATCCTGATCAACCTGGGTGTAAAGACCCGACAATTTTTCGCAAATTTTTGTAACGCCAATCGTGTGTTCAAGCAGGCCGCCACGGTAGCCATGATGCCACATTTTACCCCCGGGTGTCTCACAAAATGCCGTGCGAAATTCATCATCTTCAGTAAATTTTCGCAAGAGCGATTTTAGAAACGGATTGACGAGATTATCGGCTAAATCGGTGTAGTCCTGCCATAGTTTATCAATTTCTCCCTCGACTGCCGGAACGAGATCGGCCATGTTTACATCGTCAGAATCCACAACCTGACGCAGCCGTATGATAGAAATCTGTTTCTGACCCTGATAAGACTGGACCTGCGCTTTCACTTTGACAATATCCCCGGTTTGAACCGTCTCGGCGACCCGGTCGGCATTGTCCCAAACATTGCCGGAAATGTGGCCACTGGAATCGGAGATATCGATTGCGAGGTAAAATCCCTTGTTATCGCGACGCGTTTTCAGATCTGCCCGGCGAAGCACATAAAATCCGGTGATTTCCTCGCCAAGCATAAAGTCGGCAATATGTTTATTTTGTTCTGACATGATTTAACTCCGGAATGCGTAGTTTTATATCGCGCCTATAGAAAAACTACCTAATCGATTTTTTTTTAAGTTATGAATGTTTTCATTAGAAGCAATCTTTCTGTTAGCCTTAAAAATAGGGTTTTTTACAAAAACGGATGCGATTTACCTGGAAGAAGAAAATAATTTTTTCGAATTTCACAGGGGCATAATTTGCGAATTATGACATGTTATTACGGTTAGGCAGGTCCTTCTTCAATACCCCATGGCAGTGCACGATAATCAAAAGTGCCGGCGCTAATAATATTGAATTTGATGATTTCAAAATTTGGACTCAAATCGAAATCACGCGGTAAAATTTGCGAGTAATGGCGCATGATAAGTGCTGTCCCGTAGGGATTTGTCTTTTTATGGAAACTGCCATTGTCCGGGCCGCTGAGCGCCGGCGACACCGGGTATCCAACAAGCTGAAAAGCACGGGCAATCATGCCGGAGCAGATAACTTGATAGACATTTTTACTTCCAAGCCAGGCTTGCACATTTCTTCTTTTTCTCGGGACAAGCCAGCGTGGCATCAACATAAGCGCAATATCCACAATATTTTGCTGATCGTATTTTAACCCGATACTGTTTATAACGTGCTGCAAAACGACTTGTAAATCATTTTTACGGATTTTATACGGCCGGCTGATTCGAATATTGTAGTCTTGGTATTTATCCAGCGAAGAAACCACGACCCCTTTCCCGGTTAAAGCTTCGACGATTAAATTGCCTGCTTTCTCACCAAACTCTTTTTTGTAGCGCTCACGATAGGGGCTGTCCTTCTGAATGAGCTCATCACCGACGTACATCGCTACGTGACTCCAGGGGCTACTGGAGATGTGTTTGATGATTTTGCTCAATTCCGTGCGTCCCTCTACCAGTACAAGGTCGCCTTTTTGAATGCATTTATGCAGATTATCCATGTTGTTGTAAATCAATTGTCGATAGTATTTATCATCTGTATCCAGTTTACTCAGCAGCTTCGTTCGCAAGCGGCGAAATAATTTATGAAATATACCCCAGGGTGTGGCGCGAATTTTTAACGTTCGTAAAATCCTGCGCAAACTTAATTTTGTGATAATGTGAAGCCGACGCCACGTCATTTATAATACCTTGTTAATTTGCAAATGGATAAATCCGGATAGCAGCGCTCATTTAATACGATGCAGAACTTGAATTTTGGCAATAATCCTGCGCCGAATTTATATTTTAAATTACGATGATCCAAGTTAATAAATAATTTGATTGTGACCTTAGCTCCGCTGTACTTAATTTAATTACAAAATTTTTAATGTGTTATGCATTTTCTTTTTGCTTCGCCGGCCGTTGGCTTTGCTTGATCAAAAAAGAAACAAAAAGCTGAAAGCCGGCGAAGCAAAATCAAGGCTGACGAAAAGTCGGCTAAACTTTTTGAGAATTTCCTAAATCATTTTAAACTCGCTGCGCTCAAACAACAAATGATTCTTAACGGAAATTCTCAAAAAGTTCTTAACGCCATTTTTCGAAGGCCGTTTAAGAAAAAGGCTGCGGAGCTAAAGGCCTAATCAATAAATAATTATCACCTGCAATATCTGTATCGTGCGTGTGAGACCCTGTTTTTGTGCGAAATTGCAATAAATTCATCGATACTTAACTTGCATATTGGAGATAAATAAACGAAGGATGGCAAATATTTAAACCGTATGAAATGGCTGTACGATTATTTTTAAGCCAAAAATTTCAGAGAGATGGTTCGAATGTTGGTATTCTTTAAGCAAGGATTTGTGTTGCTCAAAGTGCGATGGCAAATAATTACATTTTAAACCGTTGTACAAAATAGAATGCTCGACCTGAATAATAATCAAGTTGTTTGGGTGTCATCCCAGTTTTCACAGCATGAAATACTGGAATCTCCTGGAATTAGGCTCAGACTCATAGGGCCCCGGTTTTGCAAAAAACGCAAAGCGGGTAACAAATGAGGCTGAATATATAAATATTTGTGAATATTTCTAATTCTGAACAACGGGTTACATTTTAAATTTATTGTAGAAGAATTTAAGGGTTACTGGATGCGGTTTAACTACATGGCTCCTCTGTGGAAAAAGGTTGTAGCCGGAATGGCCTTGTTCTTTATTTTTTGGAGCATTTGGCTGGTTTTTACAACACAATCATTACAGCAGGAGGCCGCTGATATGACACGATTGGGAAATAAATTACTCTCTCTCGATTCGTGGCTCCGCACATGGGACGATCGCCTGTTGGATTCTCCCGCAGTTATAGACAGTTTATATAAAAAATGGACGCCGCTCCGGGATCGATTGCAGGATAAACAGAACGTATTTACTCAGGCCGGCTCTGAAAAAACGCTTTATCAGCGAACGATAGCCCGGACCGATTCCAGTATTTTGAAGCTATTTTTTCAGTCGCGGGCACCAAAAGCAGAACCGGGTAAAAATACTAGTATGGATTACGTCGTCGTGTCCCACGCTGAAATTTATATACTTTTGGTGGAAATTCGCGTCCTGGGAAAATTACTCCGGCATCAGCTCAATCTTGTTTTGATTCAAATTTCGCACAAATGGAAACAGCTCAACATGCTGGTTCTTATTTCAACCTGCCTGGTTTTGTTCGCTGCTGTTTTGCTGTTTTTTTATTCACGCAACATTAACCGCCTAGAAAATTTGCGTGAGACCCTCAGTTACAAAACCAGTGTTCTTGAATGCCTGACTAATGCAGCAGATGATGGCATCCTCGTTATAATTAATGAGCAGGAAATATTTGCATATAATCAGAAATTGTTGAAACTGTGGCATCTCTCGGAACGGGAAATGCAGTATTCCAATGCCCATACGATGCTTGACATACTGGCGAGCAAATTGACCAAACCCGAGCATTTCAAAGCTGAGATAGCGCATCTCAACCAGCATAAATTTGAAAAATCACAGGGTGTGCTTGACCTGATTGAAAATGCCACCTTTGAAATATTTAGCGCACCAATTATCAGTGAACGGGGAATTTACTATGGACGTGTTTGGTATTTCCGCGATATTACTTCGCACACAAAAGCAAAATATGCCTTGCAGCGGAGTGAACAACATTTTCGTTCCCTGGTGCGCAACGCTTCCGATATAATTTCAATTCATGATATGAAAGGCCGCATCCGGTTCGAGAATCCGGCAGTGAGCAAAATATTGGGATATCCTTCCGGTGCACTGACAGGGAAAAATATTTTCAAGTTTATTCACGAAGCCGATGTGCGGCGCATTCAACGACAGTTGAGTTTAATGATCAATCATCCTGGATTTGAACGAACGCTCAACCTGCGTTTTCGCCACAAAGATGGCAGTTGGCGGATATTGGAAGCTATTGGCAAGGCAATAAAAAAACACGATGGTGTCACAACTTTTCTCGTTACCTCGCGGGATAAAACACAACGGATGCGCATTCAAAAATTACAAAATATGCAATTCGCGGTGACTAAAATTATTTCTACCGCCCGGTCTATGGACACAGCCATTCCGGGATTACTGAAAGAAATCGGCGAAAAATTACAAGGTGCTTATGGTGAAATGTGGCTTTTAACGGATAGTGAAACGCAATTGAAATATAAGTATAACTGGCAATCGGGCAGCAGTTCGCAGCGTATCTCACGCGATCAATTAATCCTCGATAAAAATAAATTTTGTGAGCTGATTTTAGGGCCCACTTGCTTAAAAAAGGAAGCCATCCGTTTTTCAGCTATTTCCCAATGTCAGGCTTGGCAGGCATGTATTTCATTTGAACGAGAAATTTATGCCGAAGCCCTGGCTTTTCCAATTTTAAACGGGCGTCAGGTAATCGGGATTATTTTTTTACTCTTTAAAAATGAAATCGATATTACAGCGCCACTGCCGCAACTCATGCTGGATATTGGCAGCCAGACCGGGCAATTTTTAGAGCGGCTCGATGCAGAAAAAGCCTTGTCCAATGAACGGGCGCTTTTATCGCAGCGGGTAAAGGAAAGAACAGCCGAACTTTTGATTGCCAATAAGGAGCTTGCATTTGCAGCAAAATCAAAAGATGAATTTTTAGCAAACATGAGCCATGAGTTTCGTACACCATTGAATATTATTATTGGCCTGTGTGAAGCCTTGAATGAAAAACTGTTTGGGGAATTAAGTGATGAGCAGAAAGAGGCTATTTGTAATATCGACGACAGTGGGAAACATTTACTGACCCTCATCAATGATATTCTCGATTTGTCGCGAATTGAAGCCGGGAATTTTCAACTCGACATCGCGCCCACCTCGATTGAAAGTGTCACAGAAGCGAGTATTCGCATGGTTTCCGAGATGGCGATTCATAAACGAATTTCCATCGAAAAGAAATTCAATCCAGCCATCGAGATCGTTGAGGCGGATGCCCGGCGATTGAAACAAATTCTGGTGAATTTATTGAGCAATGCGATAAAATTTACCCCGAAAGGCCGGTCAATTGGAGTTGAGATTTCTGGTGGTAAAGAGGATTCAGCCGTGCAATTTTCAATCTGGGACAAAGGAGTCGGCATTCCAGCCCGCGATATGCAGCGTCTGTTTAATCCTTTTGTCCAATTGGATGCCGGCCTGTCCCGGTCTTATTCAGGAACAGGTATGGGGCTCGTCCTGGTGAAACGTCTGGTAGAATTGCACGGCGGCGGTGTCAGTTTGCGCAGCAAAACCCGTGAAGGCAGCGTGTTTACAATCTCCCTGCCGTGGCGCAATCCTGCCTCGATCCACGCCCTGGATGATGATAATAATGGGAGTCAGCGAAATGGCCTTTCCGAGATGCCAAAAGTTATGAATCTGGAAAATAATCCTCTGGCTTTGATCGTGGAAAGCAACAAAATTAGCATAAAATTGCATCAGCACTATTTAAATAATTTTGGATTTAGATCCGAGGTGATCCGCAATCCCCACGAGCTCATGTCCGTGGCCTGCCAAAAACACCCGGCACTTATTCTCGTTGAGATATCGGATGCAGAATTGAATGCTTTTGATTTTATCCGCAAACTGCGAACTGTCGACGATTTGAAAGAGACGGCCCTTTTTGTTGTTTCAACCCTTCGCCTTCCCGGGGATCAGCAGCAATGTTTGGATGCAGGGGCAGATGGTTTTTTTAGCAATCCGATATGTGAGAATGAATTTCATGCGGCGCTCACAAAAATGTTTCTTGCCCCATACAGTGTTTAAAAATGATCAATACAAAAAGGCGGAAATGCTCACACATTTTCGCCTTTTTGGTTTTATCGTATCGTAGGGGAGATTATTTCAAAAACAGCATTTTGTTTTGCAAAGTGGCACCGGAACCGGTCTTCAATTTATATAAATAAAGCCCGCTGGCAACGTTTTTGCCGTTATCATCGATAGCATCCCACTTAATTTTATGCTGCCCGGCCGGTTTAATTTCACTCAAAAGTGAACGAACTTTTTGGCCTAACATATTATAGACTTCGAGTTCAATTTCAGCCGCCTTCGTCAAGCTGAAGGAAATGGTCGTACTTGGATTAAACGGGTTTGGATAATTGCCGAGCTGCATATCTTCAGGAATTGTGCTGCGTGCTTCATCTATTCCGGAACTTACCCCACCAATACTAATGGCGTAAGCAGCGTCGCCTCCGGGATTGTCCTCGAATGAAATCGTTCCATCGACCCCGGTAGTGCCATCAGCGACGACGGCGCCAGATTTTTTAACAGTAAAGTCACGGTTCTTCGGCAGTTCAGTTATCAAGTGTTTTATCTTCTGACTGCTGTTAACGTGGTAGGTGATACTTTCAATTTTCGATTCGCTATCGCTAAAAATGACAACCCGTTCTTTACCGATATTCACGCCAATAAAATTGTTCCCTGATAATTTTTCAATCGAAGCAGCATTGCCCATTGTGTTAGCGTCTCCAATCTGCATCACCGTCAGAAACTGATTGGCCTCGGAACGGATTTGGATCGTGTGGTCGCCTAACAAATAAGCCGCAAGTTCACCAAAAGCGCCACGATAGGGTAGCGGTGTCCCATTAGCCAGAACCCACTCTTTTCCACTACCGCCTGCCTGATGAATAGCTGCATCTTCTGGAAAAACAGCCGTTAAAACCATTTGTCCGTGTGACTGGTCGATTCTATTGGTTACGCGAATTTGTTTGGCGCTGGTTGGTTTGAAATTGTTACTCGCACCTCCCCAGCTTCCGCCTATAGCCTCTGCTTCTACAGGAATATGCATAATAAATTTTTTGGTTTTGCTGGTTTGCACCCTGTCCATCACAACGACAAATTCATGATTTACCTCGCCACGCAGGTAGACCAGCGCTCTGCGGGCTAGTGAAACGGCGCTGTCTTCTTTGTAACTGCGCGTGTAATTGTAATTGATGTAATCGTGCCAGTCTGGTTTGTATTCACGCGCTTCCACATTGCCGATATGCGCGATAGCGCCTTCTACAAAGGCTTCCGGTGTATCGCTGTTTCTTTCACTGATACTCCCGGCATCCGGATCAAGATATGTGCCTTCACCAAGGCAAAACGTATTGTTCATTGACAAGCCTTTGCCGTCGTCCTGTACACGTGGAATACCGTCAGGAGCGCCTTTCGTATTGCTGGCTGAGACTGCTAATGTCCCAAAACGATGGATATTAAAAGCACCCATTTCCAACTCATTATGGCCACCCGGGTACAAATATTTAAAAGCGAAAAAATTAATCAGCGTATAGTCATCGAAGCTATGATCTGAACGCATGGCATGCATTTGGCCGAGATGATTACTCAATGGAATTTTAGTCTGATCCGGCGTGGCATTCTCGATATGTTTTGTACCGAAAAGGAATTTGTAATAGAAATCGAAAAGATGGGGCTTGTAGTATTTGTATTCATTGACCTTATGCCCCCATATACTTTCTTCACAAAACCACGCCGCAAACGATGACATATTTGGATTTATTTTTTCTAACCGGGCCGCGCTGATGTTCATCAATGTCGAGAGACCGGGATGTTCCAGACTCATGCCGCCGCTGGTATTTTGCTGATAATAATAATAGGTACCTTTATATGGCTTAGGAACTATGATATTGTAGATATACAGTGGCGCTTCCCGCAGCCAGGAGTATTTCTCAAAAAGATCCTCATCGATAGCGCTGGATGCGGCTGCTGCTAAAAACATGAGTCCAGTGTACCCATCGAGGAGATAGCCGTCGCCCTCCGTCCAGTCACTGGAACCTTCGTGCAAACGCTCCGCTACTTCCATTTGGCGGTTGATAAATAATTCATCGTAAGAATCCATCATCGTTTGGGCTTTGCTGGTGTACGAACTGCCTAACTCTTCATCGCCATAAAAACACAGAGCGCCAGCATAAACGTGTGAGTTGGCTGCATAGTGATTTTCCAGTTTTATTTTGTCGGAACTGTAGCGGCCGTTCCATAATGTAATGAGTCTGTCTGCCAAAGCTTTTTTCTCGGAGAGAGAAGAAAGAGAGTGTGTCCAGTCATAAACAACCTGCAGTGCAAGGCTGGCAACACCACCCTCACCTGAGGCTAAAGAGCTGGCGCCGTGGTGCGGTTCCTGGAATCCACCTGGCAATCGACTGGCAATGTGCGTCCCAAATTGCAGCGCACGCCGGCCATAATCGTCTTTTGAATGGGCTGCCGAAATCCCTGGAATGGTTGCCGGATCGACTTGATAAAGCAGAGCGTAGGACTGGGCGCCACAAAAAATATCATTCCATTCGTCAAATATGCCGGAGCCGGGGCCGTTCCCGTAGTAGGCGTCCATATGGCTGACAAACGCTTGAAAATCCGATTTATAATATTTTGTGATGCGTTCGCGCATGGCCACCACACCGTCCTGGGTTACAAATAAGCGCGGATGCTCACCTTTTGCGATTGGCGAGTTTTCTTTTGGGGAAAAATTCCCTGCCGCAAGGGGGGCCGTTAAAAGTATGAATATACCAAGAATTGTTGCAAGTGCTTTCATGATGCTGTCTCCACTAATTGATACGATCTACACATAGTCCCACGAATGTCGTTTAATAGTCGATTTTCAATTTTGAAATTTGTTTTGAATTGTGCCTTTTGCTTTACAAAAGCTGAATTATCTGTTTTTGTTGGAATTATTCTTATTTTCATCTTCATCGAATTGATGCAGTTTATTCGATTTTTCGCAATATTATGCGAATGTTGTGCCATTTCACAAATCGGGGGCGATTAAGCAAGAAGGGCTGCAAAATGGCATGTTCATCACGGAACCGAGCGATGAGAAAATTCAGGAGTGTAATCGAAAACGATGAGATAAGTTCAATTTTGGTAATTGTGTTTAATTCTGACTAAGCCCGGGTTTAGGTACTGTTATTGCATTTTGAATCTATTCACATAATGATAATCCTGCCTTTTTTATCAAGAAGGATGGGCGGGTTGCCGTATTTCTGAGAGGAGTCATTCGATCTTTTTTACGTGAATACCATTTAATAGGGCTTCACAAAATTAATTTTTCAGAAATTTTGGTACAAATGATTTCACAAATCTGATTTTATCTTTGAATCCAGCTTTATTTGCTGTTCGCGCTACCAACAACACAGCGATATGAGCGATGGT
>QQUE01000007.1 GCA_008501765.1 Calditrichota bacterium
ACCATCGCTCATATCGCTGTGTTGTTGGTAGCGCGAACAGCAAATAAAGCTGGATTCAAAGATAAAATCAGATTTGTGAAATCATTTGTACCAAAATTTCTGAAAAATTAATTTTGTGAAGCCCTATAATTCGCACACAAGGGCACTAAGTCCACAAAAAATATTTAAATACTTATAAAACATAATTTTGTGAACTCCGTGGCTTTGTGAGAGCTAATTTTAATAGATAACTTAGTTTTTCTTCTCGTCTTATTTTAAACATTTAATTATCAACAGGTTAAGAATATTTTAAAAAATATTTGTGAATAAAGCAGGCTAACAGCACAAAAAAAATGATGAAAAAAATATCAATCCAGGTTTTTGGGCGTGTGCAGGGGGTTGGCTTTCGTTATTTTGTCCAGGAACAAGCTGTTCGACTCGGAATAAACGGTGAAGTTCGAAATGAATCTGATGGAACTGTTTTGATTCACGCCCAGGCTTCCGCAGATGCAATGGTAAAATTTATCAGTCTTGTTGAAAAAGGGCCTTCATTTTCTCGGGTAAGCCATTTAGTGAAACAAGATTTACAAAACGATATTGAATATACCGATTTTCAAATCACATTTTAACAGGAGCCCGTCTTGCATGATTTAGAAAAATATATCCGATCGATTCCCGATTTTCCGAAACCCGGCATCCAGTTTAAAGATATTACAACTCTCCTGCAAAATCCCACGGCATTTAAACAATGCCTTGATGCCTTTGAGAATCGAATTTCTGGCAAAGTGGACGTGGTCGTCGGAACGGAGTCGCGGGGATTTATTTTTGGGGCACCACTTGCCGATCGCCTTGGGGTTGGTTTTGTTCCTGTACGTAAACCCGGAAAATTGCCAGCCGAAACAATCAGCGAAGAATATGCGCTGGAATATGGCACCGACAAGCTGGAAATTCACACAGATGCTATTCGAAAAGGCGATAAAGTTGTGATAATTGATGATCTCCTGGCGACCGGTGGAACGATGCAGGCGACCACGAAACTTGTCGAGCGATTGGGTGGGGAAATCGTTCACATTTTATTTCTTATCGAATTGGAATTTTTACAGGGCAGGGAGCGTTTGCGTGCCTATTCAATTGATTCATTAATCACTTTTTGATTGAAATAAATTAGAGCGATTGAACTTTACTGAACATTAATTTCTATTTAAAATGTATATTACTTATTAACATCCCATCCATTGTTGTGATAAATAATGGATATTTTTTTGGAGTAAAAGAATGAGTTCTGAATCTCAACACATAGTTGCAATTTTCGGGGGAGCTGTTTCGGGTGCGGAAGCAGCGGAGCATCTCTCTTCCCAGGGAATACAAACCGTCGTTTTCGAGCAAAATCACTTGCCGTTCGGGAAAATCGAAGATGGGCTGCCCATGTGGCACATAAAGTTGCGTGACAAAGAAGAACAAAAAATAATCGAAAAACTAACCCATCCAAATGTGAAATATGTTCCCAATACAAAATTAGGGCAGGATATTTCATTTACGGATGTGGTGGAAAACTGGGGTTTCAGCACGGTTTTATTAGCTACCGGCGCCTGGCGTGACCGCCCGCTTCCAATGGAAGGTGCCGATGAATATATTGGCAAAGGCCTGTATTATCAAAACCAGTTTTTCGGGTGGTACAACCATGCCCATGATACAGACTACACCGGACCGAAATGCGAAATAGTCGACGACACACTTATTGTTGGCGGCGGTTTAGCCTCCATCGACGTGGCCAAAGCAGTAATGATACAAACGGTGAAAGACGCTCTCGTGAAAAAAGGCATCGAAGTGGATTTGCTGGCAATTGAGAAAAAGGGTCCCGCACAAATCTTGGCAGATCACCAATTAACAAAAGAAGAATTGGGCTTAAAAGGCTGCACCCTGGTTTATCGTCGACACGCAGTAAATATGCCGATCACCCCAATTCCTGAAGACGCTGATGAGCGCCGCATTCAAAAAGCCATGGAAGTCCGTCAACGCATGATGAATAAGTTACAGGACGAATTTCTGTTTCGGTTTGTCGAGTGCCACATGCCGGTGGATAAAATTGTTTCCGATGGAAAATTAGCTGGGCTTGTTTTTCAGAAAACGAAAATTGAAGGCAACCGTGTTATTCCAATTGAAGGTGAATTTGCAGAAATCCGGGCTGCGCAAATCATTTCTTCGATTGGCAGCATTCCGGAGATGATTGAAGGCATCCCCGCGAAAGGATCGATGTTCGATGTTGCTGACTGGGATACCGGCCAGCTAACAGGATTTGAAAATGTTTATCTGCTGGGAAATGCTGTCACCGGGCAGGGCAATATTAAAATTTCCCGCAAACATGGTAGCAGCGTCGCCCAACTCGTTGCTGAGAAATTGAAATCACAGGATATGTGTTCGGCAGAACAAGCGGCCGCCATTTTTGCCAGGGTTAAAGCGCGGCAAAAAGAAGTTGGATTTGATGGAGATTTGGCTGCGTGGACAGAAAATCATACGCCAAACCGCCTTGAAAACATAATTTAATCAGAATTTTAAAAAGCCGCCATCGATTTGAGAGCGGCTTTTTTTATAAAATTTTATCTTATCAAAATTACCTTTTTTACTGTATTTTTTGAGCCATACTCAAATGAAATAAAATAAACACCTGAACTGACCGTGTGCTCATTTTCATCCGTCCCGTCCCAAAAAACACGATGCCATCCTGCGGCGAACGCGCCAGCAAAAAGCGGCTTTATTTTTTTACCTAACATATCATAAACATTTATTTTGATATTTCTCAAATCCTTACTCAAAATACGAAGCTCGGTATATTTGGTGAATGGATTTGGAAAAGGATTTTCTACAGTTAATGCTGATTGCATCGCATTTAATTGATAAGCGATCATATCGGCCTGGTTCGCCACAATTAGTGTCCAGTGATTTCTTTTCGCCAATTTTGTGACCAAAATCCTGTTATTCTTGCCCAAAGACAAAATTTTATCGTCCGAGTGGTTGTGTAAAAAATACTGACAGTTTTCAAGAAGGTGCGTATCAATTGAGATTGTTAAATAGCCGGAAGATTTCTTCACAGAATCCAAAATGATCTCCCATTTTTGCATTGACTCAGTTTCTGGCCGATAGTCTACCGCATATTTTTTTGGCAAATCCAGCCAATTTTTATTTTCAAAATACAGGTCATCGTGTAGTCCGACGGCATGCGGTTTTACGGCATCAAATGGATCGAACCCGGATTTTGCAAGGGTTGCAAAGCCTATTTTTAACTTGTCATTTGTGGAATTTTCACTTTCCCAGGAAATATTTATTTGAGGCGTCTGGATCACTGTATTTAGATCGTCAGATTCAAACAAAGCGTCATAGGGGATGCGAATTGCTGGAAGTCGGTTGATATTAAAAAAATAATAACCAATAAAGGGCTGCAATGAATCTGATTCAAGGAACGATCCGTCGTACTCCCAAATCGGCTGTTGGATATCATTGTACTTTTTCACCAAATTCCAGCTAATACTACTCATAAATGGATTAGTAATCAAATTCCAGCCGATATGAATTGGAATATTAACGAATCCCGTAGAATCCAGTTGAGCTGTCGCTAATTTTCGTTTCAGCACAATCGGGCCATTATGCAGAACCCAATAAGCACGTCCTGTCTGTAAATTGAACGTTTCGCTGTCATCGAATGGCTGGAGGTAATCTGCAAGAGCCCCATTATCCCAAAATGCTTTCCAGGCGCTATCGGCGGGCCCAACAAAGAGTGAATCGAGTAAGATTTGAGCATCCCCGGGAAATCCGATGATTCGATAGTCTGTCGATTTTATTTGAGATGTCTGCGTAAAAGCCGGGATGGACAGTGTTTCATCTATTGTATAAGATAGGGGGTAGTTGGGTACTGTTGTAAATTCAGCGGTATTGGACCATTGGCTCGTGCGAAATGAATCCGCTGCCAAAACCCGCCAATAGTAAGTTGTCGCATTTTTGAGTTCGTACATACGTTTTAATGTATCAGGTACCGTTTTATAAAAAATGGCTGGAGAAAAATTATCATCGCTTGAAATTTCCACGGAATAATATTCGGCTCCCGGAACAGGCGACCACTGCAAAATGACATTGGTAAATATATTTTGTGATAAATCTGCCGGGAATTCGAGACGTGGTACAGGCATTGGATCGGGTGGATTTTGCGTTCGAAAGGTCGATGTTTTGGACCATTCACTCGTACCGGTCGCATTCACTGCACTGACATGCCAATAATATGTTGTGCTGTGTTGTAATGTATCGATTGTGAAGGTTGTATCCGGGATATTGCGCAGTTGCAAAGCCGGTGAGAAAACCGGACTGAAGGAATATTCCAATATATAATTTTGTGCGTTATCCACGGTTGTCCACTGAAATTGAACTTCCGTCGCGATATCTTTACTGCCATCAATTGGCGCAAGCAGGGCTGGTTTTACAGGCAATGAAGTGCTGCTGGAAGTTGTGAAATGCCAAACGGTTGACCATTCACCGCTTCCAACATTATTTTGCGCTCTCACACGCCAGTAATAAGCTTGATTTTCAGCCAGCCCGCTAACAATTACAGTGGTATCAACGATACCTTTTGCATCAAAGATTGTGCTCGTAAATGAAGGATGTGTATCAATTTGTAAATGATAAGAAACCGCTTTAGCCGCCGGCCGCCAATAGAATGATGGGCGCAATGGAACATTAAAGGCTGCATTTGCAGGTGCAATTAAAACAGGTTTTGTCGGTGCACCAGGCACGCCATCTTCTTGTTCAAATTCTATTTGCAAACCTGATGGGAAAGTGGCCCGAAATCGAACAAATGGACCATTTTGATTAGTTGTCGGATCGAGAAAACCGCAGGCAGTCAAAGTGAAAGATTTTCCACCAAATCCCCGTAAATCGAGTTTGAAAGATGCCAAACGTATCAAATCTTCATTTGCAGGCTTCAGTTCGAAAATATACTGATCCGGTGATATTAGACTATAATCCGAATTTTGTGAGTAACCTATACTGTCAGCCAGTTCGGCCAAATCCCGGGCGATTAAATCGATTGCAGGTGCATCAGAAATATTATTCTGGAAAATAAAATGTGCTTTATCCGGAAGCACCGATTTTTCCCGCGCTCCCGGTATCAAGTTGAACTTCAGTTTCCTGTTAAGATAACCCGGATTGGTGGCAAATTTTGTCGTATCGAGAACACCGGTTAGATTGACCAGGTATTTGGAGCCGATTCCGAGGGTCGCGACTGCACTCGCAAGCGAGTCCAGCGCTGAAACACTGTTTGCAGGAGCGACCCCCAGGCGGATGAGCGATCCCGCAGGCAAGTCGATGAACGGGGTGGATTCTGAATATTTTATATTATCTACCAACTTGATATTGTTTAAATAAATATCAAGGGAATCAAGCAATGGATCAGCCGCATAATGGCTGAATTGGACCCGGGCACGAGAAAAATCTATCGAGTCAGCCTGGCTGTCAACATTTCCCAACCACAGCTCACCCAGGCTATTGAGATGAAACAAATAATGCGGTTCGTACAAAGTGAAATCAAAATTTTGAATGGAAACGGAGTCAAAATTCGTGGCAATTGGTCGCCATTCCTGTGAAAATTCCTCAAACCGGGTCAAGTAACTGGCGCCATCAAAATATTGTTGAATAATGCTGTAAACCGAATTGCTGCTACCCGGAAAAGTAATGAGTCGCTCAGAAACTTGAGGAAAAATGAGACTGTTTTGCGGGTGAAATATTTCCCAAATTGCAGCACCGGATTTTTTGTAATAAATTTTGTCCTGTAAATTGAGGTACAATTTATCTGTCTGATTCTTGTCATACCAAACCGTTGTTGACTGCAAATTTTCCAAAGGCAAGCCGGAACGCAGAGCTTGGAATGAGCGGCCTTCATTGATTGATGAATAATAATTTAGATTGGTCAATAGATATAAATTATGCTGCCGGGAAAAATGGAAATCAAGAATTTCTTCTCCTATGGGCGTATCCAGTTTCTGCCAACTTAAACCGGCGTTGATCGAGCGAAATAACTCACCGCTTTCGGATAAACAAAAAAGGAGTTCATCATTTACTCCATGTTCAATTTTAGGCCGGGGAGTTTCAGGAAAATTTCCGGAGATCTCCCACTTATTTTCACCAGGTGCATATTTCAAAAAGGAATTGCTGTAAATTGCGAACAAGCTCGATGAATCGGTGTGACTGATGGTTATAGCGCAGTTTGTGGCACTGTTTTCATGGGGAGGGACAATCGTTTTCCAGGACAAATTATCGGCGATTTTCTGATAAATAGCCCCACGCCACTGCAGAAACATATCTCCTTTAATTGATGTAATTAGTCTCGCTTCAGTAGCTTCGATGTTTTGAATGCCAATATTCTTCCAGCTATTGTTCAAATTACGGGTTACCGAAACACCAAAATTTTTACTGCCGGTAACGATCCGGTTTGTCAAATCTACATGATTCAAATCGTCGTAGCCGCCGGAAAAATGGGACCAGGTCTGCCCCTCATCTATCGAGCGGTAAAGTCCGATATTTGTTGCTGCGAAAAGATAACCATTGTGGGCTGTAATCGAATTGATAGCGGTTAGCAGCTCCGGGAAAGATATGTTGAAAGATAATTCCGTCCAGTCAATTCCATTGTTTTTACTGCGAATGATTTTCTGGCCCTGCAGGCTGTGAACTCCGGCCCCCAATAGTATATAGACGGTATTATCCTTGAAGAGAATTTTTTTCGGAGTAAAGTTCGCAGCATCGGGATAGGCTCCCATAGTTATCCATGTATTGCCATTATTTGAAGATAGATAGAGGGAGTCATTGCCAGCGCAAAAAAGATTTGTGGGATTAATTTCATCAAATATTACCAGCCCTTGCGGCGCTGAGGGAATTATATTCCACGATTGCGCTCCATCTGTCGAACGGTACATTCCAAATGAAGAGAGACCGGCAAATAAAATCGTGGCGTCACTCGGGTGAATGGCCAGTTTATTTTCGATATCATCCGTTGTTTGCTGACCAAATTCGATTTTTGAGTAGGGCACAGGTTGAATAGACTGCCATGTTTTCCCGCCATCGAGCGACTTCTGTGAATTGGTGTAAATTATTTTTTGATTGCCGGGGGCAACGGCAAAAATGTAAAGCGGATCCTCGGAGCTGAGAAGTTCCAGCCAGTTTTCCCCCTCATCAATTGTTGTATGGATTGTGTAGGGCGTCGTTGCGTAGATAATGGCCGGGTTGATGCGGTTGATATGTACCCGGCTGATCGTCCCCTGAAAGGGGCCAAACATTTTTTCCCAATTTGTGGCCGATAAATTATTTAATTGAACGAGGGAGAAAAGAAAGGTGCTAATGATGACTATTTTTTTCATTTGATTTCTTATTCTGATTTAATGGCTTTCTGACCTCACTTTAATCGGCAGCTACAGTCTATTAATTTCGAAATTATACAATAATTTAGCGTTGTTTAATTATTCTCATTAATCAAACTGGATCATTGCGGAGTTTTCCAATGAAAATTTGCTTGCCCAATAGCTATGAGCACCCGATAACTTTCATATAATCAGCATAGTTTAAATGCCTGAAATCAGATGAATTATTGGTATGGAAAATGTAAAAAAGTGTTTCTTTACAAATTATGCTTGGAAAAGCACAAGATATGACGTATAAATAAGAAGGTTGTATTGTTTTTGGTGCTGCGTAAGCTGCGAACAAGGAGTAAAATGTGGACAATTCAAGAAGGCGAATAATCAAGGGGTTTGTTGGGGCTGCACTACTGGGGCTGACTGCGAAGAAAGGCCACTCCTTCGCTCCATCGCCGGTTTTTGAAGACTCACCCATAAATATTATTCTACCACGGGATTACACCCCGCCGAGTGATAAAACTATAGATGGATATTCACATAAATTAACCCGCGCAGCTCTCGATTTCCTCGAAACCAATTTTTCTCAAAATCATCTTCCATTCTGGAAAAAACCATTCGGTGAAATTGAGTTGGAAAAACGAGTGCAAAATATTGTGTACTGGATTCAACTTGCGGTCGAGGAAAATCGTAAAATTTACCCGGTTGATCCTTCCTGGATTCTCGCTCAAATAATGCACGAATCCTATTTCCATGAGTTTTGTGTTTCCAGAGCATTGGCCATGGGAATTTGTCAGTTTATTCAGCCAACGGCACGAGAATATAATATGATTTGTGCCGGTGATTTACCCGAACATGCCAGCAATCTTTACAAAATGTCGGAATACATCGTCAAGCTCGATGTTTATTATGAGCTTCGACGAGCGAAAAGAAAATTAATTCGGGCCAATAAAAAACTGGAAAAACTGGAATTGCACGATATCATGCAACGAATTGAATCCAATGACCCTGAGGTGCATGAAGACGCGGTCGCCTGGAATGCCTACCTGCAACAAAAAAATGAATATGATGAAAGAATTCGCGAAGCTCGGGATCAATACCGGGAATATGTCGTGGCGAACATTGAAGGACGTGATATTTTCAACGAGCACGATTTAAGATTTTTGGTGGGATTTGATGAACGGGTAACTTATAAAAAACCGATATTTGCTATGGTTAAAATGTTGGCGAGAAGTTTGCGGGCACGCAATGGTAATATTATCGCGGCTGCCGCAGGCTATAATGCAGGTTTGAGCACAACAAAAGCAGCCGGACTTTACAAACCGTTCGGCAAGATTCCCAGTTACGATGAGACAGTCACTTATATCAGCCGCGTTTTAATTAATCATTACGAAATCGCACGCAGAATCTAATCAAAAATTGAATCCCTCATTTTGGAAGTTTCTATTAAAAATAGAGATGATCAGTTTTCACTCGACAGGTTCACAGCTTGCTCTTCTTCTATTTCAACTCCATTTTGCTGGCCCGGTTGCTCATAAAAAAACACTTTTAAGACGGCTGTATCTCTTAGAAAATCAATTTTTTGCACATAAAAACGATGGATGTTTAAACCAGTCCTCTTTTGCAAATCCCGCAATAAAACTTCCTGATTTTCCGGTTTGATCAGATCGATTTTTTCATATAAAATTGTTCGCCTGATTTCTTTTTTCAAAAAGAAATTGGAATCAATAAACCAGGTTAAGGCAAGAATTCCTGAAATGATTAGGGACAAACCGAGTGGCGTTGTTTTGATTATTGCACAGAGCATGGCAATGGCGATGGAAACAAAGAGATAAGTCATTTCTTTGATGGAAATTGACTCTGTCCGGTAGCGCAACATCGAAAAGATGGCAAAGAGTCCAAAAGTCAAACCCATGGAAACTTCGACATTATGCAGAAAAATCGTTAATATAAATACAATGAAATTAAAGAGAAAGTAACTAAAAACGAAATCGCTGTTTTTGTAGGTTGGATAATATAAAAATCGAACAAGGATTGTGATTGCCGTCAGATTGATGAGCGTTCGAATTCCAAAATCGAGTGTAAATATATTAGTGAGTGTTGTTGGTTCCATTTCTATCATTCCTTCGCTCAATCAAATTGAGTCCGCGTAGTTTCATTTTAAAGCGATTCGTTTTGATGTGATCCGTCGCTGTCATACAACATCCGATACAGTATTTACTGAAGGATGTGGGCTGCAATCTGTAATGCTTCATGATATCCAAAAAACGTGATGATGTCAGCGCTTTTGGTTGCTTGACTTCAGCGATAATCAAGCTTTTCAGGTGAACTTTTTCGCCCGAAGATGGGTTTTGAAACCGGGCATCAAAATCGATTGTCACACGTTCATTCGATGTTTTGCTGGCAAATGTGATTCTTTTATAAATTCCAATCAGGCTGGGCTGTAAATGATGGAATTCTTCCGGCAGTCGTTTTTTTAAAAATGAATGATCGGATCCCGGCATTTTTTTATGCAGGCCTCGGACTGAAATTCTTTCTTTGATTGTTCGCTTTTTGTTGGTTTTAAATTTGACTTCTAAAAAAGTCGTGCTTGTTTCCTTGTATCGCCGGTATCGGACTTTGTATCGGTTTAATTTACCATTGTGATGATTATGATAAAAACTAAAACCCGGTGTATCCCAATAGACATTTTGATAAGTGAATATCCGATTGTCTTTAATCTCCAAGATATTATAAAAATCTGTGAGCTGATGGAAAATTTGTTGTAGCAATTGCCTCGTGAAAATGAACTTGGTATCGATGCGGTCCATCAAGCTAATATTTTGAATATCATTTAGCGAGATCGAATCAAACCCGAGCACCCGGTAACGCAGGCTATAAGGTTTAATTTTTACATCGGTCGGTTCAGGCGAGGCAACTGCTTCGTCATTATTAGTCTCGTCCAGAGGGACGGGTATATTTTCATTCATTATTGGTGTTCTTTTCTCGATCACATAATTTTCGGTCAGAGATTCATATAACTATCATTTTTATATAATATTTATTAGACATTCAATCTATGTAAAAGTTCAAATAGTGAAAGTAGAATTTAATCTAATTTAATCAAAAAATATTACCAACTATCTCATCGGATCGCAAATACAAATTCACAATTTTTTGCAATCTTTTTCACGGTTGAATTTAGTATTTACATTATCATTGAAAATATCAACTACAATCTTCTTTAACAATACGATCTCAATAGTCCGATGGCGACTCACTCAAGATGCTAAATCTGACAGATTTCAACAATTATCGCCTATTTGGAAATCCTTGCAACTAATCACCAAGTTTGTTAAGTTAAATCCGGTGTCCATTTCTTTGGTTCAAAGGAATGTTTTCCCGATAGTTGACTGCATCAAAAAATGTAATAAATAGTCTGCAATAGAATTATGATTTTAAATAAACATGCTCTCATTTTTATCGGGTGCAATTCACGTTTTGTGTATTTATCCCACGAAGAAAAATTAAAAGAAGTTTTATCTGTCATTCGATTTTGGACAAATTATTCCCTCAAGATAAAATGTTCCTCCCTGAATTACCTTGTTGCTCCGGATGCAGCCCCTTTTGTTGCCAAAACCAGTGAAACCTTAGGAAGAGAAATATCCTGTATCGTATTGCCATCAGTCAATAAATTTGCTGAATCGATAAATAATGTCCTTAAAACGTTCGGTGAAGGTAAGAAAAATTCCGTATTTTTGCTATCGAATAATTGTTATTTTCCCCAACCGGATGAATTAAGTCCGGCTTTTCAAAAAATCAATTCTGAGGAACGCAGCCTCTTTTTCTTAACAGGCCAAAAATCCGATTTCGGCCTGTACCCACGGCTGGTTGTGTCGATCACCGGGGAGCCGGTCGGCAGTGTGGATAAAACAGTCTCTGGTTTGAGCCGTGCTTTAGCCTCATTTTACGCCAGCACTGAGAAAGGCGGTGAAATTTCTGCAGAACGGGCGCTAAGTTTAGCCATTGACTTTCTTGGCACCAAAACAAGCGCCAAAGGTCTATTACATAATTTATTCGACCATCTTTCTTCCGGAGAAATGTTGGTACGCACCGATTTGGAAAAGTATTTCACAGCAAAAGATCGAATTATCGAACTGGTGAATGGTCAAAAAATGACTGGCGCAGAAATTGAAAAAACAAGCGCAGTTGACCTCGGTGTTTATGTTTTTTCCCCGCAAATATTGCAGGAAGCTGTACAAGTATTAATCGAATTCAATAAATCAAAGTCACAGCCTGTATTCGATTTGATCGGTGCTGTCGCCACGCTACAGCGTGCGGACGTCGAAGTCTATAAAGTAAAAAAACCAGATTCTGAAGAAAATGTTGTTTCGCAAATTTACGGGAAACCGGAATCAGCGAGTCACTCTGAAACACAGGTTATTTACCGTAGCCCTGACAAAAAGAAACAACCAACATCATTCGTACTTTCAGAAATCGCAGAAAAGCGGTTACGGACATGGCTTTTAGAAGCCTATGGGATGGACAAAGCATTAATTAAGGAAAAATTTGAATACCTCGGATTTATCTTTGAGTTATTTTTCTATCATTTTGGGGAAGGGGCGATCAGTCTCGGCCGGGCAGCGGCGCCTGTGGCTTTGCTGGGCCGGCATTTGGAAAACTTTGGCGGCATGATTAACGCCGCAGCCATATCCCGGGAATGCCAGGTGATGACGCGGGCAACGGAAAATGACACCATCAGAATTCGTTGCACAGCGCCGGCACTCTTTCCGGATACAAATATACCAATTTCAGATATTCTCGCCGTAACAGGCAAAGACTTTACATGGCAGGAATTTCTACAAAACAAGAACCTGCATGCTTTTATACGATCCCACCAACACCCCTGGATGGCTTATGTGTTTGCGACTCTATTGCGTGCCTGCACCTTAAATAATTCGAATCGACTGAGTGGAATAGATATTTTGATTGCCAATAGTTTACCGGGAAATGCAGGATTCAATATATTGCCAAGTCTCGTTTTTGCCCTGGCGGAAGCGTTGATTCAACAACGTGAAAACGAATTTTCTGATAAGCAAATCTATAACTTTGTATGCGAAGTTTATGCTTTTTTACGACTTGAATTGCCCCTCCGGGAGATCACGACGCTCGCTTGTGCAAAAGCCGGGAAAATTTTGCCTATTCAATTTTCCCCAATCGCAATTGCGAAACATATTCAATTTCCGGATGCTTGTCGCCTGCTTTTTTGCCACTCTGGAATGACAAACGTGCAAGAAAACCATTCGCAAAACAATCTCGCGCGTTTAAAGGAAAACATCCATCAAAGTCTTAAGATTATTGAATCAAAACGGGCTCATCCCGGACTGGCAATAAATCATATTCGTGATTTATTGCCCAAAAGAATGGCCGTTTCGGTAGCCGAGTTTTATAGTCTTTTCGAGCATGTCCCGGAACATTTAACCGATAATTTATTTCTTAATAAGCCACTTTCTGACTCGAACGACAATGGTGAGCAGACAAAAACAGTGGCCCAAATAATTCCTGCACGAAATGTTTTAATGTACCTCATTGGTGAATATTGCCGTTGCCGGGAATTAATTGTCCGTCTTAATATGGGTGATATCGAAGGCGCTGGCCGATTGCTACGAATTGCCCACGATGGGGAGCGGGTTGCCGTTCGAAAAAATGGCCGGCTGGAAAAATACCGATTGCATTACACGGATGATTTACTCTCTGATTTACAAAAAATAGCCCTGCAAAATCCTGAGTCTGTCGCAATTTATGAACAATCGGGAGCTGTGCAAACAAGTTCACCTGAAATTGATGAATTGGTGGATGTGCTGAATTCGGTGCATGGGGTTTTAGGCGCTCATATTTCAGGCTATGGCACGGCTGGTGGTGCACTCGCATTGGTCGAGAAAAGTGCCGTAGAATCCTGTATTGAACACATTGACAAAGAGTATTATCAACCGCGTGGTTTTGAAAAAACTGTGCTGGCTTCACGTCCGGTTTCCGGATGCAGCGGAATTAAATTTTCACGCGAAGAATTGACGGAATAATTATAGGCCTGCGGCAAAATGATTTTTGCTATACCAGAAATTAAATTGCTATTTTAGTTCGAATAATCAACAAGCGCTTTATTCAATTTTTAAAGGATATTTCCCAATATTTAAATTTTCAATAAACAATGAAATATTAACCATTGCTGAAATCCTGTTGCTCTGCCTGATTTTTTCAGCATGCGCTGATAATTCACCCAACAATCCCAAGGACCCGGACGGTTCAGAGTTGTCGTTTGAAGTCGTGCGCAGCTTTCCCCATGATACGCTTGCATTTACACAGGGATTACTGGTTCACAATGGTTTTTTTTATGAAAGTACAGGTAAATATGGCTTTTCATCATTACGAAAAGTTCAGATAAATACCGGTGAAGTTTTACAAAAACACGATCTGGCGCCCGGAATCTTTGCAGAAGGTTTGGCTTTTGCCAATGAAAAGTTTATTCAATTATCCTGGCGTTCTCAAACCGGATTTGTTTATCAGGAAGACAATTTTGCTGTCCTTTCGACTTTCCAATATAACCGGGAAGGGTGGGGGCTGACATTTGATGGACAGGATTTAATTATGAGCGATGGTTCTGATTCGCTTTTTTATTGGGATTCAGAATCGTTTAGCGAAAAGAGAGCCGTCGCAATTACTTCTTCCGGTGAACCTGTTTTTCGACTAAACGAGTTGGAATATATCAATGGACAAATTTGGGCAAATATCTGGAAATCCGACTCCATCGCAATCATAAATCCAGATGAGGGAACTGTTGTTTCCTGGCTTAATTTACAGGGAATTTTAAGCGAGAACGAAAGTACGTTTTCGGCGGACGTGTTAAACGGAATCGCCTGGGATGCAGTAAATAATGCTATATTTGTAACTGGAAAATACTGGCCGAAAGTATACCAGATCACTATCTTTTAAATCTGATAAATATGAAACTTTTACTACTGAACTCTTGTCTAAAGAGAACATTTATCAGGGCAAAGAATTCCGGAATTTATTTTTATAGAAGGCTAAAAAGTAATGACAGTCGGACATTTTAAAAGTACGATTTTACAGTTAATGATTTTCATGTTTTGTTTGAGCCTCATTGCATCTGGTGGATTACACGCGCAAACCATAAACAAACGGCAGGAAATGCGTTCTTTTATCAGCGCAAAGGGTATTTATGATGATGGCCTCTACCAATTAGCGAACGAAAAGTTTGGCGATTTTCTATCTGAATTTCCTCAAAGTTCCTACGCGGCTCAGGCTACATTTTTACGAGCAGAATCAAATTTTCATCAAAGCTTGTTTATGAATGCAGTTGAATATTACCGTGAAATGCTGCAAAACTATTCTGCCATCGAGTTGCGCGATCGCGCCCAATACCGTATCGGGCAGAGTCTGCACTACGCCGAACGCTATAGTGAGGCAATCCATGCTTTACGCACATTTTTGGAAGTCTATCCTCAGTCCACTCTCGTGGACCAGGGCCATTACTGGCTCGGAGAATCGCTCTATAATATCCAGGATTATGATAACGCCTTGCAAGAATACGCTATTGTGATGGCGCGCTATCCAAACAGCACAGTTATCGATTATGCTTTGTACTCCGCAGCCTGGATTTATGAACAAAAGAAGGATTACAAGCGGGCACAAGCGGCTTACCAAAAATTATTAAGCGAACACCGCAGTAGTTCATTGCGGCCTCAGGCAGAATTTCACCTGGCTTTCAGCGATTATGGATTAAAAAATTATCCGGAAGCAATGCGAAAACTCGAAAAAGCTATTTCGACACATCCTGCACATGAGCTTGTTTTGCAGGCACAGTTTCTCGTTGCCGAATGTCATTTTAAAACCGCAAATTATAAAGCGGCAACTTTGGCCTATGACGCGGTAATTCAAGCTGGTGATAACCGCTACATCGATGATGCTCTCTATGGTTCTGGCTGGGCTGCAATGGATCAAAATAAATTCACGCAGGCGGTTTCCTTTTTTGACCAACTCATCGAAAGATATCCGCAGAGTGAATTGCTTGTTTCGGCCAGATTTCAGCGTGGCAAGGCCTATCTACGCTTGAATGAAAAAACCAAAGCCCGGCAATCTTTTGAAGTTATTCGGGACAAATATCCCCAGACAAAAGAAGCGCCTGCTGCCATTTTTGAATTGGGCGCATTGGATTTTTCAGGTAAAATTTACGGAAATGCACTGGTAAGTTTTGAGACTATTTTGCAAAAATACCCTGCTTCCGAGATCGCTGAGGATGCTTGTTTTATGGCTGGTGAATGTTTGTTTGCCAACCAAAAATATGCGGATGCCGAAATTCGTTATAAACAGGTCATCGACAATTATTCCGCATCAGATTTAACCCCGAAAGCCTTGTTGAAATTAGGCCGTACCCGGTTTTTGCAGGAAAATTATATCGCGGCACTTGCCAGTTTTAAACAGCTCCTTTCCGAATATGAATCTCATTCTTTGGCCCCCGCCGCACAATTCTGGGTTGGTGAAAGTTATTTTAAATCGGGCGATGCGAAGAGCGCTGAAACTGCCTACACACAAGTTTTGCAAAAATGGCCGCAAAGTGAGTTTGTGACCAAAGCACGTTACGGGCAAGGCTGGGCACGGATGAACCAAAATCAGTATCAGGAAGCGGCCTCTTCGTTTTTATTAGCAACCGACGATGAAAGTAATTCCCAAATCGGCGCCGATGCTTTGCTGCGCGCCGGCGATGCATTTTACAATTTGAAGCAGTACGATAAATCGGAGGCCTCTTACAAACGCGCTTTGCAAAAAGCCAATACGCAACAAGAAAAATCTGAAGCTGTTTTTCAGATTGGAATGTGCCAATTTCGGCAGGGAGATTTATCGGCGGCAGCGCAATCTTTCTCGCGCATTACCGCAAATTATACTTCATCGAATTACCTGAATCGTGCTCAATACATGATTGGCAGGTGTTATTTTCGGCAAAATCGTTATGCTGATGCACGACACGCCATGCAACAAGTTGTCAGAAATGATGCGCAGAACGACTATGCTGACGATGCGCGTTACGCGATTGGCGATGCCTGGTACAATGAAGGAAAATACGATCAAGCCATTGGTGCTTACCAGGAATTGATTGACCGGCATCCGCAAAGTGAGTTTGTCGATGATGCGGTAAGCGGGATTCAATGGTCGCTGCTGCAGCAAGAAAAATACGACGCAGCTATAGCATTTTCGGACCAGTACATCGCTAAAAATCCTGGCAGCGCATTGGCGGCTGATCTGCAGTTTAAAAAGGCAGAACTGCTTTACAACTTAAACAAATATCGCGAAGCAGCAGATGAATTTCGTGTGCTGTTCCAAAAATATCCACGTAAAAAAGCGGCACAGGCTGCCTGGTTTTGGGTCGGGAATTCCCATTTGAAAATGGCTGATACATTACGCGCAATCAGCGCTTTTGAGCGGCAAGCCAACGAATTCCCGCAAGCTGCTGATTCTCCGCAGGCATTGCTCGAAACCGGAAAATTATTGGTTGTAAAAAAGAATTATTCCAAGGCAGGACTCATATTTCAACAGGTGATCAACGCATATCAGAATCAGGTTTTTGCTGGTCAGGCAGAACTGGCTCTCGGTGAAATGTATTTACGACAACAAAAACTGACACGGGCTCAATCTCATTTTCTCAATGTTCGAACAAATTTTTCAAGCAATAAATTAAAAGCCAATGCGAACCTGGGATTGGGAAAAGTGGCCTTTGAGCAAGAAAAATATCCGGAAGCAAAGCGGTATTTTCTGGAGGTGACGGAATTGGACACCGATGAAAATGCAGCAGAAGCCCAGTTTTTAATGGGTGAGATTTTTGCTGCCGACGAACAATACAAAGAGGCAATCGTCGAATTTCTCAATGTAAAATATTTATACAGCAGCCAGACAAAATGGGTAATACAGGGGATTTACCGGGCCGCCATTTGTCAGGAAAAACGGGAGCGTTTTGGCGATGCCCGAAAATTATATCAATCACTTCTCGACGGGTATTCCGATCGAATTTACAAAGAAATGGCTTTGGAGAGATTGAATGCGATTAAAGGGAAGTAAGAAGCGAGCTGTCTTTTGTTTGTTAGTATCATTGATTTCCTTCGATCTGTTCGCGCAGGAAAAAAAAGCAGCGCCACCCCCAACTGCGTTTAAAATTGAAACGGATAGTCTGAAGGCACTTCCTGAAAATAAGAAGCCGAAATCCGGTCAACAATCGGGCAAAAAGGAAAATCTGAAGCTGCCCGATGTATTGATTTATGGAAAAGACACCGCAAAACATGTCGGCGGCACGAAGAAATCGATTGAAAATGATAATACCGAGCTTGTTACACCCGACACAAATTATGAACCCATGTCGCTGAGCAACGTGGAGCAGGGAAAAAGACAAACGCTCGAAAAAGAGAGTTCAGGTAAATACCAGCAAGCCGATGCCCGCATTTATGGTGGCCAATTTACCCAATGGGGCGGCAGTGCTAATTTCTGGACTGCGAACCCGGTTTTTGACATTGGTTTCGATGGTGAATTTAAGCACAGCGACGGTGAGTTCAGAAATCAGGAATCTGACAGGATCGATGCTGAAATGAATTTCGGAATGATGGGCAATAACAATAGTGGCTGGCGGTTTAAAGTTCGTCATTCCAGCAATGATTTTAAACTTTATGGTGCTGTAGTCGATTCTGCAGAGCGTAAAATTACGATGAACCAACTGGATTTTCTGTCGAAAGGGAAACTGAGTTTTGGCTTGGTTGGCAAGGCACGATTAAATTATGCGCTTGTGGCAATATATAACAAAAATCTGCAAAATAACGATGACAAGCGGAAAGTACTCTCTTTTGATTCTGAGTTTACCAAAAAAATCACAGATTTTGAGCTAAGTTTGCAGCCGTCTGCCTATTTTGTCCGATCTGATGCTGATTCCATCAACAATGCCTATTTTGACTGGTACTCCTTAAAAGCTAAAACAAAAATTCCTGTTTCACCAAAACTGATAACCGATTTTTCTCTCGGTGTGCAGGCTGTTGATTTTGGCGATGAGAGAAATAATCAGTTTTCGGCTGATATCGGTGCAATCTATATTCCGGCTTCTGTGGCAAGTATACGAATGCGTTTTTTCTCCGGTTATCGTTTTCTTCCCTGGCATAAACTCATCGAACAAAATGGATTTATTGCCAACGACCAATATTCTCATGTTGAAAAAATTAACTGGGGAACCAACCTGACTTTCGATTGGCGGTTGAACAGGAAAATGACCCTACTCACGGCTTACTCTTTACAAAGCATCGATGGATTTCTTTATTTCGAGCGTAATGGGGAAGGTCTATTTAACACACAGACGATCGATTTGCATCTGCGTCAATTTGATGTCGGGTTAAAAATCCAATTAAACACGGCAATTGAACTTGAAGGCCATGTGAAACTGGAAGACTATAAATTGCGAAACTTGCGGGATAATGGACAACTATACTATGATCTGCCCTATTTCGCCGAGTTCCAGGCCCCATTTAATATTACCTATAAACCCATCCCCAAACTGGAGCTTAATGGTGAGGTGCATTTCATCGGGGAACGCGCCTACTTACTTACGTCAACGGACAAGCTACCCGTTTATTCGGCTTTGTCGGCTTCAATACTGTTTCACATAAACGATCATTTTAATCTATTTTTAAACGGGAATAATTTGACGGACTCCCACCATCAAATCTGGCAGGGGTACAAATCCGTTGGAGCCAATATTCTGGGTGGCTTCGGTGCCACCTGGTGACCGGAATTTTTGCAATTGAGATTTTTCAGAACTGATGATTTAACTTTCCATTTTCGGAGGCATTCATGTCATTTTTTGATATTTTGACCAAGGGCGGCTACTTAATGATCCCCATATTTCTTGCAAGTTTGGTTGCACTCTATATTTTTGTGGAGCGCATGCTGACCCTGCGCAAATTACAAATCGATACCCGGGCATTTATATTGGAAGTAAAAAATTTAATCCTGCAAGGGATGATCGACGATGTTTTGGCGCTTTGCAGAAAAACCTCGGGACCAATCGCAAAAATGACACGTGTGGCCATCGATAATGCCAAATTCGCACGCTCGGATGTAAAAGATGCGATCGACTCAGCGGGGCAGGCAGAAATATATATTCTTGAAAAAAATCTTGGCATGCTTGCCACGGTTAGCGGCGTGGCGCCAATGATTGGATTTCTCGGCACGGTCACAGGAATGATTAGCGCATTTATGGAAATACAGACACGCGGCGGCAACGTGGATGCCGCTGTACTTGCCGGCGGCATCTGGGAAGCGTTGATAACGACAGCATCCGGCCTCGCCGTGGGAATTATGGCTCTCATATTTTACAACTGGGTGCAAGGCAAAGTGGAGCGCATGGTTTTTGAGATGGAGGAAGCATCTGCCGAATTATTAGGTGCAATTATCGGAAAAGGGCAGGCTCAACTATGAAAATGGGCACAACAAAAAAACGCCTGCTGACTTTTTCTGCAGTTTCGCTGACCGATATCGTTCTGTTGCTGCTTATATTTTTTCTCCTGTCGTCTTCATTTATCGTTCAGCCAGGGATTAAAATCAAATTGCCCAAGGCCGTGACCGGAGAAACAAATGACAATATGCAAATTTTGATAACGATCACCGGAAAACAGGTCATTTATTTGAATCAACAGCAAACTGCAAAAAATGAGCTTGGTGCAAAAATCCGGCAACTCCTAGTTAAACAAAATGATAAAACTGTGATAATCCGGGCAGATAAAAATCTCAATTTACAAGCAGCTGTTGAGGTTATCGATATTGCCAAGCTCGCTGGTGCCCAAAAATTTATGCTGGCCACCGAGCCCGGTTTATAGTCTTGAGATAAAATATTTTGGATGCAGATAAAATGAACCAACAAATCGACAATCAAAAATCGGCTATCGAGTCCTTTCAAAAAGAAGGAAAAATAGCATTAATTACGACTGTTTTTGTGCACATCGTTCTGTTAGTTGTATTCATGTTTTTGAATATGGGCTGGCACTATGAACCATCTGAATGGATTGAAATGGATTTTATTGCCGTGAAAAGTAAGCCGGCGCGACAACGATCACAGGCAAGACCAGCCCCGTCGAATAAAGCACCTGAAATTAAAAAGCAGCCCAAGAGGCAATTCAATATCAACTTGCCGAAGCGAAAAATATTGGAGGAAGACGAGTCACTTATTCAAAAACAACGCCGGGATATTGTTACGCAGGATGAATTTTCAACACCGGTGCGGTCAACTAATGTACAAAAGCAGGAAGTTGATCCGCTGCAGCAGTTGGATTCCGGATCACAGAAACAGGCGGCTGATCTTGGAGATATTCAGGCTGGTGATAAAAATCTGAAGTTTGAAGAGCAAGACTTTGGCAGGGGAGTGACGATTCCCTTCAAAATTGAAGGCGAAGTTTCAGACCGCTCCGTTTTGCATAAAGTCATCCCCCAGTATCCCAGCGGATTGCGCAATGAAGCTGTTGTCAAACTGCGTTTTTCAGTTCTGCCCTCCGGCGTTGTGGTGAATATAGTACCGGTGCACAAGGGAAGTGCTGAACTTGAAAAAGCGGCCATAGCGGCTTTTCAACAGTGGCGGTTTAATGCTTTATCGACGCAGAATCCACAAAATAACCAGGGAGGAATGATTACATTCCGCTTTGTTTTGAGGTGAATTTGAGAACGCGGCCAGATTTATAACTTACACAGAATAACCTCGATAAGGATAAATATTCCTTCCTTTTTTGCGTGTCCAACTTCCAATGTTTGTTTTGCATTTTATGTAATAAATTCGTTCTTTGTCTTCAATTTAAATAGCAAAATTACATTTACAAAATGCCTTGGTATGATTAAACAATATTCCTGGTTTTTATTTGCAATTCTGATTTATTTTTCATGCGCCAGCCAAAAAGCCCCGTCCGGTGGCCCTGAAGATAAAACCCCTCCCGAAATAATAAAGACGACGCCAATTAGCGGTGCTGTACAGGTCTCAGAGAATTCCCAAATTATTTTTGAATACAGTGAGAAAATTGACCGCGACAGTTTTCTCGATGCCATTTTTATCTCGCCCGATCCTGGTGACGTGGAAATTAAGCAAAAGCGCAAGCGAACAATTTTATCGATTAAAAAGCCACTGTTGCCGCAGCGCACTTATGTGGTCACCCTTGGCACCAGCCTGCAGGATGAACACAATGTCAAACTCGATAAGAGTTTCACATTCGCATTTTCAACGGGTGATTCTATCGACCAGGGGCAGATGAGCGGTCGTGTTTTTGACACCAAATCGCAGGGAATTCTCATTTGGGCTTACATTTTATCTGATAGCGTATATCCTGATCCAGCAAAAAGAGCTGGTGATTATGCCACCCAGGTCGGCACAGATGGGCGTTTTACTATTCCATTTATGGCCGATGGTGAATACCGGATTTTTGCAGTAGAAGATGCCGGAAAAACAGGTATTTACAATCCCATGGAAGACCGCATTGCCGTTGCTGACCGGGATATTAAAATTGATGCCACGACTAAAAGTGTAAAAAATCTTGCTTTTCGCATGCTGCGTCAGGATACTTTAAGTCCGGCAATTTCAACGGCGGGAATGCAAAACAAGAATACGATTGAAATCAGATTCAGTGAGGCTATTTCTGCTACGGATACAAATTGGACTGCTTTGTTCACAGTGACAGATACTGTGAGCAATAAATCTATTCAAATTTTACAGGCAGAACCCTATCCATTGGACCGGCGTCGGTTTGATATTATCACGCAAGACTTTTTGAGCATTAAAAACCTGCGCGCCGCTGTACCTGCCGCTACCGATACCAGCGGCAATTTAATCGACCCGGAATATGCGTTTTATGATTTTAGCAGCAGCGTCAATCCTGATACGGTCGCTCCTCGAATTGTCAATTTTGAACCCGCTGACAAAAGCCGCAATGTGCAACTCAATATTCCGATTAAACTGATTTTTAATGAATGGATGCGAATCGACTCGATCGGTTCAGCCATTTCGTTATCAGACACGTTTGGAAACTTTATCTCTGGCCCGGGTCAGTGGGAAAATCCATTTACCTATATTTATTACCCGGATACCCTTTTGAATTCCAAAACATTATGGAATGTAAATATCAACAAAGACTTATTTTTTGATCGGGCTGGAAACTCCCTGTTCGATACCGTTGAAACCCGAACTTTTACCACGATAAATGTGGATACATTAAGTTCGATCGCCGGGATTTTGCAGGATCAGAGAAAACAAGCAGATAGTAGCTTGGCATATATTCTTTCTGCTGAGCAAATAGATAAGAATGCCCTTGTTTATAAAACGATGACACGAAATAAATCCAAATATCTGTTTGAAAGCATGCTGCCGGGGAGTTATCTTATTAAAGGATTTATCGATAAAAATGGCGATGGCCGCTATACATTTGGCTCGCCTGTGCCATTTATACCGGCAGAATTTTACTTTCAATACCCGGATACCATCAAAATTCGTTCAAAATGGCCCAACGAGGGTGAAGATATAATAATTACAGATTGAGAGGATCGGAAATGCAGTGCCTTCGATACAACAAAGCATCACTTTTTATGGAAAATGTGGCCCTGTCCGAACTTGCAAACGAGTTTGGGACACCTCTGTATGTATATAGCTTTAATCAACTTATGGAAAACTTTAATCGGTTTGATGCTGCTTTTGGCAGGTATCCGCATACCATCTGTTACGCTTTAAAAGCCAACTCGAACCCGACAATTTTACGAACACTCGCAAAAGCCGGCGCCGGCGCCGATGTCGTTTCTGGTGGTGAACTCTTTTTTGCGCTTGAATCTGGAATTCCGCCTGAAAAAATTGTTTTTGCAGGGGTGGGCAAGCGCGATGTGGATATTGAAGCAGCTATAAAAATAGGTATTCGCGGCATAAATGTCGAGTCTGAAATGGAATACGATGTCATCAGTGACCTGGCGGAGCGCTTGAATCGCGTTGCTCCCATTTCTCTGCGCATCAATCCGGATATCGATATTCATGGCCATCCATACATAGCAACGGGCCGTCATGGGGATAAATTCGGGATAACAAATGATGCTGCGCTTGCTTTAATCGAAAAAATAAAACGCGATGATTATTGTGATCTCGTTGGAATTCATGCTCACATCGGTTCGCAAATCAAAGAATTGGCTCCATTCAAAAAATTGGCTGAATATATGGCTGGCGTCGCTAAAAAGGCCATCGATTCCGGACACAGACTGGAATATGTGGATTTGGGTGGTGGATTTGGGCTCGACTATGAAAATGTTATCAATGTGGATATCGATGCGCAGGGGTTGGATGATCTTGTCCTTGATCCGCAGGAAGTCATTAGCATATTTGTCGACGCAATCAAAGATACCGGAGTTCATTTAATTATCGAACCGGGCCGGGCATTGGTTGCAAACACTGGCGCGCTGATAACCGAAGTTCTCTACCTGAAAAAGACCGGCGATACCAATATTGTTATCGTCGATGCTGGAATGACAGAACTTATCCGACCGAGCTTGTATTCAGCCCATCATGAAATCGTGCCTTTAGAAATTCGGGATGCAGATACGATGGTTGCGGATGTCGTCGGCCCAATTTGTGAAAGTGGGGATTTTTTTGCCAGAAACAGAGAGATATTAAATATTGGTCGTGGTGATAATCTGGCTATTTTGACGACCGGAGCTTACGGCTACACTTTGAGTTCCAACTACAATGCCAGGCCGAAATCAACAGAATTATTCATTCGCGGCAAAAGAGTTAAAGTGATTCGTGAGCGTCAAAGTCTGGAAGATTTATGGACCGGGTAGATGGAATTCAGTGTGTTTTATATTTAATACCCCGATTATTTCGGGGTATTTTTTTGTGCTATGTTTTGGGTGGATTTCAATTAAAAAAGCTGGACTTATGTTGTCTCTCTATAAAAAAATAAACTTCTGGTTGCAAAATAATGAACGTGTAGCAATCGCGACAGTTATTCGAACCTGGGGTTCTTCACCGCGGCCTATCGGGGCACAAATGGCGGTATCTGAAAATGGCGCGTTCGAAGGATCAGTGAGTGGTGGATGTGTTGAAACTGCTGTGATCGAAACAGCGATGGATGTCCTTCGCACCGCGCATTCAAAACATTTAAAATTTGTGGTCGGAGATGACGATGCGTTTTCGGTTGGCCTTGGTTGTGGTGGCAAAATTGAAATTTTTGTACAATCCTTTCAAAATAGCGGAGCCCAAAAGGAATTATTAGACCGGGTATTAGCGAAAGAAACCGGACTTTACGTTATTTCGCTTAAAAACGGGGTTTCTAACAATGATGATTCTTTTATCACAAAACGCGAAGATTGCAATAAATTGCCGGCTGAAATCCGGGGTAAATGTCTAAAAATCAATGCCAGTTTAGAATTTTCTTCACCAGAATTTTTTGAAAATTCGAAAAAGGACACACTGTTTTTACTGCCTGTTTTAGCCCCATTTAAAATTGTACTCGTCGGGGCAGGGCATATTGCAATCAATCTTGCAGAACTGGCCACCATTTTAGACTATGAAATTATAATTATTGACCCACGCAAAATTTTAGCAACAAAAGACCGGTTTCCACGGGCTGAATCGATCATCCCCAAATGGCCACAGGAAGCATTTCCTGATCTCAATTTGCACAAAAATTGTGCGTTAATCGCTTTAAGCCATGATCCTAAAATTGATGATCCCGCTCTCGAAATTGCCTTAAAAACCAAAATTATGTACATCGGTGCCCTCGGCAGCAAACGCACGCACAAACAACGCGTTCTTCGGTTGCAGAAAGCTGGATTCTCGGAAGAAGATATCAAACGAATCCATGCACCGGTCGGATTGGATATTTCTGCAAAAACAGCAGAGGAAATCGCTTTAAGCATTTTAGCCGAACTTATTGCTGTGAGAAGAGCCAGTTGAATCACAAGGAAGATAAAATTAAATTATCCTGCATTTTATTGGCCGCCGGTCGTTCACGCAGATTTGGTCCGCCTAATAAGCTTCTTGAAAATATTGGGTGCAAATCTATTCTAAATTTAAGCTGTGCTGTATTGGGGTATTTCAATTTTACTGAAAAAGTGATTGTTCTTGGTTATGAATCAGAAAAAATGCAACACGAAATCCCTCAATCCTTTAAAACGGTGCTAAATCCGGATTATAGAACGGGGATGGCATCATCCATAAAAAGTGGAGTTGCTGGACTCGGGAGTGCCTGGGATGGTGTGCTAATTTACCTGGCTGATATGCCTTTTATTCATAAAGATTCAATAAACCTGTTGATCGATAATTTTATACAAGCTCAGGGTCGGAAAATTTGTGTTCCAATTTATAATGAGCAAACCGGCAATCCGGTTATATTTCCGGTGAAATTTAAAGAAAAACTAATGGACTTGAAAGGTGATACTGGTGCACGAAACATGATTCGTAATTGTTTCAACGATGCCATCCTGGTGCAAGTTGATGATAAAAATATTTTGTTTGATATAGACACAAAAAGTAATTTACAAAACTTCAGAGGGAAGGAAGTCCAATGAAATCTAAAATCAATTCCAGTGTTTTAATTCTCTTCGTTTTAAGCTTCATGTTGACCAGTTGTTATGAGAAATCCCCTAAAAAAGAGACGCCAAAAGAAGTTCGGTGGGTTACGGAGTCGGTAGAATACATCGGCATCTGCAAGCAAACCTATGCGATGGCATGGGACAGAGTACGTTCGACCGCTGAAAGCACAAACGGTCCCTGGGCCGTCGTTCTCGATGTTGATGAGACCGTTCTGAATAATGCGCAGTATGAAATTGAGCTCCATCAAAAGGGCGAAACTTTTAGTTCCCAATCGTGGACAGCCTGGGTTGAGCGACGGGATGCTACTGCCATTCCCGGGGTAAAACAATTTCTCGACAATGTGCGTTCTCTCGGCGAAAATGCATTTGTTGTTTTTATAACCAACCGGGATGCACATCACGAAAAAGCGACGATTGATAATTTAATAAAAGAACAATTGTGGCATGATGGCGATGTTATTCTCTGCCGTAAAGAAAAGAGTGATACAAAGCAAATCCGCCGCAATGAAATTATTGAAGCGAGCGGCCGCTGCGCCGGGCTACCGAAAAAACAGATAATTGCCCTTTTTGGTGATAATCTTAAAGATTTTTATGAAGTTGATGGCACTGCCGGATTAACAAAAATAAAGGATGCAGCGATGCAGGATTCCCGCTGGGGAACTAAATTTTTCGTTCTTCCGAATCCCATGTATGGCAGTTGGGTAGATGCCTATAAATAAAGATCAGCAAGCGCAGAATCGATCGTTCCGTGTTTAAATTTGAAGCCACTCTCTAACAGATTTTTTGGTATAACCTGCTGGCCTTCGAGAACCAGAGTCGATTGTTGGCCTAAAAGTATTTTCAATATAAATGCAGGTACGGGGAAGAGTGCCGGTCGATGGAAAGCTTTTGCAATTGCGTGTGTGAGTTGCGAGTTTGTGACAGGAGTTGGAGCTGTTGCATTGAAAATTCCTGAAACATCATCTTTGAAAATTACAAATTTAAAAACATCAATAAGATCGTCGATGTGAATCCAGGAAACCCACTGTTTACCGGTGCCGAGCTTGCCACCAATAAAAAATTTAAATGGCAGAAGCATTTTTGGGAAGGCCCCCTGATCACGATCGAGCACAACGCCAATTCGTAAAATAGTCAGCCTGGTTTTTGCCTGATTCAATTTGCGTGCCTCAGTTTCCCAGGTATCACAAATTCGTGCGAGCAGATCATTGCCGGCGGGAGCGGATTCAGTGATTTGTTTATTTTTCTGCGAGCCGTAAAATCCGATTGCTGAGGCATTTATCATGCGTGGACCGGAATCCGAATTTAGATTTAATGTATCAACCAAAAAGCGGGTTGTTTTGATGCGGCTCGACAAAAGTTTTTCTTTTTGCGATTTTGTCCAGCGGCGGTTCCCAATATTTTCTCCCGCGAGATTAATAACAACATCAGCATTGGTCAGGTAGGAAACATTTTCGAACTTTTTTAGATCACCGGGAGTTAGCATCTTTATTTTTTCAGATGCGGAATGCTGTTTTTGTGGATTTCTTGCTAAAAGGCAAATCTCATGCTCATCCTGAATCAGAGCTTTGACTAATCTACTCCCGATAAATCCTGTACCACCAGTGATGAAAAACTTCATTTTATCTCCATGGATTTTGGTGTATAAATTTACAAACGGCTTGTCCACAACTGTATTTATTCAGTAACATCGCGCAAATATGTGAAGCTGAGAAAGCCGGGAATTCGAAACAGCACGATTGTTGGCTGCCTTAATTTTGTTTAAGTTACTTATTATTTACGAAATTAAGTATTGCTTTTTATCTGAATCTATTATATTGTAACCCTTAATTATTGAAATCTAATAGTTTTTATTGTATTTATAGACCCATTGAGGCGTTATTTTCAGGATTAATAATCAGGACAAAAAGGTGGAGTTTAATATGCGACCAAGTATGAAGCTTTTTTTATTCATGCTGCTTTCATTTGTATTTTCAAATCAAGCATTCGGCCAGCAAAGTTTAAGGGAAAAAACATTCGATCAAACCGATAAAGAAATGGCTGAAGTGAAGGAAAAAAACGCAGCTGTTCTCGCCCCGGAAGCCTTTGCAAAAGCAACTGAATTTTATAAAAAAGCGGATGAGGAATTTCGTAAAGGCAGGAACTTGGATGAAGTCAGAAAACGCTTGAAACAAGTCCAGAATTATCTTGTTCGATGCCGGGAAACCATTCAACTTGCGGAAGTTGCCCTGAAAACAACGATAAGTGCGCGTGATGATGCGATCAGCGCCGGGGCGGCCAAATTTTCCGATGTGGAATGGGTAAAGGCGGAAGAAAAATTTGTCGAAGCCACGAAAAAGCTGGAAAACGGCGATGGTAAATCGGCGAAAACTAAAGGTGGTGAAGCAGAGGCGATGTATCGGCAGGCTGAACTCATGGCGATTAAAACCAATTTCCTTACCCCGGCCTGGACATTGTTGGAAAAAGCTGACCGCTTGAAAGTTGAGAAAAATGCGGTGAAAACCCTGAACAAAGCAAGAGAACTGGCCAAACTCGCAGAAGATCTGCTGCGGGAGAATCGTTATGATAATTCGGAAGCACGCATGAATGCTCAAAATGCAAAATATGAAGCAGCGCATGCGCTTTATTTAAATGAGCAGATTTCTCGATTTAAAGATGCCGATATGAAATTTGAAGATGTCTATTTGCTGGCCGAGAAACCAATTTATAAAATAGGCAAGGCTATCGGTGTGCGAACCAGCTTTGATAAGGGGCTTGAGGAGCCGACAAACGACATTATCGCTCAAATCGTCGAGAATAAAAATAATCTCAAAACAGCCTTGAAAATTATCGAAAAACGAAATAATGAAATAACTGCATTACAGGAAAAAATGAAATCCATGGAAGGTAAACTTGGAAATCTCACTGTGACAGAACAAACTTTGCGTGATAAACTCGAGCTGAAACGGCAGCGCGAATCCTTGATGCGGGAAGTGTCCTCCATGTTTGCCAGCAACGAAGGCAGGGTTTTACGGGACCGGGATAACATAATTATTCGACTCTATGGATTAACTTTTAACGTTGGAAAATCTGTAATCGAACCGCGTTTTTTCTCACTTTTAACCAAGGTGCAAGACTCGCTCAAGAAGTTTCCAGAAAGCTCGATTGTCATCGAAGGACACACAGATGCTCAGGGCAGTGCGGAAAATAACCGGATTCTTTCCGAAGCGCGTGCAAACGCTGTCAAGCAATATTTGCTGGCAAATATGGGCCTTTCTCAGGACCTTATTCAAGCGGTGGGCTACGGTGAATTACGGCCAATTGAGAGCAATGAGACCAAGGATGGGCGTGCTAAAAACCGCCGGATTGATGTTGTCATAATTCCATCATGGGCAAAATCAGCTTCCGATCTGTAAATTTAGCTGGTGTCAACTGTTGATATGATTGATTTCAATTTAAACCTCTCCAAATATTTTCTGTTTGCGAGAGGTTTTTCTTCTACAATCCGCTCAAATTATAAATTCCATTACCCCTTTTTTTAATCCCGCACTGTTCCATTTGTTTTCTTTATACGACTGGCTTGCAGAGAGGTAAAGCCGACCATTCATAGCTTTGTTAGATTCCAGCGAAATCGAAGAATGACAATGAAATCCGTTTTTATTGAAAAGTTGATAAAGCCAACCGTGCGACTTGTAGGACAGATGGGATGGCACATGGTTAATATTTGTCGGGGAGAGCGTCGTTCCCATCCAAAACCAGAAATCAAAAAAATGAATTGGCAACTCCCGTATCGATGAATCTATCTGTTCGAGGTTGTTGTGATTCAACGTCGGTGTGTAGAGAAGAAATTGTCCGTTTTGATTGGCTTTGATGCTTTGTTCGATTATTTTTCCAAACACATTTTCAGGAATGTGTTCAGCGACATCGATAAGTAAAAAGGTATCTGCATCCGGTAATTTATTATAATCCAAATTGAATAAATCAGCCTGAATAAATTCGATTGGGATTTTGTTTTTAGAGAAAAAATCCGGAGCTGATTCCGGAAAAATGGTGTCTACCAAAAATATTTTTTCAATATGCGGATAATATTTATAGAGAAACCAGGCAAGAATACCGTCGAATCCGCCGAGATCAACGACTACTTTAGCCTGTGAAAAATCCCACTGTTGAGCCATGAAATGCATCTTTTTGACGATAAGTTTCATATCATTTGTTAGCGATTCAAATGGCTGGCCATTATCAAAAAATGAATTTAGTGATCGAATATTTTCCTCAAATCCTGCAGTCTGATGTTCAGAGTATGTACCCTCTGCAGATTCAGGCAACCATTCAGCACAATTTTTGTCAGAATTGAGAACAGGTAGTCCATCATGCAACGGCAGGAAAGTTGTTTCAAGTTGTGATTTTAAATATCGCAAATAACCTTCTTGGGATCTTACATTTTCAAGTCCCTGCCTGATAATTTCATTGGCAGATCGAAAAAGCCAAATACGGGCTAATATAAAAGTTGCGATTTCATAGCCGACAACATCCGCCGGCGATTGTTTAATAGAGGCGATCGCCACTTTCAGCGCTGCTTGAAATTCTTGTCTGTTAATCAGATAAATGGCTTCATCTGGCCAGTTTTTATTTATTTCCGGGTTTATCATGTACTTTGAACAAGTTTGTCGATTTTATCCGTAAACTAAGTCGGTTGGAAAAACGCAGTATAAGATTAATTATGTTTAAAATTATCGGTAGTAAATTGATGAAAATGAATATATTTATATTTGTTTTAATAATGTAAATCTTCTATAAATATGATGAAAAACAGATTACTTTTTACTCGCATTTTTCAAAATAAAAAGTACTTTAGTGAAATTTGAAATTATTCGATTTATCATGATAATATATTGACCGGAGAATAAGAATAATGACCATCTCTGCTATTCAACAGGACATGCGCCAGCGGCTTGATCGAATTATTCCGGAAATTGAAATTCGTTACAAAGCTGAACTGATACACGAAATTTTGTGTCTAAAAAAAGAAAAAGATGTCGCCATTCTTGGGCACAATTATATGGAGCCTGCACTGTTCCACTACGTGCCGGATTATAAAGGCGACTCACTCGAATTAAGCCGCATTGCATCTCGGATCGATGCAGCAGCCATAATATTTTGTGGCGTTAAATTTATGGCAGAGACAGCAAAAATTTTAAGCCCGGAAAAAACTGTTCTGCTGCCCGCAGAAGTTGCAGGTTGTTCGTTAGCCGAATCGATAACTGCAGAAGACGTGAAAAAACTAAAGGGGAAGTTTCCGGGTGTGCCGGTTGTAACTTACGTTAATACTTACGCCGAGGTAAAAGCGGAGTCAGACTATTGTTGCACTTCCGGAAATGCGGCCGCAGTGATGAACGCCATCGATTCAGAGCAGGTAATTTTTCTGCCCGACGAATTTCTCGCAGGCAATATTGCGAAAGAAACGGGTAAAGAAATAATAACGCTTTCACGGGAAGATTTACAAAATGGTTTCTCCGATTCGGTCACTGAAGTTATTGGGTGGCAAGGCCGGTGCGAAGTACACGAAAAATTCACCGTGCAGGACATTGAAAGTGCCCGTAGCCAATTTCCCGGAGTTGTTGTTTTAACCCACCCGGAATGCCCCCCGGACGTTGTTGATGCTTCAGATTTTTCTGCAAGTACTTCTGCGATGGTAAAATATGTCGAAGATTCGCAAGCGCCGCATTTTCTGCTTTTAACCGAGTGCTCGATGGGAGATAACATCATGGCCGCCAATCCGGATAAAGAAATGCTGCGCATGTGCAGTGTGCGTTGTCCGCACATGAATCAGATAACTTTGGAAGACACAGTTGCCAGCCTGCGAAACGATCAATATGTTATTGAAGTGCCGGAAGATGTGAGAGTTCGTGCTGCTGCCGCCGTACAACGCATGCTGGAGATCGGGTAAAATGAACCAACAGCCGGAATGCCGCACCGGTGATGTTTTGGTGATCGGCTGTGGAATTGCAGGCGGAACTGCTGCGATTAAACTTGCCGATGCCGGCCTAAAAGTCATGGTTTTGGCGCATGGACAAAACATTAATGAAAGCAACACATTTTACGCACAGGGTGGCATAATCTACCGGGGAGAAAATGATTCAATCGAGTGTTTAAGCAATGATTTATTTCATGCCGGTGCGAAATTGAATTATCCCGCTGCCGTGCGAATATTTGCAGAGCAGGGGCCACAGCTTGTTGTGGATTTCCTTGTAAAACGGATAGGCGTAGAATTTGATCGTGACGCTACGGGCAATCTGGAATGTATTAAAGAAGCGGCCCATTCTTCTGCGCGCATCGTTCACGCGACAGATATTACAGGGAAGGCTATCCAATCTTCTTTGGGTATCCAACTACTCAAACACCCGAATATTGACATTCTTTCTAACCACACTGCCATCGATTTACTCACTCCAGCCCATCATTCCCTTGACAGGCTGGCCGTTTATGAATCAAATAGCTGTATCGGCGCCTATGCCTTAGATAATGAGAATAATGAAGTTATCCGATGCATCGCGAAAAAAGTTGTTTTGGCAACCGGTGGATTGGGGCAAATTTTTCTCAATACTTCAAATCCTGCCGGAGCCCGCGGGGATGGCCTTGCTATGGCAAACCGTTCCGGCGCACGAATCGTCAACAGTGAATACATTCAGTTTCACCCAACAACATTTTATCACAAACATGCGCCACGTTTTCTCATATCTGAAGCCGTTCGGGGTGCCGGGGCTACGCTTATAAATGAAAATGGGGAAGCGTTCATGGAAAAATATAGTCAAAAATGGAAAGATTTGGCACCTCGTGATGTGGTAGCCCGCAGCATTCATACGGAAATGATTCGCCTCAGCACGCCAAATGTATATCTTGATTTGAGCTCATATATTTCATCTGCGAAAATAGAGAAAAAATTTCCTTCGATTTTTGCAAATTGTATTAAATACGGCATCGATATTCGTAAAACGCCGGTACCAGTAACTCCGGCTGCGCATTATAATTGCGGCGGCGTTCTTGTCGATGAATGGGGGAGTACGACCATACAAAATCTCTATGTGGTTGGTGAAGTTGCCTGTACAGGATTGCACGGAGCCAACCGCCTTGGAAGTTCATCGCTTTTGGAAGGCCTCGTTTGGGGGGCACGGGCCGCAGAGAATATAGCTCAGTCTATTCCTGGGGATGAAATACCAGCGTCCAATAAAATCCCGCGGTGGCAGGCGTTGGGGCATGAGCAACCGGATCCCGTGCTCATAAGTCAGGATATGGATTCGATTCGCAATATAATGTGGAATTATGTTGGACTCGTACGTACAACGGTTCGTCTCGAGCGGGCCGTGCGGGAATTGCGTCATTTGGAAAGCGAAATTGAACGGTTTTACCGTGTTTCTTCCCTCACGGACGAACTCATTGGGTTACGCAATGCAATTCGAACAGCCTCTGTTGTGACAACCGCAGCCCAGCAAAATAAGGTGAGCCTCGGTTGTCATTACCGGGAATCATAATTTTTTTATAAGGAAATGTAAAAATGCTTGAAAGAAAAAACACGGCACTTGTTGTTATTGATGTGCAGGGTAGACTTGCACAAATAATGCAGGACAAAGAATCCCTTTTTCAAAATTTGCAGCGCATGACACAAGGTGCCCAAATCCTCGATATTCCGATAATTTGGATGCAACAAAACCCGGAAGGTTTGGGGGAGACGATTCCCGAACTCAAAGAACTGTTGCTGGAACAGCAGCCGATAAATAAAATGACATTCAGTTGCTGTGGCGACGAAACATTTAACTCAAAGTTGGCATCACTTGGCTGCAACCAGGTTTTGCTTGTCGGCATCGAAGCCCATGTTTGTGTATATCTTACCGCTGCAGATTTACAGAATCGTGGTATCCAAACCCACGTTGTAGCCGATGCCGTTAGTTCGCGCACTGCGTTTAATCGGCAGATTGGCATCGACAAAATTCGTGAGTGCGGCGGGAAGATTACCGGTGTCGAAACGGCGCTCTTTGAGCTTTTGGATAGGGCTGAAGGTGATGAATTTAAACAGATTTTGAAAGTGATCAAATAAAAGTAATGCAAAAAACTGCAAGCTATAAAGAAAAATTTGCTAAAATTAGCGGTAACACAACACTCTTGACTCTGAGCAGTGAGCACCAGGATTTCATTGAGAAACTGGCTTTTACCCTCCGATTTACGCAGCAGGAATTGCGGCAAATCGTTGAAATTCAGCGTGATTTGTCAATGTGGGGAGAAGACGATTTGTCCGCATTCTTCAAATTGCGAAAAATTGATATTTCTGATTTTACTCCGGATAAGAAAAAAGAAGTGCTTACATTCTTGTTTGAGCATGTTAATTCTTTACGCCATTCAGCAAAAACTTATCCGCAGGACGGGCTTAAGCGACCTAAAAAACGTGAAAAAAGTAAAATTACGCAGGTCGAATCAGAAAAAAAGATCCATGGGATGTGCCCGGTCGCTTCGCCACGAACTGTTTGTTGCAATCTTCGCACGATCGATGCGGTAGAAAATTGTGTCTTTGGTTGCAGCTATTGTACTATCCAAACATTCTACAGTCCACAGGTCACTTTTGATAAGGGGATCAAAGAAAAGTTACGCGCTATTGAATTGGATCCGGAGAAAAAATATCATTTCGGCACCGGGCAGTCTTCCGATTCGCTGGCATGGGGCGACCGTTTTGATAATTTACAGGCACTTTGTGGTTGGGCTGCCGACAATCCCAATATTTTATTGGAGTTCAAAACCAAATCTGATAATGTACAGTATTTCGTCGAAAATGAGGTGCCACCGAATATACTTTGTACCTGGTCTCTCAATCCCGAAACGATCATTCAAAATGAAGAACACTTCACGGCATCGCTAAAAAAGCGGCTATCTGCTGCGCGCCTGGTTGCCGATCAGGGGATTAAAGTTGGCTTTCATTTTCATCCCATGATTTATTATGCTGCATGGGAAATTGACTATCCGGCAATTGTGACGAATTTACTGCAGTCATTCGATCCGGAAGAAATTCTGTTTATTTCAATGGGATCGGTGACTTTTATAAAACCGGTAATTAAAAAGATTCGTAATCTGGGGTTGCCTTCCAAAATTTTACAAATGCCTCTTGTTCCTGATCCGCACGGAAAATATACCTATAATGATGATATAAAAGTTGCAATGTTCCGCAGACAATTTGCTGCATTTGCACAGTGGCACGATAAAGTGTTTTTCTATCTGTGTATGGAAAAAGACGCTATTTGGCAGCGTACGTTTGGATCTGCCTATGCTACAAATGCAGAATTTGAAGAGGACATGCTGCAGAGTTGTTTTCGTAAAATTGATAAAAGCACCACCGATGCCAAGTTGATTTAGAATTCATCATCTTATTTATTTGAAATCCGAATATTGTCAATCAACCGCACTTCGTCCCAGAAAACAGCCAGAGAGATGAGTACATTGCCTGCAATTATTTTGATCTCATTTAATGTTTTTTGATCGGCAATGCTAATATAGTCAATCTGCGCGCATTCTGATTTTTCAATCTCGTTTTTTAAAAGCTGATAAATATTTTTTGATGAAATTTCACCTTTTTCGATCGCCACTTTTGCCAAATTTAATGCACGAAAAAGAACAGGCGCCGCGGCTCTGGCCTTTTTTGTTAGGTTGGCATTGCGTGAGCTCATGGCCAAACCATCTTTTTCTCGCACTGTCGGACAAGACCTTATTTCGATATTAAAATGAAGGTCTTCAACCATTCTACGAATTACCGCTTCCTGCTGTGCGTCCTTCTGGCCAAAATAGGCTCGGGTCGGTTGGAAGACGTTGAACAAAATCGCAACTATGGTTGTCACACCCTGAAAATGCCCCGGACGGGCGGCTCCCTCAAGTACTTTAGAAAGTTGCGTCACATCGATATAAGTTTGAAATATCTCAGGATAAACCAGGCTTTTTTGTGGTGTCCAAACGAGGTCCACGCCTTCTCGTTCTAAGAGCTCGAGATCGCTGGCAAGGTTTGTTGGATAGGAATCATAATCATTTTTTCGGTTAAATTGAATCGGGTTGACAAAAATGCTGGCTGCCACCCTGTTATTTTCCTCTCGAGCTTGTCGAACCAGTGAAAGATGTCCTTCATGCAGTGAACCCATCGTGGGGACCAATCCCCAACTTGCGGACTTATCTTCCCATCTTTTATGCCTTATTTCCGAAATGATTTCACTGACAATCACCTGTTTATCTCCGTTAAATAATTCTAAAAAATCAGTCTGATTTCTGCACTTTTTTTCGGGAAGTGACCACGAAATTTAACTATGAGTTGAGAATCCCACATTTATTATTACCGTGTTTGTTCAATTCCCTGTTTGCAAATTTAGAAGCGTCGATTCCAGTAATTCAATTGATAATGGCAACTCATCTGTATTAACGAGCAATTCCGTAAGTTTTGTATTAATGGGTGTGGCAATACCGGACTGTTTCGCATGTCGAACGATAGCTCCATTGATCGCATCGATTTCCGTCGGTCGCCTATTCAGTACATCTTGCAACATCGATGAATTATTTTGGGCAGTGGTCTTGCACACCGATATTGTTTTTTCCAGCAACTCAGACTCTTCAAAATGTAAATCTTGTGTACGTGCAACGACAATACACTCACTCACAATAAGTTTGAGAAGGTTTAATAAAACCGGCGAATTCAACAATTCTCCATTTTTTAAATGCAACAAGGCCGTGACTGGGTTTATCGCTGCATTCACAATAAGTTTTTGCCAGAACGGCCTTTTGAAATCAAGAGTAGAAAAGCTCGGTATTCCGCTGGAATTGAGGTGCTGTAAAAGTTCATCTAAAAGCGCAGAATTTGTTGGGTTGTCTTCACAAATGGTGTCGCCACCACCCGCATGCTGAAGATATCCCGGTCGTAATAAAGTTGCACCCTGCGTAGTCAATCCCTGAACAACCCGTTTTTTCCCCAATTGCCTGACCAAGGGTGCTTTGTTTCCCAATCCATTTTGAAGACTGATTGCCAAACCCGTTTTGGATAAGATTTGCACTAATTGCGGTGTTATTTTGGGCGTTTGATAACTTTTTACACAAATGAGAGCAATATCAGTATTTTCTATTTTTTTCAGCTGATTCGTGGCTGCAAGCCGAATAATTGAGGAAGTGCCATCTTTTTCCGTGAGTTGCAGCCCCGTTCTGCTGACTGCATCAATTTGTTCTTGCCATTGACCAAACATTTGGACTGTAAAAGAAGGATTGATTTTATGTTGCAGGTGGGTGAGCCGTGCTGAAAAAAAGGAACCCATGGCCCCGGTGCCGAATACTGTGATTTTAAGCGGGTGCCTTCTCATTTTTGCAGAGCGAGAAAAGCGGCAAATTCTTTATCGGTCATAAAAAAACTATGCTCAGGGGATGGATAGCCACCATTTTCAACTTCTTCGCGGTACTTTTTGAGTGCAGTCAATGTATCCTGGTGCTGCGATGCGAATGTCTTGAGGAATTTGGGTTGGAATTCATTATTCATTCCAAGCATATCGTGGTAGACTAAAACCTGGCCATTGCACCCTGCTCCAGCACCAATACCAATCGTGGGGATTGACAATTTATCACTGATGAAATCGGCAAGTTGTGCCGGAACCATTTCGAGAACAAGCATAGTGCACCCGGCTTCTTCGATTGCAAATGCATTTTCTAACAATATGTTGGCAGATTCCGCCGATTTCGCCTGTAAGCGATATCCTCCGAGTTTGGTTGCCGATTGCGGTGTTAAACCCAGGTGGCCGATTACTGGAATCCCGGCGTCACTAATCGCCTGAATTGCCGGGATACGTTCTTTTCCGCCTTCGAGCTTGACTGCATCCATCCCGGCTTCTTTGATAAAGCGGCCGGCATTGTAGACAGCATCGTTAATGTCTGCCTGGTACGAAAGGAAAGGCATATCTCCGACGAGAAAAGCCCGGTTGGCGCCCCGGCTCACGGCACGACAATGGTGCAGCATTTCATCCATCGTGACCATAACCGTGCTTTTGTGACCGAGAACGACCATAGCTAACGAATCGCCAACGAGAATAATATCAATTCCCGCCTCATCAACTAATTTGGCTCCTGGAAAATCGTAGGCTGTGAGCATGGTAATTGGCTGACCGTTGGCTTTTTTCTTAAATATATCCGGGATCGAGACTTTATTCGATTGCACTGTGGGTCTCTTCTTAAAATGTGATCAAAATAACCTGAAAAATTACACAAATATAGCAACTTTTTACAGCAGGCAAAGCCTTTTTTGGAAAATAAAATCATGAATACGGTCTTTTTTATTCAATTTTGTGGTAAGGATTCGTAGCTAATCAAAAATATTTTTGCGCATGTGAATTACCAGAGCGATTTGCCGTTATGCAATGCACAATGAAATCTATAAAGGGATTACACTCCTGAATTGCGTGTACAGTTTTAATATTTTCAAATTAGTACTACTTTGGCAGATTCGATTTTTCTAAAAAAGACCAGTAAGCTAAAAATAACAACCCTGACAGGGCTTCAAGCCCTGTCAGGGTTAAGCTCGCTCCAGCCCCATTTAATCTGCCAAAGTAGTATTAGCTACGGTTGAGTTATGTGTGAGGTCAAGTCGGTGATATATGTAAATATAAATCCGGCAGGATTATTTAATCGAATTCGCATCCCACTCAGATTTCAGAATCGAATAAATATGCAAATCGATAAACGTATCGTTTTTAAATACGTGTTCGCGCAGAATGCCCTCGAAATGCATACCCAGTTTTTTCATCACTTTTCCGGATGCAGGATTGTGGGCCATAAAATGGGCATAAATCCGGTTTAATTCCAGCTTTTCGAAACCAAATTCGATAACGCCGCGGGCTGCTTCCGTCGCGAATCCCTGTTTCCAGTAATCATGTCCAACCCAGTATCCCAATTCAGCATGGCTGTGTTTGCTGACCGTGACGAGACTTATCGCACCCAGAAGTTCACTTGAAATACGGTCTGTGATAGCAAAAATAGCATGTTTTTTTTTCGTAAATAAAGAATCGTGGGTGGAAATCCATTTTTGGGCGTGTTGAATTTTATACGGAAAGGGCAAGTTGAGAGTTGGGGATGTAACTTCTTTGCAGTTCGCCAGTTTTTGCACCCGTTGGGAATCATTTAAATTAAATGGCCGCAGAAGCAATCGCTCAGTTTCCAGGCTCGGGCGGTTGGTTCTCGCCACATCCCAATTCGAAATATGCAGATGGAAGCTGCGTTTGTTATTCATCTGCATATCTCCATTATTTTAAGTTTAATATTTTCGCTATATTTTTTGGAATGGCATCTTTGTGAACCAGAACAGAAACGGTTTTCGCCCGTGCGTAAGATTCAGACATGTTTAAGAATCCGTTGAACTTGCTTTCTTTTTCGCCCCAGGAATTTTTGGTGATGTAATATTTCGTTCCATTCTGGTCTTTCGAAATTCCTGTGAGATGCATTAAATGGTCATCTTTTGACGTGTAATTGTCGAAATAATTTTGCCGTAATTCCTGGGTGACGACACGCTCTGTTTCCGGTAACTCACAAATCGTTTTTCTTTCATCCTTTGTACGATCATCCCATTCTTTAAGCGGAAGAATGGCCACACCTTTTTTATGTTGAAAACTTTTTTCGCTGGTATCGCCATCCCAGGCAACTGTGAAGCCGTGGTTGAGTGCGTGATCAACGACACTCATCAATTCATCCAATGGCAGATTGTGGGATAAATGGCGTGCCCAATTGTCGGGAACCTCAACCGCAAATTTGCTATAAAAAGGGTGGTGTGTATACGATGTTAGCTCGATGTACGCATCAGCATTAAATTTGGTTTGTTTGGCAAATGATTTCGTCGTAAACTCTTTCCCTTTGAACATAAATTTTTGTGGTAGCGGTCCGAGGTAGGCATCCAAAATACCATCGACTGCCTGTGGCCAGACCGGTGTCAGTTTTCCGGTTTTAATAATCGCATTCAGAAATCCGCGCAACGCTGCGTAAAGTTCATTGTGATTATGCCGCGGTTCGCCGATTACCTGACCGGAATAGACCGATTCCGGAACGAATCCTTCTTTGCGAATCACATTCAAAACGTCCTGAAACAAACTGCCCTGACCGATTGTCGCATTGCCATGGTGCCTGACGTAGTTTTGCGCTTTAAGAGGGTAGGTGTGGCGAACATTAAACATCTCGGACAAATCGAGGCTGTCTTCACCCATACGGATTAGTTCTGCCTCGATAAAGGAGGTGGTTGCAAAACTCCAGCACGTTCCTGTTCTCGCCTGATTTTTCACACTGGTGCATTTTTGCTCGACAACAGTCGTGAAAATAAATCCCTTCTCATCGTCTTTTTCCTTTTTTTCATCATCATTGGCGAAAAGAGGGGAAAAGCCAATAGACAATGCAATCAAAATCATAGTCAGATTTATCAACAGTTTTCTGCTCTTCATTTTATTCCTTTCGTAAGCATGCTAAACAATTATTCACGGGACTGCCCAATAGGAAATTTTAATCGCTGGTTTGAATTGACAAGCTCATTAGAAAATAAAAGAATTCCTGTTTTTTGAAAGAATTAATTGGTGGAAGGATGTTTTATAATTTAACGCGAGTTCGATATAAAAAGAATTGGGACAAAACGAAATAATTATAGGATATAGTCCGAAGGCGTCCCGCCGAGGATAACCCACGAAACGCTCGGCGAGACGCCTTCGCTCTATTATAAGTATGCTTGGTAAAGAATGTTACAGCTTACATCGAACTCACGTTAATTTAGCTTTTGATCATTGCATTGAGCATAAATTGCATTCTGCTAATTATTACTCTTTTCGAAACAAGCGTGCCAATAGCACCGGAACAGCCGTTTCAACACGAAGAATGCGCTGACCGAGAGAGATTCCTGCGAAGCCGATTGCTGAAAGTTTTTCAATTTCGTAGGGAATTAATCCGCCTTCCGGTCCAACGATGAGTGTCGTAGCAATTTCTTCAGCATCAGAACTGGCCACAGAAATTTCTGGATGGGCAACCAATTTGCGTGTATTCTGCGCGATCAGCGGTAATTCATCTTCAACAAAAGGACGAAATCGTTTGCGTAAGTAGACATCTGGCAGCAGCGTATCTTTTGCTTGTTCCAGTCCGAGAATAAGCGAATGCTTTAGTTTTTCTTCGTTTAGGACGGGGCTATGCCAGAAGCTTTTTTCGACACGGTTGGTATGCAAAAGGTATATTTTTTTTACCCCCATCGACGTCGCTGCAATCAAAGTGCGATTGAGTACGCGTGGTCTGGGTAATGCCAGTACGAGCGTAACTGGAAGCGGAGCCGGGGACTCAGATTGGAGCTCAACGTGCATTTCAAGCGAAGATTTTGTGATGGTAGTGATTTCCCCCGCACCAATTTTTCCCCCCAATTGGCCAACGGTGAGAATATCTCCAGTTTGAGCGCGGTGAATTTCATTAATATGTCGCAGCCGCCGCCCGGTGAGCCTGATCGTGTCTGCGGCGATAAAATCTTCTTCGAATAGTAAAATTAGATTCACTAGAAAAGAGCAGGTTGAAGGTTTAAAGTTATAGGTTGCACGTTAATAGTGCGAATAAGTAAACCTGCAACCCGCATCGTACCTGGAATTTATTTAACAACGAGATTTACCAATCGTCCGGGAACTGCAATCACGCGGACAACGTTTTTACCCTCGATACGTTTTTTGACTCCATCGAGCGCAAGCGCCTGTTCTTCAAGGATTTTCCGGTCTTTTGAATCATCGGCGGCAAGGAAAAGTGCTTCGCGAAGTTTACCGTTTATCTGCACTGGAATTTCAACCTCATCGGCCACCAAGCCAGCTGGATCTGCAATCGGCCACTCACCTTGTAAAACAGAATTTTCAAATCCGATCGCACGCCAAAGTTCTTCCCCGATGAACGGGCAAATTGGTGAAATAAGTTTAACCAAAACTTCCATCGATTGACTCAGTAGCACTTCGTTTTTTACACTCGCTTTAGCTATGTAATCATTCACTGAATTCGTGAATTCCATTAACGCACTGACGGCAGTGTTAAAATGAAAGCGCTTGAAATCATGGCTAACAGAATCGATGGTTTGGTGCAGTTTGTTCCACACTGCTTTGGCATCCTTATCCAGGGATGCCGGATCTAATTTTTTCCCACGACCTGTTATCACCATTTCCCGATGCAGGATAACGACACTCCAGATACGGCGCAAAAAGCGGTAAGCACCGCGAACGCCCTCAGAATTCCACTCAATTTCGCGTTCCGGTGGGCCCATGAAAAGCGTATAAAGCCGCTCGGTATCCGTGCCAAATTCCTCGATGATTTCGTCGGGTGAAACGACGTTTTTTTTCGATTTACTCATTTTGGCAATTTCACTGTGGAGTTTTTCACCGGTTTCTTTGTGGTTGCCATTTTTGTCGACATCGTGCGGATTCACCCAACCTGAGCTTTTGCTTTTATAAGCCATGTGAGTAATCATACCCTGGGTAAAAAGCTGCTTGAAGGGTTCATCGAAATTGATCAATCCCAAATCACGCACTGCTTTTGTGATAAAACGCGCATACAACAGGTGCAAAATTGCGTGCTCAATTCCACCGACGTACTGGTCAACCGGCAACCAGTTATTCACAGCGTTTGAATCAAAAATTTCTGTGTCAGATTTGGGGGAAATATAACGGAGAAAATACCAGGATGAATCGACAAATGTATCCATCGTGTCGGTGTCTCGCCGTGCAGATGCACCGCATTTCGGACAGGTGCATTCATAAAATTCAGGTATTTCCGCCAGGCCTTTTTTGCCGAGAAACTCGACGTCTGGTAATACTACCGGCAGTTCCTCTTCCGGAACAGGAACAATACCGCATTCCTCACAATGAATCATTGGAATGGGTGTGCCCCAATAGCGCTGGCGTGAGATAAGCCAGTCACGCAAGCGAAAGTTGATCTGACTTTCTCCCTTTTCATTTGATTCGAACCAGTCGATGAATTTTTTGATGGTATTTTTCCCGGCCCGCAATCCGTCAAATTGCTCGGAATTCACCATCATTCCACTGCCTTCGAGGGCTTCTTGCATGGCAGAACCTTGCATTGGCTGACCGTCTTCGGTGATGACTGGTGTTATCTCGAGCTGAAATTGTTTGGCAAACTCAAAATCCCGCTGGTCATGCGCCGGTACTGCCATAATCGCTCCGGTTCCGTATCCCATGAGCACGTAATCAGCTATCCAAATGGGGATTTTTTTGCCATTGGCCGGATTTATGGCAAAACCTCCGGTAAAAATTCCGGTTTTCTCTCGCGTCACATTTTGGCGATCAATATCGCTTTTTGCTGCGGCAGCCTGCTTGTACTCTTCAACTGCGCTTTTTTGAGCCAGCGTTGTTATACGTTCTACAAGTTCATGTTCGGGGGCGAGCACCATAAATGTAGCGCCAAAAATTGTATCCGGACGGGTGGTAAAAACCTCGAGCTCCTCATTTAACTCGCTCACCTCAAATTTCAGCAGGGCGCCCTCGCTGCGACCAATCCAGTTTCGCTGCATGAGTTTCACCCGGTCGGGCCAGAATTCCAGTTTGTCAAGATCGTCCAGCAACTCCTGCGCATATTCGGTGATTTTAAAAAACCACTGGGTTAAATCTCTTTTTTCAACATCCGAGCCACAGCGTTCACAGGCGCCATCGACAACTTGTTCATTGGCCAAAACGGTATCGCAATCGTAGCACCAGTTGACTACGGCAGCTTTGCGGTAGGCCAATTCTTTATTAAAAAACTGGATAAACAACCATTGATTCCATTTATAATATTCCGGCGTGCATGTTGCCAATTCCCGGCTCCAATCGAAAACCACGCCCCACTGGCGAAATTGCTGCCGAAAGGTTTCGATATTTTTAAATGTCCATTCTTTGGGGTGAATTCCACGGTCGATGGCCGCATTTTCAGCTGGTAATCCGAATGCGTCGTATCCCATCGGATTGAGAACATTGTAACCATGCATGATGAGGTATCGGCAATAAGCGTCACCAATGAGCCAGTTGCGGCCATGCCCAACGTGCATTTCTCCGGAAGGGTAGGGGAACATATTCAGGTAATAGAATTTTTTATCTGTATCCTGGTTCTCTACTTTAAAGAAGTCATTTTCATGCCAGAAATCGTGCCAGCGTTCTTCAAATTTTTTGAAGTCATAATTTTCTGGAGTCCAGTTTAACTTTTCATTCATACGGTGTTTCTCCTGCGCAGGCTGGATTCAATTTGCGTATTAAAATTTATATTTCAACATAATCTATAAATGTGCTGAGTTTACTGATATCTTCTTAAAATCTACGGATAAGTATTATTTTTCGAAGGGACAAGGGCCTGCCGGCGAGACAGTTTCGTCATGCTGCTTCTCATGGCAGAGAGTAATCAACTCCATAAATTCAGACTTCAACCGGCACATATCAGGATAAAATACCCCCAAAATAAAGTCGGGTATAATAGAGAATTTTGAGTAAATATGCAAGCGAATTACGTGCAGCAATCGGTGGGAAATTACAAGATGCTTTTGAAAAATATGTACAAGTATTCGATGAAATGCGCCATAATTGATACTCGATTTTTTAATCGGATGCTGTATTGACTTGCAATAAGATTTCGTCTAACTCTTTTTTATTGAATGGCTTCAATAATTTACTATAGGCGCCAGCTTCTACGGCTTCATCCAAATCTTCGCTGAAATGATCCCCGGTTATCATGACAATCTTTAAATCTTCTTTTATTCCTTTAGCCTGTTTCAGAAAGTCGAGCCCGGACATGTTGGGCATATTTAAATCGCTAAGAATTAAATCATAATCATAATCGATTACTTTCTGCAGCGCCAGTTCGCCGTTGTCCACAAGTGTTACCTTATGACCTTCCATTGTCAGTAAATTGTTCAATACGGACCTGATCATCGCCTCATCTTCCACAACCAGAATTTCGAGATTTTTCCGCGTTCCTGATGGTATCTCCGGCACCGGTGTTTTTGGAAAAGGTAAAGTTTGTTTGGCCAAAGGAAGTGCGATCGAAAATATTGTGCCACCACCGTCCCGGTTTTTTACATTGATTTGGCCTTTGTGCTGCTGCACGATATTTTTCGAGATAAAAAGCCCCAATCCAGCACCTCCGATGGCAGGCGATTTTTGTTCATTATTTTTTGTGGTGAACATGGGATCAAAAATCTTGGAATGCAGATTTTCATCAATGCCCGGACCGGTATCTGCAAATTCTATCAGAGCTGTCTCGTTTTCTTCCTTGACGCTAATGAGTAGTTTTCCACCCGAAGCATGCAAACTATCACATGCATTGAGTAACAAATTCAAAAACATCTGTATAATTTGTTCCTCATTGCACATGACGCGCAAATGTGCTGTATAATTTTTCTCAACAATTATTTTACTGCGTGTGAGCTCATATTGCATTAAATGCAAAGCCGAATCGATAATTGATGAAATTGGCAAATTACAGTAATCAAATGATTTTGGTTTGAGTAAATTGGCAAGCTGATCTGAAATATTTTTACCCTGATCGCAGCAATCTCGAATAATATCCAGCGATGCATTTTTTACTTCAGTGTTTTCGAGCTCAAGTGCTGCTTGTGCGTGGCCCCCGATCAGATGCAGAATATTATTAAAATCGTGGGCGAGACCTGCTGAGATACGACCGATAAATGCGGCTTTGTCCGCTTCCTCCAACTGCCGGCACAAAATCGAAACTTTCTCATTATTTTGGTTGATCAAAATAGCACGTTTGGCAAGATCGGCAAAGTTATCCAAAATCCCGTCTATTTTTGGTAAAGCATAATTAATTCCAGCGTGCAGAGCTGCTTGACCAGCCTGCGAATTTGTGGAATTATAGAAGTAAATAATGGCTGGAGATTGTATCGAATTTTGATTTTTTATTTGTTGTAACAGAGCGAGGATATCCACTGAATCATCTAAAATAAGCAAGTTGAAATCGCTAAAATTTTGTTGCAATAATTCAGCATCCACAGGCAAAATTTGAATGCTGTCCCGCGATGGATGTTCTGTCAATGCTTTTTCAATTAATAATGCAAATTTATGGTTTGATTGCGATACCAAAACTCTCATGGGATATCCTGATGGTAAAATCAACGCACACAGGCCAATATTCCTGCGTAGCAAAACTGGTTTCGGTTACGGTGATATCGATGGTTTTAATATCGCCAGCAAGTGGTCGAATCTTAAAACTGTTGATTTTTTGGAATAGGATTTAAATTTAACCAGGTGAGAGCAGATTATTATGAGTTTTTGCTGTGAAAAGTATGGATAGTGATTGGCCCCTGAAATCAGCATTGACTGACCTGATATTTAAAAAAAACCAGGCCAGCCAAAATTGTGCTCAATTATTTTAACAGCAGTAATTTGCGGGATTTTACCGCATCTTCAGATAAAATTTTGTATATATAAACGCCTCCAGCAACCGTATTTCCAAAATTATCTCTGCCGTCCCATATTGTGGATTTAAGACCTGCAGCTATATTTTCATCGATTAGTTTCCTAATTTCGCGACCGAGAATATCATAAATAAAGAGTTTGACACGTTGACCTTTGGGAACGTAAAATGAAATGGCGGTTTCGGGATTGAATGGATTGGGGAAATTGGCATACAATTGTAACGTTGCCGGGACCTCGCTTGCTTGCAAATTTGCGTCATTAACTGAAGTAATTGCGGCATTTAAATGAATATTTACATTTTCAGTTCCAGCTTGAACAAGTGTCCAGGACGTCGGATCATCAGTCAGTCCATCGTTACTTTCGTTGCCACTGTTGTAAAATTCTTCCGGGGAGTTGAGCGCCACCGGCGTATCTAAAGGCCCAACAGAAGAGCTTTCATCAAATTCTGCATTAATATTTACCACCTCGATAGTGTAGTTTGCACCTGATTTCAAGCCTGGAATTGTATAAAACCCGGCAACATCCGGATCGTTGGGGTCTTCTGAAGTTAGAGCCCCAGAAACATTCGAAGCGACATCCATAAATGGATCCGCATTATTTCGTGCAATTACGTTCGCGCCCGTTAAGGGTGAAACACCATCTGTCATAAACACACGTCCAGAAATCGATTTGGTCTCAGCGGTATATGCTGAGGTTGGATAGAGTTCCGATATTGCCCGGATATCATCGGCTTGCGGAATCGTTGGTTCGCCCAAACCCAGCGCCAATGGAAACATGATGCTGATTGAGCTCACCGGAGGCGTGCCATACAATTGAAACCCCGGATCTGTGTCGTTGATAAAATGGTGGCCGTTGATCTGCGTGTGGTCTAAGTTTAAAAAATGGCCGAATTCGTGCAATATAATAGCGCCAAATTCGGTTGTATTCATCTCATAGCCATCCTGTGGATCACCATCGAGAAAATTTCCATTGAAAACAGCAATTCCTTTTATTATAAATCCCGTGTTGGTGACATACACCGGCGAGGCAAATCCTATCACTCCGGGTGGCATGCCGAGCGCTTCAATTATCGAGCCGTCAACATCATAAACGATCGGATTTTTACCATCCTGTGCCAGGCGAATTTGTTCAAATTCTTCGGCTGTTTTGATGTCGCTGCTCAGAGAACCGCCGTTAGAAAACTGCACACTGGAATAACGAATTTGTGAAGTCGTCCATTTTGCAATATTGTTCTGAACAAGTTGACTCATCGTAGCATTGCTCAACAACCCGCAATTGCCCTGGTCGAGGTGATACTTGATTGGGAATTGAGCGACATTCCATGTATAAGGTTTGTTGATGCTTGAAATTGCAAGAAATCCCCCAGCGACTAATTGAAAGTGCAGCGCTAAAAATGATATCATGACCGTGGTCAATAAAACTAAAATTCGCTTATAAATCATGAGTTATCCCTAACTTCTAAAAATGCTCGTACTTATTCGTTAATAAATGACCGAATCAAATCCATGAATTCGTTTAGTGTAACTTGTCCACCCGTGTTTTCATTTTTTTGAACTTTTTTGAGAAGGGTTTGATCTTCTGACTGTATATTTTTAAATAATCCTTTGTTCCCTAACGAGTTCAACGCACGTTTTTCACCATCGCCAGTATTTAAAATATTGAAGGAACCCTGAAACAATCCTGCAGGGCTGGTTAATCCGAGTTTGCTGTCTCCCATTAAAAACAGAAGATATTCTTTCCCCTTTTGATAGACTGGCATGCCAGAAACCTTTCCCAAAAACAGCAGATCGTTTTTCAACTGCACAGGATTGATGAGACCAAATTGTTTAAAAGTGATGGTTTTCTGCGAAACACCTTTTACCGGTGTTAGCACTTCGAAAGTGTACTCGGTGTATGAAATCGAATTGGGTTGAAAGTGTTCTTTGACCGAAATGCAGCGGCCATGAAACAGCCTTTGCGCCAGTTGCGTCAGTTCCTGTGCATTTCGAGGCGTGACTTCGGTAGCACAAACTGATGGTGCTGCAATAAAAATCAGCAGGAGAAAAATTAGAATTGTATTGTGTTTCATTGTCATCACTATTCCTATTAGTAGTAGATGTTGCGCGTTTGTCTCTTATAGTTTCGCCAAAAGATGAGCCTTGCTCAAATAAATATATCTTTGAATTCGCATCGTGCAGTAAAGTTCATTTCAATCTCCATAGTGTACCGAATTAAAACCGGTATCGTGAAAGAAATGACAATCTTTAAGCAATTTGCGGTGTGATTAATAAAACTTTTGGATTATTTCAATTGGAATGAGGCTGCTCAAGAATCGATCACGGAACAGCCAGGTTGGTTTGAATTATTCAATCGGTTGGATGCCAATTCCTGTCGCATTTGGAAGAATTATTTTGCCTTTTTGAACAACAACCCCTCGAAATGGATCGTTACTTATCAACAAATTTCCGTCCAAATCCGCCCAATCCACCAGTGGGCTCAGGTGGGCTGCAGCGGTGATCCCCAACGCGCTCTCGACCATACAGCCAAGCATAATTTTTAAATTTAGAGATCGGGCTAACTGGATCATGCGCCAGGCTTCTTGCAGGCCGCCGGATTTCATGATTTTAATATTTATTCCATCATAGGCGCGGGCGAGCACCGGTATATCCTTGGCCGTTTTTACGTCTTCATCAGCAACAAGTGGGAGCGGCGATTTTTCCCGTAACCAGGCAACATCATCGAGATGATTTGCCGGCATTGGCTGTTCGATAAATTCCACTCCAATTGTTGCCAGCCACTCGATTTTTTCAAGGGCTTCTCTTTTGTCAGTCCAGCCCTCATTTGCATCAACGCGGACAGTTTTGTTGGTAATCTGACGGACAGCTCGCATGATCTCTTCATCATTCTCACTGCCTAACTTTATTTTTAGAATGGGGAAATCTTTTGCTTCTTCAATTTTTTGTTGCATTATTTCTACGGTGTCAATCCCGATAGAGTAGCTAGTGATCGGTGTTTCGTTTGCGTTCAGCCCAAGCATCCGGTAATAGGGAATCCCCAGTTTTTTTGCATTCCAGTCGATCAATGCAATGTCAATAGCCGCCTTTGCAGCCTGCTGTCCTGGCGAAAGATTGGCAATCTCAATTCCCAGATTGTAAAATTCCATTGGATTGGCACTTTTTAAAAGGGGTACAGCACTTTCAATAAATTGACCGATGGACTCTAAACTTTCATCGTAGCGAATGTTGTGTGCTGCTTCTCCAAATCCCACTGTGCCATCCGACTCAAGTTCAATAAAGTTATATTCTTTTTCGCTGCTCGATCCTCTGGAAATTTTCCATTGATGTTTCAGCTTGAGCTGTCGGGTGCTTATCTTTAAATTCACCATATAAACCTGTTGGTTAAATTAGGATCTTGTTATCCAATTAACTCAGCATTTTCAACTTCTTGTAAAAATATAATGTTACCTATATGCAAAAATTAGCCTTTTCAAAAAGTCTACAAAACTATGCCACCCCTCCGGGGTTTAAATATTTGGATTTTCAGTGTTATAATCATGTCATCCCTCCAGGATTAAAAAAATAAATCTGTTTTGTTATGCTGCAAAACCCCGGAGGGGTGCAATGATTATAACGCGGTGAACTCAAAAAAAACCGGAGAACCCCGGAGGGGTGGCATATTCACCGCTTGCTGAGTTAACTGGATAGCCAGAAAATTAGGAAAATAAAATCTTTAAGGTTATGATTTCATAAGGCTTATAATCGATATGCCAGCCATCGTTTACTGGATCGAGTTCACAAATTGTTTCCTCGAGCAAATTGCATAAAAAAACCGATTTTATATTTTTACCTGCATCAAATTTACTGGCACCGCGCTGTCCTGCAGAATCATAAAAGCGTAAAATAATACCTGCACCAGTTTCGGCTTTTTTAATCGCTTCAATAATTAAATTTTTATGATCGAGCGTGAAAAGCGGTTCAGCGAATGCGTTCGGCAATCGCCCCGCATGTGTTGTGATTGGAATATTGAGCTCATAGGCCCGTCGCGGCACGTCGGCGCTACGCCAATCGCCCTGGTGGGGCAGGAGTGAATAGACAAAATGATGCTCACCCTGATCGGTCGGTTTGTCGTATTGCACGCTGCGCCATGGTTCAACCGGATCCGGAGGATAGGGGGAACGCAGCAGCGTAAGTCGCATTTTGTTGCCAATAATATCGCAGCCGTACTTGCTATCATTTAATATGGCCACGCCGTAATCAGCCTCCGAAATATCCATCCATTTGTGTACGGGCACTTCAAATCGTGCGGTTTCCCAGGAAGTGTTGCGGTGCGTTGGACGCTCAATATTTCCGTATTGGATATCAAAAGTCGCGGACTCACTTTTTAAATTAACTGGAAAAAGAACTTTTAATAAAACACGCTGTTCGTGCCAGTCAATTGTGGTAGCAAAATCGATTCGTGGAGAGTCACGGTAGATATGAATTTTTTGTTGAATCGTTGATTTTTTAGATTTGAAAATAAACTGGACACACCCACGCAGGGGCCCGGTTTCCAGCACGGTTCTTTCCGTGCATTTGAAAAGCGACAGCGGTTTATGCATAAAATCATTGTCGATATCCCAGGCTTCGAAGGATGTCGGTGCGTCTTCAAATGTTTGCAGCACATTTGCCGGAGCACCCTGATGGATTATTTCTTTTCCCGATTGCCGGTCAATCAATTGTGAAATTTGGCCGGATTTGTTCAGATTGATTTTGTACCACTTGTTTTGTAAATCGTGTTCGCTCACCCGCAGGTTGTTTTTAAAAGATGGACTTTTCACTTGCGGTACGATTGTAACGCTTTGAGCGCTTAATCCGTTAATTTCCGGTTGCACAAGCAAAGTTGTTTTACCATTTTCAACACTCAAAATTTGGAAGGGGATATTGCTCTGACGTTCATTTTGGAGATGGATTAAATACGGTAGTTCGTTGAGCCTTACCTCGACCGGCTCGTTTCGGCGCCAATTCAATGAATTAAAAAAAGTTAAGGCGAGTGGATCGGGAATTAAGCCCAGATTTCGGCAACTTTCGGAAATATGTTTATGCGATGATTTAAGAATTTTGTGATAATTTAATTCTGCATCTTCATAGACTTCCGGGATGGATGAACCCGGTAAAATATCGTGAAACTGGTTGAGCAGCAGCAGCTTCCATTCTTTTTCAAGTGAAATTGCAGCGGTGTTGTTCAAAACAATTTCTTCAAATGCCAGAAAAAATTCACTTTCTCGCAAGGCGATTTCACATTTTCGATTAAACCACTTTGTTCGGGCCTGTGTGGTAAAAGTGCCTCTGTGGTATTCGAGATACAATTCACCCGACCAAATCGGGATATCATTTGAATTTTCCTGTGAATTTTCAAAAAATTCCGCAACAGACTGTCTTTTGAGCTTTGGCAGGCCGGGAAAATTTTCCAGACAACGGGCATTCTCGATATGTGCTGTCGTTGGTCCGCCACCTCCGTCACCAAATCCATAACTGAGAAGCAGACTGGCGTTATTTTCTTTTTGTTTGTATTTTTCCCATGCTTCTTTTAAATCTGCTGGCGCTAATTCGCTATTATATAAATTTTTGAGAAAAGTCAGATGGGAGAAGACTTGGGAGCCATCAATTCCCTGCCACATAAATGTGCTGTATGGAAACTGATTGATATCGTTCCAGGCTATTTTAGCGGTAAAAAAGTAATAAATTTCGGATTTGAGTAAAATTTGTGGAAGAGCTGGTGAGTAACCAAAGACATCGGGCAACCAAAGGTTTTGCACATCAATATCGAATTCATCACGGAAAAATTTTTTACCATAGAATATTTGCCGTACCAGCGATTCCCCCGAAGGAATATTGCAATCGGCTTCCACCCACATGCCACCAACTGGTTCCCATTGTCCATTTTGAATTTTAATCTTAATCTTTTCGTAAATATCAGGATATGCATCTTTTATAAATTCATAAAGTTGGGGTTGGCTTTGAATGAAATGAAACTCCGGATATTTTTTCATGTTCTGCAACGCTGTGGAAAAGGTGCGCGCACATTTTCTTTTGGTTTCATCGAACGTCCACAACCAGGCAACGTCGATATGTGCGTGACCGACAGGGGTGACCGTCGCATCAATTTCCGAGCTTTTTTGATCAAATATGCGGGTTATTCGTCTATGCGCTCCAATACACGAATCACGAAATTCTTTGCTTCCGGGGTTTCGCCAGTCGATGCCGCTGCAAAAGGTTGAAATAGTTTCTAAAATAGTTGCGCGTTGGGGGTGTGAATCTCGCATTCCAGCGACGACTTCGACGGCGTTTTTTAAGGTGAAATAAAAACTGCGCATCGATTCATCCGGCTGAATTAAACTCACATTTCGGAATTGCTGCAAATCATCATTGTGCCCGGAATGCGCCTCGATGAATATTTCTAACCTGCGATTGGGAGGCGTTTTATCGAATAACCAGGCTTCAGTATGGTTGCGATCAATCCCTTGAATAATTTCACCATTGACAATTAGGAGCGCTTCACTAAATTCATCGATTATATCAAATGACAATGCTAACGCCTGATTTATAAAACGGTTTGGGATGGTCGTGTTGCAGTGAAACCAGGTCGTTTTGTTATAGCCGCCCCAGAGATGGGGCAGATGGCATTCTTGCCAGTGATTTTCATCGATGTTTTTTATTGAGATGACAGAATGTTTCGCGTCGCTAAATTTCCAGTCATGCAAACTATGTTGCTGCAAATCAAGAAATCGCTTTATTTCGGTAACTTGTTTGCGAAGTTTATTTAATAAAAAGGGTGTGTTTTGCAGTGACATAAATTAAAGTTTTTGAGTATTCAGGTGGATTTCACTTTTTATGATTTGTAAAATCGGCTAAAGTTAACATGAATGTGTGGATAGAATCAAGGAGAAGATAATCTATTTAAAAAAAACGGAGGCCCGAAGGCCACCCGCTTAAAATCTAAATTATCGATCTGATATTTTTGGGTATGTGCGATCAATATCCCCGAGATACACACTGCTCGGCCGGAAAAGCCGGTTTTCACGGAGCTGTTCCATGACATGCGCTGCCCAACCCGAAATACGACTTACAGCAAAAATTGGCGTGTAAATTTCAAGATTAAATCCGAGGTAGTGATAAACAGAAGCGCTGAAAAAGTCGACGTTTGGATAGATACCGCGATCGCCGACCTCGTTTTCCATTATTTCTTCAATCTTTTTCGACATGGCATAGTATTTCTGCTTGCCGGTAATTTCAGCCAGGCGTTCGGAATACTGACTGAGAATTTTTGCTCGCGGATCCAGCACTTTATAAACCCGGTGACCGAATCCCATGATTTTTGCTTTCGTTTTTAATTTTAAACGAATGACCTCGTCTACTGCTTCCAGTGAACCAATTTCGTTGAGCAAATGCATTACCCCCTCGTTGGCGCCGCCGTGCAGCGGCCCACGCAGGCTGCCAATAGCAGCAGTAATTGCACTGTGTACATCCGTTAAAGTTGAAATGACAACGCGGGAGGTGAATGTGCTGGCATTAAATCCGTGTTCAGCATGAAGAATCAGGCAGACATCCAAAACCCGGGCAGCATAGGCGTCCGGTTTTTCGCCATTCACCATGTAGATTAGATTGGCAGCGTGACCAAGAGATTTGTCGGGAGAAATCGGCTCTTTGCCTTCGCGCAATCGTTGGATAGCCGCGACAATTGTCGGAAAAACGGCGATCAGTTTTTCAGCTTCCCGCGAGGTTTCACTGACACTGTGCTCGTCACTTTTTTCTTCATAAAGTCCCATCAGAGAAACTACCGTGCGGAGTATTTGCATTGTATTTGCTTTACGCGGCATTTGTTTTAATATTTCAAGCACGGGATCGGGGATGGCGCGGTACTTTTTTAATCGAGTGTCAAAATCATGGAGCTCTTTTTGCGTTGGCAATTCACCATAAAGTAGAAAGTAACTCGTCTCTTCAAATGTGGAATTTTCAGCCAGGTCTTCAATTGGGATGCCGCGATAAAACAACCGTCCTTCTGCTCCATTGATAAAACAAATTTCACTGGATGTCGCGACCACACCTTCCATTCCTTCGCTGAAAGTATGTCGTTTGCCAAATTTATCAACCACTTCTCGATTTTTTGCCATTGGATAGAACTCCTTGGTAATAAAATATGATATTCTTCGATTATTTAAGGCTGTGCATTTAATTTAGCAAAGCCTGTATTTAATTATAAGTTTTTGATCTTCCAGTATCATTTATAATTACGGACAGTGGTTTACAAAGTAACAAACATTCCTGCCTTTATTAAGACTGGCAATCTAATTTAATTTGTTGCAAAAAACAAGAATAGTGAAGTCTAATTAATATATATTTTGAATTTTGTTGCAGTCATTCTCATAATTTAAGTGCTTGTTTAATCGGAAAATAGAAAACCACATTCGGTGTCAGTAATTTTAAAGAATACCACTTAAATAATAAATATTTTAATATAGTGATCCATTTTTATTTAACAACCTCGCTAAGAATTTTATCGGCGTGATATATTCTGCTCTGAATTTTAAGACTCTTATGAAATGATGAAAATATTAGGGTAGAATGTGATATTAATTTGAGATACAACTTTCTGAGGCATTGCTTGAATTCTAAACTGAATGGATTAACTAAATCACTGGCAGCAGATTGATCTGTTATCATTGCAGGCGGTTTTCAGGATTGGACTGGTAAAATTATCAGGATTCTTTATCTTTTTTATTATCAAAACTCAATATGCGCGCATGTTTTTCTTGCGGGGAATTTTTAGCTGGTTTTTCATCTTCGGGCGCATCATTTGTTCTATCTGTTTCAGGTTCCGGATGTTCGATATCCAATTCTTTTGGCACTTCAACTTTTTCAATGCGAATCGATGTTCCGGCCATAGTGAATTCTTCACCGTTTATTTGTTCGTGGCGCAGAATCCATGTGACAACATTGAGCGGCATTTGTAAAATCAATAATTTAACGTGCCACCAATTGGGCTTGGAATCCGGTATAAAGGATTCAATCCGGGCAAAGAAAGCTGGTTTATTCTCAACATTTATCAGGACGACATCTTTTTCGATCACAGGATTTTCTAATTTTTTCAAACGAAAACTCCAAATTTTTAAGGGTTTTGAGGCTGGCAATATAACGAATACAATGCGATAAAAAAAAGGAAAACATCGCACGTTGCAAATTGAAAAATATATAATTAAGCAAAATAATGCTGTTAACTTCCAGTATTCTGTTTATGCAGAACGGCTAATTTATCGGTGATGGGAACAAAATAGCGATCGAGGAGAGATTTAAGTTCATGATAAAACTCTTTGCCGTGGGCACGAACAGGCGGCTTGTATCGGCTGTCCGTGACAGCATGTGCAACTTCATGGCAAACTAAAACTGCGAGCTTGGAAGACAGTGAGAATTTCAGTTTGAATCGATTTATATTTGCGCTCACCGCATCGCTGCCGCGACCATTTAAAAATTGATAGCGCACACATTGACTGCCGAATTGGATATGGGATCCCTTTTTATAATAAGTTGCCCAGACACCGGAACGATATTTGACTGCTACGTCGATATCAAGCTGTTTTAAAATAATTTTGCTCAATTGGACTAAATATTTGCCAAAGAATTCGACTTGTTCCGCAGATGCGGAAATCGGATTTATAAATGGGGCGCTCCATTTTTGAGCGCTCCGGATTGGCACTCTGTAAAATCGGCCATCATTTAACATCACCCGGTAATTTTTACGGCCCGTGTTTTCGATCACTCCGACTTGAGTTTTGCCCCGGTGAGTGTCAAATCGGATAATTTCGCCTATATCAAATTTCTGTGTTCGGAATATCACGATTTCCCATAATTATAATTAACTGATGACAATGGTATGAAGCGTGAATTATAACAAAATAATATCTTTTTTCCAAAAAAGTTTTAACTTATTTGCCTGCAGTATTGAACACTCGAAGATTTTCCCAACAAACACGATTTAGGGAACTAAAATCCGGTTCGGCGATATATTTATTCACAACAATAAAAGACGCAACAAATATTTTACAGAAATTAATTTGGTTCGAATTACCTGACATGAAATCTCTCTTTATATTTTTATTATGCAATTTATCTGTTCATTCCCAATCACTGAATTCTTTATCAGGAAGTATTGCCGGAACGGTAATCGAAGAAGAAAGCAACCAACCTGTTGAAAATGTGCAAATATTTATTCCTTTCAAGAACCGGGGTTCGGTCTCCAGAGCAGACGGGCGGTTCATGCTGCCAAATCTGCCGCCGGGATTTTACGATGTATCCGTACGCATGTTGGGATATGAAACCATCACTTATGATTCCATCCATGTTCAGGCCGGCAAAATTGTTGAACTCCACCCCAAATTAATTCTCAAAGTTTATGAAGTTCATGAAATCCAGGTAACGGCCAGCCGCCACGAGGCGTTGGAGCAAAGTATCCCCCAATTGGTTTCCGTTGTCAATCAACTGAAAATTCGTGAGCGCAATATTTTACAAGCGCCTGAAATTCTGCGCGAAGAAATGGGTGTTTTTGTCCAAAAAACCAGCAATGGCGGGGGATCACCGATAATTCGTGGATTGAAGGCCAATAAAATTTTATTGCTGGTCGATGGCATTCGCATGAATAACGCGACTTATCGGGGCGGGAATCTACAATCTTTGAATACCATCGATCCCGGATCCATCGAAAGGATGGAAGTGGTGCACGGCCCGAGCTCGGCTCTTTATGGCAGTGATGCGCTCGGTGGAACGATAAATACAATTACCGCTACTCCGGCTTTTTCACAGACTGGAAAATTACGCTACAGCGGTAGTTTTAATATGGGGATTTCCAGTGCCGATGAAAGCAACCGCATCAATCTGCAAAGTTCGGTATCATCTAAAAACTGGGGATTAAATTTAAGTTCCGGCTGGTACGGACATGGCGATGTCCGGCGGGGCACACGCGGTGGTGATGAATTGATGCAAAGGTTGGAATCATCGCCGGAGTCCGGACGGATTCTCGAAAAAGTGCAAAGCCCGAATTCCTATAACAGCCAGTTTTCTCAAATCAAATTGTCTTTTCAGCCGCATTATAAACATAGATTTACCATATTTTATCAATTGGCACGGCAAAGCAAAGTTCCCCGCTACGACGTATTTGAGAGAAAGGCTTATTCAACCTATTTTTATGATCCGCAAGACCGGGATCTTGCCTATTTAAAATATGAAAACCATTTCAAGGGCCCATTTGCGGACATCATGATTCTCACTCTTTCTTCTCATACACAGAAAGAGGGCCACATTCGGCAAAAGACCGGCAGCCTGAAGACCACGGTTGATAGATTCAGCACAACGACCCGCACGTGGCAGTTGCAATTCAATAAGGTTTTCAGAAAAAAACATTTTTTGCTTTATGGAGCCGAATTTTATAACGATAAAATTTCAGCTTCATCCAGTTACCGGATATTAGATCAAAATTCTATCACACGCGGTTCTACTGCTCCACTTTACCCGGACAACAGCCGTTACAATAGTCTTGGCGTTTATATCCAGAGTGAATGGAATATTTCCAACTTGTGGATGTTGACCAGTGGATTTCGTTACAGCGTCTTCGATTTGGAAGCGCCATTCGGCTATGAACCGCCGTTACAATTGGGATTGGTGAAAAGAAAAACCTCGGCGCTCACGGGAAGTATCAGCTCCCGGTATCAAATTAGTGAATCTGTTAGTTTTATTAGCAATATTGCGCAAGGATTTCGGGCGCCCAACCTGGATGACGTGTCGAAATTTGGACCCGGAAAAGGCGGCACATTTTATGATATCCCGAATCCGCAAATAGCTTCGGAAAAAGGAATCAGTTTTGATGGTGGATTAAAATTTACTTTCGAAAATGCGAAAGCGAACATCGTTTTTTACCATACAAAATTATACGATGTCCTCTCGCGGGAATCGACTTTTTTTAACGGCTTACCGTACATTATCGACGAAACGGATACGCTGGCTGTTTATCACAAAGCGAATGTGGGGAAAGCATTTATTTCCGGATTTGAAATGAGTGGGGAGGCGCTGCTGAAATGGGGAATACTTGCACGGGCAAATTTAAGCTACGCTTATGGGAAAAATCTGTCAGCAGACGAGCCGTTTTCTGCAGTGCCGCCGCTTAACGGCCTTGCATCTTTGCGCTGGAATCATCCGCGCTTTTGGGTGGAAATGAACAGCCGTTTTGCCATGGAGCAGAATCGGCTCTCTGCCGAAGACATGCTCGATTTACGCATCCCGGCGGGTGGCACACCGGGATGGTTTAATTTAAATTTCCGTTCTGCACTAAATGTTGGGGAGAAAACGAAACTGCAATTGGCTTTTATGAACGTTCTCGACTGGAATTATCGCGAACATTTGAGCGGGCTCAATGCACCCGGACGCAGTGTGGTGTTAAGCGGGGAGATTCAATTATTTTGAGTGAAAAGAGATTCAGCGCTTCTTCGGTGTGGTAACCACTTGGAGTCAAATTTATGATGTTTCATCCCTCAACCAACAACTGTGTCTGCGCTATCTGTTTTCTTTTATTTGATTTCTGTTTACACTTACAGCCCAACTGAAAACCTCGAATCTGTCATTCCCAAACGTTTTTATTGGCAATCCATTTATTTGATTTGATGGAGTTTTAGATGCCCGATTAAAACATTAGGGCATGACAAAACAGGTTCTCACATTGGCTCGAAGACACAGTTGTTATCAAAATTATATTCAATCTAAATCTTTTAAAATTCCCTCACCTTTTGTGAACCACGATATACCAAAAGCAATAATGGCGATGGCTTCTAACCAGAAAACCGGTCTCAGACTCTCTAACGATGCTTTTGTTCCTGCGGGAAGGAAGCTTAAAACGGCCATGATTACGATACAGCCGATGATTGTCCAGCCGCAGGTTTTGTAGACTTTGTTTCTTTGAAATTTCTTCTTTGTGGGCGTTTTGTCAGGATTTGTTTTGGTGAATAACTTGAGTGAAAAATAAGCTAAGGTGATGAAAAAAGCTGCTGCAAATGCCAGATGAATATAGCCGGTCATTTCAGTTGCCTGGGATAGTTTGCCGCCAGTGGTAGGGAAAAGGGCCACTCCGATCGCGAAAAGGCAGGCTAAATCTCCGGCGATATCATCGGCCCGTTCGTGCCCCCGGTAGGCGAGCAGAAAGAAGCCGATGACGAAAAGTATTCCCACAAACACGTCGCGCATCCCGGTGTGGTAATAGCTGCTGATGGAGTTTTGCAGGTTGTTACTGAAAAACAACGACGCCCCGATAGAAACGATGAAAGGCAGTGTAATTCCCAGAATCCCGATGACTTTTCTGTGTTCCAGGTAAGAAAAGACCAGGTCTTTTTGTTTACGTGCTGCTTTTGCCATTTGAATTTCTCCTTTTTAAGGATTATTAGTATTTTAAGCAGATGTTTATCTCATTGAAGCACCAAGTGGACGTCGAGACACTAGCGGGCGCTGGGACTGTCGAAGCGGGAACGACGATATCACAAGGAACTCGAAACGCGCCTTTTGACAAACTCGAAGAGCTATTCTCATGGCCATCGAACTTTGCTTTCTGCGCAACATGATTGGCCAATTTTAGTTCATTTTGTGCACACTTGGGACTGAGGATTACGATCAACCTATTCTGGTGACGTTATATTTCGTTGTAGTGGAGCTTCAGGCTTAATTTTTTGTGAGTTGTTTGGTTTTGCATTCACTTTTTAATTGGGCGAACTAATGTTCTAAATATTAAAAATGAACTACACACATTTTTAAACTTGAAAGACAAGCAGGAGCAGTAAAGATAGGTGTGCTAATCAGATTTTTCTTCAGAATTTATTCTCAGGAAAAGCTCCGAAAAAAAATCACAATATGAAAATTGCAAAAAATGAAATGAATAATTTCACAATATATTAACTCAGATGAGCAGGGATATCATCCCTAAACGACTTAAATATTCGCTCAGCTGACCCAATATTAAAAACGCAAAATTAAAACAATAAAATCCCCACTGCCAAACTAAATGAGTAGATGGGGATTTTTCAAAAATGGTATTGCATCGTTAAGGGCTTCATCCCGCCAGTTCTTTTACTTTTTCTCAACCGGCATCGCAAACACTGCATCCGGGATATCGACATTGATCAGGATATCATCGAAAACGAAATCCATTTTCTGGGCGCCCAATACTTCAAGGGAATGTGGGTAATACAATCCATCAACTTCTTCGTAATCGCCTAATTTTATAATCGCCGTGGTATTTTGTTCGGGTGTTTTTACCGGGACTTCTGTGCCGATCAGAAAAGAACTTGATTGATCGATATAAAATACGACTTCCTGGCTGTCAAGTCTGGTTGCTCGCAGTTTATAGCATTTCATCTGCTCAAAATCGGCGACTCCTTCGAATGCCAGTTTTACGCCGTTTTCTTTATAGCCAACCAAGTCGCCGTCAAAATTGGCTTGACGTATTATTTGCTCCGCTTGTTCGCCCTCAAGTGCGGTTGGTTTCACCATGCCTGACATCGGATTTTGCATCCATGCGACTTCACCATCATAGGCCTGAATTATTTTTTGACCCTGAATTTCCATGATCGATATCCATTTGTTGGGCCGTTTCTTTTTAATCGTTACCTGCAATTCGACGTCTGCCATTGGTGTGGAGAATACGCCCTCCTGAATGATAGATTGCACTGATTTCAGCTTGGCAAGTCCACCAAGGGCATTATAATATTTGGCGAGAACTCCATCCAGCGATTGAGCTTGGGAAACCTGGCAAAGAGTAAAAAACAGGGTGAGTGACAGGACATATTTTTTCATTCTATTTTCCTTAATAATTGCTACAGCATACATTAGTTAATGGATAAAATAACTAATTCTTAAGACGTTACCAATGTTTTTTGGTCTTAAATCCCAAAAATATGTATTCGAATAAGTTTTGCCAGTTATTTTTACAACCTGTAAAATGCTGCAAATTGGCGCAGGCTTAATCACTTTTCCAGTTCAAACTTAAAGGAATAATAATTGGGAATTCTTGGTTGCATCTGTTGAAATTTGCATTTATAACCCAATAACAGGAGTTCCAATGCGAAGCATGAAAGCTGTTCTCTTTTTTGGATTGATACCATTGTTTATAATGGCATGCAATTCAGTAACTGAACCTGGGAGCGGGACAACTCAACCCGTTGATATCATCGAAGAAGATGAAAAGATTTTTATCACTGACCTGACCGGAAAAAAATGGGATATAACGCACGCTGTAAATGAATATGGTTTCATTCCCAATCAATTTTCTTATGGACTTGGGCCTTTTGCAATTCAGCCAATTAATAATCCTGAATTTGCGCAAAGTGGTGATAGTAATTTCCCATCGCCACAAAGTCCAACACTCATTATGGGAACGGAACTTTCTGGCGATTCCCGGGCATACGCCATCGGCATAATGAGCCGTTTCGAAGTGGCGAACGATAAATTTGGCACCCTTAACGTTGCCGTGGCTTACTGACCGCTGGTTCAATTGGCTGGCGTGTACAGTCGCGTTATCGATGGCAAAGTATTGACACTTTCTGCAAGTGGTTGGACTTATTTCGACACCTTTGTACTTTTTGATTATGAAACAGAAAGTCTGTGGTATCACCTTGATGGGGAAGAAGGATTGCGCTGCATTAGTGGCAGATACAAAGACAGAAAACTTCGTGAATTCCCATCAGAAGTCGTCGCATGGAACAACTGGTTTGCGAGACATCCGGAAACTAAATATTTGGTCGGTGGGAGTGGTATTTAAAATTGTTTGAGTGGAGCCTTTAATTGAAATAAGTCCGAATTCAAGAATAAATATTCGGTAGAATTTTTTGAAAATGAGATTGATATGCATCAGACTCTCCCATTATTATTCGCAATGGTATTTTTGGCATGTAATTCCTATACCGAACCGGAAAATCAGACTGAACCGGCTGCGGTCATTCAGGATGAAGAGCACGTTTTTATCGAAGACAGAACCGGAAAAAAATGGGATGTCACTCACGCCGTAAATCGCTACGACTTTAAAGCTGATCAATTTCAATATGGCCTGGGACCTCAAACCATTCTTCCCATATTAAATCCTACATTTTCGATAAAAGGGGATTCAGCATTTCCGGCAGATGATGCTTTTTTACTAATAATGGGGGTAAAGTTCGCAAATGATATTCGTGCCTACGGAGTCGGTGCTTTAAGCCGATTTGAAGTGGCAGATGATTTTTTTGGCGAAGTGCCAATTGCCGTAGCTTACTGACCGCTTGTACAACTGGCTGGCGTGTACAGCCGCGAAATTGATGGTCAGGCTCTAACGCTTTCCGCGAGTGGTTGGACTTACCGCAATACTTTTGTTCTGTATGATTATGAATCTGAAAGCTTGTGGTATCATTTGGAGGGCGAAAGTGGATTAACCTGTATTTCTGGAAAATGGAACGATCGTAAGTTGGACGAGTACCCGGTAGTCGTGATGTTCTGGAGCGAGTGGGTTAAAAAGTATCCGCAAACAAAATATTTAACAGGGGGCAGGGGATTGGAATAATCCATAAAAATGGAAAGTGAGCGCTCGAAAAAATGGCTGGTAATTCAATGCCCACTTACCTTTCCATGGCCAAGCCCACGGCAAAACTTGTCCCGGAAATCGTGTTTTTTCCTGCCAAAATATGGATTACTTCAAATGATATTCCCATATCCGGACTGATTTTGTATGTTAACGATGGGGCGATTTTAAAGATGTCCTGATCCCCGGTGAGCGATGATGGCAGGGCGCCACCCACTGTCGAAACCCGGCGGGAGCCATAAATATCGGGGGGCGTTTTTGTGCTCTGCGTGCCTTCAACGAAGATCTTCAAAAATGATTTTCCCAAAGTGAAACCCGATTCTGCATCCCAGATAATTTGATCGTTGAACCGATTGCCACCTCTGAATCGGTAACCGATTCCTGCACTGAAATAACCGGGGTGAAAACCCTTGCCGATTAACAGCTTTTCGGTAAAATCAACTTCTCCGGTACCCAAAGGCGGCGCATCGATGGTCGGATCGTTCTCGTAATTTAAGGGCAGCTTGATAGCACTTTCAACTGCAAAAGTAAGCCGAGAAGAGTGCAAGCCATATTTTATTGCCAGGTCCAAATCAGAGAAGCCAAAACTTTGCGATTCCACATTGTTTTGAATCAAACCACCACCCGAGATTTCCTTCCGAATTGCGGTCATCGATTTAAAGGCCAATTGGCTGACCACAGTGAGTTTCGGATGCAAACCATATTCAAAATAAATACTTGTGTAGCGATCGGTGAAAGATGCGTCCGGATACGTATCTTTAAGTGGAAAAAAAAGAGACCGTTCTTGTCCAAGATGATTAAATTCGTTGGATGTTGAAATATATGAAGTTGAGAGTTTGAGATAAATACTGCCGGGTTGCCGGTTCCAGACACCTGCAAAAACCTGGCTGCTGAAAATTAGAAACAGATAGGGGAGAAGGAGTCGATTACTCATTCAATTTTCCTCTGACTAATAAAAGATTTTAGTGTAAGATTTTCATTTGTTAATGTGAGTTCGATATAAGAAGAATTGGGACAAAACGAATTAATTATAGGATATAGTCCGAAGGCGTCCCGCCGAGGATAACACACGAAACGCTCGGCGAGACGCCTTCGCTCTATTTTAATTATGCCTGGTAAAGAATGCTACAGCTTACATCGAACTCACGTTTTGTTACATATTTTACAGCCGGTTTATTCCCCGGAACGGGAAATTAAATGCACCAAGTTCTGAATGAGGGCAAGATAAAGTGGAGAAGAAAAAACACCGATGATTGGATTTAATTGTGTTGTATTTTAAACCCTCGAAGATGCAAAATATTTTATTGCTTGACAGGGAAATGAATAATTATTATCTTCAGCGGAATTTAATACATACTTTTACAAACATTGAAAAAATGAATATGATCTTTTCCGTTTCCTACAACTTTTATTGGTCTTTTATCTGGTATTATAACGGAAGTGGGAAAAGATTATCTGAATTTGGCTGATCAAAAAAAGTCGTAAAATAGATAAAAATCCCACTCTGGTTTAACCTGGTGGGATTTTTTTTTGATCCATTTTAAATTTATTTCTACAGGCAGTTTAAAATTTTTCAAAAGTAGACAATGCACATTCAACCGCAAACATTTTCCGAATTTCAACAGCAGGCTTTGCACGGCAACGTGATTCCTGTTGCAGAAAGTATTTTAGCGGACTTGCTTACGCCAGTCTCTGCATATTTACGACTCTGCAAAAACTCGGAAGACAGCTTTTTATTGGAGTCTGTTGATGGCGGTGAGAATGTAGCGCGCTATTCATTTCTCGGGCACAATCCGCGCGAATGGATAAAAACAGATGGCCGAACAGTCACCGTGCGGACAGCAGAAAATGAGCAGCAATTCGATACCGATATATTTAGCTTCCTAAAATCGATGTTGACCAAATACAAATTCGTTTCGCGGGATGATTTGCCTCGTTTTTCTGGCGGACTTGTCGGCTTTTTCGGCTATGATACAGTTCGATTAATTGAAGACTTACCGCAATCAAATCCTGTCGATACGAAAGAAATAATTGCCTCCTTTGGTTTGTACGATACGGTTCTCGCTTTTGACCACTTGCGCCAGCAAATAATAATTATTGCCAACGCAATTATACCTGAGGGCGGCGATCTCCAATTAGCCTATAAGGATGCCCTGCAACGAATACAGGAAACGCGTGAAACCCTGCGGCAGCCTGCTGCAATCGAGAGCAGGACAGTCCGGCAACACACGAATGTGCATGCTAATTTTAAGAAAGAAAATTTTTATCAGGCAGTTAAAACCGCTATCGAATATATTCGAGCCGGAGATATTTTCCAGGTCGTTCTGTCGCAACAGTTTTCCCGGGCAGTTGCCGCTGATCCTTTTGATATTTACCGCGCATTGCGATTGATTAATCCTTCACCATATTTATTCTATCTGCAAAACCAGGCTCAAGCAATCATTGGCGCCAGTCCGGAAATGTTGGTACGGGTTGAGGACCGTGAAGTGACCGTACGCCCCATTGCCGGCACACGGCCGCGTGGCAAAAGCATCGAAGAAGATCTGCGCCTTGAAAAAGAACTGCTTGCCGATGAAAAAGAGCGGGCAGAACATGTCATGCTGATGGATCTCGGCCGCAACGACGTTGGCCGGGTGGCCGAATACGGCGGCGTGATTGTCACTGAAAATATGGTTATCGAGCGTTATAGTCATGTTATGCACATCGTCTCCGAGGTGCGCGGCAAGCTGCGCCCGGAGTTTGATGCCATCGATGCTTTTAAGGCCTGTTTTCCGGCGGGCACCCTTTCCGGTGCACCGAAAGTACGTGCCATGGAAATAATTGAAGAGTTGGAGCCGAACCGCCGGGGAGTTTATGGCGGCGCTTTGGGATATATCGATTTTTCGGGAAATATGGATACCTGTATTACGATTCGCACATTGGAAGTACGCGCAGGTATGGCGTATTTTCAAGCCGGTGCCGGTATCGTGGCGGACTCGGTGCCGGAGTCTGAGTTTGCGGAAACTGTACACAAATCCAATGCGGTGCGGTCGGCCATCGCTCTTGCTGAAGCTGGACTGGATAATTTATAAACCAAGTTTGATCATCAAAGCCATAATCACAAATTTAAACTTGCTAAAATGAAAATACTTGTCATCGACAATTTTGATAGCTTCACTTACAACCTTGTGCAATATTTTGGTGAACTTGGTGCTGAACTTACCGTTTACCGCAACGATCAGATTGAGATTGAAGAAATACGCACAAAAAATCCGGATGGCATTCTCATATCTCCGGGGCCGGGGGTGCCGGATGGAGCCGGTATCACGCTGAAAACAATTCGCTCGTTTTCCGGTGTGATCCCAATTCTGGGCGTCTGTCTCGGCCACCAGGCAATCGGGCAAATTTATGGTGGCAAAGTTGTTCGCGCACCCGAATTGATGCATGGCAAGGTATCGGAAATATTCCACAATAACCAGGGGCTGTTCAAAAATCTCCCCAGTCCGTTCATCGCCACGCGATACCACTCACTGATTGTAGAAGAAAGTTCGTCGCCCGCATGTCTCAAAATCACGGCACGAACAGAAAACGGTTTAATCATGGCCTTTGAGCACGAATCGAATCCGGTCTTTGGTGTTCAATTTCACCCTGAATCAATTTTAACTGAACACGGAAAAGCTTTACTGCAGAATTTTTTAGAAATAATTGAGAATTAATATGCGCTTCCCTTAAAGTGTCGTTTTCGAAAAAAGGATATGCGGGAGAAACATGCTTAAAAATGCAATAAATAAAGTGATACAGTTTCAAAATTTGACGCAAAAAGAAGCATTTAATGCCATGGAAATAATAATGTCCGGACAGACTTCTGAAGCACAAATAACAGCATTTCTTGTCGCATTGCGCATGAAAAATGAGACGGTCGAAGAAATAACAGGTTTTGCGGAATGCATGCGTAAATTTGCAACCCCGGTGCAGGTTGATCTTGCAAAAAATCCAATCGATATCGTCGGCACTGGCGGCGATGGAAAACATACATTTAATATTTCGACAGTTTCAGCACTTGTTATCGCCGGCGCCGGGGTGCCGGTCGCCAAACACGGCAATCGTTCAGTTTCCAGTAAATGTGGTAGCGCCGATGTGCTGGCTGAGCTCGGTGTCAAAACCGACTTGAGCGCCGAGCAGATGGGGCATTCTATAAAAGAAACTGGAATTGGATTTCTCTTTGCACCAATGCTGCACCCGGCGATGAAATATGCCATCGGACCACGGCGTGAATTGGGGGCGCGAACCGTGTTTAATATTCTTGGGCCGATCACCAATCCTGCCGGAGTGAAACGCCAAATTATCGGTGTATACGATGCATCGCTAATGCAGCCTCTTATCGAAGTATTGCAGGCCCTAAAATCAGAGCATATTCTCATTGTGCACAGCGACGATGGACTCGATGAAATATCCATAGCGGGACCGACGTACATTGTAGAATTGAAAAACGACGAAATTTCATCGTACAGCATCACTCCCGAAGAACTGGGATTAACACGGGATTCAGGCAGTATTACAGGCGCTGATGCCGTTGAAAATGCCCGTATGGCAAAAGATGTACTTTCCGGGGCACCGGGTCCGACACGTGATATTGTCTTGGCAAATTCGGGTGCAGGAGTTTATGTCAGCGGACAAGTTGAAAGTATTGCTGACGGAGTAAAAAAAGTTGCTCAGAGCATAGATTCTGGCGCAGCACTGAATAAACTGGAGCAGTTGATTGGGGTATCACAGAATTTGGGTAGCTCATAAATAGAATCGAAAATAAATGCAAACGATACTACGCAAAATCATCGAACACAAGAGAAGAGAAGTCGCGGCACAGCGCAAAAAGATTACAATTGCCGAGCTTGAAATTCAACTGCAGCATTCCCTCGAAACGCGGTCATTAGCTGAAGCTCTAACTACACCTGCCGAGCTTTCCGTGATAGCAGAGGTGAAAAAAGGCTCGCCTTCGGAGGGCACTATTCGTGAAGATTTCGATCCGGTATCGATCGCGCAACAATACTCGAAAAATGGTGCCCACGCGCTCTCGGTTCTCACAGATGAAAAATTTTTTCAGGGACATTTGCGTTTTATCTCGGCGATCCGCCCCCATGTCGCCATTCCTGTTTTACGCAAAGATTTTATTATCGATGAATATCAACTCATCGAAACGCGAGTTGCCGGAGCTGATGCTGTTTTGCTCATTGTTGCAGCATTATCACGGGATGCCTTGCGGCATTATTTGAGAATTGTTCATGAATTAAAAATGGAAGCTATTGTCGAAGTCCACAACGAAATGGAGATGGCGCGCGCACTGGAAACAAGCGCAAAAATTATTGGCATCAACAATCGCAATCTCGACACTTTTAAGACCGATTTGGCCGTGACCGAAAAACTGGCGCCTATGGTGGGAAAGGAGCGAATAATTGTGGGCGAAAGTGGAATTTCAACACAGGACGACCGCCGCCGCATGTCTGCTGCCGGGGTGCAGGCTGTTTTGGTCGGCACTCATTTTATGAGGCAAAATGACCCCGGAGTGGCCTTGGCAAATTTCAGGCAGATTTTGGTAAACAATGAAAATTAAAGTTTGTGGTATTACTCGAACAGCCAATGCGTTAAAAGCCGTCCGGCTCGGTGCCGATGCGCTGGGGTTTATTTTTTATCCCGCCAGTCCGCGTTATATTTCGCCGCAAAATGCAGCAAAAATATCCACTGAAATTCCTGAAAGTGTAACACGGGTTGCAGTCTGTGTTAAACCAAACTTGGCATACATCGCCGAATTAGTGGACATTTTCAAATTTGATGTACTGCAAATTCATGGTGACTTTTCGCCATCGTACCTGGCAAATTTTAAAAATTACACAGTCATTCCAGCCCTGCAGGTTGGAACGGACTTTTCGATGGGGGCTGTTGAGAATTTTATTTCGGAATCAGCAGCCGTTCTTTTGGATACACAGAAAAATGGGCACTATGGTGGAACGGGCGAGGCTTTTGATTGGAATTTAACCAAAGCAAGAAACGATAATATTCGATTGATTCTGGCGGGTGGATTGAACCCGAACAATATAATTGCTGCGGTAAAAACGGTAAAACCATTTGCCGTCGATTTGAATAGTGGTGTTGAAATATCTCCCGGAATCAAAGATCATAAAAAACTTGAAATTATATTTGATAAACTGAAGGAAATACGCGGTGAACAGCAATTTGATCAAAAAAAATGCGGCCTTTTTGCCTGATAAAAATGGGCGGTTTGGAGATTACGGCGGACGATTTGTGCCGGAAATTCTTATGTCTGCAATCACTGAACTCGAGCAGGAATATGAAAAAGCTAAGGATGATCCGGAATTTCATAAATTGCTCAGTTATCTACACGCGGAATACACCGGCCGACCTAATCCTTTGACCTATGTTGATCGATTGACAGAAGAAACCGGGGGAGCAAAAATCTATTTGAAAAGGGAAGATTTGAACCATACCGGAGCGCACAAAATTAATAACGTTCTCGGACAACTATTACTTGCACGACGCATGGGTAAACAACGAATTATCGCTGAAACCGGGGCGGGGCAACACGGTGTGGCCACGGCTACTGTGGCAGCGAAATTCGGTCTTGAATGCCAGGTTTACATGGGAGAAGTAGATATCGAAAGACAGCAGCTCAATGTTTTTCGCATGGAATATTTGGGTGCAAAGGTAATCGCAGTCAAGTCAGGGAGTCGCACTTTAAAAGATGCAATTAACGAGGCAATTCGCGATTGGGTTACCAACGTGAAAAATACATTTTATTGCATCGGATCGGTAGTCGGGATGCATCCATATCCGATGATTGTGCGTGATTTTCAATCGATAATTGGGCAGGAGACCAGGGAGCAGCATTTAAAAAAAGAAGGGCGGCTTCCCGATGCGGTTGTGGCATGTGTCGGCGGTGGATCCAACGCAATGGGCATGTTTTATCCTTTTATTGAGGAGAAAAATGTGCAACTGCATGGGGTCGAAGCGGGTGGACGGGGGCCCGATGTTGGTGATCATGCGGCTACTTTAACATATGGCGAACCCGGTATTTTGCATGGCATGTTAACCTACATGCTGCAAACCGAGGACGGTCAGGTCGCTGACGTGCATTCAATCTCCGCCGGTCTGGATTATTCCGGTGTCGGCCCGGAACATTCGTGGTTAAAAGATACAGGCCGTGCAAATTATACCTCTGTCACTGATGCGCAGGCGCTTGAGGCGATGGCCTTGCTTTCATGCAGCGAAGGCATAATTCCGGCACTTGAAAGTGCCCACGCTGTTGCCTACGGATTAGAGCTCGCAAAAACGATGCGGCCTGACCAATCAATCGTCATTTGTCTGTCCGGGCGCGGCGACAAAGATATGGAATCTGTATTTGCACTCGCTGAAAAGGGGGTGATTGCATGAATAATTTACGGACACTGCTTGAGGCAAAAAAATCAAAAAACGAAAAAATTCTCTCCATTTATTTGACCGCAGGTTTTCCCGATCCGCAGACGACTTTGCTGCTACTAAAAACACTTGCCGAAGCTGGTGTTGACTTGATTGAGCTGGGCGCCCCGTTTTCTGATCCCCAGGCTGATGGGCCGGTCATTCAGGATGCTTCGCAGCAGGCATTGCGAGCAGGAATGAAAATTCCAGCCCTTTTTCCAATTATCAAAGAATTTCGCCAGGTTTCCGATGTACCTGTGATTCTCATGGGTTATGCCAATCCATTTATGAAATACGGCTGGCAGCGCACGGTAGACGAAGCCGTCGCTGCTGGCGCCAATGGTTTTATAATCCCTGATTTACCACCGGAAGAGAGTCGTGATTTCCGGGAAAAATGCCGGAAAGCAGAGCTTGACCTCATTTTTCTCGTCTCGCCAGTCACGACTGTTGAGCGTATTGCAGCAATCAGTAAAATGACCACCGGATTTATTTATGCAGTCTCAGTCGCTGGCGTTACAGGGGAGCGGCAGCATCTTCCAGATGCAACCACGATGTTTTTGCATCGCTTACGGGAACAGACATCACAGCCAGTTCTCGTGGGATTTGGTGTTTCAAACAGCGAAACCGCTAAAAACCTTGCCCGCATCAGTGATGGAGTCATAATTGGGAGCGCAATTATTCGTCTCATTTCTGAGTCAAAAAATACCAAGGAATCCTGTGAAAAAGTAAGTGATTTTGTTCGGAAAATAAAGCTTGGATTGGGAGAATGCGCATGAAAGAAATTGCTGATTGGCGGCTAAAAATTGATGAAGTTGATGCGGAAATTTTGCAACTGTTGAACAAACGGGCCGGTTTTACGGTAGCGATTGGGCACATTAAAAGAAAGTTCGATATGCCGATATATGACCCTGCCCGGGAGAAAAAGATATTGCATGCCCTGGCTGAGAAAAATCCCGGACCGCTGTCAGAAAAAGCCATTCAACGATTATTTGAACGGATCATCGATGAGTCGCGGCAGTTGGAAAAACATGCCAGTCTCGGACTGGGCGATGATATGTCAAATAAAGAAGAATAGTGAACTGTAGTTGTTTATAATGGATTTTATTTTAATAGATTAAAGCCCTTAAGGAGAATTTAATGGTCATCGTGATGAATAAAAATGCAACCCAGGCTGAAATTGAAAATGTGGTGGCCACACTCATCGACAAAAATTTTGATGTGCACCGGTCGACGGGCATCAGTCGCACGGTAATTGGTGCTATCGGCGATAAGCAGGCGTTTGATGAGCGGGAATTTCTCGTTTTGGATGGCGTGAGTGAAGTCGTTCGAATTACCGAGCCATACAAGCTGGCCAGCCGCACTTTTCAGCAGGAAGATACGATTATTAAAATCAAAGATGTACAAATAGGCGGTGACGAAGTTGTGGTTATGGCCGGCCCTTGCGCGGTCGAAAGTGCGACGCAAATAGAAACGATCGCGGCTGAAGTTAAAAAGGCTGGCGCCAAAATATTGCGTGGTGGTGCATTCAAACCACGCACATCGCCCTATTCTTTTCAGGGATTGGGCGAAGAGGGGCTGCAACAAATGCGCTCAGCGGCTGATAAAAATGATTTGCTTGTGGTATCTGAAATAATGGATCGATCTCAGGTTAAAATTATGGTAAAATATTGCGATATTTTACAGGTTGGTGCGCGGAACATGCAAAATTTCGATCTATTAAAATCGTTGGGAAAAATCGCCAAGCCGATTTTATTAAAACGCGGCATGTCGGCGACCATCGAGGAAACGTTGATGTCAGCCGAGTATATAATGTCAGGGGGAAATTATCAGGTGATAATTTGTGAGCGCGGCATCCGCACCTTTGAAAAATATACCCGCAATACAATGGATATTTCTTCGATTCCGGTAATACAGAAATTGAGCCATTTGCCAATAATTGCTGATCCCAGCCATGGAACCGGCATCCGAAATAAAGTAGCCCCGATGGCCCGTGCTGCTGTGGCAGCCGGCGCACATGGTCTGCAAATCGAAGTACACAACGATCCGGATCATGCGGCATCAGACGGCGCCCAATCGCTTTATCCCGAGCAGTTTGCCCATTTGATGAAAGAATGCCGTTTGATCGCAAACGCGATCGGTAAAAAAATGTAGGACGAAGAAAACAGGCAAATGGGAAAAATGTTCAGGTAAATTAAGACATTCTTGACAAACGGAATTAATTACATTATGGGAATTCAAGTCACAGTTGTTGGTGTTGGCCTCATCGGGGGTTCTTTATGCAAGGCATTTAAACGTGTTATGCCCGAAGTGCAATTGACCGGTGTCGACTGCTCTGAAGTCATTGATTATGCACTCAAAGAAGCGATTATTGATACCGGGTATTTATCCGAACAATTGGAAACAGTGTGCGAAAAAGCTGATTTTATTTTCATTGCGACACCCCCTAAAATTGCATTGAAACTATTACCAATCATTGCAAAAAACTGTAAACCAAAATGCATAGTTACGGATGTGTGCAGTATTAAAAATGATCTCATGCAATGTGCCAGAGAAAATTTTGCTGATTCCTCCGGCGTGTTTATCGGCGGTCATCCCATGGCCGGGACGGAAAAACCTGGAATTGAATCATCAGATCCATATTTATTCGAAAACGCCATTTATGTTTTAACACCAAATGGCTTTGAATCACAAAAAGCAGTAAAAAAATTGGCTGGGCTGATTGAAAAAACTGGCGCTTATATTTTGCTGTTGAGCGCTGACGAACACGATAAAATTGCCGCCGGCGTCAGCCATTTGCCGCAAATGTTAGCGCTCACACTGATGCTTTACATCGCTGAGAAAAATAATGAAAATGATATTTATTTGAAAATGGCAGCCGGTGGTTTTAGGGATATGACTCGCATAGCATCGAGCCCTTTTGCCATTTGGCAGGATATATGTGATGGCAATCTCAGCAAGATTTTAGCAGAAATTGATGGCTTTTCCGCGGCATTGGCAAACACACGCCGGCTCCTCGTCGAAGGGGCACTTGAAACAAGTTTCGCTGAATCTGCACACAGCCGACTCGCGATTCCGAAGGATTCCCGTGGGTTTATGACTCCCAATTTCGATTTATCCGTTGATGTGCAGGATCATTCCGGTGTTATTGCAAAAATTGCAAATGTGCTCGCTGATGCTCAAATTAACATTCGGGATATCGAAGTTCTGAAAGTGAGGGAAGACGAAGGTGGGACATTACGCCTGTCATTTGAATCGGAAAAAGCACGGAAGCAGGCGAAATCAATCCTGCAAAAAGAAGGACATGTTTGCCATAACAGATGAAAATTTTAACAGCAAAAGTGCAGGTCGCTATTGAAACTCCATAAAGTAGGCCGGTTGCATGGTGAATTACACGTGCCCGGCGATAAATCCATTTCTCAGCGGGCATTGCTGTTCGCGGCTTTGGCCGAAGGCACGAGTAAAATTACCGGTCTTTCGGAGGCTGACGATGTGCAAAGTATGGCCGCGTGCCTGCAGCAACTCGGAGTCAAAATCGAACAAAAAAATGGCATCTGTTACGTCCACGGCCGCGGATTGCATGGATTAAGAGCACCAGCAGGCGCATTGGATTGCGGTAATTCTGGTACGACAATGCGACTACTCGCAGGTGTGCTGGCCGGACAAAATTTCGATTCGGTGCTAATTGGCGACCACAGTCTCAACAGCCGCCCGATGCGGCGCATTGTTGAGCCGCTCGCTTCAATGGGAGCGGAGATTGAAACCGCTGCGGAGGGCACAGCCCCGTTAAAAATTCATGGCAAGAAACTGCGGGGAATTACCTATGCTTTGCCGGTGGCGTCGGCCCAGGTAAAATCCGCAGTTCTGTTGGCAGGGCTGTTCGCTGACGGCAAAACTGTGGTTATTGAACCTGAGCAGTCACGTGACCACACTGAAATCATGATGGCAGCCATGGGCGTTTCGGTGACGCAAAACAATTCCGAGATCAGGCTCGGAGCCGAACGTTTGCAAGCAACAGAAATCGAAATCCCGGGAGATGTCTCAGCGGCAGCCTTTTTTATCGTAGCTGGATTGATTGTTCCGGACAGCGAAATAGTCATTAAAAATGTTGGATTGAATCCAACGCGCAGTTATCTTATCGACCTGTTAAAACAGGCCAACGCCCAAATTGAAATACAAAATAATCGAAATGCGAACGGCGAACTAATTGGTGATTTAAAGGTTTACTCAAGCTCTGTCAATGGATTTACAGCGAGCGGGGCTGAAATTCCATTGCTCATCGATGAAATTCCAGTGCTGGCCGTCCTTGCAACCCAGGCTCGTGGTCGAACTCGCTTTCGCGACGCGAAAGAATTGCGTGTCAAGGAATCCGATCGAATTGAGGCAATTGATATTAATTTACGGAAATTGGGTGTGCAATTAGAAACTTTTGCAGATGGTTTTAAAATTGTTGGACCACAGGAATTGCATGGCGGATTAATAAACACATTTCAAGATCACCGCATCGCAATGGCATTCGCGGTAGCATCGCTTATTGCCAGCGGTGAAACTGAAATTTCGAATGCACATGTGGCCACAGTCTCGTTTCCTGATTTCTTTGATAAATTACGGCATTTGAGTAGACAGGAATGGCACTGAATGCGATTTAAAAAACCACTCGGCGTTATTGGGACACCGATATCTCATTCACTGTCGCCACTATTGCACAATTATCTTGCAAATGAATACGAATTACCATTTCAATATTCCGCCTACCATGTGGATAAAATTTCACTAGAAGATGCTATTTCTGGCGCACGGGCATTAGGGTTCAGAGGATTGAATGTCACCGTGCCCCACAAAAAAAATATCATGCCTTTTCTTGATGAAATTGACGAATTCGCATTAAAAACGGGTGCAGTGAATACAGTACTTTTTGAAGATGAATTTACCACTGGATACAACACCGATATTTTCGGATTTCTCGATAGTTTGGCGATTGAATCTGTCGATCTTTCAGGAAAAAATGTTATTGTTTTAGGCGCAGGTGGAGCGGCTCATGCCATCGTTTTTGCAGCGAAAAATGCTGGAGCGAGAACAATAAATATTGTCAATCGGACGCATGAAAAAGCAGTTGATCTGGCCCAAAAAACAGGATGCGAAGCGATAAATTTCTCAAAATTTACAGAAACCCCAACAGGCGACGTTGTTATAAATACCACTTCAGTGGGAATGTATCCCGAAGTTACGAAATGCCCTGTACCACAATCTGTGTTCCGGGAAAAATGTGTTTATGTAGATATTGTGTATAATCCTGGTTTAACCCAGTTTTTGAAATTTGCCCACGACAGCGGGGCTAAAATAGTCAGTGGGATAGGGATGTTAATTTTTCAGGGCATTATGGCTATGGAAATTTGGTCTGGAGTAAAAATTGACCGTCAAAAACATTTTGAACCACTGAAAAAACTACTGGTAAATGCGATTGAAAACCAATAATATCCCGCAGTGTTTGATTATTCTATATTTGATACATTTAGCATCTCGATTTGAATGATTAGTTAGGAAATTTAATGCCGCACTTACGCTATTTTACAGCAGGGGAATCTCACGGACAGGGGCTGGTTGGCATCCTCGAAGGACTGCCTGCCAATGTTGCAATCTCAATCGAAAAAATTAATCAGCAGCTTGCTCGCCGGCAGCAAGGTTACGGTCGCGGTGGCCGGATGAAAATCGAGACCGATCAGGTGCAGATTCTCAGCGGTATTCGGCATGATAAAAGTTTGGGCAGCCCTATCAGTTTTTTAATCCAAAATCGTGATTGGAAAAACTGGGATAAAATAATGGCAGTTTCTGGCACAAATCCGCAGAAAAAAATTGTCGAAGTGCCACGCCCCGGGCATGCAGATTTGAGCGGTGCCATCAAATATGATCAATCGGATATGCGCAATATTCTCGAGCGTGCTTCGGCTCGGGAGACCGCAACCCGTGTGGCTTTGGGGGCAATTGCACGGCAATTTCTTGACGCATTGGGAATTGGAATCGCCAGTCATGTTATACAAATTGCCGAGGTGAAATCTGAAAAAACATTGATTGATTTTGGTTCGGTTGATTTCAACTTTGATTTAAAAAATCTCAATGAAATTGCTGATGCTTCGCCAGTTCGATGTGTTGATAAAACTACTGCAGAAAAAATGATGGAAACCATTGATTCAGCGAAATCGAACCGCGATACTTGTGGTGGAATTTTTGAGGTGGTGGCGTTTAATTTACCAGTGGGCCTCGGCAGCCATGTTCACTGGGATCGCCGCCTTGACTCCCAAATTGCAGCGGCAATGATGGGCATTCAAGCCATGAAAGGCGTGGAAATCGGAGATGGGTTTGGGGGTGCATGCCGTTTTGGTTCGCAGGTGCACGATGAGATTTATTATGACCGCAGCGAAAACAAATTTTACAGAAAACAAAATAATGCAGGTGGCCTGGAAGGTGGCATGACCAACGGGATGCCGGTGGTAGTACGCGTTGCGATGAAGCCGATTGCCACACTCATGCAACCGCTCGATTCTATTGAATTAGAAAGCAAAAAGTCAGTCACTGCGCACGTTGAACGCTCGGATGTCACCGCTGTTCCCGCAGCAGCGGTAATCGGCGAGGCCATGCTAGCGCTCACTATCGCAGGCTCGGTTTTGGATAAATTTGGCGGCGACTCTTTCGGTGAAGTTAAAAAGCGTTACGATGGTTGGCTGGAGTACACGAGCAACCGATGAAAATGAAACGGAAACATATTTATCTCCTCGGATTTATGGGATGCGGCAAATCTACTTTGGGCAGAAAACTAGCGCAAGCGTTAGACATGCCATTCGTTGACACCGACATTATGATAGAAGTTAAAGCAGGAATGAGTGTGACGACTATTTTCGCCCAACTGGGTGAGACGAAATTTCGCGAGCTGGAAAAAGAAATACTTATTGATTTGGCTCAAAATTGGGAGGAAGACAGTGTCGTGGCCCTCGGTGGTGGAACTCCGGCGCAGATTGGGGCGTGGCCATTGCTGCAGGCCAGCGGAACGACTGTCTACGTTGAACGCACCCCAGAACAACTGTACAATCATGTTCGTTTTACCAATCGCCGCCCAGTTCTGCAAGAAGTAAAACAGGAGGAATTGCTCGGGCATATTGAAAAATTGTTGGAGAAAAGAGTGACCAATTATTTAAAGGCGGATCACATATTTAATTGCAAAGATGAGTGGGGAGTTGACGAAACCATCGATCATTTAGTCAAATTGCTGAAGAAATCAGATGAAGAAAATTGATATTATACACGGCCCCAATTTAAACTTGTTGGGTTCGCGAGAGACGGAAATTTATGGAACAGAATCCCTCGAATCGATTAATAGTTATGTTAATTCAGCGGCTGAAGAATATGGGATTGCGTTCGATTTCTTTCAATCCAATCATGAAGGGCAGATAATCGATCGTATTCACTCAGCAGAAAATAATGTCGATGGAGTTGTGATCAATCCGGCTGCCTTCACTCACTACAGCATTGCCATCCGCGATGCCATTGCGGCAATCAAAACACCGGTAGTTGAAGTGCATTTGACAGATATTTCCCAACGAGAAGCTTTCCGGAAAATCTCCGTAAGTGCCGATGTCTGCGTTGATCAGATTTGTGGATTTGGCAAAAATAGTTACTTTTTTGGAGTTGAAGCTTTGGTCGGCCATTGGGCAGTAAATCGCATTCGAACAGAAAATAGTTCTACGCCAGACAACGATAAACTTTTACGCTCGGTTGTGGAAATCTTGCACGAATCTTTTCCGAAATACGACTGGACCGGGATTTATTTGGTTGATGGCGATGCATTGGTTTTGCATAATTTCCAAGGGGCGCCATCGCCACACACACGCATTCCAATTGGGCAGGGCATTTGTGGCGCTGCTGTTGCGGAAGAAGAATCGATCATCGTTCCAGACGTCAATGCTGATCCGCGTTATCTTGCATGCAGCATCGAAACAAAATCTGAAATTGTCGTGCCGATTTATAGTGGAAAAAATATTATCGGTGAAATTGATATCGACAGCCACCGGCCGGATGTTTTTCATAAACACGATCAAAAATTTCTGGAGCAAGTTGCTGCTGTAATAGGGGAGAAGTGGAAATAAAGGCAGAAAAAATCTGATTTCATAAATAAAAAGGCCGCTCAAATTGAGTGGCCTTTTTCATGTGACCCCTAGGGGGCTCGAACCCCTGTTGCAGGAATGAAAGTCCTGAGTCCTAACCACTAGACGAAGGGGCCATGGTTAAAAGCAAGGTGCAAATAATAATTAATTTCGTGTAAAATGTCAATGAATAAATCTAATAGATTAACGGTCTGAATATGAAATTAATCGCATGCAAAAAAATATTCTTATTCAAATTAAAAAAGGCCACTCAAAAATGAGTAGCCTTTTAATGTGACCCCTAGGGGGCTCGAACCCCTGTTGCAGGAATGAAAGTCCTGAGTCCTAACCACTAGACGAAGGGGCCATCAAAACTCAAAATCAAATTGTAAAGAAAAGGGTGAGCGACGGGACTTGAACCCGCGGCCACCAGAGCCACAATCTGGCGCTCTACCACCTGAGCTACGCCCACCATTTAAAGACTTCCGCCTTCTATTTTAGTACGCCAGAGGGGAATCGAACCCATAACCTACGGCTTAGAAGGCCGTTGCTCTATCCGGTTGAGCTACTGGCGCTTTTTAAAAAAATGTGAATGTCGGGGCAGCAGGATTCGAACCTGCGACCCCCTGGTCCCAAACCAGGTGCGCTAACCGGACTGCGCTATGCCCCGTTTCAAATTTTCAAAAAGAACTCGTCCGGGCCAACCAGACAAGACGAATAAGATAGTGTTTTTTATTTGAATGTCAAGATTATTTTCGGGGATTTTTATCAATTCTTTAATTTGGATTTGACCGCTTTCTAAATCCCACTTTGAATCCAAAATGTATCTCACGCGGATGACCAAAAAGATCGCCGCCTTCAACGGATGCATAATGCTGGCGCTGGCCGTTATTAATCAATTCGTGAAGTTGAATTGTTTCCGGTGAGTAGGACCCCCAGTAGCTTGATCTAAATGACTCAGTTTTGAAAAAGGTATCATTTTCAGCAGATCCAGACCTGCGATAAACATGAAGGACATTTTTCCGATTGAATAAATTCTGAAATCTCATAAAAACAGTTGTTTGGAAGCCGAGAATACTAAGACCTCGATCGATCTGCAAATCCATTAAATAATTTGCCGGTGTTGTTATATGGCCGAGATAGTATTCCCGACCTCGTGAGTTGCCATCTGCTAAAATTGCCCCGGTAGAGATAGTATGCACGGCATTTCCATCGTACATGTCGATATCGTGGCCGCTGTTATAACGAAACAAGCTATGTAATTTCCAATTTCTCAATATGAAATTTCCACTTCCTGGTGAAGTTAAGCTGGCAAGCAGGTTTATCCGGTGTGTTTGGTTATAATCAAAATTTTTATCACCTGGCAAAGGATAAAAGTCAGGCTCGTAGTAATGCTCCGCAGACATATTTGTCAATGGATAGCTGTTTGGTCCGTTGACATTGGACAGAGTATAATTCCCCCAAATCATCCAATGCCGGTTTCGAAAATTCAGTTCGAGTGTAAGCCCTTTGGCGATGGATTCGCCGTCATTGGCCAAAACCGTATAATCCCAATACGAGGAGAGTGGACTCACTTCGATTCTTTTGCATTGCAGTAAATTATCACTTTTACGATAATAAAATCCGGCTTTCGCGGAAAGCTGGGTAGAAAATTGTCGCATATAAGTGATATTCATATTATTTGATTCGATTGGAGTCGCTCCGCCACCCGAAAAATCATGCCCTGAATACCATGGTGCATTTAAGAATCTTCGGATATAGCTCAAATAGACGTCCTGGAAGCGAGGCTGTTGGGCATATTTCCCCCAGGATATATTCAATGCACTTTTCTCTGAAATCATATAGTGCCAGGCGAACCGAGGCAAAAAATACTGATTTGATGGAGATTTTTTTATGCCAAAACCTTGATCCGGAAATGCATCATATTTCCAGGGTGGGTAGGATGGATTGTCTGGAAATGAAAATATTTTCTCTCCATTGTTATAATTCACATACTGCAGCCCTGCATTAAAAGTATGACGTTGATATTCAATTTGATCGGATAAATATAATGTGAATTCCCGGGATTTTTTTGGTCCTTCAAAACCATTTTCACCGTCACTTTTTTTACCACCGAATGTATAACCATAGACATTGAAATATTCTTTAATCGACTCCCATCCTGCGTCGTTTTCAACTTCGTATCGATCTAAATCCAGGTCAAATCTATTCACGTTAATATTTAAATGTGGACTGTTTAATACCTGAAAGTAGTGCATCCTGTGCGTATTTATTTTTGTGCCCACGGCTATTTTATGAGAACCAAAATCCCTGGTGAAATGTGCGCGCAAATTAAAGGTGTTTTCCTCACGTTTATTGTAATTTGGAAAAATGACGTGCCCCGGCTGGTCGAATGGGAAATAAAACAACCGAGCCTGTCCGGGGTCATAATAATATTGTGTGTTTTCATCAACATATGCATACCGTGATGTATTGCTTTCTTCCCAAACAATGCCTTTTTCTGCGGTTGCAGCACTGTCGTAATAGGCCAAAAAATTATCTTTATGAACCGGGTCGTAAGTTGTTGAAAATGCTTTGATTCTATCGATTTGAACGTTCGCATCAATTTCCCAGAAAATATTGTTCTGCCAGTGCAGAGAAATTGCATTATTTTTTGTCCGGTTTTCGGGAATTCTCGCTGAATTGAACATACTTTCGATTGGTGTCGTATTAATCTGCTTTTTCTGCCAGTGGAAAAGATGCACGAAATCAAAATTACCCGCAGCCGTTTTTGCCGAAATAATGCTTTGTGCAGCCCAGCGGTCTGAACTCGCATTCGGGATATTTCCCGGGGAAACAACTATTTCACCTGCCTCAAAAATGGAGGCATCAAGGTGAGAATAAATATTATCACCTTCAGGAATCTGATAATTAAATCCAGGCCAAAAACGGCGATAGTGGTCGCCATATTGCTCGTTCTCAATGGCAGTTGAAAAGGTAATGGAGTTCTCTTTTAATGATCCGCTGGCAAGAAATAAATTGCGTTTGTGGCCGTAGGAATAGGTATCAAATTTCTTTTCATAATCGGTGGTAAAATTGTCGTTGCTGGAGAGAAAAGCGAGACGTAATTCATCGCCGCCCGGAAGCATTTTCTGTGAGACAAGTGCGCTGGCGCTGCTGCTTGCAGCATCCGGAGAATTTTGAATAAAAAGTGACGCCAAACCCTCGTAAATTGGAACAAACAGCGGTTGTCCTGAGAAAATGCTGCGGATATTTATATTTTCGAAAGAATAATCAATTTCATCAAAACGACTGCCTTGAACGTGCAATTGCTGTTCGCCGCGGTAATCCTGTACGATGGTTCCGGCAAATAAACCATGGTAAAATTGCGGCAAATCCCGCATCGGAAGGGTGCTCAGTTGATTGCTGTTCAAATTGAAGTTGTGTAGAAAACCGGTGCTGTCTTGCGCTAAAGAATTATTTATTAATAAAAAGAAAAGAGCACTAATGGCAAGAATCGGGTGACTTGAAGAGAAGCTACATTTCATTTTTATCTCCAACTATTATATTCGAATCCATTGCTCATCAATAGCGTTTGCATCACTTTGAGTGATTCAATCGCAATATGTTTATTTGTGCACCACCACCAGTTTGAGAATTTTTTCCACGCCTAATTCCGGTAGTTCAATTTTTGCGATAAACAAGCCATTGCCCACCAGCCGGCCGGATTCATTGGTCAAGTCCCATTTTAAATACTGCAAATCATCACTTTTTTCCAATGTGCGCACTAGCACACCTGAAAGTGTGTAAATTTGGATTTTGGCTTTTTGTGGAAGATGTGTAAAGGTCACGAAGCGGGTTTCACGGTTTTCGTCCAAATTGAACAAGCCGTAATAGGGGTTTGGGAAGACATTTATCAATTGTTGTGCATCGACCTTTGCTTGTGCTTCTGATCGAGTTGGCGCCATCCCAGCAGTGCTGAATGTGAAAACATCGGCCTCAGTGAACGATTTTACCGTAAAAAAACGGATAATGGAGCCTGGCTGTGGAGGAGCACTATTGCCATCAAAATCGCACACCAAAAGTCCGGTCAGCACAGAATCTCCGATTGTAGAAGTGATACCAGTGCCAGCGCTAACTGCCGCTGCGAAATCACTATACGATTTTCCCGCAGCAGGCATATGCCAGTTAATTCTATCGAATGCCGGAAAACCAATATATCCATCTGGCCCATAATCTGGAGAAAACACACCAATGGTTCCAGCACCGGAATGCAAAACAGGAATCAGTTGAATTGCCTGATTCCGCGATTCGTCGTGAGGGATTAACCAGAGTTGAAATGGAACAGGGCCGGTTGTTTCATCCTGCCAGAGCGCTAAGCTGCCGCTGTTTAATTCTGTAAACTGGAGCTCAAGATCAAATGATCGTGCCAGAAAGCCATTTAATTTTAGTCCTTTTTCGCCTGTCGTAGTCGTGCTCAGGAAGTAGCGATCACCATAACCACCCGCATTTAAACTGTGCCAAACCTGGTTTCCAGAAAATGGGGCACCAATGGTGTCAAAATCATCCTCCCCCAATGGGCCGTTCTCATTGGCTATTTCAATAATGGCGGGATTGCCATTATCCAGACGTTTGAACCCAGCACTATTGTTAGACGGAAGGTGTAAGCCGAACCCATCGATGACAATATTGTACTCAGCGCCAAATTTATGTTGATTCTCAAAAATAAATCTTTCAGTGGTTAAATTCTGTAAATTCCACAAAAAATCTACATCATTTTTCTCGGTAAAAGTAATCTGGTAATCCTGTCCGGTTATGGCCGTAGGATCAATTATGACAGCAGAAACTGAGAACTCACTTTCACCGCTGCTGTGAATGACAGGAATTGTATCTCCAGTTGCGGAATGAAAACGTTGACCCAATTTCTTCGGATCAATGCGAACAGTTAAACTTTTGGGATAAGATTCCAGGCTGCGTGGTATTGCTGCAGGATCGGGGTGTACACTGTAGGCTGATACTGAAAAAAGATATTCTTTTTCCCGGACAAGTGGTTTATAAACTGGCCCGAAGGCATCTGAGCTAATAAAATGGTGGAATTGCAATCCTTCGTTATTTCCTGAAGCTAAAATTTGCTCGGTATAGGCAAAAACCTCCCGGTCATATGCCATACCAGTGATTGTTGAAAAATCATTTTTTTTGTCATAAGTAGCAATAATTTTCCTCTCCCAGGATTGCTCAGGATCATGCTGGTAAATTTTGAATCCTTCGATTATATGCCCGCCGCTTTCCCACGTATCGACAAAATCAATTGGAGAATCAGGATATTCCCAGGTTAATAAAATGCGATCACCAACTATGGTTGCTGTAACTATTGGGTTTGGTGGTGATTCTGGTATCTGAAACCCGTTTTTGTGGTAAGATTTGGCTACTCTCGCATGTCTTCTCGCAAGACCCAGGCTCGAAATTCTATCATAGCCGAGTCCGGAAGAAAGTGCGTATGTAATCTCATTGCTATCACCCAGCGCCATAGAAAATGGCCCGGCTGACATGAGAATACGTCGGTCGCCGCCTTCTTTATCAAGCCAGCCCGATTTACTAATTGGATCGCCTGTGACGGAAAATTTCGTTTCTTCTCCATCGGGTGTGAAAAATGGGGTGGGCTCCATTATTGGATGTTCCTGAAAACCACGTAACAAGTTCCAGGTACCCAAGAAAGGAAACCTGTTTTCTGCCGCCGGATCGTTGAAAAATACACTAAATGGTCCGCCATCGTGAGTGAATGCATATGTTGAAAGATTCGTGAAGTCTGCTTTTTGTCCGCTCCCCCAAAATGCGTCACTACCGGGTTCAGGTATTACGGGTCCTGCCAAAAGAATATATCCTGCAGCGGGCGGGGCATATCCTGCAGTGAGAAAATTTGAATCATCGATATTCTCGTTATAGCTAAAACCCAGCTCTAATTCCCGGTCATAGCCGACAAGGTCGTCTCCGAAATCCCCCAGATCCAGATCAGCAAAAATACCAATAAATAAACTGTCCAGAAAAGCATCGGTTGCCGTTTCGGATGTTCCTTTGAATACAAAACGTGCGCGGTGAAAAACTGAATTACTCAGCTGAGTTTTTTGATTTGAGCCTGAACTATAGGCCCACGTTGTGAAGTGAAATTCGAGTCCCAACGGCGGGCTAGTGATAGTGCGTCCACCACCAGAGGAGCTGTCGGGCAGAAGGTCGTTGGCCACAAAATAAATAACTTGATCTGCATTATGCAAACCGGGTTCATCGGCGTGGATACCTGGATCGAAATATTCGCCCGGAGCTGGCCGCATTTTCGGGATTTCATTTCCCCAGCTGTCAATACGAAATTCAGGTGAATATTTCCCATCACCATCGACATCATAGAATGGTGCACCTTTATCGACTGGCCATTCGAGCCAGTCCTCTTTGTAAAGGGCTAACAATTCGTTGATTTCTGTCTGAGTAACCTGTTCTCGAGACAATCCATAAACGCTGATGGATTCTGTATGCATATTATCTTGCAGATTGTAAGAATCTTCATAAATATCCCGCCGAATCCGCCATACACGGTTCACTTCATCATCTTCTGGATTTTCCACAATCCCGGGACTGAGAATCATACCTGGCTGGAGCTCAGATTGATATCGTGCGCCCCGAACTCGGACAGATGAGCTGTCGTTGTGATGTAGGATACCGCCGATGATTAGCGAGTGGTGATATAGTATGTTTAACTGCGAATTGGGATCAATATACATTTCGTGACCGGAATATTTAGTTTCTCCAAATATTCCGTTGGAATAAACAGGCATTAGCAATGCGCCCGCGTTTAGCATGGCTTTTGCGTAAGTTACCTGGTAAATAGCCGGAAGTTTTACCTTTGAAGAAATATTTTGGCATTCTGCTGAATTAGGGGAGAATAAAAATAGAAGCACAATTGTCAACATAGCGGATGGGAGAATTGCTTTTGCCGTCATCGGTCACCCCTCGATTTTAGTGGAAATAAATTTTGACCTTGGAGTTTCTTTGGTGAGATTAGATGATTTTAAATTATCTATTTAGAAATTTGGATGCAAGGAAAAAGGCACTAAAAATTATAGTGGAATTAATACGAATAATGGAGTAGGAGTAAGAAGCACCAGCGGGTACTGGTGCTTGATAAAATTATTGAATCCCCATCTTCGCTTTAAGGGCAGCGAGAGAATCACTGCTGGCGCTGCTGGTGGGGGTGTCCAGCGCAGCTTCGATTTCCGCATCGACTGAGCCACCGATTTGGCCGATATCGCCGTAGGCTTCTGCGAGAGATTCCTCTTCGTTGACTTTGTCTTTCATGCGCTCCAGCATTGCAACTGTACCGGAAGAATCAACGTTGGAAAGTTGTTGATTTATCTTCTTCATCGAAGTGGCTGTTTTGGCGCGGGCTTTCAGCGTGACAAGTTCGTTTTCATAGCGGGAAATGGTCTGTTTCAGTTTTTCAACCTTGCCTTGAAGCTGGTCAGCCATTTTTTGCTGTGCCTGGTAATCCGTGGAAAGTTGCAATCCACGGGCTGCAGCTTCTTCTTTTTTGCTGAGTGATTCAGTTGCCAATCGTTCGGCCTGCGCTGCATCCAAATCTCCACCCTGCATTTTCTGTAGCAGTAACATGGCTTTGCGTTCATAATCGCCGGCCAATTTGTTTTGATCGTCGGCATCTTTGCGCATACGGATAGCCAGTGATTTTACTTGCGCCAGGCTTTGCATCGCTCCCTGCAAATCTTTTTTCATATCGCGAATGCCTTGTTCCGTCATTTTTATCGGATCTTCCAGTTTGTCTACAACCGAGTGCGCTTGTGCCTGGCCGACCTTAAAAATTCTTCCAAATACTCCTGCCATTTTATTTACCTCCACTTACTTTTTTGCGAATTCTATCAGTTCATTGGCATTTTCTGCCAGGGCCAGTGAAAGCGATGAAATCGAAGCTTCCAATTCATTTTTATCAAGATTTTCCAGTTGCAATGTGTCACGGTAAAAGACGGTCTTTTCTTCTTCGTCGATTGCAAAAGCGCCGTGTACCAGCTCGTGATTCATCTGCAATAATCGTTTATAAAGCGATGCTTTATCATTTTGCGGGATCGGGATAATTGGCTGCTCGATGATGACGATTGGTTCTTCGCAATCGATGATCATATTTTGAATACCGCGGTCTTCATCTTCGATGACAAAGAGTTCTTCAGCCTCATCCTCTTTGGTGATATTTACATCCAGGTCAAGCAAAAATGCTTTCACCTTTTCGAGGTTTTGTGACATGAGAATCCTCCTGAGAGTTTAGGTGTTATTTTTCACAAGTGTATTTTTTTCTGAATAAATTGCAATAGAGATAGTACACATAATAATTGTATTTATTCATTATGACAAATGTTTTTCCAATTCCGCATAGGCCTGGTTCAACCCTTGCACAATTTCGTTAGCAATTTTCACTTTTTCCGGGTCGGCTGAATGCAAATCCGGATGGTATTTGCGTACCATCTTTTTCCACGCTTTGCGTACGGATTCAAGGTCGGAACCGGGCGGAATTTCAAGGTTTGCATAATATTGTAACAGCCTTGAATCACTGCGAGTTTTTTGTTTTTGACCACCCGTTGAAAATTCTCCGGAATCAGTCTGCGTTTCATCAAAAGACTGTTGAGATTTTTGCTTTTCTTTTCCTTTATGCAGATTATCCATCTCGGCACGTGCAATGCGCGCCAGTCTTTCAAAAAGTGAATGAGCCATATTTTTTTACATTGCCAAATTTAATAATTAAACCGGTCTGTTTGCTGCAATAAGAATGAGAGAATCGTCTTTGTTTACAATAAAATCGACATCCGGATTTGAAATCACTTCGGCGTCGCCATCGCGTTGCACGCCAAGTACGATACTTTTGTGAATTCGTTTCATCTCAGTGAACACATCGATAAACTCTTTCCCTGCCATAGAATTGGGTAGCGGGACTTTATAGAGATCGTTCCCGAATTGTGAGCTTAGCAACTCGGAAATAACTTTTGAAATGCCATGTTCCAAAGCTGCCCGGGAGATGAGCTTTGTGCTAAATTCAGCACCTACGATTATTTCATCGGCTTTTGCGCGACGGCAGTGCTGCACATTCGATTCGTCAACTAATTCGACAATTGTATAAGCAGCTTCGTTCATGCATTCAACGGTCAAAGTTGTGAGAACGGCTTTGGCATCACGGGCGCTTTCGTTGATGCTGTCATCACTCATTATAACAACGGTGCGTGCTTTAAAAATGTTGGCCCGTTTTAAATTTTCTTCATTAACATCCCCCTGAATGAAATAGAGGTTTTCATCATCCACCGGTTTGTTTTCGATTGGACTGATCAGAATCATTGGCGTTTCCGTGCATCGGTTGTCGTTGCGCAATTCGGCTAATAATTCTCGCGTTCGGTTTGTCCATTCGCACAAAATTACGTGATTTTCGAAGTTGTATGAACCCATTCCGCGTTCTTCCTTTAGTTTTTTTTCAACGAATACACTGGCGATTGTGGCGGTAAAAATACCAAGAATACCAATCCCTAAAATCATGATTACTGTTCCGACCATTCTCCCGCCAACTGTGATAGGGGCGAGGTCGCCGTAACCGACTGTCGTCATCGTAACGACGCTCCACCAAAGTGCATTCTTTAAAGCATCGACGAATGGGAGCCCTTTAAAAATCGTGTTTTTTTCAAAGAATGCCATCCCGACGGCGCTGAAAATGATCAGAATCGTCAATACGGCGAGAATTCGTAAAATATTTTCTCGTTTGAGAAAATTAAAAAAGGATGTTGCTCGTTTAAAAATTTTATTTTTCATCGATTTTGGCAGTTAGTTGATTAGTAATAGTCCCATTCACCTTTATCATAATATTTATATAAAACAAGATTAAATTCATTATTGATTTCAACTTCTTCAAAATCATCAAACATCCCTTTGCCAAATAGCAACATTGCGAGCATCGCGTCGTTGTTGAGAAAGCGTGTTTCGATCACTGAGAAATCAGTTTGTTGCAGTTTTTTTCTCAGCAGTTCTGTTGGAAAATTTTTCCGGTTTACGCCGATAATCCAACCCCATTCACCCATGGTTGGAATTTGATTGTGATAGGGGATAGCCGAAAATTCAGCAGATTGGATGGTCTTCAAAATGGATAAATAGGCTTTGCGGGAAAAAAAAGGACTGGTTGCTTGCGTAACCAGCACGCCTCCTTCGCTGATTATTTTTTTTATTTGCTGATAAAATTGCAGGCTGTATAAACGGGAGAGAGATACAGTTTTGGGATCAGGCAAATCGATAAGAATAATATCATATAATTGCACGCTTTGACGCACAAAAACAGCGGCATCTACATTGTGAATCTTGACTTTGGGTGAATTCAGGGCCTCGTCATTTGCCTGCCGGAAAAGGGCATGGTTTTGCCCCAGATCGGTTATTGCCGGATCAATATCAACGAGATCAATCTTTTCGACTGCGGGATATTTTAAGATTTCACGCACGGCAAATCCGTCGCCACCGCCGAGGATGAGCACATTTTTGTGGGTTGTGGCCACAGCAAATGCGGGATGCACAAGCGGTTCGTGGTAGCGTTCTTCATCATAAGTGCTAAATTGCTGATTTCCATTTAAATAAAGCCAGAAATCATTGTGCCATTGAGTGATGGTAATTTTTTGATAGGGTGTTTGTTCACTGAAAATAACGGTGTCGCGGTATTTTTGCTGTTCACTGTATTGCACGATTGGTTTGGCAAAATAAGCCAATGCAACGAGAAAGATTGGCAGGACAACAAAGGCGTAACTAAAGGCTTTTTTGTATTTTAAATTATTTTTTTGCTGCCAAAACAAGGCGGCTGCTACAGATAAATTAATGGCACCAAGAATTATCGGCGTAAAAGTAAGTCCGAGCCAGGGCAGAGCCACGAATGCGAACAGCAACCCACCCAGCAGGGCGCCATAGTAATCTTTTTCCATCACGGATGAAATGTTGATTCGCAATTCTTCGAAATAAGCGTTGAGGCGTGTTGCCAGCGGGACTTCCATGCCGATGAGCAGGCCGATACCGATAGCGATGAGATAAATTATAAAATCGATGCTGACAATGTAAATTGAGAGCCAATAGGTTGCCACTGCGCTAATCGCGCATAAAAAGGATAATAATAATTCAACAAAAATAAAGGAGTCGAGCAATGACTTTTGGAAAGATTTGCTAATTCTGCTGCCCAAGCCCATTGCAAAAAGCATGAGTGATATGGTCAATGTCCATTGCACGACCGCGTTACCAAGCAGATAACTTGCCAGGGTCGACATCACATATTCGGCAACAATTCCGGCCAATCCGGTGGCGAAAATACAGGCTTTGAGGATGAAGTTGTTTTTGGGATTATTTGTCATGTGAAAATATATAATTATGCAGCGTTAAGAGCAAATCGGTACAGAATTTTCGCACTATTTGGGTGACCGAAAAATTGAATGATGTGGATCATTGTGCAAATTGTAAGAATTTCACTAAAGACCTTATTGGCCAGCCTCATTTGTCACCCCGGTTTGTGATTCTTACAATACCGGGGTCTCTTTAATTCCGAGCTAATTGTCAGGAGATCCCGGTATTTCACCCTGTGAAAACCGGGAGGACACGCAGACGACAGCTTACTATTTTTTCCGAGTTATTAAATTTGCAAAACGTATTAAAGCTTGATCGGCTTAAACCACCCAGCCCAACAACAATGAAGCTGCAATGTATGAAAAGGCTTCGATGGTGCCCGCGCCAACATTTGGTTTTTCCTGATTGACCAACTCGTCGGTAAGCTTTTCACCGGGCAAAAGTAACTTATCTGTGATAAACCGAACCACAGGGAGAAGGACCAAGCCAAATACAATAAATCCGGCAAATTCGGATAGATTTTGCTGCCAGGAAATGAAATCGCCTTCGATGCTTATTCGAATGATATTGCCGAATGCAATCAGCACTCCGGCAAAGGAAACGCCCACAGCAACGTTGTCTTTTTCAATCTGTTCATGAATATCAAATGGGGTGATGAGGTCATAAATTCGGCTGACTAGAATCAAAACGGCTTGCCCGATCAACCAAAAAACGATGCCAGTCATCAAATCTCCCTCGCCTTGAATAGCGCCGGCAACAACCAATCCGGAAGCGAGATAATTGCCACCGGCAATAGCCCCGGCTCCTGCATTTTGATCGCGGATAATCTCGTCTTCAATGCTAAATTTACTGAGAATGAGTTTCTCGTTGATGATGCCTGCCAGGTTTAGCAGAATGATCGCGAAAAATCCATAAAACAGAATATCGAATACATCATCAATCCAGCCGATCGAAGGGCCATCAAGAACGCCACCCAGGGCGAAAATGAGGCCAGAATAATAACCGACAACAGCAAGCGAGAGCGAAAAATTATCGTTTTTGAGCAGCTCATGGTGCAAATCAAAACGGTGGTTAAATTTATCGAAAGCCCATTTTCCAAGTAAAAACACAACAAATGTTGATACCAGGTAAATGAGGGATGTTATTACTTGATCCAAAGACATGGAATTCCTCCAGTTAATTTAAGTTGAAGGGTGAAAATTGACACTTATTTACCACCACGACTCGAGCTTCGACTGCGCACACTGCTCATATTGCTTCGCCGGACCCGGTTTTTAACTTTATTTGAAAATTTCGAAGAGCGCGCCCGTTCGTTGGCGACTTTCCGCTGGTAGAAATTGGGTTTCGTCTGCTTGGTGACGCGGCCGCTGGTGCCGTACATCGAGCCCTTCGAACCATAATAACTGCCATCGCCATAATATGGTGCACCACGGCGCCTGTAGTCGGAGTAAGAATTCCAGTCGTTGCGATAAACCGGGCGATTGAACATGCCAAAAACCGTGCTCATCATCGCATATTTACCATACCACGACCAAAATGAGCTGCCATTGCTATCGGTGCGCCATTGCCCGTAACGCTGATTGCCGACGTATTGATATCCAGGTGGGTATTTATCGTTGTTGGTTTTTCCATCAGCAGATTTTGATGCGACGACCATGCCGAGATAGTTCGCATAATTGTCGAACTCCTTTTTGGGGATTTCAACCCAATCACCGATTTCACTTTGAAAAGTGAGTGAATCCGAACTCGATTCCTTCTGGCCATATACTGTCTTGTACCTGTGGTAATAATCTTTAAAAAAATTACCATCTTCACGCATGTCTTCCAATATAATGGAATACTCCGGGTATTTATTCAGATTACTTTTTAACCGTTCGAGCGGCGTGCTGGCGCCACAAGCGATGCTGAATAAAACCAGAAAAATGAGGGTGAGATATTTTCGTGAATGCTTCATGATACATCCCTTTTTAATTATATTTTAGAATTACGACCCAGGTAAAATACTGGTAAACTGATATTCCTCTACGTAAAACCCAATGGACGCTTCAAATTCATTTTCTCCCCATTGTTCGATGCTGAGAAATTTTTCGTCATTTTCATCAACAAAATCCCAAACGATGAATTCTTTGCCTTCCGTTGCGCCATTTTCATACATCAAACCGGGACCAGATTCATCAAGGTAATAGGTTTTCTCTTTGTGGGTGATTTCTTCCGGTGGGTCATCATTGTCGATAATGTGCTGTTTAATTTGGCCGCCCAAAGCAGCGATAGCCACTTTTTTGCTCAGCGTCCATTCGACATCATCATCTTCAGCACGTTCGAGGTAGACTTTTTCACGGCCACTCTCCAATTCCCATTCTTCACTTTCATAACCGCCGTCAAACTCGTAGCGCCGGTAGCCTTTCACTTCCCAGGTTTTGAGATCATAATCCAAAAAAAAGCCAACCTTGAGCTTTGACAACTCGAGATCAGCTAACGGATCAAAATCATCTTCCTCTTTTTTAAATTTATCAAAAAAGCCCATCACAATACTCCTTTATATAATATAATCGAATGAGATCAATACGGCGGTGAATGTTTAAATGTTGCAGCCTGAGTAAAGCAAAAAATATATTTTTTAATGTTATGCAAGTTTTCAAAATAAGTAAGTTAGCGGGGAATGTCAACAGGAATTGCTCAATTGACAAATGGGAAATTTTGGTTGTTATTTATCGTAAAGTAAATATGAAATCTTTTCCATGTGGGCACAAAACCAATAAATTTGCGTTGTATCTATCCGAGTGGCTATTTATATTTTTGCTATGTTAACCTGTGTATTCAAATTTAATGTTTTTTAAACTTTATAAGGGAGGAAATGAAAAATGAAAAAATGGGGCGCCTTTTTCATTTTTATTTTTGTTTTAGTATGTGCTTGTAGTAAGAATCCAGCCAAACAAGACAAACCCAGTCCGCCAGAAGGTATGGTTTTAGTTGATGGGGGATCTTTTCAAATGGGATCAGAGAAGGGTGATGATAATGAAAAACCTGTTCATACTGTCACACTAAGTGCATTTTATATAAGCAAATATGAAATCACAAATGGTGAATTTTGTGATTTTCTTAATGAAAATGGAAATCAAAATAGGTTTATTAATACCTGGTTGGATATTGATGATCCGGATTGTTTGATAGCGAAAGAAGATGGGCTTTATCAGCCTAAGCCTGGATTTACGAACCATCCAGTTGTTGAAGTGAGCTGGTATGGTGCGAAATCATTTTGTAGCTGGAAAGGTGGTCGACTTCCTACTGAAGCTGAGTGGGAATTTGCAGCACGCGGCGGCACAGAATCATATGGATTTTTATACAGTGGAAGCGATTTTGCTAAAAAAGTAGCGCATTATTTTAATAATTTTAGCACTCATGTATCCGAAGTCGGTATCAAAATTTCAAATGAAATCGGAACACATGATATGAGCGGGAATGCTTGGGAGTGGTGTGCTGACTGGTATAAAGAATCTTACTATAGCGAAAGTGATTCGATTAATCCCGAGGGTCCTGTATCTGGTATTTCTCGGGTAGTTCGTGGCGGATCATGGCTTTCCTATACGAATGTTTTGCGATGTTCTGCACGCGGCTATTACAAGCCAGAATTCACTGATAATAATTATGGATTTCGACTTGTTATTGATCCATAATACTTACTTTCTTCACTTATCAATTTAGGATAAAAAATTGTTAATCTGTTTAGTCAATATTTTTGAAAATCACCTTAATTGCTTTTGAAAAACATCAATGCTGGAATCTCCTGTTTTTCAATTTCCGGGCTAGAAAATGAGAGCTGCAAATGCATGCCACCACCAGCCTGAAAATAAGTGATTTTAATAGCATGCATACCTTGAGTTAGTTTAATCATTCCACTTCTTTCGCGTGAGCCATGCAAGCCGTCATTGTCAACTACAAGTTTATTATCTATAAATACATTGCTGCCATCATTTGAATTTAAATAGAATGTATAATCGCCCGGTTTTGAAATTTCCAGTTTACCGGTGAAAATGAGAGCAAATTTGTCGGATTTTGGATTAACCTGCTGTAGATCTATTTCATAAACGATGCCTGATTTTGTAGGGCTTAAGAGATCAAAGTCAGGTACTTTCTTCCAGGTCCCTTCAAAATATGAAAAATCTATTCCATTGACTTCAGGGTCAATAAATATTATTCGTGCTGATTTTATCGGCCCGGGTTTATATCCTTTTTTGTAAACTCGTGCGGAAATAATTGCACTTTTATCAAGTTCGAATGGTTGTTTAAACACTTGTGAATTTAAATCAGGTTCACTGCCGTCAAGTGTGAATCTTATTTCAGCATCCTCTATTTCGCTGGTTATGTTTACAATTTCCGGGTTTGGTGCTAAAATCACTTTGTCACCGGGCGAAATAACCGGGGCTGAGAGCATGGGATTTTTTATTAAATCACTCACATTTTTTGAGAAGAATGAATAGCGGCCTGCGCTAATCTCAAAGTGTGCTAAATTATTTTTAATTCCGACAAACGATGCATCGCCCCCGGTCACAGTGACTTTATTTCTGCCTGTAGCTGGAATATAAACAGATGCCGTAGTGTTCGCCGGAATTCTTGTTTCAAATATAAAATCACCATTTTTAGTTTGCCAATGGCTTTCGATATTTCCATGCATCGAATTGTAAGTTGCTTTTACAAATTTGAGACTTCCCACAGGCTTCGGTTTTAATATAATATGTTTAAAACCCGGAGAATCAGGGTCGGGATTGATGCCAGCTAATCCCTGGAAAAACCACTGGCAGACGCTGCCAAACATCGGGTGGCTGTGGGATTCGCTGCCGCCCCAGGTTTCCCAAATCGTCGTTGCACCGCGGGAAATGTTGTAGCCAAAGCTGGGAAAATCACGCCGGTTCATCACTGTGTATGCCAGGTCAGTGCGCCCGTTTTCGGTCAGAACATCCAGCAGCAAAGGTGTTCCCAGCATGCCGGTATCAAAATGACCTTTGGTGCGCACTTCAATATTTTCTACAAGATTTGCAAATACTTGTTTTTGGTGTTTTGCGGGAACCAGCCCGAATCCGAGAGCAAATACATTTGCACCCTGCCTGCCGATTGAGTAATTATTTGTCGTGTGATCAAAATATTTCCTGTGGAAAGCAATTTGCGTGGCTTTAGCCAATTCCTCAAATATCGCTGCATCCTTCTGTTTATCCAGCACTTTTGCGATTTTTGTCAGCAGGTTAAGATCGTGAAAATAATAAGCCGTACTAACCAAAGATGGGGGAACTTCAGTCGGATATGGCGGCACCCATTCACCCAGGTTTTTTTCAATCAGAATACCATTTTCATCCCTTAGGTGCTCAAGAAAATTTAACCATTTTTTCATGCCTGAATAATGCTCCGCGAGAACCTGCACATCGCCATAATATTGATACATGTGCCACGGAATAATGATATATGCCGATCCCCACGCTGTTCCGCCACCACCACTTTGGTAGGGTGCGGTATTGGGAACATATCCTGTTTTCGAGTTTTGTGCATCTTTGATGTCATCGAGCCATTTCGTGTAAAAGGATGCCATATCAAAGCTATAGATTGCTGCTTGTGCTGCAATTTGGCCATCGCCTGTGTATCCGCGACGTTCACGGTGCGGGCAATCGCTGGGAACGCCGCCGTGCATATTGCCTAACTGTGTCCATTGGAAATGGGTATAAATATCGTTGAATAGGGGATTGGAACAGGAAAATGTTCCAGCAGAATCAACGTCTGTGTTTACAATTCGTCCTTCTAAACTTTCGATGGTCAATGTCATGGGCGCATTCAAAACATCAACATATCGGAATGCGTGCCAGGTGAACCGCGGTTCCCATGTTTCAAGGCTATCACCTTTTAAAATGTACGTATCCGTTTGCCCGAAGGTAAATCCGAATTCCTCGATAAATTTTAATTTGATGGTGTCACCGCGTGCACCGCTGAGTTTGAGCCGAACCCATCCAGAAATCAATTGCCCCATGTCGTAGCGATAAACTCCTTTTTCTGGAATTGTGATAGAAACGGGTTTGATAGTTTTAATAATTCGATCTGGTGGTGACATTTGCGCCATTAGTTTTCCTTCGGGCGCGCGGACAATCTGTGCACGACTCCAGTTGCTGTCATCAAAACCGCTTTCATTCCAGCCTGGATTTTCTCTCCGTGCATCATAGATTTCTCCGTTATACAAACCATTGTGCAAAATCGGCCCATAGGCAGTTTTCCAGCTTGTATCGCTGATTATGATTTCTTTAGAGCCTTCGATGAGTTCGATTTCCATCTGTGCGATGAAACGGGGTGTATCGTAAGATAGTGGTTCATCTTCATTCCTATCATTTTGGAAGTACCAGCCATTGCCCAAACACACACCAATCGCATTATTTCCCGAATTTAGGAAAGCAGTGACATCAAAACTTTCATACAAAACACGGGTTGCCATGTTTTTGACTCTGCTTTCCTTTAAATCTTGTGATTGCCTTTTGTCGTAGTTGGTATGGTTTGGTGACAATACATGGTCGCCGATTTTCATTCCATTGATCGACAATTCATAATATCCCAAGCCACTGATGTAAATTCGGGCGGATTTGACTGACTTGCTGAGCACAAAATCTTTTCTAAAATAGGGTGCAGGGTTCCTTTCCCGGCCAATTTGTTGTTTTTCCTCGGGCATACCAACCCATTTTCCCAGCCAATCCGAAGCAAGAAGTCCCATTTCCCACTGTGCAATTTCACTCCAACTCGAAGCTGAATTTGTTTCATCCCAGATTCGTACTTTCCAAAAGACCTGCTGCCGATGGATTAATTCATTGCCAGAATATTTTATGTGAATAGATTTGTTCGATTCGACTTTGCCGCTATCCCACAAATCTCCTTTGTTTTCTTTTAATTTTTCCTTGCTGGAAGCAGCGAGGATTTGATAGGCAGTTTGCTTCTTTTTCGGTTGTTTGGATTCAATAATCCAGCTTAAATGGGGATTTCCAATATCAATACCGAGTGGATTTTTGAGGTATTCGCAGCGTAACTTTTTAACTTTAATCTCATCTATTGCTGTTGACTCGGCTGGCAGGACAAATATTAAAATCATAAATAAAACGAAGATTTTTTTCACCGTGTATGCCTTCTATTTTGAAAGTGCAAATTAAATTTTGTATTACTGCAAGTGTGAATTTAATTGAAATTTACTATAAATGCCTGACTTATTTATCATTTTAAGGCAGCCTTTTAGGATTTAAACGGAAAAAGGTGAATGGCCCAAGTTAGATTTTTTAAAAATCTTGCCCGGTTGAACATCTATTCTTTGTTTTTTTGCTTAAAGTGACTTATACTTTACACTTTAAGAAATTTTTCAGGTTGGATAGAAGTGTAAATAGGGTTTAAAAGATGTTCTACCGGAGAAAACTGGAGGAAATTACGTGTCCACACTAACTGACGGCCAGGGGCGAATTATCCGCAAAGGGCCGTACCCTGAACTGACTCCCCACGCTGTATTTGTCGGCTATTTTCTCGGCGTGCTTATCGCTTTGAGTATTGGCTATGCTGCACTCATCCTCGGCTTTTCAATCGAAGGATCTGAGCTCGCTGCAATTCTTGGTTTTGGAATCCTGCGCGGATTGATGAATCGAACCAGTATCGTTGAGAACAATATTAATCAGACTGTTGCCAGTGCTGTTAACAGCGCTTCAGCCGGGATGATGTTTTCAGTACCGGCGTTGTTTATTCTTGAACAAACTGAGTTTAATGCAATCGTCATGGTGTTTTCTTGTATTGCCGGTGGAATTCTGGGGGTCGCTTTTATTATTCCTCTGCGCAAGCAAATGATCGATTTTGAGCGGCTTACCTATCCCGGCGGCGTGGCTGTGGCCACAATCCTGAAATCTCCGGGCGCCGGCATTCGCAAAGCTATTTATCTCATTGCAGGAGCCGGACTCAGTGCAATCATCCATTTTATCAGCCAGACAACCGGTTTTGAAAATTGGGATGTTGGTGCATTGTTGGGTTTGCCGGACTACATGAATGGAATTTGGTATGTTTCTCTGATGACAATCGGCGTTGGTTTTATTGCGGGCAAAGGCGGGGTCTTTTTTATTATTGGCGGTTATATTTGTTATTGGATTTTAGCCCCGGCGCTCTCCGGCCTCGATCTGCTACCCACACCCGAAACTTTAGCCGCCGCCGGCCAGACAATGCCCGGTTATCTGCGGCTTTCCCTCTTTCGTCCTGTTGGTATTGGAATGCTCATCGGTGGCGCACTCACGGGAATTGTTCTTGCATTGCCACTAATCGTAAGTGCGATTAAAAGCATGCAGATGGCTTCAAAAGTTAAATCAGCGATTTCTCAGGATGAAATGCCAATTAAATTGCTTTATTTTGCCATCGCCGGAGCTACATTATTGCTCTTTGTCATCGCGATAAATTCAACTGCAGAAATGGGTATAATTCGTGGCTCATTAATGGCTCTTTTGGGCACGTTGTGGATTTGGGTCGCCGGGGTCATTTTATCAGAATGTATCGGTCGCACAAACTGGTCGCCCCTCAGCGGAATGACGCTGATTGCAGTCACGATATTAATTATCATCAGCTCCGGATTGGGTGACAAAGCTGCCATCATTTCATCGATAATGGTTGGCGCTGCCGCTTGCGTGGCCATGTCGCAGGCCACCGATTTGATGCTCGATTTAAAAACAGGCTACTTGCTCGGTGCATCCCCGCGTCAGCAGCAGACAGGGCAGTTTCTCGGCACGTGGCTGGGGCCAATTGTCATTATGGCCTTAATATTTGTTTTGCATAACGCTTACGGTCTTGGCAGTGACCGGCTTCCTGCTCCACAGGGCCAGGCATTGGCGTCGATGATTACTGGAATTTTAGGCGGCGAAGTGCCGGTGCAAAAGTATGTTGCAGGAGCAGGCCTGGGCGCCATTTTGAGTATGAGCGGCGTTGGCGGATTGGGCGTTCTCGTTGGGCTCGGATTTTATCTGCCGTTTAATATCGTTCTAACTTATAGCATTGGCAGTCTGTTGCGTGTTTTTACCGACTGGAAAATGGGCCACCGTTTTGGCGATGAAGTGGGAATTCCGGTTGCGGCCGGGCTTATCGTCGGGGAAGCGCTTGTGGGTGTTGGTTTTGCAATTTATTATATCATCGTCGGCGGCATAGGTTAGGAGAAGAAAAAATGAATATGAAAACTATTGGTTATTTGCTATTGACTGCTGGCGTGCTTGGTGGGTCTCTGATAAGTGTGCTCGAAGTTCTTGAAGTAAACTGGATTAATTTCATCGGCGCCGTGGTCGTCGCTTTGGTGGGAATTATTATCGTTCGACGTGAGATATCTAAGGAAAGTACTTCCGAAGGAAAGATTGCCGGAAATATACAAGACATTGCCGAGAGCCTTGATAAAATTGTTGACGAACTAGCCGTAATTAACACCGGCAACACAGATGAGGGTCCAGAAGATCCTTACAAAGTTCACGGCCAACTGGATGTCAATTTGCCGGGTTACTTTGATAAATTCGTTGAAGCACGTGGCAGTCTTGGCCATGTATACGGACTTCAGGTTTACGCTGATATTATGAACAGTTTTGCGGCTGGAGAAAGGTATGTCAACCGCGTTTGGTCAGCCTCAGCCGATGGCTATATCGATGAAAGCCGGGAATATCTCAACCGGGCTCAGGAACAGTTTCTTGAAGCACAACAAAAATTTAAAGCACTGAAATCATAAAAGAGGAATGATGGAACCAACTTATTTTATTTGGGATGTAAGCCCGGAAATTACATCAATCGGCCCATTGAGCCTGCGCTGGTACAGCCTGTGTTTTATGCTCACTTTTTTAATCGGGCTGTTTATCATGCGAATTATATTTAAAAAAGAAGGTAAAAAACTTGCTGATGTCGACCCGCTTTTTATTCACATGATGGCCGGAACGGCAATTGGCGCCCGGCTCGGACATTGCCTGTTTTATGATCCGCTGTACTATTTGAGTAATCCCATCGATATTCTCAAAGTCTGGGAGGGAGGGCTGGCCAGCCACGGCGGTGCGATCGGGATTTTGATTGCATTGTGGCTTTACGCAAGAAATCGCAAAGATCAACCGCTAATGTGGGTTTTTGATCGCCTTGTTATTCCATCGGCGCTGGGTGGTTTTTTCATTCGGCTGGGCAACTTTTTCAACTCAGAGATTCTCGGAACCCCGACGGATGTTTCCTGGGCGATAATCTTCAAACGTTATGATCTGGTGCCACGCCACCCGACGATGCTGTACGAATCATTCGGCTATCTGTTGATTTTTCTGGTGCTGGCCTGGGTCTACAAACATTACGATGGGAAAATACCGGAAGGGCTAACCTTTGGATTGTTTTTTCTGCTCATATTCGCCTGGCGGTTTTTTGCTGAATTTTATAAAATGCACCAGGCTGCATTTGGAGAAGAAATGATGTTAAGCATGGGGCAGATTTTAAGTATTCCAGCCATATTGATGGGTGGATATTTCGTGATTAAAGCATTAAAAATTATACCGGCGCCAAAATAAAATTTCATGGTGCGATGTTTGGAAAACTTCGCACCATGAAATTAATTCTACTAAAACAATCCTTCGACAACTCCAATCTCATACATGAGAAAACAACCGAAAACGATACTCAGGACGGCAGCGCTCATTTGCACATAATTAAACCATTTTTCAAAGCGGTTATGGGCGACGAGAAACGGGATGCTGAGTAGAGCACTCATAAACATCATGCCACCGACGGAACCAACGCCAAAAACAACGATGTAAATCACGGCCCAGAACTTTGAAGTAATCGTTGCTAAAATCATCAACATCAGAGCAGCGGAACCGGCAAAACCGTGGACGAGGCCAATAAAAAGAGACCGCCCCCGATACGCGTGATCGTGGTGCCAGTTGTTTTTGGCTTTTTCGTTGTGTTGTTTGTCCTCATTGTTCGTGTGGAAATGAGGATGAATGTGGCGATATCCATCATGTGTGTGCTCGTGCAAATGGAATGAGACGCGGCGAAATATTTTATAAATCAAAGCTAATCCGAGATATACCAGCATGATACCGACAAGAAACTCGAGCAATAACGCGACTTTTTCCGGCAATTGATATTGAAAAGCGATGACGATTGTCCCCAAAAAGAGGAGCGCTGCCGTATGCCCCAATCCCCACATTATACCTGCTTTAGATGCTGCTTTCCAATCCTTGCTCTGTGATACAATTGTTGTAACGGCGATCAGGTGATCCGCATCGAGTGCATGTTTGAGGCCGAGAAAGAATCCAAGAGAGATGATGGCCCACAAGCTTGTTTCAGAAGGAGTACCAGCGACAGAAATCAGATTCAGGGAAATGGTCGTTATCATAAAAACACCCTTAATTATACTTAGAGATTTTGAGAAATAAAAAGATAGCGATGTTTTCATGAATTGCTATATTTTTATTGATTTCGATTAAAATTGTTCTGGTTTTTGGAACTAAATTTCCTAAGTCACCAATGGATTGTGTTCTATTTTAGGCTTAAATTAGCCAGTGAATTTCGAAGTTCTGGAATATCATTTGATTTCTGCTAAATATCAATTATTTTACATTACTGCATTTACAGCACGGTAAAAGCAATTTCGAATAATTCATCCTGCTTATGTGCATTATTAGAATTTTCCTCATTTCTGAGACGTAAGATTTTAACTTAACTTCTATTTTAACGCAATAACGTTTAAATAGAAGTATGCGTCTAAGTATTTCTCGCCGTTGCCTCTTTCATTCTTTGCACATAAGGGGAAAAATCAGTGAGACTTTTTTTCAATAAATAATGAAATCGGTCAACCAAAAATGAATGAAAGGAGATGATTTATTTATGTTTGAACCTCCAATTATTCAATCAGATAAATCAAAATATAAAGCATATGGTCTGAGAAATTTTCACAAGATACCTCAGTTAAGTAAATTATCCAGCAAAATGAAATTTGAGATCGATGTTGTCGCTCGGATATTTCCGTTTAAAACAAATAACTATGTCATAAATGAACTTATTCGCTGGGAAAATGTCCCCGATGATCCTATTTTCCGGCTGACATTTCCACAGAAAGAGATGTTGCTACCCGGACATTTTCAGCGGATTGCCAACCTGCTACAGCTCGGCGCTGAGAAAGATGAAATCGATCGTGAAATTAATAAAATTCACGCTGAACTAAATCCCCATCCTGCCGGACAAATGGAGGATAATGTACCGTTATTGGATGGCGAGCGCCTCTCCGGAATTCAGCACAAATATCGCGAAACACTTTTATTTTTTCCGAGCAAAGGACAGACTTGTCATGCCTATTGTTCATTTTGTTTTCGGTGGCCCCAATTTATTGGAAACGATGCTTATAAAATTGCACTACATGAAACTTCTCATGTCGTTAAATACTTGCGAAAACACCCTGAAATTTCTGATGTTCTGATAACTGGTGGCGATCCGATGATTATGAAAGCCCAGACATTGCAGCATTATATTGAACCGATATTGAAAGCGGATTTACCGGGATGCCGGACAATTCGCATCGGCACAAAATCGCTGTCTTTTTGGCCGTACAAATACTTGATTGGCTCCGAAGCTGAAGAGACTTTAGCACTTTTCAAACGCATTGTTGACTCCGGCAAACATCTGGCTATAATGGCTCATTTCTCCCATCCCCGGGAATTAAGCACGAAAGCAGTTCGTTTGGCGATTAAACGTATTCGAAAAACAGGCGCAGAAATCAGGACACAATCACCAATTCTCAGGCGAATTAACGATGATCCGGATGTCTGGTCACAAATGTGGAAGAAACAAATCAGTCTCGGCTGCATACCATATTACATGTTTGTCGTGCGTAATACTGGCGCGCAACATTACTATGGCTTACCTCTTCAGCAAACGTACAATATATTTAAAAATGCCTACCAACAGGTGAGTGGACTGGCGCGCACAGTTCGCGGTCCAAGCATGTCCACTTTGCCTGGAAAAATTCAAATTATCGGGATATTTGAAATTCACGGTGAGAAAGTTTTTGGATTGAATATGCTGCAATCGAGAAATCCGGAACTCGTGATGAAACCGTTTTTTGCGAAATATAATCCCAATGCCACCTGGCTCGACCAACTTAAGCCTGCCTTCGGCGAGAAAAAATTTCCCTTTGAATGAAAATTTAGTTATAATCCCAGCTAATTGGAACTCATTTAATAATAAAGCAACGGTAAAATAGATGAAAGCCTATGCTATAATCGTCATCTTTTTCATATCGATTTATTTTTATTCATGTGCAGGAAAAAACTCAAAATCGACTGAATCTCCACCAATAAAATCATCTCTCCATGAACAATCGAAATTGGCAATCGATCCGGCGATTACCATTGGCAAATTGGATAACGGTCTCACATATTATATTCGAAAAAACCAGAAGCCGGAAAAACGGGCTGAGCTACGGCTGGTAGTCAATGTTGGGTCGGTGCTCGAAGATGACGACCAATTGGGGCTGGCACATTTTGTTGAGCATATGGCCTTCAATGGTACAAAGGATTTCGCCAAACAGGAAATTATCGACTATCTCGAACGCATCGGGACACGTTTCGGAGCTGATTTAAACGCGTCAACAAGTTTCGACGAGACTATTTATAAATTGCGTGTGCCTACGGACAGCCTGGAAATTCTTGAAAAAGCTTTCCATATTTTAGAAGAATGGGCACACAACATCGCTTTTGATTCCCTCGAAATCGAAAAAGAACGCGGCGTCGTCCTTGAAGAATGGCGCTCCGGTCGTGGTGCCAACGCACGCATGCTCGATCAACAATTGCCGGTAATGCTGAAAAATTCGCGCTATGCTCAACGCCTGCCAATCGGCACACCTGAAAATTTGGCTGAATTTACTCACAAAAGCTTGAAGCAGTTTTATAAAGATTGGTACCGTCCTGAGCTCATGGCTGTTATCGCGGTTGGTGATTTTGATAAAACCCACATCGAATCATTGATAAAAAATTATTTCAACTCTTTGGCCACACAAACAGAACCGAGACCGCGCCAACTGTTCCCCGTTCCGGGGCACGAAGATGAACTTTTTGCCATTGCAACGGATGCAGAAGCTGTGCAAACAATTGTTCAAGTGATGTACAAACACCCGGTTCGCGAAGAAGGTACGCCTGCGGACTACCGACGCGGTATATTGGCGCAACTTTTTAATACGATGCTCAACAACCGTTTTGGCGAAAGGGTACAAAAACCAAATCCGCCATTTATCATTGCGCAATCGATGTACGGAAGTATGCTGAGAACGAAAGATACTTATAATTTACTGGCGCTTGTAGCAGAAGATAAACTGCTTTCCGGGCTGGAAGCGCTGTTAACTGAAGCAGAACGGATTAAACAGCATGGTTTCACAGAATCGGAATTGGCGCGAGAAAAAATAAATGTTCTCCGGGCTATGGAAAAAGCTTTTGAGGAGCGTGAAAAAACCAATTCCGGTTCCTATGCCGCTGAATATATCCGGAATTTTCTCAGCGCTGAACCAATTCCCGGGATTGCGGTTGAATTGGAACTTTATCGAAAATTTTTGCCAGAAATTGCAGTAGATGAAATTAACCAATTGGCACACGAATGGATTACGGAAGAAAATCGAGTTGTCGTTGTCAATGCTCCGGAAAAAGAGGGCATAGATATTCCAGATGTGAGTGAGTTTCAAGCTGTTTTTGTGAACGTGACTGACAAGAAACTCGAACCTTATGTGGATGAAGTGGCAGGAATCGGACTCATGGCCGCTCCTCCGCAGCCGGGCCGCGTTATTGTTACCCGAAAAAATAAAGAGCTTGATACAGCCGAAATGCTTTTGGGCAATGGAATTCGTGTTTTTCTCAAATCAACGAATTTCAAGGAAGATCAGGTTCTGTTTTCTGGCTATAGTCCTGGTGGCACATCTTTGATTGCAGATGAAGATTATATTGCAGGTTCGACTGCCGCAACCGTTGTTGAAAATGGCGGCATCGGCGAGCTTGATCAAATTCAATTGGAAAAAATTTTGGCAGGCAAAGTTGTCAATGTTTCACCCTATATTTCTTCCCTGGATGAAGGAATCAGTGGCGGTGCATCACCAAAAGATTTAGAAACCATGTTTCAACTTATCCATCTGACATTTACAGCTCCTCGCAAGGACAGCACTGCATTTCTTGCCTACCAGCAACGGTTGCAACAATATATCGCCAACATAAAGGCCAGCCCGGAATCGGCCTTTCAGGATACTTTGCAAGTGACTATGGCGAATTATCATTACCGGGCGCGCCCGGTAACGGACGCCTATTTTGTGGAAATGGATTTACAAACATCTTTTGACTTTTATAAAGAGCGTTTCGCGGACGCCAGCGATTTTACATTTTTTATCGTAGGTAATTTTGAGTTGAAGACGATTAAACCCCTGATAAAAACATATATCGCGAGCCTCCCGACTATAAACAGAAATGAAAACTGGAAGGATGTCGGCCTGCGTGCACCCAAGGGTATAATTAAAAAAGTGGTCAAGCGTGGCCAGGAACCAAAAAGCCAAACACAGATTGTTTTCAATGCACCTTTTGAATGGAGCAGGCAAGAGCGTCACAATTTGCAATCGACTGTGAGTGTGCTGCGCATTATGTTGCGAGAGAGATTGCGGGAAGCAATGGGTGGCACTTATGGTGTTGGAATCAGTGCCGACTATACCGATAAACCGGATACCAATTGCTCGATCAGCATTAATTTTGGCAGTGATCCCAAGCGAGCAGAAGAGTTAACGGCAGCGATTTTTGATGAAATTAACAACCTGCTTTCTAATGGACCAAGTAAAAAAAATATACTCAAAGTTCAGGAGACGCAGCGACGTGAATACGAAGTATCACTTGAACAGAATGGCAGCTGGTTGCACTGGTTAAAGTTTTACCACGAACATGGTGAAAACCCAAATGAAATTCTTAATTACTCAACCATTGTCGATAAACTGAATGCTGCATCTATTCAGGCCACGGCGAAAAAATATTTGGACATGCAGAATTATGTGCAGATAAGACTGATGCCGGAATAATTTTTGATAAATATTTTGCGTCAGCGGAAGTTGCCGTTTTTTAAACCCAAATTGTGATATCGATCGCCATGAAAATGGCTGTTGAAAATTGTACTTTAACTCATTTTGAAAGGCTGAAAATGAAGCAACTAAACTGGAAGACAAATGTAACATCGATATCATTCGGTTTGCTAATTCTCGGGATTGGTTCAGTCTCAGCTCAATTTGACAAATCTGCCCCCGAAAAAATCTGGCAAACAAAACAAATTGATGTTCTGCAATCGAACTACAGAAATACGAATGGGATGCCATCACGAGATACTTTCCTGAAAAATCATGGGCTCTTCCAAGCTGAGGTGAATTACCGGGTTTCTGCTTATTTTACGATCAGTTTCAAACAAAATGATATAGTGGATTCAAATTCAAGACTGAAGCTGATAGAAGATGCGCACCCCGTTAGTATCGATTTTTACTTAAAAAATGATAAAGTTTACAATTCCCCGAACAAGCTTTCGCCACTCTGGGATGGCCGGGTTTATGAAGATAACAATAAAATTGTCGTCGGTGGCTACTCCTCGCGCCACAATGAGAGACCTGTTGGCCGTTTTAATGACTCCGGAAAATTTGAAGTTACGCTCGATAAAAATTTAATCGCCGAATTTCCAATTCTTCAGACACCAGCGGAAGCGATTATTTTTGATCCTTTTGAATGGAGAATCTATAAAATTGAACCCACAAATGGCGAATCTGTTCGCGAGGAAAGTCAGCAATACTTGCCAATATCAATGTATGATTCACAGGGACAACTGATAGGTGGGATCCAATTCGAGATTAAAAAAGAAGAGAATAATCTGGTCCTTTTTGGAAATATTGACGGTAATGTTTTGAAAATTGCAGAAGCTGGTTTAGACTCGGAAATTATTAACAAACGGGAAGGGTATCAACCACAATTGCAAGATGGCTGCGTGCAACCGGAAGGTGGCAAGGTTGTTACTTTGACTTTTAAAGGCCGCTTCACTGATAATTTGATTGCGCAAAATGATATGCTTTTTTTGAAAAATTACCACCATGAGAATCGGAAAGTCGCTAAGCAGAAAAGAACTTCAATTAAAATTGATGGGCATTTTGAAGACTGGCGAAATATTGCAGGCATCAGCGATCCGAAAGGCGATTACGTTTCCTATCTTTATCCCAATCCGGATACAGATATTCTTCAATTTAAAGTGAGCAACGATGATAAATACCTGTATTTTTACTCACGCGTCGCAGGTGTGCATGGACGCACCGGGGGAAAAGGGCGTTATTATTGGTATACTTACATTGATGTCGATGCCAATCCAAACACAGGATACCCGCCAACACGGGATGATAATTGTTATTTTGGCATCGCAATTGGTGATGATTGTGAAGCACAGTTTGAGTTCATTGGCAATAAATTTATCAAAACCTTTTTTGGTTTTACTGGAATGGGGACAGAAAAGCAATCAATAGATGGGAAGTTAACTCTCGGCCCATCTTATTATTCTGCAAAAGATTTACAGGGAAAAATGCGTGATCGCTACAAAGTTGAATACGTAAATCGCAATGGGACACGTTCGACGACTCACGATTATACGGAAGGCACCAGTGAAGATTTAATCATTGCCCTTTCTGCCGATGGTTCTGAAGTGGAAATGCGAGCGGAATTGGCGGGATTTTTGTGGGACGAAAATGGCAAACCAATTGTCTCCACCGGGCAAATAATAAATATCGCCGTTGGTGCTGAGGGATCAAGTGATTTCTATGGATCGGATGATTGGGGTGCAGATTCAAGCCCGGTTATCTACGGCTATAAGATTCAATAGCTACGCTCAACCGGGAAAGCGCTCTTTTTAATCTATACTGTTTTGCAATTGTAAGTTCCTATTCTTGTCATTCCGGGCGCCTTCTTTTTAGGCGTACCGGAATCCCCTTGAGCCTACCACATTTTGAGATTCCGGGAATTGATAAAAAGCATCAAACCCGGAATGACTTCCTGAACTCGTATTATAAGACATTACTTTTGCAAATCGTTATAAATTAAAATTTCCATAATGGTATAATTTCAACTTGCAATATGTTAAACCACTCATAAAGCAATGGAATTTTAATAAATAACAACGCGATGCAGGCTAAGAGACAAAGCATCATATAAAGAATTAGTCCACGCTCACGGTAAAGTTTTTCAGGCGTTTGCACAGAGCTTTCCACTGCTAAACTGATTTTCACATAAAACGCAACGAACCCGGCGATGAAAGGTGTTGCCAGAACGAGCTCAAAATGGTATTTGACGATAAAAACACCGAAGAATAACGCAAACAATGAAATATAGTAAAACATACTGATTAACAACCTGGATTCATCATAATATTGAAAAGACCGCCGGTAGTTTCCCGCAACGGTGGGATCGTTTATACTGCGGAATTCGGCAAACCGTTTCGTGGCCATAAAAAAAGCGCCAATTTGCCAATAGGCAATGAGCAATGAAATGGATGGCAAAATATCGGGAATTATCGCAAACCAACCTAACAACAATCGGATTGGGTTGTTAATTGATTCACTTAAAACGTCAACGTACGGTAAATCTTTCGACCGAAATGGTTTCACATTATAAATAATGCCCATGATGAAGAAAAAAAACGTCGTTATCAGGAATGGAATATTAACCATTGCTGCAAGCCCGATTCCCAACAGGAATAACAGCAGCCATTCAATGTAGGCATAAGTTATGTTAATTTTGCCGGAGGGGATGGGGCGGTATTTCTTTGTCGGATGCAAAATATCAAATTCTGCATCCTTAATTTCGTTGATAACATAATTACTTGAGGCAATAAAACAGGTCGCTGAGATTGCGAATAGCAGTTTTAGAATTACACCGGTTGAAAAATAGTCAGGTGCATGGAAGTAGGCAAGTAAAATTCCCAAAACCATAAATACATTTTTAAACCAGTGGTCGACTCGTGCTATATCTATATAGTCTTTAATCATCATCCACGTTGTCCGCTGAGTGACATTTTCCTGATTGATATTTTGCATTTCCTGAATCCTGTAGAGTTAAGTTTGATAATTTTCCGGCCAACGAATAATCTCATTTTTTTTGACCAACCAGGCAGACTTGGCATACAGCATCAGCGGGGCATCTGACCGACAATCAGAAAAGGCCTCATAGGTAATTTCTGACAAGCGCACACCCAGGTCGGATTGAATTCGCACTACTTTTTCGAGACCAAGGCAATTGATACCGGTGACGTAGCCAGTTACCCTGTCCCTGAAAAATTCTGCTTTGGTTCCGATTATACCGTCAACGGGTAGATATTCATTTAAATATTGGGTGTAAAAATAAAATGATCCCGAAATAATATAGATTTTATACCCTGACTTTTTCAGCTCAATTAGGCGGTCAATTACAGTTTGATTTTTTTTATCAGTCCAGAATTTTCGCCAGAAATTCACTGCATATTTTTCTACTGCATCCTTACGAGCTCCTTTCATAAAAGCTCGTAAAAAGGCAGTTTTAATATAAACACGCTCTCGCTTTTCGATTACATAACGCAAGATGGATACCGGCAAGGTGAGCATGAACAATATACGCCACGGATGGCGGTAAAACCAGCCCAGAAGGAAAGGGATGTAACTATCAGTTTTAATTAATGTGTAATCGAGATCAAAAAATGCCCAAAGTTTTTTCTCATTCTCAATATTTTGCAAAATTTCCAACCCTGTTTACTTGGTAGCGTTTGATCTGAAAATCGTTGTTGTTTTTGCTGAGATAAATTATTATTGCGGATCTCGAAATTAAGGCAATTCCATTTTCGACAGGCTGTTGCGAAGAAAATTTAAATGCAGTAAATATTTTAAAAAAACTACCGGTCACACAAATTTTTGCTGAAATAAAAATAAATAAAGATTTCTATCAATGAATTTTGGTCTATTCTTCATCACGCACTTTGATTGCAGTGGCTAATTCAGGGTGTTTTCCATTGATGTCGAAATAAAAATTACGGATGCGGTCCATGTCATTTTTAATGTCTCCACTGGGGATGAAGGAGAGCCCAAAACCCGCTTCCTTGCGCGAATAGTCAAGGTAGCCGCAGATGATCGGCACTTGTGCTTTGTGCGCAATCCAATAAAACCCTGATTTCCAATAGTCGCTTTTTTTGCGGGTTCCCGAAGCAGCGATTGCGACCACAAGTTTTTTCGAATTATTGAATTTTTCTACCATTTGATCGACTATGCCGTTTTTGCTATCCCTTTCAATGGCGATACCGCCTAAGCTCCGCATAAATCCACCGAACGGTTTTTTAAAAAGTGTATGTTTGCCCATCCAGGCAATTTTGAGGCGAAAAACATAGCATGTGACCAGGGCAAGTGGAAAATCCCAATTGCTGGTATGTGGGGCCCCAACGATGATAAATTTTTCTGCCGCAGGAAGTTCACCCGCAACTTTCCATCTGATTAGCCACATCCATAAACGTCCAAATCCATATTTCAACAGGCCGGATGTTGGACCGTTGTGGGATACTTTTTTGTTTCGCATACTTTGACTTTCGCATATCATGATAATGGAAACTATGAGATTAAAATATAATAGAAATAAGAAGAATTTACAGTATTTTTTTGCCGCTTTTAAAAAAATGAGATATTGTTAGCTTACGGAAGAGCGGATTGGAAACCGAAGAATTTCATTGGATTTAACAAGTCCGCTGGACTGGTATTGTGAAGCAATTCCGTGTTCAAATGGAATAGCGCCTGCCTCTGTTTTGGCGCATTGGTGCCGCCGGTTTTCATTGTATAGGAACTGCCGCGTCTACCGTCTCCAGGTTTCATCAAAAGTAATTGAAATATACTGATGGTGCTCGATTGCGCTTATGCCCCCATCTCAACTCTAAATTAAATCTGTGGTGAATACGCCACAGTTGTGGTTTTTATTCACTCCCATTTCTTTCTTCTCGCAAAGCATCAGTTTTTCTTAACTAAGTAAAATCAATCACTTGTCATTGTGTTAACAACAATGGCACAGCTATTGACATAGAACAACCAACAATTGTTTCACGGATTCGTGAGTTGCCAAGGATTGCATCTTACTTTTAACCACAGGATTTAACAAAATTACGAAATTCACTTAGTTTATCATTTAATTTTAGAAATCTATCATCAGGAGTAAAACATGAAATTATTTAAAGAAATTTTTGTACTTTTTCTTGCCGGATTGTACGTTTTTGGCTGCGAAACAGCGCCAACAGATCCGACTCAGGTCGAGGACAACAAAACGCTGGAAAATGCAACGTCTCAAAATGTTGCCCTGTTCAATACTTTGTCATCCGTTAATCAGATCGGCTCTGTTATGAACGGACCTGATGCCAATATTCAAATTGGCGATGCTGATATTTCAAATCCTCAGGCTTCAAAAGCATTTTCAGAAACAATAAAAAATGCAGCGTTAGCACAATTGCGCAGTGGATTATTAAAAAAACGCAGTTATAACACGCTCTCCGATTCCCTTTTGTGGGAGCTCATCGTGCAGCGCGAGTTTCTCGGTTTTACAGAGCGCACCCGTGTATATTATGATTATGCTAGTGGCAAAGCCATAGTTGAAAATGTAAAATACGACTATGATGAACGTCATTGGCTTGTGCTCGATTCTGCGCGTGTATATGCAGATCTGGCCGGAACTCTGGAAGATGATACCGATGATACCATTGAATCGCTTTACGAAAACAAACTTTACAAGGAAGGGCATTTTATTTTACAAGTCGTTTCTAATATTGAAATTGATCCTTATGCTCCCGGTACGGAGCCGATCTCTGCAAGGGCACAAACAGAGACATATTATCCCGATGGCAGCTTCGTAAGCAAAAAAAATGAGCAAGCCAGTTTTAAAAATGGTACCGGCAGTTGGACAAAAGAAATAGAATATTCGGACGGCACCAAAAGTCACGAACAATTTACCTTCAATGAAGACGGTACCGGCACATTTGAAGAAGAACGGCGTTTCGGTATCAAAATCAGCGGTACATTTGACAGCGCCGATGATGACGGCGTTGGCAGTTTCACCAAATTGACGACATTTCCCGAAGGCAGCGCATTGCAATCGATGTATGAAGCGGGTGATTTTACGATGAATTTACAGGATTCAACATTGCATGGCTCCTTTGAAAAAGAACTGCGTTTCCTCAATGGATCTGTACTGAAAGAAAGTATTTCTATCGATGAAAGTTACAATAACGGCTATAAAACAACCGTCCTCGTAATTGATAAATACGATGGCAGTTTTGGCACCGTCACTATTAAAGAAAATGACGGCGGCAACCATGTATCAGGTATATGGACTGAAAAAGACGGCACATACATACTCTCTGAAACTGATTTTTATCCCGATGGCAGTGCTCGCATGGAATTCAAGGTTTATGAGTCGGAAGAGGCTTTTAATAATGGCGATGATCCAATCGTTAGTGGCCTGTTCAATTTTAATCCTGACAGTTCTGGATCAGGAACAGCGTCCGATGCAGATGGCACTTATGACGTCACTATCAATTCCGATGGCAGCCAGACAATCACCAATTAATATTTACGTTCCCCAATCTCGGAGATAACAGGAAAGTTGTCTCCGAGCCGTATCCTGCACTGTCCGGAGAGTTAACACCATCTCCGGACTTGTTTTTTTCAATGCGATTATATGTATCTCGTGATATCCGTTGTTTTATGGTGTTTTTACTTGTCCTGCTTATTAAATGGTTTAAATTATGGCATATCAGCAAGAGCTTGATTTTAGTCAGGATACACATTTTTTTCTGGGACGGAAATGGGATACATGGTTTGCAGGAATTGTTTTTCTAAATTATCTTAATAATAGCTCTTTACCATCGATTGTTAATAAACCGGTGAAAAAGTGCCGCGCACTTATTTGATTTAATTAATTTGAGAAGCTGATTATGATGATCGATCATAACAAAAACCAAGTAAGTGCGCGGCACAACACGTGCGATATAAATTCTAAAAATAGTCTTTTATCCCGGTGATTGACCGAGAAATGATCTCTAAAATGAAAAAAAGATTAATAAGTATTTTTGTTTTGACTTCCTGCTTCGTCACTGCTGTTTCATTTGCTCAATCAAAATCATCGAATCCCGATCTCATTGTTCAGGCCATCGAAATTACCGGGCAAACAAAAACGCGCGCTAATGTCATCACTAATTATCTCACCTTTCATGTCAATGGATCCATTTCACCGGAAAAGATAGAAGCCAGCTGGCAACTACTCAAGCAAACCAATTTCTTTAAAAATGTTGAAATTTACACCCGGCCAGGGAAAGAAAAGGGGCTCGTAATCGCGATAATTGAAATCGAAGATCGGCGCCGGCCTTATTTTGAATTTGCCGGCGGTCATAGCGATTTGGATGGCTGGTATTTTGTCCCAGCAAGTTTTCGCTTCGATAATCAATTTGGGCGCGGGAATCTGCTCGATATCCAGATTTATCTCAGTGACAGGACGAGTAAATTTTCTATCAATTACAAACATCCCTATCTTTTTGACGGCAGCTCCTACTTTTCAACAGAATTGTATGGTGGTGGACGGCAGTACATTCATTATTTAAATGGCTTGCAAGCACAACAGGATGTCAATTTCACCGGACTAAAAATGCATATCGGTGGCAATGAGGGGCTTTTTCGCTTCATTAAATTAGGCATTCAAGTTGAAAAATTTGAACCGAAAAATGAACTCAAATTTTCTAATAATGATTCAGTAGTCGTCGATTTACAAATTCCCCCTGATTTGCGCCCAAACGATGAGATGACGAAAGCTTCAGCTTTCACGCTTGCCCTGGGTTTTGATGGGCGTGACAACATCTATTACCCGAAAAAGGGGTTTTGGGGGGCAGCAATTTATGAAAAGGCGACAAAAGAGCTCAACTCCGAATTTGAGTACAGTCGCGTTCTGCTCGACGGCCGGTTTTATCAAAAAATATTTGGCACGCATGTATTGGCGCTCAATGTGAAAAATGCCTATGCAAGCGAAGATTCTCCTTTTTTTAAACGGTTTTATCTTGGTGGAGCCAATTCCTTGCGCGGCTTTTCTGAGCGGCGTTTGACACCGGTTGGCTATGGGACGAAATTATTCTTAGGAAATATCGAATACCGGTTTGCGCTAACAAATAAAATGGTTGCAGAGCCACCTGTTTTTGGCGTATTGTTTTATAGCCAGGGTGGTTTATGGCAGAATGACGCTAAAATCAACACCGATGAAATGTTCAAATCCCTCGGATTCGGATTACGTTTTAGATTGCCAATTTTGGGGCTGACCCGTGTAGATTTTGCATTTCCAACGACAGTTTTGGACGATGAAGATTTTCAGCTCCATATTTCGTTGGGGCAGACATTTTAATGAGAAAAAATTCTGTGATAAAACTTCGTTTTATATTTATTTATGCAATGCATACAAGTCTTTTTTCCATCGCCGGTTTTTCTCAAACGCACACCATTAAAATTGTGGAATTGCGTTCTTACACTAAAAATGAATCGATTGGTGCAAATCTGGTTTTGGCGCCGTTCTTTTCGGAAAAAGTGAGCGGCACGATCCAAAGTGGTTTGCCCTCAGTTTTGGAAATTGAGTTGTTAGTTCGTGATCGGAATGATAAAAATATCGGGGAAAATCGAATTATCCGGCGAATTTCTTACAATATTTGGGACGAAAAATATCGCATCGATAGCCCCGATACCTCGCTGTTTTTTACTTTATTTGCTGATTTACAAAATACCTGCCTGTTACTAAAATCTACTCCATTTATAACCAGAAACAAACTGGATGAAAATCACCTCGCTCAAATATATGTCCGTGGTACACTGCGGCTCATTAGTTCCTCACAAAGCCGAAAATTAGCCGGCTGGCTCGATGCTTCTGCTCAAGCTCCGGAAACGATTTCTTCGGACGAAAGCAGCAGCGGATTTCGACTGAATTTTAGCGCTCTCGTCTCTCTTTTTATGGGAAATTCTCCGGAAAGAAGAACGAATGCACCTTGGCAGCAATTTCCGTTTCCAATAAACGGTCGGGATCAATGAGAAGAATTCAGACTAAATTATTAATCTCAATCCTTTTCATAACTTTGCTGCCGGTTTATCCTCTCTATCATCTTGTCAAAAATTTCTTTGTTCAAAGCCTCGAAGTGGGTTACAATAAAAATGTAGAACGTGCTCTTGAAAATGCTTCTAAACTCTCAAGTGAAGTTTTTAAAAATTTCCGTTCTGAGACAGCTGCGTTGAGCCGTGAGATTAGTTCTGCCCCTGAAACATTTGCGCTAGTGAAAAATCCAAAAAAAATATCTGTAAATTTTGAGGAGCTGGATGAAAAATTTGGCGCCTTTCGCGTACTTTTTTATGGAAGCGATAATACACTTTTACGGCACTATGTGGCGGGAGACCATCAGACATATCCCGTGTTTTATGATGCGGAGAGTGCGAAATACATAGAAAATTCCGAGTTGTCATTTATTAAACTTGAGGAAGAACCTGCATTTATTTCGATCTTTAGTCCTGTTGTGAAATCGGGTCAGAGGGTAGGTTCGCTCATTCTCTCTCGTCCGCCACCAGCCAAATTTCTTGCCCAGTCGAGCCATATTATTGAAGTGAACCAGATGTTTAAAGCCATCGGGATTTTACGAAACGAACTTGAGAGCAGCTTTATTCTTGCCTTTTTTGTCATCTATTTGGGTATCACAATTCTCGCTATTGGTCTCGGCCTGTACTTTTCCCGCCGAATTTCACAGCCATTAATTGCGCTCGCAGAAGGGACTGAAAAAGTTGCTGCCGGCGATTTAAATTACCGCATGCAGGTCAAATCGAAAGATGAAGTTGGAAAACTGATGGCAGCATTTAATGTGATGATTGAAAAAGTAAAGACGAAACAGGAGCAAGTTGTAGAGTTGGAAAAAAAAGCTGCCTGGCGTGAAATGGCACGTATTCTCGCCCATGAAATCAAAAATCCACTAACCCCGATGCAGCTAACCATCCAGCAACTGCGCGATCAGTACAAAGGCGATGATCCTGTTTTTACCGAAGTGCTGATTGAGTGCACAGAAATTATTGCCGATGAAATTGCTGCATTGCAAAAATTGGTTCGCGCTTTCGGTGAATTTGCCCGCATGCCGGACATGCAACTTGCACCGGTAAATTTAAATGAGCTCATCCGCGATGTGCGAAAGTTGTTTTATGACGCCGATGTGCACCTTGACCTGGCAGCCGAAATACCCACTTTGCAGCTCGATGATGAACAATTTCGGCGAATTTTAAAGAATTTTTTTAAAAACAGTCTTGAGAGTATCGATGAAAAGGGGGGTGGCAATATTTCGATAACGACACAGATCGAAAACAATTTTGTCCTGGTTAATTTCAAAGATTCGGGAAACGGGATGAATTCCGATGTTCTGGATCGAATTTTTGAACCGCATAATTCGACAAAAAAGCATGGCATGGGACTGGGGCTCGCCATTGTAAAGCGAATCGTTCATGAGCACGGCGGAACGATTTCTGTTAAAAGTAAACCGGGAGAAGGAACCGAATTTTTACTGCAGCTCAAAATTTAAAAATGATACAGCCCAATATTATTTTATATGATTGATGCGAATTGTGAAAAGCTCGAAGGAACACAAATGATTGAACACAGTATTCTTGTGGTTGACGATGAAAAAAATATTCGTCGTTCGATTAAAATGATATGTGAAGCTGAAGGCTATAAAATTGAGACAGCCGAAGATGGCACTGCGGCAATGGCAAAACTGGCCGAGCATAAAATTAGCCTTGTATTGCTCGATATCAATCTGCCTGGAAAAGATGGGCTGACACTTTTATCTGATATAAAAAAAACATACCCGAATATTATTATAATAATGATTACCGGTTTTGCCACGATCGAAAATGCGGTGGAAGCGACACGCCGGGGGGCATATGATTTTTTTGAAAAACCGGTTTCCAAAGAAAAGTTGCTGCTCACATTGAAAAATGCCCTGCAAAACAAGCGACTTGAAAAAGAAAATATCCAGTTAAAAAAGAAAATGTTCGGCGAAGCGGAAATGATAGGGCAGAGCCAGGCAGCGAAAAATATCAATGAACAAATCAAAAAAGTAGCGCCGACGGACGGCCGTGTGCTCATTTTAGGGGAAAGTGGAACCGGAAAGGAGCTCATCGCACGCGCCATTCATAAAAACAGCCGCCGCTCTGATAAACCTTTTGTAAAACTAAATTGCGCCGCAATTCCGGAAGAGCTGATCGAGAGTGAACTTTTTGGATGCGTCAAAGGGGCATTTACCGGCGCAACAGAAACTAGGCAGGGGAAATTCAGCCAGGCGGATGGCGGTACCATATTACTCGATGAAATCGGCGATATGAGTTTAACCGTGCAAGCCAAGGTTTTACGCGTTTTGCAGGAAGGGGAATTTGAAAAAGTCGGCGGCCAAAAAACGGAGCGTGCCGATGTTCGCATCCTTGCGGCCACCAATAAAAATTTGGCAGATGAAGTCGAATGCGGCCGGTTTCGCGAAGATTTGTATTTCAGGCTCAATGTCGTGCCAATAAATTCAGTCCCCCTGCGCCAACGCGTTGCAGATATTCCTGAACTTGTTGCCCACTTTGTTGAATATTTTTGCCAGGAATATGGCTACGCGATTAAAAAAATCGAGCCTGAAGTTTTATCCATATTAAAGAAATATCCATGGCCGGGGAATATTCGGGAATTAAAAAATACCATCGAACGGCTGGTTATTATGTCGAGTGACGAGCGAATTTCCAGTGCTGATTTGCCAGACCAGTTTCGTTCGGAATTTGAAGTTGATGAAAAAGCATATTTTTTAGAATTAACGCTTAAAGAAATTCGCGACAGGACAGAAAGAGATTACATTCGATTTACGCTTGAGAAATACGATTGGAATATCAGCCGAAGCGCCCGTGTGCTTGGCATTGACCGCACGAATTTGCATAAAAAGATAAATTCGCTAGGGATAACTAAATAAGGCGAGTTCGATATAAGAAGAATTGGGACAAAACGAATTAATTATAGGATATAGTCCGAAGGCGTCCCGCCGAGGATAACATACGAAACGCCCGGCGAGACGCCTTCGCTCTATTATATAGGTGTTCTTCTGCCCGGTCAATTGTTACATTTTGCAATAAATGACCAATACATATCTTGCCCTGACTGCGTTTCCATTGGAATATCTTTGATGTTCCGAATTTCAAGTCTAATGTATTAAAAAAGCGCTTCTTAAATGCCTTCAATCCTGAAAATGTGATTTAATTTATTTTGGCAATCCATTTTCTTGCATTCTGTGTTGATAATTTTTATCTTCTTCGCCTTTAAAGACAATGGTATAAAAGAGTTGCAGCAGGAATATCTGGATTATTCTGGCATAAAAAGGAAAAATATGAATATCGCACTGATTGGCCCATCCGGAGCTGGAAAAGGCACATATGCTCATAAATTGGGTGCAGAATTCAATTTGCTTCATGTTTCCACAGGTGAATTTCTCCGGCTAAGTCTTGAGAACAAAAGCGCACTTGGCTTGCTGGCCGGGAAATATATGAAATCCGGTGAGTTTGTGCCTGATGAAATCATTGATGCGATAATTGAGGAATGTCTTTTAAAGCAAGATTCACAGCAGGGCTTTTTGTTTGATGGGTTTCCCCGCACAAATTATCAAGCCAGTTTTTTAAATGATGTATTTACTAAAAATAATCGCGAGCTCGATGCGGTAATTTATCTCGATGTTCCGGACCAAGAAATTTATCGCCGCCTTGCGGGTCGGCTCATCTGCCGAACCTGCCAGTTGCCACATCATATGGAATTTGCTCCAGCGAAGACCTGTTCAAAAGTTGGGTGCGGTGGTGAGTTATTTCGCCGTGACGACGACAAAGATGGCATTCCTGCTGCAAGATTAGCCGTTTATCGCCGCGAAATAATACCTTTATTGGAATATTACCAAAAATCCAATAAACTGGCCATTATTGATGCTGACCGGGCTGTGGAATCCGTTACAGGAACATTGCAGAATTTTCTGCTAAATCTGACAAAGAATTCGCTTCGACCAGCTACCCTCAGTGAAATTGATAAAATTAAAAAGGCTCATTTGTCGACCGGCAAACTGGTTCCGGACCAGACACCTGTCGATGATGACGGGAAAAATGTCATCCTTTTGGGAGCCCCTGGTTCAGGTAAAGGCACTCAGGCCAATTTTATCGGTGCAACTTTAAATATCCTGCAAATATCAACCGGGGATTTGTTTCGTGAAAATATTTCCGACGAAACTGAATTGGGAAAATTGGCCCGGTTTTATATAAATCGCGGCGAGCTTGTACCTAATGATGTAACCGAAGAAATGGTGCGTGAAAGACTGGAGCAGAACGACACGAAGCGTGGAATAATCCTCGATGGTTTCCCGCGAACACTGCAACAAGCTGAAGCGTTGCGCCGGATGATGGCGGAATTAGGGCGAACAATTTCTGCGGTTATTTATATCGACGTACCGGATGAAGCCATCGTCAATCGTCTGACCGGGCGGCTTACCTGTAATAAATGCAAGTCGCCATTTCATCAAAAATTCAATCCATTTTTAAAATGCCCGACCGGCGATTGCAGTGGGGAGTATTTATATCAACGGCATGACGATACGCCTGAAACGGTAAGAAAACGGCTGCGCACTTTTCATCAGCAAACCCGGCCGCTCATCGATTTTTATGAGCAACACAAACTTTTGCATCGCGTGCGTGGTAATGGCAGTGTAAAAATAGTAAAAGAGGCGGTGGTCGAGCTGGCTATGTCTTTATAAAACGTAAAAATTAAATAAGGTAAATTCGGCCCGTTGATCTTTATTTGGCTGGAAAAAGAAAAACGAGACTGCGCCAAAATCTTTTCCCCCAGGCTGCTTCATTGTGCTCTGCTCCTTCATCCAAAAACCACATTAAATCATCGCCATCGCGGTAACCTTTGTTGCGCAGCGCCTTGAGCATGGCATCACATCCCGGCTGCAAACGTGCTTCGAGCTCAACCGTGCCATTATCAATATAAATTAGAATTTGTTTTTTATGTTTAGCTGAGTTGACCATCGAAACTGCACTGTCAAACGGCGCTATAAATGCCGGAGAAAAACAGCCCGCCTTCCCGAAAACTTCAGGATGGTTCCAGGCTAACAAAAAAGAAGCCAATCCACCCATACTGGAGCCAAAAATAGCGGTATTTTGCGCCCCATTATTCGTACGATATGTGGTGTCGATCAGAGGTTTGAGTTTTTCTATGATAAACTTTTGATAAGCGCGGCCGGTTACCGTATCTGAATAATCGGGGGTGCGTTCTTCCGAATTGTAGATACCAACAATGATTATCGGCTCGATTTTATTATTGCGAATGAGGCTGTCGGCGGTTTCATCGACCTGCCAATCGATGCCCGCATAGGAAGTCGATGGGTCGATGATATTCTGCCCATCGTGCATATAAATTACCGCGTAATTATTCGTCGTTTTTTCATATCCGGGTGGTAACCAAACGATAACATCGCGATTAAGAATTCCCGGGAAAGCCATATTACGATGATATTCTACAGTCCCCGTAATCTGCCCCTTATATTTTATGCCCTGATCTCGCCAGCGGTTAATGGTAAAAACCAATGTCGTGTCTTTGTGGGCTGTATGACTGAAATTTGCCGGAAGAGTTCCGTCATCCTGTAAACGCTCTGTGTCCCAAGTCCCGCGCGTAAATTTGTAATCGAAAATTGCATTCTGCGGAAAACTGAGTGCAATGGCAAATTCGTTGGTTTTATTCGTCTTATGAAGCTGATTTTTTCCTGGCTGCCAGTTCCCCAGAATTTCATTATTGCCACTGATGAAAACTTTGGTGCTGTCGTTTCCATTTGGGGTGATTACTGTAAAAGTGATATTTACCATATTTTGACTTTTACCGGGCATTGGCACGAATAAAATGCACAACAACAGTACTTTTATTGATTCCACCACATCCTCCGACAAATAGATTTGTAAAATGATCTTGCAAAAGATACAGAATCCGGATTTGGTTTCAAATAAAAAAGGCGGTCACAAACCGCCTTTAGATTGACTTAAAATATCCATTTAGAGCACTCTCAAAACAACCATTGTCATGTCATCGTGTTGCGGTTGTTTGGCTGCAAATTGATTTACTTCATTCAAAGCGTGACGCAGCAATCCTTCGGCAGAGCCGTTTGAGTAATTTTTCAAAATATCGAGGAACCGGTCTTCACCAAACTCATCGCCGTTTTCATTCATCGCTTCGGTGAAACCATCGGTATAAAAAACGAGGGTATTGCCGGGCGAAAGTTGCAACTCTCCCTCGACAAGTGTTTGGGTAAAAACTTCGCCGTGTTCGAGCCCAAGGCCGATGCCCGCCGGCTGCAGCATTTGCGGTTCACGGTTGTCTGAGTGGAAGATGATGGCTGGATTGTGCCCGGCACGAGAAAAGCGAAGTTTTTTCAAATCCGTATCGAGCACAGCATAAAACATACTGACGTACCATGATTTTTCAATCGTTCTGTACATCAGGCTATTGACTTTGCTCAATACCTGCTTTGGCGATAAGTTGCTTTCAGCATGTGACTGTAAAATCCCCTTTGTTAAAGTCATGTAAATTGCCGCAGGTACACCTTTGCCGGAGACATCCCCAATAGCAATGCCAAGGTTTCCTTTTTCGAGGGAGATAAAATCAAAATAGTCGCCCCCGACTTCCAGTGCAGGATAACTGATTCCGGCAATATCAAATCCTTCGATTTGCGGTTTTTCTTTGGGTAACAACCCAAGCTGCACTTTTTGAGCAATTTCAAGCTCTTTTTGCATGCGTGTCTGTTCTTTGATCCGGCGAATGTGAGCCGGTTCATCGTTGCGGGCAAAGGTGATAAATTTGCCCGATCGCAATGCGATGAGCCCAAAAACAAGAGCAAGGAAAATCAATGCTGTAAACAGGTAAACTGTTATTGTGTAACTCACTGCAGCGCTCGATAAAAGTGGAACAATTACATACAGAGATTTAAGTACGAAATTTGAGGCCATCGATGCCAACAATCCGTGCCGCCAGAAGACAAATCCCTGCAATAATGCTATAAAAAAATAGGGGAGAAGGGACCAGTACGTTGGCCAAAAAACATGATGGCTATCAAAGAATATGGCAATTATAGCGGTGATGATAGCGGAGAAAATTATGGCCACAGCCGCATTTTTGTATTTGGAGTGTAAATAAGTTATCAGAAATTTACGATAAACAACTTCTTCGAACAACATGTTAAATACAATGGTTGCGAGCGCACCGATAAATATAATCTTGTACGAAAAAAAGCTCAGACTGTCAGCAGTAAGCCTGGGAACTGCATTTGTGAAATTGCTCAGAAAAAGCGAAAGAATTTGGATGCCAGCAAAAATTGTAATTCCGGAAGCAATGCCGATGGGAATTTCACGGCCAACATTTTTGGAAATCCACCGTCTGTTGAGAATCCCGTCTATCCCGCCCAACAAGTGTAATTTGCCGGTTCGGATAATATGATCACCGGCGGTCCACGAAGTAAAAATATGCAGGAAAATAAAAAGAATCGATGTGACCAGACTGAACCCAAAAATAACAAACTTTTTGTGAAAAAGACCGATGGCACCAATCTGGGTACCGAGACCAAAAATATCCCACATAAAAATTGCTTGAATGATGTAGGCAACATAAATAAGAGCCCCGATTTTTAAACCGTTCCTGACACTGACCAAACCGGCGTGATACTGTTGCAAAAAGATTACGATCGAAACGAGCAGCAAAATGACGTAGGCAATTGCTGAGATGGAATTGAAAAGCAAATTCGCACCGCCAACGAGCCCGGATTCACTGATAAAATTATCCGGCTCCTGAAAATGGGAAACGACGTTGGCAACTTCGTTCCCGGCGATTTGAATTTGAAAGACATCGTGGCCGCCCTGATATTCCCGTGTTTTATGATAATATTTAAAAGTGTGGTCCGTCCGGTTGGTCTGTTCGACGCTTGAGGCGTTTTTGAGTTCATAGTCGGCAAAATTAATTGCCGGCCATCTTGAAGCAAGTCGTTGAGCAATCTCCAGCGCCTGCTGTTCTTCGAGCTTGGCTCCGCTGGCAGAATCGGGGAGCAGGTGCTGGAATTTGATCAGTTTTCCGGTTGGAGATACGCGAAAAGCATAAAGTTCAAGCTGCCGGTCTCGCGGGACATTTTTATAGAATGTGAATTGCCAATAGGCAAGCGGGATTTCCTCGCTCTTTGCCATTGAAATCGTTTTTTCAATGCCATAGGTTCGGGTTAAAAAATCAATCCCGTTGTGGTCGTGGAGAAAATATTGGTCAACATAATAATCTGAAATATTTATGCCGCTTTTTTCGATAAAACTATCGACAATCTCTCTTGCATCTGCCCGGCTGATTTGGCTGATTCCGGTATACTGCAAATTCACCTTCGGCATGATATTCAAGCTAAGGATGAGTGCGATGATCGCTATTCCGGCCGGCAGCAGGTAGTACTTAAAAATTGAGCTGGGCATAAATTCTCCTGTATAGAGGTGGTGGCTGTTATGCTGTGGTTCGATTCAATTGCCTGGATAATACGGCATCAATTTATATTTAGTGCATAAAATATATTATTTTAATGAACAAAATTCCAATCAACAATTAGAAAAACCAATTATTCGATTTTTGTATTATTCCAGTTATTTTGCAGAAGGGTGAATCCTTTCCCCAGAGAACAGTTCGTTCACAAATCAATTTAAATCCCAAGTCAACTTTTCAAATAATGCCAAAATTATTTTGTTTTACTATAAATTTTCGTTTATTGCTTCAAAATAACGTTTTTAATACTGGATGAATGCGCAAATGCCTTTGGAAAAAAATACACAAATAACAACACAACTTAATCAGATTTTTGCCGCACATCAGGTTGTTCTACATCATGCTGAGAAATCAGAATTGAAAATTCCGCTCATTTTCGCGGGCATGGCTGTCTACCTTTGCAGTAATCCAGATGATTTTCGACCCAATTGTGATAAACTTTCCGGTGATATCGATTATGTAATTTCAAAAAAGGATATTCCTGTGTGGCAGGAAATTTTGCAAATAGAGTTTTCCCACGAACAAAATGTAAACTTTAACGGACTGGTGGCAAAAACGAGAATAAACGGAATAGAGATGGATTTCCTGGCAGATGCGGTTATTAAAAAAGTTGTGAATGATGGCGGCCTGAGTTGCCGATTTTTTTACGATGAATTGCAGCCATTTACCTCGCCGTGGCAGGCGTCATCATTTTATCACATCGATCCGGCCATTTTGCTTTATTTTAAATTGCTTCTCGGCCGCGGGCGTGATGAAGGAAAATTTGATTTTGAAGATGCTGCGGCACTCATTTTGGGAGCGGAAATCGATGCGCAACACTTCTTTAAGGTAATTTTTGAGAAGAACAAATTCTCCGTTCGCAAAGCGGAAATTATTGCAAGCCGCTTGCAGCGATGCGTTGAAATCAATAAAAAAACGAGTGGTTTTAGAAAGAGATATTTGCGGATTGCTGATGAGTCAGATAAATGCAAGCAATGATGAAAATAACGACCAGCACCAGTGGCGCCAATGAGTCCGCCGCTACATCGCGGCCGCGATTCTCGCCATCAGGTGAAGGCAATTGATATTTATATATCTCATCTTAGCCCCAATGCTCTTTTGCATAAGCACTTTGTTCTTCACGGCTTAATGGCTGGGAAGAGCAACCAGAACGGACAAAGAAATCTTCCTTACCTTCAAAGCTGACAAAAACAGGCCTACTACTTTGGGATATTGATATGCGACAAATATTTTTTTTGTCGTATTCTGGGAAGGTGATTTTTATATGGGAACTGAATTCTTTACCAATATACTTCTTGATAACTTCTATCAGTTGCAGTTCAAAGCCATCGATGTCTTGCTTTTTTAGAGTCCTTATATCATCGCTAAGTCCCAAAGCATTTTGATTGTCATCAACACCAAGAAAAAGATTACCGCCGTTACTATTCAAAAAGGCTGAAATGGTCTTTGCAACCACATACTCCAATGTTTTATTTACTAGTTTCTGGCGCAGGTCATAACGGAGAGTTGATTTGAATTCAACCAATTCACCTTCCCCGCCAAGTATCAATTCCTCAATTTCCTCATTTGCCGGTTCTGTGTGGGTAAGATCAATGCGTGATTTCAGGTGAGTGAAAATCTTTTCCGCTCTTGAAGTTAAAAATTGTTGATAATCGTCAGACTCAATACCGTGGCCTTTAATATCAATAAAATGAGAATTGAGAGCTGTATTGATTTCGCTATTTTGGTCTGCGAAATCTCTGATATATACAGAAGGAGCCTTAGCACCGATTTTTCGCTTGTTTAGATGGTCACTCACCAGAGTAATGTTCATCAGGCTGTTGCTGTCCAGAACAGTTTTTCCTTTGAGATATGCTTTTGGGAAAAAGTGGTGATAATTTTTACTGTTCGCTACCTTTAACCAAGAGTTGTCTAAAATAACTTTGCCGTTGTCCCGGAAATCTTTCGGCTCCTGATAAGCCAATAAACATAAAACGGCCTTACAATAACTATTACCTGCACTGAAATTCGTGTCGATAAGCGCTTGCGGCGAGTCAAGGTAAACTTTGATGTCGTTGTATTCTGGGCGTTCGCCCGCAAGTATTTTGTCGATACGCTTTATATCCTGAGCCAATCGGGATTCAGCAGAACTTGAATAGCGAAACGAAAGGGACATGCGCCAAAAGAATTCCTCCAGATATTTGCGCTGATCTGCTTCTGGTCTATCTTGTTTGTGAAAAAAGAAGTAGGCAAGGGGAACCAGTAATGAGTCATAGGGCAGCAGATGAGATACTGGGATACGGTATGTGGTCCGGAAGTAATCGATACTGTCTTTCAAGGCAGAGACCACTTTGTCCCACGTATCAATAATATCCTGTTTATCAAGGGCGATGATTGTTTTGCGCTTACACTCTCTGGTACGGCTTAAAACAAGGGACAATAGACTGAGAACAACGGTGCTGGAAATGCTTTCGTATTTAATTTCTTTGAGTTCTTTGATAAAATCCGCCCACTTTGTCTGCATATCAAAATGCTGTTTTTCGTCATAGGTTTTTGCCGATATGATCTCAAACAAGGTCAAAGTCTGGCCACCCGTATTAATGCGGGTAAACACCTCTATGGCGGAATCAATATCCTCTTTGCGAAGAACTACCGTTGAGAACTCATAGGTTTTAAAAGCCGTTGAGTAGCTATCAATTCTTTCAAGTTCCTCCTCGCTAAATTTATCTGACAGCGCTTTTGCTTTTCCAAAGGAAAAGTTGAGCACAGTATTCAGGGAAACATATTTCTCTCCGGTGGGTTCAGCGCTTATAGCCTGATCACCATTTTCGTTAATATCTGTATCGAGGTTCACCACAATATCGCTGTAATTAGTGATCTTTTTTTCGCCTACTTTCTGAATATTTGCACCCAGGTAAGCAGCATAGAGTGAGGTGATGCGCTGTTGACCATCAAGCACATATTGCACCTTGGTGCCATCCGGCGTGTGTGGAATTTCAAGATTGCCAACATTTTTAATGTCGTTAATGCGCTCATCGGTCTGCCATAAGATAAAGGTACCGATAGGATAGCCTTTTAGAATACTGTCGAGTAGCTTGGCGGTTCTGTCGATGCTCCAAACAAAGTCTCGCTGAAACTTGGGGATTTTAATAATGCCTTTTTGGATTTCAGAAATGAGGTCAGAATATTTTTTTGAGTCTGGTTTTGGTTGCTCAAAGTTCATCGATTATTTCCCTTAGTTCCTTTCATACATATCTTATTCATCTATGACTCATTCCTGAAAATTAAAGCTGATATAAATGCATTGTAACGGAGGATTTTATGATTATTGTCTTAAAAATAATGCTTTAAAGCAAGAAAAATGTGAACAAGATTATGGTTCAGTTGCGATTCAAATATCATAACTTCCTTGCGGCTTAACATTTGTACTTCGGCTTTCACTTTTAAATTTTCTCTTTACCATACAAGATATATTTATTGTGAAAAACTATTTCTCGAAAAAGGATCCTGCAAAAAGCTTATCTACCAAACTCCACATCCAACCAAATCAATCTGTGATCAGAAGCCTGCATAGCACGTTGGTGTAAAACAGGATTTTTCTGCGCATCCGGCCAGAAAACACCACCCTTTATAATTGCCACATTTTTTGAGGGCAGAATATAATCTATTCGTCTTTTCATGCCTTTTCTAAACTCGGTGGTTGCTTGTTCGAAAAAATCCGGCGGTCCGGCGCTTATGCCTTTTCGAGCTCCACCCGAGGTCATCGCAGGGCCCGAATCCTGAATACGGGGATGTTTGAGTAATTGCTCGATTGCTTTTTGCTGATCATATCTCGAGTCGGATTGAATCGAAGCATTTAAATCCCCGATAATTGCAAATGCATCCTCGTTGGCATACCCACCGTTGTGCCCGGAATCATCATAAATTGCTGCAGAATTATTCAAATAGAGCTTCCAGAATTTGATTTCATCAAAATTGCGGCGGCCATTGCGGTCTTCCGGTCCATCAAAAACCGGGGGAGTCGGGTGGGAGACAAGCAAGTGAAAGGTGCTGCCGTCGATACGAACAGGCACATCCCAGTGGGACTTGCTGGATAATCGCAAAATGGCGCGTTCTTCATTTGAATAAAAATCTTCCGGCATGTGGTGTCCGGGTAAATTGTGCCATAAAAATTTTTGAAATGTGCGCACCTCCTTGGTACTTATCGGATATTTCGACAAAACAGCCATGGAATATTGGCCGGGATATGTGCCCCAGCCATAGCAGTCATCGCCGTGTTCACGGCTGCCGATATCTGTTGTGCCCGCCGTGAGACCGTCATTGTTGAGATCAAAACCTGTTAAATGACCGGTGTTGCACGGAGCGGCAAATATATATTTATAATGAATATTTTTCAGATACGCCGATTCAAATCTGTTTATATTGACCAGATAAATATTCTCATTTTTTGACACCGAATAATCATGGTCAATTTCGTTTAGCACAAGAATGTCGGCATTTATTACTTCGATAATGGCAGCAGCTGCTCGTAACTGTTCATTTTGACCAATTCCGTTTTTATCGATGTCTGATAGTTTTTCAGTAGACATTTCTTTGATGTTGAATAATGCCAGCCGAATATTTTGCGCATTTATTGAATTCAATAAAGAACAAATCGATAATAAAATCAAAATAAGGGCTTTAATTATACTTTTTGTCATTGTTTTCTTTGCCTTTTTATTAAGGAGCTGAAGGTTAAGAGCTTGTATTGCGTGCAAGTTCCAATAGCCTCAGCGCCGTCTTTTTCCCTTTCTCGCCAATTTCCAACATGGGGCCAACACAGCCGGGGCAACCGGCTTCGCAACCGCATTTTTGCAGCAGGATTCGTGCAGTTTCCAGTAGTTGATCCAGCGAGTTAAACAGCTTTTGTGACAAGCCTACACCACCGGGGTAGCGTTCATAAATGTAAATGGTTGGTAGCTCAGTAAATGGACTGCGCACTTTCGGCAATGCGACAACATCTTTTGGATCAGCCATTACAAAGACCGGCGCGACATGACTCAGGATATTCGCCAAACCTTTCAACCCATCGCCCAGCTCTTCCTGTGAAACATCCAGTTTTTCGTTGGTCCCCGGCTCAAATTCCAGCCAAAATGCCGCTGTTTGCAATTCGATTTCCGGCACATGAATTGGCCCAAATCCTACATTTTCATGGGTGCGAAAACGTATTTTTTTATACATCGTCGGTACGCTGGTCACCGCCACTTCACCATAAGCTTTACCGCCGAAAGGCATTTCAAATTTTTCAATTATATCCAACACTTTGAGATCGGATTTGACTTGTGCGTCGGTATAATAATCCGATTCAACGGCATGCACATACGCTTTTTTTCGATCCCAATCGAGCCGGTCGACGTGATAGGTTTCTGTTCCGTGCATGTAAATTGCATCCTGATGCACATAAAGCGGGGCGGTAACAAAGTCAATTTCGCCGAGTACCCGCTCCTCTGCGGTACGATCGATAATAACCACATTTTCGTTTTCAGCACTGCGCAGGGAAACGGCTTCAGCAGGGTAGGTTTCCGCCATCCAATGCCATTTTTCTTCGGAATGGTGCAGCACCCCGTTTTCTTCCAGAAATTCCAGCATGTCCTGCGTGGCGTCGACTGCAAATTCACCATGCCCAAATTTTTCACTATCGTTAAAAGGAAGCTCAAAAGCAGCACATTTGAGATGGCTGATCATAATAAGCAAATTATTGGAATCGATAATGGCTTCCTCGACTGCACGGCCAAAGAAAAAGTCCGGATTTGAAATAATATATTGATCCAGAGGTGCGCTTGAAGCGACAAGCACTGCTACGGAGGTCTCTTTTTTTCGTCCGGCGCGCCCGGCTTGTTGCCATGTACTGGCAATTCCACCCGGATAACCGCTCATAATGCAGGCATGCAGTTCTCCAATGTCGATTCCTAATTCGAGGGCATTCGTGCTGACAACGCCGAGGATTTCTCCGGAGCGCAAACCTTTTTCAATGGCGCGCCGTTCCAAGGGCAGGTAGCCACCGCGGTATCCTTTTATCCGGCCTTTGAGTTTGCTGAATTTTCGCATGGCTTCTTGCAAATATTTTGTCAGGATTTCCACTCTGATGCGCGACCGTGCAAAAATGATGGTTTGCACATTGGAAGTGAGAAAATGGCGCGCTATTTTCTGGCTTTCTTTAACGGAACTTGCCCGAATTCCGAGTTCGGCATTGACGATAGGGGGATTGTAAAGTATAAAATGTTTTTCACCTCGCGGCGCGCCATTATCGTCGATTAGTGTAACGGGTGCCTCAATTATTTTTTGGGCGTGTTCGCGTGGATTCGCGATAGTGGCACTACTACAAATAAACTGGGGGTTGCTGCCATAAAATGCACAAATTCGACGCAGCCGGCGAATGACATTGGCGAGATGGCTGCCAAAAACACCGCGATAATGATGAATTTCGTCAAGAACAATGTATTGCAAATTTTCGAACAATTTAATCCACAACGTGTGGTGTGGCAGGATGCCCTGATGCAGCATATCGGGATTGCTGACGACGATGTGACCCGCTGAACGAATTGCCTTGCGGGCTGATTGCGGCGTATCGCCATCGAAAGTGTAGACTTTGAGATCAACTTGCATATGCGTCACCAAATCATGGATTTCATGCATTTGATCCTGTGATAATGCTTTCGTCGGAAAAAGATACAAAGCCCTGGCCTCAGGATTATGTAGAAGTGTGTTAATCACTGGAATATTGTAACACATTGTTTTTCCAGAGGCCGTTGGGGTCACGACAACCACATTTTCCCCGGCGAGAACTCTTTCGACAGCCTGCGCCTGGTGTGTGTATAATTTCTTTATACTATTTTCTTGCAATGCTCGCACAAGTCGCTTGTCGATAGATTGTGGAAATTCTTCGAATCGCGCTTCACAGGCGTGCTGCCGCTTCCACGCAGTGACATTACGCATAAATTTTTGGTCTTGTTTGAGGCGATCAAGCGTTTGAGGGAGATTCATAAGATCCTGAGCTGGTTAGTTCGGCAAAATATGTGGATGCATATTCACCTAAATTAATCAAGTTTGCTCTTAAAGTCAACACCGTGAAAATCTGTATCATCATCTGAAAATTAAACCCGGACACCCCGTTTCCAAACTTTTTCAGGTTTTAATTTTCCCTGGTTGTAGAGTATTTCGCGGAAATCATCGCACGGGTAAGCCTGGAAATCTGCGAGTTTATTGGGAGCTAATGAGCCACGGTCCGGCAACTCCAACGCAGCGGCAGCACGTGTCGTTATTCCGGTGAAAATTTCAGCAGCAGAAAGCTTTTCGGCGGCGCCCAATATGGCTGCTTGCACCAACAAATCTCCCATGGGCGCTGAGCCTGGGTTCCAATCCGTCGAGACGACAACCGATGCACCGAAATCCAACAGTTTTCTCGCAGGCGCAAAATTCAACCCAAGGCCAAGCGAACATCCGGGCAGAACCACCGCAATCGTATTTGATTTTGCCAATGCAGTCATTTCACGTTCTGTACTGGCTTCGAGGTGATCGGCGCTAATTGCACCAAGTTCGCAGGCTAATAAACTGGAACCCGGTGTAAATTGATCAACATGAATTGCCAGAGAAAATCCCATATTCTGCGCAGATTGGAGAAAAGGCTGTGCTTCTTCCCGTGTAAAAGCACTTTCTTCGATAAATATATCAACCCGGTTGGCAAGTTTTTCCTTTTTAATTTGTGGCAGAAGTTCGTCCAGAATCAGCTGTAAATATTCAGAAGATTTGTTGGTAAATTCAGGTGGAGGCATGTGGGCAGCGAGGCATGTGGGCACGAGATCGATGGCGTGCGATGAGTTTACCTGGTTGATCACTCGCAGCATTTTTAGCTCAGATTCTACCGTCAGACCGTAACCACTTTTTACTTCGCAGGTTGTAATTCCTTCGCGAAGTTGTCGTGTGCAGCGTTGTGCCAATGTTTCAGTGAGGGTGTCGAATGAGGCTGCGCGTGTTTTACGCATTGTGTCGAGAATGCCTCCGCCAGCTTTGGCAATTTCGAGGTAAGACATCCCGCCAGTTCGCAGGGAATAATCACGTGCCCTGGTGCCTGCCCAACACATATGCGTATGCACATCTATAAAACCAGGCAGGCAAACAAACGGATCTTCGAGTTTTTCGACTTCGGCGTTCGGATATTGTTTTAACAGTTTTTCAAAATCTGCCAGTGTGATAATTTTCTCATTTTCAATGAGTAGCGCACTGTCTTTCTTGATCTCAAGATCATCATCGCTCAATGGTCCTTTCATGGGATTTTGGCTGAGTGGCACTATTTCCTTAAAAGGCCCTATGAGTTTTACATGTTTTAATGGCATTTATTTCTCGAATGAGCAGTAAAATATATTGAGTGATAGTAGAATATGGTAACTTGACCCGACTTGATAATTTTTCCTGTGTGTTTTCAAGCGTAACATTATTTTAAATTAAATTCAACTTGATTTTAATAGGCCAGCCAATTAATTAGGACGATAGAAATATGAATTAAATAAAAGGAGTTGCTGGTGCCATATCCCCAATTTGATAGAAAAAAAATACGTGTAAAAACGTTATCAATGCGAGAAAACAAGGTCAATATAGAAAAAGATTATGTACGATTGAATCAAAAATCTGAGAATTATAGCGAACTTTTTAATATTCGAGTAAACGAAGTCATTGCGCGGATTCAAAATGCGCGAAATAAAAATGCTCCGGTTATGTTGACTTTTGGAGCGCATTCGATAAAAAATGGTTTAGGACCCGTTATAATCAAATTGATGGAGCAGGGATGGCTCACCCATCTCGCAACAAATGGAGCGGGAATCATCCATGATTGGGAGTTCGCTTTTCTGGGGGAGAGCAGCGAAGATGTTCGTGGAAATGTGGAACGAGGCGAATTTGGCATATGGCAGGAAACCGGGTATTTTATTAATCTGGCTATTATTGTCGGAGCTTTTGAAGGAAAAGGCTATGGCGAGTCGGTCGGCAGCATGGTTGAAAAGGAAGGCGTTGAAATTCCATCGGAGAAAAAATTGCGCCAAATTGCTGAAAATTCAGATAAAAACATGCTGGATCAGGCTTCCGCCGCGCTCGATTTGTTAAACACGATGAAGCAGTTTGAAATTGAGCCCGGTTGGTTGAAAATACCATTTCCGATGAAAAAATATTGTGTTCAAGCTGCGGCCTTCAAACTTGGGATTCCGTTTACCGGACACCCAATGATCGGACATGATATTATTTATACACATCCGCTTAATTCATGCAGTGCAATTGGCAGGACGGCACAACGCGATTTTTTAACTTTTGCCCATTCTGTGAACCGCCTGGAAAATGGTGTATATATGTCGGTCGGCTCAGCAGTGATGTCGCCAATGATTTTTGAAAAATCACTATCCATGGCGCAGAATTTACATATCCAACATGGAAAACACATTGATAATCATTATATGCTGATCGTTGATTTGGCAAAAAGTGAATGGGATTGGCAAAAAAATGGCGAGCCACCACCAAGTGATCCCGGATATTATTTACGCTATTTAAAAACATTCAGTAGAATGGGCGGAACGATGAATTATTTATCCGCTGATAATAGAGATTTTCTTTTAGCGATTTACCATGGATTGAATGATTTATCGTAGCCAGAAAAATGGCGGTTTGATTATCGATATGAAGGCTAACAAAATTAAACATTAAAGACTTGAGATCACATTTTGAAGTATAACATATCCATGTTGGCCCGGTTTTGCGCCTACGGTTTTCTCAAGAACCAGCGATATTTCGAACCATTTATCGTGCTCGCATTGCTGGAAAAAAATCTATCTTTTTTCCAAGTTGGGACTCTTTTCGCCTTTCGTGAACTAATGGTTAATTTTGCCGAAATCCCTTCGGGCAGTATTGCAGATATTTATGGACGCCGCCGCTCAATGATCGTTTCGTTTGTGGCTTATATTCTTAGTTTCCTCGTGTTTGCTGTGAGCGTACGATATTCGGCGTTTTTTATCGCGATGTTGTTTTACGCCATCGGGGATGCATTTCGTACAGGGACACACAAGGCAATGATTTTCTCCTGGTTGCGCAGTCAGGGCAAAGAAAACGAACGGTTACGATATTATGGATTAACGCGTTCGTGGAGTAAACTTGGTTCCGCATTGTCGGCAATAATCTCTGGCTTTTTTGTCTTTTATTTCAAAGAATACACCGCCATTTTTTATTTTTCCTGCATTCCATATATTGTAAGTATTATAAACATAGCCAGTTATCCTGCAGAGCTTGATGGGAGCACGGACAATTTCAAATCCGTTCGCCAACTTTTTTTGCACACAAAAGACGGATTGGCCATGTCGTTAAAATCAAAATATTTGCGCCACCTCATTTTTGAATCCATGGGATTTGAGGGGGTCTTCAATTCAATGAAGGATTATTTGCAACCGGTATTGCAGACATTAGCTGCCGGCGTATTGATCCACTTTGCTTTTGCAAATGAACTAACTTCTGCGCAAAAATCGGTTATTTTTGTTGTGCCAACATACACAGTTTTGTTTATTATGTCTGCCGTAGTAAGCCGTAATGCGCAAAAAATCATCCAATTTTTGGGAGAAGAATATCAAGCTGCCTTTAAGTGTTGGGGACTGTTTGCCGCGATTTCACTGATAATTACTATGGCAGGATTTTATCGATCTTTAGCACTTGTGGCTATTGCATTTATACTTTTGTTTATGCTGCAAAACCTGTGGCGCCCATTTTTGGTAAGCCGATTTGATTCACATTCTACGGAAGCACATGGCGCTACAATTCTCTCGATTGAATCTCAATCCAGACGTGTGGCAACCGTCGTTCTTGCACCAATTCTGGGGTTTATGGTGGATTATGTGCGTGAGAATCAACTGATCGGGGAGTACGGTTTAGTCGGGTTTATTGGTATTTTAAGTGCCGTGCTGTTTTTATATTTTAACCATCTGTTTTTAAACCGATTGAATAATGGAATACAGAATTAAATCGCATTGTTATTATTTTTTTTAAATTTATCTTGATCAATTTTCACTTTAAATTGTATAATTGAAACCAAAATCAAATAATGTTTTATAAAAGGATTGAAATGGCAAGATTAAGTGGAATACTATTGGTATTGGTTTCATTGCTGGTTATGGCATGCGATCCACCATTTATGAGCGCAGAAAAGGTGGGCCCACCATCCGATCATAAAGTTAAAAAGGGCACGGCAAAACACAAAAGTGGCCTCGACGAACCGTTTTCAGTCAAGGCAGAATGCAGCAATGCAGAATGCCACGGACCTGAATTAAAAGGCGATATTGCTGTAACAGATCGAGGATTGGTAAAAACACCGTCCTGTTATCAATGCCACGGGGAAAAATGGGATGATGACGATGAGGAAGAAGATGATTAAGTCAATTTTAATGGATATGAATCCGTTTTTTAAAGCACACCTTTTTTTTAAAAAAACTTTTCGGGTTTTTCTGATAATTTCTTGCCCTTTGTATGCCCAAAACCCGGGAGAAATGGCTGTTCCATTTACAGCAACAACGCTGGAAGGGGATAGCATTCGTTTAGCGGACTTCAAAGGTGAAATTGTGATTTTGGACTTTTGGGCCAGTTGGTGTGCGCCTTGTTTAAAAGAGATGCCATTTCTTATAGAAATTCAGGAAAAATATCGCGACCAAAATTTGGTGGTCATAGCTATCAATTTAGATAACAATAAAAAAAATGCGGTGAGATTCCTGAAGAAGATTGGCAAAGACATTCCCTTCCCAATAATTTTTGATAAAAACAAAGAATTGCCAAAATTATATATACCTGCTGCAATGCCAACCACTATTTTTATTGATACAAAGGGCGCGATTCGATACCGGCATAATGGGTTTAAGGAAAGCGATAAATCCTCTTTTATCACTGAAATTGAAAAATTAGTTAAGGAGAAATAGATGTTGAAAGTTTTTGTTTTACTTGCACTTGCCATACTATTTTCCAGTTGTGCTGCCGTAAAACCCTGGGAAAGAGAAAAATTAGCAGACCCGATTATGATATTTAATGAAAATCCGATCGATGCCGGAATTCAGGAACATTTTATTGAGCACAGGGAAGGTGCTGCGGGAGCAACCGGCGCGCAAAGTGGGGGCTGTGGTTGTGGATAAAAACTGGTTTTTTACTCTTTTATTCGTGTTATGCCTACCAGGTCTAATTATCGCACAAGATGTTCCACAAAACGAAATTCAAGCAAATATGAGCGGATATGCTGATAATTTTGGTGTGGTGGTTTTATACCCGAACTTTTCGATTACACGCAAAGTTTCAGATGGAACATCATTCAACGGACGTTTTCTCGTGGACGCAGTGAGTGCGGCTTCAACAAAAAGCCGTTTCGAGGTAGATGGTGTAACATCTGCGACTTCAAGAGAAAACGGCGGCGCGGATAATACGCCTGATGATTTGCGATTTCAGTTTGGTGGCGGTGTGAATCATAATTTTGGTGACCGAACGGCGGTTCTCAATCTTTTATACAGTACTGAACATGATTACACATCAACGACGATAACGGGAAATTTCATTCAGCCTCTCGCTCAAAATAATACAATCGTGCAAGTTGGATTTGTTCGCAGTATGGATAAGGTTTTCCCGCAAACACGCTTCTGGAAAAGAGATTTAAATGTGACCACTGCAACTTTTCAAATCACACAAAATCTTACACCACGAACTGTTGTGCAGGCCATTTATTCGCACACAAAGAATTCAGGGCACTTGTCGGATAATTATCAGGTTGTAACAGTACCCACGACAACCGATGTCGTTTACATGGAGCCAATCCACCCGAATTCGCGTATTCGACGCGCGGCTGCGACCCGTTTAAATTACCACATTTTTACGCGATCATCCGTGCAACTGGGTTATCGTTATTATTGGGATGACTGGGAAGTCAAAGGGCATACAATTTCTACTCTTTTCCAAACTTATATTCGTGATGAAAGTATCATCGGTGTCGGTATCAGGACCCACCAGCAATCCAAAGCGGAATTCTTTAAAAAATCTTACACAATTGATGATGAGTTAAGGACAGTCGATCCAAAATTGGATGGTGCTTCGGCGGTAGATCTGCAATTGAAATTATCTTTTCCAAAATTTCCGTTTGTAAAATGGCTTCCAGCCAACGAAAATCTTAAATATCAATTTGCGCTGAATTGGTACCGGCGGGAGACAGATTCAGCCGATTGGCACAGCCGGTTAAAAACGCTATACGCTTACAATTTTAATTTTGGCGTACGCTATCATTATTAATGTTCCGGTTTAACAAGAATCTGGGGAAATTGTAAATATTCGCCAAAGGCTCCATTGTTTACTTCGTTTTTTGGCGAATCATATTACTTCATTCGACAAACAAATATTAATTTGCTTGTGTCTGAAAACTGCGGGCACTCCATTTTTCTTTGCAGATGAAGTTTTCCACTAATTATCCACATTTACCTATAACTATTTTTCCTGCCAATTGGGAATCCCGGTTAGTACTTCTTTTTAAAAAATATTTTATTCTTCAGAAATTGAATTCCATCTCAGGAGAAGGGTAAAAGATAAATTGTCCACATTTAATAAACAGTTAAAAATATGGATTTGTTGGCAGTCATTCCTGTTGAATTTTTAGTAAAAGTAAGTAAAATTAAGTTTAACAACTCATCTAAAGCTTGTTACTTAATTTACTAAACTTTTGTTTTTTTAGAAATTTAGAGATGTTTAAAAATAAATAGGCAGAATGCGAAATGAAAGTAGTTAATTTTATTTTTAAGTTTAAAAACTATTAAATCGAACAACGGTGATTTATCAATAATTCGATTTATAGAGGCGATGCAGCCTTGGCCAATTCAACTTTATAGCCTGAACAAATTTGTGTTTCGAGCAGATTTTTAATGAACTGATATTGATATTATTCATTTAAATTTAAGAAGATATCCACATATTTTTTTTAGCCTGCAAATTATTAAGTCGGATGAGTATTACTGGAATTATACACCGTGGTAATTATCAATTGTCTGGATTAATATATTTCATGCACTTCGTGGTAACAGGCAATTTGTTCTTAAAATTTATGAATATCCCAAATAAAGGTATAACACTAAAAAAAACCTTGTTTTCAACTCCATTATTTATGATATTCCATGTTTAGATTTTCAGCGAAAAATTAAACATTTTAAATGCAACTGCCAGATCAAAAAAGAGGTCGGGATGTTAAAAGCAAAGAAGTCACTCAACCCAAAAGTGACGAAAAGACAACTAAAAGAGGATCAATTTATCACCAAGATTTTTGAATTGTATGATCTCGGACGAAAGTACCAGAAAGAAATTTCATATGTAATAATTGCAATAATCGCGGTGATCGCACTTTCATATTGGGTCCAACAGGATAAAGTTGTATCAGAACAAAATGCCGCCGTAGAATTATCTCGCGGTAAAGCCGCTTTTGAGTCTGGACAATTTGATGAAGCTATCGATATATTGACGGCCCTGTCGCAAAACTTTGATGGAACGATGAATGCCGGAGCAGGTCTCATCTACCTTGGAAAAGCCTATGGAGCCAAGAATGATTATGTAAATCAGGAAAAATATTTTCAGATATATTTAGATGATTACAATGACGACGACTTGTTATCCGTCGCAGCCATGCGAGGCTTGGCAGTAAGCTATGATGAGCGCGGTGATTTTGCAAAAGCTGCTCAAGTATATGCAGATGCGGTGGACAAATTCCAGGATGGTTATAACGCGCCTCAATTTTTACTCGATGCAGCTAAATGTTACTTGTTAGCCGACAATTTGGATGCAGCTAAAAAATGTCTTGAGAAAATTGTGGTAGATTACGAAAAAAGCCCCTCGTTATCCGAAGCAAAACGATTATTGGCGGAAAATAGTGATTAATATTAATACTTAAGTGCAAAACAAAATACTTGCAATTAAATTAAATCTTCATTACATTTTGTGCTAAGTGGGCCCTAAAGCCCACTTTTTTATTGCCTGAAAAAAATCATGAAGCGTTTAAAAGACACATTACTCGAAATTGTTAAGCCTCTTATCGACAATAAAAACATAGAGTTCGTCGACCTTGAAATAAAAGGGAGTCAGAATAACCCTGTGATTTGCATTTATGTCGATGAAGTTGGGGGGATACCAATAAAGAAATGCGTTTCGATCAGCAGAGAATTGAATCAAATTATAGAAACAGAGAATATCATAAAATCGGCTTATCGAATTGATGTTTCTTCTCCTGGAATGGATCGACCGCTGAAAACGGAGCGTGATTTTGCCAGAAATATTGGCCGATTCATCAAGATTGATTATCAACTCAATGAGGTGAAGCACGAAAGAGACGGTGAAATCGTCAGTGCTGAATCTGAGTATGTTATCATAAAGAAAAATGAAGAAATTCATGAAATATTTTACGAATCTATCGATAAAGCCTTAATTCAAATAAAATGGAAATAACAGTTTATACCACAATAAAAAGTTGCGACCTTCGCCTGGAGGATAGAGTTCAAAATGAATAATGAAATTGCCAACGCTTTTAGTCAAATTGTCAAAGAAAAAAATATCGAAAAAGAACAGCTTAGTGAAATCATTGAGGGAATAGTCATTTCGATGATTAATAAGAAATACGGCTCTTCTGATAATTTCGAAATATTTGTCAATCTGGATAAAGGTGAAATCGAGATTTATCAAAGCAAAGTCATTGTTGACAAAGTTGTTGATCCAGTCAATGAAATTGATCTTGAATCAGCCAGAAAGGTTGAATCATCGCTTGAAGTCGGGGATGATTTTATTGAAATATTGGATCCAATGCTCTTCGGGCGCAGGCTGATTACAAGCGCAAAACAAAATCTGAATCAGCGAATTAAGGATGTTGAAAAAGAAGTTATTTATAGCGAATTCAACAATCGAATAGGTGAAATTATTTTAGGTGATATTCGACAAATTAATCGGAATGATATTTTTCTTCTCATCGATCGTACGGAAGCGTTGTTGCCTAAAAACGAGCAGATTGAAAGTGAGCGGTATCACCGGGGAGAAAGTGTCCGCGTGCTTGTAAAAGAAGTGAGAAAAAGTGCTCGTGGTCCTGAAGTTATCGTATCTCGTGCGAACCCTAAATTTCTGATCCGCCTTTTTGAACTTGAAGTGCCGGAGATTTATGATGGCATAATTGAAATTAAAAATGTTGCAAGACAGTCGGGAGAACGTTCAAAAATTGCTGTCTTTTCCAACGACAAACGTATTGATCCCGTCGGCGCTTGCGTTGGCATGAAGGGCATTCGAATTCAGGCGGTTAGCAAAGAGCTGAATAATGAGAAAATAGATATCATTCCATTTAGTACCGATCCTGCCACATTTATCTCACGTGCATTAAGTCCTGCGAAGCCACTAAAAGTAATTATTGACGAAGACAACAAGTCCGCTGTTGCAGTGATTGCCGATGAACAAGTTTCTATTTCTATAGGCAAGGGCGGCTTGAACCGGCGGCTCACCAGTCGATTGACAGGTTATAATGTTGAGATTTTAAAAGAATCCGAATATACAGCAATGATTCAGGAAGAGAAAGAAAAAGAAGTTAGCCTGGAAGATTTAGAAGGGATTAGGCCATCGATTATCCAAAAGTTACACCTTGCTGATGTTTATTCAGTTCATGATATCATGAGTCTGGGCAGGGATGGTTTATTGGCTATTGAAGGTATCGGTAAAAAAACGGCTGATACGATATTTGAACAAATTGAAGAATAATTTATAAACAGGGTGATTTTAACTTGGCTGCAAAACGAAGAATATTTCAGGTAGCAAAAGAATGCAATGTTTCCAACGAAGCTTTACTTGGTTTTTTAACGAAGCATAGTTTTTCAGTAAAAAACCATATGAGCCTGGTGACAGATGAAATGTATGGGATCGTCTCAAAAAAATATTTGGGTAAGGCCGTACGGGAGACATCAGGCGAAGCGGAATATGATTTTCGCAAGAAGCTGAAAGAAAAGAAGGCCGTTGAGCAAAAAAAGAAGGAGGTCGCACAGGAAGAACTGGATCAGCGACTTAAATTCGCCCGAGAAGTTGTCGTTAAAAAAACGAAGCGTAAAACTCCTTCAAAGGAAGAAGTTCTGAAAATTGCTGTGGATTCTGCAAAAGCAGAAGCTCTCGAGCAAATTAAAGAAGGGACGCATAAGAAGGTTGATGAGATTCAAAAACCGGTTCGTGAACAACCCGCTAAAAGTGATGCTGTAGAGCCAGTCAGCGTTAATAAGAAAACTGCGGTTCCAGCCAAAGATATGCCCCCTGTAAAAGAGACAAAAGAAGAAAAGGGTAAGAGTGCTGGTGCAGAAAAAACTTCGGATGCCAAACCACGAAAGCCAAAATCGAAGGACGAAGTTGTCGCTACTGATAAACCTGCTAAAACCACACCTTCCGATACAAATGGCGTGGAGGCTAAAGATAAAGCCGAATCCAAGGATGCTGGTGGCAAGAAAGGCAAGAAAAAACGCCGCAAGAAAAAACGTCAAATTAGTGATGAAGAAATTTCTGCATCAATTAAGCAGACATTAGCCGCAATGGATGAGGGTAAGGGCCGCCGTAAGCACAAAAAAGCACGATCAGCCGATGATGAAGAAATTGACGATATTGAAATTTCGACGATTAAAGTATCGGAATTTATTTCAGCTGCAGATTTGGCAAAACTGATGGAGATCGATGCATCATCGATTATCAAAACATGCCTCGATTTGGGAATGATGATTTCGATAAACCAGCGGCTTGATATGGATACAATTACCATGCTTGCCGATGAATTTGGATTTAATGTTGAGCAAGAAAAAGAGTTTGCCTCTCTGGAAGAAGAAGATTTTGATGAAGTTGAAGATGAGGAAAATTTAAGACCACGTCCGCCCGTTGTAACGATTATGGGGCACGTGGATCATGGCAAGACTTCGCTGCTGGATTACATGCGTGAAAGTAATGTAATTGCTGGTGAATCGGGTGGTATTACCCAGCATATTGGTGCCTATGAAGTAACGGTGAAAGAAGACAAGCATATTACATTTCTTGATACCCCAGGGCACGAAGCATTTACTGCTATGCGTGCTCGCGGTGCTCAAGCTACGGATATAGTTATTTTGATAGTTTCGGCTGATGATGGTGTGCAGGAACAGACATTGGAAGCTTTAAATCATGCGAAAGCAGCGAATGTTCCGATTGTTATCGCGATTAATAAAATTGACAAACCAAATGCCAACCCGGATCAAGTAAAACAACAATTATCGACCCATAATGTTTTAGTTGAAAGTTGGGGTGGTGGATATCAAGATACTGAAATATCTGCGAAGACAGGTATGGGCATCGATAAACTGCTCGACGGAATTTTACTCGAATCAGAAATGCTGGAATTAAAAGCAAATCCGAACCGGGCTGCACGGGGATTGGTAGTTGAAGCCGAATTGGACAAGGGTAAAGGACCGATTGCAACTGTGCTCGTCCAGGCTGGAACTCTGCGTGTTGGTGATATTTTTGTGGCCGGGTTAACTTACGGCCGGGTGCGGGCACTTCTCGATGAAAGAGGGAAGCGTGTTAAAGAAGCACCGCCATCAACACCAATACGGGTTATCGGTTTCTCTTCCGTGCCTCAATCCGGGGACAGACTCGTGGTTATGAATACCGAAAAAGAAACGCGGGATATTAGCATGAAACGCCAGCAACTTCGGCGTGAGCAGGAAATCCGTCAAGTGAAACACATGACGCTGGATCAAATATCCAAACAAATTAAAGAGGGCAGCGTTCGCGAATTAAATATTATCGTTAAAGCAGATGTGGATGGATCCGTGGAAGCCATTGCCGATAGCTTAATGAAATTATCGACAAGTGAAGTTGCGGTTAATGTGATTCACAAAGCGGTTGGCGGTATCTCCGAGACCGATGTGAATCTCGCTGTGGCATCTGATGCAATTATTATAGGTTTTCACGTACGAGTTGCACTACAAGCACGCGATCTTGCCTCAAAGGAAGAGATCGACATTCGGCTCTATCAAGTTATTTATGATGCTGTGAACGATGTAAAAGCAGCCCTTGAAGGGATGCTTTCTCCGGAAATTAAAGAGGAAACCAGCGGGACAATTGAAGTTCGCGAAACATTCAAAGTCCCGAAAATTGGAACAATTGCAGGCTGCTATGTCACCTCCGGTAAGATTCATCGCAATGATCCTGTTCGACTTTATCGCGACAACAAGTTGGTTTATGAAGGCAAGATTTCTTCTTTGAAGCGTTTCAAGGATGATGTTAAAGAAGTGGCCACCGGGTTTGAGTGTGGAATAGGCATCGAAGGCTATGATGATATCCACGTTGATGATGTAATTGAAACTATTAAAATTGTTGAGATTAAACGTAAGTTAGCGTGATGTTGGTAGCAATTTGCCAAATAGAGATGTTAATCATTGATAGCCACTCTTTAAAAGATAAAAGATCCGTAGTTAAGAGTTTAAAAGAGAGAATCAGGCAGAAATTTAATGTGTCGATTGCCGAAGTAGCTGAAAATGACCATCATAGTTTAGCATTGCTTGGCGTTGCAATTGTGTCGAATAATAAAAGACACCTCGAGCAAATTTTCACAAAAATATTAACTTTTATTGAACAGGATGGGCGAGTTGAAATAGTGCGGCAGCTTTTTGAACTCGGATAACATAAATGAAAAAAAGAGCGGATCGCGTATCCCAGTTGTTGCGGCAAATTATTTCAGAAGCGATTACCTTTAGGTGGAAACACCCCCACGCGCAGCAAATTACTGTTCAACAAGTTAAAGTTACTGACAACATTCGAAGTGCGAAAGTGTATGTCGGCATAATGGGAGAAGAAGTTACAAAAGCAGAAGCACTGGAAGGTCTCCAGGATGCAGTCGGTTTTTTTAAGAATGAAATCAGCCAACAAACGAAACTGCAATTTATGCCTGAACTGAAGTTTATTTATGATGACACACTGGATCATGCTGATCGCATAAATAATTTGTTGAATTCAATTAAAAAGTAAATGCATTCGATGAATATTAGCCGGGAGCATCTTTATTCGGGACAGATTGTTCCAATTGACAAGCCTGTTAACTGGACTTCATTTGATGTAGTCAATAAACTTCGTTCAGTCTCAAAAATTCGCAAAGTTGGGCACGCAGGTACGCTGGATCCGTTCGCAACCGGATTGTTGCTCGTCTGCTTTGCCAAAGCGACGAAAAGCGTAGAAAAACTTATGGGTCTGCCCAAGGAATATATCGCTCGCTTTAAATTTGGTGTAGAAACAGATAGCCATGATATTACTGGAAAAGTTGTTCAAGAGTTCGCGCCAATCGATTTAACCATCGATCGTCTTGAAGCAGTTTTGAAGAATTACCGTGGTGAAATTGAGCAGATTCCACCCATGTATTCAGCCTTAAAAGTTCGAGGCAAGAAACTTTATGAATATGCCCGGGAAGGAAAAACGATAATCCGTGAACCGCGGCCAGTCACAATTTACGAATTGACTGTACTCGAATTAAATAATGATGAATGTGTTCTCAAAATTTGCTGTTCAAAAGGAACATATATACGCTCTCTCGCCCGTGATATTGGAAGAGACTTGAAAAGTGGTGCCTTTATTTCAGAACTTCGACGGACTCGAATTGGTGACTATCATATTGATTCAGCATTTAAAATTGAAGACTTTATTTCAGCTTTAAAGGAAAATAAACCATCAAATGAATGTTTATCACGGGATTGATAATTTCCAATTTGAAGCTAAAAACATTCTGACTATTGGTACTTTTGATGGTGTCCACCTCGGTCATAAATATTTATTGAACCGGGTAATTGTTCTTTCTAAAAAACTCGATGGCAAACCTGCAGTGGTTACTTTCGAACCGCATCCGCAGATGGTCGTAAATAGCAACCGGGAAATTCCGATTAAAATTATTACCACTCTCGATGAAAAACTTGAGATGCTAAAAGCAGCGGGCATTCAAAGTGTTTATGTGATAGAATTTAATAACCAATTCGCCAAATTCACTTCTGTGGAATTCATCGAGAATTATTTGAAAACCAAAATTGGTTTAATGGGTATCGTTGTCGGGTTTGATCATAATTTTGGCAATGCGCGAAAGGGCGATTTCGAAACTTTAAACGCTGCCTTTTCCGATGAAGCGATAGAGGTCGAGAAACTTGATCGCTATGCGTTTAATGATGAAATAATAAGTTCATCAACCATTAGACGGCTAATCGCTAACGGTGAAATAGTGCGCGCTAACGAACTATTGGGTTATCCATACAGTATTGCCGGACCTATTGTTTTTGGGGATAAACGCGGGCGTAACCTGGGTTTCCCGACGGCAAATCTCGATATTGCAAAATTGAACAAGATTATGCCGGAAATGGGGGTTTACGCAGTACGCGCATCTATCGGAAATGAATCATATTTTGGTATGGCAAATGTCGGAATTCGTCCAACTTTTGCACAAGAATCATTGAGTTTGGAAGTAAATATTTTCGATTTTTCAGAGAATATTTATGGTAAAATGGTGCGGGTCCATTTTTTAAAAAAAATACGCAATGAAGTTAAATTTTCTAATCCGCAAGCACTAATTAAACAGTTACAAAAAGATAAAACCGAAACAACTTTTTTTTTAAAATCAACTTATAAAACATAATTTAAAAAGCCAGAAAATAAGCGGAGATTTCAAATGCCTCTTACAAAAGAAGTGAATCAGGAAATTATGAATGAATTTGGTAAGGATTCAAAAGATTCTGGAAGTGCAGAAGTACAAATTGCAATGCTAACGAAAAGAATTTCTGATTTAAAAGAGCATTTCCAGAAAAACAAAAAAGACCACCATTCCCGGCTTGGATTGCTAAAAATGGTTGGCAAGCGCCGTCGTCTTTTGAATTATCTGATTAAGACAGATATCGAAGGCTACAGAGAAATTATCAAAAAACTAAATATTCGTCGCTAAATATTTATACTAGTTAGTTCTAGGATTCGACGAAGTAAAGATTTTCCCTTTAAGGAGCGTCATTATAATGACTATTAGTAAAGAAACAACGATTAACGACCAAAAGATCGTCTTTGAAACTGGCGAACTTGCGAAACAAGCCCATGGTGCCATACTGCTGAAAATGGGAGACACAAGTCTTCTCGCTACGGTAGTTGGATCGGATAAGGCATCCAATATGGGCTTCTTTCCGCTTAGTGTTGATTATCGTGAAAAAGCGTATGCCGCAGGAAAAATTCCTGGTGGCTATATCAAACGCGAAGCAAGACCAAGTGAAAAAGAAATATTAAGTGCACGACTTACAGACCGTTGTTTACGTCCATTGTTTCCAGATGGATACATGAATGAAGTCCAGATCCAGATTCAAATTTTGTCCGTTGATAAAGAAAATGACGCCGATGTTTTAGGAATGTGCGCCGCTTCTGCTGCGTTGGCAATTTCGGATATTCCATGGGCAGGGCCGATTGCTGGCGTACGTGTTGGCCGGGTTAACGGTGAATTTGTCGCCAATCCAACTTATGAACAACTGGATGAAAGCGATATCGATCTGATGATAGGGGCGAGTGCTGATTCAATCATGATGGTTGAAGGTGAAGCATCAGAAGTTGCAGAAGCGGATATGCTGGCAGCAATCGAATTTGGAAGCAACGTTGCCAAAGAGATCGTTAAAACGATTGAAGAACTCGTCGAGTTGGCTGGGAAGACGAAACGTGAATATGTTGTTGAGCCCATTGCCGGTGAACTTGTTGAGCGGATACGGACAGACGCAACCGAAAAACTGCAGGAATGTCTTAAACTCACGGTAAAAGAAGACCGAAAAAAAGCGTTAAACGATTTTAAAGAAGAATACATTCCTAGCCTTGAAGAAGCATTCCCTGACGCAACAGATGACATAAAATCCGTCATGCATGATATCGAAAAAGAATATACACGCGCCATGATTATGAAAGATTCGCGCCGGCTTGATGGCCGCGATATGGACGATATTCGCCATATTGAGAGCAAAACAAGTCTTCTTGCACGGACGCATGGTTCAAGCCTTTTTACCCGTGGTCAAACGCAAGCACTTGCTGTTGTAACCTTGGGAACAAAAGTTGATGAACAACGAATGGACGCTCTGGAAGGTGAATACTTTAAATCTTATACGCTTCACTATAATTTTCCACCATTTTGTGTTGGCGAAGCACGCCCGATCCGGGGTGTGAGCCGCCGGGAAATTGGCCATGGAAATTTGGCTGAACGTGCATTGAAACCTATCATTCCATCCGATGTTATCTTTCCCTATACTATCAGAATCGTTTCCGAAATTCTGGAATCGAATGGTTCTTCGTCGATGGCTTCTGTTTGTGCAGGGTCATTGGCCTTGATGGACGCCGGTGTTCCTGTTAAATCACCGGTAGCAGGCATCGCGATGGGATTGATAAAAGAAGAAAATGATTTTAAAGTTCTCACAGATATTCTCGGTGATGAAGATCATTTGGGTGATATGGATTTTAAAGTCGCAGGAACAAAAGATGGAATTACTGCTTTCCAAATGGATATCAAAGTGCGGGGTATTTCCCGCGAAATCATGGAAATTGCACTCGACAAAGCCAAAACAGCGCGACTTTCTATTCTTGATTCGATGAACGCAGCATTACCCGAATCACGCGAATCGATGTCGAAATATGCACCACGTATCTTAACAATGAATATCAAGCCCGATCAAATCGGCGCTGTTATTGGACCGGGCGGGAAGGTAATTCGTGATATTGTTGACCGGACCGGTGCAACAATCGATATCGAAGACGATGGTACAGTGAAAATTGCTTCAACTGAACCAGGGGCCGCTAAAATGGCAATCTCAATTATCGAGGGCCTGACTGCAACCCCGGAGGCTGGAAAAGTTTACAAAGGCAAGGTTAAAAAGATAACCAACTTCGGTGCATTTGTAGAAATTTTACCTGGCAAGGAAGGGTTGCTTCATATATCAGAAATTGATACGCAACGCGTCAATAAAGTTGAAGATATCCTTTCAGTAGGTCAGGAAATTGAGGTGAAACTTGTGCGTGTCGATGATTCTGGCAAAATGAATTTAAGCCGAAAAGCTTTGTTGCAGTCGGAATAGTATTCTCGTATTTTATCAAGAAAAAATGTGGAACAAAAGCATACACACATTAATAAATCGATCCTGTCAAACGGAATAAGAATTGTCACCGAGAAAATACCTCATGTGCGTTCTGTTTCGTTTGGCATTTGGCTCGAAGTTGGTAGCCGGAACGAAAATTCAACAAATAATGGTGTTTCACATTTTATCGAACACATGCTCTTTAAGGGGACTAAAAAGCGCAGTGCCTTTCAAATTGCTGAAAGTATTGAAAATGTCGGGGGACATCTCAATGCTTTTACCAGCAAAGATCTAACCTGCTACTACGCACATATTCTCGATGAACATCTTCCCTTGGCTATTGATGTTCTGGCAGATATCCTGCAAGAATCGCTTTTTAATGAATCAGAAATCAAAAAAGAACAGGAAGTTGTGCTTGAAGAAATTCGTGCATCGGAGGAAGTTCCTGAAGAGCGCATTCATGATTATTTTTTTGCTGATTTATTCAGACCCCATCCACTCGGCTTTCCAACTCTTGGCACTGAACAAACTGTAAAAAGTTTTGATCAGAACATGCTCCTTGAATATTTCCATAAAAATTATACTGGCAATCGAATCGTTATTGCAGCAGCTGGCAATCTGCATCATCCGGAAATATGCGATCTCATTGAAAAGAAGTTTAGTGCACTTGTCAAAGCACCAAAACTGCCTATGGCAAAGCCTCTGAAATCACAACAGATTAAGCAAAAATATATTGAGGATTCTCTGCAAGCTCATGTATGTCTTGGGACTACTACAATTGAGTATAGCAACAAAATGAAGTATCCGCTTCTGGTGCTTAATACATTATTAGGCGGAGGAATGTCATCGCGGTTGTTTCAAAAAGTGCGCGAAAAACACGGGCTCTGTTATAATATTTATTCATATTTGGAATTCTTCGTAGACTCTGGCGTTTTTTGCATCTACACTGGTACGGAGCAGGGAAAAGTTGCGAAAAGTTTGGAACTTATTATTAAAGAACTTGATAATCTGAAAGAAAATTCCATATTAGACGAAGAACTTGAGAGAACGAAATCGCAGCTAAAAGGCAATTTATTGTTATCCCTCGAAAGTACTTCAAACAGAATGAATCGCCTGGCAAAAATGGAAATTTATATGAAAAAAAATATATCACTTGATGATATTTCTAAGGGGCTTAATAATGTGACTGCTCAAGAAATACAGCTTCAGGCTAAGAAGCTGTTTGATTTTGAACGGTTGGTGCAATCTATTTTGTTGCCTGTAAATTAATGAATTTCTTCAATGTATGGAGGTTGGGATGATCATTGGTGTTCCAAAAGAGATCAAAACCCTGGAAAACAGAGTTGCATTAGTTCCTGTTGGTGCAGAGTTGCTAACACAACAAAATCATAAAGTTTATGTCGAAAAAGATGCCGGAATTGGGAGTGGATTTACCGATGCGGATTATGTGGCCGCAGGTGCAACAATTCTTGACACACCGGATGATGTATTTGCTAAAGCAGAAATGATAATTAAAGTAAAAGAGCCTTTACCGCAAGAATACGGTTTGATTCGTAAAAATCAGATCGTCTTTACCTATTTTCATTTTGCAGCTTCCAGAGAATTAACCGACGGCATCTTGAAATCAAAATCAGTAGCGATTGCCTATGAAACCGTTGAAGCCCCGGACGGCTCATTGCCATTATTAATTCCAATGAGTGAAGTCGCCGGCAGAATGTCAATCCAGGAGGGTGCTCGTTGCCTGGAAAAAATCCATGGTGGCATCGGTGTGCTTTTAGGTGGTGTTCCCGGTACTGAGCCTGCAAATGTGGTAATCCTCGGCGGCGGAATTGTTGGGGTGAATGCTGCGAAAATGGCCGCGGGAATGGGCGCCCAAGTTTCCTTGCTGGATGTTAATTTAAAGCGTTTGCGCTATCTCGATGATGTAATGCCGAAGAATGTGCGTACAATTATGTCCAATCCTGAAAATATCCGCAATGCCATTCAACAAGCCGATTTAGTAGTTGGCGCCGTTCTCATTCCTGGTGCGAAAGCACCGCATTTGGTAACAAGAAGTATGTTATCATTGATGAAAAAAGGTTCAGTTATTGTCGACGTTGCCGTAGACCAAGGTGGTTGTGTTGAAACGATTCATGCAACAACACACGACAAACCAACCTACGAAATCGATGGTGTGGTACATTATGGAGTCGCAAACATGCCAGGTGCCGTTCCAAAAACTTCGACTATTGCCTTGACAAATGCCACATTACGCTATGCAATGGATATCGCTAATTATGGATTTCCAGGTTGTTTGAAAAAGAATCCGGAATTATTCAAAGGTGTAAATATGGTTGATGGCAAAGTCACGTATCGTGGCGTCGCCGAAGCTTTCGATTTGCCGTATCATGAATTGAACGATATACTGTCATAATTAAAAGAATGGCCATTCCGATTCTCGCATATCATGCCGTTTCTAATGTAATTGGAGCGGGTATAGCCCGAACGACAATTTCACAATTCAGAAAACAAATGACATGGCTGTCTCAGAATGGCTTTTCGACAATAACCCTGCACGAATATTTTACCCGGCATCAAAACCAACTACCTGTTGGCGCAAAATCTATAATTATCTCCTTCGACGATTCTTACGAATGCCTCGATGCTGCGGCTAAAATAATGAGTGAATTCAATTTTGTTGGCTGCTGTTTTGTTATAAGTGATTATGTGGGAAAAACAAATGCTTGGGACTACCAATTTTTAAATCACCGCGCAATGCACGCGGATTATTCATTGCTGGAAAAGCTGCTCGAAACAGGGTGGGAGGTCGGATCGCACACAAAAACACATGCTTTTTTGCCTGATTTATCAATAAGTGAAGTTGAGCATGAATTATACGTATCAAAAGCAGTTCTTGAGAAAAATCTGGGTATACAAATTCGATCACTATCTTATCCGTTTGGAAAATGCAATGAGAGCGTAATTGCGGTTGCAAAAGAAGCGGGATATGTTTTAGGTGTCAACCTTGGAATGCAACCCCAATCCACCATCAATTTTATGAAGCTGCCGAGAATTGGCATTTATTTATTTGACTTTCTCCCGGCTTTTTCAAAAAAAATAAAATTGGCTTGTCAGGACTCTGATATTTTCCTTCATTTTCAAAGATATATTAGTATGTTTTCCTATGGATCCGTTGTTTTTAATAAAATAAAAACAAAATTGAGCGCCTAATGCAGCCACAAAAGATCAAAAAATTATATTATTCCATTAGCGAAGTTAGTGAAATAACTTCGTTAAAAAAATATGTGCTTCGTTATTGGGAAACGGAATTCAAGCAATTAAAACCTGGGAAAAATCGTGCGGGCAACAGAATTTACACCCTGGATGAAATAAAAACAATTTTTTTGCTCAAAAAACTATTGTATCAGGAAAAATACACAATTGAAGGTGCAAAAAACAAACTAAAGCAATTGCAAGCAACCGATTCGCAATTAAACTTATCATTCCAGGATATGCACCGGGAAGACACACTCCTTGAGCTTAAAAAACAGCTGCTCGAGCTGCAGGAATTCATTCAAAATACCGAGTCTAAAAATAAATAACCTATTGCATAAGTCCTTTTTTTTATTTAAAATTAGCACACAAATCGGGGCGTAGCGCAGCTCGGTTAGCGCACTTGACTGGGGGTCAAGGGGTCGCTGGTTCAAATCCAGTCGCCCCGATTGATTAGGCTGTATTCTGACATTAAATCAGGTGCAGCCTTTTTTATTTCAGTAGCAAATTTGATTGTAGCAATCCTCAATATAATTTGTCTGAAAAATTGATTGGATTCCAATTTCAAAAATTATGAAATCTAATTATATTATATTAATTCCTGCATATAACGCACAAAATTCAATCGAAGAATTACTCGCTCGAATTGATTCTGTTTGTCCCGATGTCCAAATTATCGTCGTTGATGATGGATCCACAGATGACACGGCGATAGTGGTTAAAAATGTTGGAAGCCCTATCTATTTGGCGAATAAACGCAATCTTGGAAAAGGTGCAGCTTTGATTCGTGGCATCGATTATATAAAAAAATATTTTCCTGATTGTGCGGCAGTAATCTTTATCGATTCTGATTTACAGCATCTACCCGAGAAAATTCCAGAATTTATCGATGCATTTGAAAAGGGGCGAGGCACTTTTATTTTAGGAAAACGGGAGTTTGTTCTGCAAAAAATGCCAGTGGCACGTATCGTTAGCAACTTTATTACTTCCGCCATAGTTTCATTAAAGGTTAAAAAACGGATATTCGATTCGCAATGTGGGTTTCGTTTGGTTTCTTTGGAAATATTAAAATTGTCTGCTCCGTTTCAGTCTAAGAAATATGAATTTGAGACCGAAATACTAATAAAAGCTGCTAAAAATAGCGGCAATTTTTATCATATTCCCATCCCGACTATTTATGACAATGAAGTAAGTTATATCAATGGATTTCGGGATACTATTGCTTTTGTTCGAACATTTTTTAAATATTAAGGAGTTTGAAAATTGGAGACCACAGGATCAGTGACAGGAATCACAGTGGAAAAGAGAAATATCATCCGTAGAAGCTATGACTGGGTACTGAGCTGGGCGGACACAAAATACGGAACTCTGGCGCTTGCTTTGATAGCATTTGCAGAGTCATCATTTTTTCCAATTCCGCCAGATGTTTTGTTAATAGCGCTGGTTTTGGGAGCGCGGCAGCGCGCATTTACATTCGCAGGCATCTGTACTGTGAGCTCACTTACGGGGGCAGTCGCAGGTTATTTGATTGGGTATTTTGTGTGGTGGACAAATCCGGGTGAGTTTTCGAATATGGCTGTTTTTTTCTTCGATCATGTTCCCGGTTTTACCGAAATGCTTTTCTTTAAAATACAAGAAATGTATGACACGTGGAATTTTTGGATTGTATTTACAGCCGGCTTTACGCCAATTCCCTACAAAATATTCACTGTTTCAGCCGGTGCTTTTAATATCAATTTTCCCATGTTTGTGATAGCGTCAATTATTAGCAGGGGAGCACGGTTTTTTCTAGTTGCTGGATTGCTGTGGAAATTTGGCGAACCAATTAAAAAGTTTATTGATAAATATTTTAATTTACTCGCTTTTATCTTTACTTTTTTATTGATCGGCGGGTTTTTAGTGATTAAATTCGCAATGCAGGATTAAGCGGGGCGTAGCGCAGCTCGGTAGCGCGCATGCTTCGGGAGTATGAGGTCCCCGGTTCAAATCCGGGCGCCCCGACTAGCAAAAAATAAAAAGGCACCACATTAGGTGCCTTTTTATTTGAAAAATCTATAAGTTTACATAACATGTATTATGATTCTTTTTTGATACTTGCGAGCAATTGATCAGCTTTTGCCTTTAATGGTGTTTTAAGTTTAGAATTCATTATCCAATGTAAATGTTCGGCTGCCATGTCCGGCTGCTTTTGTGCTATATATGCCTCAGCTAAATGATATTCTGCGGCTATGTTTTGCTTATTACGTTTAAGCGCGGCAGTTAGCATTTCAACAGCTTTATCTGCTTTGTTATTTTTTAATAATGCTTTGCCATAAAGCGTCAAAAGCATGCTGTCATTTTTGCCCATTTCATGGGCTTTTTTAACGGCTTCCAAGGCTTCTTTGTATCGTTCGAGATAATCCAAACAAAGCGCAATTTGTTTGTAATACAACGCTTTTGATGAATTAATTTCTGCTGCTTTCTGAAATGCATTTAAAGCCGTCTCAATGAATCCGCAGCGTAAACTGGCCTCACCCAATGAATACCAGGCCTGCTCATCATCTGATTTCGTGCTCACGTATTTTTTATATAAATTGGCTGCTAAATTGTAATCGTTGAATAAATAAGCGCTGTACGCTTCTGAAAACATTTCATCTAAATTGCTATAATTTGAAATATTTATGTTGGTATTTGTTTTTAATTCCTTGGCGGCTGGCTTCTCGGCTATAATTAAACGCTTTGCATGTGGCGCTAACGGGCCTTTTGGATCGATTTCAAGCACTTTATGATAGCAGACATTCGCGTCCTGGATATTGTTTTGCAGACTGTAAATTTTCGCAAGCCCAAAAAATGCACGCACTTCTTTTGGATTGATGGCGGTGATTTTTTTAAATAGTGCAATACCGGCATCGTATTTTTTAAGTACGCTTGTAGCGGTGGCTAAATTTAATAATGCTAATGTGTTAGTGTGGTTAAATGCAATGCTTTCACTCAGGTGTTGTTCTGCTTTCTCAAATTTTCTGAGTTTTAAGTAAACAGTGCCTAAGATTAAACGAGCTTTAAAGTAAATTGGGCATAGTTGCAGTGCGTATTCGAGATTGTCGATAGCTTCCCGGTAATTTTTTTTCTCAAAAAATGCAATCCCGGCATTAAAATAATAATCCGGATCAACCGCATTAATAGAAATGGCTTTGATCCACAGATGAATTGCGCCTGTGTAATCTTTCGCCTTTGCTTTCTTTAAGGCCTGTTTATGGAATTCTTCTGCTTCTTCCAACACGATTGGCAGAATCCATTTAAAATGAGCTTTCCGTTGCTCAATTTGTAGTGTTGTTTCACCGGCTTTTGTGCTGTTGAATTTCTCAGCCAGGTACTTATGAAGCTCTTCCTCATTTCCGGTCGTACTAAATTTGGGATCTGCATTTTCGGAAAATTCAAGAGCACTGTCCAAATCTAAAACGGCAGAAATGAGTTTTTTTGCTTGTGCCAAAATTAACTCTTCCCTGATTTAATTTCTAAGTCTATTTTCTGGATTGAACAAAAAAAATCGTAAAAAGTTCAGTGATGTCAATTTATGTTTTTCTTTAATTTAAACTAAGATACCATTAATTATATATCGCTGCGGATATAATTTTTATAACGTAAAAATGAAAAAGCCCTCTGTTAGGGAGGGCTTTTGTACGCCAGAAGGGAATCGAACCCCTAGCCTTTGGCTCCGGAGGCCAACGCTCTATCCAATTGAGCTACTGGCGCTTAAAACTTATTAGAATGTCATTTTGCAGCTTTGACAGTATTATACATGAGCATAGCGATAGTCATTGGACCAACTCCGCCTGGAACTGGAGTTATCGCTCGAACCTTTTCTGAAACTTCGTCAAATTTTACATCACCGACTAATTTGTAACCTTTTTCATTTTCTGGAGCATCCACCCTGTTGACGCCCACATCGATTACTACGGCTTTTTCAGAAACCATGTCAGCGGTGATAAATTCTGGCTTGCCCAATGCAGCGATGACAATATCTGCATTTTTCGTATAAAAATCAATATTCTTCGTGCGTGAGTGGCAAATAGTTACCGTAGCGTTTGCATTGTTTGCTTTTTGTGAAAGTAATAATGCCAATGGCATGCCGACAATTTGACTTCGTCCAACGATGGCGACACTCTTTCCACTTACTTCGATATCGCTGTATTCGAGCATTTTTTGAACACCATAAGGAGTGCAAGGCATGAAGGTATCAAGCCCCGACTGTAATTTTCCTTTACTAATGGGATGAAAACCATCAACATCTTTTTCCGGTGAAATTCGTTCGATGACTTTCTCGGAATTCATGTGTCCCGGCAGTGGCATTTGAACAAGAATGCCGTGAACTTCTTTATCTGCATTCAATTGATCAATCAAAGCCAGAATCGCTTCCTGAGTCATCAAACTTGGGTGAATCTGAGTGTCAGATTTAATTCCTAACTTTTCGCACGCTTTTGCTTTCATGCGAACATAGACTGCCGAAGCCGGATCGTCACCGACAAGTACGACCGTCAATTTAGGGATAATACCATCTTTTTTAAGCGAAGCAATATCGGAATGGAGCTCACTATAGATTTTTTCGGCAATTTTACGCCCGTCAATAATTTGTGCAGCCATTTTTTAATCCTTTGGTAGTGACAATCTTTGAATAGATTTACTTTGTCCAGTATTTATATTGGTATCGATAATTATCGCATTAAATCGATTGTTTTCAGTTGCTAATTCGAATTTACGCGGGGTTTGTTTAAGAAATCGATGCAGGGCAATATCAATATTCATTCCGATTACGGAATCATGGGGGCCAGTCATTCCGGCATCTGTTATGTAGGCTGTCCCTTTTGGCAAAATACGCTCATCTGCAGTCTGAACATGCGTGTGTGTGCCAATAATAGCGCTAACACGGCCATCGAGATACCAGCCCATGGCAATTTTTTCAGCCGTCGCTTCAGCATGAAAATCCACGAAAATTAGTGGTGATTCCTTTTGTAATTCTTCGATTAGCTTGTTTGCCGATTGGAACGGACAATCGATGGGATACATGAAAGTACGGCCCTGCAGGTTCAAAACAGAAACTTTGAGATCATCTCTGATCTGAATAGTTTTTACACCGGTGCCAATATTGCTTTCGGGATAATTTGCCGGCCTTAAAATACGATCTTCCTTTTGAAAAAGCTCTTTCAGTTTCCAGTTTTCCCAAGTGTGGTTCCCCCCTGTTATCACATCCACGCCGAGTTTAAAAAAACGCTCGGCCTGACTTTCGGTAATTCCTTTCCCGTTGTTAGTATTTTCCCCATTTGCGATTACAAAATCAATTTTATATTTGTCGATGGTGGATGGCAAGATTTCGGTGAGCACTTCATACCCGGGTTTTCCGACCACGTCTGCGACAAAAAGGGTTCTTAATGTATTGTCTGATATCAATTTGTACTCTCTTTATTTTGCAAAATCGACGGAACGGTACTCCCGAATTACAGTTACTTTTATCTGCCCGGGATATGTCAGGGAATTTTGAATTTTTGTCGAAATTGTCGACGCGAGCTGTTCGGCATGTGCATCATCAATTTCAGAACATTCTACCATTATGCGAATCTCCCGGCCTGCCTGAATGGCGAAAGAATTCGTAACACCCATAAACGAATTGGCTATCTCTTCCAGGGAAGAAAGGCGTTTGAAATAATTTTGCAGCATCTCTTTTTTGGCGCCCAATCGCGCATTGCTGATTTCATTGGCAGCGGAAACAATCACACTCAACGGGGATGATGCCTTTTCTGCATCTAGCGTGTGCACTGTAAGAATTGCGCTTTGTATTGCCTCCGATTCGTTGTGCTTTTTCGCTAAATCTGCTGAAATTTCAGGTGTTGTGCCAACAGTATAATTTTCCATGGCTAAACCCAGCTCATGCAACAGCCCGGCTTTTCTTGCAGAAAAAACATCCAGTTCCAGTTCTGCGGCCATGAGACCGGCAAGAATGGCTACTTCCAGGCAGTGTTGCAAAACGTTTGAACCCTGGTATGAAAAATATTTGAGTTTGCCCAGCAGTTTTAGCTGTTCGCGGCTGAGTCCATGAACTTCGGCGTCATGCATAGCCTGCTGGCCATTTTCATGAAATATATCATCGAATTCCTCACGTGCTTTTTCGATAACCTCTTCAATGCGCCCAGGATGAATTCGACCATCATGAATTAATTTTTCCAGAGCAAATTTGGCAATTTCTCTACGAATGGGATCGAACCCGGACAACATCACAACTTCGGGCGTATCATCGATGAGAACTTCAATACCGGTGGCAGATTCGAAAGTTCGGATATTCCGCCCCTCCCTGCCGATAATCCGGCCTTTCATGTCATCATTTGGAAGTTTAATAACGCTGACAGTTGTCTCCACAACGTGTGAAATAGCCGACCGCTGGATAGCTTGGATGACAATTTCTTTTGCTTTTTGATTCGCAGTTAGGCGGGCTTTATCTTTTATATCTTTAATCATGGCGGCCGCTTCCTGGCGTACAGATTCCATGATATTTTCCATCTGAATTTTTTGGGCTTCTTCGTTGGTTAAACCGGAAATCATTTCAAGGCGGGCATTTTGCTCCGACATTAATTTGTCGAGCTCTGTTTCTTTTGCTTGCAGGTTTTTTTCGCGGATTTTACACTTCTGATCGAGCTTTGTGACTTCCTGGTCTTTCTTCGTTAAAATATCAACTTTTCTGTCGAGATTGACTTCTCTTTCGTTGAGCTGTTTTTCTAACTGTTTGTAATGTTGAAATTTTTGTTTCTCTGTGTTCTCAATAGCCTTTCGTTGCTGAAAGATATGTTCATCAGCTTCGAGAAGTTTCTCTTTCTTGATGTTCTCTGCTTCTTGTTTTGTATCTAAAATCAGCTCTTCACAATACTGTTCAGCTTTTGCGATTTTATCATGTCCCAACTTCTCTCTTAACAACCATCCTATGTAAAATGCTACTGGCAAAAGAAGTATAAGAAATACGACAAAGATATTCATTTTGCCTCCAAAAGGAAATTCCCCTGAGTTCGTAAAACCGGTGGGGAAAATCTATTCATTAAACACGTTTATTGTTGATCTTCAAATGTCATTACTAATTCGGTAAGTTTTGAAATCTTCTGCTCAAGTTCTGTCATCGCTTTCGCATTTAATTCACGTTCTCTGAATAATTCATCAACAATATTCAAAGCGGCCAATATTGCCACTTTTAAGGCAGGCTTCGTCGATGTGTTTTGCTGAATATCTTTCATTTTTCGATCAATATAGGTCGCAATTTCTTGCATGTATTCTACATCACTATCCCCTTTGATGGAATATTCCGAACCATATATTTGAACTGTAATGTTATTTGCTTGTTCTTCAGTCATTGTTGTTTCAGTGTGAATTAAATTTGGATTTCAAGTGCTTCAATCTTTTTCAGCATTTCACTGATTTTATTACTGATATAAATTTCTCTCTCGGTCAACTCTGATTCCGATTCAGAAGTTTGCCTAACTTCCGTTAATTCTGCAATTTGATTCTCTTTATTTTGTACACTTTTTTCAAGGGATTGAATTCGCTCCAAAAGTTGACTATTCTCTGATTTGAGAGTTTTAATACGTTCTAACGCCTGCAGAATTTTATTCTCGAGCAATTTAAATTGATTAAAATCCATCGATCACTACCCGGAAATTTAATAAAATTAATCTCTTAACTCAGCATTAAATCTGCTTTTCAATAGTTTGAGAATTTTGTACATGACATCTGTGACTTCATTCTCTTCCAAAGTTCGCGTTGGGGATTGAAATTCCAGTGAGTACGCGAGACTCTTCTTGTTTTTATCAATTCTCTCCCCCTCATAGATGTCAAAAAGTAGAACTTTTTTTAGTAATTTTCCAGCGGTATTTTCGATTGCTGATAATATATCGCCAGCCGAAATATTCTTATCGACAAGAAGTGCAATATCACGGTCAATTGCGGGAAATTTGGAGATGTCTTGAAATACTTTTCCGGCATTATAAAGAGAGTACAAATATTTCAAATCGAGCTCAAAATAGAAGACATCTTGCAAAATATCATACTCTTTCAAGGTTTTCTGCGACAATAATCCAAAATGGCCTATGTTCTCTTTCTTGTGCTGTAAGGTAATCCCGTACGAATACCATTTGGGGTGTTCAGCGCTATATTTTAGATTGTTGATATTCAATTCAGAAAATAAGAATTGCAGCATGCCTTTGACCGTGAAAATGGAAAATGATTCCGGAACCTGATTTAACCATGATTTCGGCTGGACATGGCCAGTTAAAACACCGCCAAGTTGCACAGTTTCATTAATCTCCTTTTTGCCCTGGATGAAGGAGCTGCCAATTTCAAACAGGCGCACATTGCTGTTTTTGCGGTTTAAATTATAAGCCACACTGCCAAGCAAGGTCGAAGCGATTGCCGGCCTTAAAATGGACATCTCTTCACTCAGGGGATTGACTATTCGAGCTACATCTGTCTCATTTTCAATAAATGGAGCGCTCTGTTTTGCGGATGTCATGCTAACAGTAATCGCTTCCGAAATCCCAAGGGATGTCAGCATTATTTTTACTTTTTCAACAAAATCTATATAAGCATTTTTATGTCCGAGCACACCAATAGTGTTTTGCAGAGAATCTTCAATTTCATTGTAGCCAAACAGCCGGGTAATTTCCTCGATGAGATCAATCTCACGCGTTAAGTCAGGCCGAAATGTCGGTGGCTGAACAGTGAAATTCATCCCTTCCTGTGAAACCTGGCATTCTAACGCTTCCAGATAGTTTCGAACAGTTTCAGAATTAAATTCTCTACCAATAATTTTTGCAATATGCGATGATCTTAATTGAATTGATACCGGCGTAATCGTTTTAGGATAGACATCAACAAACTCGGAACTTAATTGCCCGCCAGCCAATTCCAAAATTAACTTGATAGCGCGCTGGCTAACTTTTGCTGTATTGTTTGGATCGATCCCGCGCTCGAACCTTTTTGATGCATCTGTGGACAGGCCAAGCCGACTTGAGGTAGCTCTAATCGTGGTGGCATCAAAATAAGCCACCTCCAGAAGCACATTTGTTGTTTGGTTTGTCACTTCAGAATCCAGGCCACCCATAACGCCAGCGATTGCGACGGGTTTTTCATCATCACAGATCAGCAAATCGTTTTCGTTGAGGTTTCTTTCTTGCTCGTCAAGTGTGGTAAATTTCTCTCCGGCAACAGCATTCCGAACTTTTATTGTCGCCCCTGCGATTTTATCGTAGTCAAAAGCATGCAATGGTTGGCCAGTCTCATACATTACATAATTTGTAATATCGACGATATTGGAGATGCTGCGCAATCCAAGATGTTCGAGTCTTGTCACCAACCATTGTGGAGAAGGTCCAACTTTGATTCCTTTTATGACGATACCAGTATATCGTGGGCATGAAATTTCATTGTGAATTTCAATAGAAAGAGGCGTTTCAGCGCTTGAATTTTCCTCTGGAGTTTCTTTAACAGGCGTTTGAAAAACCTTGTTCTCGCTGATGCACAACTCTCGGGCGATGCCGATTGCTCCAAGGCAGTCTGGTCGATTTGGGGTAATAAATACATCAAATATGGTATCTGACTCATCCAGCAAATCGTTAATTGGCTGGCCAATTTGGGCCGTCTCCGGCAATACCATAATTCCTTCTGCTTCTGAGGAAATGGCCAATTCTTTTTCCGAGCAAATCATGCCGCTGGATTGAAGTCCGCGCAACTTTGCTTTTTTAATTTTAAAACCACCCGGCAAAACAGCGCCAACTGTGGCCACCGGAACCTTTTGTCCCGCAGCAACATTGGGCGCTCCACAAATAATTTGCAACTCTTCCGAACCGATGTCAACCTGGCAGCAGCTTAAATGGTCACTATTTTCAACAGAATAGGCCTGCAAAACCTTGCCAACGACGACGCCTTTTAAATCAGGCACAGTCGGTATGGCTTCTTCAACTTCCAGCCCGAGCATCGTCAATTTATCATCAATTTGCTCATCCGATAAATTGAGTCCTGACAGATCATTAATCCAATTTCGTGTTATTTTCACAGTGTATTATTTCTAAAATTGATTGAGAAATCTGATATCATTATTATAAAAAGTACGGATATCGCTAATTTTATATTTGAGCATAGCGATTCTTTCAATCCCCATCCCAAAAGCATAACCGCTGTATTTTTCCGGATCATAATTAATCGCTTCAAAAACAGCGGGATCAACCATACCACAGCCCAATATTTCGAGCCATTTTCCGGTGCCTTTGTTTTTATCTTCCCACCAGATATCAACTTCAGCTGATGGTTCTGTAAAAGGGAAAAAACTTGGTCGAAAGCGGATTTTAGTTTCCGGACCAAACATAGTGCGGGCGAAGGCGAGAAGAATGCCTTTTAATTCAGCAAAGGAAGTGTGCTCGTCAACGACCAGGCCTTCGACCTGATGAAACATGGGTGAATGGGTGGCATCAGGCGTATCTTTGCGAAAGCAACGCCCTGGCGCAAGCATGCGAATAGGCGGTTGCTGTTTTTCCATGGTCCGGATTTGCACGGGCGAAGTATGTGTACGCAGGAGCAAATCATCAGGCAGGTAAAAAGTATCCTGCATATCCCTGCTTGGATGGTCAGGCGGTATATTTAGCGCTTCAAAATTATAAAAATCATTCTCAGCCTCACGCCCTACTTCCACGGTAAAACCTAAACCTGTGAAAAAGTCCTTGATTTCTTCAAGGATTTGCATGATTGGATGAATTTTGCCAACGAAATAGGTTTGGCCCGGTAGCGTTACATCGATGTCGATATCTGCTTGCGTTTGGTTGTCAAGTTCCTGCTTAACATAATCAAGCCGATCCTGGATTTCTTTTTTTAAAACATTGAGTTTCTGTCCTAAGATCGGCTTCTGATCATTGGGTAGCTTTCCCATAAACTGAAAGGCTTCGGTAACACTACCTTTTCTACCCATGTATTTTATACGCAAGTTCTCTAAATCTTTTTCGTTATCAACTTCCCTGCTATCGGCCTCGAATTTCGCTTTAATATTATCCAATTCTTTAATTATTTCGGATATCACGCGAGTTCGCTACCTTCTTATGGTTTGGCTAATTCTACAAGTTTATTAAATGCGCCCTGATCTTTCACCGCTAATTCTGCAAGAATTTTCCGGTTGATTTCGATATTGTTCTTTTTAAGACCATTCATGAAAACAGAATAACTGACACCGCTAAGACGAGCGGCTGCATTAATTCTGGTAATCCACAGACGTCGAATTTCACGTTTTTTGTTTCGACGGTCTCGATAAGCATATAGCATCGCTTTGTCGACAGCTTCTTTTGCCGAACGAATTGCGCTGTTGCGCTTGCCAAAAAATCCTTTGGCCTGGTTAAGAATTTTTCGACGTCGTTGACGCGATGGTACAGCATTTTTGCTTCTAGGCATTACAACTCCTGATTATCTAAAGTGATGGTATAATTAATTTTTTCATTCGCTGATGGTCACCCTCGCTGACGAGCGTTCCCTGGCGCAAATTTCTTTTTCTCTTCGGTTTCTTTTTCGTGAGGATATGGCTTTTATTTGCTTTGCTGCGTTTGATCAATCCAGATGCAGTAATACGAAATCTTTTTGCAGCACCGCGATTGCTTTTCATTTTTGGCATAAAACAACTCCAGTCTCTATTTTTTTATTAAATACATTGTCATAAATCGGCCTTCCATAGTTGGCGTACTCGCAACTTTGGAAATATCTGAAAGATCTTCAATCATTCTTTCAAGGACTTCACGCCCAAATTCTTTGTGCATCATTTCACGTCCGCGAAACATCACCGTGGCTTTAACTTTATTTCCTGCGTCGAGAAATTTGCGCGCATTTTTCATCTTAAAATCATAATCATGCGCTTCTATTTTTGGTCGTAGTCGTATTTCTTTAACAACGATTATAGTCTGTTTTTTCTTGGCTTGCTTTTCTTTTTTACTCAGTTCATATTTATATTTTCCAAAATCCATGATTCTGCAAACAGGAGGATTCGCATTGGCTGCGACTTCCACCACGTCCAACCCCGTCTCTTGTGCCAATTCTATGGCTTTTTTTGTCGGAACAATTCCTAATTGCTCTCCTTTGTCACTTATTAAACGGACACTTTCAGCACGAATGCTCAGGTTGTAACGTGTTTCGGGTTTTTTCTTGCTAATTGTAAACTCCTGTTTTTGGGTTCTTGAAGCTGATTTCTATGCTTTTTGCTGGATTTCGGATTTCATTTTTTCCAGTAATTGGGACAAATTCATTTGTCCCAAATCACCATCGGAATTTGTGCGCACAGATATTTGATTCGCTTCAACTTCTTTCCTGCCAGAAATGAGCATGTAAGGAATTTTACGCAGTTCAGCTTCCCTAATTTTATAGCCAATTTTTTCACTTCTGGAATCTATTTCGACATTTAATCCGCTTGCTTTTAATTTTTGATAAAGTTCCTCAGAATAATTCATTTGCTCATCAGACAAAGGCAATACAATTGCCTGAATTGGCGATAACCATAGCGGCAACCGGCCTCCATGATGCTCGATTAACTGGGCGATGAAGCGTTCAACAGAGCCAAAAATGGCCCGGTGAATCATCACAGGACGGTGACGTTCTCCATCGCTGCCGATATACTCCAGGTCAAATTTTTCCGGCATGGAAAAATCGAGTTGAATTGTTCCCAGTTGCCACGATCTTTTCAGGCTATCCCGGACATGAAAATCAATCTTGGGGCCGTAAAAAGCGCCATCGCCTGGATTCAGTTTAAAATCAATGTCGCTGTTTTTCAGCGCAGCTTCCAAATCATTTTCAGCCTTCTCCCAGATTTCGTCTGATCCGATGGATTTTTCTGGCCGTGTTGACAATTCAATATGGTATTCTGTAAATTGAAAATCTTTATAGACTTCCTCGATGAAACGAATACAAGCGATAACCTCTTCCTGAATTTGTTCAGGCGTACAATAAATATGCGCATCGTCCTGTGTAAACTGACGAACCCGAAACAAGCCGTTAAGCACGCCGGAGCGTTCATGGCGATGCACATTGCCGAACTCAGCAAGACGCAGCGGCAAATCCCGATAGCTATGCATCGAGCTGTTGTAGATGAGACAGGCTCCGGGACAATTCATTGGTTTAATTGCGTAGTTGCTTTCATCAATGTCGACAAAGTACATATTTTCTTTGTAATTATCCCAGTGACCGCTTTTCTTCCACAAAGCATCATTTAAAATGATGGGTGTTTTAACTTCACCGTAGCCATAGGAGTCAAGTTTATTAATGAGATAATTTTCAATCGTGCGGTATAATTTCATGCCCTTTGGATGCCAGAATACAAATCCGGGACCTTCCGGATGAAAACTAAATAAATCGAGTTCTTTGCCCAATTTCCGATGATCTCTTTTTTTCGCTTCTTCGAGGTAGAAAAGATATTCTTCGAGCATGTTTTTCTTGGGAAAAGATATACCGTAAATTCTTTGCAGCATTTTATTGTTCTCATCACCGCGCCAATAAGCACCGGCGATACTCAACAATTTAAAAGCTTTTATCATACTGCTGGATGGAATATGCGGTCCGCGGCATAAATCTGTAAAATCGCCTTCATGATAAATGGAAGGCTCATCTTCAAGGCCATCTATCAATTCGAGTTTGTACTGATCTTTATTGGCTTCAAAAAACTGTACCGCTGCTTCTTTTGTCATTTCCTTGCGGACGAAAGAAGTATTCCCTTTGATTATTGCTTGCATCTCTTTTTCGATGAGAGCGAGACTTTCCTGATTAAGTTTTGTGTCGATGTCAATATCATAATAAAAACCATTCTCAATGGCTGGCCCCACTCCAAACTGTGCTTCTGGAAATATTTTTTTTACGGCGTGTGCCATAATGTGCGCCGTGCTATGCCAAAGAACTTGCATCCCCTCGTCGCTATCCAGCGTTAAAATCTCCAGTGCGCCATCATGTTTCAATTGCACATTAAGGTCGAGGAGTTTCTCATTAAATTTTGCCGCAACTGATTTTTTAAAGAGAGCGGGACTGATCTGTTTTGCTATTTCACCAGATGAGATACCTACTGGGTAGGAATGATTTTTACCATCGGGGAAGGTAATAGTTATATTCACTTGCGAATGGTTTTATTGTTTTAATTATAAGTTTTCTATGAATTTATGTTGTGGGCGGTACTGGATTTGAACCAGCGACCTCTTGCATGTCAAGCAAGCACTCTAACCAACTGAGCTAACCGCCCTAATCTGTTATAAAACAGGCACAAAAAGCGTTTTTTGTTCAAAAATAAGATCGGTAAATATACTATGCAAGCGATAGAAAGTCAAGATTTTTTTAAGACTTAACTCTTAAAAAAATATCAAAAGATAACTTAAAAAATGTTTAAATCTCATCATCAAAAAACAGGCCGATTGCTGTCTCAACGGCTAATTTAATTTTTTTCGAAATATGCCAATAAGGAATTCGAAATCTCGGCCTTTAATCACTTCCCCACCTCGGATATTATCTTCAAGCCGCGCTATAATTTTGTCGTAAGTTTCTTCTTTATCTAACTTCTTATTTCTTTTGATTTCAGCGTAATTTTTTTTAACGATATTTATTACATTTTCCCGCTCTTCCGGCGATGCTGAACGGTAGTCGGCGGCTCGCTGCTCTTGGGCCATCTTTGGATTCTCCATTGTTATTAATGCTCATTCATCTCGTGCAAGATGCAACTTTTCAAAACATTGTGCAACTGCTAATTATAATACCTGCAAATGAATTTTAGGGTGACTGCTCCCGATCTTTTGCAAATTTATTCAATTCCCCAAACAATAATCGGCTCCAATTACTTTTTTGTATAAAAACAACTGCAAATCAATTACGAAAATGTGAGTACCAACATTAATTTATATTAACTTATCTTTTTTAATTCATGTTTATACTTTTCCCATAACTGAAATTACTGTCTGATTCCAGTAGTTGTTTATAGTTTTGTAAATTATGGAGGTAGTGGCATATTATTTGACTCATAACTTCTGACAGGAGAAGAAACACGATTCAAAATAGAAAGAGGATTTATTCATGAAGGCGCATCTTATCGTCTCGACCAAAAGTATAGCTTTGTTTGTTCTATACATATTTTTTATTCCTGGGATAGTGCCGCTTGGTGCACAAATAAATGTCGAAACTCTGCAGATCACAGGGAAAGTTAACGATTTTTCATCGAATATCGTCTCAGTGGACGGGAAAAGTTTTTATATCCGGGCAAATTCAAGAGTTTATAGCCAGGCATATAGCAAGCTTCCCCTGAAGATGATTACAATCAATAGTCTTGTCGACATTTCATACTATAAAATTGGCAAGCTTTTTATAATCGATAAAATGAAGCTCCTTGACATGGTCGGCTCTGGTAACTATAAAATATTTACCGGGAAGATAAAAAAGACTGGAAAAAGAGGCGTGCAGATCGGAAACAAAAACTTTCTGTTAGATGATTTTACCATCAAAATTGGCTTAAAACTGCAAAAAACGGATATTGCTTACTGGCGAAATTCTTATGTAACGATCACCGCTTTAAAAAATGAAGCCGGAAACTGGATTGCAGAAATTATCCGTGAAGGAATTACCCCAAGCCCGGCTTTAACTACCCGGCTGGCGGAATAAATAACCCATAAAAATCAAGGTGGAAGATTATGGATGATCAAACGAATATTCTCATTGAACCTATCCTTTGCTCTCAAATCGTGGACAAGGATTATGATTTGTTTGCAGAGGTAAACTGGGAGGACCAACAGTTGCTTGGATTTCTATCTCTCTATTTACCTGAAATTGAACAAAAATTAAAAAAGGATGAATAAATATGTAAATGTGTGTGAGTTCAAACAGGGAACGACCGCACAAATTCATTTAAAACAATTTCAAGGCCTATCCAGAATATTATCACCACACCACTCGCAACCACAGTAATGGTAAGCGCCTTATTACCAGCTTCATCCACAATTTCAATTACCCCCTGATACAAAATATAAATTGCGTACGCTGCACCAAATATTACTAATTGGCTAAATCCGGGAAAAACGAAGAGAATTCCAGCGAGACAAACGGGTGTTGTGCTGAATGCTACTAATTTAAATGATTGATTTAATTCAATGTTAATTTCAAATTTTCTTATTATGTGTTTCATTAGTAGCGCTAACACATAAATAAATATGATTATTATTCCATAGGAGAGTACTAATTCTTTTAGTCCGTCCATGAAAGGTGTTCGGATCATACTGTTTGTGTGTGGAAGTGAATAACCTACCAGGGTGAATCCTATAAATTTACCAATGACAGGGAGCAGTAAAATGGGTAGTAGATAATTGGTATAAATTTCGGAAATTTTATCTTCGCTTTTAAAAATAGACTGCCAGGTAATTTGTGTATTTGTTAAAATTCCACTTGCATTCTCAACGATGTAATTAATTTCCATTGTTTACTCCACAATTTATTTTCTCGGAAAAGATGGGGATGCATCAACCCAGACATTTTCATTGCCAACGATGCCTTCTACCCTGTTCAATAAATCCTGGTTTGGCCGGATAGTATATTTTCTTGAACAGTAGAGCTGCTTTTGATTTTCGTCCAGCTTGACCTGGAAAAATAATTTGCATTTGCCGGGATTGGCACGAAAAAGTTGATTAAGCTGTGTGCCATATTCTTCCCGAAGTTGATCAATATTGAAATTGATATAAAATCCTTTTGCCAGCTCCTGCCAGGCATCATTAAGATCAAGAATTCTGTCAACAATTATCTTAGGTTGCTCTTCTTCGCGTGCACTGATTTTTCCCTGCACGACAATGATTTTTTCAGGCTGAATCAAATCTCTAAATTGAGCATAGGCATCAGCAAAAGCAAGACATTCGATTGAACCGCTAAAATTTTCGAGAGTGATAAATGACATTGGACGGTTCCGCCGGTCATAGATTATTTTATCTCCGGAAACCATACCGCAAATTGAAACGTGCTGGCCATCTTTTCGGTTTTCTTCAATTTCATTAATCGATTGCGTGCTAAATGAACGGATCTCAATTCGATATGGATCCAATGGATGCCCTGAAATATAAAAACCGAGCAATTCTTTTTCCAACGCTAATTTTTCTGCTGGTTCCCAATCTTCAAGGTTTTCCAACGACGGTGCGATATCATTTTGCATATCACCGTTATCAAATAAATTGGCTTGATTTTTTTCTTTTTCTTTCGCCAGCGAATTGGCATATGCGACCGCTTTTTCAATTGCATCTAACAATTGGTTGCGGTTGCCCTCTATTGAGTCCATAGCTCCTGATTTTACAAGACTTTCCAGTACTTTTTTATTGGAAGCGCGTAAGTCGATTCGCTGGGTGAAATCAAAAATATTTTTAAATGGTCCACCCTCTTCGCGTGCCGCAACAATCGATTCTATAGCGCCTTTGCCGACGTTTTTAATTGCACCCATACCAAAGCGAATTTTTCCTTTGACCACTGAAAATCGTGCGATACTGACATTGACGTCTGGCGGCAAAACATCAATCCCCATATTCTTACATTCGTTAATAAAAAATACGATCCGGTCGCTGTTTCCCATTTCAGAAGTCATCGTAGCGGCCATAAATTCTGCCGGATAATGGCTCTTCAAGTACGCTGTTTGATAGGCAACATATGAATAACAAACAGCATGGCTTTTATTAAAACCGTAATTTGCAAACTGCTCCATGGTGTTGAATATATTCTGAGCAATTTTCTTATTTATACCCCGCTCTTGCGCACCAGCTATAAATTCTTTTCCCATTTTAGCCATTAAATCGGCTTTTTTCTTGCCCATTGCGCGGCGAAGTAAATCCGCTTTTGCGAGGCTGAATCCGGCAAGTTCGCTGGCAATTTTCATGACCTGTTCTTGATATACGATAATGCCGTAGGTTTCTTTTAAAATGGGTTCAAGTTTTTCGTGCTGATACTCGATCTTTTTTCGTCCATTTTTGCGATCGATAAAATCATCGATGAAATCCATTGGGCCGGGCCGGTATAAAGCGTTCATCGCGACGATATCGGGAATCGTTTGCGGTTTGAGTTTCCGTAAATATTCCCGCATCCCATTACTTTCAAACTGAAATATGGCTGTAGTTTGGCCATCGCCAAAAACTTTGTAGGTTTCCGGATCATCGAGGGGAATATTGTCAATATCGATATCAATGTTTTCTTTTTTTAGAGCGTCCAGCGTGTGCTGGATCACTGTCAATGTGCGCAAGCCGAGGAAGTCCATTTTCAAAACGCCGGTTGCTTCGAGGCATTTCATATCAAACTGGGTCGTGATATCGTCTGAACCTGGTGGTTTGTAAAGCGGTGCGTAGTTTGTTAATGCTTTTGGAGTTATCACGACGCCCGCTGCATGCGTCGATGAGTGCCGTGCGAGTCCCTCGAGCACCTGGGAGTATTCCATAAGCTGCTTGATGACGGGATCGGTATCTTGTAAATCTTGCAATTCTTGCACTTGGGCAATAGCATCCGGTAATTTTATACCCAATGTCGACGGGATCAATTTTGCTATTCTGTCCACATCGGCATAGCGAATGCTTAAAACGCGTCCAACATCCCGGACTACGGCCCGCGCTGCCATCGTACCAAAGGTAATGATCTGAGCAACGTTATTGCGTCCATACTTCTCCCGCACATAATCGATGACTTCTTCACGTCGCTCATAACAGAAATCGATGTCAATATCGGGCATAGAGACGCGTTCCGGGTTAAGAAATCGCTCGAAGAGCAAATCGTATTTCATCGGATCAATATTGGTTATTCTGAGGCAGTAAGCGACAAGGCTGCCAGCGGCTGAACCTCGACCCGGGCCGACTGGAATTCCCATTTCGCGGGCGGCACGAATAAAATCCCATGTTATTAAAAAATAGCCTGCGTAGCCGGTTTTCTTAATGACATTAAGCTCAAAATCCAATCGCTCGATCAGTTTATCATCAATCTCATGCGGCGAATATCTCTCACGTAATAATTCATGACTAATTTTTTCGAGATATTCCTGCAGGTCCAGCTCCCTATCTTCCTCGGGCAATTCAAAATCTGGCAAGTGAATCGTATCGAAATCGATGGCAAAATCAACCTTATCGGCAATTTCCCGCGTCGTTGTCAGCAATTCCGGGTGATCAGGAAAGAGCGTGCTCATTTCCGCCTCAGATTTGAAGAAAATTTCATCGGTCGAATAACGCATTCGCTTTGGATCGTTTCTCTCTTTGCCGGTTTGCAGGCAAAGCAGGACATCGTGGGCATCGGAATGGCTGCGATTTATATAGTGAATATCATTGGTTAGAATGGCAGGAATACTCAGTTCTTTGCTGAGCTCCAATATTGTCTTTGCGGCAGCATCTTCTTTGTCAATGCCATGATTTTGAACTTCAAGATAGTAATCATCACCAAATATTTCCCGGTATTCCAGAGCGGCTTCGCGGGCGGCCTCGTATCCAAGGGCGTTGCTTTTAAACGATACTTCCCCTTTCAAACAGGCGGAAGTGCAAATCAAGCCTTCGCTATATTCGCGCAAAAGTTCTTTATCCATGCGTGGTTTGTAATAAAATCCTTCGAGAAATCCCATCGAAACGAGGTACATAAGGTTTTTATACCCACGTTCATTTTTTGCCAGTAGGATGAGGTGATTTGTGGTTTCCCCTCTTTTAAGGTGCAAGTTTGATTTATTTTTTCGATGTCCAGGAGCGACATACGCCTCTACACCAATTATAGGTTTAACACCTGCTGCATCGCATTTTTGATAGAATTCTACGGCGCCAAACATAACCCCGTGATCGGTTAAGGCGATGGCGTCCATATTGTTTTCAACGGCTTTGTTTACCAGACCGTCAATGCGACTTGCTCCATCGAGAAGACTGTAATGTGAATGGTTGTGCAAGTGAACGTATTTAGACATTAAAACCTCTTAATTGTCATATTGGGTAATGAGAAAACCTGTTATAAAAACAAGCTGTTGTCAGCTTTAAAAAGCAAATTGTCGAACAGTGAAAGTTAATTAACAATGATAAAATAAATTAGTAAAAAAGAATACTATCAAAGGCAGGATATGTTAGATGGAATATAAAAACAATGAGAAGAAATGCAAATAAAAGGAAACAAAAAAAGGGCGGTCCGGTGGATGGACAGCCCTTTTGAAAAATAATTTATGCTCGTGGTATTTCAGTTAAATATCGGCTCGCTTTTTGTGCGGCAGAGTTGTTTGGAGAAATTGTGATAATATCTGTAAATTCTCGCTCCGCTTGCTGATTTTCACCGATGCGTAAAAGCGCAATCCCAAGCATTAATTGTGCATCCAGCGATTTATTTGATTTTGGAAATGCGTTCACTTTTTCAAATTCAACAATTGCTTTGATATATTCGCCTTTGGCAAAATATGCTTCCCCAATCCAATATTGACAATTATCTGAAAGGTGGCCTGTATTCTGCCCAACCAACATTATTCGAAATTGGCTGATTGCTGTGTTGTAATTCCGGTCAATCAGAGAATTTCTGGCTTCGTCATAGGCGATTTCGATGGCAGTGTTTGAACCATCGGCAGCGACGGTCGAGTATGCTGTTTTTGCTGCGGAATAATTGTTATCGGCAAATTCGGAATCGAAACTTGCTGAATCCATAAAATCACTATCATCCAAATCACTGGTAATTGTGCCGTTTGTCGATGCAATATTTTCAGATGACTTTTCCGGCATCTCCCGCTTCACCTGGCGTAAACTGTCAGCCGTTCTATTTTTATGATCAGCAATTTTCTCAAGATCTTCGATTTCTTTTTGCAAGCTTTCCATTAATTCCGGAGTAATCCAGCTTTCTTCGTCAGCCTGCTGTGTGTTATTCGCATCGGTCATAACAAAAGTGTCGGAATCCGATGCATCGTCAAAAGAATCGAAACCATCGTCGAAACTATCGACTATTTGTTCTGACGAATTTTCTTGAAATTCTTCAGAAGTGGAGCCGTCGTCCCAATTGTCATCGGCCCAACCATCATCTCCCCAGCCGTCATCACTCCATTCTGAATCATCTGCAGTTTCATTTGTAGCCGATGCGTCACCGATCAGATCCTGATTTTCGAAACTTTCGCTGGCTGCATTATCATTCGCTTCAGCGAAATCTGCGTCAGAGAAACCATCAGATTCTGCAAAGCCACCGTCACCATCCAGTGTTTCCAGGTTACTGAGAAGATCGTCCTGATATTCACCGTCTGTCTCGTCCATCATTGTTATGTCTTCCATACCGGGATCCAGGCGCTGCAGGCTAACACCGCACATCGGCAGCATTGTCATCGCGATAAAAAGTAGACTAACAATGGCACTTCCAAGAATTTTTTGTGTTCTGTTCATTTTGCATGTGCTCCTTTTGTTTGCACGTCCAAGCTGTAGTTCAATCCTTTCATCCATGAAGGTTTGTTAAGGACCACTAAGGGTATTCGATATATTTATACCTGCATACACTAAACACTGCGTGAAAAAAAGAGAGAAATCAATCTGATTATTTTAGTAATTCTCTGGCGGTTGCGAGATGTGTTTCTGTGATCTCTTTTCCGGCTAATAATTGCGCGATGGCCTGTTCACGATCGACATCATTCAGGAGTCGGACCTGAGTACTCGTCTTGGAGTTATCGCTCGATTTCTCAACGAGAAAATGAAAATCACCAGCAGAGGCAATTTGAGGAAGGTGGGTAATGCAAATTATTTGGTGGGATTTGGCTAAAGCCTTCATTTTGAGCCCAACGGCATGGGCGATTCGGCCACTCACTCCGGTATCGATTTCATCAAAAAGAAGAACCGGAATTTTTACGGCATGCGCAATGACTGATTTTAACGCAAGCATAATTCGGGATACTTCACCCCCGGAGGCTATTTGTACAAGCGGGCGTTGAACCTGTCCCGGGTTTGTTTTGATAAAAAACTCGATGAGATCAATTCCATGAGCGGACGGTTTTATAAAGTGTGTTTCAAACTCAAACCAGCTTGTCGGCACTTCTTTTTTGGATAAAGAAACAAAAAATTCTGTGTGTGGCATTCCCAAAGTGACTAAAATACCAGGTATTAACTTTTCAAGTTTTTTGGCTGAAACGGCGCGCGCTTCAGACAAGCTTACAGCTTTGTTTTTATATATGTTTATCGCATCATTCCATTGATTTTCTTTTGCCGCAATATCGGAATCCAGGGATTCGATATTACGCAAGGCTGCTGCAATTTCTTCTCTTCGGGCCAGCACATTGTCGATTGTCGGGCCAAATTTCTTTTTTAAGAATGAAAATTCGCCAAGGCGGGTGCGAATGTCCTCGAGCTGCTTTGGATCAGTATCAATTTTTGCGGCATAACTGCGCAGAGAACGTGTTATTTCCTCCAAAACAATGACGACAGATTCTGCTTCCTTTAAATGTTCCGCCAGTTTCGAATCAATTTCAGATAAAACCTGCAACGCGGAAATACTCTTCGAAATAGAGCTGACGGCCGATTTTTCATCATCGTATAATGTATCGCTTACTGTATTTATTTTATCGAGAATTTCATGGGCACTGGCCAGCTTTTTTTCTTCTTTTAGTAGCTGTTCTTCCTCACCAGATAGAGGTGATACCGCGTTTATCTCATCCAGTTGAAACTGCAGAAAATCTTGTTTCGAATGAAATTCCGCCTGCTGTTCTCGCAGCGCTTCAATTTCTTTGCGCAGTGTTTCAGCATTTTTGTACAAATCAACGACTTCGTCGCGTAAGTCAACAGTATTGCCAAAAGAGTCGAGAAAATCGAGATGGGAAGAGACGTGCAACAAAGATTGGTGTTCGTGTTGGCCGTGCAGGTCAAGCAGTTGTTCGCTGAGTTCAGCCAGGTCATCGAGTTTTACCGGAGAATCGTTTACGAATGCACGGGACCGGCCACTTTTATTGATTTCACGGCGTAAAATAAGGGAGCCATCTTCGACCGGCATGTCAGAATTTTTCAGGATTCTGTTGATGTGGCTGAGTTTTGAGATATCGAATTCACCTTCGATTATGGCTTTGTCGGCGCCATCACGAATGGCTGTAGCGGCAATTTTTTCGCCCAAAAGGGCGCTTATCGCACCGATAATTATGGATTTGCCGGCCCCTGTTTCACCCGTAAAAACATTTAATCCAGTCTTAAAGTTGATGGAAATTTCATCAACAATTGCAAAGTTTTTAATTAATACATTTTTTAACATGATTCTTATTTTCGGATAACGGCAATTTTGCCAACGCCCGATTCCCCATTTTCAGTATAACCAACAAAAAAGTAAATACCACTACCCACAAGTTGATCGTCCTCATCCCGGCCATCCCATTCGGGAATGGTGCCTGAAAAATCACCCGGTTCGAAATCCCGTACAACTTCTCCGTTTGATGTAAATATTTTTATGCCCGAAAAAGCCATCAGGTTGCCAAATTTGAAAGTATTTCCGGATCCATCGAGGAGAAAAGGGTTGGGAAAACCGGATATTTGTGAGAAATCACTTTTAGGCGTGGAGAACGGTGTACTCAATATTGAGAGCCCTTGCGTCGTTGCAATGTAAACATCACCATTGACAGAATTAAAAGCAAAGTCTTTGATGTCATTGCTGACAATTGGACTGTTATCCGTGGTGTAATGTGTTAACCGGTTGTTTTCCGGACCAATAACAGTAATGCCACTGCTGGTGCCGATCCATTTATTATTAGCGGCATCAATTTTGATAACTTTGATATCCGTGCTGATCAATTTATCCCCGCCCAAAATTCCAATAAATTGGTTAACATTGCCTGACAACCAAAAATTGAGGCCTTCCGGTGTGCCAAACCACATTGTCCCATCCTGATCCTGGGCCACTGTTCGAACATCCAATGACAACAAACCCTCGTCGGTATTAAATCCCTGTGAATAATTGTCATCCGTTTTGTCTGTGAGTGTATTGTTGTGAACGACGACACCAACGCCATTTCCAGGATGACCAGCATGCACTCCCCCGCTCCCGTACCAAATCCACCCCGGCCGTCGTAGATCATCGACAATCGAATGTATATGCGGTGAGCGAATGCCTTCAGCGAGCGAAAAATAGGACCAGGAGTCCAGGGTTGAGTTCACCACTGCAAGCGGCCTGCCTGATGCGGGAATAAAATTTGATATCCATATATTTCCGGAAGCGTCTTGCATGATTTCATCAACAACGACAAAATCACTGCTTGCAGCCGTTGATATCGGCGATAATCTCTCGTTCTCGTGATTAAAAACCTGTGCGGAATAATTATCCGGATTACCGCTAACAACAAATATCCCGTCACCCCAGTGGCCAAACCAGACACGATTTTGCTGATCCACAATTACTTTCCGAAAATCACCCTTGCCGAACACATCCGAATCTTCGAAATTAAACCACCCTTTTTCTTCGTGGTACGCCATAATGCCCTGCGCAGCGACCCACAAATATCCTGAATCGATGTCATAGGCAATGCTATTAAAAGTTTTGGTTTTCGGTCCGTCCGGTGAATACGTAATCCATGTTTCTTCACCTTCGTTAAACTGAGCTAAAGCAAACGGGGATGTTCTTAAATCTTTGGCAACAAATCCAACCCATAAATCATTTTCAATGTGCTTTATTTTTTTAATAATATTGTCGGAATCAATGACGGGTGGGATACGCGTCCAGGTTTGTAAATCACTGGTGAAATAAATGTCAGTTGCAGATGCAGCGTAGAGAACTTCACTTTCGGCTGTCTTTTTAACACTCAGCGAAATGATGTTTTTAGCTGGCAGCGGGCCACTAAAATCTATGAGCCCAGAACTATTTTCCTGCGCAATTCCAGCGTTTGTGGCGATCAAAATTTTATCATCAAAAACAGCCAAATCCTGAATTTTATTTGAAGGGAGACCATCGGCAGTTGTGTAGGATTGCCAACTTTGTGGCGCTTTTAAATTAGGTAAATTTCGATCTGCTTTTCCAAGCCCGTTATTGGTTGCTGCATATATAAAATTTTCGAATAAAAAAGTTTGTGTCACTGGAATTTCTTCGGGGATGTCTTCACCAAGCTGGCGGTAAATTTCCTTCGATTCCTGACGGTCGATGCGGTATTCACTTATGCCCACATTGAGCGAAACGAACATCGTGTCACCTGCCGATGTCATGTCGTAAATCTGATTTCCCTCAAATACAGCGATAATTTCAACAATTTCCCGGGAAGATACGTCAAAAATATGGATCAAACCATTTGTTTGCGCCACCCATACCCGGTTCGATTTATCAACGGCCACTGATGAAACGTCATTCGAAGATAAACCGCTCGTATTGGTAAAAGCCTGATATGCGTCGGATTCAAAATTGTAGAGGAGTAAACCGCCGGTTGTCGCCCCCCACAATGTACCATCGGCCTCTATAAACTGGATTACTTCCCGCATTGCAGTGAAAGTTTTCCATTTATTCAACTGGCCGAGTAAAGTATTTGAAAATAGATTTAACAGAATAAACAGGAATAAAAATAGAGTGCCATTTTTTTTAACCAGAAAAAATTGTGACATATTTATTTTGTTTTCCCTTCTATATTATCACACAAATTGACCATCTCAATGGCGGCTAACGCAGCATCCCATCCTTTGTTCCCGGCTTTTGTGCCTGCCCGTTCAATCGCTTGCTCGATGGTATCGGCTGTAATGATACCAAAAGTTACCGGGATGCCCGATTTCAGTGTAAGGTGCCCAATTCCCTTTGTGACTTCAGATGCAATGTAATCGAAATGGGGTGTAGCTCCCCGAATCAGGACGCCTAAGGCGATCACAGCATCAAACTTGTTTGCATCAATCAATTTTGATACGGCGAGAGGTATTTCGAATGATCCCGGTACACGAGCCACCGATATATCGTCCATGTTAGCACCATGCCGCTTTAAACAATCCAGCGCACCGTTTAAAATTTGATCGCCTAAAAAATTGTTAAATCGCCCTATAACAATAGCATATTTTTTCCCTTTTGCAACAAGATTTCCTTCCAGAAATTTCATCGTATGTTCTTCCTTTCATTAAAGTTGGCAAATTAACCCGAGTATAAAGATTAAATCAAATGTCCCAATTTTTCTTTTTTGGTGCGCAAATAGTTTTGATTAAAATCAGTGGGCGGGATTTCAAGTGGCAGCCTCTCCGTGACTTCGACGCCGGCCGCTTGCAAACCACTTATTTTTTTGGGATTATTTGTGAGCAATTTCACTTTTTTAATACCGAGATAAAATAAAACCTGGGCTGCAATACCATAATGGCGCAAATCGGCTTTAAAACCCAATTCTTCGTTCGCTTCAACCGTGTCAAGACCCTGTTCCTGCAATCGATAAGCTTTGATTTTGTTTATCAACCCAATACCCCGCCCCTCCTGGCGCAGGTATAAAATGACACCCTTGCCTTCATTTTCAATTATTTCGAGCGCTTTTGCCAATTGTTGTCCACAATCACAGCGGCTGGAACCGAAAACATCGCCTGTCAGGCATTCCGAATGCAAGCGTACAACTGTTTCATCTTCCGAAGTGAACTCCCCTTTTGTAATTGCCACGAGTTCATCTTTGAATATTTTTGTTGTAAATAATTTCAGGGTGAACTGGCCAAATTTCGTTGGAAACTTGACTTCTTCCGCCAGTTGAATTAACAGTTCGGTACGTCTTCGGTACTCAATCAAATCCGCAATTGTGATCAATTTGAGATTGTGTTTTTCAGCAATTTGAAAAAGGCGGGGCAATCTGGCCATCGTACCGTCATCATCCATTATTTCACATAAAATTCCAGCTTGCGATGAAAATCCGGCAATTCGGGCGAGGTCTGTGACTGCCTCTGTATGACCGCGGCGTTCCAGCACGCCCCCGGTCGCTGCACGTAATGGGAAAATATGCCCGGGTCGCGCCAAATCACCCGGTTTGGAGTTTTTGTCCACCAAAACTTTTACAGTCTGTGCCCTGTCTGATGCCGAAATTCCAGTTGTTGTCTCTGCTACGGCATCTACTGAAACCGTGAAATTTGTGCCGAGAGACGCTGTGTTTTGCGACACCATCGATTGCAGATTAAGTTCATCGAGACGATCCGCCGTCATCGGTGTGCAAATGAGCCCGCGACCGTGTGTCGCCATGAAATTTATAGCTGCCGGTGTTACCTTTTCTGCAGCCATTATAAAATCACCCTCATTTTCCCTGTCCTCATCATCCACGACTATAATGATTCGTCCCTCGCGAAAATCATCGATAGCTTCTTCAATTGTATTAAATGGCGCTGATTGCACTCAATCCTCCATTTTTATTTTAAATTGTGAAAAAAATTCCGGTTTGTTGATTGCCGGCTCCAGCAAATTACAGGCATATTTTCCCAGCATATCTGTCTCAATATTCACTTTGGCACCAATTTTTAAATGGCCCAATGTCGTGACCGCTAACGTATGTGGAATTAAGGCGATTTGAATTATCTCATTTTTAATCGTGGCAATCGTTAAACTACAACCATCAATGGAAATAGATCCTTTAGGAATAATATACTTGCGTAAATCAGGTGGGATTTTAATTGAAAGCCGTTTTCCGCCGTGCTGCTGTTCAAAGTTCGTGACCGTGCCCATGGCATCCACATGTCCCTGGACAAAATGCCCGCCAAGCCGGGAATCCGCCCGCAGTGCTCTTTCGAGATTTACTTTCTGTCCGACATAAAGTGAACCTAATGTTGTCACTTTTAATGTCTCTTCGACGGCCTCTACTTCAAAAGTTGAATTCTCAATATTGATCACAGTCAAGCATGTTCCGTTGATCGCTATGCTGTCATCTATTTTTAGTTGGCTGAAAACCAGGTTCGCGGCAACTGATAGTCGTCGGGCTCCACGGCTTTGGCTGATGTTTTTTATTTCGCCGATTTCTTCGACAAGACCTGTGAACATAATTTTTCCTTAATTTTAATCCCAATCAATTGTTGCCCTAAACAGCATATCATCGGCGCTTTGCGACCAGGTCTGATCGCGAAATCTGAGCGGAGCGCTGGCAGAATATCCCTCAATATCGAGTGCGGACAGGCCCTTGCCGAATAATTTTGGCGCGATAAAAAGGAGCAATTCATCCGCGCATTTTTGCTGCATAAACGAACTAAATATGCGGCTCCCCCCTTCAACCAGCACGTGCGCGATTTCCATTTCACCCAAATTTTTCAGCACTTCATTCAGTTCAAAATGCAGGTTTGGCTCGCAATCGCAAAAATAAAGATGAACTCCGTTCTTTTCCAGTTTAGAAATTGCATCGTCGTTTTTACGGCAAACGCTGGTAAAAACAATTGTTCGCTGCTTATTTTCATCAGTATAAAGTTGTGAATCTACAGATGTTTGCAGCGCAGGATCGAGAACGATTCGCCATGGCTGCTGCATAACTTTACGATTACGTATCGTCAACTTCGGATCGTCTGAACAAACAGTGCCCGCACCGACGAGCACCGCACCTGCTGTAAATCGTAAATTTTGCACAGATTGCCGGGAAAAAGTGCCTGTTATCCATTGTGAGTTATTATTTGTATCAGCAATTTTACCATCCAAAGTTTGCGCAATTTTTACAGAGACATAGGGTAATCCAGTGGAAATATATTTTATAAATGCACGGTTCATTTTATGTGCTTCGTAATTCAATAGACCTGTTTTTACCTCGATTCCTGCAGCTGCTAATGCAGCGATTCCTTTGCCGGCAACTTTTGGATTTGGGTCTTCCATGGCGACAAAAACTTTTTTAATTCCAGATTTAATAATTGCAGCCGTGCACGGCGGGGTTTTGCCATAATGAGCACAGGGTTCAAGCGTTACGTACATCGTGGAGTTTTCTGCCTTTGGCCCAGCCTCTCGCAATGCGTTGATTTCAGCATGGTCGGCACCAAATTTCTGGTGATAACCCTGGCCAATTTTTTGATTTTCTTTGACGATAACACAACCGACCACCGGATTTGGCAGCACATTCCCTTCGCCGTTTTTTGCAAGATCGAGGGCGACTTGCATAAATTTCTTCTCTAATTCGATTGGTTTGCTCCAAAAAAAATGCCCCGGAAAATTATCCAGGGCATTGAAATATTTTAAATAATATACTCTTAGTTTATGCAACAGGCAGATAACTAAACCTGATGCTTAATCTCAATATAATAAAGCATTTTATTAATTACTTATATTGATAAAAAACAATTAAAAATGAATTTGTTAACCATTTATTTTTAATATAAACTCTTGGTCTTCTCCCATCCGGGCTTTCACCGTCGGTGTCTGAATTACACAGACTCAACCTTTATTAAAATTCAATTAAGGGTCGTGGACTTTTACCACCGGCCTGGAATTTCACCATGCCCTGAAGACGCTCGAAATTTTATTTTAGCTTTTTAAATCATTCCCTTTCATTGATGCCTGTGATAAAACTATCAAAATGGTTTAAGCACAATTAAAAAAATAATTATGAGAATAAATAAACCGCTGATTCGATAAAGTGCGATTAATTTTTTTTTGTTATTATTCACCGAAACCTCATCCATACCGGCAGAAGCGGCCGCGATAGTTTTCAGGCGCTTTGCAGACATGTGTGACAATCCGAGAAGAAAGACGACGAACAAAATTTTTATATGTAGTGCCATCCCGCCCTTTAGAAGCACGGGATTATAGATGAGAAGAAGGATGCCCGTAATGAACGCGAGCAGTAGCATTGGTTGTCCGATAATTTTACCGATTGCCAATGCAATACTTTCACTGGCACGCCGGATGGTCGTATCCTCAGTGCGAAAATTTTTTTGAATTATGAAATACTGAACGCTAAATACACCGACGGCAAGAATAACAGAAAGAAGATGTGCAAATTTTATAAAACCGAAAGTCATTTTTACTCCTAAAAAATAATGTTTATGAACGAAAATAAGGAGCAAAATTAAGAGAAAAAAATTCAAAAAATCAAGTAGTAGTATTTTTTATATACTTTTTAGTTCTTCTCTTGGGTGATTTTCGCCAGCTCGATCATCAGCTTTTCAAGTTCATCATAATAATCGTCGACGTCCAGCGTATTTTTCTTTTTTTGCAAGGCTTTTATCATGATGAGAATATTCTGTTTACGGATATCGTCAACCGCGTTGGTCGATACCGGATTGAGAGATGCTGCTTTTTCGTCGATTACCTGGTTCAGAATAATATCATTTGCCAGCATTCCATCTCCTTCGAGCAGATCGGGCATTTCGGTGCCGAATCCATCCCCGTTATCGTCAAGAACCGGGTGTTCGGGGCGCAGTTGTTTTTTAGAATCATAATAGCCCACTACCCTGTCCCGGGTTGATATAAATAATTCTGTCGCTGAGATGCGGCCATCTTTGTTTAAGTCGGAATTTTCACTATTGGATAAAGTTGACAAAAATTGTTCAGCAAATTGTGTTGCATTTTTCTCAAACCCGTCGCGTGTCGCGGTAATAACGACCCTGTTCTTCCGGCTGATTTTATCTAAAAATGGGCCGCTGGCGCTTGCCATATTTACGAAAAGAATTTTTCTGCTTTTTAATTGGGAGAGAAGTTGTGAATAATCAATATCGCGCAAATCAGTGCCAACGAGATTGAATTTCCCCCATTCGTTGTCATAGCTCCCATGCCCGATTAAAAAACAGAAAAACGTACTTGCTGCGGTAAATTCACGGGCTTTTTCATCAAAGTATGCGGTAATGTTTTGTGCCGTACTTTCTGGATATTTCACCTCGATGGAATCTGGATTATTCGCGACAAAAACTTGAATATCAGCCTGGCTGTAACCATAGTTATCGATTAACAAGCGTTGCAATTCTGTCGCCTGATTATAGAACTGAGATTTAAAATTATCGAGTCCGCCAGCCCCGGCAATTATTAAGACTTTATTACTGGCAATAAGAAATTGTGGTGCGATTAAAATAAATAACCACAACAGCTTCAAATAATTATTCTTCATGATAATCCCTTTGCCCTTCTGATTGACCATTCGGTTGTCAGAAATATAAGCAACAAGAGGAAGAAAATTGGGGCATCCCACAATTCGCGGTCGACCACTTTTGAGTAGACAGACTCTGTGACAGCGATTTTATCCGGCAAGTCTGCTGCTTGTTCAATTGAATAATACATGCCGTTTGATAGTTTTGAGATACGTTTGAGATAACTCTCCTGCAATGCCGGATTGAGGAATTCCCGGTTGACTTCTTTTGCGATGAATGCACTTTCCGAATGACCGAGATATTGTCCGGATTTCGAATGTGCCAGTGTTTCTGCATAATAAATACCCGGTTTCTCGGGTTTAAATTCAGCGATATAACGTCCGGGTTTCTGAATATCCGTGGTCGTTTTAACGGTGATGCTTTCACCCACTGGTGGATCGCCGCGTGATTTATTCCGATCGAATCCATTGCCTGGCTGCTTGATTTGCAGTGAAATTTGTGCATCCTGAATGGCCTGAAAGTGACTATCGAGCACGGTGACAAATAATTTTACATTTTCATTGAGTGAGTAAGATTCTTTCTCCGGTTCGACATTTATCGGCACGGGCGTAGACAGAGTTATCCAACGGGTGATTTGACGCCAGAATTGTTCATGACGTAAATCAGCAGATGGTAGTTGCATTTGCCAACGCCAAAATGAAGAAGTTGCCATAACCATCGTTCGACCTCGCCCATATTGCTGCGAGGCAATTATTATGTGATCCTTTTTATCGCGGCTGTCGGGATGTGTCGCTAAGATGGTTGCACCGGATTTGGCCTTACCCACGAGCTGGAAACCCAATAAAGTTGGCAACGATTCCCATTGCTTTTTGTTCTCTTTTGCATCTGTTGAAAATTCCAAAACAGGAGAACGAAATCCTTCGGCAGTCAATGCCAATTTGAATGGCGTTCGGTAAATAGCTTGCCTGCTTTTTAGTTGCGCCATTTCATCATCGAACAAAGTCACTGGCAAAATATCGGCGATAACAGTGTTTTGCCAATCGCCTTGCGAAAAGGCTTTTGGGCCACCGAGAAGGAGTAAACCGCCCCCCCGAATTGAGACAAAATTACGAATTAGATTAAGTTGTGTTTTCGTGAAAGCAGATGAATGGATGCTTCCAATTATAATGGCATCATATTGAAAGAGTTCGGCTTTTTTCTGTGGAAATCCCTGCTCGAGTTCACGTGGCGAACGAATTCCCTGCCGGTAATAATCTTTGCCAGTTTTAACCATCGAAGTAAAATGGATTAACCGGTCGCGGTCCAGTGCTCTTTTAAGAAACTTGAATTCCCATGGATGCAACTCCTCAATATATAAAACACGGCCTGTTTTCTCTGCATTGTTGATCAAAAATGATTCGCTATTATTTTCCGTTACCAATTCGCTGTACTCGGGAATTATTTTAGCCGTATAATTGTGAAAGCCTTTTTCCGGAGTTTCAATGGTCGTTTTATACTGTGTGTAATTTTTGGAAAGCGCTAATTTTTCTGATTTCACCAGAAAATCTTCTTCCCAAATTTGCACAGTCGCGTTGGTATTTTCAGCTCCCTTTTTCTGAATGTAAGCTGTCAGGTTTGTCTCGTCAGCGCCTGTCACCGACGATTTCGCAGCAACAGAAACAAGACGGACATCGGATTCAATTTCTGAACCGACGCCAACTGTGAAAACTGGGACCTTTTGTTTTCCAAGCAGGGATGCCAGCTTTATGGGATCGGTATCGCCCCCTTTTGAAACATGATCAAAAAGAACATGCCCGCCATCGGTAACCAAGATTACCGCAGAGATTGGCTGTGATTTTAATCGGGAAGAAGCAAAAGAAAGCGCTTGGGCAATATTAGTTATTTCGCCGTTGTTATGTAAATCGGGGATACTATCCAAATGGACAATTTTATCACCGAACTCATAAGTGAGAACGTTAAAATCCTGTCTCAGTTTTTCCAAAAAGCTGGCTTGATCTCCAGCAAGAAAATTGATTATTTTTTCAGTTCGTGTCGTTGTTCGTTCATCTTTGATTTGCATACTTTTTGAAGAATCAACAAGGAGCAACACAGCGCTTTTTTTAGGCACGATCGTCGTCAGAGTTATGATTGGCTCAATTATTATAAAGAAGAGCAGTATAATAACCATGTAACGAAGCACGAGAAGTGTAGATTTTAGAAATCCCGGTAGAGGCGCTTGCGTTTTGCGATAACCAAATAAGATCAGAAAAAGACTTATCAGGAAGATCAGCCCGATTAACGGAGCATATTCCGGCAGGTTTCGAGCCGAGAGCTGGCCATCCTCAAAAACAATTCGTGAATATTTAAATAAAAATTCGAACATGCGTCATACCTGTATATTTACTTTTTTCTCGCAGATGAAAGATTGCGAAAATATTCTTCAACAAGTTCGCGGTATTCTTGTGGAATTTTAACCGTTTCAAAACCCTGCGTAGCGTCGAGCCCTTCTTCGACGTGCAGTTGTGCCTGCAGCTCCGCTTCGATAAGTTTCATTTTATAAACCAGTTGTGCTTCGATTAAATCGAGGCGTTGTGAGCCGGGAACGGCATTGCGCACAATGCCGTTTGCAATATTTTGCAAGTCCTTAAACTGGGAATGCATATCAGGAATTCCAGCGACAAGTTCGGATAACTTGCGGAAATTCTCGCGGGATTTCCAGATTGCTTCCTGCAGCTGCTGGTCAGTTTTGTCCGACTTTTCTTGTCCAGCGGAACCCTCATTTCCCTGCCGGTCTGGATTGGATTTTTGACTTTGAGAAAGAAACTCTTCCAAAGATTCACGCATTTTCCTGGTTTCTTTTAAGGCCTGGCCGATTTTCTCCTGATTCGAATCCTTAAATTTATCCAATACTTTTTTAAAGTCTGCATTCGCCGCGGTTAAATCCTGATGAATGGAGTTTTGCATTTTCTCTGCTTCTGAAAGCTGGCTCTTTTTAAGTGAAGCTTCGGCATCGCGCATGCGGCCATCGATATTTTCCTGTTCGATTTTTCGCTCAACTTGCTGCAAATCCTGGTTCGCATCCTGCTTTTTGGTAGACTCGCGATGCGTCAACTGATTGAGTTCGTCCATCGCATTTTCAAACGTCTCCCGCAGTTGATTTTGGCGCTCGATGTTTCGCGCAACAGCGGTGGAATCAGGTGATGATTCCTTTTTGAGCCTGCTTGTTTCCGCAGCAATTTCATTTTGTTTTTGTGCGATTGACCGCATTTCATTTTCGATATTCTTTAATTCTTTACTAATATCATCTTTTTGCGATTGCTGTAATTTTTGCTCCAACTTGCGCAATCGATCGAGGGCCTGTTGGCCGTTGGCAAGGGCATTTTGCGGTTGCGCCTGCTGCAATTTCTGTGTAGCCCGGTTCATTGCCTGACTGGCTTTACGCAATTCCTGGCTATTTTGCGCTGATTGCTGCGTATTTTCACGATTTTGAGCCGCCTTGTTTGCCATATCCTGCATTTGCTTCTGCGTGTCTCGATTGAGCTCCTCCTGCTGTCGTTGCAATTTTTTAATTTGCCGCTTATTTTCTTCTTCCGGAAGATTTTGCTGTGCTAACTGCCTGTTTGCCTGATTGATCTGATTTTGTCGTCGCGCCAACTCCTGAATTTTTCGCAATGCTTCGTCTTGCTCTTGCTGGGCTTGTTTTGTATCGCCCTGCTGTAACGTTTCGTATTTATTCTTTATTTTGTCGAGCTCATCCTGGAAAAGCCGTGTCAATTCCCGCTGATTTTGAGCACCACCCTGCCCCTGTGAACGGCTGTTCGATATCTGCCGTTCGCGCACCAACACATCGGCTTTTAAAAGATACCGGTAAGCCGAGCGCATGTCCGGCATGGCTGCTTTTAAGGAATCGTGCTCGATTTTCGGTTCAGCGAATTTCATGGCTTTCACAGCATCTGCGAGTGCGTCAACAATTTGATTTTGTTGCTGTTGCAGCATCCGGCCACGCAATTTTGCCCTTTGAACGATGGATTCGATGCTTGTCCGAACGTCAGTTTGGGTTTTATAAAGGCTCTCGATATTTAATTTATATTCATTACCGGGCATGACTTTTTTATTTTGGATGAGCTTTGTAGCGGCGGTAATAATATCTTTTTGCAATTTTGCAAATTGTGGCGCATCGCCGCCCCCGCCGCCGCCCCCACCCGAGCTTGTTGCCACTCTATAAATATTGTCAAAGTTCGTAATTTCAATATAATACATATCAGAAACTGTCGAGCCGCTTTGCCCCTCATGGGCCTTAAAATAATAAGAAGCAAAATCACCGGGTTTCAGGTTTAAATCTTCAAGATAGAGCAGCGTCGAAAATTCGTGGGTTTGGTAGGTGAGCGCATCTTTTGTATTCACTCCCGACTTTTGCCGCAGTTGAAATTCCTTTTCCTTCTCGCTGTTCACCTGCACTACGAGAACAGCCTTATCAAGTCCGAAATCATCGCTGATTTCAGCTGAGACCGGAATTTCTTCCAGCATCGTCGCTTTAATATCCCTGTTTGGCTTTAAAACCGTGATCGAGGGCGGCTGATTTTGCAAGGCACGAATAAAGTATTCAGCCAGCGGTTTGTTATCCAATCCATCGGAGGTTGCGAGCCTGATTTTGTAGAATGAATCTTTTTCCACTTTGAACGACGCACGTGCTGTGCTGTCCGAGATTAAATTCATTGCCAATGATTTATTATCCCCCAACAACAATTCTGCTTCAGTAACCACCACGGTACTGAGAACTTCAACCGTCACTTTCGTCCCAGCAGGCGCCCAGACATCCCCGGAATCTTTTTCTTTTCGTGGTTTTAACTGGGTGAATGCCGGATAACGGAAAGCTAGGTCGATCTGTTTTATTTGCGGCGCCTCAAAAACTGAAACATTGAAAACTTCACTGATTTCAGTGCCAGCTTTTACATAATATTGAAAGCCACTTTGAATATCGAATAACTCATAGCCGACATCGGCTTTTTTATCGCCTTGTGGTTGCATTGTGAAATTTTGCCAAACTGAATCGGGGCCACTAAAATAAAGCTGGACAGCATCGGGTATATAATTTTTTAAGGTGGCGGCAACCTGCAAACTTGCTCCACGTTTGACGCGTGAATCCCCTGGGGTAACGTAAAGCTCGGGCAGGGGCTGTGGAGCGGTAAAGTCAGAATTTATCATTGTAGCTATGTGTGGTTGCCATTCTGTTTTTGAAAAGAGAACAAAAATGAGAAGGGCTCCGGCAGCCACGGAAAGCAACGCCCAAAAAGGCGTTTTGCTGCTGGTGACTTCCTGTTCAAATGAAATTTTGCGTGTGTGAGCGTCGGCTTGATCTATTACTTTTGTGAGCCAGAAAATATCAAGACTGCCCCTGCGAATGGATGCGTCGAGGGCGGTCACCAAACGATCTTCAAGCTCCGGATGTTCTGTTTCTAAAAATCGGGCTATTTTTTCCGGGGATATATCCTTGCGGAATGGTAAAATAATGTAGCGAATTAATGAATACAAAAAAGCGATTCCAGTTACAATGGCCACAGCCGGAATTAAGTAAGGGGCTGCGGTCCAATAGGCTGAAAACAAAGCCATAAATCCGAGGCCAAAAGCGAAAATACTCAGCACAATCGCGACGCCTTTAACAGCCGTGTCGCGCCGCCAGCGGTGAATTGCCGCATTTATTTTTTCATAGAGCTGCGATTGTTGTCTGTAAATATTTGGATTTCCCATAGAAAATTTACCTCGGAACACGGTTTGCAAAAACAGTTTCGGCGATTATGAGTAACAGAAGAGACAACAAAATGAAACGCCAGAGTTTTTGTTGCTGTTCAATGTCAATTTCTGAAAACTGGCCGGCGCGAAGCACTTGATTGTTGCTTGAAATTTCGCCATCTGTACTCAGGCGCGCCTGAAAACTTTCGGCAGTGTAAAATTCAGTCTCACTTTCACGGCGGTCAACATTAACTGCGACTTGCATCTGTTTTCCGTTTTGTGAAAAGGAATACACGCCCGGTGCATCCGTATTGGTGAAAACATTCAAAGGCAGGCGTTGACTGACTGTCCTGCCGGCAGGATCAGTGATTTTAATTGTATTTGTGAGATCAAAATCTTTGCCAAGAGAAATTGGATCACCGACATTGATATAGGCATTTTTTAATCTTTCAGGTGCACAATAGGCAAACAGGCTGTGAAATAAGGGTAAAAACTCGGATTGCACCGGTAAGTTTGACCACTCCGAATCAACTGGAAACGCGATAACGATGCTCTTCCCTTCGCCAATTCTTGACTCGAATATCGCGGCATTGCCTTTTGGAAATGAAAAAATCCGTGCCGCTCCAGCACGTGGCCGTAATTTCCAATATTGATAAAAACGCGAATTGCTGTTGCCGCTGCCAATTGATTTTTCTACGATTTTGTGTTCTGTGTTCTCTGCCAGGAGAATTTCACCAACCTGCGATTGAACATCTGCGTACGCTTTCCCGATGAGGGTGCATGCGGCCAATTCCGAAAAAAACGTGTTAAATAGTTGTTGGTCAATCTTATCGCCCAATGCAAAAATGATACTTCCACCCTTTTGTACAAACGATTTTAATTGCTGAATACTTTGCTGATCAAGCCCACGAACGTTCGCCAACAACACGATATCAAAGCCCTGAATTCCAACTGAATTCGCCTGCATTGGGATCGACTCAACGAGTTCGAAAGCACTGTTTTTTATCTCAAGGGCTGAACGTAAATAAAAAAGTTCATCTGCCACACCGGGCATTTTCTCACCATTAATAGCTAAAATTCGAACTTTTCGTTTTTGGTTGAGCACAAAATGGAGCTGATTATCGAAATCAAATGCATCGTCAACACGGAAAGAAACAGAGCCGTGCATTTGTGAAGTGAGTGGCAGCGGAACCTTTTTAAAGGTGGTAAAATTATTATCCTCATTTTCATCAAGTGGGACCGTTGCTTTGCCCATTTCCCGGTTATTGAGCTGAAGTTGCAGGTCAATTCGATGCATGCTTTTCAAGTTTTTTTGCGAAATTTGGGCGTGGAATCCATCACCCGGTTGTCTTGGTATCGCAATTTCTGTGACCGATAAATTTTCCAAATCAGCATCGGCGACAGGCAATAACTTAATTCGTGCTTTACTTTGCAAATTCATATCACGAATATATTCCGGCCAGTTGCCGATTTGAAAATCAGAAATTAAATAGATTTCCCTGTTTGTGTTGGGCAGGGTTGCCAAATAATTGTCTGCTTTTCGGAGCGCATCGTGCAGGTTGCCAACACCAAAATCTGGCTCTAAATTTTTCTTGATTAGTTCTTTAACCGCTGTCGTTAGGGGCGCGCTTTCAATTACGGTCTTGTTGAAAAAACCCGTGGTTAAAAAACTGACCATCGTTTTTTCAGTGAAGCCATCTAAAATTGCATTTAACTCTTCCCGAGCCTTCCTTTGATGTCTCTCATAGGACATGCTGGCAGAATTATCATAAATAATTAAAACCTCCTTCTCAGCATCATCCCAAAGAGGAAGTAGCGTCTTATTCGCAAAATACGGCCGGGCAAATAATAAGGCTAATAAGGCAAAAATCAGCATGCGCATCAGGAGCAACAAAATTTGTTTCCAGCGCAACCAGCGCGAGATGGGTTTCTTGTTGGTCATCAGAAAACGCATGGCCGGAAAATCGATCCGGATGGCTTTATTGCGCCAAATCATGTGAATGATGACCGGGATCAAAACGGCCGCACCGAGAATGGGTAAAAACAATGTGTTTAACAGATGCATTTTATTCCAGGGTGATTGGTTTTTTCAGATTTACATTTTTCCAGAACGTGCGGCAAGAAATGCCTGTAAAGCAAAATCAAGTGGTTTGCTGGTATCCATCAGTGTATAATTTATCCTATTGGCGCCAAATCCTTTTTCCAGAATAGAGATATGATTATTAAGCTTGTTCAAATAATCATCCCGAATACTGTGCGGAACGGCTGTATATTGGCCTTCGCCTTCCAAACCGACAAATTTGATTGTATTGTGATAGGGAAATGTGATTTCTGCAGAATCAAATATATTAAAAACAATAACTTCATGACCGCGAAAACGAAAATGTTGTACCGCATGGATAATTTTCTCCGGATCATCCAATAAATCCGAAACGATGACGATCAACCCTTTTTTGTTGATAGCGTCAGCGATTTGGTGCAAAGGCAAGCCAATATCGGTGCGGTCAGCCGTTTTCAAATTGCTCAGCGCCAGTAAAATCGATTGTAAATGTCCCGGTCGCAGCTGTGCCGGAATATGCGTTTCTATTTTATCACCGAAAGTTACCAACCCGACTCCGTCACGTTGTTTTGAGATTAAATAGGCTAACGAAGCAACCAGGTACGATGCATAATCAAGTTTTGTAATCCCGTTTGAAGCAAAATTCATCGAATTTGATAAATCGAGAACCAGATGGCAGTTGAGATTTGTTTCCTCTTCGAATTCTTTTACGTAATAGCGGTCAAAGCGGGCGAACACTTTCCAGTCGATGTGCCGCGGATCATCTCCCGGGGTATATTGGCGGTATTCGGCAAACTCAACACTAAATCCCTTGTAGGGACTTTTGTGCAATCCCGAAAGAAAACCTTCGACGACTGTTTTTGCCCGTAAATCCATTCCGGAAATGGATGCGAGAATATGTGGATCGATGAATCGTAATACTTTTTCCATGAGAATCCGCTAATTTTTATGCACCTGGTGTCGGTACGGTTTCAAGCAAGCGCTTGATGATATCGTCCGGTTTTATTTTTTCAGATTCGGCGAAAAAGTTGGTCAAAACACGGTGGCGTAAAACTGGCAATGCCAGCGCCTGAATATCTTTGATTGACACATTATAGCGGCCGAGCATCAAAGCGCGCGCTTTACTTCCCAAAATGATATGCTGGGATGCACGCAATCCGGCGCCCCAACTTACCCAGTTTTTGACAAAATCGGGGCTGTTCCCGTCGGATGGACGACTGGCTGCAACCAGCCGAACCGCATAACGGGCCACTTCTTCGGCGACCGGCACATTGCGAATAAGTTTTTGAAATTCAACAACATCGGCGCCGGTGACAACGCGGGTAAATGTCGGTTCGTAATTTGAAGTTGTGCTGGTGACGACTTTAACTTCCTCATCTTCCGGTAAATAGTCCATCACAATATTGAACATAAATCTGTCGAGCTGGGCTTCGGGCAGCGGGTATGTGCCCTCAAGTTCGATTGGATTTTGCGTGGCAAGAACAAAAAACGGCTGTTCCAATTTGTATGTTTTACCACCGGTTGTGATGCGGTGTTCCTGCATGGCTTCGAGCAGCGCAGCTTGTGTTTTCGGAGGCGTTCGGTTGATTTCGTCTGCGAGAATTATGTTTGCAAACAAAGGGCCTGGTAAAAACTGCATCACTCTTTTGCCCGTAGTGCGATCTTCCTCAATCACATCAATTCCGGTTATATCTGCCGGCATTAAATCGGGCGTAAACTGGATGCGATTGAAGTTTATTTCAAGTATCTTGGACAGACTGCGGATGAGCAGTGTTTTTGCCAAACCCGGCACGCCCGTCAACAGGCAGTGGCCGCCGGTAAACAGCGCTATCAAAACCTGTTCGATAACCTCATCCTGGCCAACTATCAGCTTTCGTAATTCCTGGATGATCGTGTTCCGTCCGACCTGCAACTTGTCAATTATGGCTTCATTTTCCTGTGACTTCGCTTGTAAATCATCAACCATGCGAAATTCCTTTTCATTGTAGTATTTTGATTTTATAACAACTCGAAGCATTTAATTGCAATTTCCCGGTGCTTCTCAGTGCTGTATTTAGTTAATGTATTTGCTTAATGAGTTAATGCATAAATTAAATAATTGATTCCAAGTTTATAGCCCAGAATAGAATATTTCGATTCATAACGGTAATCGTTGGCATGTTCCCAACTATCCCCCAGATCCATATTATGATTGATGAGCACCATCAATCGGCCATTGCCATCAAAAATACCTTTGCAATGCGCTTCTCTTCCTCCCTTTTCAAACATTCTTCCCTGATAAATACTGGCCAAACCAGGCACAATTGGATATTCATCAAAATCATAATAGCAATGAAATATCGGATGGGTTGGTTTTACATCAACAATTTGGTGATCAGGAAAAACCCGTGAAAACTCGTCATAAAAATTTTGCCATTCCCGCGGCCCGTGAAAATCGTCGATCAGTAAAAATCCGCCTCGTAGCAACCATTCACGCAACGTGCTTGCTTCTTTCGCGGTCAATTTCATAAAACCAACTTCAACCACATAGGCAAATGCGAAATTAAACAATTCTTTGTCAGTGATTGAAAATGAAGTGGCATTTCTGGATGTACTGATATTTGTTTGATGCTTGACAGCACGCATAAAATGTTCTTCGGCTTCGGGGAAATCAACTTGCCAAGATTCGATGCCGCCGTATCGCGCATAAAATCCAATGGCGAAATCACCCATGCTATAGCGCAAACGCACAAAAGTCAGGTCGTCATATGGTTGCGATTGAGCAAAGGATTCCAGCGATGCAAAAAATATTAGAAACGCTGTCAGGCTGATTCTTTTCATTATTAATGTGTCATTGAATAAATTATATAATTAATGCCGAGCTCAAATGCTTCAAAGGAGAACTCACCCAGTTGTTCCGGCAGTTCCCAGCCATCGCCAATGTCATTATTATAGTTGACGATAGCTGCAAGCCGTCCGTCATCATCGTACCAGCCCCAAAATTGCGGAATATATCCATCACGCAGGTACGGTGAATTCATGGGGATTTCTTTTAAATCAAAAAAGCAGTGAAATATTGGATCTGAAATTTTGAGCTTGCGTTTTGTATATCCCGGAACAATCTTGTTCATTTGTTTGGTGAAATTATACCATTCCGGCGGGCTGCGAAAATCATCAACGATTAACAGCCCCCCTCTTTGCAGGTATTCACGCAATCGATCAACTTCATCATTTTCCGGTTCCCAAACACCAATTTCGCAGATATAAAGCAATGGAAAACTGAATATCTCATCATCTTGCAGGGTGAAAACCTGCGGAATATTGGTGATGTCGATAGCCGCTGTTTTATCCAATTGATAATACATGTGTTGCTCGGCGATCGGAAAATCGTGCGCCCACGGTGGCACCGGGCCGGAAAAATATCGCATATACCGGATGTCAACTTTTGGCATCCATTCGATACGTACAAAGGTAAATTTATCCAATTGGGGCTTTGATTTCCTTCGCCAGGATTGCCCGGAAACAGCCTGCGATAGAATGAGAAATGTTAATAGGAAAAATATCGACGATACGAAAAATTTCTTCGCCAAAAGTGTGAGATGTTCAATTAATTTCACGTCTAAATTGATCACTTTATATTTCAGTCGCAATTAAACTAATTCGTTTTACTTTGCATTAACAATTGTTGGGCCGGTAAAAATGTTGGCGCAATTTCAAGCGATTTTAAAGCGTGGCGTTTTGCTCTTGTCTTCTGGTTATCGCCAAGATACGCCTGAGCCAGACGAAAATGTGTGCTCGCCAAATCTGTTGGATTTAAGCTGAGTTCAATTTTAAATTCACGGATGGCATCGATATAATTCTTTTGTGTCAATAATATTTCGCCCCAATTTTTATGCATTTCATAATCATAAGGATAAATTTCAATTAAATTTTGATAAGCAAATGCTTCCAATTCAATATCCTTGCGTTTTCGGGCGAGTTGTTGGAGCAGCCTGTTTGCTTCGTAACTTTCGCCGTTACGGCTGGTTAGTTCTTTTAAATAGTAAGACGCTTGTTCGTCCATTTTTGCCTTGCTGTAGTAATTCGCTAATAACCAATAACCATTGCCCTGACTTACATATTCCGGAAACAACTTAATGGATCGCTTTAAAGGGCCGACACCGGATGAATCGTTTTTAGCTAATTTTGTCGTACCGACCTGCAACAGTGCGTAGAAATCTGAGCTGTCTTTTTCCAACCGTTTTTCGAAGTCATCCATCGTTTTTGGTGGATGGTTTTCGTCTTTTTGGTCGGTAAATACAAATTTAACATGCGTGTAGCTATATTCCTGCTTCGCCCAGGCAAGAAATTTCTCATCAAATTGCTTATCATTTAAATCCAGCACATTTTGCAACGCTGAAGATGTTGTAAAATCTTTCTTAAATTCTTCAAAAAGTGAAAGTAAGGCTTGCATGCCGAACTGACTATAAATGAATTCAACCATCAATGAAGATTGATAATAGGAAAATGTAACACGCGCCGGATCGCCACCGAATCCTCTGTTTAATTCGTGGATAGGGATAACATTGTCCTCTTGTAACGCACGGATAATCATCAATTCCATATTCATCGACCAAGCCCTTTTGGCCCGTGTTGCTTCCCATACAGCCACACCTTCGGCCAACCAGCGGGGGATGCGATTATTGGTCATTGTGAGATGAATTACGTGCGCCAATTCATGCCACAGCGTTTCCTGCCAGTTAAAACTTCCAACAGGGCGTGCTCGTGGGGAATTCATTGTTACGAGCGGCCCAAAACAAATTCCGAGAAATACCTGCGAGCCGGGCAATCCAAAACAGCGCACGGCAAAATCATCGTGTTTGGGAAAAATCTCAATGGTTATCGGGAAATTGATCTTAAATTTATAGCGGGACTGATAATCTGCAAAAGCTTTTTCAGCGAGTTCTGCTGCATAAGGCCCAATAACAGGTTTATCCTGTTCGTGCATTCGAATTATAAAGTGGGCCGTTTTTACCGTGTCATATTCAATATAACTATCAAAAAGTTTGAGAAGGTTGCCAGTCCAAACATTGTAGGGATCGTTTTTGAAGGCTTTTTCAAGATCAATTTTCGCTTCATCTAATCGTGCCAAACGTGATAATGCCGTGCCGCGTCCGGCACGTGCTTTTTCATTCTCTGGATCGATTTTCAACGCTTTACTAAAACAATCTACGGCTTCTTCGAACAAATAAGTACGTGCGAGAAATGCCCCGGCTTCCGCCCAGAAATCGCTGTAAAATGGATTGATGCGGAAAACTTTATTTTCGATAGATTGAAAAGATTTATGGTCCTTTTTCTTTAACTCAATCAGGGCGGAAATCGTTAGCAATTCCAAATCGTTGGGGTACTTTTGTAAGGCTATCCTTATATTGCGACTCGCATCCGTTGTTTTATTTGCCATACTGTTTAGTTGCGCTGCAAATGCCAGCACATTTTTGTGGCCGCCATCCGACTTCAGCATATCTTCCAGGATTTTAAATGATACCTCTGCATTTTGATCCAGATTTGCTCGTGCAAGTCCAATTTTAGCCGGGATACAGGCAGGATTAATTTTTAATGCGTCAGTATAAGTGGAAATTGCATCGGGGTAGTTAAATTTGGACAAAAACAAATCTGCCCACGTTATAAGAATTCGCCAGTCATTTTTATCCAGCTGGTGCGCATCATGAAATAAATCGTTGGCATCCTCGAATCTTTTTAAATAGACACAGGCTTTTGCCGTATAAAAAGTGAGTTGTGCATTGGGATAAGGCGTGTTTCTGAATGTATTGATAATTACGTTAAAATGTTCATTTGCACTCTTTACTTCGCCCCATTCAAACAACATTTTACCTAAGTTAAACTGGCCGGGAATATATTTGGGGTTTTGATTTACAGCCTGTTGGAAAAGTGGTTTCGCTTTTTCATAATTACCCAGATTATATTCAATCTCCCCTACTCTATTTATCAACGGGACAAATCTTTGCCAGTCCGGCACATTATTAAAAACCGCAAGTGCTTTGTCGATTTCACCCTTTTCTTCATAAACAAGCGATAACCACAGTAAGGATTCAACAGTGACTTTGCTGGCTTTAAGTTGAGTTATGGCATCGTCATACGTGCCGGCAAAAAATAGTTTTTTTCCATCTTCGACATTTTGTGCGTAGAGCACCCCGATCATTAAACAGATAGCAGCACCGAAAGAAAAAAGATTTCTTCCTTGTCTTTTCATGTGAATTCTCGCTGTTTGTGTAGCATTTTAAGCCGGCCTGGCTGTTTGGGGGCGGCAAAGGTATTCCAAACCTTGAGGTTTATAAGCGGCTTTAAGATAAGTTTTTATTTCTGAGAATCGATTTCCTTTTTTTGAACACCCATAAGTTGAATGGTTTCCTTGTCGCTTTTCACTCTGAAAGATTGCTTTTCTTTTCCGTCCTTGTCAATAATTTCACTATTTGAATTGATCTGCATCAAGCGTTCTTTTCTGATGAGATAGCCATGCTTGGTGGCAAAATAAATTTTCCCTTTGCTGATAGTTTCGATACTCCAAAGCCACTTTTGATAACCGTTTTTATTGTACTCACTATCCGTTAGATTGTTTTCTCTTTTCACACGGCTGCGAAAAGAAATGACAGCACATTTTTCCTCGTTAACCGTTTCATAGCCAATGAATTTAAATTTTGTAGTTACACAGAAAGGGGCATCATCACCGTATTCGATGTAGACATTTTTATTCCACTTGTAACCTGGCTGAATCTTTTTATCAGGGAAAACCGGGGCATTTGATTTATAGGCTTCTTCATAAAACATGGTGCTTTTTTTATCTTCACCTTGCACATCATATATTTTCCCCATGGAGGACATTTTTATCTTATACTGATTTTTATGGTTGACCATTTCACTGCGACGTTTCTTTGTTTCCGGGAAATTTTCAGAGTAAACGGCAGAATCGTTGGTAACCTCAAAATTTATAACCAGGTCATAAACGTTGTTCTTGTTTTTCTGCAAAGCTTCAATCGAAATATTCTGTGCTTGAAATATACTGATATCTATAGTGTCTGACTTCTGTTCACCAAATTTATCAACGACAACATCTGTCATTTCATAGTTGTATGATGTACCAGGTTCATATTTAAATTCCAGATGCACGCCTTCACCGGAATTTTGCGTGCATGCAAGAAATAACAACAGCAAAATAAACTTCAAATTCTTCAGCCTCATTTAAGGATGGCCTCCGCGCGCAACCCCTGCGAAACAGGACTGATGATACCCATTGCAGCTCCGGAAAACTTGCTAAAATCAGCATCCGGCTGAAAATTAACGTGCATATCTTGCGATGCCGGCAACGCCCGCCACTCAGGTTCTACAATTATAACCGTATCAAATTCTTCGTCTGGATTTTCTTTTAATGTATCGGTCATCCAATAGCCGGCGACAATAAAAATGAGCATGGCGGCCACGCTTATCGAGTAGGATAAGCGTTTGTACCAATTTGTTTTACTGTCACCATTGAGTAAAAAATCATCGGGGATTTCATTGGTGTTAGCTTCATTAATCGGCATTTCAACAATACGTGCAGCCATTCTTTCGCTGATGGCATCAAATGTATTTTCCCAATAAGATTCATCAGGCTGCGGAACATTACGCAGCTGGATGAGCATGTTGGTTTTTTTAAATGCTTCCAACTCGCAACGGCAATTTGTGCATTGGTTTAAATGCTCCTCTACTGCCTGAGATGTGGATGCCGGTGTTTCATTATCGAGGTAATCGAGTAAATACTTTTCAAATTCTGTACAGTCCATATGCCACTCTTTTCTCTACTCTTGTATATATTTGGTTAAATTCTGGCGCAATTTTTTTCGTGCGTGATGTAAATTTGTTCTCACGGTGACCAACGAACAATTAAGCACATCGGATATCATTTTTTTTGACATTCCTTCCACTTCATGCATAATGATTACGGCACGCTGCTGTTCTGGTAAATCGTCAATGGCGAGGTTTATTTGACCCAACAATTCTTTGTTTTCCAAAACTTGCCCGGGATTTCGAACATGTTTTGTCGTCGCCAATTCGTAATTGCTGACATAATCCGGATTTTCATCAAGCGGTTGCATCCGCCGGCGTGTCCTCACCTTACGGTGATCGATGCTCAGATTCATCGCGATTTGATAGAGCCAGGAGGTAAATGCTTTTGTGTTTCGCAAGCGATGCAGATTTTTAAATACACGAATAAAAGTTTCCTGCACGACTTCATCGGTATCGCTGTGGTTTCCCAGCATTTGATACGCCAAAGTGTAAACAACTCTACAATACCGTTTATACAATTCCTTGTAAGCAAGTTCGCAACCATCCTGGGCGCGTTCAATGATGGATTCTTGCATTTCCCGTGAATTGTTAAGGCGTGATTTTTTTTGATTCAAGTTCAAATTTAACATAACCTAAGCGAATATTGTGGGGTTTATATTTGCCTCATTAGACCTTTTAGGCAAAAAAGCGTTTAATGAATATAAAGTTTTTTTTGGTGCGAGCAAAATAATTTGTTCAACTCTCATAAATTCTTCAATTTGGGTTGTTTTATTGAGACATATTTCAATGATTCAAATATCACGTTTTATGAAAGATGCAGAACCAGGATACATATGAATTGTGAATTTTCCATTTTAATATCCTGTCATATTCAAGCAGAAAACACGAATAAAATAGTATCGTAATGTGTTCATTTTTTTCCAGTTGCATTTTGATGATTTTGTCTTAAATTGAATGACCCTCACCATAATTTAATTATTTAAAACAATAATTCGACTATGAAGCCATTGAATAAAAAAAGACCATTTTCATCTCTAATAATTGATATTCCAACAATTAATGAAAATGATCTTGTGGATCAACTGACAACCCATTCCGGATCTTCACTTTTATTAGGAATGTTTTCAGCGAACGAAATAAGGAAAGTGCTGGAAAAAGTTGGCATTTTATCGGCCCTGCGTGAAAAAGGGATAGATGATTTCATCATAAAAATTCATCCTATTGAAGATTTTGATCAAGTTCTGAAAATATATTCACAGAAGACTGATAAGGCCCATCAACTTGCCGAGGTCCGATTAAAAGAAGGGTGCCTGAGTCAACCCGCCAAATCAAGCATAAATCCAGATATTTCTCAATCCCATATTCTCTCCATCGAATGGATGATGATGCAGAATCCATTCAAAGAATTTTCTCCACACCATCCCGGTCTGCCCGGCCAGGACCATCCCGGCCTTGGCCAAGCACGTAAAGTCCTTAAATTGATCATTGCCTATTGCCGGCTAAAAAACCTTGACGGTGTCGTAAATTTTCCGGAATATTACCATAATGCTTTCCTTTACCGGGAAGTATTTAAATTTTATGATCCCTGCAAAGAAGCTGAATTTAGAGCCGTTTTACGCGATATCTCTCACCTGTCCCTTGCGGAAATGTCCTGGGCTGTCAATACGGGCTGCATCGTCAATATGCAAAATAATTCTACTTATGACTGGGTTTCGGATATCCAAATATTTCCATTGAATGAAAATCTGCAACAGTATTTTCAATCCGCTGCCTATCTGGAAACATACAACACTACTTTTTCCGATAGCCGGTTTATAGTTGATGAGGAAAAATTCAAAAATATAAAAAACCAACCACAAACACCCTAAAACGGATATTTTCTTATTTCGCCAAAACCGTTTTTACGAACAGGAGGAATTGAAGAATGAGTGAAAAGTCTATTTACCAACTTTTTAAAAAAGTCTGTGATGATCAGCCGGAGAAATTAGCCTACACATTCAAATCCGGCGATTCCTGGGTAGAGAAAACCTGGAAGGATACCGGCGAGGAATGCAAACACATTTCCAAAGCTCTCATCGCACTTGGCCTTGAACACGGCGATAAAGTAGATATTCTCAGTAATACCCGATATGAATGGGTTGCCTTGGATTTTGGGATAGTTAGTGCTGGTGGTGCCACAGTTGGTATTTATGCTTCTAATTTAGCGGAAGATTGTGCTTATATTATCAATCACAGTGACGCCAAAATAGTTTTCGTCGAAAACCAGGAACAGCTCGATAAAATTATCGCAATTAAAGATCAACTCGATAATTTAGAGCATGTTGTCATGATTGAAGGGAATCCCCAGGGACATGATAACGCAATGAACTGGGCTGCATTTATAGCTAAATCCGAAGAAACGACGGACGCAGTCTTTGAAGAGCGTGCGGGCAAGATAAAAGAAGATGATCTTGCAGCTCTCGTTTATACTTCCGGGACTACCGGTGTTCCAAAAGGTGTCATGATTTCCAATGGCAATCTCCTTTTCGCATCCGAGAGCTCCGGCCAGTGCCTGCCATTAAAAAGTACCTACATAACATTGCTTTTTCTCCCGTTGGCGCATGTTTTTGCACGCCTTATCATCCATTTTAGTATGCGGGGTGGTTGTGCTGTTGCTTTTGCCGAGGGCATGGATAAAATTGTGGAAAATTTAAAAGAAATTCAGCCCCAATATTTTGCCAGTGTGCCGCGTATTTATGAAAAAGTGTATGAAAAAATCACCACCGGCGCTCAGGATTCCGGTGGATTAAAAGAAAAGATATTCAATTTTGCCATTTCGACCGGTCATGCGGTGAGCGAATTGCAACAGAATAAAAAACCAATCCCCGCTGGGCTTGCCCTGAAGCGGAAACTGGCCAATAAACTTGTCTTCTCTAAAATTCAGGCTGCATTAGGCGGCCGGGTTGTTTTTGCAATTTCAGGTGCGGCGCCATTTAACGTTGTTGTGGCAAAGTTTTTTCACGCCTGTGGCATTTCCATTTTAGAGGGATTGGGTATGACTGAAAACACCTCATTCACCAATGTAAACAGGATCGATAACAATCGATTCGGCACAGTTGGACAGACAGGACCTGGAATTGAACAAAAAATTGCTCCGGATGGCGAAGTCCTTTTTCGCGGCCCAAACAATATGCTTGGCTATTATAAAAATCCTGAAGCAACAGCGGAGACAATCGATAAAGACGGCTGGCTATATACCGGCGATGTTGGTGAAATTGACGAAGATGGATTCCTGAAAATTACCGATCGTAAAAAAGATCTGATCATCACGGCTGGTGGAAAAAACATTGCACCACAACGCGTTGAAAAAATCATCAGTTCCTCACGCTACATCAATCAGGCGGTGGCTTACGGTGACAAAAAGAAGTTCCTTTCCGCTGTGGTAACGCTTGATCAGGAACAAGTTGAAGCCTGGGCTACGGCACAAGGCATTCAATTTGATAATTGGGAAGAACTGGTAAAAGATAATCGTGTTGTTGAATTAATTGACAATGAAGTCAATGCACAAAATCAATTTCTTGCTTCGTTTGAGTCTATTAAAAAAATTATAATTCTTCCCCACGAGTTTACAATTGAAAGCGGTGAACTGACACCTTCCATGAAAATCAAAAGAAAGGCCGTTGTCGAAAACAACAAAAAACGTTTTGAAGCATTATACACAGACTAATATTTATGGATTTAGGGCATAAAGCAGCTTATTCGATTTCAATGCAATTCTGCATGTTTATTGGGTCGGCTGCTTTCATGATTATGGGCTACAATTGAAGGAGGATGCCGGGATGGACAAAAAATCAATTTATGCGTTGTTTCATGACGTTGTTACTGCAAATAAAGACAGCGTCGCCTACCGTTACAAGAAGAAAGACAATTGGGTTGAGGTGACCTGGGATGAGCAAAACCAAACCTGCAAAGCAATTTCAAAATCATTGATTGCTTTAGGTCTCGAAAAAGACGATAAAATCAACATTCTTAGCAATACAAACATCAAATGGATTCAATTGGACTTGGGGGCTGTGAATATTGGCTGCGTCAATGTTGGAATTTATGCCTCCAATCTGCCGCGTGATTGTGCCTATATTATCAATCATTGTGAAGCTAAAATTATATTCGTGGAAGATAAAGATCAATTGGAGAAAATTGCTGAAGTCCGGTCCCAATTGCCGGCTCTTAAACATGTCGTAACAATGGAATCGTTCGTAAATAAACATGATTGGGTCATGAGTTGGGATGAATTTATCAAAAAGGGAAGCAAAATTGGGGATGATAAATTTGAGGAAAGAACGCGTGCCGTTGAACCCAATGACGTCGCTTCCATCGTTTATACTTCAGGGACAACCGGTGTCCCGAAAGGCGCGATGATTTCACATCAAAACCTGATTTTTGCTTCGTGGTCAGCGTCGCAGAGTTTACTCATAAAACCGGGGTTTGAAAATTTATTATTCTTGCCCCTTGCCCATGTTTTTGCCCGAATAATTCTCTACGTATGCCTGCGGAATAATATAACTATTTCCATTTCTGAAGGCATTGAAAAAGTCGCTGAAAATCTTCAGGAAATAAAACCTCACTTTTTCGCCAGCATCCCTCGTATTTATGAAAAAGTTTATGAAAAAATAACGATTGGCGTCCAGGACGCTGGCGGCGTAAAAGAAAAGCTTTTTAATTGGGCCCTTGGGGTGGGTTCGCAAGTTAGCAAATTGAAACTGGAAAAGAAAAGTATTCCGGCCGGATTAAGCATCAAGTATAACCTCGCAAACAAATTGGTGTTCACCAAGATTCAGGCTGCACTCGGTGGACGCATCGTTTACACTATTTCCGGTGCTGCACCTTTGAACAAAAAAATTGCAGAGTTTTTCCACGCCTGTGGTATTCTCATTCTTGAGGGCCTTGGCATGACTGAGAATTCTTCGTTTACAAATGTCAACAGATTTGACAACTGCCGTTTTGGAACTGTTGGCCAAACCGGGCCTGACATCGAACAAAAGATTGCTCAGGACGGAGAAGTCTTGTTCCGCGGCGAAAATGTGATGCTTGGATATTTTAAAAATGAGGAAGCTACGGCGGAAACTATCGACAAAGATGGCTGGCTTTACACCGGAGATATCGGAGAAATTGACGATGACGGATTTTTAAAAATCACCGACCGGAAAAAGGACTTGATTATCACTGCGGGCGGGAAAAATATTGCGCCTCAACATGTGGAAAGAGCAATTCGCTCATCGCGTTATTTTAGCCAGGTTGTGGCGATTGGTGACCAAAGAAAATATTTATCTGCATTAATAACACTGGTTCCTGATGAAATAAAACCCTGGGCTATTGAGCAAGGAATTCAATTTTCATCCTGGGAAGAATTACTTGGTCACGAAAAAGTTATCGCATTGGTTGAAGCAGAAATTGCTCGTGGGAATGAAGAACTGGCTTCCTATGAAACCATCAAAAAGTTTACAATTCTGCCAGCCGATTTTACAATTGAAGCCGGAGAATTAACACCTACTTTAAAGGTGAAGAGGAAAGCCATTATGGAAAAATATTCTGCTGAAATCTCGGCTATGTACTAATCGAAAATTTTACGAATCCCCCCCCTGCCGATCATCATTTTCGGCAGGGGGCATGATAAGTCAATCATTCGAGATCAAAATCACCACTTTTCCCCCCTGATTTATGCACTAGTTTAATATCCCCGATTACCATATTTTTATCAACCGCTTTGCACATGTCGTAAATCGTTAATGCAGCGATACTGCACGCTGTCAATGCCTCCATTTCAACTCCGGTTTTACCATCACAAACCACAGTAGATTTGATATTTACACATTCATCAAGCACTGTCATTTCCACATCAATTTTAGATAATAAGATCGGGTGACACAAGGGGATGATTTCAGATGTTTTTTTAGCAGCCATGATCCCCGCAATTTTTGCTGTTTGTATAGCATCGCCCTTTTTTAGTGCATTTTCGCGCAACAAATGGATTGTTGTTTTCGCCATTTTTATGGAGCCAAGAGCAACTGCACGCCGTGTGGTTATTTTTTTTGTACCAATATCAACCATATTTATCGTACCATCTTCACGAACATGACTCAATTCGTTTTTTTTCACTTAATAAATCTTTCTTTTAATGGATTAACCTAACTGCATCGATGCCAATTTATTTAATTGTAATCAATTAAAAACATAAAACTTATTCTAAAAATAATTTTCCGCATTTTAGCATTTAAAAACTAATATTATTTTAGGCTCTCACCTGATTTATACTGGGATCGCACGGTTATCATCTATTTACATCGACCACTTTTAGATTGAGTTACACAAGGCAAACAAAATGCAAAAGCGCAATTGGCACGCATCATTGCACTTTCTGATAGCGGCAGCAATAATAATTTTCGCTGCAAGTGCTATTCTTTATCCGATAACAATTCTGGCACAAGATAATAGTTCCTCAAAAATTTACAAAAAAGCGATCAAAGAAAAAAATGTTATTCTTCGTTTAAAAAAACTCAATGAGGTTATTAATCAGGACCCGACACACGCCCTCGCCTTATATGAAATTGGCCTGATATACAAAGCACAGCAAAACTATCGGCTCGCACAAAATTACTTTGTTTTGGCACGTAACAGCTTTACGGATGAGATGAAAGATGAAAATAAAATTGCAATTTTATATGATTTGGCCAATACATATGAGCACAATGGAAAATATCAGCTTTATGAAAAAGCACTAAATGAGCTCCAACTCTTGCAAATTTCGAATAATTTTCGCAGTCGGATAAATTTTGAATTAGGGCGATTATATTATAAACAAAGCCGGTACGAAAAAGCGCTTGTGATCTTAGAAGATGCAAAAGACTTGAATAAAAAAGATCAGGTAATTTATTCAAACTTAATTGATATTATAAAAGCGACTCAGACTCTTGAACTCAAATATGCCCAAGCCGAACAAGAGCGCCTTACCGGAAATTATCAAAAATCCCTTGCACTTTTTACTGAAATCAACCAAACTACACCGGATTTTAAAAATGTTAGCACGAAAATCAGAGCAGTAAAAGCAGCGATCAGACGTGCTGAAAAATCTGCCCACAATCGGCTTCCCGAACTCGATACGACGAAAACGACTGCTGAAACTGGGATTTCTGAGGCCGAACCTGCCGATAGAACGCAAGAAAAATCAAAGACGCCACCGAAGCGCCCAATTGCAAATAATCCACCTGGAACGACTTTAGAAAATCTTGTACAAAACAAGGATGCATTAATAAAAACCCCAAACTCGGAACGCGATTCGAACACCGAATCAAAAATCGAAGAAATCAACAAGATTAACACGACTATCCTTTCAGAGTCGTTTCAAATTGAGGTTGATTCTCTTTTCAGGCGGGGAAAAATTGCGTTTGAAAATAAAAATTGGCTTGACGCCACGATTGATTTTGAGGTTTTACAAAATTTGAATCGCAATTACAAAGGCGCAGATTCATTATTAACCCAGGCACGCGCAGAATTGCATAAGCAAAATACGGCAAAAATTCCAAAAATTTCCAGGAATCATTCCGTCTCCTATTTTTTTATAGGTTTAACTACCATATTTCTCGTTCCATTGTTCGGATTTGTTTTCCTGCCTGAAGTACGGGCGCACTATTATCTAATTCGAAAAGATTTTTATGCGGCATCCAGAATTTATGAAAAAATTATCGCTCGAAATCCTACGAAAATGAAAGTCTACCCAAAACTCGCACAAATTTATTTGCTGAGCGGCCGTGTTGATAAAACGGCAATTCATGTATATAAGCGTGCCCTCCATTTATCGATTGATACCAACCAACGCGATGAAATTGCATCCCTGGTGATGCAGAAGTCCTTGCAGGAAGGACATTCAGATAACGATGCCATCGAGGTTCTGGAAAAAGTGTTGAAGCATGAAGTCGTAAAAAAATAGTTATTTAATTTTATCACTTGCGTTCTCAATAAACGCTCATTTTTGTTTCAGCATATCACAGCAAATAGCGGTACATAAAAATAATTAAAACTTGGAATTTCGTTATTATAAGCAATTATTTCGCAAGAAGCTGGGATATCAAGTAAAATAGTGTGTGTTTTGGTAAAGCCTCGCGAGTTAAATTTATACTTGTTAATAAAACAATCCGGACCAGTTGCTTTTTACACAACCATTTATACTTGAACGGCATGTTTAATTCCCTGTGGTAATTAAAAAGGAGCAAAGCCCAAAAATGAGTGTCACCAAAGTCATTGACGAAAAATATGAAATTCATCGCGAGATCAAACGAGGTGGTTTTGGATTAATTTATGAAGGAGTTGACCTCACTTTTGGTAAGCCAATTGCCATCAAGGCCGTTGATCCCAACCTCTTGGGTGAAGCAAAGTATATTGATATGTTCCAGGCGGAAGCGCTTAATATTGCACAATTTAGCCACCACAATATAGTTCATATTTTTGATATTAAAAGAGATCCAACAGGCCAATTTTATATTATAATGGAATTTATCGATGGGCCAGATCTCGGGACAATGATTAAAGAATGTCTGACAAAAAAGGTAAAACTTCCACTTCATTTAGGGCTTTATATAATCGCAGAAGCATGTGCGGGGCTTGACTACGCTCACAACCGGCGTGACTCCCAAACCAATGAGCCTCTGAATATCGTTCACCAGGATATTTCTCCCTCCAATATCATGATCACCCGAACCGGAGAAGTAAAACTCATCGATTTTGGCCTCGCTAATTTACGGCGTAAACAACCAAAAAATAAAAAAGAAGTGGTCATCCAAGGGAAGCTGAATTATATCGTCCCGGAAATGGTGAAAAACTCAAATCAACTGGATCGCCGCTCTGATATCTTTGCGCTCGGTCTGGTCTTGTATGAAATTTTAACCGGTGAACGTGTAATAAAACAAAAATCTCCGGAAGCTGTCATAAATCATTTAATCGCTGGCAAGCTTGATTTGAGTGGAATTACCGATGGCAGCATTCCAGATAAAGTTGCTGAGGCGATTCAAAAAGCACTGGCAATTGACCCGGATAATCGCTATCCCACCGCGAATCATTTTTATATGGATTTAATGCATCAGCTAATCGTTTACGCTCCGACAGCAGATTTTATGACAGAATTAAGTGATTTCATAAACGAGATTGTACCGTTAAAACCGCAACCAGATGTCAATGGGGTGCCTTCGGAAGACACGATCAGCACCATCAATGGATTTAAGAGTGGGAACGAATTTGATGCAACTGATTTTTATGAAGTTGGAATAGAAACAGATGAGGATGGGCAGGGTGCTCTCTATGAAAAAAAACCGGAACCGGAGCCTGTAAATAACGGAATTTCGGCGGACGAAATTCCGGATTCTGAAATTTCTGAATCCACGGAAATCGAATTATTAAATGATGACTTGGTTGACTTAACAGAATCAGCAGCTATTGTTGAAAATGAAAGCCCGGCAAACCCGGACTTCCCGGAAAATTCAGATGCAAAAGTTGCTTCTGATGCGACAGATAAGGGGGAACTCTCTGAAGCGGAGATAATTTCTGCGGATTTAGACTCTGATGAAACAGCCCTCATTGAAACGGCTGAAGTTGAATCTATTGATTTGCAAGATGAGACATCAAAAGAAAGTTTGTCTGTAGATAGTGAGTCCCCTTCCGACACACCCGATGATGATCCAGATAGTAACGATGAAGGATCGACTGATTCTGTACCTGCGGATGAGGTGCGTTTAGGCCAGATTAAAGATGAAGATTTCTCCTCGGATTCAAGCCTGACAATTGATATTACTGATAAGCTCGCAAATGAAATTTCATCAGAAGAAGAGATTTTTACAATCGATGAGCAGGCAGCTGATACTTTTCAGGAAAGTAAATCTGAAGAAACAGTCGAAGTAGTATCCGGGTCGATTATAGAAAACCGGGAAGTAAGTCATTCCTCATCATCCCCGGAAAAGCCATTTGAAATCAAAGAGTTGTCGGATGATGAAGAACTCAAAACAATCATTGATATTGTTCGGCTTTCAACGCGAAATCATAAAAAATCTATTATATTTTCCCTCATAGCAATTTTTGTGCTCGCTGTTTGCTATTCGGTATTTGATGTAATGACCCAAAGAACAGCAATGGGTGTCAAGATTTACGATTTAATTTCTCCACCAGCAGCTAAAATTAATTCGTATCCTTCGGGAGCACAGGTTTATCTGGATGACGTATTGCAGGCAGATACTACACCATTGAGGTTGGAGAAAATTAAACCTGGAATTCACAAGTTAAAGCTGGTTTTGCCGCGGTTTGAACCTATAATTCGCTCGATAAACGTGCCGAGTAAGGGTGTGTTAAAAATTGCAGGGGAAAATGAAAAAGATCCCACAGATCCCTTTGTCTTCAATTTTTCATCGAAGTTAAACATTTCTTCCACACCACCGGGTGCAACTATTCAAGTTAATGATGTTCTGATGTCCAGCTTAACGCCCACACAAATCAATTGGGAAATTACTGAAGAACCTATTGAAATAAAATTAACAATAGCTGGCTATCCTGATTTAACAGGATTTATGATAAACTCCGAGGATGGAAGTGAAATTATTCCTGACCGGCGATTTTGGAAATTTTCCCGTAATGATCCAGTGAAGGATGATTTTGAAATCGGGGGTATTTTTCGCAAATTTATTACCATAAAATCTGTTCCTTCCCGGGCACAAATCGTCATAAATAATAGCCCGGTCGGCACAACCGGAATAAACGGAGAAGTTGCTCTCACACCCGGAAAACATGAAATAATTCTTCGAAAAAAAGGCTACATCGACCGAAGAAAGACGCTGACGGTCAGCGAAAAAACACCGGAACAAATTACAGAAGCGCTTTTACGAAAGGTTCGCGTTTTCGTTAAAAACAGCACGAGGACGGATGATAGTGATATTGGTGCATCCATCGTTTCTTTGCGCGGCAGTGGCAGAACAACGCGATTGAATAAAAGAACACCGGCGGAGATAACCCTCCTGCCCTACACTTATGCGGCCATGCTGAAAAAACAAGGATTTCACGATAAAGAAATTACCATAGGAAGAAACCAGACAAATATTGTTGTCCGGATGGATCCCATCCCTGCCGAAGTTGAAATATATATCGTAGATAGTTTAACAAACATGGAAGTTGAAGATGTTGCTATCTCCTATAAACTGCTCCAAACCAAGGAACCGGAAAAATCCCTTGGCACTGCAAACGAAAAAGGGGAAATGTTTTTCGAATTACCACCGGGAATGTATCAGTTCACAATTAACAAAGCTGGATATCAGCCAGTAACAAAAAATTTACGCGTAAAAACTGGCAGGCGAAATCGTTTGACTTTTCGATTTGTCATCCAAAATTAAAACGCCTGGAATTGCAAGGGAGATGCTTTCATGCCTAAATTGATTTTAAAACACAAAGCAGAAGTGATAGACGAAATTATCATCAAAGCTTCAATTAATGCTTTCGCAATAGGTCGGGATGATCAAAATGATTTGGTTATCAACGACAAGCTAATTTCTGGCTCACATGTGCGTATCGAAAGAAACGGTAACCAATATGTTATCCGGGATATGAAAAGTGCGTTTGGTACTTTTTTAAATAATGAACGCGTTGAAAAATCTGTTGATCTCAGTAGTGGAGACGAGATTCGATTGGGAGACCATCTGGTAGTTTTTGACAATCCCCTGGAGCACCTGGACAAAGCTTTTGCCGGCCATTCAGAGGAAGAAGAAGTACATGAAAACCAGGTAAATGGCCCTGTTCTGGAAGCCGATTCACTACAGAGCAAACATCAAGATTTTAACATCGACCAACTGGAAGAAGAATTTAAAGCCACCACTGAAAGTGTGATAGCTTCTCAACACAGCCAATCTGATGAGATGGCTCCATTTTATTTGCTCGCAATTTGGGGCCCATATGCTGGCAAGAAATACCAGTTAAAGTACGGTGAAACGCGCATCGGCAGGGATAGCAAGTTAAACGATATTATTATTCGGAAGAATAAGAAAGGGGAAGTCGATCCGAGTATATCACGGCGGCACGCAACCATATCGTTTCTTGATGACAATTTTCATTTAATCGATAAACGGAGCAAAACCAGAACTTATGTAAATCAATCACTCGTTTCTGAAAATGATGATATTGTTTTACAACCCGGCGATGAAATTGAAATTGTCAGCGATCAGCAAAGTTCGATTTTCCGTTTCGTTGAAAAAAATGAATGGAATTTTACACCCCCGAAAAAAGCTGGAGTGTGGTGGATACGCCACAAAGCCAAAGTCTTAACAATTGCTGCGCTCTTTGCCATCGGCATCGGTAGTTTTCTGGCGGGAACGGGTTTTATAAAACGATCGATTATCACACAACAACCGGGCACCCTGGTTGTTGAAGCCACAAAATGGCGTTCACTTGAAAGTGGCGAAAATTCAGGTGCAAGAATTCAAAACCTGCCTGACACAGCCAATGATATGGCAATTCATGCCCTTGGTGATTTTGATGGTGATGGTTTCGTTGATATTGCCAGTTTAAATATCAATAAAAACCCAATTCTGCTGGATGGAAAAAGTAAACGGATGCGCTGGGCGATTTCATCCTTCAATGCAGACCCGACAATTCCGGTTGTGGTTGCAGACATAAATAACAATAATCTGCCTGATCTGCTCTATGTGAGTAACAATGGGCAAATTATCGCCGTTGATGGCATGATTGGAGCAGAAATATGGACAAGCCCATATTTTCACGGCCCGTTCACTGGCCGGCCAGTCGCCAGTGATTTTAACGGTGATGGCGCGATGGACGTGGCCATAGTTCAGCAAAATGGACAACTGCATATTGGAATTAATCAGATCAGGAAGCTCAACTGGATCAATGTCGATTTACAAATTGAGACGCATGCTCCCCTTTCAACAGCAGATATTGATCTGGACGGTGATTTTGAAATCCTCTGTGGCACGGAACGGGGTTTAGCGATTATTGTGGATGGCACAAATGGTTCGGTTCTTGGCGTAATTGACATAAATGATGAGCTGAACAAAGCCCGCGGTACTTTTTACGAAGAAAACCAAATTCGTTATCCCGTCGGTGTTGCTGATCTTTCAGGTGACAAAAAGCCGGACTTGGTAATTTCCAGTGTTCAGGGGAATATAATTGCCATCGATGGTGCATCCCGTTCACGTTTGTGGGAAGACAGGCTCATAAATGATATCTCCTTAAGCTCAGATTTCGTCTTTCCCTTTTCCATTGCCGATTTAACCGGCAATGGAATCGCAGATGTGGTTGTATCCACCGCCACGGGTGAAATAAGGGCTTATTCAGGTGTTGGAGAAAATCAAAACAACAAAAAACTCTGGTCATTGAATTCCGGGAGCAATGGAATTGCAAATAGCGCTATTGCGGATATTAACAAGGACAAAATTAGTGATTTGGTTTATCAAACTGATGCAGGATTACTGATTGTCATCGATGGGAGCAATGGAAAACCGTTGTGGACAAGTGCAAACATTATAAAGGAAAAAACAAGCGCGCCTTTTGTTGCTGATCTGCAAAAAGATAATTTTCTCGATATTATGCTGGTAACAGAGGCCAGCCGTGTTTTTCAGTTCAAAACAAATAGCAAAATTCCTGAAGGTTCTGTCGTTTGGGGACAAAAATATGGCAGCCAGGATAATGTTTTGCAAGCAGCATTTGTCTTACCTTCCGCTATGAACGCGACCCTGGTGCTGGGTTTGGGTATCGTATTATTTATCATCGGAATCGTTTTAATTTTATTGGTTAGAAAAAGCAGTACTGTCGCATAAAACCGGGAATTTATGCAGAAAAAACGGTTCTTATTTTCCGCTTTTTGTATACGGGTAGCGTACTTAATTATTCGGAAATGAAGTGTTGCATTTTTATTTGAGGATATGGAATGGAAGAAACTGTTACTCAAGACACTATTTTTATGGCCGCCGGGACAGATGTGGGGACAGTTCGCAAAAAAAATGAGGATAGTTATTATTTTTCCAGGAAGGACCAGTTTTTCTTTCTTTGTGATGGAATGGGAGGACATAATTCTGGTGAAGTAGCCAGTAAGCTCGCCATCGAAACAATGAAACATGTTGTAAGCCAACCTCTTTCCTTCAGTACAGAGTCTGTTTGTGCTGATGTTAGTCAAAACATACCCAAAGAGCTAAAAGCCCTGATTTCGGGAGTTCGCTACGCTAACAGGCGTATATTACACCACGCCATAAAACATCCCCAGATGCGTGGGATGGGCACAACAATTGTTGCCGCTCACTACGATAACGGGATGATTTATATGGCTCACGTTGGCGACAGCCGGATTTACCGTCTCCGAAAAGGCAAGATATTATTATTAACTTCGGATCATTCATGGTTAAACGAACTTCTCGAAGACAAAGAAATCACCGAAAAAGATGTGAAAGATTTCAACGAAAAAAATGTACTCACCCGAGCATTGGGAACCTATCCATCTGTCAAAATAGATGTTCATATTGAAAATGTTGAAGAAGGTGATTTATATATTTTATGCTCCGACGGGTTGCATAATGCCTTGAGTGATCATTCCATTGAAGGACTTTTAAACTCATCTTCTCATGCTTCTTTGCAGGATGCAGTTGATGGACTCATCTCCAAAGCCAAACAAATTGACGGCTCTGACAACATAACTGCCGGTTTAATATATGTGCCGACAACCACCGCAAAAACGAAAGCCTATCGTTTTAAAAAAATAATCAAAGATGAAAATGATGCCATTAGTCAACAATTGGATAAAACAATCAAAAATTATTATTCGACAACTGAGAACAAGTCCAGCAGCATAAAAAAATGGGCGGTCCCTGCTGTCATTGTATTATCATTTTTATGTGTCGCTTTATACGCGAACTTGCGTCAAGTACCGGTGGAAATTGAAAAACCAATCACCTCAAGCGCATTATTCACTGAAGAGCCAGAGCCAGGAAACCAGGCTGCCGGAGATTTGAGACCAACGAAAATCAAAAAGGCTGGACAGCTTGTTTTGCTGCAAGTACGTGATCCCAAATATATTGATTTACTACGTTCATTAAAAAATGTAAAAGTACTGGATGCGCCTAAAAATTTCAAAAAAAATATACCAATTCATGCAGGCATGTTCACCTGGGCGATCGCTGACAGTTCTGACTACATACTTTATAAAAACGATAAAATCCGATTATCATCGCTTGATAATTGGACAACCAACAATAATGAGAGTGTATCAACAAAAAGAACAGGACAAAATAATGGCGTATCATATTATACAAAAGTGCCTGTTAATAGAGGTCTTATATACCTGGTTGGGATATTTCAAACCACAAAATATTCGGAATCGCAGATATTTCTTGACGACCGCCGAATTGGAAAATTGCAAGATAATCTGGAAGATGGCTTTGCGGTTCAACCAGGAAATTATACGCTGACAATTCGATCGGCATCAGGACAAGTTCAACACTCAAAAAGAAATATTGAAGTTGTAAACGGCCAAATATTAGCGGTTGAATTTTAATTGGTATAATCTCCAAGCCAAATTTAGAGGAGCAAATGCATAACGTTACATTCAAATGGAGACTTGCCCAATTCCTGTTAATTTCCGGGTTAATTTGTGGTTTAATCCCAGCCGCAAACAGTGCAACAATATCCGTGTTTGCCACACCTGCACCCGGGGCGAAAGACTTTTATAAGAGCGCCATGAAAGAAACCGATTTAAACAAAAAAATCGAACTTCTTTTATCGGCGGTAAAAGAGGCGCCAGATTATATTGATGCGCTTCGTGAACTCGGGCTTGCCTACGGTAAAATTGCCAATTATACGGAATCTGAAAAGTATTTATTAGCAGCCTATTCGACCAATGCTCAAGAGCAAAACAAGCAACAAAAAATTTTGTTATTATACGAATTAAGCCAGGTTTATCAGGAACTCAATCGCCTGATCGAAGGCGAAGAATCATTGCGAGGCGCGTTGGGCTTGGCATTGGAATCGGACGATATCTGGAAGCTGAATATGGCTTTGGCGAAAAACCTGGTCAAACAAGAAAAATTTAACGACGCAATGCTCGCAGCAAACAATGCCAACGACTCCCCTGGAGTTAAGCGGGTGGAAACGGTTGTATTAATTAAATCCATTGAACAACAGATCAATTTACGAGCAATATATACTGAAGCCACCAAAGCACAAAAGGCTGAAAATTTTAGCAAAGCCAAAGAATTGTTTGATTCAATATTGCAAACAGCAGGCAGCAAATATAAAGACGTGGGGGAACGCCTCAGTCAGGTCAATGCTGAAATTTCATCGAATCAGAACACACAAATTCTTGAGAACGTTTATAATAAAGCCGTCGCGTTAGAAGAAAATGGGAAAAATAAAGCCGCATTGCGCTTATATAAAAACATCAACTTCGAAGGTGGATACAAAGACAGTGCAATACGATTTGAAAATCTTGCTGCGCAAATTGATAAAATTGAACAAGAAACTGAATTAAACAGGCTTTATTCGCAGGGGATCGCCGCTGCCGAGGAGTCAAACTGGTTCGAAGCCTGGGTTGCATTCGAAGAAATAATTGGCAAAAACCCACAATTTAAAGATGTACCGCTAAGACTGGCAGAAGCCAAATTACAGGTAAATAAAAATCAGTCAGAATCGCTTCTCGCACGATTCTATGCGGAAGGTCTTGCCGCACAGTCCCGGGGGGAATTAATTAAAGCACGAACTTTCTTTCTGAAAATATGCAAAATCGATCCAAATTATGAGGACGCCCAAATTTTACTCGAAGATTTGGAGAGTAAAATTTCTGAAAAAAAGCTCACTAATTCAAGAGATGCCCGCATTTCCAACCCGGAATTGGAAAAATTATATCTTTCAGTCGAAAAAGAAATCAGTCTTAAAAACTGGAAAAGAGCGATTGTCCTACTTGAAAAAATCCAAATAATTGAAAAAGGATTTCTTCAAAGCGACACATTGCTCACATACTGCAAAAGGCAGCTCTTTGGATACGGAGACGATTCCAAGGCAAACCTTGAATCAGATTCGGATTTATTTTTAAGCAGCGTCATTTTATCCATAATTTTAGTTCCGCTGCTTGGATTTCTGGCCGTATCCCCCGCTCTGCGTGTCCGCTTTCTCTTAGCAAAGAAAAAATATGTTGCTGCCGCACAAATATATGAAAAAATCTTGATAAAGCATCCAAATCGAATCAATATTTTTCCGAAATTAGCACACATTTATTTGCTCGCTGGGAGAAAAGATGATCAGGCAATCAAAATTTACAAAATGATTATGCACCTGAATTTAAGTGCTGAGTATCATTCACAAATTAGTTCGATTTTAACACAAAATTACATCTCAGAAACCAATACAGCCGATGCGGATGGCATTCATCTATTGGAGGCTGCATTGGCAGACGAATTCAAAAAAAAGAATAAAGATGATGATCAAGCGGACGGCTTCACTGGAGAGTAAAGTTATGAAAAAGCAAACTTTAATAAGATTTTTTGCGGTGCTCATTTTAGCAGCTATGAACATGTCAGTTTATGCAGAATTGCCACAAAATCGTGACGCAGTTACGTGGTACAATCAGGCATTAAAAGCACAAACTGATGCAGAGAAAATTACCGGGTACGAAAATGCAATTAAGGCAGATCCTGATTTTGGACAGGCGCATTTTCAGCTTGCTTTAGTTTATAAACAGCAAAAAGAATTTGAAAATGCAAAAAAACACCTGCAGCTTGCGCTTACCATCAATAAAGGCAAAGATGCCCGAAAAATTCATTTTAATGCGGCATTTGAGCTTGCTCGACTCTTTAAATCGCTAAAAAATTATCAGGAAGCTGCTAATTATTATCTTAAAGCCAAAGAAAATGTGCCATCTAAAAAATTTGAGAGCACCCTGCTATTTGAATTGGCAACCTGCTATTTCCGCCTGGAACAATTTGACAAGGCATATGCTGAAGCACAGAGTGGAATGAAAAACAGTTCTGACAACAGAATCTATTTCCAAAATTTCTTGCAGGCCCTCGATAAAGCCCGTGAAATAGCGGAAAATTATGCTACCGCTGTTCGAATAATTAAAGAGGACAGTTTACTGGAAGCCAAAATGCTTCTATCAAATATTGAGAAACAATCCCCGGGCTATAAAAATACACAAGAATTATTAAATCAACTAAATATTAGTATTAATAAAAAAGAAACAGGTGAAATTCTTACCTCACTGTATGAAAAAGGAATTGATTTTGAAAAGAATAACAAGTCGGAGTTAGCCATAGCAACCTTTGAACAGATTCTTGAAAAGGATAAAAATTTCAAGGATACGGCTGTACGATTGAACAATCTTGAAAATCAAATAGCAGAAAAAAATAAGGTTAATTTATTAAAGCTGTCCTATAATGAGGGAATTGCAGCCATCGAATCCGGCGAGTGGACGCAGGCGATAATTGCTTTTGAACGCGTCTTAAAAAATGATGCAAAATATCTCGATACCTCGAAAAAATTGCAACTTGCAAAACAAGGATTAAACCAGGAAAACCAGTCTACAATTATCCAGCAGTTTTATGAAAATGGCCGGCAGGCTATCTTTGCACGAAATTGGGGCACTGCACTCATTGCGTTGGAAAAAGTAAAGAACATCGATCACAAATACAAAGATGTGCAGCGCTTACTGGCGCAAGTGGAAATGCGTATATCTTCCCCATCAGAAAGAAATAACAGTACAATTGACCTTAAAACAGCATCTTTGTTAGATTCTTTGTATACAGATGCCCAGGGATTTATCCAGTTGCAAGATTGGTTTCAGTCCGTAGCTCTTCTTGAAAAAATTCAAATCATAAAACCCGGCTATCGGGATGTGATCGATTTGCTTGCTACATCACGGACAAATCTGGCCTTGAGCAATAATGATTTGCAAAATTCATTTGCAAGTCAAAAGTCGGAAGAGTCTTCGCTGTTTTTAAGTGGGTTGTTAATATCGCTCCTGTTTCTACCGTTGGTAGGAGCAGTCGTCTTTGTACCACAAGCGCGGGCAAAGGCATTTACTCTGATTGGAAAACACCACCTTGCCGCAGATATTTATGAAAGACTGTTACAACAGAACCCCGGGAAATTAAAATTATATTCTCCGCTCGCTAACGCTTATCTCTTGAATGGCCGGCAGGATCAACGTGCTCTGGAGTTATTTAATACTATTTTAAAATTGAACTTAAATATACCAAACAGAAAAAAATTGGAGCAAATTGTCCAGAAAAAATATCTGAAAAAAGGATCACGTTCATCGGATGCAATCGAGGCTTTTAACACAGCTTCAAGATCTGCATCTGCACATTCGCAATAGAATTACCTGATAAAGAAGGTCTTTATATATGTCAACTACTGAGCAATACCAACCCACAGATCGTATCAGTCAGCTTTTGTTCACCCTGGGGAATGCTTATCTTGACAGGCAACAATATCCGGAGGCATATGAAAAATTTGACCAATTAATTGACCGGGGTGTTACAACTCCGGATATTTTACATAAAACAGCTATCAGTGCAATCGGTTCAAATTATATCACTGAAAAAGCGTTGGAAGTTTACCACAAAGCGATCGAATCCAACCCGGAGTCCAGTGCCTTGAAAATAGGATTGGCAACCCTGTTCGCGCAACACAATATTGTGACACCATTTGTTTTGGAAGTTTGTGAATCTGCGTTGCGCTACAAACCAGCAAATGCACAGAAAATTCATTTTTTCCTGAAAAATGCATATTCGGAATCCGGTCATTCTCAAAAAGTATACGAGCATGAGCAAAAAGTAATTTTTGGCAGCGATAATAAAAAAGCCATTCGATCTTATCTTGAAAGTTTATGGTGGGAACATAAATTTGAAGAAGCGCACAGATCTTTAACTACAGCGTACAATCCAAACAATCCCACTTATCAATTTGATGTGGAGCGTGCGCTGACCCAGGCCTACGATTTATTGGCGAAAGAGAAACAAGGCGATAACGATATAGATCGTTCCAATCTCGAAATTGGCTTGAAACAAATCAATCCAGCCAATTCATTACTTGACCTTCGCTCCTACCTTATTCTTCGGTCCTGCTTTCCCGATATTAAGCCCTCCGATGGAGAGCTGGATGAAAATCGATTTGAGGAATACCAGTTTATTTTAGGTAATATTTCAATTAAAGATGCGATGCATACATCCAATGGCAAAGCTGTTTCTGGAATGAGCAATATTTTTGATTTCAGCCGGGATGTTTTGAATATTTTCCCATTGACAGAAGTCTCCGGGGAGCCGTATGAGGATAGTAATTCCAATTGCGTCTGTTTTATGCAAATCTTTACGCATGGGGCCAATCAGGTTTCGGAGAAAATAATTAACCTCGTTGAAGAACACCTGGTACAAAGCAATATATCCATGTCAGTCCGGCGGGTCGGTGTCGGATTTATCGTTCTCTCCGATGATTTGCCCAGTTTGGTCAAAACGATTACTTTATTGCTGCACCATCTCGATGATTATAATCAAAAAATTAACAAGCAATATCGGATAAGTTTGCTCACAGGTGTATGGCTGTTAAATTTCCGAAAGTTGAAATCAGAGAGAAAAAAGCTCAATCAATTTCTCCATGCCTTGCATTTGATTCGAATTGTCGAACTCAATATCACCAAAGATGCTGGGGCAGGTATGCTGCTCATTGCTGGTGAAGATAATGAAATGAAATCCATCGAAAAGGACTTATCCGACATTTCCATGCTTAAACGAGGACCTGTGGAATTACTTCCGCACAAATCTATTCCCTATTTTGAAGTGGTGTGGAAAACCCCTCTGGATTCAATGCAGGAAGGAAAAAGTTATTATCTTGGTCGATTTGAGATAAAAAAATGTTTGACAAAACATCAAACTTATGCAACATACAGTGCCTTTGATGAGCAACTTTCACGCACTGTCTTAATAAAAGTCTTGATGATCAAAGAGTCTATTCGTTACCTGGAAGATGCCAATGCACGACAGGACCTTTTTGACCAAATTCGAGGAGTCGGAAGACTGAACCACCCTCATATTACGAACTTATACGATATGGGTGAACATAAAAATATGTTCTACTACGTGCGGGAGTTTGTTGACGGGAAAAAATTAAATGAGATTGAATTTGATGCAAAAAGCCGTGAAAATAAAATACTCGATATTATGCAAAAATTGGTGCGGGCGCTTGCCTATGCCCAACACAAAAACATTCTGCATCTCAATTTAAAACCTTCCAATATCTGGATCAATGGTGCACAGGAATTAAGCATTACTGATTTTCGAATCCGGGGATTTGCGGCGAATTTAGCTGAAAATGATGTCTTGTACCCCGGGTATTGGCGCTACATGGCCCCGGAAATGTTTGACTCGGAAAACAATGACAGGCGCTCGGATTTTTATTCGATTGGCGTTATTGCCTACGAACTTTTAACAGGCACCCATCCCTACGATTGTGATTCCACAAATAATATCAAGGGGCCAAAAGATTTAAAACATGTCGTCATTGAGCCTTTAAATGGGGGGATAAAAATGCAGAGCGACGCATGGCAAGCTTTAATTGATAGTACTCTTGCCTATAATATAGAAGATCGATTTGATAGCTATTCTCAAATTGATATGCAATTACGCAAAATTCAAATGGAGCTTATGGCTAACTCCAGCTGATTTTGCAGAAGGCACCTTCTCGGATGGATAATCCGATCCCCCTAACTTTCACTATCGACTTTAAAAACAGCCTGTAGAATACTTCCCAGGCTGTTTTTTTTCAAGTCAACTCCATCCCTGTTTCAGTCGTTAGCGAAGAACCAACATTTTTCTCGTGGCTACAAAACCATTACTTTCTAATCTTAAATAGAAAAGCCCGGTATTTACTAATTGGTTCTGATTATCTCTCCCATCCCATTTATAGTGTACATATCCTGCAGGATGAAATTTATTTTCCAGCAAAGATTTCACCTCTTTTCCGAGAAGGTTGTAGATTTTCAGCGTAACATTAGCTGGTTTTGGCAACCCAAAAGAGATGGTCGTTTCCGGATTGAATGGATTGGGATAATTCTGTTCCAAGGTGATTTTTTCCGGTAAAATCGAAAATTCTTCATCCACATTGCTTGGCAGAAATGTTTCATTTACAGGTCCGTGGAAGAATAATTGACCTGCGAGTGAAACATCGGCCAGTTTGTAGAAGTACGATTCCGAGAATTCTACATCGAAATCGTTGTAGGTGTATGTGCTACCAGTTCCGCTATTTCCCTGCCCCGGAATAAGTTCATTGTTAATGCGATTATAGCCGCCATTTTCTGTCGAGCTTCGATAAATATCAAAACCAGCATTTTCTGATTCTGTCGCTGTTTCCCATTGCAATTGAATGGAGCCGCTCTGGCTTGCCGCTGTAAAAGATACAACTTCGACAGGAATTGCCTGCTGTTCTCTTATGAATAATACCATTCCATCGTGATCCGAACTATATAAAGCTGTGGCTGGAGAATCATATCGGAAATTTTCAGAAACATCAGCATTCCCACGGGCAAATTCAAAGCCGGAAACAAATGAATTTAGATTTTGTGAAGTAAGTATATGATCAAGAACCTGTGAATCGCCTGCAAAATTATAGGAATATCGCTTTTCTGCAGGAACAGAATACACCTGATTTATCAAATTTGGATTAACAATGTCGGTACCCGGAATCAATACCTGTGAATTATCCGAAGGCTCCCCACTAATTTGACCGAGCACATCAACATAACCATCGGTGAATTCAAACGCATTGAAATCGCCTAATACGATGAGGTTTATATCGGGATCTGAAATCTGCATAGATTGCACCATATTTGAAACTGAAGTCGCAGCTTTATCTCGTTTAAATTGAACACGTGGCCCTTCAGAAGCATCATCGATATTATTTAATGAACGTAAATGCAAATTAAGAACCGTAATCGGATCCCCATTGGGCAGCGTGGCATTCAATTTTAGCGGTGGACGATCATGCAACAGGCTTGTTTGGCCACCAAAAGTATATGTTTCTGATCCCCCAAGTTCGGTAACATCATCAACCGGCACATCGTTTTTGACGAGGTATCCCAGGAAAATATCGCTGGCTGCGTTACTGCCAACAAAATAAGACGCGTATTGCACTGCGGGTACATCTGCAAGAATTTTGGCTGCCAGCGCATTCAATTCAGACAATCCGCCAACTTCTTGAATGGCCAAAATATCCGGGGATTTCATGGCAATTCGAATGTATTGTGACAACTTTGAGAGCCGGTCTGTGTAAATATCTTCATTGCTGAACAAACGCTCAACATTCAAAGAGCCAATTGTGAATTCGTCGCTTATTTTGTCCCGCACGGCAATTGGTAGGTCAGGAATATTTGACAAACTTAATGAATTTGGCCAGAGCTCATAATCGTTGAATTCAAAGCCGATGATACCGGTGGCCTCAAAGTTTGTTCCGGCCGACAGGAGTGAATTGGTTAGACCCAGCCGATCGACATCCATCTCGAATTTCTCGGGGTTGCCATCCCACACAGGAAGATTTGGCAGACCGGGAAATTCTATGCCCGGTTCACGAAATGTGCGTTCCGGTTTTGCGACAATATGGACTTCAGCAATGGGATCGGATGAAAATTCCTGGTTAGCCCCGGTCACCGTTCCGTTGGCAATATGAACCAGCATTCCTTCAAATCGTTCTAAATCAGGCATTCCGTCTGAAACGATTGGCGATGGAACCGCGCTGTCCAGTTCAACAGCCACCGGCAACGGATTGCCTGAGGAAACAATTGTGACTGCCGGCGAATTGGTAAATTCAGTTAATCCAAAAAACTCGGCGACATCTCCGCTCACTGAAACTAAATCACCAACACGTACTGTGGGTTCTGCTCCGGTGTACACCCAAATTCCATTGGAAGATTGTGGATTTTCGTCATCGCGTGTGTCCGGCGTTTGCATGGCAAATCCGTCAGATGCGACTGCGGTAACTATATTATTTTCAGTGGTGACGCTTTGCCCTTCGTACGGGCTTGCGAGGCCAGAACCCTGGATGTCAAATATTTCGTAGGTCGATGTGCTGCTAATCGTGATAAATGAAAAGATTTGATCTGCATTCATGTTGTCCGGTGGATCATCGGCATCATTATCAAACACAGCCGACGCCAATACAGTGATTGTCACGGTCTCATTATTTACAAAATCGGAATCTGGATTCAGCGAATAATTTGACGGCCCACCGGTGACCACGGCTGAATGGATACCGCTATTCGACCCTGAAATCTCGAACCATGGATTTTCTGTCGTCACAGCTTCACTGAAAACGATATCGATATTCGTAGAAATTGGGACACTGGTCGCACCATTTGCGGGTGTGACAGTGCTCACGATCGGCGCCGAGTCCCCCGCTCCGGCTCGGGTATAACTTCCAAGAGGAAATGGATTGGCTGCCGAGGAATTCGTCGATTCACCGTCCAGTGAATTAGGCCCACTGAAAGTCCAGTTGCTGATAACAAAAGTGTTGCCATCGGGGCCAGAACTATTCTTGCGATAACTCCATCCATCCAAATATTCCCAGGCGGAGCCAGAACCATCAGTATTTATATCCCCGAAAATATCCACGACGCTGCCATTTTTAAACAACTCAAGAGCATCGTCCCCATTAATATTTGCTGCGCTTCCGGTAAAATTTGGCACAAAGCCAAAAAATTTTTGAAATTCGGTCGATTCAGAAGCCAGATATAAAAAATCACCTGCCGTCGCCGGTTCTGAGGGAAATGTAAATTCTTCGCCGTCCGTTCCACCACCATTATTGGCGGAGCCAAAACCGTATTCGCTCAAATCAGCAATATTGTTTACGACATAAAATTCAATTGCTTTTGGGACTCCCCCAGTGAGCGGTCCGTCGATTGTACCAGTTATTATGAGGTCGGTTTGAGCAAATGCAGTGGGTGCCAAAATCAAAAACATCAAACATCCAATAAAAGTTTTTATTTGTAGCATTAATCTTCCTCCCTGCTTGTCCATTAACGAAATTATTGAATTGATTTACGAAAAGAAGGCGGTAGGGCTCATTGCGCGTAATTTGACTATTCTTGAATTTATGCGATAGAGTTCATATTTCAACGGGTAAATTAATTTCTTGAAATTACATTTATTGTTCCCAAAAGCTGATTTTATAACGGAGCTGTCGTCTGTCTTTCAACCAATGTTGGCGATAGTTGAACTTGCCTGACCGGTGATTCTTTATCCTCGAATTTTTCCATAATTCGTTCGACAGCCATGCAACCAATTTCGTACATTGGCTGCTGCATCGTTGTCAGGGAAAGATAAGAAGCAAGTTCGATATCGTCAAAGCCAATGATCGAATAGTCTTTTGGGATCGATAGTCCAGCTTCCCGGATCGCTTTCATCGCGCCGATAGCCAATATATCTGATCCTGCAAAAATCGCTGTTATTCCTTTTCTGTCCATTTGCAGGAGGCGTTTCATGGCGCTCTCGCCGACGTGTTCATTAAAACCGTCATTTTGCTGTAAAAGATCAGGATTATCCAGCGCATCAGCACTAATAAACAGATCAGGTGTGACCGTTAAACCGGATTCCTGCATGGCCCGTTCATAGCCGCGGTACCTTTCCCGACTCGGTGCGCTTTCTTTGTGCCCGGAAATCATGGCAATATTTTTGTGTCCAAGTTCGATTAAGTGTTTTGTTGCGGCAAAAGCACCCTCTTCATTTTTAACCTGGATGCAGTCGATTTTGTCGTGTGCCCTGTCGACTATCAATAGGGGAACTTTCGATTTGCTGAATTTCTCAGCATATTCGTCCGAAATCTCCATCGAGAAAGTAAGGACACCATCACACCGTCTTTCCTGCAGAGTCCTGTTAAGAAAATTATTTTTAACTTCCAGCCGGTCAACATAATAGAGGATGAGATCATATTCGTATTTACTCAAAGTTTTCATTATTCCGCGCAAGAGCTCATGATAAAAATGACCGGTATAAAACGGCATAATTGCAGCAAGAATTCCGGTTTTTTTTCGTGCTAATCCCTGGGCGATGGCATGGGGTGTGTAGCCGAGTTCCTTGATTGCATGCAGAACTATTTTCTTTGTCTCCGGTCTGATTTGCGGACTGTTATTTATCGCTCTGGATACAGTTCCGATTCCAACTTTTGCAACACGGGCAACATCGTAAATTGTAACAGCCATAAGCTCTAAACCTTCAAATAGTTGTCTTAAAAATTTTTCGGAGAGTTGATTTTTCTATTTCCCCAACGGAAAGGCTTCCAACCGTTTCCAAATATATAAAAAAAAAAGGAGCATTCCAGTATTTTCTTACAGCTAAAATTTTAATTGCTGAAAATACAAACTCCATAATTCTGATTGCATAAATCTGAGAAAACGCTTATGTTTGGCTTCAATTATAATAAAAATCAACAAAAGGGCGATCCATGTCAAAAAAAGATACAATTATCATAGTTTTGATAGCCATCTCAATTGTTGTACTTCTGTTTTTTGGGTACAACGATTACAAACGGCAAAAAGGATTAAAGAATGACGCGGTGGGTGAAATCATTTATGAATCGAATAATGCTCGGTCAAGTTTGGGTTGAATGGAGATAAACAAGATGTGTCCGATATAGCCCCTGTTTAAAAATTTCATAAAATGCAAAAAGCCTGATCTTTATTCGTAGGATCAGGCTTTTTGCGTGTGTTTTTTAACAGGCTTCGTTTCTTTTTTATTCGCAGCCGCGCTTCTTTCACCCGGCCGGGGATATTTGTGGGCTTCCGTGGCTTTCGCCGGGCAAATTTTGATTGCAGGCTTGCTCTCAGCCGCAACCACGCCATTTTTCTATTTTTATGCTGTGACCGGCTCTCACTTGCCGTGACGATCAGGCCGGTTGGCTGATGCAGCAAGCGTACGGCAGATTCGGTTTTGTTGCGATGCTGCCCACCTGGCCCCGATGCTTTATAGGTCGAAAGAACGGTGTCCTTCTCCAGGTTTTTTAAATAATTTTCAAGTTCATTCATTTCAGTTATTCTCATAAAAAAAGCGGCTGTAAAAAAAACAACCGCTGATATTTAATTCAGATTTTATAATGGAATTATGCAACAACACTGTCGAGACGACGCTGAATTTCGGTTTTCGGAACCGCACCAATAATCGTATCGACAACTTCGCCGTCTTTAAATATAAGCAAAGACGGGATGCTGCGAATGCCATAAGTTCCTGCGACAGATCCATTGTTGTCCACGTTTAATTTTCCAATCTTGACGGAATCGGAATATTCAGTCGAAAGTTCTTCTATGACCGGGCCTATCATTTTACAAGGGCCACACCATTCCGCCCAAAAATCAACCAAAACAGGTTTGTCAGATTTAATAACTTCCTGATCGAAATTGCTATCATTGAATTCTAAAGCCATCTTATAAACTCCTTATTATTAATGTAAAAAATAACCAGCAAAAATAGTTTGTTTAAATACAAAATACAACAGAATTAATCTATTTATTCCTCAGCGATCCGGAACCTTGAAAAAAGCTGGAAAATGCGATATAATAGTAGCCAAATTGGAACAATATAAAAAAAGGTATCGACAGATAAAGCTCATTTACAAAGAAATAACTCATTCCGGCAGTGAAATAAAGCGCTAATAATAGTTCGATAAAATGAACCCGTGATGCCGGTGGTTTATAAGTTTTTTTCTTCCAGGTGTCTTTTTGTGATTCTATCTTAAATTTTGGTGTACGTAGGAAATCGGTCTTTATGCCCATCAGTGCTTCAATTACAGCCTTTCCGTTGTTGACAGACAATCCGATGCCCAGCCCCATCAACGCTGGAACATATATTATGTGGGGCCATAATTTTTTATGAACCAGTTTTAATGTGTAGGCATAATAATTGATCACGGAAAGTGTTGCTGCAAAAAACATTACCAAATACGGTAAAATAGTCCATTTTACCGAAAGCATAACCTGCAGATTTAGCATTGGAATTAATAAAAATGCCGGCACAGCCATGAGTAAATAGGCGAAGTTACTGCCGAGATGCAACAATGCCTCAATGCGGACAGCAAGCGGTAATTTGGATTTTAATACCAACGGCAAAAGTTTTATAGCTGTTTGAACAGAACCTTTCGCCCAGCGGTGCTGCTGACTTTTGTAAGCGTTCATGTCCACTGGCAGTTCCGCGGGTGCGATGACATCCGGAAGAAATATGAACTTCCACCCTGCCAATTGCGATCGATAACTTAAATCGAGGTCTTCAGTTAAAGTATCGTGCTGCCATCCGCCGGCATCGACAATGGCCTGACGGCGCCAAATTCCGGCGGTTCCATTAAAATTAAAAAACTTTCCCGAGCGATTGCGGGTGAAATGTTCAATTAAAAAATGGGCATCAAGAAAACATCCTTGCAATTTCGTTAAAAGCGAATAGTTTAGATTCAAATGCCCCCACCGTGCCTGTACCATGCCAACTTCTTTATTGGAAACAAGATGGGGTATTGTTTTTTTTAAGAAATCAGATTCAGGTACGAAATCAGCATCAAAAACCGCGATAAACTCCTCGTTGGAATTATTGAGTCCATATTCAAGGGCACCGGCTTTAAAGCCAACGCGGTTTGGGCGCCGGACGTGTTCTATCTGTACGCCTTTGGAAACTAAAATGTTTGTGAGTCTGGCAGCCAGGCGCGACGTATTATCAGTCGAATCATCGAGAATTTGAATGCGGAGTTTGTCCTTCGGATAGTTAATCTGCACAACTGCCTTGATCAGTCTTTTTAAAACGTATTTCTCGTTAAATATTGGCAACTGGATTAAAACCTCCGGCCAGTTTTCAGGCATTGGCGGGCTATCAACAGACAATTTACTGTATTTGTAATGTCTGAAAATCAATACATATTTATGAATGCCAAATAGGCCCAATCCGAACAAGGCAAGAATATACAGACCCATAAGCACGGCAAATAAAAAATCCATTAACTACTTTCCTCCGGTACTCCATCGTAAATCACAATTGCTTAGTAATTTTATATAAAACAATGCTACTTGAACGCACGGTAATATATAAATATTCCTCTCCCTAAAGAATTGACATTAAAATAAGCTTTTCAATACAAGCATCAACTGTAAATATTAATAATCTCGAAGTAAAAAATCAGGTTAAATTTGAAAATCAGGGATCGAATGCTGAGGTAAGCCTGAAGGAAGCTGCTGTTAAGCTAAGAGAACGAAAGCATGAATAACGGAACCGATGCAAAAATCAAGGCAACCAACGCAAGAATAATCACAGAGAAGGCGGGACTAAATCCTTTTTTTACGAGTTGGTGCGACAGGTGTTTTTGGTCTGCAACATAAATTGGATTACCGGCAGCAAGGCGTGATATTGTCACAAACAGTGTGTCACTAAAAGGAATTATCAGGAAACATAGGGTGAAGAAAATAGGAACAGACTGTAATTCGAGTGCGATGCTATTGTTAAATTTGATCGATACCAAGCTTATCAACGCGCCGATAAAAAGACTGCCTGCGTCCCCCATAAAAATTTTGGCCCGGGGAAAGTTAAACATGAGAAATCCGGCAATTGAGCCAGCTAACACGAGAGACAAAACGACTAAATCATGTAAGTGGTGCGATATAAAAAATATACCCATAAAACCTGAAGCGATTAGTGCGACGCTTGCACTGTGTCCGTTCATATTATCTAAAAGGTTAAAGGCGTTTATAAAGCCAATAACCCAGATTAAAGTGATGATTTTATCCACAATAATTATTTGTGTTAAAATCAGGACAAATCCACTCTGAATAAACCCGATTGCCAGAATGGCTTCTATGAATAATTTTATTTTATAATCGAGTGTGGTTTTTCTAAAATCATCGTACAAACCTAATAAAAATAGTACCATTGGGAGAAAATAAATAAACGGGGCATGGAAGCCAGTTCCGGTTCGAATTGAAAAATATGTCAGGCAAAAGTAAAAACTGATCACGATTGCCGCTCCACCCAAAAGAGGAGTTGGCTCTTTATGCGAGGAACGTTCATTGGGGTAATCGAGAAAATTCAATTTCCGGGCAATCCAAATTAGCGGGATAACAAGAATTGCGGATAGGAAAAAGGGAATGAGCATATAAATTGTGAGATCGATCATTTCGGGGCTTGAATTTTCAAAATTTGTTGGCAGATTGCGCTTCGTTTAGCGCATTTATCTGTTATCGTGCAACAGCGACCTTTCCAATAAATTCGACAGATTTTGTGTCGGTCTTCGCAATTATCTTAAATAAGTAAACACCGTTTGCTAAAATATCATTATCCCGATCCCGGCCATCCCATAAAAGTTGATTAAATCCAATTTCCGGAGCATAGTCTTCGAGAACTTGGATCAGTTTTCCACTAATCGTATAAATTTTAATAAAAACCGAATTCGCTTCCTGGGTGAGAAAGAAGGTGAAATTGGTTTCAAATTCAAACGGATTCGGATAATTCAACACATTCTGCAGCGCAAACTTTTCTGCCACTTGCAGACTCAATGTCTCGACATTTGTATAACCAAAATCATCAGTTACGAGAACCGAAAAAATGTGATTTCCAGGTGTTAATTGCGGTCTAAATATAATTTGAGCCCGATGTTTTCCATCTTCAATCTTGATAAACTCAAGCAGATCACCGGAAGCAGCAAAATTCACACGCCGGGTATCCAGCGTGATATGAAAATTGGAGGTGTCGGAAATAGCGGCAGGGCTGTCATCAAAAACATCACAAATAATTGTCGGATTTATTGAAACGTATTCGCCCTCAATCAGCTTTTGTTCATCCACAAGGATTTCAAGCCCGGGAGCATTTTCATCCTGGCCAACGAACACGGATATTTCGTAGGCATTATTCAACTCATTAATCTCAGCGATACTTCCCCGGTTATCGATCGCAAGTTTCAACCGATTTTCACCTTGTTTGGCCAACGAAAAATCGAAGACGATCTCTTTCGCACCATTTGCAGGGATTTTAATTTTTTTCTCGCCTATTAACTTTGTAACATTCGCATTTTCAACGAGATAAAGCCCGGTAAAAACCGAATCAGAGAGAAACGCATCAAAGGCATAAAACGTTGCAGTTAGTTTCATGGTTTCCCCGGCCAGCAAAGAATCCTGCAGAATGGCCATCGAGCCCGGATCAATAATTATATCACCGGCAGGTTGATAGCTGACTTTCCACGATGCTAACAGAGGAGAATCCAAACCGTCGTCGTCGGCAAATTCAGCACGCAAGCGCAAATACGGATATTCTGCTGTCGAAATATCGGATAGATTTAAATTTTCCAATTGGCTGTGTTCGCGAAGTGCAATCCATTCAGTGCCTTGCCCGGAATTGCCATCGACAAAGACATTACTGGTGGAATTGTTTGATTCGGGCTTGCCAAAGACTGCCTGAATTTGATTCTTTTTTAATACCAGTTGTTGCCAGGTTAGAGCTGGCCCAATTTGTTTTGAAAGAATTTCGCCCCGTTTTAAAAACTGCCGCAGGGTGTCATTCGCCACTGCCTGGCCAAGGCCATTTTTGATTAATAATTCAGATGCCATTCCGGGTAACATCCCTTTTACACCAATCATGCTCCAGGAGTCGCGAAAACCGACATCGGAAGCGAGCGAACTGCCATACAATTCCAGCGCCTGCAGCGCGCGTTCAGTCATGGCGACACTGCCTTCGTCATGAATACCAATTAATAAAATGGCTCTTTCAGGCAAGTTTTCGATAATTTCTGCCATGCTATCTGCGGCGGCTTGTGAAGCAAAAGTATCGAAATTAAAAGGTCCACTTATCACTTCTTGCGTTGCTGGATCCAATGCAATGAAGTTATGCCCGCGCAGATCATTATTAAAATTGATTTTAATGCCATCGATGATCAGATCACAATGGCCGGCGCCTTCCCAAAATCCAAGTGAGCGTACTTGTAAAATCCGTGTTTTTTCGATGTCCCACGGCAAAGATACGCCTTTGGCAAACGTTGCATGGGTCGTCCCGGACTTCGGCCAAAAATTATCACTTTGGCGGAACGAATGAGGTGCCTCGGAACTTTGGATCCAAAATGATGCATTTTCCCAGGGACTTTGGATCTTTTCCGAGATTCTTCTGCTGCGCCAAAAGTATAAACCGTCGCTCAATGCAGTGGGAACGTGCCATCCTGTTCTTAATTTTTCTTCTTCAACAGGGCCGGATTGAATTAAACGATTGCTGGTAAAAGAGCTGCTTGTATCAATCTCAAATTCATAAAATGCCTGTGCCGTACCCGTAATTTCAGGATTATAAATAATTAAAGTTGGCTGAGTCTCTGCAATCTGTGTCAAGGTTTGCGGGCTGGCAATTGTGAGAGAAGACGAATAAAAATAAAAGTTTTGCGAATGAAAATTGTTATCCGCCCTTGCTTCCTGGATCGTGCCTTTGGAGTTGACATGCACGTCAATTTTATAAAGCCCACGCCGATTTTTGCCCGTCCAATTAAAGTGGACGGAATCGATAAGTCCAATCGGGCCGGTGTGTATTTCTTTATTTAAAACCAATTGATTGTCCGCCGTAAAAATTCGCGCTGTAATGTCAACGGAGTCTGTGGTGGCGAGACCGATATTTTCAACGGCTATCTTAACAGTAATTGCACTATCTGCTTCACTCAACAATGCAGGTACAGTTGAAATAGTCCGGGGTGACAAATACAAATCAGGCTGCAAGGGTAGCTTAATTTGCATCGAAGGGTCACCGAAAAGCGTGTATTGGTCGATTACGTTGACATTGCTGCCACTCCACTCTAAATGGCTTTGGTGTAGTTTGATTTTTGATGCTGTCACCAGCGCGCCAACTTCCCGAATGCTATCTATTGCCATCGATCGGAACAGTCCATCGAGGAGCCAGCCATCCTGAGTGATCCACCCCCAGCCGCTCGTCCCCCAAAATGCGACAGATCCGCGTTGCGGTAGCCGCATAAAATCTTCGGCAAAACTGATTTGCCGCGGTTCTGCAAATTTTCCAGTGTGGCAAGTCATGCTGAAAATAACTGGCAGTTTGTCGTAATTTTGTAATTTGGTGATGTCCTCATTTTGCAGCATGGTTTCCCAGGTACTGCTGGCTGCATGTCCGGAAAATGAAAATGTACCGATCCCATCGGCAAAAGCGTCCAAAATCTCGGGTTGCAGTTCTCCCACCGTTCGCCCTTGTGATCCTTTGTAAATTCGAACTGGTTGGCCGGCCACCGGATTTGGTTCGATATATCGGCTGATCAATTCTTCGCTTTGCGCACGAAATAAATGCTGTTCGTAGTCATTTATGCCGCCATTGAGAAAGGCAAATTTTTTAATGTGGACGGGTGCCGGGGATAAGTCGTAATTAATTATTTTATCGACGATTACAGCCGCTTCATCCGGTGATTCTACGGGAATTCGACCGATAAACATTTCAGGAAGAAAATCATCCGGCCCATCAAAACAGACGAGTCGGTTATCACTGACGGGATTTCCCCAGACAGGAATATATGTCGGGTGGACACTGCTCCCCCCTAACTTTTTCGGGTCCCACGTGCCGTCGCCAAAAAGAACAACATATTGTGGTGCAGGTTTTTGCCAATTGGCATAAGTGTACTGCAAAAAAGCAGTTATCGCACCTGCTGAGAAAATGCCGTTGTTGAATTCATCATAAACATCTGCAATATCTGCCACAAAAACACGCAATCCGGAATGTGATTGTCGGTGGATCGCTAACCGCTCTGCATCCTGCATGAAGTTTTTGTGTGCGATAATGATTACATCGGCACTATTGGTTTGAGATTTTAAATCCGATATTTTATCGAGATACAAAGTGTCCGGGCTCAGCAATCCCGATTCTGTCAATGCAAAGTAAGCGGTTGAGTCTATCGATTCATCAACGAAGTTGAGCGCATATTTGTCGCCAATAAGATTAACCGCACCGCCGGCATATTTTGTCTCTGATTTCAAATTGAACAGATGGACAGCGTTTTCATGAAAATTGGTTATCTGAAAACGGATGCTATCGCCGGCCGAATTCGGTGGCGGCATAAACGCAAGCTGATGCGAACTGGCCACAAAAGCTCTGGTATACTCAGCCTCAATCCAATTCAAATCGATACGTTCATTTGCAGCTTCGGTGTCTCCCGGTAAATCGATACCTAATGTGTTAGTACCATTTTGCATCCAGTTTGATGGCACGGCAAAACGAAATACAATATCAGCATTATCCGAAAACAATGTATCTGTCAGGGCGTGACCATTAATTGAAAGAATTAGATGGTGATTTGGTTTGACAGGATTTGAAGTTTTGCCACGAATATTTACCATTAAACTACAGACATCTGCTGACGCTATAAAGTTCGGCAAAACAAATGTTTGGATATAACTTCCCGGGCCAAATCGCCGCCAGTACCAGCCTTCCCCATCCACACGTTCACTGATATATAAATCCTGGTCGCTATCCCCATGATTGTATTCTTTATCAATTTCGAAGTGCAAACGTTGCCGGAAGCCGGGATGCATGGCAAGAGAATTATTATCAGCACTATTTTTAGTTTGATAACGCTTTCCTGCTGGCGTGGATTGGGTCAATTGATAGACATTGATATCGGTCTCTTCATTAAACCAACCGGTCCCCCCGGCCAATCTTTCCCCATAAAACCAGATCGCATCATTTGGCGTAATAGATATGCTATCGGCTTGATGTAAATAAATTGGGATTTCTTTGCCGCGATTGTAAATATGAATTTCCGCAGGGGCATTTTGATTGAAATCAAAACCTGACTCAAGAATAGAGTTTACTGAAACTTTGTAAAAACCAGTTTCACGGATATGAAATTTGACATTTTGTGTACTGGAGACTTGATTGTTCGCCTGAATCGGGCTTCGAATTGCATTCCGAAAATAAATGGCGTGTTGTTTATTTAAAACTCCTGACAAGATTTTTCGCTCACCCTCAAGGAGTGCGGCTCCCTTTGTTAGGGATGGATATTTTATGGTTACTTCTGTTTTTTCTCTGGCGGCAATTTTGTCTGCGTCACCTGTATAAACAATTGCACCAAAACTAAAACCGCGCCACTGGCCTAATTTTTCTATTCTGAAAAGTTCGGCGCTTTCAGTTTCTGACAGAATTCGTTCGCCAAATTTTACCTCAAATCTGACAGCCCCCTCTGGCGGAAGAAAAAACACAGATGCTGCAATTGTACTAAATGCAGAGTCCGCTGATTTGAAGTCAGAATTCAGATTGTTCGTTTTCGCGAGATTTATGGAATTAGAATTGAGGTGGAATTTTAATTCCTTCGGTGTATTCACTAAAATCGCTGCATCTGTACTTTGTGCTGCAATCTTTACCCAGGGAATCATTAAAAAAAGGAGTGCGATATAAAGTTTTTTATTATTAGAAATCATAGAAAATTAATGTATTTTTTACTCAATTTATACAGGAGTACCACCCATGTATGGTTTTTGGTTAAACAGACCGAAGCGAGAATTATTCCAATTTGAGGATTTCGAGCAATGGTTCGATTGCTTTTTCCAGCGTAAATCGAACTTCCACCGTCCTTCTGGCTCTTTTAATCTGGTATTCCCTTTTTTTGCGGTCCCGCAACAATGAAATAATTTCCTCAGCAAATTCTTCCGCAGTATCTTTTATGGCCACCCCATCATTCGAATTCAATCCCAATCCTTCGACACCGATTGAAGTTGAAACCACAGGCGTACCAATTGCCATAGATTCAATTACTTTGTTTTTTGACCCGGCCCCGAGTCGCATTGGACAAATGCTCACTGCGGCATTTCTTAAAGGTGTACGAATATCTGCAACTTTTCCTGTGACCTGAATATTATTATTTGCTGACAGCAGCTTAACCGCTGTTGGTGGTTCAATGCCAACAATTGAAAGCATCGTCTGTGGAATTTCTTTTCGGATGAGCGGAAGTATTTTGTTAGCAAAATAAAGTATTGCGTCACTATTTGGTACGGTATTCATTTTACCTGTAAATATAATATTAAATGGATCATAATCATAATTTGAAAATGTAAAATATTTTGTATCAACCGCCGCGGGAACTATTTTAAAAGAATCGTATTTAATGCGCCGCTTCAAAAAGTTTTTATCAATGTCTGAAATCAACAATGTATAGTCGAATTGTTTGGCTATTTTATTTTCATAATCCCGAATGCGGGAATGTTCAAACATTTGGAGCCATTTTTTTGGTGCTATAAGAAGTCCGGTTTTCGATTTCAACAAACGGGCATAATTCAGGCTTAGCGCATCAGTTAAATCGAGTATTTTCCTGTCGACCTGGACATATTTTGCGTATTCTGCCGTTCGAAGTAAATGGCAGAGAAGCACATCATAATGTGTGTTTAAACACATCGCCTGCATTTTATTTTTATAATGCGACGACCTGTAATAATGAACCTGCAACGGTTTTTTTGAGAAAAGACCTTTTATGCAATTTATCCAGGATTTAAGTCGTGATTGAAAAATCAATTCACATTCTGTCAAGTAAGGCGCAAGTGCATTTATCTCCGGCGCGAGAATTTTTTTATCTGTGCATGAAAGAAGTGAAACCTGGTGAAATCGAGAAAGTTCACGGATAAAATGAAAAATGCGAATGCGATCGCCACTGAGCGGTGGATATGGAAATCTCGATGTTAAAATAAGAATTTTCATTGTCTGGTACGGCCCGTCCATTTTACTTTTTTCAGGCTATGCCAGTATCCACTCAAAACCGCTTTACAACATTCCATTCTTGTTGTTTTGCTATTGGTAAAAAAGATAAAAATTGTACGAAATAATACAAATACAAGCAAATTAACAATCTGAAAATATATTCGATAAAAGAACCCGGAATAACTGCTGAAAAAATAAGCCCGGTTTCGTGTTTGATAATACAAATATTCTGGGGTGTAGCTCCGGTTCTGCATGGCTCCGACATCGTGTTTGGCAAGGACGTCCGGGGTGACTATCGGGTAAAAACCGGATCTTTGAGCACGAGAACAAAAATCGACATCCTCAAAATAGAGGAAGTAATCCGTGGAAAATAAACCGATTTCTGTAAATACCTCGCGTTCGACCAGCATCATTGCACCAGTTATGAAATCATTGGATTTTTTGAAATTTGTGATTGTCGCTCTGTTTTTTTTGAAAAATTTATGTTTAGTGCGGCAGAGCGCCGGCTGAATTTCTCCTCCACCAAACCAGATGATTTCTGGATTGTCGCTTAAAACGAGCGTCCCTCCCCATAACCCCGCTGCCGGACTTTCCACTACAGCGTGATAAAGTTTAGCGAGCGCCTCGGGTTCTAAAATCAAATCATTATTGAGTAAAAGAAAAAACGCGGTGTCGTCATTTTCAGAAAAACGAATTCCGTGATTCAGTGCGGCTGCATACCCCTCATTTGCCTCGACAGAAATTATTGTGACGCGATCATATATTTTATCAAATTCACTTTTATACAACTGCTTTTCACCGGAATTATCAATGACCACAATTTGATACTTCCACGGATTTTCGATACAGTTTTGAATACTTTTAACACAATTGCCGGTTTTGTTTACATCACCGAAGTGAACGATTAGTATACGAAGTGAATTGGAAAATGTCATGTGTTTCACGTATTGATTCTATTATAAATTGATGTTTTTTCAAACAAGCTTACGAGAGCGCCACAGCAAATCCAGGAAGTTGGATTGAGGGAATCGAGTGTTGCCGGCAGTAAAAGCAGCAAAAACACAGCGGCCGCAATTAAAAAATAGGATTTATTCACGGGAGTTTTTTTAATGGAGCCGTGCAAATACCGCATGTAATAGCCAAGCCAAATCAAAAAACACAACGAAAATAAAAAACCAAATCGATAAAAAACTGAAATGAATGGCAAATGAAATTGGGAATACCAATTGCTCGTGGGGCGTATCTTGCGGGTCAAAGGATCGACCGGTTGATTGTGCACTTCCTGCCACATCGTGCCGTAGCCGAATCCGGTAAAAATTGCGTACGGGCGGGATCGCATATTCGCCATTAAATTTTGCCCCTCAGCCAATCTCATATCCCCGCTGTGCCTGCGGCCAATCTGCGAAGAAATATTAAACGAGTGCATGACGGACTTAATATTTTTGCTGAAATCAGGCACATAAAAAATTGAAATCGCTAGCAAAATAATAACAGGAGCACCGACCCTGGCAGTTTGCACAAAAAACTGCTTGGGATCAACTCTCAATATTGATTTCGAATAGACCAATGTGAGCGAAATTCCTGCAAAAACCAATATATAGTTTAATCGCCTGGTGCTGATTAATACCAGCACCAGGCCCATTATTGCCAGAAAACCAAAAATAATTTTATTGTTTTGTTCTTTATTTATCAAACGTGAAAAAAACAAAAATACAGGAATATAGAAAAAGACAAGCCGGTCATAGATAATCACTGGAAATGAAAATAGCCACATTGTCTGAATCGTGCCGTTGATAATAAAAAAAAATCGCAGAATTGCATACAAACTCAGGGAAATTAAACACATTGTGATAAAATGCAAAACGGATTGTAGACGCTGGCCGGAGGTAATTGAATTTGTGAAAATTAAATAGACGAGAATTAAATAGACCGGTCCTGTAAATGCAATTAGAACGCGCCGGAATTCTGTCGGCCCAAATGAAAATATCCCAAATTCTGAATGCAACAAGCCGACCAGAAAGACTAATGACAATCCCAAAAACAGCAATGGTATTCCGTGCCAATGGCCACCGTTCAGGCTCAGTTTTCCACGAAAAATATTCCGGGCACATAGTATAGAAATGACTAAAAGCAAATAAACATCCCAAATGGAAATAAATTTCAGGAAGTGATAATAAATTGAAAACTGTTTTTCCGCCGGGCCAGTTGCGCTGCTTACATTCGTATATGGGAAAGCAAAAAACATCCCCACCAATAAAAGTAAGTACCAAATTTCTTTTACAGCGGCCCAGTTCGTCTTATTTCGCTGAATTAGAATAACCAGCAGAGTCGTTCCCACGAAAAGTGCAGGCTCAAAATATTGTATTAAAAATGATTTCATTTAAAGTGTCGACTGATAATCGCAATTATTTTTATTTCTTATATTTTCATAAGTTGAATAACAATTCCGAAAAAATGTGTTCGAATTCATGTTGTTTTCAATGGATTTATTGAAAACTTTGATGAGATCTTTGGTTAAACTTTCATATTGATATTTGGAGTCATCATTAAATGAAAAGTGCAACTCCCCTGCTTCGAAAAGCTGCAATAAATTTTTCAGCTTTACCGCGATGTGCTGACACTGATGCTTTTCAAAATGCCAGCCTCGATTTTCTGTCTCAATAATTTGTGAACTGGCGCCTATCGGGCCAATAGATAGTATTGGTTTTTTAGCACCAATATATTCGAATAACTTCCCGGGGATCATCTCGCGCGCATGATTTATTGTCCCCGTTAGTAACAGTAAAACTGTTGACTTTTGAACGAGTGCCATCGTTTGTGCATGCGGGAGTGTACCGAGAATCTGAATATTTTCTTGCATTCCGTATCGCTCGATTAAACGCAATTCACTTTGAGGAATCAGCCCGGCCAATTTAATAGTAATTTTATGGCGATATTTCGGCGCAGATTCAAACAAAACGGCAAGGCTCTGTAACACCGGTTCAAGTGATCGCCAGGGAAATAAATTCCCAGCGTGCACTATCGTTAAAACATCGGAGCTTTTGGTGCTGTTTAATCTGAAAAAATCATGAGGGTCATAACCATTTGTTATTGTATGAATTTTTGCTGCCGGGAATTTGGGAAGACATTTAATCAGAGAATCCCGCATTTCGGTTGAGGTGAGAATAATGTGATTAGCCTGGATGAGCGTTTCTAATTCAATACGCATATCGTACAATTTTCGCCATTTCCAGCTAAAAGGATTATAACTGTGGGGGTACATATTCCAAAGGTCCCGCAAATCCGCTACCCAGGGAATATGAGTGAATTTCGTCAAGTGCATGGCAATTATATGGCAACTGTTTGGTGGACCGGAAGAGTAAATTAAATCAATTTTGTTTTTTGCTATTATTTTTTTTCCAGCGTGCACGCCAAACGGAATCCATCCTCTGAATTCATCCGGTTTGCAAAATAGTGTAAAGATCAAATTTCTTAAATATGAAAAAATTCCTGTTCGCTGAGGGGAAAAAATGCCTGTATTCGTTTTATGCCCGAACATTCTTTGCAAAAACTGGACTGGTAAAAAAGCTGAAGTTTCATGAACTTTTGTGATGCTTTCCACTTGTTTTTGCAGGTCTTTGTCTTCTGAATAAAAAGCGCGCTTTTTAGGGGTGAGAATTTGAGGTTCCCATCCATAGTGAACAATATTCTGGGAAAACTTCAGGGTACGCCGCGTTCCAACGCCACCCAGTGGCGGGAAATAATATGTAATCATTAAAATTTTTGGCATAAAAAAATCACGATAAATTTGTTAATAACGATGGAGATTTCGAGCTTTTTGCTGCGGCAAGCGATAGAAAAAACAGTAAAATAAATACGAAACTTGTGACCGTAGCTGCGCCCACCATTCCCCAACTCGGAATAAATAATAGATTGAGGATTAATACAAGAAGTGCTCCGAAACCATTGACAAACGCATTAAGTTTTACATTTGCATTTGCGATGTGCCATGAAGACAAAACTTTCAGTCCGTTGCGCGCAACTATTCCCGGCAATGTCAACAATATAATTGGTACAGCCGGCAAAAAACTTTCACCAAAAAACATATTCACTAAATATGGTGCACTCATTCCGACCAGTAAAGCAAGTACAGTGGTTATCGACAAACTATAGCGCAGGGCTTTACTTAAAAATTGTGAATTCTTATTTCCAAAAGTTGCAATAATATAAGGAAAAATAACTTCGCCCAGTGTGCTGCCAAATAAACCCATTCCCTCGGCAATGAAAAATGATACAGCATAAATCCCGCATGTTTCGTGGTCCCACCAAAGACTTAAAATGAACAAATCTATGCGGTAGAATAAGAACCCACTTACATGTGCTATCCAGATTGGAAAAGAAAAACGGATAATTTTATAAATATTACCCTTTGATGGTTGCGCGATATTAAACGAATTTGGGGAAATGAAAAATAACAGGATTGCAGGAAGAAGAAATGAAAACATAAAAACGGCAATAAAATAACTTATTGAGATTAAACCAAATAAGTTAAGAAAAAGCATACCGGTCAAAAAAGCAAAAGGACGCATAAACTGGATTAAACCGATCGCACGAAAACGTTTTTGCCCAAGCAGGCTTCCCGCCCCATTTTGCATAATTAACATCAAAGGAATTGCTAAAATTAAGAACTTTAATTCAAATAAATTATTATACACCCCCATCATTTTAGCAAGTAGTGGGCTTAATATGTAAAAAATGCCAGCGATTACTACAACTATGATCAGTTGCAGATAGAGCGTATAACCGGCAATGTTTTTTAAATAAAAGTTTGGGTGTTCAATAAAAAACGCGTTAGTGAAATTAAAACCGAAGGATCCTATCTGTCCGCATAAAGTCGGGACCAATACCAGTAATGCAAAGACGCCTCTGCTTTCGGGGCCAAGAAGCCGCGCCAGGATAATTCCACTGAGCATCTGCGCAATTACCGTCAATCCACGAAAAAGAAATAGGTCCCGGCTGTTCTTTTTTATGCACAAGTTAGATGCTCTCCCAAAACGGAAATATAAGTTTTTTCCATTTTTAATCTGAAATTTTGCCAATCAAACGGCAGGGCTGTTTGCCGAATTTTCTGGGCGTCCCACTGATTTTCTGCTATGTAATCCATCGCTTTCGCCATTGCAAATATATCACCGATTTCAACAAGTTTTCCGCATTCGGGGTGAATAATTTCTGAAGCAAAGCCTACTTTGGTTGCAACGACAGGTTTGCCGCAACTGAGAGCTTCAAGTAAGACTTTTGGGCCACCCTCATGTCGGCTACCGATTATCAAGGCATCCGATTTTTGCAATAATTCAGGAATTTCCTCCGGATTTTTAGCACCGGTAAAAACTACGCGATCGCGCAAATTATAAGATGCTGTTTCATAAACCAAACGCAGCATTTCCGGGCCATCGCCAATCACCACGAGCCGGATATCAGGATTGCACATCGATAAACTTTGCAGCACTTCCTGATGGCCCTTATCGCGAAATAAGTTTCCAATAATCGCGAAGGTGAAATTCTTATTCGGTTTTTTGGCGTGTTTTATTGTGAATATCTGCGTGTCAATTCCCATGGGATTGATGACTATTTTATCATTTGGAACGCCAAATTGGAGTAATTTTTCTTTGTGAGACTTATTTTGTGTGATTATTTTATATGCTTTTTCAAGTGCTTGGAAAATATATCTCTGCTTTCTTTTTTCGTGAATCCAGATGTCAATATCCGAGCCCCAAATTGTTAATATGAGCGGAATATTTAGATATTCAGAAACTTGGGAAGCAATATAACCACTGCGATATGCCCAATTTGCATGAATTATATCGAAGTCGTTTCCCCGCCATTGCAGCAAAGCAAGACTATCAACTATAATTTTTTTCACCAAAAATTTTTCACCGAATACAGGAAAATAGTATCCCGGGATTCGAAATACATTCTTTTCGCAATTCTGCCAGCCAGATTCAGGACGGTGGGAACGCACATAACGATATCTTGGAAACGGTGGATATTTGATTGATGGAGCCAATACCAATGCATTCTCAGAGCCTGGAAGATGAGGAATTTGTTCATGGACACACAATCCCTCGTGGGAATGGCTCTGTGATGGATAAAAATCTGTAAAAATAAGTGGTACAATTTTATTGTTAATTTTGTTTTTTTGGTCAATCATTATAATTCCAGCTTAATCCAAATTGGAACGTGATATGCGATGCAGTTCTATTTTCAGGGCTATTATCAAGTTGCCAGGCAGCATTAGCATGCACAGTACAATTCATAAATAAAGTATAATTCAATGAAGCTTTTAATCGAGTTTGAACGGTCAACTTCCCATCTAAAAAAGGCGCTGTTTGCGAGTCGTGCGTATCAAATGCCCTGTCAATATCCCCGCCAACATTCTTTTCAGCGAGGTTGCTGCCATGTGTAATTCGCCATCCTTCCAGGTAAAATTGCCAATTCCATCGTATAAATCCTGAATAGCGCACATAGAATGCTTCGGAATTTGGTTGTAACATTGATCCTAAGTTTGTGTTATAGTGTGTGTAACGATTAATCGGAAACGTGTGTGAGTAAACATAGGGGCGAATATGAATGTATTCCATGCAAAGGAGGCCTGAAACATATTTTGCAAATGCTGTCGTTCGAATTCCAAAAGTCCAGGCCTGCTTGTTGCCATACCAATCTGATCCCAGCATGCTAAATGAAAAATCGTCAAGAAGCAGCTCAGAATAAAACACGAAATCTCGGGTGGCTCGATATTTCAGATCAAATCCGAGTGCCACGTTATCGCGATCCCCGTAATAGTGTTCGGCGCTGCGGAAAAACATGAGTGGGTTCAAATACCCGAATTGAACACCGCGCTCACCGTAAACCACTGTTTCACTCAATGCAAGTTGCAGCCGGGAATGGGCTTGAATTTCAAATCGATGTCCTACAAAGTATTTATTGGCATAGAACTCCCGATCGACACCGTTGCTTCGATACATGTGCTGTGTAATTCGAGGAAACGGCTGTAATTCAGCGTGAAAAAATGTAAATCTGAGTTTACCGATCGAAGTATTAACTCGAATTTGATCGTAAGAAGTGGCCGTATTATTTAATATCAATCCACCAGAATTTGCCGGACCCCACCTGTTCTGGTTTTTGCCAAATTGAAGTTGAAAATGGCGCATATCGACATTTATAAACGCGATTGCCTCATCATAAAAAACAGACTCTCCCCGCCCTTCAGCATAGCCGGCACCCGGCCATGCCAGCCTGTGTCCATTTGGGAAATAGGAATGCCCCCACTCCTTTGTATCACGAAAATCGAGAAAAAATGAAATACGTGAACCCAGCAGGCCAAGAATTTGTCCTCCACTAGTGCGTTTAAACTCATTTACTTCCCCCAGGGAATCCAAATTGGTGGTCCCGGCAGAAAATGCAAATATTGGGTTGAAAGTCACGGTGTAATTTGAATCTGAACTAAAAAATAAAAAGCGATTATTTTTGCACAAGCGATTATTTAAAAATGGAATTCGCTCCACTAAACTAATCAAATCCGGTTCCCCGGAATAAGGCGTTGAATTCGTCATCTTTTTTATCGAATTGAATTCGAATAAATACAATTGCAGGCGTTCCTTTTCCGATGAACTCAGTTTTGATTTATGATGTTGCAGTGCAGAATTCAGAATATGATATATTTCGTGTCTGAAGAACGGTTTTGTTTCGCTAATACACTCTTTTGTCAAACCCCGTGTTTCCAGATAATCGAGAAAATTATAGACCGGATGATTGATGGGTACATCAATTCCCTGGGCAGGACAACGATGTGTAAATCCTAAAAGTATGAATATGATAAAGATGGATGCATGGTTTACTGTAGTCAGCACGGGTGTCCGTCATGTTAAAATGTGAGGATTATAAAACCTTTTTGGGCGCAGGAGATTTTTTGTGCGTTTGGAAATGATTTCCATTTTTCTCAGGTTTAATCGGTATCCCGGTTTCACGAAAAAATGTGCGCCAATTATCGGCATGGGAAGAGTGTTTAATGGCATTTGCAAATGCTTCATAAATAATTATGAGGATTATACTGGCTGCAGTGCAAACAAATACACCGGTAAAAAGAAAATAAAACGGTTCCGGCCACACGGGTTTATCAATCGGAGTGGCTTTTTCCAAAAATTGAATCACCGGCATATCTTCCTGTTCGCGAAATTTACTGCGATGCATTTGTTCAGTGAGAAATTGCCAAACATGTTCGAGCGATTTTACATTTCTCTCAAACTCTGCAAGACGGGCGATAATTTCCGGGAGAGCATTTATTGGTTGAAACGCATCATTGTTCACTTCAGTTTTACCCGTTTGCAGCTTCTTATATTGTGCAGCAAGTGCATCGTATTCATCCTGGACTTTTTCGATCTGAGGATTGTCAGGCTGCATTGACAATCGATACATTTCAATCTGAATTTCCTTTGCGATCATCTTGCTCTTCAATTCGCCCAATTGACCAAAGACACCCGCCGCTTGTTCCGCCGGGGCGACAACTTTATAGTGCGAACGATAAAACGCCAAACTATCGCTGGCAAATCGTAATTTTTTTCCATATTTATGCATCTGAGTTTGCAAATATTTGTTTGTGGCCGCAAATTGCGAACTCCTGTTCAAATGCAAAATGGAATCTAAAACAGTAAAATATAAATTAGCGATCGTCGCCGCAATAAACGGATTTCCAAGTGTAATCTCAACGCTCACCAAGCCACCTGGCGTCTCATCGATAACCGTCGCTTGCAAAAGTCTATCAAGGGCTTCGTCCAGTGGAGGATTTTCCCAATAGGCGCGTAAGTTTTGCTGGCGTTCATTCAGCATAAACGGTGAATCCAATATTTGAATTGCAGCCGCTCTGCTTTGCAGAATATCGATATAAAATTCCCGGTTATTGAGTTGATTGTTCAAGGCAAGCATAAAAAAGGGTGATGATTCAGAAATTTGCTGCTGTAAAGAATTGCTCTCATTCTCCGGAGGCATTATAACTGCGGTGGCTGCATATTTTCGAGGCACTATGAGCAATAATAGTGACAACAAACCAAGGGAGAGAATGAAAATAAAAGCAATTATTTTCCGGCGTCGAAATAGAATTTTAAGAAGAGCGAGAAAGTCCAAAGTATTTTGTTCTTGCAGATCTGGTTGAACTTGTGTTTGATTTGATTTTATGGCTGACATTCGCTACTCTTTTCGCGTGCGATCAATGATAAAAAAGATAGTTGCCAATTGGGATGCAACCGTCGCCATTTCTCTAAAAGAAGCCCAAAATCCTTTACCGCGTTTGGTCGGCACCCAAATAATATCACCTGGCGCCAGCTTTTTGACTTTATCTTGATTAACTATCGCGCCTGTCATCCGGATAATTTTTGTATTACTTTTGTCCGCATCCCAGATAAATCCGCCGGCTTTTTCAATATAATAGGCACATTGCTGCTTTTGACGAAAGGAAACCGCTCCTGGCCGACCGACTCGGCCTGCAACATAAATCAGGTCAGTCATTTCAGGTACAAAAATTATATCGCCCTTTTTGAGCAATGGATTCTCATCAACGGCGACCGAGTTAAAAAGACTGGCATCGTCAAAAGTAAAATTCTCCAATTTTCGTAAATCATTGGCCAGTAAAAGTTGACTGTATTCCTGCTTCGAAATCTGAAGTGGAGATACCTGGTCGAATCGTTGCGCATCCTGCCTGGAAAATAAATTCGGAAGATCACGCAAAATACGGATGCCGTCTTTTTGGGCAAATTTAGTGATTCCACCAGCCCGGTTTATAATTTCATGGAGCCTTGTTTTGTTTTTTTCTATTGAAAATTGGCCACCATGAATTACTTCACCGCGAACGGTCACAAATTCTTCATCTGCCCATAAATTATTTTTGCGAATGAAAATGGAAGTTTCACCCACCAGAAGTGGATCAAATTCCAATCGGGGATTTTTTAATGCAGCACCCGGATTTATATCCAAATAAATGTCATCGCTTTTAAAATTTACAAACGTGAGGTTGCCTTTTAGCGAATCAGCCCTTCCAGTTAATCCGCCTGCCATTCGAAGTCCATCGCTTAAATGCATGCCCTGCGCCCAAAGAAATGTGCCCGGATTTCGAACTTCTCCCTCAATATGAATATATATTTTGTCAGCCCTTTGCATGGGGACGAGTGTAATTATATCGCCAGATTGAATTTCAGTTTCATTCAATTTGGAACCGCTTATGTGAAGAAATTCTCGCGCATCATTTTTTAACCGATTGATAAAAATGGATTGATCTTCCATAATTTGTTTATTTGTGCCTGCCCATTGCAGCCCATCCATTAAGCGCATTTTTTTTCGTTCATCAAATTGATACAACCCCGGGATAGGCACGGCGCCATCAATGGCGAACCACTCTGTCTGTGGTTTTATAACAATTTTAGCATCAGCATATAATCGTGGAGGAATAGCTTTTTTTTGATACAAATTGGCATTTAAATCGAACGAACTTATCCTTCCATCCGCAAAAACGACCTCAATATTGCGGATATTTGCCGTTGGCAAAAATCCGTGCGCCATGTGCAGGAGTGACAATAAATCGAATCCGGCAGGCACTGTATAAATGCCCGGCTGATAAACTTCTCCAACGACTTGAATTTGCAAAAAGCGCGGCCGCTCAATGTGAATATCCACGACAATGTTGGTTAGCCGCTTCTCAATTAAAATTGTAATTGCCTTTTTTGCAAGTTCAGGTTTTAAACCGGAAATTTTTGCATAGCCAATGGTTGGCAAATAAATCCGTCCATCCGGCTGTATTGTTGGGTGATATTCTCTTTCAATTTTCCCGGAAATATAGATTCCGAGTTGATCGCCTGACCCCGTTTTATAGTTTTCATTAATCGACAAAGTCGTGGCAAACTCTGTAGAAAACAATCTTTCCACTGGTAGCGCATCTGGTTTAATCGATAATTTGGGCAACCCTTGTTTTTCAACAGTTGAGTAGACTTTTAAAGTGCTTTCATCATAAATTTTGAAAAAGCGTTCATAAACCGACTTTTGTATTTTCGGCTGGGCAAATACATTGCCGACAATGGCAATTAAAATAATTGAACATGTGAGGCTGGCTCGACGATTTATTTTTGGGCTTGGATAATTGTTCATTGGAGGAATATTAAAAAAGACAATGGCCTGGTTTTGTGTTCAAAATTTTGTCGATACAATTTAATATCAGAATTTTGATGTCAGAGAGGATATCGGATAAATAGAGAAAAAGGTAATATTTAGAAGGTTTTTTAAAATATCAGGAAGGATTGAGAAATTAAAAGAGGGAAAGTATTTACCTTCCCTCAATTTTGTTGAAAAAAAGATTTAAATTTCCGACAATGCTTCAACACCAGGCAGTTTTTTTCCAGTCATAAATTCCAAAGACGCGCCACCACCAGTTGAAACGTGGGAGATTTTATCACTTAAACCGGATTTATTCAAAGCTGAAACGCTGTCACCGCCGCCAACCACACTAAATGCACCATTGTCTGTCGCTTCAGCAACAGCTTCAGCTATTGCAAAAGTTCCTTTGGCAAAAGCCGGATTCTCAAAAACGCCCATCGGGCCATTCCAGAAAATAGTTTTGGCATTTTTTATTATGGCCATATATTCGGCTGTGGTTTTCGGGCCAATATCCGCGCCAAGTTTTTCACCTTTTATCGCAACACCCGCCGAAATCTCGCCACCACCGGCATCGATGCTATCAGTTACAATATGATCGGAAGGTAAATTTATTGTTACCCGACTCCCCTGCCCGGATTTTCCAAGGGCATCCGTAGCAACATCAATTTTTTCCGCTTCCAGCAACGATTTCCCAATGGCAATACCCTGAGCTTTCAGAAAAGTATAAGCCATACCACCGCCAATCAAAATATTGTTCACACTGCTGAGTAAATTAGTAATAACTTCAATTTTATCAGAAACTTTTGCCCCTCCTAAAATTGCAACATAAGGTTTTTCAGCGCCATGTAACAAACGGTTGAGCGATTCCAGTTCTTTTGACATTAAATATCCGGCAGCACAAACATCAATATATTTTGTCACCCCTTCGGTGCTGGCGTGTGCACGATGCGCGGCACCAAATGCATCATTTATATAAACATCAGCGAATGCCGCTAATTCCTGTGAAAATGCATCATCATTTTTTGTTTCAGCCGCATGAAACCGCAGATTTTCGAGTAACAAAACATCGCCATTTCCAAGCCTGTTCACCATTTCATTTGTGTCTTCGCCAACACAATCTGGTGCAATGGCGACAAATTTCCCCAGCAGATAGCTTAATCTCTCCGCGGCTGGTTTTAGTGAAAGCTCCGGTTTTACTTCGCCATTCGGGCGACCAAGGTGGGACATCAGGATTAATTTTCCACCGGATTCAACAACTTTTTTTATACTCGGAAGTGCGCTGCGAATGCGGGTATCATCAGTCACAGATCCATTTTTAAGCGGCACGTTAAAATCAACACGCATCAAAACACGTTTATCATGCAAATCAATTTTGTCAATTGTCAATTTATTCATTCAAGATTCTCCTGCAAATTTTTATAATAGTTTTAATGTAATTCCCCCTTATTCCCTGCTGAAATTAAAGAACTTAAAAGCCTGATTACTTAATTTCTGGAAGATGAAATAATCAGTGATGCCGGTATGACACTCGTTATTCCCAGCATGTTTGCCAGCCCCTGATTAGTGCAAATTCCGTTATAAGTCAAAAGGCCGTGTTGATAATGATGATTCTGTCTTAATGCATCTTCAAATCCAAATTCAGCGATGGCATTGACAATTTCCAGCACAACATGATTTAAGACATGGGATGCTGAGCGTGCCACGCTTGATAAAATATTGGGGACGCAATAGTGAATAATGTCATGTTCTTTGTAGACCGGATGGCTCAAGGTGGTTGGTTTTGATGTTTCAAAACAACCGCCCTGGTCAATCGACATGTCGATAATTACAGCACCGGCTTTCATTTCACGCACGACTTTCCGGGAAATAATTCGTGGCGTTTGTTCGCCAAAAACATGAATAGCACCGATTAAAACATCGGCAAAGCGTGCAGTTTTATCAATATCCAATGGAGTTGCCGGCAAGGTAATTACCCGGCCGTCGAACAGGCGATCGACTGTTCTCAGCGCATCGATATTTTGGTCGAGCATATGAACCTGGCACCCAATTCCTAAAAAACATTTGGCGGCACTAATTCCTACAGCTCCGGCCCCGAGAATAACAACATTGGCTGAGGGAACTCCGGGACCTCCACCGAGAATAATTCCACGGCCGCCATAAGTGCTCTCGAGGTATCGTCCAGCAATTTGCGGCAACATTTTACCTGCGATTTCACTCATCGCCACCAGGATGGGGTATGATTGATCCTGCGATAAAATGAGTTCAATCCCCATGGAATTTACTTTATTTCGCAAAAGAGAATCGATGCTGTTTCGTGTGCGAAGGGATAATTGATTAAATGAAAATAAAACGTGATTGGATCGCAGTTTAGCCGCTTCTTTTTCATCTGGCGGCAAAACTTTTACAATAATATCGGCAAAGTCGAGGGCTTCCTGAAAATCAGCCGCGTGTTTGGCACCGGCCAAAAAATAGGTTTCATCCGTAAATCCACTGCCTATCCCTGCCCCTTCTTCGATTATAATCTCCAGTCCTGCTTTAACAAGCGCATGCACACCGGCCGGTGTGATCGCAACACGATTTTCTTCGATGCTTGTTTCTTTGATTATGGCAATTCGCATTTCAAACCTTGTTCATTTTATGAAAATTAAAGGAAAATTTTATTCAAGGGAACCGGGAATATTTCTATGAAGAATTGGTTATAAAAACGGAGCTGTAAGTTGTTTTTATAACGGCTTACGAACTTTGAGCAGATTGCATTGAAAATAAGATTTTTCACTGAAAAGTCAAGGGTTTAAAGTAATGGAAATGAAGGATTGTCCGCAATTACTTTGCAGGATTTTTGCATCGGTAATTTTGTTTCTTTTTGGCATTTTAGTTTCAAATTGCATATCCGAAAAAGTATCAGAAAATCAGAATTCCTATTTTCTTGAAATTAGTGAATACAGGCAGAAAAAGGACAATTTTATTAAAACATCCAATCGCTCCCCTCTCTCTGAATCTGACCGTATTAATTTTCAGAATCTATCCTATTTTGCAATTGATGGGATGTATCGAATTTCTGTCAAACTGCGGAAATACGCGGAACTGGACACGATTCAAATGTTCACCTCAAAAGGAACTAAAAGAAGGGCATTAAAATATGGGTTTTTTAATTTCACACTTCATGGAAAAAATCATAAATTAGTCGCGTACAAATCTTTAAAAAATGGTTCAGTGCAAAATGACTACTTGTTTTTACCATTCTATGATAAAACCAACGGTGTGGAAACCTATGGTGGTGGTCGTTTTTTAGACCTGCATGAAAATAAAAATAATGAATATATTCTCGATTTCAACCTGGCTTACAATCCCTATTGTGCTTATGGTAATGAGAATTACATTTGCCCGAAACCACCCGAAGAAAACACAATTCACGCATTAATCGAAGCCGGGGAGAAAAAATGGAAATAAAACTTGCTTCAATTATGACCTGCCCTAATTGTGGCTATAAAAAAGAAGAAAGCATGCCAATAAATGCCTGCACGTATTTTTATATATGTGAGAATTGTTCCATAAAATTAAGCCCCAAAGATGGGGATTGCTGTGTTTTCTGCTCATATGGCTCCACACAATGCCCACCTGTTCAGGCGAGTAAAAATTGCTGTTAGATGGCAAAAGTGCCAGCTACATTTTTACAAATTTATCAACAGTTCGAATAGAAAATATTTCATTTCACCGGTTTGACATCCCAAATTTCTTTGGCATATTCCATAATCGTTCTGTCACTGGAAAAGTAACCTGAGCGTGCCACATTTAATATAGATTTATTGGTCCACTGTTCCCTGTTTTTATAATCATCACTGGCCTTTTCCTGAATATTTATATAGGAATCTAAATCGGCCAGATGAAAGTATTGGTCGATTTGGGAAACCAGTTTTTCAAATATCGGTTTAAAAAGCCCCGGTTCTTTGGTGCAAAATAAATCGGATTTGATGGCATCCATAACGCGTTTTATATTTCTGTTTGTGTTATAAATTTCTAAAGAAATATTTCGCTGTTTGCCAAGCATTTGCTGAATTTGTTCCGAAGTATGGCCGAATATATAAATATTCTCTTCACCCACCTCATCACGGATTTCAATATTGGCTCCATCCAGAGTTCCGATTGTAACAGCCCCGTTCAATATGAATTTCATATTGCCGGTCCCTGATGCCTCTTTCCCGGCTGTCGATATTTGTTCGCTCAGTTCGGTAGCGGGAATAATGTTTTCAGCCAAAGTCACGCGATAGTCCGGGATAAATACGACCTTCAGCTGATCTCGAATCAGGGGTTCATTATTAACAACATCCGCGACAGAGTTTATGAGTTTAATGATCAGTTTTGCTATATCGTAGCCAGGTGCAGCCTTGCCGGCAAAAATGTAAGTTTTGGGCCATGGCAGGTTTTTGCCATCTTCGACTATCATAAAATACTGATGAATTACATTAAGAATATTCAGTAATTGTCTTTTGTATTCATGAATTCTTTTAATCTGAACATCAAATAAAGAATCGGGGTCAATTATTAAATGAGACTCATTTTCGACGAGCGTGCACAGCTTTGTTTTGTTGGCTTTTTTTACAGCATTAAATTGTTGTTGGAAAGATGAGTCTACTCCAATAGTTTCAAGTTTTTTTAAAAAACTTAAATCATGGATCCAGTCGTCCCCAATGGTTTCAGTGATGAGGTTAGCCAGCCCGGGATTGCAATTTAAAAGCCAGCGTCGTTGGGTGATGCCGTTGGTTTTATTGTTGAACTTTTCCGGCCATAAAGCATAAAAATCCGGAATGAGATTTTTCTTGATCAGCTCCGAATGCAACTTTGCGACACCATTAACAGAATGGCTGCCCATGATAGCCAAATTAGCCATACGAACATGTTTCGGTTCCCCATCTTCAACAAGCTCCATCTTTTTAATTTTCTCTCTCTGCTGCGGCCATTTTTTTGAAAGATTAGCGACAAAGCGTTTATTGATTTCATAAATGAGTTGCAGGTGCCGGGGGATAACTTTTTCCAATAAAGGAATGGACCATTTTTCCAAGGCCTCGGGCAGAAGAGTATGATTGGTATATCCGAAAGTTTCAACTGTCATTTTCCAGGCGATGTCCCAAACAATTTCATATTCGTCAACCAGGATCCGCATAAGCTCAACCACCGCAAGCGCGGGGTGGGTATCGTTGAGCTGAATCGCATTTTGTTTGGGGAAATCTTCGATTGCAAAACCATGTTTTTCGTGCTGCCGCAAAATATCCCGCAAGGAGCAGGCGACAAGAAAATATTCCTGAATGAGGCGTAATTCGCGTCCTCGCTCGAATGAATCGGACGGATAAAGGATTTTTGAGACTGTTTCCGTGGTAATTTTTTGGTTTACGGCCTTAAAATAATCACCCTGATTGAATATTTTCATATTAAATTCGGAGGATGATCGAGCTGAAAACAAACGCAAATAATTTACCGAGTTCCCGGTGTAACCGACGATTGGCATGTCGTTGGGCACTCCGATGATTAGTTGCCAATCCAGCCACATCGGATTGTACTCTCCCTGCCTGTCCGATTCATGTTGAATCGAACCATAGACCGGCACTAAAATCATTTCATCGCAGCGTTCAATTTGCCACGGTGTTTTTTCTCGCTGCCAATTATCGGGCATTTCCTGCTGATAGCCGTTGTCCAACTTTTGTTTAAAAAGCCCGAATTCATAATTAATGCCGTATCCAAAACCAGGAATTGACAGGGATGCCATTGAATCGAGAAAACAGGCTGCCAAACGCCCCAGTCCACCGTTTCCCAGGGCCGCATCCGGCTCCTCATTTTCGATATCTTCGAGCTTAAAACCAAGCTGATCGATGGCTTTCTCGTACACGTGATGCAAGTTTAAATTGTATAAATTGTTTATCAAAGATCGGCCGACAAGAAACTCCATTGATAAGTAGTGAATTCTTTTTGCCCGGGCAACTTGATAACGTTTTTCTGTGGCCAAAAGGCGATCAATCATTCCTTCCCGAACCGAAAGCGCGACAGCCTGGAAGACATGTTTTGGTTTTACAGAATCTGTGTCTAATCCAAGCGAATATTTCAAATGATATCGAATGGAATCAATGGCCATTTCGATCGAAATTTCAGTATCTGGATTTTTTATTACTGAGTGAGATTTGTCAATTAATTCTTGGGGTGTCTGCTGGCCCCGGTCTTCAATCAGGGAAGATTTTCTCGTGTGTTTACTCATTTTTTAACTCCAGATTTTAACTACTCAAATCTGCATTTTTTTTGAGGATTTAAAAGATACAAACTTTTGCACAACGGATTAATTTTGAATTATTGTTTTGTTCCAACGGAATGTTCCGGGCGCAATAAATCAAAAACCGTTTTCACCGGATTGAAAGTCGTGGTTGGCATTTCCACAAAAAATGTCGTCCAAAACGCCATGGCTCCGTTCCATAATCCGGGCAACTCCAGGGCTAATAAATCGCGCCCTTCCATTGATTTCTTCGAGATGAAACCAGCTTCGTTATCAACGAATTCTTTCAAATTAAATGGATTCCCGCGGTAATCGCGCACACTGCACACGAGGTCAACCGGATTAAAATGTGTGGATTTGTGTAACTGTTCAACTTGTGCCGGCTCGGATTTGTTTATTTGTACCTGCTCGACAATTTGTTTTGAAATAGTGCCATTTTTATGTTCCACCCAAAATGGCCCGCCACCAGGATCGCCTTCATTTTTTACCATACCACAAACGCGAATAGGGCGATCTAAAACTGAACGGATATAGCGCTCTTTTTCCTGTAAAGCGCCCAATTTTACGGATTCAGGAATGGTTAATTGTAAAGTTTTACTTATGAATATTAGCCCATTTTCAATTGCTTGTTCCTGATATTCCTTGCCATCCAATGCTGTTAATAATGCAAAAATTTCTTTTTCTTTTTGCAGCAAAAAACCGCCTAAGACTTTCTTGTATTTAATTTCATCCTCTTTTAGATGATCAGGCAATATATTGTCAACATTTTTAATAAATACAATATCTGCTCGCAGGTCGTTGATATTTTCGATCAAGGCTCCATGCCCACCTGGTCGGAAAACAAGCGAATTGTTTTGGCTTCTGAAGAGTTCAAATTGAAAATCGACTGCGATTGTATCTGTTTTTGGTTTTTGAAATGAATGAGAAATGTCAAATTGTATCCCATTTTTATAGGTCTCAAGGGCCTTAGATTTTTGAATCAGAAATAAGTCCTCATGCTGCGGGGAAATTGTGAAATGCAGTTTTGTTATGCCGCCCGATGAACGCACATAAGCCAGTGCTTCGATTAAATGCTCATCAAAAGGTGTTCTGATTTCTGTGGCATATTTATGAAAAGGGATCAGCAGCTTTGGTAAATTTGAGAAATTTAATCCTTTATCAGTTAATAAAAATTCAAGGATTGTTTTAATATCCTTGTTGTTGTGCAAAGTGGAAAAATTGGTCGAAGAAGTCTCTATCGCTGCGTTCAATTTATCATAAAATGCCATAATGGGAAATCGGTCGAATAACTGACCTATATCGGAAACATTTCCCTTTTCAGGTGATTGAAAATTAGCGTCATTTGAAGTATCGTGCATTAATTCAAGCAACGCTTTAAACATCCGTGTCGCAGCTCCGGAGGCCGGGACGAATTTCTGCATCCGTCCACTCGCCTGGGCTATCTCGAAATTTTCTATGAGTTCGTCATGCAAATCATCCTGTATTTGAATTATGCCATCGCCAATCGTGCAAGGACGCGCTAAATTCAGATATTTTTTTCCATTTTTAAATTGCTCTATTTGCCCTGAAACATCATTTGCCGTCAATCCGTGTTGTTCAAAGTGTTTTCTGTCAGAATTCGTATACACACGCTGCTCCTGCTGTTCAATCAAATGAATTTTTCTCCACCTCATTGACTGTGAAGAATTCCTGTTTTATGAACCTGATTTATGGATCTGAGAATTTATTAAAATTCAAATTTTATGAGTCAATAATAAACAAAATTTTATAGCATATTCTCAAGTTAAATCAACCAATATTTTTTCTTAAGTAATTAAATAAATATTCACAATGGCTTAAAATAATAAACCTGTAAAGTTAAAAATTATTAAGAATTTAGTCGGTCGAAATGCCTTGAAACTGAGCATTAATTTTCAGTATATTCCCGCGTATTTGAACGAGAGTGTTCTGTTTAAAAATAATTAAATATTGTACTGACGCCAGACGGCTTATGCAGCAAAAAGCGCATCTTCTGTTAAATACTTACCAGGATGAAAAGCCGATTTTTCATAGAATCAATGTTCTTTTCAATTGCTTTCATGTGGCGGATTGGTATATTAATAAACTTTTTAAACTAACTTTTAAACTCTATTCTATTTTGTCGACCAATCTTGTTTTAAATATAAACGATGTGGTTGTTTCATTTTAAGTTAAAACGAACAAAATTTAATAATCAGCATTCGGAGGGCATTCTGGCGCAGTCATGATTTAAACTTTGTTTTAGCGCGATACAGCTTTAATCTGTCAATTTAATCAATCAGGTTTTAATTCATTTATTAATGGAGAATAAAGATGGCAAAATATAAAATTGCCTGGCTCCCAGGTGATGGGATTGGTATTGAAGTTTTGGAAGCAACTGAAATAATTCTTGATAAATTAGGTTTTGATGCAGAGCTGATACACGGCGATATTGGCTGGGAATTCTGGTGCAAAGAGGGAGATCCCTTGCCGCAACGAACCATCGATTTATTGAAAAATGTTGATGCTGCCATGTTTGGCGCGATCACTTCAAAACCGGCGAAAGAAGCCGTGAATGAACTCGATCCTGCCCTGCGTGATAAGGGATTTTCCTATCGCTCTCCAATTGTGAGAATGCGTCAAACTTTCGAACTTTATAATTGCATGCGACCGACCAAAGGTTATCCCGGCAATCCGCTCAATCACAAGGAAGGGATTGATATTGTTGTTTTTCGTGAGAATACGGAAGATTTATATGCTGGTGTCGAGTATGCAAAAGTACCTCTGGAAGTACGCCAGGTTTTGTCATCAACAGCGCCGGCTTTTGCCAGATTTAAAGATGTCAGCGACGATGATCTCGCCATTTCCTGCAAAATAAACACCCGGCAAGGTTGCGAAAAAATTATCCGGGCTGCTTTCGATTTTGCGAAGAAGTTTAATCGTAAAAAAGTAACTGTTGTGCATAAAGCCAATGTTGTTCGTGCAACCGACGGCCTTTTCCTTGAAACTGGGAAAGCCATAGCGAAAGAATATCCCGGCATCGAACTTGACGATGCCAATATTGACGCTATGTGCATGTGGTTGCTAAAAAATCCACACAATTACGATGTACTCGTTGCCCCAAATTTATACGGTGACATCGTTTCTGATTTATGCGCACAAATGGTCGGTGGACTCGGATTTGCGTGTTCCGGCAATATCGGCAATGATCTGGCTGTTTTTGAACCAACCCATGGTTCTGCTCCAAAATATGCAGGGCAATACAAAGTAAATCCAATTGCAACACTACTCGCCGCTAAAATGATGCTCGATTGGCTTGGCGAGACCGAAATGGGCCGCAAATTGGAAGCATCCGTCGCAAGTGTCATAAAAGAAGGAAAAGTAAAAACTTACGACATGGGTGGATCTGTTAAAACCCTCGACATGGCCAGGGCAATTGCTGAAAAACTCTAATTCTGATTTTAACATATTCAATGTATAAAACGAGGCGTTGTGTGAATCTTTCACCAACGCCTTCATAAATTATTGACAGATTTAATTGGTAAAATTATGAAAAATATAACAATTCATGAAGTTGGATTAAGAGACGGCCTGCAGATGGAAAAAATGCACGTTCCGTTTGAAACAAAAGCCGCCTGGCTGCAGCAACTCATCGATTCAGGAGTTGATATTATTCAAATTGGTTCATTTGTCCACCCCAAATATGTGCCACAAATGGCCGAAACCGATGCCTTGTTTCGCCAATTCGCACTCGAAAAATCAAGACCCGATGGCCTGATATATTCCGGTCTTGTATTGAATGAAAAAGGACTGGAGCGTGGGTTGGATTGCGGCGTTGATATGTTTTGCATGGGTGTTTCTGCCAGTGAAACACACAGTATGAAAAACACCAAAATGACCGTTGACGAAGCCTTGCCACGAATAATCAAAATGGCGCATCTTGCAGAAGAAGCAAATAAGTCTGTCCAAGTTTCTGTTCAATCAGCTTTTGGGTGTGGCTTTGAGGGGCCAATCGCTGTTTCCCAGATTGAACGAATCGTGCATAAATATGTGGATGCGGGTTTAAAAAACATCAGCCTCGCTGATACCGCAGGTCATGCCAGTCCGGCCCAGGTTGAACAACTTCTCGAAACTGTGCTCAAAATTGATAATTCACTGGAAATAACGTGTCATTTTCATAATACTTATGGCCTTGCACTGGCCAATTGTTTTAGCGCAATGAAAATGGGTGTGACTATTTTTGAATCGGCATTTGCCGGATTGGGTGGTTGTCCCTTTACAGCCGTTGCAGGTGGTAACGTTTGCACAGAAGACCTGGTTCATATGCTGCAGAGAACCGGTGACTGTACCCATGTTCAGTTGAATTCGCTGCTGAATCTGGCGAAAGAAACCGCACGGTTTTTCTCGCGTGAAATGGATGGCAAAATTTACCGAACGGGCGAAATTACATATCAAAATAAATAAATATTATACCTTAAATCTAATATTACAGAAGTGCGGAGATAATGATGAAACTCCTCGACGGTATTCGTGTTCTCGATCTCACAAATGTTCTTTCCGGGCCTTTTTCAACTTTGCATTTAGCCCTTTGTGGCGCCGATGTGGTAAAAGTTGAAAATCCAAAAGGTGGCGATTTAGCCCGAAAACTTGGGAATGTTCCGGAATACAATCAAAAATTATTGGGTACCAGTTTTCTTGCACAAAATGCCAATAAAAAATCAATAACATTAAATTTGAAAGCTGATGAAGCTAAAAATATTTTCCGTGAATTGGTTAAAACAGCCGATGTCGTTGTCGAGAATTTCCGCCCCGGAGTCATGGACAGATTGGGCCTCGGTTATGATGATCTGGCGAAGATTAATCCAAAAATAATCTATTGTGCTATCTCAGGATTTGGCCAGGAAGGCCCGGATTCTCTGAAGCCTGCTTATGATCAAATTATTCAAGGCCTGAGTGGTGTCATGTCCGTCAATGGGGATGAACGATTGAATCCATTGCGAGCGGGATTTCCGCTTTGTGACACTGTCGGTGGCTTAAATGCGGCGTTTGCCATCATGGCAGCTCTTTACTATCGAGAGCACACAGGTGAAGGGCAAATGATCGATATTGCACTTCTCGATTCGATAATGCCGCTCATGGGCTGGATTGCGGCTAATTTATTGATCGGTGGAAAAGAGCCGGTTTTAATGGGAAATGATAATTTCACCGCAGCCCCGTCAGGTACATTTTTAACACAAGATGGCTACATAAATATCGCTGCCAACAAACAGGAACAATGGCACGCTGTTACCGAAATTATCGGCGCACCGGAGCTCAAAACCGATCCGCGATTTGATGAACGCGACACACGAAAGAAAAATCGCAAGGAATTGACACCAATAATCGAAGCGAAATTAAAAATGAAACCAACATCTTTTTGGGTTGAGGAATTCAATAATAATAGTGTGCCTGCGGGAGCCATTCTAAATTTACCGGATGCCCTAAATTCTGAGCAGGTTCAATTTCGCAACACCCTCGAAACGGTTGAAAAAGAAGGTATCGGTTCACTTAAGCTTTTTAATTTAACAGCCAAATTCAGCAAAACTCCGGGTACGCTTGATTCACCCCCCCCTGATTTATCAGAACACACATTGGAAATATTATCTGAACTTGGAAAATCGAAGGAAGAAATTGACGATTTAAGGAGTAAAGGAATTATTTGAAATCCAAAAATATCTTTTTAAATTTGCTTTCAAGTTATAGATTTTATTTATATTTTACATTTGTTAGATTAATATTTATTATAATATTATCTGTCTGAGTTTCACATCTAAAATCACTTCTGTAATTAAACAGAAAATATTTTTTGATAAAGCATCCCATTAAACTAAATTGGAGGTTAATATGGGAATGACGCTGGCGGAAAAGATTCTTGCACGAGCAGCTGGCCTGGAAACCGTAAAACCAGGAGATATTATTGAACCAAAAGTTGATCTGGCCATGTCCCATGAGAATGCGGCTTTGGTTATCAATCAATTTATGGAAGTTTATAAAGGGACAGGTTTACCAGAAAATGTGTGGGATCCCGATAAAATAGCAATTATTTTTGATCACCGTGTTCCGGCTGAAAGCGCAAAAACAGCCAATAATCAGAAAAAAGTTCGTGAATTTTTGAAAGAACAAGGCATCGAAAAATTTCACGAGATTCGCGGCGATGAAGGCGGAATTTGCCACCAGATTTTACCCGAAAACGGCTATGTACGGCCGGGAACAGTTGTTGTCGGAACCGATTCGCACACAACGAGTCATGGTGCGCTGGGTGCATTTGCTTTTGGAATCGGCGCGACTGAAATGGCGGCCGTTTGGGCGTTGGGTAAGGTATTAAATATCGAGGTGCCGGGCACAATTAAGGTGGTCGTCACCGGTGAATTTTCACCGTTGGTTCAGGCAAAAGACCTCATCTTGCATTTGATTGGGAAAATAAGTGCACAGGGTGCCAATTTTAAAGCGCTTGAATTCCACGGTCCGACTATCGATAATATGTTAACTTCCGGGCGATTAACATTAGCCAATATGGCGGTTGAAGCAGGCGCGACTGCAGGCATGATTCCCTCCGACGCTGAGACACTGAAATATCTGAGAGAAACTGCCCATGTGACGGATGAGGTCGAGTTAATGGTGCCGGATGATGATGCTATTTACGAGCAGGTCGTCGAAATAAATGTCGATAATTTAAGTCCTCAAATTGCATGTCCAAACATGGTTGACAATGTAAAACCAATCGACGATGTTCTCGGAACAAAAGTCCATCAAATTGTTATTGGCTCGTGCACAAACGGCCGTTTGGATGACCTCGCAGCAGCCGCAGAAATTCTGCGAGGGAAAAAAGTATCGCGTGAAACCCGCATGTTAATTTTCCCGGCATCGGGGCGTATTTACCGGGAAGCGCTGGAATTGGGCTACATTTCTGATTTTATGGCTGCCGGAGCGCTGGTAATGAACCCGGGCTGTGGTTGCTGTCTCGGAATTCACCAGGGAGCGCTTGGAAGCAATGAAGTGGCGTTATCGACAACCAACAGAAATTTTAAGGGTCGGATGGGAAATGCCGAAGCCGAAGTGTATTTATGCAGCCCGCCGGTTGCAGCAGCTTCAGCTTTAACCGGCTACATCACTGATCCAAGAAATGGAGGAAATTAGAATGGGCAAAGTAATATATAAAGTGGAAAATGATATTTCAACCGATGTAATTTATCCCGGGCGTTTTATGGCGACAGTATTGCCGACTGAAACACCAATGTTTGCCTTTGCTGACGATAAAGATTTTAATAAAAAATTACGTACGGAAGAAATTGAACCCGAAAGTATCATTATTGGTGGCGATAATTTTGGTTGTGGCTCCTCGCGGGAACAAGCTGCATCGTGTTTGAAAGGATATGATGTTATTGTTGTCGCAAAAGGTATTGCACGAATTTTTATGCAAAATGCAATCAATCTCGGTCTTAGGACAGTTGTTTGCCCGGACATCGAGGCCGATGAAGGCGATGAAATCGAAATTGATGACACGATGGTTCACAATCGAACTACCGGGAAATCCTATTCATACGAGCCCATCTCCCCTGCGCGTGCTTCAATTGTGGATGCAGGTGGCCTGATTGCTTACGCACGACAAAAACTTCTCGACCAAAATTAAAAAGTAAAAAAATGTGTGGCCGGATATTCAGGCTGCACATTAATTTTTGCATCAAATTTCTTCTCCCGACTGAAAAATTTCATATCCACCATCCGCTATAATCATCCGCCACAATCTTTAATTATTTTCTACTTTTGGGAAACCTTTTCAAATACAAAACGTTATTAGTCACAAGTCAATTACGATAGTTCACGCTATTAATTAAATATTTTTTCGATAAAAGGAACCGAAATGAGAGCCCTCAAAGAATTCAATCCGTTCGGGATTGAACTTGGGAAAACCAAGGATACACCCGAGGAGTTGGCTTTTTGGCAAAATATAAAAACATCAGGCCTTCCACGTACTAAAAATCCAGAAATTGATATTAAAAAGTCTTACAAAAAAACGATAGAAATGTCCTATGCCATATCCATTTTATTTACAATAGTGTGTTTTCTGTATTTAAGAAATTTTGCAACGCAAAGTAATATTCAAATTCCTGATAACATAACGCTCGAAGTTGAGCAGATTCCGGTAACGAAACAATTTCTCAGGCCACCGGCCCCACCGCGACCGGCTGTTCCGATCGCTTCCGCTGACGAGGATATTCCGGATGATGAAACAATTGATGATACGGAAGTTGATTTTTCAGATATACCAGCGCCACCGGACAAACCTGTCGTTAGCGATTTGGAAGAAATATTCGTTGTTTACGATACGCCTCCACAACCCATTGGTGGATTTGGCGAAATTTATAAATATGTAGTTTATCCTGAAGTAGCGATTAAAGCCGGGCTTGAAGGAACTGTTTATTTGAAATGCCTGATAAACACAAAGGGTGAAGTTGAACGTACCGAAATCTTGAAATCGTCTGGAACTGATATCGGATTCGAAGAAGCGGCTCAATTGGCACTTGCAAAAGTTCAGTGGAAACCGGCACAACAACGGGACAGATCTGTAAAAGTTTGGGTCAGCGTCCCCGTACGTTTTTCTCTGACACAACTTAAAAGTTAAGACCATGTTTTTATCCTCTTAAAGCCCATCTCACACGGATGGGCTTTTTTTTTGCATTTCGTTGTCGCCTCCTTGTATATCATTTTTTTGTTTTTTATATTCAACGCCAAATTATGATTAAAATATAAAAACAGGTTCGATGGAAAATAAAATTAAAACACAGCTTATCGTTGTTCGCCACGGACAGACGGAATGGAATGCTGTTGACCGGTTTCAGGGCCATCTTGATACCAATTTAAGTGATCTTGGGGAAAAACAAGCCAAAGCACTTGCAAGCAGAATTAAGGATTTTCAGGTCGAGGCAATTTACAGCAGTGACCTGAAAAGAGCACACAGTACGGCTAAACCAATCGCTGAGAAACTGGAATTGTCTATTACAACCGATGAACGACTTCGTGAGCGCCACATGGGAATTTTCCAGGGCCTCACTTTTGCTGAGATTGCACAAAAATTCCCGAGTGATTATAAAAAATTCATGACATGGGATCCAGATTATATCATTCCGCAAGGGGAAAGCGCGCGCCAGAAGCATGACCGAACAATGGCCTGTTTTAATGAAATTGCGGACGACAATTTGGGGAAAGAAATACTCGTCGTATCACACGGAGGAACGATAGATGCTTTATTTCGGCATGCGCTGGAACTTAAACTCTCTCAGCCTCGAAAATATAAAAATTTTAATGCGAGTATCAACCGTTTCTTCCGGCTGGATGATACCTGGATGCTTGCAACCTGGGGCGAAATATCCCACATGTTAGATCATGGATTGCCGATTAGCCAATCGAAAAACGCCTCATTATAAATGATTAATATTTTTGTAACTCACTTTTCATAAATGATTGATTTTATGTTTCAACTTCATTCACCGATATTAGTCAAAGATTTTTTCCAATTCAATGGCGAAATTATAAGCGGAATAACATTTTGATATTCGATCTTTTTATTTGCATAGAAGGAAAATCTGCATTATCTTCAGCGCTATTGTGCTTAAGTATTTAATAATTAATAAACATGAATCCTGTAGAAGTAATAAAAATGAAGGTTAGTTATGCTTAAGAAGGGTCTTGATTTTCTGTTAGAGAATTCGATAATTCTCATCGCCGGTGCGTTTGCTGGTCTGCTCTGGGCCAATATTAATCATGAAAGCTACGAGCACCTGTTACACTTCGAAATTTTTAAAAACACACTCATTGGTTATCCATTACACGATGCCGCAGATGCAGCTCACGGTATGCGTGTAATCAATTTTCATTATTTAGTTAATGATATTTTAATGGCTTTTTTCTTTGCCATCGCTGGTAAGGAAGTTTGGGAAGCAACGCTTCCCGGCGGGCCTTTATCCAACGCCAAAAAAGCGGCAGTACCATTGATTTCTGCTGTTGGTGGCATGATTGGCCCTGCTGCGATCTATTTATACGGCGCTCATCTGATCGGTCAGTACGCAGAAATTAGTAACGGTTGGGCCATCCCCTGTGCAACTGATATTGCTTTTAGCTACCTCGTCGCACGGTTAATTTTTGGTGCTGGACACCCCGCAGTACCATTTTTATTGTTGCTCGCCATTGCTGACGATGCGCTCGGATTGCTGATAATTGCTGTATTCTACCCACAGGAAGAAGTCAAAATATTGTGGATGTTGTTGCCGGTAATTGCAGTCATCATTGGTATCATTATGCAAAAACGCGGTATTCACAGTTTTTGGCCGTATTTGATCATTCCGGGTACACTTTCCTGGTTTGGATTTGCACTTGCTGGCCTCCACCCTTCTTTGGGACTTTTGCCAATTATTCCAACTCTGCCGCATGCCCATGCTGACAAAGGATTGTTTAACTGGGCAGATATGGAAAAACACGATACACTTAACGAATTCGAGCACTTTTGGAAAAACCCCGTTGAAGTGATTTTGGGGTTGTTTGGTTTGCTGAATGCCGGTGTCGTGGTGGGCGCGATCGGGGAGCCTACATACCTTGTTCTAATCGGCCTTCTTCTGGGCAAGCCAATCGGGATATGGCTAACAGGAATGTTTACCGCAAAAACATTGAAATTTGGTCTTCCAGACGGCCTTTCAAGCAAAGACCTGTTTGTTCTCGGAAATGCTGCAGCCATCGGGTTTACTGTTGCCCTCTTTGTTTCGACTGTGGCGTTTAAACCCGGACAGATTCAAGATGCGGCGAAAATGGGGGCGCTGTTGTCTTTTGGTGCTGTGCTTACAACATTTATTGCAGCCAAAATCATGAGAACAAAAAAAGCTAAATAGCGTTCTGGCAGATAATTAATTTGATTTTTTAATCAGGGCTCTGAAAATTGTGTTTTTCAGGGCCCTGATTTTTCAAAAATCAGATGTAGAATCAAAAATGAGAACAGAAGAATGATTCCCGAAGGGCAAAATATTAGAAAAGCTGTGCAGTGGATATCTGATGAATTATTACAGGATTCCACAAAAAATAAACTGCGGCTTGTAAATGAAGCCAGCATAAAGTTTGCCCTTACGCCAAAAGAATCCAATCAGCTACTTCAGTTTTACTTGAACTCACCCGAATAACTACATTTAAACAGAATCATCCAACTTTCTCCCGAGTTTTTAATGGCAGCCATCGACTTTCACCGCTTATCAAAATATATTCCTCAGTTTAAAAATAAGAAGATTGCCGTTTTAGGCGATTTAATGATTGACCAGTATACCTGGGGCACAATTCAGCGAATTTCCCCGGAAGCCCCTGTGCCGATTGTTGAAGTTCAAAATCAGAGTAATTCCCTCGGTGGTGCTGCAAATGTCGCCAATAATTTGCAGAGCCTGGGTGTTGAAGTCATTCCAACAGGTGTTATCGGTGACGACGACGAAGGCCAGGAATTGATAAATATGATCACAGATGCCGGTTTTACAAAAGATGGAATATTCATAGATGGCACTCGGAGGACAACGATCAAAACCCGGATTATTGCCCACAATCAACATGTCGTGCGCATCGATCGTGAATCCAAAAACAATATTTCACCAAAAACAGCCCGACTAATTTTAGAATTTCTTGAATCTGAAATGCCAAAGCTGGATGCGTTGATTTTGGAGGATTATAATAAAGGACTTTTGACCCGAAATCTGATCCGGGAGGTTATTGCATTAGCGCATAAAAATGATGTGATAACTACCGTTGACCCAAAATTTAACCATTTTCTTGATTACAAAGGTGTCACTCTTTTTAAACCGAACCGAAAAGAAACGGAAGAAGCAACCGCCCAAATAATTCACAACATCGACGATTGTGTGACCGCGGCTATCAGTTTACGAAACAAGCTTCAATGTGAAAATATTCTCATTACTTTAGGGGAAGAAGGCATGGTATTAGTCGATAAAAATGATCAGTTTACTCAAATCCCCACCCAGGCAAAAAAAGTGCACGACGTTTCCGGTGCTGGTGACACAGTTATTAGTACATTAACGGCCTGTCTAACGGCTGGTGCCTCAATTTTTGAAGCGGCTCATATGGCAAATTTTGCTGCCAGTATCGTCATTGCTGAAATTGGGGCCGTTCCAATCGATCCTCAAAAATTACAGCACGTCATCCTCGAACAAAAATCTTAAATTTTCATTGCCTTTTCTCCCCCGCTATAAAATTAATTTACAAAACAATTCCTATTTCATGAATGGGACTCAAGACTCAATTTCTATATTTTGGGATTAGATGATTATTTTGCTGATACACAAATATCTGCAATTCAAGAATTCGAAAAAAATAACGGTGAATACGCATATTTGCCCCTATTTTAGTTTTTTTTACGCAAACACGGCATGTTGGCTTTTATATAATATTTGATTCAACGGGTCAGATTTGCCACTTTCCAGAATGAGAGTGTGCGTCAAAATTTTTATTATCATTTCGGAGATCTCCAATGAAAAAACATTTAATTCTTGTTTTATCAATATTTTTTCTCACTTCAGTGATGTTCAGTACCGCGAGTGCACAAAAGAAACGGATGCCCGAACCTAAAGTTGGTTTTTCATCAAACGTAGGTGGCACTTCCGTGATATCAGTTCCATTTTGGATATCAAAAACTGTCGCCATAGCACCGATGTTTGCTTTTTATAAACAAGACCAGTGGGGTTCACGATTTTCTCCGGGAGTCGCTGTACGAGTACACACCAAACCGGGTAGAATCCGACCCTATTTTGGCGGTCAACTGATGGCAAGTATTCTATCACCTACCGGTGGATCAGGATCAACGTCACTTAACGTGGGCGGCCTTTTCGGGGCTGATTATTATTTGCATCCCCTCTTTTCTGTGGGTGTTGAAAGCCAACTCAATGCAGCTTTAGAAAATAAAGATGTTGGCCAGCCTTTAACCTTGAGCACGGTCACGGTTGTGCGTGCAACGGTCTACATAAAATAAGCATTACAATTCAATTTTAGTCATATTTATACTGTTGTTACAAATTTATATCCGGGTTGCTTTAGGTAAAGTAGTCCGGATTTTTTTATTGTTTAATTTCAGGTTTTTTAGATGTGCCATCGAAAATCTGATAATTTTGCCTTCCCATTTTATCACTGACGCATAAATAAATCTACAAATCATCTTTGTAATTAATTTGCAATTCATTGTATTTTTTTATTGCATGAGCAACAAAAGTTTAATAAACTCTCCTGCTAATATAGATCGTTCTAAAAATTAAACGATAATCTATTTATATTAAAGGAGATCACAGGATGAAGTTTTTTTCGACGCTATTAACCGTTTTACTGTTGCTGCTGTTTATTGCTTGTGGTGGTGAAAAATCTGGAGAACAAGCTGCTGAGAAACCTGCCAATCCAAATAATCTTACTGATTTTGAAATGGAAAACGGCATCGGTCCGGTAAAAGAAAAAATCCAGTTGGGCGAGATAAATATGGAATTGGCGAAAAAAGGTGAAGAAACATATGTTGGTAAGTGTGCCCCGTGCCATAAATTGGACAAGCGTCTCGTTGGACCAGCGCAAAGATACACGGTTGACCGTCGCACCCCGGAATATATTTTAAACATGATAATGAATCCAGATGAAATGACTAAGAAACACCCGACCGGCCAAGAGATGTTGGCTGAATACCTGGCTCCGATGACAAATATGAACTTGACATTGGACCAGGCAAAAGAAGTTCTTGAGTATTTACGAGTCGTCGCCAAAGAAGGCCACGAGAAAAATATTGTTGCTGATCCGGTTTTTAAAAATAAATAAGAAGAGAGTCGTATATTGATTGAACCTCAGGCTGAAACCTGGGGTTTTTTTTTGGCTCCCATTTAAAAGTTTTTTTCGTCTTTATTAAAATCAAAAAAATGAATCTTATTAAACAGAATGTCGCTTGCGCTAATAATAAATATATCTTATATTAGCGCTACAGATTTCAACATAATAAATATTTTTGCAGAATTCTTACTTTTTCAATCTAAAATTATAGCACTACTATTCATATATAAGTGAATTACTTAATTCTTACAATCGATTACAAATGAGGAGGCTATTGATGGATGGTTATGTTAAACCCAAAAGTTATTTTTGGGTTGTATCTTTGAGTATTGGATAGATGCATAAAAACACAATGAAATGAGATGAATTAAAACCTAACGCAACACTAATTTTGGAGAAACTATATTGAAGAGCCTAACTATAGTTTTTTTAGCAATTGCCTTGATTTTTAGCGCCTGTGGCCCAGGTGATCAGCAACCTGGATCCGCTGACAATTATGGAGAAAACACCCCAAAAGGGCAAGCTTCGGTTGTTGATGATGAATCGGCGAAAAACATCCTGCAAATAGCTGCAGGTTCGCCAGATCATACAACACTTGTTGCCGCCGTTCAAGCTGCAGAAATTGAACACGTTTTGGTTAACGCAGGTCCCCTCACCGTTTTTGCTCCTAATAATGCAGCGTTTACAGCATTGCCTGAAGGTACCGTGGAAACATTGCTGAAGCCAGAAAACAAAAAGCAACTGGCATTCATTTTGACGAATCATGCCGCCCCAAGCACATACAAAGGTCGATTGCTCAAAGATGGCCGAAAAATCTACATGGCGAGTGGTGAATACATCAAAATCAAACGAGATGGCGATGACATTTTTATCGGTGACGCCAAGATTCTGGGTACCATAGATGCATCAAATGGTGTGATTCATGTGGTTGACAAAGTATTGGTCCCATCCAAAAAGTAAGATACATTTAATCGAATTAATAATTAAAAATACAGGTAGATGAGATGAGAAATTCCTATAAATATGTTGCACTGAGCCTCCTTTTGGCAGCAGCATTTATATTTTCGAGTTGCCAGCAAAGCGGCTCAAATAATTCCGGCGCTTTAAGCAGTAGCGCTGCCGAACGGTCATTCGTGCCACCAGGGGAACACGATGAATTTTATGCTTTCGTTTCCGGTGGATTTAGCGGCCAGCTCGCGGTTTATGGTTTGCCATCTGGCCGTTTATTTAAAGTTATCCCGGTCTTTTCTGTTGACGCTGAGAAAGCCTGGGGATTCAATGAAGAAACAAAGGCGATGCTCCAAACATCCCACGGCTTTATTCCATGGGGCGATTCTCACCACCCCGATATTTCACAAACAAAGGGCAAGCTTGATGGCAGATGGGTTTTTATCAATGAAAACAACACACCTCGAATCGCGCGGATTAGTTTATCCACATTCGAAACTGATGAAATCATCGAAATACCGAACAGTGCAGGTAACCATAGTTCATCATTCGTAACGGAAAACACAGAATACGTTGTTGCAGGGACTCGATTTAGTGTCCCCATCCCGCAACGCGATATGTCAATTGCCGATTATAAAGGAAATTTCAAAGGGGCGCTCTCCTTCATAAAAGTGGACCCCAAAAATGGTCATATGAATATTGAATTTCAGGTATTGATGCCCGGCTTCGATTATGACCTTTCCCATCCTGGCCGAGGAAAATCACATGGTTGGTTCTTCTTCTCGACTTATAACACAGAAGAAGCAAACACCTTAATGGAGGTGAATGCTTCTCAAAATGACAAAGATTTTATTGCCGCCGTAAATTGGAAAAAAGCTGAGGAATACATTAAAGCAGGCAAGTTCAAAACTATGCCCGCAAATTATGCGCACAATATTTATGATGAATCCACACACACAGCAACAACGACGATGAAAAAAGAAGTGCGTGTACTTGATTCTTCCGAATTGCCGGGACTGGTTTATTTTATGCCGACACCAAAATCCCCACACGGCTGCGATGTGGATCCAAGCGGTGAATATATTGTTGGAAGCGGTAAATTGGCGGCGGCTTTAACCGTACATTCATTTTCAAAAATGGAAAAAGCAATCGCGGATAAAAATTTCTCCGGAGAGGCATACGGGATTCCAATTCTCAGTTTTGATGCCACTTTGGCTGGTACTGTTGAGCAACCAGGCCTTGGCCCGCTGCACACGGAATTTGACGGCAAAGGCAATGCATACACCACATTTTTCATTTCATCCGAAGTGGTTAAATGGAAACTTGGAACATGGGAAGTTGTGGATAGAAAACCAACGTATTACTCGGTGGGCCACTTAATGATTCCGGGTGGGAATTCCCGTGAACCATATGGGAAATATGTAGTTGCCATGAATAAAATCACCAAAGACCGATATCTGCCGACGGGACCAGAAGTAACACAATCAGCCCAGCTGTATGACATCAGTGGCGAAAAAATGGAACTTATTTTGGATTTTCCAACGATTGGTGAGCCCCATTATGCTGCCGGCTGTCCGGCTGATTTAATCAAGCCAAACTCCAAAAAGTTTTATCGATTGGAAGATAATAATCACCCATATGCCACTAAAAGTGAGTCAAAAACTAAGGTTGTCCGGGAAGGAAGAGACGTTCATATTTACATGACGATGATTCGCAGCCATTTTGCTCCGGATAACATTGAAGGCATCAAAGTTGGTGATCGTGTCTATTTCCATGTCACAAATTTGGAGCAGGATTACGATGTGCCGCACGGTATTAGTATGATTGGCGCCAACACATCGGAATTGCTTATTATGCCCGGTCAAACGGAGACTTTTGTTTGGCAACCCACGAAAGTTGGCGTTTGGCCATTTTACTGTACCGACTTCTGTTCTGCATTGCACCAGGAAATGCAGGGATATGTCAGAGTTTCTCCACGAAATTCAAACATAAAACTAAGTTGGACACTCGATGGTGAATAGTGCGTAAATCACTGATAAATTAAACGTGATAGGGATTGTTTCATCGCCGCTGACTATTTGAATCGCATGCGATGCTGCAATCCCTGTTCAAATGGATGTTATATGAAAAAATCACAGATATTAATGATCGTTGGTTCCCTGTTGCTTTTGCCATTATTTGTACTTCCTCTCTGGAATATCTCACTGGAAGCGCCACAGTATCCAACAGCATTAGGAATAGATATTTATATTACCAAGATGGCTGACCACAACGAAGGTGACATACAAAACATTAATATATTAAATCATTATGTGGGTATGCAAAAATTACCCGAAAAAATGAAAGAATTTGAGCTGTTTCCAATCGTGATTATCGTGATGACAATTCTCGGAGTAATATTCGGTTTTATAGGAAATAAGAAATTATTTCTGACCTGGTTTGTTTTGATTGGCATTCTGGGATGTATTGGCATGTATGATTTTTATCTCTGGGAATATGACTACGGGCACAATTTGAATCCAAAAGCAGCGATTAAATTTCCAGGCACAGCCTACCAACCGCCGCTGATCGGAACAAAGGAAATATTGAATTTTAAAGCGCACTCCTATCCCATGAGTGGTGGTTACATTATGTTTATTGGCATATTCATGACTTTGGGCGCCTATTTTGTGGCGAGAAAAGAAAATTCAGGTTGATGCATGAACTCAAATATCAAATACTATTTCTTAAATATTTTACTGCTGGCAATGCTTGTTTCCTGTGCGATCGAACCCCAACCTATTGAGTATGGAAAAGATGCCTGTATATATTGCAAAATGAATATTGTTGATCAGCAGCACGCAGCAGAAATCGTAACAAAAAAAGGCAAAGCTTTTAAATATGATTCCATTGAATGCATGGTTCGGGATACAAATGATAAAAACGAAAACATCATTGCTCTTTTTTTAATAACAGATTACACCTCCCCGGGGAAACTTATAGATGCCGTTAAGGCCACCTATTTGATAAGTGAAAATCTGCCGAGTCCCATGGGTGCAAACTTGACGGGTTTTTCAAACCGGACTGAAGCAGAAAATTATCAGGTTAAAAAAGATGGGGTTCTTTTATCCTGGAAAGAACTGCAAGTCAGATTTTAGATGCTGTTTTTAAAATTACTAAAAGAAAAAGAAGTGCAAGTAGTTAAATATTGTGCTTCTTTTTTTTAGGAATAGTTCTATTTTAGTTCGTTCGCTGATATCAAGTTGTTTTCATCAAGAAGCCACTGACACTTCATATAAAAATAAAAAATAAATGCCTTTAGTTAGATTATCGCAACTCTTCATTTATTCCACACTTATATTCCTGTTGTTCTCCTATTCTGACCTGATTGCTAACACAATTAAAGTATGTCCGGATTGCGGAATCGCCTCTGTGCGGCAAGCTGTTGCTATTGCTTTGCCCGGGGATACAGTATTGGTCAAGGATGCAACTTACGCGGAACATGATATTTTAATCGATAAACCGGTTACAATTATTGGAGAAAACCATCCAACTATCGATGCACAAGGCCAGGGCTATATTTTTAAAGTTTACGCAGACAGCGTCACCATTCGTGGGTTAAAACTCAAAAATGTGGAAGTGAGTTATATCAGTGATTTTGCCGCAATTTATACTTCGAAAGTGCGTCATTTTATCTTCGAAAACAATATTCTCGAAGATATCTTTTTCGGGTTTTTAATTGAAAAATCACACAACGGGATTCTTAAAAACAATATTATCCGGGGTAATGCGGTAAAAGAACATAGCTCAGGAAATGGAATTCACCTTTGGCATTCCTCAAAAATTCAAATTCTTGACAATCGCATTGAAAAAATGCGCGATGGAATTTATCTCGAGTTTGTCAAGCATAGCGAGATTAAAGGAAATATAAGCCTCAATAATTTGCGATATGGTTTGCATTTTATGTTTTCCAATGACGATCGTTATGAAGATAATATATTCGAAAAAAACGGCGCTGGAGTAGCGGTCATGTTCTCAAAACAAATTTTTATGCGCCATAATACTTTCCGATTGAACTGGGGTACAGCATCCTATGGCTTGCTGTTAAAGGAAATTAACGATGCAAACATAGTCAATAATACCTTCGAACAAAACACAATAGGCATTAACGCAGACGGCTCAAACCGCATCACTTATGAAAAGAATACATTCCACAACAACGGATGGGCGGTTCGATTTTTAGGGGCATGCTATGGCAATAAACTTCTGCAAAATAACTTCTTAAACAACGCCCTGGATATATCCTATGTAGGCAGGATGAATGGCAATATTTTTGATAAAAATTTTTGGAGTGACTACACCGGGTACGATCTCAATAAAGATAATATTGGTGATGTTCCATATCGTCCGGTAAAACTTTTTTCATATATCGTAAATCAGACACCTGAAACAATTATTTTATTACGGAGCCTTTTTGTCGACATCATCAATTTTTCCGAAAAGGTCTCCCCTATTTTTACGCCTGATAATTTACAGGATTTAAATCCAGCGATGGTACCAATAATAAATTATGATTAATTTAACCAATTTACACAAAAGTTATTCGAAAGTGCATGTCTTGCAAGGGATCGATCTGTTTTTCGATCAAAACGGAATCATTGCGATTTTAGGCCCGAATGGTTCTGGAAAAACGACGCTAATTAAGAGCATTCTCGGAATGGTAATTCCACAAAAAGGCGACATTTTGTTAAATGAGTCTTCCATTCTCAATGAGTATAAATATCGTAAAGATATTTCTTATCTGCCTCAAATAGCCCATTTCCCGCAAAATTTGAAGGTTGAAGAACTCATTAAAATGATAAAAAATATTCGCCAGCAAAAGTCAAATGAGATCGAGCTCATCCGCCTATTTAATTTAAGTCCCTACCTGGATAAAAAACTTGGTACGCTTTCAGGAGGAACTCGCCAAAAAGTAAACATCGTATTAACTTTTATGTTCGATTCACCACTAATAATCCTGGATGAACCCACCACCGGATTGGATCCGGTCGCGTTGATTTCTTTAAAAAAGATACTGGATGAAGAAAAAGCAAAGGGGAAAATGATTCTAATTACAACCCATATCATGAATCTGGTCGATGAAATTGCGGACCAGGTCATTTTCCTTTTAGACGGAAATATCTATTTTAATGGAACGGTGAGCCAGTTAAAAAAGCAAACAAATCACTCGAACCTTGAACATGCGATTGCAGAAATATTAAAAGAAACCTATGTTTAAAATACTCAATTACAGCTTTTTTGACCTGATGCGCAGCCGGTGGAGTTATGTGTATTTTTTATTCTACCTTGGGCTTGGTTTTATTTTGTTTTTCCTTAATAACGATATCACGAAAGCTGTGATCACTCTGCTCAATATAATTATAGTACTAACACCCTTAATAGGTACCGTTTTCGGCGTGATGTACTATTACAGCTCGCGGGAATTTACTGAGCTGCTTTTATCGCAACCGATCAAGCGGAGCACGATTTTTATAGGTCAATACGTTGGTTTGAGCCTTTCCCTTGCGCTGAGCCTGGTCCTCGGATTGGGGATTCCATTTGTACTATATGGCGTATTTCAGTCGGCCGCAATTTGGGATTTTGCAACTCTCCTGCTAATTGGCGCCTATTTAACGTTCATATTTGTTGGTTTAGCCTACAATATTGCTTTATCATTCAATGACAAAATTAAAGGATTCGGATTTGCTATCTTATTATGGCTTTTTCTGGCTGTGATTTACGATGGCCTGTTTCTTTTAGCTATGGTATTTTTTCATGATTATCCGCTCGACAAGTTTGCGCTCAGTGTTACCATGTTTAATCCTATAGATTTGTCCCGGATACTCATCTTGTTAAAACTGGATATTTCAGCCTTGCTCGGTTACACAGGCGCTGTTTTCCAGAAGTTTTTTGGGACTGCGCTCGGATCCGTTCTTTCGCTTTTAGTATTAACGGTCTGGATAATAGTTCCAACGTATTTCATGGTATTGCAAGCCAGGAAAAAGGATTTTTAAAAAAATTTTGAACACAAATTGCTCCGTTTTCAAAATATGTTGACAATTTATCTTGACTTTTAGCGATCACCTGAATAATTTAAGCACACCAATTTAAGCTGCACCGGGATTATGACCAGGGATTTTTCTGGTGCGAATATGGTCCCCTGAGAAAGAGAGGTGGTCCTATTCATAGTCGAATATTAATAGGAGCCTCTGGCCGAGCTTGCTAGCACCAAGCCCCGGAGACTCCAAAGAGTTCAGGCCCCGCAATTTGCGGGGCCTTTTTTTTATCACAAAGGAAATTCCTGTGTCTTACTCTCCTATCTTTGAAAAAGCCCTGCGATTTGCTGCCATTGCACACAAGAATCAAAGCCGTAAAAACAGTGATCTACCCTATATATATCACCCTTTTGCCGTCTCAACAATACTCCACCATTTTAAATATCCACTCGAATGGCGTGTAGCTGCACTTTTACATGATACAATTGAAGATACGGATAAGACTGCTACTGACATTGAACAAAATTTTGGCAGGCATATTATGGATTTGGTCATCGGTTGTTCGGAGCCAGAGCATAATAATGCGAGCTGGGAAGATCGTAAAAAGCACACGATTAATTTCTTGACGACCGCAGATTTACCCGTCAAAATTATCGCCTGCGCTGATAAAATCCATAATCTGCATTCAATTCTTTATGACCATAATATCGCCGGTGATAAAGTTTGGCTGCGATTTAATCGTGGAAAACAGGCGCAGAAATGGTATCATGAAAATCTACTGACAAGCCTTTTCCTCAATGTAAAAAATCCGCAAAATCATAAAATCTTCACGGAATATGAAACTCTCATTTCACAGATATTTAAATAGATGGCCATTGTGGATATCCCCTAATCCATCAAATGGATACATCTATATTTTCACATCACAAATACAATTAACTAATTTAATATCCGATCTAACAAATTGATCTGCTTACGGATCAATTTTACTTGTCTCGGAACTCATTTTATCTTATTATTCGTTTATTGGATAGTGTATCGATTTTATATTCGTGGAAAATCATATTACCCCCACTTATAACGATAGAAGGAAAAAATGAATTTCTCTGGATTAGAACAAATAATTCTCTCCCTGTTGTTGATTCTTTCTCTCACCAAGTTTCTTCGTGATTTTTTTTCGCACATTCGGCCGATTTTCAAAGGCCAAGCAGACCGCATTCGTACAGATCATTTTTTTAGACGAGCATTAGTTTCAATCAAAGAAGTCCTGTTTCAATCGAGAGTTATAAGTGGTCGACCGGTTGCCGGCGCCATGCATGCGGCAATTTTCGGAGGATTTATTTTCTTTGGTTTGGAGACTGCCGATCATTTCGGTAAAATATATGGATTTCATCTCCTGATTTCCATCTTCGGTGACTGGACCGGTTTTTATAAAAATCTCGTCTCATTTTGGGCAATTGCCGTTTCTGTTGGAATAATTGGATTGATTTTACGGCGATTCGTATTTGTTAAATACTCTCCCGACCCAAAATCTTATAGCTCTGGCTATGTGGGGCTGTTTATCTTTTTGCTGATGGCAACCTATCTTTATACTCAATTCCCCCATGATCCAGCCTCCTTAACTGCAAAAAGTGTTTGGTGGAGCCACGCACTAATTATTTTGATTTTCCCGCATTTGGTGCTGAGGTCAAAACACTTCCACCTCATTATTGCGCCTGTGAATATTTTCATGCGAACTCTGCGAATGGCAGAGCTAATGCCAATGGATCTAAATCTTGAAGAAATGGAATCAGATGATGCAGAACCTGTTTTTGGCTTGGAAACAATGGCAAATTTGAGTCAGAAACATCGCATGGATTTTCTTAGTTGTGTGGAATGCAGACGATGCACGGACAATTGCCCGGCAAATATCTCAGGGCAAGTTTTGGATCCCCGAGGATTTATACTCGCCGGCAGAAAAGCGTTGTTTGATCTGCCTGATACGGATTCAGTAATTGGAAATATTATCTCAGAGGAAGCGCTCGGGCAATGCACAAGCTGTGGCGCCTGCGAATATATGTGTCCTGTCGGCATCGAGCACTTGCAATTACTCACTGGCGCAAAACGTGCGCAAGCAATGTCGCTGGGAACAGGCATGGTCGCATCCGAATTCTTTGAAACCGTGGAACGGACTGGCAATGCATTCGGGGGCAATAAAAAGGAGCGCAAAGCCCTGCTTGAAGAGCTTGAAATTCCTGTCTATGTGCCCGGCGAAACTGAATTTTTACTATGGATGGGTTGTGTTTGGAACTATAATGTCGATTCCCGGGATGCTTTGGAATCATTCATCAAAATCCTGAAAAAATCAAATACCAGCTTTGGTGTTCTTAAAAAAGAAACCTGTTGCGGCCACCACCAGCGGCGTCAGGGAGAAGAAATGCAGTTTCAGGACTTGGCTGAAAAAAACATTTCTTCAATGGATGGCATAAAAAAAATAATTACTCCGTGCCCCCACTGCATGCACACAATTGGTAAAGAATACACCGATTTCAACAATGAACATAATGTTGAGATTATTCACCATGCTCAATTCATCCAAAAACTTGTTGCTAAGGATGCTTTGAACCTGAAAAAACAGGATAAAGAAGTCAACACGACATTTCATGACCCTTGTTATTTGGGTAGATACGAAGGAGATTTTAACACCTCGAGAAAGCTGATAAACTCAATTGGATACAATGTTGTTGAGATGCAGCGCTCTCACGATAAAGCCGTTTGCTGCGGGGGTGGCAACGCCGGGTTCGTTCGGGAGCAGAAAGTAGATAAAAGAGTTGATCAAACGCGGAAAGAACATGTTCGGGAGAGTGGCGCTCAACTCCTCGTAACGGCCTGTCCGGAATGTAAAATGATGCTCAATGCGGCTGTGGAGGAAACAAAGGACATTGCCCAAGTCGTCGCTGAAGCCATTGAATAAAAATACCGCGTTTTCAGATTTTTTATAAATATCCCATAACCGGTACTTTTTAAATAATTGATGAATTTGAAGTTAAACGCATCTATTTGTTTGTTAGAATTCGTGAAAATATTTGTGTTTCTCGCATAAAAACTCAAATATTTTCTTAATTAAACATTTTTTCTTTGCTCGTTTCCTTTTTTTATATATTTTATAAGAAGATTTGAATATCTATTCAACGTGAATCCCTTTCACTTTGCGCGGATTTTTAAAAACGATAGCAAATCTGGCACTATCAGCAAAACCTACCCAAAAGGACAAAAGGGTGTCCCGCTCCATTCGAATGGGAGTCAGCTAAACGAATCAGACGATTGCAGGACAGCAAGCGATCTACTCTTTTGAATCAATTCCAGGGAAGTCCATGTTTAAGGAAGAGCAGAAATCGATTGATCATATCAATCAACTAATCACCGCAATACCGGCAAAATTTGAAATCATCGAACTTTTTTTACAACTCGATAGCTATACACGCTTTCATAGCTACCGTGTAAAAGAAATTGTTGTTGCAATGGCATCTCTTCACGGAATGAATCAAGATCAAACGGAAGAATTGACGCTTGCAGCCTATTTGCATGATTTGGGTAAAACAGCCATCCCGGCTGAACTTTTAAACAAAAGTACGCGGCTCAATGCGCAGGAATTAAAACATGTTCGAATGCATGCAAAAATTGGCGCTGATATGTGCAAAATCTTCAAACTCTCCCAAACACTCATCGAAGCTGTTCGCTGTCACCATGAATATTTTAATGGCGCGGGTTATCCGTTTGGCTTGGCAGCAAGTTCCATCCCGCTGGCAAGCCGTATAATCTCAATTGCCGATGCACTCGATGTGATGCTGTCCGGACGAAAATATTCAAAGCCACGCTCATTGTCAGATGCTGTAAAGATCATGATTCACAACAGTGGTTCTCAATTTGATCCGGCACTTGTAAGTACACTCCTGCAAAAGATTGAGCACAAGGATTCGGCAGACTGGGTAAAAAATGCTGCATCTTTTCATTAAATTTCGAGTAAAAGTGCAGCAACCGGTGACTAAAAATCACGGACTTTAATCTATTTTTATTTTGACACTCCCCTCCCGTAATCACTTACAACTCATATTCGACTTTTTATTTAAAAATAATTTAATTGGAAATTTTTCTATATTCAAATAATTGTATGCTGGTATTCATCTACTGGAGTTAATTATGCCAAACAAAACCAATACCGAATCGGGAAGAAGCGGTAATCTCATGGTTGGACTCGTGCTCGTGCTTATGGGTTTGTTTTTTTTATCCAACAATTTTTTTGATTTTTATTTGGATAATTGGTGGGCGTTGTTTATACTCATCCCTGCTTTTATGGCTTTTAATGAAGCCTGGAAATTGTATAAAAATAATGATAGTAAAATGACCCGTGCTGTAAAAAATCGTATAGTGGGTGGCGTTTTCCCGCTCACTGTTGCGCTAATTTTTCTACTCGATTTCAATTGGGCAACAGTCTGGCCTATTTTTATAATTATAATTGGTGTTTCAATGCTGTTTGATTAACCACAGGATTGGGGCATTTCAAAACCGTTCTCAGGATTGTGGTATAAAATGATCAGTATTTTTGAACTTTTTAAAATTGGCATTGGTCCCTCAAGTTCGCATACGGTGGGCCCAATGCATGCAGCCGGATTATTTGTTAAAGAATTAAAGCTGAGCGATAGGCTCACGCGAACAAATGAAATCACTATTAATCTTTATGGCTCGCTGGCATTAACCGGCAAAGGCCATGGAACAGACAAAGCCATTTTGCTGGGGCTCGAAGGCAACAAACCAGATAGTATTATCCCGGATGAAATCGATTCGATAATTAATCATATTCGCGAAAACGAATGTATCCGGTTATCTCCTCATAAGTCTATTCAATTTATCGAAAAAAAACATCTTAATTTTCTGCAGCAAGAATCACTGCAATACCACCCCAACGGTTTAATATTTACTGCCCTCGATGCACATGGCAGAGAAATTTTGCAGAAAACTTATTATTCTGTCGGGGGTGGTTTCGTCGTCAGTGACGAGGATGCAGCCAGGGATCAGATAGATCATAACAAAATAAAATTCCCGTTTCAATTTAGCTCCGCAGCCGAATTGCAGAAAATCTGCCGTAAAGAATCTCTTTCGATCTACGAAATAGTGATGAAAAATGAAACTATCTCCGCGACGATGGATGAGGTTTTTCAACATACACTTAAAATTTGGGATGTCATGCAGGATTGCGTGAAGCGCGGATTTAGACAAGAGGGTATTCTACCCGGTGGATTGAATGTAAAAAGACGCGCACCACGATTGTATCGTGAATATACCGGTTCACCGGAAAAAGGATTGCAGGACCCACTTAGTGTGATTGACTGGATTAATTTATACGCTCTCGCGGTGAATGAAGAAAATGCTGCCGGAGGCCGTGTTGTTACGGCTCCCACAAACGGGGCTGCAGGTATTATTCCATCGGTGATGCATTATTATGCTCGCTTTGTTCCTGCTGCCAATGATGATGGGATCGTTCGCTTTTTGCTGACGGCCGGCGCTATTGGCATCCTCTACAAGTTAAATGCTTCAATTTCCGGCGCCGAAGTTGGGTGCCAGGGAGAAGTCGGCGTTGCCTGCTCGATGGCTGCCGCAGGCCTGGTAGCTGCACTCAATGGCTCCAACGAGCAGATTGAACAGGCAGCTGAAATTGGGATGGAACATAATTTAGGTCTCACCTGTGATCCGGTACAAGGGCTTGTGCAAATTCCCTGCATTGAACGCAACGCAATGGCTTCTGTAAAAGCCATAAATGCCGCCCGAATGGCCATGCAAAGTGATGGCAGTCACAAGGTCTCCCTTGATCAGGTTATCGAAACTATGCGCCAAACCGGGGAAGATATGAAATCCCATTACAAAGAAACATCCCAGGGTGGTTTAGCGGTAAACGTTATCGAATGTTAAAGTTACACCAATTATATTTTTGCAAAATGGCAGGTAAAATGTCTTAAAAAATCCGGTTGCGAGGTTATTCGGTGACCACCGATTTTGGTTCTATTTTGCCAGACATTTTCGATAACTTCAAGCATGTAATCAAAATGACTTTGTGTGTAGACCCGTCTTGGAAATGCAAGCCGGACAAGCTCGATCGGTGAAGGTATTTCTTTTCCATTCGTATCAAAGTGGCCAAACATCACACTACCAAGCTCCACACTACGAATTCCTCCTTCGATGTATAACGCGTTCACCAGACCAATTCCGGGGTATTCTAATTGTGGAATGTGCGGTAAGAATTCTTTCGCATCGAGAAAAACAGCATGTCCCCCAACCGGTTTTACATAGGGTATGCCTTTGCTTTGAAGAAATTTTCCCATATAACTGATCGTAGCGTGGCGGTAAACCTGATAATCGTAATCAAGGGCTTCCATTAAACCAACTGAGAGAATTTCCAAATCCCTCCCTGCAAGTCCACCATAAGTTGGGAATCCCTCACGGAGAATGAGCATGTTACGAAAATTTTCTGCCCATTCATCATTTTGACAGACAAAAAATCCCCCGATATTTGCCAACCCATCTTTTTTTGCACTCATCGTTGCTGCATCAGCATAGGAAAACATTTCCTGGGCTATTTCCAATAATGATTTGTCGGCGTAGCCATCCTCGAGTTCGTGAATAAAATAAGCGTTCTCGGCAAAGCGACAACTATCGATTATAAGCGGAATTTTATATTTGATTAACAGCTTTTTTACGGCTTTAATATTGGCCATAGAAACGGGTTGGCCACCACCGGTATTGTTGGTGACGGTTATCATGCAAAAAGGAATTCGCTCGACACCATATTTTTCTATGACAGCAGCTAATTTCTCCACATCCATATCCCCTTTAAATGGAATATCTGATTTCAGATCCATTCCTTTATCGCAGAGCAAGTTTAACGCATTTCCACCAGAAAACTCAATATTGGCGCGTGTGGTATCGAAATGGCTGTTATTGGGGATAACATCGTTTTCTTTTACGAGGATATGCGCCATGAGTGACTCAGCGGCACGGCCCTGGTGGGTTGGAAATATATGCTTCATCCCCGTTATTTGACGGACACTTGCTTCAAATTTTTTCCAGGAGCGACTTCCGGCATAGCTTTCATCCCCAAGCATCAGGGCTGCCCACTGTTGGGCCGACATGGCACCAGTGCCGCTATCGGTAAGCAGGTCGATGCAACAATCATCTGCATCCAGCAAAAAAACATTATTATGTGCCTTGGCAAGTGCTTTCTCACGATCGGCTTTTGAAATAAGATGAATTGGCTCCGTCATTTTGATTCGAAAAGGCTCAATAATCGTTCGCATAACAACATCCTTTTAAAATTTATATTCAATAAATCGCAAGTTGATAATTTGTCAGATAATTCGAATTATCTGATAGGTGAAATTATAATAAAGTTGCAGCAAAAAACAAATGCGGAATATATTTATTTCTTAGATCTGCAGCCCGGGAGTAAATTAATTTAGATTGTTTTAATTGTTCAATAACAGCTAAATAACCAGATATATGTGACGAAAATAAATAATAAAATATGTACCGGACATTATCATATGCGCTAATCCAAGCACTTGGTCTCGCTGTTCTTTTTGTAGTTATTTATAGTCTCAATCCACTGTGGAGGTTTCTTTTGAAGCTAAAAATATCAGATGATAAAATGAATGCATTTCTAATTTTTGATAAAAATGACCTGGATGCCGCACCAGAAAATGCGCTTGTTGAAAAATTACTCGCTGATAATGGTATCGTCGAAGGAGTGATCAAAAACGCATGGAATGATGGTTACCATAAATTTCGCGACGAAGAATTGGAGGATAATCAATGCTTAATTGCCGCAGGAAAGAATCCTGAGGATGGTAAAGATGGCTGGCTGGAATATTTTTTTGATCCGGACCCAAAACAACATCTCAAAAAGGACAATCACGGCAAAGTTGACTTTTATGATCTCGAATTTGTTCAAAATGTAGAAAAAGGAACCAAACTGGTTCAATTGCATGCGCCAACACCTGGGATACCGGGGAAGAATTTGTTCGGAGAAACCAAAGATGCCGGTGACGGGAAATCCATCGAGCTTCCGAATTGTCAAAATGCTGAAATATCCCCGGATGAGCCTACCGTCATAATCTCAAAAATAGCCGGCCATGTGCACGTAAAACGAGGCAAAGAGATAATTGTGGAAGACGTGCTTAAAGTTTCCGGAAATATAGATTTTGATACGGGTAATATTAACGCAATTGGCACAGTTATAATCAATGGTGACGTCAAATCAGGGTTCAAAGTGACCGCAAGCGGAGACATCACGATTAATGGGCTTGTTGAAGACGCAACGATTGTATCCGATTCCAATGTTCTCATTAAAAAAGGCTTTATAGGCCATGGTAAAGGTTTGGTCAAGTCTGGTGGTTGTGTTGTACTTAGCCATGTAAGTAACCAAAAAATAGTTGCAGATGGCAGTATTATGATAAATGGCGAGGTAATTCAGGCTGAATTGATAGCGGGAGAATCGGTTGAAGTTCGTGGTCAAAATGGGAACATTATTGGTGGGTCTATAACCGCAGGCACATTTGTCACTGCGCAGGAAATCGGCAATGACCAGAATATCAAAACCAGTGTTACGATGGGTGGCAATGGCCAGGTTATGGAAATGATCAAAACACAGAAAGAAGAAATCGAGAAAACCAAGGCGCAGCATGAGCGTGTAAAACAGGGTATTGTTGCTCTGGTACGATTGCAAATTAAAATGGGGAAATTGCCGCCGGAAAAGGACAATTTATTGGCCGAACTAAAAAAAGCGCGCGTTTCACTTGAAGCTCAGGAGATTGACAACGAGGCATATTTACAAGAATTAATTGCTCAAAAGAATTCGTGCAGCGAAAATTCGAAAATTCATGCTCGAGAATCAATATATCCGGGAGTTCGATTGCATTTTCAATCGCATCATTTTCCGGTAAAATCACAAATAGTAAATCAGATTATTACGCCGGAAAATTTCTATGAAATTTTAGAACGGCAGTGACACATTATTTGGAAAAAAGAGAATTCAGGTATAATTTTTCAAACCTTCTTATTTATCCAAAGCGGTGATGTGCAGAACCATAAAATTGTGCCTAAAATCATCAACTGTTTATGTGATTCTATTTCGATAATGTTGAGAAACACTAAAATTGACGGTACAATCGTTAAAATTAAACCGGTAAATGAAATATATTTTAATAGGAGCTGCATCGTTCATTCTCCAGATTTTTATGCAATCAACTCATGTTTTTTCTGAAATAACTTACTAAAAATGACAAATAAAAGTGCCGCGATAAACCACCCTGGCAATCCAAGAAAGAATATCTCAATATTAAAAATGATATTCATTGCAAAACAAGCGGCCAGGGAAATCACCCAGGTTAATGCCGCCCCCAAATTGAAAGATGATTGAACGACCTCAGCATAGTTACTTCTAAGACCCAGGCGCGGCAACAAATAAACGTCCATTAAAATAATGGCGCCCATCGGCATGAGAATGAGACCGTAGAGAGCAACAAAATTCAAAAGCTTCATCACCAGGGCTGGAAAACAGGATGCCAGCGTAGTAATCATGCCAACTACAAAAGTTACTTTCCAGGTTTTCCATTTCGGACGAATCGCCTGAAAGGCCAAACCAGCGCGATAAATTGTTGGATTAGCCGTTGTCCACCCTGCTATGATTACACAAATGGCCCCTGCAACCCCGGCTGCACGAAAAGCAACCTGCCCCGGTGCAAATTCCTGGCTAAAATTGGATTCCTGCAAAAACAAGGCGTAAAGAATGCCGGATGCCAACCAGGCGATATAATGCCCAACGTACATGCCGGTTGCCGAGGCGAAGCCGTATTGCCACTTTTTTGCATAACGTAAAATTGATAAATCAGCCATACCAATATGCATCGCCATATTACAAAACCAGGCGAAAAACATAATATGCCAAAAAGTAAACTTTGACTGCCCCACAAGCGGAACTCCTGTCCAGATTTTCTCCTGTGCAACAGTCCAAAAATCAGATAAAGAATGCACACCCAGTTCAGGCAAGACAGCGATGGCGGCGGCGATAAATACCAAAATCATCCATGGTGCGGCTATGTTGGCGAAACTGGACACTTTATCGTAACCGAAAATCGTCACAACTGTGGTTACGGAACCAACAGCCAGTACCGCGATTATCCAGCCGATGCTATTGGGATAAAAATCAGTGAGTGAAGGCATATCCATGTTGAACGGAATGCCAATAGCGGTTGCGGAAACGGCAATCATCGAGCCGGCCAGAAAACAGAACATCAGGGCATTTACCAGATTGTAGATCATCGTTAATTTTGAGCCGGCAATTTTTTCAAGTTGAAAATACAACGTAATACGGTTTTTTACTGCAATTGGCGCACAAAGAAATGCCCAACTTAATACGGCAAGCAAATTACCCAGCAGCAATCCAAAAACCAGATCACCTGCCGATACCCCGTGGGCGACAAACAGAGGTCCAATTACAAATTCGGTCCCGGCTGTGTGCTCTCCTGTGTACATCCCTAAAAATCGGCCCCAGCTCTTCCAATTGCTTTTGGGAACAGGCACCCTTTCAAATTCATCAACATGGTCGAGATGGGCGACAATGCCTTTCGTTTTCATATTTGGTATCCTCAACCCTCAATTTAAAATACGTGATTTATTTAAGGAAATAAGTTAATAGCATTAATGCAAATATAATTTTCGTTTAATTGTTATTTTTTTTCATTTACCTGAATTTTATTTGCATTCAATTTATTTTTATACTACTTTTGCAAAAATTACTGTTAACAATCCCAATTATTGTGAATCAAAAGTATGTTGACGCACGCCCGACATCAACAAATCATAGAAATACTTGCTGTGAAAAAATCCGCTACCGTTAGCGAATTAAGTGAGCAATTGACCGTTTCTTCCGCAACAATTCGAACGGATTTAAATCAATTGGCAAAATATGGCCATGTTATTCGCATCCATGGTGGAGCCCGGATTGGAAAAGAGCGTGTACGCCAGGAATTCAGTTTTGCGACACGGCAGAATATCAATGCTGATAAAAAACAAGCCATTGCACACGCAGCGGCATCGTTGATTCAACCGATGGATTCCATATTATTGGATGCAAGCTCTACCTCGGTTGCACTGGTAAGTGCCATTAAGAAAAGAACGGATTTACATGATCTAACCGTCGTTACCACAGGTATCTGGACAACGCTTGAACTGCTTGGTTCGCCCGAAATTAATGTTGTTCTTGCGGGGGGATATGTTCGCAACACATCTGGTTCGATTTCCGGCCAAATCACCGTCGAAATTCTAAACAAATTTAATTTTCAGAAAGTTTTTCTCGGCGCGGCTGGAATTTCAGAGATCGCAGGCGCCACGGATGTGCACTTAATCGAAGTCGAATTAAAACAGACCATAATTGATCGCTCCGCCAATGTCATTCTCATGATCGACAGCAGTAAATGGGGAAAGCTTAGTTTAGCTACATTTGCAGAACTCGATAAAATTACAATGATCATCACGGATGATGATGCTCCCAGGGAAATGGTCGATCAATTTCGACAGCAAAATATTGAAATTATTTGTGCTCCTTTGATTAAAAATTCTGCAGGTGTTATGAAAAATGGCTGACAGAACAGTTATTTCCATCGACCTAGGCGCAGAATCCGGCCGGGTGATGGCTGTAAAATTTAATGGACGTAAACTCGCAATCGAAGAATTGCATCGATTTTCCAACACGCCAGTATTGATTCACAATACTTTATACTGGGATTTTTTGAGGCTCTGGCATGAAATTCAGGTTGGATTGTCGAAAGCAAAACGATTGAAACCAGCAAGTATTGGTGTCGACACCTGGGGTGTTGACTTTGGCTTGTTGAACGCACAAGGCCATTTAATCGGGAATCCAGTTCATTACCGGGATAAGCGTACAATTGATGTTATGGAAAGCTGTTTTTTAAAGCTCTCCAAATCGGAGATATATTCCAGAACGGGGATCCAATTTCTGCCGTTCAATACTTTCTACCAACTTGTGAGTTTGATAGAAAATCAACCCCAGGAAATAGCCATTGCAGACACATTTTTAATGGCGCCGGATCTTATAAATTATTGGTTGACCGGCGCTAAAAAATGTGAATATACAATTGCGTCAACCACACAACTCCTGAATGCCAAAAGTGGTAATTGGGATTTTGACCTTTTAGATCAATTTTCGATCCCCAAAGAAATTTTTCCGGAAATAGTGCAACCTGGGACAAAATTGGGTTTATGGGAAAGTATCCCGGTTATCGCCTCAGCTTGCCACGACACGGCAAGCGCTGTTGCAGCCGTGCCCGCCGCTGATTTCGAATATGCTTATATTAGCAGCGGAACCTGGAGCCTGGTAGGATTAGAAACGCCGGAACCTGTGATAAATTCTGAATCGCTGCGACTCAATCTCACCAATGAAGGCGGTGTATTTAATACTTACAGGCTATTAAGCAACGTCATGGGGCTTTGGATTCTGCAGCAGGCACGAAATCAGTGGAAAACTCAAGGCAATGATTTTACATATGCTGAATTAGCATCACAGGCATCGCAGGCCGCACCGCTTCGTTCGTTAATAAAACCAGATGATCCTGTATTTTTGCCACCGGGTGACCATGCGCAAACAGTGGTTGATTTCTGCAAAAATAGCAATCAAATTCTGCCTGAATCGCAGGGTGAGATTGTTCGCAGTATTCTTGAAAGTTTAGCTCTAGCTTATAAAGATGTGATTGCGCGATTGATCAGATTAACCACGAGAAAGGTCGAGCGCATTCATATCGTCGGTGGTGGCTCGCAAAATGCGTTATTAAATCAAATGACGGCTGATGCGACAGGTAAAGATGTTGTTGCGGGACCTGCTGAAGCAACGGTAATCGGCAATGCACTGGTGCAACTGATCACACTCGGGGATTTGAAAGATTTAAAAGAAGCCAGAAATGTGGTGGCAAAGATGGATGAGTTAAAACATTATTATCCACAAAATAACGCTGCTTGGGAAGATGCCTTTTCCCGTTATAAACAGCTCTAAATTTTAAATATCACTCAAATTAAGAAGAAAAAAAATGGAATTAGCACGTGTGCAAGGCACTGTAGTTTCGACGATAAAAGCAGAAAAATTATCAGGCTGCACGCTTTTGGTAGTCAATATTTTGAATTCTGATGCCACACCGAGTGAAAAGCATCTCATCGCAATAGATTCGGTTGGAGCAGGGACAGGCGAAGTTGTACTGGTCGTGCGAGGCAGTTCAGCACGACAAACACAAGATTTAAAGGATGTGCCAACCGACTGCAGTATCGTTGCAATCGTTGATTCAGTGGAGTTGCAGGGAAAGATTGTTTATGCTAAAAATAAAAATTAAAGATTGAAATCATGAAACTTGGCTTAATCATCGGTAAAATTTGGTCAGCGAAAAAAGATAAACAGCTTGATGCGCTAAAAATGTATTTACTCCAGCCGGTTGATGAAAACAAAAAATCCTGTGGACAGGCTCTGGTAGCTATCGACAGTATTGGTTCAGGTGCGGGCGATCTGGTTTACTGGGTTAGCGGCGCAGAAGCCATGTTTCCTTTTAAAAACAGAATAATACCATCGGATGCAACTATCGTTGGAATTGTTGACCGTGTTAATTTATAGTATTCTGGTTGTCCAGTTAACTCAGCATTTTCAACTTCTTGTAAAAGTATAATGTTACCTATATTGCAAAAATTAGCCTTTTCAAAAAGTCTACAAAACTATGCCACCCCTCCGGGGTTTAAATATTTGGATTTTCAGTGTTATAATCATGTCATCCCTCCGGGATTAAAAAAATAAATCTGTTTTGTTATGCTGCAAAACCCCGGAGGGGTGCAATGATTATAACTCGGTGAACTCAAAAAAACCGGAGAACCCCGGAGGGGTGGCATATTCACCGCTTGCTGAATTAATTGGATAGCCAGATTATAGTTTACTTAACTAATTAAAAACATGATACTTGGCAAAGTTATTGGCTCGATTACTTCAACAGTAAAACATGATTGCTATAAAAACAAGAAACTCCTTTTGGTGAAACCAATCACATCAAAACTGGAGGAAAAACCTGGAGTTCTTGTCGCGGTTGACGTGGTTGGGGCGGGAAAAAATGACATAGTTCTCGTGGCATCAGAAGGAAAAGCGGCATCAGAGCTTTTGGAGTTTAACTGTCTCATGCCGTTACGAAGTATTGTTATAGCCATTGTTGACAATGTGCAAATAAACACGCCTGCTATAAATTCGTAATTGCATTATTCAACATCACATTTTTAAAAGTAGCATATGGAAATGCAACCTGACGAGATCGAACAACTCATCACCTCGATAACCGAAAAAGTGGTAAAAAATATTTTTCAGAAGCTCTCCCCTGCCATCGTTGAGACTGGAACGGAGGCGATTAGAAGGCAGATAATAAATCAAAATTTAATCACTGAAGCCAATGCTATAAACGCTTTTAAAAATAAGGCTACCCATATTCGAATCGGAAAGAACGCACTCATCACCCCGTTGGCCAAAGATTATTTACAGATGAAAAATATCCAAATTGAACAACAGGTTATAGAGTCCTGCCCAAAAAACTCAAATTCAATTGTTCAGAACTCTGTAAACAAAATCGCAATCCTGGCGCCGAACTGCAGCCGAAGTGAAATTGATATTATTGCAGGTGAGATCAAGAAATACAATTATTCATCGCACCATCTGCAAAAGATTCGTGGATTTGGAATTGATTTGAAGATGTCGGTAAAACTGATCGCTGAACATATTATAGCCGGCCAATTTCGAGCGGCTATCGTATTGGATGAATCAGCTTTTTCACTAAAAAATACCATTCGGCACCGCAACGGAATTCAAACCACCATGTGTTGGGATGTGGCTTGCACCAGTTCTTGTCAGGAAAGTTGTGAAACGAATATGCTATTTATAAACAATCGATTACTTGGATTCAAAAAGCTTGCATCGGTCACTGAAAACTGGTTAAAAACTTTTAAAACATGAAATTTGTTGACAAAATAAAAATGAACGGCGTTGTAGGTGCAGGCGGCGCGGGTTTTCCGACACATATTAAAATGGCGGCAGAAGTTGATTGGCTCCTTGCCAACGGTGCTGAATGCGAACCGTTAATGTGTAAAGATAACGAATTAATGATTCATTTTGCCGACGAAATCATTCGGGGTATGCAGTACGCAGCAGAATCTGTTCAGGCTAAGCAATGTGTGATCGGCATTAAATCTAAAAACAAAGAAGCAATTCACTCACTGCGCTGTGCAATAAAAAAGTCGAATTTGTCGATAATTATCCATGAATTTGAGGACTACTACCCTGCCGGTGATGAATACGAGATTGTCGCCACGATAACTGGAAAACCCATACCGGCCGCAGGAATTCCGTTGGATGTTGGTGCGGTTGTCTGCAATGTCGAATCGCTTTATAATATTTCAAATGCGATGAAAAACAAACCGGTAATCGATAAATTTCTAACGATCGCCGGCGAGGTAAAAAACCCTATAACAGTTTCTGTTCCAATTGGCACATCTTACGAAGACCTGCTTGCTCTCGCCGGGGGAACAAATTTGAACACACTTGCAATCTGCGAAAATGGTCTTATGATGGGTAGCTTCACCAAAGATTTGCAAAAATATGTGACAAAACAAACCGGCGGAATTGTAATCCTTCCGGAGACCAGTCAGTTGGTTAAGCGATCCCAAAAAACACTTCCTGAAATGCACAGGATCGGCCAATCGGCCTGCGACCAATGTAACTATTGTACCGAGCTTTGCCCACGCTATCTTTTAGGGTACGATATTCAGCCACACTTAGTGATGCGCAGCCTCGGATTCACGGCCATGGGAACAGATTATTGGAGTGAATACGCCTCATTATGCTGCAAATGTGGTTTGTGCACGCTCTACGCCTGTCCGGAAAACCTATTTCCGCGTGAAGCTTGCATTCAATCCATTAAAAATTTATCACCGCAGGCACACACTGATTCTAAGAAAGCACAAGTCATAAAATTGCATCCGATGCGATCCTCACGACACGTATCGAGCCAAATGTTAATGCAACGACTTGGGGTGACCAAATATGATATCGCAGCAAAGTATAAATCGACATCCTTCCACCCTGGTACGGTAAAGATTCCGCTTCTTCAACATACTGGGGTTCCTGCAAAACCAATCGTAAACATTGGAGATAAGATTAAAAGAGGGCAACTGATAGGCTCAATCCCCGAAGATGAACTGGGGAGTCCAATTCACGCAAGTATTGACGGAACAGTCCGTGAAATTGGCGCCGAGTTTATTGCTATAACAAGGTAGAAAGATTTTGATGAGATAATAAGTTTATGAAAGCACAAAAAAAGCACACAGCTATAGGGCTCATTGAAGTTTCCAGCATTGCCGCAGGAAAACTTGTTACGGATACCCTGCTAAAAACATCGAATGTGCAGTTACTCCTTTCAAGATCCATTTGTTCTGGCAAATATATGGTTATGATATCAGGCGCTGTTGCCGAAGTTAAGGCCAGTGTTGATGCTGGTGTTGAAAAGATGGATGGTTTTGTCATTGACTCAACTGTGATTGCCAATATTCACCCGGATGTTTTAAATGCTATTTCCGGAACAACACCGAAGAATGAATTAATATCGCTTGGAATCATTGAATCATTTTCTGTGGCGTCCCTGATTAAAGCTGCAGATGAGGCGGCTAAATCTGCGAATGTTGAATTGTTGGAAATACGTCTGGCTATGGCGTTAGGCGGCAAAGCATTTGTCACCTTAACAGGGCATGTTTCCGACGTTCAGTTGGCCGTTGACCGCGGAGCGGATGTGGTAGCCAAAAAGGGTTTGCTCGTCAATAAAGTTGTCATTCCTGCACCGAGACCGGAGTTGTTCAACGATTTTATATAAATTTTGTGATTAAAATATCTACCTGGAATTTTTTAATTTTATAGGTAATTCATCGTGAAAGATTCGACTGTAGAATCCAAAATTGATACATACCAACTACGCCAAGCCGTAGAAAATATTGTCCGGCAAGTTGTGCAATCCGCACTCGCAGATGAAACTAAACTCTATGTCCCGATAGAAGTTTCAGCCAGACATGTGCATATATCTAAAAATGATCTTGAGATTCTTTTTGGTCCTGGCTCAAAGCTGACAAAATACAAAGATTTGAAACAACCGGGTGAATTTGCGGCAAACGAAACCGTTACGGTTGTCGGGCCTAAAAACAGAATTGTCGAAAATATTCGCATTCTTGGCCCCATCCGTCAAAAAACACAAGTCGAATTATCCTATTCTGACGGCATTCATCTGGGCATCGACTTACCGCACAGATTGTCGGGGGACTTGCAAAAATCTGCCCCGGTAAATCTTATCGGTCCCCGGGGAATTCTGCAGCTCCGTGAGGGCGCTATTCGTGCCATGCGACACATACATATGAGCACGGAATTAGCCCGGCAATGGAATTTATTCCAGGGACAGAAAGTCAAAGTCCGTACGCATGGGCCAATGCAAGTCACCTTCAATAATTCAGTAATACGCATCGGCGAAGGATTGAAATTAGCTATGCACATTGATACAGATGAAGCGAACGCCGCTGGAATTCAGTCAGGTGAATTCGGCGAAATTATAGTCGAGTAATAAAGGACCCTTCTCGAAGAAGTTGTTTTTGGGAGTTTGACAATGCAAGTAGATAATCAACTGATTGATAAAATAGTCAGCGATGTTTTAATTAAACTCGATGAAAATCCAGAGATAAATGCTGGCAGGATTCTTTCCAGCACGACGCAAAGTGCAGTTTTCGAAAATGTTGAGGATGCTATAAATGCAGCCGCTTTAGCTCAGAAAAAGTGGGTAAATACCCCAAAAAGTATTAAAATAAAAGTGATCGAAGCGCTGCGCCAATCCATGCATGAAAATGCAGAGGAATTTGCACGCCGTTCGTTGAGTGAAACAGGCATGGGCAGACTCGAGGACAAAATTGCAAAACACCGTAATGCCGCAGATGCAACACCGGGACTTGAAGATTTGGAAACGCGTTCCTGGGTTGGCGATCATGGAACGACGTTCGAGCAGCTCGCGCCTTATGGAATTATTGCTGCAATTACACCATCGACACACCCAATTCCGGTAATGTTGAACAGTACGATAATAATGATCGCTCCGGGAAATGCTGTGGTATTCAGTGTGCATCCAGCCGCGAAGAGTACATCTGCCTATGCCATAGAAATTTTTAATAACGTTATAGTGGAGAATGGCGGTCCCCCCCACCTCATTTCTATGTTAAAAGAACCTTCAATGGACAATGTAAATGAATTATTCCACCATAAAAAAATCGATCTGATAGCGGCAACCGGCGGCCCGGCGTTAGTCAAAGCCGCTTTCGCAGTCGGTAAAAAAGTAATAGCTGCCGGGCCAGGTAATCCCCCGGTTTTGGTGGACTCTACGGCTTGCTTATGTTCGGCAGCACGGCATGTGATTGATGGCGCCTCGTTCGATAATAACATCTTGTGTATTGCCGAAAAAGTAACTTTCGTTTTAAATGAAGTATTTGATCAATTTATGGAGGAAATGGAACAACAGGGTGCATATCGCCTCAATAAAATTCAAATTGCACAACTCACAGAAAAAGCACTAACGAATGATGCAAAAGGGACGATATTTGGACATCCTGACTTTATCGGTAAAGATGCGCATGTATTAGCGAAAGCCTGTAAATTGGAAATATCGAATCAAGTCCGTCTGCTTTACGGTGAAGTTTCAGCGAAGCATCCCTTTGTAATTGCAGAACAAATGATGCCATTTATGCCGGTTGTCCGGGTGAATTCCTTTGCCGAAGGAATCGAAGAAAGCCTAAAAGCTGAGCACGGTTTCGGACACACAGCCATGATTCACTCTAATAATCTTGAAAATATCACAAACTTTACCAAAGCAATTGATACAGATATTGTGGTTGTAAACGGGCCCTGTGTCTCTGGAAATGGGCCAAATGCTGGCGAAGGTTATTTTTCACATACGATTGCCAGCCCGACCGGAGAAGGTGTTTGCACGCCGCGGGATTTTGCGCGCGTACGCAGACTTGCAATTTACGATGCATTGCAAATAGTTTAAAATTAACACAATTATCATAAAAACATTTATCTGGAGATTTAAACCATGACACAAGAAGCCTTGGGAATGATAGAAACACGTGGATTTGTTGGTGCCATCGAAGCTGCCGATGCAATGGTCAAAGCCGCACACGTAACACTTGTTGGAAAAGAGACAATCGGTGGGGGCCTGGTAACGGTGATCGTACGTGGCGATGTTGGCGCAGTAAAAGCCGCCACTGACGCCGGGGCGGCCGCTGCAGAAAAAGTGGGTGAACTGGTTGCGATTCATGTTATTCCACGTCCGCATGTTGATGTTGAAGCTGTATTGCTGGGCAAACCTGTCAAAAAATAAGAGGACAGGCCTGTTATGAAAAATATTTACACCCTTAAAAAAGACATTCTTGCTGTCGGCCGCCGTGTTTATGAGCGGGGTTATGTTGCTTCAAATGACGGCAATATTAGCGCTAAAATCGATGAGAACAGGATATTGATAACGCCAACCGGCGTCAGCAAGGGATTTATGGAAGCCGATGATCTTGTAATCATCGATTATAATGGCAAAGTATTGAACGGGGCAAAAAAGCCATCTTCAGAATATTCAATGCATGTAAAAATGTATCAGGAACGAGCGGATGTGAACGGCGTATGCCACGCACATCCGCCCTATGCTACAGGTTTTGCAGTCGCCGGAATTCCGCTGGATCAATGTGTTTTACCGGAAGTTATTGTAGCATTGGGAGGAATACCAATTGCCGAATATGGTCTGCCCGGAACAGATAAACTCTTCGAACCAGTCTTGAAATATGTGCAGACCCATGACGCATTCCTCCTGGAAAACCATGGTGCGCTGACAATTGGCAAAGATGTACTCAATGCCTACCACAAAATGGAAACAATGGAGCATTTTGCGCATATTCTTTTTGTATCCCGGATGCTTGGTAATGTCAACACTTTGAGTCGTGAACATGTTGGTGATCTTGTCGGCTTGCGAGAAAAGTTTGGTATCACGACAGGCGGTAGCTGTGCTATCGATTCAGATCCAAAAGATGATGGCCCAAGCAGTCCACTTAATAACCAAATTGATGAAGATGCACTTGTCGAACAAATCACCAATTCCGTATTAAAACATTTAAAAACATAGCATGAAAATCCTTGTTTGCAATGTCGGTTCCAGCAGTTTAAAAATGAAATTGCTTGATATGCGTACCGAGACAGTTCTGGCGAATTGTATAATTGAAAGAGTTGGACATGAAAACGCGGTGACTCGTATTTTTATTGGCACCAGGAAAGTCATTAATAAGGAATCTTCGATTAAAAATTATTCTTCCGGGATAAAAACTGTTCTGGAATATTTACTCGATTCCCGATTTTCAATTATAAACAATCTGAATGAAATTTCCGCAGTTGGATTTAAAACAGTTCAGGCAGGTGATAAAAACGGCACTGTTTTGGTCACGGATGAAATAATTCAGGCAATGGAAAACTTCACCGGGCTGGCCCCGGCACACAATCCCCCGTATTTACAAGCCATCGATGTATTCCGCAATTTATTGCCACAAATCCCGCTCGTTGGTGTTTTTGAGCCCGGCTTTCACATAAATGCACCAACTTATGCAAAAGTATATGGCACTCCGATCGATTGGTTGGAAAATCATGGTGTGAAAAAATATGGTTATCACGGCGCTTCGCACCAGTATATTTGGGATAAAACACGTGAATTATTGAACCAGCCAAAGAAACACAAAATCATTTCCTGTCACCTGGGTGGCTCAACATCATTATGTGCGATTCACGATGGAATTGCCATCGATACATCCATGGGATTTTCACCGCAATCCGGAATTATTCAAGGCACACGAATTGGCGATTTCGATCCCTACATCTTACCCTATATTATGAAAAGAAAAGGATTAACCCTGGAAGAAGCGCTTGCAAACTGTTCAGAAAATGCCGGATTGGCAGGCTTGTCCGGGACATCCGGAGATATGCGTGATATCAACGCTGAAATTAAAAATGGGAGCAAGCGCGCAAAATTAGCACGAGAAAAATATATTTATGATATAAAACGCTATATCGGCGAATACCTGGTTTTGATGCAAGGATTGGATGCACTTACGTTCACGGGTGGGATTGGGCTGAAGGATTCAGATTTACGCCAGACGATCACTGCAAGTCTCGCCTTTTTGGGATGTAAATTGGATTTAAGCCAAAACAGAAATCACGATCAAAAAATATCAGCATCTGACTCGAAAATCTCTGTTTTTGTTTTAGAAACAAATGAAGAACTCATTGTTGCACGTGAGACACAAAAACTCTTGTTTGGGAAATCAGCATGAAATCTCTTGAGCGACCAAGTCCAAAAGGCAAAAAAGTATCCCTTTTTGTGACTTGTCTCATCAATCGCATTTTCCCGGAAACCGGATTTTCTGTTGTAAAAATACTCGAGCACTGTGGAGTTGAAGTTGAATTTTTAACTCGGCAGACTTGTTGCGGCCAGCCGGCATACAATGGAGGCTACCACAAAGAAGCAAAGAGTGTGGCACGCGAGTTTTTAAAATTGTTTAAAGATGCTGAAGTAATCGTCACCCCATCCGGATCCTGTGCAGCCATGCTGCGTCACGAATATCTCAATTTGTTCGAAAAAGATTCCCGCTGGTCTCCCCTGGCACGACAAATTTCCCAGCGCACCTGGGAGCTGAGTGAATATCTTGTCGATGGACTCGGTGTCCAGGATTTAAATTCGGAACTTGCATCCCCCCAAAATTTTGCCATTCACGATAGTTGCCATGGTTTACGATTGTTGAACCTGGGTTCGCAAGTGAGAAGCCTTATTTCCAATATTAAAAATGCAACCTTGGTGGATTTAATGGAAAGCGACCATTGCTGTGGGTTTGGTGGATTGTTCAGCATTAAAATGGCAGATGTGAGTGGTGCGATTCTCCGTAAAAAAATTGCATCGATTAATGAAACTGAAGCTGATACCATTCTCGTTGGCGATTCAAGTTGTTTAATGCACATAAACGGTGGACTTGAAAAACACGGTCTATCAAAACGAGTATGCCATTTTGCGGATGTATTAGCAGAAAGCTTGCCGGTTTAAAATGAAGCTGCACGCACATAAATTTATCGATACCGCCCAAAAAGCTATCAACAATCCCAACTTACAGTCTGCGGTTGATATTGGGACTAAACTTGCATCGGACAAACGAGATAAATCCCTGTTTGCTGATGGAATCGAGCACGGTGAGAAAATGCGAGATCAGGCTGCGGCCATTAAAAAACGCTGTTTAAACCAGTTGCCCGGTCTCCTTGAAAAAGCGGAAGCCAATATGATCGCCAATGGCATTAAGGTTCTTTGGGCCAGCGAGGCGGCTGAAGCCAATGAGCAGGTTTTGGAAATTGCACGAAATCACCGGTGCTATTTGGCTGCCAAAAGCAAAAGTATGGCGACCGAAGAAACCGGGCTAAACGAATACTTGGAAAGCGCCGGGATTGAAGTCGTTGAAACCGATCTCGGAGAATTCATCGTCCAGCTCTGTGAAGAAACGCCAAGCCATATCGTCGTTCCAATTGTCCACAAAACAAAAGCCAGTATTCGCGATACCCTCATAAAAAAAACCGGCATGCCCTATACAGACAGTACAGATGAAATGACTCGCTTTGCCAGGACTTATCTTCGTGAAAAATTTTTGCAGGCTGATCTGGGGATTTCCGGAGGGAACTTCATTATTGCGGAGACAGGCTCATTGGCATTGGTGACAAACGAAGGCAATGGCAGGATGGTAACCAGTTTGCCCAATGTGCATGTGGCGCTTGTTGGCATCGAAAAAATAATCGAAACCGTCGAAGATTACGCAACGCTGACACAAATTCTTCCTCGAAGCGCAACGGGTCAAAGTTTGACCACCTACACGCAAATGATCAATGGACCACGGCATCCGGAAGAAACAGATGGGCCAAAACATGTTTATGTCATTTTCCTTGATAATGGACGTAGTTCGATTTATACGAGCAAATTTGCCGATTCACTGCCATGTATTCGGTGTGGCGCTTGTTTAAATGCCTGCCCGGTGTATCAGGTAACAGGGGGGCATGCTTACGGCTGGGTGTATCCGGGGCCAATTGGCTCAATTTTAACGCCATTATTTAATGGCTTACAAAACGCAAAAGTTTTGCCCGATGCGTGTAGTTTATGCGGGAAATGCAAAGAAGTTTGCCCAGTAAAAATTGATCTTCCACGCATGCTTCTCGAATTACGACACGAGACCGTCGATAGAAAATTGAGCAATAAATTGTGGGATATAGGGATAAAACTATGGGCTGCAATAAACAAATCTCCCAAAATGTATCAGATTTCCGGGAGAATCGGAGCATCAATGTGCCGTGTCTGGCCTTTTCAAAATTATCCCTGGCCAATTAATCGATGGACAAAATACCGGTCGATCCCACAATTAAAAAATAAATCTTTTACTAATTTGTGGATGGAAAGACAATTAAAGCAGGAAAAAAATGACAGACAGCCGTACAAAGATTCTTAATAAATTACGTTCGGCAGCAACGAACCAAAGTCAAGTTGAGCACAATATAAAACACGCAGCGATGGTGCCACCGGAATCTTTGGGAAATTCGCTCACCGATAAATTTATTACAGAAGCCAAAAAACTGTCCTGTATTGTTCATCTGATTTCAAGTGAAAGACATGCAAAAGAAACAATTTTAAGCATAATTGCCCCGGACGCCGAAGTTCTGGCATGGCAGGATGATCGATTGCCATTGAAAAATTTAAGAAAATTCTTGGCTGAGAATGGAGTTGTGGTGACCGCATCGGGGAATCCGCATGTCCGGGTAGGAGTTACCGGTGTTGATGCAGCGCTCGCAGCAACAGGGAGTCTTGCGTTCTGCAGCGAAACTGGAAAAGATCGCCTCACTTCCCTGCTGCCTGAAGTTCATATTGCGCTTGTCTGCAAGAATCAAATCATCCCGGATTTGGAAAGTTGGTTTGCCCAGAAAAAGAAATCCGGTTTAGAAAATATACGTAAATCTGGTAATATTGTATTTATTTCTGGACCGAGCCGCACTGCAGATATCGCCATGGAGCTTATTCTCGGAATGCACGGTCCACGGGAAGTGCATATTTTGTTGTTTGAATTTTGAACAATCTAACCTGTTATCGACTTTTCAAAATTTTGGCCGGTGATGGGGACAAATCGAACTCCGGGGCCGTTAAATATTTCGATACGGCTGCCACTGCGAACAACCATTTTTAACTGTTGATTGTTCTTGCCGATCGGGATGACCAATTTGCCGTTGTTTTTCAGACGATTTATGAGGTTTCTGGGAATACTCTCAGCTGCGGCAGTAACGATGATGCGATCGTAGATGGTATCATCAACAAGGGTTTCGCAGGCGTCCCCACAGAGCAAATTTATATTTTTTAATTGCAAAATTTTTAATATTTGTCTTGCTTTTTCATGCAACTCGGGGATGATTTCTACGCTCGTAACCGACCGCGCAAGCAAAGCTAAAACAGAGGTCTGGTACCCGGATCCGGTGCCTATTTCCAGCACAGAATGATGGTTTTCGAGGCTGAGCGTTTCAGTCATCAAAGCGACGATATACGGTTGGGAAATCGTCTGTTTGAAGCCAATCGGCAAAGGGCAGTCGTCATAGCTTTCTTCGCGCAACTTTGGGGGTACAAATTTCTGACGCGGGATAATCGAAAGCGCTTTTATAACTCGCTTTGACTTAATACCGCGTCGAACTACCTGCTCTTCAACCATCTGTTGTCGTAATTTTCGATAATCGACATCAGATTGATTTTTTTTCGCCATTTTATCGCAGCTTTTCTTTTTGAATTTATTATTTCGCCATCATATCAGGCAAAATACATTTTTTCTACCGAGATAAATTTGAAAGAGTACGAATGCAAAACCGGCGTCACTCTTTATTCGTTGTTTCTATTGCTTGAATTGAGCGCACCAGAGTGTTTATTTTGCTCGCCCACTGGTTTAGATCAAAGTTCTGCGGGTCGTCATGTGCATCCGGAATCCCGGCATCAAGCGCACAGTGAAATGCTGGAATCATCCATTGTCCACCGCGAATACTGGCTGCAATATAAACAAGGGCCAATCGTTCCAACTGGGCATCTGGAAATCCAGGTTTAGGGGCGATCGCATCATTTTTCGAGCCTCCTTTGGGATCTCTGCTTCTGGGCTGAATGAGCTCAATATGCAAGAACAATCCTCGTGCCTTCTTTTCAGGGACACTCATCTCGAATTTTGTTGCACGCCACGGCGTCTTAAAATCATGATTGGTGATGGATTCTCCAACCCGGTTTATGAATAGATGTGCATTTTTGTTAGCAGCCCATCTTTTTTGCAAATCATTCCATTTCCACGTTTTGTCATTAATATTGGCTGGGAACGGCTGATCCTCCTCAAATCGTTTATCTCCATAGTAAGGTGTGCTGGTATCATGTATGACCAAATATTTGGCATAATCGGTGTGCGTATTATTATGTGCCCGTGACAGTGGTTCCGAGATAGAGCCGCCAATGTCAGATTCGCTGATGTTGTTGTTTAGCAAATATTGCCTGAATTGAGACTTTTCTATGGAGACAGCCTGCCCGATTATCGCTTCGAGCGGTGGTGGTAATTCATCAAGTTGAACACCAAGATGTGCATACATTTTAACAGGGCGTAGCAAGCATTTCGCTTGATCCAAAGGAGAGCCCGTAAAACTTAATGACGACTCGTTAAACACACATGCTTTTTCTTGCGCCCGGGTAATTGTATGCAAAGAAAACATACATAAAACCGCGATCAACCAGGCAACATAATTTAATGGAATTCTTTTCATTACACGCCATCCTTCCAGGATTAATGAATAGTCCTTCAAATATTGAAATGAAATAAAAATTCGATATGCTTTAATCTAACCGGACTGGCACGCATTTTAAGCGGAGTTAAGGGCTCGAATATGAGCTTCTACGCTATCGGCAAGGGCGGTTAATGCATAGCCACCTTCTAAAAATGAGACAACTCTGCCCTTTGCCGAACCGCCTGCCATTTCACAGACAAATTGAGTCATTTCATAGAAATCGTGATCTTGCAAAGATAAATCGGCCAGAGGATCGTTAACATGGGCATCAAATCCCGCTGAAATCAAAACAAATTCAGGCTGATAGTAATTGAAACTTTTTTCGATCTCCAATTTGAATTTGTCGAGATAATCTTCAGCAGAAGTCCCGGCTTGAATTGGTATATTTTTATTGGCACCAATTCCGGCTTCCACTCCCACCTCTTCAAGTTTGCCGGTTTGCGGATACAGCGGCCACTGATGAATGCTCAAGTAATAGACATGGGGATTATCGTAAAACACATTTTGCGTCCCATTGCCGTGGTGTACATCCCAATCGATAATCATAACACGGTTTAATTCATATACTTGTAGGAGTTCCCTTGCTGCAATTGCGACATTATTAAATAAACAAAATCCCATTGCTTTGTTGTGCTCAGCATGATGCCCCGGTGGGCGGACGATACAGAATGCGTTTTTAAATTTACCATTCATCACAGCACTTACAGCCTGCAGTCCTGCACCGGCAGCTAATGCTGCCGCTTCATAAGATTTCTCGCAAATCCAGGTATCGGCATCCAATTGTTTTAACCCACTTTGGCAAGCGCGTTCAATCTGATCCACATAGGCCGCAGAATGAATTCGACGCAACTCATCCTTTGTTGCGCGTCGGGTTATTTCTTGTAAATACGGGTGCCACATTTTTTGATACCGTAAATGATGGACAATTTTTTCCAGGCGGGCCGGAGCTTCTGGATGTGAATCACCGGTGTCGTGTTCAACGAAAAGTTCATCAAAATATAATGCTGTATTCATCTATTGTATCTAATTTTTAATTACTAAAAAGATAGTGCAATTCTAAAGTTTCTTTACGCCCGAAGAGGAAAACTTTGTATTCACCGCGGGATTTTAGAGTAATAACCACAGAAGTTTGAAAGGGAATGAGTACCTGTATCACAGAAGATTTGGTATTAGAAACAACATATGGCGTGAGGAATATATTTCTACCTTCAACGACTATATCGATTTCATCGAGTTTAAAGGCAGGACTTGGAAGTTGGCCTTTTATGATAATCTTTATTTCGTTCTCAACAGCATGCTCGTGGTCAATTTCAATTGAATTCACATAAGCCTTTTGCATGTATTTATCCATTGGTATTTCAGATTTTTCTTCCTTTAATTGTTTTTGTTGCGCCGAACAGGCAGTTAAAATCAAAAAAAACAAAATACCAAGCGAATTTAGCATGCAATTCATCTCCAGGGGCAACAATTGAGAAAAAAGCGTTTGTTAATAGTAAAACGAATGTTAAAGAAAGGCAAGAGAAATATTAGTGGCCAAAATCATTAATCAACGTGAGTTCGATGTAAGCTGTAACATTCTTTACTAAGCATAATTATAATAGAGCGAAGGCGTCTCGCCGAGCGTTTCGTGCGTTATCCTCGGCGGGACGCCTTCGGACTATATCCTATAATTAATTCGTTTTGTCCCAATTCTTCTTATATCGAACACACGTTAAATAAAATTTCGAGTGTATTTTATCTGTGTGCTTTGATAAAGTCTTCAATTCCGGCCGCAATTCCACGACAGACTTTCTCCTGAAAAACCGGGTCTATTATTTTAGTTTCCTCGAAAGGCTGCATTATAAAAGCAGGCTCTACCAAAATTGATGGCATGCTTGTTATCCTGCACACAGCCAGATTTTTTGCGTGGAAACCTTTGTCGGGAAGGCCAGTTTGTTTTAGCATCCGCTTGTGAACGGCTTCTGCTAATGGTCGACTGTGTGGATGATAGTAAAACGTGCTCGTCCCCCTGACTTTTATCGGATTAACTCCATCGGGCAATGCATTAAAATGAATGCTGATAAACATATCGCTATTATTTGCCTCAGCAAAAAGAGGACGCTGGTGCAGGCTTAATTCGGTTTCTTCTGTGCGCGTTAAAATTATATCCGCCCCCCGCTCCTCAAGCATCTTTTTTAACAAGCGGGCATAGGGAACGGTCATTATTTTTTCGTTGATTCCGGTCAGGCCAAAAGCACCATCATCGGGGCCGTGGCCAGGATCGATACAAATTTTCATTCCCTCCAATGGTCGAGCACTATCAAGATCGAGAATGGGTGCTTTATTGAATCGGAAGACGATGTTTCTATCACGCTTTTGGACTTCATATCCCCAGACCATTTTTTTAGAAAACGACAGTCTAACTTGATAGGCATTATCCCTGTCCATTTTTCCTGCAATTTTACTCAAAAGTGGATCATTATAGTCATTTCGTAACAAGCCAGGTGTGGTTGCAATATTCCAGAACATCACCGTATAGTTCTTCAAATTGGAACTGTGCTGAATTTGAAATGGGATGGTATTCTCAGATATAAACTCAATAAAAACATGATCGCTATCACTTCGACTTCTATTAATATATAACGGGGATGTTGGAACAGCTTTCATCTGTAAGTTTTCAAATGCTGTTGTTAAATTATCATGATTAACCCAAAAGGCTTGATTTTTATCAAACCGAATGCGCCTGTATTCACCATAGCCACCGTCATCGAAGACCAATGTACCTTCAAAAAAGGAAGTTAATAAAGTCCGCCCCCTGGACTTTTTGAATAATAAGATATCCTGGTTGATTGCTTTAATATTCACGTCTTCATCATTTAGTACATGAATTGAATTTGGATTAATTGAAGTAGCGACCTGTTCATCGTGAGCAATTAATGTATAATTCACCTGAATTACTTTGCCGATATCTTCATTATTTGGAGTAAAATAACCAACATACACACCGCGAACACGCGGCAAGCTCCATGGCGTATCGAAGCCAAAAGATGTATTTTTCCATCTATACCGTCGTCTATGATTGGCTTCCCGCATACGCTGCATTTTGCCACCATCTAAGCTGAAATACATACGGCTTCCGGGTGTCCCCTTCGCGATAACAGCTATTTGCTCCCCTTGCTTTATTGAAATATTTCGGTCCGGATAAATAAAACTATCATCAATTTTTGTGAATTTGCTCGAAGTTTCGAAAAGGTAGGTTGGCATATAAATTTCGCGTGAATCCGTAAAGGAACTGGTATCAGAAATAAATTGGGTTTCGATGCGCAGAGAACCGGCAGAGACGGGTATCATGCATAAAAATGTTTGATTTGGAAAAAGCATGGCGTTGAAACCATTTACAGAAACACGCATATCGCGAGACGGATAATTGCCGAATACAAACGTAGAATCAGTTGCATTTATAACATCACCGTGCTTCGGATAGACTACGTTAAAACCATTTTGGGGGAAAATAACTTCGGGTGCAGAAAGTTCTAAAAATATGAGAATTTGTAAAAATGCTAAAATACGAAGTAAAAAAGACTTTGTCATCTGCGCCATATATTTTGAATATTCTACCTTATTTACGGATCAAAAAAAGTGATGAACAATTATATTAAATCATAAAAACTACAAAGTTGCACTTCACATTGGCTACCTTTGCTGAGTTTTATATTTTCCCGAGGGCAAATCAAAAATGAATTATGCGCGGAAAAACCGGTAATATCTCCACTACCTTTTGTCATTAACGGGCGCGTAAAATATTGACCGTTTTTGTAAAAAGTAATAGCAGGATGATAAACCTCCCTTTGGGATTTATTCACAAACGATTCGGTGATTTCCGCAAGAATCAATTTATGCCGGAAGTTCGAAAAACCCATCATTTTCCGAATTGCCGGGCGAACAAATACTTCGAAAACTGTCGAACTCGAAACAGGGTTGCCCGGCAGCCCGAATACCAAACCATTCTGATGTTTGGCAAAAACAGTAGGTTTGCCTGGCTTGATCGCAACTTTTTCAAAATATACTTCCAATTTCAGGTCATTGAATACATCCGTAACAAAATCTAAATCACCCATCGATACGCCACCGGAAATCAGGAGCACATCTGAACTAAGCCCGGCTTCTATTTTTTGTTTTATCGTATCGCGCTCATCTTTCGCTACCCCGAGCATTTGACTTTCGACGCCCAAATTTTGGCACAAAGCATGAAGCGTATAACTATTTGAATTTCGAATTTGCCCCATACCGGGTTTTTCAGATGGTGCGACCAGTTCATCGCCCGTAGATAAAATTGAGACTTTTGGTGTTCGAAAGACGGCAATTCGCGGTTTCCCGGCAGTCGCAAGTACACCCACTACAGATGGATTGATAAACGTTCCCTTCGCCAGCACCCGGCTGCCCTTCTGCATTTCTGTACCTTTGAATACAATATGCTGTCCAGCTTGTGTGGGCTCTAAAATTTGAACAGTACTAGTAGTATCGCTCCGACGTGTCAATTCAACTTCCCGAACACTATCCGCTCCTGCCGGCATCGGCGCCCCGGTCATGATTTTAGCCGCTTCCCCCCTCTTGATCGAGAATTGCGGGAACTCTCCTGCCGGGATAAATCCAACAATTTTAAGCTCTGTTGGCGTGCTATGCACATCAACTGATCGTACAGCATAGCCATCCATCATACTTCTGTCAAATGGAGGCATATCGATATCCGTTGTGATATTTTCCGCCAGAACTCGGCCAGTTGCATTTTCTAAAGTTGTAATTTCTTCGCCCAGTTGCCGGGTCTCGTTGATAATTACATTGAACGCTTCTTTAACGGTGAGCATAATCAATCTGTGGTTAGTTTTGCTAGTCTATAATTAATTTTATGAAGTTTTTTAATTTTATTTCCAAAGTCCCGGGCGCTCTTCTCGGAATCAAATCGCCCAAGGATAACACGGTATAGACTGCCCGTCCGGGTTTTGTAAGGAACAATTTCGCTTTTATAGCCAAGTTTACCGTAATATTGCCGCTGACTTGCAGCGTTGGAATAATTACTGAAAGCACCAATCTGCACAGCAAAAATAATTTGGGGAGCATTGGGACGCGCAACATGCGTCTCTTTCTTCTCCCGTTTTGTTGCGTTTCGCAGCGTCTCAATATATTTTAGATCCTCATCCGCAAGTATAATAACATCGACATCTTTTGACTTTTTAATGACTGCTTTCAATTCCGATTCAGCCGCATCAAGTTTAGATTGTGCGAGTAACATCCTTGCAGCAAAATATTGGCAAAGTGGCCGGTTCCCGGAGTTGGGATAATCTGTGACGACATATAAAAAGAAAATCCTCGCACGCTCGTAATCGCCTTTGGCATAATTATATTGCGCGATTTTGAACAAAGCATCCGGTGCGTATCGTGATGCTTTATTTTTGAAATAAATATCAGAATAAAGTTTAAAGGCCTCCTGTCCATTTTCGACCAGGATTGTCTGTAGGAATAGAATTTCCGGAGAGGCTGGGTAGCGTTTCGCCACTTTTTCAAGCCTTTCCTGTGCTGTTTGTAAATCGTGTTCGGCAATAATTTGCAGTATTTGTTTTTCCGAGAGTTGAGCCTGTGCGGAGTTATGAAACGGGGAAAAGCAAAGTATGATCCAAAAATATTTATAAAAATTCCGAAAGTACATAAAAAGAAATCACATCCATCTCTAAAAAATCAGGACTCACGATTATTAATTAAAGCGATGGCTTGTTCAACAGCTAACAAATCTTTACCACTTCGATGGTAATAGCGAATTAAATGTTCCCGGGCTGGCGCGTATTCAGGGTTTAACTGCAACACATTTTGGCAAATGTCGATAGCCTGATCCAAATGGCCTTTTTTCACTTTCAGCCGGGCTAAATGCATGTATGCTTCCCAGTTTTCCGGGCTTTGCGTAATTACCTGATTATATATATTTTCGATTTCACCGAATTCACCCAATTGATAGAGCAAATCTTTGATCGGCTGAAAAGCTGCGGATGCCTGGTCGGGCGCATTTTGAACAAACTTTTTCAATGTATTCAGCGCATCTTGCGGTCTTTTCTCCCGCATATAACTATCGCTTAATCCAATGTATGCGTCAGCCGATTGTTTGTCGATCTTGAAAGCTTCACGAAAAGCGAGCCGGGCATCTTTTTCTTTGTTATTAGCAGCGAATTTTTTGCCCATATTTATTTTATAAGTGGCCAATTTCGCCTTATTCAAATTTCCTTTAATTTTCGCTAAACTTTTGTAGGCTCCTGCAGCGTCTTCCCACTGGCCAAGATTTTCAAAAATTTGCAGTTGCTTCTCTTTTGCCCAGAGATCATCCGGTTTGATTTCCCAGATTTTACTAATCATTTTGAGCGCCAGATCCAGTCTTTCCAGCTTTTCATAATCGGCAACAAGGCTGCGAAATACTTGCATTCGTTGGACTTCAGAAAGAGTCGTCCGTGCTGTCAGGTCGCGATGAATCTTAATTCCTTGTTCAGAATTACCATTTTCCCGCAAAATATCGCCAATTTTTATGTAAGCATCAATATTGGTTGTATCTTTCTGAACAGTGTCCCGAAGTTTGCGTAACGCCATCGTGACATCATCTTCTAATAAATAATTCAATCCAGCTGCATAATCTGCTGCCGCATCATTCTCTTTTTTGGGTTTGCGCTTCCATGAAATAAATGAAAGACCGGCAAGTACGATTACGCCCAAAAGGGTAAAAATCAGTATTTTAAGTTCTTCCATAGGTTTTTATTTAAATTAAGTACAATAAATGAGAATTATTTTTCTGGCTTGGCAGAATCGGGTTTATTTTCCGGAGCGGGTAACAACTCAATGTCGGACTCGATCGATAGGTTGCGTAAATTATCCAATTCCTTGCGCAGTTTGGAATTGCGAAGATTTGCTTTCCGGATATCAGTTTTTAGAGCAAATACCTGGAAAATTGACATAAAAAGCCAGAACACAACACCAAGAGCAAATGAGATATAAACCACGATCCAAATCGGCAACGGGCCTGTTTCGAAACTCCCTTTTATAAGTACCACAGATACTTGTTCAGCTGTATTTTGTAAAGCAAATCCCAAAATAAACAAAACAATTATTGCAGTAAATACCCAGCGTACGATCCACATGGATAGCTCCTTATGATGTCAGGTGAAAACAGGCTGTATGCCGAAAACAGCATACAGCCATAAAAATATTATTTCTTTGCGTCGTCAACCTCAGCTTCTTCAGATGTGGAATCATCTTCCACAGTATCAGTTTTAGCTGCTTCAGATTCATCTGCGACTACTTCAGTTTTCACTTCTTCCGCAGCGGGTTCAGCGACAACTTCAACAGGTGGTGCAGCTTCAACTTTTGCCGTCTCATCGGTTGATGGTTCGGTTTCGGCCGCTGCTTCGGCAACCGGCTCCTCTTCGGCAGCAGTGTTCACAGGTGTTTCTGATTCAGTCTCAGTAACTGCTTTTGGCGCCGCTTCCTTCTCAGCATCTTCAGCAACTGAAGGTTTTGCATCGTCTGGCATGCCTTCAACAGCGACTTTTTCAGAAAGGATGATTTTCTTATTCTCAGCATTGAATTCGATCACCGACAGTTCCAAATCATCACCAACAGCATATGCATCAGATGGTTTGCCCAAATTATCTTTTACAAGATGACTGATCGGGACAAAACCGTCAACTTCATCCGGCAATTCAACGATAACGCCTTTGTCAATCATCCGGACAATTTTACCACTTGTCTTGGTGCTGACTTTGTAGGCGTTCTCGAAATTATCCCACGGATTTTGTTTTGTCTGCTTATAGCCGAGAGAAATTCGACGATTGCCCTTATCCACATTCAGAACAACGACATCAATTTCTTCTGCTTTCTTCAGAACTTCTCCAGGGTGGCGAATTTTCTTCGTCCATGAAAGATCGGATATGTGGACGAGACCATCAATTCCTTCTTCCAGTTCGACAAAAGCGCCAAAATTAGTCAAATTGCGCACGATTCCGTGCTGGGCTGAACCGATAGGATAGCGGTCTTCAATTTGATCCCATGGATCTGGCTCAAGTTGTTTCAAGCCAAGCGATATCTTCCTGTCTTCGGCATCGAGGCTTAATACCTTGCATTCGATAACTTCACCGATGGTAACAAGTTTCGAAGGATGGCGAATATGCTGTGTCCAACTCATTTCTGAAATGTGGATCAGGCCTTCAACGCCTTTTTCCAGTTCAATAAATGCGCCATAATCAGAGATACTGACAACTTTACCTTCAATGATTGCTCCAACCGGGTATTTCTCGTCAACATCAATCCACGGATGGGGTTGCAGTTGTTTCAAACCAAGAGAAATTCTGTCTTTCTCATCATTGAAATCGAGGACCTGAACGGTAATCGTTTCGTCGAGCGAAACAATCTCTGATGGATGGCTGACACGGCCCCATGAGAGGTCGTTAATGTGTAACAAGCCGTCCACACCACCGAGGTCGATAAAGACACCGAAATCGGTAATATTCTTAACTGTACCTTCGAGTTCTTGTTCTTTTTCAAGATTTTCGAGGATTTTACCGCGCTGTTCCTTGAGTGTTTCTTCCACAAGAACTCTATGCGAAACTACGATATTCTTGCGAAGCTCATTCACTTTAACGATTTTAAAATCGAGATCTTTGCCAATAAATGCATCGAAATCGCGAATTGGCCGAACATCGATTTGTGATCCAGGCAGAAAGGCATCGACACCCATGATATCGACAACAATACCGCCTTTGATGCGACGAACGCATCTGCCTGTAAGGACATCACCGCGGTCAAACGAGTCCGTGATTTTTGCCCATACACGCATAAAATCAGCTTTGCGTTTTGAAAGAACAAGTTCACCATCAACATTTTCTACATTATCGAGAAAAACTTCGATTTCGTCACCGATTTTCAATTCATCAGGCTCGGTAAATTCCTCAATAGAAACGATGCCTTCAGATTTAAAGCCGATATCAATCGAGACGTCTTTGTGGGAGATCGCAATTACACGACCAACGACAAGTTCGCCTTCAACGAAATCCTCGATAGTGTTGTCATACAGTTGTAAGAAATTTTCATATTCCTCCTCACCGTATTCCTGTTCTTCTTTGAGATCGCTAAAACTAACGACCTTTTCTTCATCAGCAAAGAGCTGATTTTGGGTTTGTGGTTTAGACATTTAAAAAAGCCTCCTTTTATTTTTTTCTACGCCCGTGAGCATAGATTTTTTACATGTAAAACTACTATCCGGAAATATCTTCGCCGATATCAGTGGACAGTTTGTTGATACATCCCGACAATTTTATCAACTTGTTGCTCAATTGTCAATTCGGTTGTATCAAGCACAAAAGCATCAACCGCTTTTTTTAGTGGTGCAACAGCTCGCTCGGAATCGAATTTATCACGCGCAACGATTTCATCGCGCAATTTTGTGAACGATACCATCGTTCCCTTTTTTTCCAGCTCGAGTTTTCTTCTTGTTGTTCGCGCTTTTAGAGAAGCCTGTAAAAAAACTTTCAATTGTGCATGTGGGAAAACGACTGTCCCAATGTCTCGTCCTTCAACGACATAATTTCCGGCCGAGGCAATTTTACGCTGCAGGGTAACCATGGCGTGTCGTACTTTTGCATGCTTTGAGACAAGACTCACATTGTTCGTCACTTCCAATGAACGAATTTCTTCCGTGATCTCTTTAGAATTTGACCACACCCGGGTCATATTTCCAGCGGCTTGCAATTTAAATTCAGTTGAAGAAATCAGTAGATCCAGGGTTTCTTCGTCCTCAAGATCGAGGCGTTTTTCTAATGCTTCAAGTGTGACTGCACGGTACAATGCACCGGTATCTAAAAAAGTAAAGCCGAGCTTGGTTGCAACCAGCTTGGCTGTCGTACTTTTCCCTGAACCTGCAGGGCCATCGATAGCAATGATTTCGTTTGTCTTATCATGCTTTGGCTGCTGAATTTTCATCAGCTTTAATTATACGATGCTTTTTCTTAAAAAACAATCAAAGAATTGGTTATTAAACTATAAAATCAAATATTTCTGAAATATTTAACTTCATAATATTCACCGTCACGAGATATTGTAAAATTATTTTAAATATATGAAATTCAGCCACTATTTTTTTTAGTGATTTCATTGTCAATATCAACTGAATTGAAGGAGAAAAAAGTGGGTTTAAAAAAAGCATGACCTCGAAAATAATTCAAGACCATGCTTCTATTTGAGCTAATTCTCCATATAATTAATCTTTCATTCGAGCACCCTGCTCTTCATTGGCTAAAATCCATCCGGCAACTTTGCCTGTGTTGATGGTATCATCTTCCAGCCAATACGAGACATCGCGGTCGTATTCCGAGCTTGTGTTGTCATCGGCAAGCAAATACATTTCCTCGTATATGCCATCAAAACGTTTTTTCCAAAGCAGCATATTTTCCTCGCGCAGGTCGACCCAGCCATCGTAAGACCATTTTCTTATGTTATCCGGCGTCACCTCAAATTCGGGTTCACCACGATAAGGAGGAATTTTCATCGTTGGTCCGCGCAGCAATTGCTTGCCATTTGGCATCAGAATCGGGATGCCAATCGAAATGATTTCGGAGCGTAATTTTTTATCCTCAGAAATAATTTTTTCCAGTTTTTTACTCATTTCAGTTACAGTCGCATTTCGCACGTTCGCCATTGTTTTAAATGCAAGCTTAAATAAATGCCCCTCAAAGAGCAATTTACTCAACCGTGGCGGTCCGAGCAGTTCAAATGCAACGCTGGGACAGTTATTTTCCTCCATCAAATCTTGCATCCGTTTTAGCGCACGCTGCCGTAAAATACCGGCTCGATACGTCGGCCCCATCGTAGCATTATCGAGGGCATTGATAATATCGTGGCCTGTATTGCCGCCTTTTAGTTCAAAAATAACGCTGCGGGCAATTTCCTCAGGTGTGATGAATTCCATCTGTCCAGAAGATGTAATCGCTTCAAACTCAGCATTAGAGAATATCCCATTTTCACCCGTATCGATAAATACCGATTCAAGCACTTTTTTACCAAGCGGTTTAGCACCAGATTCATCCTTAATTTTAAGGATTGAACCGAGTTTTAACGCATTTTCCACCGGGCAGTCATACAATTGCACCGGCTTTTTGCCTTTATGAATTTCTCCGTAAATTATTCTTTTCCAGGCGATGGCTGCCGTGGGTTTAATCTCTTTGGTTATTGGTGCGTCGGGTGTGCGTGCCATCAGAAATAGCAACAAACTATGTGCTCCAGCAACCGAAGATTTACTCAAAAGTACCCGGCTTGGTTTTTCCTCAGAGTGCGTGTATGGAATATTGAGCCCCATGCCACCGGTTCCACTGGTTCCAATTTTAAAGTAAAATTCGGATTTGACCCGGCGCATCCCCTCATACAAAAGTTGTACATGACGAATAAGTTGCGGAATATAAAGTGTACACAAAAGTTTCTCGACTTCGGATATGAGCTCAGCGGAATTAGGCTTACCTGATTTAGCATGACTCAGTTGTTTTGCAACTTCGCGGTAACTCGTGAAAACATCTTGATAAGCTAACGCGGTGGCCGAATTGATGCAGTCGATTACTACGTGCGGCCTATAGCGCATCAAAATTTGATATAAATAGCTTGATTTCAGGACTTTATCACTTAATTCGCCAAGAACATCATCCATCATCAATAATCGGTTTTCTGAGTTTTCAATTAATTCGTTTCGTGGCAAGTTTTGCAAACTATCCCGGACGAAAATATTTCCCCATTCTGCTGTTACAATCGTTTTCCCCTGTAATTCCCGCTTAAGCGCTTCGCACGCTTCATTCGATTCGTCTTCAGTCAGGCTGGCCACGATAATCTCATCCGGCGACTCTTTCAGCATCCTGCGGCAAATAGCCATTCCAACCAAACCGGCACCACCAAGAACCAAAACACGTTTATTTGTTATCTCCATGGTCCAACTCCACAGCTTTTTTAAGAGATAATAACTCTCTTTTCGTTAAATAACGCCATGCCCCAGGGGCAAGCGAGCCAAGTTTAAGTGTATCTATTTGAAAACGCTGCAAGTATTTCACTCGGGCCCCAACCACGGCAAACATTTTACGAATTTGCCGATTTCGACCCTCTGTGATAGTTACAACGCATACTTTGCGATTTTTTGTATTTGGAAAGTGGATGTGTGCTTTAGCGCGCACTGATCGGTCAATCATCACCCCTCTTGTAAACATTTCCCGAATTTGCGGTGGTGCCGGCTTCTTTAAAATTACGTTGTATTTTTTTTCTACTTTATATTTTGGGTGGATCAGGCTATTGGCAAATTCACCATGGTTGGTAAACAAAAGTAATCCTTCAGATTCTTTATCCAATCGACCGATTGAGAAAATTCTCTGCGGTGTTCGCACCAAATTATAAACAGTTTTTCTATTTTTCTCATCGCTTTTGGAGCAGATATAACCGACAGGTTTATTATGAATGATATAGGTAGGTTCAACATCTTGTTTGATTATGTTGCCATCGTAAACAACAGTATCCGATTCGGGATCGATTTGGTGGCCGGGAGAGGTGATTGTTTCGCCGTTAACTTTTATCCACCCGGATAAAATCAGTTTTTCAACAGACCGGCGTGAGCCCAATTCTGCCTGGGCAAGAAACTTATTCAGCCTGATTTTTGTTTGTTGCATCATCTCCTGCTTGTTCATTTTCTTCTAAAACATCACCCGAATCGTCGGACTCTTCCAAACCAGCAAGCGTTTCAACAATTTGATCAGAGTAATTACCTTCCTTGAAGAGTTCCTCTATTTCACGTGGTTTGGGCAATTCGTTGATATTATTAATACCAAAATATTCCAGAAATTCAGGGGTTGTCGAGTATAGAAGCGGACGTCCAATTCCTTCCCCGCGTCCCGAAATTGTAACAAGGCGTCTCTCGAGCAAGTTTTTAACGACGCCATCGGAATTTGCACCGCGTACAGCGGAAATATCGGCTTTGCTGATAGGTTGTTTAAACGAAACCACGGCCAGGACTTCCAGGGCTGCCTGCGATAATTTATTTCGAATACGCCCTGTGTACATTTTTTTGATATACCCGGCATATTCTGGTAATGTTATCATCTGATATCCGCCGGCTACCGTTACAATATTAAAAGCGCGACCAGATTCTATATATTCGCCGTTTAAAATATCCACAGTTTCCTGAATTGAGTAGCCATTTATTTCATCACTTAAATAGGATTTCAGGTTTTTTTCGCTCACAGGTGTGTCTGCGGCAAAAATTATAGCCTCAAGCATTTTCATAAACTGCCTGAATTCTACTTTTTCATTTTTATCCATATTTCACCGAAAGTCGACGATTGTGTGATCACTATTTTTCCATCTCTTATAAGTTCCAACATAGCTATAAATGTGACGATAACCACGATTCGCGTTGTTAATTTTTCCGCCAATTCATAAAAAAGTAGCACGCCGTTGTTATTTGCCAACTCGGTTAACAGGAAGGCCATTTGTTCCTCAGCGGTCACTGAATGTTGCTCGATATGATGATGTGTTATGCGCGGCTTGCGTTTCAGCACCTCTTTAAAAATGCTCATGAGCTCAAATAGTGAATAATTGCCATTTGGCTCCCAGATGATCTCCTCATCCTCCGTGTTATAATCGAAAAAACGCCGGCTGTAAACGAGACGCCGCTGTTGTTCCAACTCGGACATATCTCCGGTTATCTCTTTAAAGCGTTGATATTCAAGCAATTGTCGTATGAGCTCATCACGGGGATCTTCTTCAACCTCTTCGTCGTCCTCAATCGGACTTTTGGGCAGTAACATCTGGGCTTTAATTCGAATCAAGGTTGCCGCTAAAAGGATAAAATCACTTGCATATTCAAGATCCAGCATCTTGATAATTTCAACATATTCCAAATATTGCCGGGTTATTTCCGCAATGGGAATATTAAACAAATCAACTTCATTTTTTTTGATTAAAAAAAGAAGCAGGTCCAATGGACCATCGAAATTTTCAAGTTGAACATGATAGCTCATTTTTTTAATAGCAATTTTTCTTCGAACATTTTTTGTAATACAATTTCCGGTCGAATGATACCAACCGCTTGGCGCACCCTCTCCATCACTTCCGATGATCGTTTGCGTGCCTTTTTCGCACCTTCTTGAAGGACTTCTTCAATGTAATCTAAATTATTTTGAAGCTCATTTCTCTTATTTCGGGCATCCTCAAAATAGGAAAACATTTTATCTAACAATTCTTTTTTTGCATGGCCATATCCGTACTCGCCTGAAAGAAAATTCTTTTTCATGTCATTCAGCTCAACAGGCGTTGCAAAAAGTTTGTATAAATCGATAATAGTCGATGCCTCCGGATCTTTGGATTCCTCGAGTGATTTTGAATCAGTGACAATACGCATCACTTTCTTTTTTAATGGTTTATATTCGAGAAATATTTCCAGGGTATTATCATAACTTTTACTCATTTTCTGCCCATCAATTCCCGGAACCACAGCCACATCAGATAAAATCATTGGCTCCGGAACAGTCAGTATTTCACCATAAATATTATTAAAACGGATGGCAATATCGCGTGTCATTTCGAGATGTTGTTTTTGATCTTTGCCGACGGGAACAAGGTCGCTGTCATAAATCAGGATATCGGCAGCCATTAAAACCGGATATGCGAACAGTCCGTGCGATGGTAAAATGCCACGGGCTGTTTTATCTTTATAAGAATGCGCTCTTTCCAATAAGCCCATCGAAGTTACCGTTGAGAGAATCCAGGCCAGTTCGGTCACTTCCGGCACATCGGATTGCATAAAAAGTGCTGCTTTTTCCGGGTTGAGGCCAAGCGCGAGGTAATCAAGCGCGACCTGGCGGCTGTTTTCTGCCAGAATTTTCGGATCGCTAATCGTCGTTAAAGCATGATAATTCGCAATAAAATAATAACATTCATTTTCAACCTGCAGATTTAAAAACTGCCGTATCGCACCAAAATAATTCCCGATATGCAAAGTTCCAGATGGCTGAATTCCACTCAAAATTCGTTTATTTTTCATACTTAACTTTCATTGCCGTAATCATCTTAATCAACTCATAAATAAATAAGGTTTCCAGTTATCATCCGTAAACTTTATTTCCTGCTGGATAAAGAAAAGATAATTGGGTTTCTTTGGTTTTGATAACAAATGCATATTTGCCATTTCTGGCGTCCTGTCGCCCTTTTTATTATTACATTTAAAACAGGCACATACCAGATTTTCCCACGAATCGGGGCCTGACATCTTTTTTGGGATCACGTGGTCGACAGTCAACGGATGGGACTTTCCTCCGCAATACTGGCAGCGGAATCCATCCCGGCGTAAAACATTTTTCCGAGAAAGAATGACGCGTTTTCGCGGGATGCAAACATAATTACACAGCCGGATAATACTCGGATATGGATAACTTAGCATAATTGATCGAATCACCAGAGCCGGGTATTTTTCAATTATTTCGGCTTTTCCAAGATACACCAATACGATGGCTTTTTGAGCGGTTACAACACTCAAAGGCTCATAACTTTGATTCAAAATTAAGACTTTACGTTTTAATGAGACGGAAGCCATATCAAATGCCTGTCTTATTGAACAAGTTGCTGACCTGATTTATTGATTTTCAGGAATGCAAAATATATGAAAATACGAAAATAGAAAACAACAGAAATTTGGTTCTATGTAAAAACTGGATTTTAGCAATTATATCTCTTAAATCATGAATCCGGGAAGTAAGGAGCCATAATATTTTTAAATTCCCTTGGCGGACGGACGGGCCTGCCATCACGCCGAATAAAACTGTGAATTGTGAAGCCTTCTGCCAGCTTTTCCTGTTTCTCGTTGGTAATCGTGTACTCGAGATGAATTCGAGCCCGGGGTTTTTCATTAATTTTTGTATGAATCGTCAGCATATCATCATAGCGGGCGGATTTAAAGAAATTGCAATTTGCTGTTATTACCGGTAGTAAAATACCATTTTCTTCCAATTTTTTGTATGGGAGCCCGGCATCTCGCAGCAGACTTGTCCGCCCTATTTCAAACCAAATAAAATAATTGGAATGATAAACAACGCCCATCTGATCTGTTTCCGCAAATCGCACACGAACCTGGGTTTTATGTTCTACCATTTTTGTAAAGATTAACCTTCGCGAAAGGGATGCTGTGAGTAAAAACCCATGTTCTCATATTTTTCAATTCGTTTGGCAACGAGCGCATCCGGTTTCATTTTTTTTAGCTTCTTCAGGACGTCGAGTATTTCTTTTTTAAGTATCTGCGCTGCTTCGTCATGGTCACGATGGGCGCCGCCCGGCGGCTCCTTAACAACGATATCGATAACATTCTGTTCTAATAAATCCGGCGCGGTAAGTTTGAGCGCTTCGGCAGCTTCTCCAGCTTTGCCGGCATCTTTATGCAGAATAGACGAACACCCCTCGGGAGAGATAACGGAGAACCATGTATTTTCCATCATCAATATTTTATCGCCGACGCCAATGCCCAGAGCACCACCCGATGCTCCTTCGCCAATAATGACAATAACGATTGGCACAGGCATAACAGCCATTTCAAATAAATTTCGTGCAATCGCTTCGGCCTGACCCCGTTCCTCGGCCCCAATCCCCGGATATGCACCCGGTGTGTCAACCAGTAAAATAATTGGACGGTTAAATTTTACAGCCAGTTTCATCACACGGAGGGCTTTGCGATAGCCTTCCGGATGGGCCATGCCAAAATTCCGGTGCAATTTTTGTTTCGTGTCCCTCCCTTTCTGATGGCCCATAATTATGACTTTTTCGCTACCAAGTTTGCCCAATCCGGCAATAATAGCCGGATCATCGCTGAAAGCGCGGTCACCGTGTAGTTCAACAAAATCCTCAATTATTCGTTCGATATAATCACGGGTGAACGGGCGCTGTGGATGTCGCGCCAATTTCACTCTTTGTTCGCGTGTTAATTTCGCAAAAATCTCGCTCTGCATTTTCCGCGCTTTCGATTGCAAGCGATCGATTTCATCGTCCAGAGAAATACCCTCAGAGCGGGCATAGTCTTGCATTTCTTTTATTTGTTGTTCCAATTTTATAATTGGCTTTTCAAAATCAAGAACAAAATTTTGCATCGTGCTTTGTTACTCCAGCTAAATTTTAAAAATCGTTTTGAAAATTATCTCAATATCAAGCAAAATTGAATAATTCATAATATAAAACAAGCGGTATTTTTCTTTCTCGTCAGCGCTTAATTTCCTGTTCCGGCCCACTTGCGTCAGTCCTGTCAAGCCTGGCTTCACCAAAATGAGGGGTGAATCACCCTGAATGCCATAGTCGAATAATTCTCTTCCGACGATGCTTAAATCGCCTTTCAACACATACCACATAAGGGGTAGTTTTGCTAAAAACCGGCCCTTTTTAAGATAGCCTACTTTTAATACTTTGTGACGCTTCCCGGCTGTCAACGGTAGATTAATTTTTTGCCACCTGGATTTATTAAAAATGAAATATACGAAAAAAACAGGCATTGCGAAAGTTAAACATAATAATGAGACGATAAAATCGAACATTCGCTTTTTTATTTTATTGGCATTTGAAGCTAATTTGTATTCGATGTCAAGAAGTGGAGCATCGCTCAATTGATCGATGCTCGCTTTGCCAATGACCACATCAAGATTGCTCGGAATAATTTTAAAATGGGCCGAATGCGAACGTGATTTTGTTAAGGCTGCTAATATATGATCATATGAAATTCGTTGCGTGCTGAAAATAACTTCGGTTATTTTTCTTCTGTGTACTGTCTCATCAAGGCTTTCCAGTGTCGTTAAAACGGAAACGCCATTATATTCTTTGCCGATATCTTCGGGGTTTATGCTCACCAATCCGATAATATCATATCCTGCACCGATGCGTGTCCGTAATTTCTCAAGCACTTTTTCGCCTTTGGAAAAATCGCCAACAAGAAGCGTTGGTCTTGCCAGGAGCGTGTGTCCAAGCGTGCCGTGAAAAGGCGCAAGATCAAATCGGTGCAAAAATTTTAGAAAAAATCGCCAGCCACTAATCAGGAAAAAATTCATGCCACCCGCAAAGAGCATCACAGCCCGGGAGTAGGCATAATCTTTAAAAAAGTATGTAATTGCGCTATTTATAAGAAAGCCGCTTAAAATTGCAAATCCAGCCTTGGATGAGGAAAATTTCCATTTGCCGTACGATCCTGTTATAATCAAACAGGATAGCCATACAGCCGAATAAACAATATTTACAGGCAAATAGTCAATCCAGAAAGATAAATGGCCAAATTTGAAATACAACGATGCAAGCAGCGAAATTTGCAGCAAAAGTAAATCAAATGCCGGAACAGCGGCGGTACGCATTGAATTTTGCAGAAAGCTCAATCCAGCGCGTGTCCAGATTGCGAAAAGTAAAATTTGGTAAGTTATAAAAAAGTATCTTTTCCGGAAGTGTTTTTTTACGAACAGAGCCATCGCTTTGTAAAATATCAACAACCCGTCAAGATGACTTTGCTTGCTGCTCTCCCCTTTAAAATGGATTAATTGTGTAATTGGTGCGTAGTAAATTTTCCATCCTGCTTCGATCGTCCGGTAGCACCAGTCCAAATCCTCCCCATAGAGAAAAAATTCTTCATCCAGCAAACCAATCTGCTCCAGCGCGTGCCGGCGTACCATCATGAACGAGCCTGAAATGGCTTCGACTTCTGTGGTTTCATTTTCGGGGAGATAAGTTAAATTGTAACGGCCAAACAGTTTAGAATTTGGAAAAAAATAGCTCAGACCAATCAACCGGGTGAAGGCAACCCAGGGTGTCGGATAACTGCGGCGGCAAGCCAATTGCAAACTGCCATCGGGATTTAATACTTTGCATGTGGCCATGCCCGCGTCTTTGTGCATGTCCATAAATTCCAGCATTTTAGAGAAGGTATCTTCCTGGGTAATCGTATCTGGATTGAGCAGAACAATATACGCACCCCTTGACTTTTTGATTGCCTGATTGTTCGCTCTGGAAAAACCAATATTCTGCGTATTCGCGATTAAATGGATCTGCGGAAATTGCTCCTGAATCATTTTCTGGCTGCCATCGTCGGAGGCGTTATCCACGACAAATATCTCCGAAGGAATTTGCTTCAACGATTTTTCCAGGGAATGCAAAACTTGTTGAACAAATGGTTTTACATTATAATTGACGATTACAATGGAGATACGAATCGGGTCTTCCGGGGAATTACGCTCGGATTGTGCGGTCACAGAAGGGTGTTTTTGTTCCATAAAACTTTAAAATCTGTCCTTTTGTTAGGCGGCCTAATATTTATGTTTTGCAAACAATTCATTAAATTTAAGACGCCAAACCATGAAAGCAGCCTCAATCATTACTTTTCTCGACATTTTACTGCTGCCACTCTCGCGATCGGTAAAAATAATCGGCAGCTCTTTAATGCGGTACTTTTTTTTCCATGCAAACCAGTGCAATTCAATTTGAAATGAATATCCATCACTGCGAATATTGTCGAGATCGATGTTTTCCAGCACTTCACGGCGAAAACATTTAAATCCAGCTGTGCAATCCTGAAGCGGCAAACCGGTAATCGTCCGGGTGTACCAATTGGCCCACAGACTAAGAATGAGGCGGGATAAAGGCCAATTTATTACGTTCACACCAGTTAAATACCGGGATCCAATCACGAGATCAAAATTATCCATTGCTTTTAAAATGCGTGGTACATCAGCAGGATTGTGGGATAAATCAGCATCCATTTCAAAGATAAAATCATATTTTTTATTGATTGCATACTTGAAACCTGCAACGTAAGCTGTGCCTAATCCCATTTTTCGGGATCGCTCCAGGATGTGTACACGCTCATTGGTCGCCATCACTTTTTTTATCTCCTCTGCTGTCCCGTCTGGCGAATTATCGTCGACAAAGAGCAAATCGACATTATCGCTTGTCACCTGGAAAATGTTGGCGATCAGATTCTCGATATTCGTTACTTCGTTATATGTGGGAATGACAATTAACGTCTTCATTCAGGTCCTCTCAGCGATGATTCTCTTATTCATGTTTATTTTCTATTTCAGATTTTAACTGCTCAATTCCACTACGAGCGTCAAGCATTTGTATCCCAAGTTCCTTTTTTGCTTTTTTTAATAAAAATCCTGAGTTCAGTGGTCGATTGGCAGCCTGGCCGAGATCGGCAGTTTTAATACGTTCGATCAGATTGGGATCAAGTTGATAAACATCTGCAACCATTTTGGCAAAATGGTAGCGGTCAATAATTTCGCTGCCGGATAAATGGAATACATCGTTAATGCTGGATACGGCTAATTTTATCAGCGCGGAAGCCAGATCGCTGGCCAGGGTTGGATTGCCGATTTGATCGTCAACGATGCGAATCTTGTTTTTATTACGCAACTGTTCAACTATCCATGTTACGAAGTTCAAGCGTGCACCGGGCGCAAATCCATACAAAACCATCGTTCTCCCGATTGCCCAATTGGCCCCGGAAGTTGTCAATTCATTTTCTCCGGCCAATTTGGATTTGCCGTAATATCCCAAGGGATCTGGTTTGATATCTTCACTATACGGTCCACTATTGCCATCAAAAATATAATCCGTAGAAACATGAATTAACCGGCTGCCGCTAAGACGTGCTGCATGCGCAAGCCGCGCCACCCCTTCGACATTAATTTTCCAGCACAACTCTTTTTCTGTTTCAGCGCCATCAACATTTGTATAAGCTGCCGCGTTAAATATATATCTTGGATGATGGCTTTTTATCAGCGCTGTCATCTCTTTTTGATTTGTGATATCCGCTTTGATATATTTAACACCTTGAAGGCACAATTCTTTCTTTATAAATAAATCGAGGGCAAATACATCAAATTTGTTTTTCAATTGCTTTATCAAATTATACCCAAGCAATCCATGGGCACCGGTAACGAGAACATTGGCTTTAACTTTATGCATAGGGTTGAATTTTCTCCTCGAAATTTTTCCTGGTGACTGAGCCTAAAAATGTTGTATTTAGCGAGGCAATATGCACAGCTTTTTTTACGGATTCCCAAAAATTGGTTGATCGCAGAAACTGCAAAAGAAAAACAGAACCAAATGTATCGCCACAGCCAATAATATCGATAACTTGCCCTGGAAGGTTTGCGGGGCTGATTAATTGCAGATTTATTGAATCATCTTCACTTTTCACCCCGGCCAGAACGCCTTTACTCCCCAGTGTTATAAAAATTCCACGCGGCCCAAACTGAAAAAGACGGTGTATGAATTCATTCATTTTACGCAGATTGTTTTGAATTTCAGAACCAAACAGGATAGCTGCTTCATTTTCGTTCATCTGAACATAATCGACATATTTAAACCACTCCTGCCAATTGGAAGGTCGCCGCGGAAATCGTTTCCCGGATTCATCCCGCGCCAGTGCAAGCGTATGAAAATCAAAATAAATGAGTGATTCTGAGTTTTGGCGAAATTGTTTTAAAGTATTCAGCGTGATATCTTCACCGGAGACCATGTTAAAAAGAACAGCTGAGAATAGTTTAAGTTGTTCAATTATTTCTGGATCAACCGGAGGCATCAAAGCAGTGGATGTCTCTTCCCGTTCGGTTTCGCTCACATAATTTAAGGTCACGGCTGTATTGATATTTGGGAGTACAGTAAGAAAACGCACATCGACCCGTGGAAGATTTTTCAACGCTGCTTTCAGAACAGGTTCAAAATCGCGACCAATGTTTGCAACAGGGAATAGCTTGAATTCATCCTGTGCCAGAAATGCAGCTGCGGCTAATCCATGAAAAAGGCCACCAATACTCTGTTTGTTTTTTCCCTGCAGCGGAACGATTTCATCGCGGATAAAAGTGCCAACGAATGCTATTTTTTTCATAGGCCGGATGTTCTGTCGAATGCAATCTGAAACAGATAAACTGAAGCAGTCAATTATAATCTTGCACCGTTTTTTCTGAATTCGGTGAGTTTTTTTTCTAATTTTTCCGAGCCGAGAGAAAGCATCTCTGCGATAAAAATCGCCGCGTTTGCTGCGCCCGCGGAACCAATCGCCATTGTTGCGACGGGGACTCCTGTCGGCATTTGCACTGTTGAATAAAGTGCATCAACACCCTGAAGTGCCGATCCCGGCATCGGCACGCCAATGACAGGCAGTGTAGTATGAGCTGCTACAACACCTGCCAAATGAGCTGCCATTCCAGCAGCTGCCACGATGGCCACATAACCTTCCCCCCTGGCCTTGGTGCTGAATTCAGCCACTTGTGCAGGGTTCCGGTGTGCTGATAGTATCAGGAGTTCATTTTCGATACCAAAATAATCCAAATACTTCTGACAATTTTTAATATTATCTTTATCACTTTTACTGCCAATCAAAATGGCGACTTTTGACATAATTCTATCCTTCAAGTCTATCGGGTTTGTTTAATTGCTTTTTACCTTTAATTTTTCTTGTTGTAAATCTTCCCGGGTTCGAAAAGTGCGGGCAATGGCTTCCAGTTGATTGAGATAGGCAAGTTTATTATTTCGCGACGGGGCATATATCGCTATATCAATGATGTAGGCTCTTTGGGTATTTTCATCATAAAAAACAAATGCTTTCATGGCACCACCAGCTACCTTTTCCTTATTCTCCCACAATCCCTCAAATTGCAGCGCCCAACGCCCGTTAATTTCTGTTTCACTGAATTTATACAGCGTGTCGACAACCACATCATTTTCATAATGCAAGCGGCCAATTTCAGCACGTTTTTTTAAAAACCACTTTTTATCAAGGATGATTGTCGGGTCTTCGGTTTTTACCCAGTGGACATAGATCCAGCGTTCGGGATTAATTCTCCGGAAATGAACGAAGTTGTTTTGTGGTATATCCTGAAAAAAGTGATAATCGTGGGGAATTCGCACCCGCCAGCCATAGTTTTTCATGAGTGAATCTGCGAATTCTTTCTGCTCATAGCGTGAGTAAATTATCTCCGAGGTCCGGGCGATTAAATTGTTGTGCATTAAAGAGTACAAATAGTTCTTGTTTCCTGTGATATTATCAATTAATTGTTCTGCCGATTCTCCGGCAAAAACAAGTAAGAGTTGTTTTTCAGCCCAGGGATTTTGTTTTCGAAAAACATAGCCTTCACCCTGCCGAACCTTGTCGAGCAATTCCGGATTTAGCATTTGTTTAACTTGATTTGAAGTTATATCGGTACCGGCGAGAAGCCCGATCATAATAACATTATGTTGGATGCTGGCGCGGGATAATTCTTTGCCAGGCATGTAAGTAAGCTGGAAACGTTTTTCAGGCCAGGGCGTTCGTACTTCCCTTTCATAAACATTGGCGAGATGTGGTTGTAAAACATTATAAAGCGCACTGTCAGCGACGACTATAATTCTGTTTTCCTGGCCTTTGGCGGTTTTCTTTGTTGCGCATCCAGAGCTGAATCCAAAACCAATCAGGGCCAATAGGATTAAAAATTTTTCCATTTATTTGCCTTTCCTCGTTGTTCTTTCTAAAAACTTACCGTCAGTTCTTAGTTCAATACACCCTAACAAACAAGGTTTCACTTTCAATTTTAAATCAGAGGAATATCTAAGTTTTACGCCAAATAGTGAGCAATGTCGCACCGCGGCTTTGTTCCAACAAAGGTGAAAATAAGCCTGCCATTATCGAAACAAAGCCAATTATCGCAGCGCGTAAAAAATGGAACAATCTCCCAACCACGGATGTTCCATAGCGTGTTTCGATAAGCTGTTCACTCATCACAACGTTAAATAATGAATCGAGGAACAAGTTTGACTTTTTCACCAGTTGAAAATTATGCAATTCAAGAAACTTCTGCAAGCTTTTAAGGTGAAAATGATTTACATGCCGCGGCGTATCGTACGCGATCCAGTTTTGTTTATAAAATTTGGCATCGAAACTTGCGCAGTTGGGCACAGCCAAAACAAGCAATCCATCTGCAGAAAGCACCCTGGAAATCTTTTTTATTTCATCCTGTGGGCTATAAATATGCTCCATTACATGCCACATTGTAATTACATTCACCGTTTCGAAATCCGTCGGTAAATCGTCCAAAGTGCCTGTTGTTATCGACAGGTTATTTTGGTCGCGCCCGAAAGCGGCTGCATCCGGGTCTCTTTCAACACCATGTACCTGCCAGTCAGCCGATTGCATTTCCCGTAAAAACTCCCCGGTGCCGCACCCAATATCTAAAATTCTGTTCCGTTCAGTTGCAAATTTCTCAATCATCGTCCGTTTATTACGATTGTTGAAAATACGCAGTTTAACATAAATTTTATCTGTGATCGATAGTTTGGCTTGTGTAGAAATATGGGGTGAATACGCAGCATTTTCATAGTATTTTCCGCTTTGCGATTCCACAGGCCGCGGATTGAGATAAATATGTTTACAGTCGCTGCATTGAACAAGATTGTAGAAATCGCCAATTCCCAAATCAAATCTGTCCGGTGTTTTTAAATATAATCCACTTTGTTCGCAATCACAGAGCGGACAATTGGTAAATTCAAAATTCTTCATATTTTTAGTCACAATTTAAACTCGAATAGGTCTTTTTACCTCTTCCAAAATAATGCCAGACAACGCTACTTTTAAACATCTTTTGTCTGATTGTTTTATCGCTGACCTGCCGAATCTTTTGCACGGATTTTCGTTTCTGAATTATTTTTCGTAGCTTGAAAGTCACAGCAATTAGCGCTTTCAATATAGCCATAGCTTGTTTGATATCCAATTTTGCGAGAGCAAATAAAATCGCTAAAAATTCAAAGACAATTCTTGGTGGGAAATACAAAACCAAACTCAAAGTACCGTAGTTTTTCAGCAGCATTTCGAGATTATTGCGGTGATTGAGAAATACTTTTCGCGGTGATTCTTGTGCCAAAGTCGAACCGGCGCTATGTTTTACGACCGAACCTGGAACAGAACCAATCTTAAAACCGGCCAAATGAAACCGCCAATCGAGATCAATTTCCTCCATGTGAGCAAAAAAATCAGAATCAAACATGCCTGTTATTTCGACAGCATCGCGCTTTACTAATGTACAGGTTCCACTGGCCCAAAAAAGTTCGCTGGTTGTGTCGTATTGATTTTCGTCTTTTTCAATCGTAAAAAAAATTCGGCCACGACTGAATGGGAATCCAAAAACATCCATTTTACCGCCCGCAGCCCCGGCATAATCAAACCAGCCATCCCGGTCAATAGAAACAATTTTGGGTTGCAATGCAGCGTAATTCGGGTGTGTTAGAGCAAATTTCATGAGCTCGGAGAGCCAACCGGCCGTCACCATCGCATCGTTGTTCAACAGCAACAACCAGGAACCTTCTGCCGCTTCCATGCCTAAATTACACCCCCCCGCATAACCCAAATTTTCTTCAGATCGAATTACTTTAATTTGCGGGAACGCTTCTTTTGCGATCTGAACACTCTCATCAAAGGAAGCATTATCAACCAGCAAAATTTCATGGGGATAATCCGTATGATCGGCGAGGGATTTCAGACAGCGCATGAGAATCGCCTCGCCGTTATAGTGGGGAATAATTATACTTACGAGTAAGTTTTCTGGCATGCACTTTATTCCGGGTTACTGCTCTCTCGTTGCATTTGATGTCGTGTCATTCGGGCTGCTTTGTTGCAATTGACTTTGCAGCATGAGCGCCGATCTGTTTGTGGCATCAAATTGCAGCCATTCCTGGACGAGTTCATTTCCGTAGTTTATTTGATTGGCCTGGCGGAGCAGATCGATCAAATAGCTGTAATAGGCCTGGCGCATTTCCGGGTTCGTTTTGGCGATATCCTTCGCCAGTTTAACCGCGCCGGCATAATCCTGCAATTGCTGGGCATAGAGAAAAATAAAGCGGGCACGCTCGTTCGGCGGTGTACTGCTATTCCAGGCAATTTTATCAAGGCGCCATTTCAGTTCTTCCGGGCGACCTGCCGCCTGAAACATTTGCCCGATCATCAGACTATAGCGGAAATCGTTGGCAGGAATAACTTCCTCAGGAATTACATTTTCCATGTAATCCAGTGTTTTCAATGCATTATCTTTATTTTTCTCGGTCTCCAACTGGTACTGGGCTAATCGCAAAAATGCCGAGCGGTAATTTCCAAGCAACGCTGTAATATTGTCGTTGTAGAAAACATCGGGATTATCGAGGTTTCTGTAGGCAAATTTATTGAAAATTCTGTCCGATAGCACTTCCGGATCAATACCGTCTTTTGGTTTGGTGACTGGCAATACCCGGAATGCCAGACCATCCATGCGTAAATAATTACCAAGCCCTACTTTATTATCCGGCGAAACGGTCACGGCAAAATATACCGGGCGTTCGAATTTATTCTGCGATAAAATATGCAAAATCATGATATCCTGCACCCGAATTCCCTGGCCCATCAGCGTCGGCCCGACTTCGAAACGAAGTTCGCGATGGTCATCGGTAATTTCATCGGCATTCATCCACTTGGCCAAGGATTCATCCGGTACCTTAATGGCAACAGTCTTCGGCTCAACCCAGGGCATTGGTGCAATGCGTTCCAGCGCTTCATCGCCCAGAGATATTGGAACCTTCGGCTCAAAATCCCGCAACTGTTTAATATACCAACCTGTATTCAACAGGCTCAAATTGACGACACGAATATCGCGGCGAATACCCTCGACTGTCTGCAAATACCACAACGGGAATGTGTCGTTGTCCCCATTGGTGAAAACAATCGCATCCTTTTCACAGCTTTCGAGAATATTTTTTGAATAATCCCAGGCGACATAATTCCCATCGCGGGAGTGTTCAAAATAATTAAACGCCAGCATATTTACTGGAATTAAAAACAGTAAAATCAGAGAAGTTAAGGCTATAATATTTTGTCGCTTGGCAGCTTCCATTTTTAATAGATCGCGCACATTTTCCAGCAGTGCCGACGCCCCTATCCCAATCCACAATGCAAATGCAAAAAAAGCGCCTGTGTAGGCGTAGTCCCTTTCCCTTGGTTGCGGATCAATCTGGTTCAAATAAATGACGATAGCAATTCCAGTCATTATAAAAAGAACCATGACTGCCGACGCTCGTTTCCAATCCCGCCAAAAATGATGCAACAGGCCAATTAAACCGAGCAGAAACGGCAGCCCGAACAAACCGCGAAACGAAACTGTGTCGGCAATTAAACCATCAGCTCCTTTTACCTCTCCTTTGCCGATGTATTGCCAGCCAAAATAACGGACAAACATTTTTTTAATCTGATAGTCCCATAAAAATTTATTGACTTCAGCGGATGTCGCCGTTCTGGGATTCGCTGTGTACAAATTGGCATTTGGGGATCGTTCCAGACTTGATTTACGATCGAAAATTGACCAGTCTCCATACTGCTCCCGATTGAGATATTTAACAAATTTTTCCGTGGTGTCGGGTGCATTTTCATCAATTTCCGGGTTCAAGCCAGAGCGAATAAATATCGCACTGTAGGTTGAATAACCGATCAAAACCAGCAAAAAGGACATCAAGGCGAGAGAAATAATACGTTGCTTGCTCTGAATTGTGTAGCGGATTGCAATAATTAAAATTACCGGTGCAGCAAAAACAGGCAGAAAACCGACTTCGTTCAATAAAAATGGAATTCCTTTGACAACACCCGGATAAATAGCCACAAAACTTAGCGCAGCGCCGGCGCCATACAAGAGCACTGATTCAAGGGATATTTGCTTGCTACGTTGAAAATACATAATCATAAAAACGGGTATCAACGCCAGTACATTCAGTAAATGCACCCCGATTGCGAGGCCAATTGTGTAAAATATTAACAAGATCCACCGATCGGAGGCCGGCTCTTCGCTGCGCTCCGTCCAGACCAAAATCATCCAAACGACGATAGCTGTGAAGAATAATGACGCCGCATAAACTTCTGCTTCAACAGAGTTAAACCATTGGCTGTCGGAAAATGCGAAAGCAAGCGAGCCGATTACGCCACTTGCATAATGAATTATTTTTTGTTCAACTGTCTGGGCTTTTCCCTGCCACATTTCGATCAATCGCACGATGATAAGAAATGTAAACATGGCAGCAAATGCGCTGAGAATCGGAGAAATCATATTGACCCGCAGCCCGATATCGGTTACGAATGGCACCATGGAGAAAATACGGCCGACAAGAATAAAGAGCGGCGAACCTGGAGGGTGCGGCACCCCAAGCGTATAAGACGTCGCGATAAACTCGCCACAATCCCAAAAAGAAGTTGTTGGAGCCAGTGTTTTGATATATGTAATCAATGAAACCAAAAATACCAAAGCACCGACTATCGATTTTGGATTTTTAAAACGACTCAATTTTAGTTTTCCTCCAGGTACATTTTATGGCCCACTTTCCAGATACAAAGGAACCCTTTATCATTCAATATTTTGTTTTTACTTGGGTGAGTTAATTCTCAAAATAGAAATAATTCAATTTCATCAATTCAACTAATTTTTGCAAACTCCAGCTTTTTCAAATAACGATGAAAAAACTCCCAACGATCTGCTTTTGCCATCGCTTGTTGCAGCAACACTTCATCTTCCACAGTTAGAAACGCTTCATCGCGTGCTTGCTCGAGAATGTCCGCGTCAGTGATGATATCGCCAATTTTAAAATCCGGCAATCCCGACTGTTTTGTTCCCAGAAATTCACCCGGGCCTCGAATTTCAAGATCAACTTCGGCTATTTTAAACCCATCGTTTGTTTCACACATGGTGTTGATGCGCCGCCGGGCTTCGGAATTCATCGGTGTTTCCGCGATCAAAATACAAATGCTCTCTTTATCACCACGCCCTACCCTGCCGCGCAATTGGTGCAGTTGCGTCAGGCCAAATCGCTCGGCGTGTTCGATGGCCATTATCGTTGCATTTGGCACGTCAACGCCGACTTCAATTACCGTTGTAGCGACCAGCAATTGCGTTTTTCCTGATTTAAATTTTGCCATGACCGCATCTTTTTCAGCAGATTTCAATCGGCCATGCAACAGTCCAATTTCAAATTGATCAAAGAAACTTTTTTTAACTTTATCATAGAACTCGGTCGCAGCACGCAGGTCAATTTTTTCTGATTCTTCCACCAGCGGAAAAACAATATAAGCTTGAGCGCCTTGCACCAATTCATCACGAATATAGTGATAAATTTCTTTTCGTGCTTTAGAAGGACGCCAAACAGTGCGAATTGGTTTTCTTCCTTTTGGCAATTCATCAATTATGGAAACATCCAAATCGCCGTAAACCGTCATCGACAGCGTTCTGGGAATCGGGGTTGCGGTCATTACCAAAACATCCGGTTTTTTGCCTTTTTTTTGCAACTCACCGCGCTGCACTACCCCGAACCGATGTTGCTCGTCAATGATGCCGATACCCAATTTTTTAAATTGCACCTTTTCCTGAATTATGGCGTGGGTTCCGACAATCACTTGTGCAACACCAGTTTGAATCTCACCGAGATACTGGTCTCTAACTTTTTTGGGTTGCCCGCCCAGTAAAATAACAGTTCGTATCCCTAACTCTTCAAGCAAGCCATTAATATTATGAAAATGCTGCTCAGCCAAAATCTCCGTGGGCGCCATCATTGCAGCCTGATAACCATTTTCAATAGCCATAAGCATTGCGATAACGGCGACGATTGTTTTTCCCGACCCGACATCGCCTTGAATAAGCCGGTTCATCGGCATTGGGCTGCGCATATCTTCCCAGATTTCCCGGCACACACGTTTTTGGGCATTGGTCATTTCAAACGGCAAATTCTCAATTAATTTCCGGGTTTTATCGCCAATTTCGGCAAAAGCAATGCCTTCAGCCAATGTGTGCATCTTTTGCCGTCGCAATGCCAGGATCAATTCCAGGTAGAAAAACTCATCAAACTTCAACCGCTTTTGGGCCTGTTGCAATTCATCTGTAGATTCCGGTGAATGAATAAATCTTAACGCATCCGGTAGTGAAATGAGCTTATTATTATTAATTACCGAATCGGGTAGAGATTCCTTGATCAGCTCACCATAAACTGCGATGGAATTCTGAATAAAACGCCGCATCGTTCGACTTTGCAATCCGCCCAGCCGTAATTTCTCACTGGAAGGATAAATCGGCACAATCGTGCCTGTATTTAAAGAATTCCAATTTCCGTCAGAATCGATACGGTCGAACTCCGGATGCACCATTTGCAGGCCGCGGAAGTAGCCTATTTTTCCAAAGAACGCAAAACTATCACCGGTTTTGAATGCCCGCCGCCAAATATGCAGACTTTTGAACCAAATGCATTGAATTAATCCACTGCCATCGCTCACGGTCGCAATAAACCGCGATCGTTTTCCGCGTATTTCTTCAACCTTGGTGATTTTACCAAGAATAGTTGTTTCTTCTCCCTCGTGTACTTCACGCAAGGGTTTTACGGTCGTACGATCAAGATAGCGGCGTGGAAAAAGATAAATCAAATCTTCCAAAGTGAGAACGCCGTGTTCTTTTAAAAGCGCCGCCCTCTTTTCTCCCACACCTTTAACAAAACGAATATCGATTGATTTTAAAGTTGGCATTTTAAAGAAATTTTGGGGATTAAAGAAAGCGGAATTACCATTGCGACCGAATGACAAATGTTAATTTTGATTCTTTATTTGCCGGAACTTTGACCAACCACTCTGCTTTATCAGCAGTTTTTTCTTTAACTGGCAAAGATGATTCTGTTATCCGCCAGTCGCCATGAAATCGCTCGATCACCCGGACTTCAATAGCTTGCTTTTTATGATTGCGCAGTGAGATTTCAAATGCCCGTTCGTTGCTTCGCTTCGAAAGTTTGTTGTTGTACAACTCCTTTCGCTCTCCGATGATATCAAACGCATTGCCAATTTTCAGGCGAATATCTTCATCTTTGGGAGTGTGCTTTATGTTATCCTCACCGAGAAAAATTTTACTGCCATCGTCGTCGGCTTTGTAAATCCGGGTCACTCCTGCTGGCAATGGCATGCCCAGACCATCTTCTTCGCTGTTCCTGAATTTTATTTGCACAGCCACCGCGCGCGCATCGATGCTTCCGTTGTAAACATATTCTTTCAAAACTTTGGCAGTCGTGGGTTCGATGAACATGATCTGTTTTTGCTGCCTGTCTTTAACGAGAGCCGGACGTTTCAAGGAATATAGATGATATTCAAAAAACGATTTTTCTTCGAAAGCTGGTTGATCCGCCGACATGAGCGTTTCGACCATTCGTGCTTCTTTTCTTAGATACTTTTTCTGATTTATGTCTCCGGCAATCAATTTCAGTTTGGCATTTTTATAAGTTTTACCACTCCTGTTATCAATTGAAACCCAGCCAGCCAAAGAGATTTTATCATCATTTTCATTTAATTCGCCAACATATTCTGCCTGCCAGGAAATATTGTTGGTCAGGTAACTCACATCCAATACCCGGGAAGCAGTGCCGCTATTATTAATTTTCCAGAGCAAGGTTGGCCTTGTTCGTAAACCTTCGGGTAACTTGCTGAACCGGGTCGAGAGAATTTCTTTCATTGCCATAACCAAAAGCTCCCCATCGGGCATTTGAAGAACCAGGTCATTGTGGGTACGGTTAAGCAACGTGCCGGTAACTTCTCCACTATGCTCAGTCTGCAGAAAAATCTCTTTGTCCAAATATTTGTCAAAAATCTTATTACCATCGACTAAGTCGTATTCATAATTTTGCTCAATAATCTGCAAAGATGACGGCGAATTTTTGACATTTATTAATACACTCGCCGGGATAATATGCGACGCCACGTCGGGAAACTCCATAATACTTTCGCCGGCTACAATTTTCACATCGCGGGTTTCGTTTACCAGAGCTAAATTATTGTTATAAATCGTCAGGTGCACTTTATCCTGACCTTGTACCTGAATTTGCACTAAAAAGAAAAGACCAATCAGATAAAACATCCTGAATTTCATCGTCCTGTCTCCATTTAATTCGACAATTGTTCAAGATTTTCGGTGATTTTATCCAACGTCAATCGCCAATCCTGAAGTTTTTGTTTCTCACGTTCAATAACTTGCTCAGGAGCACGGTCAAGAAAATCGTTATTTTCCAATTTCCTGGACAAGCCAATCAATTGTTTGTCCAGGCGTGTTCTTTCTTTTTCCAAACGCTGCTTTTCTTTATCAATATCGATGAGTCCGGAAAGTGGCACAAATACTTCCATTTTATTAACTACAGCCATTGCTGAAAGTTCGGGGCGTTTCAATTCATGATTCGCCTGAATATTATCAACATTGGCCAATTGATTAAAATATGGTAAATATGTTTTAACAAGCTCCGCCACATGGTCATCAGCACCGGAGATCAAAAGGCTGGCCGGATTTTTCGGGGGCACATTCATCTCCCCGCGTATGTTGCGCACAGCGTTAATCAATGACTGTAAAAAATCGGCATCCGCCTCAATATTTTTGTTCTCAAATTGTGCATCAATTGTTGGCCATTCTACTTGCATTATGCAATCTTTTTCAGATAAACCAATATGCTGCCAAATTTCTTCGGTGATGAAAGGAATGAGCGGGTGCAACAATTTGAGGATACCTTTTAGTGTAAACAAGGCAACTGTGATAGAAGCCCTCCGCAGTTCTTCATCCTGACCATAAAGCCTCGGTTTTGAGAGCTCAAGATACCAATCACAATATTCCCGCCAGAAAAAAGCATGCAAAGCGTTGACAGCGTCATGAAACTTGAATTCCTCAAATCCTTTCGTTACTCTCCGAATTGTCGTTGTATAGCGACTTAAAATCCATTCATCTGCCAAATCGAGTTTGCCGGCTTTTTTATAAGATACAACATCATCAAGATTTGAATTAGCAATAATTTCTTCATTCAAATGCATGCCAAGAAAACGGAATGAATTCCATAATTTATTGGTGAAATTTCGTCCGATTTCAAAATCTTTTTTGCCGAGAAAAATATCCTGGCCTTCGGATGAAAGACTGAGCAAGGTGTAGCGGACGGCATCCGCACTGTATTTCTCGATCATCTCCAATGGATCGATGCCGTTTCCGAGACTTTTGCTCATTTTGTGGCCGTTTTCATCACGGACGATGCCATTGAAATAAACATTGTCAAATGGTATTTCTTCACGAAATTCGAGGCCAGCCATAATCATGCGGGCCACCCAGAAAAAGATGATATCCGCGCCGGTGACCAGGGTATTTGTTGGATAAAAATATTTTAGAGATTCTGTTTCTTCCGGCCAGCCCAGGGTAGAAAAAGGCCAGAGCTGGGAAGAAAACCACGTGTCGAGAACATCTGGATCCTGCGTCCATTTTTCATCGGCTGTTGATGGATCAGTTGCACTCACTTTTATCTCACCTGCCGCATTGTACCAGGCCGGAATTCGATGTCCCCACCACAATTGGCGTGAAATACACCAATCGCGAATATTGTTCATCCAGTGCTCGTAAGTTTTATCGTAACGGCCTTCAGGATACAATTTGACCTTGCCACTGTGAACAGCTTCCAGAGCTTTTTCCGCAAGCGGTTTCATTTTTACAAACCATTGCTCGGAAAGATACGGCTCGATGGGAACTTTGGAGCGGTAGCTGTGCCCGATTGAGTGCACATGCTCTTCAATTTTAACAATATCACCTTGTTTTCGCAATTCTGCCACGATGCGTTTTCGTGCCTCAAATCTTTCGACACCTGCCAGAAAATCCGGAATTGGGAGTTCTTCTGTATGTTCGCTGCCATTGACGAGAACACAATATTTTAAAATGCAGCCGTCTTTGTCCATGACAACCAATTGATCGAGGTTATGCCGTTCCCCCATTTCAAAATCGTTTGGGTCATGCGCGGGTGTTGCTTTAACAAAACCGGAGCCAAATTCTTTGTCAACGTGTTCGTCTGCAAAAATTGCGACTTCCCTGTTTACAAAGGGGATAATTACTTTTTTACCGATAAGGTGCTGTTTTTCCGCATCGTCGGGTGCAATCGCAATCCCCGAATCGCCAAGCAAAGTTTCCGGACGTGTTGTCGCTACCACCAGGAATTCGTCAGAGTCCGTGAAATAATATTTAATATGATATAATTTTCCCTGCACCTCTTTATGTTCGACTTCGTCATCTGCAAGGGCTGTCGCCGAGGCAGGATCCCAGTTCACAATACGTTGGCCTTTGTAAATTAAACCGCGTTCGTAAAGCTTGATAAACACATCCTGCACCGCTTCCGAAAGGCCTTCGTCCATGGTAAATCGTTCTCTCTCCCAATCGCAGGCACACCCCAGTTTTTTTAACTGGTCGATTATAATCGCACCGTGTTTTTCTTTCCATTCCCAAACGCGTTCAACAAACTTTTCCCGGCCAAAATCATGGCGTGTTTTATTTTCGTTTTGTTTTAAATCGCGTTCGACAACTGTTTGGGTAGCAATTCCTGCGTGGTCGGTTCCCGGCATCCACATGGTTTCAAAACCGAGCATTTTTTTAAATCGAATGAGAATATCCTGCAATGTATTGTTGTAGGCATGGCCCATGTGCAAGCGGTCGGTTACATTTGGTGGTGGGATAACGATTGAATATGGTTTTTTATCGGGATTCGGTTTCCCATGAAAAACATTGGCATCCAGCCAAAACTGGTAGATGCGTTCTTCAATTTTTTCCGGATCATAAATTTTGTCGATTTCAGTAAAACTCATGCACTACTCCAACGAAGATTCTGTCTAACTTCCAAAAAAATATATAGAACGCGAATATAATTAATCACTACTAAAATGTCAACAAATTGCTCGATTGATAAATTCTCAAAATGAATCCAACAGATATTGTCATTTGAACCGTCTTTCAAACACCGTAAAAACAAAAGAATCATAGGAGAATTATTAAGGCTGCCATGTTGTGAATTTATTTCTTCGTTCGCCGTCAAACCACCACACTGTCTGTAGAAATTTGAGAACTTTGAGATATTCAACAATAAAAAAACAGGTATTATCAATCTGATGCAATTATTGCTATTAAGAGATTATTTTGCCAAGTCGATAATAAAATCAAGCGAAGAATGCACACATGACTGAATGCAAACGCACATCATAGAATTGGAGACGAAGCCATAATGCAATCCGGTAATAACGCTGCTACTGTGAATGGTGTTCAGGACAAACCAGCGGTGAAAATAGAGGCCACAAAATTCAAAGAAAATACTTACAGAAAAAGAGATTCGCTCACCGGTTTATTGAATCATGCCAGTTTTCATACGGAGCTCGTGCAATCGTTCAAATTTGCGAAAACAAGAAAGATTCCCATTGCACTGCTTTTAATTGATATTGACTTTTTTCATGCGGTTAATCACCGCTACAGCTACGAGTTTGGCGATTACATTCTCGCATCGGTTGCCAAGGTTATCCAGCGCACTATACACAGCAGTGCGGCCATTGCCCGATTTAGTGGCGAACAATTTTCCATAGTATGGTTTCCGGAATCCCAGGATGAGGCCATAAGCAAAGCTGAAGAATTGCGTCAAAAAATTGCCAATAATCAAGTGGTCTCCAAGCAATTTTCCACTTATGTGACTGTGAGCGCCGGATTAACGGTCAACGATGGTCATTTAAAAAACTCCAACGAACTCCTTTCGGCAAGTCAACTCGTTCTAAAAACGGCGAAGAGTGAAGGAAGAAACCGGATTTGCTATTGGTCCCCTCCTGAAAAAAAGAAACATCAAGAATTAGCTACCGAGAATGATATTCTTGTCGAATTACAGCAGAAGTTTGCTGAGATGGAACATGAAATCAAATCGTTCGGCACCTCAGAAATACGCACTATTCTCGACGACTTGAGCATCCCGGATGGTTTAAGTGACGAACACGCAGAAAATGTCGCTTTCATCTCCGCATCTATCGCCGATGAACTGGGATTGAGTGAGCACCAAATCGATACGATAATTTCTGCTGCACTCTTGCATGATATTGGAAAATTGGGAATCGATAGAAATATTCTTTCCAAACCCGGACCTCTGACTGAAGATGAGTTTGAAGAAATTAAAAAACACCCGCTTTTAGGGGTTGAGTTTTTAAATGAGTCGCAATTTCTCGACAAAGAGTTGCCGCTGATCTTGCACCATCACGAGCGTTTTGATGGCAAAGGATATCCGAACGGACTGAAGGGTGAAGCGATTCCGGTCGGCGCCCGGATTATCGGGATTGCGGAGACAATTGATGGATTGTTATCAGGCTCCACTTATAGGGAAGCATTGTCATTGCGCGCAACACTGACTGAACTGCGGCGTTGTGCGGGAACACAGTTTGACCCAAAAATTGTTGAGATAGCCATAAAATTATTGGAAACAGGACGTATTGGCTGATATAAAATTAACCAGGAAAAAATATTACCTTTTTCTTTAGGATTCTTAAATGGAAAATATTCTCATAGTTGATGATGAGAAAGCCATATTGGATATGATGGCTGAAACTATTTCCCGTTGGGGATACAATCCGATTACCGCCGACAATGGCGACACGGCAATCGAAAAAATCCATAACACACCGATTGATTTGCTGCTCACAGATTTTCGGTTACCAAAACGGAATGGAATCGAGTTGGTTAAAGAAATCAAAGAAGTGGATCCAACCACCAAGGCGATCCTGTTTACGGGTTACTCCGGTATTGATAATGCGATTGATGCATTTAATGCGGGCGTTTCCGATTATTTGGTAAAACCGGTTGATTTAACGGAATTGCACGAGAAAATCGACAGTCAGTTAAACAACAGAAAGGTCGGCAAGAAATTTAAGACTATCAAAAGCCTAAATTGGGGGATGTTAATTTCCATTCCAATTTGGCTGATTTTAGGGATCATATTTATTAAATTGTTGGGGTGATATCTGATTTCTTGAGGAAGACTGGATCAATTTTGAAGGCGATTATTATTTATGGTTTGTTCGATGTAGGCTCAAAATGAATATGAAACAGGTCATCCCGGCTCGAGTGCCAACGAGATGCCGGGATCTCCCGGGCAAAGTATTTAAACCATTGTTCGAGTAACTCGTTTGGGATCCCGCATTTTGCACAGCAAAAACCGGAATGACAAAACATATTAGTGCAATTTCCTTATGCCGACCTCACGCTAATTAACCTGCTTTATTCATATAAATTTATTAAAATATACTTAACCTATTGACAATTCGATATTTGAGATAAAACGTTCAGAAAAACTAAATTTCTATTAAAATTATCTCTCACAAAGCCCACAAAAGTAAGTTTTGTAAGTATTTAAATATTTTCTTTGCGGACTTAGTGCCTTTGCGTGAGAATTATTCAGTTTAAATGATAATCGCTTTTTTTTAAAACAATAACCTGTTCCTTGGTGAAAGAAATGACTACTGGGGCAGAATGAATGGTGTGCAAGTGATTCAAAATTAATTTATAAACATTTGTGAAATTTCATCAATCAGAAGATTCATCGATTTTTCGACGGGCGCAGACAGCTTATTTCCATAAGTGTAGTCCGCTCCTTCTATCCCAAAAAATGAAAGCTTTCGAGGCAACTGATCCAGTTTTCGAGCGAGTGCCAAAATTTCTGCTATGCCAAAAGAATGGCTGGAAAAATTGAATAAATCAGAATCAGAGCTATTTTCCAGTAAATCAAGGCGAAAAATTGTCCCCGGTGTTTTTTTAGATGAAACGGCGTCACAAAGTATCACGTGGTCTCGCCCCTGCCACAAATCCAGAAGAGAAAAAAGTTCGCTCGATAAAGTTACAATTTCAATTCCGGAAATATTTTTTTGTTCAAGTCGTTTAGCTATCAAGAGGCCGAGGCTGTCATCGCCCCGAAATTCATTGCCAATTCCAACAAAAAGTTTGGAGGGATTTAGGATATTAACTGTCATAAAATTATAAAATTAACCTGTTGTGCAAAATGAAAATTTTTCACAAATCATCTTTTGTTCAGCTTCCTTTGTCACCCCCGCTTGTGTTTTTCGCAATACCGGTGTCTCGCTGATTCTGGCCTAAATGTCAGAAGATTCCGGTATTTCCCGCTGTTAAAACCGGAATGACGCGCACAGGAATATCTTAATATTTTTCGTGCGTATTCTATTTTGAACACCAGGTTAAAATAAGTATAAATATCTTTCTATTTTACAATTTAACCGCACAAAGAACCCATCCTTTATGCGGTTATAAATTTAGTCATTTATGAGATCGAGTTTCAAAAAATGACACGAACAAGAAATACACGGATCGTAATTACGAATTGCTTGTTCGCATTCCCATGTTAATTCCTTGGTCGATTTATCAAGTCGAGGAGGAACGAATTCATGCAGGTCTAACTCCATCGTGCGGAGATTTTGTGATGTTGGCGGCACAATCTTCGTCGTTCGGATATATCCCCGCGAATCAAGACGGTAGCGGTGATAAAGCGATCCGCGTGGCGCTTCAGTGATTGCATGCCCGATACCACCACAAATATCGTAATCGAGACATGGTTTTTCGGGCATTTCGAACATCTCCAAAATACGGATGGCCTCGTCGCAAGCCCATAAGGTTTCAACGGCACGTATTATTATACTTTTAAATGGATTATAGCACTCTTTTCCCAACCCGGCATCGCGTGCGGCCTGCTTGGCAATCGGTGAGAGTTTATCATAATTAAGCGTAAATCGCGCCAGAGGTCCAACGTGATAGGCGCCATTCCCCTTGCGCTTGGAGTGCAACGAAGTGGAGTGGGACATATGAATTTCTTCAAAATGGTCTTCATATTCATCCACGGCTATATCCAGGCCTTTATTTGAAATCAAACGTCCTTCATTCAACGCATATTCATCAGGATGGCTTAATGCAACAAACTCATAATCGCGTTCAAAATCAGGAAAGTTGAGGGTACTGGTAAATTTCACCACATCGACAGCTGTGTCGCGAGCCCATTTTAGATCATCGAGAAGATCCATGAACTTTTTCTTTGCCGGAATTTTGTACCAGCCGCCGATTCGTGCATTTATCGGATGAATTTCCCGGCCTCCAAGCAAATTGACAATGTTGTTGCCTATTTTCTTGAGTCTCAATCCAGCTTTGACAATTTCGGGATGATCGCCCGCCATTTGAATAGCATCCTGGTACCCGAGAAAATCCGGGGCGTGTAACATGTAGGCATGCAAAACATGGCTTTCAATCCATTCTCCGCAATAGAGAAGGCGCCGTAATTCACGCATATAGCCAGTTACTTTCAAACCGAAAACAGCTTCCATGGCATGAATCGAACTCATTTGATAGGCCACGGGACAAATACCACAAATTCGAGCCGTGATATCCGGCGCTTCTGAATATTTTCGGCCGCGCAAAAAACCTTCAAAATAGCGCGGTGGTTCAAAAATATTCAATTTTAGATCAGCAATTTTTCCGTTTTTAATCCGTATTTTGAGTCCACCTTCGCCTTCCACTCTGGCCAGGTAGTCTACTTTGATTGTTTTGTCAGTCTTCATGAGCTTCACTCTCTTTCCGGAAGGGTTCGGCGTAGGCGTAGAATCCACGGAATGCCCGGACGACATCGTCGTTTTTAGCACCCAGCTCTTTCCATTTTTTAGCCAAGGATGTTGTTTGCGGTGTTTCTTTGGGGCCAAAACATCCAAAGCACCCTCGATTATAAGATGGACACAATGCATCACAACCCGCATGGGTTACCGGGCCCAGGCACAGCGTATTATGGGCAACCATCACACACACATTTCCTTTGCGCTTGCATTCCATGCAAACACTATAGGACGGTGTGACCGGTTTGCGGCCATGCAACAGAGCGCTGCACACTTCGACTAACTGATATTTATTTATCGGGCAGCCATGTAGCTCAAAATCGACATAAACATGATCGCGGATAGGTGTTGATTTATTGAGAGTTGAAATGTAATTAGGATGGGCGTAAACCATCGAGGTAAATCGTGATACATCGGTAAAATTTCGCAATGCCTGAATTCCACCGCTCGTTGCACAGGCGCCAATTGTCATCAGAAATTTTGATTGTCGGCGAATTTTGTGTATTCTTTCAGCATCGTGGGATGTTGTAATCGAACCTTCCACCAAAGAAATATCATATTTCCCCTTAATTACAGCACGGGATGCCTCAGGGAAATTCGCTATTTGAATAACATTGGCAAACGCCAGTAATTCATCTTCACAATCCAGCAGGCTCAATTGACAGCCATCACACGAGGCAAATTTCCATACGGCCAGTTTTGGTTTTATATTCCGGCTCATAATTAAACCTCCCAGACTTCAAATAATTTTGCAATTTTGTCGTAACGAAAAACAGGCCCATCTTTGCATACAAACTCAGCTCCGAACTGGCAATGGCCGCACATCCCGATTCCACATTTCATGTTTCGCTCTGTGGAGACAAAAATACTTTCGTCTGGAATGCCACGCTTTTGCATTTCTAGAATAGTGAAACGCATCATAACCTCTGGTCCACAAGCCATTGCAACGGCGTTATGCGGATCAAAAGGAGCACGTGCAACTAATTTAGTTACGACACCAACGTTGCCATCCCATTCGCCTACAGCACGATCTACGGTTACAAATGATAAAATATTATGGACTTCAGACCATTTTGCGATTTCTTTCGGATAAAGAATATCTTGCGGTGTCCTCGTTCCATAAAGCAGGACGACATTGTTGTAATCACCTCTATTCGCAATAATATGATTGATCACAGGCCGGATTGGAGCCAATCCAATTCCACCAGCTACAAGGATGACATCCTTGCCTTTGGCAAGTTCAACGGGCCATGGATTGCCGTAAGGTCCACGGACGCCAACCTGGTCGCCAATGCGCAATTTTCGCATGGCTTTTGTAACTGTTCCAACGACGCGTGTTGTGTGAACAAGTTTGTCTTTAGAGCACGGATCTCCCGAAATTGAAATAGGAATTTCACCAACGCCGAAAACGTAGAGCATATTAAACTGGCCGGGTTCAAAATCCAGATTCAAAATACCTTTGGAAGGTTGTAATTCAAGAGTAAAAGTATCGTCAGTTTCTGTTTTTATTCGTGATATGCTGAAATTGTCAGGCAGCATTGGATTCACATTTTGGTCGCTCATAAATTATGTCCTTTCAACCATTTGCGCTATAAACGTCCATTAATTGTAAACGGGTTGACTGGAGACGATCTGCTAAAATCTGCGAAAATCGTTTTAATATTTCATAGCCAAACAAACGGTCGTTGATACATTTGGCACGCAAACAAGAACCATCGACCGCAATTGCGGCGACATCTGTTTTCGCCTGGGCATTAAATTGCCAGCGATATGGAGGAAATAGCCATGACCAGCCAAGAACCTGATCGCTATTCAACGTCATAATGGTAACCGGGCCGCGTTGCGGCATGTGGATGTCCAGAGCCACCTTTCCTTCGCGGATAAAATAGAACTTGTCTGCGTCACGACCTTCGCGGCAAATAAAATCACCGGCAGAAAAATGAACATTTGACGCACACCCAACGATTTGCTTGACAAATTCGGGCTCTAAATTAACTAAAAAATTGTGTTCGGTTAAAAATCTTTCCAACGTTTCCATAATACATACTCCTTTTAATTTTTAAACTGGAGTCTTTGATTTACGTAAATTCTGAATCTCCTGGGTAATATCGATTCCAACAGGGCACCATGTAATACAACGACCGCAACCAACACAACCCGACTCATCGAACTGGTCATGCCAGGCCGCAAATTTATGAGTGATCCAATGACGATACCTGTTTGCTGCTGAAGGTCGCACACTTCCACCATGGATGTATGAAAAATCCATCGTGAAACAGGAATCCCACCGCCGCCATCTTTCAGCTTCGGCGCCGGTTAAATCGGTGACGTCTTCAACATTTGTACAGAAACATGTAGGGCAAACCATTGTGCAATTGGCACAATTCATACATCGTTCTGCTATTTTAGTCCAAATAGAATTATCGTAATTATCATAAAACAAGGATTTAATGTCTGTGGTGTCGACATTTTTTTTCATCATTTTGCTGACTTCACGCATTTTATCGCGAACAAATGAATCATCATCGACGCTGGCTTCTTCGAGTGCAGGCATACCAGCAAGAACAGAAGCGCCTTCATCGCTACCGATTTCCAGATAGAAAAAATACCGGCCATTCTTCTTGATTTCTGTTAAGCTTAAATCATACCCGGATTTCGCATAAGGCCCTGTTTCCATCGAAGTACAGAAGCAGTTCCCACCGGCTTTGGAGCAATTAACAGTTATGATGAGTGTTTGATCCCGGCGACTTTTGTAGGCTGTATCGATATAATCGCCTTGCAGAAATATTTTATCTTGTTTTTCGATGGCAGCAGCATCACATGAGCGGACGCCTAAAAAGGCTTGTTTGGGGATATTTCCATTAGATTCAGCAATACTAAAACCACTACCGTTCGTTTTAGCTTGCCACAACAACAAATTTGCCAGGTGCAATCGTTTTTTCCAAGAATGCGGGCTAACATTAAAATCAAAAAATAGGTTTTCTTCCGTTTTGTGAAGACGATAAGAACCGGCATTTTGCTCATCAGTCCAGCCGGTTGGCAATTCGGAAGAAGAAGTTATCGTATCGAAAACAATTGCCTGGTCTTCAACGGTTGGACCGATGATTTCATAGCCGGCTTTGTTTAAAGCCTGCAGGAATACATCGAATTCACCTGCCGGGAGAATCAATTGTTTTTCATATTTCTTTTTCTTCTTTTCCATAGTTTTCTTTTATATCCTTAATTAATTGAATATATTTGAGTAGATTCTGAACACAACCATCCGCATAATTCAATTTTTCTATAAACTCTTCTCTTTATGTTTTGGGAGAACCTCCTTTTGATCTGGATCACGATGAAATCAAACAAACAGATAAAATCTCATACCTATCCTGAAATATTCATAAAGCGCAGTGGATGTGCCTGGCACTTAGTTGATTTTTATAAATTTAACAAAACAAAGTAGCTTTTAAAGGCTTTCATAACTTGTGGAAGTGCCAGGCACATTTTTATCAGTTTATGAATAGACCAAGCTATAAAATGCAAAACGATAAAAAAAACAAGGCAGTTATTCGTGAAATATCCTCAAACACTGGCCTATTTTTTGGTTATCGGTTGGCAAAGCATATACCAAAATTAAATTGAGAATAGTTAACTGTTTATTTAAAGTTTAGGGAAGAACCGGCTTCAACCATATCTTAAAAACGGGAAAGTGTTCTCAATTATAAGAAATACTTAAGAAGTTACTGTATTCTTAAATACAGATTTAGCCATATTATGGCCTTAATGATAAATCGACTTAATTAAAAAAAGACAATAGTTTGCTTTAAATATTTTACGTTTATTAAACAACTAAACTTATAAATTTTATTAATTCAGACACGTGATTAATTATTGCACAATTTTTGATAAAAATTATCATAATTACTTTCACCGTCACCATGAAATTATTGGCATATTTTAATGAGATGAGCACCGGACCAGAAACACCATATATCAGCATTTTTTTAATTTTTTTCATAAAATTGTTTGTAAAACAAATGTTATTTTTTTATTAAGGATTGTGGAGAATTAATCAGGAAATCACTAAACAACAGGCACCACGAAAGTGAATTCGAGGAAATAATGGAAAAAATTATTGTCGAAAAAAAAGTATTATCTGAAAACGATAAGCTCGCTGCAGAAATCCGTACTGAATTAACGTCACAGGGAATTCTAGCGTTAAATTTTGTCAGTTCCCCAGGCTCGGGTAAAACTTCACTTTTAGAAAATACGCTGAAAAGTATTGGTGATAAGCTGAAAATTGCTTTAATTGCCGGTGATGTACAGACTGAAAATGATGCCAATCGCCTGATTGCAGCGGGTGGTAAAAATGTATTTCCACTGGTAACAGGCGGTTCCTGTCATCTCGATGCAAAAATGATCGACAAGATTTTGCCAAAAATCAATCTTGATGAACTTGATCTGCTTATTATCGAAAATGTAGGTAATTTAGTATGTCCCTCAAGTTATGATTTAGGTGAAGATATGAAAGTGGCGCTTATCAGCACGACAGAAGGCCACGACAAACCATTGAAATACCCGGGCATGTTTCGCCGTTCATCTATTATGATAATCAATAAAATCGATTTACTTGGCACATCCGACTTTTCAGTCGATGAAGTGAAAAAAAATGCCCGGCAAATCAACGCCAATCTAAAGTTTTTTGAAACATCCTGCCGAACCGGAACGGGGCTTGAAATGTGGTTCCACTGGCTATTGAATGAAATAAAAACCAAAAAGAACCGTGTTTAAATTGGCATCATCCAACCGCCAGTTCTAACACGATTTAATAATAAAAAAGGATGGCAACCGTGCAAAAACGGCAACAAATTCGAATTGATGGCATCGTCCAGGGTGTAGGATTTCGTCCGTTTGTGTTTCGACTGGCAAAATCACTTCAACTAACAGGATCGGTGCTCAATAGCAACACCGGTGTGCTCATCGAAGTGGAAGGATCAATTGACGATTTATCCAAGTTCCAAAGTCGTTTGCGCCAGGAAATGCCGCCGCTGGCACAAATTATCGATTTCCACAGCAGTGAAATCGCGGTGAAAAATGATGATCGCTTTATCATAATGCAAAGTGAACACAAAGGTGAGTCATCCGTTCTAATTTCACCGGATATGAGCTTATGTGAAGATTGTTTAAATGAACTTCTCTCCCCTGCCGATCGCCGGTTTCAGTATCCGTTTCTAAATTGCACGAACTGCGGACCGCGTTTTACGATTATTGCAGGCATTCCCTACGATCGTCCCAAAACTTCGATGCATGTTTTTCCGATGTGTGAAAAATGTACATCCGAGTATCATGATCCTGCAGATCGACGGTTTCATGCGCAGCCCAACGCCTGCCCCGATTGTGGGCCACATTTGAAGATTTATGACCGTGAGAAAAGGCAGGTAAATACTGAAAATCCGGTCAAACATGCGATAACATTACTGCGCTCCGGTCGCATTCTGGCAATTCGTGGTTTGGGTGGCTTTCATCTGGTTGTTGATGCGAAAAACGAAAAAGCTGTTGAAGAGCTGCGGCTTCGAAAAAATCGTGCAGAAAAGCCGTTCGCTCTTATGGCCGCGAACACCGATGTAGTCGATAAATATTGTAAAATCACCCACCGGGAACGTGAAGCATTGCAACAGCAGACACGACCAATTCTCCTTCTACCGGCGAGACCAAGTTCAAATCTGCCAAAATCTATTGCGCCAAAAAGCAAATATTATGGATTTATGCTTCCTTATTTACCGATTCAGCATCTACTCTTGCAGGAAGATTTTGAATTATTAGTGATGACCAGTGCAAATTTTAGCGACGAACCAATCGTCATTGGCAATGAACAGGCTTTCGAACAATTGCGGACACTGGCTGACTATTTTGTGATCCACGATCGCGAAATATTGCAGCGCTGCGATGATTCGATCGCAATAATTTCAGCAGGCCAGCAGCGCCTTCTGCGTCGTGCCCGGGGCTATGTACCCGCACCAATTATTATAAAAAACGAAACCAGTACGCCAATTCTTGCTGTGGGCGGAGAGTTAAAAAATACCGTCGCACTCAGCAAAGGCAAAAAAATAATGTTGAGCCAGCACATCGGCGATCTTGATAATCCGGAGGCCATGAATTTCTTTAAAAGTAGTATCAAACATTTACAGACTCTCCTCGAAATCGAACCGCAATATATCGCCTGCGATATGCACCCGGAATATCTATCGACAAAATGGGCTTACGAGCAATTTCTTATCCCCAAAATTGAAGTGCAGCACCACCATGCCCACATGGCGTCGGTGATGGCAGAAAATGACAATACGCGTAAAACCATTGGAATTATTCTCGATGGAACAGGATACGGTATGGATCATACGATTTGGGGTGGAGAAATAATTATCGGTGATCTGAAGGAAGTTTCCAGATTTGCGTGGTTTGAACCAGTTCCGTTGCCGGGCGGCAATGCCGCTATAAAAGAACCCTGGCGCATGGCCATCAGTTACCTTCGTCACTCATTTGGTGATGCCATGCACAAATTAACCCTTCCGATACTGCGAGATACGAAACCAAATGATTTACAATTGCTCCTGCAAATGCTCGAGAAAAAAGTGAATTCGCCCTTGACTTCAAGTTGTGGCCGTCTCTTCGATGCCGTCTCTGCAATTCTTGATATTTGCCCGAAAATAACTTATGAAGCACAGGCTGCTATCGAACTTGAGATGAGCGTAAAAACCGCGCTGCAACGCAATTTGGCTTATCCGGTTAAAATAGATAATTATTCCGGTGCTGTGAGTTTCGTGCCACTCATTCGCGAAGTGGTGAATGATAAAATTCAAAATGTGCCCAACGAGCAAATTGCAGCCCGTTTTCACGTTACCTTGGCCGAGATTCTTGTGTCGCTGGCTATTAATGCGCGCAAAGAAGCAGGCATATCACAGGTCGGTTTGAGCGGCGGCGTGTTCCAAAACTTCACCCTTTTTAATTATTTGAATGAGCGCTTACGCGGCGAGGGATTTCATGTTTTAACGCATTCAAAAGTCCCACCCAACGACGGTGGAATTAGCCTTGGGCAGATAGCGGTGGCGAACGCTAAACTCTCTTAACCTGTTTTATTTATAAATTTTTACGCTTTAATATAAATTGCTTAAAAAAAAGTTTTTTTAAAAGAGTCCCAGAGTTTTGTTTTTTATATCTTTAATCGCTTTCTTTGTGGGCTTTGTGACGCTGCGAGAGCTTTATTCAGGTTAAAAAGCAGGCAAATTTTATCGATTTTTCATCCTCAAAAAAATTGCTGAATTTCAGTCCAAACTGGATCCAACAGGAGATTTTATGTCAGATGTTTTTACCGGTGGGAGCATGGGATCCTGCCCGATGCCAATAACGGAACACAGTACAATTCAGCTCAGCCATGGCAGCGGCGGCAAAATGATGAACGATCTCATTTCCAACTTGTTCGTTTGGGCTTTTGACAACCCCACGCTCAAAGAAATGAACGACCAGGCCATCATTGAACTCAACGGATCGCGTCTGGCATTCAGCACCGATTCGTTTGTCGTCGATCCCCTGTTTTTTCCCGGCGGCGATATCGGCGACCTCGCGGTAAACGGCACGGTGAATGACGTGGCGATGAGTGGCGCAAAACCACTTTTTCTCAGTGCAGGATTTATAATCGAAGAAGGGTTCTCGCTTACAGAATTAAAAAAAATTGTTGAAAGCATGCAATTAGCCGCCCGGAAAGCGGGAATTGCCATCGTCACTGGCGATACAAAAGTTGTCAACAAAGGCAAAGGGGATAAAGTATTCATCAACACAGCCGGCATCGGACTCATCGAACATGATTATAAAATCGGGGCCAGTCAAATTCAACCTGGCGACGCTGTACTTTTGAGCGGATCAATTGCCGACCACGGCATTACAATTCTCTCCCAACGCGAAGGATTATCATTCGATACCCCCGTTGAAAGTGACACAGCAGCCTTGCACGAGCTAATCCAGGAAATTCTGCGAGCGGGTGGCCGGGCAGTGCGTGCCATGCGCGATCCGACCCGCGGCGGATTGGCCTCGGCGCTGAATGAATATGCTGAAAGTGCAAAAGTGGGAATCCGTATTTCGGAAGATCGAATTCCAGTTAATAAATCTGTCGCCGGGGCCTGTGAAATGCTGGGCATCGATCCTTTGCATGTGGCAAATGAAGGAAAACTTATTGCCATTGTCGCCCGGGAAAAAGCCGAATCTGTGCTCCGGGCAATGCGCGCCCACCCCCTGGGAATAGAAAGTTCCATCATCGGCGACACCACCAATGAAGATCCCGGCATGGTAAGTATGAAAACCAAATTCGGAGCCTGGCGCATTGTCGATATGCTGGTTGGCGAGCAATTGCCGAGGATTTGCTAAATCCAGATTTTAAGATTCAATAGCGAAATCATGGTCTTTTTTTTTGTGTCAATACGTCAAGCATTTAGACGGAATCCATCAACTGTAACTTCGAACATGTTGTAGATTCCCTCTAAAAGCATACGCATACACGCCAATTTAAGGATTTAGTCATATGGATAACTCAAAGATTGTGGCAGACATCCCTCTGATTTATGCTCTTGACGAGCATAAATCTTTCTCCCTTCAAAGGGAGAATAGTGGCTCCCCCTTCGAAGGATGATTTAGGGGGATGTCTGCGATTAAAGTCAAAATAAAGTTAATCACAACCTGGTAATCCTTTGCTTGATACACATGGGATAGAAGCATTCGGGTATGTCGTGATTTATTGATTATCATGGTAAAAATTCTATTTTACACAACAAGTTAAAACTATATTCCTGGTACCTATCCTGCGAGAATTGATTCTTGAAAATCTACGAAAAATACCTCCTTCCGCGGCTTACGCATCGAATTTGCAGCCTGAGTCCGGCGACGAAACAACGGCAAAAGATTGTGCCTTTTGCCAGCGGCCGCGTTCTGGAAATCGGCATTGGTTCCGGGCTCAACTTGCCCTTTTATGATCGCGATAAAGTGAAGCATATCTGGGGACTCGATCCATCGCAAGAAATGCTGGCGCAGGCCAATGGCAGCATTTCGCACTTGCCTTTTTCTGTGGAAATTATTAGTGCTTCAGCAGAAGCTATTCCTTTGGACCAAAACACAGTCGACTCCATTGTTGTGACTTACACTTTGTGCAGTATTCCTGATATTATGGCTGCGCTGCAGGACATGCGCCGGGTATTAAAACCCGGTGGGAAATTGTATTTCTCTGAACACGGCACCGCACCGGACGAAAAAATACGGCGCTGGCAAAATCGGTTAAATCCTGTCTGGAGTAAACTCAGCGGCGGCTGCCAATTGAACCGCAACATTCCTGTGATTTTACGAGAAAGCGAATTTACCTTCGAACAGCTCGACGCGATGTACATTCCGGGTTGGAAATTTGCCAGCTATAATTATTGGGGTGTGGCGAAGTAGAACGTCTTGTTTTCGTTTGATTTCTGTTGCATTTTGCACAATATTGGTTTTATTGAATAATAGAGGTACTATTCAGGGATAATTTTCCACCATCCTGATTTTAATATCACAATAGGTAGATTATTTTGCAGACTATAATTGCAATAGCGTGGAAATTTTTCTATCTATTTTAACTGTTAGGCGGCGCTCCGTGCCTGTGACACTGCTAAATGGCGGTGGCGCCTTTATTTACTCTCTCGCAAGCTAGGGTACCCATGCAGACTTTCAGGAGGCGTAGAAGACTATGAAGGTTGAGAAGCTATCCGCATTTGCGGAAATTATAAGTTCAGTGGCGATCGTATTAACCCTTATCTATCTCGCCATTCAAACGCAGCAAAACACTGCTGCAATTCAGGCAACCACCAGACAAGCCATGCTGGCGGAAGATCGTGAGTCACTCTATAAACTTATCGAATTCCCAGATCTTGCGTTGCGGTGCAATTTGACCTCAACTCAAGAAACGCAAGTGCGCGCTTATATGGTTGCTTTTCTGAAAATGAGGGAGAGCCAGTGGATTCAGTTTCAGAATGGCGCCCTTGACGAGGCCATATGGACGTCATATCGGCAACCCCTGGCTGGGCTTGTTTTAAACTCAGAGTTGGGGCGCGCGGTGTGGCAAGAGGCTAGGGACAGATTCGATCCCGGTTTTGCCAAGACGGTAGACGAGATGATGCGAGATACGGAGGTGGTTCCTTGCGAGTAGAGCCTACTTCTATCCGAACGAATCAATATAAAGTCGAGTGATCCACTGGGGACTTGCTATGCTCCATTCTTCGCTGCTCTTGAGAGGGCGGGCAACACAGACGCTCTCGTCTGTTCGCTTTTTCGATCCGAAGAATATGGTGAGGCAGCTCCCTGGGAAAAACAGAATCCAGGAAAGCTGGAAGCGTTCCTGGATTGGCTCGACAAAGACTCGCTGTCGCAAGCAAATGATTAGTGGAACGGACTGCTCTGCTGTTGCCTCCTAAGACGCACGCGCAGGATTTGTCGCCGACTTGCTTGGCCCGTCAAGTAATCATGTGCGGAACAAATGAATTTGGGATTGTATCCCGTTGATATTGCCTAACATGTGCATTCGGTCGGATTGAAACCGCCCTGCTTTTTTCGGAGTTTTGTAGAGAATTAGAAGAATTGTTCATTTTTCATAGTTTGTGCTAGTGGTTTCAACCGCTGATGCCGTTGTTATGTTTCAAGGAGAGATTGTGCGTAAGCCTCTAATTTTTGTGCTTTGCTTTTTGCCAGCGGTCGCTTATGCAAACGTAGTGTGGCCAGCTCTATATTTGGAAACTCGCCTTTTTTCTTGGTGGGCAATCGGTATTGGCCTTTTAATTGAGTTTTTCTTTATTAAGTGGCTGTTTTCACTTTCGCAAAAAAAAGCTGCCTTAGCCGCTGTATCTGCAAATGCTGTTTCCTCTATCGCTGGCATAATCCTAATTCCGTTAGCAGGCATTGCGTGGGAGCTGTTTCCAGGCTCAGTAATAAATTGGGCCTTTAGCTGGGGTACGTTTAATCCCATTACATGGGCTGCAACTTTCTTTCTAGGGTGCCTAGTAAATGGCATCTTAGAAGGCGCTGTTTATAAAAAGTGGTTTGCACCTGAGTTTAAGTTTAAGAGCAAGGCATTTCTCTGGTTGCTGGCTGCAAACTCACTTAGTGTAGGTGCCGCATTTATTAGCCTGTGGTACAAACCAGTGCAACTATGAAACATAACAAGACAATCAAGTTCGCCCATAAAAGGCATGGGCTTGGACGCGGCAAAATACGCAGCGCCACTTATTTATAACGTTAGCTCGATGTCGCACGTGGGAATTGGTTAGAATACTTTATGTAAACAATAAATAAATATCATTTTTCAAACAATGGCACAATCAACAGTAAATTCTATGTTTTTATCATATATTAACATCACAAAAGGAAACTTACTGGAGGGTGTACGTGTCTGAATCATTTTGGGCATCAATCATTGCCGCAATAATTGGTGTGATCGGAACTATTATCGCATCCAGATTTAAAGAAATAAAATATGGATTTCGTGGTATGCTTGGCTCAAGTAAATATAGGAATCTACGCGGTACTTGGGATATTAAATCATTCAGGGTTATTTCAGAGAATGGAGAGCTTAAGAAAGGTGATTGGGTAGGTGATTATTCTATTGAAATTAAACAACGAGGAGAGATTATATCAGGAACTATGAGTGCTGTAAAGGTTCTTGATCATATGGATCTTTACAATTATAAATGGGATGGAAACATACATGGTGAATACTTGACCTATGGTTGTACTAGTACTGATCCAGCGTACTTTATGCTATCTGTAGGACAGTTGTATATCCATTCTATTGGTCAGAAAATGTCAGGCTATTTTGTTGCGAATAGTGGCCATAATAGAATAGACAGGAACTGGGTTGGGTATACTGAACTCAAAAGAAGAAAAGATGAATAAACTATTTCCAAAAAAAATTCGTAATATGCAATAGTTGAATTCTAAGCTTTGTAAGGATACAACGAAAGAACAGTTTTAGTCTTCGTTTTGGCTTTTCGTGGTTAGTTGGATTTTTGCTAACTGTTTGTTAGAATACTGAATTATGAAGACTGTCTGCTACACATAATCTATCAATTTAATATTAAATCAGGATAATAAATGGCACGAAAAAAAACGTACACCCCGCCGCCAATAAAAATTCGTCAATTTACTGTTGAAGAAATCGATTTTGCGATAAAAAAACTGAACAAAAGAAAGCATGAAGTTGAAGAGTTAAAATCTGATAAAATCCAATTCACTGATGCACGTGTTGATAATATTGAATCCAATATTAGAAATTCTATCCGTGAAATATTTGGAGAAAACTCACCAGAGTTCAACGAACATGGCTATCATGAAATTTGGGCTGGTGGGCATATCATACGTGAGCCTGAACACATTCGACAAAACAAATTTGCAGAAGGTATTCCAAGAAGCATAATCATGCTCGATGGACTTATATCTCGATTGCAAGAAAAAAAAGAAGACCTATTAGTAACTGCACCAATCTCAAACAATATGCAAAAGGCCAACTTTAATAATAATAAAGTATTTATCGTTCATGGTCACGACGATGAATCAAAAGAAAAACTAGCACGATTTCTTGGAGCTTTAAATTTAGATCCAATAATTTTACATGAACAAGCAAATGAGGGTAAAACGATTATAGAAAAATTTGAGACTTATACTGAAGTTGCATTTGCAGTAGTTCTGCTAACTCCAGATGACATTGGGGGGAAAGTGAAGAAGCCTGACAAAGTTTTACCCCGTGCCCGTCAAAATGTAATCTTTGAACTTGGATTTTTTATTGGCAAAATTGGTAGAAATAGAGTTTGTGCTTTACACAAGGGTAATGTTGAATTACCTTCAGACTATCATGGTATTTTATATCTACCTATGGATGAGTCAGGTGGATGGAAACTGCTTTTGGCAAGAGAACTTAAGCAAATAGGCTTAAATATTGATCTGAATGCTGCAATATAATAGGCTAATAATTGAATACAAAGTCTTCGGTGGAATAAGCAAATAATGCTTTTATCTTCGGCTTGCTTTCACTCAGTTTCAGGCTGTTTCCTAACATCTCAGTGGTAGGGACGGCAAACAGTCTGCGGTGATTTAGAGTTTTTCGTTCGCGTCAACTAATTGAAAATTTAAATCTTACGCCCCGTGTGTTTGCCGCCCCACACCTCGGCGTTATATTCCCAACACAAAAACAAAACTCAGCATAATTTTCAGACCATCGATTTCATTAGTTAGGGCTTCGTAGGATTCGCCAGCGGTGTATTGCACAAAATCACTGGGAAAGCTGTTGAAATCTCCCCCACCCTTTTTCACCAGTTTATCCGAATCTGCCGCCGAATAAACAGGATAAGTTATTTTCCCGATGAGCATAAACGGCTCTTTGTGCAACCCAATTGAAATTCCTGCATCCAAAGCAAAATTCACATCCCCTTTAAATGTCCCGGAAATTGGCCGATCGATCTCGTCTTCCGGCCCGGTATATTCACTTATCAGCTTCAAATCGCGCGCGAAATAGGCTGTGAGCAATCCATTAAAGAAATAATTTCGGAATGTGTGCCCAAACTCGGAATCGAGAAAAAATTGTTTGATTTTCAGATCAAGATTTCTCCCCTGACCATTGTTAAACGCAGCCCCGTCAAAACCGCTATAATACTGAAAACCGGCATTTACAGCGGCACTCCACTTCTTTAAATACCGGTAACCGGCTTCAATCCGGACCCCATCCCCCGTTCGAATTCCGGTCATAAACCGGCTCAAGTTCGGGCTGTTAACGTAATTATAGGTAATTTCCAGTTGATCAAGCTCATCTGAGTTAAAGATTATACTGGAATACCCGGCGCCAAAAGTAAGATAATGTTGCGCTGAAAGCTGCTGCAATTGCAACAGCGCAAAACCAAGAAATATTAAAATCCGCATAGCCCACCATCCTTTCATACAATGCTGATTTAAGTACAAATTCCCCTCAAAATAAAATTAGAATAGCCACACTAATTCAACAACAGTTTTTCGCGCGAATCATCCCGGTTTTCATGAAATAAAATACCGGGATCGCCAAATTTGTGCGTAGATATCAGTATCTCACGCGGTGAATACCGGGATGACAACCACAAATAAAATTTGTGCCCCATAGTTCATTTATTTTGTTGCGACAACACAATGGCCGGTAATTTCTGCATCTTTAAAGGAAAAAATCCTGGTCTGCACTTCAGTCTTTGCAAAGCCGGTTTTTTTGATCACAGCGGCAAATTCTTCCCCATCGTATTTGGTAAAAAGTGCGTCTCCGGTAAATGGCAGTTGTTTCAGCGACTCTTTGTCGGTTAAATACATCACAGCACGGCCGCCCGGCTTCAAAACACGGTTTATCTCAAGCAATTCCTTTTCGGGATTGGGCCAAAAATAAATCACGTTGACAGCTAAGATACTATCAAAAAAATCATCTGCAAATGGCATTGGATTTAGCTCATTCTGAAAAAGGGCCACCCGTCCCGCTGAAATCATTTTCTGGTTTAGCAGTGATGCCTGTCGCACCATGTCGGCAGAAATATCAACACCAGCGACAAATCCATCTGCTACTTTTTCTGCGATTTTTTTAACGTAAACGCCGTGGCCAAAACCTATTTCCAAAACATGGTCTGTATTTTTGAGCTCTAAAAAATTAACAGCCCAATTGTAGACAGGTTTATTAGCAACTGCCATAAAATCAATGGCAACTCGGCCTAATAATCCTTCCGGTTTGTAAAACTGTTTCGCAAGAATGGGTTGCAATTTAAATGTTTTTTGGATACGAAATAAAAATTTTAATAAAGGAATCGAAAATCGCATTTAACCTCAAATTCAAACACAAATTCTATCATTAATCCGTTGCGTAAAATAAGCCTATTCAATAGATTCGTCACTGACAAATGTCATTCCCGCATGTTTCAAGCGGCAATCCATGTGAACACAAAGAGTAGATTCCCGATAAAAGCGCTCGGGAATGTCGGTTTATTGGCCGTTTCAATGAATTATCATAGCTGTACAGTAAATAAATAATAACCGTTCTATTTACGTTTTATGGATAATATCGCAACCTTCTCCGTTAGCATTTGCTGTTCATTTGGTAATTGATGGATTTTTTTCACCACATCCATTCCGGCTGTCACCCGTCCAAAAGCGGCGAATCCCAAACCATCAGGATTGCGCATGCCGCCGAAATCGAGATCAGGCTGATCCCCGACACAGATAAAAAACTCGGCGTCCGCTGTCCCGGGTTCTCCTCGTGCCATAGAAATTACACCATCTAAATGCAAGACTCCAGTCTCCTGCGTCGATTCGTGAACGATCGCGGGCTGGCGCTGCGGATTTTCATCCCAGCCCAATCCACCCTGAATTACTGCAATTCGAATGCTGTCATCGGGTTGGTTTTCCGAATTGACAATGCGATAAAAGTGTGCTCCATTGAACAGCTGGCCATCGACATATTCCAAAAAGTTTGTCGTGGTGATCTGAGCCTTTTTCGCATAAAGCTCGATTGAAATTTTCCCCAAAGCAGTTGTTAATTCAATTTCAGGATTTTTCTGGCTGCATGAGAGGACAATCAGCACACTAATTATTGCAATCAAGATTTTCATATCGCTGTGAGCTTTCCAGTTTAAGTTATTATTTTACAAATTTTTCAGCTTCGTTCGTCACTCCGGTTTGTGTTTTATGCAATACCGGAGTCTCCGCATTTTGGGTTGAATTCAGGAGATCCCGGTATTTCACTCCGTGAAAACCGGGATGACTTGTACGGTAAATTTAGGCGAATTTAGATTAAACAATCAAATATGCGCAACGGTTTAATAAGCTAAGAAAATCACAATCGAAAAACAGATTTTTCTATTTCTGCTGGAAATTTATTTCGTACCATGGTTCGAATGTGCTTTTTGGAAAATTTTAATACACTAATAAGTCTGCCAATTTTAAAGAAAATCCCGATTTATGATTCAGGGGTGACGAATATTAATTTCTTAATTTTCAGGGTATTGCGATATAACAATAAGAATAACTCAGCATCGATCAAAAGGATTCTTAAAAAATATGCTAAATTTAATCATGCCAATTGGCGCTTCTTTTGGCTGGGGAATTTGCGGCAAAATGATCGCGCTTGAATTATTAAAACGCCTGCCAATTAATTATATCACCAGCCAATTTACGAAGGAAGCCATCAACGATCAAATGGCTTATCATTCACTTCAACAACATGTTTTTTCGGACGATATTTCGAAATTTTTGCAAATTCCGGAGAACACGAATCAACCTATTCTGCAAGCCATTGCCGGCAATGATTTGAATCCATGGGGGCCTGAGATTGCTACACCCTTCCGGCTCGGTTACACATTTTTCGAGAACAATTGTTTGCCGCAAAGTGCACTTGAAAATGCCAGAAAATATGATTTCATTGCAACCGGTTCCTCGTGGTGCCGGGAGGTTTTGCAATCTCATGGGATTGAAAATACAACAGCGGTTTTGCAGGGCATTGACACACAAATTTTTAATCCGTGTAATAATCAAAAAGAATTTTTTCAGGATAAATTTGTGGTATTTTCTGGTGGAAAATTCGAATTTCGTAAATCCCAGGATATCGTAATCGCGGTGATGAAACGATTGATGGCCAAATACGATGATGTGATTCTGGTGAATTCCTGGTACAACCTGTGGCCGGAAACGATGCAGTCAATCCTGCAATCGCCACATATTGCAGCAACACCCAAACGAGGCAATTTTTCTGAAATAATTTCTGGGATTCTTGCAGAAAACAACATCGATACGCGTCGGGTTGTGACTCTGCCGCTTCTTTCAAACGCACAAATGGCACAGATCTACAAAAACTCCGATATCGCGCTTTTTCCGAATCGCTGTGAGGGTGGAACAAATCTCGTACTGATGGAATACATGGTGTGCGGGAAACCTGCCATCGTATCAAATAGCAGCGGCCACAAAGATATAATTTCGAATGACAATGCGATTCTCATTAATAAATCACGTGAAATTCATTTGCAAAATAACGGTGTGCCAACAGCACGGTGGCAGGAACCGGATTTAGATGAAACATATGCGCTGTTAGAAAATGCCTATTTAAATAGGTCGACCTTAGATAAAATTGGTGTGCGGGCTGGCCTGGATTTGGAACAATTGACCTGGGGAAATACGGCCGCTGGATTTTTAAATATTTTTGAAAAGTGTGGTGTTTCATTTCATCAGTAATCTACATTTACAATCGACAATATTGATTTTAATTAACTTTATGAAAAAAACAGATTAAGTTGTTGTAGAGAAGTATTTTATCTGTTATCTTTTATAGTTTCAATCAATTACGGGCGCATTCTTGAAAATTAACGGGGCCTCGCACTGTTTCCATAACAAAAAGTTATCTGCAGAGCGTGAATTTTCACCAACAAATATATCGGGATATTCTTTGATAAATTAGTTTTAGGCATCATTCCCTTTTTATGAAAGAAATCCAAATCTTAAAAACAGCTCTTAAATAGGAAGTTTTATGAAAATTTGTTTTGTTTCAAGCGAGTGCGTCCCCTATGCGAAAACCGGCGGACTTGCCGATGTCTCCGGCGCCCTTCCCAAAGCTTTGGCCGAATCTGGAATGGAAGTGAAAACATTCCTGCCTCTCTACAGTTCAATTCAAACAGAAGATTACGATCTCAAACCTGATATATCAAATCAGGGTATTCGTATTCACATGGGACGTTTGTCGCATGATTTTAATGCGTGGAAAGGCCATTTACCCAATTCCAAAGCAGAAGTATATTTCATTGATTGTCCCACATTTTATCACCGCGGCGAATTGTACACAAACCAGCTGGATGAAGCGGAGCGATTTATTTTTTTCCAGCAAGCTGTTTTGAGAATTTTGCAAAATGAGCACTGGGCTCCGGATATAATCCACTGCAATGATTGGCAAACGGCGCTCATTCCTGCTTTACTCAAAATGAGTTATAAGTGGGATGCCTTGTTCAAAAACACGAAATCGCTCCTGTCAATTCACAACATTGGCTATCAGGGACGATTTTCCCGCGATTCTATTTATGGCGCCGGTCTTCCCTATAAATATTATTACCCTGGTGGACCATTTGAATTCTACGACTCATTCTGCTTCCTGAAAACAGGAATTATGTTTGCCGACAAAATTTCGACGGTGAGCCAAACTTACGCAAAAGAAATTCAAACACCTGAATTTGGAGCGGCGCTGGAAGGCGTGCTCCACGATAGAAAAAAGGATTTGCTGGGCATTTTAAACGGAATTGATTCAAGTGTTTGGAATCCACTATCGGATAAACACATCCCACAAAATTATTCATTCGATTCTTTTTTAAAAAAGAAGAAAAATAAACAGGCATTATTGGATGCATTTGCTCTCCCCTTTGATACCAAAACACCGACCATAGGCATCGTTTCACGTCTTGCCATTCAAAAAGGTTTTGATATTTTTAAGCCAGTTTTGGAAAAAATTCTGCGCAATGATGTGCAATTTGTCATCCTTGGAACGGGGGAACCTGAATACGAAGAATTCCTGCAAAACATGGCTTTAAAATACCCCGGGAAAATAGCGGTAACAATTGGATTCAACGAAGGTTTGGCACACCAAATTACTGCCGGCGCCGACATGTTTTTAATGCCATCGCAGTATGAACCCTGCGGTTTAAATCAAATGTATTCATTGAATTACGGCACAGTTCCAATCGTTCGACAAACCGGTGGGCTGGCTGATACCGTCACTGATTTTACTCAATTTCCAACAAAAGGGAACGGTATCACTTTTTCAGAGTATACCAGTGATGAATTATTTCAAGCCGTAGAGCGAGCGTTAAAACTATTCAAAAACAAACAAAACTGGAAAAAAATGGTGTCCCGAGGAATGGGGGAAGATTTTTCCTGGAAAGCTTCCGCTGCCAAGTATATAAAACTTTATCAACAATCAAAGCTAATCAAGCAGGAATCAGAATCTATCAAGGATAAAATTTATGACTGACTACAATTTAAAGAATGATTCAAATCAATTCGCAGATAAAGCGTATGACAATGCGGAATTTCTCAATGGCAAAGGTGCCCGTTCCATCCGCGTTCTTTGTGAACTGGAGGAACCCAAAGTCCGGTTTGAATCTCAAAATGTAACCGATACAGTCGTATTTTTCGGCTCTGCCCGCATACTCTCCCCCAAAGATGCTCAGAATCAATTGGAGAAAATCCAGAAGCAAAAGGGTGCGATTCCGGATCCCCATGCCTTGTCACAGGCTGCCCACATGGTGAAACTTTCCCATTATTATGAAGATGCCGCATCCATCGCTGAAGCCATGTCCCTGTGGACAAAATCCCTTGGAAAAAGTGATCGTTTTGTGATTTGTTCGGGTGGTGGACCGGGAATTATGGAAGCTGCCAATTTGGGCGCAAAAAGGGCCGGCTGCCGGTCCATAGGGCTGAATATCAGTATCCCGTTTGAACAACAACCGAATCCGCATATTTCTCCGGAACTGAGTTTTAATTTTCATTACTTTTTTGTTCGAAAATTTTGGTTCCTTCATATGGCAAAAGGCTTGTTCGTTTTTCCTGGTGGCTTTGGCACCTTGGATGAATTTTTTGAATTACTCACTCTGCTGCAAACACAAAAATCCAATCGAAAAATGTCAATCGTGCTCTATGGAAAAGAATACTGGAATGATGTGATTAACTTTGATGCATTTGTAAAATGGGGAACGATTAACCGCGAAGATTTGGATCTGTTCAAAATATGTGATGATGTCGATACTGCGGTGGAATATGCGAAAGAAATTTTAATCGAAAATCATCTCTGATTTCCATTTGTTTTAAACGAGTGTGAAGTCAACTCTCGCCTGTCTTCGAAAAATCCATTGTATCTTTTCCTTCGATAGCCGCAATATGCGCCTGCAATACTTCAGGTGGGCTCGATTTAAATAAATACCGTGCAGATATTATGATCAACAAAACATCATCGGTAAATCCTAATACAGGATACAAAATTTCAGGCAAGAAATCGAGAGGGGACAACCCATAAACACAGGCAGCTAAAAACAGGGATTTTGCAAAGAACGGAACCCGCCTATCTTTCAATAAGCGATTTATAAGGCGAATAAATTTTGGCAGTAACAAAAGCGCCTTAAAAAAACCCGCCGGATTACGAACTCCATGGATAAAAATCGATCGAAAATTCATCTCTGATTTCCACAATTTTCATTATTCTTGCACTAAAAACAGTTTGCACTGCACTGGCAATGAGTACTCATTCATCAATATAATCAATAGAATAGCGGCCTAAATCACGGGCAATTTCGACGTTTGGAAAATGAAGCTGCGCTTCTGCGAGCATTTGTTCTTCGTCTTCAGGAACGGTGCGAGCACTAAAATGGGTCAAAATTAATTTTCGCACATCGGCCCTGGCTGCAATTTCCGCAGCTTCGGCAACAGTGCTGTGGCCGGATATGGCAGCCATTTTATCATTTTTTGAAAAAAATGTCGCGTCGTGAATTAAAATATCTGCGTTGCGTGCCAACTCAATACTGGCATCGCAGGGGGCAGTATCGAGACAATAAGCGACATGATGGCCTTTTCTCTTGGGTCCGACCACTTCTTTTGAGAAGATTTTTGTTCCATCATCCAAAATGATATCATCGCCGTTTTGTAATTTACTAAAGAGAGGCCCACTCGGAATATTCAACTCCTTAGCCCGCACAGCATTAAATTTCCCGGGTCTGTCATCTTCGATAATAGCCCAGCCCAGATTTCGCATTCGATGTTTTAAAGGTAAACATTTGATCGTCAGCCCTTTTTCTTTAAACTCGCCAGCAGAACTCGAATTTTCAACTTCAACAATTTCGAGGGGATAATTTAGTGTAAATCCGCTGAATGATTTATGAAATTCAACAAAAGAGCGCAAACCTTCGGGACCGTAAAGTGTTATTTGTTGCGAACATTCAGCCATTTGCAGGCTGGTGAGCAATCCCGGCAATCCAAAAATATGATCCCCATGAAAATGAGAAATAAATATTTTTTTAAGTCGCCCCGGACGTAATCCAGCCCGCCGCAACTGAATCTGAGTCCCTTCACCACAGTCAAACAAGTAAATGTCGCCATTGCGGAACATCGCTGTTGCTGATAAATTTCGGAATCGGGTTGGCACAGCTGAACCAGTGCCTAATGTAATAATTTCAATCATGTGGCATTCAATAATATTTAATAGGTTAAGTACATTTTTTGCGCGTGTACAGCACACTCATTTTTCAGACCAAATCGCTCCGGCAACTCCGACTACAACAAGGATGCCGCCAATAATTTGGGCAAATCCCGGAGATTCGTGCAGAACAAAAAAAGCCAAAATGGAAGCAAAAACCGGTTCACCTAACAGCAAAGTTGAAACGAGCGGTGCAGACAAATATTTCAATGCCCAATTAAAAGTAGAGTGGCCAATTAATTGTGGTATCAGTGCAATGAGCAGAAGCAATGCATAGGTTTCATTGGAAAATCCACGAAATTGTTCATCAAGAAAAATTACAACCGATAGAAGTAAGATGCCACAGAACGAATAAACGAAGGTAATATAACTCAGAGTTTCAACTCGTTTGCGTACAAACCGGCCACAAATAATATAGCCGCCGGCACCCCAGGCACCCACCAGCGCAAGAAAATCGCCGAAACTGGAGTTCGGTGCGGACGATTCTGCGGAATTTATAAAAGTCATACATAAAATGCCAACAAACGCAATTAAAAAGGCGAAAATCAGCATGTTTTTGATTTCTTTTTTAAAAATAAAACGTGAAGCAAGCGCCACCCAGAACGGGGAAGTCGCTACCAGCACGGTTGAATTTGTTACAGATGTCATTTTTAAAGAGGTTATCCATGCCCCGAAATGGATGGCAAGAAAGACACCGGAAAGCATTGATATTAATAAATCTTTCGCAGCTACCCCTTTCCAAAATTTGTTCCCGGTTATTAAATTCCAAAAAACGAGAACCATTGAAGCGATTAATATTCGATAGGCAGCAATGGTTAACGGCGGGGCATCACACCATTTTATCATCACGGCCGCGGAGGAGACAGCAAGCAAAGCCAAAATTATTGGGGAATATAACTTGAGCATTATTAACCTGTTCCTGCTCATTTAGTTTGAGTTGAAATATGTGCGATGAATGCCCGGATTGCCTGCCAATATTTATCACCACCCACAATGTAGGTATCGTTGTGATTAGCTCCCGGAAGGGTTATGAACTGTTTTGGCTCAGGAGAAATAGTGAATAATTTTCGGCCGAGATCGAACGGAACCACGGAATCGGCATCTCCGTGGATAAAAAGTTTTGGAGAATCGATGTTTATTATTTTATCTGTGGAATTGAATTTAATACTGGTTGCCAGCCCAACCGGGATGATGCCGAACATCTGTTTTATCATATCTTTCCCACTTGAAAATGTCGCTTCAAGAATAAGGGCTTTCGCATTTCGCTCCGTGGCCAAATTTACCGCAATTGCGCCGCCGAGGCTTCTTCCCCAAATAATTATATTTTCGGAGGATACGCCTAAGGATTTATTGAGATAATCATAGGCAGCTTTTGCGTCACGGTATACATTTTTTTCGCTTGGTGATCCTGTACTTTTACCATAGCCACTGTAATCAATAGCGAAAATATTGACATCCAAATATCTGTCAAGGTGCTGAAAAAAGTGCAACCGGCCAGCTAAATTTCCAGCATTGCCATGAAAAAACAAAATTGTTTTTCGCGCTGTTTTGAATCCAAAATTCCAGGCATGGATTGTATTGCCATCAACAGGTATGAAATAGTCTTCTGGGGGTGAATTTAATAATGAGACAGCTTCAAAGCCGGAGGGATATTGTTGTGGAAAGAATACAAGTTTGTTTTCAAAGAAACGAATCAGAACCCAGCATGTCCCCAAAAAAACGAAAACAAAAATTAACAAGCGAATAAAATTAGCCATTATTCCCTTTTTTATTTGACGAATGATGCCTTCTCCTGATTCAGCGAATGACTTTACCGCCATCCACGATAAGCGTTTGCCCATTAATAAAGCCAGCCAAATCTGAAACAAGAAAAGCGACAACACCGGCAACTTCACGCATTTTACCCCATCGTTGAGCAGGGGATTCCAGCGCCAGCTCTTTTTTCTTATTGTCATTGAGGTAATTATACCAGCCGCTACGGATATTGCCCAAGGCAAGGGCATTAGCACGAATTTGAGATGGGGCATATTCACAGGCAATATCACGCATGAGGCCGAGGATCGCCGCTTTTGCCTCGGTGTACGGCGTGCCCTGATAACCAGTGATTGCCGGAGTTGAACTTATAAAAACGATGCAGCCTGAATTTTGTTCGACCATAGTGCGCAGTGCTTCACGTGAGCAAAATCTCGCACCGTCAAGGTCAACTTCACGGACTTTATCGAATCCTTTTTTGATTTGTTGGTCAGTAAATTTATGTAGTGGCGTGTTCCACAATGCCTCGTCAAGCCGGTAGCCTGCATTGCAAACCAAAAAATCGATTTTACCGCCACTCCAGTCTCGTGATTTTCGAAATAATTGCTGAACCTGCTCGAGATTGGCTGTATTTGCCTCGCAGGGTAAAGTGGCATTTTTATATACCGCGTTGATATCTTCTGAAACCTTGGCAACCGTCCGGCTATCCCGCCCGTTAATGACAACCCGCGCGCCACATTCCACCAAAAGTTTGGCCATAACCAGGCCCATGCCTTTGGATGCACCGGTGACAATGCCATATTTTCCGGCCAGGCCGGGCAAGGCGGTTTTTTCATTGAAAATATAATTGGGAGTTGTGCTCATAATAATCTGTAATTGAGAGAACGATTGGCAGAATTTCTGTCAGCGTGAGCGCACCGGCATTGTTCGCCCGGCGCGATACCGCATTCTAAAATCGACCCAGACATTGGCACTGGGACGCAATTTATATCCTTTAAAAAGTGAGATGAGGACCAGAGTTGCGATGATTTTGTCAATGCCAGCGTAAATAAAATAAAAGCTGGAAATTGCGGCAACAACGATTAGCAAAAACAACGTTAATCCCAATTTGACTCGATAAGCGAACATACGGCCATTGTCATTGTGATAATCGAAAGGCGCTATTTCAATAAAAAACGCCGGAAGGTATTGAGCTGCAATTAAACCAATTCCAATGGAAACTATGATTGTGAATTGCGAGATGTTTTGCAGCTCCAGGCTGTTATTTTGCCAAATCCCGATGGCTATTAGAAGTGTCTGCAGCACCATGAAAACAGCCCAAAATTTAAAATTTCGCACCATCTGCACACGAATATGTTTATATTTATCCTCAATTGCCGGCATGATGTTTTCCCTGTTGTAAATACTCGTTTTATTGTTTTTCCGATGAATCAGGTTGGAAAATGGCGCAATCTTTCAACCGGCCTGTCACCAAGAATATGTTCCTCCAAAATCTCAGCGACATCATTTTCACTGACATTTTTGTACCAAACCCCCTCCGGATAGACAACAACCGTCGGGCCGTCTGAACACGAAGCCAAACAACCCGACTTTGAGGCACAGACGGTTTTTTTTAGATCTCTGGTGGTGATTTCTTTACGAAACTTTTGAAATACGTTTAGCGAATTCTTGTTAAAGCAAGATCCTTTGGGATTGTCTTCAGTGCGCTCATTGACACACACAAAAATATGTTTTTCATATTTTTCCATCAAATGTATTCCAGCACCTTGGTTAATTGCCCTTTAAAAAATCAATCGCTTTTTGTGCACTCTCAGCCATTTTGCCACCTTTATCGAGTTCAACCACTCTTTCCCATTGCGACTTCGCTTTCAATTTATTGCCCATCAGGCTCAGTAGAAGGCCGTGGTTATAGAGAGCCATCAAATCATCGGGAGTCCGTTTCAAGATTTTTTCCATTTCCTGATTCGCTGCGATATAATTTTTTTCTGAGTAGTAAGTATTTGCAACGCGCATCCTGATATCGGTGTTATTTGGGGTGATTTGCAGATGCTTCAAATAAAACTCACGTGACTGAGAAAAATTTCCCGCCACATCATAATACATGCCAAGTTTTTCCAGTGCGGTCGTATCGGCGGGGTTTTTCTCGAGAAGTGTTTTCAGGCTGTCGATTTCAGCAAATGTATTTCGCATTTGAGCCTGGGACATTTCCTGGGTTGGTTCCTCATGATTATGCTGTGGCTCGTTGTTATTTTGCGTGAAAATAAAAATGAAAGCTACCAAAGCCGGAATCATAAGAATCGGGTATATCGTACCGGCGCTGCGTTTGCCTTTCTTTTTTGATACTTTATAATCATCCCATGATGCTTCGAGTACTTTTTTTGATTCTTCTTCTGAGACGATTGAAGCACCACAAACGTGACAAAACTTTGCGTCATCTCGCTGTAATGCATCACATTTAACACAGCGATTTTCTGTGCTGTCATTGGTACTTTCGAATTTCGTCCCACAATCACTGCAAAATTTTGCGGAATCATCAGCCTCTTGTCCGCAATTAAAACATTTTTTCATTGCTCATTCCTTTAAATATATTCGATCTAAAAATAGAGTCTTGATTTGATATAAACTTATGACTTTTCTGATTTTTTAGAGCCCATTCTATTTTCTGTTCCACTCGCCAGTCGTTGAATATTACTTCGGTGAGTAAAAACGATCAACAAAGCTATAAATGCGGCCAAACCCATCAATACGGGTTCAACCGGTTTGTTATAAATTTCTTGTGATATGAAAAGGATCACTGGCAGCGAAACTGCCGCCAAGATCGAACCCAAAGATACGTATTTTGTCGTGAACACAATCAGCAAAAAAATAACGAAACAAATTAAAATAGCGACCGGAAACAGAACGATAAGCATGCCGGCCGCGGTACCAACACCTTTGCCGCCTTTAAACCCGGCAAAAATAGTCCAAATGTGTCCGATGATGGCTGAAAGGCCAGCAATAATTTGCAGGTAGACGTGAGAAATTCCAACTTCCGTGAAGGCAATTTGAGAAACGAAATAGGTAGCAACAGCTCCTTTAAGGATGTCAAATGCCATAACAAAAATTCCCGGCCCCTTCCCCAGAATCCGAAAAACATTTGTTCCACCCGCATTTCCACTTCCATGTTGGCGAATGTCGATTCCCTTGAGCAGTTTTCCCGTTATTATGGCTGTCGGAAATGAGCCAATGAGATAGCTCACAAAAATTATTACAAGATAATTTAATATAAGCACGATACTTCCTCTCACCTATCCCTGAACAATTTGAATTAAATCAAAGAGTTTATCAACACAGTTAATCATCTTTTCTGAACAAATCTTCTGATAAACCATTCAACAGTGTTTTTGCGATCGTGAAGATAATTAAAAGTAACATTGGATACAAATGATTTTAGTTCAATTAAATCAATTTTTTAAGAAAAGTTCGTATTTTATATTAAAACTTTTTTCTGGAAATGAGGGAAGGAATTAAAAGAAGGCGTATTTCTGTGGATTTGTTGTAAGTTCCAGCATTTATTTAAAATTATCCACCGGACTATCTGATTCGACTATAATTAAAAATCGGATAGTCCGGCATGGACAAGAAAATATTGATAATTACATGTGTTTCTCGAAAAGTGCTTTAAACTCGGATTTTGATCGGGCTCCAACAACGGTCTCTACCACTTTCCCATCTTTAAAGAAAAAAACAGCCGGGATACTGCGAATTTCATAGTGCCGGGCTATTTTTGTATTGTGGTCAACATCCATGGCTGTTACTTTAACTTTGCCATCGTACTCATTGGCTAATTCGTGAATATAGGGTTTGATAACTCTGCAAGGGCCGCACCATTCTGCCCAAAAGTCGACAACAATGAGTCCTTCCGCAGCGATTACTTCAGATTTAAAGCTTGCGTCTGTTAAAGACACTACCTTATCTATTTGTTTTACTTTTTGCTCGTTTGAACAGGCTGAGAGCACAATTAAAAGTGCAAGAATTAAAAACTTTTTCATGTTAAAAATCAACTCCAGTTTTAAAATATTGATGAATATTAGATTGCTTGATAGTATGTGAGTACTATTTATTTTATTATTATGGTTCGTTTAACAAAATCTGTGGTACATTATTCCTTCTTTTTGACTCTTTTTTTCACAGATTTGGTCAACAAAACATGTTTTATTACTTCATCAGTTTCATTAATAAAAATAAATTCCATAGCATCCCTGATTTCACTCGGAACATCATCGATATCATTTTTATTTTTTTTCGGCAAAACTACTTTGCTAATTCCGGCTCGTTTCGCCGCCAATACTTTTTCTTTTATTCCACCGACAGGTAACACCAGGCCGCGTAATGTCACTTCACCCGTCATAGCAACATCATTAGCTACCAGTTTTTCGGTGAGGAGTGAAAGCAGAGCCGAATATATTGCGACCCCTGCGCTTGGACCGTCTTTTGGAATGGCGCCCGCTGGGACATGAATGTGAATGTCAAATTTTTCAAACACTTCAGTCTTTATTTTAAAATTTTCTGCCTTCGAACGGATATAAGATAGCGCAGCTCGAGCGGATTCCTTCATCACGTCGCCAAGTTGGCCTGTGAGAATGAGCTGGCCTTTGCCGGGCATTTTTGTTGCCTCGACAAAAAGGATATCCCCCCCGGATGGAGTCCAGGCCAAACCTGTTGAAACGCCGGACCGGGAAACACGATCTTTAACATCAAAAAAATATTTTTCCGGCCCTAAATATTTTTTGATATCCGCCGGCCTTAATTTTTTCTGGTCTTTATCGCCCTCAACATATTCCTTGGCAATTCCCCGAAAAATATTGGCGATTTCCCGCTCCAAATTTCGGACACCAGCCTCCCGTGTGTACCCGGATAATACCGTACGGACAGCCTCATCAGGCAACTCGACATTTTCTTTCGTTAAGCCGTGGTTCTCCAATTGCTTTGGAATAATATATTGTCCGGCAATCTTAACCTTGTCTTCCGAGGTATAGCCTGGAATTTCAATAATTTCCATTCGGTCATGCAACGCATGTTGAATTGTATCTGCGACATTTGCCGTTGCAATAAAAAGAACTTTTGAGAGGTCAAACGGAACATCGAGATAGTGATCGGAGAAAGAGTTGTTTTGCTCGGGATCGAGAACTTCAAGTAATGCGGAGCTCGGATCGCCACGAAAATCCTGCCCGACTTTATCTATCTCATCGAGCATAATAACGGGATTATTGCTTTCCGTCTTTTTTAAGCCTTGAATAAACCGGCCCGGTAAAGCTCCGATATAAGTTCTGCGGTGGCCACGAATTTCAGCTTCGTCGCGTACGCCGCCGAGTGACATACGATAAAATTTTCTTCCCAGCGCGCGGGCGATTGATTTTCCCAAAGACGTTTTACCAACTCCGGGAGGGCCAACAAAACACAGGATCGGGCCTTTCATATCGCTCTTCAATTGCCGCACTGCCAAATATTCAAGAATGCGCTTTTTGACCTTTTCCAGACCATAGTGGTCTTCATCAAGGACATGTTTTGCACTTAAAATATCCAGATTATCTGGGGTCGATTTGCTCCAGGGCAAGTCGAGAAGCCAGTCAACATATGTCCGAGATACAGTGTATTCAGCGGCAGCGGGTGGAATTTGTTTTAATCGATCGATTTCTTTTTTCGTCACCTTATATGCTTCCTCAGGCAAATTCGCAGCATCAAGGCGCTTTTGCAGTTCTTCAATTTCAATTCCTCGCTCGTCCTGGTCTTCGCCTAATTCCTGCTGAATCGCCTTCAGTTGTTCGCGTAAATAATACTCTCTCTGGGTCTTCGATATTTCCCCTTGCACCTGGTCCTGGATTTTACTCCCCAACTCGAGTATTTGTAATTCCTTCGTTATCAGTAGCGTTGTAAATTCAAGGCGCTTGCGAACATCCACTTTTTCCAAAATTTTCTGTTTGTCATCAATCGAAACATTTAAATTCCATCCAATAACATCGGATAAACGGCCGGGAGAATCGGTGTTCATCACTAACATTGTATGTTCAGGGGATAAATACGGGGCCAGTTCGGCTGTTTTCTGAAACAAGTTTCTTAAATTTGAAATCATAGCATCAACATCCATCCCTGTAATATCTTCGTCTGTTACGGGCTGGATAGCAGCTTTCAAATAAGTATCGTGTTCGATATAATCAAGAATCTTCGCACGCCGCAGTCCCTGCACCATGACACTTTGGGTACCATCCGGCATTTTAAACACTTTCATGACCTGCACAATCGTACCCCAGCGAAAAAGGTCATCTGGCGATGGTTCATCGACCTGGGCATTTTTTTGGGCAACAACAAGGATTTCGGTATTTTCCCGCTCAGCGTCCTCAATCAATTTTAAAGATTTTTCTCTTCCGATCTGCAGGGGTAAAATTTGGTGGGGGAAAATTATTGTATTTCTCAAAGGCAGGATCGATAAAACCTGCGGAATATTGGTTTCCAACTTTTCCTCTTCTTCGATTGAATCGAAAATTATATCACTCATACATTGATTCCTTAAGAATTTATAGCTCAGATAGATTGACTAAGCTTTTCATTTTTTATTGAATTCGTTAATCGGCATTTTCATTTTGCAATTGATATGCCATTGATACTTATATTCTATCGTAAGCTCAAACAATACTGTATCCTTAAAAATTTCAACATCTGAGATTACTATTTTCATGAAAACATGGCACCGAATTCTTAAAAAATGACGGATATGGGATTAAATGGCAACCTATCAAGATAAAATGGGGGGGGATTTTTATTCAATCAATATCCCTTGTAAATATATCTCACCTAATAGAAATAATCATTTAACAGATTATATTTAGAAATTAAAATTACTAAAATAGTATCGAAAAATTATATTTTTTAATATCAAACAAAAACAATATTAATTATGAACTTAGACTTATTTTTATTTTAGCAAAAGGCAACTAAAATAAATGAAAAAATAGTAAAAGAAACAAAAAATAATTCTTGAAAGTTGATAATACAATTACTAAATTTTTTGTCGCTATAAGAATAATTAAAACTCTCGCGAAATAGAACCAGTTTTTAAAGGATGGCTCCTGATGGCTACTGACGAAAAAATGACCGAAACTGAAAATTTACAAGAAACCAAACCAGAACTATCACCCGTGCAGGAAGAAAAACGGGAAAAAGAAAAAGAGGCTAAGGAGCCGGAGAAAAAACCTGTATCTGAAGAATCGTTAAAATTGCAGGAAGACTCAGGCGAGGAGTCAAAGCCTGATCTCGAATTTGAAAAAGCTATATCTGAAAGTTTGGATTTAGTTCTTCCCGAAAAAGGGGCAAAACTCAAGGGAACGATTTTACTGATCAATGAAGAAAATGCCCTTGTTGATTGCGGCGCAAAATCGGAAGCTGTCATTGCCGCAAACGAGCTTAATGGGCACAAAGTCGGGGATGAAATCGAAGGTTTGGTTCTCACTACAGATCCACTGGTTATCTCGATAAAACTTGATGGAAAAGAGACCTCAAACGAAGAACACAAGTCTGCTTTTGAAAATGAAATTCCGGTTACAGGAAAAATAGTACGGGAAATTAAAGGTGGATTTGATGTCGATATTGCAGGAACTCGCGCTTTTTTACCCATTAGCCATCTCGATATTTCATTTATAAAAGAAACAGCGCCTTTCGTTGGACAAACGTTTGATTTTAAAATTATTGAATATTCAGATAACGGGCGTCAATTTGTCGTTTCCCGCGCGGAAATTTTGAAAAAAGATCAGGGCAAAAATACTGAAAAAATTTGGGAGACACTTAAGGCCGGGGAAATTGTAGAAGGCACGGTCCGGTCAATCCAGAATTTTGGTGCTTTTATTGATTTGGGCGGAATCGAAGGATTATTGCATATTTCTGAACTAAGCAACGATTACACCACACACCCATCCGATATGCTCAGCATCGGCAGCACAGTTAAAGTTTCGATTCTTTCCGCAGACAAGGAAAAAAACAGAATATCCCTTTCAATGAAAGACCTCGCTCCTGATCCGTGGGCGAACTATGGCAGCGAAGTTGTAATCGGCGATAACTTCACCGGTACGATTGTCAGGAAAGCAGAATTTGGACTCTTTATTCAGCTCGCACCGGGAATTGATGGATTATTGCACGTATCGCAACTCGATCCAAGCACTGAACTTGCTGATGAAAAATATGCAATTGGGAACAAGTTGAATGGATGGATTCGTTCAGTGGATCTCGAAAATAAGCGCGTTGGCCTGACGTTGCACGAAATGCCCAGCAATGATCCCTGGGCCAGCATCAACGAAAATTACAAAACTGATGATGTTTTTGAAGGTACCGTTGAAGAATCTACCCAATTTGGTGTGTTCATTGAACTTCAACCCGGACTAACAGGTTTGATGCCATTATCTGAACTCAAGAAACTTGGATTCAAAAGTATCGACTCCGAGTTTAAACCACAGGAAAAGTTAAAAGTTAAAATTACTGCAATTGACGAAGGTCGGCAGCGAATATCACTTTTACCAGTAGAAATCCCGGAGCACATTGTTCCAGAAACGAAAAAACCAGGGAAGAAAAAAGCACGCCCCAAAAAGAAAGAGAAATCTGTTGAAGCACCAAATGGATCGGCGCCAAACGGTGGAGTGACAGCCTTCGGTGAAGTTCTTGCGGCTGCGTTAAATAAAACTGACGAAAATTAGAATTTACATCTTACAAAATCGAAGAGCTCCTTAAACACCGGAGCTCTTTTTTTTTAAATAGACTAAATACAAATATGTCGAACAAAACCCGAAGCACGTTTATTTATTTACAAGCGGCTCTGCAAATTATTATTACATTTTTACTTTTTGCTATTTTTACTCTCTTTGTTCTCCTGTTGACAATCGTTTCATTCGGCCTGTTAAAAAATAAAATTATTGAACATTTTGGAAGACTTTTAGGTAGATTAGTTTTACTTTTGTATCGGGTGCCGATGCAAATAATACAGACCGATAAATTGAGTAACTCACCAGCAATTTACATATCCAACCATTCATCAACCCTCGATATGTTTATTATTCTTGGTCTTGGTTTAAAAAATATTAGATTTGTAGCAAAACATGAGTTACGTTATAACCCATTTTTCTTTTTAATGGGCACTGCCACTGGCCAAGTTTTTGTAAAGCGAAACAAGTCGAAAGAAACCATCGATTCAATGCAAAAAGCCTTGAATAAAATAAAGCAGAAAAAACTCTCTATCTTTATTGCTCCGGAAGGGACGCGTAAACATAGTGACAGGATAGGGCGATTTAAAAAAGGCGCATTTCACATGGCGCTCGATTTAAATTATCCGATTATTCCGATATTTATTCAAGGTGCTCGAGAAGCATGCCCAAACGATTCACTTGTAGTTAAACCTGGTAAAATAACAGTTTATTTCCACGAACCAATTGATGTCAGGTTTTGGAAAACAGAAACACTCGATCAGCATATTTCGGAAGTCAGACAAAAATATTGTGCATGGGATAAAAAGTATTCTTAAAAACATCCACGATGTTTCGACGAATTAAATTGGTGAACTATAAACAACCTACCAAGCTGAAACCCGACTTCATTAACATTCCTTCCGATCTCTGAGAAATAAATTATAAAACACAGAATGGATATACTCTATGGAATTCACGCGTGCAGGTGGCATTTTACTACATCCAACATCCTTGCCCGGACCTTATGGCATTGGAGACCTTGGGCAATCCGCCAGGTCCTTTGTCGACTTTCTTGATCAGTCAAAATTACGCCTTTGGCAAGTGCTACCAGTCAACCCCACGGGTTATGGTAACTCCCCATATCAAACACTTTCAGCGTTTGCCGGTAACCCAATGCTGATTAGTCTGGATGAGTTAATCACTGAAGGATTATTAACGGAAAAGGACCTGTCAACCGACTTTCAGTTCACCGATCGACGAATCAAATTCCAGGATGTGATTCCATTTCATAATGAGAAACTGCGTTTGGCCTACAAAAATTTCAGGAATGGAAGTGGCCGGCATCTCATCCCTGCATTTGAAGATTTCTGCCGTGACAATGAATATTGGCTGCAAGATTATGCACTTTTTATCGCTCTAAAAGAAAAGCATGACCTGCAATTATGGACTTTTTGGCAACCCGATCTGGTAAAACGGGATCCAGTTGCTCTGGAGAAATACAGGCATCAATTAACAGAAAAAATTGATGCGGTACGATTTAATCAATTTATTTTTTACAAACAGTGGCACGCACTGAAAGACTATGCCAATTCGATGGATATCAAACTCATCGGTGATATTCCTATTTTTCTCGCCCATGACAGCTCAGATGTGTGGTCGAATCCACATCTTTTTCATTTGGATGAAAACGGTTGGCCGACAGTTGTTGCGGGAGTGCCACCGGACTATTTCAGTGAAACTGGTCAACTTTGGGGGAATCCACTCTATCGTTGGGATGTGATTGCTGAACAAAATTACGAATGGTGGGGAAGACGGTTTAAAGCGGCTTTTGAACTTGTGGATATTATTCGAATCGACCATTTTAGAGGATTTGAATCCTATTGGGAAGTGCCCGCAAACGCTGAAACAGCGATAAACGGGCGTTGGGTAAAAGGTCCGGGCGCAGATATCTTTAAAAGCATAGAAGCACAACTCGGAAAACTCCCCATCCTGGCAGAGGATCTCGGTATCATCACCGATGAGGTGAGAGCGCTGCGTGATGAGTTTGGATTTCCGGGATTTAGAATTCTGCAATTCGCATTTGATGATAATGACGAAGCCAAATTTTTTCTCCCGCATAATCATCCTAAAAATTGCGTGGTTTACACTGGCACACATGACAATGACACCTCGGTGGGCTGGTTCAAAAACGAAAACGGAGGATATTCCACCCGCTCGGATGCAGAAGTAGAGCAAGCTCGTCACCGTGCGTGCAATTATTTTAATTCTGCTGGAAATGAGATAAATTGGGATTTTATTCGATTCGCCTTTTCTTCCGTTGCGAATACGGCGATTGTTCCGCTGCAAGACATACTTGGATTGGGTAGTCAGGGGCGCATGAACTGGCCAGGGAAACCCGATGAAAACTGGGAATGGCGATATTGTGCGGACGATATAACTCCCGCAATCATTGAAAAACTAAGAAATTTGAGCACGACTTTCGATCGTGATGGGAAGGCTGAACTCTGCGACGAGTAAGAATATTATTCGGTGCATATTAGAGTTTTGTTTCTCAGCAATACTTTAAATAGTTCATTTCGAAATTTTAAAAAACCGCACATATGAAATATTAAAAAACTATTTTGCTTTCTCTGGAGGAATAGTGATAAAGCAAATTTTAGGAAAAACAGGACCGGAAGTAACGGTGCTTGGTTACAGCATGTGGTTCATGCTCATGAAAGAAACCTGGCGTATTCATGACGATATAGCCATGCTGAAAGCAATCCAGACTGCTACCGAATCTGGAATAAACTGGTTTGACACCGCCCCCGTTTATGGTTTTGGTCATGCAGAATCATTGCTGGCCCGTGGGATATCACACATGCCAAGGGAAAGTTTAATTCTCTCAACCAAATTTGGGATTGATTGGCAGAACAACAACCATTTCCGGTTTGCCCTTAGGCCAAGTGACATTCGCACAGAACTTGAAAATTCCTTGCAGCGACTGGAAACGGATTATATTGATATTTATCAACCCTATATTATCCCGCCAAACATAGCACTGGACGAAATATGGGGCGAACTTGACCGGCTCAAACAAGAAGGTAAAATTCGCCATATAGGGGCTGCTAACTTTGATATTTTGCAAGCAAGAACCAGCAGAACATTGAGTTCACTGCAATCAATCCAGCTTCCATATAGCTTATCATTTCGAGATATCCAGGAAGAGCTTCTCCCCTACTGTGCTGAGCATAAAATTGGCGTTATAGCCTATAGTCCGGTGCTGCTTTATTATTTATTAATTAAACTTGGGCTGGAAAAATCAAAAACCAATCACAATCTTATTCGATCTATGTTCACCCATAATGAAGACCCATCGACATCGATCAGCCTGAATAAACGCATCGAACCAATTGCCAAAAAGCGAGGGATTTCAATATCACAATTGACCATAGCCTGGATTTTATGTTTTAAAGAAATAAGCTCCGTGCTGGTAACGGCTAAAAACGTGAAACAACTCAACAGCCTGATTGATGCAATCGATATATCACTCGATCGTGATGAAATGGCGGTAATCGGGGAACATATAGCAGAGACTGTTGGCATATAAAATCGAATAAAATCAATTAAAATTGAAAGACGAACGGATGCAGCTTCTAAAATTTACGGCAAATGGGCCTGATTTATCGGTAATTGGATTGGGAACGTGGGCAATTGGCGGGCCGTGGCAATGGGGCTGGGGGCCGCAGGATGACAATGACTCAATCAGGGCCATAAAATCATCCATTGATGCCGGGATTAACTGGATCGATACAGCGCCTGTTTACGGATTCGGCCACTCGGAGGAAATTGTCGGGAAATCAATTTCAGGGCATAGAAATGAAGTATTTGTTGCCACAAAATGTGGCCTGGTTTGGAATGAACAAAAGAAAGTTGTAAAAACTCTAAAGGCAGGTAGTATCCGCAGTGAAATAGAGGCCAGTTTACGACGCTTAAATACCGATTATATCGATCTTTATCAACATCACTGGATGGATGATAATACGTCGATTAACGAGTCATGGGGCGAGCTTGTAAAACTGCGGGATGAAGGCCTGGTGCGATATATCGGTGTTTGCAATTATGATGTCCGGAATCTGGAAAAATGTGCCAAGCTTGCAGGAATCGACAGCCTGCAGCCGCCATACAGTTTAATCGACCGATCGATTGAAAAGGATCTTTTGCCCTGGTGTTCGAAAAACAAGGCTGCAGTGCTTGCATACAGCCCTTTGCAAAATGGATTGCTCACAGGGAAATTTAATCTCGAAAAACTGGCAGAGGACGATTGGCGTCGAAAAAGTATTTACTTTAAAGAACCAATGTACTCTCAAAATATGGGATTCGTCGAACGCCTTTCTCAAATAGCAGAGAAACAAAACATAAGCGTTGCTCAACTGGCATTAGGCTGGATCACCCATAAATCTGCAAACACGTTTGCGCTCGTTGGCGCGAGAAATGAAAAACAGGCAAAAGAAAATGCTGCTGCGGGTTCGGTAAGTCTGTCCGACGAAATCATGCATGAAATTGAAGCGATTGCGCGCAACAAATAAACAGCTACACTCCATCCAAAAAATGAATAGCCGATCTCTTGCAAGACCGGCTATTCTTCACTCCTCCCCGTTGTAACTTTTCAAAATTAATCTCTCCAAAATTAATCCGGAATCAACTATACTCGCAGATTAAAATGCCGTTTGTTTATCGAGCTCCTGAAAATGAAAGACATCTGTATCTGGCTTTTTGCCGGCAACAAAATATTTGTACCATAAATTAACCGTCATGATACGAGTAATCAACTGTTCCAAATCATCGTTATTTTTCAGGGCACTATTGAGCAGTTTTTTTATCTCTTCAGGCTGAAAAAGTGAATCCGGTAGATCATCAAACAAGGTCTTTATCACAAATGCACGGATCTCTGAATTTGTGCGCAGAGAATGGGAAAAATTAAATATAAATTGCCGGTGCGAAAGACGTGTTTTCTCGTCCTCGTTTTGAAAAAAATGTGATTTTAAAAACTGCCAGCCGCGCGATCCATATTCAATTACCGGGCTCCTGTCTAATGATAATTGCGTTCCTTGCCAAGGAATTTGGATCATTTGTGGATTTAGTTCATGGATGATTTCCCGTAAAATTGAACGATCAGCCGCTTGCCATGCCGCCGGGAAATTCTCTACAAAATCTGTGTATAAAAATAAATAGAACGGGTTGTAAACCGGAACATAATGCCTTAACAAGCCATTTATTCGGGACTTAAAGTATTGGTGATTCAATTGCCGGTAAAGAGATGCAATTGTCTGCTGCGCTGATTCTCCTTCAAAAGTCCACGAGGCAGAAATAGATTTTAAACGATCTTCGGCAGATGCCAGATTTGCATGATGCTCAGAAAACCCCAACTCCGGAAAATAGCTTTGACTTTCATTTCCGTGGTATACAAATGGGAACAATCGTTCAGCCAGCCACAATTTTTGTGAGTTGTTCCATTTTCGTTTCGCCCACATTTTATGCTCAAACAAATAATACGGCCCGCGCACAGGCTGCAATCCTTCCAAAAGCTGTATCGGATTTTTTTTCAGACAATCGATCACATTAAGCGAGTGACTGTAAGCGCCATTCAAAAGGCCATCGGAGAGCCACACCGCCCGTTTGAAATTCTCCACAAACCGGGATGGATCACTTGGGCAACAAATGAATTCATCGTCCGTTCGAGATGCCACTTCCCGCGCAATATTGACATCGCTTGACTGGCTATCACCATATGTGATGAAAGGCGTTTTGATACCCAACCGCTGACTGGCTGATGCTAACAAGCGTGAATCAATCCCGCCAGACAAGAGGATTCCAGTTGATTTTTCGTGAGTTAGCGCTTTAATTCCAGTTAATGCGGCATTTCTTAATCGAGCTACAGCTTCATCTTTGTCACCTGAATTGTGCCGGTGCACCTCATTTGTACATCCCTGAAGAATATGCAGCGAGTTTTCGCTAAGATGAATAAAATGGCCGCCAGGCAACTGACGAATAGCAGTGAAAAATGTTGAGCCGTCAAAAACATAACCCAGGCGTAAAAAATCACTGATCGCCTGAATATTCATAGGCGGTGTTTTGTCTAAAATACTGAGGATAAATTTAATTTCTGAGCCCCAAATAAATCTGGCATGATCACGCATATAATATATCGGCCAAAATCCATTTCTGTCCCCAACGATAAAAGCCGATTTTTCAGCGCTATTCCAAATAACAATACGATAAAATCCATCCAGTTCATCAAATAGAGCCGGACCGCGCGAAAGAAAGGCGTGATGCACCAGCTCAGGAAGTGGTATTTCTTTTCTTTTTTCGGATGGGATCCGCGCCATTGCTGAAACTGACGCCCGATTCGTAATTTCGCCTTCGACAAAGACAAGCAAGTTTTCATTTTGATAAAATACATCCGGACGATTTAAGGATTGAAATCGTTCAGGAAGGCATCCTGTTCCAATCCAGCCATCGGCATACAGGCTGGCATGTTTTTTCAAAGAAGCACCGTGAACCGCAGCCATTTTCCGCAACGCTTGCCGAGGGGCCTGTTGTGCCGGTTTCGCAAAGTCCAATAATCCAAAAAATGCAGCCATCAGTTTTCCTTAATATGAATAAAAGAAAAGGATTAAAAAGCGCCTTGTTTTACACAAACATTATCATTGATGAGCTCAATTTCCGGGAGCAAATTATTTTGTAAATAAGCCTCCGATGAAAATTGCTGTTTTTCGTTTTGCGAAACATTCCCCATTTGAAACTCTGCGGCGAACAATGCTTTGCTTTCACTTTTCACACTATGTGCACTTGCAGATCGGTACGCGTGGATATCCGCCTTGTAAAAAAGGGATATCACAAAAATACAGCTTAGAAAAATATTCGTTAAATTCACATTTAACTCCCTTGGAAATTATTCAAGCATTGGTATTTTTAGCAAAACACCATTTGAAACGAGATCGAATTCAAGCAAGAATATTAAGCCCTTTTTGAGATTCCGGGAACATGTTATCCCGTTTTCGTCCCATGTGCGGCGGGTAATTTTTCAGAATACTCGCCACCTGCTTAAAATCATCGAGCCTAAAATTTAAAGCATCTTCCAAAACAAGTTTGCTGACATGCTGGCTGCCTGCAGAAATTGATACATCCCGGTTCACAATACAATCCCGTAGAATTGCTTTTTTTTGAACATGCACATTGCTGCGCAATACGGAGCGCTGAATGACCGCCTCTTCTTCGATTGTGCAGCCCCTGCCGATTATTGCCGGGCCAATTAAGATGGATTTAGGATGGACTTCAGCATGCGGATCGATATAAACTTCACCGACGCAAAACGGCGTATTTGTACTGCGTGCAGAAATGAAATCCAGGTTGTTTTTTGAATAATAGTTGCGAACCCAGTCAAAATTGGCATGTAAAAAATCGTCTAAATTACGCACTTCCTTGCACAAATGGTCTGCGTGTTCGAGATGGACATATTTTTTGTCTTGCAAATGGGCGAAGAGAAAAGCTGCGATTGAGTTTTCAAACTTACCTGAAGATAGATCATCAAAAATGCATGGCTCCAATAAAAAAATTCCGCAGGCGTAATGATGCCAGTCATAGTTATATGGATTAATATTTTTTTGGTCGACGAGATTTGCGGTAAACAATGCATCACTCAAACGTGTGTCGAACGGAAGTTGCCGCACACCAACCGATGCCCTTTTATTGATTTGAAGGTGATTTTTATGAAAATCATAAAGGTAATTTGTCAACAAAATATCTGTGGTTAGAACGAAAAAGCGCCGGTCGCCAATAGCAGGTTGTAAACTTGACAAAATCGCAAGTTCTTCGAGTTCATCTTCAATCGTACAAATCTGAATTTTTAAACCGGGAAGCCGCACCGTCTGCAAATAGGCCCGTAAAAACTCGTTGTCCGCTTCAACAGAAATCAAAATATCCCGATATCCAAAATCTGCCAACTTCTTGAGATTGTGATAAATTATTGGGCGGTTACCAACATTGAGCAAAAGTTTGTCGGAATCTTCCGCAAGCGGGCGCAACGATGTATTGTTTCGGGGTAAAATAATCACCGGTGTATTTTGGAATATTTCCATTTTCAATGCACCTGCGGAATAGGGATAAATTGAGAAGACAGGCATTTACCCCAAAACTCCACTTCGGTATCATTTAGTTGTGTTCTCAATTGTTCAAGCGCGTCGCCATTTTTTGCATCCAAAGTCTCGACCAGAACAATGGCGTCGCCTTTCTTTGCCCACAAATCCAGGTTTGTATTTCCAATGAGCGGCGGCACTTCAATTATTATATATTCAAACAAGTCTGCAAACAAATCGGAGATTTCCGCGATATTTCTTTCCAATAAAACGCGGACGGCATTGTTCCGTTTTCTGCCACGTTCAAGTAAAAACACTTCCGAATTGTCAAGTCGATTCATCGTTTTCCAGACCGGTTCATCCCCGGCAAGTAAATCGGTGAGTCCCAAACCCTCCGGATGCAATCGCGTAAAACGTGTAAAACCTCTGGATTTTATATTCGCATCGATAACCACGGTCCGTTGGTGACTCGATTTCAATTCGTTAGCCAGGTTGAGTACGAATTGTGAACATCCGGCTTTTTTACCGACACTGGCAACAAACAAGACTTGGGGGCTGCGAATTTCATTGTTCAGAATAAGTGCCTGAACAACTTTTTTGAATTCCTGCTGATAATCATGGCTGTCCGTCAATTCGTTCGAGCGATCATTTAACTGGTTGTAAATCTCAAGAAAAGCCGGCGTTGCTGATTCATCCAAAATTTCCGAATGCCCCTTTCGTTTGAGATAACTTTCTCGCAAAAGTTCGAGATCAGCAAAAACATTCTTTTTTTCTGAAGTAGTTTCATGCATTTTTTGAATTTTTTCTACCATACCCGGCCACATTTTTATATGGTTAATAGATTGTTTAACAATTGCCTGTTTGCAAAATTTACCAGGTTATTGTCAAACTATATGCCAGTATTTGCAATATTTTTTTGCTGAATAAAAACAGGATGTTACCAGAAATTAAACAGGAAAGTGTATCAAAAAGAGTTGTTTAAGTATCTTGCGTTGTCTCTTTGGTGGACAGGAGGTGGGACATTTGTGTAGAAAGTGGATTAATGCAGAATTAGTCCTTCTTTTTAAGGAAAACGCCGCGGGTGACAACATCCTCGCCGAAACGCTGTTTGAGCTCATCGAGCAGCTTTTCAAGCTCTTCATTATTGGCCGGTGAATCGTCAAATAATGGCAATTGTTCGCCGCCGAGTGTATTGAGTTGCGAAACAGCGATCCCGACAAGACGTACTTTTCGCTCTTTCATCGGAAATTTACGAAATAAATCGATAGCCACAGCACGCAGGGAATCAACATCATATACAAAATCTGTTATGGTTTTACTGCGGGTGAAAGTTTCAAACCCTTCAAGGCGTAGTTTTAAGGTTATCGTTCTCCCTTTTAAACCTTTTCGCCGCATTGTCCGCGATAAATCATCGGCAATTTTAAAGAGTGTTTTTTCCACCGCAGCATAATCAGCCACATCTTCATAAAATGTGCGTTCTTCACTTATGGATTTTCTTCTATGGCCAGAACCAACCGTGCGATTATCAATTCCGTTGGCCAATTTCCAGAGCCCAAATCCCCATACACCCAATTTTTTAGTCATAGTTTTTACATCGCAAGCAGCAATATCGCCAATAGTTTGAATCCCCATTTTCTGCAGCCTTTCTTCCGTACGGGCGCCAACACCCCATAATTTGCGAATAGCTAACGGGGCAAGGAATGCCTTCTCATTATTTTTTTCACACACCGTGAGGCCGTCCGGTTTTTCGAGATCAGAAGCAATTTTGGCGATAAATTTATTGGGCGCTAAGCCAACACTGGCACGCAATCCGGTCTGCTGAAAGATATCGTTTTTTACTTTCCTGGCAACTTCAAGAGCAGATCCGAACAATTTCAGGCTGCCGGTAATATCGATAAAAGCTTCATCAATGCTAATTTGCTCGATCACAGGGGAATAGTTTTTAAGAATGTGCATAATCTGGTGGGATAAATCGGCATAACGCTGCATACGCCCGCGAACAAAGATCGCGTGGGGGCATAAGCGATAGGCTTGAGAAATCGGCAAGGCGGAATGAATCCCAAATTTGCGTGCTTCGTAGCTGCATGTTGAGACAACACCTCGCCCCCGTCCTCCTTTTGGATCCGCCCCAACTACGACCGGTTTCCCTCTATATTCCGGATTGTCCAGTTGCTCGACGGCTGCAAAAAAGGCGTCCATGTCGAGATGCATAATCACACGATCAGGTATATTTTTCTTTTGTTTCATGCCTTGGTTTAAAGAATGGCCTGCGTAATAGCCTGAGCTGTTTTCTGGCGAAACCGGTAATTCTTTAACAAAGCGAGGTCCTTGGAATTTGACATATTTACGACTTCGAGGAGGACGGAATTCGGTACTTTGCTGTAGCGGACAATCGCCGGTGTCCACTTGCGGTTATTGCGGTAAACAAACGGGCGGATGGGACGCACTTTGTGTACCGGCATGCGCTTCTTTTTAAATACGCGAATTAATTCCCGGCTAAAATCATAACTATAGGAGGCCGCACGTCTGTTATCCGCTGCTTTGAATAGAATTTTTTTACCCCGACTTTCCTGGAAACGGCGATACAATGAACCGGAGGTTTTAAACTGGCCATTACGCATGTCTGCATTGGGATAATAAACCATAGCGCCACGAATATTCGGGTGCAAAGAATCCAGATGTATACTTATGAGATATATATTTTTAGGCTTCACACCCTGTTTTAATAGCCGCTGATATATACTATTTACCAAATAAACCCGCAAATTAACCGATACCCGGCCATCGGTTATCTTCCAACTCGGGCTGGTATTCAGTCGCTCTTTTTTTCCATTTATGAGCGTGCTTTTATTCCGTGGGGTCAAACCATCGTTGGGATCAGATACTGTAAGAAAGACAGTGACACCCTTTTTTTCCAGCTCTTGTTTGGTTCGAGCGACAATATCGTACGCATATTCGTCTTCCGTTAAGCCGTTTTCCATCGTTCCCGGATCTGCTCCCCCATGTCCGGCATCGAGAATGACATAAATTCTTGAACTTTTACGTTCCCGTTGCACAGAAACGACTTTATCCGGTGCGCCCTCACTGGCAAAATCGTCAGATAAATCTTCAAATGGAATCTTAATTTTTTTTCCGGTAGGAATTTTACGTGGATCGGATAAACCGTTGACACGGAGTATTTTGTCAGCCATCGAATTCACGTCTTTGTGCTCAATTCGTCCTGTAAAGCGAATGACAACTGCGCTGTACAGCGCTTCCCCCCTTTTAAGTTTATATTCGGCAAACAACTGGCCTTTTTCATCCCGAGAAAAAGTCAAGTCCGGATGTTCAGGCAAATCTTCACTGAATTCGCCAGATAAAATTGAAACAGGAATCGTAATCTTCTCCCCAATTGAAATGGCCTGTCCCTCCTTTTTTTTGCTGGCCTTTTGAATTATGGGATACTGCTCCCCTTCGCCACTGAAAACATCGGCAATAAACCACATCGTCTCGCCACGATAAGTAACAACATGTTCCCAACCAATTGATGTTAGCTTGTCCTGGGGGAAAAGCTGTTTTATCGCTTTTAACCGGTAACTCGTATTGAGATAATCGTATGGCACATTGATTTTTCTACCGACCTGGAGTTTTCTATTCCCGTTCCATTTTTCGAGTTTTGCCCATTGCTTTGGCTCATGGCTGATTCGAACGGCAAGATCGATAAAACCTTCCCCGCTCTGTGGAAAAACATCAACCGTTATACGTGCCCTTTTAAAATGGGCCTGAATAGCTCCATCTTTTTGAACAGGATGTTTTAACGGATAATTCGGTTGTGTATAACGTGGAGCTGACCCGGCGCAGGAGCCTGCGATAATACAAAGGATAAACAGAGAAAAAATAATTGTAGAGTTAAAAGTGGGTTTACCTGGTGTCATAAACTGCATTTATATTAATTTTAAAATAGCTGATTTAATTGCCCGGATATTCGGTAGAAGAGTTGCAATAAAGGTAAGAAAATCAATTTGAAGTAACAATAAGAAAAACCTCCCAGACGATGACCGCAGCAAACATCATCACGATGGGAAGAAAGAGATATTTTGCACGAATTCGGGTATTTAACAAATAGACATTTTTATAAATAAGCAAAAGAAGAACAGATGCACAGGTCAAAATATATTTGGCAACGAGAAATTCCAACGGTCCATATTCTAAAAAATGAGCCATGACGGGATTAATTTCAGAGGCGCCATCGCGGAGGAGCTGCAAGGTAAAAATAGCATCAATCAAACTCATTGCCAGGATCAATAAAACGGCGGCAAATACCCTTTTGCTATACCGGTCGACAAAATAATTTTGCCAGCGATCGCCTTTTCGCCGCGGTGTTTTCCGGCTGCCATCATTGAGTGAATATGCGCTGACTGGCGGCGTCGGTTTTTTTCGCCTGTCGCGAGAATCTTTTCGTTTTTCACTAAAATGGTGCTTCTGTGCCATGATGGATAAAATTCCTGCGAGACAATTATTCTCAAAATATTTAAAACGTCTTTTGTAAATATCGTCACATATTTAATCCCATGCAGAAATTTTTGATCTTTAAGCATAAAATAGCCTTCGGTGAAGATAATTTCAGAAGGCTACACTTTTTATTCTCCGGTAAAATTTGGTTTTCTTTTTTCCATAAATGCCGCTGTACCCTCTTTCATATCCTGCGTCCCGCTCACAATTCCAAACAATTCAGATTCGAGCGCGATACCTTGATCCAGTGGCATATCGAGTCCACGATTTATGGCATCGATCGAAAGTTGAACGGCCAAAGGTCCTTTTTTCATAACTGTTTGCAGGAATTTTTCACATTCTGTGAGCAGCTTATCCTGCTCCACAACATGATTTACCAATCCGTAATCACATGCATTTTTCGCATCGATCATGGCACCAGAAATCAACAGTTCGATGGCACGGCCTTTACCGATAAGCCGTGCCAGTCGTTGCGAGCCGCCGTAGCCACAAATGAGTCCCAGGTTCACTTCCGGCTGGCCGAATTTTGCATTTTGCGAAGCCCAGCGCATGTGGCATGCCATTGCCAATTCATTGCCTCCCCCCAGACAAAATCCATTTACCGCGGCGATTACGGGCTTTGGAAAGTGCTCGATATAATAAAATAAATCGGCTGTGTTTTTTGATTGCTGACGTGCCTCGACAGGCGTCATTTCAGCCAATTCTTCAATGTCAGCGCCCGCTGCAAAAGCTTTTTCACCGGCGCCGGTTAAAATAACAGCCTGGATTTCATCTTCGACTTCGCATTCAACAAAAGCATCGTACAGCTCGTCGAGCAAATCCATGTTCAAAGCGTTTAATTTATCCGGGCGATTGAGCGTAATCGTTGCAATATTGTTCTTCGAATCGAAAATCAAGTTTTCAAACACGATTTTTTCTATTTCCGACATTGTTATTCCCTTCAATAAAATTTAAAATATAGGCGATTGATAAGTGATATTTTCCCTTAATTCAATTAAAGCGCTGCCACAGGTTCATCACCTGAGTAATCGTAGAAACCACGGCCAGTTTTTTTACCAAAATGTCCGGCCAGAACCAGTCTTTTTAGTAATGGGGGCGGCGCGTACCGTTGTTCGCGGTATTCATCAAACATAATGTTAGCAATAAAATAGGTGGTGTCGAGCCCAACAAAATCGAGCAATGTTAAAGGTCCCATTGGATGGCCACAGCCAAGCTGCATGCCTTTGTCAATATCTGCGATGCTGGCAACGCCATTTTCAACAGCCCGGATTGCATCGAGCATAAATGGCACCAGCAATAGATTGACCACAAATCCGGAGTTATCTTTGCAGGAAATAGGCTTTTTCCCAAGTTTTTTTGCAAAAGCAAAGGCTTGCTCAAATGTAGCATCAGTTGTCGTAATTGTCCGTACGACTTCAACCAATGGCATAACCGGTACAGGATTAAAAAAATGCAAACCGCAGAATTTGTCTGCACGATTGGTACGCGCAGCAATTTCAATTACCGATAGCGATGATGTGTTTGTCGCGAAAATTGTCTCGGGAGGACATTCTTCATCAAGCGTCCGGAATATGGAGCGTTTCACCGCGATATCTTCACTGACCGCTTCGATGATAATTTGGGCACTTTTAAGCCGCAATAAATCACTGGTGCCGGTAATTTTTTTGAGAATATTGGCTTTATCTGCTTCTGCAATTTTTTCTTTTTTTACCAGACGGGACAAGTTTTTATCAATTTTTGCCAGTCCTTTGGCTAACAAATCATCGTTTAATTCATGCACAATTACATCAAAACCTGCCTGCGCACAAACCTGAGCAATGCCGGAACCCATCAAACCACAGCCTACAACACCAACAGTTTTTATTTCCATCACAGCACTCCTGTTTTATAAATTTAAAATGATTGTAAATAGATTGGGATGCGGTGTTTTTTATATCGCTTCAATAATAACAGTCGCACCCTGTCCGCCACCAATGCAGGCCGATGCCAGTCCTTTTTTGTACTCCCGGCGCCGTAATTCATGCATCAAAGTTATCGTCAATCTTGTTCCGGTGGCGCCAAGCGGGTGGCCGATTGCAATCGCGCCGCCATTAACATTGGTAATTTCCCGGTTTAATCCCAGCTCCTTCTCAACAGCGAGATATTGTGGTGAAAAAGCTTCGTTGACCTCGATGAGCTCCATGTCCTGCAATTGCAGCCCAGCTCTTTTTAACGCGCTCCGGCTTGCCGGCGCTGGCCCGATTCCCATCAACGCGGGTTCCACACCGGCGATGCCCCAATTGATTAGCCGGGCTATGGGATTCAGACCGTTTTTCTCAGCAAATTCTCCGGTGCACATTACCATCGCTGCTGCGCCATCGACGATTCCCGATGCATTTCCGGCAGTGATGGTGCCGTCTGCTTTAAAATACGGACGCAGCTTTCCAAGCATTTCAAGCGTCGTTTCGGGTTTTAAATGTTCGTCATGTTCAAAAAACGTTGATTTTCCTTTTCTGCCTTTCAATTCAACAGGCACTATTTCTTCCGCCAGCCGGCCGGATTCCCGCGCATCGGCAGCCAATTTTTGACTGCGGAAGGCATATTCGTCAACCGCTTGCCGAGAAATTTGATATTTATCAGCCAGATTTTCAGCCGTTTGCGCCATGGGAAGTTGACAATAGGAATCGGTTAAACTTTCCCACAACACATCTTCCAATTCGCCGGAACCCAAACGAAGTCCCCAACGTGCACCACGAATAACATGCGGCGCCTGGCTCATACTTTCAGTCCCACCCACCACGACGAGTTCTGCTTCATCGAGCAACATCAGGCGTGCAGCCTGGATAATTGATTCAAAACCGGAACCACAGAGACGATTTACAGTCAAAGCCGGAACATCTACCGGACAGCCGCTATGCAAGCCAATGTGACGGGATAAATAAATCGCATCCTTGGATGATTGCACAACATTGCCAAAAATCACATGATCAACCTGACTTGCAGCGGCGCCTGATTTTGCAATGGCACTTTTGGTGGCGATAACGCCCAATTCCGTAGCTGTCAAATCTTTTAAACTGCCTCCGAATGTCCCAAACGGGGTACGGACACCAGATAAAAACACTATTTCTTTTTGATGCATGGTCTCTCCTTATTTTTGGCTTTTTCGGTACTTCGAACAATGGAGTTCATAAAATAAATCTCATTTGTGTGTTTTCGCAAATAAAAATAATCAGGCCGGTTGTTTATTTTAAATTAACAGTTAAATTAGGTCTAAGCAATACTTTTTCCCAAAATTTACATTTCGATTTAAATTGCTTAAAAATTATTACTTATCTTAAAATCACAACATATTTTCAGCACGAATTTACAGGAATTACTGAATGCGAATATGGGATATAAATCCGGGATATTTGAATCGTCAAAGTCTATTGGGCGAGCACCGGGAACTTCATGGCATTGTATCAATAATTGAGAATAATAAAAAAGGTTATTCCCGGCACCCGGAAACAGTGCGCTGGGTTGGTTTCGGTTGGGCACTGAAACAGAGACATAAACTATTAGCAGCAGAAATGAAATTAAGGGGATACAATGACAAAACACCTGTTGGATTAATTTCAAATAAAAATAGCTGGCCAGAAAATTATATAAACACACCTTTCGAACAAATAAATATTTTATCCGATAAATATACCGGCATCGAATCCGGCCGTATTCCCCTACCCAAAAATGCCCAGCAAATATGGTCCCAACACAAATATTCAGTCATGGCCCGCGATCTTGCTGCCTATAAATCTATTGGGAAATTTGTCGCAACAGATAAAGGTAAATCGCAGTTGGAAAGCATTGCAAATGATTTAACCAAATTTCTTCGACAGCCGCCGGACAAGCGCTTAATTCTTAATACCCTCCACCACCTGTGGGGATATGTCTCGGAATACGCCAGCTTTCCGGCAAAAAACATCGAAGCAATGAACGCTATCACATTGCTGGCAACGATTCAAAAATTAGCGATGGCCAACGAAGTCACATATGTGGTGCATTCAACGGCGCTGGGCGAATTGAGCGCGTGGGATATTTAAACTAATACGAATCATCCAATGCAAAAACCGGTTTGCGATTCATCCATTTTCCACGGGTAAAATTTGGAAATATCTGAGGTGCGCTTCCCTGGGCAATGGATTGTTCCGATAATGGTGAAATTGCACTCCAGGCTGCTGCATCGTAAGCATCCAAAGGGGTATCGACCTTACGTTTTATAGATTCAACAAAGGCATGTAAAACAAACCAATCCATGCCCCCATGTCCAGCTCCTGAAGCCAACTCGGAGTATTTTTTCCACAGAGGATGATCGTGTTCAACCATATATTTATCATCGGGTTCCCAGCGGTGGGGTGGGCTAATTCCTTCCAAATAGAGTGAATTATTGAGATCCATCCACAGGCCATCAGTGCCCTGTACTCGAAAGCCAAGGGAATATGGGCGCGGCAAATTTGTATCGTGCTTCACTATGATCGATTCGTCATTCGCAGTCTTGATGACACTGGTGACAACGTCTCCCAATTTGAATCGAACGTCCGCATTGGGATGATCTTCGCCGGCAGTTTCAACGATATATTCATGTAGTCCACGGTTTTTCGATGCCGTTGCGGTGAGCGAAACAAAGCGGTTGCCCCGATTAATATCCAACATCGTTCCGACCGGGCCGATACCGTGGGTCGGGTACAAATCGCCATTCCGTTTTACGGAATGTAAAGTCCGCCATCTGGCTTCTGAATACCCTTTATCACCAAACTCAACAGCCGGGCCTTCTTCCTGCAATCCGCTATTAAATTTTACGTTGCGTAAATCATGTTGATAGCCGCATTCCAAATGGACCAGCTCACCAAAAATGCCTTTTCGCACCATGTTTAAAACTGCCATCACATCGCGGCGGTAACAAACATTTTCAAGAATCATGCAGGGCACTTTCGTTTCTTCATAGGTATTCACCAAATCCCAGCATTCTTGCAAGGTGTTGGCTGCGGATACTTCAACTCCTGCGTATTTGCCGGCTTTCATCGCCGCAACGGCCATTGGTGTGTGCCAAAGCCAGGGCGTAGAAATGATCACACCATCGATGTCATCACGGTCCAGCAATTTCATAAATGCGTAGTCGTTTCCGGTAAAAACACGTGCTTTTTTCGCACCCGCTTTTTGGATTAATTCACTGGCCGCATCAATAGCACTTGGGTCGATATCACAAATAGCTTTGACTTCAACATCTTTTCGCCGCAACGCCTGACGCACGTGGCTGCGGCCGCGACTACCGACGCCGATAAAACCCAATCTCGCCTTGCGATCATCTTTTCCAAAAACAAGATTTGGTGCCACTGTTACTGTTGCCGCACCTACCAAACTTGCCTGGATAAACTCTCTGCGCTTCATTATTACCTCCCGATAGTCAATTTATTTTTTGCCACACTCGATATAAGCTAAACGCTGAAATTAGTGCAATCACTAAAAGTATTGCCGCATTATTGATCTGATTATAGATAAAATACCCTGTCCCGAATAGAACAGAATAAACAAATATTGAACCTAAAAACATGCACAATATTCCACGCGGTACATCCCACCCTGTCGATGTTTCGGCAGGCGAATAAATTTTTGACCAACCCGGGCCACCGGGATTAATAAGTTGTGTGAAGCGTTGCAAGGTCTGTTTATCACTCGGTTTGGTGATTAAAGTGACGGTAAACCAGGCGATAGTTGTCAGAGACACGCCACATAACAATTTGAATGTTGAGGTCAAAGGTGAGAATCCCATCAATTCATGGCCGATTTCAAAATACAAAGCAAACAAAAATGAAGCTGCCATCGCCGTGATTTCACTGTATGGATTTATCCGCCACCAAAACCAGCGTAAAATAAACAGCAGCCCCGTACCAGCGCCAATCTGCAATAAAATTTGAAAGGCTTGCAAAGCGTTGCTTAAAAGAAGGGCAAAAATACATGTCACAGTCATCAGTCCAACAGTAGAAATTCGACCAACCAGGACTAATTTTTTTTCATCGGCTGTGGGATTGATAAACCGTCTGTAGAAATCGTGGGCAATGTATGATGCTCCCCAGTTCAGGTGCGTTGAAATCGTCGACATAAACGCGGCAATTAAAGAAGCGACGACCAATCCCATGAAACCGACCGGCAGCAGTGAAAGCATGGCTGGATATGCCAAATCATGGCCGATAACTTGGTCATCAACGGCTGGAAATGCAACTTTCAATGCCGCTAAATCCGGGAAAACAACTAAGGATGCCAGTGCAACCAAAATCCATGGCCAGGGGCGTAAGGCATAATGGGCAACGTTAAAAAACAAGGTGGCACCAATAGCATGTTTTTCATTTTTTGAGGATAGCATGCGCTGGGCAATATAACCGCCACCACCGGGTTCAGATCCGGGATACCAGACGCTCCACCATTGGACAGCAAGCGGTAAAATCAAAGCTGTGACGAGCAAATCTGTATTATTAAAATCAGGCAGAAAACTCAATTTCGTTGCCACCTGCGAGTGAGAAAGTAAATTTTGAAGGCCACCAATTTCGGGCAAATCGAGTATAAAAATAGCAGCGCCAACAGAACCAACCATCGCTATAGCAAACTGGATGAGGTCGGTAAAAAGGATACCACGCAATCCGCCGAAAGTACTGTATAAAACGGTGACTACCGACGCAAGTATGAGTGTTTTTACAGGTGACAGCCCAAGTAATACACCGCCTATTTTGATCATGGCCAGACAAACGGCTGCCATGACTAAAATATTAAAAAGGACGCCAAGATACAGAGCACGAAATCCACGCAAGAATGCCGCTGCTTTGCCGCTGTAGCGGATTTCGTAGAATTCCAAATCTGTCAATACACCGGAACGCCGCCACAGGCGAGCGTAAACAAAGACCGTCAGCATGCCTGTGAGCAGAAATGCCCACCATACCCAGTTTCCGGCAACTCCATTCTGACGTACGATATCAGCGACAAGATTTGGTGTATCTGTCGAGAAAGTGGTCGCAACCATTGAAACGCCGAGCAACCACCAGGGCATATTGCGCCCGGAGAGAAAGAATTCAGTTGCGTTTTGGCCTGACCTGCGTGAAACAAGGAAACCGATGATTAAATATACCCCAAAAAAGGACGTAATAATTATCCAATCCAAAGTCTGTAATACCATTCCATCTCCAATATATTTGTAAATCCTTATAAAACGGGATAGGCGGTAATAATATACAGCAATTGTGATATCATATTATTTGTGATTTCCAAACTGATATTTCATCATTTTTTATCTGGAAAAACTTTCGATAACCAGCTATAAAGCAATCCGGCGCAAATGGCCATGACGAGTGACAAAACGATGCGATAAATAAAGAAATTCATACCAAACAGGCCAATCTCAAAAGGAATTCGGGCCGGGCCGAATATTGTTTGACCGGTGATGTAGGAAACAAGAATAGAATTATTTATACCTTCTTTTTTTAATATCACAACGATTGGGTAAATCGCATAAACCGGCCCAGGTGTCAAGATTCCAAGAACAGAGGCGCTAACAAGGTAGATTAATTTATTCTGTTTAAGATATTTTTTGAAGTAGTCCGGAGGAATTAAAAAATGGACAATTGTGGCAATGCAGACAGCCAGCATCGTAAGCAGCAAAATTTTAATGATAAGGCCACGGTTCTGCTGCAAAACGTGTACTATGTTTTTATCACTGTAAATTGAAAGGATAATCGACAAAACTATGAGTGAAATTCCGACCTTAACTTCAGGGGACAGCTTTTTTAATCGTTCTAACATAGATTCAATCAATGATGAAGGTTGTAAGTAATCCCGCAAAAAATGTCACGAGAAGTGAAATCAGGAACCGTTTCAAAGGAAAACGATAGCCAAAAAAACCAACTTCAACAAAAAAAGTCGATGGTTCGATCAGCACATGCCCCGATAAAAGCGCGATAATAACCCCGGTGCCGATGCCATAGTCACGCAGTGTGGCCAAAATTGGGTAGAGGATGTAACGGGGCCCGGGTGATACAAATCCAATAAGTTCAGCATAGAGAATCTGCATGGGGATGTTTATATTTTGTTTAATTGATTCGATCAAACTATTATCAACATAACTTCCGAGGGTTAAGGCAAACAGCAGGCCAGCGCTGACAAGAAAAACAGTTTTCCAAAGTTGTGTTAGGAAGTAAGGGATCACAAGCTGGATTTGCGATTTATTAAATAGAAAATTCAGAATAAACTCCGGTCAAATAGATTTAAAGTTTAGGAAATTTTTCCGCTAACACGACCAGGGCATCGCCTTTTTTAATATGATCAAATATTACATCTTTTGATGATCTTTTCTTTCCGGAATGCGGATTTAAAATGATTTGATCACCTCTTTTTACACCGATTAAAATAACCGGGTTGGGTGCCTTTCGCTTCTCATTAATTTTTCGTGCCGCGTCCTGAAATGTCAATTTTTCATCATAAAATTCTTGCGGTATATTTTTTTCAGTAACGATAAATACCGATGTTTTATTTTGTTCGTACTGCAATAATTCATGAAAAATATGACTCATTCCATGGTACAAAGCGCTTTGCAGCATGATACCTGTGCGGTAAAAACCAGCGGATACAACCTCATTGGCACCAGCCCCTTCGGTTAATTCTTTATTACTCCGGTCCATGAGCTCCGCAATGATGTAAGGCTTGGTTTTCTTGGCCAGTTTATCGATAGCTAAACAACAAATTATCGTTTGTGGATCTGGTTTATCGTTGTTTTGATCCGAGAGAATGATGACGCTTTTTGCTTTTGTTACATTAACACATTCCAGTGCGGTGCTGTTGGTAGGATTGTCTTTCACAAACAATACATCGCGATAGTAACTTTTTTTGCGTAATGCTGCTTCGTCCACACCCTCTTCAAACATAATTATTATATGCGCATTTTTACCGTGTTCTGATTGTCGAAGTTCCCGCACGATATCATCACCCCGATTATTCCAATAACAAATGACGATATGGTCTTTAATATCCATGGGTATCTTATCTCCTTTCTCTCGCAAAAACATGGCGGCAAAATTACCAGCCACCGATCCAAGCACGCCAACACTGCCAATTAATATCAGAATTGAGGAAATTTTACCGCCCAAAGTAATCGGGTTGCTTCCCTCAAATCCAATTAATAAATAAATCATTGTTATCCAAAATGAACCAAGAAAATCATCAAAATTTTCATTCACATCTTTTTCAAAATAATAGGTACCTAAAGTTCCAATGATAAACAGAGACAACAGAATAACTGTTAGGCGGAAATAAATATTGTGACGAAACAGGCGTCTGATATTTCTCTGATAAAAAACGATTAGGATCAAAACACCCGCTGGAAATCCTAAAATCACCAAAAAACTCAGCCAATCATATAATTCCCACTGATGGTGTCCATCAATCTTGTAATAGTTTTTTGCACCCGTGTGCAGTGGTTCATTTCCAGAATAATATTGAAATTTTCCAAACAACCGGTGACCACGCGGCACAGAAAAAATTGTATTGGCGATTTTATAGATTATATGGTTCGGAACATCCTTGCGTGCTACAAATAGAGTTTGAACTGAAAGCGTGGGAATAAATAAATTCTGATTCTCGGCAAATATTGTGTCCGTTGAAAAAAAAGGGTAATTGTCAGTAAGCTGCTCAGCCATCTTTGCCTCGATGGGCAAAAGCGGAAAACCGCGTGTCATTATTTTTTGCAAAAACGGAGCATCAGGATTGGCTGTGAAAAACATTGCATCGATTCGTTGACTCTGTAGGGAATCGATCGCCGAGTTGAGTGGTAAAAAGACTTGCTGATAATGCGTTGAATCAAGACCGTATGCGTCAAGTATGGCTGCAGCATTAAAAGCTGTACCACTCTTTCGCTCACCCGTCGCAATTCTTTTTCCTGTCAGCTCAAAAACAGATTTAACTGTACTCCCTTTGGGGAGAAAAATATATATCAACTCAGAGCTCTTGAGCGCTGCGATTACGGTTAAATTTTCATAAGGCGTGCGCTGAAAATTTCGTGTACCTTTTTTAAAAGAGGATGCGATATCCTCCTGAATTAAAGCCAATTGAACTTCATTGTTCCCCAATAGCAAAGTATTATCCATTGAACCACGAGTAGAGTCGACGATAATACTAAGGGAATTCATATACTTCGCAGCGATCGCATTTTTTAAATCCCAACCGAGTTCAAAATAAAGACCACCTGTGGATCCGGTTGCAAGATGCAATTTTTCTTGTACCTGGGCAAAAAGTAAACATGGGGAAAAAAATAATACAATCATGCTGACAAATAACTTTTTTAGCATAGAAAATCCCTGATCACTTAACCATCCATTTAGATCGCAAAACGAAACAAATAAAGCACAGCAATTTAAAAAGTGTATAATTTAAATTGCATGCAGAACCGCTGGCCATTTTATAAAATAATATTTTTCTTGTAAAGCCCAAAGTTAATTATAACAATTATTTGCACAACAAAGAATAATGTAATTTTTTTATTCCTTGTTTTTAATGATGAATATCTCGATTATTCCTGAATTTCATTTTGAGATAAACATTTAAAGCAGGATTTTACATGTTAGTTATTCTACACCCCAATATGGATGAATCTTCTGAAGAATTTCGTCGAACGTGGGACTATTTGGAAGCACTCACTGAAATACGGACACAAAAACATATTGTCGAGGGCAACCAACAACAACTCACCGAGATATACCTTATCGGAAATACACAGAAGATTAATCGCACAGATATTGAGTCTTTACCAGCAGTAGAGCGTGTAATTCGCATTTCTGAAGATTACCGCATTCTTGGGCGGCACAATGATGATAATCGTCAATCGGGTTTTGAATATAACGGGCTGCATTTTACCCAGCAAAACCTGCATATTTTTGCCGGCCTCTGTGCTGTCGACACAGCGGATCACGTGGAAGAGATGATGAAAGCAGTGCAAGATAATGGTCTAAATTGTACACGGATGGGAGCTTATAAACCACGTACAAGTCCTTATTCCTTTCAAGGTTATGGCAAGGAATGTCTGCCGTACGTTTTCGAATTGGCAGGCAAATACGGTATCAAAGTTATTGCAATGGAGGTCACACACGAGAGCCATGTCGATGAAATTGATGAATGTTTGCAGGCCGCAGGCAATCCAACCGGAATTATGCTGCAAATCGGTACGCGAAACACACAAAATTTCGAACTCCTCAAAGTATTGGGAAAGCAAAAGAAGTATCCCATTTTACTAAAACGTGGGTTTGGAATTACATTAAGTGAATCACTAAACGCTGCCGAATATTTGGCAACCGAGGGAAACGCCAACGTGATTTTTTGTCTCCGGGGAATGAAAACTTCCTTTTCCAGTCCTCACCGGAACACAGTTGACTTCTCACAGGTTCCTGTAATAAAAAGACTTACGCGCATGCCCGTTTGCATCGATCCCTCGCATTCGGTGGGCAGTCGTGATCGTGCTCCCGACGGTCTGCTTGATGTGTTTCACTGTACCGCACAAGGCGTTATTGCCGGCGCCAATATGATTTTGGTAGATTTTCATCCGCAGCCGAAAAAAGCGCTGGTCGATGGTCCGCAGGCGCTTCTTTTATCGGAACTGCCGCTCTTTCTGGCAGATATTCGCATTGCAAGGGCAGCATACTTGAAACGATTGGATTTAATTGCAGGCGCACCAGCCAACTAAATGCGAAATGCAACTTGCATAAATAATAGCCTGAATATAATTTGTTTTTGCAGAGTTTGGGCTGTTATTTTCTATTGATTCTCAAATATATCCACCCAATTAATTCTTTAAAATTTTCCTTCTCAATTGTAGTTCAAGTTGATAAACGCATGCTTTTCCGATTTGCAAAAACCAATGTTTAGAAATCAATATTCTATCTCAAATACCGCTGCGGCCCATCGTATCTTTTTTTCCAAAAATTAATCCATTCGATGTGGCCAGAATTATTGGCACACCCGATTAATCCAACCATCCGGAGAAATTATATGCAATCGTACATAAAAAAAAGTACGCTCCTGCGGTATCTGAAAAAAAGATATTTGAATTCAGATTAACACCGAAATCATTGGTCGATTGGTGATTGTAAATAAATATTAACAGCAAAATCACAAAATAATTTTCTATCTTACCTTGTCTTTAACCTCAGTCGTAATATTATAAACATCAAATCCGTGTATTTTCATAAGCCATTAATTTATCTCTGTTTAACAAAAGGATAAGTCATGCGCTTTGAAAGAACCTGTGATGTCTTAAAGCATGTCCAAACCATCCACCACAAACAAAGTGAATTTTATGAAAATTTAGGCGATGATACTGACATAGTAAGGCTGGAAATGTTGCTGCGATACGTGAGTCGTCGCAAGAAAAATTTGGAAGAGACTTTAGCTGGGTGCACTGAGGAAACATCAGAAATGATTCTTGAGACATGGTTCCAATATACACTCACCAAAAAAGCGGAAAAGAACCTGCAAGCATTGCTACTAAATCCACGCGTCGGATTCGGAATTTCTAACAAATTAATGAAAATAAGCCGACTGATTAGGCCGTGCTGGAACCGAGTCCAAAGCTGTGAATAGCTCGTCGATGTCGAGCGGCTTGTTAAACAAGCGGGAGACACCACACATTTTTGCTTTTTCACGGTGCTGCAGATTGCAATATGCAGTAAACATAAACAATGTGGTTTCCCGGCATTGCTGATGAATTTGAGCACAGAGGGAAAGCCCGTTTATGTCCGGTAATCGAAAATCGCATAAAACGAGGTCAAAAACATTTTCTTTGAGAATTTGCAAAGCAGTGGCAGCATTGTCGGCACCGAGTGCAAAATGATTTTCCAGATGCAACAAATCTATAAGGCCATTTAATGTATTGAGGTCATCTTCGATAACTAGAATTTTCATAGTAGCCCCGTTTCAGCTCTTGACTTTTTGCAGTGCGACCCAAATTGCATTTTGCAGCACAGGGTTTGATTGTGTATAATATTGATTTTGTAGAACTTGAATAGCTGTACGATTTTTCATTTTTTCCAGCACATTTATTACCAACAGGCAGATTTTGGTGTTTTTTCCGGTTTTATAGATTTGCATGAGATCAAATACACATTTCGAGCCATCAATTTTATCACAATGTTTCACTATATATTGTAAACAGGCGATTTGAGTATAGTAATCTTTGGATTTTAATTTTTCATAAATATCAACCGATGACGGTGCCTGGTTACCGCCATCTTCCGGCTTGGCGATTACAGTTTCAAAGAGTAGAATTAAAGGAACAAAAATTATAAATACCGATACCATTTTCCTGGGTACCATTGAAGACTCCCATTCTCTTCTATTGTTGTATGCGTCTACCAAATAGACGTTTTCATTTGAATAACGTTTCAATAAAAATAAATAGTTAGGCAAGTATTTATCGGTAAAAGAAAAGGGTAATTTCTTGTGCAAATGCTGTTGCAATATCTATCAATTTACTATGCAATTTATGGAGTCATATCGATCCAAATATTGACCAATATATTATTGTGTTTTCAAAATACAGCAGATTTAACTAAAAGAAAGTAAACCACTTACAAAAACCAATTCCACGAGGAAAATAAAGTGCATCCACCCTTTTTAATTGGAGAAAAAATTTATTTACGTGCTCCCGAAGACGGTGATGAAATAAATGCAACAATTATTGAAAATCACCCTGATCCGCGAGAAACATTATTTTTCGCCTACCCTACTTCATCAAAAACGCAAAGCGAAAAATTGGAAAATGCGGCAAAAGACAGGAACACAATTCTATTCACAATCTGCACCCAAGACGCGGATAAACCAATCGGGCAGACATCTTTTATAAGAATTGATTGGGTTGGACGCATGGCAACATTTTACATTGCTATTGCCGAAAAGGAGAATTGGTCTTTAGGCTTCGGCAGTGAGACCCTCGCTCTTATGATTGACTACGGCTTCGCAACACTCAATTTGAACCGGATCCAATTGCATGTACTGTGCAGCAACACCAAAGCATTCAAAATATATGAAAATCAGGGTTTTACAATTGAAGGAACACTCAGGCAGGCAATGTACTACAAAAATCGCTATCATGATTTTTACTTGATGGCTCTTTTGAGGCAAGAATGGGATAGTGGCAAAAAATAAAAACGATTTTATTCTAATGGCATAAATTTAGCAGACTACTCAAAAAGTCTAAGTTTTACCATTTTAATTACGTATTTGAAAATCTATAATCAGGATACCATCAACCCTACTGTGATAAATAACATCAAAATGTCCATATTTATCTTCAACAAAATCACAGGCCGGCAGATTAAAAAAAAGATAAAGGTCAAAATTTATGAGGCTGCTTAAAACGTGTATACTATTTTTTCTACTCAATCAAAGCCACGCACAGTCGCCAAAAGAAATTTTAATTGAAGGAGAGTTCAACGTCCATCCTTCAAACATTGCCCGGTTTAATTCGCCGATTACTACAGCCAATGGCTCTATTTATATTGCATTTATCTCACCAGAATTAGAAACTGTAGTAGCACAAAAAAGAAACGCTGCATGGCAGACTTCAATCATCGCTGAAATAACGCAGGATGACGCATACCACAACGCTCCTTCAATTGCGACAGATGAACGTGGTTACATTCATGTTCTTTATAATATGCACGCCACCCCGTGGCAATATAGCGTCTCCAAGGAACCGGAAAACATAACGTCATGGGAATTTCGCGGCCAATATGCCGGTGAAAATCCAGGTTTTCCCACAGCGGATGACTCGCAATGTGAAGGCGATTGTTACGATAATTGGATTGGAAATGGTGTTGCGGAAATTCCGGGAAACCAGATTGGCTACATGTTTATGGGGAATGATAGAAATGGTAAATTATACGTCGGGTTTCGCGAATGTTATTATTGCGATAACAGCTACCACGAAAGGCAACGTTCCGGAGGAATTGTTACCTACGATTCTGCAACCAAAACCTGGGAACGTGTTGGCAATAACCGTCCCTGGGCCACAGATTCGGTTTATTCAACACAAGTTTTACGCTTCTTTTTTGACCGTAGCAACCGGATGCATATTTCGTGGGTTTGGGGCCAGCACTACACCAAAGATGAGAGCAGCGATGCATTCTGGTTCAATCCAAATTTTCCAAGCTATGCCTATTCAGACGATGGCGGGCAGACTTTTTTTACGGCCAGCGGTACTCCGCTTTCGTTGCCAATAAATTTTGCCGAATCCGGGCATATAATCGAACCAAGCTGGATTAAAACTCCGGAAGATAATGGCTATTTCTGGGGATATTCCGAAATTACAGCGATGCCGGACGGCACACCATATGTGTTGATCTTTCCGCGCTCGGAATCAAAGCCTGAGGTGCGCAAAGCCTTTTGTTCTTATACAAATGCGTGGTCGAGTCCAACAGCTTTGCCCTGGGGTGGTGAGGACATGGTTATTGATTCTAAAGGAGTAATAACAGTAATTTCCGCCGGAATTCGCATGCACCGCAGCGCTGATGGGGGAAAAATGTGGCATAATTATGAGATTGATCTGACAGGTCCCTATGAAATTGTCGTCGATTACAATTATGCGATGCACTTCGATAGCATTCGATTTATGGCAATGCATAAAAATAGTGAAAATCCAAAGATAAAGATATACACAGTAACATTCACAGATGGCACATTCGATACGACCGCACCAACTCCACCAAAAAATCTAAAGGCATTTGAGAAGTAAATATGCAAATGTTAAATATAAAAAAACACTGTCAAAAATTAATCAAAAACCGTGTTCACTTGGAAATGTCATTCTGGAAGAATCTATTTGATATTTATTTTTGTCTATCCTCAATTTTGTTTGGGTACTCGGAGTTTCAAATTGTTCCTTACAGGAAGATAATTTTGAGTGACATGAAAATCCTTAAGTCGAATCTACGTAAACTTGAGGTATGATTTATAAAACCATTAAACGATATTGGAATTGGAAAACATGAGAATTTTTAGTTTCTATTTTTTGACTCTTTTCCTATATATTTTCTTGCTGGGATGTGATGATGATAATTTTATTGAAAATACCCCTGATTTAGCGAAAATAAATGTAGATTTACAGGCTGGATTTGAAGATCATTTTGTATCAGTAAAATTTAATGATGAAAGATATTTTTCTGCGGACTTGACTGAACTTGCACCACTCGCGGGTCCATTAGCAACTTTTGTCACTTATTTAAAACCAGGAGAATATAATTGTGAAATTTTTTGGCAGGAAAATGTTAGGCAAGTTGGCCAACCTTTTTTTCTGGATAGTACAATTATTACAATCGGAAATTTAGATGAATATTATCTTGGTATTAGAGCATATAGTGATACTATTTCTGTTGAATTAAAAGAATCACCATTCAGTTATCTTTAAAAAACTAAGTATAACTCGTTGTGCAGAATAAAAATTTTTTCCAATTAAGTTGGCAAATTTTCCTATTTATTCATCATTTTCGTCATTTTGCTGGCGCCGGCCTTCGGCTCCGCACGATTTTAGCGGGAATCCAGATGGGATTAGACTGTAAAACGATGGATTCCGTCTAAAAGCATGACGGAATGACGAGAAAAGGTCGACTTAGGACAGATTAGATTGAATTCTGCAGAACGGGTTAAGTATACCCAGATAATAAACAGTACCGCTTAATCCAGAGTTTTTTTTGAGTTTGTTGTTGGTCAGAGAGTAAATATTAATTTTTTTGTTAAACACTTTTAATCCAGCCGCAGGTTTTCTCTAATCGCTATAACGCAAGAGCTTCAGCCATCTTTGCAGTCATCAGTTGAATGTTCGCTTTATCGATGACTGTTTTTTGGGCGTGTTTTGCCATTTGCTGCAGTTTTTCTTCATCACCAATGAGTTCAGCTGTTTTTGCAACCAGTGCCTCGGTATCGCCTTCATTCGTGATAAATCCATTTTTCCCATCTTCCAGGTAAATTATCTCTGGTCCATGATGTTTGACATTTGTGGTCAAAACAGGCAATCCAAAACAAAAGGCATGAATTATTGCCAATCCAACTGCGCCCGGAATAACAAATAAATCAGCGATGGTAAAGTAGTGCGCTTTTAATTCATCATCAAAAACTGCACCGGTGAATGTCACGGCCCCCGGGGCAATCTCAGAAGCCAATTCCTCCAAACTAAGCCTGTTTTCACCATCGCCGATTACAATTAAATGGCAGGAATCTGCTGATTTTCGATTTAATTCGCTCACAAGACTTATGGCTGTTTCAACATTTTTTCGTTGAGTTAATCTTCCCATATAGAGCAGAATTTTCTTGTCCGCCGGAATTTTTAACCTGTTTAAAATTTCATTTTTTTGGCCTCGATATTTCGCTGCCAGGGTACTCAATTTCTCCGTATCGAGCGTGTTCGGGGCACAAAAAACGTGTTTTGAATCGAGTCCATTTTCCAGTAGAAATTTTTTGCCTACTGAACAATAAGTAATGACGGCGTCGCCTTTTTTTAGAAAAAAGAGAGCATATTGTTGACGAACCCACTTTTTAAAATTCGAGTTGTAAACCACAGACGGCATATGCGCATGCGTCCACCACACAAAACGAATTCCAAGTAACTTGCAAGCAACAAACGCCAAATATTCAGTGAATTGCCGCGTATCATTTTGACAGAGAACGGCATACGGTCTCTTTTTAAAAATATACCTGACCGCGCTCGGGAAAAAACCCCATTTTTCTGCAGATAAGGGAATCCATGAACGAAATAACTTATATTTTACGACTTCATTTTCGTGCAAATATGGCTTCAACGAACCCGTTGTTAAAATCTCGATATCCACAGAAAATTTCCGGCCAAGAAAAGACAAAACTTCATTTCGATAGTCCTGCCAGGCACCGTATTTTGAGATGAAAAATACGTGCTTTTTACCGGAAGTCATTTTAGTTTTTGTATTCATAATAAGTTATGTTAAAACAAGCTGCCAGGTGGCCCCACTGAAGGCATATACGCAGGAATTGAGCCACACCCATTTTGCTGGACTGCAGAAAACGAAGCACTAACGTTAAAGTTAGAAATAGCATAACGCTCATTGCTTTGATAAAAACAAAAATTCGATACCAGTTTCCTTTGCTCTGGAGACGAGATCGGCTGTAAGTTAATCCGGAGCGGAAACTGCGCTGAATTAACCATCTCAGTTGTGTTCTTTCTTTCGGATAGAGTTCATAAGTAATGGCGTCATCATTCCAATAAAATGAATATCCTTTTCTCGCCATGCGTTCAAAAAAAACAGCATCCCCGCCGCCGGTCAAACCATAAGCTAAATCGAAATTATCAGTGTGAAATAATGAGGTACGAATGAACGCGTTGCCGGTTCGCATTTTTTCCATTAGTTTTGTTCCGGTTGCAAACCGGGGGCGGTTGAAAAGCAATTTTTCATCAAACCAGTCTGGGGCGGTTTCTTCCAGCTTTGGCAGCACCGGGCCGAAATATCCATCAGCATTGTTTTGAGATTGATAATTCCAAAAATGGAGCAGCCAATTTTCATCAACTATTTCATCGTCATCGACAAATGCAACCCAGTTTCCGTTGGCTTTTTCAACTGACAAATTGCGGGCTCGTGAAATATTTTGCCGGGGTTCAAGAAAATACCATATATTTGTCGCCAGAGTTTGATGCTTTTCAACAATAGATTTTGCACTTTTAAGCCGATCGTTATCGACCACCACAATTTCAATTGCTGCAGAGACGCGAGGTATCGCTTTTTCCAGGCTATTAAGCAATCTCTTTAATTTTTCAGGCCGCCTGAAACTGGCAATACAAATCGAAATGTCACAATGTTTTTTCGAAGAAGACATGTGATATCAGCGAAACTCAAAGCTTCGCAAACCTTTCGCTATTTGAATTCGTGCAAAGTAAATCAGCAATAAAATAAAACAAAGTTCCCCCGCAATGGGTCCGAGAAGACTGCCGGGAGCATTCCAATAATGGATGCCAAACCACGTTGAAATTATAGAAACAATCGCAGCGACAGCCCCAATCCGGAAAAGTGACTTAAATTGTTCCATCACTTGATACGCGACTGTCAAAATCAGCATACAGGCGTGCAATCCAAATTTTATTCCCCACAAGGTCAATATTTGGTTGCTATCTGCGATTTCACGATTGAATACTGCAAATGCAAAATAATCAAATGTTAATAACATGGCTGCAATATAAAACACTGCGCCGGAACATGTGAGAAACATATAATAGGCGGAAATTTTAAAAAATTTCTTTTTATCATTTGATGCGAGAATCGCAGCACCGCGTGGTTTTAAAATTGAAGAAATACTGGTCATTACAATTTGAACAGGCATGAAAACAAGCCGGATTGAATCTATATCTGCAACAGCCGCTTTATCTTTTATACCGCTGAGCAAAAACAAAAAGGCCCGGTTATGAATCCATGTAAAAAGAACACCCATGATCGCAAATCGACCGTGTACCCAGGTTTCTTTTAAAACACCCGGCCGAAATTGCAGGCGAATATTCAGTTTTTTATGGCTAATCAGGAGCGCGACAGGAACAATAATCAAACAAGCTCCGAACATGGCAGATAAAGCGAGAATAGCTGAAATTTCAAATTTATCGATGGCGATTAGAATAAAACTAATAAAGGCAGATGCATAAATAAAATCGATCAACAAGACACTTTTAGGCCGTAAATAGTGAAAAAACAATCGGCGAAAAAATTCGCGCATCAACACAATAAGAACGGTGGCACAAACAATTTGCACCACTGATATTTCCAATCGGCTCAAACCAATTTTGCTTAAAAGTTCTGAAGCTATAAAAATAAAAAAGATAATTGGCAGCCATATTAAATACTGACCGACGAACAATTGACCGGCAAAACGTTGGCGATCTTCCGGGTTTTTCTTGGGTCCAAGTACGGTCATTGGGGTTGTTATCAGCGCATTTTGCACGCCGACAAAAAGAAGAATCGTGGAAAAAGCCAAGGCGTAAGCCCCGTATTCACTGGGAACGGCATTGCGAATTAATAATAAATTTATGGTGAAATTTGCAGCGCTCAGTAAAGCCTGATCGATAAATGTTATAAACGTTTCTTTAAAAAGTGTATGCTTTAAAATTCGCAACAACCATTTCATTGCGTTTTTTCCCGGAAGGAAAATTTATTTGACTGCACACTGGAAAAAATAATGACATAAATCAGCAAATAGAGAAACCAGCCGCGTGTCATGGCGCGGCAAATATTGGATTCCATGAAATTATGCATGGAAATGCCAACAAGAAGCAACAGGTAGGGCAAGTATTGCAGCGGGGATTGATTAACAAGTTTACCGGTTTTTATAAATAATCCGCAAAATGAAATAAAAAACAGGGCCGCGCCGATAATCCCCAATTCATTAAGAATATCCAGATAGCCGTTATGAGCTTGAAATGTAACCCAGTCAGAATCTATTATCGTCGAAGTCCAAAACCCGTTATAACCGATACCAAACCAGGGGTGCGATTGAAACTCTTCCAGCACAATACCCCATAATTGCGTTCGACCGGTCAGGTCGGCTGATCTTTCAAATATTTGTTGGGATAAATGATTTAACGAAATAAAGTGAAAATTAAAAAACCACAGTGTGCACAACAATAAAAATGTTCCGGTGAGTGCAATTTTTATGGACGCCGGTAAAGGAAATACCACAAAACTCCATAATGTTAGCAAAGCTAAATTGATAAGTATCGCTGTTTTTGAATCACTTTGTATGGCTAAAAGAAGCGAAAGAATAGCCAGCAAAACAGCCAAAATTCGGGTTCGAAGCTGACCTTTCTCCAACACCGCCGGGAGCCAAACTGCGAGGGCCAATATAGTAAATGCACCCAATGAATTTTTATGCTGGAAAAAACCACGCCATGCTCCTGTTTCCGGGGTGATCGAAATCGATGGTAAAAAGACAATCATAAATAAATTAATGAGAAGAGTCGCGCCAAGAATCAATCGCACAACTCGCAATATTTTGTGACTAAAATTATCGGATTGTACCGCATACAAGCCAACAGCAATTAAGCCGAGAATTTGCACACATCTTTTCAATGTAATCAGCGGTACTGGAGACCAGGCAATCGATAAAAAACAATAAATTACAAACGGGGCAATTAGTGCGAGATTGGCCTGTCGATATTGTTTTTTGCTTATTTGAAGAATCAAGCCACCGACTGAAAAAATGATGGCCAGCGCCATAACAAGCTGGCGGAAAATATTCGTGCCTTGCTGGGTATCCAGTTTATCGGCTGCAGCGACATCACCAAAATCGATCGCAGAAATATCTGTAAATATCAGGGGTTGATATAAAATAAACGTGAGAATAACAGCCACGGGAGCCCAAAAATGCCAGGTCTGTGCTTCTTTCTCATAATTTATGCGTGGTTGCGTTAACATATCAAACTGCTGAACTAAATAAAACACTTTCTACAATCCTGTAAATCGTGAGAATTTTAATTGTTTTTATAACGAATCATTTCAACCAGCATTTTTCCTAATTCGCTGCCGGTTCGCAGACTTTTGTATAAAGTGCGAAAAATGATCCGTTGCTCATATTTATCTATAATTTTAAACCAGCACCGGATACCTATAATGCGTGAGCGGCTGATTGAACCAGTATTTTGGATAAAATCGACCAGCGGCGGATCTTCAAGAAGTTTTATTTTTTTGCCATTTGTCAGAAAACGCAAAAAAATATCAATATCCACCTTTCGCGCCAGCTGCACATCATAATTTCCCAGGCTAATCATCGTTTTCCGCCGAAAAGTCATTCCGGAATGTTTAAAGGGGACGATAGGCGAAAGAAATATGTGCCGCACAAAACGAGACTGATTTTCCTTTTGTGGATATCGACTGACACCCATTATTTTATTTTTAAAAATTTTCCGGTTATTGACGTGAACCAGCTCCATATCTTCATTGTTTAAAAAAATGTGCATTACCGAAGACACGGCATTTTTCCGCAGCACATCATCAGAATCGAGAATGCAAATAAAATCGCCGGTAGATTTCTCCACTCCGCTGGCTCTGGCTGCCGCAGGTCCCTGATTTTTTTGGAAATATACATTTATAAATTTTGATAAAGATGCCAGCCGTTCTAAAAATACTTGAGATTCTTTTTCCGATCCATCGTCGATAATTACAATCTCTTTTGCCGAATAATCCTGCTGCAATGCACTTTTAATAGCCCGTTTTAACGCCGGCAAACGATTAAAGGATGCTATCAGGATTGAAACTTTGGGTAATTTATGTGCAGCAACTACAAAATTGCTTGCCTTTTCCACGGTGCGTTTCGCTCTGTTATTCTAATTCGTAGAATGACTCTTGTTTATTTTATAAAATGTAAGTTCAACACCGGTAAACTTTTCATCGATTGCACGAACAAAGAATTTATCACAATATTTTCGAATGATATCTACCTGTTTTTGATTATAATTTCTACTCAGAAATAGCCAGAAACTTTGCTGTGTTCCGATTATTTCTTTCAAATCTGCCGTGATAATTCCAGCTCGGCTTTCCATTTTATTTGGTCTGTAACCAATCAACTTAGATTCCGGGTGGTCGGTGTAGTACTGCAAGCCTTTTTTTGCGTAAAAAGCACTACAGATTACCATATCCGCTTTCGCAGCGTGTTGCTTAAAAAAAAGGCTGGCAGCGCGATTATCTTCTTTAAAATACCGTGGATTAAAAAATAAATTTGACAGTGAAACGATATTAATCAGGAAATATAAGCCCAGCGAAAATAATTGAATTTTTTTATTACCGATACTGGCAATTGCTATAGCCCAAAGTAGTATTATTGCCGGAAAAACAAGAATAACATAGCGTGCATTAAATGGCTGATTTGAAAAAAAAGATCCCAGCAAGGCAAAAACAGCAGGCACAGATATCCACAAAAATATTAAAATAAAATTTGATTTGTTTTTTTTTAATTCAAAAAATCCTTTAAAAAGCAACAATGCAAAATAGCTACCGGTTGGCACAATAAATAGCAGTGAATTTTTTAAATATTTCATGCTGTCTTGTGTATGCAATTCGGCAACCGAAGGCCCCAATGAATAGCCTGAAATAAAGACCCAAAATGTGTATGGGATGGACAGCACATTAAAGCTGCGAAATGAATCGGCAGAGCGCAGTTTGGGTATTAAATAAAGCTCTAAAATAACCGGTAAAATTAATAACCCAATAAAAGCAAATGTTGCGATCCATTTGACCAAATTTTCACGCGGGCTAAAAATCAGAGCACAAAAAAACAGCACCCCGACAAATGCGATCCCCAATGTGTGACAATAGAAAATGGAAGCTGTTGAAACTATAAATGCGAAATACCACCATCCATTTTTATTTTCATAAACAATTTTAATTAAAATATTCAATGAGAGCAGGCTTAAGAATAAAAGCATGCTGTAAGGCCGCATCTCCTGTGAATACCAAACATGCAGCGATGACATTGATAAAAGAAAGGTTGCGCTGATCGCCACGTCTTTTTTAAATAGTTTATTCGCGATGGTGTACAAAAGATAAATGCTTATTAATGCGCAGAATACGGATGGGATACGTGTAAAAAACTCAGTGTTATTAAAGTAAGAAAATGGTTTGATTAAATAATAAAAAAAAGGAGAAATACTGGTCATAATATAGGAATCTTTATAAATTTGTGACCAGGAACTCTCCACAATTAGGATAGATAAAATCTCGTCATGCCAAAAACTTTGCTTCCCCAATTGAAATATACGGATGGCTATGGCCGCCAGCCCGATTCCAAAAAGTGTGAAATGAATTTTTTTTAATCGAAAATATTTTAAAACGGCTGCCATTAGTGTTCCTCAAATACCGAATATCGTGTACCTCCAACTCCAGCCTTTTTCGTTGCGGAATAAATTTCCCCGCTGCGCTATTCTTATATATTTTCAAATGCTTCTGCAAATCACCGGGCTGCTATTCTACTCAAATATTCGGTTCAATTTGGAGGGGATGGATTGCCGGAAACGATTTAATACGACACCGATATTTAGGGCGCCATTTTGTTGCAGGGTTAACTTTGTTTTAAGAATGTCGCTGACATTTGTAGACCCGGATTTAACTGTAAGAATGACACTATCAATGTAGGGCAAAAATGTTATGATATCGGGATGAACTGATACCGGTGGACAGTCAAAAACTATTGTTTGAAACTTTTTGCGGAGCTCGGGAAAAATTTCCTTAAATCGAGCTTGATTAAAAAGTTCTACTCCAAATTCCGATTCCCGGCCAGCAGTCAGCAATGCCAACCGATCCGGCACTACCCATTTAATCGCTTTACCCAGCGTAAGGCTATCTTCGACATAATCGACGAGTCCGAAATCCCGGGGAACATTCATAAATTCGTGCAAGTCCGGTGAGCGGAGGTTTGCATCGACAAGCAATGTTTTTCCCCGGTTTGGCAGGACCTGCTCTTTTTTCCCACCGTTCTTGTATCGCTCAGAATACGCCGAATTGCTTTCTTCAAATTCTGCACTGCTCAAGGCATAGGCCAACGTTAACGCATGTGCCAAGGTGCTGGAACCCTCTGCGGCAACACTGCTGCAAAAAGCAAAAATTTGAGCGTTCTCACGCGCTGGTACATAGGCTAATTTCTTTTTCAATTGTTGCACATCGTGCACAAATTGCGCTGGTAAAGATCGCAGGATTGCACCCAAATCATGTACAGAAATTGACTTTACCGCAGGCTCAAGGTCTAAAGCCTGCCGGCGTAACTCTTTTGTTAGCCGCCAGTCAAAATCCGACTTTTTAAGAGTTTTCGAGTCCATTGCCATCATTTCCCTTTATATTAATTATACTTACAAAGAAAATCATTTTGATTTTACGTTGCAATCCACAACAGTTGCCAGAACAGGCAATCCAATATAGCGTTCAATTTTTTCAGGCGTATCAATCGAATTGTCAAAATATTCTTTCAATAGCACGGTTCCAAGAGAAACAAAAATGGCCAGGAAAAATCCCAGAAACAGATTGAGCTTTTTGTTTGGTTTTACCGGAGAAACGGGTGTGATTGCCTCGCTCACAACCCGGACGGCGATACCATGCAGTCCCTTGGCCAATGAAAGCCCGGCCTCATCTCTCTGATTTAACAAAAGCGAATAAATATCACTTTTATTTTCGATTTGGCGACTAAGCTCAGTAAATGTCACTTCTTTTTCTGAAAACATCTTCAGCTCATTTTTTATCTCAGCAATGGATGATCTGAGCTCGGACTCTTCTGCCATCAGCGAGGCTACGCGGCCATTTTCCTCTTCCAATATTTGATTGACTTCATCATACATTTTTTCTTTTGTCGTATTAATTTGAATCGTCAAATTTTTAACACCCTTATATTCGGGCGTGTACTTGAGTAGCAAGCTATCGCGTTGCATTTCCAGATGCAACAATTCGATGCGAATACGGGCCCAATACATATAGCGATTCGGTGTTTCTGTGTTTTCCAAAACCGGTATATTCGTCAATCTGCCATCACCAAGACTCTTGCGAAGTATTTCAAGTCTGGCTTGTTTTCCGATGCGTTCTGTACGTGTGTGGGTCAATGATTTTTCATACTCGCTTAATTTACGGAGAATAATCTCGACCTGTTCATCAGGAGAAACTACGCCAAATTGCTTCTTAAAAGCGGCCAATTCCAATTTTTTATCCAGGAGGCCTTTTTCAGCGGATTTAATCTGATTCTGAAAAAATAGATATGAATTGGATTCGGAATACACTTTATTGCGATAATTCTGGTAATTTTTTACAACTTCATTCAAAATTTGTGAGGCGAGTTCCGGATCTGAATTTTCAATTTGCAGGTTTATTACATTGCTTTTCCTGGGATTTTCTACAAGAAGACCTTTGCGTAAGTCTTCGATGGCCTGTAAATGGAGTTGTTCTTTTTCAGTAGGCGAAACATCATCAGCCTCGGCAAGTTTTAATCCCGTAACGACACGCTCCAAAACGGGTGTGCTTTGCAAGATATTGATTTCGGCGATCAACCAATCTTTGAGATCCCGGACTTGCTGAGATTCGATTCCGAGAAGGACTGCTTTTTCAGTTTCTACATGGCGCTCCACAATAATTGTCGATTGAGCGCGGTAGGTAGGCGGAATCAAATAAGTAGCTAAAACAATTAGCGCAAAAATGCCAAGAAACAGGGCGAACATCATTTTTTTGTACTTAAATATAACTTGCAGCGAACGCCGCATTAGAAGTACTTGCCGCTTGGGATGCTCTTCTCGAGAAATATGAGGAAATATAATATTGTGGTCCGGGTTATGCGGTAAATCAGGTGATCTATTCATTTTATAGCCAACTCAGGTTATTGGATAAAATTTATTAATTGAGAAAAAATGCCTATTTCCCAGCTACAGACGGCTCCAGAAAATAGCCCTTAAATACGAATCGATCGGCGGCAAAACTGTGCTGTAAACGTTTGTCATGAAACCTGCGAAATCCGAAATACGTGTGTTGGGCACATAAACGATATCATTTGGTTTCAGCCCAAGGGAATGAGTCGGATCGATTTTATTTTTACGGAGATTTTTAAGATTGATATTTTTGACTTCAGGGAATGGAGAATCCGCATTGCGAATCAACAACACATGACTAAGTTTTGCATCCTTTTTCGATCCCCCCGCCGTAGCAATGGCCTGAAAGGCAGTCATACTCTTTGCAATATCATATCGACCCGGAGCTTCAACTTCTCCCAGAACATAGAAATGGTTGTTACCAAATTCAGTGACAATTACTGTAATTTCAGGGTCTTTTAGAAATTTTGAAAATTCAGATGTGATTACAGAATCAACATAAGTGGGCGTTTTCCCATCAACAAAAACGTCACCAATTTTTTCGATTGAAATGCGGCCATCCGGTCGCACCGGCACTGTGATATTGTATTGGCGATTGTTAAAAAAACGAACTTCCACGATATCACCATAGCCAAGACGATACAGAGGCAGTTTCATTTCCTCAACAGACGGATTGATTTTTGCGAGTTCAGTTTTCTGTATTTTCTTCGTACAAGATATTGAAAATATGAGAGATAAACCCAAAAATGGAGATATAAATTTTATTATTTTCATCAAGAAACGACATCCCTGTTTTTCATTTCCTAAAAAAATTATTTTTATTAATTAACAATACAATCGAAATTGATATTTTGCGAAAAAATGAGGAATATAAAACACAACCTTAAGCTAAAATAATCAGAAATTTCGCAAAAATAGTGCAAACTTTAACGTTTTCAGTAAAATTGTAAAATCTGTTCGAATTGACTGATTTTGTATATATTCAAGGTCGAGATGCACATCTTCGTGAATATGTTTTTTCCTCGAACCCTGTAACTGCCAAATTCCGGTTATCCCCGGTTTAACCTCCAGACGCAAGCTTTGATAAGCGTCATATTTTTGCACGATAAACTCCAGTTCAGGACGAGGTCCCACTAAGGACATATCCCCTTTCAATACATTGATGAGTTGAGGCAATTCATCAAGACTCGATCGTCTTAAAAATCTTCCAACACGTGTAATTCGTTCGTCGGTAACCGAAAGCGGCTTGACATCATAGAGATTTGATGAATCGACCATGCTGCGAAATTTATACATTACAAAAGGCTGCCCCTGCAAATTGACTTTTCGTCGCTCATCAGATTTGTTATTTCTCTTATATTTACGCCGATTTCTTCCGATTCGTTTTTGTTTGATAAGTATAGGGCCGGGGGAGTCGATTTTAATAAAGATTGAAATGATTAAAATAACCGGCAATTGCAGAGCAATAAAGAAAAGTGAAATACTAATATCAATAACGCGCTTGAATAAACGAAAATGAAGTTTGTGGTTTATTCTGGTTGCAGCAATTTTAACAAGTTGTGTATTCGTAAGACTGTCATTTTTAGATGATTTGAGCGTTAGGTTGTCAGACATTTTTTCCCCGATAAATTCCATATTTTTTCCCTACTAGAAAGTATGTATAGGTACACAATTATTTTTCAAACAGTGTGGACTTTTCGAAGATTTGACCCGAGTATAAATCTTCGCAAGGCACCTGATACAGCCTCACCGTATCCATTCCCTGGCAAGGCTAAAGTCTAAGGGTATTGAATAATTCCTTTTCTTATGTAACACTAACCTCAACTAGTTTGTTTTGCTGAATTAATTGTTTTGCTATTTTGATTCCGGAACCAAAAATTTCATCAATATCCTGATGCAAAAATTGAGCATTACGGCCAATTAAATGTAAATTAGGGTGGTCGGCGCAGAAATCAGCAATCTCATCCATTTGATTTTCATACTCTAAATCATATATTGGATAAGCCTCAGGTATTTTAACAACTTTGGTGTCAATTATGAGTTCTGGATCGATAAGCCCAATGTTCTGCAATTCATTAATAACAGCCTCGACGGAATACCCTTCTGTATTTGTTATTTCACAACAAATGACTGTTTTATCCTCAGGCAATGAATTCACCGCAAAGTTTTTAAATTCAGCAACCCGGTTAATTTTATGTTCACCATCTGCGATATAATACCAGTGATTTTTTGTAATGCACGGTTTATTTATAAGCAGATAAGTTAAAATAGCCGGACGAAAGCTTAAGTTCAAAGTCTTCCCCAACATCTGCAGCAGAAGTGTGATTGGGAGTGAAGAAACTAACACGTCGAAATATTCTGTTGTCACCTCTTCCCCATTTTGAATTGTACAATAATATCTCGCTGAATCCGATGATTTTTCGAGGCCAACGAGGCGAGTTTCCAGCTTTACCTCGTCTTTCAAATGTGTAAACAGTGCGTCGGTGATCGCGCCATAGCCACTTTGGTCTGGATAGTAAAATTCTTTGAAATAAAGACGGGATTTCCGGCGAATGATGTCTTTTAAGCCACCAACTCGAATTTTTCTTCGTCCCCAAACTGGCGAAATTTGGTTTGCTGGCACTCCGAATAATTTCTCAGAATAGGGTTTAAAAAAGAACTCGTTCAATCCCTTACCAAATTTATTCAGCACGAGACTCTCAAAATCTGTTTCCGGATGTTTATCCCGAAATAAATAATGCCACACGATTCTCATGCTTTCACGCGGGAAAAACTTCATGACAACTTCGATGGCGTTCACTGGATCCTGGATCCATTTGCCGCGGATATAAATTTCACTTTGGCGACGCAATCGGTGCATTGGGGTCAAAGAAAGCAGTTGCTCACGAACTTCGTCATCATCGGTAAATAAACGGTGCGGGGCAAGATCACAATCAAATCCATGCCATTTGAAACTCCTTGCGAGTCCGCCTACTTTATCTGAAGCTTCAAAAATAGTAAAATTATTGTACCCGGCCTTTTTTAAACAATACCCTACACCTAACCCAGCAATCCCAGCACCCAAGATGCCAATCTTCATCATTCCTCCCAAAATCACCCAAATTTTGTGAAATCAATGCGCGTTTTAAGTATATCATTTATTATATGTTGAAATAAAATATAATAGAATTCGATCTTTGGAGTTGGGAAAGGATGGCGATTCAAATTTAACTTGGATAATTTATTTTTTTTTTTGAATCATCAACTTGCAGGCCACATTTTTTCCCGTGCCGATCTACGGAAATACAATCGATAACCATTCAGTAAAAGCATATTTATATACAATCAATTCAGAGTTTTACGGAAAGGAAAATTAATAATAATGAAAAGGAAAATAATGTTTTTTAAAATCTGCATTAGGTGGGTAGGATAAATTGTACTAATTCGAGATAAAAATGGAAGTAACAGACAAATCTATTTTTAACTTAAAATAATTCGTTTTGCCAAGATTTGACAAGGGGAAATTTGGGGAAGGAAGTTTTTCCGTATCAATTAATCGAAGAATTCGATTAAAATCTGATCTTTTTCAACGGATTTATTTTTTTCTACAAATATATTTTTAATTCGGGCTTTTCGGGGAGACTTGATAACATTTTCCATTTTCATCGCTTCCAAGATCAGCAAACTATCACCCTGTTCGACTTCGTCATCAGTCTTAAATAATACATCAACTATCAGACCTGGCATCGGTGACAAAAGCTGCTTCGATTGTGTATCACTTGGAACGCCTGAAGATTTTTGCTGGCGTTCATAAATCCGATGATCCATCACGGTGGATGATGCAACTTTATTCTCCAGTGTTACATTATATATTTCCCCTGATTTATTGATAAAAAACTCGGCAATATCCTCATCAATTTTTAATACACAATGCGCTGAATCTTGTTTCAATACCTCGACAGAATAACGTTGTCCATCAATTATGGTATTGTAATGATTCGCCGTATTTTCGACCCGTAAATCAAATTTTTTGTTATCTACAGAGGTTACAAAGCGTTCAGCAGCCACAAATCTCCAATCATCTTATTCTTAAATAGTGGGTACAACGATTTTAAATATCACTCCCAGTCATCCTGATTCCAGTCATCACTGTCTTCAAATGGATTCTCATCTTCGCTTTCACCCCATTCATCGTCATCATCATCATCCCAATCGTCATCATCGTCATCATCGTCATCCCATTCGTCGTCCCAATCATCTTCGTCAAGATCGTCATCGAGATCATCATCTTCTTCATCATCTAAATCTGCATCAGAATCTGCATCTTTTTCTAAATCATCGTTGAAATCCGGCTCGGCATCTTCCCAGGAATCTTCATCAAATTCATCCGAGTCGCTACAAAGAAATCCGAAAAACAGGCTATCGAGCAGGTCATCACTATCTTTGACTACATTCGTCCCTGCGATGGTTACTAAATGATTCGGATTGCCAATAAATCGCGTATCTGTATTTATAATGTCAAAATTAAATTTCAAACTCATAAGATCTCCCATAAAAACGAAGGGTGATTAAACCAAAATGTAAAACTCTCAATTAAAAATCTGGAAAAATCAAATGTTTAATTATTGATAACGGTATAATAGAACCTGATTATTTTACACCAAACAAGACTCCAATACTGAATTAGAACCCAGGATTAGTTCCCGTTCTTTTTTATCGAATTGGAGCAAAAAATAATCAGAACAAAAACATTTTATTAATATAAAAACTGCTTGTAAAACAGCGTCTGTCACTGTCAGCAATTTTAAAATTTGCTGAAGAAAATAAAAGATACACTTTTGAAAATCAAGTTTTTTTTCTCTTGAATTTAAAATTATGATAAAAGCAGAATATTTAACCACTTACAATTTAGGAGCAGGCTATTATAAAATTCAAAATCATGTTAACATCAATTACTCTAACAGAGTATTAAATACAAAAAGAGGAATTGCAGAAACTATTTATTTTTATATAAATTATATTCTTCAATAATATTTTGTATAACGGCTGGTACAAGTCCCGAAATATCATCTCCCTTGCACACCCTGTCCCTGATTTCCGTTGAGGAGATTTTTATTATCGGTGAGTTGATCGAGATGAAATCATCCTGCTTCAAAAAGGCTGTGCCCAATAAATTTTGATTTACTCGCGGATACACAGCAAGAACTGTGTATTGCGAAATTTTGTCCGCCTCGTACCACGTAGCAAAATTGATCAAACTATCTTCACCCATCAGGAAGTAAAATTGTGAATTTTTTCCCAATTTACTGCGCTTGAAATAGCGAAGCATTTCAATGGTATAGCAAGGCGTACTCTTGTTTAAATCATAACCGGAAAACGAATACGCCGGAAAAGGCGCGATTGCTTCCTCCACCATTTTCCGGCGGATATTTTTATCTGTGAGAATCTGCTTTGTTTTATGGGGTGGGATGCCGCTTGGAAGAAATATAATCTGGTCGAGTTTTAGCTGCTTTTGGGCATTTTCAGCAATGGTTAAATGCCCAAAATGGATTGGATCAAAAGTCCCCCCAAAGAATCCTATTCTTCGCTTCATTTAAATTAACACAATTAATTCTTGGGCTTTTCCAAATCGATAGCAATTTTTCCTGCCAGCTCTTTTGCTTTTACCTTTAGATCTGTTTTAGGATATTTTTTTAATAAAATATTAATCGAATCCCGGGCTTTATTCGGTTCGGCAACTTCATAATGGCAGTAGGCTTTCCAGTAAAGACTTGGTTCTGCATATTTGGTGTCATAGAATTTTTTCAAAATTTCATCAAAAGAAATAATAGCGGCATTGTAATGCCGGCCCTTTTTATACAATATTCCCGTGGCATATTCTTTCTGTGCCAGCTTTGTCCGGCACGCCTGCAATTTATCTGTGACATCCTTTACATGCTCACTGTTTGGAAATTCATCAATAAACTGCTGGAAATAATCAAGCGCTTGATAAGTATATTTTTGATCAAGCTGGGCTTTTGGTGACAGCTTAAAATAGGAATAGCCTATTTTATAAGATGAGTCATCGAGATATTCGCTATTTGGATACCGGTTAATCAATCTTTCATATTCCGCTGCCGCCGTGATATATTCTTTTGACGCGAAAAAAGTCTCTGCATAATAAAATTGTGCTTCGTCGATTATCCGGCTCCCAGGATTATTCAAAATTAATATCTGAAACTGGTTTTTTGCTTCAAAATATTTGCCATCATCGAATAGCTTTTTTGCATGTTCGAGTCTTTCCTTGACGGTCATATTTTTTAATTTCTTACTGCCACTACACGAACTTAACGAAAATGCACTTAAAAATATAAGAATAATAAGAATAAATCTGAATTTCATGAATGACTCTGTCCTTTTAATAAATCATTGGCTACGAAAATTATACAAGAGTACAACGGAACTTAGTGCAGCACCGGCAATTATAATTGTGTGAATAATATCGGACAACTGAACCGGCTCTTTATTCATCGTATGTTTGAATCCTGCTTGTTCTGATTGCGCGTAAAAAAGTTGATCCCTGTTTTCAAATGTACGCATAGTACTATCTTGTAACGTTGTACTTAGCAATACTTCTTTTTTATTGTTCATACATAAGATATGCATCTCTGAACGAAATTTTTGAATAAATTGTTCATTTTTTTCTTTATCGACAGTCAGCGTCCATTGTTGCAACGTGCTGTGAATATCTAAATAATCAGGATACTGTTGATCTGAGATTTCAGCCGGTGACCGGTAAATTCTTTTTCCTGATTTTAATGCAACTTCGGATAAAACATTCTGCCAGAATTCCAGTAAGGCCTCATTCCGGGGAAAACTGGTGCCCGAAAGAACAATTACATGGTAGTCATTGAGCAAATCCAAGTCAAGCAATTGACCGGCATTCACTTCCAATTGCTGTTTAATAAACTGAACATTTGTTAACTCTTTCGAATCCTGCCCGTCAGCCGAACAAACGCCTAATATAAGCAAATAAAAATAAAAACAAAGTATCTTTCGAGCGGTCATTTATTTACTCTTTTAATATTCTGAATTCTATTTTGTGCTGTTCGTGTGTCCAGCCAAACTACAAACTACAAATGAATCATAAATGAAAAGGAATGTATTGCGAACGTTTCACCTAAAAACCGATCCACAGAATAAGCGTAATTCAATAAAAAATTGTCGTGGTTTAATTTATATCTTTGCACGTGATAAATGTTCGAATTGATCAATCCAATACCGAAAGAGTAGCCCGGTTGAGAAGCAAAATCGACAAACTTTATTCCAGTTCGAAACGCTACCTGCCCGGCTACTGTGTTTTCCAGACCAACTAAATATTTCTCCCGCATTTGGTTGCTTCCGAGCGCCAAATTCCGGATATCAAAACTCAGTGTCGTTTTGAATGGAAAAGTGATGGCTGTCCCGATACCGATGGCTTCATCTGTCATGTCATCATAGTTTTCACGCGATTTTTCGATTTCCTTGGGTAAATTTAAAATATTTATCCCAACACGAAAATAAGTTTTTGGTTGCATCATAATCCCATAAGAGGTCGCGTAAGAATATGCCCGTTTATTCTCAATATCATAGTAAACAAGATGCAAACCTGCACCAATTGCAACCTGATCTGCCAATTTAAAATTTACCAGCAGCGAATTGGTATGATTCGAATATAATGTTGGGGAAGAAATAAATCGATTATCATCCATCAACTCCGGGCTTATAAATGAAGGCTCACCCAGAATTATCCCAACATTTAAATTTCGATAATTGAAATTGACAGCTTTCAATATTGAAATAATACTGGCATAAATTTTATCTTTATCGCTGTACGTTGCATTGCCAAAAAAATCACCAGGGTATTTGAGCACCAACGCAGGCATCAGAGGAGAAATTGTTGCAGAAAAGCGGAAACCGTCTTTTGAAGAATAGAAGTCATAATTCCCCGGATTATATAAACTGGCACCAATATTATCGCGAACAGCGGTCACAGCGCCACTAAGCCCTAAAGAACGGACTCTTATGGTGTTAAATGGCAAATAAGTTTGATTTTGGCTGTAAACAGGGATTGAGAGTAGAAAAAGGGTTACCAGGGAGATTGTGGTTGAAAGTATACCATTAATTCGTTTTTCTGGCCGTTGAGTTATTTTTATCATCTATTAAATATGTCTCAAAAAAATATGTAAATATCAAAATCAATAAAGCTGCTATAGAAACTACATTGGCAAATACATGCCCGTGTTTCGTGAAAAATGTCAGCCTGTTTCTGGTTTCAATCTCATCAATTATAACAGCTTTTTCAAAGATGCCGGTTTCTTTTCTGATGGTGCCAAACTTATCGATGGTCATGCTAATTCCGGTATTCGCGCAGCGTGCAATATCGATTCGATTTTCGATTGCCCGAAAAACAGCCATTTGCGCATGTTGATACGGTGCACCCGTTCGCTTGTACCATCCATCATTAGTTAAAATAACTATGATTTCTGCCCCTTTTTTGACCATAGTTCCAACGAACTCCGGAAAAATTGATTCAAAACAAATAACCCCACCAATTTCTATTTTCTTCCCGGAGTTTTGACGCAGCTTAATTTGAAAAAGTTTTAACGAATCACCGGGTGAAAAATTTCCTTCGCCCAAATTGAATTTAGATAATAAAATTTTAATAAAAAAGAAAAAATCCTGATAAGGAATTCGTTCGCCGAAAGGGACGAGACGCATCTTTGAATAGACGTCAAATGGGCCTTCTTTTTTATCGATGAGCGTGATTGAATTATAAGATTTATAATTTATCTTATCAATCCACTCATAATCCGGTGTGCCTGTAAATATGGGCGTGTTTAACTTCTCCACTAAACCGGTTACCCAAGGTAATTTCTGCCGGCTTCTTAACAAATAGGCGGGTGTTGCCGTTTCCGGCCAAATAATCAAATCGACATTGTCTTTTCCCACGGCTGTGGAAAGACTGTCGTAGATAAAAAAACTGCGCTCACGATTTTCTTTTTCCCATTTCTGATACGGATCAATATTACCCTGGATTATTGCTACGCGCACTTTCTTTGCAGGGTCCTGACCATATCCCGTATTATTGACTTTAAATAACAGCGGCACTAAAAACAGAAGCAGCAACGAAGCCGCGCCGATTGTTAAATGTACATTTTTATCGCGCTTGAGATACATGTAAAATAAACAGACGTTTATAATACACACCCAAAATGAAACGCCATACACACTTGTATATTCCACGTACTGTATCAACGAGGTGTAATAGGATTGAGTGTAGCCCAAACTTACCCATGGGAAGCCGAGCTCACCAAGCGATCGGATATATTCGATTGCTGTCCATAGAAATGGCACGGCGATGAGAGCAATTGATTGTGAAACTCTGATGATATGATGGTAGAGAATCGCAAAAATTGCATAATATAACGAATGCACCAAAAGAGCAGCGATAACACCAAAGGACGTTGGGAAAACAATCCAGTAAATTGTGAAAGAACTTATGAAAAATCCGGTAATGTAGCCCCATCGAAAACTCTCTTTGAGAGAAAGATCATTCAACAGCAGGAGGAATGGAATCAGCGCTACATAAGAAAGGAAACCAAGGGGAAGGGGAGCAAACGACAAGCCGATTAAAAGGGCTGTGCTGAGCGATAAAGCGAGATTTCGCTGCATTTAAAGCAGAACCTCTCTTCCCTCACGCGCTGATTGATAGATGGCTTCAATAAGCCGTAAACGTGTTGCTATTTCTTCACCGCTTGCAAGCAAGGTTGTGTTTTGCAGGAGGCTGGTAATAAAATGTTTTAATTCATTTTGGTAAGATCGAATGTAGCGTTTTGTGCTGTTCTCATCCTTTGTTGGGACTATATTTGTCAAATTCCCATGCATTTTTTTATAAACAGATAATGGGTTAATTTCGGCAGTTGCATCTGTTCCATAAAAACTTGCTGATAGCTTTTCTTTTTCTGACAAAATTGACCAACTCGCATCCATATTAAGAACGCTGCCATTTTTAAACTCAATCATACAGACAGCCGTATCCTCAACATCGATCTGTGATGAGTAATTAAATATTTTTGATTTTACTGATGCCGGTTCTGCATTTCCCAAAAGCCACCAGGCAGCGTCAAGCATTTGGATTCCAAGATCCATCAGAACCCCGCCGCCAGAAATTTCCTTATCGGAATACCAGTATTTTTTTAACTTTGACAAATCTCGGTTTTTAAACCATGTTGCATCGCAAGAATAAACACGCCCGAGTTGGTTTCCCTCAATAAAGGATTTCAAAGTTATAAATTCATTGCGGAATCGAACATTCATCGCGACCATGAGATGGCGCTTGAATTTTTGACTCGCCTGCACCATTTTTAAAGCATCGGCATAAGTTGAAGCGAATGGTTTTTCAACGAGAACATGCTTTCCTGCGGAAAGTGCATCAATGGTCAGGGCTTTATGGGATTGTGTGTCCGTACAAATATCAACAGCATCTATTTCCTGATTGCGAAACAACTCTTGAGGATCACTGCACCAGGCTTTTACGCTGAATTTTTTTGCGACATATTCAGCAGTTGATGGCTGAATATCACAAATTGATACAATCTCCGCTTCCGGTATATTCTTCCATTGCGGGATATGGGCGATTTGGGCAATTTTACCTGCACCGATTATTCCAATTTTGATCTTATTTTTATTCAATGTATCTGACGATCCAAGTATCCTCTAAGAATGAAAGACGCTGCTATTTGATCTACTTTGCCTTTTGCACGCACCAGTTTCGTCCCGGCTTCTTGAAGAACACGGTGTGCCTGAACGGATGTTAGCCTTTCGTCAAGCAGCAGAACAGGCGCTTGAAATGTTCGGCGCAATACCTCCGTGAATTGTCTCACTTCCTGTGCCATTTCTCCTTCGGTCCCATCCATATTTATGGGCAAACCAACGACAATTCCTGCAATATTTTTTTCATCGCATATTTTTTTTATTCTATCTGTCAAATCATCAATATTGCGATATTTTTCAATGGTAGTAAATGGCTGAGCGGTTATCTGTAGTGCATCTGACACAGCAATACCGACGCGCACTCTGCCATAATCCAAAGCCATTAAACGCCCGGAATCAGGCAGTTTTTCCTGGGTGCCAGTAGCCACTTTTAATCGTTATTTAAGGGCTTTTTGAGCACTTCTTTAAGAAGTTTCCCTGCTTTGAAATGTGTTTTTCTACGCGCCGGGACATAAATGATCTCACCCGTTTTTGGATTACGTGCTTTGGGCTTGGGTTTTGTAGTTTTTACTTCAAATACGCCAAAATCACGAATTTCAATACGGATTTCAGGATCAGCCTCTTCCATAAATTCCCGCAATGCTGTAAAAACTCCATCAACGATTTTTTCGGTTAAATAAATCTTTTCTTCGACTATCTTTGCTGTGCGTTTTGCAACATCTTTTTTGGTAATTGTGACCTTCATGAAGAGCTCCTTCTGTTTTCGTTGATCCTTCTGATTACCACGTTAAACATTTTAGTATTAGTAATTTATTATAATTTTATTTCGGTTCAATTAATAATTTACTGTCTCACCTGATCCATTTAATCGCTCGACGCTAATAACCCCTTTTACTTTATTGATTTTTTTGATGACCATAGTCAAATGCGATAAATTCCGTACCTCAATTATCAGATTACTATTTACAACATGGTCTTCCGATTTCATGTTGATACTTATGATATTGGTGTTTGCGACGCTGATTGTCTCGCTTATATCGCGTAGATAATCCTTGCGGTCCTCAGCCAATATTCGAATTCGTGCAATAAAATGTTTATCCTTGTCCACATCCCATTCGACATCAATTTTGCGCTCGGGCGATTCCATTAAATAGGTTAAGTTTTTACAATCCGTTCGATGAATCATTACACCATTTCCCCGTGAAATAAAGCCAATGATATTATCACCGGGAATTGGCTGGCAACATTTGGCGAAAGTAAAAAGTAAGTTATCAATTCCTTGAATGCGAACACCTTTTGCAGAGCGACGAGCGCGTGAAATGAATTTCTGCAATAATGAATCATCCGGTATTGCATCTTTTTCTTCCGGAACGATTTTTTTCCGGAGACTCTGCATCGAAATATCGCCACTGCCCAGGGCAGCAAAAAATTGCCGGATATCTTCAAAGCCATAACTCAATGAAATATCCTGTATACTCTTGTCATCGTACTTTAAGTTGTATTTTTTCAGTTTTTTATGAAGAAGTTCTTCTCCAAGTTTTAAACTTTCGTCAAAAAGGGACTCTCTCAGCCAGCGTTTTATCTTACTTCGGGCTTTTGAAGTTTTTGTAAATTTCATCCAACCAGGGTTGGGATTTTGATTTGCAGAAGTCAGAATCTCAACTGAATCACCACTTTTAAGCTGATAATTCAATGGTACAATTTTACCATTCACTTTTGCGCCGATGCAGTGCAGCCCAATATCCGTATGCACCGCAAAAGCAAAATCTACCGGCGTGCTGCCGAGAGCCAGTTTGAAAAGATCACCGCGGGGCGTAAAAACAAAGACTTCATCATGAAACAGATCGATTCGCAAATTTTCCATGAATTCAACCGGATCTTGCGTATCATGCTGCCAGTCGAGCACTTCTCGAAGCCAATTCAAATGTTTATCAAGATCATCAGCACGAGTTTTGCCCTCTTTGTAGCGCCAATGAGCCGCAATTCCCTCTTCTGCCGTTCTGTGCATCTCTTCCGTCCGAATTTGCACTTCGACTTTTTTGCCTTCATTACTTATTACGGTCGTGTGCAAAGACTGGTACATATTGGATTTTGGCGTCGCAACATAATCTTTGAATCGCTCCTGAACCGGTGTAAATAAACTGTGAACCAGACCCAATGCAAAATAACAATCTTCCATTTTTTTAACGATGATGCGAATTGCCAGCAGGTCATAGATTTCTTCAAAAGTTTTTTGCCGGACTTCAATTTTTTGCTGGATGCTATATAAGTGTTTCGGCCTGCCGGTTATTTTTGCGCGGATGTTTGCATTTTTTAGTTCTTTACGAATTGGAATCGTTACCGAACGGATGTATGCTTCTCTTTTCTCCCTTGAATCTGCTACCGATTTGGAGAGGTTCCAGTAAACATCCGGCTTTAAAACTTTTAGCGCTAAATCTTCAAGCTCCCATTTTACTTTTGCTATACCCAATCGGTGCGCCAAAGGTGCATAAACATCGCGGGTCTCAATTGCAATTCGTCGCTGTTTTTTCTCGGGCAAATAATGCAGGGTGCGCATATTGTGTAATCTGTCAGCAAATTTGATCAAAATAACCCGTATATCCTTGACCATCGAGAGAATCATTTTTCGAAAATTTTCAGCCTGCCGCTCTTCAACACTATCAAACTTAAGCTCACTGATTTTAGTGACGCCGTCAACAAGAAGCGCCACTTCTGCGCCAAATTCATCAGAAACTTCATCGACCGTAATGCCTGTGTCCTCAACGACATCGTGCAAAAAACCGCCTGCCACAGTGATATAATCCATTTTCAATTCAGTTAATATCTTGGCTACTTCGAGGGGATGATCAAAATAGGGATCACCCGACTTCCGCAACTGATTTTTGTGGGCCTCTTTTGCATAAATAAAGGCCTTCTCAACCAGCGGTTCATCCACTGTTTTGAGGTAACGCCGCAACCGACGCACGATAAAACCGAGAATTTGTTTATCTTTTTCTTGTAACATGCTGTGCTTCGTTGTTTAAAAGGGTTGTGCGTCTTTGCCAAAATACATTTCACCATCTTGACGTGATAAGTTAGCGAATAAGACAAACTGCTTCAGGAATTGCAATTCGACAGTTCCAATCGGCCCGTTGCGCTGTTTTCCAATTATGATTTCTGCGCGGCCATCTGTGTTTGATTGGTCATAAAATTCATCCCGATAGACAAACATGACCACATCCGCGTCCTGTTCGATGGCGCCTGATTCCCGCAAATCCGAGAGCATCGGCCTTTTGTCCGTTCGTGCTTCCACGGCACGGGATAGCTGCGAAAGAGCGATAACCGGGATATTTAATTCTTTTGCCAACGCCTTCAACGATTGTGAAATCATCGAAATTTCATGCTGCCTGCTTTCCGTTGTCGGCCCATGGATTAACTGCAAATAATCGACTATGAGCATGCCAATTTTATGTTCGGCCATCAACCGCCGTGCTTTTGCCCGAATTTCAAGAATACTTATTCCAGGGGTATCATCAATAAAAATAGGCGCGCTTGATAATCTACCAGCAGCAATACTCAATTTTTTCCAGTCATCTTTTGGCAGCATTCCCGTTCGCAACAAATGGGCATCGACTTTCGCTTCCGCCGTTAGAAGTCGCATCGTCAGCTGATAGGCGGCCATTTCCAGGCTAAAAATCCCCACACCGACACCGTGATCAACCGCGGCATTTCTTGCCATATTTAAGCCAAGGGCTGTTTTTCCCATCGAAGGTCGGGCCGCAAGAATGACAAGATCTGAGTTTTGAAACCCTGAAGTTTTACCGTCAAGATCTTTGAACCCGGAGGCAATACCGGTAACCGATCCTTTTTGATTATGGTAGCTTTCAATTGTCGTAAACGTATCTTTTAAAACAGGTTCAATATGCTGAAATCCTTTTCTTAAACCACGTTCAGAGAGTGCAAAAATCTTCTGCTCTGCCTTATCGATTAAATCCGAGGCCTTTTCTGAAGATTCATAAGACATCTGGCTGATTTCAGTGGAAATTGAAATCAATCTTCTAAAAAAGGATTTCTCCAATACAATGCGGGCGTGATATTCGACATTTGCCGCGCTGGGAATTGCGTTTGACAATTCAGTCAGGTAATAATTGCCACCGACTTCATCCAGCAGATTCTGGCGAGAAAGTTCATCGCTGACTGTTAGCATATCAACCGGGTCTGTTCTGGCAAACAATGTCAACATCACCTTGAAAATTTCAGCATGTCCGCGTTTATAAAAATCATCCGGCTGCAATATTTCCAGCGCTTTTCCGACGGCGGCCTGTTCGATAAGCATGCTGCAAAGTACGGCACGCTCAGCTGTCAGATCCTGCGGGGGGAGCCGATCAATTTGTGGTTGCTTATCGCTCAATAAATTTTCACCTGCAATAATCTAAATTTTAGTTGTTATTCCATGGCGGGTTTGCCGCCAATTTCCCGATCAAATATATTTCGAAACAATTTCATATCTTCAAATGCTTGCCAAAAAAGCTGCTTGTCTTCGACAAGTTGTGCTGGCGAAAAACTCACGATAGTTTTAATACCGTGAAAAGAGTGCGGTCTGCCGCGCATCTCTTCAAGTTTTTGTTGGTTAGCAAACAATGTTTGCGCCGCCTCGTTTCCAAGGCAAAATATATAACGTGGCTGGATAATTTTTAGCTGCTCTATTAAAATATTCTGCGCCAGGCTAACCGCCGTATCGCGTTGAGAATTGCCTGGAAATTTATAGGCCGGAGTCAGGTAAATTTCCTCAAGCGTAAATCCAAGTTTTGTAAGCATACGCGAAAAAATGAGTTCGTTCTCGCCGAGGAATATTTTATTTTTAGCTATATTTTCCTGCTCAATGCTACCGGCCAGGAACACGACTTTTGCATTCAAATTTCCCTGCCCAAGCAACGATGCTTCCTCATAATTTTTCAGCCGACCAGCAAAATCTTTCATCTGACTTTGTTTGTCCGGTATAGCAGGGATTTTGAGTCGTGGGCCTCCCTTTTTATCGCTTGATTCAATTATTGGGATTTTCTGAACGTTATCCACCGGCGATTCGAACTCAACTTTTGGCTGTTCGATGCCCAGCATCAAAATTGATTCCCCCCACAAATCTTTTTGCTGCAGCAGAAAATCTTCAATATTTTCGATATTTGATTGCAATTCAGTCATAGCATAGTTTATTTGTTATTTAACAACTTAGCTGCATGCTTCAATATTTCAGCGGCAACATTTATCTTTTCCTTTAGCGGCAAATCAATAATTTTTCCATCTGCAAACATAAGTTTGACTTTATTTGTGTCGACCGCAAAACCAGCCCCATCCTCAGCGGGATTATTAACAACAATAATATCCAATCCCTTTTGAACTATTTTTTTTGCTGCGTTTTCAATCTCATTATTTGTTTCAAGGGCAAATCCAACATGGATCGAGTTCGTTTTTTTCTTTTTAAGTTCAAACAAAATATCTGGATTTATTTTGAGCTTTAGAGTTAAGTTGTTTTTATCCTTCTTAATTTTTGACTGAGAAAATTCAGCTGGACGATAATCTGAAACAGCCGCAGCGCCAATTAAAATTCCTCTCTCGGGGTAATTTTCATGGGTTGCTTCCATCATCTCATGTGCTGATTCAACTTGTATAACATCAATATCCACAGGTGGTTTTAAAAAAGTTGGACCATGAACAAGCGTCACTTGGGCGCCCATTGCCGCCGCTATCTCTGCTAAGGCAAATCCCATTTTACCAGTTGCATGGTTGCTAATAAAGCGAACAGGATCAATTTTTTCGATTGTACAACCTGCAGTAATCGTAACCTTTTTGTTTTCGAGGGATTTTGTTGGCCATAGAATGCGGAACAGATGGGAAATTATAGTCCTGTTTTCAGGCAACCGACCAAATCCTGCGCCTTCAAGACTGGTTGCCATAGGCCCATATTCAGGATCGACAACAAAATATCCACGATTTTTCAGCAAAGAAATATTATCCTGTGTTGCAGGATTTTGCCACATACCTGTATTCATGGCTGGAGCCAGAAGAATCTTTGCCCGGGTTGCCAATAGTGTTGCTGTGACAAGATTATCTGCCAGGCCGCTCGAAATTTTCGCAATGGTTGTAGCTGTTGCTGGCGCAATGGCGATGATGTCTGGCCATGTTGCCAATTCTATATGTTCGATTTCATTGACTGAAGATGAAAATAAATCAACAGATGCGGGTGCGCCCGTGAGAGATGCAAAAGTCAAAGGTGAGATAAAGCGCGTCGCATCAGGTGTGAGCATCGTTCGGACAATCGCACCTTTTCTCTGCAATTCACGGACGAGCTCACACACTTTATATGCAGCAATTCCTCCACATATACCGACAAGTATTTTTTTTCCGGTAAACATAAATCAGGAATTATTCAGCATCCTCGGTGAGTTCAATTTTGACAATTTCACCATCTAAAAATTCCTGGAGTGCGATCGTATGCGGTTTGGGCAGATGGGTAGTTTCGATAACAATTTCTTCCGGTTCATAATCATCATCAAGGAAATCATCGCTGGACTCATCGTAAAAGTCCTTCTCAAATTGTTGTTTTTGCTCATTATTGATTTGTCGTGCACGCCGGGAAATCATAATAATGGCTTCATAAATGCTTTCAGCGTGATTGGTTAAGTCTTTCATTACAATTGTGTCTACCATGGGTGTTTCTCCGTAATCTATAGTTCATTGATTTTTTTATCTATTTCTGACAATACCTGTTTAATGGTGTCCTCTAATTTATCATTAATAATAATTGAATCATACTCTTTGGCATACTTCATTTCATCGAACGCTGCGCTCAACCGGCCTTTGATAATTTCATCAGAATCCGTTTTTCGATTGCGCAAACGAGTTTCCAACGATTGCATCGATGGAGGAGCGAGGAATATCAAAAACGCTTCATCACCAAGCTGTTTTTTTACTTCAATTCCACCTTGAACATCAATATCGAGAAGTATTATTTGTTTATCAGCAATACTTTTTTCGATGGCCTTTCGCGGAGTTGCATAATAATTTCCGTGCACTACAGCCCATTCAAGGAATTCATTCGCATCGCGTCGTTTGAAAAACTCGTCCCGGGTTAAAAAAAAATAATCTGTGCCATCCACTTCATTTCCGCGTGGTGCACGTGTCGTCGCAGAAAGTGAATACTGATATTCGTTTACTTTTTGCCGCATCACTTCCTGAATCACTGTTGATTTCCCGCCACCCGATGGAGCCGAAAACACGACCAAAAGACCTCGTTTCACTCACTCATTCCACGTTTTGTACTTGTTCGCGCAACTTCTCGATTTCTTCTTTAATCCCGACAACGAGGTGAGAAACAACGGCATCATTGCATTTGGCGCCGATGGTATTGGCTTCCCGGTTCATTTCCTGCAATAAAAAATTCAGTTTTCGCCCGGCAGATTCCGATGAGGCCAGCGCCTCATTAAATATTAAATTGTGGCTTTTCAGGCGGGTACATTCTTCTGTAACATCCAATCGATCTACGAGCAGAGCGACTTCAAGCTCAAGGCGGCTTGCGTCCAGTTCGCCAGAAGCAATCATCGATTTTACGCGATCATACAATTTTTGAAATTCATTTTTTGACCGTCCAACAGTTTTTTCCTCGATCTCCAGAACCAATTCATCGATGATTTGAACACGCTGCTGCAAATCTTTCTCAATTTCGACACCTTCTCTTCTGCGCATTTCATTCATCGCGAGAATGGATTTTTCGACTGCTGCTTCGATACAATTCCACACATCATCCTGAAAATTATCATCATCCTGTTCCAAAAAAATATCCGGCAGAGTGAGCATGTGTGATAAATTTGGCTTTTCATCACTGCCTAATTTGTTGCCCAAATCGGCCAACATCTTCTTGTAACTATTGATCACACTGTTGTTTAGCTGCATGCTGGCAACTTCATCGTCACGCCGCCGCATGGTTATAGTCACGGTGATGCGCCCACGCTCCAGGTGCTTTTTCAAAATTTCGCGTATTTTATGTTCCCGATTTTCGACAGCCCGAGGGAGTTTAAGAAACAGGTCCAGGAAACGGTGATTCAATGATTTGGCTTCAACTTCAACTTCGAAACCGTTATAGATATGGCTTCCTCGGCCATAACCAGTCATACTGATAATCATACTGGTGACATCCTTGTTGTTAATCTATGATTAAATCTGCATTCCATTTGAGCAGGTTATTATGATCCAATCTCCAATCATTTCGAGCGACTCATCTGTTCCTGTTCCACTTAAAGGGAAGAGCCAATAACAGGTTTTAGGTCGAAATCTGGCTCAAACCCAGCCCTGTTGAACCTGCAATTTTTCATGCAGTAAGTCTTGGATTACATTTGGCTTAAATAATAAGTATTATTTGGCGAAGAGTCAAACTCTTTTTCACAATTATTTAGAGCTAACTCCAATAAAATAAATAAGCTTCAATGTTTGTATCAATTTGTTTCAATTTTCGGGTAAAGTGTTTCAGAAAGAGATAGCTTTGAATTGGATTTTACGGGCGGCGATACCTTTCTTTTTCAAGCGGCAGTAATAATGAAATTCGGTGGGTTTCCTGCAAATCAGCATGATTCATAAAAGCATAGTCCAGAATAAAACTGTTGAAGTGGATTCCAGCGCCTGCCGTAAAATTCCCGACATCAGAACCCAACCGGGCTGCCAAACGGTCGTGAAACGCATATTCCAGGCCAAGGTGAAAATCAAAACTCATCGCACCGGCGGAAGCCTGTGCAGCAAATTCCCGTCCTTCAAAGCGAATATCAACATCGACTAAAGGCATCAATTTCCCGGGAAGAATCTTCATTTGATATGGGAAAGCAGCTCCCATTTTCAACGTCGGCACGATCAATTCTTTGGTGCCGGTATCCCATGCAAGAACTGTGGTGGTAAAATCCTGGAGATTGGCTCCCAGCAAGAAGTGGTTGTTAACCTGGTATTGCACGGCAACGTCAAAGCCAATGCCGTAGGCGGTGTTTTCATCGAAACTTTTATACAATGTTTTGATGCTCGCTCCGTAAAACAAGCGCTCAGATTTCTTTTTAGAATAAGAAAAGAAAAAACCCCATTCGGAGTTCGAAAACGAATAATCTTCAACCGGGGTGTTACGAAACTGACGGCCTTCGTCCTCATAAATATCCCCCAAACGCAAGTCCGGTCGGGGAAGTTTCGTTCGAATAATATCATCGATCCCCAAACGAATAATGCCGATTCCAAGACTGGCGTCCTGGCCGAAGGGTCTGGCAAAAGCAGCGAAATTATACTTTATAATTCCCGAGAAACGTTGCGCATGCATCAGTGTTGCTTCGGGAAAATTAAGATGGCTCAGGCCGGCGGGATTCCAATAAATTGCAGTGACATCATTGGCCAATGCCGTAAAACTGCCACCCAGGGCTAAGGCCCGGGCACCAGCGCCTGTGCTGAGAAATTCGCCAGCATATTTTGCTTTTCGTGTTTCACCGGCAGATAATGAAATCTGGAATACCATCAAAAATAAAAAACCGACTATCGCTCTTTTATTGGTCATATTATGAAATCTTCCTGAAAAATTAAACCTGCTGTTCCAATCATTTACTCACTTTTTCTTTCAATTTGATTAATGCCTGAAAAGCCTGCATCGGCGTCAGATTATCCATGTCCAACATTTGCAATTCTCGAATTATTTCATTGTTCATCGATGAGAAAAAATCCAGTTGTTGAATTTCATCTGTTTCCTTGCCTTTTCGAGCAGCGATTTTCGGTTTGTGATTCGGTGTAAGCGCATTTTGTTCCAAATTGCTTAAAACCTCCCTCGCCCGTTGAATCACTTGTGCCGGAATACCGGCCAATTTAGCCACCTGGATTCCGTAAGAATGATCTGTACCGCCTGCAACGATTTTACGCAAAAAGATAATTTGCTCGCCCCACTCTTTAACTGCCACGTTGAAGTTCTTTACACGTTTAAAAATCATTTCGAGTTCCGTCAACTCATGATAGTGGGTGGCAAACATAGTTTTTGCAGCGATATTTTTATTTTCGTGTAAATATTCAACAATCGACCAGGCAATGGAGAGGCCATCAAAAGTGCTGGTCCCCCGCCCTATTTCATCCAATAAAATTATCGACCGCGGCGTTGCATTATTCAAAATATTAGCGGTTTCATTCATTTCAACCAGAAACGTGCTTTCACCAGCCGCCAAATTATCCGATGCCCCGACGCGGGTGAATATTTTATCAACTATACCCAATTTGAGCGATTTTGCAGGCACGAACGAACCAATTTGTGCCATTAAAACGATGAGGGCAACCTGCCGGAGATAGGTCGATTTCCCTGCCATGTTGGGGCCGGTTATGATCTGAATTTGGGATTTCTTGCAGTCTATATTGGAGTCATTGGGTATAAAATTCTCGCCAAAAGGCAGTAAAGTTTCGATAACCGGGTGGCGACCGTCTTCGATCACAAGTTCTGTAGATTCATTAACATGGGGTTTACAATAATTCAAACTCACAGCGAGCTCAGCAAAATTTACGAAACAATCAAGCTCTGCGATAGCGATCGCATTTTTTTGAATTGCGGCAGCAAAACTGGCCACGCGCAGGCGCAGGTTATTAAATAATTCATATTCAATCGATACTATTTTCTCTTCAGCACCGAGAATCTGCTCCTCATATTCTTTCAATTCCGGGGTAATGAAGCGCTCAGCATTGACCAGGGTTTGCTTTCGAATATAATGCTCCGGAACCTTTGGCAAATTCGGTTTGGTTACTTCAATATAATATCCGAAAACTTTATTAAAGCTGACTTTAAGAGACGGGATTCCAGTTTTTTCGCGTTCGGATTTTTGCAACTGCAATATCCAGTCTTTTCCAGAATACGCAATTTCCCGCAATTTATCGAGCTCAGGAGAACATCCTTTGCGAATCACTCCACCATCTGTAATTGCAAGTGGCGGATCATCGACAAGGGATTCTTCAATTTCAGTGATCAACTCAATCAAAGGATCGAGCGTGTCAAACTCATTTTTTAATGCCTGCGCTTCCGTATCGGCGAGTACTTCTTTTAATGGCTGAATTTTTCTCAGGGATTTTGTTAATGCGATGAGATCACGTGCATTGGCTCTTAATGTTATTATTTTGGTTATTATGCGCTCAATATCCCCAATTCCACGCAATTGATCCTGAATTTTTTGCAGCTTATCTTTTTTCTGCACGAATTCATCGACCGCATCGAGGCGATGATTGATAGCAGCTACTTTATTCAAGGGTCGAACAAGCCAGTTTGCCAACAATCGAGCTCCCATGGGTGTTGAGGTTTTGTCGAGCACGGAAATCAGTGTGCCATCCCTGCCTCCGCGCAGCGAGCGCACGATTTCAAGATTTCGTTGGGTTGAAAAATCAATCCCAACAAATGTATTATCATCATCCCGGACGAGCAGATTTATATGCTCAAGCTCATTTTTTTGATTTTCCTGCAAATAATAGAGCGCAGCCCCGGCAGCGCCAATTCCTGCAGTAAGGTCTTCACACCCAAAGCCTTTTAAAGTCAATGTTTTAAAATGCTGTGTTAGCTTTTCGTAAGCAAAGTCAAAGCTAAATACCCAACCATCACGGGAAGTGATCACGGTTTCAGCCAGGTTTTTCACAGTTTCATTGAGTAAAGGCACTTGCTCTTCAGCGATTAGAATCTCCGCCGGGTGAATCAAATTCAAATGATCAACAATGGCAGCTCGAGGAAAATCACCAGCACGAAATTCGCCTGTGGAAATATCGACAGTCGCCAAACCGACTTTATTTTTTTCGAAATTGATCGAACAAAGATAATTATTGCTGCGGCTGTCGAGTAAATCGTCAGTGAGGACTGTACCCGGTGATACGATTTGTGTGACTGCCCGTTTAACGATGGTCTTGGCTAATTTGGGATCTTCAACCTGATCACAAATGGCCACGCGATATCCGGCTTTCACCATTTTTGATAAATAAGTGTCGAGGGCATGATATGGAAATCCAGCGAGTGGTACACTCGCGGCAGCTCCATTGCCACGCGAAGTCAAGGTAATTCCCAGAACATCCGAGGCAATTTTGGCATCATCATAAAAAAGCTCGTAAAAATCCCCCATCCGGAAAAATAAAACCGAATCTTCGTTTTGAGATTTAATATCGAGGTATTGCCGCATCAGCGGTGTTAATTTTTTATCTTTTGCCATTTTCACTCTGTCGAATATCATCACCCCAGTTCAATTTTGCCCGTAGAATATCAAAAAAAGTACGATCTGCCCGGTGTAAAAGAGTAATATAATTTGCCGACTTTTGAATATGCAATTGCTGGTCGCCGGCCAATTGCGAAATTTCCCTGCCGTCCGCATTTATAAAAAGCGGCCTTTTTTCATCGTCTGCAGGACAAATTTTTATTTGCGCGCTGCCATCGACGACCAATGGCCGGGCCGTTAATGTGTGTGGGCAAATCGGTGCGATTATCATAGAATCGGCCGTTGGCATCAGCAAAGGGCCGCGTGCTGCAAGTGAATAGGCGGTCGATCCCGTTGGCGTTGAAATCAAAATTCCATCCGCAATGTAAGTACTCACATGGTTGTCATCAACCCACACATCGACACGGGAAACTTGGCCAATATTTCCACCAACTACCGAAAATTCATTCAGTACGCTTGTATTTTCACCTATTTGTCTGCCTTGGCCATTCTCTATTCGGCCTTCCAGCATTAAACGCTTTTGCAATTTCCATTTTCCAACAGAAATTTCATCGATGGCTACTTGAAATTCCTCCGGGCTGATTTCAGCAAGAAATCCGAGCCCGCCAAATTTAACACCCAAAAGGGGAATATCTTTACCCATGACGAGTTGCGCTGCCCATAAAATCGTACCATCGCCACCAAGGGAAACCAACAAATCACAATCTTCGCAGAGTTCGAATATTTCATCAACCAACTTGATATTTTTAAAATTTTGACTATAAATATCAGCCAGATCCTGCGTCATTGTGACTTGATGACTATTTGCTTCTAAATACGACACCCACTGCGGCAAAAACCTGGCTATCTCATCCTTTTCGGGATTACCAAAAAAGCTGATTTTCATTTTACATTTTCTCAGGATCAAGGAAGTTCAATTGTAAACCATCTTCTGTTTTGACCAGTTTCCGGATTTTTATTTCCGCAGCATCCAGTTGCTTATTGCATTTTTGCACCAGCTGCAATCCTTCCTCGAAAATCTTTATCGAATCATCGAGATCTGTTTGTCCCTGTTCCAGGGCATCAACGATTTCCTGTAAGCGCCTTACAATGGTTTCAAAATTCTCTTTGGGGGCCATTTTTAATCCTTGCACTATGCTTTCTAATTTTATTAGAAATAACTTTCAATCCTGATCGATTCATAAACTGATAAAAATGTGCCTGGCACTTCTACAAGTTATGAAAGCCATTAAAAGCTACTTTGTTTAGCTAAATTTATAAAAATCAACTAAGTGCCAGGCACATCCACTGCGCTTTATGAATTATTCAGGCAATATACGTATTTTTCAAATATTATTAACTCTTTTTTACTTATCAGAAATTTTTGCCCGGCTCGTTCCACGTGCGAACTGGATGTTAATTTCCTGCTCTAATTTTAGCGTTTGGCTATCACGAATTATCGCTTCTGTTTTTTCATCGCGGACTATTGAAAAACCACGATTTAAAATGCTTTGGTGGCTTAAACTTTTTAGCTGTTTTGCCAACGCCTCAACACGGTTTTTTTCTTTCTCAAGTTTAATTCCTGCCAGATTTTGAATTCGATACTGGAGTTCGTCAACAGTTTGCCGGGATTGTTTTAACAACTCAAATGGTTGGCGAAATCCATAGCTTTTTACAATAGTTGTAAGTTGTTGCCGAGCCTGGAAAACAGTTGACTCTGTCTGGCGAAAAATCCGGGTGAGGAGACTGGCAATTTGCTCTTTAATTTCTCCTGATTCCGGAACAACAAGTTCTCCAGCCACTGAGGGGGTGGGCGCTCGCAAATCGGCCACGAAATCTGCAATGGTATAATCAATCTGATGGCCGACTGCAGACACAACAGGAATTTTTGAATTATAAATAGCCCGAGCAACAATTTCTTCGTTAAAAGCCCATAAATCTTCCAACGAGCCGCCACCCCTGCCGACGATTAAAACATCCGTATCACCAAGTGTATTAAATTCATCGATCGCAGCAACGATATCGGTTGCGGCGGTTTCGCCTTGAACCAAAGCCGGGCGCAAAACCAGTTCCGTTGCAGGCCAGCGTCTTTGAATTACCGAGATAATGTCCCGGATTGCCGCGCCTGTTTCCGAGGTAATAATTCCAATCCGTGCCGGGAAAAGCGGAATGGTTTTTTTTCTGCTTTCATCGAATAATCCCTCCGCATCGAGTTGAATTTTCAACTTCTCAAAAGCTTCCTGCAATGGGCCGATGCCTGCTGGTTTCATGGTCATTACATCAAATTGATAGGCACCGCGTCGTTCATACACAGTCACCCGGCCTTCAACCCGGACTTTTAATCCATCCACAGGCTTGAAGCGCAACGTCGAATTTCGTCCGGCCCACATAACGCAGGGCATCTGTGCTTTTTTATCTTTGATCGAAAAGTACATGTGGCCGGAATTGTGGTGCAGAAAATTGGAGATTTCGCCTTCGATTTGCAATGGCGGCAATTCGGTCTCAAGTATAAATTTTATGCGCTGTGTGGCCTCAAATACCGAAAGGCATTCTTCGCTATTTTGTGTTAGAAAATCTTCAAAATCATTCATCAATCATATTCTGGTAAATTAAATTGTGGTATTTTTATAGTGGCAGCCCGAAAAACGATCGGTTAAATTTTAGTTGGAATGAACCCGCATAAATAATGTTGGCTCTATTTAAATAAATATTAAGGTGATTTATAGCCTGATATCATTCTCTCGCAGAGAGCCGCAGAGAATGACTTAAAGATATTAAAAATAAAACTCTGTGGGCTCCGTGGCTTTGTGAGAGTTGTTGCCTGAATAATATTTCATTCCAGGCTGTTGGATAATTCATACCGATTCTTTAACAGCACGATAATGTTTCGATTCAGCTAAATTTATTAAAAGTTAAGGCATTTACAATAATGAATTGATTAATTCCAAAAAAACTGATCTTGATGTTTAAAGAATTGAATTCAGGAATGGGTGATACAGAAATTTTTAACAGGATGACCGGAAAAGAAAAAAGCGACCGAAGCCGCTTTTTGGATAAAAATGAGCCAAATTAATTTGCGTTGCGTGGGAGAAATTGTTGAACTGTCTTTTTAAGCTCGGTCAGGTCGGAAGATTTAATAATGTAGGCATCCGCCATTTTTCCACGAAAATTATCCTTCCATGCACTATAGGCTGAGTGCAAAATGACCGGCATATTTTTATCAATTTGCATGAGTTGTCCCATTAAATCCAGCCCATCCTCACCGGAAAGACGGATGTCAAGAATCGCTAAATCAGGCTGATGTTCTTTGACAACATCGATAGCCTGATGGCTGGTTTCGACATCAAAAACAATGTATCCGTCATCGCTTAAAACTTGTTTGTACAAAAGTCGCTGGCTATTTTCATCTTCGACAAGTAAAATTTTTGCCTTCATCTAAGTTCTCCGTCATCATCCTCTGATTTAAACAATCACAGCATTTACAACACTATTTTTGTTCTCCTGAGTTCCGGATCCGAAATTTACCGGCAATAAAATATCGAACCGGGTCCCCTGTCCCAATTTAGTTTTTACCCGAATTTCCCCTCCATGGCCATGGACAATTCGTTGTGATATTGCCAACCCCAGGCCGGTCCCATGTTTTTTGGTTGTATAAAATGGATTAAAAATATCAGTTAACATATCGGATGCAATGCCCGGGCCGTTATCTTCAATTCTGATAAGAACGATTTCATTTTCCAAAAATGAAGTGATGCGGATAATACCTGGTTTTTCAAAAGATTGCTGGCTATTCTGCAATAAATTTATCAGCACCTGCTTCAATTGCCCCTGATCAAAATATTGATCCGGGCAGTTGCTTTGCAAATTGGTTTGTATTGTAATTTCGCTATTCTCGAGCACAGGTTTTATCTGTTCAACAACGTCTTCAATCAATTTATTGATATTGTTGATACTTGGCTCCGGGTCAGGCAACTTAGTAAAGTTAAGGACATTTTCAAGGATTTTCTCAAGTCGCAGGACCTCGTCAGCAATAATCTGAGCAGGATTGGTCTCATTGTTTTCAAAATTTGTTTTCTTTTGCAATTGCGATGCAAATCCACCTATCGTCACCAACGGGTTGCGGATTTCATGGGCAACATGCGCAGCCATTTCACCGATTGCAGCCAATTTTTCAGCATGTACAAGCTTCTCCTGTGCACGATGTAATTCATCGTAGGCTTGTTCAAGTTTTTGTTTTTCTTCGTGTAATTGCTCGTAAGAATGCGCTTTTTCAATGCCGTGGGCAGCTTGTGATGCAATTAAGGATAGCAAATGAATCCGGTCTTCCAAAATTGGTTGATTGCCGAATTTATTATCTGCTATAATAACACCCAATAATCGATCGTTTGCCACAACAGGCATGGCGATAAAATCTTCCAATTGCAAAGGATTTAAACAGGCGGGGAAAGCGGCATCGTTTTTACCGGCCTGATTGTCAATCTTGTACCTGAATGATCGTTTTTCCTGCAAGACTTTTGTCAATTCTGTTTTTGCATTTAAAGGGATTGCGATCGCTAAAACATGTAAATTGAGTTTCTCATTTTCACCGGGCAACGTGGGGCCATAGTTAAACAGATATTGCTCCATATTCAGATTTTCTCGGTTCAGACGATTCCAAATTTGCATGGCATCTTCGGATGACATCGGGCCAACGCCCATAGCGCCTTTTAACTCGGATTCAGTTTCATCGACCATAAAAATCATCGCGCGTGTAAAACTTAAAGCCGGGCCGGCAGTGATCGCCGTCAGCAATAAATGCAACAGTTTTCGCAGGCCCATCGTTTGTTGCATGGCCGAAGAAACCTGTGACAAAAGTTTGAGCTGAAAATTCTTCCTTTCCCACTCTGTCACATCCTCGATAATTCCCATAACACTTTTCGAATCTTCACGGTCGTCTTTTTCAACCTGAATAGGCACAAAATGTACATTTAAAATCAATTTTTTCATCTGCCCGCTTGCCCAGGGAATCAATTCCTTTTTCCAGCTTTGGCCGGTTTCGAGAACATACCGAACCCCGGTCGTGAAGAAGGAGTCTTTGAAAAACTCGTTATGCAACACATTTATAAATTGATTTTCGTAGGATAGCTCAGGCAGGATTTGCAAAAGATATTGATTAACTTGCAGCAATTCCCCATGGCTATTGCAGGAAAATATTCCAACAGGTGCATTATGAAAAATGGAGGAAAGGTGCTGCTTGGTCGATTTCACTTCAATCTCAAGCAGCCGGTGCGAATGGCGAATATCCCGCAAGGTAATAATATTATTGATTACATCGCTCAATTCCCGCAAGCCGAATGGCTTTTGCAAATAAGCGACGATCCCCTGTTTCAGCAAGCGCGTTTTTAAACTATCATCACTTCCGCGCGCTGTGAGCAAAATGACAGGGGTATCCCGGACTTCTTCGTAGGCTGGATTTTGGCGTAATTCTGAAAAAACCTGTTCGCCATCCATTCGGGGCAACATATAGTCAAGCAAAACGATATCAGGGCGCAGGTCTTTAATTGTTTCAAGACCGGATACGCCCGTATATGCGGATTGTAGTGTGAATCCTTCACGCTCTAAATATGCACGCGCCAGGTCGTGCATAATCTGCTCATCGTCGACGAGCAATACTGTTTTTTGTTGACCCATTACGCTTTGTATTTCCACATGAAATAAGGAAGAAAGTCTGCCGCCTAAGTTCCATATTAAACAGCAGCCACTTCTTATAATTCAGAAAACTCGAAATTATAAGTTATTTATTTTTCTTCTTATGTCGATTTTTTCTCAGACGTTTCTTTCGCTTGTGGGTTGCGATCTTATGACGTTTTCTCTTTTTACCGCTCGGCAATAGAACTCACCTCCTTCAAGTGTAAATTTGTACAGCTGCTCTTTGAGCTGCTCAAGTTTGTCTTTTATGTTTCTAAATTCGCTACGTTTATGCCACCTTCAACCGACCGCCGCAACTCTTTTGAAGATTTAAAAACAGGCGCTTTGTGTGGTGGAACATTCATCGCTTTGCCTGTTTTTGGATTTATACCGTTGCGACCACTGCGCTCGACAACCCGAAAGCTGCCAAATCCACGTAGTGTTACATGATTTCCGGTCGCCAGTGAATAACTAATCGTTGCTAAAAATCCGTCTACGACTGCAGCTGTTTCCACCTTTGTCAGGCCGGTGCCTTCGGCTACAATTCCGATGATTTCTGATTTTGTCACAGATGCCTCCTACATTGATTAGTACACAAGTTGATATCTCAGCACGGGTAAACTCGTCAAACTTTGCGCTAATTCTTCCAAATCCCCAAACAAAAGGTCAAAAAAAGTGCGCTTTCGAACGTATGGGCGGACGAGAACAGGGCGATCAACTATGCCGGCCATGTCAGCCAACAAATGAACAGCATCGTCAAAAGTGCCCAATCGATCGACCAATCCGTTTTCAAAAGCCTGCTGCCCGGTGTAAACCCGTCCATCAGCCAGCTTTTTAACCTGAGTTTTATTCATACGACGCGCTTCAGCAACAACATCGACAAACTGAATGTATGCGTCGTTAATAAATTGCTGAAAATAGGCTTTATCTTTCGAGGTTAATTTGCGACTCCCACGGCCAGCATCCTTATATTGACCGCTCTGAATGACATTTACCTTGACGCCAATTTTTTGTAAAAGTAAAGAATAGTCCATCAGTTCCATGATTACGCCGATGCTTCCTGTCGTCGTTCCGGGATTGGCAACGATAGAATCGACACCGCAGGCGATATAATAACCCCCTGACGCGGCTACGGATGCCATACTCGCCACCACCGGTTTCCCGGTTTCGATGCGGTAATCGTTTAATGCTTCGTATATTTCCTGGCTCGCTGCAACGCCGCCACCAGGGCTGTTAATCCGCACAACGAGTCCCTGAATGGAAGAATTATCCTGAAATTTATGTATTCTTTCGACTGTATTTTCGCTGTCGAGAATGACCCCTTTGACTTCAATCAAGCCGATCTTGTTTTTTGATACAGAAATTGAAGGCACTGAATCAAAAAACAATTCCGAAACGATGCTGTAAATAAATACCAGCACTGCCACAACGAGTAATAATATCACAATTTTTTCTGAGAATCGCTTCATCTAAGGACCATATCAATAAAAACAATAAGATAACGAAAAGAGTAATGATTAATTCAGTGAAAGTCAACGATATTTGGTTATTCTGACTTCACCCCGGTCAGCAAATTGTTTAATTTTTTACTGCGTAATTTAGCATGCGATGCTGAAATATTCTCACTTTTTACCGCACGACAGCTAACTTTAATACTTTAGATCCATTTTTATTTTTTTCAGGGACGACCACAAAATAAACACCGCTGGGAACAAAGTTTCCATCCAAATCTCTGCCTGACCAGGTTTCTACAAATAGATTACTGGTATCTTTCTTCCAAACCAAACGCCCCGTTTCCGAAAAAATTTTTATTTCAACCGGGCCTGAATTTGGCGCTTCGTAATTAATAGCTACTGTTTCGACAGCGCCCCCCGGTTTGAATGGATTTGGCGCCAGTGAAAACTTTGTAACATCGTCATCCGTTTCTTTAATATTTAAAACAACTCGCAAGTCATCTGTATCGTACGGCTGCCCCTGGCTTTGGGGAATTTTGCCATTGACGATAGCCATTAACGCCCCTCCCTCATTAAAGGAAGATCCCAACTTGAAGGAAGTCCCACTTGATAGATCCCACAATTTTCCGGTTATTTTTTCGCCTGCAACAGCAATTCTTCCATCAGCAGGGCCATTTTCAATTATCGAAGTAAATACCATGCCTTCGGTTAAGTTCAGCTTAACATATTGTGCGCTCAGGGCATTGGTTTTTGCACTTACGGCTGACCGTTGCGTTATTTGCAATGTATCGATAACCTTTATCATTGGATAATTGCCACCCTCTTCAAAATACTTTTCCGGCTCCGCGCGAAATCCGGTGTACAAACACCAGCCGTAAAATTCAGCGAGAGCCGATGCGAAGGTCTTTCCTTGAGCATTTATTTCAGTCTCTAACGCTTCCAGTCCGCGCATATTTCTAAAATTATCCCACATGCGGGTCAGCCCGATATCATCTCGATTTTTAAACCAATATTTAAAAAATATGGCGATCGCATATATTCGTGTATCGACGGGTGAGACCCTCTCTGGCAGCTCAAACGGAGGTAATTCCGGGTTATTGAAGAAGTAACTGAGATAGCCATAATAATCATTAATTTCATCGTAGGCCCGGTCTTCAAACCAGGTTGAACTCATCTCATAAAAAAAGATTTCATCGAACTCATCCAGGCGAATAGCATATGCAAAATGCACTGCATGAAAATATTCATGTGCCACCGTGACCCGGACGGCATCCAGACCTTCAGTGAAAAATCCTTCGCTGAAATCATTTTCAACCTCCAAGTACGGATGCGCTTTGCCACCAATTTCGTCCGGATAGGTCAAACCGTAATAAAGAGATAAATTTTTAAAATAAATATCATATTCCGGTCCGTCAATATTGTTGTCTGCGGGTGGTGGTGAAAAACCGAGTGTATCCACAAGCAACGCATGAGCGTGCTCGGCTGCCAATCCAGCTTCATAGACCCAATCCGGTACACCGGCGTTGTTGGTGATTTCTGCTGGAATTTTATTAACACCTGTCAACGTATAGTGCAAGCGGAATCTGCCACTCGGTGTAACATAGGAATGGGGTAACGTCGATCTGCTGGTCTGGGCCAAAATTTCATCTTTCCGGTCTTTGTTAATGTGCAGCAGATGAGCAAAAGCCGGCAAACCACATTTTATTGGCGCGTCATTTAACGATAATAATTCTGCGAGAGTCGAGGGTCTCTCAGAGCTCGTTGTCTGATTCTGGGCAAAAGAAAGATTATAAAAAAGAACAAAAAGAACACTAAGTTTCAGGGTAAATTTCCCCATAAGTTGCTTACTTTTTTTTATATATAAATGTTAGCGGCACACCCGTGAACGGATAACGTGCCCGGAATTGATTTTCGATGTATTGCCGGTAATTTGACTTAATCGACTTTGGGTGATTGGCATAAAGCGCAAAAACCGGAGGCGGAGATTTTACCTGCGTGATATACTTTATTTTAACTTCTTTTTTATCATTTGAAGGCGGTGGATATTTCGCAACAATTTCCTCGAGAAATTTATTTAAGGCATTGGTTGCTACCGTTTTCTGGCGCTCGAGATAGAGTTCTTTGGCTATATCTATCACTTTGTAAATGCGTTTCTTTTCCAGCGCAGAAATAAATATAACCGGAATGTAGCGCAAAGTATGCAATAACTCAGTGATCGCTCTTTCAAATTCCCGCGCTGTTTTGGCATCTTTTTCGACCAAATCCCACTTGTTCACCGCAATGAGGATGCCTTTGTTAAATTTCACTACATCCAAAATTATTCGAATATCCTGGTCGACGAGCCCCTCTGTTGCGTCGATCATAACGACCGCCACATCGGAGCGGCGAATTGCCTCCTGCGTACGCACTGTACTAAAATATTCGAGTCTGTCTGTCACTTTTGCCCGTCGGCGCAATCCGGCGGTATCAACGAGAATTATTTCTTCCCCCTGATATTTGAACAAAGTATCGACAGCATCCCGCGTCGTGCCGGGAATTTCGGTGACAATGTGTTTTTCTTCCCCCAACAATGAATTAATCAAAGATGATTTCCCGGCATTTGGTTTACCCACGATGGCCAATTGCATGCGCGTTTCAATTTCTTTATCGAAATCGACTTTTTGTTTTTTATTCTCGGGAATATTCTCCACGATCGCATCCAAAAAATCACCGATATTCCGCCCATTGGAGGAAGCAATTGCATAGGGTTCGCCCAAACCGAGCCGGTAAAATTCATGAATATTTATATCCAGCTCCCGGCTATCGAGTTTGTTGACGCATAATAAAATTGGCTTACCCCATTTTTTTAAAATTGGCGCAATATCCTCATCCATGGGTGTTCGCCCTGCCCTGCCATCCACCATGTAAATAATGACATCGGCTTCATCAATACTGATATCCACCTGCTTGAGAATGGCTTTGCCAATTTTATCACTAACACCTGGAAAATAGCCGCCGGTATCGACAAGATTGAATTCGACACCACACCACTCCGTTTCGGCATATTTCCGGTCACGGGTAACCCCGGCAAAATCATCGACGATCGCTTCCCGTTTTTCGATTATCCGGTTAAAAAATGTGGATTTCCCAACATTAGGTCTCCCCACAATTGTTACAAGCGCTTTGCTCATTTATTGGCACTCATCTGCTTAATTTCTTCTAAAATGATGCTAAAATCGTTCGAGGCTAATTCTATGGGGATTTGCAATTTTTCCGATAATCCATCCAGCGTCCAATCATCGAGAAATTTCCGGTCATCATTGACACAATTTTTGGGTAGATAAAGACGTGTACCTAAATCTCGATCTGCACAATTTTTATAAATGTCCTGTCCGGTTAATAGCCCGGTTGTGCGAATAGTTTCACCGTAAAAATCATTTTTTACTACGACCAGATCTAATCTTAAATTTTTAATAGCACGAAATGCATTCACTATTTCTCTCTCAAGAATTTCGTGCATCATCATTCCAGTGACAAATGAAATGTGAACAGGTTGATCCAGGTGATCAGGAAATTTGCTTTTGAGTTCCGAAAAATCATCCAGCAACGTCCGCAGCATTCCGACGCCATTTTCAAATTGCTCAAAAGTGTCGTAGCGTTCGCGTCCGGGAATCGGCTCCTGAGCACGGATATAAAATTCATCCGACGGGTAGATAAAAAATATGCCCAATTCTTTTTTATACTTTTGCGCCAATTCATCCGCATGAATCAAATAATCCTTGGCATATTCTGTGGTCACGGGCTTCATTTTTAACAGTCCCTCGCGATGTTTTGTGAGCCCCAAAGGCACCGTGGCCACGCTGCCAATTTTCGGGTAGAATGAAGCCAAAGCTGCCACTGTTTCTTCGAGGACTTTGCCGTCATTTATATCGGGAGAGACGACTATTTGTGTGTGTAATTCGATTCCGTTTTCAGTCAAATATTTCAGTTTTTCCAGCAAGCGGTCGTCTTTTTTTAATCCCAGCAAAAACGTGCGAATTTCCAGGTCGATGGCATGGACGGAAACGTAAAGCGGAGATAAACGCTGCTCAACAATGCGTTCGAGATCGCGGTTTGACAGATTGGTAAGCGTTACGAAATGGCCCGCAAGGAATGAAAGTCGAAAATCTTCGTCGCGAAAATAAAGCGTTTTTCGCATCCCGGCCGGATTTTGGTCAACGAAACAAAAGGGGCAGTCATTGCCGCACATGCGTACTTTAATCGGCTCAAAACTGAGACCGAGGGCATCGTCTGTTTCTTTTTCAATATCGAAGATAACGCGCTCTTTGTCGCGCTCGATTTCAAGGGCAATCTCTTCATCTGTGATGAAGAATCGGAAATCGAGGATATCGCGGATTCGACGCCCGTTTATTTTCCATATTTTATCGCCCGGCAGCAGACCAATGTCCTGTCCGGTACTATATTCATCGATTGCAGTTATTTTCATAATCTATAAAATTTAGATAAATTTCATGGTTGCACTTAATTATAATGCTCGAAAAAAAAGATTTTCAGTATACGAAGATTTGTGGGGAAATCAAACAGGAATTTATTTGTTTTCGAATGAGCGCATTTGGTAAAATCCTGAGATGAGGCGCAAACCTGCCAGGTTTTAAAAACCTGGCAGGTTTATTAGGTAATTCATCGAAAATCATGCTCAAGCATAAATTGATTGACAGTGCTATTTTCCAGGCCAATACTATGAAATTTCACAAATTCATGCCGGCCTCCAAACCAATCAAGAATAGAATCACGTTGTAAATTAGTCATCTTATCAGAAATTATCGCCCGATAAGAAGAATGGATGTAGGTGTCGAACCTATCATGGATTTTGTGGTGTTTTGGATTACTGTGAATGTAAAAAATAAGTCGATAAAGGTAAGCATCATTTGATATTAATTTTCTCCGGAATGGCTTTTCAAATAAACTCCCATGCCGGTTTTCTCTCTTATTGATTGCTTTGGCATAAGAATTAAACATATTTGAAAATTGCCGTGAAATGTTCACGAAAGAATCATCCCTAATTCGAATTAACAAATGAAAATGATTTGGCAAAAGGCAATATGCAAATATGTCAACAAACTCGAGTACATACTTTGCAAAACAATCAAGAAAAAATTGATAATTATCCTGTGAGAAAAAGATTAAACCGCTATTAATTCCGCGATTATAAATGTGGAAAAAATTTCCTGGGGTTAGTGGTGCTATAATTGAACTCATTTTTTCACTTAGCTATAAATTCATTAGTTAAATCGAGTATGAATTTCAGAAAATAAAATGATGAGACTATCGTGAGGAAACCTGCCAGGTTTAAAAAACCCGGCAGGGTAAAGAAATCAATCTACATAAAGCTCAATTATATCCTTAATACCTTCAGAACACACCCGGCAAAACTTGTGGTAACGCGTGAACATCAGGCAGTTCATTTCGGAGCGGTAATAACCATTTGCATCATAATAGGCTCCTTCGAAAGCCCCGACTTTTGTGTGATTGGGGGATTTTTTAAACAAGCTTTCAGAAAATTTCTGTTCTTTGCGGAACAATTCGCTCATTTCACTTTCCGGTCGATTGTCTTTGCGTAGTTGTTTCCGGTGGGCTTGATTTTTCTTTTGAAAAGCTTCAAACTCGGCTTTTGGCCAGTCGGTTGGCAGGATCGTGCCTGATTTTACAAACTTCTTCCATTTTACATTTTCTGGATCATGCAGGGCTGTTACGTTGGGTTCCCAGGGTTCGGCTTTGAGGGAATTTGATTCATTGTATGCGACTGGCGATGTGTAATACTCGTCGGCAAGCGCTGCGAAATGATGCCCGAATTCATGAATCATCAAATAGTTACGCCATTCATTTTTGGCCGCGACTGTGGTGTACAAGCCGAAAATTCCACCGCCCCCGTAAGTCTCACTGTTGGTCAAAATAATGACAAATTCATTGGGCGCATATTGGGCTATTTCGCGCAATCCAAGGTTATCAAAAGCCAATACATACCTTTCAGAACGAAATGCATCGTAAGTTGCGCCGATTCGGCTCCAGCGAAAAGTACCGTTGGAAGGGCGATTGGTTCCAGATTCCGGCGCGGGAACATTTACAGCCCAAATATTAAAATCATTTTTGTGATCTTTAAAAGGAGAAACAGCAAACATGTCTTCGGTCAATTCCCGTGCGTGCTTTTCAAACTCAGGTGCTTCAGATTCAGTGAAGCCATCCCCAATTATCAGAACGTCGACTTTTTTCGAGGCGGGACCACTTTTAAATATTGGCAGAATTTTGGTACTGGGAGGGCGTGTTTTACGCACAACAAGTATGTCGTCCGGATCGATTATCACACTCCACACGGATGAAAATAGATTTGCGTCATTCCGTTTGGATATGCGCAGGCGAACCGGGTGCTCCGGAAAGGGAAATCGCACAGATTCATGAAATGTACGGTGCATTTTCTTCGCTTCACCAGTAAATTGCCATTCGCCAAAAATCGAGCTGTATCCCCGGGAGTACAGGACCTTATTTGAAACCGGTTCGACGATTTCAAACAAATAGAGTCCGCGGTTCGTGTTATCGATCGGTTTATTCAAATTTCCCGGCCAGGGCAATGGTTCGCTAACGACCTGATGCAGACTGAAAATCTCGGTCAGGGCATTGCCGGTGTGATAATAGTCAACACGCATTGTGGCGGTATCTTCGCCAGCACGAATTGATGATGAGAAGGTGATAAAGAGAACAACTATTAATATTAAAATTTTTGAAAGATTCTGCATAATCTACCCCATTCTGGAAGTAAAAATAGAAATTGAACATTTAAAAAACAGCACTCCGTGAAAGCACTAATTATTACATTAATGCTAAAAAAAAATAGCTATTAAACAAGTAATTTTATCGCTGCTAAAATAAAATTTTCCACTTGCATAATTATGGAAAAGTATTAAAATAACTGTAAACGTAAGCACTAACACAAGCAACTAACAGATGAATATTTATAACGATGCAGGCGAGCTACTTTTTGGCACACGCCTGAAGAGATTGAGCGAACGCTTTCTCTTCAATATCACAAAAATATACAAAACCCTCGATATCCCATTCGAGCCGGCCTGGTTTCCCATGTTTTTTATTCTTTATAGATACGGGCCAAAATCGGTCACGGAAATCGCTGAACTTCTTGACATCACACATTCCGCTGTCAGCCAACAGGCGACCATTTTAGAAAGAAAAGGATTGCTGCATTTTATACCATCCGATTCCGATCGCCGAAAACGATTACTCAATTTCACCAAAGACGGCCTCGCATTGCTGGAACAAATTCAGCCCGTTTGGCAATCAATCAAACGCAATATGCAAAGATTACTTTTGGATAACCCTAACAGTGTCAATATCTTACCAGCACTAACGGAAATTGAGGAAACCAGCGTCAACAAGGACTTGTTTGCCCGGGTGTTGCAAGATTTACGTGAACACCATTTTACAATAATGGATATAATTCCTTTTTCCAGCGAATATGAAACCGAATATAAAGCCTTGATATTGGACTGGATGATCAACAATGAAAACACAAAATTTGAAGATGCTGATTTCCTGAATAAACCAGGCTCGGTTAAAAAAAACAACAGCGGTTCGATAACTTTAGCCAAGCCGGAACAGGAAATTGCCGGAACTGTCGTGACGAAATACCTGAATGCAGCCGACGCACAGATATTATTTCTTATGGTAAAAAAAGACTGGCAACAACGGCAAATTGGCCGGATTTTATTGATGGATGCAATCAAAAATTTACGCAATGACGGCTTCACATCAGTTACCGCCTATTTTGATCGCAAACATATTGCAGCCTTAAAAGTGTTAAAATCATGTGGATTTAAACTTTTTGCCATGCATCACGGGCTGGAAAAGAATCATGCAGATAAAACAATCCTCCAATTTACACTGAATTTAAAAGAATAACCGAAGACGATGCGAATAAAAGAATTCAATTTTGGAATAGATAAATTAAGCGTTGGCCTGGCGCTGGAAATTGCCCGCAGTGAACGCATTGGCCGCCTATCATCCGAAACAATAAAAAAGGTAACCGGAAGCAGGCAGGCCGTGGAAAAGATCGTCCGAGATGGGAAAATTGTCTACGGAATAAATACGGGATTCGGCTCCCTTTGTACGACACTAATCTCTGAAGAAGACACACAAAAACTGCAACACAATATTTTGCGCAGTCACAGCGTTGGCATGGGAGAAAATATCCCGGATGAAGTTGCGATGCTTATGCTTGTCCTCAAAATTCATGCACTTGCTCAAGGTTTTTCCGGCGTTGCATTAACCACCTTAGAACGCATTCTCTGGCATATCGATAATAAAATCATTCCGGTAGTTCCTTCGCAGGGCTCTGTGGGCGCATCGGGTGACTTGGCCCCGTTGGCCCATCTTTTTCTTCCATTAATCGGATTGGGTGAAGTAATTTACAAGGGCAAAAAAGTTGAAACAGCTGCTGTGCTGCAAGCGGAAAATATGGAACCTTTGCAGTTGGGGCCTAAAGAAGGATTGGCTCTGATAAACGGCACGCAGTTCATGGCAGCCTATGCGATAAAAGCTGTGGAACGCATGCACAATTGCCTCGAAACGGCAGATATTATCGGCGCCATGACACTGGAATCCATGCTGGGATCAGTGAAACCATTCGAAGAAAAATTGCATCAATTGCGTGCATACGAAGGCAATTTGCACGTCGCACACCGCCTGCGTGTCATGCTGGAAAAGTCAGAAATGGTGCATTCACATCAAAATTGTCAGCGGGTCCAGGATCCCTATTCGCTGCGATGTATGCCGCAGGTTCACGGAGCATCCCGCAATGCCTGGCTGCATTTAAAAGATACGACAACCACCGAAATCAATTCTGTAACGGATAATCCCATAATTTTTGATGAAAACAATACGATCAGTGGCGGCAATTTCCACGGTCAGCCAATCGCCCTGCCGCTGGATTATGCCGTATTGGCTATTAGTGAATTGGGCAATATATCCGATCGACGAACATTTTTATTACTTGAAGGCGCTGTCGGTGGATTACCCAAATTATTAATGAAAAATACCGGCATCAATTCCGGATTTATGATGCCACAATATACATCTGCGGCCCTGGTGACGGAGAATAAAAGTTTGTGCTTCCCCGCCAGCGCCGACAGTATTCCAACCTCCCTTGGGCAGGAAGATCACGTCAGTATGGGTGCGATCAGCGGCCGGCGCACCGGGCAGGTTCTGGATAATCTGGAAAAAATTCTTGCTGTCGAGCTTCTCTGTGCAGCGCAGGCATTTGACTATCGCCGCCCGTTAAAATCGAGTAAAATTCTCGAATCATGCCACCAGCTCATCCGGAAACATATCGACCATGCAGAAGAAGACCGTGTTTTTTCCCGCGATCTTGAGATTGCCCGGGAGCTCATTGCCAATAAATCATTAGCACAGGTTGCAAACAAGGCTGCAGTAAAAGATAATATTAAATTTAAGGGTGAATCAGATGAATACTTCGGAATTTATTAAAAAATATGCGACCCATCCTAATTATAAAGCACCGACCGGCACCAAAATTAACGCAAAATCCTGGCAAACGGAAGCACCGCTGCGCATGTTGCTCAACAATCTCGATGCTGAGGTAGCCGAAAATCCGCAAGAGCTGGTTGTTTACGGTGGTACCGGGCAGGCTGCACGAAACGTTGAATCGGTTCAAAAAATTATCGCAAATCTGCTCGAATTGGATGAGAATCACAGTCTGCTTGTTCAATCCGGAAAACCGGTCGGCATCGTTCGTAGCCATCCACAGGCTCCCCGTGTTTTAATTGCAAATTCCAATCTGGTACCACAATGGGCCACCTGGGATCATTTTAACAAACTCAAAGAAAATGGTCTCATGATGTACGGACAAATGACGGCGGGCAGCTGGATTTATATCGGATCGCAGGGAATTTTACAGGGCACGTACGAAACTTTTGTTGCTTGCGGGCAGAAATATTTTAAGGGTGATTTAAGAGGAAAATTGCTCGTTTCGGGTGGACTCGGCGGGATGGGCGGCGCGCAACCGTTGGCCGCGACCATGGCAGGAGCAACTTTTCTGGGTGTGGATGTTGACCCAACGCGCATCCAAAAACGGCTGGACACGAAGTATATCGATAAAATGACCTATTCCTACAAGGAAGCCCGAGATTGGGCGCTGGCTGCAAAAAAACAGGGTCAAGCAATCTCAATCGGACTCGTAGCAGATATCGGTGACACACTAAAAAATTTACTGACAGATAATATAGTTCCAGATATTTTAACGGACCAAACATCGGCGCACGATCCGATTAATGGATATGTGCCAAACGGATTAACGTTAGACGCAGCCATCGAACTGCGATCAAAAACACCGAAAGATTATCAATCACGGTCGTTGAAAAGCATGGCGCGCCATGTTGGATTTATGCTCGAAATGCAGAACCGCGGCAGCCGTACTTTTGATTATGGCAATAATTTACGAGAATTTGCCCGGCAAGGAGGCGAAGCGCGAGCATTTGATTTCCCGGGCTTTGTCCCTGAGTATATCCGGCTATTATTCTGCGAAGGAAAAGGCCCGTTCCGCTGGGCTGCCCTTTCGGGTGATCCGAAGGATATTTATACTACAGATCAGGCGCTCATTGAAGCTTTTCCCGAAAACAAGCATATGATTAACTGGCTGCAGGAAGCGCAGAAAAAAGTCGCATTCCAGGGTCTGCCCTGCCGTATCTGCTGGTTGGGCATGGGTGAAAGAGAAAAAGCCGGCTTAATTTTTAATGAACTCGTGAAGAGTGGTAAAGTAAAAGCGCCCCTGGTGATCGGCCGCGATCATTTGGATTGTGGCTCGGTTGCCTCCCCAAACCGTGAAACAGAAGGAATGCGCGACGGGACAGATGCCGTTTCCGACTGGCCGCTGCTCAACTTAATGTCAAACGCAAGTGGCGGAGCAACATGGATTTCGTTTCACCACGGTGGTGGTGTTGGAATTGGATTTTCACAGCACGCGGGAATGGTCGTTTTAGCCGATGGCAGTGATCGAGCCGAGGAATGCCTGAAACGCGTACTTTTTAACGATCCCGCCTTGGGAATAATGCGTCACGCTGATGCCGGCTATGAAAAAGCCTTAGCGATGGGAGAAAAATTTGGCGTGAAGATCTGAATACATTCAGCAAAAAGACCAGTACACATTTGCACCACTTTATTTGTGCCCCTACCAGGAATTGAACCTGGGGCACATGGTTTAGGAAACCACTGCTCTATCCGACTGAGCTATAGGGGCAAGTTTCAAGTATCACCCGTTGTACAGAATTCAATCTGATCTGTCACAGAGCGAGCTTTTCTCGTTATTTTACTGCATATAACAAAAAACGATTTACTTCGTCGGCCTTTCGGCGCGTCACACTTTTAGACGAAATCTACAATTTTACAGTCTACATCCATTTGGACTCGCGCCGAGATCATGCGCCACCGAAGGCCGGCGCCAGCAAAATGACGAAAATAGATGAATTTTTAAGAATATTTGCCGACTAACTTTGAAAATATTTCTATTCTGCACAACGGGAAGGTATGTAATTTTTTTATTTCAAAGGGTGAGAAAGTAAGCACTCAAAGGTATTAAATCAATAAAAATGATTGGGTCAAAAGTGACCTTCGCAAATTTCTTCATATTATCCGATAACTCTTCGTGGATTTCTATCCCGTTATTTGTTCCAACTTAACTTTTGTGTTTGATTTGTATCCAACAGCATACAAATCTGAATCGACGATTGTCGAAAAAATTAAATTTCTCCACAGCTAACCTTTTCGTTTATCTCGCCTTACCGAAATTGTAATTTTGCTCGCACTTCCCGCTTAGAACAGACAAATTTAAAAATCTCAATTGTTATCTTTGACATCAAAATAAAATTTAATTATATTCTTCTGAAATAAAATTCATAGTAAGTAAGTTAGCTAATTACGCTTTTTTGAAAATCACCCGGATTTCTTGATTTAATTTTAGAAATTTAAGGAGAAAACAATGCCTGACATTCTCGGAATTAGAGGATATGATTATGTGGAATTTTATGTCGGCTCAGCCAAAATGGTAGCCTATTGGTACGCAAAATCACTCGGCATGAATATTACTGGTTTTTCCGGCCCGGAAACCGGAGTTCGTGATCGCATCTCTTATTATCTGACGAAGAACAATCTGAAAATTGTGATAACATCGGCCGTACAACCGAGTACGTATGATATCTTTGGATTTGTTAATCGTCATGGTGACGGTGTAAAAAGATGGGCTATCGAAGTGGATGATGTGGAGAAAACATTTAATTACGCCACACAAAACGGCGCCGTGATGGTGCAGCGGCCCCACAAATTGGAAGACAAACACGGCTATGTCATGGAGGCGGCAATTCGCCTTTACGATGATACGGAGTTGGTCTACGTAAATCGCGATAACTTCAACCACATCTTTCGTCCGGGATATTGCGAACCACGCCAGGAACTGAATCTCGAATTTGAAGAAACCGGCATCATTGGGATTGATCATATCGTCGGCAATGTGCGGGAAAATGAAATGAATCTCTGGGCTGGTTATTTTAACAAAACCATGAATTTTGACACTTTCATCGATTTTAAAGCTGGGGATATCGGTACAAAATATTCAGCCTTGCTTTCGAAAGTCGTGCGTTCAAAAGATTCTGTCATAAAAAATCCCATCAACGAGCCGTACGTTGCTGAGAAAAAATCGCAAATCGAAGAGTATATCGAGCAGTATTACGGCTCCGGCGTTCAGCATATTGCCATCCAAACAGAGGATATTGTAAAAACGATTGCCGCACTGCGAAAAAATGGAGTGGAATTTTTAACCGTTCCAGACACCTATTACGATATGCTGCGTGAACGGGCAGATTTAAACATTGATGAAAATATCGATGATCTGCAAAAACACAAAATTTTATGTGACAAAGAATCAACAGGTTATTTGCTGCAATTGTTTACCAAACCCATTGGCGACCGGCCGACATTTTTCTTTGAATTTATTCAGCGAAAAGGTGCTGAAGGCTTTGGCAAAGGTAATTTTCAAGCTCTATTCGAGTCCATCGAATTGGATCAGAAGCTGCGTGGCAATCTGGACAAAACACCGGAAGAACTTCTGCCACCCTGCTAAAAGAATCTTTTAATTTTTGAGGTTGCAATGCCTTTTTATCATAAACTGGGTGAAATTCCCCGTGTTAAACACACAACTTTTTTTAAGCCAGATGGGAAATCGCTATACCGAGAAGAACTGGTTTCGAGCAAAGGATTTTCCGGGATTTATTCAAATATTTATCACCACCATTTGCCGACGGCGGTAAAATCTGTAAAGGAAATCCCCGCGAAGCCGGATACAAATTGGCCTGAAGCGCCGCTGCTTTATTTTCATTTTTTTACCGACGACTCTACGGTCGAAGGCAATTTCATCGATAGCCGTGTCGCTTATTTGAACAATCCGCACTGCGAAATTATTACTGCAAAAGTTACAAAAGACAGCGACAAATTTTATCGCAACGCACAAGCTGCAGAGTATATTTTTGTTCATCGCGGTTCCGGCGTCTTGCTAACGCAATTTGGGATAAATCCGTTTGGCCCCGGCGATCAATTAATTATCCCACGCGCGACGACCTACCAGCTTAAGTTTGATAATTTTGAAAGCAACAAACTGCTTATAATTGAATCAGACACGGCTTTTGAAATTCCGAACCACTATAAAAATGAATACGGGCAGATGGAAGAACACGCCCCTTATTGCGAGCGCGATTTTCGCCCACCGGAATATTGCGCACCACATTCCGATTCTGGAGAGTTTCAGATTATCGTTAAAGCAAAAAACCGTGTGTTTGATCACATTGTTCCGCACCACCCTTTTGGGGTTGTCGGGTGGGATGGCTATTTGTACCCATACGTATTCAATATTAAAGATTACCACCCAAAAGTTGGTCGCATTCACCTGCCTCCACCGGTTCATCTTGCTTTCAAGACGAGCCATTTCATCATCTGTAATTTCGTTCCAAGGTTATTTGATTTTCATGAATCCGCGATTCCGGCGCCTTATTTTCATTCCAATATCGACAGCGATGAGGTGCTCTATTATGTCGAGGGTGATTTTATGTCGCGCAAAGGCGTTAAGGAAGGATCGATAACCCACCATCCCGGCGGCATGCCACACGGCCCGCAACCCGGAAAAACGGAGGCATCCATAAATGTCAAAAAAACAGAGGAATATGCCGTCATGATCGACACTTATTCTCCACTGTTGCCGACACTGCATGTGAAAGATGTTTTGGACAAAGATTACGCACAATCATGGCTTTGAATGGAATCTGTTGTAATTAGCGATCAATAGAATTTTGGATATAAAAATTTCAGAATTGGATTTTTAACGTGATAAGAATACCCTCATTTGTAAAAAATTTGAAACCATATAAAGCCGGTAAACCGATTGACGAACTGGTGCGGGAAAAAAATCTCGACCGTATTGTTAAACTGGCGTCAAATGAAAATCCAATCGGGCCATCACCCACAGCCATCAAAGTTATACAAAAGCATGTTTTGGGGCTAAATCGTTACACAGATCCCGCATCCCACGATCTGGTACAGGCGATTTCCCGGAAATACAGTGTGCAACCAAATCATATTATTTGCGGGCATGGCACCGACAGCCTTTTAGCCTATATTATCAATGCATTTACCACTGAATCGGACGAGGTTTTAACATCCGAGGGCACATTTATTGGCATTTATGTGAGTGTCCGGAAAAAAGGGCGAAAACTGGTACAAGTCCCGCTGAAAAATTATGGTTTCGATCTCGATGGAATTTACAATGCCATCACAGAAAAAACAGCGATGATTTACCTGGCAAATCCCAATAATCCCACCGGAACCATGTTTGAGCGAACTGAGTTTGAGGCATTTATGGCGAAAGTGCCAAATCATATCATGGTTATTCTCGATGAGGCCTATACAGTTTATGCCGAGCACAATCCCGAATATCCGAATGGTGTTGGTTATGAGTATGAAAACATGGTAGTTACGCGTACATTTTCCAAAGCCTATGGCCTGGCGGGTTTACGAATTGGATTTGCTGTTGGTCCGGATGCTGTCATCGAATCGCTCTATAAAGTGAAACTGCCTTTTGAACCGGGACTTCTCGCGCAACATGCTGCTGTTGCTGCATTAAATGATGATGATTTTTTGGACCAGACCACCGCCCTGAACAAAAAATCACTGGAATTATTGGAAAAAGGATTCACCGAAATCGGAATTCAACAGGTGCCATCAGCGGCCAATTTTATTCTAACGATTATGCCAAATGAACAGTTTGCAGCAACTTTTTGTGAGGAATGTTTAAATCATGGTCTGATCCTGCGCCACGTGAATACTTTTGGAATTCCCGCCGGAGTGCGGATAAATTCCGGCACTTTAGACGAAACAAATTTCGCGTTGACAGTTATCAAAAATGTTTATCAAAAGCTGAGTGGGAATTTAAATTGAAATTGGTTTCATATTATCAGAATTCGCAAGCGCGTGCGGCGATTTATCACGATGGCAAAATTTTTGACATTGCTGAAAACGGAAAAGCACTCTCCATTGATCTGCCACCAACAATGCTCGAGCTATTAAATTTGGATGCAGGGCTCGTTAAAACACAGGAAATATACAAAGCGATTACCGAAGGTCGAACGAATATCCATATTTCAGATAGTACACTCACCGCGCCAATCACCAATCCTCCCTCCTGCCGCGATGCGTACGCTTTTCGTCAGCACGTGGCTACCGCACGCCGTAACCGCGGTGTTCCAATGATTCCCGAGTTTGACAGCTACCCCGTCTTCTATTTTACCAACCACAATGCCATTTATGGGAGTGGGGAAATAATCGTTGAAAATGATCATTTATTAAATCTCGATTTTGAACTTGAAGCGGCTGTCGTGATCGGAAAAAAAGGCAAAAATATTCAGTCTGCTGATGCGGACAAATATATTGCCGGATACACCATTATGAATGATTTTTCAGCGCGACAATTACAAATGGAAGAGATGAAACTCAGCCTCGGGCCAGCCAAAGGAAAAGATTTTGCGACTGCGATTGGGCCGTATATTGTCACCCCGGATGAGCTCGAGAAACAGAAAATTACGACCGATTTTGGTGATAAATATAACCTGAAAATGCAAGCGTTTCACAATGGGAAAAAAATATCCAGCGGCAATTTAAAAGATATGAACTGGACATTCGCTGAAATCATCGAGCGCGTTTCATACGGAGCTGAAATTTACCCCGGCGACGTCATCGGTTCTGGCACTGTTGGTACCGGTTGTTATCTGGAATTAAATGGAACTGCGGCGCTCGAAGCGCAGGAAAACGGAGAAAATTTCACACCCATCTGGTTGCAGGCTGGCGATAAAATTGAATTAACGATCGAAGGCTTGGGGCGGCTTTCGAATACCATCAAAAAATCAGATGCCAATCATTCAATTCTGGCAAAAAAGAAGGATGTAATCTAATTCGATGCCTGATAATAAAAAGCGAGACTTTCTTTCGATAAATGCTGCAGACGCGACCGTAATGAAAGTGCAGAAATTTCTTGCCGGCGGCATTGCACCGCGGCCCATTGCCCTGGTTTCTACAATCGCAGCCGATGGAACAGGCAATTTATCGCCTTTTTCCTATTTCAATACATTTGGCGCCAATCCGCCCATGGTTGGCTTCTCAGCGCTGCGGCGTGTGCGCGATGGCAGCACCAAGGACACCCTCAATAATGTGCAGGCAACCAGGGAATGCGTCATTCACGCGGTTTCTTACGCCATGGTTCAGCAAACGAGTTTATCCTCAACAGAATACGATTCCAGCGTTGATGAATTTCAGAAAAGTGGATTCACAGCCGTCAATTCCGACGTGGTGAAACCGAAGCGCGTTTTGGAATCGCCGTTTCACATGGAATGTATCGTAAAACAAATTATTCCCTTGGGAAATGACGGCGGATCGGGAAATTTAGTCCTGTGTGAAGTCGTTAAATTTCATATTGACAAGTCTATATTTAACAGTGACGTAATAGAGCCACAACTGATCGACCTTGTGGGGCGCAACTCAGCAAATTATTACACCCGGGCCTCCGGCACCGCAGTTTTTGAAGTCGAAAAACCACGTGCAAAAAAGGGCATCGGCGTCGACCAGCTACCGAGTGAAATCAGAAATTCACATATTCTCAGCGCCAACAATCTCGGGCAGTTAGGAAATATCGAAAACCTGCCAACCGAAACTGAAATTAAACACTTTCTCGACACCTTCGAAGATAACAATGCTTCCGAATCTATTTCGGAAGATTGCAAGTATTTTACAATTTTCAGGGCCGCTCTTTCGTTTGTAAATTCTGATTCAAATAAAGTTGACGAGCTCATTGAAACCGCAGCACAAATTGCACTTGAAAACAAGGACACCGACTTTGCGATCAAAGCATTATGTGCAGGCATAAATTTAATTCGTCAAAAGGCAGAATGACAAAACCCGCAGTAAAAAAACCACTTTGGCGTCCATCTAAAGAACGCATGGCAGCTTCGAACATGACAGCTTTCATGAAATTTTTGGAGAGGTCAAATCGCGGAATTTTTAATGACTACTCGCAATTATTTAACTGGTCAATCGAGAATTCCAGTGAATTTTGGGAAGCTGTCTGGCAATTTACCGAAGTCATCCATTCAAAAAAATACACCTCAATATTGCAAGGCGACAATATTCGTACTGCCCGCTGGTTTACGGGTGCAAGGCTGAATTTTGCCGAGAATTTACTCCGGTTGCGTTCGGCTAAAGAAGCGCTGGTTTACTGGTCAGAAAATCAGGAAGTTGAGCGCATTACCTTTGCTGAACTTTATGAAAAAGTAGCATCGCTTGCGCAGGCTTTAAAAGAAGCAGGCGTCCAACCCGGCGATCGCGTTGCAGCATTTATTTCCAACAGGCCTGAAGCCATAATTGGCATGTTAGCCACTGCGGCCATTGGCGCCACCTGGTCTTCCTGCTCGCCGGACTTTGGGTTCAAAGGTGTACTCGATCGATTCGGGCAAATCAAGCCGAAAATCCTCATCGCCACCAACGGTTATCGCTACAATGGCAAAATATTCGATTCGAGACAAACCATTCGCGAACTTGCCGAGTCAATCCCGGAAATCGAGAAAGTTATTGTTGTAAATTCAGTTCCCGGCCATTCCTTAGATTCATCCGACAAATTCATTAATTGGCAGGAATTTTTGATCGAACAACCGGATGAATTATCTTTTGCACAAGTGCCGTTCGACCACCCTTTGTACATCCTTTTTTCTTCTGGCACCACCGGCAAACCGAAGTGCATTGTGCACGGTGCAGGCGGCACACTTTTGCAGCATCTCAAAGAGCTGATTTTACACACAGATTTAAAGATGAATGATAAAATCACTTATTTTACAACCTGCGGCTGGATGATGTGGAACTGGATGGTGTCCTCATTGGCCGTTGGAGCCCCTGTTTTTTTATACGACGGCTCCCCTTCAGCACCAGATTTAGATATCTTGTTCAGAGCCATTGAAGAAGAAAAAATCACGATTTTCGGAACATCGCCGAAATTTTTATCCGCCTGTGAGAATCAAGGATTGCAACCAAAAGACCGTTTTGATTTATCATCACTGCGTACCATTTTATCAACCGGCTCCCCGCTTGCACATGCAAATTTTAAATATGTTTATCGCGAGATTAAACCGGATGTTCAGCTTGCTTCCATTTCCGGCGGCACTGATATCATTTCCTGTTTCATGCTCGGAAATCCACTTTTACCGGTTTATTCCGGAGAGTTGCAGTGCCGCGGTTTGGGGATGGACGTACAAACTTTCAACGTGAAGAAGGAAGCGGTAACAAACCAAGTCGGCGAGCTGGTCTGTGTTTCCCCCTTTCCATCGCGGCCAATCTATTTTTGGGATGATGAAAACGGTGACAAATACAAGCAGGCCTATTTTGATTTTCACGGTGAGAATTGGTATCATGGCGACTATGTAAAAATAAACGACGATGGCAGTTGCATCGTTTATGGCCGCTCTGATGCAACACTTAATCCTGGCGGTGTCCGCATCGGCACTGCAGAAATTTATGAGCCGGTTGAGGCGATGGACGAGATTTTCGACTCGATCGTCATCGGGCGTCAATTTGCTGGTGATACGGAAATTGTGCTTTTCGTTGTCTTAAAAAACAGAGGTGAACTAACGAAAGAATTGCAGCTAAAAATTAAGAATACAATTCGTTCAGAACGGACTCCCCGGCATGTGCCTGCCGAGATTTATGCGGTTGATGACATTCCCCACACACGCAGCGGCAAAAAAGTAGAAATGGCAATTACTCGACTTCTGCACAACCAGAAAATTACGAATTATGATGCACTCGCGAATCCGCAGTCGCTGAAGCATTTTGAAAAATACAAACTGCCTGAGACTTATGAAAAATTGTGATAGGAATTAAAAATGAAGAAAAAGATGGATGCTAATTTGACTGAGACAACAAACAATGTCATTTTAGACAACTTGCCCAACCATTTGAAACAGTTCATCATTGATCAAAATTATGAAGCCTACACACCGATCGATCATGCAGTCTGGCGCTACGTAATGCGGCAAAATCATCGATTTTTGATTGACCACGCCTACGATATCTATCTTGAAGGACTGGAAAAAACCGGCCTGAAAGTTGAAGCCATCCCATCGATTGATGACATGAACACGATTTTAGCAAAAATTGGCTGGGCAGCCGTGGCCGTTAACGGCTTTATTCCGCCATCAGCATTTATGGAATTTCAACAACACCGGGTGCTGCCAATTGCGGCCGATATTCGGCAAATCGAACATATCGAATACACCCCGAGCCCTGATATCGTTCATGAAGCAGCCGGCCACGCCCCGGTTATCGCCGATCCGGAATACGCTGAGTATTTGCGGCAAATTGGCGCTGTTGGCGCAAAAGCTATGTCGTCCAAAGAAGATTTTGAATTGTACGAAGCCATCCGCAAATTATCGATATTAAAAGAAATTCCCGGCGCAGAGCCGGCTGCCATTGAAGCCGCAGAAAAGGATGTTTTGTTGAAACAGGATATGCTTGGCGAGCCATCCGAAATGGCGCTTTTATCGCGGTTGCACTGGTGGAGCGTCGAATATGGTTTAATTGGTACAATGGACGAGCCGAAAATTTACGGCGCGGGTCTGCTTTCTTCTATTGGGGAAGCAGCCACATGTTTATCACCGGAAGTGCAAAAAATTCCTTACAGCATCAATGCTGCCAGCTATGCGTTTGGTATCACTTCGAAACAACCACAGCTATTTGTAACTCCTGATTTTAAAAAATTAAGTGAAGTTTTAGAAGAATTCGCTGACGGTATGGCTTTCCGTGTTGGTGGCATCGACGGGCTAAATAAAGCAATCGCCTGCAGAAATACTTCAACTGCTGTTTACAGTTCCGGATTGCAGGTTTCCGGTATTTTTTCCGAGATTTTAACCCAAAATAAAGTGCCAATTTACCTGAAAACACACGGAAAAACCAACCTTTCATTTCAGGACAAAGAGCTGCCGGGACACGGGATTGATTATCATCATGAAGGTTTTGGCTCTCCGGTTGGAAAACTGAAAAATTTCTCTACGCCACTTGAAGATTTGTCAGAAGAGCAATTGGCCGCCGCAAATTTAATTGTTGGTGAGACTGCAAAAATCTCTTTTGAATCAAATGTCACACTTACCGGTCAATGCAAATATATCGAGAGGATAAATGGCAAAATCGTGCTCATCGGTTGGGATGATTGTACCGTCATCTATGAAAACTCGATTTTATTCAACTCAGAATGGGGCACTTTTGACATGGCCGTTGGGGAAAAGATAACCTCCGTTTTTTCCGGCGCTGCTGACAAAGACGCCTATGATCAGCCATCTGCAGTGTCGAACATGCGAATAGTAAAAATTAAGTACAGTGAAGAAACAAAGAAATTACAAGGCTTATATCAAAATATTCGGGACTACAGAACAACAGGTGGTTTTGATAAAGTTATTTCTGATGTTTGGCAGGCATTAAAAAAAGACCACGAATACGATTGGCTGTTGGCTGTTGAAATTCTGGAGATTTTAATAGCAACGAAAAGCTATCCCCGGTTAAAAACAGAAATTGAATCATTTCTCAATGCAAAGGCAAAAAGCCAAAATGAATACCATAAATTAATTCATGACGGCATCTATTTGGCTTATAATCCGCTGGTGTATTCGTGAGATGATCACAGATCGTACACGATCATCGCATCCAAAATATTTGAATTACTGCGTGATACGCTACCTGATAAGCAGCATTTCAGTCACTTTTTTCGCTCCACCGGCATTCAGAACTGCAAAATATATTCCGCTTGACAACGGTTGTCCGGCGACATTTTTCGCATTCCAATAATAAACATGGTGCCCTGCAATCAATTTACTATCAACCAATTGACCAACTTCTTCTCCGAGAATATTAAAAACAGATAAATTGACTGGCACAGATTGGTCGAGATAAAAACCGATTTTGGTTTGCGGATTAAAAGGATTTGGATAATTTTGATACAAAATCACGGACTCCGTCGCAGGCAGAATTTCAAGCTGGTCATCGGCGACAGCCGTTGGCATTGGCACAACTGAGTAGCGAAAAGACGCCGCGGTATCTGATCCCCAAACTGATTTTGACCCGGGCGTGTATCCGGCTTTTGCGGCTTGTTCGGAAAGCTCGCCGCTCGCTTCCAGTGAGGCTGAAACAATAATATCCTGACCGGTAGCGATAATCGGAACACCCTCCGGTGTTTTCAGAAATCCCCACATTGGTGCCACCATTTCGGCTTCGTGGCCATCTTCTGAAACTGCAATCTGAATTATTCCATGGTAAACTGGCCCTTTGTCAGAAACCATCACAAAACTTGAATCTTCAAAGGTCACCCATTGTGTATAATGATCGTACGTGCCCGGCGCCAGACGCACGACACCATCGTTTAAATCTTGCACGCCCTGGGTGTTCAATTGCTGTTCGGTCAGAAATTCATGATTAATATAATGTCCGGTATTATACCCTCCATTATAAAATTCAGCCTCCATATTCATATCAAAACCGAATCCATCCGGATAATAACCGCCATGTTTGAGTTGGTATCCCGTCGTCGTATCGTCATCGACATCAATTGTAAAAATAAAATAATAGCGGCCAAGTTTCGTGTGACCTAAAGTGTCAGACGAAGTGCGGCCAATGGCTCCGGTCGCTTTAATATAGCCATACAAGTTTGCTTCATCATTGGTAAATTTTACTTCGAGAATATCGACATCGGTGTATTCAACATAAGCAGGCTGAAGTCCTGTTGGATAACCATCCGTATCATGCACATCATCTGCGGGATCCGTCACCGCAACCGGGACATCCGACCAATCTGCAAAATCCCCATCAATTGTTATCGTTTTTTGAGCATAAATCAGAGTGGGGAACAAAACTAATAAAATAAATAACCGGCTCATTATCTTCCTCTTTCATCATTAGATTACAAATGCAAATACATTATTAACTCGATGTGCATAATTCGTTCAGTCTGCACACAGTGTCGATTTTTTCGTCATCGGTCATGAATTTTGACGGAATCCACCAACCAAAATCTTGAATATATTGCAGATCCAAACTAAAACGCTATTTTGAACAACGGGTTAATTTTCAAAATTTACTTATTCTGTTTTTTGGGGATGTCAGACTTTAACTTCAATTTATTATTTCGCTCATCAACCTTCTCCCGGGCAAGTACGAGAGCAGCCGCAAAGTTTTCTGTTATAAATTTGAAGTTATAGTGCTCTTTTAGCGTGCGATCAAATTCATCCCGCACCATTTCTTCAATGCGCGTTTTATTTTTCGGCAGGCTGTTTATTGTATCATTGCCGGCTGTTGCAAACAAAAACTGTGTCCGGTCGGTGATTTTTCGTTGCACCAATATTGTTCGCAAAGTCTGAGTTTCGATTTCCTGAATGCGTTCAGCGAGATCCGCATCGTTGGGCATGCCCATTTCGCGTGCGTGGAGAACGAAAACGCGATCCTGAGCCACGTTTTTGAGTTGCGCTTTGAATTCATTCACATTTTCAAGAATCTTTGGCGAGACAGCAAATACATCCGCCACTGTAATCACACCGCCGCGGAATTTGGCCAATTCCATTTGCATATCAATATTGCTGTATTTTAGTTTGGGCGGCAATTTGGAATGCGGATCTTTAGTTGAGGATCCGAGTTTTTCTTCGAGCTGGGAAATGTTGTTTTCGTTTTCTTCATAAGCATAGCGCCCGGCAATTTCAATAAAGCGTTGTTCTGCGAACAGTTTGCGTTCGATACTGCGCAGGCGATAAACTGATTGCCGAATTTTTGCCTCAACTTTCTCGAATGGCGGCACCTTTGAATTTATTCCTTTGCCCTTGCGAATAATATAAAACCCGGTTATCCCCCGTATGGGTTTGGAAGTTCCTTTTACATTCAGATTCCGCATGGCTTTCCGTAGATTCGGTTCATCCATCGCTTCACTGATCATGAATCCCAGATCACCACCTTTAAAAGCTGTTCTAAAATCTTGCGAGTACTTTTTAGCTAAAATTTGGAAGCTACCACCATTTTCAAGCTGCTCGGAAATAAAATCGATGGTGTCTTTTTGAGCTGCAATCTCCTCTGGGGTGGAGAATTCTGAAAAGGCACGTTTTATCAAACTCATACGAAAGAGCGGCGATGATTCTGCATAAACTTTTGCAACCAATGAATCCGTGACGACCTTATCAACTATCTCTTGCTGAATATATTTATTCAACAAAACCTGATCGACCTTCTTTCGAACTATTTCCAGATAGAGTGAATCTTCATCCATGCGAGCATCAATTGCCGCTAATACTGCAATTTGCGTCATTGCCTGATTCGTGATAATCTCTTTGAGACCATCCGCTGTCGGCTCTGTATTCGGCTTATTTCGTGTCGATTGAAGAAATTCGGCAATGTAATCGTTTTGAGAGACGCGGCCCCCATCAAACGAAACGAGTGTCGGGCTGTCCTCCTTTTGTTTTTCGCACGCAAACATAATTGGAATTATCATAATTAGTGTAAATCGAAAAATCTTTGTCACCACCACGGTACTCCTTCCAAACTGCGTTGTAACTTGTTTCTGCTTTAAATACTATTTTTTATTGATGATTATGATACCAAAATTATTCTAAAATTCAAACTCAAAACTTAGATTTTTACATTAAAATAGGCAAATCAATAATTAATCCGACGCACGGATAAAGGTGGTTCATTCAGAAACTGATTTCGGTTTAAAATTCCAGGTGAATCCCAGGAGAACTATCGCACAAATTGTGCATGCTAAAATCGCAAAAATCACATAATTCCAGCCAGTCTCCAATCCATAAAGATTCCCGTAATGGTGCACGATCCAGCCAAAACCCTTTGCTTGAACGGTGCGACCGATATAACCAAATAAACCGATAAAACCGGCTGCTGTGCCCACCGCCTTTTTCGATGTCAGGTCCAGGCCAAATACTCCGAGCAACATAACAGGTGGGTATATAAAAAAACCAATTATCGCCAGAAAAGTCAAATCCAGCCATAAATGTCCAGCCGGATTTAGGTAGATGCCGGTAAATGCCATAAAAATTGGAATCATGCACAACAGGCTGACCATTCCCCGGCGGCCGCCAACTTTGTCTGAAATCCAGCCCATGAGTAGTGTCGAAGGAATGCCACCAAACTCGATAATCAATACCGCGATGCCACCGTCAGTCAGTGTGGCATTTTTAATTTCTCGCAAATAAGTTGGCCCCCAGTCCAGCATGCTGTACCGGACGATATAAACAAAAAAATTGGCGATGGCGACAATCCATAAAGCTTTGTTCGTTAAAACAGAGTCAAGAAAAAGCTCTCTGCTGCTCAATTCTTTTTCCGGCAGATTGTCGAATTCACTATTTTGAATATCGTGCTTGTAGACCTCGATAGCGGGCAGGCCAAGGGACTGCGGGGTATCATTTAATCGCCAAAAAAGATACACCGATCCGATCGTCGCCAGCGCTGCCGGAAAATAGAACGCAGCCTGCCAGCCATAATGGGATGCTGCATAAGCGGCTAAAATTCCCGCCAGACCACCACCTATATTGTGCGCAACATTCCAAATAGCGAAGATCGTTCCACGTTCTCTCAGGCCAAACCAGTGCCCGATTGAACGTCCGCACGGTGGCCAGCCCATCCCCTGGATAAAACCATTCAGTGCCCACAAACTCAAGTGAACACTATAATTAGCCACACTGCCGAAAGCAAAATTAAGCATTGCGGTCAGCAACAGACCAAAGGCCATAAATTTACGCGGATTGCTCCTGTCGGACAGCGAGCCCATGAGAAATTTACCCAATCCATAGGCAATCGCGGTAATTGCGAGGATACTGCCAATCATGTTGTGGTCGTAGTGCAGCGCTTTTTCTATATCCTTGGCAACCGTGGAAAGATTGTTGCGCACGAGATAAAAAGTGGCATAACCAAGAAATGTTGATTCCAGCGTACTCCAGCGATATTTTGTGTATAATTGGGTGATCTGATTTTCAGGAAGCTGGTTTATTGGCGGCGAAGGACGGAAAAAGTCTCGAAATCGGGTAAAAAGCATGAACGCCTCGGATTTAGTGTCGGATTTTCAGTAAACCATTTTCGCAGGATAAAATTTTAAAGGAAAATTGGGGTGTGTTCGTTAAGGGAAATTGTGCGACTACCGAATCTGAGCCGGCATAGTGCCAGGTACCGACCTGACGATTTTGGCCATCTGCCGCTGCAATCGCGTAAAGGACAAATTCACCATCTTTGCTAATTTCAAAACCCAGCCGCCCGCGTGACCGGGGAAATGCGTAATTATGCAAACGATAGTAACTTAAACCCTCACTGTCTTCCTCATGCGAATGAACCCAATGATTGAATAGAGCGGCTTGTGTGGTGCTGGTTTTCTGAGTTGCCTGGCAGGATAAAAGTAATATCGAAATGAAAACCAGATGAAAGTGTTTTTGAAATAACTGAATTTTATTGATCATTTTAAGTTTCCCAAAATTCTGAGAATGCCTGTTCCAAACAGTAGAAACATAGTTTTTAAGAATTAAAAAAACAAGTAACTGGCTTAAGTTTTAAAAGGTAATTTTTTAATTGCACATATCCAACGAAAACATCGCTGCACTTGCATTAATCAGCCAACTTGTGTAAGTTAATTCCACTACAAAATCGAGTCCAAATACGATAACATCCTGAGATTGAATAACAAAATTATTACTGTTAATCAGTTGGATCAATTGTGAAATCTGTCACCATCAATCAAAATACCTCCTGGCCATTTGGAAGGAAAATATCGTGAAAAAGAAAATAATCAATTCTGTTATTGTGGGATTATCATGCCTGCTATTTTCTTCACAATCCCAGATCACTTTTGCTCAGGAGCACTTGGAAAACGACTCCTTGCTTACGTTAAAGCGAATATTTGCAGACGGAGAATTTGCTGCCAACCGTTTATCGCCCTCAAAATGGTTAGCTGACGGCGATGGCTATACAACTCTCGAAACTGGAGCCGAAGGCAAAGGAAGGGATATTGTTCGCTACGACTGCAAAACTGGTAAAAAAACGATCCTCATTCCGGCATCAAAACTCATCCCTGCAGGCAAGGACGAGCCATTATCGATACGTGATTATAGCTGGTCGGTTGATGCCCAAAAGCTGCTTGTTTTTACCAATACCAAACGTGTCTGGCGCTATCACACCCAGGGAGATTTTTGGGTAGTTGACTTGAAATCATGGGAAATGCATAAAATTGGTGGTGATGCCAAACCATCAACTTTAATGTTTGCCACTTTCTCTCCCGACGGCAAAAAGATCGCTTATGTGTGTGAAAAAAATGTTTATGCAGAAGATCTCAAAAGTAAAAAAATCACCCAATTAACCAAGTCGCCCTCGGAAAATATCGTCAATGGAACTTCAGACTGGGTTTATGAGGAAGAATTTGGGTTACGAAATGGGATACGCTGGAGCCCGGATAGCGAGAAATTGGCTTATTGGCAATTCGACACAGATGGTGTCGGAACTTTTAATCTTATCAACAATATCGATTCAGTTTATTCGCAAATAATTCCTTTGCCCTATCCAAAAGTCGGCACAACAAATTCAGCCTGTCGCGTAGGTGTTGTTGCTGCAACCGGTGGCGAAACGACCTGGTTTGACGTTCCTGGCGATCCACGCAATCATTATATCCCGAGAATGGAATGGGCTGCATCTTCGGATGAAATAATTTTGCAGCAAATCAACCGGTTGCAGAACACCAATATCGTCATGCTCGGCAATGTAAATAGCGGCAATGTACATCCAATTTTTACAGATAGAGATAGCGCCTGGGTGGTCGTCGTTGACGACTGGAAGTGGCTCGACAGCGGGGAAGAATTTACCTGGGTGAGCGAAAAAGATGGCTGGAGGCATATTTATCGCATTCATCGATCCGGAGAAAAGGTTAAACTTGTCACCAACGGAAAATATGATGTTGTCAGCATTGTCGGCATTGATAGTAAAAATGGATGGATTTATTTTATGGCCTCGCCCGACAATCCAACACAGCGGTATCTTTATCGCATTTCCTTGGATGGTAATAGCCGGCCTGAGCGGCTTTCGCCGGCACAAAAATCCGGGACACATTCCTACAATATTTCCACAAACTTTAAGTGGGCATTTCATACTTATTCCAACATGGATTCTCCACCGGTCACCAGTCTGATAGACCTGCCCAATCACAAGGTAATTCGCGAGATGGTGTCAAACGATGAATTACGGAAGAAATTAGGGCCAATTAAACGCCAACCGACCAAATTCTTCGACATGCCGATTCAAAAGAATGTCACGTTACAAGGGTATCAAATTTTGCCTTTTAATTTTGACAAAAGTAAAAAATATCCTGTTCTCTTTTTTGTCTACGGGGAACCCGCCGGGCAAACCGTTCTTGATCGCTGGGGTGGTGCGCGCTATTTGTGGCATACAATGCTCGCACAAAACGGCTATGTCATCATCAGTGTCGATCCCCGCGGTACTCCGGGTCCCAAAGGCCGTGCATGGCGAAAAAGTATCTACGGCCAGATTGGAATTTTGGCATCGGCAGACCACGCGGCAGCAAACCGAGTCATTCGAAAATGGAGTTATGTCGACTCGACGCGAATCGGAATCTGGGGGTGGAGCGGCGGCGGTAGCATGAGCTTGAACGCCATTTTCAGATATCCTGATTTGTACCAGACGGCGATGGCCATTGCTTTCGTCAGCAACCAAATGTTGTACGATACTATTTATCAGGAGCGTTACATGGGGCTACCTGACACAAATCCGGATGGTTTCAGGGATGGCTCCCCGATCAATTTTGCGAAAAATTTAACGGGAAATTTATTGCTCATGCATGGCACCGGCGATGATAACGTGCATTATCAGAGTGCCGAACTTTTGGTCGATGAGCTGATTAAACACAACAAAATGTTCACGATGGTTCCCTACCCAAACCGGTCCCATGGCTTAAGTGAGAGAACCAATTCGTACAGGCATGTCTTTGAAACGCTAACCTGGTATTTGAAGAACAACATGCCGCCGGGAGCCATAGAATAAGGAAGTTTTTTTAACAAAAAATATTTATCCGGGAGAACCCATGTGAATACACGACCGTCTTTTGATAAAGTTTACATGCAATTTGCAGAAACCATCGCCCAGCGTTCAACATGCAAAAGATTGCAAGTTGGGACAGTGATCACCTCCAGCGATTATCGCAAGGTGTTGGCTGTGGGTTACAACGGCAATGCCACAGGCCTGCCAAATACCTGTGACAGTGAAATCCCCGGCAATTGTGGCTGTCTGCATTCCGAAGAAAATGCCGTGATTAACTGTGACTCGCCTCGGGAGACTGAAAAATATGTTTTCGTCACGCATTTACCCTGCACGATGTGTGCAAAACGACTGATTAATTTGGGCAACGTCAGGAAGATATTTTACAAAAATGAGTACCGCAAACGAGAAGCGCTTGATATATTTGAAAAAGCCAAAATTCCTGTTGCAAGGTTTGAATCGGAGAGATGAAAGTGGGAAAATTGTTCGGAGAATATTTTAAAAGTTCAGCTTAATAGACCTGCTTTAGGTGGGCACCACGGTAATACTGCATTAAAATATCTTCAAAAGAAATTCCCTGATTGGCCTGAGATATAGCTCCGGATTGGCACATGCCGACTCCGTGTCCCCACCCTGCTCCATTTAAAATAAAATAGCCATCTTTTTTATTCGCCGTGAAACAGGCGCTGCGCAACGGTGGCTGCCAAATTTGCCGGATTGCAAGCTCAGATTGAACATCCAGGGTATCTTTGGTGCCGATGAATTGCACATGAGAAATGCGACCAGAAACACCGCGATTAAGTGGTTTAATTTCAATCAGATTGCCAATATCTTTGTTTCTTGCAATGAGGCGTGTCAATGCCGCAGTACTAAAACTTTGAGACCAACGAAAGTTTTTAGCACTCCATTCTGGCAATTGCGGATTAAAATCCGGATTGCAATAGACATCGGGGCGGCTGGCGAGCCATCGTGAAATCAATTTTTCACTGCTTAAGTCAACCGGATAAATATTTTTTGAGTCGAAATAGCCATTCTGATACGGCAAAGGCCTTTTACGATCAGGCCATACATTTTCGATTTTTTCCGAATGCCCACCGCAGTTGGAGGAATAATAAGCGTGCATTGGTTTTTCATTCGCAAATAAGACGATTCCCTGCGTCATTTTAACAGCTGTATCCGATTTTTTCGTTCTCTTATTATTTCCTGCAAAAACCTGGCATTCAACATCGGAGGTCAAATCATAATGCGGACCACTGTACACAGCCGAACGCAGTGCCATTACTGCCTCTGATCGAGCCGCAACTGCCTGTGCCTGCAATGCCGCAATTGGAGAATCTGCACCCATTTCATAGGGCACGACACCGCATAAATAATCTTCGAGAAGCACATCAATCACAACTTCAATATTGCCGTCTGCGAGGGGATAAAAACTGATGTCTCCCGAATATTTTCGGTTTTCCCTGCCGCCCCACCACCAACCAATTCCAAAAGGGACGCCTTCTATTTCCAGTTCACCGAATCGTGTGCTACTGGACATTTTTATCGAATCAGACTGCACAATTGCTGCATGTGCACCCCCTCGCAAGATAAGTTGGCTCTTCTCGGTTTCAACAGTCAAACGCGATCCTTTTTCAGCGTCGGTTGCAGTTTTTCTATCGCCGGTCGTGATATGCCATTTGTCGTTAAAATTGATATGTATTGAGGAGAGTGAGTTGATAATTCGAACGCGGATCCGTGGTTCTTCGAAGCTAAAAATATCTTGTTCAACAGGAGTTCCCGGCTGATGCAGTGCATTGTAAACATAAATCCAATAAACAATGGAAAAAACAAGCAGCAGGATCAGAACATAGATTATCCCTCGGTATTTCTGCATAACGATTCCCATCCGTTAATCTGTCAGTTCAGCCGATTATATTTTTTGCAATTAAACATTAAACCGGATTTCAATAACGTCCCGTGGCTGAACAATATAATCCCGGTCAACCAGTTTTGCGGCCCCTTTTGAAATGCACTCTTTAAAATTATGAAATTTGAAATACTCTTCAAATGGAACGACATCTCCTTTAATAAATCCGCGCGCGAGGTCCGTGTGAATGGCACCGGCGCAAGTGACAATATCCGAACCACTTTTAACCAACCAGGCGTGGGATTCCGTCGGCCCGGAAGTATAAAAAAACATGTAATTTGCTGCCGCCAATGCCATTGCAATTATTTCATTTACCTCCTCATTGCCCGTTAATTTCACCACCGGTTTGTAGCTGTGGGGGGCGACTTCTTTTAAAACAGCATCCTCATCATCAGTGAATTGAAGTTCACATAAGGGGATTTCCTGCTCCAATTTTTCCAGGCATCGTTGCAACAGCACTTTTTCCGAGTCCTCGGTGAGACGATTAAGGCGGACTTCGATTTTCTCCATATCGAGGATTAATAAATCGAGAATATCGTTCGCCGGAATCACAATCACATCCGATTGTACGAATTCATCCTGGATAAATTCGGCAAAAAATGGCGAGACTTTCTTGGGATTATCTTTTTCCTGCAGCGCAAGCAGGGCTTCATCATTATATTTTACTTTTCCTTCAGGAAGTTCAATTCCGGTAAAACCAATTTTCATCCAATACTCCAACTCATTAAATATTTATGCAACACAAGCGGTGCAATTTCTTCTAATTAGTGTCCATCCGGAAACGCTCCATCTTTCGTCATTCCTAAATGTTTTTATCGGGAATCCATAACCAGCTGAAGCCAAAAAACGATGAATTCCGTCTAAAAGCATGACGGAATGACGCCGACTCAGGCATTTCCGGATGGACACTAATTAATCTGCTGTTAGCGCAAATAATAAGAACAAAAATTAGCTAAGGTGCAAGGTTTAAATAAGAAAATGGTTTTGAAATTTAAACTGCTGATTTTACCTGCTATTTAAACAGAAATAGCAAAGCGCAGCTCAAAAATAATTCTTGATAATTTCTTTCCATGCTGCATAACCAGCACCCGTCAAGTGCAATCCATCATTTGTATATTTGGGATTGAGTTTGTTCTCATCGACAACAAATTTGCTGTGCAAATCCACATACTGAGCTTTGAATTCTTTGGTCAAATTTTGTAGTTCACTATTCAATTTGAGAATCGCTTCCGTTTTATTGACATGATTTTTAAATCGATTGAACTCTGGATTTACCGGTAAAATACTCTGCACAAAAATTTTTGTTTTTGGTGAAGCATCTTTTATCCTTTGCACTATTTTTCGGTAGTTCGCAGTGATATATTCTACCGATCGACCTCGTGCCAAATCATTGACTCCAATCATAATAAAAACCATCTTTGGTTTTGATGCTGTAACTTCATCCAGCCGAAAAAGCACACCATCCGTAACATCGCCGCTAATGCCGCGATTTTTAATGCGCAGATTGCCGAACATCTCACTCCACTGGCCGCCGTCTGTAATGCTGTTGCCAAGAAAAATGATTTCATTTTTTTCATCGGGCAGATTTTCGAATAACGACTTTTTTTGTAAATAATAGGTGCCAAATTTCGGCATTTTCGACAAATCTTTATAAAACAACTCTTTGGCCTCGATTGTCATTCCCGGATTATGCCCCTGAATGGCGATGAATCCTTTTTTGTACTCGGCATCGTGATAATCGGTCATCAGCTTTTCGTTGACCCAAATCTGAATATGGTCCCCCACAACCCGAACGCGCATTGAAAACCATTCGTTATCTTTTGTGATGAGCGCAGCGGCTTTTGCCGTCGGGGTGCCCGGTTTCCACAGCCAGCCCGTGTGCGCTTCCGCATGATTATCAATTTGCGCCTCAAAGCCGCGCGGATAACCGTCCGGATTTTCGGCTGGTGGATTGCATCTAAAATAGAGGCCACTATTACCTTTTTCACTTACTTTGAACATGCCTTTTACTTCGCAGTCCGTCACTACCGGATCCGCATAAATATGGCCGACGCCGCCTGTTCCAATGAGCACACCATCTTTAACTTCCCAGGTTGTTTTTCCACGCACAGTCCAGCCCTCAAGATTTTTGCCGTTGAACAAAGATTGCCACGAATCCGATTTTTGAGCAAAAACTTGCGTTGCTGATAAAAATGCAACCAAAATTGCCAGGAGACCGATTTGTACTTTTTTCATAATACACCCATTTATTTTTGAAATTTCAATTATTTGTCCCGTTTAATCCACATACGGCTGCGCGGGGGTAGCTCGTATTTAAATATCCCATTGTCCGGTGTGATGGTTTCGCCGGTAAATCCATTGCGCCACGATTGACCGGCAGCACTTTCTGCTTGCAAGGTAAACTCTGTTTTTGATTGATTATAATTGTGAATAACCCAACCATTTTCACCCAGAGGTTGCAGACAAATCCGGGATGGGGCATCAAGCTGTACCTTCGATTTTTGATTAAAAACACCTCGAAAAGTATTGGCCCAGCTCTGGGGAATTTCCAGCAAACCAAGTGGTTTTGGGCATAACAAGACTTCTTTCACTTTATCAAAATCAGCCTGTGAAAATGTGTGCACATTGAGAATGTAAACTGAATTTTCACCGAATTTTTGCTCAGTTAAAAAAGGAATTTTTTCGAAGCCATGTTGAACAGCGAGCAGCGTTTGCGCCGTTGTTGACTTAATATTTGCTTCCAAATCAAGGCCGTGTTTAATCTCTTTCCTGTTCCCACTTTCAAGCAAAATCGGGCTATTAAATGGCGTCGATTTAAAAGGCCAGGTAATTCCGGCCATCTCGGCCAATTTTTCGCCATTTGGGGCGTTTGCTAAAAATCCGGTTGTAAATATGAGCGTAGCATTGCGCGACAGCGAAGATTCGATCTTCTGTAAAATATTAGAATCTGCAGCAGCCTGCGTTGGCAATAAAATAACATCGCTGTCAGCGGGATAAGTGGAGTGCGGAATTAACGGCGCCCCCAACATGCCGATGAAATCCATTAAATACAGGTCACTGCCGGCATCGCTGTGGGCAGGTTTGTAAGCGGCTGCTCCCTGCACCGGATTGAGCGCTATTTCCCTGGCGAGGTCGGCCAATTGATCAAACTGCATGCGCAACAAATGATGCCCTTTGTGACCGTTTACAAATGAAAAATAGTTAAAAATGACGATTTCCTGCGCTCCAGCCAGTACGGTCTGATAGGCTTGCTCGATAAAATCATCGTCATCGCAATCGCCATGATCAAACCAGGCACCGCTAATTTTCCCTTGCGATAGCGTGCTCAACCAGCGGTAATTTACGAATCCCTCGTAAGGCTGTACAAATCCGTAACGCTGCGTGTACTGCCCGCGGGATTCGGTGCCGACCCACACTTTATCATAAAGCGCCGGCTCGCGTTCGACGTCATAACCGAACAGGTGAAATCGATCATACCACTGTGGGTATTTAATTATAATTGAAATATCCGGATTAATTTCTTTTGCTGGCTTGATAAATAATTCCTGCGAAAGCTGCGTTAATAAATCCCGGCGGTATTGCGACCAACTGCGACCTGCACGGGCATTTTTTGATTCCTCGCTGGTGTCGGCAGTGCAGAGAAAATCATCGACTATTATTTCATCGAAAACAGCGGCCGCCATTTGCATCACTTCTTTTAAATCTTTTTGTGTTTTTGGATTTTGCCAGTTAAACCAGCCAAGCTGAGCCTGCTGCCGCACGCCAAAATTCGTGCCCGGCACAGTTGCAATCCCTCCGACGACATCGATCTGATTCGAAATGAAAAACTGCTGTACTTTTTCCAACAACGGTTGTTGAATAACCAGGCCACCACGATAAAATTCGACGTATGCTTTGGTGATGCCGTTGCTGCGAAAAAGAGAAATTGCTTCGCGGCGTCCCGCATCAGTGGATAATAAATCATTGACGGCATGCGCTGTGATATAAACGCTCAATCGTAAATCATCGCTCCTTTTTTGAGCATGACTGAACAGATCATTCACCTCGGAATTTTGATTTGTGCACGAATAAAAAAAGAGGCTAAAACTGAAAATCACCAACAAAATGCGGAGTATGGTTTTATTAATTTTGTGGTCCATAAAAACTCCTGAATTTAATTGACAAATCGTTATCCTGTTTACTCAAACTTTTGCGCAAGGGATCAGAATTTATCCAGAAACATATTTGAGCCCGGAATCACTTGCCGTGCCGTCCCGGGGCCTTGATAAAAAGCATTTAATGCAGTCGAACCGCCACTTTGAAAATACGTCACTTTAAGAGGGATGTAGCCTTTTGACAAATTTATTTTAGCGCTTAGTTGTTTGGGGCCATGCTCGCCATCATTATTTATCAGAAGACTATTATTAACAAAGAGTTGACTGCCATCATTCGAGTTGATCGAGAAAATATATTCACCCGGCAGATCAATTTTCAGGAATGTCGAAAAGACGAGCGCAAAATATTCATCGGGCAGAGGCAAATTCTCCAAAGTTATTTGATACGATTTTCCAATCCGGGCTGGTTTTAGTTTGGAAAAATCCGGCAATTTCCGGAAGGCGCCTTCATAAAATTGCCATTCAACCCCATTTTTGCCCGGATCAACAAAATCGTAAAACACGGATCGTGATACGCTCGGCAGGGAATTGGTTTTAAATGCTTTTGCTTTAATAACTGTCGCATGGTCAACCGGAAACGATGATTTGTAAATAATAGAATTTTCAGTTGGTTCACTGCCGTCTGTAGTATAAAAAACACGTGCATCCGGCGTTTTCGAAATGATGACGACATCCACTTTATCTCCGGAATTTAACAACGTATCTCCAGGAGTGATGGTTGGCGACAAAACAAATCCCTGAAATTTATCATATTCAAATTTATCGGATTTGAAGCTGTAAGCTCCGGATTCAATCTGATAAACAGCCCGTCCATCACGCTGTTCAATAAATTTGATTCCGGCAGATTCCAAAATCGGTTGCCCGTTTTCATAAACATGTTTCTGATCTGCTGCCGGAATGGAAACAGTTGCAGTCGTATTGGCCGGGATTTTAATATCCCACTGAAAGGTATTTTTCTTAACTTTCCAGCTCGATTCTATTTTTCCATACATCGAATTATAGGTCGCTGTCACGAACTCCAGGCCTTCGGGAATTTCAGGTTTCATTTTGATATGTTTGAACGCCGGCTGATCCAAATCAGACTGAATTCCAGCAAGATTTTCATAAAACCAAACGAGCAAATCTCCCAAAAGCATCACGTGATTGCCGGAGTTCATGCCGGGTGCTCCCGTGTCACCATTCCACAATTCCCAAATTGTGGTCGCCCCTTTTTCAGCCATATATCCCCAGCTCGGATATGTTTTTTGCGAGGCTAAAGTATAGGCAATATCGGCTCTGCCATTGTTTGTGAGCACCCGCATGAGCCATTGGCAGCCGATTAGTCCCGTGCCGATATGGCCCTCGTTTTCGCCAAGAATTTTATCAACAAGATTGTTAAATATCCGCTTTTTGTGTTTTTCGGGAACCAGATCAAAAGCCAAAGCTAACACGTTGGATGTTTGCGAATTATTGCCGTACTGCTCTGATTTCGTGTCAAAGAAATTCCTATTGAATGCCGAGTAGGTTTCACCGGCTGTTTGTTGAAAGACTTTGGCATCATCGTTCTTTTCAAGCAGGACTGCGTAATCATGCATTAAATTTAACAGCGCAAAATAATAGGCCGTTCCGATGAGATCTGAACTCGTCATTCGCCTGGGATCACTGGTGTGAATGGCGTGGATATCAAGCGGGGGGACACACCAGTCGCCGTAAGTATCTTTTGTCATTATACCGTCTTTGACATATTTCCCCATGTAATCAAGCCACTTTTTCATTGAATCGTAGTGAATTTCTATACTTTCGATATCCCCGTATTGCTTGTAAAGCATGCCGGGGAAAATGACATAAGCTCCCGGCCACGTCAGATTATCACTGTAAATTGGCCAGTAAGATGGGGCGACATCGGGAAGGCTGCCGCTACTTAATTGCGTGTCTTGAATATCGATCATCCATTTACTGTAAAGTCCAGCAATATTAAAGAGATAGCTCTCACCCCAGGATTCCACGGCCCGATCGCCCAACCAGCCCTGGCGTTCGTCACGCTGCGGGCAATCGGTCGGCACACTGCGATAATTGCCGCGAATGCCCCAATAGGCATTTTTGTAAACTCGATTCATGGTTTCGTTGGATGATTTAAAGGTGCCGGTAGTGGCGACGGCATCGTAAACAACCTGCCCTGTGATAGCCGACAGTTTTGGCATAGCTGCACTTCCAGTCATTTCGACGAAACGAAATCCATGGTAGGTAAAACGAGACTGCCAAATCTCGGTGCCCGAGCCTTTCAGAATGTATGTATCCGTCACTTCGGCGCCACGTATATTCTCCAGATAAAGATGGCCGTCCTCTTTTAAAGTTTCTGCAAAACGCAGGCTAACTTTGTCGCCCTTTTTCCCTTTTGCGGTCAGTTCTACCCAGCCGACCATGTTCTGTCCCATATCAAAAATAAATATTCCCGGCGCCACTTCATTGACAGAAACCGGTTTGATCGTTTCCATAATTTTGATCGGTTCAGCCATTTGGGCGCCTATTTTTTCACCGGGTTTATCGACGAGTTCAGCATTTCGCCATTTCAAATCATCAAAGCCCGGTTCTGACCAGCCGGCAATTTCCATTCGTGCATCATAATATTCGCCATCGTATTCATTATTCGCCCGAATAGGCCCATCCGTCGTCAATTTCCAGGTTTCGTCACTGAAAATAGTTCGGCGGGTTCCATCTTCAAAAAGAAGATTGAGCTGTAAAAGCAGTTTTGGGAAGCCATAAGTTCTTGTTTTTGTAGGCTCGGAAGTCCGCGGCGCAAAATAGCGGCCATTGCCAAGAATCACACCTATGGCGTTATGTTTCTGCACGTATTCGGTCACATCAAATGTATTGTAAAAAGTTCGTTTGTCGTATTCCGTCATTCCCGGAGCAAGTACATGATCGCCAATTTTTTGCTTGTTAATGTAAAGTTCGTACAGGCCTAACCCGGAAACGAAAACAGTGGCACGACTTACCTTTTTATCAATTGTAAATTCATTGCGCAGCATGCGGGCGGAAAGTTTTCTGTGCGCAGTATCCGGATCGTCTTCACCGACTGCTTTATCAAGACCGATCCATTTTGCCTGCCAGTTCGATTCTTCGAGCAGCCCGGTAGACCAATTTGCAGGAGCGCTCCAATCCGATGGCTGAGATTTTTTATTCCAAACTCGCACTTTCCAAAAATAATCCTGATCACTTTTGAGGGGAATTCCGTCAAATTTGATATGTACAGATTGCGATGATTGCACCTGCCCCGAATCCCAGGCATCGCCAATATCTTTATTCAGATTTTCCATGCTGGTGGCGACTATAATTTGGTATGCTGTCTGCAAATCACCGCGTTGAACAGAACTACAAATCCAGCTTAAACGCGGCGTCAGCACATCAATGCCGAGCGGATTGATGCGGTATTCACAACTTAATTTTTCGGCTGTCATTCTGTGGATAGTTGAGCATTGGAACGTCATCAGAACGGCGATTAAAAATATAAAAATGGAGACCAGTTTCATGATTTCCTCCGCAATTCAAAAAACTATTTTAATATTTGCAGGTTGGATTTTGTAATTCCGTGGGAGCCGCGGACGTGGAATTACAGCCGAAGCGTCGATCAAAATAAATTGCCGGATTGTGTGATTGAATCAGAATTTCAGCATTTTAATTGAACGGATCGCTCCGATTTCATCCCCCCTTTCTAAGCGACTATTGAAACTCTTTACACAATCTTTCTTCGAACCGGATCCCATTCTACCCGGCGTTTTTCGAGGTATGATTTATTGGCCATTTGACAGGTTATATTTTCCTCGAAGGCAATATCGATGTTGCAGCTTGTTTCGCCATTTCCACGAATGGCATCAAGCCATTCTTTGAAATGCAAATGTGTTACATCTACTGCTTTGCCAGCCTTCTGCGTATAAACCAGACCACGTTGGGCAAAGTATTTTTCGGAAGCTGAAGAGACGGCATCAATGCCGGAACTTGATTGCGGAAATTTATACAATGGCTCTCCGCTTTGCAGCAATCCGGCGTCAACTTTGGCTTCATATTGCGTCGAATTGCGGTCGATCGTCAGGGCTAAAGTTCCGCCGAGATTCATCGTTGCGTCATGGCCCATAAATCGGCGTCCGCGGGAATTGCTGCTTGCCAAAGATGCGCTATAGAGAAGCGTAAACTCGTGATCCGGATATTCGCACACAATATGAAAAATATCAGGAATTTCACGATTGTCTTTATGAAAATAAATCCCGCCGGACGCAACGACGGATTTTGGGATTCCCATTCCCAATACCTGATTTACAGCATCGTATTCGTGGGAAAATAACTGGCCTGTCAAACCCGTTGCATAGTCGAACCATTTTGTCCAATTGTAATAACGGTCGATATCGAAAGGAATTTTAGGCCGGGATCCGAGCCATTGCTGCCAATCGATTGTCTCAGGGCTGCCCGGTTTCGGGTTGCCGTTTCCGTCCAGATGCCGCACCCAGGCGCCACCGGTCGTATTGCGATTGGTGGTCGTTTCAACCAATGTAACCTTGCCTAAAACGCCATCATTTATCAATTCCTTCGCCTTTTTGAAAGATTCATTTTGACGATTTTGATGCCCCAACTGAAAAATCAAATCACTGTTTTTCACGGCATTATAAACCTGATAGACTTCATCTTCCGTACGCGTTAAACTCTTTTCACAATAAACATGTTTGCCGGCGTTAATAGCATCAATGGTCATTTGCGAGTGATGAAAATCCGGTGTTGCGATAATGACGGCGTCAATTTCATTGCTGGCAAGCAAATCCTGATAGCTGCGGAAACGATTGGTTTTGTAGGCCCTTTCCGCCTCACCCCAAGGTGTTATTCCTTTGGAAATGATATCCATCATTTGTTCAGCGTGCAGGTCAAAAACATCACAAATTCCGGTAATTTGAATATTCAAGTTTTCACTATTCAGAAATGATTGCAGCCGTTGGTCATTGGGGATTTTACTTCTTTCTTCGAGCCATTCGGGCAAGACAAATCCCAGCGAGCGCAGATGTCCACCCTTGCAACGGGCGCCGGTGCCTATTAATCCAAGCCGAATCACCTCCCCTGCCGGTTTTTTATCTTTTATAAATTGAACAGTTTGCGCTTTCTCTACCAGGCCAAGCTCGGCTCGAATGGCATTGTTTTTAATTTTTGCCAGCGCCTTTTTACGATAAAAATCAAAGGATAAAAAACCTAAAATCGGGGTTGTTGCCAGGCCTTTGAGAATATCCCGGCGGCTGATGCGGGATTTTTTATTTTCGTTATTATCTACCATTTTCAGGATTTCCTTGCTTTGTGTATAAAATAATCGAGGCCAATTAACTGGCTGGTCGGGAAAAGTGCCAAAATAAGAAGGGCCAATAACTCGATCAGATTTCCATCAATAAATAAATTGCCGCTCAAAAATGGCGGGATTGCACTGTAATACAGCAATAGTATCAGCGCGCCGGCGAAACTAGCGGTTCGTGCGAATAATCCGGCAATCAGACCGACACCGATCAGTATTTGTCCCCAAATATTGCATAAATCTACCATGGCTAATTTGTTCGCATTTTCGACGACAGAGTGATAAAAATCTGCAAATAAACCATTCGATTGCAACAAAAATCCGGCTGATGTCCAGTCAGGATTGAAAAACTTTTCCAGTCCAAGAAAAAGAAAATGATAGCCGATCACCACTCTCAAAAGGACAAGAATTGTGAGTTGGCTTTTGGTGAATTGATTCGAGTTTTCGTGCATTTTGAAATGCCTTATCAAAATATTATTAAATGAGAATCGAACTGTTAAACAATAAATCGTTTTATCCTGTTTAATTCACTGTTTACAAATTATAACAGAATATGAATAACACAAATATGCATTTAAATTTTTCACGACTATCAGACCTGATTTTCTAAAAATATTTATTCGTGAAATTATCGAACAATCTTTTGGGGAAACTCAGTGGTAGTACCCAGGTCTAAAATCCTGATATTCCGCCACTTCACTTCAACGCCATCTTTGGGCTTTGAATGCACCTGCAAAGCGATAAATCCCTCGGCGGTCATCGAATCAACCAGATTTACTGCAGGAACGCCGTTTAACCAGGTGCGAATGGAAGAACCCATCGCTTCGATGTGAAGCATGTTCCATTCCCCGTGCTTAAAAGCGCTCCGTGCGGCTTCGTTATTACGTAAATCATAGAGCCAGCCACGGCGGCCCTCTTCGTAAATTCCCGCGGTCCAGGCTCGACTTGAGGGATCGATTTCAACTTGATAGCCGTGGACGCGGCCGTTTTTGTAGGATTCCAAGCTATTGCTGCGTATTTGAATACCGGAATTCATCTCATCATCAACCAGGAATTCGACTTCAAGTATAAAATTGCTATAGGTTTTTTCGGTGCATAAAAAACTGTTCGGCGTTCCTTTTACAGAAATGCCAACGATAGTGCCGTTTTCGACTTTATATTGTGCTTCGCCTCCGCGCTGCTGCCAGCCGGCCAGCGTTTTGCCATCGAACAAATATTCCCATTGAGAATTGAGACGGTTTCCTGCAAATACAGCAACGCTGATCAAACAAAGTCCAATTGATATAATTTTTTTGTACATACAATTTTGCCTTTTTCAAATTAGTGAAAATTATACTATTTTGATGTAAATTTTTGTAATTATTCCAACCTGATTTGTTTTCTTACAAATGTAGCTGTTAGCAAGCGGCTTGGGTTGTCCGCCGCCATCAAAGTTTGAATGATTTCCAATCTATCTCTGTTATTCTTCCATTTATTATTTTTTCAAATGCAAAACCAGTTTCTTGCAATTCCCTTGAATCATTTTTTGTCCGTTGATATTGCACAACCATTCTTGTTGGATGTTTAAATACATGGACTTGAATAAATCCGCTGTCGCTACTATTGCCAATGGCACCGGTATTAATCGCCAGTGCACCTGAATCTCCCCCATCACCTAAATAATTATATTTATTGTACGTGTGGGTATTTGCATCTAAGACCAAATCTGCCTTTTTGAGTATTTTTAATTTTCTTTCTTCACTAAGTTTTTCCACCCAGAAGTGTGTGTGCGCAAGGATAACAATTATATCATTGTCTGTCTTGTGTATGCTATCCAAGGTGTCCATGAGATATTTTCTTGAACTTTCGTTAAATGCAATGACAGGGTCCGTCGGGGTGTCTGAATAATGCAGCTGAATTATATGAACTTTTATGCCCTCATATTCTTCAATGGCATAATACTCACTTTTATTGTTTCTGATCTTTACATTTTTTCTACTGGATAAATCAACATATTCCAGAATTGCAGCCCCAGCGAACAAGTCAGCTTGCTCTTCACCCCAAAATTCATTTTCACCATCGGCAACATTGGGATAAAAATGATTATGCCACAAACTGTCATCGGTCATTAAAGATAGAAACGGATTGGCCCTGTTATCTTTTACATGATCTCCAAGGCCAAGAATAAAGCGATCTCCAGCATCTCTTATCCAATTATCGCATTTAGCCATGTGTGGATTTTCTATTGAATAACCTTTATTATCACTCATTACCGAAAAACTGAACGCAGCTGTCCTGTCAAGTTCTCGTATATTGGTTTGTGCCGATAATTGGACAATCGAAGTGAACAATATAAAAAGCAAGAATTTAATAATCTTCTCTAAAATCTGCATACTTCCCTTCGATTTTAAGCGTGAGTACCATCGGTTTTTGGGTTCGGTTTTTATACCACCAGCCATGCCTTCCATCACAAAACGCTTTGAGAATTCCTTTATCTTCATTTTTTGAGCCTTCGCTGTATGTAAACTCTTCTCCCGAATCGGTGTGCGCGCTGAAGTAAACAGCCTCACCATCTGTGGACCATTCGTAGCTAATTTGGTCACCCTTTTTCATAAAAACTTTCAGTTCTCTGCCTTCGTTCGCTTTCAGAGCAATTTTTATTTCACCCTTTTGTGAAATATAATTTGTTGGTTTTGCATCACTCTGGGCAATTGACATTTGTTCCACTTTGGCGTTTTTATCGGACTCTGCTGCAATTCGTTCCTGTGCAAGTTCAGTCTTAATATCTCCCATCCGTTTTAAGCCGAGCATTTCTCCAATCCCGGAAGGATCGATCCCATATTCGGCAGGAAGCACAGTCGTTACGAGAATAACTCCCGCAATAACTATTGCTAAAACTGTTGATTTTAAAAGTTTTACTGCAGAAGGAAGTTCACTATTTGTGCTATGATTATTTTCCATTGTTATTTTCCTGGTCTTTAGTTTATGAAATAAAATATCCGGCTAATTGGTACCCTACGAATACAAACCCACCAGCCATCAAAGCAACATTTGCCCTGTACGCATGCTGAATAAAATTACCAAAACGACGCCAATAGCTAATTAAAATAAAAATAACAATCAGTCCCAAAATTTGACCGATCTCAACTCCAACGTTAAAAGCGATAAGGTTTGGGATTAATCCATCCGGTGAAACTTGATATTCAATAATTTTGGTGGCCAGTCCAAATCCGTGAATGAGGCCAAAAACGTGCGTCGCTAATTTGGTGCTGGGCTGAAAGCCAAACCATCGTTCGTAGGCACCCATATTGTCGAGTGCTTTATAGACGATTGAAAATCCTATAATTGCATCAATGATGTATGCATTTATTGAGACTTCAAAAAGAACACCGGAAATAAGGGTAATCGAGTGTCCAACAGCAAAAAGAGTGACATAGATGCTGATATCTTTTAGCCGGTACAAAAAGAATATCACCCCAAATAAGAACGATAAATGGTCGTAGCCGGTAATCATATGTTTGGCGCCAAGATAGATAAATGCCATGAGCATTCTTCCGGAGCTGGCCTGGATAAATCCTTTATCGCCATCAGTTACGCCATGAGCTAAAGCATCGACTGCAAGAAGAAACAGCAGCAGAACCCAGAAAAACACAAATGAATTCTTTCGCTTAAATACTTGTTTTATAAAATCTACCACAAAATAACCTCCTGTTGATTCTTAATTTTGGCATATCAGGCAAAATTCCCTGGCATGCCGGATTTTTATTGCAATTCAAATGTCTCTGATAGTCGAATATCCCTTGACGAGCGGCCGATTAATATCTCAAATTCACCTGGTTCAGCAACCCATTTTTTTGCTTTTTCATCATAAAACGAGAGCGCTGATTTATCGATTTTCAGGGTGACTGTTCTGCTCTCGCCTGCTTTCAGACTGACACGGGCCATACCTTTTAAAGCTTTAACTTCCCGTTTCACACTCGCTTTTTTATCGCGCACGTAGAGTTGTGCTACTTCATCGGCATCGATTTTTCCCGTGTTCGACAGGCTAAATGAAATTTCCAGTGTATCTGACTTACTTATTTTATTGGCGGATAGATTTAAATTTGAATAGGCAAAAGATGTATAAGAAAGTCCGTAGCCAAATGGAAATAAAGGCTCAATATTTTCCTTATCAAAATGGCGGTAGCCGACAAATATACCTTCGGAATACTCGGCTTTGTCTCTGTCCCCGGGATAGGTTTTCGCTACAGCGGAATCTTCCCATTTCCGGGGAAAAGTGATTGGCAGTTTCCCGGATGGAGAAATATCGCCGAATAATATATCAGCCAGGGCATTGCCACCCTCCTGCCCGGGATAGAGCGCATCGAGCACGACCGGGACCTGATTCAGCCACGGATCCATCGTAATTGGTGTGGCGCCATAAAGAACGACAATCGTATTTTTATTGACAGCAGCCACTGCTTGAATCAAATCGATTTGTGCTTTTGGCAAGCTCAGTCTATCACGATCTTTTGCCTCGCCTTCCATTTCTTTGTTCAAACCCATGCACATAAAAACCACATCCGATTTTTTGGCCAATGCCACAGCTTTTTGCGATGAATTTCCCGGTTTAAATCTTTCCATGCCGAGAATGCAGCGGCAACTGCCCCAATTTTCATAAAATTCGATTCGCAAATCATATTTTCTGTTTTTCTCAAGCTCGATCTGAGAAATCTTGTATTTTCCCGGAGCCTGGTCTGTCCAGGCATCGATTACCAAGGCGCCATCGAGATAAAGACGCACACCGTTGTCGGCTTTTAATCCGATATCGTACCAGCCGTCACCGGGAGATTGCAATTGTCCGGTCCACCGTGCCGACCACGTATCGGTGTCGATAATTTCCGGATCGGGCGATCCTTTTTCATTGGGATTTCGAAAGGCGCCATACCCCCAATCGAAATTTATTTGCTTTTCTTTTTGCGTTAAATCCGGCGTGCCTTCGAGGTCACGATTGTTAAAATATTCAGCCCAAAGGCCCTGTCCACCGCCCTTTTCGTTCGGTAAAAAGAAAGCAGATTCTGGCACCACAGGAAGCTCCATTTTCGCCTCAGCAATGCCACGTTCAAATTGAATATCTGAACATTCATCAAATTTATTTTTTATGCCCTGCAGCGGAGAAATTCCGTAATGTCCGCCGTTGGAGCCACTGCCGCCACCATGCTGTTGTGCCACTGCTCCATTCGGGCCGATTACAGCAATCTTTTTAAAATTGTCCCGGTTTAAAGGCAACAGATTGTTTTCATTTTTAAGCAAAACTATGCTCTTTCGCGCGACCTTCAAGGCTAATTTTCGTCGAAATTCCGTGTTTGCTTGTCCTCCGTAAGAGGCAACAGATTCGTCGAATAGGCCAGCTTTGAACATGACTTGCAGAATCCGGCGTACTTTATCGTCAATCAGCGACAGTGGCACCAATCCTCCATCCACTGCTTTGAGTAGATCAGCTCCGAAAAACCGACCGGTTGGCATCTCCAGATCGAGTCCATTTAACGCCGACTTCACAGTACTGTGGGTGCCGCCCCAGTCAGAAACCACCACGCCGTCGAAGCCGATATCATCTTTCAAAACATCCATGAGCAAATATTTGTTTTCACCATTAAATTCGCCCAATGTCTGATTGTAAGCCGACATAATCGTCCAGCCATCCGCTTCCTGCACCACAGCTTTGTACGCAGGCAAATAGATTTCCCGCAAGGCCCGTTCGCCCAAATTGACGTCGACACTCATTCGATTCCATTCCTGATTATTGGCGATATAGTGTTTTGTACACGTCGCAACCCGCTGACTTTGCACGCCTTTGACAAAAGCGACACCCATGCGGGACATCAAATAGGGGTCTTCGCCATAGGCCTCAAATGTTCGCCCGTTGTGCGGCGCTCTGGCGATATTTATGCAAGGAGCCAAAATCATGTTATATCCCAAGTCCCGGGTTTCCGCGCCGATAGATTGTGCCACTTCTTCCATAAGCGTCTCGTCAAATGTCGCGGCAAGATTTATGGCAGCCGAATAATTTGTGGCGCCACCTTTCCCGTTCGGTCCGAGCGGGCCGTCAGTCATCACAAGTTGCGGGATGCCCAAACGAATATTTTTGCGTGTTTTTGAGAGAAAATTGACAGCCCGCAGGATTTTAGCCGGGCTTTCGATTGAAAGATTGTTGTTGGTGGCCTCCGCACTCTCTTCTCCAGATTCGCCACTCAACATTTTTATTTTCTCCTCAAGTGTCATGCGTTGCATAAGATCGGCAACGCGCTCAACCATTGGTATTTTATAATTTTTGTATGGCGGGATGGCGCTTTCTTGCCCCAAAATTGCCGTGTTGGCTGCTAAAGTGAAAATAAGTACAATCAATTTCAGAGAAGATTTTTTCATTGGATTTTTCTTTCGCACTAAAATTTATTGGGCATCTAATTTGTAAATATGCACATCGAGTGGATTAAATGTATCCGTTAACACGCCTTGCTTTAATTGAATATTCCGATTTTCGCCAACAACTTCAACCGCACTACTGAAACCGGATGGCAATTTAAAAGCGGGCAAATGTGTTTTAGTTTTAGATTGGTTTGCGGCCAGCAGGAAAGTACCGATTGGGCTCGATTTCAAGATATGTTCGATATTTTCGTTTTCCTGTTTCAATTTAACCTGCACCCCAAAACCTTCGGCCATAAAAAGTGGCGCTAATTGATTAATTTCAGATAACATATTTTTGTGTGCCTGCCATAATTCCGGATCATCGGCCGGCAAATATTGGCCATATCCCTTGTAAGTATACCACAACAGTCCACGCGCTCCTTTTATGAGCGAAATATAAGTCATGAACCGATGTTCATGCGGCGTTGGACGCCGTTGTCCCGGCCATTTAAACATTTGTCCGCAATGCCACACCGGCTGGTCACCATCGGAGGCAGCGTAGGCATCGGCGATGTTTTTTCCCACGTGGGTTATATTTCCGTGAGCGACCGGATAGGTGTCCACGGATAAAATATCGCAGCAGCGACCGAACGTTTTGTAAACGTCCGGATTTGTGATGACTAAATAAGATGGATGAACAGAATCGGCCGCAAAAGCTGCATTATATAAATTATAAATGTAAAGCAAATCCGCCCGGTTATAACCCGGTTCATCGAATAACATCCACGAAAGTACGGCGGGGTGATCTTTATGTATGGTGATTTTATCACGCACTTCTTCGATTGTTCCGTGAACAGGAACCGTAGCTAGCAATCCGGCTGCATGCACTTTGTCAAGATTTTCAACAGAGGCAACTACGAAATTATACCCAGCATTTCGCAGTTTCGAATAGTCTTCGACCGGGGCGCCATAAGTACCAATCGGCAAAAATGGTTTGCCATTCTTAGCAATGGGTAAAAGGCGTTTTCCGAGATTGGCCGGGCGTGCATGCCTTTCCAATTTTCCTTTGAAATGCCTTGTTTCGGAGACAATTAAACCAGCACTCTTTGCCGGAAAAGTGGCCTTTGCAGTAAAAAAACCTGGTGGAATTTCATTCAACGGGAAGGCCGCTTCAAATCCTGGATTTACAGATTTTTCAGCCACTTTTCCGGCTTTCTCATGAAATATCTCAATCTTTACCTCTTGTCCGGGATTAAATGTGCTGATTTTATAAGCTTCGCCAAAGCGGGTGACTAACGAATCTTTGAGGGAAACCACAGATAAAATTTTATGCTTTTCAATGTCATTTCTAAGCGTGGAAAGCGTTGAATCATAATGTAAAAATCGGGCGACGAAACCAAAGTCGCCGGCTCCTTCATCAATTTTTAGCAGGAGATTATTTAAACCTTTATTCAGCATGACCGGCACAAAATCATCATCTTTTTTTAACCAGCGGCCATTGCGGGGATGGTGCTCATGAATTTTCTCTCCATTGAGAAATACCTGAATTCCATCGTTGCTGCCCACCGCGAGAATGGTCTTTTGCTTCACAGGACTTTTTACCTGCGTGAAAGCATAAGCAACAACCAGATCGTTGGGTGAAAGTATGTCATTTAACGGTATTTTATCTGATTTACTTTCGTATAAAAACCAGCTTGATTTTGAACCGCTTTCTTTATGATGGAATCCCTGGCCTGCTGTCGGCTGTGCTTTAGATTCTCCGCCCATATCACTTAAATAATCTGTGTAAAATCCAACACATTCGACGCCGTGTTTATAATCGACTTTAGCACAAATCGTGCAATTGGGGAAAGGCGTGCTCAACAACCAGTTTTTAATGTATTTACCAGACTCATAATTGAAAACTAAATTTTCACTTGTAAAAGCTGTAGTTGACCACAGAATCAGCAGCAGGCAATAGCACAATATCTTTCGAAACATCTTCTCAATTCTCCTCACTTTTCACTTTTTCTGTGCTCAATAAATATCCACTTCATGACATCTTTATTCGATACAGGCGTACTTCATGGGAATTATTCGGCCTGGCGACTTCGGCATAAACCCAGATTTCACCATCAACCCACATCCAGTGAGAGTAACGAAATGTGTGAAAATCGCCAGGAGTCGAGCTGAGCGCCAGTGGCGATTCACGGGTCAGGTCTGTGATTTTATGCAAATCAAAAGTAAAACCGAAACCTGTCCCTACATTGTAAACCGGATCAAACCATTGGCTGCTCGAGCCTTCATAAACGAATAAATATCCCACACTCAGCGGCAGCACTGAAGCCGGGCGGATAAAAAAATTATGCCAGTTATGCAGGTCCATCACCGGCTGATTTATATCCCCAACCGGCAACCACTTTTCACCGTCGATGCTTTCGAAATGAAATATGCGCTCGTTTTGGCGGATATAGCCGATGACAAAACAGTGGTATTTTCCGTCCGTAAAAATAATAAACGGATCTTTGTACTCCTTCACCGAAACGTCCCGGGGGTAGCGACGTGCGGGCGCTTTGATGACAACCCGAGCAGTCGAAGGGTCAATTTTAGTCAAGTCTACAACATCATCGAATTTCATTATTGCCCACGGACCTCCCTGCCACGGGCCGCAAAAATACAATTTGAACTTGTTTGTTTGTGGATCCAGAACGAGCGCAGGGCGCTCAAAACCAGGAATGGGAATTTGTGTTCGGTGGATGAAGTGAACTTGTGTGAAATCAATTCCATTTTTGCTTTTCAAAATACGCAGCTCGTATCCACGCAGGCCGCGGGGGAATTCCGGTGAACGCATTCGACAAACCATCCAGAAAGTCCCATTTTTATCTCGAGCAACTGTCGGCGCCCCTGCCCACCATTCAGCTTCATTTTTGTCAGGTTCGAGGACAACTTCGAAATCATAAAATTTTGCTGAAAAATTTTCCAATGAGGGTGCAATTTGCGGGATTGGGCCATCCCATTTTTGTTCCTGTGCACACAGCAAAACCGGCAGCGCTAACAGGAGAAAAACAAGGTATAGTGAATTATTTTCACGCATATTTTCCCTCATCGATCGGAATAATCAGGGCAATTTAACCATCGAAGTTATCTGCATAATTTTAACCCGTTGTGCAAATTTGATTTTAATTACTCTATTTCGCCTACTTCAACCGTCATTCCCGCAGGCATTTAGCGGGAATCAATATTTGTTCAAGTATTGGATCCCCGATTAAAGCATTCGGAGCCGTAGGCCGGCGTCAGCAAAATGACAAAAATTGGCAGTTTAAAGTGGATTACTTTCATTTTGCACAACGGGTTAATTTTACAATTTTAAGCAGACAACTCCGCTTTAACTGCAAACTTATTGAATTCAGGAAAAAATTAGTTGGCAAATTCATCCCACATTTTATTAAGCTTTTCAGCGCTGGAGTCACCAGACAGAATCAGAATCCGGTATTTGAATGAAACAGATTCACCCGGTTCGAGAGTTAAATCCATACTTTCTTTTCCTTTGCTGAATGTGCGCATACCGAGTGGATTAATGGAAAAGAGGCCGTAACCCCGGGCATGCCAATAGCTCGGATGCCCAACGTTTTGTGGGTGGTCGAAAATGACGACAGACACTTTTTCCTCATTGATCTCGCCAGAAAGGGCAACCCATTTGGCCCGTTTGGCCCAAACATCCATTCCTTCGATGCCGTTGCTATTGAGATAATGCCCGGACACGCCTGTATTATCGAGCACAGGGACTGCTGTTTTATCGCCATGGCTATCGCTCAAAACGATGGGTTTTTCACTCGGATGTTCCAATTCCCGGGTCACACGAATGGCCATCATGCCTTCTTTGGTATCATTAAAATGCACTTTTTCGCTCAACGCTGTCAGCGTTGTAGTGCGGTCGATTATTCGTGAATTTTTATCCGCATAAAATACGAAACGGGTTTTTTCCAACAATAGTGTGGACTGATCCGGTTTCAACCAGTTATCTTCAACTTCCAGCATACCTTTGCCATTTCCACTTTTACTGGCAACAATCTTGTTGTTGCGGATGACACCCATTTCGTTAAAACGGGACGCTGAAATTGAGTTGGAATTTCCCCAGTAATCAAGTTCGTTCACTTCGCCATAATTCAACCATAATCCAATGTGATGCGGGTGATCGACACGTTCGCCTGCTCGAGGTTGCAGTGGAAATCCTCGCGTAATCACGGTTCCGTTTGCCGTTGTTAGCGGAAATAAAACCGTTTTTTTAAGATCAGGAATTGTATCTGTGTACAAAAACGAAGTAAATAATTTATTGTCGACGAGCACGTCAACGCGTTGTTCACTATCCACAGAAACAACTTCCACTTGCAGTTTGTTTTGTTCATCGGCTTGCTCGGTGCAGGAGAAAAAATGCACGCTGAAAAGCAGAAGAATTATTATGGTTTTAAGAGTAGTTTGCATTTTGTTTAGCCTCAATATTCAATTAAGGTTTATTCAAAACAGCCTAATAATTTGAGAATTCTGATGGACTGTTTTTATTAAACCAGGATAACAATCTGGCATTATATGTCATCCCGGTTCGCACTTTTTGCGATACCGGGATCTCCTTGTGTAAAATTCGTGTTTGTCGAGAGGAGATTCCGGTATTTCATCACTGCTTCATAGTGCTAAAAAACATGAAAACCGTAGTGATGAAAACCGGAATGACAAAAATGGCTGGATTATTTTCAAATCCAACCGCGACTGGTTTTACCCAACTTTAATCAGACCTTTTCAGGCACAATATATGGCTCGCGGTATTTTCGTGTTAACATGGCGTTGGCTTCTTTGTCATCACCAAAATTTTCATTTTTTCCGTCGATGGCAAGATCACGTTTTAGTCGATAGGAAACGTTGGCGATTATCGGCAAAGCACTGGATTTGTGCCCCTCCTCGATATCGCAGGTCAAATCACTGCGTTTTCCACTTTTTACAGCCGCGATGAAATTATTAAAGTGGCCACCCCCACCTGCGCCTGCCAAATTCATTGGATCGTAAGAATCATCATTTGTATCACCGGAAGTTGGGCCAGGTTCATTATTACGTCCAAAAAATGTCTGCCAATTACCACCCGAATCCATCTGCATCCAGCCTTCAGTACCGAGAAAAACATTACCAATTGTTACTGGTTTTGCTTTAGTGGAAGAAGAAATTTGACCTGTCGAGCTGATTTGGATATCGGGCAGTAGAACACCTTCCGGATTCGTGAAAAGACCACGAGTTCCAAATTCGAGAATACAACCATCGGCATATTCGAATATAGAAGTCTGGGTATTTGGCGTTTCCTGGGCGCCATCGTAAGCGAAATAGCCACCGTATGACCGAACACTCACCGGATATTCGTCTTTGCCCAATCCCCAGCGTGCAATATCAAACTGATGCGGTCCCTGGTTTCCGGTGTCACCATTGCCGTAATCCCAATGCCAATGCCAGTTGTAGTGGAATCTGTTGCGGTTAAAAGCACGATCGGGAGCCGGTCCGAGCCACATTTCGTAATGGACTTTTTTCAAATATTCCTCAGTGTAAGGGGGTTGATAACCACTGGTTTCCAGATTCATACGGAATTTTTCACCCGGTTTCAGGGGGCCATCCGGGTATTTACCGATATCTGCCCGAGGCTTAAAACACAACCCTCTGGCCATATAAATTTTGCCTAATTTGCCGTCGCGCATAAACTTGATTCCCCTGTTTGTGCTAACGCGCGACCGGTTTTGGAAACCGACCTGCACAAGCACGTTGTATTTGCGCGATGCTTCCACCATTTTGCGGCCTTCGAAAACATTATGGGACGATGGCTTCTCGACGTAAACGTGTTTGCCAGCCTGTGCAGCCCAGATCGTAGCCAGAGCATGCCAATGATTTGGAGTGGCGATACCGACGGCATCGATTTCTTTGTCGTCAAACGCTTTGCGCATATCCCAGACGGTTTTTGGTTTATATCCGGCCATTTCTTCAACTTTTTTAACCCGATCAGCGAATAGATTTTCATCAATATCGACCAGTGTTTTCACTCTAACGTTTTTCATCCCGGCAAAATTTTCTATCAAACTGCGACCACGACCACGAATACCAACTACAGCCAAATTGAGTCGTTCATTCGATCCAATAATTCTTGCATAAGATGCTGCGTTTGAAGTTAACAACGCGCTACCGGCAGCGACCCCGATCGATCCACGTTTGATAAAATCACGGCGTGTTATTTTTTTTGACATAAGTCCTCCTTGTGAATGAAATTCGAAAAAAATTGGATATAGCTTTTGGTTTTAGCTGCTAACTTTTTATGCTTTTGCTAAAAGCCGATAGCTAATAGCCAATATCTGATTTTGATCACTTTTTATCATTTGGATATCTAAAACTCCAGGGAGCGCGAATTTTGTCCATGGTTTGCATTATTTGCAGGGATTCATGCAGCGGCATGCGCGGACTTTCGAGTAAGCCTTCGCGCAAACAGCGATGCACTTCATGCACCTGATAGTTTAATCCATTGCCTTTAATCTTATCGTTAAATACGACTTCTTTCTCGCCCTTTACATGCAGACGTGCGCAGGTTGGCACAGCAAAAAGTTCAGGCAACTTAATATGCCCTTTTGTGCCGTAAATATAGGCTTCATTGACGGCCTCAGTCCGCAATGCAAAGGTCAGAACACCGAGAGCGCCATTTTCATATTCAAGAATCGTCGCGCCCTGTTCATCAGAACCGAACTCACCAACATGCCCGAATCCAACAACTTTTTTGGGCGTTTGCTGGTAAATCATCGAGGAAAAACTGATAACATAAATCCCAACATCCAAAAGACTGCCGCCACCAAGTTCCGGATTAAGATGGCGTTGTTCTGGCCTGAAACTTCCACGCGCACATCGATTGGCTTGCACAATTCGCACCTCGCCGATCAAACCAAGATTTATCCACTCGAGTACTTTGTGTATAACGGGAAAGTGCCGCGTCACCAGCGCTTCCATCAGAAATACTTTTTCTCTGCGAGCGACCGCTATCATTTTCTCCGCTTCACCGGCTGTGATACAAAATGCTTTTTCGCACAAGACAGCTTTGCCGGCTTCCATGCACATAATGCTGTTTTCAGCATGCATTGAGTGCGGCGTTGCCACATAAATTACATCCACTTCAGGATCATTGGCCAGTGCGTGGTAGGAATCATAACGATTGGGAATGTTGTGTTTGTCACCAAATTTGTCTGCCACTGCCTGTTTCCTCGATCCCACCGCAATAACTTCCGCATCGGGAACAAATTTCAGGTCTTCGACAAAACTGTTGGCGATGGAGCCGGTGCTGAGAATGCCCCAGCGTATTTTATCCATTTGAGCCTCATTTAAATTATTTGAACACGGGTTGAACGGATTTGGCTGGCTGGTAAAAATGTCCCTGGCACTAATTCAAAAAAGTGCCAGGCACTTCACCGCTATATTTTTTTTCAATCCAATTTTCGTATTTTCAAGTTGCGATACCACACAGCATCTGCATGATCCTGCAAAACGATATGGCCTGTTTTTTTCTCTTTAAATCCTTCGATATTGCGGTATTTGCTCTTCTGGAAAAGGGAATCAAAACTAGCGCTTTCCGTATCGTATTCAACCACTTTTACCCCGTTTAACCAATGCTCGCCATGGGTGCCGTTGACGACAATTTTCGAGTGGTTAAACTGGCCAACCGGTTTCAGCGTTTTGCCTTTTGCAGGCAAAACATCATAAAGTGCGGCCGCCCGGTGTGTCGGGTTAGCGTTGTCACTGTGATTGGCGTCATCAAGTACCTGATATTCCCAGCCCAAAGCAGCGTGGGCCGGTTTGCGAGAGACAGAAATTTCTTCAGACACATTGTATTTTATGCCGCTATTCCCTGCTGAGGAAATCATCCAGTCGAACTTAAATTCATAGTTCTCAAATGCAGCATCTGTAATGAGGTCGCCACCTTGAACTGGCTGACCATCCGGCATTTTTGGCCCTTCGGATTGGGCGATTTTTTTTATCGCATCCCCATCGATAACCCAATAATCAGCAGGGAAATCATCCCGACCAAGGCCATGCCAGCCATCAAACGATTTTCCGTCGAAAAGCAAAATCCAGCCTGCTGCTTTTTCTTCCTCACTTAACGAATTATTCGCCATTTTTTGTGATTGTCCACATGCAAATAATAGCAACATCATTGTGATTGCTACGCCCAAACTCAGGGCGGAAATACAGTTTTTCATCGATTTCACTAAACCATCCTCCATTTATAATTTTTATTCTATTTTGAAAAGATCACTGAATTTTCGTGGTAATCCGGCCAAAAAAAGTAAAGCAAGCGGGACGGCCCAGTTGGAACTCCGCTCGACAAAATCCCAGATTGGCAACCCGACAACAGGCCGCATAATTGCTGTAGCCAGCGCCCAAATGAACGCGTAAATAAGAACGACACGCATCGGTTTTACGAGCGCGAGTACCGCAATAATTATATCAATAACACCAATAACGGGCATCAATTTTACCGCCATTTCGCCCGAAAACCCAACTGTTGTCAAAAAAACAACCCATGCCGGTTTTACGGAGAAAGCAAAAATACCATGTCCCAGAAATGTCCCAAAAACTCCGATTCGTAAAATCCACTGTACCTGCATATTTTCCTCTTAATTTTTGTAATAATAAAGCCGGGCAGGAATCGCATCCTGCTCCTCACTTAAAGTAAAATAGCCAGTGCCATCGGCCGACCAACAAATAGCCTCTCCCAAAGGTTCCACCACATACGGCATAGTACGTGGCACCAATTGCAAAGCGTATTCAATAGAACTCTCAGGATCAAGCGGCCATAAAAAAACAGCATCATCAGTTTTTATCAGCAGTGATTTTCCATCTGGTGAGATATCCCCGGCCGTTACCCAGCTCAGCTCTATCTCAGTGATAAATTCTACTATTGTAATGCTGTGAAAATTCTTCTTTGTAAATGCCTGCGGCCAGGGCGCACAGTAGACACGTACTTTTTCTTCCCGTTTGGAAATGATATAAATATCTTTTGTCATTGGATGAACCAGCAAGGCTTCTGCGTCGCGATTGCCATCCGGATACTGGAAGGCGAAAGTTTCGACCTCGCTGATTTGATGCAATACTGGTGGCCTTCCCTTTGCAATTTCCGGCTCCGGGACACGATAAATGTATTTTGTATATTTTTGCGCATTGTTATCACCAATATCACCAATGTAAATATAGGAATCCTTTTTATTGGGACCCGGCCCCACAGCGATGTCTTCCCAATCGCGATTTTCTGCTCCGACGAGCAAAAATGTGCCCCGGTGTTCTCCTTTTGTATTGATTGCAAATATCCGGTTTTTGTCGCCGGAATCGTTGTGCGTCCAGAGAATATTCGCATTTTTTCTGCTGGCGGCAATCCCGGATGCTTCGGTAATTTCATTATTTTCAATCAGACCACAATCGACCCGTGCAGCGTCGAAGCCTGCCTGTGCAATGACTGAATTCTTAACCAGAAAAAGAAGTGCGGCGGAGACAACAATTTTTATCACAGATTAATCTCCACTATTTTTTGCACTTTTATTTCAACCGGGCCCAATAATCCGGACGCCGGCAGCGGCTTGAAGCCATATTCGCGCGGCAGCCTGTCAGAAACACCCTGTCCCAATTGGGGAATCAAATCATTTGGAACAGGATTATTTTTTTTCATGGCGGCAACCCGATTTATCAGTGTGTTTGTCACCAAAACAACCAGCGTGTTCTGCCCTTTTCGTACTAATTTCGTGATATCGAGAGACTGCCCCGGCATCCAAATAATGCCAGATTTTTCGGTATTCACATAAACTTCTGCCACATTGCAAACACGTCCTAAATCGAGCAGAAGGCGATTATCCGATTGTAAAAAAGTTCCAGTGAGAGAAAAATCAGTTTCGTATTTTCCAGTGCCACTAAAATTTTTAGTCAGGGAATCGGTTGTCCACGATGTCAAGTGATGAAGTTTTTTATCGATTATTGGGTGACTACCATTTTTAAGGGTGAGCTGCCAGGGGCCAGCAATTTTCATAACAGCGGGAATCCCGTTAACGACCGATTCTTTGGTTAAAGATTTATTGCCAATTCGAATTGTAATTTGATGGATTCCATTTTTCTCAGCAACAACGCTAATTTTTTCCCTGGTCAGAGAAAGAATTTGACTGAAATCGCTGGCTGTTACATGCATGCCATTCTTGCGTGGATGAAAAATATAAATCGTCGATTCATAAGCCTGCAGGTTGACCGGCAATTGAATCCCTGAGTTCTTTTTAACGAAATGATGTACTTTTTCAATATAGCCTGTAAGCGGATTCCACTTTTCCACAAGGCTATTTTGAACACGAAAAATAACAGGCAAAGAAACGGGTGTGTCCTGAATATTGGCGACAAAATAAATATCGCTGCCGTTGAATTTACGATGATAAAACGTTAATCCATCGTTTTTTCGCAAACCGTGCTGGGCAAAATCAATCGAAAAATCCGGGGCGATAATACCACGCAAAATAGTGAGGAATGGATCAAAAGCACTGGCGTAATTATCCCACCAGATTGGCCGATGAATTACATTTTCAACAAACCATGTTGTGCCCTTCCCGACATTCTTTTTTCCGTTTTGATCAAAAACGCGCTGCACAATTTCCTGAACTGCACTATCGTTTTCCTTCGAATTTTCAAATCCGACCGCCGCATTTGGCAAATTATCCAGCGTAATGACCTGCCCGCCACTTTTGATATATTTCTCTATTTTATTCAATGTTTTAAGCGGCATGCTTTCGATATTTGGCAGCAGAAGAGCCTGGTACTGCAAATTTCCAACTTTCAACTTCCCGTCTGCAACACTGGCCATATTCTGCAATGCATCATCATTCAATAGATCAAAATCGTAGCCATTTGAAATCAGCAAGTGTCCCAGTTCGCCCCAATCGAACTCGCGCGTCCATTTTCGTGCATTGAGAACAACTTTAGTCCATTGGTTAGCCAGCGGAGAATAAATAGCGATGTCCGGCGCGAAATCACCTTTTTGCAGCAGCACGGCGCAACGGGCAACGTATTCAGCGAGCAATGGATAATATTTCCACAGAATATTTTGATGATTGAGCAAAGCTGCAAAACCGATGGTGCGCGAAGGCGCAATATCCCGCTCCGGACTGTAACTGTAACCGTGATTGTAGAATTTTGTCGCACCCGAGCGCAGATAGCCATCGCTGGCGATTTTCAATTCTTGAAGCGTCGAACGGTACCGTTCCCAATGCATAAAAGTATAGGCCTCGGTGGTAATTATTTTCCGCCCGTAAATGTGCGCACCGGAGGCGACATATTTTTTCGGTCCAATGCGCGTGTCGAACCAGGGGTGCTGATCTTTCTCTCCCGGAGTGATTTCCATCTCAGGGATGTGCGTCATGCCCGCGGCTTCAATATTGTCTGTTGTCAATCCATAGGGCTGAATCCGGGCTTTAACATTGTGTTGCGCGCACCAATTTGTAAAAGTCTTGAAAAACGCATTCAATCCTTGCTGATGTAAAAATTCGTTTACATCAAATCGAATTTTTGGTGAAATATCACCAACATCCCACCAAATTGCTGGCAGATATTTGGTTACATCGTATTTTTTGGATTTTTGGAATTGCTCCAGCAAATCATCGCTCCAATAAATTCCGGAAGCGGAGTTGGGCAATTCAAAACTATCGGCAAACATCGACTCAACCGTTTTACCGAATTCAGCGCCAAATGCCTGGTACAGTTTGCCGCCAAAGTCTTCGCAGTAATGCTGCATGGCTTTTTCGCTAAAATGATCGACGGCTTCACCGGGATTGGTTTTAAGCCAGAACGCCATGATACGCCATTGGCCATCTGGAATCTGCCATTTCAGTAAATTTTGGCTATCGTAATCGGTTAAAATCTGTAGCGATTTTTCATCAATTTTTTTGTTTTCAATTTTCCCTGCAACGACTGCGAGTAATTTTTCATCTCCACTTAATTTAGGTGTAAACTTCTCCCATGAACGCTTCGTTTTAGTTAATTTTGTTGGGAGTTTCTGGTCAAATAATGCTGGTCCCGTAACGATGATTGATGTTGGCACAATATCTTTGCTGCGCTCATTTTCCGGAACCCAGTCCCCCCCGATTATCCAGCCCGGGCCGCCAAAATTGATCGAAACTTTCATACCGAGCCGCTTGGCCTCAAAAACCATATGCTTTAGCAAATCGATGAACTCAGCAGACATGAACGACACATTGCCCTTTTCATAAAAACGCTGCATTGTAATCTGCTCGACGCCACCGATGCCGTGGGCGTGCATTTGCTCCAACTCCCAGGTAATCTCTTCTTTGGTCACTGACATCGGCCACCACCAGCGGGTGTGCGGACGGTATTCTATGGGTGGATCGCGAAATTCCGTCATCAGCGTTTCCCAATCAGCCTGAGCTGCGAGATCACTGAAGAAACTGCAAAAAAGAAAAAGCATCGCAATTTTGCTGAGCTTAACCAATGCCTAAAACCCTTTCACCTCAATTTCATCTTCCGGATCAATTAAACGAACGTAAAGCCCCCAATTGGCGCCCAGATTTTCCACTTTCACCAGGAGTTTGTTCGTGCCTTTTTTCAGGTGAATATCCAAAAACTCGTTATCTGCAAAAGCACGCCTGCCAATGTGTTTGTTGTAAATAATAGTATCATTGAGCCAAATTTTTGCGCCATCATTGCTGCCAAGTGACATACGAATATTTTTTGTCACCGGGCTGGAAATTTCGGCGTATGCGTAGGCCATGCCAGTCAAATCGCCCTGTTGAATTTTCAGGCTATTCTGAAAAACGGATAGGAAATTTAAGTGCCCTGATTCATTTGTCAGCACATTTTGCCAGTATATCTTTTCACCGGCGCCGTTAAATGTGTGTGAAATATTGTTACTTTCTTCTGGTGGAAGTGGGTTATCCAATCCGCTTCCAAACTCAAATGGCCCGACAACAATCCAATCACGAATAAAACCTTTGGTCGAGCGATGAATTTGCCACCACTGTTTTAAATTGCCCGGTCGATTCAAAACAGCGAGATCATCCGGTTTCCGCGAATGCCCCTGCAAGCGAAAAACTTCAAGTGCGTTGGTACGCAATATTCGCTGCGCAACTGCGATGGCTTCTTTTTCACTCAAATAGCCGCTGCTAACTTTTTCAATGAGCACTTCAGCAACGATGCGCCGCGCCATCACAGCGTGGGCATAAACGAGCTCAACAACACTGTAATCGCCGCCAAAAGCCAAAATTTTATTGGCGGGAACCGTCTCGATCCATTCGTGTAAATAGCGTTTACTGTACGATGGCGAAATGATAGCACTCCAGCACATATCGATATAAACATTGGGAAAATTTTTCGCCAGCACGGCAAGTTCGCCACCGTAAGGATAGCTGCCGTGGAACAAACAAAAATCAACGCGCGGATGCGCCATCAAAAGTTTTGTCAAGTGGGTTGGGTTGGAATTGGTAATAATATTGCCGTTTCCAGCCTGAAGCCCGGTATGAATTTGCACAGGTAGATCAAATTCTTCAGCCAAGTCAACAAGCCGGTGCATAATATAATCCTGCAGCTCTTTCATTTCAGCCGCAGACAACAGGGGTGATCCAGGTTTGGTATTCAATATTCGAGAAAAATGGGACTGTGCTCGGTCTTCGGGACAGTTGCCAAAATCGAGGGTGCGATTGTAGGCCAGACCCGACTTGATGCCCACCATTTTACGCTGCACGCCATTTGAAACAGCCTTGCGCAGAGCAGTTAAATAATCCGCCAAATTGTGAATCTCAATTCGAAAATCTTTGGCAATTTTCGTGATGCTGCTTTTGGAGGAAATCATGACAAAATTATCAAACCGCTCCACATGCCGGAATTGGCTGGAATCAAACTGCGCTATACTACCATCGAGAATGGAAAGCTCAATTCGGGCTTTGTCTCTTAATATTTTCTTGTACAATCCGGCTTTGCTGGCTTCTCTTATTTTCTGGGATAATTCTTTATAATTATTTTCATCGATATCAGAAAATCCATAAAGATCGTTTGCAGCGATGAGCGGCACACGACCGTAGCCGGTGGTTCGCATAACCTGAAAATAGGGGGCAAACAATTGCCAGCGCTCGTCAATGGAAAAGTCCTGACCGAAAATAACGCCGATCATGTCAAGTGAGTTGCTTGCCGAAGTCAAATCCTCCAACGCATAATGTCGAAACAGGTGGGTAAAATCCAGTTTATCGGCATTGGCGATACGAGCGGTTTCTGATTCCAGATGCTCGTGCGTATCAATTATCCAGATGTTATCAACCGCAGTTTTAATTCTTTCAGCAAAACCAGATTTTGGGAGATCAGACACTGTTCGAATTTGTGAAAACAATAATACTGAATTCACAAATACAAAAACGAGCCCAGCCGCAAGCGAGAAATATATACGTTTTTTCACCATTTCCCTACTTTCACTATTTAAAATCGCGTTTCATCCAGCAATTTTAGCCACAAATCAGGGTTATCGGTTTGCACGATATCCGCATTCCCGATTATGAATGGCAAATATGCAGATTGCACGCTGTCTTTTCGTGCTTTCCGATCAAGTTTTCCGAGCGAGTTAACCCACAAATTGGCGCCCGCCGCTTTAATTGTTGAATCAACCGCGGAAGTAAAAATATCTGCGTTAATTTGAATCACCGGCGAATTAAACCGTGCAATTGCCATTTTCACTTCTTCGAAGGTTTCTGCGCGTGGTAAAACCAAAAGTTTGGGATCGAGCAATTTGATGCTATCGAGCACAGCGAAGTCATGATCAAAGAACATAACCTGTTTTTGGGTTTCTGTTTTTTGAACAAGTGCAACCAGGTCACGCAGTGAAGCTGATTTATTATCAAGATCAAACATCAAATGATTTTTTCCCAGCAAGAGCGCCTGCTCAAGAGTTGGGATAAAATGTGTGAGGGAATCATCCGGTGCATTTTTAAGGGACAATTTTTTTATATCCGACCACATTAAAGAATCCACCCTGCCAGTCCCGTTTGTTGTGCGCTCGAGCGTTTTGTCGTGCATCAAAATAAGCATGCCATCCATCGTCTGCCGGACATCAATTTCGATGATTGCGACGCCCATATCGATGGCATGCTGAATGGCTGCGAGGGAATTTTCCGGATAGTACAAATGCACTGCCCGGTGCGCGGCTACGAGAACTTCAGGCGAGGAAGGATTGTTAAATGTGTACAATATTTTGCTAACTGGGGATGTTTTTTTTGATTCACATCCTGCAACGATCAGTAAAATTATCGCTAACAAATAAGTGCATTTTTTCATACAAGGATTTCCAACTATTTAAATAAACTAAGTAATGGTTTATACAAATCTGCAAAAATAATGTCCGACCGTTGCCATCAGCGTGAGATTCCGGGATTCGATAAAAAACATCGAACCCGGAATGACATCCTGAACGCGTTTTATAAGATATTACTATTGCAAATCAATATAGCAAAATTATTAAAACAATATTTCAGCACCACGCCCCTGCTGAATTAATGGAATGTAAGTTTCCAATTCCGTTTGCACTTCGGGATCCGTCAAATCAATAGTTTGTTTTTTTTCATCTGCCATATACGCGGCCATGATTAGTTTGGTAATTTCCAGCCCGTATTCCCAGGACAAAAATCCATCGCGCCCGGCGAGGAATGCAAGCGCAGCATCTTTGTTTTCATCGGTGTATCCGTACAGATCCGCCTCATTTTGTTGCACAGCAAGCAATCCTCGCGATGCCGTCGATTTCTCCAGCGCGATTTCTGCATCCGCAACAGCATCAGCTGCTGCGTCACCGATAAAAACTTGCAGTGATGAATTCAAGGTGTTGACTTCGAAGGCGTATCCCGGGCCCATGCCATCCATGAACAGACGTAATCCCTGCTTTTCAAACATCCACGAATTGGTAAATTGAGCTTTGACCAATTGCCCGGTCTCAGGATTTTTAAAAGTCACCATGCCGGTGACAAAGTCTTCCGCCGGTGTTTTGCTATAGTCGACACCAAAATCTTGCAGTAATTTTTCACGCCACTTCGGCTGCCCCCATTTTAATAGAGCACAGTCACAAGAAACCGAGACCGGCTGCAGAAATGTCAACGGCTTGTCTGGTGGCGTCAGCGTGTACCAGCCGACAGCGATACTGTGGCATCCCATATCGCTCAAAACACCGCCACCCTGTTTTGTCGGATCCCAAAACCACGGCATGTGCGGACCGCCGTGTTCTTCAGAAGAGCGTGTCAACATCAGTGGCCCCATGGATTTTTGCTGCGGCGCCAATTGTTGCATCTGCGCTCGAATTAACTTCATAAAAACCTGATTTTCAAAATACGCTGTTCGCACGTCGACTTCATCAACAAGTTTGAGAATTTTTCGTGCTTCGGCCATGTTTCGCGCCAGCGGCTTATCGCAGATTATACCTTTGAGTGCGGCTCCATTTTTTATGGCAGCAACGATTTCTTCAACGATGGCAACACGGGTAAAATTGGGGGTAAAAATCGCAATGGCATCGACGTTCTGTGCCATTTTTCGAATATTTTCATAAACTGTGCAGGGGCCAATTCCCAGGTCATAGACATACTGTGAAAACTCTTGCGCAGACTCCAACGAAACGACGCCGGTGATATCTATTTCCCGTATTTGCGCAATGGCCTGCGCTTGAAACTTTGCGATAAATCCGGCGCCGATAATTCCGAGTTTTAATGTTTTCATATGCAATCCTCTAATTCTTAATTGGCTGGACTTTCAAATTTTGAATCTTGCTGCCGTCCAAATTTCGTACTCGTGCGCAAGCGCCCCAGGATCCTCCAAGTTGACGAATTTTAATCATTACTGTGTTCCACCCTTTTTTCAGCTCGATGGCCACAACATCAGCAGCAGGCGAAACGGTACGCGAGGTATCGTTGCTGTGGATCAGTTCGCCGTTAAACCAGGCTTTGATTCCATCGTTGCTGCCGAGTTCGAGATTGGCTTTTTGAGCTTGCTCAGCCCAGATATTCGTGCGTAAATATGCAGCGCAGAATGTGCCACCACCAAACAAATTTGTTAGATTTACCTGCCAAGGTGCATTTTTATCGGTAACCGCTGTAACTGTCTGCCATTCAATATTTAAATCATTTTTCTCCGGCGGGAATTCGAAGTAAAAAAGGTCCTCACTTTCGTGTGTGAAGGGCCCGGCAATTTGCCACTGTGTGATAAATCCTTCAAATTTTTCGATCTGATTAATGTGCTGCTGCGCTTCAGCAACTATGCCTGTATTTGGGGAATTTTGTTGAATCTGAATCAGCACTTTTTTTGTTTTTACCGGATGGTGCACCAGGATTTCCGCGGCAATTTTCACAGCAGCAACTTCAGCTTCTGGTCGCAGAGAAGGAACTTCTAAATAATGTACCGCCATGTCAAATGCAGATTCCGTGTCCATGGTTCCCAGGCCAGAAAGGACCAATTTTCTTTCACTATCATTTTTCGATAATTCCATTGCACGCTGGTAGCGCTTGATGGCTTCGGTTTTGTCTTTTTTCCCAATAATTCCAGCCATGCGAACGAAGCCACGCAACGCCAAAACCCGATCGACAGCGGAATCACTTGTAAGGATTAAATTTTCCAATTCCTGTGCGGGTTCGGCTGTTGGCCATTGTGACAATGCACGAATGGCTGCGGATTTAAGAGCGGTACTGGTGTCCATCAGCGTATTTCTAAGCACCGGTAACGAGGATTGATGACCAATTTTAGCAAGCACCAGCAATAAAGATCGCCGCGCTTCAATAGCGGTGATATTTGGTAAAATCGAGAGAATAAATTCGGAAATTTCTGAATGCTCTTTTGTTCCGCTGGATTCTTTTATTGCAACAGCGTGCAGTGTTTTTTCCAATGCAGCACGCTCAGTTTCATCCGCTGCTGCAATTAACAAATCAACCAACTGCAGGGCTTTGTCCGGTTTTGCAATTAACTGCAAGGCCCGAATCGACTCCAGTCGAATTTTTGCTTCATTTGAACCGGCTGATTTTAACAACGCATCGGCAATGAATGAATCGGGATCACGTGGCTTCCGGACTCGCAAACTGCGAATGAGCTGAAATTTCGTATTTGAATCGACATTCGGCATAAGATCGACAATCCGGGACTCGATACCATTTCCGGGAAGCCGGTATAAACTTGTGCGGGCGGCAGGAGCCTTCAAGTTGGGCTGACATGCGAGTTTTGCCAAAAAATAAACGGATGAAGTATCACCTATTTCACCCATTGTTTGCAGCGCTGCGATAGCAACGTCATCATTTTTATTCACGGCCAATTCGGTGACAATTTTTAATAATTCAGGATCACGTCTGCTGCTCAAAGCATCGAGGATTTTCACCTGGTCTCCGGCTGCTAATACGGGCAATGACTTGACGATTCCGCGAATATTAAACTCCGGCGGCATCCCGCGAACAATCATCGCAACTGCTGCACGCATCTCCGAATTGTCGTTTTTCAAAACTTCGATCAACAATTCACCAACGCCGTGAACACCGCTGTGAACCAGACCATTCAAGGCGGCATAGCGCACGGTGTTCGGTTCGGACGAACTGAAAAGCGTCTTATAAATTTTACTGGCTTCACTTGTCTTCTTTAGCTCGAGCAATTGATCGGCACAATTCAGATAAGCATCGACAACTTCTGCATGCAAATGGTCGAGATTTACCCTGGCTTCTGACAATGCTTGAATGGCCGATTTATTGCCAATTTTCCCCAAAGCTGCGATGGCAGCCGTAGCCACATTTTTATCTTCGGAATAGATCATTTGTTTTAATTTAGGCACGATTTTGAAGTCCCGTCTCTCGCCAATGGAATTTATAATTCCAATTTTTGCTGTACCGCGGGATTTCAACAATGCTTTTCGAAAAGCTCGATCGACGGCTTTATCCGGGATTTTTTCGAGGGCAAATCGGGCCATTTCAACGGTTGCTGAATTGTTGAGCATTTTTGCCAATTGATTCACTGATCTCTTTGAACCATAAATACCGAGCATTTGGCAAATATATTGTTTGCCGTCCAGACTGGCATCTGATTCAAGGAATTTGATTAATCTTTTTTCAGTCGTGCGGCTGGTTTTTGGAGATTGGTGGGCCAATGAGATAAATTCACGCAGAGCAAAATGATGCTCCAGACTTTCGCCAAATTTATAGGCCGCAAGTTGGTCGAGTAACGAATCGAGTTCGGTGAAATCGAGTACGTTTTCAATAACAAAAGGAATGGGTTTTGTGTTTGCTTTCAAATCACCAAATGCGAATTGAATGCCGGCTAAATAATGCTGTAAAATGGCCGCATTCCAATAAATTTCCGGATTATGCCCGAATGAACAATAAAAGACGCGGCCTTTGCCGAATTTACGCACCCAACTGATCGGAACATCCCGGTCGGTAAAATGAACGCCTTTTGCCGCTAAATTGGTTTTATCGCGCATATTGAGGCCAATGAGTACACGGCTATTTTTTCTTAAATTCAGAAATTTATGGCGGTAAATCTCCTCGCAAATTTGAAAATTTTTATCCTGAAAGCTGCGATTCAAAACATGCTTGTGATCGGTTATCTCGATAGCCCATGTTCCATTGCCATTCCATGGATGGCCATCAAATTGCGCACCGAGCATTTCTGCGGCTTCGGGCCAGTCATAAAAATTATCCGTTGCTGCATGAATAGCAATCAGACCTTTACCGCTTTTCACAAATTCCAGCAGACTTTTTCTTAAAACCGGATCATCAAACTTTAAATTTGTTGTATTATTCAGCAGAATGGCATCGAATTCCTTGATTTTGTCCGGTGCAAACACGGCCAAATCTTCGCTAAAAACAACGTCAAAAGCGGCGGTTTTTTGCGCCATGAGTTCGAAGGTTTTGTTGGCAAATGGAATGGCGTCATGCCGATAGCCGTCAGTCCGGGAAAATACCAACAGTTTGCGTGACTTTTTAGGTTGGCTGATCACTTTATCCGGAAGCGCCTGCTCGATTTTTTTTGCCTGCCCCGCTGTGACCTGACCGTGCATAGCGGTTGGAAAAATTAAAGCTGTAAAAACAAGCATCAAAATGAGAACGGTGAATGGCCTTAATCTATCCACTAAAATATCAATGGTTGATAGTTCGGAAAACTTGGACTTACCTGCGAATTTTCTATCATTTCTCATTTCAAAGCCTCCACGGGCTACGCATCGGGCGCGATAACATCCGGTTTGCTTCGTCATCATTTATAAACCGTTCCTGTTTTTGATCCCACTGTAATTTTCGCCCGAGCCGCATGGCAATGCTGCCGAGAAAGCCGGGCATTATAGAATGGTGCGCTACTTCAGCCGGAGTAATCGTTTTCTTTCGACTGCGAACACAGTCGAGAAAATTGCGGGTGTGATCGGTGCTTTTGTAAAGATGAATTTCACCCGGTCCAATGACTGATTTTAACAGGGACTTCGGGGAAGCGTCCATTCCACCACGGCTGACATGCACCCACCCTTCTGACCCGATGAAATGCGTACCCATGCCTTTCGGCTGCTGGCTGGCATTAGCCGCGATGAGCCGAAATCCTTCGGCATATTTGCCGGCAAATTTATAAGTCACCGGGGTATTGAACAACCCGTCTTTGCCATCCGGATAATCCGCTTTTCCTTCGATTTCAATCGGGCTGGAGTGTTCTGTTCCCATGCCCCAGTGGGCAATATCCAAATGGTGCGCACCCCAGTCGCTGATTATTCCCGCAGCAAAATTATTGTTCCAGCGGAAATTAAAGTGGCACCTGTCCTGGTGGTACGGCAGCCAGGGTGCCGGCCCCAGCCACATTTCATAATCAAGCTCAGCAGGCACTGGTTCAGCGGGCAAAAACGCCTTTCCGGTTGCGGTAAATCCTTCGGGCAGTCCGACGAGAACCGTATGCACATCGCCGATCCGCCCATTTCTCACCAACTCGCATGCGACACGAAAGTGGCGTTCTGAACGCTGCCAGCTGCCGGTTTGCCAGACGATGCCGTATCGGTCCACGGCATTACAGAGAGCCCGCCCCTCCGGGATATTGAACGCCAGCGGTTTTTCGCCGTAAATATCGAGACCACGGCGGGCAGCAGCGATTGCAATGAGTGCGTGCCAGTGATCGGGCACGGCAATCGTCACCGCGTCGAGATCAGTACGAGCGAGCAGTTCGCGAAAATCATAATAAACCTGGCAATCATTATTTTTATAGTAGCGATTGATGGCGCTTTGCGCTCGCAGGGCATGTTTTTTATCAACGTCACAAACGGCACGCACGACCACGTCATTTTTATCAAGGAAGGATTTCATGTTAATTGAACCCATCCCTCCGACGCCAATGCAAGCCATATTTATTTTTTCGCTCGGCGCCACAGCACCTTCTCGCCCTAAAGTTTTGGCAGCAATGAGGTGCGGAAATCCAGCAACTGCCAAAGATGCACCGGAAACTTGTTTGATAAATTTGCGCCGGTTAATTGTGTTGCTCTTCATTTTCAATTCCATCTTTTAATTAAAAAAACAATTTGGCACTGATACTCACTGATGGAACACAGATTTGAAAAATATCGCTCTGCTTAAAGAACGAGTTGATTTACAGTAACAAATCCCCGATGAGTGTCACCCCGGTTTGCGCTCCAGGCAATCCCGGGGTCTCATACGTCTTAATAGTTACGATCGAGATTCCGGCATTCTTTCGCTTTCGAATTTTTATGTAATACTTTGAAATTTGTAAGAATAATGTCAAAGCTTCACTTCTAATGAAGGCGAAAGAAACCGAAATGACAAAAGGAGATTTGCCCTGTAAAAAAGCGAGCTGGTTTACAGCCATAACTCCAAACGTTCGAGATTAGATCATACCGTTTCTTAAACAAAGTGAAAAAAATTACCGTGTTCGATCTGTGCCGATCTGTGGCAAAAAATATATTTTTAATGTCTCAATTCAAATTCATCAAGTATTCCGCCATCGGTGCCATCGCCATTCATTTTTATGGCTTTAAATTTTAATGTTTTACCATCAATTTCAACAACGCAATAGTGATATTCGTAATATTCGCCTTCATCCGTTTCGTGGCTATCAGGCCGTGCCTTGTGGTCGGGCAGGTCGATTTGCTCCCATTCGTAGTACTTGTGGTTATCGAGAGATGAGCCGCCACCTCCCGTTATAATATAGGCAGCATTGTTGCCTTTTCCTGTCGCAGGATCGTAGGGCGGATGGGGCAAACCACGCTCATAATCATGGGTATGGCCACTGAAAACAATCGCGACGTTGTTCGCTTCGATGATCGGTACAATTTCCTTGCGCAAATGCTCTTCACCGTCGTAATAACCACCCGACCAGGCTTCGGAATAAGGTGGGTGATGAAAAAAGACAAAAATCCACTCGTACTTATCCTTTGCTTTTTCCAGGTCATTTTTGAACCACTCGTACTGCTGGCTACCGGGTGGAATTCTGTCGCCGAGTGGTCCTTCAGATTTGTTGGGATCAATGAATACGAAATGGGCGTTGCCATAATCGTAGGAAAACCAATATTCGGTGCTGCCCGTGGAAGACACGGGATGGTGGACGCGATTATCGAATGGCGGTACTTCACGGATATCCCAATAACCGCCGTATTCGTGATTTCCAATTGAAATATACGACGCGACCTGGCCACCAAACCAGCGCATCGGATATAAATATTCATCAACCCATTCCGACAAACGGTGCCCGGAGGTGACGACATCCCCAACATTGGTGACCAAATCTGCATTTTCGCGCGCCATCAATTTCACAACATTTTCAGTGACTTTTGGATAACTGCGATTATCGCCCCAGATCAGAAATTTGAAAGGAGCATCCGTGGGCTTTTTCGTATGAAATTTTTGTACCGGACTGGCCATATTTCCGGAGATAACACGGTACGAGTAATCCGTGTCTTTTTGCAGGCCAACCAGCGTTATTTCATGAATTGTCGTCGGAGCGTACTGACCAAAAATTTTGGAGTTCAGTGAATTTCCCTCGCCAAATTCCACAGTTCCGTAACCTGGCAACACTGTTTCCCACATAATTGTGACGCCATCTTCTTTCATATTCTGCAAATAAGGCTGCACCATGAGCGCCGGATGCGTAGCCATTTTTTCATTAATAGATTTTAGAAAAGAACTAATTTTATTCAACTTACCATCAAGGTTTTCATCGCTTGTTAAAATAGTGTTGATACTAGTTGTAGCTGATTTCAGCCACTCCTTTTCCGGTGCGGGATGGCGCAGAAAATAACGGTCGAGGCGATCGATTTGACCGGCAAGTTCTGTATATTTTTTGTTCAACTGGTATTCTTCGTCCGTCATGAGCCGGACGTAACGCAAATCACCAGTCCCGTGCACATTGACAACTTTGATGGAAAATTGCAGCACTTCATTTTCTTTTTTCGATTTGGGCAGCGATAGCACCGTTTCATCTTCAACATTGCCCAATTTATTGCCATTGAGCCAGACTTCGCCTTTATCATTGATGCTGGTAAAAAATCGAAGCGTTTTGTTGAGCACAGGGTAACCACCAATTTCATCCGGCAGCCTGAAAGTTGTGCGGTACCACGCATGTTTAAATTCGCCGGGCCAGGATTTGCGGGATGTGGTTTCTTCCCATTCCGTATCAGGGAAATTCATCTGTGCTGCAGCATCGCTTGCGGAAATTTTATAACGAAAGTTTTTGATTTCAATCCCTGAGCCTGGCTGCAGCTCATTAATTTTTTCGGCTGCTTTTACAAAAGCGCCATATCCAACCGGCATCCCGACAAGATCCGCTTGAAAAAGGCGTGTATCGTATCCATGTTTCCCGGCGCGAACGGCTAAAGTAAATTTTTCGCCCGATTGCGCCGGCGATAATAAAACGAAACGGCCAGATCGCTGGCTCGATTTGAATATTTGTTTGCCGTCTTTATAAACTGTGCCATCGCCATCAACGCGCAGAATGAGCACGACGTCTTTTCCTTTTAATTTTTTCGGGATGGTCACTTCGCGGCGGTACCACTTTACTTTTGCCTTGCCCTTCCAGGTCAAATTTAATGTTTCCTTTTTCCAGCCGCCTGTTTTATCCGAAAAAACGTCATCAACAGCTAAATCACCGTAGTAAATTTGCCATTCAAATAATTCAAAAAACGGGTGTGGATCAAATGGTTGTGTAAGAATTTCCGCCTTTTTCTCACCATGCAAATTTGTGATATTTAGTATGCCAAAAAGAATCAAGCTGATTATTTTAACATTCATTTTATTTCTCATAGAAAAAATCATGTGCTGCACTCCAAAGTAATTGAGTTTAATATAATTTCATCAATTAGATTTCTGAATTAATTGTTTTCATTCGAATTTTGAATTGCACCAGCAAAAATAGCATTCATGTCAAATTGTAAAAATTGCCGGTTATATGCATCAAGCTCGCCCGATTCGTGGTCTGCTTTTGCGTTTGCCACCCAAATTTGCATCGCTGTCAAATCATAGACAACCGTCTGTAAATTTCCTGTCCCGACGGAGGAGACGATATCGTTAATTATCACCTCAGCGTTAATTTTACCATAATATTCGAGCAATTTATCATGGAGTGGGCCATCATATTCGGGCACATCCCAACTCATTCCCCAATAGACGATATCCTCAATTCGCTGGTGGGCGTCGGTAACCGGCTCGAGGTTTTCAGGTGAAAAAACATTGCAAACTTCCCGGGATGTCTGCAATCCGCGCAACTCACCAAATTCTCCATCGCCGATTCCGTACATTAGCGAGGTTGTGCGCTGTGCATTTCTGACCCGGTTTATTGCTTCGTCAAGACTTTTGTCAAATTGCAAAATATCCCGCAGCAAAAACATAAACGGAATACCGGCAAATGTGTCTCTTTCTTTGTGATAATCATCGCCGATTTCGCTGATCGCCAGTTTTTCAAGGCTGATTCCTGAAATACATCCAACCACACCTGCCCAGGTTATGTTGGCAAAAGGGTGTCCATTTTCAGGTACATAAACAACAATCAGAGGATATTTTTGGATATTGGCGCCAGTTTCATAATCCAGACTTCGCAGCTGGTAAAGATGGCCATCGGCAGCAGTTGCTTTGCCCCAGGCGCCAAATAAACTGCAATGCCACTCCCCTGCTTCGCCAATAATATTCGCACGGATGATGTCCTGTAGCGGCAATCCGGAACCATCGGCCAGTCCCTGCATTTCTTCGATAAAATGGGCAGGGATGAATGGTTTTGTTTCTGCATAAACCTGATCGAGCAATGCCACAGGTTTGCCGGCTTTTTCAACCATAAGTTGAATCATATTTTGCACGTGATCAGTGATTTCGTTTTTTAAGAGAACACCGTGCGCTTTCCCCATCTCATACGGCGTGCCCCAAACCGTTAAAACCTGTATTTTATCTTCATTTTCCCCGGCAATTGCCAATCGGCCATGTGGTGCACTGGTTACAAATTCTGGTTGAACTTTTAGGATTTTAGAGACCGTGCTATTTGATGATTTTTCGCTTTGACACTGCAGAATGAAAAACGCAAATCCAATCAGAATTAATATTTTAATCCCAAAATACTGAAAATCTTTATTTCTGAAATGTGTCATATCTCCTCCGCAGATTCAGTCATTTTTTTAAATTTTTCATTCCTGCCAAGTTATAAATTTGACTTTCCAGTTCTGGATTTCCACCACAGATAAAAGGTTAAAAATGCACTAATCGCGGCAACCACAACCATGATGGTGAAAATCGGAACGAGGTCGTTATTGTTTTTTTCGTAGAGCCAGCCAATAATTTGTTCCTGGAAAATTGGGCCAATGGATCCCGTCCCATTGATAATCCCGGCCGCAACCAAAGCACCACGTTTTGAACCGACGTCAATGGCGCCAACACCAGAGATGAGTGAATCCGGTCCATAGAGCATAAATCCGGCACATCCCATAGAAATTGTGAAGTACATCAAGCTAGTCGCACCGCGATAATACATCAGAAAAAATGAGAGGGTCATCAAGCCCAACATAAAAAAAGTAATCAGTGCTCGCTTTCCTTTAAAGAAACGATCCGAAGCAAATCCGGCGAAAATAACGCCGGCAAAGCCTGCAAGATCAAAAACAGTGGATAGATAGCCGGCATCATCGCCCGCGAGCAGGTAATTTTTATTTAAAAAGTAAGGCGCCCAACTCCATAATGCATAACGTAAAAACTTGATACAAAAATAGATCAAACCCATGGTAATAATTGTCTTTACAACATCGGCGCTCCAGCCGAGGCTGCCGTTTTCTACGCATTCAGAAGCATCTTCAGATTCCTCTTCAACTGATTTGTAACCAACATCTTCAGGTTTGTTTGGATGCAGGATGAGAACGACGAACCATATGGCAAGCAAAACGATAGACGCTCCAAAAAATGACCAGCGCCAACCCATTTGCCCAAGCAAAAAGGCCGCAAAGGAGGTCGCAGCCACAGAACCGACCTGGTAGCAGGTTGACCAGACACCCAGAACACTGCCCCGCTGTTTGCGTTTGAACCAATAGGCAAGGCTGCCGATACAGCCTGGCCAGCCCGTACCCTGTGCCAATCCATTTAGAGCAAGAAATAATGCAATTGTCCAAAAGCTATTTGAGATGCCAAAGATAAAATTACATGCTGCAGATATACCCATCCCAACCAATAAAAGGCGTTTCGGCCCCAGTTTCCTGCCAAAAAATGCGCTCGAATATTGGCCAACCATATAAAAAACAAGATAGGCTGTACCCAGATGCGCGAGATCGATTGCATTCAAACCAAGGCTGTCTGAAAGCGCACTTTTTACGACATAAAACGCCTTGCGGCAAAAATAATAACCCGCATAAGACAGCCAGGTTGCCGTTAAAATCTTCACTTGCCACGATCGAAATGAGCCTGTGCCACTTCCGGCAACTACCATCGTACCTCCTGATGAAAATTTCTCCCTTTTATCCCGCAAAGACGCAAAGATGAAAAATTATTCTTCAAGATTATTAACACACCGAGTAATTCCATATTTCATGAGTTCTTCGTTAAAATTCAAAAGATATCCCAGCTTGAGTCCAGTTAATTTTAAATAGGTCTGTGTTTGTTTTTTATGAACTGGTTTAACAGTCTCTACGCTTTTAGCTCCAAAATCACTTTATCTTCTACAATTATATCTGCTTTAAATCCTTCATCAAATTTAATTCCACGATAATTAATTGAAATTGGCACCTGGCGTTTTACTTTCAATCCACGACTTATCAATTCATGGGACAATGCAATTTCATAAACTGATTCTAATAACCCGGGTCCTAATTCTTTATGGACTTTTATCGATGAATCAACAACTAATTTACCGATTTCATTTTCATTCATTTTTCTTGGGGCCTTTGCGGCTTTGCGGGATTGTTCTTCTTTCTAACCTGGTGATTCATCCAATTCACAAATTCGCATTGTCGGATTTCGTCTGAAAGTAAATCATCGTCGATAGCGTATTTCCAGCGCAGATCGCGCCTGGAATCATCTGAAAATATGGTTTCCAGTTCGTCGACATAGTGCAGCAATTCATCCCGATTCTTGAAAAGGCCAAGCTTCAATAACTTTTCTTCCCGCGCCAGAGCCAGCCGGGCCATTTCGTGCAGATCGTATTCCGGATGGTATTGCGGCGCCCAGAATTCACCGTTTTTGTATTTTACGGCAACAGATTGGATAGCGGTAAAATCGTTGGAAGCCAAACATACAGCTCCCTCGGGCAGCCGGGTAATTTCATCATCGTGACTGGTAAAGGCATCAAAAACAGATGATTTGCCTGCGTACATCGGGTGATTCCGGCCCTCGGCTGAAAGGTAAATTTTGCGTGCGACTCCCATTTCCCTGCCCCTGGGATGGGCCTTCACTTCACCGCCTGCCGCATAAACGGCAATTTGCGCTGCCCAGCAACTGCCAAACTGCGGGACTCCGGCTTCAAATGCACGATCGACAAGGCCGAGAATGCGACCAACGTGCGAATCCGCTTCGTCATAAACAGTCAGATTGCAGCCGGGCCATAAAATTCCGTTATATTTTAAAATTTCTTTTTCGTTCGGCAGCTTCCCATTCTCATCGTGGGAATAAAGGATCTCGCATGTCATTTCCGGGAAATTTTGCTTAAGCAATTTTGCATAAAGTTTTCCCGCCGTAGTCATGCCCACCTGCTCAAAAACATCTCTGCTGGATTTGGAATAGCTGTCAATTATTAAAAAATGAGGGGAGTCCGTCATAGTTGTCTCATACCTGATTTATGGCGTTGATAACATCGACTAAATTGCTATAATCACTAATTTTTCCATCAGCTTTCGTATTGGCGCTATCACGATCGATTGCAGCCGTGCACAAAATGGTTTTCATACCCAGCGCCTGCGGTCCGGCGATGTCATTGTGTTCGCGATCGCCGATGTGAACCAATTCATGCAACGGCAATCCAAGTTGCCCGGCAGCCGATTTGAATACATCTGGATGCGGTTTTGAAAAACCGAGCTCATCTGAAAAAACAAATCCATCAAAACAATCGAATAAATTCTCACCAGCAAGAAGTCCCCGCAGCGTGCGACCCGGACTGAAAATCGTATCGGAGATGACACAGAGTTTATAATTTGCTTTCAGATTGTGAATGGCTTCGTGAACACCGGAAATAAAATCCGGTTTAAACTCCAGTTCCATTTCTTCGTGCAGCCGAACGAGCTCAGCCATTTCTGCAGCAGGCAATTCCAATTGAAATCCTTTGAGAATGAGTGCCAGCCGATCATGAACATTCCAGGTTACAAATTGTTCATGCCAAACTTTGCGAAAAGCCGCATCGACAGCATCGTACACAGCACTGACTTGCTCCTTCGAAACCGAGATATGCCGATTTACAAATCTGTGCATCAGAATGCGTCGCTCTTCAGCTTTCGATGGACGACCTGCAGCCAGGCGCTTCGGCTCGTCCGAGTCATCGATAAAAACTGTGTCCCACAGGTCGAAAGTTATCCCTTTTATCATTTATTGAATTTCCTGATTGATTCGCCTATTTTTTTTCTCACTATGTCCACAATGAAAAAAATTAAATCAAATTTTGCAAAATTCCGGCAACATCGCCCTTCTCAACTTTTCTTGGATTTAAAGGGCAGCACGGATCTTTTAACGCATATTCTTCAATAGCAGAAACATCTGCCTGCTTGATGCCGAGTCCCTTTAAATCAACAGGCAAGCCAAGGGAAATTTGCCACTTTTTAATGGATTCAATCACTTTTTCCGCATCGGTATCTGTATTGAATATTCTCCCGAGGGAAGCCATCTTCTGACGCACGCCGTTATCCTCAATATTGTATTTCATCACTGCATTGAGAACAGCCGCATTAGCCAGTCCGTGATGCATGTCATAAATCACGCCGAGCGCGTGGGCAATCGAGTGATTTACACCCAGGCCTTTTTGAAAAGCTGTCGCACCCATTGCCGAGGCCAACAGCATTTCTCCCCGGGCTGCGATGTTTCCACCGTTTTGCACCACAAGTGGCAAATTATTGAAAATTCGTTCGATAGCATCTTTAGCCAGCGCGTCAGCAAAGGGATGAAAAACCGGCATAATAAAAGCCTCGAGATTATGCACCAGCGCGTCAACACCTGTTGCAGCGGTCAAATGCGGCGGCAAAGAACGCGTTATTTCCGGATCGAGCACCGCAATCGTCGGCATGAGAAATGGCGAAAATATGATCGTTTTGGTATTTGTCTTTTTGATGGTAATAACACTGCTGCGTCCAACTTCACTGCCCGTCCCCGCAGTCGTTGGAATTGCGTAAAACGGCGGCATATTGTTTTTAATAAGGCGATCACCCCCTTTGCTGTCATCGTATTTCTCGAGGGGCCCGTCATGAGTGGCCAGGCATTTTATGGTTTTTCCGGCGTCCATTGGCGAGCCACCGCCGAGACCAATAATGAACTCGCAATTTGAATCTTTGTAAATTTTCGTGCCCTGATAAACATTGTCGTCAGTAGGATTTGATTGCACATCGCTAAAAGTTTCAATGGAAATCCCTGATTTTTCACAGACATCCCGCAGAGAATCTGCGATGCCGGCCTTTTCTATTCCCGTGTCGGTGACGAGCAATCCTTTTTTGTATCCGGCCTGGGCGATAAATTTTGGCAAGTCAAAAATAGCACCGGGCCCATATTCTATATGGGTTGGAAATGAATATGTATGTCGCAATATAGGCATTGGTGTTCTCCAGTTTAAATTTCAACTCTTAAATGAAAGGATTTCGGCCGGGTGAGTTGCTCAAAACCCACTTTCGAAAGTGTGCATCCGCGCCCGGAATCTTTCACGCCAACCCAGGCCAAATAGGGATCGAGATAGTCGCACCGGTTCATAAACCAGGTACCGGTGTTAATTTGATCCCCGATTGCCACCGCCAGCTCGGCATTTTCCGTCCAGATTGAGGCCGTCAATCCATAGGGGCTGTCATTCATCAAGCGGATAGCTTCGGCATCATCTTTTACTTTCATAATTCCGACAGCGGGTCCAAAGCTTTCTTCCATCATGAATGGCATCGCATGATCGACATCAATTAATACTTGAGGAGCACAATAATTTTCGCTGACATCGGTTTCAGGAAACAAGGAAGGATCGATTAGTGTCTGCGCACCAGCCAAAACAGCGTGTTCGATTTGCTTGTTAAGAAATACCGCACCCGATCTTTTCGCAAGCGGTCCCAATGTCGTTTCCTGATTCATGGGATTGCCAAGGCGATATTTCTTCGTTAACGCGACAAATGCTTCGACGAATTTAGCATACCGGGATTCGTGCACATAAATTCTTTCAATTCCACAACACGATTGCCCGCTGTTAAAAAAGGCACCGTCGACCAAATTTTCTACTGTGAACTCGAACGGAGCATCGTTGCGGACATAAGCAGAGTCTTTGCCGCCAAGCTCAAGCCCGACGCCGATAAATCGTTCCTGGGTCACCTTTTGAATTTCATAGCCCCCTTTTACCGAGCCAGTGAAGGCGACGAACTGCACACGCGGATCCTGAATTACCTTTGCCGTATCTCCATGATCGAGATGCAAATATTGAAAAAGCCCCTCGGGCAGTCCGGCCTCGCGAAAAGCATCGAAAAATCGTTCGGCAACCAACGGTGTTTGCGCCGAATGACGAAGAACGACTGCATTCCCGGCAAGCAAGGCAGGTACGATACTATTTACAGCAATAAGATAGGGATAATTCCACGCAGGAATGACAAAGATGATTCCCAGCGCCTCTCTTTTAATAAAACGGTTAAACCCTTGTTTCTCAGCTACTTTCACATTAGCCAAGGCGTCACAAGCCTGGTCTGCCATACCCAGTGTTCTTTCCACAGCACCTTTTACTTCAAATGGGGAGTAGGCGATGGGCCGGCCCATTTGCCAGCTCAATTCCTCACTGATTCGCTCTGAATTGGCTGCCAATTTTTCTGCAAAATCTTTAATGAATTGGATTCGCGTTTCTATTCTGGTGTTTTTCCATTCTTTTTGAGCTTCACTGGCATGGTGCAAAACGGCGTCAATTTCATATCTGTCATGCTGAGGTAATTCAACATAAACATGATTATCGATGGGCGAAATGACTTGAAATTTATTTTTCATTTGAGATACCCTTTTAAATACGCTCAAAATAACGTTTTCTCTCCCAATCCGTCACAGCATTTTCGAATGCTTCCTGCTCGCTGCGAAAAAAATGGGTGTAATGCCCGACTACTTCATCACCAAATGCCTTTTTAATAAAAGGCGAATGAGCAAATAAGTCTGTCGCTTCTTGCATGTTTTTGGGCACATTTTTCAACTGGGCGGCTGTGTAGACATCTCCTTCAAATATTTCTGGTGGTTCAATTTTGTTTTTTAATCCATCAAGTCCGGCGGCTAACGAGGCTGCAAAAGCCAAATAAGGATTGCAATCAGCGCCGGGAATACGGCATTCAATGCGCAAACTCTGGTCTGAACCGACGATGCGAAATCCGGCGGTGCGATTGTCGTGACTCCAGGCGATTCGCGTGGGCGCCCAGGAACCACTCTGATAGCGTTTATATGAATTGATTGTCGGAGCATAAAAAACCATGATTTCAGGCACGTGGGCGAGCCACCCGCCAAGAAACCACAAAAATTCATCTGAAACACATAAATTGCCAATTTTGTTTTTCCCGGAGAAGATGTTCTGACCATCACGCCATAAACTCAAATGCAAATGACAACTCGAACCAGCTTGTTCCTCCGCTATTTTAGCCATAAAAGTAACGCTCAATTCCTGCTTGTCAGCCACTTCTTTTATACACTGTTTGAAAATTCCGTGGCGATCGGCCATAGTCAAAACGTCCGCATACTGGACATTTAGTTCATGCTGCCCAACACCCCATTCTCCCTTGGAAGTTTCAACAGGAACGCCAGATCTTTTTAAGTGCTTTCTTACCTCAGCATGCAGAAATTCGGTGCGGCTGCCTTGCAGAATATGGTAATCCTCAATATACCAGCCGAATGGTTTTAAATTGGCGTATTCCTTTTCGGCAGCGGTTTTGTATGAATCTTCAAAAATATAATATTCGAGCTCGGAACCGGCCATTGCCGACAGGGTTATTTCATTCAACTTTTTAATCTGTTGATTAAGAATAGAGCGTGGAGCAATCTCAACCGGCTTGCCGGTTTTATCATCTTTTAGGTCACACAAAACCAAAGCGGTTTTCTCCAGCCAACTGGCCAGGCGTAATGTGCGAAAATCCGGGACCAACTTAAAATCGCCATAACCGAGCTCCCAGTTGGCATATTTGTAGCCCGGAACGGGATTCATTTCCATGTCGACCGTTAGCAAATAATCGCAGGCGTGGGCACCATGTTTGGCGGCGCTGCTGGCGAAAAATTCCGCGTCAAATCTTTTGCCCATAAATCGTCCATAATGATCGGTAAACACGACGAGCACTGTTTCAATCAGATTTTTTTGTATCTGACTGCTCAATTCGCCAATTGTCAGCATCCCGTGTGTTTTTGTTTGCATAGTTTTCTCTCCAAATTTCGGATTTACTGATTCGATATGAAATGTGCTTTACTGTACATCTGATATCAATAAGCAAATACAATCTAACTAATTACGCCAGTTTTTCTTTTCGACGATAAGCTGCAGATTTTCGAATTCAACTTCGTATTCTTTTTGGTCCGGCGCACCAGCAGCCAGGCCCAAATGTATCGCTTTCGCAAGACCGGGAATAGCATCGGTATGCCGTGAAACAGTCCAGTTGATGCCGTCGTAGCTCGCGTACCCTGAAAAGCTGTTCCCGTGGCGCTCGAGTTTTATCCACATCGGATACGGCTCCATCGCAGGATGATTTTGGCTGTTGGCTTTATGCATGCAGCCGTCGCCGTGTTCATCCCAATTCATTCCAACTCTGCCCGGGGAAACGAACATCAGCGCGGAGCCAAGACTGCCTGGCTCGGATTCAAAACTATCTGTGATATCGTTGCGGGCAAATAATCCCGCCCGGAACCACTCATGGGTGCGTTTACCAAATTTCTTGACCTTCACAGTGGCGACAAAATTACCAGAAACGAGTTCCTTAAAATAAATAGCCCCGTAAGAATCTTCGCCATGGTAAAAATCGCTGCCGGCTGTTTTCAGATAATAAGTATTTTTCTTTTTATCGAAATTCAATTCACACGGAGCTGCTCGCACAGCACAATATTTCTGAAATTCGCTGGCACTGATATCAATTTTTTCGAACGGATAAACAGTCACTTTGGTTGATGGAGAATTGCCGATTTTTACCGAATGAACACCTGCACTCAGTTTCTGTGAAAATCGTATTTTTTGCTTGAAGTTTTCACTAAAATCAACGCTTTTTGAGTCGATTTCGTGACCATCAATAAAAAGTTGGACTGCGCGGTCAGCATCTTTTGAGTACAATTTTCTCACAAATGCTGAGACAACCAATTCATTTCCGAACGGCAAAATTCTGGCTGAAACAGTAAGGGAATCGCATAAATATGGCACCGGTTTTCCCTTGCACTCCACTACTATTTCCCGTGACTGCCCAATAGCGAACCGGTGTTTCCCCGGCCTGATAATTTGTATTTGAAACCGAATTTCGCGCTCATTTCCCTGAACAATTGGAAATTCTTTTTCCTCGATTACACGACCATTCATATAAAATGGCACTGTTTGAATTCCGGTTGATCCGGAATTTTTAATTTTAATCCACGCTTCCAAAAGATCGCCAGTGCGTACTTTTTTTGCCCGCTCCCCTTTCGGGTTTGTGAGGCTTAGGTTCCCAAATTTAAAATCCGGTTTGCCGGTGATAATCGCTTCCGGTTGAGAAACCGGTTTTTCGATACGGTGGTTATTGCGATAATTATTGTCAACCAAATTGGCGGCACAGAGCTTCATGTCGCCCTGATCGAGGTTATAAAATATATTCTCCTCAGCAGTCCACCCCAGGGACATATTATCAAACCAGATAGCCACATTGTCGTTAAACATCCCGCCTTTGACGTCGTGAATCAAATTTCTTCGCACAACAGAATTGTGGGTTAATCCGGAAGTCGTAATCGCGCCGGAATCATCAGCGCGCTCCTGCACGTGATGCACATGATTGTACTCGACACGGTATCCGCCATTGACAGCTTCCTCAAGATTTCGCCAACCACCGACATTTATCGGGTAGCGGCCCAAGTTGCGCGTTACTTCATTGTGAGAAATTTCTGTATTTAAACTATTGGCTGCATAGATACTTATGCCACCGGTCAGTTCAACATAATTATACGAAATCACTGTTTGCTGAATGATATCTTTCCAATCCTGTGGATGTGCGTTTCCAACCACCTGAATTCCACCGGACTCTGCTTCGCTGATATGGTTATTGAGCACACGCGTGTTATAGTTTCCCAGCATAATTCGCACGGCCTGCCCGGCGACACCGCGAATTTTTGAATCTGCCAATTCACAGCCATTTGTATATTCAAAAGAAATAGCAGATTGACCGGTATTTGTGCCCTCAAATGTTAGTCCGTAGATGCGGAGATTGCGCACAGGTTTTTCCTTCTCTCCTTGAATTTTAAAAAGATTGTCCAAAACCGGAACGACGATATTCGCTTCATTTGGATCCGTAATTTCAACAGGCGGAATCAAATATAATTCAGAGTTATCCGTATCGAAAAACCACTCACCCGGGTAATCGAGCAAGGCTTTTACATTTTCAACATAATAGCGCGGCGGCGAAATGACGATGCCTTTTTCCGGTTTTTTTAGATAAGCGATCGCATTGGCCGCATCTATTTTTTCGATAGAGTTATGCCCTGTGTGCCAACGTAATAACATGATAATACGGTTATCCTGCATCCGCGGCCATGGAGCTAACTCATTTTTATTGAATTCAAAATAATCTGCAGTCCCTGATGTGGTTGCCGGAGTATAAAAGCCTTGATTTGGCGTGCGGGCCAATGTTTGCATTTTTCCGTTAACCAGTAATTTTTCGACCTGTAAGTCATCGGTGCCTGCAACCCAAAAATCATTCTTTTTTTGCCACGAAACGATACGTTCACCACCAGAAATAACGGGTTCCTCGCCCGGATAAGCTGCATAGGTAACATAATAATCTTTCAATTTGTGGTATTCAAAAGCGCCTGTCGGCAGGTTTGTTTCACAACGCTCGCCGCCATCCTCCGGTTGAAAACTCACCGGTTCGTCTAAGGAGTAATAACCACCGCGAATAAAAACGAGGATATCACGTCCGTCACCGAGTTCATGGGGGGAGCCGATATAGCGGGTTTCTACCGGGGGTTCTTTGGGTGTATAGATTTTTTGTTTGAGCTCAAAAACAGCCTGCTGGGCACGGGCAATCGTTGCAAATGGGCCATCACTATTTGTCGCATTCGGTTCGGATAAAATCCCGGACCAGGCGTCATCGCCATTGACCGCGACGTAGAAATCGGCGTTTTTTCCTTCTGGTAAAAATTTTGCCCACTTTTCACCACGCAATAATTTGCCCTGCGCTAGAGCGGATTGTCCTGAAGCCGAAACTACCGCTAAACATAAAATCAGATAAAAAATGGTTCTTGTATGCAGTCGTATTCCAGAGTCTTCCGGCAATTTTCTTTTTTTCATCCTGGCGGAAAAAATCATGGGATTATCCTTTTAGAAGGGTCGATAAATTTCAGCGGATTTTTATTGGTCAACTGGTATGCTTGATCCTGCGTACAGCCAAGCTGATCGATCAAATTTTCATAACTCTGCCGCATGGTGACGGCTGAACCGGCAAAATTTTCTTTGCCCGGCTCCCGTACAACCTGATCCGTACCTACTTCGAGATTGAGTTCTGCTAACATGTAATTTCCGGGTGGAGCAGCCGCAGCCGCAATCGCATCTGTCACGATGATAGAATTATCATATCCGACTAAATCCAAATAATTCCGCAGGGTGAAAAACGGAATGTGGGTACCATCTGCGATGAAACAAATCGAAATTTTTTTTCGCAGCGACAGAACGCGTTCAATAATATTATCATGCCGTTGCACGTTTGCCGGACAACCGTTGCCGAGATGCGTAAATAACTGAACACCCGCGTCAATAGCCTTATGCAGTGTTTCTAAATCCGGGTTGCAATGTCCGGCCGAAACGCAAATCCCGTTTTTAGCCAGAAATTGTGTGACGGCGAAATCCGAATCGCACTCCGGAGCCAGTGTGACGATTCGAGTTAATCCATCAGCAGCATCGAGCAGGCTTTTCATGATTTCAAGATTTGCAGGTTGAATCCAGCGGGGTGAATGGGCGCCACGGTAGCCAGCCTGATTCAGCAGAAACGGGCCTTCAATATGAATGCCGGCAATTATTTCTTGGATGAGGGAATCTTCTTGCCGCGCCCGAGAGAGAAATCGCAATCGTTTTTTTATTACGCCGATTTCAGCAGTGATAATAGTGGCGAGAATTCCCTTGACACCATCCTCTTTTAATTGCAAGCAGGCGCGGTAAACTTCATCAACAGACAAGTTATCTGAATTAAAATCTACGCCAGCATAACCATTAACTTGCAAATCAAAAAAAGAATGGCTCATCGATTCGAATCAATCTGATTTAATAATGAAGCCGAATCCTGATCCAGGAATATCTGGACAGAGGCGTGTTTCTGCAAAATTGTTGCAGGTACATCCGGTGTGATTGCAGACTCGATGGATTTTTTTACCGCATTTGCTTTCCGGCGGTCGGACACACTGCAAATGATGTTTTTTGCTTTTAAAATTTGCTGGATCGACATGCTGATTGCTTTTTCGGGGACGTCGTCAAATTTCACAAACCACCCTTCCCCCATCTGCTGGCGGCGGCATGCTGCATCGAGAGTGACAGTGATGAACGGATCCTCGATGGAAAAGTCAGCAGGCGGATCGTTGAATGCCAAATGTCCATTTTCACCAATGCCGATAAACGCAACATCGATTGGTAAAGTTATCAGCAATTTATTCAGTCGTTCACATTCGGTTGCCGGATTTTTATCTCCTTCAACATAAATAAAATCTTTTAGTGGAACTTGGTTAACAAAACGCTCATTCAGGTATTTACGAAATGAAGCGGGATGGCTGGCAGGAAGTCCAATATATTCATCGAGGTGAAATCCGGTAACGGCTGACCAGTCGATCTGTTCCTGTATCAAATAAGAGAGCATCTCAAATTGCGAGGCGCCGGTCGCCACAATAATGTTGGCTTCACCAAATTCCGCAATGGCATTCCGGATAAATCCGGCTCCACAGGCGGCTGCCTTTTTACCCAATTCGTCTTTTGATGCTGCAATTATAATTTCCATGACTCTCGTTTATAAAAATTAAATCAGGCCATTTCGAAGATACATCCTCAGTGCAAAGCCAGAATCAACTGCCTATTTATCGTGAGTTCGACATAAGGAAATTGCACTAATATGTCTCGTCATTCCGGTTTTTGCAGCGCAAAATACCGGAATCTTATTTATCACATCATTCCGGTTTTGCAGCGCAAAATACCATAATCTTGTTTATCACGTCATTCCGGTTTTTGCAGCGCAAAATACCGGAATCTTAAACGCTTAACTAGAACAAAGGTCAAAGTGCTTTGCCAGGGAGATCCCGGCATATCGTTGGTGCTCGAGCCGGGAAGACTTTTTTCATATTCATCAAGCGCCAATTCCTGCGGTTACAAAACCAATTATCATTATGAAAATTACCAAAAGCACGGCGTAGCCAAATCCGACAACATCAATTTTGTAGCGTTTAAAACTGAATGTTTTGAAAATCTTTAACAAATCTACCAGAATGAGGCTGTGTCCGCGTTCGAGCAAAGATTCTTCTTCGACATTTTTTTCAGCCGCATCGCCTTCGAGAATTATGTCGATTCCGGCCTCTTTCAGTTTGTGCTCTTCACCAACAGGAGTTCGCAACAGCATGTAAAATTCATCGAGCATTTCTTTGGGCTCGGATTTTGTAACCAGGCTGGTGATTATAAATGCCACAATACCGGCAGGCAAATAAATCGCAATTTGGGCTGGTAGCGACCACTCTAAACTCCAGGAAAAATAATCTCCAGTGATGAGCATCGAGCCAAATGAGGCAGCGAGACTGGCATAAACGCCATAACGATTTGCTTTACGCCAAATAACAGCCATCCAAAATCCGATGCCGAAGAACGCGGTAAATTGCCACATAATTTTCAGACCGGCCACAACATTGGGGATAAATAATCCGAAGAGAACACCACCAATTACCACCATAACAGAAGACAGGCGAGCTACTTTCAAATAATGCGCTTCGCTCTCATATTGCTTCCAATATTTTCGATAATAATTCCGCGTGAACAGAGCTGAGCCACCGACCATAAATGCGTCGCACGTTGACATCACCGCGGCAGCCATCGACGCAATCATTAATCCCACAAGCCCGCTGGGCAATAGATTCATGACCGCCATTCCGAAAGCCATCTCACGGTTAGCTTCGGTCAAACTCGGGTATAAAAACGCAGCAAAAACACCGATAAACGCCCATCCGAGTGTCGCAATTCGTTTTAGAAAATTGCCGTAAGTCCAGCCTGTGCGACAGCTCATTTCCGTTTTTCCAGAACCTCCAACCGCCATGTGATGCGGTTGGACGACAATACCAACCAAACCGTTGACGACGACCATGGTTATAAAAAATAAAGTAACTTCCTGTGGTGCGACAAAACTAAACATGTGCTCTGGCAAACCCTGGTGAATTTCCGCAAGGCTACCCGCTGCTTCAATGGCGAAAGGAATCATCAAAAATGAAAGGATAAGTATAAAAAATCCCTGAATTAAATCGGTGATTACCGCTGCGACGAGGCCGCCAAGAACGCTGTAAAGCACGAACAATACGGTCATGATTATTACGGCGATATCCGTTGGAACGGAGCCCAGTGTAATTGCGTCAATCGTCGTGCCGGTTCCTTTGAGCATAATTCCTGTGCTCAAAGCAAAAAACAGCAGCCCCATCAAGGCATAGATCGCTCCAAGTTTTCGGCCATAGCGTTTTTCAAAAAAGTCACCGAGCGTGATATAGCGCAGCCGGCGGTAAATCGGTGCGATCAGCCAGTAAAACGGGGTCGCAAACATCCAGAGCCATTGGTACCAGATTCCGGCCAATCCGATTTGCGAACAGGCTCCGGCAACTGCCACGGGTTGGTCGGTATGCGTTCCCGCACCCAGCGCATGTCCCATCATCAATAATTTACCGAAACGGCGGTTCCCCATAAAATAATCACCTGTAGATTTCACCGATTTATAGGTCATGACACCAATTATGGTCAAGCCGATAAAATACGCTGCAATTACAACCAAATCCAGAATCGTTAGTCCAAACAATGGAAACTCCTACTCTGCTTGCGATAAATTAATTTTGATGGTTTAGATTTTTTTAATCCGCAAATTTCTGAACCAGATCGGATTGCCATGATCCTGCAATCCGATAAATCCATTCCGGGGCATATCTTTGTAAGCTGTTTTAAATTTGTTCGCAGTGCCGTCCGGATTTTTACCCGCTTCCGTCCAGTCATTTAAATCCATATCAATTATCTGGACGCCATTTTGGACAACGTAAATTTTATTATCAAGGCAGGTTATGGTGAATCGATTCCACTCTCCGGCTTTTTTTACAACGTCTTCTTTCGCGCCAAGACAGTCATAAATTGAACCGCAGGAACCGTATTTACTGCCGTCGGTCGATTCATGAATTTGAACTTCGATAGATGTGTGTACATAATTAGCGAGGTCACCAGCGCGAAAGAACACCCCGCTATTAGCACCTTCGGATAATTTAAATTCAAGGTCGAGAATAAAGTTACCAAATTGTTCGTTTGTCCAGATATATCCACCACCATTGAGCGCGAGAATCCCGTTTTCATCAATTTCCCAGGTGCCCGGCTTTAAAGAAGCATTGGATAAATCGTCTGTAAACAGATTCTGCCAACCGGACGGGTTAATGGATTGCGCCACCTTATTAAAATAGCGCAGGCTTTGACGGATCGCCGGAACAGATTTTAACCAGTTGTGCTCAAATTCAACACAAACTGTGCCCTGATAATTCTGCCGGTGCATCTCCTGCATAATCGCTTCGACATCGGCAACGCCCGTTCCCCAGGCGACATCGTGGGCTTCGCGCACACCAAACTCGTTTAAATCGCCAAAATGAAAATCGTGGATTCGGCCTTCGAGTTTCTGTATTGCTTCTATTGGATCGACACCAGATCGCATCCAGTGGCCAACATCAGCGCAAACACCGATGAGCGGACTGCGATCCTTGCATATTTCCAGGGCTTTATCGGGATTCCAATAATGGGAAGGTTTAGGGTGATTGTGCACCGCCGCTTTTATATTGTATTCTTCACAGAGCTTCTCGATGACATCCCAGGCCGCTTCATCCTTTGGTTCGGTGATGATTAATTCGATGCCCATATCTTTGGCAAAATCGAAAACTTTACGGTTTTCTACCTCATCGGTCGATAACCCGACGACGCCATAATTCACCAGCCGCATGCCTTTGCTGCGAATAAAATCTTTAACTGTTTGCCGTTGCTCAGCCGTCAGACTGTGATCAAATCGCAGGTCTGGCTCAGTGTCGCTCAATTTTTGACCGGGATAAGCCTGAATCCAGGTTAAACCCAAATCAGCGGTTTTTTCCACAGCCTCAAAAAATGAATATTTGTTGAAACTCCATAATTGCATTCCGAGACGCCAACCATCGTAAGCATCTGTTACTGCATGGGTTGTTATGGGAAGATTATCAGATGGTTGTTGTTTTTCTGTCGAAGGCGAGCATCCTAAAAACAAAACGATTAAAAAAACAAAAACAGCTTTTACTTTCATGTTGTTCTCCAAAATGAGATCAATTCTTAAAAACTTTAAAATTGAATACTCACGACAGCAATTAACTGTCATCATATGCAAATTACTTTGTTGAATTTCTCCCCTATTTTGGAGGGGAGAATACTAAATTCTAATAATCTTACCCGTTGTGCAAAAATATTGTCATTCATTGCAACCTCACCCAGGCTGTCATTCCCGAGTCTTTTTATCGGGAATCTACCCCTGATTTTAGCATGGATTCCCGCTTGAAGCATGCGGGAATGACAAAGTAAGTGCATAATTAGTCGACCAAAACCATTTTGCTCAACGGGTAATATTCTTACAATTTCCAGCCATTTTGGTATTCACGCATGATAAATTCATTGGCTTCCGGCATATTAGTAAATTCTCCTTTTACACCGTCCCAATCGAGTTTCGTATTTTTGTGTGCCATGCGAATAGCAATATTACCGATCATCATCGTTTCAGTGAGCTTGGAAGCATATTCGAAATTAGAGGTCGCTTGCTTTTTGTCCTTAATGCACTGCACCCACTCTTCGTGAATACCGGGAGACCGCGGAATTGTTTTTTCCGGCAGTTTGTACTCTTTCATCCGAGTTTCCGGTACCAGGCGCGGGTGTGAGCCGTAGCAACCACACATGATCAATCCTTTATCACCGATGAACAGAATACCACCGTCGGAATCACCCATCTTGCGGCCTGGTTCGATTCCTTCCGGGCGTCGTGGCATAATTCCGCCATCTGACCAGGTAAGCTTTACTGGTGGCAGTCCTGCGCGTGCGGGAAAATCATAATCGACGACGGAAGCAACAGGCCAGGATTCGTTGTTAAATTTTGTTGAACTGGCCTGTACAGTCGTTGGATATTCCATTTTCAATGCATGATACGGAATATCAAAAATATGGGCACCCATATCGCCGAGAGCGCCGGTTCCAAAATCACACCACGCGCGCCAGGCCCACGGGGCATAAGATGGATGGTAATGCCGGTACGGAGCGGGTCCCAGCCACAGATTCCAATCCAATGAGGGCGGAACGGAAGGAATTTCCTGCGGCCGATCCATTCCCGTTTTCCAGACCGGGCGGTTCGTCCAGCATTCGACTTCTCGCACTTGGCCGATCGCATCATCTTGCAGCCATTCGACGATTAAACGGATGCCTTCGCCGGCATGTCCCTGGTTGCCCATTTGCGTAATGACTCCGGCTTTTTTGGCGGCTTCACGCAGTTTTCGTGCTTCACCAACAGAGTATGTCAGCGGTTTTTGTACAAATGTATGTTTGCCGCGTTTGATCGCTGCCATTGCAGCGATGGCATGGGTGTGATCGGGGGTGCTGACTGTCACAGCGTCAATATTTTTTTCTTTGTCGAGCATAACGCGGAAGTCTTTGTATTTTTTTGCTTTTTCCAGATAACTTTTGCCCGAGCCTTTGCCTTCGGCTGCTTGTTCTTCCGCGTATGTTTTCGCCCGTTTTAACGTATCTGCCATTTTCACGTCATCAACATCGCAAAGGGCAACAATGTTTTCCGTTGCAGCAACGGCGGCGATGTCGGAACGCCCTTTACCGCCAGCGCCAATGGCTGCGATATTGAGTTTATCGCTCGGTGCAACAAAACCTGGCCCGCCAAGTACATGGCGGGGAACAATCGTAAATGCAGCGGCGGCCACTGCAGATGTTTGTAGAAATTCCCGCCTCGATAAGGCTGTTTGCTTTGGTAAAGATTTTTTCTTTTTCATCTGCATTTGGGCACTCCTCAGATTTTTAATATCAAATTACAATGTTTGTATTTAATTGGCTTATTTGCTATAGAAAATATACTGCAAAACTCTTGTTTGCCACCGATCTTCACTGATTTATTTTTACACAGATTTTTAAATATAATCGGAAAAATCTGTGTAAATCCGTGGCTAAAACAATCGCATAATAAGTAAAGTTGACTGAATCGAACTCACGTTTTTTTATTAACTATTCACCACATTGTTTTTTTATGACTGCTTCCAGCTTTCGTGTCGTCAAACAGGTACCGCGAACGGTGTGGTAAAAAACTTTCCAACTCGTCCCCATGTAGTCCCAAATCGGCGTGCCATCGCGCTGAAGCAGCGCAAACCATTCGCCTAAATCCTGGTTTATTACTTTCGAAAAAACAAAATCATGCACTTTTTTAAACGCCTCGAGGTACTTGTCATTACTGGTTAATAAATAAGCATCCAAAAATCCGACAAGCGCCTCTGCCTGCTGCCAGAATTCTTTCGTGGATTCAGTCACCGGGCCATTCCGTTGTCCTTCGACATATAATCCACCGTGCTGCCAATCGACACCATTTTTGTAAGTGTGATCAAAAATCGGGAGGACGCGCGAAAGACTATTTTCCCGGGGTATTCCCAAAATATCCTGTGCGTGCAGGTATAACCAGGCCAGTTCAATATTATGGCCATAGGAGGTGATCTCAACAGATTTGCCATCGTCATCAAATCGATCGCGGCCCCACACGGTATCAAGCTCAACATTGGCGATTGGTTGCCACTTTTCGGTAAACATTGAAATGCCTGTACCTGTTTCCGGGTCAACCATTTTATCAAAAATCAAATCGATGACTGTTTCCAGTGCGTTGCGATGTTCCTGATTTCCTGTAAGTTCAAAAAGTGTTGTGAAGGCCTCCATCAGGTGCATGTGAACATCGAGCGATTTGTGGGCACCATAATCCGCGTGGGCTTTTTTCAGGTTGAATTGCCGGTCAAAATGCTCAAAATAACCACCGTTCACTGGATCGGCGATATTATTCTGAAGTAATTCAAAAATCCGAATAGCCTCATTTTTTGCCGTTTCATCCCTAGTGAGCAAGCTATATTCGGCCAGGGCATAAATCAGAAATGAATGACCATAAATAATTTTATTATCATCCAAAACGGTCCCGTCTTCATCGACAATCCAGAAATAGCCATCGTACTTTTCATCACGGAAATACTTAAATAAAAAATCAATGCCCGATCGCAATGCTTCCTCCGCACCGGGCCAGTCAAACCCCAGCCGTTTTGCATGCGAAATCGTAAAAATACAGCGGCACTGCGCTAAAAAAGATTTTTCAGTAATCTCGGTTCTTTTGCCAAAGCGATCATAATTTGTTTGAAAGCCACCAAATTTTTTATCAACCGCTCTTTCAACCCAAAATGGAATCAGTTTTTGTTGCAGATAATTTTGTGTTTTCTGAAGGTAGGATTTCATTCTTGCTCTTGACTTAATTCGTTATCAATGTAAAATGAACTGAAAAGCACGTATTGACGGAATGGATCTAATTTATCGCAATAAACAGTTTGAATCCAATTAAACCCATTTCGTCAACAATTTCGCTCATGCTGAAAAATTATGTCGTAGCCCCGGATGCTTCGGAAATATCCTCCGGTTTGTAGCCTCCTTTGGAGCGGAAATAGAATATCAAAATCAGATAGCAGATAAACATAATTACCGGAAAAATCGCTACGGTAGCCAAGGCATTTTTCTTTGCAGTTGAAGAAATCGTCGCCAGCATCGACTTTTCTTCATCATTGATGGCAACCACTTTTTCCTGGTCGATGGGTCGATATGTGCCGAAAACACTGGTTTTTTCCTCGCCAACAATGCGCTCGTGTAAAACTGAGTTTGTAGAGAGAAGTTCGCGGTCGATTTCTTTATCCTGAATATTGCCAAGAAACGCCGCGCCAATCACTCCGACGCTGAGCATTCCAACGCCTGCAATTGCGTTTAATGTCAGCGCGCCGCCTTTTGGAAATCGCTCTGCGACGACACCGAGCATTGTCGGCCAGAAGAATGATTTTCCCAATCCGTAGAGTGTTGCTGACAGAAAAACAGCAACGCCGAATGAGCGAGAAAGTGCAATCAATCCGATTGTTGCGATTACAGAACTGATCGCTAAAAGGCCAAGCGGTGAAAATTTTTCGATAATGGGTCCGGCAAAAAAGCGTAAAACCATCATTATAAAAGCAGTGTAGACCAATACCCATCCGCCTTGCAAACCAAGTTCAGCCATGACAGGCGTCATCAGATCAGAAATCCAACTGTCTGTTCCAAGTTCTGTTGTGGCAAGAGGAATCATAATGAGAAGGAGAAAGAAAAACATCGGGCGGCCCAGGGAACGCACATAGGAGCCGTAAGCAATTAATAATACGAGAGCAACAATCACTTCTGTGACGAGAGACCAATCAAAAACCCGGCCCACTTCGCGCACCATCAGGCCGACAACAATAATAGCACTGAGAATGCCGGCTTCCTGCAACATGGCTTTGAAAGAGACACCGGCCTGCACGCGCTCGTGCACCGGAAAAGTGCGTTTAAACATCATGACGCCATAGATAATTGTCGGGATGAGAACCAGTCCAACTTTCCAGCGCCAATCCATATCCACACCCATGCCGAGGGCAATCAAACCACCGAGAACCAATCCACCCGGCCACCCGGCATGCAGAATGTTGAGCCACTTGGTTTTTTGTTTGGAAAACATCGTGGCAACAACCGGGTTTATTACGGCCTCAACTGTTCCACTGCCCAGAGAAACGACAAATGTACCGATGTACAGCATCCAGTAGCCATTGGCAAAAATGAGTAAAAAGACTGAAGAAAAATGGCAGACAAAGGCAAAAATCATCGCCTTGCCGTAGCCGATTTTATCGATAACAAAACTGAAAAGTACGATGCTTATGGCAAAAGGCCAGAGTCCAACGCCGAAGAGTTCCCCTTTTTGTGTTTCACTTAAATTGAACTGGACACCCCAGTCCGCGATAACTTGTGTTCGGATTATAAATCCAAAAGCCGTTGCAATCAACGCGATAAAACAGGCCCAGAAAAGCCATCGCATTTCATCATAAGATCCTAAATTCTCATCATCTTTCTTGCTCATAATACCATCCCTCGCTTGTTAGTATTTGCAGCGGAAAATAAATTCTGCTGTCCGTACAATAAAAATGGAATTAGAAAAATATAAGTTGAAAAAATTTAAAACTTTATTCAAATAAATATAAGGAATTATCTGGCTCGTAACTTGTAAAAAGTTGTAAAAGTTCTTGGCCAATTTCACACCGATTTAGGTGCTAATTAGTCTTTGTAAAAGGCAGGGAACAAATAATATTTTTGCTTTCATTATTGCGTTAAAGCATTGTTAGAAAGAAGTATCCAATAATGGCAATTGAACAGAATGATAAATACAATTTACAAATAGAAATCACAGCAGAAGCAGGGCCGGAGATATGAAATATCCCGGCCCATCGCGCATCACCCCGGCAAAGCTACTTTTCTTTGTTTTTATCAGCAGCTTTCTTTTCGGCTACCTGAATTTCTTTCAACCTTCGTGCTTCCGTTAGAGCGGGGCCAAAGCTCCCGTTCACAAATTTAAAATTATACTTCTTTTCGACCATGCTTTCAAATTTTTCACGCAGCTCACGTTCAATATCAAAATTATTTTTTTGCTTGCCACTTTCATTATTTTGGTTCGCCAACTGGAGTTGTGCAGCGATTTTATCTTTTACCGCATTCTTATAAAGCAGAGACCGCAGCAATTCTTCGCGAATATTTATAAGCTGCGATTTAATCTCGGGAATCTCCTGAAAATTCAATTCCCTGGCATGCAATGCCAGTACGTGCTGCTCAATTAAACTCATAAGTTTTTTATTGAATCCTGAAATATTTTCCGGTGCTTTTTTAGCATCTGCAAAAATATCAGCCACTTTTACCTCACCGCCATCAAATGTTGCCAAAACTATCTTTAACTCATCTTCTGATAAATGGTCCGGCTTTACAGAATCGAGGGCGTCATATTTACTTTTTCCGGTGAGTTTACGTTTAATTGTCTCAACAGCTGCATCGTTTTTTCTGTAATTATAGCGTGGCCCAACCTCAGAAATGGTTTTATCCACCTTTGCCTGAATTAGATGCCGTCGTGTCCGAAACAGCGTTTTCCAAATTCGATCCCGAACTTGAGCGAGCGGAGGAATCACAACTTTTCGGGTTTTGCCTTTGAATAGAATGTAATAGCCACCGATACCCTTAATTGGTTTCGAAAAAGTGTTGGTTGCCATCGTGTCCATCGCTGCCCGCAGAATAATATCACCCATCGATTCAGGAATAATGTAGCCGATATCACCGCCTTTTTTGTTGCTTGCGATATCTTGTGAATAGCGCGCGGCCACTTCTGCAAATGGTTTGCCTTTTTGAAGCAATTTATAGGCATGCTCAATTGTGTCTTTTTGTGAGGAAATAAATTCAGCAGAAGACTCTACGACAAACGGCCGCATGATATAAAACATATTGGTTTGCGGTGAAAACTCAGTATGAAATTTATTCACCAAACTGTCGCTAATCACTTTGTTGATGATTTCATCGCGCATGTATCGCGTGAACAGAACGCGAGATTCATTCTTGGCCAAGGTCTCGATATAAGTTGAATCTTTTCGATACCCGAGTTCCTCAGCTTCGAGAATCGTCATCTTTTTCAGAGCTTTCGTCTTTACGATTTCCTGTAAATTTTCTTCTGTGGGCCATTGTTCGGGTTTGTATTGTGTGCTTGCCAAATAATGATCAACATACTCTCTTTGCGAGACTTCCCCACCATCAAATCTGGCTAAATATATATCATCAGATGACTTGGTGCAGGATGCCGTTAAAAGTGTCAAGATAAAAACCACTACGACAGGAAGTTGAATCAAAGCCATACTACGGGTTGAAAAAACGGACATTTTATTTCCTCATTGTAATTAAATAAAAAAAACGGGATTGCCCCGAAGAGCAATCCCGTAATTTACTTAAAAACAGAACTTATTTCAACAGTAACATTTTCTTTGTTTGCTTGAAGGAATTTGATTTAAGTGTGTAATAGTAAACACCACTTGGTACAGAAATTCCAAAAGCATTTTTACCATTCCAGGTAATTGAATGTGTGCCCGCTTCCACAACGCCATTGATCAAGGTACGAACTTTCTGACCAAGAACATTGTAAATAACGATATTCGCATTTCCTGTTTTGGCAATTGTATAATCGATCGTGGTTTCCGGATTGAATGGATTTGGATAGTTATGGCCAAGCGCATAATTATCCACGATTGCCAATGGATTTTCAGAGACAGAAACAGTTGAAGAAGTAACCGTAAATTCACCACGGGTGGTGATATCAACACCCCAGTCATCCATCGGGGTTTCGGTAAAACCAGCAAAACCCATCACATCGCCTTCTTTAAAGACTTCCGAGCCATCTTTGCCCATAAAATAGTCTTTCGTAGCACGGAGTCCAATACCGACTTCGATGAAATCATGACCCCAGGCGTGTGCCATCCAGTCAGCTTGACCATCAGTCACACTTGGATGATTCAGCAGCAATCCATCGTGACCCAAAGCAAGCGCACTATCTGCATCGACAACAGAATATTCAAACATGTCATAGTCAGAACCGGTATCGGTTTGGCCATTATATTCGGAGAAATCAGCTGCCCAGTAATCGAGATTCCGCATGCCGCCGCCATCATATTCGGGGTAAGTACGAGCACCCCATTCGAACATCATTTCAGCGCCAATAGGCTCAGCACCAGCAACACTTTGGCTTTCCAAATAACCTACTGGAGTATAGTGGGTTTCGTACCATGCTACATTCCAACCGGTGGTTGCATCATTGTCGGAATCGACAAGTAAATGATAATAACCACGTGAATAGTAGTAAGTTACACCATCTTTTTCAGTATCGGCTGCATTGTTTGGCCACGCAGGTCCGCCCCAGAAGCGAAGCAAAAAGTAAAGAGCGTCTGTTGTTGCAAAGGCTCTTGTTTCTTTGATATCAACAATATCAGTTACCAAAGCGCCAACTTCAGCCGGGAATAGACCATCAACATTGTCAACCCAATCGACACTTGCAGCACTGCCCCAATCAGAGTCATCACCATCAAATGTGATGTCAGATGGGCGACGCGGTATTGCAGGGACGACAAATTCACCGCGTGTGGTGATGTCAACACCCCAGTCATCAATTGGTGTTTCAGTCATACCGCAAAAAGCAATTACATCGCCTTCATTGAAATAGCTCACACCTTTGGCTTCGTAATACTCTTTCAGCGGTGTGATTTCAATTCCATACTCGATAAAATCATTGCCCCAGCCATGACCTGCCCAGAAAGAACGATTATCATTGTTAAAAGGCTCATGATCACTGCTATTGATTTTAGTGGAACCTTGCCACATCATACCTTTGGCAGAATCAGCAGCTGGAACTGGCAAATTAAAAATTTCATAGTCAGAACCGGTATCGGTTTGGCCATTATATTCTGAATAATCGGCAGCCCAGTAATCCATGTTGCGGACACCACCACCATCATATTCAGGATAGTATCTGGCACCCCATTCGGTCATCAATTCAGCGCCAATTGGTACTGCATCGGCAACACTCTGGCTTTCGAGATAACCAACAGGCGTATAATGGGTTTCATACCAGGAAACATTCCAACCCGTAGTCGCATCATTATCAAGGTCATAAAGCACGTGATAATAGCCGCGGGAATAGTTGTAAGTCACGCCATCTTTTTCACTGGTGGCGCCATTGTTTGGCCACGCTGGACCACCCCAGAAGCGGAGGAATGCAAAAATTTGATTGCCCTTTATTGTTGTCTGGACTTCTTTAATATCAACGATATCATTTACCAGAGCGCCAACTTCGGCAGGGAACAAACCGTCAACATTATCTACCCAGGCTACAGGTGTACCATCTGCCCAGTCGGAATCGTCACCATCCATGAAAAATGGACCACTCGGTTCACCACCTGTACCTGAACCGGTAGCTTCACTAACTGTAAATTCACCACGGGTGGTGATATCAACGCCCCAGTCATCCATCGGGGTTTCGGTAAAACCAGCAAAACCCATCACATCGCCTTCTTTAAAGACTTCCGAGCCATCTTTGCCCATAAAGTAGTCTTTCGTAGCGCGGAGTCCAATACCGACTTCGATGAAATCATGACCCCAGGCGTGTGCCATCCAGTCAGCTTGACCATCAGTCACACTTGGATGATTCAGCAACAATCCATCGTGACCCAAAGCAAGCGCACTATCTGCATCGACAACAGAATATTCAAACATGTCATAGTCAGAACCGGTATCGGTTTGGCCATTATATTCGGAGAAATCAGCTGCCCAGTAATCGAGATTCCGCATGCCGCCGCCATCATATTCGGGGTAAGTACGAGCACCCCATTCGAACATCATTTCAGCGCCAATAGGCTCAGCACCAGCAACACTTTGGCTTTCCAAATAACCTACTGGAGTATAGTGGGTTTCGTACCATGCTACATTCCAACCGGTGGTTGCATCATTGTCGGAATCGACAAGTAAATGATAATAACCACGTGAATAGTAGTAAGTTACACCATCTTTTTCAGTATCGGCTGCATTGTTTGGCCACGCAGGTCCGCCCCAGAAGCGAAGCAAAAAGTAAAGAGCGTCTGTTGTTGCAAAGGCTCTTGTTTCTTTGATATCAACAATATCAGTTACCAAAGCGCCAACTTCAGCCGGGAATAGACCATCAACATTGTCAACCCAATCGACACTTGCAGCACTGCCCCAATCAGAGTCATCACCATCAAAAGTGATGTCAGATGGGCGACGCGGTATTGCAGGGACGACAAATTCACCGCGTGTGGTGATGTCAACACCCCAGTCATCAATTGGCGTTTCAGTCATACCGCAAAAAGCAATTACATCGCCTTCATTGAAATAGCTCACACCTTTGGCTTCGTAATACTCTTTCAGCGGTGTGATTTCAATTCCATACTCGAGAAAATCATTACCCCAGCCATGACCTGCCCAGAAAGAACGATTATCATTGTTAAAAGGCTCATGATCACTGCTATTGATTTTAGTGGAACCTTGCCACATCATACCTTTGGCAGAGTCTGCGGCTGGAACTGGCAAATTAAAAATCTCATAGTCAGAACCGGTATCGGTTTGGCCATTATATTCTGAATAATCAGCAGCCCAGTAATCCATGTTACGGACACCACCGCCATCATATTCAGGATAGTATCTGGCACCCCATTCGGTCATCAATTCAGCGCCAATTGGTACTGCATCGGCAACACTCTGGCTCTCAAGATAACCAACAGGCGTATAATGGGTTTCATACCAGGAAACATTCCAACCCGTAGTCGCATCATTATCAAGGTCATAAAGCACGTGATAATAACCGCGGGAATAATTGTAAGTCACGCCATCTTTTTCACTGGTGGCGCCATTGTTTGGCCACGCCGGACCGCCCCAGAAATCAAGCTTGGCAAAAATTTGGTTGCCAATAATTGTTGTCTGCACTGATTTGATATCAACAATATCATTTACCAGAGCACCAACTTCTGCAGGGAATAAACCGTCAACATTATCTACCCAGTCAACTGCATCAATGCCTGCCCAATCCGATGCATCTCCATCCATAAAAATCTGTGAAGAAGCGGGAGTGACAAGGACAAACATGCAGAAAACTATAGATAAAACTAGAGCAACTTTCTTCATGACACATTCCTCGTTTTGTGAAAATAATAAATTTGATGTAATATGGCATGCACCTGAACATACCTCCTTTCGCATTTCAATAATTGCAGGCGCAAAACACAATGGGTTAAATTAATTCAGCTAGTTCAAATTCTAATTTCAGCATTATCTGAGCCTGTATCTATGGAAATATCCTATCTGCTATAACAACTTTATGCTTCTTTGATTGACAATATGCGAGTTGTGGAATTAAAAATTTTTCGTTCGTGTGAATCCTTATTTAGTATTGAAGCCATTTCATATCAACGATTGGAACAAGAGATTCACCTGAAAATTTCTTTGTGACAAACATCGAAATTTCCTGGGATTTTGCACTGCTGTCAACTTCAATGTCCTGCAATAACTTATAGTTTATCGAAACAGGATATCGTTTTTTAAGCTCTGTAAGTTTATCTTCCAGCAAGGCCTGATGTTTCTCATGCAACAACAAATTGTGTGCTTCGGCTTCATATTTATAAAACCGGGTGGTATCCACGTTGGCTATATCCAACTCTCGCCACCGGTTCTTGAAAAATTCTTGCAACTCAGCATCTGTGATTGTCAAATCATTAACAAACTGGCCTCGCTGCACATCATATGTCCACTTTCGTTCCCATATTCGCAGATCGTCTTTTATCGAAGTAGAATCCGCGAAGCCTTCTTTCTCGGCAATCGCAATGAAAGAAGTATTTTTAATCATACGGCCAATTTCAGTAATTAATCGTTCCCTAAATTCTTTTGCGGACTGACTACCATTCAAATTTTTCCGATAAAAATTCATGTATTCCAAATAATCAGCAACAGAAATTGAGCTGTCATTGGTAGTAGCTAAATTTTCATCAAGAATTCTGTTTATACTTTTTAAGTAGCCCGCAGCCGTATCAGTTGGTTGTTGAACCATTTCCAGAAGCGAGGTGGATCGCGGCAATCCACTTTGCACCCATTGGTACAATGCCGGGCTCAACTGCTCAACAATTTGCCCTTTCAGGCGAATATCTCTGGGCGTTAATACTGAATCCATCAGCGCTTGAGAAATTCTATCTGCCCGAACATCAAACAGTCTTTCATACATCTTTTTGCGTTTTGGGCCATGTTTGAGCTCGTCCTCTTTGATTCCGTGCAGGTTAATATCCAAAATTTGTATTAACACGTAACCATCGCCATAAGGAATTGGATCGGAAGTTTTACCAATCTCCAAATTTTCGATAGCAGCCAGCACATTGGGCCGGATATCGTAAAAATCCATCCAGTCGGTTTCAAAGAACTTTTTATTTTTTAGAGGAACGTCCTGTTTTTTTAGCTGGTGTGAAATATAGTTTTCAAGGCTGGAGGTTTCCGTTTCCGTTTCCATTTTAATTCTTTGTGCTTCGCCGAGCGAAGTCACCGGCCACATGATCATCCGCCATTTTACGGTCGCTTTTTTGGTTGCTTCCTGCAGCTCTTCTTCGGGTACTTTTACTTTGCTGTAAACATATTTGTGATAGAATGCTTCCAATAAATCATGATTTTTACGACGTTTAACCCGTTTTACTACGTAATCACTTTTATCTAATCCCTGTCGGTAGCCTTCATTTGCCAATAACAACTCATTAATCATGAAGTTTAGGTATACAAGCTTGGGATTCTCGCCGGCTCGCAAGGGTGCGAAACTGAATTCATAACTGAATTTAAACTCATCAGCCGTTATCGTGCGTTCACCGACGCGGGCAATAATTTTTTGCTCCGGATCTTGTTTTTCCTTATCCGAACAGGATAAAAAGTTCAAGAAAAATATTAAACATAACCACTCTGTCAGGGTTCGAAACCCTGACGAGGCTGTCGAAAAAGCGGGTAAACCGATCGCTGAGCTTGTCGAAGCGCCCGGCGTTACCCCCAAATTTGGGCCCTTCGACAAGCTCAGGGTCCAAATTTTGAGGATTTTCAACAGTCTCGACAGAGTTAAATTGAATTTATACATCATTTTATAATTGCGAATTTACCTCGTTTGATGCCGAGATCAGGAGCTTCGACGACAAAGAAATAGATGCCAAATGCCACTTCCGGCCCGTCATCCGTTGTCAAGTCCCAAGATTTACGACCAAAGTCCATAACTGCTTCGTGCTCAAGTTTACGGACGAGTTTGCCGCTGGCCGTGAAAATATGAATTGTACATTTCGGTGGCAGATTTACAAAATCCACGCGCCGCTGGGTTGTGCCTCCGAGTTCATAAATTGGTTCAAAAGTATTCGTAACTACGTAGGGATCAGGCACGACATAAATTTCGCGGATGTCCATTTTCGCTTTTTCTTTGTCCCAGGTACCGCCTTCGATTGCATAACGGAATGTATCCAGCCGCGCCGGATTACGTTCGGTGCGAAATCGGAAAATATCACCCTCTGCCGGTGGAATTGTGGCGTTGAGTGAATCGAAGCGGTTCTTGAAAAATCGGATCTGCCACGAGGCCCAATACTTGCCTACGTCATATTTAGGAAACATGATTGTTACGCGTGAACTATCCCAGATTTGCCCGACCATTTCCGGAGGCAATTCGGTTCCATTTTTAATTTTATCATAAACCATTTTCACTTTCATCTTGTGGGGATTGTTCGGATCGGTCACGTTCCACGTTGTAAAATTGATTGGATGGGCTGGTGTCAGAAATGAATCAGAAAAAGAGGTGTCGATACCAACGTGATCTTCCACCCGTATCTCAAAATCAAACGGCAGAGCCAATGCCGAGCCGGTTAATTCGATGGCTTCAACCCGCAAGTTCGATTTTGTCGGTGTTGCCCACTTCTTCCATTCGTTTGTTTTGCGGCCCTTCTCGTTGTATTTAATGACAGAGATACCTCTCTGATCATCACTTGAACTTATTGGAAAAGACAAATCATAATTTATCCCTTCAAAAATTCCGGCTTCGAGGAGAGGAAATCCTTTCCGGCTGAAGTCAAACGAGGTATCGTAAAGGTAATTAAACATGGTATCGCCGGAGGTACGGTTGATACAGGTTATCCCTGTTGTGCTTCCCCACTGGTAATCCGGCGTTAAATTGTTCAACCACCCGTCATCTGTAAACGAAAGCTCATAAGTTTCGCCGAGATGGTCTGTCGCATGGACACGGCTGTACACGTCGATATTCCAGCGTCCACCCTGGGCAAATCCGCTAACATGCTCAATTTTAAGCGAATCAACGTGAGGATCGGTGTATCCCGCCGCCGTTTCAACGGGAACAACAACAGCCGTATTCCGATCCCGAAATACGACTTCGCCGACTGTATTTACAGTAATGTTGAAAGCAGATTCACTCGGCATAGCCTGAAGAGGATAATCAATCGTAACAATATTTCGGTCAAAAAAGTCGAAATCGTTGCCTGCGTCAATTGATGATACAGCGTAAAAATAAGTACGCCCGTTATCCACAAGCGTGTCCACATAGGAATGACGCAAACCACTGTCTTTTCCCATATCGTAATGTACACCAAGATTTGGAAAAGGAATGGGATGTTCGCCTTTTAAACCATCGGCTTTGTCAAAAATTTCAAGGGGTTTAAAAAGCAAGACATTGCCGAATGCATCAGATATCGTTTTTAAATCGAGAAATTTGGGATCGGTACTTTTATATAAGCGGTAGCCGTTGAAATCTTCTCCAAAGAAAGGGTCTTTCGATTTTTCTGCAGCTGTATCCCAATAAAGAATTACTTTACCATCATAAACATTCGAGATCAAAGTCGGCTGTAGTGGTGGTGTTAAAAATCGATAGTTATTATTGTAAATGCTCTGCATCGTCGATTTATTTCGAACCGCATCGTCTTGATCACCACCCATTATCAGTGCGATAGCAAATCGTTTCCACGATGGCCGGTTGGTTTCTTCGAGCAGGTCGATAGTTTCCAATTTTACATTTTTTGCACCAAAGGTAAATGCAATATTTTCATCGGTATCCTCGACATCGGTATCCTCTTGGGATAAATATTTTGTCCAAAATTTCTTATCATCCTTTAAGTCTTTATTGCCTTCATAAACAAAGACGTGTTTCAGGCCAGCCTGGTCAGCTTCATCAATATCCGTTGAGTCAAAGTTCGGCTCGCCGGCGTCAACCAATCCGTTGGTTTCCGTGCCATTGGGATCGGGTCCCGGCCAATTGTTTTCGTCAGGACCAATGCCATCGCTGCCGCGATCATCATTTATGGCTTCATAGTCAAGTTTATCATTTTTATTTACGTCTTCACCGGGATCAATAGCACCATTCAAGTTAATGTCTTCAGTATCCCAAATCCCGTTCCCTGCGGTTCCCGGAACATCCGGAATACCTGAATCGTCAAATGGAGTCCAATCGCCGTCATTGTCAATACCATCGCTCAAAGATTCATCGATGATACCGTCACGGTCATCATCCTCGTTATTGTCTTCAATCCCTGGGCTTTCCAAAAAAGCGAATCCAAAGACGCCGATTTTTTTATAAGTATTCAATTCGTCGGGGAATTTCTGCCATTGGTACAAAATATCGAATGCCAACCGGCCTTCATCGCTGGCACCAAATTCAGCAATTTTGTAGTCCGCTGCATTAAATGTTGAACGTCCAACATTGGCGTCAGCATACATTCCCGTTACTACCCGGTTCAAAGTGTGATCACTGTAATTTCGGACGCGGTAAACCGAGACCACCAAATCTTCAGCCAACGGGTGAAACCACGCGTAGGAACGGGCTTCTACTTCGATTCCGGCGCCGAGCATTCCCCCATCTTTCCAGGTTGTGGTATCCGGTGTGCCATCAGCATTTTTAAATGGAAAATATTCGCCTTCCCAATATTCATTCCAGGCATCATTTTCGTGGTCATCCATCATATAAAATGTTTCCTGATCAGCGATTGCAGCAGCCTTAAATTCACCATTCCAGCGTCCTTTTCGCAGACCAGGTTCCGTTGTCCGAGGTGGCCGGCCAGCTGGTGGGCGGGTATCTTTAATGTAAGAACCTCCCGGCCAATACATGGGCCATGTCCGCTTGTCAGAACTTATAGCCATGCTTTTCAGAATACTTTCTGGAGGCTCGAGGTTTAAGTCATGTACGCCATTAAAATTGACATCTTCATCCGGGGTCACGACACCATCATTGTTAACATCTTCATCAATTCCCCAGATAAATCCATAGTATCCGTCATTGAAATAACCGGGAAGTGGCGCCCATATTTGTTGATGATCCCGGTTTTTTGACTGCGCCGCGACAGAAGAATTACTTACATGGGCAAGGTGGGTATCGGTTAGAATTGGGAATTGAAGGCCATCACGCTGGTCTGGGACAACTTTGCTCCGGTACGGACTCATATCAGTGACATAAGCGCCAATATAAAAGTTAAATGTATTCCCGTAACCAGCGCCTGCTCCGGAGGAACTGCCAGGCCAGCTTAACTGATGCCCCGGTGACAAACCGGCATCACCAAGATTGCCAATGTTCCACAAGGGCAAATAAACGAGGTTTCGGTCAAACAAACCTCGCGCCCAATAGCGGGCCCAATGCATCGGATGCACATCAAATTGTGTTCCTGCAAGCTGGGCTTGTAAGCTGTCCGCAGATGCATAAAACAGAAACAAGCCGATCAATGCAGTTTTTATTGTATTGATTAATTTTTTAGATGAAAACACGAGATTTCTCCTGTTTTGAATCACTTTAAAGACTCGCATATTATTTCAATAAAATTGAACTATTCATGTTTTTTCCAGCTTAATAAGCGCTGATTCCAACAGTGAAACGATTTACATTGGAAAGAATACCCCAGTCTGCCCAGGCATAGTCGACTGTAATTGATGCAGATCCTAATATTTTATAATTGATCCCACCACCAAGTGTCAATCCGTCTTCAGCCACATCCGAAAAAAGGGAGCGGTAACCAGCTCGTAAAAACACCATGTTATAGACGCGGGCTTCTAGTCCCAAATCGAGCGTTTCGACGTCGTTGCTCGGATGATTCATATTGCTTGCAAAAGTGATGGAACTTTTGTCATTCAATTGTCGCTCGTAAGCCATTCCAAATCTGAATAAAAGTGGCAATGCAAAAGTCTGTGTTGCATAATTAATGGCAACATTGTTGTTATTGAAATATTTATCCCGGCGTCCATCCACATCTGCAATCGTTGTTAAATCGCGTCCGGAAAGTCCAATTTCCGGCCCAAGATTGCTTAAAGCGCCGCCAATCCGCAATCCTTTAAATGGAGTTTTAAACAAGATTGACAGATCGCCAGCGACCGCAGAACCGTTTAAATGCCAAATATTTTCGTGAAAATATTTCACACCAAGGCCAACAGAAACCCGATCTGTAATCGCCAATGCCCAGTAAAGTCCAGCGACAAAATCCATTGCTGTATAAAATTCCCCGGTCCCCTCAGGCCGAAACACGGTTCGAACCGGATTCTCACCGTAATCGAGCATAGCAAGGTGAAATCCCAAAGCCGAACTATAGGCAGGTAAAGGAAGAACAAGGTCAATAGCGCTGAAATTTGTTCCGACAAACCATTCGGTCTGTGTGGCTTGCAGCGCAAAGCTCTTCATTTGCACGATTCCTGCAGGGTTCCAATACAGGGCTGAGGGATCGTCTGCGGTTGCGACAAAGGCGCCACCAAGCGCGACAGCACGTGAACCAACTCCGATTTCGAGCATGGCTGCTGCCGTCGTTCCTCTGCGGCTCACATCAGAACCGAACTCGAGTTCGGTTGGATCAACTTGAGCAAAGAGGCAGCTATCCCCAATTGACAACATCACAATTGTGATTAAGATAGCGGGAAAAAACTTTATGGTTTTTTTTCTCATCATTTTTTCACTCATCTGGAGTTAAAATTCAAAGTTTAGACCGAATTGTATTAATCGAGGGCGTGAATACCAGGCAGGATTATAATTCGCCTCATCAAGCGTAAATTCACCCAGTTGTTCAATTCGATAATTTCTCAACCGTTCTTGCTCTGGTAAGCGAGCAGCAGGCCCCGCCTGGCCAGTGATTGAATTAACCGTATTTTCATCAAGATGATTAAACAGATTAAACACATTCGCATAAATTCCCCACCGCATTCCGGAATATTTAAATGTTTTTAACGCTTTCAAATCAACTGTCCAGCGCAGTGGTTTTCGCCCAGTATTATCCCACCAGCCGGAGGGCACGGTGATACTCGGATTAAGTGTTGCCGGTGAGTAGGGCAAGCCTGATCCGAACTGTCCTAACATGGTAAAATTCCAACTTGGCGCCGGACGCCAGCTTGCTGATCCGTTCAGTGAATGGGTTTGATCCCAATTAAGGAAATTTATCCGTTTTGTTGCCAGGGTATAAGCACCTTTTCCCGGCCCGGAGAGAATTTGCACATCAACCGCTGCGTTGGGTGACGATGCTGTCCCCTTTGCTACCATGTAGGTATAGTCAATTCCGGCATTGAATTTTCCATCGGACGCACGATAATCGAATGCCATTGTCACACCCGAGGAATTGCCGTATTCTTTATTGATGTAGCGGCTGAAAGTCGTTGCGTTGCTGAGGGTTAAAATTTCAAGACCTAATAAATCCCGGATATCTTTATAAAAAACAGACAATTCCATTCCAACTCCATCTGCCAGCTCTTGTTGCAATCCAATTTCATATTGAATTGTTTTTTCAGGTTTCAGATTTGGATTTCCGATCGTCGTATTCGCAATACTGAATTGATTATAGTGCCGTAACACCGGATTTTCATACATCTTTTCGTAACTCGGGGTTTGGAAAAAATGTCCGTATGACAGCCGCAAGGCGCCTTTGGCCGAGATTGGAAAAGACAAGCCAAATCGTGGACTGAGCTGGTATTTATCTTTCGCCTGTTTATAATATTCATCAGCACCAACGAATTCCGGAAAAACGATGCTGTAATCAGGTGCATAGCGATCTTTCGGCTGAAAAACATCCAACCGCAAGCCACCGTTAAAAATGATTTCTCCCATACTCAAAGTTGTCTGAAAATAGCCAGCAGCTTCAACTGGATAACGGTCATAATCTACATAAAACTGGTCATCAGCAGCACTATCCGCATGTGTCTCGCGCAGCCTGAGATTTCCATATTCATAATCTCGTGTTGCATCCCGGAAATGCTCCCATGTAAGTTCAAGTCCAATAATTTCAGATTGCAGGTAGGGGAACTGCAGCGTTTCATAACCCAGCATTTCCCGCATCGGTGAGTTTTTATAGTGGATGTGATATTTTTTAGCTTCAAAACCTGTTTTTATCTCGAGAACATTGTTGAGTTGCCAGGTAATATCCCCATTGACCAAATTGATCGATTGATCGAACCAATGGCGATTCCAGGAGGCTATGCCACCAAAATCGTACCCGGTATTTAGTCCGGGATCCCACGCATTCACAGCGGTAGTTTGATAACGCGGATCAAGTGGGTCCTCATACATATAGTCTTTGTCATTATTTTCTTGCAAAGAATAACGCAAACTATAAAACAGATTCTCCATGGGTGCATGAGTTAAAACAACCAAATGCGTCATATTATCAGTTAAATTGGTTATCATGCCCTCCGGAGCAAATCGCCAACTATTGCTGTAACCCTGACCTTCAGTCGTACTGTAAAAAATATTATAGGCGAGAGTAAGTGAGGGTTTCGGCTGGTACACAAGCTTGGTATTGATGTTTATCGTTTTATCCCATTCCATATGGTCAATCTCACCATTGCCCGTGTGCAAAGAATCCGGCAGAGGAATTACCAGCGGATCATCGGGGTCGAAAGCTGCGCGATACCACTCACGATAAACTTCGATTTCCCAGCCATCTTCGGGGCGGTAGCGTTGCTCGCCGTTCAACCATCCTTTTGAATCAACGATGCGACCATTGACATAAAAACCAAGTTTTCCAAGTTTTTGTGGAAACGGAAGCGGTCCGGAAAATGAAAATTTAAGTTCTGTTTCATCGGTTGGATCATAAGTATCGAGTCCAATATATTGTGGTTTGTTCGGTGAGTAGTATCCACCAATAATGGCATCGAAAGTTGTTGCAAATTTATTTTCAGGGACTTTTGTTACGATATTGATAATCCCGGATTGAGCGGAGCCATATTCGGCGTTAAATGTCCCGGAAATAACCTGCAGTTCTTTGATGAAGTTGTTTTCTATATTAACATTGGATCCACCACCCTGATTAAAAGTATTGGTAACTGGAACCCCGTCAATGAGATAAGCGACCTCTCGGGAACGACCGCCACGAAAGTGCAATGCACCACCGGCATCCGCAATAACCCCTGCTTGCAATTGCACAATTTCACTCATTGTTGAAACCGGTAACGCATCGATCTCTTCCTGGCCAACATAGGATGCCGTATTTGTACGGTCAAATTCGACAGCCTCACGCTCTGCGACTACTGTAACTTCCTCCCCTTCAATGACAGTTTCTTCCAATTCGGCGGTTACTTTTACTGATCGATCTGTGAAAACACGAATTTCCGTGATATTGGCGGTTCGGTAACCAATCATTGAGACGCGCAGCGTGTATGTGCCCGGTGCAAGATTGATGATGAGAAAATGTCCATCAACATTTGTTGCAGCTCCCATGCTTGTGCCAGCGACAATGACATTGGCCCCGGGCAATACCTGCCCGGATTTCTTGTCAATGACGACACCTGATATCTTTCCAGTCGTGCCCGCAGGCATATTATTTACGCAGAACAGGCTCAATATCAAAAAAAGAACATTGAAACACATTAGGTTGAAACGATTCATACAATTCATCTGGAATTATCCTCAATGAAAAATGATATTTGTTTCTTTTAACTCATATCCGGTTAAAAATTAAAATTGGTAATTTTTAAAATAAAGGAGGCGCAAATAATCAATTATAATAAGAACCTGAGCTCAGATTCAGTTGTACTTTATCAAGGCTACTACAGGATTCACCGACAATTAACTCGGGTTTTAAAGTTACTTTCTGAATATTTTTAAAACCCGTTTTTTCAATTTTACCAATGAGGAGCATGGCTGCATTCGTCGCAATAAATTCTACAGGTTGGGAAATGCATGTTATCTTCGGTCTAATGATATCATTCGAAGGCAATTTGTCGAACGCCACTATGGAGATATCATCAGGAATATTTAAATTTAAATCGTAGGCTGCTTTTATCGCACCCACGCTTATAAGGTTATTGCCAAGAAAAAATGCTGTGGGTGGGTCGGGAAGTTTTAAAATTTCCAGAGCAACTTCGTAACCGGCATGCTGAACCGGAGCACATTCCTTAATGTAACGCGGATCAATTTGAATATTATGTTGGGTGAGTGCTTTCCGATAACCGCGATTGCGTTCGGCATAGGGAAAAAGATGTCCGGGGCCATTTATGAAGCCGATCTTTTTGTGTCCTAACTTGATAAGGTGTTCGACTGCTAACAACGCTCCGGAACAATGATCAACTGTAATGTAGTCCGTTTCAACATCATCAAATTTTCTATCAACTAATACAAAAGGAGTTTTGGTCTTTTTAAGACGAATGGCGGAGTTTGAGGAAATTGGGAAAATGATTACACCATCTACTTTGCGAGTTAGTAACAGATCAAGATATTCGCTTTCCTTTTGGCTGTCTTCCTCAGAATTGCAAAGCAGGATATTAAAATTCAGGTAACTCATATACCCTTCGATGGTATGAATACAACTGCTAAAAAATGGGTTTTTAATATCCGGAATGATGACGCCAATAATGTAGGATTTGTTCATCGCTAAAGATTTTGCAATTTTATTTGGCTGGTAATTCAGCTCCTTCATTGCTGTGATAATCTTCAGTTTTGTTTTTTCGGATACTTTCTGAGGTGTGTTCAAGTAGCGTGAAACTGACATTGCCGATACGTGCGCATGCTTGGCAATATCATTAATTTTAACAGCCATTCTCTCTCCCAAAATGTTAGACTAACATAATAATAACATTTATTCTGTACTTGTCAAGGAGAATTAAATCTTAGAAATCATGCAACTTTGAACCTATTTTTACTTTTCCAGCCAATAAAAATATGAATATTACTATCAATCTTTTATTTCATCAACCAACACATTCGTACTATCGATAAACATTTTAACAAATTAACCGCTTTACTAACATTTCAAATGGATGAAAGTAACAATTTCAATCGCTGCGTGTTGCTCTGTGTGTATAGCCGGTGAAAGTGTAATCCAGTGCGGCAGGAATACCATTCTCACCAAAAATAAACTTCACTTCAATCGCGGTGAATCGGGCAGAGAATAATTCATTTGATTGTGGAATCAACTCAAACCGCCGGGAACCATGCGCTAAAATCCAAAGCGTGTCATCTTCAATGAAAATCTGATGCTCACCTTTTTCTTCCTTTTTATAGGTCCCAACATATTTTTGCAGCGCTTCGGTACTTAATGTCACTTTAGGCGTAATTGCTGAAGCTGGATTTAAGGGAATTTCTTCCAATTCTCGAATCCAGATATTTCGATAACGTACAGGATTACCATGATCCTGCAATGACAGGGGCAATTTATCCGGGTGGTTTTTATAGACGCGGTATTTTTTCCAGTCGGTTTCACCCCAAAGAGTCACGTTATCCTGCACGAGAACACCGTTGTGAAAAACGGTCATTCTGGCTTTTTTTGTAAGTTGTCCCAAATTGTTAAATCGGGGGCGGTGAAAAACAATGTCATAGGCTTGCCATTCACCGGCGGGACGGGCGGCATTTACTGCCGGTGGATACTGGCCGTAAACAGCAGCAGCCTGACCATCGGGATAAGTTATATTGTTATAGGAATCAAGAACTTGTACTTCATAACGTCCCATGAGAAAAACACCGCTGTTTCCCCTTCCCTGGGATTGGCCTGTTGCTGGAGTCGGAGCCATCCATTCCACATGTAGCTGGACATCTCCAAAACTTTGTTTCGTTTTAATATAGCCACTTCCTTTTACGCACTCGAAATAATCTTCTTTGCATACCCATTTCGTCGGTTGACCATTCATGCCGACCCATTTTGTAATATCATCCTGTCCCGAAAATAGCACAACAGCATCGGAAGGTGCGGTGATTGGTAAAAATTGAGTGGGCGGTGTCACTATCGGCGGCTGCGGGCGATTTAAATCATGCACCCGCCATTGAGCTCCCATCTGCGCATACAAAATACACGGAGAAAGTAACAGGAATATCTGGGAAATTAAGAATCGACGGAAGGAATAAATGTGCATTTTATTTTCCTTACAAATTAACAAATTTTAATGGCGGCCTTTAAAATGTACCAGGGTCGAAGGAAGGATATCTATGGATGCAAAGATAACAAAAAATCAAAACATGTGGTTAATAAAGGCATATTTTTAATCGAATGCAAATGTTTGCATTAGGAAATTATGATTTTTTACAATTCATTTTAATAGTATTTGCTAAAATGGTAAGCTAACATGTTATAACATAATAAATTGAACACACCTATTTTTCCGTTTTAGGTTGCGCCTGATTAAACCGTCACAACATCCCGCTATTTTAAATAAAAATTCGCAACAAGTGACGAATAAAATAAGGCTTAAGGTGAAAAATCCCGATAAAAAACCAAACACCACTTAAATAAAAATAGAGAGTTACCGGGTGAAAAGATATTCTTGTTTTATCGTTAGTCTGTTTTTTTTTGTCATAATAATCGCATGTAAAAAGGATCCGGCAAGTCCGAAAGATAAACCACCTCACGTATCGCTTTCTCTGGCGAATGAGCAGCCTTCTGTGTTGCTGCCGGAAAATCAAATTTCCATTTTAGTAGAAATAACCGACGAAGATGAACTGGATTCTATCGAGGTAAAGTGGTCAGCCAGTGCCGGAACATTTGTCTCCTCATCAAAAACCGGCGCTATTTGGCAAGCCTCAAAAACTCCCGGCATTTATGCAATCCGAGTCGAAGGGATCGATTTAAAAAGGCAGTCAGGCGAGGATTCCTTGCTCGTCTCCGTTGGAAATCGTGCCCCGAATATATTAACATTGACACCTGAAAACTCAGCCGTTGTTCTTGGGAATCTGGCCTCATTCGCAACCACAGCATCCGATTCCGATGCCCATGTTTTGGATTATTCCTGGAAGGCGAGCGCTGGTGAAATTCAACAGGAAAATGAAAATTCGATCGTTTGGCTTGCGCCGCAGGAGCCGGCATATTGCCAAATCTATCTCGAAGTCGCCGATGCTTTCGGAGGGATCGCCCACGATACTGCCCATGTGGTGGTGTATCGCGAGGCAGGTTCGGCGTGGGTAGCCGATACCGGTAACAATCGTGTTTTGAAATTATCGGCCGATGGAGATGTCCTTATCACAAAAACTGGTTTTATCTCACCAAATAAAATTAAAATTGATGCCATACGGCGCTCAACATGGATCCTTGATTTTGCTTTGAGAAACCTCACACTGTTAAATCTTGAAGGTGAAAACAAAGCCGTGTTTGAAGATCTCGGCGGCCCCGCCGACCTCAGTGTAATGCAGGTGAATGGCAATATTTGGGTCGTGGAAACAGATTCAAATCGTGTTGTGGAAATCTCAAATGACGGCAAAAATCTGGTGCGGCAATTCCTGGGATTTAATCACCCATCAGCTATCGGACTGGACCAGCGGTCCGGGGGAATTTATATCGCCAACACGGGAAATCACGAAATAGTGATGCTGCAAACAAACACGCCAAATAAATATGATATAAAAACGACAGATACTTTTCATACAACTTTTCGTGAATTTGATACACCTGTTGCTTTAGATGTCGATTTGCACACCCAGGAAGTCTGGATTGTCGACAACTTTCTCGAATCTGTGATGACAATTAAGGAAGACCAGCTTTTTAATATCGGCGTATCCGGGTTGCGTCTGCCAAAATCGGTTGCCATCGATAATACAACGCGAACTGCGTGGATCGCAGACACGGGCAATGGTCGAATAGTCAAAATAAACAAAAATGGGATCATCTCCGAAGTTACCGGCTTTTTGTTGCCACACGCTATTGCTGTTGATCCGAACGATGGCAATCTGTGGGTCGCAGATACAGAAAATGATCGCATTGTGAAATGTGCCCCCAACGGAGAAAAATTATTTACAGTTTATGGATTCAGTTCGCCTCAGGGAATAACAATAAATCCGGGACAATAACCATGAAAACGATTTGTAAAATCTATTTTTATATCCTTTTGATTTCAATTCCACCATCGACACTTGCCCAAATGCAAATGCCGAAAATTGCCATTTTGGATTTTGCCACCAGAGGTGAAATCAGCATAGATCAGGCCACTAGTTTCATCGCTTTATTGCGGCAGGAAGTGGCAAAAATTGCAGGCTGGCACGTGCTCTCGGATTTGGAAATGCGGGAATCATTTGGTGGGCCCGACCTGGATATTTTGCGAGCTGACAATCTCGAGCAAGCCAAAATAAAAGCGCGCACATTGCATGCAGAAATCGTCCTTTTTGGAATGGTGGCGCGACAGGATTCATTGTATGCCATCCGAATTTTAAATTATGATTTGAAAAGAGAAAAATACAGAGCAGAATTGACGAAAAGTTTTGTATTTCAGGAAAAAAAATTGGTTGCTACCATTGATGAAATTACACGAAATCTGGATATCGGACCAAATGCCAATGTTGAACCCAATGACACAACCGGCGTATTATCTTTAACTACTGAGCCGGATTCCTGCGTTGTTTATTTGAATGATAAAATGGCTGGACGTACTCCTCTCCGTCTTGGTTTTCTGCCATCCGGAAAATATAACTTGGTTATGGAAAAATCATCCTTTAAATCAACACGCGGATTTGTCGAAATTCAGGCTGGGAAAGTGAGCGAATATCACACGAAATTGCGTAAAGATGTCCGGTTAATCGTACAATCCGAGCCGCCTGGAGCCATGATTTATGTAAATGATGCCCCTGTGGGAACGACACCGCAGTCCATTTTAATGACCTCCGGGACGACTTATGATTTCCGCTTTTCTTTGGGAGATTTCAAAGATGTACACAAAAAACTGACCTTGTCGGAAAACAAAACTCTTTCAGTAAATTTTAATCAAACGCAGAAAAAATGGTACTATTTGGGCAGTGGCGGAGCTGCGACACTTGGATTTATTTACTATTTGGCAAAGAGAGACAAAACTTCAAAGGATAAATTAGGAGGAGGCCTCCCCGCACCACCAGGGAGGCCATAGAGAAGAAGAGATTATTTCAGCAGAGTCAGAATTTGTGATTGTTTGAAATCGTCAGCCTGGAAAATTGCCATATATTTTCCGGAGGAAAACTTGCTCGCATCCCACCTGACGACATGCTCCCCCGCCGGCAATGATTCCTGCAGCAATTTTTCCACGAGTTGGCCACGGATATTGTAAATTGCCAGGGTAACAAATCGTATTTTTTCCAGATGAAATTTAAAATTCGTCTCGGGATTAAAGGGATTTGGATAGTTGGCAAATATAGCAACCTGCACAGGGCTAACTTCGTCATTTATTGCGGTCACCGAGGCTGTTTTGAATTGCTTTAAATCAGACCATTCGCTTTTTCCGCTATCATTGCCTGCACGGATACGCCAAAAATAGGTGGCTTCAGGTTGCAACCCGGTTATTTGGAAAAATGTATCTGCGACAACGGTTACATCTATAATTAGCTGAGAAAAGGAGCCGGCAAAATAGACTTGGAGATCATACTGTGTAGCTTGTTCCTGATTTTGCCAGCGGGCCAACGGCGTGACCGGAACATTTACAGCATCCGCTGCGGGAAAAAGACGAAATGGAATTTCCGGTGGGCCAACTTCGGCTTTCCCTGTGCTAAAATGTCCTTCAGCCCAGGGACCGACGACGGTCAAATTCTGCGCCTGAATCTGCCACTGATATTCAGTTTCTGGCTCAAGTTGCGGCAATACAAGCGATGTATCAATTATTCCTCGGCGCGAGAAAACCAGTTCATTACTGTCCTTCATGGCAAAACATTGCACATTATACATTTGTGCGAAATCCACTTTACCCCAGACGAGCGTTGGTTCGTGCTGCACACCGGTGGCGTTTTCGAGTGGAGAAATGAGATCAGGTTGCGACGGAACAGCCAAAAATCCCGGATAATTTATCGTCAGTTTTAATTTGTCGATTATTGCCGGATCTGCGATAACAAATTCGCCTTCCCCGCGCATTTCTTTTTTTATAGTCAACCCACCAAAAAAATCTTCCAAAAGGCCGGTCATACTGTCTGGCAACACCCAGGCGATAATTATTGAATCCCCGGACGCAGCCTGATAGCGTAATTCATGCTCAACAGTACCTTGAAAGGACATATTTCCCTGACGGAAATCGCAATAACTTCCCTGCCCAAGCTCAATTCCTGCCAGTTCAGAACCAATAAACCGGGCGTCAAAAATACCGGCTGGCGGGTACGGTGGCAATTCAGCTTCACCGAGATGAGCATCGAGGTTTGAAGTAGCTTCCGGTTTAAGCCCAAAAACAAGCTCCTGGCTACCACCCTGGCTGTCTTTGACGGTTAATGTCATTTCAATGGGTGGAGTCTGTGCATTTAAGGCCATTGCCAACACAAAAATCAAAAGCTGTCCCCGACAAATAATTCTCATTTTTACCTCATTGTCAAAAACTCCAGAGGGCTGCAAGCAGCCCTCTGATTACCGGCGTATCTGAATTGAATTCTTACCGTGGAATCTGGGTTACTTCGAGAGAATCATCTTTTTAATAGCCAGATTCTCCTTTGTTTGCAGGGTATAAAAATATACACCTGAGCTTAAATTTCGTGCATTAAATACGATGGAGTGCTGACCCGCAGCCAATTCCTGATTTATGAGAACTGCGAGTTGCTGCCCGATCAAATTGTAGATAGTCAATTTTACCTGCATTTTTTGCGGCAGCGAGAATTCGAACCGGGTTTCCGGATTGAACGGATTTGGATAATTCTGACTGAGAATGAACGCTTCTGGTAATTCACTAGTTTTTGCGCTTGAGAGTACCAAACTTTCAACAGCTTCATCCAGAATCATCACCGGATTTTTTCCAGAAATTTCTGTATTCATTTCTTCAGAAAAGGGATTATCAACTTTTACGGCCAAGTCATTGGCGATCAGTTCAATTTTAACAGGATATGTGAGAGCATGGAGCTTCAATACAGCATTGTCTCCAGTTAATGAGACGACATCTTTATTGTTGGAAAAACGCATATCCGCAATTCCCTGCGGTGGCAATGGTGGCAATTCAGAACTAGCAGCAACTTCCGAATTTGAGGCAAAATAAAGTTCGCGAGAATGCCCTGCAGCATCAGAAACAAGTATGTACGGCCACGAATCTTTTGCACTACTCGTAGTAATCACTCTTGTCTTGCCGGTGGATGAAGAAAAAATCAATAAACCATCCTGTTTTACCCGAACCCAGTATCCTTTGCCAGATTTGAGAATAGTCGCTGCAAAATAGCCTTTGTCAAATCCGAAAAAATCAGATTCAATATTGTCCAGGGGCGAGCTGGAAATCGAACTTATTACCACATCACTCGCCAATGGTCCAATGAGGTTCCAGCCAGCTTTTACGGGAATATTCTGAGATTCGAGTTCATAGCCTTGCACGGTATAATTCTTACTGGCAGAGCTTTTTAACCAATAACCCTTGCCTGATTCCAGAATATTTTTGCTGACAAATCCATTTTCATAAGAATAAGCCGTGGATGTACCGGAATTTGGAAAAAGGGTAGCAACACTCATATCATTTGCAGCCAAAGGAACTGAAATAAGATTCCAGCCAGACAAAATAGTCACACTTTCTGTAATCTCTGCCGTGAATTTTATAAACAAGGTAGTAACGTTAGTATTTGTAAGAATATAGCTGCTCACCTTTTTCATGTCGGTATTTGTTATCGCGCCGCCATAGCCATCAATCAAAGTAAAACTTCCTTCCGGCAAAGCGGCTTTATTCCACGAGAAGGCGATAGAATTTGTATTGATTCCCGGCTGCAAGTGCAACACCCAAACAGGTTCTTCTTCGCTATCACTGCGAAAATCAGCCAGTGAACCCTGTGTGCCTTCAATCTGAAAACGGGCATCAAAAATTTCTGAGGGCGGAACCGGCGGCAATTCGTTTTCACCACATTCATCATCCAGTCCGGAAGTTGTATTTTGGCCTTGCCCGAATTTAAGTGAGGTCGTTGTTGTTCCGGCCTGCATCAGAAGAGTGGATTCCCATGTCGAAGCGCACGTCCCTTCTGAACCAGCCTGAATAAACGTTACTTTTTGAAATTCCGCAGGATTTTCATCGATACTCACAGTAACGGAGCCAACTCGAGTCTCTTCATCCCTATTTTCAGAAGCAGTAACTTGCACAGTTCCCATATTTTGACCACCATGGCCCTGGGCAATTTCCAGCCATGAATTGTCCGCCACTGTGTTCCAATCCATTAAGCCAGTCCCGGCATTCGTAACCTCAAAAGCAGCCATCTCCCCTGTTGGAGAAATCTCGACTGTATCGACGCTGACCGTTAAAATATAATCTCCGCTGGCGCCATCGGTGGGCACGGCGGTAATCGTGGCATTTAAAAGTGGCTGGCTGGCATCGTTGGAAGAAAAGCTTAGTGCGGCAACTTCCTGACGCGAAACCATGCTCCAATCGATTGTAATATCAACTATTTTACTCGAGCCTGGTGGGATGGTAAATGAGCTGGGCGAAGCATTTAACCAGTTTTTGTCTGCGAGAATATTATTAACTACTAGAGACTCAAAGCCGTCATTATAAACTGTCATTTGTCCATCGGTATCCTGGCCATCGACTCCAATTTTTAGATCAGCGATAACCATTTCACCAGAAAGAGAAATGTTTGCTATTTCGACGTACGTTGGCGCGTTTGTGTAATCCGTGCTGTTGGGATTTGTCGTGGTTGTAAACGAGGCATTATTCGCATTGCCCGGAAAAATGTCACCGCCATCACCCCGATTGTAATTGTGGTCCAAATCATTGCTTCCATCTGCTGCCTCCAGGTCTACACCTTTATGATTTTCATCGCTATTGACTTTATTTGAGCTTGATTTAGCGGAAATTATATTTTTATCAATATGCCAAATTAAAAGGCCGGGATTATAAATATTGGCATCGAATCCAACTTTTTGCCGGTTTTCGATCAGAAAATATTCGCTGGCTGGATTGCCGTCCTTCCAAATTTTATAAACAGCACCAAAATGCTCTTCAATGTTGGGGATCTCGACAGCAAACATATCTTCAGTTACAATTGTTGGGGAAATCCAGCCAAGTTCCTCTTTGCACCATGCGCTCATATGCGCCGGCGTTTGCGGATGACCGCCGTCGCCGCCATAGGAGCCCGAAGCCATCAGACACCAGTTGCCAATGCCTGCGGAAGAGTAGTCGGTATCGTACAAATCAGGCAATCCCAATGCGTGACCAAACTCGTGGCAGAAAACACCGATATCTATCAATCCGTTATTGTAATGGGATTTCAATTCAGGTTGGATGATATAATCGTTTATTTTAATGTACTGTCCGGGGTATCCGGGGCGCGGATCATTTGTTGTGTAAACACCTTGCGGCATAATGGCCGGATAATAGTAACGTGCCGAGGAAAAATTCCATCGGTGCGACCAAATATTGTCGCGAACACTGCTTGGTTGTGTTTCAGCACCCGGCCCGGTGTGCACAATCATTAAAATATCAACATAGCCATCGTTATCGCTGTCGAACTGGCTAAAATCAATTGCCGCATCCGAGGCTTTAACCAAATCAAGGGCAAAACGTGCCCCACCGCCGGTTAATCCGGATTGACTGTCCACATAAAATGCTTGTGACTGTGGCGCCGAATACCAGCCATAAGTCTGCCCCATCAATTGAAACTGACCGTAAGAAATTTCATCGTAGTAATCGACCATAGTCCCCGATGGATTATCATCGAAAATCTGGTTCTGAAATTGAACTGCGGAATAAAAATGTGCTGAATTGGAATAAGTCCCAATCAGTAAAGGCACTGCCATAGATGATGCACTTTGAACGGAATGTCCTGTGTTCAGTTGACCGGCTTTTAAATCCGATTTTCTTTGCTGGATAATACGCGCAACATTTCCCGCGCTCGAAGATTGCTCCATCTTCGCGAGCAAATTACGTATATTATCCGGCATTTCAATTCCCGGTAAAGGGACATCTGCCGAAAGTGTCATGGGCAATGCAATAAATAAAACAGCTATCAAAAGGTATTTAATTTTCACTGGCAGATTACTCCCATTTTATTCTTTTTAATTCTGCTGGTTGATAATGAGATTGGCAGGTTTGAGTCTAATTTTTACGCCAGAAGTATTTTTGTTTTCAGATTTGGCCAAAGAAAATTCAGGTCGGTCTTCACTTAAAGTATATCCGACAAAAGCGGATAGCGATTCTCCCTCAGGGAATGTGAAACTGGCCTGAATTTTCTTTTTAAGCCCGATTCGAAGACTGTGTATCGGAATTATTGAGGCTATTTTATCCTCGGAATTAATGATCTGATCATCAGAAATCCGCAGGACGAAATATAATTTTTGATAAGACCTAATCGAATTATTCGTTACTTCAAAATTTACACGAATACGGTTATTTTTAACAAACCGGCGCATTTCTTTTACTAAAATTGGATCAGATTCCTTTGTGTTATGATAATTTTGTGATTTCGGACTTTCGCTGATGCGTTGGTTTGTTTTGGGGATTTTGTTCTTCGATAAGACTCCTTTCGTTAAAACTGAATTTTGAGAATAAACCTGTTGGGCACTTATAAGGAAAAAAAGGACGAGCCATATTGTATTTTTAATCTGGTTACCAATCATTTTTCCCATGCACTTTTCTCAACAAAAATTTACCAATTTCATGAGTTGCAAACTTTGACTCATCCTAATTTTCACTTCAAATAATCGCTCAAGATTTGGCAAAGCCAGTGCCAGAAATTTGTGCAGCAAAATTTCTTTGTGGGACAAACAATTGCAAATCAATAATTTAGCACATTACAATAGCATCGCATATTGATAAAAACCACCAATTTTTAATGTGAGAAAATAATTTGGTTACTGTTTCAAATCGGGATAAAAAGACGGTTTGAGAAATTCCAGGCGGGGATAAATATCAATAAATATTAGAGGACCTGATCGTTATTGTTCCGAATTTGCAGAATGTTCCAAAATGGGATTGAATCGGAAGTATCCCTGACAGAAACTTGAACCCGTCAGGGGATTACCATGTTTTGAGTATATTAATACTACTTTGGCAAATTCGATTTTTCCAAAAAAGACCAGTATGTTCAAAAAACAACCCTGACAGGGCTTGGAGCCCTGTCAGGGTTAAGCTCGCTCCAGTCCATTTAATCTGCCAAAGTAGTATTAATCAACGTAAATAAAGCATCTTGCGTGATTCTACCAAATGAGAGTTTATCACTAATCTATAAAAATAAACACCGGAAGCCACTGGCTGAGCAAATTCATTGGTCCCATTCCAGTTTGCGATATGTTCGCCATTTGCGAGTCTTTCAGAAGTCAAAGTTTTAACATGCCGTCCATGCAAATCAAAAATAACGACTTCAGCAAAAGATTCATCGGCCAACTCGAACTGAATGCGTGTTGTCCCATTAAAAGGATTGGGGTAATTTTGTCGTAACCGATATTTTTGTGGTAGTGGTGTACCATCGACTGAAGTAGTGGTTTTGTTGATTATTGATCTCAGAGCATAAAACATATCATGTTGAATGCGGTAATGCTTGTTATTGAATGCGTAACTGGCCAAACCTAAAGTATAATAAAAAGTATTGTCTGTAAAAAATAAAGAGCTACCACTTTCACCCGGAATACCAAAACCGTAATAACCAATTTCATGTTCTTCAATTACATCGAGGGTTCCATAACTATAATATAAACTATCACCCGAATAATACCTGCTCGAGTCTAAAAAATTATAAGTTGCAGGGTAACTAAACTGGTGAAATACTTTATTTCGATAAGCACTGGTGTCGGAATAAAATCCAACACCGATCCAGCCAGTTTTTAATCCAATATTTTCATGCAATTCTATTAATGCAAGATCATCTCCAGTACCTAAGGGTAGAAAAAGTTTTGCTGCTATCGCACTTTCGAAGTTAGAGTTTTCGGAGCCATTACCATAAGCAGGAATAACCAGCAGGCTGTCATAATAAACAAGGTGAGCTGTTGAATCCAAAGTGAATGTTATATGCTCAGCTGTCAAAACGTAATTCTTCCCCACCATTGCACCAGAACCACGTGGTCTGATTTCTCCGTCACTAAAAGAGAAAATTTTAACAGCTGTACGCGCAGGATAATGTGAGACATCAAAAAGTGAATTTGCAGGCCGTAATTGGGTAAATCCGGATTTTATACCGTTTAACGTATCCGATTCAGTTGGTCTCTCGAGATTTAATTCTAGCTTTCCAGGGCTGTCGCCATAATACCAGTCAGTTTTATTGAAATCAAAATCTTCACCTGTTGCAGGCAAAGAAATTTGCTCATGCTCTCCCGTTCTATAGTTGATGGACATGAAATCAATTGTTTGGGAAAGTAATGATGAAAAAGAGAAAATGATAGCAGCAAAAAAGATTGAAAAAACTCGCATTGTGTAATCCTTTCATTTCGGGTAAATGAATGGGCAATAAAATAAACTTTGTACGATGATAGTTGGTTCATCTATCCGCTTAATAAAAATGTATTATTGAGGATCAATCGATTCCCAGCCCGAGAGATTTTTGGAAAGCACCTAAAACACAAAAATATTCGCTTTTAAATATTTCACTGTCAAACTCAGATTCGGTGTAAAACGCTTCATCCCAGACTTCGAGCCATTCATAATCGGCATGTGTTTTCCGGTCTCCGAGTTTGTTCGAAATTTCACCAATAATCCGCGCATTTTCACCGGCTTTGTTGTAAACATGAAAGGCTATTTTATCCATAAAAAACTTGTATTTTTCAACCAGATCGTTCCCCAAAATCATTTGATAAGTATAAACAAGCCGATCCAAATCGCGTTTTAGCTGAATTGCGTCAGCCGGGGTGATTTCCTTCCATCTTCCGATGAACAAATAAAAGCAATAAAGATCGTTTAATTTGGGGGCGATTTGATCGAAGAGCTGTAATTTCTTTTCGATGACTTTCTGGTTCGCCCAGTGGCTGTGTTCAATTTCTTTGATACTGGCATTTATGCGGCGTCCAATAAAAACCAGCACAACAGGCAATAAGATATTGACGAATAATCCAACTATCCCAATAATTTCTCGCGATTCCATGAGCCACTCCACAGTATATTTTTTCTTTCACGCTTAAAAATGACCGATTCTTAAATAAAAATATGGTATTTCATCAATCTCTGAATTACTATTTTTGCGGTTCGGAGAACTGTTTAAGAAGAAAGTGCAGCGAGGAGTTAATTCTGTTACAGCCACCAATTCGAGTCTGGAAGGAGCGATTGTATTTTATTAATATTATCGTGAGTTCGATATAAGTAGAATTGGGACAAAACGAATTAATTATAGGATATAATCCGAAGGCGTCCCGCCGAGGATAACGCACGAAACGCTCGGCGAGACGCCTTCGCTCTATTTTAATTATGCTTGGTAAAGAATGTTACAGCTTACATCGAACTCACGTTAATGTTAGTTTGGCGGCCAGAAAATATCGATGGCAAACCGGATAGAATTATCGAGTTCATCCGTGCGATAGCCAGCTTGCAAAGCGAGCCGGAATTGCTGCCATTTCATATTATAAACCCCAAAACCCGTCGTCCAAATTTTATTATGAAACAATCCACCGGTATTTTGCGCGAGACCGGAGCGAAGCACCAGCCACGGTAGAATATTTACCTCAATTCCGGAAAATATGCGGGTATTGACGTCTTCATAGATTGCCGGCTGCACATCAAGGGAAAACCGCATTCGGGCCTGAACATAAGCCATTCCCACGCGCAAACGGCGGGGAGGATTTTGCGAATAATGGCCGCGAACAGATGAATTCCAACGAAAATAAGCAAGTGCATCGCGCATGGTTGCGCCAATTCGCAGGCCGTTCATTTTAAAATAATAGCCGAAATCCAAAGCGAATCCACGGCCATCGCCACGAACACGCTCTTCTCCCCCATCCGCATTATCACCGAAGTTTGCCAGCAAAAATCGCAGCGAGAGAGAAAATGCCATTTGATCGAGCCAGGGGATGAGCTTAAAATTTTCATCGAACAATTCATCGCCGCGCATGGCAGCAGCCAAGCCAAATGTGGTTTCTTTCAGTAAATCGTCCCCAACTTGCTGTATCCCGCCCACGATTGACATACGCTCAAACGGGTAATGCACCCCGAGGAAAGTCGCCGGGACAATATTATAGATTTTAGTTGTGGTCGCTGTCAGGCCGACGTAGGGCGTGAAAGTGGTTGCCGCCGGATTATAAAGCAAAGCATTGCCGTCATTGGAGAGAGCGGTGTAAGCACCTCCCAAACCACTGGGGCGAACACCGAGGTTAAGATCGGCAAATGCACCCGCAATGTGGGACAATTCCTGTCCACTAACGGAAATGGCCAGCAGGAATAGAAAAACGAATTTATAGATAATCGATCGTATCATATTATTCATTGTATAAGGACAATACTTTTAATTACTTCCTGTTTATCACGACCATCTTCGACGGTGAAATGCAGAATGTAGCGGCCGTTTCTCGCCATTCTGCCATCGACAGCCAGGCCATTCCAGCTAAAATGCTGCCGTCCTTTTGCCGTGGGTTTTTGGTTGGCTAAAATGACCACCAGATCACCACTCATATTGTATATTTTTGCAGTAACAAGCGGCAAAGCAACTTTATTTGAAGTCAGGATAAACGAGAGAGCCACGCCATTCTCTCCAAAATCATTAGTTTGTTCCGGTGAAAACGGATTCGGTTGCACGGTTAAATCGAGGATCTTTAATGCCTCCGAAACTTCAATTAAAACATAATCACCGCCGCGGATAATATCCCGTGAAATTCGGTCATCAGTTCCGGTCAAGCGTGTAAATGTTAACTCTTCTTCGGTCTCCCACGCGCTCAACAAGTTATCCCACCGCAAAATACCGAGTTTACCCCAGACTGGCAATGTCGGGGGTGGCAATGAAAACACTGCCGGTTTGTTAAATACGACGTTGTCTGGAATGATTTTCACCACAGGATTTATTGCCCGGAAATTTCTCTCGACATTTTGTACCGGAGAAAGATTTTGTGCTGAAAAAGAAATGGTTGTACTTTCTTCGAATGTTCCGGGCTCGACCGTCAGGCTTTGCTTTTCCCGCCCAAAATAGAAGAAATCGGTCAGTGAATCGACTTGTGCAACGACATCCACCCGTTTGGCGGCAGACATGTGGGTAACAGAATCGAAAATTGAAATATTTAGTTCACCAATAAATCCGGGATCAATGCTTAAATACCCGGATTGATTGAAAGCTGCCGTGTCTGCCCCAAGATCGACAAACCACGCAATTGAAGGTATACTGGAAATGCTGCGATTTAAGCTATCAAAAGCGCTCAAGTAAAATTGTGCACCCGCAAAGTGATTCTGCAGTGTTGATGGACCGTCAATCTGAAGTTGACTAAGCTCCTGTTTTTCCAAAGTATAAATACCGACATCCGTTGTATCGTTTCGCAAAAATGTATAATTCGCATTCGATGGTGCACCAAAATACAGTGGCGCTTCGACGCGCACGAGATACTGCCCGGGCCACAATTTAATAAAGAATTGTCCGTCACTATTGACAGCGACGGTATCGCTTTTCCCTTGCCCATCCAGACTTGTAAAAATAAAAGTAGCATTCCGGAAAGCCATCTGGCTATCGAGAAATATGGCCGAACCCCGAGCATAGGAATAGATTCGATTGAGATCAAAATTAATATCCTGGGCAGGTGCGGCGATTTGCCATGCTGCATAACCGAAATTTTCATTATTTACACTCAAAGTATAAACAAAGCTCTCAACCAGATTATCGAAGTGATAGCTGCCGTCGCTACCGCTGAATGTATGCGTTTCATAATTTTCGCTTAAAGCCTGGAGATTGATTTGAATTCCGGCAAGGGGCAATTGCGATTCTTTATCGAAAACCTGCCCGGAAATTGTCGATGTTTTCGAAAGCATGCCAAGCTCGATGCCTACGGTAAAAGCAGGAACAGAATCCGCACCCTGCACCAATGCAAATCCGTCTTTTTCAGCTTTTAATTTAAATCGGATATCTGCAACGGAGGGCAGATTGTCCAGGAGAAAACTGCCGGTTGCCGACGAACTGGTTTGAAAAATTTGGCTGCCATTGACGATTTGCGCCGTCACCTGTGCTTCAGAAATTGCTGCACCGGATTTTTGATTGAGTACAAATCCGGAAATAAAGCCATCGTTGCGGGTAACGGTAATATCCAGCGATTTTGTTTGCTGTCCCACAAGCTCAACTGATTGCGGCGCTGCGTAATAATTTGTCGAGCGCACGATGAGGATTCCAGTTCCCGGGTAAAGATCGTTAAAGGCAAAAAAACCATCTTTATCGCTGGAAGAAACCAGCTGCTGCCAGGGATTTGAAAAAATCAACTGAATATCCGGAACCGGCTGCCCATCGCCGGTTTTGATGATCCCGTTTAAATGAGCAAAATTATTTTCCAGGTAAAAATTTACATTTTTCAAGGTGTCATTTTCAGCGATCGAAAATGTCGTATCCTGCGTTAAAAAGCCAATTCGCGAAATGAGTAGAAAATACGTATCTGCATCAAGACACATTGAATAAAAACCGAGGGAATCACTGCGTGCACTATAGCTCGATGTACCCGCGGCTAAAATATTGGCTTCCGCCAAAGGCAAACCATCTTCATCGAAAATATGGCCGCTGACAACCGAAACGATGCCTTGCAAAACGATTTCGAGGTCAACACCCGTTGTGCTGGACACCACAACAGATCGTGTCTGAGGATCGAGACAACCGGCTGTCACCGTCAAACTATACGTCCCTGGCGAAACATTGACTGCAAACAATCCGTCGGCATCGCTGCGGGTGGAAATATTGAGCTCAGCAATAAAAATCTCCGCATCCGCGACAGGGGCGCTGTTGTGCAAAATCCGGCCGCGAATCATGGTTGATTCCTGCTGTAAATAAAACGCTTGCATCGTCACGTTGCCATCGACTGCTGTTACAGTTGCGGTAGAAGAAATGTAGCCTGTTAAATTGGCTGAAAGCTGGTAACTTTTGTTGGGGACTGCGATAAATTGATACGCTCCCTGCGCATCCGTTACGGCGAGCAATTCGTTTGTCGGCACCTCAAAAATCCGAACATCAGGAAGGGGGGCATTGTTGGCCGCATTGTAAACAGTGCCGGCGATAAATGTGGCCTGTGCCAATGAAAATGTGATATTTTTAACAGAATTTTCAGCAATTTCAACGATCTCTTTTTTAAAACCAACGCCGGTAGCACTCACTTCAACTTCCCATGTTCCAGCCTGTAAATCGAAGCGAAAAGATCCATAATTATTGATAGTGGTTTCCAAAATTTCGCCACTATTCTGATTAACCGCACGAACAATGCCAGTGCCGATCAAATCGCCATCTTTTGTCACCTGCCCGTTTAAAATGGACGCCTGGCTGAAAGAGAGAAAAAGTGGCCGTGTTTCACCGTCAGATAAAGTGAGTTTCGTTTCCGCCGGGATACTATAATACCCCGGATTGGTAACGCGAATATCCCATTCGCCACTTTCCAGCGCATATTCGAACTGGCTGCTTTGGTTAAATTTTCGGGTATATTCGGTATTTTCATTTTTGAATAAAAATGTGCCACCAGTCAATGCCTGCCCGTTCGAATCCGTCAACTTGCCAGTGATTTTACTGCCGGCTGGCGGCAAGAAAATATCGCCAATCGAAGCGAGTCCATTTTCATAAGCTGCATTGATAGAAATAACCTGCGTGGAATAAGCCAATGCATGTGCAGTAATTTGGTTGATCGCAGTGGTGGAACTGAGGGTTAAATTGCCAGCTCCATCGGTTTTATAATTTTCTCCATTCGGCAATTTTATTTGTGCGAAGGGCACAGGCGATTGAGTTGATGCATCCAACACACGCCCGGTAAGAAGAAAATTAGCTGGCGTAAAAAAGAAGGGTACAACGGTGGTGTCATTTTCACTGATAGTAAAATCTACAAAATCAGGCACGTAGCCCTGTGTAAATCCGTGGGCGCGATAATTCCCACTGGGCAGGTCGATAGTAAGTTTGCCATCATCACCGCTAAAAAAAGGAAACGGGCTGCTGGTGCCGGATGGATTTGAAATCTTAATAGATGTGTATGGCAACATCGCAGAAGTGCCCTGATCCTGGGTTTGCAGCCTGAGAAAACCACTTTCGGAATTATAAATGAAATTTCTTTCCGGTGAAACGGCGATGCTGGCGGCATTTTCAGCTATTACCCGAACTTTGCAATTTTCATAAGCCAAAAATTTTTTTGCATGAAAAATTGCGGAAGTATCAATGGTTGTCTGCTGCCAAAACAGAATCGTTCCATCACCGATATCTTCATTTTTTAATATTTGCTGCAAATAAACATGGTAGCGCACGGCACCGGGTACAGAACGCCAGGAAAACTGGATTTCATCATCTGTAACAAAATCATTTTCCTGTGGAAGTAAAATGTCCGGATTTTGGGCAAAGGTTTTGCGGTCGACCGTAAAACTGGACATGGATAATGGAAATAACTCCCAGGCGACAAATCGCAGATCCGGCGCAAAAGCGCTAAATACGACCCAGTTATACTCAATTCCCGGAATAAGCAGAGGTGTATTGGCATCCGGCCACGTGCCTGAAAGATCCGAGTCGCCGTAACGAATCGATGCGTTTTCTGTAAAAGCCTGCCAAATAATATTCAAACCTTCTATGGATTCAATATCGCCGTTTTCATCTTCAATAATTTCGATCTCGCCCTGCGACAAAAGCACATAATAATAAGGCACGCGATTGATGGGTTGCCAACGGAATTCTGGCGGGGAATTGGTGATCGTGACGCTGCCTTCGGGCTCAAACATGCGCACCGGAGCCTGTGGTTGCACATAGATTACAAACTCCATTGAAGTAACGGCGGGATCGTCCACATTGCGCAGGATGCAGTAATAAATTCCGATATTTAAGTTTTTAAACTCATCTTCAAAAAGCAGTTCTCCCAGGCCTGTTTTGTCAATTTTATTGGGATAATTGTCCGATTTCCCTAAACCCGGTTTTGTGGCATAATAGAGTTCACAAGCCAGGGATTGCTCAAACCAGGCGATATAAAATTCATCTTTCTGGCCAAAAGTGATGAACACACCATCCAGATTTGAAATAGAAATACCGGCAGCCATATTTTGCGGAGAATGGATCACAGATTTCGTTGCTGCCCCGACAACATTTTTAACAGAAAGATTTTGCGAATAACCAGAAATCGACAGGCTCATTCCTGCACCAAAGAGAAAAACAATTCGCAATTTTTTTAAAATAGAAATACACATATTAATTTAAAATTTTCAGCATTTTAACGATATTATTCCAACACTGGTAGCCCAGCAGTTTTAAAACAAAATAATTAAATTACACCAATTGAAATCTGTAATAATCTTTCTAATACTTTCAAACCGGCAATCGGTTTCGGTCAATCCAAAATCCCCAGGCTACAAGTAACCATTGCGATAAACCAACATAGGCAAGAGCCTCCTCTGCGGGCGGCGGATCGCCGAAGAGATTGCCTAAATACACAATCACTAAAAAAGCAATCAACCCGATTAAAGCATAGTTGCCAGTTTTGTTTTTGGCCCGGGTCGCTTTGAAATACAAATAAACACCACCAATAAACAGCAGCCCTTCGACTATTACCGTGCCGAAAAACGAATTCCACAAGCCCAATCCAACTTTAAAATCCAATCCGGGAAATAACATCAGGTCAGGTCGATGGGTAAGAAAATCCAACAACCAATGGCTTAAAACAAGGGCGCTTAAAAATAACGAAAAACGCCAATTGCGCTTCCAGATATAAAAGAAAATGGCGAACAGACCTGCCCAAATCAGCACCCCGAAAAGGCTGTGCGAAATTGGATAATGTTCAAAATTTAATGGCGTTACAACCGTATTGCCAGGCTCGATAACGACTCTTTCCAGACCAAACAGCAACAGAAATGGCCACAGCAAATCGATAAACTGGGCAGCGATAAAACACCATCCTAGCGAAATTTCCGAGATCCATTTTTTTGCGGCAAATCCTGCTGCAAAATGACCAATAAACATTTATTTCTCTCCCAAAATTTACCCAAGGAAAATTCTAATTATTCACTCAAGTTGATATGATAAACCAAACCGCAAAAAGGAAGTTATGCCAACGGTGAACGCATAATCGAACTGAAATTGCCGATAGTGGGGGGCAACAAATCCGCCTGTCAGTCCGAAAATCGGCATCCAAAAACTATTTTTGCTTTCCTCATCACCACGGCTGTGGCGGTTAATCCAATCGGCACGCACCGCGCCAAGACGGAGCTGCATCCAATTTGCCCCGGCAGAAATATACAAAGCACGCAGGGGTTTTAGCCCCAATTCCCGCTTGCCTGCAACCGGAGTAAACGTCGAATCTCCTGTGCTGGTATAATTGTAAACCAGGGCATTGGAGCTTTTGTAAGTTTCATAAATCAAGCTGGCACGGCCGTCGCGCCACTTCCCGGCCAACGCCAGGCTGGTTCTGCCAGGGAATTTAAGTTTTAAATTAGAAATGGTCGTTGAGCGCTCATGCGTGCCCGTATAATCGTCTTCGATGAGTTGAGAAGCATCAAAAAAATTATCGCCGTCGCTGCTTAAAGCCAGAATTTGGTTGTAGTCAAAAATCATTGAGCCGTCCAGTTCGAGCTTGTACGGCGAAAAATAAGCCGCATCGATGGCGAGCCAATCCCCGAAATGGTAGCCAATACCAAGGCGAAAACGCGTGCCACTGCCCTTAAAAAATCCCTCTGTTTTTGCGATAAGTTTATCGTGGTGCGTGGCCAGTGGGTCGTTAAAAGTAAATTCCTGTGAGCCAGTCGAAACCTGCGCTTCGGGCTGAAATTCACCGATGCTTGAAAATGTGGTGGAGTAATCATCCAGCCCAATTCCGACACCGATGTTGTAGGGCAACATTTTACCGAAAGCGAGTGAATAACCGGAAATTTTAATTTCAGAGGAAATAGTGCCGCTGAGGATGCCTAACAAGCGAATAGTCGTACCCCCGCCGCTGGATTCAGTTGCTGCGCGGAATTTTGTGCCGCTGATGCCGATATCAGCCAGCAGGCGCGTTGGGCTGTGGATGGCGCCACCGACAGTAAAATAGCGCGTTTTAGCGATCGCGGCATAATTGCCCTGGCCACCGTCCATTCCCACCGAAGGATTGATGATGAAATCTTCGATTTGCTGCTCAACATCGCTATCGCTATTGAGCTCATCGATGCCATCATGCAATTGTTCATTGGCAAATTTTTCGATATCAAAAACCGGATTGATGTCGATGCTGATTGGCGGCACCCATTCTGAATAAAGTGAGCTTTTTTTCACATATGCCAGCCCCACCGGGTTCCAGCGAATGCTCTCACCCCCGGGCGTGAGCTGGCTGATGCTGCCGCCGATGCCATCGAACGTGCCACTAAATCCACTGAGTCCGCTGCTGCCAATGCGCAAATCAGCGCCGATGATACCGCCCTGGAAAAGTTCGAGGGTGCCTTGGGCGTGAACACTAATTCCGCGAGACAGACTCAATGCAAAAACGATCCATAAAATATGTGATGTTTTTATTTTTCTTTGGCAAGTGCGCATAGTTTATTTGCTAAAAATACCACTCGTAGAGCGTGGTGATATTCTAATTCAGTTACAGTAATCTCAAGTTTATTCTAAATTTAGAAAAGATAAGGATTTTATGCAGATTTGTCAATGCGGAAATAAATGCGGTGGATGTGGCTTCTATTTTTGCGATGCAATTGGTCTCAATTTTATAATCGAATTCCAGCATCTTCGAATGCATTTCGCAGCAATCCCCAAAGCCCCAATTTCTTTGCCCAAGTCTGAAGATATTCTTTGTCAAGCGAGTCGCCTTGAACTTTTATGACCCCTACCACATCAAACCATTGACGCTCAGAAACCTTATTCCCCAATTCATACCATTTTAATTTGCTGATAATTATATCTTCCGAAGATGAAAAATAAAATGCCGTTTCATTTTCTTCATCTGCCAGTGAATCTTTTATTTTTCGTTTCATTGCCTGGTGATTATAAGGCGAATCCTTTAAAATAAACACGTCTATTTTAATTGCCGATCGAAGTGAATCAGATTGAATGAAGTGTTATTTTGGATGGCATCTTTAATCATGTTTTCATCAACATAATAGGACGCTTCAAGATTTTCTCTTAACAATGAAACATGATGAAATTTGAGATCAGCGACAATATCAATATCCATCGTAGCGCGAGCCATCCCATAAACGGAGCTGGCAATCGACCCACCAATATAGTAGGGTATTGAATATTTTTCCAGCGCATCGACCACTGGCAGCAAGGCAGATAATATTTCAAAATTTTTCATTTTGATTTTTATCCAAATATTTTTTTATCTGCACCGCTAAGTCTTCCCCATAGTGATAAGCGATGAAAAGTAGTTTAATTTGTTCAGCATTCAGCTCTTTATTTGCCCTCGCAATTGCCCGTTTCGAAAGTTGGATTGTCGTTTGAGACAAGGACAGTGTTTGAATTATTCTTTTCGACAAACTTGCTTTTCTGATAAGAGAAATGAGAATCTTCTCAGCTTCGGGGCTGGTATCAATAGACTGTGTTTTCATGTTTTTTATCCTGTTTTCTATAAATCCAGTCAAAAAAGAACTTCGCAATACGATAAGGATTTTATGCAGATTTGTCAATGCGGAAATAATTCGGATCTGCTGTAGATTTTTTCCCGTTCGCAGCCTGCCCTTTCGCCCCGAGAAAATCCCGGGCCTGCGCACCACGGAAGACGCTTTTTTCGCCAAATTTCTTTTGAATGGCATCCAGCGCCTGCAGAAGATTTTGTTCTTTGTGCTGTTCGGCGGAAGTAAAAAGCTCCAACTGCGTCGCCGGGGCCAGATGCAGCACGCGGATACCGATACGGCGCAGGGCCACCCTCCTTTCGAGTAATTTTTCCTGCAACAGGTGCAGCACAGCAAACAACTCAGTCTCGCTTTGCGCCCCGCCGGAGGTGTTGCGCCAGCGGACAAAAAAACGGTCGTCGGCAAAAGTGGCTGAAAGCGCCACGCGGCCGGCTGCCATGCCTGTGCCCCGTAACTGCCGCGCCAACCGGTTCAGTAGCGTGCAACAGGCCGCATCAATTTGGTCGATATCGTTGGTTTCGGGTGTAAAATACCATTCCGCATAAAAGGCTGGCCGCTTGTCGGGCAGGATAATCGGCGTGCGGTCGATGCCCTGCGCCTCCTCGTGAATGTACCAACCCGTACGGCCAAAAAGCTCTTGCAACTGCACTCGCGAAAGTCCGGCAACAGCATTGATTTTATTGATGTTAATATTGCGTAATTCCAGCGCGATTTTGCGATCGACGTGCGGCAGAAAAGTAATGTCAAACGGCTGCACAAAACGGCGCTCCCCGCCTTCCGGCACCGTGACGATATCGCGCTGGCGGATGCTGCGTTGCGAGGCTGTGCGGCTCACCATTTTATTGCTGCCAAGCCCAACAGCCGGTTCGATATCCAATTGTTGTGTGACCTCCTTTTGCAGGCGCCAGGCGGTATCACGGGCGCGCTGCCAGGCTTGCCGGCGAGCGAGAAATTCCAGATAAATATGGCCGTAACGCCATGGCTCGAAAACCGGCGAATAATTGGCCACAGTTTTAACCATGCGCTCGCTGATATTTTTAAAAAGTTTGTTTTCCATCGGGCTGACGATGAGCCGGCGATCAATGCTGCGGGCATCGCGCAGCAGCATGCCCTGGTGGATGCCCATCTGTCGTGCCTGCTGCGATACACCGTAAACCCGCGCCCGGTCGGCCCCCAGCGGCGCGATCACAAATGGGCGGCCACGCAGGTTCGAGCGGTAGCGCTCCAGGGCTGTTGCCAAAAAATCTGCAATTTCAATGTGAAAAATGACGGTTGCCACGCTGCTTCTCCATGATGTAAAACTGACTTTATGTCCACCTTAAACTACAAAAAGGTGAACATGAAGTCAATAAAAATCTTGCGAAAGCAGGCACATTTTTAAATTATAAAGAAACACGGATCAGAAAAACATCCGTTCAATCGTGTGCAAAGATTTTATAATTACACAACCGCATAGTGCTTCGTTTTTCGGTTTGTACGAATGGAAGGGGCGGATTTGGGAGAAAATCCAGATTCGAAAATGTCTAAAATTCCAGCACATGAGCGATCCACATCGAGTCGGACTAAAAAATTTCAAAATAACCTGTAGCCCAGGCCCTTTTGGCCTGCCAATCCACAAATATCATAACCACAATTTATTGGACAATCCGTTTAAAAAAGTCAGATTTTATTCTTCTATATATTAAATATTCTAAAATCTATCTTAAAAATAATTACTTGCAAGCGGTGAAATAAATGGCGTTATTATTTGTAATGCAAAATCCTGTCTGTTATCCCATTTGAATTTAAAAACTCAATTCCTGGAGGACTTCATGCAACAATTAGCCACTTTAAAAACAGGAATTTTTAGCCTTCTCGTCTTCACTTTTTTTGCCACAACCGCAACCAGCCACGCCTCCGATTTAAAATTCGGCCCCCGGCGCGTGGATGCGTTCGTGGAAATCGGCACCAGTCTGCCCATTGAAGTCGAAGTTGTGAACGATAGCAATTTCACCGCTGACAGCTATAAAGTATTTGTGGATGTAAAAAACTCAGACGAGCAAACGGTTTTTTCGTCGACTATTTTTGGTAGTAATTTAGTACCCTACACTTCAGCGATTCTGCAATCATCGGAAAACTGGACGCCTGGATTGCGCGGCAAATACACCGTCAATCTGGAAATCGATTTTCAATGGGAAGTGCTGCCCGACGACAATAAAACACAGCAGGAAATCACCGTTGGCATGGGCCGAGATGCCGCCATATCGTTGTTCGATTCCAAATTTAAACCGACGCTGGGTTATGATTTAAGCGACGCCTGGGCGTTCATGCCGCAGGAGCCACTCAATCCCGGCGACACGCTGGCATCCGAAGACTCATCAGAATATTATGCTGAAATTGATTCCTACCAATGGTATGTCTGGCTCGATTTAAAGCGTGATTTTCGCTTCGCTCACCCCGGCGCTTACATAACAATCGATGCCGTTACCGATTCCTGTGAAATTACCGATACAGCCTGGCCGCCGAGCATCAATGGCGAAACATATTTAGGCGATTTTGATCTCAGACTCAGCACATCAGACAAGATTTTGGGCGAAGCGCCTGCAGTGGGGAATATCCCCAATGTCGATATTTTTAGCGATACATCCGCCACATCAGTTCCTGCAGATTCAACCTGCGCCCTTATTTTTACGGGTCGAATAGGCAGCGATTATGAACGGGCCGCTTTTGGTAATGACGCTGATTTTTTTGCACAAAATATACGCAAAGAGCAACTCGGTCCACGCTTGCCGGAATCGCAGGTAAAGATTACGAAAAATGCCACAGCGCAGGAAATTTGCAGCGAGTTGGATGCTCTCAAAGATCGCTACAGCAAAATCTATTTTTATTATACAGGCCACGGCGCCAAATTTTGGCTTGGTACAAACGATGTGCTCGATCACAAATTAAGATATCAGGATTTAGCCGACAAACTTTACGCCACCAATGCACAGGATATTTGCGTCGTTATCGATGCTTGCCACGCCGGTGGGCTGGAATTTTGGATGAAATTCCACGACGACTACCACAAACGAAATGTCACGCTGTTGATGTCATCGCACGAAGATTCTTCGTCCTACAGCCGCACCATTCATGTCGATGGCAACGGCGAGGAAATTGACACCGGCGCTTTTACCTGGGATTTGGTCAAATGTTGGGGCGATCCAGCCGCGGAACAGGATGGGGAGGCCGGCATTTCGTTAAAAGAGGCTTTTGATTGGGTGCGTCAGAATAATCCCGAACTGCGTGCCGGCAGGATGAACGATGTCATGGATCCGCAAATGCTCATTCACCGAATCGAACCGAGTCCGGTGGAAACTGTTGTGCGAATTCCGGATGCGGATGTACAAATTACGCAGAATGAACCGCAGCTCGAAGATGACGCTTTCATCCATGTTGAACTGGAAAATGTTGATGAGTTTGAATATGTGGACGAAAATATTCTGAAAATTTATCCGGAGAAAAAATGGCGCATCGGATTGGAAAACCAGTTTTTGGATTATAACCTGAATTTGCAACTGGATTATCGCTATGAAATTCCGGCGGAAGATACCAGCTCCGGTGAAATTGGTGCCGTTTACCGCGCTGAGGGACAAACGTGGCATTCCATCCCTGCGCAGTGGGATCTGAATTCAAAATACATCACTGCGGGCGGCATTAAAAGTCCGGGTGAATGGGCGATTGCGTTGGTAATAAATGATAGCATCACCGCAGTAAAGGATGATTTGGCAGGCATTGCAACAGGGTTTGCACTCCATCAAAATTATCCAAATCCGTTCAATCCCCAAACCACGATTGCATTTGAAACACCCGAAGCAGGTCCGGTGCGCCTTACACTTTTCGACGTCAATGGCAGGCACGTACAATCGCTGTTGAATCGACGATTATCAGCCGGGCGGCATAAAATTGTGCTCGACGCCAGTAAACTCAGTAGTGGCGTTTATTTTTATAAAATTATGGCGGGGGATTTTCGTGAAACGCGAAAAATGCTTTTAGTGTGGTAGTATGAATCAGGGCTCGTAAATTGCGATGGTGGTCCTTCGGAAGTTTAAGCACCCCGAGTAGCCTTGTGTTTTTTTCAGGGCATATCGAGGTGTGATGCTTTGTCCAAGATACCCGCCCCCTCGATACATTTCGTTTACAAATCAAACGAAACACTCGGGATGCTCGGCTTATTCGATACATTTCGCTTAAAAAACAAGCGAAACACTCGGGATGCTCAGTTTATTCGATACATTTCGTTTACAAACCAAACGAAACACTCGGGATGCTCAGTTTATTCGATACATTTCACTTACAAACAAGAGCACTCACAAGATGCTTAGTTCACCCGAAATGTACCGGTCTGGAACTTAATAAAAACAAAAGGTTGGACTTACTCATATTCTGCAGCAAATTCACTTCACTTTTAATTCAACAATTTTCTCAAAATATTTATAGCTGGAATAAGTTGCCGAAAGTGTCAATAAAATATCCAGATCAGGCTTGCTGTCAAATGGCGGCGCCTCGCGAAAATAATGGCGTTTCCCATCGATCAATCGGGTTGGAATATATCTGCCCTCGCTGTCAAAAAACAATACGTTCTCCCCTGTTTGCAGCCGTTTCTTTTTTAGTGGTTGCCAGACAGCATTAGATTTTCTATCCTCAATTTCAAGTCCAGCGTAGCTGGGTTCAGTGAGAAAGAAACGTAGCTCCAAAAATCCAGCATCGTTAATTTGTGCCGAGGGATGCTGCACATCGGTTCCGATCCAGTAGTATTGTGCTGCTTCTTTTTCCGCGATGAGGATTTGCCCCAATTGCCGGTGGAACGAGATACCCCGCGGCTGCATAAATTCAAAATCACCATTTCCTTTTTTGCCGAATTTATCCAAAAATCGCAAGTTGCGGTCAAACTTATAGACGCAATGGTTGTTTTTATCGGTTACCCAAACCTGACCAAAATAATCGATTTCAGCGTACTGTAAATTTGTCTTCTTAAACCCGAGATCACTCAGAACCACGGAGGCTTTTAACTCTCCATCAAAGGTAAATTTTTGCAGCCGCTGCCCATGCAAATCGATGACGATGAGAAATTCCTCGTCCCAGAAAGACCAGCGTTCCGCCTTTGAGATTGCCGCCAGGCCGGTCGGCTGCCACACAAATCCGCTGTCCTTGCCCGCCGTGATTATCACATTTTCCAGCTTGTCATTTTTGTAGCGCAAAATGCGGTTGTTCCCGGTGTCGGAAACAAAAAGTGTGCTGTCCGATGTGAGTTCCACATCGCGGGGTGCTTTCAGATCATCCGTGCCGATTGCGCGTACGAATGAAAGCTTCTTTTTTGGATTAAACAAATGCACGACACGATCGTTACCGGTATCTGCAACATAAACATCGCCCCACGGCGCCGCGGTGATACCGTGCGGTGTTTTCAATCGCTCCTTGCCTTTTTCACGCAAGCCATAAAATCCAAGCGAATACATCGAAGCGTTGTAAATCACCACGCCCTGTCCCGAATTGACCCCGTAAATGGTGATTTCATCGTCATCGCTACTCGTGGTGGAATCTTCCCAGCTATGAAGCCGCGTCACGGCAATTCCCTGCGGATTGTTGACTTTGACTCTATTTTGTGCGTAGAGAAAAAGATGAAACTTCGTCGCTTTGCGAATAGGAATATGCAACCGTGTTGGAAAAACAAGGGTTGTTGGTTTGTTTTCCCCTGCAACGGTATCTGAAAAAAGAATTAAAAAAATGAACAAAATTTTAATCATAAAGTCCCTTAATAATAAATCGACATGTCATCCCCGAATGCATTTATCGGGGATCCATACCAGGAATGTCAAAATCATGAAGATTCAAACAAATCATCCCACTCCGGATTATTTTTTTCAATTAAATTAATTTTCCATTGACGGTTCCATTTTTTCAATACTTTCTCACGTTGCAGTGCAATCCGAATATCATTTGTCTTTTCAATATACACTAATTTTTTGACCGCATATTTTTGTGTAAATCCTGCAATCATACCGGTTTTATGCTCAAGAATACGTCGTTTTAGATTGTTCGTGACGCCAATATAAAGTGTTCCATTTTTTTTGCTCGCGAGGATATAAATGAAATATTCGTTCACCAACCACCCCCTTTTTTTAAATTCACTAATCAATGACAACTATGGATTCCCGATTAAAGCATTCGGGAATGACACCCTGCAAGCGTTCAGTTTAAACCTTATAAACTATATATCGTTCTACCCGGCCACATTAAAATATTCCCAAACCAATTTAGCCAGCTTTTGATTCATGCCGTCAACCAATGCGATATCATCTCTCGAAGCCTGACGAATCCCATCGACTGAGCCAAAAAATTTGATCAGAGCCTTGCGTTTTGCCGGCCCGACACCGCTGATTTTTTCCAGTTCCGAAGCGGTTGTGCGTTTGCGCCGCAGCGAGCGGTGGAAGGTAATGGCAAAACGGTGCGATTCATCCCGCAGTTTTTGCACCAGTTTCAGCGCACTTGAAGTTCGGGGCAAATAGTAGGATTCTGTCTCACCGGGCATGAAGACCTCATCCAATCGCTTGGCAAGTGAAATCACCGCGATATCTTCTTTGCCAATCATTTTCAAAGCCTCGACAGCGGCATTTAATTGCCCCTTACCCCCATCGATCAAGATTAAATCAGGCCAGGGCATGGATTTGCTCAGACTGCCAGAATAGCGCCGGGTAATGGCCTCGTTCATCATGCGAAAATCATCCGGCGTATCGCCGCTGCGAATTTTAAATTTACGGTAATCGGATTTCTTTGCTACGCCATCGACAAAACATACCAGCGAGGCCACCGGATCCGTACCCTGAATATTTGAAATATCGAATGCTTCGATGCGCCGGGGCAGTTTATCCAAAAACAGATCGCGCTGTAAGGCAGCAACGGCATGAGGCGGTTTTTCCTTGAGCCTGGTTTTCCGCAGCATCATTTCTTGCAACAGAAGTGTGGCGTTTTTATTGGCCATCGTGACCAACCGGGCTTTCTCCCCTTTTTGCGGCACCAGAAGCTGAACAGATTGTTGAGCCATTTCGGACAGCCACAATTGCACCTGTTCCTGTTCCGTCATCTCGTCAGGCAGGTAGATTTCGCGCGGAATAAAATCTGCTTTCAGATAATATTGTTTGACAAATGAACTCAAGACATCGGAGAAAGCATCTTGCATGACACCATCGAGAAAGAAATGGCTGCGGCCAATGATTTTGCCGGCTCGAATTTTAAAAATCATTCCGCAAGCGCTCTCGTCTTCCACGGCGACAGCCACGACATCGCGGTCTTTTTGATCATCGGTGATTATTTTTTGTTTATATTGGAAATTTTCGATGAATTTAATCCGGTCGCGCATACGGGCCGCTTCTTCAAATCGTTGTTTTGCAGCGAGAACCCGCATGTTGTCCGTGAGAGCAGAGACAACAAGCTTGTCTCTTCCATTGATAAAATTGACAACCTGATCGATCATCCGGCCATATTCTGCCTGTGAAACCAGGCCTTCGCAGGGGCCATCGCATTTTTTGATGTGGTAATCCAGGCAGATTTTGTGCTTCTTTTTAGCCACGCTTTCAGCGGTGATGGGAAAACGGCAACTGCGAATTGAAAATATTTTATTGATATGTTTGAGCAAACCACGCATTTGCCGCACATCGGTGTAAGGTCCGAAATAACGCGATCCATCTTTAACAATTTTACGGGTTGGAAAAATACGCGGGAATTCTTCTTTTGTGACGCGAATGTAGGGAAAGCTTTTATCATCTTTGAGGTTGACATTATAGCGCGGCTTGTATTCTTTGATGAGATTCATTTCCAGAATCAACGCTTCCATTTCGGAGTCGGTGACGATGGTTTCGAGATCGTTTATGCGTGTGACCAACCGGAATGTTTTGATGCCCTCCGTGCGCCCTTTGTTGAAATAGGAGCGCACCCGGTTGCGCAAAATCTTGGCCTTGCCAACATAGATAACTTTGCCGGTTTTGTCTTTAAAAAGATAAACCCCCGGCTTGCGGGATAAATTTTCGAGCTTTTGTTTGAATTCTGGGGTCATATTTATTTTTATCAAAAATCACTGGTAATCTCATCTGATTATCCAGTTAACTCAGCATTTTCAACTTCGTGTAAAAATATAATGTTACCTATATTGCAAAAATTAGCCTTTTCAAAAAGTCTACAAAACTATGCCACCCCCCCGGGGTTTAAATATTTGGATTTTCAGTTGTTATAATCATGTCATCCATCCGGGATTAAAAAAAATTAATCTGTTTTGTTATGCTGCAAAAGCCCGGAGGGGTGCAATGATTATAACTCGGTGAACTCAAAAAAACCGGAGAACCCCGGAGGGGTGGCATATTCACCGCTTGCTGAGTTAATTGGATAGCCAGAGTAATCTCATTTTAAATCTCAATACGTGCTATAATTTAGGACTGTTTTTGGCAATAACAAAATGTTTATCAAATTTTGAAATCCGTGTTGGGAGAATCTACAAGATTATTATATTAACCAGTTGTGCAAAATTAAAGAAATCCACTTAAATTTTTCAAATTTTGTCATCCCCAAATGCTTTTATTGGGGGTCTAGTGCTTGTACAAATATGGATTCCCACTAAACACGTGCGGGAATGACAGGCCAAAGAGACGAAAAGAGTCATTAAAAGCAATTTTGCACAACGAGTTGTATTAACGTGAGTTCGATATAAGAAGAATTAGGGCAAAACGAATTAATTATAGGATCTAGTCCGAAGGCGTCCCGCCGAGGATAACGCACGAAACGCTCGGCGAGACGCCTTCGCTCTATTATAATTATGCTTGGTAAAGAATGTTACAGCTTACATCGAACTCACGTTATATTATAATTTTACCAAATCCCGAAATGAAGTTGAACACACAAATTGAAAATAATCAGGACAAATGAAAATAATTTTATCTCCGGCCAAAACCATGGTTCGACAGGAAAACTGTAAACTTTCGGATTTCATCGTCAGTCAGCCTGCTTTTATTCGCGAAGCAGAAAAACTCAATGCAATTTTAAAACGGCAGAGCAAAATCAAGCTCAAAAAGCTTTTTAAAACCAGCGATGAAATGACTGAGAAATGCCGCGAAGATATTTTACATTTTGAAACATCGACTCCGGAAAAAGCTGCTTTTGCATTCCGTGGAGAAGTTTTCAAAGCATTGGCGCCGGAAAATTTTTCCCATGTAGAGCTATCATTCGCCCAGGAAAATCTGCATATTTTTTCAGGATTGTACGGCATTCTCAAACCGCTGGATCGCATCAAACTTTACCGGCTCGATTTTAACACACCATTAAAAGTTGGCAAACAATTAAGCCTGAAAAAATTCTGGAACGACAGGATTATCAATTATTTTGAACAAATGCTTGTGGATGAGGAAAATATCATCAACCTGGCCTCAGCCGAATTCAGTACCATTCTGACTGCAAGCCATTTGAAAAATCAAATTATTACATTGGAGTTCAGAGAAACGAAACAAAATAAGTTGTTCAATTCATCCGTTTTTGCCAAGCAAGCACGGGGATTTTATTGCCGGGAAATAATAAAAAAACAAATAACCGATCCGCAGATTATAAAAGAATTGAAATTAGAGGGGTACCGTTTTCGCCCAAAATTATCAAGTGAAAATGTGTGGTTTTTTGTGCGCTAACAAAGTGTTCCGGAAAATCCAAGAGAACTTTCCTAACAGAATTACACAACCACCCCCGTGTGCAACGCTACCGTTCCCATGTTCAACAATTGATAATTTACCGGCTGCATACCGGCTTTTTCCATCCTTAACTTCAGCTCATCAGCAGAAAGAAATATATCGACAGATTTCGGTAAATAAGTGTATGCTTCCCGATCCCCTGCAACGATGCCACCGATAAGCGGCACGATGCTGTGGAAATAAAAACGGTAAAATGGCTTGAGCAACGGTTTATCAAAAGGCGTGATTTCGAGGATGACAACTCTTCCGCCCGGTCGCACAACGCGGGCCATTTCAGCGATAAACTGATCGATGTTAGCCACGTTTCGCATGACAAATCCGGTGGCAGCAGCGTCGAAAAAATTGTCGGCAAAAGGAAGAGCCATTCCATCTGCCGCGGTAAAAACCAGATTTGTTTGCCCATTTTTTTTCAGTTGTCCGGTGCGTACCATATCGATACTGAAATCCGCGGCAACCACGAGATTTGGATCGACTTTCAGTGCATCAAAAGCGAGATCGCCGGTGCCACAGCCGAGATCAAGCAGGGTGCCTTGCTGCGACAGCCCGGTTTCAGCAATCGCTAACTTTCGCCAGCGGATATCCTGACCGAAAGTCATCAACCGGTTCATCAGATCGTATTTTGCTGAAATGCGGTCGAACATCGAACGCACATATTGTGCTTTTTCGTGGGGATTTTCAAACTGGGCGATATTGGTATTGGGCATATTTCAATTGAAAGTAAGAGGTAAATAGTAGCTTTCTGTTGTCCATTCCTGCCTTATTTACCGACGCGGGCTGCCTGCAATCCTTTCCGGAGGGCGTCGAGTTTTATCGTATAAACGGAGTCACTGAAAAATGAAATTAAAATATGATCGTATTTTTCAAACCAGGCGACGGCGTCAGCAAGAACGAGGGCATCTTTGCTGGATTCGGCTGCCTGCGAATAGAGTTCCGCCAAATGTTGAATAATGTGTGGAAAATACAAGCTCGAGTCAGCCGTTGTTGCAAAGAAATTTTCCCACAGACTGATTTTGCTGGAAATCGAATCGATCATTTCCTGTTTGCGCATCGTAGCTGCATAGGGATTCAAACTGTGTGACACAGGCAAGGAGATTGTCATCACGCCGGAAATCGGTTTTTTAGGCTCAACAATATCCCGTACCTGAATTTCAAATTGCTGTGGTGAGCCAGTGGTTGAATTCGCGGCCGTCTTTTTGTTCGAGTCCGGGCTGGTTTCGGCATTAGCATTTTTTACCGGATTTACCGTCGCTTCGCTATCGGCGCTTGTTGCCGTCATTTCATCGCTTGCATCGATCAAAAATGGCATTGTTGCTTTTTGGAATGCCTGCTGTGCAATCCTGCTTTGATGCCCCGGCTTGTTCATTTCCCAAACCATCAAGCTGGTGGAAACTAAGACAACGGCAAAGATCGTTCGCAGCACCGGCCCCCAAACGACGGGATTTGCTGTGGCATTTTCTTGTGCAGGGATTCCCTTTTCCAAATGCTCATGCAATACTAAAAGTAATTTCTGCTGGTTATTTTCAAGGTAATTTTCCGGAAGGGATTCGGATGCAAGCGAATTTTTTAGTAGAATATCGCATTTTTGTGCCAGGGAAATGAATTTCCCCATCTCCTCCGACTTGCGGGCGATTTTATATGTTTTCGGGGCAAACTGTTTCAATTCATCGAAATCCGGGTGTGCCAGAAGAATTTTCTGAATAGTACTGCTTATTTTTCCTGGAATTTGAAAAACACGTTTTTTCACTAAACTATTAAAATAAGAATGGCGCGATTCAGCAATTTGTGAAATGACGACAGGCACGCGAAGACGTAAAGTGCTGGCAATATCTTCATAATTCATGTTACCAATGATGCGAAAATGCAGTACCAATTGTTGCTGCAAAGCGAGTTCCCGGAACAGGTCGCGAACGTAATGCTCATTGCTGCCCGTATTATTTTGACGTCGTTTTTTTACAGATTTCAGCTCGAGCGCGACTTCTTCGAAAATTATCCGGCCGAGGATGGGGACGAATTCACGATGGCTATCGAGCCGGTGTCGAACATCCAAAAAGCGGGTAAATGCCCGGATCAGAATTTCATTGATATTACGCTTGTCACCCAGGATTCGCAAAACAAGGTTCGAAAAATAGCCATGCGTTTTTCTTAGCAAATCTTGCAAGACCTGCACGTCATTATTTTGAATCCGGACGAGGAAGAGGCGCTGTTCCTGGCGGGAAATCAAATTATCGATGTTTTTATTTTGTGTCAACGTCGGCATTTTTAAACGGTTCGTCCCATAAAGATAGCTAGAGATTGGCTATTTAAATAATTTAAATCAGTTAAGCAATAAAAAATTCGTTTCCTGTTTTCGAAGAAAACCCCGTATTGCGATTTTTCTGTATTGCGGCATCGATTTCTTCAAGCCGCTTTTTCGCCGAGCGCCCGAATACACTCGCCTCACCTTCAAGGCGGCGAACCAGATCAAACAAATCCCGTGCTTTTGGCAAATTTTCCATCTGTAAATAACAGTCGCCAGCTTTAAACAAAGCTGTGGTTCGCCAATTTTGTTTGGTTTTTGGGGCAAAGTATTTCATCTTCATAAACTCTGCAGCGGCTTGTTCGTAGCGCCGCATGTTATAATAAGAATCACCCAGGAAAAAGAGTACTTCCGCTTTGTTCTCACCATGAGCCAGCGGCAGTAATTGCCGGTAAATTTCAATTGCTTGCTCATATTCCCGTTTGTCACGGTAGAGCGTTGCTATTTTTAGTTGATAATTGAACTCGCGTTCGTCATTTGGAAAATATTTGATAAAATGACGCGCATAAGAAATTGCAGCATCCGCAAGCCCGGTATTGGCATAAAGATCGATGAGTTTTATCAGCACTTCTTTGTACTTTTCATCGACGACCGTATCGGCCAAAACATAGTTGTAGGCTGTAATCGCGGATTGCCAGAGCTTTTGAGCCTGATAAAAATCGCCCAACTCAATATGCACCGTTTTTAAAAATGGATCACCACTGTATTCTTCGGGCAGCTTTTTCAAAATTTTCAGGCCATCTTCGGTCTTATTACGAATAAGGTAAGATCGTGCGAGTCCGAAATTTCCGCGGACGGCAAAAGTAGTGTTTTTAAAGTCATTGCGCAAGTCTTTAAACACATTTTCTGCTTTTTTAAAATCTTTTGCCCGAATGTGTGCTTCTCCAAGTTCATACTGAATATTGCCGTATAATTCATCTGCCTGAGGAAAATTTTTCCGGAAAATTTTTAAATCACTGGTTACACTCTGAATTTTTTCTTGTCTCAACTGCGCAAGAATCGCCAAATACGTCGCCTCTGCGTTCAATGAAGTTCCGCGCGTTTCAGCAACCGCCTGCAAGCCGAGCTCACGGGCACGGATATACCGGTGTTCATCCAGCTCCAGTTTTGTCAGTGCGATGCGTACAGCAGGCGCTCTTTGATGATTTTTATATTGTTGAAGAAAATTATCGTAATAACCGCGTGCCAGCCGTACGAATTTCTGCTGTGCTGTCAACTCGGCTAATTGAAATAACGCGTCAGGCGCGCGGTCATCAGCCTGGTGCCGGTTGATAAACTGCAGCAGGGCATTGGAAGCGGCCAATTTATTGCCGAATTTGATTTCAGTTTGCGCTTTTAGATATTGTGTATCGGCATCAAGAATAGAACCCATTGAATAGAGCGCCCAATCTTCCTTGTTTTCGATAAGTTGCAGCCATTTTTTTACTTCTGAATAATCATTTTTTTCATAAGCAACCCGGGCCAAAAGAAAGATTATCCGCTGCACAGAATCGCTATAAAAATACGGCTTGCGCATCCTTAATAACAACTCTTGTGCTGCCTCCAATTCGCCACCCGCCAATAGAAGATGAGCCCGCAATAAATTTCCTTGAACCACCGCCAATCCAGTCATTGACGCATCAATTTTTGCAAGTTTGGCACGTGCGGTGGCGCTGTCGTTTAGGCTCAAATAAAATTGTGCATTCAGGTAAAGCGCAGCCGCCCTATCCTCATTTGCGCTGTTTTCAAAGCTTTGTAACCGGACTTTCAGATTGGCAACAGCAGCGCTATCACTCTTTTTAACTGTGCGAATCTTGTTTTGCAATACGTGCTGATTAATTTGCGCAAACTGATTTTGATTTTGGTACTTTTGTGAAATTGCATCCAGTGATGGCGGCAGGTCATCAAGCATATTCTGCTGCTGAATTGTGGCCAGCATTAAGTCTTTTTGCAGGATGGCCGCATCATCTTCCCACACCAGCCCGGCTGTTTGCAGTACAGTTTTCGCGGAGTCAAAAAGAGCGAATTCATTGCCCTCATCCTGCAATCTGGATCGCTGTGCTTTGGCAAAATAGCTCTGCCCCATGAGCAAAGCTGCCTCTGTTCGAATCGCCGCATCCTCAATTTCATTAAAATTAGGTCGCAGGAGTGCAATCGCTTTATCCCAAAACTGCAGTGACGCCATTCGTTTTGCACGCCTCAGCGGTTCACTCGTAATAGCTGATTCTTCGGCAAAACTCGCCGCCAGCAAGGTCGAAAAATCCTGTTTTTGATATTTATTTATCAGCGCGATGTGCTCTTTGGCCATTGCGAAATACGTACTCACCGGATACAATTTCACCAGACGATTCCACTCATCCAGCGCCATCGACCAATTTGATTTTTTTTCATAGCACCGTGCCAGTCGAGCCTGCACATCATCTATTTGTGGCTGATGCGGAAAATTTGTGATGAACTGAGAATAAATCCGGATCGCAAACGGCATGTCATCCAATAAATCGAGATAAATATCGCCTTCAAGTTTCAAAATTTGAGCGAGCTCCGATTCCCGTTTCGATTTTTCGCGGGCCTGCCGTAATGCCGCTAATGCCGCATCTGCTTTTCCCTGCCTGTAGGCGGCGTGCGCCACACGCACATATATTTTGGATTTCAAGGAATCAGAAAGTGGAAATTCTGCATCCAATGCATTTTCAAAAGATGCCAACGCCGCGGTATATTTCTCCAATTTGAATTGCACATTGCCAAGAGTTAAATAATATTCATAGCCAATTTTTTTGAAACGCAAATTGGTTTCAGCGGCTTTGATAGCTGCCTGTTTCTGGCCGTCCTGCAACAATAATTCGGCTTTAATTATCTGTGCGACCGTGGCCAGGGAGTCATCGCCACCCGCCATCACACTGGAAAGTTGCGAGAAAGCCCCTGCCCTGTCACCGATTAAAAATTTAATTTCAGCAGATTCTATGTTTGCTATGCGTGCGGCGTTGGTGTTTTTGTAACTGGAAGATACATTTTTATAAACTGAAAGTGATTCTTTTAATTGCCCCAGGGTCTTGTGGAGTCGTGCTTTGACGAGCCAGACTTCGGGGCCGGCTAGGGCTTGCGGAAATTCCTGTAAAAATGTTTCCGCCATGCGAAAAGCACGATGCGCTTCGCCGGAATCTGCAAATTCATAAAGCAAAGCCAGTTGTGCCGCCGACTTATCATCAATTTTATCCGGGTAGTGATCAATCGTTTCGAAGAGCACTTTGCGTCCGCGTTCTTTTTTACCCAATTGCAGGTAAAGTTTTCCAGCATGCAACATGGCTTGTGAGGCATTTTCGGCGTCTGAGGAAAAGCGGGCGTATAGCTCAAAAAACTCCGCAGCGCTGGCATATTCTTTTTCAGCCGAATAACATTGGGCGATCTGATAATAAGCATCGCGAGCAAACGGCGAATAGGGATGCTGGATATTCAAACGCTCGTAAGCCTGTCTGGCTTCCGCGTATTGTTTCATTTGCAGGTGGCTGTCAGCAATGCGACGAACCGCTTCCGCTACGCGGTTCTCGCCGGGATATTTTTTTATAAATAATTTGAATTGAACAACCGCGAGCTCGGGATAGTTATCCCGCAGCAGTTTATTAGCATAGGCAAATTCATCATTTATAACAGTTTCATCTGCATTTTGAGCACATATCCCGCCCTGAATTGCCATCAGGAGCAGTATTAATATTAATTTATAAAATTTGCAAATTCGCATATTGCACCATGAGAGTTTTAGGTCCGACAGAATTAAATTGTACAATCACTCTTGCTTTCATGCCTTCCCCGGTAATGGCTTTGATAACTCCGGGCCCATATTGAGCATGCTGTACACGCATTCCTTTATCAAGTGATTGATTTTCTTGTGATATATTTTCGTAATCCGGCATGGATTGAGCATTGTAATCGACACGTTTTCGCCTGGTAACCTGCCGTGCCGGACGACGGGTAAAAGCGTTGAACATCGTATGATGTTCGACGAGGTTTTGATCCAATTCGCGCAAAAACCGGGAGGGTGCACTATTCGAGCTCTCCCCGAAGCGCCTGCGATATGTACAAAATGATAAGTAAAGTTTTTCCTCCGCCCTGGTGGCACCGACGTAAAACAAGCGCCGCTCCTCTTCGAGATCATCCCGGTTTTCAGCGCTGCGAGACAGAGGAAACAGGCCTTCTTCGCACCCGGTTATGAACACAACCGGGTATTCGAGCCCTTTGGCTGCGTGTAGCGTCATCAGCGTCACGGCCTTGTCCTTTTCATCGAGGCTGTCGATGTCCGTTATCAACGCGACTTCTTCAAGAAAAGAATCGAGACTGGCCTCCGGATTGCGGTCAAAATGCTCCCGGAGCCCATTTACCAGCTCGCGAATATTCTCGAGCCGTGAAAGGGATTCCGGCGTGTTTTCATCCTTAAAAATTTGCGGCATGCCGGTTTCTTCGATGAGCAAGCGTACCAGTTCCAACGGGGCGGCATCTTCTTTTGTGTCCATATATTTTTTCATCATCTGATAAAAACGCCGAATACTGTTCAGTGCTTTTGTGCTGATTCCCGGTACCTCATCGACGAATTCGAGCACCTCAAACAGCGTGCATTTTTTAAGTAACGCATAGTGGCTCAACTTTTGGACCGTGGTCTCACCGATCGCTCTTCTGGGATAATTGATTATCCGCCGTAAACTTATCGAATCCAATGGGTTCACTACTACCCGCAAATAAGCCAGGGCATCTTTGATTTCTTTGCGCTCATAAAAACGCAGACCGCCAATGACGACATAAGGCAGACCATTGCGGCGCAGGCCATCTTCCAAAGAGCGGCTTTGCGAGTTGGTGCGGTACAAAATAGCAATGTCTTTGAGTCCAATTGCCATCACATCCGTTTCACTTTTTAACTTTTGTACAACAAACTCGGCTTCTTCGTAATCAGTTCCACTTTCCAGCAGTTGAATTTTTGATCCCGGTTCCCGCTCCGTCCAAAGTTCCTTCTCATGGCGCCCGGAATTGTTGACGATGACCGAGTGGGCGGCTGCAATAATATTTTTCGTCGAGCGGTAGTTTTGCTCCAATCGATACACCTGGGCTTCGTCGAAACTTTTATTAAAATCGAGGATATTGCGTAAATCAGCGCCACGCCAGCGGTAAATTGACTGGTCATCATCGCCAACCACAAAAATATTTTTTGTATCCGCAGTTAGCAATCGCAAAAATTCAAATTGGGCGCGATTCGTGTCCTGAAATTCATCCACCAAAATGTATTTAAATTGTTGTGAATAACGCTTTAACACATCCGGGAATTCTTTGAAAAGCACCACTGGCATCATCAAAAGATCATCAAAATCCATGGCATTGTTTTGCCGTAGAAATTTAAGGTAGCGCTTATAAACTTCCGCTGCCACCTGCTCCAGTTCACTGGCTGCCATCTGGGCATATTTTTCCGGACCGACGAAGGCATTTTTTGCATTGCTAATATAATAATGGATGGCCTTGGCTGAGAAGCGTTCTTTGTTGATATTCAACTCTTCCATTATGATTTTTATGCAGCCCAACTGGTCTTGGGAATCATAAATATTAAAAGTTCGCTGCATGCCCAGTTTCTCCGCTTCCCGGCGCAAAATGCGTGCGCCGAGGCTGTGAAACGTGCCAATCCAGGAATCCCATGCCATGCCGATTCCCAATGTTCCGAGACGCTCCTTCATTTCTCCGGCGGCTTTGTTGGTAAAAGTCATTGCCATTATCTGGCTGGCATGGCATTTTGAGTTGGCAATCAACCAGGCAATACGGTAGGTTAAAACCCGGGTTTTGCCACTGCCAGCGCCTGCGAGAACGAGAATCGGGCCATCTTGCGCGACAACGGCCTCGTGCTGTGCAGGATTGAGAGTATTTAATAAATTTTCTAACTGGTCTGCGGTCAATTATCCTCCGTTTGCGGCTTTTTTCTGTCTGGCGACGTGCCGTCTAATTTTGTCAAATTCTCTTTTTGCACGGTTGTGCTGTTTTAAAGTCGTACTGAAAACATGGGATCCATCGCCCTTGGCCACAAAATAAAGATAGGGCACATTTGCCGGATTGAGCGCAGCGATGATCGCCTCCTTACCCGGATTTTTAATCGGGCCCGGGGGTAATCCATAATATTTATAAGTATTGTAGGGCGAATCAATGCGCAAATCTTTGTTCAAAAGCCGCCGCGGCCCATCCGGAATGATGTACTGAATCGTCGGATCGGCCTGCAACCGGATACGCTTTTTGAGCCGATTATGATAGACGCCGGCAATGGTCGCATGCTCGGTTGGAAGTATGGCCTCGCCTTCAATAATTGAGGCGAGCGTAATAATTTCATGCAGGGAATATCCCAAATTCTCCGCTTTCTCTTGCGCATTTTGGGGAAGCTCTTTAAAAAACTGGCGAACTAAAATGAGTGCTGCCTCCCTTGGTGGAATATCCCAATACATTTGGTAGGTTTCCGGATACAAATACCCTTCCAGATTATTCGCCGGTACTTTCACTTCCGCAGTGAAGCTACTATCAAAAACCAGTTCAATAAATTTCGTTGAATCGACATTGGCTTTGCGCGACAAAATGCCTGCGATTTGCCGCGCAGTGCTGCCCTCGGGAATCGTCACTTTTTCTTCAATCTGTCTGCTGGAATTTAAAAATCGCAGTAATTGCAGATTATTCAATGTCGGTGGCAATACAAATTTCCCAGCCTGTAGTTTGGTTTCATAGCCGCTCAATTTTGCCGCGATTCGAAACACGTTGGGATTCTGAATCGCATCTGCCTGGTACAAAGTTTGGGAAATGCGGCCAATCCCCACACCTTTGGGAATAAAGATCGTCACACCACCGCCGTTATAATGCGGCCGGAAAAATATTGTGTAGGCTGCGAAAACTACAGCAAAAAGTAAAAAGACCAGAGAAAACTTAACTATTTTCTTCATTGTCCACGCGATCCATCCTGATTCGAGCGTTTGAAATTATTTGGCACCATTTAATTAGTTCGAACTTTTGTCATTTTAAAAAAATATTTATAGATGAAAAGTCCGGCTGCGATAACATTCAATAAAAACAAAGACAAGAAAGTAAATTTTATACCATTCGATGAAGATGTGCCGATGGGATTATCGGGGTGCATCACCAATTCCACTTGCGAATCAGCCCACAGCAAAAACAAGGCAATACCAATCGTCATGGCTCCAACTATGCGGTTTGATTTCACCCACTCACTGGAAATCAAAATCCCAGAAGTAAAAATTAAAACCAATGCGCTATATTTATAAAGCGGCTCTGCTAAAAATATCACACCCCAATTTGCAATCGCCGCCAAAATACTCACGAGCGTTCCAACCGCGTAAAACACAACCGAAACCCAGCCAGCCGAAAGAATCAATTGTCGGAGATGTGATTTATTGGTAATGAGTTGAATGAGCCCGATTAATGCTGTAAAAAATAAACCAACACGGCCAGTCTGAATCAAAGCAACATGGATGTACACGTAAAGTATGCCTTTTCCAATGCTGGATTCCGTCGGTGCAATCCATAAAATTATTGCACTACAAATGGCGATTAACAGAACAGCCGGCCAGATTTTTTTAACCGGCCAATTCTTCCAGTTTAATTTGTCACTATTCACATTCGGTTCCAAAATATAAAAAAACAATGCAAATCATCGGGCACCGTTTTGCAAAAAATAGAAAAAATCGTAAAATGAGTGCGTATATACCGCCACGGCCAATCCACGATGAACAAACAACAAGCCCAGGATGCAACCAGCCACAAATCTGAAAGTAAAAGAAGACCAGGCAAAAAACTCAAACGAGGCATAGTGAAATACTGAAAAAATCACTGAAGAAACGAAGGTAGCAATGGAAATTTGCAGCCACCTTTTCGATTGCATCAACTGGTTGAGCAATAGAAGTAGAAAACCCAGCATAATGAGTCGAAAAAGAATCTCTTCATAAATTCCGGCTGATGCAGCCATTAAAATTTGAGGCAGCATTTCTTTCAGTCCTTCAATACCCCCTGTTTGCAGGCTTAATATCTGATTCGTTATTACACGTGTCACCGTTCCTAATAATGTCGCATAGATCAGACTCTCGATGATGACCATAAAATAAGCATAATAACGCGGAAAAACATAACCGCGGTTTCGGGCTAAATATATGGCAGCAAGGGTGACTAATAAATAAAAACTCAATAAAAAAACCGGCTCCGCAAGGCCAAACGCAGCAAAAAAATCTTTGAGAAACAATTCCGCCGAGTTGCGCACATCAAGGATCATATCCTGATATTGTATTTTTACTACGATTTCATAAAATACAATCAAAGGAAGTATTACGGGTAAGCTAAAAGCTAAATATCTGGTTTTTTTGATATAGTCTGTCACAAAATTTCCATGCGATAAATTCGATAATCCAGGTGCAATTAATGACGACCGGCGTCCGTTCGCTCTGAATGACTAAAGACAATTTTTCCGACAAAATGAACCCAACATTAAAAATGGCCTGAGTGCATTCAGGCCATTTTAAAAGTGCCTTAAATTTTAAAATAATAAGACAAAACAAAACTTGTAAAGATAGAGAATAGGCAGAGAAATGTCAATACGAATTTATTTGTGCAGAGTCAATCGAAAGAGAGTTATTTCTGTTTTAAGTAACGATTTACAAAATACAATCCCGTGTAAATCCGTGGATCAATTAATGAGCCACTTGCAGATTTTTTTTCGAGCCAGTCAAATGCATCCTGCAAGGGAATTTTATGCACAGAAATATTTTCAGTCTCATCTCCCCCGCCCTCATCCACTTTTGTGCAATTAAAAGCCATGTAGAAATTTACTATTTCGGTGCTTGAACCGGGACTAGTGGGCGCTGTCATCAGATAAGAAAGTTCATCGGTTTCATAGCCTCCCTCTTCCAAAAGCTCACGCTTTGCGGCTGTTTCAAAAAGCTCATCACGAAAATCCAGCTCATCGCCAGCCATGCCGGCAGGATATTCGATTACATTTTTATGCAATACGATCCTGTATTGCTCGATAAAAATAATTTCATGTGCCGCGGTCAGCGGAATGATGAGCACAATACCCTGCGCACGCACATTGTGCATGTATTCTTTATCATCGTATTCCATCATCGCCAGATATTGTCCGTGATAATGTACTTTGGCATCCCAGTTGTTTTTTAATTCCATGCACCGGTCATTTCATCAATTTAGAAAAACAGATCCCGTTTCGGAAAAAGGCTGAACACGCCGCCCGTATGCCAAAACAAAATATTTTTATCAGCAGCAATCGCTCCACTCTGAATCAAGTTTTTCAGGGCAAACATGGTTTTCCCTGTATATACCGGATCGATGAGAATGCCTTCCAACATTGCAACTTGCTTGATAACATCGATTTCTTCCTGGCTGGAGAGGCCGTAGCCTTTGCCGACAAATCCATCGATTATTTTAATTTTTTCTTGTGGCCAAGTGAATTCCGGCATATATTTTTGTTTAAATTCACCAGCGATTTCATTGACAACTTTATTAAAATAGGGGGCATCATCACAAACATTCACACCCCATATTTCAAAATTCACTTCGAAAAGTCCTGCCCCAAGCATGAGCCCGGCGTAAGTTCCACCGGAACCGACGGCACAAAGCATAATGTCAATGTGTATATTGGCCGATTTTAGCTGCACCAAGATTTCTTCCATAGCTGCGATGTAACCCCAGGCGCCAAGCGAATTTGATCCACCTTCGGGGATCACATAGGCGTTCAAACCCTGTTTTTTATATTCATCTGCCAACGCAGCCATGATATTTAAATTGTCAGCATATTCCTCGGCAGTGACATAAGTTATCTCGGAATCGACCAAAAGATTGATCATCAGGTTGCCATCCCGGGCGGCTGTCCGGTTGCCGCGCAAAACGACGTGACTTTTCATGCCCAGTTTCGCGGCAGCAACCGCCGTTGCACGTGCGTGATTTGACTGAATTCCACCACATGTAATTACAATATCTGCCTGTTTTTTCTGTGCATCGGCCAATAAAAATTCAAGCTTGCGAATTTTATTTCCAGACATGCCGACACCGGTATAATCATCCCGTTTCATCCATATTTTAGGACCTTCGAAAGCACAGGTCAATCGCTCAAGCGATTGAACTGGTGTTGGAAGATGCGCCAACTGCAGGCGATCAATGTAGTCTATTTTCATTTTGTCACCGCCTTTTTAAGTTTAAAGCATAGATCATTTGGAATAAAATGAATGACCGCAGGAAGCTAAATATTATCTCAATAGAGCTCTTGCCGGTTTTCATATACTTTAACTATAGCATCGACAATTTGATCAATAATTTTTTCATTATTTAATAAAACAGCCTGCGGCAGCCAGAGCGCTTCCTCATAACACGCCTTATGCGTGTGTTGCAGACTGGAATTTTCGACATCGAATTTGTCTTGCAAGAGGTGTGTAAATGGCCCAAAACTCTTGTTTTTAAAAAGCGGCTGCTCATATAATGGAATGGAGTAACCACCACTGCAAGGCACACCTTCTGCCTGCAATGCTTTTAGGAATTCGCCTTTTCCGAGTTCATCAAAGAGTTCACTTTGGTAACGAAAAATATATAAATGGCAGGAATCACCGGTTATCCGCTCATCGCGCTTAAGCACTGAAAAGCCCGGGATATCTTTTAATTTTTCATTTAAACGTCGCACACTTTCCTGGCGTTTTTGCAAATGTCCCGGATAGCGCTGTAATTGGGCCCGCAAAATCGCACCCTGAAATTCGGTCATGCGCAGATTGCTTCCCAAATGATAATGTTCGTACCAAATTCCGCCTTCAACACGACCGCAATTGGCGTAACTTCGCGCCAAATTCGCATGTTCTTCATCGTCGGTGAGAATAATTCCACCCTCAGCTGAGTTGAGATTTTTTGATGATTGAAAACTGAAGCAACCAAAATTGCTGGTAGCGCCAATTTTCCGGCCGCGCCATTCAGAACCCCAGGCCTGAGCCGCATCTTCAATCACAAAAAGATCGTTTTTGCTGGCGATTTGAGAAACTGCATCGAGGTCCACAGGGCGTCCTGCAAAGTGAACCGGCATAATCGCCCGGGTTTTGTCGGTGATAGCCTGTTCAATTAATGTCGGATCAATGTTGTATGTTTCCGGATCAATATCGACGAACACAGGTATAGCTCCATTGATGAGAATCGCGGTTGCCGAAGCTACAAATGTATATGCCGGCACGATGACCTCATCCCCGGCCTGCAATCCGAGCGCGCGCAAAGATGCTTCCAGCGCTGTGGTTCCGCTGCTGGCCGCAATAGCAAACTCAGCATCCTGAAACTTGGCAAATTCCTGCTCAAACTCATAAACTTCTTCCCCATGCAAAGACCCCCATTTTCCACTCTCAAGTACACGCTGCAAGGCATCTTTTTCATTCTGATCCCAAATTGGCCAATCGACCAGGGGATCGGCAAACATTTTTTTTCCACCATTTATAGCCAGTTTCACTTTTAATATATCCTTTCAATTTTATGTAATTTAGAATGTATACTCATCATCACTTGCAGGGATTTCGGCCGGAATTTTTTTAACCGCATGCAGTTTAAAACTTGCGATAATTTCTTCAATCTCGAAACGTGCTGTTTCGTATCCCGGAATTGATAATTGAGCTGAAATTATATACCCAAAACTATCACTTACAACTGTTGTCACTATCCAGATATCACGGGCTTTCGCGTTGTTAAATTGTAAAACGTAATAGGCTGCGTCGTAGCGCCCATTGAGGTTTTCTGTTACGTTTTGCAAAAATTCGAACCTGGCATTTTTACTTTGTTTTAAAAAATCATTTCTGCAGCGTAATGCAAGTTCTTTGGCAGATTTGATGGAAACGAGTTTAATCGCCGCTACTTCAACCAGAGCATAACTGGTTGAATCCACTTGTTTTCGAAATTCGACAACCGGGCGCATATTGGTAAACACGGACAACAATGTATCTTCCTCGCCAAAATAATTTTGGTCTGCCCGTTGTTCGATCTCCCACTCAGTTGAGGGCACAGAAATGGAGAATCCCAACCACGGATGATAAAATTCGTTGTCCTTAATTACCGCATTTGGAAACTGATCCGGCCGGACTTGATTTCTGAGAAGGCTTTTCACATAAAATAAAGTTGAGACAACTATTACCAACGAAATCAAAAGTAAGCCAAGATGTATTTTAAATTTTTTATCTGCATCCATTTTTTATCACACACACTACACTGAAGATAGTTTTATTTGCAGATGCTTAATTAATCCGATCTATTTTCAGACAAGAATAAACGGCATCGGGGTGAACGAAAAAAAGAAAATTAAAAATAAAAACCAGGCAAGGACTTTCCTCTTTAAATCCAGCGGTTCGTAATCATTCAAAGTTTCCGGGTGTTTGGCGCCAACCCAGATTAAGATAAAAACAAGGACAGCCCACGGCGTATAAAAATGCACACACAAAAGCGTAAATCCCGCAATTGAGATCGGATAAATGTACCTGGTTTTTGAACCAAAAAGGGAATAGAGAACATGTCCGCCGTCGAGCTGGCCGATTGGCAATAAATTTAATGCGGTGACGAACAATCCCGCCCAGCCTGCATAGGCCAACGGGTGTAAAAAGATATCGTATTTTCCGGGGTCATCACCGATGACCAACCATGCGATTCCTTTAAAAAATAAGGATTCACCCAAATAGAGTCCCGGTGAATTTGCACCAGTTTGGAGCGTAACTTCCGACATCGACAATCCCCAATATAGAAATGGAATCACCAAAATCAACCCAGCCAGCGGACCACCACCGCCGATATCAAAAAGCATTTTTCTGTTCGTCATTCTGCCCTGCATGCGAATGACAGCACCCATGGTCCCAAAGGGATTTAAAGGCGGTGGAATGGGAATAAAATAGGGCAGCGTCGCTTGCATTCCATATTTTTTGCACATCAAATAATGGCCCATTTCATGGCTGTAAAGAATGCTCATTATTCCAAAACTGTACCACAAACCCGCTGTGTAAGTGCCGTGTAAAAACACACCGGCGGCAAAGGTCGACAGAAATGTCAATACGAATAGAACATATATCGTGCGCCGATTTTTACCGCTCATCAGTTTGTGAAAAAACATGTGCCGGCGCGAAAGCGGTTGGTTGTACGGATATGTCAAGTTTTCAATTTGCTGTGCTTGGTTCGATTTCAAATAACCGCCTTTAATGTAAGGTAATCCGGGTTGCAGATACAATTCCAGATGTTAAACTTGAGGTTCATTTCAATGCCAAAAAACAACTACGTCTTCATTTTTATAGTTTAAAATCACCCTGTCCGCACGCCCACTATTCACTGCAATTTCAAGATGATTAAAACTATTTATTATAGCCAATATTTCCCCACTGTTTTTCTCCGAATAGGATTTTGCCAACCCGGCAATTCTATGATTGCCAACTTCGATTGTCACAGTACTATCGCCTGGCAGGTCTTCACTGCGGATATTGGTGATTAAATTTCCAAAATGATCACAATAAGTTATTTTTCCCTGAATCCGATTGTCTTTTATTGTCGGACGTCCGGAATGCAAAATTTCAATATCTGATTCAATAATTTCTTCAAAGGCCATCTTTAGATCCAAATCATTGGCCAAAAAAGCAGCCAGCGGAGCAAAAATATCGCGGCCATGAAAAGTTTGCGATAATTCAGGGAGCCAATAATCGCGATTTGATGCGCGGTAGAAACGTGTATTTTTACGTTTATTTAGAAATGAGAGCAATCCATTATCAGGCGCCAGAAAAAACTGACTTTCGGATTCTGCTAAAAGAATGCGCCGACTGCTACCAACTCCGGGGTCTACTACAACTACATGAATACTTGATTTCGGAAAGTATTTTGAGTGTGATTCCACTAAAAATGCAGCGGCAAAAATATTTTGTGCCGGAATTTCGTGTGTCAGATCAACAATTGTGGCGTGGGGGGCTGTTTTTAAAATGACACCGTGCATAACACCGGCATAACCATCCTGCGTGCCAAAATCTGTGGTGAGTGTAATTATCTTTTTTTGCATGGCCGGTTGTTTATCTCGAAGCGTATCATTTGAGACCGCAGACTATTAAGTAGACATCATCCCGTTGCACACCGTGGGCGAAAGATTTCATGCCATCGAGGATATGGTCCGAAATTTCATCCGGATTGAGAAAAATGCCGGACCGCATTAAATCGACAAGCCCGTCGATACCCAAGGGTTTCTTTTTCCGGTTTTCGATTTCAAGCAGCCCGTCGGTATACAAAAAAAGTTTATCTTCGACTTCAACAACGGTTGCATTCTGCTTAAATTTGTTATGCTGCACTTTTTCGAAACCGATGATCTGATTTTGCGGTTCGAGAAATTCAAAACGATTCGCATCCTTCCGCCACAAAATAATTGGTGGATGGGCACTGCCGGAATATCGGAGCGAGCCGGTATTTATATTCAGAGCGCAGGAAAACATGGTCAGAAACATGCCGGTCCCCTCAAAAGAATCGACGATAAAATCATTGAGATAGTAAAGAATCGACGCTGGCTCCAGTTGTTCGCGTACAAGGCGTCTTATTTCCATGCAAATACGATTTACCAACAATGCAGCAGCAATGCCGTGGCCGGTCACATCAACGATCGTGAGGTAAACTTCACTTTCTTCATTGTAATAAATATCGGAGAAATCACCACCAACACCGATCATCGGCGAATGGCGAATGGCAACATCAAACTTTTTATTGGTGATTTGGGACGGCAGAATGCTTTTTTGGATTTGTTCGGCCAGTTGCAAATCCTGGGCAATGAGTTCCTGCTGTTCCTTAATTTCCCTTTCTTTGGCCTCAACTTGTTCGCGTAAATTTTTGCGCTCGAGCGCTTGCTGTATTTTAAGGCGAAATTCTTGAATATCGATGGGTTTGGTCAGATAAACAAAAGCGCCTTTTTGCATGGCTTCCACTGCGGCAGAAATCGACCCAAATCCTGTCAAAATTACGACTTCTGTCAATGGATTGCGTTCTTTTGCCGCATGCAGCACATCGATTCCGCCCAGTTTGCCCATGTGCATATCACTGATTACCAGTTCAAAATTATTCTGCTGGATTAGATCAATGGCCTCCTGGCCATTGATAGCGGTAACAACGCTGTGGTTAGCTTTTCTCAATATTTCTTGCAGGAGTACACGAATTGGATGTTCATCGTCGACGATGAGTATTTCAGACATTAAAGAAATTTCTCTTTGTTTGATTTATGCGCTGGAGTCCTTAAAACGCATAGTTAGCATAGTGATATCATCAGATTGCGGGGCCGTACCGGAAAACTTTTTCACATCTTCTTCAAGGCAATACATCAGTTGCTCGACCGGTTTGTCGATGTGTTTCCGTACCGTTTCTTCAATGCGAAACTCTTCAAACTCTTCATCATTTTCATTCATAGCCTCGCTCACTCCATCTGTGAACAAAATTAACAAATCCCCTGCATGCAATGCAATAGTTTCCTGTTCGTACGGCATATTTTTTAACATTCCCAAGATCAGGCCACCAGCTTCGAGCAAACGCACTTTTTCAGTCACATCCCCTTTGGGAAACAACATCGGTGGATTATGCCCGGCATTCACATAAGTTAGCTCGTTTTTTGTTGTATCAATAATGGCGACAAAAAATGTGATAAATTTGTCCATATTTGTGTTGGCATGGATGATATTATTTATCCGGGCAACCTTTTCACTGAGTGTCCATTCGGCGTGGATCATTGCGTGTAAACTAGCCTGAATATTTGCCATTAACAATGCAGCCGGCACACCCTTTCCGGAAACATCCGCGATAGTAATTGCCCACTTGTCTTGTGAAATCTGAATATAGTCGAAATAATCGCCTCCGACCTGGCTATGGGAGTTATTCATACCGGCAAATTCGTATCCGGCAACCTGCGGTGGCGCGGCAGGCAGGAGTTTTCGCTGAATTTCGCGAGCGATTGAAAGCTCCTCTTCCAATCTTTGTTTTTCCAGAATCTCTAAAAATAAATAGGCATTTTCCAGAGAAATCATTGCTGCATTGCCGAGCGTCGATAAAAATTCAAGCTCATCATCGCGGTAATCAGCTTTATTCAACCGTTCACCGATGAGAATACAGCCCGCCAAATCATCCTGTCGAAACATAGGAACGAGTATTTTTACTTCATTTTTTGCAAAATGAGCGATCAATTCTTTGTTTCCCAGCTCTTCCGCCCGCAACGCTTTTTGCCCGGATTTCAATATTTTAAAAGTTTTTGAAAAAATCTGATCGCTGAGATTTTCCTGCTGATGGAATCCTTTGCAGATGAGATACCGTGATTTGCTTGATTTGCCGCATTCGACAACAGCTACTTTCTGAGTCATCATTTCACCCATAATCCCATACACAAGAATGGAAACAATTTTATCAGGATCAAAAGTTGTGTTTAATTCTTTGCCGATATCAAAAATCGTTTTCAGGTGCTGCACTTTTTTATCGAGCTCATTGTTCACGCTCTGCAATTCGCGAATATATTTGCTGTTTTCAATCGAGGGTGCGGCCAGATTTGCAAAAGAGGCGAGATATTCACATTCGTCAGGTGTAAATGCCAGCTTGGTAATTTTGCCACCCAGTAAAATATATCCTATAGCCTTATTATTGCTGAGAATAGGGCATATTAATTTCAGACCCAGCTCCTGCAAATAAGCCAAACTATCAAAATGGCTTATTTCTTCAAGCATCCGGGGATCATGGATTTGCTGCGGGATGGAAACTATGGTATGAATATTTTTATTAGGAATGCCTTTTACTGCGGTAATGGTGAACTGGTTGTCCTGACCATTATTGAGAAGAACCGCCCCCTGGGTAATCATCATTCTTCCCATGGGAGTAAAGAGAAGTGTATCTAAAATTGATTTTAAATTTAAGGAACTATTGAGGGTTTTACTTAATTCAAAAAGGCTTTGAATCTCAACTAATTTTCTCTCAAATGCTGCATCTTTGTCTTCCCGGGAACCTTCCACCTCACCCTCACATTTCATCCATTACTGCGGAATATACTTGACCAGTTGAACCCGGTTCTTTTTACCCGGCTCCATTTTAAAATCGACCTCGTCCATCAATGTTTGCATAAGGTAGATTCCAAGCCCGCCAACGCGCATTTCGGAAAGATATTTTTTCATATCGGGCGTTTTTATCTTATTCGGGCTGAAACCCTTGCCCTTATCTGAAATAATTATTTTAAATTTTTTGGAATCGGTTTGGACTAAAACATCCAAGGGTTGTTTGTCATCACCTTTGTAAGCATGTTTCACCACATTGGTACATGCTTCGTCTACAGCCAATTCGATTTGGCTTATCTTTTCATCATCGAAGCCAACACCGCGCGCAATATTGGTGACGAACTCCCGAATCAATTCGAGATGGTTCGTGCTGCTGGGTAGCTTCAATTGATATCTTTTAATCTTACCTGCCAAGTTTTCACCGCCTTGTTTTTTCAGCAAAATTTACTCGTATACATGATCAACTCAATTCCATTATCACGGCACATTTTAAGTAAACTTTTGCACGGCTTCTTCTTCGGTTTTAAAAATTTCGTAGAGTGCCGGAAAACCAAGCAAATCAAAAACCCGGAAGATTTTACTCGACATATTGGTGAGTTTAATATCTCCACCATTTTTACGAATTTCTTCGATAAAACCCATAAAAACGCCCAATCCGGCGCTACTGATATAGCCCAATTCCTGAAAATTCACGATAACTTTATATCGCTTGTTGCTGATACATTTCTGTAGCTCAGTTTCCAGGTCCGGTGCCGTATGCGCATCCAAAAACCCTTTAAGATGCAGCGTTACAATTTCTTTGTTTTCTAACAGTGCTATTTCAAAGCCACTCATTCAGTTACCTCCTTATTGAACATATAGGGCAATTGAATAAAAAAGTTTCTAAAATATTCTGATTTCTGATCAATCCTGGCAACCAATATTTGGTGGTACCCGCATAAACAGGTACATTTTGTTGCCAGAGCTTCAGTTTTCAGATGAATACCTTCAATTCAACTAATGAGTTAAAGACAGTATATTGAATAAAAAAACCTGTAACAAAAAACAACTTATATTTATATTATTTTTAAAATTGTATCGTGCAGATCCGGGAAGAATTACGTTTTTTACAAGCCACACAGTCTCCCACAACCTACTCGAGGGTTTGCACAACCATGTTGGCTATACTACCGCCGGTTTCATTTAACGTTAATCGAATTCCAGTTTCGGCATCCAGCTCTATAATCTTCCCCGAAATTCCTTCTGCGACAAAACAATGATGATTATAGTGATTAACAGCCAGCGCCCACGGCTCACTAAAGCCCGGCAAAACAAGCAGTTCATCCCCATCACCGGATAACTTCAGCACCCGCGATTGCCCATCGCCTTCAACCATATCAATACACCAAATATCACCGGTTTCAAAGTCAATTGCGATTTCGGCAACCCGTGTAAATCCAGAGATTTGCTGGGAAGTAACCATTTCACCAAGGGCATCATCCACTGCTATTAAAAAGTCCAAATATCCAACCCAAAGCCGATCGCGTTTTTGGTCGTAAACCATTGACCAGAATCCTTCGAAACCGGTTTTTCGAGCTTCGATTTGTCCCTCATAATTCATGCGCACAATCTCACCGCTATTATCATTGAGCACAAAGACTTTATTGGAATCGGTGTTTACCGCGACATACCACGGAGAATTAAAAGTGCTGATTTCCAGTTCTTTTAAACCCGCCACATTAAACCGGGCCACGGCATTAAAATTATAACTCGTTGCCCAAACCACATCATCGCCAATATCAAAAGCAAAATCTGTCATTCCCAGCAGGCTGATATTCTCATTGGCAACGATACCTCTTTGGCTCATCTGCTTGAGACGTCCATCCCAAAGGTCTGTGACCCAAAACATGTTTTCCGTTGTATCCATGGCAATCCGAAAAGGTTCCGTAAATCCACGAACATTCAACACAGGATACCGTCCATCGTGGCTGTATTTTGTGACTTGCCCACGAAATCTGTCCGTAGCCCATAAAAAAGTCGGGCCAGGACGAATTTGTACTTCATCCGATAAAACAGACTCAAAACCAGCGGAACTTACAGAAATCTTATACCAGCGATTTTTCTCATATTCGCACCCGGTATCCCAATAAAAAAAAAGGGGGGGCTGTACTTTTTCAAGGAGACGAAAATCAGATTCATTTTCTTCGCGCACGTATATATTAAAACTGCTTGCGTCAGAAAATTGCAAATGCGACCACGAAATATAAACAGAATCCCGGGTAGAATAAAGGACAGGAGGGCCGGGTTTCCCCTTGCTGGATGGATTTTGTGGATCTAATGGATTGCTGCGTTCCCGATCACTGCACGCAGCCGACAGAACCAAAATAAAAGCGAAAATGTATATCTTCATTTGTGTTTTTCATTTTTAATAGAATGCACGTAAAGTCAGACTGGTCAAATATTTATAAAAAACAATAAGCTAAGCAATTTTAGAGCGCTGCAATTTAATAAAACTCCAATCATCAAGTCAAGTAATTATCCTGGGAAATATGTGGCAGAAAACCATGAAATTACAGATAGTTTTTTTGGAAAGGGATAAGTTGGATATTTACAGAATTTTGCAAACCTTCTCACAGCATAAATTCAAAATTCGGAATATTATGGAAAAAATCTTTAGGAAAATATTTTGCCCCAAAACCTTTGTTTTTGATTTACTTCCGCATGAGGCTTCCCGTTTGATTTCACACTTTCAGGCACTGTCTTGCGTGTATTTTCTCTTTTTAAAGCGCGACTGTACAAAACGCGGTTGCCAATGCCAACGGCTATTTGTTTTGCGATGGTTTCGAGAATAGTGATACTTTCATTTTCGAAAATGGGAATATTCCGCCTTTCGCACAACACGATGGCGCCCATCATTTTTCTATCGTGGTTGAAAATGGGGCTTACAATGAAACCAGTCCCGCTCGTACCACTGGACAAATCCAGCGAATTAGCCGTGCCGATTTTAGGAACCAGATGCGATTTACGGATAGTTTTTCCGTTCTTTAAACAATCCAGAAATGTGCTTTGTTGCACTCTTTCTTCGGCGAGGGAAAGGATTAAATGTTTATCATCGCTGGCAACGGCATAAAATCCCAGGCTTTGATCCTTTTCATCAAAAAGAGCCAGGGTGGCGAGAAAAGCATCAAAGCTGAATTTAATCGCCCAGGCCATCTCCCGCATTAATGATCGCATCGGCAATTGCAGCTTGAAAATTGAGCTGGTTACCAATATCTGCTGTAAGCGTCGCTCCTTTTTCTCCTGAAATGTCTTGGCAAAGAACGAATTTAAAACCAATGTAAAAATCAACAAAACCGTCTGCAGCTTCTGTATCAACTCTTCCTGTGGCATTGAAATATCTGCCCCGGCAAAAGCCAGGCAGCCAGCCGGATTTCCATTCAAATCTGAAAAAGGTAAAATAATACCATTGTCAAGCCCAAAATTGGCAGGTGTCTTTATCCAGTTGTCGGAATCGGAGGTGGGAACTAATTTTTGCGATTCGATTGAAAAAAAGTAGAGCGCCGGTTTTTCAGCGGCCTGGTTCTTGAAAACTGGCGTTGACTCAGATTCAATTATTGCCTGCAACGGCAATTGCTTTCCCTTAATTGCCTCGTACAAAAATTTACCTGATGTCGGGTTGTAACGAGCGATCGAGATTTGTTCACAATCAATTAGTTCCACACATTTTTTGCCCAGACTGCGAAAAAAAACAGGGAATGTCATCTGATAATTTTCATTGGAAAAATCCCACAATTTTTCAGCAATGGTCAACTTGCTTTCATTATGCAGCGGAGCTGGTTTAAAATCATGATTGAAAAAGAATTCACAGCGCCAGCCAATTGTTTTTTCAACATTATTGGTAATTCGATGAAAATGAGCTGTTAAAAATTTTTGATCTCCAGTTTTGTTCTTAAATTTGATCTCCAGAAATCGATCATCTAATTTTGGGGGAGATTCATCGACAACTTTTTTAATCTGGTCCTGCGATTCAGGTGGGAATAAATCATAAATTTTAAATTGGGATAAATCTTCCTGCCTGAATTCCAACATAGACTCGAATGATGGAGATGAGCGTTGAAAACGGAGATCACCATCCAATTCACACCATCCGTGGGTTGTAATAGTTGCGCTGGTTTTCCGGGGTTCTTCCCCATTTTCCGGGTGATAATTTCGCTTAAAAATAATATTTTGGATGAGATAGGGCAATGCAGTCAAGTATCCGGCAAATTTAACGAGTAGTTCTATCTGATTATTTTTTTCAAGGGTTGGGTGATCGAGCTGAAACTGTTCGCTGACGAGATAAACGATCGATACGGATTGAGGCGTAAATCGCAGTAAAATATCTAAATCATGCTGTGCCAGATTATCAGGCTCGATAATCAGGACATCGTATTCAGCCTGACAGATACTCTGCAGCAGTTCGAGAACATCTGCACAAACGGTCGCAGACATATTCTCACTGCTATTTAAAGCTGCATGGATAATAGCACGGGATGACGCGGAACTTGAAAGAAACAGGATTTGGCTCTGCATTAGTCTCCAACTCACATTTCACACTGTCGATTCCTGATTCAACAAAGGCCACTTGAATTCCTTTTCATGCGGGCTGTGTTTTATAAAAATTTAACTAACCTGAATAATTCGCACACGAAGGCACTAAGTCCACAAAAAATATTTAAATACTTATAAAACATAACTTTGTGAACCCTGTGGCTTTGTGAGAGCTAATTTTAATAGATAACTTAGTTTTTCTTCTCGTCTTATTTCAAACATCTAATTATCAACAGGTTAAGAATATTTTAAAAAATATTTGTGAATAAAGCAGGCTAACAATCCGGTTTTTTGCTAACTTACCATTTATTAACTAAATCAAACCTGTCGCCCTTGCCCCTCCAGGAAGGGTGACAGGTTTTTTTGCGAAGTTATTATAAACTTCGGTTTGCAATCCAAATCTTAAAAGCACATTTATTTAAATTTCAAAGAAAAGCTTAAATTTTTGCAAAATCTAAAGTAATTCGCGTGCCTTTTGCAGGTGCTCGCTGTCGGGAAATTCAGTGAGAAGCCGCGTTAAGGCTTCATTTGCCTTGTCGCTTTCGCCCAGCTCATTATAACTGCGTCCCATCATAAGCAGAGCGTCATCTTTTTTAAGGGACTGCTCGACAGCAATAACCCGCTCGAAAGAAACGATGGCGCGCGAAAAATTTCCCGTGTTGAAAAAACAGGCTCCAATCCAATATTCACAACTGCTCAGAAGTACATGGTTGGGATATTTTTCCATCAAAGCCTGAAACTTATCGACTGCTTTCTGATAATGCTGGCTATAAAATAAATTGAGTGCATCCTCATATCCATTTGAAAAGTGGGAGATACTGCTCACTAATTCCTGGTCATAATTGTTTTCGATCAGCAGAAATTCATCGTTTTCGTTTAAAGTGTTCCCCGTTCCATTGGAGCCCAACAGAGATTCGCGTAATGTAAGAATCTCCGATTCTCGTGAATCGATGGACCCTTTCAGTTCTTCGATCCTGGATTTAAGGCGGTCATATTCTTGCATTGCCAGGCTATTTCCTCCTCCTGCAAGACTGGATTCAGAACCTGCAAAACCATCCAGCTGTTTGAGAAAGCCGGTTAGTTCTCCATCGCTGGACTCCAAATCACCGTTCATGCCGGAATCTTCGGATAAATCTTCAATCTCCGCCGTATCTGTAAAATATTCATCATCAAGGCTTTCGCCGTCATTCTTGCCGCCGAAATATTTCGTAAGACCTGCCCGAAGTGAATAATAAGAATCCATTACAGAATTGCCACCCTGAATATTGCCGTCGAGGCCATCACCAGTGGTGTATTTAAAATCGCCGCTGAAACTCACAGCCATCGTTGGTTTCAGGTGCCAGCGTAATCCGCCACCCAATATAAATTCGGCATCAAAAAAACGATCCGGGCCGGACGAGCCAATCATTTCAAAATTAAAAGCGCCAACGCCTCCCTCGATAAATGGCCTGAATTTGCCTTTATAGAAAATATCGAACGATGCCAGCAAATCGAGATAAATTAAGTCCATCGTATATTTTTTTAATGGATTTCCTACCTCGATTGCCAATTCGTTATATCCGCCCTCGGCGCGCAGGCTGAAGCGGTCTGATAGATTTCGGGTATAAAAAATCCCAGCCCCGATTCCAAAAGGGGTAAAGCGCGATTCGCTATATTGCTGATTGGCCCCAATATTCAATCCAATGCCATTTGATCCTTTTAAACTCTGCCCAAGAACAGTGCCTGCACTTGCGAGAAGTAAAATTACCAATGAAGATGAAAGTACTTTTTTAGACATAAAAATCCTCCAACAGATAGATGCATCCCTGCCCAAATCTGAAGAAAAAGGCAAAATTTAAATTGTAATTATTATAAAATTGAGTCTCGAGTATTCGGGTCACAAAAATCTGAAATTATTCTAATCCGAGATAGTTTTGCAATTCAACCGGTATCACCTTTGTGATATTAATTTTTTCTTCTGTATAAAGATTGTAGGCTTCAACCAGTTCTTCCAGCTTGAATTTATATTCAAGCATTTTTTCATCCGAGTCCTCACCCGAATTAATATCATCACGGATAGATAAAATCATGTCTCCGATTTTATCGAAGTAGAAGTTCAGCATTGACTGATTTATGAGGTTATTAACTGAGGATTTTACATCTTTCTCTTTGTCGACGAGGGTTTTGAGTGTGTTTTTCAGGTGGAACAAGTTAAGATCTTTAACCAATGCTGCATCCACACCCAGGTAAATAAACAAGGCGGGTTGTTTTTTATAATACTCTGTTTTAACAGCAATATTGGTCAGCAAATATTGTTCGATAATAACACGTTCCCCGAAAGTCACTTTCCTGTGAGAAGCGTAGCGTAAAGAATTTGCGTCCTTGTTGTACTCCACTCGCACCATCAAATCGCCAAAGGAAAAATATAAAAGTTCTTTCATTAAACCGTCTTTCTACTGAAGTGTACTCATCGATTTATCGACTTATCAATTTGCTGATTTTAACTCAAAGATTATGCCAATGTCCAAAATTTTTTCTATTCAATTATTTTTATTGCACATAGCAATGACCAAATATTGCCGGTCATTTTTTTCAGACTGTCCACTTGCGGTCAGTTGTTAAAATACGAACACTTTTTTTATCCCCGCCAGCCATTAGCCAGGGCAAAATTGAAGGCATTGCGAATCAAATTTTCCCGTTCAATGACAACGATAATCGTTTCGCCGATGGATTTGGGCAACGCAAAACGCAACTTATTATCTTGTGCTTTTTTATCACGTTTCATGGCCAGCATCAGACTGTCAAAATTAATATCGGAGATAAATGACTGCATCGGGATTTTATGAAATAGCTGCCTTATCCTTTCAAATTCTTTTTGATTAAGCAAACCAAGTTCTACCGCCATATGCGCTTCGGCGAGCATTCCCCACAATACAGCCTCGCCATGTTTTATCTTCTGGTAATTGAACACCGTTTCGATGGCATGTCCAAAAGTGTGTCCAAAATTAAGTATCGCCCTTAAACCGGCTTCCCTCTCATCTTGCGCCACTATTTTTGCTTTTATTTTACAACATCGATAAATTGCCTCCACACATACTTCATCGTCCAGCGCGAGCATTTTTCCAATATTCTCTTCGCAAAAATGGAAAAAATCCCGATCATTGATTATGCCATATTTTAAAATTTCTGCAAGCCCTGATATAATTTCGACAGGTTCCAATGTTTTGAGAACAGCCATGTCGATCCACACCATTTTAGGTTGGTAGAAAGAACCAATCACATTTTTGGCTAATGGATGGTTGATCCCCGTTTTCCCCCCGACACTGGAATCGACCTGGGCTAACAAAGATGTCGGAATCTGAATAAATGGAACACCACGCATAAAGGAAGCCGCTGAAAATCCGGCAAGGTCTCCAATTACGCCGCCGCCCAAAGCCAAAACCATCCAGTCACGGGAGGCATTTAGCTTGAGCATTTTCGTTAACACTTCATCAAAGCAGGAGAGGGATTTGGATTTCTCACCCGCTGAAACCGTGATTTTTTCTACCCGCAAACCGGCTTTTGCGAACGAATTGATTACAATTTGCCCATATAACGGAAATACATTTTTATCAGATATTAAGACAAAGTTTTTTGTCGTGAAAAACAACTTGACCATTTCAGCCAGTTTATCAAGATTGCCGTTACCGATATAAATTGGGTAGCTGCGATCGACCAATTCGACTTTGAGTGTTTTCATTGCAGATGTTTAATTCCTTTAAACATTTAATCGCTTGAAAGCCTGTAAATAAAAATGAGATTGAGTATAAAACTCGACAAGTTCGATATTTTATAAATATGTACAACAAATTATCATTTGAAAAACAATGGAATCATTCACAGGATGAGAGGGATTACGCGCAAGCAGAACAACTTTTCTTTTTCATTATTGCAGTTCGCGGGTCAATTACTGCCTCAGTTTATCGACCCGCGCTGCGATGCAACTTTTTTGTTTCGAAAAATCATCCGGTGCAATCTGCAAAAAGCGCTTGTAATATTCAAGCGCTTTTTCCAATTTTCCCATAGTTTCAAAAATAAGTCCACAATTTAGCACTGCTTCATGCAACCGTGGATTAAAAGAAAGAGCGCGACGGTAACTTTGCAGCGCCTCAAAATTGCGCCCCAGGCGTGTAAATGCAATTCCAAGATTGTTCCATGCCATGGCGTAACCGGGATTCAATCCCAATGCATGGCGGTAACAAGTCAACGCCTGCTCATATTTTGCCATGCGCAATAAAACATTGCCTTTATTGTACCATAACCCGAACTGCTGCGGGCGTATTTTTTGAGCCTGATCGAAGCTCGAATAAGCTTCAGGTAACCGACCTAACTTACTCTGCGTCATACCCAGCAGGTACCAACACGGGGAATAATTTGGTGCCAATCTGGCCGTCAATTCAAGATATTCGCCTGCTTTATAATAATAACCCAGTTGCTGATAAATTTTTGCATAACAGAATGCAACTTTCACATTGGTTTCTTCCAGATTGGCCAGTTTTTTTAAACTCATGAGTGCAAGGCGATATTCTCCGAGATCAATAAATGCCAATGATTTATTAAAATAATATTCCCAATGCTTTTTCGGCTTCTCCCCGGAAAATTCCAAAATACGCAACGCAGATGCAGGGTTTTTCAATTCCAATTGCAATGCAGCCATATTTATTTGCGTACAATCCATCTCAAAAAGAGAATACAATTTCTGAATGAACGGCCCGGCCTCACTCAGATTATTATTCAAAAGCGCACGTTTGGCCTGCAGCCACACTGGAACAGCATCTTCCCAGGATTTGTCAAACTTGTTCTCAAAAAGTGAGGTTATAAACAGTTCATCAGCAAAAATAAATTGAGAGCGCCATTGAATACTTACAATATCTGTCTGCTCCATCGAACTTTGATTTTCAGAGACCGGGACAATTCGTGGTTTGAAGTTCAGTTTTGCCGGGGGGATGACAGCGAAAATAACGATTAATTCAAATATATCAGTGGGGATTGACAGAATAATTTTGATAAGCGCGGCACAAAAAATATACATTACTATAATACATAATTGTTGATTTTGAACACAAAAATTGAAGGACAGACGGAGCCCAAATGCCTGTTCCATCTTAAACACCAAAAATTTCATTTCGTACCCAGCCGATCTTTCATTTTTCGAACTGCTGCCCCACAAACTATGCTTGCTATTAAAGTGCAGCTCACATTAAAAAATCGGTTCGAAACAGATATTTTTCAGCTTGTTAAAATGAATAAATATTATGCAACCGGATTGACAATGCCGCAATGATGCGCAAAAAAAAAGCTCCTGATACAGGAGCTTTTTTTAGGGAGGATTTCGAGGGAGATACCCTCACCAGAGAACATTTATTTCAAAGGATTTCGCTTGGCAAACTGCCTGCCAGCTCAATCTGTTGCTACTTTATCTTCTTCGGGGATGGCAATTATCATCACGATGTATAAAATAATGGCGACAAAAAACGCTGTTGCAAAAGCAAAAACTATAAATCCAATGCGTACAAACGATACATCGATATTAAAATATTCAGCCAGCCCACCGCAGACGCCGGCAATTTTTTTCTCCGTCACCGAACGGGTTAATTTTCCTGATCCCGCGGGGCTTTTCACTTTCTGTGAGAATAAATTGGATAAATCACCTTTTTCATTATCCCGATTCATCAACAGGTAAACGCCAAGACCGAGAAATAACAGGCTGAAAAGCATACCAAAATCAAAATGGTGGTAGAACCGAAATCCATTAAAATGGAATGGGAAATTAAACTCATCCACAAGCAGCAAGACACCAAATACAACCAGAGCCAGACCGCCAATCATACCGGCATTGCTTGATTTTTTTGCTTGTTCGCCTTCTGATTTTGGCACTTCATCGGGGTTCTCCGGAATGATTATCCAGGCGGCAATATAGGCGATGACACCTGTTCCCCCAATAAAAATTGCAAGTACAAACAAGATCCGAATCAAAACAAGATCGATATTAAAGTAATCAGCCAAACCACCGCAAACACCACCGATCATTTTTTCATACTGTGAACGATAAATTTTCCGGAGAGGCGCTTCTTGTTTTTGTTCTTCGGGCTCAACGACCGGGGCTGGCACTTCCGGCTTCGGTTTTTCTTCTTTTTTCTTTGCCATGATAATTTCCCTTTACTAAAATTTTCTTATTTACCAATTCATTATCGTCGTATTGTTAAAACAAAACAACGGCAATTCGATAAAATAGTTTCAGACGAAATTCAAAAGGAATGCACTGGAAGCGGAATGGGTGAAGAATGAAATTTAGCTCTCGTTTTCCTCAAAACAGGAGCTAAATTTAGTTCAGAAATGTATGGGAAGTTCTCAGTGGAATTCCCCGAAAGATAGAATCGTTGATCTTAGTTTAACGAAAATGGCGTCACTATCATTTGCATTTTGTTGCTGACTTCATCGCGGACGCGCACATAAAGTGCATAGTTGCCTTTTTTAAGCCGGGACAAGTCCAATTGAACGAAGGCGCTGTCGCGGTGGTTGTTTCCCTCACGGTTGTCAGAAATTTGAATGAGAGTTTTACCGCTGTCAAATGGATTCAATTTCCCGATAATTTTGCTGACACCCTCGTCCTTTCCTTCTTTCACGATGTAATCGATATTATAATTCGTCTTGCCCTCATCATTTTTATCAAGGCCATAAATCTCAAAATACACAAAGGGAGGGCTTTTTTTATCGAGATTGCGGAAAGGTGTCGGTTGAATAAATACACCGTTGCGTTCAACGATTGTGTTAGAATTTGCTGCGCCTATCAACGCACTCCCTGAAATATTTTCTGCAAAGAGGATTGAACTCAAACCAAGACTGTCAGCAGGGCGGACAGCGTGTTTCATAAATGTCGCTTTTTTCCCCAGTTGACGGTTTTCACTATTCAATGCTTCCACGAAAACATAAAAATCTCCCGGCCGGAAATCAAACTTGTGGGCAGCCGCCATATTTCTAGTTCCGTCCGACTTATTTATCTGCGTCGTTGCATTTTCTTCTGCAAAAACATTATAAAATGAATCACTGAGAGCTGTGCTAAATTGTAATTTCACCTCTGACTTATGCTTGCCGAATTTAATCGATTTATTTTCGATCCCATAAGACACGATGCAGGTTTGTTCATCATTCAAATTTTCAAAGTAGGAAATACTGAAATCAAACGGCAAATCTTCAAAGTGGGTGCTTTCAGTTGGTGGAATTTCCTTGTGGCGTTTTTGCATTTCTTCGCTGTATTTTTGCCCAAAGTCCATCAAAGTTGAGCGCATTTCAGCTTCACCCTGTTCATTTGCCGTCACACCAAATTTAAAATTAAAAGCCATCGACTGAAATGTTGGAGAAATTGTTTTTCGCCGTTCGATAATTTTTCCCAGCGCTTTATACCAGACATTCAGATCCATGGTTTGCAAGCCCTGATCAACTTGATAGGTGATATTATAGCCGTCACTGCCTTCCACAAAATCAAAGACAACTTTGGGCTTAAGCCGATGATAATACCAGGTTTCGAACTGCTTGCGAAAACTCATATCATCGTTGCCTACCACCGGTGTACGCTCTGAAAAGTTATATTCGGCATATTCATTTGGTAATTCAATATAGGTTTCGTCGGCTTTTCCGTAACGCACATAAACCCGGCCACGGTCATCAAAAGTTCGAGCAGAATTGTTGCCGTATTGATCGCGGGCATAGAGCAGGCGTTTGTAATGCTCAAACAATCGCTCGTTTGCCAGTGTTGGCCGGGTTGGATCACGCCTTTTCCAGAAATGGGCGATAAAATCTGCACGCAATTTGTTGTTCTTCAATTGAAACCAAATTTTGTCTTCGGTGACCGACATGAGCTCAAGAAGGTCGGTGTGCAAGCGATTCAAGATATGAAAATTGTAGTCCGTGGAGTCGTGTAATGCGGCAAGATTGTGGAGAAAGAGGGCCGTGCATTGGTGAACATTTTCCCTATCGCGAAATATGTTTTCCAGATAGCCGGCTTTCGCTTTTGACTGGGCACTTAAGTCACTTACAGAAAAAAATACTAAAAAAGCAACGAGAGCTTTCCGCCAGTCCAACTTTACAGAATTCAATTTTTCCTCCAAATTCGTGCTTAAATTTATTCGTTTACTGGGGTAATGTAAGACATTCTACTAAGAAGCGAAAGACCGAATTCGCTAAAATGTTCCCAAAAATTAATCCATCGAAAAAAAAAGCTGGAAAGTGCGAACACTGCTTTCCAGCTTAAAATGTGATATCCCACATTATTTTCGAATTTTATTGAGAATAGTCATCATCGGGCACCATTTTGAGAAGCCGGATTGAAACAAATTCAAACCGACAAATAAGGTAAACCATAACCAATTGGCAGCACCGAATATCGAGGTGTCTGCATTTTGAAAATGGAAAAGGGACACCGATAACATTATAAAAAAACCGGCGATAATCCGTAAAAGCTGTTCGTTAGTCATAAATTTCCTCTCGTTTATTTCTAATTTATTTCATTGATTTTAAAATATGTACCGGGCAGTAAAATTTATATTTGAATCATCTTTGAACTGGCCAAACATGGTATTGTGGTAGTCCGGAAATATATTGTCTTTCAGATTTTTATCATCATCATTATCACCATAGGCGCCGAGTATATTGGCCGTGACAACAAACCGGATCTGATCCGAATATTCATAAGACAACCGTGGCCGGAAAAAATAATCCTGATCGGATGGTGAAAAATAACTGAACCAGGTGAGCCACAAGGTTTCGTTCATCATCTTTTTTGTAAGACGGAGTGTCACCAAATGACGCATTTCATCTTTCAACGCTTCGCCATCCATTAACTGCATGTTGCCAGCGAGCAAAAGTTTATAATTGTCTTCAACCATGGCAAAATCCTGAATCTGCTCGCCATAATATTGAACGCCAAGATCCAGAGTGGTAGTTAGTGAACGCTCGTAAAGGGCGAGGTAGCGTAACGAAGAATTTGGCACTAATGGATTATCGCCATATTTGTCTTCTTCAGAATAATAGTAGCCGCTTTCAAGGGATAAAATACCACCTAAGGCGGCTCCGCGGCTGGAAGCGCCGTAAACTTGCAATTCGGAAAAATAGGGTGAAAAAGTAAATGCCTGTGGATCAAAACTCATGGCGGTGGGATTATTCCAGCGGCCTTTATAGGCATAAAGAGAGGTTGTAAAACCTTTAATTGTCTGCATCTGAAAACGTGCCGCTACCTCCACATTTTTCCATTCTTTGGATGTCGCCTGTGTTGGCATGAGCCAGCGATTTTCAATCAACTGCAGCATGCTCGGATTGACTGACGCGAAACGGCCCTCGGTCATCAAATTGATATCGGAATGCGAATAAGGCATCAATGAAATATCAATTGCTTCGAATAGTGGAATTTCAGGAAAAAGGCTAAGCCTGACGGCATCACTTGGCGCCTTTAAATATTCATCCTGGCGGCCGCTAAAAAATGAAATCCAATCCTTTGAAAAAACGTCATTTATAAACATGAGATCACCAACACCCCATGTTTGGATTTGGCGCCCTATTTTCACATCCATCCACTCTGCCGGTGTAGTAGTAAAATAAGCTTCGCGAATGTTTAGCACAGAATTTTCCAGCACATTATCATTGACAAAATCAACTTTAAAAAACAATTCTCCTTTATCGGATGAATGTTCAAATTTTAGCTGCAAACGCTGCTCTCCGAGTGCATAATACTGACCGTTTCCAGGTTGGCCAAGCGGCGACAGGATCTGCTTGTTTTCGGTGAATTTTGGTGAAAGACCAAATTCAACGAAACCATTCCATTCCTGAGCAAAAAGCAAAACCGGTGCGAACAGAAACAGCACTATTTTAATCGTATTTTTTTTCATTTCCTACCCATTAATTATTTGTTAATTGAAATCCCCTGAATCAAAACTTGACGATTCAGGGGAGCTTGCTACTAATTTTCAGATTACTTTAAAGAGATATGTGGTTTTTTCAAATAACGTTCGGAGAAATACTTCTCCTGGATACCAATATCATATTTTATCGAAACAAATTTAATAATCGTGTGTTGCTGTTTATCGATATTTTCCATTTTACGGATAGTTATCGTGGGTACATCCTGGACGACTTCAATTTTTTCCGCAGTGAAGACACGCATTAAATTGTTCTGGGAATCATAATATTCTTCCCGCAGAGGCAGCTTGTCCTTTTTGCTTATTAAACTGATTTTATAGTCAAAATAATCGCTTTGCTTCGGTGTTGATTTAATCTTGAATGCGGCGTATTCACCAACTTTTTCTTCACCCAAAAGCTCATGATTATCCTCTGTCCACAAACGGCCAGAAACATCTTCATAGGAGAAATCTGAACCGACAAACGAGCTGGCTTTATCGCTGGCAGCAATTTTTTTCACCAAATCGATTGCTGGGACGTAAAGCATCCGGTCATCATCGCTATCAACATTTTTCTTTACCAAAAAGGTCATGCGTTTGATATCAGAAGGTGATTTAAAGTAGATGAAATAAAGCTGATCGCCACCATCTTTCAGGTCTTTTCTGACCATTGAAAATTTCTTGGTTTTGGTGCTGCCCTTGGTACTTACCAGGGTCATTTCAACTTTGGCTTTGCCATCGTCTTTTGCATAATTATAATTCAGATGGGCTTCTTTCATCAAGGCTTCGGCATCCTGTGCAACTGCGCTACCAATAAAAGACAGAACAAATGCAACGAGGGTTAAACTTTTGATTAATTTCATTTTAAACTCCTGTATTTTAATATTTTATTTTATTCTACTGGATATAATTTATTTTGTAAAAGATTTGAGATCGCCGGTAAAATAATGAGTGTTGAAAAACCGGAAATCAACATAATTGCGAAAAAGAACGCACCAACAGTCAAGTATGGAACGAGATCAGCAAAGAATAGCGGTACAAATCCGATAGCAATGGCGATAGTATTCTGCAACATGGCCGTTGCCGGTTCGCCAAAAACCAGGCCAATTGTCGTTTTAAAATCCCGGGTGGATTTGTGGAGCAGCCGCGACCGTTCGATATAATGAATACCAAAATCGATGGACAGCCCCAGCGTCAGCGATGAAAGCACAGCGATTGGCATATCGTAAGGCTTGCCAAAAAAGCCTATCATGGCATAAATAAGAGCAATCGTCAAAGTAATAGGAATCATTGCGATCAAACCCCAGCGCAATGAACGGAAAAGCATTGTAACCATCAGAAATACTGTAATATAGGCACCGATGAGTGAATTGGCCATACCACCAACCATTTTCTGCTGCCATACAGTATTGATGTAATTGAGGCCAGCCCAATCGATTTCAATACCAAGTGGTGGTTCATTTTCAGCTATAAAATTATTTACCCGGGCCACTACTTCTTCCATGGCTTTATTATCGCCGGTACTCAATTGCAACCACAAATGGGCAGCATCATAATCACGGGTTATAAATTTATGTAAATCGTCCGGCGATTCGCCGCCTTTGGCAAGAAAAATATATTGTCCGGTTTCAGATTTTGTCAGCGGCAATCTGAAATATTCGTCATCACGATTGCGCAATTCCCATGAAACTTTGCGCAGAATATCTAAAATTGAAGCGATTGAGCCAACTGTTGTTGTATCGCCCAGGGTTGCCTTTTCAACGATTTGCATATAGTTTAACAACTCGGGTGATTTAAAAGGCTCGTGTGCATCGGCCAGCTTGATGGGGCGTTGTTTTAAGTTGGCAAGTGCCTCGTTAAACATGATCGCCATAACGACATCTTCTGAAATTTCAACATACCATGAAATATCATTCTGCTTGTCCTGTCCAAACAATATCTGATTTTCAGCATCAAAATACAACCTTCTCATGTTTGAATCCTGGAGAATCTCGGATAAATCTGCATATTCAATTTCGTCATAAGTTTCGAAAATAGCATCGGAGGCCGCACGGCGAACCAGGGTAATTTTTTGTTTCTGCAGTTCTTTCTGAAAATCACCCATAAAAGTATCTGACAATTCTTCCGAGGCTTCAATCATCGCCAAATATTCGGTGCCATTGACCAATTCACCCCAAATCAGCCCATCCGGCCGGTGATAAAACGCTGTATTTATTTCATTTTTCTCGGCCAATTGCATAAGCTCTGCAAAAGTGATAGCGCCCTCTGTCAATTCCGGAGCCTGGCTTGTGAATGTAAAAACGATGTTTGCCATGTAAGTTCCGGAAACGTGCTCATTCATCAATTCATCAGCATGGCGCAAAGGATGGCCGGGCTTAAACCATTTTACCGGATTATCATTGATTTCAATTTGTGAAATTCCAATTACCGAAACTATGAAAAGTATGACGGTCACCACGATGACAGACTTGCTGTAGTTTTGTGAAATTTTCTGTAAAACACGGCCTATTTTACCCAACAGATGATGTTCGCTGTCTTCCGCATGGCCAAAATCTTCAAATGTTTTTTCACCAACTAAAACGAGATATGCCGGTAAAAAAGTAACAGAAAGCAACCACGACAAAGCCACACCGATTGCGACAAATATACCAAATATTTGAACTGGAGGAATAAACGTTAGAATGAGTGATACAAATCCGACAACTGTTGTGATGGAAGTAAATAATATCGGAACAAAAAGTGACTCATAAGTCATGAGAATCGTTGCTTCAAGGCCGGCGCCTTCAGCATAGCGTTTATGGATTGAGGAAATAACATGAATCGAGTTTAAAACCGCAATCGGGAAGAGAAAAATTGGTATCATCGAGCTCATGATATGGACTGTATAGCCGGCGCCAATAAGCAGAGCCATCGTCCAACTGATAGCTAAAATTGCCAAAACCATAGGCGCGATAATGACTTTTACGCGCCGGAAAAAAACAAAAAGCAGGATAAATATAACCAGTCCGGCCAGAGGCGCTGAAACACCCATTTGCTCAAACATATATTTGCCAAATGTATCCTGTGCCACAGGAATACCGGCGACAATATATTCGCCCTGCTGCGCTTCCTCTGTGCCGAAAAACGGCATGCCATCTACCTGAATATCTGTGAGGTATTTTTCAGCCAGAATATTCATCACTTGTGATAAATCATAAGAGATTTTTTTGCTGTTTACCGGAACGTAAATTCCAACAACCTTGCCGTCTGTTGAGGCTATTTTATTGTTAAGTAGTGGATTTAAGTCAATACGCCTTTTGATGTCCATGGCGCCTTCGTGTGTCGTCGGAGCTTCAGACATCAAGGTTTTGATGACAAGTTCACCGGTTTCACCGTTGATATCCTCGATCTGATTTAAAGCCATCATGTCTTCGAAAATTATTCCGTGACGAATAACTGTTTCAGTCTCATTATTATCATCGAGTACTTCAAATTCTGAAGATAGATCAACAAAAAAAGTATCGCCCTTGGCATCAATCACATAGCTATTGTCTTTAAGCGCAAGTATTTCGTTGGTTATATCATTGACAGCTTGCAGAATTTCAGGGGTAAAAACACCATTTTCGCCGGGATGATAAATTCCCATGGCCACCATATCGAAAAGTGCAAACTTGTCTTTGGTCATTTTATGAAAAACGCGTACGTGCTCTTTTTTGTCGAGCATGTTTTCGGCGTCAGTATCTATAATTCCCGATGGATTTGTGATAATTCTGTTTCCAACGAGCATGCCTGTTAAAAGTGTAAATAAAATAATAAGTGCAATGACAAGCTTTGGTTTTTGCATTGCAAATTTGATTAAAAATGTTTTCATGAAAGTCTCCAAGATTATTAAAACACAACTATATTACTTGATGGGAATATAATTATATTACTTGCTTCTGTCAAGTTTTTTTTTATCTTTTATAGATAAATAAAAAACAACTTCCTTTTAAAATACTGAATAATTGCAACTTAAAGGAGTTAAAATGGATTATACAAACGATGCATTACTTGAATTAATTTCAAACAGATTTAAAATTTTGTCGGATGCAAATCGTCTAAAAGTCTTGAGTTGTCTAAGAAATGGTGAAAAAAATGTAACCCAGATTATCGAAGAGACAGGTTTAAAACAGGCGAATGTTTCAAAGATATTAATCGCAATGGCCCAGATAAATATTGTTGCACGTCGCAAGGATGGGAATAGTGTTTTTTACCATATCGTCGATGACTCAATTTTCGAACTCTGCTCATTGATGTGCTCAAAGCTACAGGAAAATATGGTTGGATTTTCTAAATTGGCCAAAATTAAAAATCCATTTGAACACTCTAATAAAGAAAAGAAGCAGTAAAACGCAAGAGATTTCGTCGAATTACTCAATCCCTTTGGAGCTGATTTTTAGCGCGAATAAATTAAACTTAATTACTTCATTTATATTTATTACGAACAGTCATTCACCAGTTGAAATCTAAAGAATTTGAGATTTAGTTGAAATGGAATACACACTTAATTGCCAAAAATTGTATCTGGACAAAAGAGTAAGCAATCACTTTAGAAAGCAGAAATTTTGCTTACAAGTTTTTCAGTTCTTTTGCATTTAAACTAAATTTCTTGGAATGGCACTAAGGAACAATGAAGGATTGGTGCTGAAAAGTAGTTATAAACAGAGGTACAATAGATAAAAGAATCAAGAGGCAGCCAAGCTAATCCGCAATCGTAGTCGTAATCATATCCGAAATCATTATCTAAAAATAGACTGAGACCACTCACATCTATCTGAAATTCAATTTCATGTCGTTTCCGGTATCAAGTTCGGCTCCAGTATCTGTATCGCATCCATAGTCGAAAAGTCAGTATCGTCTGCCGGCTGCATCTTGAAGTTGTTCTAATTTTCGGCAGAATTTCCAATACCTTTTGTGAAGTTACACTAACACATTCCGGTTTTTAATCTTCACTGTCGTTTCCAGGCTCACCCGCCTGCAAGCGGGCTGTTTTTGCCGGCTGAATGGGTTTAACACCGTACTCAACCCGGCGGGCAAAAATTAGAAAAGCCGTATGCCCTACCATTCTTTGACTGGGCCGCACACTGATGTTGTCCACTTTCCATTCCCGTTCGAGTGCTTCAATTATCTGAATCTGGCTAAAACAGCGCAAATAATTCATCGTGTCAACGCAGGTTTTTACTTGCAGAATAGTCGGAATGTAGCAACAGACGAGCGCACCGGGGCGCAGGTGGGGTGTGATGTTTTCCAGTGCTTTCCACGGTTCCGGCAAATCGAGAACCAGCCGATCGGTATCCGCATCTTCGAAATTTTCGTAAATATCCAGATTTTTGATCATATGATTTTCAGGGAGACCGCCGAAGAAATTATTCATATTTTTAGTCGCATTATTTATAAAATCCTCCCGAATTTCATAACTGACGACCATCCCCTTTTCACCGACAGCACGCAACAATCCTGAAGTCAGAGCCCCGGAACCAAGGCCCGCTTCCACAACTTTCGCCCCCGGAAATATATCTGTATAAGCAATAATCAACCCGATATCTTTCGGATATACGACCTGCGCGCCGCGCGGCATATACAGAACCTGCTCCGTGAGTGTCGCCCGAAAGACGCGTACCGGCTTGTTACGCTGAGAAAACAGAACAGCGCCTTCTTTCTTGCCGATCACTTCATCGTGGGAGATAAAATCGCCGCGAATATTCTGAATTTTATCAACTTCAAGCACGGCATAAAATGACCGTTCTTTTTTATCGAGAAAAATAACCGGATTGCCTGCTGCAAATAACTTACTTTTTTCTGCCATCACTTTGTATTTTCAAATTTAAATGATTTCTCTTCCATATTCTCCAGAGCCTGCGCATAAAAAGGTTCAAGATCAAGTTTTGCAGCAAGCTCGTGCACAACAGGCAATTTCGCCCGCGTCTCGGGATTTTCCGGGACAAAAAGCGTGCAGCAATCTTCGTAGGGTTCGATAGAAGTTTCGTATGTTCCAATTATCCGCGCTTCAGCTATAATTTCTTTTTTATCAAAAGAACTGAGAGGCCGGAAAATCGGCAGCGAAACGTCTTCCGCGATTGCCCGAATATTGGGCAAAGTTTGCGATGCAACCTGGGCCACATTTTCACCTGAAACAAGGGCGTTGCAATGGCTCAAATCCGCGATCTTTTCTGCCAGGGCGTACATTGCCCGGCGGTACATAATGACCCGGTACGGCCCGGGAACGATGCTGGTAATGTGTTGCTGAATTTCCAGAAATGGAATCGTATACAAAGTGCTGTTAAATTGATATTTTGTCAGAATTTCCACCAGTTTTTCAGCGTTCTTTTTTGAAGCCGTGCTGGTATAAGGGGCGCTGTGAAAATGAACAAAAACCATGCGAACACCCCGCTTCATCATTCGGAAGCCTGCGACGGGCGAATCGATTCCCGAAGAAAGAAGCAAAACAGCTCGTGAACTCACACCGACCGGGAGTCCGCCCTGCCCTTCCACACGGTGGGCAAAAACCAAAGCCACGTCATCGAAAATCTCGATAAATACAGTAAAATCAGGATTTTTAAGGTCAACACCTGCTTTGGTTTTTTCCCAAATGAGATCAGCCACATGAATATTGACCTCAACTGAATTCATGTGAAAATGTTTGTTGGCGCGGCGTGTGGCCACTTTGTATGTTTCGAAACTGTGCCCTTCGATCGAGGCTAAAGCAGCTGCAGCAATATCATCGATTTCCTGATCGACGATGCAACCGGGCGCGAAATAAGCGATACCAAAGACCGTTTTCAACGCTGCAATTACGCCATCGACATCTGTGCGGGAGGTTATCATCAACAATATCCGGCCCCAGCGGCGGTCCACTTCCACAGGGCCACAGCCCTTGGTCGCTGATTTGATATTTTTAACCAGCTTTTTTTCGAAATACGGCCGATTGCCGCGTTTCAACGCAACTTCAGCGTAATGGATTATAAAACAATTATACTGCATTTATTTGAGCCTGTATTGAAAAAATTAAAAGATATTTGTATTCTGATTTAAACTTAAAGCTCTGTTTTTAAGAGACCCAAAGAATAATTAAACAAGAGGAGAAAAGCAAGATTTAAGCACTTTCATTTTCCAGGAATTCAATGAAAATTTCGACGGGATGTTTGGGAATTCTGTCTGTTCCGTGTTTTATTTGCTGGCGGCAACTGAAACCCGGCACCGCAATTGAGACATTCTTTTCCGCTGCGCGCACCGCCGGAAACAGCCTTCGCTCCCCCATCGCCATGGAAATCTCGTAATGTTCTTTTTCATAGCCAAAGGAACCCGCCAAACCACAGCAGGCCGAATCTATTTCTGTGCAATGACTGCCGGGAATCAAATCAAAAAAAGCATGCGTTGCCGATGTACCTGCAATTGCTTTTTGGTGGCAGTGTCCGTGCAACAATATCTCAACTTTTGAGTTTTTCATCTTGTTCCGCAATTGGTCCAAATCCGCAAATTGCAGAATAAATTCTTCAATTAAATAGGCATTCGAAGCGATTTTCTCCACCCGCGGATCATCCGGTAAAATATCTTTGTATTCATCACGCAAAGTCAAAAGGCAACTCGGTTCTACGCCAACGATCGGGATGTCCTGTTCAGAAAATTCATGCAAGCGATCGACGGTATTTTGCGCCATTTTTTTGGCACGTTTAAACAATCCTTTTGAAATCATCGAGCGGCCGCAGCAGCCGTGATTTGTCAAAATAACTTCAAATCCGGCGATTACCAATAATTTGGTTGCAGCAATCAAAACGTCTGGTTGCGAGCAGGAATTGAAAGTATCGTGGAATAACGCCACTTTGTTTTTTGTCGTGCCTGGCATCGATTTTCGGTTTTTCTCAAACCACGCGACAAATGGCCGAGTTGTGAATTGCATTAATTTCCGTTGCGAAGTGATGCCCAAAAACTTTGACATGAGACCACGAACAATTACAGAGTTTAGAATTGGATTTACCAATCTCGCTGCTGCACCTGAGCAAAAATGGCTTATCAGGGAAATTTCAGCGAAAAGACGCGAGCGCAAAGGCACTCCATGTTTGGCCTGGTACTGCGTTAAAAATTCAAATTTCAGCTTGGCCATATCCACTTTTGAAGGGCATTCCGACTTGCAGGCTTTGCATTCGACGCATAAATCGAGTGTGTCGTACACTTCTTTGTCCGTCAGATTGAGGGAAGATATTTCGGTGGAAAGGGCAGCTCGCAAGACATTGGCGCGGCCGCGTGTGCTGTGCTTTTCATCGCGCGTCACCATGTAACTGGGGCACATCGAGCCGGTATTTTTTTTATTGCAAACCGCGGCGCCGGTGCACATTTCCACTGCCGCAGCAAATCCTTGTTCATTTTGAAAACTATAATTTGTCGCAACTTTCTCTGTGCGGTAATTTTCGCCGTAACGCACGTTCTCGTCGATTTTTTGCGGCGTGGTGATCACGCCCGGATTCATAAGATTTTCCGGGTCGAAGGCCGATTTTACCCGGCCGAACAAATGATACAGTTCCTTCCCAAAAACGACTTTATTAAGCCAACTGCGGCTGCGCCCGGCACCGTGTTCGCTTGAAATTACACCGCCCGTTTTCAGCGCCAATTCAGCAGAAAATGCAGCCAGTTCCTTCATAAATCCAATGTCTTTTTTTTCTTTTAGATTTAAAAACGGCCGGATGTGCAAACAGCCTGCACTGGCATGGGCATAATAAGCCAGATCAACCTGACTCTGCTGGCAAAACTTTTCGATCGCACGCACGTAATCTGGCAATTCCCGCACCGGCACCGCGGCATCTTCGATAAACGGAACCGGCTTGTATTCCCCGCGCCGGCTTGCCAGCAATCCGAGTCCGGCTTTGCGCACAGCCCAGACATTCTGCTGTTGTTCGGTCGAAATAGCCTCGCTGAATGCACATTTAACATGATTTTTCTGCAAATGCCTGCTTAAATGTGCCAGCTTCGACTTGAGTTCCGCCGGGCTCGATCCTGAGACCTCGGCGATCAAAAGGCAATTAGGATTCCCGGAGACAAAGGTTTTCAGCATTTGAGCATAGTGCGGCACCGTCTTCGCCAGCGCAAGACACCAACCGTCAAAAAGCTCAACCGCATCCGGGTTGGTTTGCATTACCACTTCCGTTGCCTGCAAGGCAGCCATGTGATCGAAAAAATGCAATACCGCTAATGCCGTATATGCCGGAACCGGCACCAGACCACATTTAATTTCAGTCATTACGGCAAGCGAACCTTCGGAGCCACAAAGGAGATTGCTCAGATTAAAATCAGCCTGCCTTCTGTGCAGAAAAGCCGGGCCCTCGACAAATCGATCGAGATTGTATGCACCGGCTCGACGCCAATGTTTCGGTGTATTTTCACGGATAATCGTTTCACCGTCTGAAATAATCTGCGAAATTTGACGATAAATCTCGCCTTCCATTGAGTTTATATTTTTCTTGAAATCCAACTGCTGCGAAGAAAGCGCTGAAAAATGAGCCTGCGATCCATCGCTGAGAATGCACTCTGTCTCCTGAATATGATCGGCACTCATGCCATAGAGAATCGAATGACTTCCTGTGGCATTATTGCCGATAACACCGCCCATGGTAGCGCGGTTTGCGCTGGCGGGATCGGGACCAAATTTTAGGGCAAGCGGCCGCAATTCGGAATTGAGTTCTTCGAGAACAACGCCTGGCTGCACCCGCACGTATTTTTCTTCTTTGTTAATTTCAACTATGTGGTCCAAATGCCGGGTGGTGTCAATAATCAGCGCTTCATTGACTGCCTGTCCGGCGAGAGATGTTCCGGCACCACGCGGTAAAATGGGAATTTTGTATTCAGCGGCCACGGTCACCGCAGCCTGAATGTCTTCTACAGATTTTGGGATAAAAACACCAATTGGAGGAATCGAATAAATACTCGCATCTGTGCTGTAAAGAATCAGGCTGAGCTGATCATTTAAAATGTCACCAGAGGTCGCTTTTGTCAGAGCGTGGAAAAAATCAGGCAATGATGTTTTATTCATTTTAGCAGGCCGATGATGTCTACAGAGTGATCCAGAAAATTCAATTTAACACGGCTTGGTATTGATTTTTATGAAGTTAGACACAAAAACCATGAATAGTGCTGGATGTTTTTTTTCAGTTAACCCATGCAATATACGAATATTATTACTGAAGCAGGAATCATTCAGCATCGCTTGAACAGAGAAATAATACTGCTTTATTCAATTTAATCCAATGAAAACTGGTGAGGCAGTTATAAGATGGTGGTACAAATAAACCTGACAGGATTCGCGTGCAAACTGAAAAAACCTGACAGGATTCAAAATCCTGTCAGGTTTGCTTGTGTCAATTGCTCAAATATTCAGGCATAAGTTTGTGATATCCAAAAATCCTGACAGAGTTTTGAAACCGTCAGGATTGCGCGTGCAAACTGAAAAAACCTGACAGGATTCGAAATCCTGCCAGGTTTGCTTGGGTAACTTGCCCAAATATTTAAAAGAGATTTTCGTGTAATACTATTTTATCCTGACAATCTCAATTCGCCGGTTCGCGCGTCTTCCTTCGGCGTTGTCATTGGGTGCGATGGGCGCGGATTCACCAAAACCGGTCGCCATCAATCGCCGGGATTTTATACCTTTGCTGATTAAAAACGAACGCACGCTATTGGCACGTTTCAGGGATAATTTCAGGTTGGAGGTCTCGCGGCCACGGTCATCGGTATAGCCTTGCACATCCAGCTGGATGCTGCGGTCAGCCATCAGTTCTTTAGCAATCGTATTCAACGCCTGATAGCTGGCGCTGGTCAACGTTGCTGAACCGCTATTAAAACTGATACCCTGCAGAATGCGCTTTTCGCCCGCTTTCAACCATGGATCTTTTTCAGGAATACCGTCATCATCTTGATAGCCATTGATATTTTCCGGCAAAAGTGGTGCGCCGTCCAGCGAATCCGGAATTGAGTCAGCATCGTTATCCCAGTCGGGGATGCCGTCTTCATCTTCGAAACCGTCAAAATCTTCTGGCGAATTTATCGCACCATCGCGTATATCAGGAATACCATCGCCATCATTATCAAGGTCCGGTTTGCCATCTTCATCCTGAAATCCGTCATAATCTTCTGGTTCATTTGGCGCCAAATCTGTGATATCCGGAATGCCATCATGGTCATTGTCTGTGTCTGGCGCGCCGTCATAATCTTCGAATCCATCAACATCTTCAGGTTCATTGGGGGCGGTGTCTGCGTAATCTAAAATGCCATCTTCATCATTATCCGGGTCCGGCGCGCCGTCCCAATCCTGGAAACCATCGAAATCTTCTTCCTTTTTCGGCTCAAAATCTTCCCTGTCAAATATACCATCACCATCGGTGTCGCGGTCGCCTTTAAAATTGAAGAGCAAAGTTACACGGGCATTGAGAAATCCGTCATAATCATTGCGTGCAATCTGGCCATCGAGTTTGTCGGAAAATGCGTAGTGATAATCTCCGGAGAACTGAAAGCTCCACATCGGTGTTAAAAATGCTTCAATGCCGACTCCCAAAACAGCGACTTCTTCCCAGCCATTGGCTTCTGTGCCATCTGCCGTTTGCAGCAGATCGGTACGGTTGCCTGCGTAAGCGCTATATTTAAATCCACCTGCACCAACGTAAACCATTGGCGCAACGCGAGCATTTTGGTAAAACATAAAAACCAGGTTTAACTTGGCATCGAGAATATCCGTGTAAAATGAGCGGTGGTGGACATCATCGCGCAGCTCGCCGTAACCTGTGTTAAGTTGCAACCCCAAATAGGGACGCACCATAAACCGCACAACGCCGGCGACGGCCGGCCCAAGGGAGCTTCGCTCAACATCACCAAAATAATCCTGGGCGCCGGCTTGCAGCCCAATTGAAAAACTGCCCCGTTTGTACTGCCCCTGGACTGAATTAATCTGTGAAAATAATAAGAATAAAAAGCCAATGAAAATCCATTTTCGGTTCATATTCGGCCTCCTTTTCGATCTGGCTTATTCTTTGATAAACTTATATATCTCATTATCGACACAGGCCGGTTAAAAGTAAAAGTGCACCTGTGGAATTAAAAGGAAGAATCTTACAAAGTGCTTATCGTCTCAGCAATATTTGTCACTCCAGTTTGTGTTGTTTGCAATACCGGGAGGACGCTTTTATTATGGTGTTACTAGTTTAGTTTGAGTATGCTTTTTTGCAGAACGAGTGCATAGTGAGAATACAATTCTGTATTCAAGTTGGAAATATTTTTAGCAGATAAGGGAAGGTAAAATGGGGATTGGGAAGTGTTCTCCGGGTTTTCTGAGAAAAACCAGATGACAATTATTTGATATCACTTAAAGATTGGAAGAGAAGTTTGTGGACATTTCGATCCAACTGCGTTTGTACATTTTTATAATAATCCGCAAAAAGAGATGGTGATCTCTCCTTTATCAAGTTCAATATCCAGGCGATTGCTGGAGAAACATTGTGATCTTGATCCCCGATAACCGGCTCGACAAATGCAATAATTTCCTGCGGTCGCAGAATTAATTTGCACGCGCCATTTTCAGGCGAAACATGCACCAGACTAACCAACGCCGACCGTCGGCGCATTGGATTTAGGCTTTGCAACCAGACCGCCAACCGCATTATCAGGTAAGGCATTTTATTATTGGCAATAGCGCGAACATGGCCAAGCCAGTCGGCTAAAATCCACGTATCGATGTCATCTGTCCAGTGATCGAGCGTTCCCCAAATATTACTGTCGACCCTTTCATCCTGAATGAAGAGCAGTTGCAAAGCAATTAATTTACACTCGAAATATGGGCTATCCCACAAATCATGCAGCAAATTTAGCCATAAAAACTCATCGTCGCCGGGTGGAAAATCTTTCTGAATTTTACGAAGAAACTCCTGTCGAGCCTTTTGCGATAATCCCGCAATATGAAATGAAGTCTGAAATTTTGACTGTAATTTCAGCGCTGTCTTCTCATCACGTTGTGCGAATATTTGCCGTTCGATATCTTCGATTCTAATATTTGCCATTCTTTCCTCAAAAAAAATGAATCCACTGTCTATGAATTCATCACTCCGGGTGCAGAACGTAAATATACGGCTATAATGTAACTTTGCAAATAATTTCGAACGGAATTATTGATTTTGGATAAAATTTTATATCGAAAAATCAAGTTGTTTTACATAGAAACTTTCCAAGTGAATGTCAATGTTCTAATGCTAAATTTTGTGCAGGTATTGGATTAAAGGCAGGAAAGTCTGGTTATCCAGTTAACTCAGCATTTTCAACTTCTTGTAAAAATATAATGTTACCTATATTGCAAAAATTAGCCTTTTCAAAAAGTCTACAAAACTATGCCACCCCTCCGGGGTTTAAATATTTGGATTTTCAGTGTTATAATCATGTCATCCCTCCGGGATTAAAAAAATTAATCTGTTTTGTTATGCTGCAAAACCCCGGAGGGTGCAATGATTATAACTCGGTGAACTCAAAAAAACCGGGGAACCCTGGAGGGGTGGCATATTCACCGCTTGCTGAGTTAATTGGATAGCCAGAGCAGGAAAGTAATTGAGTAATTCAGTTTAAACCGGAAGAAAAAGAATTAATGTTCAGTTGCTACAGAGTCAGTTCTTGTTTTCGTGGAGTCATCGCTGTCCCACTTTTTCATATAAGCAATAACACTTCGAATTTCTTCCGGAGATAACTCTCCATCCAAAGGCGGCATCCCCTTGACGTCATCCCCTTTTCCCAATTTGATAATCTCAAAGACTTCAGTTTCGCCTAAATCGCGCAAAGCATTACGAATATTTTCCCCGTCCATGCCTCCACGACCGTCACGACCATGGCAGCGGGAACAATTCGAATCAACACTTTTGTAGCCTTGAAATATTATTTCGCCCGGGTCTGTCATCCATTCCGGCGGTTCGGGTTGGCAAGCTGAAAATAGTATTCCTATCGAACCAATTAAAATATATATTAATTTCATTAAAACTCGCATAAATAAATCATCAATCCCATAACGCCCACGAAACACCCCATTTCATCGTGCGCCAGCGCATCGGTACGTCGGGGCGCCAAAGATCATTAATGCCGGTCACATTTTCATATTTTACAAATATCATGGCGTCCCGAAAAAAACCACGCAATTCAATATCCAGCATCGAGGCCTTGCCGCCCTGCCAGATTGTAAAAAAATTGCCGCGATTATAATCGTAAAAATGAAAACGATCATGCCAGTAGCGCCCGCGCAACAAAACCTGGGCGAGGAAATCCCCTTTGAATAGCGACCGGGAATAACTGATTTCGGCACTGCCATTCATTGAGGGCATTTCAGAAAAGAGATAACTGCTATCGGGTGTTGAAAAACGCGCATTACCAGATAATTTCAGCTCGATATCCGCAAACAGCCGCAGTTCAGTGGCCAGAGAAAGAAAAGGATAGCTCACATCATCGGCGTCATTTTCAATGCGGAACAGGCTATCTTTTAATGTCAACTCGAAGGGGCGCTGAATGAATGCCTGGCCTCCCGAAAGCATAAAATGAAAATTTTCTTTTTGATAATCGAAACTTACTCCGAGCTGAGATAATTGCATATTTTCCAAATCTGCATTTGCTGAAAGTACCGTATCGATCGTGTGGGCAAATTCCCCGGGTTGCGGGAAAACCGGTTTTGTGGAGCCGGCAACGCTTAATTTACTGGATTTGCTTAGTTTATATGACACAGCGCTGCTCCACCCCGGTTTTGTTGCGAATTGCCCGTGATAGCGCAATTGTGCTTGATGCGCGATATTAAACTTTGAGCCCATTCGATGTTGTGCTTCGATGTTAAAATCGGCTTCCTGCCAATTATCTAATTCCGGGAAAAACGAATTTTTGAGTTGCCGGGTTTCAAGACGGGCTTGATATTTAAGCGCAATTCCCCGCCAATATTGCCGGTAGTAACCGCTAAATCCGTAGTAATCTGATTGCGGTTTTATGTACCGTTTTATGAACGCACCGCCGGAATATTGTTCTTGCAAGTGCCAATTATAAAGACGAAAATTCCACTTATCGAACGATTTGATGTGCTGCGTTGTATCTGCATTTTGCACGATTCGCGCCATTTCCATGCTGTTCATAAACCGCCGTTGATCCCGGCGTGAACCTAAAATTTGTGGGTATTCATCGATGAAAAATGGGTGGCTCTGCGTCGCATCGTTCACGCTTTGCAAAAGACGGTAACGAATTTCGAGGTCGGGCTTGAATTTATAGGCAACGATTCCATGAACACGATTGGCGTCAAATGGTCCGTAACCGGCTGTAAACCATTGCCCATCGGAATTTGCAAAGCTGGCACCCAGATTTACCCGCCATTTGGGATTAATTGTGCGCTTAAAACGCAACCGTACGGCATCGCTGCCATAGGGACCAATGACAAATTCAAAAAAGGTAAGAGGCCGGCGAGGGGCTTGATTGTCTGTTTGAAATAAAACCGAGGAGGTCCAAGGGTTTATGCTGATATTTTCAAGTGTTGTTTCGGGTAGCAGGGTTAAATCTGATTGTCCCCAAATTCCTGTGGGAATGGGTATTCCGTCGATGGTAATTTCAGTAAATCTGGCTGGCGCCGAATTGATACTGGCGTAGGATAAAAGACCCGAATCACCGTCGCGCCACACTTGAAAAAAGGGCTGTTGCCCTAATAACTCCCCACTGTCTTCAAATAGGGCCGATTTAATGGTTTCACGGTTAATCACGTACAATGCGGGCTGTTGTGGTTTTTCGAATTTTTGCCATACAAATGGCTCGCGTTTGGGGCCGGCAACGCTTGAATCAATTGTAGCAGCTTGTATTTCCAGACTATCAGAATATGTAGATACTTTTTGAGCCTGCAAAAGTGGAGTTGTGATGAAAAGTAAAATAAAAATGCAGTATTTTTTCATATAATTAAAATTTCAATTTTTCTGAAGTCCTGATGGCTAACTTTCAATCCGTACCATCATATATTTCGTATTCTTTCAAATACAGGTAATTTTTGCAACGTTTGAATGAGCGTGTGCACTAAAAAAAAGAAAATAAATGCGTTTGAAACGATGTGTACTGCAAAAAAAGGCATGCCAGCAATCAGTCTCGACATGAAAAATCCCATTCCAGCATCAATTATGAATACATCCGCCCATGTCGTTACAAGATCAAAAAATACTGTGACAGCCCCACCCAGAACAAGAAACATGATTCTGGAAGCGACACTACTTAAATTGACACCACCGATATTTTTAGCAATTCCACCAACAATCCCGGTAGTTGTCATCGCAAAAATCTGGGCGACAAGTATGTGGATGGGTGCCGGACCGTACAAATTGAAATTTGAATAGATGAATTCGGTCGCTAATCCGATGAAGGCGCCGGATCTCCATCCTAATAAATAACCGCCGATAAAAATAATCATGGTCACCATTTCGATGTTTGGCAGGAAAGCCAACGCGTAGCCGATCGCCACACCCACAGCGATGAAATTTGCGATTATTGTTAGTTTAAGTGTTTCTGTTTTCATTTATTTATGAACAGCTTATTGCCGACCAGGCTGTTTTTTCTTGATAAATCGAGCAATGCTGCGAACAGCATGCTTAATATCTTCGCTTGTTGTGAAACGGCCAAAACTAATGCGGAACGATGATTTTAATTCTTTATCCGGCAAATGCAAAGCGCGTAACACATGCGAAGGAGAAACATCACCCGAACTGCAAGCGGAACCATTGGAAATTGCGATACCGGCGAGATCAAGGCCCATGAGCAAACTCATGTTGTCAATGCCGGGTATTGAATAATTTTGAATATTGGGAACACCGTTTTCTCCGCCGTTCAAGCGGGCTTCCGGGAGTTGCAATTTCATCAGCTCACGCAATTCGCTCCCCAGTTGTTCCAAATGCGATTTATCTGCGTCGCGATTTATCTGACAAAGTTCAACTGCTTTTGTTAATCCGGCGATTGCCGGGATATTTTCCGTGCCGCTGCGTCGGCCATTTTCCTGGCTACCGCCAAAAAATAATTTGCCCAGCTTTGTTTTTCGGCGAATAAATAAGACGCCGGCTCCTTTGGGACCATAAATTTTGTGTCCAGTCAGCGATAAAAATGAGGCAGGTACTCTCCGCAGATCGACAGGCAATTTACCAAAACTCTGCACCGCATCCGTGTGAAATAAAATATTTTTCTCGTAAGCAATTTTTGCACAAGCTTCAATGTTGTTTATCGAGCCAATTTCATTATTCACATGCATGATACTTACAAGCCTGGTTGCAGAATTTATACTCTGCTGCAGAATTTCTGGATCAATCTGACCCATTCGATTCACGGGAAGCAACGTTATTTGCCACCCCCGGCTTTTTAAATATCTGGCTGTTTGCAGGATGGATGGATGCTCAATAGCTGAAATAATAATGTTGCCGGGTTTTGAGAATTGCGAGGCCACCCCTTGCATCGCCAAATTATTCGATTCCGTTCCACCGCTGGTAAAATAAATCTCATCCGGGCGTGCGTTTAAGGACTCCGCCACCGTCGTTCGCGCTGTATCCAAAACAGCTTTTGCTTGCAATCCAAATCTATGAATGCTCGAGGCATTGCCATAAACTTGCGCCATTGTTATATTTACAACTTCGAGAACTTTGGGATCAAGTGGCGTCGATGCGGCATAGTCGAGATATATATTGTGGTGATTTTTATCCATAGGTAAAATTATAATTGTGGGAAACGGAAACTTCAGCACGACTGAAATGCAGGAAGATTTGTATACTATTACCGTAAAACCCGAGTTAAAACAGAGAATTAAACAACGAGTTGAATATAGGGGGAAGGGCGAAAATTAGCAAGCAAAAACCGGGAGTCAACCTTAATAAATCAGGTCGTGTATTATCTTGTTTTTAAAGAAAAAAGTGGTCGCCAGACTAATATTCTGCAAGCTCAAAATATTCCATAGATCCTTGAGGTATCAACCGGAAATCACCAAAACTATTCTTATTCTCAAAAATGAATCGTTTATCCTGTCGGCCATACTTCCAGATTTCATAAGCACTGCTGTTGGAGCGTGAACGAAGTCGCCTCACGGAAACCGGGTATCCATTTTGGATATAAATTCTCCCCTGATCAGATTTCCATCCCTTATTTTCATAATTCTTAAAATTATTATTGGCAAAGGAAACGCGTTTATAAAATTCATCCATAAGCTCGTTTTCGATTGTTTCCGGGGAGGGGTCCCTGTTTTTCCAAAAAGAGAGAATTGCAATCCGTTGTTTTTCTGTTGCAAGCTCTTGCATACTTTCAAAATTCCATTGCGGCGCCACATATTGGAGTTGCTTTATTAGATCTGAGACAACTTCCTTTTGAGAATATTCATCCGACCAACCAACAAAAAACTGCGTCCTATTGACAGCAACTTTACCGGAATTTCTATCTTTTACAAGAACTTCCAACTCATATCCGCCACGGCTAAGTTCCATAATGGACAACCTTAGAGAATGCACCGCATCCGTTGCAGGATGAGAAACAGAATGTTGCACTGTTTTTTTCACAACGCCATCTTCCGTTTTTATCTTGCACATAATTTCAGCGCCAAAATTATTCTGAGTTTCAGCAGCGGCCAGTCCATAGACTTCGTAGTAAATAAAGAATTCCGCAGTGAAATAATCGAACGAGTGATCGACATTTGGTTTGACGAACAATCCGTTTTTAATGAACGCACTTGTTTTTTTGGAAGCTTGAATAGACTGGGCAACCTGAATATCAGATAAGATCAAATTTGTTACAGCAAATTCCGGGACATCAAGGTACATTGGCCGGGAAACGGTGTAGGGGGCGTTTTTATCAGTTAGCTGAATTTCGCAACTATAGTAACCGGGTTGTAACAAAATTCCTTGTACACTCAGTCGCATTTTATTAGACCGTTCCGAATTGTCTTCAAAACGAAATGTATCATCAAAATTTAACTCACGGACAATTTTATCATTCGCCCGGATAGTATATTTCAAAGAATATTCAGAGAGAAATGTTATCGCTTCTTTTACGGCAGATAATGCACTTAAATCAACCTGGCTATATATCTCGATATATGTTTGTTTTTTATTACCTTTAAAACAGGCATAATTTGAAGAAAAAGGTGTGTTTTTATTCGATCCAATGTCTTGTTTGTCATTGCCGTGAGTTGGAACTGAATTTACGATAAAAAAGCACAGAAGACTGATAATCACTTTTCCAAGCATACTTGTCACAACCATGTTATAATTCATATTTCTGCTGCATGTCTTTATAAAATGATATCGGGGAGAATTGACAAAATGTGAGGAAGCAAAGTGTAAATGATGTGAAGAAAATGATAAATTAGCAGGAGAGGATGTTTTTAAAATTTTGGAACTTAAAATACAGCCGGGCGTTTGACTTTATATTCCACAAAGGCAATCTTTGGGAATACTTTATAAGCTATCAGTGTCCTTGGCGGCGTACACTGGTAGCTTTTTTTGTTAGAAATTAATGCCCATCGTGAACTGATTAACATTACCGAGGCTACCCATCGAAGCAAATGCATAATCGACGGTATATTTATGAAAAATCAGACCAGTGCCAATAGAAAAACCCGAAAGCCGGTTGGAATCGAAAGAGACTTTTTGGTCTTTGCCGTTTGAGTTGTATCCAAGGCGGAGAAACATATTATTACTCAAAGTAAATTCTCCCCCAACAGCGACGACGAAATCTTCCTCAATATATTTTCTGAATGCCAACGACCACTCAAGCGGCAGGTGAGCAAGAACTTTGGACATACCAAATTCGATTGAAGTAGGAATATCGTCCTTATAGTCAATAAATGCTGTTCGTACCTGCCCGAGGTTATAGATTCCAAGTCCAAAATTCAGGTTTCTGAGAAAGGGTGATGTGTAATAAATGGCACCATCAAAAGCAAATCCATCCGATGTATAGGACGATATCTCAGAACGAAAATACCGGGCAGTTACTCCATACCACAATGCCGCCGTATATTGGCTGGCGTAAGCCACATTTAATATCAAGCTGCTTGCAGAAAAGCTACCCTGAGATTCATTGAGCTCATTCCGGCCATCAAAACTGCCATAATCCTGATAGAAAAATGATCCTGCAATATTGCCTTCTTCACTTGGATGAATATATACTCCCTCGCCACCGTTGACATCGAGCAAATAATTCACATAGGAAAAGGAACCTACCCGTTGTGTGATGCCTGCCAAAGCTGCCGGATTTGTGCGGATAGCGCCAAGATCATTTTTTATTGCGTGAAATGCACCACCCATCGCAATTGCCCGAGCGGACATATTTCGCGTTAAAAAAGCGTATCCATTGGTTTGGCAAAATAACGATTGAAAAGATGAAAGAATGAAAACAAGAAGGAATGCGGATATTTTAAGATTTTTCATGCGGCCTTCAGGGTAAGAATTTGAAATTTAAATTTAGAGCCACCTGCCGGAATCGAACCGGCGACCTGCTCATTACGAGTGAGCCGCTCTGCCATCTGAGCTAAGGTGGCATCCTTACCAAAAAAATATGCTGCCCCGGAACAATCCTTGGCAGCATATTTTCAAAGTGTGGGCAGGGGCAGAATTGAACTGCCGACACATGGATTTTCAGTCCATTGCTCTACCGACTGAGCTACCTGCCCAAAATTTTCTTACAGGTGGGTCATTTTTGAAGAGATAAATATAATGACAATTCGATTCCTTTGCAAGAACATTTTCAAATAAAAATATATTATTTTGCATGCTTATATAAGCCAGGATCGACAGCTAAAATTTTAATAAATTAAGCAAGTTAATATCAGTATTTTGTAAGTATTTCCCCAGATTGGTTTTCAAAGATTGCGTCAAACTATCGACACCAGCGATTGAGTTTTGTAAATTTTCGTAAATATCGTCCTCATAAATCAGCTTCGCCAGACTACCTTTTCGATTCTTAAGTTGCTGGCTAATTTCATGCAAATCAGTTGTTACAGTATCCATTTTTACAGCAACTCTGTAGAATGAATCGATAGATTTTTCCAGTGTTTTCCTTTTATTCCCAAGAATTTCTTTTAGTTCACTTACGGATTCACTTGAATTTTTTAGCAAACTATCCAATGCACCTTCATTCGCAATCAAAACTTTTTTCATCAATCGCGTTGAGCTGTTTAAATTGGCCAGGCTTTCTTTCAACGGATTGATAACCGTATTCTGATCCAATATTTGGTTTAAATTGGTAACAGCGCTGTTCATGCTGCTTAAAAGGCTATCCGCCTGAATTTTTAATGTCTGGAAATCCTGGATTATCAATCCAAGGTTGGAAACAGATTGCCCGGGAATTGGTGATTGCATTCTGGTTTTACTTAGGGAATAAGCTGATTCTCCGGGTTTAATCTCAAGAATTGTTCCGCCCATTAAATCGAGCATCACAATATGTGCTTCAATATCTTGATACAAATTTACATCCGAATCAAGTGTTATACCCACAGTTACTTTTCTTTTTGTCAGTTCGACTGTTTCAACGCGCCCTTTTTTAATGCCGTTAACGGTAACAGGATCACCTGGCCGTAAACCACCGCTGTGGTTAAAAACAAATTCCAACTGCCTGTAACTGGAAGAAAGCTTTACATCCCGACCCCAGATTGAACCCAATACGAGGATTACTATTGCCACAACACTTATTATGCCTACTTTTAACTCAAGATTACTACGACTCATTGCCAAAACTCATCTCTAATAATATCCAAATTATTGAACCTTTAATATACGTGCAATCTCTTTGTTTTTAAAATTCCTAACGGTGGATGAAAAAACGTATCCCCAATAATATTCCATTTTGTGTTTACAGGTTGTGTTTTTTACTTCACTATCAGGCAGAAATCAACTCCGCAGAATAGGGCATTTTTTCAAATTTTCAAAGAATTATTCGTAGTCTTTTCGTAAGTATCGCTGAATCCGTGCTGCATTTGGAACAAAGGCATCACCTGTTTGATCTTTGATAATCTGTTTTGCTTCCTCACCCTTTGCCTGAATTTTTTGAATCAGACGATCACTAAAAAGTTTTGCTGTATTTTGTCCGTAAACCTTTAACATTTGATTTAACGCAATGACTTCAGCAATCACAGTAATGTTTTTACCCGGAAAAATTGGCAAGCGGACAACAGGAATGCTTACCCCAATATGTGTATTAAATTCTTCATCTAGACCAATTCTTTCGTATTCTTCGCTGGAATCCCATTGTTCCAACTGAACCTCGACCTCGATCCTTTTTTGTACACGGATCGAATTAATTCCGAATAAGCTTTTAACATCGATTATGCCTAAACCACGAATTTCCATATGATGTTGCAGCAATTCACTTCCGCGCCCGAGCAGGACATCTCCGGCCAGTTTGAAAATATTGACAACATCATCGGCAACGAGGCGGTGTCCACGTTCAACCAAATCAAGAGCAATCTCACTTTTTCCGATTGATGAACGACCTGTGAACAAAACACCCATGCCGTAAACATCGACTAAACTGCCGTGGACTGTCGTCGTTTCCGCAAATGTAATATCCATGTACTCACCAAGTAAATGCAGCACTTGAGTCGTTGTAAAGCGTGTTCGCATCACAGTTATTTTTCGCTTGGTGGCGATGTCGACCATTTCCTGCGGAACGATATTGCTCTCGGTTACCAGGATGCACGGGATTTCAAATTCCAGTACCAGTTCCAGCGCTTCTTTCCGCTTTTCGATCGATAATTTTGCCAGATACGCCATCTCGGTATTACCGAAAATCTGCACGCGTTTATGCGTAAAAACATCAATAAAACCGGTGAGCGCCAGCCCCGGGCGATGTAAGTCAGGTTCACAAATCTCATTATCAAAGTTTTGTTCGCCATTCAATAATTCAAGGTCGAGATGTTCGACATTATCCACATACATTGTTTTTACATCTAACTTGTGCACAGCTTTTCCTCTCATCCAAAAGAAAAAGCCTCCGCAAAGGAGGCCTTTGTAAATTTAGTTGATTACATTTCTTCAGGTACAGTCTCTTCCTCGACTTCTTCCAATAGAGACGGTTTCACAGCGCCTTTACGGCTCCATTTTCCTTTATATTTTTTAAGCTGTCGTTCGAGTTTGTTGGTCGCTAAAGTTATTGATTTTCGAATATTTTCACTTTTTTCAATTGCCTTCAGTGTTTGCCCATTCACAGAGACCTTGATCTCTGCAACCTGAGTTTGTTTCTCATAATCAAGAATTATCTCGCAATCGATGATGCCGTCATAATATTTCTTCAGATTTAACACTTCAGCTTCAGCGAATTTCTTCAAGTCATCTGGGGCCTTATAGTGTCGTGCCGTGAAGATTATACGCATGGCAAACCTCCTAAAAAAGTGATGAACGGATGACTCGTCGTCCACTTAAATTGTGCATCAACTCTTATTTTAGCCTGGCACGAGGATGTGCCTGTTGATACGTTTTTTTCAAGCGTTGCGACGAGATATGAGTATAGATTTGAGTTGTATTTAAGCTCAGATGCCCTAATAGTTCTTTCACAGCAACCAGGTCTGCTCCAGAATCCAGCAGATGAGTTGCGTAGCTGTGGCGCAAAATATGGGGATTGGTTTTTCCTTTTTCTGCTACACTGCCAAGGGCCTTTGATACTATAGAATAAACACCACTCCTTGTAAGCTCCTTTCCTTTTTTATCAATGAATAGAAATTTTGAATCACCAGTTCGATTTTGCACCCATGCCTGGCGCAACACAAACCAGTCATTCGTTTTTTTAACCAGAGCCTTGGGCAGGGGAATAATGCGTTCTTTTTGCCGCTTTCCAAGAACCTTTATCTGGCACCGATATAAATCAACATTGTTTATTTGTAAATTAACAAGCTCACTGACGCGCAGGCCGCAACCGTACAAATAAAGAATTATCAGAGAATTACGTAGGTTGACATCATCTTTGCCATCCAGCTGTGACAAAGCAGAAAGTACCTGATTTTGCTGTAAAAACTTCGGCAGTACTACAGGTTCTTTTTGCGAATTGATATTGGCAGTGGGATTGTTTTCTATTTTTTGTTGTTCACGCAGATATCGAAAAAAGCTGCGCAGCGTGGAGAGTTTGCGGTTGATTGTTTTTGGAGATTGCCGCAGAAATGATAAATGATGAATATATTTCCGGACATGCACTCGCGTTATACCACCGATGATTTGGTTGTCCCGCAAAAATTTGTTGAAGAGCTGCAAATCTGTAGAATAAGCTTCAACTGTGAGGTCTGATGCACGTTTTTGTTGGGCAATATATTTCAAATATTCAACTAATTCACGATCAAAATGATGCATTAAAAGTATTTTTTGCATTCTGGTATTATGTATTAATTGTAAAATCGGCCAAGTGGCTTATATAATTAACATTCAAAATTATAATGTCAGTGAATCACTTTTTCATTACGTAATTCCGTAGGCGAAACAGAATAATAACAATCTGGATAGCCGCTGCAGGATAAAGTTTTCTCACCTCGGAGCAGCCGCACAAATAATTTTTGTCCGCAGTTTGGACAACGCGGTTGGTCATCTGTGCTCTTGCTTTTTACCGCTTTCGCAGAGTCCAATGCTGCTTTTAATTGAGTGTAGAAAGTGTTGACCACCGCGAAATAATCCTTGTTCCCATTCTCAATTTCATCAAGTTTGTTTTCCATCTGAAATGTAAAATTCGTATTGAAAACATGCGAGAAATTGTGCTCAATTGTAGCATGGACTGCCTCGCCAAGTGCTGTGGATTTAATTCTGGTACCAGACATTGCAATGTATCCACGGCGTCTTAACTTTGGTACGATCGACGCAAATGTTGCCGGGCGGCCAATGCCATTTTTGTCCAACAACCTAATCAGTTCAGCTTCATTAAATCGGCGCATTTCCTTGCGCTCCATCTTCTTTGCCTGGAACTCTTTTAATACAAAACAATTTTTATTATTGACGAATTCCTGAAAGGCAAAGTTTGATTTATTTATAATATAATTGTTGAGTTTTTGGAGGTATGCTGGTATTGCAACAAGTGCTTGCCAGGATGCATTTTGTCCCACTTTCACTTCAAATTTATAGCGCGTCGCATCATTCTGTTTCATTTGTGAAGTGAGCGTGTTTTGCCAAATGAGTTCATATACTTGCAAGTGATCTGTTGATAGAAATTGTTGTAATTCTGCCGGTGTTCTACCAAAATCCACAGGTCTGATAGCCTCGTGTGCGTTTTGAATTTGAGTTTGTGGATCAACTCTATTGTGCGCCTCAGGCTGTATAGGGAGATCACCCAAATTTTCTTTAATAAAAATGTGTATTTTAGATTGTTCAGCTTGTGAGATACGTGTGGAATCTGTACGAAAATAAGTAATCAATCCTGTTTTTATTCCGCCAGGATTGCAGGACCCATCGTAGAGTTCGTGGGCAATTCGCATTGTTTTACGAGCGCTAAAACCCAGTTTATTGGCTGTCGTTTGTAAAAATGTGCTGGTTGTGAATGGCGGCTGATGATCCGAATCGACAAATTGTGTAGTTTGGATTGTTGTTTTTTGGTGGCCGCTATTATTCTTGATCAGCCACTCAGTTGCTGCTGATTCACTTCGAAAAACAAAGGGATTTGAATTCGTAGAAACAAGCTGGGCAACAGCCAATTTTTCAGTCTTGAAATAAAGATCAGCAAAACATGTCCAACTATGATTATCCGTGATTGTTTTTCGCGTTTTTTCCTTTTCAACAATAAAATGAAGTGCAACGCTTTGCACACGCCCCGAGCTCGTGCCCGGGCAAATATTCTTCCACAAAAAGGGACTGATTTCATAGCCCCATAATCTGTCAATTACCCGGCGTGCATTTTGGGATGCAACAGTCTGATTGTTCAGTTCCGTGGGATTGTCCAGCGCTTTTCGTATAGCCAATGCCGAAATTTCATTAAACCGGATTCGTTTGAATTCAGATTTTTTAAGATTGAGCAATTCGATGAGATCTGAGGCGATGGCTTCACCTTCCCGGTCCGGGTCGGTGGCTATAAAAACAAAAGAGGCATTTTGAGATTGCAAACGTAGCTTTTCGATGAGTTCTCTTTTCCCCCGGAGAACTTCAAATTGAGGTAAAAATTTTTGAGAAACATCGATGCCGAGTCTTTTTCCTGGTAGATTTTTCACATGCCCATGACAGGCAACAACATCAAATTCAGGTCCAAGAAAATTGCGAATCGTGTTGCATTTCGCTTCAGACTCAACAATAAGGAGATTTTTTTTCATACAACCTGTACCAAAGGGTATCGAACAATTACGTCCAAATACACGCGGAATTTTTAAAAGCACAAGTAAGACGGGATGCTATTTAATGGATAATAGCGTCCATATCACCATCGAGCGGAAAGTTCCCCTGAAAATGTGTACTACGGCTTGTCAAGATTGCTGCAACAATCGATTTCATGTCTTCGATTTCAATGCTGGATGTACCGAGCATCATCGCTTTTTCAATGGCGAGTTCCACATCAAAATCACTTAAAATTTCAAGTTGTTTGATTTGCAGAAGGTAACCAAATGCATCAGCGGAAATAATCATTTCTTCGAGTTCGTGCAGCACGCGAAAAGATTGGGAAATGTCACTGTCGCCATCGCGCAGAATCTCCTCAACTTCCCTGTCAGCTCTTTCGAAAAGCCAGGAGAAAGCTGAGCTAATTTCGTTCTGTGAATATCCCCTGTTGAGCAGATCCTGGGAGAGCAAATCCAGGTTATCAAAATCTTTTTTCCCCCCACGAAGTTGACTCATGATAAACATTAAAATTTCAACTACGCGTTCATTCATAGAAAACTCCTTATTTCCTCAACGCTCCGTATTGCATGCAATCTAATAAATTCCATACTAAAATCAAGTATTTTACTAATATTTAACACAGGCAACCGATGAAATAATGTCAATTATTAGCACCGTGACATTTTTTATATTTCTTGCCTGAACCGCAAGGACAAGGATCGTTTCTTCCGACTTTTTGCTCCACGTGTACAGGCCTTCTTTTACCTGCAGCAGGTGCATTCTGCGGGGATTGTCCACCACTCAAACCCATGCCCGTGGCATCCTGATGCACCGTCGTCATCCGGTCAATCATCTGTTGTCTGCGTTGGGCTTCGGGTGGCGGTTCTGTCTGGATTTGCATTTTAAAAATGAGCTCAACCACTTCCCGGTTCAGGGACTCGATCATTTCCTTGAAGGCGCGGAATCCCTCCGCTTTGTATTCAATTAGTGGATCTTTCTGGCCATAGGCACGCAACCCGATTCCTTCTTTAAGCTGATCCATTTCATAAAGATGATCACGCCATTTTACATCAATTGTTTGCAGCATCGCGAAGCGCTCCATTTGGCGCATGATGTGCGAAGTGACAGCTTTTTCTTTATCTTCATAAGCATGCAAGGCCGCCGCATGTATTTTTTCACCAATTTCAGCAGCACCCAGGCTCTCTGTTTCATCTTCTGTTAATTGCCAGTCAGCCAAATACATTTTTTGAAAATCCAATCGCAAGGCCTGTAAGTCCCAATCATCGGCATAAGATTCCGCCGGCAAATACATCTCGAGCAGTAAATCCACCTGATCTGTTATTATTTGAGTGATATCTTCTCTTAAATTTTCACCACGCAAGGCATGATTTCGGCGGTCATAAATCACCTCCCGCTGCTGATTCATTACATTGTCGTATTCGAGCAGATGTTTTCGAATATCAAAGTTGTGTGCTTCGACCCTCTTCTGCGCTCTCTCAATACTTTTTGTCACCATGCTGTGGGTGATAACTTCCCCATCTTCGAGCCCAAGCCGGTCCATTACCGAAGCGACGCGGTCGGACTGAAACAAGCGCATGAGATCGTCTTCGAGACTGAGAAAAAAACGGGATGAACCCGGATCGCCCTGGCGCCCACTTCGTCCTCGCAGCTGCCGGTCGATTCGTCGGGCTTCGTGGCGGCCAGTTCCAATAATTTGCAGACCACTCTCCGGTTCACCTTCAACGACAACTCCGGCGCCTAACTTGATGTCCGTACCCCGCCCGGCCATATTTGTTGCGATGGTTACAGCCCCCGGTTGCCCGGCGTTTGAGATAATTTCAGCCTCGCTTTTGTGCTGCTTGGCATTTAAAACATTATGCTTTACACCCTTCCTTTTGAGCATGCGGCTTAAAGTTTCAGATTCGTCAACAGAAGTGGTTCCGACGAGGATTGGGCGTTTCCGATTGTGTAAATCGGAGATTTCACCGATGACCGCATTGTATTTTTCACGTTTGGTGCGATAGACAAAGTCCTCATGGTCAATACGCGTAATGGGGCGATTCGTCGGAATCACCACAACATCAAGTTTGTATATTTCCCAAAATTCAGAGGACTCTGTTTCGGCGGTTCCGGTCATACCAGCAAGCTTTGAATACATACGAAAATAATTTTGCAACGTGATTGTCGCCATTGTCTGCGTTTCTTTTTCGATTTTCACACCTTCTTTGGCTTCAATCGCCTGGTGTAAACCATCGCTGTAACGCCGGCCGGTCATCAATCGGCCGGTAAATTCATCGACAATCATCACTTTATTGTCATCAGAAACAACGTATTCGACATCTTTTTCGAAAAGGGAATAGGCGCGCAACAACTGAGAAATACTATGAAGTTGGTCGGCCTTCTGGCTGTAATCCAGATTCAACGCTTCCCTTTTTTCTATTTTTTCTTCGTCGGTTAAATTTTCATCAATTTCGATGGCATGAACAGTTTGACTCAAATCAGGCAGAACAAACATTTGCGGATCGTTTGGCGATAAGGCTTCCCGGCCTTTGTCCATCAAGTCGATGGTGTGGGCCTTTTCATCAATCGCAAAATAGAGGTCTTCATCAATTTCCTGCATCCTTTTATCGCGGATAAAATCGCTTTCGACACCCCGAATTAAGCGCTTGACACCTTTTTCATTCATCAATTTCATCAAACGTTTATTTTTAGGAGCGCCGCGGCTGGCTCGTAAAAGCAGAACGCCGGCTTCCTCCTCATCGCCCTCATTGAGCAGCTTTTCGCCCTCAGCAACTAACTTGTTGACGTGCATAGTTTGGCTGCGCACAAGTTTTTCAACCCGCGGTTTCATTTCCAGGTATTGCTGATTGGAAGAATCGACGGGGCCGGAAATAATCAATGGCGTCCGCGCTTCATCGATTAACACGGAATCGACCTCATCAATAATAGCAAAATTGTGTTTGCGCTGCACCTGGTCCTCCAGGCTGCCGGACATATTATCGCGCAAATAATCGAACCCAAATTCATTGTTTGTGCCGTAAGTGATGTCGGCTGCGTAGGCCACTTTGCGTCGGCTGGGATCGATATCGTTGGTGATAGCGGCCGTTGATAGTCCAAGAAAATCAAATACTTTACCCATCCATTCACAATCCCGCTGGGCCAGATAATCATTCACCGTTATAAGATGCACACCTTTTCCGGCAAGGCCATTGAGATAGAGCGGCAGTGTCGCAACCAGTGTTTTTCCTTCACCCGTGGCCATTTCAGCAATTTTACCCTGGTGCAAAACAATCCCGCCAATAAGTTGGACATCATAGGGAACCATATCCCAACGGGTTTTTTGGCCGATAACATCCCATTCTGTGCCGACCAGACGGCGGCAGGCATCTTTCACGACAGCGAAGGCTTCCGGTAATATTTCATCGAGTACTTCGTTGATTATTTCGAGCTCTTCGTCTCTTTTCTCGGCCAGCAAATCACGAATTTCATCGCTCGATTCGTATTTCCCACTTTCGTCTGCAACTTCATCACGCAGCAGGCTCTCGAATTTTTCGATTTCGCCACTGACTTCAGCTGTTGCAGTGGCAATTTTTTCTTTAAATTCGACTGTCTTATTTTTTAACTCATCATCGGTGAGATTAGAAAGCGTCTCATAAATCTCATTTATTTGCGCGACGATGGGTTCCAGCTTATGCACATCTTTTTCGTGCTTGTTACCAAAAACTTTTTCCAGAATGGCGTTAAACATTGAATTTACTTTCCTAAACAAGTATTTTTATTACTTGGGCTATGGAGATACAATTATTTTCAATCTAAAATTGGATTTGAATTATTAAATCTGGCAAGTAGATCGACAATGCCCATATTATCGAATCAAATATTATTGAAAAATTCAGGACAGGTTATAAAAACATAAATTAATTTAAACCTCTTCCAGATTTTTTCAAAATTCCTTTTTCTTTTAAATCCACCAAAATCGCATCTGCAATTCCATTCACAAAACGCCCGCTTTGCTCTGTGCTGAACTTTTTCGCGATTTCGATACCTTCATCAATCGAGACTTTCGGTGGAATATCCGTAAAATTCAGAAATTCACAAATAATCAACCGCAAAACTATTTTATCGAGCACGGCGATTCGATTAAAATCCCAGTTCGTAGCACGGGCCATGATGAGCTTATCGAATTCTTCTTTGTGGGATACCGTCTTTTCAAATAGAGCTACGGCAAAATCGGTAACCACCGCCGGTTCATCCAGATTTAAAATTGAAGTATCGATGACATTCCTTGGTGTGTTACCCGAAAACTCGAACGCGTAACACGCCTGTACGGCAATTTCTCTTGCTCTTCTTCTTGTACTCATTAAAAGACACGCGTCAACCAGTTATATTTATCTTCCGCCTTGCCGGTGATTATATCAAAATAGCGCTTTTGTACGTATTTCGTTATCGCACCGGGTTTGCCATTGCCGACTTCAATTTTGTCGATGGTGCGAATCGGTGTAATCTCAGCAGCGGTGCCGGTAAAGAATATTTCATCAGCGAGATACAACATTTCCCGCGGGATGAAGGTTTCCTGCAACTCAACCCCTTTTTCCTGCAAAAATTTGAATGCGCAGTCCCGCGTTATCCCTTTAAGAATTGAGGAAGCGACCGGCGAAGTATAACATTTGCCGTCGACCATTATAAATATATTTTCACCGGAACCTTCACTCACGTAGCCGTTTTGATCTAACAGAATGCCTTCAACATAGCCATCTGCTGCAGCTTCCATTTTTACGAGCTGTGAGTTCAAATAATGCCCGCCCGCTTTTGAAAGCGAGGGCAGTGCAGCCGGTTTCTGCCAGGACGATACCCGCACATCGACGCCGTTATCAAGCGCTTCAGTGCCGAGATATTTGCCCCATTTCCAGGCGCCGATGACAACCTCAACCGGATTTGGACGGGGATCGACGCCAAGCGTGCCGTAGCCACGGAAAGCAAATGGCCGCAGATAGGCGTCCTTGAACTTATTTTTTCGCAATACCTCAACACAGACTTCACAAAGTTCGTCCGCTGAATATGGTATTTCCATGCGATAGATTTTAGCAGACCTGTACAACCGGTCGATATGCTCTTTCAACCGGAGAATACTGGCGCCACCCTTCACATCCGGATAGCAACGCAAGCCTTCAAATACACTTGAGCCGTAATGAATCACATGCGACATGACATGAATTGTTGCATCTTCCCACTTTTTATACTCACCACTAAACCATAATGTACTGTTTCCGTCAAAAGCCATTTTGGACCTCAAGCTTTAGTTGTTATTAGCCTTCAAATAATTAATTTAAATTAAGTTAATAAACGACAATTTATCCTTTCAAGACACCGCGACTGATGACCACTTTTTGAATTTCACTGGTGCCCTCGTAAATCTCGGTAATTTTGGCATCACGCATAAAGCGTTCAACCGGATAATCTTTGATATAACCATAACCGCCGTGAATTTGCACCGCTTTATCAGCGCAGAACATGGCAGTTTCTGCCGCGTATAGTTTTGCCCGCGCAGAAGCCATGGAAAAATCGAGCCCACGGTCTTTACGACTGGCAGCATCATAAATCAAATAGCGTGACGCATGAATTCGCACATCCATCTCCGCAATCATAAACTGAATCGCTTGCTGGGCTGCGATCGGTTTGCCAAATTGAACACGCTCTTTGGAATAAGCGACGGCAGCGTCAAACGCACCGACGGCAATTCCCAAAGCCTGGGAAGCAATTCCGATGCGCCCTTTGTTCAAAATATTCATCGCCAGTGAGAATCCCTTTTCCGGGCTGCCGAGTGTATTTTTCTGTGGAACACGGCAGTTTTCCAAAATAATTGAACACGTATCTGAACTGCGGATTCCCAGTTTTTTCTCTTTTCTGCCAACGATAAATCCCGGTGTATCGCTATCCACAATGATACACCGGACACCGGCATAGCCGCTTGCTTTGTCTTCCGTTGCAAAAACGATATGCACCTTGGCCTGCGTGCCGTTGGTGATGAAATTTTTCGTCCCGTTGATTATCCAGTCCTCACCATCTCGCACAGAAGTCGTTAGCATTGCTGAGGCATCTGAGCCGGTCGCGGGCTCGGAAAGGCAGAAGGCGCCAAGTTTTTCACCGGCAGCCAGTGGCCGAAGGTATTTTTCCTTCTGCTCCTCAGTGCCATATTTTTCCAGGCCGTAGCAAACCAGCGAATTATTGACCGAAGCAATCACTCCGGCAGAGGCATCAACACGGCTGAGCTCTTCGATGAGAATCGAGTAGGCGATTGTATCCATGCCACCACCACCCCACTGTGGAGAAACCTGCAAACCCATAAAGCCAAGTTCGCCCATTTTTTTAACATGTGCGGTCGGAAATTTTTCTTCAGCATCACGCTCCCGGGCATCTTTTGCCAGCTCGTTTTCTGCAAAATCGCGAACTGTCTGGCGCACCATTTCCTGTTCTTCAGTATAAGTAAAATCCATTCTTTCCTCTATCTAAACTTTCAAAATATTAAAAATAAGGCAGATTAATCAATTCTATTTTAAATGTCTTGTCATTCCGGTATGCTTTTTTGCCGGTATCTCCCAGATTCGTTGCTAAACCAGAAAACATAGATCCCGGTATTTTACTCCGTTTCACTTCATAATAACCGGGATGACTCAAAAATAAATCAATCACGAATAGTCATAAAAACCACGACCTGATTTTCGTCCCATGTGTCCGGCAGCTACCATCTTGCGCAATAGTGGACAGGGTCGATATTTGTCATCACCAAGCTGGGTGTGCAGCACTTCCATGATGTGCAAACAGACGTCAAGACCGATAAAATCTGCCAAAACCAGCGGTCCCATCGGGTGCGCCATACCCAGTTTCATCACAGTGTCGATAGCTTCCGGCTCTGCCACGCCTTCCATCACGCAGAAAATCGCTTCGTTGATCATCGGCATGAGCACACGATTTGACACAAATCCAGGAAAATCATTGACTGCCACAGGCTCTTTGCCAAGCTTGCGACTCAATTCCATGATCGACTCAAATAAAACATCATCCGTCGCCAATCCTCGGATGACTTCGACTAATTTCATCATTGGAACCGGGTTAAAGAAATGCATGCCGATGACTTTTTCCGGCCGGCTCGTGGCCGCTGCAATTTCTGTAATAGAAATTGATGACGTATTGGTTGCAAGAATCGTTTCAGCAGAACAGAGATTGTCCAACTGCTTAAAAAGGTCTTTTTTAACGCTGCTGTTTTCAGAAGCCGCTTCCACCACCAATTGTGCATTTGCTGCCGATTTTAATTCTGAACTCGTCTGAATCCGTGCCAGTGCATTTTTCAAATCATCTGCCGAGATGAATTCTTTTTTAACCTGCCGTTGCAAGTTTTTTTCGATGGTTGCCATCGCTTTTTCCAGAGCGCTGGCCGAGATATCAATCAGATTTACATTGTAACCGTTTGCTGCAAAAACATGGGCAATGCCGTTGCCCATCGTACCGCTGCCGATGACGGCAACTTGTTTAATTTCCATGAATTCTCCTGACATTGAAACCAACCATATTATTTTTCATCATGCCGGACATGAGAAATTTATATTAATGTTAGAATAAAAATACCGTCCATAAATTAAATGCGTTCCACTATCATCGCTGCTGCTTCACCGCCGCCAATGCACAACGTAGCCAAACCGAAACGTTTTTGTTTCTGTTCCAACGCATAAAGTAGTGTGGTCAAAATACGGGCACCACTTGCGCCGATGGGATGGCCGATAGCCACAGCGCCACCGTGTACATTGACTTTTTCTGCAGGAATAGAGAGCTGATCGATTGCGACCATGGTCACGACGGAAAATGCTTCATTGATCTCGAAAAGATCGATATCGCCAATGGTCATTCCGGCGCGATCGAGTGCTTTTTTCATCGCATCAACAGGAGCGATAGTAAACCATTCCGGTTCGCGGGCTGCGGAAGCATGGGCGATGATTCGCGCCTGTGCTTTGATGCCTTCACGCTTAGCAACATCTTCACCCAAAACAACCATAGCTGCGGCACCATCATTTATTTTTGATGCGTTTGCTGCTGTCACTGTACCCTCTTTATCAAATGCCGGCCGTAAAGATGGCATCTTTGCAAAATTGGCTTTTCCCGGTTCATCGTCCAGCGTCACCATCACTGGATCGCCCTTTCGCTGGGGAATGGCGACCGGAGTAATCTCGGCATTAAAGTAGCCATTCGCAACCGCAGTTTGTGCTTTTTTGTAGCTGTCAATGGCAAATTTATCTTGTGCTTCGCGCGTATAATTGTACTCCTTAGCACATAATTCGGCCGCATTTCCCATGTGAAAATTATTGTAAACGTCCCACAATCCATCGTTAATCATGCCGTCGATTACAGTGCCGTGTCCCAGGCGGTAGCCATTGCGCGCTTTGTCGAGCAAATACGGCGTCTGGCTCATATTTTCCATGCCACCCGCCACGACGATGTCAGCATCATTTGTGGCGATGGATTGGGATGCCAGCATGACGGATTTCAAACCACTGCCGCAAACTTTGTTGATCGTCATGCAGGTTGTCGAAGTCGGAAGTCCGGCGCCCAATGCTGCCTGCCGAGCCGGCGCCTGTCCCATGCCGGCCGGTAAAACACAGCCCATTATTACTTCATCAATCTGCTCGTTTGCAAGTTTCGCCCGGTGGACAGCTTCTTTCACTACGGTAGCCCCGAGATCGGTGGCTTTGACACCTGCCAGCGAGCCATTAAATGCACCAACGGCTGTTCTATTTGCTCCAGCAATAACGGCTTTTCGAGAATTACTCATTATTGACTCCGTACTTTTTAAAAATCATTTTAAAATAGAAAATATTTAATTCCAAAACTAACATGCACAAGTTTTTTACCAACTAAAAACGATTAGCTCAAATCAACTTTTTCCAGCACCCAATCTCTACCATTATTTGTCACAAATCCCGCAGTCGGTTCGGCAGCATGTTCAAATACCAAAAGCCATTTTTCGGCAGCTGCCTGCTGCAAAAAGCCTGGTTTTAATGCCATCACTTCCAATGGAAAGAGATCGTATCCCATAATGTAGGGTGTTTTCAGGTGAGAAGGTGTCGGGATGAAATCACCAAGAAAAACTGCGGTTTCGCCACCAGATTTTATTTTTACAATTGTGTTGTTTTGCGTATGTCCGCCCACGATTGTAGACTCAATTCCGGGAAGCACTTCGCAGGTTCCGGAAACCAGGGTCAGTTGATCGTTTTCCAACAGGGGTTGCCAATTTTCAACGAGATAGCTCGCTTTGCTACGGGAGTCTGGATTATTCGCAGCTTCAAACTCCCCTTTTTGGGCAAAATATGTCGCATTTGGAAATGTCGCTACTAGCTTGCCGTCACCATCGCGCATCGTATTCCAACCGATATGATCAAAATGCATGTGGCTCATAATGACAGCTGAAATATCTTCACGGGAAATGCCTTTGTCAGTAAGCCGATCGAGCAAAGTTTTTTCACGATTTACCCCATAAATGCGAGCAAATTTTTCATCAAATTTATTTCCAATTCCGGTGTCGATGAGAATTTTTTCGCCGTCTCTCTCGAGAAGCAAACAATTTAAACCCAGCAGGATGCGATTTTTGTCATCCGCCGGCTCAAGTTTGTTCCACAAAAATTTGGGCACCACACCAAACATGGCACCGCCATCGAGCTTAAATTTTCCGTCTGAAATGAGGGAAAGTTCGAAAGAACCAAGTTTCATTGTATTCCTTTTGTCGCAAATATTCTCTTCAATACGTCAGGTGCACTATCACCGGGCTTGTCGAAATGCTCGAATGCGAACTTACCGCCAATCGATTCCGGCTTCGACAAGCTCAGTTACCGTGGTATTCCGGTAATTGAGCTTGCCGAAATGCTCAACTTTCAGCCTATTTTTTGTAGCCATACTGGCGTCGACAGTATCAGCCTTCGAGGGAATTTTTATTTTACTTCTTTCAAAAGATGCTTTGAAATTATAATCCGCAGCACTTCGCTGGTGCCTTCGCCAATTTCTGTTAGTTTGGTATCGCGGTAAATTCGCTCTAACGGGTACTCCCGAATATAGCCATAGCCACCAAGAATTTGAATAGCTTTTGAAGCCCCACGCATGGCGGCTTCACTGGCGAATAATTTTCCCATCGCTGCTTCTTTGGAGTACGGTTTTCCTGCGTCACGCAGGCGGGCAGCCTGGTGTACCAGCAACCGTCCGGCTTCAAGCTCGGTTGCCATGTCGGCCAAATACCATTTTATCGCCTGAAAATCAGCGATCGTTTTTCCAAATGCAGTGCGATCTTTGGCATAAACTGCCGCGTTTTCCATCGCAGCACGCCCGAGCCCGATCGCCATGGAACCGATGCCGATTCGACCACCGTCAAGGGTTTTCATCGCTTGTGGAAAGCCCTGATTTTCAGCTCCCAACAAGTTTTCTTTGGGGATGCGCAAATTATCTATTGAAATTTGCCGGGTATCACTGGCCCGCAAGCCCATTTTGTCTTCTTTTTTCCCGGGATTTAATCCGGGTGTATCTTTTTCAACCACAAACATGCTGATTCCTTTTACGCCTAATTCGGTATCCGTTTTTGCTAAAACAACAAAAACATCAGCATAGCCGCCATTGGTCACCCACTGTTTTGAACCATTGAGAATATAATCATCGCCTTTTTTTTCAGCGCGCGTCAGCATAGAGCCAGAGTCGGTTCCGGAACCTGGTTCGGACAAACAAAAAGCGCCTATTTTCCTAGCGCTGAGCAAATCAGGTAAATACTTCTTTTTCTGTTCTTCAGTTCCAAAAAGATAAATTGGCGTTGAACAGAGGGAAACGTGGGCAGCAACAGTCAGCGCGGTTGAGCCACAACCGGCTGCGATCTCTTCCATCGCCAGGGCAAACGATAATACATCGAATCCGGAACCACCGTACTCTTCCGGGAACGGAATTCCGAGAAATCCTAACTCGCCCATATTTTGCATAACAGCCATGGGAAATTCACAGGATTCATCAATTTCAGCAGCTTGCGGCATGATTTCATTTTCAGTAAATTCACGTACTGTGTCGCGCAACATCAGTTGCTCTTCGGTGAAGTCTGCCATCTAATTCTCCGTTTTTGCAATCCTTTAAAAATGAAACAGGCTCCAATTCAGTAATTAATTCGATAGAAAGGAGCCGTACTTAAGAAATTTTAACATCATAAATCATTTTACTAAACTCAAAAAATCGTTTTGATCGAACCAACCAGCAGGATCAAATATAGCATTCTAAGTTAATAAAATCATGTCAAACAACAAGATTAAAAATTATAATAAAACTACATTTAATTGAAATTTTATTCAGATAATCAAGGATGATATCTTTCGTAAACGTGCCGTGTTGCATGCCTAAAAAATGAAAATCAACAACTGAATTCCAAAAATTATTTATATAAAATAATCTAATTACAAAAGCCATTTATGGTGGACGACAGCGTCCCTAAAATGTTTTAATTCCCATTAAAACGCGGCATCCTTTTTTCGAAAAATGCATTTAAGGCTTCAACCCGGTCCGCTGTATCAACTGTCGTCTTATAAAATTCATGCTCCAATGCCAGCCCATCCTTGAGCGGTTTTTCGATACCCTGGAAAATTGCCTGTTTCGCGGCGCGCAATGCTACTGGTGCGTTAGCTGCTATTTCAAACGCCAAATTCATTGCTGCATCCAACAATTTTTCTGTTGAATCCACTTTCTGAACCACCCCAAAACTCAATGCTTCCTGCGCGGAAAATATTTTTGCAGAGGCAATCCAATATAACGCTTGTGCTGGTCCAATTAGCCGGGCAAGCCGCTGGGTTCCACCCGCGCCTGGAATTATTCCCAATGCCGTTTCCCGCAAGCCCATTTTGGCGTCGTCGGCTGCAAGTCTGATATCCGCTGCCAAGGCCAATTCCAGGCCGCCACCAATTGCAGCGCCGTTAATCGCCGCGATCACCGGCACAGGAATCGATGCAATCGCTGTCATTGCCTGCTGGATTTTAAGCACAGTAACGGCCACATTTTCCACAGCACTATTTTTTCGCTCTTTTAAATCCGCACCAGCGCAAAAATGCTGACATTGGGATCGAATCACAACGCATCGCACTTTGCTGGCCATCGATTTCTCGGACAGATCGCGGGCTGCCTGGGCTAAATCTGCGACCATCTGCATATTCAAAGCATTTACAGGTGGCCGGTTCAGACTTAAAACCGCGACATTTTTATCAATTTCAATACGCAGCATTTTATGAAAGATAAACCACTTTCAAAATAAATTTGGTAGAAACAAATTATTCATGATTTCAATCCCTCCAACGAATCAATTTCAACTTCCATGTACAGCAATCCAAGGCCATGGGTTTTTCCCTGTGCGTCTGTTTTCAGGCTTTCAGAGCCACCGCCGCCCAGTGAGTCATGCAGAATAAAATTTAGTGCGCGAATATTCGGCATTTCGTAGCGTTCGACCTTACCAAAACAGATTTCCTTGAAATGTGCTTTTAGACGCCCGGGGGTGAGAAGTTCTTTTAAAAAAGTATACCCCGCATCCGTGTATGCAGCGATTCCAACATTGCTGCCGTCGCCTTTATCGCCGGAACGGGCGTAAGCTATTTCACTCAATTTAATTTTCATAATTTGATATCTCTTAATGTTTTAGCTGGCGAATTGAATCCAAACCCAGGGGTTGTGGCAAAACCCACTGAATCGGTTGAATTGTGCCGTCCTTGCGAACCGTTCTTTCTACATAATAAAATTTCAAAACGCTATGCTCAATAAATACATCATCTTCGATTGTGCATCCAAACACGCGGGACGTCCCTTTTATGAGTACATTATTGCCGATTCGCGCAGGATAATCATCGGAGCCGGTGATATTTACTCCGGACTCGATACGGCAATTGTTGCCGATTATCAGGTTGCCTTTGATAATATCGCCTTTGAAAATCTCGGTATTTGAGCCTATCCGCATAACCTGATGATCATAAGTGCTTAAATTTACGCCCTGGTCAATGACGATATATTCCCCTAAAACAATATTGCCTACGAGCTCAGCTCCACTGTTTATCACCACCCCTTTATTCAGTTTTACATTGGGCCCGATATAGACTCCCTTGCCAATCTCGATATCGAGTGGTCCGGAGGTTTTGTCCATTTCCAGGATTTGTTCAACAACTTCGTCGGCGATAAAAAAATCATCCCGGTCGGCAATGGTGATGGTATCCTTCAGTTTATCATAAACCGAATCGCGGGCGATGTTTTCCATCTGTTTGAGTACGCTTTTAACATTGAATCCGAGCACCGCATTTTCGTCTTTGGTGGCGGCAGCGCCGACTGTTAAACCATCCTGATTAAAAATGTGAATTAAATCTGTGATGTACAATTCACCCTGAACATTGTCCTCTTTAAGATGATTTATTTTTTCTGTCAATGCAGTGGCCTTAAATGCAAACAAGCCGGTGTTAAATTCATTTATCGCAATGAGTTGCTGTTTGGAAAATGAATATTTTCGATCGTGGTAGGTGATGGTGTAAGGTTTATCATCCGGCAGGGCCAGAATATCTTTATGTTCTTTAATTTCGATTACCATTCCCGATTCGGGCGAATCCTTTCCCTGATCATCTTTTTCCGGCACACGGACGATGCGCCCGTAATAATTATCTTCCGGTTTTCCCCGAAACAAGCTGGTCAAAACCATCATATCGCAGACCGTATTTTCAAAATCCTGCCGGAATGTGCTTACGACGTCTTTACTCAGCAGACCAACATCACCGGGAAACACATAAATATTGCCGTCGTGCACGTGACCATCCAGCTTTTGCAGACCAATTTTTACGGCATGCCCCGTCCCGCATTGTTCAGCCTGATAAGCAAAACTGCGGTTGTTTCGTGCACCGCAGGCATTGGCGACATCGACAGCTTTGATACCGACAATAATAATCTGATTATCACAATCAAGGCCGAACTGGGCTGCACGGGCCACACGCATGACTGTTGGAACGCCCCAAACTTCATGCAGCATTTTCGAGGTCTCTGATTTGATGCGCTTTCCATGTCCCGCGGACAAAACCATCGCGATATTTTTTTCATTGAAATTAAGCGGACGCGACAACCTGTTTAAGTGCGCCTCTATTTCTTTAATATTGTTTTCCATACACAAAACTCCGGATTTTAAAATCACTAAGTGGCACTTCACTTAAACCACTCAGCAACTTATCAAATTTAAAATGTTTCTACATGCACGTGGTGATTGATGCGTGTCTTATTTATCAACGCCGGCCAATAACTGACGATTTCTGTTGCTTTTGGACGCCCACCTGCAAAACCGGTGACGCCGGGAGGCCCGCTGGTCACCAACGGAACAATCTCCATGGCAAACCGGTCAACTTTGGCCCGGTCAGCATCTTTGACGCCGACACGCAGTACAATTTCATCACTTGTGGCCGGCTCAACTGCAATACCTGCATGGCAGACCGCAGCGCCTAAAAATTCAACCATTTTATTGGCTTCTGAGAAAAAAACATTTTCATAGGCAAGGCGTTTCCAGATGATATCTGCACAAATTTTTGCTTTTTCCAAAGCATCCGGTCCGGCGATTGTCAGTTGGCCAATTGCTTTGTAGCCATTGGCATAACTGGCTGAAACTTTGAGAAAATCGGTCGCTTTCTTGCCTCGAATTCCATAAACCCGAACGCGGTCTTTTCCCTGTTCTTCGAGTTTGACGGTCGTAAAATCCACGACAACATCCGGGGTGATATAATTTTCCGGATCCCCCATTTCGTACATCAATTGGGAGGTAACAGATTCAATACTGACCTCGCCACCGGTTCCGGGGTGTTTGGTGATGCAAAACTCGCCATCGGCCTTCATTTCGATGATCGGATAACCTATCATCGCAAAATTTTCTATTTTTCGCCAATTTGTGTAGTTTGCCCCGGTGCATTGTGCGCCACATTCGACAATGTGTCCAGCAACTGTGCCGGCCGCCAATTTATCGTAATCATCAAAGTGCCAGCCAAATTCATGCACCATTGGGCCCAGAACCAAAGCCGGATCGGTGACACGCCCGCAAATAACGATATCTGCTCCCTGATCCAGCGCGTCGACAATTCCTGCTGCGCCAAGATAAACATTGGCCGATGATATTTTTGACCGCACATCCGACCAGGATGCTCCGGTATCCATGTTTTTAAACTTTTCGCCGGCGCCTTCCATTTCATCGATGCGGTGCAATATATCATCGCCGGTGACAGTGGCTATTTTTACTCCGGAGAGCCCAAGCTTTTTTACGACCGCACCAGCGGCTTCGAGGCAGGCCTGCGCGTTCACCCCGCCAGCACTGGCAATTATGCGAACACCTTTTTCCTGCGCTTCCGGCAGAATGCGCTCAAGTAATTTGATAAAATCTGTTGCATAGCCGGCGTCCGGGTTGCGGGATTTCAGTTTCTGCATTATGCTCATTGTCACTTCAGCAAGATAATCCAGAGTTAAATAATCGATGGGACCTTCACGCAAAAGACGGATTGGGCCAAGAATGGAATCACCCCAAAATCCCTGGCCATTGGAAATGAGTACTTTTTCTTTTTTGTTTTTCATTGACTCTGTATCATTTTAAGTTTGAAAAAAAATTATTTAAACACTCCAAATACAGCTGGAAATTCTGATTTGAGTAAAAAACAGACCACAAGGATCTGGACTACAATTTCAAAATGAATGAATAATTTGTAGCCAACCCCCTTGTGGGGCACTATCTGACCAGAATTTTAGAATTTCTAACCAATCAAAAAAAATCATTTCTACATGCGCATTACACCGGTAATATAGGGCGGTAAAACCACGTTGTGCGCGGCCATTTCCAACCCGTTTATCAAAGCCGGGCGTGTTTCACGCGGATCGAGAATATCGTCTACGACAAGGCGGGCTGCGGAATAATATGGCGATGCTTCGTGCGCATATTTATCAACTAATTTCTCACGAAATTTGGCACGCTCATCATCATTCAGATTTTTTTTGGTTAATAAAACCGTGTCGGCTGCAATGCCGCCATCCATCACTGCGAGGCGGGCTGTCGGCCAGGAATATATCAGGCGCGGATCGTAAGCTTTGCCGCACATGGCGTAGTTTCCAGCACCAAAACTGTTGCGCAAAACGACGGTAAATTTGGGCACGATTGAATTGGCCTGCGCATTGACAAACTGCGCCCCATCTTGAATTATGCCGTTGGATTCCGCCATTTTTCCGACCATAAAACCAGTTACATCTTGTAGAAAAATTAATGGGATACGCCGCTCATTGCACAGCATGATAAATTGCGTGGCTTTGTTCGCCGAATCACTATAAATGACATTTCCGAGCTGCATTTGCGGCGGCTGAGCTTTGCCAAAGTTATCCGGGGGCATTTGCTTTTTTACTGCCTTGCCCTGATTGGCGACGATGCCAACTGAAAAACCACCGATGCGGGCGAAAGCCGTAACCAAAGTAAGGCCAAATTTGGCTTTGTACTCCTGAAAGCGACTGCCATCAACAATGCGGGCAATTATTTCTCGTGCTTCGTAAGCTCCCGAGAGATTTTCCGGCAAAATACCGAGCAATTCATCGGGATCGTAGGCGGGATTTTCACTGGCGATGCGATCGAAAGGTGAACTTAGGGCTGGGCCAATCGCAGCCATTTGATCGCGAATCCATTCGAGGGCTTCGTCTTCGTTGGCAAATTCATAATCAGCCACGCCACTCACCGTATTATGCATGGTTGCGCCGCCGAGTGTTTCCATGTCAACATTCTGGCCCAGGGCAGAGCGGACAAGAAAAGGCCCGGCAAGGAACATACTGGCATTTGCCGTTACCATGCCAAGATCGCTGGACATGCCGGGCAAATAGGCGCCTCCGGCAACACAAAAACCGAAGACGCAGGAAATTTGTGGAATCCCCATCGCTGCCATTTTTGCGTTGTTGCGGAAAACCCGGCCAAAATGCTCGCGGTCCGGGAAAATTTCTGCCTGCCGCTCGAGATTCACGCCTGCAGAATCCACCATATAAATTATGGGGAGATTGTTTTCCATGGCCAATTCCTGCGCACGCAGGTTTTTTTTGCAGGTCATTTCGACCCAGGCCCCGGATTTTACCAACGGATCATTGGCAACGATCACCGCTTTTTTCCCAGCAACAGTGCCAATGCCGATGATAGTTCCGGCAGCTGGATAGCCGCCGGGAATATCTTCGTACATTTCATATGCAGCGAAAAGGCCAACTTCATAAAACGGGGTGCCGGGATCGAGAATTTTTTCGATTTTTAGACGGGCTGTATATTTTCCACGCTTTTTCAACCGTTCGATGGCGGTTGGCGCATATTCATTTATTTCCTGACGGCGGCTCTCTAAAGTTTTAAGCAAGGAAAGCATCTTTTCCTTCCTTTTGACAAACTCCAAAGCGCCGGAATCCAACTTTGATTGATACTTTTTCATGAATTTCCCTACATCGATGATTTCGAACGAGTTTCAGAACAAGAATTACCAGGACATGAACTATTTGAACCAAAACGAGAAGTATCGCACAATTTCAAAAATAAGTAGTAACTATCCGTAAATAAAATAATAGTAATTTCAACGAATATCCCGAATTCGCAACTGAGTTGAAATTCGGCCTTGCCACTCATTTTCTTCGATGTAATATGCAATCTCGATATCATCCGTATTTCCGCGCAAGCGGTGCAGCAATCCACCCAAATTAAATCCGATCGCGTCGATCGCTACATTGTCTTGCGATGCCCGGAAACGCAAATGATTGTTGCCTACTATTGACGCTGATCCCACAATTTTAATCCCTTTACTCGAAAATACCGGGCGGGGATTCTGCGGGCCAAATGGCGCCATCATTTTTAGCACCTGCATAAATTTACTATCGATTTCCGGTAGCCGGATTTCGCCACTGACGCTCAGGAGGGGCACCAGCATGTCTTCAGTCAACTTTTCTTCAGCATATCCGTTCAGCCGGTCACGAAGTTCATTGATTTCATCTGAGTTAATGCTCAATCCGGCAGCATATTTGTGACCACCAAAAGCCAGCATTAAATCATTGCAGGATTCCAAAGCTTCGTAGACATCAAAACCGTGAATGCTGCGGGCCGAACCTTTGCCGACACCGTTGTCTGTGGAAATCATCACAGTGGGACGGTAATAGCGTTCAACCAAACGGCTGGCAACAATGCCGATAACTCCCTGATGCCATTTTTCTGAACTGAGTACAAAGAACGAATCATTCTCAGGGTCGCACTCTTTTTCCACCATGTCGATGGCTTCGTTAAAGGTTTGCTCGTCTATGCTGCGGCGTTCCTGATTGGATTGCTCCAGTAAATTGGCAATTTCCTGTGCTTCATCCGCATCCGAGGACGTGAGCATGCGGACAGCTTTCATCGCATCACCCATGCGGCCGACAGCATTAATTCGCGGCGCCATCACGAAGATAATTTGCCCGGTCCCCAATGTTTTTCCGAGAAGATTTGTATTGCGGAGCAGCGATTTCAAGCCGAGGTTTTCGGTCCGATTCAATTGCTCGAGCCCGGCACGGGTTAATATACGATTTTCATCCATGAGCGGAACGATATCAGCCGAAGATCCGATAGCCACAAAATCGAGAAATGGGAAAATAAAATCCGGTTCAATTTCCGATTTTTGGATCACCCCCTGCATCAATTTAAAGGCAACGCCAACACCGGCCAATTCCTTGAATGGATATGGACAATCGGGCTGTTTGGGATCAAGAACAGCCACCGCATCCGGCAGCTCATTCGCTGTTTGGTGGTGGTCACTGACGATAACATCGATGCCTGATTCTCGGGCATATTTCACCTCATCGACTGCCGTTATTCCACAGTCGACTGTGATAATCAGATCGATATTTAGGCTTTGGGCATGTTCAATGCCGCCACGGCTCAAACCATAGCCATCCACGAGTCGGTTGGGTATAAAATAATGCACGTCGTGGCCAAGTTTTCGGAAGATCGAAACAAGCATGGCTGTCGACGTTATGCCATCGACATCATAATCCCCATAAATGAGAATATTTTCTTTATTTTTCAGGGCTTTGAGTATCCGCTCAACACCCGCTTCCATCCCCAGCATTAAAAATGGGTCATACAAATCTTCCAGACCCGAGCGAAAAAAGACCTTTGCATCATCTAAAGTCTCAATGCCGCGGTGATAGAGAATATTGCTGAGAATCGGTGGTAATGTCAGTTCTTGAGAAAGTTTGTTTATTAAATCTATTTCTTCTATTTCTGTCCTTTGCCATTGCAAGTTCACAATTATCTAAACTCCTTATCAATGTAAAGCACATCCAAAGTAGGCCTGTAAGCCGAATTCTGTATCCCCAAAATCGGGGTGACGGTCATTTATCTAGCCTCGCCATTGCTGACGGGGTCAAGCAACCTACCCATTCCGTTACGCAGAGCGAATTGAGCGGACAACTCTTTTTTCCCAAAAAGCGGGAAACACGGAACCTATTTGGTCTTGCTCCGGGCGGGGTTTACCATGCCCCCGAATGTCACCACCGGGGCGGTGGGCTCTTACCCCACCTTTTCACCATCATCCCGAAAATTCGAGACAGTCTATTTTCTGTGGCACTTTCCTCCGATCACTCGAAGTCGCCGTTAGCGACCGCCCTGTCCTTTGGAGTTCGGACTTTCCTCCGCAAAGTACCGTAGCACCTTGAGGCGACCGTCCGGTCTACTTTGGATGTAACTTTATTTATTTATTTTATTGTTAATTCTTCTTCATCTTGCCAATACAGGATGCGGCCACAATGCTCGCAAACAATCAAACGGTCCGCTTCCCGCACTTCGATTATTCGCTGTGGCGGAATATTGGTGTAACAGCCGCCGCAGGAACCACGATCAATTGTAACCAAAGGAATTCCGCCTTTGGGTTTGCGAATACGCTCATAAAGCCGCAAAAAATCGATTCTGATTTTTTGAGAAACGTCTTTGCGTTCTTGTGTCAGTTCTTTTTCTTTATCCGCATTTGCTTCAATTGTTTTTTTAAGTTTTATGGAAGTTTTTTCGAAATTTTCTTCTGTCTTTTCCAGTTTTTCAGTCGCGTCTTTCACCGATTCAATGGCTTCTTTTTCTTCATCAAGGAGCTCGATTTCTCTATTTTCGAGATCATCTATTTTTGTGATCGTCGTGTCGATTTCAAGTGTCACGGCATCGTACTCTTTGTTCGTCTGTACGGCATATAGCTGCTCGTCATACTTTTTCTTGTTTTCCGCAAGGATAGCAACATCCGATTCAATTTTTCGCAATTCTTTTTGCAATTCTTCAAGATTCAATTTATTCTGAGAAAGTTCATTTCGCGCTGCCTCAAGCTCAAGCTCAGCTTTTTTCACTTTTTCAGGCAGGTTGCCTTTGGCCAGTTCAATATTGTCCAGTTTTTTATCTATAGTTTGAAGATTTAGCAGGTCAATGATGGATTCTTTCAAGGGTCGTTCCTCTTTGGTTTGGAGGCATTTGGAGAAGAGCGGTTCATCGAAAAATCATATTTCACCAAATACCACATATCAATTAAATCAACATATTTTTAAATCTAAATGTTTCACAAAAAAAAATGCACCTCAATGGGTGCATTTTAAAATATTTCAAGTTGAAGTTTGTACTTTATCTTCCACACTGAATAGTGAAAAGAGGTTTCGCTTTGCCTGTTCCAACGATATATCTGTCTTCCTGATTAACACAGCACTTACTCCAGTTGTTTTTTTTCAAAGAAAAGATCAATGATAATAGTGATCCGGGGTGTAAAAATCAAGACTATTCTCAATAAATACCATCTACCGGATTATTAATATTTTTCACTTAAATATTTAAATTTTTATATCTGAAATCCTATGAACTTAAAAATGCGAAGTTTTGGTTTGATGACAGAATTTATCGATTCGGAATTTCTCTAAAAATTAATTTATTAAGCTTCAATTTCACCTGTTAAACAACCGGGCAAATCTAATTTAATGTGAGTTCGACATAAGGAAATTGCACTAATATGTCTCGTCATTCCGGTTTCTCAAACGATGAACTCGAACTAAAGTTGATGTGCTACCAGAGAGGTCCCGGCATCGCGTTGGCACGCAAGTCAGGATGACTTGTTTTATATTCAATCCGGGCATACATCAAACTCACGTTAGTTTAGAAATCCACCTGCCGGAAAAATATAAAATTTAAATCACCGGTCACTTTGGTTGTATTTATTATCTTTGTCCACCTGGATAATTATGGCATTTTTCTTAACTCGAGCATTGTTTACCTAAAATATTGAGTGTAAAAACATTGATATTCATAAATAGAATTATACCTTAAAATAAAGAATTTATGTCAGTCATCCTTCGTCGTGTTCGCGAAAGGGGAAATTATGCAGATTAGAAAAATATTTTTCAGGTCGCTCATTTTATCATTCATAATCGTGGGGTACGTATTTGGACAAAAACCAATTACTTATACCGTAAAAGGACAGGTATTGTCCCTGACGGATCAGCTGCCTCTCCCCGATATTAAAGTTGTTTTAAAGGACACGGACTACAGTGCAGTGACGGACTCACTGGGTGTATTCCGCATATTCGGAGTTCGGCGTGGGATCTATGATATCGTTGCAAAATATCCTGATTTTGACGCCACGATTTTAAAAAATGTGGCTATCCCCCCTTCAACAAAAAAAGAATATATTTTTAATTTAACCTCGAATGATAAACAATTGCCCTACGTGGATACCCGGAGAGATGGCAATTATGGCGTATTAAAAGGCCAGGTTCACGTTAATATTGATACCTTCAAAACTTACTTTTCCGACGGCCGCCTGCTGCTCCGCGCTGCAAAAGCAGGGGAGCTGACGCGCAGCTACCTCTATCCTCGATATTTTGAAATCTTGCCTGTTTCCGAGCAGAATTTTCGCTTTCAATTTAATTTACCACGCGGACAATATTACCATTTGTATCTGATTTGGCAGGTCGAAAAAGAGGCTTTTGTCTTCGAGCAAATTGTTGATGTAGCGCGCGATGAAATCAACCCCGAAATGGCCAAAAAGTTTAACTTAATTGAATTGGATCAAATGACAAATATAATTTTTTCACTCGAAACCCGGAAACTGCGTTCGCAATAAAAAAAATGAATAATCAAAACAATATGTTGGTTGGATTGGCTTTAAGTGGTGGTGGCATCCGGGGTGCAGCCCATATTGGCGTGTTAAAAACTCTTCTGGAAAATGAGGTACAAATTGATGCTCTGGCCGGCACAAGCGCGGGAGCCATGGTGGCGGCGTTGCACGCATTTGACGTGCCAATAAAAACGATGAGCAAACTCATTTCCAATTTAAACTGGTTTAAGATTTCCAATTTCGGCTTTCCGAAACTTGGCCTGCTTTCAAACGAAGAGCTGGGCGGCCATTTTATAAATTTAATTGGCGATGTCAATATCGAAGATGCCAAAATCCCGCTCTCGATTGTTGCGACTGATATTTCAACAGGGGAAAAAGTAGTTTTGCAGCGAGGAAATCTCGCCCGGGCTATCCGCGCCAGCGCCAGCATTCCCGGCATGTTCAAACCTGTGGAAATTGAAAAAAGATTATTGGTTGATGGCATGCTGGTGGAAAATATTCCAGTATCTCCCCTGTTTGAAATGGGCGTCCCCTGCGTGCTGGCTGTCGATTTGAGCGCAGATCACAGCTACATAAAACCGGAAGGCATCATCGATGTAATGATAAATGCTTTTGAAATTGCTATCGATTCCAATATTCAATATCAGATACAAAAAGCGGATTATGTTATCGCGCCCAACCTTGCCAAGTTCAGCCGCACCGACCCTGATAAAATCCCCGAATTAATTAAAGCCGGCGCCTGCGGTACAAAATTATCTATCACTGAAATTAAAAAACATGTCGAGCAAACTTACCGGCGGCACTCAAAAAATCCGTTGTTGTTTTTGCCCCAGTGGCTGGAGGATAAATTGGGGGATTAAATTGGAATCAGGTTAAAGGTTCGAGTTTATCTATTCGACATTATTCTAAATCAATTCCTAATTCCTTCCGATATTTTTCCAAATATTCTGTCTTAAAATCACGCTGTGTGCGGCAGGGTTTGCAAATGAAATGTTTCTCCGGGCAAATGATGTTATTTTTTTGAATCTCGCCGCAGACGAGGCATTTCTGTTTTTGTGGTAAAATTGTGCGGATGAAATTCGTCCCACAAACCGGGCACGTAAACGCACGATGATGGGTAAAATGCTGATAGCCAAACTGAAAAATCCAGGCAGGGTTTGGCCAAACCATCTCGGTGTGGCGCTCAATATGCCCCTTTTTAATATTCTCCAAAACCTCACTTTTCGTTTTGCCCGGCACTTTGTTGTGGCAAATTCCGATGGATGCAACATCTTTTGAATCCGAATTTGCAACCAGCGGAACGCTCCGTCGCGACAAGATCAACTGAGCCAAAATATTGGGAAACAGCAACGGACTTGCCCGGAAATTGAACACTTCGATGGCATCAAAGGGCAAGTGGGCATATTTGCCCAGCGGAACGAGTGAGTGATAAATTAGGAATGGATGCGCGAGAATTGCTAAACCACCCTGCGCATGGATTTGAGCGATTGTTTCGTGAGGTGTGAGGAAATTGGGGATATTTTCTCGAATATCAATGGCGAGAATATGTCCGGCAGAACTTTCCACCTCCTGTCCAACGATGACTAAAAACTCGGGCAGCCGTTTTTGTACCCACTGCGCTAAGGAAATATCAAAAAAATTGGTGATCGCAATGGCATCGATATTTCGCTTTTTCAGTACGCTGCGGATTTCAGATAAATTGTGCGCCCGTCTAATGTGAACATGTAAATCTATTTTCATTTACAAAAATTCCAGTTCAAAACGTACACCGGATTTTAATTTAGGTCCCGGTATTCAAATTATTTTCACCAATGTGATTGCTAAGGTGTTGCATCTTAAAAAAAATATGGCTTAATATAAGATCAATTTTCTTAAATTATCCGATGAATAGAAATGGTCCCAAAGAAAATTGTTACTGCTATAAGTGTTCATGGTAATCATTGTAAAAAGGATCGAGACTCAATTGCAAGGACTAACTGAACAAAACCTGGTAAAGAGATGGAATCGCCGTAATTTTTTTATTTTTTTATTGGTGATCATCGCCCTCGTTTGCGGTGAATTATTTTTCCATTTTGTCGAAATTGGTATCGGACGCTACCTTGTTTGGCAAAATGAAGGACGCGAGAGAACGGGGCGCAGTTGGGTTAAGGTAAAAAATATTACCGCAGCCGGTTCCAGTCTGGAAAGTTATTCCCAGAATGTAAGAAAAGAAGAAAAGCAATTGCGGGAAATTAATACCTTTCCACAATTGCTGAAATTACTGAATACAAATGGGCCGATGACCTTGCCTGCACGCCATTATCTGCGCGTTTACAATAGTCTGCCGCAGGACCTAAACTCTATTCTCATTCCTCCGGATTCGCTCATCGCTTTTCGCAGCACCGGCACGCTGGAAAATGTCTATGTTGAGTTGAACGAAAACGGATTTCGCAATGTATTTCTCAACCAAAACAATGATTTTTTACTTGAAAATACCCTCGATGGCACCGCACTCGATATGCTGGAAAAGCACGGCAGCAGCCAAATCTTGGACATCACCAACACAGCACGATTCGAAGCACGGACATTTGAGCTCAACCGCTTTCAAGAGTTGCTCGATGAAATATCCTTTGAGACCAAAAACAGTTTCATCAGCGCCATGCCGGCTCTGATTGAGTTCGCCGGCCCAACTACCAAAATCGCTATCTCGAATGAAATTATTAGCAATTTTCACGAAGTAGCCATCGCCAACGATAACCTGCGTGCCATCGTTTATTACATTCCAGCTGACTGGATTAACGAACTTATCGAAGTGTTTGAAGAACAGGATTTTGAGCAGGATGACGAAGAATATCTTTTATAGTTTAATCGGTTTTGCCAGTTTTGTGCTCATCGTTTTATATATCGGTTTCTTTTATATCAGCGCAAGTTTGCCATACATTCCCAACGATTTGCGGCAGCTTGTTTTCTCGCAACCCACCGAAGTATTTGCCGACGATGGTTCCCTTGTCTATTCCTTGCGTGGACAACAATACGTTCCGTTAAGCCAAATCAGTCCCAATTTTTACAACGCACTGGTCGCTACGGAAGATTCGCGATTTTACGAGCACCACGGCATCGATCCGTTCGGGTTGATTCGAGCAGTGGCTTATATGGGAAAACGGGGTGGCGGATCGACCCTGACACAGCAGCTTGGCAAAGTCCTGTTTTTCACCTATCGCAGTGAATTTTTACGCAAATTTAAAGACATGCTGCTGGCGATGCAGCTCGAAAGCATGTTCAGCAAAGAGCAAATTCTCGAGGCATATTGTAACTTCGTTTATTTCGGCGGTACCGCCTACGGAATTGAAGACGCCTCGCAACAATTTTTCAGCAAATCTGCAGCCGAATTGAGCATTTCTGAGGGTGCGATGTTGGCGGGAATTATTAACGCGCCCAACCTGTTTAACCCCTTTTCGCACCCCGAAAGAGCGGCGACGAGACAGCATCTCGTACTCACACGCTTGCATACGGTCGGCCTGCTCTCCGATATGCAATTTGAAGAAGCCAAAGCAGATTCTCTTGTTTATGTTTCGCGGCGACAGCGTGGCAATGATTACGTGGATTATGTGCTGAACGAGGCCGCGACACTGTTCGGAACGGATGCTGTTCAGTACGGCGGATTGAAAATTTACACCAGTCTCGATCCCGATTTGCAGCGCATGGCGGAAAATGCCGTCAGCGATGGCATCACACGACTGGAGGCCAGCCTTGATTCCACAGGTGCGCCGTTGCAAGGGGCCATGGCCGTGGTATCAGTGGCCAGTGGCGAGATCAAAGCATTGGTAGGCAGCCGTGACCGTGTTCCGGGTGGATTTAATCGGGCGGTCAGTGAAAACCGTCATGTCGGCTCCGGAATCAAACCAATTATCTATTATACTGCCCTGGAAAAATTGGGGTTGACGCCAAAATCCGTGCGCATGGATACGGCCACCGCATTTTACGCCGGGCCAGGCCAACCTCGCTGGCGGGTACGGAATTTTGATCGTATATTCCGTGGCCCGGTTACATTAAAATGGGCGCTGATGCTGTCGGTCAACCTTATTTCAGCGCAATTGACAAAAGAACTAACTCCAGCCGCGGTTGTCGAAGCGGCAAAAAAATTCGGAATTACTTCGCCACTCGAACCCAATATTTCGCTTTCCATCGGTACGGGCGCCACTTCCCCCCTCTTGATGGCCTCCGCTTATTCAATTTTTGCCCGTAACGGCATGTATTATCCGCCGGTGTGTATAAAACGGGTGCAGGATGCCAGTGGCGTGGTTATTCACAAAGCGCTGCTGCGTTTTGGCGATCAAAGACTGGATCCGGAAAAAAGTTACATGACCCTGGACATGATGAAAGGCTATTTTAGCAATTTGATAAATAATGGTCGAATTATCCGGGCTAACGGATTTCGTGGGCCGGGCGCCGGGAAAACCGGCACCAGCACCGATTATACCGACGCCTGGTTTAACGGCATCACCAGCTCACTCTCGGCCTCGGTTTGGGTCGGATACGACCGCAATTATCAGATGTACCGCAAAAACCGGCGCGGCGTGACCGGCAGTTTTGGCGCCGTACCAATTTGGGCAAATTTTATGAAAGTGGCGCAAAGCCGCTACCCGGCGCGCGATTTTACAATGCCCGAGGGAATGCAAGTCCTCAACGTCGACCGCATAACTGGATGGCCAACTCTCAATCCAGCGAGATCTCTTCCTGTTGTTGTGGCTGAAGATGATGCTAACGACTTGAGGAATCTAAATTTCGATATCCGGGGATTCGAGGACGATGCAGAAGATTTCATCGATGAATTCGACCAAATGACGCCAATTGACACAACAAATGGCGATGGATAAAAAGGATGAAATTGGTATTGGTTTTCAATTTTATAATTGATAGTGCAAATTAAATCAACTTACTATTACTACTTTGGCAGATTAAATGGGCTTGAGCGAGCTTAACCCTGACAGGGCTCCAAGCCCTGTCAGGGTTGCTATTTTCAACTTGCTGGTCTTTTTCGGAAAAATCGAATTTGCCAAAGTAGTACTATTCCAATAATTTATCAAAAAGTTTAGATGAAACTTACAACAAATCGACTCATCCTGCGCCAATTCTGCCAGTCGGATTTTGAAGAATATGCCGCGATGGTTGGGCACACGGAAACAATGCGTTATATTGGCAATGGTGAACCGTTGTCCCGCGAGCAGGCCTGGCGCAGCATGGCCGCTATTTTGGGCCATTGGCAGTTGCTGGGCTACGGACTTTACGCAGTGGAAGAAAAATCCAGCGGCAAACTTGCGGGGCGTATCGGGCTGATCAATCCCGAAGGCTGGCCAGGCATCGAAATTGGCTGGATGCTGCATCCTGATTTCCGCGGTAGAGGTTTGGCTTTTGAGGCGGCAGTCGCAATCATGACCCACGCCTTTGAAGTACTAAAAGTACGTGAGCTCATCAGCCTCATTCACCCAATGAACACTGCATCACTAAAGTTAGCTGAGAAACTGGGCGAATCCTTGCACGATTACATTCAATTCTTCGGCGTCGAATGTGCAGTTTATAAAATAAAACGTGAGCTATTTCTTGCCAGTCCCCCGAATCCAAAATCCATGTAAAGTACTTTCATGAATTCAAAATTTGAAAAATACGACGGACTAATTTTCGATTGTGATGGCACACTCATCGATTCGATGCCGGTGCATTATGTCGCCTGGAAAGCCACCATGCTAAAATACGGTATCCACTTTTCCGAAGCACGTTTTTATGCCCTCGGTGGCGTTCCAGTCTTTGAAATTATAAAAACCTTGGCAGAGGACGCCGGCAAGGAATTGGATATCGAAGCTGTCGCGGATGAAAAAGAAAAAATGTTCATCGCAAACATGCACGAAGCCCAGGCGATCGATGAAGTTGTGGCCATCGCACGCGCGAATCTAGGAAAAAAGCCGATGGCTGTAGCTTCAGGAACAGCAGGCTGGGCTTTGGAACTCGAGTTGAAGCACATCGGAATTTACGATTGGTTCGACGCCATCGTTGGCAGTGACACGGTGAAAAAACACAAACCGGAACCCGATGTTTTTCTCGAAGCCGCTCGCCAAATAAGTGTGGAGCCAGCCCGTTGCTGCGCTTTTGAAGACAGCGATATGGGAATCCAGGCTGCACAAGCAGCGGGTATGGATGTTGTTGATGTGCGAGAATTACGCAAAGGTTGAACGGGGAGGTAGCGAAAAAATTTTTGTCTAAAGTTCTTTTAATCTGAAATTATGAACTAAACTAGCACTGCAAGTGCATAGGTTTGGCCAGGACTGAAAGTCCATTATTCAAGCATTAAATTTTCATAATTTGTAAGCCATCTTTTTCAATTGGTCATTAAAATGATCTTTCCCCCAGCGCCTACGCCAAACAGGAAATGCTTTTATTGGCCACAGATTAACACCGATGAAACACGGATTTTTTAAACCCGATAAAATCTGTGTTCAATCAGTGTAAATCAGTGGCTGAAGTTTCTTCAATTCAATATTTGCATTGCATCTTTATTTTTTATGGCATTAACTGAAAGTCTTGCGCTGGAAGCGCATAGTTTTAAACTAGCGCGCAGAAACAATAAAATTGCAGTTCACCGATTATCTTTTTGACAAGATAAACAGGATTTTCAGAAACTGAATATATTCTGAGTCGCAATCATCCAGATAATCCAGTTGGTCCTGTCAAAACCAGGATTATTTGAACCAACTTTTCTACTAATTTACTTCATCCGGCTCGTATTCATAAGGCAGACTTTCCGCCAATCGTTCCCAGGCCATGTAGCCGTGTGTGTGCAGCTGAAAATTATCCCAATACCGCCCTTTTTTTTCAACTAACACCGAATCCGCCTCAATCTCGATAATCGAGCCCTGAGGGCCGGTCCAGCGGTGAATTATGTCCGTGTCTTCGAGGTAAGTTGGATCTTCGCGCTCGCGATTAAAACGTATGTTGAGCGGTCTGTTGAGTTTTAGCCAAAGCTCATCGTCGTTTGCAGAGGGCGAGAATAACAACGCGCTGTTCACAGGCATGTCTTTGGCCCGAAAATCGACTGAAGTCGTTTTTGAATCATTTGGAAATGAAATTTGAAAGCCTGCTTTTTTCAGATAATCCCGTGTTAAAAGCATTTGCAAAGTATGCCTGGGATTTTTATTTCTGTTCTTTTTGATTTTGTATTTTTTGTACTGTTTTTCCAGTTCCGGCCCTCGCAAGGCCTGAATCCGCTTGGCCGCGGAAATCAGCTCTGTAAAAAAATGACGTGTCGATCCCTGATAGGCCTTTTTTCTTCTTTTGCGCCACTGCTGTTCCTGTTTATCCGATTCCGGTTTCAAACTGGTAAATTTTGGATTGCCGGCATATTTGGTGTGCCGTCCTTTTGCAGAAAAATAACGCAAAATATATTCGATTTTATAGCCAAGTCCCTTATTGATGATAATTAACGGTTCGGTAGCTGAAGCTGCCAATTCACCCCGCTCATTATTTTTTAAATCGATTATAAAAGGATTTTCGATCTTCGTTTTGCTGGCGTTTTCAGTTGTACCCAGCAGTCGTTTTTCAAATATTTTCAAATTCTTGCGCCATTCCTTTTGCTCATCCGCATTGACGATGATCGTTTCACCCTGCAAAACACGTGGCCGGAGTTTAAATAAAAAAGTTTTGCCCATGGGGATGGTCACCCGGATCAGGCGGCTGTAAACATCGTAGCCAATCATCGATACGACGATTTCGAATTGGCCTGTGGGCACATTTTTAATATTAAAATTGCCCGCGGCATCCGTGGCATCGCCCTTCATCGTGTTGGCGAGAAAAACATTGACGCCCTGTAGCGGATCACCGGATTTTATATCTATGACGGTTCCGGTGACGTTTTGCAGATGCTGGCCAATTGCATTTGTAATCAGAACGAGTGTGATGAGTAAAAATGAAGTGATGATGGATTTAAAAGGGAGCATTTTTTACTCCGTTTTTTAGTATTTTTGGAGCCCTTGGATAAGAATTAAAATAACCACAAATTTGTTCTTTTACAACTCCGATTTAATTTCCTATATTCCCTTGAATTCTGTAATCATTTGCCCTTGGGTTACACGATTAATTAAACAATGAACTTCTAAACACAAAGAAATCCATTCCTATGACCATAACTGTACAAAATAAAGAATACAAAATAAGCCGCTATCCTGAGACTAAAAGCACTTCGCTGCACGCATGGAGCGCTGCCGATGAACATATTATCAAATACGTGCAAGAAAATGAAATTGTACCGAAAGCGTCTATAATTTATAACGATCGTTTTGGCTATTTAAGTTGCATGCTCAATGAACTCAATCCATTTGTAGTTATAAACTACAAAAGTCAGGAAAAGGCCTGCCACCTCAATTTGCGGGCAAACAATCTGCCCATCGCAGAAGAAAAATTTCTCTCACCTCTCGCCCCCCTCCCTAAAAATCTGGAAATTGCGCTGATAAAAATTCCGAAATCGTTGGATCTTTTTCGCATGTTTCTAAATCAACTTTCTGCAGCGCTCACAGATGAAGCCATTGTAGTGTGCGCTTTTATGACCCGGCATTTCACTCCGGGCATGCTCAATGTCGCTGCCGAGTTTTTTGAAGAAAGTGAGCAATCCAAAGCCTGGAAAAAATCCCGTTTGCTCATTTTAAGGAAGAAAAAGACGCCGAAAGAGATCTCGTTATTGAATTCGATTAAATTTAATGATAGTATAAATTTGCGGCAGTACTTCGGCGTTTTTTCAGCAGGAAAAATAGATAATGCCAGTCTGCTTTTTATCGATCGCTTAAAAATAAAAACCAGCGAAGAACGCGTTTTGGACCTTGGCTCGGGCAATGGTGTTTTATCGATGGCTGTACGGGAACAAAATATAAATTGCGAGCTCCACCTGATCGATGATTCCTTTCTCGCGGTGGAATCTTCCAAACTTAATTTAGCACCTGAAAATACCTATTTTTATTATAATGACTGTTTGGATAATTTCAAAGACCACTTTTTTGATCTGGTTGTCTCCAATCCCCCATTTCATTTTGAACATGAAAACAACATCGAAATCTCATTGGCATTGTTTAAAGCTGTGAAAAGGTGTTTAAAAAAGGGAGGGCGTTTTCTATTGGTGGCGAACAGGCATATAAATTACAAAACACACCTGCTTAAAATGTTCAAAGCAGTTAAAATCAATGCCGGGACTAAAAAGATTGTGCTCTACGAATGCAGCAAATAGTTTGGGAATATGATTAGTTCACTGTGGATTCAGGCTTTAAATCACATGCAGTCCCCGCCGCTGTGGCTGCATGTGATTGATTATGAAAAACCGGTTCAGATCACTCCTTGAATGCCTGATTACGTATCATTTCTTTCACATCATACGGGGCGGGATCACCGCCGAGGTATTTATGGAACCAATCCAGATGGGCGTTATAGTAGAGCGGCATGGAGCGCACATAGCTGGGCCAGTGGCCGTCGTTTGGGAAAACAATCAACCGCGAAGGCACACCCATTTTTTGCAGTGCAGTAAAAAACTCAAGGCTTTGTGTATAGGAAACCCGAAAGTCTTTTTCGCCGGTAATCACCAGACACGGGGTTTTAAAGTTCTGCGTAAATCTGTGCGGAGACCAGGTTTCATAAGCTTTGTCACTCCACGGATTGCTGCCGACATCGTACTGTGGAAACCAGAGTTCTTCTGTGGTGCCATAAAACGAGGTTATATTATACAAACCCATCATCGAAACGATGGCTTTAAAACGGTCGGTATGTCCTTCCAGCCACATCATCATGTAACCGCCGTACGACCAACCCATGGCGCCCATGCGATCGGCATCGACCCATGAAATATGTGCTAACGAATCGGTTACAGCCATAACATCCTGGTAGACTTTACCTCCCCAATCTTTGGATATTCCGTGCGTGAATTCCTGGCCATAACCCGTAGAGCCATGCGGATTTGGAAAAGCCACGATATAGCCGGAGCCGGGATAAACTTGCCAGTCGCCGCGGAAGCCATCTGTCCATTGCGATTGCGGCCCGCCGTGCACATTGAGTATCAGGGGATACTTTTTTGCCGGATCAAAGTTATGCGGTTTGACGACAAAAGTATGAATTTTACGTCCACTTGGCGAGGCAATCCACATTTCTTCGGCAGGGCGAATGTCGACATCCTCTTCAGACTTTTTGTTGAACGTCGTCAGTCGCTTGATATTATCCCCTTTGGTGCTGGCAATCCAAACTTCCGCAGGCTCACCGACTGAGCGGCGCGTAAGCACTACATTTTTCCCATCCGGGGAAATATCGAAACTGTCGATTGTTTGCAGGTCGAGTATTTTGCGGATTTTTTTCGATTTAATATCGACATTGTAGAGCGGGCGGTGCCCCTGAACATCGGCGGTGAAATAAATGCTGCGCGAATCTGGCGCCCACTGGAAGCTGCCCACCCAGTTATCGAACGATTCTGTCAGCACAGTTTTTTCTTTCGTTTGCCGGTCGTAAATAGCCAGGCGAATGAGATCGGATTCATAAGTTGGCACTTTCTGCATCAAATAGGCAATGGTGCGCCCATCCGGCGAATAGTGCGGATCTGCGTCGTAGGCTTCATTTTCGTCGGTGATGTTGCGTGCTTCGCCGCCAGAAGTTGAAACTATCCACAAGTCTTTGTTGGTGGTTTCATAATCGTTGGAATCGGGATTGGCAGCATAACAGAGCTCTGCCCCATCCGGCGTGACTGTGAAACCGGCTGTTCCGCCACCGGTTACCATCGACGGTGCATCCATGTCTCCCGGCGTTAAATCATCTACCTCCATTCTTTCCAAATCATAAATTAACGTGTGGATGCGTTTCCCGTCTTTCCAGATATTCCAATGACGAAAAAAGAGTCGGTCGGCAAGGTGTGCACGCATGGGACCATTGGCGATATCGTCGTTAAGTTTTTCAGTGCATTCGCCATCGGCGCCGCATTCCGGGAATACTTCAGCAACGAAAACCAATTTTTTGCCGTCGCGTGTCACCGCCGGATCGCTGATACCGAGGGCGAAATCGGTGAGTTTCGTCGCTTCACCGCCGTTCACTGGCATACTCCACATCTGGGCACCATCTTCACGGGTGGATATAAAATAGAGCGAGCGACCGTCCGCCGACCAGCGCGGGTGGAAATCAGCGGCTTTGTGCGTGGTCATTCGCTGTAAATCGCTGCCGTCGTTTTTCATCAGGTAAATATCAGAATTGCTTTTGCCGGTTTTCAGGTAACTCTCGCTCACAGAAAAAACAATCGATTTGCCGTCCAGGGAAAAATGAGGCTCGCGCACACTTTTTATTTTATACAAGTCGTCGATGGTAAAAGCGCGTTTTTGCGCGGCAATCGGGAAGGTGATAAACAACGTTAAAAGCAAAAAACTGATTTTTCTCATTTTAGTCTCCATAATATAAATTGATCAATATCGAACTTCGACAAAAAAATTCGACCAAATCAAATGATAAAAATGTGCCTGGCACTTCTACAAGTTATGAAAGCCCTTAAAAGCTACTTTGTTTAGTTAAATTTATAAAAATCAACTAAGTGCCAGGCACATCCACTGCGTTTTATGAATATTTCAGGCTAATATCGATTTTCCAAAATCTTTGTTTCCAGCAAACATGTCAGAGAGCTTCAAACCAATTCCGTGAAAAACCCACCCATCTTTGGATCAGCCTCCACACGGGCAATCGTTTCACTGCGTATCGTTTACTTTTGCTTTGCAATTTTTGTGAAGAGTCCTTTCAAATCTACTAAACGTCTTTTAGTGAAACATTGCGATCTTCTGACAATGTTGCGTGTATTGCTTCTGGAAAGAAAATTATCAATAATCTGTGCCATCTCGGGTGTACGAAGGTAGCCATACGCCTTGTGAGCGTTGCGTTCACCGTTGTTTTCGTAATCATTATAAACAGAAATGTCCTCTGCGCTGGTTCCCAATCTGTTTGGTGCGAAGTCGTCGTTCAGTGTATGATCAATGGCAACTTTATCTTCCGGGTCGGATAAATTATACCATTTGGGCCAAATGCTGTCCGGCGTGGCAGGTCGCAGAATGCCGGGATTTTGCTGTTTTTGCTCGGCAAAATATCGCGCCATAATTACCGGCAGGCCGAGCGGTGAACCAATGGTTACAAATGTATCAATTGCGAATAGTTTTGAAAATGCAGTGAGGGTATCGAAAGCAACAATGGAACCCATGGAATGGGCGATCAGCAGAATAGTGCTTCTTCGATTTTTTCTCAGAACGTCAAATAGTCTATTTTGAATACGAATTTTAATACCGCCATTGGGGTCATTCGCCGATAGCAAGTCATCTTTATAATATTTCTCCAGATCACTAAAATAACGGTGGATAATTCGGTCGGTGATATGCTTGTGGTTAATGCTCATATCCTCTTTCAAAAACACCCTGTCGAGCTGCTCGTCAAGATAGTTGAATAGTTTTGCTTTAAGCGATGGTTTTTTTGAAGAGTTTTTGTAAGATGCTTTAATATAGGGCTCATCGTCATAGAGTGGATCATTTTTTCTTTTTGTGGTAGCCTGATTTAGTGGTATTGGATGCAGGATATCTGCCCAGTAAACCAGTTCAAATGGAACGGCCTTTCGTGGCTTGCCGATATGTTCGAGCCCCTCGTGAATGGATTGCATCCACCAGTCTTCCAGCACCTGCTTTGATGGCTTATTGCCAAGTCCGTGTATTGCTATAATCTTTTTTTTTATGAGCATGTTATGAATTTTGCAGCTTCAATTTCGATCTTCGTCTGAGTCATCTCAGGATGCATATCTTTCTTAATGTGAGTTCAATATAAGAAGAATTGGGACAAAACGAATCAATTATAGGATCTAGTCCGAAGGCGTCCCGCCGAGGATAACGCACGAAACGCTCGGCGAGACGCCTTCGCTCTATTTTAGTTATGCCTGGCAAAGAATATTACAGCCAACATCGAACTCACGTTTCTTAACAAATCTTTTCCGAATTATTACTGGATGTTGATGCCGAATTTACGCAGCGCCACTGCCGGCGCTGCTTGTAACTCAGTTTTACTCTGCAATCACAACCAACGGTTCATCGCCTGCAAAAACGACTGGCACCAACCGTTTGACATCATCCACGGTTACTTGCTTCAGTGCTCCACCGTATTTTTCATCGCTGTCCGCTGAGCGCCCTGCGAAAACTTCCATGCTCATGTAATAAGCGCGTCCGACTCGATCGAGACGGCGCATGCCACGGCGGCCGAGCATTGTGTTGATGCTCTTTTAAATTTCTCTACTATCCAAAATCATCAGTATAAATTTGGATTTATTAAATTTTAAAGCGAAGAGTAGGTGGTTTGTATTTCTTAGTATATCAATGGATTCATCAGTTTCAAATCCTGAATCATCTTGAAATCTTTAACATTGGCTGTTATCAAGGTCAAATTATTTAGCATTGCTGTGGCTGCAACAATTGAATCGCCTAATGATATTTTATGTTGTTGCCGTACTTTTACAGCTTGTACGAGAACCGAGTGAGAGATGGGAACAATTTGTGACGTATTAAAAAATTCAGCGAAATCTTGTTTATCTGTAGGGGTTATTTTATGATATCCCAGAACTTCAAGATAACTAATAGCAGAGACAGCAGGGCTGTGGTCTGCTATTAATTTACGTAAATAATCGAATTCCGGTTTTATCGCATAGATAATAATATTGCTGTCCAGAAGCATAATTTAATCCCTACCTGGCAAGGGGCGGTCTTTTCGAACTTCTTTTTGCCAGGCTTTGGGATCAGAAATATGCGATAAAGCGTGCCTATCTGCCATGCGTTGCAGGATTGCCGCCATTTGTTGACCAGAATGCATTTTATTTGCAGGATCTTCTTTTAAAGAAAGCCCTTCTTCCCGTGCCAACTGAGTAAGCAAAGTTTGCATCAATTGAAATTTATCTGAATGAGGCAGAGATTCAATCATAGGAAGAATTTTAGATATAGACATAACATTCTCTCCAACTTTATAAAATGTTCTGCTGAATTTTTACACATTAAGATCACAATCTTAATTTTGATAAACAAGTGAAATCTGCCAATATAAGCCGCCAGGATTCAGCACCCAACCTGGGTTTCGAACTATCCCTACTCTGCAATCACCACCAACGGTTCATCGCCTGCAAAAACGACTGGCGCCAACCGTTTGACATCATCCACGGTTACTTGCTTCAATGCTTCACCGTATTTTTCATCGCTGTCCGCTGAGCGCCCTGCGAAAACCTCCATGCTCATGTAATAGGCACGTCCGACACGATCGAGCCGGCGCATGCCACGGCGGCCGAGCAGGGCATTGATGGTTTTCTGTACTTCCTCGCTGTCGATCTCGCTTTTGCGCATCAGTGCGATTTGCTCGCGCAGCCCGGCAATCGCTTTGTCGATATTATCCGCGCCTGTTCCCATGCGAATGCTGTACCACTGCGATTCGCCGAGACGGCCGCTGGAAGCGCCCATGCGATAGGCCAGGCCTTGGCGTTCGCGCAGTTCAAAAGTGATGCGGTCGGAAAAAATAGACATCAGAACACGCAATGCGGCGCGGTCTTCGGCCTCAGTTTTAAAGGTATCTGCGAGATAAATATAAGACTGTTTTTTACCTACATTTGTGCGCTCTGTGCGTCCCAGTTTTTGCAGCGCTGAAGATGGTTTTTCTGCCTGCCAGCCACTTTCGCCCCATTTTTTCCCGAAGAACGATTTTACAGTTGCCAGCGCTTTTTCAGTTGTAACGCTGCCAGAAATTGTGAGAATCAAATTGGCCGGGTTATAAAAGCGTTGATAATGATTTTGAACATCAGCCAATTGCAAGGGTTGCAGGGTTGCTGCACTGCCGTAAACTTGTCCGTAACCCGGGTTGGCGACCAACAGATTATCATAGAAAAGTTGTTCTGCCACTTTGGGCGTACTGGCGCTGTTTTTCCCGGCAATGCCAATAACGGATTTTTTTGCGGATGCCAGGTTTTTCTCGGAAAGTTGGCCGTTTTGAATTAAATCAGCCAGTAAACTCAGCCCTTTGTCAAACTGCTTGTCGACAAATTTCAGGCGCATAAATGAGAATCGTGGCGAAGTATAATAATCGTCGAATGGAATCCATGCATTATCGTGGACTTTCAGTTCGGCCCCGATGCGCTCGATTGCCTGATTGAATTTTTCACCCGGATATTTTTTCGTGCCGCCGGAGTTCAGCATGCGCTGCAGCACAGCCGTCATGCCGGCTTTTTCTTTTCCTTCACTCAAACCGCGCTCGCGCGCCAGCAAATGCACACCAATAACCGGGCTATCGGCGTTGTGATTGATGACCACCGTCAGGCCATTTTCCAGCGTCTCCTGATGATAGGAATTGGCACTGGCGATGACAGTTTTATCCGCAACTTTTTTCCTTGGCTGCATTAAGGTCATGACCGGAGTTTGTCCAACAAGATGGATTTGAGCCGCTTTTTGGATTTTCACAGGTGTAATTTTCTCCAGCCCTTTCTGGTAGTTTTGCAGCAATTGAAATCCACCTGCGGCAAGATATGCTGATTTTACCATGCCATAGTAATGCAATTTTTCCAGTGTAAATATTTCGTCAGAGGAGTTTGCAATCATCGTCAACTCAATATCTTCCATCGGCACGAGATATTGCGCAAAACTTTTAACTGTGCGTTGAATTTTAGCAGCAATCTTTTCGTGGTCCGCGTCCACAGACAAATCGGCAGAAATTTCCAGGTAAGAAAATTCACGGTTAAAACTCATCGAGGCACCGATCGATAGCAGCTGATTTTGCTCCTTTTCAGCCGAAAAAGCCTTTTGCAAATAGCCATTGCTGCGGCCGCCCAGAAATTCAGTCATCATCTCCAAAACCTGAAAATCGTCTGACGATGGCGATGGTAAAGAATAACCGAGGTGAAGATATTTTTTATCAGCCGGAAATTTACCGATTGCTGTGGCCTGTTGAATTCTTGCATGGGATGGTTTTTGTAAAACAATTTTATCAACCTCGGGCAATGGTCCGGCAGCAGCCACGCCATATTTTTCTTTGACCAGCGCAATCATCGCTTCGGTTTCAAAATCGCCAATAACCATCATCGTCATGTTGTTGGGCACGTACCAGGTTTTGTAATATTTCAGCACGCGATCGTAGGGCAAATGCTGGATTGTTGAAGTCGTACCCAGAACCGGGCGTGAAAAATTCGTACCTTTAAAAAATGTGCGCAGAAAATGGTTGCGCACCTGATAGCTGGAGCGGTCAGAATCCTGGCCGATTTCTTCGATTACAATTCCGCGTTCTTTTTCAAATTTCTCCTGCGGCAAGATTGAATTAAACAACATATCAGCCTGAATATCCATGCCTTCAGCGATGTATTCTTTCGGCATGAGAATCATGTAACTTGTGTAATCAGGGCCGGTGCTGGCGTTGTTGTAGCCACCAAAATAATCCATCTCGTCATAAAGTTGCTTCTGCGTGCGTTTCGTGGTGCCGTTGAACAGCAAATGTTCGAGAAAATGAGCGGCGCCATTCATCGCTTCATCTTCCAGGCGGCTGCCTGCACGTACGATGGTAAAAGCTGTAATCATCGGATTAGCATGGTTTTCGACGAGAATTATTTCCATGCCATTATCGAGATGAAAAACTGTGGCATCATCCAGTGTGCCTGCGAAACTGAGTTGCAGCGGTATTAAAAATAAAACGATTAAAATAAGCTGAAATATGCTCTTTTTCTCAACTTGCATTTCTTTCACTTTCCACTCCTGTGTCGGGAAATATTATAATGGTTTTTTTACAATGAAAAAACAAACTAAATAATGTGATAAAAAACAAGGGTAAAAGCAATTTTAATTGCTCTATAAAAAGTATTTGTTTTCTTGAATCCCTTATCTTTTTTCATTATTATGCAGGTCAGAAAATATTAACGATTGCACGTTAGAAAAAACATTTGATTGATAATTAAATATTGGAGTTCAAATTGACAGAAACAGAATTACTCGATATACTGAAAAAAGATCCCACCGATTTAAATAACTACGATGAACTGGCAGCACATTACGAAGAAAATGGCGATGACGAAAAAGCCGTAAAAGTTCTCAAAGACGCGCTGGAAAAAGTTGAGACCAACGATTTGGGGCTGGACGAAGAAACGAAAAACATGTACATCACGAGCTATTATCTCGATATTGCCTCACTGCTCGGCGGCTTATCCAAGTTTTCCGAATCCGATAAATATCTCGATCTCGCCACAGATCGCGAGCTCGAAAACAACGATCTTCACCAGTTTTTCTGCTACCGCGCCAACAATTTCTACCATTCCTATATTCTTGAGGAAAAGCCATTTGATGAAAAAGCCTTTCTGCAAGCCTGCGAATGGGCACAGAAAAGCGCTGATCTTTCACCAGACGATATCGGTCGCGTTTACATGTTTGAACTTTTGTGCAAAATGTACGCTGAACTCAATGACTCGAAAAAAGCAGAAGAATACGCCCGAAAAACAATAGAATTAGCAGCCAAAATTGACGATCCCGAAGCAATCGATGGCTATTTTGCCTACGCGCCATACAGTTATGTGGCCGAGTGCTATTTTAATGCCGAGGATACAACGAACACGATTCGCATGCTTCTCGAAAGCGAAAGAGCAGGCGTCGAGCAAAATGCTGATGAGGGCTTCATGTTTTCGACCTTCACCAGCCTGGGACAATGTTATGCTTTCGAAGGCGCCCACAATTTAGCGCTCGCCTATTTTGAGAAAGCACATGCGATAAAAGAAGACGAAGAGCAGCTCAACGAATGGATTACAAAGTTGAAGGAAATCCTTGAAACAGGTGGCAATTCGAAAAACTGAGGTTTATTAAATCGCATGAACAAAAAGATGGACAGGACACAGGTATTTATTGGCAACGCAAACGAGCTCGATAAACAAGATATGGAATACTGGGCCAAAGCATCAGTGGAAGAAAAAATTGCGACCATAACCTTTTTACGGGAATGCTTTTATGGCGAAGAGGCAACTACCGGAAGACTTCAAAGAATTTATCACATTTTTAAACAAGAGTAAAGTTCGATATCTGCTTGTTGGCGGTTGGGCGGTGGGAATTTATGGAAATCCACGCGCGACAAAAGATATAGACTTCCTGATTGCCATTGATGATGAAAATATCCAAAAACTTCTGTCAGCACTCGAAAAATTTGGAGCGCCCAGAGTTGATGGCAAAGTTTTTCAAGTAAAGGGCAATGTCTTCCGTTTGGGTCGATCCCCGGTACAAATTGATATCATAAATGATGCATCCGGTATTAATTTTGAAGAATGTTATCCGAGACGTAATACGGTCTCTATTGAGAATATAGAAATATCACTTATATCTAAAGCAGATTTAATCCAGAACAAAAGAGCGGCAGGCAGACACAGAGACCTGGGCGATATTGAAAGTCTTGAAAAAAAATAGACGTTGCTTGCAACGCTTTTGCGTTAATATCTGCTACAAAAATTACCGGAGGATTTGAGGATGACTCACCACAGTCGCTTCACCCAATTTTTGTTATTTGTATTCCTGCTTTGCAGCGCATTCAGTCTGCAAGCACAAAACTATGTGCACCATAATTTTGAAATCCAGCTCAATCCCATCAAAAAGCAAATCGAAGTGACAGACACCATCACTTTACCGAAAAATATGGGCAATGAACTCCATGTTTTGCTGCACGCTGGTTTGTCGCCAAAAGTAAAATCCGACGGTGCCAAGCTAAAGAAACTCAGCGAAGAACCGAAAGCTGCCCAGTTCGGCATCAATGCCGGGGCCATCGCCATCAATCCGGCTTTGACGGTTGAGCACTTCCTTCTTTCCCTTCCCGAAGGTGCGAAAGAAGTCACGCTGACTTACGGCGGTGAAATTTTTCATCCGGTGGAAAAAGCCGGCGAGGAATACGCCCGCAGTTTCAGCGAAACACCGGGCATCATTTCTGAAGAGGGCGTTTATTTATGCGCATCCACCTACTGGTATCCGTGGTTTAACAATGAACTCGTCACCTTTGAAATGAATGTCACCACGCCGGTTGGCTGGGAAACTGTCAGCCAGGGCGAGCGCGTGAAACACGATAAAATGGCACAGGCTGTAAACGCCACCTGGGCGTCGCCGGAACCGCAGGACGATATTTATCTCATCGCAGCGAAATTCACCGAATATTCCCGTGCAGTCGGCGGCTCGATGGCCATGGCTTTTTTACGCACTCCCGACGACGCGCTGGCGAACAAATATCTCGAAACCACGGCGCAATATTTGGAAATGTACCGCCAGTTGCTCGGCGCTTATCCCTATAAAAAATTCGCCCTCATTGAAAATTTTTGGGAGACCGGTTACGGCATGCCGTCTTTCACGCTCCTCGGTGAAAAAGTCATTCGATTCCCGTTTATTTTGCATTCGTCATACCCGCACGAAATTCTGCACAACTGGTGGGGCAACAGCGTTTATGTAGACTATGAAACGGGCAACTGGTGTGAAGGATTGACGGCGTATCTGGCCGATCATCTGATTCAGGAACAGCGCGGCAGTGGCGTTGCTTATCGTCGTGCGGCTTTGCAAAAGTACACCGATTACGTCAAAGAGGGCAACGATTTCCCACTGACCGAATTCCGTTCGCGCCACTCATCCGCCACCGAGGCTGTGGGCTACGGCAAAACTTTGATGATTTTCCACATGCTGCGGCAGCAAATGGGCGATGACAAATTTTCACTGGCGTTACAGCGATTTTACCGCAACTACAAATTTAAAAAAGCATCTTTTGGTGATGTTGAATCAATTTTTTCCGGAGTGGCGGAACAAGATTTAAAGCCATTTTTTCAGCAATGGGTCGAACAAAAAGGCGCCCCGGAGTTACGGATTAAAAACGTATCTGCTACCAACAATAAAATCAAATTTACTCTCGAGCAATCCGATCCGAAAGATGTTTTTGCCTTAAAAATTCCGGTTGCTGTGCAAATAGCCGGACAGGAAAAAATGTTTGAAACCGTCGTGGAAATGAACGATGCCAAAGCCGATTTCGAGCTGGAAATTCCGGGCGAAGCCTTGCAAATAAAGGTCGATCCGCAATTTGATATTTTCCGCCGCCTGCACCGCGAAGAGATTCCGCCGGCTTTCTCGCAAGTTTTTGGCGCTGAAGAAGTGCTGATGATTCTGCCTGCAAATGGCGACAAAGAACTGCTGGCCGGGTACAAAAAACTGGGTGAATCCTGGCAAGAAACGCAGGCTGGAAAGATGGAAATCACCACAGATGCTGAAATCAGTGCCCTGCCAAATGACAAGGCGTGCTGGATTATCGGCAACAACAATCGCTTTGCGAAAACCGTATTCGATGGAGCGAAATCGTTTGGCGCCGGCATCGACAAAGAGAGTGTCACCATTGGACGCGCAGTTTTGAAATTTGCCGAGCACAGCATCGTTTTGACCGCGCGCAATCCGCAAAATCCCGACTTCACCATCGCATTTTTGAGCACACAAAATGCAAACGCGCTGGCAGGATTATCACGTAAATTGCCCCACTACGGCAAATACAGCTATCTCGCCTTTCAGGGTGACGAGCCAGCCAATTTTGCCAAAGGCCAGTGGGATGCGGTCAACAGTCCGATGATTGTCACGTTGGATAAAAATGCCGAATTACCAAAAGCCAAAATGGCGCCCCGCTCAGCGCTGGCTACCCTGCCCCCTGTTTTTTCCGACGCCCGCATGAAAAAGGATGTCGAGTTTTTGGCTTCCGATGAACTGCAGGGCCGCGGTTTCGGCACAGCGGGATTGAATAAAGCAGCAGACTACATCAAAGACGCATTTGCCGGAGCCGGCCTGAAACCGGGTGCAAAAAACGGCACTTATTTTCAGAAATTTTTCGAAACCGGTGGGCCGAATAATGAAGAAGTTATTTTAAAGAATGTTATTGGAATCAAACCGGGCGTCAGTAAAAAATTAGATGGGCAGAGTATTGTTGTTGGGGCGCACTACGACCATCTCGGGTTGGGTTGGCCGGACGTGCGCAAAGGCGAGGAAGGCAAAATCCACCACGGCGCTGATGACAACGCCAGCGGTGTTGCGGTAATGCTCGAACTCTTGCGCGTGCTCAAAGACTGGCAGCCGGACCGCACGGTGATTTTCATCGCGTTTTCCGGCGAGGAAGCGGGCTTGTTGGGCTCGAAACATTACGTAAAAAATCCCATCATGCCGTTGGCAGATTGTTTCGGCATGCTCAATCTCGACACTGTCGGGCGGTTGGGCGAGCAAAAACTGCTGGTTCTCGGCACTGGCTCGGCCAGCGAGTGGGTGCATATTTTCCGCGGCGCAGGTTATGTCACCGGCGTGAATTTACAGTCGGTTGCCGACGATTTTGGTTCCAGCGACCAGAAATCTTTTATCGAAGAGGGCATTCCGGCGGTGCAATTTTTCTCCGGACCGCATCTGGATTATCACCGCTCTTCCGATACCGCCGAAAAAATCGATTACGCAGGCATGGTAAAAACTGCGTCGATTCTGAAAGAAGCGGTGGAATATATGGCAACCCGCGAAGAACGGCTCACAGTCACGCTGGAAAATGCCAAAGCCCAGGCACAAAAACCAGCCGGTCCCCCCAAAAGCGGCCGGCGTGTGAGTCTCGGCTCGATACCTGATTTTGCCTTCTCCGGCCCGGGAGTCAAAATTACCGGCACAACGCCAGGTTCCGCGGCCGAAGCGGCCGGCATGAAAGCCGGCGATATAATAACTAAAATCGGTGAACATGAAATTGCCGACCTGCGCGCGCTGTCCGGCGCGTTAAAAGCCCACAAACCGGGCGATAACGTGACCATTGTTTTTAAACGTGGCGATGCGGAAATGAAAAAAGAAGTGGTTCTAAAAGAGAGGTAGAAAGTAGCAGAGTGTCGGGGGAGGACACTCCCGGAGGATTGGTATAATATGTGAAAGATTCATGGGGTGATAACGCTTGCATCTGGGGCTGCGAACGGGACAAGCACAGGCTTCGCACTATGCCAAAACTTCACCGAAGCCCCAAATTTCAATATTACAGTTGGCTGTTCGCAGTCTCAAACATGCTTGTGCTAGACAATTATCTACGTTTTATTATGAATCCATAATTGCATTTATTTCTATTCCATCTCCCCAGCATTCCATTTTTTTAGAATCAGATTGGCTCCAAAAATTGTCAATATTGCTATTTTGAAAATTCTCTCGAAGAATTGAATCCGTCAAGATCCGTCTATAAGTGTTTCTAGTGAGATGTTCAATTTGCCTCGTTCTCAACATTGCACGCTGCTCAATATTCTTAATAGAAATGTCGGGAAAAGCTTCGCTCCAATCATGCATATGCTCAATTTTACTTCTCAAATCATAAACTTCACCTAAGGTGTTTGATGGATCGGGACTACATTTTAAAAATGTTTTGCACCTATGGATGAATTTATTTCTTGTCTGGCCAATTGGTGGCTTAAGCAGGGCTTCGAGTGCTCTAACAAACTGATGAATTCTGTATGCAGGTTGAACCTCACTTAATCCTTTTAAAAATGCATTCACGCCTCGTAGTAATCGCGAGCATTCAGAGTTTTCGTTAATAGCTTTAAGCGCTTTGCTTATTGATAAAGCCTCCATCAATTTCGTTTTGCCGAATACGCTTGATGAAACGTTTTCGTTGCTGAAATATTTATTTGGATTCGAAATTTGTCTTATAACCGTAGAATTCGCGGCGTTTTCTCCAGTGATAGCGCATGAATTGGACATATGATAATTTCCCGTAAATGGAATAGCAGTGTAAAACATCAATGCATTATCGAGTAACTCTGCACTTTCATCATCAAGTATCCCAGGATTCGTAGAATCTTGGGCAATTAAAATGAATACGCCGCAATTTAAAATTTCTTCTATTCGTAGACTGCCAAGCCATTCTTTCCAGATATCTTTAATCACGAAAGAGGGCTCGTTCATCACCCAAAACAAATCCATTTTGAGCGGCAAGGTAATAGCACTGCCATCAATCCCGTCAATAGCAATACAAACGAATTTTTGATTTTCTTTAAGCATACGATGGCTTCTTGTCTAACGCTGAGGTGTGCGGCCGCAAACAGCTGAGCACATCCTTTGAATTTATGTCAACTTATGCGAGCGAAAAATTCTGAAATCGAGCGGATCGTTTGCGGTCAAGAGCAGCAAAGAGTTAGAAAACAGCCCGAAAACTGAGAGAAGCCAAGACCGAAACCCACTCTTCATAATTTTCACTGAATTACTATAATTTTAACATCACTTAAAGTTTGCGTAGAACTATTCCATAGTCCAAGAACAGTAGGCCCTAGGTTTAATTTTTTACTTACTTCAAAAACTGTTCTCTCGTTTTTTTATACTTAATTATATCAGTTATACGTTTTCTCTGTGATTCCGCTAAAGGGAGATTTAGTACATTTTCTAATATTATCCATTTATAATCCGTTGACTCATGATCTAAAGATAAAGTACCATCAATAATTTTCCCTTCATAAACAATGGTGAATTCTTGCCTAACCTCACCATCTGAATATTTTACTACAGTTTTGGGATTCGTATATGTACCAATCAAATTTAAAATCTCAACTTTATATCCCGTTTCTTCTTTGATTTCTCTAGTACAACAGGTCACTAGATCTTCTCCAAATTCTAAGGTTCCTCCAGGAAGTGTCCAATTGCCGCTATCTTTTCGTTTTATAACTAATATTTGATTCTTGTCATTAAAAAGGGCAGCTGCGACTGCGGGTTTAATTGAATTAGGCTGTGGAGCATCGGGAGAATTGGTGTAATCAGTTCTAATAGTTTGAATTCCACGTTTCATCCAATCTATAACATCATAATCTGGTTGAAGTTCAATTTTGTCATTTCCTATAGGTAATTTTATGAATAAAATTTTTGTACCTGTTTTAGATTTCTGAGCATATTTAATACCAGGTTTAATTAAATAAAAGTCACCCTTCTTAAAACTAAACTCAGTTTTACTTTCAATATCTAAATATTTAGTGAAGCCTGATATCATGTATTGATATTCATAAGCTTGGGAATGTGTATGAGGCGATTCTATAGATGATTTATCATAAAATGTTATACCCATTTCTAGTTTCTCATCCTGAACATACTCAAGTAATTGCGGCTTTTTAAGCATCCCAACTAAATACTGGCGATAAGAATTTTTGAGACTTTTTTCTATATCAATGGCGCTAATCTTTATAATTTTCTTTTCCATAGTACTAACCTCTTATAGAAACATCAATCTATTGGTTAAGGGCTTTTTTTTACTTATTATTTGTTGAATAAGAAATACATCTTTTTTGTATCCCATATTTTCTGCTAGCTCTCTAGTACTCTTTGCAAGTTTAACCCATCCTTTTTCTTTATTTACAATTTTGCATCTGATTAAGCCGATATTGACTTGTATTAATCCCCAAACCTGATTAATCTGACTATAAATTTGCTGTGCATCTCGGTAAGCTTCTTCAGCACTTCCTACATTACCTAACTGTAAAAAGCATTCGCCTAAGCCAAGGTGCGTGTGTCCAACCCATCCTTTTATCCCATGTTGGCTTGCTAAAGTTTGAGCATCTCTGAAGAGTTGTGCAGCCCTTTTATACTGATTCTTTTCGCGAGAAACTTCGGCTTTACAACATATTAAATATATCTCGTACCTTTGAAAATCATTATCTTTTGCTATATTTAGTCCCCAGTTACACATTTTATCAGATATTTCTATGTGACCATAAAATTTCAATACTTCCGAATATTTTCTTAAAGACCTACACAGATAGCTTGGGTATTTTTTAGCTATTGCAAAGCGTATAGATTTTATTAACCACTTTCGAGACAATTGAAAATCACCAGAAAGAATCCCTAAATTACCACCAATCATAAACAAAAGTTCACCATATCTCATTGGAAATTTATCTATATCTATTTTTTCTGCTAGTTCTATCAAATCCTTAATTAAAGGGTTTACTGGTTTAAAGAACATCTGGTGGTGAACCCTGCGTATACTTAAATGCAATAGCTCATCAGATAAAAGAATTTCTTCCGATGAATATCTATTGAGATATTTTGTAATTAGTGCTACTGCCTTTTCATAATCACCTCTTAAATGTGTCATATCCACGAATATACTAAAAAGTTTCACATCTAAATTTTGAAGGTTTAAGTAATCTATTGTTTCCTGTAGGAAAGTATGTAGAAAATCTGCCGCACCACATAATTGCAAATACTTGAGAAAAGTATACTTTTTATCAGACAGCCATTGCTGATAGTTACTTTTGGATAGGTGATTCATATGATGGTAATTTGCTTCTAAAAATAGATCCATCAATGAATCTTGTGTATAGAGGTTTTTATTCGTTTCTAATTCATGGTCATAATATAATGCAATCAAACTATGTATTTTCTTCAAAAAACGTTTTTCTAGTACATGTTTCAACCCTTCTCTCATTAGATCATGAATAAAATATTGATCTTTTTCATGCTTGATAAATGAAAATCTATTGAATTCATCAAACTTAGAGAAGGGATATCCTACGTTAAATTCTGATATTAATAGTTCGAAAATCTCATAATTATAATAACGAGGTATTGAGAGTAGCTTCAGAGATTCAATTTCTGATTCTTTCAAGTTTCTTAGAAAAAGATCTAGAATGTGTATGTTTCTAGAACTAAACTCTCGTGATACTATTTTTTTGCCTTGATTCTTTAACTCATAATAGGTATCAATAGCTAAGTCTAAATAATAGGGGTGCCCGTTACTTAAAGAGATGATTTTTTTTCTAATATTATTTTCAGCAATACCACAACTAACCAAAAATAAATCAGCGTCTTTTTCACTTAAATTATCAATTAAAAATTGTTTATTACAAGTTCCCCATTCTGGCTCAATTTCTTCCCACCGTAGTTTTTCTCTTCCCGATATAACAAAAAGGATCCCAGGCAATTGCGCTATTAGTTCCCTTATCCATTTATCACGTGCAAACTGATTTGCTTCTGTTCGTCCACTTTCCCAAAGAGCTTCATAAGTATCAATAAAAATAACAAAACCAGGTATATTTTTTTTCTTAAGTGAACGTTGAATATCATAGGAGAAAAACGCGGGTAGGCGTTCTTCTATCTCAATAGTTGACATTTTTTCCAAATCAGTTAAGTCTTTTTTTACTTCCTTATCAAGTCCATACTTAGAAAATAATTTATACACTTTACCAACAATTCCTGTAACAGTTCCAGCGATACCTAGTCCGTCAAAAGCACCTAAAATATTTCCTAAAAGACTAGCTTCTTCTTCATATGGCAGATTTTTTTCATTAAAAACTAGGTCTGGATTTTTCTTTTTAAAGTAAATTGAATATGCAAGCTCAAAATGTGGTGTAATAACTTTTTTATTACTAACGATATTTCTTTTTAATTCTAAGAGTGCTCTTGACACTATGCGATACGAAGGATCTGCAAAATTTACTGCAGTACAAACTAAATTCGAATCGATATCAAGTAAATCTTTTTTCAATTGCTTTATCAAACTACTTTTACCAACACCTCCAACACCATAAAACATTAATACTGAGTATGTTATATTAGCTTTCGTCCGAGGAGCTAATTGTTTTACCTTTTCAAAGAAGATACTACGTTGCATCTCCCTATTAATAAACTCTTTATTTACATACCGTACTCTTATCTTTTTACCAACTTGATAATTTGGAGATATTGGCATTATACATTCCTCTATGCTAGCGATCTTATGGAAATGTTAGAAATCAACCTGAAAACTGGTGGAAGCTAGACGGAAGCCGGAGACCACTCTTTCTTTTTGTTTCTATTGAGAACTAAAAATATAAGTGAATCTTTCCTTGGTATCTGTCTTAAGCTTATCTGAAATAAACATCAATTCGGATACAAACGCAACCCGTTTCGATCAGTTGCATAGGTGGTGTTCTTTGCCACTTATGCAACGTTGGGGGAGATAGGCGGAAAAAAATTGAGCTTCAAAGTAGAGCAAAACTTTGGTCAGCCGCCCACGTGTAAAAGATGCTAACTTGTTCCTCGCATAGTCGGTGAGAAACTTTAAATATAACCATTCCATGTCATGTAACACACTTCTGTAAATTATTCTTATTTTATAATAATTAGAGAGTTACTACATTTTTCTTAGTGATGAATACAGGAGACTATCCGAGTCGCATGCCACTTAAATTTGCTACAATTGCATAAAGTGAAAAAAACTTATTGTTGAAAAAAGAAGTGCTGAATAAACAGGTTTGTAATCCCTCAAAAATCTTCATTTAATTTATGATAACCCATTTATTGCAGAGAATCAAGCACAATTTCGGCAGGCCGGCGCTACGTCCATCCCGGTTAATCATGCAAGATATTGGCATTTTCAAAAAAGATTCATCCAGAATGACATCTCAGGGAATCAGAAATCAGAATGGGCTTTTACCCCTGCCCAAATTCATCATTTCAAGCATCGTCGCTTTCTTAAAATGAGCCGGAATTTTAAAGTTTTTTACGGGGATTGGTTGTTGTTTAAGCGCCATCATCTGCGTGATTACCAGGTGAGGATTCAATCCTTTTTGCAGTTGAAACTCTTTTGCAAGCACGGGCATGTGGTTGGGGGCGACTTCCCAGATGCCATTCATGCCGTCATCGCCGCCAAATTGTTCAAAATTCTGTGACATATTCTTCAATGCCCTCAGCAGTCCCGCCGGAGCTGGCGCCACCCACACCGATAGCGACTGGTCGATTCTGTTTATCCGGTATTCCTCACAAGTGTAACCATGTACTTTTGCCTTGCGCCCGGTTTTTATAATTTTATGTGGCCGTTTTGTGGCTGGAGTTTGCGGCAGTGGAAATGGGCCGCGATTTTCTTTCAGTTTTTTTAATGTTTCCGGAGGCAGTTTTTGCAGTAATTCTGCTCTCTTTTCCGGTGGCAATGTGTCGAGATAGGCAAAGGGGTTGGGTGGATTTTGATAATGATTGCGCACGCCTTTTTGCATCTGCGCCACCCGCCCCAAATCGATTTCTGTATACAACTGTTTTTCCCACTGCACATTGTACATTTTATTGGTGGACAGGTTTTGAATCATAGAAATATCGGTCCCCATTTGTGGGAAATCGACGCGGAACATATTTTCTGCAAACTGCATTTTGATTGTCGATTGCTCAGGGATTTGTCCCAATTTTTCTGCCCGCTCGCGCAATTCACGGCTCGAAAAAGCTAATATTTTATCTGCTGATTTTGATCCGCCACCCCACTTTTTCAATTCAGGAAACAGGGTGTAGAGCTTTTCTGCGTCATACTCGGTCATTTTCATTTCCAGAATGCCACTGAAATTCTGGGCGAAAAGGAAGCAGCTGCAAAAGATTAAAATCACAGAAATTTTTAAGAAGAATATCGCAGTGTTCAACATGCGATCCTCCGGTAAATTTATTGCCGTTTTCCCTGACCATACCTGCAGATATCCCCAAAAGCAGAAAAGGGCAATACCCTGAAAGCACTGCCCTTTTTAAAATTTAAGCTTCGAGAACTTCTTTTATTCGATCAAAAGCCCAATCGATTTCATCTTTTGTGATGACCAGCGGTGGGGCGAAGCGGATTACATGTTCGTGGGTTTCTTTACAGAGCAAACCTTTTTCCATAAGCTGTTCGCAATATTTGCGGGCTCCACCAGCTTCCGGTTCCATTTCAACGCCGATGAACAATCCACGGCCGCGTACTTCTTTAATCATTGGATTGTTAATCGTTGCCAGTCTCTCCATAAAATAACGGCCCAACTCGGACGATTTTTCTACAAGATTTTCTTCGACCAATACATTCAACGCCTCAAGCGCAACAGCACAACCCAATGGATTGCCGCCAAAAGTACTGCCGTGATCACCCGGATTAAAAACACCCAAAACTTCTTTGCTCGCGACGAGAGCTGAAACCGGGTAAAAGCCGCCGGAAAGGGCCTTACCGATGGTAATCATGTCTGGTTTGGCATTCTCCTCGTGCTGATACGCGAAAAATTTACCCGTGCGGCCAAGGCCCGTTTGAATTTCGTCGAACATCAGCAGGACGTTGTTTTTCGTACAAATTTCACGTGCTTTTGTGAGAAATCCGGCCTTCGGAATAATCACGCCACCTTCGCCTTGAATGGGCTCTGTGAAGAACGCAACGGTATTTTCGGTTATTGCAGCTTCCAGCGCTTCGGCATCACCGTAAGGAATCGATTTGAATCCGGGCGTAAATGGGCCAAAGCCATCTTTGTACTGGTCTTCTGTTGAGAAGCCAACGATTGTTGTTGTACGGCCGGCAAAATTATTTTCACAAACGATAATTTCTGCTTTGTCAGCCGCAACACCTTTAATTTTATAACCCCATTTACGGGCAGCTTTGATCGCGGTTTCTACGGCTTCCGCGCCGGAATTCATCGGCAAAACCATTTCCATTTCTGATAATTCAGCCAGTTTTTTATAGAATGCACCCAACTGGTCATTGCGAAAGGCACGGGAGGTCAACGTCACATTTTTAGCCTGTTCGATCATCGCATTGAGAATTCGCGGATGGCAATGTCCCTGGTTGACGGCAGAGTATGCGCTTAGGAAATCGACATATTTTTTGCCTTCAACGTCATGCACCCAAATACCCTCAGCTCGTGAAATAACGATATCCAGAGGATGGTAATTATGCGCCCCGTACTGCTCTTCCAGAGCGATATAGTCTTTTGTTTTCATTCGTTTTTCCTTCAGTTAAAGTGTTAGTGATTCTAGGAAATTTTACCAACCATACAGATTTTTATTTTAGCCAATCAATTGTAATCATTCAGGTTTTATTTTTAAACAATTCCCTGTTCCGGGTTGCGTAAATGCTGATTTGCAAATGCAGTGTCCGATGGTCGTCATCCCCGAATGTTTTTATCAGGGATCCAGGCAATTGTACAAGAATGGATTCCCGATATATCCGCTCGGGATTGACAGAATGAGGTGAACACTGCACTCATACTTTAACTCAATGCAATATGTAACGCTTCTTTGTATTTCAACCCGGAGCCGGTATTAAAAACCACGACATTTTCATCCGGTTTGAGCCAATCATTTTGCCGTAAAATCTGGGCTGCTTTGATGGCAGCGGCGCCCTCGGGGCAAACCACGAGTCCGGTGAGCTGGCCGATTTTCTTAATTTCGGCAAGTATCTCTGCATCTGAAATGGCTAAAGCTGTTCCTTCACTTTCGTAGAGTGCCCGCAAAATTAGAAAATCACCAACAGCCTGCGGCACCCGCAATCCGGCCGCTTCGGTTTGGGCATTTTCCCACGGAGTTGCTGCATCGGCGCCGTTCTGAAAAGCGCGTACCATCGGCGCACAACCGGAGGCCTGCACACAAACCATGCGCGGTCTTTTTGAGCCGATCCAGCCCAGTTTTTCCATTTCATCGAAGGCTTTCCACATGCCGATGAGTCCCGTTCCTCCACCCGTCGGATAAATAATGACATCCGGCAGTTCAAAGTTGAATTGCTCGGCCAATTCGTAGCCCATCGTTTTTTTGCCCTCAACGCGGTAGGGTTCTTTTAAAGTTGAGACGTCGAACCAGCCGTTTTCTTCTTTTCCGGCAGCGACTTTCTTTCCGCAATCGGTGATTAATCCATCCACCAAATGAACGTGGGCGCCAAGAGCGGCGCATTCAAGCTGGATTAATTCCGGCACATCGGTGGGCATAAAAACGTGACATTCGATGCCCGCTTTGGCACAGTAGGCAGCAGTTGCACCACCCGCATTTCCAGCTGATGGCAAAGCTATTTTTTTCACGCCCAGCTCAAATGCACGGGAAACAGCCATTGCCAGCCCACGCGCTTTAAATGAGGCGGTTGGATTGGAGCTTTCGTCTTTAATCCACAAATTGGGAAGTTCATAGGCCGCACTCAGACGCTCGAATTGCAGAAGCGGTGTCCAGCCTTCGCCGAGAGAAAGACGATAAGCAGGATCGATTACCGGTAGCATCGGCGCGTAGCGCCAGAGGGAATTCTCGGTGGTCTCAATTTTGTCTTTGGGAAAATGCTCTTTCGCGGATGCAAGGTCATAATTGGCAAAAACCGGGGCGCCGATGTCACTTAAATTGACCAATTCCGAGGTGCTAAAGTGCTGTTGCGATTTCGTGCATTGCAGATGGGTAAAGTAACTTTTCATCTCATTTTCCAGCGTCTATTAATAGGCAAATTTAATGGAAAATAAATCAGCCTGAAATATAATCGAATTGCCGGACAAAGCAATATAAAAATAATGACAAGAATATTTACTTCTGCAAGTTGAGAACTGATAATAGACTAATGAAATTTAAAAAAATGTGACACTTTCAGAAAATAGTCCATCCATATAATCGGAAAGTAAATTGATTTAATCATAACCTGGAGGGCATAGCCATGAGTGTGGATTTAAGTAATTTCATACTTCTAAGCTCCCTCGATGATGAAGATAAAAAGGGAGGCAGTGTGATTAAAGCTATATTTTCTCTCGTTAAGTTTATGTTTTTAGCTATCGCAATTTCTACCATCATACTTATAGTCATAATTCTATATATTTTACATCAACAAGGTATGTTATCCACGTAGCAAAGTTTAACTAAATGCCATAAAATTGGTGAACTGAACTTTGGTCGGTGGAACCTAATAAAATGAATTATGTTAAATAAATATAAACATATAAAAAAAGGAGCCGGAGGAATGGAAGGAAATAACTTGTTTTCAACTCATTATTTATATAGTCAAATAGTACAATATGAGTATCTCCGCTGGATTATTTGGAAGCGTGAACGCCTGGACAAATAAAATGAGGAGAACACAATGGCCAAGAATAATAAGAGAAAAAATCTCATACTCTCGGCTTTACAAGTTTTCTTTTCCTTTGCTGATACAAGAGAGTCAGTTAGTACACCCCCAACCGCAACAGTCCGAACTGCGTATCGGAGACTGATCAAACTTCTCTCTTGTGCGTTTGCAAAAGAAGTCCACATTCATTCATGCAACCCCTTGATACGTATCTGCTCCCCGGAAAATTTAACTGAGTATACATGGGAACAATTTTATATGAATGCCCAAAAAATTACAAACAGGTCGATTGGTGGGGTTTGTGCTTGGCTTCAAGCAACAGCAAGAAATCAGCGCTGCTACCTTGTGGCGAAGCACATTGATAGAATTGATATCTCTCATGTCGAAAATTATGACGACTCGCAGGACTGCCTTAGAACTTTGATGAAAAATTTTCACAACGATAATTACGCTCTCCCTGTTCAGATCGAAGACTATATCCTGGAAGTTGAAGAAATTATAGAACAAGCCAAAGCATTCAGTTTATTGCAGCTTGATTACCGCGAACGGGAGCTGATCAATTATACGACTGCTCGATTGACGACCTCGGCCGAATTGCAAAGCTATTTGGGTTTTAGTACAATCGATGCTTTGAAAAGCTATAAAAAACGTGCTTATGCAAATTTCAGAGAGTTAATGGTGGAACAGATCGAGCGAAAATTAATTACAATCGAGGACCCATTTCTTCGCGATTTTATAGAATATATTCTCCGATATTTTAGAGATCCAGATACCAGAACGAAGCATTTCATTCTCAATTGTTAGTTTAATGATACCAATTTACAAGGCTCTTTTTTTAAGAGAGCCTTTTTTTTATCTCATGACTGAAATTCCAATTTGCTGCCCCAGCAGGAGGAGCCATGAAACCCACAAACAAAACAAAGATTACGAATGAAAATTTGCATATTCAGGATGGGTTCGTAAGTAATAAAATTGAAAAAACGGCTCGAAGTATCGATGATGTTTTACCCGACAATGAACTATCAGATGAGATACCTGCAGAAATTCGGATATTGATCAAAAATGAAGTCGCACAAATTAGTAAAAAATTAAAAATTCGCAGTAAAATTATTTGTGCTGTTGATTGTTGTCTTCGGCGTAATGCAAAAAACTCTTATTTATTTTAGAAATTAGATAAAATCGATATATACACGAGTATTAATTACTCATAATATTGAAAATGCTAAATTTTATTTTTTCAGAATAAGTTTTTTCACATGGTGAGCCCCCCCGGCTTGCAGACGATAAAAATAGGTTCCACTGGGCACATTCCCGGCGTGCCATTCAATGTGGTAATTGCCGGCATTTTTTTTCTCGGCGATAAGTGTTTCGATACGCTGGCCAAGGGCATTAAATATATTTAAAGTGACAAAATCTGTTTTGGGTAGGCTGAAAGCGATCGTTGTAGTCGGATTAAAAGGATTGGGAAAATTCTGTTGCAACTGAAAAGACTCTCCGATTCCGTCGTCCTTATTTTTCTCATCAACTGAAGTGGCCACTTTTATGGTTTCAAACCAGTTGAGGTTGAATCCGCCGTCGAGGACACGCAGGCGCAGCACATATTCACCGGCTGGGAATTGGGCTTCTTTTTCAGCGATTTGCCAATTTTGCCAGCCCGCCGTTGCTGGAAAAGTCACGAGGTGCAACAATGTCGTTTTCTCATCTTTTATATATTCAGCAATCAGTTTGCTGCCAGAATTGAGCGCCGAAAAACGATATCGAATAGTGTAAGTGCCCGCCACCGGCACGATTACATTGTAGTCCACATAATCGCCGCGATCTGACCAGCCGAGGTTTTCACCACCGCCGGTGTCCGAGGTTCCCTCGAGGCCAAAGCCGTTGTTTTCGTCAAAATCTTCCGCTTCAATTTTACCGGGAATCATTTGACGGTCGGGCACATTATTTCTTACCGCAAAATCAAAAAACTTTGGCAGTTGGATGCCATCCACATCCAACAAGCTTTCTCCGGCGTAGGAAAGGGTAATTTCATCGGTAAAGCGCGGAGTCGCACCCAAATTGAACTGCAAAATATAACCGGAGCTATCGAGCTCCACATGAGAAAACGATGCGAGTATTCCATTAAAACGGATCGTAAATCCGGCAGTTGAAGCCAAAGGCATTGGCATTTTTTTACTCAAAGTTGCCAACAATCTTGTTCCGTCAGTTGATGTTTCCGCGCCCAAAATTTTGAATTCGATAGGCTGGCCGGTGAAGGCAGCTTCAAAGTAATTTAAATTACCACCCGCTTTATCAAAAAACACTTTGAGCCGGTGGGTGCCAGCCTCGAGGGGGACACCGTTTACGGGCACGTTTCTCCACGTTTGCCAGCTGCCGGTATTGGGAATTTCAATCGGTCCGCTGACATTTCGACCATCCAGCTCGAGGTGAAATATTCCTACTCCAACCTCGCTGGCCATGCGAAAATTAAAATCATAGGTTCCGGATTGTTCAATCTCAACGGTATATTTTAACCACTCATCCGTTTCAACCCAGCCGATATTGAAGCCATTGGTATTATCATTATCCTCACACGGACCGATATCCACACCATCATTTCGATAGGCCCAGCCGGAGTTCCAGCCTGTCCATGTTCCGGTTGAAACGTGAAAATCGGCCGTGTCCTGATCAAAATAGGCAAAACCATTGGAGCCAAAATCGTAATCCGAAGCGAAAACCACTCCAGGCAGTTTGTGTTTTTTAAATGGTCGCGTTTCAACGCTGGCAACCTGGCGAATCATGGCGTCGATCACGTCATTATTTATATTGCAGTTGGCTAATTTGAGATCATCTGCGAGCTGCATTAAAGCCTGATTCGCGACGGCAACCGAGGGCTGACTGCCGTTCCCTTCCCAATAATTCAACAAAGATTGATATCCCGGATTTTTTGTTACAGACAATGTTCCCGAAATGGAATCGACTTTTTTATAGGGCCACCACGCCCAACCGATGCCGTTTTTCTCGAAAAGTTTGATCGCGTTGGTAAACCAGACATTGGAATTTTCACCCGACTCGCCGCACCAAATTGGAATGTTGTAGGTATTGCGCATATCGAGCATCCATTGAATTGAAGCCTGATCGTTGAAACTCCAGTATTTGTGGAAACTGTAGACCATGTTGTCGTCCCATGGGGGTGTCAACCCGGTGAAATCATTGGCCCACCAGTTACCTTCAATGAAAATGATATGATTTCGATCAACCTCCCGAATAGCGTTGGTAATTTGAAAATATAAATTTTTCAGGGGAACATTTCCAGCCATGTCCCAATTGACTTCGTTTAACAAATCGTATCCACCAATCCACGGTTCGTTGGCGTATCTTTCCGCGAGTTGACGCCACAAAGCCACTGTTTTAACTTGATTAGCCGAATTTTCCCACAACGATGGTTTCGATGGATTATAATCCGAAATAGCGGCATCTTTTCCCTGCCCACCGGGTGCTGCGTGCAGATCAAGAATAAGGTAGATTTCATTGGCTTCACACCAGTCGAGAAGCTTGTCTGTGAGCTCAAATCCGGTATCGAGCCAGGTTTGTTCCCCAGCGACTGGCTCATCTTCGATTGGCAGGGTAAATAGATTATAATGCATTGGCAACCGAATTGAATTAAATCCCCAGGCTGCAAGCGAGTCAATATCCGCTTTCTGGCAATAATTTTCCAGCCAGGCGGTGTAGAAATTTTCAGTATTTATCGGTCCGACCAATTGTTCGATTTTATCACGAATCTCATATTGGGCATTGGCGAAACTGTTGGTTTGCAGCATGTAGCCTTCCTGCAGCATCCAGCCACCCAAACCTGCTCCGCGGAGAATAACCTCTGCTCCAGCACCGTCAACTATTTTTTGGTTATCCCGGTGTAAAAATCCCTGCGAATTAACCGTTACGGTTATTGAAAACAGGATTACAAAACTCAGGACATTTGATCTCATTTTATATTTCCATTTGACGTTAGGGATGCAATTAAAAGCCTAAAAAAAATTGAACAATAATTTGATGGACGAAGCGGATTTATGAAAAAAATTAGTCAGGATCCGTGACTAAAAAAACAACATACTTTATAAATAAAAATCGAATTACTTACTCATCATCTCCCATCTTACTTCCGTAATCGAGACGGTTGTAGGTCGTGATTTGCGGAAAGTGAGGAACGAGGATCGGGAATGGCACATTTTTCTGATAGGCCATGAGATCGATGCGGCTCAAATTTACACTTTCAAAACTGTCGGTATCAATTTGAATTTTACCACTGTATTTTTTCTGTAATTTTTCAACGATGCTATTCAAATCTTCTTCGATAACATTCAAGGGATTGGCCTGATATTCTGCCATTTTTCCACTTGATTTGAGCAGGCTATTCAGATAGTATAAATGGTAAAGATTATCCTTCCACATGCCCACATTACGGCGAACTTCCGGTAGCTTGTCATAACCTTTTGCGTAAGCATCCTTTGTGATGTAATAGTCACGCACCATATCCGCGATAGCAAGTCTGAATTCACTGGCAAAAGTTTTTTCGGATAATTTCCGCTTGCGAAAAACCAATGGGTGCTTGCGCATATACTTTTCGAAATCACCAACTGTCCAAGTCACCCCGTCAACCTGAAAAAGTGGTTTTTCGACCAGCTTATCCATTTCCGCACCCAATTCGTCAAGTTTCAAATCGGGCGCACCCCCTTCCCACAATCTGGCATTAAAAGTTTCCTTTTTTTCATCAATCGAGCGCAAATAGAGCGGTTTTACCAGTTCCGCAACCTTCATAAAAACTGGACGGGAAAATTCCATTTTTTTGTTTTTCATCAATGCACCGACATGCTTTTCGTATGCATCCATAGCTTTTTTCGTATGCAATCTTTCTTTGGTATCTGCATATCGTTGCTGTATGGTTTTTTCAGTGATCACTTTATGGTCAATCCAGCCATCGATTTGCATGAAAATATGATTATCTTTTGCCACCTTTACCGGCCCGATAATTTGTCCCTTATTTAAATTATCGCTAAAAAGGGCTTCTATGACGTTATCATTTTCCTGGGGATTAATGCTCACTTTGCGTTGTTTAACAACAGGGCTACCAAATAATTGCTCTGCTGTGGCAGCCAAATCACTATTTGGCGAAACCAAAGTCTTTGCAGCCTCTTCTGCACTTTTTTTGTTGTTGAAAGCCAGATAGGAAATTTCATAATCACGCCCTGCAACTGCAAATGCTTTTTTAAGGGCTGAGGAATCAACCGTAGTTTTTTCATGAGCCTCTTTAAAATAGTACATCTGCCGCATTGCCTGTTCCTGCCGTCCGATGAGATAATCGTTGAATTCTTCCTGATTTTGCAACAGGCTGTCATCGGCAACTTCAAATGCGAAAAGTTTTTCAGCGATCAAGGAATTGAGTACAATTTTTTTGTGGATATAATTTTCACCCCGGCAATAGGCCGGCCGGATGGTGTATTCCGCGCGTCGAATAAATTCATTGAGTGAAATACTTTTATCACCGATTTGCGCAATAATGGTTTCTTGCGCGGATTTTTCAACTTTCTGCTCAAAATCACAGCCCGAGAGATTAAAAAAAACAATCACAATAGCGGTATAAAATCGAAAACTGAAAACAAGTTTAAACATTTAAAAAACCAATTCTGTATTAAATTACCAACTCAACAAAAATATTTGTTTTTGTTCGTTTTCAGCCACGGATGAACACTGATTATCACAGATAATTAGAGTATTCTTAGAAAAAAAGAAGTATCTGTTATTAATCCGTGATGATTTGCGGCTGAAAGTAAGCCAAACTGGAAAGTAACAATCATTGCAAGCTTAGTACAAATATTATATATTTCAAAGTAAAAATGCCCCTTGCCGCATGCGACAAAGGGCATTGTAAAGTTACTCTGTCCCGTGAAATTTTAAAAGAGAAATCCCACTGAATAAGAATGGGTTTTCCCTAAAATTCCAACACCACGATAAGCATAATCCAATTTTAAACCCAAATTGTTCAACAGGCGCAGGTCCATCCCACCACCCGCACTTACACCAAATTCACTTTCTTCCATAAACAAAGCTTTGTAACCACCACGTAAGTAGAAAGTACTGTTTGAAGATAGTTTTAGTTTATATTGGCCACCAAGATTGACGGACTCACTGTTATTATTAGGATGCAATGCATCGGCTGTAATCAATAATCGCTGGTTGCCAACGATGAGTGGTGTGATTGAAACTCCGACACGAAAGATCAGAGGCAATTCCCAGTTTTCCAAATGGAATTGGCCTGGTGTGTCACGGAAATTGCCTGCTTCATTGGGTAAGATATCGATAGGATTGTATAAATCAATACCGTCATATTTTAAACGGGTGCCATAGTTGGAAATACTCATTCCAATGCTCATTCCATCGGCCTTTGAACCGGTGACCGAAAGAAATTGCGTATCGATCAGCACACCTAAGTCCAGGGCAAACGCTCTCGCTGTGCTGTGCCAAATATTGGATGACACATATTTCGCAGTGGCGCCAAATGCAAACCAATCTGCCAGTCTTCGTGAAAAAGATAGAGAAGCTGCGATATCGCTCGAACTGAACGAATCGCCCGTACCTTCCTGCTGAAAGACTGTGGTCACGTCCATTGTTCCATAATCTGCGCTAAATACACCAAGCGATAATGTACCAATATTTGGCAGGACGATTCCAACACCGGCAAATGAAATATTAATATCTGCAATCCAGGGCTGATAGAAAAATTGCGCTTCATTTTGTTCCATAAAGGCCAACCCAGCCGGATTCCAATATATCGCCGACAAATCGCGTGCCGCACTTACGTAGGCCTCCCCCATCGCATTTCCAGCGCCACCGAATCCGATTTCCAGAAAATTGGCAGCCGTGGTTCCCACGCGGTAAGGTTTTTGAGCCTGCAATGCTGTAACAGAGAAAAAGAGCATCAGCATCGCCAGTCCGGTATTGATTATTTTTCTAATATCGTGCATAATTTTTCTCTTTTATTTTATGACAGCAAATTTGCCAATTTTCTCGTCACCAGTAGATGCGCGAACGTAAAAAACATAAATTCCAGCCGCTATCTCAAGTCCTTCATTGCTGAGGAGATCCCAGTGGGCAGAACCATTATCGCTACTATTTTCAACAATTACCTCATCAACAAATACACCGCTACTGGTAAAAATTTTAATTTCACACTGTGCAGGCAAATGGGTAAACAGAATACGGCGGCGCTGGTTAAGAAACGGATTCTGTACAGCTTCTTCCATGGCGTTTGTACCGACATACGGATTGGGCACAACTTTAATATTAGCCATGGAATGTCGAATTTCTTCTTCATCCAGTTGCCCCTCAGGCAATACTTTAAACCTAAAAACATCTTCAGTCATAAATGGTTTCAAAAATGTTAGCTGGTAGATGTCGTCAACTTTAGGCAAAAACTCTTCCGTGCCAGCATAGGTAAAATCCAAAATAAATACAGTCCCGTTCCAGCGGTTTGCTGAAGAAACATCACCAACAAGAATACGATCTTCCAGCATGTCGAAAGTGCCGTTACCGTTCATATCTTCCACAGCCAAATCCATTTTCAGGTATTCCCCTTCTGCATTTTGAAAGGATTTATTCAAAACGTAAAAACTGAAATCCTGTTGTAAAAGAATTGATGAGCTGGCAATTCGTGTATTCGCTTCATTACGCATGGTTGCTCTGGTGCTGCGTCCGGTATAAGCCGCAGAATTATTTGTAAAAACGATTTCATAATCCCAGGCAAAGCGTTTCGATTCGACAGAAGTTTCAACGATACGGATTGGGGCATTGCCAACCAGCCAGCCAGATTTATCCCGGTCGATGGTTGGTATTTCAACGATATTATCGATAATTAACCGAATACCATCAAAAACATCCGTAGCCAAATCTCCACTTGCATTTAATGCCCAATATTCAAGAGAATCGTTATAAACAACGTTATTGAATGAAGAATGAGAAGGCGTATCCTCATAAATTAAAGTCGTATCAGCACTAACATCGTGAACTTGCAGACCATTATTTATGTATTCGAATCCAATTTCCGAACCAGTGACAGTGAAGAGTGTATCGACGAGGAAAGTCAATTCGTAGGTATGATCAACTTGCAAAGCGCCATTCGCCAGCACTTCTGCCGAGATATCAGCCGTTCCAAATCGTACTCTACTATCATCAATTTCGATTGATGGCGGCGTGTAACCGGATGCTTTAACATGCGGCACGACGACGGCAACATTCTTGCTGATACCACGAATATCCTCATTTTCATCGAGATCGATTATTATACTATTTTCTGAGGGAGCGATACCTGGTTCGATTTCCGGCGCACCGTAATCGTATGCTACGAGCGCATAATAATAAGTCCTGCCATTCTGCACTTCTTCATCAATAAAATGGTGCACGATTCCAGTATCCCCGCCTAAATTATAAGCGACGCCTTTAAAGATAGCAAAATCTGTAAATCCCATTTTATCATCAATTAAATCGCATTGGAATATCGGTTTTTTGATGGACGCTGTGCCAAATCCGTCGGTAATAACTTCTGCATCGGACATTCTTTTGTCGGATGCCCGATAAACTTTATAGCCTTCAAAATCATTGACATTGCCAACGAATGGATCGCGTGTTTTTGTGTCGGCTCGATCATCCCAGGTTAAAATGACCACGCCATCTCCAGCGGTTGCCGTAAGTGTCGGCATGAGCGGTGGTTGGGCAAAGCGATAATCTTTATCGTAAATAACCTGAACGATTCGCTTCTGCTCATACAAAGCCGGGGCCGTGTGGGCATCGCTGTTCAAACCCTGCAACGGATCGTATGAATGCAACTCTGACATCGAAATACGCTCTGTCCGCCCTTTAAAAAGCGGAAATGGGCCCGAAGCAAAAGTTTCGATCAAATTACTGGTATTGCCGAGAAATTCCAATGTTGAATCCTGACCAATGAGTTCCCACATGGATTCATCACCACGAAACCAGCGATAATCAGAAGCATGGCTGGGTACAGGAAACAAACGAAATGATGTCAAACCAACCATGTCTGATTCATTAACATCGGTGAAGGCAAAGTTGGGTTCCGAATTCACGCCTTCCTTCAGGCTGGGACGATGGTCACACTCCCCTTCATCAGGGCCGTTGTAGTTTAATTCACCAGGCCCAACACCATCAATACCGACATCATCACCGGCAAACTCATTGGTTTGATAAATGCCGTCTCCGTTTAGGTCTTCGCCATCTTGCCAATCCTGATCTTCATCTGCGTCCCAGTGCTCCTTCAAATCTTCAGGCTGCAATTTATAGAATTCAAGAAATTTATTTAAATCGGCGATACCTTCCATCGGGCCTACTTTTCGGACAGCTTCGTTATCGCGCCTTTCATCGAGAAGACCATCTCCATCATTATCTATTTCATCGAATCCCAGTCCCGGACTCTCGAGATAGGCAAAACCCATGGTTCCGGTTCGCAGACCACCGGCGCCCAGTTCATCTGTATCCCAGGAGTAAGCCATATCCACTTCGCGGTCGAAAAAACCAAGTTCATCATCACGCTCTGCGCCGATACCATTATCCACCCAGTAGCCGAATGCAACTTCGGGTAAATCATAATCAGAAATATTTGCAATGGTGTATTCCCAGAACAGCGCATCCCGAGCCTGCGGATTATTCCATTGAAATCCGCGTTGCTCTACTCGAATTCCAAGCCCACCCCAGGGTTTTCCTTTTTGAATGGTCACATTGCTATTTAAGTCACCGATAAATCTTCCTGGCCTGGGATAATATTTCACCCGATCTTCAGGGCCCAATCTTTCCTGGTCTTGGGCATCGTTGACAACAAAAAACGTTTCCAGTTGGGCATAGTTGATCCCACGTCCAAAACGGCCATTCCATTCACCGGGCCATTTTGTTGAAAAACCTGAGCTCGGCCACCCGCCTGTCGGCCAGGATTCTTCGATATTGCTCATAGCCGGATAATCGCTTGCCGGATTGGAATAACCTGGAGCCGGATAAAAACCCCATTCAATTGTCCCGGTTGGATCGCGATCCATTTCTTCCCGATAGCTCGTTTGCAGAAAATACAACGTGTCCAGACCGGTGCTGTTGGCGATTGTTGTGGAATCCGTGACCGGAATTGAATCATTTTTAATATATACCCGGGCACCGACAAGCAGAGCGATACCATCGAGCATTTTAACGCCGTCAGCATTATTGGGCCATAACGAGGCATCCACCCGCGGCCAGTCGGATAACTCCGTGGTATTACGAAAATAAAGATTGATACGATTCCCGGTCATAAATCCTTCTTTTTCTTCGGCGATATCACCAGCAGGGTCTTCAGGGCCATTATATTCCTTTCCCTGAGCAAATAAGGATACGCCCAAAATGAAATAGAGTAGAAAAAGGAGGTGAAATTTACGGTTTAACATAATTTAAAGCCTTTATTTCAATCACTATATTTTAATTTCATATCATGCTAGTTAAGGCTAAAACGTGACACCAACGCCAAATTTTATCAGACGTGGGGCAGAATACGCTGAAGGATTCTGTATGGTATCCTCAAACGTATTAAAATCGCTGCGATGACCGGCAATGTCAGCATCTGTTATAATACTACGATAAGCTCGCCCGGTATTGCCGTTGACCCAATTCTCATTCAAACGATCGAGAAAATTATATACCTGCAAGGTAAATCGCAAGCCCACACCATGACTCAAATTCCATTTATAATAGGCATTTATATCGACATCAAAAACGCTTGGCATCCAGTCGTTATTTTCATACAAATTAACACGCGACAATATTGATTCTGTAAGCGGCGAATAGGAATAAGGCGAACCAGAGCCATAAGATAAAATGGATGTTAGACCATAATTTGGCTGATTATATCCGACCGTGAAGTTAAATGTATGACGCTGATCCCACGACATTGGTATGAGTCTTGGAATTGGATCTTTGCTATCACCTGCGCGGTCGAAAGTTTGTGTAGGGTTATCAGCGTTCCCCCTGGTGAACTGCAATGTATAATTCAAAACAGCTGAAACAGGTCCCTGATTATAATCATATTTTAATTCAAGTCCCTTGACGCTGCCGTAATCTTTGTTATCGTATAATCCATAGCGAATTTGATTAAAAGTCGTGACTACTTTTGCACCAAGTAGGTCATAAATATCGCGATAAAAGAGCGCCACTTCCAGTCCCATGTTATCCATGAGTTGTTGCCATAAACCGACTTCATACTGGACAGTTTTCTGCGCTTTTAATTGGGCGTTACCCATCGTGGTTTCATAATTGGTAGGCGCTACCCGAAAGGAGCTGTTTTCATACAAAGCAAACAGTGGTGGCATTTGAAAGAAATGGCCATAACTAAACCGTAAAAGTGCCGCTTCGCCAAGTTGATAAGATAATCCCAGCCGCGGGCTCAACTGTACTTGCGGCTTGGCGTCTGGATAAGTCGATTGCCGCTCAGGATGTTCCGGGTAGCTGAGTTGGTTAGCAGGATTACGTCTTTCCGAAGGATAGACAGATGCCGGATCAAAATAATCGTAGCGCAAGCCAAGATTAACGACCATTTCGCTAAATTCCATTTTATCCTGCACGTAGGCAGCAAACTCAACTGGTTTAACATGGTAAATATCTGAATAAACGGTTGAATCCGGTAATGTGACTGGTTCATATAGAAAAAATTCCAGATCTGTACCATAATATTTATTCCGAATCTGCACATTTTCAACATCGAGATCATGCTCTGTGTAGAGCAGTCCTGTTTTAATACTGTGTTTTTTATTAATCTGCCAGGTAAAATCCCACTTTAAATTTGTATCGATGAGTGTACGCTCGTTATGGTCTTTATTCTGTCCGCCGGTCCAGAAACCGGGGCCGGTATCATCGTGAAAAAGATCGTGAACATATCCAGTATCGAATGGATCTTCGAAAACGTACCAACCGGAAAAGTTATCAATGCGAGATAATTTCAATTCATAGAACATTCTTTCGGACAAAAGATGATTCACCTGAAGCGTGTTCATTTTGGAATCCCGGTGCGAGGCCGGCTTACCATCAGGATTGTATTTAAATCCATGGTCATAATCTCTCCAGGTATCTTTATTATAAGTGGAGAGAAATGAGACACGCAATGCATCTGTAATATGGGCTGTCAATTTGCCCATTACGGAAAAATTTTCATCGCGATCCATCGGTACATAGGCGCTGTCCCCAGTCGCCTGCGAAAACCATAAGCTTGGATCATCACCCCGGAAATTGCTAAAATTATCAACATCAAATCTGCGAATTCCATAGAGATGATTTTTGTTATCCTGTGAGCGGATATTTGTAAAAAAAGTTAATTTGTTTGTAAAAAGAGGGCCGCTTAAACTGGCTTTATAATCCTGGTTTCGTAAGAAATCGACTTCATCGAGTCCATACCAGATATCGTTATTTCCAGTCAGATAGCCACCCCATTCACTGGAAAAAGATCCATGAAATTCTGAGCCGCCATCTTTGGTAACTGCGTTGACAATTCCACTCATCGCGCGCCCGTACTCGGCATTAAAAGTTCCGGTGATGACTTCCAAATCCTGTATAGATTCCGGTTCGAGATCCACTGTTCTATACTGACCGTCAAAAACCTCATCCACCTGTAATCCATCGATCATGTATGAGACTTCTGTCACACGACCACCCCGGAAATGCCCTTTCACGACACCCGCCTGCATTTCCACAACTGCGGCTACATCGGATACCGGAAGAATTTCAATAGATTCAGCTGAGACATTACGAATGGAACTGGTCTGATCTTTTTTAATTCCCATTTTAGAAGCTGTAATGATGATCTCTTCGCCACTCAACACTTCGTCCTGCATTTGCACATCAACTGTAACAGTTCTATTTACAGAGACAGTAAGATCGGCTATTTTCTTGGTGCCGTAACCCATCATCCGAAAAGTAAGGCTGTATTTTCCGGGAGGCATATTTAATATGACATATTCGCCGTTGAGATCAGCCGCTGCACCCCTGTTCGTGCCATCGATAACGACAGATGCGCCAGCAAGTGCCTCTCCTGTGCGTTCCTCGGTTATTCTACCTTTTATTTTACCGGTTGTCTGGGCAATTATTTCTGTACTAAAACTGCAGCACAAAACAGTTGAGACAATGAAAAAAACACGTAAGTTTTTATAAAATTTCATTCGTATTATCTCGGCTTAATAATAGCTCTATGGAAGGTCATTTTTTCAATCATGAAATCCACTCTTTTCCTAACTTCTCCTCATCCGTACATGCTTAATCATCATATTCTTAGCACTAAATGACGCTTCCAAGAGCTATTTTTGATTCATTTTACAACATTTGTAAATTTAGTTTAACGTTTTTCATCAAACTTACTTCATAGGGCGAAGTATGGCTCCAGTATCTTGATTCCATCACTCTGGAGTGATGGAATCAATCTAACTGAAAAACACCGCGATATTATCGCTAAAAAGCAACGATCTCATCGCGGGTTATTTGATACTATTTCATCAATACCATTTTCTTCGTCTGCTTATAATTGCCAGCCTGAATACTGTAGAAATAGACGCCTGAAACAAGATTAGAAGCATTCAAGGTCAATTTATGCGTTCCAGCAGGCTGTTGCGATTGCAGCAGCGTCTGTACTTTTTGACCCAGCATATTGTAAAGAACAACCTTTACATTTTCGGCTGTTGGCAGAGAATAAGAAATGGTTGTTTCCGGATTAAATGGATTTGGATAATTCTGATTCAATGCAAATCCGGCTGGTACGACATCTGTATTTTCTTCAACCGAAGTTGGGACAAACTGATCGCCAATCCAGGTGTATGACCAGTTACGAGGTGATTGCCAGGAATTATCCATATTCAATGGTGAAAAACTCAAAACTCCATCACGGACATTGTTGGCATCAGCATCGTGGATAGCAATGTCGATAGGAATACGCATACCATTTACAGGGACAAATGGTGTATCGCCTTCAGCCTGCAAATCAGCAATTTTTACTCGGGCTTCCATAACCCAGTCAGGGTTGAATCCTTCAAAATGGTAATCCGAAGAATCAACACTCATTTTTACACTGGTTCCATCGAGGTCACTGGCTTTGAATGCGATTGAATAATCAGGAAATTCACCGCCACCACGGCCGCTTTTCTGACCAGTACGGCTATCAAATAATCCAAACCACATTTCTATAGCATCATCCAACCACCAATCGCCTGCTGGTTCAAACGAGAAGACGTTATCGATAACATCAGCAGCAAAATAGAGGTATTCATTATCAACAGCAATGTAAACAGTGGCTGTTAAATCATCATCATTGTCAAATTCGCCTATGGCAATATGCGTATCTGATTGTTTAAAAACAAACGGTTGGATTCCTGCGTCTGTCCATTCGGTAAAATCACCATCGGCAACAAAATTGGTTGGTACTGTAAGTGAAACCGTAGGTACACCTTTAGCCATATTCGTGACAGCGCCATCTGAGTAACCAACTTCACCTGGATTCTTCGCTTTGTCTGTTGCCCTGACAGCATAATAATAATCAACTGATGTGTCCACAAGTGGGTAATTTATGTAATGAGTAGCTACCTGGATACCACGTGCGACACCATATGCAATTTGTTCAACATTTGGATCCGTTATTTCGACGATTTCTTCCGTGCTGGCATAAACATCATATTTCTCATCAGATTCACCAGGGACATCCTGCCAGATTACGAGATTAAAATAATTATCTGGCGCTGCAGTGATGCCTTCTACCGCTACTGGACCTATCAGATCGGTTTCACGGTAACCAGCGAGTTCAAAATTATCGAGCAACAATGTGCCCTGTGATATTGTTCCCTGTTGTGCAGCAGAAAAGGCAATTTCATATTCTTTGATTTTATCAAGGTCAAACACCGAATTTCCCAGTGCACCACCCCATTGTGGATTATTAAAACCTTCGGCATTTGGCGCGCCACCGATGCCTCTATCTTCGAGAGGAATCAATAATTTATGCCATCCAGCTGTCGTATCGAGCATAACATTATTTTCATAAAACCATACTTCATCCTGATCATCGCCTTCAGAGTATTCATGTAATTGCAGACGGAATACGACATTTCCGGGCTGATCAGATGCAACAAGGTTATTATACCAAAGAGATAAATGGGTATTTCCAGACATATCTGGCAGAAATTCATCACCACCAAATTTCATCGCAACAAAACCTCCCCAACCCTGATCCGCGTCAACTTTCCAATCAATTTGTGCTGATGCAGTTTCAACTGTATTTTCAGAATTATCAGTAACGGTCACGGCACTTGTGCCTGTACCTTCTACCGTGAAAGCAGCATCTGCACCGGCTGTGTCAAAAAAGTTAAGGACAGGTTGCGTATGTCCAACAACACGAAGATTATCAAAATAAATGGTGCCAGTAGCCGTTCCGGAATTACCTGGGTCGCTGGCATTGTGCAGAGAGCCATCAATGGAAAATTCGAATTTATAAGCTACAATTTTGTCAGGATTAAATTCAGCATTGCCACCAGCGCCGGCCCAGCCTGGCTGCCAGAATCCAATGGATTCATTTTGCGATTTAATATCACGCAATTCAAATTTCAATTCGTTCCAACCTGGCTCTGTGATATCCAAAATTTTATGATGGCTGTACCAGTATTCCGGATCATTGGGATCATCACTGCCTTCATGTAACAGCAGACGCAACTCAACGGCGCCAACTTCAGATGAAGGTGCCGCAACATAATACCAAACACTAATATGCGTTGCGCCAGACCAATCAAAAAACTCACTGCTATCTGCGGAGTGGGTAATATTGGCAAAACCACCCCAGCCTTGCGATGCCTGAACTGTCCAGTCAAGGCGCATGGACATAGCGCCATCTTGCACTTGCTCATCGGTATAGGTAACAACAATTTGTGTTGTATCCGAACCGTCAACAATTTCATGATGCCAAAAACTCGAATCAGGCTCAACATCAAAGCCATTCACCAGTTCTTGTGCACTTGCAATCCCTGAAAAAAAGAGCATTGCAGTCAACATCAGTAAAAAGCGTTTCATAAAACCTCCTCAAAGTGAAGAATATATTGGTTGATAAAATTACATTTATTGCTTTCCAATGGCATATTTCAAAATCTGGCCTGAAAAATGGCCAATGATCACCGGGATTATTTTTTGTCAAGCAAAGTGAATTTTTGTTCCAGTTCACCAATTTTAATTTTAAAATCTCCTGCCTCAACAACAGGTTTATTTTTCAATCCAATAAATGCAAGATCTTCGTTTTTTAAAACAAATGTGACATCTTCAGATTCTCCCGGGTTCAGTTCGATCTTTTTAAATCCCTTAAGCCGCTTTGAGTAAGGAGTAACCGAAGCGTAAAGATCTGTCAAGTAAAGTTGCACAATCTCTTTTCCCTTGCGGTCTCCGGTATTCTTAACCCGCACTTGAATTTCGATGTCTTCGTTGTAATTGTATGTATCCGAATTCAGATTTAGATCGCTGTATTCAAAGGAAGTGTAGCTCATCCCAAAGCCAAATTTAAACAATGGGTTATAAGTATTACCATCTGCAGTAACTTCACTATTTTTGTGATCGTAAAGTGTAAAATCGTTAGGGTAACGTGGGTAAGTGATCGGTAATTTTCCGGAGGGGTTTGTATCACCGGAGAGAATATTTGCTATCGCCGGGCCTCCCTCCAGTCCCGGCAAATAGGCCATAATAATTGCGGCGGCTTTGTCAGCAATTTTAGTGATCAGCCGGGGACGGCCCTGCGTTAGAACGACAATGACCGGTTTTCCCGTTTCCGCCAGGGTTTCAACCAGCTCAAGTTGCGCATCCGGCAGTGAAATATCATTGATATTGCCAGGAGTTTCGCAATAGGGTTCTTCGCCGAGACAGGCAATAATATAGTCAACCGAGTCGGCTTGTGCTACGGCCGCGGGAATATCGAGTATTTCGGCGTGTTTTGCACCCGGCACATAACTGATATTGTTTTTCCCGAACTCATTTTGCAATGCCTCTAAAATCGTGTCTTTTTCTTTGGGATACAAACTCTCATCGTCGCCCTGCCAGGTGATTGTCCAGCCACCATTCAAAATACAAAGGCGATCTGCATTCGGTCCTGTTACAAGCAAACGGGCATCTTTTTTTAATGGAAGAATATTTTCTGCGTTTTTGAGTAGAGTTACCGCCTCTTCAGCCGCCTGCAAATTCATCGCCTGCGATTCTTTACTGGCAAAATTTTTCTTTAATGATGCATCGGGATAGGCATTTTCAAAAAGGCCAAGCTCCATTTTTGTCATCAATATGCGCCCAACTGCCTCATCAATGCGAGCCATCGGCACCTCGCCATCGTTGACAAGTTGAACGAGATGTTCATAAAAGCTATAATCGAATGGCACCATGCTCATGTCTACACCTGCCATCACAGCTTGACGCACAGCTTCTTTTGGCGTTTCCGCTGTTTTTTCACGGCCGTGCAGGCGTTTAATATCTTCCCAATCCGAAACGACAAATCCGGTGAAACCAAGTTCATCACGCAAAATTTCCGTCAGATAATAGTGACTTCCGTGAACAGGTTCGCCATTTATTTCAGATGAATTCACCATTAAAGTATGGGCCCCAGCGTCGACACCAGCCTTAAATATAGGGAGGTAGTGCTCCCGAAATTGGCGTGTTGGGATGTAGGCCGGTGTCCGGTCTTTTCCGGTGATTGGGGTGCTGTAGCCGATATAATGTTTTATACAGGCCGCCCCTTTTGTATTTTGCCCTATTTCATTTTCATCACCCTCGACACCTTTCACATAAGCATATCCGAGTTCACTGGCCAGGTAGGCATCCTCGCCAAAAGTTTCCCAGAGTCTGGACCATAGCGGCTGACGTCCGGCGCCCAGCACGGGATTAAAATTCCATGGAATTCCCGAGGCGCGCATTTCATAGGATGTTATCTCCGCACTCTTTTTCACCAACTCCGTATTCCAGGTAGCTGCCATCGAAATCGACTGTGGAAAGAGCGTCCCCCCCTTGGTGTAAGTAACACCATGGATCGCATCAATTCCATAGATAATTGGGATTCCAAGACGGCTTTCTTTTGTGGCTATATCCTGAATCTGCGAAATTATTTCATGCCAGTTTTCCAGAGAATATGCTGCGCCAGCGACATTTAATATAGAGCCGACGTTATAATCAAGAATGGCTTCACGCAACTTTTTTACATCCAATTTTTGCCATGATCCCGGATCGGACGGGATGGCGACGACTTCCAGGGTCACCTGGTTCATCTGACCAATTTTTTCCGCTAAAGTCATCTTTTGCAGCAATTCTTTCACTTTATTGTGCTGGACAGTTTTGGAATCCTCAGCCGCTAAAATAGAAATACTGGAGCTGACCAGAATAAAGAATGCAATAATCGTAAAGGCGAGTTTTTTAATTGGCATCGTGATTTTAATACTCCACATTAATATTTTAAAACAGGAATGATCTGTTGCCTTGTTAAAATTATAATTCATTATTCGTTCCAAAGTAATCTGAAAGTCAATTGGCCTTTTTTTTCAATAAGTTAGATAACTTCTTATCAGGCATGAATTATCATGTTTTTATCAAATTAATAAGCAAATGTTATCATTTTGATAAAGAAATATTAATTCATTAACTTAAAAAACCTATTCAACCCATTCATACACACGAACGAAATCGACAACCAGTTGCTGTGGAAAAATTGCGTCATCAACACCCTGTGCTCCTCCCCAGGTGCCGCCAATCGCCAGATTTAAAATAAGATGAAAATCTTTATAAAAGGGCCATTTCTCCCAACCCAAATTTTCATTGGGGGTAGAAAAATAATGGTGCTCATTCACAAATGCTTTTATTGAATCTGCTGACCATTCCAATGTGTAGGTGTTAAAATCAGACATGGCAGTAAGAACAGAAAGGGATCCACTCTTTTGGGTATTTTGCGCATGATTATATGCATTGGTATGAATGGAAGCATGAATTTTCCCGGGATAATATCCGACATGCTCCATAATATCAATTTCACCATTATCTGGCCAGCTGCCATTGCCCAGCGTCCATTCTGTTGGCAGCATCCAAATAGCAGGCCACGTTCCCCGCCCCCAGGGCAATTTGGCCCGTATTTCGAAACGGCCATAAGTCCAGTCGCCTTTGCCTTTGCTAACCAGCCGGGTTGAAGTATAGCTACTTCCCTCGTGATTTTCATGACGGGCTTCAATTGTGAGAACACCATTTCCTACTTGTGCATTTGCACCTTCAGTATAATATTGCAGTTCATTGTTTCCCCAGCCGTGGCCGCCTACATCGTACCCCCACTTGGTTGGATCCGGTTTACCAGTATTATCAAATTCATCAGCCCAGACAAGTTGCCAACCCGTCTTTTTTTCTTCTTTTGCATTGGGCGACTTTGAACTACATGCGGCCACCATTATTAAACCGCTGACTGCTAGCAAAAATATATATCGCATAACCTGTTCTCCTTGCTGTTATTTAATAAGTTACCCCGTTGTGCATAATTCAACTGAATTCATTTCGAAAAAATTTTACTGCATAAATCAAAAAACGTTTTGTTCCGCCGGCCTTCGCTCGGCAGTTTTATAGCCGGACTCCACGATTTTGATAGCATGGAATCCCGATAAAAACAGTCGGGAATGACGAAAATGATGTCAATAACCGAATTTTTTAAATAATCCTGAAAACTTTCTATTTTGTACAACGGGTGAATTTATATTTTTAATTCACTACGCGTGAAAAATCGAGTACGGCAAGTCAAATTTCGCAGCCTGACCTGCGAGGATTTCTGTAAAAAAAGCACATCATACAATTTTAGAAACGCATGATTTATCCAGTAAAATAGATCCAAACAAGAAATGCCAAAACACAAAGAACAAGAGTCAATCTCATGTCTGTAAGTCGATGCTTCGGACATGAGTCTGCCGGTGTCAGACAACCGGGAGAAAAAGTAACACCGTTCAATTTCTGCGACGAGGGCGCGGGTGCAGTAAAACTCACGAGCACCAGAACCGCGGAACAAACAACAAAAAGGTAAATCGCGAAATGCAGAAAATTGAGAGTGGCATAATCATGAATGTATCCACTGAGAGAATCTTTGTTGATCTCGGAAATTAACCGCGTAATCCCGAAAATGAAGCCAACAAATAATGAAGCCATTGCACCGCGGCTATTCAAGCGTTTTATAAATATTCCAAGAAAAAAAATTGCGACAATCGGTGGCGAGATGTACGCCTGAATACTCTGTAAATATTGATAAAGGGGGGTGGATATGCCGTTCAGAACCGGAATCCAAAGCAACGCTAAAATAACGAGCAGCCCGGTGGCGACTTGCCCGGCTAAAATGAGTTGTTTTTCAGAAGCATTGGGCACTAATTTTTTATAAATATCAAATGTAATCAGCGTAGAACATGAGTTAAATACAGAAGAAAGTGAACTCATCAGCGCTGCCAGTAATCCGGCGACCACCAGCCCACGAAGCCCTGCTGGTAACAAAAAACCGACCAGTGCCGGCAAAGCATGATCCGCTTCAGCAAGCTCAATATGGCCTCTTTGAATTAAAACGTAGGCAATTATGCCTGGGACTACAAAAATAAAAACCGGCAATATTTTTAGAAATCCGCCAAATATTGCACCACGCCGGGCTTCATCGACATTGCGTGCTGCGAGCGTTCGTTGAACAATAAACTGGTCTGTACACCAGTACCAGATTCCCAGTATTGGTGCGCCAAAAATTATTCCAGTCCATGGGAAATTGGGATCAGTCACCGGTTTCCACATATTAAAAAAAGAGCTGCCCGCTGTCTCTTTTAGCGAAACCCAACCACCAATATCTATTAGTCCGGAGACTGTGAGAACCACTGCACCGATAAGCAAAACGAACATTTGTATCATATCGGTGTACATAACAGCCCGCAATCCGCCAAGAACTGTGTAAACCCCGGTGATCACAATCACAATGAAAGCGCCGGTCCAAAAATTAATTCCAATAAGTGTCTCGAAAATGATCCCGCCTGCGGCAATTGTGACGGATATTTTTGTAAGAATGTAGGCCACCACAGACATCCAGGAAAGGTAGGCCCGTGCTGCCGGGGAGTAACGGTTTTCGATGAATTCGGGGATAGTATATACTTGATTTTTCAGATAGAAGGGCACGAAAAGCCAGCCAAGCAAAATCAGAATGAGGGCCGCAAATATTTCAAATTGTGCAGCGGCAACACCGTAAATAACTCCTGAACCGGCAAGTCCGACCAAATGTTCCGAACCGATATTTGAGGCAAAAAGTGAGGCACCAACGACAAACCAGCCGGTATTTTTTCCGGCAAGAAAATAGCCTGCTGTCGATTTGTGGATCGATAAATCATGGAAAATAGCCCATCCGGCGATGAGAAAAACCACAAGAAAATAAATAGCGATTACAAGATAGTCCCATCCCACTAAACTGCTGAACATTATTCGGGCCTTTGATTAATTAATGAGTTCGGTGCAGAGCAGGAAAGACAAGAATGATGCCACCGGAGGAGTGCAAATAAATGCAGGATAATGAGTCGGAAGTAAAAAGATGGTTGGGTAATCTTATCAAAACAATAATAAAATTATTGATATGATAATTACAAATCCAAGGAGTGAATGTGGTTTATTAAAGTAAGATCCGATTTCCGAAACAAGTTTAATCGACCGATTATGCACGCACATTCATCATCTTCGTGCACTGCACGTGCATGCGCGTCAGGTTAAAAAAACAATAATTGTAAATAGCCCAAGTCATTCGGAGTAACATCCCTCTAATTTACGCTCTCAACAAGCATAAATCGTCTCCCTTCAAAGGGAGGTTTTAAAGTCCCTATTTAATTCCGAGCCTTTTACACATGCGATAATAGTTCGGTGGGGCCAATCCAAGCTTGCGAGCAGCATCGGCATCCGATTTTGTATTTTCGCGGACAAAACAAAAATAATCTTCCTGGAGCACGGCTTCCATTTCACGCCACGGTAATAGCATATCTTTGTTCCAATGGCTGACATAAATGGCGTTTAGTTCGTCTTTGTTTCGATTTGTCAAGGCACCAATTTCCTGTGACCCAAACATCTCTTCCCCCGTTTCAAGGGCTATTTCAACCATGTCGGTCGTCAATATTTTTGCGGAGGATAGCAGCAATAGTCGTTGCACTACATTTTGTAATTCACGCACATTTCCGGGCCAGTGATAATCCATGAGGACTTGCATTGCTTCATCCGTTAAAGTACGGCCCCCCTGCGAAGTTTCCTGCTGATGTTCTGCTAAAAAATACCGGGTCAAGAGAGGAATATCCGCCTGGCGCTCCTGCAATGATGGGACTTTTATCGATGCAACATTGAGCCTGTAATACAAGTCCTTGCGAAATTTTTTGGCATTTATTTCTTCCAGCAAATTTTTATTTGTCGCGGCCAGTATGCGCACATCGACTTCAATTTTACTGGTTCGGCCAATTTTATCTACTTCGCCTTCTTGAATTACGCGTAGCAATTTCGCCTGAGTTTCCGGTGGCAATTCACTAATTTCATCTAAAAAGATCGTGCCGTTGTTTGCCATTTCAAAGAGACCTTTTTTACCGGTTGTCGCGCCGGTAAAAGCGCCTTTTTCAAAACCGAACAGCTCACTCTCAACAAGATGCCGGGGCAGGCTGCCACAGTTTATCGCGACAAAATTCTCCGTCTTTCGCGGACTCGAATAATGTAAATTTGCAGCTACCAGTTCTTTGCCAGTACCAGATTGTCCGAAAATTAACACGTTTGCATTCGATTGGGCATAGCGGGCAATTTTTTGTTTCAGTGCGTTCGTTTTCTCAGATTCACCAATAATTCTTCGCTGATCGAGGATATCCTGGACATTTTTGTCGAGTTTCTTTTCGGAAACAAGCCTGGCCCTTTCGAGTTTTCTCCGTGCTTTTGCATTCAATATATTCAAAATAAAATCAGTGGGTTGGTAAATATAATCTTCGATATCGCCAGGGTATTTTGTGCAATACCAGATGGCGCCGGCATCGAGCAGTTTGTTAGCAAAAGTAAAGTCGGTAATATTGAGCGTCATTTTAGTGATAACAATAATTTGAAATGTGGTATCAATCTCTTTTATTTTTTGAATCAGATTTTCACCAAACAAACCGCCGGATATTTGAAAATCCATAATAATCACGTCAAAACTCGGATCGTTCCGCAGAAGCTCCAACGCCGATTGTCCGTCAGAAACCACTTCCTGAATATGCATCTCCTTAAACGGAACCAGGGTATTTCGCACTCTCCGCACATCGTATTCTTCATCTTCAATCAACAAAATTTTTACTTTTTCCAGCTTCATTGTAATTTCTCAGGTTTATAATATTTCTAAAGTTAGATTACTCATAAATCAATGTTTTACTTCCAGTATAAACTGGCATCCACCGCCGGAATGGTTCTCAGCATCCAATCGCCATCCGCAATGTTGGGTTGCAATCTCATAAGCAATAAAGCAGCCATAGCCCGCATTGTGCGCAACAGCTTTTGTCGATATATTTTCCTTAAAAATTCGACACACCCCAAGGTGATCCTTGACCAATAATTCATCGTCCAGGCCCTGCCCATTATCCCAAATAAATATTTTCGATATATTTTCGTTTGGATAAAAGACAGTTCGAATATTAACAATAATTCCGCCGTTTTCGTTGTGTTCAAATGCATTTTGCATCAATGGTTCAATAATTTCCCAAACGACAAATTCATTTATAGCAACAGTCGGAATATTTTTATCTAAATCCAGCTTAAATTTTTGTTTATTCGACTTTTGTGGAACGCGTTGAAATATGTTCATAACAACAAATTCGATGACTTCGTTCAGGTCTGTTTGAAAGGCCAGGTTGCGAATAGTCTGAATCTGCGGTTCAAACCATTTCATATTGTAAATCACCCGCGAAACAAAGTTCGCATATTTCATCATGCGATACTTTATATCTTCGATATTTTCCTGAGTGATTTCTCGTAAATCTTCCTTGATAAATCCCATCACTTTTTCGGCTTTGTGATGGGTGTGATAGATTCTTTTCGTGAAAAGCGCTTCTTTTTGGTACTCGATTCTTTCCGCCAGCTTCTCCTCACGCTCGGTAAATAATAATTCGTGAACGGTATCACGTTCTTGCAAAGTATAGGATGAAATTAAAAACATGGTAAGAAATCCGAAAAGCACCAGTCCGGTAAAAATTAGACTCGATTGATTATAACCAGCTATTATTTCGCGTGTTATGAATGTAAAATCAGGTACATTTTTTAAATAAACTGCACCGGCATATTCGCCTTTGGGCACAAAGGGAACGAAAACGTGAAAAATTTGATCATCTTCAACATGCGTTTGGATACGCTCCCCTGATTGCAGGTTTTCTTTGAAAACGGAATAATATTCCAATGCCTGGTTATGGGGAATATCAGGCGGAGGAATGGCGTCCAAATCCCTAAAAAAGAACTGATAAAGCGCCGTGCTATTATCAATTGCATAATTTTGTTCGCCATCGGAAACGATCACACAAATATCAATCACACTTTTTTGCAATAGCTGCTGGCTCAAAATTATATTAAAGGCCTCAATTAAATTGTCACTTTCAGCAGAATTATGTTTTTGCGAAGTCAGGGATGAAGTGAGCAACAGCTCCAGCGATGTGGTGGTCAGATTTGCCAATCTCTCTGAAGAATCTTTTTGATATGAATCCTGCGCCTGGTGCAAAAATCGTTGCAATGCTCCTTTTTGCACGGTGGAAAACAGCAGTTGTGCAAGCACAATAATAAAAAACAGCACCAGAATATGTTTCAGCTCGAAATGGTATTTAACCGCACTTGCCAGCCAACTGTTGAGCGGTTTTGACGAAAATAATCTTCTTTTTTTCATCGCACAAGTACCTTTTCTGAGTTTATTTCGGCAGTTGCAAGTTTAAGCGCTTCGCCGACTGAAATCTCATTTTTGATGGCTCTTTGCACATAATAAGCCAAAACATCCGACATCTGTGTGTAATTCACACGATATGGCCGGTGCGCGCCGCGTGCCAGCAACTTTTGATAATAGAGCACTTCGGAATGATTCGAAATAAACACCGAATCGGCGTAAATGGCACGCACTGTCGGTAGATAGCCCCCGTTTTCATACATAATTTTTTGATTTTCAGCTTTATGAAAGAAATCGATAAACATGCGCGCTTCTTTTTTATACAACGATTTATTGGAGATCATCAAATTCCAGCCACCGAAAACAGATATCGGATTTTCTTTTTTGAAATGGGGCAAGGCGGCTACTGCGAGATTATCAAGCATTCCCTCAAAACGCGGTGTAGCGCTATATTGTGTTTTAAAACCGGGCCATCCGCGCCAAAAAAAGCCTTTATTTTCGAGGGCATAAATGGATGTTCTATATTCATCATTTTCAGTAATTGAGATTGGCGCAATTTTTTCCTTTTGAACAATATCGACAAGAAATTGCAGCGCTTTTTGAGCAGTGCCAGTATCAAATGATAGCACATCATCGTCAAAATAATTCGGGTCTAAATTCAGAATAAGTTCAATAAAACTACAGACCAAACCCTCAAAATTTTTTGCAGAATAAAGAAAAAAGGCCCCTTTTTCTTCAGGCAAACGCCGACTCAAATCAAGCAATTCGTTCCATGAAATTGACTTTAAAATTTTCTTTTCTATCGCCTCGAAATCAGAGAAATAGTGCCGCAACAAATCTTTGCGGTAGTACAACAATCCGGTGTCAATATATAATGGAAGAGCGACGAGTCTATTTTCATAATAACAGGATTTCAGGGCTTCTTTAAGAAATATATTTTGCAAATTCTGGTTAATGCGCGGGGAAAGTGGTTCAGCCCAGCGTGCAAACCGGGGCACCCAAATTAAATCGACTGCAAAAATATCGAGCTCACCCTCATTGCTGCGCAGCGCACGGGCAAGCAGCTCTTTCCGTTCATTTGTGCTAAATTTGCTGAATGGCAAATGGATCGGCACGACCTCGATTTTTCCACGATATGTTTGATTAAAAGCATTTAAAACAAGTTGATGTGCAGAAGAAATATTGTCGGCGTAATATATTTTTACCGGATTTAGTCTGGCGGCAGGGGCAACTTTTTTTTCAGTCAATTGCCAAAATAAGTAGATAATGCTGCTGGCGAATATAATGAGCGCGATGACAATTGCTGTATATTGTCTTAACCTTCCAAGCATAATTTATCCCATTACCTTAATAATCTTACTCTTTTAATTAGTCGTTTAATTCCCCGAAAGCAAGGAATGTGCCTTCTCCAAAATTAATTATAATTAAACCGGAAATTACGAAAGGAAGGGATGGCACTTTTTCGAGACAAACTGGTTACTTAAAGTAACCAATTATGAGGAAAGGGGAAATACTTTTAATCACGCGCCGTTTGCTGGAACTGCGAATTTTTTCTAAAAAAATTGGAGTGGATGAAGGCGGCAACTATTTATTCGATTTTCTTGCGTAAAATTTCATTGGCTATTTTCGGGTTGACTTTGCCTTTGCTGGCCCGCATAATCTGTCCAACGAGAAAGCCCATCAGCTTCATTTCACCGTTCTTGAATCGTGCAAATTCATCAGGATGGGTAGCTAATACTCCATCCACCAGGCTTTCAATAGCACTGACATCACTGATTTGCACAAGCCCTTTATCCTCGACGATTTTTTGGGCAGATGCGCCCGTAGCCAGTATTTCATCCAGAACTTGCTTCCCTATTTTCTGGCTGATTGTGCCGTCGGCCACCAAGTTGATAAGCTCGGCAAGGCCCTTGGGCGGCACTGAAAATTCGCTAATTGTAATTTTCCCATCATTCAAAATACGCGACACGTCGCCCATTATCCAATTGCTGGTTATTTTCGGGTCTTTACTCGTTAGTGCCGCTTTTTCAAAATAGTCAGCCAATTCTTTTTCTTCAGTAATGACTGTGGCATCGTATTCCGGTAATTTAAATTCCGCCATGAAGCGATTTTTCCGCGCTTCAGGCAGTTCTGGCAGCGACTCCGCGATGCTATTTCGCCATTCATCCGAGACTAAAACAGGGACTAAATCAGGATCGGGAAAATAACGATAGTCATGCGCGTATTCTTTCGAACGCATGGCTACGGTAATATTCTTGTTTGCATTCCACAATAGAGTCTGCTGCTCGATAGATTCCCCATCTGCAACTGCCGAAATTTGTCTTTGAATTTCATATTCCAACGCCCGCTCGACGCCGCGGATGGAATTCATATTTTTTAATTCGGTTTTCGTACCCAGTTCGGGTTGTCCAACAGGCCGGATGGAGACGTTGGCATCGCAGCGCATGCTTCCTTCATCCATGTTACCATCGCAAATTTCGAGATAGCGCACGATCTGGCGGATTTTTGTCAGGTACTGGTAAACCTCCTGTGGCGAGCGAAAATCGGGCTCGGTGACGATTTCGATAAGCGGCACCCCGGCCCGGTTCAGGTCGATCAGCGTCTCATTTTTTGCGACATATTCTTCCGCATGCACGGATTTTCCGGCATCTTCTTCCAGATGAATGCGCTCAATATTTATTTTTCGGGCTTCGCCATCATCAGCGTTGACTTCGATAAATCCGTGCTCACAAATAGGTTCCTCGAATTGCGAAATCTGATACCCTTTTGGCAGGTCTGGATAAAAATAATGTTTGCGGGCAAATATGGAATGCCTGGCAATTGTACAGTTTGTGGCCATCCCCATTTTTACGGCATATTCGACAACTTTTTTATTGAGAACCGGCAAAACACCCGGCATTCCGATAACCACCGGATCAACTTTTGAGTTCGCATCACCGCCAAATTCGGCACTGCTGGCACTGAAAATTTTACTTTGTGTCTTTAATTGAACATGGACCTCAAGTCCAATTACCGCCTCATATTTCATTTATTTTCCATTCAAGAAAAGAAATTCAGAAAACTAATATCGATTAAACATATACCGGTAAAAATGAGTCGCGCACTTTCCTACTTTTTGTTAGTAGTGAGAATTATTTCATACTACGCAAGTTTTATAAAATCAAATAAGTGCGCGGCACATCAATTGATAAATTAAGCTCGAAAAATCACCACTGCACATCCACTTTTCTCACTGCCCGTTTAAATTGATCATAAAACTGGACATATCCATTTTCTTTGCCAAAGAGATAGATATCCCGTGTTATCAGCACGTCTTGTTCGCAGTAAGAAATGAGCTTATCCCATTCTCCTTTGCGGTACCATTCGATGGCTTGCAGGCCTCCCCCGGATTTTTCAGAATTTAGGGTCCCCTTCGCGACGTTGTCGAGGCTGACACGATGCCCAAGTGCCTGCTGCAATTTTTGCATCAAATCCAGCCCCGGAAGTGCGTCGAGGGTTACAATTGTGTAGGGCTGTAAAACAATATTATCAAAACCAAAATTATTAAACCCGATGACGAGATCGGCAGACTGAAGTTGCTCGACCAGGTCATCCATTTCATTTTCGCGATACGCCGTCGTTTTATCGCTCTCGCTATCGTACACAACACCAACAGAAATGCCAAGTTTATGGGCATTTTTAAAGCCGCCCACTTCATCAAAACTTTGCTTTGTTTCAAGGTCAAATACAACGAAATGCATGGTATAATTCCTCTCGTTTGAACATGTAAAATTCTGAACGATTTAACATGCAAATTTTATGATCATAACAGAAATGCGTTTAATTATCCGGCGTATTTTCGAGAAAGTATCCTGTTTGCAAAAGACTCAACTCATCGAAAGGTTTGCCGATGAGCTGCAATCCGATTGGCAATGCGGCGCTGTCCCTCCCGGCTGGGATTGACAAGCCCGGTAAACCGGCAAGATTGAGGGAAACTGTATAAATATCCTGCAAATACATCGTCAGTGGATCATTTATATTTTCACCCAATTTGAAAGCTGTGGTTGGTGTGGTTGGGCTGAGCATCAGGTCGCATTGTTTGAATGCATTTTCAAAATCCTGGCGAATGAGCGTACGCGCTTTGAGCGCCCGACGATAATAAGCGTCATAATATCCGGCGCTGAGCACGTAAGTTCCGAGCATTATTCGCCTTTTGACTTCTTTGCCGAATCCTTGAACGCGAGTTTGTGTGTACATTTCATCAAGTTCTTTGGCGTTTTCAGCCCGAAAGCCATAGCGCACCCCATCGTAACGCGATAAATTGGAAGATGCTTCAGCCGTGCAAATTATATAGTAGGCCGCGATACAATAATCGAGCATTTTAAGCTCGACATCGACGACTTTTACACCGCCAGCAATCAATTTGGCTTTTGTAGAATTTATGGCGTCTGCTATTTCCGGCTGCAAAGCTTCAGTCATATATTGCCGTGGAATGCCGACAGTTTTGCCTTCGATGGATTCTGAGAATCGACTTGAAAATTCAGGTACAGGCTCAGGTGCACTGGTGCTGTCATGCACGTCATTCCCTGAAATAGCCTGCAAAATCACTGCAAGATCATCAATCGAATTGGCTAACGGCCCAATTTGATCGAGCGACGAAGCAAAGGCGACAAGGCCGTAACGGGAAATTCTGCCATAAGTTGGTTTCATCCCATAAATGCCACAAAATGCGGCCGGTTGCCGGATCGATCCGCCCGTATCTGAGCCCAAAGCCGCCGTACACATATTGGCTGCGACGGCCACTGCCGAACCCGAGGAAGACCCCCCCGGCACATGGGATGTATTGTGAGGATTTTTCGCAGGTTTCACAGATGAATTTTCGCCGGAACTGCCCATAGCAAATTCATCCATGTTGGTTTTGCCAATAATTATTGCATCCGCTGCGGTGAGTTTTTTCGCTACGGTGGAATCGTAAGGTGAGACAAAATTCTCGAGAATTTTAGATGCGCACGATAATTGGCCGCCTTTGAACGCCATGTTATCTTTAACCGCGATAACAGCTCCAGCCAATGAGCCGGCATTGCCCGAACGAATTTTATTGTTAATTTCCTCTGCTTTTGCCAAAGCAGCGTTTTTATAAACAGCGAGAAATGCATTTAGATCATCGCGCTGCTCAATTCGCCCAATAAATTCCCCAACAATACTTTTGAGATGCAGCTCGCCATTTTTTATTTTTTTTTGTACAGATCTAATCGAAAAATTTTCCAAACCTAATCAATCCCGCGTTTAATCAGATGATTTATTCGATTTATCTGCAGAGCCTTCTTTCTCAATTTTTGGGCTTTCTTCTTCAATTTCTTTCGTCGCTTTTTTAAATTCACGAATCCCTTTGCCCAAACCTTGCGCCAGTTCCGGCAACTTTTTCGCGCCAAAAAGCAACACAAGAATCAGGAATATCCATATCATTTCCTGTACACCGATACCCATTGCTATCTCCTTAATAATTGTAATTCATGCCGAGAAATCTCAGCATTTTTACCCGCCTTGTTTCAGATAAACCGGGGTTCAAGCTCAATCTGAAGGATAATCTTTTTGTTTATTTGATGGTTCATCCAGTTCAGCAACATCGAGTTCACGCTTTACATCATCGGTTGCCCGGCGCAACTCATTTAAAGCTTTTCCAATACCTCTGGCGAGTTCAGGCATTTTATTCGGCCCAAAAACCAGCAATACCAGAAGCATAATAAATAATAATTCGCTCATTCCAATTGATGGAAACATAATCAAACTCGCCTATATTTAGTACCAACGTAAAATATAATATGCGATGACAACTCCAAGAAATCCGATTACATTAATATGGAGCGTCAGGCCCAACGTTAAAGTACAAATACCTATGTCCAAAATTGTTGGCCCAACGGATGGGTCAACTGATAATAAAAAGAAATCTTTCACAACACCTGCCGGCAGAGCAAAAGCAATGATCTTCCCGACCAATGTTCCAATCACCGCACCTGCAATAAATGTAAAAACGAGTTTCCCCACGGTTCTTTTTGATCTTAGCATTTCGTTTTATTTCGTGTTAAATTTCGAATTAAGATATAGTTTATTCCTGGGAAACAAAATTATTCAAATCAGACAAATTCCGCTATTTTATTGACGATTGAATCAAATATAAATTTTCCATCAGCCGAGCCAAGTTGGAATTCTGCCGCCCGCTCGGGATGGGGCATCATGCCGAGGACATTGCCGCGGTCATTGCAGATGCCGGCAATATTATTTACAGACCCGTTGATGTTGGCCCTATCGGTAATCTCACCTTCCACCGTCGCATAGCGAAAAACGACTTGCCGGTTTTCTTCCAACTTCCGGATCGTATCGGGCTCAGCGTAATAATTGCCCTCGCCGTGTGCCACGGGCATCTGCAATATCTGCCCTTGTGTACATGCGCTGGAAAACCTGGTTGCGGTATTTTCCACACGCACGGTCACTTGTCGGCATATAAAATCCAAATTTCTATTTTTCCTTAAAACACCAGGAAGTAGTCCTGCTTCACAGAGAACCTGAAATCCGTTGCAGACACCAAATACGAGGCCACCACCATCTGCAAATTTTATTACTTCATCCATAATTGGTGAAAATCTGGCAATGGAACCCGTGCGTAAATAATCACCGAAAGAAAATCCGCCCGGCAGAAAAACAGCGTCAATTTCTCCGATCGCCGTATCTTTGTGCCAAAGAAATTGCGTGTCAATTCCCATCACATGTTTTAAAACGTAGTACATGTCATGATCGCAGTTCGACCCGGGAAAGACGATAACGGCAGCTTTCATGCACCGGCCTCATTCAATTGGGAAAGTTTGAACTCATAGGTTTCAATGATCGGATTCGCAAGCAGTTTTTCACACGCCTGCTCAACATTTCCCGCAGCCTGTGTTTCATTTGGACTTTCAACCTGCAATTCAATCATTTTGCCAATACGAACATCCGACATCCCGGTAAATTTGAGGCTGGCAAGCGCGTGTTCAACAGCTTTGCCTTGCGGGTCGAGAATTCCATCTTTAAGTTGAATAAAAACCTGGGCGTTATATAAAGGCATTATTAGTTCTCACGATCTAAGTTGTCGGAAATTTCTTCTATATCATCGTCTGCTGATTTCTTTCTTTTCCGGCCATTTCTTATCAGTCCTTCCTTGCTCATCCTTATTAGGCTACGGACGAGTGAATAGGTGATATAAATAATCGCAATCGGAAAAAGAGCTAATTGAGGGAAAAATGCAATAAGTAAAACAGCGGTGATGAGCAGATAAAGTAAATTTTTATTTTTCCCGCCGGATTTAAATGAAAATTTTGGCATGGCATCAAAACGAACTGTTGTTACCATAAGGACTGAAATAAAAATAACCATTGGCATTAAAAGAGAAGTCAGGAAGAGTTCATCCCAAATATGAAAATTGAAAATGATGAATGAGCAAAAAAGCCCTGCCGATGCTGGAATGGGCAGACCGCTAAAATCGAGTTTTTCATGACCGGAAATATTGGCATTGAACCGGGCCAATCGAAGTGCACCAAAAAGGAGCGGAAAAAAGCTGAGTAAAATGCCCAGCGGGCCAATTTTGAAAAAATGAACCTGATATAATAAAAATCCCGGCGCCATTCCAAAACTTATGACATCAGCGAGGGAATCAAGTTCTTCGCCAAAACTGGAATAGGCTTTGGTTGCTCGCGCCACTTTGCCATCGAAGACATCAAAGACACCGGCGAGCACGATAAACCAGGCTGCGTTGACAAAATTGCCCTGCGCTGCAAGTACCACAGAATAGAATCCCAAAAATAAATTTAAAACCGTTAAAATACCCGGTGCTAACGTCTTTTTAAACATCATATTAGAATTCTCCGATTATACTTTCGCCGGCACGAACCCGCTGGTTCAACTGCACTTTAACCGCGACGTCCAAAGGAAAATAAAGATCAACTCGAGAGCCAAACTTAATCATTCCTATGCGTTCTCCACGGCGTACCTCATGCCCCTCGCGAATATCGCAGCAAACGCGGCGCGCAACAAAACCGGCTATTTGTTTAAATAACAATTTTTGCCTCTCCCCCTCGAGTCCAATAATTGTTTGCTCATTTTCCGTTGCCGCATCCGCCAGATTCGCCCGCATAAAACGGCCCTTTTGGTAGCGAAAATAAGTAACACGTCCGGAAATTGGTGCCCGGTTTACATGAACATCAGCAGGTGACATGAATATGCCTACTTTTTTTACCTTGTCATGAAAAAACTCATTTTCATCGGTATCAAAAATCTCGATCACCTTGCCGTCAGCTGGGGAGATAATTTTGTTCTCAGGTTCGTTTGAGTTTCTTTCAGGATCACGGAAAAAATAGAGTGTGAAGAGTGTCAAAAACCAACATATGCCGGCGATGATTTGCACAACCCAGCCGCCACCCATCCAAACACCAACGGAAAAAATAAGCGCTGCAATTCCAAAAGCTGAAAGCGCAGCGACGCCTTCTCTATGCACGAGTATCCTTTATTTATTCTGACTCGAAAACGTCTTCCATAAATACCCGACGACGCATGTTTTCGTAAGTTTCTTCGACCTGTCCCAAATCCTGGCGGAAGCGGTCTTTATCCATTTTTTCATCAGTCGTCGCATCCCAGAAGCGACAGGTATCAGGGCTAATTTCATCACCAAGAATAACTTTGCCGTCTTTATTTTTGCCGAATTCCAGTTTAAAATCAACAAGTTTAATATTTCGACGCTGCCAAAATGATTTCATCACGGCATTGATTTTTAAGGCCATTCGCGAGAGTGTTTCGAGGTCTTCCTCGCTACAAAGTTCGTGCTCAAGAATATCTTCCCGGGTGATTTGCGGATCGTTTTTAGCATCATCTTTAAGAAAATATTCCAATAGCGGTGCGGGCAGCACGTCGCCTTCTTTGTGATCCGAGCGTTTGAGCAATGAGCCGGCCGCAATATTGCGCACGACTACTTCAACCGGGATCATCTGCAAGTTAGTGACAGTCATCTCTGTATCTGAAATTACATCAAGAAAATGCGTTGGTATAAAATAGCTGGCCAAATAGCGGTACAAATGTGCTGAAATTTGGTTATTAACATAGCCTTTATTGGCGATAGTCCCTTTTTTCTTGCCGTTGAAGGCAGTCGCATCATCCTTGAATTGTTGTAATAATACGGTCGGGTCATCTGTTTCATACAGAATTTTTGCTTTCCCTTCGTACAATTTACTTTTTCGTTCCATGGTATTCCTCACATTATTTCTGCTTTATTTTCACATGCTGTATTTGGTAACACTATTCCAGTGAAAAATCAAGCGTATTTTAATATTACTTATTTTTTTATTCTAAACCAACACGTTTAAATATAGTGGTCGCGTGACGTAAATTTTTATCGAGATCAAAAAAACGGGCAATGGTCTTTTCACCAAGTGCAGCCACAATTTCCTTGTCGTTTTTGACACTGTCCTGAAAATCTTGGCCCTCTTCCCAGGCCATCATGGCGTTTCGTTGCACCATGGTGTAGGCATTTTCCCGGGTAATGCCATTCTTCGCTAAAGCCAGCAATAGTTGCTGGGAGAAAACAAGGCCATTGGTCTTTTCGATATTTTTCATCATATTTTCAGGGTAAACCAGCAATTTATCGACGACATTGATAAACTTGTGCAGCATATAGTCCAAAGCGATTGTGCTATCCGGAATTATGACGCGTTCGACACTGCTGTGGGTGATATCCCGCTCGTGCCAGAGAGCCACATTTTCCATTCCTGCCAGTGCATTACCACGTAAAATACGCGCCATCCCGGCAACACGTTCGCAAGTGATCGGGTTGCGTTTGTGGGGCATGGCGGAAGAACCTTTTTGGCCCTTGCTAAAAAATTCTTCGACTTCAAGTATTTCAGTTCTTTGCAAATTTCGCAGCTCGGTTGCGAATTTATCCAGCGAAGAGCCGATCAAAGCCAGTGTGTTTAAAAATTCCGCATAGCGATCTCTTTGGATTATTTGCGTGGAAGCTGGTGCCGGTTGGAGATCCAACTTTTCACAAACATACTCTTCAACGAATGGATCAAGGTGGGCAAATGTGCCGACAGCACCAGAAATCTGCCCGACCGAAATCGTGTCGATCGCCTTGGCCAGTCGTTTTTCTGACCGGGTGATTTCATCGTACCAAACAGCCAGTTTAATCCCAAAGGAGGTGACTTCCGCGTGAATTCCGTGGGAACGGCCAATACATGGCGTCATTTTGTGTTCAATCGCCCGGCGGCCAACGGCTGACTTTAATTTGGCGAGCTTTTCCTGCAAAATCAGGCCGGCCTTGCGCATCAAATAAGCTGTTGAAGTGTCAAGCAAATCAGAGGATGTCATTCCCAGATGAATAAACCGGCTGGCTGGACCGACGTATTCAGCGATATTTGTTAAAAAAGCAATAACATCATGGTGGGTTGTTTCTTCAATTTCCAGAACCCGTTTGATATCAAATGCAGCTTTTTGCTGTATTTCACGCAAGGCGTCCGCAGGAATAATTCCCAATTTTTCCTGGGCTTCACAGGCGAGTATTTCAACCTTCAGCCAAGCATCAAATTTTGCCTGATCTGTCCAAACAGCGCCCATTTCGGGGAGAGTGTATCTCGCAATCATAATAATTTCATCTGATTTAGTGGTTAAAATTAATAAAAAACAGAACCTAATTTAGCTTTTCCAGGCGAACGGGAAATATCAACAGCCGGCCTTCACGGTAAATTTTAAAATTAAGAACATCTCCGCCCCGCAGATCGGAAGCATTGATCAGGTTCAAAATATCCTGCCGTCGTGAAATATTTTTACCATTGACTTCATATATTACATCGTAGAGTTGGATTCCGGCCTCATCTGCCGGACTATTTTCCTGGACGTCTGTTACAATCACTCCATTGATAGAATTTAAACCGAGATAGCGGGCGATTCGCGGTGATAATTCACCGAGAGACAGACCTGTCCAAAAACTTCGGTTTACCTTCCCGTAAGTACGCAACTCTTTGACAATTTCCAAAACCCGGCTGGCCGGAATCGCAAATCCGAGACCGATGGAACCGCTGCCCCCTTCACCGGAAAAAATAAATGTATTCATGCCGATGACTTCACCGAGGGAATTTACCAGCGGTCCGCCACTATTTCCCTGATTGATTGAAGCGTCGGTTTGAATCATATCTTTATAAACCCGGTCTTCCATTTTGCCAAAATCCTGATTCAACGATGAAATTACGCCCACGGTCACGGTAGGTTTTGCATTCAAATCGAACAATCCAAACGGATTGCCGAATGCGATAACCCATTCACCGATGATTAAATCATCGTCGGAGCTAAATTGAACAGGCTGGAGTTTTTTAAAATCTTTCAATCTTAAAAGCGCAATATCAGATATTTCATCCGCACCGACCAATTCGGCATCATGTTGGGAGCCATCCGTTAACGTCACCTTAATTTCTATGGCGTTGTGAACCACGTGCTCATTTGTTAATACAAACCCGTTGCTATCGATGATAAATCCGGAACCAAGGCTTTTCACTTTTTTCCGCATCGGGGCAAAAGGCAGCAAAAATTGAAAAAACTGATCGTCCGTATAATATCGCTGGCGATACTCTCTTACTTGTGTCACATTGATACCAACCACAGAGTTGCTGACTTTTTCCACAGCCCGTGTGATGGCATTTTCACGGCTCTGAAAAATCGACTGTGTTGCACTTGAATTCGATTTTAAGGCTTCATTTCCCAACAAAGCTGAAGGTTTTGCGGTTTCGACAGAAAATAAAACCAAGCTGCCAATTAAGATAAATTGAGTAAAATTCATCTTTTTCATTTGCTTCTAATCCTGTTTTTATTTCTAAAAAACTATTTCTTGGCTTGTTCCCAATCGGCCAGAAATGCGGCAATGCCCTGGTCCGTCAGCGGGTGCTTGAAAAGTTGATGGAATACTTTTGCCGGAATAGTCGCTATATCCGCCCCGGCCAGGGCTGCTTCCAGCACGTGCACCGGATGACGCAAACTCGCTGCTAAAATTTCGGTTTCAAAGGCATAATTTTCATAGATTTGTATAATATCTACCAGCATATCCACACCAATGCTTGAAATATCATCCAACCGTCCAAGAAATGGCGTAACATAGGAAGCGCCGGCCTTGGCACACAACAAGGCTTGTGTTGGATTAAAGACCAGGGTGATATTCACCGGAATTTTATCTGAAGACAATTTTTTACACACCGTTAAACCTGCAGGAGTCATCGGAATTTTAACGACGATATTTTTGTGAATTTTAGCAAGCTGACGGCCTTCTTTTTCCATGGCATGCGCTTCCAGAGACACGGGTTCGGCATGCACCGGACCGTTGACAACTTCACAAATTTCGTGCATGATATCTTCAAAACGGCCATCTTCTTTGGCGACCAAAGATGGGTTTGTCGTTACGCCATCGAGCAAACCCATGGCTGAAATATTTTTAATTTCTTCAATATTGGCAGTATCCGCGTAAATTTTCATTTTATACCTCTCTTATTTTATTGCTGCTACCAGTTTTTTCGCTGGCGCAAACTCGTTATATGCGCTGTGTGGTGTTTTCCATGCCAGGCGTAGAGCCCGATATTTCTTTTCAGGTTTATTGCTTTTCCCGTCTCTGGATGGATAAATTCTCTTTCCAATTCTTCCGGGGTAATCGATTTTAGCAAGATGACAAGCCTTTTGTGAAGTAACTCCAGGAATTGCAAAGAGGTTTCCACGTCCAACAAATCGTACTCTGCCAGCCGGGCCCATTTCTTTTCATCGTAGGCTTTAATTGTTGGTTTGTGCTCTGTCAACGCCCATTTAAATCGAATATAACTGTTTAAATGACTATCACCCAAATGATGGATCACTTGTTTGATAGTCCAGCCACCAGGTCTGTATGGCGTCCCTAATTGTAGCTCCGATAAGCCATCGACCGCTGTCCGAACTTTCTCCGGAAGCAGGGTGATTTCAGTCATCCACTGTTCAAGCATTTGTGCATCTATCCTGGGCTCAACCACAAATTCACCGATTGGATATTTAAGATTGTATAGTTCGTCTTTTGGCGCCATAATCATCTTTGCAAATTCAATTCATTAAATGTTTGTTTTTAAATTATATCACTCACGCGTGTCATAATAAACTTTTTCAAGACAAAGCCCTTTCGCCGGAGCTTTAAATCCTGCACCCTGACCCTTTTGGCTTTGTAGAATTTTTTCAAATTTTTTAACCGAAATCATACCTTTCCCAACCTGAATTGATGAACCAACCAGGATGCGCACCATGCCGTGCAAAAATCGGTTTGCCCTCACTCGAAATTGAATTTCTGTGCCTTCCTCACGCCATTGGGCAATTTCCATGCGACACAAATAATGTTTTTCTTTTGGAATCGCCAGAGAAAATGCACGAAAATTATGGCTTCCCAAAAGGCATTTAGTGGCGGCGTTCATTGCATCAACATTCAAATCATCATCGACAAAATAGGTATATTTTCTGTTGATCGCCGTTCGAACCTTGGAAATCCGGTATAAATATTCACGTGCCGTAGCCGTCCACCGCGAATGAAAATCATCATCAACAATTGCGACATCATGAATTATAACATCGCGATCCGAGATGCCGTTGAGAGCCTTTTTTAATCGCTGGAGATCGACGACCTGATCCACTTTAAAATTGGCCACCATTCCCTTCGCATGCACGCCTGCATCGGTTCTGCCGGCAGGGTGCAGCCGGATATGTTGATGAAAAAAAACCGAGGCAGATCGTTCCAATTCGCCCTGGACCGTCCGTTGGTCGGGCTGAATTTGCCAGCCACTGAAGTCGGTGCCGTCGTACTCGACAAGCAATTTATAATTAGGCATCAATTAACTCAAATGATCAATACTAACGACTACTATCGCAAGCACACAGCCAATAAGCAGAACGACTGCATCTTGCAAATTCCACTTTAATCTATTAAAATTTGTACGTTGCGCCTGATTATCATAGCAGCGCGCTTCCATCGCCAGGGCCAGATCTTCGGCTCGCTGAAACGTATTTGTCAGCAAGGGCACTGTCAACGCAAGCAGCGCTGACAATCGTTCGTTTAGCGCGCCGGTAAATTTGGCTCCCCGGTTACTTTGAGCCTGGTATAATTTCTCAGCTTCATCAAGAATTGTTGGGATAAAACGAATGGCAATGGCGGTCATTAAAGCAAATTCATGAACAGGAATTTTTATCTTTTTTAACGGAGCCAGAGTTATCTCAATCGCGTCGGTTAATTCAAGGGGTGCTGTCGTCAGAGTTAGCAAGGATGAAAATAGGATAAAAAGTGCTATTCGCAGACAGTAAAAAATTGCTGTACTAATAGCGGGTCCCGTGATTTTAAAAGAGCCAACCTGAAAGAACACCTCTCCACTTGCAGGCAAAAACACGATATGCCAGACAAATGTAAAAAGAAAAATGAAAAAAAATGGACGCAGATTCTTTATTAAGATGGCGCCCGGTATGCCTGACGTGCGATAAATGACTATAATTAATATCCCCCATAATGCGAATCCTGGCCAGGACTGGGCAGCAAAAACAGTAGCAAGAATAATTATTGTACTGAAAATTTTTGTTCTGGGATCAAGTCTGTGAACAAAGGAATTGCCGGGGAAAAATTTGCCTAAAGTTATATCTTTTGTTATTCTCATTTCGCCTATCGCATAAAGCTCATAAATATACTCCAAAGCGAAGGCAATATCAATAGAAAACTCTTTTCATTTTTTCTTGACTTTTTCAATCAGGAATGATATGTTCATTTCCGGTTTCATATGAGGATGAAGTTCCTGCCCCACAACCGCGATGCAGAAATTAAGAGCCAACGTACGGCTCATGTATTTATAGTTTTTCCCAATATGCATTTTTAATTTTTTTCTTTTTATTTTCCAGAGAATTTTTCGAACATTCTGGTCAAATCAACTTTTCCCTTCGGTAATCCAGCTTTAACGCTGAAGATTTGCATCCGGGTAGTCATTGTTCTATTTCAGGAATCACTAAATCCATTTTACCAGAAACACAGACATTCAATTTTAATTACCAATTCTTTTATACCTTTTTAGATCGATTTTCCAGAACAAGGATTTACGATTGACACCGTGATTATAATAAAGCATCTTTCTTGTTAATTTGAAAAGGAGTAGAAAAACAATTTGGCATAGTGGCATCGGCGAAGTTTACATCAATTTGGGAATGCCAATGAGATCACGAATTTTAGCACCGAGGTATTTTCGATGTACATTCTTCAAAAAAAATTCACCAGACAAACGGGGGCGTAATGAAAAATATTGATTTAGTGCATTCAGCAACGCAAATACTTAAGCAATGCAGCCCGAAAATAAAAGATGAAAAGATCACAATTTTTTGCGGAGAAAGTTCACAGCACACTGGACAACTCATCTATCAGGCAGCAAAAACAATAAGTAAAAATGTACTTCTTTTACAGATGGATCTGAGCTCGTTGTTTCGCAATCAAAAACCGGAACCCCTTAATTATTTAATAAATGACAGCGGACTCATCGTTATCACGGACAAAAACATCACGCCGCAAAAATTAAAACGTGCGTTTACAAACGAACCTGAAGCACACGTTCTCTGTATTAATGCGCCCAACGAACAAACGATGAATCGTTGGATGATGGCCAACCACCCACGCATTGCGTTGCGCACGCACAAAATTGCTGACATTTTCTCTATCGGCCGCCGGATGAAGCTAAACACACCAGACGGAACCGCACTTGACATGTCTATCCAATCATCCGTCATCGTAGCAGACGCCCCGATGATTAACGGCTCCGGGCATATTTGTCTGCTGCCGTCCGGAGAAGTCAAAATATTTCCGGACCCGGAATCAATTAATGGTAAAATGGCCGTCAATTTTTTGGCCGGCACAACAAACCAGAATGATCCGGCAACGCTTATTGTTAAAAACGGACTTGTTCACCAAATACGCGGTAAAAGCATGACAGCGGCCCTTCTGCGTAAACAATTAAAGCGCTGCAAACCGCAATATCGAAAAATTGTAAATTTTAGCATTGGAACCAACGATACCGCCTCATTTGGGAACTCACACTTCGAAGATCAAAAAGTGCTCGGCAGCGCCTGTGTTTTTATCGGTGAAAAAGCTGAGGTGAAACCAATGCTCACGAGCGGTGTCATGCTCTCTCCTTCGATTTATATCGATGGTCGAAAAATTCTCGAAAAGGGATATCTTGCACTAAATTAAAATGGAAAGAATTAATCAGGTTGGATATTTTTGAGCGGAAAAGAGAGATTAAACGTCGTCTCCTTGCCCGGAACGACGGAAACATCAATTTTTCCCCCATGAATATTCATCACGTGGCGGACTATCGCTAAACTGAGTCCTTGTCCCCTTTGATGATGGTCGAGATCATTGACAGAAAATTCGTTAAAAATATCTTCTTTTTGTTCATCATCCAGCTTCCCGCCGGCATCGATGATTTGAACCGTACATAATTTATCATTCACATTTTGCCGAATCTGCACTTCGGTTGCATCTGGCGCAAATTTCACAGCATTGTCAAGCACATATTCGAAAACTTTATCAACCAGTGGCCAGTCAAGTGCCAAATTCAAATTTTCCCCGATATCATTCACGACAGAAATCCGTTTCTCTCCCGCATGCTTTTCAACCTTTTTAATACTGCGTGACACATGTTCTTTCAACTGGGCCAACTCACGTGAAAGAGCCTGCCCACTTTTTAAGTTTAGCAGCAGTTTTGCCTTTTCAACGAAATCCAATAACCGGCGCCCATTGGCAATTATTATTTCCAAAAGTTCAGTTGAGGGTTCTGGCAAATCCGGGGTATCCCGGAGCAGGTCTGCAGCGCCAATAATACCGCTTATCGGCGTGCGTGTTTCATGGGAAAACAATGTCAGCAAATCTCCTTTTAGTTGCTCCATTTCCTCTACGTGTTTAAGTCGTAGAAAGACTTTCACTTTAGCCAACAATTCGTCATCGACAAAGGGCTTGGTGATATAATCATCAGCGCCACATTCATAGCCCAGCAACCGCTCTTCCAGGCTTGTTTTCCCCGAAACAAGCACTATTTTGATGTTGCGAAAGTTTCTGTCCTGCCTGATTTGATGACAAACTTTGTAGCCATCAATTCCTGGCATCATTATATCAAGCAGGATCAAATCCGGAGTGAAATCAGACAAAATCCGGAGGGCCGCTTCACCACAACTGGCTTCTTTGCAGTCATACTCATTTTCAAGAATTTCGCGCAAAATATCCAGATTCAATGGATCATCATCCACCAAAAGAATTTTTTTCTTCTGCAAAACCGGACTCCCCGAATCGGCATATCGAATACCAGATTCGAATTATATAGTTAACAACCTGCAGAACAGGATTCTTAAAACTAAATCCTGATTAAATAGAGTCCATCCGAGATTCCCTGGTTGTGTCATTCCGGTCGCCCTCTTTTTGGCGTACCGGAATCTCCTTGAGCCTACATCAGTATGGGATTCCGGGATTCGATAAAATATATCAAACCCGGAATGACAAAAAAAGGGGACATTTCCGGATGGACACTAAATAGGATTGATTTTCCGCATTATATTTTTACTTTTAAATTCGGCTGAGATATTGAAAGCTGTATCATATTTACATGTTTTAACTGGAAATAGATATCTCTCAAACAAAGTAAAAAATCATACAAACCAGGAGGAATTCCAAGATGAAAGATCAGCATTTAAGCGGCAAGCAAATCGATAAACTGCTAAATGCCTGTTTTAAAATGGATGATAATGATAAAAATATCGTTCTTTTAGTGGACGTGCCTGACGCAAAAATGCCTGATTGTGATGACTGGCGATTTCGCCGCAATTTTGCACTACAATGGCTGCAATCGTTGACCAAAGAATATGGCAAAAAGAGAAGTGTTCAAATTTATTATTATCCAAATGTTGGTGCCAATAATGGTGATTTGCCTGAAACAATGTATAAAATAAATGGAAGTACTGTAGAAATTGACACCGAATTTCTTAATGCCCATGGCCAGGAATTATCGACGGCTGAAATTTTGACAGGAGCACAAATAGTCATCGCAATGACACAGCTTTCTGCTACTGCTCCACTAAAAGTTCTGGCGAAAATCCACCATTTTCGTGGCGCAACAATGCCAAACTTCACCGAACCTATGATCCCCGCGCTTGCCCTTGATTACAACAAAGTGGACGAACGCGTTATGTATATTAAAAAGCGGCTCGACAAAGCTGTGAGTGTGGATTACTACTTCACAACACCGGGTGACAAGTTTCATTTCAAAGCCGACGTTCGTAACCGTCAGGCGCATGCATCCAGCGGTTTGATGCATGGCAAGTATCAAGTTGGCAACTTACCCTCCGGGGAAGCCTACATCGTTCCTTACGAAGGCGAGATCGAAGGGGATCCCAGCCAATCAGCAGGCACCATTCCTGTGCAGTTTGGCGATGAAATTGTGCTCTACAAAGTCGAAGGCAATCGGGCAATCAAGGTGCTCAGCGAGGGGCCATTCTCCACCGCTGAAAAAAACATGCTATGGGATGAACCGGCTTATGGCAACATTTCCGAGCTCGGATTTGGTGTGTTGGATGCATTCGGGGTAAAGGCGGTTGGCAGTATATTACTGGATGAGAAATTGGGAGTACATATCGCCTTCGGCCGCAGCGAACATTTTGGTGGAATCGTCAGTCCGGATTCCTTCAATAAGAAAGAAAATGTGGTCCATATTGACCGCGTATATATTCCGGAGTGCCAAAAAGATATTCGAATTAAATCGGTGATTTTCACTTATGAAGATGGTACGAATGAGGCGATCGTCGCGGATGATAACTATTTGTTTTAATAGCTGTTTTCAGGCTAAAGCGAAACGCAAAACCACTTTAGCTGAAAATATTCGAGAACCTATTCGTCATGCTCAAATGTCTTAATCGGTGCATTCATTAATTGAACTGTGCTGACGATTATAATCAGCAATATCATCGTATAAGCTGAACTAAATATAGATTTCAAAAGTATCTCCCAAAACCTTGAGTACAGATTCGAATCAAGATAAATTTCTCAGAAAAAATTAGATTTCGCTGACAAATATTTATTGCCTATAAATCCGCTTTTGGATTATTTTCTTCCCGGTTTATCAAAGCAACCGAATTTTTTAAAAATCTACGGGTAGACGAAGGGAAAAAGATAATGCTCAAGTCGATTGCAAAATGACGGCTGGAGGGAACTGGAAGTATATTATTTAACGTGAGATCGGTATTAGAAGAATTGGGGAATAACGAATTAATTATAGGATCTAGTCCGAAGGCGTCCCGCCGAGGATAACACACGAAACGCTCGGCGAGACGCCTTCGCTCTATTTTAATTATGCTTGGTAAAGAATGTTACAGCTTACATCGAACTCACGTTATTCACCATTTTTAACAGAAAAAATCTTAGGATTTGGTAAATAATTTACTGGAATCGCCCGTGTGAAATTTGGGAATTGGTGCGGGTAATCGTTTATCCGATGGCTCAATTATTGGCGCATTCGCAACATCGGGCAGCGCTGATTGAACTTTAAGCGCCAGCTCGATCGGGCGGTAAGGTTTTTGAATAAAACCTGTTAATCCCTTTCCAGCAAATTTATTGGTCGCCTCTTGCTCGCTAAATCCGCTGGACAAAATAACTTTCAGATTGGGATCGTATTTGCGCATTTCACGAAATGTAGCTTCACCATCGAGACCGGGCATGGTCATATCAAGAATAACGAGGGAAATTTTATCATTTTGAGATTTGATTTGTTCCACAGCTTCGTAGCCATCCTGAGCTGAAATAACACGAAAGCCGTATTGTTTTAAAATTCTGCAGGTAACGTTGAGCACTGTTTCTTCATCGTCAACGACGAGAATGGTCGTGTTTGTGTACAAGTTATTATAAGTTAACGACACTTCTTTCCTGTTGAGTACAACCTTTTTCGAGCATGGAAAAATAGCGCGAAATGTCGTGCCATTGATTACATCCGATTCGACTTTAATTGTGCCTTTGTGACCACGAACGATTCCCAAAACAGCAGCCAGCCCCAGTCCGCGGCCGGTAAATTTTGTCGTATAAAATGGATCGAATATTTTCTTTAAAGTGGCGCTTGACATTCCGCAACCGGTATCACGCACTTCGATGTAGCAATAATCTTTGTTTTCGGGTTCTTCAGCGATAAAATATTGCGAGATATCTTCACCTGCAAAGCTGTGCATGCCTGTCGTAACATGAATTCTACCCCATTTTTTGCCAATAGCCTCGGAGGCATTTGTAATCAAATTCATCACAATTTGCCGAATCTGAGTCGGATCCGCCTCGATGGGCGGCATCTCTTTTTTAAAATCATAAATTAATGTGATATCTTTTGAGATAGAAATTTCCAGCAAATGCGCCATCTCTTCAACGAGCTTGGACAGATTGACGATTTCTAAAACGAACTTACCTTTTCCGGAATATGCCAACAGTTGCTTTGTTAAATCGGCTGCACGTTGGCTCGCTATTTCAATTTGTTTTATCGATTCAGCAACAGGAGATTCGTGGTTCAATTCCATCAGGGCAAGGCCGGCATTTCCAAGAATACTGACGAGCAAATTATTGAAATCATGGGCTATTCCACCAGCGAGAATATAGAGACTCTCGTGTTTTTGTGCCTTTTGAATTTTCTTTTCGAGCTGCAGTTGCTTGCGCTGGTCTTTCTTTATTTTTGTTACATCGCGGGCGATTGTAACGAGAGCCCACCGGCTGCCGTCATCGGCAAAAGATGGGACTTTGACCACATCGAAATACATGGGATCGTCGCTTTTGTGCAAAACAGCTTCATAGCGAATCAAATCGTGACGCCGCCAGGTGATTTCATCGAATTTCTTTGAAACCTCGAAAAAGTCTTTATTTTGCGGGATGAGCCGCGTCAATTCGTCGTCATTTTTGCCGACAAAATCAACACTTTCGAGTCCAAACCGGGACTCTGCGGCAGAATTAGCGACAAGCCACTTTCCTTCCGCATCTTTGAGAATGATCAAATCCGGGGATGAATTTATGACGGCTTTTAATTGTTTTTCGTTTCGTTCGAGTTCAGCTTGAACCTCGATTTTTTCCGTGACATCGACCAGCGTTCCCTCGTAATAAAGAAACTGGCCGTTCTGATCCCGCACGGCACGATCATTCATTATGACAGTTATAACGCTGCCGTCTTTCTTTTTCAGCTGCAATTGCCGATCATGCAAAAATCCCTGCTCATCAACTTCTGAGGCCAATTGATGCCGTACTTCCGGGTCGAGATAAATATCCACGGGCAAATTGAGCGCCATCACCTCTTTTTCCGACCCATAGCCCAACATTTTAATCAAGGCATTATTTACGGTGATAAACTTGCCAGATTTTGTACTCTGATAAATTCCTTCAACGACATGATCAAAAATACTTTGATATTTTAGCTCTGATTTTTGGAATTGCGTGTGGGAATAAATTCGCCGAATTGTCGTAGAAAGATTGTGCGTAAGTGCCCGGCCAAGCTTGATTTCTTCCTGTGATAGAGCGTGGATTTTGGTGAAATAAACGATTAAAGCGCCGATGATCCTCTTTTCACCAACCAACGGGAAATATACACAGGATCGAACCCCATCCTCGGCAAGTAGCATTTTCTCAAACTGCGGCAAGTCTGAAGACTCGACATTTAAATAACTCACCGGATACGCATCTGTGTCCGACACATCCCATGGGCAAAAAGGCAGGCTTTGATTTTTATAATTTTCTGTTAAGCCGGTAATAAATGAGAGTGAACGTGGTTGATCGTATCGATCTACAGCACAAATATCAGTCGTAAACAAATCCTTGACGCACAGCGCTGTATCTTCATAAACTTCATCAAAAGTGTTGGTTCTATTTAATTTTTCTACAAAATTCAGCAACAATTGCGAACCGGTATGATCGGAGTTCAGATTATGATAAATTTGCGAGGCATGCACTGACGAAAATATGAGGGCGAAGTGGACACTTTGTTCTTTATCGCGTAAACAACGAATATTGAGCAATAACTTTTCCGGGGTATCCGTCTTTGTTTGAACAAGAATATTCTCAAAATGCAGGGAACAATCTTTAGGTGAAGAATTGGCAATCTGTTCAGTGATTTTTTGGGAAATTTCACTATCCTCAATCGTAACTATATCAGTCCACAAATAACCGAGCAAATTTTCCAACGGATCGCCAAACAGCGTATCATCTTTAATCTCGCCACTGATAATTTTACCGTCAGGACGCAAGAGCAGCATCGCCCTGTCGTTGAATTGGGCTACTTTATTTAGCAACACGGAACGCGACTGTTTTAGCATCAATTTTGCCTGTGGAAGCATGTATTTTAAAATCGAATACAGTGAGGTTTCAGCTTCCGCGCGGAGGACAAATTGCACCATTACTTCATGAAACTCATATTGGAAGTCAAATTGAATATCATTTTCGGTGAGTAAAATAACGGGGATGTGATATCGGTCGACAACTTTTAATGCCAGATCCAATATTGGCTTTGCGAAGGCTTCCGAATATTCAAGGATTAATAGATCGCAGTCAATTTCACACTGAATCAATACCTGCGATGACTCTGTTTGATCAATAAAAACAGTAGTATAGCTTTGGGATCGACATATATGTTCAATTGTTTTCCGCTGGCCGGAATCACCAATTGCAGTGACTATAGTTCCCTGTTTTATATCAACCGTATTTTTATCATCCTGATTCCTACGACGAGACATAAAAACCTTAAATTTCTATGTTGGAGAAAGTACTGTTGATTTACAAAGATGCAGTTCAGAGTGATTAGCAAGAAATGATTAGAATTTAAAAAAATTTAATGACTTCTACCAGATAATAAATATAATATGAACCAGGCTTGTTCAAATTGGATTCTTCTAAAATAAAGATGTTATCTCTTACAGGCAAGACAACCATATTAAAGAAAAAAGATACAATCATTTAATACTTTGGAATATGAATCTAATCCAAAGCACTTTATTTAGATAATTTGAATTGTAAATTACCCGGTTCAAAATTATTTCGCTCTGTTAAAGGAACGGTATGAATTATCCAGCGATCGCTTCTAAATTCCCATCCTTGAAAAGGAGGGGAAATCAACCGGAGCGTTAAGCGATGGTTGGAGGGGTGGTTGCTGAGATGAGCCTGGAAATTGATAAAAAAGTAGCTGATCGCATAAAACCACCCCTGATTTTTCCGCTGAACGCTCCAAAATCTGTCCCCTCCTTTTTCAAGGATGGGAATTGCTAAAGCGCTTCACGCTTCAAATGGCTTGGTATATGACCTGACTGGAGACAGTATAATAATCAACTTGTTTCTTAAACAGAGCCAATTATTTCAACAATAACATTTTCATACTTTGATTGAATTCCGGCGTTTCCAGGTTATAAACATAAAAACCGCTCGCAGCAGGCAGACCGAACTCATTTTTACCATCCCAGGTACTGTTGTAAAATCCAGCTTCCTGGAACCCGGCAAACAGCGTTTTTACATGCTTGCCTAAAATATTATGAACCGTGAGCCGCACATTTCCAGCTTCCGGGAGAGCGTAACGAATATTAGTTTCCGGGTTAAATGGATTCGGTGAATTTTGCAGCAATGCATATTCAGTCGGGATAGCTGAATGCGTTTTTTCAAGTCTATTTTCGGTGGATGGTGTTTTGCGCGTCATTAGAATTTTATCCCCAACTGAATTATTGGCGTTCAAACCAACCACTTTAAAATTATCACTTTCAATATTTGCAGTCCCTTTCGCCACTTGAAAAACAAACCGGGCAGCGACACCATCTCTTTGGCTTCCCTTATTTCCATTCTTACGGCTCAAGCCCATCCACGCAATTTTGCTTTCTGAGTCGTGCTTGCTAAAATTCAGCACATCACCCTGAAAAAGCTCACCCTGCAGGACAGAGAGCAGACGCAGTTCAGGCAATGCCTTATAATCCAATCCTAATGAAAATCCAAACAAATCGCGGGCATCCTCAATATATACTTCAAGAACAACTTCGTTTGGTTTGTCAGAATTTAAAGATTTCCTCAAATGCACTATGGCTGGATTCGCTTGTGCGAGCCCGGCTTTTCTCTTGCCGGAATAAAGTGGCTGGGTTGCATCTGTTTTCTTTTGCCAATTCAAACCAATAGCATTAATATCACCCTGATCAACAAATCCATTTCCATCGGCATCAGCGAATGTTATTTTTAAGTTTTCCCAGGGAATGGCATTTTTTCGGTTCCAAATTATATCCGACTCCGATCGGGCATAGCCACTTTTTCCCCAAAATTGTCCCAAACGCAGCATGTCGGCCTCATCGACAACACCGTCATTATTTGTATCTCCGGGCCAGACTGGCAATCCGACAAATTTAATCGAATCACATTCTGCACGCAGGTAAATCGGATTCCCATCGATATCACGGGCGTAAAGATTTCGCAGCGCATATTGTACGTCCGTATCAAAGGGAACTGTGCTCAACGAGCGGCATTTTATTTTTACAACTTCACCGCGTCCGGAAGCACCGGCTATGGCATTTTTAGCTCGAATTGTGACATTTATGCCCCTGTTATTTTCGAGTAACTGGCCTTTTAAAACTGGTTCAGCTCCCAAAAACGAGCCTGGTAGCAAGCTGGTTTGGACTTCACCGGCAAGCTCGATTTGTTCTCCCTCAGAAAATATAAGTTCAAACCTGGTTTCATAGACATTTGAGACTGAATCGAGGACGATGCTTACATCAAATTCGTGAGTGACCAGCGCTGACTCGTCTACGACGGGAGAAATCATACCTTCAAGTTTTGGCTCCCGGAATTTCGCAATAAAAATATCAGAACTGCCGCGTGATATTAATTGATTTTTACCGAAGGTTGATTCCATTCGAAATTGACCCGTGTTGTAAACGCTGCCCGTCGAAGAGGCTGCCACGCTCCAGCCGAGATCATTGTCCGGGCCGCCCATCGCATTCGCCCAAATCACATTGCCATCATTATCGAATTTGGCGATAAAGGCATCCATTTGGCCGTTTACTTTAATTTCATGGTTACCAAATTCTGCGATGTGGCCAAAACCACCGGTCAAATATATAAATCCACGGCTATCGCACGTGACATCGTAGGCATAATCGTTATCGCGGCCACCACCAGATTTTGCCCACAGCAACTGGCCTGCAGAGGAATACTTCGCCAGGATAACATCCCAGCCACCAACTGAGGAAATTGTGACTCCATCTTGCTTAATCGTGCTGCCAAAGCGCCCCGCGATGACTGGATTTCCATCGGAAGCGACTGCTACGGAAAACGCTCTATCGCTGCTGTAGCTTCCCAGGGTTTGCACCCATTTTGTCTCGCCGGAATTGTCAAAAGCTGCCAGAAAAATTTGAGACGCATGGCTTGTATCATATGTTGTTGCATGATTTCCAGCCATCAATTTCCCATTTGTAAAACCAGTCACATAAATTCGACCGTTATCATCCGTGGCGATTCCGTAGGCTCGATTCTCGGCATCACCGGAGATTGTTTTCACCCAGCGCAACTCACCGGATGGCGCGTACTTTACCACAAAAACATCGGAACTGCCAGCCGATTGTACACTGTCGTTGTCAAAAAATGCCTTCCCCCAAAACCACCCCGTCGCGACATAATCACCATCTGAGGAAACAGCGACATCGTACCCCTGATCAAATCCATGGCTGCCACTGTTTTTTGCCCACAGCAAGTTACCATGCGGGCCAAATTTTGCGATAAAAAAATCGTTATTAGTGCCGCTTCTGGCAATCAATTTTGTTCCCGAAATTTTCAGTTCTTTATCGACTGCACCCACGAGAATACTATTTCCAAAAGCATCGGTTGCCACGCCGTAGGGTCGGTCATTGCCAATTCCGCCGCCATAATTCATCCATTTAAGAACACCATTGGAATCCAGTTTCGCGATAAAAATATCCTTGTCCCCCTGGCTGGTTATTCCGTAATTCTCGATCAGAAATTCATTGGCATATCGCCCGGTGATAATAATATCCCCGTACTTGTCAACTACCAAACAATTCCCGATATCCTCACCCGTGCTCGCAGCTTGCTTTACCCAGACATCATTGGCAGTTTGTGCAAAAGAAAGGCTTGTACACAAGGCGATTGAATAAGCCACCATGACAATTTTAATTATTTTTCTATCCATAATTACAACCCTAAAACTAAATCAATACGGTGAGATGCGCTATTCATAACTGGTTCTACTCTATTTACTTTGATATTCACTTCACGTTTAAATTTGGAAACGTGCAGTTTTTGATAGGGTGAACGATGTAAGTTTCCCCGCTTACCTCGCCACTCCAAATAATAAAAATAATTACCGGCGTCCAGCAGTTTTCCGGAGTTTGATTTCCAATCCCAATGAATATACTCCGGCAAATCATACTGGCCGCGAAACTCTTTCAAAACGGTTCCGTCGCTGGCCATAATATTTAACTGCCAATCCGAAAGAGCGACAATCCTGTTGTATTTGCGTTTTATTCTCGGTTCAATAACGAATTTATTGTTGTTCTGCGACAACGAAAATGCTGATGAAGCGTGTCCATTGGTTTCTGCTCTTACATATTTTTCTGCGTAGCCGTACTCCAAACGATTTTTCGCGATGCCGTAAACTGCATTTAAATGATGTACAAAAGCGCTGGCAACGCGTTTCTTCTTCTGGCGCACGATGACGCGCAATGTCAAAAGGTTATCCTCATTAAGGTGCGTCGTCAGATTTTTTATCAAACCGCCATAATTGACAAGGTAAGCATTAAAATCGATTTCAGGAATTGGTGGTACACTATCCAAAACGACAAATCGATAATAAGCCTCATCCGGTCGTGTATCAAATCGTGCTTGCTCAATCAGCTCCTTCGGCTCCGTTGAATCGGCTTCAGAAAGAACGTTTTCAAAAAAATGTTGCACACGGCGCTCAGAAATACGCAGTGAATCATAGACAGCATTTACAGCATATTCAATTTGCGGTATTTTACCAAACCGATAAACAAAACTAACCCGGTGGGAGCCGCTGCTAAACTGATTTAATTCAGTGAGTGCATAGGCAAACTGATAATCCACGCTCATTTTGTTGGAAATATACAACTGGCCACCAACAAGATACCGGCCACCGTGAAAGCCCGTGCGCAGCAATCCAACGCCCTGATATCCCGATGCGATTTCCAAAACAGGCTCGAACTGCTGCCCTGTCATTCGAAATCCCAGCGTCGACTCAAAAAGTCTATGTTTATAAAGAACAGCGCCATTTGTAATGAGCGGCAGGTTTTCACCGGAATTTGACAATGAAACATCCGGTTGGTTTAATTGATCAAATGACAATCCATAGCGCCACTGATCACTATGCTGATATATAAATCCAACGCCTAAATTCGGCACGAAAACAGAGTTTCCGGAAGAAAAAACCGGATCATTCTCATCGATCAATTGAAATTTGGATCGATCAAAACTCTCGTTGATAAATCCAATATTTACCCCCCAGGCAAAACTGTCAAATACTCGAAATGAAGCCGTGATACCCAGTCGACTCTGGGTAAAAATCGGTGTTTTCAGGTAATCACCCTGCAATCCAAAACCAATATTCAATCCCCGAACTTCCGGAACTGATATTTGAAACATATCATGTCGCAAACCGAATGCATTATTTTTCAAAAAACCGGAATGCAATGCATGTGTACCGACAATTAGCTGTTCATCCTGAAAATTAATTATCGCCGGATTGACCGATGCGCTGCCGGGATGATAAAAATCAACTGACGTTGAGGTATTCACATCCTGGCTGCGGGCTACGGCCAGCCAGCCGATGGTAAAAAATCCAATAATTACAAATAGAAATCGATTGAAAAACACTGACATGTACAATTCCCATGTTCACCTTTTTGCTATCATCACTACTCCACATCGTGCACAGTATTCCTTGTTGAGAGCAAAATTTTTAAAAACAGCACGACTAAATTAAATAAATTTCATTTGGCCAGTCCAATCACACCTGTGGCCAGGGTTTTATCTTTCGTTTTAACGACATATAAATAAGCCCCGGGTTTAAGTTCATTTCCGTCATCATCGCGGCCATACCAAATCAATGGATTTGCAAGTTTTGCTATTTGCCGCCCGGCGATATCGAAAATAAAAACAGTGCCTGCCTGTGTTTTAAATTCCGGAAAATCGAACAGGACCTGATCATTGAAACCATCCCCATTGGGTGTAAACGGATTTGGCATTACCGGGGGCGGCGGCTGTAAAATTTTCAATTTCACCTCAGCCATCCGCTGGATATTATAAACTTGTGCAAGAACTTGAAAACTGAACTCGCCAACGCGAACCCCGGTGGCAGTACGGATGTTTAAAACAGCTTCTTCGCCCAAATTCAATTGCTGTGGATTCAGAGAATATTCGAGGTCAGTGATTCCTGCAAGTCCGTTGATTTGCAAATGCACCGACTCCTCCGGTGCATTGTCTGCAGAAATTGAAATATAAAACCGGGTAGAGTCACCACGGTGTATTTCTGCATAAATCGGTGAAACGAGCAAGGAAAAATCATGATAAGCCTGAACATTAAGCCGAAATGGTTTGCTATCCTGGAAATCAGTTGCTGTAGCGACAATATCAAAATCATAGTCCCCGTATTTCAACGCACTATCTGCCGCAAAAACGATCCCTATCTCACCCTGCCCCGAAAGAGATGCAGGCGTAAATTGAGCCGTTACAAGTGAGGGATGGTTACGCAACGTTAACTGAATCGAATTCGAATACGCGGGATTGGTCAATATCCTGGCATTAGCGTGGACAGTTTTTCCGGCGGTAACCGTTGCAGAATCGGCTGCCAGCTCGAGATAAAATTGATTCTTCTCTTTGATACCAATTTCGTGTGACCCCGGTAAAAGCCATATTTTGTTACCCTGGCTGTCCTTCGCCGCGAGTTCCTGCAGCTGAAAAGTAATTCTGGTACCTTCCGGTGTCGCGAGACGGGTATTAAAAAGCAGCCGCACCATGTCTCCGGAACCACCAAAACCGGCTGTATTATTCTTGTTTTGCAATTGAATTTTCAACGCGCCATTTTCCAATCGTTCAAATTTGTCCAGCAGGAACATATCAGAAAAAGGTGGTAGCAGGCTAACATCATTTAACTGCGGTTGAATTACAAAATCATTGTTCAAAGTATTGAGAGTAAATTCTAAATACACGAGGTCTTCGACAATTTTACTGGCCTCTCCGATAGCAATATTTACGGCAAAAGGTTCGGTTGAATAATAATCCGAAGAGTCTGTGCGGACAGTTATTGGAACCATCGCAACAGAAATATGGGACGTTACTGTATGCGATAAATTTCCCGAGCTGCCGGTAAAATTAACCTCGTATTGCGCTGGCGAAATCTGTTCACTCGCGCTCACAGTGACTATCGCCGTGTCCCCCGGGAGAATTTCGATCGGCTGAATGTTCACATTCAGCCCCGCAATAAATGGTGAATAATTTAATTTAACCGGATTATAAAATCCGCCAACGCTCGTTGCTGTTAAAATGAACTCAACTGTTTGTTCCTTATTCAATTCAACAGCATCGGGCGTGACCTTCAAAACAAAATTCTCAGGCTGAACTGCGATTACTTCTGTTACCGGACTGATAAACAGCTCGATCGACTCAGCATCTTTGGTTTCCGCTTTGACATCGTAAAGCTCAAATAAGACCAGCGTGCTATCCGCGAGTAAGGTTGTGGCAGTGAATGGCAGACGCGCCACGATTCCGGCGCCGCTTACACCTTCCGCAGGATATTTTCGTGAATGCGCGATACTCACAACTCCCTGCGATTGGGCGGGAACACTCAAGAAGAGTGTTGTGTCAGGGTGCACGAGGAGATCACCCCGCATGGAATCGATATCTGTTTTCTCATTAAAAATTATTAAGTCTGTATGTGAAAAACGAAATTTGAAACTTATGCCAAAGAGCTCTGTCACTGGTTTTTCAGTAGATCCAACATGCACTTCGACCCAAAAAGGAGAGCCGGCCACAATTTTTTCCGGGGAAAGTGAAATCCACATCGGGGCAGCGAGGGAATCAGCCGTTTGCGCGGATAGGTGGAAATTAGCCAAGCTCATAAAGCTGATTAAGCCAAATACCAGGCATTTAATAATTCGAGCTTTTATAAAAAAAGAGAGCATGCTGATTTGGCTCGCTGATTAAAATTTATAACAATAAATTGTGGAAAATAGTGGCTTGCATTGCACAAATTATGGAATTCATGATCTGGATTTAATTTGAAATCCGGATTTCTATTTTTCAAGAAAAAGTGTGTCTTTAACAGTCGTGTAGATATATACAAAATCACGGCCACCCGGTATCATCGCCGGTTCGTATTTTAATTTCGATTTCTCATATCCCCACATTTCAAAAACCGTCCCGTGATGCCCACGCTCAAACCAAAGTTTTATGGGCACACCTTTGTAGTTGCGGTTCAAGGTTTTTAAAAAGCCACTGAAGATACTATTTGCGGCCCGGTCGGATTCGAGCAGTTGATAAACATCAGGATCAACGTTTTCGCCGACAATTTGAAAATTGGGAGTAAATTTCCATTCATTCATCAGTCCCTGCGCTTTTGCAGAGGGAAAAATGAAATAAATGTCTTCCGACGGGTGGGTGATTGCGATATCTTTTTCTCCAAAACCATTTCCGGTCGCGTCGATTATATCAAGCTGTGTTACCAGTGTTTCCGGGATAAAAAACTCAGTTATAAAAAATTTGATGAGAGGGGCATCGACGAGAGAAACTTTCGGAACATTTATCTGCTCTATGGTGATATCGGTATCGCTCTGCGCCAGCAATGGCGTGAGTAATCCACTAAATATAAGTACAAAAATAGTTCTTTTAATATGACGCGGCACCGATCTACTCCTTCATCGCCTTGAATTTTAATCGCTGATAGCGGGCGTGCATTGCATCTTTATTTTTACCCAATTTCAGGTAAGCGATCGATAACAAACTATAAAGTTGGTCATGCTCGCGAATATCGAGGGTGTTCTCATTTTTTTGAGCTAACTTGCAATGCTTCAAAACCAGCTCCGGGTTGTTCTGGACAATTTTGGCAATTTCCAGATGGCTTTTTGCTGAGCCACGCCACTGCACTGTCGTCGCCTGCAAAAAATACGCGTATGCTGCCTGCCAATCTCTGTCCTGAACTTCCTCGAGACCAAGGTTGTGGCACATAATTGCATAATCATCAAAATAGCGTGCATAAGTACTGTCGAGCGCACCCTTGTATGCGTTTCTTTTTTGATAGCGATCGATCAATTCGTGCAAGCCTTTCACACCTTTTTCTTTATCGCCGACCCGTTGATAAGTCAGCACGCTTGCCCGCCATTCGATTTCATCGCGGGCACGTTCTGTACGCAATTTTTTCGCCAGTTTCCAGAATCCAGAAGCGGATTCTTTATAATTACCCTGGGCTTGCATTGCCAACAACTCGTCCCTTCTTTCGGAGCCGTGGATATTGCCATCGTCCCAATTTATCCAGTCAATATAACTTTGGACACTTTTTTGATTACTCTCATCCGGCGCCAGGCGCATCGCCCGATCGAGGATTGCCAGCGATGAATCGGCATTATACAACTTTGATTGCGTAACTCCCTGGTAAAAAACATAGTTGAAAAGCCGCGATGAATCGATAGCGGCCTGCGACAAATCTTCCAGAGCTGCGCCGGGTTTGTCGATGTTTAGAAAACCGGTTTCAGTCAAAACCCGTTCAGCTTCGCAAAAGACATCATAGGCTGCTTTCCAGGCTTCAATGGCGTAGTAATTTTCTGCGAGACGCGCATAAATTGAATGATTGCCTTTATCAAGTCGAATAAGTTCTTCCAATACATAAGTTGCTTTTTCAAAATCCTTTTTCTCTTCGAACCGGGATGCACGCGAGGTGTAAACATGGGCAAGCCAGCTATGTGTTTCCGAATCAAATGGATTGAAATACAATGCTTTCTGAAAATTTTTAATGGCATCAATTAATAGTTTATCAATTCTCTCTGAAACCTTGGTTTCATCAACGTGCATGGCCGACATTTTCTGCAGTTCAGCATATGATTTTATGATTTTTGCACCGTTGTTAAACGCTTCAATTGCAGCCAGGGAATCCCTTTTGTTCGCTGCCCGGCGCAGCTCAATGAGCTGCCACAAAGAATCGCCTTCAGCAACCCGACTGCGGCCGCGCTGCTTCAGGACCTCAGATTCCTGCTCTGCTTTCGGTTTAATAAAAAGAATCGAAGCCAGAGAATCCGCCTCCCGTGCGATGACACTATCGATGCCTGCATGAACCTTGTATTTGTTATTCCGTTTTACGGAACTGCCACCTGCACATGCCCAAAATGCAATAATTCCTATGAGGAATATTAATATGTTAATCCTATAATTCACAGCTTGTTAAAATCCTTCTCATTTACCCGTTCGTGTATTTTCCCACCAGGATAGAAATACCTGATAAAATTCGGTTGTTCGTGAATCCGAAGGTGATTCCTGGGAAGTACCAAAAGAAAAAATTCGGTTATCCTCACCCCGGTGGATGGTCCCAATGCGAAAAAAATTGCTCTGTTTTTTAAAATCTTTGTCGATGAGCAAAGTTGTCTGATTCCCTTCAATCAAACAAATCCGGATTTCAAACTGCTGCTCATGGCACGCTATATAAATTTCGAAATTCCGGTCACCAGCACGGAATCGGACACCCGTTGTTAAATGTTCATCCGAAGCGCCCATGAACTGGCGTACGACGCCAGAAAAATCATTTGGATTTTTCTTCAACCAGGCGATTAGTTCCGGATAAATCGGTGCAATCTTTCGAATTTGTGGCTTGATGACTATTTCTGGTGTTACCATTGGAGTCGCCGGAACATCTGGCTTAAATACTTTTTTTTTCGGTATATTTAAAGGCTTTGTCCCCGACAACTCACCTGTATTCATTATTCCCAGGCCACTTGTTTTATCAATATCCAAAATTTCATCTTCCCGGGTTGCCTGTCTTCCGGAGTTGGACTTTGGCACAATAATGCGATTACTTGATTGATTGTCGTGCGCCAGGTGTTGAAAAATCTGACCATTGTTAGAAGAACCAATTTCCAGGACTGGTGGTGCATCGATTTTCGGCAGTATCGACTGGGGTCGGCTTGGCCTGGCAAAGTGTGGTTGTTTGCGCCCGGCAAGTTGATTTTTTAAATCTGAAATATCAACTTTCTTCTCCGGAACTTGTGGAAGCAATTTATTGTCCATTACGATTTCCTTTTTGATCACCGGCTCAATGTCCATTTCTTCCGGTAAAAAGGCCAGAATAACATCTGTTTTTACAATCGTTACATCTTCCTTAACAAGCAAATTTGTGACATTCTGTTCCGGCACTGGTGTTCCTGCCAACGCCTTATACATGAGCAGCATGATAAAAATCGTCAAACAAAAATTGACGAAATCGCTGAATCTCGAACGCGTTTTATAATTAAAGAGCGGCATAATCGAATGCTAAATTTCTTATTAATTCAAATTTACGACAGATGTCTATAACAGCGACCGTCGTTTGCACGGATGACTCAATATCCGGCTGGATGAAAACGAGAGTTTTGTTTTTTTGCCCGGGATTTTTTGCCAAATATGCCTCGAAATATACTTCTAACTCCTTAAGGGATTCTGCTTTTTTCGATTTTCTGTTTTCAATGAATTCAAAACTTTCATTATTTGCGATTTTTACAACCAGGGGTGTAATTTTTTGTTTTGCAGCATCTCCTTCAACCACCGATGGCAATTTTATCAAAGCTTGCACTTTTAAATCACTTATTGAAATGAAGCCAAACAAAATGATCAACGTAATATCAATTAACCGAATTATGAATCCGCCGTTATTCATTTATAACCTGTTTAAAATACATTATTTATCAACTTTTTTAACATCGATCCCCTTGGGGATGTGCAACTTGTCACAAATTGCAGCAACCTGCATCGTGTAGCGAATTGGTGTATCTCTGTGCGGGCGTACTCTTACGCGGAAATTACTACCTAACGAGGCAGCTTTCTCGGTGAGCTGAAAGAGGTATTGTTGCAATTGCTGGGTTGTATCAAGGTAAAGCCGGCCACTTCTCAGTCTGTAACGACCATCCAGAGTTATGCCAACAATAACCACTTCTTCCTGAGCCGGTGGTTGAATTGGTGTCAACTTGCTTGTTGGAAGATGAATGTCGGTTTTATCGCTCACTTCAGAAATTGAAATAAATCCAAAAAGCAGGATAAGTACCACATCAATCAACCTAATCATCATACCGCCGCCGACCACGCCGTCTCTCCTCTTCTGGTGTTGCCATTGCATCAAAAATGAGTGGCATTTTTCCTAATCCCTTTGCCACGGCTGTTACTTGATTAAAACCGGGTTTTGTGCCCAGAATATAATTGACTTCAGCAATTCCGTCCTCATCGGTCAAGGCTTCATAACGGATCTTTTCCGCAACGATAGTTGACTTCAAACGTCCCAAAAGACCATTCGTTGGAGTGCCATTTTGACTTTCAGTTATATTGCCAAATTTGCCATCACCTTTTGTTACCACAAAAGAAACTTCATGTTTGGGGATTGGATTATTAAAGGAATCGTAAACACGCATCGAAAACGGGTGCTCCAAGGCTTCCCCGATTATGTCTGACTGGTGATTTCCACCAATTTGTTCAACCCGCGCAGGCGGACCCGCAGTGCCGTGAACGACAAAGGTTAATTTATCGTCTTCCTTTTCCAATACGAATGCCTGAATTCGTCGCTCACCGATATTTGAGTCAAGTTGAAAATGCGCTGTAGCTTCTCCTTTTTTGTTTGATACAGTCTGAAACCGGTTTTTTCTTCCGGGAAAATGGCCGCCATTTCCTTCCAGTTCAAACATGACATCAATCCCCTCAAGAGGGATGCCGTTCACATTGTTAATTTGCAGGGTTAGCGGCTTAATCAATGGCAATCCAACAACTGATTCCTGGTCGGTTGAACTGACTGCTTTACAATTCATCCCTTCTTTGCTGACAGCATTGCTGTTTGGTTCGTATTTTAAGGCTGCGGCTGCCAGTGCCATGTGCATTTCATGTTCCTTATTTCCAATCATGCGCATGCGCAGGTAATCAACAGTGTCCACAATCGCTTCGATTCGTTTGTTGAAATAATTTCCAATTTCTGTGCTGGCAAAATTAATAATTATGCTGACGATTAAGCCTAGGAGAGTGGTTATCAGGGCTATGCCCATGCCGTTCAAAATATGCTGGCTGTCCATATCGCCGCCGAAAAATGTAACGAACATACCCCATACGGTCCCGATTAGTCCTAAAGCCCCGGCAGTATCTCCTAAAAATGACATTCGGTTTTTAAATCGGCTAAAAGTATCCTCTTGTACTTTTCGAAAGCTGATTATTTCTTCCTGAAGCACTTCAACACGACCGGTGCTGTAATAAATCTCAAATAATTTCTCCATCAGGTACCCGATCAGGCATGCTTTTCGTCGTTTTAACAATTCTTGCAGATCTTCAAAACTGATTTCGTTTATGGATACATTGCCAAGATCACGTCCCGCTCTTGCGTCAAGCAAAAGCTCCGTTATTTTTTTTAGGCCCAAAAACAGAGCGGCTGCAAATATTAAAAATATGGCCCAGCGAATATTGCCACCGAGTTCGGTCAGTTCCCAAAATGATTCTATATCCTTAATTTCAAACAATTCATTTACGCTGGTTACGGCTTCATCCTTTACCGGCTGTGGTTCGACCACTTGCGTCTCAGGGGAAGTTGTTTGTGGCGCTTCAGATTGTTGAAAACCAAAAGCGTTCGAAATAAAAATTCCTATGCTTAGAATTATAACTTTATAAAATAGCCGATTCATTAATTATGCTCCACATTCCATATTTTTGATGACCGGTAACTCCGCCTGCTAATTGACCAGCAAAATGCAAATTATTTAAACTAAATTTCCTGCGAGCCAAGGTTTTTCAGCGGAACTCCATCCTCTTCAAAAAAATTAAAGTCGCGCTGCAATATGCCCATAAATCGTTGTGATGCATCCATCCCCACCACACCATTGATTATTTTTACGATCAAAATTTACATGAATAACTTCGAAAAAAATATTTTGCACTTCAAGGTAGGGGCCTTATAACCACACCTAACTTAATTACACACAACCGGTGTGTTTTGCAGTTCAAGATTCTCGGAAAAGATTGGAATTAGTGAATCCAAAAATAATCGGACAAGAAATCAGAAAACCATTTTGGATAATGTGAGAACAGGCTTCGTTTTTAAGCTTATTAAATCAGATTAAAAACAGATAGTTCAATCGAATGCAATATCCATTGATTTTCATAGTACATCTCACGCAATTGGTCGAATATCCCGGTCAGGTCATTATTCCAAAACTGCCGGTGGTTTGCAGATACGCAAAGAGTATACCAAGGTTTTTATCGCAAAAAATCAATATTTTTTATTGTATCTCCCAGATGCTTTTTTCCTCGTTGTCGACGAAATCTACCGTCAGCCCAATAAAAATAACGCATAAACCAGCTCCTCATGCGATAATAATCCCAGGATTTTTACGCAATTTCACGCAAACTTTAAGCTCAAAAAAATGAAAAAGGAAATTTTTGTCGCGAAAATATACAAAACACTTCACGGCATAAATTTAACAACTTCAATTATGAGATAAATTTTAGACCGCGAAATTATAGGAAAAAAATGGGCAAATAGTGTTAGATGGAAAAATGAAGGGTAGGTGGGTAAATACAATATTGAAAGATATATCTTAAAAATGAGACAGTTCGTCAAAAAAAAATGAAATGATTTCAAGACAAAAAAAAGGCGTGACTGCTATCGATAACCCGGTTCAAGCCTTGAGACTGGGGGGGCACCTCAAAACTTGTATCAATCAGCAGCACACGCCATTTTTAAAATCGTTATAACAAAGATAAAAAGAACAAATTAAAATACAACACTTTTCAAATTAACATAAAAAAATTTCAGCATTAAATACAATAACGATGTCAAAATAGGTAGTATTTTCAACTGAAATTTGTCGATCATCAGATATTGTTATTGGTTAACAAGAATCGAAATTAATGTATTCCAGTAATCAACATAATTTTATATTTTGCCGGTGTCAATCCCTGTTCCCATGCGGATGAAAGATTTAGATGCCCAGGATTTTATTTCTATAGTCCCACTCGATTATGTCAATTTTCGGGAACAAACCTGATTTGTACCACTGGCATAAATTTCCCGGCAGAATAATCGGATAAATTGAGTAGAATTGGATCAAGCTGGCCATTATAATAAGATTGATAAAGTTCTGCTATCGGTGATAAATCAAAAACCAGCGATTTGCGCTTCAATGCCTTACATGCATCGCCACTGCCATTGTGCTGTAAAAAAATTACTGCCTGCACCGGCCACGATTCCAAAAAAGAATTTGGCGCCATGTAGAGATCAAAATAATGTCTGGCACAACCACCACTATATTCAACTGTTAAATGAAGTTTGTTTCCTATAATTTCAGATTCGACAATTTTGTATTCATCGCGGATGAGTTCCTGCGGTTGTTTGGAACTTATAATTGTCCTGGGATTATTCACTAACGTGTCTGCTTTGCTGCGCAAAGACCGCAAGATTGCCATTATTGCAGAAATTTCCGGAATCTCGGCTCCGTATTCGAAACTCACTTTTTTTGTTTTCCCGGATTGCTCAATTGATATCCACTCGGCTCCACCGTCGGCACAATCGGGGCAGCCGATGACTGCGTCCAAAGTAGAAATATCAGTCAAGTTAAGCACTGAATTCAATCCATCATATTCGGCATCATCCAGTTCAAATTCCAATTTTCGTTCCGGAAATTCGGTTGCGTTCCATGAGTAAGATTTATAAACAACCGACGTGCCCGCAATTTCCATCGTCGTGCTGCAATAGCCAATGCATTCACCAAAGGAGGTGCCCGTTTCAATCCGTATCTGGTTTTTGTCATCGTCATTATTTAAAACACAGGCTGAAGTTGACAGGAGTAAAACCAATGATGTTAACTTGAAAATATTAAATTTAAGCATCGTCTTTTATACCTTGAATTAGTTGATTTTAATTGGAATTGTCGGCGATCGCCCACCCGGCGTCGAAACCAGTTCCCCGACCACCGCTACCCAGCCTTTGACCATCGTTTTTTCATCAGTTTGAACATTCCAGGTAATTTCCTCAAATTCGGTGAATTGATGCGCGGCAATTTTCAACCGTTTCTCAACAGGATTTACACTGAAATTGAGTGACCAGCGCCAGAGTTCATTATCCGGTTCCAGCGTGTTAAATTGATTATCATTAATTTGATAGACAACATAATCAACTGCCCTGCCCTGCGTATACACCAATTCCAACTCGCTATCTGACTGATTTTCAACTTTCATTACGAGACGCAAAAAACGGGCAGTTGTTATTTCAGTTTTGTCCGTTATGAGTTCAATTTTTAAACTCGATCGCAGGTTGGTGAAATGAAGCAGGAGCGCATCGATAATTATACGCGCCCGAACAGATGCCGTGTTATAGTCTGCGATGATAGTATGGACCAGATCATCCTGCTTGAATGTCACTTCGTAAAGGATATTTTTTCCGGCATCACTCGCAGCCAATTCATTTTGCAATGAAAAAAAATTATTCTCGCTGAAAAGCGAACGCAGGTCATTCATTTCAATTTGTGTTAAAACTTTATTCAGCGACCCATTGTCGGGATAGTTATCGTAAATCATTAAAACACGATTATTCAAAACAAACAAATCATGGTCAAAACCTTCAGGGCCTCCTTTAATTTTCAGGTGAATAATGACTTCATCGGAGTTGACTTCAGGGATGGAAGTGACAGGTTCCGGCTCCGTATGATTAAAGACACCAGGCCGTTCACAAGACTGGATCGAAAGTACCAGGAGAGAAACGAGTATCACTGAAATCCAACTATAGTATTTATTTTTCCATGTGTCCATGAGATAATCCAGTTCCAATTGGAGGGAAAAATGCTATTTCTGGTTGCATTTACAGGCAAGATAGATGCCAAAAAAGGAAGCACTATTTAACCCTGAATTCTGATAATCCAAGCTCAAATTTATTTAGAAACCGATGTTTGAAAATACTTGAGTTCAGAAATCTGGCTCAATATTCAACTATCTGCAATTGGCCTGCTTTTTAATTCTCAAAACCGATATTCCATTCCAAGAAAAATCAAGTCTTTTTCATAAAATCGGCCACGAAGCCCCGACTCATTTTTATAAAATGAAAATCTCGCTAAAACAGAAAGATCAACTCGAAAATCGTAACTTAAATCAAAAACAGCCGAGTTTGTTTCGCTGCGTTCAAGGTCGAATTCCAGCAAATTCACCGGATTGATAGCTTCTTTGTATTTTTTATCCTGCAGAATGACGGCCATCCTTATCAGCCACTTTTCCTGAAAATGAACGGCGCCAATGCCGGAAAATCGAAATCCTGAGTAGGCATATCCAATACTATTTGAGCTATTTTGAATGTATTCGCTCGTCAATCGAAAAATGTATTTCTTCCCAAAAGTGCCGCGCAAAAAGAAGGTGTTTTGCTCATCCTGCTGAGGTTCGGGTTTTTCTAAAAAGAATCCGTCCCCGGTTTCCAAATAAGCCGGCCGCTGAAAATTCGCTCTTGCAAATAAATATCCGGATTCCATAAGCAGCCTGTTCCCTATTCGCCGCTGCAGTGAAGCACGAAAATTTCGATTAAAATAATCAAACTGATCCGTTTCGGCGTACTCGAGTTGCGTGCCCTCAACTTCCGCAGTAGCAATTATTTTATAGGGAAAAAAATACTGAATTCGAACCGATGAATGGGAATAAATAAAATCAAACGGAGCATTGAGAAAAAACTTGGCTGTACCACCCGCTGCAGCATTTATCTGTAATTTGCGATAAACCGGCCATATTGCCTCGGCATTGATAATTTGTGTAACTTTATGTTCTTCACCATGTTGCTGATAAAATTGCAGTCCGTTCGAGTAGCTATAATTGAACCGGAGTTTGTTAAATTGCCGCCGGCCTTGCGTTTGAAAAATCGCGCTTGAAACCATGGAGTTTTCGACATTTTGAACCGACTCAAAGATGTTGTTGTCGTGGAATGCACCAACCTGAATGCGGTTATTGAAACGCCAGTTTTCCTGCGCCGGCGATGCCTTAACTATCAGCAATCCAAACACAACAAAAATAACCAATTTCATTCCAGACATTCTCAAAACTGTTCTCTCTGAAATTTAATTAAATTCTGCAGCACTTCCGCCCTGTTTTCCAGGCTATCTGCCTGCACGAGCCATGTCGCCTGCTGGTTATCAATTATTTCAATCCATCTCTCAATTTGACCGGATTCCAAATTCTCAATATTGGAAAACCACTTCATATCATCAACGCTCTGCATGCTGCTGCCGAGAAATGAAAACGAATCATTTAGATTGTTGCCGACTTCCGATCTTGTCTTATCGAAATCGCCGCCAAACGTTACATTCTCCTGCGTGCGGCCCTGATCGGTATTGGCCACTTCTCTTTGGGGATCGGTTAAAGCGAGGTCATCAAAAAAGTTGGCTATGCGATTTCGCATTCGCAGTTCGCCCTGCAAAGATTTTTGTTTTTCAAGCAATTTGGCGGTCTGCCGCCGTAACCGGTCGGCCTGGTCAAGAATAAAATCGGATTTTTGCCGCAAAGATTCGGGCGTATCGGTGGAGTCAATGCTGACAGCCATCAGTCCTTGAAAAACCAGCGAACGCGTTGTGTATTGCCGGCAGCGTTGCAGCAATTGCCGCGCTTGCCGCAAGCTTGAGATTATCGTTTGTTGCGCATTTGCATCCTTGCGATTTTCAGCTTCGAGGAGGCGAAATGAAAGTTGCGAACTGAATTTTTCAACGTTCTCCTGAAGGAGCTGTGAACCAGAGGTGAGACGGATCAATTTGAGACGGGTGGTATCCCGGGAAGCCGCAAGCTGATTCGCAACATTGTGAGATCGTGCGAGAAGTTGAGCCAGCACTCTTTCGTTGAGAAATCCTGATTTTTTCTTTAGATTATTTATTGCCAGCCCGAGGCTATCTACCTTGTCGGAGAGCAGATTAGTCTGACGGGCCGAATTAAAATAATCGGCTTCCAGATTATTTAACTGCGTTTCCCACTCAAGCAATTTTTCCGATTGGAAGAATGCTGTGAAAAAGAGAAACAGGAAAGAAATTTTTAAACAAGCTCTAAACATAAGAATTTTAAAATCATCTCTTCTGAATACGATAGCTAATCCATGCCGAGGCGCGATAATTTATAGAGCAGCGTTGTTGTTTTAATGCCCAACAGCCGCGCCGCTTCGGCTTTCACGCCATGAGCGGTTTGCATCGCCCGTTCAATGAGGTTTTTTTCAACCTGGTCTAAAGTGTGATTTAAATCCAGATTATCATCTAAAAATGAGAAAACAGATTTTTTATTGTTCAGCAGCGGAGGCAAATCAGCAAGACTGACCAAAGAATTCTCACATAAAACCGAGGCTCGTTCGAGTACATTTTCCAATTCACGAATATTACCCGGCCAATTATAATTCTGCAAAGTTTCGGCAACACCGGTGTCCAATTCCAGTTTTTCATGCCCGAAACGGCGAGCAAATCGCTTTATAAAATGTTGAGTTAACAAAGCAATATCTGCTTCTCGATCGCGCAACGCCGGCAATGTGATTGGCACTACATGCAATCGATAATAAAGATCCTCACGAAAATCTCCTTTATCGACCAATTCCTGCAGCGATTTATTCGTCGCCGCGATGACACGCACATCCACCTGCAAGGTTTCTTCGCCCCCGACACGTTCGAACTCCTTTTCCTGTAAAACACGCAACAGTTTAACTTGCATCGCCGTAGAAATTTCACTGACTTCATCGAGGAAAATAGTGCCTGCATCAGCCAATTCAAACCGTCCGGCTTTGCGTTTGAGCGCTCCGGTAAATGCGCCTTTTTCATGACCAAAAAGTTCAGATTCCAGAATCGTTTCCGCCAGGGCGCCGCAATTAATTCGAATGAACGGCTGATCCGCCCGCGAGCTGTTTTGATGCAGCGCCCGGGCGATCAACTCTTTTCCTGTACCTGTTTCGCCGTAGATAATAACCGCTGCATCGGTTATTGCCACTTTCTGCACCGTTCGAAAAACCTGCTGCATCTTCGATGATTCCCCGATAATCTCACCGTTGTTAAACTCCCGCTTTTCTTCATCGCGCAAGTATTGATTTTCTGCGCTGAGTCGTGAAATTTTTTCGTTACTGGCGATGAGTTTGCAGATCCGCTCAATTTTCACCCCGATTTCATCAGCGGAAAACGGCTTCGAAATAAAATCAGCCGCACCGGCTTGCATCGCCTGCACAGCGAGATCAATGGAACTGAACGCGGTGATCAAAACGGTTTCGATGCCGGGGTATTTTTCTTTAATTTCTCGTATCAATTCCAGCCCGGTTTTGCCGGGCATTTTAAAATCAGCGATAACAATATGCGGTTGTTCCGTTGCTAAATTTTGCAGACAGCTTTCAGCGTCTGCGTAAGCATTTACCGGAAATCCGAGCAAGTTTATCACCTGCTCGAGCCCGTCGCGCATAGTTTCATTATCGTCTACTATAGCAACGCGATACTCTTTATTCATTTGTTTTCCACTTCAAAAATTGGAACTATCAATCGAAATTTTGCACCGGATTCGCTCTGCTGCAACGCAAGAAGACTGTTGTTTTCTTCTGCCAGCAGACGGGCAAGTGCAAGCCCGAGACCAGTGCCTTCATTTCTCGTTGTAAAAAATGGTTGAAATATTTTATCCCTGACTTCAGATGCAACTCCCGGACCATTATCGGATATTATCAGTTGTGCATGATTCCTCTTTTTTTCACCCAGAATAGCAACTATCGGGTTTTCACTTTCGCGCACTGCCAGTACGGCATTTTGCAGGAGATTTGACAAGATTTGTCGAATATGGCCGGGATCGATAAAAACTGTTAAATCATCGGCAATTTGAAGATCCCATCGCAGTCCCCTGTTCTGTGTTTCGAGAACAGCGTGAATTTCGGCAACAACCTGGTTAATATTTACCATTTCCGGATTGGCCTGAACGGGTTTGGCATAACTCAAAAAATCGGTAATAATTTCATTCAAATGGTTGACTTCTTTTGTAATCTTGACTATATGTGGTTGCAACTCTTCGTTTGCTGTTTTTTGCAAAACACTGGCAAATAATTTTATCCCGCCGAGCGGATTGCGTACTTCATGTGCAACGCCGGCAAGCATCATTTGTTGCCGCTGCTGCCGATCATCGATTGCCTGCCGCATTTCTTCGATTGTTTGGGCTAAAAAAACTATTTCCGAACTCCCGGTTTGTTCAAGGGGTGTATCAAATTTTCCCCGGCCGACGGCTTCGGCCGCTTTTTCAAGATTTTCCAGCGGCCGGGTCACTTGCCTTGCGATAATTCCCGCCGAGAGCACAGCGCCAATTATGGCAAGAATTCCAATTGTGAGCAATACTTTTCGCATGGTATAAATCGCCGCTAATCCTCCTGCGCTGGCTTCAAGGCAGAGCACTGCGGCATTTTTTTGCTGATCAATTTCCACGGGTATATAGACAGACTTAAACGGTTTATTATTTTGATCGAAAAAAAATCGTGATGTGGAAGGTTGACCTGCAAAGGCTGAATCGATTTCCTGCGCATCCAATCGGGCACGATAATACTCAACTCCAATCGGGATCTGCCTGTCGCTATCAAAATAGCAGGCACGGTTCGAATCGAGCAACAAAATTCGGGCTATAATTTGGCTACTTAAAACAGGTGCAAAACGGTTGTGCATACCCTGCAATGTTCGGGAATTTTCTTCGCCGGGAACGAGCTGCAGGGCACGGGTATTTTTAATCTGTTCAGCCGCAACATGGCCGATAACCAGCAGCTTTTGCCCCAGTTCATCTTCCACCGCTTTTCTCACCTGCCAATCGACATAAATTCCGGAAACGCCAAGAATAATGCCACTTTGAATCAACAGGAAAATAATGAACTGGCTGCGTAGTTTAAGCCGGTTACGAATTCGTGATAGAAAATCAGGCGCCGAAAGATTGAATTTGTTTTTCATAGTTTTAAAAAACTGGATTGATTTTAAATTGGAAGATGTTATTTCATTAACAACTGGCGTTAAAATACAGTATTTTCAAGATAATAAAAAGGAATGATCGTGGAAATGCTTTATTTTGAAGTTAATTCCCTGTTGCAATTATGATTATTTTTATGAATACTACTTTGGTAGATTAAATGGGACTGAAGCGAGCTTAACTCTACCAGGGCTGAATTTTCCTATTCCCTGCCTTATTTTGGAAAATTCGAATTTGCCAAAGTAGTGGATTGTCAAGTCTTAATTTGGAGCGCAATGCCTTTATGCACTGCGCAGCAATCCATGCAGGGATTGCACTCCGGGCGCACCGAGCTGGATTAAAGGCGCTGTGTAATAAAGATTTTCTACACGGATAGCCATTCACAGGGTTAGACTTGACAAAACAGTAGTATTATAAATTAATTGCTGGATTAATTTATCTGTTTTAATTTCGCGGTGAGAGGTAGACTACCGTGTGGCTGGCACTAATTATTAATCCTTTTTTATGATAAAATTTGCTCAAAAAAAAATCCGGCTTCATTTTATCCTGTGCGGAATTGTTTTTTTGTGGAGTGCCTTGTTTGCCTCCCCAAACCTGAAGAATGAAGCCAAATGGCAAACGATCGCCGATATTGTTAAAGCCACGGATGATAATTTTGATCTTGCCTATGTTTTGCTTCATATTTCGAAAAAAAGTTCCAACGAAATCCTTGGCATCGACGTGGATACCGAGCATTATCTGCACCGTATCGACAGCCTCACTGCCGAGTTAAATGTCCGCCTCGATGGTGTGGACGAACCCGTGGAAACTATCCGGATATTAAACCATTTTATTTTTGAGGATTTGGGATTTACCAATGATTCCAGCGACACCACCGGTCGTGATCCGCGTAATTTATTCATTAATGACGTACTCGACAGAAAAAAAGGGTACTGCCTGTCTTTATCTATCCCTTATTTAATTTTTGCCGAACGCTTAAACCTGCCTATTTTCGGCGTGCCCGCCCCGGGTCATTTTTTTGTCCGTTATGACGATGGTAAAAATCCATCGATAAATATTGAGGCAACCGCATCAGGGCAGCGACTGGAAAATGCCTATTATGAAAGCAAATACAAGATTGAAGATGACCACAGTTTTTATCTTCAAAACCTCTCAAAACGGCAGATTATCGGGATATTCTTAAATAACCTCGGCAATTGTTATCGCCGGGCCCATAATTCACGAGAAGCGCTCAGGCTTTTACAAGCAGCGATAAAATTAAATCCGGACCACCCCGAAGCCAACACCAATCTCGGCAATGTTTACATGGAAAAAAACAACGCCGATGCTGCCATTCACCAGCATAAAAAAGCGCTGCAACTCTACCCGTTTTTAGCCGAGGCCTATACCAACCTGGGTAGCGCCTACACCGCTAAAGAAATGTACAACGAGGCACAAAGAGCGCATTTGCAAGCGCTTGAAATCAAACCGGATTTGACCGGCGCGTATATAAATCTTGGCAATATTTTTCTTAAAAAAGGAGAGTTTAATGCCGCATTGAACAGATATCAAACGGCACTATCTTATGACAGCACATTGGCAATAGCCCACGCAAATATCGGCAGTGTCTACGATAAAATGGGCATATTTTCCAAAGCCTTAATTTCCTATAAACAGGCAATTGCACTCAATCCTGTATTAACGGAAGCATTTTTAAATTTGGGCAATTTATACAAGCAACTCGGTGCATTTCAAAATGCGGTGAATACCTACCTGCAAGCGCTTGATTTCGATCCGGAAACCTTTGAGCTGCATTTAAATCTGGCCAATGCTTATCGCGATTTAAATGAAGACAAAAAAGCGATTGAGGCTTATCAGGCTGTCATCGAGCTCAAACCGGAATACGCTTTGGCTTACTACAATCTTGGTTTACTGTACAGTAAACGCAAAACAACGATTCAACAGGCTATAAATGCTTATGAATCTGCAATCAAATATGACGCCGATTTCGCGGAGGCTTATCTCAATTTAGGCTCCCTCTATCAGATTGAGTCACGAAACATGAAGAGCGCTGAACACTATTTTAAAAAGGCGCTGGCCTTGCGACCGGATTTCGCAGAAGCGAATTATAACATGGGTGTGGTGTATCTCAAAACCGGTCGAGCCGATTCTGCTGTATTTTCCTTTAGAAAAGTTATTGAGAAGCAAAAATCGACTATCGATGCATATTTCAATCTTGGCGTGGCATACCACACAATCGACATGGTGCCTCAGGAAATTGAAGCGTTTGAAAACACCATTCGCCTCGCCCCGAAACGTGGTGACGCGCACCACTATCTGGCCATCGCATTTTACAAAACCAAAAAGTTTGAACGGGCGCTTTACCATTTCGATCAGGCGCGCAGCCTCGGTTTTCCGGTTGACCGGCAATTTGCCCGCGTCCTGAACCAGTACCGCGATTAACTTCAAATACGGGCACCGGTTTCGAAATGAAAAAGACTGTCACAACCGCGTCGTTTCACAAAATCCAATTGCAAACATTCGGAATAATCTTTACATTAATTCCGTCAATAAAAGAATCATTTCATATTAATCTGGAGCTTGCATGCACTCGCTCAACAAAAAGAAACTCATCGTTATCGGTGACCGTGTTCTCATCGAGCCGGATGATAAAGAACAACGCACACAGGTTGGTCTTTATTTGCCGCAGAGCGTGACCGAAAAGGAGCAGGTCCACGGTGGTTGGATCGTCAGCGTGGGCCCCGGAATTCCCCTTGCCGATCCCGGAAGTTCCGGGGAGGAACCCTGGCAGAGCTCACAAAATGACCCGAAATTTCTACCAATGCAAGTCGAAGAAGGCGATTATGCCCTGTTTCTAAAAAAATCATCCGTGGAAATTAAATGGGAAGAAAAAAAATACCTGATCCTGCCGCAATCAGCGATTCTTGTAATTATGCGCGATTCGTTTTCAGTATCGAACGATGATTTGGATATTTTATAGATCACCATCTGAATTTTTTTTAAGGAGAAAAAATGCAGTACGGGACAGTTAAAATGTGGGACAGTACGAAAAACTTCGGATTCATCGAAGGAGATGATATGCAGGATTACTTTGTTCAGCCGGGTGATATTGAACCCACCGTGCCGGGAAAACGCCTGCGTGAAGGCCAGCGTGTCGGTTTTGATGCGAAGAGAGAAATGCGTGGCGATCGTGCTGTTAACGTCCGGCTTGCCAAATAAATTCACATTAAATGAATCCCTTGGAGATTGTGCAGTATTTCAATTAACGAAATATGCATCAAATCCCTGCCCGGTTTCCTGATTCTAAAATCCGAAATAAACAGTTTTTATTAAAATCAATTGATTGCCATTTCCCCTTTCCGTTCTGAAATAATTTCTTCCGCATCGCACTATGAATCATGGTACTATCTCGCCAGAGGTTCAGATTTAAATACAAATAAAAAAATACAATTAACCGCAGAATTAAATCCGCATCAGTTGCCATGTTTTTCTTCTTTTTCACCATGCATAAATTATGAATTTCCCTCTACTTTTTCAAATTCACACAATATGGGACATAATGCTTTGAACAGCATATTTTAGGTGCAAAAAAGGATTGAAACACAGGCTGAACAGTTTTAATTATTAACCGATAATTTTATTATCAACTAAGTAATGTACCGGGATTCAAAATACAGGAGCACCCCTTTGAAAACGGCAATCGCATCCGAAGAAGTAAACGCAAACGGAAAAACGGCAGCAACACCGACACCCATGCAGCTAAACGGAAAACTTGAAGAAGTGCGTGTTTATTGGAACGACCATATCCATGACCTTGAGTTGGCTAAAAATCCTGTTGGCTCTCTCGGTTTTTTTGATGACCTCGATGAGTACAGATTTGACAAATTGAATTATCTCCCGAAACTCGTTGATTTTGAAAATGGATTTAAAGGTAAAAAAATACTCGAAATTGGTTGTGGTGTTGGCATTGATTTGGCACGTTTTGCAGCCGGTGGCGCCAAAGTCACCGGGATTGATCTTTCGGAAACGGCCATCGATTTAGCCCGAAAAAATTTCGCTGCCCGCAATCTTACGGGAAATTTTCTCCTGATGAATGGCGAAGATTTGGACTTCCCACCCGATTCATTTGACGTCGTCTACGTCCACGGCGTATTGCAATACACCTCCAATCCGCAGCAGATGGCGAAAGAAATGTATCGCATTCTCAAACCCGGCGGCCAGGCAATTTCCATGGTTTACAACCGGATTTCATGGTTGAACGCCCTCTCAAAGATTATGAAAGTTGATCTCGAGCATGAAGATGCACCAGTGCTCGAAAAATATACCATCAGCGAACTCAAAGACATTCTGAAACCATTTGATGCGACTAAAATTGTACCCGAGCGATTTCCGGTTAAAAGCCGGCTGCACCGCGGCTGGAAAGGTGCTTTGTTCAACGGGATTTTCGTTCCGGCTTTCAAAATTCTGCCATCTTTTCTTGTAAAACCGTTGGGTTGGCACATCATGGCTTTTTCAACTAAAACTTCTTAATTTTAATTTTAGAGCACCAATGAAAAGAGATATCGAAAAAATCGCATCAAGGGCCTACGATGTTGTAATTATCGGGGGCGGCATTTATGGCGCCTGGGCGCTGTGGGATGCGACGCTACGCGGCTTATCAGCCCTGTTGATTGACAAAAGTGATTTTGGTGGCGCCACATCTTCAAACAGCCTGAAAATAATTCACGGCGGACTCCGTTATCTGCAACATTTGGATATAAAACGCATGCGTGAATCCATTCACGAACGCAAGGTACTGATGAGTATTGCGCCGCAATTCGTCCATCCGCTGCCCTGCGTGATGCCGACTTATGGACACGGCATCAAAGGCAAAGAAGTAATGGGCATGGCTATGCTCATGAATGATATAATTGGATTTGACCGCAACAAAGGCTGCGATCCGCAAAAAAAGTTACCCGCAGGTAAAGCGATTTCCAAAGATGAATTGCTAAAAATCTTGCCGGGCCTTGATGAAACCAATCTGACGGGTGGTGCAATCTGGTATGATTGCCAGGTTTATAATTCTGAAAGGTTACTCATCTCTGTCATAAAATCGGCTGTCAAAAAAGGAGCATCTGCGGCTAATTACGCTCAGGTTACCGAATTTATCACGACCAAAGACAAAGTCGTCGGCGTTAAAATTCGTGATGAACTTACCGGAAAACAATTTGAAATTCGCAGCAAAATTGTGCTGAATACCAGCGGGCCGTGGATAAATAATATGCTCGGACAATTAAACGGTCACCAGCCGGCTGAAAAATTTCAACTTTCCAAAGCGATGAATCTGGTGGTAAATAAACGGATTACCCAAACGCACGCCGCTGGAATTCCGAGCAAATTTGAGTTCAAAGACTCGGATGCCGTTATCAACAAAGGGTCGCGACTGCTTTTTTTCACGCCATGGCGCGATTACACACTCATCGGCACGACCCACGTGCCCTTCCCCGGTGATCCAAACGACTTTGCCATCACCGAAGACGATGTGACAACATTTCTCGATGAATTTAACCAGGCCTATCCGGCTATGGCGGTGAAACGCGAGGAAGTCGTTTATTACTACGGTGGTTTGCTGCCTATGGACGATACCGGAGAGCGCGCATCCGAGCATGATGTCAAGTTGACAAAACACTATAAATTACTCGATCACCAGGCCGAAAATGGCTTGGATGGACTCGTGAGTGTGCTGGGAGTCAAATATACGACAGCACGTGATGTGGCCACAAAAGCCGTCAACATTCTCATGAAAAAATTAAACCGGCAGGGCAAAACTGAAACAGAAAACACCGTTATTTCCGGTGGCGAAATTCCTGATTTTGAAAGCTACCTGCAGGATGAAAACAAGAAACGTCCCTGGGGTTTGAATGCGGATATAATCGAGCATCTGATTCTCAATTTCGGCAAAGACTACCCGGAAGTGTTGGAATTTTTAAGCGAAAATGAACAATGGAAAGAAAAAGTGGTCAGCGATTCCGACGTCCTTTTTGCAGAAATCGTGCATGGCATTCGCGATGAAATGGCAGTGAGATTGGTTGACGTCGTCAAACGGCGGACTGAGCTCGGCTCAGGGGGTTATCCCGGAGACACAGCCGCGAAAAATTGCGCCGATTTGATGGCCAATGAACTTGGCTGGGATGAGGAAAAGAAACAGACAGAACTTGAATTTCTCCAGCGATCCTATTTAACGGCAAAATAAAAAAACACTATGTCATGTCTTAAAATTGAGCCGGGCATGGTGTTTTTCTCTGCATTTATTGAATATTCGGTTTCCGCACAACAAACGCCTTCTGCATCCGAATGCGATTCCCCTTTTTGTTGAATTTAATCGAATCCATAATATTATCAATAATCGACAAACCGCGTCCATAAACCCGATGGTTAGCCTCCTGACCGATACACGGTTTCTCAAAACCGGGTCCTTCATCTTCAATTGTAATTTCCAGATTACCGTTGTCAACGAGAACATCCATAGTTATTTTCCGTGAAGAAAATTTGGGATCAGCCAAGCGATTTTTGCGTATTTCTTCAAACTTGGAAAACTCAGAGCCATCTGACAACTCATCTTTCCATTGAGATTTCAACTCCAAATTTCCGTGTTCAAGGGCATTTAACAACGCTTCTTCCACGCCAAGCCAAATATTTAAAAAATCATCAGCAGAAATTTTTGAGTAATCGAGTAAAATATCTTGAAAGACTTTCTGAATTTCTTCAAGCTGGAATTCATCAGAAGAAAAGGCAATTTGAACCGACATATTTTTCACTAAATTTGGATATTCGGATTTTAAGCGTTGCGACTGGTAGAGATATTCCGCCCTTTTGATGGTTTGTAAAATATCATCTTTGCGCAGCGGCTCGACCAAAAAATCAAATACGCCAAGTTTGATGGCGCGCAGTACAGTTTCGTCATAATGTTTGCGAACGATTAGAATGACTGGAATCGGTGGATGGATACCTTTCAAATGGCGCAGAATTTCAAATCCGGATTCACGTTCTCCCCGGATGTCGGCGATAACCAAATCCGGTGCACATTCTTCTAAAAGATTGCCGAACGGTTTTGTCCGATCTGAGCAGGTTATCTTATAATCATTTTCGCGCAGAATCTTAAAAACTGTTTCTCGAATTTTGCAGTCTTTTTCGACAAATAGAATATTTCTAATCATCTCTAAAATCACCCGGTTTCAAGCCCAGGTATTCTTTCTTTTTTTAGAACACACATTGTCCGTCAGGTAATACTAAACCCGAAAATGATCTGTTTTAATCCAGGTTAAAAACATGCCAAGCATGATTTAACACAAATTTCAAAAAATGCAACAGAAAACAATTCTTTGCTTGCCTGCAATTTTGTTGAAATGTTCCTGATTCGCACAATAATTGTGGTTATCGAAGCACTGCGGTCGGAATTTCCGGTTCGATGAGTTTTTTTCGGAAGGTGATCTTGTTCCCCGTATCATTAAATTGCACGCTATCTGCAATGTTGCGAATCAACATAAGGCCCATGCCATATACTTTTCCTGAGGCAGCTTCCCGTATTTTAACTTTATAACCTGTCCCCTGGTCTTGAACCGAAATTTCCAGAATCCCCGCTTCAAGGGTGATTTGAATTAAAATTTTCCGGTTTTTGTAATACGGTATTTCGAAACGTTGTCTTTTTACGGAATCAAACATCGTTTCGCCTTCCTCTTCGCCGGGAAGATCTTTCATCGAAGATTCCAGTTCGAGGCTACCGTGGTCCAGCGCATTCTGTGCAGCTTCACCCAAGGCCAGCAAGATATTCTGGGTTAATTTACTATTAATCTGGGTATAATGAGAGAGAAAATCGTTTACCGCCTGCCGCATTAAATCGATGCACCCATAGGCTGGATGAAATACGAGTTCAACGTGTATTTTGTTAATATAATTAACAGCGTTATTTTGAAATGCACGATCATTAAGTCTTTTTTTAACCCGTGCCAGTACAATCGTAAGTTCATCCAACGAAACCGGTGATTTCAGAAAATCAAAAACACCGTTGCGGATGGCTCTAACAAGCATAGCATGCTGAATAGTTGATGCGATAAATACCACATGCATTTCAGGATGGTTACATTGGCATATGTGTAAAAACTCCAGCCCATCTTCCGTTTCTTTATCACAACTGAAGAGTACGATACCAATATTTTGATCTGTATCTATCAGGCTCAAAGCTGCATCAGAATCTGCAACAACCACACAGGGGATTTCTTCTTTCCGGCAGTAATCCCGGATTGTTCTCAGGTTATTCTCCGATTTTTCAACGAGAAGAATCTTTTGTTTCATGGTAAATATTCCTCAAACCCGTTGTATGCCGAAATACTGGCGCTCTGAGCAGAAGCAGGTTTTCTCTCAACCTGCGCTATCATTTTAAAAACCATATATTATCTCTATACCAATTTTATTGACTAAATTTTTGGATGAAAACCAATTCTCGTTTTCTATCCGTTCACTGCAAACACCTCCCAGATTTCGTCAATGAGCATGCTCAAAAGTTCACCCGCACCGGCTGAGAAAATTTCCATTCCACCTATATTAGGCGGTCGCCGCCGGCCAGTGCTTCCAGCAATTTATCGCGAGATAATTTCTTCTCCAGCTCGCTATGATACGCATTCTGTGGCCACACACTTTCTTTTTCCTTCATTGGTGAAATAAAAATGGGCCATTCCCGTTCACTCTTATTTCCAGAGTTCGCTTCAGTCTTAACCCAATTGAATTCTTCCGGTATTTTATCATCTGAAATGACAAAATCGAATTGATGAAATTGTATCATTTTACCGGCATCCGCCCAGGTTTCAGCATCCGTAATTATATAACCTTCCGGTTCAAGATAGCTGCGATAAATCGATCGCATGAACGGAGATTTATCGACCACAAGAATCCGGTTGTACATATTATCAATTTTCGGCTTTTGTACATAATTATCAAATAATTGCGGGAATTCATATTTTATTAACTCGATGGGATCGACAACGCGCACTGCGCTTCTATTGAGAAGCAAAGTGCCGGCAGTTCCCGGTTGCGTGATTTCTTCCTGAACCGGGCTATCGCCGGGAGTTATTACATCGATTACCTCATTTACGATGAACCCAATGTCATTTTGATTAATTCTAAATACCACGACAAAAAGCGAATCCTGCCTGGGGCCTGGCACAGCCGAGAGGAATTTATCCAGCCATAAAACAGGCATTTCCTGGTTGCGATATCGCAGCCACTCCATTCCGCCGGCTTCTTCCAGTGCTGTAGCAGAAAAAGTTTCGAATCGGGATATTTGGGCCAATGGCAGCGCATATAATTCATTTTTACCTGCAATAAACAAAAGCAGAGATTGCGGTTTGGAATTAAAAATTTCCGGCCGAAAGGTTTCCGTGCCCACTTTAGCTTTCATCATTTCCAGTTTTAAGGCGGCCGCTAAAGCCAGCCCGGCACTATCAAGAATGAGGTCAGCCTGGCCATCGGTTTGAAAAGCAACACGTTCATGGCTGTTTCTTGCCATCTCATGTGCAGGGATGTGCATTTGTTTCAATCCGCCACCTGCAGACTGCGTGCGGTTTTTCATCACACATTCCTGCAGATCGCGGGTAATCAGATTCAATCGCTGGCAAGCAGCCGCAAAACCGAGTTTGTCAATTTTAGGCACAAATTGCAGGATTTCATTCCGGGAACGGATGAGCTCCCCAACCAGATTTATCATGGTACCGGGCAGTTCCACATCATCTCGATTGACAAATTCGGCATTCTCCAAATTTTGCGCGCCGGTCCTTTTTTTACCATCAGAAAGATGCTGTCCGACATCCGTCCTTACTTCCTCAGGGGGACGCCTCTTTTTCCAAGCGGTCATTTTTACCGTTGCAGATTTTCGGCGATCAACTTCAATATTCTCCGCAAACAAACCCCAGGCGCCATCTTCGGAGATAAATTCAGTGGTATTTAAACACGCTTGTGTCGCAGTTTTTTCCGCGTGTTGGCAAAATGCCGTGGTCGATTTTTCATTCGCTATTTTTTGATGAATAATTTCCGCAGCACCGGAGGCGATCGGCGTGATCTCGTTGTGCATCGTTTTTAGTTTGTCCAGCGCCTCCAGCATAAAAAGAATCAAATCGGGCGCTATCACAACAGGTCCCTTATGCATATTTGCCAATATTTCTTCTGTCGTGTGAGCTACTTTTTCAAATTTATACAGCCCGACCAGGCCGGCATCATCCTTCAATGTGCGAAAAGCACACACCAGGTTTTCGAGTAAAAGTTTATTGTCCGGCTCCGCCTCAAATGCAACGATATCGTGCTCGAGATTATCGATCAATTCCCGGCTTTCCCGCAGAAAAACATGCATCAATTCTTCGTCTGGCTGCATGTGCCTTCTCTCCATGCTATTCAAAGTGAAGTCATTCCGTCAGTCTCTTCACGACCGCTAACAATTGCGCGGGTTGAAATGGTTTCACCAGCCAGCCGGCTGCACCCGCTTTTCGGGCAGCCGGTTCACAGAATTTCATGGAATTTTTTATCAAAACAAGCACTGGAACGGCAGCATAACTTCCCTGTTTCACAGCCTGCATAAATCGAATTCCGTCACTTTTCGGCATTTGAATATCTGTAATTATCAGCACAATATCATCCCCGGATTCAGCCAGTTCTTCAAATTTTCGCAGCCCATCAGCCCCATCGTTGGCCACTATAATTTCATATCCGGCTTGTGTTAAAACATATTTTACAGAGGCGCGTGTCGTCGCCGAATCTTCGGCCACAAGTATCTTATTTTCCATCACTGCACCATTTAATTATGACCGGCAAAATCCAATTTTCATATTTATATCGCAATCTTAAATAGCTTGTCGAGGTGAATCGAGGTAAATAATGAGGAGAGATTTTCATGTATGCCACCGATTTCAAATTCGCGATTCTGTTCCCTTAGTTGCCTGAATATTGCGATTAATATGCTGATTCCTGAACTGCAAATTGTCGGAACATAGGTTAAATCAAGCATCACTTTTTGACCTTCAGTTGCAAGCACCGCATCAAATCCCTGTCGCAATTTATCAGAATCCGCTGCTGTGACCGAGCCGATCAGTTTTACATTTATCTCCTGGGCAATGGTTGTAATTTCAATATCCATTTTGGAGCCTCATCTCTTTTTAGATTGATTTTTTTCTGCTATTTTGGTGACGGTGATAATTTACATTCAATTATTTATTCCCCGCCAGAACATATCATTTGATAAATCGGCGTTTGAAAAAGGGAACTAAAGTTATGCGAGGGAGAATTAATTTGCTGTTTTCGGGATTTCAATGCAGTACGAATTGCTCAAATTTAAGCTGAAGAAGATGCCTAAATTAAATGCAATTGAGAATGGCACTTCAATATTGCATAGTCGTGAAAGAATCGACATTTACGAAAGCAATGCGGGATTTCAGAGCTTGAAAATAAGAGAAAAGGAAAAAGCCTTGCCAAGCTTTACAAAAAAACTAAATTAGCACAGTCAAATTCGAACAACTGAAAACAAAGATAAAGTGAATACTGATGGGCATAGAAAAACCGGAAAATTTTCTGACGGTTCAACCGCAGATTGGAAAACAAATTGCATGGCGGATGGATGCCACGTTAAAATTTTTGCACGGCCAAACACTCCAAACCCCATTTCTCGATGTCGGGACGTGGAGTCAGGCGACAGATATTTTAAAGAATAAATACGAGCAAAATATCGATTCAACCGATGAAACCGACTTCAATTTTACTGTCACTGCGCCGCAGAAATCCTACAAAACTATCTTTTGCTTCGAGGTCATCGAGCATTTGATGAACCCGCTGACTTTCATGAATGAACTGCATAATTTGCTCGCCGATGACGGAATTCTGGCGCTAAGCACACCAACGCGGAAACTGGCGGTGGAAAAAGTACACTTTACAGAATACAACAAACGCTCGCTGGATTTTTTATTTGCAGAGGCTGGCCTTAAAACCATAAAATACAAGGTTGGTCACGCATTTCCCTGGTGGTGGCATTTCACCGGGATTCGGCCGTTATACCGGATGTTTTTTCATCACTATCATTTTTATCTGCTTGAAAAGAAATCCTGACGAGACTGTTGAAAATCCAGAAAATTTGGACCCTGAGCTTGTCGAAGGGCCCAAATTTGGGGGTAATGCCGGGCGCTTCGGCAAGCTCAGCGACCGGTTCGCACACTTTTTCGACAGTATCGACAGGCCTCAGGAATCTATAGGATAAAAAGTGACTCAAATAAAGTCGAACATTCCATGAAAGGAACTAAACCCCCGCCAGGGTTTACCTCAAATGAAGATAATTTTCTTTGCCGAAGTGCAATGGAACTATATGCATCACCGCAAGCGCGGCATTTTAAGCCGGCTGCCGAATAATTGGGAAATCTATTACATCGAGCCATTCCGGCTCGGAACAAAATGGTCTTGGTACGAGGATAAAAATGTTAAAGTACGCTCAATCTTTTGTTATAAAAAAGGACTGGACAAGTTATTTAATTTTGTGCTGGTTCGGCGTTTCGTTGCTGCAGCTAACGCTCTTTTTATTAAGTTTTTCGTTGTTCGATCCCTTGGCGGGCCTGCCGATGTCGCTATTGTCAGCAATTACGGCATTTTCCATCCTCGGGTCTTCGGAAAATTTGCACATAAACTGGTCGTGGATATCAATGATATTCCCGCTGGTTTTGGTGTGCCTGATTGGGTGGAAAATAATTTTAACCAAACAGTCAAAGCAGCGGACAAAGTAATCGTCTCCTCAAAAGAGTGGCAGCGCTACAGACAGGATGCTGTTTTTATTGGAAATGGAGTAGATTTTGAAGCGTTTAATATACATCGGCGCAATCTTTGACTGGATGGATATCGAGCTGGTGGAAAAGCTCTGCGAAAAACACGAAGTCATGATGGCCGGAGAAAAACGAATCGAACTTCCTGCTGGCGTTAACTATGTCGGGAAATTGGCTGTCGCAGATGTGCCAAAATTTATTGCAAAAAATGAAGTTGGCATAATTCCATTCCTGCGCAATGCGCTCACCCTGGATATTAATAATTCAAAAATCTATCAATTTTACGCACTCGGCTTGCCGGTCGTTAGCACGCTCGATAATCATGCTTCCCGCGATGCTGAAGTACTGACCGGCAACAACCACAAATCCTTCCTTGCTAATATTGAAAAAACAGATAAAATCAACCGCGAAACGCTCGTGGAAATCGCCCGGCAAAACGACTGGCAAAAGCAGGCAGATCGTTTTGCCCAGGAGCTATTAAATTTATCGAAAAATAGACTTGCATGATTCCATCAGCTGTACTACATTTGATAATAAATTTTGAGAAATAATAAGGAATATAAAAATGGCCGGTACAATCTTAAATACCCGCGTCGATCCGGAAGTTCTTGAAAACGCGGAAAATATCTTAAAAACACTCGGTATAAGTCGATCAGTAGCAATCAACATGTTTTACCGGATGGTTATTCTCAAGCAAGGCTTACCCTGGCGACCCAACCTTGACGAAACCGAATATGTGATGAATAACCCGAAACTCGTACAGCAAATCGAACAGGGGATTAAAGATTTTGAAGAAGGAAAATTCTTTCCGGCACCACAAAAGGTGGTAGATGAGATCAATAGCCTTTAACAATCGGTCATTTGAAGAATACGAAAAGCTTCGTCGAAAGAATAAAACGCTGCACAAGAAATTGTTGAATTTACTAATCGAAATGCAGCGTGGAAAGCCTTGGGAAGGCATCGGTAAACCAGAATTATTGAAAGGGAATTATGCAGGTTTATGGTCAAGACGCATATCAGACAGGGATCGAGTTATTTACCGTTTTGATGATAAAATGATTTATATTTACGCAATCGGCGGGCATTATGATGATCGATGAAACTAAAATAACAGCCGCTCTCCCACCGCAATTAAATTTGAACCAGTGCTACTCAAAACAACAGTGGCATTTGCTTCCGATCCAGTGTTGACAGATTGTACCGATCTTTTTACTCAACAATTCAAATTTATTTTTCTTCTACCCCCTCTTTTTTCAAGTTCCCTACCACTATTAATCCTATCACCAGTAAAAAACTGAATGTTGAAATCCATTTGCCTGTGCTATACGCCGGTGTTTTCACTTTAAAAGTAACTTCATTTTTACCGGCTGGCAATACAAGCGCACGAAAGGCGTGATTTGCCTGCAAAATTTTTGCGGGTTTATTATTTATATGCCCCTCCCAACCGGCTGGGTAAAATGGATCAGACAAAACAAGTAATTGCGGCTTTTCGGATTGTGTGGAAATTTCAATGGCATGCGGGTGATATTTGACCAATTCAAGCTGTGCCGAGGGATCCGCTTCAGGCGCTACTTCCGGTTTTTCGTACAGCCCAACACTTTCTGTGGGATTTAGTTTTCCGGTGGCCAAAGCGTTCAAAAGTACTTTTGGATCAGAAAACTCCTGATAATTATCCACCAAAAAAGCGCGCTGCAAAGCGCTTTTATTTTCAATGACCCGCAACGGCAGCATTTGGCCGCCATAATTTATCCCGACTTGTGCACGGTCAACCATGTGTGAATCAGGCACAGGGTAGGGCGAAATCACATATTTGACATTCAAAAAGTTTAGAATATTATTCTGGGCTACCCTGATTATTTCGTGCGGCTGAACGGCTACCAGGCGATTTTGCCCACCCGTATTGGAAACAGAGTAATATTTATCCAGATAGGTGTTGCTAAACTGCGTGCCGTCAAGAAAATCCTGATAGGCGCGTAGTTTTGCTGCGTGATAACCGCCGATACTTTGTATCCCTTGCGCGGCCCAGCGGTTTTCACCAAATAAATTTAAGCGCGCAAAACCAACGTTAACTGGGAAAATGCGAAAAGTGGAGTTGTCTGTTTTGAGAAATTTTGCCAGTTGGTCTTCCTGTAAATAATCATCCATGCGTTGGCCGGAAACCGGATTGTTTATTTTTCCGATCACCAGCCACAAATCAATCACCGCGACAGCACATAAAGCCAGGCACAATGCAGTCATTTTAATTTTGTGAGTGAAAGCGGCATAAATTATAAATAATGATGCGCCAGAGATGAGACCGACTACCCATATATCTTTAAAGAATAAATCAAAGCGCATCTGATTGAGTTGCTGTTGCGTTGCCGGCGCATATTGAGTCGGATACAATGACTGAATAAAGCCTTGGAGAACACCTTTGCCAACTGTAAAAATGAGCAACAAAGTGCCGATGCCAATAGCTGAATACAAGATTTTCTTTGCAAAAACAGGATTTGCATTTTTCTGTTCTTTAATCAAATCTAAAATGGACTGCAGACCCAGGCCGGCAAGTACGACAATCCCAAATTGCACCAGAATCAAAATCATCACCGGGACACGAAATTTATTAAAATAGGGGAAATAATCGTAGAACAAGCCGTAGACGATGGGCAGGTTTTTACCGAATGAAATCAATAACGTAAAAAATATTTCCAGCGTGAGAAAGAGCACCAGCCATTGTTTTCTGCGGTAAATCAAGCCAAACAGAGCAAGTCCGAAAACGAGAATACCCATGTAATGAGGATAATCGGTGAAAGGCATCGTGCCCCAATACGTTTGCCCACCAAATCCGTAAAATGATGGAATAATAAATGTCATCATTTCGCCGGGGGAGAAAGACCACTGTGTGGCATATTCAATTCCGACGCCGGTGTCGTTCGTCGCTGTGGCAAAAACTGAAGCCGCGCCGCGGATGGAGTGCGGCATGTATTCCAAGACTGGCAGGTATAAAATTGCCGCCATTCCAAGTGCTAAAAGCAAAACAACTGCAAATTTTAGCAGCGGCTGGTAGAACTTTGCCGCGTTGCCGTCTTTAATTTCTTTGCCAATATAAAACAGCAAAAACAAGCCGAGCAGCATCCATGTGTAATAGACAATTTGCACATGCCCGCGCTGAAACTGGAAACCCAGAATCAATGCAGCCAGCCCGATATATTTAAGACCGCCTCTATTGAAAAGCCGCAGCATTGCCCAAAAAGCCAGCGGGATATAAACACTGGTCATCAACTTTGAGCCGTGGCCAAATGTTTCCATTGAAATTAAATGAGGTGTCAGCATAAATGCCAGTCCACCGAGAAAAGCGGGCAGGTATTCCACTTTTTGGTCCCGTAAAATAAGGTACACCCCGAGTCCGGCAAAAGGAAAATGCAGGATGGCCAGCACCGTTGATTGAAAATCAAAAAATGTCAGTGCCAGGTAGGGAAAATATACAAACGGTGTAAAAATCAGGCTGCCGTAGGTTGGCAATCCACCGAAAATATAGGGAGACCAAAATGCGTGAATTCCCTCATCGTTGAGCATTTGCCACAGGGGTGCGTTTAGAGCTGCCGGAGCCTGTGAATCTGGCACAAAAAACAATTTTCCTTGAAAAACGACTTCTGAAAAGAAAATAAATATTATAATTGTATAAAAAAGGAAGGCAGAAAATATGTGATGCGTCGCCACCCAATTTGAAATGTGCGCGGCAATTGAAGGAGCGCCAGTCTTTGAAACGCCTTGCTTCTGATCACTTTTTTTGCTGTTCTTTTTCTTTGCCATTGCGGGTTCCTTTTTAAATAATAATCAGTTTTTTTTCAGAAAATCATTGACGAAAAAATACAAGTCGCGGTGCTTGTTCCAAATTCCCCGGAAGGTAAATCCAATATTTTTTCGCACAAAATACGTCGTTGATAACATAAGCAAAAACATTGTGATATTTGCTGTAATGATCGCCCCGGTGATGCCGTACATCGAAATGAGAATTACATTTAAAAATATGTTTAAAATCGAAACTGCCATACGGTTGTAGAAGACGACCTGGGGTTTACCAATGCCGTAAAGCAAATTATCACCAATCGTTTGCCAGCCAACCCAAAGTCCCAAAAGGATGAATATTTGCAGAAAAAATCCATTTCCCGCATAATTAGTCAGGATGGAGTCAAAAATAAAATTTGCAAATACAATAACAAGCAAAACGATACTGCCAAGCAAGAGCGAGGCGTAGTAAATTCCTTTTTCATACAAACTCTTCAAGTCTTTTTGCCTGCCTTCGCTGTGCAACCGCGAAAATGCCGGAAAACCGATAATGCCGACAACCTGGCGAAACATGGTAAATATGCGTGTAAACAGCTTCAGGGCGCCGAAAAGCGCCAGCGCCGGTTTGTTCATAAAACTGGCCACGATGTAGGTATCCACGTGCTCAAAAATGTTATTCGAGACACCGATAGCAAAAACGAAACGGTTGAAATGAATCGCCTGTTTCAGGTTAGTGAGCGAGAATTTAAATTTATAAATAATATAGTTTCTGGCAAGCCAAACGCCCAACAGTGAAGAGAGCACATAGGCAGCAACCATTGGACTCAATACATCTTCTGCTTTGTGAAGCCCCGAATTGAAATAAATAATCACCAGCATGGTACTATGCGAGGCAAAAAACACCAGCTCGGTGAGAAAAAATGCTTTAATTTGATGGGTTGCTTTGAATACTTCATTGGTATACAATTTGGCGGCAGAGGCAAAATAAAGTGCCGGCACAAAGAGCAGTAAATCGTATTCAATATCCATATTGATTAGTTGACCCAAATATGGATAAATCAGCAAAAACATCAAAAAGACAATAATAGATGTGCCCCAAAAGAGGAGAATCCCGCTACTCTGCAATTCGACACGGTCACTTTTTTCGTAGTAGAATTTGATGTAGGCTGACAAGCTGAAGCTGGTTATCAGTTGGGCACAAATGAGATAAGTGGTTTGCACAATTAAAAAATTGGCGAATGCGCTCTTTGGAAAAACGACGATCAGCCAGAAAACAACGCCAAACCCATACAAAGCTTTGACGGCATTTGTAGCCGTGGCCCAAAAGCCTTTGTCAAGATGGCGACTCAGTTGCATTTATTTTTTTTCATAATTTAGATTAGAAGGGCGCCATTGACCATGTCCAGCTTTATATCGGGCGCCATGTTTAAGTTACCCAAGAATAAATAAATTAACTACTTCAGTCTATCCACAAAAGAATTGGCAAGCTAATCGAAAAACGAGATAAAATCAACGCTAATTTTACACTATTTACCGCGAGTTCGATATAATGAAGAATTGGGACAAAACGTATTAATTATCGGATATAGTCCGAAGGCGTCCCGCCGAGGATAACGCACGAAACGCTCGGCGAGACGCCTTCGCTCTATTTTTATTATGCTTGGTAAAAAATGTTACAGCTTACATCGAACTCACGTTTATTAGAATGTGAAAAGATGATTCAGCCAGCACGGGAGGTCACTTTCGAGTCTGTCATTTTTATCCTTGACTCCAGCATTTCAATTCGTATCTTTGCACGTTCTTCAGGGTTCCTCACTACAGGTCCATTCGAAAACAGACCCGAATTTAGCACAATCAAAAAATAGTAGATGATTTATAGCAGGTCATTTTAAATCTGCAAACCAACGGAGATTTTAATGTATAATGTAACTCTCATTCCAGGCGATGGCATTGGGCCATCGGTCATCGATGTTGCTGTCCACGTTTTGGAGGCAACAGGAATTCAATTCAACTGGGACAAACAAACTGCTGGCATGGCTGCGGTTTACGAACATGGCACGCCCATTCCCGACCAGGTAATTGAGTCCATCCGCAAGAATAAACTCGTGCTCAAAGGCCCCCTCACCACGCCGGTTGGCGGTGGTTATCGCAGCGTCAATGTGGCTTTGCGGCAGGAATTCCAGCTCTACGCCAACCAGCGCCCGGCTGTCTCATTTACAGGCACGGAATCCACATTCAAAAATGTTGATATTACTTTAATCAGGGAAAATATCGAAGGACTGTACGCCGGAATTGAGCACGATATCATCGTTGAAAACGAAAAAATAGCGGCCGAAAGTATTGCGCTGATCACCAAAAAAGGCTCGGAAAGAATTTGCCGTTTTGCCTTTGAATATGCGAAGAAACATAAGCGGAAAAAAGTAACTGCAGTGCACAAGGCCAACATTCTAAAATGCACAACCGGCATGTTTCTGCAAGCAGCCCGCGATGTGGCAAAAGATTATCCGGATATTGAATTCGATGATAAAATAATCGATGCCTGCGCCATGCAACTTGTCATGGAACCCCAAAGCTATGATGTCATCGTCACGACCAATCTTTTTGGCGATATTCTATCCGATCTCACTGCAGGTTTGATTGGCGGACTCGGACTCACCGCCGGGGCCAATATTGGCAAAGACGTCGCCCTTTTTGAGGCCGTCCACGGCAGCGCACCCGATATTACCGGGCAAAACAAAGCCAATCCCATTGCTGTCATCAAAGCGGCAGTCATGCTACTGCGGCATGTTGGCGAAAATAAGGCTGCAAAAGTTATCGATACAGCAATTCACGATATTGTCAGCGAAAGAAAATTTGTGACCCCTGATTTGAATCCACGCACGAAGTACGGTACCAGAGAGATGGGCGTTGAATTAATTTCACGGGTCAAAAAAGGGATGGGGAAATGATTTTAAATTACCGATTCCATAGCTTGAGGGATGGAATCGGTAATTCGATTACGCTTTCTGTAAAATATAAATCACGGTATCCGGAGTTGAAAATGTCAATGCCTTCACAAGCTCTTTTGCTTTGAAGGAGATGACCTGTTTCAACCATGTTTTTACCACGCCCCGACTTGTTTTTGTTCTAACTTTGAGGCCATGCTTTTTATAATATTTTTCAAGCCCTTTTTTTGTAAAAGAATAGGGATGGCCCTCGTCAATTTGAAAAAGCTCTGCCATGTAGCGGACGAACAATCCCCAGAAATTGTATAAATTCAACCGCAGATAAACAACACCTGCGGGACTCAAAACGCGGTTCATTTCAGCAAAAACTTTCTCCACATCCTGGCAGTGGTCTAACACATTATCGATTATTATTAAATCAAATTTACCGTCATCGTAGGGTAAATTTTCACCCATGCCTTCGGTATACTCGACATTTTTATCGCGAATTTCTGCACATTTGGGGATTGCTGTAAAAAATGATTCCAAAGGTTCGATCGCATATTTTTGATCGGATTCGAGGAATGTCAACACACCGGCCGGCCCACTGCCAATTTCTAAAATTTTAGTCACTTTCGTTATTTTGAGGACTGGTGCAACATTCTCTTTGAGTTGCGTTGCATACTTTTGCAGATAATCGAGATCAATGCCGTTGATGCGGTCTTCCCACCAATCTTTTTCATAGGTTTGGGCCACGTGCCAGCGGTCCGTGTTCACAGCCATTTTTCCCTCAATTTTAGATTTATTTTACACATTTTTTTTCGCGATTTACAGAATTCATTTTACTTAAACTTGAATTTCCCAACGGTCACTTTTTCCAAATAATCAAGATTGACTTCGCAACCAATTCCTGTTTTCTCATAGGGAATAGCAATAAAGCCACTTTCATCCATCTGCCATTCGGGTGAGACAATATCGTTTCTGAAGTAATTCGTGCTGGGCGACAAATCGCCTGGCAAAGTAAATCCGGGCAACGAGGCGAGAGCAATATTAAATCCACGGCCAATTCCACTTTCGAGCATGCCGCCGCACCAAACCGGGATATCCTTTTTCACACATAAATCATGAATTTTAAGCGCTTCAACAAGTCCCCCGACGCGGCCGGGTTTAATGTTGACAATTTTCCCGCTCCCCATAGCAAGCATTGTCTGGCAATCGGCAAAAGAACAAATGGATTCGTCGAGACAGATCGGTGTGTTGAGCACCTTTTGCAATTCAGCATGATGAAAATGATCATTCCAACCGAGAGGCTGCTCAATCATACTGAGATTGAAAGCATCAAATTTTTGCAAATGAGAAAAATCAGCGGAACTATAAGCACTATTGGCATCTGCAGCTAAATCAACATCTTGTCCAAGCGAGCTGCGCAAAGCGTGGAAATATGCGAGATCAGCATCCGGCATTATCTTGATTTTAAGCCGTTTGTACCCTTTTTCCACTGCAGCAATAGCTTTCTCAACGAGAATTTGCGGTGATTTTTGTAAACCAATAACTTTGCCCACAGCAACTTTTTTGCGTGTACCCCCGAAAAGTTCGGCCAGCGATTTTTCCCGATCTTTTGCAAACAAATCCCAGCTTGCCATTTCCAGGGATGCCTTTGCAAAGTTAAATCCGCGAGCGATGCCAGCGATGAATTCTGCGAATTGCTTTGGGTGGGAAAAATTCATTTTGATAATGGCCGGAGCCAGCCAATTCTTTAAAGCAATAAGTGAAATATCGATGGTTTCAGGCAGGTATCCCGGCGTTTCAAGAGCGGCGCACTCGCCCCAACCCGAACGGTTCTCTTCATCTCGCATTTCAACAATTATTAAACGCCGCGTACGAATTTCCCCATGTGAGGCAGCAAAAACCTCACGTAATGGCAACTTTATTTCCCGCAAAGTTATCTCACGAATCTGCATCCGGATCTGCTTTCAATTCAAAGTCGTCCGCGTCCTGCCATGCCGGAAAATTCTCACGGCTTTCCTGCAAAAGTTTATGTGAAAGCAGGTGTGTAAAAACACCGCTCACGTGGTGGTGCTGTGCTATTATTTCCCCATTTGGCGCGATGACGGTGGAATCACCACTGTATGAAAATCCATTGCCATCTTTGCCGACACGATTTACCCCGATAACAAAAATTTGATTTTCAACAGCCCGCGCCGGCAATAACATTTTCCAAAAATGACTTCTTTTAGCCGGCCAATTCGCAACAAATATGGCTGCGTCGTAGTTCATTTTTTTCGCTCGAATCCACACAGGAAAACGCAAATCGTAACAAATAAACGGGCAGATTTTCCAACCATTAACATGAACTATGAGCCGGCGATTCCCGGCAGCGTAAGTATGGTGTTCCCCGGCCATTCGAAAAAGATGGCGTTTGTCATAAATGTGCAATTTGCCGTCCGGTGTTGCCCAGAGAAGCCGGTTGTAATAATTTTTATTTTCCTGAATTATGATACTGCCACAAATATGCGTTTTGAGATGCTGTGCCTGAATTCGAATCCATGCCACTGTTTGCCCATCCATCGTTTCAGCGCAGGTGGCTGCGTGCATTGTGAAGCCGGTTGTAAACATCTCCGGCAAGACCACCACATCCGTATCCGGCTCAATTTTCTGAAATAAGGTTTCAAACATGGCGCGGTTGGTTGCTGCTTTTTGCCAATGGAGCTCAGATTGAACAAGGGCAATTTTTAAATCTCTGTCCATGGGATAAATCTCATTTACAGGGTTAAATGGCTGCATAAATAAAGTATTTTATATAAATGTAAATTAAAGGAACAGACAACAACTCACTGTCAAACCGGTCCAAAATTCCGCCATGGCCAGGCAAAATAGCGGAGGAGTCTTTCACGCCCGCATCGCGTTTAAAAAGTGATTCGACAAGATCGCTCAATTGGCCGAAGACACCGATAAGCAATGCGATAATTACAGCATGATGCATTTGCAAACTTGTATTAAAATAGTACTGACAGACAATTGCTGTGAGCAGCGCACCGGTAATTCCGCCGACAGCGCCTTCAATAGTTTTATTGGGGCTGATACGTGGCGCTAATTTGTGGCGGCCAAAATTTTTACCGGCCAGATAGGCTCCAGTGTCGCAAATCCACGTAGCGAGAAATACGAGAAATACCAGGACGGCACCCGTTCGCTCCGAAAACCCGAATTCAACCGGAAGATTGCGTAAATCCAATAAAAAGCCAAACAAAACACCGAGATAAACTGTTGTCAGCAACGCAGCAGAAACATTAAATATAGAGTTATTTTCTTTTCGCATCAGTTCGAACAAGAGCAATAAAACAGTATATGCAGCGAAATATTCAAGCAAATAATGGGTGAGATTTAGAAAAATCAAGGTGAAAAGCGCGGGGAACGAAGCCAGCGTCAGAAGCCAATTGGGATCCATTCCTTTTTTTTTGGTAAAATTAATAAATTCATTGCCGCCGACCATAGTCAGCAGAAGCATGAGTCCAAAATAATACCAGCCGCCGAACCAAACACACGCGATAATTAATGGCCCCCCAACAACGGCAACGATGACCCGGTTGGCAAGATTGCTCAAAGCCAATTTTCCTCCTCCTCCTCAAAAAAATGTGCGTACCTGAACCGAAGTTTTATTCACACAAAAATATAACTTATAAAAAAAAAGCCCAATTCAAAATGAATTGAGCTTGAAATTTAATTCCCATCAGGGCAGGTAATAGTTTTTTTATATTAGATATCGCGGTCCGAGTCAGGCACTGTTGTTCGCTTCTTGGAACGGCGCCTTTTATCACGCGGTGGTGGTGGGAGTTTTTCATCATCCGAATTTGGTTTGGGTGAGATTATTTTTTTATCATCGGCTTCTTTTGCCTTTGCTTCCGGATTTTCGGCTGCCTTTTTTGCCTGCTCATCTTCCCGTTGCTTATCTTCCACGCCTTTTACACGTCTTTTGACATTTTTCGCATATTCGGAGTTCGGGTGTTTTTCAATCAAATCCTTATAAACATCATATGCTTTTTCTGGTTTTTTAAAATGGGTCTCATAAATCCAGCCCATGGAATACATCGCTTTGGGCTGCAATTCTGTATCCGGAAAATCATGGATAAATTTCTCAAGATTATGCAAAGTCTCTTGTGCCTGTTTTTCATGAAATAGCCTATCCTCGAGGGCCTGGAAACGCTGCATATCAGCCGTAATTTCAACGCGGTTTACTTGCAGCCCAAGGCGTTTTGCAGCCGCCCGCCCCTGCGTTGTTCCGGCATAATTTTTTGCTAATATATGATAAAGACTATCTCGCATGGTAATTTTTTTATCGTATTCATCAAAAATATACGCGAGCGCAAAAAAAGCCAAAGCACGCTGCGCATCACCCGTTTCTGTGCCCAGAATATCCAAATATTGAACAAACGCTGAATCTGGTTTTTCATATTGAAAAAGAAAGAGTTCCGCCAACGCTACTTTTTGATCCACCAGTACGCTATTTAAACTATCGAGATCTGCAGCAGTTAGTCGCTTCTGATTTTTCTTTATGGAGCGACGGCTTTTTGCTGGTCTGTTTGAATCAACCCTATCAAATTCTGCATCTTCATTTTTTTCTTCAGCAAATTCAACAGAATCCACCGCGCTTGAGTCAGCAGCATCTGCATTCGCAATAACTGAGGCAATTTGTGCGTTGAGTTGAGCAATCTGTTTTTGATATTTTATCAACAGCTTGAGATCTTCAAGCCGCTTGCCGACTTCGATTACTGCTTCCCCTGTGCTCGATTGGGTTTTCGCTTTCGTGTAGTGCTCCTGCGCTTTATCGTAGTCAAACCGCACTGTTTCCTCATACATTCCCAGCTCAAGATAGGCACCGACTGCGGCTTCAGTACGCGGGTGATCTTCAATTATGACTTTGTACCACTCAAGTGCATTTTCTCTCTCACCTTTTGCATAATAAGTCCGGGCCAATTCCAATTTTGCGGAACCGACCTCTTTGTGAGAGTAGAATTTATCGATTAAGTTTAAAAATATGCGCGCGGCACGATCGTAATCTTTTGCTTGTTTAAATGCTTTTCCGAATTGTAACATTGCATCAAATTGCACGTTTGCATCCTTTGTTGTCTCCGATGCATCCTGGTAAAACTCAGCCGAACTCTCGTACTTGCCAAGCTGACCGTTAATTTCGCCAAGCCGCAGATATGATTTAACCTTTAATCTTCTATCTTTTAATTGGTTCACGCCATCTCTGTAAGTTTTCCCAGCTTGCGCCCATTTTTCCTGGGCATAGTTGCATTCCGCCAACCAGTACCTGGCTTCGTTGCGAATATTCTTTTTTTTCTCTTTTTCGATAATAACCTTCAATTTAACTTCAGCCTGATCGTAATTTTTCAGCATCAGTTGTGTTTTCGCCAGCCACAGTTTTGTTTGCGGCACGAACTCACTCGTGGGGAAATTTTCCAGTAATTCATTAAATGTCCGGTTCGCTTTATGATAATCGTGCATGTAAAAAAAACTTTGCCCGATCATCAGCAAAGAATCATCAACGTATTTGGAGTCCGGATAAAACTGCAATACTTTACTCGCCTGTTTTACAGTTTTATTAAATTCATTGCGCACGTTGGACGAGACTTTTTCAGTTTCTTCCTCGTTTTTCAGTGTTTTCATGGCATCGTTGAAATACTTCTTCGTGTTATAAAAAGTATTGTAATACGCACATGAATTGAGGCCGATTAAAAGAGATAACAGAAACAGTATTGTGAGTATTTTAGACCATTTTAACATTTTCACTACCTGAATTATAGCCGGTTTAACGCTTTCAATCGCTGCTCGGCTTTTTTCTTGTATTCTTTTGATTTCGCATGGTTGGGATCAATGCGCAACGCAGCATCCCATTCTTTTATAGCATTCTCATAATTTTCACCCGCAAAAAAACTGATTCCCGAATTAAAAAACAGCTCAACTTCCTCATGCAGGTATAGCCGGCACGTATCTACTTGCGCTTGAATGTAAGTATTGTTGGAATCACGCTCCTGCAAGGCAGTGTAGAGTTCGTACGCTTCAAAATAATTGCTGTTTTCTATTTTTTCATCCGCACTTTTTAGCAACTCATCGAAATCGCTATTTTGATAGGCTTGCTTCCTTTTGTTCCGGGAGGCCGTGTGCGTTTCATCCTGCTGCAGAACTCTATTATAAAACGAAATGGCCTTTTGCCAATTTTTCTCTGAAAATGCTGTTTCCGCTTTGTTGAAATCACTGTCAAGGCGGTTACGTCTGACTTCGATAATTTTGGTAAGATAATAATTCGCCTCCCGGGATTGATCCAGCGCATTTGCCTTTTCAAAATAATCTTTTGCCAAATCATAATCTTTATTTTCGAAAGCAGTTTTCCCCTGCAAAATCAGACGACTGATATACCGCTTCAACTTTGGTTTTAAGATCCGAAGTTCATTCTTTGCAACTTGATTTTGTGGATCGAGTTCCAATATTTTTTGATAAAGTTCGCTTGCTTTCTTGAAGTTATCCTTACGCACAAACCGGTTAGCTTGCGCTAAAATGCTTTTTGTCTCCCGTGTTTGCCACGCTAACATTGATCGGGATTTTTCGAGATATTTTACAGACTCTGCATGGTTTTGCGATTTTTCCAACGCTTCTTCGAAAGAGACCACAGCCATTTTATAATTTTTCTGATTATAATATCCGAGGCCGCGTAAAAATAATTTTTCCGCTTCGTTGTAATAAAATTCTTTAATTTTATGTAAATAGAGTTTTGCCTCTGCGTGCTCAGGGCGGACTTGTTTTATGGCAAAAAAAGCACGTTCCGCTGCGGCATAGTTGCTGTTTTTGTAAGCGTTCTTACCAATTATAGCTATTTTCAAAACATTCAGGTTGACGAGTGACTTAATTTCTTCAATCCCTTGAAGAGCTTGTTTGTTTTTTTTATCAATCGCCAATATTTCAAGATAGCATAAGTCAGCTTTCAAATATTTTTCGTCTTCAATGTAACGCTGGGCTTGTGCTAATAAACTATTAATTTTATCTTCATGCGCAGCCACTTTCACATGCAGCCACTTTTCCAGTTGCAGTCCTTTGGGATCATGTGGATTATAAGTTCGATATTTATGGATTTCTTTTAAAGCAATTTTATAGGATCCCCGGCGTGACAAGCTCACACCTGATTTCCAGAATTTTTTCGCATTTTCGGCAGGTGCAGCCCCTATTCGCAGAGCAAAATCAGCAATGATTTTTTTCGCCTCATTTGAGTAGCCCAGGCTGAATACCTGGTGTCCAAATATAAACGCCCCCCCTGCCGTCATATTTGATAAATCATCGTAAGTTGAAAACAATGATAATTTATCGTTTAAAGCCATACCTAAGCCTATATTTATTTTTTCATCATGACCTGTTGTACGAATTGTGGAATAAATATATGGCATATTTTTTTTATATCGGAAATGGAACCCAAATTCAGAAAAACCGGTGAGATTTTTTTTATTGAACGAAAAATCGTGGTAAGAATATGAAAACGAATATTTCTGGTTGTTTCTGAGGGAGTTGATAAAAAGCAACGGTTTATTATAAAGTTCTGAAACAAAATTATCTTTTGACTCGAGCACCATAAAACTAATATTAGCTGTCCCAAAATCTTTATTATTCATACGGTTAGCATGCAGAGAAGCCCCCAGTGTCCAGCGATTACCGAATGCGCGTCCGAAAGCAGCGGTGGCACGTTCCAAAAGTTCGCTACTATCCGTTAATGAATCCGGAAATATCGTCTTCTTCGCGATTTGAAATCGGGACAAACTAAATGAAAGCGTGCCGATGAGGGGAGAATATTGCGATGCACCAATAAAGTCCATTTGAAAGGGATTTTGGGCAACGAGTAAAAAATTTGCATCACGGGTGAGTCCGAGAGCCGCCGGATTATTCAAATTGGTGATGGGAGATAAATCACCCAGACCGGCAGCCGAGCCTACCCCCGGATAGGAATGCTCATAAAGACTCTGAGCAAAAGCTGGGGAGAGAATCAACTTGAGAAATAGAAATAAAAAGAAAATATATCGCATATTTTATAATAATCTCATATAACACAACGCAGGCAGATCGTCGTTTAAGCTCATTTCAGATCATGCAAAAGCCGCAGTATCCCGATATTCGATCTGGCAAATCTCAACAGGGGTTGTGCGGCCTTTCACAATAATGGGCTCAAGCCGGGTAGTTCTGTATCGGCTGTTCATTGATTTGAGTGGTGTCGCCTCGACAATAATCTGCCCGGCGCGTGCAATGGAACATAGCCTGGAAGCTACATTGACGATGTCTCCAATAACTGTATAATCCATCCGGTTCCGGGAGCCCATATTTCCCAAAACAGCGGCTCCATGATTAATACCTATGCCGATATCCAGAGTAACTTCATTTTTTTCCGCTCTTTCTTTGTTCAAAACCGCTACTCTTTTTTGAATTTCTATCGCCGCGGAAAGTGCGCTTTGCAACATCATTCCAGTCGGAAAGATGGCCATAATCTGGTCACCCATAAATTTATCCACCACACCACTGTATTTCTCAATCACTTCTGTTTGCAACTGGAAATAAACATTAATCAAATTAACAATTTGCTCCGGCTCCAATCTTTCAGCGATCATTGTAAAGTTACGCACATCAGAGAAGAATATCGTCACATCGTGACGCTCCCCCTCTGTCAGTTTCATCCGCGAGCCGCCACGTTCCTGGATCATTTGTACGGTCAGGCTCGAAACGAATTTCTGCATTTGCAGCTTCTCGCGCAAATGTTTTACCATCCTGTTAAATTCTGTGGCCAATTGCCCAAGCTCGTCCTCGCTGCGTGGGTGCAATTCAAAATCAAGATTGCCGTCACGGACATGCCGCACGGCTTTAAAAATATCGGTGATTTGCGTTACCATAATCTGTGACAAAAAAAAGATGCCCATAACTGCTACAAGAATTACGATAAATGCTGTATAAAAAATCAATTTTTTGGTTGCAGCGATCGGCTTTAAAATCATCGACTTTGAAAATACAATCCCCACTACACCGATTGTTATTGGCTCCCCATTTTTCTTGACCTGGACCGGATGATAATAGGCAATAACTTCATCGTTGGTTTGTGCTGTAAACTCCCCGAGCCCCATTAATTCCTGAACACGCGTTGAATCAAAAGAGAGATCAGCACGAAAAGAATCCGGTTTTACAATCAATTTTCCTTTTTTATTGAGCGTAAATGCGAATTCCAATCCTGCCACGTCGCTCTGCGACAGCAACTCAAGCTGCTCTTCCACAGATCCTCCGGGATCATCGACGCCGGTCAATTCATACAACAATATATTTTTAACATCCTGGCTTAATTTCATGGCGATGAATCGACTGCTATCTTCCACTTTTTCCTGCAGCACTTCTTCCTGTTGCATAAGAACGGGCATGCTAAAAAAAACAATGGCAGTCACCACAACAGCGACAAATATGATGCTCAATTTCAGGCGGATTTCAAGCGACTTAAAAGCATTAATCAAGAGACTAATTACCCTGGGTGTCGAAATTTTGAACCGATATTTTCCAATTTTAATGTGCGGCATTCCGAAACAACGATGCTCCTCAGTTAATTTCTTATTCCCAGTCAAACGAGTTTAATTGAGATCTTCTTAAAGTATAAATGTCCAATAATTTAATCACCATCTGAAATATCTTCTACCTGAATCATTTCAACTTGAATTGGTGCTTGTTGCGCCTTGTATTGCAAATACCAAAAAATAAATCCGATGCCAATAAGGAGAATTACTGCCCGCCGTACAGGTTTTCTTTCAGGCCTTTTGGAAAGGGCCATTCGTTTAAAACGTATCCGCGGGAGGCCATAAACTTCTGCTTCATCTTTTTCTTTATCATAATAATAAGGTGTGATTTTAAATCGCCTGGACTGTGGTTGTTTAAAAAACATTTCTGGCTTCCTTCAAAGTATTGAGGGAAATCGCACAATCTCGTTTTATCATATCAAGCACCGAAGTATGCAATTTTTTGTTGCCAGCCAGCTCCAAATCATTTGAACACAATTCTACATAATTGAGTGTGATTTAAAAATCTACTGCATCCTGAGTTGATTTTCGCTGTTTTCTATCTTCAAAAAAAGTGCAGATTAGTATTGTCAAACGAGGTGCAAATTGCGCAAAATTATAATTATCAATTTGAATGACTCACGCTTCATCATTTTAGGCTGAGGTGAGCATCTTACCATTATTTGTTGCTGTTTTTGCGGAGATGATATCATCCCTGAGTTTTAAAAACAGCAACAAAAGCTACGTGCAAAATTTAAAAAAATTAAACAACTGTGGCCTAATAAGCAAGGAGTTTCTATTTGAGACAGATTACAAAAATGTTCAGTTTATGATTGCACTTACCTCAAACGATAGTTACTTTTCACGCCTGAAAAACTGCAAAAGGAGAACAGATGAATACCGGTAAAAAATTTGAGAAACTTATTAAAATCATGGCAGAACTACGCTCAGAAAATGGTTGCCCCTGGGATAAAGAACAGACGCACGCAAGCCTCAGACCTTATCTCATTGAAGAAGCTTACGAAGTTTTAGAAGTTTTGGATGATCAAAATTTCAGCGAATTACCAAAGGAGCTGGGGGATTTGTTGTTGCAAATCGTTTTTCATGCACAAATAGCAGACGAAAAAAACAATTTCGATATTAACACAATTTTAGACGGCATCATCGAAAAACTCATTTCTCGACACCCGCATGTTTTTGGTGATGTTCAAATAAATTCCGCCAGCGAGCAAACCGTCCACTGGGAAAAAATCAAAAAAAAGGAGGGCAAGGATTCTGTGCTGGATGGTGTACCACGGAAAATGCCAGCCCTGGGGCGTGCGCAACGGTTGCAACAAAAAGCAGCGACTGTCGGATTTGACTGGCCGTCAATCGAGGGTGTGTGGGAGAAGTTGGACGAAGAAATTCAGGAGTTAAAAGAAGCCATCATTAAAGGCAAGGATGCTGAAATAGAAGATGAATTTGGCGATGTGTTATTCGCCACAGTCAATCTCGGCAGGTTCATAAATGCAAATGCAGAAGACAGTTTGCGCAAAACGATTGACAAATTTATCGCACGATTCCACAAAGTCGAAGCGCATTTCGAAAAAATGGATCACACTATAAACTCCGCGACCCTGGAAGAAATGGAAGCGATTTGGCAAGCATCGAAGAAAGAGGTAAAATAAAAAAGCCCCGATAATCGGGGCTCCATTTTCTTAATTATTTTCTCTTTCTGCTTCGTAGGCGTCGGTGACCTTCTTTTGAACGTCACGCGGCGTTTCTTCGTAATGCGAGAATTCCCGGCTATGAATACCGCGACCGTGGGTAATTGACCGTAAAGTTGTGGAATATTTATAAAGTTCAGCTAACGGAACCTGCGCTTTAATAACTTGAAATTTTCCTTCAGCATCCATACCGGCAATTTTTCCACGACGGCTGGAAATATCACCCATCACGTCACCCATATATTCTTCCGGTACCCGAATTTCAACGTTGTAAATCGGTTCCAGAAGTACCGGATCCGCTTCTTTAAACAGTTTGCGGAATCCCATGGAAGCAGCAATTTTAAAGGCCATATCCGAAGAATCGACATTATGGTAGCTACCGTAAAACAAAGCAACTTTGACATCAACAACCGGGCATCCCGAGATAACACCGGCAACGGTGGCTTCCACAACTCCCTTTTCAACAGCCGGAATAAATTTGCCCGGAACGACACCACCAACGATTTCATTGAGAAATTCGAAGCCATCCCCGCGTTTCATTGGTTCGAGGCGAAGATGAACATCTCCATATTGCCCGCGGCCACCACTCTGTTTTTTGTATTTACTTTGGCCTTCAGCTTTCTTGCGGATCGTTTCCCGGTAAGGAATTTTGGGCTCGATGAGTTCAACTTCGACGTGGTATTTTTCTGTAAGCTTGCGGATGATAACATCGAGATGCAATTCCCCTTGTCCCGATAAAATCGTTTGGTGAAGTTCGGGATCAACAGTCACAATAAAAGTTGGGTCTTCTTCGTGCAATGTTGCCAAACCGGTCGCTATTTTATCTTCTTCCCCTTTTTTCTTCGGCTCGATTGCGGTTCTGATAACCGGTTGTGGAAACTCGATTTCAGGCAGGAGAAGTTGTTTGGTTTTTAAGCATAGCGTATTCCCGGTGTGTGTATCTTTCAGTTTCACTGCTGCGCCAATATCCCCCGCTGCAATAGCGGTAACGTCCGTACGTTTTTTACCGTTCATCACATATAACTGCCCGATTTTTTCTCCCTTGTTTCGGCTGGAATTATACACCTCGGAGCTTGCCTGCATGCGGCCAGAATATACACGAAAATAGGTTAATTCACCAAGGTGTTGTTCTGAAATTGTTTTAAAAACTTGCACCGCGAGAGGGCTGTCGGAAGTGGCCGGAAAATTTACCTCGCCTTCGCCGTTCGTCTCCGTTCCCTTCACCTCGGCATTTTTACCCGGTGATGGGCAATATGTGGCTATAAAATCTAATAACTGTTCCGAGCCCATGGCCTGCGCCGCAGCTCCAGCCAAAATTGGAGAGATCGTGCCGCTGATAATTCCTTTTTGCAATCCACTGGTGATATCTTCGTCCGAAAGTTCGCCTTCGTCAAAGAATTTTTCCAGCAAAGCATCGTCTGCCTCTGCAATGGCTTCAACAAGGGTTTCACGTGCTGCGTTAGCCTGATCTTTTAAATTATCCGGTATTTCACCAATCGATGCTTTTCCATCGCTATCAAAAGTAATCAATTTCATCTGCAATAAATCAATTATTTTATTAAATACCTCGCCACAATTTACCGCAATTTGTACAGGAATTGCTTTTGCGCCAAACGACTCCTGAATACTTGAGACAGCGTTTTCAAAACTGGAATGCTCTTTGTCACACAGATTTACAAAAAACACACTGGATACATTTTTCTTGGTCACATATTTAAATGTTGTCTCGGTTCCAACTTCAACTCCAGCGACGGCATTTATGAGCACAACCGCGGTCTCAACCACCCCGAGTGCCCCAACCACTTCACCGATAAAATCCGAATATCCCGGTGTGTCGACTATATTAATTTTGCTATCGTTCCAAATGCAATGCAGCAAGGAAGTTGAGATTGAAAACTTGCGATTTATTTCGTCAACATGATAGTCAGAGACTGTGGATCCGTCATCAATTGTCCCCATACGGTTAATCGCTTTGGCCGAATAGAGCATAGCTTCAGCAAGCGATGATTTTCCAACAGTCGCATGTGAGATTAGAGCAACGTTCCTGATCTTTTCTGTTGAATACTCTTTCAAAATTGCCTCCCCTGTTTTCACAGGCTTTAAAACTTCAGAAATTTAGTTATCTGTTTTTGGATACATTGCAATACTTTATCTTTTACCGTAAAATCTGTTCGAATGGGGAAATTTGTTGCCGCTAAAGTTTGTACTTTCAAACGAACGACGATTAATAAAGCACTGCAATGCAGCCATACTATCTTGTAAACCTATATGAAAATGGATTCCAGACTGACGAAGAAATCCGAGGTTTCTAAATCATGAAAATATTGTTCACTTTTCTCGCAATGCCCTTTTTAAAATTTTGCCCGAACTGCTTCTTGGCAATTGATCGAGAAAATCAAATTTTTCGGGACATTTATAAGCAGCCATTTTATCTGTGCAATATTCTTTCAGTTCATCTGCGGTGGCTTTCTCACCTGGCTTCAAAACGAGAAACGCGGTAATGCATTCATGGGAATCGTTCTTAGCAATACCAACTACCGCAGATTGCTGCACTTTTGGGTGTGCATTCAATACTTTTTCGATTTCTTTTGGATAAACGTGAAAACCGCCCTTGAGTATTAAATCTTTTTTTCTATCAACGAGACAGAGGTAGCCATCAGCGTCAATTTTACCAACATCCCCCGTATTAAGCCACCCATTGCTAAAAACGGCTTTGGTCGCCTCCGGGCGATTGAGATAATATTTCATCACCTGCTTGCTTCGAATCATGATTTCACCAATATCACCCGGCGCAACCTGGTGCTGCTCGTCATCGACTATTTTCAAATCGATTTCCGGAAGCGGCCAGCCAACCGTGCCGTGTTTTTGCTCGCGATAGATTCGATTTGACGCCACCAATGGCGAACATTCCGAGAGACCGTAGCCCTCGATTATTGGCACTTTTAACTTTTTTTGGAATTGAGTGAATGTTCTTTCGGACAGCGGCGCACCACTGGATAAACAAAGCCGTAAATTATGCTCGATCGGCCCATCAGGCATTCCATCAAGGACGGTATCAAAAATAGATGGCACGCCCGGCAAAACAGTTATTTTTCCCTTTTCGATGGCTTCAATAACGCGGTCACTCTCAAATTTGGGGAGCAGAACAAAAGATCCTCCAACGGAGAGCGGCACATTCATGGCTAAAATCTGCCCAAATGAATTGAAAAGTGGAAGGGCTGCAAGCACATGGTCTGCGCTGTTAAAGAGGAATGTTTCGGCGATATTTTGAACGGTTTGTACCAAACTGATATTTGACAGGGCTGCCCCGCGTGCCTGGCTTCCAATACCTGCCGTATAAAACACCAGGGCAACGTCATCATCATTAACTTCAGCGCGTGCCGGCACCGGGCGTGTCTTTCGCCAAATTTCACCTAAATTTATACCACCTTGTGGTGTTGAATCGCCAATGTACAATTGATATTTACAATTATCGAGATCCTCGACTGCAGGAATAATCACATTGGCAAATTTATCCCATGCGATGATTGCATGAGCTTCAGAATCACCGAGAATGTGATTTAATTCAGTACTTTTAAGAAGAATATTCAGGGGAATGATTTCAATACCCTGGCGCAGCAATGCGTAATAGAGGAAGGCATAGTCGGGAGTGTTGGGCAGCATAATCGCGGCTCGCATGCCGCGTCGTAAGCCCAGTGCATCAATCCCGGCAGCGACCTCTTCGACATGCGTTATAAATTCATTAAAGGTGTAGGATTGATTCTGATATCTTAGGGCTGTATTATTTCCGTATGTCTTGGCATTTTCATACAGGAAATCGACAATTGAATTACCACTGGTCATTTTTTATACTTTGCAACTACGATTGTTATATCATCCTGATGAACGGTTCGACCACTAAATAATTTTAACTCTTCAAGAATTTGGTTTTTAATTCCCGCAGGATTTTTAGTATTTGCATCCGCTATGACATCGAGTAATCGCTGCAAGCCAAACTGTTCATCCTTATCGTTTTCTGCCTCCGTAACACCATCAGAATATGCAACTAACACATCTCCTGGTTCAAACGCAAGAATTTTTTTAGAATATTTGGCATCTTTCATTAAACCAAGGACTATTCCAGTTGCATCGAGCAATTCGTGCGTCCCATTTGCATGAAAAACAATGGCCGGATTGTGTCCGGCGCTGCAATATTCGATCTTTCTTTCCACCGGCTGAATCACCGAATGAAAAAAGGTAGCAAAACGTCCAACCTCGATAGTCTCTGCAAATTGGCGATTCACAAGTTCAAGAAGTTCGTTGACTTCCAGGCTTCGCCTGATTTCGGTTCGATAAATTGCCTGCAATGTGGCCATGAGAATTGCACCGGAAACCCCTTTTCCTGCAATATCTCCCACGGAAAGAATGATGTTCCCATTGTTAAGCTGAAGAACGTTGTAAAGATCCCCGCCGACTTGCTTGCTGGGTTTATTAAAAGCAGAAAACTGGATCCATTCAGAATTGGGCAAACGGCGCTGCAACAATGCTTTTTGAATTTTCTTGGCGACTTGTAAATCTTTGTCCAATTCACGTTTCTGCAGTGTTTGCCTATACAATCGCGCATTTTGTAAAGCGATGCTCGCCGAACTGGCAAAAGCTTCTAATAACTGCAATTGCTGCTGACTGAATGCCCGCAAACGAATGCTGCTCAAAGTAAAAACGCCGATGGTTTTACTACCGATTTTAATCGGCACAGAAACTTCACTTTTAACCAGCTTGTCGGCAACCACATAGCGTTTTTCCTTTGTCACATCCGGGATAATCATCGCTTTGCCGGTTTGTGCAACCCAACCGGTAATGCCCTGATTTAATTTCAAATGCAACCGATCACGTGCATCATCAGCAAAACCATGCGCGATTTCATATTCAAACTTACCCGTCTCCTGATTGATCAAAAAGATGACCGCCATATTGTATTGAACAACTTCTCGCAATGCGACAACCATCTGCTGCAGAATATGTTCGACTTTTAAGGAAGAGCTTAGCTTTTGTGCTATTTTTAATAATGTATCGCGTTCTGCGACATCGAGCTCCGTGCGATCCTTCTGTTCTTCATCCGTTAATAATTTAAGCGCTGTGCCGGATAATTCTGGCCAAATTTTAGCGAGTTGAGGAGTTAGCAGATTTATTTTCTTTTTAAAGATGAGCAGATAAAAACCTGCCAGTTTCGGGCCATTATTGAGGCAGAGAATCAGAAAATACGATTCACCATGTTTTGACCGGGTGCCGAATACAGATAATGGCGAAGCCGGAAGCCTGTTCTTTGGGAGTAATTTAAACTGAGATTGTTCGATGAATTTGAACACTTTTGATGTCGCCTTAAAAGAGAATGGCTGGTCATCCTCTTCGGATGGGAAAAATGGAAATTGCTCAAACTGAGATTCAGATAATTTTGACTTTTTGTATAAAAAAAAGAGAGCTGAATCAGCTCTCAAAGAAATTTGCAAATCATAGCCGAACGATTGGAATAGAATTTCATTTCGACTCAGTAAAGAGTATTTTTTTTCGATATCAGCGAGGTGCTGCACCTGATTATTAATAATGTCCAAATGAACTCACCTGTAAGGCTAAAAACTATGTGCCGCGTCTGCTGCCGTAGCTGCGATATCAAAAATCGTATTTAACTTCGTCATGACGAGGATGCCCTTCATATTTTCGTTTAAGGCAGCCAATTTCAATTCACCACCCTTGCCTTTTATGGATGATAAATTCGATATGAGAATCCCTAAACCTGAGCTGTTCATGCGCGTTACTTTTTCCATATCAAATACAATTTTTTTTGTATTTTGATTTAAAAGATTATAAACTTCATTTCTAATCGTATCTGATGCAGGGGGGCCGCCCATCAATTTGCCATCAAGTTTGACTACAGCAACGTCGCCAAGCATGTCAGTTTTAAGCTTCATCCATTCCTCCACAATATCTATAAATTATTTGCGTGCCTGATTGAACTCTATGTTTTAATTGACTTTCATTGTAGTACAAAAGCCATAAAAAGTCAAGAAAAATTATCAGTAGCCCTCAGCATATTGCATTAGATTATCTATTTCATTTTTTAATTTCAATTAATCAGTGAGCATTCATTTTTTTGTCATTTTTTTGTTTTTATTTTAAATTAACTATTGACATATTGATTCCGTTTATATATATTTAACACTGCAAATTTAAAAGAAATAAGAATACATATGAAACAAAACGAGAGAGTACATGGCTCACCATAAATCGGCAATTAAAAGAATCCAGATTAGTGCCAAACAGCAAGCGAGCAATAAGCACTACAAGACTTTAATGAAAAATGCGACTAAAGACGTGTTAGCAGCATCGAATGGTGCTGAAGGGCAAGAAAAACTTATCAAAGCAATTAAAATTCTGGACAAGAACGCTGGCCGAAAAATAATTCACAAGAATAAAGCCGCAAACCAGAAATCTCGACTGACAAAATTTGTTAATTCCTTAGCCTAAGCGCTAAGTTTAAAAATATAAAAAGAGCCGGGTGCGATAGTCTCTGATGGTAACTCCCCCTAATTCCTGACGAGCCGCCCCGGTTCTTTTTTTTTGCCTAAATCTGCAAAAGCCAATCCCGATTTTCCGCAAGTAAGTGCAACTCTCCCCCGCTTTCAATCGAATTCTGACAAAAAAATCCCCGAAAAAAAATATTCAAATCAGCATGCTCGTGTAGTAAATTACATTTGCGATGAGATCGGAAATTATTTTCCAGGGATCATTTCACGCGTCGAAATCTGTTGACGACATTTACTTCTTAAATCATATTAACTCGTGCTCACGCGATAGTTGGGAGCTTCCTGTGCAATCATGATATCGTGTGGGTGGCTTTCACGCAATCCGGCTGCTGTCATGCGCAGAAACCTGGATTTTATTTGCATTTCTTCGATGGTTGCCGCTCCGCAATAACCCATCGAGGCACGCAACCCGCCGATCATTTGATACACGACATCGCCGAGTTTGCCGCGATACGGAACACGTCCCTCGACACCTTCAGGGACCAATTTTTTTAGATTCGATTCTCCCTCCTGAAAATAGCGATCTTTACTACCCTCTTTCATGGCTGCCAGCGACCCCATCGCCCGGTAGACTTTGTAAGCACGCCCTTCCATGTAGCTCAATTCGCCCGGGCTTTCTTCGGTTCCGGCAAGCAAATTTCCCAACATCACAGAATCGGCTCCTGCGGCAATCGCTTTGGCGATATCTCCAGTTTGTTTAATGCCGCCGTCCGCGATGAGCGGAATGCCGTATTTTTTGCAAACTGAAGCGCAATCAAAAATTGCTGTGACCTGTGGCACCCCAACCCCTGCGATGATGCGGGTAGTACAAATTGAACCGGGTCCAATGCCAACTTTCACAGCATCAACACCAGCATCAACTAATGCCTGAGCAGCGTCCGTAGTTGCAATATTTCCCGCAATAATTTGCACGCGATCACCATATTTTGCTTTTAATTTCTCCACAGTTTTCAGCACACCAACTGAATGCCCGTGCGCTGTATCCACTACCAGAACGTCAACCAATGAATCGACCAAAGCATCTGCACGTTCAAAAACATCCTGAGAAACGCCAATGGCTGCGCCAACAATCAGCCGGCCGTGCGCATCTTTTGCTGCGGCCGGATGTTCCTTCTTTTTCTGAATATCTTTGACCGTGATCAATCCCTTTAAAACACCTTTGCTGTCCACAACCAATAATTTTTCAATGCGATGTTTTTGCAGAATTTTTTCCGCTTCGTCAAGTGTGGTGCCTTCAGTGGTCGTAACAAGATTGGTTTTCGTCATAACCTCTTTGATAGCACGGGTGGCCTTCACCTCAAAGCGCAAATCCCGATTGGTTAAAATTCCGACCAGTTTACCATCATCGACTACAGGGATACCGGATATGCTGTATTTTTCCATGAGTTCCTGTGCGTCAAAGATTTTTTTGTTGGAATGCAGCGTAATCGGATTATAAATCATGCCGCTTTCCGATCGTTTCACCCTGTCCACTTCACCCGCCTGATCTTTGATCGAAAAGTTTTTGTGGATAATTCCAATGCCACCATCTCTGGCCAAAGCGATTGCTTGCCTCGATTCAGTCACCGAATCCATTGCAGCACTAACCAGGGGAATATTCAAATTGATTTTTTTGGTGAGACGGGTTTGAACATTAACATCCCGTGGTAGCACTTCCGATCGTTGTGGAACCAACAAAATGTCATCAAATGTTAATCCTTCGCCAAGAATTTTATTTTCCATGCTCATAATCATCTTTCTCAATTTTGCATGATAAGGGTTTGGTGGTAACTGAAATAAAAATTTTCCACGAGCGGCTGAATTAAATCTTTCAATATCACGCCGTGAGGATTCTGAAATACCGGTCACTAAATACAGGAATGTGGCAACACCACAGGCGGAAAAAATAATTGCTGATAGTAAGCATATTTTGTAAGATTGTCAACCCATTTAGGTAAGGAATTTTAAGTCAGAGCTACTTAATTTTCAAATAAAACCAAGTAAAACCAACTTACTTCTCAGGTTGGAAATGGAGGAAATGAGTGTTTAAATTCTAAATCAATACATTCCGAAAAGCTTACGGAGCTTTGCGACAAAAGGCGTTTTTATGAGGTGGATTTCTTCAACTTCATCATCGATATCGTTTATATCTTGCAGATTAATCTCATCGAAAGGCGAGCGACGTTCATTGGCAAATACTTTTGTATTAAATTCGGACCGGAGAGAAGTGAGTTTTGTTAGCGGCAACTCGTGATTATTTACGAACTCCCGCAATAGAAGATTACACTCTTGCAGAACATCAATTGCCTCAGCCGCATGATCACTGCGGAGTTTTTCGTTGGCAATGCGTTCCATCGGATAGATGATCTCGGCTATTGGCTGCATGGCCTCAGCTTCGGATATCTGGCGTAAATCCGTGCAGGATTCTTTTATTTCCTGAATAGCGATGGTCGAATTGTCTCCATCCTCTTTTATTTTGCAGATGGCGCTATCGATTTGGTCAAGGTCGGCAACTACTTTTTGCATTGTAATATCATCGAGTGTGCTTTCGATAATTGTTACGCCACCCTCTTCAAAAGCCTGCATGTAATCTGGAAGATGGTCCTGGTCATCAATTTCGTCGATCTCTTCAAATTCTTCGGCTATCTCCTCCTCATCAAGCGGCAAATTCTGTTGATGGGATTGATCTTCGGCTGTTTTTTTAACTTTCGGAACAGCCGTAAATTCCTTAATTTCAAATTGATTTAATGTTGCATCAGATTGCAGGCTGCTGCGGTTTCTAATTGGAACCGCATACTCATCACTTTCATCATCATTTTCTTCCAAAGAAGCAAAGTCATCGATTTGGAAATCCATTTTTGTATTTGTCTCATCGATAAAAGCTTTTGCCGAACTCCCTTCCGAGAGCTCAACCACCTGCCGCAAAGTTTGCATGACATTATCGAGCCGTTTGCGCGTTTTTTCCAGAGAATCAGCCCCATTTATCGAACAAGAACGGGCTGCAGTGAACATACGCTCCGCGATCGCCTCCACGCCATCGTAGCCATGAATCATACCCAAATCCATTATTCGTGTGCACCCATTAATAATCAGCTGCAATTGGCTTTGAAAATGTCCATTGGTGTCAATTTTTTGCAAAGCAATTTCAATTTGATCAATATTTTTTGTGACTTCTTCGCGATAGAATATTTCTATCGGATTTTCCTTAGCGCTCATCACCATATTCTCGGTTTTTTTTATGCCAAACATTTATTTTTCATTGCGGAGCATCTCTTCATTACCAAGCAGATGCCGGACGTAATTTACCATATCGCCGACTTTGCCTTTTTTCGCTCCTTTTTGCACAATCACACTCAGATTTTTATTTTTTTTTTTGAGTCATCGCCAGATTCTTCGTCCGTGTCAACCGATGCATCGGTCGCATCGCTCCCAGAATTGCCTGAGGCAGACTCAATTTTTTCTGAAATCTGTTCGATTACATGAAACGAGTCATTGACTGCTTCTTGCTCATTATAAATCATTCCACGCGTAATAGCAACAGCATCCTGAAAAAGCGTGATGACCTGCTCGTCCAAAGTCAGTTTTCCTGCCTCCAGATTGAGAGTGAGTCCCTCAATCGATTCCGCGAATGAAGCAATGTGATTAAACGCAAACAATTGTGCTGAATTCGCCAGCGACGAGGCGGCATTTCTGATCTCACTTTGAGCGGTCGCCCGCTCTTCACCTTTTTCCAGTTTCATAACTGCATTTTCAAAAATGGTTAAATCGGCTTCAGTCTCTTCCTCAAAAATCCGGTTAAAAACAGATTTTTCGTTGATTTCCGCAACAAAGTTCTCACCCAAATCTTCGTCTAATTCTGTTCCCGGCAACTCGACGCCAAACTCGTCATCCAGATCTTCGTCCAGGGCTTCCCCAAGTTTTGTATTCACATTTTTTTCCAGATTCACTTGTTTTTTCAAAACCACACCTGTATCCAGGGTGTCGCCCGGGATAAGATCAAAATTTTCAAGCGGATCCATATTTTTTTCTTCGGAAGAATCAAGCGCTTCGTTGTTCGATTTTGGTTGAACTTCGGGCGTGATAACCGGTTTGACCGACGAGTCCTTTTTAACACTTGCCACATATGTTCTTTTGCCAGACTGGTTGCTTTTCAAGCCGGTTACGATCAGCATAACACGCAAAGTATTTTCCAGATCGGGGTCCATCCGTGCACCCCAAATGACCCGTGCAGCCGGATCGAGACGCTCAGCCACGGCTTGCATAATTTGGCGTGCATCTTTTAAGCTCATATCATTGCCGCCGGTAATATTGATCAGTGCCGACTTTGCGCCAACAATTTCAACATCCAGCAATGGATTTTGAACAGCCATTTCCACCGCTTCCAGAGCTTTTTCGTCGCCATTGCTCTCGCCGAGACCAATCATTGCCGTACCACCATCCCGCATCACCGCGCGAATATCAGCGAAATCCAAGTTCACTAAGCCTTTTTCCGTGACAAGCTCGGTAATTCCTTTCACCGCATTGACGAGTATTTCATCGGAAACTTTAAATGCCTGATTTAACGGCATATCAGGTACGATTTCGATGAGTTTATCATTTTGAACAACAATCACTGTGTCAGAATTTTTTTCCAGTTTTTCCAACCCTTGCATCGCGTTCTCATATCGCATAATACCCTCATCGGTAAACGGCACCGTGACCACGGAGATTGTTAACGCACCAAGATTGCGGGCGATTTCTGCCACAATTGGCGCACTGCCTGTCCCAGTTCCACCGCCGAGTCCGCAGGTGACAAAAACCAGATCTGTATTTTCTAACAACGCCGTTATTTCGGCTTCGGTTTCACGCGCAGAGCGCTCACCGATCTCTGGATCTGAACCCGCACCAAGTCCGTTTGTAATCTCCTTACCGATTAATATTTTTTCATCTGCATCAGCATACAGCAAATCCTGAGCATCGGTATTAATCGTAATCGATTGCACGCCGGGGACGCCGATTTCAACCATGCGGGTGATCGTGTTATTGCCAGCGCCACCACAGCCTACAACTTTAATTCTTGTTTTATGCGAGCTTAATAAAGACTGAATTTCTTTGTTTTTTTCAGTGTCTTTAATTTTTTTCGTTCGTTCGCCCTTTTCTTTCAACGATTCCTTGATGATTTTCTCCATTGCTGCTCCTGCTCATAAAAGGGGTCAATTCCATTCCATTTGACAAAAATTCAATTCGATTGAGGTGCCGTAAAATCCTCAAGCGATTGAATTATGCGTATTATTTCTCGTTGTATTTTTTTAAAATCCGCCGTTTCCAAATCTTTTCCAGATGCCGCTTTTTTATATAACTCAAATCCCTTTTTAATGATGGCTAACGGTTTGTCGGCGCAAGGTAAATGCAGCAGCAAAACTTTAGAAATTATTTCTTCGACCAATTCGGGAAAGGCAGAAAAACTATCCATGCTCATCTTATTTGCCAGGCCTTTCAGGGAATACCCGGACAACTCCAGATTTTCCAAAGCAAGACGGTCGGTTGGCGACTTCGATAACGTATTAATAGCTTCAAAAGCGACCCGGTAATAAAGTTCCGCTTCCGAATGAAAACCAATCAATTCAGCGTCTGCTTTCAAGGCAGCTGAATTTAAATAATCGTCTCGAATTGTGAGTTGTTCGCTACCGCTCCCATTCGTAGAAGGCGGCTGCCCGGAATTTTTTCCATCTGTACTTTTACTGTTTTCCGTGTGATCTGAAATTTCTTTTATCAGTTTGTACAACTCTTCGTCATTTTCTCCCGGTAGCTTAATCATCTGATCTGAGTTATCTGATGCTTCCGGGACAAATTCGATTGAGGATTTTTCATCATCGTCAAATTGTGATGATATTTTGGATTTATTATCAGGACTAACCGATTCGGTCACCTGTTGTTGCGTCGCGTGCTCCAGCACTGCTTCGATCCGTCCAGTTTTCGCGGAAGGATTTAATTCGAAACTGGAATTTGCAGTTTCAATTGCTCCCAACTCCACTTCGTTGTCAAACCGGTCAAAATCGGCCATTTTTTCAATAATGTGCCCGATCCGACTCCGCTGTTCGTCATTCAGTTTTTCTTCCAAACTATAATGCAAACAATCGGTAATTTCGCTAATGAAAGAAATGTTCCCGTTTGTTAAATGCCGGTATGGCATTTTTAATCGCGCCATCAATTTCTGTGATTTTTGTGCAATTGCTTCCGCATCATCAAACCCATGTATCATTGCCGATTCCTGCAAATCCAAAAACGCGAGTTGTAATTTTTTCAACAGGTGTTGCATATTTTTATCAGGCTGAAGCCCGGAAACCAGCTCTTTTATTTTCGCGATCGATCCGTGAGCTTCGCTGATAAATCCGTTTTTCAACACGACCGGTTCTCGCGGCAGTGAATCAATAAATTTGAGATCACCAAGCTTGTGTATCGCTGGTTTGTGTGTTTGTTCAATTGCAGAAGCCTCGAACACAGAATCAATTTCCAGCGATTCGATCTCTTCGATCACGTTGGAATTTAACAAGCTTTCTTCATTTGCATCATCGAAAGATGTAGCAGCATCTTCCTCAGTTACAAGCTCCGACTTGTCGGTCTCGGCAGGGACTAAATTGTCCGAGCTGCTATTCTCATATTCGATGACGCTGTCGCTAAAAGTTGCTGGATTGACCGCAAACAGATCGTCTGAAAACTCGCTGTTCTCCGCAGGTTCTTTGACCGGTTCCGTGTCCTCCGTTGAATCTGCAAATTTGGAATCAAACTGGGTGAGATCAAAACTATCTGTTTTTGTGAAAACATCGTCTTCCTCTTCGAGAGACTCCATTTCATCAAACTTGATATCATCGAGAAGCATTTCTTTTTCTTTGATAAATAATTCCGCCACTTCAGAATCTGACTCAGCAGAAAAATTGTCTTCTGTTTGGGGAATGGAAGATTCTTCCTTTGCCCCGGTGTTTTCTTCAAGCGGCACACTTTCTTCCAAGGCATGAATGTCTGATTCAAATGCTATTTCCGATTTGAATTCTCCAGTGATAATCTCGAGCATTTGTTTTTTCGTCGACATATCATGAATAACATCGATGAGCGAATCGACTAAATCAACCGCGAGCAGATTTATTGCCTCTTTCATCCCTGGTGTTCGAATTTCAGGTTGCCGCAACTTGTGCAGCGTCTCATCGAGGGAAAGTTCAAAATCGTGGATACGTTCAATATCCCCCATGCGCTTGATATCATTTTGGGGATTTTCAGAATTTTTTAAAAATTCAAGTACCTGGGCAATTAAAAAATAATCATCTTCTTCAATATTTTTAGCTAAAGTAGACAGGTTTTTCAATTGCTGGCTGAAGCAGGTAAAAAAGTAGCTGTGGGTGGTAAAAAAACGCCGTATCAACTCTTCACGGAATTCTTCAAAGTCGTACGTTTGCGCGTTTAACATAAATAGACCTCTTGATGTTTGCAACCGAACGTGATTATCAATAAGAGTTCAATTAGTTGTGAGCAGCGAAGAAAGAGCAACTTTTCTTCTGAAAGGATTTAAAATTTACTTGATAATTAAATTACCTAAAATGTTGAATAATTATCGGCCAATTATGCTTAAAGTTTTAAATTATTAGAAAATTATCATGCAAATCATATTGATTTAATTAAAGTAAGAAAATTAACGGGGTTGTGACGATTCAGAGAAATTGTCTGATCATAAAACCTGGGTGAGATCTTCAGCCTTTTGCAAATCCATTTTTACTCCATCCAATTCATCGAACAGGAGATCGAGGCTGAGTGGTTTTGCAAAAACTTTGCGGATACCGATATTTTTGGCTTTGCTAATTATATTGCTGCTGCTATAAGCTGTGAACATCATGACTTCGAGTTCGGGTTGTGCCAAAAGTAATTCACTACATATTTGCAATCCATTGCTATCCGGCAAACGATAGTCACATAAGACTATATCAAAGGTGTTGTTCTTAAAAACTGTCATCGCTTTTTTTCCACTACCCGCGCCATTTACAAGAAAACCTTCATGCATTAGCAAATCCTGCAGGCCTTGCAATGTGTTTTCATCATCTTCGATAATTAGGACTCGCAACACTGGACATCTCCGTTTCCAACTTATGCTGCAATTACGGCAGCATCATCGCTTTTTTCTTCAGTTTTTTTTACTTTTTGTGCTACAACTTCTTTCGCCAGATTCAAATAGCTCTGTGCTCCTTTACTTGTACGATCGATCAAGTAAGCTGGTTTCCCATAAAATGGCACTTCCGCCAAACGGATGTTGCGTGGAATCATCGTTTCAAAAACTAGCCCCTGCAAAGTATAGCGAACTTTATTGATGACTCTTTTGGAGAGGTTGTTCCGTTTATCGACCATCGTTAGAAGAAAACCACGGTATTGCAACTCCGGATTGTGCTCAATTTTGAGATTACGGGTCATCTTTAAAAACCGTCCCAATGCCTTAAGAGCATAATATTCGCATTGAATCGGAACGATCATCGAATGCGCAGCGATCAATGCATTGTAGGTAAGATTTCCTAACGAGGGGGGACAATCGATTATTATGTAGTCATAAAGATCGCTTATTTCGTTCAATGAATTTCGTAGAATGGAATTATTCGTGGCGCCGATCAGGCTTTTGCGATCCACCTCGTCCGACCAAACATTGGAAGGCACGAAATGAAAAAGCTCCATTTCAGTGGGATGGATGCATTCTTTTATCGGTATATTTTTGGTAAAGACTTCCAAAATGCCCGCTCGAATATCGTAGCGGCCATAGCCAAAACTTGTTGCAATACTTCCCTGTGGGTCCATATCAACGAGCAAAGTTTTATAGCCCAGTTGAGCTAAACTTGCTCCAAAATTAACAGCTGTAGTCGTTTTTCCAACGCCGCCCTTTTGGCTGGCAATGGCAATAATTTCTCCCATATCGCTCTCCGCTCAGGTTGTTTAGTCGATCATGTTGGAATTGAGCAAGGATTTCCAATCGCGAGTTATCGTTTTCTTTTCACAAGTAAAATGTGGCGTGGTGTGATAGTCAACCTGATCCCAATCAAGTATACTCTGCAGTGCATTTTCTCCTTCGAGATCACCACATTCGGCATGAACTATCTGCCCTTTTTGAACATAAATTCTTCCATTATTCAAACCATTTTCAATCAACATCATCGTCGTTTTATGCGAAAGACAATTTGTTTCAACCATTTCCTTGATTCGCGTCTGTGCATAAGCCGCCTGCAAATCAACTTCGGTTGGCAGAACCAGATCAATGATATATCGTCTTAAAGTTTGAAGTTCGAAGGGTTTTTCAATAAATAAAAAATTTTCCACATCATTTGTTTCTTCTTCAAGGATGTCGGCACCATAAGCTGTCATAATAATCGAATGGATACCCGGCCATTTTTTCCGAACATTCTTTAAAAGTTCGAATCCTGACATTCTCGGCATTCGAACATCGGAGATGACGAGACTGACCTCATTTTCCAACAGAAAAGCATTCGCGGCCTCGGGTGAATTAAACGTAGTTACATCGAGACACGTTTCATTCCTGCTTAAATAACGCGACATACTCCATGTCAAATCTTCTTCGTCATCAACAATTACAATTTTCTTTTTTTCCATAGCCTGAATCTCCATCAACGCAATAATAATTCGCTTCTTTTGCAAAGGATATGCCACAGCTATATATAGCGATGAAAAAGAGCATTCTATGAATTATTTACAAAATTCTAATGATTAATGGCAAGAATTGGAGGACTTTTGTGAGGATAAATGAAAATTGTGTAAAATGCGTTTTAAAAATATCACAAAGGTAGCGTAAATTTATTTGGTAAGCTGGCTGAATATCGACCATTAATAAAATGTACGCTATCTAAATCGATCAATTTGGCTGCAATCTAACCCGGGATATCATATAATTTCATTTTTTCCCGTAATGTTGATCTGGAAATTCCAAGTTCACGCGCTGTTTTCGATTTATTGCCGCTGCATTGCTCCAGCATATATTCGATGTGCATTTTTTCGATATCTGCCAAGGAGCCAAAGTGGCCGTTACCCAATGGATTCGCGCCGTTTAAACTTTTGATTACGCCGTTAGTCAAATCATCATTCAATTCAGCAGGTAAATGTTCAGCCTGAATTAACGGTTTATCACAAAGAATAACTGCCCGTTCCATCACATTTTTCAGTTCACGAACATTGCCGGGCCATTGATAGTGTAAAAGCAAATCTTTGGTTTCGCTCGTCAGGCCCTGAATTGATTTGTTAAATTCCCGGTTATTCGCTTCAATAAAAATATTTGCAAGAAAAATGATATCATCAGCCCGGTCGCGCAATGGCGGCAATGTGATAACGATCACTTTCAACCTGTATAACAAGTCATCCCGGAATTCACCGTTATTAACCATTTCCTGCAAATCGCGATTTGACGCGGCGACGATGCGCACGTCCAGCTTAATATCGGCGACACCGCCAATGCGTCGAAAACTCTGCGTTTCAAGAACGCGCAATATTTTTGGTTGCAGAGACTGTTGCATACTGGAAATTTCGTCGAGAAAAATTGTCCCGTTATTTGCCATTTCAAACAGGCCTTTTTTCATGGTATCCGCTCCGGTGAAAGCCCCTTTTTCATGGCCAAACAACTCGGACTCCAATAAATTTTCCGGTATGGCAGCACAATTAACTTTAATAAATGGCTGGGAAGCACGGGCACTCCATTCATGCAACGCGTCGGCGACGAGCTCTTTGCCAGTCCCACTTTCCCCTTCGATAAGAAGTGAAGTTCGCGGCGTTTCGGCCACGATTTTTATCATGCGTTTCACTTCTTCCATCTTTTTGTTTACGCTGAACATATCCGTTTTGGGAAACATGGTTTCATTCTGCCGTTTCAGCCGCGCCACCTCCCGCTTCAGAGTTTGCGTTTCAACGGCTTTCTGCACAACCAACTTCACTTCATCCAATTCGAATGGTTTCATGATATAATCGTAAGCACCTGATTTCATCGCCTCAACAGCAGGCTCCACATGCGTATTGGCCGTAATCATAATTACCAGAATATCCGGGTCGACATCCTTGACAACATCCAGAACTTTTAAGCCACTTCCATCAGGTAATTTTAAATCAAGGATTACCAGGTCAATTAAATCCCGACGAAGAATTTGCTCGGCGTCCGCTGTTCGGAAAGCTGTTTGTACATTAAAATCATTCTTGCGAAATACATCAGCCAGGGTTATGCACAAATCTTCATTGTCTTCAACAATTAATAAATTACACTTAAACATTAGCCTTCCTCTGTTGCTAATAGCAGGGTAAAAACCGTTCCTTTTTCTGCATCACTTTGCACTGAAATATCCCCTTTATGCTCTTCAATTATTCGATAAACGATAGATAAACCAAGCCCGGAACCATTTGGTTTTGTAGTAAAAAATGGATTGAAAATTTTGTTAAGATTCGGGCCCTTAATTCCTTCACCCGTATCTGAAATGGTAATTTTAACGAAGAGCCTTTGCTTTTCAGGCACATGAAACCGTTGCCCGCGGCGGTCTGTCCTTTTGATGGATGAAAACATCGGTTCAGCTTGAATTGCAAGCTCCCCACCATTCGGCATGGCATCAATTGCGTTCAAAAACAAATTCAACAGCACTTGATGAATCTGCCCAAAATCGACAAAAATTAACGGCAAATCTGGTGCATAGGATTGCAGCAATTCAATTTTATTGCTATTCAATTTCTGATCAATTAACGGGGTTACTTCATTGACAATTTCCTGCAATTTTGAAAGTTTTCGAACCGGTTGCCGTGGACGTGCATAAGTGAAAAACGCACGTAAAAGATCATCCATCCGATTGACCTGGCGAATAATTCTGGCGAGGTATTCCTGCTTCGAATCATCCGGATCAATTTCTTCTTCCAGGGTTTGCGCAACAGTTTTAATTCCGGCGAGTGGATTGCGAATTTCGTGGGCGATCCCCGAAGCCAACACACCAAGAGAGGCCAAACGGTCCATCCTGGCGACTTCCGATTGCATTTGTTTGATGAGTGAAATATCGCGAAATGAAATGATGGTGCCGACCCGTTGATTGCGATTATCCAGCCGCGGTGTGATAGAAAAACCGATGTGTAATGACTCTTCGCTGCGGTTGTTTAATTGCAGTTCCTGGTGCAGTGAATTGGTTTCATTTATCGTATCATCCGGCAACAAGCGCTCGACATCGTCCTTTGCGAGAATTTCCTCAATATGGTTTCCTATGACCTGGTCAGATTTGTAACCCAGGATTTCTTCAGCACTTATATTGAAAGAAGTAATCTTATTATCCAAATCGATTGTAATCAGCCCGGCACCCATACTCTGGATTATACTCTCGTTAAAATTTTTCAGATCGACTATTTGTTGTTCGAGTTTTTTCTGCTGACTAACATCGCGGGAGATGCCGACGGCTCCAGTTACGCGGCCTTTATCAAAAATGGGATTTAAATTTGTCGAAAGATATTTCAGCTCATTATTGCTATTTAACACCCGAAATTCAAATATCCGGGGATTGCCTTTGATGACTCTTTGAAAACTTTCCCAGACTGTCTGCTGGTCCTCCGGAATAATCAATTCACGCAAGTCATGCGCTAAAATTTGTGTTTTGCGGAACCCGGTAAGCGCAAGCAATCTTCGATTGATGAAAACGAATTTGCCTTCTTTATTAATGGTGAAAATCAGGTCGCTTGCATTTTCAATCAAATCCTGATATTTATATTCAGATTGTTTTAGTTTGCGCTCGAGTTCTTTGTTTTTCTTTTTCAGATCATCGAGAATAAATACATTGTCAATTACATTTATCAGTTCGCGATGCCCAAACGGTTTAACCAGAAACGCGCTCAATCCTAACTCGAAAAGTTCCTTCCGGTCAACCTGGTATTCAGTTTTGGCTGTTAACATTATAACCGGCGTATCAGCGACAGGGCGAAAAGTGCTGCTTTTGACTATTTCATTCAAGACATCATGCCCGCTTTTGCCACCGGGCAACATCCAGTCGAGAAGAATCAAGTCTGGCCGTTTCTGCAACAGGAGCTTCAATCCTTTTTCCCCATCATATGCCGAGATAAACTGGTAGCCTGCACGGGTGACAACTTTCTTGACAATTTCCACCATATCCGGCTCATCATCGATCATGAGAACGCATTTTTCCTTACGTTCCTGTTCGATTCTTTTTAAATCACCGTGCATATTTTCCAGTTCATTTAGTGCTTGTGAATAGGTTTTTGCTTGCACTTAAAAGTCCTATACAAATTTGAGATTGAGATTGTAAACAGCTGCCTGGTAAGATGACCTTCCTGATCAATCTGTTCCGATGTTTAGCAAGATGATGAATATGTTCGAATATTCGAGCAAGGCTGCAGATTGGAGAGATTATTTAATAAAACAAGGAACTCAATTATCGACTATCCCGGTGAACCAATGTTATTAATTTTCCTGTGCTAACATACTAATTTCTATCGAGGCATTTCGCCCGTTTTCAACCCCTGTTTCAAACTTGGGTAATGTGAACGCAAATGTAGATCCTTTGTTTAGTTTACTTTTTACAGCAACACGTCCACCATGGATTTCGACAATTTCCTTTACAAGCGGGAGTCCGAGGCCTGTCCCACTCTCGTTGCGCACAGCATCATTCTCAGCTGCGCGATAAAATTTATCGAAAACACGCGGTAATGATTCTTCCGAAATTCCGTAACCCGTATCCTGAACTTCGACGACAATTTCTGACTTCATTTCCCGAATTCGAACTTCGATAGTGGAGTTGGCCGGGCTATATTTAATGGCATTGCTGAATAAATTCAACATTACCTGCTCGATCATTCCCCGGTCAGCAACTACATTCTGCATATTCGGGGATGCTTTGAGTGATATCGCGATATTTTTCTTTTCTGCCTGATGCAAGTTTACATCGAGTACTTTATCGACTATTTCACGCAGTTGAAATTTGACACGATTAACCTGTGACTTGCCTGCTTCAATTTTTGAGATATCCAAAAATTTATTTATCAACTCACTCAACCGGTTCGACTCTTTTAAAATTATTTCAGCATATTCTTCCGATTGCTCGCGATTAACCGAGGGATCCATCAGCAATTCACTAAAGCCGGAAATTGAGGTGAGTGGTGAACGCAGTTCGTGAGCAACCATGGAGACAAGTTCGGTTTTCATGCGATCGATTTCTTTTTCACGCGTGACATCACGGAGAATCGTGACCACACCGATAACGGCATCATTTTCACCGATAACGCGGGCAGCACGCGCTTGAATTGAAACATCGCGCCACGTTTCCGGGTTTTTTAATTTCAGGTCAAAAGTTGGGTTGTCGTCCTGCTTGTCACTGATATTTTTTATAAAAGTTAAAAGCTGCTGATTGTGGATGACGCTCGAAATATGGGCGCCATTTGCCGAAGCTTCAGTAATGCCAAATAACTTTTCCGCCACTTCATTGAGGACCAAAATGTTAAAATGTGTATCAGTAACGATGACGCCATCAACGATATTTCGCACGACCGCCTTGGTCTTGTTTTTCTCATTGATTATTTTATTCAGATTCATTTTATCCAAACGGCTGAGCTCAAGAGTCATATAATTAAATATTTTGGCCAGCTTCCCAAGCTCGTCGTCAGATTTCACTTCAATTTTTTGATCGAAATTACCCCGTGCAATCTCGGTCGCTGATTTAATAAAAGTGTAAATCGAGCGGCTGATCTTTTTGGAGACGTAGTATGAGCCAAATCCGGCCAACAAAAAGACCGATGACAAGATTACATAAAATACGCCTAAGGAGAATGGTGTCGTGTTCTCGTTGCCAAACAGGGAATATTCCCTGTAAAAAAAATAAAACCAACTCACAGCCAGGGGCAGGACTGCTACGAGAAATGTTATAAAAAACAGACGGCGGAAAACTGTCCGTCTCTTAAAAAACAAAAAATCAATCATTTATTTATCCTTTTTGATGAAAGGATAATACATATTTTTATCTGCCAAACAAACATTAATTTATTTCACTTTTTACCCGACTTGCTCAGGTTCAATATCAAAAACAGCCACTTGGTTGCGACCGTTGTCCTTAGCCATATAAAGGCGACGATCCGCAACGCCGACGAGCCCGTCAAAATCGATTGCATCTTCCGGAAATGTTGCCACCCCCATACTTATGGTGATTTTTCCATCTGGCTGCGTCTCTTCATTTTCGAACGGATGGTCTTCGACAATTGCCCTGATTTTGTTGGCAGCAATTGTCGCTGCTTCTTTATCTGTTTCGATTAAAACCAGGACAAATTCCTCACCTCCGTAACGAGCAGCAAGGTCTATTTTGCGTATATTGTTGGAATAGAGGCAGGCAATTTGTTGCAAAAGCACATCACCTGCCTGATGGCCGTGGGTGTCGTTGTAGCATTTGAAATGATCGATATCGATCATCACAACAGAAATATTTTGATTATGACGTTTTGCCCGGTCGAGCTCGAGCATCAAAACTTCTTTAAAATGACGGTGATTGTACAATCGAGTCAAACCGTCCGTAATTGCAAGTTGGCGTAATCTTTCTTTTGCCAGCGCCAGCTCGGCAATTTTTTCACTCAACTGATCGTGCAGCAATTTAATTCTTAAGAGCGAACGTACCCGGATGAGCAATTCCATTTTATTAAAAGGCTTGCTGATAAAATCATCTGCACCGGCTTCTTCACCCCGGATTTTATGTTCAATATCGTTGAGAGCGGTTACCATAATAACCGGAATATATTCCGTCGCACTGTTTGCTTTAATGCGCTCACAGACTTCAAATCCATTCAGCTTTGGCATCATGACATCGAGCAGAATAAGGTCGGGTTTGGATTCCTGAACCAACAACAGGGCTTCTTCGCCATCCCGCGCCGGAATAACTTCATATCCGGCAGCTTTCAGATGAGTTGTCAGAAGTTGAATATTTACAGGTACATCATCGACTACAAGCACGCGTCCAAGTTTTGTGTTCACTTAAAATCCTATTCACAAATGGTAGTATTGGGCAAATTATTGTCTCGGAATCAAAGTGAATCTGCTTGATGATCCAAGGGGGTAAAGATACAACGTAAGGAAACTAAACAAGCAGGATGTGGCCGAAAATCGACCATAAAAGTACGATGAATTCTATTGCAAGTCAAGGAGTTTTCATTTTCCCTGAATTTATTCAGTGATTTCAAAATCACCCAATTGTACCAATACACAGATTATTTATGATTCATTGTAGAAAATAGAGCCTAAACTCAACAGGTGCAGATAATTCATACCCCACTTTTTTAAAAATCAACCGAAGCCATTTATATGCGCCAAACAGGTAGCTGTGTGGATATCTACTGTATCTTGTGTATCAATGGCGTAGCCCCCCCCAAGGGTAGTGACAATCGGTATATTTATTACTTTCGCCCTGTCTATAACAAATTCATCCCGGAGTTGCAGGCCATGTTTTGTCAATGCGAGATTCCCCAATTGATCCTCGTAATAAGGATCAGCACCAGCCTGATATAAAATTATGTTTGGAGTGAATCGTTGCAAAATGGTATGAAAGGCACTCTCAAGCTTTTGCAGATACAAATCATCCGCTGTTCCCGCATGCAACGGGATATCGAGGTCACTTTTTTCTTTTACAGGATAAATTCCTTCTTCATGCATTGAGAAAGTAAAGATGTTAGCATCAGCCTGGCATATATTAGCGGTTCCATTTCCCTGATGTAAATCCAGGTCGACAATTAATACACGTTTCTTCGGGTAGGTCTTCACATAAAATCGTGCTGCTATGGCCAAATCATTAATATAACAAAATCCCTCCGCCTTTGCTGCTGAAGCATGATGAAAACCACCGCCGATATGTACGCACCATCTATTTTTAACAGCTTTTTGAACGGCTTTTATCGTTCCGCCAGCCGCAAGATAAAATAAATTGATAACTTCGGCTGTCAAAGGGAGTTCGGAAAACATCGTGCGCTGGGTCCAACGCCGGTTTTTAAGATCATCGAGATAGGCTGCGGTATGAACGAGTTTTAGTTGCTTCTCAGTTGCTTCAACCGGCTCAAAGAACTGATTTTCGGAGACCGATTTTGTTATGAGGCTTTTTTTTATTAAGCCATATTTTTCAACCGGAAAAATATGTTCGCCAAATTCTTTTAAATATCGATCTGAATAAATAAATGGCATAGTGAACTGCAGTTCTACCGTTTAATTTCAACTGGATATCTCTGTCCCTTTGCCGGGATAGTTATAAAAATGAATAAAAAATAATATAACTATCAGATAGTCAATTGCAATTAAAAATAGCCGGGGATGCAATTCAATACAATTCATTAATGAGGAAAACCAGGGCGTTGAACAATCCGTTTATTAATGTGCTGAAACCGACAAATTAAACCAATACTTTTTCTCGCGTATCTCGCAAAACAGTGGTGGAGAAACAGAAATGGGATATCACTTGCACCATTTCTTTAAGCGAAAATGTTTTGGGGAGAAAAAGGGAAATACCAGCCGAATACAGATTTGTCAACATTTGACTTGGCAGGTCAATCGCTGAAACGGCCACAACATTGCAAAGCTTATTGCGTTCATAACGTGGTTCATTTTTGAGAATCTCTACAATTTCCAGCCCGGAGAAATCAGGCAACATGTAGTCCAAAAGGATACAATCAAATGTGTGCTCGTGGAGATATTCTAATGCTTCTGTTCCATTTTTGGCTGCAAGGGTCTTCAACTTGGCCTGACGGGAATAAAAGCAGTATAAATCACGAAAATCAGGATTGTCCTCGACTAATAAAACACGATATCCATGATTAGAAAACTGCCTCATCTGTACTCCTCCAATTGATAATGAGTTTACATTTTCAAAGATGTAAAAACTTGGGATGAAATCATGTAACTTTTCAAGGCGTGCGCAGCGTAATTGCGTGAGGAAGGATAAACGGGAATCGGCAACATAAGCGATAAATAAAAAGGATGCAAATTAATTTGCAAAATTTACAAAAACTTCGCAGAGCATCGAAAAATTATTCATCAAACTCCTTTCTGCTGCGGATCCCAAATATACTTATGAAGCTGTAATTGTATTCTCGCCTGAATGCCGTCTTTTAAAAGCCAATTGACAACTTTTTTATATTCAATACCCCCAAAAACAGGCGATAAAAGGACTGTTGTTCTGCTTTCCAATTTATACTTTTTGATGATTTTTGCAGCGTAATCATAATCGTCACGATCCTGAATTACGAATTTCACCTCATCATCGGGTAATATATTTTCCAAATTCGAAAAACACATTTTTTCCGACTCACCACTCCCGGGGCATTTTACATCAACAATTATTTTAACACGCTCGTCGATGGACGACAAATCCAGATGCCCTCCCGTTTCGATCATAACCTGGTAATTTTCCGCGAACAAAGCTGAGATGAGATCCGGTAAATATTTTTGCAGAACCGGCTCACCGCCCGTCAATTCCACAAGTTTACACGGCCATTGGCGAATTTCAGCCATGATTAATTCGACAGTCATTTTTGTTCCACCGGAAAAAGCGTAAGCCGTATCACACCAACGGCAGCGCAAATCGCATCCTGTTGTGCGGATGAAAATACACGGCAATCCCGCCCGCGTCGATTCCCCCTGAATTGAAAAGAAAATTTCAGTTATGCGCAGCGTTTTTTTATCGTTTAATTTTTCCATTCTAATCCTGCAAGTCGTTTAGAATTCGCCGCATTTTTTCAAATGCAAGTTTGAGCTCATCATCGCTTAAAATGAGAGGTGGCGCCAGGCGTATAATATTGGGGTGAAAAAGAGTCCAGCCGACAATTATTTTCGCATCCATACATTTCCGGGCAAATTCCTGTGTTTTTTCAGCATTTTTAAAAACTATTCCGATCAGACAACCCAAACCCCGCACTTCGATTAAATTTTTATTTTCAGACACCAATTCATGCAGATTTGAAAGAAAATAATCTCCAATTGTCTTTGCCCGTTCAGACAATTTTTCATTTAACAGAATTTCAAGCCCGGCCAGTCCGGCCGCGCAGCAAACCGGATGGCCGCCAAAGGTGGTGACATGCGCCAGCGGCGGGTTTTCTGACAAAGTATTTAATATTTTTTGCGGTCCGGCAAATGCTCCCAAGGGCATACCGCCACCAAGCGCTTTGGCCAGCGCAATTAAGTCAGGCTCAACATCAAAATGCTGCACCGCAAAAAGTGCCCCTGTGCGCCCAAATCCGGTCATCACCTCGTCGGCAATGAGCAACGCACCGGTTTCCGTACAGCGGCGACGCAAGGCGTGCATAAATTCCCGTGAGGGCACACGAACTCCGCCTTCTGCCTGAATTGGTTCTAAAATTACAGCTGCCGTATTTTCAGAAATTTGATCGAGGCATGCGATGTCATTCCACGGGAGTGATGCAACTTGCGGCACGGTAGGTTCAAAAGCCTGTCGATATCGCGGATTATCCTGCAAAGACAGCGCGCCGAAAGTATCTCCATGGTAGGCGCCGGAAAAACTGAAAATTTCCTGCCTGCCTGTGAATTTCCGTGCCGTTTTAAGCGTTCCTTCGATTGCTTCAGCACCGCTATTCGTGAAGAAAATATTGTCAATTTTCCCCGGCAGAACTTCGGCCAATTTTCGTGCATACAAAACTTGTTGTTCTTGCACGACCTCGCCATAAACCATCGGATGCAAATAGGCTGCAGCCTGTTTTTGTATCGCCTGAATTATTTCATTGCGGCCATGACCAATATTCGCCACACCAATGCCGGCAAGGAGGTCAAGATATTTTTCACCAGATTTTGTAAATAGATAGGGTCCCTCTGCCCTCTCTATTTCGAGTCCCATCGGTTCGGCTGATGTCTGGCAGATATATTTTTTAAAGTCGTTTTTCAAATTCATTTTTATTTTTACGTTAATTCTGCGGATTAATCCTGCTGCACTACCCGCTTCACCAGATCAAAGCCACCGTTTTTCCACAGTAAATCAGGCCCCTGCATTTGACCGGGCTTGGCAAAATATGTACAACCTGCCTGTCGTAATATTTCGTAATACTCAGGCAGTTTGGATGGCGGACAGAACAAGCTACTCCCCTGCAGCCAGGGTTTTATTTTTTTCAATTCGTTTTGCAGATCAAGTTCCGTTTTAAATTGCACAATTTGAATCACATGTGGCCCGATTATTCTATCAATTTTCAGGCAATCACTGGTTGTTACAATGCATGATTTTGATCGATCTGAAAAATATATTTCTCCGGCCAAATCTAACTCATCGAGCAGCGCGTGGCGCCGAAATGCCAATTGTGAATCAATTGTCGGTGCGCCTAATTTGCTGATCATTTCCGTTAAATTCTGATAAAAGGCAGCAGCAAAATTTTGTATTTCGCTCATTGTTCCACAAACAAAATACAATTGCGGCGACAAACAACCCGCCTGTTCAAATAGCACGACATCTTTGGCCGATTGCGCAAGAACTGCATGGTTTATTTCAGGTGAATCATACAATCCAATGCTGATTTTATGGCCAAACCCGACAACTTTTCTCCCAAAACCATGCTTAAGTGAGCGGATGGTTTCATCGCTACCGAAGGCAATTATTTTTTCTGCCTGCACCATCAATTCTTTAAATTCACTGCTATCCGATGGCCAGTAGTCACAGGAAATTCCGGCAGGGCCAAAATTTTGTTCATAATTTTCCAGCAGCCAGGGCAGCAAAATCTGCTCGGCGCCTGCCATTTTCACAATCACCGGACATCCAACTGCGGCTAATTGCACAGCCGGCGCCACGGCCACACCCGGTATATTTCCCGAAGCTACGATTGCAATTTTTAATGGATCAGGCATAATTTCAGCGGCAAGACCGGATAACTTTGTCCGGGAAAAACCTGAGAAAATTGTATGCAGTCCAGAGTGTAAATTGGCTTTGGAAAAAGAAAGTGTCGCTGATAGCTGGTTGATTAAATGATGGCTCAGCAACTTTCGGTCTTTAGCCAAGCGAGAGAAAAGAGTACGCCAGTTTTGCAGGTAAATTTCAGGCGAATATCCCGCATTCGCTCTTGATTCTTGATTTATTTGAAATTGTGTAATAAAATCATGCGACATGATTTTGAGATTTCCGGATCAGATTTCAATTGCTGAATAAAAACGGCAATTCATGCTTCAAGTGCAAGAATTAAATTAAATGTATAATTCCATGAATGCTCATATTGGGCATAAGAGAATCTTGCATTTAAAAGAGAAAAGCCTTATTTTCGTCACTCATTTTACCATCAAAAACAGGAATAGACAAAATATTATGAAATATTGTGAAAGCATTTATACATACAAACGACGCCCGACCCATGAGGTGATGGTCGGCGATATTGGCATCGGCGCGAACAACCCGATCCGAACGCAATCGATGACCACCTCCGACACGATGGACACGGACGCGACCGTTGCCGAAGTAATTCAACTTGCTGAGGCCGGTTGCGAAATCGTACGCATAACAGCGCCCTCTGTGAAAGATGCCAAAAATTTGTATGCAATCAAAAAGATGGTGCGGGCAAAAGGCCATAAAGTGCCGTTGGTCGCCGACATACATTTCACTCCGAATGCGGCGCTGGTTGCCGCCGAAATTGTCGAAAAAGTGCGCATTAATCCCGGAAATTATGCTGACAAAAAGAGATTTGAAGTGCGTGACTACACGGACAATGAATATGAGTCCGAATTGGTGCGCATTGCCGAGCGCTTCGCGCCATTGGTTTCGATCTGCAAAACAAATGGTGTTGCCATGCGAATCGGTGTGAATCACGGTTCTCTTTCTGACCGGGTGATGAACCGTTTCGGCGATACACCCGAAGGCATGGTGGAGTCAGCCCTGGAATTCGTGCGCATCTGCGAAGAGCTTTCTTACCGGGACATCATCATTTCCATGAAGTCATCAAATCCGCAAGTTATGATCGAAGCCTACCGGCTGCTGGCGCAAAAAATGTATTCGCTCGGTATGACTTACCCCTATCACCTTGGCGTCACCGAGGCCGGGGACGGCGAAGATGGCCGCATTAAATCCGCGGTGGGCATCGGCACGCTGCTCGAAGACGGCATCGGCGATACAATCCGGGTTTCGCTCACCGAGGATGCGATTTACGAAGTTCCGGTGGCGGATGCTCTGGTTAAAAAATACAACGAGCAGGTATTCACTGCCTCAGTACTTCCAAAATTAAAGGAAGCCGATTATTTACATCACTTCCGACCTGAAAATCCGATTCGCGTGCAAGCGAACGAGGTTACAACATCAGCACACACCATTGGCGGCAAAAATCCGGTGCAGGTATTTATGGCAGACAAAGGATTATCGCCAGAATACCTTGCTTCACTTTTGCAAAATGATGCCAAACCGGAATGGGTTGTTGCAATTGAAAATTCAGAACTTTCTTCGTCAAATTTAGAGCTGACGTTTGTTGGCAAAAATCAGCCGCTATCATTCACGCCTGTAAATTTTTCAAATGGCGAAGTCAAAAATCAGCTCATTGAATCTGTTTCAGCAGTTACGAATCTTGCTTTTTATTATTGCTCCGGATTTGAGCCACAAGTATTCAACATCGAAATGGCAGAAGAAATCATCGAAGTTTTGAGCCAAAAAGAAGGTATTCTGGCGATTGAATGCCCGGCCGAACAATTGGGCGCACTGACGGCGATCCGACAGTTTCTCGCACTTTTACAAAAACACAATATTCAAATGCCAATCGTTCTCGCCTATAAAGTACAGGATGCCGCATCGGATTGGCAACTGGATGCAGCCAGCGTTTTAGGCTCTTTGCTCACTTCAGGAATTGGCAGCGGCGTGTATATTCACGGTGACGTGAACGCCGAAGACGCCACGCGATTTAGTTATAATCTGCTGCAAGCAACGCGGTTACGCATCACAAAAACCGAGTATATTTCCTGCCCCTCGTGTGGCCGCACCTTATTCGATTTGCAGTCGACCACCGAAAAGATCAAAGACAAAACATCCCATCTCAAAGGAGTAAAAATCGCCATTATGGGCTGCATCGTCAACGGGCCCGGGGAAATGGCAGATGCAGATTTTGGTTACGTCGGCTCCGGGCACGGAAAGATCAATTTATTTGTCGGTAAAATCTGTGTTCAACAAAACATCCCGCAGGCTGAAGCCGGTGAAAGATTGATCCAACTGATAAAAGAGCATGGAATGTGGGTTGATGCGCCTGTTGAAATTGTTTGAGTTATTCAATTATTTCAAGCTGAAATTTAGTTAAGGATATGCCATATGAGCACAGTCTATTCCACAGAACACGGCCGCATGTGCCCCGATTGCGGCAAAGCCGAGGCAAAATGCCAATGCCAAAAAAGTAAAACGCCGCCGCGCGGTGATGGCATTGTGCGTATTGCCCGTTCAACAAAAGGCCGGAAAGGCAAAGGTGTGACGGTTATATCCGGGGTGCCGCTGCACAAAGATGGGTTGAAAGACCTCGCCAAAGAACTCAAACAAAAATGTGGCACCGGCGGCACCGTGAAAGATGGAGTCATCGAAATTCAGGGCGAACACCGCGATGTTCTCGTCGAAGAGCTCAAAAAACGGGGCTACACTGTAAAACGTTCGGGTGGTTAAAGATTTTGGAACATCTCTTCAAAAACAAACTAGAAATCCGTAATTCACTCTCGCAGCGCATTTTGAATTTTATTGAGAATGTGCCCTTTTTCCCTCTCTCAACCGATCACGACCAAACTTTTAACAAACTTGCTCTCGAGGTATTTGAGTGGCAATTTTCATTCAATCATCCCTACCGCCGGCTCTGCGAACGCCGGGGAATCACACCCGGAAAAGTCAACTTTTGGACCGAAGTGCCGCCGGTGACAACCGCCAGTCTGAAAGCGATGCCCCTATTTTGTTTTGATCCGCAAGAAGCCTGCGCCATATTTCACACCAGCGGTACAACGCTGAAAAATCCCGGCAAACATTATTTTTACAGCCTGGATATTTATAAAACAGCCGCAATGCGCTGGTTCAAAGAAGCCTGTATCCCGCAAAATGCAAACTATCCATTTCTCGTTTTGGGACCGACGGCGCAGCATTTCCCCAACAGTTCGCTCGGCCAGATGTTTTCGTGGATTTTGGAAGAATTCCCTGAAAACAACACCTGCACCGCATTCACAGCACAGGGTATCGATTTTAAGAACGCACAAAAATTTTTAATTGAAAATTTCAATTTATCGAAACCGGTTTTTATTCTTTCCACCTCGCTGGCGTTACTCGAGTTTGTCGATTATTTAGCCAAGTTAGGTTCTGGAGCGAAGCTGATTGATGGCAGCATAGTTTTAGACACAGGCGGATACAAAGGTAGAAAAAAAAATATCGAGCGTGATGAATTCTTAAAGTACGTGGCAAAAAATCTTGATATCCCGAGGGAAATGATATTCAATGAGTATGGAATGACCGAAATGAGTTCCCAGTTTTATGAGTCTAAATTTATCAGAAAAAAATACAACACTTACAAAAAATTAGCGCCGCCCTGGCTAAAATCTATTGCATGCGATCCTCTGACATTGGATATTTTACCAGACGGAGAAAAGGGTCTTTTGCGTCATTTTGATTTAGCCAACCTCGATTCTGTTGCGATGGTGCAAACAGAAGATATCGGAACTGCCGGCCCGGATGGGATTGAATTATTTGGCCGTCCGACCGATGCCCTTCCCCGCGGCTGTTCTCTCCTGGCCGAAGAAATAATTGCAGCCACGAAGCAGGAAGATTAAACTGGCCCCTTTGCTCATTTCATGTGAATTCAAATCTGAACACCCTACGAAAGTCTAAAATTTTACCGATTTTGCCAATTAACCAGTTAGCAGATGTTCGGTTCTCTGTTATTGCATCCTCGATGAACTGTGTCCCTCAGCGTTCACAATTCCTTACAAAATTTGTACTGGCAGGAACAGTCCTGAAATTCGAAGCCGTAATTAGCTGAATTTAATTAATGTAAAACTGAGAGCTTTTTCTTACGAAGATGCAGGATTCAAATAAATTACAAACTTTATAAAAATAATAGTTTATTATAATTTTTATCACATATCAAGTGGACACAAATTGGAATAAAATGGGTACTTTTGGCGCCATCTCCAAAAGTGGTCTGGAATTTGAATGAAACATAGGAAAACGACGAAAAATCGAATTTCAAAACTAACTTGAGGCCAAACTATGAAATCCAACTATCCATTCAAAATTTTGCAAATCAGTGCTGTCTTGCTTTTTTTTATAGCAATGAATGCCTGTAAAACGGAAAGCGCTGTTTCACCCGACGAAGCAGCCAACGAAAATTATGAATCGTCGCAATATGCGGTTTATGAATTTGAAGATGAAACTGCCGCGATTAGCGACGCGACCCTCGAAAGCGATATGAGCCTGGCTCAAGATTCGCCCACCGATCATCATGCACTCAACGAAAATCGAGGCCGCTCGGATTTTATGCAGCGGCGCAGAGAGCAAGGCATGCATCTGAAATATTTACTGGTTGGTTTGCAGTTGAGTGACGAGCAGCGAACTCAGGTACAGGATTTTCTCGCACAATACCGTGAATGCATCGCTGTTCCGTTGCAGGAATTTCGAGATGAGGCAAGTCCGATTATTGAAGCTGCCCGTGCTCAGCGTCAGACATTGATCGATTCTGTCAACGCTGGAGCGTTAACACGCGAGGAAGCGCGGGATCAATTGCGAGCCTTGAATTTAGAAAAACGTGAAGAACTAAAAGCCCTGCAGGTCGAACTCGGCCTTTTAGAAGCGATGTGTGAATGCAAGCTATCTCTGTTTACCAATATATCCGGTCTGCTCAGTGAAGAACAAAAAGCCGTTTATGATGCGTGGTACACGAAACTCGAGGGTGTGTGTTTTAGTACTGAAGACAGTTCCAATTAAGCGTCACTCCATCCCAGCCCGATTAATAAAAAGCCCGGCAGAATGATGTGCCGGGTTTTTTATCTTCATGACCAATAATTGGCGTGAGTTCGATATAAGAAGAAATGGGACAAAACGAATTAATTTTAGAATATAATCCGAAGGCGTCCCGCCGAGGATAACGCACGAAACGCTCGGCGAGACGCCTTCGCTCTATTTTAGTTATGCTTGGGAAAGAATGTTACAGCTTACATCGAACTCACGCTAATTAGTAAATGTGCCGCGCACTTTAGTGCTTCTTGTCCGGAGCGAGATTTATATTTAGCTCCTCAATTTTCATCAAATCAACGAAGTGCGCGGCACCTCATGTGCTATATAACGCCGTTATACATTTTTGTTACCATTTTATTTCTTGCCCTGACTCTACAACCATACCTGAAGCTACAATATTGGTAATAACATGAACTTCATTGATCTCAACAATGAAGTGCTTCGAGAGCGCTTTGGCTAAACCAACCTGAATTGATGAAATATCAGAAGTCGACCACAAAGTCGGAAGCGCTAAGTTAGCCATTATTTTATATTTATTTCCTAATTGCTCATCGCTAGCAATTATATTAACGCTCATGTGCTCAGACGATACACCCGCTTCTTGAGCCCACAGCTCAATAAGATTACCTGAACGCTTCATACATCCTTTTATGATCACGCAATTAGCTATTGGCATAAATAAACTCCTTGGCACAACCTTCTAACGTATAACACTTAGCTGTGGGGCAGCGTTTTGTACACAAATTTTGTTAAGACACGTAAGTTCGATATAAGAAGAAATGGGACAAAACGAATTAATTTTAGAATTTAATCTGAAGGCGTCCCGCCGAGGATAACGCACGAAACGCTCGGCGAGACGCCTTCGCTCTATTTTAGTTATGCTTGGGAAAGAATGTTACAGCTTACATCGAACTCACGCTAATTAGTAAATGTGCCGTGCACTTTAGTGCTTCTTGTCCGGAGAGAGATTTATATTTAGCTCCTCAATTTTTATAAAATCAACTAAATGCACGGCACCTCATGTGCTTTATAACCCTATTATTTTTGTGAATCCCCTTTATAGTTGACGACAAAAAAATCCCTGATAGTTTTCTCGGATCGCAATGATTGCCCCTTTTGTTTTGCTTCCGCCTGAGTAGCATATTTGCCGACATAAATTTTATACCATCCCCCCTTGCGACTGGGTTGAATCAAAAAAGCATCAACTTTTTTTCTTTTTAATCGGTTCAGTTCATTCACAGCACCTGATCGTGTTTTAGATGCACTTACCTGCAAAGAAAACCGTGTGTTAACGGGTGTAATCGATACGGGAGCTTTTTCAATTTCAGCAGGCCTGCTTTTGAATATTTCTGCGAACGGCACAAATATCAGGATCAGTAAAATGGCTGTCACGCTGCCCAAGCCGATTAGAACTCTCTGCTTTTCTCTTAAAATTTCACCCCAGAGCCAGATAAATTTCTGCTGAATATGATAATTGAGTCGGGATAATCGTGCCGAGAGTCGGTTGTGAGCGGCTATACTTTCCTGCAGATTCCAGTTTTCGATCTGCTCTTCCGGAATTAAGCCCACTGCTTTTGCCAATTTTTTGCTTAAATTATCTTCTCTTCCCGCGAGCTGACAGGAATTGTGTGCTTTGAAAAGAATGTGTCCAAATTTGTCCAACAACTCGGGATTATCAGCGATACTGTGCAGATAAACGTGGCAGGCAAAATCATCCTGCCGGCCGCTGTTTTTAACCGAAGGAAAGCAGAGTTTAACAATTTCTGGAGCAAACCGTCCACCTTGATCGAGCTCAGCACTATAAAAATACTCCGCGCGAAAATGCTTTTGTTTATCAGCCAAATATTTTTCCACCATGAAACCGGCGACATTTTGATCGTGCGGTTTCATTTCCAACAAAGTCTCGGCTAGATCGACGAGCGGCATTGTTAAAACCGGCTTTTGCAAAAGATAGGTCTTCAAAGTATGGTACGCCTCTTCTCCGTGAATGCCCAGGCGCAGGCATTCAACCAGCCCGTTGCGAAAATTTTTATCGTCGACATTTTCCCGGTAATACTCAAAATAACGCCGGTAAAGCGATTCCCGTAATTTTTTGCTCACAGCCTGAGTTAATAAGCCGCCATTCAGCAGGCTATCGATTTGCAAAAAGACATCGTTTATCAAACGACCCTGGTTGGTTTTTAACGCACGCCACCCGGTTTCCAGCAAAAGTTGAAATCTTTTTTTGCCTATTGTGGTCAGGAAAATATGGGAGATTGCCAGAAGCAACACCCATAAAAAAATTACGATTGGCACATCCTGAAAATAGACGCCCTGCATGATAAAATTATGAATGATAAAAAGTGTGAAAACGGCTGCAAGCGGTAACATGATCAGGCTTATGAATATGCGCAAACTCAACCAGCGTAACATTTAGGCTCCCTGTTTTAATTTTCTGAGTTCGAGGCGTTTTCTTCTTGTGGCGCTAATTTTTTCTCGACTTTATCAATTTTTTTCTGCGCTTCCCGGGCTTTTTTATGATCGGGATACTTTTCAATAACTTGCTGGTAATATTCAAGAGCCTGCTTGTAGTCGTTCAATCGGCGGTCCAAAATTTCACCAGCGGCAATCCAATAATCCGGGGCATTTTCATCCTTCGGAAATCTTTCGGCTGCATAGGCAAAATGGGTAGCCGCAGCATTATAATCTTTTAATCGTTTCAAATACAGCTCAGCGCATTCCACCAAAAAACGTGGTGAGTTGACGTGTCCGGTATATTTCTCCTGGATTTCGTGATAAGTTTTAATTGCATCCGCATATGCCGAAAAACGCTTTTCCTGAATGTTCGCTACTTTTTCCAGTGCCAGAACAGCGATATCCCCTTCCTGAAAATCTGTGGCCACTTTCCGGTATGCCGCAACAGCGGTCGCATAATCCTTGAGTTTTTCCTCATAAACCCGTCCCGTGGCAAACTGCGCTTTGCTGCCAAATTTTGTCCCCTTGTGTTCCGTTGCCACAATCTGAAAAATATCAATAGCCGTCTGGGGCTGCTTCAATTCTTCAAAAAAAATCAGTCCCCGTTGGTATCGCGCATAAGGTAAAAATCGGCTCGTTTTAAATAAAAATTCAAACTTCAAATATTCGCTGGCTGCTTCGCGATCTTTGCCGTAGAGCCGGTAAATATCAGCGACCCAGATAGAAAGTGAATCCCGCCGTGCATCATCAGGAAACCGGGTGTGAAAGTAGTATGCCTGTGTCACAATGGGCGCCAGCATTTTTTTCATATTACTGCCGGCGATTACTGACATGGTTTCAAGGTAATTAAAATACCGTTCGGCATTTTCCACTGCTGTCGGCTGTGTTGCTGAAAGCTCGACAATTTTCTCCTTCTGTTTTGCGAAGGTCCGCTTTGAATCAACAAACTTCTTAATTCGGGTAACAATGTCATTTTGAGCAGCAAATTCCGGATAAATAAATTTTAATTTTAACAAGGAAGCCAGCGCCTCATGATCCGCACCGGTTTTCATTTGCTCATTGCCTAACAGCAACAGCACATCCGGGGCTTTTTCTGAGAACGGGTACGCTTTCAAATAGTGTTCACATTCGGCGATGAAATATGCCGAGAGTTTTTTATCACCCTTTTGCTGCAAATCAGTCAAGAAATCAAACTCTTTTTGCGAATACTCCTGTGCATTCGCCGATGGTGCACTATTAATTAAAAATAAAGCCATGAGCAGAAAAATATAAATTTTCATTGGTTCCACCAATCTGTTGCATTAAACCTGTTTTCATCTGGATTCAGCAAATCACATAACCGGGATGCGATAATGAATTCAGGATTTCGTTTATCAAAGAAAAAATTGTAAAGGACGTTAAGTAATAAACCTGGCGTAGCGAAAATTTGTTCAAGAAAATTTTCCATTTATATCTCTTCCCGGAGCCTTAATAAATGACAGCGCTATCCAATAATAAAAAATACATCAGCGAGCGTCGCCGCTCTGAGCGATTTACAACATGGATGAACACATCATTCCAAGACACTGACGGGCATTGGGAAATTGGCTTCGTTCGTGATATCAGTTCTACCGGAATTCATATCGTGACGCTGGAACCGCTGCATCCGGGCATTCGCACAGCCCTCATTTTGGAAAACGTAACAGATCAGGAAAATGTGCTCATTTCCGGGACTGTTATCTGGAAAATTCAGGAAGTCCCACAGAAAAACCGTACCTGGCCGGCAACATCTATGGGCATCCAATTCGGAAAATTCTTACCCGTGCCAATTTCCTGTTTCATTCAATAAATTTAGGTTTAAAATTTATGCGATGATCCGGTTTTATCTAAAAATCAGCGCTGAAACACTGAGAAAAACCGGGGCGAAAATTATTTCAATCAGCCGCCAGGCGGCAACGATTCCCAGCAGGGCAAATGCCTGGTTATTGCATAAATCAGCAAATTTTACAGCGAGATGCTCCGGGAGAAAAAGGCCAATCACAGTACTGCCATCCAGCGGTGGCACCGGGATTAGATTAAATACACCAAGGAGCAAATTCAGCGAAAAAGTTATGCTGAGAAAAATAGCAAAAGTAGAGGAGCCACCCGCCGAGGCTCCTTGCACAATTTCCGTAAATTGAAAATAATCCGGCTGCACAAAAGCGCCGGAGGCCAGGCCAACCCGCATTATTATAATCGTGATAATTACCAGTGAAAAATTCGCCAACGGGCCGGCGAGCGCCATCACAGCGGCTCTTTTGGGGTAGCGTCGTTGCCACGCAGGATCGTAGGGTGCATTCGCCCAACCGAGCATCCAGCCGCTGATAAAAAGCATGACAATTGGCACGACAACGGTGCCAAAAGGCGCCCGGCGAATGTGAGGAATTGGATTCAGTGAAACTTGCCCGCCTTCGTAGGCTGTTGGATCCCCGCCCAACTTGGCAACAAGCGCGTGCGCAGCTTCGTGGCAGGTGAGGGCAAAAATAAAACAAACATACCAGATTGGACCCAATGTTAGAATATCAGGATTCATATTTTCTCGCCTAAGTTTAACAGGTTGCAGGCAGATATTATCGGATTTTAACTATGATTAATAGATAATTGTCCGCTAAATACACAAATTTCACGAATAAAAATTATTGGAAAATCAAGCTCGTTTACTCAAAAATAATATTCGTGCAAATTCGCGTGATTCGTAGTTTGGCTTTATAAAATTATAGTTATCCTTGCGGAGTTATCTGAATAGCCAGTTTCTTGGGTATTTAAATTATCAATTTCAAAGTAGTTATCAAGCAGATTTTTCGGATTCCTAAAAGGGTAACACCAATAAAAATGAGAATTGAAATCGCAGAGTTAGAGTTCCCCATTCGTATTTTCATAGCAGATTTTGCAGACAATTCTCCACCAACACTCAACTGGAGCTTCAAGCTTAATTTTGTGAGTTGCTCAGTTTTGCTCTGAAAACACACATTTGCAGAAAGAGCAAGCTCTGAACGACGAGCTCATGCTTTAACCTGCTTTATTCACAAATATTTTTTATAATATTCTTAACCTGTTGATAATTAGATATTTGAGATAAGACGAGAAGAAAAACTAAATTATCTATTAAAATTAGCTCTCACAAAGCCACTGGGTACATAAAGTTATGTTTTATAAGTATTTAAATATTTTTTGTGGACTTAGTGCCCTTGTGTGCGAATTATTCAGGCTAAATAATGTGAAATCTATGTAAGCTGTACCATTCTTTACCAGGCATAATTAAAATAGAGCGAAGGCGTCTCGCCGAGCGTTTCGTGGGTTATCCTCGGCGGGATGCCTTCGGACTAAATCCTATAATTAATTCGTTTTATCCCAATTCTTCTTATATCGAACTCACGTTAAATATTAAAAATGATTCATCCACATTTTTAACCTTGCAAGACACCTACTTCATAATTTCATAAATCTGTGTGCTCAGAACGATCGGACATTCTTTGGCAATTTTCTCAGCTTCATCGAGGTTTTCTGCTTTGATCACAGTGTATCCGGTGATGGAATCTTTGCCAAATGGCAGGTCTTTTGTCCCAGCGCGGGAAATTTCGCGACCGCCGGCATGAAATCCTCCGCGATCGATCTGCTTTTCTGCAACGGCCTCAAACCACTTGTTCCAGGCGCCCATTTCCTCGGCTGTGGGTTTTACAAATCCGATATGCATGATGAGAAAGTTTTTCACAGTATCTCCTTTTTTCATTGTTTTTTATCCACTTGTGCTCGCTAAAAATTTAGAACACATTCCAAGTTCTTCAACTTTGACTCTAGCGAAACTCGAACTGCCACAACAATTCTCTCGAACAATAAATTCCACAGATCAGCGAAACCTTTAGATTGCCAGGATCCACCCCGATAAAATACATCCAGCTTTTCAAGGACATCATTGCTTGGAAAGTGAGATTGATATAAGTTTTTTCATGTAAAGCCTTGGCCATCAATTTATGAAAAATTTAACGTGCTATATCAAAAAACGGGAGCATTGAAAAACTTTTAACTGCGTTTTTTATCTATAATCACAATTGTATGCCACAACCTGATTATTCTTGCATTTTATATTCAGATTTTAGGCTGGGGAAAATATTTTTGCGCGGTATGAAGAAAGGTGGGAAATAACGCCTTTGGTCTGCTGAGAGCGGGTTTTCACCACGTAACTAACAGAGATCACATAACTTTGCACTGCCACGATATTTGGAAAATGGCAGGAGCATCGCGAGTCAGACAGCACCAAAATGTTATGATAAATTATTTAATTTTATTTGATGAATTCTTCTCGATTGCTACTCAAGGGAAGATTAATGTTGCGATTCATGCTTTTTTTATGTGCATTATTATATTTTCTGGATTAGTATTTTAAAATGTAACTCATTGAGTTTTTAATGTTTTTATTATCTAATTTTGTGTATAAATAGAACAAATTACCGTTTCTATCAGCGATTATTTTTTTTCCTGGGGGGATTACATCCCTATAATCATCAGTTGGCATATTCTCTATTTTTCCCAAGATTTCGCCGCTTCTTGACACTGCAAACAGTACGCGTTTCAAGTCTTTCTGTTTTCTTATCTTTGGCCTTCTTGCCTTGTATCTCGAATTTTCTGATGCAAATGCATCAATGAATATTCTATTCCCATTGCTCGTACTATAAATGTTTCTAATTGATAGATTATCTAAGTTTGTTTTTTTGTCACTTATGGCTTTTAATAGTTTTGTTCTGGAAATATTTATAGTATTTTTATTTATAATTTCAATCGTATCCCTATTATTAGTTTCTTTCAATAAAGTCTTTTCTCCTCCGAATGATTGTGGGAAAAAATTTACATAGTTTTCAGTATCAAATTCTATATATTTTACTGGGAAATATTTCCCGAGCTTTTCTCTTACAATGTTTTTAGTAATATCGTAAAATCTATTTATTGTTGTACCAATATAAATAATTTCGTTAAAATCAGCGTAGATTCTGTTAAATCCTATATTGTTCTTAACATAATAACATTGAATAATATTATCACTTCTTATATCATCCTTATATTTTGAAATTTCAAAAATACTTCTTGTTGTTTTTAACACCAATAATCTATCACTCCCCAGTAAACAAATATCAATAATTTCATAGCTTGCGACTTTAGATAAATCTATATTTTTAAGTAATTCACCCCTTTTATTATAAACTAATATTCTGTTTCTGCATCCAACATAAAAATCACCATTATTATCAATATCTAATGATATTGGTTGTAAAAATCCCGATTGTTTTCCAGCGAGTCTATAATCAATTTCTACTAGAACCGTGGGGGATAATTCTTTTGATTCGAGTATAGTTTTTGTACTAATAAAAAACAAAGCACATGCAAAAAAAATTACTGCTTGCATAGAAATCTCTAATTCTAATATGATAAAAACACTATACTATTAATGCAAAGGGATGAAAAAACAACTTGTTGATGAACAGCACTTTCAGTTGCTAATGAAAACATAGAAAGCAAAACCATGTCGTAGAGTTAGATTCTATTTATTCAAGTTTATTATTGCAAAAATAATAGTTTAAATCAAGATAATTATGGCTGGTCTGCAGTTGATAACCGGGTTGTCTATCAAACGCACCGTATGTGTGTTATCCACGCATACCGCTATTTAAATAACTTGCAGTCAGGTCGTCTACTCTTTCTCAATGCGTATCTCAGCAATTATATTCTTTTCCAAAAACACCTCTTCCAGTTGCTTTACGATGGCTTCTTCCACTTTTCTTTCCACATCCACCACCAAAGGCGCCACTTTCGAAACCAGCCAACTTTTTTCCTGTTGCACAATTTCATCGATATTTTGAATCTTGATCTTTATCATAGATTTCCTTTAATCCGGTTCACTAAAGTAATTAAGTTCGTGCGCCCCACGAGGGGGCGGACTACGGGAAAATGCTAAATTAAATTAGCACAAGACCCGCAAGGGGACGGACTACGGGAAAATGCTAAAATAAATTAGAACAAGACCCGCAAGGGGGCGGATTACGGGAAAATGCTAAATTAAATTAGAACAAGACCCGCAAGGGGGCGGACTACGGGAAAATGCTAAAATAAATTAGAACAAGACCCACAAGGGGGCGGGCTACGGAAAAATGCTAAATATATTAGAACAAGTCCGGCTTAGTTGGTCATTGCAGGTTTGAGCTTTCCATTTTTCTCCGGTATTTTACTCATGGCTCTTTCCGATAATGCAAGAATCGTCAATGATGGATTGACGCCGGGATTTGCCGATAATGTCGATCCGTCACAGATGAACATGTTTTCATAACCAAACACGCGATTGTTTTTGTCGATCACCCCTTCGGACTCATCCTTTCCCATGGTTGCGCCACCCAATATATGAGCCGTTGTTGGAATGCCAAGCAAGGTTTCGGTAATCAATGCCGTAGCTTTGCCATTGACAATCTTCGCATATTTATTGGCTAAAATCTTTGCTTCCGGGATAAAACTTGTCGGCCGTTCGCCTTTGGTAATCGAAGTTTTCATCCCAAATAATCCTTTTGAAAATCGCAGCGTGCTGTTGATCGTTTGCATAAACATCAAAATCTGCGTTTTTTTTGCCCAGTCAGATACAAAATAGGCTCTCAAATTATCAACGGGATGCCGCAGATAATCTGCAATGACTTTAAGAATTCGGATGAATGCGTTTTGCCCGTGAACGAGGGGCGACATTAACGGCCGCCAAAATCCGGAGCCCGCCGGATAGCGAACCGGTTCCAAATGACTGTCGTTTCCAGTGTGGACAATCGAACCGATGGCCACCCCTTCAGAAAAGACGGTATCTTTATCAAAAGTTGTTATGCCAATCAGGCTCTCCGAATTCGTGCGAATCCCCATGCCAATTCTGTCGGAAATATGGGGCAATGACTTTTTCTTCAGCTTCAATAGTAATTTTATTGTACCCAAAGCGCCGCCAGCAAATATGATATTCTGCGCCGCCAGCTCCCCCTTTTTCTTCACAATTTTCATCGAAGAGCGCCACTTGACCCGATATCCTGCTTTGCCATTTTCACCGTTTATTGGCAAGACGTCATAAACTTCGGTTTCTGCTTTAATTGTGGCACCCTGTTTTTGCGCGAGATAAAGGTAATTTTTATCGAGGGAATTCTTTGCGTTAAATCGGCAGCCGACCATGCATCCGGCGCAAAAAGTACAGCCTGTCCGGTCCGGCCCCTCGCCCCCGTGATAGGGATCCGCAACCGTTACATCCGGCTCACCAAAGTAGACGGCTACGTCTGTGGGTTCATATTGATCAGCCTGGCCAATCTCCTCTGCCAATTGTTTTAAAGCCAAATCTCCTGTTTTTAAAACCGGATTTCGTTGCGTGCCCATCATTTTTAAGGCGGTTTGATAAAATGACGACAGCTCCTTTTCCCAGTCTGCGAGATGCGCCCACGTCTCACTTTCAAAAAATGTTTTTTTCGGGATGGGCAAAGTATTGGCATAAACCAGAGAACCGCCGCCGACACCGACACCGGAAAGTGTCGTTACATGCCGAAATAACGTCACCTTAAAAAAACCATGGAATTTCATCAGCGGCGCCCACAACCATCTGCGTAAATTCCAGTTTGATTTTGGAAAATCTTCTGCGTTGAACCACTTTCCCTTTTCGATCACCAGAACTTTGTACCCTTTTTGCGCCAGACGCAAGGCGGAAACGGAGCCACCAAATCCGGAACCAATGATTATGAAATCATAATCATAATTTTGTACACCACCCATTTTATACCCTCCTCTTTAATTGGAGAACAGGAACGCTTGATCATTTTTACACTGTAACCGCGACAATGCAATCTGTTCTGTTTTTTTAAAATTAAGAGTTCCCGTGCTGGAAAACAATAAAATTGCGACGGGGCCTGTTTTTTTCTATGCAAAAAACAGATGAGAAAGATTGTTCAGCTTTTTTAATGCAAAATTTGGGGCTGGTGCAATGCCGCTTAATATTCTGAAATCAACAAATTCCCACCGAAAGTTCATCGCCGGAGACGGGATCATTTGAAGAGAAAATCAAAACCGTTATGCTCCCCATCGATAATTGTCAGCCCGTTGAAATTCTCACAATTTTCGACCAGGATTTACCGGCTTTTAAGCGTGGACGCGTGGCGAGTAAAAAACGTGGGAAATTCATTCTAATTTACCTCCACAAATACTATTTTGATTTAGCGAAAATATTATTTTGTTAGACTGTACAATTTTATCAAATAATTTGACCAACGGGTTTCTTAATAAAACGTGAGTTCTATGTAAGCAGTAACGTTCTTTACCAAGCATAATTAAAATAGAGCGAAGGCGTCTCGCCGAGCGTTTCGTGTGTTATCCTCGGCGGGACGCCTTCGGACTATATCCTATAATTAATTCGTTTTGTCCCAATTCTTCTTATATCGATTTCACGTTAATAAAATATGCAGGAATCCTTTAATAATTTCCCCAATGAAAGTGTACCATCAAAAAGGGATATCAATGAAAACTATTCAATTTTTACTGTTGATTTTGGCTGTTTTCCTTTGTGCAAATCAAGCTGGTGCTGGCGAAAAAATCCATTATCGTATCGTGCCCGGACAGCCAAATGCGCATGTGCTGCATATCGAGATGAAGGCGCCGGTCTCCCAACAAGACTTTACAGATTTCCGCATGCCGGCGTGGCGGCCCGGACGGTACGTGACACAAAATTTTGCCCGCAATGTTTTAAAGTTCCATGCCCACGACGAAAATAATCTGCCACTGGATTTTAAGAAAATTGACAAAGATACATGGCGTGTACAATCCGGCTCCAGCAAATTTGTCACCGCAAAATACGAATATTACGCCAACGAATTTGACGCTGGCAACACCTATTTCGATGACCGGGAAATTTACCTCAATCCCATCACCTGCCTGATGTACATTCCCGGGCGTGAGTTGGAGCAGGTCGATTTATTCGTTGAAAACAAACAAGACTGGCCGGTGGCCTCCGCATTGAATTTCGAAGCGCAAACAGGCATTTTTAGCGCGCCGATCTACCATGAATTGGCGGATAATCCTGTCGTTATCAGCGCACATTTATCGCGTATCAAATTTACAATTGACAACACTGCGCACGAAATCATCATGCTCGGGGAATACTGGTACGATGAGAATAAAATAATCGCAGATTTTAAAAAGATGATCGAAAAGTCTGCTGAAATTTTTGGGGAAATTCCGGCCAAAAAATATGTGTTTTTTTTCCACCTGGTCGATTACCGCAGCAGCCACGGAGTCGAGCATAAAAATTCGACTTCCATCGTCACGGGACCGGCTAATTTTCACAGCTCCTCATACAATCGCCAATTTCTTGGCGTGACTACACACGAATATTTTCATCTCTGGAATGTAGAACGGATCCGGCCAGATGTTATTTTACATCCGGATTATTCGACGGAAAAATACACCGAAACGATGTGGTTTTTTGAGGGCGGCACATCCTATTACACACCGCTCATTTTACGCCGGGCGGAGTTGATTACCCCGGAAAAATTCATAAAAGAGTCAGCGTCTGCCATCAATGAATATAGAAAAAACTATGGCCGCAAAGTGACCAGCGCCGCCCACTCCAGCTTCGACACGTGGACCCACTCCGTCGGGCGCACACCGCCAAATTCCCAACTCTCTTTTTATCTCAATGGCAAAATTATCTGCATGGCACTTGATCTGGAAATCCGGCAACGCACAAAAAATGATAAATCGCTCGATGATGTACTCCGCGATTTGTGGCTTAATTACGGTAAAGATGGCATCGGTATGCCGGAAAATGGGATACAGAAATCGGTTGAAAAAATTGCCGGCACTTCATTCAATGCATTTTTCAACGATTATGTTTACGACACAAAAACGGTGGATTTTGAGCGCTACCTCGGTTATGCGGGCTTTGAAGTAGTGCACGACCTGAAAAAGGACAGCTCGAAAACCTACACGGGATTGCAACTTTCAGGCGATAAAAAACAAACGATCATCAGCAATGTGACACCCCACTCCCCTGCCTGGAAAGCCGGGATTGACATCCGCGACATTCTGATCGCAATTAACGGCAGGCGCATTCATCCTAAAAATTTCAAGGAATTTGTTGGAAATTTCACGGCGGGTGATTCACTTAAAATTTCAGTGCTGCGCAAAGAATATTTGCGTGAATTTACGCTGAAACTGGAATCTCCACCGGATGAGACACGTACGATTAAAATTATTCCTATGGACAAACCAAACAATTTGCAAGCCATTATTCAGAAAAGCTGGGCCGGGAAAATTAATGCAAATTAGAACACGAATATAACAGGATTTGAATCGTTTCTACATCCGTTCGATGAGTTCCATAAAAAAAGCAGCCGAACTCGCGTCCGGCTGCTTCGGGATGAGAAGCCGGGATGTGTATCAATAACCAACGGCGAGAATGCCTCCGTTCGTCGTTTTAAGTTCTATTCTGCCCTCACCGTTGCCCAAGGTGCCGCGCATCGAGCGTGGTGAGGAAACCAAATCCTGCAAGGTCAGGCCGCGCAATGAAATTTCGCCATTTGCAACGCTGGCAGTAAAATCCGCTGAAGTCGTTTTGGGTATTTGCAGCTCAATTCCGCCGTTCACCGTGGCCAATTTGCAGCTGCGATCGATGGCAAATTCCATCTGCGTAAATATGATGCCGTTGGTCAATTCTACTTCGACATCGCCGTCAATGCCACGCAAATCAGCGTTGCCGTTGGTCAAATCGACGTTCACAGTACCGATTACGTCCGTCAAATTTATATTGCCATTGGTTACATCGACATGTACATCGCCGACGACCGAATCGATGGTCACGATTCCATTGGTTAGCTCAACTGTTACATCCCAGTCTGATGGAATACGAATTTCATATTTTACTTCGTATTCCCGGCCGTCGCTGCTGCTTGGCTGCTCTGTTTCGATGACAAAGGTCGATCCCATATCGCGCAGGTTCATCTGCAGACGCTCCAGTTGCTCATCCGCATCCCGTTGACTGGTGGAGCGCACAGTTCGCTCACCGGTGATCTCGATTTCATCGAGACCGCTGATCCCGTACACTTCCACAGGACCGTTGACATTATCAACTTCCAGACCAGTATGCCCAGCCACGGCCACACGTAAGTTTATGGGATCCGAAGCTGTAAATCGTTTGTTATCATCCGTCCCGATTGTATTATTTACATCACAAGCAGTTTGAAAAATGAGCATACTGAGCCCGGCCAGCGCCAGGGGAAGACGCTTCAAAATCATTGTAATTTTCATTGTGATTTCCTTTCGAAATTTGAAAATTTCACCTGAAAATTTTGTGGGCCCGACAAATTTTCGTGGTAATTCAGTTTTATTATTCAGTTATGATTATTTTGGTTCAATTGTAAATTGTGTATTCTGACTCAAAAAAAAGCTGAATCTAAACAGAGCGACAATCACTGCAAGTTATTATCGTTTTAAACGCATTATGGCTTTTTCTGTTTTCTCGCGACGAAAAAGCGATTGTTCATCGATACATTCGCTCGCAAAATTCATTTTGATGGAATTGGAATACGCCTCCAAAGCCTGGCCTTCGTTTTCCAACCTTTCAAAGGCTTGTCCAAGAAAATAATATATTTCACCGCAATCTTTCACTTCAACATAAGTTTTCAAGGTTTTATGAAATTTCACGATGGCATTGGTGTAATATTTTTGCTCGAGCAAATCGATGCCGCCATTGCGGTGCTGTTGCCATGCCTGCTCGAGAAGCGGATTCGTTACTTTTTCCACAACACTGTCTTTTTTTTCACCGTGCAAAACGTTGACATTGCTTATCCGCAACTGTCCTCCGGACTTGCGCTGGGGCAATTTTTCGATCTTTTCCGAGGTGATGAGAAGAAAAAGTTCCTTTCGCGAAATTCGGCGCAAGTCTGCGATATCGAGGATGGCATTGGCACCAAGAATAAAATTATTTGCTTCTGCCAGCGCCAATTTTACACGACTCTTCTCACCAGTTAAAATTGTATCAATCGTTTCCAATACCATTCCTGTCCGGGCCAATTGCCAATGTTCGTCCAAACCGCGGCGAACTTTCACATCCCCGCTCAAGTCTGTAATTCGTACTGAGCTACTGGCAAAAAGACAATGAGAAAAGAGCAGTGCAAGCAAAATTATTATTTTTTTCATATGATCGTCCATTTCTTAAGACTGGTTATTCCAATTGTGAAAATGTGCCGCGCACTTCGTTGTTTTTTGTCAAAAATGAGTTTTATTTTAACCGTGCGGTTTTAACAATATCAGATAAGTGCACGGCACATTACAGGCTATTTATCCATAAATCAGGTTAAAAATGTGAGAAATCAACAAAGTATCTTAACTCAATTCTTAAACATTCAAACCTGCACACTTTCACGCAGTTACTCAATGATGATCGATAATCCGCACCCAACCATCAGCCAAACCGTTGCGCATTTTGCCATCCTGCAAATATGTCATTGCACCACTGCGCCAGGCATCTTCAAATCCCTGATTGATGAGCGTCGCTTCCACCGGAATCCACACCGTACTACGCTCCCCCTCACGCAAGCGGATAACGTATCGCTTGTCGTTTGAGGAGACACGGAAACCATCGGCAGGTGAAACGCCGGTATCGAACATTAAATAGACGTGCGCAATCGGTTTTTCGGGGTCATTAACTTCCACGAACGCTGTGCGGATACCCACACTTTCGAGCAGGGTTGCGTACAAAATCACCAAATCATCGCAATCGCCGCTGCCGCGTTCCAATGTTTCCTGTGCGTATTGTACGCGGTCGTCCATATAAAACGGGATATTGGGATCGGGGTGGTAGCGCAAATTCTGTTGCACCAAATCTGAAAATATCGCTTTGGCCATTTTAAAATTATCCGGTTGCACAGTCGGTTCCTGATCTGATTTTTGTGCAATACTGCGGGTATAATTTCGAATTTCCCTGTCTTCCGGCGTGAGGAACACACCGAGCTTGTCAATGGCGCCATCCCAGGCGTTGCGGCTGTGAACGGTCACCTGCGCACTGGCGGATTTTTTTACCTTATGCCCTGCTTTGCCCTCAACTTCGATATCGAGCACGACATCGCGGCGGTGGGAAACATTGTGCAATTTTGCACCGAGCAGGGAATATACCGGGATATCGCGGGTGCGGTTTTTACGAATCTTAAAATAGCCGCTATTTTTCGGGCGCACAGAAAAATCCTGTACCTTCGAACGCAAATTGACTTCGATATCGTAGCCCGCTGTATTTTTTATCGTTACAAGGGCAATTGGGTATGTATTGTAAAATTGATAATAAGCCGGATAAATATCCTGAGCAATCACCCGGACATTCTGAATTTGAAACATTTCTTTTTTAGCGCCCCACATGATAACAAAACCAAGGCTGGACTCAAGGCCGCTAAAATCATCTTCCATTTCATAGTTTATAAAATGGTGTTTGACATCAAAATTAAATGCGAACCAACTTGCCAATGTCAAATTAATGCCGCCGCCGGCATACCAACCAAGGCGCATTCCGGTTTCAACGAGGACTTCATTTTCGACTACATTTTGGGATTTACCCTGAATTTCAGTATTCCAATAGGGTCCACCACCAATGGTCAAATACGGTTGAAATGAGGTCGGAAGTTTGCCCGGCAATAAATCCCAACGCAATCCGAAGAGCAAAGGAATGACCATGGAAACGCCGTCGTAATCATCGGAATTATAACTCCAGGTTCCTGCGGCAAATGCACCCAAATGGGTTTCGAAAAAGATATTGCTCTGAAACCGCGAAACATAATAAATGTAGGAACCAAAACCGTTCATCGAAACCGTTGATGTGACCTCCTGCGAATTCGTCGTAAGCTTGAAGCGCGAAGTCTGGTTGGTGATATTCCAAAAAGCCACGCGAAAACCGAGACCGGATGACCGTGAAATGCCTTGTGCCATTGTGTTTGAAGTCATTACGAGCATCCAGCCTGCGAACAAGATAATAAGTCTAACGCTTCTCAACCCTCACTCCCAACTATTTTTAATACCGTGTGCGATAGCGGCCCCACATAAAACTCACGCCCAAACCAAAATCGAAACCGCTGTAATCGTGTTTCACATTATAATCAATAAAATGATATTTTGCATCTAAATTTAAGGCTAAATTGGGTGTTAAATGAAAATTAAATCCGCCGCCGGCATAACCGCCCGGTTCAAAATTTGTATTGACGATCACTTCGTCCTGATCGTATCGGTACTCTTCAACATGCACATCGCTGATCCAGTAAGCCCCGACACCGAAAGTGAGAAATGGCCGCAGCGCACTGTAACTGCGCGGGTGCATTAAATCCTGGCGAAATCCCAATAAAAAGGGTGTGATTGCCGAGACATCAACATTTTCGGAATTATGATAATAACTGTCTGCTTCCACCTGGCCAATGCCACCAAGGTTGAATTCCACAAACCAGTAATCATCGACACGGGAGAAAAAATAGAGCCAGCCTCCTGCCCCGCCAACATGGACTTCGTCGCGATCGCTCGAAGTGGTAATTCGAATACCGGCATCGTTTTTATTCATATTCCAAAAACTGCCGCGAACGCCAAAGCCGGAATTTTTTGGTTTGTACTGTGCCTGTAAAGCAGTTGCCAACAATAAACTCCCTGTGATTAATACTAAAAGTCCAATTTTTCGTTTCATATTTTTGCTCCTGATATTTGATTTTGTGACAAAAAGGATAATTGCTAAAAAATTTTCAGTGCAGTGCTTTTATCAACTTTTATTCAAACTCGATGCCAGAATTAATTAATCGATACAAAAACAATAATATCAAAAATTTGGAGCATGTTTACCGGGAGAACCAAATCTGCGGAATTTTTAGAACTGCGGAAATCCTCCGCGCAAAAGCAGGGATTTTATAGCATACTCCATCCTCGAATCCGGAAGTAAATTGGAATGATTCCAGAATTGCAATTGAGTCATTTATTGCTTGCATTTTTAAATTTAATATCCTTTATTAATTGCCAAAATATAGTATTTTCATTTTTCGCAGAATTATGAATCAAACCAAATTCAAAAATTTCCAGGAAATTCATGCAAACCAATATTATATATTCCAAACGTTGGCTCGCAGTAGCTATTGGTGCGTTGATGACGGGCGGATTGTTATCATTGATATTGGTCATAGGACGTGTCCCATTTATTAATACGTTAATTACCGATCCAAATTTTGCCAAGAAGTGTCTCATCGTTCATGTAAATCTCTCTATTTTTGTCTGGTTTTCAGCCTACATTGCCGGTTTGTTCCAGCTTATTCCCGAGTCGAAATTTCATATATTTTCCCGTTCATCTGTCCTTTGGGCTGCCATAATCGGGCTGGTTTTGTTGGTCATCACACTCGTCATTCCCGATGTTGAACCGATTTTATCAAATTACATTCCTGTGCTGAATCACCCGTTCTTTTTCGCCGGATTAGGGCTGTTCGCATTGAGTGTTTGCGTAGCATTTCTCGACGCCAGACTTTTCAGTTCCTTCACCTCAACATTAGAAAACGCGCACAATGCAATTCCCTCTGCAGCAGTCAACGGGATAAAAGCCGCCGTTGTGGCATTTTTACTGGCCGTGATCACCTTCGGCATTTCCTGGTTTTTCATCGATAAATCTGTGGCGCCCGATTTATTTTTTGAATTGCTCTTCTGGGGTGGCGGCCATGTTTTGCAGTTTGCCAATGTGCTTGCGATGTTGGTCGCCTGGATTTTTCTCGTTAAAAAATTGACTGGCAGTGAATTTATTTCAAAAAAAATAAGCACTGTTCTTTACATCGTTTTCGTATTGCCATTATTTATCGCGCCGTATTTCGCCAGCCAGATTCAATCCCCCGGAATATATCTGAGTAAATTTACAACCCTGATGCAACATGGTATTTTTCCGATTGTGTGTCTGTTTATTATTCTGGCGATCAAAAAAATCTTCGAATCAAAAGCTACCGGGAAAATGGACTCCGGGCAAATCCGTTCATCTGCGTTTAACGGATTTGCCGCCAGCGTAATTTTAATATTAACCGGATTTATTTTTGGAGCGCTGATTCGAGGTTCCGACACCATGATTCCAGCACATTACCACGCGGCTATCGGGGCTGTGACCGTGTCTTTTATGGCAATGACTTATGAACTTTTTCCGCGATTTTCTCTGGAAATTCCATCTGAAAAATTGCAGAAACTGGCTAATTGGCAACCGGCCATTTACGGCATTGGACAGTTTCTTTTTGCAGCCGGTCTGGCTTATGCACGCATGCTGCGCAAGGTTTATGGCGAGGAACAGATCGTCAATTCTGTTTCACAAAAAGTGGGGCTGGGAATAATGGGATTTGGCGGATTGCTGGCAGTAACCGGTGGTGTTTTATTTATCTGGATTGCCCTGCGCACGTGGTGGAACCGTAGCCCACAGGCTAAGCTCGTAACTAACGAATTTTGATAAAATAAAAATAGATATAAACTAAATTGGAGTAAAAGATGAACATCTTTCATCTTCTAAATCGAACTAAAAAAGACATTCTCACCAATTTTATCATTTTGATTGGGATGTTATTTTTTCTGACGAATCAGAGCCTCGCTCAAATTCAGCCGGGCAATGAGATTGTCGGAATTGATGAAAAGCTGGGAGAAATGGCTGATCTCAATTTTACATTTGTCAACTCAAAAGGAGACAGCGTCAATATCGCCAAACTGGTTGACCGGCCGACAATTCTCAACTTTGTCTATTTTAATTGCCCCAGCATCTGCACCCCGATTTTAAACGGCTTGCAGCGGGCCCTCAACAACCTCGATCTCGAAGCCGGAAAAGACTACCGCGTTCTGACAATCAGTTTTAATAAAGACGAAGATTTCAAACTGGCAAATCAGAAAAAGCTCAACTATTTGAAAAAATTCTACACGCCATTTCCAGAATACGAATGGGTCTGGCTTACAGGCGACAGTACAAATATTGAAGGAATCACCAGCACGGTTGGCTTCAACTTTAAACGCACAAAGGATGATTTTGCCCATTCAGCCGCACTCATCGTTTTATCCGGCGAAGGCAAAGTGACAAGGTATTTATACGGCACTTATTTCAATCAATTTGATCTTAAAATGGCCATAATTGAAGCGTCGGAAGGGCGCGTCGGACCATCCATCGCGAAAATGCTCAAGTTCTGTTTCAGCTACGATCCTGAAGGCCGTCGCTATGTTTTTAACTTTCTTAAAATTTCGGCCAGCTTCATAATCGGATTTGTTCTCATTTTCGTTTTTGCTGTGGGAGTTCGGTCGAAAAAAGGAAAACAGGAAAGTTGATCTTTGGCGGGTTGGGATTCTAAAGTAAATAAAAAAATACACTCTTTGCTGGGTGATAAAGTAATAATTATTTAGGAGGAAGTATGCCGAGTCATACTTTGGACGATACAGTGCAAAACGGAGAGAGCTATCTCGATGTGAAAGGCCGATACACCGGCGTTTTCGGCTGGATTTTTTCCGTCGATCACAAGAGAATTGGCCTTCTTTATTTGGGCTCTGTATTTGTCTTTTTTACCGTGGGAATTCTGTTGGGACTTTTCATGCGCCTTGAGCAAATGACAATGGGCGAAACGCTGATGACAGCCACAACTTACAATCGCTTGTTTACGTTGCATGGCGTCATTATGATATTTTTGTTTATAATTCCGGGAACCGCCGGCACGCTGGGCAATTTCTTTTTACCGATTCAAATTGGCGCCAAAGACGTCTTTTTCCCCCGGCTTAATTTACTTTCCTGGTGGCTCTACATTGCGGGTGCCGTGATGGCACTGCTGGCCATTTTTACAGGGGATGGAATGGCCGATACAGGTTGGACATTTTATGTGCCATACAGCACGCAAACAGGTACCAATGTAACCCTGGCGTTAACAGCCGCATTCATATTAGGATTTTCCTCAATTCTAACCGGTCTGAACTTTGTCGCCACCATTCACCGGATGCGTGCTCCAGGCATGAATTTTCATCGCATGCCGCTTTTTGTCTGGAGTTTGTACGCCACCGCGTGGATTCAAGTCCTCGCCACTCCCGTGGTTGGCATCACGCTGGTTTTAGTAATTTTGGAACGCACATTGGGTATCGGAATTTTTAATCCAGCCATGGGCGGTGATCCGATTCTGTATCAGCACTTATTCTGGATTTATTCGCACCCGGCCGTGTATCTCATGGTTCTTCCTGGCATGGGCGTTATCTCGGAAATCATTCCAACTTTTTGCCGCCGCACCATTTTTGGCTACAAAGCGATCGCATGGTCAAGTGTGGGAATCGCTGCTGTTGGTACATTGGTTTGGGGACACCATATGTACGTCAGTGGGCAAAGCAGCACAGCAAGTATCGTTTTTTCTTTTCTGACGTTTTTTGTCGCTATTCCGACGGCTATTAAAGTATTTAACTGGGTCGCAACAATGTACAAAGCTTCAATTCGTGTCGAAGTCCCATTTTTATACGCTCTTGCATTCCTCTTCCACTTTCTTATTGGTGGATTAACCGGCCTGATGATGGCAGCGATTTCAGTGGACGTGCACGTCCACGATACCTATTTTGTCGTTGGCCACTTTCATTATACCATGTTTGGCGGATCCGTTTTTGCACTTTTTGGCGCGCTCTATTATTGGGGTCCGAAAATGTGGGGCCGGATGTACCACAATAAAACCGCCATCGTTGCATTGGTGCTGCAATTAATCGGTTTTAACACACTCTACATGACAATGATGTATCTGGGCTATCAGGGCATGCCGCGCCGCTATTTCGACCACTTGCCGCAGTTTCATGATGCCCATCTCGTAGCAACATTCGGCTCCTGGTTTCTTGTTTCCGGCCTTTTATTGATGATTGGCACCCTCCTGTACTCGGTTTTTCGAGGGGAAAAAGCTCCGGCTAATCCCTGGGGAGGAACCACGCTTGAATGGCAAATTCCAACCCCGCCGCCATTGGAAAATTTTGATGAAATTCCAACGATAACCGACGAGCCGTACGCACACAAAGAGGAGGCCGTATAATGAGTAATCATGCAGCAACAATGGTCGCCCACAAACACCCCAGTGATGTTGAAGGTGCAAAAATTGGAATGTGGTTATTTCTCTTCACTGAAGTATTACTCTTCGGCGGATTGTTTATCGCCTATGCTGTTTATCGATCGGTTTATCCCGAAGCGTTTCAAACAGCCGCAGCCAATCTGGATACATTCATCGGCGCTGTAAACACGCTTTTTTTGCTCACGAGTAGCCTGACAGTCGTGATTGCGATCGTTGCGTTGCAAAAGGACAAGCAAAAAATGGCCGTGTGGATGATTTGGGCAACTGTCCTTTTTGCCCTCGGATTTATGGTCAACAAATATTTCGAATGGAGTGCAAAAATTCATCACGGGATTTATCCGGGCTCACCCGAGCTTTTAGCCGATCACAGCAAAGGCGAAATCGTCTTTTATAATTTGTATTATACGATGACCGGCCTGCACGGATTGCACGTGATTATTGGTTTGATCGTCTTCTTTTTTGTGCTCTATTTTATCAAGCGCCGACCAGTTGTAACCGAAGAAATGCCTTATGAAATTTTAAAGAATGTGCGTGGAACTTCCCGTCTTGCCGTGGTTTCAGAAAAAGGCGAAGAACTCGGGACAGTTGCCCAACTCGATGACAAGGTTGAGTTGGTCGATATCCGTCTGACTTATGAACCCGTCGCCGAAAAAAGGGATCCCCGCAATTTCGTAAAACTTGAAAATGCCGGACTCTATTGGCATCTGGTCGATGTTATCTGGATTTTCCTTTTTCCACTTTTCTACCTCATTACATAGAAAGGAAATTAGACCTATGCATGAAAATGAACATGAAATGAAATACAGTACCTATATTTATGTGTGGCTGGCATTGGTAGTTTTAACCTGGGTGACAGTCGCTGTGGCCAGTATTGATTTCGGCAACGCGGCCGTATTTGTAGCGCTTCTCATCGCTGCGTTTAAATCGTCGCTGGTTGTCGCCTGGTTTATGCACCTGAAAAATGAATCTGCTACCATAAAATGGATGGTAGCGACATTGTTCATCGTATTTGCCATTTTTATCGGTATCACCTTTACGGATTACCCGTTTAGATAAAAACAGGTGATAGGAGTTAGGTTTTAGGTGTTGACCTTTCATATTTGGACAGCACTAAAAACCAGCGCCTGAAATCTAACAACTTAAAACTAAAAACTAACCTTTTTAAAAAATAAGGAGAAACTATGCTCTCAGGTGCATCCAGTTTTGCATCACTTGTCGATGATGCATTTTTCTTCATCCTGATTATCTCGATCATCTTTTTTGTTGGCATCGTCGCAACCATGCTCTTTTTCGTCGTGCGGTATCACCATACACGAAATAAAAAAGTTGCAAATATCGAAGGCAATTTGACCCTGGAAATTGTCTGGACAGTGATTCCGACTCTATTGGTTATGGGTATGTTTTATTATGGATTTATCGGATACGACACCATGCGTAACGTGCCGGATGACGCGATGGAAATTACCGTCACCGGCAGAAAATGGTCCTGGACATTTACCTATGAAAATGGATTTCAGGCAACAACTTTGACGGTTCCAAAAGGCAGAGCTGTCAAAGCGAATATCGAATCCGAAGATGTCATCCACAGTTTTTACATCCCGGCTTTTCGCGTCAAACAGGATGCCGTACCCGGCCGTGATACTTATTTGTGGTTTCGTGCGACGGAAACCGGCACTTTCGATATTCTCTGTACTGAATTTTGTGGCGACCGCCATGCCTATATGTTGTCAACTGTTGAAGTTATGTCGGAAAGTGATTACAATACCTGGTATGCCGGAACCAGTGGCGAGCAAATCACCGAAGGCGGCGATCTTAGCGCTGCCGGTGAAAAACTTGTTACCTTGAAGGGTTGTATCGCCTGCCACAGCATCGACGGCTCACCACGGATTTCGCCTTCATTTAAAGGGCTTTATGGCAAAATGGAGACTGTTTATACGGACGGCAAAGAACGGCAGGTTCTCATCGACGATGCCTATATTGCGAAATCAATCAAGGAACCTGCTGCTGATAAAGTAAAAGGATTCGAAAATATTCCAATGCCACCGCAGCCCCTTTCTGATGATGAAATTAAAGCCATTACTGAATATTTGAAATCGATTAAATAAATCGCGATTCGAAGGGGGATTTTTTAATTCTCCCTTTGAAGGGAGACGATTTGTGCTCGTCAAGAGTACGGATTAGAGGGATGTTACTCCTCAATTTACGAGTTTTCCACATTTATAGCATCCTAACTTGACGCGAATGCGACCGCTTTTATCGGGAATCCATTTGTTTTGAACTCGACTGGACTTGGATTCCGTCTAAAAGCATGACGGAATGACGAAATTTGAATACCTACTTTTATAATAAGATGAAAAGGCGATCTGCCAACAATGAAAAACTGGACTAAAATCCTGCTCGAATTGAGCAAAATTCGTATCTCCACCCTGGTTGCCATGTCCACATTTGTGGGATATATTATGGCAACCGGCCGCTTCGATTTGGCAGGCATCGTCGCCGTTTTGGGCACATTCATTCTTTCGGCGGGGTCTGCCGGTTTGAATCAGGTGCAGGAATGGAAGCTCGACAAAAAAATGCATCGCACCTGTGATCGCCCAATTCCTGCAGGGCTCATTTCACCGCGGATGGGCCTGGTCATTTCAACGGTGCAGATGCTGCTAGGGTGTTTAATTCTCTGGATTGGCAATAATCCGGCAACCATGGCCCTGGGTTTGTTCAATATTTTCTGGTACAATGGCATTTACACGCCCTTGAAGCGGGTAACGGCCTACGCCGTTTTTCCCGGTGCACTCATCGGCGCCATTCCCCCGGCAATCGGCTGGGTTGCGGCGGGCCGAAGCTTATTTGAACCACAAATAATTATCGTTGCCTTCTTCTTTTTTATCTGGCAGATTCCCCACTTCTGGTTGCTGTTGCTCAACCTCGCCCGGGATTATGAGCGTGCAGGTTTCCCCACCCTTGCAAGTATATTCAGCGATAAACAATTGGCCCGGCTCACATACGTTTGGACTATCGCCACAGCGCTGATCAGTTTGATGCTGCCACTCTACGGCATCGGAAACTCGTTTTTTATTTACGCCTGCCTGACTTTTACCACATTCTGGCTCATTTGGGTCAGTCGTGGCTTGCTGCGATTTACAATTTCGGAAACCATTTTTAAAACAGCTTTTATGAATATTAATATCTATATGCTGCTGGTAATGACGAGTGTGTCGCTGCAGGTTTTGATCTGGGGATAACCTTAAAAAGTTATATGATATCGCACTTCTACACGCTCAGTGTCAGCTCATACATCTCTTTTCTCCGCCAAATAATCCAGCACCGCATCCAGCGCGGGGTGAAATTTTTTCGGCAGGCCTTTGTATTGCGCGTGGCCGGGGTCTTTTTGCGTCGGATCGAGATTTGATAGATAAGATTCGAGTTTGTTTTGCACGCGCTGTATTATCTCCGTATCGTTGGTTCCTGCAAGTGCAGCAGCTGATTTGGCATAATCATTTTCATTTTCAACAAGAAATTGAAAACACAAGCCGCGGTAGTATTCGGTAATAGTGCCGCGATCTTTATTGCCCAAAAAACGCGCTGTCTCGCTGATAGCGGAACGGGAAAATTCAAATTTTCGTAACGCGTGCAGCACTTGTTCTTCGAATGGTTTGTAATCGACACCACTCCCCTTCTCCCCCCCGGAAGTCAGAATCTCCTCAGGCAAATGTTCCTGCTGAATGATGCTATTGTGTTCACTTTTCGCCAACAAACCCATACGGCGGACGGTATTTTCCAGTTCCCGCACATTTCCCGGCCAGGCATAAAAACAGAGATTATCCAAGGCAGCTTTGGAGATTTTTAGCTCGCGATAATCGTGTTTATCGAGAAAGTGGCGCACCAACACAGGGATATCGACTTCCCGCTGCCGCAGCGGTGGGATGTCGATGGGAAAGCCATTGAGCCGGTAGTATAAATCAGCGCGAAATTTTCCTTCATCCACCTGTTTTTTGATATCCTGATTGCTGGCCGCGATGCAACGCACGTCGATTTTAATGCTGCGCTCCCCACCCAATCGTTCCAATGTTCCATCCTGCAAAACCCGCAGCAATCGCGCCTGAAAAGCAGGGCTGGTTTCCGTAATTTCATCGAGAAAAATGGTGCCGCCATCGGCCAGTTCAAAGCGGCCACGCCTTAAATTTTGCGCCCCGGTAAAAGCCCCTTTTTCATGGCCAAATAGCTCGCTTTCCAACAACGATTCTGAGAGAGCGCCGCAATTCACGGCGATAAACGGTTTGTTTTTTCGCCGACTTTGCGCATGAATCGCCTGCGCTAAAACCTCTTTCCCGGTGCCGGTTTCGCCTTGAATTAATACGGGAATATCATCATCACTGATTTTCTGCACCAAATTGACAACTTCAGCCATCGGGCTATCTGGTGCATAAATCAGATTAGCGATTTTAAATGATGCTTTTTGTCCCGATTCCGGCTCATCAAAAGCTTGTAAATCGCGCAGTTGTTTTTCCAGCTCGATGACTTTTTTCTGTTTTTCGATGATGGCCAGCTCATTTTCCTGCGAGGTCTCACTGTTCTTTTGCTGCTCTGCAAGGCGTTGTTTTTTAATTTCAAACATTTCAGTCTCCGCCGCAGCCACTCGTTGTTGTGCCTGATTTATCTCTTTTTTCAATAATTTGGTCCGGAGAGAAAGTGCTGATTTCACCTGGTTTTCTTTCTGTCGATACCCTGCAATAAAGAACAGCAAAAAGCCGGTAACCGGCCAGAAAACCGGGATAATTGTTAACTGGAAAACAAAGAAATAACAGGATAGCACAATATAGATCGACACAATAAATAATGGCCAAAAATAGGGCGGTTGCCTCTCATTTTTAGCCAGAATAAGCCATGCCAGAAGACAAAGCGAAATTATTATCAATGCCCGTAAAAACCACGGTAGCGATTGCAAGTAATTTTGTTTTAATATATTCTCCGCTACATTGAGATGAATGAACGATGCTGGCACAGCGTCGGCAAATGGCGTCCGCCGCACAATCGGCAAACCGGGTGCAACCGGTGCGATGAGTACGAGTTTGCCCTGCAGTTCCAGCTCAGCAGCATCCGTGCGCAGCGCATGTAAAAATGCGACAAAACTAATCCCGTGCACAGTTTTTGCAAATCCGGCAAAGTTGATTTGCATTGAGCTCGAAGGCGGCAGTAATTCGTTAAATTCTCTGGTTGAATCGACGCCCATTTCCTGTGCCAATACCAGTCCGAATGAATTGAATACAAGGCTATCTTGTTTAATCTGCACCGGGACGTTGCGGATTGTCGGCTCATCACCGAGATTGGCAAAACCGGTTGCTTTCGCAGCCTCATTCAGCCCGGGAAAAGGGGTAATTACTTCCATTTTCTCAATCTCATTTTTGCCAGGCAGGCTATTGATAACAAGCGGCAGTATAACGTTCGAGGAGGCCGCCGTAATTTCGACCAGCGACTTGTCATATTCTGCAAACAGTTCATTTTCAGTGGCAAAAAAAACATCGATGGCTACAGCGCGAGCCCCTGCTTTCGTTGCCTGATGAATAGCGTATCCCCAATAATCCCGGCTGAGTGGCCAGCCGCCGAGGGATGAAATATCTTCCTCATCGAGATAGACAAATAGCACATTCTCCGGCAATTCACGCTCACCCCGAATTACAAAATAGGAATCGAGTAGCAGATTATCCAGCGCTTGAAAAAATGACCATTGCGGGATTGCACCTAATGTCAACAAAAATGCAATAATCGGTAGCATGTATTTTTTGAGCATCGTCCAGCCATTTTTGGTTAATTCCTGACCATGATTTTACGCACATCAACAAGGCAACGACAGCAAATAATGTATAAATATCTCTCCAGTTTTTTCCAAGACACTTGTGGCTGTGAGTCTGGCGGCGAGACTTGTAAAAGTAAGATTTTCAAATGTTTGAATCAATGAAATTATTGCGGGAAGTTCGCCGGAAAAACCGCCTTAAGTTATTGCATCTTTTTTCTTTCATTCAACCGGATATTTTTCTATTTTATCAAGCCGATTTTTACCTGAAAAAACGATATCCATTTTCAAAATTAAAGTAGTCCCCTGCGTTGCGACCGATCGAAAAAAAAAGAAAAAATGCAACTTATAAATAATACAAATTCGCACTGCTTTTTTCCAGGAAAGCTACCTATAAAAACAAGGTTGATTGTTTTGCTTTTTGTACTGTGTGTCCCCAGTCATGCACAAACCAGCTTCGATCAAATCAGGATTTTTGGCTACTTCCAAAATAGCTTTTCGCAGCAGGAGAACGAAAATCCGCAAAGCACGATAAACTCATTTAGCACCGACCAATTTAATCTATTCTTCCAAACCCGGCTGTCGAATAACTGGACATCTTTGATAAACTTTGAAATGATAAACTCATTTTCCGGCTCAAATAATTGGGGCGCCTTCAATTTGGAGGAAGCGTGGGTTCGCTACCGCAGGTCTGCAAAATTCAATTTAAAACTTGGTCTGCAAATCCCGATTTTTAATCACCTCAATGAAATTAAAAACAAGACACCGCTACTGCCATATATAACCCGGCCCTTCGTCTATGATGCTTCGCTTAGCGAAATCATCGCAATTGATGATTTTGTACCACATCAAGCCTTTGCCCAGGCTTATGGATTTGTTCCGGTCGGCGAATTCAAGCTTGACTATGCTGTTCATGTTGGTAACAGTCCAAATATTAGCACAAATATTGAATTTTTGGCCACGGATGGATCGACATTAATTTTTGACAAGACAACGCATAAAAATCTGTCCGGGATCGATACAACTTCTACTTTGTCATACGGCGGACGGATTGGGTTGCGTATCGGTGAGCTTAAAACGGGCATCTCGACGACATACGACAGGACGAATAAGTATAAATATTATTTCAATATACCTGATAATGATTTCGGACTTTTGCCCCGCTACCGTGTCGGCGGTGATTTTTTATACGACTGGAAAAACTTCGAAGTACACTACGAATTCATCACTGTTTTGCTTGATGACGACAATGCACTTTTTGATTTCAACAAAAGGTTTTCGTACTTTACGGCGGGATACCATTGCACAGAAAAATTTTATTCCTACTTAAGCTACTGGGAAACAGAAGAAAATTTCAAGCCCGCCGGTGAAATCGAATACAATGCCCGGACGCTGGGGACTGCATATAATTATCGGGAACGCATCACTTTTAAAATGCAAGTCGCTCTGGTCAAATTTAAATCCGATGGCACTATTTTTCAATCACCCGATTTCCGGATAAGCAGCCTGGCGGCGTCTGTCCACTTCTAAAGGATTTGCAACGATGTTAAAAAAAATAATCCTGTTCACTTTTGTCGTTACTTTGCCACTCGCTGCGCAAAGTAGTGGCGAAAACGGTCTGAAAGTCTTCGGGTATTTCCAAAATATTTTCCAACAAGAGTCACTCAATCGATCAACCGGAGTAATCAACACTTTTGCCTTGCAACAACTCAATTTGTTCATGCAAAAAGACCTGGCAAAAAACTGGACAAGTTTGATCAATGTGGAAATTCTGAACAATTATTCTTCGTCGCGGCATTGGGGAGCCATCAATTTGCAGGAAGCGTGGATTCGCTACCGCCACAGCGCGGCATTCAGCATAAAATTTGGCTTGCACACACCTGTTTTTAATCACCTCAACGAAATCAAAAACAAAACCCCACTCCTGTCGTACATCATCCGCCCATTGGCCTATGAAACATCGTTTAAAGAATTTATCACCGTTGACGAATTTGCGCCAGACCGGGCTTATCTGCAGGTTTCGGGCTATATTCCCTGGCGAACCGTCAAGCTGGATTATGCCATATTTGGCGGCAATGGCCCCAACGTTAACAGCAATCCCGAAGTCGGCCAAACAGGTGTTGATACAACCGGCGCGATGATGATTGGCGGACGCTTTGGTGTTCGACACGCCGGGTTAAAAGCAGGTTTATCTTTTACGTGGGACCGGTACAGCCAATTAGCTTCGATTGACGATCTGGCCGTTCCCGCGGATAGAGATTATGGTGAAATCCCCCGTATTCGCTTTGGTATCGATGCCCAATATCAATGGAACCAATTTGGAATTGAAAACGAATACATCCACGTTAATTATCATGATGAAAATGATGAAATCAATTTTGATAGAGACTTTTTCTATTCGACAATCAATTATGAACACCGTGAATGGTTAAATAGTTACTTCAGTTTTTGGCTTATTCAACAGCACGCTTCGCCGGTGAAATCGGAGATGGGCGTGTTCTCCCTCGGCATTTCCTGCCCGATTGGGGATCGAATTACAATTAAGCTGCAAACTGGCAAAGTTAAAACGCAGGCATGGGTTGCAGACAAATTAACATTGGAAGCAAGAGGCAACTACTATGATGCCGCGATTTCCGTGTTTTTTTAATGATGATTCTGAAAAAATATCCACATTTTCTATGAAAAAAGTAATTTACGTATTTCTTTTCCTCGCATATTTCACACCGCCGCTTCTCTCGCAAGTGGCGGTGATCGCGCACCGGGACGTTCCTGTGGATCAGATTAAAAAATCCGAACTGTTGGATTTTTTTATTGGTGATATTAAAAAATGGAAAGATGGCACAGCCGTCGTCATCTTTGACATGAAGGAAAAAAAGGATGTTAAAATAACATTTTACAAATACCTGGGAAAAACGTCCTCGCGGATGAAATCCATTTGGATGAAGAATATGTTAGCAGGGGAGGGTGCGCCGCCCAAAGCTGTTAAAACTCCAAGGCAAATGCTGCTGGAAGTTGCATCAACCCCTGGTGCGATCGGCTTTATCGATGCAAAATATGTCGACAAATCAGTCAAAGTTCTCAAGACCATCCCTATAAAAAAATAAAGGCCAAATGCGAAGTAGTTTGGTATCCAATCTGTATGAGCTATAAAAATTTAAAATTAGGTACAAAACAAATTTTCGGTTTTGGTTTCATCCTTTTTATCATGGCAAGCCTGAACTTTTTTACCATCCATAAAATGCGGGAAATCAAGAATGAGATTGATGAGGTAGCTTCAAACTGGCTCCCCCGGATTTCTGCAATTTCCGAGATCAATCTGCACACCTCCAATTTGCGCATTCATCAACTGCAGCATGCTATCGCCACAGATGAATCGCGCAAGCAGGAACAGCAACGTCAGATGATTACACTCATCGATAAAATAAATGAAAATATAGACACTTACGAACATCTGAAAACTGAATCGGAAGCCAGGCAGCTCTACTCGTCTCGTGAAAGACGGCTCTATAAACATTTTGATGAAAAATGGGAAGAATACCTCGATCTCTCTTTCAGTTTTATGGCGCTATCTTCGGAACATAATTCAGATGAAGCCATCGATTTGCTGCACGGGAAAGCACAGGATACGTACAAATTATTGCGAAATGATCTGGAAGGCATGGCCCATGTCAATTACGATGAATCCTCGAAAGCAGCGCAGCGGGCAGAATTTGCATTTTTATCCACCCGCAAAGTTATTACCTCACTTTTTATATTGACGATCATCTTTTCAGCCGTTATTACAATAGTTTTCATTCGCTACATCACCATTCCGGTGAAAGAACTGGAAAAAGCCGCCCGTCAGGTGACAAAAGGTGATCTCAAAGTACGCCTGGCCATCAACAGCAAAGACGAGATTGGCAATATGGCCACCTCGTTCAATTTGATGACAAAAGCGCTGAACGAAGCCCGGGACCAGATGGAAGACCAGGCGGCACAGTTAAAAAAACAACAGCTTATTTTGCAAGCAACCAACGAAGAATTGGAAGCAAAATCCCATTTTCTCGAGGAGCAGAAAGAAGAAATACAAAATAAAAATACCCACTTGCAAAATACGCTCAACGAGCTTCACGAAACCCAGAAACAGCTCCTGATGAAGGAAAAAATGGCAGCTCTGGGTGATCTGGTCGCCGGCGTTGCTCACGAAATAAATAACCCACTCGGCGTTATTCGCAGCTCAGCCGATGTTTGCGAAAGATGCATCAATACGATTGAAAATAACGGCAATGACCAAGGGACATCGCTAAAAACGGTCACAGAACTATTGAAAAAAAATATTGATGTTACTTTCACCGCCAGCGAAAGAATTGGTGTGATTGTCGATAGCTTGAAAAACTTCGCCCGCCTGGATGAGGCCAATTATCAAGTGGTCGATATTCACGAAGGAATCGATAGCGCTCTCACCCTTTTAACCCGGGAAATGCAAGGCCGGGTCAAAGTCGAAAAAAAATATGGGAAAATTCCACCGGTCGCCTGTTACCCTGCTTCCTTAAATCAAGTATTTCTGGCTCTGTCGAAAAATGCTATTCAGGCCATGAAGAGTGCAGGCCATTTAACGATTTCAACACGCCTGCAGGGTCAAAATATCAAAATATCGTTTAAAGATGATGGGGTTGGAATTGCACCGGACAAACTGGAACATATTTTTGATTTCGGATTTTCACGCAGGAGTGGTGAGCGGGTAAAATTGGGTTCCGGTCTCGCCACCGCATACAATACTATCCAAAAGCACAATGGTGAAATTAATATTTCCAGCGAAGAAGGCAAAGGGACACTGGTTGAAATAATTTTACCCATTTCCGGAAATATTCAGCAGAATAAAGGATAATATCCGCTATTTTCGAAATGTGCACCAGCCTTCGAATTTTACTCTCTTCTAACAGGATTAATCCATTGCCCAAAAATAGAAATTTTCCCCAATATTTAAATATTCAGCTTCTATTGTCGCTCAGGTATGCGTTTTTTGGCAATACCGGCATCCCTTGAGTCTGAGCCTAATTCAAGGATATCCCGGTATTTCACGCTATGAAAACTGGGATGACTCCCACACAACCTGATTCTTTTATAAGTCGAGGATTCTATTTAGCCTGATCTATTTATAAACTGATAAAAATGTGCCTGGCACTTCTACAAGTTATGAAAGCCCTTAAAAGCTACTTTGTTTAGTTAAACTTATAAAAATCAACTAAGTTCCAGGCACATCCACTGCGCTTTATGAATAATTCAGGTTAATGCAATTTCTATTTATATGCACAAAATTCGATTTTTATGTAAAACAATGTATAAAAACTTGCATTTGATATTTTAAAACAATATAATGGCTGCAATTATTTTAGCATGGAATTTTTCTGGACAAAAACGATGATTCAATTCAATTTAAATATTTTAATTTTATCACTGTTAGAGCGACTGCTGCTCCTGGGAAACGTATATCATCCATGGTAGATTACTGAAATCAATTTAGACAACTTAAATAACAAAGCCATGGAGATTAGCAATCGCCATGGCTTTTTGCATTTAGAGCTTGTCAGATTGTTCAAACAAAGAATCTGTAGCGTTTAAAAGGAATCAAAAGATGGATGCCGAAAAAGTAAATAAGTACCGCCCTTTTCCACAGGTCGATTTGCCAGACAGGCAATGGCCAGGCAAACAAATTGAGCATGCGCCAATCTGGTGCAGTGTTGATCTGCGTGATGGGAATCAGGCATTGCAAACCCCGATGGATCTGGAAAGAAAGCTCAAACTGTTTAAATTGCTGGTGGAAATCGGCTTCAAAGAAATCGAAGTTGGCTTTCCGTCTGCGTCTGCTGTGGAATTTGCTTTTGTTCGTGAGCTCATCGAACAAAATCTAATCCCGGATGACGTCACAATTCAGGTTTTAACACAAGCCCGTGAGCATGTAATTCGCAAAACATTTGCTGCCATTGAAGGGGCAAAAAATGTCATCGTACATCTTTACAATTCGACTTCAACCTTGCAGCGGGATGTTGTCTTCAAAGCCGACAAAGCCGAAATTACAGCGATCGCCGTTGCGGGTGCAAAGTTGATGCAGGAATTGAAAGAAAAATCGAACAATCCCGGCATACGGTTTCAATATTCTCCCGAAAGTTTCACCCGCACTGAACTCGATTTTGCGCTCGACATCTGCCACAATGTTTTGGCTGTCTGGCAACCAACACCCGAAAATAAAGTTATCATCAATTTGCCAGCAACAGTGGAATTGTGCTCGCCCAACATTCATGCAGATCAAATTGAATGGATGGGCCGCCATCTCAAAAACCGCGAAAATATAATCATCAGTTTGCACGCCCATAACGACCGCGGAACAGCGGTGGCAGCCACAGAATTGGCGCTGCTCGCTGGAGCTGACCGGGTTGAAGGCACTTTATTTGGCAATGGTGAACGCACCGGGAACGTGGATATCGTAACCACAGCATTGAACCTGTTTTCGCAGGGAATCAACCCCGGTTTGGATTTTTCAGACATCAATTCAATCGTAAAAGTTTATGAATTTTGTACGCGCATGGGAGTGCACGAACGCCATCCCTACGCCGGAGCGTTGGTTTATACAGCTTTTTCAGGCTCGCATCAGGACGCCATCAACAAGGGCATGGCCGCACAGGAAGCCTCCGATTCCCCGGATTGGGCTGTCCCCTATTTGCCCATCGATCCCCGCGATGTCGGCCGAAATTATGAGAAAATAATTCGTATTAATAGCCAGTCCGGCAAAGGCGGCGTTGCTTATATAATGGAGCAAGAATTTGGTCTCAAACTGCCAAAAGAAATGCAGCCTGACTTTGGGCGTATCATTCAGCAGGTCACAGATAAAAAAGGCGAGGAACTCACACCGAAATCAATTCTCGCTATATTTAAAAAGGAATATCTTGAATTGAATGCACCCTATTATTTGCAGCACTGCTCCATCCACACGGACGCAGATGGTGACAATAAAAACGGCAAAGAAAAAACCTCGATAAACGCTGTGGTCCATTTACAAGGTGTGCAAACCTACATCGCTGGAAAAGGTAACGGCCCCATCGACGCTTTTGCCAACGGCCTGAAGGAACAACTTGATTTCGATTTCCGCATCGAATCTTACGACGAGCACGCTGTCGAGCACGGCTCCGCTTCCCGTGCCGTAACTTATATCAGCCTGAAACACGAAGACAAAACTGTCTTCGGCGCCGGCCTGGATTCGAATATCAGTTTGGCTTCGTTTAAGGCCTTGCTGAGCGCATTAAACCGGTTGGAAAAGGTTTAAACGTTTGAAGGTTGGAATGTTTGAAAGTTGGGATGTTTCATAGGATTATTTTTGATGGATGTGGGAATTAGTGAACTGGTATTGACATATTAGATCGTGTCGGAGAGGCTTAGATTATCTCCGACACGGTCTGGAAATTTAATTATTTAGCGCTTGCAGTAAATTCATGCCCACTTGTATCGATTGTTGGCCCGGCGCAATAAAACATTCCTGAAATGTTCTTTTTGGTAATCCGCTGATGCTTAATAGAAATAAATTCAACTGGCCCCAGTTTGCCTTTTGTGTCGACAATAAAGCAATTATCCTCTGTGCAATTTTGAGTAATTGGTAACCAGCCCAGTTTTGCCAACTTAATACTACCCAAAATTGGTTCACCAGAATCATAGTCCTCAAAAATTATTTCCAGTGGCCAGTCGTAATCCCGTTCAAATTCTTTGGTTGGTTTTTCATCAATTGTTTGAACAGAATAGTGGATTGAATCAGGTGAGTTGAAAAATGATTTACAACTGGTGAGCGCAGTATTGGTCATTAGTAGTGCGCAAAGAAAAAATAGTATAAATTTCATAATTTATCTCCCGGGAATGGTAGTAAAAAATTATGTTTACAATCAGATTGTACCCATATTTATACTCTTTTCAAAGTACATTTGGCAAAGTTAATTGAGTGACTTCTCGAAGAATCAACAATAAAATTTGAGTTTGGAAAATCGGCCCACAAGGGGCCGGACTACACTCTGAGACCAAACCTTGTAGCACAGGCCCTTGTGGCCTGCCCGATACCGGAAGCCATTTCACGTGTTTCCGGTATAATCAGAGTTTGGATAAGCGGCCCACAAGGGGCCGGACTACACTCTGAGACCAAACCTTGTAGCCCAGGCCCTTGTGGCCTGCCCGATGCCGAAAGCCATTTCACCTATTTCCGGCATAATCAGAGTTTGGATAAGCGGCCCACAAGGGGCCGGACTACACTCTGAGACCAAACCTTGTAGCCCAGGCCCTTGTGGCCTTGCCCGTTGCCGGAAGCCATTTCACCTGTTTCCGGCATAATCAGAGTTTGGATAAGCGGCCCACAAGGAGCCGGACTACTTAGACCAAACCTTGTAGCCTGCCCGATGCCGAAAGCCATTTCACCTATTTCCGGCATAATCAGAGTTTGGATAAGCGGCCCACAAGGGGCCGGACTACACTCTGAGACCAAACCTGGTAGCCCAGGCCCTTGTGGCCTTGCCCGTTGCCGGAAGCCATTTCACCTGTTTCCGGCATAATCAGAGTTTGGATAAGCGGCCCACAAGGAGCCGGACTACTTAGACCAAACCTTGTAGCACAAGCCCTTGTGGCCTGCCCGGTTCTAAACCGCACAGAGACCGTATCACCAACATCAGGTACGATCAGAATTTCCAACCCTCAACCTGAAACTTTCCACCATGCAAACCTTTTAACCTCCAAACGTTAATTCACTTGCATATTGCCGAGCTTGGTGTAAATTAAACACCAAGAATAACTGGAGATTAAATGAATACATTAAAATTCCTTTACGGCCATTCATTGGCGCTGCTTACGGATTTTTATCAACTGACGATGGCCTACAGTTTCTGGAAATCGCCGAAAGCGGATTATGAGGGCACATTCAATTTATATTTTCGCGCTAACCCATTCAAAGGTGGCTACACAATCGCTTGCGGCTTGCAGACCGCCATCGACTATGTAAAGAATTTTAGCTTTTCAAAGGACGATATCGACTATTTGGCGACGTTAAAAGGGAATGACGGTCTCGCACTTTTTGAAGCTGACTTTCTCGAATACTTGAAAAATCTGTCCTTCGCTTGCACAATCGACGCGGTTCCTGAAGGCACCGTTGTTTTCCCCAACCAACCGCTTATCCGTGTTTCCGGGCCTATTATTCAATGCCAGTTGCTGGAAACACCGTTGCTCAATATTATCAACTTCCAATCGCTTATCGCTTCCAAAGCATCGCGTATTTGCCAGGCAACGCTGGGAGAACCGGTGCTGGAATTTGGTCTGCGCCGTGCTCACGGCATCGACGGTGCCACCACCGCGAGCCGGGCCGCTTATATCGGTGGTGTGGATGCAACTTCCAACGTTTTAGCCGGCCGACTCTACGGTATTCCAGTGCGCGGAACCCACGCTCACAGCTGGATCATGTCCTTCGATTCTGAAACCGAAGCTTTTGAGGAATACGCGAAAGCAATGCCCAATAACTGCATTTTTTTAGTGGACACTTACGATACCATCGAAGGCGTGCGCAAAGCGGTGCAAGTTGGTAAAAAGTTACAGGAAAAAGGCTTCAAAATGGGTGGCATTCGCCTCGATTCCGGTGACCTCGCCTATCTCAGTATTCAGGCCCGTGAAATTCTCGATGAGAATGGTTTTCCAGATGCGGTGATAGTTGCCAGCAACGACCTCGATGAAAAGATTATCGTCAGCCTGAAAGATCAGGGTGCAAAAATCTCGGTTTGGGGGGTCGGCACAAAACTCGCTACTGCGTGGGATCAACCAGCGCTTGGCGGTGTTTATAAATTGGCCGCCCTGCGGCCACCGGGCGGGAAATGGCAATATAAAATTAAACTCTCCGAGCAGCGGGAAAAAGTTTCCAATCCGGGGATTCACCAGATTCGGCGCTACAAATACAACAACGAATACATCGCCGACGCAATCTACGATGTCAACATCAGCGATATGAAAAATCCGGTCATCGTCGATCCGATGGATTACACCCGGCAAAAACTAATATATGCCGGTGCAATATACGAAGACCTGCTCAAACCAATATTTAAACAGGGTGAATATGTTTATGCAGCACCTTCCATTCATGAATCGCGAGAATATGCCCGGGAGCAAATCAATGGATTTCACGCTGGCATAAAACGGTTTGTAAATCCACACCAGTACCCGGTTGGCCTGGAAAGAAAATTGGATCAGCTCAAAACCAAACTTATTTTCGCGGCGCGTGGTAAAAAACATGCGTAATTCTGAGGTACACTAAAATCATAATAAACAGAAAAGATTGAGCAAATAAAATGGCCACTGATTTTCACTGATAAACACGGATCTTTTTGAATAAATTAATACAAAAATCTGTGCTTCACCAATGCTAATCCATTGCTAAAACGCTTATTCCAATTCCATAAAAAGACAAGAAAAATGAGACCACTAAAAATTGGCGCTGCTGTTCTCAACCAAACCCCAATGGCATGGGACCGCAACCGGAAAAATATTTTGAAAGCCATAAAGCAGGCGAAAAAAGAAAAAATATCTATTCTCTGTTTGCCGGAATTATGCATAACCGGATATGGCTGCGAGGATATGTTCCACTCCAGGGGATTGCACGAAAGAGCCATTTCCGAGCTCTTTGAACTTGCAGCACAATGTACCGGTATCGTCGTTGCAGTGGGTTTGCCAATTTCATTGCACAATGGCATTTATAATACTGCCTGTCTCATTGCGGATGGGAAAATTGTGGGTTTTGCTGCGAAACAATTTCTCGCCGGCGACGGCATACATTATGAAAACCGCTGGTTCAAAGCCTGGCCGGCTGGCATCAATACCACCGTCCAAATAAACGACCAAACCTTTCCCATCGGTGATATATTTTTCGATTGCGGTGGTATAAAAATCGGATTTGAAATCTGCGAAGATGCCTGGGTAGGCAACCGTTCGGGTGGGCGACTCGCACAGTTTGGTGTCGATGTCATACTCAATCCCAGCGCCAGCCATTTTGCCTTTGGCAAACATGAAATCCGGCAAAGGTATGCTTTGGAAGGATCCCGGGCTTTTAATACGAGCTACGTTTATTGCAATTTGCTCGGTAACGAATCCGGCCGAACTATCTACGACGGCGGCTGTTTAATCGCCAGTGCCGGGAAAATGTTAGCCGCGGGTCCACTGTTTTCCTTTCACGATTTCAAACTCACCTCCGCAGTTATCGATATTGAATTGACGCGCCTGAATCAAGTAAGAATCAGCAGTTTCCAACCCAAACTCACAGATGTCGCCAACCGAATTTCTGTCGATTATAAAATCCAGGTATCGAAGGAAGCAATTAGTCTACCCCTGAAAATTGAGTCGCAAATTAACTCGAAAGAAGAGGAATTTACCAGTTCAGTTACTTTGGGACTTTTTGATTATATGCGGAAAAGCCACGCCAACGGTTTTGTAGTTTCCCTCAGCGGCGGGGCAGATTCTTCGGCTGTGGCTTGCCTGATTCACCTCATGATTGAAAGGGCGACTCAGGAGTTGGGTTTTTCCGGATTGAGCGAGAAACTGGCTTATCTACAAAATTCAAGACAAATTAATTCTATTAAAGAGTTAAAAAACAATCTTTTACTGTGTGTCTATCAGGCAACTCGCAATAGTTCGTCAATCACCAAAAACGCGGCAAAAAAACTTGCGGAGGCTTTGGATGCTACATTTTATGCGATCGAAATCGATGGATTGGTTGAAAGTTATAAAGAAATAATAGCAACCAGCATAGGTCGCGAACTTTCATGGGAAAAAGACGATATTGCATTACAGAATATTCAGGCCCGTGTTCGGGCACCCGGCGTTTGGTTGTTGGCTAATATTCGTGGCGCCCTTTTGCTTTCGACGAGCAACCGTTCCGAAGCGGCCGTCGGGTACGCGACCATGGACGGTGATACCAGCGGCGGGCTCTCGCCGATCGCCGGAATTGATAAAAATTACCTGCGCGAATGGCTTGTTTGGCTCGAAAAAACCGGCCCGAAAAATTCAGCGCCAATCCCGGCTCTGCGCTTTGTGAACGAACAGCAACCGACCGCTGAATTGCGTCCGTTAGGAAATAAACAAACCGATGAATCCGACCTCATGCCCTACGAAATTCTTGATACTATCGAACGGTCCGCCATTCGGGATAAACAAACACCCCTTGAAGCATATCAAATTTTGCGTCAGCGGTTTACTGCTTATACAGATATAAATTTGCTTTTGTGGACGGAGCGCTTCTTTAAATTGTGGGCGCGAAACCAGTGGAAACGGGAACGCTACGCTCCCTCGTTTCATCTGGATGATGAAAATCTCGATCCCAAGACCTGGTGCCGATTTCCAATTTTATCTGGAGGATTTGAAAAAGAACTGCAAGAATTGGCAGATTTTGCCGTCAAACCGACTAAAAAAAAGCCGGAGAAATAATGCCGTATACCTACGATTTTCCAAGGCCGAGTGTCACGGTGGATTGCATTGTTTTCGGTCTGGATAACAAAGAATTAAAAGTAGTGCTCATTCAGCGGAAAACATCTCCTTTCATCGATTCGTGGGCGTTGCCGGGAGGGTTTATCGGTGAAAATGAAGCCCTGGACAAAGCAGCAAAGCGGGAACTGGCCGAGGAAACCGGGCTCAAAAATATATTTCTCGAACAGCTATTTACATTTGGTGATCCGGGCCGCGATCCACGCGGACACACGATAACCGTCGCCTATTTTGGATTGGTTTCATTGAATGAACATAATCCACGCGCGGCCTCAGATGCGAAAAAAGCAGGCTGGTTTTCTGTGAACAAGTTACCTGAGCTTGTTTTTGATCATGCCGCCATCCTGAAAATGGCGCTTGAGCGACTGAAAGGAAAAGTGCGGTATCAGCCGATTGGCTTTGAATTGCTGCCAAAAAGATTCACCCTGACCCAATTGCAACAACTTTACGAAACCATCCTCGAAAAAACTTTGGACAAGCGCAATTTTCGCAAGAAAATAATCCGGCTCGGCCTGCTTATCGATTTAAATGAAACCCAGCAGGATGTTGCACACAGGGCCGCACGGCTCTATAGTTTTGATGAAAAACGTTATCTGCAGTTGGTTGAGAACGGATTCATTTTTGAAGTTTAGGCACAGGTATGATTAATTGGGTGAAAATTTTTGAGTAAGTCAACTCATGATTTCCATTTAATTGGTATGAAAGTATTCCCAGTGAAAGCAATTGCGAATGACGAAAATAATGAACGAACTTAACCTGAAATATTCATAAAGCGAAGTGGATGTGCCTGGCACTTAGTTGATTTTTATAAATTTAACTAAACAAAGTAGCTTTCATAACTTGTGGAAGTGCCAGGCACATTTTTATCAGTTTATGAATAGACCAGGTTAAAAGTTTTACCTAAAACTTGACTAAATTTCTATTCTGCACTATGAGTTATTTTAGTTTATTTTCCTGATTCCTCGATTTGAAGGTTCTGCAAATAAAAAAGGAAAAACATATGCATGCACTTTTGCTTATCGATATTCAGAATGATTTTATTCCCGGCGGTGCTTTGGCGGTAAAAGAGGGTGATCAAATTGTGCCGCTTGCGAATTCACTACAAAAAAGTTTTAAATTAATAATCGCCACCCAGGATTGGCACCCGCAAAACCATGGAAGTTTCGCTGCCAATCAGCCGGGAAAAAACATTGGTGAAATTATCCTTTTAAATGGTCTGGATCAAATTTTGTGGCCTGTCCATTGTGTGCAAAACACGCCGGGCGCAGCATTTCATCCCAATTTGAAGATGGATAAAATTAACCGCATCTTCCCCAAAGGGACGGACCCGGAAATTGACAGTTATAGTGGATTTTTCGACAACGGCCATAAAAAGGACACAGGGTTGGCAAAATATCTCCAACAAAATGAGGTAAACGAAGTCTCAATTTGTGGACTCGCCACTGATTATTGTGTCAAATATACCGCTATCGATGCCGCAAATCTCGGCTTCAAAACCAATGTCATTATTGATGCCTGCCGCGGTGTTGAGCTCAATCCCGGCGATATTGAAAAGGCGATTCGTGAAATGAAAGAAACAGGAGTGCAGATTATTGAAAGTAGTGCCGTCTTATAAGTTATTGTTTGAAATTTCATGTGTCAAAGTATAAAAGTTTAATGAATTTAAGGGATGTGTGGCAGTGATTAATCGAGTTGCCCGGTGGGTACTGGCGCTAATATTTTTCGTAATCATCTTTACTTTAGCAAGCAATATCTGGATTATAAGCCGGACAGATTCGTTGATTTATGAAATCGATGCCTACAATAAACTGCCACAAAACTCGACCGCCCTCGTACTGGGCACCTCCCGGTACCGTTCCAACGGCTCGCCGAATCCCTATTTTGACAATAGAATTCATGCCGCAGCTGATCTTTTTCAAAAGGGGAAAGTAAAAAATTTACTTGTCAGCGGATCATCGGAGGAAATCTACTATAACGAACCGCGAACCATGCGCCAGGCATTGATAAAACAAGGTGTTCCAGACTCTGTTATTATTATGGACCCCGGTGGATTTCGCACATTCACTTCCGTTTTGCGCGCACGCGAGGCCTTTAATATTGATACCCTCACTGTCATTTCGAACCGTTTTCACCTTTACCGTGCATTATTTATCGCCCAGCAAAATAAAGTTGAAGCCATCGGCTATGCCTGCGAATATGTACCTCTGCGGACTTCATTTCTTACCCGAATACGGGAGATTGTGGCGCGTCTGCGTGCAATCATTGATATCTATTTTTTCCACACCTCAGAAATGGATTTGACGAAACCTGAACCAGAAACTACTGAATAGTGGTAAGTTTCGATTTTTAATATAGTTGTTTGTCAAGTCTTAATTTGTAGATTTGCAGTGCAAATTTTTAGCGAAGTAAATCAAAAGGGACGGAAGGTTATTATGTATCTAAAGTTCATTTTAAAAATCATGAAAACTACTGCGATTATGAGTTTTCTCACACTCATCGCTTCCAGCATGACAGCCCAAATCATCAAGCCGACGCCTGAAGCGCTGGCAAGTCTTGACCACCGAATTCAAGTGTACATGCATGAAAACAACATTCCAGGCGGGCTGATAGCCGTGGCTTCAGACGGGCGAATAATTCACGTAAAAACCTACGGAATGGCCAATGTTGAGCTGGCCGTTCCCGTAATAGACAGCACTGTTTTTGAAATTGGCTCCATTAGCAAGCAGTTCGTTTCTGCAGTTATCATGCGGCTTGCGGAAGAAAACAAACTTGTAGTGGATGATCCAATTCATAAATATCTTCCCTATTTGCCAAGCGAATGGATCGGCGTGACAATTCGCCAACTGCTGACGCACACCTCGGGCATTCCTGATTACGAAGAAATACGCACTTACGATGTTTACCGTTTTCGACTCACACCGGAAGAAATCATTCGCATCGCCCACTCCCGACCGATGGATTTTACGCCAGGCATGGGGCGGTATTACAGCAACACAGGCTACTTTTTGCTGAGCATGCTCATCGAGAGGATTGAAGGACAACCACTCGGCCAGGTATTTCAAAATCGAATTTTCGGGCCTTTAAAAATGACGCAGACACGTCTCGCTGATCCCGAGGCAATAATTCGTCATCGAGCAGCGGGTTACTGGGTCAACAAAGCAGGCGAACTTATCAACCGGAACCCAACGGAGACCTCATCCACCCTCGGCGCCGGGGGGCTGCTCTCTTCCGTTTTCGATCTGGTAAAATGGGATAAAGCGCTCAATTCCAATGAATTCCTCAATGCAGATTCAAAGAAAACAATGTGGACGCCGGTAATCTTGCCCAACGGTAAAAATACGGAGTATGGTTTTGGATGGCGCGTTAGTCCATACAAAGGATTGCTCTCCCAGAGTCACGGTGGGCAAGTGGCTGGTTTCGTGGCCAATTTTGCACGATTTCCCGAGCAAAAAGCCGTGATAATTGTATTTCTCAATCGTTACCGTGTTAGCAGCAACAGGATTAAATTAGCCGTACTGCACACTTTTATGCCAAGTTTGGGGCCTGTTCCGGACTAAATTTTTGTATTTATTTTACCCTCCAAAATAGAACTGCGATTCCGTTGTGCAAAATGAAAGATATTCAAAGATTCTCTATCGGTCCCGCCGCATTTGTCGCCGCGGTTTGCGTAATTTGCAATACTGGAATCTCCCTGAATCTGAGCTAATTGTCAGGAAGATCCGGGTATTTCACGCCGTGAAAACCAGGGTGACGCACAGATAAATTGCATAATATTTTGTGTGAGTTTTCTATTTTACACAACGGGTTAAAAAAATATGCTCTCCTCCCGGTTTAATGAATTTTTTTCTGACCTTCTCAGGGACGCCCTTTTCAGAGTAATTGCGCGGAAGGCAGGTCAAGTGCCATTAAATCAAAGAATTTAGTGCTCGCAAAAATGAATTTTATACGTACTATTCATTTATTTTTGTATTTTTAATACATACTATCCCATCTCATTATTTTGACCAAAGGAAGAATACAATGGCGAAACATGATGAAAAACTGTGGGGGCAGCATACTATCCCATATCATAAAATTCAAAAATTTAAACTTGCTGACCTGAATCTCTCACTGTATCTGTCGGAGGATGAGATTAAGTTAGCGCATCATTATTCGTCCAGCGGTGCGCAGGCAACCACACGCCAGGATTCCGGAGAAAACGTCATCTGGAAACGATGGCCGGTTTCAGGCGAGGTTTCACATATTCAATTCGACCCGGTTCTCCCTGACCGGCCCCTGCTCGTCAAACCCGAATCATCGCTTTATTTATGGGTTAACTTTAAATCTAAATTCTTTGTCCGGATTCCAATCGCATTAAAAATATCCATGATTATAGGCAATAAATCAACCGAATTACTCGACATTCCAATCATCAAGTTATCAAATACATGGTTTGGAACCTTTCAAAAGGGCGAGGTGTGCTACAGCATTTCATCCGGGTTTGGGGCTGATATTGAACCGGACAAGAGCAGACCATTTCTGGCCATCTGCCCGCTAAGGTTAAAAAATGATTCAAGAGAAAGCTTGCTGGTCGATAAAATTTGCATGCGTTCGGAACATTTCTCGTTATTTCAGAGTGATTCGCAACTTTGGACAGATGAACTCACAATTATCTATAAAGGAAAAAATGAAACGAGCCAAATCAGTGTCTCCGGCAAACCCCCGAAACGCATATCAGGGGCAACTCTTGTCTCCAAACCCCAGAAAATATTGAAAAAATCACTTTATGCACCGTCATTCTCATCGCAAAAAGATTTAGCCGGTCCAAAGGTTTTTGTTGATAAATAAGGAGCTTTCATGGATATATTATTAGGAACCGACTTCGAAAAGTATCTAACCCAGGATTACCTGAGCCTGGTTCTGCGAATTCTATTTTGGATAATTATTGGACTGCCACTCGTGCACATCACGGGTAAATGGGTAAAAAAACTTTCCCTTAAAAACTTTTCAGCACAACAGTCGATGGTGTTTCACAAGATAATTTTATACACCGGTTATGTCATAATACTTTTTTCAATTCTGAATATTTTCGGTTTGAAAATCGCGACACTACTTGGTGCTGCTGGCATCGTAGGTATCGCAGTGGGTTTTGCCTCGCAAACAAGCATATCGAATATTATCAGCGGGTGGTTCCTGATAGCTGAAAAACCATTTGAGGTTGAGGATGTCATTACCGTCGGAAGCACAAGTGGTGTCGTGCTGTCGATCGACATGCTTTCCATTAAACTCCGAACTTTTGACAATAAATATGTACGTATTCCCAACGAGACCATTATCAAAACCGAGGTAGTTAACATTACACGTTTTCCAATTCGCCGTGTCGATCTCGAGATCGGTGTAGCCTATAAGGAAAATATTAGCCATGTGAAGGAAGTTTTAACATGCATTGCGAAAGATGATCCACTTTGTTTAAATGAACCTGAACCATCGATCCTTTTTGCACGATTTGGAAACTCCGCTCTCGAATTTAATTTTCGGGTCTGGGCAGTAAAAGATGACTGGCTCACTTTAAGAAACTCTATCATGGAAGAAATCAAAAAACGATTCGATGAGGAAGGAATCGAAATTCCATTTCCGCATGTTTCGCTTTATAGCGGCAGCGTTAGCAAACCCTTTCCCATCAGCATTACAAACCAGGAGAGTCCATAGAAATGAATTTCAAAAGGAAGCGTTCCGAAAAAACCGGGCTATCTCCCGGCAGTTATGTATTTCTTGGCGAACAAAAAGTCGAAAAGACGCAATTGACTATTATGGATTATGATAGCCAGGTTTTTGAGTTCCGTGATTGTCAAAATATTGAAGAAGTATTTCCATATAAAGAAAAAGAAACGATAACATGGGTTAATCTGTATGGCTTGCATGAAACAGACAATTTGAAAAAGATCGGGGAGCACTTTAATATTCATCCCTTAATAATCGAGGATATTCTCAACACCAAACACCGACCCAAAGTAGAAATATTTGAGGATTATGTATTCTGCACGATTAAATATATCCGCTATAACCCGGAAAGCGATGAACTTGAGATCGAACAGGTGAGCATAATTATGCTTGCCAATTTTATTTTCTGCTTCCAGGAACGCAAAGGAGATATATTTCGCCATCTACGTGAAAGAATACAAAACGCACGTGGCAGAATTCGCAAATCAGGCTCAGATTACCTGTGGTATACAATATTGGATATCATTGTTGATAATTATTTTCTGGTGGTTGAGTCCATAAGCGACCGCATCGAAGAGCTCGAAGATGAAGTCGAAGCAGGTGAGACGGAGACGGTTCAATCGATCAACAATTTAAAACGTGTGATTATCCGTTTGCGCAAAAATATTTGGCCTGTGAGAGAAATGTTAGGCAGCATATTGCGTGATGAATCGAGTTTTTTTAAAGATTCGACAATTCCATTTATCCGCGATCTGTATGATCACACAATCCATGTTCTTGAATCGGTTGAAACTTATCGGGAAATGATCACCGGGGTAATGGAGCTCCATAATTCTGCAATGAGTAATAAAATGAATGAAATAATGAAAGTGCTCACCATCATTGCGACCATTTTCATTCCGCTCACTTTCTTTGCGGGAATCTACGGAATGAACTTTGAATTTATGCCGGAACTCAAATGGCAGTGGGGCTATTTCGGATTGTTGGGATTTATGCTCATAATATTTTTATCGATGCTTTATTATTTCAAGAGAAAAAAATGGCTTTAGTCTGAACTATTTATAACTGGCAATAAATGCCTTGCACTTATACAATCTGGTTAATAATATCAAAAGTTCATTTATTTATTTATTTGCTTGCTTTGAGAGAATCAGCCAAGTGCCAGGGACATTGCTTTTACTTTAATAAAAATGCGTAATAGTTATTTCGGTTGAAAATAATGTTTTGCATTACAGAATATTGCAGGCAATGTACGAGTCCCGGTCAATTGATTGATCCTTGAAAGAAGTTGATTTTTGCCGGCTCAATTTTGCTGAAATTACCAAAGAAAAAAAATCGCAAACCGGCATCAGGTATGCTATATAAAACACAGTAACAATATTTATCTCATTATTGAACTGGCAGACTTCGAAATTCACCGGATATGCCATTTCAAAGTATCATACACCGCTAATCTTTAAAAGAGAAGTTGATTCACAACGTGAGTAACCGTGCTAATTGAGTTTGGTTTTTCTTTTTTAAATTCATTTTTTTTCATAATTATAATTAATATTTTTTAATTCTGACAATCGAGAAAAAACCGTCGATTATCAATCACTGAAATTTTGTTTCTTCAGTGGATTCCATAAGAAATCTGGATTCATTATTCATCTCACTTTAATCACTTTTACGAGGAGTTATTATGAAAAAATTTAAAGGAAAAATTTTGGTAATGGCGTTGGTTTCCAGCCTTGCTGCAGGGGCATCGCTGCCTGCACAGGCGCAATCCGACCTAATAATCAGTGGCGTGGTTGATGGGCCATTAACTGGCGGCATTCCAAAAGCTATTGAACTTTTTGTGGTAAATAATATAAGCGATCTTAGTATTTACGGAGTTGGCTCTGCGAACAATGGCGGTGGAACAGATGGCGAAGAATTCACATTTCCTGCTGTTGCAGCCACTGCCGGAGATTACATCTACGTGGCTTCTGAAGAAACAGGATTCATCAGTTTCTTCGGATTTTCACCGGATTACACCAGTGGAGCAGCAAGCATTAATGGCGACGACGCCATCGAACTATTTAAAAATGGCACGGTTGTAGATGTTTTTGGCGACATCGCTGTTGATGGCAGCGGGCAGCCATGGGAATATCTGGACGGTTGGGCAAAACGAATCAGCGGAACGGGACCCGATGGCGCTACTTTTATTCTGTCAAACTGGACTTTCAGTGGGCCAAATGCCCTGGATGGTGAAACTACAAATGCTACGGCCGCAACTCCTTTTCCGATTATAGTTCCGGTGAGTGTTGATTTGCTTATCAGCGGTGTCGTTGATGGCCCGTTAAGTGGAGGTGTTCCTAAAACTGTCGAATTTTTTGTTATAAACAATATTAGCGATCTCAGTATTTACGGATTTGGTTCCGCCAACAATGGAGGCGGAACAGACGGTGAAGAATATACTTTTCCAGCAGTCGCAGCGAGTGCTGGTGATTTCATTTACGTGGCTTCTGAGGTAACAGGATTCACCAGCTTCTTTGGCTTCGCTCCAAATTTTACCAGCAGTGCAGCAAATATTAACGGCGACGATGCCATCGAATTATTTAAAAATGGCGATGTGGTGGATGTTTTTGGCGACATTGCGGTCGATGGCAGCGGACAGCCATGGGAATATCTGGATGGTTGGGCGAAACGAATCAATGGAACGGGACCCGATGGCGCTTCTTTTATTCTGGCAAATTGGACTTTCAGTGGGCCCAATGCTTTAGACGGGGAATCAACAAATGCCACAGCGGCAACTCCTTTTCCAATTGATGGAGGCAGTCTACCGACAAATTTAGTCATCAACGAAGTGGACGCAGACACACCTGGATCCGATGCTTTGGAATTTGTTGAGCTTTTTGACGGAGGCGTCGGCAATACCGATTTAACAGGCCTGGTTCTGGTTTTTTTTAATGGTAGTGATGATGCATCTTATGCCGCGTATGACCTGGACGGTTTTAGCACAGACAACGATGGCTATTTTCTTATGGGAAATGCCGGTGTAACGCCAACACCTGCATTAATTACCAGCAATGGCAGTCTACAAAATGGCCCCGATGCCGTGGCTTTGTTTGCAGGAGACGCCTCTGACTTTCCCAACGACACGCCGGTAACAACGACAAATCTGCTCGATGCCATCGTTTATGATACCAACGATGCTGACGACGCAGCCTTACTCGTTTTGTTGAATAGTGGCCAACCCCAGGTAAATGAAGGCGGGGACGGCGATAGCGCGGGTGATTCCAATCAACGCATTCCGAATGGTTCAGGTGGTGCATTGAATACAGACACCTATACCCAGCTGCCACCAACACCAGGAACTGAAAATACAGAGCCACCTGTGGTCATGGCTGAAATTTTTGAAATACAAGGCTCCGGTTTGACGAGTCCATTTGTTGGGCAAACTGTCATAACAGAAGATAATGTTGTAACTGCTGTGAGCACAAACGGATTTTTCATGCAGACACCTGCAGCACGTACAGACGGGAATCCTGAGACATCTGACGGCATATTAGTCTTTACCGGCAGTGCACCAACCGTCGCCGTGGGAGACCAGGTCGATGTAACGGGTCCGGTTGTGGAATTTTTTGATTTGACTGAAATTAGCAATCCCACATCTGTTTCGATTGACGGCTCAGGAAATCCGCTCCCGGCAGTCGTGACCCTTGATGAGAATACGCCTTCTCCATTTCAGCCACAACCGGCAAATGAACTTGAACGCTTCGAAGGCATGATTGTCGCATTTAACGGCATTGCAACCGGCCCAACAGATAGATTTGGTGATGTGAGCGTTGTGGCCAACAATCAGCGTGCCTACCGCGAACCAGGCATTGCTTTTCCCGGCCTCTCCGGATTGCCGGTTTGGGATGGAAATCCAGAAATTTTCGAGATAAATCCGAATGGACTGGGACTGCCTGAAGCCGCCTTATTTGTCGATCAAACCGTGCAGGTTCAAGGGCCTTTAAGCTACAGTTTTGGTGATTATCAGGTATTACCCAGCAGTCTATCATTGGGTTCACCACCATCACTTCCCGTTGCCGTGCGCTCGCGAACGAGCGAAGAAGTTACCATTGGCACGCTCAATATGTTTCGCTTATTTGAAGGCACGAGTGATTTCCAGGACCGTTTAAATAAATTTTCTCTTTATATTCGCAATGTCATGCGGGCTCCCGAGATATTGGCTGTTCAAGAAGTCGAAAATATCGGCGCTTTGCAATCCCTGGCAAACAAAATTCAAAGTGATGATACAAATCTAAATTATTCTGCCTATTTGATAGAAGGCAATGATATCGGTGGCATCGACGTAGGATTTCTGGTGCAAAACTCCATTCAAGTGAATAGCGTTACGCAATTAGGGAAGGATGAAATCTTTTCTTATGACGGCTCTTTACTGAATGACCGGCCAGCACTGTTGCTCGAAGCAGAAGCACCTACAGGCGATATTATAAAAGTTTTAAATGTTCACTTGCGCTCGTTGAGTGGGATTGAGGGCAGTAGTGCAACCAGGGTGCGGTTGAAACGTGATGCCCAGGCAACCTCCGTCTCCCTGATTGTCGATAGTTTACAGACCAGTGATCCCGAGGTAAAATTAGTTGTGACAGGTGATTTTAATGCCTATCAATTCACCGATGGTTACGTTCATGTTTTGGGACAAATTATGGGTGCACCTGCCGACGCATCGCAGGCGCTGATACCCGGCACGGATCAGGTTGACCCGAATTTAACCAATGAAATCTTATCACTGCCATCCCAACAACAATACTCGTTTAACTTTGGCGGCAGCTCACAAGTGCTCGATCATATGCTAACTTCGGTTGACCTGAATACCAAAGTGACGTACATCCAATATGCCAGGGGCAATTCTGACGCGCCACATAGTTTTGGTGCGAATGCCACGACTCCACTGCGGGCCTCCGACCATGATGGATTGGTATTATACCTCGATCTTGTACCACCACAAATTACTGTCTCAGCAACCCCGGGTCAACTCTGGCCGGTAAATCACAAGTATAATACTTTTTCTATTTCTGATTTTGTTCAGTCAGTTACAGATGCAGGTGCGCCGGGTTTGACGCTTGCTGATGTCTATATTACTTCTGTCAGCAGTGATGAACCGGAAATCGGATCAGGCGATGGCAATACACTGGATGATATCGTCATTGTAGACTGTCAAACGGTTGACCTCAGAGCTGAGAGATCGGGAAATGGCAACGGACGTGTTTATACAATTAATGTTAGTGCAGAAGATTTGAACGGGAATATCGGAAATGCCGCGTTTCAAGTTCATGTTCCCAAGAGTAAAAATGGAAGCCCATCTATAGATGATGGTCCGGTATACGTAGTCAATAGTGATTGCAATGGCCCAAGCGGTCAGAATCTCGCTAAATCCGGATATGCAGAAACTCTTGAACTACCGACGAAATTTGCACTAAACCAGAACTATCCGAATCCCTTTAATCCGGAAACAGAAATTAGTTTTCAATTGCCGGTTGAAAGTGAAGTGACCATTAAAATATATAACGCGCTTGGACAGGAAGTCAGAACATTGGTTAATCAGGTGTATTCTGCAGGAGTGCATCGAGCCTTGTGGAATGCCAGAGATAACCATAATAATAAAGTTACAAGCGGCATCTATATCTATCAAATTAATGTGGGCACATTTCAACGGTTTAAGAAAATGATGTTCCTTCAGTAAAAAATCCAACTTGATTTGTGATGTAGTTTAAAAAACGGTTATTTTGTGTGAGGACGTGCAGAATAACCGTTGTTTTAAAAACACATCACCATCAATCTAAGTGCAAATTCTTCTTTTCAACTTCTGAAAAATTTAAATAAGCAAACTAAACTCATTGCAAATTATGCTCATCTATGTTCAATTTATAAAACCCGGCCAGTTTTTCTTGCATTAATTTTATAATTTCCATAAAATAACATAATGTTTTATATTGCTAACGTAAATGCCTGTTTCCATACTTTTCACGATCTTTTCACAATGTTGGGTATGAAGATTATCTAAATTCTTCAGGATTCGAGCAATCAAATTCCAAGGTTGGTTAAACTCAAATTGATGAGGCTATTTGATGAAATCTCACTTTAAAATATTGTGTTTGCTACTTTTCACTTTTGAATTGCATGCGGCCGTTTTCGTGCAGAGTAATACAACTCCACTTGTTTCGGGGCAACGAGTGCGAGTTAAAAAGCTTACCCGCGATATGGCCGGAGTTCGATCAGCAATCGTTACCGGCGGGCCGTCCATTTTTCAAGATGCCAAACAGGTGGAAGCAAAAAAACAACGACTACAGCAATTCAGAGATGCCCTGATGCGTTATCCGCAAGTCATGGATCCCGATGTAAAAGCTGCCCGCAGCGAATTCGACGCTCTTCGCCAGGCGCTCGCTGCAGAATTTAAACGGGCCGGTGATCAATTGTCAAAAATTGGCAACGTGCAGCAAGCCATGGCCACGATGGAAAAAAACAGTAAAACCTATGCTGTACCCGCACATCTTTCGATTCCATTTACCGAGACACAGGCCAAAGCATGGGTTCAAGCTGCTGGCAACGCCCGTACTGTGGCCGAACACAATCAAAAACAACTTGCGCTCATCGCTCAAATGGCCTACCTGCCTCGAAATATCGGCACCCCCCAAAGCGGCGCCCCCTACGATGACCAGGATGTGAGTCGTCTACAAAGAAATGCAGCAACTATGCTAAATTTAGTTCAATCGAGTTATGAAAAGATTTCTGGAGATTTAAAAAGTCACATGCAACAGATGGAATCCGATGTTTTTTCACGCTGGCAAGAGGATCCGAGTGGCGAGAAAAAATGGTTATTTATCCAAGATGGCAGTGCAATCGAAGCAAGAGAATTATTTACCAGGAGTCGTGCTATCGCCCAATCATCAGTTTATCTCGAGCGCGCGTTAAATCGCGAGCCGCAACTGGCTTTGGCCACATTAGCCAAAATAGAAAAAGCAGAACAGGCATTTGAGCACAATACCAAATCTGCCCTTTCATCTTCCCGTTTACCGGCGCCCAAATCCACAGACCAAGCGAGAATTGAGATAGCAAAAAAGATTCTAATGAATCCCAAATATAAATTTGGTGAATATGGAACCATCGTCCTGACAACCGAAAATATCGTTCCGCGGGAAAGAAAAGACAGTGAGCTGGAAATTGACAACGCCGAATTGACTTTGAGCGGTAACTTAAAAATGTCGGGTACTGAAACGACCTGGACTTACAAATGGGACGAATTCAAATTTGCGGTACCCCTGAAAGAGCAAAATTCTGGGCAATGGCATATCTGGTGGATCACAGCCAAGAAATTTTCATCGGGTGGGCCGAACACACCCATTAACACGTGGATATCAGGAAAAGCGACAAAAGGCAATCCCATTCCAAGGGGGAATTTTTAAAAAAATGCACCGCTATTTCACAGCATCCCCGATACTACGAAAATCCAGAAATATATGAAAAAGGAAAAATATTGGAGAAATCACAAAATTTCCATAACGAATTCGCGAAGATCGAGTTTGAACAAACACTCATTACTTTTCGTTCCATGTTGACTTTGGCTGTGCAGCTTTCAACCCTGATGATGCTGGCCAATGTTACCCTCATTGGTTACGCCTTCAAAGAACATAAATCCGCTATTTTCCTGATCGGCGCCTTCCTGCCAGTCGTGCTTATTATCGGTATTCGAGAAACGGGAAAAGTGATTACACCGCTGTTTTTTTCTGCCTTTTTCATCGAAAAGGAAAATGATTTCAGTAGCACACCCTGGCATATAACCTTCACAGCGCTGCTCATTTTACCCGAGAATCTGCAGAAAAAATTTGACCAAATTCACTCCGAATGCACGAATTCCAAAGAAATGGCCGCACAATTAAAAGGCATTGTTACACCATTTTTGGGAACAAAACAATCTCTCACTTTTGCTGGACTCCTTCTTTTTTCTCTTGGGCAGCTCGCAATTTCAGTCTATTTGTATTATTATCAAGGCTGGCAATTTATTTGAAAATTATCAGTCGACTCTTTAAAAACATCATTTGAAAGGTTTAAACAATGCCCTTATACATGGACATCCACACAGTAGATTCCGAAACTTTTACCGTCGAGGATGTTGTTAAAGCACATATGCAAGATTTGGCCATACAGGAACGATTTGGTGTTACGCAGATAAAATATTGGGTAAATGTCGAAGCCAAAACTTTATTCTGTCTCATGGATGGTCCAAATAAAAAAGCCTGCAATATGGTCCACAAAGAATCGCACGGAAATACGGCATGCAATATTATTGAGGTATCGGATGATGAATTCAATTTGTTCTTAGGCGAGGGAAAAAGTGAGAACGATTTAGCGCATACGAATCATGGCGAGCTTGACACCGGTTATCGCACCATTCTTTTAATAAATGCAGTTGATTTGAATGGCAAACATGGGAACATCTACCGAGAGATTCATCGGTCGATTAAAGAACATCAGGGGACTGTCATTATACAACCGGAAGAAGAAATTATGGTCTCATTTATTTTTTCATCGCAAGCGATAGATTGCGCTTCGGGATTGTACAAATATCTGAAATCTGCTTCTGATGATATTGAATTTACTTTAGCTTTAGTAAGTGGCAGGCCTGTTGATGAACAGGGTGAAAACTTGTTTGAAGAATCGAAAAGAAAAGTCAGGTGTTTGTGTGAATTAGGCCTAATGAACACCGTTTACATCGATTCCGCAACCCTGGCACTCTACGAAAAAGAGCGTATTTCACAGAATAAAATACCCGGTACGTTTCATGTTATTCATAGCGCCGATTTTCTATTTTTACATAAACTGTATGATATATTAAATGCCCGATTATCAGATCCAGAATTTAAAAGTGAAGATTTATATACACTCCTCAGGCTAAGTAAATCACAGGCCTATCGGCAAATTAAATCACATATCGGCCTTGCTCCTAACCAGCTAATTCATGAACTACGGCTACGAAATTCCCTGAAAATTCTTAAAAACAATAAACAAACAATTTCCGAAACTGCCTTCGATTCGGGTTTTAACAGTCCTCCCTACTTTGCGAAAGCCTTCAAAAAACGATTTAAAATCACCCCCACATCTTTCATCAAAATCCCAAATTAAGACTGCATTTAAAACCCTCCTTTTGAATCGATTGTTACAGACTTTGAATCAATCGTGATTTTCTTTTCACTGTCAAATCCCTATTATTTCACTAAATAATTATTATAAAATTTGCTAAAAATTATTAGCCGTTGATTAATAATTCAAGTCATCGACACAAATAATAGGGAGATTGTATGGATCAAATTTCAAAAGTAGCTGCGGCTCAACTCACACCCGTATTCCTGAACAAAGAAAAAACCGTTAAAAAAGCCTGCGATGCCATTGCCGAAGCGGGTGAAAAGGGTTGCAAATTGATCGTTTTTCCGGAAGCATTCATCTCTGGATATCCGGATTGGGTATGGCTGGTTCCGAATAGCAACGGAGGAATTTTAAACGAACTCTATGTCAAACTTGTTGAAAATGCCGTTTCGATTCCTGACGACACAACAGCTAAACTGTGTAAGGCAGCGCAGTCAGCAAAAATAAATGTAGTGATTGGCATGCATGAAAGAAATGCTGAAACCAGCAATACCAGTCTTTACAATAGCTTGCTGTTTATAAGTGAGCAGGGTGAAATTCTGGGAAAACATCGAAAATTAATTCCAACGGGCGGAGAACGGCTTATCTGGGCTCAAGGAGACGGCACAACACTCAAATCATATCCGACATCTGCCGGGAAAATTGCAGGATTGATTTGCTGGGAAAACTTTATGCCACTCGCGAGAAATGCCATTTATGAAGCTGGTACACAGATTCTTGCCTCGCCGACCTGGGACAAAAGTCCCAATTGGTTGCAATCGATGCAACACGTTGCACGAGAAGGTGGATTATTTGTGATAAATACCTGCATGGCTCTAAGAATGGATGATATTCCTGCAGAGTATGAGTTCAAAAAGCTCTATCCGGCAGGCAGAGAGTGGATAAATATTGGGAACAGCGCCATAATTGCCCCCAATGGCCAATTTTTAGCCGGGCCGCTCGAGGCAGAAGAGGGCATCCTCTATGCAGATATAGATTTGCAACAAATCACTGCTGCAAAACGCATGTTTGATGTCGTTGGGCACTATGCCCGGCCGGATGTTTTTAATTTTGGGATAAAACAAAAATAACAGTTGATCAAAAAAATATTCACACTAAAAAGGAGAATACCGATGAGAAATTCACAAACAGCCCCGAGTAAAAGAGCACATTCGCTCGCAGATCGCATTCTTCAAGGCGCACAAGCTCTTGAAGCGCTAACGAAAGAATTATCTGATTCTGAATGGAAAATGCCTGTTGCAGGTGATGGTCGTACAATTGGTGTCGTGGTTCATCATGTTGCAAGTTCGTATCCATTGGAAATTGAACTGGCCCAGCTTCTTGTTTCCGGCAAAGCAATTTCGGAAGCCACGATGGAAGTAGTGGATCAAATTAACGCAAAACATGCTTTGGATTATGCCGCAGTGAAAAAACAAGAAGCGATAGAATTATTGCAGCAGAATAGCAAAGCGGCATCAAACATTGTGAGAAAATTAACGGATGCAGAACTGGAAAATGCGGCTCCGGTGTCCCTCAATGCCAATGCACCCCTCACCGCACAGTTTTTCATCGAAGATCATGCCCTTCGCCACAGCTTTCATCATCTGGCACGGATACGAGCAACGTTAAAACAGTGATTTTTCCTCGCCTGGTCGACTGTATGACTGTTTTTTGCTTCATACAGTCGTTTTTTTGAATTATCAGTATTGTTTAATTTCAATATTTATAAGGTCTATCCAGTCAAAGCTCTGCCTTCCTACCACCACACAACTTCCTCTATCCCGACAGGTTAAGCTCCCGACAGAGTCCCGTACAATATTGGGAGCAATTTCGAAAAAACCGGTTATTGTTTAACAGATGGTGCAAACTATATTAAAAGTGAATCAATGCTCTGGAAAAATGGTCGATTCAATTGCTTATTTTCTAGATACTTATGGCAACACAATAGAAGTTTATCGAATATTTCAACTTTGCCAAGTAATCGAAAAAGTGAATCAAAGCTCAACTTAGGGAGCAATTGGTACGAAATTTCTTGAAAAATTGCATAAACTCCTCTATCCTATTCTTGTATGGTAAGGAGAAACCACTGTCTAACTTTTAATAATTTTAATCATTAAAATTCTTTCTTGCTTTGAGTAGATGTGGTCGTATAAATCATAAAAAATCAACCATCACGTGAACTTTAATTTAGTCATTTCTAATCGACAATGAACTGGTTATTATTAGTAATAGTTTGTGAATCAGGAGAGGTTTAAACGAAATGTTCGAGAATATAGTTCTGGGAATAGTGGCAAGTTTTATTTGGTTTATTTTTGGAATAATAACTGTAAAGTTATCAAAATTTTATCTATTAAAAAATCCTGTTAAAAGACTTTGGAAAATTAGTGATCCGAAGAAACTAATAATTTGCGCATCAACATCAACAAAAACTGATACTGGAGAATACTATCGCCCAGCAACAGGCATTGGGCAACTAAGATCTCTTGGTCAAATTATCGAATCTTTAGCGAAAGTTTATGATGTCAGAATTCAAAATATTCTTCTTTCAATTAACCAAATTCAACAACAGATTGAAAATGACTTAATTCTACTTGGTGGACCAAAAAACAATGAGATAGCCAAGTTGTTTTTGGATAAAATTGAACCTTTTAAAATTGTGCACCAAATTGATTCTACAATATATTGGAAAACTAGTGGGACAGATGTCGTATATTGTGGGGTTACAAAAGATAAAAAAGTAGTTAAAGATTATGGCATAGCCATAAGAATGAAAAATCCATTTGACACTAAAAAACAAACGTACATAAGTTTATTTTCAGGTTGTCATACCTACGGAACTATCGCCTCAGCTCAATACTTCACGGAACATTATGTAAAAAAAACGAAAGGCTTAAAAAAGGTAAAAGAAAATATATTTTTTTTAGTCGAATGTGACGTTATTGATGGTTTCCCAATAGATATAAAAATAAAGGAATTTTATGAGTTTTAAAATCATAGAAAAAAACAGAGTCTCTAAGCACAAGTCAATTGAATATTGTGAGGATAAAATAGTTTACAATGAATATTTTGCGAGTGTAATTGATGGTGCAACTACAAAATCGCCTACTTTATACGAAAGTAAGACAAGCGGATTGCTGGTTTCTGATATTTTAGAAAAAACTATATTATCACTAGAAGAAAAAACCAGCCTCCCACAAGCTCTTGATATTCTAACAAACTCTGTTCGTGCCTTTTATATTGCCAATGATTTAACTGAGAATATGAAAAAAAATCCGGTGGATCGACTAACTGCGTCTATTGTGATTTTTAGTAAATACTATGACCAGATTTGGATGATCGGTGACTGTCAATGTATTGTTGATAATAAATTACATACGAACGAAAAATTAGTTGACAAGCTGTTATCAGAAATAAGAGCTTTTTACATCACAAAAGAGCTGGTTTCCCAAAAAAGTATTGAAGAACTTCAAAAAACGGATACCGGGAGACAATATATATTGCCTTTGTTAATTAGTCAATCCTACTTCCAGAACAGTAATTTTGAAAGTGAATATTCTTATTGTGTTGTTGATGGATTTTCAATTAATATTTCACAAGTAAAAGTCGTAGATACAAGTTCTTCAAAAACAATTATTTTAGCAAGCGATGGCTATCCAAAACTATTTAACAGTTTGGAAGAATCTGAAAACTATTTAAGCTATATTTTAGAAAAAGATCCTTTATGTTATCATCTTTACAAATCCACAAAAGGAAAAAACCTAAATATGAATTCATTTGATGATAGAGCCTATCTAAAATTAGAAAAATAAAAAATGGATTTCGTATTTATTAAAGCAGGGGGAAGTGGTAATATTATCAAAAATGACAAGATCAATATTAAACATAAATGGTTATTTTATAGACAAATAAATATTGATGCTGATTTTTATAACATCTTAATTGATGAAATTTGTCATTTAACAATAAATAAAAAAGTCGGATTTATGCTCGGCGGAGTTGGTGTATTTTTATATATCGATTTTGCCAAAAAACTGGAAATAAAGAGTGAGGGTGTACATAAGGTTGGTTCCGATATTATAAATATAGCATCGGCAATTCTTTTAAATGTATTCTTACAAAAAAAAATAAAAGTTTATCCTAAACTTGTTGATCCCGACAGCAATTTTAAAAAATTATATAGATGTTATGACCTCGTACTATTCCAGGCAAATGAAAAATACTATTCAACAGATTCAATAGTTGCCTGTGCCGCTGCAAAATTCATTAATTCAAAATTGATCCTTTTTAAAACAAACTTGGCATCGCGAATTAAGAATTACGATTCATCACCAAGCGTTAGCTCTCTCAAATCAATAGCAATCAACACACAGCGAATTCCAGGCGAAAGTTCATTAATAGATTTGCAAGCCTTAGAAATCATTGAAAATAATAACATTAAAACGATCATCTGTGAGAAAGAATTAATAAAAAAAACTTTCAATAATTAGTAATCGGAATAATCACAATACCTTAGAAATTATTTTCTAATCCATTCCGTGGTTATGCACTATCAGTATTATCACCATATTCCAATCAAATAGAGGTCTCATCATCTACCCTATTGTACTCAAATATATAAAAATATAGCGACCTTCGCAGAATTGATTTTTATCGATCTAACAGGATGAATTCCATTTTATTGGGTTGAAGCTCCTCTATCCATCCGCCCCCACACCAATATTTTTAATTAATTTTTAAACATGGATCAATCGATGGCTGCAGAGTATCCAACAACAGCGCAAAGATATAAATTTGGGTAGCTTTACTCAATATATTGATGCATATTATGCACAATCATTTGGACGAAAGATTACTTTTTTCCACTAAATATAGAAAGGAGCGAATAATGTCAAAAGATATTACGCGTCGGTCCTTTATTAAAAAAAGTGCGAAAATTGGTGTCGGTTCAGTCTTGCCACGAAACCTTCTCCCCGAATTCCGAACTCGTGAGTCAGTGAGTGAAATCGCAGTGGTCACAGGCAGTGATTATCTCGCCAACACGAAAAAGGCAGTGGAATTAATTGGTGGGATGGCAAAATTCGTCCCCCAAAACGCCAAGGTTGCTATACTGGCCAATCCACAGAGTAATAATCCGGGAACTTATACCAAACCTGCAGTCGTACGAGCAGCCATCCAAATGTGCAAGGCCGCAAGGGCCAGTGAGATTAGTTGTATTGGTTGGCTGACGCTGCGTGATTGGCGCACTACAGGATTGAAAGATGTTATTGATTCTGAAGGCATCAGGCTGGAAATCACCAATCTGAGAGATGAGTCGTTGTTTAAAAAAGTCGCTGTACCGCAAGGAAAAGCCCTGAAAGAAGCACGCATCATAACAACATTCTACAACTATGATATCCTGATCGATATAAATATCTCCAAAGAGCATTCTGGCAACAACTACTCCGGCGCCTTAAAAAACTTGATGGGCATAAATTCTCCTGCGTCAGATCAAACGTTTCACCGGCGCAAATGGAATATGATTTCAGAGGATATTGAGCATCTTGATCAGTGTATTGCCGATTTGAATACCATAATTCACTCACATTTATGCATAATGGACTCTACCGAGTTTGTCATCACGAATGGACCGATGGGGCCTGGGAAACTGCTTAAACCACAAAAAGTAGTTGCCGGAACGGACCGGGTCGCTGTTGATGCCTATTGTGCCACATTATTTGGTTACGATCCGCGAGCAATTCTGGCAATAAAAAAGGCCCACGAACACGGATTGGGTGAAATCGATCTCAATAAAGTCAGGATTAAAGAACTTACCTTGTAATTGAATAGTCTCCATTTGATCTTGGATAGTAGTATGCAAGTATCTTGGTCAATAACAAATATTTTCAGGATCAATTTGGATTACACAACAAAAGGATTAATCCGATGAAATATTCTATTCAGCCTCAAATCCTTTTTTGCGTGTTTATAACTTATTTAGCCAGTTGTACAACTGAAAAAAGTGAAATCTCGCAATCTTTAGAAAATTTACTCCCCCGCAATGATGAACTTGCAGGTTGGACTCTGGATGGTGATCCGGAAGTCGCAACCGGGGAGGATCTGTATTTGCTGATAAACGGTGGTGCCGAAATATATCATGAATATGGATTTAAACGTGTTGTTTTCCAAAGATATACTCATGAGATAGCAGGAGACTTAAATGTAGAGATTTACGAAATGGACAGTCCCCAGGCTGCATATGGTATCTACACTTTTAAAACTGGCGATGAAGGCAAATCCATCAAATTTGGTAATGCTGGCTGGCTGGAAAGCTATTTTTTGAATTATTGGAAAGGGAATTTTCTCGTAACAATTATTGGAATGACTCCAGAATCTGATATGGCAGATTTTATTTCGGAGATGGGAATAATCATTGATTTAAAAATTTCAGGCCAAACCAAAAAACCGGAGATCATTTCCTATCTGCCAGATGAAAATCTTCCAGAAAATGGGATAACTTATCTTAAAGGCAGCTTAGCTTTATACAATAACTACTTTTTTGATACGAAAAACATATTTGATTTTTCGGATGGCGTAATTGGTCAGTATCAGGAATACTCATTTTTCATTTTCCGCTATAAAAGTGAAAAAAAACAGCGAACCCAGTACGAAATAGCTAAATCAAGCCTGCAACAGAACTCGCAGTTTAGCGGTTTCGTTGATAGCGATTCCCTTTTTGGACTGCGCGATCCAAATGGCAAACAGCTGAAAATAAAATCGTTTAAAAATTTTATAATGATTTTCCTGAGGAAATCAAGGAATCAAGATGATCAAATATTCCAACAAATCGAGGCCAGGATTAACCAAGCTAAATAGTTCAAGCTTTCTCTATATTTGATTTACAACAAATTCGCCCACCCATTTTCATCGACGCGGCAGGTCGTCCATTCGTCCATCATTTCGGCGCCGAGACTTTTGTAGAATTTTATGGCACGTTCGTTCCAGTTCAGCACAGCCCATTCGACGCGGCCACAGTTTTCATCAGCTGCGATTTTAATTAAATGGCGGATCATTTGCTCACCAAAACCCCGGCTACGAAATTCGGGTTGGATAAATAAATCTTCCAGATAGATTCCGGGGCGTGCAAGAAATGTAGAAAAACTATAGAAATACAAGGCCATGCCAACCGGTTTATCTTCAAATTCTCCGATTAGTGCATTTGCCACATTTTTATCCCCGAACAGGTTTGCCAAAAGCAATTCTTCAGTGGCGATGACTTCATTTTCCAACTTTTCAAAAACCGCCAGATCGTTAATAAATTGCAAAATGATTGGAACGTCCTGCGGTGTGGCTTTTCTTATTTTCAGGGGATTCACTTTAAAATTCCTTGCCAATTTCAGTTTTATACTATTACTACCTTGGCAAATTCAATTTTTTCAAAAAGCCAGGTAAACGAAAAAATCAACCCTGCCTTAGTACTCGCCCAAATAACTTATCACAAATTCCATGATATCCGACCAATCCATACACTACTCATAATCAGGCACACAACTTTGATAAGTGTTTAATCTTACTCATTTTTAGAGTTTTCTACATGCCGGTGGATGAATTATTTGCTGGAAGTTTTGTTACCCGGGTCAAAAACCGGTCCACCCTTTCGACAAAACCGGTGGGATCAACTTCGTAGGCGCGGCCGTGGCGGGCATCCGGAACAATATAGAGCTGCTTTTCGCCCTGGCAATGACTGTACAATTCCTCCGCAATCTCAGGCGGCATGCGTGTATCAGCTTCGCCGGCGATCACAAAAATCGGGCGTGCCCCGATTTTGTCGATGGCGACACGCATATCAAATTGTTCATCGGTGAAACCAATACGCCATTTGGCGAGAACCGTGATAATCGAACCGATCGGGAATCGCGGCCACCCTAACCATAGTTTTAAATGATGGCTAACCGTGTGATCAAAGGAACGGAAAGAAGAATCGATGATAATGGCATCAACCTGGGTTGACTCAGAATTTGCCAGCAGCGTTGCCGCCGCGCCCATTGAAACCCCATACGTGACAATCGGTATTTGTAAATTGAGTGAATCTTTTGCATATGCTATAGCGCCGAGCACATCCTGCCGCTCGAGATATCCCATGGAGGTTTTTCCATCGCCACTTTTTCCGTGGCGACGAAAATCGAGGAGCAGTCCGGCGTATCCGCTGTGCCACAAATCGACGGCACGTTGCAAAACTTCCTGCCGCGACCGGAAAAGGCCGTGCGAATAAATTATCAGACCCTTCGGATTCTCATGCGGCATATACCAGGCAGAAATCTGCAAACTGTCGTGCACATCTGGTGTTTTTGAGGGGAAAATAATATCCTGGAATGGCGCTCCCAAATCCTGTGGTGTGGTTGTTATGCGCAAATCCATTGGGCGACTGCCCGCATGTGTCATAAAATGGGTAACAAACAGGGGAATGAAAACAAGAAAAAACAGAAGGATCAATGAGATTAGAATGAACAAAATCCTTAAAATCCACTTTCGTAAACGGCTTTTCGGCACAGAAATTCCTCGCTTATTTAACTCCTTGCACAATGGCATCATCAGCTTGCAAGCTGGACATTTTCAGGGCTCGGAAAACGATGAGTCCCGCTATCAAACTACAAATTCCAGCAAAATTTGCAACAGCAAAAAATCCAAATCGTTCAAAAAGGAATCCACCAATGGATGCAGCTACAGCAATTCCAGTTTTTGCAGCCGTGCTCTTCAGGGCAATATAAGCACCTCTTTCTTCTGATTTCACGAGCTCAGTTATCAGCGCTTGATATGGCCCTTCCCGCATGGCAATCACCAGCCCACCGCTGATACAAAATCCATAAATTCCAATAATGTTGGATACGAAAATGGTACAAAAGAGCACCACAGCAAGGAAAATACTGGTTGTGCCCACGAGTACTTGCTTGCCTACTTTGTCGGAAAACCATCCTCCAAAAAGGGAGCCGGCAATTGTTGAAACGCCAAGGGATAAATAAACAGGCGCCATTTGCCCGGGTTGCATGGAAAAGTCGGCTGCCAGCCAGGCGCCGAGATACGTGACAACCGCCGTTGCTGTTGCCGAAATCAAAACTGCCAGAATTAATCCATTGCGGGTGTTCGATTGGCTAATAAAATTTCGGTATTCCTTAAGCGGGTTTGCTATCTTTGGTGATAATCGCGGCGTACCATCCGGGTTTGTAGTCGTATTTCGTGGCCCCATTTGCTTGCCGGTTGTAAAATACATCGAGGCTGCTAAAAACAAAGCGATGAAAAAGGCGACGGCATAGAGCATCGACCAGCCAAACTGCCCTGCAATCAGTGCTCCCACAGGCGCTCCACCAACTGCTGCAATTGCATAAACAGCACCGACAAGCCCCATCGCTTTTCCCCGTTTTTCAAAGGGAAACATATCGGCGATTTGTGCAATTATACAAACAGAAATCGTCGCTCCGGCGATACCCGCAATAGCACGGGAGAGGAGAAACATAGAGAAAAATTGTGTTAAATAGGCAAGGGCACAAGCCCCCGCTAATACGACCGCCGCGAGTTGCAAAAATATGAGCCGGCCAAAGCGGTCGGACAAAGGCCCGATGACAAGCGCCCAGATTGCCCCAACGACGGAGTAAACAGTTACAGCCACACCTGCTGTGGCAATATTGACATCAAAAAATTTGCTTAACTCAGGGATTATTGGAGAGATAATCTGTACATCGACCTGCCCGAGCAGCAATAATGTGAGCAGTGCTCCTAAAACCAATTTCATTGTTGATAAAATTCCTGTATCAAGGATATTATTTTTGGACGAGTTTCAGTCATACTTAAGAAGAATGACCAGGTTCGAAATATGGGCTCCGGTAGCTTATTTTTTGCCGTTGATTCCGTCCGATTTTTCGTCTTCAGGCTCACCCCAGATTTCACGAACAAGATTAAATTCTTTATTTACAATATCAGTCTGATCAACGATTGCCGCCGCATTTATTCCCACAGCAACTGCGATTGCCTCCCCGATCTCTTCACGCGTTGCGCCGTGTTTCACTGCTTTGAGCACATGGCCTTGCAGGCAACCCTTGCACCCCGCAGCGAGTGAGGCTGCAATGGAAATCAATTCTTTGGTTTTAATATCGAGCACGCTGCGCTCGGGATGGTAAAGCTCTTCGTAGAAAGTGAAATAACGCTGTTTGAAACGATCCGGGATCATTTCATAGGATTGCATAACTTTTTTGGGCATTCTCTTCTCCATTTATCTAATTAATTAAATGTAATTCGGTCCGTGAGGGCAACTTCAATATAAACCAATTCAAGTACTCGCACATTCCAAAAATGAGCGAGTACCCGAAAAATAAATTAATTTGTGCCTAACTTGGCAAGCATTTTTTGTGCTTCAGGGTAGGCAAGCGCGCGCTCAACACTATTGCGTTTATTATCAGCGACCTTTTGGTAAGCTGTTCGCGCATTATCCGAATCACCCACTTTATAATAAGCACGCGCCAGCAAAACACCGTGGAACGCGTTATTTTTATCCGATTGCTTCAACAGGCTAATCGCATCTTTGTAGTCGCCAGCTTCAAGCTTTACGTAACCGGCAAGATAGTAGTAACGCGGCCAATATTGTTCGGCTTGTTCACCGCCATCTTCGATCATCTTTTTCAAATTTTCTGCGATGCTCCATGCTTCATCGGTTTTGCCCATTTTGGCCAAAGTGCGTGCACGGCCGTGGTGCAGGCGTCCCAAATATAGTAACTTCTGGGTGGAATCAATCTGGCTTGGCTGCACTGATTTGTACCCGGTTTCGTAGCAGCGCATTGCTTCATCGAGATTTCCCGATTCCAGATTAATCCGGCCTTTGTGGTTCCAAATCCACACGGGAGGAAATCCCTGTGCAGCACCGTTGCGATTGTAACGGGCAAGATATTCGTCGATCATTTCCAATGCAGCTGCAGGTTCATCTTCATAAAGATAAGTCCAGGCGGTTCCAAAAAATGGCAAGAATGGCGACGCATCAGCATCCATATTTTTAATCAATTTCTTGTAATTATCGCGGGCATCTGCATATTTTCCATCTGTGATCAAAATGCCAGCTTTGTTTTGAACGGCGTACGGAAGACCGGGAACAATTTTTTCGGCCTTGGTGAAATTTGCGAGTGCGCCTTCATAATCGCCTTCCTGCAATTGCAATGCAGCCAAAAATGTGAGTACGCGCTCATCATCAGGAACTTTTGTGGCTAATTTTTGCAACACCGCGATCGCACTATTATTGTTCTGCTTGCGACTCATAACGCATGCTTTCAGGTAGTGCGTTTCTTCTTTTGTTACTTTCTGTTCCGTTGCTTTGGTGAGAATTTCCATACCAGCATCGCCGGCCGTGGTGACAGATTTCATCATCAGTGCCATGGCAAAATTGGGATCGGCGGCCAGCGCCTTGTCAGCCGCAGCAGCGATTTGTTGATTGCGTAAGTTAAGGAAATGATCATAGGATTCATTAAAGGCAGCAAGCGCCTCTTTTGAATTCGTGGTGATCGTCATTTTCTGGGCAAAAAGAGTGTTAATAAATAATAGAGATAGAATCAGTACGAGAGCTGTGTGTGATTTTTTCAAAATATTTGTCCTCAAAATTAATTGCGTGAAAGATGTTTTACTAAAAAACTCAGTTATTTTGCTGCCAATTTATGCAACATTTTATATGAAGTGGGATAAGATAGCGCTCTCTCCACGTTATTGTTATTTGAATCAACCACGGCCTGAAATTTCTCTCTGGCTTGTGTTTCCTGGCCATTTTTGTAATAGGCTTTTGCAAGCAGATAGGTTTGGAAAGCATCGCTTTGATCAGATTTCTCGAGATGTTCAACTGCCGCGGGGTAATTTTTCTTTTCCAGCATGATGTAGCCGACGAGATAATGATAGGCCGGGATGTATTGTTCCGCCTGTTCGCCGCCTTCATCAATCATTTTTTTCACCTCGGCGATAATGGCATCGGCTTCTTCGAATCGACTCAGCTTGGCAAGCGAACGGGCTTTGCCATGTTTCATTCTCCCAAGCCACACCAGTTTTTGGGTCGAATCCACTTGTGAGTCCGGGGTTGGCTGAACGGATTTATATCCTGTTTCGTAGCACCGCAATGCTTCCGCTGGGTCGCCAAGTTCGAGATGAACGCGCGCAATTTGGTTCCATATCCACACTGGCGGAAAGCCCTGCGCAGCGCCATTGCGATTATACCGCGCCAAATATTCATCATAAATTTTAAATGCGTTCTGGTGATTTCCCTGATAAATATCAGCCCACGCCATGCCAAAAAATGGAATAAATGGCGATGCATCCGGATCGGTCATCGACAACACTTTTTTATAAACAGTGCGTGCCTCATCATAGTTGCCGGTTAAAAGATAACAGGAACCTGTCAACGATTTTGCACGGGTGGTGGAAGCGTCGATATTTTCCGCAAACTTGAAACCTTGAATTGCTTCAGCGAAATTACCCTGCCCCATTTGCAATTGGGCGTACATCATTTGCACCATGCGGTCACCGGGATAGGTTTTGCGCAACGCTGTAAATTCATCGAGTGATTCCTGGTTTTTGCCCTGCCGCAGCACGAGCATGGCATGAATGTACATTCGCTCACCATCGCTCATTTTTTTAGTCAAAGCTTTTTCGAGCAGCGGAATGCGTTGGGCTTGCGGAACAAAGGAAGATTGCAGCATTAGTGCCATCGCAAAATTGGAATCTGCAGCGATTGCTTTTTGTGCTTCCGGCAGCACTTGCTGAAATTGCTGATTTTCGAGCAACTGTACTGCGTCGACAAAGGCTGATTTTGCCGCTTGTGATTTGGTACTCAAATGCAGTTTGTTGCCTGCCAATCCGGTATCGATAAAGAGAAGACAAACACCGCAAACCAATGATAGCATTGATAAAAGTCGAGAGAACTTCATAATTTCTCCTTTTTTTGTAATCCTGATTCATGATTTTTTCTGATCGCCGAATTAGACCACCGACAAAAAAAACTGTTCAAATAAAAATAGGATTTCACAAAAAAAACTCATCTCAAGCTATTATTTTTAATAAATTTCATCAATAGAAATATTTTGCCCAAAACAGGAATAGACTACTTATTTTAAAAAGCGTTAAAAATAATTTGTATTAAAATAATTAAACTACACAACTGTACGCTGTAAGCGCATAATTATAAAATAGCGTGGCGGAACAAGCAAAACACGTTATTCATTTTACACGCAGGTGTTTTTGAACAACCCTGAAATTATTCAACCGGTGAACAACCGAATCTGTCAATCGTAGAACGCCTTTTTACAATTGTTTACACTTAATCATACAGTTATTGACAATTACAGTTAAACTTTTATGTATTATCAAGATATCAAATAAATCGACCCGGTTTAGAGAAAGAATTATCCAATCGTAAAATATGATATTGGGCAATTTTTCCACTATGCGCTGGGGATATATTTTTCTGAGTAGAATACGGCAGTACCATTTTTGCATCAGGTTTACATGGAATATTTCTGTATTTCGGTTGATACCAAATAATTGGATAAAAATTGATAAAACCAATTTTGATTTTGTTGTTAATTTTGGCTCCACTTCAACAAGATCAACACTTACAAATTAAACTACCAGATCAATGGCGCTATGAAATCGGGGACAATCCTGCATTCGCCCTGCCAACCCATGATGAGAGCCAATGGAGAAAAATTAAAGTGCCATCTTTGTGGGAAAATGCCGGGTTCCCAGGCTACGATGGGTTTGCCTGGTACCGTGTCTGGTTTCTGATGCCGGAGGAAATGCCAACAGACAATCTTTACCTCAAGCTGGGCCGCATTGATGATGTTGATGAAGTATTTTTAAATGGACACTTCTTTGCATCATCAGGCCATTTTCCTCCAGAGTATGAAACCGCGTGGGACCAGCAGCGTCTTTACAAGATTCCCGCCAAATTGCTTCTTATGGGCAAAAAAAATCTCTTGGCTGTCCGGGTATATGATTTTAGCATCAGCGGTGGGATTTATGAAGGACCAATTGGGATTTACAATTTTCCCGGGATCCTTGATTTGAAAATAAATTGTTCCGGTACCTGGAAATTCTGCACCGGAGATTCACTCAACTGGAAAGAAAGTGATTTTGCAGATTCAAAATGGAGCAGCGCGAAAATTCCCGGAGAAAAAGAAATAAAAAATCAAAAAAATCCATCAGGTATTGCATGGTATCGAAAAAAGATAAAAATCCCCTCCACCCTTGCCGGCGAAAACTTGGTTTTTGCCCTTGGTAAAATCAAAGATTGTGATCGCGTATACTTTAATGGCCAACTCATTGGATCAACCGGATTTCGGGAAAAAAATCATCAGCAAAACAATTTCAATGGATTTAAAAATATCGAACGATTTTACTCAATACCCACCCGGTTAGTCCATTTTGATGCCTACAACACTGTTGCCATTCGTGTATCAACATCTTTCCGAAAGGGTGGAATTTATCGTGGTCAAGTTGGAATCACAACTGCGAGCCTGGTAGAAAAATACAAGCGGGGAAAAAATTAATACCACCGAAATTTAAATCAAATTCCAGCAAGATGTCTCACCACAAAAGTAATCTTGCAATAGAAAAATGGACTATTAGTTAAGTTATGCAGCGATTTTTTTGTTTAGTGAATTCAATAGGACTCATATAATCCAGTGAAGAATGCAATCTTTCACGATTATAAAAGACTTCAATGTATTCGAAAATACTGCGTCCCGCATCTTGTTGATTTTCATATTTTTTGAAATAAACCCATTCTGTTTTTAATGAATGGAAAAAACTTTCATTGACAGCATTATCATAGCAAGTGCCTTTGCTGCTCATACTTTGAATCATTTTGTTCTTTCTTAAGCTTGCTCGAAATTCATGACAAGCGTATTGGCAACCTCGATCAGAATGAAAGATAACGCCAACAGGCGGTTTTTTCTGCAACCAGGCATTTTCTAAAGCACGAAAAAATGTCCTACGAAATCCGACCATCTCTGTATACCACCCAGGACCCATTCAGCATTTGTTGAAATTGACAAAAAAAAGAGGCTGTAACTTGCTTTAATTCAAAAAATTACAGTCTCCAAGCATTAAATCGGGGCGACTGGATTTGAACCAGCGACCCCTTGCCCCTCAGGCAAGTGTTTTTAAAATTACTTTTTCAAATTATCCTATTTATTGTGAAGTGGCATTTAAATACTCCTGTTTCCACGGCAATCTATAAATAGCCAATAAAAAAAGCAGCTCAATATATTAAGAAAAAGCTGCTTTTTTTGAGATGGATTATGTCTGTAAAATTTAAACCTATTTTAAACTTTTTGGTTTAAAAACAATAGAAATAACGCGAGATAATGGAAAATTCGCACCAAATTTACACAGTCCTTATTGACATAAATTTACAGTTTTTTTGTATGGTTTAGGCACAAAATAAAAAGAGCGAATGACGAGACTCGAACTCGCGACCCCCGGCTTGGGAAGCCGATGCTCTACCAGCTGAGCTACATTCGCTTGATAAATGATACGCATACAAACTATATTTTCATTGCTAAAAATCAAGGAAAAAGAGGGCGCCGAGAAAATTGGCAGAAAAGTTTTATCTGGGATTATCTCCCACATATGAGTTGAAACGAGACAAGCATGGCAATCCAGGCCGAATTCAGTTTTTCAATTTCACTCAGCGGTCAATCGACATGAAATAATTTCCGGTGCGGAGTTGATTCGAAATGGCACCGAACCAAAGCCCACGCCCTTGCTGACTATCAGTGTTTTTTGCATTTTCTCTCCCAAACGGAACAGGCCAAAGTTGAATTGCCGTGATAATGGTCCCGATCCAGCCCGGAGCGGTGAACCGTCTGCGAAGGCAATTTGCCCACCGTGGGTGTGGCCGCAAAAAGCCAAATCAAACTCGGTATTCTGCAGATCGAGATAATTGGATGGCGAATGCATGAGCACAATTTTTATTGCGGCTTGTCGTTCGAACGCTGATTCGACGTCTGGTGTACCCGAAAGCCAATCATCAAGGCCATGCAGGCTGATGAAATCATAAGGGGGTGCCAGTATTTCAAATCGATTGCACAGCATTTTTATGCCATATTTTTCCAATGCAGCAGAAATATATTTTGCATCAAGATGGTTGTCGTGATTTCCCAACACTGCATATTTTTTCATCGATTCCGGTAATTTCTGAGCAATAATTTTCAACCATGAATCGATATAATCGGTTTTTAAATAAACAAAATCTCCACCCAAAAGAAGTATGTCCGGCTTTAAATCACTAATTTTATCAATTGATTGTGTGATGTGTTTTGCATGAGTTGTCGGTCCCATATGAAAATCTGAGGCAAATACAATTTTCAACTGTGGAATATCGCTGGGGAATTTGTTTAATCGAATTCTGTACCGGGTAATCAAAATGGTGCCCTGAAAACCGACCAAGATTCCCAGTTTCGCGGGCCAACTCCCCATAAACAATATTTTCTCCACTTTTTCCCGCAAAAACCGGATAAACGCATGTTTTGAAAATCGTGGGAATTTTCCCATAGTTACACTTCCCCGCAAAAACCAGGTTTGGTAATTTTATGGCATAAATATTTAATTTCAGCACAAATCATGGGATATTCAACGCATTCAAAATTTCATCAACAATCTGATGCGCTGATTTTTCATTACAATCAATCCACTGAATCCGCTTGTCACGTTTGAACCACGTCATCTGGCGTTTGGCATAATTCCGCGTATGTTGCTTGATTTTATCGACCATGGCATCGTAACTTAATTCATTGTCAAGGTATTGAACAACTTCACGGTAACCAACTGTTAACAGAGAATTTGTATCCCGCGTAATACCGCTTCCCAGTACAGATTCCACTTCGGCGATCAACCCTTGCTCAAGCATTCGATCAACCCTTTTTTCAATTCTTTCATATAAAACCGGCCGCGGCCAGTTGAGCGCAAATAGAATAAATGGAAAATCTGCAGCGATCCGCGGTTGCTTGAGCCATTCGCTATGCTTCTTTCCGGTCTCGTAATAAATTTCCAGCGACCGCACAATGCGATGGGAATCGAGTAGTTGAAGTTCAGCGGCACGTTCCGGATCTACATTCTGAAGCTCTGTATGCAAAACTTCACTGCCCTCAATTTGCGCACGATCCTTCAGTTGTTGCTGTATCCGTTTATTGCTAATTTCAGGTTCAAAAAAACCATCCAGCAACGATTCGATGTACATTCCGGAGCCACCAGTCACGACCACATTTATATTTTGGCTGCGCAAATTATTTATTTGCCGCCGTGCTTGCCGGGAAAATTGCCCCGCACTGAATTCTTCTGAGGGGTGTAAAATATCAACAAAATGATGGGATACCCTGTTTAATTGTTCGCTTGTTGGTTTGGCTGTTCCGATAGTCAGATTTTTGTAAATTTGCCTGCTATCGGCTGATATGATTTCAGCGCCAATTTTCATTGCCAGTTCAATAGCGACTTCCGTTTTTCCCGATGCTGTAGGGCCGGTAATGACGATAACGGGTACTGTGTTTTCAGAACCACTAACTTTCAACTTTCAACTTTCAACTTATTGTATAATCATGTTCTGTTAAACCGGATGTCCAGCTCATCAACAGAAATTTTAACGATAACAGGGCGGCCGTGGGGGCAAAAATAGGGCGTGTCTGCCTCGAAAAGCTGGGCGATAAGTGCATTTATTTCCTCAAAAGTCAACGCGTCACCGGAGCGAATTGAGCCATGACAGGCCCATGTTTTTGCAACATTATCCCGGATTTCGAGATTATTGCGTTTCCCGCGCCGAAAGTCATCAATCATATTTTGCAGCAAAGAATCGTAATTTTTAACGCGCAGGCGTGCGGGGATTCCATCGATGACAACCGTATTTTTGCCAAAGTCACCAAGCATGAAACCGAGTTTTTCCAGGAACGAAACCATCTCCTGCAATGTATCAAAATCTTCTGCGGACAATTCAATCATTTTAGGAAAAAGGAGTTTTTGAGAATGCGGTTGCAGATTTTCAAAATTTTTTAATGCACGTTCGTATAAAATTCTTTCATGCGCGGCATGTTGATCGATTATAACTAACCCGGAATTTGTCTGGGAAAGAATGTATTTCTTGTGCAGTTGGAATACGTTTGATTTCTCAAACGCCATCGTCGATTGCCCAGAATCCGGTGTATCCGGCATCGGTTCAAATCCATCTTTTTTATTGGCAGGCAAATCAAAATGAAGCTGTTGCCGATCTTCCTGCCGGGATGGCGGGCTGAAAAAATTTTGTTTGGTGATGGGCATGGAAGCTGGATCGAGAAAATCTTTGTTGCTGGAAAAATCGGTCGGTAGTTGCGACATTGATCCCGGGGACAAACGATTCTGCTGTGCGGCCTGAATTGTATCCCGCCTCGGTGATCCCAGGTCTGGAATACTGTGCGTCGACATTAACCGGCGCCGAACAGCACCACGTAAAAGTGAATAAATCATGCGGTCATCAAGAAATTTTACTTCCATTTTCGTGGGATGTACGTTGACGTCGACGCGTGCTGGATCAATACTGAGATTGAGCACGTAAAGTGGGTAGCCGCCATGGTGTAAAATTTCACCGTAAGCCGAGCTGACTGCGTGATTTAGAGAGCGGTCGGTTATATAGCGGCTGTTGAGAAACAGGTATTGTTCCCCGCTGGTTTTTCGCAGCGTTTCGGCCGTGCCGATGACGCCGGAAATTTGCACAGCCCCTTCATCCTCATTAATTTCGATGAGTTTGTCTTTGACTCGCTTGCCTAAAATTGTGCAAACGCGATCGAGCATCGACTGTTTTTTTACTTCCCAGATAACAACGCCGTTGTGGACGAGGGTAAATTGAATTTCGGGAAAAGAAAGAGCCATTCTGTTTGCCATCACCAGACAACGGCGGTATTCGGTCGAGGTAGCACGTAAAAACTTACGGCGTGCCGGTGTGTTAAAAAAAATATTTTTAACTGCGATTGTCGTACCACTTGTGCCGCCAGCGGGTTTTTCCTCGACGATAAATCCGCCTTCCAATTGGAGTTCAGAGCCCGATGTCTGTCCATGTTCGATTGATTTTGTTTCGATACGAGCAACGGATGCAATACTCGCTAATGCCTCTCCGCGAAAGCCGAGCGTGCCAATTGACTCCAGGTCTTCGGCAGAAATAATTTTACTGGTAGCGTGCCGTTCAAATGCTAATTTCAGGTCATTTGCACTCATTCCGCTACCATTATCCGCCACCTGTATCAGATCTTTTCCGCCTTCTTTTAAAATGATTGTAATCTCATTTGCTCCGGCATCGATGGCATTCTCAACCATTTCTTTAACGACCGACGCCGGCCTTTCCACAACTTCGCCGGCTGCAATTTTGTTCGCAACATCGACCGGCAAGATTTTGATTTTTTCGTCTGACATGATTGTTTGAAATCCACGTATCAAATTATGGGCTCAATGAGCCATTTGTTTTCCACTAAATGATGAACTAATTCCTGGAATTCACGTTTGGCATTCATTAATTCGACGAATAAAATAGATAAGATTCCTCCATATTGCAAGTCAATAAATAATCTCCTGGTGTAACCACACCCTTGGAATCGATGGCTATTTTCCTATTAATTTCATTTAATAATTATGCTTTTTTAAAGAAACGGTACGAACCCTCGGCTCATTTGCTTGACAAAACCTGCACCGGTGGTGATGAAGTTAAGCACAGCGGTCCCTGTCACACGCCCTTGCGGAAACTGCGGTGCTAATTTCCACAACAATCTTTCTGGATAATTAGGACTTTAGATCAACTCGTTTATTAAACTGAGCCAAAAAAAATTATTCATTTTACCGGCAAATATACCAATCGATCAAGAAGCCAAAAAAAACCATGGTAAAAGGGCATAGAAATTATATTTTAATAGCTTCAATGCCGAACTTTAAAACCAGGTGATCAGGATATAAGCTATAAATAAAGGAGTTAAAATAGATGAGCCCTAGTAAATATTCTCAGGAAGATTATATTGTAAAAACCCTGGGTCAATGCCGCTTCGATTCCCCCTTAAATCTGAAAGCCAGCAAAGACGGGCGCAGCGCCGGCTTTACCCCGGATAATGTGCGCATTTACTCAGAAATAGAGAATACGCGTGATCCCTCGTGCCCAACCATCGAACGGGCAGGACCCCGTGAAAAAATCTACTTTCGTCCGGCTTACACAAAAGCTGCACTTGTCACTTGTGGCGGACTGTCGCCAGGCTTAAATCATGTTATTCGTTCACTTTTCATGCAGCTCTATTACCGATACGGTGTTAAAAATATTATCGGAATACCATACGGCTACGCAGGTTTGAACCCAGACAGCAATTTAAAGCCGATTCAACTCACACCGGAAAACGTTGCAAATATTCAACGAACACCGGGAACGTTTCTCGGATCCTCGCGCGGTAGCACAGATCCAGAGGTTATGACGCAAACGCTGGAAAATGAAGGGGTCAATATTCTGTTCACCATCGGTGGCGACGGCACGTTAAGAGCAGCCCATGCCATTTGTGAAGAAGTACAAAAGCGCGGGCTCGATCTCGCCGTTGTTGGCGTGCCCAAAACAATTGACAACGACATCAATTTTGTCTACAAAACTTTTGGATTTGATACAGCAGTCGAGGAAGTACGTAAAGTCCTGGAATGTGCACATGCCGAAGCCCACAGCCATCAAAACGGCATCGGATTGGTGAAAGTTATGGGGCGTGATGCCGGTTTTATCGCTGCCAATGCAACAATCGCCAGCAGGGAAGTTAACTTCTGCCTTGTACCCGAAATTCCGTTTGAAATGTTAGGCGCCAATGGATTTTTGCGTCGGCTTCAGGAACGGCTGATAAAACGCAACCACGCTGTTATTGTGGTTTCCGAGGGAGCCGGGCAGGATTTAATTCAGGGTGAACGCTCTAAACGCGATGCTTCCGGGAACTTGCTCCACAAAGATATTGGTACATTTCTACGCGACGGTATTGAAGAATTTTTTAAGGAGCAGGAAATCGGCATCAACTTAAAATACATCACGCCGACCTATCAGATCCGCAGCGTATTGCCAACAGCAAACGACAGTGTGTTTTGTGATAATTTGAGCCGTAATGCGGTTCATGCGGCCATGGCTGGCAAAACAGACGTGGTAATTGGATTGTGGCACAATGTTTTCACCCATATTCCGATTTCAATTGCAACGTCCGAGCGTAAAAGAATTAGTCCATCAAGTAAACTATGGTTTGGTGTTTTAGAAGCCACGGGGCAGGCAGAATCATTGCTGAATGACCGGGATTTTGTCATTGATCACTCGGAAGAAATCATGTCAGGAATCGATCAATAGGTTCAATCCAATAATCGATTGTTTATGGAAATTAATGAAAACACTGTTTTCTTTGGTAATCGCCGTTCAATAACAACGGTTTTGACCTGTTTATCTATAACTATCACCGGATGTGCCGTGCACTTCTATACACTTTGTGGAGAATGAGAATTATTTACCTCTTCTTAATTTTCATCAATTCAAATAAGTGTGCGACACATTTTCACTGAGTATAATAAATCAAAGCTGGCAGCATGAATCAGTAAAAACAAGGGGTTTATAATTTTAAAACCAGCTCAGCGAGTTGATCTGTACATTGTGACCAGCCTTCGTGAAAACCCATTTTTTCATGTTCTTTGCGGTCTTTAACATTCCAATGGCGGGCACGCGCTGTATATTTTGTATTGCCATCGGCCTCCTCAAAAGTGAGGATTGTGGTCATAAAAGGCTTCTCCGAGGGCAGCCACGCTTCGGTGTACGCATCCGTAATCACCAACAATTCGTTTCTCACCACCTCAAGATAAACCCCGGATGCAGGGAATTCTTCCCCATCCGGATTTTGCATGACTATCAAGTTGCTACCCCCTGGCCGTACATCAGTTTTTGCGCGAGCGACCGTCCATGGGCGGGGAGCAAACCACTGTTTGATCAATTCAGGTTCTGTCCACGCTCGAAATACTTTTTCCCGAGGCGCTTTGATAAGCCGCGAAAGTGTGAGTTCCCTGTCCGAAATGTGTGGTTGTGTGCTGAATTTTTGCATAATTTTGCTCCTCAAAGATATGTCATTGAACCAAAATCGAGATCCCCGTGGAAAATATTTGTCGGATTGAAATTTAATAAATCATCGAAAAAATTATTTTGGCTCTGTTTAAATAATAAGTTGATTTATAGCCTGATATAATTCTCTCATAAAGAGCCGCAGAGAATGACTTAAAGATATTAAAAATAAAGCTCCGTGGCTTTGTGAGAGTATTTGCCTGAATAATATTTCATTCCAAACAGTTGGATAATTCTTACCGTTTCTTAAACAGAGCGATTATTTTTTATTTGCCAATTCCGAACGTACTTTTTCAAGTAATTTTTTTGTTGCCCGAACGCCATCATATTCGCTGAGCTCGCTCCCTTCGTATTCGATGCCAATATAACCATGGTATCCGGCGGAGAGCACAATATTTATCAGGCGATAAAAGTCACTGTCGATCTCATTGCCCTTCTCATCAAAACGGTTTGATTTGGCACTGACGGCTTTGGCAAAAGGCATAAGTTCGGCAACACCTTTGTAGCGATCATACCATTCGTCATCTCTGATTCTAAAATTGCCGAAATCGGGTAATGTACCGCAGTTTGGTTTGTCGACTAATTTCATCACTCCTGCCAACCATTCCCCGTTGCTGGACCAGCCACCGTGGTTTTCCACTATCACGTTAAGTTTGAACGGTGTCGCAAAATCAGTCAACTGCGCCAAACCGTCCGCAGCACGTTTTTGCTGCTCGGCAAATGTACCTTCACTTGCTGCATTCACCCGGATGGAATGGCAGCCCAGCATTTTCGCTGCTTCAATCCATTTAAAATGATTTTCCACTGCCTTGCGTCGCTCTTTTTTATCCGGATCGCCGAGACGTCCCTCCCCATCACACATAATCAGCAGGCTTTTGACACCTTCACTTTGTGCCCGATTTTTCATTTCAGCGATGTACCTTTTGTCGTTTGCTTTATCCTTAAAAAATTGATTCACGTATTCGATCGCATGAATTTCGAACTCACTTTTGGAAATTCGGGCAAAATCCAGATTATCAATTTTTTTCGCACGGAAAGCCCGGTGCAACGACCATTGCGCCAATGAAATTTTGAATAATTGGCGTTCTGAGTACAGTAGTCTATTAAAAAAGGAAGCTGGAGTGATGGCAAATATCGAAATATTTTTTAAAAACTCACGACGTTCTTGCATTTTTGGACTCCACATTGTAAAATTAAACTTATCTTATCCTATCCGGAAACAAAAACCTTTTTTCAACGAACATAAAATAATGGTTTCCAAAAGTTTAATGCAATAGAAAACAAATGTGCAATCCGATTTATGCCCTGAGCGTGCCAACCGGTTCAATTGCACACCTAAAGTGAGAAAACGATGAAGTCAAAGAATTCGCACGAGGCCAAACTTAGCGAGGCGTTTAAAGAAGGATTTAAGCAGGAAAATTTTTTTCAGTCGGTTAAAAGAGAATTCAAAGAACTGCAGGATTTTTACCTTGATGAAGATCGAAAAGCACGTCTCGTTGACATGAATATGGCCAAACGCAGTTTTTGGACATTCGTTTGGCTGCTTAAGTTGATGTTCCTCAAATTGAATCCGCTTCGCCGATTAATTTTACTCATCGGACTCCTTCTTTCCATATCCTCTACTTTTACTGGTGCGGAAGGAAGTTCCGGTAGTTTCGGAATCAATTCACATATTCTCGGTCCGCTTATTTTATTGTTTGTTCTGATGTTGGAACTAAAAGACAAATTGCTCGCCCGCGATGAACTTGAAGCGGGCCGGAGAGTGCAAATTGCTCTGATGCCCGACCGAATGCCACAAGTTCAAGGTTGGGATATCTGGCTTTATACGCGTCCGGCGAATGACGTCGGAGGTGATTTGGTCGATTTTTATTGCATCGATGAAGAGACCTGCGGTGTGGCTCTTGGCGATGTTTCCGGAAAAGGACTGGAAGCAGCCCTGTTTATGGCGAAATTGCAAGCCACAATTCGAGCTTTTCTAACGGAATTTTCGACTTTATCAAAACTGGCTGAGAAAATTAACAGCATTTTTCACAGAGATAGCTTACCGAACAAATTTGCCTCGATTATTTTCACCGAGTTTCAAAAAAATTCAAATAGTGTAAAATTGCTGAATGCCGGCCATATGCCGCCGTTGATAATTCGCGGGAAAAACATCGAGGAGCTGGATTCCCACGCTCCAGCTTTTGGATTGATGTCTGAGGCGAGTTTCGAAACCAGGGAAGTGTTGATTAATGAACAAGATTTTTTAATCCTGTATTCGGATGGCGTCACCGAAACAATGAACGAGGACGGCGTCTTTTTCGGGGATGATCGACTGAGAGAGATTTTATTAAAACACCACGATGCCAACGCACAAAATATGGGTGAATCAATCATTCGTGAAATTGCACAGTTTAAAAAAGAAGCCCCGTTTTTTGATGATATCTCATTGGCTGTTCTGCAACGAAAACAGCACCATGGTCATGGCGATTAAAATTAAGGCATACAAATAATTGTATTCAAAAACCATTCGGATATTTCTCAACCCTGTTGTCCATAATTATTCACCCTGACTGTTTGTTCGCAAACTATTTACAACGAGATAAAGCCCAAGCAGAAATCCGCCGCAATATAATCCAAGTATTATCACCGAGACTGTCACCCCAAACAATTTATTTATGGAACTAAACCAGCCAGGACTGAAAGTCCATTATTCAAGCATTAAATTTTCATAATTTGTAAGCCATCTTTTTCAATTGGTCATTAAAATGATCTTTCGCCCAGCGCCTACGCCAAACAGGAAATGCTTTTATTGGCCACAGATTAACACCGATGAAACACGGATTTTTTAAACCCGATAAAATCTGTGTTCAATCAGTGTAAATCAGTGGCTGAAGTTTCTTCAATTCAATATTTGCATTGCATCTTTATTTTTTAAGGCATTAACGGAAAGTCTTGCGCTGGAAGCGCATAGTTTTAAACTAGCGCGCAGAAACAATAAAATTAACAATCCACTTTAAAGCTTCACCTCTAAAGTTCCATTGTTGCGAACTGCCAATTTCTGAACGCAGCCCGGACCAAAAACAGGTTCCATCAGCGCTTGATAGTCCGGCACTTTTTCATTTGGCAGAAAAACTATAATCGTCCCGGCAAAACCTCCTCCGTGTACGCGGCAGGCGCTTTGGGGAATATTTTGCAGAAATTGCTCCGTCATCGACAGGCCCAATGCGACACCTTGATTTTCCGGACATTTTGCCGCAAAAATATTCTGTACCTGTTTCCAGGAGGAAGTGCCTGATTCGGCCATCAAATTCAAAAACGAGGTTAAATCGTCCTTTTCCAACGCGATCATCTGCTGACGCACGCGCTCATTCTCCTGAAAAAAATGCATGGCCCGCAACACAGCCCTGTCCCCTGTTTTTTTTCGCAACTCGGGGATTTTTCTCCGAAATTCAGGCCAACTCAATTCGCGACAAGATTGTTTTTGAAAATAAGCGGCCACCATTCTCATTTCGTTGCCGACATGCGCATAATCGTCCGTTAGATCCGTATGTGTTCCACCTGTGTCTGCAACAAGAATGCTGGTTTTTCCGGATAAAAGATCGGTACGGATGCGTTTGACTTCCGGAGATTGTGGCTTCTTAAAATCGATAGCAACAATGCCGCCAAGCGAACAAGCAATCTGATCCATTAATCCGCACGGTTTGCCAAAAAAATTGTTTTCAGCGAACTGACCAAATTGCGCAAGCTGCAATCGTGCAAGCACACCTTTGTTATAAAATCGATTGAAAATGGTTGCAATAAGAACTTCAAATGCCGCTGATGAACTGAGCCCGGAGCCGATACCCACATCGCTGGTCAAAACAGCTTTAATTCCACCAATTTTTAAACCTTCACTGTGAAATTTGGCTGCGATACCACGCACAAGCGCATTTGTTGTGCCTTTCTCATTTTCATCAATTTTGAGACGCGCTAAATCGATGATGAAGGGATCGGCAACACCATCAGAATAAAGGGTAACAATATTATCACTCGTTGTTGCTGCGGCAGACAAAATATCGATATTTACTGCACTTGCCAGCACACATCCATTGTTATGATCTGTGTGGTTACCCGCCAGTTCGATTCGCCCCGGAGTCGAAAAGAAACGAATATCGTCGGTCGCAGCGAAAATGCCCGGGTATCGTGTAGCCAGGCTATTGTACCTCTTGATCTGGTGGAGAATTTCTGTTTCGGTCGCTGAGTACATGCGCTGAAAAAGACTGCGCACGGATTCCTGATTTAACCGGTCCGGGATTTCGTTAAGTGATGCCATCGAGGTTTTCCGTCATTTAATTTATAGACTAAAAATGAACGTGAGCTACGACAATTTTACACCCCAGGATGCGTGATATTTTTCATCAGGCGCCAAAACTTGCAGTCCGGATTTATTGTTGAACGAATCCGTCATCGAGGTCATTGGTTCGATGGCGACAGACCTCCGGGATGGCGGGACAAAGACCTGCATAAAATTGTACTTTCCTTTCCCCGATTCCTGCCAAACTTCAATCGAAACATTCTGTTCAGGGTCGAATAATCGAGCTACAGCCTTTTCTGAAACGATCCCAAGTTTAAATCCACTATCTAAAAAGCCGTCCCCAATCTTGGTTAATTGCAAAAATGAGTGATCCAGCTTTTCTTCACCGGTTGGAATGCCTCGATGGTCAACAACTATTGAATTTCTGGCAGGCAAGCAAAGGTGCAAATTGTCTGCTGATTCTCCTAACTGAAAATAGCAATGCCAGCCATCGCCAAAGGGCATATTTTCGTGCCCTGTATTCGTCGCTTTTGTGGTAACGATGACTTCAGAGTGCGCCGTAATTTTATACTGTATTTCCAGCAAAAAAGGAAATGGATATCCGGGAAATTGGCCATCAAATTCATAACTCAGGCTAATTGCACAATAATCCTCGGTAATTTCCTCCTGCGCAATGGCAAAAACTTTATCACGCACAAAACCGTGGATAGCATGGCCTTCCTGCGGCCAATTGATTGGCAATTGATAATTTTCTCCACCGAATGCGTAGCACCCATCGTTTATTCTGTTGGCGAATGGAAAAAGTTTTGCACCTTTGGCCTTGTCATTTATTTTTAACTCGGCTTCATCACGGCAGGCATCGAGAATTTGATAATTCGTTTCATTTTTCCGCAGGCAAATTTGGTGAAGCATGCCTCCCAATTGCGGGAAAATGGAAACGAATTCACCATTCTTATTATTCGTCAATTGAATTTTATCGTATGCTCCACTGGGGATAGATTTTATGTCGAACATTGGTGAAATCCTAATGGGGTGTCAAGTTTAAACATGTGGATGTCGCGCTAAGTCGATGAGGTCATTTCAACAGGCAAACATCCTGAGTAGTCCCTTTGCTTTTTGCGGGGCATATCTTCCCAAGCCGCTTTTAATATCAATCGCATATAATATCTTAAGGAATTACCCGTGTCTGCACATGTCTTAATTACGGATGTTAAATTTTTATATTTTAGAAATGGATTGCACGATTTTTTTAGCGCGGCTCTTGAATTTTGTAGTGAATTTCCGAACAATTTCGCAAGCGTTCTGCGGCTTCTTCAGCCGTAATATCCCGCTGAGATTCTGCCAATAGTTCGAAGCCAACCATGAACTTTTTAACAGCACTTGACCGCAACAGTGGCGGATAAAAATGAGCGTGCAACTGCCAGTGAGAATTATCAGATTTATCCATAGGGGCGCCATGCCAACCCATTGTATACGGAAACGAAATATTAAAAAGATTATCGTATTTGGTGAGCATTCGTTTTAATATATCAGCTAAATTAGCCATTTGTATGGCATGCAATTCAGGAATTCTCAGAACTGATTTTTTAGGCAGCAAGATTGTTTCGAATGGCCAGACAGCCCAAAAAGGAACCAGAACAGCCCAATCTTCATTTTCGATGACCAGTCGGTCTTTTTTCTCCAGCTCTACCGCAAGATAATCCAGCAAAAGCACGGAACCATTTTCAATGTAATAATCCGCCTGTCTGCTATTTTCTTTGAATACCTCATTTGGTAAAGTGTTTACAGCCCAGACTTGCCCGTGTGGATGGGGATTGGAACACCCCATGATATCCCCTTTATTTTCAAAAATTTGCACCCAACGATAATCGACTCCGAGATCGAGTATTTGATCGGACCAGATTTCAACTACCTGGCGGACTTCTTCAACCGACAATTCCGGCAATGTTATATTGTGTTTCGGTGAATAGCAAATGACGCGGCTCGTTCCGCGAACGCTTTCTATTTGAAAAAGCGGGTGGTCAAAGTCACGTATTTTGGGTATATCATTAATCAAGGCAGGAAAATCATTTTCAAAGACGTATGTGCTCTCGTACGCATCATTGACTTTACCATTGGACCGCATATTACCGGGGCAAAGATAGCATCCGGGATCATATTCCGGCTGATTGTTGACATTAAAACTTTCTGTTTTCCCGTGCCATGGTCGTTTAGTTCGGTGAGGGGAGACCAGGAGCCATTCTCCTGTAAGCGGATTGTAGCGTCTGTGAGGGTGATTGGATGAATCAAATTCCATCGTAATCCTGTATTATCCGAAAACAATTATTTATAAATTATTATAAAACGAACTTGAGATTAAATAACCAGTTGGGAGCAAGCAAAAAGCAGAATCCTGTTCGATTCATTCGATATTACCACAACAAAGCTTTTTGTAATCTTTTCAAATCTATGCTTAGAAATTTTTCATTTTCATTTTTTCTCCTGAATTACGCAGGAATACCCGGACACCCGGTCTTGTTTTATTCCGCGAAAATCAAGCATTTTATAACGGACAGACAGTACACAACGCCAGTCAAAATTGCAAGGGATTTTTAATTTTCAAATTAGAAATCACACATACGGTTACTTTTGTAGACAACATTTTAACATTTCCTTCGTCTCTAAATCGAATTGTAAAAACAAATAGAAATCAGCGCTTGAGGAAAATTCTGGTTATCTAGTTAACTCAGCATTTTCAACTTCTTGTAAAAATATAATGTTACCTATATTGCAAAAATTAGCCTTTTCAAAAAGTCTACAAAACTATGCCACCCCTCCGGGGTTTAAATATTGGGATTTTCAGTTGTTATAATCACGTCATCCCTCCAGGATTAAAAAAATAAATCTGTTTTGTAATGCTGCAAAACCCCGGAGGGGTGCAATGATTATAACTCGGTGAACTCAAAAAAACCGGAGAACCCCGGAGGGGTGACATATTCACCGATTGCTGAGTTAATTGGATAGCCAGAGAGGAAAATTATGAAGAACAGATTTTACATAGTTGTACTATTTTTATTATTGAGCTCGGCCTGCACAAAACACCCGCTATTTTCAACATCAAAAGAGGTCACCACCTTTCAAATTAACCTGAATGACCGGGTAGATGATCTGTTTAAAGTCACAGTTTTCAACAGAAAGCTGACAGCGGCAAATTCATATTTTCAATTTGCAGCCACCGCACCCGGCACCTATCAAACCATGGACATGGGTCGATTTGTGCGTTCTTTTAATGCTTTTGATGATGAAAACAATCCTGTGGAAACCAGGCAAATTTCAACCAACCGCTGGCGTTTGTTGCAGCCGGAAAAAATTGCCCGAATCGAGTACGAAATCGCAGAAACATGGGACACGCCTGTCGACAGCAACCGTATTTATAATATGTGCGGCACTTCCCTGGAAAACGATCACGCACTCATCAACGGCCAGGCTGTTTTTGGCTATTTTGAGGGCACACAAGCTGAAGAAATCCATGTCGATCTAAAATATCCAGCCGAATGGCTCGTTGGCACTGCTTTGGCTCAAAATGAGGCCGGAAGGTACGTGGCACAGAGTTATGACCATTTGGTAGATTCACCGATTCAACTCGGAAGAATGACCAAAGCTTCGACGCAAATTAGTGACACAAAAATTGAAGTGTACACCTACTCGAAAACCGATGTTGTGAATTCTGCTGAAATATTGGCCGCGATGGAAGAAATGTTAATCGCCGCCGAAAAGTTTATCGGTGATCTTCCAGTTGACCACTATACTTTTCTTTATCACTTTGAGGACGCGAGTTACGGAGCCTGGGAGCATTCTTACAGCTCAGGTTATGTCTATCAGGAAAAAGAGTTTGAAAAGTTGAAAGAATCACTTATCAAAACATCTGCGCATGAATTTTTTCATATTATCACGCCCCTGAATATCCATAGTGAAATCATCGATAATTTTAATTTTTCCGAGCCGACAGTTTCAAAACATTTGTGGCTCTACGAAGGCACCACAGAATGGGCCGCACAAATTATGCTTCTGCGTGGACAATCCCGTTCGTTGGACGACTATTTCAATGTCTTGCGGCGCAAGATCGCCATCGATAAATTGTACTACCGTCAGGACTATTCGTTGACTGATTTGGCAAAACATTCCTTTTCCTCAACAGGTGCACGGCAGTATGGTAATATTTATATGCGTGGCGCCATGGTCGCAGGTTTGTTGGATATTTTACTGCTCGATTTATCGGATGGCAAAAAAGGCTGGCAGGATGTTCTTCAAGAATTGACCCACGAATATGGTCCGTCACGGCCATTTTCTGAGGAGACTTTTTTCCAGGATATTGCTGACAAAACCTATCCCCAGGTTGCAGACTTCTTTGAGAGTTATGTTGAGAATGCCAATCCATTGCCTTTAACAGAATATTATCAGAAAATTGGCATCACCTACAACGAGCAAAAAGAATTTGAAGATTTAGAAAAAGGTATTGGCGGCAAAGACGGGCGCTTTTACATCGCTAAACTTCCTGCGGATTTACCGGAACTCGACCTACAGGCTGGCGATGTTTTTATGAAAATCAATGGCAAAGAAATCAAAAGAACCAGCATGCGCCGTCTCGAGAAGAAATTGGAAAAAGAAACCAATGGCCAGACTTATAAAGTTGAATTTGAACGAAACGGGGAAGTAGTTGAAGTTGAATCTGCAAACCCTGAATTTAAAAAGCTGGTTGAGAATTTTGTGTTTAATTACCGCGATCTAACGCGCAACTCTTCTTTCGTTTTTGAGCTGAATCCTGCGGCCACACCGAGACAATTGAAGTTGCGGCAGAAGTGGTTGCAAAACTAAAAAATACTATTTCGCAAGCTGGGATTGTGGGAACGGTTGTTTTCACTGTTACGGATTGTTCGGCTGCCAGCGAAACTGCCGGACAGGCCGGATTTTTAGTCGGCGCGATTCAGTCTGGTGTAGTACAGCCAGCCTGAACTCTTTGCTCTGCTGAGAGCGTGGTCTATTTCGGACTTCACAGAAAGCACTGCCCGTCGGCCTACCGGAGATTTCGAGACTGGCAATAGAACAGAGCAAATCAGCAGCACCAAATTGTAATTTAATTTATGTGTTTTCTTAATCTATCTATCGCTAATTTAAGCTCTTTGTCCTGATATGCTCTTCCGAGCTGTTTTGGATGATTTTTAGTTAAATTATTTAATAAAACCTCTCCAAAATTTTTACCATCAGAATCTACACCCTCAGTCATGCTATCTATCAGTTTTGGCTCAACTTTATTTATCAGCCTTGCAGCATTTGTAAAATTTTCTTGTACTATATGATATTTAATTAAACCAACAAAATTTCCCATAAATGTGCTGTCTTTTCTTGTTCCTATGGTATATATAATTTTAGCTGAATCTATTTGTCCAGTTGAAAGTAATAAATCACCTAAATTATAATATGAAGAAGGTAGATTTGGATCAATGATAATTGCCTTTTTGTAGTTTATAATTGCTAATGATGTATCTCGTTTTTGTTGGTAAGTAGTGCCAAGGTTGTTGTAGGCTATTGCATAATCTGGATTTAAAAAAATCGCTTTATTGGTATAGTAAATAGCGCTATCAAGAAATCGAGTTTTATTTACACTATCCGTATATGCCTTAATAGAAAAACAAAACCCTGCATTGCAACATGCACCGTAAAGAGATGGAGCTTTTTTAAAGTAGTAAAGCGCAGAATCAATTTCGCCTAGTTGGCCATAAAGGACGCCTATATTGTTATATGTGGTGTCTTTACCAGTGGAGTCAACTTGTAAAAGTTTATTGTAAAGAAATTTTGCTTTCTCAATTAAAGATATATCATCAGTTTGTACGCCAAAATCAGCATATGTCATTGCTAGGTCATTGATATTACCAAAAGAAAGAGGATTGATGCTATCATATTTTGTAAAGTATGTTAATGCATTCGTATAATTTCGCAGTTTATAGAAAATTTTCCCCAAACTTCTGTGTGCATCTGCATTATTTGCATTCAGTTTAATTGCATTTTTATATGCTTTAACAGCAGAATTAAACTTATACTGTAGTGTCTCAGAGTTGCCAAGATTTAAATATTTTTCTGATAATTTAGATTTCGAGCTCTCTATGGATTGCACAAACAAAGAACTAGCTTGTTTGTAATTTTGTTTATGAAACTCAATAAGACCTTTCTCATAGGGATTTCTAATTTCCAGAATCCAATTATTTATAGCATTCTGAAGTTCTTTGTCTGTAATATTTAATCTTTTTGCTTCTAAACTAAATAGGCTGTCATACAATGAATTGATAAATTTAGTAGAATTATTAAAATTTGCCTTATTTTCTAAAAATGATATTGTTACTTGATTTCCAATTTTTTCAATTGTTTCTTCTGCTAATAATACAGGTGGATTAGATTTTGTTATTTTAATATAAACAAAATCAATGAATGTTATAATTGAAATGATAGGCAACAGAATACTAACAGTTTTTACTATTAGTGTAGATGAATAAAACATTCTATTTGGGAATGGTGCGATAATCCTTTTTAAATATTTTGCAGGAATAATTTTTTCTATTTCATCTTTTTCATCTTCATTTTGTAGTCTAGCTTTTAATTCACTAATTTTAGTTATTCCAATCTTTTCAAGAGCATCCAATCGTTTTTTACCAAGGCCTAATTTTTTATTTTTATAAAAATTAAGACTATTTCTTTTTGAAAGAAAAGACATAAAATACCATGTTTTGAATAACCGTGGATGAAAATAAATATAGACTTGAATTAAGACGGCAATTTAACCATTAACCTGTGTTTTGCCAAAATATTATGAATTTAATTTGTTATTTTTCAAAACCTTCCACTCTACCTCCACCTTGGATAACAATATCATAGAAACTTGGTTTGACCAATTCCCTTCCAGAAACAATTATGTTCCCAGTAAGCTGCCCAGTCAAAAGGTCAGAAACTCTAGTCAACCGCCCATGTGGAGGAACTTCCTCAAATCCCTTACTACTTCGACTATTAATACCACATACAAATCCGCATGCACTCACAGTTGGGCCACCACTACTTCCAGACGGAAAATATGAGTTAGTAAAATGATGAGGCCAAGGAGCAGTAGGATCTCCAGGACAAAAACCTTCATAACGACCTTTATAACCTCGTAGAGATATTCTTCCCTGTAATTCCAGCCACTCATCATCAATTTTCTTAAATAAGTCAAAACGAGTTTGATTGCAACCAAAATGAAATAGTTCTTCATTTTCATCCGGTGTACGATTAGTAAGGCTTATAATTCGATGATTTGTACATTCTTTACAATCATAATCTCCTTTTTCAAAAATCCCTACAGCTACATCAACTTCTTCGTGTAGTATAACGATATCAACACGACGCATATGTCCATGAGCCATTAGTCCCATCAACCAAGGTAACTTATTCCCAGAGTTATCTGTAAGACAATGTTTTGCAGTAACAAAAACACCTTTCTTGAGAATTAAAAAACCAGTTCCAATAAGGCGATAGCCAGTTTGCCCACCTTGTGTGAATAGTGGAAAAACAACCTCATTTCCAGATACTAGTTTACCTTTTTCATTCCGAAATTCGAGCAACTTCAAGCTCACCTTTCATTAAGAGTAAAAATCATAACGGACAAGCATAAGCTGATTTGCCACTAAAAAAACTTACAAACTGAAATCATGCTCCGAGTGGCAAATTCAGTTTAATGCGATTGTTAGCTTAATTTATTTGATACTAATAATTTTTCAAGTGCCATTTCTGCAGTATTTAACATATTTTTTATTTCATTATAATTTGGTTGTAATGAAGAATGTGAAGCCCCTTGTAATTCATCATTTATTGCTAATACAAGATCACATGCTTTCTCAATAACTTTTAATTTATTTTTAGATATTTTTCCGTGTCTCTCTTTCAAAATATAGTTTATTCGCTGTCGCCGAGTTATTCCAGATTTAGAAGAAATATCTTTCTGGAAATTATTTTGTTCAGTGACACTATCATCTGAAGCTGCACTATGCAACACATGTGTTATTAATTCACGGCCAGAATGTGCTGCCTGGCGTAAAGAGTCCGCCGTTTTTGCTTCCAATGCTACCCAAGCGCCATCTCTTATTTCAAGAAGGCTTTTATCTAAAGATAAGAGTGCTTCATCTAGAGCATCAAGAGTTTGATTCATATAACATTTGCGACCCCTATCAGTTATTTCAATCCAATTTTCAGGTTCGATTAAGTCACTATAAGTGGGATGGATAAGACCTGCATTTTTCAATTCTTCAAAAGCTTTATCAGCATGATGTCTCTCTTCATTATCAAATTCGATATTCAAATAAATTTCAAGATTCCCTTTACCACTGGAACGACCAAGAATATTTGTCTTATTTTGTTTATTTACAGTGCTTAAATAAGCTAATATTGAAAATTTTAATTTACGAATAGACTTCAATTTTTTCCTTTATTGCAGACTTTAGAAATTAAGCTAACAAGTAATTCTACAGTTTTCCCAATAATATACCAATGTCACAATCTTTTTATTGACAAGCAAGAAAAATTGGTCTGAAATACTTGAAATTTGACTGTATAACGCGCTCATACAGATGTTATGAAGAAATTGATTCAGATCCAACTATTTGTGCAAATCCAAATAGTGAGAAAACATTTTACCCCAATCATTTGCTAATCGTGCTCACTATCCCTTATGATAATTTTCGATTTTAATAAAAAGGGGACTTCTTTATTTGTCTTTTTAAAATGAAAATGATAAATTAAACCTTTTTAAAATAATCTTACGCAGAACGATAAATTATCCCGACTTGACTGTGAAGCCGAAAATATTTGAACAAAATTAAGACATGAATCCGAAGACTAATAAAATTGCTGCCGGAATCCCGGATGATCGCATAATTGCCAAATTTCAGGGGCAGAAAAAGGGCCGGACTGTCTGTTGCATTTGCGGCATTCATGGTAATGAGCAGGCCAGTATTCATGCCGTACGCCGGGTATTCAATACACTTGCTGCCCGGAAAAAATATTTTTCAGGCAGACTGATCGCTGTTGCCGGAAACCTGCCCGCACTCAAAGAGAATTTACGCTTCATCGACGAAGATATGAATCGCTTGTGGCACCCTCACAAAGTTGATATTTTCCGCCAGGGATTTAACTCAAATCCCATCAGCAACGAAGAAAAAGAAGCTACGGCGCTAATCAAATTATTGGATGCCGAAATTGATCACGCAAGCGGCTCTTCAATTTTTCTCGATATGCACACCACTTCATCGAAAAGCAAACCTTTCATTATTTTTGGTGACACACTGCGCAACCGGCGCATTGCGGCAAAATTTGGGGTGCCTTACGTTCTCGGGCTCGAAGAGGCAATCCCGGGCACACTGATGGAATATATCACCGATCGTGGTCATATCGGAATAGTATTCGAGGCAGGAAAACATGACGACCCGGCTTCAATAGATATTCATGAGGCTGCACTTTGGGTTTTGCTGCACGGAACCGGCTGTATTCGACGCAGCGATTTCGCTGAAGAAATTGACCGGAGCACCAAACTTATTTCAGCGCCTTCCGCTTCCCTGCCATCTGTTTTGGAGGTGAGGTACCGCCACGCCCTTGTAAATGATGATCATTTTAAAATGAATCCGGGCTATATTAATTTTCAGCCGGTCCGGCGGGGAGAAGTGCTCGCCGAGGACAAAAATGGCCATATTATCGCCAATGAGATGGGACATATTTTGATGCCGCTTTATCAGGGCCTTGGCAATGACGGCTTTTTTCTAACGCGGCAGATTAATAAATTTTGGCTAACCGTTTCCACAGTAATGCGTTACCTGCATTTTTCCAAAATCGTCCATTTTTTACCGGGAGTCAAACTGCACCCCGGCCGCAAAGATACACTCATCGTAGATACACACACCGCGAAATGGTTCGTGCTGGAAATCTTTCACTTGCTTGGCTACCGCCGCATTACCCAATTGAACAACCGCGCTATGATTCTTGCACGACGCCAGTATGATATTATCGGTCCCCACCATCACTATCGATTGTAATTTCAATATTTATAATGTATACCCGGACAGCGCAGCCGGACAACTTAACCATTTTGCAGTTATCAGGAATATCGTTTGTAATTAAAAAGTTATGTTCGATGACAGCCGTAACTATTGATACTATTTGACAGAAAATTATTTCATAGAATTACACATTTTTATTCCGCACCCAATTTATTTAAAAGGGAATCAGAATCAATTCTCAGTTTCTACGAAAATCGGCACCCACTTCCAATTTGATATTTTATTCCTTAATGGTATGTGCGTTTTCGCTCCGATTTTCATTATTTCTTCTACCGGCTCCAGGCAGAGATGAAGCGACATACTTTTATTGGTCGCAACATTTTGAGCCTGCATATTCCCTTCTGCTGCAGCTTCTGGTGAAGTTTGCCGCCTTGCTGCCAATTTCCGCACTTGTAAGCCTGCGTCTGCCCTCCTTAATCGGAGGCGTAATCGTGCTGGTTTTATTAAACAAAATTTTAAAACAACATGGATTCGACCGATCGCTACGTCAGATAGTTTTAACAGCCGTGGCATTCACACCGTGGCAGATTTATGTCGGCAGTATTTTACACCCGGACAATATTTTTCTTATAGCCCTGCTTCTCGCGGTCATCGCAGAATCATCAAACCGGTATTTACTTTTTTCCCTTTTTATCGGGCTAGCTGTTTTGGCGAAACCGACGGGGCTGGTCATCCTTGCCACTGGAATTTTATATATTTTATTCTTAAAAAAGCTCCCCACATCACAGAAATTAGGGCTGATAGCGATTTGCCTGTTTGTAGCATTACCGGTTTTATTAAATCTGAATTCCGAGATGCTCGCCGCGATGGCCGAGTTTGGCCGTGTCTCCGAAAGTATCTCGACGACGGAAGTCATCGTCATTGCTTTATTCTCTCTGATCGGATTGGGCGGACTCTTGCTGCCTTTTTCCGCGGGTCATGTGATTAAATCCAAATGGAAAAATGCAATCCGCCATTTATTGAATCCCGGGAAAAACAGTTTACTGCTTTGGTTTGCGGGGGCGTTACTCATCACTTTCATCCTGGCGGCGCTGGTGCGCAATCAAATCAAAGGCAACTGGATTCTACCCGCTTTTGTGTTGCTAATTCCACTATACAGGTCGGAACCGTGGCGAAAATTTGTTTGGACGAATCTGCTATTTTCCATCGTTTTAAGCGCAGGGATGACACTTTTCTTTATTTTTCCGGGTACACTGAAAGATTTTGAACATTCCTTTAAATTTGTAAACAAAACCTATGTTGCCCAGGCTGGCGTGCGGGAGAATAAAATTTCAACAACTTCGTCATGGGAAAACAGGGTGGCTGAATATCAATCGTTGCATCATTTTCAAAATGAGGTACAATCGTTTTGGATGCTTCATTCAAAAAATACAGTACATCCGCAATGGCTAATCTGTGATGATTACGGTCTCGCCGCGCAACTTATTTTTGCCTGGAATAAATGTGCCACCCGATTGGTTATCCCAGCCGATGGCATATTTTTTAGCTCACAGATGCTGGCGAAAAAAGAGATGCGTGGGCATGTTCTCGTTCTGGCAGTTCACACATCAGCAAACGAAATTTGGAGCCAATTACCGGCTATCGCCGATAAAAAATTAGTGCACCACCCGGTCACGGGTTCAGCCATTGAAATAGCGGTCATGGATATTCCAATAACATGGCCTGAAAATTACGAGTAAATTTATAAATCTTTTGCCAATCAAAGTCATATTTCAGGATGCAATTGATAAACAATCTTTTTAAACAGGGAGTTAAAATGAATTCGAAAACAAGCATAATCCTGATTTCATTTTTTCTATTTTTTACCGCCAACCACATTTCGGCTTCGGAAAAAATCCATCAAACCTATGATCAACTTTTGCAAAAATTCGTCGCCGAAAACCTGGTTAAATACAATCAATTTCATCGCTCAAAAGAAGATATTTCCACCCTTAAAAAATATATCGTTTCCCTTGAAAAAATTGATCCGGACAAGTTACCGAAAAAGGATGCGCTTGCCTATTGGATAAATCTGTATAATGCAGTGACCCTGCAGTTGATTCTCGACAATTATCCTGTCGAAAGTATTAAAGATATCGGTGGATTGCTATCAAGTCCGTGGAAGAAAAAACTAGTGACTGTGAATGGTGAGCAACTGACTTTAAATCAGATTGAAAATGAAATAATTCGCCCCAAATTTAAAGACGCGCGCATACATTTTGCATTAAATTGTGCATCGATTGGCTGCCCGCCATTAGCCGCAAATGCCTACGAGGGAAGGACTCTGGATGAACAACTGGATCGAGCTTCAAAATTGGCGTTGTCGAACGATGAGTGGGTAAAAATCAGCGATAAAATATATATCAGCAAAATATTCGATTGGTACGGTCAGGATTTTATCGAATATTCAGGTTCAGTTCGAAAATATATCGCCAATTACAGGCCGGATATGGCGGAGACAATTCTCGATGAAAATAAAGAAATCAAATTTCTGGATTACAACTGGAAACTAAATATTTTGCAGTAATGCCACAGCAATTTGACGATTCCTTTTCTTGCCTACATTTTACATGTAAGTATGAATAATTGCAGTTAGACTTTTGCCGCAATCCGTTTGATCAGCACAATCACCACGGCGGCAAAACCAATCAGCATCAAAAAAGAAATGATGATTAAAGCAACCATAACGATGCTTGGATTTTTAAAAAAATCCTGCGGTTTCATGCTGGAAATAACTTCAATATTCATTCCTGGATTGCGGTAATTCTCTGGCACATCCGGGATATTGTTATTGTCGATATCCGGGAAGGATTTACAAAAATCAACTGCAGCCTGATCCAGCTTGATTGTTTTTCCAGCTCGCAGGATAGTGGCATCTGCCAACTTTTCCAACTCTGTCCCTTCACGGTTTAATAAACTAATTCGCAGAAAACCGGAGGTCATTCGATGCATAATTTGCAGGCGTTGGGCAGTAATCCAATCGCTGACAACGGAATATTTCGCGGTTTTATCAAAGGAAATATTGTGCGCTTCAGAATCACCACCTCCCCTTTTTGCCTCAATTACCCTGTTAAAAATTATTCTGCTGGTGTTATAACGCACTTTTAATCCAGCGAAGTGTAGAAAATAATCAGCTCCTTTTATTGGGTAGACGGAAGAATTTACCTCCAAAACCTTCTGCAAATCTTCGCCGTTCAACAGAAAGCGGACCAGTGGGACGGATGAAGTCTCAAAACCGGGAATTGAAATATTGGGCAAGGAGTTTAGAAGTTGTGTCTGAGCAATAAGCGAATTTTCATCTGGAACGGGTTTGGCACGAATATTCTCATTCAATAAAAACGCAAAATCGGTGGATTCATTTGTTGCCTGATTTACAGCCCAAAGCATGGCATCCGTCAGCATTTGGCCGTAACCCGATGCAGGGAGTTCATTCTGTAACGGAAAATTACTTTGTACACCGAGTTCCCCGTTCGTTTCAGGATTGCTCTCACTAACCAAATAATCCAGCGGAATTTGTCGCAATTTTCGAATTTTCCGACCGGCAGCGTTGATGGCAACCTCGGCCAAATTCAATTCCATGTTGTTTGTGGAGGCCTGCAGGACAGGGGTGTTTTCTGAATAAAGTGTATCGGTCAATTGCGTGTTCGTACCACCACTGATAATTATGTCGATATCAGGGGCTTTCAGGCCGAGATACTGCGTTTCACCGGTCCACGAACGGCTTCCAGGCTTTTTGCTCATCCCGGAAAAAGTGAGGCACACGATAAAATCGACTTGTTCATGATATTTTAAAAAGCGGGAAGCCTGTTGCGCCGCCAATTCCGGGTCTTTGAAGTTGTAACCCAAACTTTGGCTCAGTTTAAATATCACTTCATTACCAAGTACCGCAAAAACACCTATTTTGAACCCTGATTTTTCCAAAACAAGGTACTCATGCAGCGATTTATTTTTAAACATTTTTTGTATCGGATCGGATAAATTTGCCGATGTGTCCGGCATCAAATTGGTCAATATTACTGGTGGAAAATTCTTCTGCCTTCCAGCCTTTTCAATAAGGGATACGAAGTTTTTAGCGCCGCCGTATAAATCGTCCAAGCCGGGCATGGTTACATCGAAATTGAGAGCCTGAAACAGCGGGAAATCCCCGCCATGGAGAATTTTACTTAAATGCCCAACGTTTGCCGTGATCAACGGGCTATTCGAAATATTCTGCAAAGAATCAATTGTTAATTTTAACTCTGCCCCGGATACCAGATTTACACTTTGGGTAAATGCGTTCAAACCTGTCGAATAAATGACATTTAATACCGAATCCGGTGAGCTGGCATCGGCGTTATTACCCTCGCTGAAAATTATCAGCATATAAAGACAAATCAGAAATGTTTTCAATGCGATTTTCACCAATCAACCTGCATTTAATAATTTAATCCGTTGTGCACAATTCAATTGTATCAGACTCAACACCCTTCATGTCATTCCGGCAATCTTCTAACCGAAACGAAGTTCGGCGCAGCAATCGCAAAGCGAGCAGGTAGTCGCAAACCGATGCAAGCACAAAATAAATACGAAACAAGTCATCCCGGCTCGAGTGCCTGCGAGATGCCGGGATCTCCCAGGCACGGCACTTTAACCGATGTTCGCGTTAATCCTTTGAGATCCCGGTATTTTGCGCTAAAAAAACCGGGAAGATTAGACATATAAGTGCTATTTCCTTATGTCGAACTCACGTTAATTTACTGTTTTAGCACACATTAAAAAAAAGGGATCAAGTCTTCCAGCGACGGGACTACAAAATCCGGTTGAATTGTAGATTCCTGCAACATCGCCAGGTTTGTCTCCCCTGTTAAAACGAGAATAGACAGCAAATTATTTTGTCTTCCAATCTCGATATCAGTCATCAACCGGTCTCCGATGACGGCTATTTTACTATTTTCACTTCCTGTACGCCGTAAAACACCTTCGAACATTGGAGTGTGAGGTTTCCCTAAAACAAAGGGTTTCCTGCCGCTTGCAGCGGTCAACGCTGCGGTAATTGCACCGCAATCGGGCAGAACAGTTCCGTTTTCAACAGGACAGGTAAAATCAGGGTGGGTTGCGTAAAACGGCACACCTTGAATCAGTAAATTTGTTGCTACCTGCAGGCGGCTATAATTCAATTCAAGGTCAAAGCCAACCACCACAGCATCCGGATTCGATTCTTCGCAACTAAAACCGTTCTCCAAAAAATAGTCGATGAGCGCTTTGGTTCCCAGAATATAAAGTTTTTTCCCAACCTTTTTCTTTTTCAAGTATTCGATGGTGGCATCTGCCGAGGTGTAAATTAAGTCCTTTTCAAATTCAAGCCCAAAACTGCGAAATTTATCAATATAATTTTGCGGTGTTTTTGAGGAATTATTGGTGATAAACAGAAACGAGCGATTCGTCTCGCGCAGGAACGAAATGAACCGGGAAGTATAGGGAAAAACACGATCTCCCAAATAAGTAGTCCCATCGAGGTCTATGGCAAAACATTCAATATTTTGCAGGCGCTGTTTAAATTCGGTCTCCGTTAGCATTTTATTCCGGAATATTTTAAATTATTCAATTTTAAATATTTAAGGCGATTTTACTAAAAGTATTTATTGATAGCTCACATAGATTCCCGCTTGAAGCGTGCAGAACCAAAAGTCGGTGAAGCAAAATGACAATTTAGAGTAGATAATCCGTCATTTAATCTCATTTCGCATAACGGATTTTATTTATAATCATAAAAATATGGTATTCTATCGCGAAAAAACACCAGCTTGTCAACGCCTGCCTGTGCAAACATCTGCCCAGCCGTCTCAAAATGCCGGCCAATGGCCTCGGGCCGGTGTGCGTCGGAGGCAAATGTCAATTTCATTTTCTTATTTTTGCAGAATTCGACTGCTTTTTGGCTTAAAAATGGCCTGCCATAGGGACGGTCGATCCCCTGCGTATTGAGTTCGACTGCGATATCGGTTTCACTCGCCAATTGCAGCACATCAAATATGGCATCTTCATAAAATTTTTCATAGCCGGCGAGATAAAAACTTTTGCCTTTTGCATCGACTTTATCAAACTTGCGCAACAGGTCGATGTGCGAAAGGACATCGAAAAGTTGCATTTTTACCATCCCGCACAGGGCTTTGTGATATTCTTCAATTATTCTTTCTATGCCGCAGATTTCGATATATTTTTTAAAACTCTCCGCTTTGTCATCCCACATAACAATAGCTGGATTCGCATTGTCTGCCGTGATATCGAGTGGTAAAAGATGTACTGAGCCGTTCAAGGCCCCGATGGTTAAATCCGATGCCTGCACACGCTGTAAAAAATCATCGGCAATCGACCTTATTTCATCTTCCGAGTCGATAAAATAATCCATTTCAAGGCCGATGGGAATATCGGAGCCAACAAACAATTCGATGAACGGCTCGAGTTCGCCCGGGGACATGGCAAAATAAAAATCACCACGCGGCCCCTGCTGATATTTTTTCGGCAACGGGCCGTGCTCTTTAACGCTGATGGCAATTTTCCGGTCGCGCGCACATTTTATGAATGGTGCTAATTCGTGCCGTGGTGGCTCGTCAGCATGAAAGCGCAGATGAATATGCTCGTCATATATTTTCATTCGGATTGTCTCAAATAACAAATTACTCCCAAAAATGGCTTAAACGACTGGCCATAAAGGCCAAAATATAAAGAATAGTTTTCAGGATACAAATTAAAAAAAGGATAATTAATTGGGGATTAACATTATGCTTAACTGGTGAAAGGAGAATCTGAGCGCCAGCCGCACAGAAGAAGTGCCAATGGGAAAAATATCTCAATTGCCGAATGCTAAGATTTATTTTTTAAACCGTGTCTTCAACATAAGCGCGCAAGACCTCACCAACGCTCCACGCCTGGGAAATGCAGCCACGCGGATTGTGAGGTGGTTCAGCGCCAAAAATTTCTGAGATTGTACCCAGCCCCCAGGTTTTGAGGTGTGTTTTAATCTGTTCGATGATGTGCCGGGCTTCCTTTTTACCTGCTTCACCGTGAACACTGACGAGCGCCGTCAAATAGGGGCCAATGAGCCATCCCCAAACCGTACCCTGATGATAGGAGCTGTTGCGGGCTTCCGGGTTTCCGCCATAAAAAGACCGGTATGCAGGTTCATTTTGTGCCAGGCTACGCAAACCGTAGGGCGTCAGCAACTTTTCCCGGACGACCTGTAAAATCTTCTCAGCACGTTGACCGTCAAATAATGGAAATGGCAGGCTCAAAGCAAAAATTTGATTAGGCCGCACTGCAGCATTACTGTGGTTGCGGTCGATGTAGTCGTATAAACATTGTTTGTGCTCATTCCAAAACTTGGATTTGAAAGATTCTTTAACTGCTGCTGCCCGTTTTTCCAAGTATTCACCTGTCGGCTGGTCACCGGCGAGTTTCTTAAATCGGGCGAGAATTTCGAGGGAATTGTACCACAGCGCATTAATTTCAACAGCTTTACCATGCCGTGGCGTTACCCCCCAACCATTGACTTCGGCGTCCATCCAGGTATGCTGCAATCCACTTTTACCTGCAAAAAGCAAATGATCACTATCAATCTGGATATTATGCCGGGTCCCCTTTTCATGCCAGTCGATAATTTCATCCATCTTCGGCAATAATTCAGCCTGAATAAAAGCGAAATCATCCGTATATTGCCAGTATTTAAAAATAGCGATGAAAAACCAAAACGCGGCGTCAGCATTGTTATAGTGGAGCTCCTGATCGTCGGTGCGCAGGTGATCCGGCAACATTCCCTTATTGACAAATTGAGAAAAGATGCGCAAAATTTTGCGTGCGTCTTCGAATCGGCCGGTGGATAAACAAATGCCCGGGAGGGCGATCATCGCCTGCCGGCTCGAGTCATTCATCCAGTGGTAGCCAGCCAGAATTGATCGTAAATAATTGTCCCTTTTCACGATGAACTGATCGGCTGCCAAACACAACTGACGGGAAAACTGATCATCTACTTTCAGCTCGACAAATAATTTCTCCCGCCGCTGTTGTTCCCGTTGCAATAAATGGCTCGCCTGGTTGCCGACATGATTTTCGAGGGAGGCAATTATTCCCAGCTCCTGCCCGGATTCCAGCGTGATTTCAAAAGTTCCCGGATTAAACAGGTCTTCGTGATGATCCAAACCCCGAAATTTTTCCAAAGGATATTCAAATTTATTTATCCAATGTGGATTATCTGTAAACCGGGAGCCGGGAACGGATAGAAAGAAATCATACAACTCCGGATAAATTCGCATTTGAAAAAGGCCACCGTTAAAATGATAGTCTCGCAAAATAGTATGATTTTCTTTACGGAGTTCATCGATTTGTCGTGCGGCAAAAAGTGGAAATAAACGGAGCCTGACCGGCTCGGGACTTTCTAAAATTTTATAAATGATGAGCGTCGTATTTTCGCCATTAATGGCTGCGATAGTTTTTTGAATTTTTGTTGCACCACACTGGTATTCGAACTCAGGAAATATATTTTTGCGAAATACCTGCAGGTATTGAAAACCTTTTGGCTGGACTTTACCCGGGAAAATATTGGAGTTTAATTCATAATCCCGGCTGCCGATAAGGAGCGTTTCATCCAATTTGGAGAGCACGACTTGCCGGTTATCGGGATTGCCAATGGCCGGTACAAACAATCCATGATAACGCCGCGTATTGGCTCCCGAAATAGTTGAACTTGCCCAACCGCCAATCCCGTTTGTCTCCAGCCATTCTTTCGTGCTGGCCTGAGTAAAATTCTGCGTAACCTCGGCGTCAAACTCTATTTCCAAACCACTCTCCTTGTGGGTATTTTCTTAACCATAAATGATTACTTCAAAGTTGCAGGCAATACAGTCTTTTGTAAGGACTCACCTGGTTTTCGATTAATTGCGAGTTTTCCGGGCATGGCATTTTGTCGATGTAAAAACCTAAATATATTACCAATTATCCCGTCTGTTCGCAGAGAACAATTTCTTCCTTTGGCAATGAAATTGTGAAATAATTATCGTTAAAAACAATCCATTTTAATATGCTCAATTTTCAACAAAACTATTTTTTTTGCCGTTTCCTTTTTCCTTGCAACTGAAAGTTAGTCGCAGCAGAAATTATAAAAGCCCGTGTGGCAAATACGGGCTTCTGGTCTGGGAATGATTATTTAAATTCCGCAGCATTGGAATTATTGTGGCCGACTGGAATTAATTTTCACATGAAATTGCCGGCGTATAATTTTATAGAAATCTAAATTTGTCTTTATTTTTTCTCCTAACCAAATCTATTCATAAACTGGTAAAAATGTGCCTGGCACTTCTACAAGTTTTAAAAACACCTAAAAGCTACTTTGCTAATTTAAATTTATAAAAATCAACTAAGTGCCAGGCACATCCACTGCGCTTAATGAATAATTCAGGCTAAAACGCACCCAAACTAAATCTGATCAATTAAATTTTTAAGTTTGTCTATCGGGTTTTCACCCAGATTTAGAGTGATTACATACCTGCCGTTCGCGCTTAATGCCTGGCGATCACCCATTGCCTGTGCTGTTTTCAGCACCTGAAATGACATGGAAGCCGTGTCACTACCAACATCATCCGGGATTGCAGCATCGTGCCGGGCAGAGGAAGTCAACTGAATAAATAAACCATGCCCCTCATCCCCTTTGTGAAGCTGCCCCGTGGAGTGCAGAAACCGGGGGCCATACCCAATCGTTGTTGCCAGTTTCTGTGAATCACGTATTGTACTGGCAAACACCTTTAATAGCGAATCCATTTCGTTCGTTGGGGTCACATATGCATGTACAGCGACATAACTTTGTTTCGGTGTTTTTTGAGCATGGGAGAAAAACTCCTGCAACAATTCTTTCAGAGTTACCGCGCCGGAATCGGCAAAAACAGCAATCCCGTCTTCTTCAAAAACAGGCGCCGGATCTGGCAATTCTCCCTTTTCGAGATATTCTGCGACAATTTTTTTGGCGCTGTCCTTCGCCGCCTCGACATTCGGTTGGTCAAAAGGATTGACCCCCAAACTTCGGCAGGCTATGGCCGTGGCCACCTCCCAGCGAAAAAATTCAGCCCCAAGTTCATCAATATTTTTTAAATTGAATTGCACGACTGGATGCCCGGCCTCGATTAGTGCATTGACTTCTGCATCCACAGATTTGTCACTGGATAATTTAAGGTATATAAAAAGCCGATCATTCGAATAAACGGCCAGTTCTCCGATGGTTTCAGTCGTGACAGGTAAAATACCATTATATTCTTTGCCAGAACTTTCAGCAACCAACTGCTCAATCCAAGCGCCTATCGGCTGCAGGGTTTCGGTTGTTATCAAAGTTACTTTATCCCGCCCAGCCCTGGCCAGCTCACCCATTACGACACCAAGCCATACACCGGAGTTGTCTTCTCGGCTACGGCACTGCTCAGCCATGGATATGGTTTTATCCAATAAATTTTCTACATCGATACCGATCAAGGCCGCAGGTACGAGCCCGAAATATGACAAGGCGGAAAATCGTCCACCGATATGTGGATTATTAAGGAATGTCCTGCGAAAACTATACCTGCCAGCCATATCTTCCAGGCTGCTGCCGCCGTCTGTTATTGCGACAAATTGCTGACCAGCTTTGTTGCCGGAGACCGCGTGAACTTTTTGATAAAAATACTTAAAAAAGGACAGCGTTTCGACGGTGCTACCGGACTTGGTTGAGACGATGAAGAGTGTTTTTTCCAGGTCTATTTCCGCTTCCCTTGCCAGAACAGCGCCCGGATCTGTGCTGTCGAGAACAGCGAGATCAAGATACCCCTTTTTTACTCCGAAAATTTTGTGAAATACTTCCGGGGCCATGCTCGAACCGCCCATGCCAAACAAAAGAACGTTCGTAAATCCAGCTTGGCGGACTTCTTCGACAAATGAATTGATTTCTGGTAAATTATTTTGCATTTCCCACGGGCTGTCTAACCAATCGAGGCGATTGGTGATTTCGGTCGGGTCCGATTTCCAGACAGTGTGATCTTTCGCCCAAAGACGGGCGAGGATATGATTTTCTTTCATTTCCGCAAATACGTCCGCGATGGTTAGTTCATGCGAACCAAGAGAAGCAAAATTGGGATTTAAATCGCTACTGAAATCTTTTTTTTTCTGCTCGATACTGCGCATTAACTCCTCAAATGCCTGGACAAATTGTGCGATGCCATCGGTTTGTAATTTGGATGTTATTTCTGCAATATCAATATTCATGGCAGCCAAATCTTGCAACTGTTTTTGGGTGGTTTCCAGGTTTTGTTCAACTTTATCCGCGACAGTTCCGTGATCGAGAAAGGCTTTCAAAGTTGTGGGTGGAACCGTATTCACAGTGCCATTTCCGATGAGTTCATCGACATACATAACATCAGAATAATCTGGATTTTTTACGCCGGTACTCGCCCACAGCAGGCGCTGGGGTCTCGCCCCTTTTGCAGCTAATTTTTCCCAGCGCGCACCCGCGAATAATTCTTTATAAATGGAATAAGCCTCTTTGGCGTTTGCCACAGCTATTTTTCCGAGAAGCGTTGTATTGCCTTTTTCCGTTAAAAGTTTATCAACAACGCCATCCGTTCTGCTGACAAAATAGGAAGCCACCGAGGCAATCTTGCTGATATCTCCGCCGGCAGCATCCAATTTTTCCAGACCGTCGAGAAAGGCATTCACAACGTCGCGGTAGTTGGGGTTGGCAAAAATCAATGTAATATTCACATTAATTCCGCTCGCGATTAATTCTGTCACAGCGGGCAATCCCTCAGCTGCGGCCGGGACTTTAATCATCACATTTTCCCTGTCAACAGCGGCATAATAACGTTTTGCATCTGCGATGGTCCCGTTCGTATCATGGGCCAATGTAGGGCTAACTTCGAGGCTGACAAAGCCATCTTCGCCTTTACTCTTCTTATAAACAGAATCGAGAGCATCACAAGCATCACGGATATCCTGTATAACCAGCGCATCGTATATTTCCTGGGTCGATTTTCCGGCAATCACCAATTCTTTTATCGCTGCATCGTAAGTCTCACTGCCGGCGATTGCATTTTTGAATATCGCCGGATTTGAGGTCATGCCACGCACACCATTTTTAATCAGTTTTTTTATCTCACCCGAAACAATCATATCCCGGTGAATATAATCATACCAAATCGACTGACCATGACTGAGTAATTGCTTTAAATTCGCCACTTTTTATTCTCCTGATTCCCTGATTTTTATGTGGTAGTCTTCCATGTATTTTTAATCTGAATAGCGGATATAATAATAATTTTTGATCTGTAAACCAACGCCTAATCCTTGAAAGATTAGAATTATCTGTAACTGAAATTACACAGCGGTTGGTAAATCAAACTGAAGTCTAATTTATCACTCTGAAAGAACCATGTATCCTTGATTTATATAAACCGAGATACCCCATTTAAAGAAAGGACCAGGCAATAAACACGATATAGCCAATCAAGAGAAAACCTCCGGTCGATGTCTGCAATCGACCGGACAATTTGAAAAGTGGATAAAGCATGAGAGTCATCAAAAATTGTACTGCCAACTGCATTCCCATGGCTGCATTTATCTCACGAATGGCGGCGACACCGCCGAGGACGATCAACGTATTGATTATATTGCTACCGATGACGTTACCCACGCCAATTTCAAATTGGCCCTTAGAGATACTCGCAACGGCGGCTGCCAGTTCCGGCAAAGATGTCCCTATAGCGATTATTGTGAGGCCAATAACCGCATCGCTGACACCGAGCCATTCCATAATTGGGATGGAATGATCCACAATCAGCCAGTTTGAACTGCCAATGAGCAGGCCCAGACCAAAAACGATATAGAGAATATTTTTAGCCCATACACGCTTCCGCACATTATTTTTTACCGGCTGCGCGCGTTGTTCATTAATTGCCCGGTGTAAGATATGCCAGAAAAAGAACACACCACCCAGCAAAAGGAAACAGCCTTCCCATTGTGTGACTTTCTCATCACCGGCAATAAACATTAAAAGGACGGTCACAATACCGAGAATAACCAAATCGTGTTTTATAATTTTTCGTTCTACGGCCAAAGGTGCCATCAAGGCAGAAATACCAAGAATAAGCCCGATATTTGCGATATTGCTACCGATGACATTGCCGATGGACATCCCATCCATATCCTCGGTAATAACCGCAACAAGGCTGACCACAAACTCCGGCGCAGAAGTGCCGAGTGCAACAACGGTGAGTCCAACAAGCAAAGGCCGGACACCCAGATTTGCCGCCACCTGCGATGAACCATCAACCAGCCATTGGGCACCAATATTTAACAAGACAATGCCAATTACAACAAGGCCGATATCAACTGTTATATCCATTTATTTTCCAGCAAGTTAGAAGAAGCGTCTATGAAAATTGGTATCGGCGCAACAAAAAACAGAGGTGTTTTTTTGTCAGGAAACGGTTACCAATTCAGGGCAATTTTAAGTCCAACAATTTACATTTAAAACAATTAAAAACAACTATAAAGTCAGATAAAATATGCCGGATTCCAATACCGCGATTCCCCAAATAGTAGAATCTGGACTATTTCCCTGCCCGTTTTTGCGATTTGTATAGGATTATCCATAAACAAAGAATTGCCCCCATTGCAAAAACACCTGAAAAGCCATAGAAATTCGTACCAATTTCCCGGAATAAGTTTGGTGCCAACAGGGGTAGAATCCGTCCTGCAATCGCTATATTTATCATTATAAATGCGAAGGTGACAAGCTCTGGTTTATAAATCCATTTTACCCCCATAAATGCCGGGATCATTCGTGGCGCCATGCCGAGAATCAGGTTTGTTATAAATCCCAACAAATAGGCATGGCGGATAAGATCATCACTTATAATTTTATAAGCATAAAATATTGTAAAAAATTCATTTACAATCTGACAGATCACACCCAAAACAAGCCATATAAAAGCTGCGTATATTAACAATTCAAAGCGGCCATATTCGCCATAATCCGGCATACCAGGCCGTGTGGGTCTCCGGGTTTCAGAAAAGACAGCCTCCTGTTTTTGCAACCACGATTTTTGCAACCGGGTGATAATATCCAGTTTCCAAACAAGCCACAAAACAATAAAATTCCTGACTACCACCCCAATTGCTGATATGTTTTCAGCCACATTCGAATTTTCAAGTTGCGCGATTGGAATTTGTGGAATGAGATAAACCAGCACGGAGATCAAATAAATGAAGGCGAGTTGACGAACTGGCCAATCAGCGGCCGGCAAACGAAAATACAGCGGGAAAGTACGAATTGCAAAAGAGAAACTGATGGGAAAGAGAACAAAAGCAAGAAATATTTCGATAGCAAATTCGTTCCACATCCTATCCAATAATATGGATTGTGTTACAATCAATTGTGCCATCAAAATAAAATTGAGCACCGCGTAAATAAACCAGCCGGCAAGCACCATCATAAGAAATGGAGCAACCGGCGGTAGAGCTGGTCGTCGCATTTTAATTTTTGCAACGGTCATAATTCGAAACAGGGTGCGAATGTAGTAGAGAATCCCGGTCAAAAACAAGGCTGCGGACAGGAATAAAATCCACAATCCAATTTTAAAATATATGCCGCTGCAATAGGGTAGAAAAAAACTTCCGGTATAGCGGAGAATCAAGCTCAGAATGACGAGAACTAAAATTATGGAAGGCGCCTTTTTATTTTCCAGTGGTATGCCGGCAAATCGGGGTATAAAATGCAGGCTGATTGGAATAATAAAACAGCCTGTCCAGCCAACCAATTGCAGATGGCCGTGCAGTTGAGTATAAGCGAATTGGAATTCTATAAAATTGCGTTCAAATGCAGTTCCGGCTACGGAAAGTGCCCCCAGTGCAAGCCCGCCAAAAAGCGTAAAAAACAAGCCCCACCATATAAATCGAATTTCGAAAGCCGTGTGACCAACACCAGGCTTCGATGCAGAAATTATCTTTTCAATTTGTGGGGGTCCGGATTTATCAGCCATGTTTCGCATCTTAAATTGAGTTTTGATATTGGGTCAGGTTTATTGATTTTTACTAAGGTATTTGGATCCTTGCCGCACGTTATTGGCATCAAAATAATTGTGAATCAGATTAAGCGAATGCCGTTTATTTAAACTCCATTGTGGGGCAATCAACCCACTATCTTCACGGCATTCTGCAATGATCCGGTGAATATATTGCTCGGGATGCAATCGCATAATAAACTCGGAGAGCACTTCAGCATAAGAATCCAGGTCAAATGTAGGCACTTCTCCCCTTCTAAATTGGTGGGCCATGACAGTTTTATCGATGACCATTAACTGGTGAATTTTAACACCATGAATAGGCAAATCAGCGATTACCTGTGCTGTTTTATACATATCTTCCCGTGTTTCACCGGGCAAACCCAAAACAACATGAACAACATTTTCAGCACCCAGACGATAAAGCCTTTGAAATACCTCGTAGCAGTCTTCTGCCGTGTGTTGTCGGTTAATTTGCCGCAAAGATTTATTATGGCTGGTCTGCATGCCCAACTCGACACTTAAAAATGTCCGGTCAGCAAGCTCATCCATATAGGCGAAGGTCTCTTCAGTAAAACAATCCGGTCGTGTTCCCAAAGCCAAACCAAAAATTTTCGGATGGGCTAAAACTGGTTCGTAAATTTGTTTAAGTTTTGCGACGGGGGCATAAGTATTGGAAAAAGGCTGGAAATAGGCAATGAATTTGTTAAAACGATAGGTCGCGCGTGCTATCCCTTTCGTAAGCTGCAGCAGGATATTGTCATTGCTAATTGCCACCGGGCTGAATGCTTCATTATCACAGTAGGTGCAACCGCCATAGGCTTTCGATCCATCGATATTTGGACAGGTAAAGCCACCATTCAAGGGAATTTTGAGAACAGGTTCGCCAAATTTATCTACGAGAAAATATTTATAAGCATTATAGGTACGCATATTTTTGTACAGGTGCTATGGATCATAAAAAATGCTAAACGCAGTTCACCAAACGATATGGCAATCATAAAGTATATGCGGGTTGACCAAATTTTATCAATATTCAGCCTGGATTGGACGTCAAATTATGCTGGGTGTTTCCAACTGAAATATGGATCATTAAATGAATCTATCAAATAAAGGATTCCTGTTATTATTGCAAGCTTTTTCTTATTACTCGATATTTTTTCTTTTTAGGATTGCATAAATTAATTATAATAAAAGGCATAATTTCCAAACAGACAAAAGCAGCTTTATTTCTCCTTGCAAAACATCAAAAAAATAAATATCTTTTATTATTGAATTAAATATAACGTGCCTGATTGACGGAGATGCAGTGATACTTTCAAAAGCCAGTGAATATGCCATACGAGCTGTAATTTATATCGCCCTTGTCGAACGCAAAGGATACACCCCAATCCGTGAAATTTCAAATGCTCTTGATATTTCATTTCACTTTCTAACAAAAATTTTTCAGATTCTTACAGAAAAAAACTATCTTGCCTCGTATCGTGGCCCCCGTGGCGGAATTTTACTCGCGAAACCATCAAGTGAGATAACTTTGTTTGACATCGTCGTTGCGGTTGATGATGACAAACTTTTTGAAGAGTGCGCCATCGGCCTTTCCGGGTGCGGCGAAGATACTCCCTGCCCAATTCATGACCGGTGGGGCCCGATCCGGGATGATATCAAAAATAAATTGATGAATGCAACCATCGACATTCTCGTCACAAAAATGAAGGATGATGAGCTTCGATTGGCTGATAATAACGACCATGTCAACAATTGGTTTAAGGCGCTTAAAGTTATTAGAAATGAATAATTAAATTGGCCTGGAACTGGGCGAACAACAAATTCATCATCCAAAATTTAGCACCATACAAAAATTTGGTTGATTCGTCCACTTTCTGTATCCATGAATTAAAATCCTTGCCTGTCCCCAAATCCTGCAATTGCAGAGAATGTGCATGTACGGGGCTCCCTCAAACCAGGTAAACGCGCCCGTAGCAGAATAACACACCCATCCTGAAAATCCAATCTCCCGATAGAACAATTGCGCCTTAAATCAAGTTTGGAACTGTTGTTGCGAGTGCTTCCCCAATAGGCACGCAAACAAGTAAAACAGGAGGACGCATGCAAAAAAACAATCCGAATAAAAAATCACAGTTCTGGAGCTTTTTTGCAGCCACATTAGCCATATGTTTTATATTCAGTGGTTCTTTTACGCTTCAAGGGGACAACCGGCTTCAGTTCCCAAAGATCGATACGAAGAGTTTGGTTTGCGATTTCAAGCAGAGCTCCTGTTCCAATTGTGGAATGGAATTTATTCTTTTCCATTCTTCCGATATCAAGGATGGCGTGACTTTTCAATATACATTCGATCCCTCATTTTTCGCTGAGAACAATGACCTTTTTTTTATAGAAAATATACTGTGTCAACCAGAAAATGGTGAGCCATCTTTTTTTTCAGTGCGCAATATTCAAGTAAGCGCAGCCCATTTGCGGGTGAACAATAAGTTCACAAGCCAACATTTTCCCCTGAAAATTGCCGCAGGAAATTACATAATTTCCCTCAGTTTGCAAACAACGCAAACCGGAAAATCCTGGCATCACACATATTCAGTTTCGATCGATAAAAACAATGAGGTAAAGTTAAATCAAATTAAATTACCTGTGATTAAAAATTCATTTTACAGGGTGTAAATCATCCATAAAAGATGCTTTTCTCCTCAGTGTTTTTATTGCTGGCGTGCAATTAATTTTACTCGTTTTAAAAAATTTTCTTTTTTTTTAGATAGCTGGAATTAAATTGCTCACAATTTTGTATCTAATTGCAATGGTCATACAGCGACTCAAGAAAACAAATCCAATTTATTAATCACCCTTGAATATTTTCCCGGCAATCCCCCGGCATTCCAGAACAAAATTCCAATAATCTCATAAACAGAAATGGCGTTAAGTCGAATAATTGCTTCGAATTTTAAAAATGAAACAAGACTTTCATTTTATATATAGAATATTTACACTACCGATATAGTTACTATACCAGAAATTGTTCTCACAATTCACACTCAAATTTAAAATAAACTCACTATTTTTATTTTAGGGCTCGAATTTTCTTGCAGTTTCAAAAAAATTGACATACTATTATATCTTTTGTTAATTTTTTTAGCTGTTCACTCAATCAAACAATAAATTAAATGACTTATGGATGACGTTCGTAACGGTATTTTAGAGCTTTCAACCAAGGGATATGGTTTTTTGCGGCAAGCTGACAAAAACTTCCTGCCTCAGGTTGATGATGTTTTCATCGCTCCCCCTCTTATTCAAAAATTCAGACTAAAAGACGGTGCAGATCTCGAAGTTAAGGTCGTACCAGATCGCAAAGACCCACGTAAAAGCCGGGCTATTTTTATTGAGTCCATTCAGGGTATTCCCCCAACAGAATGGTCGAACAATAACAACTTTGAATCACTGCCGGTTATAATGCCCGAAAAACCAATGTGGCTCGAATCCAAACCCAACAACCTAACCCAAAGGATAATCGATCTGTTTGCTCCCATTGGCGAAGGACAACGGTGTTTGATCGTCGCGCCACCACGCTCAGGTAAAACAACGGTATTATTCGATATCGCAGAGGCGATTTCTTCCAAGCATTCCGATAAAAAGCTCATCGCCCTGCTCCTCGATGAACGACCGGAAGAAGTAACTGAGTTCAGACGCAATGTCAAAGGCACAATTTTAGCCAGCAGTTTTGACCGCGATGTGGAAAATCATTTGCGGTTAACCCGCCTGACTCTCGAATACATGAAACGGAATGTCGAAGCTGGAAAAGATGTCGTTTTGCTTGTTGATTCACTAACACGAGCTGGCCGTGCTTTTAATGTCGGGCAGGAAAGCAGTGGCCGGCTTATGACGGGTGGTCTTGATGCCCGTGCACTCGAAGTGCCGAAAAAGCTGTTTGGGGCCGCACGAAAAATTGAAAATGGCGGTTCACTAACCATCATTGCGACAGTTCTCGTAGACACTGGCTCCCGCATGGATGAGTTTATTTTTCAGGAATTTAAGGGAACTGGTAATATGGAGCTGGTTCTCGACCGGTCTCTTGCTGATGAGCGCATTTTCCCCGCCATCGATATTAAAGAAAGTAGTACACGCAAGGAAGAAAAACTCTTTGGTGAAAACACGGCCATGGCGCAATCTTTGAGACGTTCGTTACACTCAGCAACCCCCAAAGAAGCAACCAAACATGCCATCGCCCTGATGAAAAAATTCAAAACAAACGAGGAAGTCCTCAAGCAATTCAAATAGTTTTCTCTGCTGTATTTATTAAATTTTTTCTTGTTATACAGCCAAAATCTCCGCATTCTCCCCATCGAATTACCTGATAGATGATAATAAGTCATAGAAGGACGCAAACCAATTTTTACGATTTCCTGGCCTCATAAATCTGCTTTTTTTCTTGCACAAAAGCGTAAATTGCCTTTTATTAAACTCAAATAGAATAACCATTTAATTTGATATTCAGGAGTTTTTCAATGAAATTAAAGCACCTCTCTTTTTTTCATCAAAATTCCCGTTCATACAGCGTGCTATTTATATTGTTGATTTTTATAGCTTCTTGTGCAAGAGATTATGTAACTGGAAAACGAACTTTTAATTTAGTATCGGAACAGGAAGAAGTTAAAATCGGCAAGGAAGCCGATCCGTCAATTTCCGCTCAATATGGATTATATAATGATCCGGAATTATCAGCTTATATCGATAACATTGGTCAGAAAATAGCGGCCATCTCACACAGACCCAAATTGAAATATACATTTCGAGTTGTTGACAGCCCCATAGTAAACGCTTTCGCTTTGCCCGGCGGCTGGATCTATTTCACCCGTGGAATTCTCGCTCATTTTAATTCTGAAGAAGAATTGGCTGGTGTGATGGGACACGAAATCGGCCATGTGGTTGCCCGCCACGGAGCCGAACAAATGTCAAAAGCACAACTCGCGGGTATTGGATTGGCCGGAATGTCGATTTTCTCACCCGAATTAGCCCGATTCGGGGAACTGGCACAGGTCGGCGTTGGGTTATTGTTTCTTAAATTTGGCCGCAGCCAGGAATCAGAATCAGACAGATTGGGGGTTGAATACAGCACGAAATTAGGCTATGATGCTCACAAAATGGCCGACTTTTTCCGAACGATCGCTCGCCTCAGTGAATCAGCAGAAGGCAGCCTCCCCAATTTTCTTTCCACTCACCCAAATCCGGTTGATAGAGAAAGTACGGTCAATAGACTTGCTGGCGAATGGCAAAAAAAGATCAATTTCAAGCCCTTAAAAATAAATAGTCGTGACTATTATAAACGCATTGATGGCCTCGTATATGGGAATGATCCACGCCAGGGATTTGTCGAAAACCAAACATTTTATCACCCGGAAATGCAGTTTCAATTTCCAGTACCTGAAACGTGGAAAATAGCCAATATGCCAACAATAGTACAAATGGCATCACCCGATGAAAAAGCGTATATCCAGTTCAGCCTGGCTCTTGAAAAAACGTTAGCGGCTGCAGCCGATAAGTTTGTTCAAGAAAATAAGTTGACGGTTATAAACAGGCAAAACACAAAAATCAATGAGTTTAACGCACTTCTTGTAGATGCCAAACATGAAACCGAAACCCAGTCAATTCGTGTTTTAACCTATTATATCCAGAAAGATAAAAACATCTTTTCTTTTCAAGGATTAGCAAAAACGGCGGATTATGAATCGAAAAAAAATGATCTCTATTATGTGATGACCGGATTCCGGCAGCTAACCGATCAAAATGCGCTCAACAAGAAGCCGCTGCGTATAAGAATCGAAACTGTTAACAATCCGGATACCTTCAAAAATGTTATGAAATTATTTCGAATGAAAGAAGATTTATTCCCGGAACTGGCCATTCTCAATGGAGTTGAGGAATCGGCTCGGCTGAACAAGGGCGACATTGTAAAAATCATTCGTGAGTAATACAATAAATGGCAATTTTCGATAAAAATTTGTTTGATATTCCACCAATCCGCAGTTTCACCGACTGTGCGCAAAAATACCAATATCTGAAGGAACTGTGCAGCAAATATCGCGGAATTGTTCAATTTCAACATCTTGGCACAAGTGAAGAAAACCGCGATATTTGCGCAGTCATACTGGGGACAGGCAAGAAAAGAATCAGCATCCTGAGCGGCTCCCATTCCGACGAACCTGTGGGCTCCGAAACTATATTTTATCTCATCGCGTTTTTGCTCGAGAACCACCATTCTGATCCAGCTTTTTTGAAGCGATATTCTTTTTATTTTATTCCGCATATAAACCCCGACGGTGAGCGGAAAAATTGGAATTGGATTTCACGATGGCCCGATATATCAGCCTATCTACAGTACGCATTTCGTGAACTGCCGGGAAGAGATATCGAATTTGGATATCCCGCCATGCGGCCGGAAAACGAAGCGGCTGCCAAATTTTTACGACAAAATGCACCCTTCGATGCCCATATTAGTTTACACGGCATGGGATTCGCCGAAGGCATCATGCTGCTGCTTGAACGCTCATCTCTTGATCGCACTGCCAGTCTGCAGCACAAATTTCTCCACCTGGCATCGAAGTTTGATCTGCCCTTGCACGATCAAGACAGACATGGTGAAAAAGGATTTTCTTACATTGGACCCGGATTTACCACCACCCCCGAAAGTAAGGCTATGCAGCAATTTTTTCTACAACAAAACAATCCTGCCATGGCGAACAAATTTAAATTGAATTCGATGGAGTTTGTGCAAAGCCTTGGCGGCGATCCATTTTGTTTGGTTACTGAATTGCCGTTGTTTGTAATCAACCTGCGTCTACCAGAAAATAAATCAGGGATTCCCGCTGCCTACTTTAAATTTCGGGATGAGAAAACGGGATTGCAGCAGAAACTGCAAAATGGAGATGCGATAGAGAAAGAATTAGCCGAATTCGATATCACTCCCCTGCCCTTGGAAATCGCAATTTATTTACAATTGGCCACAATTGAACTCGTATTGGAAACGATTGATTGACCCGATATAAAAAAGGAAAAATAGTAATGGCCTGGTTTCAAAAAGAGATACACCTGGAAGCGCGATCCCGTGGTTTTCATCTTGTGACACGAGAAATTACCCAACAGATACCCGATTTATCAAAAATAAAAGTTGGGATAGCTCATATTTTTATCATGCACACATCCGCATCTTTGACCATCAACGAAAACGCCGATCCCGATGTTCGTGTAGATATGGAATCTCATTTTAGCAAATTTGTTCCGGAGCGCGCTCCATATTACCAGCACACACTTGAAGGCGACGACGATATGCCGGCGCATATTAAGTCTTCTCTGCTGGGAAGCAGCCTCAGTATTCCAGTGCGTCAAGGCCGTTTTTATATGGGGACATGGCAGGGAATTTACTTATGCGAACACCGAAATCATGGGGGTGGGCGAAAATTAATTATAACGATAAACGGTGAAAAGGAATAAATTTTATTGTGCTTTTCACTCATTGATTTCTATCACCGGTCGGCATTCCATATAGTCTTGCGGATTCGGAATAGCAATAAAATCAAATTTTTCATAAAATGAATGCGCGTCTTTGGTAGCCAACATCCATTTACGCAACTGTGCCAGCGATGGATGATTTTTGATTGTTTTAATCAGAAATGAGCCAAGGCCTTTCCCCTGGTATTCTTCAAGAATAAATACGTCGGCGAGATAGCCAAACGAAATAAAATCAGTGATAACGCGTGCAAATCCGATTTGTGTTTTTAAATGATAGAGGCCAAAACAAACTGATCCGCGGATAGCACGTTCAACAACTTTTTGTTCAATTCCAGCACTCCAATAGCTTGTTGTCAAAAATCCATGAACGACGTCAATATCAAGTTTTTCAGGATTATTGCTGACAATAAAATCACCGTCTTTTACTTCATAAATTTTAGTATGCATTCTCATATCCTCAATGGTTGGCATGCCATGCAAAACCTGTGGATAGCGCACATTGACTGGGTTTTACCCATAAATATACTGAGGAATTTAAGATAGTGCAACTTATTTAAAACCGGAATTGCAGGAAAATTTTGCATAACGGTGGTTGCAATCACGTGTTTGGCTAAAATCGCATTAACAAACGCCATCGTCAAATAATTTTAGTAAAGATCAGAGGGAAAACGAGGTTTCAATCACTTTAAATTTAAGCCAGCTGTGTTCAGAAATTCAAGGTGGGATTGAGGAAAAATATGGCAATATTTCGCCGGAATTATCATACTACATTTCTTTTTCCACATGCCTGGAAAAACAATCCGGGCAAATACCGTGGCTGAACTGTGCATCTGAATGGACAGAAATATAATCTTCCAATTGCTGCCAATAATTGCTGTCATTACGTATTTTCTTACAATAGCTACAGATAGGGAGAAGACCCTGTAATTTTTTAACCTGCGCAAACGCCTTCTCCAGTTCAATTACCCGGTCAGCCAGCGCGTGCCGCAATGAAACCGTGCGTATTCCCACTTTAATACGAGCCAGCAGTACTTCCTTGTCGTACGGCTTCATTACATAATCATCCGCGCCCGAATTCAACCCTTCTAATAAATTTTCCCGTTTGGATTGTACAGTGAGCAGAATTAAATACACCCCATTGTATTTTTCATCTGCGCGCAGTAAACGGCACACTTCGGTACCGTCATGTGCAGGCATCAGCCAATCGAGAATGGCAATTTCAATATCAGCATGTTTTTCAAGGAGTCTGAGGGCAGCAGCGCCATCCACAGCCTCAATTACATCATAACCATCATTTTGTAAAATAAGTTTCAGAAGCTGCCGCGATGCATTATCATCTTCTGCTATAAGGATTTTCATAAAACGATCCTTTTCAATTCAACCGGAATCAATCAATGATATCAATTAAGAGGAACTATAAAATTCCTATCTTCTATTTCGGCTGAATATTTCCAAAACCACCTCTTTTATTAAATGATGATAATAAAATAATTTATCTTCAAGTGACCAATACGCCGCAGCCCCCTGGGTAAGTCCATTTAAAATGCCATTGTACAAGCTCAAAATCCCATCATTTCCCGGATAATAGGTGAGACCCATTCCAACAAAACGGGCATGATGGGCATCACTGCCGCCGGTAATCGCGACTTTCGTTTTTAGTTTTTGCATCGCTTTAATGGTGTTTAAATTATAACGCACCCCCGAACCCGGCACCGCATTATAACATTCAATGGCATCAAATGGCACCGTTTGCATCAGTTCACGGCACCCCCATTTTTCATTGAAAATTTTTTCGAGAATGCGTGGGGTGAAAGGGTGATTTGCCACCGCAAAACCGCCGAGCGCGTGAATCGCCGCCACCGTGTCCTGTGCGCTCATTCCGGCATCCACTTTCTGGGTCAAAAACAGGCCCCCGATGTGCCCATCGTGGCTTGAAACTTCAATTCCGGGAACTATCGCAATCGGTAATTGCCGCTCGTGGACCAGCCGCCGTGCCAAAAGAGCGCCGCCAATTTCATCATGATCGGTGATTGCCACTGCATCGAGACCGGCAGCGACGGCAGCCTCAAGCACAAGCTCGAGATCGTCGCCATCAGACCATGCGGTATGGACGTGCAAATCTGCTGAATTTTGCAGAATGATATTTTTCCGGCCACCATATCCGGCAAGTTTCATATTTGGCAAAAATTCAAGTTCATATTTTGAAGGCTGCCAGTAATCAAGCTTGTCGATTCGTTCAAAATCGTCTAAATAATCGCTTTTATATTCAGTTGTGAACTTTTTTTTATTGAATTCTGCCGGCTGCAAATTATTGCGAAAAGGCGTGGCCAAATCGGAGCGTGAAGGTTTATTTTCCATATAATTTTTGAATCGAAATTCAATCCTCGCTACAAGAATTCAGGATTCCCCAAAAATCCGGTTTATCATCAATGGAATCGCATTTTTAAAGATCGATTGATTTACCACAAAAAGTAGCCATTCCATCAACATTGCTGAAATTTATTTATTTTGTTCTGCAGTTAAAATCAACATCATAAAATTTCAGACACGAAAAGTACGGCAGTTTGATTAAACTGTCGATATAGTTAAAATCAACTGGCGACAGTTTAACAAAAACTGTTCCAGTACAAAAAATAGTATGCACGAACTGAAATTGAGCATAAACACAGCGGAAATCGTTGCAAAGTGATACGAAATTGATAACTCAATTTCAAAATTGCGTTTCAGGCCCGCACGATAGTTATTTTCTTATTATTGCAATTGCAGTGCAAAATAGTTTGCCCAATTGTATTTGGTTACTGTATGAAGCACAGCAGTGGAACAAAAAAATAGATCTCAGGTTTTAACTTGTATTTCGATGTATAAATCAATATAAAAATTCGTTACTATTTCTTGACTAAGTAATCTGTTTTATTTACCTTTTTCAGTTTTTTTATCGCATGGCACATGCGGACGGCTATAGCATCAGTTTAAAGGGCCACTTAAAATATTACATTAAATCGTTCATTCATATTCTACCTTTTCAGGGTAGGCAAAGAACAGGATTGAGTTTTTAAAAGGAGTTTCAAATGAAAATCGCAGTTGTGGGAACAGGATATGTTGGGTTAGTTGCAGGAACTTGTTTTGCTGATTCGGGAAATGACGTCATCTGCGTAGACATCGACCCTGAAAAGATAAATAAATTGCTCAAAGGGCAAATTCCAATATTCGAACCCGGGCTTGAAGGACTTGTTCTGCGCAATGTGAAAGAAGAGCGGCTAAAATTTACCACCGATATTAAATCTGCGGTGGAATCGTCAGAAATAATCTTCATTGCTGTTGGCACGCCGCCAGATGAAGACGGCTCTGCCGACTTAAAACACGTTTTGGCGGTCGCCCGCGATATTGGTAAATACATGAACACATTTAAAGTGGTCGTCAATAAAAGCACCGTCCCGGTTGGCACGGCGGATAAAGTTACGGCAGAGATTAGAAGCCATACAAAGCAAGATTTCAGCGTTGTTTCCAATCCGGAATTTCTCAAAGAAGGCGCTGCAATCGACGATTTCATGCGGCCCGACCGTGTGGTGATCGGCACGTCCAACCCCAAAGCGGCAGAAATGATGAAACGCCTGTACGCGCCGTTCGTGCGCTCTGGAAATCCCATTCACATAATGGATGAGCGCAGCGCTGAATTGACAAAATACACTGCAAATTCGATGCTGGCCACGAAAATATCCTTTATCAACGAAATTGCCAATCTGTGTGATAAAGTCGGTGCAAATATTGAACATGTGCGCCAGGGAATTGCCAGCGACAGCCGCATTGGGCATCATTTTATCTATCCCGGTACCGGTTACGGTGGCTCCTGTTTTCCGAAAGATGTGCAAGCGCTTATTCGAACCGCGCGTGAATATGGCGTCGATACCCAAATAATCCAGTCTGTGGAAGATGTCAATTACCGCCAAAAAACAGTTTTGTTCGACAGAATTATGGCTTACTTCAACGGCGATCTGGCCGGAAAAACCATCGCGATCTGGGGCCTGGCATTTAAACCACGCACCGACGATATGCGTGAGGCACCAGCGATCAGCATGATTAATGCGCTGACAAAAGAAGGTGCAAAAATCCAGGCCCACGATCCCGAGGCATTGCATGAGGCCCAACGTATTTTTGGTGAACGGATCGAAAAAGACATCACACTTTTCGAAAAAAGATACGATGCTTTGGAAAACGCAGACGCGTTGCTGATCATGACTGAATGGAATGCTTTCCGGGAGCCGGATTTTAATTTGATCAAAGAATCGCTCAATCAACCGGCCGTTTTCGATGGCAGAAATTTATACGAACCTGCACGGATGAACGAGTTAAATATTGACTATTTTTCAATCGGGCGTCCAAAGGCCAATTAATTTTATACATGTTAGAGCCACGCTCTGCAATCGTGGCTCTTTCTTCTGAAATTCCAATCAATTACGTGCCGCAGAATACCAGGACAAAAAGGGAACCAGACCTATCTACGCAATTTCCATTCAATGCACAGCGTCGTCCCAACATAGATTTCCAATTCTGTTTAAACATAATTAGAATGCACATGTCTCTGAATCGGAGCACTCTATTTGTGTTCCATCAAATGTTTCGTACAATAGACTATTCCAATTATAAACCTCAGCGTTATTTCAAACAAGGATTCGTTGTATGTCACTGAAAAAGGCCCAGTTGTTAATTTTTACGTCTTCACTTTTTTTCTCCCTAGCTTACGCGCAATATCCACAAAATTTGGACGTAAAAACAATTATGCAGGATCCGGATTCCTGGCTGGGCTCATTGCCAAAAAAGCCCTATTGGTCAGAAGACAGTAAAACCATTTATTTTAAATGGAATCCGGAGAATGCCGATTCTGATTCACTTTATGCAATTTCGATCCGAGGTGGGATAGCAAAAAAAGTAACCGCCAAAGAACAGGCGCTTTTACCGGGCCGGAACGGGCATTTTTCAGATGACCAAAAATATAAAGTCTTCTCAAAAAATGGTGATATTTTCATTTTCAATTTGAAGAGGAACAAACTCGAACGAATCACCCGTTCTTTGGCAAATGAAAGCAATCCACGCTTCTCAATGGATCAGAAACGTGTAATCTTTCAGCGGGACAATGGACTGTTTTCCTGGAACCGCCAGACCGGCAAAATTGCACAATTATTCGATATTAAATCTGCAGATAGCCCCACGGAAGATGTACCCCCGGTAGATCCACAGGAAAATTTCATCCAATCCGAAGAACGTGAGCTCATGCAGGTACTGCGACAGCGGAAAGAACAAGAACGGCGCCGGAAAGAAAAGAAAAATGCAAACACAGCCATTCCAACTTTTTATGTCGGTAATTTTCGTATTAATAATATCCAGCTTTCCCCTGATGAAAAATTCATCACATTAAATTTATCGCAGGAAAAAAGCCCTGGAAAAAATACGAAAATTCCAAATTACATCACGGAAAGCGGTTACACACAATCTGACGACAGACGGACAAAAGTCGGCTCAAAACAACGTGATTTCAAGTTGGCCTGCATCGATATTAAAAAGGATACACTTATTTTCGTTGCCAGTGACAGTTTACCGGGCATTCAAGATTTCCCCAAATTTTCATCACAGAATAAGAAAGAGGGCGATAACCGTACTGTCAACATTTGGGGACCATTTTGGAGCCACAAAACCAATCAGGCTTTTGTGGAAGTACGCTCACACGACAACAAAAGCCGCTGGCTGGCGTTGTTAAATCCGCAAACCGGAGAGCTGCAAAGCTTCGAGCACCAGCACGACGAAGCGTGGATCGGCGGCCCCGGCATTTCGTGGTGGAATGGCTCAGGTACGCACGGCTGGCTGCCTGATGATAGCGGCATCTGGTTTTGCAGCGAGGAAAGTGGCTTCAGCCATCTTTATATTTACGATTTTAAAAAGGGCGAAAAAAAACAACTCACAGCCGGGCAATATGAAATCTATAGCCCCCATCTTTCTCGCAATAAAAAATACTGGTATTTTAGTTCAAATGAAGAGCATCCGGGGGAACGCCATTTTTATCGCATGAATCTGGATGGCTCCAAAAAAGTGAAACTCACTTCCCTGCCCGGCCGCAATGACGGCTCCGTTTCACCGGATGGCAAACAGCTTCTCATTCGCAGATCATTCAGCAATCAGCCCTGGGAATTATATCTGCAGGAAGCAAAATCGGGCGGTAAAATACGAAGGTTGACTGAGTCCACCACCGAAAAATGGCAGCAGTACAACTGGCATGTGCCACAAATTGTTCGCATCCCGGCTAAAGACGGCAACCGGCCCTACGCCCGGCTCTATAAGCCACAAAATCCGAACGGCGCTGCCGTCCTTTTTGTCCACGGCGCTGGCTGGCTGCAAAATGCGCACAAATGGTGGTCGAGTTATTTCCGCGAGTACATGTTTCACAATCTGCTATTGGAACGCGGCTACACTGTGCTGGATATCGATTTCCGCGGCAGCGCAGGCTACGGCCGCGATTGGCGTACGGCTATTTATCGCAGCATGGGCGACAAAGATCTCGAGGATTATGTCGATGGTGCCAAATGGCTGGTGGAAAAACACGGTATCGATGCGCGGCGAATCGGAATTTATGGCGGTTCCTACGGTGGATTTATCACACTCATGGCGCAATTTACCAAACCCGGTGTTTTTAAAAGCGGCGCTGCCCTGCGCCCCGTTACCGACTGGGCGCACTACAACCACGGTTATACTTCCAATATTTTAAATATCCCGCAGGCGGATACAACAGCATACCGCAGCAGCAGCCCCATTTATTTTGCTGAAGGATTGCAGGACAATCTGCTCATCTGCGTCGGTATGCTCGATCCCAATGTGCATTTTCAGGATGTCGTGCGCCTGTCGCAGCGGCTCATTGAGCTGGAAAAAGAAAACTGGGAAGTGGCGTTTTACCCCATGGAAGGGCACGGTTTCAAAGAAGCCAGTTCATGGACTGACGAATACCGCCGGATTTTCAAGTTGTTTGAGCAGACGTTGAAATAAGGTTTTGCTTGTATAAATAGAAGTAGTCGGGGATTTTCGGACATTGCTTTAAGTGATCGATAGTATTAATTTATTGATTGTGCCTTTAGCTCCGCGGTTTTTTTCTTAAACGGCCTTCGAAAAATGGCGTTAAGAACTTTTTGAGAATTTCCGTTAAGAATCATTTATTGTTTGAGCGCAGCGAGTTTAAAATGATTTAGGAAATTCTCAAAAAGTTTAGCCGATTTTTCGTCAGCCTTGATTTTTTTGTTTCTTTTTTGATCAAGCAAAAAAGAAAATGCACAACACATTAAAAAATTTTGCAATTAGATTAAGTACACCGGAGCTAAGGTCACAATCAATTAATTTATTCATCATAAACCAGGAGCCTATCGATGCGAAAACAACGCCGAAATCCCTCACCGTCCTTCAAAGCTAAAGTAGCCCATGCCGCTTTAAAATGTAACAAGACATTATCTGACCTATCAGCCAACTAAAGACGCCACGCCAATCAAATCACACTATGGAAGATGCAACTCACAACCGAAACAGCTGACTTATTTCAGCACGGCGCAGGCAAATCCACTTCAGATGCTGAAAAAGACAAGCTGCACTTCAACTTACCTATGAATGGCAGCCGTCGTCTTCGTGATGAACTCAAAGATGACGGGTTCTTCGTTGGTCGTGATTATGTTCGTCATTTAATGCGCGAAATGGGTATAAAAGCAATTTATCCACGTGTTCGAACCACGCATCCAGGCAAAGGACACAAAATTTATCCATAACTTTTACGGGGCTTGACCATTGACAGGCCCAATCAGGTTTGGGCAGAAAAACTCCGGATCAGGTGTATTTCGAATACTGCCGGGCACGATTGGAAGCGGCTTAACAAAAAAGATTCAATTAGATATTATGTGTATTTTTCTTCTCTTGTGTTGTTTTAATATATCCAATGGTGTTGTTTGCCAACACAAATGAATGAAAAAAAGCAATTGAACAAATCGGAAAGATCACTTATAAAACATGAAAAACAGTCCTACAAACCCACCATCTTGCATTGGCAACTGGATTGCTTTTTGTCCGGTTTTCACGTCCCGCTGCTGAAATTCTGGTTCGTGAAAACGCGCTCATTTCACCATACAAAGAAATTACGGGTTTGGTGTTCCCCACAACAAACGCACGGCGTAACCAGCTGTTGACTTATCTGCACGGCTCACTTTAAGTCGTACCGAAAAGGATGAAACTGGGGAGTCAAAACGCAAATTCCACCCGTCAGGACTCGAACATGATCAGGTCGCCGTTTTCCCGCTCACCAGAACAATCGTGCACCCGATCGATGAAAACAGCCCGTTTAACAGCACAAATGAAAAACTGCTCGCGGACTCTAATGCGGAAATACTCATTCTCCTTTCTGCATTTGATGAAACATTCTCAGCCACTGTGCACACGCGCACATCATATAAATACAACGAGATCGTTTGGGGGAAGAAATTTGACTTCACCAGGCAAGTGGCAACTGAACCGATGTTTTTGCACGGTTTTTTTCGAAAAGTGCGCAATTTTTTATGCATTTATGGTTGGTGCAGGTATTAATAGAGTAAGAAAATCCACAGAATCTTAAAAGGATTCTCATTGCCGGGAAGCTATTAACATTGCACGGATAGCAAAATGAAAAAGATTTTAATTTTAGGTACCGCATCGCTCGTTCTCCTCATTTTTGCGACATTTACAGCAAATGCTCAGATAGAAAAAGGAAGTTGGGGCGGCGGACTAAACCTTGGCGCACAAAAGGGCTTCGGCCCACAAAGCTATCCCATGGGGATCGGTTTTGAGGCGCTATTATCGTATAAACTTTCTCGCAACTTAACACTAACGGGTGTCGGTGGCTACCGGCCAATTCGGGAAAAATTATCAGACAATAATATCAGTTCTACCAAACTGGCTTTCAGTGATTTGTTAGTGGAATATGACATAGCTAAATTAAGCAACATGACACCATTTCTTGCAGCGGGTGGTGGTTTGTATAGTGTTGGTTTCATCACCGCTAATGCAGATCGACTTCAGCTCGCCGCAGAAGGTGCCTTTGGTTTTGGCATTCGGAGTTTTATCGGTCCACAAATGGCCTTTAAACTTGCTGTTATGAATAAAATAACCGCCGACGGGATTCGTGAAGATAAACAAAAATCGTATCTAACCTCAACACTTGGGCTGACGTATTATTTTAATAACAAAACAGCTTTGGATGATGAAAATCTCTTCACGAACGAAGATATCGAAGATCTTCCAATTGAGGGCGATCTTGCAGCAACGCCGTCACAACTGGTTGAATATTCTCGTAATTTGGATAGCAACGAAGATTTTCAGGCTTTGCTGAATTCCGAAAATCCGCCTGAAGAAATCCAGGAATACAAAAAGCTGCAAGAGCGCGTTAACAAGTTAATTGAACTAATTTCCCAGAAGGACATGGAGATTTCTGACCTGAAGCATTCTATATTAGGTGAGGATGCAACATCCAGCGATTATGCAAACTATGACAGCGACTCCAATGCACAAGTCGAATTTACTTACGCTTATGAGGATGGTCTGTATAAATTTTATAGCCGCCGCTACGATGACGCCATAGAGGTATTTTCATCTTTAATTCAAAATTACCCGAACCACTACCTAATTGGCAATTGCAATTATTGGCTCGGTGAAGCCTATTTTTCGATTGGTGACTTTTCACAATCGATTATGTCACTTGATCAGGTTCTGGCCGATGCAGGTGCAATTAAACGTGACGATGCGTTGTATATGATGGGACGTTCGTACAAAGAGTTAGGGCAATTAGATAAAGCCCGTGAAGCCTTTGGCCGTGTAATCAATGAATATCCAAAAAGTGAATTTGTCAGTAAATCCCTCGAAGTGCTCAGTAATTTAAGATAATTTACTCGCTTCGTTTTCGTTGCTCCGGTAGCAGGCTATGATATTCAGGATCATGGCCTTTTTTCTACAAGATTTTCTCCTTTTCATTTCCCCATTTAACCTGCTTTATTCACAAATATTTTTTAAATTATTCTTAACCTTTTGATAATTAGATATTTGAGATAAGACGATGAGAAACTAAGTTATCTATTAAAATTAGCTCTCACACAGCCACGGAGTTCACAAAATTATGATTTTATAAGTATTTAAATATTTTTTTGTGGATTTAGTGCCCTTGTGTGCGAATTATTCAGGTTAACATTCTCACCTTCAAAATCTACAATTTGTAAACATCCCTATCACATAAAATTTAGGGTTAGACGGTAATTTTCGATCCAAGGGAATAAAATATCTGAATTCGATGGATCAATGGCGTTGATTGCAGGGTATGAATTTGATACGATGGTGGGAATCCCGCACCAAAAAAGCAAAAAATGATGATGCGGGACAGAATTAATTATTAGATTTTTACAGCCAATTTCACAGCATCAGCGACGCGCTGAATTTGCTCTTCAGTTAATTCCGGGAAGAGTGGCAGGCTTATTATGCACTTTGCGGATCGTTCTGCTTCCGGAAACTGACCACGTGCGATATTCATATTTGAATATGCTGGTTGTAAATGCAATGGAACCGGGTAATGAATTCCGGCGCCAATCCCTTTCTCATTTAACTCGGCAAGAACGCGATCACGATTTGGCACTTCGATCACATAAAGATGATAAACGGCTTCAACATCTTCCCGCTCACCAGGGATGATGACTTCCGGCGTATCGGAAAAAAATTCATTATAGCGTTTGGCATGCGCTCGACGTTTCTCTGTCCAGTGATCAAGATGGCGCAATTTCGTGTTCAAAATAGCCGCTTGCAATGCATCACAGCGGTGGTTGTACCCTTCGATGCTATGCTCATATTTTGTCAGCCGACCATGATTTCGCAGCCTGACGGCATTTTCAGCAAATTTAGCATCATTTGTAACGATTGCCCCGGCATCGCCAAAGGCGCCAAGGTTTTTTCCGGGATAAAAACTAAAGCAGGCAGCTTTTCCCAGGCTACCAATTCTCTTTCCTTTATAACGGGCGCCATGCGCTTGCGCGGCATCTTCTACCACAAAAAGATCATGCTGCCGGGCAATTTGATTAATGGCGTCCATTTCTGCCGGATGACCGAAAATATGAACTGGTAAAATGGCTTTCGTTTTTTCTGTGATGGCATTTTCCAGCGCCTGAATATCCATCGTTCGCGTAAACGGATCAATATCAACAAAGCGAATGGTTGCGCCGGTGTGGGAGATTGCCTCAGAGGTGGCGATGAATGTATTGACAACCGTGATTACTTCATCCCCGGGGCCAATTCCCAAGCCTTTTAATGCCAGAAACAGAGCATCTGTCCCGTTTGAAACGGCAATACAATGCTCAGCTTCACAATATTCAGCAAAGGACTTTTCAAAATCCTGCAAATACTTGCCACCAATAAAAGCTGTATTTTCAATTACTTCAGCGACTATACCATCAATTTCTTCACGGATCGAAGCATACTGCGCTTTTAAATCTACTAAAGGTATTTTTTTCATATTCATCCCTGATCGAAAAAATGTACACATTATTACTTAAGGTCATTCAATTATAGAGAACAATTCCCTGTTTTTGCTTCCTAAATTATCAGATAAACAAAGCGATACCCAGCAATCCGAACGCAACTGTAACCGAATAAAGCAACATCACGGCTTGCGGTTCTGTTACACGAATTACTGAAGCGACGTAAAATTTTAAAGAGACATATTTCATTGTCGGAGGCGATTCAATCGTCCCATCATTGCGTACTTTTCCAAATTTAACCAACGGTACTCTTCGCAATTTGAGTGTCCAAAAATCCAAAATATAATTTATTGTGTGGGGCAAAACGATGATAAATCCAAAGAGCTCCATGCGGTTCATCACCAGATAAGTACCCAGGGCACCCCCAAGAAAATAGGTCCCGATATTACCCAGTAAAATTCGTGCAGGAAATTTATTGAACCACATAAATGCAATCAACGCCGGAACCATTGGCGCTAAAATTACTAAATTCCCCAAACCACCCGCGATGTATGAATGAACACCGACGAAAATAAAAAGCAGGGTGCTCAAGCCGCCGGACAGCCCGTTGTAGCCAGCGTGCACATTAATTAAATTGGCGACGACCATAATATAAAATGGCACGAATAACCACCGATAAAAGGTACCCAGTTCCAGGTCCGTAAAAATGAGGCCAAGTGATGTTCCTTCGGCGAGAGAAGATGCAGGCAAAGCAAGTACAAATAAGATAAATACTTTATCGTATCGCATTTTAAAGCCCATCAGATCGTCGGCTAAACCATAAAGGCCAAACACAAATGCGACGAAATAGTATTGCAATAGTTTTCCAACATCTGGTGCGCTAAATTGCGCAATGGTCAGAGCGATAAGTGTCGCCGCCATAATCGCCAGCCCACCCATGGTCGGAATTTCCGGGCGATTTGGTTTATACATGTCCTTTACAACATATCCGGCTTGAAATGCTTTTTTTATGAGCAATTTGGTGAGGCCAATACCCAATACAAACGAAAGTATTGAGATAAAAAGGATATCTCCTGTCAGATTCATGATGCAGTCCTTGTTGCAGTGCACGTACGTAGTAGATCCCAGCAAGAAATCACCCCAAATTCATACTTGCTGATGTCAATTAATATACAAGTTCCAAAGTGTCTTTATAGCGCAATTGGCTTCGTAATTTTATTTTTTGAGCAGGATTGCCAACGACCACAGCGTCTGGTTCGACATCGTGTTTTACAACACTGCCGGCGCCGATTAAACATCCTGCACCCAACTCCACACCGGGTAAAATTGTCGCGTTTGCCCCGATGATTACATTTTCATTTATAACAGGGCCTTGCAGACGATTTTTTACATCTTTTCCCAGTGGAAAATCTGCATTTGTCAGCACTACATTTGGCCCAAGCCAGGCCCCTTTTTTTATTATAGTAAATTCAGGAATGAACGCCTGTGAATGAATTCGAACATCATCTTCAATTACAACCTGGTGCTCGACCACGGTTTTTGAGCCTATTGAAACATTATTTCCAATTGTGCAAAGTTCGCGAATTTGCACTCCGTGCCCGGTTTGAAAATGTGCCCCGATAGTCGTCCCGGCATAAATCACCGTGTGACTGCGAATATAACAATCATCCCCAATTTTTAATTTGAGATCAGGATCCGCATTTTTTGGAGGAATCCCAAGCAAACAATAGGGCTCCACAAATTGATTCTCCTGAATTGTCAGAGAATTCCCAATGTGGATTAACCCGTTCTTTTGCAATTTATTCTCTTCATCAAACGGGTGTGGCATGTTATGCATAAGATGAAACTCCATTGCTCTGCCGCGTTCCATTTGTCGGAGTCAATTCGGATCCATTTTTCTTGCCGTTTTCCTGAGATGGAGTCCCGATTTTTTTGCCATTTTTTTGAACCGAGTCGATGGGCATGACATCCAAATCCCGCTTTATTTCGGCTGATAATAATGCCAGTTCACAAACGCGGCTGGTAAAGTATTCCTCTTTCCCAATATTGACCATTTTGGTGTACTCACCATTGAGTTCATGGGAGACGATGGTTAAGAAATGGTTCAATTCGTCGCGTAATGGTTCTGATTTTTCAATTTCAATGGAGTAGGGCTCATCTTTATTCACCCCGTCATACGATACAGAAATTGGATATACCTGAATGGTCTGTTCCTGGAAATCACAGGCAATTTTCAGATTTTCTGCGACAATCCAGATATCGCGTGCCTTTTCCGGATGACAACTGCTAACCTCAAGACTGGCATAAAAACGGTCGTAATCAAGCATGATCATCGCTGATTCTTCAAGTCCATTACCGAAGAGATCCATGGTTTTACAATAGACCCGCTCCGGTCGTTTATCCAAGATAAAATTTAAAATATCAATGAGATGAACACCCAAATTTACCACGGCGCCCGAATCACGACGTGGTGGGTTGGTCGAATGAACGTATCGTGTGGTGATATATTGCAATTGCCCGGCGTCAGCCAGGAGTTCTTTCAATTTGATGACCGCTGGATTAAAACGGTATAAATAGCCAACTGAAAAAACACATTTTTGCTGCTCTGCCAATTCAACCAGTTCATTGGTCTTTTGAGCACGTAACGTCACTGGTTTTTCAACAAGTACATGTTTTTTCGCGATGAGGCATTCTTTGACAACATCGTAGTGTTTATCGGTGGGCACAGCCACAGTAACTGCGTCCACAAACGGCAGCATGTCATAAAAATCCTGGAAATAGAGGATGTTGTTTTCCTTAGCCAATTCCTCAGTATTTGGATTGATATCAGCAATTCCAACAAGTTCACAATCTAATTTTGAGAGAGTACGGATGTGGTTTTTGCCCCACCTGCCTGCACCTATTACACCTACTTTTACCATTTTCTATTCTTCTCCTTGCTATTATTTATATCCTGAAAAAAAACGTTGGTGATGGGATATAATTAATTTTAGCGTAAAATAAATGCGTTGAATTATTCAAACAGGAAAATGAATGGAGGAAAAGTGAGCAGTCCTGCTAAAGATTGCCATGAAGGGAGGTTAGAAAAGATGAGAAAATCAAAGGGTGCGATAATTCCAAAGCAAATTTCAAACTGGCACCAACAACATCATCTATCCCGGGGCTTCGTTCCCGCCAATATCAGCGAAAAAACAAAAAATTCCCTTTCTCCATTCTCGAGCCCGTTTTACTTACCAGTCGATAAAAACGTCATGTTCCTACAACTGTTTTGAGATCAACTACATACAGTTTGAATTTAAAAATACTGATATAAGTTAGTTACATTGGCAAGTTTATGCGGAGAAAAAAGTAGAGAAAAAGAGAGAATTAATAAAGCGATTGAAATAACGTTTATTCAGATTAATATCATACAAATTCGCATAATAATTTTATAGAAAATTATCTTGATAGGCTGGGTTTTCTCTCATTATGCGATGGCTCTGTGGGTAGTTTTCGAAAAACCAAACCATGAATGCAGTGACGTCAATTTTTTCAGAAAGCATTCTATTCCGGCGGGCTTTATATTCCTGTTGCAAGTTTTCTGAATTCACCAAATCTTCAATTTTTTTAAACAACTGGTTAGGATATTGTGTTTGAATCCCGAATGTGAGTCCATAATCATGCTCAAGTTCATCGAGATAACCCAACTTACCCACAAAATCATTATATCTCAAAGAAGGTGTCCCAAGGACCGCAGCTTCAGCGGCCATTGTCTGGCTATCGCCAATGTACATTTCGGCATAAAACAACGCATGATGCACATCATCTGGATTGATTTTGATTCGATATTTTTCAAATTGAGATTCCAGCTCTCTTTCGGAAGTGATGTAAATATTGCCTTTTGGCTCCAGAATGTTGATTATTTTCTGTGCAATCTCTGTAGTTATTCCACTTTTGCCGGTGTCGTGATGCGCAGTTAATTTGGCAAATCTCAAGAGAAAAAATGACTCATCCAAGTTGACATACTTCTTGATCCGTTCCTGATCAGGTAGAAATTGATTAGGATGCAAATAAGCTAATTCGTGATACCCCGAATAATGCACCGTTTTATCCTCCCATTTCCCAGTTCTGCAAGGATTTGGTGCCAAAATACAACTTGCCAGCGGATACCCCATTTTGGCAAACAAGGGAACAGCATCAAAATCATCTTCATTGACATTGATTGCTGGAATTTTTAATAACTTGCCAATGTGCGTGATTTCGGTCGATGTTCCCACCATAATATCCGGACGGTTTTTAAAACACGCTTTAAGAATTCCGCAATCTCGATGCAGTAGACCAAGGGCAATGGATAATTTATCATCCTTCCGCCCTGCTGGTTGGATATTGAGATAATTAAAACCTGACTCTTTAACCAGCTCTTCTAAAATATCTTTCTTTTTAATAAGCAGATAAATTGAATGCCCATTAGTTTTTAGTTGAGACAAAACATTTTTAAAAAGATGGTAGTGGGCGGGATGCCCTAAATAGAATAAAACTTTCATCGGAGGTCGCTATTCTTAAATAATAAATAGGATAATGCGGCAAACATCCATGCATTAGACCAGCGCATAAAGGAGATTTTGCTGGTGAAATATTTATACTTGCGGAAATAGAAATGTCCGTCCTTGGCCTGCATGTTGGAAACCATCCAATTAGCAACGTTTTCTGCTATCTTTAACTTGCCAAAACGCACCAAAGTCAAAATAGATTGTGCGGCTGAAGTGCAGTCAACGGGATATTTTTTTTGATCATAAAATTTAGGAATTTTCTCATGTTCGAAAAAATTGTCACAGTAAAATTGAAATCCCAATTCCAAGTTATTACGATGCGTTTCATCACCGGTCAACTTGACAAATGTTTCAAGGCAATCAAGAATGTATCCCGTATGATAATTATCTACCCAATCACGATTATCATTGTGTGAATAAACCCACGCACCTGTTCGGTTTTGATGTTTCATCACAAATTGCACTGTGAGAGCGGCTTCATTCAACAAAGAACTATCACTATTAATTGAATACACCTGCGAAAGCAGCCTTGCCCCTTTCATTGTGGCATTGAAAACGATTTGTTTGTCAAGCGGTGAGTAGGAATAACAAAATAAATCGCCTTCATAAACCTTATTTAAATCCTTGCGGATAAAATCTACTGCGCTGATGCACAAATCCAAAGCATGTCGATTTTGAGTTAATTCATAAGCTATAAATAGGCTATTTGTAATAATCCCTGTCGCAACGACTGTCGGTGTGAAGGCCGGGATTGAAGCATAACGTGCTTCCCAGTCAAAATCGTACCCCCAACAAGCGCCGCTAAATCCTTTGGATTGCAGCCGGATTAATTCGTCCAGCAGAATTTCTATCCGTTCTAAATAGATTTCATTTTTCTCTGGAAATACCTGCGACAGATAAGCAAAACCCTGTAGACACAATCCAAGGGTTACCGGGTTATAGCCCTTGGGGATTCCAAGCAAAGGACGCAAATTTAACAACGATCGCTTGGTAATTTGTTGAACGAGAAATCTTAATTTTTTATTATTTAAAGCAGGAAGTTTAAATAACGGCGACTCCAAGCCGTCATAGCGATCGTATCCCCGATACTTATTAGCTAAAATATAGTTTTCAAGGCGGAGAGTGTTAGGTGCCAAAGTTGGAGGCATCTCAATCTGCCAAAGCTATAGTTTTACCGCTCGCAAGCGACTCAAGAATTTTAAAAGGTAAAAGACTCGACAAATAAAGTTCATCAAAAGGAATGGGTGTGGCAATTCCTTTTTGAACAGCGTTTAGAAATTGCTGCACCTCAATCGCATGTCCCTTATCTTGTTTTGCTTTACATGTAACAGTTTTCTGCCCGTATATAGTCAGGCGGGAGAAATCATGAATAACTGCTGTCATCCCATCACAATAGACTTCCAGATATTCCTTCTCTAATTGCTTGCTGCCGTTGGCAAAATAGGAGATGGTTGCAATTGAGCCGTTGGCAAATTTCAAATTTACTGAAAGTGTATCATTTAAATTTAAAGCTGTATCCATCCCCAAAGCGCTCACTGCAACAGGTTTACTGCCACTTAAATACATACATAAATCAATAAAATGGCATACTTCCCCGATAATCCTTCCACCCCCAATTTCCGGATCCTGTGTCCAATGGTCGGCCGGAATATGGCCCACATTTATTCGATAATTGATAGCTTTTTTAGAGTCTCTGCCAAGTTTCTGCACAAGAGTTTCGACCATGGGTGCAAATCGCCGATTAAATCCAATCATAAGGTGTGAGTCGCTTTTTTCATAGGCCGTTTTAATTCTTTCCAACGCATCAACAGTTAGACATATTGGTTTTTCCACAAACACATTTTTGCCATTTTCCAGAGCTGCCAGAACAAATTCTGCATGGGAATCATGCCGTGTCGCGATGAAAATCGTATTTATCTCTGGATTTGCAAAGACTTCTGCGGGTGAACTTACGGCGTGCTTAAATTTGAATTTGTCTGCAACATTTCTACTGCTATTGCCCGAAGCTGTATTTACGGCAATCAAATCTCCATACTTCACTGCAGTGGGTAAAAGAAATTTCTGCGCGAAACTTCCAGCTCCAATAAAACCAATATGCGGCGTTTGTGCTGATGTCGAAAGAGAACCATTTGACCTATTTGTCAGGTTGATACTGGACTCAAGTTTTTTTGTCGTGTCGTATTTGAGTAAAACGCCAAACACTGGCTCAGTTCTGGCTAAAATTAAATCGTAGGCAGACAGCGCATTTTCAAATTCAAAAATATGTGTCGTCAACAAATCGATGTCCAGTTTATCCTGATGCACCAATTCGAGATAAGCCTGCATATTGCGATTTTCGGTCCAGCGCACATAACCGATGGGATAGTCGAGTCCCTTTTCTTCATAGTTTGCATCGTATCTGCCAGGACCATACGATGATGACATACGCAGTTCAAGTTCTTTTTGGTAATAGTTGGAACGGCTGAATCCAGTAGGCACAGCGCCCACAATGACGACTTTCCCTTTACGGCGGCATAATTTCCCGGCCAGTTCTACAGGATCAAGGCTGCTTGTTCCCGCTGTGATGATGACAGAATCAACACCGTAGCCACCTGAGATTTCGTTTATCCCTTGTAGCAGTGTTTCATCATTTCTTACAAATGCAGCATCAGCGCCAGATTTTTTCGCAAGCTCAACAGCTGCAGTATCGATGTCAATTCCCATTACCACATTGCCCGCTGCTTTGAGCATTTGCACTGTCAACTGACCTATGAGGCCCAAGCCGACAACAACACAACTCTCGCCCAATCGTAAATCAGCCTGCCGAATGCCTTGCAGCGCGATTGACGCAACAGTGGTATAGGCAGCATGTGCGGATTTTACATTTTCCGAAACTTTAACACATAAATTTTTCTCCACAGCGATCACTTCCGCATGGGCTGCAGAAACACCACTACAGGCGACCCTGTCGCCTACACTCAATCCCGTAACATCTTGCCCGACTTCGATTATTCGCCCCATTGCGCTATAACCCAGGGGCGCTGGCGCATCAAGTTTGTTCATCACTTTTTGGTAAGTCGCCTGAATGCCCTCAGTTTTAACAGAATCGAGCACCTGCTTCACTTGTTCAGGTTTTTGCCTGGCTTTTGCAAATAAAGAAGACCGCGCTGTCTTGACTTTGCTGCCTTCCGTTCCAGCGCTAATAAGAGAGTACTCTGTCCTAACAAGAACCTTGCCTTTGGCAAGCGCTGGAAATGGAACTTCAAGCAGCTCCATTTTACCAGTTTTGAGATTTTGTATGAGTTGCTGCATATTATGCGATCGGTTTTAAATGAGGATTATAAATATTAATACACAATTTGATTAATGGCTATTTAAGAATAGTATCAAAAACTTTCAGAATATTTTTTTCAAATATTTCCAACGTATATTTTTCATAAAATTTTTTCTTTCCTGCTTCTCCCATCGCAATCGATTCATCTTTATTTTTAATTAAATATTCAATTTTATTAGCTAAAGCACTAGTATCATTTTTAGAAACTAAAAATCCGGTTATTCCATCATCAATAATTTCAGGGATTGAACCTTCAAACGTTGATACAACTGGAAGACCTGCTTGCATTGCCTCTAAAATAACCAGTCCCCAGGCTTCATTTAAGGTGGGGTGGACAAATATATCACTTTTGATAAAAAGATCATCTTTTTCGTTGCCATAAACAGCGCCAACATATTCAACTTGATCAGTTAAATTTCTCGTTCGAAGTAATTGTAAAATACTATTCTTATTATAATCACGCTCATTACCTGCTATTTTAGCAACAAAGGGTATCATTTTTTGAGATAAAATCTCAAGAGCATCCAAGTAATCAATAATCCCTTTTGACCTGTTCAAATTAGAGAGAAATAATAATCGTGCTAATCTTCTATTCTCTTGAGTTTTAACAATTGTTTTTTGCGGTATGCCATTATTTACAATAAAAGGTTTTTCAGTATAAACATACGCTATGTCATTTTTAATGAGTTCAGATAAACAAATAATATGCACATTTTTAAATGCAAATTTATATAGGCTCTCCTGAAAAGAAGAACCTTTCACCTTGTTATCAATCCCTTTCCCATGTAAATGAATAAGAATTTTTTTTCGAAATATTTTAATCGTGGTAACAAAGAACAAATCGCGATAAAATGCAAAACCAAGAGGTGAAATTTGAAAATAAACTAGGTCCGGTCTAAATGTTAAAATCTGTAAAACAAGCTTAAATAGAATTTTAGCAATAATAATTATTTTTCCCCATGAAAAAGTAGCAAGATTAATATTATTTTGTGCGTATGAGATTTTAATGGTCTGTGTGATAAAGATGTTATCTAAACTCTTATTCTCACAAACATATTGATTCATTAATGTTGCACCCGTAACAGGAGGAGGCAGTTTAAGAAGAAATAGTATTTTCTTTTTCATATCAAAAAATTATGGGAAAAGAATTAAAGAAATATCGTATTAATACCAAGTTGAATTATTTGCTCATAGATTCATTTGAGTAAGCATTCTTTATAGCAGCTAACATATTATTTATACTAAAATCAGTAGAGAATTTTTGGGCCTGTTTAATTGAATTTTTCGAAAATTTTTCATATAAACTCTGATCATCTAAAAGCATACAAACATGCGAAACCCAAGCATCAACTTTCAAAGGTAATACAAAACCATTATATTTATGCACAACTAAATCATCCGCAGCCCCAGCATTTTCACATGTGATTACCGGCAAGCCTGAGGCACAAGCTTCATTTGCAACAACACCCCACCCATCAACTTCAGTAGGAAACAAAAATAATTTTGAAGCGCCATAATAAGCTGGAAGTTCGTTTTGTTGTACAAACCCAGGATAATTAAAACTAACATTGATCTTTTTCAAAATTTTCAGAATATCATCTTGCAATGGGCCGCTTCCAAGAAGCAAAATTTTTATATTCTTTTTTTTCTTATTTAATTTTTCAACAACCTCTAAAAAAAAATACGGCATCTTTCGTTGGATAAATTGCCCTGAAAACATAATATCATATTTTTTTTCCACCCCTGAAGACTGAGCATAAAAATTATTTTCAATATTATATGGCACCTTAAATATTTTTTGATCAGGCACACCATATGAAAGAAAGTTTTGTCGACCTTTTTCACCGACTGGAAGTGCTGCAGTAATGTATCGATAAACCACTTTTCGAATCATAATGTGAAATATTGAAAATTCTTTTTCTGTTAGTGACCATGAATCAGTATTGACGAAAAGTTTTTTCTTAAATACTTTTGCAAATAAAATAGCAGCTAACATCGTTGGGTTAAATCCACCTGTGACTATGATGTCAGGATTGTGCATTTTAAGTTGAGTCCAAATATCAGCATTCCAATAAATAGATCGATTCCACAGTTTGAATTTACTTTTTTTTAGAAATAAATGATTATGTTCAATTTGTGGTGGATTCCATCTTCTATTGGGTTCTGAATGAGCACAATAATATATCATAAACTTCCCCGTTACACTATCAGCAAGTTTATTAAAATAAAATACCCTATAAGGAGATGGGATATTAGCAATAATTACCGTTTTAATACGTTTACCTTTTAACATTGCACCCAATAGTAAGCAATTAGATAGTTGATTCTAAAATGCTGAATTGATATTTTTTTTGAACTCGGTTTAAAAATTCTTGTGATATGAAAACAGGATCTTCCTGTAATTTCGACAAACTATTTCTATGAAACTGCTTATTTCGGAAATCAAAATAAAGAGGGCCGATAAATCCAGATATATTCAGTAACTTTATAATTTCATTTCTATTTTCTGATATTTCGATTACGAATACTTGTACTTTTTCAAGAATACTATTAAAGCCAAGCAATACATCTAATTCAAATCCTTCAACATCAATTTTTACAAAATCAGGTTTAATATCATTTTTAGAACAAAAGGAACTAATTGTTAATTTTTCAACTTCAATTGAATCAATATGTTGATCATTTTTGATTATCTTATTTACTGAACTATAAGGTTTATTCGAAAAGCAGCAAATACCGTTATCGCGACTAATTGCTTTATTTATGGCTACTACATTATCCCGTTTATTATAAGCTAAATTTGCATTTAATTTTTGAAAAGTACTGGGTGTCGGTTCAAATGCAAATACCTTAGTCTTACTAAATTCTGAAAAGAGCAGGCTATATATACCTAGGTTGGCACCAATATCAAAAAAAACACCTCCCAAATTTTTAGCACAAAATCTAAACAAATTCATATTGTTATAATCAAATAATCCTTGCGTATAGATTTTCGTTCCACCTTGCTTAGCTACCGATTTGTTAGTTATTAAGAGAGTAGATTCAGAGACTGTTAGTTTCAAAGGGAATTTATTGAATAATTTTACAAAGCTCCACTCTATGTATTTATAGAGAGCAAAGAATCTATTCACATTTTCATTTTGCAAAATTCGGAATATTGAGTTTTTTATATTGATCAAATGCATTCAAACAATCTTTCATCGTAATTTAAGATAAATAATTTATAAGACTCGTAACAACCTAGCCCAATTTTTAAAAAGAAATCCATAATATAAATGATCAAATATATTCTCTGATGTATAATCCGAAATCAATCGCTTTTTCTCAACAGAGTATGGAGTTTCATAATAACGAGACCCTGATTGTTCACTATGAATTCTAAAGTTTGAAAGAACATCATTAATCCTGACTACATTGATGCTAGTTTGGGAAAAGAATCGTGCATACAAAGCTCTGTCCATTATAATTTTATAATCTAAATCCAATCCTCCAACTTTTTCATAAAAGTTTTTAGACCAAAAAGAAGACATCTGCGGTATAGCAAACTGATCATACAATATAGCTTTTAAGCAGGTTTTTTTTGATTTTACACGTTTAAGAAATTTATCATGAATATCGATTTTATTACTATCACCATAAAGCAAATCAAACTTTGTAAAATTATAGATATCTGCAACCTTTTGCAATGCTCCAGGCTGAAAAGTATCATCTGAATTTAACCAGGCAAGAATATCACCTGTTGCCCGATTAAATCCTTTCGATAATGCATGTGTTTGTCCATTATCATCCTCGCTGGCATGAAAAGAAATATATTTATCATATTTCTTGATAATTTCATAGGATTTATCCGTTGAACCACCATCATAAATTATATATTCCAGGTTAGGATATTTCTGATCTAATACACTTGTTATTGTTCTTTCAATGTATTTTTCAAAATTATAATTAGGGGTTATTACTGAAATACGAGGGTACTTTTCATCCATTTAAAAATCTCATTTAGGTAGTGTCTATAGAAGTATTGAATTTGACCAATCTACTTGCCGTTAATGTCAAGTAAAAACAAATCAGTATTTAACTAATTTTTGCACAGAAAATAAAAGGATAAACTGAGTTGCATATTGGACACAACTAAAAAATACACCTCCGGCAAACCAACCTAGTATTAAATAATTAACTTGAAATATTACAATTGATGCAACTAAAAATTCAACTAAGTTAATACCAGGATTTTTAAAAAACTTTCTAAAAAGGTTTAAAAAAATAAAAAGAAACGAGCCTAAAAAAAAGACCATATACATTCCATAACGTGACCAGGCGTAAACAATATTGTTATGCACTCCACCTTCACTTCTTCCTTCAACCCAAAAAACCCGACTATCAGTTCTTAATCCCGTACCCCAAAACCTGTCTAAATTGTCAAGAAAAAAATAAGTTGTTGTCAATGATTGATTTAAATGCCCCGAGTCAGTGTATTCGCCTTTATTTTTATTTCCGATACTATCAGAAACATCTACTAAACCAGTAAAAGTTAACGCAGAAGCATATCTGTTTGTAAAATCAAATACGATTTTACTTTTTGTATACAGATAGGGAAATACAAAAACAATAAAGATAAAAACAAAAAACATTTGCTTGAATTTTCTTTTGTAATTTCTATCAATTTTATAAAGATAAAAAAGATAAATTAATGCATCGGTAAAAAAAGAAAGTAATAAAGCACTTCTTCTGAATGAAAAAACAAGACAAAACAAAATAATTAAGTTGTAATACAGAAACTCGCGTTTACCTGAGTACAGATAAATTGAAAAGCAAATAACATGAAATATAGCCAACCAAATCAGAAAATCGCCTTGAATATTTGTTGTGTTCCTACCAGCCCAAGTTGCACCATTACCGGAGATAAAAAACAGGATAGACAATACTGCACGTGAAAGTGTTATGACTAGTCCAATTTTAAAAATGGTAAATATTACTTTTTGATATTCTAGTTTACTCAGAGTAAGTAATGCATAACTAAAAGGGATAATTATAATAAGTGATCGTCCCATTCGACTACTTATCAAAGAAAAAAAACTTGCTTCAGAGTTATTGTTGGGGTTTAAGAATGTTAAAATTGTAACCAATAGAGTTGATAAAAGAAAATATTGAATAATATAAGTCTGCTTAAATCTAATTGGGAATTTTAATAATAGAATTATACTTATCAAGACAACAACTAAATCAAATAATGGAGACCTACCAAATGCTGGATTTGAGCCAAATAAAATTTGAAGCGGTGTAAAAACTTCATGAAATCCGAGATTAATCTGTGGATCGACAGATGCATAAATTTGCCCAATCCAAAAAATAATTATTATGATTGTTAATGAACTTGAATATACAATTCGATCGTGATTCAAATTATTACCATATATATGCGTAGTTATTTCGTTCATTTTATTGGAAGTGACGGTTATTATTAAGTTTTGAATCAATTGCCTTATTATAAGCTTCTATAAAATTACTGCTGGAATTAGATTGGCTTAATATCTGAATGCGTTTTTGAGAATTCTCAATATTTTTTTCCCTAAATTCGTTATCAAAACACCCTTTCTCAATCAGATTCGCAATTTCAATTTCATTTAATGGATCGAAAATGAATTCATCATAACCTATACTTTCAGGTAATGAAGTTACATTAGAACAAATTACAGGTGTCCCGTGATACATTGCCTCAAAAAGAGGTCCACTACCTGCTTCATAAAGTGTGGGAATTACAACCAACCTGGCCATTTTATATAAACCGTTTAAATCTTCATTACTTACGTTGCCTATAAATTTCACTTGATCAGTGAGATTAAGCTTGTTAACATGTTTCCACAATTCTTGATAAAACCCATCCTTTTTTCCAGTACAAACAAGTAAAATAGATACTTTTCTCTCTTTGAGTATCACAAGCGCCTTGAAGAGTATCTGATGATTTTTATGCTTCCAAAGTTGTGCAGGAAAAAAAATAAATGAATTGGGTAGAGAATATTTTTTTTCAAGTTTGTTTTGATCAGAATGTTTTGAATCCCCCACCCAGTACTTACCAAAGTCTGGAGGACAGACACTAACTTTGCTTTTGGGTACCGCGAAAAAAGTAATGATATCATTACGAACATGGTTGAATGAAACAACGATATGATTTGCTAACTCGATAGCACGCATATAATTTAAAGCACGGAGCATTCTTTCTCGCGGAGAGAAGAAAGCAGGGTAATGCAGTTCTTGCAAATCATGCATTGAAATAACTAGAGGCGTTTTCATATTATACCCAGGCGCAGTTTGCATAGGAACATGACAAATATCAATCTGCAATGAATCAACAGCATTTCTAAATGGATCAAATACTGCAATCAGATTTGCAAACCTGCTCACATTTATACTTTTTGTTTTATCTAAAAAATAAAAGAGTTTATTAAGGCCAGTAAAAACTTTTCTTAGTTTTGAGTTTCTTAATTCTATTACTTCAATTTTATTATTATTATCAAAAATTGAATTAATATTATTACAACCACCTTCATCAACGATAAGGATAACTTTATGGACGTTATCATCTTTTACTAACATCTTAATAATACAAATTGTATAACTCCCAACTCCAGATGAAGAGAGTTTTCCTACATAAAAACCTATTTTCATTGCGAATCCCAATGACTATAAATCACTCGTTTTTATTTTTTTTTGCATAATGATGTTTTGATTACTCTTATCCATGCTTATTTTCTCAAAACCCGTATTAATATAAAGATGTATAGCTTTGATATTTTCAGGATGAACCTTCAACATTAGTGCTGGAAAATTATTTATATTGCACAATGCAAGACAGTAAGTTAGACTCAGTTTGCCCAGACCACATCTTTGATACTTTGGATTGATCCACACTCCATACGAGGGTATCTGATATCCTGCATCCAGACCACGGAGCATAAAAAAGCCTATGAGCGTACCTTTAAAATAAAATCCGAAATACTTATCTAAAACTGCTTGACTCAACATGGTTTTGACTGACTTATACTCAAAGTTAAACGGAATAAAATACTTTGAATATTTTGAATCAGCTGAGTTGAACATCGTCACTAATTCAGGCGTTGCGCCCGGTTCAAGAAGTTGGATTTCTATATTTGGATAAGTATTATCTGATTTCATGGAAATAATTTTCAATTTGTTGACAAATATACTTTACATCAGCTTTTCCCAAATCAGGATAACTCGGTAAATTAATGCCTCTCCAACCCAAGTCTTCTGCATTCCCATGTTTTTGATACTTTGATGCATACATTGGCATGGTATGAACAGGGTAAAAAACCGGACGGGTTTCGATTTTTCTATCCATTAAATACTGTCTAAGACTATCTCGTAGTTTAGGTTCATTAACAAGAATAGAACACATCCAATAAGAATGATATACTTCTCCAATTTCTTCATGAAAATTAACCGGGATGTGAGTTAGATACTCTTTATACCAATTTGCTATAGCCCGTTTCTTGTTTAAAACACTTTGAATTTTCTCAAGTTGTGCTAAACCGATTGCAGCACAAATATTTGTCATTCGATAATTATAACCTATTACGTCATGCCAGTATTCACGATATTTGGCAAGTCCTTGCCCTTTGTAATGCACCATTCGTGAATGAAGGGTTTCGTCATTTGTAATTACCATTCCACCTTCACCCGTTGTGATTGTTTTATTACCAAAAAAACTGTATGTCCCGATATCCCCAAATGTCCCGACTAATGTACCTTTATATTTTGTTCCAATTGCTTCAGCACAATCTTCCACAAGAAATAAATCATTTTCTTTGGCAATTTTTACAATACTATCCATTTCACATGGATGACCATAAAGGTGAACAGCAAGAATAGCCTTTGTCTTGTGCGTTATATTTTTCTTTATATCTATAGGATTCATTTGCCATGTATCACTAAGCGAGTCTACAAAAACAGGTGTAGCTCCCGTATAGGCAATTGCATTTACGGAAGCAATATAGGTCAAGGTGGGAACTATGACTTCATCTCCTTCACCAATACCAAGCGCGATCAATGCGAGATGCAGAGCAACAGTACCGTTTGTCACAGCAGCTGAATATTTTACACCATTAAAACGTGCAAAGTGCTCTTCAAATAAGGATATAAATTTACCCTTTGAAGATATCCACGTGGAGTCTAAACATTCATTTACATATTCTTTTTCTTTTTCGGAAAAAGTTGGTTGATAAACTGGGTACTTATATTTCATGCAATTGAGCTCGGCATATTTTTTAATCTATTCAACAGGTAATGATAATCATCTTCAATCTTCGAAGGGAATTTCACTGGTAAAAAATTGGAATATTTGCTAGTTATTAAACGAAATGCATAGGAATTTATTTTTTTATGCGAGAATAAATGAAAATTAGTACCATTTGAATACAGATTTACCTGATACTTTTGTGCTAGATGCTTTAACGTCGTCATGCTATAAAGTGTAATATGTTGTCCACCTTTAAAATTATAATACCACCAAGTATTTGGATCAGGGACGCTATTACCAAATAGTACTGTACTAAAGATTAAAAATTGGGCATTCATTGTATTAAATACTTTATCCAAAATATCATTTGGGTTATACGTGTGTTCAAATACTTCAAATGCAGTGACACCATCGGTTTTCATATTTTCTTGATATTCAAATCCTTTGGCAAAAATATTTGTAGCATAGGGATCATTATGAACAAAATCATATCCAATATCCCGCATAAGTCTCGTAAAAACACCATAACCTCCCCCGTAATCAAGAAACAGTCCCCCCTTATTAAAAAACACTTTAATAATCTTTGCTGTTTTTTTTTTAAAAGCCATATTACGTGTAAGAATACCAGTATCAAAAATTCCTATTGCTTCAGAATAAGCTTCATCTAACCAGTAAGGTTTTTCAGTTTGTATTAAATTACAACTTTTGCAATGGAAATAGTCAACATCATACTTACCAAGTAAAAGATGTGTAAAGATTTTACACATATCACTTTTGCAAATCATACACAATTTCATTCTCAAACCTAAAATATTATTTAATTCGAAGTGATAATCATAACACTCATTTGCACAAAACTATTTATTATGCTGCAACCTGGTTTTGTAAAATTATTGAATTTATAGCAGTTTTCATTTTCATAGAAAAATTTTCAATAGAGTGATTTGAATTAGCAAATTCCAATGCTTTTTTACTTTGCTCATATAATTCTTCACTTGACATTAATAAGGCTTTATCAATAGTATCACTGATTGTTTTTGGATTTAAATCATTAAAGACATAACCAATATCTTCTACATCTAATCCACTTGCTTCGGAGATTATCGGTATTAGACCACCATTTCCCATGACAGTAATAACAGAAGGAGATCCTCCCTCACTTGCGGAAGGGAAAATGGTGAAAGCACAAATTTCCATTAGATTCTGAAATAGCTCTGAAGATATATTTACAAATCCGTAAGTCTTAATATTCGGTGTATTATATAGATAATCATTGTAGACATCTTCAAATTTTTTTTCATTTTTAATTGGACCGCAAACATGTAAGGTTATATCAATTCTGTTCTTAAAAATATCTAACAAAATATCAAGTCCCTTGTGTATTAGACCTGAGCTACCAAACCAAAGAAAGTGATGTTTAGCTTTTTGATAATTTTTATTACTAATATCAATATTGCATACTTTATAAAAACTTGCTGGAATTGGAAATATTCTATTATCATTCCTATTTGAGATTCTATATGTTTTTTCTGTAAAGTAGTTACCAAGTATAATTGTATTTGAAGACAATCTAGTTTGCATACCTACTTTATTAAGAAATCTTGATGATTCCGGAATCATTATACCTTTTTGTTTTGATACATCTAAAACTCTGTCAACTGTGACTGTATTGCTAAATTCAGGATGACATCCTGTACCATAGAAAATTGTAATAGTTTGTGCAAAATATTCTGAATAAAAATATTGTTCAAGTGGTTCACCAAATCCAAATATAATATCATATTTGGAATAGTTTATTTTATTGTTATTATTAAAATCGATTACATCAACATTAAATCCCAATTCAGAAAATATTTTTGCAATTTGATGACACTCTTTAAAATTAGTATGTTTAAACCAATCTTTTTCTGGGATAAAAAATGGTTCTGTTATATATGATATTAATACATTTTTTTTATAATTATTTTTAAATACATTTTTCTTATATAAGAAAACTCCTTTGATTATCTTTTTAACAAACCTATAAATTCTCTTCCATAAAAGCACTGGGCTTTTTCTCCCATATCTGGAGTAATAAAATGTTTATTACTTTGTATTTAGTCGTAAGTCTATTTCGAGACGAAAGGTATATTGTTCAGAATTTTACTTTATATATATTATTAGATATAGACTCGGTTCAATATTAAATTAAAATAACCCGTTGTGCAGAATAGAAAATTTTCCTATTTATTCATCATTTTCGTCATTCCCGCACGATTTTAGCGGGAATCCAGATGGAATTTAGACTGCAAAACGATGGATTCCGTCTAAAAACATGACGGAATGACGAGAAAAGGTCGACTTGTGACAGATTAGAATGAATTCTGCACAACGGGTTAAAATAATTAAATTTAAGAATCTCTCTTACCAATATAATAAATGTCATCCCAAATGATTACTTGGTTTTGAAATTCTGTTCTATTTGTTTTTACATTTTTATATACTGGTTTAAAATTTTTATTTAAAAAATTTTCGATAACACTCTTATCAACTTTAAGAGGATGTGCCGCATCATAATTTGTACTTATTTCTTTTTTAATTTTTTCCTGATCGTAGAGCTTATCTTCAAAAATAAAATATGATCCCTTTGGGGTCACTTTCAAAATATTATTGAATACTTTATTTATATCGTAGCAATGTTCAATTACATTTATCATTACTACTAAGTCATAGGGTTTTGTTAAATCTGCTTCTTCAAGTGGTAGCGAAATAAGTTGATCAATTTGAATGCGCGAAAAAAAATTCGTTTTTAAATAAGAGAATAAAGTGGGAGAAACCTTCTTTAATATTTTACTTATTCGAGGTTTTTTATCTAAAACTAGATGATTTTCATTATAAGAGCAATATGGATGATTTAGATATTCTGTAATCAGCGGATCTAACAAAGTACATTTTTCTATTTTACATTTTGTACCTATGATCCTTAAATTCGTGAATGGCCCACTTCCAATTTCCAATGCATGAGAAAATTTCGCTTTTTTTAAACTAGAATAATTATGAAATTGGTTAGAATGATAAATATTTCTATCATCGATACTGCTAGTACCCTTAGCAAGCCAATGTTTTTTTTCAGCCTTTTGTGCACTTTCCCATCTCTTTTTTGATACTTGAATTATACCATTATTATCACTTAAATATTTCTTATCGTTCATCTGTTCTAATGCTTTTTCTGCATCATTACCAGTTAATATATTAATATTCTCATCTATAAATATTTTTTCCATCTAATTTTCCTTTCAAAAAAATACGGTTAAAGCTTAAAGATAACAGAGTTTCACCTTATCTATTCCAAATTCCTGCTGAAGAATTATTTATAATTTTGTAAAACTGAATACACGTAAATATAGATACTAATCCGACACAGAAAATAGTAGCCAATATAACTCCAACACTACCTAAACCTAGGTTTTTTGCAAAGTATATTGAAAGAGGGATATTTAAAATAATTGAAAATCCAGACAAATATAGACTCAAAGAAATTTTACCAATGCCATTTATTAAAGGAGCATAAATTGAACTCCACATATTAATTATTACATTCAGTCCCATAAAAAATGACAAAAGAATTGATATTTGAATCTCCTCTCCAATCCATATTTTATAGAAAGAATTTGAGAAAACCATCATAATTAATACAATTCCAACTGATAACAGCCAAAATTTCTGAGATTTGCGGACAATAGATTTAATCCATTCTAATTCATTTTTGAAATATGCTTCAGCATACGCTGGCACAAATGGAACAAGTACAACCACGTAAAATGCTAAAATAATAGAAAAATATTTTTGGGCAATATTATACTTAGTAACTTCCAAAGGATTTAGCACTTGAGTAATAATTATATTATCTGATGAAAAAATAATTATAGCAGTTATCTGGATAAAAAAAAATTTCAATCCTAGGTTTGCTAAATCCTTTGTTTTACTTAAATTTATATATTTTACTGAAGGTCTATATTGTTTATATTTTTTTATATATAAAATTAAAGAAGCGATAAGCCCAATTATCAATGGTATTGCCGAATAACTTATACCCAAATATAATAAAGATCCTGACGTAGTATGAGTTAAAACAATGACTGCAAATAGAGAAATTATATTACTAATTAATCCGATAAATCCGTTTAATGCAATCTTTTGGTCTGCAATTAAGATAGTTTTTACTAAATCAACTACTAAGCGAACCGCAAAAAATGTAATCAGATAAAATGTCAGTAATTTTAATTCTTCTGTTAGACTGCTATCAGCATTTAAAATCAATGCCCAATTTAAAACTGGATTAATGAATATGAAAAGAATATATATACCGAGCATCATAAGCGTTAAAATAAAATAAGTCGTACTTATATATATTCTTGCTTGCTTTACATCATTTACAGCCATTGCCTCAGAGAGTTTAATTCGTAATCCATTACCCAAACCAAGATCAAAAAGATTAAACCATCCAATTATTGAACTCAGTGTAAGCCATATACCGTATTGGGTAGGATTAACATAATTGATAGCCATAGGGACAAGTAGTAAACCAATGAAAACATTCAATCCCTTGGTAACAAAAGAAGCTGCTATATTCTTCTTCGCTTTTATCGAACGGGCATGTCCTTTTGAAAAAAAACTCTGAATATTAAAGAATATTCCGTTAATTGTATTCGTCCTATACTGCATAAATTTATTTCGAAGTTAATTTATTTGTCACGTAACATTGTTGTAAAAAAATTGTAAGTTGATTGAATACCTTCAGGTAGCCTTATGAAACATGACCAACCAGATTGGTATAATCTATTCACATCTAAAAGTTTCCTCGGTGTGCCATCCGGCTTGCTCGCATCCCACTCAATTTCGCCGTTATAGCCAACAATTTTCTGCACGAGGGCAGCTAAATCTTTAATCGCAATATCTTCACCTGTGCCAACATTGACATAATCACCTTCACCGCTTGCATTAAAATTGTGCATCAAAAACAACAGCGCATCGGCTAAGTCATCAGAATACAAAAATTCACGTCGCGGGGTACCGGTGCCCCAGAGGGTGACTTTGGGGTTGTTGTTTATTTTCGCTTCATGGAATTTGCGGATCATCGCCGGCAGCACGTGTGCGGTCTCAAGGTCAAAATTGTCGCCGGGGCCGTACAGGTTTGTCGGCATGGCGGAGATAAAATTGGTGCCGTATTGCCGGTTGTAGGATTCGCATAATTTTATCGCGGCTATTTTGGCAATGGCATAAGGCTCATTCGTCGACTCCAGCGGGCCGGTGAGCAGGTATTCTTCTTTCAGCGGCTGCGGCGCGTTTTTAGGATAAATACAGGATGAACCCAGGTTGAGCAACTTTTTCACGCCATGTTTGTAGCTCGCATGAATGACGTTGGTTGCAATCATCATATTGTCGTAAATAAACTCGGCCGAATAGGTGCTGTTGGCCATAATGCCGCCGACTTTGGCTGCTGCAAGAAAGACGTATTCCGGTTTTTCACGTTCGAAGAAGGCGTCTACTTGCTGCTGGTTGCGCAAGTCGAGTTCGGCAGAGCGAGCTCTGACTACGAACTTATAGCCTTCGGCTTCGAGTTTGCGCATGATGGCGGAGCCCACAAGCCCGGTGTGCCCGGCGACGTATATTTTGGCATCTTTATTCACGCCCGGATACGCCTTTCCACTTTTTTCAAATCAGCCTGCATCATTATTTTTACCAGTTCTTCAAGGGTTGTTTGCGCTTTCCAGCCTAACTCTTCTTGTGCTTTTGTGGCATCACCAATAAGCAGTTCAACTTCTGTTGGCCGGTAGTATTCGGGATCGATTTCAACCACGGTTTTTCCAGTTGCACGGTCAATACCAGACTCCTTTTCTCCCTGCCCCTGCCAGTCAATTTGAATGTCAGCCTCAGCGAAAGCAAGTTCAGTGAAGTCGCGCACAGAGCGGGTCACGCCTGTAGCAAGTACATAATCCTGTGGTTCTTCCTGCTGCAGCATGCGCCACATGCCTTCCACATATTCCGGAGCATATCCCCAGTCTCGCTTTGCATCGAGGTTGCCGAGATAGAGTTTTTCCTGTATGCCAAATTTAATATTCGCAACCGCCCGCGTTATTTTTCGGGTGACAAATGTTTTCCCCCGTCGCGGTGATTCATGGTTGAAAAGAATGCCGTTACAGGCAAACAAATTATAGGCTTCACGATAATTTTTTATAATCCAGAAGGCATAAAGTTTTGCCACGCCGTAAGGGCTGCGCGGGTAAAAAGGCGTTTCTTCTGTCTGCGGCACTTCCTGCACTTTGCCATAGAGTTCGCTGGTGGATGCCTGGTAAAACTTGGTATTGATGCCCACTTCACGAATGGCATCCAGCAGTTTCAGGGTACCGAGGCCATCCACTTCTGCGGTGTATTCCGGCACTTCAAATGAGACTTTCACATGGCTTTGGGCGCCGAGATTGTAAATCTCATCCGGTTTAATTTTTTCGATCAGACGATTCAAATTACTGGAATCGGTGAGGTCACCGTGGTGTAATTTCATGCGTGTATTGTTAATATGGCGATCGCGATATAGGTGGTCAATTCGCCCGGTATTAAAAGAGCTGCTACGGCGAATGATGCCATGTACCAGGTAGCCTTTTTCAATCAAAAGCTCGGTGAGATACGATCCGTCCTGCCCGGTGATGCCTGTAATGAGTGCTGTTTTCATGTATTTTCTTTTAAAATCTGCTGTTGGTTATTTGCGTTTGGCTGTTGGTAAAAAACATAAAAGAAAACTAATTGCCAATGGCCAAGAGCAAATAGCCAAAAACTAACCTTAGCTTACTTTCCGTTTTTTATGTCGTTTTTGAACTTTACCATTGTTTCCTTGCGCGCTGCTTTCATGTATTTTCTTTTAAAATCTGCTGTTGGTTATTTGCGTTTGGCTGTTGGTAAAAAACATAAAAGAAAACTAATTGCCAATGGCCAAGAGCAAATAGCCAAAAACTAACCTTAGCTTACTTTCCGTTTTTTATGCCGTTTTTGATATTTGCCATTATTTCCTTGCGTGCTGCTTTCACCGTAATAATATTGATTCGAGTAGTAATAGTAATAACTGCCGTACATATTTTCTGCACGTACGTCGTTGAGAACCACACCAAGGAATCGCGCCCGCGCCGTTTTCAGCAGTTGGTCTGCCCGCTTTACACCTTCAATCTGAGATTTACCAGATTTATTAATCAACAATACACCGTCGACTTCAGAAGCGACAATGAGGGCATCTGTCACAGCAATAATTGGTGGGCTATCCAGCAAAATGATATCAAACTGACTTTTCAAGCTTTCCAATAAATTGCGCATACGTACCGAGCCCAGAAGTTCTGATGGATTCGGCGGCATCACACCGCTGGTTAAAATATGTAAATTATCGATGTCAAGTGTTTTAATGACATCATCTGCAGCTGATTCCGTTGCAAGCAAATTTGTCAGGCCCGGCTTCTTATCAAACTTGAAGAAATTATGGACAACCGGGCGGCGCAAATCAGCATCGATTATGAGCGTTTTCAAGCCCATGTTTGCCAGTGTAATTCCGAGATTGATCGTTGTCGTGGATTTGCCCTCACCGGGGCCGGGGCTGGTAATTAAAATCGTTTTCAAATTGCCATCAGCCTGGCTGTACTGCAAGTTTGTGCGAATAATACGGTATGCTTCCGAAATCGGCGATTTTGGCCGGTTCAGTGCGATCATCCGGGCTTGAAAATCAGCATTTTTGCCATTGCCGTTGGGCAGCAAAGATGAAAGTCCACCCGAGGATTCTACATCGATGTGCGGAATGGTGCCGACAAACGGCAGATTGAGACGCTCGATATCTTCAACGGTTCGAACTGTTTTATCCAGATATTCCAGGGAAATTGCGATGGCAAATCCGAGACCGAGACCGAACAACATGCCGAGCATTAAATTCTGACGCTTTTTGGGAGAAATCGGAGAACCCGGTTCAACAGCGCGGTCGATTATTCGCACTTTCCCAATCTGTCCAGCCATGGAAATGCGGGATTCTTCGTATTTCTCTTTCATCATATAATAAAGTTTTTCATCCACCGATTTTGTGCGTGCCAACCGCGCCAACCGCAATGTCTTGGCAGGTAATTTTTCAAGCTTTTTGCTGTACGTATCGACAATCCCTTTTAGTGCGACTGAACGTGCTTTTAGAGTACGAATTTCTGTTTCCGCTTCGATGACCTGGCTGACAAGCTGTTGTGCGTGAGCCATTGGATCATTAGGCGTCAAACCACCGAGCACTAATTTTTTGGTTTCAGTAATCAACCGCTCTTTTATTGTTTCTTGCCGGGAGCGTAATTTTTTCAAGTTCGGATTATCTTCGGAAACATCCTGCGACAGAAAAGAAGAAGCTTTGCGTTCGATCTCAGCCAATTCATCCCGCAGCTTCAAAATCAAAGGATTGGATATTTGCGCTATATTATTTTGCAGATTTTTTTTCTGTATGCCTAATTGCTGGTTGAGATATTCCAGTCTTTTTTCATAAGCCTTCAAGTCTGTCAACGCCGAATTATAAAGCGTTTCAAACTCAGCCAATTGATTGATCAATTCTTGCGTATCACCGGAAAGATCAGCGATATTTTCTTTTTCCTGAAAACTTTTTAGTTCTTCCTCGGAGCTTTTCAAATCCAACTCTTTTTTTGAGAGCTGTTCTTCGAGAAAATCAACTACTTCGCGGATTTCCCCCTGGCTCAATATCTGATCCTGATTCTGATAAATAGTCGCAACCAAATTGGTTAAATATGCGGCTTCAAAAGGGGAAGAGCCTTTGACACGAATTTCGATAAAATAATTGGTGTCAATAACAGGATCAGCCGTAAGCCCAGCTCGTAGCTTGCCAACAGCATAAGCTCTGGCTTGCTGCATTATACGCACTGTATCAACCGGTTGCCCTTCGTAATTTTCATGATGCGCTTCAAGCGCCAGCTCGACACCATTCTTAATTATAGGCAATGTTTTACTGTAATCAGATCGCATCACTTCCTGAATTACGTGCTCAGCAATGGAACGGCTTTTCAGCAAATAGACCTGATCGTTAATCTCATCCTGCTTGCCAAAAAGCGCATTTTGATCAAATAAAACACTCTGCATGCCGCCATCTTCCTGCACCATTATTGTTGATGCAGCCTGAAAAACGGGATCCTGATTGAGTGTATAAAATGCTGTGCCGGCAGAAATCATGATAAAGCAGAGAACAATGAGCCACCAGCGACGGCGAACAATCCGCAGGTAATCTGCTATTGAAAGTGTTCGCTCTTCCGCAAATATTCCACTTTGTGGCTGGATTTCATTCATATTTATTCTTTCGATTAAAAGCGGTTATTGGCTTTCAAGTGTTGGCCGTTGGCCAAAAGCCAATAGCCAAAAGCCAATAGCCAAAAGCTAATAGCCAACAGCCAATAGCTGCACTATCAATTGTATTTTAAGCGGTCGACAATGAGCGCAACAGAAGCCAGAGTAGCAACCACATTGAAAACCGAATTAACACCAAAAAAGCTGCGTATTTTATCGCCACGCGATCTTTTGATTACTATCGAGTCCCCTGCCCTTAGCGTCGGCAGAAAACTTGTCTTCCCGGTTTCAAAATATTTGTCGATGCTTATCACTTCAATATCGTGCATTTGTCCATGGCCATTTGAACTTATTTTCCCATCTTCAACTTGCTGACGCAATATCTGGATTTTATCCAGATCAGCGCCTTTAATAAACCCGCCTGCGTTAGCTATCAAAGTTACCAGATCGGTATGCCTGGGGATAAAATACTGTCCCGGTTTTCGGATATAGCCAAGAATATTTACTTTAATAAGAATTTCGTCAGAATCACCCAAAATGTATCTTGACGCCATATTTACAGGCTGGTTATTACTCGCAGTCTGTGCGCAAACCACCTGAAATAGTCCAGCCTGAGCAACAAAAAGCAGAGCGGCCAGCCGTATTTTAAAATTCATTGAGAAATCCTTTTATCGTCATTTTTTATCAGCCTTAAATCAAGTAACGGCACAATCAAAATTATCTGCAAAAAGAGCGACTTAATTTATCAAGTTGTGCATTTTTACATGCAACCGATTCGATTTGTTATTTAAAATCAGTAAAACAATCCAAATGTGAGAAGAAGTCAGTTTCGGGGCATCAGGAAAGGGTATGTTTGAAGTGATCATACCAGGTATGTATTTATGCAACAGATTTTGAATCATCTCCTTCAATCCTTCGAAATAGAACCTGTGCAATTCTGCTCATCTGTAGAATTTTAACGTCATTAAAAAATACTACTTTAAGCCCATACCAATGTCTTCCGATTCCCTTCTTGGACACTGGATTTCCCCCTGTCTTACCATCGTGGCTACTTGTTCATTGTATAAACGAATGCAGCCACATCAAATCTTAATTAGCCAAGCTGGTATAATTTACCGTTACCATTTCGTATTTGCGTAAAGATTAAAAAGATATTTTGATAAATTTTTTACATCGTCACGACGGCCCAAACTTTCGAGGACGAAGACGGTTCAATATAACAATTATTATCGGTTAAAATTAATACCAGGTCTGATTATTTTATTGCTATGCGGCATTTGCTTGTAAATAACACCAAATTTATTAGATTACGCAGGATTTATAATAACGTGAGTTCGATCAAGTCACCTTACTGAGAGCAGCATAGTTTCAGCCACAGATCGACACAGATAAGCACGGATTATATATACTTTTTTAACGTGAGCTCGATGTAAGCTGTAACATTCTTTACCGGCATAATTAAAATAGAACGAAGGCGTCTCGCCGAGCGTTTCGTGGGTTATCCTCGGCGGGACGCCTTCGGACTATATCCTATAATTAATTCGTTTTGTCCCAATTCCTCTTATATCAAACTTGCGTTTTTTTTATTTAAATCTGTGTTTGGTCAGTGAGAATCAGTGGCAAATATATATCCTGCAGTTTAATCCTGAATAAGGATGTCTGACTATTAAAAAGTATTTCTTAAGTCAAACTCACGTTATAATTATATTATCTAATGAAAAAGAATGAATAAACTCAGCTCAAAAAATCCGCCGGAAATTACGCTCGCCCCAATGGATGGCGTTATCGAATTTTACATGCGCGATTTGCTCACCGCAACGGGTGGTTACGACCTCTGCGTCACAGAATTTTTACGCGTCAGCAAGGAGTCTGCGCCTGCACGCATGTATCAACATATTTGTCCGGAATTAAAAACCGGGAGCCTGACTTCCAATGGCACGCCCGTTTTCCTGCAATTGCTCGGCGGCGAACCTCAAGCTTTTATCAAACATGCGGAACGTGCTTGTGAACTCGGAGCAATGGGCATTGATATAAATTTTGGCTGTCCGGCAAAACGTGTCAATCAACATAAAGCCGGGGCATTTTTGCTGCAAGAACCGGAAAAAGTTTACCAAATCACCAAAGCGACGCGACAGGCAGTGCCGGATGAAATTCCGGTAAGCGCGAAAATCAGGCTGGGATACGAGAACACGGATCAAACACTGGAAATAGCCGAAGCCATCGCAGCTGCCGGTGCAACCTGGCTTACGGTGCATGCCCGTACCGCGAAACAGGCATACCGCCCTCCCGTACAGTGGGAGTGGATCGCCGCTGTGAAGAAAAAGAGTGCTATCCCCGTCATTGCCAATGGCGATATTTGGGATATTGAAGATTATCGGAATTGTCTTGAAATGACTGGCTGTGATGGCGTCATGTTGGGAAGGGGTGCCCTGATTCAGCCAGATTTGGCCCTGCAAATTAAAGCTTATAAAAACGGTGACATTCGCACACCCATAAATTGGGATTATTTCCCCAAATTTATTTTACAGCTTGTGCAAAACATGACTGAGGGCGGTGCAGAAAAATACATTCTCCCGCGCGTGAAGCAATACGTCAGTCTTTTACGCTTACGGCATGAATTCGCCCATTTGCTTTTCAACAGAATTAAAAGATTAAGTTCAGTTGACGCGCTTACCGCCATTTTAGAAAAAAGTGATGACCTGCAGGAAATGGCCGTTTGAAACTGTCAATTCAACGATCGTTCCCGTTTTTCCCCGAAAAACTCTCATAATTTTATTTCTTCACATTAGTACTACTTTGGTCAATACGATTCTTTCAAAAAAGACAGGTAAGATTAAGATAACTAACCTGACGAGACTGTTGAAATTCCTCGAAATTTGGACCCAGAGCTTTTCGAAGGGCCCAAATTTGGGGGTAACGCTGGGCGCTTCAACAAGCTCAGCGACCGGTTTACCCGCTTTTTCGACAGCCTCGACAGGGCTTGGAGCCACCTCAGGGTTAAGCTCACCCCAGTCCAGTTTAACCTGCCAAAGTAGTTTTAGAGCCTATCCGAGAACGCAACAGCTGTTATTCCCAAATGCTTCGATGGGAATCCATTCTTTTGATATGAGTTAGTAGTGGATGCCGGATAAACACATTCGGGTTTGACATAACAGGTTTTCCGAAAGGCTCTGAATCGCAGCATTTTCGTTGAAACCAGACAATCTTCTTCGCGAATATTAATACTTCAGAGCGTTATTTTTCTGTTTTAATTAACTTTTAAAGTTTTAAGTTAGCACAGATTTTCAGACACAGCTATTCCAAAATATTATAGCGGAGCTTTAATGCAGAAGAAATATGATGTCGCGGTGATTGGGGGCGGTTCTGTTGGTCTGTGTACGGCTTATTTTTTACAAAAATCAGGTAAAAATGTTGTCGTTATCGATAAAGCGTTGCCTGGCAGCGCCGACCAGTGTTCGTACGCTAATGCTGGTTACGTGGCGCCGAGCCACATTATTCCTCTCGCCTCTCCGGGAATTATTTCCAAGGGCCTGCGCTGGATGCTAAATCCCGACAGCCCTTTTTACATTCATCCCCGACTGGACTGGCAACAGTTTAAATGGATGTGGACTTTCTGGCGCTCAGCCAATTTAGAGACTGTACAACGCGCCATTCCGATCCTTGCTGCGCTGTGCAACGAATCAGCCAACCTGTACAACGTGCTTGCCGAAGATAAAAATATCGGCGATTTCGGGCTGGAAAAACAGGGATTGTTGATGCTTTATAACACCGAAAAGGCTTTCGCTGCTGATCATAAGATTGCCGAAACCGCAATAAAAGCGGGCGTGCCAACCAAACTTCTTAATCCACAGGAGATTAAAGAAACCGAACCGGCTTTCGAAACCACTGCTGTTGGAGCGATTTATTATACAGACGACTGGCACATTCGCCCCTCCTCCCTGTGTCAGCAACTGCATCAGGCACTGGCAAAAAATGGTGTCGATTTTATCGAAATGAACAACAGTCTGACTTTTGAAAAATCAGATGGAAAACTAACAAAAATATGCGCAGGCGAGAATGACATCAACGCCGATGAATTTGTTCTTGCCTCAGGAGCGTGGACGCCGCAGATTGCCGGAACTTTGGGAATACGATTGCCAATACAAGCCGGAAAAGGTTACTCGGTCACCGTAAAAAATTCACAGCCCAAAGCAAAAGTTCCAGCCATACTCACAGAAACAAAAGTGGCTGTCACACCGTACGGCGATGAAATTCGTTTTGCAGGCACACTTGAATTCAACGGTTTAAATACCGACATAAATCCCCGCCGTGTGCGTGCGATCCTGAATGCTGTTTCAAAGTACATCACCAATCTGGATATGGAAGAGGCCTTCTCAGCACAGCCCTGGGCTGGATTGCGCCCGTGTTCACCCGATGGGCTGCCACTCATTGGCCGGACTGAAAAATATAACAATCTGATAATTGCCGCAGGACATGCCATGGTCGGAATCACCCTCGCACCGGTAACCGGAAAAATCGTTTCAGAAATTGTGGCTGACGAAAAACCAAGCGTTGAACTGGATCTTTTGCAGCCTGATCGTTTCTAATTTTTCGGAGTAAATTGAGAATAATCCATGCCATGATGCATTTTTAAAATATGGATAATGCCATGAAAGATCGCCTGATTGAAATTGAAACCAAACATGCGTACCTCGAAAATACCGTCGATGAGCTTAATTCTGTGGTCGTCAAACAACAAAATCAAATTGATGATCTCACAAAGCAAGTGCAACGGTTTTTAAGCGAGATGAGCTCTTTGGTTTCACAAATTAAAGACAACTCCGATGAAGCACCGCCTCCACATTTCTAAAGTTGAATGCCCGGTTTTAACGCTGTGCGCTGGCGGACAAATATGAGACTTTGTGCCCTATTTTAAAATAATTCCCCGATGACACAACCAAGGAGACCTCGTTGCTGGATCCCAAGATTCGCAATATTATTGCGACAATTTTAATTGTGATTTCGTTTATTATCCTCATTCCGGGATTATTTTACGATTTGATTACTATCACCGCAAATTTCAATTTTATGGGCAACAAAATTCAATTGTTCAATGAAACACGCAGTATATTACAGACGATCGAGAATTTGCACAAATCCGGCAATACCTTTGTAGCCAGCTTGATTTTGTTTTTCAGCGTCATCATTCCATTCGTAAAGGGCATTTTATTGCTCATCGTATTGCGTTTGCCGGCAACACGAAAACGCTACAACGTATACACATTTGTGCGTAACATCAGTAAATGGTCGATGGCGGATGTCTTCGTTATGGGAATTTTTGTCGCCTTTCTTTCTGCCCGCGCCAGCAATGTGCTCGACGCCGTGCTCGGCAGCGGATTTTACTTTTTTATGGCCTATTGCCTCGTTTCACTCACGGCACTGCAATTTATGATTATAGAGCCAACAACTGCTTCGGATTCTGCTTCAATTTAGCCTGAATTATTCATAAAGCGCGGTGGATGTGCCTGGCACTTAGTTGATTTTTATAAATTTAACTAAGTGCCAGGCACATTTTTTCCTGTTTATAATTAGACCAGCTTAAAATAGCACTATTTTTTTGGTAAATTCTGCTCGCTCTGTTTAAGAAAGGGTATAAACTAATCTCGATCGTTTGGAGTTGTGGCTGTTAACCAGCTCGCAATTTTACAGGGCTAAGCTACTTTTGTCATTCCGGTTTCTTTCGCCTTCATTAGAAGTGAAGCTTTGACATTAGTCTTACAAATTTCAAAGTACTACATAAAAATTCGAAAGCGAAAGAATACCGGAATCTCGATCGTGACTATTAAGACCCCGGTATTGCCTGGAGCGCAAACCGGGGTGAAACTCATCGGGGATTTGTTACTGTAAATCAACTCGTTCTTTAAACAGAGCGATTCTGTTCAAATTGACGGCAAATCTAATTATGGATTCACAAATGGAGGATTGAAGAATGCGAGTTATTTTTGTTTTCCTTTTAACTTTGCCGATCCTGTTTTTTACTCCTGAACAGTCCGCCGGGCAGGATGAAACGCTTGCCTATAAATCATTCAAATTCGCCGGCATTCCCATTCTAAAATATGATGCTGACGATGGTTTTGGCTATGGCGCTCGCCTCGATTTGTATAATTTCAGCGAAGGTGGCTACTCGCCGTATTACTATTTAATCGAACTGCAACTCTTTGCATCCACAGGCGGAAAACGCGAATTCTGGCTATTTTTCGACAGTCCCCATTTACTGAAAAATAATCAGCGAATCACTGGCGAGTTGCGCTACGCAAAATCCAATTATGCACCTTATTTTGGCCTGGGACAGACAGCAGATTACGATGAAAATGTAACTGATAAATCGCATGCTCAATTCGCGAACGAAGATTATTACACCTATCAACGCACCCGCAAAAGTCTGCGCCTCGATTACCAGCATAAATTTAAACTGGCCAGCTTTCTGGCTGGATTCAGTCTCAATTACACAACAATCGAGTTGAATGACGACCCCACTCTCCTGTCCCTGCAATTTGACGAGAGCAAAAACGAAAGTGAATTCACCAACGCGATTAAACTTGGATTTATTTTCGATAACCGGGATTTTGAAGCGGCGCCTTCGAAAGGATTGTGGAGTGAAGCTATTTTTGAGATTTTTCACAAGAATCTCGGTAGTGATTACACATTTTCCCGCCTGACCTTGGCACACCGCCAGTATCACAATTTTTTAAAAAACTTTGTATTCGCACATCGCTACATTTACAGCAATACCTGGGGAGATTTCCCGTTTTACGAACGGCAATTTATGAGCAGCTCCTATCGTATCGAAGAAGCTGGCGGCGGTGCGAAGAGCATTCGCGGGGTGATGAAAAATCGTTTTATCGGGCGGCAATGGCTGCTGGGGAATCTGGAATTGCGTTTTAAATTTTATAAATTTCAGGCGAAGAACCAGGATTTTGAATTGGCCATTGCCACGTTTTATGATTTTGGCGGCGCCTGGGAAAAAGAAGAGCCTGTTTCGATTAAGGACTTGCATGCAGGTCGAGGTGCCGGTTTGCAAATGACCTGGAACAAAAATTTCATTCTCAGCATCGACGGGGCAATCAGCGAAGAGGTGAATTTGGGATTGTATATTGGTCTGGGTTATTTATTTTGAGCCAGGCTAATTAGTGTCCATCCGGAAACGCTCCATTTTTCGTCATTCCCGAATGTTTTTATCGGGAATCCATAGCCAGCTGATGCTAAAAAATAATGGATTCCGTCTAAAAGCATGACGGAATGACGCCGACTCAGGCATTTCCGGATGGACACTAATTATTTTTTCCATCACTTTTGAGTGATGGAATCAATTCGTAGAACTGCATGTTACTTCAATAAAATCATGCGCCTGGTCGATATAAAATTACCAGCTTTCAATTGATAGAAATACAAGCCTGAAGAAAGTTTTATACCTTGAGAATTTCGCCCTTCCCATTTAAGTTGAAATCGCCCCGCCTCACTGTGTTTTTCAACCAGGGACTTAACAAGTTCGCCTTTTAAATTATAAACCTTTAATGTGATAAACCCGGATTTCGGCAGATCGAATGAAATCACAGTTTGCGGATTAAAAGGATTGGGAAAATTTTGTGACAAATAGTAAGCTTTAGGAATTAGCGATTCTTCTACCACTACATCTGTTGTGATAATTTGAATTGCCCCATCAACAAATGCGATGTCCGGATCGAAATAATCGATCCCGGAAACGGAAGTGGCTGATGATTTGATTGCTGAACGCTCAAAAAATACCTGGCTATTGCTTCCGGCTTCGCCCGTTGCTTCCATTCTCAGGTTAATTATATTTTGATTGTTTCCTGTCACCAGGTTTTCTGCGCTGGAAAGCTGCACGACAAGATTTTTATTCGTGCCATTGTGCTGTGGTGAAAAAGGTGGATCGGCATTTATGAGCAACTGCATGGCCTTTAGAGAATCACCAGATTTCGCGCCAATAAACCGGGCTACTGTGGTATCATAAGCCAGTGTAAATTGCAGAAATTGAAAACTGGAATCCGAAGAGAATGTAACAGGTACGGTAAAACTATCATGCGCTGCGGTGGCGATTTGTTGCAATGAAAATTCTGCAATTGGCGATGTCTGCAACAACAAATTAACGTTCATTTTATCGGCGCTATTGCCATTGCCGTTGTCAATGCTTCCCCAGCTGAGATTGACATCCCCAAGTAACCAGCTAACGAAATTCATCTCCAAATCATTCTCAACTGCAATTGTTGACTGATGCGGTAAAAAGCGCCATTCTCCGGCATGCGTCTCCGGCTCTGTGAAAAATGCCAGAAATCGAAGCAGAGCTAATGCATCTGCACCCGATATCTTGCCATTTTCATTGATATCTGCGGCAAGCTGACGCGGCTCGGAAAGCTGCTCAAGAAATGCCAGAAATTGCAACTGGAGCAGGGCATCGGCGCCGGTAATCGCTTCGCGAAAATTACTGTGTTTGTCAATGGTGAAAATGATAGAATCGGCTGGCACTGTTCTAAGCTGGAAGTATCCGGCCGTGTCTGTTGTATCAAAGCTGGTTTCGTTTTTTAGTTGCAGAGAAACTGTGCTTTCTGAAACCGGTAGTGCTGATTCCAGGTAAGAAACGGTGCCGGAAACAAGAAATTTCTGCGGTGAAGTAGTGAGTGCTCCTGCAGAAAAAGACATTTTTTCATCTGGAATTTTTAGCCCATAATCGGTATAAAAAAACGTAAAATCCGGATTGGTATCAAAAACAAAAGTTGAATTTGAATCAGCATTTATACGCGATGTCATCTGCAAAAGTAGAATTTCCTGATTTTCACCGGTATAGGCGCCTGATCCGGACAATTGGAACAGAATATTTTTAAAGTGACCGGCTGTCGTCGGAGGAAAAAACACGGCCTCATTGATGAAGATGGATTGATCACGAATATCGCTGCCTGGTTTTGCCCCTGTAAATTGCACCAGAGAAGAATCATACTCAAGCACAAATTGAGAAAAATTAAGCGGTTGTTGCGTGGAAACCATCACGGGAATTTCCAGTGTATCCCCGAATTCTATTGCCACATCAGGGATCACAACTTCTATAGATAAATCCAGCAATTGGCCGGTAATACTAAATCCATCAAATGACGCGGCATCGTTCACAGAACCCACGCCAACGTAGCCAGGTGAGGGATTTTCATCGACGATATGCACAGCCGGATGACCGGAAATATCGACGGTTATTTCGTTCGACCGGCGTTTTACCCAGCAACCAAGAAATCCATTGCTGGTAATTTTGAAGCCATCCAATTCTTTTATTTTAGTTCTCTCACCATTTATAACTTTATTGAAACTGCTCGAACTGGCATTGGCGTTAAAAAGGACATAATCATAATTTAATGAATCACGGAATCCAAAAATCAAGGCATAATCAGCGTACGTATTGCTATTTAGATTTTCCGTCGATTTCATATCACAATATATCTCAAAATTATCGTAGACGCGATCTTTCACCAGCGAATATTCACCCAAACGACCATCAACCGCTGGCTGATAATCGGTCGCGTTCAGAGCATAAACATGGTACCCACCATCCTGAACCACTTCCCAGCGGCTCTCAGTGAGCGGAGTCCAATCGTCGGCATTGCCATCTTCAAAACCATCGAACCAGGTTTGATAGGCAACAGATGGTGAGTGCAATTTTAAAATCCAACCGCCGTCACCGACCACCCATCCATTTTCCCCATCAAGAAAACTGCCCGAATTTAGATTACTTGCCGGTGTATCGAATTCGTTGAAGAACTGCGGGCCTGAAACAAATTGCAGTACTTTACCTGCGTCTCCTATAACCCACCCCTGTTGCGAATTTACAAATTGGACAAAATTCAATGCAACCTGAGGTTCTGTGCCCAAGTTGTCATAATAAAACCAGCTGTCACCTCCAGAATTCGTGCTCATTAAAAATGATTTTTCCACCCCGGAACCAGCACCAACGACGTATCCGTGCACATTATCAAAAAAGTGGACATCTCGCAAATTAATCTCTGAATTTTTGTACCAGGCAGTCCAGGTGTCTCCTCCATTTTTTGTGTTTAAAATTGTATAAAATGGAGAACTGCCTCCAAACCCAGTAATGTATCCGGTATTTTCATCAGCAAAATGTACAGCAGTTAATGAATTGGGGCTGATTCCAGAGAAATACTGCTGTTCCCAATTTTCACCACCATCTTCGGTTTTTAATATAGCCCTGCCATTGTAATCAGAACCAACTACCCAGCCAAGATTTTCGTTGACAAAAGATAGATCAGAGAATCGAGCGCTGACACCCGGTGCCAGTGGAAACCAATTTTCACCGCCATCGATGGTTTTCAGAATGATGTTATTTTCCTGGCCAGCTTCCTGATCGTAAGCTCCGCCAACAGCGTAACCGGTATTCACATTCAAAAATTGCATGCCATAGAATGCCGGCCATTCACTGATTGTTTGTGGTTGCCAGCTTATTCCTCCGTCGTCGGTTTTTAAAATGGCGCCAGCAGATACGCCAACATTACCTGCTGCCCAACCGGTATTTTCATCGATGAATTGCACCGCCCGGTAGTTTACATGTATATTCCCCTGGTTTTGCCAGTCACTTCCGTTTATATCTGATTTTAAAATTACCGCCTGGTGTCCCACGACCCAGATTGCTTCTGAATTCACTTCAATTTCCTGTAACGCATAACCATAATTGTAAACTTTATCCCAATTTAGCCCCCCATCCATGGTTTTATAAATCGGACCCTCGCCGGTCATCCAGCCGGTGTTTGCATCGGTAAAAGCCACCGAACGTGCATGTGGAATTTTAGCGTAATTCAACCAGTTTTTTCCGCCATCCGTCGTTTTCGATAGCGAATAAACACTGGCTTCATCATATTCGCCAACAATCCAGCCAAGGCTGTCATCAAGAAAAAACATATCCCAAATGTACGCAGGCCCGACAGTGCCGGTTTGATGGTCTGTTTCCCACGTTGGAGCATGCCACGTTTGCCCGCCATCTTCGGTTCGCAGCACAAGTTTGAAAATTAAAAACGGTTCCGGCCCTAAATCCTCATGTTTTGTGTAACCAATCGCAATTCCAGTGTTTGTATCGAAAAAATGCACCCCCGTAAAAGTGCCGCCCAGCATGGCAGGATATAACTCAATCAATGCCAGCTGTTGGCTCCAATTTAGGCCACCGTCCACGGTTTCGTACAAACCCTGAGAGCCGCAAACCCACCCTGTATCTGCATCAAAAAAGAAAACCTTCACCAAATTCTCAATAGACGGAGTTTGAAGTTGAGCCCAGGAATGCCCGCCATCGACGGTTTTTATCACCGTTCCATTTCGGCCAACTGCCCATCCGGTAAAATTATCAATAAAATGAGCATCATTTAAAAATGCATTCTGCTCAAGAGGTGAAGTTTGACTTTGCCAGCTTTCGCCCCCATCGTCAGTTTTAATAATTGCAGCGCTATCGCCGACGATGAGCGCCGATTGGTCGTCGAAAATAAAAACATCATTGTAGTTAATATTGACAGGTGATTTTAAAACAGTCCAGGGAACATTTTGGGCAACTAACGGTTGGGTGCTCGAAAAAGCAAACAGCAAGGCAAAAAATGAAGTGCGCATTTATCCTCCCGGTGAAAAGGATAATTATTATTGACAGGATTTATAGATTCCATCCCCTTGTCGCAGTGGTTTTAATTGATATTGGCATGAGTCAAAAGATATCAACTCGGCTCATTAAATTCAATAGATTTCAAAATTTGACTTAAATTTAATAGAAACTATCTATGAACAGTGAAAACCGATCCTTGTCAAAGATATACAGCCAACTATCAAACATTGGGAAATTCATGCAAGATGAACAAATCTGTGCTTTTTTATTAATTTTAATACGGTATATTTTATGAAAATACATGGAGGATTATATGAATTTTGATGAAGCTGTCGCTGATTTTTTAGCGCAAAAAAAAATCGCCGTCGCCGGGCTCTCGCGCAAAGGGGATAATCCCGGCAATCATATCGCAAAAAAATTGGCCGGTAGTGGAATGGAAATTTTCGGCGTCCACCCTTCGGCTGATAAAATTGATGGTTTTCCCTGTTTTCCGGACCTGGCTTCGCTACCTGCAAAAGTGGATGGCGTGATGATTACAACCCATCCAAAAATAACAGAAAAAATAGTGGAAGACTGTGTAGTGTCCGGTATCCCACGAGTCTGGCTGCACCGTTCTTTCGGGGAAGGCAGCGTCTCCGAAAAAGCCGTTGAAATTTGTAAGCAAAATAATATTGCGGTTATCGCAGGCGGGTGCCCGATGATGTTCGCACCACCGGTAGATATCGTTCATAAATGTATGTGCTGGATATTAAAGAAAACAGGTGGTTTACCTAAAATGGACTGAATTAATTATACAATTAACGTGAGTTTGACTTAAGAAATACTTTTTTATAGTCAAACATCACTATTCAGAATTAAACCGAAAGATGTATATTTACCACTGATTCACATTGATCAAACCCAGATTTTATCAAAAATTATAAAAAATCAGTACGAATCAGTGTCAATCTATGGCTGAAAAGATGCTGCTCGTAGTAAAGTTGCCTAGACCGGACGCACGTTAATTAACCCAATTTTGCAAGACAGATTACTCTCGCGTATTGAATAATTCGCTCGTGGGTTCGTCATCCCGGTTTTCACGCAGTGAAATACCGGGAACTCGTAAAATTAAGCTCAGTTTTGGAATGACTCCGGTATTGCAGACAACGCAAACCGGAGTGACAAATTAGGTGGAACAGATAAATAATTTTGTCTTCATTTGTGAACAGATATCCGTTTGTAATTTGATGAAGATGATACCCCCAAACTGAAATTTGAGAAAAAGCAGGCAAAAATTTAGCAGGGCGCAAAATTTTCTGTGCCCTGCGACAACTCCAATTTTCAGCTCATCTATGAATCTAACCTGAACAATTCGCACACAAGGGCATTAAGTCCACAAAAAAATATTTAAAATACTTATAAATCATAATTTTGTGAATTCCGTGGCTTTGTGAGAACTAATTTTAATAGATAACTTAGTTTCTCTTCTCGTCTTATCTCAAATATCTAATTATCACAGGTTCAGAATTTTTTAACAGATATTTGTGAATAAAGCAGGCTAAATTTACACACCCACGCCCAACTCAGCTTTCATCTTTCTCGATTTGGCTTTTTTTCGGCTGCCTTTGAGGTCATCGAGAACAGCGATGAGACAGGGAATCACAAAAAGCGTTAAAATCGTGGATACCAACAATCCGTAAAGAATGACATTGGCCAGCGGCGACCACATTGAAGATTGGCCACCAATGCCGATGGCCATCGGAATCAGACCGGAAATTGTGGTTAATGAAGTCAACAAAATGGGACGCAACCGCAAACGGCCGCTATTGATAATACTGCGCCAGTACTGCTGCGGCGTGGTATTTTTACCAGAGCGGCGTTTATTCATAAAATCAATCATAACAATGGCATCGTTGACCACAATTCCAGCGAGAGCGATAAATCCAAACATGGCGATAATGCTGAACTGGTTGCCAGAAAAGAGAAGACCGAGCATGGCGCCAATCAGCGCAAAAGGAACCGTGGTGAGGATGACCAACGGCTGCGAATAGGAATTGAACTGGGTTCCCAGAATGAGAAAAATAAGAATAAGGCTGAGACCAAAAAGCACACCGATATTTTTGAAGGAGTCCATAAATTCTTCAAACTGGCCCCCGATTTTGAAAGTCACACCCTGGAACTTATCTTCCAATTTTGGAAATATTTTATTTAAATTCAGGTTGACCACATCTAACGAAGTCCTGGTTTTGTCTGCTTCTCCAAAATAGCGACTTAAGCTTGGGAAACTTAATACTAAACTCTTTTTAATGCTCTCCCAACCTTTAATCTCGTTTATGTTACCACTAACCAAAATCGTTCGTTTTTGGTCAAACCGGTTAATCGCTGTCGGGCCGGGTGATATATCGAAGCGCACCATGTCGCGCATGGCAACGGTTTGCCCGGCATTATTGGTGAGCCGCAAGTTGAGTACATCATCGACCGAGGAACGATTTTGGCTGTTGTATTTCACGATCACCTCAACTTCATCATCGCCATCGCGATATTCGGTGGCCTCAGCGCCATCAAAAGCATAGCGCACATTTCTCGCCACGTATTGCGTGTTAAATCCATAAATTGCCGCTTTTTCTTCGTCGACAATTATACGGATTTCCTGTTTGCCGGGAGGAAAATTATCGGTTACATCTTTTGTACCTTCCATTTTGCGGATGGAATCCTGCAAGGCCAGTGATGCTTGTTTAATTTCTTCAAAATAGCGGCCTTGCACTTTGACTGAAATCGGCTTGCCAACCGGCGGTCCCCCCGAGATTTTTTCCAGTTCGACTGAAATTGGCCCACTGATATATTCAATTCGGCTACGCAAATCTTCGAGAATGGCGTCGATGCTGATATCCCGTTCCTCTTTCGGAACTGTCTGCAACCGGATTTGAGCGACATTTTTGCGTGTCACCCATTCTTCGTTGCCCTGTAAAAGCCCAACATTCGTCACCACGTCCTGCACAAAATCGCCGCGCATTTCCAGGGCTTCCGTTTCAAATTTGCGCATAATCCGATCCGTTTCTTCGAGGCTGGTTCCTTCTGGAAATCGGACTAAAACATTAAACTGGTCAAAATCCTCGTCTCCGTACATGTTCACACCGATGAGTGGAATAATTCCGAATGAGCTGATCCAAACGACGACCAGCAAAACGAGAACGATGTAGCGGCGGCGTAAAATCCGCACAAGCAACCGGCTATAGGCTTTGCGCATGCGAATAAAAAATTTCTTTTCTCCTTTTAAAAAGGATTTTGATTTAATGGTCCAGTCGGCATAATGGGAGGGCAATAGGAAAAAAGCTTCGAACATGGACGCAAGCAAAGCCAGGGCAAAAACAATGGGAATGATGCGCATAAATTTCCCCATAATTCCCGGCAAGAGAATAAGGGGTAAAAAGGCGGCGATATTTGTTCCAATTGAGGCGAGAATCGGCGTCGCCACCTCCATCGTACCTTTGACTGCGGCCTCGACGGAATTATAGCCCATTAAACGGTAACGGTGGCAATTTTCCAGCACAATGATGGCATCATCGACGATTATTCCCAGCACCATCACGAGAGCAAAAAGCGTGTTTCCGTTAAAACTGTAGCCAACGGCATTGAGCAAGATAAATGTGATGAAAAACGAAATCGGGATGCCGAGGGAAGCCAACAAGGCGTTGCCCTTGCCGAGAAAAATGTAGAGCACGATGAGAATCAAAATCATTCCGGTGATGGCATTGTTCCGCAGCACATTCATTGTTCTGGTGATGTAAATCGAATTGTCATTTGTAAAACTGAAAGTGATGCCATCCGGCACTATTTTTTCATATTGCTGGATCACATTTTTAATTTCGTCGATCACATCCATCGAATTGGCTTCGGCGTTTTTTGAGATGGAAAATGTGATGGAGTTGGTACCGTTGAGGCGTGAAAGAATGGTCAACTCGGCGCGCCGGTCATTTACTACAGCCACGTCTTTAATTTTAACAAAGTTTTCCCCAAATCCGCCGCGGCCTGACAGGCGGGACGTTCTGATTATCGTATTTTCAATTTCTTCGATAGACTGGTATTCGCCGAGGGATCGAATCAAATATTCGGTTTTCCCGATGCTGATATTGCCACCGGGAATGTTAAGATTGCGCATGCCGAGGGACATGATTATTTGATCAAAAGTGATGTCCAAACCATTCATTTTAGCCGGATCCACCTCAACCCAGATTTCTCGCTCGGCGAGGCCGGAAACCTGAACTTTGGCCACGCCGGTTAAATCGAGCAAATCTTCTTCGAGCTCATCGGCAATTTTTTGTGCATTATCCTCCGGAATCGAATAGGCCATATTGATGGTGATGACAGGGTAAAAGTCACCGCTGCCAAAATCGTCAATAATCGGCTCTTCAGTCCCGTCCGGCAATGTGACTTTGTCGATTTCAGCCTTGAGATCGGTAAACTTTTCCCGAAACTCACCATCGGACATATCTTCAAATTTAATGAGTACAAATGCCAGGCCTTCCGCAGCTGTTGATTGTATCTCACTGATCTTGTCGACATCCTGAATTTCAGATTCAATGGGATCGATGATCAAGCTTTCGACCTCGGTTGGCGAGGCGCCGGGGTAAAAAATATTCACGAAGACCCAATTAAAACTCACTTCCGGGTTTAGCTCGGTTGGCATTTGATAAAGCGAAATTCCACCAAAAAGAAAAAGGCCGATCATCAGAAGATTGACCAGCACGGAATTTTTTACTGAAAATTGTGCTATATTCATGGCATGGTCCAAATTAAAAAATTTTTGAGTTTTGCAGATTCGATTTTATATACGCCAAATTGAGAATATATACTTTGCTTTTTTCAACCTGATTTTTTTATTGCCTTTTATTGTGGCGATAATTATCATATTGCACACGACAATAGTGTACAAGACTAAAATACAGGAACAAGATATGTTAAAAAACATTACACTCAGTGCTGATGAAGAACTCATTAAGAAAGCACGTAAGAAGTCTCAAGCTGAACATATGACATTAAACGAAAATTTTCGCCGCTGGCTAAATAATTATGTTCATGCAGATTCATACAAGGCACACTACGAAGAGCTAATGAAATCATTAACCTATGCAAAACCCGGACAAAAATTTAGCAGGGATGAACTAAATGAGCGATAAGTTCTTCTTAGACACCAATATTTTGATCTATTCCTTTGATAGTACAAGTCCTGATAAACAGAGAGTAGCGCAAAATCTTATCGGTGCCGCACTTGGCACCTCAGGTGGCTGCATCAGCTATCAGGTTATTCAGGAATATTTAAATGTAGCTACACAAAAATTTCAAACACCGTTAACAATAAATGATTGCAAGAATTACTTGACGAAAGTATTGGAACCGCTATGCGAAACGTTTCCAAGCGTAGAACTTTTCCACGCGGCTTTGGAAATAAAAGAGGGCTGGCACTATTCATTTTATGATTCACTCATTGTTTCAGCAGCGCTTATGGCCAATTGCACCATTTTATATTCAGAAGATTTACAGCACGAGCAACACATAAAAAATCTACAAATCTTAAATCCGTTTGTGCTCTTCTAGTATCAGACGGAAAATATCTCAGTTTTCCGATTCAATCCATACCTTCGTTTCAACTCCCAGATTTTTCATCCCGACAACGACGATTTTATCGCCTTCTTCAAGACCGGAACCGACGATGACCTGTGAACCGATGTTTTCTGAAATTTGTACTGGCGCCAATCGAGCGAGATCACCTTTGACAATATAAACATAATCGTCGCCGTTCTTTCTCACGATGGCATGGTCCGGAATAACCAGCTGACTATTTTTATCACCAATACGTAACTCAATTCGGGCTGTCATGCCTGCACGAATGGCTAAATTTTCACTGTTTTTGATGTGCACTTCAGCCGTAAAAGCGCCCGTAGTTTCATCAGCTTGCGGTGAAATAAACTGAACCTTTCCGGAATAGGGATTGTTCTGTAACGCCGAAATCGTTGCGCGCACAGAACTACCCAGGGCAATTCGTGAAATGATCGCCTGAGGGATGCCAACTTCAACTTTGAGTGTGCTCAAATCAACAACCCGGTAGATCGGGTCGCCGGGATTGACCATGGTGCCAAGGTTGATATATTTTCGGGAAACCAGGCCGTCGATTGGGGAGGTCAGCCTGGTATCAAAAAATCGTTTTTTCATCGTGCTTAAATTGGCCATCGCTGACAGGTGATTGGCTTCCGCCGTTTTTACGGCAAGCACCGCATTTTGCCACGCCAGTTTCGAAATATCCTGATTCGCATAAAGTTCTTCGTCACTTTTCAAATTCAGTTTTGCAATTTCAAGATTGGTTTCGGTCGACAGAACTTGTGAGATTGCTTGCCGGTATTGGCTCAAGGGAATGCGGTCATCAATGCGCGCCAGCGTATCGCGATGGCTGACTTGTTCGCCTAATTTTTTGTAAATCTTTTCAACTTTTCCAGATATTTCAGCCACGATTTCAACGGCGTGCAAGGGCTGCAGAACGCCAGTTAGAGGTACACTTTGCTCAATATTACCACGTTTGAGTGCCAGAACTTCAACGGGAACGCCGCGCCCTGAATTGCTGCTATTCGATTTTTCAACTTTCGCATTTGTCTCTGTATTTTCACCGGAATCACAGGAGGATAAAACAAGAAAAGAAATCAGTACAAAGATAAATCTCGTTTTAAAAATGCGTGTGGAGAAATTCATTTCAGTGTCCTTTTATAGATAAATTTATAACCTTGGTATTGCCTGAATTAACAAATTTAGCTCCAACACTGTGAGCGATCTCAAATTTAAAAGAAAGCAAGTGAAGGTCTATTCGACGATTGCACCCAAACGCCCTAACAGATAGTAGAGCTCTACCATGCTGGAGATAAAATCATATTCTGCATTTATCGCATTTAACCGTGCATTTTGTGCGTTGAGTTTGGCGTCGATAAATTCAATATTTGAAACCAGATCCCGCTCTTTTTGCTGCGCCACAACTTTATAATTATGCTCGTTGTATTCCACTTCGACTTTTGTCAGTTCCCGCAACGTCCGCAAGTCCATCAATCGGTTTATTATTTCAGTTAAAATATGGCGGATATTTTTCAATTGATCCTGAAACAACTCTTCCGTTTTTTTATGCTCGTAATAGGCTGATTTCACCGAGGTCAAATTTTTAAAACCGGTGAAAAGCGGCACACTCAGGTTAATTGAAAAAACTTTTGGCGAATAGTCATCGAGTGCAAACGTGTTGTTTTCCTGCCAGGAATGCGAGTAGCTTGCCGTTACCTGCGGTAAATATGCCGCGTAGGAATTTTTATACAACAATCGGCTGATGTCTTCGTTTGCCCGCCCGGCCGCCAAAGCCGCATTGGCTGAGATCAATGCATCATCAGACAGCTGCACCATTTTCAATAAAGCATCCTCTGTCAAAATTGCGATCCGGTCACTTTCATTTTTTATTTGCGCGGGAATTTGATCAACTATTTCGATCTCCTCCTGCAAATCCATATTCAATAACCGGCGCAATAAACTTTGATTTGTATGCAAGACGGTCCGGCTGGTAGCCACCTGACTTTTCTGCTGTTGATATTCTACTTTCCAGCGCAAAGCTTCGGTTTTTGAATAGCGGCCGGCGCCAAACAGACGCTCGGCTTTTTCGTAATTTAACTGGGATAATTCAAGATAATCGTGCTGCAATTTGAGAACATCAAGGCCTTTCAAAACATTCAAATAACTGCTGACCACCTGAAAGGTGATATTATCTTTCATCGAAGTACCATACTCTTCTGCCATGCGGACATTGGCGTTTGCAATGAACAAACCATTCAATATCGCTGCATTGAACAAAGGAGCTGAAATATCAACCGAAGAAAAATAAGACGTTTGAAATACAGTTTGGGGGATTTCGACACTCTCCGGGATATTTGGGAAAAAGAGCCGGATATTTTGCCGAAAAAAATCGCGCAAAACATAAGTGCTGTCATCAATCCACGTATAGCGAGAATTGAGACTGATATCAGGTAACAGTTGCGACCAGGCATTTTTTCGATCCCACCCGGCTTTGCGCACGGCATATTGGTTAGCGCGAATTTGATTATTTTTGTGCAAAGCCCGTGCAATAGCCTCTTGCATAGAGATATGCTTTACTGCCCCGGAGGAAGTCTGCGCATTTGAATCTGTTACTATAAAACATCCACTGGCAAACACCATAATTGCCAATAAAACAAAACTTTGCATTCGACCAGGAAATTGAAATGAGATAAGTTTTATCTTCAAAATATGACCCCGAATGACATGATTTTATGATTCTGTGAATGAGAAAATAAAATTAAAACAAACTTAGCGCAAGTATTATTTAACGGAAGTAGAAAATATACAGCAATTTATCTACTTCCGATGCTACATGAAAGTTGGAATGAAAAATAAGTTTGCAAAAACGCATTTGTCCAGCAATTCAATGAATTGTGTTACAAAAACGGCCCCAATATATCCATAAATTCTAGTTCATTTCTATAAATACCGGCGCTTGTTGATAAGAATAACTCGTATCGGTTATCACTTTCATCTCTTTGCTTCCCCAGTCCATAAGTCCAATATTGCAATGGGTCTGTTTTGCATCAAAAAGATCAATGGCCAACCATTTTCCATCCGGGCTCCATGCGTGCCAGCCCTCATTCAGCGAATTATCAGTCAGTTTCCATTGCTTTTTTCCATCAGGTGTTACGGCAAAAAGACTATATGTTCCATTTTGTTTTGATTGATAGCTGATAAAATTTTCCGCCGTATTCCATATCGGTGGGCCAGCCTTGTAGGAATGCCATTCTGCTGTTGTATCATCCGCGGGGTAATGGGTTAATTGCTTTAGATTTTCTCCAGTTTCATCGATAATATACAGTTCATCCACGAATCCTTTTTCCCGTTTTGATTTTTTATTTGCACCACGAAAAACAATTTTCTTGCCATCAGGAGAAAAGCATGGATCACTATTGTACGGCAAACCTGTTGCAAATTTTCTGATAATTTTCCCATCCAAATCAATAATATGAAACAGAGAATCAATGGATTGGTGCGGATTAACAATGAGCTCTTTGCCGTTTTTACGGCTACCAAACCAACTATCCCGCAGCCTCACATCAGAAATTTTTCGCACGTTATTTCCTTCACCATCCATTTCGTATAAAAAATAGAGCCTGTGGGTAGTGTCACGGTCGGAGATAAAAAATATTTTATCCTTATGAGCATGATATACCCAATCGACGCCTTTCCATTTGGAAATATTTTTCTTGTTTCCGCCATCCAAATCCATCACAAAAATTTCGTAATTATCTGATTTTTCATCGAAAAGAACGTTGTAAGCAATTTTATACTCCGGTGATTTCTGCGGCGTACAACCAATTGTGAGGATTAGAATAAGCGATTGTAAGATAATTTTCACTTTCATTGATCTCCCTCCTACTTTTTATTAAATCGTGTTACCACCCAAAAATTATTTTTGAGATAAACGCAAAGGAACGTTAAAAAATCCGTGCATAAACCAGACGTGAAATAAGTATTTATAATGTAAATAATTATTTATTTAAAATCAGTAAATTGTTTTTCTCTGTGACTCCTTGCCGGTTTTGATTTAAAACCATTTCAACTCACAACCTACTAATTGAGGCGATATTTTTTTTTAAACCAATTCGCTCTGTTTAAGAAGCGGTATGAATTATCCAACAGCTTGGAATGAAATATTATTCAGGCAACAACTCTCACAAAGCCACGAAGCCCACAGAGTTTTATTTTTACTATCATTAACGTGAGTTCGATATAAGTAGAATTGGGCCAAAATGAATTAATTATAGGATATAGTCCAAAGGCGTCCCGCCGGGGACAACGCACGAACCGCTCGGCGAGACGCCTTCGCTCTATTTTAATTATGCCTGGTAAAGAATGTTACAGCTTACATCGAACTCACGCTATCTTTAAGTCATTCTCTGTGGCTCTGGGAGAGAATTATATCAGGCTATAAATCAACTTATAATTTAAACAGAACCAACCAACTCCATTTCGTCATCAAAAAAGGGTTGACATTTAACTGAAAATTATTACATTTCGTCATTACACGAAATGAGATTGAAAAATGCAAAATATGATAAAAATTTTCAAAGCGCTTTCCGACAGCAATCGGATACGTATTTTAAAGATGCTGGAACTGCGGCAACTCTGCCTCTGTGAAATTAGGGAAGTTCTCAATCTGGCCAATTCGACAGTTTCAAAGCATCTGTCAATTTTACGAGAAGCCGAGCTCATAATTGATGAAAAAGAAGGGAAATGGGTCAATTTTTATCTCAATCGTGAGCATAATAATGAATACACGCGCCATTTGGTTCCATTAATCCGGACATGGCTGCCGGCAGACGAGACAATTATGGAAGACCAAAAGAAAGTTAAATCAGTTGACCGTAACAAAATGTGTAATATCTAAAAAAACTTATCGCATCACTTCGCTGAATCACGAAACAAGAGATAAATAAAATGAAATGGCATGACGAGTACAAATATTTATTATGGATTATCGGAGCCTTTTTATTCGCCTACTTTATGCCCATCCAGACTTTAGAGTTTAAAAATGCACTGATTTCAGCATTCGAACTGACCCAATGGTACGCGCAAGAACATGTTCTCCTCTGCCTGATCCCAGCGTTTTTTATCGCGGGGGTCATCGCTGTTTTTGTCAGCCAGGCGGCGGTCATTAAATATTTTGGGGCTGCAACACCGAAGTGGATCTCGTACGGCGTTGCTTCGGTTTCGGGAACGATTCTCGCAGTCTGCTCCTGCACCATTCTGCCGCTATTTTCCGGAATTCACAAAAGAGGCGCAGGGCTTGGTCCTGCTATCGCCTTTTTGTATTCTGGACCAGCTATAAACATTCTGGCGATAATTTTAACCGCTCGGATTCTGGGCCCGGAGTTAGGGATTGCACGCGTAATTGGCGCCGTGGTATTCTCGATCATAATCGGTTTAATCATGCAATTCATTTATCGCAAGGAAGAATCCGAAAAAATTGATTCGCAAATAACCCAACCGGCAATGGAAGAATTGCGCCCATTATGGCAGACAGCTTTCCATTTCTTCGTGCTGGTTTTCATTTTGATATTTGCAAATTGGGGGCAACCCGATTCGAACTCGGGTTTTTGGCATTTTTTATTTATTCACAAATGGACGATCACCGGTGTTTTCGGAATTTTATTTGCCGGCTCCTTAATTTTTATTATAAAATTGAACAAGTGGGCGGTCAGCGCGGGTACCCTTGTTGTCCTGCTCAGCGCACTACTTTGGCCTGAAAATCCACTTATTTCGTTTATCATAGCGGTTCTTTTCCTGACAATTTTGCTTTCGCTCAATCAGGGTGAAGCCGGAGAGTGGATGGCAGAAAGCTGGGGATTTGCTAAACAAATATTGCCGCTACTGGCCGCGGGCGTTCTTATCGCCGGATTTTTATTGGGCACACAGGATGGCGGGCAGGGTATTATTCCAACGAACTGGATATCAAACCTTGTGGGTGGCAACTCCATATTTGCCAATTTTATGGCCTCGATTGTTGGCGCATTCATGTACTTTGCAACACTAACGGAAGTTCCTATTTTACAGGGACTAATCAATGCGGGTATGGGCAAGGGCCCGGCGTTGGCACTTCTGCTGGCAGGACCAGCATTGTCGCTGCCAAATATGCTTGTTATCCGCGGCATAATCGGAACACAGAAAACATTTGTATATGTAATCCTGGTAATTTTAATGGCCACATTAAGCGGGATTATATACGGCGCATTTTAATAAAAATTCTCATAAAAGGAGAAACCATGTTGAATATAAAAATAGTTGGCAGCGGGTGTGCAAGTTGCCAAAAGTTAGCCCTTCTCTGCCACGAGGTTGTCACTGAAAACGCTATCGCGGCAGAAATTGAAAAAATTACCGACATCAATAAATTTGCCGGGCTGGGAATCATGCTGACACCGGGGCTCTTGCTGAACGACCAAGTTTACAGCAGTGGAAAGATTCCGACAAAATCAACATTGAAAAACTGGATGATGAAAGTAAGTGACAACCAATAGAATGGAGTTAAAATGCCGTCTCTAAGTAAAAAATTATCATTTCTGGACCGCTATTTAACATTGTGGATTTTTGGAGCCATGATTATCGGAGTTGGCTCGGGCTACCTTTTCCCCGGAATAGTTGGATTCTGGAATAGTTTTCAAGTCGGCACAACCAATATTCCGATCGCGATTGGTTTAATTTTAATGATGTATCCGCCCCTTGCCAAGGTGCGCTATGAAGAATTGGGTGAAGTATTTCGCAATTGGAAAGTGCTGACACTTTCGCTGGTGCAAAATTGGATCATCGGGCCAATTTTGATGTTTTTTCTGGCCATCACATTTTTGAGCGGCTATCCCGAGTACATGTACGGACTGATTTTAATCGGCCTGGCACGGTGCATCGCAATGGTCATCGTCTGGAATGAATTAGCCAAAGGAGATACGGAATACGCAGCGGGACTTGTCGCTTTTAATTCGATTTTCCAAGTGCTCTTTTTCTCCGTCTATGCCTATGTTTTCATTACAATTCTACCTACGTGGTTTGGCCTGGAGGGGACGGCGGTCGATATCACAATTGGGCAGATAGCAGAGAGCGTTTTCATCTATTTAGGAATCCCATTTATCGCTGGAATTCTGACACGGTTTTCACTCATAAAACTAAAATCAAAAGAGTGGTATCACGATAAATTTATTCCGAAAATCAGCCCGATCACACTCATCGCGCTCTTGTTCACAATTTTAGTGATGTTTTCACTCAAGGGTGAATATATCGTTAAAATTCCCATGGATGTCGTGCGTATTGCCATCCCCTTGCTCATCTATTTTGTGATCATGTTTTTGGTATCGTTTTACATGGGACGAAAAGTTGGAGCCGACTATTCAAAATCGGCGACTTTGTCTTTCACCGCTGCCAGCAATAACTTTGAACTGGCCATTGCGGTTGCAGTCGCCGTCTTCGGAATCAACTCAGGAGAGGCTTTTGCTGCGGTAATTGGGCCGCTGGTTGAAGTGCCTGTATTGATTGCTTTGGTTAATGTGGCACTGTGGTTCCAAAAAAAATATTTTGGCCAGGTAGATAGTGGGACTGTAAAGGCGCCGGATGTTTGTCCCTGATTCAAAAAACCTGATTAAAAAACAGTAGAGTAGAATTGAGGCAGCACTATGAATTATTTCTAAAAGGATGGAATTATACTATGATCGTGAAAGTACTTGGAGCAGGCTGTACAAAATGCAAAACTTTAGAGCAACAGCTTATTGCTCTTAAAACGAAACATGAATTGAACTTTGACATCGAAAAAATTACGCAGCTCAACGATATCATCGCATACGGAGTGATGATGACACCAGCCCTTGTTATCGATGAAGAAGTGAAAGCCGTAGGGAAAATACCCAAAAATGAAGAAATATTAAACTGGCTACATGATGCTGAGTCGGTAACCAAATAAGAAAGTATGAAGTAAAACACTCTTAATACAACCATCCTTTAACAGGAAAATGGAATGAAAACAACCTTAATATTTGCACTTTTTTTATTCACTTCTATCAGCTTTTTATCATGCACTGGGCAAGAAGAAAAAATAGAAAATAAAGCCAGCGTTGCAGTTGCCAAAACAAGTGAAATTGAGAGTTCAGAAGCTGTACAAAAAGATAACGAAGAAGCATTGATTACTTTTGTGGAACTTGGTTCCGTGAACTGCATACCCTGCAAACAAATGCAGCCGGTTATGAAATCCATTGAAAATAAATATGGACCTCAAATCAACGTTGTTTTCCATGATGTTTGGGAAGAAGAAGGTAAGAAGTATAGTAAAAAATATAGCATCCGCTTAATCCCGACACAGGTTTTTCTCGATAGGACTGGTAAGGAAATTTTTCGTCATGAAGGTTTTTTCCCGGAAGTAGAAATTGACCGTTTTTTGCAAAAACAAGGCCTTATAGCAGTTAGTAAAAGTTGACGAATGATGATTGAAGAACTATTCACCAATCTAACCATAGCGTTAAGCGCCAGGTTTGCCATAGCTTTAACCGCAGCGTTTGGCTGGGGAGTTATATCTATTTTGCTTAGTCCATGTCATCTTTCCAGTATCCCCCTTGTAATTGGATATATCAGCAGTCAGGGAGAAATAAGAATAAAACATTCCTTTTTCCTTGCCCTGGTTTTCTCCATTGGAACCTTGATTACAATTGCTGTATTAGGCCTGGTCACAGCATCGATGGGGCGTTTGATGGGTGATGTTGGACAATGGGGCAACTGGTTAGTTGCGTCTATTTTTATTGTGATCGGCCTCTATTTGATGGATATTATTCGTTTGGACTGGAGCGGAAATAACCTTGTAAAGAAAAATCGGAGCGGTTTATGGGGCGCTTTTGTTCTCGGCCTGATTTTTGGAATTGGTTTAGGCCCCTGTACATTTGCTTTTTTAGCCCCTGTGTTGGGCATTGTTTTCCAAAACGCTTCAGAAAATTGGCCGAAAGCCATGCTTTTAATTTCAGCCTTTGGCATTGGGCATTGTGCAGTAATTGTAGCTGCGGGTAGTTTAACAAATTTTGTGCAAAAATATTTAAACTGGGTTGAAGTGTCAAAAACCAGTCTGTATATAAAAAAACTTGCTGGATTTTTTGTCTTACTTGGCGGTATCTATTTCATTTACTCCCTGTAATAGATATTTTACATGGGAAAGTTAACTGAACAGTAGGAAAACCGCATCATAACATCGTTTTGCTGAGAAAGTGGATCGCATATTTTGTTTTAAATCACAAGAAATGTGAAGGAAGCCCTTGGCATTTCAATTTGTCATTTTTAGTTTCTTCCTGGCAAAAAAAAAGCGCCAACAGGCGCTTAAATTTTACTTCTTTCGGGGTTTTCGTTTTGCTCGGGCACCTTTTTCAGGTCCGGCTTTCGATTTCGCAAAACTTCGTTTTTTTCTACTAAAACCACTTTTTTTCTCATCAGCTGGCGTAATATTAAGCTGTTGCCCGGAAATCCGTGTTCGTTTAAGAATTGTTAAAATTGTGGACGGCATGCTTGAAGGTAAATCAACCGTACTGTAGTCGTCAAAAATATCGATGCGCCCAATAAATTCAGCATCAATTCCAGCTTCATTTGCGATGGCACCAACAATATTTCCGGGTTTCACATCGTGCATGTGGCCAACAGAAATTCGGAAACGCTCCATACCTTCTTCCGAATGGCTTGCCTCTCTTTTCCTGCGAGGTCCACTGCGAGGGGCACGGGAATCATCCTCCGGTAATTCGCGGTATTTTTTCTTTGGGCTTTTGGTTAAAAGCAAGGGTTCATCGCCTTGCACTAATTTGGCCAAAGCAGCTGCCACTTCAATCGCCGGGACGTTTTGTTCCTGCCTGTATTGTTCAACCAATTGATAGAAAAAACCAATATCGTTGACAGCGAGCGTATCGGTTATTTGCTGTTTAAATTTTGCGATCCGGTTGTCGTTAATATCATCGGTGGAGGGCAATTCCATTAACTTGATTCGCTGATTGGTCGCTCTTTCGATCGTTCGCAACATGCGTCGTTCCCGCGGAGAAACGAACAGAATTGCTTCGCCGCTCCGGCCCGCGCGGCCAGTGCGGCCAATTCGGTGAATATAGGCCTCGGTATCGTACGGAATATCGTAGTTGATAACATGGCTGATTCGGTCAACATCGAGGCCACGAGCTGCAACGTCAGTGGCAACCAGAATATTTAACTTGCCTTTTCGCAATCTTTCCACAGTTCTTTCACGCTGTTTCTGCACTATATCACCGTTTAGCGCCTCGGCAGCATAACCGCGGGCTTCGAGCTTCTCTGCCAATTCCACAGTATTGCTGCGTGTACGTACAAAAATAAGCACACCATCAAAAGTTTCAGCTTCCAAAATTCGGGTCAGGGCGTCGAGTTTGTGCAGCCCGCTCACCATCCAGTAGCGCTGGTTTATTGTGTCCGCTGTGGCTGTGCGGACTTTTATGGTAATTTCTTCCGGATCTTTGAGATATTTCTGCGCAATCTGCCGGATGGCCTTGGGCATTGTGGCTGAAAATAAAGCTATTTGCCGTTCCCCGGGTGTTTGTTCGAGAATCCATTCAACGTCATCGATAAATCCCATACGCAGCATTTCATCGGCCTCATCCAAAACGAGACAAGTGAGTCCATCCAGTTTTAGGGAACCGCGACGCATGTGGTCCATGACACGGCCAGGAGTTCCGACAATTACGTGTACTCCCCGCTTCAATCTGCGCAATTGGTCGGAGTAACCCTGACCACCATAAATTGGCAGGACATGGAAATTTTTTAAATTGTGTGCGTAGCGCTGAAATGTTTCCGCCACCTGAATGGCCAATTCACGCGTTGGAGCAAGCACTAACACTTGCGGGTGCAGTTTTTTTAGATCGATTTTGGTCAACAAAGGACAGGCGAACGCTGCGGTTTTTCCTGTGCCCGTTTGCGCTTGACCAACAAGGTCTTTACCTGAAAGCATTACGGGAATGGTTTTCGCCTGAATCGGCGTTGGCGTTTCATAACCAGCGCGGTCCAATGCTTTTAAAACAGGCGCGCTGAGATTTAAATCGGCAAATCCGATTTCAATCGTTTTTTCTTGAGACATAATTTTTCACTAACATTGTTTATTTTGATAATAACACAAACCGGCAGGATGGTCAAACTCAGGGATCGCATGCGGTTGTTCCATTTATAATTGCATGGTTCACAAGTATTTATTCAAACTTCCAAATCGTGCCCTATGCCAGGAACATTCCGTTGTAGAGAAATGGGAAATTATAACTTTAAAACCACAATTTATTGCTTAGTAAGCGGGTTGACAATAACGAATTTTAACATAAAGTGCAAGGTAAAACTAAAACTCGATCTCCAACCCGCCTTTGGATCACCTGATTGTTCATACATTTTATGAAAGCACCCTTATGCGTAGCGCACTAGAATTTGTTTCATAAACGACAATTAATTCAGGGCACAAGGCCCTGAGCTACAAAAAATAGAATAAATTCTTACTCAAAATTTCATTTTCAATTCTTCGAAAATGAAATCAATTTTTCTAAATAGCGTGATTTCAGCTGTTTATTGGCCAGAAATTGTTTTATAGGTGGCAATCGCAAAACAACTCCCAAAACCGCAGCCAGAGCCCGGTGACTCATCAAAACCCGGTTGTCAAAAATGAGGTGCTGCAATTTTCCGCGTTCGATGGCCATTACTACCACCCGGTGTGTGCCATTCAGTGGGGTAATGACCCGCTGCTCTCTCGATTTTAATGTAATGCTATCCTTCTCACAGACCCGAGCGCAGAGCGCGCAACCGAGGCATAATTTTTCATCCAACTTCGCCATTTTATAACGGGTTTTATGAGGATTATTTGCCGAAACCAGCGTCATTGCTTCGACCGGGCACACGGTGACGCATTTCCCGCAGCCATTGCAGTTTTCGGTTTCAACTTCCGGGAGAAAATTTGTCGTATGCACCGGATTGAGAATAGCAAAACGACGAGCGGCGAGCATGGCTTCACAGCAGCAACCGCAACAATTACAGATAAAATTAACGCTTTGACGCACGTTTTCACCGAACTGCACGAGGTTATTCTCATAGGCTTCGTGCAATAGATCCATGCATTCTTCTTTATCGATTTTCCGGGCGTGACCGTGCCGGGCAAGGGAAGCCGCCGAGGTATTAAAAGTCATGCAAATATCCAGCGGTTTATCGCAGGCCTTGCCGACGTGGTGCATTTTATGGCGGCAATAGCAGGTCCCGACAGCTAAATCGGATGCAGTATTGATGACTTCCGACGCTCTCTCGAAATCCAAAACATGCAGGGCGTTATCTGCTGATAATTGCCCTTCGTTGACGTAAACGCGCCCCAACTGGGTTTCGCCATTGGTGAAAAGCTCGCGCACAAAATCTTCTTCGACGTTGAGATATTCATAAAACAGCTCCCCCAGCGCTTTCTGGTCAATGCCGTCGTGGATGCGCATCATGGAAAATTCGAAGAAACCGGCCATTGGCGGCGGCAAAGCGTACTGCATTTCCCCATTATGTGCGATATCGACAAGCATCGCGCGCCCAGCCAATTCGTCGAGAATATTTTGAGTTTTAGCCAAATCCAATTTCCAGATCTGGCTGGCTTTTCTGGCGGTAAATGATTTGATCGGCAGTAAAGCTACCAGTGCGGCTTCTTTTTCACTGAAAAGTATTTTGAGAATTTTGTTGAGTAATTCTGATGGCGGGGCGCCCTGGGGGTATCGATTCAAGCGTTCGACAAGGTCGGAATAACCGGATTTGATCGTGTGATGCGCCATAATTGCCTCCGTAAGAAATACAGTATCGACTCTTTCAAACTGCAAGCTATTTTGACTGCTCATTTAAAAATAATAAAAGCTAATAAACATGCATCATCTTTTTTGGATAATCACGCATGCTCACACCCAATTTCTCAGATTTGGAACAAGCGTTCAGAGAAACTAAATTTTCTATTAAAATTATCTCTCACAAAGCCACAGAGTCCACAAAATTAAGTTTTATAAGTAATTAAATATTTTCTTTCCGGACTTAGTGCTTCTGCGTGAGAATTATGCAGGCTAAAGAGGTTTTTCCTCCATTCCAATTTTATTCAACCAGCGTCACGGATTGATCTGATGTCTGCTTGACAAAATCCTGGTGATTCTTCCCCCATTTGCACATTTTTCCTAATAAGGGAATTAAACCACGGGCATATTGAGTCAGTGAATATTCAACTTTTGGGGGGATTTGTGCATAAACTTCGCGATGAACGATTTTATCACTTTCCAATTCGCGCAATTGGGAGGTGAGCATTTTTTGAGTAATTCCCGGCATTAATTTTTTAAGCTCACTAAAACGCAGGGTTCTCTCTTTTAAATTCCATAAAATCAGTATCTTCCATTTTCCACCAATTACATACAGCATCGTTTCTACCGGGCATAAAGGTATTTTGCGATCCACCGATTCTCTCCATTAGTTTCTTTTTAGATACTATAGTACAAAATAGTACCTACTTGACATAATTAATCCTACAACCTATATTGATCGCTAATTTAAAAAATATACTTTATGGTTCAAGCTAAATTTAAAAAAATCATTGAAGTGTAGATAACCTAAGTACCACAATCAATACGGAGATTAAACCATGTACGTTATTCTTGGAGCAACCGGGAACACGGGAAATGTTATCGCAAAAATTTTATTGCAAGCCGGAAAAACAGTTCGCATCATCGGTCGCGGTATGGAACGTTTGCAGGCATTAATTGACCAGGGCGCCGAAGCGGCTGTTGGAGATGTACAAGATATTCCCTTTCTGATGCAAAGCTTTAAAGGTGCAAATGCAGTATATGTCATGATTCCTCCAAATCTAAAATCTGATAATTTTCGTGCCTATCAGGATAAAACCGGCGAAAGCGTTGTCACCGCTCTTAAAGGCTCCACTGTGAAATATATCGTCAATTTGAGCAGTATTGGCGCTGATTTACCAAAGGGAACAGGGCCAATCGCCGGAGCTTATGCCATGGAACAAAGGCTAAACACCCTGGAAACAAAAAATATATTGCATTTGCGTCCAGCTTATTTCATGGAAAATCTATATGCCGGTATTGGGCTGATTAAAAATATGGGTATAAACGGTTCGGCAATTAATGGCAAATTCCCATTCCCCATGATAGCGACTCGTGATATTGGGGAGTATGCAGCAAAACGTCTTCTCAAACTCGATTTCCAAAGGTCTAGCGTGCAGGAACTATTAGGTCAAAGGGATGTTGCTCTAGCTGAAGCCTCAACCATTCTTGGTAAAGCAATAGGATTGGATGAGTTAAAATATCAGCAATTCTCCGATGAAGAAGCAAAAGCAGGCATGATTCAAGCTGGACTCTCACCTGATGTTGCCCGCCTTTATATTGAAATGAGCGAAGCATTTAACACAGGTAAGGTTGTGACACCCGCCAGGAGCACGGAAAATACAACACCGACAAGTATCGAAGCATTCTCTGAAATCTTTTCAAAAGTTTACCACGCATCTTGATAATTTAAGAGACACCAGAGTGTATTTTTTACTCTCTGGTGATACTGATACACAAATGCCACCGAGTTTAACAACCCGGAAATTTTACTTATTTTCCACAGATTCTTTTCAATTCATACAATATTCGATAAAAAATATTATCATAGAGACTAACTTGTTTTTTCTTTTCGTTCGAAAGGCAAGCTGGGAAAATCACCAAAGGCCCAACAAAAAAAGGGATGCGCCAACATCCCTTTTCATTTCACACACAAACCAACCATATTTTCAAATTTTCGGAAGATCCCGGTATCGCAAAGGGCGCGAACCGGGAGGACTTGAATTTATAACCAATCAAATCTCGCCTGAAAAAAGCGCAAATATTTGGGTTCGTAAACCATTTTTAACCCTTGTGCCTTGTCGCGGTTGTCGTACACCGCTTTGATGGATTCAGCAACAACATCCATGTGCGCCTGTGTATAAACACGGCGTGGAATTGTTACACGGGTCAACTCCAAAGCCGGATAGCGATGTTCGCCAGTTTCGGGGTCGCGGCCAGCACTGGCAATACCCCGCTCCATCGTGCGCACGCCCGAATCGAGATAAATTTCAGCAGCCAAAGTTTGCGCCGGGAACATATCCTGTTTCAAATGTGGATAGAATTTTTTGGCGTCAAGAAAAATAGCGTGGCCACCGACAGGTTGCACGATTGGCACGCCCCAACAGCTGAGCAATTCACCGAGATAACGCACCTGGCCAATGCGGCTGGCAACGTGGTCATCCATCACAGATTCGGCAATACCAATTGCCAATGCTTCCATATCGCGACCAGCCATGCCGCCGTAAGTATGCAATCCTTCGTAAATTACAACCATATTTCGTGCCTGCTCGAAGACATCTTCATGGTTTACGGCCAACCAGCCACCGATATTTACCAGATGGTCTTTTTTCGAACTCATCCAGGCACCGTCGGTGTAGCCGCAGAACTCGAGCAGGATTTCTGCGACCGATTTGTGGGCATAACCGGCTTCTCTTTCCTGGATGAAGAAGCAGTTCTCCACCATCCGGGTCGCGTCGAGATAAAGTCGAATATTGTATTTATTACAGAATGCACGTAGCTCTTTGACGTTTGCCATGCTCACGGGTTGACCACCAGCCATGTTTACTGTACCACCCAAACTGACATAGGGAATATTTTCCGCACCGACGCGATCGACCAATGCCTGCATTTTTTCGAGATCGACATTGCCTTTGAACGGATGTTCGTTCGCAGGATCATGGGCCTCATCGATGATGACATCGACGAATGTGCCGCCGGCTAATTCCTGATGCAAACGCGTCGTCGTAAAATACATATTGCCGGGAATATAGTCGCCTTTTTTAATCAGCGCCTGGCTAATGAGGTGTTCGGCGCCTCGACCCTGGTGGGTGGGCACGAGATGTTTATAGCCGTAATGCTTTTGCATCGCCGCTTCGAGATTGTAAAAATTTCGGCTGCCAGCGTAAGCTTCGTCGCCGAGCATCATGCCGGCCCACTGCCGGTCACTCATGGCGCTGGTACCGCTATCTGTGAGTAAATCGATATAAACTTTGTCTGATTTGAGCAGAAAAGTATTGTACCCAGCTTCTTTTGCCGCCTGTTCACGTTCTTCGCGGGTCAATACTTCCAAAGGCTCAACCATCTTTATTTTCCAGGGTTCTGCCCAGGAACGACGGTGGTGTTGTTGCCCCATTGTTTGTGGAGTTTCAGGCATTTTCGTATCTCCTTAAAATTTTAAGTTAACAACTAAGTTAGTTGATAACGGATATTAATAATAAGAAGATTTATTCGCAAGAAAAATTTCAGAATTTAAGGAAGATTATTGAGATTTTGTACCGCGATTGAAGGAATTATTATTTTACAGTATTTACGAGATTTTCAGGATATTTGTTCTTGAACTCGATTATAATTCAATATTCTTCATTGATTCAAATGCCGGAAGATTTCAAAGCTTCCATTATCCATAATCCTGACCCGTTGTGCAGAATAGAAAAATTTTCCTATTTATTCATCATTTTCGTCATTTTGCTGGCGACACTGCCTTCGGCTCCGCACGATTTTAGCGGGAATCCAGATGGGATTAGACTGTGAAACGATGGATTCCGTCTAAAAACATAACGGAATGACGAGAAAAGATCGACTTGTGACAGATTAGATTGAACTCTGCACAACGGGTTAATCCTATGAAAATGTGCCGCGCACTTTTGTGTAATTATTCAAGGATGAGATTTTTATTTTGCTTCTCACTATTTATAAAATCAGAGAAGTGCGCGGCACATCCAATTAAAATTACTTCATGCCGTATTTTTTTAATTTATAGCGTAAATGGCGCTCACTCATCCCCAAAAGATCAGCGGCACGGGTTTGCACGCCAGCCGTTTGCCGTAGTGCCTGTTTAATCAGCGACAACTCAAAAGCTTCGACGCGCTCGGTAAAACTACCCTGGGTAAAATCCCCTGCCCCATCTCCATCCGGATGCGAATGATGAACATGCAATGGAAGATCATCACTTGTCAGAATTTCGCCGCGGGACAGCACAACAGCCTGCTGGACGATATTTTCCAGCTCACGCACATTGCCGGGGAAGTGATATTTGATCAGCACATCGAGCGCTTCCCGGGACATACCGGTGACCGATTTACCGTTTTCATCGGCAAAGCGTTTGATAAAACTATTGATTAATGGCGGGATATCTTCCCTGCGATCCCGTAACGGTGGAATTCGGATTGAAACGACATTCAGGCGGTAGTACAAATCATCCCGGAATTCACCTGTTTTGGCCATTTTTTCGAGATCGCGATTTGTGGCTGCTACAAGTCGAATATCAGCTTGAATCGTATCGGTGCCACCAATACGCTCGAATGTTTTTTCCTGCAAAACACGCAGCAGCTTAACCTGAACATTTGGCGGTATTTCGCCGATTTCATCGATAAAAAGTGTTCCTCCTTCGGCCAATTCAAAGCGGCCTTTTCGCTGACGATCAGCACCGGTAAACGCGCCCTTTTCATGGCCAAAAAGTTCACTTTCCAGCAAATTTTCCGGCAGCGCGGCACAGTTCACGGCAATAAAAGGCATCTCTTTTCTCGGGCTGGCAAAATGAATGGCGCGCGCAATCAGTTCCTTTCCTGTGCCGGTATCGCCATTTATCAAAACCGAGGCAGTACTTGGAGCAACACGCCCTGCCAAATTCAAAACATTTTCCATTGCGGAACTTTGGGAAATTATGCCATCAAATCGGAACCGGGTTTCCAACTGCTCGCGCAATTGTTTGTTCTCGCGGATCAACATTTTACGTTCGACTGCTTTGCGAATTATCAGCAATAACTCCTGCAAATCAATCGGCTTTGTCAAGTAGTCAAATGCGCCCAACTTCATCGCTTCAGTCGCCGATTCGATACTGCCGAAAGCAGTCATCAAAACGACATCAATTTCCGGATTAATTTTCTTAATTTCACCAAGCAATTCGACACCTGTCATGCCGGGCATTTTATAGTCGGTGAGCACTATGTCAACGAGGTTTTCACGCGCCAACACGACGGCATGTTTTGGATCACTTGCTTTGAGCACTTCATATTTTTGCTTGATCAGAAAACCAGCCAGGCTATCCAGTTGGGCTGATTCATCATCGACAACAAGGATTGTAAAATCCATTGGAATTCCTGTTTTTATGTGCAAATATTTCCACGAAAAATCATTAGTAACTTGTTAAATCACAGTCCATATATTTCATTTTCAGGTGCTTACTATGGGCAGTACAATTCTAAAAACACTGCCTTTGCCAAGCGAGCTTTCAACTTCAATCATGCCGCCGTGCGCCTGGACGATTTGGTTGGCAATACTCAGTCCCATACCCGTGCCATCGTTTTTTGTCGTGTAATACAAATCAAATATTTTGCTGATTTCTTCATCATCCAGCCCGCTGCCAAAATCCTGAATATCAAAAACCACAAAAGAGCCCTGATTGTAAGTTTTCACCACAATCCGGCTTTCCACGGTCGAAGCATCAACGGCATTGCGAACCAGATTGAGCAAAACCTGGATCATCTGGTCTTTATCGATTTCCAGGGCAGCGGAAGCCGCCAATTTAAAAGCCAACTTTATTTTGTGTCGTGCCGCTTCAGATTGAAGCAGCGTTTCGTTTTCCCGGATAAATTCGTTAAAATTGACTTTGGTTTTATTCAATTTTGGTGGCCTGGCAAATTTTAAAAACCGTTGAATGATGTCATTTACTCGGCGAACTTCAGAAACGATCGTTTTAACAAGTTGCTTGTATTCCGATTCGCTCTCCCGCGGCGTGAACTCAAAACCAAGCCGCTGGCCAAGCATGCCGATGGCATTCAGCGGGTTACGAATTTCGTGCGCCACACCTGAGGCCAGCTTGCCCATGGCGCTGAGTTTCTCCTGGCGAAGAACCACTTTTTCCAAAGCACGTCTGTCTGTTAAATCACGAAATACGATGACAGCGCCACCCAACTCGCCATTATCCTCGTGCAGTAAACTGCTCGTTGCAGCGAGAATAAGCTGTTGTCCCTTCATAGCGCAGCTCAACTCTTCTTCGATAATCTCCTGCTGTTTATTATGCAAAACTCGAGATAAAAATGTTGTGCAAAATGGCAATAAATCGACGGCCTTTTTGCCCGTGAGCGATCCCGCTGGCAATTTAAAAAGCCCAACTGCAGCATCGTTTACAAGCGTTATGCGGCCGGAAGTATCAACAGCCAGCACCGCATCGGCCAGGCTCTGCAATATCGTTCCAGTGAATTTCTGCTCGCGTTGAAAAGCGCGTGTCATCGACAGTTCATTGCGCCGCGCCATAAACAGGTTGAGAAATATGACGGTGCCAAAAAAGAGCAGGCCGAGTAACATAAAAAACCGCTGCCGGATTCGCGCCAGAGAAGTGTCGGCGTGATCACTCCACAATCCAATTCGCATCAGCCCGACAATTGTTCCCTGATATGAAAATGGCTTTACAACCTCGAAAACGCCTTTGTTTTCAAAATGTGTCAGACGTGCCGAAACACTATCTTTTTCCAGCGCCGAATATAAAAAAGGATCATCGTGCAGCGCATCCATTTCGATGACATTTTCGGTCGCTGAGATAATGGCGGAGGTATCTTGCCAGACGATGTAGGCAATGCCGTCAACACTGGCGCCAATCCGCTGAATTAATCTTCCAACGCCAATTCGACGGCGTAATTCAACAAGTTCTTTTGCATCAACATTTGTGGTGATCGCACCTCCCCGACTCCTTTTGATCGCCACTGCAAATCGCAACCCCTGATCAAAACGGCTCCGTTGAAAACCGAAGACGAGCGAATCCACCGCATTTGAAATGATTGGCCAGAGAAGATCGATCGGCTCATAAAGTGGCACGAGATCTTCGTGCATCTCAGGATGGCTCGAGGCTGTTTTATTACCATTTCTGTCAAAAAGATTAATCCGATAGAGGTGGTTACTCGCAGCTATCTCAAACAATTTTTCTCGTGTTAATGGCTTCCGGGCGTCTAATCTGTCGAGCATACGCAGGTTGTTCAAAAGTCGTTCAGCAAGTTGATCCTTAATTTCATTATATGAAACTATGGCGTTTTCAGCTCCCAGAGACAGCGATTCAATCAGCAGGGAACCCTCTTCATGCATGAGGTGCTCAATTTCAATTTTCTGGCGGCTCAATTCATAAAAGGCGGTACTAAAAATCACGAACAAAAGCACCACCGATAGAATTAACAGTACCCGGGGTGGCAAAATTAACATCTGCCATTTCCCGGGTTTATGTGGATTCAATTTAGCCTCATAACTTATATTTCCTTAAAAATAAAACCGCAGCCAGAGTTCTATTTTATTTTGAAACTGCTTTGCGCCATATTCTGAATTTTCATCACCAAAAAAGAATGTTGGCCACAGCAGGAATTCTGAATTCGTAAAAGGTTTATACCCAATTTGCGGTGACAATAAAAAACTGTCATCTGTAAGATTATAAATTGTAAATAACGAAACGGAGCTATACAGCCACCCTAAAGGCTCCGGCTTGCTTAGCTTTGCGTAAAAATAGTCGCGCATGACTGTGCGCGCTGGAAATAGAACCGGCAAGCTGCTCCTCGCTGCCGCTATCCTATCCGGTTCAGATGTTTGTAAATTCAGGTCTAAATAATTGATCACAGCGCTGAATTCTTCCTGCGAAAACCCATTATTGTTGTGATAATATTCGGCGATGAGTGTTGTATTAGATTGATTGAGATAACGCAATCCGAGCACGAAAGATGAGCCGTTTTTTTCTATGGCAACAGTATTCTCATTTTGACGCACGAAACGGGATTCATGCTGTGCATAGCTCATTTCAGCGTGAATTTCTAAATTAGGGAGCAGGTTCGCCGCAAAATCAAAACCATACCGTGTGGGTTGATTCTTCGCCTGATAAGTCATAAAATCGATGTCAATATTTCGATAAAGAAGATAGAATTTCGCCGCAAAGTTTATGTCATCTGCGGCAGCAAATTTATCGGCAAACTCGGCATCGGGCGCTAAAGCAACAGCTGAAAACGACAAATTCTGTAAAGCCTTATCACTAAAACTTTTGTTAAAATTTAAAAAAGCAGACGGTTTTCCAGCCAAAGCCAAATCGGGATTTTCAGGGTCTTTTGCCGCATTCACGTAACCCACTGGATTAAATGCATAAGCTTTGCCCCAATTAAAGCGCCGCTTGCCAATACCAACCGTCATTTTCGGCGAAATATTCAGGCTACCATAAAGCTCAAAAATCGATGGCGGCAGCGGGTCTTCTTTCACATATTGGTAATATGTTTTTAAAGTAAAACCGACTTCTTTGTGGCGATACTCCCCGTTTAAATAAAAATCGAGACGGTATTGCGAAAGATAATCTTGCTTCTCCGGGTCATCAAAAAACTGCAATCCGTAAATCGGTGAATCCGAATTGCTGCGCAACAGTCCCCATTTGGCATCAAGGTTACCGTTAAATTCTATTTTATATTCTTCCTCGGGGATATCGAAATCATATTCCTGGGAGAAAATGGATGCCGCCCCTCCTGTAAAAATTATCAGCGAAGCAACTAATTTGAAAATGGAATTTCTTCCGGAAATCATCGCAGTTCACCCAATCGGGACAAATAATCCAGAGTAAAAACTTCATCAGGAAATTTACGCAATTTGATACGGGAATAAATCATAACTGAGCGATAATCCTTGTAAAGCGGACTGGTTGTTTCAATTACAGCCGGCCGCACGACACCCCGGCCAAAATCTTTGATCTGCTTGAATTCCAAAGATTTAATCAGCGTACCGGATGCTGCGTAGCATTCGACTTTTGTCACTGTTGTCAGCTTCTTATTGACCCACATTTTCAATTTATCGTATGCAACTGTTTTTGTTTTGGCTTTGAGGTCGAGGACATACTGTTCTGGGCTTTGCTCCAGAATTGTCGCTTCGTATTCTGTTGAATAATCGAGGCGCATAATGTCCGCATTATTGAAAACACCGCCAACAACTGACTGCATGCTGGTGATACGCAAAGGCTTGCCAACATTGGGGATGTACAACCACATATTATCGCCCAGGCGCAGTGTCGCCCGGCCTTTTTCACTGGCAGGTGAAATATAGAGCATCGCCATTTTATCGCGATCTTTTTTCACCGTATAAAATATAAACTCTTTTTTCTTGCCATCCGGCTCCTCATTGATGATTTTACGGTAGGCTTCATAAGAAACCGGCAATAAATTCTCGTCTACTTTTTTCAGGATATTATTTGCATCCTGAGCAAATAGATCATTCATCAGCAAAAAGGGTATGGCTGATAAAATTAATGTGATTTGCTTGATTCGTCTAATTGTAAACATGAAGGTTATCTCCTCGTTGTTTCTGGGCATCCAATTAACTTAGCGAAAACAGTTAATTGTTTTTAAAAGCTTTATCCGCGAATTATAAAAATCTAAGCTATTTCTTTTAATTTAGCGTGAGTTCGATGTAAGCTGATCTTGCAATAGAAAAACGGACTATTAGTTAAGTTATGCAGCGATTTTTTGTTTTGCGAATTCAATAGGACTCATATAACCCAGTGAAGAATGCAATCTTTCACGATTATAGAAGACTTCAATGT
>QQUE01000014.1 GCA_008501765.1 Calditrichota bacterium
TTGGGCTGCAAATTGACTGATTTTATGAAAAAAACAGCTTGTATTACAGTTTTTGACTCAATAAAAACAATAAGTTAACTTGATTAGGAAATCGCAAATTTAGTAACTCTGTATGTTAATTAAAAACAATAACTTCTGAATTTTGTGAAACCCTATATGCGAATTATTCAGGTTAGATGCAGGTCTTTTCATCGCTATGCAAGACCGGTTGCATAAAAAAATGGGGTGGAAAACCACCCCGAAAAATTTTAAGGATTCAATCTGTGCATCAAACGAGCAAATGGAATTGTTTCACGGACATGGTGCAGCCCACACAGCCAGGCAACTGTTCGCTCAATGCCCAAGCCAAATCCGGCATGCGGTACAGTCCCGTAACGGCGTAAATCAAGATACCAGTTGAAAGATTCTTCCGGCAAATCGTGGGCTTTAATTTTGCTGAGAAGAATATCAAGATTGTCTTCGCGTTGGCCACCGCCAATTATTTCGCCGTAGCCTTCGGATGCAAGCATGTCAAAACCAAGGGCGCGCGTTTTGTCTTCCGGATCTTCCTTCATGTAAAACGCTTTCACAGCAGCCGGATAGCGATGCACCATCACAGGTCTGTCGAACTGGCTGGAAATCACCGTTTCATCATTGGCGCCAAAATCGTCGCCATAGACGAATTCTGTTGCTTCCTTTTTGAGAATTTCAGCAGCTTCATCGTAGTGCAACCGGGGAAACGGTGCTTTAATAGTCTCTAATTTAGTTGTATCGCGTTCAATGGTTTCCAATTCTTTGCGATTTTTGTCCAGTACGCATTTGGCGATGTAAGAAACGAAATTCTCCGCGAGTTCCATGTCGCCATTGAGATCCATATAGGCTACTTCCGGTTCAACCATCCAAAATTCAGTTAAATGACGGCGTGTCTTTGATTTTTCTGCGCGAAATGTCGGCCCAAAACAATAGACTTTTCCAAAAGCGGCTGCTCCGGCTTCCATATAAAGCTGTCCACTCTGTGTTAAATAGGCCTTGTCTTCAAAATAGTCGGTTTCAAAAAGTGTTGATGTGCCCTCACAAGCGGCAGGTGTAAAAATCGGCGCATCAATCAGAGTAAATCCCTCACCATCGAAAAAATCGCGCACAGCTTTGATTATCGTGTGGCGGATACGTAAAATGGCGTTTTGTTTCTTTGAGCGCAACCATAAATGGCGGTGATCCATCAAAAAAGTGGTGCCATGTTCCTTAGGTGAGATTGGATATTCTTCGGAGCGGGAAACAAGCTCGAAATTCTGTACATGAATTTCGAAACCACCCGGCGCCCGATCGTCGGCGTTCACCTTTCCGGTAATTTTAATAGCGGATTCCTGGGTGACATCATCGGCTCGACTGAAGATTTCTTCACCGACGTCAGCTTTGCTCATGACACACTGAACAATGCCAGTTCCGTCGCGCAATAACAGGAACGCTAATTTTCCTTTTCCACGTTTATTGTATAACCAACCATAGAGTGAAACGACTTTATCTGCATGTTTTCCAAGGTCTTCTACATAAATTTTATCGGTGTTGATGAACTGCTTCATTGTTGCGCCTCAAATTGTACTCACATTAGAATTATTATTATTTTACTAGCAAAACGGGGATTTCTGCATGTTTCATGACTTCTTCGGTAGTGCTTCCCCAAAGAATTTCGTAAATTCGAGAGTGCCCATATGCGCCCATTATCACGAGATTTATCTGACTGTCCTTTGAGTACTCACAAATCTTCTTTGCTGCTGAACCGGAATCGAAAACACAACTGCACTCGATCTCATATTTTTTTAGGTAATCACGGCCTTCACGGATCAGGTCGCCAGCGTCATCTTCTTTTGCATTCAAAACCAACAATGTACATTTCAAGCCGAGTGATGAAGCAATATAACCTGCCATTGTCAAGGCTTTTGCGGCGGCCGGGCTACCGTCGTATGCGATTAGCACGTGCCCAAACGGCTCAAACTTTTCGCCTACCACAAGAAAAGGCCTTTCCAGTTGTCGACTTACAGGGCCCAGGGTGGAGCCAATCATATTTGAATGCCAAATATGATATTCACCACGGATTCCCATGATGACCAAATCGACGACGCGAGCATGATCACAAATGCATTCCACTGGCAAGCCATTAATTGTTTCGATTGAATAATCGACTTGCTTCGCTCTCAATTTCGCTTCTAAAGTAGCCAAGGTTTTGTCGATCAGGCTCTGACGTTCATCCTGGTTTTCCTCAGAACCCACCACCGTTGGGATTATTGGAACGATGCTTTCAGATCCAACAGAAGCCTGCCAATCCTGAGGCCGAACATCGATTACCGAAAGAACTTTTACATGGCAATTCAAACTTTTTGCCAGATATATTCCAGCGTCGACAACGGCATCTGTGTAAGATGAACCATCCACTGAAAGAAGTATGGATTTAATCATAATGCTATCCTATGGTTTCAGCTTTTGCTTCCCTTTCCATTAATGTTGCCACAGCCTCCCGTGGAGAAGCGTTTTCAAAGAGAACACTGTAAACTTTGCTGGTGATTGGCATTTCAATGCCGTTTTGTTGAGCAAGCGCATGGGCCGATTCTGTGGTAGTTACACCTTCCGCAACCATTACCATTTCATCGAGCACTTCTTTTAGTGTGCGCCCTCTGCCAATTTGGTCACCGACATACCGGTTTCTGCTGTGCTGGCTCATACAAGTTACGATCAAGTCGCCCATCCCGCTTAATCCTGCGAATGTCATCGGATCAGCTCCCATTGCCACACCGAGACGGGTCATTTCTGAAAGCCCGCGGGTAATAAGAGCTGCCTTTGTATTGTCACCAAACCCGACGCCGTCACAAATACCCGCTGCTAACGCAATGATATTCTTCAAAGCGCCGCCAATTTCAACGCCGATGACATCACTGTGCGTGTAAACACGGAAATTGGGCCCCATAAAAAAATCCTGGGCCTTTTTTGCCGCTTCAGGGTTGGTAGAAGCTACGGTAACCGCGGTTGGGATGCTACGTGCAACTTCTTCTGCGTGGCTTGGTCCACTCAGGCAAACAAAATCATATGCATGGTCACCAAAAACTTCTGCCATAATTTTATCTGGCGTCATCAATGTGCCGATTTCTATCCCTTTTGTGACGCTGACGATACAGGGATTTTGGTCTTTTACGAATGGCAGCATTTCAAGAAGCGCAGAACGGAACCATTTTGTTGGCACCGCTAAAACAATGAGTTCACAATCGGTTACAGCTTCTTGTAAATCATTTGTGATTCGCAGGGATCCTGCCAATTTAATTCCTGGAAGAAATAACGTATTTTCGTGGTCTTCACGAAAAGATTTTAAAAGTTCAGGCTCGCGCGCATACATCACCACATTTTTACCATTTGCATCAAGCACAGTTCCGAGTGCTGTTCCCCAGCCTCCGCTGCCTACCACACAGACTTTTGCCAAAATCCCGTCCTCCATTGTTTTACAGGGAAAATCTTCTTCAAAAATTAAATCTTAAATCACTGAGAATATTATAAATTAATCATGTAGAATAGCTTTATTTTTTATGAGTTTGGCCAATAATCCGAGGGTTGACTCCCGTCTTCTTCAAACCAGTCATAAATTCAGTTTCAGATGATTTATCGATGATTAAAATCATGCCAATACCAAGATTAAAAACCTCCCGCATTTCTTGTGTATCAATATCGCCAATCTCTTGTAAAATTTTAAAAATTGGCAACCAATCCCACGCCTGCCAATCAATACTAAAAGTCATGTCGTTATACATGAGTCTCTCGGTATTTTCAACAATTCCACCGCCAGTTATATGTGAAATGCCCTTCAAGCCGGGATTGGAAACAAAAGAATCTAGTGCGTTTTTATAGGATCGATGTGGGACAAGCAGCGCATCACCCATCGTTGTTCCAAGTTCAGAATATTCCTTATGGTAACTCGCAGAATCCGAAAGTTCAACAATTTTTCGAGCGAGGCTAAAGCCGTTTGTGTGCAGGCCAACACTTTCAAGACCAATAAGCAGATTGCCATCCTCTATTTTCTCGCCGTTAATTATTTGTTCTTTCTCGACGATACCAACGATGGTTCCCGCAATATCAAATTCGCCAGGTTGGTATAAGTCCGGCATCTCAGCAGTTTCGCCGCCGATGAGCGCACAATCGTTGGCATCACATGCTTCGGCAAGGCCTTCGGCAAGATCCAATACCGAACTGCCCTCAATTTTACCAAGCGAGAGGTAATCGAGGAAATACAAAGGTTTTGCTCCGCTGCACATAATATCATTAACACTGTGGTTTACAATATCGTATCCGATTCCCTTGTAATTATCCATAGCACAGGCCACTTTAATTTTTGTCCCGACACCATCGGTGCTGGAGACAAGCACCGGATGTTTATACTCATCCTGAGGCAGCTCGAAAAAAGCGCCGAAGTGACCAATACCACCCAAAACACCTTTTCGTGCTGTTTTCTTTGAAAGCTGTGCAATTCTTTTTACAACATCATCAGCGGCATCCCGATCAACACCAGCCATTTTATAAGTCAATTTCATTTATCTTTTACCAATTTCTGTAAATAAGTGCGTGCTTTCAAAATAAATTCAATACTATTTGCATCTTTATAATCCGGATAGGTCCAGGGATTTACTATATACTCACCACGCCTGTAACGCAATTGAATATCGCCGTAAATTCCTGAAGCAATATGAATCCGGTGATCAAAATTTTTTGTAGTTGTAAGCACTAATTTTGCCAAAGTGATATAACCGGGGTCCAGATTGATGCTGCGGCCTGAATCTGTAATATATTTTTGTTCAAGTGCATTTGATTGCAATTTCGTTTCGGCGGCATCCGGTACCGGGTAAAATCCTTTAAAAAATAGAAAGACCTTTTTTAGATGGTCCCCCATTTCGTTGCGATAATACTGACTGTGATCGAATTCAAAGGGTTTTGTGCATTCCTTAACTATACCGAACTGGCTGAGTATTTCTTTTTCAAGCCAGGTCATTTTTACTTCCGGGCGAAAAGAAATCGCCAGAAACAGGATAGCTTCCTCTAATTCGTTTTGTTGACCCATAATCCCTGGAAACTGTACTTGGTTATACAAATGATGAATTTATGATAGACTCCATGGCCTTGACACATATCCGTTTCGGCTTTTATTAATGAAGCTCATTAGTGGTCACCGCTTAAATGTGTTGGCAATAAAACCGAATCACCCGGCAAGAGCTATCAAATTTCATTTTTTAAAAATTAAATAAGTCTATGGAGAAAATGGAAATAAATATGGAAATTCAGTGAACAAAATGCAAGCAGTATTATTGAAGCACACAATTGCAGAAGAGAAAATACCAGCATGAAATAAAAGATATTCTTGACTTTATACCGATGATGTATTATAATTATAGTTCTGATTTTTGCCGGGGTGGTGAAACTGGTAGACGCGCTGGATTCAAAATCCAGTGAGGGCAACCTCGTGCGGGTTCGAGTCCCGCCTCCGGCACTTTTTATTTTTAAAGGGGTTCACCCATCTTTCTTTTTCTCAATATTTCTCTCACTTTTACTTTTTTTACAAGACACATCTATCTTGTTTAATTGAGGTGTGAATATAACACATTTCAATCAATATTGTATTCTTCCGGCGGATAGCACAGAAGTATTAATTGCTTATACAAAGCCGTTTCATCTGCCAATGTGTGCCGTAATTCATGAAATCTTCGGTACGTTCACATTCATCCAGCTCGCTTAGTTGCATCCCACCAGGCTTATTTTAAAGTGCAAAACATATCCCTCTGAATAATTACAAAAACACTTTTAGTCACTGCTGTGATCCTACAAAGAAGTAGAAAACTTGATCAAACTTGGAAGTATTCTGTATCCTGTCCGCAAATTTAAGGGCATGAAATTCAGGAAAGATAAAAGCGCAGTAAATGAAATCCTTTGCGACTAATTTTGTTACGACACCAACGTTGCCATCCCATTCGCCTGCACAGTTCAACCAAATATTTGGTGATGAAATTTCCAGTTGTGAAAACAAAACCAATAGCTTCCTCTTTTTTTAGTATGCTCACTTGATGTTAAGTTTATTAAAAACAGAACTTAATCTAAAGTACACAGTTTTTTCTATATGGAAAAAGTACAAGGTTTTAAATCATACCCTAACATACCAACAGGAATATGAATATTTACATTGTTTTTCCTAATAAAAATTAAATAGCATTCATTGAATTAATTCATCTAATATCCTGAAGCAGGTTTAAGAATATATTTGTTGCGTCTTTATATTTTTTTATTTATATAAAGGCAGCTAATTCAGACTCTGCAATCTTTATACTAATTTTTGAACATCGTGCCTATGTTGATCATTCGAACCGTACTATATTTTAGAGATAAGACATCGGCATCTGCCGGGCAAAAATAAACAATTGCCCGGCTTACAGGCTCCCTGCAATGAATATTGATGATCGAACTTTTATTTAGATATTTACTATTGGAGTGCAAATGGATTCAAGTTAACATTCTACCAAGATGATGATTCTTGCCACGAATTTTAGGACAATTACAGTTCTGCGCTTTAAAACATTAACCTTACTTAACGTACATTTAATATCTTTAAATTAATAAATTTAAAAATAGGATTGATATGAAAATCCAATTCAAGTGTATGGTAATTCTTTCATTATTCCTGTCCGGTGTCATGGCTTTAGGTCAGGATGAAGGAGAAAAACTGTTTAAGCAAGTTTGTGTCGCCTGTCACACAATAAACGATGGAAAGTTGGTAGGTCCGGATTTAGCAGGCGTGCATTTACGCCGGTCGGAAGAATGGCTTCTGAAATTTATCAGATCTTCTCAATCGGTGGTTCAAACCGGGGATCCTGTTGCCGTAGCCTTGTTCGAAGAATTCAATAAAATTCCTATGCCGGATAATGCTTTCACCGAAGATCAAATCCGTAAAATTATCGCCTATATTGCTTCAAACAGTCCAGGAGGCCCGGGAGCGGCAGGAACTGGTGGTGTTAGCCCTGCAACCGGCAAATTTTCAAACCAATCATTGCAAGGAGATGCCAGTAACGGGGAAAAGTTATTTACCGGCAATGTGCGGTTGAGCAATGGCGGTCCTTCCTGCATTTCCTGCCACAACGTAAAAAATGACAAAGTAATTACCGGTGGAATTTTAGCAAAAGATTTAACAGATGTATATACACGCCTTACGGCTGCAGGTGTCCAGGCAATCATAGGCAACCCTCCCTTCCCTGCAATGAGTCAAGCTTACCCCGGTAAATCGTTGCAAGCACAGGAAATAAGTGATATCACAGCTTTTTTAAAACTGACTGACGACATCAAAAAAAACCAAGAGGGCACAAATTATGGCCTAACTCTATTGCTATCTGGATTGTGCGGTGCAGTCGTCCTCTTATTGATATTTAAAGGAATTCATAGCCGGTCGAAACGCGGCAGTATCAATCAGCACATATATGATCGTCAGTTAAAATCAATTTGAACAGATACCTAACTTTGGAATAATGATTATGAGTTGGATCGAAGACGTAATATCGCCACAAACCCGCCAGTGGGAAGAATTTTATAAAAACCGTTTTCAACACGATAAAGAAGTTCGCAGTACGCATGGTGTAAACTGCACTGGAGGATGTTCCTGGAAAATACATGTAAAAGAGGGAATTGTTGTATGGGAAACGCAGCAGGTAGATTATCCATTATTGGAAGATGGCTTGCCGCCTTACGAACCAAGAGGGTGCCAGCGAGGCATTTCATTTTCCTGGTATTTATATAGCCCTTTACGCATCAAATATCCTCTGATTAGAGGTGCACTAATCGATGCATATCGGGAAGAGAAAGAAAAATCAGGTGATCCCATAACTGCCTGGGAAAACTTGCAAAAAAATTCTGAGAAACGTGCCGCTTATCAGAATGCACGCGGGAAAGGGGGCTTTCGCCGTGTGAGCTGGGATGAAATATTGGAAATTATGGCTGTTTCCAATATTTACACCGCTAAAAAATATGGCCCTGATCGCGTTATCGGATTTTCGCCAATTCCAGCGATGTCGATGCTGAGCTATGCTGCCGGAAGTCGTTTTCTCCAGCTATTTGGTGGAGTGAACTTGAGTTTTTACGATTGGTATTGCGATTTACCCCCCGCTTCCCCGGAGATTTGGGGTGAGCAAACAGATGTCGGCGAAAGCGCGGATTGGTACAATGCAAAATTTATCGCTGTTCTGGGCGCCAATTTAAATATGACGCGAACACCTGACACTCACTTTTTCGCCGAAGCCCGCCACAACGGTACCAAGGCTGTTGTCTTTTCACCGGATCTGAATATGGTGGCAAAATATGCAGACCAATGGGTGCCTTTACACGCCGGTAGCGACGGCGCTTATTGGATGGCGGTAACTCATGTTATTTTGAAAGAATTTCATCATCAACAAAAAACACCTTATTTCATTGAATATGCCAAGAAATATACCGACAGCCCTTTTTTGGTTGAGCTCATAAAAGATGGCGATGGCTACAAAGCCGGTCAACTAATCCGTGCTAATCGAATTAAAAAGTATAAAGACGTCACCAATGGTGAGTGGAAATTTCTCAATATTGACGAATCATCCGGTCAACCTGTTATGCCAAAGGGAAGTATGGGGCATCGCTGGGACGAGAAGCAGGGCAACTGGAATATGAAGTTCGAGGACGGTGAAGACAACGGCGCATACAATCCAACTTTATCATTCCTGGAAAAGCATGATGCTGTTCACCAGGTTGAGTTTACTGAATTCGGCATGAATTCAAAACAAATGCGTGGTGTTCCTGTTCGCTATCTCGAAACTGACGATGGTGAGAAAATTGCAGTTACCACGGTTTACGATTTAATTATGGGACAATACGGTGTTGGCCGCGGTTTGGAGGGCGCTTATCCGGAAGATTATTTTGATAAAAATGCGGCTTATACCCCGGCATGGCAAGAAATTTTTACCGGTGTTGATGGCAAGACTGTCATTGGTTTTGCGCGTGAATGGGCAAAAACGGCCATTGCAACTGAAGGCAAATGCATGATTATCATCGGGGCGGGAATTAATCACTGGTACCATAATAATCTTATTTACCGCTCCGGTATTATGGCACTGATGTTATGCGGCTGCGTTGGTAAAAATGGAGGTGGACTCAATCACTATGTGGGACAGGAAAAACTCGCACCGATGGATTCATGGAGCACGATTGCGCTGGCGAAGGATTGGGTTGACAGTGTTCGTGTTCAACAAGCGCCGTTGTGGCATTATCTCAATACCTGCCAGTATCGCTACGATGGCAACTTTTCCGCTTACAATACCACACCGGATAATGAACTCACCCGGGGACACAATGCGGATTTGATTTATAAGTCTGTTCGCAATGGCTGGATGCCGTTTTATCCGCAGTTTGATAAAAACACATTGGAGCTTTCGAAAGAAGCGATTGCAGAAGGGGCAAAAAACGATGATGACATCAAAAAATATGTCCTGGATAAGTTAAAATCCAAAGAGTTGAAATACGCTGTTGGGGATCCTGACGCCGAAATTAATCACCCGAGAGTATGGTACATTTGGCGAGGCAATGCTTTGATGGGAAGTATGAAAGGACACGAGTATTTGCTTAAACATTATCTCGGAACCCACTCCAATGCAATCGGTGAAGACATGGCCGATCAAAAGCCAAAAGAAGTGCAATGGCACGATGTTGCTCCAGTTGGCAAATTAGATCTGGTTGTCGATCTCAATTTCCGGATGGACTCTTCAGCGCTATATTCCGATATCGTTCTTCCCGCTGCATCCTGGTATGAAAAGGCTGACCTGAACAGCACCGATATGCATTCTTTCATTCATCCGCTCTCGGCGGCGATTGCTCCGGTGTGGGAAGCAAAAACGGATTGGGATATTTTCAAAGAAATCGCACGCAAAACGAGTGAACTGGCGAAGACGTATTTAGCAGAACCACAAAAAGACATAATTACTGCGCCATTAACACACGACTCTGCCGATGAAATTTCTCAACCGAAGATGCAAGATTGGTACAAGGATGAATGCGAAGCAATCCCCGGTAAAACCATGCACAAAATCGCTGTCGTCGATCGTGATTATACACGGATTTACGAAAAGTTTATTGCTTTTGGTGACAAAGTTCGTGCAAATGGGTTGGGCGCTCACGGCAACAATTATCAATGCGATGACGCCTACGATGAAATGATTGAGTCCAATCATTTCCCGTTAGTTGATCTGGATGGCAAAAAATATCCATCACTGAAAGAGGACACACAGGCAGCAAATGTATTGCTGCACATGTCAACTTTGACTAATGGAAAACTCACTGTTCGCGCTTATAAAGATGCTGAAAGACGCACCGGATTGGATCTTGTTGATCTTGCAAAAGGCAGCGAAGACGTAAAAATCACTTATCAGGAATTACAGGCGCAGCCAAGACGCTACAACACGTCACCATTGTGGTCAGGATTGATGAATGACGGCCGGGCCTACTCTGCCTTTACCTACAACGTGGAGCGCCTGGTTCCCTGGAGAACATTAACAGGCCGCCAGCATTTCTATCTCGATCACGAAATGTATCTGAAATTCGGTGAGCACCTGCCAACTTATAAACCATCGCCACGCTGGCAAGCCTATGGCGATTTGCGTGAGACACTCAAAAACGAAGATGCCAAAGTACTCAACTGCCTAACGCCACACGGTAAGTGGCATATTCACTCCACCTACTGTGACAACCTGCGCATGTTGACCTTATCGCGTGGCGGCGAGCCGTGCTGGATCAGCGAAGTGGACGCAAAAGAACTCGGCATCGAGGACAACGACTGGGTTGAAGTTTATAACGACCACGGTGTTTATTGCACCCGCGCCGTTGTCAGCACCCGAATTCCGGTTGGCGTTTGCATTGTTTATCATGTTCCGGAAAGAACCATTGGCATTCCCAAATCGCAAGTCCGCGGAAACAAACGCGCTGGGGGGCACAACAGTTTCACCCGAATTCACTTAAAACCAAATTTATTGGCTGGAGGCTATGGGCAGTTTTCTTATCACTTTAATTATTGGGGCCCAACGGCTGTAAATCGTGATACCCATGTGGTGATAAAGAAAATGACGAAAGTTGTGTATTGATAAATAATTAACTGTACTCAGAAAAATTTCTAAAATAGAGATGACTCATTATGGATGTTAGAGCACAAGTTTCGATGGTATTTCACCTGGACAAATGTATTGGCTGTCATACCTGCTCCATCGCTTGCAAAAATATCTGGACAGATCGCAAGGGTGCAGAATACATGTGGTGGAACAATGTAGAAACCAAACCTGGTACCGGGTACCCGACCAAATGGGAAGACCAGGATATTTATAAAGGTGGATGGCAAAAGAAAAACGGTGAACTCAAACTCAGAGGCGCAGGTAAAATGCGGGGTTTAGTGAATATTTTTCATAATCCCCATCTGCCGGTAATTGATGATTATTATGAGCCTTTCACTTATAAATACCTCGATCTGATCGAATCTCCGGCCATGAATGACCAGCCCACCGCGCGACCGGTTTCCCTCATCACTGGAAAGCCAATCGACATTAAAATGGGCCCCAACTGGGACGATGATCTTGGTGGCACCCCCGATTATGCGCGAAATGATCCGAATCTGCAAGGCCTCACCGCTGCAGAACAAGAGGCTATGTTTCAATTGGAAAGAATGGCCTTTTTCTATCTCCCAAGAATTTGTAATCACTGCCTAAATCCTGCTTGTGTGGCATCCTGCCCATCAGGCGCTATTTATAAACGTGGCGAAGACGGTGTTGTTCTCATCAACCAGGATGTTTGCCGTGCATGGCGGATGTGTGTTACGGCGTGTCCCTATAAAAAATCCTACTTCAATTGGGGCACTGGAAAATCAGAAAAATGTATTCTGTGCTATCCGCGTCTCGAATCCGGGCAGGCACCTGCATGCATGCATTCATGTGTCGGCAGAATCCGCTATCTCGGTGTTATGCTTTATGATGCGGATAAAATCGAGAGCACGGTTGCCGGCAGTAAAAATGATCAGGATTTAGCACAACGCCAGCGCGATATGCTGCTCGACCCTTTCGATCCCGAAGTTATTCAGGCAGCGAAAGAAAACGGCGTTGCTGATTCCACGCTCAAAGCTGCCCAGGACTCGCCAGTATTCAAATTTGTAAAATTGTGGGGTTTGGCTTTACCACTGCACGCTGAGTTTGGCACTTTGCCTATGTTATTTTACGTGCCGCCGCTTCTGCCGGTAATGGCTTCGTTAAGCGAGGTGGATAATGATGAACACGCAAAAAATATGGATCCGGTCGCCAAACATTGGAATGATAACTGGCTTTACGATACCAGCACGGAAGAGCTGTGGGCTACCATTGACAAAGCACGGCTGCCGCTCAAATATCTGGCAAACATGTTTAGCTGTGGTGATGAAAGCAAAGTAAAAGATGTTCTCAAAAAGCTCATGGCTGTGCGCATCTACCGGCGCTGGAAAACAGTGGGTGATATCGATGAAACCAAAGCCATGGCTGTATTAAATGACGTCGATCTCGCGCCGGAAACCATTGAGGATATCTATTATTTAACTTCACTGGCCAAATTCGATGACCGCTTCGTAATTCCGGCTGCTCACCGCGAACAAGCCATTGAAATGCTTGAATTTACCGGCGATGCAAAAGGCTCTGCTGGTTTTGGAGTAACAGAAAAACCAAGGAGAGGCTGGTAGGCAAATTATGGTAAGTTCATTTGAACAATATGACCGGCTTGCAGATTTGTTGGTCTATCCCGGACCCGATTTCAAAAGTAGAGTGAAAAATGCGTATGAATATTTGGAAAAGCCCTATCCCGAAGCGGCGGTCCATTTAAAAGATTTTGCTGATTTTATCGCCAACGCTACACAAATCGAATCCGAAGAGCTATACACACGCTCTTTCGATGTGCAGGCCGCAACAACTCTGGATATTGGTTACGTGCTTTTCGGTGATGATTACAAGCGTGGCGCTGTTTTGGTGGGCTTAAATGGTGAGCACAAAGAAGCAGGCATCGATTGTAGCGGTGAATTGGCCGATCATCTGCCCAATGTTTTACGACTGCTTTCCAAAATGGAAAAACCGGATTTACGCATGGAATTGATCGAGAAAATAGTTGCTCCGGCGGTGAAGAAAATAATCGAAGAATTTGAGCCGAATAAAATCGAGAGCAAGGAAGTCGTATACAAAAAGCATCATAAGACCATAATTGAACGTTCTGCAGAGTATGGAACGATCTATCAGTGCCCATTGAAAGCTGTGTATTGCGTATTGAGAGAAGATTTTAATTTCAAAGTGATGGAAATGCCGCCGCAGGGTGCAGATTTTGTTAAATCTGTTGGAACTGAAATGAAAATTGAATCCGAAAACCATTCCCAGGAAAGGCAAATATGATGGCTGTTTTAGATAATTTTCTATTCGTGGGATTGCCCTACGCCTCATTGCTTATTTTTTTAGTAGGCACAATTTACCGATACAAAGCCACTAAATTCAATTACTCTTCCCTTTCATCACAATTTTTAGAGGGTGGAAATCTCTATTGGGGATCGGTTCCTTTTCACTGGGGTATCCTTTTTTTGTTCTTTGGTCACCTGATCGCTTTTGTAATCCCACATTCTGTTTTGGCCTTTAACAGCGAACCACTAAGACTGCTTATTCTTGAAATTGTCGCTTTTATATTTGGCCTGATTACATTATTTGGATTAATCATGCTATTGGCGCGCCGGATTTCCAATCCGCGTTTAAAACCAGTGACAAACTGGATGGATATTACTATCGAAGGATTATTAATTACCGAAGTGATTTTAGGGATATTGGTTGCCTATACTGCCCGTTGGGGATCATCCTGGTTTGCGGCAGTTCTCACACCGTATTTATATTCCATCTTCCTCTTGCAGCCGGATATTGCAGCAGTAAGCGCCATGCCACTTCTGGTTAAATTACATATTATTGGCGCCTATTTAATCTTTCTGCTAATTCCCTTTTCAAGACTGGTGCATCTATTGGTGGTTCCACTCCATTATATCTGGCGTCCGTATCAACGGGTTCTCTGGAATTGGTCAAGAAGAAAAGTGCGCAACCCTGCAACCGATTGGACAATCACAAAACCGGAAAATAATTAATAATGGAAAGACAAATAACCGCAAAGTCCCATAAAATTCTATTTTTTAACACTTTTGCTTTTACGGTTTGCTTTGCTGCATGGATGTTGAATGGCGTTTTGGTTACTTTTCTGGCAGAAAACCAAATTTTTTCCTGGACTCCGGTTCAAATAGGTTGGTTATTGGGAGTTCCGGTCTTAACCGGCGCGGTCTTTCGTTTGCCGGCAGGTTTATTAACCGATCGTTTTGGTGGGAAACCGGTGTTCAGCATATTACTATTTCTCAGTGCCTTCCCCATGTTTTTGCTATCCTATGCCGACAGTTATACGGCGTTTATTCTCTGTAGTTTTGGATTTGGTTTAACCGGGGCAAGTTTTGCGGTCGGAATTGCGTTTACTTCAGTCTGGTATCCAAGAAAATGGCAAGGAACGGCTTTAGGGATTTTCGGGGCTGGTAATCTCGGCGCGGCTTTAACAACGCTGTTTGCCCCAACCCTGCTCACTGCACTCACACAAAATGGCGATAATCTTGATAATTGGCGGCAATTGCCAGTTCTCTACGCCTTGATTTTGCTGGCTACCGGAGTTCTTTTTTTACTTTTCACCGATAACAAGAAACCCGCAGTCAATAATAAAACTTTGGCGCAAATGTTGGCGCCATTAAAAAAAACAAGGGTGTGGCGGTTTGGTTTATTCTATTTTTTGGTTTTTGGTTGCTTTGTAGCATTTTCTCAGTGGCTCGTGCCTTATTATGTCAATGTATATTATTTGCCGTTGATCACAGCAGGACTGCTGGCATCAACATTTAGCCTTCCCGCTGGTATAATACGCGCGGCCGGAGGCTGGATGTCGGATCGCTGGGGCGCGAATAAAGTTATGCGCTGGGTATTGGGCCTTTCGGTAATCACCAGTTTATTGCTGATTGTTCCAAAGATGGAAATAACTTCCCCCGGTAAAGGTGTAATGGCAAAAAAGAGCGGTATTGTCACGTTCGTTTCTGATTCCCTTATTTCTGTCGGTAATGTGAGCTATTCGCTCATTTTAAAAGGCAATCATTTAGATAATGCAGATGAGAGAGTGCTGATATTTCCGGCCAAAGATGTGTGGCAGCAGCCCGTCGTCCAGGTTGGCGACGAGGTAAGTAAAAAACAATTATTAGCCAGGGGATTTACGCTGATTTATTTCCAGGCCACGATTTGGGTGTTTGTCGGCCTGGTGATTCTTCTCGGCAGTGTGTGGGGTATTGGCAGCGCCGCAGTATACAAGTTTATTCCTGATTTTTATCCTGATGAAGTAGGCGTTGTCGGTGGAATGGTCGGGGTGTTGGGCGGGTTAGGCGGCTTTTTTAGCCCCATCATTTTCGGATATTTATTGGAAGGTATTGGCGTATGGACGAGCTGCTGGATGTTTATTCTGCTACTGTCAGCCGTTTGCCTTATTTGGTTGCAAAAATCAACTGTTGATCAGCAAGCTGCAAAATAATATAATGCTATGAATAAAATACATTATCAAACAAACCTGAATAATTCTCACGCAGGCACATCAGGTATACTTTAAAACTTAATCAAATTAAATAAATTGACTCAAACATAAATTAAAAGGATAACCAATGGATACAAAACTCCATGATGCAGCAAATAAAACCGTGGCCCAATTAGTAACAGAGGATTACCGCAAGGCAGAGGTTTTTAAAAAATTTGGTATTGATTTCTGTTGCGGAGGAAAGCGAACTGTACACGATGTCTGCGAGGAAAAAGGTCTTGACCTGAAATTAGTACTTCAAGAACTGGAAAAAAGTGGATCAGCTTCGCAATCGCAACAAGAGAACGCTGATCGATGGGAACTGGGTTTTCTGGCCGATTATATTGTCAATGTACATCATAAATATGTTAGTGAGAACATTCCACTCCTGCTCGAATTTAGCGGCAAAGTTGCCCGGGTGCACGGTGAAAATTACGCAGAGGTAGTGAAGATTGCAGGATTATTTGAGGAAGTAGCCGCTGAACTACAGCAACACCTTTTAAAGGAAGAACGTATTTTATTCCCCTATATTAAACATTTAGAAAATATTCAAAAAACAGGCGAGCCCTTTTCAGCGCCACCGTTTGAATCTGCAAAAAATCCAATAGCGATGATGGAAGCGGAACATGAGCGGGCCGGCAGCGCGCTGGCACAAATCGACCAACTCAGCAACAATTACACGCCGCCCGAAGATGCATGCAATACATTCCGGATATCCTATTCTAAATTAAAAGAATTTGAAGAAGATTTGCACCGCCATGTCCACCTGGAAAACAACATCCTTTTCCCCAAAGCCATTGCGTTAGAAGTGCAGTTACAATCATAGTAGAAAGAATTTTAAATGAACCCTTTAAAAGGAATGAATAAACAAGATCCGTTAAAACGTCTGGTTGAGAAACAGTCCGCCCAGAAAGAATTTTCACCAATGGACCCACCGGACGCGTATATGCCACCGAAAACGGATTCTATCCCGTATGAAAAAATGAGTCCGTTTCTTCAGGTTTTAATGGATGAACATGTTGTTTGTCTGAACAAACTCGATTTGTTTGAAGAAGCTCTCCTCCGGCTGCAAAAGAACGGTCTGGTTGCAGATCACCAGGCAGATCCAGGTTTAAGAGATTTTTTTTCATTTTTGGATAAAAATATTGTAGCTCACAATCAAAAAGAAGAAAAGATATTGTTTCCATTGTTACAGGAGCGCCTTTTGCAAAAAGGCGAGCATAGTCAGGAACCAAATCCTGTAACAGCGGTCGATATGTTGGAAGACGATCATATCAGATTAATGCAATTGGCCGCAGTAACTTTTAATTTTTTAGGATTAGCAGTCCGTTTGCCGGATCCTGCTTCACAGGTGATGGTTCTGGATGCTGCGATAGAACAGGGGAAATCGTTAGTCGAGATATTACGCCTGCACATATTTCGGGAAGACAATGTGGCTTTTTCGTTAGCAGCTAAATTGATAACTGTGAAAGAATTTCAGGAGATGGAAAAACGACTTCCGTCCGAGTGAGTTAAGCTTGTAACAAATTTATTTGCATAAAATTGAATATTATGGCATTGAGCGGTTTTTTCAGCTGCTCTGCCACACGTTTATGGAGGTATAATGGCTTCATCAAAACAAACAATTCGTGAGGGTTTAATCGTCGGTATAATCGGTTACGGATCTGTTGCTTTACTTTATGCTGTTTTTGATTTTCTTGCAGCACGTGGTTCTTTATTTACTGTTAATTTACTTGGAAAAGCTGTGTTTCGGGGATTACGTGATCCAGCTGTCCTGGCATTCCCAATACAATTAGACATGACAGCTATTTATTTGTATAGTGGACTCCATTTGATCATCTCCCTAATTATTGGGCTTATTGTTAGCACACTCGTTGATTTATCCGAGCGAAAGCAAGGCATGGCGGGGATTGCTTTGTTTGTAATTATAGCTGGATTTTTTATTACTATTTTGGCAGTTGGCCTTCTGACTGATCAAATTCGTTTTTTACTGCCCTGGTGGTCCATAGCCATAGCCAATACTTTTGCTGTCGTCATTGCAGGATCATATATTATAAAGAAACACCCTGGAATTTGGCAAAGTCTAAATCCTTTCACCAGATAAATTTACCTGGATCATTTCTGTTGATTTTTCAATTGGACAATAATTGGAAAGTAATCACTAAATTCAACATTATTTAGCGAAGTTTCCCCACGAAAATGCAGTAGTTCTGGATGCTGCATTGGAAATGGGAAAGACACTTGGTGAGATTTTGCGGTTACACATTTTCCGTGAGGCACATAGTCTTTTCCCAGGCAAAAGAACAAATCAGTACAAAGGATTTCCAGGAAATGATGAAGCAGCTTCCACGCTTTGAACACCGCAAATTGTAATGAGTAATGTGTATTGAAAATAAAAGCCGCTAATTTTATTCTATATTGCAAAGAAATGGAAAGCACCGTTGCTTGGTATAAACAGATACTAAAGCTGGATGTTTCTTTTTCAAATGAATGGTTTGTCGAGTTTAGTCTCAATGAGAAGGCGAAATTAAGCATCGCCAATGAGGCGAAAGCTTCGATCAAGAGCAGTCGTGGAAAAGGTATTACCATCAGTTTGAATGTAGATGATATTACAGACAAGCATTTGTCCCTGATTGAAGCAGGGCTTAATCCATCGTCGATAAAAACTATTTGGCACTCCAAAGCATTTTATATCTATGACCCTGAAGGCAACAGAATAGAATTTTGGTCGAAAATTTGATATAAAATCACCATGTCTTCACAATTCTGGTTAACGGGGTGTGATACTTCTTGCCCTGTCTGGAAATTGGTCATCGACTCCGGCTCGAAAGTGAACCCGGCACTAGTTTTTCCTTTTTTGATACCTTAAATTAACGTGAGTTCGATGTAAGCTGTAACATTTTTTACCAAGCATAATTAAAATAGAGCGAAGGCGTCTCGCCGAGCGTTTCGTGTGTTATCCTCGGCGGGACGCCTTCGGACTATATCCTATAATTCATTCGTTTTGTCCCAATTCTTCTTATATCGAACTCACCTTAAATTATGAATTGGCAATACAGTATTAATAATCCGTTGTGCAAAATAGAATGCACGAACTAACTTAGATTAGTGTTGTATGTGTCATGCCGGTTTTCACAGCGTGAAATACCGGGATCCCCTGCCATTGAGCTCAATTTTATGGAGATCCCGGTATTGCAAAATACACAAACCGGGGTGAGAAATGAGACTGAATTTTAAATCTTTGTGAAAAGATTTAATTTTGCACAATGGGTTAGTAAGAATAAGGAAGCATTAAATATATAAATCCATGGGTGAGAAGGAAAATGACCAAGGTAACAAAAAAACGAAGGTACTTTTTTCTTTGAAGCAATCGCAAAACTTTTCGTTCATTTCCCGGAATCAACTGATTAATAAACGCATCAGTGCCGGAACTTGAAACGATAGCATTTGCGTTTTTTGAATATTTGCCAAGCGCACAAACTTCTTGACCGGCCTCGATACATATTTCGGTGATAAGATGATCACGCTCCAACTCAGAATCTGGATTCCGACGGTCGCTCCTTTCTGTCTTTTTTAACTCATCTACGATTTGACTTAAATCAGGCGGGTTTTTTAATAAATCTGACTGAAGAATTTCAAATTTTGTTCGAGCGAGATATTCCTGCATATTCTCATAAATATCACTATAGTTCAGGTTTTGTGTGGCAAAATACTTTAGATCCATCTCTCCCAATATTTCAATGTCGCCGGAAATTGTTTGAATTGCGAAGGGGGTGCGTGCAAATCCGATAAAATCGCTTTCCTTGTGATAATCGAAAGATGAACTATTCACCATTTTGAAAATATCGTACTCATATCTCACACATTTCAGTTTTTGCAAAGGGGAGATGAGCGGTTTGCCGAGTGGGTGAATTTGGCCAAAAACCGCGACATACTCGCCATCTTCAAATACGGACGTCCGCAGACATTTCCTGATCGTCTTTTCTTCCATCCCCCCGGATAAAAAATGCTTTAATCCACCAATGAAAATCAGGCTGGAAACTGCACCCATGATAGAAAAATGAATATTATAATCTGAATCGAAATAATGGTTCAGGATGAAAAAATAAAGCAATGCCGAACCAGTGAATAGCAAGAGAAATATGGCACAGCCTGTGGCAATTTTTTTTATCATTTTGATTTTTTGAGAGAAAACCTTCGAATGATGATCCAAAGAAATAAACAATAGCCCGTTATGTACTATTCGTTCAACTCGCACCCATTGCCAATTTTTTCGTCATCGTCATGCTTTTTAGACGGAATCAACCAAACAAAATCGTGCTTAAATTGGGGATTATTGCTAAAATCATGCAGAGCCTACAACACACGCATGTCAAAAAAAGTTAAAAAAGGGACCGTTTTAAATTTTGAGTATACACGACGCACTCAAATCAAGTGCTGTACAAATATACAAACTACCGATCGCCGAATGGAACGGTTACACCTGCAACTATTTGCAAACCGCGATTTTTCACATCAGATTCCCCTTCCGCACTATTGATATTTGTCATCCCAAGTACATACCGTGCTTCAGCGAAATACGTTTTATTGCCATGCGGGAACTTGGCACCACCGCCGAATCCCAATCCAAAATCCATCCCGCTGGTGTCGTCTTTTTGATCAAGTTCCGGGCCATTTTTAACATCAATTTTTGCGCTCATCAAAATTCCAATACTGGGTCCGGCCATGACATACGGCACCATCGATCCATCTTTTTGAAAAGTATAACGAATCATCAATGGAATCTCAAAATAATGAACTTTAAAAGTAATTTCGTCACCATCTTCTTTTATTACTCCACCTTTTTGTAGAAACATTGGTTCAGCATGAAAATCGAATTGCCCGGATAATGGGCGATCGACAACCGCGCCGAAGCCAAAGCCAAGACGGCTGGAATACTCTTCACTGCTGGGCTCAGGATCGACATTGATACTCGCGATATTGATATCGATAGCCCCGCCGAGTGTCCACTGGGCGTGCAGAGGAACGACAAATAACATTGTGAGACAAAGAGCTGAAATTAAATTAATAGCTTTCATGAGTTTCCTCCATTGAAGAATTTAATGTAGTTTAATTACTTTTAAAGTCTTTAAATTTAGCTCAACATTTAAATAAAACTGGATAAACTAATGCTATTTATCTAAATACTATTTGAAAAATTGGATTGAAAAGATGGAATAAGATATGACCCACAATAATGGAATGATCGAGAAGCGACATTAATATCGGTAATGATTTTCATTAATGCAAGTAATTTCAGACAAACAATCGAACAGGCAGGATGCACATTTAAAGATAGACATGCGATTTAATAAATATGCCTTGTTACCTCGAGAGCAATTTTTCTCGCAATCGAAAAGCGGCCATTTCATTGTTCCGGATAGCTGCGCTCAATTGAGAGAAAAGTTTTGTTTGGTTATCATAAATACCGCGTTGATTTGGATCCGGCTTTTTGCGTTGATTTGCGCTGAGCTTTACAAACGACGTACAAATCTCTTCTAAGCTCAAATCACGGTCATTTTCTTTTCCCCAGACCCAGGCGGCATGCAGAGCGGCGCCCAGAGCAGCCCCTTCCCCTTCAACAGGTACAGTTTCGGTATTAAAAATATTAGCGATTGCCTGGCACCAGGCTGGGGATTGTGACAATCCACCTGTCAACCGGATTTCCGTAGGCCGAACAGGCAGGCGTTTGAAACCCGTAAATAAATTCTGGATATGCCCTTCGAGCACAGCGCGGCTCAGCACTTCAGCCTTAAAATCATGCAACCCAAAGCCAAAATAAAGGGGTGCAGCCATCGGAACATTTGGCGTCCTCTCCCCTGCATACCAGGGTATCAAAATGCGGCCCTCATTCCCAGGCGGTGTTTCTTGAACCATGGTAGTAAACGCTTCGTGGTTGAGATTGAATTGCTTTAATAATGCGTTATAGCCGTTTGCGAGATTTGTCACACACAACAACGGAAGAAAATGTCCGGTACTATCACAGAATGCTGCAATTTCTCCCAGCGGATCGATATAAGCTTTTTCCAAAAATGTATAGGCCGTACCGCTCGTTCCGAGACTTATCGTAACAATTCCAGGTTTTATATTTCCGGTGCCAACAGCACCATACATGTTATCACCACTGCCCGCATCAATCTTACATTGCTGATTAAAGCCAAACTTTTCGACCAAATTATTCGAAATTGATCCAATGCTTTTATCTGCCGGCATTACAGGGGGTAATTTTTTCATCAGCGCCGGGTCGATGCTTGCAACGACTTTTTGCGACCATTTTTGTTTTCCGGGATGCCAGAGAGCCATTCCTGAAGTGTCACCCGGCTCCATCACTCTCACACCACCTGTCAGGTACCAATTAATATAATTGTGCACAAGAAAAAATGTATGTGTGCGGGCGAACATTTCCGGTTCATGGCGTTGCATGTGCAGTATTTTTGCAGCCGTGTAACCTGTTAGCTGCGCATTGCCCACTTCTCCAACCATGGCGCTCAGCCCGCCTGCTTTTTCGGTGAGAATATCACATTCACGCTGTGTCGAAAAATCATTCCAGAGTTTGCTTCTGGTACGCGAAAGCCCGCCCTGGGCATCCAGCGCCACCAGCCCATGTTGCTGCCCCGAAACCGAAATGCACTTAATATCTGACTGTGGCACATGCGATTTTTGTAATCGCCCGAATAGCATTTCAACAGCCTGCAACCACATTAACGGTTCGGATTCAGAAACGCCGGATTCGCCATTCTGTAGAACGCCATTTCTGGTGTTAAATTCTGGTAAATCAGTATCATAGTTTACGGAATCAACATACAAAATATCGTCGTTTTGTAAATCAATCACGACAATTTTACAGGACTGCGTCGATACATCTAATCCGGCGAACAGCATTTTTACTCACCTTTTTGAAAGTTCAAAATGAATTCAGTTTTTAGACGAAATTTATTTTTGACAGCCTCACCCGGCCCTGGTAAAAAAGGGCTATATTTACTTTATATATTGATTTATCAATAGTTCAAATTTCTCCTGTTTGCCGCTTATCTGTGCTGGTTCTCCCAATGAAACAGCCAAATTTTTTAATTCTTCCAAGCTCAACTCCCCCTTTTCGAATCGCTTGCCATCACCTGAATCAAAACTTTTATATCGTGTATTTCTCAGCGCAAGAAATTTCGAGTTCTTCAAGATATCATCCGCGATCAGCAAGCCGCGAGCCAGGGTGTCCATTGAGCTTATGTGGGCGATGAATAAATCTTCCGCATCGGTGGAATTGCGGCGTAACTTGGCATCAAAATTCATCCCGCCGGTACCCAACCCATTATTTTGCAGCAGGATAAGCATTGCATAAACAGCATCATAGATATTGATCATAAATTCATCAGTATCCCAGCCATTGTGTGGATCACCCTGGTTGATATCCAGACTGCCGAGGAGATCGGCATCAGCGGCCAATTGAATTTCATGAGCAAATGTGTGTTGTGCCAGGGTCGCATGATTGTTTTCGATATTGATTTTAAAATCATCCGCAAGATTGTATTTATTGAGGAATGCAACCACCGTAGCGACATCAAAATCATACTGATGTTTTGTTGGTTCCATGGGTTTGGGTTCGATCAAAAATGTACCTTTAAAACCAATTTTTCTGCCATAATCTCTGGCTTTTTGCAAGAACGTTGCGAGGTGCTCAATTTCACGTTTTGTGTTGGTGTTCAGCAATGAAAAATAACCCTCGCGTCCACCCCAAAAAACATAATTCTCGCCGCCCAAATATACCGTGGCATCGAGGGCAGCTTTAACTTGCGCCGCCGCATGTGTTACAACACTAAAATCAGGATTTGTGGCGGCCCCATTCATGTAGCGTGGGTGGGAGAAAACATTGGCTGTTCCCCAAAGCAACTTCACTCCGGATTGTTTTTGTTTTTCTAAAGCAAGTACTGCCAAAGTTTTAAGATTATCAGCAGATTCATTTACATCTTTTCCCTCCGGCGCCAAATCCCGATCATGAAAACAATAATATGGCAATCCTAATTTACTGATAAATTCAAAGGCAGCATCAAGTTTATCTTTGGCTTTTTGCATCGGATTCGAATTATTTAGCCACGGCATTGGGCGTGTTCCTGGCCCAAATGGATCCGCGCCATCATTACAGAAAGAGTGCCAGTAAGCGGCAGCAAAACGGAAATGATCCCGCATTTTTTTTCCGGCTACAACTTTATTTTCATCATAATATCGAAATGCCAGCACATTTTTCGACTCAGTCCCTTCAAATGAAATCTTCGAAATACCCGGAAAATATTCTGTTTTACCTAAAATTACATCGTTCGACATTTTCGCTCCTTTATCCATAAATTATCCAGTGAAATAGATAAAAATAATTCCGATTAACACGACCACCAGGCCTGAAGTAAAACATCCCATTATAGATTTCTTTTCCCTTACTCATATGCGATTAAAACCTAACACTTTAATCCCATCTAATAATTTTTTCTTGACTTTTGAGACATCATTAAACATATTAAAAATAGTATATTTTTAAACAAATTCCAATTATGTTCAGTAAAAACTATCCAGCTTCGCTACACTCAATTCAGTACTTTGAAAGTTCAAAATCACTTCCCTGGTTTGTCATTCTATGTTATGTCGAGAGATCGTCAAAGAATTGATGTCTTTTACAAGTAGTGCTAAAGTAATTCCTATTTTTATTCTGTTGCATCTTTCGTGCTTTGCAAAAAAACATTTTTTTATAATTTGATTCAATATCAAATTCAATTGAATTTAAAAACTCATTGTTATAATGCCGTACCGGAATTAATAATTTTAGTCACAGAAAAATAAAAAATACACCCGGTCGGCTGAAGCTAAATTTTTATAGAAAATTAGCAGGAGTACCATAGATGAAATATTTAATCGCTAACCCTGAAATTATCGCAGCAATCATTGGTGCAGTGATTAGCCTAATTGGGATACTGGTAAAAGTTTACTTCTCATATCGAAGAACGCCGGCTGCTGAATCAAATCAGGGAATGATGGCACGGGAAATTTCCACCGGACGATTTAGTATTGGGATTTTAGTTGTTTTGGTACTCTTGCTTCTCGTCTCAACGGGCCAGTTTTATTTTATTTTTATAAAACCTACAATTGTTTCGTTATCTGAAACAGCCGGGCCCGACGTTGTAACGAAAGAAGGATTTGTGACCCCAGAAAAACACCAAGTTAATTTATTAAAAATACAAAGTCTTGATTCTACAATTTCTGAGTTGGCAGATCAAAAGGCTGAGCTAACCACCAAAATTCTCAACATGCAAAATCAGCACAGACAGGACTCCCTGAAATTAGTCAAGGCAGACAAAACAATCGAAAAGTTAACGGTTTCGAATGAGAAATCCAACTCACAATTTACCAAGGCTGAATTAAAACGCCTTTCAGTTGAAGACACTTTATCTGCAGAAAGAAAGGAGATGGGAAATTTAAAGAAACAGCGAAACAGCCTTGTCGATGTCATTATTTTCACCAATAAACCTGCCGGTGATTGCACCAAAGGAATATCCAGAAAATTATCCCAATTGGGATTTCCCAAGGCAGAGATCAGTTTATTAACCGGGATAAATAGCAACGAAATTATATATTTTCAACCACAAACAAAAAAAATCGCGGAAGCTTCTGCCGATTCGTTAAATAAGATAAATTGTCTTGGACAGAACTTCGAAGTGACCAAACAATCCAACAAAGAAAATGCCCATAAAATTTTTATTCGCCTGCAAAACTAAGTGAAAAGGGGTTCTAAAATGGCTTGTTTTAAATTAAAAAAGCAAATTATAATTATATTCAAACTGAACCGTTTTCTGCTGATCTTTTTGTTTGTATCCAATTGCAGCAGCCCGTTGCGGAAGATGCCTATTCAAATGGCGCGTACGACGCAGATCGATTTTTACAAGCAATATTATGATTTTGGTCCAGCTAAAAATATTGGGAAAGCGCAGGATATTGTTGCCAGTTTAATGGGATCGAAAGAAACATGGGCGCACTTCACAAAAAGATACGGCCGAACAAATGAGCAATTTTTGTCGGATATTGAAAAGAAACGATTTTATGTTCAAGGCTCAATTATTTTAACGACATATCTGAGTCCCAAAAACCACGACATGCTTTTTGTCGACGGCACAGGGCGTTATTCAGTTATTTATCAACGTGCGTCGAAAAACGAGATATTGTTTACAGCGGATTACTTCATAAAAAACATTCCATATTCGATCAAAAATGATATTTTAACTAAAGGCATTTTGCAAGTTAAAATTTCGCAAGTGCTGATTCGCCATTTCAATATTGCCGGGCAACCCAACATCAATCACTTGCTTGAGGATATTCCACTCTATTTTGAGATAAGATTGGAAAAAGCAGGAAAGAACGACCAGGTTTTTCGCATAAAATATGTTGGAGAAGACAATCAGCCCTTTTCACACCCTGTCTATTTTAAGGGTGATAAAATCGGTTTTATGCAGTTTGATAATTTACCGAACAATAACGACAAATTGTTTGACCTTCGCGGTCGTAACTTCTTAAGAAAAGACTATTAAGATTCCGATTTCCGGTTGAATGGGGTTTAATGAATAGCAACTGGCGCCCATTAATTTTTGCTGCCATTTCCTTTTTCCCGGCCTTTTGCTTTGGCCAGGAAAACGAAATTCAGAATTACAAAGATATCTACTTCGAATATCAGACCGTCGATTCACTCCAAATGAGTCCGCTGGTTATTTGTGTACCGGGATTTACCCAGCACAATCGCAGTCCAGAATTTCAATTATTAAAATCCTGGCTCCGCTCGAAAGGCTACTCCTGCCTTATCATGAATCCGCCGCAACACGGTGAAATCTACCACAAAAGCAGAATTTACACCTGGGGGGAGCGCGAAGTCGACGATTTGCTTGCGCTCGCGCTGGAAAAACTGCCCGTTTTTGAAAATCACCGGGAAGTCCATCTTCTGGGATTTTCAATCGGGGCGAAAATTGTCTTAAAATTCGCCGCTCACGAAAAAATTAAATCCAAAATAAAATCCGTGATTGCCATAGCAGCGCCATTTCAGGTTGGGGCCATCAACGCGCAAAGTTTCGGCAAAGGCCTGGAAGGCCTGTTTTCGAGTTCCTCCGCTCGAAAACGGTCGAGTTTCATGCGTATGAGCTACATGGTTTTCCCGGGCATGGTGCGGGCATTGTTAATCAATAAAGAAACCCCGGCACTGGAAGTTCCTCAAATTGCGGCGCCGGTGCTTCTGCTGCATGGCGCCAATGATTGGCTGACAAAATCCTATCATTCAAAGCTCCTGTTTGAAAGAGGTCGCGCGAATCAGGCAATTTCCTTCATCGCATTAAATACGCGAATTCACGCAGAGGATATGCTCACCCGTGGAGACTCCGCGTTACAAGCAACTTTTTTTGAGGTAATATCAAACTGGTTCGATTATAATAAAAAAACAAACCTGGATAGCGCTAAAACCACATTTAACAACGAATTCACCAATCTCGTTAAACGAAATGAAAATCCCGATGGCATCATATTTCCGGTTGAAAAAATTACACAACTGAGCAGCCCCACTTTAAACAATTTGAATTCAAATATCTGGTCGACACCTGCCAGTCAAAATCCAGCCGGATTTTCATTGCAAGGCAGAATCAGTACCAATGGTGATTCAAGGCATTTTATCAGCATGGGAGCAACGCGTTCGACTAGTATTTTTAAATATTTTCAAGGTGGCTATGCTTTTGCTAAAAATGAAGGCAAAGATTTCTCAAATCATGAAGCCTATTTTTCCCTTTACTATCCGGTGGGTTCATTTTTGTGGATGAGAAAACTCACTTATATTTATGGAATCGAGGAAAAAAATCGACGCAGCATTGTGTCGGCAGACCTTGCTTTTCTGATTCTTGATTTTCAGTTAAACTTCGGCGATATTCGTTCAAGGGATGTGCATGAATGGCAGATTAATTTTAATTTTCCACTCATCAGCCCGGCAGATGGTCTCTATTTTTGGGGCATAAATTATAGCCGTTTTTTCAATTCGATACCAGCTGCAAATAGTTTCTCGACTTATTTTTATTTTGGCCCCAGATTAAGCCGGCATCGGGTGCAAATGTTTTGTGAATATCAGTTTTTACAACCTGCCCGCAATTTAAGTGACTCGCGCTGGCAGGTTGGCGTCGCAATGAATTTTTTCGAACATTAACACATTCTTATTTGAAAGTATAAGTACGAGGAAGGCTAAAACTTGAATAATGATGGAAACCGACGAGACCTCATCTCTGCTTTGGAACTGGCCAAAAACATCATTTTTGATTTTGATGGCGTCCTCGCAGATTCAGAATTCTTTCAGCTTAAAATTTGGCGGGAACTTATTTTAGAGAAAAAATATGCTGTATCTGAATTTCCAATTTATGCAATCGCGGGAATTGATGACCGCATCGCGATTGAGAATTTGGTGCCCGGGCTGGAGCCCCCTGCCTATGATTATCTTGTCGCAGAAAAGCAGCGCCGATGTCGCGCACGCGCGCAAGAAGTCACTCCAGTCGACTCTGCACTCGAATTGCTAACATTTCTGAATTCGAGCAAAAGACTTTACATCTGTTCAAATTCACGTGCTGTGGAGATTCACCAATTTGTACAGTACAACTTTCCAGCAATTAAATTTAATTTAATCATCGGAAAAGGTGACTTCGTTAGGGAAAAACCGGACCCTGCGCCGTACCTGAAAATGCTGGAAAGCGCAAAAATAAGTGTAGCCGGGAGTCTGGTTTTTGAGGATTCCACTGCTGGAGTCCAGTCAGCACAAGCCGCTGGATTAAATGTAATTTATCTCAATAGATACGGCATCCGCTTACCAAATGTGAATTCCATACTTTCTTTTCGAGAAATCATCCGCTGAATTTTTTCCTTTTATTCGACATAAATTGGATTCGAATATATCCACGGCACCCATTTCGAATCGAAGTTAATCGCCACTTCAAAACGGTAAACACCTTTTTCTAAAATATTAGCCGATCGATAGGAATACGAATCGTATTTTTCATCGATGATTTTCCCATTACGCAACAAGCGAAACCGTCCGGGCAAAGGGGACTCCGCCGCAAAATTTTTCACATCCTGCAATTTCAGCGCATCGCCCATAATTCCTATAAGATCGCCCGATTCATTCTCAGCATAAAAGAGAAACCCCTCAGCATCAGCCAGCGATGCAAATGAAATAAAAATATGTCCTTGTAGCAAATGCTTGGCGATGTTTCTTTTTTCCAGCGAGTCAGCCAATACATGATTGTTGACAAAATTATAGGAATGGTAAAACGTGTCGAGATAAAGTTTAAATGCCCAACCGTTCTCATCCGGTTCCGAAAGCAGAATTTTTTCTAATAAGCCGACCTCAACGGTATCAATCGGATTGGCGTTCGGCCCCAACCATTCTACCCTGCCATCCGGAAGAAAGCGCGCACGAATATTTTGATTTTCATGGGCATCCACGGCTGAATATCCGACGATCCGGCGCCATGTGTTTAGCGAATCCCATCTGGCCAAAATGGCTGTTTGCTCGTCAAACAGTTCCCGATAAATCCAGTGACGGTACTTGTTTTGGTTTACTATGGTATTGAATAAAATATCACTATAGGATTCGCCATCTTTGATATCCGTATGAATATTGTAAATTTCCATCCCCTGATAATCCGGATTAAGCCAGGGTCGTTTTTCTTCGCAGTGCGGGAAAAAAACCAATCCTCCGGCATCGATTATCTCTTTAATAATTACCGGGTTCTTCTTGCGCCAGTCGACGACCATTTCTGTAAGCGGCCAGACGACGAGATCATGGTTTTCCGTGCCCGGCACCATGAGTATATTTTCATGCATGCCGTGGTAACCGCGAGGGAAAGTGTCAAGAACAGCTCTTTCGTGATCCGTGAAAAAGATAAAATCGATATTTGCCTTTTTTGCAGCCGGAATTATTTCCCCCAACGTGCCGCGGCTATCATGCGACCAATACGAATGTGTATGGATTAATCCTCTGTATTCATTAAGGTTGGACTTTTTCGCCGGGTGCTTGCGCTTTTCTCGAATCTGTTCAATTTGACCATCAAGTTTTGGATAAGTGACAAAATAATTCCAAACACCGGGGATGAAAAAATACAGCACAGTTATCAGCAAAACGGTTAAAATAAATTGTATGAACCTGGTAAAAACCTTTTTCATTTCCAAACCTTTTTCAGAGTCAACGACTAATTAATTGCAGGATTATCAATTATTTTGCATTATTTTATTTTATTGAAAAAAAATCATTTTAAAAATAGATATTTTGTCTTTTATTCTCTTCTCGCTTAAATGTGATGGCAATTAGAAGCAACAGGCCACGTTTATTTTTAAATAATAGAGGAGTAAAATTCATGCGACTTGTCATTGCACTGGGGGGAAACGCTTTGCTGAAGCGCGGCGAACCTATGACCGCCAATGTTCAACGGAAAAATATCCGGGAAGCCGCCAAAGCTTTAGCCCAAGTCGCATTGGACCACGAGCTGGTTTTATCACATGGGAACGGGCCGCAAGTAGGATTATTAGCCTTGCAAGGCGCCGCGTACAAAGCTGTGGAATCATATCCACTGGATGTTCTTGGAGCGCAAACAGAAGGCATGATCGGTTACATGATTGAGCAGGAACTTGGCAATTTATTGCCGATTGAGGTTCCATTCGCTACGATTTTAACGATGACCGAAGTTGATCCCAACGATCCGGCATTTGACAATCCCACCAAATTTGTCGGCCCGGTTTACACCGAGAAGCAAGCGCTCAAACTCGCTCGTGACAAAAATTGGACTGTTAAAGAAGATGGTGATAAATGGCGGCGTGTCGTGCCTTCTCCCCTACCCAAACGCATGTTTGAAATTCGGCCCATAAAATGGTTACTGGAAAAAGGAACAATCGTTATTTGCGCCGGTGGCGGTGGCATTCCGGTGATGTATAAAAACCGGGGGATCCGAATTCTCGAGGGCGTTGAGGCGGTGATTGACAAAGATCTGGCCGGCAGCATGTTGGCCCGTGAGCTCAAAGCAGATATGTACATCATGGCCACCGATGTCGATGGAATATACAAAAATTGGGGAACACCGAAAAAAGAGAAAATCGACACAATTTCACCAGATGAGCTCGAATTACACAACTTTGCTGATGGTTCGATGGGCCCCAAAGTTGAAGCTGCATGTGAATTTGCACGCGCCACTCAAAAGACAGCCGCTATCGGCTCTTTGGCTGATATTGATAAGATTGTGCAGGGAAAAGCAGGTACTATAATTAATTCAACCTAACTTATTATATTCATAAAATTAAACCGTTGGGCAGAATTCACTCAGATCTGTCACGAATCGATGTTTTCTCGTCATTCCGGTTTTTGCAGCGCAAAATACCGGGATCTCAAACGATTAACTCGAACAAAGTTTTAAGTGTTTAGCCAGGGAGATCCAAGTATCTCGTTGGCACGCGAACCGGGATGACTTGTTTCATATTCATTTTGGGCTTGCATCGAACTCAGGTTAAAATATATGCCTGGAACCTGGTTAATTCTTTTAATGTTAGCAAAATAATGATCTTTTGATATTTTTAGCAGGCTTGAATAAGTGCCAGACACTTTCTCACCGGTTCATGAATAGTTTAGCTAAATGCGAAATTATTGTTGGTCAATTCATAGAAGTTGTGAGGGAAATTCAATTCAACGAAAGGAATGTAGAGATGACTGAAAAAAGATATTTTTTAATCTCGGGCATTATCTTTGGCCTGGTTGCAGTATTACACATTTCACGTGCACTTTTTGATATTCATTTTCAAATCGGCTCCTGGCTGGTGCCTGTATGGATATCGTGGTTTGGCTTCATCGCAACCGTCATTCTTTGCAGTTGGGCGTACAAAAGTTATCGCGGCCACAAATAATATTTTTTTGCTGGTTTAATCGTGATAAAAGCTAAAAATTTTAAAAACTCTCATCGGAATTATAAAAATCGGCCAGGTTAAACGTAAAATTTTCATGCTTTTTTAATTCTACTGGCATACTTCTGTTTTTATAGACAAGATTGGTTTTACCGCCTGACAACGCTCGTACTGTTGCATATTTGAGTTCATTCCGCTGCCAAAAAATATCAACTTCAAAATTGCCGCGTGCTTTTAATCCGGTGATGTGCCCAGTTTGCCACTGCGGTGGCAGCGCCGGTAACATAGTTATGGTATTTTTTTCATGCGACTGCAAGAGCATCTCGGCGATACCTGCTGTGTAGCCAAAATTACCATCAATTTGAAATGGTGGATGCGCATCAAATAGATTTAAATACAGCGATTTTTTCAATAGCAAAGTAATATGGTCATGAGCCATTGCGCCATCCAAAAGCCTGGCGGCAAAGTTGATGAGCCACGCTCGACTCCACCCTGTTCCCGCGCCGCCATTGGCGAGCCGGTAATCCAAGGTCTTGCGCACCGCCTCAAAAAGCTGTGGGGTTTCTTTTTTTGTGATACGGCTCCCGGGATGAAAAGCATAGAGGTGCGACATGTGGCGATGCCCTTTTTCACGTTCCGGATATTCTCGATCCCATTCCAAAATCCGGCCATCACGCCCTAAAATCAACCCCGATCTGAGGTGTTTTCTTTTTTCGCGCACCGAATCGACGAAACTGGATTTTATTGCCAATAGCTCACAACTTTTCAAATAATTATCAAAAACTTCAGCGATAATTTGTTGATCCATCGCGCTGCCAAGGCACGTGGCAACCGGTTTTTCATCCGATCCAATAAAGCGATTTTCAGGGGATGTTGAAGGCGCTGAAACTAACAATCCGTCGCGGGGATCTTCGACGAGCCAGTCAAAATAAAAACGAGCCACTTCTTCCAAAGCCGGCAGGGCCCGTTTTTCAAGGAATTCGGTATCATTAGTGAAGCGATAGTGCTCAAAATAATGCTGCGCCAGCCAGCCGCCCCCGCCAATCCAGCCACCCCAATAAGCGCGTGCGGCCCGCATCCACGCAGGCGCCCACAAATCACTGGCGTGATGAATTACGGCACCACGGAAGCCATAATTTTCATACGCGGTCACTTTTCCTGATTTTATCAATCGATCGGTGAAATCAAATAACGGAGCATGCAGTTCACTGAGATTTGTAACTTCCGCCGGCCAGTAATTCATTTGCAGATTGATGTTTAAGTGATAATCTGCATTCCAGGGTGCCTGGATGTGGGGATTCCACAATCCCTGCAGATTTGCCGGATTCGTGCCTGGGCGTGAGGAGCTGATCAAAAGATAGCGGCCATATTGAAACAAAAGCGCCTGCAATCCCAAATCTGGTTCACCCTGTTTTATCCGCTGCAAGCGTTGGTCTGTCGCAAGTGTGTCTTTTGCATGGTCGCCGAGGCTAAAATCCACACGGGAGAATAACTGTTGATAATCTTTTTCATGAGCGCTGAACAGGGAATCGTAACTCTGCCCACGTATTTTCGACAATTGAAAATCATTGGAGGGAAAGCAATCACCATAAAAAGATGTCTGCGCGACAAGGTATAAAAGTGCTTTGTGTACATTTTTTAGAACGAGGGTATCGCCATCGGTATAAACCTCACCGCCAGCATTTGAGACTTCCAGCTTTGTTTCAAATTTAACTCCACTCAGGATCGGCGCCGGTTTTGATTCAATTTCACCGCCATATTGAGTGACTTCGCCAGTCATTTTCAATTGATTATCGCCAACCGCAACTGTTTTTGCTGTAATATGGCCTTCGTCCTCTGGCCGGGTGAGACGGATTATTCCGTTAAGTCCTTCTGGCGCTGTTGATGTGTATTCGATTATCAGAGCATTGTGGGGGGCTGAGGCAAAAATTTTTTCTGAAACAGAATATTTATTCTCGCCAACGTTATATGAAACCGTCACCAGCGATTTGTTTAAATCAAGTTCACGGCGATAGTTCTGCACGTTTTTATGATTTAAATCAATAAAAAGATCGCCTAAAGTTTGATGCGACCGTTTAATGCCTTTGTGTGAGAATTTTTCTACAAGCAGACTGTCGGCTTGACTATTTTTGCCCGCGAACAAGAGTTGCCGGATGGCATACAAATCGTCCGGATTGCCTTCAGGATTTCCCCAATCTGTGGATCCGGGCCACATTGAATCTTCGTTCAGTTGAATTTGCTCATGAACCGGATTGCCAAAAACCATCGCTCCCAGACGGCCATTGCCGACCGGTAGAGCTTCGGTCCATTCCTTTGCCGGTTGTTTATACCATAAATTATATGCCGTCGTACTGGGGCTGGAAGTTTTAGAGACTGTAAAATAAGACAAAATCAAAAAGAGAAGAGCGTACATATTTTTGTCCTGGTATCATGAAAATCAAACTATGCCATTTTCTTTCAATGCAGTTTGTATTTGGTCAAAGAATATATTTCGGCCTTCATCCGATCGAATGTCCACCTTTTCAACATTGAACACACAAGTTGGAATACTGTGTTTTTTCTCACAAACCTGCGGGAAAGTGGAGTAATAGGCGTTTAATCCGGAGAGAAATTCGATATCTATGCCACTTTCTTCTTTGCGGCCACGTTTTTTAATTCTTTCCAGCAGCGTCTCGACTTTATCGACCGTGAGCATAATTACCAGATCCGGCGGATGTAAATCTCGCTTTAATCTTTGAAAATACTCAAAATAGAGATCCAATTCCTTGTTGCACATAAAGCCCAAACCATGTAAATATTTGGCAAAAATTTCCGGATCTTCGTACAAAGTTCTGTCCTGAATACAGCTTTTATTTACGGTTTTTATGAGCTCGTGGTGTTCAATGCGGCGGATGAGAAACTCCAATTGCAAAGTAAACGACCAACGATGCATATCAGCATAATAATCTTTCAGAAAACGGTTATCGATCACAGGTTCATCAAACAGTTCGTAGCCAAAATGCTGGCTCACCAACTTCGCAGCCGTGGTTTTACCGGCACCAATATTTCCTGCCATAGCAATAAAAAGTTTACGCTTCGCTTCCATTTCTCCCTCAATTTATTTTGAATAGAATTCCCTGCTCCATCCCTATTTTAGAGCCCTTTTTCGGGTTGCTTGCCGCTTGTTTGCATCCAGCTCAATTTTTCGAATTCGAACAGTTGCGGGTGTGACCTCAACGAGCTCATCTTCGGCGATAAATTCGATTGCCAAATCAAGAGACATCGGTCGCGGCGGGCGAATCGTAACTGTCGCATCGGATGTTGAGCTGCGCATGTTGGTCAGTTTCTTTTCCCGGGTGATGTTCACTTCCAGATCGATAGGTTTATTGCGCTCACCGATAACCATGCCGCAATAAACTTCATGGTTGGCGCCGAGAAATAATTCGCCCCTGTCTGCCATGGCAAAACGAGCGTAATCCGTCACCCGTCCCGCCCTGTCAGCGACCAGCGCCCCGGTGTGGCGTTGCGGGATATCACCAAACCACGGTTCGTAACCGTGATACAAAGTATTCATAATGCCGGCGCCTTTGGTGTCTGTCAAAAACTGGCTGCGGAAGCCGATGAGACCACGGGCAGGAATGATAAATTCGATGTTAACACGCCCACTGCCATTGTTGATTAAATTATTCATTTTACCTTTGCGAATGGACAATTTTTCTGTGATCACACCGACAAATTCTTCGGGTGTATCAACGAAAACACGCTCCACTGGTTCGTGAATTTTCCCGTCAATTTCTTTGGTGATGACGCGCGGTTTCGAAACGGCCACTTCATAACCCTCGCGGCGCATTGTTTCCAGGAGGATTGCCATTTGAAGCTCACCCCGGCCGCGGACTTCAAACATATCGGCCCGTTCGGTCGGTAAAACCTGCATGGAAACATTGCCGAGTGTTTCTTTCTCAAGCCTGGCTTTTAAATGGCGCGAAGTCAAATATTTGCCTTCCCGGCCAGCGAAAGGACTGGTATTCACATAGAAAAACATCGCGACGGTCGGCTCATCGATTTTAATGCGGGCCAATGGTTTCGGATTGTCCATCGAAGTGACGGTGTCTCCGATTTGCACGCCTTCAACGCCTGCAACCGCAATTATATCACCAGCTTCAAGCGTTTCAACTTTTTCACGAGTAAGACCTGTAAAAGTGTAAAGCGCTGAAAATTTAATATGATTTGTTGTGCCGTTTTCGTGAACAAGCGCATAATTTTCATTCAATTGCAGTCGTCCGTTATTCAGCCGTCCAATGGCAATCTGGCCGACATAATTATCGTAACCCAGATTTGTGACAAGAAATTGCGGCGTATGATCGTCGTCTGCCTCAGGTCCTGGAATTTCGGCAAGAATCGTTTCAAACAATGGCTGCAGATTTTTCGATCCATCATTAAGTTCAATATGGGCAACGCCTTCTTTTGCCACCGTGTAAAGAATTGGAAATTCAATTTGATTTTCATCCGCATCCAAATCGATGAATAAATCATAAACTTCATCAATGACTTCCGTGATGCGCTCATCGGGGCGATCAATTTTGTTTATCACCAAAATCACCGGCAGTTTCTTTTCAAGGGCTTTTTTTAGCACAAAACGTGTTTGCGGCAACGGTCCTTCGCTGGCATCAACGAGCAACATAACACCGTCTACGAGATTTAAACTACGCTCAACTTCGCCGCCAAAATCGGCGTGGCCCGGTGTATCAACGATATTTATTTTCACATCTTTGTATGTAACCGCCGTATTTTTTGCCGCGATGGTAATGCCGCGTTCTCGTTCCAAATCCATGGAGTCCATAACACGGTCCTCGACTTCCTGGTTTTGCCGAAAAATGCCACTTTGCTTTAGCATCCCATCAACTAAAGTTGTTTTCCCATGGTCGACATGGGCAATAATTGCTATATTTCTGAACTTGTTTTTTCGCATCGAATTTCTTTCTTTACAGATAAATCTATGATTAAATTTTGGTTTAAATTCCTATATCGTTTAACATTTCCAGCAGGCACCATGTTGCTCTTCCAGTCATCCCCCAGATACAAATTTCTTTTGCAGTTTCAGGATCTGTCCAATGATAGTGAAGTTTGAGAACATTTGAAAAAGTCTCGATTTGTAAATTTGGTTGATGGTTTTTTAACAATGCTGATACGGGCACATTGAAAATATGCGCTACCTCATCATCATTTCCAGTCAATACTGGTTTTTCGTTCAGTTGACCAAGAAACACATGTGTTAAAAATCCCGAAACATGCGTACTGAATTCTCCCAACTTCCCAATCACGTTTATATTCTCCTGTTCCAGACTTATTTCTTCAAAGGTCTCGCGCAGGGCGGCATCAAGCTCTGTTTCACCCGCTTCGATCTTTCCGCCGGGAAAAGCAATTTGTCCTGAATGCGGTTTTTCAACACCGTTGGGAAAAAATGATTTTGTTCGCTGAATATAAATAATTCGTAAATCATCGTTTTTGCGATAGATAGGAACCAGTGTGGCCGCTGAACGAAAATCTGCAGCCGAGTTGAACCGAACTATATTTTTACGAAAACTAAGATATTTATTTATTTTATCAAATAAAGTCATGCTATCTGAAGCTAAAATTCAATCGTTAAAAATAGACAAATTTGTGCTGACAAAAAGATTTTTTGAGATTTTTCTTGGTTTTTCTTGTTTATGTGTTAGAATAGTAACTTGATCGTATTCAATTCTACGATGCAAATCCTTCAATCTCTCACCCTCTAACTATAGAAGGATGTCCCATGGTCCAATTTTTTATGCAAGGTCTCAGCGCGATTTAGAGTGCCCATATCTTTTATTTGGCACCCACTCTCTTTTCTTTACTGCCCATGTATTTTTACAGGAAAAATTAATTCCAGAAAAATACCGTTCGATTTCGGGTACTTCTTTTCACCGCTCTTTTTTGCCGTCTGTCAATTAATTCCGTTTCAGTGAGCGATTTTTAACTCCAAAAGAGCTCAGGGGAAATTGGACATTTTACTTTTTTAAGTGATTGGGAATTTTACGCTCAAAGCTAAGGGTAAAATGTTCAAATTTAAAAACCACCAATATAAGGATAATTATGTTTACAACAAGTACAAATATTATAGAACAGCTTTTTAATCAGCCTGGAAAAATTCCAGAGCCTATTGCGGAGGCAATTTCAAAAAAAACAGGGGGCGAGAAAATACGTCTTTACGCCTTCTGTGATTTAAATAACAAACAACAATTTACAGAATCCTGGATTGTGCTGACAAAGTCATTTTTTTTCATCGTTGATAAAAACGGTGATGGAGAAAAGTTTAAAACTATTCCTGTGGATGAAATAATAAATGTGGAAATTGTAGAGGGTTTTACATTAAACCGCCTTTATCTCCGTGGAAAAGATGGCATTCTTCTCGCTGAAATAAGTTTTACTCGCAGGCAATACCGTGCTGTTGCGAATATTCATTATTTATTAAGCCAGACCATTAAAAAGCACAGCGATGAACAGCATTTGCAGAATGGTTTTAATGCAGATGAAAAATACTACGAGGCACTCAATCGAGCATTTCTGAATTCCCGGGGAACAGCGCATATCAAGAAAAAAGGCATGGTAACACGGTTGCTGGGGTACGCCAAACCCTATAAAAAGCGAATCATATTTAGTTTATTGGCTTCCATCGGCATTACATTCTTGCACCTTCTGCCACCAGCTTTGATGCGGATTCTCATTGATGATGTATTGAAACCGGTTAAAGGCAGTGATATCGCTGCTGCCAACAAACAAATATGGATGATTATCGGGGCGCTTGCTGCGATTTGGACAACGGCACAAGTAGCGCACTATTTCCGAACACGCACAATGAATATCGTTGGCGAGGCCGTTGCCCGGGATTTGCGGTACCAACTTTACCAACACGTGCAACGGTTGAGTCTCAGCTTTTTTAATACGCGCTCGACTGGCAATATATTATCGCGAATTACGCATGACACCGACAGAATCTGGGAGTTTATCGCACACAATATCATCGATGTTTTAATTTCCATTTTAATGATGATTGGTGTGGGGACGGCCTTGTTTATGCACGATCCTTATTTAGCTAAATTCGTTATCATCCCGTTGCCGCTAATGATTGTTTTTGTCTATCTCCTGCGCGAGCGCTTGAATACAGTTTTTTTGCGTTTTTCACGGCGCTGGTCTGCGTTAACCAGTTTGATTGGGAATGTGATTCCTGGAATTCGAGTTGTAAAAGCATTTGCTCAGGAAGAAAAGGAGAAAGACCGATTCAGCCAAAAAAATAAATCGGTTTTCGATACTATCGTTGAGGCGCACAATTATTGGAGTCTCGTGTCCCCTTTCCTCAACTGGATGATGCATTTATGCAGCTTAATAGTCTGGATTTTTGGTGCACCGCGCGTGCTGGAATATATCATAACTGATGGGCAATCAGGCATGTCTCTGGGCGTATTTATTGCTTTTACGAGTTATCTATGGATGTTTCTCGGGCCAATTCAGGTGCTTGGCAATATGGTCTCATCTTTATCGCGGGCCACTGCCGCATCTTCACGCATGTTTGAAATACTCGATACCAAACCAACAATCGTGGATATGAAAAACCCCACGGCTCTGGAACCATTGCAAGGCCGTGTGCAGTTTGAAAATGTTTTCTACAGCTACGATGGTATTCGTCAGGTGATAAAAGGAATTTCATTTGATGTAAAACCTGGTGAGGTAATTGGACTCGTTGGGCCGAGTGGAGGCGGCAAAAGTACTTTGGCAAATTTAATTTGCCGCTTTTACGATATCACCGATGGTGAAATACGAATTGATGGCGTGAATATTCGGGATATCGAATTGTCCTCCTTTCGCCGGCAAATTGGCGTCGTTTTGCAGGAGCCCTATCTTTTTCATGGGACGATCGAAGAAAATATAGCCTATGGGAAACCAAATGCAGGTTTGGGTGATATCATCGAGGCCGCCAAAGCAGCCAACGCACACGAGTTTATCTGTGGATTCCCCGATGCCTACGATAGTCTTGTGGGTGAGCGCGGACTTACACTTTCTGGCGGGGAACGCCAGCGCATCAGCATTGCACGGGCAATTCTCAATGATCCACGTGTTCTCATTCTCGACGAAGCGACCAGCTCGGTCGATTCGGGAACCGAGAAAAAAATTCAGGAAGCTTTGGACAATCTGGTAAAAGGACGGACGACCTTTGCTATTGCACACCGGTTAACCACACTTCGACATGCTCACCGAATTTTTGTTATCGAAGCTGGTAAACTTGTAGAAAGTGGAACTCATGAAACATTGCTTGCCAATACTGAGGGCAAATATTTTAAGCTGCATGAAACACAAAATGAATTGCAGGCAATGATGTACGTTTAATCCAATTTTTCCAAAATTAGTGGGAAGTCGATCAAATGCTGTTTAAATAGCAGCTCCACCTCGACCGCTTACTAAAATTCGCGTAAAAGTTACATAAATGAGGAATTATACATGACAAAAAATACTTACACATTTAATAAGAAAATACAGCTAATTCAATGCCCGGATGGCAAAGCAGGTATCCGGCGCAAGCGCAAAGACGGTCAGCAGGAAGATGTTCATGCTCGAATTGTCCGATGCTTTCCATGGCAACACCAATCCAGATTCATCAGCATCCGCGACCCGAAAGGCAAAGAAGTTGCGTTGCTTGAATCGTTGGATCAGATCGATGATGCAGAGATTCGCAATATGCTAGCCATGGAAATGGAAGCCATAAATTATGTGCCGCAAATTCTGCAAATCGAATCCATTCACGACGAAGCGCAGCTTTATAATTGGAAAGTGGTGACCACTGCAGGAAAACGTCAGTTTTTCATGCGTCGAAACGAATCTCCGCGACAACTTGCGAACGAGGGCCTCCTCATGAAGGATATAAGTGGCGATCGCTACTTTATCAAAAGCCTGGAGGATCTCGATCGTGAAAGCAAAGACAAATTATGGATCTATCTCGATTAATAAACAACGCCCCTTGTTTTGGCAAGGGGCGTAGATTTCATCAATTTATAAAAACTTACACTCTTTATTCCCGGTGAAAATAGTCACCGATGCATTTCAATTTGCTCGACAGCCAATCGATCGACGCGCTCATTAAATTCATGCCCGGAATGGCCCTTTACTTTTATAAATTCTACATCATGCTTCTGCACAAGTACGTCCAGAATACGCCATTGATCTTCATTTTGAACAGGTTGATTTTTTCTCGGGCCGCGCTTCCAGCCGTTGCGTTTCCAGCCATCGAGCCAGCCTTGTTTGAACGTATTAACAACATATGCACTATCAGAATAAAGTTTTACATGACACGGTTTTTTCAGGGCCTGTAATCCTTCGATAACCGCCTGTATCTCCATACGGTTATTGGTTGTTTGTGCATCAAATCCGGCAAGCTCTTTTGTCCGTCCTTCGAACATCAAAATCGTTCCCCAGCCCCCCGGGCCCGGATTGCCGCTGCATGCACCGTCTGTGTAAATTTCTACCACATTTTTATCGCTCATTCTTGTCCTCAAACCTGGATAAATAGAGTTAGGTTTTACGGTTGATTTTTCGCCAAAACGGACTATTATTTCGCAGCATGATACGCAGCCTGCTCGTCGGCATGGTAGGAGCTTCGCACCATCGGGCCGCTTTCAACATGGCTGAATCCCAGCTCAAGTCCATATTTTTTATAGTGGTCAAATTCATTCGGGTGCACGTAGCGATCGACAGGCAAATGCTTTTTCGTTGGCTGCAAATATTGCCCGATAGTGACAATATCGACCTGATGCGCCCGCAAATCACGCAGCACTTCTTCCACTTCAGCCTGCTTTTCGCCGATGCCAACCATCATACCCGTCTTCGTTGTCATACCCCAGTCTTTTGATTTTTGCAAAAGATCCAATGTTCTTTGATAACGAGCTTGCGGCCGAACGATATGATAAAGTCGCGGGACAGACTCTGTGTTATGGTTAAGTATTTCCGGTTTGGCATCCGTCACGATTCGCAGCGCTTTTTCATCCCCCTTAAAATCCGGAATTAACACTTCGATCGAGCAATCCGGCAGGCGCAATTTGATCTCACGAATTGTTTCAGCAAAAATGAAAGCGCCACCATCTTCCAGCTCATCTCGGTTCACAGAGGTTATCACAGCATGACGCAACTTCATTCGATGCACAGCTTCAGCAACCCGGCGTGGTTCATCATAATCGAGCGTTTCCGGGCGCCCGGTTTTTATAGCGCAGAAGCCGCAACTGCGCGTGCAGGTGTCACCGAGAATCATAAAAGTAGCTGTGCCCCGGCTCCAACATTCTGCCATGTTCGGGCAGCGGGCTTCCTGACAGACAGTGTGTAACTCCTGTTTTCCCACCAGATTTTTTACTTGAAAAAATTCTGATGCATCGGCTTTTTTCATTTTTAACCATTCCGGATGGCGGGAGCGTTTCTTTTTTGCTGCTATATTTTCCATTTGAGAGTTCCGAATTCGAGTTATTATTCTACAAAATTTTAACGATAGGCGATTTACTGTTTCAAATTTTAACGGCCACAAGTACGCCGTCATCGACTGGTATTATCGAACTACAGGCATCTTTGCGTTTAAAAATCCGGCGGGTGAAAAGTTTTACCGACTCGGTCGATTCATCCACCGGCGCTGCATTGACGACGCTGCCTTTCCACAAACCATTGTCAGCGATTAGCAGGCCCCCTTTTCGCAATCGCGGCCAGGCCGCATCAAAACAGGCATCGTACTGGAATTTATCAACATCAATAAATATGATATCAAATGTATCTGTTTGTTTATCAAGAATTTCTATTGCATTGCCACAATGAGTTTCAAGTTTAACCCGGGGCCTGTGTTTTGCGAAAATCTCTTTTGCTAAATTGAGATTTTCCGTGGATAAATCCGTGCAAATAATTTTGCCATTTTTGGGCATTCCTTTGGAAAACCACAATGCAGAATAACCAAATCCTGAACCACATTCAAATACTTTCTCAGCTTGAGTCAACGCAGCATACTGCCACAACAATCGCCCGGTTTGGCGGCCAATTATTGGAAATTGCCGTGAAATTGCCAGCTGCTCAAGTTCCCTAAAAAGTGGATCCTGATCTTCGTAAAATGAATCGATATAATTGCTTATCTGCGGATTTTGAATTTGCATATTTGACGATCACATATTTATAGCTTCATCATAAGCTGCCGCCGCTGCTTCCATAATGGCCTCGGCCAGAGTCGGATGCGCATGTACAGTTTTAAAAATCTCCTGCCCGGTTGTTTCCAAAGTGCGTGCCATTCCCAGCTCGGCAATCAATTCCGTTGCCTCCGGCCCTATGATGTGAGCGCCCAGCAATTCGCCTTTTTCTTCATCAAAAATGAGCTTGGCAAATCCATTGGTTTCGCCCATGGCAATGGCTTTACCCAGCGCCGAAAACGGGAATTTTCCGACTTTTATTTTGTGGCCGGCTTCGATTGCCGCTTTCTCAGTTAGTCCGATACTCGCCACCTGTGGCTGGCAATAAGTACAACCGGGAATATTATTATAATCCACCGGTTTTGGCGCCAAACCGGAGAGGTGTTCAGCCACAACCACACCTTCCGCTGAAGCGACGTGTGCAAGCAGCGGCGGGCCGTTGATATCACCGATCGCATAATAATCTTCAATATTTGTCCGGCAAAACTCATCGACAGGAATGAAGCTTTTCTCGGTATTGATGCCAACATCTTCCAGGCCAATATTTTCAGAGTTACCAGAAAATCCGACTGCAACCAGCGCCAGCGTTCCCGCAAGTTTTTTCTCACCGGTATCACTTTGAATAGTTACAGATACGCCCGACTCGGTCTTTTCGATTTCCTGAACTTTTGCACCAGTTTCGATTTTAATACCCGCTTTTTTGAAACTCGTCGTCAGTGTTTTTACAACTTCATCATCTTCCACTGGCAATATTTGTGGCAGCATTTCAACGATTGTCACGTGCGTCCCGAAACTGGAATAAATATAGGCATATTCCACGCCGATGGCTCCGCCACCAATAATTATCAACGATTCCGGCACTTCCTGCAAAATCATCGCGTCTGAGCTGTTGATTATGCGCTCGTTGTCGATTTCAATCCCGGGCAGTGAGCGATGTTTGCCACCAGTCGCAATGATGATTTTATCCCCAGAAATCGTGGAATCTTTTCCGTCGGCATCAACTATTGCTATCTCTTTATTTTTCTTTAATTTCGCTGATCCGAAAATCATATCGATTTTATTTTTTTTCATCAAATACTCAACACCTTTGTTGAGCTTTTTTGAAACCGTGCGACTGCGGCGAATGACTTTGGGAAAATCAAATTGCACGTTGTCCGCTGAAAGTCCGAAGGATTTTGCATCTTTCATCAAATGCAATACTTCAGCGCTACGAATGAGGGCTTTGCTGGGAATACAACCCCAATTGAGGCACAGTCCCCCCATTTTGTCTTTTTCCACAACCGCCACTTTTTTACCCAATTGCGCTAATCGAATTGCTGCAACGTATCCACCCGGACCGCCGCCAACCACAACCACATCATATTTCTCAGTCATTAATTTTGCCTTTCATGTTTTCTGGTGACAGGATAACAGGATTTACAGAAAAAAGATTTTTTAAAATCCTGTCCATCCCGTTATCCTGTCAAAAAAACTACTAATTCTGCTAAATTACGCTTGGTGTTTCGAAGCAAAATCATCAACAATATATTTCGCATGAATGCGTCCATTTTCGATGAAAATTTTATTCGCATAGCGCAATCCACCTGCTACAATGCCAGCCAGGTAAAGTCCGGATGTTTCGGTTTCCATCGTTTCGGGATTATATAATGGCACCAGACCGTCTTCATTTATGCCAACACCGGCCCTGCGCAGAAAATCAAAATCCGGGTGGTAGCCTGTCATCGCCAAAACAAAATCATTATCGATTTCAAATGGAACCTGATCTTCTGTTTGAATAGTGATTTTATCAGGCTTAATTTCTCTGACATTTGAATTGAAATATGCCTTGATACTGCCCTCTTTAATACGATTTTCTATGTCCGGTTTGATCCAATATTTCACAGAACGGCCAACTTCGGCATGGCGATGAATGAGTGTGACTTCTGCCCCGGCACGGTACAACTCAAGCGCTGCCTCAACCGCAGAATTCTGCCCACCGATAACAGCCACTTTTGTGCGGTAATAAGGATGAGATTCGGTGTAATAGTGGGTTACTTTGGGCAATTCTTCGCCGGGTACGTCGAGCATGTTTGGGTGATCAAAAAAACCGGTTGCCAGCACAACGGCTTTGGCAGAATAACTCCCCCCAGGCAATAGAGCGAAGGCGTCTCGCCGAGCACTCCGCTCAGCGGGACGCTTTCGCTCTATATTATTAGCAATTCGGCCACTTTCCGGTTGGGTCTCCACATGAAAGCCATGCTCGTTTTTTAGCACATCAATAACTCTTTGCCGCAAACGAATGTTCAATTTATAAAATTCAGCGACTTTTGTATAATACCGCAGCAGTTCCGTACGTGTTGGTTTTGGGCCGTTAGTTAAAAATGGAATATCGCCAATTTCCACCAACTCCGGTGTGGAAAAGAAAATGCAGTTGGTCGGAAAACGGTACATCGCGTCGAGCAGCACACCTTTTTCGAGCACGATGTGGCTCAGACCTTTTTTTTGGGCTTCCACCGCACAGGCCAGCCCGATCGGACCAGAGCCGATTATGATGAGATCGTAGTTTTGCTGAGTCAATTTTACAATTCCTCTTTATTACCTATTTTATTTAATTCTACACATTTCTTTTAATCTAGTATTGATATTTCACAAAATTTTGCATGCCATATTATCCTTGCTAAATCAATGCAGGCAAAGATAATTGAAGTGACCATTTCAATTTAGTATATTGAAGAAAACTTACTTCCAGGAAGAATCCAAGCTTCCTCAAATACTTCTGTCCAATCATTTTGAGGAGGTGCATAAACTGATTTCAACCCTTCCCCCGTCAATAGCATATTGTATTTGCAGAATATTTCATCTAAAATTTTCAGTGATGATTCAAGTTCTGTAAAAGTTGGTATTCTCTTAATTGAGCTATTTTGTGTAAAATGTGCGATTTTTTTATTCACAAATCGGTACACACGTTCTGTTGTATCTTCAATATTTCTCAGATCTTTTAGAATTTGCTTTTGAGTTAATAATCTTTTCCCCTGCCCAACTAAAATATCAAAAACACGATTACCCTCTATTCTCTCCTTTCCCCAAAGAGACAGACTTGCATTTCTATTTATAATTCCTGGATATTCTAAGATTTCATATAACATTCTCCATAGGGATGGTGATAATCTGGATGATCGATTATCAGTATTAATATTTGCAAGCCTCCTCACCCCAACGCTTACAGTAACAACATAATTTCTGCACATCCAGATGAATATAGTTGGGTTGGATAGAATTCTCTTATTTTCTTCAGCTATTTCTTGAAGCTCCCAAAAAATTTCATTGTTTACTAAAAGATCAGCAATATCTTTTTTCAAATGAGGTAGCCATCGTCGCCATTTACGCCTTAATCTTGCGTGATTGGATATGTCACTATTAAATGATTTTGGCCTTTTTCTTTGAATCTTTTTCATACTAAAATGCATCCAATGTTTCTGAAAATATGTCGTATCTATGCATCGAATATTTAGAAAAAATAAGGTAGAAAGATATCAAATATTCAAAACCAATCCAAGCACAAAAAAAGGCGACAATCCAATTTGAATTGCCGCCTTCTAAAAAAGGAGAAATATCAATACTTATTCATCAAAAACCATGGCTTTAAAATATTCCCGTTTCATGCGGGCGATGTGGGTGATCGAAATTTCTTTCGGGCACACAGCTTCGCATTCGGCGTGGTTGGAGCAATCGCCAAAGCCTTCGGCATCCATTTGTGCAACCATATTGGCTGCCCGGCGTTTACGCTCGGTTTGCCCTTGGGGAAGCAAGGCAAATTGCGATATTTTTGCAGCCGTAAACAATGAAGCGGATGCGTTTGGACAGGCCGCAACACAAGCACCGCAACCGATACAGGAAGCAGCATCCATCGCTTCTTCTGCATCCGATTTGGGGACAAGAATAGCACTGGAATCTGCTGCGCCACCCGCGTTGATTGACGTATAACCACCCGCTTCAATTATGCGATCAAACGCTGTGCGGTCGACAGTCAAATCTTTCAAAACAGGAAAAGCTGCCGCACGCCACGGTTCGATAACGATAATATCGCCGTCGTTGAATTTACGCATGTGCAACTGGCAGGTGGCTGTGCCGTGTTCCTGCCCGTGCGGGCGACCGTTGATCACCAGACTACACATTCCGCAAATACCTTCACGGCAATCGTTATCAAATTCAACCACATCTTCGCCTTTTTTGATGAGCTGCTCATTGAGCACATCCATCATTTCAAGAAAAGACATGTGTTCACTTACATTTTCAACAGTATAGGATACGAATTTACCCGGCGACTTTCGATCCTTTTGCCGCCAGATTTTCAATGTTAACGTCATATCTGCCATCAGGATCGACTCCTACTTATAACTTCGTTGGGTTAGTTCTACATTTTCAAAGGTCAATTCTTCTTTGTGCAATGCAGGTTTTTTATCATCGCCTTTGTATTCCCATGCCGAAACATAGGCATATTCATCATCTTTTCGTTTGGCTTCGCCTTCGTCCGTCTGCGATTCCAGGCGGAAATGGCCGCCACAGGATTCGTTGCGGTCGAGTGCATCGCGGGCCATGAGTTCGCCAATTTCAAGAAAATCAGCGATGCGACCGGCAAATTCGAGGTCTTTGTTCATCAGGTCTTTGTCGCTGCTCACGGTGACATTTTGCCAGAATTCTTCGCGCAATTTTGGAATTTCCTTAATTGCTTTTTTCAATCCGGCTTCATCGCGGGCCATGCCGACATATTCCCACATGAGTTTACCAAGCTCGCGGTGAAACTCCGTGGATGTCTTCTCTCCTTTGATGGCGAGCAATTTATCCATTTTATCATTCACCAACGCAATAGATTCCTGACACGCCTCGTGCGATGATTCAATTTTATCAAATGAATTTGAGGCCAGGTAATCGCCAATAGTATATGGAATTACAAAATAGCCGTCTGCGAGACCTTGCATCAAGGCGCTGGCGCCGAGGCGGTTGGCTCCGTGGTCGGAAAAATTGGCTTCGCCGAGCACAAAAAGGCCGGGCACATTGCTCATGAGATTGTAATCGACCCAGAGACCACCCATCGTGTAGTGCACAGCGGGGTAAATCATCATCGGAGTTTTGTATGGATTTTCATCGATGATGCGTTCATACATGTCAAACAAGTTGCCATATTTTTCGCGGATCACATTTTCGCCCAAACGATTGATTGAGTCAGCGAAATCGAGATAGACTGCAACATTGCTCGGCCCCACGCCGCGTCCATCGTCGACAACATCTTTCGCGTTTCGGGAAGCCACGTCGCGAGGGACAAGGTTGCCGAAGCTTGGGTAGCGTTCTTCGAGATAATAATCGCGCTCGTCTTCCGGAATATCGTTCGGCGCCCGGTTATCGCCCTGTTTTTTCGGCACCCACACTCGCCCGTCATTGCGCAGGCTTTCACTCATCAAAGTCAGCTTTGATTGGTATTCACCTGAGAATGGTATACATGTCGGGTGAATTTGGGTAAAACAAGGATTTGCAAACAACGCACCGCGCTTGTAACAACGCCAGGCAGCGGTTGCATTTGAATTTTTGGCGTTGGTTGAGAGAAAGTAAGCATTACCATAACCACCCGTACAAATTGCCACGGCATCAGCCATGTGCGTTTCAATTTCGCCGGTGATCAAATTGCGGGTCGTAATTCCCCGCGCTTTTCCATCGACGAGAATGAGATCGAGCATTTCTGAGCGCGTGATGAGTTCAACTTGTTTTTTGGCAACCTGCCGCATCAGCGAACTGTAGGCGCCAAGTAAAAGTTGTTGACCAGTTTGACCTCGGGCATAAAATGTTCGCGAAACCTGGGCGCCACCAAAAGAGCGGTTATCGAGAAGGCCGCCGTATTCACGGGCAAAAGGAATTCCCTGGGCAACACCTTGATCGATAATATTATTGCTCACCTGGGCCAGACGATAAACATTAGCCTCGCGCGAGCGGTAATCGCCGCCTTTGATGGTATCATAAAAGAGACGCCAAATGCTGTCACCATCATTGGGATAATTTTTCGCGGCATTTATTCCACCCTGGGCGGCAATACTGTGCGCACGCCGGGGTGAATCCTGAATACAAATATTTTTAACGTTGTAACCGAGCTCAGCGAGCGAAGAAGCGGCTGAGGCGCCGGCAAGACCAGTTCCAACAACGATTACGCTGTATTTTCGTTTATTGGCGGGATTGACAAGCTTGAGATCAAATTTATGCTTGTCCCACTTTTCAGCAAGTGGACCCTCTGGAATTTTGGAATCCAGCTTCATATTTTAGCTCCTTTAAGAATTCAAGAAGATCCAGATTGGAACAAATAAAAATCCAATTGCGAGTATAATTGCGATAAAAACACCAATAATATATATCATATTGCTGAAGCGTGGCTGCAAAGCGCCCAAAGATTGGAACGCGCTCCAGAATCCATGGCGTAGATGAAAGCCAAGCAAAGTCATTATAATCACATAACCAGCGACGATGTAGGGTTGCTGGAAATTTTCAACGACTAATTTATAGAGGTCGCGCATTTTTTCGCCACCGATTGTGGTGTCGTAATGAGCGCCATACTTCAGAGAGACAACATGAAAAACCAGGAAAACAAGCAGTAAAACGCCTGTATAAATCATCGTGACGGAAGATACTGTTTTTCGGCTGGGGCCACCGGCGTTCGCTACTTTTTTATAACTGACAGGCCGCGCTTTCATCTTTCCAAGAGCGACTGTGATACCCGACACAATATGAATCAGGAAAAAAGCGACCAAACCGGCTTCGATAACATAAAGGAAACTGCCCATGCTCGCATAGATATTGGAATACAAATTAAATGCATCCGCATTTCCAGAGAGCAAGATCAAGTTCCCGAGCAAATGGACAATCAGAAATCCGATCAAGGCTAAGCCGGTCAGGGCCATTAATGCCTTCCGTGCTACTGATGACCATAAACTAGTTGGAAGAGCTGGCATACATCAACTCCATTTTTTTGAACTGGGTCATTGAATAAAATTAATGATTTTAATTCAACTAATTATAATAACAGGGCACAATATAGAAAAGAAATAGTAAATTCCAAATTTAATTTTGTATCAAATAGATTTCTAACCTGTTTAATTTTAACGAACATATATTTGCAATCCACATTAACTATAATTATATAAAATAATTAATTTTTAATAACCTACGTTAGGAATTTTAACAGAAGAAAGTTTTGACAATTGCATACTATTATATTTATTTAACAGCTATTTATTGCTAATTTCATTATTTTTTGACAGATTTATCTACAAAAAAATTTAAAAATATTCTAAAATTGAATAATCCCATACTTCTTTGCATCGGGGATTTTTATCAGATTTTGTTTTATCTTTGAACTATTTAACGTGAGTTCGATGAAAGCTGTAACATTCTTTACCAAGCATAATTATAATAGAGCGAAGGCGTCTCGCCGAGCGTTTCGTGCGTTATCCTCGGCGGGACGCCTTCGGACTAGATTCTATAATTAATTCGGTTTGTCCCAATTCTTTTTATATCGAACTCGCGTTATTTGATAATTTTCTTCTCAATTCGGAGCACATTAAAATGGCACTTTCAATCGGCATTATCGGCTTGCCAAATGTTGGCAAATCAACCCTTTTCAACGCCTTCACAAAAGCCCAAAACGCCGAATCGGCCAATTACCCGTTTTGTACGATTGAACCAAACAAGGCTATTGTACCACTGCCGGATGACCGGTTAGAGAAACTGGCTACGCTGGTAAATCCGAAAAATATTATTCATTCCACCATCGATTTCGTCGATATCGCCGGCCTTGTTAAAGGCGCCAGCAAAGGCGAAGGCCTTGGCAATCAATTCCTCGAAAATATCCGCCAAACTAAAGCTATTTTGCATGTTGTTCGCTGCTTTGAAAACGATGATATTGCCCACGTTGAAACTAATATCGATCCAATTCGCGACATTGAAATTGTTGAAACCGAGCTTATTCTGGCGGACATGCAAATGCTGGAACGAAAAATCGACCGGCTATCTCGCCATGTCAAAGGCGATAAATCAGTGGCGCCGTTGCTCGAGGAATGCAGGAAAGTTTATGCCCACCTTGAGCAAGGAAAATTTGCACTCACCTACTCCAGCACAAACGATGGGCTCAAAAAACAGGCTTTTTCTGACCCTGGCCTGGTATCAGCGAAAAAAGTTATTTATTGCGCCAATGTTGACGAAGCAGGAATTGAGGGGACAAATCCTTATATCGAGCAATTGGTCGATTATTCAAAAAAGAAAAATGTCGAATACGTTGTTGTTTCAGCGCAGGTTGAACAAGATGTCATTGACTTCGATGATGAAGAAAAAGCTGAATTTCTGGAAAGTTACGGGATTACTGAAAGCGGCATTGAAAAAGTAGTTCACAGCTGCTTTCGTCTGCTGGGTTTAGCAAGCTTTTTTACCTACAATGCTAAAGAAGCCCGGGCGTGGACGATTCAAAAAGGCTGGAAAGCTCCAAAAGCCGCCTCGGTCATTCACGAAGATTTCGAGCGAGGATTCATTCGGGCAGAAGTTATAAGCTTTGAAGATTTCATATCTCATGACGGTGAAGCGGGATGCCGCGATGCGGGAGTTTTACGAACTGAGGGAAAAGAATATCAGGTTGCAGATGGGGATGTGATTTATTTTTTGTTTAATGTTTAATCTGTCCTAAAAAGCGCGTGAGAAGACCCTAAATGGAGCCACTGAGACACTGAGTTCACAGAGAAAAAGAGATCTAAAATAAATATCTTTTATTGTTTTGAAACACTGTGCTCTCTGTGACTCTGTGGCACAATTCAACTTCTAAAAATCAATATCGCCAAAATCCACTGAGTCACCTATCGAATCAAACCAGCTGCCGGAATCTTCGCCGATGGACATGTCGGACACATCCGGCATTTCGCCACCCAAATCGAGATCAGCCTGGGCAAAATCGGCATCATAATCATGGCCGCTGAGAAATTCCACATCGCCGCCTTCCGGGGCTTCGAAGTCAGCTTCGGGATTGAGGGTATCTGTGGCGCCGGCATCAAATCCGTTTTCGCCGACTTCCATCATCGTTTGGCCTTGCTCGTCGACTAAGTCAAAATTGTGGCAGTGAATATGGCTTGTGTGCGCAAAAGAAGACCACAGCCAGGCGTAAAGAAAAAAATCGCCAAAGCCATGATAACCGTAATAAACGGGATCGGCATTTCTATTGACGGGAATTTCAGAGGTAGTATTAACCGGCTTTTTCGGACGCACCATTTTCAGGCTTGTCTTTGTTTTTATTTCATCGACGCGAATGCTGCGACGCACGCTTTGCTCAAACCGGCTAACAAACTGATTAAATACAGCCTGTTTCTCACTCAAAAATGTATCGTATTTTTCCTGCGATGAAAAGACCGATTTCATCTTCGCTTTCGTCTCAGCGCTGGAAGCACCGCTGCTTTTAAATTCACTCAACACACCATTAATTTTAATTTCGATGGGATAGGCACCGACGCTGTGCTTTCTGTTGATGTCGATCTCAAAAAGGTATTTTATCAAATCTTCTTCATGCTCGAGAACGATAAAAATTTTATCGAACAATTCTGATTCATAGCGGTCCGTTTCAAGGCGAAATTTTTCCAGTACTACATCGAGATCGTCCTGTTTTCCTTCGACATCGAGATAAAAATCGATGTCATCTTTTGCAAGCCGAACCATATTGTTTATCCCCAAATTCTGGCAGGCCAGATTAATCTGTTGTAATATAGAAACTGCTGTAAATGTCTCATATTCTTCTTTTTTCGAGGCCAATCCCCCGGTCAAAACATGAACGAGGCTGGCAAAAGAATTTTCTGGTTTCTTGAACTCGATATTTGTCAATTGTGCCGGATCAATGGCTAACGATCCTTTAAAATACATGCCGTTCACCTAAGTTAAATTTATTGATTTATCCCGATTGAATCTTCAGCTACGCTCATTTTTATCCAATGTTTCCCGGTGTAAATTTATTACTCAAAATAAATATCATCAAAATTATTATCTCGAAACCGGGGTGGATTGCGAAAAAAATACAACAGTATACTGCCAACCAGGAAGCCACCGATGTGCGCAAACCAGGCTATTCCATCTTGTAAACCTATACCCAAAGCGCCAACCCCACGCACAATTTGAAAGACAAACCAAATTCCCAGCACAAAAAACGCCGGTACGCGCATGGTATACAAAAAGAACAATATTGGAATAACCACAGAAATACGCGCCCGTGGAAAAGTAAGAAGGTAGGCGCCTAACACCCCCGAAATAGCACCGCTCGCCCCAATCATCGGGATTGATGAAGTGGGGTCAATTAAAATATGTGTTGCTGCTGCACCGAGGCCGCAAATGTGGTAAAAAATAAAAAATTTAAACGAGCCCATAATATTTTCAACATTATCCGCGAAAACCCAAAGATACATCATGTTGCCGGCGAGATGCAAAATATCGCCGTGCAGATACATCGATGAAAACAACGACAGCAGGTTGTTCCCGGATAATATTTGTGAGGGGATGGCGCCATAGACCAGAACCAATCCAAAGGAATCGCTTTCAGGTATAAACCAGCGATAAATATGCAACCCAAGATTCGCAGCCAAAAGTGACCAGGTGACGAACGGAGTCGCAAATAGCGGATTATCATCTCGATATGGGATCATAGAATAATTACCAGAAGTGATATTCCTCGTGCCAGAAAAAAGTTAAATTAGCACTGAGCTATTTTTATTTTACCATAAAATTTCGGGTGATTATGATTGTGTTTTCCGAGCGATCGATAGCGCTAAATTGAAATACATGCTGGCCCTTTTCCAGCGCATTTCGCGGTTTATATTGAACCAGTCCGGTTTCTGGATCGTATTCGGCAATTGCCTTTTTTCCATCGATCAGCATTAGCAGTGATTCTTCGGATGAAAAGCCGGTCTGTTCATCTTTCGCGCGAACTTTAAAAAGCGGCCTTTCCGGCACTATCTCACCTTCTTTCGGTGTAAAAACGCGCACTTCCGGAGTCGTATCATCTTTGCGGATAGCAAACTCTTCCAGGCTAAAAACTTTCGCGGAAATCTGCTTTTTAACCGTGTCAATTTTATTGTCGATAAATGCCCAGCGTTTGGGAGTTTTGTAATAAATCCCCAGTTTTTCGGGGTTGGAAAAATCGGCAGGATAGGACATCGTTACTGTTGCACCCCGGTTCATCACAACATCCTGAGGTTCGGCAACATAAACGCCCCCAATGGCATCTTTGTCCTTTCTATGTGGCGACTTGAGAAAATATGCGCGGCCAAAAATATCATCATAAAGAGATGATTTGTGAAAATCGATTCTAATTTTTCCATCTGCAGAAGCAAAAAAATCAGATGTTTTGTGTTGAATATGAAAATTATCAAAGCTCGAATCAGCAGCAATATTTTCCCCGGTAAGGGTCTCCCCGCTGACCAAAATACGGACATTGGCGCCATTAAAATCATACAGCGATACTGGAACAATATATTCCATTTGTCCGGACTGGATTATTTCAGGGTAGCTGGTACTGCGGTCACTTGATGTTAACTCGACAATGGGTTTTTTTCGCAAAGGATGGGTCGCACTTATTTTAAAACGTACCCAGTGATCATAATAATCTGATTCAAATTTGAAAGTGGCTGCTCTGCCTGATTTATCATTTGGTACATTCAAAAATGCCGGCCAGGATTTTAGTCCGAAATCGTTTAAGGCGACAATTTGCACAGATTTTTGTGTGTGCAGTGTTCCTTTGTGAAATAATCGAAATGGAAGCGATTCGTGGGCATCTTCGGTCGTTCCATTTAAATAAGGCTTGATTCTACTGGTAAAAAGCCAGTTGTTTTTCTTTTCTACTGATTTTTTCCATAGATGCAAAAGATCGACTGTTCCGCTATTTGTGGTCTCCACCCCATTAAGAAAAACATGCCCATCAGCAATCGAGTATTGAGGTGTAATCTGATATTTTTTCCCGGCAATTAACTCGCCTGTCACTTTTGTCGCATTACCAAAAAAATCTTCAACGATGACTTCTAAAGCATGTCTTCCCGAGCTTAAATAAAGAGGAGCAGCACTTTCATCCATGCCATTTCCATAACTTATTTGCTGCATGGCTGAATCATTTATTACTGCATGCGCTTCTTTCGGAGACTTGCCGGCATCAAAGAGCAAACGGCCTTTTTCAGGTCCGCGATAATCATAAAAAGACAGCGGATTGGCCGGATCAAGAAAGAGTCGATAATATTTGCCAAAACCGCGGCGGCGCAATCGATACTCCCGGTCAAGGTCCATAAAACGGTTGTTGGCGTAGCTAAATTTATCGAATTGGGATGTGAAATAATGATGGCCATCGATATACAGACTGAGTTTGTAAACACCGAACGCATTGGTTACAGTACCGCTTTTATCAAAAGCACGGATGCCGACACCGACTTCGCCATCGAAAGAAACCGGTTCTGTGAGTTCAAAATGGCCCTTCTTTATTTTTTTCAGTGACGCGATGTGAGTAACGAAATCATCATTTATCCGTGTGCCAAATTTCAAGGGAATAAATGCGATCTTTCTGACGGTCGGAGCGCGCACATCCTTGATTTTATATCCGCGAAGAAACGGATTAAATGGGCGATTTTTTGAATCACGAAGTTCAAAATGCAGATGGGGCACGCCAATTCCTGTTTCACCGCTGTAACCGAGAAAATCGCCTTTTTTAACTGGAAAAGCGGTAGCGCTTAAATAGCGGTCGACCCGGTATCTATTATTTTTCTGTTGTTCGTGATAAACGAAGTCCGACAAGGCTTTATTAAAACCGCTAAGGTGGGCAAATATAGCTATTTCACCCGTGTCCAGTTTTAGATAAACAGCCTTGCCATAGCCGGATGGCGAAACACGAATCCGGGAAACGTATCCGTCGCGCACAGCAAATATTTTATAACCCGATTGGCCCCATGTTTTAATATCAATCGCTGCATGCAAGCGCCGCGGCCGATGCTCACCGAAAGCTGAGGTAATCCAATGGCTGGCATCGGTGGGCCAAAGGTATTCCTGGGCACTGGTCGTCATTGGAAGCAAGAATAAAAAAAGGCATATTTTTAATTGAATATTTCTTTGCACAATAAATCCTGGTAATTGACTTTGGGTAAAAATTAATGAATTACTAACCCGTTGTGCAAAATTAAAGAAATCTACTTAAAATTTCTAAATTTTGTCATCCCCGAATGCTTTTATCGGGGATCCAGTGCATGTACAATTATGGATTCCCGCTAAATGCTTGCGGGAATGACAGGTCGAGGAGACGAAAAAGGTAGTTAAAATCAATTTTGCACAACGAGTGAATTACTACTATTTTCAAACTATCGAATACACCCTTCTTTTCTAAACAGAAGTTCCTAAAATAAAATCGAATAAAATGTAATACCAGCCATGGAGCAGATCTACTTTCAACCTGAAAGTTCCTCATACAGCGTCACAGGTGAAAAATATGAATTATAATCGCTTTGTTTAAGAAACAGTTTGAACTATCGGGGAGTTTGTATAGCCCAACCTGCACTGATCGTGACCGAGTTTTGCATAGCAGTCACCGTCACTTGCCGTTGCGGAAACCGCTGCGCTAATTTCCGCACCAATTTAACTGGAATTTTAGGGCTATCGTAAAACTCATTTTTTAAACTGAGTCATTATATAAAATAAGAATTCCTGGCAAAAGATGATGTAACGGAATGTAATTTTGAGACCACTACTTCATTAGATGACTGAATCAAAAATATTTGCCATTTTGTTGACCAACTTTTTCCGTTCATATTGTTTTGCAAAATTCGGGTCGGGTTGCAAAACCCGTTGTTTCTTATATTCGTCATAAAACAGGCGTAATGCCTGTAAAATTTCTTCTTCACTGTTGGGATCAGCCAAACGAGTTGCGCCATTTCGCAGCAGCAGCTGCACACCTTCGACCCTCTCCGCAATAGCTAAAACCGGACGATTTGCGGCAAGATATTCAAAAGTTTTTCCCGGAACAAATCCCTGAGATGGTCTGCCGGTAACGAGATAAATAAGTAAATCTGCCTTTTGCAGTTCGGATACCGCCATTTTGTGCACTAAATATCCAGCATGCTGCACATAATCAGTGAGTCCGGCAGCGGCTATTTTTTGTACCAGTTCTCCTGTAATATCCGCGCCGATGAATCGCATACGAATGGCATTGTCGCCGACTTCCATCACAAATTTTCGCAGGGCATTTAAAAATATATCCGGCAGTGCAAAATTGCCAATACTGCCTACGTGCAGCATTTCGAACTGCATTGTCGGCTGATAATCCGTATCGAAATCCGTTGCATTATAGCCATTTGTGACCACTTCAACAGGAGTCAACTGACCGGCTTTTAGTGCCGCAGCCAAACCATTTGAAACAGCAATAATTCTGTGTGCCTTCTGCAACACTTCTTTCTGTAACCGTTTATCGATAATTGTGTGGAGTCGCGTCCTGTTCTGCTGAAAGTCACCACAGGCCCAGCCATCACGAAAATCGGCCACCCAGGGTATTTGGAATTTTTTTGCCAGTTTCATCGCCAAAAGGTGAGAAGAATGCGGTGGTCCGGAGCTCAAAATAAGATCAAACCTGATATTATTTATCAAATTGCAAGCCGCTTTTTGTGCGAACGGATTCCATAATATCTTGTTGTCAGGTATCATGAAAAAATTGATCAATCGCAGAAATAAATTCTTCCAGCTTTTATAGGAAAAAGCATTCGATCTCTGTTCCGAAAGTCTGCTCTGGAATCGCGCAAGCACTCTTGCCAGATCAAGAGATTCGGTTCGCACAATCGGAAGGGATGATAGTTCATGCAATAGTTCGGGATCGTGTGCGTGATAAGCTATATCTTTGACGGTGAGTATATGGGGCTGCCAGCCAAACTGTGGTAAATATCGGGCCAAACTCAACATTCTTTGTGTACCGCCCATACCCAGCGGCGGGAAATAATAACTGATAATTAAAATATTTTTCAAAGGAACGTTTTCACTCCTGTTCCCCGTTTATTTTGATGCATACACATTGCGAAAGCGAAATTTATCCCATTGCATCTTGATGAAATAATGAAATCCGTTAATGGCCGTTTCATAATTTTCCAGCCACGATTTCCCTCGTAAAGCGAGAGTTTCATCATCGCATAATTTACTGACGAGATTGAGTAATTCAGCCATGACGGCCACTTCTTCCCTGGTCGCGACACGCCGGGATGGGTGCAAATCTTTAAAAATCCAATTATTATTCTGGTAACGATCGAGATTATTTTGAATCCCGGTTATGGCTGAATTAAAAACCGTTTCCTGGTTTCTATCCTGAAAGTAATGGGCCAGTTCATAAACACCAATAATTGCAAAAAGATTGCCGATCAATGGCAGCGTTTGATTTTTCCCTGTAAATGTTTCAAAGGCTAACCCGCCATCTTCGAAACGGCTGACAAAACCACCCGCTTCCTGCGAGACAAAAAATAATTTTGCGGCTTTTTGAACAGTCTCTTCATATCTGGCATCGTTATTTAAAAATGCCACACGTAAAAGTAAAGAAATCGCCAATCCCTGTGTTTGGCAAGAAATCCACGGCTCACTAATCTGATAAAATGGTTCGTCATATTCAATTGGCCAGGCGAAGAATAGTCCTTGCCATTCTTGAATATTACCCTGCAACCAGTCAGCCATACGCAATGCCGTGTACCGCCGCATAATTTCACCGTCAATGAGAAACTGATTATGATTGTATAGGCCATAGGCGGCAATTAATGTGGGGTCATAACAGGGCTTTTTAAGCCCTGGGCGCGTTGCATAAGGAATTTCCCGGTCGTCAAATTTGATATCAGAAAAAAAGCGCTCATCCCACTGAAACGGATATTTTACTGAAAAGTCGCCTTTAATTGTTGCCGGTTTTTTTTCTTGTTCGTTAGAAGTGCGCCAGGAATTCGTGTTTAGCTGTGTCGCCGGTGGCGATTTATCTGAATAAGATTTTTGATTACCCATCAATATTTCCTGTTTTCAAGAAACAATAATCCGATAGCCAATTTTACAGAGCGTATGAAAAAGGATGCTTTGATTTGTAAAAATTAAATGAAGAGTGACTTAAGTCGATCGATCGAAATTACTTTTATTTTTCCCAACCACGTGCGCTCTTCAGGGAGCCAAAAATGAAACACCGTGAGCAGCAATGGCATACCCAACAAGAGACAGATTTTAAAGAAAACCGATAAATAGAAACTACTATTTATGATGTAAATGAACAAGACAATTATGAAAATTTTCAGCACGCGTTTTAGTTCATACGAAATTGGATATAATTTCTGTGTAATTATGTACAGAACAACCGTCATAATAGCGTAACTAAAGACTGTTGCCCAGGCAGCGCCATACATTCCATATTCCGGAATGAGAAACCAGTTACCGAAGATATTTGAAATAGCCCCACAAAATGTAATCAACGGAAGATATTTTGTTTTTTTTGTCAGATGAATTCCGACGACAATGATAGCATATACTCCAAAAAAAATGTATGCCAGCATAACAATGGGAACAATTGAGGTGCTGTGCCAATATGCTTGATTGAACAAAGAAATTCCCCGAAATTCAAACCGAACAATATCCTCGATAAAAAAACAGATGGCGAGATAAAAAGATGTACAAATTAACAGAAAATAGGTCAGAACCCTGGCAAATAATTTTTTCACGTTTTCCTGCTGCGACACCGAGAGAAAAAACGGATGCCAGGCAAATCTGAATCCTGCAATTAGCAGAGACATGATCATTGCCAGCCGATATCCCGCCCCATAAATTCCGACTTCTGCCGCGCCCTTAAATTGCAAAAGAAAAAAGCGGTCAATGATTTCCATCAGAATTACGGCAAAAGTTGTCGGCAAATAAGGCAGTCCAAATGCCAAGTGTTCTTTTAAGCGTACTGCCGAATATTTAACTATTAGATTTGGAAAAACCACCGGCATTGTTAATAAAAAACCGCCCAGCGATGCGCCTAATTGAGCGTAAAATACTCCTGCCACCCCCTTCTCAAGCCAAACGACGAAAAGGAGATTCAGTCCAATGTTTAGGACCACTGTGATAACTTTAATCAAAATAAATTGCGTACTTTTTTCTTGCGCGCGCAATAAAAGGAGTGGAATTAAAACCAATGCATCGATGGCGAGAATTGCCGCTGAAATTTTTATTAAATGAGCAAAGTTGCGGTCTTCCAGCAGCAATCGGGCAATATCAGGACTGGTAATATAAATGAGTATTGAAAATATAATTGATGATGCCAACACCGTCAAATAGCACGTCGATAAAATGATCCGTTTTTCATCTCTATTTTTTTCAGTTATATAAAAACGCAGGAAAGCAGAATCGAAGCCATAAATGAAAAACAGATTCATCATAGCGAGGAAGGCGGCAACAAGGGTTACGATGCCGAGTTCAGCCGGCGCTAAAAAATTGGTGTAAAGAGGAAGAAGCACAAATGCAATCGAACGTGTTAAGATATGTCCAAAGCCATATACAGCGGTTCCACGACTCAGTTTTTTCAAATTTTCAAGCATGATGGTCATAAATTAACAATAACCGGGTAAAAAAAAAGGCGATAAAATTATCGCCTTTGGCCAACTTGAGAAAACTTTATTCTGAATTTTTCTTCCACGAAGAATGGCGAATATTGTGGAATTGAATTTTATAATTTAACGCCCGCGGAGAGATTCCCAGGAGCTCAGCGGCGTCCTTTTGGACAAAATTCTTAATTTCCAGCGCCTTTACAATCGCGTCTTTTTCAATTACGGTCAAATTGAGAGAATCACAGGAAAACAATCCGGTATCGACACCACGTTGTCGTCGGTCTTTCCCACCGGCCGCGAAATATTCTTTGCCCGGCAAGGACAAATCGTAAGGCATTATATTTTTGCCTTCTTCAGCTACTAAAATCGACCTTTCGATCAAATTTCTGAGCTCACGAATATTCCCATGCCACGAATGATTTGTCAAAAGTTCGAGTGTCTCAGGTGCAAATCCCAGTGTTTTTTTCCGAATCTCACGGGAGAATTTCAAGCGGAAAAATTCAGCAATTAAGGGAATGTCTTCTCTTCGCTGCCGCAGAGGAGGGATTGTCAGCGAGACCACATTTAATCTATAATATAAATCAGCACGAAAATTTCCAGCTTCTATTTCTTCCCACAAGTCCTTATTGGTGGCTGCAATAATTCGCACATCGACTTCAATAGTTTTATTTCCACCAAGTCGTGAAAAAGTTTTTTCTTGCAGAACCCGCAATATTTTCGCCTGAGTCGTCAAATGCATATCACCGATTTCATCGAGAAACAAAGTTCCACCATCGGCCTGCTCAAATTTCCCCTGCCGTGATTGAAAAGCCCCTGTGAACGCACCCCGTTCGTGGCCAAACAATTCACTTTCTAATAGATTTTCCGGCAACGCGGCACAGTTAACTTTAATAAAAGGTTTATTGGCCCGATCAGAAATGAACTGCACGAGTCCGGCGATGAGCTCTTTTCCGGTGCCTGTTTCGCCAGTAATCAAAATTGAAGCGTTACTTTTAGCCACCTTTTTTATAAGCGAATAAATTTCTTTTATTTCAGGACTGCGGCTTACAAGCGGATAATGGTAGTCAAAACCATAATTTTTGCCTGATCCTGTTTGCAGCGCTTCCTTTGGAATTGTGGCTGCTTCAAATTGTTCAAATTCTTCTGTAGCTGTGATGTTTGTCATAGTTTGTTCTTTCTCCCGCTACTCACTTAATTCTATATTATAAATCGTCAGTTTTTGACCAAGCTTTACATTTTCGTAATTGCCTTTTTTTGAGTTTTAAAACGAGTACAACAATATCGAAATGAATTAAAAAATAACTTTGTGGCCGAATGCAAGGTCTATGCCACCATCTTACTATTTTGTTCCCGTTAAATTTCAATTCCGGTGTCAAATTGACATTTTTTATAACTCAGCCTGAAAAGTCAGGCCGAATTACCTTCTCGAAACAGTTTTCATATTTTTAATGACAATATTTAAGGGAACTACAAAAATGTTATCTAACAAAAATAATGTATCGAGGGTTCACAGCAATCTTACGCATGTTTCGCATTGAAACAATTGGACTTTTTGAGTAATTGTTAGATTTATAATTGATTCACCAATGCCCCTTTGTAGAAGTTGTCGCTATAATTTGAGGGATAACATATTTCCTGAGATATTGTCAAAATAAAATATAGAGAAAATATGTGTGCGCAGGTTGGCGCTCAACACTGTTTTGAATTCTCCTTTCATCCACTCTATTTCTATTTCATATTGAGAATCGCCTGGTGTTGTTGATATTTCGCCATCGAATGCGGAGTATGTATTTCGGAATCGCATCAAATTATACAACTTTATTAATACAGGTCGACACAGATTTTTTTCGATTTCTTCGCGATTATAATAATGCCTGTTTATATTTCGTCCGGTTTTGGTCTCTTCAAGCAATTGGATATCGTTCTCGCCCGCAAGCAAACCAACATAATATATTTGAGGGATCCCAGGAGTAAAAAATTGTATTGCCCGGGCCAGCAAATAGGCATCATCATTATTCAGAGCCGAGTAAAATGTGCAGTTGATCTGGTAAACATCTAAGTTATTATAGGCTTCTGTGCTGTATATTTTTTTTACATTCGCTCCTTTGGAATACAAAGCCGCTTTCGTTTCCTCTATCTCGTCATCGTCAAGCAGGCCTTTTACATCGACAATCCCGATGCCATCGTGGGTATCAAGCGTGGTAAATTGTTTGCGTGGACAAATATGAAGCCAGTGAATCAGGCGTCTGCTATCCCCACTATATAACGCATGAAGGACCAGCATTGGCAGGGCAAAATCATAGACCCAATAGCCTTTTTCTGCCAATTTCATCTGGATTGAATAATGTTCGTGAATTTCAGGGAGCAGTTCAACTCCGAGGGGCTCCACTATATTTCGCGCAAAATCAAGCAATTCCCAGACTTCGGGCTCGATAAAAAAACAAGATGTATCCGGTTTTTTTATTGCATACGCAAACGCATCCAATCTAATTATGGATGCCCCTTTAGCACAGAGATTTTGCAGGTTACTCTTGATAAAATGGCGCGTTTCTATTTTTGAAACATCGAGATCAATTTGTTCTTCATCAAATGTACACCAGATTTTTTCTGTGCTTCCATCTAAAAATTCGGCATCAATATAAGGGGCGCGTGGTTTCCTTTTATAGATTGAATCGGTTTGTTTTTGTGTTGGCTCTCCCTCAGGCCAAAATTTGTTATAGCGAATAAAATAATCTTTGTACAGCGAATCTTCCTTATTTTCAAGAAAATCCTGGAACCATTCGGATGAGCGAGATATATGATTAATCATGAAATCATACATCAAAAAAAAATCATTATTCAGTCGATGCAGGTCATTCCAGTTTCCAAAAGCCGGATCGACTTTCTCATAAGTTATTGGTGCAAAACCACGGTCTGCCGAAGAAGGGTAAAACGGCAGCACATGGACGCCTACAATAACGCCACGGAAATATTCCGCTAAAATAGTAGATAATTCGGCGAGATTATTGCCCATGCTATCCGGGTAAGTGATCAGCATTATTTTATTGCCAATATTCATTTATTTTTCCTGAAGAATTACAATTCTTGTTTGGATACCTGTTTATGAAAATGAATGGTGTAGGGATAAAAAAACATGGATTTCTACTCAGAATGAATTGAAATCCATGTCGATTGGATGAATGATCATTTGAATACTGAAAATTATTTTTAGCATTCTATCCTGCAAAGTTCAATCATATAAAAAAAGCCTGGATTATCTGCTCTCTTATTTTCTCCTGGTTAGCCGGCGTAACTCGCACGCAGAGTCACTGCGATCGCCAAGTTTTGTTCTTTTAAATCTTTTCATTGCGGCCTTTGCGACTATGCGTGAGAATTAATCAGGGTAGATAAAAATTATCTATATTCAAATTACAGAATCTGTTATGCCACTCACTTTTTGTAAAATTTCAGGTGAATACAGAGGAACTGCACCTGATCTCGTTACAACAAATTCGGCGATGGTATTGGCAAATACAGCGCTTTCCCGTAATGAGTATCCATGATTATAAGCATGCAGGAAACCGGCGCTAAAACTGTCTCCAGCACCGATTGTATCCTTTACCTCAACTTTGTTTGCGCTGACAAAATCATCGTGAGCTGGTGTATAAATGTAGACACCATCGCTGCCATAGGTAATAATTAACACCAGAATATTGTATTTCTCACACAAAACATGCGAAAAATTGTGACGATCTAATTCTTTGTGCAGCATTGTTCGCGAGATAATCCGCGCTTCTTCATCATTCATTTTTACAACAGTGGACTGCAAAAGTGACTTCACAATAATCGATGAATCATAGTAATTTTGACGTAGGTTTAGATCACAAAAAATATGCTTCCAGTTTCCGGTGGAAACCAATTCATCAAGTGTGTTACGATTCATCGCGGACCGTTGTGCCAATGTACCAAAATATAAGATACTTTGTTCATCACAGTTTTGCAGGGATTCCTTTTGGAATGCAATATGATCCCAGGCAACATCAGTAGCAGTTTCGTACTCAGGAATACCATCCGAGAGAATTACCTTAACTGTTCCGGTGGGATTTTTTTCGGTGATTTGCATATAATTTGTGCTCAAATTCAATCGATTCATTTCAGCACGGGCGGCTTCACCCAGCTGGTCGGCACCAACACTGGAGATAAAATTTACATTATTTCCCATTTGGGCCAAGTGTGCAGCAAAATTGAAAGGAGCGCCACCGATATATTTATTTTCACCAACCAAATCCCACAGGATTTCCCCAAACACCACAACGTGCATGGCTTGTTTTTCCTTTTTCTAATGTTGACAAAGGTGAATGAACTGGAAAATATCCGTTTTGCTGCCAATCAATTCTGTTTGTTTAATAAGAAATATTACCACCAAAACGATAACATTACCCCCGTTATCAAAATTAAAAGCACAGACAAAGTACGGTAATTTTGATACCACGGAAGCTGCTGCATCTTCATTGATTCATCGTGATAAAATGCACGCGACCATGTGAGCCCTTCATATTTTTCTGCAAGCGGCGCAGGTGTAAGCATGCTAACAATTGCGATAATTGGTATGGAAAAAATAAACAGCAGCATCGCCACATAAAGGAAGTGAATTTCAATAGTTGCTGTCACTTCATTTAATATGAATAGCGTAATTCCTAAAATAAGTCCGGCAATTATCCCAGCCATGGCACCTTGAGCGTTTGCTCTTTTCCAGAATATACCCATAATAAAAAGACCGACGATTGGAGGAACCGCATATGACAGGACTTTTTGTAAATACTGAAAGAGTGAGCCAAAATTTTCAATATACGGTGCCCACATTGCTGATAAAATCATGAAAAAAGCCGTGACCCCACGACCGACCCACATCAATTTGTTACTATCAAATTCCGGGCGCCATTTGCGTACAAAATCCATTGTTACCAATGTCGAGGCTGAGTTAAGCGTGGAATCAATTTGGGACATGAGGGCGGCAACAAATCCTGCCAAAACAATTCCCAGAACACCGATTGGCAGCATGTCGAAAAGTAAAGTCGGGAAAACGAGATCTGCTTTTGGAAGATCAGGGTAAAGTACGCGCGCCATTGTGCCCGGAAGCACCATAATAAAGAGCGGTAGCAGTTTCAAAAATCCTGCGAAAAGCGCACCCCAGCGGCCATGATTTTCGTTTTTTGCGCTGAGAATTCGTTGCGTCATAAATTGATTTGTGCACCAGAAATAAAATCCGAGCAATGGCACACCGGTTAGCAATCCCAACCAGGGCACCCCGGGGTCATCCAATGGCCGCACCAGACTTAACATTTCAGGTGGGGTTACTGCTGTAACAGCTTCCCAGCTCCCGATCTTCATGAAAGCGGTGTAGGTTATGATAACGGATCCGATCAGCAATAATACAGCCTGTATCAGATCGGTATAAATGACGGCTTCCAATCCACCGGCCACGGTATATATTCCAGCGAGAAAAGACATAAGTGCGATTGTTTGCCACATCGGTATTTCCGGAAAGACAAGCTTCATCAATAATCCACCGGCATAGAGGCTACCGGCTGTATCGACGACAATATTCAGGAATAGTGTAAGAATGGAAAAATATGTGCGTGTATGGCCGTTGTACCGCTTTTCTAAAAATTCCGGGATGGTATATATTTTAGAACGCAAGTAAAATGGCAGGATAAAAATCGAAAAGAAAACAAGCACGACAACAGCCATCCACTCATAATTAAACACCGATATGCCAGTGTTATATGCTTCTCCCGCCAACCCAACGAGCGTCGTGCTCGACATGTTGGAAGCAAGCAATGAAAAACCGATAAGAGGCCATGTAATCGATCGGCCGGCTAAAAAATAATCCTCGGCGGTATGGTGTTTTTTGGCTATGCGAAAGCCGAGATAAATAACAAAAATCATGTATATCGCAACGATACCCAAATCTATAGGGTGTAAATTAAAATCCGGCATGTGATCATTCCATTTTATTTAGAGATGACAAATAAAAGCGCCACGTACGATGTGCATACGTGGCACTTACGCCTGTTTTTAGTTAAAATTATATCCTAAGCTAAGGCTGATGGAACGTCCCATAATCGGTCGTGCGCGCACATAATTCACCTGGTTGTCGACAATAGCGCCTTCTTCGGATTCAGTGATTCCGATAGCATCAAGTATATTGTTTCCATTTACAGATGCAAATAATTTATCTGTCACCTGATACTTAAAAAACGCGTTGACAAACATATAGGCCGGCATAACAAGTTCGTTGCTGTCCTGCGCGTAGGCTTTGGTCTGGCCAATCAAACTCAAACCAGCCGTGTGCTCACCAAGTGCAACAGTGGGAATAAGATTATACATAACTGATGGTTGACGGCGCGGAGTATTGCCATCATTTCCTCCAGAAGTGATCTCGGCTTTCGTGTAAGTCACACCCCCGCGAAGATCAATTGTGCCAAGATCATAGGCACCTTCGATTTCAAGACCAATGGCATTATAATCATTCTCGATGATTTTTTGCGTCGTAGCCTCATAACCACCCTCTTCCGTTGTGTTCGCCATAAAACCAGTCACGAATAAACCACCTTTGCTAAAGAGATGTTTATAACCAAATTCTGCCTGATCAATCATATCCTTGGCATTTAAGGTTGTGCCGTCAGCATAGGGCAACCCGGAAAAAAGCAGGCGATCGGCTTTTGCAGCGCCACCGCGGCTGTAACGGGCAAAAACAGCTTTATTTTCGTTTAGCTGATAATTTCCACCAAAAGAGAATGAAACATAGTCATATTCGTAATCGACCGGTGTGGTGTTGGCATTATCAATTGCGGAAACACTTTCCTCATTCGGTGAAATTACACCATCGTTGTTTACATCGTATTCTGTTTGAACGGCACCCGCAAAATGGCCGTTTACCTGGCCGTTATCAAGGCGAACACTCAGATCAACATTCAATGCTTCACTCATTTCAACGTCGGCTGCGAAGTACGGGGCCATCGTCAAATAGTCAGCATCATAATTCCGCTGGCAGCAATTACCCCACGCAGGCACACCATAGGCATAGAGACCATTTTGGCTGAATTTTGTGCCATCAGCGGCATAAACATCCACCATTTTTGCATCTTCACCATTTACATCTGTGAGGTAAGAATTCCACAGCCAGGACATGGAAATTGATTGTTGTGACAAGTAGTAACCAACAGCCATTTTCATTTTGCCAAAATCTTTGGAAACTTTAAAATCATTGACAATATTATTGAAATTATTCAATTCCGTATCAAACATATGAATTCGCAGAGCCAGTCCATTGCCAGCATTCCCGCTTCCAAAGGCAGTACCATCGGCATATCGCAGGGTAGCACCGGCGCCGGCGATGGATTCAGCCAATCCTTGTGCTGTGCCTATTTCTGCTGGAAATGGTGAAATAAAACGCCCGGAATTCAGAGCCAGTCTGGCACGGTTATCAAGCTGCCAGCCATTACCAAGTTCGCGGGAGAATTCAAATCCAAGAGCTTTTGAGATTGGATGCATGCCATCTGCAACATCAGCACGGCGCAGCCCTCCATCGGCTCCAAGACCCAGGTTTTGCAGCAAATATGGGCTGTGCATCGTACCGGAAGTGGCTTCATACCCATTAATGGAACCCCAATCAGGAGAATCGTTCGTTCCTTCTACTTTTAATGGCATCGGCATATAGGCAATAGCGCGATCATCCAGAAATTTGAAGTAAACACGGCCATAGCCACCATCAAATGATTTGGTGATATTCATTTTCAACTGACCGCCATAATTGGCTGTGTAACCGGCTGTTCGTGGGCCTTCTCCCTGACGAAAAAAACCACCGATATGGAAACTCAGGTTGTCACTCAATGGCGAGCCATATTCAAAATCCGTACGATTGCTCTTATAATCCAGGCCTGTTGTGGTGCTAACACTCCCACCTTCTATAGCGCCGGTTTTACTGATAAAGTTAATGATACCAGCAGGAGAATTACTTGCTAATGTTGAGGCAGAACCACCGCGAATCGCTTCGATGCGAGCGAGATTATAATCCGCTCGCAAGAAGATATCAGCTGTAGCAAAAGCAATATCGCCGAATTGAAAAACCGGCAATCCGTCTTCCTGCAACTGCAAGTATTTTGAGCCACCTGCTGAAATAGGAACACCACGGACAGTTATATTTGTATTGCCATCACCACCGGAAGCTTCGGAACGAATACCCGGAATTGTGCGGAAAATTTCAGCAGTTGTGCGTGGCGCTGATTTCTCTGCATCCCGCATATTAATTGTGGAAATAGAAACACTGGATTCGATTTTTGAAACCGGATTGACAACACCTGTAACGATGACTTCACTCAATCCCAATACGTCTGATTTGAGTGTGAAATTTACAGTTGCAATTGCACCAGCAGCAACCGTTACTGCTTTTTCATCGCCTTTGTAGCCGATATATTGGGCAACCAGAGTGTAGCTGCCAGGTGGAACTGATTTAATGCTATAGGAGCCATCGTTAGCCGTAGCAGCTCCCATCATCGTTCCTTTGATGTAGACATTCGCGCCGATTAAAACGGCACCATCCGTGTCAACTAAATTACCCTGGATTTTGCCGGTATTTTGTGCGTGAACGCTGCCAAATACACAAAAAAGCAACAACACCATAATTGACACAACCATTGATTTTGTCATGCGATACTTCATAAAATTTCCTCCTTACCATGTTAAACATGGAATCCGTTAAAGAATAATTTCATCTCTTGTTTACCAATTCTCTACAAGGTAGAGTTCTAGGAAAACAACTTAAATCGCTTCACTTCTAAATCTTCCTCCTTTTGTTTATATTATTATTGACCTAAAATGATTTTATTTTCAGTGAACACAACTGGTACCTGTAAAACATTACTCAATGCCTGGATGATAACATGCAAATCTGTATTTTCGATGGAACCTGATATTTTTTGTTCCAACAATTCGGCGTTTAAAATGACCACGGCAACATCGTAGGTTTCTTCGATTCTTGCGATTATTTCACGCACAGGTGTTTTATTAAAAATGAGTCGATCCGTGAACCAGCAAGTATAAACTTCACTCACCACAGATTGTGGGATCAAAATCCGGTCATTTTTATAAAAGTGGACCATGTCGCCCTGGTTTAATTCGATGGCAACAGGTTTATTGTTCTCCTCCCCCGCCGGTAATATTCCTACACAGCCCTCATTGACAACAACACGGGTTCCGTGATCCCGCTCGTGCACATTAAACCGGGTTCCGAAAACATGCACTGTGCCATCCTTTGTTTTTACTCTAAAGGGTTGTCTGGAATTATCGCGTGGAGCTACATGAAAAAACGCCTCGCCCGTGAGAGTGAATTCAGTTGCAGGCGGTTCGCCGGAGTAACTTAAATGCGAGTTGGCGTTTATGATAATCTGCGAACCATCTGCTAAATTGATGGTTTTGCGTTGCCCAAAATCTGTGCGAACATGTATATAATTATCAGAAATATTATGGGTAACATAGATCGCAATCAAGATGACAAATGCTGTCACTGCAAAGATTGGGTATCTTGGACGAATATAATTTTTCAGTATTGCGAAATTTGTGCTGATATTTGCGAGAAATGTATTTCTTTTCGAGACTCGTGTCACAGATTTCGCAGCCTTTCCAAGACCCAAAACTGACTCAAGTTTTTTTAATTCGATATCAGCATCCGGTTTCGGCAATTCGATAAATTGTGCTGCGCACCAAAGTTTCCTGGCGGCAGTATATAAATGCAGGTGGCGCGTATCAGCCGACAACCATGTGTCCCATGATGCTTTTTCTTCAGACGTCGCTTTTCCGGCAAGCCAACGCTGAAATGACTCATCTGTCAATATTCTTATTATATCCTGTTGCATATATTTTTAACTCTTTATAACAAGGTGATAAATTTAAAACCGGGGTGTGCCGCTTCTCAGTCTCACTGTCAGGCATAAAAAAAAAGTGTCTTTCAGTGCCCTGGAAACGAAGAATTGTATTAAATCCGAATAACTCCTGACTGTGCACCTGTAAATTGGTTACAGTGGAATCAATTTCTTTCACTCTTATAGAGGCGAAACGAGAGAAGTGTCATGTAATTTTTTTTAATTATTTTTTCGGTGGGTAAATATTTTCAATGGAATAATAAGGCTTTATAAGCCAGATGAGCTGAAGGTGGGGATATGAATATAGCAAGAAATGGGTTGGATATCTGTTGTTGCAAGGCTTAAACATCAACAATTTGCCGAAGCCTTTGAAATGCTTCAGAGATATAATTGCGCGCAACACCGGGAGTAATTTTCATTACTTCCGCTATTTCATTGTAGGATAAACCACTATATGTTTTTAGATAAAGTGCCTCATATAAACGCGCCGGGATTTGTGGCAGGGCTGTTTTCAATTTTTCTTTTTTAGCAGCATTTTCCTCATTCATTATCATCAAATCTTCAATCGGGAAAGCCGTATTCGGATATTCCTGGTGCATCTCTTTGCTGGCTTTATCCATTCTTTTTTGTTTTTCCAGAGTGGTCAATAGATTGCGTCGTAAGGAAACCAACAGATATGCAATAACTGAATTCGCCTGGGACAAGGATTTTCTATTTTGCCAAATATAGGCAAATACTTCCTGAATTGCGTCTTTAACCAACTCCTCCCGTTGTGTGAGTTTAATTCCATAGTCAAACATCGCACCGTAAAATTGGCGAAATAAAGCTGCCAGCGCATGTTCATCACCCGCTTTTAATTTCCGCCACATTAAGTTATCATTAGTACAATCGATGTGTTTTTGAGCACTATTCATTTTTCAAGTTTCGATTCCAGAACGATTGTGTTGCCGGTTTGGGTATATTTCACTTGCAGCGCTTTGGCCAATGCTTCAATGATTATTCTTAAATCTGAATTTTCAATGGACCCGGATACCTTTTCCTGCAACAGACTTTCGTCTTTGACAACGATTTCCACAGCAAAGGTTTCTTCAATTCTTTGCACAATTTCTTCAAAGGAGGTTTCATCAAAAACGAGATTGTCAGAAGCCCAGGAAGTATGGACCAAAACATTCGTTTTTCGGGGAGCCCCATTTATTTGACCTTTGTGGAAATTGATAATATTCCCATTTTTTAATTCAATCAAATCATCTGAGCTTTCAAAGACTTCGACCTGAACGACGCCTTCTTCAACAACCGCTTTTGTGCCATCCCCCCGGCTATGCACGACAAATTTTGTACCGACAACATGAATTTTGCCATCAACTGTCTTTACTGTAAACCGCCGGTTACTTGCCGGAACAACCTGAAAACAAGCCTCTCCTTTTAGCACAAACTGATAGTGCGCAGGCGAAGTACTACCTTTTAAAACTGTGTTCGCATTTAATCGAATTGTCGAACCATCAGCCAGGGAAATGCTCTTGTGTTCACCATAATTTGTCTGTGCAATTTCGGTTAGTTGATTCCCGGAATGAAAGATGTTCCAAGTGACAATTATAAGCGCAATTGTGGCAGCGATCGCAGCATATCTAATTCCCCGCTTACTTGTTTTTTGTTTGTAATTCCAGAACAATTTTAATGAAGGAAACTTCAGAACCGTAGCGCGGGAGGCTGGATCAGCATGTAATCGTTTTCGCAGCTTTGCCAATTCTTTTTCAATATTTGGTGCCGGGACGGAGCGAAATTGCGCTGTCTGCCAAAGTTCTTTTGCTTGCCTGTAGAGCATACTATTGTCCCTGTCGTCCTGCAACCAGGCAATCCAATGTTTTTCTTCAGAGGCTGATGCTTTATTATCAAGCCAACGCTGAAAAGATTCATCAACTATTAAATCTTCTATTTTTAAATGAGATTGTGCCATTTTATTTCTCTTTGTAAATCAATGTAAAGTAACAATCAAACTAAATAAATGATAAGAAATCAGATTAAAATATTCAGCTTTTTCTGCGGATAAATTTAATATTTAGTCCTGGTTTCATTTTTTAAAACGTATATTTCAAAGACAATTTAAAAGCCCGACCAAGTATAGGTCGCGCCATAAAAAAATAATTGTTTGGATCCAAAGTATTATCTACGCGTGGATTTCCCTCGGTTAGCCCAATAACATTAGTCAAATTGGAACCGTTTAATGCCAGTGTGGTATGGCCAATGGCGTATTCCAATCCCGCATTGTAGGCAGTGTATGCCGGTAGTACACCTGTGTTGGCGTCATCTGTAAATCGATTGCCAATGTAGCGAATATTCCCAAAAAACTTGATTTTTTTTAGTATATATGCCGGCCGCAATTCATAAAATACCGTAGGAATTCGCCTGACACGGTTATGAGAAAAATCTTCCTTGCGTCCAACAAATTCATAGTTTAAATAGCGTGGATCCTGTACCGTTGCAGTGATGTCAAGGTTCCAGTTGCCAAGTTTAGCGACGGCTTCTATTTCTGCTCCGATTGTCCGGCTGTCTGCAAATCGAAATGCCCGGACAATTCTGTCGGTATCCGGGTCGACAACTTCATCAGCAAAGGGTAGATTGTTAAATAAATTCATAAAAATTGAACTAAAAAAAGCAAAGTGCTTGGTTGAATACTTCAAGCCACTTTCCAATTGATAAATATGTTCCAGTTTGTATGAACCCGATTCGAAAAAAACGAAATGCTGATCATCTGGTGTTCGAAATCCCTTACTGAGCCGAAGATAAGTGGCAAGTTTTTTATTTATTAATAAATTAGCACCGCACGAAAAGGCAAGTTGAGTATAATCGTATTCAAAAAGCCTGGATGTTCCATCCCCATAATTAACATTATCATCAGCCAAAGTTGTGGAATCACCCAAATCATATCCAAACTCGACCGGATTACCGTCATTGTCCGTGATAATTTGGCCATTATTATCAAATCTGTTTTCAGTGTAATTGTTTTCAACGTAGCCGCTGTAACTGCCTTTTTCAAAACGGATACCCACATCAAAGCTCAGACGATCGGAATATTTGTAGTCATCCACCAGACGAAATGCATTGACAAGGCCGTCCATTCTAAAATTCAAGTAATAACTTCCGAAGCGTGAAAATCCATTTTTCGTGTATGAAATATTTGTATCCAGATCGATCAAATCGATTCTTTTTGGATTGTCAGAAACATCCAAAAGAATATTTTGCCAAAACCAGGCAGGTTTGGTTGAATAATCGCTAATATAATAAGCGGCTGAGAGACTATGCTTACCCAAATTCAGGTAAACTTCGGAGTAATTTGCAAAATTGAACATTGGCATTTTTACAGACCACCAGCCCACTTCAGCTATGAGCCCATTATTATTAAGATTTTCCGGCACCTCAATTAATTCATTTGAATTGGTGTATTGATAACGCCAATTACTGAACCGGGCAATATCCTCCGCAAAAGTATTGGTAAAATAAGGATCGTTCAACGAAAAGATTGCATTAAATTTATGTTTTATTGTCGTATAGCGAAAAGAATTTTTTACAACCAAATTTTTAAGAAAAGTATAATTTATTTCACCACCAAGAGATTTCATGTTCGGATGAATTCCTTCATCCAGGGACTCTTCAAAATGCTCGCCCTTCGGTGTAGTCAGGCTCAAATAATTGGCATCGTCTGATGTTAAAGTACCATAATTAGGATCAAATCCTGGGATGCCACGGGGATTTTCTTTATCTTGCAGGGGGATTGGTTGATAAAAAACATTGCGGTCATCAAGAAATTTTGCATAAAATCGTAAAGAGCCATTTTCCAGCAAATGCGTGATATTAAGTTTTACCTGCCCGCCTCGGTTCGCAGGAAATCCCGGGGAGCGAATTCCATCATCATAGCGGTAAAATCCCCCAATATTGAATCGCCACTTTTGACTGAGCGCGCCACTAACATTTAAATCTGTGCGGAAATGATTATAATCACCAATGGAAGTTTTTACGATACCCTCCAGTACATCTCCGCCAACTTTGCTGATAAAATTGATAATTCCACCAGGCGCATTGCTGGCGTAAATTGATCCTGTTCCACCGCGAACCCCTTCAACATGATCAAGAGTTTCATCAACTCTTACAAAAATGTCGGCATTGGCAAACATCAATTCGCAATCTTCAAATACAGGGAATCCATCTTCCTGTAATGACACATATCGATAGCTGCCATCAGAAGGAATTCCCCGGGCAAATAAATTATTCCCGCCTTCCCCACCCGAACTTTCTACATAAAATCCTGGAATGGCTTTGAGTAAATCAGCTGTATTTTGTGGCGCTCTCTCTGAAATTTCTGCAGGATTTAAAGTCGTTATCGCGATGCTCGTTTTAAGCTTGGGCAGCGGTTTCCGGATTCCGGTTACAACAATGCTCTCATAATCAAGCACATCCGCATCCAGGACGATATTCAATTCATTTTTTTGGCCAGGAGTAACATATAAATTTCTTTGCCAGGTTTTAAAACCAATATATTTTATGGTTAAATTATAAGTGCCGGTCGGTATATTTACAATCGTAAAATAGCCATTTTTATCGGTAGATGAACCTAAAGTTGTTCCTTCAAGATAGACATTTGCATTTTCTAAGGCTTTTTTAAAACGGTCAGACACGACTCCGTGAATAATGCCTTTATTGGCAAGTTTCATTGGAATGATGACAAATGTTTTACTGCCAACCAATTCATATGTCAACGATAATTTGGACAAGAGAACATCCAGGTCTCTGTAAATGTTGTTGGAAATCTGAAAAACCGGGACTCCCTCTTTTTCACGGATTAAATTTTCCTTGTATACAATATTTATATGATAGTTTCTTTCAAGATTGGCAAATGCTTCAGCAAGAGAGATATTGGTGAATAGGTTTTTACCCTGGACTCCTTTATTCATTTTTTCTTGCCCGAAAACTGGTATCAGGCAGATACCAAACAAGAAAAGAAGAATAAATAGGTTGAGTCGCAACATTGTAAAACATACCTTTATTTCATTTTCCAACAGTTTCGAAAAGTCTACCAATATTCCAGAATAAACACAAGCGAAATGTTTTTTTAATGTAATGATTTGTAAAGAGTTTGCAATCATAAAAAAGGGAGAAAACGGGTAGGATATTTTTTAGGAGAATTGTGAAAATCAGTTTTAAAGTGGGGTGTTTTGAATACCCAATTTGAGCAGATGCTGCTGCAGGCGGTATGAGCGAGGTATCTCGATAAATCTGTTTAATTTGTGGTAATCTAATTCATCACAACGCATTGATTCTATTATTTTTCCATTTTCCATCAGCCACAACTCATCGACTGTCCGCAACAGAAAATCGAGGTCATGAGAAATTATCATCAGTCCTCTGTTTGCAGATTTTAACTTCACACCGAGTGTTTCTTTAATTTTTTTTATCCCTACTGCGTCCAACCCGGAAGTGGGTTCATCGAGCAGCAGCACAGGTTTTTGCATCACGAGAATCCCCGCCATCGCTACTCGCCTTTTTTCTCCCTGACTCAATCCACGAATTGATTTCATCAGAAATTCGTTATGGACGAGGCCAACATCAAATAGGGCGTTGGCGATTTGCTGCTTAATTTCTTGATGGTCCATTTTCATATTTTGCAACCCAAAGGCAATATCGTCACCAACAGTTGGTTCAAATATTTGCATTTCTGGGAATTGAAAACAGACGCCAAATTGATTTTTGTACTCATTCTTTGCAGATTTATCTTTGGAGATATCGCGATCATCAACCAATATCATTCCCGAATCTGGATCAATCAGTCCGGCGATAACTTGCAACAAGGTCGTTTTCCCGGAGCCGCTTAAACCAACGATGCCAATTTTATCCTCAGTTGAGAACTCCCACGATAAATCCAGTCTAATCTTGCCGGCATTTCCAGATGCCGGTTCTGCCAAAACCTGAATATCTTTGAGTTGGATTTTCATTTACTGCCGAATCCAGATAGGTTGCACAGATTCAATATTAACTTCCCGGGCAATTGCATTGTCCTGCTTCAGTATACAAATTTGTTCGATGGCATAATTATCCGTCATACCAGCGATATGGTCACAAATAATTCTGGCAGCCAGAGCGTCCGATTCGCTGTCCAAAACTTGTTTTTTGGTGCTCGCAGGCAGGGTTGCAGGATCGGATCTGTAAATTTTGAACAGAGCCAGCACCAGTTGAGAAATTTGTTCATCGCCACTTTGTACCTTTGGAACAAAAATTATATTCTGATAAATAAATTTATTTAACTGATTTTGCAGCGGTGTTATCTCTTTACTAAAATCGATAATTATTTTTCGAATGGGGTAGCTTGCCCCGCCAGCTTCGTGATATTTTGTCAGTTCAGCGAGGGAATGATAAATAACGTCGCCTACGAGTAAATCGACCAACCCGGCGATAAGTATATTGCGATATTGATAAGAATCTTGTGCTGATTTTAGGTTCAAATCTGAACTCTCATCAAGAAACTTCACAATGTCGAGTCTTTGCACATTTTCGACATCAGCGAATCCGGCACGGATGCCATCTTCCAAATCATGCGTTCTTTGTGCAATTTCGTCGGCGATTGCTACGATCTGCCCTTCCAAAGTTGTGGCAAAATCATGATCGAAATATAAATTTGCATAATTGAAATCAGGATATTTAATCAGACTTTTTTTCAATCTCGTATGTTTTAAAATCCCCTCCCGCACTGGGCCGCTCAAATTCAATCCGTTATACGCATATTTCTGTTCCAACAAATCGAGTACCCGCAACGATTGGTAATTATGTTTAAATCCTCCCAAATTTTCGGGCGGAAATTCTGCATGAGCTGCATGTTTACCCAGTAATATGTCATTGAGCACAACTTCACCCAAATGCCCAAAAGGAGTGTGTCCAACATCGTGGCCAAGCGCGATGGCTTCCGCCAAGTCCTCGTTCAGACACATAGCGCGGGCCATTGTCCGGCTAATTTGTGCGACTTCCATCGTGTGTGTCAATCGTGTGCGATAGTGGTCGCCGACGTTCACAAAGAAAACTTGCCGTTTATGTTTCAGGCGTCTAAATGTACGGGAATGGATAATGCGATCCCGGTCGCGCTGTAAAGCAGTGCGGTATTTGTGGCCAGGGGTTGGGTGTTCACGTAAGTTTTCAGCAATTCGGCCGTCGAAAGCATATTCTGAAAACATGCCCTGTTCAATGCGGTAGCGCTCATCACGCGAGCAAAATTTGAACATTATTTTACCGTTTTTAGAATCATTCATTTGCATAATATAAAAATAATTCCAATAAAAAACCCTCATTTTGCAGATGCTGAAAGGGAATTTAAATTATTATTATTTAGAGGAATACAAGAATTTCAATTCTCAGGTGCGGGTTAAATTAGATTGGTTGGTTGAAAGATATTTTTGAGCTTGTTCAACTAAATCTTCTAACAGGAAGGGTTTGGTGATCAATGTAGTTTTCGGCAATTTCAGGGCATCTACTAAACGCTCAGAATCCCGGTAGCCGGTTAAGAGAATGACAGGTATATTCGAATATTGGGCATCCGCTCGCAATTTATGGAGAAAATCAATGCCATTCATTACCGGCATCACGACATCGAGAAAGATGAGGTCAGGAAATTTGTGAGCCAATAAATCAAATCCTTCTTTTCCATTTCCAGCCTCTGTAAAATGCACATTCTTTAAGTTTCGCAGAGCAGATTTTACCAAAAAACGGATTGAAGGATCATCATCTATGATTAGTATCGATCGATCTTTTAGTTTCTGTTTTGACATTCCCTTGCCACAGAATTATAGTACAGTTCTTAAATTTATAGTTTTATATAAATTATTTAAAATCAATATAATCAGTTACTTTAACGATATTATGATACAGATGGTATTCGGGACTTCCGAATGCTGTAAACAAACGGCACCCAAAAAAATGCATGTTCAGAAAGGCCGATTTCAGATAACTTTGAATAAGCTATTTGTGTGAAAAGTGAAATAGATTCATAATTTATAGTTATATTTATAAATCCGGCATATTGTAATCCGAGAACGAAAAAGAACAAAACAATGAAAAAGAATAATAGCATTTTGGTGATAAAACGAAACATTCTTCCAATGATAAATCCTGATCCGACTGTTATCAATAAAATAACAGCCTGTTTGTCTCCCATGATTTGTTCAATCAGCGCTGCTGTGTTTTCCATTCCAATACCTTGCCCAAGTGTGATTCCGTATGATTGAACGCCAGTTACATACTTAGGTTTGTCGGAATGTTAAAACGGCTTTTTTGTTATCTTTACAACAATGTAAATAAATTTATTACGAGAACAGCATTGTCAAATTATTTAATCCAGAAATTGTAATTATCAGGGCAACTCATTAGGCAAACAAATTTTCATAAATCTGATATGAAAGTTCTGCTATCAGGGATTTTTCACCATAATCTCATCCAGCTTTTTTTTGTTTAAAACAGGAACCGTAGCCTTAGCCGCCGGATATCCCACAGGCAGAAGCATAAATGCTTTTTCATTTTGAGGGCGCTTCAAGATTTCCTGTAAAAATTTCATTGGGCTCGGCGTGTGCGTCACCGTAACCAAGCCTGCGTTGTGGATTGCAGCGATCAACATGCCTGTTGCAATTCCGACAGATTCATTGACGTAATAATGCTTAATTTTCTGGCCACCTGCATCAATGCCATAATCGATTTTAAAAATAACGATAAGTACTGGTGCAGATTCAAGATAAGGTTTACTGAAAGTAGTTCCGAGGTGCGCCAGATCATCCAGCCAGCGTTGTGGAAATCGTTGCTCGTAATTGAGTTTTTCCTCTTTTTCAGCAGCGATGCGAATGGCCTTTTTAATCATTGGTTTTGTAACGACGACAAATCGCCATGGTTGCATATTGGCACCGGATGGGGCTGTTCCTGCCGATATTATGAGATCTTCGATGATTTTTTCCGCTACCGGCCGGCTTGAAAAATCCCGTACCGATCGTCTTTTCTTCAGCAGATCGCAGAATGTACTCGAACGTCTCGCCTGCTCATCCGGGGAGATTTCCTCAAAGACATATTCCTGTCTTAGCGATTTTTTATCCATCAAAGATTCCCGCAATTAAATAGACGCCATTCGTTTTTCTTCAAAAAGTTTTTCCATCATTTCAACGGCAAAACGCAAATGCGGAATTACGATGGTTCCACCGATTATTAATGCGATATTCATGGCTTCGTGGAGCTCTTCTTCGGTCACACCCTCGTCAACACACCGATTTAGATGATAAAAAATACAATCGTTGCATCGCAAAACCATGCTTCCAACAAGACCCATCATTTCTTTATAAGTTGCAGGAATCTTGCCATCTAAATAGGCTTTGTGATCGAGGGCGAAAATTTTCTTATAATCTTTGAAACCGCTATTCAGTATTTTATCATTCATCGCTGAACGATAGGATTTCATCTCTGCAATACTTTTTTCCATAATCCGATGTTTAATCCTAAATCAATTGATCGTCTGCAAAACTGTAATAAACACCATCGCCTATTATAACATGATCAAGAACGTTAATTTCCACTGCTTTACATGCAGCAACCAACTTTTCGGTGATAGCATAATCCGCCTTGGATGGCGAAACTTCTCCGCTGGGATGATTATGAAGAAAGATAACACTTGCGGCTCCATTTGCAAGTATTTCTCGTATCACTTCGCGTATACTAACCATGCTTTCGGTGACACTTCCTTCAAAAAGAACCTTCTCAGCAATAATTTTGTTCCGGGATGTAAGAAAAACGATACTAAATTTTTCGCGCTTTAAATCACGGTATTTAAGATGGAAAAGGTCAAAAATATCCTGACTTGAAGTAATCAAATTTCTCGTTTCTGAGTCCTGGCGTGCCAAGCGCTTTCCTATGGCAATTGCTGCTTTTATCTGCGCAGCTTTTGCGACGCCAATCCCCTTCAGCGCAGTCATGTCGCGGACATCCATTTTATCGATGCCACGAAATCCACCACATTGCTGCAAAATATAACGAGCCAAATCGACCGCACTTCTATTCTGAATTCCAATCCGTAAGATAATGGCCAGCAGCTCGGCATCGGATAAAGCATCAGCACCCAATGTAATTAACTTTTCTCGCGGCCGGTCATCCTCGGGCCAATCCGCAATTTTCGTGCGATAATCCATAGTTCCCTCCCAGTTTATAACGATAGAAATTTTGCATGCAGCCATTGGGCTTGGTCCATGCACATAAAATGGGAACTGAAATCAAAATAAACAATAAAAAAAAAGCCCCCGGAAATCTGGGGACTTTAACGATCACTACAATTCGTTTGCGAGGAAATTTTAGCTGGTCATCTCAACTTTTGTTGAAAGGTGTCTGTACCATTTAAAATACAATCCGATGGACAAAGCAACCAGGATTGCGAAAAGCCAGACAAACTGATCCCACCTCTGAGTCATAATTGCCATTCCGGTTAAAAAAAGCACCAATTGCCATGGAACGGCCATAAAGGTTGAAATAATATCCCGGCGGTTTTCTGAATTTATCTTGGCCATAATTGTCTGAGAGATGGTTTCACGAACCGGTTTCCAGAAACCAAACGGTCTTGTACGACTATAAAATTCTGTCAACACTTTTTTGTCTGTTGGTGCAGAAACAAGCGTGCCTATTACCATGCCAACGAGAGACGATACTGTGGTAATCGAAAAAGCATAATATTCCGGGATATCTGGTAGAAAAATGCGCTGCAAAACTGCGGCAACCATTCCAGCCACAGTTCCCGCTGCAAACCCATAGCCGTTCATACGCCACCAGTACCAGCGTGCCAATGTTGGAATAAGCAATCCTGCACCAAGACTGGAGGTAATCCAGCCCCAAATTTCATTAATATTATTAATTAAAAGTGTGCAGCCTAAACCAATTACGACGATTGCAACTGAGGCTAAACGGCCATGAATCATCAACTGGCGGGCTGAGGCTTTGGGATTTAGATATGCCTGGTAAATATCTTTAACCCAATACGCAGCCCCCGCATTAACGGTTGAATCAAAAGTTGACATGCCAGCAGCCATCAATCCTGCGACAAGCAATCCTTTTGCGCCCATGGGCACGAGTTCATTGATGACACGGGGAAGAACGGCTTCGGGATCTTCAATATTACCAAGGGAAATGCCGAGGATAGCAATCGCCATAATGAATGGCCAGCGAAAACCGAGCAACACAGTCCACAGCAACGAGAGTAATCCAGCCTCGCGGTCGCTGCGTGCAGCGAAAAATCGTTGAATCATATATTGGCTGGTACCACCACTACCCTCAATTGTCACTTTCAGCAGATAAAACAAAATGGCAATGCCAAACAAATTATAAATTGAATAAGCGGATCGCTCATCGAGGTCAAGCGTCCAGCTGGGGATCATGCTCGTCCAGGCATCGCGGGTGGTTTCGACAGCCATGAATCCACCCTCGCGCAGAGGCATGGACACATTAAAAGTCTCCGGTAACGAATAGCCCGTGGCAAGAACACAAATATAAATTATCGTTCCAAAAATAATAATACCCTGAAAAACATCTGTCCAGACAACACCATAGAGACCGCTGGCAACAGTATAAATCATTGCTAACACAATCATCAAAGTTGCTGCCCAAAACTGCGGTTCAAGACCCCAAAATTCGGGGATACTCAAAAATTCAGCAACAAATTTTCCGGAGCCAATTGCAAAATAAGTGATCATCGCGATAGTGACGACGAGAATCGAAATGGCAGCGATGAGTCTGGCAACGTCGCCTTGCTTGTCTTTTCCAAAACGAAAATGCATCCATTCCGCCAAGGTCATCACTTCAGCCCGTCTGTTCCATTTACCCTGAAATACCATCAGAAAAGCCATAATCAGCGTGACGCCGCCGCGAATTTCGATAAATAATCCACATGCGCCAAGGGCGAAAATGAATGCAGTATTAATCATTGTACCGCTGATATCCAAATTAGAGGCCATGCCTGAGGAGCCGAGCACCCACCATGGAATTTTTCGGCCACCCAGGAAGTAAGAATCAATTCCTGCGGAAGCCCTTTTCTGCATTATGAGACCGACAATGACCATTGCTAAAATGTAAACGATTACGATGCCGAAATCCAAAGTCGACATAAACTTCCTCCCGCTGTAATTCCTGATCCGAAATAAATGAAGTGAGTATTTGAACTAATTATATGTGTTGCTGAGTTTAAAACTTATCGAAAATTTTATACTTAATCAGGTGATCAATTCCCGGGGCAGATTGAGAATCATGCACTCCTCACTATTGTAAATTTTGCTGAATAAATTTCAATCGGCAGCGGAAGTGCTTCCACTATGTGCCAAAATAAAACCGAACGCAGGGTTCGGCAATAAATCAAGTGGCCATCAATATAATTTATCGATTAAAGAATTGCAAGAATATTCAGACCAGCTCATTTCAATTCAAATTAGATACTGAAGGTGAGATGGCATTGCCCGCCACGATTTTCAAATAATAATTTGATCTGATTTTCGCTGCACATATTTTGAGATAATTTTATAAAATTCCTTTTCTCCGGTGGCAAGAACTCAGGCTGAAAAAATTGTATTTCATCAACACTCCCGGTGATCGATAACAATTTTTTGGGAATGAAAAAGGGTGAGGCGACTAATTGGATAATTTGTGCGGGATTATTGATCAATCGAACGACTTCTTTTTTGAATTCATGTTGATTTTGTGGTGGATGATCTTTGATCGTCTGATGAAATATTTCAAATACAGTATAATAAAAAATTAAAATATCCTGATTCGAAATGGCCCAATTTGCACTAAACGTAAAATCATCTGCTTGCAAATGCCCAAGAATCCGCCTGAATTTTACCTGCATCAATTTGATAAGCGCATTAATATTCGACGCTAAATTCTGATGGTAATTCACTTCGGTTGCCTGAACCAGTAGACGGCCACAGGCGCTTATTTCCAATATCTTTTTAGTAATTTCTTCAATCTCGGTGTAATTCGCAGGTGAAAGCAATTCATCATCCGGCTCTGCTGACGAATAAATAAATTGATAGGCTTGCAGCGCTGTCAGTGGATTGTTGAGGTCATGCAAAAAATAAGGAAAAAGCTCCCCTAACATCTGATAAAAAGCGGCTTTTTTATCAGGATTATTCAATTTTTTGTCTCAGATTTTAAGTGTTCCATCGGTCGGTCAGCTAAGTAAATTTAAACTTGACTTTATTTCGATCTCGATTGAGAGTAAACTCTAAGGACTTTCCATTGAACAGACATCAATGGGCTGAATTGCTTTTAACAAAAAAATATAAGCTAAAACCGAAACTTACTTGCAATGCACCAAAGGCAACTGTCGAAAGGCGGTCGTATTGCTCGGCTTTATCAAAAAGCGTATCCATTTTCTGCGGATCGATTTCTGATTTATAATCTTCATAATATTTATCTGCACGATTTTTTAGCCAAACAGCACTCACACCAGAAGCAAGACTGAGTGCGGTCGACAAATAAGTGTATTTTTTTCGCCGGCTAATTTTTGTTTTAATTTTGCGTTGCAGAATTTCTTGTTCAATCCAGTAATCATCATCGGCTTCCAGAACAACTTTTATCAGATGTTCTCCCATTGGTTTGCAATCGACCACTTGGGAAAAGTAACCTTTTTTCTCCAAAACGAGACGGTTATTTTCTGACTCGTCATATTCGAGAACAAGAGGTGTTTCACCCTGAAATACCTCATTATTATAAACCATCGCGCCATATGGTTTGGATTGAATATGATACGTCAGCCGGAATGCCGGATGCAGCACCAGCGAATCACCCGGCTCGACATCATATGTTCCAGTCCAATCGGAGGCAAACCAACTTTGTTTATTAATTCGCTGCACCGTGACTTTGTGTTTCCCGGCTTTTACCGGATGGGCAAAAATGGGCGTCGTGCCAACACTATCATCATTAATTATAACCAGGCTTCCTAAATTCTCAGTCACCACGGTTATCGATGCCGTGTCACCCGGCCCGACTACATATTGGGCCAAAATATTAAGGGGATAACTCAGAAATAAAACAATCAACAAGGAGCCGAATTTTGCCATGCTGAAATTTCTCACTTCTGGCTCCTTTCCGCCGCATGCTCGAAAACATAGACATATTTATTTTCCGAGCCAACGAGCAAATAATCACCGCTAACTACAGGATTTGTCCGCACCCTGCCCCGCAATTCTGCTTGCCAAACGGGGTTTCCATCCGCGAGGGTAACGGCATAGATAAAATTGTCAGCGCCGCCAAAATAAATAAGATCGTCAACTATCACAGGACTTGTGCCGATTGGCGCTGCAATAGAATGAATCCATAATTCTGCTCCATCCCGGGTATTTAACGCGTAAATCTTGCCATTGGAAGATGTCACGATCAGCGTAGTATCTTTTAATGCTGGCGTTCTCCAGGACCCGCCATCAATCATACGCGACCACTCAATAGTGCCATTCTCAGGATTTAATGCCGTTACTGTATTTCCAACAGATGAAATATAGATTGTGCGGCCGTCAAAAATAGGCGCGTTATAAATAGGGCCTTTCAATTCGGTTTCCCAGGCTGCTTCGCCATTTTTTCGAAACAAAGCTTTTACTTTCCCTTCGTCAGTCCCAAATACAACCAGATCATTGACAATCCCGGGGGTTGTGTGTGCAAAACTATCGGTACGTTTTTTCCACAGCCGCCTGCCACTCGCCAGTGAATAGCGCGAAGCATGTTTAAACCGGCTAATAACATAAACGGAGGAATCAGCCACCAGCGGAGCACCACCCTGCAATCCAGCGTTAACTTTCCACAGGTATTTGCCGCGAATCAAATCGTAGCATTGCAGTGTTTTTTGCGCCAATTTCAGGGCAAAAATCAAGTAACGATCGTTATGCAATGTGGCAAATCCTTCGGAATTGTTTTCCAATTTCAATTTACCACGGATTTTTTTCCCATTAATTCTGTTCGCATAGACCCGGCCATTTTTGGTGACCATCACGACGGATTCGCCGATTGCAAATATGTTTTCAATTGGCGCTGCAGTCAATGAAATGCGATCGATTTCCTGAAGCGGTAATTCGGGGCCTTCATGGAAAAAATTATGATTGGATATATCGAGATATTCCGGTGAGCCAAAATCGTCTGTGGGCGTTGGTTTGGCAACTTTAAAGGAGCTGCATCCGGTCAAGAAAAAACTTAAAAATAATACTGCCGCTAAATATCTTTCGAGCTTCATTAAAATCCTTTTAGGCATAATTAAAAATCCCAACCAAAGAAGAACTGCCGCCACCATTTATTCGGGAATGAAAATGTGTCTGGTCCCAGTCCGGCGTCAAGTTCGTTGACAGAAAATCGCCGCCCGACATCGTAGCGGAGAACCAGAAATCCGCCAAGGCGCAAACGCGCACCAAAGCCATAACTGCCGCGAATATCTTCCAGAGAATCGTTCCAGGCATTGCCGGCATCGACAAAAAAAGCACCGCGTATGGCGTTGAATCCCAGGCCGCCAAACGGAAATGAGACCGAAAATCGATCGATAAACGGCACCCGTAACTCCTGGCTGACAAGAAACAGTTTGTGACCCCAAATCGTCCAACGGGGGTAAAGACGTAAATCCCAACTGCCGCCCATAAAAAAGTCACGCGCTTCTTTTCCACGGTTCATGGCTGTGTATAAACGGGCTGCGTAAGAAACCCGATTCGAGATACGCAAATAACGACGGTAATCAGCCATTATCGTATAAAAATTTACATTGGAATCGCGGATATCGACCGTATTCCCCAGCGTAAATGAAAAACGCTCGCCATCGACCGGACCACTGGGGCCCCAGAGAGAATTATCTTTTGTCCAACTGACAAAATTAGAGACGAGCAATCCTTTAATTTCTTCCGAGCCAAATCGCGTTTTATCCGATTGGCGAATATTTATTGAGGCTTCCGCCCGTTGAAAAATTGACAGCGGGTAACTCAACGATGCAAAACCGCCGAACCGCCGCTCATAAAAAAAGCTTTCCGAGCGATTGTAATAATTTCCGGCAAAATGATACAGCCCATAAGCTGTGTTCATGCGGTGGCTCAAATCGATTTTTGTAACCGCGACATTAAAACTTTTCAGCATTTCATCCCGTGTTGTCGCCGTATTGTAGATCAAAAAATAATATTTATGATTCCCGAGCATATCACTCATGGCGAGCTGGGCGCCGCCTGAAGTGCCAAAAAGTGGATCCTGGGTTACCTGGCTCTGGGCAATATCCAGGGAGAATTTCTTCTGATAAGCCAGGCTTGAAGTCGAGGCCACGGCGGAAATCTTCGTTGGTTGCCAGCGGCTCGCCACTTTGTGCAATTTATCCGGTTGCTGAATTTCAGCATCTTTTAATAAAACATTGATGTCTTCAATTTTCCTTAACTGGAATGAAAATTTTTCAAAACCGGTAAAAAGCAACGAATTATCGCCCATCCATTCGGGATCGAATGCGCCGGTGATATAATCTGTGACTTTTTGTAGACGATGATCGGCGTCGACAGCGCTCGGGAAAGGGGCCTGCGGTAGTTTGAACACATCACCATTAGACAAATTAGAGGCGAGTTTCAGGCTCTCGTCTGGGATTTGCAGCAACCAAATATTAAATGCCCCGTCCCGGTCAGAAGTAAATGCAATGGACAGTCCATCGGGTGACCACGCAGGCGTCATATCGTTTGATTCACTATTGGTTATGTAAGAAATATCCCCTGTACGTACATCGTACATAAATATATTATACAGCCCGTTCTGGCCCTCGGGCGCTCGATCCGAGCTAAACGCAATAAATTTTCCATCCGGTGACCAGGCAGGATCACGATCATCGTAAAAATCATTGGTTAATTTTTGCAGGTCCTGACTGGCAAAATTATAGGTGTACAAATCACTCTTGCCACTAAAATTCACCCCGGTAAAAACAACACTTTCATCATCGGGATGCCAGTTCGGGGAGAGAATGGTTACGATATTGTCGAACTGCAAACGATTTTGTATTTTGCCGTTATCGAGATCACACTTATAAAGCGCATCTTTGCCGTAACTCTTGGCAACAAATACCAGCTCCCCATGTTGATTGGCATCTATTTTACTTTTTAGCAGATTAAACGCTTCAAATTTACTCGACCTCTCCCCTTTTACGACTACTTCGAGATTTTTGCCTTTCCCCTGCGAAGTCGCATCGATGGAGTAAATATTGGAATAGCCAATCCTGTTTGAGACAAATGCAATTTTCTCTTTGCCATTATAATTGCAATAGGTTGGCTTCGTGTTAATGCCCTTCTTTGTCAAACGGTCGGTTACCATACCCGGCATATCGTTTTCATCAATTATCGGGTATTTTGATTTTTTCAGAGAATAGAGCCATAATTCGTCAAACTTTTCATAATCCACGCCCAAAGTGTACTTCATCACCTCGGAAAAACTTTCAGACATCCAAACATTTTGCATGAGCTGCAGAAGCTTTTCTTCGCCAAACCTCTGGCTGATAAACCGGCAAACAGCCTGGCCTTCCTTGTACATCAAAAATGTACCAAAAATGCGGTACATCCGCGACAACGGCACGATATACCCGGTGATGACGGCATCACGGATAAACATTTCTGCTTCGGTATCCCAGCCTTCCGACCAATATTCTGCGATGCCTTCGGTAAACCAAAGCGGCAGGCCCGGGTAGTTCGTTTTGCGATGATCTTTCAGGGTACGGTTGATCAGGCTGTGTGTAAAAACATGCACCAGTTCGTGGTTTATAACATGCCGGAATTTATAGAGCGAACCGTCGGATGGAATGACAACGCGACCTTTCATGAACTCAAAAAAGCCGCCAACTCCATGGGGAATGAGATTTGGGATCGTGTTGGTTTGTTGAAAATGAAGATGATTGGAGTAAAAAATTAACGGGATGCGACGTGGAACATTTTGATTGTATTTAATCATCAACCGGTCGTACGCATTTTCAGCATACGAAGCACCGATCTCCGCCAACTCCTGCATTTCAGGATAATAATAAATATCAAAATGTTCTGTTTTTAGAATATGCCAGTCAAAATCATCATATTGGACTTTGTTTCTTCCAAAATAATATTGAGCATCGGCATTGTGAGTAATTCCGGCTGCAAGCAAAATCCATAAAAAAATACGCCTCATCGACTACCTCGGTTTCCTGATTCTCGCAGGTGTGCATGTTTAAATAATTTAAATATAATTAAAAGGAGATCAAGTAAATTATTCCTGACCCAAGTCGATAAATTCAATAGAATTTTCTGGTTCTGCAGGTTGGCAAAATCATATGAACACTTCCATCTCATCGTTCATTTTTTTGAATCGACTTTTAAATTTTAAAACTTGATGCAAGAGATAAAATAGTAAAATCTTATAATAATTCAGTAAAGTTCAATTGATAATTGATGAAAAATTTCGACTCAGATCAGACACTCATCGAAACGAATAAAGAATTGACGCAACACTTATTCGAACTCCACAATATCTTTAAAGTTTCGGCTGAGCTTACATCTATCATCGATGTCGCGAAATTAAAATATACTTATCTCGTAAACGTGATTGGAATTTTGCGAGCCAGTGGGGCAATTTTGCTCCTGCCAACGAATGTTCATTCAAAAAACCTCAAGGTCTCTCTCTATCGCGGGTTTGAAAAATCTTTCTTGGATGCAATAAGTATACCCATCTATCCAATCGTGCAGAATTCACTGCAAGAATACAGCGGGACATACAATATTCTTGATATCGAAAACAAAAACTCCCGGCTATTATTACAAGAGCACTACGATTCCTTAAAAAAATCAGGTATCAAACTGATCGCGCCGTTGACACATCTGGATGATTTCATCGGCCTTATGCTTGTTGGTGAATCGATCAATCCGAACGGTTTTAGGCCAACAGATTATGACTTGTTTTCTATTTTGAACAACTTTTTTTCAACGGTTCATTCCCATGCATCACTAATTAATAAATTAAAAAACCTGAGCTCGACTGATTACCTGACAAATTTGTTGAATCGCAGAGCATTCAACAGCGCACTTGCGAGTGAGATTTCCCGCTCAGTTCGCCACGGCCTGGAGTTCAGTCTTGTGCTTGTCGATATCGATCATTTCAAACAATACAACGACAACAATGGCCATTTAGCCGGGGATGCGGCGTTAAAAATATTCGCCCGATTGCTGCGCCATTGTGCCCGGTCCAGCGATATTATTTCCCGTTTCGGGGGCGAAGAATTCGCAATTATTTTGATCGGCGTCGATAATGAAGGTGCGCTGCCCTTCTGCGAAAGGCTGCTGAAATCCATTAATACTTACGCATTTGAAAATGCACAACAGCAGCCGCTGGGGTGTGTAAGCGCCAGTATCGGCACGGCCTACTTTCCCGGCAATGCACAATCAGAAAAAGAACTAATTACGTGTGCTGATCTGGCGCTCTATCAGGCAAAAAACGCAGGTAGAAACTGCATCCGTCAATTTGAAAACAATTTATATGATAATTCAGACAGCAATCCCGAAAAAGCGTTCAGCAATGAATAGCGCCCGGCCAGGAGAAAGGTAAAATAATGAAAAAAATACTGCTCTCATCCTCCTTCACCATCGCGATCGTATTAACATTGGTTACCATAATCGGGGGGCAGCATACGCAATCGGTGCTCGCATATGGCAACTCCATCAGCGAAAAGATGGAAATTTTCAGACTTATTCTCGACACTGTGCAACAGCGCTATGTTGAAGAACATTCAAGTGAGGAACTTTTGGAATACGCCATCAACGGCATGCTTTCAAAGCTGGATCCGCACACGTCTTACATGCCTGTCGACAATTTCAAGCGCTGGAACAAGAACTTTGAAGGATTTCAGGGAATTGGCATCCACTACATTTTTATCGATAAAGCGCCAACGATTACCGGCTTCATTGCAAACTCCCCTGCTAAGGATGCGGGGGTTGAAATTGGTGATCAAATTCAGGAAGTCAATGGTAATTCAGCAATTGGCTTGTCACGATTTGAAATCGCCAATATTATTAACAACTCTCCCTATTCATCACTTTCTCTTCGAATTTGGCGGCCGCAAGAGCGGCAGGAGCACATATTCAAAATCCGCAGAACCCATTTAAATCTGAAAAGCGTGCAAATCAAAACTATGCTTCAGAATGGCATCGGCTATATTAATATTGACCGGTTTTGCAGCAATACAGCTTTTGAACTTGATTATGCGCTCGAATCATTGACGCGCCAGGGAATGCGCAGTCTGGTGTTGGATTTGCGTGATAACGGTGGCGGCTATTTGTCATCGGCTGTTGAAGTAGCCGGGCGGTTTTTACCCCCCGGAAAACTCATCGTTTACACGATGGGCAAAGATCCGGCATCGTACCAGGAATACCGCTCATCCCGCGACTCCCACTTTTCGGATTTGCCAATTACAATTTTAATAAACCATGGTACGGCAAGTGCGGCCGAAATTGTCGCTGGTGCATTGCAGGATTGGGATCGGGCGCTCATCGTTGGGGAAACCAGTTTTGGCAAAGGATTGGTGCAAAGCCAATATCGATTTAAAGATGGCTCTGCCCTTTTGGTGACGACAGCAAAATATTACACGCCGTTAGGCAGGCTGATTCAAAGGAATTATTATAACCGCACGAAAGATCAATACTATTACGATGCCTACGATGAAGAGGCGCGGCAACCAGGCCAAAACAAACATGAGAAACAAACTTTCATTACAGAACGCGGCCGAAAAGTTTACGGCGGTGGGGGTATTACCCCGGATATCTGGATTCGCAACAAGGAAGCAGCAGTTTCTGATGAACTGCTCGATCTCTACTTAAACAACAATGAACAGGTGCTGAAATTTGCCCTTGGTCTGGCTGCCAACCGGCCGGCTCTCAAACAGTTGCCTGCTCATAAACTCAGCAAAAGTATTATTTTGCACGCGTCTGAAATGCAAAAACTCCGTTCGACGCTTGCGGAAATTGATTTAAACTATACGACTGCATTTTTCAATAAAAATGAAAAGGATATTCGGTTTTTGCTGAAGCGGGAAATTGGTTATTTAAGCCAGGGGCTATTGGGACGCTTCAGCATTGCAAAAGACCGCGACAAACAGCTCAAAATTGCCGTCGCCAGCGAAGCACGAGCAGAAGCGTTGGTGCAGTTTCAGCTGTCCCACGCTGGAAAAGAGGAGACTGAGTAGGTTTGAGGGCAGGTATGATACCGACTATTAATATCTTGAAAAAACACAAAACCAATTTTTAAATGAAAAATGAGAATGTTATGTGAAACAGTTGCTGTACATGTAATAAATTTTAGACTTATGTGAGTTTATCCTCGGTGCAATCGAAAAGTAAAGCGGTACAAACGGCACGCTCCGGATGTTTGCAGCCGGAGCCACCTTCGCGATTATAAAATTTATATTGCCTCTCCAATAATAAAATTTAAATCGCTCAACGATTCATCTCTTAAAGGAATTATTTTTTGCATTCTTCGATCACTTCCCATTTGTTGCAAGCCTTCCATAGAATCGAAATAAAACCTATGGATTTCATCAGGTTGTTTAAAATCGCCTTTTATTCCTGTGGGAAGCAGAAATCGTTCAAAATGAGTTCCAAATTCCGGCATTATTTCGCATGCTTGTGCATGATAATCCCCAAATAGCTTTTCATATTTTTTTCCCGAATTGTAATTAAGGAATGCAATACCATAGGTTTTTGATTTATCTCCAATTTCTCTGTCGAATTTAAAATCAGATAATTTGGAAGGAATTACGATTAATTTTTCTACAGAAGGATTGCGTAATTCGTCTATGATTTTTTTATAGTCAACGTCATTGTTTACCGCATCCATGCTTGCTTTACTGTCAAATTCTGCAAAATGAATTTCGTTTGGCAACTTTATATTACCCTTTGCCAGCATGGTTGGTTTGATAATTTTTTCAATTCGCGCATTATGTCTTTCAAGGATGCTTCTGGCTTTAGATCTGTATTCTTCAAACAGTGCTTGCTTTCCTTCCTTAATGTAGATTAACGCTGTAACATAAATTTTACTCTTTTCTGTGTTCATAATTCAAACTCCATTTTGTTTTTTTTGCAGTAATCTGTTTTTTCGTTGCTGCATGAAGCTATCAAAATAGCCATCTGCTGACACAACAAATATACGATCAGAAACAAATAGAATCTTGTCGATTTAGTTCAATTATTTGTGGATATGGTTCAATTTATATTGGGAGGGAGAAAATCCGTAGGTTTCTTTAAATAATTTTGAGAATTGGGAAGAATCATTAAAACCACATTGGTATGCGATTTCGGTTATTGATTCTGATGAAATTTTAATCAGGTTTGCTGCTTTATCCAATCGCTTAAGACGGATATATCTTGCAGGTGTCTCATTATAATTTTTTTTGAACACTCTTTTAAAAGTTGATGTACTCATGTTGGCAAGTTGAGCAAATTCCGTGATACTTAAAGTTGAAAACACATGCGCATCTATTATCTCACGAAATGCGTAAGTCGCCGTGTTAAATAAATTTGATAAAATAACTTTAATTACAGGTGCATTTTCTGTTTGTTTAAGTAAGAGAATAATTTCTTTCAGTTTAAGAATTAATAGTTCTTCATTGACCAAACTTGGATTTTCAAAATATAACAAAATGGTTTCGAAGTATTTTTGAATCAGCACATCATTGTTTATTTTACCCATTCTTGAATCATTAGAATTTTCACTATGCTCTTTGAGGAACTTTGGTATTTTATTCTCATAGATTTTTTTTAAAATGCCTGGGTAAAAATGTACAGCAACGGCTTCATATCTATTTAATGAGTTAGCAGCATACATTTGAGAAAGATAATTGCCGCATTTCATCAAAAGCGATTCTTCTGCTTTCACTTTTACTTGCTCTTTTTCAGAAATGGAGTTGTATTCTCCAGCCTTAATATATAGAAAACAAGCTTCATTAGGCATGGGGTTCAGTTTCTTGAATGGAGGGGCCAATATCACTTTTTCAAAAAGCATTTCTCCGAATAAATCTATTGTTTTGTATTCAATAATCATTGGATGATCCTGTTGCATTCAACATAGATATTAACTGACAATATTTTTCCAGTTTTTACAACGGGCTTATCGTCGTTACAGATGCTAATTTAAGGTTAAATTATAAATGATTTAACACAATTTAATAAGAGAAAAGTTATACTTTACTAAGCGATAAATATTTCTGCGGTAGTACGGGGGCTAATAAACCGCAAACAAAATCATCCTGCCCCTTCCTCTTTTAAATTCGGCTAAACCTATAGCGGTGCAGTTCATTAAATTGGGATATATAGATGCGGGATTTGTGGCCGTCAAGATTGGTGAACAGGCACAATTCAGGGCGCAGAAAAACTGCTCGCAAAAGCAAAATCGAATACATATTTATGCGCTACCAATGATGCCTGCGAACAATGTCGCCAGCCCCAGGAAACTAATAAAACCGACGACATCAGTGACAGTAGTTAATATAATCGATGAAGATTGCGCCGGATCCTGGCCAATCGCCTTCAGCATAATAGGAATAACAGCTCCGGAGAGGCCGGCAACTGCCATTGAAATCACCATGGCTACTGCTATTACTGCGGCCAGAGCAATGGATTTTGCCCAGATTAAGACAATAAGTGATGTGGTAAGGGCAACAGCACATCCGTTCAAAAATCCGACAATTATTTCCTTGCGCGCTACCTTGAACCAGTGCCGGGTGCGTATTTCCCGGAGCGCCAGTCCGCGCATTGTAACCGCCAGTGCCTGTGAGCCGGTATTCCCTGACTGTCCCGCAACCACCGGGAGGAAGACTGCCAGGATCGTAATTTTCGCAATTGTTTCTTCAAATAATCCGACTACTGCGGCCGCTAAAAACGCTGTTACCAGGTTTATTTCCAGCCACGGTAGTCGCTTGCGAATGGCAAGAGAAACTTTCGACAGCGCCCGCTCATCCCGCCCGGCGCCAAACATGGCTTGTAAATCTTCGGTCACATTCTGAGCGGTTGCTTTTATCATGGCGTTGTGACGAATGATTCCTAAAAGTCTGCCATCGATATCGACAACCGGAAGACTGATCAGTTTTTTTTCTTCCAGGAGCTGTACAACGTCATCCCGGGGAGACATTGCCTGGATAGCAACAAACGGCGCCCGACCAAGATTTCCAAGCCGCTCCTTTGGCTGGGAAACTGCAATTTCTTCCAAGGGCACGATCCCTTCAAGTTTACCATCCTCATCGACAATATAGATGTGTAAAATACGCCGATCACGGGTGTTGCGAATTGTCTTTAGCGCTTGTTCTACATTGTCATCAATATGAAATGTTAGCGCGCGGGGTTCCATCAGATGGCCGGCAGTTCCCGCCGGATACTGCATTAATTCTTTTATTTCCCGTCCGATATTTTCCGGCAACAATAAGAGCTGTTTCTCAATGATTTCATTATTTAACCGAGCTAATAATCTGCCCGCCAGTGACGGATCAATGGCTGTAAAAAGCTGACGAAAAAACGAATCATCCATGGACTCAATGATGTTTGCAGCTATGTCGGAATTTAGACGAGTAAATATCTGTGCAGATTGAGCGATTTGCAGTGTTTGCAAATAATTTACGGTCTCTTCAGCAGAAAAAGTTTCCAACAGTCTCGCGGCTTCTCCCGGGTAAAGCTCAAAAAAACTCCGAATCAAAGTTTTGGCAGCAGTTGAAGTTTTATTATTCATGTGGCGTTCTCGCTAATTATTTTTTTCTTCTGATCGGCGCTTCAATGGTTCAGCAGCGCTTCTGATAAGCCCTGAAAATCCTATCTTGTACAATTCGCCCAATGCCAAACTTGCGGCTAAAGAATGGTGGGGTTGACGGTTCTTTTCGCCTTCATTCTTTATTTGGTTAAGCGATTTATATCGAATCATTCCCAACAATATTCCATCGCTATCAACCACAGGCAGGGCGTGATATTCGTTCCAGGCTTTATGTGAAAGAATAGCTTGAAATCCAAGTTCCGCATTCAGTTGAACCAGATTTTTATTCATAACAATTGAAACCAATTCATTTGATCGAGCTAACATCAATTCCCGCATGTTTAAAACACCGACAAGCTTTTGCTGCCGGTTTATGATGTATAAGTAGAAGATTGATTTTTCCGGATACTTTTTCAACGTCCGCAAGGCCTCTTTTACCGTACTATTGTCGGGGAGTGTGAGCACGAATGGATCGGCCAGGGCGCCGGCGCTGTCAGGTGGGAAACTTAGCATCCTCTTGATCGGGATGGATATCTCTTGCGGTATTCCGATTAAAATTGCTTCCCGCAATTCACTCCTTACCTGGCGCAGGAAAACAGATGCGATTTGCATGGGGAGATTTTCGATGATTGCAGCGGATTGTTCGGCGCTCAACATTTCCAGGCACTTCACGGCTGAATTACGTTCTAAATAATTGAATATAGCCACCGCCTGTTCGTTAGGAATTTCTTTCAAAAACAGAACGATTTCCTCTATTTTTAAGCGCTCCAGTATAAGTGCTGCATCCGCAGGATGCTGAGTGATAAACGTGTGCAAAATGGCTTGATCGGATTTCATGCCTTCCTTCCTTCTCTTTTCAGCTGTGTGGATGAAACTTCACTAAACTGTTTAGCCGGTATAGTCACTTTTCCTTCTTCTGTTTCAATTATCACCGCTGAAGCATTGATCTCGATAATTTCCCCTTCACTATTTCCTATCTTTATAAATTGGCCTTCTTGATAACAGCTTTGGAGATAGTATGATGCAAGAATATTGCTAACCGAGGTCCTGGCGCCAAGCCCAAAAGCCAACGCGGCGCCAAACAGAATAGCTGCCAAAACAATATCGATTAGCCGTGTTAAAATAGTTATTTCGATCCCGACCTGATCCACGGCAATTAAAATTGTAATCCAGAGAATGGTATATTGTACGATGCGACCCAAAATATTTCCGTATTGCATGCCCGTGGTTGCAGTTGTAGCCGCAATCAGGTCGTGCAGCAACCTCCCCCCGATGAGGCCTAAAACAACAATAATTGCAGCTATTAATATATTTGGCAGATAGCGTCCTAATCCGCTCAACCAGGTAGTTATGATAGGCAGGTCGAGAATCTCGGTAGCCGCAGTCAGGAAGAAAATAACTATGATCCAAAAGACGAGTTTACCCACAAGTTGACCGGATTTTCCCAACCGACTCTGTTTAAGTCCGCGTTTTAGTTTCTGGCTGGATACAAGTTTATCAATGTTTTTAAGTAAACGATTAACTAAAGCTTGAGAAAGACGGGCAATCAGGATTCCTACTAATATTATAAAAATTGCAAAAACAAGCTTTGGCATAATTGCAATTAAATTCACTTTGAACTGAAGAAACAAGTTCCAAACTTCGTCCAGTGGTTGTGTTGGACTCATAGCATCACTCCTTTTTCTCTGAGTTTAGACACAAATATAACACACTTTTTATGAATCACAAATTCCATTCATGATCTTACAACTGAGAGTATGAACCATTCCTTCTGTGTACATGGCGCTATAATAATCAGCGATCATTTAATCCGATTCTGTCAAAAATTCGCGGGATACATTTTTCAATCCGGGATTCCCGCGTTTTAGATTGTTTTGGTTGAGCAAAATAAAGAAGGTAACCCCTTTGCCGCCCAGGTGTTAATGACTCAAAAGCACTTCTCAAGGCATGGTTTTCATCCAAAGCCCTTTGAAATTCCTCCGGTATCGTGAATTCTGAAGTCTTTTTGAACTCGACTTTCAACCCGGCCTTTTCCACTTCAATGCCTTCATTAATATAGTCCTTCAGAAGAGGCTCCATCGCAGCTATTTCCTGAACATTGCTGAATCGAATCTGACGTGCTGCCTGGACATTCTCTGTCTGTTGGATTAGAATACCTTTAACATCTTTTAGCAATGCACCTTTGGGAAAGAGCAGTGCACAGTATTCTTTAAATCCATGAATTAGAACAATGTTATTGTTCTGAAACGTGTAGCATGGAACACCCCACTTCAATTCTTCGCTTAGCCCACAGCCAAGAATAATCGATCTCAGTGTCTTAAATTCTTCCTGCCATATTCCGGCTTTTTTGAAAAAAAACTCAACTTTTGGATTCATTCTATTGTTTAAATTTTCCATGTTTTCCTTAAATTGCTGCCACCACGGCTGATGTGCATGCATTTACCCGGCCGCGTCGAGTTGCTCGATTTGCAATACCTTCGTGTAGCGGTGAATATGAACTCACGCATTCGATAGACTACGAAGCGGACTGGTGGTGGAATATAGATAATTTCCTAAAATAATTACCGGTTTACAATGCAGGCTTTGGCTGAGAGTATATAATAATAATTAATGTAAATCACAATTTATTATCGAGTAACGGTATTTTATCTGAGCCAGGAGTTCCGGATTTTTCCACAAGCATTCAAGTCTATTGTTGGACTCTAAAAAATCGCAATGTAAAAAACTCAGGACATTTCTCAGGTATTATAGCCGGCTAAAACGGTAGCGGTGCAGTTCATCAAATTGGGGTTTATAGATGCGGGATTTGCGGCCGTCAAGATTGGTGAACAGGCACAAATCATGGCTGTCCGTGGTTTCCCCGATAAGCGTTGCAGCAACCTGATTTTGGGTACAGGTTGCAAGAATGGATTCCGTCTGTTCTGCGTCAATAAATAGCAGTACGCTGCCGGTAGAATCGATGCACAGCGGATCGAGGCGGAACAAATCGCAGAGTAATTTGGCTGGCACATGCATTGGCAATGCTTCCAAATCGAGCTCAATGCCCAGGTGGTTTTGGGCGCTAATTTCATAGCAGCAGCGGGAGATGCCCCCTTCCCCCAAAAGAAACAAACGACTCTGCTTCAACACGGCGCGCCGCAGACGCATTAGGGCACGGATCGACAGGTTTTTCTCTAAACTTACCTGGGTGCACAATTTCAGAAAAAGGGGATCAAAAACATCGGAAATTTTATCTGCATATAATTCGGTTAAAAATCGTATTGGCACAGCCGCAAGGGGATAAATGAGTATGATTTGCATGCCTGAATGCACCTGGGTGATTTTCTTTTCTGCCTCTTTTCTCCTATTCCCCGAAAGCGATAAAAAGAGAATGGGATCGGTAATCCCGGGATAGGATTGGATGTCGAGTGGTTTTAGCTGGAGCTTAAAACGTGTGGCCAATGTTTCCAGATCGGCCAACACATTATTGGTTAAAAGGGAATTTTTCACCCCGGCAGCCGGCACCAGCACATGCCCCTGCAACAAACGTGGTTCCAACTGTTGCAGTAAAAATTTATTGTGCAAGCGGTGAAATGCAATGCTGCCAAGCTCGTTTACCGGGTATGAGACGGTCTCAGAACAAGCGACAGTTTCCGCATCCCGTTGCGTGACGATTTGCGTCGTTGGAGTCACTTTCACGCCTGCATCAATGGGCGTTTGTGGCCACTTGATTCGCTCGACCGGATCGTGTTTTTCAAGCTCGAGGTCTTTAAAAATATGTGCGAGTTGAATCTTGGGAGTTTTCATTCTTCGTTTGCAACTAAAGTGGTCAATTTAAATTCGGAGAACGGGCTGTTATAAAGAACGTCCGCAAAAAAAACAAAGCAAGAAAAAAGTGAGTTTTTTTATGAATAATTCAAATATTTATTGAAAAACGTAGGTGTGCCGCAGGCGAATTTCATTTTTGCTGGTAGGAATTATGCCAAAGTTTTTCCATTTGCGGATTTTCGACAGAATTTTTTCCTCGAAAGGTTTCGAGCCCAGGGTCGAATGGATCACTGTTGCGTAGGTTACCTCCCCGGCTGGGTTCAGGACGAAGCGCAGGGACAGTTTGCCTGCCAAATCAGGATCGATGAACAGATATTGCCGGTAACATTCCTGAATTACCGGGTTATGCGAATAGAGAACTTCTTTCAGATATTGAATATTTTCAGCCGGTAACTGGTCCTGAACAGCGGCTATTTGTTCAGCCGCGTCAGTGGCCGTTTCGTCCATTTCAAAAATAAATCCGGGGATGCTCTCAAAGCCCTCGGAATGGCTATATTTGACGCCCGGACGTGGTACCTCAAAAGTATCAAAACTTTCACGTTTTTGATCAAGATTGAGAGATGTGCTGTCGAGATAAGCATAAAAACTTTGCACATCGGCGGAAGAGCTGGCTTTGCCGGAATTTATCACGCCCAGGAGTCCGATATGACTCACATTTCTAACCAACCGTTGATTTTCAGAAATGCCGCCATCCGCTGATCCATTTTTAGGAGATGCAATGGGCATCTTTTTCGAAATGAAATCATTTTTAACAAAACTAATCGCATGATAATTATTTTCTTTGTTCGGGTAGATTTTATCCGCTGATGAATTGAAATATCCTAAACTGCTGTTATTTTTCATTTTGAAATTTTCAATTCCTGTTAGATATTTTTTTGCAAACCGGCTTTGGGCTTGTTTCACCAAAACAGGATTTGTTTTTGCAGGATAATTCTGAAAAAGATAAATAATACTAAATGCGTGGATTAAAATGGAGGCTGTTGCCAGCATCAGAAACTTCCAATCGGTGGAACGCAAATAATCACGCTCAAATTCCTTTGGAAAAACGCTCATTGGGTTCGATTCCACGTTTTGCGCTGATTTCCGTATGCGAATTTTTTTAAAAAATGAAAGTGCCACGTTTGGAAGTTTATTTCTGATTAAATGTCAAAAGTTGCAGAAGTATGAGAATTTTACCATAACTTTACCACGAATGCGGACGCATAAAATTTACCCAGCTCAATTTATGCTACTCTGTTGGACACCGCTGCCCAGTATTCAAGGTTTTTTAAACAGGGTAATTGCTTTGTTTCGACAATGGAATTGAGTTTATCAATAGTCAATGACAAATCCCGTGGCCGGGCTGGAATCTGCTCAATCTCACACAACTGCGATTCAATCAAGTGCTTTTCACCCAATTCAAATGCCTGACAAACATATTTCCCGAACTGCAGTCGGTTCAATCGTTCGGGCCCACCCACATGAACGATACCACAATAATCGGAAAAAAGCAGTTCAAACAACAGCGAAACGAGTTCATTCACACTAATCGGCGTTCGAAACTGATCTTTAAATAGTGGTACTGTTTGATTTTTATGGATGCGAGATAAAATCCAGGTCAAAAAAGAACTCCCGCGATCCGGCGCCAACGGGAGGCCATAAACCAACGCGATGCGTGCAATCACCGCATGCGGATTTATTTTTTGAATACCGCTTTCGGCTGCAAGTTTGGCTTTGCCATAAAGACTCAGCGGATTGGTTGCATCGGTTTCGCTGTAAAATCCATCGCTCCCGTCAAAGACCATATCACTGGAAATAAACAAATAACGAATGTGATTTTGTGCACAAATTTGTGCGAACAAAATTGGTGCTTCGGCATTAATACGCCAATTTTCATATTTATTTTTCTCACACCAATCGAGGCTACTTTTGGCGGCACAGTGAATAATATGTGTCGGTTCGATTTCAGAAATTAAAGTATGAATTGAGTTTGGATATTGTAAATCGAGATAATAATAGCTGTAATTATCAACCGCAGGTTTGACTGTGTAGTAGGTGCCGACAACATTTTCCGGATCACAGGCATAAAGCAGATGGGTTCCAACAAGCCCAGTTGCCCCGGTGATAAGAATTTTTTGTTGGTTATTTTTGCTCACCAAAATAATTAGCCATAAATTTCCTGAACCGTGCCATCTGCGTGTGAAACCAACAGCAAATCGCATAAACCACAGAAAAGGCCGTTATCAACAACAGCGGGGATAGCGTTGAGTTTGTCATGCAAGATGCGTGGATTTTCAATGCGTTCGAAGCAGCAGTCCAAAATGTAGTTCCCATTATCGGTAACGAACGGTGATTCGCCAACCATTCGAATGTTAATTTCTGCAGGATTGAGTTCTCGAATTAGACGTTCGGCGTTTTTCCAGCCGAAAGGGATAACTTCCACTGGTAATGGGAAGGCTCCGAGATGGGATTTTAACTTTGTGCTATCGGCGATAATTATGACCTGGTCACTCATGGAAGCAATTATTTTTTCACGCGTTAATGCGCCGCCCCCGCCTTTTATCAAATTCAATTCAGGGGTTGCTTCGTCAGCCCCGTCAATCGTTAAATCGAGGTGAGTTATGTGTGCCGGATTTTCAATTATTGGAATACCGAGATCATGCGCCATTTGGGCTGTTTTAATCGTTGCGGGAACACCGGTAATTTTCAGGCCCGCATCCTGGCGCTCTTTAATAAAATGTAGTGCATATTCAAAAGTCGATCCGAATCCAAATCCTACGACCATGCCATCTTCAATAAATGAGACAGCCTCTTTTGCAGCCCACTTTTTCTGCTGTTGTAAATCCAATTTGCAACTCCGGTTAAAACGACACCTTCAGATTTAAGACGCCCCCTTTTAGACGCGAAACCGGCCGAAAAGCTAGGACATAATTTTTTTGAATCGAGGCTACTTTGCCTTGTTTGCGCTTCAGCCACAACGCATGCAAAGCACTGACAACATGATTGGTGATCACACCCGCAACGGCAAACTGGCTCCATGTTTTTGCCTTGTCGCTATCAATGCGCATTTCGCGGTATTTTTGGGCATTTTCCAGATCATCCCACTCCCAAAACTCGCCGCCATCCGGATCGCGCAAATTATCGAGGCTGCGACGGCGCAACCAGCTTTCGTTGTATTCATAAACCGAAAGATAATCACCGATATCTGCCCAGAAAACAGCATCTTTTCCAGCCGGTTCGGCTTGCGCGTGCGAAGATGCAAAAGCGATATAATCATCCTGCAGCCAATCCTGATAGGTTGAAAAACCGATGGCAGAGCCTAATAATATTGCCTCTGAAATGAGAAAATTGCGTTTGGCTTTTTTCGCTCCCAACGCGTGCTGCCCCCAGCCCGGAAATAACAGCGATTTGAAAAATACCGCGCCGCCACCCGGTGATTTCTGGCCTGAAAATTCAGATTGAATTTCCTGATTTGCACCCGCCACGATCCGTTGCTTTTGAAAAGAATTTTCCAAAGTCTGGGCATTAATAATAATGGGCACAATTGCCAATAATAGGCCGAACTTTATTTTTGATTTTACCACGATAACCTCATCGAAAGTGCAGGAACAAAATCGTTCGCGCCTGTTTTTTGGGGGACTATTTTCATGGAAGCCTGCAATCCGTTGTTTTGTTTGTGAGCCGTGTAACCGGCCTCGAGTGCACTCAAAACATGGTTCACCATCACGATGGAAATGGCCATTCCGGCCCGGTTGAAAGCATCGTTGCTGTCCTTGCGGATAAATGTGTATTCTTCCCGCAATTCACTGTCGCGGCCAAAATCGGATAAGGCGTCATCCCAGCCGGAATTGAATTGATCGTATTTACCTATATTTTCGTAGTAAGTCTGGTTTCGTCTTTCAGGCAAATGGTGGCTCCAGCGGCCGGATTCATATTCACGCAGGGCTTCCATATCGCTTCTTTTCTCGCCAGAAACCGCAGCCAATGCGTCCCAGTAACGGGATTCGACCCAATGGTTATCGGCAAATGTTTCGTAAAGGGCTTCGTACTCATTGCCTTTGTCATTTTGATCAATGTAATAAAAAATACTCGCCAACTCGACCGCAAAAAAAGCCAGTCCACGATACTTGTTTTTATTATACAACTGTCCTGTTCCCGGAATAATTGCAGAAAAAAGGAAGGCTTTTAAAGCGCGATTATTTCCAGTAAAGCCCTGTTTTTCTTGCGGCAAATTTGTACTCGGATTTGCAGAATTTATACGAAATCGCCTGGGTGCTCCTTCTCCAGGCAATTCCCCGCCAAAGCAATTACCTACGCTCATCGCAAGCAGGAAAATAAAAACAGTTAAAATTCGTGCTGATTTCATACCGTGCCCTTTTGTTTAATCAAAATAATCGAAAGTAATGCCAAAATAGTAGCGCCATTCTTTGCCATAAGTTATACCGCGGTTTTGAAATTCATCCAGGCCGTAGGCGGCATCAAAAAACAGTTTTGTTGGATAGCCGTAAAACGAAAACATTTCCAATCGCAATTGGGTTCCAACCGACCGTTTGAAGTCTTTAAGTTCGATTGAATCTTCAACAAAGGCGTTGCCATAGTCGGCAAAAATGCCAACATAAAATTTATCGAAATAAATCTGTGCCAGTGATTTGTCAATGTTCCAAAAGAGCGGCAAGCGATAAGCGAGCGTGGTGAGAATACTTTTTCGCCCTTCGATTGAATAAAAAGGGTAGCCGCGATTGCCATCCAGGCCGCCATTATAGAGATTGTAAAAACTGTCTACTTCACGATCGATAAAGCCGCCTTTAAATCGCAAATAGAGAGAATGCTTTTTCCACAGCCCGAGGTATTCCTTCCAATCAATATTAATCTCATTATAATTATAATCTGTGTACACTTCCTGTACCGTGCCAAAGCTAGAATTCACTTCAAAACCATCGATGAACGAATTGGATTGCGCGCGGTGCATCAAAGTGACGGCGCGTCCCGCCCGTGGGTTAGCCGAAGCATCGATAGCCGGTGCGATGCCGAAATATTCATAACGCGTTTGAATCCCACGGCCAATGTGATAAGTGTAGCCAAATGAATAAGGTTTTGCATCTTGGGTATATGAATTAATTTTTGCATTGTACTGACCGTAATTGAGGGCGACTTCAAGATTGTGACCGGGAAATAACCTATGCCGCATACCCAGGTAAATTTCAGTTAAGTTGTAACGGAATTTATCTTTTTTATCCCGCAAACTTGGGTAAGGATTATTCTCTTCGGTATTTCGGCGCTGGTTGTAGGCCTCAAGAAATAGCGTTGGACCAAATTTATTGTAATTAACCAAACCAAACGCGTCGAGATCAAATTTTGAATTGACGCCGAAGCCACCCAAAACATTGTAATTATCTAACAAATCGCTGGAGAAAAAATAAGAGCCTAGTTTGGTGGTGCCGTAATCCCGCACGACGCGGGGAATCAGACTAAAAGCGCTATAGCGGTTTTGATAGGGTTTAATCTCAGCAGCCGGCAATTTCTTATCATCATAATTTGGCGCAGCGATCCCGTTCAAATTCATTGCGGCAAGCTGATCGGTGAGCAATTCTGTAGCCGGTTTTGAGCGAAACTTTTGGTAAGTTGTCAGGCTCTTTTCGATGGGCTGCGGCTTGTTTATCTTCGCAATTTTATAGCCATCTGCGACGAAAAGCGAATAAATCAGTATTCCGTCGGCACTGATGTCTGGCATGAAAGCGCCACCGACGACATTGGTGAGTTGAGCTATTTCGCCGGTCTGCAAGTCTTTGCTGTAAATATTAAAAATACCACTGCGGTCCGAGGCAAAATACACTTTTTTGCCATCGCGCGCCCAGATGCCATCACGATTATCAGGGCCGGTAGCCGCGATTATTTCGACTTTTTTATCGGCCAAGTGCATGACTCGCAGGCTGCGACCTTCACCCGGGGTAAACGAAAAAAGAATCGACATCCCGTCCGGCGACCAGCGCGGGTAATAAACTTGTTCCCCATTTTTAAACTGCGTCAGCCGCTCGACTTCTTTTGTTTTCAAATTTATAACAGCGAGATTTTGCGTGCCATCACCATTTATAACAAAGGCGGCTTTTTTTGCATCAGGTGAAAAAGCTGGGCTGTGACCGCGCAACTTTTTCGTGAGGCGGGTATTTTTCTTTTTATTTAAATCGTATAAATAGAGATCAAACAGGCGTGAACCATGTTTTGTTTTATTTTTCTGGCTGGAATAAATAAACGAAGTGCCGTCTTTTGACCAGTCAAACGCCTGATTAGCACCGCCGGCCAATACTTTTTTCTTGTTTGTAACCATGTCGCGCAGCACCAGTGAAGACAGCGAAATGTAGTCGCTTCCTCCGGTTGAAATATACGCAATTGTGCGCCCGTCATCCGACCAGCGGGGATAAAAATTTCCGATACCATTCGGCTCAATAATTTCGCCTTCAACTTTATTTTTATTAATAAATTGCAGGCTGTTAGCATAATGTTTTTCAAGATGGATTTTCCACTCGTCATAAAGTGTTTGCCCGTCTTTCCCGGTGGCCACTTTCAATGCCCGTGAAAAAGAATATTGCGTTTTTTTCGCCATGGCATCTGTGGCTTTTTTTAACGACTCAAGGCCATAATTTTCTGCAAGATACGTGGAAAACGAGAATCCCTGATTGTAAGCTCTTTCGTTGCCAATGCTGTTCTTGCCGAAACTGCTCATTTGGCCCAAAGTCAAAATCTTTTTGTCGACTGCGGCTGTGCGTAGAAGCATGTCGCGGTGGCTGTCCCAGTGCTCGTATTTCAGGCCGGGAATTTGATATTGCGCCACGCCTTCTGCAAACCAGCTCGGCATCACAGTGAAGGCAATGGGATAGGAAACGATGGTATTGGGGTAGCCGTAAAGGACATCCGGGCGTTTTTCTTTTTCGTAGCCGATCCACTGCAGATAAGCTGCCGGCACTTTGCGCGAAAATTTGCGTGCAGCCTGCAATTGTATCATGTGGGTGTACTCGTGGGTTATGACGTTGCGCAGCCAGTCGTGGGTGCCACGCAGTTCAAAAGACATCGAGCTGGCCCAGATTTCAACTTTATTGTCGTAATAATAAGCTGCGCCGTTGGAATAATCATCGTGGTCACGCACGATAAAATTTGTTTTTTCCGGTGGAGTAAATCCATAAAGTGCAGTGATTGGCCCGTGCACGTCTTCAGCGACTTTGGCGATCACTTTGGCAGTTCGTTCGGCACCTTCGTGATAATGGAGAACAAAATGCTCGGTTTCGAAAGAATACCACTGCAATTCCGGGTGGTTGTGCACTTCCCAAAAATATGAGGTGAGATGAGAGTGGTTTTGATGGGCAACCTGGGCACCGGCAAAACTCATATTTAAAAAAAGAAAAACTAAAATCCGTTTCAAAAGAATTGATCCTTTATTCTGTAAAGATGAAAATAAAAAAAGCGTTACTGTTTAGTACATTCGTTTTGAAAATGGAAAATCCGAGCATCCTGAGTAGCCGCGGATGCTTTCTCCGGGGCGTATCGAAGGGGCGGTGAATACTCCGACGTCCGCACTCCTCAATACATCCCACCAAAAACCGGTGGGACACTCGGAATGCGCCAAGCTTATATTTCAAGCTAATCTGTTACACAAATACTCCTTTTGCATTCGCTGCAACAAATCACACTGACTATAGTCGAAATTCCTGGATACCTCAGAGCGCACATATTCCCATGTCCGGTTTCGACTTCGCTCAACCTCCGGGAGGTTATTTTATAACTGAAATCTTGAATATAGCAACGCCGTTTTTACTGCTGCTTTTCGCTTCAATTCGCGCCATGTAAACGCCATTCTGTATTCCGCTCACATTCCATTGCACCTCATTATCCACATCGCCATTGCCAGTACCCGGAAATTCATCCACCAGATCACCAGCCAGATCAAATATTTTGATTGAAATAGTGGCATCTTCCGCTAGCCGGTAGCGAATTGTCGTCAAACTGCCTTCAGTTGGGTTGGGATAATTGTAAGCATACTTTTCTGGCAACAAATCTCCGTCAATATTTTGGGGAGTTCGTTGAATTGTATTTGAGCGTGTATGGTGACGATTGCCGCCGTAATTTAACCAGGCATGGTCACCGTCTTTGGCTACGCCTGAAATGTCAAATGCGTGCAGAAATCCATCAGAAGAAACGGCCAGAATTTCCAGCTCACCGTCGTTATCGATATCGCCGGCTGTCGGGCTTTGAATTACCCCCCCGGCGAAAGCAACCGGAAAACCATCGATGATAGCGCCGTTGTCGATGCCCCACAAATCGTCTTCAGCTCCAACAATAAATATTTCCTGCGCTGCGTCATTGTCTATATTTAACAAAAGAGGTTCTGCATCATAGATTAAACCAATGGATTCCAGCAACAGCTTTTTTGATGAGGCAGGGAAGCTGCCGATTTTTAAGGGGAAATTTTCTATTACTGCACCGGTATTATTAAATGCTGTTATGTAATTGCCCGTAGTTAATACAACGTCGTGGCGGCCATCCCCATCGACATCACCGATTGCGATTCGACTCTCAGCAAATTTTTCGTCCAATTGGACTGATATTTCATCATTTTCATTTAGAAAAAACAGTTCACTGTCTGTGTTAACGGCCAAACCAAAAGGCCCACTGGCGACACTTCTTCCTGGGCCAGAAAAAGAAAAAACAAAGCTATTTGCATCGTGGAGCATTTCGTCGGAAAGCAAATAAAATGATGTATTGGCATGCGCTAAATCGACGACTTCATCTTGCAATGTAAGCGAACTGACGACGTTTCCAGCACCATCGATGGTGATCAATTTATCTGTGGCAAAATGGATATTTCCATTAACAAAAGTCAGCGCCGATGAAGTTTTAAATCCCAAGTTCAAATCCCATAAAACATCAAATTGATTATCGCCATTCAAATCCTGGGTTTGATAGGCTTTTAAAGCACCGTTCGATGAACAGAAAATAAATTCGTCCCGCCCGTCAGCATTCAAATCGGCAACGACGGGATAGCTGAACGGTCGATCATTTAAAACCAGAGCTTCCGGAATTTCATAAACGCGCTGCTCATTGCCTGGTGATTCAACGATAACTTGTTTCGTTGTATTCAGCATCGGTGAACCATCGCCATGCCAGGCTAAAACCTGGTTTTCATTTGTAAAAACCAATGTTTCCTCACCAATATAAAGCGGATCGAACTCACCAACGACTGGCGGAAAAATGGCCGTGCCGGAAAATGCCGGAAATCCAGTTACATGCAAATCGCGGCTGAGGGAAAATGACATAATCGGCTGAATCGCACTGATATCATCAATCACGATACCGGAGTTTGCCATGGAATTGCTGCGGGATGATGGCCTGGTATTAGGGCCAAACTGAATTTTATCATTATCATTTGCTTCTAAATTGACTGTATTGCTATCGAACCAGGCATCAGCCCACCAGCCGTTTTCCGTGCCGGAACCAGGATGGAGAAAATCATAAAAATAACCAAAATCCTGCGCGACATCCGCTTCTTCGAGATCGACTCCGCGATTATTTCGATCTGCGTTTATGCGATTTTCAGCGATTTTATCACGAATAACTGCATCGTTTATGTGCCAAATCAAAATGCCAGAACCCGGAAGTCCAAAATCGTACTCGTCGACTGAAGTGATAACACCGATAACTTCGTTGGAAACAAGCTGTCCGTTCAAATTAAATTCAACCCGATTTCCATTGCTGTCAAATCCGATGGCGATGCTGTCGCGGTTGACATCCTGCTGTCTGTTTTCAACAAGAAAATACTCATCGTTTGTGATTGGAATTTTATAAATCCGGTTAGGAAAATCAGCCCTTGCCGCCCCAACCTGGAAATTCGTTCCTTGTTCGATGACGATCGGTTTTTCCCAGCCCATAAAAACTTTTTCCCAGGCATTCGGCTCAGCCGGCAGCAAACCGACGGCGTTGCCGGAACCCTGATCCATCAAACCCCAGCGGCCGATTCCTGTGCCGCCCGTTTCAGGATCGAATAAGCTGGGCAGGCCGAGCTGGAAACCCATCATTATTGTCATCGTTCCCAGCAGGCCAATTTCAAAACCTTCCTGGCTTTCAGTTTCTGGTAAAATCAAGCCATTGCGAATAAAATAGGCGCCATTATTCACACCAATTCCCTGATAGGTGGCATCTTCAGGGCCGAACTCCTTTTTTAAATCTTCAAAGCGCAAAAAAACTGAGGTGATGTCATTGGGTGTCGGATCGAAATCAAAATTGATGTCATTCCCTACCCCGGCGTGAAAAAGGATGAAACTGTCATAGCGGCTGAAATCGATGGATTCATTTTGATCAGCCTGTAAAAATCCGTCACGAAATAATTCTGCTAACCGCGTATCCACCAACGGGGAACCGTCGTTGGGTGCGTAATAGAGAATATCGTTGGATACTTTAAAGGCATCGTTTGTATTTGATGGATAAACATCCCAGGTCAAAATTTGCTTGTTGTTGGAGACAGTTTTATAATAATTGGCTAATGCTTGCAGTTGATCTTCAAAATAGGTGCGATCGTGGGGGGAAGGATCCACAGTTGGCTCCGCAGGCGAGGATAAATCAAACGAACCGTCGCCGGTCGTCGCGCTTAAGGTATCCGGTTCAAATTCAACTCGAATTGCTAAAATTCGCAGTGTATCGGCTTCGGCCAGAGTTTCAGGATTTGATGTGTAGCGATAATAATTTTGCAGAACGACGTGCGATTCCGGCATGCCACTTAATTTTAATGCACCACTTTTAACAACATTGTCTTGCGCTCCGCTGCTGTTGAATATAGATGAACTCAAAAACATCAGAAAAAAAAGTTTTTTCATCGCGTAGTCCCGCTAAAAATTGATGGCGATATGAAAAAGGGTGAATCTTGTTTCATATCACCCTTTATCGATTTCGCATCATTTATACATGGTAATTTATCAGAAGTTAAAAGCTAGAGAAAACTGGATCGTATCAGCGAGTGGGTGGCCTTCTTCCAAAGGTGAAATATAGGCAGCATCGATAAACAGACTGGCGTATTTTAGACCGGCGCCAAAAGTCAAATAACGAACCTTGCCGATGTCGTCATGATGGAATCCCGTGCGCATTGCAATCATATCACCGTACCAATATTCAGCACCAATATTTGCGATGACCCGCTTCAATTCGGTGTTCATATCTTCATCAAACAGTGACGAATAAATAGCTTTATAAAAGGGATCCGACTTGGTTTCGTCATTTTCATCCTGATAGCGGCGGACGAGTAACTTGTCAAACTCGACTGCCAGGCTTAAACGATTGAATTCGTCATCCAGCACTTTGTAGGAAAGTCCAACGCGCAAATTGGTTGGAAGTGGGTCTGCCTGGGCTTTGTCGATATATGTTACTTTTGGTCCCATATTGGCGATATTGATGCCAAAATTCAGGCGATCGAAGAGCAAATCCTTGTAAAGATAGCCAATGTCGAAGGCAAAGGCGTTGGCAGAACCATCTCCTTTTTGAGAAGTATTATTAAGCTCCGGAGCAAGGTTACTGCGAATATATTTCAGTTGCAGGCCGATGCCAGAACTTTCCGTGAGCATCGTTCCAAATGAGGTAGAAATTGCAAATTCACTCGAAACAAATGTGCCGGTCGGAATCGGGCTGTTTTCACTTGTGATGGCTTGCTCGCCAAGATTGAGATATGTTACGGAAGCGCCAAAGGTTCCAAGTCCTTCAATTTGTTGAATATAGGTTACGTAGTCATAAAAGAGATCAGAAGCCAGTTGTGGCAACCAATTGGAGTGCATAACCGAAATTTGACGTTGTTTTTGGAACGCAAGGCCTGCAGGATTCCAGTAAGTGGCAGTCGCATCATCTGCGATAGAAACGAATGCTTCGCCCATGCCTGTAGCGCGCGCGCCGGGTGTAATCAGTAGAAACTGTACTGTCGCTTCGCTCTGCGCGAAGAGATTTTGAGATGTGATAGCTCCTGTTAGCATCAGGATAAGAGCTATTCCTTTTTTCATTATTTACCTCCAGTAATAAACAAAAAAACCGAACGCAGTGAATAAGTGTACTGGCATTCGGTTTGAATATACAACACTTATATTACGTTCTTTTGGGATTTTGGACAATGTACTTCGAATTTGTATCAAAGCACACGCGATATTTTTAAAATTAATTTATCCAGTTAAATCCGTATCGAACGCAGTATAGGCAATCTCCATAAGGTTAATAATTTTGATAATATACAAATTCACTAAAAATGTCAAGTATAAATCAGGGACTCACATAACTTTCTATAAATATCGTCACATTCGCTGCCATTGATTAATACAATGTTATGAATCATAATGACAGCAAAGTAAATTCTCAGCATATATATAAACACTAAACTGGATTGCAGAAAACTTAGTAAACCTTACCACATAATTTCCGCTAAAGTTCCTCGAGATATTAGCCATCAATCATTTCAGAATAGGCTTCAGCTGTGAGCAAAGTATCCACTTCGCTTTCATCACTCATTTTAACTTTGATCATCCAACCGCCACCGTAGGGATCGGAATTAATGACTTCCGGTTCATCATCAAGCGCGACATTTATCTCCAGAACTTCGCCGGAAACAGGCGCCAATAGATCAGATACCGCCTTTACAGCTTCGATGGTACCAAAAGGCTCACTCTGGGCAGTTTCCGAGCCTTCTTCAGGTAATTCAACAAATACAATGTCACCAAGTTCACTTTGAGCGTAATCCGTGATGCCAATCGTAGCAATTCCATTTTCTACAAGAACCCATTCATGGTCATCTGTGTATTTTAAATTACCAGGGACGTTCATTTTTCCTCCAGATCGAATTTTACCAAGATATAGTTAGTAGATTATACTCGCTTACAATTTTTCCGTTTCAAGAAATGTTGTATCAAATTTCCCCGCACGAAATGCTTTATTTTTCATCACTTTTTGATGGAATGGAATCGTAGTTTTTATGCCTTCAACTATAAATTCATCCAGGGCACGCTGAGCTCTGTCGATGGCTTCTTGCCGATCTTTTCCATGCACGATCAACTTTGCAATCAAACTATCGTAATATGGGGGTATTACATAGTGTGCGTAAGCGTGTGTATCGACACGAACTCCGGGGCCACCAGGTACGTGAAAAGTGGAAATTTTTCCCGGACTCGGACGAAAGTTGTGCTCCGGGTCTTCGGCATTTATCCGGCATTCAATCGCATGACCACGTAACTTCATTTTTCCTTCATGAAAGGAAAGTTTTTTCCCATCAGCCACCAGAATTTGTTCTTTTATCAGGTCAATTCCCAAAACAGTTTCCGTTACCGGATGTTCAACCTGAATTCGGGTATTCATTTCCATAAAGTAAAATTTATTATCCTGAAATAAAAACTCTATTGTTCCGGCACTTTGATAATTAACTTTTTTTGCACCCCGAATGGCCGCATCGCACATTTCTTCCCGTAATTTTTCGGAAACTGCAGGAGATGGTGATTCCTCGATCAATTTTTGATGTTTGCGTTGAATTGAACACTCACGCTCACCCAGGGCCATCACATTTCCGTGATTGTCACCAATAACTTGAACTTCAATATGGCGGGCATGGGTAAAATATTTTTCTAAATAAACGCCTGGATTTCCAAAGCCGGCAAGCGCTTCTTGCTGCGCCTGGTTGAACATCTTTTCCAGATCGGATTTTTTTCGTACAAGACGCATACCGCGACCACCACCTCCAGCTGTCGCTTTGATAATCACTGGGTAGCCAGCTTCATCGGCCAGTTTTTCGGCTTCTTTCACACTTTCAACCAGGCCGTCACTGCCGGGAATTGTCGGCACTTTGGCACTTTTCATTGAGTGCTTGGCAAATGCTTTGTCGCCAAGTTTGCGTATCATGTCTGGCTCGGGGCCAATAAATTTTATATTGCAGGATTTTGTCACTTCAGCAAATTCCGCATTTTCAGCGAGAAATCCATATCCGGGATGGATGGCATCGGCATTGGTGACCTCCGCTGCAGAAATTATCCGCGGGATAAGCAGGTAACTCTCACTGCTTTGCGGTGGGCCGATACAAACAGCTTCATCGGCGAAACGGACATGCAACGAGTCTACATCCGCTTCCGAATATACTGCAACCGTTTTAATTCCCAGCTCTTTACACGCTCGTATTATTCGTAGGGCAATCTCACCACGATTAGCGATTAGTACTTTTTTCAAATTGTAGCCTTTCCGAAACCAGATTTATTAATCACTACAAGCGTTCAACTATAAACAGTGGTTGATTGTATTCTACTGGTTGTGCGTCATCGTTGACAATTTTAATAATTCGGCACGGAAATTCCGCTTCAACCTCATTCATTAATTTCATTGCTTCAATTATGCACAAAACCTGACCTTCCTTCACCGTGTCGCCGACACTAACGTATGGCGGGGCTTCAGGTGCCGGGGCGCGATAAAACGTGCCAACCATCGGTGATTTTACCTGTTCACCTTCAGTCTCCGTAGGAGTGGGGTTCGCTTCTTCGGGTGCTGCCGGTATTTCATTTATTTCAGATGCGGCAGAATGCCCTGGTGCGGGAGCGGGCGTCGAAGTCTGCAGTTGTATTTGCGCAGGTTGCGGCATAGCCGCCATCCCCGCATTCGTGGGATATTTTGATATTCTTACTTTTCGTCCCCATTTTGAGACTTCAAGTTCAGCAATATCTGCCCCTTCAACCATTTTTATCAATCTTTGGATCTGATCCTCTGTCATTTTTCCTCCAACTTATTTGTACCGGATTTTATGATTTAACTCGTTCGATGTACGCTCCGGTTCGAGTATCGACGCGGATCATTTCACCTTCAGAAATAAAAAGTGGTACTGTAACAACAGCCCCGGTTTCCAGTGTGGCCGGTTTGCCGCCACCCGAAGCCGTGTCCCCCTTTAATCCAGGGTCGGTTTGTGTGATTTGCAATTCAACTGATATGGGAAGCTCCAGTGACACCGGGTCCGAATGGACTTGCAAGATATCAACTGTGTCCCCTTCTTTCATAAATTTATCTGCATCTCCGACAAGGTCGGAAGATACTTCGATTTGTTCGTAAGATTCATTGTCCATAAAAACGAAATTATCATCTGAGCGATATAAAAATTGCATCTTATGACGCATAACCATAACGTCCTGAACTTTTTCCCCGGAACGAAATGTCTTTTCCTGGACACGTCCGGTTTTTATGTTCTTAATCTTGGTGCGATAAATCGCTCCACCACGCGCCATTTTAACGTGTTGGAAATCGATAATGGACCACACACCGCCATCCATTTCAAATGTAAAACCGGTACGAAAATCTGCAGTACTTGCCATTTACTTCCTCTATGGATTATTATAACTCTATAATTTTATTTAAATTGAGCACTCCCCATCGAAGCATGAGAAGCTCCCGGCCTGGATTTGAGTACAAAGCTGATGAATATAAATGAAAATGCTAAAAAAGTCAACTTCTTACTGTTGGTTCATAAAAATCAAAATTCGGAGCGGCACATAATCTGGCTAATTGATTTCAAAATAATTTACAAAATCGTACGTGGGAAATGGTTGATTGCTGCTGCGCGGATCACTGATCAACAGTTTATTTTTATAATTTGTGAAGAAGTGAAAGACTGTTACAGCTTTTATTTCACCAGTGATATTAGTTTTTGCTCCCGTTGGGAACCTGATACAGCCAGGACAACATAAGTCCCTGTTGTAACGCTACGATTGGCGAAATCTCTTCCGTCCCAGTTTGCGAGAACAGATGATTTTCCCAAGTGATTGGACTCATCCATCCAAATAAGCCTGCCACGAATATCGTAGATGTACACGCGAAGCTCAAATTTTGCAATAGAATAAATTGGGATCGTTAAATAATCATGGTGGGATGCAATAAATGGATTGGGATATGGATTGCCGAGTTGCTGAATTTTTAAATTGGGAGAATCATCAGATTGCACAAAATCTCCATCAACCACAGTGGGAATATTTGGATCACCCAAAATTGAATTTTCACCAATGTAAATATACTCGAGCGACGAATCTGCAGTGAGATGAAATTCCCCAAGATTTATTATGCGCGATTCATTGTTGTTAATTATCAAATATGAGGTGAATTTACAATGCGAAATGCTGTTTTCGATTTCAAGGGTGAGTGTATCTTGCAAAACCAGATTTTCAGAGGAGAGCCAAAATATACCCAACTCATCGTTGAATCCGCATCCGAAACTCTGTAGCTGTAATATACCGCTCGAATCATCCTGACTGTAAAGTTTTAAATCAAACTCAGCTGTTGTTGCAAATTCATTCTTCTCATTGATTATTTTTCCCCAAAAAATTACAGGAGATTGTGCGAAAACGGGAACAGAAAAAAGCAAAAGAAAAACGGAAAGAAACGCCCTTGGTAGAAAAATCCTTTTAAAGACTTTCAAATAATTCATTATCATCCTGATAATTCATTTGCTAAAGATTAGCGAATTCATGTAAATTGATTGTGATAAACAATTTGTGGTTCCAATGGCAATATGCATTCCAAATAAACTCTCAACTCTAAGCATAGGCAAATCTATCGGATATCTTTGATCAAATTACACTTTTGTTTTTGCAATTGTAAGCCTGTAATCAATGCTCTCATTTTTAATTAAAAAAACCATGAATACCAAAGAAAAACTACGCCAACTGCATAAATCAGTTCAAAAAAAACCGGTCACAAAATTTGTGAACAATCCGGTGGATTATGAAAGGACAGCTCTTGAGTTGGGTGGTGAAGTTATAAATTTAGAAAATGGCCGTTTTATACGAATCATTAAAAAACAAAAGCTCAGTGAAAACTACGGTACGATAAAATTAAATGGAGTCGAAAAAATTCCCGGTGCCACCATCACGATTTTATCGAAGAAAAAGGTAGACGGCCATTTCTCCTTCCACTCTGCCCTGTTCATCGATACGGAAACCACCGGGCTTTCCGGCGGTAGCGGCACCTATGCTTTTCTGGTTGGGCTGGGTTACTTTTCAGATCAGCATTTTGTTGTTGAGCAACTCTTTATGCCGGGACTGAATGATGAAGTTAGTGTTCTCTCCTATCTTGAAAATAAACTCGCGGAACACAGCGGTCTTGTCTCGTTCAACGGCAAGTCCTACGATATTCCTCTTCTGACAGCTCGATTTATCCAAAACAGAATCCGGCCAAGTATTGACTTGCATCAAAATTTTGATGTTTTGCATGCTTCCCGCAGAATTTGGAAAAACGACTTCGGCGACTGCACACTCATCACACTCGAAAATAAACTATTAAATCTCGCTCGGCAAGGCGATGTGCCGGGGGAAGAAATTCCCCAAATTTTCATGGATTACCTTCAAACTAACAACACGAAGCAATTGAAAAAAGTGATATACCACAACCAGATGGATATTATCTCGATGGCTGCTATTATTCAAATTCTGCATCAGGCAATAAAACAACCTGAAAAATCAAGGATGGCTGTCCAGCCGCAAGAAAAACGTGTCGCGCAACTATTCAAAGACAATAATGAAATCAATCCAGCCATCGACCGCTACAAAATCCTGATCGACTCGGAGAATATTTCGCAAGAGGATAAAAGTGATTTACTATTCGATTTAGGCTTGCTTTATAAAAAAACAAAGCGCTTTCAAGAATCAGAAAAAGTATGGTTAAGGCAAATCAATGAAGTTGAGTTTTCAATTAGAACGGCCATTGAATTAGCCAAATATTATGAACACAAAGAAAAGAATTTCTTACGCGCAAGCGAGTTCACCAACAGAAGTCTGGATGTATTGAAAATTCGACAGGAATTAGGTGCAGTTATTAACCCGGAGTTACATCGGGCGCTGTTCAAACGACGAGAAAGATTGTTAAAAAAAATAGCCCGGACCGCATGAATTCATGAGATCCGGGCGCATATTTCAGGCTACTTTGTCAATGTCATTTTTTGTTGTAAAACAGTGTTTCCAGTCACCAATTTGTAAATATACAGACCTGAGGGGACGCGCAATCCATTTTGATCCATACCATCCCAGGTAATCGAGTGATATCCAACCGCATAATTTTTTGCAGCAAGTGTCCGAATTTTTCGACCGAGCACATCATAAATGGCCAGGTTGACAAATGCTTTTTGCGGAACCGCAAACATGATTCGTGTGGAAGGATTAAATGGATTCGGGTAATTCTGTTTGAGTTCAAACGATTGCGGAATCTCAGCGGCAAAAAGCTCATCAACGTTTGTTAACGAAGCTTTAACAGCGACAGATCGTGTGGCATTGCCCGCATCGTCCAATAAAACGGCGATGTAGTAGCTATTCGCATCGCCTGCCGTATCAAAGAATGAGTTATCTTTGACGGTAGCGATCAAATTGCTTGCGTCTGGAGAAAAATTAGCGGTTGTGCCACGATAAACCCGCACAGCAGCCAGGTCAGGCGTATTGTCGAGCAGCCAGGCAACCAGCACGCCGCTGTCTTCCAGATAGGCGCTGAGGCCGGCAAATTTTGGAAACAGATTATCCACAGAATATCCGCTATCTGGAAAACTGAACCAGTTATTTTGCGACCACGCCGATTGCGCCGAGACACGAAAATGCGTCCAGCCGGGGCCAAATGCCGTTGAATCACGCAAAGTTGGAGCGACGTAGGAATAATGCGGCTGCCGCACAGCAGGAATTGTAACGATAAAATCCCACAACCAATCGCCATTTTCATCAAAAATTCGGTCGCCGTTTTCTGAACCTTTGGCCATTGCAGCTTGTAAATTGGCCACTTTCAGAATTTCTTGACCATCGTATTCGATGTAATTTCCATCACCACCATCGTAGGGTACCTGCGGTCCACGGCGCCAAAGATGGTAGTTGCCGATTTCTTCACCCCAGGAATTGCCGAATTCATCGACAAAATCTCCAGCACTGCCACGAAATGTTACGCGTACCTGTTTCCCCTGATCACCACGAATATCGTGGATTGAAACAATTTCAGGATCTTCGGGGGGTGCTTCACGCCGAATCAAAATAAAATTGACTGAGTCATTTCCGGCAGAAACGACGCGATGAGGGTCTCCTTCCACCATCAGATCGTGTGGCATTGACCATTCATCCAACCAAACATCCCATGGATCTGCCTGGGAACTGACACGCAACCAAAAATTACCGCCGCCATCTGTCCATGCCTCAGACCATCCGCCCTGATGCGATTTTGCTTCGATGCGAACACATTCTACCGGGCCTTCATCGCGAATCCAGACCTGGCCTGCGATAAACGAGTCCAGTTCGAGCAACATAAAATCAACTGTGATCGTCGCATTTTCAAAAATTTCAACAAATTGGGGTTCCGGATGCAAAAAGCGGTCTCTCAAATGACCAACGCCAATACCGTATTTCCCGGGTAAGACGTCGAGAACAAATGTGCCACCAACGGTATTTGTATGCAATTCCGGCCCGGGACCGGGACCATCATCATTCCACGCAAATACTTCAACTTCCAATGGATTTCCGAAGAAATCAAGCAGTGGATTTCCGAACTTATCAGTGACAGTCCCAACAATTTGTGAGTTTGTCGGGATGTACTGAAAATCCGCATCCAGCGGGGGGCTTTGCAGCGAAAATTCGATCGGTGGAGGTGGAAAAAACCCTGTTAAAACACCAAATTCATCAAATGTCCCAAGCATCCACCGCTGCTCGATCGTTGCATCATTTGGAAGTGGAATAGAAAATTCGCCATTTTCATCGGTACGAGTGGCAAAGAACATATAATCCTTGTCACCATCATCGTCATTCCCGGGATCGTAGCCACACCAGGGGCCATCATTGGGATCGTCATCCTGCTGGGCACCAAAAATCTTTTCCGCCTTGCTTTGCAGGAGGGTTTTCAGCTCTTTGGGTGTTGCACTATTTGCAACTTTCCCCAAACTCAAATTGCCAATCGCACTATTGGGTGGAACGTTGGACGAATCGCCATTGTCATCCCAATATTGCGGCTGAGCGAACACAAAAATATTTTTAACACTATCCGGAACACTGACGAAACCGGCAACAACCGTATTTGAAGGCTTGTGTTCCTGAGCTAAAATTGCACTTGCCGAAGCCCCGCTTTCCTGGGTGCAAACGAAAATAAATTGAGCAGGAGCTACCTCGAAAAACTCATCGATGAGAATGGTCAGCTGGCCATCACGGGCGCCATCGTCATCATTGAAACCTCCATCTACGAAGAAATCTTCCTCTCCCTCAGAATGGAAAATCAGAATATCTGCTGCCGTTGCTGCGCCGTCATCATCGGCATCAAGAAATACTTCGACAGTGAAAGCCGTATCACTGCCAGTGAAGGTATACAAAAGTTCTAAAGAATCACCGACTGTTGCCTGGTGATTTGTTTCGCCATTAATTGTAAATGTTTGTGCTCCCAAAAATGCTGAGCCAAACAGCAGGAACAGCAAGCCGAGAAACAGCCTGACTCCCACAGTTCTGGTAAAAAAATGTTGTCTCATGTAGCTCTCCTTTTTACGGTACGATAAATTTCGCATGCCTGATAATTTTATTAACTGCAAGCATCTCATTTATTCATTATCGCACAGAACAAGCAAAGTCTGAACTTCACAAATATGATATTTTCTTGAAAAATACGAATTTGAGATAACAAATTAAGGTCTTGTTTTTATATCAATTAAAATATTAAGTAGGGAGATTACCAGGTAGAACTGAGTGTGCATGTGTCACTGAAGGAAAATTGATGAATGAAATTAAAATTATTTTTCATTGTAACCCGGTGTTTCAGCCAGCGAAATTTTACTGCGCACAAAGATTCCATTGCCACGCGCTATTTCATTGTTATGACTATCGTAGGCAATAGATTCAGCAATAAACTGGCTTTTCGTGCGGTTGACAACCCGGCCAACCGACCGGATTAATCCAGTTGAAACGGGGCGAGTCAGGTAAGTAGTGAAGCTCGTTGTTAAAACAAAGACTTCAGTTTCGAGGGAGTTAGCGGCAAAAAAAGCGGCATCATCGAGCATTTTAAAATAGACAGAACCGTGCACAGCGCCTGCGGCATGGAAAAAATCCCTTTTTATGGTGACCGATATTTCAGCTTTACCCTGTGAAATTTGGATTTCAGGCTGAAAAAATGCATTTATCGGTGCAGATAAATACATGTTTTCCAGCCGTTCGAAATGTTTGGTAATAACTGAGTCGATAGGATTTTACCTCAACAGAAATTGGGCAGACGCCTTAATTAAACAGCAACGATTGCTAAAATTTCAAAGATTCAAATTTGTCAATTGCTCAAGTTGAATTGCTGGCAGCCATTCAACTAAAAACTATTTAATTCTTTTAAAAATATGGTACCGGCCACCCAGGCTAACAACTTCAGAAATCTGTCCTGGTTTTAATAGCTTGATCGCATCTTCAAATGCCGGCGCAAAGTCACCGGGATAAAATTCGCCTAAATCGCCACCGCGCGCACCACTCACTTTATCAGCAGATTTTTCCTTCGCCAACTTGGCAAAATCTGCTCCGCCACGAAGCTGGCCGAGTATGGTATCTGCGCTGGCTTTGTCGGAGAGGACAATCATCGACGCCTGCAATGCAGGACCTTTTAATTGATTGATATCGCCTGTTACAGCGGATTTGAGAAGATAGCCCGTGATTGCGACTTTCAACCAATCATTTTCCTCCTCGACTACTATCATCGGGGTGCCTTTGACGATTTGGGTCACCGTTTTCCCCGTGCTGAAGGGCTGCGATAAAACAGAGCTTTTGGTGCTCAACAGATAAACAATTTTACCCTGAAAAAAGGTTTCTTGCGCAAGCCCGACAAGCGTGCCTGCTAAAAACACACCTGTCACCAAACCCCAAACATACTTTTTCATCCTTCCTACCTCCAACAACATCTATCAAATTAATGGGTCGCATCCAGCTGGCTGCTTTCTTCACGCATTAAAAAGACAGTCAATTCTGTAACTTCATCTTTTTGGACTTGAATCTCCGGCATAAATTGCGGGCAATAACCTTTTGCCAGAATCGTTAAATTATAGCGTCCCGGCAACATCAGCCGTTCAAAACGGCCGAACATTTCCTCCGAATTCCGTTCGGCGATGAAACTCGCTTCCAAACCTTCGACCAAAATTCGTGCGACTACAGGTTTTCCGGTTTGAAAATCAACAACGTGCCCGCGTATCCCGGTATGCAAGATATTTTGCAGAAAAAACATAACACTTTTCCGGGTTTGATGCAAAACTTTATTTACTTCTTTTTGATCCGGGAAATACTCTGTTCCAAGTTCAAAAGTGAAATCTGCTGCACGCAATTGTCCAAGCATCCAGTTTGAGCTTTGTCCGGCAAGGCCATCCAGCATGCCGATATCATAGGTATCACGCCCATCTTTTTTCTCCAAACGATTGGCAATTCCTTTCGCCCATTCATACAATATATCCTGGTCCGGCGACGTATAATAATTGCCCCACGGAAACAGAACTAATTCGCCATAACTATGAAATGTTGCGCCGGCCAATATATTTTCCCGCAAAGCCAGCTTCTGCATGGCCTGCACCTCTGCTTCAGAAGCTGCCGATTGTCCGCGGTAGTACCAGCTCGAAGGTGTGTCCCCACCACCATTTTTCCAGTTAAAATTATAATTGCGATTGAGATCGACCCCAAGCCCCATGTTGCGTTTGCGTGTGTAATAATTGCGGATATTTTTCCGCCACCATGGGAAGGTTTTTGTATGCTGAAACATATATTCATAGCCGTCCGGATTGACGACTGGAACAACCCAAATACTTAAATTATTGATCAATTCCTGCGCGATGGGATTGCTGTTGTAAACCCGGGTGATTTCTTCCAGAAAATGCAAAGTGAATAGCACGCCAATCGCTTCACGAGCATGATGCAAACTTGAAAACAGGACAGCCGGTTCATCTTCACTCCTTTCAGGATTGTCGCTGAGTTTTAAAGCCCAAATTGGTTGCGCTTTTGTGGAACTCACCCCTATTTGCTCTTTATGCAGGATATGCGGATACTTCGCGCACAGCGAATCCATTTTTGCATAAATTTCTGTGAGATTGGGATAAAATTCCGGAATTTTTTTGTCGTCAAATTCCAGTTTTTCAGCATGAGAGTTGGGATTCCCGGGTGATGCCAATAGGGAAATAGAGAGATTTGGGGAGAAATAAAATCCGGTGATGATAAATATTAGCAAACGTTTACTGGAGGAAATTGTTGGGAGAATCATTAGCTGTGCACCTCATTTCAATTCGCGCTATTTTCGATCATCAAATCCCGTTGTAAAACAACCAGGCAAAATTGAGCTAATGAAAACGAATGCAGGTCAAAACTTTTTCAACTTAATATTCGTGTTTCTTCATTCAATATTTTTTATCGTGTGTTCCTGACCATCAAACACAAATCGGACTTGTTTTTCCCCAAGAATAGATTCAAGATTAACAGGGCGGTTCCAGATGGTGAAAAGATTTTTCAGAGTGTCTTTCGCTTCATTGACATTTAAATCAATACCCTCGTGCCGGTGGCGCAGCAACAACTCACCCCTGTTTAAAAAATTTCCATCTTCAACAAAGATAAAAGGTTGGCCCCAATTTGTCAGACCTTGCAAAAGTTTATGTTTTACTTGTTTGAATTCCCGTTCAGATATTTCATAATGACCGCTTGTTGCGTTATGGGCATAAGTGAAAAGCAAATGTTCGCTCACAAACTCCGGGGTTAAAAACGCATCGATAAACATAACGTCATTGTATAACCTTCGCACTTCAAATATTTTTTCCCGGCCCAGACCGAGCTTTTTATCCCAGCTTTTCTTTTCGAGATAATCGTCGCACTCGTCATAATCTTTACCAAACTTGCCTTTGTTCCAGCGCTCCTCGATGTCTTTCAGCAATTCGACGCCCAAACGATAAGGATTCAATTGGCCGGGAGAGGCCGCCACTGTGCCGGAGTGATGATCCGCATAATCAATTATTTCAGCATCGGACAGGACTTTTGTGGTCATAATTTTCGAATGCCAGTAGGTTGCCCAACCCTCATTCATAATTTTCGTCTGCCCCTGCGGCGCGAAATAATAGGCTTCATCACGAATTATGGAAAGTACATCGTATTGCCACTGTTCCAAAGGGGCATACTCGAGTAAAAATGCCAGTACATCCTGCTGCGGTTCAACAGGTATCTTTTTCTCTGTCAGGTCTTTTTTATCCTTCCACTCTTTTCTTTTGCGTGCCAGAACATCCGGCGGATTGATAAAACTTTCCAGGTATTCTTTTTCACTGTGGAATCGAAAGTGATGGGAATTTGCCTTTTTACCTGCTTGATTTTCATCCGGAAAATCCTGTGCGGAGACATTAAAAACAGAGTGAGGGTCGATTAAATTTTCAATCGATAAGCAGGCATCGATGAAATTCTCCACATTTTCAGCGCCGTAACGGTCGATGTGCCGTTCCACCCGCGTGGCATGATTGGCCATGTTGTCGATCATCTTGCGGTTGGTTTTGGAGAAATACATATTATTTTTGAAAAAATCACAATGGGCGTAAACATGGGCCATCACCAGCTTCTGGTCGACCATTTGATTGCTTTTCATCAAATAGGCATAACAGGGATCATTATTTATCACCATCTCATATATTTTCGATAACCCGTACGCATAGCTTTTGGACAATTCCTCGTATTGCATTCCAAAACGCCAGTGAGTATACCGGATAGGAAAGCCGCCATAACTTGCGATGTAATTTATCTCTTCGTAGGTTATCAGTTCAAAAATGGTTTCAAAAAAATCCAGGCCATATCCCTCAGCATATTCCTGAATTTCATCTTTCCACTTTATATATTCTGATGGTAAATTCATTCGTTACTTCCCTTTACCCAGGAATTCTTTTATCGAATTATAAATCGCCTCTTTATCGGCTATTTCTGAAAGTACCAATTTCTCTTCTTCCGGAAATTTGCCTTTTAAATCTTTTATAAATTGCCCGCTGCCATAAGGGCTCTCAACCTGTCCATAGCAAAACAGGTTAGCCGCAGGCAGTAATGATTCTTCGAGAATTGAAAAACAGGTGTTGGTGTCAGATTCTCCCCAATTGTCGCCATCGGAAAAGTGAAACAAATATATATTCCATTCATCGAGCGGGAACTCAAGTTCGATCATCTCCTGTGCCATTTTATAAGCAGAAGAAATGATCGTCCCACCGCTTTCACGGGTTGTGTAAAAAGTCTCTTTGTCAACCAAATGAGCCACAGCATCGTGAATAATATAGCGCGTTTCAAGATTTTTATACTGGCGCTGCAACCAGGTATCGATCCAAAATGATTCCAGCCGCACAATTTCTTTCTGCTCCTCGCCCATGGAACCGGAGACGTCCATCATGTAAATTATCAGCGCTTTGGCAACTGGTTCATCTTTCACTTTCCAGGTGCGGTAGCGGCGGTCCTCGCGGACGGGCACAATTATGGGATTTTTGGGATCATAAGTTCCCGCAGAAATATGACGGCGCAATGCTCTTTTAAAAGTGTGCTTGAAATGGCGGAGTGACTCGGGGCCTGCCTGACTGATGCCGGTATAAACTTTTTTATCGCTCTCAATATTCTTTTGCCCCTTTGGTTGAATATTCGGCAGCTCCAATTCTTCAGCAAGCATATCCGCCAGTTCATCGAGTGACACGTCCACTTCGAGGATGTGCTGCCCGGGTGCGGCGCCAGCTTGCCCTTGCCCTGCCTCGTCGGCTTTCCCGACGGGCGTGCCTTTTTCGCCTTCACCCTGACCAACGCCACCACTCTTTTGCGGATCATGACGAAATTTGGGGATATTTACCTGGTGGATTGGAATCGAGACAAAATCTTTGCCTTTTTTCCCAATGAGCTCGCCGTGGGTTATATATTTTTTAAGATTCTTTTTCACCCGGCCACGAATAATACTGCGAAACCGTGCCTGGTCTTTTTCAATTCGTTTAGACATACAAAACCCATATTTTTTTCGCTATCAAGAATTTTCAGTATTTTTTACATCGCCACGGGCAAAAATACTGGCTACATAATTGAGCACATCTGTCGCGCTTTCATCGTTGTAACCATAATATTTAATCATTCTTGATTTTACGACATCAATTTTTTCCTGGGTTTCTTTGTCAACAACATTTGAAATGAGTGTCGTGAGTTTAATCGAATCTTTTTGATCTTCGAAGAGTTTCAGTTCCAAAGCTTTTTGCAGCCGTTCATTTGAGCGATAATCAAATGTTTTGCCTTCCAACGCCAAAGCACCGATATAATTCATAATTTCCCGGCGAAAATCTTCTTTTCGGCTTTCCGGAATTTCGATTTTCATTTCGATCGAACGCATTAGCATCTCATCCGGCTCTTCGTCGACACCGGTGTAGACATTTTTTACCTTTTGCTTTTGCGTGTAGGCATTGACATTATCGATGTAATTGCCACACAAGCGTTTGAGGGCATCTTCGTCCGCCGCGATGGCGCGCTGCACTTCATTTTTCACAATGTCCGTATACTCATCTTTGACGATGGAAAGCAGTTCGCGGTAACGCTTGCGCTGGTCTTCGCTGCGAATGAGACTGTGGTTTTTCAAGCCATTTTCCAGTTCGTTCAACACCATAAATGGATTGATCGAACGCCGTGTGGTTTCATTCACCAGTGCATTGGAAATTTTATCCTGAATGTAACGGGGTGAGATTCCTTCCATGCCTTCATGAATGGATTCCGTGCGCAATTCTTTTATATTGTCCCGCGTGAAACCGGGCAAAGATTTGCCGTTGTAGAGCTTCAATTTCTGCAGGACCGAAAGCTGGGCTTTTTTTGGTTCTTCGAGCCGGGTTAAAATTGCCCACATGGCGGCCATCTCGATGGTATGCGGGGCAATATGCATCCCGCGCACTTTTTTCTCATAAAAATCTTTTTTGTAGATTTTGATTTCATCATCAAGGCGGGTTATGTACGGTATATCGATCTTAACCGTCCGGTCACGCAGCGCCTCCATGAATTCGTTGGACTGCAATTTCCGGTATTCAGGTTCATTGGTATGCCCGATGATGACTTCATCGATATCCGTTTGGGCGAATTTTTTCGGTTTGATTTTATGTTCCTGAGATGCACTCAGCAAGTCATACAAAAAGGCGACATCGAGCTTGAGAACCTCGATAAATTCAATAATACCCCGGTTTGCAATATTGAATTCACCGTCAAAATTGAACGCCCGCGGATCAGAATCGGAACCATACATCGCAATTTTTCGATAATTGATGTCACCGGTGAGCTCTGTCGAATCCTGATTTTTTTCATCTTTCGGCTGAAAGGTGCCAATGCCAACGCGGTCTTTTTCAGAAAGAACAAGACGGCACACTTTGACATTTGCAAAAAGTTTTGTCCAGTCACCGTCGTATTTTTTTAAATATTCCCGAAAAGTCTGTCGGCAAAATGGGCATAACTCCGCATATATCGAAATAGGAATATCTTCTTCTTTTTTGAACAGCGCTTTGATAAAACTCTCGCGATGGTATTCCGGGATCAGGTGTAATGGATCTTCGTGCATCGGGCAACTGACCCATTCCATTTCCCCCTCTTCATTTTTGACCTCCCATTTGAAAGTGTAGAGCGCGCCCTCATCCGTTCGCGAGTATTTTTCCATCCCTTTTTTTAGCAGGCGAACGATGGTACTTTTAGACGAGCCCACAGGCCCATGCAAGAGGAAAACACGCTTTTCTGTGCCATATTGCTGTGCGGCAGATTTGAATAAATTGACGATTTTCATCAACTGTTTGTCGAGCCCAAAAACAGCATCTTTGCCATCATCGATGGGATCATCAAAAAATTTATAGCGGATTACTTTCTCTCGGTCTTCTTCGTATTCCTGTGTGCCATAAGAAAGGATCATTTGGTAAATTCGTTCGAAGGCCGACCGGGTAATTTTCGGATCTTCCTTCACGAGTTGCAAATAGTCTTCGAAACTCCCTTCCCAGGTCAAAGCACGATAGGTATCAATATTATTGCTTGAACCAATAATGCCCTCAATGCTCATTTTGGATTTAACCTGATTAGCACTAGCCATGTTATGCCTCCATGATACCAAATAATTAAGGATTAATTTCGATTGATGAATGCAGCCCAAGTACTATCATCGGCATGCAAAGTTAAAGCCATGCAAGAATTACAATGAAAATACAGTTTTATTCTTTAATTATAAATCATGATGAGTAAAGTTACCAAAATAAAACACATCGTGAGTTAAGCCATCAAATGACAGCGCATATCGTAAAATCCCGGTAAAGAATTGACAAACTTTGAACAGACACAGCGATCATTGGATTGGGCGTTATGATTTTATTAACAATCGCCTGTTGTAGATAATTCCTGCAAATCTTATTACTAAAAACCGGAACCATTGTTCAGACAGGCAGAAAAATATTTTCTTTTTCGTTGACAATAATCTTATATTTTTGTACAACTTATGTGGACATAAAAAAATCTGGGGAGAGATATGCTTTCGAAAATTAAAAGTGCAGCAGTTCTCGGCATCGATGCTTATATTGTGACAGTTGAAACCCACCTTGAAGGACAACTTCCATCCATTTTAACGGTTGGTTTACCCGAGGGAGCCGTTCGTGAGTCCAAAGAACGAATTTGGGCAGCAATCAAAAACAGTGACCTGCGATTTCCGCAAAAACGGGTTACCATCAATCTGGCGCCGGCTGATATAAAAAAAGAAGGTACCGGTTTTGATCTGCCGATGGCGGTGGGGATTCTCTCCGCAGCAGGGCAGATTTCAAGAAATAAACTTGGAGAATACCTGATTATCGGTGAACTTTCTCTCGACGGCAGCCTGCAACCAGTTCACGGTATTTTGCCAATCGCCATCACTGCGAAAAAAAAGAAATTTCGCGGCATCATCCTTCCCCCCGCCAATGCCAAAGAGGCTGCGATCGTCAATGACATTGACGTAATTCCCGTGAAAACCTTATCGCAGGCAATACAATTCCTGAACAATCAAATTCCCATCCCCCCTTTTCAATTGGACAGCCAAAAACTATTTTCCACCTCCCGCGATAATTTGGTAGATTTTAAAGATGTCAAAGGCCAGGAAAGCACCAAACGTTCGCTTGAAATTGCGGCAGCCGGTGGGCATAATATAATAATGATTGGTCCGCCGGGTTCTGGAAAAACCATGCTGGCGAAACGATTCGCAACAATTCTCCCCGATATGACATTGGATGAAGCGCTGGAAACAACAAAAATCCACTCCGTCGCTGGATTATTACCAGCCGATTCTGCATTAATTGCCACGAGACCATTTCGATCGCCGCATCATACAATCAGCGATGCCGGGCTCATTGGTGGTGGAAAAATACCCAAACCCGGTGAAGTGAGCCTTTCACACCACGGTGTACTCTTTCTCGACGAAATGCCCGAATTTAAAAAAAATGTGCTTGAAGTTTTACGTCAGCCAATGGAAGACGGCCTGGTGACCATCTCTCGTGCTCTCTTATCGCTGACTTACCCGGCAAAATTTCTACTCATCACCGCGATGAACCCCTGCCCGTGCGGCTATCTCAATGACCCAAAACACGATTGTTCGTGCACAACACCGCAGGTACAGCGCTATCTGGCGAAAATTAGCGGTCCCCTGTTGGATAGAATTGATATTCATGTGGAAGTTCCGGCGGTAAAATACAAAGAATTGTCATCATCCCGGCATGGCGAGTCTTCAGAGCAAATTCGCACACGGGTAATGCATGCCCGGGCGAAGCAGCAGGCACGGTTTACAGGATTGAATCATGTTTTTTGCAATGCACACATGGATTCGAAGGAAATCCGGGCTTTTTGCAGAATTACCAGTGAAGGACAGGAACTGATGCGGCTGGCTATTAACAGGCTCGGTTTTTCCGCCCGTGCTTATGACAGAATTCTCAAAGTTGCCCGGACAATCGCGGATTTGGGCAACCAAGAGGCGATTTTACCCGAGCATATCAGTGAAGCAGTTCAATATCGCAGTCTTGACAGAAATTTTAGTTTTGTGGGATAGATTGTAATCGAAAATTTGGATCACCTAAAAACTGGAAAATGGATATGTATCAATTTGCGATTAATTATTGATCATCGGACATAATATGTTAACACAAATTTATTTAAAGGCCCATCTCTGGGATTGTATTGAAAAGCGGTGATTTTATTAGTTTCAAGATCAAATCGATGCAACCCGCCGATGGTGGCGCGCTCCCCTACCTGAATCGCTACCCACAACGCGTTGGTATCGGCGGCTGTTTCACAAATATCTCTGATGCGTGGTTCACTCAGACTTGCAGGCTTATCATGATTTACCGCAAACCGGTCAAACGATTCCCTCGCCCGATCGAAGCGACAAAGTCCATTGTCAGTTCCGACCCACAATACATTGTTCCGGTCCTCAAACAGACACATAATCCATGAACTTGGAATGGAAATAGAATCCCCGGGATGGTGGGTGAAAACTTTGAACTCCTGCCCATCATAACGATTCAAACCATTCGACGTACCGATCCAGATGAATCCACGACTATCCTGCAAAATACAATTAATTTTAGCATTGGAAAGACCATGCTCAATCGAAAGATTTTCGATGGGAAAATTGCGTACATTCTGTGCGTAATTCGGCGGGATTGTGAAATTAAAAATGAGTAAAATGCATAGCAAAAACTGTCTTTTCATCATAGGCTTCCATGGATAAAAAAACTTAATCACGGAATACGACTTGACACGGCAAGTTGAAATGACGAATAAATCGACACTGGATTCGGGCTGAACGAATTGTGCACAACGAGTTAATGATATCAACCGGGTGCGGGAAAACCGGAATTGCGCAAAACTCAGCGTAACTGGCTGGAAAAAGCTGCGCCGCTTAGCTATGCAGCTTTTTCCAGTCCGAGTTCATGCTGTTGTTAGCCGCTGCATATAGGCTATTGAGCACGAATATACCGGCAAACTTGCGCACCTGTACTGGCTTTAACTGACGACTCAAGCGTAAAAGGAATCGCCTTTCCATTCTTAGCGAAAATCGTTTTCCCACCACCAAGAATGATCGGCTCGATGGTGAGCAGCAATTCGTCAACTAGATCGGCCTCAAGCAAAGACCTGACCATCGTAGCGCTGCCATACACATAGATGTAGCCTCCCGGCTGTGTGCGTAATTCGGACACCGTCTTCAAGAAGTCAGCACCACGAATAATTGTGGTGGGATTCCATATTATATCTTTCTCGGTTGTCGTATCGGATACGACGTATTTTTGGACGCTATTGATCCAATCCGTGAATGGATCCCCTGAGCGACTGGGCCAAGCGGCAGCCGAGACTTGATAAGTACGGCGTCCTTGTAAGAGCGCGTCACTCTGGGCAGCGAGTTCGGCGTACATGCTGCCCATAACGTCTGGATCAAAATATTTCATCGACCATCCGCCGTAACTGAAGCCACCATCATTGTCTTCGTCTGCTCCTCCTGGAGCTTGTACGACACCGTCCAGACTGATGAACTCTGTAATGAGTGTTTTCATAATACATCCTGATTCATTTTGACTTTTATGCGAGACAGTGATTCTTTTAGCGGCTAACAAAATATTATATCGACTTCACTATTCAGTCTGCTTTATTCATAAATATTTATTAAAATATTCTTAACCTATTGATAATTCACTATTTGAGATAAATCGATCAGAAAAACTAAATTTTCTATTAGAATTATCTCTCACAAAGCCACAGCGCCCACAAAATTAAGTTTTATAAGTATTTAAAAATTTTCTTTGCGGACTTAGTGCCTTTGCGTGAGAATTATTCAGGTTCGATATTTTTCGATCTGTATTTTTCAAATATTATTATAAAAAATTTAAAAAATTATAATAGCAATGAAAAGAAAAATCTGCTTTTTATTCATTTACTAAAGATTATTTTGGAATGAGAAACGCATGGAATGTTGCCTGCCCGGTGAAACCAGGGTGCTCCAGTTAAACTGCATTCCGGCCCGCGATCGTGTGACAACTCATCTCCCGGGTACTGTGGCATAAAACTCAACTGACAGATAGCTCTTTTTGTTGCACGCACTATTTAATATTCACGTGAAACTATGTTAAAAACTGCATGAAAAAGTTGCTTTTAAGTTCATAAATTCTTAATGTATTTCAGACAAATTTCAAATCTTACAGGATACAAAGCAACTCAATACCCTTATTTGATTTTGCATAATTATCGTGGAATTTTTAAAGTAATGCAAAGTTTAGTTTTGTGTGACCATTTTTTTTAGTATAATAATTCTACCTGACAGGACGCCGGGTTAAGCCAAACGACCGTTCATCTTGCTTTCCGAGGACTTAAAAATGCAAGACTTTATCACTTCTGCTCCCATGCTTTTTAGCTTAATTTTAATTCTGGCCACGTTATTTGTTTTGCAAATCTGGGCTATTATCAGGGTTAAAATGATGCTAAAACGGGTCTCTGAAATTCATGAATGGGTACAAGCCGGAAAACTCGGAGTTTCTGCCCAATTTACCCGGTACAAACGCCCGGTCAAGACCTGTAAAAACTGTCTCTTCCGCTCAACCTTTCTCGCCCAGGAAAAGGACATTCAATTCGTTTATTATTGCAAAAAGAATGATATAGAAACATCGCTGGATAATTCATGCCTCTATTTTCAGGTTGACCCCGAAATTATAAATTCATAATTATGGGCCAAAAAGGTAATATTCTCTCGATTGCTGTTAAAAAAGAAGCATCCATTGTTTCGTTGCATGAAAAACGAATTTATATGCAATTTACCGACCAGTTCCGTTATGAAATGGACATCCTGATCGAATCCCACCACCGCGATTTAATTATCGATTTTTCAGGAGTAAACATGATCAACAGCCTGGGAATTGGTGTGTTGATTTCGACGGCAAACGCGATAAACAAGTACAATAAAAAATTGGTCATTGTGGGTTTAAATCCGTCCATCGAAGAAATATTCACCCGCATGCGGCTGAATATGATATTTGACATTGGCAGGAATGTACGGGAAGGGTTGGCTTTGTTATAAAAAAAACCCTGCACCGGCAAAGAGTAACAAAGGACCGATTCGGACACAATGGGCACCGCCTACTCGCTTCTTACTTCCTTCAAATTCCGAAGAATCAAGGTCTGCAATACACGGGACAGAGCTAAGCTCCCAACTTATAGGTGTTGGTCTTTATTCTGCTTTGCAAGTTGATGCAGGGGTTTTCAAATTTGCTTATTTCACTATCACAAATATACCAAAACCACAAGGAATGTCAAGGGTTAGTTATTACTATTTTCATGCGCTTTCCGGAATATCTTTATTAAAAATATATCTTTATAAAGCATGTTAAATTTCAGATAGAAGCACCAAGTTTGTGATTATTAAATTCCATCTCAAATTTATTGCAGATAAAAATAAATTTAAAAAACGCTTCAGAAATAAATTCGAGCAATATAGGAAAATTTTTCCTATTTTCGGTATGACCAGTTCTTGTTATTACTTCATTTTAGATTCAGGGAGTTCATTGTGTTTAAAAAAGCAAAACTTATTCCCCTGCTTCTCTTGATTTCAGCGCTGCCGATAATGCATGCAGCCGATGAGAATAAAGTGATAATCGCCACCATCGATGGCGCCATAAATCCCGTTTCTGCCGAATACATTCTGCGCACGATCGGGCAGGCGGAAGAAATGGAAGCCGAGGCGCTCATCCTGCAATTGGATACCCCGGGTGGCCTGCTCGAATCGACACGAATCATAACCAAAGAATTTCTTGCGGCCGATATTCCCATCATCGTTTATGTCTCCCCAAGTGGAGCGCGTGCCGCTTCCGCAGGTGTTTTCATCAGCTATGCTGCACACCTTGTGGCAATGGCTCCATCAACCAATATCGGCGCGGCGCACCCCGTCACCCTCCAGGGCGGTGCCGATTCAACGCAATCCGCAATGATGGACAAAATAACCAACGATGCCGTCGCCCAGGTCAAAGGGTTGGCGGATAAACGTGGGCGCAATGCCGAATGGGCAGAGCAGGCCGTGCGCGAAAGTGTTTCGATCACCGCCAAAGAAGCCCTGGAACTGAATGTCATCAATTTTATTTCTCCCAACCTCGATAGCCTGCTGATTCAGCTCGATGGCCAAAAAATCTTGCTGGATAACCGTGAAATCGCGCTTAAAACTAAAGAAGCGACCATCACTTATTTGGATATGAATTGGCGCGACCGCATTCTTGACATGGTGACAAATCCCAACATTGCGTACCTGTTTCTCATGATTGCGATGTGGGGAATTTTCTTCGAGCTTTCCAATCCCGGCTCGGTTTTCCCCGGTGTTGTAGGCGCCATTTCATTGCTGCTATTTCTCTACGCCACCCAAACTCTGCCAGTCAACTATGCCGGTTTGCTTTTGATAGTTTTAGCTATTGTTTTATTTATACTTGAAGTTAAAATCGTAAGTTTTGGCCTGCTGACTATCGGAGGACTTTTAGCCATGATTCTCGGTTCATTAATGCTCTTTGAATCCCCTGAAAATATCATGACCCCAGCCGTTGAAATCAGTCTGTCGCTCGTCATTACTTTTTCTCTCATCACGGCGGTGGTTTTTCTCTGGGCGGTCTCCCTCGCTCTGCAAGCGCGGCATCGAAAAGTTTCCACGGGTACCGAAGGACTAATCGGCGAAAAAGGCATTGCCCGCAGCGATATTTCTACCGGCGGCCAGGCATGGGTGCACGGAGAAATCTGGAGCGCCTGCGCCGACCAGGAAATCAGCCAGGGGACCGCTATTCGCGTCGTTTCTGTCGAGGGATTGAAAATGAAAGTCGAACCTGTATAAAATAAAAATTCTTTACTTGCAGGATAAGGAAAGATGGCCGATAAAAATGCAGCAAATCTTCTCACAAAACGTGATTTTCTCAAACTGACAATCGAATCAGTCTTGATCGTTTTCAGCGTTTTATTAGCCCTGGGGCTCAATGAATTTCGCAGCAATTACAAAGAAAATATTCAAAAAAAACAGGCCCTGCAGAAAATCATCAACGAACTGCAAAGTAACCTGGAAATTGTGCGAGAATGGGAGCCCTATCATAAAGAAGTCTTCAAAAATCTTCAGGAAGCACAGAAAAAATATACCGCCGGGAAAGACATATTTACAGTCGAGAGGAAGGATTTACAAAAATTGATGCCACGAGGCGTCGTTCAAAGCCTCATCGACGATACAGCCTGGCAGGCACTCAAAGCATCGAGTATTTTCGCGAGAATCGATTTTGAAAACGCGGTTACACTGGCGAAAATATATAAACTACAGGCAATTGGCGTTGAGTCGACGATCAACTCGATTTTGGATGTCCTGACGTCGCGGGAATCCTTAAAAAAAGAAAATTCGCGGGAGACAATGATATTGTTAACATCTGGATTTGGAGAACTGGTTTCTCAGGAATCGTTTCTAATCCACTATTACGAGAAAACTTTGCAAGAATTTGAGAATATGAATAAGTCTTAGCTCATTTTGATTCTTAAGAGTCCCCAAACTCGAATAACAAATATAATCTTTTTACTTTTAAAAAGTTAGCACGAGGAGCCGATTATGCCACAATTAATTTTTACCGTCTTTATTGTTGTTTTTCTTCTCGCCAGCATGTTGAAAATTTTGCGCGAATACGAACGGGGTGTCATCTTCCGTTTGGGCCGCCTCATTCAAACCAAAGGCCCCGGGCTGATCATTCTCATTCCATTAATCGACCGCATCATTCGCGTCAGCCTGCGCACCGTTGCCATGGATGTGCCACCACAGGATGTTATCACCAAGGACAATGTTTCCATCAAAGTGAATGCTGTGCTCTATTTTCGTGTCATAGATCCCGGCAAAGCCATTGTGGAAGTTGAAGACTATCTTTTTGCCACTTCCCAGTTGGCGCAGACGACCCTGCGCTCAATTCTTGGCCAGGTGGAACTCGATGAGCTGCTTTCCGACCGCGAAAGAATCAATGATGAACTGCAAAAAATCATCGATTTGCAGACCGATCCCTGGGGTATTAAGGTATCGCTGGTTGAAATAAAACATATCGACCTGCCGCAGGAAATGCAACGCGCCATGGCGAAACAGGCCGAAGCCGAGCGTGAACGCCGCGCCAAAGTCATTCATGCCGAGGGTGAATATCAGGCATCGGAGAAACTATCGCAAGCAGCGGAAATCATCGGTAAAAACCCAGCCGCCATTCAACTGCGCTTTCTGCAAACACTCACCGAAGTCGCAGCAGAAAACAATTCAACGACTATTTTCCCGGTACCGATCGAACTTTTTAAGCGATTTTTTGATAAAGATTAGAATACACTGGGGAAATGTTCAGGGTGTTTACAAAACTCGCGTAACACCCTGCTTGAATTAAGAACTTCTTACAGTAAACTGTTATTTTTAATCGATTAACAATAGAATTATATTGGCGTGTTACACGACAAAGCTTAATCAACTATAGGATTCCTCGCAGACTGCATGCGCGGAACATGTTAAAAAAATTCTTCCAACAGCCACCGTTAAGGTTTGCCGTAATCGCAAAATTATTATAAATTTGAGTGAACTTAATGAAAAATTTTCGATTTGGAGCATTTGAAATATTCGGATATTTAGTACCAGGCTTAATGTATTGGGCCTTAATTCTACTAGCAATAAATAGATTTTCCTTAGCATCACTATTTGAAAAAGTATCAACCTTTAATTTCTATAATATTTTAGCAATATTCTTTTTCGCTCATTTAACAACCTTGAGTTTAGAGACTGTAGCAGGACGATTTCAAAAATTCACTATTAAAATGATCAAAAGATCTACAAGACAAAAAAGAGTAATTGATATTTTTAAAAACGAAAATCCAGAAGCAAAATCAGATCCAAAAATCGATGATTACAAATTTGGTTTTCTATATACATTTGCTGAAGTATGTTCGCCACAAACAAGGGAAAAAGCAGATACTTTTTCTGCCATGGGAAATATGGCTATAAATTTAGGCTTTGGTCTTTTTCTATTTGCAGTGATAAATACATTTTATTGGTTTCTGAACTTCGATTTTACACTTTGGCCAATAATGATATTTGAATTTATTTCTTCGTTACTATTTTCAATTATTTTACTACTTCGAGCAGAAGATTTCAAATCTTACAGTCACAGCCATTTGTTAAATGCATATTATATTATTACGCAAGTTCGAGACCCAAATTTAAAAAATAATCTTTAAAATCATTGTGAACAATAACACCTGCTGTTGTTGGGATGGATATTGAAATATCATATACAAGAGAAATAGTTCGGAATTTCAGGACATTTTTTTAGCAATCTAAAAGCAACTTTGAGTCTTCGAAAAACAAAGAAAGAGCGGTATCCGGCTTCGGTAAAACTTTTCTCAGTTGGCATGTTTTTTCTAACCAGCGCCTGGTGTGTGACCGCAAACAATCCGCTCAAATTCAGAGTTTTACTTCCGCATTAGTTAATTGAAAATTTAAAGCTTGACGCCCGTATGTTTGCGGCACCTCAGGCGCGCGTTAGCCAACTAAGTACATATATATGAAACCAGATAAAAATATTTACCGTTTCGTTATTTCAACTCCCTCTCGCTTTGTAGGTGAATACTCAAAAAAAATATTCATTGGGCATTTTTGGGATTTCGAGAACACCACACAATATTCCGTTACGGAAAATCCTTATTCAAAAAATTATTATGTCATATCCATTAACAGACCTGTAGGAAGAAATCCTAGAATTACTACAAATCTCCCAAATATGTATAATGTAGATGGGAATGAAATAATGTTAATAATGGCTGTATTATATGGAAAAACATTTTTTTTTAATGGGGAGATTCAAGCCGGTGAATTTTTAACCAAACCCTTTATTGACATCAATAGACCGCTAAACTCTTACAAATGGCATTTCAATTCTCATAAAAAAAGAATTGATACTAATTTTAACTTGAATTTTGCAGAACTTACAAATGTTGAGCATATAATAAATAAAGTTGGAAAGAGTAGACCTAAATACCATACAACTTTTTTTAATGCTTCTAACTTATATAGTAGAGCATTACAAAATTTTGAACACCATCCTGACTTAGCGTTTATTGATTTAGTAAGTGCTGGAGAGATTTTAACTGCAAACTTTAAAATAAACGAGAAAACAATACAAGATATTGAGTTGGAAAATTTATTTAAAAGGATTAGAAACAATTGTAAATCCGCGTCAGAAATATTGGAACTATTAAAACTGAAAGCCTATAATATTCGAAATAAATTTTCTAATGGACTATTCAATTTTTTAGATGATAATTTTTTTAAATATACCTATTCTGGGAATAAAGATTGGGCAATTAACAAAGAGAATATACTTATCTGCTTAAAAGCAACATATGATTTGAGAAGTCAAATAGTTCATTCCGGCATGGCGCTTGGTAAAATAATAAATGTTAATAATTTAGATTCAGAGATATTCTCTGTATTCCCAGCCGAAGCATCAAAGGAGAAATTCAAACTTTTAAGTAAATCTCTAAACTTTTTAGGATTAGAAAGAGTAATAAGATACTCTTTGTTAAAATTAATTAAAGTAATTTAATCGGTGGCTAATCGAGTAGGCGGCTCCGGCCTTTAGACCGGAGTGCGCCTCTCACACCACCGTACCCTTCGACCAGCTCAGGATAAACTCCCGGTTCGCGTATATGGCTGTTTTGCTTCGCATAATCTTCGATTTATTAGCCATCAGTCTTTTACTCGTTGCACCAGCTCCGCGGTGCAACCATCACCAACGTTCTACGCCCAGAGAATACCGGGAAGTAGTCGTGAAATATCATCAAGAGCACAGTCCAGGATGCAGTGGCTACCAGTGATGAATTCACCGCAGGTACAGACACAAAAGTTGCGCCATACAGATCAAACGATTTGCACCAGAATTCTGCAGGATAATATAGAAACTGATATTTTTATTTCGTATACTTTCGACTATGAAACTAATTTGTATTCTTTTATCAATATATGTGCTGTTCCTTTCAACTGTTCCTTGTTGCGCCGATGACAACTGCGTTGATGAAGTGGAAACAGTGAACGTCGCTGATCACAGGCAAGATCATGATGACGATGAATGCACGAATTGCTCACAATTCCTGAATTGTGGAAGTTGTTCCGGTTTTGTCTTCCTCAACCTGGACACTTTTAAATATTATTCGCTAATTGAACCATTAATTTTATTTCATACCCCCCTATCTACAAATGACTTCATCTCCCCTATTTGGCAACCTCCCAAATTTAAGTTCATGAGAAGCAATTCAGCCTGCACAGAAGCAGCGGGCTTAATCTAAAAGCAACCTGATTGGTAAAGCTATTAGCAGTTGGTCCTTGGATGTTGGCTAAAACAGCACGAGCCAAAAGCTAATCGCCAACAGCAGACTTTCCTGTTAACAGTACAAACTGCGCAACGTCAATTGGGTAGGTCAGAAATTAATAACAGAGTTGCTTAAAAGACAAAATGAACGACACCCGAATTCGCATATAGTGCGAATTACTTTTTGATCATTAACTTTAATCAGGATAATCTGCATGAAAAAAATAATTTTACCATTGCTGGTTTTGACATATTTTTCTACTGCCTGGGGTCAGAATAAATTCCAGGCGATAGTCAAAGACGAAGACAACAAACAACCGCTCATTGGCGCCAATGTGATTTTAGAAGGCACCACTATCGGCGCAAGCACAGACTTAAATGGCTACGTAGAAATCCAGAAAATTCCCGACGGAAATCAGGTTATCATTTTTAGCTACATCGGCTATCAAAAGAGAGCTGAGGTATTTAATTTTCCATTGTCGCAGAGCGAGCCTTTGGAAATTTTACTTCATGGGGAAGCGGAAGAAATGGAGCACGTTATTGTTTCGGCAACGCGGTCAAGCCGGACTATTGCGGATATTCCAACGCGCATTGAGGCCATTTCGGGCGAAGAGTTGGATGAAAAGGGAAATATGAAACCAGGGGATATCCGAATGCTGCTGAATGAGAGTACCGGAATTCAAACCCAGCAAACATCGGCGACCTCGTACAATTCAAGTATTCGCATTCAAGGCCTTGATGGCAAATACACACAAATTTTAAAGGATGGTTTTCCACTCTATTCAGGATTTTCCGGGGGTTTAAGCTTGTTACAAATTGTTCCGCTCGACTTAAAGCAAGTGGAAGTCATCAAAGGCGCTTCTTCAACACTGCATGGTGGTGGTGCCGTTGCCGGATTGGTCAACCTTGTTTCCAGAGTCCCAACCGAACATCGGCAATTAAGCGTTATGCTGAATGGAACTTCTGCCTCCGGGCTGGATGCCAGCGGCTTCTACGCACAAAAATCCGGGCAATTCGGAACCACATTTTTTGTTTCGTACAATCTGGGTTCGCCGTACGATCCCGCCGACATTGGTTTAACAGCTATTCCAGAGTTCAGGCGTTACACAATCAACCCGAAATTATTTGTTTACTTCAACGACAAAACGACGCTTAATCTTGGCTTTAACAGTACCATCGAAGATAGGACTGGTGGCGATATAAATTATATCGAAGGCAAAGCAGATAGTGACGATTCCTATTTTGAGAAAAACAAGACAACGCGTTTTAGTACCCAATTTGGACTTGACCATCGCATCGACAGTGGCTCAAAGTTTTCACTGAAAAACAGTGTGAGTTTCTATGACAGAAGTATTGTAATCCCGGATTTCGAATTTGCCGGCAAACAGATTTCTTCATTCAGCGAAGCGAATTACAGCAATGTCAGCGAACAATTCGAATGGATCGCAGGCCTGAATATCTGGACAGACCAATTCACGCAAGACCAACTCGATACTTCCGAAGTCGTGGATTACGATCATATAACAATTGGCGCTTTTTTACAAAACACTTGGAACATATCCGGAAAAATCAGTCTGGAAACCGGGATGCGCTTTGACCACCAGAATGAATATGGCAGTTTTATATTGCCCAGAACAGCCATGCTGATGAAGGTTAATCCAAAATTGACTCTCAGATTTGGTGCCGGATTAGGCTACAAAACGCCGACCGTTTTTACCGAAGATGCCGAACGCCTGCAGTTCAGAAACGTGCTGCCAATTGACATCGAGAGAACAAAAGCTGAAGAATCAATCGGGACAAATTTTGACATAAACTACCGCACAGGGCTTTTTGAGCATATGACGTTCAGTATCAATTCCCTGCTGTTTTACACAAGAATAAACCAGCCGATTTTACTCTCGCCTACTTCTTCGGCGCTGTATGAATTTCAACAGCCAAATGGATTTATCGACACCAGGGGCATTGAAACCAACATCAAATTGACTTATGATCATTTTAAACTATTTGTTGGTTATACACACGCAAATGTCGAGCAACACAATGGTGGTAACACAACCGAATTTCCATTGGTCGCCCGGCACCGGTTGAACAATGTTTTGATTTATGAAATCCATGACGAGTTAAGAATTGGCCTGGAAGCCTATTATTTCAGTCCGCAAAAATTAAATGACGGTAGAATGGGCAGACAATACTGGATTCATGGTCTGATGACTGAAAAAATTTGGGATGACTTCTCTATTTTCCTTAATTTTGAAAACTTCCTCGACACGCGGCAAACAAAGTTTGAGACCATCTTTACCGGCTCAATAAGCAATCCTGTATTCAATGATATTTATGCACCCGTAGACGGATTTGTCGTAAATGGTGGTCTGAAAATAAAGTTTTAGTTGGTCGTACACCAGTTCGAAGATGTTGAACTGGCGTACCACAAATCTATTCAGCCGCAAGAATGACGGCGGACTTTCAGGCATGTTCTCTGTATTTAACCCAGGCTGATGTTGATGTTGCTGTGCTCATCAATCGGGCTACCAGCCACATGTTGGATATCGCAAACGATTTGATAGATAAATATTTAACGCAAGTTCGATATAAGAAGAAATGGGACAAAACGAATTAATTATAGGATCTAGTCCGAAGGCGTCCCGCCGAGGATAACGCACGAAACGCTCGGCGAGACGCCTTCGCTCTATTATAATTGTGCTTGGTAAAGAATGTTACAGCTTACATCGAACTCACATTATTTAAATCAGGAGTAGAAAAAAAAGAAGCATATCTGCCGCAAAAGCCACTATTTCGAACTTGATTTCCTGACTCATTTTATTATTATATAATAACCCGTTATGCAAAATAGAAAATGTGCAATCACCACCCGCATGACTGTGGCTCGAATGCTCACAATTGTCATAGTGCAAACATCATATTGGGATTTTATCGAGCAGACGATTAAATCAATTTAATGATCTACAAAGTGCGCAGCGCACAATTTCCCTGGTTTTTGAATAATCAAAGCGCCATGCGTTCAGCAGGTAAAATTTATACAATTTGGGGAGTTGATCATGAACTATTTAGGTATTGATGTGGGATCCGTATCCCTTGCCTATGTTTTAATTGACGAAGCAAACCAGATTCTACAAAAGGGGTACACATTTCATCGGGGAAATATCCTTCAGAGCATCGAACAGGAATTGGCAGCCATCGATTTTCAATCTGTCGCCCAAATGGCCTATAACCACAGTAGTTCCGGATTTTTTAGCAAAGGGATAGTTGCGAACGAGCAGGTTGCTGCCATCGAAGCGATCAAATTTTTGAATCCGGATGTTCGCAGTTTATTCTCTATTGGTGGGGAAACTTTTGGTCTCTATCTCTTCAACGATCAGGGCAATTATCAAAAATTCATTTCAAATTCTGCCTGTGCAGCTGGAACCGGATCGTTTCTCGATCAGCAAGCTGAGCGGCTGGGATTGGCTGATAGTGCTGAACTCAGCGATTTGGCCGAATCCTTCACAGGCACGCCCCCGAAAATAGCAACGCGCTGTGCTGTGTTTGCCAAAACCGATCTCGTTCACAATCAACAGCAAGGGCATTCTCTGGCTGCCATTTCTGCAGGTTTATGCAAAGGCATGGCCCAGAATATCGCAGACACACTTTCAAGCGGGCTTTTACTGCATAATCCGGTTATGGCCATCGGTGGCGTAAGCAGAAACAAAACTGTTATGCATCATTTAGAGCAGCTCACAGGTAATAAAATCATTGTCCCGGATGATGCGGAAATCGCTCCTGCCCTGGGTTGTGCGATTATGGCCGCAACAGATAAACGACTTATCGCACCATTAAAAATCGCATCAATTGATGATTTAACAAATCGCACTGTTAGCGAAAAATCCTATTTCTTTCCGCCGCTGGAATCTGAACTAGGCGAATTCCCGGATTTTGATTCACACACACATTATGAGTCGGAAAATGTGGAAATCGATATTTACCACTTGCCAAAAAATCTGCGGGAAATTTCGGTTTTTATGGGTATTGATATCGGTTCGACAAGCACAAAAGCGGTGCTGCTGGAAGACAACGCGAATGCAGAAAATATTCTCCTCGGATTATACACACGTACGAAAGGACAGCCGGTAAAAGCTGTTCAGGCGTTGCTCCGCGTCTTGCGCGAAATTGAGGATGAACACGGATTGCATTTTGATTTCCGGAGTGTCGGAACCACCGGATCAGGTAGAAAATTTGTGCAGAAAGTCATCAACGCAGACCTTGCTGTCGATGAAATCACGGCCCATGCCCGGGCTGCCATCCGGTTAAATCCCGAAACCGATACGATAATTGAAATCGGTGGTCAGGATGCAAAATTTACGGTACTAAAAAATGGGCAGGTCACCTTTTCGGTGATGAATTACGTCTGCGCCGCCGGCACAGGCAGTTTTATCGAAGAGCAAGCCAAACGCCTGAATGTACCGATCAATGAATACGCCCGCCGGGCTGTGGGGGCACGTTCACCACTAACCAGCGACCGCTGCACGGTTTTTATGGAGCGGGATTTGAATCATTTTCTCAGCCAGGGTTATGGAAAAAATGAACTCTTGGCCGCAGCTCTGCATTCCGTGCGCGATAATTATCTTTCCAAAGTTGCCCATCTCAGTAAAATTGGCAATGTCATCTATTTCCAGGGTGCGACTGCAAAAAACAAAGCATTGGTGGCAGCTTTCGAACAGAAATTACAAAAGCCGATTTTTGTCTCGCGCTACTGCCACCTGACAGGAGCGCTTGGCGTTTGCCTGATGCTGCAGGAACAGCAATCCGGGAAATCGCAATTCCGCGGCGTGGATTTTTATAAGGAAACACTGATCGTAAAAGACGATGTCTGCGAACTATGCAAGAACCACTGCAAACTTAAAGAAATCACCATCGCCGATGAAAAAGTGGTGTGGGGTTATTTATGTGGGCGCGTGGAGGAAGACACAAAACCCAAAGCACGCAATCAATCTGGTTTCGATTTACTGAGCCGCCGCCGGCAGATATTCCGCCCTCCTTCCAAAAAAGAAAAATTGCCAGAAAAAGAATGTATTTCGTTATTGGAAGAAATCAAACAATTTGATTTTGAAGCTTCGGTTGAAAAACTAAAACAACTTAATTTTGATGTCTCGCTGGAAACCCTTTCGCGTTTTGAACTGGAACAGAGTTTGGAAAAATTAAAGGAAAATTTTAGCCTGAATTTGCTCTATTTGCGCCACAAAGTCCTTAGCGGCCATGTGCCTGAAATACAGGCAGTGAAAATAAACAAAGAAATTATCATCGGCCTGCCGAATGCCTTGTATATGCTGGAATATCTTCCATTTTGGCGATTTTTCTTTTCTCTTCTCGGCTATTCTGTTGTGACTTCGGTATTTAAAGAAGATTATTTGAATAAAGGCAAAGAGATCAGCGGGGCGGAATTTTGTGCACCAATGTCCAACTGGCATGGCCATGTCCACAGTTTGGCGCAGCGATGCGATTATCTGTTTCTGCCACACATGCTTCTGGACGGGCGCACCGACAAACCCAAGTTTTACTGCCATTTTTCCAATTATGCTTCAGCCGTGGTCCAAAACCTGGAAAAATTTCCAATCACGCAGGAAGTGATCGATCCTTTAATCAATTTTTCGAAACCGGCTCTGGATAATATCAAAGCAATTTATGAAAGTTTTCCGGATGATTTACGCACCGCACAGGCTCCTAATGATATTCAAGTAGCTTACCACCAGGCCTGGAACTGGTTTAGTGAAAGACGATTAAAGTTGCAGGAAATCTTTACCGAACAGCACGATCCACAAACCGATCTTTCTGTCGTTTTTTTGGGACGGCCCTATATCATTATTGATCCGGTGATGAATAAAAACATCCCTCGTATTTTTAACGATCTCGGCGTGAAAACCTTTTTTCAGGATATGATTCCAGCCCCGGATGTGGCATCCGGGAAACCGGGAAAAGAACTGGTCGACTGGAATCACTGGAAATTTGGCGATTCAATTTTACGGACCGCCGAGTTCGTGGCTGAAACACCGGGTTTGTACCCCGTTTTTCTGACAGCATTCAAGTGTGCTCCGGACGCATTTGTGCTGACATATTTTAAAGAGATTATGGATGCCTATGAAAAACCCTATCTGATTTTACAATTGGATGAGCACGGTTCCGGTGTCGGCTATGAAACGCGTATCGAGTCAGCCGTTCGTTCTTTTCGCAGCCAGTTAAAGTACAAACAGCAAAGCCCACAACATCCGGAAGATAAAAAAGTACACCGCCAGCCCTATGAAAATGGATGTGTGCTGATCCCTAATTTTGATCCGCTGGTCAGCGGCCTGGTCAGCAGCGCTTTTGAACAAGCGGGGTATGACGCCCGGTTAATTGAGGAGTCCACAGACACAGTGACCTCCAGTCTGCGCTTGAATGATGGCCAATGTTTGCCGATCAGTACAATTGTGCAGGGAGCCGTTGACATGATTAGGAAATACAACCTGCAACCACAGTCTACTTCCCTCTTTATAAACGCAATTACCAATATGGCTTGCAATTTCCCCCAGTACCCGCTCATGGGGAAAAAACTTTTGGAGCAGCGTGGTGACGGACTTGAGAAAGTGCGAATTTTCGCCACTGAATTTGATATGCGCAGCTTACCCTATGAACTCTTATTTGATGTTTACAGCGCTTACCTGCTCGGAGGTTTTCTGCGTAAGCTGGCATGCAAGATTCGGCCCTACGAAATTGTTCCTGGCCAGACAGATCAGACTATTGCGAGGGGGCACGACAAGCTTATGCAAACAATTAAAATGGGCTTGTCCAAGGAAAATGCATTTAGACAAATAGTTCAGGAACTTGGAGCTATTCCAGTGACGGAATCGTATGGCAATCGTCCCAAAGTCACAATCATCGGTGACATGTACGTACGCGACAACGATGTTTTTAATCAAAACCTGGTGCGGGATTTGGAAGCGAATGGCGCGGAAGTTATTACAACTCCTTTGAGTTATATGGTACGTATGATGGCAGAAATGCGATATTATGGTCTGAAGGTGAACGGGCAATATTTGAATTTAATGCGTAATAAACTTTTAATGGAAGTGCTGGAGTCTATTGAACGCCGTCATTTTCAAATTGCGAACACGGTTCTAAGAGAAAAATTTCCGGTTTATGATCAGACAATTCTGGACCAGTTAAAAAAATACAAGATATCCTTGAGCCATGGCGGGGAAACGGCGCAGAATATAATCAAAATATTCAGTATCTTGCAGCATGAAACAAATATCTCGATGATCATTCATGTCAACCCGATTTTTTGCTGCGCCGGAATGATTAGCGAAGCCTTTTTTAATGCGATTGAAAAGGATATTGGTATTCCAATTATTTCAATTACTTACGATGGAACATCCTCCAAACGCAATGATATGTTGAAGCCATACCTTCATTTTATAAAGAATAAAGCCGGTAGAGCTGAAAATTTTGTATAACGCATTTGAGCAGAATATGGTTTGGCCAGGACTGAAACTCCATTATTCAAACATTAAATTTTCATAATTTGTAAGCCATCTTTTTCAATTGGTCATTAAAATGATCTTTCCCCCAGCGCCTCCGCCAAACAGGAAATGCTTTTATTGGCCACAGATTAACACCGATGAAACACGGATTTTTTAAACCCGATAAAATCTGTGTTCAATCAGTGTAAATCAGTGGCTGAAGTTTCTTCAATTCAATATTTGCATTGCATCTTTATTTTTTATGGCATTAACGGAAAGTCTTGCGCTGGAAGCGCATAGTTTTAAACTAGCGCGCAGAAACAATAAAAAAACGGTGCCGAGTAGAACAGCGTTACCGGATGATTTCGGTTGGATTTTATCTGAGTTGGCTAATAGTTGAAATTAGTTGCCAAGCAAATCCTGGGAAAAATCGTTATTTGTTCGTACGAAAAAAATGGTTAAATTGGAACACAACCTGAATTCATTTGGTTAGCTATCAGGCTTGATACGAAAATCAAATTTTTATTATTTGAGGTGCCCAATGAAAACTTTGATAAAAATGCTCGTTCTCTTCATTCTACCTTTTACCCTACTCGCCCAAATCCCACACATCACAACACCTCTTGACGACATGGCCAATCCAGCTGTTTACCGGCAAGGTAACAATATGTATTCCCCTGCTCAGCGCGCCCTGATTCAAGGTGAATTTATTGGATTTCAAGGCGGAATTGGCACTTACGGTGCGAACGGGCTTTTTCAGAGAGAATGGGCAATACACGAAGATTTGCACCAGGCCTTTGATATGAATTTATACTGGATTCCACGCGATGAATATGGCTATTGGGCATCTCGCAGCAGCGTCACACTCGCCAGGGACAACGCCATGCTTATCCCCATTTTTTGGAGTGTACGCAAAAATGTTTACCGCGAATCCCTCAATTCCGAACTAATCCCCTACCTCGAAGCTGGAGCCGGGCCATTACTTGGCATTCGTTTTCCGGCAAACTACGTTTTTCACGAAAGCATTCTAAAAGCCACAACCGTCATTTCTGTTGGTGGATTTCTCGGCGCTGGTTTTAACTACGCCATCGGTGAGCGTGGGGCGGGCAATATGTCCGTGCGCTACAATATTCTCAAATTCCCCGAAAGAGTAGGCCGCCGGGATGACTACAGCGGTTTTTCAATTATGTTTGGATATATAGCGGCCTTCGACTAAAACGAAATTATAGCTGTTCGCTTTTTGCTATTAGCGTTTGGAAAACAATTGCCAAATGCTAATAGCTATCAGCAAAATCCTATTTGATAATCAAACTCACCCGCCGGTTGGCCTGCAATCCCCTGTTCGCCCCGATTTCGTCAATACGCAAACGGGTATCAGCATATCCCAGCGCAACAAAACGCTTGGGTTGCACATGTTTATTAATCAGGTAACGAATCACATGCGTCGCCCTGGCTGCGGATAATTCCCAGTTGGATGGATAATCCGACTTTTTACTTAATGGCACCGTATCCGTGTGCCCTTCAACTTTTATATTCCGGTTGGCTACTTTTTCACTGTTTAAAATATCCCCGATTCCTCCCAAAATCGGAAAAGCGCCTTGCTTCAAATCAGCCTTGCCAGAGTCAAAAAGTATTTTATCCTGAAATGTGAGAAGCAATCCATCCGCGGTTAAGGACACCTCAACACTTTCCTGTAAATCATGCTCGGTAACCAATTTATTAACCACTTTTTCTAACTCGTGTAGGGGCAATTTGTCACTCTTGCTAAAATATTCCATAATGGCTTCAAACTTGGCCTGATCCACCTGGGATATCGCAAAAAACAGGACGAAAAAAGCGAGCAGCAAAGTCACCATATCACTGTAAGACATCATCCAGGCTTGGTTGTCCTTTGCGCGCGATTTCATTATTTTGTCATGAGGTAAATCGATTCGCATAATTATGCCGCCTTTTTAAACAAGCCCTGTTTCTTTTGTAATGCCCCTTTGCCTGCGACTTTCATCAGTTTTTTACGCGAACCGGCGTTTAAATATGCCGCCAGCTTGTCGCGTGCAAAAATATAATTTTTCTTATCATAAATGAGCAAGATAGCCTCGATTTGCAGTGTTTCGCAGAGTAAATTCGTTTCGGCCTGTTCTGCAATCTTTCCGCCGATCGGTGCAAAAATCATATTGGCGAGAATCAATCCATAAAAAGTTGTGATAAGGGCAATGGCCAGGCCGGAACCGACATCAGACGGATTGGTTTGCAGTGTCAGTAACATATTTATCAGGCCGATCAGGGTTCCAATCATACCAAAAGCCGGGGCCGTTTGGGACATCGACATAAACAGATCGCGTTGTTTTAACTCCCGGGAAACCTGCCATTTAACCTGATCTTCGAGCGTGGTTTTCACTTCTTCGCGTGTGTAGCCATTGACCAACATTTGCAGGCCGTCTTTGAAAATCCACAGACCACGAACGTTTTTAAACTGAGCTTGCATAGCCTGAACACCATCGCGCTGCCCGATGCGAATCGCAGTCACCATTTTATCGATAACATCGATATAATTGACCCGGCCCGAGCGGAAAATGATAAAATAGGACATGAATCCGCGAAAAACCTCCCGCGACGGATGCGAAATAAAAGTTGCAGCGATCGTGCCGCCAAAAACGATGGCCACACCCTGCCAATTGAGAAAAACTTCCGGTGTTGCTTGCCCTGAAATAATTCCATAAGCAATTAATGCCACACCTGCCATGACGCCTAATAATGTAAACACGGCTACCCTTTCTATTTTCAATTTAATTTTTATTCTTTGTAGCGTGCGACCAGCCCTTTTAATTCGTCCAGCTCGGGATTAATTTTCAAAGCATTTTCCCAAGCACGAACGGCTTCATTCACCTCACCATTGACAAAATAAATTGACCCGCCGAGTGAATAGGCTGATGCTGTTTTTTTCTTTTCCAAACTGGAATTCAGAATTTTTAAGGCCTGATCGTATTCATTTTTATAAAAAAGTTGCTGTGCCAAATTGATATCCTGAATGATGTCGTCGGTCAAATCTTCACTCGGATCAAAAGGGGCAGCATTGTACGGTGAAGTTTTGGTGCTGTCTTTGGGGCCTAATTGCGTCAACACATCATCCCCTTTTTTCACCTCCCACGTGCCATCGGGATGACGTTTCAAATCAAGATCAATATTCGTCGAAAGCGGATCGAGCACCATTTCGATATCCGTGTCTTTTTGATAAAACTTGACACTGATATAAGGATAACTGGTTGTCTTTTTAAGTTTTGCGCCGTCCAGCTCTGTCACGATCGTGGTTTCACGCTGTTTTTTCTCCGCCCGGATTGTAGAGTCCGCTTTTTCTTCGATAGCCATTATTTCATCTGGCGAAATCTCGGACGCATCGCCGGGGTTCGCGGGAATTTCCTTTTTCACCGTGGCATTATTCCCCCCACAACTTAAAAGTAGGGTGGCCCAGGTTATAAATATAATTTTCACAAAAAGTTGTTTTAATAGCATTTTATCATCCTGTTTAATAGAGCCAATATTAAAATGAAAGCTGCAACAGCATGAGTTCATATTGCATGCCACTGATTTTCAGATTGAGTTTTTCACCGCTGGATTTTACTTCCTGAGATTCAAACTCTTTGCCGAGCACCATGCTCACGCCGGCCGAAAATGAAAATCGTTCTGTGAAATCTGTCCGCAAACCAACACTGATACTGGAAATATCCGGCATTTTCATGGCGAAGTGCCGCGTTAATGCAAAATAGGCAGAAAGCCAGTCAGAGCGGTTGCTTTTACGATTTTCGATCAGCGTCGAATAAAGCATCGTGCGCACATTGTAGGAAACAGGGATCGAGAAACCACCGGTGCGCGAAGAAGTCCCGTAAAAGCCTGTTTTCGTGAAAGCCGTGCCGTTCAATTCCAGACCGTCTGTGAGAAATGCCAGTCCAATTCGAAACTCGTAGCGCAAACGGCTTTTTTCCCAACGATATTGGTGCACACCGTAATAAATAGTTTGGTGTTTTAACTGATTTGTCGCTTTGGCGTGAATTAAGGTATCACCGGCCGGTACATCCCATTCGATCGGAAAAACTTCCAGCCCGGCGATGAGTGATTTCATAAACGGATTCGGAGATGGTAACTCGGGATCGTCCACATAAGCTGCAAATGAGCGTGACCACACGACTTCACTGGTGCCCACTTTGTTCAATTTCAAATCCAGCAGCATGGCTTTTCCCGGCAAATAAGTAACGGCGCCGTCCATAAAAGCATCGATTCGCAGGCGTTTGCCTATTTTCCACAATTCATGTGGCGACGGCAATGTATTAACGATGCGGAAGCTGCTATCTGTGGAGGCAATTTTCATCGTGTTCATTTCGGGCAATGAAACCATTGCCGGCATTTCCAGATTTCGAAAAATTTCTGCAATCCGTGCTTCAAAGTGGGTTCGCAATGCGGGTGGGATATAGCGTTCATCTACCTTTAAATGATACACCGCAATACGCTCAAGATCTGTTCCGACTTCCGGGGCCGCTTGCGCCACTTGAACAAAAATATCTTCCATTAAATTAAAGAGGAGACTTTTCTGCACCTTTTTATTCTTTTCTTGGCCCGGAAGTGGTGCGGCAAAACCTAAAATGAATACAATGAAAGCGACCAAAAATCTGTTTAATCTGCATTTATTGCCCATGATTTTCTCTCTTATTTTACCATTTCTTTGCTGATAGCCGATTGCCGTACTGTTCGCATGAGCTGTCGGCGTGCGAGGGTAACTTCTTCATCTGTAACGTCGTTGCTGGCCTCAAGGCTGGCCTGAACCATCTCAGCAAGTTTATCTGGTAAAGCTTCGATTATCCGGTTCACGGTCGAATCATCGACATGGATGAGGGATTTTGCCAATAAATCGCGATCAACAGTAAAAGCCAATTCGCGTACTTTTTCAGCAGGCAGCTCAACCAGTTGGCTAAAAGTCATGTACTTTGCTTTGATCCGCTGTGATAAATTCAAATCTTGAGTTTCGATGTATTCCAGGATTTGCTCCTGATCAAAATCATCCATAAAATCAAGAATATTAACCAAGGCGTCAATGCCATCGGAGCGGACAAAACGCATCGATTCAACATCTTTTGCCCGGACGAGGAGTTGCCTCGCAATGTGCTGATAAACATCCGCCGGCACTTTCTCTACATTGCCCATTGCGGCAAGCGCGGCGGGTTGTTTGCGCGGCTCCAGCGATTTGATCAATTTATAAGCACGTTCAGGTTGCAACTGTGCTAAAACGATGGCCCGCACGCCGTCTTTCAATGGTTTAATCAGGTGCAATAACTGATCATCTGACAATTGGTGTAAAAATGCCAAAGCATCGATTTCTTCTTCATTTCGGATAGCAGAAATGGCTGTATTTCGTAAATTCTCGTCAAATCGTTTTATAAGCTCAGGCCCGGCTGTGACCACCTCATCCTCAGGCACTTCTTCCACATGCTGTTGCACATCGGCGGAAATTTTTGCGCCAAGATGCTCGGCAAGAAATCCATTTAAATGTTTCGAAGTAGCCCGGAACAAAATGGCAGCATCCCGCGGACCATTGCGTTCATCGGTTTTCACCCATGTTTTAATAACCTGGGCAGCCGCTCTTGGTGTTCCGATTATCGCATCAACCACCGATGATTTTAGCGTGCGAAAGGCTGCTTCATCCGAGGAAGCTTCAGTCTCTTTATCTTGCGGTTTCTGCTCGGAGGAGGGAGTTGGCTCCGGCATTACTTTAGGACGTTCCGGACTCAATTTTTTCAGAATTGAATTCATCCCCCAAAAAAGAATAATTAAAAAGATGCCGGCGATCACTGCCGCAAATATAAATGGCCGCCAATCCATGCCAGCCAATTGTTCGTCGGGAAAAAGCGATTGTGTGAAGGCTTCCTGTTTGCTGCTATCGCGCAAACTTTTTGTACCCAATCGATTGAAATAATTGGCTTTAACCGGGAAATCAAATGCTTCGACTGACACCCGATCCCCACGTTTGGGATCCATATCAGCAGAAAGAGAAACCAACCGCCGGATAAATGCCCAGTCCCCTTCGGTGAAACTTTTATCCACCAGCACATTGACATTTAACCGTTTCACTTGCATGCCGGAGTTCTCCGCCACTTCACGAAACTGGTCGTTTTCCTGCTCGTTGTCATTCCCCTGCCCGGGTATAAATGGTAAACCAGGCAAAGACATTACTTCTTTTTTCAACAAAACATCAGGAAGCGGCGGCAAGGGTTTGCGCTTGCGTACTTTTTCCAATTGCACATTGGCTTTAACTACAAACTTGGTTTCCGGGAAATAGGTGAGCAAGGCTGTTTCCAGGTTCCACGAAAGGTTCGCTTCCATCGTTTTTTCGATGCCCTCGAGAGTCTTTTCCGAAGCTGGAATTTGCGCGCTGCTGCCAACACAGGCTAATCCCCAAACCATTCCTGTAAAAAATAGTCGTTTAAGATTTCTGCAAAATGTTATTTTCATCCTGATTTTCCTTTATTGAAGAGTCTTATCATTCATCGGAAAAATAGGAAAACACTTAAAATTAAAGCCCATTCGCAACAAAATCTTAAAAAGATAAATTGGCAGGAATGCAGAATTTTTCAGGACAGGAGTTAAACTTTTGTACGCCTGTTTATTGGTTGGATGATTTTTTTTGAAGAAAAATTGTGGGTGAAGTCCCCGGTTAATAAAATTTTTGATTAGGTCTTTAGCTCCGTTGCCTTTTCCCTGTTGGCCTTTGAAAAATGGCGTTAAGAAATTTTGGATTATTTCCGTTAAGAACCATTTTCTGTTTGAGCGCAGCGAGTTTAACCTGCTTTATTCACAAATATCTGTTAAAATATTCTTAACCTTTTGATAATTAGATATTTGAGATAAGACGAGAAGAGAAGTTAAGTTATCTATTAAAATTAGTTCTCACAAAGCCACGGAGTTCACAAAGTTATGATTTATAAGTATTTAAATATTTTCTTTGCGGACTTAGTGCCTTTGTGTGAGAATTATTCAGGTTAAATGATTTAGGAAATAATCCAAAATTTACGACTACCTGTTTGCTTCGCAATTAGTCATTTTTCGTCAGCCTTGATTTTGCTTCGCCGGCTTTCAGCTTTTTATTTCTTTTTTGATCAAGCAAAGCCAACGGCCGGCGAAGCAATAAGAAAAAATTAAATGGTTAATACTAAAGTAGTTATTTGCTTAAATGCGGAGTTAATGGCTCAATCAATAAAAATATTATATTGAATACCTGCATAACAGGTTTGGGAAATCGATTTTCTGTTACACAGATATCCAATATTTCATATCGTCCTATTTATCGCGAACTATATCACTGCGGCTAAATCCACTTCCGGAAACAATGGAGCACTTCGAGGCTTTGCCTTTGCCAACGGAATTGCTGGTTACTTTAATTTGACCAACTTTTTCTTCCTCGGATCCCAGAGAAAGCCCGGTGTCGGGATCGATGAGCTCTTCACCGGGGCGATAAACTGTGAACACGTCGCCAACTTTAACGCCATTGGCACTTCCGGCGTTGATAATAATCGTGCCACCGCTCACTTTGACAATTTTTCCCTGCCATTTCATATTCGATGATTTATCATCGACAATTTTCATGATGTCTTCGATTGCCTGGCGCGTCGCTTTACCAATGAGAGACTGGTCGAACTTATTGCGATTATTAAAACTAAGTCCTTCTTTTCGGAAACTGAGGCCACGTTTTTTCTTTTCACGGCGAATATTTTCTGCCGACAAAATTTCTCCGGTTGTGGTATTCACCAGGCGCACGTCAACTGCCACGGTAACCGTCTGCGAACTCACACCAACACCAATCCCTTTGGCGGTACCCCCAACATCGCCTTTGGAATGCCCAAATTCTGTAACTGTTCCAATTACCGCAATTTCGACACCAAGCAATTTACCGGCCTGAGCGGCTGTTTGTGGGGTAACCAGACCACTCATTCCTAATTTCTGTTCTTGCATAATTTTGTCCAAAGCCGTGCGTTCGATAACGGTATATTTACCCGTTTTTACCAATTCGGTTATCAACATATCCGCCATTCCGCGCCCAGGTCCCTGGCCAGTCCACCACATAACCCGGTGGTCTGTTTTGTCCTGAAATTCAAAAACAGCGATGCGTTTTTTCTTACCACCTTTTTCTGCAGCCATCAAACCGGACACTTGCAGCATCAGAATAGCGAAAAATAAAAACTGAATCAGGGAAACAACTTTCTTCATGAGGTTTTCTCCTCTTTGGTGAGTATTTAATGTTGTATTAATTTCAAAAAATTCCGACAGTCCCTAAAATTAGATTCTATAAATTTAAATAAAACATTTATTTTTGCAAACTCATATTTACAAAATTTATAGATTATGTAAAAATAATTCAAAAGTTGTATATTAAATGATTATCAAATTCAGTCCAAAGTTATACAGAGAGCGAACGCTTTCCAAAAAAAATGAGAGAATTTAAATCCATGCACCAAACTCAGGCTGCCGTTATCTGATGAAACCAAGTTTATTGATTCTTGCCGCCGGACTCGGTTCCCGCTATGGCAGCCTCAAACAAATAGATCAATTCGGGCCATCTGGCGAAACAATTATTGATTATTCGATTTACGATGCCATCAAAGCAGGTTTTAAAAAAGTGGTGTTTGTCATTCGGAAAAACATTGAATCCGAATTCAAAGACGTTTTTGTCGATAAATTTTCAGAGAAAATTGAAATCGACTATGCGCTCCAGGAAATCGAATCGGTACCACAGGGCGTTCAATTCTCTAAATTTCGAAAAAAACCATGGGGCACCGGGCATGCCGTGCTCGTTGCCGCGAATCGAATTAATGAACCATTTGCCGTTGTCAATGCCGATGATTTTTATGGCGCACATTCCTTTCAATTAATATACAATTATTTGAATTCTCAATGTTTGGAAAACCTGGTCTGTGGCCTGGTCGGCTTCAAACTCACGAATACAATCTCGGAATTTGGCGCAGTCTCCCGTGGCATCTGTGAGTATAAAAATGGCAGATTACAAAGCATTATCGAACGGACTAAAATCTATAAAAAAGATGATGCGATAGTTTTCGAAGACGAAAACGGTCAAATTTGTGAATTGGCAAAAGGAGCCATTGTTTCGATGAATTTAATGGGATTTACGCCAGCTATTTTCGCTTTTCTGGAGCAGCGATTTAAGGTGTTCGCCAACAAAAACAAGGATAATCTTGAAGCTGAATTTTTTCTGCCAAATGTTGTCAACGACCTGGCTGTCGCCAAATTAGCCAGGGTGAGCCTTTTGCCAAGCAGCGAAAAATGGTTTGGGGTCACTTACCAGCAAGATAAACCAGTTGCCAAAAGAAAATTGGGCGAACTGATCACGGCGGGAATTTACCCGGAAAATTTATGGGCCGCGAAGAGCTAAATTATGACAAATTATGATCTGAAATTTATAGCTGCAAATTTTGAAATTGAGGGGAATTTTCACAGTGCAGAACCTTTTGGAAATGGGCACATTAACGATACTTTTCTCATAAGCATGGCAGAAAAGAATAATCGCCACTACCTTTTGCAGCGCATCAATGATCATGTTTTTCGAAATGTGCCGCAGTTGATGCAAAATATTGAAAATGTAACGCGCCATATCCGCAATAAAATCAGAAATATACCAGGCGCAGATCCGGAACGCAATTGTATGACTTTCATCCCGGCAGGAAATGGAAAACCATTTTATCAGGATGATGACGGAAACTTATGGCGGGCTTGTTATTTTATCGAAAACAGCTTTAGCTATGATAGCGTTAAATCACCGGAACACGCCCGGCAAGGTGGCTTGGCGTTTGGAAATTTTCAAAAATTACTGGCTGATTTCCCTGCCAAGTTGCTGCACGAAACCATCCCCAATTTTCACAATGTGGATGTTAGGCTCGAGAGTTTTTACAGAACAATTAAACGTGATCCGTTTAAAAGAACACAAGCTGGATCGAAAGAAATTCGATTCATAGAAAATCGTGCCGATGAAATGCACCATATTCTTCATCTCGGAGACAAGGGCAAAATTGCCACCCGCATAACCCACAACGATACGAAATTTAACAATGTTCTTTTCGACAAATCAGGCAAATTTCTCTGCGTAATCGATCTCGACACCGTCATGCCCGGATACGTGCACTATGACTTTGGCGATGCCATCCGTACTGGTTGCAACACCGGTTCGGAAGATGATCCGAATCTGGAAAAAGTTGAATTGAATATAATTTTTTTTGAAGCATACACGAATGGATTCTTGCACGAAACCAAGTCTTTTCTCAGCACAATTGAAATTGAAAATCTGGCATTTTCGGCCAAACTCCTCACTTACATAATGGGTTTGCGTTTTCTCACGGATTACTTTGACGGGGATAACTACTATAAAATTCACCACAAAAACCATAATTTGCAACGAGCCAGAGCCCAATTCAAGTTATTAGAAAGTATGGAAAGTCAATACAGCAGGATGCAGGCGATTATTTTGCAGCAGGCCGGCTTGGGATAGAAAAAGGAACCATGGGATTCGGGTTTGCAACCATCGCTGTGTTTGGCGATTTCTGACCTGAAATTATAATTTTAAAAAATAAATTGCCATGGCAACGCATGATTTATAAAAAAGAAGCGTCTAAAATTAAAACCGCATCATTTAGCATATATGCAATCGCACAAATCAATGGATAAATTTACTAACTTCAGGTCAATTGTCGAATCGCATCAGGAAAAAGTGCGCACTACCTGCTTCCGCTATGTTCATAATGCCGAAGATGCGGATGATATTGCTCAGGAAGTCTTCGTGCAAGTTTATGAATCCCTCACGCATTTTCGCGAAGACGCGGAGCTTTCCACATGGATTTACCGCATTGCCGTAAACAAATCGCTGGATTTTCTACGCAAAAAGAAACGCAAAAAACGCTTTGCGCAACTTACTACTTTGTTTGGTTTTGATGAGGGAAAAGAGGAAATTATTTTACCGGCCAGCGGCGATCCACAACAGGATATGGAAGCGAATGAACAAAAGCACGTTCTGAATACAGCCATCGAGCGACTTCCGGAAAACCAGCAGACTGTGATCACCCTGAGCAAATACCAAGGATTCAGCAACAAGGAAATTGCAGATATCATGAAGCTTTCTCTCTCCGCTGTTGAGGCGCTGATGCATCGGGCCAAAAAGAATTTGCACAAGCGATTGTATAATTATTATGAAAAGATTGCATAACACGCGCAAGTTTTGGATAAAAAAAACGTCCAAGGATGTAGTGTCAATTATTGCATGAAAAATGAACGTAAAAGTGCGTCGCATTTTTAAAGAGGGCACAATAATGAATAAAAAAGAAAAAATCGAACAACAAATCCGCGAGACGCTGGATCAGTTTGAGCATGCAGATCAGCTCCCGCCCAATCCGTTTTTTTATACCCGGGTTAAAGCCAGATTGGATGAGAGGCATCAGCAAAGCCATGTTTTCTTCGCAATTCTTAAACCGGCTCTATTGGCAGTTTTGGTGGCCATGAATTTGAGCACAGCTTTTTGGTATGTGAGTGTAGATAATCAGGTAACCCAGGTTGATTCACATCAGGAATTAATAGAATTACTGGGAAGCGATTTAAAGCTGGACAACAATCAAAGCAACATACTCGATTATAAATAGGAATCTAAAATGGACATTTTTAAACAAAACCGCTATTTGTGGATTACAATTATTGTTTTATTGATAATGAATTTTACCGCGTTAGCGCTTTTATGGCTGGGAAGACCAGAAGCCAGAAAAATACAAGAGCGTCCGCCTGATCCCATGGAAGAACAAATTCGAATACAACAATTATTGAAAAAGGAACTCAATTTCGATGAAACACAGAGCGAACAGTATTTAAAACTGCGCCGGCAACACCGCAACCAGGTACAGCAATTACAGATGGATATCAGTCATATAAAAAAACAAATGTTCAATAAAGTTTTACAGGATAATCCCCGGCAGGAACTATCTGATTCTTTATTAGCCCTTGCCCAGGAAAAGCAGGCTCAGCTTGAGAAGATTACGTTTCAGCATTTTTTAGACCTTAAAAAATTATGCAAACCGGAACAGCAGGATAAATTAAAAATATTATTAAATGAATTTTTTCGTAAAAATGCACCAACTGGAATAAATAATGATATGCCACATCCACCTGCCGGCGCAAGACCTGCGCCACAACGTGGTAATGAATCACCACCACCACTCCCCTGACACAACAAATTATTCTCAACCATTAAGCCTTTCATCAAAAAATGAAGGGCTTTTTTTATTTGTAGTCCATCCTTTTAAACTACCTGCGCAAGTTATTTTTATTATCCGCGTCTAAACTATTAAAGTGATTAACAAAACTGATAAGGAGTTAAAACAAAGTGAAAAAGAAAATATTAAAGTATAGAAGAAGTTTAGGTGTAGCCGTCATTCTCATGACATTGACTACTTACGCATTTGCTTATTTATTTAATGGATTAGAAAAATCTGATTTCGTTCTCGAAACAACAATCGTAGAAAGAGGCACGGTAAGCAATATAATTACAGCTACCGGAACATTAGAAGCGACAAACACGGTTATTGTCGGTACTCAGGTGTCTGGCGTTATTGAAAAGATTTATGTTGATTTTAATTCAGAGGTAAAAAAAGGGCAAAAGATAGCGGAACTGGATAAATCGACCTTACAATCAAGTTTAGAAAATGCTGAAGCTGACTTATATAATGCACAGGCTGAATTCGAGTATCAACAAGCCAATTTTAACCGGAATGAAGCGTTTTTTAAAAAAGATCTGTTATCCGCAAGCGATTATGATTTGGCAAAATACAATTTCAAAAAGAGCCAGGCAGGCTTAAAGTCAGCCACAGCCAACTTGAATAAAGCTAAACGTAATTTGAGTTATGCCACCATTTATTCACCAATCGACGGGATTGTCCTTAACCGTGCGGTTGAGGAAGGTCAAACGGTTACGGCCAGCATGAACACACCCGAACTATTTACCATCACCAATGACCTTGCGGAAATGCAGGTCGAAGCCGATGTGGATGAAGCGGATATTGGCATGGTAAAAGAAGGACAACGGGTGGAGTTTACGGTAGATGCATTTCCTGAAGAAACTTTTTCAGGAGAGATTACAGAGGTGCGGTTACAACCTACTGAAACATCAAATGTTATTACCTATACGGTGATTGTTTCGGCCCAAAATCCGAAATTAAAGTTAAAACCGGGTATGACCGCCAGTATTACCGATTACGTGGAAGAAGTGAATGATGTTCTGGTTCTGGCCGGAAAAGCTATACGATTTACACCGGATCGTGAACAAATGATGGATTATTTCAGCAGTCTTCCTGAAAGTGAACGGCCGCAACGTCGGTCCGGTAACCGTCCGTCCGCAACGGCAGAACAAGGCGAATCCCCGCAAGGGGAAGAGATGCCGGATAACCTGAAACGTGTATGGGTAAAAGACGGGTCAACTATAAAACCAGTAACGATTGAAACAGGCGTCACCGACGGTTCAAATATTGAAATTATTTCAGGATTAAACGAGGGTGACTATGTCATTACGGCCATGGAAATGGGTAGTACAACCAGCCCGGATAATGAGGATAGCGAAGAAACACAAAAAAGTCCATTCGTTCAGGAGCGTCCTGGTCGCCCAGGGAAATAAGTAGTTGATTGATGACCCGGAATTAGGAAGTAGGAATTGGGAATTAAAAAAAAGGTTTTAATCCAGGGTAAATTTAAAATTAGAGAATAAAAAAATGGAAAATAAAATAATCGAAATACAGAATCTGCAAAAAAATTACCGGGTTGGGACGGAAATTGTCAGTGCTTTGCGAGGAGTTAATCTTACAATAAATGCCGGAGAATTTGTGGCAATCATGGGCGCCAGTGGATCTGGAAAATCTACATTACTCAATATACTTGGCTGTCTCGACAAACCGACTGCAGGCGATTACTGGCTTGATGGGAAAAATGTCAACGTCCTAAAAAAAGATCAATTGGCCGATATTCGGAATACCAAAATTGGTTTCGTGTTCCAGTCGTATAACCTTTTACCGCGAACCACGGCATTGGAAAATGTGGAACTGCCCTTATTATATAATCCGAAAATATCAATCAAAATGCGCCGGGAAAAAGCGGAGCATGCTTTGGAAGCGGTTGGATTGGCTGACCGCATGAAACATCTTTCCAATCAGATGTCCGGCGGGCAACAGCAGCGTGTTGCCATCGCCCGTTCGCTGGTCAATGATCCTGTAATAGTTTTGGCGGACGAAGCGACCGGAAACCTGGATACGAAAACCTCATACGAGATTATGGCCCTTTTCCAGGAATTAAATGATAAAGGCATAACTATCGGGTTTGTTACTCATGAACCAGACATAGCAGCCTTTACAAACAGAAATATAGTGTTTCGCGATGGACGGTTAATCAAGGATATTCAGATGAATAAAATAACAAATGTTGTGGATGCACTTGATCAATTGAAAGACGAAGATACGCTACTCGATGAATTTGTTAATGTGTGTGTCGCATAAACAACACAATTATGAGTGAATGAACTCATTATTTAAACAAAAAGATGGTCAGAAAAATGAAAATACTAACCTTACTAAAAATTGCCATGGTAGCAATAAAGAGAAATAAAACACGCTCGGTTCTAACTATGTTAGGAATTATCATCGGTGTGGCTTCGGTTATTGCCATGCTTGCCATTGGTGAAGGATCTAATGCCAGTATAAAATCACAAATAGCCACTATGGGTACAAATCTAATTAATGTAATGCCTGCAAGTAAAAACAGGGGCGGTGTTCAACAAGGCCGGGAAATGTCACAAACTCTGGTTGTTGCAGATGTCGATTTTCTCAGAGAAAACAGCGAATTAATCTCAGCAGTATCGCCCGAGGTTGGTGGTTCTGGCCAGGTAATTTTTGGATCAAACAACTGGCCAACTCAAATATTTGGTGGGAACGAGGATTATACTTATATCAAAAAGTATGATGTTGCCAACGGCCGTATTTTCTCATCACAAGATATAAAAAGTGCAAGGAAAGTATGCCTACTTGGACAGACTGTTGTCGACAATGTATTTGGTGAGGATATTGATCCCATTGGGCAAACCATCCGCTTTGAAAAGATACCATTTACAGTTATTGGTATCCTGAAAGAAAAAGGTGAAAATACATTTGGGCAGGACCAGGATGATATTATCCTGGCACCTTACACCACGGTGATGAAAAGAATTACCCGCCAGACACATTTGCGCGCGATTGTTATGTCAGCGAGTTCTGAAGACCTAATCGACGAGGCCAGTTCTCAAATCGAAGCAGTAATGCGTCTTTCGCATAAATTAAAGGATAGTGAAGATAATGATTTTGAAATAAGGACCCAGGCAGAATTAATCAGTACTTTTGGCTCTATATCCGAAATGATGCTTGTTCTGCTTGGTTCTATTGCGGCAATATCTTTGGTTGTAGGAGGCATTGGCATCATGAATATCATGTATGTCTCCGTTACCGAACGAACTCGTGAAATTGGCCTGCGCCTTGCAGTAGGTGGGAAAGGGAAGGATATATTAATGCAGTTCCTGCTTGAAGCAATTTTGTTGAGCACAATTGGAGGTTTGGTAGGGGTTGCTATTGGTATCTTTACATCAAACACTGTTGAAAACATAATGGCCTGGCCTGTACTTATTACCCCGGATTCCATACTGCTTTCTTTCTTGTTCTGCACTTTTATCGGCGTGTTTTTCGGCTGGTACCCGGCACGGAAAGCCGCGGCCTTGGATCCTATCGATGCACTAAGGCATGAATAAAGAAGTAGAAACGAACCAAGTGCCCCCCCTGAAAACAACTAATTGTATTTCCATAATTAGAGCCTTTCATAGAATAAACATGAAGGGCTTTTTTTTATCCATTTGCGTGACGGGAACGCAAGTTTTCTTTCATAATAACGTCAAATACTTAAACACTTTATATACTACTTGAAAGGTATGAGAATAAATGTCAATAGAATCAATAAATGGATGTATCGGTTGTGAGGAATGCGTAAAATCGTGCCCAACCGACGTGCTCAGAATCGATCCAAAAACTGGAAAAGCTGTGATAAAGTACCCGGCCGATTGTCAGATATGCCATCTGTGCCGGATGTATTGTCCAGTTGACGCTATTACCATTTCTCCGGAAAAATCTATTCCGGTTATCGTTTCGTGGGGTTAAAGATGATTGAATACACAAAGAAAGATTACGTTATTCCCGCGACAGGATTTTTTGTTGGCCTTCCATTGCTGCTCTACGTCCTGGGTGATTTTGCTCGTCGAACTGTTCTGAAAGAATCCTTATCAGTTTTGTTCATTCTTACCTATTCTCTGATGCTGGGGCTTTTTTTCCTTTCACGCAGCAACAAGAAAGCGGTGAAAACTTTCAGAATGAGCAAGCTAATTAAATATCACAAAATCATTGGCTATCTGGCTGTTATCATATTTTTTGTTCATCCACTTTTGCTGGTGACGCCTCGATTTTTTGAAGCAGGCGTAGCGCCAATGGATGCATTTGTTACCATCATTACCACGTTTGATAGCCTTGGTGTCATCTTGGGCATCACCGCCTGGTTTTTGATGTTGAGTCTGGGCGTTATTTCATTCTTTCGCAACAGACTGTCTTTAAACTATATCAGCTGGAGATATGTTCATGGCATTTTGGCGATGGTTTTTGTCGCTGTCGCCACTTGGCATGTGATCAATCTCGGTCGCCATGCAAACCTGGCCATGTCCATTTATTTAATAACGATTACAACTGGCAGTGAAATGCTGATATTAAAAACTTATTTCTTTAAACCGGCAAAAGTAAGGTTGGCTAAAAACAATGAAAAACCAAAATGAAAACGACGGAATTTCGAGGCGGCAGTTTATGACGATGGCCGGCGGCGCTGTGAGTTTAGCCGCGCTATCATCAATGGGCGTGCAAAGTGGCTGGTCATCTAAAAGTCCTGAAGTTGATATCAATAAAATGACATTTACCGAAAATGACAGCGACGTGCTGGTGATCGGCGGCGGTATGGCTGGATTGTTCGCAGCCGTTAAAGCCCATGACGCCGGAGCAAGGACTTTGCTCGTTTCAAAAGGTCGATTAGGCGCTTCCGGTCAAACACCTTTTGCAAAAGGTATTTTTGCCTTTGACCCCGCAAAAGAAAACATCAGTCTTGATGCGTTTGTGGAAAAAGTGTCCCGCTCTGCCTTGGGAACAAACAATCCGGTTTACACCCGGCAAATGGCGGAGCATTCTCTGGCACGCGTTGATGATTTGCGGCACTGGGGTTTCTTTGATTCGTGCTTGTACAACAACTCTTTTCGTAAACCCATCGATGAACGAAATATAGCGGTTTTGGAGCGCATCACAATTACGCATCTTATCAAAGAACACGGGCGAATTGCCGGGGCTGCAGGTTTTAGTTTGGATGAAGAAAATGTTCACATTTTTCGTGCAAAAAGTGTCATTCTATGTACGGGCGCCGGTGGCTTTAAACCCAACGGCTTTCCAATTTGCGATCTCACCCACGATGGCACCGTAATGGCCTACAATATCGGTGCAAAAGTCACCGGCAAGGAATGGAATGACGGGCATCCGGGACAGGCCACAAACCCCGCGGCGTGCTTTGATGGCTGGCATGGCATGTTTGAAAAAAAACCGAATACAACCGGCGTCGGCATTCGCCACGATTTGGGCGTTGACTTGAATTACATGGTATACATGAATGGAAGTCCGGCGCAAATGGGACCTCCGGGAATGGGACAACAAGGAAAAATAGAGGGTGGACCTTACAGACCTAATGAATTTAGCGATGGTGGGCCTCCGGGTGGTGGCGCAGGTAAACCAGAAGGAAATGACCCTTCCGAGAGAGGACCCAGACCTGAAAGAAGAAGACCCCCTGGAGGCGGTGACGGAGCTCCAGGAATGAGAGGCGCACCGGTTGGTGGTTCTTCCGCCGGTATGGCAATTCATAAATCCGAGGGCCTTGTGCCCATCAATGATAAATGCGAATCCAATATTCCAGGCCTGTATGCAGCCGGTGATGCATTGGGTTCTTATATGGCAGGGGCTATCTATACGCAGATTGGATCATCCTTAGCCGGTTCTGCTGTGCAAGGCGCTGTGGCGGCAGAAGCGGCTGCTGAAAATTCTAAAAATATAGAATTACCACCGATCTCCAAAACAAAACTGGATAATGTTCAGGAAGAGATTCTTAAACCCTTAAAAAAAGAAGCCGGTTACAGCCCGGCCTGGATTACCCAAACATTACAAAGCATTATGATCCCCAATTTTATCATTTATATAAAAAAGGAGAATCTATTAAAAGCGGCTTTGGCTTATGTTGAAGAACTGCGCGACCACCACATGCCGATGCTCAAAGCGACGGACATGCACGAGCTGAGACTGGCCCACGAAACGGCCAATATGATTGTCAGCGCTGAAATGAAACTCAAAGCCTCAATTATGCGCAAAGAAAGTCGGTGCAGCCATTACCGGTTGGATTATCCCGAGATGGATGACAAAAACTGGCGCGCCTGGATCAATATCTACAAAGGCAAGGACGGCGCAATGAAATTTGAGAAACAGCCGTTTCATGATTTGTAAGAAGGTAGTATCAAAAATCGCATAAAAAATTTAAAATTTTGACAGGATAACAGGATGAACAAGATTATATATAAATCCAGCAAATCTTGTTATCCTGTCTAATAAAAATATTAGGAGAAATAAAATGGGTAATCAAAAGAAAATTAATTATGCAATACTTGTAATTCTGTTAGGTATGATATTTTCCAGTAATTTATTTGCTCTGCCACAGCGTCCTCAAGGTCCACCACCAATGCCGGATTCCACCCAAATTGCAAAAATGGTTGACGAACTGGCCGCAGAGCTTTCATTGAAAAAAGATGTAAAGTCGAAAATTAGCGATTTGTATTTTGACCATTTTGATGAAGTCGGAACAATGATGAAGTCAAGCAAAGGCGACCGTAGAAATCAGCGCACTAAAATGGATGCTTTGAAGAAGAAATTTGAGAAGCAGGTGAAAGCGCTTTTGACTGATGAACAAAAAGATAAATTCAATGAATTTATGAAAAAACGCCGCCCTCGGCCAGGCCAACAAAAAGCTAAACGCTGATCAGTTCCAATGTCGCTTTTTCAAATTTCAAAAAAACAAGCGCAAGTTTTTAAAACGAATGGCGTCATAAGTAATAAACAAACGAATGACAACCAAACAATTTAAGGTAAAAATGATGAAAGCTCGCCACACACTTTTGATATTATCCTTTTTGCTACTCTTCAACGTAAATTCTTACAGCCAGGATTTTTATGATATCAACACCATCAATACTGTGGAAATAACTTTTGCGGAATCAAACTGGGATTATCTGCTGGACAACCTGTTTGCCGCGGGCGATGAAGAGCGCTTGCTGGGATCAATTGTTATTAACGGAACCAGCTACGACAGCGTTGGCGTGCGCTACAAAGGCAACAGCAGTTACAACGCCAATCAGGTTAAAAATCCATTAAATATAAAACTCGATTACATGGTTGATAATCAGGAACATGAAGATTATGGCACCTTAAAATTGGCTAATGTCTATAAAGACCCCAGTTTTGTCCGGGAAGTTTTGAGCTATGAAATTGCCCGGCAATACATGCCTGCGAGCAGAGCAAATTATACGAAAGTCTACATAAACGGCACCTATTTAGGGCTGTACACAAGCGTTCAGGATGTTGACAAACACTTTGTCAGCAGTCATTATAATAGCAGGAACAATTCCTTTTTTAAAGGGGAATTAACAAATGACAGCCCTCAAAATGTCGTAAAAATATGGGGTTATTTTGGGGAAGATTCAGCCAGTTACACAGCCTACTACGAACTGGAATCTGACTATGGCTGGGCCGATTTAATAAACTTTCTTGATATATTGAACAATAACCCTGAATCAATAGAAGCAGTATTAAACGTCGATCGCCATCTATGGATGCTGGCCTACGATATTCTGTTTGTCAATTTAGATTCACCAGTAAATTTTGCCCACAATTATTATTTATATCAAGACGACGCCGGACGGTTTAATCCGATTATTTGGGATTTGAATGAAAACTTTGGTGTTTTCTCCATGCTTCTGAGTGGCAGCCCTTTATCTACTTATACCATGCAGCGACTCGATCCGTTTTTAAATTCAACGAATAGCAATTTCCCGATAATCAACAAAATACTCAGCGATCCAACTTATAAAAAAATGTACGTTGCCCACATGAAAACTATTATGGATGATTATTTCAGTACAGGATTATTTCGTTCAAGAGCATTGGAAATTCAGGATATAATTGCTACTGAGGTGCAAAACGATCCCAACAAATTTTATACATACACAAATTTTACTAGCAATCTCGATTACAGTGTAGGCAGCGGTGGCGGACGTCCGGGGCAAATTCCATCCGTTATTGGAATTACGGAATTAATGGATGCCAGGGTTGCTTATCTGAGTTCGCTTGCTGAATTTCAGACACTCAGCCCGGAAATATCAAATATCGAAAAAAGTCCGGCTAATCCTGGTACGAATACAAATGTGTGGATAACAGCACGTGCGACTTCGGCTGAATCCGTACAATTAGCTTATCGCAGTAGTCTCACGGCTGCTTTTGAAAAAATAGCCATGGCAGATGACGGTAACAACAACGATGGATCTGCTGGCGATGGTATTTACGGCGTTTCCATGCCAACGGGCACAAGTGGATTTCAGTACTATATTTATGCGGAAAACGATGATGCAGTATCTTTTTCACCGGCACGGGCTGCCTATGAATTTTATACCCTGGCTGTTTCGGGCGATTTAGTGATAAACGAATTTATGGCAAGCAATGATTTGACAGCAGAAGATTCGCAGGGGGAATTCGACGACTGGATTGAAATTTACAACAATACAGATAATGATATTGCCTTGTCCGGATTTTATTTATCCGATGACAGCGATGATTTGACGCAATGGGCATTCCCGGACACCATTATTTCCGCAAACGGTTATTTAATCGTCTGGGCAGACAACGATTCAGGTCAGGTTGGGCTGCATGCCAATTTTAAACTCTCAGGCTCAGGCGAAACCATTTACCTGGTAAATAGCGATACTTTGATTGTTGATGAAGTGAATTTTAGTGAACAAACTACCGACATTTCAACCGGCCGTTATCCAAACGGGACAGGAGCTTTTACGCAAATGGATCCCACTTTTTCGGCTGAAAATCAGAGTGGTGTAACAAGTGTGGCAAGTGATGATGTAGCATCTGTCCCCGACGGTTTTACGTTGAATCAGAATTATCCGAATCCATTTAATCCGAGCACGACCATTTCTTTTGAACTGGCCAGTCCGAGCATGACTTCACTGAAAATCTATAACCTTATGGGGCAGGAAGTCGTGACACTCATCGATGAACAACTATCTGCAGGAACGCACCAGCTTTTGTGGAACGCTCAAAATTTGGCCAGCGGAATTTATTTTTATAATCTGCGAAGCGGTTCATTTTCAGAAACAAAGCGCATGATTTTTATGAAATAATCCGCAATGTGATGAAATTGCTGCTTTTAGCAATATTATCGCTACACTACCCCAACGAATTAATTCCATTACTTCGAGTGATTGAATCGAGTTAGCTGAATTCTTGCTAATTCAGCTACAAAATTAATAGAGAATTAATACCATGATTAACACCGAAACTACACCGACTGCCTATTTAACTGAAGAAACATCGCCTGTTTCTTTAATGCAAAATTCGAACTTGAACCCAGCGCCTTTTGAACTGTTCAAATCTATTCGGTTATTTGATTCTATCACATTAAAAGAGATTCAAAATATCGGATTAATGAATCGAATCGACACCAAATTTGTTTTTCACGGTGAGCTATTACCCCGGCTGCTGCACCAACTCACAAATTACTACAATATTTTAGAAATTGAAGACAGCCGGATTTTTACATACGAAAACATCTATTGGGATACACCCCATTTTAGTTTTTATCACAACCATCATAACGGCAAACTCAACCGTTACAAAGTGCGCCACCGGCGCTACAAAGAAACGAGCGCCACTTTTTTAGAAATAAAATTTAAATCCAATAAAAAGCGGACGATAAAGCAACGCATGTCGGTGCAGGATCTGCACAATAAAATGCCCTCAACGGAAAATATGTTTTTAAAGCAACGCCTGCCGGTCGAATTTCATCACCTGCAACCAAGTTTGTTTGGGACGTATAAGCGAATCACCTTTGCCAGCAAAAAATCGAACGAACGTGTCACCATCGACTTTGATGCGCAGTTTCAAAATCCGGAAAGCAGCAAGAAAGTCCATTTAAAGAAATTGGTGATTGCCGAAGTCAAGCGGCCAATAGCATTGGCCTCGTCCCTATTTCTGGATATCATGCATAATTATCGCATCCATACTTCTTCCTTCAGCAAATACTGCATTGGATGCAGCATGACAGCTCCGGAGCAGATAAAAACAAATCGTTTCAAAATGCAGCTGCGTGGGCTTAATTTTATAGAACTTAAGGATAACCATAAATGGAATTAAATCTAACCAATATCTTCAGTGCAGACTTTGGTCTGCGAACGTTTTTAGACCTCACAGGTATTTTGATTCTCGTCCGCTTTATCTATTACCCGGCCTACAAAAACAGCGATTTTGTTTTTAGTTTTTTTATGTTCAATTTTATCGTTTTTATGCTCACTTATTTTTTGCATAATGTCGAAGTTTCAATGGGACTTACTTTCGGTTTGTTCGCCATTTTTTCCATGCTGCGATATCGTACGGAATCCATTTCCATCAAAGAAATGACCTATCTTTTCGTATCCATCGCCATCGCGATGCTCTGCGCAATTATTAAAACTTCCCCGGCCGGACTCACAATCATTGTCACCGGTGTGCTTGTTTTGACCTGGTTTGTGGATTCAAATCTCTTTCTCAAAAAAGAAGTGCGCAGGACTGTTCTTTTCGAAAAGATCGAGTTGATTAAACCGGAAAATCACAAACTATTAATGCGTGACCTGCGCGAACGCACAGGTTTGGATATCCATCGTTTTTATGTGCAAAAGATAGATTTCTTACGAGATACGGCTGCACTCAAAGTTTTCTACTATGAAAACCGATGCTTAGAAAATGGGATCGAATATATCGAAGAATATGAAGGAGAAATTTCTGAAGTGTGAGAATAACAAATCCGGCGCGAAATTCGATCGCAATCTATGTCATTCCAGTTCTCAAAAAGCGAATGACGAGACTCGAACTCGCGACCCCCGGCTTGGGAAGCCGAACATCCACGAGGTTCGAAACATTTAAAAACAAAAAACGCCTGCGCACCGACTCCCGTTCTCTTGATATGGCTTTGATGACAAAAACCGAAAGTAGCAGGAAGTCGCAATTATCGCCTTGCATGCTTGCGGTTTGTCGACTCAGGATTTTCGGGATCATCTTGAGGATATCTATCAGGTTGAAGTTTCATGTGAGCTTATCTCTCATGTGACCAATGGAATTATTAATGAAGTTCGTGAATGGCAGAATCGTCCATTGAATGCTCAATATCCGATTGTTTATCTCGATGCTTTAAGGGTCAATATCCGAGAACAGGGGCAGATTATTAAAGAGGCTGTTTATCTGGCTTTAGGAGTAAATACTGAGGGCCACAAAGAACTTCTTGGTTTGTGGATTAAAAAAAAATGAAGGTGCCAAATTCTGTTTGAGCGTCATCACTGAGTTGAAAAATCGTGGTGTGGAAATTATATTTGTCGCTTGTGTGGATGGGCTCAAAGGCTTACCTGAAACCATCAATACTGTTTTTCCAAAAACCAATATTCAGCTCTATATCATCCACATTGTGCGTAATTCTCTGAAGTTTGTCTCCTGGAATGACCGGAAAAATAGTGCGCAGGACTTGAAAAATATTAAAAAAAAATGGTCCATGCCTATCCAAAACTGGAAGCAGGCAATGAACCAATTAACCATTATTTATGAAGATCGAATCTAATACGTTTACATAAAATTATTTAGAAGCTCGATATAGACGTTATATTGTCAATGGACTTTTCCCAACAATATCCGCACTCTTTTTATGAGTCGTCATCGTCTCTTTCCCCATCATCATCTTCATCTTCGAAAACATTTATTGACGCTTTGATATTGCTTTCTATCCTGCTTTTGTTTTCTTCCAATGTAGGATCGAGAAGGCCGTTGTTGCTATCGACAAACCACATTCCCATATCAATGGCCAGCACCACATTTACCGAAGGATTTGTTTCATCGATTACCAGCGGTGGATAAAACTCCTTCTCCTGTTCTTCAGAAAGATCACTCGTAAAGACAAATGTGTTGTTCGTATCATCATTTAAGAATCCTTCGACGCGAATACTAAGATTTTGCAGTTCTGGATTTTGTGCGTAAGCAATACTTTTTTCTTCATCGAGCTCGTCGATTTTTATTTCGAGTTCCCGATATGTGCCAAATGGGACTTGCACGGTCGTGACTTCATGCAGATTTGAACCAGCAACCAGATCCTGAACAAACGGTTCCTCGAGTTCAAAATCCAACCTGTCTTCGGTACTGCTTTCGAATTCAATCTCCTCAATCACAACGCGGGCGCTGGTTATCATTATCGCCGTCGCCATCTTTTTTAATGAAGTTGAAGATCCATCTGCAACTCCTCTTACACTAATTTTAATACTGCCATCGGTCGGATCTGGCGACGCAGGATTGCTGCTGCAACTGGTGTGGAGAATAAGTAAACCAATGCTCAATATTATTGATAAATTTTTGATAATTCGCATTTAAAACCTCTTATTATTAGTTTTTTGATTAATTTTCATAATTATTTAAAATATCTGATTATTGCTTGCAGTTTAAACAATTACTATGCCATCTTTTTCTGGAGTGGCGATCATTGCTAATTGCTAAAGAAACAAGGCCTGCCATTTAAGTGGCCAGAAATCTTCCTAATTCAGTAATGAATAATTTGCGCAGCTATGAGCATGTTATGCACAAAAAAATTTCCAGTTGCGTTGTGCAGACAACCATCGGCAAAAATGTTATTAAGCCAATGGAAGATAAAATCTTGTTTTTGTTAGATTATTGTGTTATTCTTAATTTATTGTTTCCTTCATTCTTTTCTCTGTTTTTTAAAGTCAACTATCCAACATTATATGAAGCAGTTGAAAATCTTTGAGAAACTTATTAATCTGAATTTTAATTAATGAAAAGCCAAATGCCTGAATCCCATAATTATTTTGCCACCTGCCCCCATGGTTTTGAAGCCGTTGTTGCCCGGGAATTAAAGAAACTTAAAGCGAAAAATATCAAAGAGGAGAACTCTGGTGTTTCTTTTAATGGGGACTTAAAGCTTGGTTATAAGAGTAATCTCTGGCTGCGCAGTGCTGTGCGGGTATTACAGAATATCAAAATTTTTGAAGCAGCTTCCGAACAGGAACTTTATGATCAGATCATCGCTGTGCAATGGGAAGATTACCTTTCCATCGATCACACACTTGCTGTCACAGCCAATGTCCGTGATTCATTTCTCACCCATTCCAAATATGCGGCGTTAAAAACAAAAGATGCTATTGTAGATCGTTTTACCAATAAATATGAGCGGCGGCCAAACGTCGATCGTGATTCACCAGATGTGCAAATTAACATAAATCTGAACAATAACCGCTGTACTTTGAGTTTGGATATGTCCGGCGCCAGTTTGCATCAACGCGGTTACAGGCAACAAATCGGGGTGGCCCCCTTAAAAGAAGCCCTGGCTGCGGGTATTGTGCTACTCACTGGCTACGATGGATCGCAGATATTCATGGACGGCATGTGCGGGGCGGGAACCATGCCTATTGAAGCCGCCTTTATTGCCCGTAATTTTGCGCCTGGCTTGTTGCGCAAAAAATTTGGATTTCAAAACTGGCCGGGATACGATGCCGATTTATGGCAGAAATTGGTTGCTGAGGCACAGGACAGCGTCGTGCGACAGCCCGAGGCGCCAATTTATGGCAGTGATATTTCCTCGCTCGTAATAGGGTTTGCGAAGGAGAATGCCCGTCGTGCAGGAATGCGGCCGTGGATTAAATTCTCACAGAAAAACATGCTTGAACTCGCCTCTCGCGGCAAAGGTGGCATTATCATTTGCAATCCACCATATGGGGAACGCATGGGGGAGATTGAGGAATTAAAAGGATTGTATACAGAAATTGGCAATGTATTCAAGCGTCAATTCAGCGGTAATACCGGGTATATATTTACCGGCAATCTCGAATTACTCAAATCCGTTGGGCTAAAAACGCAGAAAAAACATGTACTCTACAATGGTCCAATTGAAAGCCGCCTGGCGCAATATGATTTGTATTGATATTTAGCTCACAAGTTCTGATTTGTGCCAATCAATTAAAAATAACTTTTCATAAAAAATAACGGCCGACCTTCAAACGTTTCGTACTTTGGGCGCAAGCGATCAATATTATAATATTTTTCTACATCCACCAATTTTTTGCGTCCACCAACAACTTCGATGGGCACACTGCTATAGCATCCATTCACCAGACTGATGAGCCGTCCTGTTTGATTCGCCAAAATGGAATCGAATGCCATATTACCAAAAGCCATCGGTACAATGGAATCCATCGCATCGGGGTTGCCGCAACGCACCAGATAACCCAATTTCTGTGTTAAAATATTCACTTCCTTGCCCTTGTTGAACCGGGATGAAAGTTTTTTTAATTCGGCCGATACTCTATCCCCGATACCGCCCAATTTTTTATGACCGTACTGGTCTGTTTCATTGGCTTCGAACGACATATCGCTGTCGCCAATCATCTGCGCCCCCTCGGAAATGATGACAACGGAATAATTGCTGGGATTTTCCTGCCGGTCGTGAATTAACAGTTCGGTTAAGCGGTTGATGTCAAAAATATGCTCCGGAATTATGCAGCGATCGGATGCCCCAGCCATCGCAGGCAGCATAGCTGAAAATCCGGCATAACGTCCAAAAACTTCGATAACGAGAATACGCTCGTGGGATCCGGCTGTCGTACGCAATTCGTTCATCATTTCAATCGTGCGGGTCACACAGGTACTAAAGCCAACACAATATTCCGTACCGGGAACGTCATTATCCATTGTTTTTGGAATCGCAACTGTTTTAACGCCTTCGTCATGCATGCGCTGTGCATAACTTAACGTATCATCCCCACCGATCGGGATCAGGTAGTCGATGCCAAAGAATTCGAGATTTTTTAATACTTCCGGTGTTACATCATTGATTTTATCGCTGTATTTATCTTTTAAATGCAGTGGTACAGAATCCAGCGGCAAATGGCTTGGCCGCGTGCGTGAGGTATGTAAAAATGTGCCGCCGGTGCGAGCGGCTCTGTTCACGACGTCTTCCGTTAATTCGAGAATATGTTCCCTGTTGTCAGCTTGTACATCGGGAATTAAATCAACCAGTCCGGCCCAGCCGCGACTGATGCCAAGCACGCGGTAGCCGTCCCGGATTGCGCGCAAAGTGACAGCCCGGATGGCTGGATTGAGTCCAGGTACGTCACCACCACCAGTTAAAATTCCAATTGTGCCTTTATAATTTTTCATTTTTTTCCATCCTCTGTTTATGTGTAAATTCAATCATTTTATATTCAGTAGTGATTTTAGTTGGGATAACCGCTGAATTACCGGACATGGCGCTGCGTCAGCCAGACTGTACGGATCGAGCAGCACAGCCCACATTCCGACATTTTGGGCGCCATTTATGTCAAATATCATATGATCCCCCACATAAAGGCTTGCAGCCGGTGCGCTTTGCAATGCCTCCAACGCTTGCAAAAATATGCGCGCATCCGGTTTTTCAATACCAACAACAGCAGAATCAAGAATACATTCAAAGAAAAAATCGAGCTGAAAATCTTGCAGTAATCTTGTTACTGAACCATCTGAATTCGAAATAACCCCAAGTTTATATCCTGCATCACGCAAGTCGGAAAGAATGTGCGGAACACTCGGTTCCAGGACGCTCCATAAATGTTTTTCATTATGCCGATCCCAAATGGCATTAAAAACGCCATCCAACTCCCTGGCAGGTACACCAGCTTCCGTCATCCATTTTCCGAACCATAGCTTAAACGGGTCCTCGGGCGATTCCCGGTAGGCCTGATCTTTGGTTTTTGCACCGATTAATTTAAATTTATCTTCAGATAAGGGAGAGAAAGGCTGCGCCAATTGAAAAAGAAAATTATCATCAGGAAAAAGAAGAGTATGCCCGACATCAAAGATCACGGTGTTGATTTTTGCGGTAAATGGAAGCGGCTGCATCGATGTCCCCAGCTCAAATTCACAGGAATTATTTTTTCAGAACTTACAAATTTGAGCCATTAAAACAAAAAAAATCGTGATGATTTGATGCGCCTGTTATAACTTTTTACAATTCTAATTCAGAATACCTGCCAGGGGTTTTTCAAGGTCGAAACCAAAGAGTTCCGGATTTTCACCAATCACCGCAGCCGAAAAAATATAATACACATAATCCTGCGTTTCTTTGGGGAAATCAAACTTGTTTACAACATTCCAAAAGTTGCGCTCGCGTGGGTTTTGTGGCAGCTTATTTAAAATGCGAATGATTTTTCCTTCACCCCAATTGTACGATGCCATAACCAAAAGGCCGGAGGCCTGCGCTTCCGTCCGATAGAGAAACCGCAAATATTTAACAGCAGCGTTGGTAGATTTTTTAAAATGGTGGCGCTCATCGCGGGGGTCGGGTTTTCGCACTTCGACCAATGGCCCGAGTTTCAAACCAAAGTGCACGGCAGTTGTCGGAATAAATTGCCACATTCCTTTGGCAATCCCGTAGCGTGTGCGCGGGCCACAATTGTGGGTGTCAAAATCACTTTCCTGCATGGCCAAATAGAAAAAATGCGGCGGTAAATGGTTTTCGATCAACTTTTGTGAAATATACTTGACGTATCCCTGTTCGATGGCGCCTTCGATGGCTTTGCGGTAGCGTGGTGTTGAGCTCCATCGCTTGATGTAATCATTGATTCGCACGATAAAATCTTTCGGCACATTCAATTCGCATTCGCCGAACACCCGTGCCACACGCAGGATGATACGTTCTTTTTCTGTCATGCCCTCGAGAAATCCCAGCTCTTCGAGGTATTGATCGTATTGTTTTTCCATCTCCTGGTATTTTTCCCAATGCTGCTGGCTTATTTGAGCGGATGAAGAATCTCCGGCAACGGCATATATTTCTTCAGTATTAAAAATTTGCAGTTCCATCTCTTTCATTTGATAAAACAAGCCGGACGCCAACGCGTTCAACCGGTTCAAATGGACCTGTTGATAATAAAGAACAGCGCTCGCGAAAGCCAATAGAATGATGCCGGTCGCCGCAATTTGCAACATGCGTTTTTTATAATTGTTATTCAACCGGTTAAACCAGCGGTCAACAACCTTTCGCTGGTATGGTTTTTCCGAGGCTGCCATCGTGGCGTTGGCGACCATTGATGCGCTAAACGTACGCATTTCACGCAATCGCGCCGTCATCGTTTCGCCAACCATCTTCGTAACCCGAAAACCCGGGCCGTTCACGCGCCCAAATGATACGAGATCGCCGCCATGCAGGACGGTAACTTTATCAATCACTTTCCCGTTTACCCAGGATTCCTTCCCCTCAAGGGGCGTCAGTAACCATTCATCTCCATTTATCCGAATTGTGCTGTGATAATTTGAAATTTCATCCTCAGCAGAAAAACAAATATCACAATTATTCGAGGCACCAACTGTGATGACATTTTTTGAAAATTCTTTTTGGACTCCGTTTTCCGTGCAAAATAAAAGTTCAACAGAAAAATTCTTGTGTTGCTGGTGTTCTTTTTCAGACACAATGGCTACCTCAGTTTCAATACAACCCTGATTTTTTAACTATTCGGATAAAATAATGAATCCTTTCGTCATGTGGAAAATCGGCAATTTGGGAGAGAGTATTGAGGAATTTCTGAATGTCGAACTTGAAATATTTTAACGCGGGCCGGAAGATTTAGTGCAGTGGGCTCAGATAACGAAAATGGAATTGAAAATATTGTAAATCGAGCAATTTGATACAGGCGTAACCTATATTTTTAAATTGATTAGGTCCTTAGCTCCGTTGCCTTTTCCCAGTTGGCCTTAGAAAAATGGCGTTAAGAAATTTTGGATTATTTCCGTTAAGAATCATTTTCTGTTTGAGTGGAGCGAGTTTAACCTGCTTTATTCACAATTATCTGTTAAAATATTCTTAACCTGTTGATAATTAGACATTTGAGATAAGACGAGAAGAGAAGCTAAGCTATCTATTAAAATTAGTTCTCACAAAGCCACGGAGCTCAAGAAATTATGATTTATAAGTATTTAAATAATTTTTTGTGGACTTAGTGCCCTTGTGTGCAAATTATTCAGGTTAAATGATTTAGGAAATAATCCAAAATTTACGACTATCTGTTTGCTTCGCAATTAGTCATTTTTAGTCAGCCTTGATTTTGCTTCGCCGGCTTTCAGCTTTTTGTTTCTTTTTTGATCAAGCAAAGCCAAAGGCCCACGAAGCAAAAAGAAAAAATTAAATGGTTAATACTAAAGTAGTTATTCGCTTAAATGCGGAGTTAAAGGCTCAATCATTTTTTATATTTTCCGGAGTTAATTTGAAAATCACATTTCGAGTGAAATTTTTCAAGAATTATCCCCGGATTGGTCATTGGTTAAAAATCCGGCACTATCTTTTTTTATACTAAAATAGAAGCATGAACTACCTGCTCTTCATAATCGGTTTTTATTTCAAAGCCAAGTTTTTCACATACGCGTTGCATGCCCCTGTTTTCCAGGAGAATTTGAGCAAAAACGCGTTTGATATTTTCAGCTTTGCCGATGGAAAGCAATGCCCCAAGCAACTGGGTTCCCAGCCCGGTTCGCTGGTACGAATCGCTGATGAGAACCGCAAATTCAGCATCGTCTTTTCCTGGAATTCGCGTCAGCCTGCCAACGCCGATAATTTTTGGTTTTTCATCGGATTTTGTGGATTCAACGACCAGGGCCATCTCACGATCAAAATCGTTAAAACATATCTGTGCAAGGCGGTCGTGATCAATGCGCTGGCCCAGAGCCACCGGGTGAAAATAGCGAAAATAGATGCTCTCTTCAGATAAATGCTGGTGGAAATCAACAATTTCAGGCTCATCTTCCGGGCGAATTGGTCGAATTTTGACCGTTTCCCCAGTACGTAATTTGCAGTCGAAAACGTATTCAACCGGATATGGTCGAATGGCCAACTTGGGTAAATCCTGCTCTTTTAATTTGGGCGCATGCAATACTATTCGCGCATCGAGAGCGACAAATTCGCCATATTTATCATCATCATTTACAGAAGAGCGAACGAGCAACGGATTGATATCGATTTCTTTGATCCATCGCTGTTCAACCACAAGATAACTGAATTTAACGAGCAATTTTTCAAGTTTCTGCAGGTTGACCGTCTCGCCAAAAGTCGAATTTTTCATCGCTCCGTAGATGTTTGTTTGTTCCATCATCCGGCGAGCAAGCGTGGTGTTCAAAGGCGGCAGAGCTAAAGAACGATCCCGGAACACTTCGACCAATTGACCGCCTGAACCGAACTGTAAAACAGGCCCAATTTGAGTATCTGTGCTGACGCCGATTATCAGCTCATAACCATCATAATTTACCATGGGTTGCACCAAAATTCCATTAAAATTTTCAGTGCCAAGTTTTTGTGAAATATGCGATTGTATCGCCTTGAAAGCACCGGCCACTTCGTCTTTGTTAACAAGATTGAGCTTGACGCTGCTGCGGTCCCTTTTGTTGGTAATTTTCTCTGAATTATGCTTTAATACAACCGGATAACCTGTTTTTTCAGCGGCGGCGATGGCTTCCGCTTCCGACTCCACCACCGTCGACTGCGCGACGGGAATTCCATAAGATTCCAACATCAATTTCGACTCAACAGCCGTTAATTTTGTCCGGCCGGCTTTGCGAATTGCATCGATCTCCCGGGCAATTTTTTTCCGTAATTTATTATCGCCGTTCTCCGCATGTGCTTGTGCCGGTGTCTCGTATAATCCTTTCAGATTGTAGCTGTACCGCCACATATAATTAAAAATGCGTGTTGCAGTATCCGGGTATGGATAAGTTGGGATATCCGCCTTGCTCAAAATTGCATTGCCTTTTTCAACATCCGCGCCACCCATCCAGCTTGTAAGAATGGGTTTGTTGCGGATTTTTTTAAAGGCCTTCAATTTTTCTGCCGTCTTCGTCGGATCCGTCATTGCCTGCGGCGAAAGAATGACAAGGATGCCATCGCTTTCGGGATCTTTGCTGATAATTTCAAGCGCTTTGCTATAAACTTCCGGCGTCGCATCCCCCTGCAGATCAATCGGGTTGCAATGACTCCAGTTTTTAGAGAGAATATCATCCAGTGCAGTCATGGTTTCCGGGGCTAATTCTGCGAGTTTCCCGCCATGACGAATCAGTGAATCGGCGGCAAGAACTCCCGGGCCACCTGCGTTCGTTAAAATGGCCAACCTTGAACCCCGTGGTCGCGGTTGTTTGGAAAGAATTTCAGCCATATAAAATAATTCAGCGATTGTATCGACGCGCAATACACCGATGCGGCGAAAGGCAGCATCAAGCGCTTCGTCGTGCCCCGCAGTTGAGCCGGTGTGTGAAAGCATGGCCCGGGAAGCGCCCTCGGTTCTGCCGGCTTTTATGACGATTATTGGTTTGCGCAGCGCGACTTCCCTGGCTGCGGAAAGAAATGCCCGGGCGTTGCCAATCGATTCCATATAAATTGCGATTGTTTTGGTTTTTGCATCATTGCCCAAATAATCAATTAAATCACCCCAATTGACGTCCACCATTGAGCCAACACTGACGAAGGCGCTGAAGCCGATATTTTCCTGCAAGCTCCAATCCAAAATCGCCGTGCACAAAGCCCCACTTTGGCTGATAAATCCAATATTTCCCGGCATGGCGATGTGTTTGGCACAGGTTGCATTTAGGCCCGAATTAGGCATCATTATACCGAGGCAGTTTGGGCCGATAATTCGCATATCACTATTTTGCGCAATTTCGTGTATCTCATTTTCCAGGTTATGCCCGTAACTGCCGGTTTCTCGAAATCCGGAGGAAATTATCACGGCGCCTTTCACGTTGTTTTCCACGCAATCGCGTAAAACATCGGGGACGAGTTTGGCACGTGTCAGGATAACGGCAAGGTCAATGTCATCGGGGATATCTGCAATATTTTTATAGGCTTTAATTCCTAAAATAGCATCGAGGCTCGAATGGACCGGATAAACGACACCACCAAACCGGTTCTGAACCAAATTGAGCATGATCGAGCGGCCAACACTGCCTTCTTCATCCGTTGCTCCAATGACGGCAATGCTTCGCGGTGAGAAAACAGTTTCGAGTCGTATTTTCTTTTTGAACTGGAAATTTGGGATATTCTGTGTTGTTGGATTGTTAGGGGTGTCCATTTTTTATTACCTGTAAATTCGCATTTTGTTGGTTAATTCCCCAATTCAAACGAAGCGATAAAAAGTATTGAGAACATTATTTGATAACAAATTGTTTTTTAAGTAAAATAGCAACAAAAATAGTAAGTATTTCAGGGAATTCATTCGCTGCCGATTTTCTCAGCAAATATTTAAGTTAAACGGCAGAAAGAGAGAGGGTCTGCTCAACAGTTTTCAGAAGCTCGACGCGTTTTACAGGCTTCATGAGATAGGCATCAAAATCATGGATAGTGAATGTTTTTTCAAATTCACCCTGTTCAAATGTACTAATAATTATAACCTTGGCGGCAGGATTCAAGACACGCAGATGCTCGAGGCAGTCCAATCCAAAGTTGCTCGCATGCCGGATATCAATTATCACCAAATTGAACTGCAAATGGTCACAAAGCTCGCGGGCTTCCTTGTAGCTCTCAGCCACGAAAACATTGTAATTACTCTTGCTGAGAACCTTGAACAATGATCGCCGGTAGACCGTATCGTTTTCAATTATGAGGATTCTGTTTTTATGAGGTAACAAAGTTGGCAGACCCAATTTCTGATGATTAAAACTGTGATGCACTTTATAATTGCATTGAAATATCGTTCCTGATTTGACTGTTTTCCAGTTCTTCAAGAATAATGCCAGGCAATTATTTCCAAATTGGGCATAAAAAAAGAATGACTCACAATTCGTAAATCATTCTTTTTAAGTATGTTAAAGAAGGTGTCTTTTCATCTGCCAGAATAATTTATTCTAATTTCAAAAAATTTTAATTCTTAATCTCAAAAAAATAAATTCATCCCATTCCCAAATTTAAGAAGTTTAAACCAGGTTTTCTTTGGGATCGAGCCCCAGTTCCGCCATTTTTCGATAGAGCGATGACAGGCTTAAATCCAACATCTTCGCCGCAGTTTTCTTGTCCGAATCTACGATCTCAAGAACTTTTGTTATTTGCATTTTTTCGAATTCTGCAACAGAATCTTTCAGCCCTTTATTCGACAGCACCGGCACTGTTTCATCCGAAGAAAAGGATTGTGGCAGATGGTCCGTGGTAATTTTTTCCCCGTCACATAAAATCACCGCCCGCTCAATCGTATTCTCCAGTTCCCGCACATTGCCTTTCCAGGCATTGCCGAGAAAATACGGCATCGCGTCCATGCTGACACCGGAAATATTTTTATTCATATCACCATTGAAGCGATTGAGAAAATATTCGATAAGCAACGGAATGTCATCGCGGCGCTCGCGCAGTGGCGGAATAAAAACACCCACGACATTCAGGCGATAATATAAATCCTCTCGAAAATTCCCGTTTTCGATTTCCTGTTCCAGGTTTTTGTTACTTGCTGCGATTATGCGCACATTTATTGGAACTGTCTGCCCAGCGCCGACAGGCATAATTTCCTGTTCCTGAATTGCGCGCAACAATTTGACTTGCAGGTTTAAAGGCAAGGTGCTTATTTCATCAAGAAAAAGCGTGCCACCCGAGGCCATTTTAAAGAGCCCCTCTTTATCCTTCGTCGCACCAGTGTACGAACCTTTTACGTGCCCGAAAAGTTCGCTCTCGATGAGATTTTCTGAAATAGCTCCACAATTTACAGCCACAAATCGTTTATTATCACGCGGACTTTGTGCGTGCAGCATGCGCGCGACAATTTCTTTGCCGGTCCCACTCTCGCCAGTAATAAGCACAGTTGATGGCAGTGGTGCAACGCGCGTAATTAAATTTAAAACAGATTTCACTGCTTTGCTTTTGCCGATAAAATTATATTTCTTTGACTGGCTGTCGGCGAGTTGTTCTTTTAAAAAGCGGTTTTCTTCGCTGAGCGCATACCTTTCCAAAGCCTTGCTCACGGTGTGTAAAATTTCAACCCGTTTAAATGGTTTGGGAATAAAATCGTAGGCCCCGCGTTTCATTGCTTCGACAGCTTTTTCGACGGTTCCGTGACCGGTTAATACAACGACTTCAATTTCGGGCCAATTTTTCTTCACCGATTTCAATAATTCATTGCCGCTCATTCCGGGCATCTGCATATCGGTCAGAACAAGCGATATATTTTCTCGCCCGAGAATCTCCTCAGCCTCTATTCCATTTGAGGCCAAAAAGGTCGTATATCCCTCTTTATTAATCACGCGCTCCAAAGATACTCGCACACTTTGCTCATCATCAACGATGAGAATGGTATGATTTGCCTGGTTTACCATCTCGCTTGCATCTCCTCTTTTTGATGAATCATTTTGTGCTGAATCGGTAAAACAATGGTAAAAATCGTGCCCGCATTTTCTTTGCTGGTGAATGAAATTCGACCGCCGTGCTCCTGAACGATTTGCATCGCGATTGCCAGACCCAACCCTGTTCCCATATCGCGTGTCGTGAAAAATGGTTCGAATATTTTCTTCTTTTGCTCTTCAGGAATACCGTCCCCGGTGTCTCCCACCGAAATTTCGACATTTTCTCCAGCAGAAACAGCATGCAATCGCAGCACGCCGCCATCTTTCATGGCATCAAAAGCATTGCGCATTAAATTGAGAATCACCCGGCGAATTTGATGGAAGTCGGCAGCAATCTTCGGCAAATCACTCTCAATTTCCCTGATAATTTCAATACCTTGTGAATTTGCTTCCGGCTCAACAAAGTCAATTGTGTCTTCAAGAAGTTCATAAAGACCAACCAGATGAAAATCAGCCTCCGGCAAGCGGGAAAACTGCAGATAATCCTCAGTCAAGTTGGTTACACGCTCGACTTCGTCCATAATGGCTTTTAACAGCGTTTCCCCTTCGGCGGAAACACCATCCGCATTACACTTTAATTCATCACCCAAAAGTTCGGCATTCAAGCTGATTGAAGATAAAGGATTGCGTACTTCATGTGCCACTTTTGCCGCCATTTGCCCGATAATCGCCAGCCGTTCACTCTGAATAATTCGCTTCTCCAATTCCTGTTGCTTGCGCATATCAAACTCCACACCCATGTAGCCAACCGTTTTGTTGCGTTCAATAATTGATGTAATCGAGAGCCAAACAGGGATTTCCTGCCCATCTTTGTGGCGGTTTATGATTTGCCCCGCCCAACTTCCTTTGGATTTTATCTCGGCCCATATCGCAACATAATGTGAATTGGCTGTCCGGCTCGACCTTAAAATGGAGGTTCGCTGGCCAATAACTTCATCGTAGGTGTAGCCATAAATATCGAGGAATGCGCCGTTTACTTCGATAATGCGGGTCTTTAGATCGGTGATGAGAATTCCATCCGTGCTGCCTTGAAATGCGTTATAAAACAAATTTAACCGTGAAGGTTGGTGGCTTTTATCAGCTTCGGTGCTAGCTTGCTTTTTCGGTTCGGTCGCGCATAAATCAAGAATATGCATTCCCAGTTCATCAAAAATTGCATCTAAAAGCTGGTGAGTTTCCCTCAGCTCACTTATCAAATCAGACGACTGACCTAAGTCGTTTTTTATTTGGGATTTAACTACGTTAATTATTATTTGCAACTCCCGATTATTCCCCAATAAAAACGGATGTTTTTGGAAAAATGGTTCGAGCGATAACTGCTCGTGACTGACCTTTTCATTTTCTGCTGACCGGATCAGGCATTGCCAAATTTGTGCGATAAATTCCGGCAGCGATGCTGCTGGAAAAAAAGCCCGAATCGGCTCCGATGTATAAAGTCGCTTTATGAGCCCGCGAATTACAGAATCTTTTTTGGTGTTCAGATAGGTCAAAAGAAAGGAGTTCATTTATATGCTATATAGTCTGGACGACTATTCCTCACATTCCAGGTTCGAAAAAACAAAGATTATTCCTAAAATTTAAAAAACTGCAAAGCTATCTAATTAAGCGCCAAAAATCAAGCTGTTTCCATTGCATAATAAAAAATTTTCAGGTTAATCACCCAAATTTTTAGTACAAAATTAGCACTTTACATTTGGATGCATTATTTTGGAAAAATCGACAACATAATACCTGCGTTACGCGCATTGCCAATTTATGTTGATCTGTCATCATCGATGCGGATCCATTCGTACAAAGAGTGCATTTCATGAAGCGCGTTGGAATCGATAAATCTTAATTGGAAACTTCACAAATATATCTTAATTTACAACAATCAGCTTCATTTATCAGCAAAATTATCATTTCTAATACAATAATTCTGCGGGGTGCCACAACCGCCTTGACTCTTCACATTGTTATTTAACAGCTTAGAGTTAAATTATCATCCAATATTTCAAAACGCTTTGCACAAAATTGATCAATTTTAATATACTACAGGAAGTAAAATGACAAATTTTAAGATATGCGTAATTGCTCTTTTCTTTTGCCTGGCAAATTTAATCCAGGCACAAATTCCCAAAGTGATCAGCTACCAGGGGCTGCTTTCGGAATCAACCGGGACACCGGTTACCGATGGTGAGCACACAGTACATTTTCGCATTTATGACGACTCCACCAGCGGACAAATTGAGTGGCAAGAATCTGCATTAATCCAAATAAATCAAGGAATTTTGTCCCATAATCTCGGGACAGTAATCCCGCTCGAAATTCCATTCACAAAAGCATATTGGCTTGGAATCACAATTGGTGATGGCGCAGAACTTGAACCCCGGCTGCGATTCACTGCCGCCGCTTATAGTTTGGGGAGTGTCAATAGCCAAAATCTCGTGGGAACACGCAACAGATTTCCCTCCGAAGGTAATGTTGGAATTGGGCTCGAAACCGCCCCCGAAAGTGCCCTTGACGTCAATGGAACAATACGTTCCCGCGAGGGTGGCTTTCAATTTCCCGATGGCAGTGTGCAAACAACGGCAGCCAGCGGCAGCGCCATTTCTTCTGGCAATTCTCTCGACGCGAGCGATGGTGATCCGGCAAACGCTCTTTTTATCAACGCAAACGGCGACGTCGGCATTGGAACAACGCAGCCCAAAGCTGGTTTGCATGTTGAAAAAAGCGCTATCAAACTCAACGGTCACACGCAAATCAACCGTTTGCAAATTACAACGCCACGAACGTTTGTGCACTGGCATTTGCGCACCGGTGATGACGTTCCCGGCCTGGCACCCCACCAATTGCATTTTCAGTACGATGTCTATGGAAATTATAAAACTAATTTTAGCCTCATCTCCAACGGCAACGCGGTGTTTCACCACAATGTCGGAATCGGCACGAACATTCCCCGGGAACGGTTGTCGGTGAATGGCAGAATCCGGGCAAGAGAAGTGCTGGTCACCCAGAAAAATTGGCCGGATTTTGTCTTTGATCCTTCCTATTCGCTGATGCCTTTGGCGACGATAGAAAAATTCATCGCAGAGAATCAGCATCTGCCGGGTATTCCTTCGGCGATGGAAGCAGAAAAAGATGCTGTGCCACTGGGTGATATGCAGGCAAAACTGCTGCAAAAAATCGAAGAGTTGACACTTTATCTTATTGAGATTAAAAAAGAAAATACGGAGCTGGCATCACGGCTTGCCACACTTGAAAGTGATAAATCGAGTAAAAAGGTATCAAATAAATGATTAAAATTTTCCTGAATTCACTCGCTGTAATGTGCTTCGCTACAACTGTTTTGGCACAGGAGGGATACAAACCATACCAGGCAAAGAGGTATTCATTTCAATCATCAGCACAGCCTTCGCAACTAACGCAGGCGCTGCAGCACCCATTCGCGAAGATAGACCGATCGAGTTTGCAGACCGGCATTTTGCACGATCGCGTGCTTTCATTTCAATCTGATCTTATTCACGAATTAACCGGAAATGAAGATGGCACGGCCATCGATTTCAAGCAATTTAAAGCCATTTATTTTGAGATGGAAAAAGCAGCCCTGCCGCCATTCGAAAGTATGCCGCTCACAGTTTTGCTGCAAAATATTTCTACACACTTGAAATCTGAAAAAAACATCCCCATTCTCATCGGTAATTTTCGATTTGAAACCACTGCGTCTGATGCTCTGCAGCGCGGTGTTTTGCGAAAAAATCAGGCTGAGCAATTTGAAATCGAGCCATTCAAAAATGAATCTCCGTTTGAGTTGCACCAACTTTTCATGGCGGCAATGCCTAAAAAACAACTTTGGGGCCGAGCGTTTAATTTCCTGATTTCATCAGAATTTATGGTTGGCAATTCTATGACACATCCAGTGAAAATTGAAATCGATTTTGACGATGGCAGCGGGTGGCGGCAGAGCAGTTCCGAGCAACAGCATGCCGTATTTTATTCGAGGACAGGAGTTAAACAAATTGCTGTGAAAATGGAATTTACAGATCAGGTTATGACAGGCATATTTCAGATTGACGTTGACACCACGCCTTTGCCGGAATACAGCACGATTCCCATTACAGCAGAAATCCCCTATCGCGGTGAATTCGGCGAGCTGACCGCATATCTGATCAAAAGTGAAAGCGAGCGCAGCCAAAATATCAAGCAGCCGGTTGTTTTTGTTGAAGGATTTGACACCGACAATGTCGATCCGACCGGGACAAAAGGTTTTGAAGAATTGTGGGCCAAAGCCAGTGAACAAAATCTCGCCGCTCAACTGCTGGAACGGGAATTCGATATTTTGCTGCTCAATTTTAATGATGGAGCTGATTTTATCCAGAAAAACGCCTTTGCGTTGCTGCAATTGCTGCAAGAAATCGAGCAGCAAAGTGAATATGCGGGCAATACGACCGTCATTGGCGCCAGCATGGGCGGCCTAGTGGGGCGCTATGCGTTGGCACATGCGGAAAAATATGGATTGCTGCACCACACGCATACTTTTATCACCTTTGACACGCCACACCGGGGCGCCAATATGCCACTGGGCGTGCAAGAGTGGCTGCGCTATTTTTCGGGTGAGAGCAGCGAGGCCAAAGACGCGGACAAGCAACTCAATACGCCCGCCGCAAAACAAATGTTGGCTCTCCATCGGACAGGGAATTTTGAACATGTTTACTTTTATGATGAGCTGGCTCAACTTGGTTTTCCGGGTCGGACGAGAAATCTGGCCATAGCCAATGGCAGCGGTGGTGGCAAAGGCTATCCTTTTGAGCCTGCGAATAAAATTATTGATTGGCATTTCCGTCATTTCTGTGTTGATATCGACGGCCATGCTTACGCAATAAATTCCGGGCGCATATTTTATGGCTGGATCGATAAACTCGGTTTTGACAATCCAAAATCGACGGAAATAAAAGGCCCTGCAGAAGTGCCGTCCTGGGATAACAGCCCCGGCGGCGGCCGATTTACGATGGAATTTATTGCCAGTTCAACCCCGAAAGCCAAATGCGGATTTTCCACCATAACCTTGGGCAACATCAAAGCGCCGCATCCTGCCCACAGTTTTATCCCGACAATCAGCGCTCTCGATTTAGCGACGGATGACCTGTTTTATCCTGCAGAAATGGACAGCACATCGCTTTCGCTATCCCCTTTTGATGAATTTTATATGCCGCAGGAAAATCAGGAACACGTTCAGATTACGCCGGAAAATGTCGCCTGGCTTTTAGACAAACTGGACAGAATTCGGATTGTGAATAAAAAATACGGCGGTGGACAAACCACATCAATTTTTGCTCCCGTTTCCATTGAGATGGCTGCCTCGCATGTTGAGGAAAGTGGTACCCTGGAATTGCGGGCCGGGCAGGAAATTAAACTATCCGGTGAATTTCAGGCAGTGGAGGGCAGTGAGTTTCGTGCTCAGGTAAAATAATTTTTTGCATGATGGTTGCATTACGTTTTATTTTTTTAAACTGCGTCTGAAAAGAATTGCCTTCCTTAATTATTTGTCATAACTTTTACCAGTATTTGTATCAACCGAAACCCGATTCTGCCCCACTGTTCTTCCAAACAATCTCGATCCAAAAATCCAAAGTCCATTATGGAGGGTGAAAATGCAAAAATGGATAATCGCGTTGTTGGCATGTATCTGCATTTTTTCAACAATGCAAGCTCAAGAATCGAACCTATTTAACGTAAACTCTCTCGAATCAAATTTTCTCAACAATCTGCCCACCCGTGATTTAAATCCCTGGCTTTATGGCTATTTTTCCGGCACTGTGGTGCAAAGCTATCGCGGTGTGCCCTACCTGCACGTTCACGGCAGCCGTGCTGACGAAGTTGGCTACCAATTTGAAGGCGTGAACATTCGCAGTGATTATACCGGACTTTCAGCCATGCGTTTTATCCCGGAAGTGCTCGGTTCAGTTTCGCTCAATAAAACACCATCAGTTTCACTGAGCACAGCGAGCGCCCTTGTTTCGCACACCTTTCGAAATCCAACAGACAAACTCCGGTTTTCCATCCGCGAAACCAGCGATGCTTTTACCAGCGCCTATGAAAAACGCATGGATACGTATTCCTACGGCTATAATAACCTGCTCTTTACAGGTGAAGGGAAAATGTTCAATGACAAACTACAGTTCATCGCCGGCTTCGAAATGGAGCATTTTGACGACCATTACAGGAAGTTTTGGCCGGGGTTTACTTTTGGGAGTGAGGAGAATCCCATTGAACTCGATTTAGAATGGGAGCCACTTCCGTTTTCTGAAATTTATGGAACCAATCAAATTGTTGTGAAACCGGGCAATATTCCGGCAGCAAAAAGTGACCAATGGCTCTTCAACGGAATGTTGAAATACGACGCATCCTTTGGCTTGGCTAAACTGATTTATCTCGACGATAAAAAGACATTTCAGGCCAATGACACGCCTATCCGGTGGTTATTCAACCAATCTCGCATTCCTGAGACGACAGATCACACACGCGTTGTGTCAGCCCAATTGGATTTCAAACTACCTCTTGGGATCGATTCCCATTGGCAGGCGGATTATTTTTCATCAAAGTCAAAAACATGGGATCCGTTGCAGGAAGATGATTTTTTTAAACTACAGTGAGGAGCAGGCTTATACAAATCTTGGCATTTCATCCGGAGGAAATCCTTGGTCTTACCTAAGTTCTGAAATCCATGCGTTCGATTTTGTTTGGAACAATGCTTTAATTACAGATTATGAGAAACGAGAAGAAAACCGTTTTACTTTGAGTTTAAATTTAACAAAAAAATGGAACAGCAATAGGATAAAAGGCGGAATCCAATTTGAGGAAGGAAAACATCGATATTATAAGATTTCCGTGGAAGCTTTAAAAGCTGAGAATACTCGGGAGTATTTGGAGCGTTATTACTGGTCAAACTTAGTAGAGAATTATGGTTATAATTTATATGGCGAAAAAATCCAGGAAGATGTAGGATTAAGCGACAAACCCAAATCCCCGCGCAGCACACAATTTTATTTAGAAGATGAAGTGATTTTCGATCAATCAATCTTCACGTTTGGATTGAATTATATTTCGATGAATACAGGCGCCTATCGGGATAAAAATTTAGTTTATCCATATTGGGACAGAGGGGCTCACCCCAATTCAACGTATATTAACAAATACGAAACAGATCGATATCACTCCTATTTATTACCACATTTTTCGTGGCAATTTAAGCAGAATGAAAGGTTTGACCATAAACTAAAAATCTTTAAGTCAGCGACATTACCGAAACTAAGTGATGTCTATTTGGGAAGGACGCACAAACATAGGATTTATGATGGAGGGTGGTTCTATGCGTTCCCCAAAGGACCTAACGCCAATCCCGTAGAGTCGTCTAATATTTACCTGCAAACTGATTATAAATATTCAAGCACATTGCGACTGCAATTTGCTGTATTTCACCGCAAATCTGAAACGTGGTTGCAAACAGCACACATTGAAACTGACACCCTCGGCCCCGCCTCAAACTACATGACCTTGTTGAATAATGGCGAGAATCAGGGGCAAGGATTTGAGCTAAACTTTCAAATTAATAAACCTGGTGTCAAATTCCTGGCAAATTACACATATTCGCACACCACCGGAACTGCCAGCTACCCTAATTCAAACGTTCAGGATATCGCACTCTTTGGAAATGATACTCAGCGGTATGACTTCAATCCAGACAAACGCAATCTTTTAGAATTCAATCAGGCTCATCGATTGAATGCCTGGCTCACAATGCAGGCTGACAAGAATGCCGCGTTTGCTCTACGCAATTCTTCACTAACTTTTCTCTATCATTTCAATTCCGGACATACTTTTAAACAGTATCATGGATCTTTTGGCTGAGGTTGCGGTCCAGCAACGGGTTCGTTGCTCTCAGATTCCACGCCACGCGCTCGGATTTTTGTAAATGAAATTACTACTCCGTGGATTCAAAATTTGGATTTGCTTTTCGAAAGGAGTTTTAATTTTGGTCAGTTCAGAACACGATGGTTTATCGCAATTCAAAATGTGTTTAATCGTCAGAACGAACATCATGTTTACTGGCGTACCGGCAAAACAACTGATGACGGAAGTTTTTCAACAACGTGGCCGGAGCTTGTAGATATTTATAAAGCAAATTATGGCGCCGAATGGCAGGAATTATATCAAAAAATAAACATCGAGCACCGTCAACATTATGCATTAGAACAAGGCGGTGATCTCTTCGGTCACCCGCGCGAAATACGCTTTGGGGTGGCGCTTGATTTTAGCAGATGAGTATTCATCAATACTGATTCCATCACTCAGAGTGATGGAATCAGTCCATTTAAAGAAGGAAAAAAAATGCAAAAATGGATAACTATCCTACTGATTTCTTTCTTTTTCTTTTCAACAATCTCCGCGCAAGAAGAAACCAATTTCAACATTTTTTCGTTCCAGACAGACTTTCTCAACAATCTGCCAACCCGTGATTTAAATCCCTGGCTTTATGGCTATTTTTCCGGCACTGTGGTGCAAAGCTATCGCGGTGTGCCCTACCTGCACGTTCACGGCAGCCGTGCTGACGAAGTTGGCTACCAATTTGAAGGCGTGAACATTCGCAGTGACTACACCGGGCTCTCGGCCATGCGTTTTAGCCCGGAAGTTTTGGGCTCTGTTTCGCTCAATAAAACACCTTCAGTTTCACAGAGCACAGCGAGCGCCCTTGTTTCGCACACGTTTCGAAATCCAACAGACAAACTCCGTTTCTCCATTCGCGAAACCAGTGATGCTTTTACCAGCGCCTATGAAAAGCGCATGGATACTTATTCCTATGGTTACAACAATTTACTCTTCACTGGCGAAGGCAAATTTCTCGGTGATAAACTGCAGTTCGTCGCTGGTTTTGAGATTGAACATTTCGACGACCATTACAGGAAGTTTTGGCCCGGATTTACTTTTGGGAGTGAGGAGAATCCCATTGAACTCGATTTAGAATGGGAACCACTTCCGTTTTCTGAAATTTATGGAACCAATCAAATTGTTGTGAAACCGGGCAATATTCCTGCTGCGAAAAGTGACCAATGGCTCTTCAACGGAATGTTGAAATACGACGCATCTTTTGGCTTGGCTAAACTGATTTATCTCGACGATAAAAAAACATTTCAGGCCAATGACACGCCTATCCGGTGGTTATTCAACCAATCTCGCATTCCTGAGACGACAGATCACACACGCGTTGTGTCAGCCCAATTGGATTTCAAACTACCGTTTGGGATCGATTCCCATTGGCAGACGGATTATTTTTCTATGAAATCGAGGACGCGGGATCCTTTGCAGGAAAATGATTTTTTGAATTATAATCAAGATAATGCTTTTATTGAAATAGGAATTCCTCCTGATGAACACTGGAGATCATACTCGCAAATATATGGTTATGATTTTAATTGGAACGGAGCTATAATATCTGATTTTTACAAATATGATGAGAGAAGAGTTAAATTCAGTTTTAATGTGGTAAAATGCAACAAAATCACTAAATTTAAAGCTGGTGCCTATATTGAAAACAATTTACATAGAAAGTTTAGCCTACCCTCCAATATATTCAGTTTTGATAACTTCAATAGCTTATTTGATGTTGAAAATCAAAATAAATTAATAGAATTTAGCACCTTTTCAAATTGGGGGTATGATTGGTTTGGTGAAGAAATAGAAGAAGCAGACTATTGGAATGATGGCCCGAGAAAACCTCAAAATTTAGGAGTTTACCTTGAGAATTCATTTGAAATGGATAATTCCCTCATTACTATTGGATTACAATATGCGAGCTTTAAAACCGGAGCCTTGCAAATTCCATCACTGAAATCTCCACCATTCAATGATTTTAATCGGGAGACTTTGGATTATGATTATCCGCCCTCCTCAGACTTTGATTCAAATAACAAAAAATCCCACATTTTACCTAAGCTAAATTGGATATACAAATATAAACCCAATTCGTTTATTTCTCTATTTTATGGCCGATCTGCAACAATGCCAAAACTGGATGATCTATATTTATCAAAAGGTGAACGGAATCAACTTTTTGTTGGGGGTTCATTAAATCCATTTCCAAAAGGACCTAACGCTAATCCTGTTCTCTCGACAAATGTCAATTTTAATATAAACCATAGCGTCTCAAATCATATTCAACTAAACGTCAATTTATATACTCGTTTTTCCGATTCATGGTTACAATCCAATAAAGTTAAACCTAACGCAACTTCTGATGCTTCAGATTATGTAACTCTATTGAACAACGGAGAAAGTCGTTCGCAAGGCATTGAGTTCAACTTCAACTTTCAAAAACCAGAAATTAAAGTTGCAGCCAACTATACATTTTCCAATATTAGAGGAACATCAAGTTATCCTAATTCTAATTTTAGAGATGTTTATATAGAATCTAATATCCATAAAAATTTCAACCCAACAGAACTATATCCTTTAGAGTTTAATCAGTCTCACAGGCTCAATACGTGGATATCTTTGCAAGCGACTAAAAGTTCACCAGCATTTATTCGAAACTCATCAATACACTTTCTCTACCATTTAAATTCAGGTCATTCATTCTGGCAGTACGATAATCTAACCTATGCTGCACGTCCATTTCTAGGCGCTATTAATTCAGACCTTAAGCCCATGGTGAGAGACAATGCAAATGAAATTAGAACACCCTGGGTACACCGCCTTGATATTCTTTTTGAACGAGAGTTTAATTTTGGATTATCTAATATGCGCTGGTTTATTGCAGTTCAAAATATATTGAATCGCCGGAATGAACATCATGTTTATTGGCGAACTGGCACCACTAATAGTGATGGTACCTTTATATCCAATGGTTGGATCATACCAGCCTGGACCGAAGAATACGGCTCATCTTCATTGGATCTCTACCAAAAAATAAACATAGACCACCGTCAACATTATGCATTAGAACAAGGCGGCGACCTCTTCGGTCACCCGCGGGAAATACGCTTTGGTGTGGCGCTAGATTTTAGTAGATGAGTATTCATCAATATTGATTCCATCACTCAGAGTGATGGAATCAATCCTTTTAAGGATGGAAATAAAATGCAAAAATGGATAACTACCCTGCTGATTGCTTTCTTTTCCTTTTCAACAATCTCCGCCCAAGAAGAAACCAATTTCAACATTTTTTCGTTTCAGTCAGACTTTCTCAACAATCTGCCAACCCGCGATTTAAATCCCTGGCTCTACGGCTATTTCTCCGGAACCGTCGTGCAAAGTTATCGCGGCGTGCCCTACCTGCACGTTCACGGAAGCCGTGCTGACGAAGTTGGCTATCAATTTGAAGGCGTGAACATTCGCAGCGACTACACCGGACTTTCAGCCATGCGTTTTATCCCGGAAGTGCTCGGTTCAGTCTCGCTCAATAAAAAACCATCAGTTTCACAAGGCACAGCGAGCGCCCTTGTTTCGCACACGTTTCGAAATCCAACAGACAAACTCCGTTTTTCCATCCGCGAAACCAGTGATGCTTTTACCAGCGCCTATGAAAAACGCATGGATACGTACTCTTACGGTTACAATAATCTGCTTTTCACCGGCGAAGGCAAATTACTCGATGATAAACTGCAATTCATCGCCGGATTTGAAATGGAGCATTTCGACGACCATTACAGGAAGTTTTGGCCGGGGTTTACTTTGGGAGGTAGCGAGAAACCTCTCGAAATTGATCCGGCTTCCGTTGTACCGCGTACTTTTGAAGAAGTATTTGGAACAGACAAAATCGTCGTAAAGCCGGGCAATGTTCCAGCTGCGAACAGTGACCAATGGCTATTCAATGGTATGCTTACCTATAAAACCTCATCTGGATTAGCGAAACTAATTTTCCTCGAAGATAAGCGAACCTTTCAGGAAAATGACACACCAATTCGCTGGATATTCAATCAAAAGCGCATTCCCGAAACGACCGACCATACCCGAGTAATTTCTGCTCAGTTTGACGCAATAATGCCTTTTGGAATTAAATCCCACTTGCAAGCTGATTATTTTTCTTCGAAATCGAAGACATGGGATCCGTTGCAAAAAAATGATTTTCTGAATTATCGAGAAGACGAAGCATTTGAAAACATTGGACTCTCCTGGGGCGAATACAAATGGTCCTCCCCGGCGTACTCAAGAGTATCTGGATTCTTTTTCGATTGGGATGAGGCACTTTTAACGAATTACCAGAAAAGAGAAGAAACCAACCTAACACTGAAATTTGACATCGAAAGATCGTTCAATTCAAATAAACTCAAAAGCGGGCTTAGCATAAACCATGGAACGCATCGGTACTATCGAATGTTAAATTCGCTCCAGGTTTCTCTAAGACGAGACGAACTCACTTTTCCTGGCGAAACTTTTACCACCGCCATGTATTACGTCACAAATTATGGGTTCAATTTATTTGGAGAAAAAATTGATAATTCAACTTCATGGAGCGATGGACCGCGAAAACCACAACAGGTAGAAATCTTTCTTGAAGATGAAATAAGATTTGATCAATCGATTTTTACATTTGGATTAAATTATCTGAAAATTAATACCGGCGCTTACCGTTATCCGAGTCTAAATGATCCCATTTTTTATACGACTGGCGATCAATTTCAGAATTCGGGAAACGATTATGATAAAGACAAAATCCACAACTACTTTTTGCCAAATTTTACCTGGCACTTTGAACAAAATAATCGGCTGACATACCAATTGCAGATTGCACGGTCAGCAAGTCTCCCAAAACTCGATACAATCTATATGGGTAAAGGCGAAAAAAATAAAGTTTTCTGGGGAAGCAGCTTTTATGGTGCTCCCAAAGGACCAAATGCAAACCCGGTTAAAAGTACGAACTATTATTTAGGAGCAGATTATAATTATTCAAAATCTGTATGGGTGAATTGTGCATTTTTCTATCGCAGTTCTGATTCATGGTTACAATCAGAATTTATCAGAGTTCTGCCAGCTTCCAGCGCATCCGACTACTCTACATTGTCAAACGGGGGTGAAAACCAGGCGAAAGGATTTGAACTTAACATACATGCAGAAAAACCAGGAATGCTGTTGCAGGCAAATTACACTTTCAGCAATACAAAAGGCACCGCAAGTCATGCCCATTCGAATGTATGGGATGAACAAATCGAGAATCCGCTTTTTGAGCCTGGTAAACTGTATGACCTGGATTTCAACCAGAGCCATCGACTGAATGCCTGGCTGTCACTGTATTGTGGAGAGAATAAACCGAGTTACTTGCGGAATTCAACATTGAGTTTGCTTTGGCATTTTAACTCAGGACATAGCTTCTGGAAATACGACGGATCAATTGGCAGCATCACACCGCATTCTGGAAGTATTTTATCCGACAGAGATCCACGTTCGAGAAGTAATCCCCAAAAAACGACGACACCATGGATTCAGAATATCGATCTGCTTTTGCAACGAAAGTTCACTTTCGGACAATTCAGCACGCGTTGGTTTATCGCAATTCAAAATCTTTTTAATCGCCAAAATGAGCATCATGTTTACTGGCGCACCGGAAACACCAACAATGACGGAACTTTTGATGCCTGGGACGGACTTGAAGCTACCTGGATCGATGCTTACGGTGAGCCAGTACTTGACCTCTACCAAAAAATCAACACCGAGCATCGCCAACATTATACAAATATGCAAGGCGGTGATCTCTTCGGCCACCCGCGGGAAATACGCTTTGGGGTGGCGCTGGATTTTGGTCGGTAGATAGCAGTTGAATCAGATTGGATTTGTTCAAAGCATCAGAGCGTATCACGAACGACTTCGACTCCAACGCGCCGATTTTTTTCTCGCCCCGCTTCAGTGGTATTTGGTGCGATCGGGAAATTTGCACCGTGCCCAACGGCCTTCATTCGGCTTCGCAATACATTTTTAGTCAAAAAATAAGCCAGAACCGCATCCGCACGCTCTTGTGATAATTTCACATTATTTGCCGCCGATCCTGTGTGGTCGGTATGCCCGGTAATCAGGAATATATTTTCTGCAGCTGCATGCAGTTTCGGTAAAAACTTATCCAGATAGCCGTCGAGAAGCGCTTCTGTGGTGGGAGAAATTTTTGATTCGTTTGTAGCAAAACGGATGGCCAAACTTGTCGGGATTTCCACCACAAATTTAGCATGATTATTGTCGGGATTTTGATCTTTTAATAACTTGATTTCACTGGTATTTACGATATCCATAAAAAAGTTGTCGCCAAATGAGACACGCCGGTTTCGCTGCCGGCCAGCGTCGGTCAAATTTGTTGCGATTGGCCGCAATTCACCGTAGCCTCTGGATATGAGTAATGTATCCGCTATCCATTTAGCAATCTTCCCGGAAGTATCGATGCTGTCTAAAAATGTTAATACGCTGTTCGACCGCCTGTCGGAAAGTCCCTGATTGTAAGTTTCCGTCCCCTTCCAATCCGTATGCCCCTGAATTTCTACAGGTTTATGTGGATTGTAACGGATACGTTCGTGGAATATTTTTAAAATGCGCCCGAGTTCGCCTTGCAAGGCTGTTTGTGAAACGGGACGTAAACTCGATTTAGCAAAAGTAAATTCAATATTTTTAAATGGATCCACCAGCTCGACAGTATAATTTATTGTTTTTTCTTCCCCAACCGCCAGTGTTGCAAATTCCCAGGTAATAATATTCTGACTCTCCGTGCCAGCATAATTGTTAAAACTTTTGAGCTTGACAAATGGCGATAATTCATCCACAACCGTGACATTTTCAGCAGGTGCAAATCCTTCATTTTTTATTTTAAGCTCGTAAACCAGATCAACGCCGACATTGTTGGGAGTCAAATTTGTCAGGCAATTTTTTGTGATGGAAACATCGGTCCAGCACGCACTGTCGGCCCTGGCGATATTATTCTGTTCGTCCGATTCGAGGATGCGGTTGCCCACGTCAACTTCCGACGTGAGACGGTATGCACCCTGTGCCTTTGCAAGTAAAAAGCGATTTTGATAAATCTCCCCCGGCGCAAACGTAGCCAACGTGTCCCGAAAAACCGCGTTCCGTAACTGTGGTAAATTAGTTTGCGATTTATCGGTGAATTGCTCCTCACTGATTTTTACCGCATAATCGAAGACGGCGATGTGAACATCGGAAACGTGTGTTTGCCCCTTATTTATGACCACAAACTCAGCGGCAGGAATCTCACCGCATTCAATTGTCAATTGCTGCATTTCAAGGTCAGGAATCCGAATTGTAAATTCTGAGATATGCTCGCCATTGACATCGGAGACGCGGTAGTGGTGGTTTTTATCGTAAGAGATGACAGTCCAATAATAAGTACCGGCCTTTAATTTTTTTAGTGGGATATTATTTCGAAAAGCCTTGGAGCTAAGAATCACCGGATTCGTCCCAAATTCAATTAGAGAAGAATCGACAAACTGTTCTGTTTCGTTGTATTTTCTGCCATACTTGTCACGGACACCTTTGATAGTACAAGCAAGCCTGGCCTTATTTGTATCCACAAGAACCCAATATTCCACTGCATCAAAAAGGTCCCGATCGATGGAATTTTCCCAGGTGAGTTCAACCGAATCCGTTTCGATGATTGCTGCAAATTCAGGAAGTTGCAGCCGGAATGGTTCCGGTGCGACAAAAAAGTGAGAAGCTGAAAAATGCAATGTATTGGCGAAGCTGCCAACTCCTTGTTTATCCGAATCTTCAATGCCCGTCAATTCAAGTTGGCCTGAATATTTTCTCCCAATCGTTTTGTTTTTGTAGATTCCCGCTTTATCATCCAGCCCAAAACTAAGTCCGAAGGAATAATTGGTCAATAAATTGCGATTTTTCAGATCGATCAGATAGCCAAAATAGAATGAAAATACGCGCCCATAACTCCATTCCCAGGCCAGGCTGGCAAAGTCTGCTTCATCCTTTATCGCTCTGTATCCGAGCCCAAACCGGGTTTGATATCCATCGTGGGTGCCGAGATAAACGCTCGATCCGATGCGAAATGTTTGCGGCAGGGGTGTTTCCTCGGCCACATATTTTATTGGTTGACCAAAATTTTGCAGCGAAGCGCCAACCGAAAAACGCCATGATTTTAAGTACGGCACTTTATTGTTGAAAAACCGCCGTGTACCGGATTTAAAAATGGCGCCAAAATCGTAGGCGATCGTGTTTGCACCGAAACGGTCGAGTTCGCTGTTAAAATATTTAGCGTGAACCCCGAACGAGATTCTGTCAGCGAATCCCGGAACAGCTGCACCGTATCCCAGGCCAATAATATAGTCCCCAGCCTCAACTCTCGGCATGCGGCCCTTGGTGCTGTCAAATGCAGGAAGTGTGATATTGGAGAAACTGAGCATAATTTTCTGCTGTCGCAAGTTGCCAATTCGCAGCCGCTTGCCGGCGAATACTGCATTGGATGTAAAATCACTAATCCATTCCGAGCGCGCCACCGACCAGCCGATTTCACGGCCCATGCCAATAACTCCGGGATTGCCCCAGATGGTATACAAATTATCGACATCGCTTACCAGAGCCGTGCCGTTGACTTGTTGTTTGGCGCCGGGCAAAAATTTCAAAAATGCGCCACCGACACGAAGCTGTGCAGCCAAATCATGACTGAAAAAGGTGGCCAAAACGAGGCTCAGCGAAATTTTCACAATGCTTTTTTTAGCAATCATTGGACGAGTAAAAATTTTAATTTGCAATGTTCATCAACTGTGTGAATTATGAGCACGTAGGCGCCGCTGCCCATCTTTTTTCCCGAGCTGACAAATCCGTTCCAATAAACTTTATGTGGCACGCCAGCGGAAAAAACACCTTCCGTTACTGTCGTAACATGCGTGCCGACGAGGTCATAAATTTTAATTCTGACCCATTCCGTTAGACATATTTCAAAATTTATCTCCAAGTCGGAATCCACGGCGGGTGCATAGACATTTTTATCGAGAAAACAATCGATGCCACAGGTTACCAGCATGCCTGCGTGCGAATGATTATTCCCCGGGATTTGATCCTCGGACGCGAAAACACTGGCAGAATTGAGCAAAGAATCAGGCAATACCGGGATATTGGGCAGAATTCTGGCAGAGTAATTGATAAATATTTTATCTCCTGCATCGAACTGGCGATTAAAGGCCCAGCGCGCCACATTATTTGTCAATACATCCGGCTGAACTGAGTAATCACCAAGCTCGAAATAGACGGAAGCCGTATCGGTAACCTCAAAATAATTGACGCTGGCAGGCCCATTATTTGTAACTTCAAGCTCAAATTCAACACTATCCCCTATTTTGCCACTTTGCCGGGAAATTCGTTTCCTTATTGCCAGATCGGTAAAATCTGGAGTTTCAAATCCCGGGCGAATTATAATTGCCGCCGAATCCTGGTTGTTGCTGAAAATGGTATCGACCGGGCTGAAAACCGTGACAAAATTTTGTAAATCTTGAAATTGCGAAGTATCAGAAACAGATATTTCGCCGGAAACCTGCAAAGTAATCGTTTCCCCGGACAGCAATGTGAATTCTGCCCAGCGGATTGTGTCGCCGCTGACGCTGAAATTGGTCTGTACCGAAGCATAATTGCGATTTGTAATTTCATCCGGCCAATTTTCGAGAAGATAGAACTGATCGGTGGAATCCGGGCCAAGGTTTGATACTTCGATTTGGTAGTTTATTTCTTCGCCATTTCTGAGGGTATCTTTGAGCGCAGTTTTCGTTACCTGCAAATCAGCATAGTTTCTCAGGGGTGGTACACTTCCCGGGCGAACTGTGACTGCTGCCGAATCCTGGTTGTTGCTGAAAATGGTATCGACCGGGCTGAAAACCGTGACAAAATTTTGTAAATCATGAAATCGTGAAGTATCCGAGACAGATATTTCGCCGGAAACCTGCAAAGTAACCGATTCCCCGGACAGCAATGTAAAATCTGCCCAGCGGATTGTGTCGCCGCTGACGTTGAAATTGGACTGCGTCGAAGCATAATTCCTGTTCAAAATTTCATCCGGCCAATTTTCGAGAAGATAGAACTGATCGGTGGAATCCGGGCCAAGGTTTGAAACTTCGATTTGGTAGTTTATTTCTTCCCCATTTCTGAGGGTATCTTTAAGCGCAGTTTTCGTTACCTGCAAATCAGCATAGTTTCTCAGGGGTGGTACACTTCCCGGGCGAACTGTGACTGCTGCCGAATCCTGGTTGTTGCTGAAAATGGTATCGACCGGGCTGAAAACCGTGACAAAATTTTGTAAATCATGAAATCGTGAAGTATCCGAGACAGATATTTCGCCGGAAACCTGCAAAGTAATCGATTCCCCGGACAGCAATGTAAAATCTGCCCAGCGGATTGTGTCATCGTTGACGCTGAAATGGGACTGCGGAGATGCATATTTCCGGTTTATAATCTCTGCAGGCCAATTTTCCACGAGATAAAACCGGTCTGTTGAATCTGGCCCAAGATTGGAAACATCTATCTGGTAATTAATTTCTTCGCCATTTCTGAGCGTGTCTACTAGCGCATTTTTCACTACCCGCAGATCAGTGAAATTCGGGGGTGGCGTATCGTCACATTCCTTAAAAATGACAGAAAGAGTGGCAGAATCATTCGAACTCAGACTATCATTTTTTACTAAAACTGTTGCCGAACTCGGTAAACTTCCTGCAAAGTCAGATGCAAGCACGGCATTGATAAAATATGTTTTCTCTGAATTGCCCGCAATCGAATCGAGTGCGACCTGCCAAACCTGAGTCGTTCCTGTTGAATCCGTTTTCAGATCGAAATTTGAATTTACCACCTTTAAATTTGCCACCAATTCAGCCTGCAATTTCACATTGTAGGCTGAGATCTGACTCAGATTAAAGACCGAAAAATGGTAACGGACTGTATCCTGCAAACAAAATGTATCCGCAGCAGCAGTATGGCTCACAGATAAATCAACGGGATAGAAAACATGCAATGTTGAGTCGGCATTATTGAAAGGATTCGTGTCGAATTCAGCTGAAACCATCACTATATTTTCCAATAAAAGCGATTGACGAAAATTGGCACTCTCACGAATTTGAGCGTGGTAAGTCAAAATCAACGAATCATTTGGCAGCAGCAAATTATTTTGTTGCCAGAAAAAGACGTTATTCGTAACTGAATCCGGTGGAAAATTAAATAAAGTAGCAGAAAGTTTGGCGTCCAATGTATCACGAATGGAAAAACTGGTTACACTCTCCGGGCCTTCGTTTCGGACAATGATACGGTAATCAATGCTTTCGTGATCTGGTGCAGGCAGCCAGTTTCCCTGTTTTTTTATGGATAAATCATATTGCGGCGGTATACATTCCGGCTTCAGCTCAAGGGAGTCCCTGATAATTTGATTGTCAATTTGGACATCAAATTTTGTAAAAAGCTGGCTGTTAATTTTCAGACCTACTGAACTATCAAGTTGACTAAATTTCAGGTTAAGAGTCAGAGTTTGGTCAAAAGTGAGAACATCAGCGTAATCTTCAGGTCGGGGAATCCACGTAAAAGAATAGAGAGATAGAGAATCTATTTTTTGCGGTACCCAGGCACCAAGTTTAGTAGTATCAACATCAATCCCCTCCGGCATAATTGTCTTTAAAACCAGACTGTCGATTTCAGACACATTAAACAATCTTTGCTGCTCTTCAGCAATTTGTAACCTGGCACTTAATTGTCCGATGGAATCTTCACAGTTAAAAGTAAAATTACTCTCACTTGTGAGCTGGAGATCATTATCACATAGGTTTGAAACCATTTTTATAAAGAAGACTTCAACGCTTTCAGCACGTTTCTCTCCCCCCAGACTATCGCCACTATTCACACCGGGCGTTTCCGCATTGTCGGTGGTATCGTAATAAACCACAAATTGAGGAAATGTTTCTGCTATCGTTTTGTAATGGTGAATTTCAATAATGTTGGTACCTTTTTCAAAATAAAAAAGGCCCGCGTCCTGGTCGATGTACTCATCAAAAGTTGCCTCGGGAACATCGGGGACTATTTTGTAGGTGGTACTATCGGTGGTAATATTAGGATCTTGCGGATACCGAGGCAAACTATTATTGACCAGCACATAAAAACTCTCATTCAACTGTTCATTTTCACTGTTGTAATGGACTAGAGTTTTAATATGAAAAAATCCCTCTTCTGGAAAATCTGTTATTTTGATTGTTTCAGTTCGAAGCCAACCAGTAACCAGCGAAATATTACTAAAAACACGTTTTTTATTATTTTTGAGATCTATTGAGTAGGTCGTGCAAATTTCTTGCGCAACAGCGGGGATGGATAGTGAAGCAACTAACGAAATGAGAAGTAATTTTTTAAAAAAACCAGGAGTAATTTTTGTGAATATTTTCATCGAAATAGTCCGGGTAAAGCTTTTCTACTGAGATTAGCTTTTTATGCCACTTGAAATACTCAAATTAACGAGTTTTCGATGAAAATTAAGAGAGTGAGAGTGCTGGAATGGCAATGAGAAAATTGTAGCTTGTAAATTATGATTCAATAATTATCATATTAATATGCATTTAAATTTATATATTCAAGTTAATTAAATTAATCCTCAATTAGAAAATATCTAACTACCGTCTGTATTGAATAGCAGTAAATTCTTTCAAATTATCAAGTGTGTTTCGCCAATAAATATTTTTTTTAGAAAGTCATAGTAAAAATCAAGCATAAGTCAGTCATTTTTAGAATTTTGTGGGACGTTATCAGGTGCTCTTGAGCTGAATAGTTTAATTTATAGATTGCACTAAATTGAAAATCTACACTTACCAATTCTAAAATTCAAAACTATGCTTGAGATTCGTGCAAAAGTTCTTAAATTACTAAATTTTTCAGCCCACTATATCAATTATCCGTGGTAAAACTCGAATGATAATTTATACTTTTTATCCTAACGTGAGTGCATAGTAAAAATGAACACAGAAATTCAAGATAAAACTGGCGCCGGCAAGCCATCTAATTTTATAAAAAATATTATCGATGAAGATATAAAAAATGGCAAAAACGACGGCCGGGTTCACACGCGGTTTCCACCGGAACCGAACGGATATTTGCACATCGGGCATGCCAAGTCCATTTGCCTGAATTTCGGTCTCGCCGCGGATTATAACGGCCTCGCCAATTTACGATTCGACGACACCAACCCGGTAAAAGAAGAAGACGAATACGTAAAATCGATCATTGAAGATGTCAAATGGCTTGGTTTCGACTGGCAAGACAGACTCTATTTCGCCTCCGATTACTTTGATAAAATGTACGAATATGCCGTTGAGCTGATCAACAAGGGATTAGCCTATGTTGAAGATCTGAATGCAGAAGAAATCCGGGAATATCGGGGTTCGCTTAAAAATCCCGGCAAAGAAAGTCCCTCCCGCGGGCGCAGTATTGCGGAAAACCTGGATCTGTTTAAAAGAATGCGCGATGGCGAATTTCCGGATGGCGCGAAAGTTTTGCGTGCAAAAATCGATATGGCGTCGCCAAACATGAATATGCGCGATCCGGTTATGTACCGCATTTTGCACGCATCGCACCATCGCACCAGCGATAAATGGCCGATTTACCCCATGTACGACTGGGCGCACGGTTTAGAAGATTCAATCGAAGGCATCACCCACTCCATCTGCACCCTGGAATTTGAGGATCATCGACCGCTTTATAACTGGTTTCTCGCAAATTTGGATGGCGCGCACCATCCGCAGCAAATCGAATTTGCCCGCTTAAATTTGTCGTACACTGTTATGAGTAAACGTAAATTGCTCCAACTCGTCATCGAAAGATTTGTTTCTGGCTGGGATGATCCGCGTATGCCAACATTGGCCGGCATGCGCCGGCGTGGCATTCCGCCCGCAGCAATTCGTGATTTCTGTGACAGAATTGGGGTAGCCAAAGCTGACAGCATGGTTGATCGCGCCATGCTGGATAGTTGCGTGCGCGAGGATTTAAACAAAAACGCCCGGCGCGTCATGGTCGTCCTGGATCCGGTAAAAGTGATAATCACCAACTATCCGGAAGGTAAAGTTGAAAATTTAACGGCGGAAAATAACCCGGAGGATGAAAATGCCGGTTCCCGCATGGTGCCTTTTTCACGTGAGATTTTTATCGAGAGAGAAGATTTTCTTGAAGAAGCGCCAAAAAAATTCTTTCGCATGGTTCCCGGCAGAGAAGTCCGGTTAAAACATGCGTACTATGTAAAATGTACTGATTTCGTAAAAGATAAAAACGGTGAAATTACTGAAATTCATTGCGAATACGATCCGGCAACCAAGGGTGGCTGGTCCGATGATGGCCGCAAAGTGAAAGGAACGTTGCACTGGGTCTCCGCCCAACATGCAGTTGATGTTGAAGTTCGACTTTACGACCACCTTTTCACCAAAGAAAATCCAGACGATGCGCGGGATACGGCCGATTTTAAAGAGTATCTCAATCCCGAATCGCTCATTACTCTTCCCAATTGCAAAGCCGAACCGGGGCTGCGGGAAAGCACACCGGGTGATTCCTTCCAATTTCTACGCAAAGGCTATTTTTGCAGTGATTTGAAAGATTTTACTGCGGAGAAACCGGTCTTCAATCGCATCGTCGCAATGCGGGATACCTGGAAAAAACTGGACCAGAAATAATCACCTCTATTTTTCTATTCCAAAATTTGTACACAACTCTCATGCGGTAGCCTCTACCGCATTTTTTCGTTTTAAACGTGCCCCACTTTTTATAATGCTGTCTGAACTAAAAAACAGGAGTCTCTATGAAATCCCGAATAAGCATGATTGCCCTTGCCGTCAATGATTTGGATAAATCAATAAAATTTTACCGAGATGGACTGGGATTCCCGAAATTGGATTCTCCACCGGAAGTTGCGTTCTTTAATTAAAATGGTACCTGGCTGGGTTTAGCGAAAAAACAAGCCCTTGCCAATGACGCCAAAGTCTCATCCGAGGGTAGCGGTTACAACAATTTTAACCTGGCGCACAATGTTGTCACGGAAGCTGAGGTAGATCAAATTGTTGAACAAGCGTTATCAGCTGGCGCGACTCTCGTAAAACCGTGCCAGAAAGCGTCATGGGGTGGCAATCATGGTTATTTTGCGGACCCCGATGGCCATTTATGGGAAATTGCCCACAATCCATTTGCCTGGATTGGACCAAAAGATGCGCCTGCCTGAGGCAATTTGGGCTCAGATTTTATTAAAACCGAATTCAGGTGGCAGGCCTCGACAGTATCAAGTGATTTTAACAGATCACCTTTTGCATCTCTCACAATTTCAAAAATTAAATCAAACAGGTTACTACAAATGAAAAATAAATACTATACCCTTCCTGATTTTCCAACAAATATTTCAGCTCCAAACATAATTTGCCGGATGCTCGCCGGAATTGGTTTCCGGTTTTATTGGGCTACCGAGGAATTAACAGAAGTTGATTATGCTTTTCAGCCATGCGAAGGCGCCAGAAGTATCGGCGCCACGATTGAGCACATTTGGGATTTATTGAACTGGATTTATTGTACAATTGAACCTGATGGAAAAAGCAAAGCCGGGGCAGCCAAACAGTGGCGGGAAAGTTCGCTTGAACTCATTGAAATTTTAGAAGACTCCTTTTCTAAAATGGAAAAAGAGGATCTGGCAGCACTGCAAATTCTCCAACGGCCATTTTGGCTAATTATTAATGGACCACTCTCGGATGTTCTCACGCACATTGGTCAAATTGCAACGCTGAGACGTATCGCCGGTAAACCGGCGCCAGATAGCAATCCCTTTACGGGCACCGCACCTGCCTGAAAATAAATAAGGGGAGTTCGATGTAAGAACAAAATGAATAAGAATCAAGTCATCCCATCTGGATAACTACACATATATATTTCAAAGTAAAATCAAAATATTGGGGAACGAACAACGCTTTTAAGATGTGACCAAAATCTGCAAACACTGATAGCGTTAAGACTTTTCAAACTACCGTGGAAACATTATCCGACAATGATTGCGATGATTTCCGGTTAGTCAACAAAAAGCATGCTGGCTAACCGGAAAATATACAAAACTTAGGAGAAAGATTTCCTTATTTTAGCAGGCTCAGTTTTTTAATATCTTGCCACTGGCCAGCCTGAATCCGTAAGTAATAAACACCACTCGGAACACTTTCGCCAAAATTATTGGTAGCATTCCAGAGCATCGTATGAACTCCGGCATTCATTTGTACGCCATCGATAAGTGTACGAATTTCCTGACCGATCGCATTGTAAACCTTGAGCGTGACATTTTCATTTGCACCAAGAGAGAAATTGAATTTCGTCTCCGGATTAAATGGATTCGGATAGGCTTCGCCAAGTTGATAGCCACTCAATGAACTGGTGAAATGCGAACCAGCACCATCGACAATTCCACCTCGACCACTGGCTTTCCCGGAACCGATTGTGATCGTAACCTGATCGGTATCTGTAGCGCCATCGTTATCCGTCACACGCAACACGATTACATATGTACCCGGAGCTGAGCCGACGGCCGATCCCGATGCAGATGATGAAAAAGTTACTGGCCCAGCGCCATTGCGGTTGTACGACCAGGAGTAGCCAGTGATTGTACCATCGGTGTCCGTTCCAGTGCCGGCGTAATTAATTGTGGCGCCTACAGAATAGCTCGCTCCGTTTGCGGGAGAGTTAATAGTCGCTGTTGGTGGTTGATTTGCAGGAGCAGACACATTAATCGTAACCTGATCCGTGTCTGTCGCGCCATCATTATCCGTAACCGTCAGCACAGCCGTATAATTACCCTGACTGTTGTACGTATGGGATGGATTTGCTGCGGCTGAATTGCCACCATCACCAAAATCCCAACTGTAACCTGTAATCGTGCCATCAGGATCGCTGCTGCCTGCACTGCTAAAATTCACTGTTAAGGGCGCTGTTCCAGAAGTTGGCGTCGCTCCAGCAACTGCGGTCGGAGGCTGATTTCCTGATGTGGTAACATTGATTGTTACCTGGTCGGTGTCTGTTGCTCCATCATTGTCTGTGACTGTTAAAACGGCCGTATAATTTCCCGCACTGTTGTAAGTGTGAGATGGATTGGCTGCTGTTGAACTGCCACCGTCACCAAAATTCCAACTATAGCCGGTAATGCTGCCGTCGGAATCGTTGCTGCCTGCACTACTGAAATTAACTGTCAGCGGAGCCGTACCAGAAGTCGGAGTCGCACCAGCTACTGCGGTTGGAGGCTGATTTGGTGTGCCGCCGACCGAAAAATCAACTGTTGTGCTGGCTGCCAATCCCTGGCTGTCTTCTACTTCAAGTTTGACCGTATAATTTCCATTTGCTGGAGGTACACCTGACGGGTTAGCCACGCCAGTAGCAAAAATATAATTTGGCGGCACGCCCGGGCCATTGACTGACCACACAAAACTGGAGGCGTTTAAAGTACCATCCTGGGGATCTGTCGCGCTGCCTGAAAAATTGACTGTCGCTCCGGAGGCAAAGTTCTGTCCTTGTGCCGGGGAAGAAATGACCGGAACGGGAGGATCGTTTGGCACAGTCACTGTAATATAATTCGTTTTTGTTTCGGTATCAGAGCAACTTGCACTCGTGGATGTGAGCGCTACTGTAAAAGTGCCACCACCTGTATAGGTATGGCTTGGGTTTTGTGCTGTTGAACTGCCACCATCACCAAAATCCCAGCTCCAGGAAGTTACCGGACCCGTAGTCGCGTCTGTAAAATTCACTGCCAACGGAGCATTTCCGGAGGTAACATCGGCACTAAAGCCAGCCGTGACATCGCAGGGAGTACCACCAAAAGATGGGTGGTATTGAGCCATCATCTGCTGCATACGATCGCTCTGACCGGAAGTAAAATGATCCATGCAGTTATCGTCGGTATAATCCATAAAATTATGAATTGGATCAGGTCCGCCACCTGCACAGGTATCGCGGCCGTCTGGGCAGCCATATGCTGCGGAAGCTTCCGGGGCTGTATCATCAACTTCATCACCAGGTGCGGCACACCCACCCTGGAATGTGTGGTAAAGTCCAAAATAGTGACCAACTTCGTGCGTTCCAGTATCACCTTCATCGTAAGGCGCTGAAGCTCCACCGGGTAACGAAGAATAAAGGACAACGACACCGTGCCGGTAATTGCTTTCCGGGTAAGACCATGGGAAAACTGCATATCCCAACAAGCCGCCACCAAGATCACAAAGATAGAAATTCAGAACATTTGTAGGATCGATAGCCAGGTTTTGTTTCATGGCATCACCAGCAGCGCTGCCGTGCGTGTGAGTTGACCACGACGTGTTGTTAACCCGCTGCGTTGAATGATGTGAAAACTGGTATCCCCATCCATCGTAAGCTGCGTTCAGAACATTTATTTGGTCTGTAATCATCTGATCCGGTACATCACCTGTAACTCCGTCATCATGGCGCACAACGTGAAAAGCAATTGGGATAGTAAAATCACCAACAGCTTCCACACCTTGCGGGTGCGCCTTAAGCCATGCATCAAGAGAATTCCTTACTTGTAATGCTTCTGCGGCTGAGGGTGCCGGCGTGGAACAGCGGATAAAACCAGACGGGCTCTCCTCTGCCTGTCCGAACAATAATCCAGTCACCGACATGATGTAAAACATCCCCACCATTAAAATCCTGAGAGCCAAAGTGCCTCTTTCCATTTTGTGGTTACTCCTCATGGTTTTGAAGTGAATAGTAATTGATGTGCTTTTTATTCGATGAAATTTTATCGACGTGTACAGTATGACATTTGATAGGCCAAGCCTATCCCCTATTCGAATTCAGATATCATCACCGGAAGTTTTATTCCATTTTTAAACAGGAAACACAAGGAAATTATCCTAAACTCCATTTCAGGTATCTGAACATCCTTCATTTATTGGACATGTCTCTGATGGGAAGGAAGCAGATGTGCGCTCGATCTTGAGCTGATATTCCATTGATAAAAATAAGATTACAAGATACAGTTCGAAACCTATAAACGCAGATAATTATTGCATTTAAACTCTTGAATTTTCGCGCTATTTTTCGACTAAAACTCTAAATACCAAAGAAGTTGAGAGTTGATTTATCAAATCAATTCTGAGCTGAATTTTAGTCCCAACAATTATTCTTTCTGAGTGTTATCTACCCCATGTTAAATTAAAAGAAATTTCACCTAAAGATGCAACCTAATTCATAATATCTATTTATTATATCTATTAATATTAATTTTGTTTGCTCCATAATTTTAAAAAAAATTACCGTATAAATATTTTCTGACCAATTTCTGCTCTTCCCTCATCTAAACATCATTAACAAATTTAATTCTAACTTTTTTTTGAAATTATGGATTTATGAAAATAGATAAAATTCAGTTTGATGCAATCAAAAATGGATTGACCGAGGAACAGTTCCAGATCCATTTCGATGACAAGGTAAACGAAATTCCAGCCGAAAATGTGGATCCGGAGGCGATCGAACAGCATGAATATACAAAGCTAAACAAGCAACGGTCAAATCGAATTGACCGGACGTACGAAATTTCAAGAGAAATAAGGCTGGCCTTGGAAGCCATCGACAATCCGCAAACCTGGCTGGTAATAACCGAAGCCTGGTGTGGGGATTCAGCGCAAAATCTGCCGTATATTCAGAAAATGGCAGCAACAAATCCCAACATAACCTTGCGATTATTACTTCGGGATCAGAATCTGGAAATTATGGACAAGTATTTGACAAACAGCACACGATCCATTCCAATTCTCGTCGCATTTGACGAATTCGGCAACGAACTTTTTCGTTGGGGGCCTCGCCCCAAAGAAGCTGCCGATTTGGTAAAGGACTTGAAATCGCAGGGTATGGAAAAACCACAATTCCTTGAAAAGTTGCATCTCTGGTACGGCCGGAATCGCGGGAAAGCCCTGGAAAAAGAACTTCTTCATCTCATATCATGACGCCCTGAAGGCCCGGCAATGTGCTGGGCCTTCGTTTTTTCACTCTCATCAGAAATCATTTTTAATTCCTCGCAGTGTGGTCTAAAAAGTTCCTTTGCTTTCGATATATTCCGAGAAACCAATCACACAAAATTTCATTCAGCACCATCCTGTTTAGAAAATTGAATCAGGTCCTTTTCTGCACGACATTAAAACTTTTCGAGAATAATTCTATTTTGAATCTTGTTAGCCTGAATAATTCGCACACAAGGGCACTAAGTCCACAAAAAATATTTAAATACTTATAAAACATAACTTTGTGTACCCAGTGGCTTTGTGAGAGCTAATTTTAATAGATAATTTAGTTTTTCTTCTCGTCTTATCTCAAATATCTAATTATCACAGGTTAAGAATATTATAAAAAATATTTGTGAATAATAGGGCTTCACAAAATTAATTTTTCAGAAATTTTGGTACAAATGATTTCACAAATCTGATTTTATCTTTGAATCCAGCTTTATTTGCTGTTCGCGCTACCAACAACACAGCGATATGAGCGATGGT
>QQUE01000020.1 GCA_008501765.1 Calditrichota bacterium
TTGGGCTGCAAATTGACTGATTTTATGAAAAAAACAGCTTGTATTACAGTTTTTGACTCAATAAAAACAATAAGTTAACTTGATTAGGAAATCGCAAATTTAGTAACTCTGTATGTTAATTAAAAACAATAACTTCTGAATTTTGTGAAACCCTATATACTTAATATAAGCTAGTATAATGCCAGACAGCGCTAGGAAGATTGAAAAGATCATTGTTCTGAACTTAATTATCATATCGTTGAAGTGCATTTTTACAGAAACAGTTGTTTTCCATTCATCCATTACGAATTCGTTCATTGACGACATGTTTATCGAGTTGACTGGTTCTAAGTTTGTTTTTTTTAGCAAATCTATCAGTAAGGTCGTAACTACGAATATTATGTATGCTACCGACAAATAAATATATATGTTCATTTTGTCCTCTATTCTTAAGCTGTTGACGACTCGGGTCTTTTAGCGAAGATAGTCCCATTTACTCGCGCTGGATATCTTCCCATATCACAGCTTTTCAGTGCTTTGATTGCATTGTCTGGATAAGATTCTTGATCACTCCTAGAAAAAACGACCAAAAAGTCACTAAGTAGGCGATCTGAGTTCGCAATACGATTCCAGTTTAGTGTTCCATTGAAGTATTCTAGTGAAATAGATGAATAGTTCACTTCGAGTTTCATAATATCATATGCATCTTCTATTGTCATTATATTGCCGCAATACCTCGCAAATTGCTTATTGCAAACTTTATAAATTGAGCAATGTTTCGACCACAATGTTATTATCAATTGTCCCGATTGCTTTAGTAGGTTATTCATCTTTCGAATTGCAGTTTGAACATTTTGCATGTAGTACAAAGATTGTGTGCATATTATTATGTCGAAAGCTCCATCTGGCTGGTGTTGTTCAAAGTATTCATCATTAAATACATACCGATGTCCATTCATTTTGTACGTGGCTGGTTCTATACAAGGGTCGATAGCTATGATTTCGATATTGTTGACGGTCAATTTCGAAATGATTTTCTGAATATACGCACCATTGCCGGAACCAATATCTAGTATACGTAAATTGTCTGAATGCCGTGTAGAGTTTATGCGTCTGATTATGAGTTCCTTTTCACTGCCGCCATTAAAGCATGTCTTTAGATTTTCTAACGACCGATTATAATTTCGCCAAGTCACAGACTCCTTAAGAATATTCATTAAGGTATCCTTCTCTTCACTTTTTAAAATATATATAACGCCGGTGTAACCTGCGGCAGGGCATTAAAAGAACCTGACGTGCTGAGTACACAAAACTTTATTAAAAGCACTAAACTATGAAAATCACGGTACCGCCCTGCCGTCAGGTTGACACACAAGTTAGGTGCTGTAAACGACAGAATGTATTTTGAACTTGCGATCTATTTTTCCTTATTCTGAGCATTGAGTTCAGCAATTAATATTTGAGAAATATCTGAGATTACATACACAATGTCATCCGTCAGTTTTTGCAGTTCTTCCATGTTAGTTCGGTCGAAGTGATATTTTAAACCTGTCTTGTATTTTGCAGTGGTTTTTACTCGAAGTAATTCATCGTTCTGCGAGTTAACCGCCCATAGAGAATGAATTACCTTATTTCTTCTTTGCTCAATATCGTTAGCTCTTTTTAAGATCGAGTCCATTCTTTCTATCTCTGCTGAATCTGATTTTCTATAGAGAAACAAACAGCGCAGCAGTGCGGTCAAACGGTGAAAGGACAATTCAGAAGTTATAATTTCTCCCACATCTTTGCCTGCCCCAATCAAAATCCAAATCAAGGATGAAATATAGGTTTCGAGGCCGCTAAAATAGTTTGAAACTTTGCCAATCGCCTTGTGAAGTTCGTCTTGTTTAATCTCGTGCGCATCCGAAGCAATTGGAATTGTCTCTTCTTTCTCTAACTCTTGCAAGTCGAGAGTCTTTGGTTCTTCAACTTTTTCTGGCAGCGCAATCAGGTTCAGATTATCATTTGGATGTATCAACTTTGGTTCATTATTGAATATGTCTCTTATATTTCGTTTTACTGTTTCAACGAATGAACGAATCCTGTTATCTCGGGACATTCCCGACTTTCGAGGTTTGACTAAACCTTCATCAAAGGCCATCTCTGCTACAATTGGTAGCTCCATAGATTTTTGCTCTCTTTGCAATATTTGATGTGCAGCTTGGTGATAAGTCATTGCAGTTTATTCCTTAACCAGGTAAATCCGTTCATGCTATCTACACCTAACATAGATATTATCCGACAACTTTTTTACCGGTTTATACGACTCTGATTGTTTGATAATACATAAACTACTTTTTGTGATAACTATTTAAAAATCAAGTAACAAGCTAATAACGCCAATGCACCCAATTCCGTATTATACGACAATTTTTCATGTTGTATAATACGGTCGCATATACCGATCACAAACGGTCCATTGGGCTGCGTATGCCTCGGCCACCTCTTTGCATCACATGGGTATATATCATTGTTGTTTCCACACTCTTATGTCCAAGCAATTCTTGAATTGTTCGAATATCGTAACCATCTTCCAAAAGGTGGGTCGCGAAAGAATGGCGCAGAGCATGGCAGGTTACCCGTTTTGTAATCCCTGATTCCCGGACAGCTTTTTTAAGTGCACGCTGCAGCGCCCAATCGCCCTGGTGGTGGCGCCTTTTTATACCGGTTTCAGGATCGGTCGAGATATTGGGAGCAGGAAACAACCATTGCCAGCGCCATTCGTATTCTGCATTTTTATATTTACGCTGCAAGGCATTGGGCAATGCTACAGAACCAAAACCTGCACTAAGGTCGCTGTCATGGAGGTTTTTTACTTTTTCAATATGTTCATGCAGTGGAAGAATCAGATTGCCGGGTAATACGGTAAATCGGGCGCTTTTTCCTTTTGCATCATGAATTTGCAGTTGCTTATAACCAAAATCCACATCCTTTATACGCAATTGCAAGCATTCATTTAGCCTCAATCCTGCCCCATAAAGCAAACTGGCCATAAGCCATTTTGCACTCCGCAACTGCTGCAAAATCAATTTCACCTCGTCAACAGTCAATACAATGGGCAAACGCTTTGGCTTTTTTGCCCATATGATATTTTGTATTTCCCCGATTTCTTTTTTCAATATATGTTTATATAAAAATACAATAGCGCATAAGGCCTGGTTCTGAGTTGAAGCAGCTACTTTTTCTTTTGTTGCAAGATGGGATAGAAAAAGATTAATTTCCATCTCACCCATGTCATTCGGGTGTTTTTTATGATGAAAAAGTACATAGCGTCTGACCCAATGGCCATAGACATCAATGGTACGCTTGGAATAGTGCATCGTCCTGAGCGTACCCGTGAGCCGTTCGAGTAATTTCGGTGGTTGGGAATTGATACTTGTGAAATCAGGCATAACATTACCCCGTCCTGCATCCTGTTTTCGCACCCCTGCAAAACAATTCTTCCCAGGGTGATTCGAATTGTAAATAATTGTAGACATAATATTTATCAAATGCAAAATAAAATGTTCGCGCCATTGTGTAAATAACGTGAGTTCGATGTAAGCTGTAACATTCTTTACCAGGCATAATTATAATAGAGCGAAGGCGTCTCGCCGAGCGTTTCGTGGGTTATCCTCGGCGGGACGCCTTCGGACAATATCCTATAATTAATTCGTTTTGTCCCAATTCTTCTTCTATCGAACTCACGTTAAATAACAAAATGTGAATTGGCCATCGCTTGCATTTATTCCTTGCAGGCCACCAAACCGGGTAGATCCTTTGGCGACCACGCGTGTCTTTAATTTTTAAAAACCCGGCTCTGAAATATATTTCCAAATCCCGTTGTTTAAATCTCAATGTGAATCCTGTTCACTATCAGTATGCTGCTGCAGGCACAATAGGGAGTTGAGAATGGCCGAGTTAAAAACAAAACCAACAAAATTACCTGTAACCGCGTTTCTCGATGGTGTTGCTGACGAGAAAAAACGCCGCGATTCCTACACAATTTTAGAATTGATGCAGCGGGCAACCGGCGCCAAACCAGTGATGTGGGGCAGCAGTATTATTGGCTTTGGCAATTATCATTATTGTTACGACAGCGGCCGTGAGGGCGACTGGTTTCTCACCGGTTTTTCACCGCGCAAACAGGCGTTGACTCTTTACATTATGACTGGCTTCAAACGTTATGATAAATTGATGCAAAAACTGGGAAAATACAAAACAGGCAAAGGCTGCCTTTATTTAAAAAAACTGGACGATGTCGATCTCACGGTGCTGGAAGAATTGATCACTGCGTCTGTAAAAGCCAATTCTTAATCCATAAAGAAAGGAGGGTGGAATGAAACATTTGACACCGTATCTCATGTTCAACGGTGATTGTGAAGAAGCAGTGAATTTTTACAAAGAATGCTTCGATGGCGAACTCGGGTACATGGGACGCTACGGTGATTCACCAATGGAAGTGCCGCAGGCGCAGCAGGCGAAAATCATGCACGTTGAGTTCAAATTTTGGGGCGGCTCGATCATGGCTTCCGATCACATGGATTGTGCCGGTTACACAACGAAAAGCGGGGATTCCAATATTCATCTCAGTCTGGGTTTCGATTCTATCGAAAAAATGCACAAAACTTTTGATCTGCTGAAACGGGATGGCACTGTGACGATGAAATTGCAGGAGCAATTCTGGGGCGATACTTTTGGCATGCTCACGGATAAATTCGGCATCAAATGGATGTTTAGCTGCAATGGCTGTAAAATGGATTAATTGCGAGGGCGAAAAGTGAAATATACGCTGGAAATTGAGATTGATCAGCCGCGGGAAAAAGTCATCGAGCTTTTTGATAATCCGGAAAATATGCAACACTGGCAACCGGGGTTTTTGAGTCTGGAGCCGATAAGTGGCACGCCGGGGGAGGTCGGGGCACAATCACGATTAAAATATAAGATGGGAAAACGGGATATCGAAATGGTGGAGACGATTACTGTCCGCAACTTGCCCGATGAGTTTTCCGGAACCTATGAAACCACCGGGGTTTGGAACGAAGTGAAAAATCTGTTCTCTGAGAGTGGGGATAGCAAAACCAAATGGATTTCTCATGTCGATTTTCAACTTAGCGGTTTTATGAAAATAATTGCTTTTTTGATGCCGGGTTCATTTAAAAAACAGTCTTTTAAATATATGGAACTGTTCAAGGCGTTCGCTGAAAAATAAGGATCAATTCAAGGAATAAGTTGAGGTTTCAATGTGTCGTGCTTCTTTAAACCCGCTGTGTAAATTTCGCCCTACTTTTAACAGCGCGCTTAGGTTCTTTCATCAAATCAGAGCATCCCGAGTAGCCCCGATGTTTTTCCGGGGCATATCGAGGGGGTGGGCATTAGAATTAAAATGAATGTCAGTGGAATTTAAACTGAATTTAAAATCGAGAAGAGTTGGATTTTCGAAAAAAATTCATGCGCGTAAAATTGTAAGCACCCCTCGATACATTTCGCTTAAAAAGCAAGCGAAACACTCGGGATGCGGTGTTACGATACATTTCGCTTAAAAAGCAAGCGAAACACTCGGGATGCCGCGGTGCGATACTTTTCGCTTAAAAAGCAAGCGAAACACTCGGGATGCCGCGGTGCGATACTTTTCGCTTAACAAGCAAGCGAAACACTTGGGATGCTGCGGTGCGATACTTTTCGCTTAAAAAGCAAGCGAAACACTCGGGATGCTGCGGTGTGATACTTTTCGCTTAAAAAGCGAGCGAAACACTCGGGATGCCGCGGTGCGATACATTTCGCTTAAAAAGCAAGCGAAACACTCGGGATGTTTTGGTGAGTTTTGGAATCAAACACAATTTGACATTTTCGGAAACGTTCGATCGAGTATCAAATAAAAAACGGAGATGCTTCGAGTAATCTTCAGGTCTACCTAAATCAGAGCATCCCGAGTAGCCCCGATGTTTTCCGGGGCATATCGATGGGGCGGACATTAGAATTAAAATGAATGTCAGTGGAATTTAGACTAAATATAAAATTGAGAAGAGTTGGATTTCCGATAAAAATATGAGTGCAAAACTGTAAGCACCCCTCGATACTTTTCGCTTAAAAATCAAGCGAAACACTCGGGATGCCGCGGTGCGATACTTTTCGCTAATAAAGCAAGAGAAACACTCGGGATGCCGCGGTGCGATACTTTTCGCTTAAAAATCAAGCGAAACACTCGGGATGCCGCGGTGCGATACTTTTCGCTTAACAAGCAAGCGAAACACTTGGGATGCTGCGGTGCGATACTTTTCGCTTAAAAATCAAGCGAAACACTCGGGATGCCGCGGTGCGATACTTTTCGCTTAAAAAGCGAGCGAAACACTCGGGATGCCGCGGTGCGATACTTTTCGCTTAAAAATCAAGCGAAACACTCGGGATGTTTTGGTGAGTTTTGGAATCAAACACAATTTGACATTTTCGGAAACGTTCGATCGAGTATCAAATAAAAAAACGGAGATGCTTCGAGTAATCTTCAGGTCTACCTAAATCAGAGCATCCCGAGTAGCCCCGATGTTTTCCGGGGCATATCGAGGGGGCGGGCATTAGAATTAAAATGAATGTCAGTGGGATTTAGACTGAATATAAAATTGAGAAGAGTTGGATTTTCAAAAAAAAAAATGCTTGTAAAACTGTAAGCACCCCTCGATACTTTTCGCTTAAAAAGCAAGCGAAACACTCGGGATGCTGCGGTGTGATACGTTTCGCTTAAAAAGCAAGCGAAACACTCGGGATGCTGCGGTGCGATACTTTTCGCTTAAAAAGCGAGCGAAACACTCGGGATGCCGCGGTGCGATACTTTTCGCTTAAAAATCAAGCGAAACACTCGGGATGCCGCAGTGCTTTTAGGAACCTTGGTAAATTTAGTTTTCAGAGGTACTGTGTGCGCATATCCATTGAAATTGTACAGCGAAATTCATATCGGTGTTTAGACACCGGCAAAATCTATAAAAGCGAGACTTGACAACAGAAATGGAACTATGAAAAAGCCGATAAAAATCTACCAATATTCAAAATTAAAAGACCGTAAACCGGCAGCAGCACTGGTCAAAAATCTGGATTTAGTGCTCGTGCGTTACGATGACAAAGTTTCCGTGCTCTACGGCCGCTGCCTGCACCGTGGCGCTTTGATGGCCGATGGCCATGTCAATGGCGACAATCTTATCTGCGGTTTGCACGGTTGGGATTACCGCTACGACACCGGGATTTCCGAATACGATAATCACGAAATCCTGCACAAATTTCAGTCAAAAATTGAAGACGGCGGCATATGGGTTGACGAGACGGAAATTGATTCTTATCTGGAACAATACCCGCAGCCTTTCAAACGGGATGAATATTTGGGGGCATTTGCCGACACCCATCCTGAAAATACGGAACCGTTCACAAATTTTATTCGCGATTTGGCGCGCAACGGACTGAAAAATTACGGCCACCACGGCCCTTCAGAATCGATGGGCGTGGACCGCAACACGCTGCCGAAATGGGAAAACATCCAGTTCCTTCCTGCCCAATTAGCAAAGCGCCCCTTACTGGACGATGAAGCTGTCGCCACAAAAGTAACGATCGGGCCAAAAGCCAGAAAGCCGTTGCAGTTGGAAATGCCGGTTTTTGTGTCGGATATGAGTTTTGGCGCCTTATCGCGGGAAGCGAAAATTGCCCTGGCCAAAGGCGCTGAATTAGCCGGCACCGGAATTTGCAGCGGCGAGGGCGGCATGTTGCCGGAGGAACAAGCGGCAAACTCGCGTTATTTTTATGAATTGGCCTCGGCCAAATTTGGCTTTTCGTGGGATAAAGTGCAAAAAGCACAGGCTTTTCATTTTAAAGGCGGACAGGGAGCAAAAACCGGTACCGGTGGTCATTTGCCGGGCCATAAAGTCACCCGGGAAATTGCCGAAGTGCGTGGAATTAAAGCAGGTGAAACAGCCATTTCTCCCGCTGCTTTTCCTGATTTGCGAACGGCTGAGGATTTCAAAAAATTTGCTGACAAAGTACGGGACAAAACGGGTGGCATTCCCATCGGTTTCAAAATCGCGGCCAGCCATATTGAGGCAGACATCGCGTTCGCGCTCAAAGTTGGCGTCGATTATATCATTCTCGACGGTCGCGGTGGCGGCACCGGATCTGCGCCGAGTATTCTACGAAACAACATTAATGTACCGACGATTCCCGCTTTGGCCCGGGCACGAAAATTTTTGGATAAACAAGGGGCGAAGGACATAACTTTGATTATCACCGGCGGGCTGCGCATTGCCGACGATTTTGCCAAAGCCTTGATGCTCGGCGCCGATGCTATCGCAGTGTCCAATTCGGCGTTGCAAGCGATTGGGTGTTTGGGGATGCGGGCGTGTGGTTCCAATAATTGCCCGGTCGGCATTGCTACGCAGGCTGAGAATCTGCGTGCGCGTCTGGAAATCGAGAAATCAGCGAAACAGCTATATAATTTTTTTACCGCGACAAACAGCTTGATTAAGGTGGTGGCGCGCGCGTGTGGTTATGCGGATATTTCACAATTTAATTTACACGATTTAAGCACCATGGATTATGAAATGTTTCGGTTAACGGGAATTTCGTATGCCGGGAGCCGGGAAAAATAAGGGGCCGGATGAACTGGACTGAGAAAAAATTAAAGCAAATTCCACTGCGCAACGGGTTTCGGCTGCGCGGGCTGGAAATGACGCGCCTGGAAACTTTTACCGATGCGGCATTCGCCTTTGCAACGACTTTGCTGGTCGTTTCGGTGGGCAGTATTCCGGTTAGTTACGCGGAACTGGTCCTTGCGCTCAAAGGGATTCCTGCTTTTGCCGCCAGTTTTGCTTCGATAATGTATTTCTGGATCGGTCACCGCCAATGGAGCCGCCGCTACGGCCTTGAAGACGGAAAGTCAATTTTTATCAGCCTGTGCCTGATTTTCATCATGCTGGTTTATGTCTATCCGTTGAAAATTATTTTTTCCGCTCTCTTCGCCTGGATCAGTGGCGGGTGGTTGCCTGTCTCTTTTGCCATCGAAACCCTGCAGGAATTTCTCAACGTATTTATTATTTATGGAATTGGCTACGCCGCCCTGGCTGCGATGATTGCTTTGCTCTATCTGCACGCATTAAAATTAAAAGATCAGCTCTGCTTGAATGCGTTGGAACACGTGAAAACGAAAAAAGAGATTGTCTCCTTTGTCGTGTTCACCGGAACAGGTTTGACATCCGCGGCTATCGCCTGGCTGGCACCGCCGCCCATAGCTGTTTTTGCAGGATTTGCGTACAGTACTCTGGCGCTAACAATGCCTTTTGTTGCGATATTTTATGCAAAAAAAGAAGAGAAAATTTTCGAAAAATAAATCAGATTGTTCATTTCTAAATTTTTGAGCAGCGATAAATTTAGCCTGAATTATTTATAAAGCGCAGTGGATGTGCCTGGCACATTTTTACCAGTTTATGAAAAGATCAGGTTCGTAATTGGCCTCAAACGCAGTCAATCCCTCTTTCTCCTCGATCAAAATGTCTTGTTAAATAACGTGAGTTCGAAATAAGAAGAAATGGGACAAAACGAATTAATTTTAGAATATAGTCCGAAGGCGTCCCGCCGAGGATAACGCACGAAACGCTCGGCGAGACGCCTTCGCTCTATTATAATTATGCCTGGTAAAGAATGTTACAGCTTACTTCGAACTCACGCTAAATATCACTCCTTCCTTCAATTATCCCCAAGATGCATATATTGCAAGTATGAAAATAAATACCTACAATTTGTCGTGGGTTGCAATTTTTCAGGAATTGGCAGGTGACATCTCATTTTCAGCACAAAGGAGAACAGGGTGAAAAAGTATCGCAATAAATCCAGCACAGAAATTATGCAGATGGTAACCACTGAAATAATCGAAAGGGCGATAAAATATGGGCGGAAAAAGGGGCGCAGCATTTTTATAAGCAAAACTTCCGGAGGGGCCGGTATCGATGTTTTGACCTTGGACCCGCGCACAGCCGATGGAAAAGAAAATTTGCAGAAATTTTTGACGCCGGTAAAACGGCATTATACGGTATCCGGGCTGGGGAATGCAGAGGAAAAGAATTCAATCAGTTGGCGCAAGTTAAACCTCCCGCTCGGAAGAAGATTGCTGCTGGCAACTCAGCTGATAATTTCGTTATTTCTAAAAGGCACGCCGTTAAAAAATAGACTTTATCGCCGGATGGGCGCAAAAATCGGAACTGGCACCGTAATCATGCAATCGGTTTGGTTGGATCATTTTCGGCCCGAACTGATTACCGTCGGGGAAAATACGCTCATCGGTGCCTTCAGCCGGCTCACCGTGCATGCGTATGAGGGGGCGGGAAAATTTCGTTACGGCATGATTGAAATCGGTTCCAACTGCACGCTCGGGGCTGGTGTTGGTATGGGGCCGATTAAAATTGAAGACGAGGTGCGGGTGTTGCCCGATACGACGCTTTCGCCCTATTTTGTGAAAATAAAATCCGGCTCTGTTGTGGGGTGGAATCCGCCGCATTTGAGCCGGCCAGATTAAAATCAGGGGCCAGACGATAATTTTAGAACAGGAAATATGTGGATATGGATCAGAGTAATTATATCACTGCTATTGGCCTCTTTGCCGCACTGTGCACAACTGCTGCTTTTCTCCCCCAGGCAATCAAAACCATTAAAACTAAACAGACTCGCGATTTATCCCTGCGCATGTATATTCTGCAGGCAACAGGCAATCTCACCTGGTTTATTTACGGGATGATCACCGTAAACATTCCGATTATTTTTGCGGATAGCATCACTTCTGTTTTGGTGCTCACAATATTATTTTTAAAAATAAAATACGACCAATTATAATATCTGCCGGTAAAAATTTTTAGATTTGGACAAAAAAAACCGCCTGTTTCAGTCCCTCGAAACAGGCGGTTTTATTTATCGCGATTCTTTATGTCCTACAAAAATTAATCACTCATTTTCTACAGGTGTCAGCGGTTTTTCCAGTGAGTAAAATGAAATTTCTATTCTTCGATTCAGTTTACGGCCCAGCGGGCTGTCGTTATCACCGATGAGGAAAAAGTCACCCGTTGTGCGCACAACACCGAGCGGGTGTTCTTCACCAAAGCCGACCGCTTTATCCAGCCGTTGAAATACCTGATTATAAGCTCCCGGGTGTTGTGAGTTGACCTTCTTTAAAAATCGCTCCCGGAAAACCGTGGCTCTTTTCCGCGAAAGACGCAAGTTGACATTTTCCGGGCCCACAGCGCAGGCATGGCCGATGAAACGCATGCGCATGGTATTGTCCTGCAGCATGCGATTTATCTGTTTGAACAAGCGAATCCAGTAAAAATCATAAAACGGCTCAGTGCCGGCAAATTTTAGAGGCCAGCTAAATCGCTGTTCCCGCAGATGGGCTTCATCAGCGAGAAAGAAGCGTTGGTCCTTGGTATGAAAACGTCGTCCCAGCGAATCATCCACACTGATTGAATATTTGACGTTTTTGCCAATCCATGGCGATTGCAGATCAGATTCGAGCCCTTGCATGTGGTTCCACGCTAATAATGTGTGCACACTTTTTTTCTTGTTGAAAGAGGAGCCTGCATTAATATTGTCGCGTAGCTGCCCGCGATGAATAAACAGGGATGCATCTGCAAAGGGGAGAGCACTCCAAATATCCGCATAGAATTTGATAGCGAGTGGCAGTTTTTCCACGTCGTTATAAGTCACCGGGGTGAAAAGAACGCTTTCCATGCGATTGGCTGTAATCACGACGTTGCGTCTCTCCTGAAAAACCCAGCGTGCGTCCAGGGTATCGGATGGCACCGTTCGCAGGGGGTGTTTTTTGCCGGGCAAAATATTGAGCTGATTCAGATTTACATCCATCTTCAAAAGACTGTCTTTGACGGCGTTGGCTCTTAAGTTGGCGAGGAATAAATTCTCTTCGCCTGAATTTGGATCGATAAATCCTTGCAGAAAAATACTGAGCTCAGGATATTTATTCAAGCGCTCGGCAAGGGTTGTGAGCGGCGGATCCAATACCCAATCGCGGACATATTCTTTATTTATTTTCGAAGAATTTTTCGCGAAATAAACCTCGGCAATGAACGGCAGGTCATAATTTATTTTTGATAAAATATGCGCTGTAACGGTGTCGTCGACACTGATAGAGCCCTTGGGAATCGTGTAAAATTTAGCCCGAATTTCATTGTTTTTTTCATCCCCCTCTTTCACCGTATTTTTGTCATCAATTTTTACGGCAAATTCATGCAGCCCTTCGATTTCGGTAAACCAGTCCAATGAAAATGTCTGTTTCTCTCCGGGGCCTAATTCATCGAGATGTTTATCGAGCATGGCTTCCATAAGGAAATGTGAGCCAGCATCTTTGCTTGTGTACTGCGGCGCGGTCAAATCATCGAGGCGGAGGTTAAAATCTTTGGCTAAATATTGGCCGGCATTGGCGATTGTTACTTTTATCTTGCCCTGAAAATCATCTTCAGTAATCCATTTGTGGTAGTCAAATTCGATATCCGTGATTTGCAGATCGGGAGCGGGCAGCTTGAAGTGGAAAATAGATTTTCCCTGATCGTTGATAATCCGGTTGTGGCCATCTTTGTCAATGGCAATCACACTCCAGAAATAGTTCCCGCCTTCGAGACTGCCACAATCAAATTTTGTGCTGGTTTGTTTTTCATCAACCAGAAGCAAATGCGGTTTTGTAGTGAATTGGCGTCCGATATTTTCACCGTTATATTCGGCCAGAATTGTCGCGATCGCCAAGCTGTCCTGATCGAGAATTAAATGATATTTGATGTCGTCGTATAAATCCGGGTCGTAGCTTTTTGTCCAGCTAATGACAACCGGGGACGCAAGAACGAGTTCGCCCTGCTGTGGTTTGACGGACGTGAACTTTTCCGGTCCGACAGGAAAATGAGAAACGCCGCCCCGATACGGGGAGCTGAAAAAGCTGTTGCTTTCTCGGCGGGCCAAATCGACGCGCATATTGTTGTTGCGTCCGGGCAGCATTTGCGAAATCGATTTGTAGCTGTCTTTTAAATTTAAACTCATTCCCATGGCGAAGTTGCCAAGGGCGTCTTTTTCAAGTTTATAGCCGCCACGAACTGAAATCAATTGCGCCCAGGAAATTTCGGTCCCAAAACTGATCTGCCCATCTTCATCCCGTATCTTTCTGTAATCAGAAAGAAAATGCAGTTGCAGCCCATCGTGCGATCCAACGTGCATGGCGACGCCTGTGCGCATGGTTTTTGGGAGAGGGGTGCCGTTTACATCGTGATTGAGCGGTTCGCCGAGTTGTGTCATCGAAAATCCGGCTGAAAAGATCGTTTTTTCGAGCCCGGGAATCTTGTCGGCGAGCCCGGGCGTATTTAATCGATTCGAACGCCAGAGTATGCCGGCATCTAAAATCCACGTCGAAGCCTGAAGATCGGCTAACGTACTGCGGTAGTATTTCAAGTTGGTTCCTACCGAAACCTGCCCAAAACCAAAACGAAACGGGTGCGCAAAAGTACCGCCGAGGAGGAGATCGTTGGCTGAAATACTGGCTGCGCTGCCTTCGGAGCTATCAAATTCCGGGACACCGAGATAGGAGGCGCTGAGCCCGAAATGGTTTACACCAAAGAGTCGAGAATGGGTCTTATATCCCATAACAAATGAGGTGTTGTAAACTTCAGGCATCCATTTGGAGTAAGAAGCTGCCCATGTCCATTCGCGGGTAAAACCCATGGCAGCCGGATTGGCGTAGAGACCGTGAATTTCATCGATCACACCCGTAAGACTGGCGCCAATCCCTTGCTGCCGCGCACCGGGATTTGTTTTCAAAAAAGCCATTCCTGCACGGATCTGAGCGTTTGATTGTGAATAGCCAATCCCCAAAAACAGCAGGATAAATATTGAGGTTATTACAGAACGTGGATGTTTCATTGTACTACCACCATTTTCTTCCAAGATGTAAAATCACCGGAGCGGAGCGTTACGAGGTAAACACCGCTGCCAACCTGTTGACCTGATTTTGTAATACCGTTCCAATAATAGGTGTTGTGTCCAGCTAAATAGGCACCTTCTTCAATAATGGTAATTAATGTGCCTGAAAGATCGTATAATTCGAGAATGACATTTCTGTTTGAACTTAATTCGAAATTAATTCCAAATTTTGATTCGCGGCCGGCGCGGAAAACATTGCGCTCGAGAACCATGTCGTCACGGGCTCTCACCGTGAGGTTGGTCGAAACACGTTTCGAATTGTTGAGAAAATCAACCGTGTGCAATTCGAAGCGGATAACTTCTTCTTTTGCTGCCGTGAATAACCGGGTATTGCGGAAAAACGGTGATACATCGAACCACTGTCCCGGCTCTAAAGTGCTTGCTGCAATAAACGCATCCGCGAAAGTGTCATCGATTTGATTGTCCGCAGTGAAAACACGCAAATCCCATGATTTGAGTTCGATGGATGTTCGGACTCGAACTAAAACGCTGTCGCCAACGAGAACTGTTTGCGGGGAAACCGCAATTTCCGGCTCCGGAATTTCCACAACGCTGTAAATTAAAGCCGTATCTGTATTATCGCTTAAATCGTCTTCTTGCTCATTCGCTGCCCGGGCTTCCGCTTTGTGGGTGAATAAACGAACAGCGTTATCCGAAGCAGAAGGAACGGCCATGTCAAATAGTATTACCCGTGTTCCATTGGGCTCGATGGCCTCAAAAAACCATTGCACCGGATCCCCGGTAATGTTTGGATTCGGTAAATAAGTCGAAGCTACCGGAGTCGCTCCATCCGGCAGATACTCGCTGACAAAAATGCTGTCGGCAAATATTTTACTGTTGTTTTCAATCTGAATTGCATAGTTATAAGTTGAATTTTCATCAGCAAACCAGATTGTATCATTATCGGTGAAAGTAAAAGACGTACCCTGCACGAAATTGCGAACCGCGATATCGCTGAAAAATTTATCCCCTTCGACCGCATAAACCGTTGACAGGCTGATATTATTTTCAGCAACGGTGTCTTTTTTTGACACAACTTCCGCCCGGTTTTCCAGTGCAAACGGTGTTTGTGGTACCTGGTTATCAACTCTGGCATAAAAAACAATTTTTTCCTGCTCACCTGCTTTTAGCGAGGGAATATCCCAGGCTAAATCGGCAAGCGTGGAAAAGCCAGCTTGTTTGCTCAATTGAAAATGAGATGCATTTTCTGGCAGTGTATTTAAAACCTGAAAGTTTTTTGCCTCTCCGGGGCCTGAATTTGAAATTTTTAAAGTATAACGATAAACCGATCCCAGTCGAGCGGCCGGTTGTTCTTCGCCAGAGATAAAAATAGTGGTATCCGTTAAAATTTCCGTATCGATCGATAGATCATATTTTTGCAACTCTGCAAGGGGAATAGGGATGAACGTGACCGTGTCCGCCGCTGTGTTGTTCCACGATACCGTATCGATTGGCGAAATCAACTCTGCCTGGCTGATCAGCTCTTTCACAGCATCGGGAATTATTAATTTCGTTTTTACGAGCATGTTTATCGATTTACCTTTCCCGGCGAGAATTGTACCGAGATGCCACTCGTTTTCGCTGTGCCCGGCAATATCTCCCTCGGCAAATGTAACGTAATTTGGCAAAACATGTTTGACTTTGACATCATCTGCATGACCGGGACCGTTGTTATTTACCATGAGCGTATAATTAAATATTTCTTCCGGTGTAACCGCGTTGCGTCCGGCAATTGTTGAGTCGGTTTGCGATGAAAGCGAAAGCGCCAAATCGCTGTTTTGTTTTAAAATAACAGCATAGATAGTTTCTTCGGCGATATTGTTTTCCGGCTCTTCGTCTGCCAGTGCTTCAAGCTCGGCTTTGTGGGGCAAGGGAAACGAACCGACGGGCATGCTGTCGGCGAGCTGGGCTGTGACCTGGATAATCAGGGAGTCCTCTGCCTGAATAGCAGGAAGATTCCAAATGAGTTCGGAGCCCAAATCGGAGGCCGGTTGCGTTGAAATTGATTGGATTTTTACCGAATCCGGAATCCAGTTCCGCAGCGTTGCTCCTACCAATGTTTGGTTGCCATAGTTAAAAATCTTCAGGCTGTACGAGTAGGTTTCATTTTGCGATACCCGGCCAAATTCAAAGCCTCCCGCAGAAATTTTTCCCGGTGTGACGATGGGCATCGCAAGCGCGCCATCGTATCGTGGATACGATCCGAGATATTTAACGGTCGTCGTTGCGTTGTTATTTGTCGCTGTAGAATCATTCACCGCAAACACTTCAGCCTCACTCAGCATATCTTTTGTACCATTGGCAAGGTTGGAGCGTACGCGAGCGCTGACGTTGAAAATCTGGATATCGCCGGGCAGCATTCCTGGAATGCGCCAGATTAAGGTGTTATTTTCATTGGTTTCAGTCGGTTTATTGGTCGCGATAAATTCAGTTTCCACCGGCAATTTATGGGTGACCCGAACATTAATTGAAGGGTTTGGCCCATGGTTGAAGACAATTATTGTGTAATCAATCGTGCTGTCTTTGTAGGCCGCGTTGAAAGTTTGTCCGCCTTCCTGAGCCGTATCGCTGGTTGCCGAGGTCAGTGAAATCGCGAAATCGGTTGCCGCGGGACCCGGGACAAAGTAACGTCCCATTCCATGCCCAGTCCGGTTATTATCATTGACATTGACATCAATCAGCCGCTCCGAATTGTTATAAAATGGATCCGGGGAGCTGTAGTTCAAAACATAATAATTTCTGATGACTTCAGACAGGCGGGCGTAGATAGCGGCCATATCTGCGGCAGAGCCGGATTGCAAGTATTCGCCACCCGTTTCAGTGGCCAGCATTTGCAGGGTATCGGCATGAATTTCAGCGCCCAAACCGATCATGTAGATCGGAATATTGTAAGCGCGGGCGCTATCGATCACGGTTGGAATGGTGTATTCTTTCGAATCTTTGTCATGACCGTCGGTGTAGGCAATGATAACCCGGCGGGCTGTGGTTTCTTCTTTGGTCATTTGAATGGCTAAACCCAATGCATCTGCCAATGGTGTTCCGCCTCCGGCTTTACCGCCATCGATGCCTGCGTACAATCTGTTTTTATCGTTGGTGAAATTGATAACAGTGCCAATATCGCCGTGAAATTGGATGAGCCCGGCCCGGTCGCCCTGGCCCAGGCTATCGACAAATAATTTGGTGGCAGCGCGCACAGAATCGATTGCCAGGCGCATACTCCAACTCATATCCATCACCATCATAGCGCTGCTACTGGAGTGCTCATTTTGTTGAATTTCCAAAATTCTCGGAGCCGGGATTTGCTCATAAATATTGGGATTTTCGGGATAGTCCGGATGCTCTTTATGGTATTCAAGCATCGGTTGCCAGATATCTTTTATTTGTCTGCCGTTGAGTGCGAAATCGTCCGGGGCAAGCCATTTTGAGGTATCGGCGAGTCCGGTGACTGCGTTTCCTGCGGAGTCTGTCACTGAAATAGTTGATAACAGGCTCGTTGGAAAACTTCCAGTGACCCCGCGGATAGTCAGGGAGCCATCGATAACCGGATTATTTACAGTGACTTTCAGTGAGTCATTTGCCTCGCTATCTGGAATTGAAGTGCCAAAAAATATAAGAAAGGCGAAAATTAACAGTCGCGGCAGATTGGGATTTTGAGTTGTTTTTCTTGTCATGTTGATGCCTGTAGGATTTGATGTTAAATTCTATTAGATGCTGATTTCTGCAAGACATGGTTAATGAAAGAGTACCAGTTATAAAACCATGTGCGTCTCAGGCTTCATCAGTGAATCTTGCGTACATATTTACGGCTGCAGTCAGATTTGTATCTTACCATCCCTGGTAATTTTGAGAGCTTTTTTGTCTTAAAGTTGCTTATGATTGAATGCTGCCTGAGCAAACATGGTGCCAGTACCATAACAAACTGTTTTCCTAAGAAGATAGGGAGATTGGATTGCCATTTTATGAGCTGAAAGTGTTTAATGGTGAGACAGGGTGATAATAATATTACATAATCAGTGACTTTACGCTCAAGATTTTTTTGATCACAAAATCACAAAAGTGGGTGTTTTGATTTTTTGTACGGCTCAGTTTAATTTGAATGGACGCTGGCTATCCAAATAACTCCGCAAGGATAACTTATTATTTTATACAGCCAAACTACAAATCACTCGAATTTACACGAATATTTTTTTTTGAGTAGAGGAGCTTGAAATTCCAATAATTTTTATTCTTGAAATTTGCAAAACTAGCGGACAATTATCTATTAATCATAGTTTTAAGTTTGCTGATATATTTGGATAATCAGATGAATAGTCAGATTTAATTTGATATCCGGATGTTTTTGAGATGACGCGGAATGAAGAGGTACAAGTAGCAGACTATGTGCGCTTTTTGTAAAATTTTTAAGAAAGCAGTGTAAAAAAAATACAAACTGGAGCTCCTCGAAATTAAAGCTCCAGTTTAATAAATTAGCAGCCTTCGTCGGCTTTTTTCTTCTTTTTAAAGTTGATTGGTTTCCTGATTTTTGGTTTTGTTTTCTGATCTTTTTGATCCAGAACCATTCCCCCTCCGGAAAAATATTTTGAGGCGGCTTGCCTTACTTGATAGCGAAGAATTTCGCTATCGGCAACCAGATCATCCGGTTTTTCCGGATTGAGAATTCCTTTAATCCAATAGTTCATTCCACCCGTTAAAATAAATGAATCGTAGCCTTGTTGCTGCAAAAGTATCCAGCCTTGGGATGCGTGGGCATCACCGTTGCTATAGATGATGATCGTATTTTGCGGATCGATATTATCGAGACTGCCACGTTTGAAAAGATTATCAACAGGGATGTGAATTGCACCGGGGATGTGGTATTTCTCAAAATCAGATTTATTTCGCAAATCGATGATAGTTACACCGGGTTGTTTATCGATGATTATATGCGCCAGGTCTTCCGCGGCCATTTGGTTGCTTTTGGAGGTGATTTTTGCTGCCAGCTCATCTGCGGATAAAAACGGATGTTGCACATTTCCCGCTGGTGAAATCGCGAGAATGGCTCCGAAGACAAGCAGCAAGATAAAACCGAGGCGCTTGTCGAATATTTTTTCTAATGTCATTTTCAACTCTCCTCAGCTCCAAATTTCTTTTCTAAAATTTCAGCACCCCAAAACATGCCGAGCGCCATTAAAATAATGAGAAAGGCAACCACACCCGGTGTGAGACCCAGTAAATCTGTAAGTTTGGCATTGCCCATAAAACCGGAAACGGTGAAATCCTGAAACAGCGGGAAAGTCTCACCAAATATTAACATTCCAAAAAGGGCACCGGCAATATAAATAAATCCATCGACTTTACCGGTGGCGCTGGCCACGAGAGAGGTCCCCGGACAATAGCCGCCAATTACAAAACCAATGCCCATAATGACGCCACCGGCGATTTGCGGGCCGAGATACGTTGGGTTCAGGTAGATAAGCGACATATCCAGAATGCCAACTAAATTGAGCAGCAATGTTCCGATCATGGCAACGATGATGGCGGTAAACATGACTTTTAGCACGGTCATATCACGGAAGTAAAACTGGTGCGCCAATTTTTTCGCATCGCCGAAACCAGCACGTTCGAGTGTAAATCCGAACATAATTCCAATGATGACCGCGACGACGAAACTGATTTCAACACCAAAAAAATCAAACTTATATAAGGGTGTAAACATTATTGTCTCCTCCTAAATCCATTGTTTTCGAACGAAATATGCAACGACATAACCCGAAGCAAACATTACCATCATGAATGCCCAGCTCCCTGTGGCAAGTGTGGCGCCGCCGCTCAAAGCCTGGCCGCTGGTACAGCCCAGGGCAAGGCGGGCACCAAAACCCATGATTCCACCGCCGAGAAAGGCATATGCCCAGCGCCCTTTCGGAGTAATCCGTGGGCCGTGTTCAGTCTTCCATTTAAATCGTCCAGCCATCAATCCGGACAACAAGCCACCGAGGATGACACCAACTACTTCAAAAACCAGCCAATTGCTCAATGGATTTTTATCGCCACCTGCATACTTTGCAAAGTAGGAATTATTATCAACATGCTCCGGGCTTACCGTGTCCACAACATACGTCACGGTTCGCATCATAGCGCCTGAGGCTCCCAACCCGCGGCCCATAACGACAAATGTAGCAAGTAAAACAAGGCCCAATACAAAGCCGGCCACATAGGGGGACCAGTATTTTTCTTTTGTGTCTTGCATAGTTCAACTTTCTTTTTTGAATTAAAATATATGCTGCAAGCGGTCGATCATAATTTTTTCCGATTCAAAATCTAATCGCGCACCGAGGTAGATTATGCGTTCAATTCCAGTTCCATTCCAGACCCGAGACCAACTTGCAGCATTTTTTGATTTTAAATTTGATTAATAAACCCAGCTACTGAATTGCCCGGCATCAACAATAATAAAACGCAGCATCAACCCGCCGAAAAGCACAAGAAAAGCGGGGATAAGTGTACTTTTCACTTTGTGCAGGCTATCCAATATTTCGATAAATGCCGGAATAATTAATCCAATTCCAACTACAAAAATCCAAAACGGCGCCGTATATGGGCCGCCTAAAAACAGGGTTACCGCTTCCACATGAATTTGCGTTGACGCCAGAAATCCCATAAACATGTGGATGATAAGAAAAAGCTCTATACCGATAGCAATGAGATCAATGCGTCCGAGGCGGTGCTTTTCTTCCTTGTTTTTTGAGAGAATCATGTTGAAAGCCAGCGCCGTAGAAAGCCCGGAAACCAGGAAGAGTGGTCCAAGAATCGCGGTGTTCCAAATTGGCCGTGCATTGAAAGCACTAAGCAAAATACCTGTGTAAATTCCGAGGATGGCCGCATAATAAATGAGAAGCCATGCGATAACTTTGGCATATTTTTTCACATACGTCATAGCATTTTCCATCCAGGCATAGGGATAGCGCCAATTTGGAAAGACTTTTTCGGCATGCATCAGAGCCCATAAAAAACTCAGTGGAAAAATGATGGCTAATGTCCATGAGCCCCACGACATGGGAGATTCCAGGCGGATCGCCGTGTAGAAACGGAATACATGCAACTTGTATTCGAGATCGAGAAACAGGGCAAATAATCCGAGTGAAAGTAATAAAGGAACAAAAAGTGGAGCGATGCGCACAGTTGCGTGCATCTCGTCCTCTTTACCGCGCAGAAAATAGACGGCAGAAAAAAACAGGATTCCGGCTACCAGGCCACCGAAAAAGAGATACACCGGAATTTCCCAGCCCCAAATTGTGAGGTGCGGATCGATGTGATGCATGTGACGTCCGCTGGTGATCGTAATTTCTTGCATTTTTACCTCAATTAATTTTTGAATGTCAGATGTTCAATTTCACCAACATCTAACCACTATCATCTGAAAACTATTTTTACAACAGATAAAATATCTTTGGCTTGGTTCCAGCTTCGGGAATCAAAGCATGATTTGGACGCGAGCGAATGAGCTTGCTCACTTCACTGTTGGCATCATCCAAATCACCAAAATACATGCATTTTGTTGGGCACACAGCCACGCAGGCAGGATCCAGGCCTTCGCGAACACGGTGCATGCAAAAAGTACATTTGTCAACATAACCTTCCGGGTGGACGTATCGTGCATCGTAGGGGCAGGATGCGATGCAGGCTTTACAACCCGTGCATAAATCCTTGTCCACCAGCACAACCCCGTAATCCTCGTCCGTGTAGCTCGCTCCGGTTGGGCAGCAACGAACACAAGGGGCATTCTCGCAATGATTGCAGCGTTCACTGCGAATTTCCATGTGCAGGTCCGGGAAGGCACCACGCACATCTTCTACAATCCAGTCCCGGCAATAGCCGTCCGGGACGTTGTTCTCGGTCTTGCACGCCACCACACAATCGGCGCAACCGACGCATTTTTTTGTATCGATGACCATTCCATAGCGGGCCATATTTATCTCCAGTTAAATTATTGCTATTGGTAGTTTGCGATCGGCCATTAGCTGAAAGCCAATAGCCAAATGCTTATTTCAACTCACACCTGCTGATTCAAAAGTGACAAAATTTACCCGCATTCCGGTGCCGCCCATTATCGGGTCAACTTTGACGCGGGAGATCAATTTTGTGTCATCAGCGCCGCGCATGTACGCTCGTTTCAGCCGTTTATCCGTGTGGCCGAAACCATGCACCATGTAAACGCTGTCATGGCGGATTCTCTCAGTTACTTTTACTTTAATTTTCGTGCTGCGCTCGCCATCCTGGTTGACTAAAACCACGGATTGGTTATTTTTCAAACCGTGCAAGCGTGCCACTGTTTTATTTACCCAAACTTCATTTTCCGCCATTAAATCCGTCAAAAGGGGATTGTTTGTCGTACGGGCAAAAGTATGTGTTGGCGCGCGGCCATAAAGCAAGCGGTAATAGCCTTCCGGCGGCTGCTCATGGTGTGTATAGCGCGGTACAGCATCAAAACCGTAGGAAGCCAGCAGACTCGATGCGAGTTCAATTTTGCCACTCGGGGTATCGAATTCGGGCTGCATCCCTTCTTCAAAATAAAGCGGGTAGCGATCTTCGAATTCGTGCACACCTTTTTTGCGCATTTCTTCCAGTGTCAAACCAACTTTACTCAATCGGGTTTCGAGATATTCTTCGAAATTTTTCCACGGGAAGTATTTTTCAAGTCCCATTTTAATTCCCAGTTCACGGGCGATCCACCAGCCTGGTTTCGAATTGTATTTTGGCTCGAAAGCGGGCGCCCGCAGGGCAATTGTCGGGACGCGGCCAGGAAGCGCGCGCAAGTCGTCATAGCGCTCCAGATAAGAGCATTCGGGCAAAACGACATCCGCGTAACCGGTTATTTCCGCAGGCATTAGATCGATGGCTACGAGCAGGTCGAGATTTTGGATGGCCTCGACGGTTTTTTTCGGCTCGGGCAAAGTGTGCAGGAGATTTGTCCCGTAAACCAGCCAGCCTTTGAACGCACAACTTTTATCGGCTTTTGGAATAGTGGCATCACAAATACCGTTGGCCAGAGCCAGATTGGCTAATGGATAAAGATCGGGAAATGCATCACGCCAGCTTTTGGTGGGCGTGGGATATTTGGGATATTTGTATTTTGGAACAGAAGCCTTGTTCGGATAATAAAATCCGCCGCGGCGGCCCCAGCTTCCCAATAAAGCATTGATTATCGCGCCGGCCCGCACACGTTGCGTATCATCGCCATACCAGGTAACATGCCGTCCCGGATGCACGATTGTCGATGGGCGGTGACGCGCCATTTCGCGCGCGGTTTCAACGATAACGTGGGGTTTAATCGTTGTGATTGGATAGGCCCATTCCGGGGTGTATTTTGCAACTTCACGTTTTAATTCTTCAAACCCGGCGGTATATTTTGCGACATATTCCTCGTCGTATAATTTTTCTTTGATGATGACATGAATCCACGACAATAGCAGAGCCAAGTCAGTTCCCGGCCGTATCGGCAGCCAATGTTTTGCTTTTGAGGCTGCAGTTGAAAATCGTGGATCGACACAGATAACTGTTGCACCCTGTCCCACAGCATCGGCGAATTCCTGAACCTGTGTATTGTGCATATTTTCGCCGAGATGGCTGCCGATGAGAACGATACATTTCGCATCCCGGATGTCAGTTCGCTCGGGCGAGCCGACGCCTTCGCCAAAGGTGAGAAGATAGGCTTCCTCTCGCGGGCCGCGGCATTGCGCGTAAGATGGTGCGGTAATATTGTTCGAGCCGTAGGCACGCAACAGATGTTTAAAATAGGAGCCACCGGAACCGTGTGTAAACAGCGCGACGCATTCCGGACCGTGTTCCTCAGCAATTTTTTTCAGTTTATCTGCGATAACAGTAAACGCTTCGTCCCAACTGGCTTCTACGAATGTTTGTTTGCCGTCGACAACTTTTCTTATCAGTGGTGTGCGTAGTCGATCCTCGTCGAGATAGGCGCCAATTCCACCCGTGCCGCGCGGACACAACCGGCCGTTGCTATTTGGATCGGCGTCGTTGCCGGTGATTTTCCATGGTTCGCCATTTTTAGCGTGCACCCAACCGGCACATTGCCAAAAACAGATTTCACACACGGTCGGCGTTTTTACAGCACCGCTGATGGATGCGCCTGCGCCTTTTGCGATTTCTTTGATTTGTGGAACGGAAGATTTATTGTAGAAACCAGCGCCCAAACTCAAACCACCCAGAGAAAGGCCACTGATTTTAATAAATTCTCTTCTTGAAAAAGAGTTTCCCATAGTTTTAAACCTCACCTTTATTGATGGGATTTCCTTCGATTTTTGTGTATTTTTGAAGTAAACCTTTTAGATTTGTACATTCGTGGGCATTTAAATAAACATGGCATTCGCGGCAGTTGAAAGTGCTGCAATCTCCACCGAGCTCATTTTTTATCATCCAGCAGGGTTTGACGGCGCCGTTAAAAGCCGGGCAGTGTTCCCGGTCTGACAACGAGCACGGCTTGATTTGCCAGCATGGAATGAGCGATAGCAATCGCCGGATTCCTTCAATATTTAAACCCTGGTTTTTAATTAAGGATCGGATACAATTGAGCCAATGGACATCTTCCTCGTTATAATAGCGCTGCCCCGTGTCAGTTTTCGCAACGACAATCAAGCCTTCGCGTTCATACATGCGGATGGTTTCAACCGCTACGTCGAGCTGCCTGGAAACTTCACCAATCTTGTATGTTTTTTCACCCATATCACATTCCTTTTTTTGCCCTGAAGAAACCAGTGTATTGATTCCTGTATTTGAAAATGCAGTATTATCAAAGAGTGGGCCAAATTAATAAAAAGTCTATAACTTACTGAATTAAAAGTATTTATTAGGTTTTTGAAATGCGTTTTCTTAGCTTATTACCTTCTTGTTTCTAAGAAAAAGCAGTGCTGGATTGCTGATTTTGAGAAAAATAAAATCGGCAAAATTCTAATGCTCATGACGTCGGTAAAATTGAGTAAACTAAGATTGAAACAAAGACAGATTTTTGCAGAAAATAGAGCGAGTTCGTGGCAATGGTCTCAAAGGGATGGAGAATTTAATCAAAAAATTGATTGAATATTACTCTGAATATTTTTGTTTCTCAATGTGATTTACTTATATTGTTCAATTAATATGAAAACGGTAATTCAAGAGGAAAAATTATGCGAAATAAAGGAACAGGATTTGTAATTCTGGTAATGTTTTTGTGCATTGTTGGCAAATTATTTGGCCATGCAGGGAAGACAATACAGGATGATACGCAAATCAAGACAATTCATGTCAGCGGAAATATTTATATGTTGGAGGGAAGCGGTGGCAATATCGGAGTATCCGCTGGGCCAGATGGCGTCCTGATGATCGACGATCAGTTTGCAACCCTGTCTTCTAAAATTCGAGAGGCTGTGCGAAAAATAAATCCGGGTGAAATCAAGTTTCTTGTTAACACACACCACCACGGTGACCATACAGGTGGCAATAAATTTTTCAGCGAAGAAGCCGTAATTCTGGCGCACCACAATGTGCGAAAACACCTGTCGGACAATGGGGAAAAACAAATACCAGGATTGCCGATTATCACATTTGAGGACGGATTGTCCATTCATTTTAATGACGAAGAGATAAAAGTAATCCACTGGGCCGGTGGTCATACCGATGGGGATGCCGTTGTCCATTTTCAGAAATCAAATGTCGTACACATGGGTGATCAAATGTTTGCAGGCCGGTTTCCTTACATAGATTTGAATGATGGCGGTGATGTGCAAAAATATATTTCCAATGTCGAAGCGCTTTTGAATAAGTTGCCGGAGGATATTATAATTATTCCCGGACATGGGAATCTGTCAACAAAAGCGGATTTGAGAATTTTTTATTCCATGCTGGTGGAAACAACCGATTTGATTCGTCTCAAAATTAAAAACGGGGTCGAATTAAATGCAATTCTCAAAGAAGGCCTTCCCGATAAATGGCAAGATTGGGCGTGGAGTTTTATCTCGGAAGAAAAATGGATAAAAATCGTTTATACGAGTTTCACACGCTGAGAAATTCACCCGAAACAAACTTTAGAAAATAAACTACTGTTTTGTCAAGTCTAAACCTGTGAATGGCTATCCGTGTTGAAAATATTTATTACACAGTGCCTTTAATTCAATTCGGTGCACTCGGAGTGCAATCCCTTCATGGATTGCTGTGCATTGCATAAAGGCAAAACACGCCAAATCTACAAATTAAGACTTGACAATCCACTACGGTCAAAGTTGTTCCGAATTTAAACTATATCAAGCACACTATCACAGATTGTAATTTCAATAATATGCGATTAAAAATATACAAACTTGCTGGCTGTTTTCTCGCTGTCGCTCTACTATTTCAATGCTCATACAAAAATGAAAGCCAGCATGTGCCACTGGAAGAGCGGTTTGACAAAAATAAACACGGTTACGCTTTTGCGATTCCAAATTTGCAGCCCGTCGCTGAGGTTCATGGAATTCAGGCAATCAATTGCAGCGCGTGCCATTTGGAAATTTATCAGGAGTGGCAGGCTTCAACCCATGCCGCCGCGTTGCGTGATATTCAATTTCAGGCTGAGCTTTCAAAAGCTGATTCGCCGAAATGGCTTTGCCTTAACTGCCATATTCCCGTTCAAAATCAGCGCGATTCCATAGTAACCCATCTCCGGGATAATGATGTCCTGCAACCGGTATCTCATGCCAACCCGCAATTCGATCCGCAATTTCAGCAAGAGGCCATCTCCTGTGCTGCCTGCCACATCCGTCGCGATGAAGAAACCGGTGCCAGCTATATTATTGGCGCGATTGGCAGCCCGTTCGCGCCACATCCGGTCAGGAAGGATAAGGAATTTCTGCGCCAGATTTGTTTGCGTTGCCACGATCCACAGGGCGAAAGATTGACGCAGAACCTGCTTTGTTGGTTCGATAGCTCAAAAGAATTGGATGAGGGTCAAATTCATTTAAGGGAGAAATTTGGTACTTCCAAAGACTGTGTAGATTGCCACATGCCGGTTAAGCGGCGCCGATTGACCGTGACGTACCCTGATTTGCCGGAGCGGGATTCCCACTTGCACCATTGGGTGGGGGGCGGTGTTCCTAAAAGTTTTTCAGATTACGACGGCCTGCTGGAAAGAGGATTTACCAGTGGATTGGAAATAAAAGTCCATCCCATTCTAAAAAGACGGCCGGATCGGCAAATCGAAATAATTATTGATTTTACAAATGTGAGCTCTGGGCATTATCTCCCCACAGCCGATCCTGAGCGATTTTTGTTGGCCAAAGTATTACTCTTTGATAGCGGTGGCACGCTTTTGCAGGAAAAAGAATATCGGATCGGGCAGAAATGGTTGTGGAACCCAGCGCGTAAAGTCGGCGATAATCGATTGAAACAGGGGGAGACGCGCACCTGGAAAACGACCTTGCAGGTACCGGAAAATGTGACCGGAGACCAGCTATCTGTTCGCGTTTACAATGTCCGATTGAGTTCAGAAAACGCGAATTATATGATGCAGGCGACGAATGTTAATGAAAATTTTCTTCCAAACGGGCAAGCATTGGTCAATAACGCCATCGATCACTATCCTTTTGCCAGTTTTATCTACAGGGAAGATATAAATCTGAAAAACATGCAGAATAAAGTTTTTTCACCACAGGAATTGATTGATTTGTCAAAGGCAGAAAAGGGGAAAAGTTTGGCTGACCGCGATTATTGACGAATCTCCCTATTTGCATTTGCCGACAACCTTATTCGGCCAGCAGTTTTCTCTTGCGCAGCGCGTGTTCAAGCAAGGGCGCAATCTGTTGCCGGATTGCAGAATTGGCAAAACCCACCCAGGATACTTCATCGCTGGTATTCAATTTTGGCCTCAATAGTTCCCCGTTTTCATTCGTGATAATAACTCCAAGCTCCCTCGCAATTAATTCTGTGCAAATGTCGTAAGGGTGGCAGGTAATCCCCGGTGTTAGATTGCGATTTTGCAACTCATTTTTCAGAAGCGGGCGAATGTCCGCATTAAATCGGTCGTGCCCGGCCATCAGCTCGTATAACTGGCCTCCGGTGGAAATGTACTGGTCTTCGAAACAATGGGCTTTTCCGGGTTGCACCGGGCCGAGTGCACCGCGGATAATTTCTTCATCGATTTCCGCAATCAAATCCCGCGCGCCTGGGAAAAACCGGGAAAGCATGGCAAATCCGTGGGCGATGGTGGGAGCTGTCGCCGGCTGGATTTTAATAATATGTTCTGCATTTGTCAGGCGATTATGCCGCACAACCTGCGCACCCTGGCCACGAATAGCCCACAATTGATCGGACAAATATTGCTTAGCTAATGGTATTTCCGTTTGTACCGCCAACTGAATATCCTGCAAATTCGTATTTGCACCGCGGTTGGGCGCAACACCCGTGAGAATCCAGGCGCTGCGCTTCTGATACATCAATGCCCGTGTTCCGTCAATCGGATCGACGATGATACGATATTCCGCCTCGTCTTCAGATGTTCCGTGCGGCAAAATAACTTGGCCGGCTTCGATGCCTTCAGCTATGAGAATGACCGGAGTGTGGGCAGCGATTTCTTCTGTGACAAATTCAATTAGAATTTTTTCACAAATGCTGTCGATAGCATAAATTGTGTCATCCGAGCCCTCGTGATCGATAGCGGCGATTTGTTCTGTGGGCAATTTTTCGCAGGTTTGAACGATCGCGTGACGCAGCCTGTTATGCAATTGAATTATGAGTTTGAGAATATGATTTATTCGCATGTGCTGCGACTTTCATTAATATTTTTTATCGAGATCATGGGTGGTTTTCTGCGCACAATTCAGCATCTTTCAAGCAAGAATTGTATCGCTTTGATATCGAAGTTGTGAATAATTTTTTGCCGGATCAAAAAAAATGTATTAGAATATTTGATTATTAAAAAAAAGTTTACTATGTTCGTTCTTTTATTGAAAAAAGCATTTTTGGGTCGGTATGGCACCCGATTCCTGTTTGGCTAATTTGAAATTCCGGGAGCACCTTTTTATAAAGTGATGTTTGTCGCCCGCTGCCCGGAAGATTTACTCTAAAATTTAATATATTAAACGTTGCATACGATACGAAATTTACTATTCAAATTGCAGTTAAATCAGAGAATATTTCTTAATTTTAAATAAAGATTTTTAAAAATATGTTCAAATGGGATATTATTTTTTGCTATTCTCCAATAAAATTTTATTATAATGTTTGTTAAAAAAGAGCAAGACTCCCTGAATTGAATTTAATCATGAATTATTATTCATCATAATAGAGGAAGAAATGGGACTTACAAAACTCAAAAAAGGTTTGGACCTTCCCATTAATGGTGCACCGGAAGAGGCAGTGTTTGAAGGGACGTCTGTTTCGCAGGTTGCATTGGTTGGTGATGATTATGTTGGCATGAAGCCAACGATGGCCGTTAAAATAGGTGATACGGTAAAACTTGGCCAGTTACTTTTCACTGACAAAAAAATGGAAGGTGTCAAATTTACGTCACCCGGCGCTGGAAAAATCGTTGCCATCAATCGTGGTGAAAAGCGTATTTTCCAGTCGGTTGTAGTTGAATTGGAAGGGGATGCAGAAGTTACATTTAAAAGCTATCCGGTGGCTAAGTTGGCTTCCCTGAAAGCGGATGCTGTGCGCGAACAGCTTATTGAGTCTGGATTATGGACGGCTTTACGAGCCCGGCCATTTAGCAAAATTGCGAATCCAACTGAAACACCACACTCAATTTTTGTCACAGCGATGGATACAAATCCGCATGCCCCGGCAATTAAAAATATGCTGGCCGAACGTGAAGATGATTTTGTGAACGGATTGGAAATTCTCCGGAAGCTTACGGATGGTAAAATTTTCGTATGCAAATCACCCGGCGATAATGTGCCAACCGGCTCAGTCGACGTGGTTGTTGAAGAATTTGCCGGCCCTCATCCTGCCGGGCTTGTAGGCACGCACATCCATTTTCTCGATCCGGTTCATCGTGCTAAAACAGTTTGGCATATCGGATTACAAGATGTTATTGCATTCGGTCTCCTTTTTACCACTGGCCGTCTTTTTACCGAAAGAATCGTTTCTTTTGCTGGCCCGACTGTCAAACATCCGCGGCATCTAAAAACCCGCCAGGGTGCCTTGCTCGACGATCTGACAAATGGAGAATTAAAAGAAGTTGAAAACAGACTAATTTCAGGCTCCGTTCTTTCCGGCAGAACAGCTGTCGGCCCTTTTTCATTTCTGGGTCGTTATCATCAGCAAATTTCAGCACTGGAAGAGGGACGGGAACGTGAATTTTTTGGCTGGTTGGCTCCGGGCAATAATGCCCATTCACTGAAAAATATTGTAATCTCGAAATTCTTTTTCGGTAAAAAGTTTGATTTTACGACTTCGGCAAATGGCAGCCACCGGGCTATCGTACCCAATGGCAATTATGAAGCTGTTGTTCCCCTCGATGTTCAGCCGACTTACCTTTTACGCGCACTCGCAGTGAAAGACCTCGAAGAGGCTGAAAAACTGGGTGCTCTTGAACTCGATGAAGAAGATTTGGCGTTGAGCACATATGCGTGCCCATCCAAAAATGATTTCGGCCCGATTCTGAGAGATAATTTAACGATAATTGAGAAGGAAGGATAGTGAAATTCTTAAGAAAAATATTAGATAAACAGGATCATCATTTCCAAAAAGGCGGGAAACTCGAGAAGTTTTTCGCGATCTGGGAAATGCAGGATACGATTCTGTACACACCGGGCAATGTGACGAAAACTGCGTCCCATGTCCGTGATAAAATGGATTTAAAGCGCATGATGATTCTTGTCTATTTTGCGCTTATTCCAACCGTTTTGATGGCTTTGTACAATACTGGCCTGCAAGCCAATCTCGCACTTGCAAAAATCGGCGGTGCTGCCGCTGGTTCGGGTGATTGGCATACGGCCATGGCAACTTTTCTTGGTATAGGTTCAAATCCGGAAAATCTATTCAGCAATCTCGCGCTTGGCGCGCTTTATTTCTTGCCAATTTACCTGGTGGCTGCGGCTGCTGGCGGTTTCTGGGAAATACTTTTTGCCATCGTCAGGAAACACGAAGTTACAGAGGGATTCCTCGTGACCAGCCTGCTCTTTCCATTGATTTTGCCTGCGACAATTCCCCTATGGCAAGTTGCTTTGGGAATGAGCTTCGGCGTTGTAATCGGCAAGGAAGTTTTTGGTGGCGTCGGAATGAATATTTTGAATCCGGCACTCACCGGGCGTGCTTTTCTCTTTTTCGCCTATCCGGCAGAGATTTCCGGAGATGCGGTTTGGGTGGCGGTGGACGGCCACAGCCAGGCAACGGCTCTCGCTCAATTTGCTGATACAACTATGGAAGTTACAGCTTCCTGGATGGATTCTTTTATCGGAACTATCCCCGGTTCCATGGGCGAGACTTCAGCGCTGGCGTGCCTGATCGGTGCATTTATTCTCATAGTCACGCGTGTTGGATCCTGGCAAATTATGCTCAGCGTTGTGCTCGGCATGGTTGGATTTACATACTTCCTCAACTTTATCGGGAGCGACACCAATCCAATGTTCGCAATGACGCCGGAATGGCATTTTGTGGTTGGTGGTTTTGCATTCGGCACCGTATTTATGGCGACGGATCCCGTTACTGCGGCAATCACCGACGGCGGCAAGTGGATTTATGGATTTATGATCGGAATTCTGGTCGTGCTGGTGCGGGTGATCAACCCGGCTTTTCCAGAAGGAATGATGCTGGCTATTTTATTTGCCAACGTTTTCGCGCCAATTTTTGATAAAATATACCTTAATAAAAATATAAAAAGGAGGCTCGCGAGAAATGCAAAGTGATAGCATTCAAAAGACCGTTGGCGTCGCACTCGCTGTCTGCCTGGTCTGTTCGGTGCTGGTTTCCGTTTCTGCAGTTTATTTGCAGAGCATTCAGGAGGAAAACAAGCGCCTTGATAAAATAAAAAATATTCTCATGGCTGGCGGCTTATATGATAAAAAAGCCGATATTCAGTCTGTTTTTAAAGAAAAAATAACCAGCGCGCTCATCGATCTGTCCACTGGTGACGAACTTTCGGAAGAGCAATTTACAGCCAAACTCTCACCCGAAACATTCGATATCAAAGAAATGGCGGCAGATAAAGTCTTGGGCCAGGCACTTGGAGCTGAAGATGATATTGCTGGAATAAATAGAATTCCTAAAAATATGCTCGTCTATTCCGTTGTAGAAAATGGTGTAATCGATAAAATCATCCTGCCGATGCACGGCAAAGGATTATGGTCAACGATGTACGGATTTGTTGCCATGAGCAATGATTTGAAAACCATCAAAGGACTCACTTTTTACGAGCACGGTGAAACCCCCGGACTCGGTGGTGAAATAGAGAATCCCAGTTGGCGCGCATCATGGACCGGGAAACTGGCCTTCGATGACCAGGCACAACTGGTGCTCGAAATATTAAAGGGCAAAGTAAATCCAGCCAGCGCAAAAGCTTCGAGCCAGATCGACGGACTCGCCGGCGCTACGCTGACCACACGCGGTGTGGAAAAAATGATTAAATTCTGGTTTGGTAAGAACGGTTATGGCCCGTTTCTGAAAAAATTGAGGGAGGCGAGCTCAAATGGCTAATAAATATAAAGATGTATTGCTCGATCCGATTTTTAATAACAATCCTATCGGGCTGCAAGTTCTGGGAATTTGTTCGGCTCTGGCTGTAACAACGCGTCTGCAAACAGCGGTCGTGATGTCGCTTGCAGTCATCGTCGTCACTGCATTTTCCAATTTGTCGGTCAGCCTTATCCGCAATCACATTCCCAACAGTATTCGGATTCTGGTAGAAATGACAATTATCGCCTCATTGGTAATTATTGCTGATCAGTTTATCAAAGCTTTTGCTTACGATATCAGCAAGCAGCTCTCCATTTTTGTAGGGCTGATTATCACCAACTGTATAATAATGGGGCGGGCGGAAGCCTTTGCTTTGAAAAATCCGCCGCTCATCAGTTTTATGGATGGAATCGGTAACGGATTTGGCTATACCTTTGTGCTGCTTTTTGTCGGATTCTTCCGGGAATTGCTTGGCACAGGGCAGTTATTTAATGTCACTGTTTTGCCATTGGCATCCGAAGGTGGCTGGTATTCGATCAACGGTTTAATGGTTCTCAGCCCCAGCGCTTTCTTCTTGATCGGGCTGCTTATTTGGGCGATCAGAGCCTGGAAACCAGATCAAGTGGAGGAGAATTAAATCATGGTTGAACATTATTTAAGTTTATTTATAAAATCCATTTTTATGGAAAATCTTGCCCTGGCATTTTTCCTGGGCATGTGTACCTATCTCGCCGTCTCGAAAAAAGTCGATACGTCAATTGGATTGGGTATTGCCGTCATCGTTGTACAGGGTATTACATTGCCTGTCAACAACCTGCTCTACACCGCGCTACTGAAAAAAGGCGCCTGGGCATGGGCAGGCTATCCTGAATTGGACCTCACTTTTTTGGGGCTGATAACCTATATCGGTGTGATTGCCTCGATGGTGCAGATTCTTGAAATGGCGCTGGATAAATTCTTCCCGCCACTTTACAATGCGCTGGGCATTTTTCTACCGTTGATCACGGTGAACTGCGCTATTCTTGGCGGCTCTCTTCTCATGGTCGAAAGAAATATGAATTTTGCCGAATCAGTTACTTTTGGTATCGGTTCAGGTGTTGGCTGGGCGCTGGCAATTATTGCGTTGGCTGGTATTCGTGAAAAAATGAAGTATAGCAACGTGCCTGAAGGGCTGCGCGGCCTGGGCATTACCTTTATTACGGTCGGCCTTATGGCTATGGCCTTTATGTTATTTTCTGGAATTCAACTTTAGAGAGATAGATAAATGACTGGAATAAGTTTAGTATTATTCGGCTCGGTGATGTTTGTACTCATCGTGATCATGTTGGTGACGGTGATTCTCTTCGCAAAATCCAAGCTTGTTGCGAGCGGGAATGCGCGAATCATCATCAATGACGATCCCGATAATTCCATCACGGTTCCTCTCGGTGGAAAATTATTGGACACCCTAGCCAGTGAAAAAATCTTTATCCCTTCCGCCTGCGGTGGAGGGGGTACCTGCGGTCAGTGTAAGGTGGATGTAAAAGAGGGCGGTGGTGATATTCTTCCCACCGAAACTTCGCATATCAACAAAAAAGAGCAGCGGGAAGGATGTCGTCTATCCTGTCAGGTCCCGGTAAAAGGCGACATGAAAATCGAAGTGGACCCTGAAATATTTAGCGTAAAAAAATGGGTATGTAAAGTCCGCTCCAATCGCAATGTGGCCACATTTATTAAAGAATTCATCATTGACCTGCCCGAAGGTGAAGATGTCAACTTTCGTGCCGGTGGATATATTCAAATTGAAGCGCCACCCCATGTTGTGCATTACAAAGATTTCGTAGTAGAAGAAGAGTATCGCGAAGATTGGGACAAATACGACATCTGGCGTTATGTTTCCAAAGCGGAAGAGCCGGTTGTTCGTGCCTATTCGATGGCAAACTACCCGGAAGAAAAAGGCATGATTATGCTCAACGTGCGTATTGCAACACCACCACCGAACATGCCAGATGTGCCTCCAGGTTTGATGTCTTCCTATATTTTTAGCCTGAAACAAGGGGATGAAGTGACCATTTCCGGGCCTTACGGCGAGTTCTTTGCTCGCGAAACCGACAGCGAAATGATGTTTGTCGGAGGTGGCGCAGGTATGGCGCCAATGCGTTCCCACATTTTTGATCAGTTGAAACGGATCAAAACGGATCGGAAAATAACCTACTGGTACGGTGCACGCAGTTTACGCGAAATGTTTTTTGTCGAAGATTTCGATACCCTGCAGAAAGAAAACGACAACTTCACCTGGCATGTCGGCCTCTCCGAACCGCTTGAAGAAGACAACTGGAAAGGTTATGTCGGATTTATCCACCAGGTGATTTTCGATAATTATCTCAAGGACCACGATGCTCCGGAAGATATCGAATATTATCTCTGTGGGCCTCCAATGATGAACTCAGCAGTAACGCTGATGCTGCTCGATCTTGGCGTCGAGCCGGAAAACATCATGTACGACGATTTTGGGTAATTGATGTCGGAGCAGTTTTAAGTTGATGAGCATCGGGACTACTCAGGATGCTCGGTACTGCGCCGCAACTTAACCCTGACGAGACTGTCGAAAAAGTGTGAGAACCGGTCGCTGAGCTTGTCGAAGCGCCCGGCGTTACCCCCAAATTTGGGCCCTTCGACAAGCTCAGGGTCCAAATTTTTTGGATTTTCAACAGTCTCGACAGGATTTCAAAACGCTGTCAGGGTTGACTATTGGAATATCCAATTTACAAATCATGTTTTTTTATTCAGTTCCTTGTATGAAAATTCGAAATAATTATATTCATCATTAATATATGTGGAGTGTGATATGAAAACTGCCCGTGAAATGCTGCTGGAAAAAGGGAATGAAATTATTGCAGTTTCACCCGATGCGACGCTTTATGATGCTATCCAGGTGATGATTGACCATAATATTGGTGCAGTGCTCATAAAAGATGGCGAAAAAATTACCGGCATCTGGACGGAAAGGGACCTGGTCCGCAATTCTGTGCAGGCAGGATTTAATCCCAAAACGGCTAAAATCGGCGATTATATGGTGACAAATCTCAAGAAAACCAGCGGTGATACAACCTGTATGGCCATGATGGATAAATTTCTCGGAATGCGTTTGCGCCATTTATTGGTCGAAGAACAGGGTAAAATTACCGGTCTCATTTCAATTGGTGACGTCATTAAAGGCAGCCTGATGGAAAAAACCGCTGAACTGGAAGCATTGAACAAAATGGTTAAATGGGATTATTACGAAAATTGGCGCTGGAAACGAAAAGATTAATTTTTGAATACGACGCGCTGCACAAAAACAAATCATCGCGACTGCCCGTTGCGTACAGAAGAGCCACCCGGAAATCACCATGCCCGTTGTGATTAATCACGGCAAAATTTGTCAACGCGTCTGCATGCTAAATAGAGTACGATGAGTAAGAAAATAATTAAATTCGGGCTGATTTTGATTTTGTTTATTCTCGCAGCCTGCGTTAAAAATGAACCGGCATTTATCGAGCTGAAATTTGATGGTTCCACCATGGGCACGTCGTACATGGTGAAAATTGTGACTCCTGCCGGAAGTGATCCTAAAAAATTTCAAACAGATCTGCAAAAAAATGTGGATGATATTCTGTACAAGCTCGATAAATTGCAGATGTCGACCTACAGTAAAAATTCGGAGTTATCTCAATTTAATCTGTCTAAAAAATTGGACTGGTTTCCGGTTTCTGCTGAACTGGCTACCGTTTTTGATAAAAGCGATGAAATTTATCAGCGAACAGCCGGTGCATTTGATATCACCGTCGGACCACTGGTAAATTTATGGGGTTTTGGACCAGAGTTGCAATCTGCCAAAATTCCGACGGAAAATGCAATTAAAGCCCGAAAACGGCTTGTGGGACAACAAAATATCGCTGTTCGCCTGCATCCACCAGCCATAAAAAAAACAAAGGCAGATGTCTACTGCGATTTATCGGCCATTGCGAAAGGATTTGCTGTCGACGAAGTTGCCGCCTATTTAGCAAACGCGGGATTTAAAAATTATCTTGTTGAGATTGGTGGTGAAATTCGGGCCAGTGGACGAAAAGCAAATGGCGATGTCTGGCGTATCGGCGTGGCCACACCGGTGAGCCGGGGGGGGATTCAAAAAGTGGTTCGTGTGGCCGATACGGGCATGGCCACTTCGGGTGATTATCTCAATTATTTTGAAAAAAATGGTGTGCGCTATTCGCACACAATCGATCCGGTCACCGGAAAGCCGATCACCCATAAACTGGCCTCGGTCACGATTATTCATCCTTCGTGCATGATTGCCGACGGCTATGCCACCGCAATCAATGTTATGGGCCCGGAAAAAGGCTATGAATTTGCGCTCGAAAGGAATTTACCGGTTTTGATGATTGTTCGCAGTGATGACGGTTTCATCGAAAAAATGACGCCGCAATTTGAAAAAATATTTACCCAAAAATAGAGAATATTAAAATGGTACCTTATTTAATCGTATTCGGATTTATGGTAGTCGGTTTTACCTTCATGGCTGCCATGCTGCATTTCGCTCAGTGGAAGAAAAAAGAAGGCAGTTGCGGTTGCAGCGCCGGCCTGGAAGAAGAATATTTACTCTCCGGCAAATTGCCGACAACCTGTGCCCGGACGGGGCAGAGCTGTTCGAATAAAAAATAAGCTTGATTGTGTAAGAACATTTCACTATAATTCGCGTCCTGATAAACACAAGTAACGAAATTGGACTTAAATGAAATCAGTTTTTAATAAAATTTTCTTAATCACGGCACTAATCCTGCTTTTTGGGCAGGGGGCTAATCAGGTTTTTTGTGGCGATATCGACTGCCTTGAAGAAGATGCCTCAGGACATTGCTCAACTTTGCTGTGCAGTATTTTTAGTGGCGAAAGTAGCGACAGTGGCAATGGGACACATTCCAACCCTGCAGGGCAAGATAGCGACGGTGATTGTCCGTGTGTGTGTCATATTCAGTTCAATAGCACAGATGCAGCCTCGCTTAAGTTTGAGCTCACAATTATCGGTCAAATCACTGTCGATTCGACAGAATACTCCAAGATTTTCATCTATCCCATCTATCATCCTCCAACCGTATAATCTCTCTACTTTCATTCTCTTATTTTACACTTATAGCATTTAATCGTATTTGATTAGAGCAGTCGTTATTCCATTTCGTGTTGTTTGCAATATCGGGAAATCCTTCTATTGAATCAGCGCCAGTTTTGAAAATGGCAGGAAATTTCCCATTACGCAGCTTCGGTAAAACCGGAACGACTGCCATTGCTAAACAGTTATTTTCAAATATTAACCTAGAAATATCCATTTTTCGGTCAGATTCAAGTTTGTTTGCACCTTTTAATCTGTGCCTGATAAATGCAATTAACCGGAGTTTTCAAATGCAAATAAAGCAGATAGTGCTTTCATGTGCACTTTCAGCAATCTTTCTTTTTAAGTGCAGCGGCGCACGGGTAGCGATGCATTCTTCAGCTCACGTGCCTCTTCTCACTGATAAAATTGAGACCATAAAAAATAACATCGAGCCACCTGATACCCTTTTGCTGGACAATGCCATATCCCTGGCATTGAAAAACAATCTCGAATTGCGAGCATTTTTAACGGAAATCAAAGCGCGTGAAGCGCTCACCCTGCAGGAAAGCTTGCTCCCCAATCCTGAGCTGGATATCGAGCTGGAGAATTTTGCCGGTAGTGGTTCTCTTGGTGGAGTAAAAGGCAACGAAACCACGCTGGCAATCGGTCAATTAATTGAGCTTGGAGGGAAGCGCGCGAAGCGCACACAAGTTGCCGCCTTGCAAAGTGATTTGGCTTTGTGGCGCTATGAAATTGCACGATTGAATATCGTGACAAATGTTCGCCGGGAGTATGCTCAGGTCTTTTTGGCACAGGAAAAACTTGATCTCGATCGCAAACTTCTTGCGCTCTCCGGAGCATTTAAAGCAAATATTGATACACTGGTTTTGGCCGGACGTCTTTCACAAGCGGAGTCGGCCCGCGCCCAGGTTGAATTGTCGCAAAGGAGACTGACGCTGCAAAGAAGTCAGCGGGAATTAAATAATGCCCAAAGACGGCTTACAGCAATCTGGGGCACCGGCAACGTTGATTTTTCTGTGGTAAAAGGCAGTCTGACATTCATTAAATCGATGCCAAGTGCGGACCGGGTGATGCAATCTTTGGAAAATAGCCCTGCACTTATCGAGCAGAAATCAATTATTGCAGTACAAAAAACCAAAACAGCGCTGGCCAAAGCGCTCGCTATTCCAGATCCGGTAATCCGGGCAGGATATCGTCATTTCAATGAAACTGACGATAAAGCCTTCGTTGCCGGATTAAGCATTCCGCTGACAATTTTTAACCGGAATCAGGGTGGCAAAGAGGAAGCAAAGCTGCGTGAATTGCAGGCCGAACAATTCTATGCGAGCCTGAAAAACGATGTTCAGACTGAGGTAAGCAACCGGCTGGAAACCATTCGCACGATTGCCGCAGAAATTGAAATGATACAGGAAATCATCATTCCCGAAGCACAAAAAGCTTACAATATTATTAATCAAAACTACCGGTTGGGTAAATATGCTTTAATCGATTTACTGGATGCCCAGCGGCAGTTGTTTGATGCGCAAGGCCGCTTTCTCGATGCTCTGGGCGAGATCAAGCTGGAAATTATTGAACTTGAAGGTCGCCTTGGTCGATCCCTGGACTCACTCTAAATAGATATAAAAAGGAATTGAAAATGAAACGAACTCAAGCTAATGCAATTGCATTATTTAATATATTTTTGATGGCGCTTTTTTTCATAAGCTGTGAAAGCAAACCAGCTCATGAAGAAGGCGAAAAGACTGAACACGAGGGTGAACGCCGTAGCGAAATTGTTCAACTCAGTAAACAGGAGTTGGATGAATTTGGTATTGAACTCGCGAATGCCGGACCGGGAAAACTGAAAATTCATGTTTCTCTTCCGGGTGAAATTATCATCCCGCCAGACAACCTGGCCCATATCCATCCCCGTTTCCCGGGCATGGTGAAAAAAGTGTTCAAACACATCGGCGATTTTGTGAAAAAGGGGGAAACTCTGGCGATTATCGAAGGCAATGAATCGCTCACGGAATACAAAGTCAATTCATTGATAGATGGAATTATCGTCGAAAAACACCTTTCTCTTGGCGAAGTAGTGGATAACAGCGAACACGGCTTTGTTGTTGCCGACCTGAGTAACGTGTGGGCCATGCTGACGCTTTATCAAAAAGATTTGCCCTCTGTTGAAATCGGTCAGAAAGTGACCATCTCAGCCGGGCTGGAATTACCGAAAAGCGAGGGAATAATCGCTTATATCTCGCCAATTATCGATGAAACAACCCGCACTGCAGAAGCCCGCATTGTGTTAAAAAATACACTGGGACATTGGAAACCGGGTCTGTTTGTCACTGGAGAAATAATTACTTCCGATGTTGAAGTTGCTTTGCTGGTACCTAAAACTGCTCTTGAAATATTTGAAAATCAAAATGTAGTTTTTGTCCAATCCAAAGAGGGCTTTGTTCCGCGCGCTGTTCAAATCGGTCGTCGAAATGAAGTTTCCGTTGAGGTTATCGGCGGGTTAAATCCTGGTGAGACTTATGTTTCCAAAGGTGGTTTTACATTGAAGGCAGAATTGCAAAAAAGCGAGCTTGGCGAAGGGCATGGACATTAAATCAGAAAGAAAAACATGAAAACAATTATAGATTTTTCACTTAAAAACCGGCTCCTGCTGGTTGTGCTTGGTGTACTCGTGCTGGCCGGCGGTTTTTACAGCTACCGGCAATTGCCCATTGACGCCTTCCCGGATGTGTCCCCGGCGTTGGTGCAAGTCTTTACGGTTACGGAAGGCCTGGCCCCGGAAGAGATCGAAAAATACGTGACTTTCCCGGTAGAAGTCGCCATGAATGGCTTGCCAAATCTCGATCATATCCGTTCGGTATCCAACTTTGGGCTGTCGGTCGTCAATATTTATTTTGAAGATGAAACGGATATATATTTTTCCCGGCAACTTGTAAACGAACGTTTGCAGGAAGCTCGTGAGCAAATCCCCGAAGGTTTTGGCGATCCGCAAATGGGCCCAATTTCTACCGGAATGGGCTTGATTTTATTTTATTATTTGCGCGATGAAACCGGAGATTATACATTGACTGAGTTGCGCACCATTCAAGACTGGCTCATCAAATACCAATTGCAAACCGTGCCCGGTGTAACCGAAGTGCTCGGCATCGGCGGGTGGGAGAAACAATTTCAGGTCATCGTCAATCCCGATGCGCTGCTGCGCTATGACGTTACTCTCGCTGATTTGATTGAAAAAATACACGCCAACAATCTTAATGTGGGCGCCCAGTTTATCGAAAAAAACGCAGAAGAATTTATCGTGCGCTCCGTTGGTCTGGCGCAATCCATCACGGACATTGAAAATATTGTTATCAAAGCCGATGACGGCACACCGATTTTTTTACGCCAATTGGCATCAATTGAAATTGGCGGGGCTGTCAGGCGCGGGGTGCAAACCATGGATGGCGTGAAGGAGGTCGTTTCCGGTCAGGTAGTCAAACTCTACGGCAGCAATTCATCCACTGTCATCGGTCAGGTAGAACAAAAATTGGTGGAAATCAACAAGTCGCTGCCGCCAGGTATAAAACTCATCCCTTATTATCAACAAAAATCGCTGGTCGAAGCGGCAGTCAGCACCGTCACCATCGCCCTGGTGCAAGGCATTTTTCTGGTGATGCTCATCCTGTTGGTGTTCATGGGGTCGGTTCGTCCCAGCCTGGTGGTCGCTTTGTCGATTCCGTTTTCAATCCTGTTCGCGATGATAGGCATGTATTACTTCGGAATATCTGTCAACCTGATGTCCTTTGGCGGCCTCGCTATCGCCATCGGAATGATGGTGGATGGCACGATTGTTATGGTGGAAAATATCGACCGCCTGTTGCGGGAATCAAATGGCGATCAGCCGCGGATTTATGCGGTGGCCCGGGCGTCAAAAGAGGTGGCCCGGCCGATTCTATTTGCCATCTCAATAATCATCGTCGTTTTCCTTCCGTTATTCACACTGCAAGGCGTCGAGGGCAAAACCTTTAAACCGCTTGCCTATACAGTTTCATTGGCCATGCTGGGATCACTGGTTTTTGCCCTGTTCCTGGCGCCGGTTTTTTCACAAATGATTATGCGCCGCCCGATAAGCGCAGAAAATTCTGCAGAAAATAATGAGAACTTTCTGCTGCGTTTTTTGCAGAAAATTTACCGACCGGTGGTCACATTTTTGGTCAGAAAGCGCATACTTGCAGTTGCTTTAGCGCTGGCGCTGTTCGTCATTGGTGCTTTGATTTATCCACGACTGGGTTCAGAATTTACACCGACTTTGCAGGAAGGCACGATAGTTATGCGCCTGACCCTGGCCCCGTCAATTTCTTTGAATCAAAGTATAAAAACAACCCAGATTGTCGAACGGCGGATTAAAAAAATACAGGAAGTGAATACGGTTGTAACCCGCATCGGCCGCGGTGAAGTGGGTGCACACACCGATCCCATCAACAGCGCTGAAATGTATATTTTATTAAAAGATAAAAGTGAATGGCGCGAGGCGGAAACCCAGGCCGATCTTGAAGATTTGATCCGTGATGAAGCGGGCAATATCCCAGGTGTTTTGGCCAACTTTACCCAGCCAATTCAAATGACCGTGGATGAATTACTCGAGGGCGTGCGCGCTGAACTCGCCATCAAACTATTTGGCGATGATCTTGAAACTTTGAAAAAGACGGCCGATGAAGTGGCGCGCGTCATTCAGGGCGTTCCCGGTGCTGCCGATGTGCAGCCCGACCAGGTCAGTGGTACGCCACAATTGCTGATTAAAGTGGATCGCCAGGCTATCGCCCGCTATGGAATCAACGTGCAGGATGTGCAGCAAACCGTCCGCGCTTCTGTGGGCGGTGAAACAGCCGGACAGCTTTTTGAAGGTGTGCGCCGCTTTGATATTTTGGTGCGTTTTGATGAGAATTATCGCAACACACCCGAGGCTATTAGTCAGATATTAATAGAAGCGCCAAATGGCGCCAAAGTGCCATTGAGTCAGTTAACCCGGATTTCAGAAATAGTCGGGCCACGACAAATTACCCGTGAAAACAGCCAGCGTTTTATAACTATTCAGTGTAATGTAACTGGTCGGGATATTGTTTCATTTGTCGAAGAAGGGCAAAAAGCTATTGACGAAAAAATCAGTTTGCCAGCAGGCTATTATGTAACTTGGGGCGGACAGTTTCGCCTGCAACAAGAAGCTAATAAGCGTCTGGCTGTGGTTGTCCCCATCACCCTTTTAATTATTTTTCTGCTGCTTTATTCCAGTTTCAATTCCATGAAAAATACCTTTCTTATTCTGCTGAACATCCCGCTGGCATTAGTGGGCGGTGTAGTGGGGCTGTGGCTGACCGGGCAGAATTTGTCCGTGCCTTCATCCATTGGTTTTATCGCATTGTTTGGCATCGCTCTCGAAAATGGGATGGTGCTGGTCACCTACTTAAATCAATTGCTGCGTGATGGTGTTGATGTCGACAAAGCTTCAATAAAAGGCGCCCTGTTGCGATTACGCCCTGTGCTGATGACTGCAATGACAACGGCTTTGGGCCTGATTCCATTACTTTTAGCGGCTGGCGTTGGCAGCGAAGTTCAGCGCCCGCTGGCCACTGTAGTTGTCGGCGGGTTGGTCACTTCAACCATTTTAACTCTATTGGTTATCCCGGCGATTTATAAATGGTTTGCTATCGATATTAAAGACGAAGAAATGTAATCTGTTTTAATGGGCGATGGGAAAAGTCATCGCCTGTTATAATAACATAAATGGAGATTTAAAATGAAAGAAATAAAAGCAATTATCCGTCCGTTCAAATCGGATGAGGTCATTACTGATTTGCATCAAATAGAAGAATTACCCGGAATAACAATTTCCGAGATATAAGGTTTTGGTAAATCCAAAGCAAAGGGCGCTAAAGATGCAATCACAGAAGGATTGCATTTGTTTGTTAAAAAGGTAAAAATAGAAATCGTCGTTCACGACAATATGGTTGATCAAGTTGTCAATTGCATTCAAAAAATTGCTCATACCGGAAATCCGGGTGATGGAAAGATATTTATCATTGAAGTAGATGATACAATAAAAATTAGGACAAGTGAACGGGGCAGTGAGGCCATTTAGAAAAAAATAAAGTATGATCTTTATAATACACTGAGAAATAAATATGAAAAAATATCATCTGAAAAACCTGGATTGTGCCTCCTGTGCAGCAAAAATAGAGAGAGGTGTTTCTCAGTTGGATGAAGTAAAATTTGTTTCAGTCAATTTTGCTACATCAACGATGACCCTTGATTGCGCGGATGACCAAAAAGCGCTGGCGGAGGTTCAGGCAATTGAACCGGAAGTCCAGATAGTCGAACCAAATCAACGATCGGGAGATTTGTCCAAATCCGAACTGTTTGAAAACAAAGCGGAATTGCTGCGGATTTTGCTAACCGTCATTATATTGCTGGGCGGGTTGCTTTTCGAAGATCAACTTCTCAAGTCTCCTTTTGGCATCGGGAAGTATCTGGTTTTTGGAATAGCCTACCTTATCAGCGGCTACAAGGTTGTCAGGACGGCGGCTAAAAACATTATCAAAGGCAAGATTTTCGATGAACAATTCCTGATGACGATCGCGACTTTGGGCGCCGTTGCAATCGATGAGATGCCTGAAGCCGTTGCGGTGATGCTGTTTTATGTCGTCGGTGAGTTTTTTCAGGATTTTGCCGTCAACCGCTCCCGCAGATCGGTTCAATCCCTGCTGGCTCTAAAGCCGGAATACGCAAATTTAAAATTGGATACGGAAATAGCGCAGGTAGACCCGGAGACTGTAAACGTAGGTCAGACCATAATAGTCAAAGCTGGTGAAAGAATTCCACTCGATGGCCTCGTTATCGATGGGAATTCGCTTGTGGATACATCAGCTCTCACTGGTGAATCCATCCCCACACCGGTCAATCCACAGGCGATCGTTCTTTCCGGGATGATCAATAAATCAGGCGTATTAACCGTCGAGGTGACCAAACCTTACCGGGAATCCTCCATAGCCCGGATTTTGGAGTTGGTGGAAAATGCCGCCAGCAAAAAAGCCGAAACGGAAAAATTCATCACCACTTTTGCGCGCTATTATACGCCGGTCGTGGTTTTTAGCGCATTAGTTCTGGCCCTGATACCACCGCTGCTCATAACCGGAGCCACTTTTGAAGACTGGATTTACCGGGCGCTTGTGGTATTGGTTATCTCCTGCCCATGCGCATTGGTGATTAGCATTCCCCTGGGTTATTTCGGTGGTATTGGTGGTGCCGCTAAACGAGGAGTTTTAGTTAAGGGTTCAAACTATCTTGATGCTCTTACTGAATTAAAAACAGTTGTATTTGATAAAACCGGCACGCTGACAAAGGGTGAATTCAAAGTTTCTAAAATAGTTACTGCAAACAATTTTACCGAAACACAGGTTTTGCAGTATGCCGCTCAGGTTGAGGCTAATTCCAATCATCCGATTGCAGCTGCAATCGTTGCTGAATATACGCCCAAAGTGGATCTTTCCAACGTGGAAGATGTTGAGGAAATTCCAGGGCATGGCCTGATCGCAAAAGCTGATGGAAAGACCATAACAGTTGGAAATGACCGCTTGTTACACCGGGAAAATATCGAGCATCCGGTGTGCGATGTTGAAGGGACTGTGATTCATCTGGCAGTAGAAAACACGTACGCTGGTTATATTGTCATTTCAGATAACATAAAGGATGACGCACAAGATGCGATAGATAAACTAAATGCCAAGAATATTAAAACGATGATGTTGACTGGCGACAATAAAAATGCAGCCAACTCCATTGCGCGGAAACTCAAGATAGACCAATACTATTCTGAGTTATTACCCGAAGATAAGCTGGATCATCTGGAGCGCATAATATCAGAATCACAACCCGGAAAAGTCGCTTTCGTGGGTGATGGCATCAACGATGCTCCGGTGCTGGCCAGAGCGGATATAGGGATCGCCATGGGTGCTTTGGGTTCAGACGCCGCAGTTGAAACAGCTGATGTCGTTTTGATGACCGACAATCCTTCTAAAGTGGTCACTGCTGTAGATATAGCACATAAAACTCGTAAAATTGTATGGCAGAATATTCTCTTCGCAATGGGTGTGAAATTGATGTTTATCGGCCTGGGAGTCATAGGTATCGCCACAATGTGGGAGGCTGTTTTTGGCGATATGGGTGTCGCCCTGGTTGCCATTTTTAATGCCATGCGAGTGAAAAACTAACGCTAAAAAAAAGTTCTAACAAGATGATCCTGAAAAAACAACCCCTCTATTATCCGGTACTTGTGCTTTTTGCTCTTGTTCTCGTTGCATTGAGCAGTCTGGCATTTTATACCGTGCTCAATTTGCACCGCGAAGAGCAATTGATGACCGAGCATCTCACCAGCATGGGGCTGCTGGCGATAGAATCCATTGAATCCAGTGTGGCCGTGAGTTCAAAAGAAAGGCCCTGGCAAAAACAGCAATTGCAGAACCTGTTTGAGAAATTCGGTCAACAGGAAAATATTGTTTATCTGCACCTGGTCTCACCGGAAGGACGAATAGCGATGAGCAGTGATGATAGCCTAAACGGGCGTCAACACGTGGTGCAAGTAATGACTTTTTCAGACGTTCGCGTCGACAGTGCGGAAGCCGTGATGGTACTTTTGGGCAATCAGAAAAATGTTTTTGAAGTGCGAAAGCAATTTCTCCCGCATGATGTGCCTCCATCTGTGCAAACAAAAAATACCCGCGTCTTTCCTGAGCTCATATCCGGGGAGTTCATTATTATTGTTGGCATGACAACTGCGGATTTTTATGCTGCGCTTGCGGAAGATACCCGGCGCGCGATAGGCAGCGGACTTGTTCTTTTGCTCCTTGCTTTTTCCTCGGCGTTTTTTGCCTTTATCATCCAAAAATATTATACAACGAATAAATCCCTGAAAACAGCTGAATCTTTTATTCGCAACGTGATCGAAAATATGGGACATGGCCTGGTCGCGCTGGATGTTTCCGGGAAAATAGTGACGATAAACAGAAAAGCATGCCGTTTATTACGGGAAGATGAAAAAACAGCCGTTGATCGCGATTTCTTTGAGATAATGAAAAATGTAGATTGTACCATTGATAAAACGCAGATTCTGCAAGAAAACTGGACCGAAAAAAAAGTTCGCTGCACAACGGCTGGCCATACAACCCCAATCAGTCTGACGACACGGCGGATTCATGACCAGGAAGATTGTGCTGCCGGAACCGTTATTTTAATGCGCGACCTGCAGGAGATCGAAGCGTTGGAAGAGCGTGTCAAACGCTCAGAACGTCTGGCCAGCCTGGGACAGATGGCGGCTGTCATCGCTCACGAGGTGCGCAACCCATTAGGATCGATCAAAGGTCTGGCACAATATTTTGCCCGCAAATTTGAGCATGAACTCGATGAGAAAAAATATGCTGAAGCCATTATCAACGAAACCGATCGTTTAAATCGAGTCGTTGTCGATTTGCTCGATTTTGCACGGCCGCATGAACCGACCTATCGGCGTTGCACTATGGCCGGGATTGTCGGCCATGCACTGGAACTGGTACGCGCCGATCTCGAAGCGAAACAAATTCTGATAGAACAGAGCAGAGAGGAAGATGTGCCGGTATTTGAAGCCGATCCCGATCTGCTGGCACAGGTTTTAATGAATCTTTTTCTAAATGCCGTGGAGGCGATGAATATGCGCGGCACCCTCAGCATTCGCTGCCGTTATCTTGCCGAAAGTGAAATGGTTCAAACGCAGGTTGAAGATAACGGCACAGGCATTCCACCAGCGGCTATCGGCAAAGTATTTGATCCGTTTTTTACTCTAAAAAAAGACGGCACCGGGCTGGGGCTGGCGCTTGTGCACCGCATCATCGAAAACCATAGCGGCAGTATCGAAGTGACGGCCGCTCCCGGTAAAGGGACCATATTCACAATTAAACTACCGGTAAAAATATGAATCAGCAAAAGAAAATCCTGGTAGTCGATGATGACGCCAATTTTCGGTTGACCTTGCGTGCAACCCTGCAACAGGCGGGTTATGAAATATATGAGGCCGAGGATGGCCGTGATGCGGTAGAGCTGGCCGGAGAAACCCTCTTTGATCTCATCCTGCTGGATTTGCGCATGAAGGACATGCAGGGAGATGAAGCGCTGCGCCGGATAAAATCCCTCAGCCCGGCGGTGCCGGTCGTCATTATGACGGCTTTTGCGACGGTGCAAACCGCGGTTGAAACCCTGAAACAAAATGCTTTTGACTATTTGATTAAACCTGTCGATATGAACGTTTTGCTGGCCATCGTGGAAAAAGCCATGCATTATTATGAGATGGAGCGGGAGAACAAAGTATTAAAGGAGCGTATCGGTGAGCAGTTCGATTTTTCCCGGATTATTGGCCGCAGCAAAAAGATGCGCCAAGCGATGGAAATACTCAGCCTTGCTGCACCCAGTCATGCGACAATTCTCATTCTCGGGGAGAGCGGCACCGGCAAGGAGCTGATCGCCAACGCTATTCATCAAAACAGCGGGCGCAGAGAGCAGGCATTTGTAAAAATTAACTGTGCGGCGCTTGCCGAGAATCTACTTGAGAGCGAGCTGTTCGGGCATGAGCGCGGCGCTTTCACTGGGGCAATTCAGCAGCGCAAGGGACGATTTGAAATGGCTGACAGTGGTACAATATTTCTGGATGAAATCGGTGATATGGCCCCGTCAACACAGGCAAAAATTTTAAGGGTATTGCAAGAAGGAGAATTCGAACGCCTGGGCAGCAGCAAAACGATGAAAGTGGATGTGCGTATCATCGCGGCAACACACCGCAACCTTGAAGAGGCCATAACTAAAAATACATTCCGGGAAGATTTGTATTTCAGGCTGAGTGTTGTAACGCTGGAGCTGCCGCCGTTGCGCGAACGGCAGGAAGATATTCCAGCGCTGGCAGAACATTTTTTGCATAAATATGCTGAAAAGAACCAGCGACTGATGAAAGGATTTGCACCGAAAACCATGGATATATTGCTGCGCTATAGCTGGCCGGGAAATATTCGCGAGCTCGAAAATACCATAGAACGCGCCGTGATTTTGTGCCGGGAAGAATTTGTGCAGCCAGAGTGCTTGCCAAAACAATTTCAAGAACTTTTGGGGTTAAAAAACGAGGGCGAAACCGGCGTACGCATCGGCCATTCCATTCGTGAGGTGGAAAAAGAACTCATCCTGAAGACACTCGATCAGACGGACGGTAACCGCACACACGCGGCCGAGATTCTCGGCATCACCCGCCGGGCCTTGCAGTATAAACTCAAAGAATATGGCCTGTAACCTCCAATATCTGCACTGCATGCGTTATCCCGGCTGCGAAAACTTTTCGCGGTGAGGTCGGGATTTCTTTTTTCTTCTGCGAAATCATTTCGCACCATCCTGTTTGTAAAAGATTCTTTATTCTGAAAATAGAATTCATTGCAGATTAAAAATTCTTGAAAAACAACTATTTAACCAATAAAATTCTATCGAGGATAAATAGTCGATTGATATGGCATACCCCTTGCTATGCCACTCACGAACAAAGAAGTAAGAACAATAATTATTAAAAAAGGAGTAGGCTATCATGAAAAAGCAATTAATTCTCGGATTTTCTGTCGTTCTGTTTATCGGGCTTGCCGCTTTATCTTATGCACAAAACTATCATACACCATCCCGGTATACCAAGTACGATTCTGTTTCTCTTTTTGATATGTGCCCCTGGCATGATACGAATGCAAACAGGATGCATCGCCATAATATGATGACTAACCGTTACATGATGATGGGTTGCAGAATGGGTAACACCGCCCCGCGATCAGTCAGGATGATGACTAATAACAATATTTTTTGCTCTTGGGACGCCGCAGAATTCAACGCCTGGCAACGATCGAATAATATTTCAACACCTTTGAGCATAAAGAATGCCCAGCGGTGGGCTGAGTATTATGTCAATGCATATAATAATCACGATTTAGTTATTAGTGAAATCGTGGAGATGAACCATGGTTTTGAGATTGAAGTGCGCAGCAAAAAAGACGATAAAGTCGTGAAGAGACTCCTGGTTGACAGGACCAGCGGTTGGATAACTCAAGTTCAGAATTAATAATAAAACAAATCACCTTCCAGGTTTTGTTAATCCCGGAAGGATTTTAACCCACTCATTGGGAGAATAAAAATGTGGCATAATATGTGTCCTGGAAGCTTCGGATTTGGTGGCTGGTTTATTTACCAAATGTTTTGGATTGCATTCATCGTGGGCGGTGGTTATTTTCTTTACCGCCTGATAAAAAACCCTGATAAAGAACCGATACGCAGTGGCAGTTATTCAACTTATCGGGCTGATGATTGCCCGAAGTGCAATGCTCCGGTCGAAGCCGCCTTCCTGCGTTGCCCGGAATGCGGCCACAAGCTCAAACACAATTGTCCGGGATGTGGAAAAATAGTCAAGACCCATTGGCAGGTTTGTGCCTATTGCGAAATGGATTTGAAAAATTAGAATCAAAAAAAGGAGTTATAAAATGAGTTACTATTTTACTAAGACAGTCGACCTTTCATTCGGCGATGCTATAGCAAAAGTAACCGAAGATTTGAAAAATGAAGGTTTTGGCATTCTTACGGAAATCGATGTGAAAGAAACCCTGAAAAAGAAACTGGATGTTGATTTTCGGCCTTACAAAATTCTCGGTGCTTGCAACCCGCCTTTTGCCTATAAAGCGCTGCAGGCTGAAGAGAAAATCGGAACCATGCTGCCGTGCAACGTAATCGTGCAGCAAAAAGAAGACAGCGTGGAAGTTTCAGCAGTTGATCCCATGGCTTCGATGCAAGCCGTGCAGAATCCGGCGCTGGCAGAGATTGCAGATAAAATACAGAAGAAACTCAAAAATGTGATTAATAATCTATAGCTAACTTCAAATTATTAACAGATGAATATTTTTCAAACAAGAGGTACAGCATGAGAAAATTAAGTTTCAAGCTTGCGACAGGTATTATGGCAATTATTTTTACTGTTTTGTTGCAGACGTCAGGTGTTAATGCACAAGGAAATTGGCACCATGGCGATGGCAATCAATACTCCTGGCCAGATTCGTTGCAGACAGAAACATATACCGGGACAATTATCGTCGATTCGACATTTTTTCACCCGTTATATTATCTCGATACTGATGGTGACAGGGTGGCTGAATATCAGCTTATGTTCGGCCCGTGGTGGTATACACCGGAGAATGGCGCTGAATGGCCCGGACACGGTGATTCCATCACTATTGTGGGCGCTGCAACAACGATGATGATGAATCAAACTTCCACCTCAATCGTTGTATTTGAAATCAACGGCGTAAGATGGCGCGAACCAATTGCTGTAGGTGGTCATGGCTGGAATATGGGAAATTTCTGGGATATGAATGCTGATACATTGACTGTGAACGGAACGGTGTTCGTCGATTCAACCTATTATTATCCAGTCTATTTTCTCGATACCAATGCCGACAGCTTGCCCGACTACCGTCTCAGTTTCGGCCCGCCGTGGTTTGAACCCTCAAATGGTGCAGTTCGCCCACTACAGAGTGATGTTGTGACTATTTTCGGGCGTACTCATATTGGAATGATGGGTTACGAAACATTGATGGTTTCGCGCATTAACGACCTGGAATGGCAGCCGCTGAATGGACCGGCGTCCTGGGCCGGAAGCTGGATGCCCCGGAATCATGCTGATTCTTCCTTTATATTCTGTGCCAATGATAGCAGTAACTGGCTCAGTTTTGCTCCCGGTCATATGGGCGGAGGTATGGGCGGCATGCACGGTATGCGTTGGCCAGACTCCACCTTTGTCCAATTCTGGGAGATTTATCCCGACAGCCTGCCGGGTGATCACACACCTGGAAATTTTATGGGATTTTATGTGAATATACATGACCCCATGGGCAGTACAATGATGGGTGGTAGTTCTTGGGGTGGCAATAATTGGGGCGGTCATCACGGAATGATGAATTTCGAGAAAAGCCACCGTTTCCTTTTCCAATATACCAATGATGATCTGCATCGCAATAATCTCGAGGAAAATTCCATAGCACTTCACTATTGGGACACAACTCAAAATACCTGGAAAATTGCAGCCGATGCCGTTGTTAATGTGGATAAAAACACCGTAACGCTGACAAGTTCGGAAATCAATACATATTATGCATTGCGGGCAAGTGAGACAACAACTGCAGTTCAAACCAGTGATATAGCGCCTGCTTCTTTCAAATTGCTGGCAAACTATCCGAATCCTTTCAACCCGGAGACCACTGTTGCGTTTGAGCTTGCAGAACGCAGCCCGGTACGTCTCGAAATCTACAATCTTTTGGGACAGCATCTTGCAACGCTTATAAACGAAGTTCGTGATGCCGGCAGTTACCAGATGATCTGGAATGGTCGCGATGCCCAGAACCGGCAACTGTCCAGCGGGATTTATTTGCTTAAAATGCAGGTCAATACACAGTCGACTGTCCGACGAATGACCCTGTTGAAATAACAGGAAAAAAACCTGCACCCTTTGGCTATGACGGTTGATTATTGCAGGGTGTCCCGACGGTTTTCATATTTTGTTTTTGCATTGGAAATACGTCGGGGCACTTCATTTTAAAACTCATTACTCTTAAAAAATGCTGTTCCGCGGATCTTACTTTGGTGGAGAAGCTGGTAGAGTCAAAATAGTGTCAACTGATTAAATTTTACTGATATTTTATTTACCCGGTGTAGAATTTTAATTTCGAGTAAAGTTGTGGGATTTAAGATAAACGAAAATCAGGAATAGGAGTAGGGCAGGCGCGGGTTCAAAATATACTCAGCCTCTGGAATTACCGGTTCGGTTGTCACAAATCTGAGCCCATATATTTAACCTTCAATTTCGTTAGCATGCTTGTTTTTGTTCAAATCAGATGCAGGCAGGGTGCGGCTAAATCAGCTTGCTTTTTTAAACTATTTTCAATATAGTAATATTCGTAATTATTTATATTAAAAAAACCAATTTTATTATGATATTCCGACCCCGGGGTGCACCGATACTACGTTCTCATTCTCTTTCGCGACTCATTTTTTCCCAAATAAATAACAGCTTAATCAATCAAAAATTATTCCTGCCTGGCAGAAGTTCAATGAACGGTTCCGGATTTTAATTTCTCTGATTAATGGCTGGCCTAACCTGCTCACTTTCTTTTGCACTGAAACGCAAAAATTGTAATAGTAGGTTCAACAGAATTTTGATCCAAGATTCGGAAGAAAAGGTATTAATCTGATGATCGGCGAAACTATCTCACATTATACGATTACCGAATTTATCGGCGAAGGTGGGATCGGCGTTGTTTACAAAGCGCATGATTTCCACCTGAACCGTGTGGTGGCGATAAAATTTCTACCCCAGTCATTCTCTAAAGATGCCGGAATTCGAGAGCAATTTCTGCACGGCGCCCGTGCTGCTTCAGCGTTGGATCATCCCAATATCTGCCCGATTCATGATTTCGACCAAACGGTTGACGGGCACATGTTCATGGTCATGGCTTTTTGTGAAGGCCGCACATTGCGACAGATTATCGACGAAACAACAAAAGACAGCGGTCCAGGTTTACCACACGAACAATCCATTGATATAATTTTCCAACTCGTGCAAGGACTTGGGGAGGCGCATAAAAACGGCGTCGTGCATCGCGATATCAAACCTTCGAATATAATTGTCAGTAATGACGGTGAGCTGAAAATTCTTGATTTCGGCCTGGCACAAATAAAAGGCGGTGTGGAAAAATTCGAAAATTCAGCAGCGCCGGGAACGTTGCTCTACATGTCACCGGAACAGGCCATTGGCGAAAAAACAGACAGCCGCAGCGATATCTGGTCTCTGGGCGTGGTGATGTATGAAATGCTCGGAGGCGTGCTCCCTTTTCAAGGTGAATACGAACAAGCTGTGATTTATGCAATTTTGAAGGAGAATCCAGAATTGATTACCAGACGCCGGTCGGATGTGCCGCCGGCACTGGAAACGATCATTCATAAATGCCTGGGAAAAAATCCATCGTTGCGTTACCCAACGTGTGCTTCGCTGATCGCCGACTTGGCGCCACTACGGCAAAAAATCCTGGTGCCGACAAACGGCGCTTATACTTCTGTTGAAATTGCAAAACCGTCGCACCCTTCGCGCTTTCTCTGGTCAATCATAGCCAGCTCCATAGCACTAATTGCTTTTTTTATGTTTTATACTTTCCTGCCGTTCGATCGAGAGGCGCATCCAGGGCCGGTTGCAGAAATGCCTTTTACAAGCCTTGATGGTATGGAATATTCTCCCGATTTTTCACCCGACAGCAAGGAGATTGCGTTTTATTGGAAAGAAAATGATTTGATTAATCCAGACATTTATATCAAATCTATTCGTACCGGTGAAATGCGGCAGGTTACAAAGCATCCGGGGGGTGAAAGATATCCGGTCTGGTCGCCCGACGGAAAAAATATTGCCTATGTGCGCGCGGATAAAATTTATATTTCTTCTTCCCTGGGTAATGGAACCGAAAAATTGCTTTGTTCAAAAGCTGCATTTGGGGGAGTAGACTGGTCACCGGACGGAAAATGGATAGCATTTACAGAAGGCGATTCAAGCAACAATATTTTTATTTCAATAATCTCGGTGGAAACCGGAGAAAGACGATCGCTTACTTCGATTCCTCAAAAAACGCAATGGGAACAAGACCTTTGGCCCGTATTCTCTCCCGATGGCCAAAAGATCGCTTTTTCTCGACATTTGGGATTTGAACGGGCTGATATTTACACGGTTACTTTTGATGGTCGTCAAACGAAGCGCCTCACTTTTGATGAAAAAGAAGTAATCGGATTAGCCTGGACTCCGAACGGTGGTGAAATAATATTCAGTTCCAATCGCGGCGGAGAACGCCGGCTTTGGCGAATTTCGGCCAAAGGTGGAAAACCCGAACTTTTGTCAGTCGGTCAATATGCACGTTATCCGACCGTTTCTCCTGATGGCAAACGATTGGCTTATGCCGAACTAAAAATATCACAGAGCATTTGGAGTGTGGATTTCCCCGGGGCATCCGGTTTTGAATTTGCGCCAAAGAAGATTATATCTTCATCACGCAGTGATGAAATATTTAAATTGTCACCGGACGGCAAGCGCATTGTTTTTGAATCCAACCGCAGCGGCAATTACGAAATTTGGCTTTGCGACAGCGATGGAGGGAATCCGCTGCAGTTGACGCATTTAAAAAATAGCTCCGGCGCCCCGTGCTGGTCACCGGATGGCAAGTGGATTGCTTTTACTTCAAAATCGAATGGCGATTATGATATTTTTGTGGTTTCAAGAGATGGCGGCGAACTGAAACGCATGACTACCGAACCGTCCCACGATACCTTTCCCCACTGGTCGAAAGACGGTAGCTGGATTTATTTTAGTTCAAATAAATCAGGAGATCACAATATTTGGAAAATTCCACTCCCCGGAGGAACGTCAGTTCAAATGACAAATAAACCTTCGCGGCATGCATTTGAATCGGCAGACGGCAAATGGCTCTACTATCATCGAAAGGATAATGGATTTATTTATAAAATGCCTGTTGGTGGCGGTGAAAGTTCCCTGGTTCTAAATGAAGATATCAGTGGATTTTACTGGGCGCTTGCAGAAGATGGTATTTATTATTTCGATCTTTATTCAAAAAAATGGCATTTCAAGTTCTTTGATTTTGCAACACAGACAACAAAAATAATTACCACACTTGAATTCGAAGGTGAATGTTATAATCCGCAAATATCCCCGGATCGGCGCCGGTTGTATTTCAATTATGAAGAACCGTGGCAGGCAGATATTAAATTGGTTGAAAACTGGCGGTAATGCTCGTGTTCATTCAGATGTTGGATGAAAAGGCGCTTTTTCTAACCGATTGACTTGAAGGTGAAAAGCAAATGGTCTTGAGCACTATAGAAAATCAATTAAAAGTAGCGCAAGCTGTAATTCGCATTGCCCGGCTCTTTAACAAAGCAAAAGGTCTCGATACGGCTATCGAAAAAATGATGAACGAATTTATCGACCTTGCATGTGCTGACGAAGGTTCGATTCAATTATTGCGGCCGGCAAGTTTGACGACGCGTTTTACCCTGATAAGGAAAGAAACAAACAGCAATCAGCTCCTGGACAAGCAACTCAACGATTTTCTCTCCGGCTGCGTTTTGAAAGAAAAACAAGCCGTTATAACGCATGATCTGTCTGCGCTGCTCAACATGAAAAAACTCCCCGAACGCTATCTTGATGTGCATTCAATTCTGGCAGCGCCGTTACAGTCCGACGAGGAAATCATTGGTGTTGTCAATCTGATTCGATACAGAAAGAACGGTGGGTTTACTCCCACAGACCTGCAAATAGTGGCGCATTTATCCAGGCAGATCGGCGAATTTATTGATTATGCGGAAATTAGAGAGAAACTGTTTGAAGAAAACAAACAGCTGAAAATAAACTTGCAGGACCGTTTTTCACTGCACGGTATCATCGGTTCGAGCCCGGCAATGAAAGATGTTTTCGAGCTTTTGGAGCGTATCATTCCAACGGATGCCCGGGTTGTAATCGAGGGTGAAAGTGGTACCGGGAAAGAGTTGATTGCCAAGTGTATCCATTACGCCGGCCCTCGAAGTGACGGTCCATTTGTCGCGGTGGATTGTGGTGCTTTGCCGCCCAACCTGCTCGAAAGTGAACTTTTTGGTTATGTAAAAGGCGCTTTTACCGGTGCGATGCGAGATAGAACAGGTTTGTTGGAAGAAGCAAATCTTGGTACGCTATTTCTAGATGAATTTACAAATATGCGCCCGGAAACGCAGGCCAAGTTGTTGCGGGTAATCCAGGAAGAAGAGGTGCGGCCGCTTGGTTCGAATCAAGTTAAAAAATTGGACGTGCGAATTATAGTCGCGGCTTCAAGTAATTTGCGGGAGCAGGTTTCAGCAGGAAAAATCCGCTCTGATCTATTTTACCGCTTGAATGTTGTATCTGTATGCGTTCCGCCGCTTCGCAATCGTCAACAGGACATCCCGGTTCTCACCCGAAGCTTTTTAAAACGGTTTGCTTCTAAACATGTTAAATCACTCTCGGATATTTCGCCAAAATCGTTGCAGATTCTGGAAAAATATTCCTGGCCTGGAAATATTCGAGAATTGGAAAACGTGATCGAAAGAGCTGTTGTAATGGCCCATTTTGATGAAACAATTCTCATGCCCCAACATTTAGCCGATGATCTTGACGCTAACCAGGTTTACCTGCCGATTAAGCTGTTGTCTCCAACCGGCAGTTTACAAATTTTATTGGCTGATTATGAGCGTTCATTGCTGGAAACCACGCTACAAAAATGGAACTGGAATCAGTCGGCGGCAGCGCAAGAATTGAAAATATCTGAAGCCGTTATGCGATATAAAATTAAGCGTCTTGGATTGAAAAAGCCAGTCACTCCCTAGAAATTTCCTTTCAACTTCCCCAACCAGTTATCCCGAAATATTCGAAATTAATTTCGAGATCATTCGAAAATATTTTCGAATTAAGTCATGTTGTTCTCCTCCTATTCTTTCTGATTTTTCTTAATCTCATCTCTATAAAACAAAGAGTTAGAACCATTATTTAAAATGGTTTCTGATAGGTGGCACAAAGATTGAATTAATATTTTTCATGTTTGATATCAAATAAATCAATGAATAATTAAGAAATAGCATCTGGCCAGAATGTAATTTCTAATTAGTATGGCCCATTTTTATGGGGAGCTTAATCTCGAAAAGGTCTGCTGAATTTAATGCCCCGGCTCTTATCCGCAAAGGGCTGCATGCTTTAATTCGAGACAGATAAATCCACCAACCCGAATTACGCACCCGTGTCATCACATTTATTTTGATCAGCCTGTTTTACGGAGGCGAAAACATGAATAGAAAATTCCGAATCAAGTTCATACTTGTTATATATTTGATCTGTGCTCCTCTTCTATTGGGAGGAGTTCTGTCAGGTCAAGGCCATGTTGTTTACCCGTCACAGACATCACCAACCACGATAAATCCGGCTGTGCAACCAGGTATGGTTCTCTTGAAGTTGAGGGAGTCTGCTCTCCCGCAAGTGAAATCGTCTAAAGAATCCTTCCAAATTCAGTCTCCTGCACTCAACTCCCGTTTGCAAAAACTGGGTGCGCATAAGATTGAACAATTTTATGCAGCAGGAAAAATGGCGTCAGATAAGCAAAAATCCGGGATTGACCGCATCGTCAAAGTCTACCTTGCTGATTTTGAAAATCCAGTGGATGTGGCCCGCAAATTAACGACGGATCCGAATGTTGAATATGCTGAACCTGTTTTTATTAATGAAATCTGCGAAGTCCCTACGGATTCTCTGTATTACCGGCAATTTTATTTGCCACAAATAAATGCCCCGGATGCCTGGGCTGAGCAAAAAGGAAATCCGGCAGTAATAATTGCCATTGTCGATAACGGTGTTGATTATGTGCATCGTGATCTTAAGGACAATGTTTGGGTGAACGAAGCGGAGGCAAACGGACTTCCGGGCTTCGATGATGATGGCAACGGATATGTTGATGATATCCATGGCTGGGACTTCGGCAATAACGACGCCTTGCCAATGCATATATCACAGAAAGAAGGGCATGGAACGATTGTGGCTGGATTGGCATCGGCCACAACGGAGAACGAAACCGGCGTTGCCGGGGCGAGTTGGAATTGCACATTTATGCCGGTAAAATGTGCGCGAGATGCCGTGCCAACCAACATTCTTTTTGGTTATGAAGGAATTATTTATGCGGCCGACAACGGCGCGGACATTATCAATGTGAGCTGGGGAACTTTTGGTTATTCAAGGGTAGGGCAGGATGTTATTAATTATGCCCACAGCAAGGGAGCACTCGTTATTTGTGCGGCAGGGAATTATACCTCTGCTGAGCCGTTTTACCCGGCTGCCTACCATAATACCATCGCGGTTGCTGCTGTTGATGACGTAGATCGGCTTACCAGTTATTCCAATTTCGGCACCTGGGTCGATATCAGCGCACCCGGCGGTGAATTGCAAAATGGTCTTTTTTCCACGTTGCCGGATAATCAATATGGTGAGGGTTCCGGGACATCTTTTGCGTCACCTTTGGTAGCAGGTATGTGCGGTTTGATAAAATCTCGCTTTCCAAATTCATCACCTGACGATATCAGCAAACATTTGCTTTTTGGTGCGGATAGTATTGACATGCTAAACCCCGGGCGGGAAAACCTGCTCGGTTATGGCAGGTTAAACGCATTACGGGCATTGGATGAAAATCCGGATTACGGGGCGTATCTCCCCGCTCGACTGCATGTTTTCTCATACAGCATTGCCGATTCAGCTTTCGGCAACGGCAATAATGTTTTTGAACGAGGGGAACAATTATCATTAGATCTCCAGCTACAAAATTTTTCGTTATCCAATAATGATCGCACACGATTCAGCATCACTAGTAATAATCCGCATATTTTGATTGAAAATTATAGCCTGGGACCATTTCCTTTCCCAGCGGATACAACCCTGAATGTTTTATTTACTTTCAAGATTCTTGAAAATGCAGTAGCTGGCATGGACAGTCTTCAGTTTGTCATGGAGTCTGTGGCAGGATTTTCTGCGACGCAAACATTCTATTTTATGGTTGGGCAGTCTCCAATTCTTTTTATTGACCACGATCTGAGTTCAATTTTAAAGAATGTTGATGATATTTCAGGATACTATACAGACATTTTAAACGCCAACAAGATACCGTATTCTTACTGGGATACCGGTTTGATTGACTTTCCAGACTCAGAATTTTTAGCCCAATACCCTTTACTCATTTTAGCCGCTTCCCCTGCGGAAACCCAGCGAATAGATAAAAAGCAGCGATCCATTTTACGTAAATACCTTGACTCAGGAGGAAATTTATTTATCGCAGGCGCCAACGTCGCATCCTATCTTTCTGGCCATCCGTTTCGCGAGCCGCTGGATTTTCTAAATAATTATTTGCATGCCGAGTATGTCTCAGAACGGGAAACCGATTTTTCGCTGAATGGTGTGCCAGGGGACCCGATAGGTGACGGCATGGCTTTTCAATTGGAGCGTCCTTTTTCAGAAGCGGTTTTCCACAATCCGGATATTCTCGATCGAACCGGTTCTGCTATCCCGGTTTTTAGTTATAATGACGGGAGCACAGCCGGCCTGCGCTATTCTGGCGAACACAAACTTGTTTACTTTGGATTTGGCCTCGAATCGGTCGATTTCAGAGAAAATACCATTGGTAGAGAATTATCCCCCGTTCGCGCGGAGTTACTTCTGCGAACAATAAATTGGCTCAACATAATCGAGCATCAGCCAAGATCAGTTTCGGACGGCGAGAATTCCTCGGAATTATTTACCGTCCGCCTATCCAATTATATTTCCACTTTTAACTCCTTAAAGCTTTTCTGGCGTAAAAACGGGGCAGGCAGATTTACTGAAATTGATATGAAAAAGACGCAGAACGGTGATTTTGTGGCGCAATTAGCCGATGTGGATTCTTACTGGCAAATTGATTATTATTTTCAACTTAACCACGATTATTACACCTGGAAAAATCCCATTGGTGCGCCGGACGCCTACTATACTATGCAGCGTTTTACAACGCAATCTCCGGAGCAGGTTGCAGATAAATTTCAGTTCAATCTGTTACAAAATTATCCGAATCCATTTAATCCACGCACAAATATAAATTATCAAATACCAAAAAGGGCGCATGTCGAGCTATCCGTTTACAATCTGACGGGACAATTGGTGCAAACGTTGATATCGAACGAACACGAACCTGGCAACTATACAATCGAATGGGATGGAAAAGATTTGGCAAGCGGCGCGTATTTCTACCGGCTCGCTTCCGGGGCGAATGTCGAGGTGAAGAAACTTTTATTGCTGAAATAGTATCAAACGACCCCATTTCACTAATTTCAAATTTTTCTGGCGACGATATTTGCGGGTTGGCTCCGGAGCATGCGCGTCAAGTTAAGAAAACTGAGATTGTGGATAACTCGCAGTTCGCTGTAAACATCCCTCTAGTTAGTGCTCTGGACGAGCACAAACCTGTCTCCCTTCAAAGGGAGATTTTTAAGTCCCCCTTTGAAGGGGGATTGAGGGGGATGTCCGTGATTAGACTCAAAAACGCAGTTATCTACATTTTGTATTCCTTAACTTGACGCCTATGGCCTCCGGAGGGGATTTTACGAAAAAAATGTGGAGCAGGATTTCAGCTATTCAACGATTTAAAAAGCCCCAGATTCTGGAAAATGTCGCTGTTAAAACTTTTTCAGGGGATGTAATATGGCAGAAAAAGCCGGGTAAAACCGGCTTTTTCATTATTTCAGGTCAAGACTGATGCCCAGTGAAATGATGTTCATATCCAGTAAACCCACATCGACACCGCGACCATAGGCCGCTGAAATGTAAACTGGAATGATGATTTTCACCGGCTCCGGTGTTTCGAAGCCGAAACCGTAGGTCACCCCTTTGTAGTCGTTTGCATGCTCATCTTTATACAAATCGTACAAATAACCAATTTGCCCGAAGAGATGATTGAAGAATCGGAGTTCTGCACCAATGCCAAGCGATTTCCACATTTTTTCCAAATAAGATTCATCGTTAAAGTTTTGCTGAAACTCCAATGAGATCAAATATTGCATCGACTGATCACTCTTATCTTCAAAACCGGAATTGTGCAATGCAAATCCGGCTTTGACTAATTTAGCCACCTCTTCATCCCTGGAATCTCCTTCTTTAGCTTTGTACTCAATATTCCCTCCAATGTTATTGATAGCCAAACCAAATGAAAAAGTTTTACCGGCAGTCACAAAATCCGAACGTGCTCCAAAATCAAATAAAAACGTTTTACCTTCGTAGAAAAAATAGTCGTGGTGTAAATATTTGGCAGTTGTGCCTAACGATAATTGAGAATGATTAAAAATGCCAAAGTTAAATGCTGCGCTCATTTGGTATTGTTTGAGCTTTGGCTCATATTTTCCAATAGAAATTGGGCTAGTTTCATCTGTATAACTATGTTCACCAAAACCAATGTTAAAATAATAAAAGCCAAATGCTGCATGTGCGAGTGGCACAGATGCAGAAAAAACATGTTGCCGGTAATATTGCTTATCAACTGTATCCCCAAAAGGAAGAGCAAAAGGCGGGGCATAAGTATAAGAAAATGTTGGTCGTTCCACAAATGCCAAACCCGCAGGATTTGAAACCGGCGCCCAGTGGCCGTCGAGAAATGCTGTTCCGGTGTAGCCCATTGCAGCCATCGATGGGGCGCTGGGGCGTACGTGCTGCATGATGATGTAATCAGGAACCTGGGCGAGAAGGTGTGTGGAAGTTAAAAGCAGAGTTGCAACAAAAAGACCGGGGTTGAGTGATTTCATCGGTTTGTCCTTTCTTTTCAAATTTGATGAACCAACACTTAATACAAAACACTAACGAATAAAAAGAGTACAGTCAGTAACGAAATGCTCCCAATAAAAAATGCGTCTTCATTCATGCTATATTCAGTTAAGACAGAGAAATTGTAAATTTTTCCCCTGGGAATCACTATTTTTTCGCCGGTTTTAAATTTCCCAACAATACCATCGTTTTTTATTTCACAATTGTGAAGCCGGACTTTCTGCCCGTTTGTTTTGATAATTTCCACAAGGTCATATTTTACATTTTGTTTATTGGAAAGATTGATTCGGGTTCTTTTCAGGCAGGCAGTAGCGGGAAAAATTAGAGCAAGTAGAAGAATTAAAGTGACAATTCGCATTTCGTTACCCCAAGTATAGAATTGTCGCCGGTCGGATCACCGGCGGTGAAATTGAACTCCCGACGATATTATTTGTTCACTTCCATCGAATAATGGGCAAAACGGTGATCCACATCTTTGATATGAAACAAATACCATAAATCCTGTCCAATTTTGCTGAAAATGGGATGCATTGCCTCGAAGGCACGCCCAAGTTCGAAAAATATATTGTAGTAAAACAATAAAACTCGCACATTAATAAAAAAAATCAGATATAATTAGAACCAGTGAAACATAGTAATGTTGATTCTCACAATCAAGTCAATAGAATATGGTGAATACGCAAGTTCAGAAAGGTTTGATGACTATGGCAAGTATTCTCAACCGCTTTAAGCTGAAATGGAAAAAGTCTGCAAAATCGAAAGGCACAAAATCGAGGAAGTTTGGAACATTCAGTGGGGTTTTTATACCGGATGTCCTGACAATACTTGGTGTTATCATGTTTTTGCGGCTTGGATGGGTCGTTGGGAATGCAGGATTTCTCGGTGCTGTTGTCATAATTTTGCTTGCTAAATCCATTACAATCTGCACTGGACTTTCCCTTGCGTCGATTACTACCAATATCCGGATCGGCGCAGGTGGAGCATATTCAATAATCTCAAAATCGCTTGGACTCGAAGCCGGGGGCAGCATTGGAATACCGTTTTATATTTCCCAGACATTGTCTGCGGCATTGTATATAATCGGTTTTACCGAAGGTTGGTTAAGGATATTTCCCGATCACGTTCCGTTGGTCGTTGCTACCACATCCTGGTTGAGTCTTTTGGTCATCTCCTACATAAGTGCACATTTTGCGATAAAAGTGCAATACTTAATAATGGCAATACTGGCCGGTTCACTTCTTTCATTTTTTCTTGCCCCGGTTGATATCCCACAATCTTCGGAATTAGTTGGAAATTTTGAAGACGCCAGTTTTTGGGTTGTATTTGCGATCTTTTTTCCGGCTGTAACTGGAATTATGGCTGGTGCAAACATGTCTGGTGATTTAAAAGATCCACGGCGTGCGCTTCCAATCGGTACGCTTTCCTCAATTTTCGTCACCATGGTCATCTATATTGTTCTCGCCTGGGTGCTCAGTCGTATTGCAAGTCCCGAGGAGTTGCGAACAAATCAGATGATCATGGTAGATAAAGCGCTTTGGGCGCCGGTAATTATTGCTGGAATCTTAGGTGCCACGTTATCCTCAGCACTCGGTAGCATGCTCGGTGCTCCGCGTATTTTGCAAGCACTTGCCGCACAACGTACTGTCCCTTTCCATCAATTTTTTGCTGCAAAATCCCGAAAAAATGAACCACGCAACGCAATTATTTTCACCGGTATTTTTATAGAGGTCGCTTTAATTTTAGGAAATATTGATCTGTTGGCATCTTTAATAACCATGTTTTTTCTTATCACTTACGGGATGCTGAATCTTGTTGTATTTATCCAACAGAGTATGCGAATAATCAGTTTCAGACCAACTTTCCAAATTCCACAATTGGTCTCATTTCTTGGTGCCACAGGTTGCATATTTATGATGTTTCTCATCAACGCTGTTTTCAGTATTATAGCAATAATAATAATAATTATTCTCTATATATGGTTGGAACGGCGGGAGTTAAAATCTAATTTTGGTGATTTACGCGGGGGCTTGTTTCTCGTGCTGGCAGAACGAGCATCCCGTGTGGCGATGAATTATCCCCGGCATCAGATATCCTGGAAACCTGATTTATTATTACCCATTGATGATCCAAAAGTTTGGGCGGGACCGCTCTTGTTTATTCGAAATATTACCTATCCATCCGGCAGTATTTTCGCATTTACAGTACAAAAAAATGAAAATAATAATACCAAGTCTGCGTTGCAGGATTTATTGGAACCTATCAAACGCGATGGCGTGCTTGTCAGTACGACGGTAATTGATGACAGCAGTTTTGAGCATGGCGTGAAACTGGTCATTCAGACCTTGAGTGGCAGTGCATTTCGACCAAATATTCTGTTTCTAACGATTGGAGCTGATAATAATAATGATGATGTCATAAACAAGCTTGTGTTCGATGCAGCTAAAAACCGGCTCGGCGTTTCAATTTTACGCCAACACTCCCGAAAAGCTTTTGGGATGCAACGCAGCATTAATTTATGGCTCCGGGATAAAAGCCCGAATTGGCATCTTGCGATGTTGATCAGCCTACAGCTACAAATCAACTGGAATGGGACTATTAATCTTGTCACTGCTTCGCAGGAGAAAGGGGACGAAGGCCGGCTTGCTGGATTTCTGGAAAAACTTGGTGACCGGGCCCGATTGCCATCAATGACTGAATTTCATGTACTGATTGGGCCATTTAAGGACGTTGTGAAAGAAGCTCCCCCGGCTGATATTAATATCTTCGGGATGGGGCATGGTGCTGTGTCATTTGATTTTATTCGTGAAATATCCGAGCTTACAAAATCTACGTGCTTGTTTGTGCGCGACTCGGGTGAAGAAAGCGCTTTAGTTTAAACCTATTCATGGGTGCTATCTTGCTTTTTATTGTCAGGAATTTTCAACGACGATTGAAAATTGTGCAAAATGGTGGTTCAAATGTTTGATATGAAAGCGAAACCACATTTCCTGATCCAGTTCACCAAATATTGGATTCATGACATTGGCCTCGGGATTTTCACGCCAGAATGTGAGGTAGCGATCGCAGGATTTCTCTAATTGGTTGATTGCTTCTGCGGGATTTTCGAATTTGTGGGGCAGAGGATCTTGCGGCAATAGTGGTGTTTTAAAATTTTGCGGCATCGCTCTGTCACTGCGTAAAAAGGCCTGCTGCCTGGGTAATTTTTCAGCCGGAGTCACACATTTTATATCTTTAAACAGCATATCAAAAGTGATTTTCAGGTGCTCAATCATATTTTGAAAATCCATATTACCCCAATTGGGCTGGGGATAGGGGGGATTTTGAACGGCTTTTTTCAAGGCAAAAAGATAGGTTTGCACCAGATCTCCAATCATTTTTTTTTCGGACAGGATTACAGGACATTCATCCCGTAAATCCTGTCTTAAATTTTAAAATTTAATGGGATACACTTTTGTTGAAGATAAGTATCATGAATGTGAAGTGCAACCGGGAGTAGCGATTCCATTCCTGCAAGTGATGGAATCGCTCGCTGCCCTAACTTAAAAATAAACGCGAACCCGCGCAATACCCCCATAACCAAATTCGCCGAATTCTGAATCTTTTTCGCCGACCGGCACGTAGCCGACGAACATGATTTCGGAGTTGTCATTGAAGCTGTAATCAAACCAGGGGAAGAAAATCGCGCTTTTGTCGGTGAGATTGATGAGCGCGTAGTTGGACCAATTCCACAATTCAGAGATCGGGTAGCGCTGGCCAGCGAAGAGATAATCCTGTCCGAGATTTTCGCCATCCGCACCAAAAAGGCGCATCCAATCGGCAAATGTGTATTGATTTTTATTCGATTTCCCCAACTCATTCCGGTAGTATTCTGATGTGAAATAGAGCCCGCTTTCAAAAGTATAATCCATCCCGAAAAGATATTGGCCGTAGTTTTCGCTGATTTTCATTTTGTTGTATGCGCCTTCGGCCCACACGCCCAGGCCGAAGAGTTCCCCGGAAAAATCACCGCCGAAAAGTTGCCGTTTTTCGTTAAACATATCGAAAAATAATATTCCGAAAGTATTAACATCGATGAATGTCTGCTGCTCTTTTTCGACTGCACTTGCGGAGAAATCGAATCCAAGAAAGTGTTGTTTAATTTTGAGCGCTTTCGTGGAATTTCCCCATTCACTTTCCGGGCTAACTATGGCCGTAAGCATGCCTTCATCGCCGAATGGATATTCCATTTTGAACGCATTAATGCCGACCTTTTCATAGGTGGGATCAAGGGTGTTTTTCGCGTTGAAAATATCAGTTGGGTTCCACGAATATCCCGTGCCCCACGGCAGTTGCTGTTTACCAATTCGCAGGTTAACAAGGTCGGAATAGAGTGTGACGAATGCGTTGTCGAGATAATTTTCATCGGTAAATTGCAGATTGAATTCATCGAAACTGGCCAATGGCAAGGCCGCGAGTCCTGCTGTAAATTTCGCTGGCAAAAAATCGAATGGGTTGATCGTCGTCGCGCCATGGAAAGTACGATAAACATAGTTGGCATTGAATGTGATGTTTTCGGCGACCTCCGCAGATATATCCAGACGCAGTTTATTATAATCCTGCAGCACGAGCTGGTCGCCTACCTTTTGTGGGAAGAATTGATTCTCGAAATAACCGGATAGTTCCAGTTCCTGGGCATTTGTGATTGAAATTGAAATGAACAGTATGAACGAAAAAAGCCAATAATTGTTTTTCATTTTGAGCCTCAATTATTTTATAAAGGCAGAATGATTTTATTTGCATAGCCTGCGTTCCGCCACGGATATACAAAGATCAAATATGAATTTTTTTAGATAAGAATCCTGTGATTAATCCGTGAAATTCAGTGATCATCGGTGGCAAAAAAAACAAGCTAAATAGTTAACGTGAGGTCGATGTAAGCTGTAACATTCTTAACCAAGCATAACTAAAATAGAGCGAAGGCGTCTCGCCGAGCGTTTCGTGCGTTATCCTCGGCGGGACGCCTTCGGACTATATTCTATAATTAATTCGTTTTATCCCCATTATTCTTATATCGAACTCACGTTAGTTATAAATGATTCGGGAAATATAATTATTTTTAAGACCTTATCGATCTGCCCAAAATTATTCTGCCTAAAAAAGCCTGCACATATTTTCGGCAAATCATCGCCGCTTCAAATTTTTCGTAGTGAACATCTTGTCTTCAATTTCGAGATCAAATTCGATTTCCAGCGTTTGCATAATTGTTTCACCGCCGTCCTGCAAATTTTTCATCGTCATTTTCATCGCGGTCCAATGGTCGTCGATTTTGCGAATATCCGTCAGGTGCAGGCGTTTGAGAATTTCGTCGGATTCAAAATAATCGATGCGTCTGGTAACAAATATTTCCTTGTCTGCCCACAGAATGAGCTTGGCATAGCTGGGGCCTGACTCTGTTGGAATGAGTTCAAACTTATAGCATAGCGTATCAGAAATTTTTTCTTCACCCAACAATTTGTAGTGGTAATCTTTTTCGATTTCCCCGCCGGACATGTCTTCATAGGCAAAATCACTACCCTGAACTTTTTGCTTTTTTGCATGACTGGCAAGGTGGCGGACCCGGTCGGTTTTTGGTGTGTAAAACCAGATATCATCACCATCGTTGAGCATGAGAATTTTATCGCCCTTAACCCGTTTTGGCGCTGTGTAAATCATGAGCTGTTTATCGTTTTTATCTTTCGTCCAGGCTTGCATCTCCAGGGTGCGCTTTTTCCCGCTTGAGGTGAGGATTATCTGTTTCATCTGCGCTTTGCTGGAATGAACGCGTTCGTTGGCATCTATTTTTTGAATTATCTCTTTTGACGATAATTCTTGCCCTTTTGCCACAGTGAAAATCACGGGCGATATTAGTAAAAAGCAGATTATTTTTTTCATATTCTTTCCTTTTATAACAGCGATTTGAAATTAATTATTGGCACGCACATTATTTTTTTCAATTAATCCCAGCAGCGCTGGTAGAATAATTATCGAGCTCAGAAAGCAGGCTCCGACCCCAATAAATAAGGCGATTCCCAAGCTGCCCAAACCCCGGTACGTAGCAAAAACCAACGAGCCAAATGCCAGCATTGTCGTCAGGGAAGTTAACAGAACCGCTTTCCCTGTGCTCGAAAAAACAGTCCGAATTTTTCCGGCGCCTTCAACACGATAGCGGTGCAGAATGTGGACACCGTCATCGATGCCAATGCCGATTATCAAAGGCAGGCCCATCAGATTAACCATTGTCAATTGCAAGCCGAAAAGGTGCATCGTGCCTAACATCCAAATAGCGCCGATGATCAGTGGAATCATCGCTAAAATTGCATAGTGGATTTTTCTAAAATCCAGTAATAAAATAACAAAAACAACCACGATAGTTAGTGCAGCCGCCTTTTTGCCATCCTGAGCAATAATATCGATGAGAATGTAAAAAATGGGTGCCACACCAGTTACGCGTGGGTCCAGTTTCTGCATTTGTTGTGTGAAACGTTCAAGAAATTCCAGGTTCCAGACTTGCTCTTTGGGGTAAATTGTGACGAGAAATTTTTTACCATCGTGACTAACAAAGCGATCTTTAATGTCTTCGGGTATATCGTCGATTGTTATTGGTGTTGTCGTCGCCATTCCGAGCGCAAGTTTGCGGAAGTGAGGCGCAAAATGGGTATTAAAACTGTTTAATTTTGCAACATTCCTGACTGGATCTGCTTTGATTTTTTGCACAAGATTCGCCACGAGCGATTCGTTGTTTTCTGATTCGAGATCACCGATGATCTCTTTGCATTTTTTATCAACTTTATCCTGCCCGCCGAGAAATGCCAATTGCGCGAGCTCAATAATATTGTCTTCGACGCGATATAATTCGTCAATATACGCATCGAAATCTGATTGCGATAGCGGGATTATGGTCTGATTTTTTCGCAACGATTTTCTGATTTCATGGATAATCGGCAACCGTTTGTTTTGTTCCTCTGTCGATGGAATATACTCGGAAATGCTGGTTACCATGCCAATCATTTTCAGATCTTTTGCTGATTTTGTGATCTCTCGCGCTTTCTCGATCGATTCCGCTGTCACGATGGCAAAGTCGGGTGTGACATCAAATTTGTTTTCCATTTCATGCTGAAGTTTAATGGAAGTTAGCCCGATTGGTTCCATGTTGAGATAGTTGTAATCAAAGGTGATTTGTAGCGCCGAGTAAAACAGGAGCGCAGTGACAAGCAGGCATGCAAGTAAAACGGTGACGGGTTGTTTTGATATGTTTTCGCCAAGGCTGCCGAGTATTTTAAACTCAGGCGAACGCACAATAAACTTCTTTTTGTGTAATTTTGTTAAAATTCTATCTCGAAATGAAAGCATCGCTGGCAGAACAAGTATCGCTGCCAGCATGCAGAAAATCACGCCACTGCCTGCGACTATTCCAAATTCGGACATGCCAGCGCTTTCGGAAATCATCAAAGTTAAAAACGCAAAAGCCGTGGTGAACCCGCCTGTAATAATGCCACTGCCTGATTTTATCAACGCCAATTCAAGAGCTGCCCCAATTGTGTTTCCCTCGGCTCGTTTCTCAGTATACACTGAAATAATATGAATTGAAAAATCCACGCCCAACCCGATGAGAATAACTGAAAACATCGACGTCATAATATTTAGACTGCCAACCGTAATTGCTGCGAAACCAGCCGCCCAGATTATCCCGATAGTCAGGCTGATCCCCGCGAGAATCGGTGCAACCCACATGCGGAAAGAGATAATAAACAGCGCCAGGATGAGAACTAACGCCAGAAGGGAGGTAATGTACATATCTTCGCTGGCAGCGACCGTTTCGTCACGGGCGAGGGCGAACATGCCTGTCGTTCCTGCAAAAAGACCGGGGTATTTGGCTGCGACATCGGCTATCAATGCATCAATTGTATTCTCAACTTTGATGACTTTGTCCATTTCGTTAATCGTAAACGTTGGCTGCGCAAAAAGCAGGATCATATCCTTGTCCGGGGATATCATGTATTCATCGCCGATGATCAGGCGCTCCGCAGCAAATTGCGCCAGTCTTGTATCGGGACTTGAGTTCATTTCCGTGTACTGATCGAGTGTCTGCAACCAGTATTTTATCCCATCGAGAAACATGACCGCGTTATTCTCTTTTTCTTTTGTCGAGATGCTTGCTTCGTCCTGCACCCAGGTTTTTTCGAAATTCTCATTGAGGTGGCGCAACCAGGGAAGAAGGCCGAGGTTCTTATACAGGTCCTGGCTGTTTTTCAGGTCCTTTTCTTTTTGCAATTTCAATCCGTGCTCGAGAATAAAATTGCGTTCAATTTTATAATCTACTCGCTTCACATATTTATCCAATGAAGCCACTTTACCGGCAATCTCATCTGCAAATTCTTTCAGGTCGCCTTCCTGGCCTTTCGCGGCAATAATAATCATCGAAGCGGTGCTATAATCATCAATAACCTGATTAAATTCTTTCACCATTAAATGCGATTGCGGCATAAGATTTTTAAAATGCATTGTCAGTTCGAGATTGCTCGCCAATCCAGCGGCGATAAATGTAAAAATCAGAGCAATCAGCAACATTGTTCCTGCTCGTTTTTCTGCAACGCGAGCGATTCGCTTCAGTAAATTTTCGCGCATTTTGAACTCCTGTGAGCTAATTTTCTGCGTTTTCGTTTGAGATGGTTCAGATGGAATTTTATTTTATATTTAAAACTGACTGTTCGGTCATACGCAAAAAATAAATAATTTCCTCCATTTTTCAGGAGTTTCTTTTAAAAATTTCGTTAAAAGATTGCGGAGCGCTAAAAGGCAATAAAAAAAGCCGTTATTTCAAATAACGGCTTTCTAATTTTTCGGTGATCAATTGTAGAGTTTTTTAAATCGTTTATGTGCTTCTTTTTCAAGTTGCTCTCGATGATTCGGGTGCGCAATATTGATCATGGCTTTCGCTCTTTGACGTAAACTTTTACCATAAAGCCGGGCAATCCCATATTCCGTTACAATATAATGAACGTGCGCCCGGGTAGTAACAACGCCGGCACCTTGTTTTAAAAAGGATGAAATTCGAGATATTCCTTTGCGCGTGGTCGAAGGCAAAGCAATGATTGGTCGCCCACCTTCGGAGAGGGAAGCGCCACGCATAAAATCCATCTGGCCGCCAACGCCGGAATATTGCATCGGCCCAATTGAATCCGCACAAACTTGACCCGTTAAATCGACTTCAATAGCGCTGTTTATCGCGGTAACTTTCGGATTGCGCCTGATGACTGCGGTATCGTTGACATAGGCTACATCAAGTAGCAAAACTTGTGGATTATCATCGATGAAATTGTAGACTTTATTCGTTCCCATAATGAAACTGCTGACGATTTTACCAGGGTGCACACGTTTATTTATGCCATTCACGACACCTTTTTCGACGAGATCGATCAATCCGTCAGCGAACATTTCGGTGTGAATTCCGAGATTTCTGTGATTGCCTAATGCATTGAGAACAGCATCCGGAATTGCACCAATTCCCATTTGTAAAGTCGCACCGTCGTCGATGAGTTCGGCACAATTTTTACCAATAGTGATTTCTATGGGTGAAAGGACAGCGCCACCAAATTCAGGAATGGGAATATCAACATCGACCCCGTAATCTATTTTATCAATATGGAGGAGTCCATCACCGTGGGTTCGTGGCATTTTGGGGTTAATTTGCGCTACCACGAAATCGGCTGTTTGCACTGCTGCGGCCGACACATCGACAGCGATGCCGAGTGAACAATAACCGTGTTTATCGGGTGGTGAAACTTGAATCAAAGCGACATTTAAGGGGAGAATTCTTCTGCGAAATAAACTCGGTACTTCGCTCAGAAAAACGGGAATATAATCTGCGTGGCCTTCTGCAACGGCTTTTCGCAAATTGGCTCCGACAAACATGGCATGCGTTCTAAAACTTGCACTGTATTCGGGGAGTGCATATTTTGCTTCGCCCTCAGTGTGGATCTGAACAATTTCAACTTCTTCTAATTCAGGCGCGCGCTCGATCATACTGTCGATGAGAACGTGGGGGGCTGCCGCGATGCTGTGAATGAACACACGGTCACCTGATTTGATCACTTTGACGGCTTCTTCTGCGGTTACTTTTCTCATTATAATTATTCTTTTGTTTTTTTGTTAGTTGGAATAGCTTCCCCATTTTAACATGATTTGGAATATGGGGATATATTTTAATGATCTTTGCAAATCATTTGTTTAGTTATTTTTTTTAATATAAATTCAGATCTTATTTAAGAAACAATAAGCCCCAATCCTATTCTAAATAAAGTTTTTATCCTACCTGAAAGAAGTGGGCATCTATGGATAAAATACAGATGTTTTTGAATTAAATATTTTAATGAATTTCTATGAAATATACAAGTTTTTCAAATTAAATCAGCATCTTTTTTATTAGGGGTATCTCGGCTTGATTCGCAGAAAATTGAATAAATTAATTTTCTTAAAACCTGTTGTAGACGCAGGCCTAAATATTTAAATAAAAGGACACTTGTATACCAGGTTTATCCAGATCAGTATAATTAAAGTTGACTAAATTCGATTAAATATTATGAACATCAATTAATCAAAGAAGATTAAAACGTGCTATTTCTCTTCGATAGTAACTTTATTCATGACATCATCTTGTTGAATTGAATCGATGATTACCTGGCTGCTTGTCACTTTTCCAAAAACTGTATGCCGGCCATTCAAGTGTGGCTGCGGGCTGTGGGTTATGAAGAATTGGCTCCCGTTTGTGTTGGGACCGGCGTTGGCCATGGACAGAACGCCAGTTTCATGAACGAGTGGATTACCATCAAATTCATCTTCAAAATTGTAGCCTGGACCACCCATTCCGGATCCTGTCGGATCACCACCCTGGATCATAAAATTGCCGATGACCCGGTGAAAAGTCACACCATCATAAAAGCCTTCGCGGGCTAGAAATACAAAATTATTTACTGTATTTGGCGCATGTTGCGGGGCCAATTCAATGACGATATCGCCCTTGTCTGTTTCAATTGTCGCTGTGTATGATTTATCAACATCTATTTGCATTGCCGGGCTTGCATCCCATTGCTTTGATTCCATGGTTTCCTCTTTTCGTATTTAGATAGAAAAATAGTGTCTGTTTGGGCGTTAAAAATTCGGTCAATATAGTATCTTCTTCGTTGGAATACAAGTATTGAATTGGAAAATTGACAGGTGATTTAAATTCTAAATCGATATGTTGAAATTTCGCAATTCATCTCGTGGATCTGTCCTGCACGAATATGATGCGCGATGGTGTCGGGAATCAAGGCGCTTTCACGATATTCAAACCTGATAAAATAATCGCTTTTGACTAATAATATTTGTACTATGAACATTGTTTTTAAGTGGGATGAGCAATAAAATAAATTAAATTTTCGCTTGAATGTCTTAATCCCTTCCTTTGGACCATTATTTTATAGAAAAATAAATGATTAAAGAAATTGAGCTAAACTGTACCCCGTCAGAGGCGGCTGATTCGCAATCAATTGAACGGCTTGTTGCCTCGAATTGCCAAATTGAAGTGCAAGAAATTAACTCAATCGAATATCTGCGCCGTTCCATCGATGCGCGCAGCAAACAGCCGAAGATCATTTTGCGGCTTAAGGTTTATATAAACGAAGAACCACCAGAGCGCGAACGAGCTATCGATCAACTAAGCCGTGTCGGTTCGAAACGACAAGTGCTTATCGTTGGGGCAGGGCCGGCCGGATATTTTGCCGCGATGGAGCTTATTAAAGCAGGCATCAAACCGGTGATTTTTGAGCGCGGCAAAGATGTGCAAGCACGGCGGCGGGACTTGCGTGCCATTCAGCAGGAGGGTGTTGTAAATCCGGATTCCAACTATTGTTTCGGTGAAGGCGGTGCCGGCACCTATTCTGATGGCAAATTATACACGGGTTCAAAAAAACGCGGACCGGTCAAACAAATTTTGCAATTGCTCGTCGATCACGGCGCCAATCCGGACATTTTATTCGATGCCCACCCTCACATCGGCTCCAATAAACTGCCGCAGGTTATTCAGGCCATTCGGGAAACCATTCAAAAAATGGGTGGAGAAATCCATTTTCAGGCACGTGTCAGCGATTTTATAGTGCATGAAGGGGTGATGCGAGGCGTCGTTGTTAATGATGAAAAAGAGTTTCTAAGCGAGGCGGTCATCCTGGCAACCGGGCATTCCGCCCGTGATATTTTTGATTTAATGGGCAAAAATAAAATTCGGCTCGAGGCAAAACCATTTGCCATGGGCATTCGTATTGAACATCCGCAAGCCCTTATCGATACGATGCAATATCACCAAAAACCACGCGATGCCAATTTACCGGCGGCGAGTTATAAAATGGTGACGCAAGTAAAAAACCGCGGTGTCTTTTCTTTTTGCATGTGCCCGGGCGGACTCATCGTGCCGACAGCCACGGCGCCCGGTGAACTGGTCGTCAATGGCATGTCGATGGCAAAACGGGATTCAAAATTTGCCAATTCCGGCATGGTTGTAGCAATTGAGCCGGACGATCTGCAGGAATTAAAACGATTTGCTGAACTGCGCTGCCTGCAATTTCAGAGAGCAGTGGAAACCGCTGTTTTCAATTTTGGTGACGGCTCCCAGGCTGCACCTGCCCAACGAATGACCGATTTTGTGAAAGGAACTTTATCGGATAAATTGCCTTCATCATCGTATATTCCCGGTATTTATAGTGCGCCTCTCCACGAAATTTTGCCGGGTCGAATCACGGAAAGTTTGCAAATCGCCTTTAAGCAATTCGGTAAAAAATACCGCGGCTTTCTCACCGAAGAAGCCAACGTCGTTGGTCTGGAATCGCGGACGAGTTCCCCGATTCGTATTCCACGCGATCGGGAAAAATGCACCCATACCGAAGTCGATAAACTCTATCCGTGCGGGGAAGGGGCCGGATATGCCGGGGGAATAATTTCCGCCGCTCTGGACGGCCAATTGGTTGCCCGTGCTGTTGCGGCACGTGAATTTTAAAATGAAAAAATCACTTTTTACCCTGCAATTTATGCTGCTCTGTTTGAGTGGCATCCTGTTTTTCTCCAGCTTTAATATGCTCATCCCGGAACTGCCCGCTTATCTTTCCAGCCTGGGAGGGGAGAATTACAAGGGGTATATAATTTCGCTATTCACGCTGACAGCAGGATTGTCCCGTCCGTTCAGTGGAAAACTCGCCGATACGGTCGGGCGAATTCCAGTGATGGTTATCGGTGCGCTGGTGTGTGTCGTGTGCGGATTTCTCTACCCCATGGCCAATACGGTTTTTTCATTGTTGGCGCTGCGGCTTTTTCATGGATTTTCCACGGGATTTAAACCCACCGGCACAGCAGCATATGTTGCGGATATCGTTCCTGCCGACCGCCGGGGCGAGGCCATGGGCATACTGGGTTTTTTTAGCAGTCTTGGGATTGCACTGGGACCATTTCTCGGCAGTGTAATTACCCTGAAATGGGGTCTGAACACAATGTTTTATACCTCGTCCCTGTTTTCATTTTTATCTGTTTTCATCCTCCTGCGAATGCAGGAAACATTGCCCGGGAAACACAAGTTCAATTTTCACCTTCTCAGAATACGGCGGGCAGATATTTATACACACAGTGTGCTGCCGGCGGCCATCGTCATGCTTTTTTCAGTTTATGGCTTTGGCGTGCTCTTGACCATCACCCCGGATTTGAGCGACCATTTAGGCCTCGGCAATAAGGGAATATTTTATACTTATTTTACATTTGCCTCACTGTTGGTTCGGATTTTTATGGGAAAAATGTCCGACAAGCTGGGCCGCGAGCCGGTTATTTTATTTAATTTGGTTGGGATAGCGGCTTCATTCCTTTTCATAGCTTTTGCAGATACAGAATTAAAATTTATTCTCGGCGCATTTATGTTGGGCGCCAGCGTTGGCGGAGTAACCCCCTCAATTTTTGCCTGGACCATCGATCTGAGTGATAAAAAAATGCTCGGCCGCGCGATGGCTACATTGTACATCGCTTTGGAAATTGGCATTGGAATGGGAGCCTGGCTCACGGGTGTGATCTATAAAAATAATATTGAAAATATAAAATATACATTTGAAATTTCATCTCTGATGGCGATGATTGCCTTTTTTTATTTATTGTACTATATTTTGATCGGTAAACGGAGGCAGCAAAATGAGTTTGCATGATGAGAATTTCGAACAGAACTGGGTAAAGCAATTACACAATCGTAGCTGGGAAATGGAACTGCTCATCGTTGGTTTCGCGCTTTTGGTACTCATGCGCGTTCCGGAATCGTTGATTGAATTTTTATCTCCGATCGAATCGACCGTATCCAATCCCTTTATTCGCGGACTCATCCCCCTGGGATTTACGCTGATCGTCGCTACTTATATTATGTCGTTTAATCTCGGCATTCATATTATTTTAAGGGGCTACTGGATCGGAATCGTCGGACTGAATTCCGTCTTTCCCGATGGTGTAAATATTGAGAAATTAAACTTTCACCCGCGGTTTGCTGATTATTTAAAATCGAAATTACACAACCTTGCAGAAACAGCACTCAGAATTGACAAAATTTGCAGCGCTATTTTTGCATTTACATTTCTGCTCATTTTTATCTTTATATCGCTGGCTTTTTATCTGCTTTCGATGGTTTTAATTTTGTCACCGATTACATTGCTACCAGAAGGATTTAAGCAATCCGTCGGGCAATTTTATGTTCTAATAGTTCTCTTTGTCTATATTATTTTAGGCCTGCTTTCCGCTGCAGATTTTCTCTCCCTGGGTTTGTTCAAAAAAATTAAAAAAGGCTGGTTTGCCCGCCCATATTACTGGCTGTCCCGCTATTTCCGTTTCATCACCGGTTTTACTTTTTATCAGTCGATTTATTACACTTTGATCAGCAATGTGCCGCGGAAAATTATTGCTACCATTTTGTCGGTTTACTTATTTATAACTATTGGATTTTTTATAACCCGCTACGACGAAACCATTTATTTCCCGAAATCAGGCCAAATGTCAGCGCACAGAGTTTTGCAAAAACACTATCTCGATTCGCTCGATCCTGAGCATTACATTAAATCACCAATTATCCCCGGTAAATTTGTAAATACCGGTTTCATCGAACTTTTTATTCCCTATCAAATTACTGAAAACGACAGTTTACAAAAATATTGCGACGGCATATTGCCGCTAAAATCAATCGGTTTTTCGTTCAAAGGCACCGTAGTTTTTAATGTGGATTCAAGCCGTATTCGCAAAGCGGAAAAAGCGCAGTCTGAAGAAAATATAGCTGCCATTCTCGATTGTGTTGCCAAACTCTATGAAATCAGCATCGATGATTCAATTGTGCAGGAGGTTCACTTTTTGTTCTACAACCACCCTCACAGCGATGAGCCAGGCTATTTAACCGCGATCCCGACTGAGGCCTTGAATCCCGGCTTGCATCGCTTGACGATTCGAAAAAAATACGATTTCAGCACCGACAAAAAGCGGCTGGCAACTACATTTCATATCCCGTTTTGGGTTGTAAGGTAACAAATTCAATCCTGACAGGATTTTAAATCCTGTCAGGATTAATGCAGGGAAATACATGAAAAAAATAAAATTATCCACCAGTGCCACTCGCAAAATTATTCTTAATGCGCAACTTCTCAGCGGCCAAAACAATCTGCCAGCCGGCAAAGCAGGGGTCGCAGAAATCATCGATAAACTGGGCTACATTCAAATCGATACAATCTCGGTGATCAATCGTGCCCACCACCACAGCCTGTGGGTGCGTCGGCCAGATTATGATGAGAAAATGCTGCACGATTTGCAAGCCAAAGACCGCCGTGTTTTCGAATACTGGGGGCATGCCATGGCGTATTTGCCGATGCGCGATTATCGTTTTTTTCTGCCGAAAATGAAGAATTTTGAAAATCCCAGCGGCAACTGGGCCAGGGACAGGTTGGATAAATACGGCAAGCTGATGCCATCCGTATTAAAACGAATCCGCGAAGAAGGACCACTCAGCGCGAAAGATTTCGAAGCGCCGAAAGGCCGGAAAGGTGGTACCTGGTGGGACTGGAAACCGGCGAAAATGGCGCTGGAACTTCTTTTCTGGCAGGGAAAATTGATGATCACTGAACGCCGTAAATTCCAGAAATACTATGATCTGCGTGAACGCGTGCTGCCGGATAAAATCGATACCAGCTTGCCTGATGAAAAAGAAATCGGGCGGTTTTTGGTGCGGCGCGCTTTGTCAGCTCTCGGCGTGGCAAACGAGCGCGAAATTCTCAACTTTATGCAACCCGGAACCGCGCGCGACAGCGACATGCAGGTCGCTGGAAAATCCGTATTGCACAATTCTTTGAACGAATTGATTGAAGCGCAAGAAGTTACACCAATTGAGATTGAAGGGCAATCTGCACAGAATTATTTTGCTGCAACCAGATATCTGGAGAAATCAACTACGGAAAATACTGGCCCTGCAAACATTCATTTCCTCTCACCCTTTGATAATTTAATCATTCAGCGGGATCGGACAAAAAGACTTTTCGGTTTCGATTATACTTTAGAATGCTATGTGCCAGCACCAAAACGAAAATACGGCTATTTCGTCCTGCCGGTGCTTTGGGGTGAAAACTTCGTCGCTCGCTTTGATGCCAAAGCCGATCGCAAATTGAAAAAGCTGCTCATTCGCAACCTGTTTTTTGAGCCCGGTTTCGAGCGTTTCGATTCGTTTTTGCCGCGATTCGCAAAAAAGATGGGAGAATTCGCGCACTTTAATGACTGTGAGGGTATTGTCGTCGAAGAGGTGCAGCCGAGAAAGATGCAAAGTAAATTCCGGGATGTGCTGCAAAAAAAATGAAGTAAAACAGACTCTTAATCCTACGCGTTCTCGTAATCGGTTTCTGTAGCGACGAGAAGGATTACGATTACGAGTACGAAAAAAAATTGGGGAGTATGAATGCGGCCAAAAACGCATATAAAAATTTTCGCCATCGCGACGCTGGTATGGGCTGTGTTTGTGGTTGCCGGATTGCCGGATTACTATCTGCAGCATCCCGCGACCACCATGGTTTTCTTTGATATCTTTCTCATCATTCCATTCTCGGCAATCATTTATCATGTTTTCATACCCATAAAACCGCAAAGGCGGATGAAAATTTCACTGTGGTATGCGTTTTATTTTACTGTGCCTTTCTTCCTCTACGACTGGATTTTTTGCGGCCTCTACCTGGGCCATGGATTCGATTTCCTGACCGTCTACTGGTTTTTGACAGTGTATTATTTCATTCCGTGGGTATTGTTTCCGTTGATTGCTTATGGGTTAAATCATAAAAATGAGAACCGGACAAATAAACATAAAAGCGAATAATTATTTGATGTCGACAGTGGGCGTGGGGTGATACAAGACTTGCATAGCAACCCTGTTTTTGTTAGATATTACTTGAAATAATTCAATGTTTTTTCATAACAATTCATAGTTACAGACAATAGATTTCATCCTTGACTGTCAGCGAAAAAATATTCAACATCATAAAATAAGGGATCAAAAATGGATCAATCACTAGTTAAAACAATAACGAGAATTGAAACAATTATTGATAAGTTGTTCCTCGATCCAAACAACCCAAGGTTTGTCAGTCCTGAGTGGGAATATATATCAGAAGACAATATTACGAGGACATCTATTCAGGACAACATAACTGGTAAACTAATCAGTGGGTTTGGGATAGAAAAATTAGCGTCCAATATAAAAATAAATGGCTTTCTGAAGATAGATCGAGTGGTTGTGAAAAAAATTAATGGAACGGAAGATCAATATGTTGTATTGGAAGGTAATAGAAGAATTTGTGCAGCCAAAATGGTATATGAATTTTCGAAATCAAACTCTGAGTTACCAGACGATGTTATTGAATCTGTTACTAATATCGAATGCTTAGAATATATTGGTACTGACGCTAAGGCGTCGTGGATTTTTCAAGGTTTGCGACACATATCTGGGATTACGGATTGGCCTCCATTTAACAAAGCAAAGTTATTAGTTGAGCAGATGGAAAGTGATGACTTGACTCTTACACAAGTAGGAGAACGTTTTGGCATCACAGCATACGCTGCGGGCCAATGGATGAGAGGGTTTAGAGCATTTCAACAAGCATCTGAAGATTCCGACTTTATACATGAACTTGATATAAAATCTTATCCATACTTCCAAGAAGTCTTTGGTAGAAGTTCCTCCGGAGTACGTGAATGGCTTGAATGGGATGAAAATGAAAGAATGTTTAAAAACGTTCTTAATTTGGATGAATTTATTAGCTGGTTATATCCCAGAGAAGATGAAGAAAGCGATGCATTTGGAAGTTGGGATAAAAGACATCTTAAAGTTCGTGATGATCTCAGAACTCTTTCATACCTGATGAAAGAGTCGCCAAAACATTTTGAAGAATTCAGGCGCACAAAAAATTTAGAAAACTGCTATGCACAAGCACTGGCGGTGAAACAAGACGAGAGAGCAGTTGATCACACAGAAAAAACGTTGGACTTGCTGTCAGGTTGCACCAATGCAGTTGATAATTTACCTGCAAGGGCATTACGCGACGCAACTGTAAAACAAAAAATAGTAGATAAATGTAAAGATCTTTTGGTCTCCATCAAAGACATTTTGCCGGAAGCTTTTGACAATGGGCAGGATTAATTATTGGCAAATAATTAAAAGCCATGCATACGCAAATGCCAAAATAAATCAAAGTGCAAAACTTGAATCTTATGCATATGAACTTTTAGTTAATCATGGCACAATAGAGCCTTTAGACGCAGAAAGATACTGCACAAAAAATTTAAAAATAATTGGTAATAAATTTGCCCAACTAATAGATGATGATAAAAAAAGAGGTGTAACCCCTCCTTTAATACTTGGTAGTGGATATATTTGTCTATGGCACCCTCAAAATACCAGGCAAGAAGCTGTATGGACATATCGTAATTCGTTACTGAGAAAGTTAGCCGAGATTGATGATGATTCATTTGAAGCTTTATGTTGCTATGCCATAGAGTCCATTGGAGGAATATCATTTAAAACAAAATCAAAAAGTGACGGTGGTGTTGATGGATATGCTCTATTATCTAACCAAATAGACAACCATATTTTTGGACAAAAAAAAATTAACCTAAAGATCGTCGGCCAATTCAAAAACTATAACCACAAAGAAGTTGTAACTAAATTTGAATCATTCATTCAGACAATAAATAACGTTAGGTATATGTCAGAGCGTATAAGAAGTGAAATGCCTTCTTTCTTCTCTTCTGCCAAAGGACCAATAGTTGGTTGGTATGTTTGTAAAAGTGGCTTCCAGGTTCAAGTTTATGACCAAGCAAAATGGCATGGAATTATCATCTCAGATTTGATAGACATAGTCGAACTTCTATGCAATATTGTTGTGTACCCATTTGGCGATAGAAAAACTAAATTATTATTGAACGTCTTTTCATCATTGAAAGCCATACTTAATAATTGCTGAACCGTTGCACTCATCAGGCGGCATGAGGTGCGGCGGCCCTAGTATGGTAAGCCAATGATGATCCCTGGCGTCTTGCACAATTTATATATTTCACTATACACCTACCGTCCCTTCCGGATCAATCCCGTCTTTCCGCAATAAATCATCCGCTCCGTCGATTAAATTATCTATTTCAGGCAACAATTGTTCCTCCATCCTGGCGGTTTTTTGCAGCACGCGCTCGATTTGTTTTGCCATGTGCGGTGGTACTTTTTCACAGTGCTTTTCAATGAATGACAGAATCTTTTTTTCCCCGGGATTGAGCACACGGTTGACGGCAAATATGACTTCAAAGTAGCTCGCCAGCAGGCCGGCCACACGGTGGTTAATACTGATCAAATCGTTGCGCTCGATGGCTTTTTTGATCTGCACATAATAGGCGGGAATCGCCTGACGCAGTACAGGATGGTTTTTCGCGATGATGGCGTTGCGCAAATTATCGGGGTAGGGGATATTGCATTTTTGCTGCAGCCGGGCAAACCAGCTGTCACGATCGAAGAGAATTTTGGCATTGCGGATCGTGTGCCAAAAACAGGTTGTGTAGCCGACTGAAGCTTCATTGCGAATCACAACACGGTCGATTTGCTCTTCGATCCAATTTGGTTGCCAAAACATGACATCCAGTTCTATTCCTGTTTTCTGGTCAAACCACGCATCGCCAACATCCCAAAAGGAGAGATTCATATTACTGTGGCTCGCCCCTCTGCTGGCAACTATTTTTTCCCGCTCGGGCAGGGGGATTTCCCCATTGACAAAAACATAAAGATCGATATCCGAAAGTCTGTCGGTGGCGCCCGTCATTTGCGATCCGCCCAGTGCGATTGCCTCAACTTGCTTGAGTTTGGAGTATTTGTCCGCCAGAAATTCTGCTAATTCCGCATATTGGGATTGATTTTTTTCCATATTTTGTCCTGATTCAATTTATATCCAACAATTTTGCCATCGGAATAACGGAAGAAATATGCTGTTATTCAAGGGGGACTTTTAGATTGCTGTGAAATTGGACTGCAGACAGTTGGCAATTTTGAGTAAAAATTTCATATTGTGGTTAGAAATTTTTTCGTATTTTAACGTGAGTTCAATGTACGCGCCATATGAAAATGAAGCAAGGCATCCCGGCTTGAGTGCCAACGAGATGCCGGGTTCTCCTTGGCGAAGCACTTAAATCTTTGATCGAGTTAATCGTTTGAGATCCCGGTATTTTGCACTGCAAAAACCGGGATGACGAAATATATTCGTGCAATTCCATTATCTCGAACTCAGGTTGTTTTATGCAAAATGTGAAAATCGGTTGGGAAATTCCAAATGTACACACCAAATAAATTTGTGGAAAAAGATGAGCAGCGGCTGCTGCAGCTTGTGGATGAAAATTCGTTCGGCACGTTGATTTCCGTAGTGGATGATCTTCCAGTTGCTACACATATCCCATTTTTAGTTGAAAAAACAGGCGCACTAAAACTGGTTGCTCATTTGGCAAAAGCCAATCCGCATTGGCAATTTTTGAAGTCAAATCCTGAGGCGATGGTGATTTTTCACGGTCCCCACTCTTATATTTCACCAACCTGGTACACAGAAAATGATGCGCCGACATGGAATTACGCGGTTGTGCATTTCAGCGGCAGCGCGAGTGTATTTACCGACACAGCGCGGTTGCGGGACATTGTTGAGGCATTAGCCACAAAACATGAAAAAACGAACACAAATCCATGGAAACCTGAGTATCCGGCGCATGAGCTTCGCGGCATTGTTGGGATCGAAATAGAAGTCAATCAAATTGAAGGGAAGTTTAAGTTGAACCAAAACCGGCCGGCTGTTGATCAGCAAAATGTTATCGAAAAATTGTGCGAAATTGGATCGGATAATGCGCTTGGCGTGGCTGAGCTGATGCGCGAAAATATGTTAAAAAAGAAGTAAAATGCGCTGTTGTACAATACTCAAATTAACCTGTTAGGTGGAGAATTTTTCTCGTCATTCCGTTATGCTTTTAGACAAAATCTCTCATTTGTCAGCTCTAATGCAGTGTGGATTCCCGCTAAAAAAATGCGGGAATGACGAAAATGGTGGAAAATTACAAAAATCAACCAAATATTTTTAATCATTTTCTGATTTGCACTGTGCGTTAAAATTCGAATAATTGAAAGGATTAGTATGAAGACGAAAATATATCACAATCCCCGGTGCAGCAAAAGCAGGCAAACATTGCAATTGCTCACAGATAATAATATCGAGCCTGAAATTGTCAAATATTTAGAGTCGCCACCGACTCAGTCGGAGCTGAAAGAAATCCTCGATTTGTTGGGAAAACAGCCGCAGGATATAATTCGATTCAAAGATAAGGTGGCAAAGGAGCTCGGGATTTCTGCAAGAGATGAGCGCAGTGCTGCAGAGTGGATAGAGTTGATGGTGAAAAATCCGGCCCTAATTGAGCGGCCAATCGTCGTTGTTGGTGGCAAAGCTGTGCTGGGGCGCCCGCCGGAAGCTGTACTTGAGATTATTTAATGATTGATTGTGATCTTAACTCTGCTGAATGCGGGTTAATAACTTGATTATCAATACTTTGTGCATTTTCTTTTTTGCTTGATCAAAAAAGAAACAAAAAAATCAAGGCTGATGAAAAATCGGCTAAACTTTTGGCTAATTTCCTAAATCATTTTAAACTCGCTACGCTCAAACAAAAAATGATTTTTAACGGAAATTAACCAAAAGTTCTTAACGCCATTTTTCAAAGGCCAAATAATGACAAAATTGCGGAGCACCCGGCCTATCAATTTAATTAAGTCAAGGTTCTTGACGGTACGGATTGACACCGATTGCCACTGATTTAAATCACCAGTGAAAATCAGCGCTAATCGGTGGCTCAAAAGAATATCACTTGCCGAAACTTTGCAGAATTTTTGCCTTATTTGAATTGCGGGCTTTGCCGAAGCTAAGCCGGAAGGTGAGTGCATTTCCCGATAAGTCAGAACCACCATCAGAATCATAGTCGATAAGAGCGTAGCGGACTTGCAAACCGAGATATGCCGTACTAAAAGAATGCAGGAAAAAACGGTAGCCCGCGCCAAAATTTATATTTTTTGACGCTGGCGATACATCCTGGTCAGCCCCCCGGCCAGTGAGCGCGTCGAATCCCTCGTAACCAAAACCAGCCAGTAAATCGAATTCCTGACGGTTGTTTTGCCAGACCTCGCGGCCGAATTCCAGACCCATGTAACCACCGCGATATTTGTCCGTCGCTTCAATTCCTGTCGGTGAGCCGACAGTGTAAGTTGCTTTGGATTTCGTAAATCGCAGCTCGCCGACGATATCTAAAAGCCAGCGATTCTTTTTTAATCCGAGGGTGACACCGAAGGTCGGGTGGCTGCCAAGCACATCCAAATTGCCGGATGGCATCCACGAACCGCTGTGCACAGCATAATGTTCTTCCAATCGGGAGTTTGCATTTTCTAAATAGGACTTGGTATATTTTTGCAGTTCGGTTTCGGCGTAATCCATTTCCTGCACTGTCTTTAATGCTTTATCAAATTCATGGTTGTAAAACAGGCTGAAGAATCGCTGCGGATCGCCTTTTTTAAATTCATCCTGCCTGCGGATGGCCATATTCATGGTCAATTTATTGAAGGCTTCGCTAACAAACGGCGCCTTGGGTAAATTTTCTTTGGAGGACGAATGCCGCATTTTCCAGGCGTCGGCGCCTTTTTCTTGCATGCTTTCGACGCGAACACGGTATTTCATCAAAAAGCCCATAATGCGATCGTCGTAAAGTTTTTCGTTGAATGTGCCGTCCTGCATGGCTAAAAGGACTTTAAAACGCAGCAGGGGTTCGTTCATATTGCATTCATTTTCCCAATATTGCAGAACCATGCGCACCGTGTCCATTTGTTCGGCGCGGTAATATTTAACGATTAGTTTTGATGAATTCAGCGATTTATCTTCCCAGCGCCGATCGGTGTCGGTACCGGAGAAAGCTGTGTTTGCAAGAAATAAACTCAAAAGCAGTAAGTTTGTGAGCAGGCGAGTCATTGAGCTTCCTTTCAACTTCGATTGCAGCCGTGCAATACTCGGGTGGATATTTTTATTATTTTGTGCCTGATAATTTCAATCAGAGATTGCAACTGGACTATTAGAATACCTGCATCGGGGATTTCTGGCGAGAAAATAAAAAAAGCTTCATCGTGCAGGATGAAGCTTTTTTATGAAAAAGTAGATGAGTTGGGTGGTGTTTTAAAAACGGAAACTCGCTAACTAACGTGAGTTCGGTATATGAAGAATTGGGGAAAAACGAATTAATCATAGGATATAGTCCGAAGGCGTCCCGCCGAGGATAACGCACGAAACGCTCGGCGAGACGCCTTCGCTCTATTTTAATTATGCTTGGTAAGGATGTTACAGCTTACATCGAGCTCACGTTAACTATGTTTCATTATTCTTTTGCCAATTCTTCTAAAATGGCTTTTGCTTTTTTTTTGTCGCTCTTGCCGAGAATTGAAATGGCAGCTTTTCGAACCTGAATATTGGGATCGTTGCGGGCGCGATCGCCGAGCAAATCAATGCTCTTTTCATTTTTCAGGAAATAGTGCAATTTCCTGGTTGCTGCGTATCGAATCGCCGGGCTTGCTTCACGGTCGAAAAGTTTTTGCAGCACTGGCAAAGTGGCTGTCGCATTATTTTTATCCAGCGCACGAATAGCCTGAATCTTGATCTCTTCATCATCGCTGAGATCAGAGAATAGTTTTCGTGCTCCGGATGAATAGATAAAATGGGATTTGTCACCGTCAATCCGAATTACATGATCTTCCTCATAAATCGTGTCGAAATTGAATTCCAAATCATGATCGAATTCAAAGTCAAACTCAATGTTTTCCAAATCAAACTCAATTTCTGGAATCACAATGTTGATTTCAGGGATCTCCGGTAGCTCAATTTCGGCGATGTGGCGCAGTTCGTGAAAATCGATATCGCGCAGTTTCTCTTGTACTTCTTCGAGCTTGCCTTCCTGCAATTCGTGTAATTTGCTTTCCAGTTCGTGCAATCTTTCTTCGCTCAATTCCTCGGATAAATTACGACTCTTTCTGTGCAATCTCCGGGCTTCCTGCATCTGCTTTTCTGTGACTTTTTTGAGACGGGCCTGTTCTTTTTGCACTTCATTATCTTCCTGTTTCGCTTTTTCCTGTGCTGTCAGTGTCGATTGACTGATTACCAGACCAAGAATGAGCGCTGCGAAAACGACTAGATTTTTCATGATTTTTCTCCTGAAAATATTGGATATAATTTTTATGCCGTAATTGTTTTTTGCTGCGGTCTGGACTTGTTGCGCAATCTCATTTTTGAATCCGTCTTCATTTGCCCAAGGATGATTTTTCTTAAAAATGGCAAAACTTTTTGCGGCCGGTCGTGGGAACTGATTGCGTGGATCAGTTTCTTCTGTATCTTTGTTTCATCATTTTCGATGAACATTTTCATCAAAAAATTCAAGCTGACATCTGTATTGATTTTGCCAAGCCAATAGACCGGTGCTTCGCGCAAATTCATGTAAAGAGTGAGATTGCTGAGTTTAATTTTTTCCAGCTTGAATTTGCCGGTATTTTGCCTCTCAATGTAAAACATCACCGCAATTTCCTTTTCAACATCTTTTCCGATTCTGTCTCCGGTTTTGCCGTGATATATTTCATGCCGGGCTAAATTTTTGATGGAGATATCGCTGTCATCGCTGTTGTAGGGATCGTCGTCAGTAATGCCGTACACAACTTCACAAAGCTGGTGCACCGATTTCTGTTTCCCGGAGTAAAAGCTGCCCATCCAGGAATTTTCCGCCATCCTTCTGTTAAAAGAGTAGCCAATCCAAAATCCGCTACTTTTCTTGCCTTCCCGGGCGGTTTTTTGAGCCCAATTCCAGAGTTCAGCTAAACGATGCTCGCCGCCCGGGTGGTGAATCGCTCTTTGCGCGCAAACGATTTTCGCGGTGAGGAGCAAACAAAGAGTGATCGTTAAATGTATGATTTGATTTTTCATTGCTATATCCTGTGCCTAATTAATTCCCACGTCGTAATACTCAATTAGAAGTTTAATATTTCAAGCAATGCTTTTTGCGATTTTTCCGAATCGATTGAACCCAGCGCCCGGACAGCAGATTTGCGCACGTCGGCGTCCTGGTCATTTTTAACGGTGTCGAGCAGGATATCCACAGCCTGATCATTGTCGATTTCAGCGATGGCGTAGACAGTACTTTTGCGCAGCGCAGGATCGATTTCGGTTTTCAGAATATTTGCGAGCTGACTTAGGGCGTCACTCTTGGGTCCTTTTTCAGCAATCTGGTAAAGCGCTGCTTTGCGAACTTCAACGTGTTTTGTTTTCGAATATATTTCGAACAGTTTGGCCGCCTGAACTTCGTCCAAATCAGCGTAAGCGTACAAGGCGGCTTTGGCCAGATTTTTATCTGCGTTTTCCATCGCATGTTTATAGAGCAACGGCGCAACCTGCGGTTCGTGCAAATCAGCCAGTGCATATAAACTTGCCTTTTGGATTTTTTCTTTCTGGCTGGTTTCCAGGATTTGTTTAAGGGCTGAAAATGCTTTTGGGGACTTCGTATCAGCTAATGCGTAGACTGCGGCTTTTTGCAAGTTTTCATCGCTACTTTCAGTTGCTACTTTGAGCAGTACATTGAGAGCCGCATCTCCTTTTTGATCGGCGATGGCGTAGAGAGCTGCTTTTTTAACCGAACTTTCGATGGCCTCGGTTAAAATGCGTTGCAAGGCTTTTTCAGCCTGCGGTGAATTCATTTCTCCCAAAGCATAGGTTGCTGTTTTCGCCAGGCTCTGGTCCGGATCTGTCAGGGCGATATTTTCGAGTAGCGCAATCACCTTCGGGTTCTTTTTGTCGTCCAGTGTGTGCAGGGCGGCTTTGCGCAAAGTCGTTGGCGCCCTGGAGTTTATGATTTGTAAAATCGCTGCCTCGGCTTTTGGATTTTTATTGTCCCCAAGCGCATAAATTGCTTTTTTGCGCAGTGCCAGTGCTGGTTCATTTTTAGCGATTAAAATCAACTTATCCAACGCAACGTCCGATTTAAAATCGGCGAGCATGTAAAGAATAGCGCCGCGAATTTTTTCATTTTCATTGCGATCATAAATTGTAAGCAAGGTCGACAAAGCCTGTTCGTCTCCAATATCAGCCAGCGCATAAATTGCCTGCAATTTGACCTCATCTTTATGGCTTTTTTTCATCGCATGCAAATATTCTTCATATTCTTTGCTCAGCGAACCGGATCGTGCAAGCGTATTGCCCAATTTAATGAGTTCCTGCTTCGCGTTGTCCGACCAGGAACTGCGGGGATATTTCTTCACGAATGCATCAAAACAATTAAAAACATCTTTTGCGGGGTGGTTCAATTTAGAGCGCGAATAACAGATCCAATATTCGGCATCGTCGAGATAATTGCTGGATTTGTACTGGCCGACAAACGCCTGCATCGCCTGCAATGCATTCTGCCAATTTTGATCGATGACCAGGCTGTAAGCTTCGTTATAGGCTTTTGAATCAGCAGATTGGGTAGTGCCCCAGGAAAATATGCTGTTCAATTTTGCCTCGGCTCTACCAAATGTTGTTGTCGAAAATCCGAATGCGAATATGAGCATAATTGTTGTTAAAGTTATTTTCTGTACACTTTTTCTCGGAGTCATGATTTTCTCCTTTTTATAGAGATGATGGTATATTTTCATTTTTCTTTTTCGAGGAAGGAAAGGAATTATTTTTATTGCGTATTTTTTCGAGATTAATTTTTAATAGGATCGAACGTCTGTCGATGGCGCTCTGGACGAATTCGATCGCCGGAATATCGTCTTTTTCATCGAGGTTGGCCAATTGCAGCAGAATGAGTTCGAGCTCCGAAATCAGGCCGAGCAACCTGGTTTCTTTGGCATCGGACAAGCCGGGTTTGAGTACAGCGGCCTGCCGGGCAAGTTGTCTCGAATAGCCTTTTTTATCCTGCAAATCGAGAATAAATGGATCCTCATTTTTCGTATCAAAATTTGATATGCCCAGCAATAGCAAATTGGTTTGCTCAAGATAAGCGCTCGTCTGTCTTTGCAGCTCGATAGGGAATGTGGCGCTGTCGTTTAAAAACAGACCCTGGTTTTGAATCTGGCTGTTATTAGTGAAATATATTTTCCCGAGGAAAAAACCAATGATCATAAAACTGACCGCTGCACCAAATTGCAGAACAGTTCTCGGACGCAGCAATTTTTTTGTACTGACTTTTAAACGTGGCCACGATATCAGGCTTGCATGCTGTGGCTTGGTTTCCTGCTGCAATTTCACCTGTACGTCGCCCCAGAATCCATCCCAGAATGCATCTTCGGGCTCAGGACGTTGGCGTTCATTCATCACACCAAGGGTCGTCTGCATTTGCTGAAATTCGCGTTGGCATTTCTCACACGATTGCAAATGTGCCTGCAACGCGTTGTTCTTTTCTTCGGTTAACTCATCGTAGAGTGCCAAAACAAAAAATTTATGATATTTTTTGCAGCCAATCATTTTGAGACCTCCAGGCCAAGATCCTGACGATAAAAGGATAACTCAACTTGTAATTTCCGAATGGCACGGAAGAGCAGGCCTTTCACAGTGCCTTCCGCGATATCGAGGGAAAGAGCGATTTCTTTGAGCGGTAAATCTTTATAGTGTCGCAGAACAAAAACAGCGCGTTCACGCTCGGATAAACTTTGCAAAGCATTGTTTATGTGGGCTTGTGCCAGCGTGCTGTCGGTCGTTCTTTCTGGATTTTCTTGCACTCTGCCGCCATCAAAAGAGGCGCTGTTACTTTTCTCCCGCGAAAAATCTTCTTGTAATTTCATAGAATTCAGTGCTTTTTTTCGTTTTTTATTGATACATAAATTGACCGTAATCCGGTAAAGCCAGGAACTCAATTTGCCATCGCCGCGATAGGAATCTAACGAATTATACATCTTGACGAAGACATCTTGTGCGAGGTCTTCCGCGTCGTGATGGTTGCCGGTGAGATCAAGCGCCAAATAGTAGACATTCTTTTTGTGATGCTCGACAAGGTCCCGAAATGCCTTGGCGTCACCGTCTCGAGTCTCCTGGATGGCCTGCTGTTCATTAAAACTCATATTTTCCCTTTCCGCACTGATAGACGTGGGGGGAGTTGGATAGGTTTACAAATTGCATTGAATAATTTTGAATTGGTTAAAAAATGTGTGAAAATAAATTTTAAGAAAAATAGTGGTGAGAATAAATGGGCAATTGCAATACTGAATCCACAGTGCACCGGAAGCGTTGCCTTCGCCGAAAAATCATAGTTCAGGAGTCAATGAGTTGAGCGTGGGCAGGAAAAAGGGGTTTCTCATGCTGAGCAATTTTTTCGATCATTATTTGAAACCAAATGGTGAATCGATCCGGGTAGGATTTGATTTCTTCGTATAAATCGCCGAGTGACTGCCAGCGAATTTCCATCACTTCAGAGGGATTGGGTTTGATTTCGCCTTCAAATTCGCCAACGAGGACGTGGTCCAGTTCGTGTTCTATTAGACCATAATCAAAGGTGGTTTTATAAATGAAATCGAAAATTTTTTTGAATGAACATTGAATTCCCAGCTCTTCGATTAAACGGCGCTTGGCGGCTTGTTGGATATTTTCACCGGGGCGCGGATGGCTGCAGCAGGTATTCGTCCATAGACCGGGAGAATGGTATTTGTCCAAAGCCCTTCTTTGCAGCAACAATTCTCCGGCTTTGTTAAATAAGAGAACGGAAAATGCGCGATGCAATTTTCCGGATTTGTGGGCATCCATTTTCTCTTCAATACCGATTTGTTGATCCTTTTTGTCGACGAGAATTACGTAGTCTACCATTGACTGCCTTTAATTTTTGTGGCCAATATGATGAATTGAATCGGATGTTGGATCAAATCAAACAAGCCTGGCATAAAAATAATTTCAAGCTAACCTGATCTATTCATAAACTGGTAAAAATGTGCCTGGCACTTCTTCAAGTTACAAATCAAATTAAAAGCTGCTTTGCTTAGTTAAATTTATAAAAATCAACTAAGCGCCAGGCACATCCACTGCGCTTTATGAATAATTCAATCTAATTGAATTTAAATTTTAGATATTTAATTGTATCTTGCATTTCCAAGTGTTTTTTCTCAAATGCCGTTTGAATGGTGAGATTGATATTGTCGATGGGCGTATTGTATAAATCAGCAATATCTTCCAAAATCTCAATCTTATTTTCCTGGAGAGTTGCTTTTGTGAATTCATATAATTTTGTGTGATCGGTTTTGAAATGGACACAGCCGCCGTCGATCAGGATTTTTTTGTACATGGGTAGATAGCGGGTTGAGGTCAATCGCAACCGGTATTTTGTCCCTCTTTCGAATGGATCCGGAAATGTAATCCAGATTTCTGTCACCTCATTTTCAGCAAAATAGTTGAGCAAATCATAAATATCAATCCGCATAAACAGCACGTTCTTTAATTTATCCTGTGCAGCTATTTTGGCGCCAGCCCAAAGGCGATCGCCTTTTATATCGATGCCGAGAAAGTTCTTATCCGGGTTTAATCTGGCCAATGCGATTGAGTATTCTCCTCGGCCACATCCCAATTCAAGAATTATTGGATTGGTGTTTTTAAAAAAATTCTTTTGCCAGTTCCCTTTGGTGTCCGGTGGACTTAACAACACATTGGATGCGGTTGCAATTGCTGCAAATTTTCTTAATTTGTGCCGTGACATCTTTGCTTGATTTGATAAAGTTTGAAGGTCAATTGTGAACTAAAATAACATGAGTTTGACATATGGACACTGCACTAATCTGCCGCGTCATCCAAGATTTTGCAACGCAAAATACCGGGATCTCAAACGATTAACTCGATCAAAGATTCAAGTGCTTTGCCAGGGAGATTCCGGGATCTCCCTGGCACTCGAACCGGGATGACATGCAGCATATCCATTTTGGGCTTACATCAATTTTACGTTAAAATAGGAAGAAAGGAAAAATATGGCAACAGGTTTTTCCATTCTGAATATTCACCCTATAAAAATTTTGCCTTTTTAAATGTTCAATAGAGCAGTTCCGTAAAATAGAGCTTTTACAAAGATTGCCAACAAATCAGGTCATAGTGCAGGCGCCGGCCTGCGGCTCCGCATGCTTTTAGTGAGAATCTGCAATTTTAGTTGGTGGATTCCCTTTACAAGCAAATTGAACCGATTGGCTGACGAAGTAAAACCTTATTTGTTATATGCAGTAAAATGACGAAACAATCGACAATGGTTTCGGGCTGAACGAATTATGCACAATGGATTACCGGTATAAGCGAAAGATTCGACGGCTTGATTTTGCTGAATTTAATATTTATGTTGTACTACAGGATTTTACCCTGAACAAAATAGTTATCTCTCCGTAGCACCAAGGGTTCAATAAAGCTAAAAGCATTCCCCGGCCGGATTTTAAAAAAGAAAAATGCCGAATGAGAAGACAATTTTATTTTGATCGACACCCACAAGTTTTCCGTATTTTGCTCGGATTTGCTGCCTTCATTATTCTCTGGATTTGGTCCGTTGCTCTCTATAATGTTGCGCGAAGGGCTACCGATGAAAATATATTCCGTGATATTCCGACGCCATTATACGTCAAAGCAAGTTTGCCATCACAATTGGTCGCAACAGATGCGCAGAAGCCAACTGTAGAGAATGGAAACCCGCAACAAATATTAAGCGGGGATATTTTAGTTTCTATAAATGGCAAGTCTGTTCAAAGTAAAAAAGCAGTGCATCGTCTCATCAGTGAAATTCCCGACGATTCCCGAATGATCCTGCAAGTGCTGAAACCTGCCCTTGACCGACGCTACAATTATAGTGTCAAACGCTCAGATTTTTCTCTGCGTGTGCTGCGTGATCTCGGTCCGGCAGTTTATGTAACAAAAGTATTTTCCGGGGGCGCTTCTGAGCGCGCCGGCATGAAAGCTGGTGATTTAATTGTCAGTATCAATGGCAAGGATTTTAAGGACATGATGGAAGCTGATGCCATCATGGCCCGGGGCCGCAGCGGATCGACAGTTCAATATGTGATTTTGCGAGAGAATTCCTGGCATACTTTGCAAGTGACTTTGGTGCAATTTGAAATAAATCTCTCTTATATTGTTTTTAGTATTTGCGGGTTGATTGTTTTAGGAGTGGGATTATTTATCGGGATGAGGAAAGCACATTTTATTGCCGCGCGCCTCATCGGAATGGCTCTCTTTTTATCTGGTTGCTTTTTTGCTTTGTCTGGTGCATTGCATTTCCGAATCTCGAATCCGTTCCATAGTTTTATATTAACGCTCGTAATAGTTTTTAGTTTTTCGATCTGGATTCACAGTCGGATTTATTTTCCTTCCTATGATCCCGGCTTGCATGCACGAATTTGGAATGTACGAATTGCCTATATTTTCTCTCTGATTATAGCATTCAGTTTTTTCATTTTCAACTCACTATTGATGGCGGTGCTGGCGATACTTTTCAGCATCTTTTTTGTTTTTGTGTTCTTCACTGATTTGAGAGCGCAAAGCCAGGAAAACAAACAAATTATGCGGCCAGTCAATTATTTGAACGTAGCCGGGATGCTTTTAGCAGTGGTCATCGCTGTTTTTGTGCAATTGGGGGGCTTTAAAGAAATGGACGGTTATGCCGGGTTGCCTATTTTAACACTGCCATTTTCTTATATGTATGTGATCGGTCGTTACCGCCTGCTTGAGCTCGATTTAAGGTTAAGGAAAAATATCCAATACGTTATCGTCACGAGTGCGTGGGCTACCATCCTGATTGTAGCGATCATCTATTTTTTGACCCTCATTCCCAATCTCACCGAAAACCTGCCAGCGATTTATTTTTCACGGGCCATCCTGGAAATATCACGGGATCAATCGGATTCAGCAGCAATTCAAATGACGCGCTATATTGTCCTGATGACTTCCGCGGTAATAATCGCCTATTTAGGTTTGCGAGTCGGCCGCATCGGGCAAAGTATTATCGATCGAAAGTTTTTTCGAAATAAATATAATTACCAGGTCACGACCCGGTTGATGGCGCGAATTTTAACCAAACAATTAAGTTTGTTAAATCTCGGCAATGGCATCATAAAAATGCTGACTGAGGAAATGCAATTGAAGCGCGCTGCCATTGTTCTTTTTCGCAATGAAAGCGAATGTTGTTGTCAGGAAAGTATTGGATTTGCGCATAATCAATGGGTGAAATTTTGCTCTGATTCGCTCACAGAAATGAATGCAATCTTACAAGATTCTTCGAGTGATTCACGCTATAGTATTAATACGTTCCCTCAAAATTTGCAGACGAATTTTAAAAATCTTGGGGTTTATCACATTCTAAAAATAACCTCGCAGGGTAAACTGCTGGGCGCAGTGCTTATCGGGGAAAAACGTTCGGAAACAGCTTTTCACCGCGATGACCTGGATTTTTTGAGTTATGTTTCGCACCAGGCCGCCGTTGCCATCGAAAACGCTTTTCTGCATGAGGTAATTACGGAACAGGAGCGTTTTAAGCACGAGCTTGCAATCGCCCGCCGAATCCAGCTTTCATCACTGCCGACAACTGCGCCCGAACTTCCGGGTTTGGAGATTTGCGGTACATCTGTCCCGGCGATGGAAGTGGGTGGCGACTATTTCGATTATTTAAATGGTCAGGATGGCCACCTGACAGTGATCGTGGGAGACGTCAGTGGCAAAGGCACTTCAGCGGCGTTGTACATGTCGCGAATGCAGGGGATTATGCGCTCGTTGAATACATTTAACCTGCTACCACGTGAATTGTTTATCCGGGCGAACGTGCTGCTAAAACAAAATCTTGACAAGCAGTTTTTTATGACGATTCTTGGCGGCCATTTCAATTGTCAAACCAAAACCATGTTACTGGCGAGAGCCGGGCATCTGCCGCTATTTTATTATAACCGGAAAAAGAACAAAGTTGAGTCGGTAACACCGGACGGGATTGGCCTTGGCCTCAACAGCAATGGTATTTTTGATGAAAAATTGCAGGAGCAAAAAATTAAATATCATGCTGGCGATGTTTTTCTGTTTGTCACTGATGGAATTACCGAGGCTGTCGATGCGGAAAATGAGGAATTTGGTGAGCACCGCGTGCTTTCAATTCTCGAAAAAAATCATCATAAAACTGCTGATGAACTCTGTCATTTATTGATGAGCACTATCAACGATTATGAATCCCGCGATGATCAGACGATTGTTGTTGTGAAGGTAAAACCGGAAGGAGCTTGACGATTGCCAGCATGAGTGAATTTGACAAATGAAGAGAACTCAATGAACCACTGTGAAACAACCCTATCACTGTGGTTCATTTTTTTTGCATCTATTTTAAAAACAGTCTGTTTTTAAACAGGAGTCAAATTTCCTTTTTCCCTCAAATTTATAACTTCTTCATTTCAAACGATTTGAAATCCTCTAAATTTCACAATATAACTTACTATGGCTTGCTTCTTGCATATATGCATCAATCGTTTTTTGCCTGTTGCGATCTGCTAATCTTCAATAAATAATAAATTGAAGTTATTTATTGCTCTCTTTTTGCATTGAATGTGGCAAATTGTCGATAAAAGTAGTGATCAGGTGGAAGGAAATAGTACAGAATTTACAGTGGATAAAGGATTTGAGTTGAAAATGAAGCAGGAATTAATACAAGTTCGAGAGAATATGACTAAGAGAATAGCGCAAATTGCCGGATTCACATTTCTTCTTTTTTTTAGTTTGGGTGCAAACTATCCATCGGTGAATAGCCCCGTATTAATTGAAAATATCGCCAGCCAGAACAGTTCGTCGGTTCATAAATTTGTATTTTCTCAACCTGACAGCGTATCCTTCGAGTTGGGAAGTTCGACAATTAGCAAAGCTGTCAGCGGAATTATTGGCGACAGCCAAACGAGTGCACTGCTGAATAATATTGCCGTAGTCGCTTATTGGGGTGGAGATTATCGTTACCGTTTAGGCGATACATTACACTCAAACAGCTCAGGAGTTTACTCGGGAAATATCGAATCGCGCATAAATCCCCTGGCCGTCGATGACAATTTTAGTCCTGCCGTTCAACCTGAATCATTCAAACTTTATAACGCTTATCCAAATCCTGTTTCCAATGGTCGAAGTACCCTGCAATTTGATCTTTTCAAACCCGGATATATTCGATTATCAATTTATAATATTGCCGGGCAGCGTCTTGCAACACGCAGTGAAAATATTTCTTTGCCCGGGAGATTTCGAACAATTATCGATTTATCGAATGTCGCCAATGGCGTTTATTTTTACAAATTTGAATCAGAAAATGGAGCCGGCGCCGGTCGTCTTCTCGTTCTTCGCGATGTCGGTGGACTTTCCGGAAATGCTGTAACTATCTCACCGCTAATGGTGGGTGGGGCAGTTGGTTTCGCAAACACCGCAGCGCTCACAAAAAGTTCTTCGCGGACCAATGAATCATTCTCGGAACCAACTTACTGGAGTGACGCCCCTGACTTTTTTGTTCTTTCCGTGCAGGTGCCGGGCTATGCACCAAAAGAACAAAAAGTTTTTCATTCGGGAACGGCAACAGCATTTAATTTTATTATGGAGCCTTCAGATTCCCAATTTGTTACACTGGATGTTCTGACGAAAGACCCGCAGGCCGGGCCTGATTCCCTGCTCGAAAATGCCAGTGTTATCGTTTACAGCAAAGAGGGTGACGAATATGGCCGCGCCAAAACCAATGCTTTTGGCCGGGCATTAATTAAGCTCGCCGAACCTGAATTTAGCGATAGTTTGAGCGTGAAAGTGGAGTATGTTTTCCCCGGCGACGAATCGGTCACCAGCGAAACTCTGGTGCCAACAAACTTGTCTGGAATTACTTACGTTGATGCAATCGTAACCGAAGATTTTAGTGCACAATACGCAATTCAGGCATTTGACCGGCTCAATAATCCGATTCAGGCAACCTACGAATTCCGCAATAACGGCAATGCACTGGCTGTGGTTAGCAGCAATAATTCGGTAACTTTTGATGTCGATTTACAACAGTATTCGGGAGATGGTTTTTCGGTTTATGTTGAATCGCACGGCTATATCCCGGAAAATTTTGATCTGCCGATGATTTCACCGGGAGAAGCGAAGTCGATAGGACTTTATCTTACTGTAAATAATGCAGCTATGATTTATCGCTTAAGTGGCAACGTTAAGGAAAGCGACAGTTCAGCTCCAATCGATGAACTGAGCGTCGAAGCCTGGCACAAGGGACAACTTGTGCAGAGTACAATTACGGATAGCGAAGGAAATTATACATTGTCGGTAATTGGTGGTGGTGAAACGAACCTCGGAATCGATGATACCGTTGCCGTCATTTTTAATAGCGAGTTTTTTGTAAATCAGACTTTTGAAAAAATTGCAAAAGATGATTCTGAGGTATTGAATGCCGTACTCGATTTTGATGCTTTTAATTTGCATGTAACAGGTATCTTGAAAAGTGACGGTCAGATTTTACCCATGGGACAGGTTATGGCTCTGCAGATCGATGGTTTAACCAAAACGACAGCGATAACAAATGCCAGTGGTATATTTAATCTGCTCTATTTGATCGATTCTCAGGCCATGCTCAACCAAAGCGCCGAATTGGTTGGCAGTAATTTAGGTGCGAATGGCTTTACCTATTTTAATGAAGTGCGCGAAGTCGTCAACCTGCGTAATCGGGAAACTCAGCAAATTAACCCGGCGCTGCAATTCAATTCATTTTCACTACTTATAAAAGGGAGCGGTGTTGGTAGTGATGGTCAGGGCGGACTGGATGGCGGCAAGGCAGCGCTTTTTGTTAATCAAATCGAAACCAGCTCACAGAATCTGCTTGGCGACGGGCTATTTGAACTTTCTTACACAGTAACAAAACTGGCCGAAGCCATGAACCAGGCCGAGCTGCGGATTTCGCATCCTTATTTTTCCACTAAAAAAACATTGGTTTCCTTAAGTTCGAGTGCAACCCAGGACTTTGGGCCAATTTCCGCTCAATTTTTACAAAGCGAATTTCGGGTACAGGGCGAAGTTAAAAGTACAAAAGATGGAAATCCTGTTGAGGGTGCGACTGTGCAATTTCCGGGCACACCGGATGCCTTCACAGACACCCATGGCTGGTTCACAACAAATATATTTTATATTAACAGCCGCGCCGACATCGATCTTCAAAAAACGTTGACCATTTCTCAGATTGGCCATACAAACTACACCCGGACACTCGCTACAGCCTATAACTCGATGCCCCATATCGGCACAGTGAATCTCGTTTGGAGTTTTACTGCCTATACTGTGACGATTGATGGCGACACAGAATTTAACCTGACAGAGCCGGGTGTCGGGCCCATTTCCGGTGCCACGGTCAAACTTATTCGCGATTCGGACGAAGTTGTGCTTGACGAGACCACGACAAATGCCTCTGGGAATTTGGCAAAAAATCTGTCTTACTTCTTTTTGGAACCACAATCCAGCACCGCGCGCCTGGAATGGAGCAAAGTTGAATATCAAACCGGCAGCCTTGGGAATATCGATATTTCTACTCAGGCAACGCATGTCATTAGCAACCAATCAATTTTCTTTGAACCACTCATCCAGCAAGTGAGCGGTCGAATAACTTCTGTGACCCTGGGAAGTGGCATTGCCAGCGCTGCGATCGTCTGGCAGTCCGGTTCCAGTGCCGCGACGGATGGCAATGGTGATTTTAACTATCAAGATGTGATGACGCGCAGCAATGAGCCGGGGACTGAGCGCACGGTCATGGTTTCAGCTACCGGATATCGCGACAGCACATTTACCTATACGCGCAGCACAACCTCTGTCACCCGGAATCTTGCTTTGGAAGACGGCCCCGCCAACCCACAATTGGATATTCAATTGTGGGTGCGTGATCTTTTGGGCAATACGAGCAATATCGCAGTGACTTTGCAAGCCGATGGATTTCCAGCAGAAATACTGGCCACTTCCAACGGGTTGTTGACGACTTCACTGGATTATAACGGCAATTCAAATTCACTAATACGCATTTGGATTGGCGATGGCATGGTTGCCATTCCGGAGTTGGCAAAAGCCAGCGCCCGCACTGGAACAGGAGTGATTGATACGCTGAAAGTTACTGCTAACGATTTTGCAACGGAACAAACAGCGTATTATATAGCAAATTCATTTTCCAATCCAAATGGTGGAAGCGTGAGTTTCAACCAGTTCTGTGATTTTGTTGGCGCTGCAACCGGACTGGCACGCAATTTTGTTGACAATGGTGAGGTGCAGGTTCTGAAGTTTAATCCGTCGAATAAACCAGTGGATGCCAGCGATTATAATGATACAAAAACGACAGTTGATGGCCTCATCCTCGATCTCGAAACCTCGATGCAGAATGGCAAATATTTTGGCCCGCTAAACATAACTTCCCGTTTGTTGGATGATAATACCGATTCCCAGTTTGAAGGCCCGAACACATTGCAACTTTACACGGATGACGCCGCAACGAGCAATTCGTACAGCATCAGCCTGCGTACGGGCACCAACGTAACACGCGGCGAAGGATTTTTCGTCGTTGGTTCAGCTGCAGCTGAAAAACAAGAACAGATGCTGGGCTTGCTCTTCGATCTGGTAGACTGGGATGGCAGCGGTATTGCAAACTGGATGATTGGCGGCGATGGCCATATTCATGATTTGGGTCATCAAATTAAAAATGCGATCTATCTGTTCCGCGGTAAACAAATGAAATAATTTTTGCTGATAAATCTGATTTCAACAAAAAGTCCGGCAGAATAGTTCTCCCGGACTTTTTTGTTTTACCCATTTTATTATTTTGCCCTAAAATTTTATATTAACTATATTTAGACGATAAACAAATTACGAAATGAGCCGTGTACGTTTGGTTTGTGTCCCAAACCCAAAGGCTAAACAAAACAAGGATTTGAGAAATGTCTAAAAAGTGGATTATTTACGGGGCGAATGGATATACAGGAACTCTAATGGCTAGAGAAGCCCAAAGCCGTGGATTAACACCATTTCTGGCGGGCCGTTCGAAGCAGAAGCTGCTTCCTTTAGCACAGTCACTCAATCTTGAAATAATTGAGTTTGACCTGGAAGACCGCAGCCGGTTAAATAAAATTATAGCCGATTTTGATCTTGTGTTGCATTCGGCCGGCCCATTTATTCACACCTTTGAGCCGATGCTTCAGGCATGTCTGGGAGGTGGAACACATTACCTGGACATTACGGGGGAAATACCGGTTTTTGAGGGATGTTTTGCACACGATAAAGAAGCACAAGAGAAAAACATAGCCATAATTCCCGGAGTTGGATTTGATGTTGTTCCGACGGATTGTCTTGCCGTTTATACAGCTAAAAAAGTAAAAAATCCCACGGACCTGGAAATCGCTTTCAGCACAAGTTCCAGTGCGAGCCGCGGTACTGCAAAAACGATGGTCGAGCATTTGCGTTTTGGGGTGCAGATCCGCCGCGATGGCAAAATCGAAAAACTCTCGTCCGGTAAACAGGCCAGGCGAATCCGATTTTCCGATAAAGAGCGCCATGTTCTGCCCATTAGCTGGGGGGATGTAGCGACTGCTTATCGCTCGACGGGCATTAAAAATATTACAACTTACACCAGTTTTCCCAGCCGTTTTATCAACCATTATCGCTGGGTTGAACCTATTACCCGGGGCATGTTTTCATTGGCTTCCACGCGCAGGCTCGCTCAAAAGTGGGCGGATAAAAATGTCACCGGGCCTGACGCTAAAACCCGCGAACGGGCGCAATCTCACGTTTGGTGCGCCGTATCCAATGCCGCAGGAGAGACGGCCGAAGCCTGGCTCGAAACTGTGGAAGCTTACAAGTTTACCGCCATCGCCGCAATCAATTCCGTTGAATCTGTTCTGAATAATGAAATACGCGGAACTTTAACCCCCGCTCAGGCGTTTGGGGAAAACTGTGTGCTGCGGGTTGATGGATCCCGGTTTCTCGATGCGATCGGATGACCAATCGACCAATCCGATATGTACCATCCTGAAAATAGATGATTATGCCGCAAAAGATTAAATCCGCTGCTTGCTTTTTTGGTCAGGTTACCGTATAATTCGCTCCTCAATCCTGGCACTCACGCGATGAGAGCAGCAAATGGCGAGCATGCATTTTATCTGAACTATATTTATACCGGTAAAAATGTGCCTGGCACTTAGGCAAACCTTTAAAAATATCAGAAGTTGATTTGCAAACATTATAAAAATCAACTATCCTGAATAATTCTCACGCAAAGGCACTAAGTCCGCAAAGAAAATATTTAAATACTTATAAAACTTAATTTTGTGGACTCTGTGGATTTGTGAGAGATAATTTTAATAGAAAATTTAGTTTTTCTGAACGTTTTATCTCAAACATCGAATTATCAATAGGTTAAGAATATTTTAATAAATATTTATGATTAAAGCAGGCTAAGTGCTCGGCACATCACCAATACTTTATGAATAATGTACGTTAGTGGCCTTAAATTTATTACTTAATTATTTGGAAAATTATTATGTCTCATATTTTGAAGTTAGTTTTTTATTTCCTTTGTGTACAGGTCGCCTTTGCGAAATCCCCTAAAAATATAATTCTATTTATTGGTGACGGGATGGGGCCTACGCAAATCACCGCAGCGCGGACGGTGAAGGGTGAGTTAGCCTTGGAAAAATTTAATGTATCCGGTTATGTGCTCACCCATTCGACAAATAAATATATTACCGATTCTGCTGCTGGAGCAACAGCCTTTGCAACAGGATATAAAACCTATAACGGTGCTATTTCGGTACATCCTGAAACGAAGAAACCTCTAAAAACAATTCTTGAATTTGCTGAAGAAAAAGGCAAATCATCGGGATTAATCGCCACAAGTTCTGTAACGCATGCAACGCCGGCCTGTTTTGCCGCCCATGTAACCTCGAGGTCAAAGCAGCAGGATATCGCGGCACAGATTGCTGTTTCCGGAGTAGACGTACTCATCGGTGGCGGTCTGGGATATTTTTTACCGCGGGACAAAAAAGGCAGCAAACGCAGCGATAAGAAGGATTTGTTAGATAAAATGCAGGGCTATGAATTTGCCAACAGTTATGCAGAATTTCGCAAGGTTGCGACACCGGAAAAACTTGTGGCCCTTTTGGAAACAGGCCATCTGCACAAGGCTAAAGATCGCAAAATTAGCCTCGGTATGATGACGATGAAAGCGCTGAATATTTTGTCACAGAATGAAAATGGTTTTTTTCTCATGGTTGAAGGTTCGCAGATTGATTGGGCTGGGCACGATAATAAAAAGAAATACCTGATGACAGAAATGGTTGATTTTGACGATGCCATAGGGATCGCACAAAAATTTGCTGCGAATAACGAGGAAACGCTGGTACTTGTTACGGCAGACCACGAGACCGGCGGCCTTGCGCTTTTAGGCGGTTCGCTCGCGGAAAAGAAAGTGAATCTGAAGTTCATTGACGGGCATCACACGGGTGTCATGGTTCCGGTCTTTGCCTTCGGCCCCGGCGCAGAAGCATTTGGCGGCATTCAGGAGAATCATGAAATTGGGAAAAAGATGATTGGCCTGTTTAACTCTGAAACCAATTGATTTTTCAATAAAAAAAAAGCAAGGCAATAGTTGCATGCCTTGCTTTTTAAGGTTATCAATCCAATTTACAAATATTAGAACAGACTGTCATAGCTTAAACCGATATAGAATATCCGGCCGATATCAACGCTGCCATACATCTGCGTATAGTTCTCAGCAAAGAGATTGCTAACACCGGCTTTTACGGTAGAATTCATGCTTGGCATGCGCAATGAAACCTGCCCATCCATAATGAATTCGCCACCCACCATGCCTTCTCCAAAAGTAGCGCTCCACAAAAATTCATCGCGCCATCTTCCTGCCAGGTTGAAGCCAATATTTTTGAAGACTTTGGCATTACCAAGACTCACTTTTACGCTGTGTTTCGCACGGTTTATACTCGAGAGCCAATCTTCAGAACCGCCTGTTCGCTCAATAAAGTTGTAACTGGTGTTCACGCGATAGCCGCTGCTGAAGCTATAGGTCAAACCAGCTCCGGCGCCTCTGATAACAACATCGCGATCATCATTTGTATACAACCCATAAACTTTTCCAGTGGTCGGGTCGAGAACCCGTGGATTGCGAAAGCGATCTTTATAATTTGAATGATAATAGTTGAGATCAACAAAAAGATTGTTGTGAATGAGTGTTTTGTACCCAATCTCGGTGGATGTTTGGTATTCCGGCTTAATAAAATCAGTTTTGACTACTTGTGGTGTTCCCGCGAGATAACTCTCCAGATCGATCGCACTGGCATAAACATCACCTGCACCGAGTGTCCGGTTGGTGCGATCCATATTATCCTGTGTGCCGCCGATCAGTGTAATTGGACCGAGATCGAGGTTGATGTACTGAGATTCAATGATTGGATTATTGAATCCGGACTGGAAAGAAGCCCGGAAATGGTGATCCGGGTTGGGTGAATAAACAGCGGCGATACGCGGTGAAATATGATCATCAAAGTTTTTATGACCATCGAGGCGTAGCGAGCCGATTACCTTCAGTTTATTTTCCATCACGCTTTTTGAAGCCTGTGCGTAGGCGCCGTATTCTGTAATATCGATGCCTTCATTTTCATCACTGTAAATTGTGCCCTCTGTATCGACAGAGTAGGCACGGAAATTACCACCGACTTGCAGATCGATAAAACTGATTTTATCGGCAAAATTATACATGCCTTCGACATTATTGAAGCCGGAATTTGAGGTAAATCCGGCACCGGTGACAAAATCTTTTTTAGCGATAATATCCTCTAATGTGCTTTCGAATTCTGATGTTCCAGGCATCAAACGGCCAGCATCAGCTGCAGCCCGACCGGCAGCGTGGGCAGTCGTCGGGTCAGCACCTTGCAACAAAGCACCCAGATAATTACCGCCATATTCGCCAAACCATTGGGTATCACCTTTCCAGGTTCTGTTGACGTTCCAGCCGGCAAAAATAATATCATAAGAATCACCAGCATTTTCACGCTGGGTATATCCACGGACATAAAAATTCTGCCCTTTTAATTCAAGTTTGGTGAAAGTTTGATTCAAATCGTCCAGGGCATAACGGTTGGTACCCTGATAAATGGCGCGTCCGCGGCCATGGCGGATATCAAAACTGGCTTCCATGGTTTCGTTCAATCGGTAACGCAAATTACCGCTGGCTTTGAAGGATTTTGCCGGTTCATAATCATAAAGGTCTTCCTCTTTGTAGCCAGTACGTGCGACGAAAATGGAACCAAAATCCATATCAGGAATGGCCATCCCCTGGGCACGCAAGGCAGCAGCTACATCATTTAAGTTTAGGTTTGTGGCAACTTCATCACCGTACGTATTCGTTCCGTTATATCCGGGTGATGATGGGCCCACGCCATTTTTATCACTAAAATCATGGGCATACCAGTCCGTCGCCTGGAATTGTGAAACGACAGCTTTAAATCCAAAGTTATTGATAGCTTTCGCATAACGGAAAGATGCTTCATAAAGCGGATTGCTGCCGCTATAATCGGAGTCCGAGCTGCCTGTCTTTACCTGAAAACTGGCGCCGGGGTAATCAAAAGGCGATTTACTGTTTATGAACAACACACCGCTAAATGCATTGGGGCCATAAAGTGCTGAGGATGCACCGGGCAAAAATTCAACTTCTTCGATGTCAATATCAGAAAGACCGGCCATGTTGCCGATAGCGAAACCACCATTGGCGATTCCGGTGTTATCGACGCCGTCTACAAGCTGAATGAGACCCGGGTTGTGTGACGAGCCTTCACCACGGCCAGTTGGACCCGCGAATACCATGCTGTTGGCCGTCATTTCAACTTCCTTGATATTGGCCAATCCATCAAAGACCGTGATCGATGGGGATTCGCGAATTTGCAGCTGATCCATTTTTTCAACTGTCACAGGCGCTTTGAGGATATTTTCTTGCAGACGCGATGCAGACACGACAAGTTCACCGACCATAAATGCCTTTTCTTCGAGCTGAATATCGAGCATCGTCGTCGCGTCGGTTACTTCAATTTCCTGGGTTGCGTAGCCAATCATCGAGACTTGCAGGGTAAAAGGTATGGGCTGCGCTGTTTTCAGAATAAAAGTGCCATCTGCATTTACAGCCGTTCCAACGAATTTCCCCTTGACCTGCACCGATGTTCCGGCAAGAGTTTCCCCGCTGGTTTTGTCTGTGACTTTCCCCGAAATAGTAACTTTAACTTTGGCTCCACCTTCCTCTTCGGCGAGTCCGGTACTGGTTAGCATGCACACTGCGAATGTGAAAATTAACAGCAAGTGACACGTTTTCCGAAAGCATTGAACGAACATAATTCCTCCCGTACTGAATGATACATTGAATATGGTTATTATATTTTGGTTTACATAATTATTGAATCAATCAGAGAAAGCTGAAATTTATATTTTTATTGCTATGTACCAGTGTGAGGTGGTTGCAGTGCTGCTGACAATTTAAATGCTTCCTGTAATAACTTTGCATAAATATCTAGAAGCTTTTTAAAAGCTGATTCCAGTTCCATTTTTTTGGGGATAAATCGGATTATTGCGCCATACAACATACAATAAAGACATTAAAAAAAGCAAGCAATTTAAGTATGAATGAGGTTAGTGCTTAGTATTTAAGTACAAGTGCCCTTTTTAATTTAATGTTTTAAATTACTTAAATTATTTCTTTTAAGTCTGAAATATTTTATAAAAAACGGTGCTGATTTTTATTAAAAATGGCAAAATATTTGTTATTATATTTTACCTGTTGCATAAATTTTTTTAACAATTTTTTAAAATAAAGAAGTTGAATTAAATAATATTATAATTTTTACTAAAATTGCACGACTATTATAAATTGTTATGTTTTTTCAATCCCGGTTTGCAGGGTTCATTTATCCACAGTTTTTGAGACGAACCTCCAATCTGAAATAGAGTGAGCAACGAAAAAAAAACTTTTTTTCTCCATTTTATCATACTAAATTTGTCCTATTTAAATGCTCAGCTATTCCAATGCTGGCAGGAAATATATCTGAGCAAAAATCTGTTGCTGTTTGGGATTAATACAGTCAATATACTTCGCTCACTGTAATAAAATGCCCACAATTGTGAAAATAAAAGGTATTGTTAAATATGAAAATAGCTGTTCTTCTGTCTGGCGGTGTTGATAGTTCCGTAGCGTTAAATTTAGCACTTGCAAATGGAGCAAACGAAGTCTCTGCGTTTTATCTTAAAATCTGGCTCGAAGATGAACTGCAGTATCTTGGCGATTGCCCCTGGGAAGATGATTTGCATTATGCGCGCGCCGTGTGTGAAAACGCCGGGGTGGATTTGCATGTGGTTCCTTTGCAAGAACAATACTACAATAAAGTCGTTGAGCACACAATTAGGGAGCTCAAAAGCGGCCGCACACCCAGCCCGGATATTCTCTGCAATCAACGTATAAAATTTGGTGAATTCATAAATTCCATCGATCCTGATTTTGATAAAATTGTATCCGGACATTATGCCCAAATTGAAGAAAAAAATGGCAATTTCCTGCTTAAACGCTCTCCTGATCCTGTGAAGGATCAAACTTATTTTTTATCCTATCTGGATCAAAAACAGCTCAGCCGGGCCTGGTTTCCCATTGGTGGTCTGCATAAATCTGAAGTGCGGGATTTGGCGCAACGGTTTGATCTACCCAATAAAGAACGCAAGGACAGCCAGGGCATTTGTTTTCTGGGCAAAATCAAATATCCGGAGTTTGTGAAATTTCATCTCGGAGAAAAAAAAGGCGACATCGTCGAGCTGAATTCCAATAAAATTCTCGGGCAACACAATGGATTTTGGTTTCACACAATTGGCCAAAGACAAGGACTGGGACTTTCCGGTGGGCCGTGGTTTGTGGTGCAGAAGGATTGCGAAAAAAATATAATTTACATATCGCATAAAAAGGATTTTCAAACGCAGGCGCGAAGAAATTTTATCGTCAATAATGCAAACTGGATTCCCGCGCTCCCCGTCAAAACTGAACTCACAACCAAGTTGCGCCACGGCCCTCGGCTGGAACCGTGCCGGATTGAAATATTATCTAGACAGCGTGTTGCCGTTGAATTAGCGGAGGAAGATCAGGGTATTGCCCCCGGACAATATGCAATTTTTTATGATGGAGAATATTGCCTCGGTGGCGGAGTGATTGAATAATTTTAAGGAATAGCAGAAAATACCCAGCTTAAAGACTTGGAAAATATCAGAAATTACCGGGAGGGAAGTCATCGTTAAAATCCGCAATATGCTGTTGTCTGATATTGATTTCGCCTATGCTTGTATTCTACAGGAAGGATGGGATGGCGAAAATAAATCGGCTCTGCAAGGAATGTTCGAATTTGGACCCGAAGGCTGTTTTTTGCTTGAAGAACGAGGAGTCCGGGTGGGTGTTTGTGTGGCCGTCAAATACGCGCATAGCGGTTTTATTGGTGATTTAATCGTTCTCAATGAATTTCGTGGTAAAGGGTATGGAACGCAGCTTTTCCAGCATTCTGTCAATTACATGGAGAGTCAGGGAATCACAAACTTGTATCTCGATGCTGCGCTTGCCGCCGTACCAATTTATGAGCGCGAAGGATTTCGGACTGTCGACAGGTCGTTGCGGTTTATCGGCACCGTCCCAGGCAAACCCCATGCGCATGTGCGTCCGTTTCAGCCGACAGATTTGCGGCAAATAATTACCATGGATAGAAAATATTTTGGTGATGACAGAAGTTTCTTTTTAACCAGAAACGGCACATTTTATCCGGAATATTGTTTTGTCTTTGAAAAAAATGATGCCATTGGCGGCTTTATAATGGGGCATCCCGGGATTGGTGTTTTAACTGTTGGCCCCTGGGTTGTTTGGGATGAAACAGTCGATCCTTGGCAGCTTTTGGAAAGCCTTGTTCATTATTATGGGGATAAACCACTACGAATTGGTGCGCTGGAAAAACATCAAAATACGGTTGCTCGCCTACGTAACTCAACATCATTTCGGGAAAGAGTGCCGTGTTTGCGCATGGTTTTGGGCAGCACCGAAAATGTAGGCAGCCATCCGGCATTGATTTCCATCGGCTCCGGGGCAAAGGGGTAAAACACACTCGACTCATTATCGGTTTTCATTTTGGAACATTCACGCCAATCTTTTTTCATTCCTGAAAAGAATTCAACATAATTTTATCTGAAAAAACTCGGTTTTACTATTAAAATACTTAAAACCAAATTTGGTTTTATTTTTGCTGTCAGTAGTCCAAATTCTTATCAATGAATTATTATTAAGACCGAAGGCGCTTTTAATGCAGTGGTTATTCCGAAAATCAAAATGGATTCATAAATATATCGGGCTGATTCTCGTGCTTTTTCTCATATGGATGAGTGTGAGCGGAATTTTGATGAATCACCCAAATCTCATTTCAGGCTTATCAGTCCCCAAATGGCTGGTTCCGTCGCCATACCATATTGAGAACTGGAGCCGAAGTGCCCTAATTAAGTTGGTTTATTCGAGCCAAAATCCACAAACCGCCTACGGTTGCGGCAAGCAGGGCATTTGGAAAAGTGAAGATGGCGGGCGCAGTTTTGCCCCGATGATGGCCGGATTGCCGGAGTCCCGGTTTTATCGAAAAACCTATGATCTGCTGTTGCTTGAAAGTAGCCATAATCAGTTAATCGCAGCGACGCACAATGGCTTGTTTAGTTGCGATCTGGCAACGGAACAATGGCGGCCTCTAATAATAGCGGATGAGAAATTTGTCAAACTCCAGCAGGTGAAAAATTCAGTTCTGGCTTTCAGTCAGTCCAATATTTACCAGGCTTCCCTCGAAAACAGCTCTCTGGATTTTAAACGAATCGAGGCCCGGCGCGATGAACCTGAAAGCCGGGTTTCACTGGTCAAATTATTTTTTGATGTTCACTATGGCAAAGCCTGGGGATTGCCGGGATTATTGTTTTTCGATTTCCTGGGGCTGGTCATTTTCTTCCTCAGTATATCCGCATTTTACGCCTGGTTTTTTCCCTGGAAACGGAAAAGAGAGACCCGAAAGATCAAAAAAGCATCAAGCAGGAAAACACGTTTGCTATTCAAATACATGCTCAAATATCATTTGAAGATTGGTATTTGGGTTGCGGTTTTCATGCTGATAATTGGTGGAACGGGCCTTTTTATGCGGCCGCCACTCTTGGCCGTTTTGGCCGGATCATCGATTCCGAAATCCTATTATCCGGGTTTCTTGCCAGACAATCCCTGGGATCATAAAATTCACAATGCAGTTTATGATGAAAAATCAGGCAGTATAATTATCGATGCTGAAGATGGACTCTGGCAGGCGCCGGATGATTTCTCACAACCATTCCAAAAACTCGAACTTGAGGTGCCGATTTTTGTCATGGGGTCGACAGTGCTGGCGCCATACAAAAAGGAAGATTTATTAATCGGTTCTTTTTCGGGGTTGTTCCACTGGCAGCGGCAATCGGAAAAAGCTTTCAGTTTGCGCAATGGCAAAGCAGTGAATGATGTCTCCAGAGTTCGGCCTTCAAAATTTATGGTTACCGGCTATATTCGCACACCGGATGGCCGTGAATTTATGAACACACATGAGCAGGGAATTATCCCAATCAACGGAGCCGATCGCGGAGAATTGTTTCAGCAGCCCGCAGAGATTACCTCAGGATTTCGCATGCCCTTATGGAATTATTTATTTGAAATTCACAATGCACGCTTCTTCAAAAGCTGGATTGGTGCCTTGAATATTTTGGTGGTGCCGTTGGGATCAGTACTTTTTATACTGATCATTTTTTCAGGAATTTATGACTGGTTCTACTTGAAAATAGTGCGGCGGAAAAAGCCTGTTTTTGAACCGGAAGAACAAAAGATGGGTGAATTGGAATTGGGAGTTGAGTCGGCTTAAGTGAAAATTGGAATCTCCTCCCTTTCGCTTGTTCGTTGAGTCATATTCCTGAACCCGCAATCTGTGTGGGAGTTAAAAGATGACAATATTTCCTGGTAACTAAGATGTCATTAATTCTTCAGCAGAATAATAAAAATGTCCATTTTCATTGATATAGTTTTTGTTGTTCTGAACAACGTAGGTCATCATTTTTTCGATGATATTCGGTGTCAATTGAATGCCTTGCTGTGACAACATTTCGGAAATTTTCTGCGGCGAAAGAGCTTTCTCTCGGGATGATGCCCGGAAACGCACAGGATAACAGATCATCCTGATCATATCCAGTTGTTTCATGCGTGGTTCCTTTTTAAAAGAAAAGTTAATCATGTGAGTTGAATACTATTCTTTTATACTTAAAACCCGGTCTTTTTCGGAAAATTGTAACAATTAATTTAAATCTATTTATGATGGCACCACGCAGATGGGGTGGGGCGGTAAAAAATTAACACAGAATTAGTCCGTTTTCCAATTTTGGGACTTGGAATTGATACCTAAAATCTCGCATTCATTACCGGAAATAAAAAAAGAGGCATCACAAAAGTGGTACCTCTTTTTTTTTAGCAAATTCTATAGTTTGAATTCTACCAGAATACGGTATAAAGTACCGCAGCTATGATCAGAATCACGTAAGATGTCACATTGAATACAGAATCCGTGCGAAACGTTTTTGCCGTCAGCGGGATACCTTTTGGGTCGTCATCATTTTCGGATGTTGTCATGCTAACACCGGCAATGATAACCATTGTGATGGTGAGTGTGTAAAACATTTGGTCGATAAACGGCAAATCCACAATTGTTGTTTTTAAAAACAACGCGACCAAAATTGAACTGAGAACACCGACAATCGCGGCTTTATTGGTGGTCTTTTTCCAAAATAATCCCATTAAAAAGACAGCGAGAATTCCCGGGCTCACCAAGCCGGTGTATTCCTGAATGTACTGAAACATTTGTGGAATATTTCCCATGACCGGCGCCATTAAAATAGCGATAACAAGGGCGATACCGGCCGTGATTCGTGCTGCATTTACCAGATGGTGCTCCGAAGCATCTTTTTTCAAATACGGTTTGTAAATATCCATTGTAAAAATTGTCGAAGTCGAGTTCAGCATCGATGCCAGCGACGAAACAATAGCCGCTGTAAGCGCAGCTAATACCAATCCTTTGAGTCCAGTCGGGATGAAAACGCTGATAAGCCATGGGTAGGCTTTGTCATTATTTAAACTGCCGTCCGCTTTAAGAAATGCCTCTTTTACTCCGTCGATGACCGCAGTTCCTTCTGGTTGGTCAAACATAACAAATGCAACGATGCCGGGAATAACAACGATCAATGGAATGATCAGTTTAAGAAATGCAGCAAAAGCGATCCCTTTTTGCGCTTCGGCCAGCGATTTTGCTGCAAGTGTGCGTTGGATAATATATTGGTTAAAACCCCAGTAGTACAGGTTGGCGACCCACATGCCGCCGATCAGAACGGCTATGCCGGGCAAATTAAAATACTCTGGATTTTCTCGCGAAATTATCATGTGAAATTTATCGCCGGCAGTATTGAAAATATGGCTCAATCCGTGGAAAACGCCGCCTTCGGGAGTAACATGATTTAAGGCGATAAACGAAGTAATTAATCCCCCGAGAATTAACAGGGCTACCTGTACGACGTCTGTCCACGCAACTGCGGCCAACCCACCGTAAAGTGAATAGGCTGCAGCGATGAATGCCAGCCCGAGAATAGCGTAAATTAACAGGCTGCCATCACCGGTGCCAATAATTGTATCAATGGCTTTTCCGCCGAGGAACAGGACAGATGTCAGGTTGACAAAAATGAACAACGCCACCCAAAATACGGCGAGGATCGTTTTTAAGTTTGTGCTGAAACGTTTTTCGATGAACTGAGGAATTGTATACAACTCTTTTTCGATAAAAATTGGCAGAAAAAACTTCCCGACAACAAGCAGAGTTATGGCCGCCATCCATTCATAGGAAGCGATTGCCAATCCCACGGCGAAACCGGAGCCGGACATGCCGATGAATTGTTCGGCAGAAATATTGGCCGCGATCAGTGACGATCCAACGGCCCACCATGGCAGTGCTTTGCTGGCGAGAAAATAATCTCTTGAATCTTTTTCATGGCCTTTTTTCTCCCGCGAGACCCAAAGACCAAGGCCGACAATAAAAATGATGTATCCGAAAAATACACCGTAATCAACTGTTGAAAAATTCATAAAACATCCTTCCATTGAATTATACATTCTGATATGCGCGTCGTCATTTTGCAATTAATCCATATAATATATAAAGCATATCAGAGCAATGAGTGTGACAATTTATCATAAAAATACGCTGTTTTAAAAAATATTCATAACAAAGTTGGGCAGGGAAATATATTTAACAGCGATAAAAAAAATGGATACCACAATTTAGAAATTTCCACCTGAATTTTGCTGCTTTAAGCATAAAAGTACCGGATGTTTTTCTATTCATCGATCGTCAATAATAGTATCCGTCGAGGTGGATGGTCAAAATCATTGTATCGAAAATAACAAAAATTCCCATAAATGCAATACGTGAATTTTTAGGTCAAACAATCCTTAAAAACCTTATGAAGAAATTGAAGAATGACGGGGATTGTAGATTTTTTGCCGATCTCAAAAGAAGTGAGTGAAATTAAAAATTAATATGAAGGGTGCTTATGTTACAATGGCACAGCATGTACGAAACCGGAGTGCAGGACATTGATATTCAGCACAAAAGATTATTCGAAATGATCAATGGCTTTGACAAATCTATTTCGGATAAATCTGCAGAGGGAATGATCGATGAATTTCTCACATTTTTAGGTGAATACATAAAAACGCATTTTGCATTTGAAGAACAATGCATGGCGGAATTAATTTGTCCGGTTGCCGAGAAAAATGCGAATGCACACCAGAAATTTCTTGTAACTTACATGAATTATTATAATCGATTTAAGGATGAAGGATACAGTGAGCAGCTTGCGAGAGAGTTGCATAAAACAGCCGAGGCCTGGCTGGTGAAACATATTTGCGGTATCGATGTGCATCTGAAATTCTGCGTTAAAAAAGGCGCCGCCGCCTGATTCGTTCGATCTGGATTTGTATCCTCTTGATTTAATATCATTAAACAATATTTATAAATTTGATATAAAATATGGCGCTGTATGTGTCAAAATTAAATTATTAACTCCGGATCATCGTCCGATTTCCAGCCTGTAAACTCAATTCCAATTTTTTTCTTGTATGTAAATATTATATTCCGTATCTACTAATAGTTTAGTTGTGTGACTATTTTTTTAATTATATTTTTATCCGGAAAATCCAGGATAAAATTTTTTTATTGTTAGCTCCTATAAATTTAGTTATTTTCGGAAAATAATAGGAGGATGTATGAACAAGATTAAAAAACTCTCCGTCATCGAAAGTGAGTTGATGGATTGTATTTGGAAAATGCCGCGCCGGGTGACTGTGCGCGAAGTACATAGTAAGTTATATCCGCGAGGCGAAAAGGCGTACACAACGGTGCAAACGACGTTGAATATTCTTGTCGATAAAAAGTTTTTGCGCAAACAAAAAATCGGCATGGTCAATTTTTACACCGTAAAAGTGCGCCGAGAAGAAGCGATGAAAAATGAGACGAAAAGTTTGGTCTCCAGTATTTTTCATGGTTCATTTGGCGCTTTGGCGACGCATTTGATTCAGTCGGGCGAATTGTCGTCGAAAGAGCTTGACGAGATCAAGGCACTCATTGAGCAGCAAGAAAAAAATGAAGAGCAACAAAAGAAATAACATGCACCTTTCCCCGGAGGTAAAATGGATTTCATAAATACAATGGCTGAAGGCTGGATGTTTCCGCTGGCCATGCATGTTTTTGAATTTTCTCTGTTTATTGCGCTCATTTGGTTGGCGGATACCGTTTTTCATCTGAACACAAAAATCCGTTACTGGCTCTGGCTATTAGCAATGCTTAAAATATTTATTCCTCCTGTTTTGCAAATGCCGCAACAGGCTCAAGTGGCGCAGCAAGGCCTGTATTTATTAACACCTATTTCTGCCACTTCTGCCTTCGTAAAACAGGAGTTCATCCTTTCAACTCCAGGCTGGATTGCTTTACTTTGGCTCCTGTCGATCCTCGGTTTTACGATTGTTTTTTGGATGAAAAACCGGATTTTGCAGCACCAACTTTCTGAGGCAATTCCACTTCAACTTTCTGAACTAAAAAGCACACAACTAAACTCAATAAATAATCTCCGTTTATTCGCAAGTGACAATCTGCAAACGCCTTTGCTCACAGGGCTTTTTCGTCCCTCGCTGTATTTACCGGCTGGTTATAATTCATGGCCGCCGGTGCAGCTGGAATCTGTTTTACAGCATGAGATCGCCCATCTGAAGCACCGCGATCTTTGGGCGGTTGCCGGGCAGATGGCAGCGCTGATTTTTTTCGGTTTAAATCCGTTGGTTTGGCTGATGCACCGCCGCTTGCTGCACCTGCGTGAGCTGCGCTGCGATGAATATGCCATCCGGGAAACCGGAATTCACCCCACCGAATACAGCCGGTTTTTGTACGATATTCTCAAAAAACAGCAAAAACCAACGGCTGCTCTGGCTTCAGGAATTTACTTTGCGGAAGACTCGCAAGCGATTTTTAAACGGTTCAGTCACATTTTTGAAATCTCTAAAAAAGGAGTGCAAAAAATGCGTTGGTGGCATTATTTAGTTGTGATTACCGTTTGTGCGGCCATTCTGCCGCTCAGTTGGCAATGCTCGAACAAAAATTTGTTGGTAACACCAGAAAACTCTGAATTGAAAAAAGTAAAAAATTTCGTTGAATTTGACAAAGCACCCGCGCCTGTCGGTGGCTTCAAAACGATACAGGAAAATCTCAAATATCCTGAGTTGGCACGCAAAGCTGGCATCGAAGGGCGTGTGATTCTCAACGTGCTTGTTGGTGTCGATGGGAAAGTAAAGGAAACACAAATTCTCAAAAATATAGCCGATGGGAACAATGGCTGCGCCGAAGCTGCTGTTGCAGCTGTTGAAGCGACCGAGTGGACTCCAGCTGAACAGAAAGGTAAACCTGTGCAGGTATGGGTGGGGATCCCGGTTATTTTTCGTTTGAGTGGTGAGAAACAAAATGATTCTGATGACATTTTAATCATGAAGACGAAAAAGAGTAAAAAATTTGTAGAATTCGATAAAGCACCAGCGCCTGTAGGCGGCTTTGCCGCGATACAGGAAAATCTCACGTATCCAGAAATTGCACGCAAAGCCGGTCTCGAAGGGCGTGTGATTCTAAATGTGCTTGTTGGAATTGATGGAAAAGTGAAAGACACTCAAATTCTTAAAAATCTTGCTGATGGGAATAATGGGTGCGCAGAAGCAGCGATAAATGCTGTTCGTGCCGTGAATTGGAGGCCGGCAGAGCAGAAAGGGAAGCCAGTAGAAGTTTGGGTTGCTATTCCTGTGATTTTTCGCCTGAAATAACTATCAAAAAACCTTTTAAATGCCCGATATACTGATTTGCAAAAGTAATGTCCGATGATAGCTTCCTCAATTTGTCATTCCCGAATGATCCTATCGGGAATCCATGCTTGTACAAATTTTGGATCCCCGATAAAAACATTCGGGGATGACAAACATAAGACATTACTTTTGCAAATAGCTATAGCCAAGGGAAATCCCTGGGCTATCTACCTCCCGTCATTCCGGTTTTCATCGCACGCAAAGCATTTAAATCCACCCAAATCGCAACCGATGAAATACCGGAATCCCCTGAAATTGGGGTAATATTTAACGTGAGTTCGATGTAAGAATAATTGGGACAAAACGAATTAATTATAGGATATAGTCCGAAGGCGTCCCGCCGAGGATAACGCACGGACCGCTCGGCGAGACGCCTTCGCTCTATTTTAATTATGCTTGGTAAAGAATGTTACAGCTTACATCGAACTCAAGTTATTTAGTAGATCCCGGTATTTCAAAAAGCGAAAACCGGGATGACCAGTTAGATGATTTTTTTCGCAGCTTAACTCTCTTTTTCCACTCTCCCAAGATGCGCTAATTCACACCACTTAAATTACGCGGAACCTTTTTCTGTTTTTGTAAGTTGAAAATGGTAATTCAATTGCGTATCCTGCGAAGTCTCCATCCAAATTCTGATTTGATGTTCTTTCCGGGAGGTCTCATTGATTTCAGGGAACCAACGACTCACCTTTTTACTTTTATTGCTCATCTTTTCTTCTTCAATTTTCGCGCAAAAATTCACCATCAGCGGCTATGTTCAGGACAATGCCAGCGGTGAAAAACTCATCGGCGCCAATGTTTTTATCAAAGACCAAAATCGCGGCACAGCCACCAATAATTACGGCTTTTTTAGCCTGACATTGCCGGAGAGTGAAACAGATTCACTCACTTTGCTTGGATCGTATATTGGCTACCGGCTCTGGCAAAAAACGTTGCCTGCCAACAGCAACCAGCAAATTGAAATAGCGCTGCAGTTGTCGGTGCTGCAGGGAGAAACCGTCGAAGTAATTGCCGAGGCGTTGGAGCCAATTGAAAGCAAGTCGCAGATGAGTGTTATCGAAGTGCCCATCGACCAGTTGCAGCATATCCCGGCTCTGCTCGGCGAAATCGATGTTATCAAAGCAATGCAGCTTTTGCCCGGTGTGCAGTCCGGTTCTGAGGGCAGCAGCGGACTTTATGTTCGCGGCGGTGCACCCGACCAAAACTTGATTTTGCTCGACGGCGCGCCGGTTTATAATGCCTCCCACTTGTTCGGATTTTTCTCAATTTTTAATGCAGACGCTGTGAAAAACGTGAAATTGACCAAAGGCGGTTTCCCGGCGCGTTTCGGCGGCCGCCTTTCTTCGGTGATGGAAATTAACCTGAAAGAAGGCAATAATCAGGAAATCGATGGCCAGTTTACACTTGGAATCATTTCATCGCGATTCAATATCGAAGGCCCAATCAAAAAGGGAAAATCCTCTTTTATTTTTTCGGGTCGGCGAACCTACATCGATTGGCTGGCTCAACCTTTTTTAAAGGAGAGTGAACGCGGTAACGGCTATTATTTTGGCGATCTCAATGCCAAGTTTAACTACATTTTATCAGATAAAAACAGGCTTTTTCTCAGCTTGTATTCCGGATTGGACAAAGCGTACGTGCAAAATGAAGACAAATGGGAGACCGCTGAAAATAAGTTGGAAAATGACCTCTGGTGGGGAAATTTGACTTCAACTTTGCGCTGGAACTGGCTTATTTCACAAAAGCTTTTCAGCAACTCAACTTTTATGTACAGCAAGTATCGCTTCAACGTTGAATTATCTGACGAAGAAAAAAACCTCGATCAAAATACCAGTGAAGCCTATTATTTGAAATATCATTCCGGCATTGAGGACTGGACAGCCGCCATCGATTTTGATTTTCTGCCGGATCCTGCGCACGATATTAAATTTGGCGGCACTGTCGTCGGGCATACGTTTCGACCCGGCGCTGTGCATTTCAAATCCGAGGGAAATAATGTATTCGAAATTGACACACTGATCGCTCCCGTCAACACGCAAAAAGCAATCGAAACCAGTTTCTATCTCGAAGATGATTTTGATTTGACGCCGCTTCTGAAAATAAATGCCGGGCTGCATGCCTCCAGTTTTTCTGTCAATTCTAAGCTCTACTCCTCGGTGCAGCCCCGTTTTTCGATGCGCTATCTTTTTGGCTCCTGGGCGCTCAAATCCTCCTTCGCAACGATGACCCAATACGTGCATTTGCTGACAAATTCGGGCATCGGCCTGCCAACCGATTTGTGGGTACCGACAACGCCAAAAGTAAAACCCCAAAAAAGCCAGCAATATGCGCTTGGTTTGGCCCACACTTTTGCAGATAAAAAACTCGAAGCCAGCCTTGAAGGCTATTATAAAAAAATGGAAAATCTCGTTTCCTATAAAGAAGGCGCCAATTTTGTCGGGCTGGATGAACTGTGGGAGGATAAAATTACTGCTGGCAAGGGTGAATCGTATGGCATTGAACTTTTTCTGCAACGGAAACAGGGAAAGACAACAGGATGGCTCGGTTACACGCTTTCGTGGAGCAATCGCCAGTTTGAAGAGCTGAATTTTGGCAATGAATTTCCTTACCGCTACGACCGGCGGCATGATTTATCGCTGGTCGTGAACCACAAGATTCGTTCAGGTATTGAATTGTCCGGAACATGGGTGTTCGGGACCGGAAACAGCATTTCACTCCCCTCCGCGACCTATACCGGTTTTGTGGATTACAGTGAATTCCTTGGCGAATATTTCGGGGAAATCAAATATTACTCCGAGCGCAATGGGTCCCGTATGCGGGCCTATCACCGTCTGGATCTTTCCATCCGCTTCGTTAAAGGAAGTACTGAAAGAAAGCACGTTTGGGCATTCGGCGTTTACAATGCTTATAATCGGAAAAATCCATTTTTTTATTTTTTCAGTGAAGAAGAAAACAGCACGCCGGTGGTGAAGCAGGCCAGCCTGTTCCCGATAATTCCGGCAATCAGCTATAGCTATTCTTTTTAAATATGCAAAATATAGAATTGTGTTAGTTCACACAAATCCCGATCAAAACCAATTCAAAAATACACGGGAATGAAAAATATGTTTCAATTGAGAAAATGCTCAACATTGCTCGTTTTTGGTTTGCTTTTTTTTGTTGGTTGCGAAATGATTGTCGAAGTTGATTTACCCGAACATGAACCAGTTTTGGTAGTAAACAGCTTTTTTTCTCCGGAGAATCCATGGGTGATTCGTGTCAATCACAGCCTTGGGATATTGGATTCAAATCAAATTGAGCCTGTTAAAAACGCCAAAGTAGAGCTGGAAGTTAGTGGATCACAAACATATTTACTATCACGCAACTCAAACGGATATTATTACAACAATGCGATTCCGCTGCCGCAGGTTGGGAAAAATTATCGTGTCATCGTTTCTGCACCGGGGTATGAAGCTGTGCAAGGGGAAAGCCACGTTCCCGTTGCCGTGCAAATCGATTCTGTAAAATCACGGCGGCTGCTCAATACTTCCGGCGATATTGAACTGGAAATAACCATCAATTTTAAAGATCCGGTGGAAATAGAGAATTATTATCAAATTGCCGTTAGAAGAGTTGATGGGCCTGGGCTTTATTCCGGTTATCTCGAATTCGAGAGTGATGATCTCGTTTTTAACCGCGATGGCGGGACAGTTTTTACCGATGACCTTTTTAACGGAAATTCGTACGGGCTAAAAATTACACTTTATTCCCATCAGGTTCACGGGGCGGATGTGCGGGTGGATTTTATGACGACGACCGAGGAATATTACAAATATATTAAGTCCTATCGTCAATACGAAGATCACGATGAAAATCCATTTGCAGAACCAGTTTTTGTGTATAATAATGTCGAAAATGGACTAGGCATTTTTGCAGGATTTAACAGGGCGCAGCCTAAAATAGCAAGCTGGCAACAGCGAATATATATTTTGAATTCACAAGATTAAAATCTTTGTTTTTTCCTCATTTAGCCACAGAATTTAGAAACGCAACCGCTTGTTTTTCCGACCAGTATTCTTTTTCATTATTAAATTGAACAAAACCCACATGCCCGCCATGCCGCGGTGATTGCAGAACAAAACTGGGATTGAGTTGCGCCTCTTTTACCGGAAAACATTCTGGCGAGAGAAACGGATCATCTTTCGCGTTGACAAGCAGCGTTGGCGTTGTTATGTGGGGCAGGTACGGTTTGGAGCTGGCTTGTCGCCAGTAATCAGCTGCGTCACGAAAACCCCACATTGGAGCAACGTAGCGCCCGTCAAAATCGCCAAATGACTTGATTTTATGAAAATCTGCATCATCAATTTCCCCCGGAAATATCTTCATTTTTTCTTTTATTTTTTGGTGCAGCATTTTTAAAAACCGGCGCATGTAAATTTTATTTTGCCATTTGGCGAGTTCCACCGCACTGGTAGCCAGATCGCAGGGAACTGAGAATGCAACGCAACCACAGATCCGCTTATCCAGTGGAACTTCCTTTTGCCCGAGGTACATCAAACTCATATTGCCGCCCATGCTGAAACCGATCAGCGCCAGCTGGTCGTAATTTCCTGTTCCTAAAACATGCTGACTCACAGTGTGCACATCCGGCCAGCGACCGCTGTGATAAAAGTAAAGTTTTCTATTCGTTTCACCGCTGCAACCACGAAAATTCCAGGCGGCGGCATCCCAGCCGGCTTTGTTTAATGCGCGGACCATTCCAATAACGTAGGATCTGTTCGTGTCACCCTCAAGACCGTGCGAAATTACTACCGCGCGCCGCGCACCGATACGCGACCAGTCAATATCAATAAAATCATCGTCCGGTGTTGCGATGCGCTCGCGCTTATAATCTGGTTTGGGTAGTTTGCGAATAAGTGAGGGATAAATACTGAGAAGATGCCCGTTTGACAATAAAAATGGGGGTGTGTAATCGAGTTTTTTATAGTTCATTATGTTTTTCTGTTTCGTTTCCGGTTCCTGGCGAAAGTTTTGAATTTGGTCTTGAATTCTGATCGTCCCGGTCTTCTCAGATTCGTTTCAATAAAAAGATGTTGAATTAGAAATGCTATATAATTATGTTAATATTGCATTTTAAATTGAAGATAAATTTTCAGAATTTTCGAGTCAGGTTGGTGGGGTGGCTCTGAATTTAATTAAAATATTGGCTCGAAGTCTTGCGCAATACACTCTTTTTCAACCAACTTTACCTCCGCTTTACAATATTGGAATTTACCGTGTGTGGGAAAAAATAACTAGCAATCCAGATTTTTATTCACCAACAAATTTATTTTAAGAGACAGGCCATGAAACGGATTTTAGGCTTTTTATTTTTTATTTATCAGTTGGTAGTAATTTTTCCTGTCTTCGGCATTGCCACAGCAATTTGCGGATTCATTGCTGTCAGCATCTCTGTTTTGGGATACCCTTCGTTTGCCAGTCAATTTGCGGGCAGCATTTGGGGACGCGTAAGTGTTTGGGTGACTCTTTCCCGGATATCTGTTTCTGGCCGGGAAAAAATAAAGGAGGGGCAATCCTACGTAATCGTCGCCAATCACCCCAGCGCTTTTGATATTCTCGTCGTTTACGGCTGGATCGGTCTCGATTTTAAGTGGGTGATAAAAAAGGAAGTTCGCAAATACCCGATTTTAGGATATTCCTGTCATAAAATGGGGCACGTCTTCGTTGACCGTTCCAATACGGATGCAGCCATAAAATCATTACAAAGTGCTAAATCCAGAATACGCGATGGTGTCTCTATTTTCTTTTTTCCCGAGGGAACCCGGCACAAGGAAATTGGGCAATTTAAAAAAGGCGCTTTTCGCATGGCGCTCGATTTGGAGCTGCCTATTTTGCCGGTTACGATCAGAGATTCCGAAAAAATTATTCCATCCAAATCTATAAAAGTGCGGCCCGGGCATGCAGAGATGATATTCCACGATCCCATCGAAACTTCAGACTATAATCATGAAAATTTACGTGAATTAGTGGAAAAGAGTCACGATATCATCATGGCTCCCTTAAAAAAGAGCGGTAAATAATTCCTTCGATTTTGTTACTAAAGTTATACAATAAATTGCCTTTTCAGATGGGTTGTCGGGGAAGTATCGATTCGTATTTTTTGCCTTGAATTAACAAGGGAAAATCCACCTTTTGATTTACTAATTTAGGCAACTTTAGCTTGCAATCGTCAGACATCCTTGCTAACTTAAATGCCTGAATTTCATATTGCTGGTATGTGTACGACAGCAATTTATTTATACAGGAAGTATAATTATTATTGGTGATGGATGAATCCATTAAAGCAGGAATAAGGAGGAGTAATGACATTCGTTTCTGAATTTGAACCCAAAATTTTGTGGAAATTTTTTGATGAAATTTTAACCATTCCACGTGGTTCAAAAAATGAAGAGAAAATTCGGCAATATGTTATTTCAATTGCTGAGAAACACAATCTCGATTATGTGCAAGACCCGATCGGGAATGTGGTGGTGCGCAAACCGGGCTCGGCCGGGCACCAAAATGCGGCTGGTGTCGTCCTGCAAGCGCATATTGATATGGTTAATGAGAAAAATTCTGATGTGGAATTTGATTTTGATACCGAAGCATTGAAGCCCCAATTGGACGGAGAATATCTCAAAGCAACGGGAACGACTTTAGGTGCTGACAATGGTATTGGTGTGGCAGCGATGTTGGCTGTTATGAGTGATGACAGTCTCGAACACGGACCGTTGGAGTTTTTATTTACCATCGATGAAGAGACCGGATTGACCGGAGCACAGGAGCTTGGTAACGACATGCTGCAAGGGCGCCAATTACTCAACCTGGATACCGAGGAAGAAAACAGCCTTTGTGTCGGTTGTGCCGGCGGTGGTGATACACGCATAACCGTGCCGGTAAAACGCATGACACAACCTGCGGGTACTGTTGCCATTGAACTCAAATTAACGGGTTTAAAAGGCGGTCATTCTGGCTGTGATATCCACTTACAAAAAGGCAATGCAGTAAAATTGCTTGTTCGTGCGCTGTTCGCATGTTCAGAAGAAATGGCCTTTAACATCGCCGAAATTGCCGGTGGCGATAAACACAATGCCATTCCGCGTGAGGCATTTGCCACCGTTGTAATCGACGCGGCTGCAAAAGCGAAATTTGTTGCAAAAATGAATGCTGAAATGGCAGCGATGGCTGAGGAATACAAATCTGTCGAGCCAGATTTTACTTTTGCAGCAGCAGAAACCACAATTTCGAACAACGTGCTCGACCTTGCCAGTTCACAAAAACTGCTCAACTTTGCTCAGGCTTTGCCGCACGGCGTTGTCGCAATGAGCTACGATATTCCGGAGCTTGTCGATACGAGCACCAATTTGGCCAAACTTAAGCTGAGCGAAGATTCAATTTTTGTTCTTATGAGTTCACGCAGCTCGATTTCCTCGGGAATGGACGCCATTCGTCAACAAATTCACGCGGTTGCCGGCCTTGTCGATGGAAAAATGGAAGAGTCGGATGCCTATCCCGGCTGGAAACCGAACATGGATTCCCGGTTACTTAAAGTGATGAAAGAACTTTACACCAAAGAAACCGGTATTGAGCCTGAAGTCGGCGCAATTCATGCAGGATTGGAATGCGGAATTATCGGTGCAAAATACGATGGCATGGATATGATTTCCTTCGGTCCACAAATCGAATTTCCACACAGCCCCGACGAACGTGTTAAAATTGACACTGTCGCTGCTTTCTACGACATGTTGCTAAAAACACTCAAAGAATTAGCTTGATTTATATCCGGAGTTACTATTTTTTGTAACTCCGGTTTTCCTTTCAATCTTCTGTAACTGCTTTGCTTTTATTGTACTCCATTTAAGCCCCAGGTTTTTATCAAACTTCCAACCTTTACACAATAACTACACCAGTATTCGTATACCTGAACGAATTATTGCATATGCAGCAGAGGCCGGTATCACAGGTCAGAGAGTCGAATTCTGTCGATCGAGCCGCCATCTCTGTGTACTCGTGTTTTGTCAAGTCTAAACCTGATGTATGGCTATTCGTGTTGATAATATTTATTACACAGTGCCTTTAATCAAAATCGGTGCGCTCGGAGTGCAATCCCTTCATGGATTGCAGTGCATTGCATAAAGGCAATGCACTGCAAATCTACAAATTAAGACTTGACAAAACACGAGTTATAAGATTCCGAATTAAGCAGGGATTCGTTTGATTTAGTTTAAAATCGAATACAAATTTTCATTCGATTTAATTTGAATATAATTATTCCTCTTACTTCGTCCGATAACATCAATATAAATCAATGCTTTCGGGGTGGAATAAGGAGACAATAAAGAATAAAAAAAGTGAATATGTTTAGATGAGTATCTTAAAATCTGCAAAACATCAAGTCTTTCTCTCTATTGTACTCTTGTGCGGTTTAATCGTTGGAGGAACAACCGGGTATGCATTGTTGGAAGATTATTCCATTGCCGATGGATTTTATATGACCATTATAACGATTACAACGGTTGGATATGGGGAAATTAAGCCTTTGTCAACCAGCGGGAGACTGTTTACTTCTGTGCTTATCTTGTTTGGGTTTGCTGCCATTGCATTTGTGGGCCGCACTTTTGCAGAAAGTTTTTTTGATAGAATAATGAGTTCAAATTCGGAGAAAAAGAAGATGCTGAACGAAATAGCTCAATTAGAATCACACTATATAATTTGTGGATATGGCAGAGTTGGGAATGCTGTCGCCGAAAAACTCAGGTCTTTTGGCAACAAGTTTGTTATCATTGACTCCGATCCTGAAAGTTGTAAACAATTAGAAGAAGATAATTGTTTATTTCTGGAGGGAAATGCAACCAATGATCGCACATTGTTAATGGCCGGAATAAAAAAGGCTGTTGGATTGCTTGCAATTTTACCATCAGTGGCGGATAGTTTATTTATTACTTTAACGGCCCGTGAACTAAATCCTTCATTACAAATTATCGCTCGTGTCGACAGTGCAACATCTGAAAAACGATTGATTCAAGCGGGTGCTGATATTGTTATTTCCCCATATACGAGTGCCGGCCATGGCATTGTAAATATGATGCTGGCTGCAACAGGCAAGGTTGAAATTAAAAATCAACCGGAACAAATTATACACGCTATTCCACGTTGGATAACTTTAAATAATGAGCCTGATTTGCGTGGGGCAACTCTTCAAGAATTTTCAGAAAAGAAAGGATTCAAAGTACTCGGATTGCGACGATCAGGTGAAGATTTGCTTGACCCACAGACTGAAATAAAATTAATTACAGGGGATCAACTTTATATAGTTGAGCAGGGCAAATTGGCTCCTACGGAAAAGATTCAGCGACGGAAAAATACGCCAATTGTACTGATAGTCGATGACAATCCTGTTATTCTAAAACTCTATGTTCGTCTATTTCGGCGTTCTGGTTTTACGCCAATTACAGCAAAAAATGGTGATGAAGCTCTAAAGATGATAACAGAAAATAAGCCGAATGCTGCAGTAATTGATTATCAATTGGGTGGATTTTCTGGCATTGATATTTGCAATAAAGTTCGAAATGAACAGAAGAATAATGAAATAAAATTAATTTTGTATACCGCCGATGATAGTAAAAAGATACGTGACAAGGCTATAAATTTCGGTGCGGATGCTGTGGTTGTAAAAAGTAATGATTCATCCGAGTTGATTGAGCTTGTGATTGGTTTACTTCGTAAAAAATAAATGGCACATTCACAATTTATTTTTCGCCGAAAATGCAGGCATTCAGTCTGATGCAAAACGCGGTTTTGTTTATTCTTAACCCGTTGTGCAGAATTCAATCTAATCTGTCACAAGTCGACCTTTTCTCGTCATTCCGTCATGCTTTTAGACGGAATCCATCGTTTTACAGTCTAATCCCATCTGGATTCCCGCTAAAATCGTGCGGAGTCGCAGGCCGGCGCCAGCAAAATTACGAATAAATAGAAAAATTTTATATTCTGCACAACGCGTTATTCTTACAAATTATAAATCCTGATTTGGATATTAATTTGTGAAATCATAGTGGAAAATAATTTAAGATTGGGGTGGATAGAATTTCAGAGAATCACTGCAGACCGGATTGGATTTAACAACGGCTGAATTACAAAATGATATATTTGAATTTGATCTCGATGGGGATGGTTTTTTCTTCGAATTGGCTTCCCACTTTAAATCAGGCGATTGGCTCTATAAAAATAAAAAGCCCCGGGAACAGGATGGTATTCCCAGGGCCAAGGAGAAAAAAAATAAAGTTTTTATTAGGCTATCTCCAGCGGCCTGATTGCGTAGCTGAGTTGATTAATTCATTTCAGCCGGAGAAATTGTATTTCTGAATTTTGCAGTTTCACGCTGAACAGTCACGAATTTTACTTTTCATATTCCAATGTCATGAAACCGGATACACCATCTTCGTTGTAATAATTGGTGATATGAAATTTAACTCTTTCGTTCGCCATCGTCTGAATAACATAGACCTGGCCTTTGCTGACGACACGATGGGTATTTGAATCATAATCAAACCAGTCGCTGCCAATCAATGCAGCGTCTGGTGTGTCGGCTTGCAGGCCGGTTACAGCATCTTTGTCTATGTCGGCAAATTCCTGTTCCGCGACAATGGCTCCGGCAACACCGGATTCCGAGTTCAATAAAACGGCTGGAAAGCTCATGGAAAAGCCTGCTTCAGGCACAAAGGTCGTGAGAATACAAAGTTTGATGTCCCAGTCTGCCGGTGATATTGCACCGTGTGCAAATGAGAAATAAACTTCTTCTGTGCTTGCTCCCGGTACGGTGACAGTGGCTTCGGCGCTAAAAGATTTTGCAGCCGCATCCCATACAGCATGCGCAATTTCATAGCTGCCATCAGCGTTGTAGTTTTTGACTTGAAATTTATTGATCATGCCCGTCGCTGTTTTCAAAACATAAACGTTTTGTTTGGCTGAGAGCGTGTGGGTTTGGAAATCATAATTATACCAGCTATCTCCTGCAACCGATGTATCGGCATCCACTGAAAAAGATGCTTCGTCCACGGTATCTACAGCTGCAAGCTCTGCGTTTTCGACCATATAAATTTCGACGCCACCTTGTCCAAGTACGGCCGGATTTACCATAAATTCCGGGCTGCGATTGTAAGTGCCAAATTGCAGATCATAAACCGGGACAGGCATTTCTTCTGCAAAATTGAAATAGACAGCGCCTTCTTTAATATTGGTGGTTTGAACAGTCTCGTATCCGGTTTCATTGTTTTTCGTGGGATTTTTATCATTTTCGCATGCAAAGAAAAAAGAAATTGATAAAAGGATAATTACTATGGTTTGCAGTGATTTCATTGGAACACTCCTCTACTACTTATTTAACGGTGACTTTAAAAGTTATATAATATTCCCGGCCTTTTATCTGGCCGAATGGATATGATTTTGAATCTGTGAGATTATTAATTCCAGCCTGAACTCGGTAGCGTTTGTCAAATTCGGATGATAGTTGAAAATCTAAAATATGGTAGGCATCAACGTAAGTATATTCTATTGGTACATCCGCTGAATAGATGTCTTTATTAATCTGGTCGTCGAGAACCGGTTTGTCATCAAACCAGCGCCCACGAATATTGGCCCGTAAATTCAGGGCTTCCATATCGTAGACCAATTTCCATTTTAAGAAGTGGGGCACGCGGTAAGGTAAATCGATGCCGTTATTGTTTTGTGCGCTGGTATAGCCGTAACCCAGTTCTCCGGAAAAACCAACCGGGAGCTGCAGTGAAGCGTCAATTTCTACGCCTTTGGTAATAGCTTCAAAAATATTGTAATAGCTGAAAACTGTATGGCCGTTCTCAAATCCGACCGTATAATAGTCGATGAGTGATTCAACTTCGTTATAAAAAGCATTGACGCGCAGCCAGATTAAATCTTGCGAATTGTATTCGACACCGAAGTTAAAGCCATTGGATTTTTCCGGCCTGAGAGTTGGCTCGCCGCGCACAGCATAGCCAACGGTGCTAAAGAAATCTATAAAAAGCTCTTTCATGCTCGGCTGACGAAAACCACGTCCGTAACCGAAACGAACGCGGATATCGTTGGTTAAAGCATACAGCATGGAAATTTTGGGCGCAAAAAAACTGCCATAAACGGAATTGTCTGAATACCGGCCGCCAATTGTGAGAGTTAAATCTGAGATTATCCACTCATCTTCAGCGAAAAGAACATTGGTAGTATAATCTTTTTCGCGGCCGAGAACGCGATCCGATTCGATGGCATCGATAATTTGTTCGACACCCAGCGTCAGAACACTTGCGCTGTAGGGCAGGGCTGTGGCTTGCAATCGATAATTGAGCAGCGAGGTGTTGCTGACATCGGCTTTAACAAGACTGCCTGAGGATGCGTATTCATCTAAAGTATGCTCGTTACCGGAATAATTGACGATACCCTGCAAGCTGAATCGGGGGGCGAAGCTGTATTTCATCCGGGCGACAGATCCAAATTTTGTGTTGCCTGATATATCGGTAAAACGGTTGGTTTTGTCGCCGGACAACCACTCATTTTCATCTTTGTAATAGGTTGATTTAAGCTCGAATTCCAGATGATTTTCATGGCTGTAAAACAGATTTAAAGTGGAGTTCTTCTTATCGTATTCGGGCAATTCGGAAAAATTATCTGCTTCGATATAATCGATGCCAAAATATTTATTCCAGTTACTGCTTATGCCAATTGCCAGCGACCGGTTTTGATTATTAATATTCATCCATTTTTTTGACAGCGCAAGCCGGTAGTCCTGACGACCATTGCTGCCAAAATCCACAGAAGCGGTGGCTAAGGGCGTGCTTATGGGGGAATTGGTGATAATATTGATAACGCCGCCGAGGGCGTCAGAACCATAAATCGAGGACATTGGGCCTTTTACGGTTTCGACACGTTTTATCTGGTCGATGGGAATCTGACCGAGATCCAGCGCTCCGTCCACTTCGCCGGTGATGCGTTCGCCATCAACGAGAATGAGAACATGGTTATCATTTAAGCCCTGCAACTGGGCACTCTGCGTGCGGCCGATTCCATAGCTGATTTCGATTCCCGTCTGCTCCTGAATAACGGCGGTTAAATCCGAACCGCCGGTGTCGGCAATTTTTTGTGCGGAAACAACCTCCGTAATAACCGGCGAATCTTTTAGCAAATGTTTAACAAAACTGCCGGTGACAACCACTTCATCCATGGCAATCACGCTTTCAGCGAGCTGAAAATCAACGCGCGTTTTCTGCCCGGAAACGACAATGACATTTTCATCTTTTGCAGATTCATAACCAATGAAAGTTGCTTTAATTGTATAAATGCCAGGGGGGATTCGGGTGAGAAAAAACTCACCCGAGGCGTTTGTCGTGGTACCCCAGGAAGTGCCGACCACGAGTATATTTGTGCCCGGCTCTGCGTGTTTACTGCTACCCAGGAATACAGTCCCCTGGATGGAGCCGTACTCTGTGGCCATGGCAATCGGATTATTTACAGATGCGAATAATAAGCCCGATAAAACCGATATTAACAAAAACTTCTTCATTCTCTCTCCTGCAAAACCAACTTGGTATTCATTAATTTCAATTGTGCTTTCTTATTATTGCTATTAATAGGCAGCATGCTTTATCAATTGCCATGCCAAAAGTTACAGCACCTGTACATATACTTATTCTGTTTTGTTTTTAAATAACTTAGCTCTGGCTTTTTTTTAGATGCGATGTCTGGTTAATTTAGAATAACTAATAAATTGCACATACTTTCATTTCATAATGAAAAGCGATGTTTCAAAATAAAAAGGTTGGCTGGCATTTCAGTGAAAGGATCGTCGCCGCTAAATGACGACGAATTGAGAAAAAAGATTGATTCTGATGGAAATATTTGGTTTGTTTAAACAATTAATTAAAAAAAAGGCTTATAGTTTTTACAAATCTCATGATTGAACGACACAATAAACATATTATCAGTGGCAATGCGAAGGTCGTACGCAATATCAATCGCTCGGTTATTCTCAATCTTATTCGAGAAAAGCAACCGATCTCCCGGGTTAAAATTGCCCGTTTGACAAATTTAAACAAGAGCACTGTTTCAAGTATTGTCTCCAGCCTGATAAGCGAAAAATTGATTTGTGAACAGGTGATACAGGACAAAAATGTTGGACGCAATCCAATAAATCTGAGCATTAATTCTGCTGGTCATTTTGTGGGGGCAATCAATATCGATTCGTACGTCACCCGCGTTTCTATTTTCGGAATTGATGGTGTCCAAAAAGCCTGTGTTCGTATTAAATCACAGCCGCACCAGCCAGTAAAGTTTTTAAAAAATTGCATGCAACGATTGGCTGCTTTGCAGGAAAAGTTTGCAATTCCGCACCTTTTGGGTATCGGGGTAAGCGTAGCCGGCATTGTTGATCCCGAAAGCGCTACTGTCATTTATGCCCCTAAATTAGGGTGGGAAAATTTTGATATTGCTGCAGCGCTTGGGGAAAGCAAAATAGAATCTGATATTCTGGTGATTGAAAACGATGCCAAAGCATCAGCGCTGGCCGAATTGTGGTTTGGCACACACAAATCAACATTAAATGACTTCGTGTTTTTATCTGTTGGCCCCGGATTGGGCACTGGTATTGTGGTAAATCAAAAACTTATTGCGGGTGAACATCACACTGCCGGGGAATTTGGCCACATAACTCTTGTCGAAGACGGCGAACGCTGTTCGTGCGGGGATCGCGGATGTTGGGAAGCTTATGCGTCTAATGGAGCAACGGTTAAAAGATATCTTTCGTTGACAAATGCGAATGAGCGTTTAGCAGATGCGTTCGAGTTACCGGAAATCATTAAATTGGCCCATTCTGGTGATGCAGCAGCAGTGGAATCGTTGCAACAAACAGGATATTATCTGGGATTGGGAATTTCAAATATAATCAAAGCAATCGATCCAAATATGATAATTCTCGGTGGCAAAATCACCGCTGCATGGGAAATAATTTATCCGGAAATAATGCGCGCCGTTGAAAAACGGGCGTTTTTTGGACGTAAGAAACAAATAAATTTAGAAAAAACGTCGTTAGAAATTCCACCACGATTGCTCGGCGCGGCAACGCTGGCGATTAAAGAAATTTTCAGTGATTTTAGAATTACGGTGTAAATCCGAACAAATGAACCGGCATAAAATCGGTCGAGATTTTCAGGCAGTTATGAAAAAAGAATCTGTATATTTAGGCATTGATATCGGTGGCACCAATACGGCGCTGGGCGTAGCCGACAGAAATGGCCAAATTCTCATCGAAGGTGCATTTCCCACTCAAAAACACAAAATTGTGTCCCAATTTATCACTCAATTGGTTGACGAAATTCACGCACTGTTAGATGAGCTAAATGCACAATTTAGCTTAGCCGGCATCGGCGTTGCGGCACCGATGGGAAATTATTTTCAAGGCACCATCGAAGGACCTGTCAACCTGGGATGGGGAGAGGTGGCGTTTGTTGATATGTTAAAAATACATTTCGATTTACCCATCGCCATCACCAATGATGGAAACGCCGCTGCGCTGGGCGAAATGAAGTATGGTGCGGCCAAAGGTATGCAAAATTTAATCGTACTTACATTGGGCACAGGTGTCGGCGCTGGCATCGTTGTGAATGGTGAGCTTCTCTATGGCGAAGAAGGATTGGCCGGGGAATTGGGGCATGTCATCGTTCGCCCGGGTGGCAGGAAATGTGGGTGCGGTCGCCGCGGATGCCTGGAAACCTATGTTTCTGCACCAGGTATGTGCCGCACAGCAGGCATTCTGTTGGCAGAATCAACTGAGAAAAGCCGACTGGCACATGTGGCCCAGTCCGAACTATCGGCGCGAAAAATTCATGAATTCGCTAATTCCGGGGATGCAATTGCCAACCAAACGTTTGAATTTACTGGCGCTGTTTTGGGCGAATTCATGGCAAACCTTGTCATCAGCTTTAATCCGGAAGCGATAATTCTCTTTGGCGGTTTGACGCAGGCTGGAAATCTTCTTCTCATTCCGGCTATTAAAGGGTACAGGGCGAACGCTCTAAATATTTACAAAAAACAGGTTAAAATTTTGATCTCAAAATTAAATAACAGCCACTCCGCGATATTGGGAGCCTGTGTTTTAATCGAAAATGAAATTAGCAAAAAACTGCAAACTTAAGTAATAATGGAAACAGAATAATGGCAAATTCAAAAAGAAGTGTTTCGAAAGTTGAAGAAACTGTTCTGCGAAATAACAATGATAAATTGTGCTACAAACCTACTGAAAAATTGAGCACTGTAATCGTCGACAGTTTTCCGGCTCTGGGAAAGTTGGCTGCTCTGCGATTTATCGAATGGGCGCAACTAAACGCAGGCTGGACAATTGCTTTGCCAACAGGAAAAACGCCTGAGCATTTTATAAAATGGGTCAGCTATTTTTTAAAGAAATGGGAAACCGGCGATGCTGTACAGATTTTAGAAACGCATGGAATCGATCCGGCAAAAAAACCGGATATGCAAAGTTTTCACTTCGTGCAAATTGATGAATTTTACCCAATAAATTCATGGCAAAGCAACAGTTTTTATCACTATGTGAATAAATTTTATATCGATGCTTTTAATCTGGATCCACAAAAAGCATTGTTGATAAATCCAAACGAGATCGGTTTGAAAAATGAGCGCTATATCGAAAATATCTGGTCGGATAAATGTGTCGATCTCTCGTTGCGAACCCGGCATCCGCGCAATGCAAAAGAAGACCGGCAAAAGTATGTCCTGGACGCGGTCGATCAATTTTGCACGGATTATGAGAAAAAAATCCGTCAGCTCGATGGCATTGGTTTTTTTCTCGGCGGAATTGGTCCCGATGGCCATATCGGCTTCAATGTACAGGGTTCGGACCACTATTCATCAACTCGCCTGACGCAAACCAATTATGAAACCCAGGCAGCGGCTGCCTCTGATCTCGGCGGGATTGAAGTATCACGGCAACGTCTGGTGATCACAATTGGGTTACAAACTATTGTCTATAATCCCAATACAACCGCAATAGTCATCGCTGCCGGGGAGGCGAAAGCTGAAATTGTTCGTAAAGCCATCGAATCTACAATTTCCAATGATATCCCCGCTTCGATTTTGCAGGAACTGGTCAACGCAACATTTTACATCACCCGCGGTGCCGCAAAACTTCTTGGCAAGCGCAGGTACCAGGAATTGGAAAAAACAAAAGAAGCCACTCAGCAATTGCAATTCCGTGTACTTACAGATCTCGCATTGAGCAAACTAAAAAGGGCGGTTGATCTCACCGAACAGGACTTGAAATCAACACCGTTGGCAAAACTACTGCAAAAAAAATCGAAAAAGAAATTGAGTGATGTTGTATTTGAAATGGATGCCGTCTATGAAAAACGCATCCTGAACGCGCTCGATGTGCATACTCATGAAACTTTTTTGCACACCGCTCCGCATCACGATGATATCATGCTTGCCTATTTGCCTTTTCTGGTTCGGTTGATGCGCGACCAATCAAACGATCATTATTTTAATTATCTCACGAGTGGGTTCACAGCCGTCACCAATTCTTACATGGTTTCACAAATTGACAATGCCCGGGAACATCTACGCACCCCGGAATTTGAATCCATGGCTGCGAGTGGGTATTTTAATCCCAAAGTTGTCACTTTCAGAAACCGGGATGTTTTTCAATACCTGGATGGCCTGGCAGGGAGCAGTAAAGATGCCGTGAACGAGGGAAATGCACGGCGCTTTTTACGGAATTTGGTCGAAAATTATGGCGATCGAACATCCAAAATGCTCAAGGAGCGCTTACAAAGACTGACGGATTATTTTTCCGATCGCTATCCCGGTAAAAAAGATGAGCCGGATGTGCAAAAATTGAAAGGCATGCTGCGGGAATGGGAAGCCGACATCCTGTGGGGATATTTTGGCTTCAGTTCCGAGAAAATTATCCATTCCCGGCTTGGCTTTTATCAGGGTGAAATATTTACCGAGGAGCCGGAACTCGACCGTGATGTCCTGCCGGTATTGAAGACGCTGCGAAAAGTAAAGCCGACCATCGTCACCGTTGCCCTCGATCCCGAAGGCAGCGGCCCGGACACCCATTATAAAGTTTTGCAAGCCGTTTCCACCGCGCTCAAAATTTACCGCGAAGAAACAAAAAATAACGATATCGAAGTCTGGGGATATCGCAATGTCTGGTACCGGTACCACCCGAGTGAAGCCAATTTATTTATCCCGGTAACCATGAATGGCATGGCGATTTTGCAGGATTCGTTCCTCAATTCATTTATCTCCCAGGCCGAGGCTTCTTTTCCGAGCCACGAATTCGATGGGCCGTTTTCCGGTCTGGCGAAGAAAATCCAGGTTGAGCAGTATCAGTACATTAAAACTGTACTCGGCAGGGATTTTTTCTATAAAAATCCGGATTCGCGCATACGCTCAACGCGCGGTTTGGTCTTTTTGAAAACGATGAATCTGGATGAGTTTTTCGAAACCTCACGCGAGCTGCGCAAAACTACTGAAAATATGTGATTGACAATTTAGATATTCATAACTGGAAGTGCGCGAAAAATAAAAATAGATTGGCCTTATTTTAGCTGTTATTTTGAGCAAATAACGAAAAGGTGAAGAAGTGATGAAATTTAAAAAACTAAAATCTTCCATTTTTTTCTGGTTTCTAATTATGGCACATATTTCTACCCACAGTGTTGCAAAGGACAAAAAAAACAAACTCGATCTCATGCCGATGCCTGCCGAAATGAGCATCAAAAAAGAGAACTTCCGCCTCGATGCATCATTCAAAATGAAAGTTGTCGGCCCGGGGCACGAGCGAATCTTGAGCGCGGCCACGCGGATGCTGCGGCGGTTGAGCAATCGCACAGGATTGTTTTTTGAGCAATCATACCTGAAGGCCGAGTCTGCCGTAGTAAATCCAGATTTTACAATTAATTGCAAGCGTGCCGGTCAGGTGAAACTCGGTGAAGATGAAAGCTACTCCCTGTCTGTTTCAGCAATAGAAATTTATCTTCACGCTGAAAATGACCTCGGTGCGATGCACGGCCTCGAAACCCTGCTTCAGCTTCTGTCTACCGATGAGAAGGGATATTATCTTCCCGGCGTTTCGATCACCGATACGCCGCGTTTTAAATGGCGCGGATTGCTAATCGATCCCGGCCGCCACTTTATGCCGGTTGAAGTTATCAAGCGAAATCTCGATGGTATGGCTGCCGTCAAAATGAATGTTTTGCACTGGCATTTGACCGAAGACCAGGGCTTCCGGGTTGAATCTAAAATTTACCCCAAATTGCATGAGCTGGGATCGGATGGCCAATTTTACAGCCAAAATCAAATTAAAGATATCATCAAATATGCTGAAGATCGCGGCATTCGTGTGGTTCCCGAATTTGATGTTCCCGGGCATTGCACGTCCTGGTTGGTCGGTCATCCCGAGCTTGGCAGTGCGCCCGGTCCCTATGAAATTGAGCGCGGATGGGGAATTAAATACCCGGCTTTAAATCCTGTTTCCGATGCAGTAATCGAATTTCTCGACGATTTTTTTGGCGAGATGGCGGGCCTTTTCCCCGATCCGTATTTTCATATCGGCGGGGACGAGGTTGAACAGGGCTCCGGCCACAAAGCGAAGCACTGGAATGAAAGTGCCGATATTCAGGCGTTTATGAAAAAAAATAATATCCCGGATAATGCTGCATTGCAGGCTTTTTTCAACAAACGAATCTTGAAAGTGCTCACCAAACATGATAAAATTATGGTTGGCTGGGAGGAAATCCTGCATGAAAGCATGCCACGAAATATCGTAATTCAATCCTGGCGTGGCCCCGAAGCTATGGTTAATGCAGCTCGATCTGGATTTCAGAGTATTCTCTCAAAAGGCTATTATATCGATTTGATTAAACCGGCACGAACCCACTATCTCGTCGATCCGGTTCCGGAGAATTCGCCATTGTCACCTGAAGAGAAAGATCTGATTTTAGGTGGTGAGGCAACGATGTGGGGCGAGTTTGTGACGCCAGAAACAATCGATTCGCGAATTTGGCCGCGCACAGCCGTCATTGCAGAACGGTTATGGTCACCGCCTGAAATTAACAACGTCGATGAAATGTATCGCCGCTTGGATATTATTTCGCTGCAATTGGAAGAGCATGGTTTGACACACGAAAAAAATTATGACATGATGCTGCGCCGGCTCGTTCGCAGTGGGGAAATAACCGCATTAAAAACTTTTGTCGATGTTGTTGAGCCGGTAAAAATCTACCGGCGCAATGCCTTGCGCGAACACACCTCATTTTCGCCCATGACCCGTGTCGTCGATACGGCGCGGCCGGATGCAAAAACGGCGCGCATTTTTAATCAAATGGTTGCTCAGTTTTGTACCGGGGAATCGGCTCAACTCGCTGCAAAAATTCGCCACCAGCTTGATGTTTGGCAAAAGAATCACACAGACTTGGAAAAATCAATTCGAATTGCGCCGGTTTTACAAGAAATTGCGCCACTATCGCTATCCCTTGCGCAGTGTGCTGTAATCGGATTGCGGGCACTGTCCGCCGTCGAAAATGGTAAGAAAATAAAATCTACTGAAATTGCCGCTGCCAAAGAACAAATTGAAAAAGCAAAAGAACCGTACGGGCAGGTGGAGCTGCAGATAATTCCAGGCATCGAAGAATTGCTTGGCTTGGCTGTTGATTAATTTTTATTTCCCAATGAGGATTGGCAGACATTTAAAAAGAAAGCGAGAGAGGAAATGATTGAAGAACTGAAAGGCAGGTTGGTTTCTCTGGACGTCTTTCGGGGGATTACGATCGCGGGAATGATTCTGGTAAATAATCCGGGCAGTTGGTCGCACGTTTATCCGCCGCTGCGGCATGCAGAATGGCACGGCTGGACACCGACTGATTTTATTTTTCCATTTTTTCTATTTATCGTCGGCGTTTCAATGGCTTTTTCGATGAGCAAATACCTGCAGCCGGCGGCAGATCGCAAGGGGATTTACCGTAAAATTGTACGGCGAACAATCGTAATATTTGGCCTTGGATTTTTACTGTTTCTGATCCCAACAAATATGCCCGCTGGCTACAATTGGTTCTCCGACACTTTGGCTCCTGTTCGCTTTTTAGGTGTTTTGCAAAGAATCGCCATCGTCTACTTTTTCTCTGCGCTGATTATTCTCAATTTTAACAAAAAGAAGCAGTACATTTGGGCTATTGGATTGCTGGCATTTTATTGGGTGGTGATGAAATTGGTACCTGTCCCTGTTCTGCAGGATGGGATCGTGGTTTATCATGTTGGTTCATTGACGAAAGACATAAACCTCGCCACCTACATCGACACTGTGCTCATCAGCGGGCATACCTGGAAAATGGGCCCTTATTTCGCATTTGATCCGGAAGGACTTTTGAGCACAATCCCGGCAATCAGCACAACATTAATTGGCGTTTTCACAGGCTACTGGCTAAAATCCGGTAAAGAAAAATATGAATTGGCAGCGGGCTTGTTTTTCGCAGGTGTAACAGGGCTGGTTCTCGGTGTGATTTTCGATATGTGGTTTCCCATCAATAAAGCGCTGTGGTCGCCATCGTTTGTTGTTTTTATGGGAGGGATGGCTGTATTATTTCTCGCGGTGTGCTATTATATCGTTGATGTGAAAAATATCAGCCGCGGCTCGAAAGCATTTATTATTTACGGGACAAATGCACTGGCGCTGTACGTTTTGGCAGGAATTTTCACTCGATTATCCCTGCTGATAAAAGTGAATGCAGCGGGTCTCAGTTTGAAAGGTTGGGTCTATAAATCTGTGCTGGTGCCTGTTTTTGGCGATTTGAACGGCTCCCTTGCTTACGCTATTCTTTATATTTTGCTTTGGCTCGGTGCGATGGCTATTCTTTATCACCGTAGAATTTTCATCAAGATTTAAATTGCTTTTGGAAAAAACACAAAAAAGGGACGATTAGATGAATTCAATCTCAGCATTAAGGTATATTATAATCGCAGTTTTTATGATGGCATTTAGTGCTTGTCAGCATCCAATTTTTGAAAATGATAAATGGGAAAAAGTGGGAGGTGGCCTCAATTTTCCAGAAGGACCCGTCTGGGATGGGGAGAAAACACTCTACTTTTCCAATTGCTCTGGCGGCTGGATCGGAAAAATATCGGCAGGTAAAATCGATACTTTTTTAATTGCCGGTGAACGTACTTTCAGGAAAACAAATGGCCTGGCAATCGATAAAAATGGAGACATTCTGGCCTGTGATTTTGGGCTTGGCGCTATTCTGAAAATTTCAGCAGAGGGCGCTGTTACAACCCTCATTGCAGGATTTGAGGGCACTGCTTTTAATCGACCAAATGATATTCGATTCACAACAGCAGGCAATTTTTATTTTACCGATCCCAAAAGTTATGGGGAAAACAAGCTGGACGGGCGGCTTTTTTACTACGAATCCGGTACGAAAACGATAAAGTTAGCTGCAGACAGTCTGGCATTTCCCAATGGTTTGGCCATTTCACCTGTGGATAAAAAACTCTACGTCAGTGAATCGGCGAAAAATCAAATTATCCGCTTTGATATCGACGCAAATGGTGAATTGAGCAATAAACAGACCTTCATTAAATTACCCGGTGGCGATCCTGACGGTCTCGATTTTGATAGCGAGGGAAATTTGTATGTTGCCCACTTTGGTAGTGGGACTCTTTTCGTCATTTCGCCTGATGGAAGAATCAAAGAAGCGTTAAATACCTCCGGAAAAAAATCGAGCAATCTCGAGTTCGGTGGGCAGGATTTAAAAACGCTTTTTCTCACGGAAGATGAGACAAATGCTGTTTATAAAATTAGAACAAATTTTCCGGGATACAACAGGGAATGAATTTAGGCCAGATTATAATGAGAAAGAATAATCTTATTTTTGTTTGATGTGCGCAAAAAGATTATTCGACTGAAAGTGTACTCAATCTTGTCATTCCCGCATGCGCATCAATTCAAGGAAATTATATATGTGGATAACTTGTAAATCGAAGTGAACATCCCTCTGATTTGTGCTCTTGACGAGCACAAATCGTCTCCCTTCAAAGGGAGAATTTAAAAGTCCCCCTTTGAAGGGGGATTGAGGGGGATGTCTGAGTTTAGCCTCAAACACCAAGTTATCCACACGCTATGTTGACACCAATACGAAAACAACGCTCTGGAATGACACGCTGGTGGCATTTTTAGTGAATTGATTTAATTATTGATTCTCCTTCTGATCGACGCCGTATTCCCGCAGTTTGCGCCACAGAGTCGTCCGGCCGATGGCGAGGGCTTTGCTGGCTTCTTCATAATTCCAATTATACAAATCGAGAATTTTCATAATGTGCTGTTTTTCAGCATCTTTTAAAGTATGCAGCTCGGGCTCCGTCGAAATTGTTTTGTTATTTTGCGCATGCAACGCAGGTGGAAAATCATAAATTGAGATACTTTTGCCGACTGCGAGCGCACAGGCCCTTTCGATGGCGTTTTCAAGCTCACGGACATTGCCCGGCCACGAATAAGCCTGCAATGCAATTTTGGCCTCCGGGCTAAATTCATAAACTTCTTTTTGAAAATCTGTATTGATGCGTTGCAAAAAGTATTGTGCAATGTGTAAAATATCATCGCCACGATTTCGCAGGGGTGGCAGCGTTAATTGCAGAACATTCAAACGATAGTATAAATCGCGCCGAAACAAATCTTTTTCAACAAGGTCAGCCAAGCTTTTATTTGTTGCCGCCAGCACTCGCACATCCGGATGGTGAATTTCTGTGCCACCGACGTGTTTGATTTCACCTTCCTGTAAAAATCGGAGCAATTTCACTTGCAGGTTTGGTTGCAATTCTGCGATTTCATCCAGCAAAATAGTTCCGCCCTCAGCAGCCTCAATCAAACCTGATTTCTTGAATTCCGCACCGGTAAATGCCCCTTTTTCGTGGCCGAATAATTCACTCTCCAAAAGGTTTTCGGGAATGGCGCCGCAGTTTACGGCAATAAAGGGTTTATCCGCACGTTGGCTTAATTTATGGACGGCCCTGGCAACGAGTTCTTTTCCTGTGCCACTCTCACCATCGATGAGAATCGTGATATTCGTGCGTGCAACCCGGGAGATCAACTCAAAAATTCGCTGCATTTCGCGGGAAGCGCCAATCATTCCGGCAAAATTGAACCGCTTGTCCGAATCGAGCCATTGGAAAAAATTTTGACTTTCTTCATTTATCCAGAGTTCAATTTCCTGGAGAATTGCTTTCCGACTTGATTTGTTATGGTCGATAAGGCGGGAAAGTTCCGATTTTTCATAGCTGAAAACGTTGTATATGCGCTTGACGTTTTGTAAGGCATCGGTGTCGTTCGAATAATTGCAAATGAGGAGCCGGCTGTTATTTTGCGCTGCCATCCTGCGGTTAATTGCCGCTTTTTGCAGTTGAAATTTCATTTGCGGTGCACCAATAAAAATCAAATCAGCCGTTTCAAGATTGCCGTTCAGCTTTACCGGGGAAATATTGGACTGTTTCACCCGCGGATCGATGGATTGCACGTCGCCACAATGCAGCACAAAATCGTGGGCGCCGTCGGATTCCAGCTCCGTTACGATTTGCTGGAAATCCTCATGCCAGCCAATGAAATGCACAGATTTATTTTTAACCGAGCCAAAAATCTTTCCGGCGAGCTCGCGCAAAACCGCTGCCTGATGGATAGCAAATTTGAAGAAACTTGATTCCATGCGGATTTTTTCATGCAGCCAAATTCCCTTCTGAAATAGATGATGCAAAACCGGTCCCGTATATCCTGCTTCTGATGCTTGCTCAAAGGCATCACGAATCGGCTCCAAAAACCATTTCCCGGTCGCGTCAATATTCAGGCCGGCGACATTTTTTAGAAAATGAGAAACGGCCTGACCTGCATGCAACTCCTTTTTATTGCCATTTTCTGCTGCAAAATCTGGATGAATTTTTGTCAAATATTTTATTATTTCAGCAGAAGTTGGCGCTTTTTTATCTTCATCCAAAATAAGAAAAAGCTCACATCCGCCCGGGTAATTTAACAGCAGCCATTCGTTCGCCGCCACCAATGAATCCAGTGATTTTAGCTGGTTATCACTATGCTGGCTCGTCGGGCTTTCGGGTTTTTCTGAGGTGAATATGTAAAGGCAGATTTTCATATAATTGGATTAACCGAATTGGTGTTGGGTTGTGAAAACCAGCGAGATGACCAGGAATGAAAACAGAATCCAGATAAATCCGATGATCGAAATCAGCGCTGCCCGGTCACCCTGCCAGCCAAGCAATCGCCTGCTGATAAAATGGAATCCATAAATTGCGATTATTATCAGTACTGAGGAAAATTTTGCGTCCGAGGTCATTAAGTTATCCCAAACCAAATTGGCGCCGTAGATGCCGAGCCCGAGGCCAATTATTGCAAAAACCAGCCCGGAATCAACCGCGGCATTGCTGATGCGTTCGAAAAAAGTAAGGGAAGGCAAACGTGTATAAAAGACACCCATCGTAAGTTTTTTGAGCTCACGCTCGAGATGGTATTGCAGCAGGCTGGCTATAAAAGATAAAGTAAAAGCGCCGTATGAGAGCAGCATGCACAAAACGTGAATTTCGAATTTAAAATCGTGCAGAACTTCGGCAATTTTCGGATTGGCAACAAAGAGAAAATTGGAAATCGCGAGTAAAACAAGAAGGATTGGGAGAATGAACGCACCCATACTGGGTTCGCGCAGGCGTTTTTCCAACAACCAGTAAATTAAGGCTGTAAACAGGACAAACGAATTCATTGCTTCACTTACATTGGCGATATAGAGCCTGCCCTCCGTGCTTAAAAAATATATGAAAAATACGAGATGCAAAATGACCGCAGCCGTGAGGAGATTCAATTTAAGTTTATTGTCTTTGCGCTCGGCGCCGATAAAATCGCGCCAGTAAAACAATGTGGCGCCGGCGTAAATCGCCCAAATTATCCAATGGAGTAATAGACTCAAAATAGCTCCTGTATTAAACTAAATGAACGGTTTTTTTTGAAATATCTGAAATCAAATATGTGACTGAAATAGATTGTGTTTGCATCTTATCTTGCCAAACCGGAAATAAATATATTCGCACATACTCTTGCGGCTTTCCGTAAGTCGATCATCTTCGGATCCATGATAGATTGCAACAACAGGCCATCGAGACAGCCGATGAGAATTGCAGCGGAAAGTTTCGCGTCAATTTCGCGAAATTTGCCAATTCGGATTCCGTCTTCGATAACTTCAGCAATAATTTCCCGATATTTTTGGTACACTTCCTTGAGATTAAAAATGTGTTCCATCTCAATCTGCTGGTGGTTACGAATGCCCTCAGCCCAGAAATCCATCAGAATGCCACCAAAATCTCCTGCTGCAAGAAATCCATCAATGGTGGTGTCAATTATTTCTTCGAATTTTTCGATCGGCCCTTTTGGGCTGCTGAGAATTTTGTCGTATTCAGCCTCTAAATCGCCAATAAAAAAATGGAAGGCATCGATGAAAATCTGGTCTTTGCTGCGAAAGTATTCGTAAATTGTCCCTTTGCCGATTCCAGCTTCATTGGCAATATCGATCATTTTTGCTTTGGCAAAACCTTTGCGAGCGAATACTTTCATCGAAGCCCGTAATAACGCCCGTTTTTTGGCACTTTTATCCACGGTTCTGGGTGACATGCTTTGATTCCTTTTAGCATAAAATTTAATTATCCGAGCTTCAGGCCAAATTTATCGATATTTTCAGGCATTCCAAGCAAAATTTTTAGAAATTTATGTGTGGTTTCGAGCCGACTATTCCAAATTGACAAACACTCGGTTTTTTTTAACAAGCTGAATAATACACACGCCGGATCGTGGAGTCCTTAAAAGAAAAAAATATCAATGGTTTAAATTCAATTTTCCGGGTGGTATGATTAATTGCAGATTAGGCAAAAAAATAATTATTTTTTTTGCAACATTTATTTGATTTTACTGTTCTTATTATTATTAAGGTCTATTGCTTTTCAGCCGAATAATTCCCATTTGAAACGCTTGATAATATTCCTTAAATCAAATAAAAAACAGGCATTCAGTTTGCCAGAAATTTGGGAAATGCGCCGGCAATCGATGGCGCACAATCGGAATGCCTGTTTTCAATCTAAAACAAATTATTAGTGGAGGTTTTTCGATGAAGTATAAAGCTATGTTGGTTGTTTTACTTTTTGGCTTCGTGCCTGCCTTGCTGGCGCAAGACGGTGAAAGTGCATTGAAGGCTTTTGGTGGCGATATGAAAGAAAGAGCGGAAGCTCGTATTCTTTTTTGGGATTCTGCTGAAAAATCAGCGGTAGGGGAATTCGTAATTACATACGGTCGCCCGGAATGGAAACCGGAATACAGTGAAACTGCCACTTTCGACAAAATGACGAAGGGTAAAGTTTGGCGTGTCGGGAAAAATTTCTGGACGATGTTGGATACCAATGTGCCTTTGCGTGTTGGTGGTGAGCAGGTTGAACCTGGGCAATATTATCTGGGTGTATTGCGCTCAAATGATGGAGCACAATGGCAACTGTGTTTTTTCGATCCCGTAGCTGCGCGTGAGGACCTTTTGGATGCATCTGAAATTGACCAGGCCGAAATTGCATTTACGGCACCATTGATGTTTTCAAAAAGTGAGACTGTAAAAGAGAAATTGGAAATATCATTGGAGAAGTCGGAAAATAGACTCAATCGTTCGCAATTGAAAATACAATGGGGTAGTTTTGAATTGAAAACGGTCGTTTTTGCCAGGTTAAACGGCGAATAATTCTTACCGATAATCTAATTTTAAATTTTAAAAACCTCGGGAATCTTCTCTCGAGGTTTTTTTATTCTTACGAATGAATCTCCGGTTCAGATCGATTGAATGAGTGCAGTACCGGATGAAGGTTAATTCGCCATTTTATAGCAGGATGGTGATAGTTTTAGACGCCTGTTTGATAATTTTGCATAAATTCGATTCATGTTTAACTCTGTATTTTTATGGCAATTTAGACAAACGCCCACGGCCAGAATTTTCTTTTGCTCTGCGATCGTAAACGGCCGGATATTAATACGTGTAGCCTCACTCGTCGGCGAATCTTTCAAAAAAGCAATCCAGGCGTCTGCCGGCAAACCATCTTGCAAGTGTGGTTCGTAAAGGGGTTCAAATTCCCAGTACCCGACATTCATTTCAAGTTTTTTAAAAATGAGTGCCCCGGCACCGTACCCGATCGCACGGGAATCGCTGTGACAGGATTCGCAGGTTCGGGATTTCGTTCCAATTGTGTGCGCGCTTATGGGCGCGTACATTCGACGAAAAATCGCTCCTTTTTTGTCTGAGATAGAGAGATTATTCTGAGGTGTGGCGATGGTTAAAATCATGCCCGGAATAAATGTATCAATTGTCGAACCACTCACCCCCAGCGTTGGCAGCACGGCGCTTTGCTCGTCGGCATATTCGACCCACGCGCCTGCGACTTCCTTTTGTGCGACATGGTCATAACTGGTGCCTTCAGGTTCATATTCTGTGTGGCAGGCAATGCAGGTCGGCGCCCATTGTGTGTGGCAACTTTGACACGAAAGCCGCTCGTGGCCGGGAAAATTATTGCCACATTCAGGTTTTGGCGGTGCTAAATTTTTAATTTCACCCGTATTTTTTAATATCAGTTTCGCCGAACGAGTTGAATCGATAAGTGAATTTATTATCGGCGAACCAGTTTTCCTTATCTTCAAAAATGTGGTTGGCCGGACGGGCCACCGTCGTTTTCCCAGCACCTTCAAATCATGCTGATCAAGATTTTTAAGCTCAACCGTGCGTGGCTGCTCTGTAAAATGGCAGTCTTCGCAGCTAATTTCAATTTGTTCCTCCTGGTGGTTGTAGCTCGTGCCGTCGCCCATAGTTTCGCGCCAGGTATGGCAATCGACGCAGCCGAGCCCTTTTTCGTGATGAATATCCTGTGGTTGTTTCGAAAAGACCCGGCCGTCTTGCAGAATCCGGTAGGCCTCGCTTTTTTCAACCTGGCTCGAGTCCAGCAGTGTTTCATGCCAGCCCTCGTAGCTGGTTGAAATCCGCGCGGAGCGGCTGTGGCAGCCAAAACAGTGGCGATTGCTAATTTGCACATTGAGTTGGGGGTGGATTTTCGGGAGTTCTTCAGTTTTTTTATACAGCGTGAGTTGTTGTTTTGCTTCGTCGGAATAGTTTAAATGGCAGGCATTGCAACCACCTCCCCGAGATTTTTCCGAAATCGGGGCCGGTTCTTTTTTGGGAATTGCCAGATGGCAGGACGCACAAAACTGACGCAAATGTTTGTCGGCCGGAGAATCGCCGAGATGTGACAAATGCCCGGGGCCATCCGGGGATGTGCTTTCTTCGAAAACAAACCGGTTGACAGAAACGAGTCCCCGGCCGGTTCCCATCAGTGATTTGGGTACCCATTGAGCAAAATCCGGATGGCAGATTCTGTCGCCGCAGGATTTTTTGGCGTCGGCGAGATTGCCAGGCACGGGCAGCATATTTTTATGGGCTTCATCTTTGTCTCGCATGATGGTTTGACCGTGGTGGCAGGCGCTGCAACCGATGAGAGCAGGCAAATGTCCAACCCCGAATCCCTGCATCTCACTGTGACAGAGCAGGCAGCTTTCAGGTCTTCCCGCCACCAAAGGCATAACTTTGGATTGCTCGCAGCTGATAGACAATATAATGCAAGCAAAGAAAATGATAACGAATTCAACTCGATTTGTATTCGGTGTCATAATGTGTTCCAGCGAATAATTTAAGGTCGAGCAGATGATTTTGGCTCTGTTAAAATAGCAAGTTGATTTATAGCCTGTCTGGTTATCCAGTTAACTCAGCATTTTCAACTTCTTGTAAAAATATAATGTTACCTATATTGCAAAAATTATCCTTTTCAAAAAGTCTACAAAACTATGCCACCCCTCCGGGGTTTAAATATTTGGATTTTCAGTGTTATAATCATGTCATCCCTCCGGGATTAATAAAATTAATCTGTTTTGTTATGCTGCAAAACCCCGGAGGGGTGCAATGATTATAACTCGGTGAACTCAAAAAAACCAGAGAACCCCGGAGGGGTGGCATATTCACCGCTTGCTGAGTTAATTGGATAGCCAGATATACCCTGATATAATCCTATTGCAGCGCCGCTGAGAATAACATAAGGATTTTAAAAATAAAACTCCGAGTGCTTTGTGACTTTGCGAGATGTTGTTTCCAGAGAAAAACTTCATTCCAGGATATTGAATACTTCATACCGTTTCTTAAACAGAGCAATGATTTTCTGTTATGAAATTCTTTAAAAGTAAATACAAATTCAATGGATTGTAGCATACGCATTTCAGAGAAAAAATACAAATAGATTGCAAAGAGTTGCCGTGTTGCCAGGAAAGATGAGGGGTGTTTTGTTCCGGGAAAAACGTTAATCGGTATTTGTGACTATTTCATCAAAATCAATTTTTTGGATTTGCTGCTTGTCTGGTTTTTCTCACGTGCGGTTATTTGATAGATATAAACTCCGGATGAAACAGCCATTCCATGATTATTTGTGCCCGGCCAATACATTGTGTGCCGCCCTTTTTTCATTTTTTCGAATGCGGTTTTGTAAAGCGTTTGCCCGAGTGCATTATAAATTTTAAAGTCAATATCAGCCGGTTCAGGCAGAAAATAGTCGATTCGGGTGCCGGCGTTGAATGGATTGGGATAATTCTGCCAGAGCTGTAAAGATTGCGGTAGTCGTTCCAAATCAGCGGCGATAGCTGAGGCGGCGCTTTGTTCTTCCAGACCCGGGCTGCCGTGAATCATGGTACTCAAACGCCAGGCTGTTGCTGCATAGGTTGCATTGGAATCCAGACGTGCGTCATAAATTAAAGAGTAGCCCTCGCCATCCGCGGCTTGCGGCCAGGGCGCTTTATCGTCATATTCAAATGAGATCAGCATTTGCCCTGATTTATTTTCCAGGCTGATTTTTTCACCTTTGTTGCTTAAATTTTTTGTGTATTCTTTAAAAGGTGCAAAGCCGTAGCGTTGCTGAAAATAGAATTTATTCGAGGCCAAAACGATGAAACTATCGGCTGCCAGCTCAACGCCGTCGGCAAAAATAAAGTCGATGCCATCGGTGAACTGGATTCCGCTGAGATCTAACGAATATGGCCCGGTATTTTGCAATTCAATGAATTCAAAATTATCGCCATCAACCGTATCTTCGGGCAGTGGATTGTACATTAGTTCTGTGATCTGCAAGCCGGAAATATCAGCATAAAAAGTAAATTCCACCTCATTCGCCGGACTCCAGTTCCGGTTAACAGAATCATAGATTCGCGATTTGATGTGCAAATTTTTATTAATGGGCAATTTAATAACGTTGCCCCCGGTGTTGGCGTGGGCTGAGATTTCACCTTTCGGGGTACGGGGATCGGATCCATTATTTGTGTAATAAATCGTCCCGGCCTGCTCATTTGGGTTTTGAATAAAAATATTGATTTCTTGCTGTAAAATCCCGCCTGCGTGGCTGAAGTAGGGAGGCGCCAGCATGGAAAACCAGCCAGCCTCCTGATAGTGCCGCAGAAATATTTCAGTTCGCTGTGGGAAAAATTGGCCGCAAAGGAACTCGCGTTCTTTAGCCCAGTGACTGTCACGGGTGTACAATTCGAAGGGTGGGAATGTGCGATGTACATCGCGGCGATAATCACCCCAGCGCGCCGATTCGGCGAGGATGGCTGATTCCATAGATTGGGTCAAAATATCGAATCGGCGGGTATTTTCGATCCCGTGCAGCAGGCCGCCCGGTTTTGTTAACTGAAATAACCGGTCTGATAATTGAAAACGGAATTCGGCAATCTCGAGTAATTTATGGAAAATGAATGTTGGGCTATTGGGATTATTTGTGCTTAAAATATTCTCATCGAGGTTCGCAAAGCAGTGTTCTGCATCCCAACTGACAAAGTGAAATTTACCGGCCGGCTCGCGTTTGCGGATGGCGTACCAATTGTGCATATCCCAATCGATATTTCCGGCAAACTGATTTAAAAGGATGTAATCGATGAATCCGGCAACGTGCAATCGTGACTGAATTTTATCCCATCCTGTTGGATCGGTTGCCATTTTCGCAGCCACATCTAACAATTCCTGCCACGCCAATCCATCGCCATCAACGACCTCGCCGGAGTTGAGTGCGTCATAATTCTCTGGCTGACCTCCAAAATAGGAAGCGGCAAAATCGGCGTTCGGACGCTCGACCAGATTGTAAATTCCCCAGTACAAGCCATTGAGGAAAAGGTGCACATGAAAACCGTGCGGTGAAATATGCCCCATCAATCGTTGGGTGTCGCGCATCCATTGGTCGCGGCTGTAAATCCCGCGCTTTCGCTGGTCCATGTCCCAGACTCCGTTGGGGTGGAGCCAGGAATTATTGTATCCGGCGCGCAGAATCAGTTGATCAAATTTGTGCGCGGCTTCGGGTTTGTCAAATAGCGGATAGTTCAGTTTTTTTGCTCCATAACTGCCGCGAAAATAAAGTCTGAAACTGTGTTTGGGCGAGTTTTCCGGGTTGCGGCTGGTGCCGCCATGAATACGGATCCCGGCATTTATCTGAAACCCTTGCCCGGAATTTTCATTTGATTGAATAAATTCCACCGAAGCGGGGCGTTCCCATTCGCGGCCACTTTCTTCCGAATTCTGATAAATCCCTTCTGTTCCCCACAATGAATCCCGATCCATGGTGAGGCTAATTATTGGCAATGCTCGCAAAGCGTTCGGCAGCTCCTCGCCATAGGTTTCGATAACTTCGGGGTCCATTTCATAATCTGCGGTCAGCCCAGACCACAATGCTGGCAAATCGGGCTGCTCATTTTTTTGCCGCAGGAAATCATTTTCGAAAATATATGAATAGGCCACCGGTTGTGATGTCAAACCGCTGCTGTCCGTTGCAATGATATTTAAAATGGTCGTTTTGGAAATGATCAGGCTGTCGTTTAACGACAAATTCTGGGCGGGTGAGGGCGTCGAACCATCCGATGTAAAATAAAACAGCGTGTTTGATCGTTGGTGACTAAATCGTAATGTGAATGGCTCGGCGTAGATGCCGGGCGGAAAATTTGGAACCGGCGCTTCGAGTGCAACAGAATCCTGCAGAATGAGAAAATCAGACTGAATTGCATCCAGCTGTGTAACAGATGTTAAAATCAAAATGAGATAGAGAAGCCGAAATGAAGTAACCAGTTGTCCGAACTTGAGTGGCATTATTGCTGTCCTGAGCTGTTTATATTGAACTCAAACTGAGCTGGTATTTTCAAGAAAAAAATGATGATTGCTGCGCGCAAAATAAAACTATACCCGCAGGAATTGTAAACTGCAAGAAATAAAAATGAATGTTTTGGTGGAAGGAATTGTCACATAATTGCTGCAATGGGCTTTGCGGAGATTTAAAATGTCGGGCAGGCAATTCGAAGAGATAATGCGGTACCACGGAACGCTGTCAAGTTAGCTTATTGAAGCACGGCTTCCAATCTCGGTTGGAAGCCTTCAGGATGTGTGGTTTTCTAAAAATAGTAGAGATATTTCACCTTGAAAACTGCGGCTCTCGCAGCGACATTTAATGCGTGCGGACGTCTGGTATTGAAGCGGTTGTTCCTGTCTTGTACCTCGTTGACAGCAAAATAGACCCAGCTTTTGGGGGAGAAATTATAGGCAAAATAAAAACCTGCAATCAGTTCTTCCAATTGATCGGATGAAGTAGTATAAAGCCCATCAACATAAATTCGAACATTCAGATTGTTCATTGGTGTTAGTGAAACAAACGGCCGGGCATTGATAAATGTATCTTCAATACCGCCGTCCGGCTGGCCTTCCAGGTAAGTATCAAATGACGAACCCACACGTAACGTCTTCGAAATATTCCAGCTAATCTGCCCACCAACCCATGAATAAAATGCTAAATAGTCCCTGTTGAAATTGTAGGATTTGGAATAACCACCCCACAAATTACCATTCCACTTTGGCGACCAGTTAAACCAACCGCTAATGTTGGCTGAATATTCATCGTATTTCTGCCCGTTATCGCGTGCTTTTCCAGCATCCAGATTGAGCTCCCAGCCCCAAAACCTGCGGTAATTGAAGTTGATGCCGAGAATGCCACCACGATCTGTGTAATCGTCAACTTTTTCATGATTGGTGTAGCCGCCGAAGTAAATCATCATCGTGCGAATGGCCCCTTTTTCACGAAACCAGCGCGGGCCTGTGAGCAGAACGGTATTCCAGGTTCCGCGCCACGGCACGAAACCGAGTTGATCGATATCGAATTCCTCCCCGATGAAACGGCTGCGAAACATGTTCACCCACTTTTCTCCAAATTGCGTGAACCCGGCTGAACCTGCGTAATCCCCGTCGTAGTTTTTAAACGATCGCGCCATTTGATAGGCGAGCTGCCAGTTATCGCCGCGAAATGCACCATCGGCATCGAGCACGCCGTAGGTGTTGTCCTTTTCGAATTTTCCAACATACAACATGCCGATTGTCGAATTACCCATAATTTGTTTTTTGATTCGAGCTGAGGCAAAAGTGGCTTTGGCTTCCGTGTAGTTTTCGCCATCGACGGAGTAATCTTTTTCTCCGGTTGCCGCGACGAATCCACCGTATTCCCAATCGTCGAGCCTGCCAAAAGCACGGGTGCCCAGCAGGAGCGGTACTTCGCTGCCGTCTTGCAATTTTTTGCCGATACGCCGGGGATAGAAGAGCTCCAATGGACGGTAGAATCCGCTGTTCCGCTGCCTGCCGGATGGATTAAAAACCTCCTGTCCTTCGATAAAAAATGGACGCAGCTCGGAGAAATAGGATTCATAACGGGAAATATTGAAATCGAAGGGATCGGCTTCAATTTGCGCAAAATCAGGATTGCTGGTCAATTGAAAAGTGAGGGCTGAAGAAGGATTGTAAAAAATGTCCAGTCCGGCTGTGGGATCAAAATCGTAGTTATCGTTGCCTTTGTATTTTGTTTTTAACAAACCGACCGGATAAATCTCAAGATTGAGCCCGGTGACGCTGGGTTTAAATCCATCAAAAATAAGTTTACCAAATTTCGAAATCCGTTGGCCTTCATTTTCCTCATAAGCGCACCAGTAAATATCCTCAGTATTGGCAATGATCCAGCGGTCGAAATCAAGCCCCCATTCGGTCAAATCTTTATCATATTGAATCGATTTATAGGGAATTTCCATTTCTGCGACAAATCCCCAGTCGTAGCGTTTTGTGGTGGCAAACCAGATTCCATCCCAGTTGTAATCACGATTGCGGGCATCGTCCAGCAGGCGGGCGTCAATGCGCGAACCACCGGCAGAAATGCCGAGCTTGTAAGCCGTCTTTTTATCATTAAATGTATCGAGCATAATGGTAACGCCGTCCCCACCCGAATTGTCGAGCATCCCGGTTTGGTATTCCGTGACTTGCTTGCTGTCGAAACAAATCATCAGACAAAAAAGCGAGGTCTCTGTGGAGAGAACTTTTGCAATTGTTTTTTCTGATGGCTCCTTGCCGTTGTAAGGTTGGAATGCGATAAAATCTGATATCGAATCAGCGATTACCCAGGCAGGATCGATTATTCCATCAACTTTGATCTTGGCTGTTGTCTTTCTTAAATGCAGGATTTTTTCAGCATTGTTTTGAGCGAATAGAATAACCGGCAGGAACAACAGTAAAATCAACTTTCTCATTTTTATCTTCTCCTCGGAACGCAATTATAAGTGGGTTATATTTAATTGAAGACGTTTTAGACGACATATCGTTAAAAGCCTGACCCGGATTTTTTACTCTACGCAACAAAATTACAGATGTTACGATTTCGTGAAGTCCTTTTTAATTGAACGCTTTGGGGAATGACATAATTTATAGGGCTGGCTGTTGCCCTGATAGAATAAGAACGTTTTAGTTGTGTATTGGTTTACAGCCAATTTTTTTTTAATGTTCTGCATTCATTCTTTTTAATTTCAAAAATAATTTATATTCTGTCTCAGGAAATTGAATTTAATACTGATTTTTATTTATAAATTTGGTACCCTTTTATGCACGAACTTTCCATTGCCCAGTCAATATTTGAGACGGTCCTGCTTGAGAAAAAGAAAAAAAATCTGTCAGACATTCAGTTTATTGGCCTTAAAATTGGGGCCATGAGTGGTATTTTAGCGGATTCTCTTGAGTTCAGCTTTGATGCAATTAAAATTGACACGGAGTTGTCAGAGACGGCTTTAGCTATCGAACTGATCCCGCTAAAGGGACGCTGTAAAGTCTGCCAACACAATTTTCAAGTCGATGATTACGCATTTTTCTGCCCGCAGTGTGAATCCGGGCAGATAGAAATTGAGCAAGGAATGGATATGGAAATTGCTTATCTTGAGGTTGAAAGTTAGAATATTTTTAAAGTTGAACTTGTTTATTGTATTATTGCATATTGTTTCTTTAAAAAATCAATCTTGATGGCTCAGTTTAAATAATAAGTTGATTCATAGTCTGATATAATTCTCTCGCAGAGAATGACTTAAAGATATTAAAAATAAAACTCTGTGGGCTCCGTGGCTTTGTGGGAGTTGTTGCCTGAATAATATTTCATTCCAAGCTGTTGGATAATTCATACCGTGTCTTAAACAGCGCGATCTTGATTTAGAAAAAAACGAGGTTAAAAAATGTGTCTCGCGATTCCGGGTAAAGTAATTGAGCTTTATGAAGAAAATGGTTTGCAGATGGGAAAACTGGACTATGCCGGCACAGTAAATACCGCGTGCCTGGCTTATGTTCCGGAAATCCAAGTCGGGCAATATGCCGTCGTGCATGCCGGGTTTGCTATCAGCATTCTCGATGAGGAAGAGGCAAAAAAGACGTACGAACTCTGGGATGAAATGGTCGATGGCGCAGCCAAAGAAGGATTGGATATTTTCGGAATGCCGTTTGATGAAAAGAAAGAAAATGGCAAGAAAGATTCGGAGAAATGAAATATCTGGAAGAATACCGCAACCCGGAAATTGCCAAACGCATCCTCGATGAAATTCATGCGGCAACGACAAAACCGTGGGTAATTATGGAAATTTGCGGTGGGCAAACGCACGCCATAATGAAAAATGGCATCGACCAGATTCTGCCGGCGGAAATCGAATTGGTACACGGGCCCGGTTGCCCGGTTTGTGTCACACCGCTGGAAAAAATTGATCGCGCACTGGAAATCGCTGCCCGCGATGATGTCATTTTTACTTCTTTCGGCGATATGCTACGCGTGCCTGGGTCCGAGAAAGATTTATTCATGGTCAAATCCGAAGGCGGTGATGTGCGCATCGTTTATTCGCCACTCGATGCCGTGAAAATCGCCCGGGAAAATCCTGATAAAAAAGTTGTATTTTTTGCCGTGGGATTCGAGACCACAGCGCCAATTAATGCGATGGCTGCATTTCAGGCAAAAAGAGAAGGCCTGAAAAATTTTTCACTTTTGGCTTCACATGTACTCGTGCCACCCGCCATGCGTGCGCTGCTTTCTTCGCCGGAGAACAGGGTGCAGGGCTATCTCGCCGCTGGTCATGTGTGCACAATTATGGGAATTGAAGAATATGTGCCGATTGCAGCAGAATTTAAAGTTCCAATCGTTGTAACTGGTTTTGAACCGCTTGATATTCTCGAAGGTATTTTGCAGGTCGTTATTCAGCTTGAAAACGGGCAATTTGAAGTGAAGAATCCGTACTCGCGGGTTGCACGCAACGAAGGTAATCCGGCTGCGCGCAAACTGTTACAAGATGTTTTTATCGTCTCCAACCGTAAATGGCGCGGCATTGGCGAAATTCCCATGAGTGGATTCAGTTTGCGGGACGAATACAGCGATTACGATGCAGAAAAAATCTTTGGTCTCGGTGACCTCGAAGTCGAAGAACCGGAAGAATGCATTAGCGGGATAATTCTCCAGGGGCTGAAGAAACCAAACGAATGCCCGGCATTTGGAACGGCGTGCACACCGCAAAATCCTCTCGGCGCTACTATGGTTTCCTCCGAAGGCGCTTGTTCTGCATATTACACTTATGCGCGCCACGGAAAAAAATGATAGAAAGTATCACATTTTATTATTAAAATAGGACGTTGCTACGATTTTCTGCATCCAGAAATTTACCGAATTCACAGCCGACATTCTGATTTTACTCTCTTCGAAAACTGCCAATCGCAACGAAACCTAATTCCGGTTAAAGCGACCTGTTGTTCCACATCCAACTCATTTCGATATTCTTTGTGAGAATTTTTTCAATTTTTCTTCTCTAAGATATTAGTGTATAGCGAGATGCACAAATTCAATTTTAAACACATTCCTGTGTTTAATGAAATTAATTCAGGTGGGATTTAATACTTAATTAAGGAGACCAGTATGCGCATTTCATCCTTTTTTTTCGTATTTCTGATTTTTTTTAGCATAACGGCTACCGCACAGGACGGATCGTCCTCGCTGGAGAATTTGCGGTCACGCAGCTATTTTCTGCAAGATTTTCAATATTTTAAACCTTTACTAGCGGATATTCGCAGCCCGCACAATCACAGCCGGTTTTATCAGGCAGACGCTGTCCGGTTTTCCAACAATGATGAGGGCCGCGATGACACAGGCCATATCTTTTTTGATCCCAGTTTCGGTGAATATTTCCCCTTCCTTGGTTTTAATTTCGCTGAAGAAGATCCAGACAAGGCCATGAATTTGCCCGGACTTGCATTATTTATTGCCGGGAGCGCCCACATGATGCTCGATTTTTACACGGTTTCCAATGATGTGATCAATACCGATTACCGTGTCGGCGTTGGCGCTGCTATGCGATTTCCGATTATTCACAAGCTCAGTGCTCGCTACCGTTATTTTCATGAGAGCACCCACCTCGGTGATGAATATACGCTGAGCGCTTCGCTCGATCCCGACTTCCGCCGTTATAATGTCAGTTATGAAGCCAGCGAGCTTTATCTGGCTTTAGATCATTATATTCATGATCCGGGCCATTGGGGATATTTTTCATATGGCCGAATTTACGGGGGGCAGCGCTGGTTAAATAACGATTCATTTGCCGGCCACACGGGCATGTACGGCGATGCCGAACCGCTTCTTTTGGCTGAAAAAACAGAACTGGAATTGGGAGTAGAAATTGTTTTGCAAGGCTGGGAAGCGCCTGATAAAAATCCAGATTGGGGTTGGTTGCGCAGACTACTTGCTCCGCAATTTATTTTTGCTGCCGGTGATTTTCAAAAAAGCAATAAATACGCAGTCGATGATCCGCAACAGGAGTGGTCAAACAATATTGTTCTTGGAATAATCTACGGTAAATATTTTGCTTTAAAAGGCGAGCGCACGGTGCGGTGGCAACTAAATTTTTATGATGGTATCAATCCACACGGCCAATTTCGTATGGAAGACCTGAGCTACCTCGGTCTGGATTATATTATAGATTTTTAAAACCACCCGCGATAAGATCGCTTCTTTTAGCGATGTTATCGCTATTTCGAGTGTAAATTTAGCTGTGTGAAAACTGGATTGATGTCAGAGCAGATTGATTCCATCGCTTGCAGCGATGGAATCAAAGTGTCCTGCGATGAGATCGCTGCCTTTAGCGATGTTATCGCTATTTCGAGTGTAAATTTAGCTGTGTGAAAACTGGATTGATGTCAGAGCAGATTGATTCCATCGCTTTGAGCGATTGCATCAAAGTGTCCTGCGATGAGATCGCTGCCTTTAGCGATGTTATCGCTATTTCGAGTGTAAATTTAGCTGTGTGAAACCTGGATTGATGTTAGAGCAGATTGATTCCATCGCTTTGAGCGATTCCATCAAAGTGCCCTGCGATAGGATCGCTGCTTTTGGCGATGTTATCGCTATTTCGGGTGCCAGTCTTGGTGTGTAAAACCTGGATTTATGCTAGAGCAGATTGATTCCATCGCTTGCAGCGATTGCATCAAAGTGCCCTGCGATGAGATCGCTGCCTTTAGCGATGTTATCGCTATTTCGAGTGCAAATATAGCTGTGTGAAAACTGGATTGATGTCAGAGCAGATTGATTCCATCGCTTGCAGCGATTGCATCAAAGTGCCCTGCGATGAGATCGCTGCCTTTAGCGATGTTATCGCTATTTCGAGTGCAAATATAGCTGTGTGAAAACTGGATTGATGTCAGAGCAGATTGATTCCATTGCTTGCAGCGATTGCATCAAAGTGTTAGTGATGAAATCAAATGGTTAAAACCAAAAAAACATAGGGGGAATTTTGAAAAACTACTACCCACCCTTTGAACCCGGCTGTTTTTATCATGCCTTTAATCGAGGAAATAATAGCAATATTTTCTTCACCCGGGAAAACTATTTTTACTTCTTGCGCAATTATGCCAAATACCTCTCAGAGAGTGTTGATACGTTCGCTTATTGTCTGTTGCCAAATCATTTTCACTTCCTGTTTCAAGTAAAAGAGACTGTGAAAGAAGAAGGCCAACTCGATGTCAGTAATCAATTTCGGCGATTTTTTATAGGCTATGCTGGAGCTATCAACAAACAAAATAATCGTTTTGGCAGCCTTTTTCAAAAGAAGCTCAAACGTATTCAAATAAGAGATTTTCGACATTTAAAATACCTGGTATATTATATTCACGCTAACCCTGCAAATCATGGTATTTATACGGATTTTAAAAACTATCCGCATAGCTCGTACAAAAGAATTTTGCAACCTACGCAGTCATTGTTGATGAAAGAATCTCTATTTGAGTGGTTCGATGGAAAAGAAAATTATGTCAGTTTTCATAGTGAAATGCAAGATATGAAAAATATCGTACATTTGACGCTGGAATGACGCTACGGCTCCGCGATGAGATCGCTTCTTTTAGCGATGTTATCGCTATTTCGGGTGCCAGTCTTGGTGAGCAAAACCTGGATTGATGTTAGAGCAGATTGATTCCATCGCTTGCAGCGATTGCATCAAAACGCCCTGCGATGAGATCGCTTCTTTTAGCGATGTTATCGCTATTTCGAATGCAAATATAGCTGTGTGAAACCTGGATTGTTGTTAGAGCAGATTGATTCCATCGCTTGCAGCGATTGCATCAAAGTGCCTGCGATGAGATCGCTGCTTTTGGCGATGTTATCGCTATTTTGAGTGCAAAATTAGCTGTGTGAAACCTGGTTTGATGTTGAACAGATTGATTCCATCGCTTTGAGCGATTGCATCAAAGTGCCCTGCGATGAGATCGCTTCTTTTAGCGATGTTATCGCTATTTCGAGTGCAAATATAGCTGTGTGAAAACTGGATTGTTGTTAGAGCAGATTGATTCCATCGCTTGCAGCGATTGCATCAAAGTGCCTGCGATGAGATCGCTATTGTGGGCGTGGGTTTTGTGGGTGATTAGGATTTGCTTTTGAGCTTTATTGATTCCATCGCTTGCAGCGATTGCATCAAAGTGCCCTGCGATGAGATCGCTTCTTTTAGCGATGTTATCGCTATTTCGAGTGCAAATATAGCTGTGTGAAACCTGGATTGTTGTTAGAGCAGATTGATTCCATCGCTTTGAGCGATTGCATCAAAGTGCCCTGCGATGAGATCGCTGCTTTTGGCGATGTTATCGCTATTTTGAGTGCAAAATTAGCTGTATGAAACCTTGTTTGATGTTAGAGCAGATTGATTCCATCGCTTGCAGCGATTGCATCAAAGTGCCCTTAACAAGAGTTTTTAATCAGGCAATTGTGAAGATATGAAAACAAACTATATTGGTCAAGGGAGAACCACGGTTTATTCATTGTATAGATGTGCTGAAAATACTGCAGGTTCGTGCGCATCAACAGTGAGTCCTTATTATCACTTGAGCGGTTCAGTTTTTTCAGGAGATGACTTATCATGTCAAGATGGATATTTGTATAGATGTGCTAGCTCAACAGATCAATGCAATTGGGGAAGCACAAGTGTTGATGCTGCACAGTCCACAAACAGTTTCTCAGCAAAACGATGTTATTGTAATGCAGGTGGTACAAGTTGCGGATGGAGTTATACCGCTGTCACAGAATCAGGAACAGCATCAAGTACAGTGTGTACTGATGGGATTGATAATGATTGTGACGGGTTGACTGACTTGGATGATGGGGGGTGTTGTGTTTCTGATTTCCAATCTGGTTGTACGCAGAATAGTGATTGTTGTAATTATCAGCAAGCAAATCCTACTAAAGGTTTTTTATGTTATTCGGGGATGTGTATTGATTCTGCTAATTGTATGGATGATGGGTATCAACTATGTTGGAATAATTTTTGTATAGATCAGGGAAATAATAGGGCTTGTTGTAGAATATCTGGGGGGTGCGGTACTCCTCCTTTAGACTGTGGGGAATGGAAATCTATTTCTACTTATTAGAAATTATTATTTCAAATCATATTGAATTAAAGTCGGTGTTACTCTTGCTCCTGGACCAATTGTTTTATTGATTGCTTTTTCACCATTAGCAATTAAGCCTTCTGCAAGATGAGGGGTAGGGGTTCCTGATGCACCTGTATAGTTGATCATTGTTTGTAACTTTTTAATAGTTCCACCACCACTAAATACTGTTTTGGCATACTGATCTTGCCAAGGTGTAGCTCCTGTTTCGCCTTGTTTTCTTAATAACATGGTGATGGCTTCTTCAAATGCAGTTCGCTCATCAGAATCATCACGTGTAATAATCAATCCAAGATCTGCAAGGTATATGTCATTACTTTGATTGATATCATCATTAGTTCCTGAAGAAGGTTGCGCACCGTATTGTGAGAATAGCCATATTGCACCTTTTGTTCCTCTATGCAAATTCGCAGTTCCATCTGCCCAGAGTGTAGGTAACAATCCATATTCTTCTGCTCTATTGGATACGTCATGATAGAAAATGTTTCTGTTATTTGCAGAGGAATCAGGTAGTTCAAGCACTGGTCCTCCTATCCTCGAAGACTCATTGTTAATGTTTTGTATTATTTGTATCCATTCAGCTAATTTTTCGATTGGAAAATTATGGTAATCCATTCTAAGGATGTTTGTTCCTGGCTTAAAGACTGTTGAATTCCACGCACTTGTACGTGCTTTGTAAGTAGAAGTGTCTGCTGAACTAAAGTTTCCAGCATCTTGCACTTTTGCATAAACTCCAGCAGGCCAGTCACCAAACACCATCAACGTATCCAAATCAACATCTTGTCCTTCAGGTAACGTGATGTTCTTATATTCTGTTATTCTTCGGTTTGATGAATCTGCAGGGATAGTTAATGTATAATTTCCTGGGGGCACATAAAAGTTTACTTGTCCTGCAGAGTCAGATCTGGTTTCTGCATTAGTTGTGCCTGTTAGCTGTGCTAGTAAATTTGGCCATGCTAAACTATCTAATCCATCATACACTGTTGCTTTGATTAGACAACAGGGATCGATAGTTACTTGACTGTTTTTAGTACCTATTGCTCCCTCAGGATCCATGGCTTTCCAGTTTATATGGGTAGTTCCTTTACCGCCTAAATTGTAAATGATGATTGTTTCATTTTCACGGTTGACACGTATCAAAGTAGAATCATAATCAGCTGCGGATAGTTCGATCGAGTCGGTAGGATGATCAGGGTCCATTATGATATTGTTAATGTTCAAACTTGTTGATCCTCCTCGAGGTTGATCTTGCAATAGAAAAACGGACTATTAGTTAAGTTATGCAGCGATTTTTTGTTTTGCGAATTCAATAGGACTCATATAACCCAGTGAAGAATGCAATCTTTCACGATTATAGAAGACTTCAATGT
>QQUE01000003.1 GCA_008501765.1 Calditrichota bacterium
CGGTGTTAATCTGTGGCCAATAAAAGCATTTCCTGTTTGGCGTAGGCGCTGGGCGAAAGATCATTTTAATGACCAATTGAAAAAGATGGCTTACAAATTATGAAAATTTAATGCTTGAATAATGGATTTTCAGTCCTGGCCTGGTTTAGTTCGGTTTTTTCGGGGGCTTTTTCTCATTGCCTGCAGAGTCGAGATTCCGGCGAATTGTCTCGAAAAGTTTTTGCGGGCTAATTGGTTTGGGAACATAATCGTCCATTCCTGCGGTCAGACACATATCACGATCGCCCTGCATGGCGTTGGCCGTCACCGCAATGATTGGCAAATGCACACCCTTCCCTTTTTCATTTTTGCGAATAATTGATGTGGCCTCCAGGCCATCCATTACCGGCATTTGCACGTCCATGAGAATTAAATCATAGTATGCCCGCTCGATTTCTTCCAGCGCTTCAGCGCCATTTTCGACGACGGTGACGGTGCAGTCTTTTTTCTCGAGAATCCGTCGTGCCAGTTTCTGATTGACGATATTGTCTTCCACCACCAAAATTTGCAGCTTTGGTTGGACCTCAGGTTGCGGATTATTTTCTGCAACTGCTGCCGGATCACCCGTGCTGCCGTGCCTGGTTTCGGGATGAAAAAGGAGGAGCAGAACCTGACTGAGCCTCTCCGGATCGATTGGATCGATTAGATAAAATCCTAAATCCGTATTTTTTGTTTTTTCGCTTTCCAGTTCTTCGGCGCTGGCAAAAATAGTGATGATTGCCGGAATTTGGGGCAACTTCATCGAAAGCAGGTCTTCAAATCGAGCTGCATTTTCCTTCGAGCATGCCATCTTTCCAAGCAACAGCACATCAAAACCGGTGTTTTGTGTTGCCCGCTGGCGCAGCACAGCTTTCCCGGCCTGGTACGTGGGCGCTTCTTCAATTACCGCCCCGAGTTCCTGAAGCTGGAATCTGATAGATTCGCGCGTGGCTTGCGTTTCGTCGATAATTAGAAAACGCTTACGGTGCACGGTTTCAAGGAGGCGGCTGTATTTTTCCTGATTTCCCCATTCAGTCGCTAATATTCCCAACTTACTGGTAAACCAGAAGGTCGATCCGACCCCTTCCTCGCTGGTGAGACCAATCTCCCCACCCATCAAATGGGCGAGTTCTTTGCAAATAGCCAGGCCAAGACCTGTGCCGCCAAAGCGTCGGGTGGTAGAACCGTCAGATTGCGAAAATCGCTCAAATATGTGAGATTGCATTTCAGCGGGAATACCGATTCCCGTATCGCTGATGTACGTTTTTACATAAATTGATTGATCATTGGACAGCAGAAGTTTTGTTCGGATTGTTATGGAGCCCTTCTCGGTAAATTTTAAGGCGTTGTTGAGCAAATTTAGTGTAATCTGCCGGATCCGTGATGGATCGCTGAGCGCAAGCTGGGGAATCGAGGCATCAAACTCGGTGATAAATTGCAGATTCTTTTTTTCTGCCTCAAATGCAAGCATGTTGACAGCTTCAGCGATCGATTTATTGAAATCGAAGGGAATGAGTTCCAATTCCAGTTTATTGGCTTCAATTTTTGAATAATCGAGAATATCGTTCAATATTGTCAGCAGGGAATGGGCGCTCATACTGAGGGTTTCACTGTAATCCTGTTGTTCCTCCGTGAGATTGGTTTCGAGCATGAGATTATTCATCCCGATAATTCCGTTCATCGGCGTGCGGATTTCATGACTCATGTTGGCGAGAAATTCACTCTTGGCGCGGTTGGAGGCTTCGGCTGCTTCTTTCGCCCGCATAAGCGCCTGCTCGGCCTGTTTGCGCTCGCTGATGTTGCGCTCGATGATCAGCAGCTCCTCATCACCGGGAGAAATGATGCGCACTTCATAGGGAATCTCAAATCTGCCTTCGCCGAAAGTGTATTCAAAATCCTGCAATGTTTCGGATTTCAGTGCATCGGGCATCCGCTCCAAAATACCTTCAACCAGGGGTTTGCGCAATACGTCCGAAATATGTTTGCCAATAATCCTGTTCGCCTGCAGCGAAAATCCTGCAAACGGGCTCGGATTATAATCCAGAATAATGCCGTCTTTGGAAAGACGGTAAATGGTATCCGGCACGGCGTCCAGCAGGGCCTTGCTGCGTGACTCGCTTTTTCGCAGGTTATGTTCGGTGATTTCGCGCTCATAAACCCGGGAGAGTTGCTCGCCGATTTGATCAAACACCTCCATCGTTTGCTCGTGGGGTTTGTTTGACTGCGCCATGAAAAATTCCAGCACAAAAAGCACACGTCCCTGCAAACGAATGGGAATTGTCATGGCGGCAGTCAACCCGGTTTCCACGGTAATGGCCAGTCGTCGTGGTGAAACGAGCTGCGACAAATCTGCATGAAATTCTGTTTTTTTCAACTCGAATAGTTGACTTAAAATAGCATTGACAGCCCGGTCCGGCATTTCCTCGGTGCAGGTTTGAAATGCGTCGAACCGATCCATCTCTTCGATAAACCACAGTTTTTTCGAGTGAAATTGGGCCTCGTTCTTTTTATCGCGTTGAAAAACATGGCCCACCGGCCAGCCTTCGTGCAGGCAGATGAGTCCGAGAATCGTCTGCAATGCCTGTTCTAGCTTGGATGCTTCATTCGTTGCCACGGCAGCAGTTTGCAGGAGGAGCAGGGCTTCGCTGTGTTCGACAACAGCGCTTTCGAGTTCTTGAATATAATTTTCCGAGCGCCGGTTTAAATTCCAGTCGGAACTGAGTTTGAGAACGACCTGTTGCAGCTCCAGCGGTTCGATCGGCTTTTTCAGAAATATCATTCGGTTGATATAAGGGAAAAGCGCGGCGATCAGTTTTTTGTTGAACTCGTGGAAACTGGAACAGATGACCACTTCGCTGGTGGGGGACGATTCGAAAAAGTGCTGAATATTCTCAAATGATTTATCTTCGGTATCGCCGAATGGCTCGATTATAAGCAAAGAAAAAGGATTGTTTGCAGTGCGCGCCGCTTCGATTTGCGCACGGGCATCGGCAATGTTAAAAGTGGAGACAACTTCATAATCGACGATATTGTGCTGCAGATAGGTTTCCCAGGCTTGTTGTTTGTTGTTTTTTGACCGGGCGGCAGGTTTTTGCGCCTTCCATTCCTCTTTCGATAAAAACCGATTTATCGCATCGTGGGTTGCCTGATCTTTGTCGAAAATGAGAATTCGCCTGTTATCTGCCATGGGTGTCCCGCCCCAAAATTAATCCAATTTTCTTTTCATTTAAAACACGTGATTGCATTATTAAAGTTCTCAAGAAAAAATTGCCTACTTAACATTACGGGTATCGACTTGAAAGGTGGAATTATTGAGGATCAAATTACAGCACTTTCAGAGTACATTTTACCGGAGCACGGCGCACCTTTTTGCATCAAAGAGGTTTTTTGGCGGGTTTGCACCGATTTGCTGTTTTCAGCCAATCTTCGGTGCAAACAAGCCAAGGTAAAGAAATGCCCTTCGCGCATGTCTGATTTTTAGTGTGGATTGTTTTTAAAATGGTTAGGGGTGTTTTTTATCGAAAAATAGCACTAAAAACGTTCTGGCATACGGATTGCTTTAACAGGGGAAAAATCAAACAATGCAAACCAATGACCGGTACGTTCTGGAGGTTTCAATGAAAAACAACAAGTTTCAAATCATGCGGCGATTAATTATTGTTGGTATGGCAAGCATAGCCTTGCTTTTCGCAGCCTGCAATGTTAATTCTCCGATGAATCCAAATCAGGATCAGCAGTCAATCGAAACGGTGGCGGTTGATAATGTTCTTGGCAAATCGAAAACAGCTGAAAAAGCTTCGAAAAAAAGTGAAAACAAGGGTAAAGTTTATGACTATCCGCAATTCGCTTCACGAAAGCTTGCATATGACCAGGTGGAAAAACATTATGCTGGCGGTTCAATGAAAGCGAAGAATGGTGCCAGTTTCAAGCTCCAAGGTGGCGCTTTGACACCGCCCGCAGGAACACCGGATGGTGCGAGCGTAACCATCGAAATGTTGATCGAAAAAGATGAAAAAACCAAGGAATTGATTTTTACATTTGGACCTCATGGTAGCCAGTTCAATCCCCCGGCTGAGGTGTGGATTGATTATTCTGAAATTGGAAATAATGGTGTTAATCTCTACTACATTAGTGATGACGGCAACTATATCGAACAGGAGCCCGAGGCCATCGATCGCAAGAATAAGAAAATGATGCTGCTCATTCCGCACTTTTCCCGCTACGCCATCGCGCACAGCCGTTGATCAAAATTAAATTGACTAATAAAATAAAAACATGGAGATACACGCAATGAAAAATACAAAAATAAAAATCCTGACCTTAAGCCTTCTTGCCGCCATCGGTCTCAGTTTTATCGGCTGCGATAGCAACCAGTTTGTTTCTCCAAATACGGCCAACGAAGTGACATTGGAGCAAAGTCAAAATGTGGCAACGAACGGCACAATCGCCCGCGCCGCGTTGAAAACCGGTCCGGTTTCCAATGAAGCTGCTGAAGCGATAGAGGCGCCAAAAGAACGTGTCACACGCAAGGAAGGTGAACTGAATATAATCAAAGCCATTTCCTCCGCAAGCCTGCAAAAGCAATTTGTGGCAACATGGTTTGTCGAGCGCGATGAAAGTGGCTGGATTTATGCCGGTGATGAAAGCCATGGCCGTACCTGGTTATATTTTCCAAGAAATGCTGTGCCGCAAGATGTTTATGTCACCATCGATTGGGAATCCGAAGGCCTGCTCGAAGGCGGGGTTGAGTTCAGTCCCCATGGTATTGAATTTCAAAAGGATGTAACAGTGTGGATTTCTTACAAAGATGTTGACCTCGGAAATATCAACGAGAACGACTTGAAATTGTGGTACTGGAATGAAGATGACAATGTCTGGGAATTGATTGGTGATACGGTTGATACAGACGAGAAAATGGTTGGCGGTGTGCTGGAACACTTTTCACGCTACGCTTTGGGTGGTGAATAAACACTGATTGTGGAAGTGTAACCGTTAAGCGATCAGGCAGGTTGCGCTTCCTTTTCAAATGAGAAAATGAATGAAATATCAACGAAGTGAGCCTAACTTAAAAATAGTTCAATCAAGGAAATTGGAAAAATGAAAAATACAAAATTAAGAATACTGACCCTTTCCCTTCTTGCTGCCATCGGTCTCAGTTTTATCGGCTGCGATAGCAACCAATTTGTTTCTCCAAATACGGCCAACGAAGTAACGTTGGAGCAAAGTCAAAATGTGGCAACGAACGGCACAACCGCACGCGCCGCGTTGAAATCGGGTCCGGTATCCAATTCAGCAGCTGAAGCGATAGAGGCGCCAAAAGAACGTGTCACACGCAAAGAAGGTGAACTGAATATAATTAAAGCCATTTCCTCGGCAAGCCTGCAAAAACGCTTTGTGGCAACATGGTTTGTCGAGCGCGATGAAAGTGGCTGGATTTATGCCGGTGATGACGAACACGGCCGTACCTGGTTATATTTTCCAAGAAATGCTGTGCCGCAAGATGTTTATGTCACCATCGATTGGGAATCCGAAGGCCTGCTCGAAGGCGGGGTTGAGTTCAGTCCCCATGGTATTGAATTTCAAAAAGATGTAACGGTGTGGATTTCTTACAAAGACGTTGACCTCGGAAATATCAACGAGAACGACTTGAAATTGTGGTACTGGAATGAAGATGACCATGTCTGGGAATTGATTGGTGATACGGTTGATAAAGATAATGAGATGGTTGGCGGGTTGTTGGAGCACTTTTCACGCTACGCTTTGGGTGGTGAATAAACACCGGGAAGGAAGGCGTAACTTGCAGTGAATAAAATAAGGTGCGCTTTCTTTCTCAAACGAGAATTTGAATCCAAAAGCAACAAAAAAAACAGGATACAAACAATGAAAAATACAAAATTAAGATTACTGAATTTATCCGTTCTTGCAACCATCGGTCTCAGTATTATCGGCTGCGATAGCACCCAATTTGTTTCTCCGAACACGGCGGAAGAAATCACCATCGAACAAAGTTCTAATAAGGAAATCCGGTTTTTAAAATTGGCTGAGGTCGATCCGTTTCTGGCGAAAATTATCTCAGCAACTGAATACATTACCCACAAAGATGGTGGCGAACTCAAGTTAGATTATATCGAACCTGTCAATGATAATCCCCTGAAAATAATGGTCAGTTTGACGGTCAAAGCGGGCACGATCAGCCAGGACGCTTCCCTGAGTTTAAACGTCGATGATGAAGGTTATCTCGTCGGTAGTCTGGATGTAAATTTTGGCCCCCACGGTATCACTTTCAGTGAGCCGGCTGTACTCAATATAACCGTGGAAAATGCGGACTTATCCGGACTTGATGCCGAAACATTGCGCGTTGTTTACGACGACACCGACACAGGTATCTGGGAAGATATGGAATACAAAGAATTGAAAATCGACCAGGCCGCCGGAAAACTGGAACTCGTTGAAGCACAGATACCTCACTTTTCCCGCTATGCTATTGCACATAGCCGTTAAAATTTATTTACCCAAAATTGAATAGAATACAGTTAAACAATCAGAGCCTTTCCAGCAAAGGCTCTTTTTATTGTTTCTGCGCGCTAGTTTAAAACTATGCGCTTCCAGCGCAAGACTTTCAGTTAATGCCATAAAAAATAAAGATGCAATGCAAATATTGAATTGAAGAAACTTCAGCCACTGATTAACACTGATTGAACACAGATTTTATCGGGTTTAAAAAATCCGTGTTTCATCGGTGTTAATCTGTGGCCAATAAAAGCATTTCCTGTTTGGCGTAGGCGCTGGGCGAAAGATCATTTTAATGACCAATCGAAAAAGATGGCTTACAAATTATGAAAATTTAATGCTTGAATAATGGACTTTCAGTCCTGGCTGGTTTAGTTCAGGTTAAATTGATCATCTTCCATGCCGCCAATCTCCTCTCTTTCCATCAAAAAATTAAATATCCTTTTTAAGCTGCCAATATTTTTTTTCAACCCGCCGATAATATGACTGCAAAATTAATCGACTCATTAATTCACGGCAAACATCCGGCAAAATCATGTTTTTCCGCAAGAAAGCAAAAGAAATAGTCAGCCTTAATCTAACGGCAATCGATCAAAAAGTCATCGCTCGAAAAAACCAGGAAATCGATGCAGAATTTTTCGAAAATCTGCTGCAGATGGCAGCGGTGAAAGAACAAAAAATGCAAGCCATCGTCGATTTGCCGGTGTATCAACATTTACAGCTTATATTGGAAAAACCGGAGAACCGTTATTTATTGAAAAGCGCCGGCACCAAAAAACAGCTCGAAGATTATTTATCCGCGATTTCCTTGCCTGAGTTAGTCATAAAAGAACTCAACTGGATGCAGCGATTCGAATATGTTTATTACCATACTTTGGCCGTAACCCTGCTTGTGGGTGTTGTTTCACTGGAAGTTTTCACCGGTCGGGACGAACGACTCTTGGCGATTGGCGCTGCGCTGACGCACGATTTAGGTATCACGCGCGTTCCACGCGTCATCCTCGAAAAGCCCGGCCGCCTAGATGAGTATGAATATCGGCTCATTCGGGAGCACCCCAATTATAGCTGTATCTTGCTGACTTATTATTTCCGTGAAATGGAGCATGCTTTTGCTCAAACAGCCGTAGCCCACCATGAAGACGGTCTCGGTACCGGGTACCCGAAAGGCGTCATACAGGAAAATCCAACGGCGCAGATCATTCGCCTCTGCGATATTTACGATGCATTGAAAACCGCCCGTCCGTTCCGCCCGGCGATGTCGACCGAAAAAGCATTGGATATTCTGGCAGAGGAAGTTGCAGCCGGCAAGGTAAATGCGCTGTATTTCGACATTTTACATTCGCTTGCCGGGAGTCAAAAATCATCTGTCACCGGGGTCAGTTGACCAGTCAACACGGGGTATTCTGTCAGTTGATTTTTAATTAAAACTGACCCCAATCGTTTTAGCTGAAAGTTTTTTGTCAAGACTGTAAAAGGAAAATCTCAATAATTACCATGTGTGAGTCGAAGATTGAATGGGCGCGTTACCAGCAAATTTTACAGGCCCATAATAGTTAATGTGCCTCAATTAAGGGAAATCGGGCGATCAGTTTAAGGAATATGAAATTCGATAAAATTTTTGTCGGTCGTGAGGCTGAACTGCAAAATCTCGAAAGTATCTTTAACAAATCCGCGACCGGAATTGGTTCTTTTGTGGCTGTAACCGGGGATGCCGGGGTTGGCAAAGAAGCGATCGTTGCAGAGTTTAGTAGAATTTCCCGTCAACAAGGAGCGCAAATTTGCACTGTTTCAGTGGGCGAAGATGAAAAGGAACCTGTGCTCGCGCCGTTTCGCAGCATCCTGCGTCAGTTACAAAAATCAGAGACCGGCGATGGTGAAAGACGTAGTGAAAGCACACGCGACTTCGCGCCCTCGGAAACAGTAAATCAGCATTTGGAGAACGTGGACTTTGAGAAAATGCAAACAGCTTTTCAACTTTCGCAACAAAAACTTCTCACCTCAATTCTCGCTGCAGCCGGCCGGCAACACGTTGTTATAATTCTAAATAATATGCACAGGGCGCAACCGTCGGACTGGCATTTTCTGCACTATTTTTGTGAAAATCTGCGTGACCATCGCCTTCTTTTGCTCGTTAGCGTTAGTTTGAATAACTCCGCCGATCACGCCGACCAAAATAAAATTGGCATCGATGTTTTGCAGCGTATGAATCGCGAGCGCCTGGTTGAGTACATCGAGTTAAAGCGGTTTGATGAACAAGACATCCGTAAATTTATGTTCAGCGCATTCGGCAAAACTGATTTTTCCAATAATTTTGTGCCGCTGCTGCTGGATGTGACCCTCGGCCTGCCCGGGATGTTGGTGAAATCTTTAACCGCGCTGCTGGAAAATAAATCTATTTACCAACACAACGGAATTTGGTACGACAGTGAGCATATTTCTCGCCAGGGATTGCAGGAGCTGATCAGCCAGGAACATGAAATAAAACGCGCACAAGCGACAATTAACGCACTGGACAGCGGTACAAAAAATATTCTGGCAGCCGTTTCTTTGATGGATCGTGCTTTCGATCATCAGATTTTGGCGATAGTTTGCGAGAAACCGCGGATTAAAATTCTGCGCATGTTGCACGCCCTGGATGAAAAAAAAATCTTGGTAAAAATTGACGAGGAGCGTTACGATTTTTTCCGGCCGGTCTTGCGCATCGCGATGCGCAAATTTATTCCGAAGGATGAAAAGCAGCAGATACACGCCCAAATTGCGGCGGCAATCGCGCAGGTTGACGGGATTGCGCCGGCACAACGCGCTGCATTATTGGCCTTTCATTTTACCCATGCCGGGGCAAAAAAAGAAGCCTTGGACGCCTTGCTCGATTCCGCCAATCACGCGCTCACAAACTACGCATTTGCCGAAGCACGCTTTGCTTTTGCCGCAGCAGAGAAAATGGCCGGGACCGATTTCTCGGCGTTTCCGCCAGATAAAGCAGTCCATGTTTTGATGAAATATGGCTGGCTTGAACGCCTTTTGGGAGAACGTAAATCAAGTCTGCAACGTTTTTTATCTGTGCGCTCTCTGTCACGGGAGCTGGGCGATAAACACCATGAAATTCAAGTGAATATTCAGTTGGGATTGACATATTATTATTTGAACCAACTGGATGAGGCAGATGCCTGTTTTAACGCGTGTTTGCAAATGGACGAGCAGATAAGCGAGTTCGACAGTGCATTGGTAAACTTCGGGCTTGGTCATGTTGCATTTGAGCGTGCTGATTACGAAGGCGCTGCCGGCCAATTGCAGGAAGCATTGCATATCGCCGAAAAAATTGACTCCAAAAGGTTGCAAGCCAATATTTACAATATTCTTGGCGCCATCGAGAATGTCAAAGGTCTGAGTATGCGCGCTATTTTTCACTACAGCCGCAGCACACCGATTTTTAAAGAGATCGGCGATCATTCGGGGCTGGCGCGAATTTATCATAATATCGGCATGACGCACGCGGATTTGGGAGATTGGCAAAAGGCAGATGAATTTTACAGTAAAAGTCTGCGCATTTCCGACGTAATGGGTTTGATCGCGTTGAAATCGATTACATTTCTCAACCGCGCATTGGCACTCGCCCACCTGGAAAAACTTGATGAAGCGCGCGAATATAACACCAAAGCCAGCCATCTTTTGCTCAGAATAAACGATGAGCTGGGAATTGCCGAATATTATAAAATTCAGGGTGTGATCGAATATTTTGCCGGTGATTACGCCGAAGCCGCACAGTGTCTCGAGCGCGCAATTGCAGAGTTCGAAAAGCAGGAAAACAAGCTGGGGCTCGCTGAAAGTGAACATGAACGGGCTAAAATTGAAGGTGCGTTGCACAATCCCGCCGGGGCGCTCGCGTGGTTCCGGAAAGCACTATTTCGTTTTCAACAATTGGGCGTAGAGCTAAAAACACGGGATATCAAAAAAGAGATCGCAAAGCTGGAAATGGAAATTGCAAGCGAAAATAAACCAACTTCAGATGATGACAGATAGCTATGAAATCACACTACGATAAAATGATATTAGAGCACATTTCCAGGCTCTACCACAGTTTTTCCCTGAACGAAAAATCCGGAAAAGATACGCAATCCTGGCCGGTTTTGCAGCCGCTTGTCGAATCATTGAGCCAATCCGTGCAGATTTATGAAAATGAAAACCCGCACTCTGCTGAAAAATATGCGGTGCAAATGCTGCATTGTCACCTTGATTTAATGCGCGCCAGTTTTTCCCATACCAGGGAAACAGCATTCGGAGATGCAACGCAATCCCGTTTTCTGCTCTTATTCGGTGAATTGTATGAATTGCTGGGAAAATCGGAGCAGGCTGCGGATTGCTATGCCTCGCTGGTCGAGCGTTCAAGTGCCGATGAGCATGTCAATTTTAAGGGCACTGTCTTGCTGAAAATGGGCCAACTGCTGGCTGAACAGGGCAAATTGGAAGAAGCGAACGAGTACCTGCTCTATGCAGAAACCGCGCTGCAAAGCGCGAGCAACATTAAAAGCATGGTTTCAGCTAAAATCGAGCTGGGAAAAATTGCCTACCGCAAGGGCAAGTACCTGCATGCCGAGGAGTTATTCAGTGCGGCTTTGCCCAGGATCGCTGAAATAAATGACAAATACCACGAAGCAGTGATTCTCAATCATCTGGGCGTGATTGCGCGTTTACAAGGCAAACTGGATCGGGCCAGAGCCAATTTGCAAGAGGCACTGAATTGTTTCCAAAGCGTGAATGACCGCGTGGGCGAAGCCGAGAGCTGGAATAATCTCGGGCGGTTGTACTTTCAACAGAACAATTTGCGCGAAGCATTAAACTGTTTTGAAAAAGCTGCGGCGACCTGCCAATTGACAGGCGCAACGGCATTGCGGGCGTTTATCCAGCTCAATAAGTGCGAATTTTATCTTGAAGTTCAGGATGTCCCGTTGGCGGTGATGGCTTGCAAAGAAGCGTTGGAAATTTTCGTCCGCATCAAAAATCCACTGGGTATTGCGCGGACGAGTAAAATGCTCGGAACGATAGCATGGATTGTCGGCCATGGCGAGCTGGCACGGGAGTGTTATGAAACGAGCCTCAGTTTTTACCGCGACCTTCACATCCCGTTCGGATTGGCAGCAGTTTTAACAGATTATGCAAATTTTTTAGCAGCAAACGGGAAGAAAAAAGAGAGCAAAAAATATCAGGACGAAGCGAAAAAAATTAAAAATGTGCTGCGCATGCAGGAAGCGGCGAGCGGCCAGGCATTTGACACATTGGACAAAAATCTACGGCCCCGGTCAGCAAACGGGCAACCGAAAAATGGACAGGATTTATTGAACGAGGCAAAATAAATCACGACATGAAAAACGATGAATAAAATAAATCAATACGAAATTTTAGAGACAATCGGCAGCGGGGGAATGGGAATTGTCTACCGTGCTTTTGATACTGTGCTGGAGCGTGTGGTGGCCATTAAAGTCATGCATGCCCATTTGCTGGCACAAAAAGAAAATGCCGAACGCCTGATGAACGAGGCCCGGGCCGCCGCCAAACTGACCCACCCGCATATTGTAACGATTTATGAAGTTGGCGAAGCCAGTTGTGGCAAATATATTGTCATGGAATTTGTCGAGGGTAATTCGCTCAGCCAGGTGCTGCTGACAAACGGGGCTTTGCCAACGGATCAGGCCATTGGCATCACAACACAAATCCTTGGTGCGCTGGCACTGGCCCACAAAAATGATATCCAGCATCGGGATATCAAACCGGATAATGTTTTGGTGACCGCCGATTTTGATGCAAAAATTCTGGACTTCGGAATTGCAAAACTGAATACGCAGAAGGGAATAACGGCCGCAGGCGATATTCTTGGGACAGTGGATTATATGGCTTCGGAACAATTGATGGGCGACCCGGTTGACCATCGGGCTGATTTGTATTCCACCGGCGTTATGTTGTATGAATTGCTCACAAAACATCTCCCTTTTGGCGCGGAAACACCGGTCGCTGTTCTTTATAAACAACTTAATGAAGATCCGTTGCCACCATCTTATTACAGCAAATCCATTTCTAAAAAATTGGATGCATTAATTTTGCGATCTCTGGCGAAAAATGCCAATGATCGCTGGGATAGCGCCGAAGAGTTTGCCAATGCCCTCATGGCTGTAAACATCGAAGTTCCCTTGCCATCCGCCTCGAGAATTGAAGGAATCGACGCGCATCTCGATGCACTTTTTAGTATAAATGAAAATGAAGACCGTAATGCTGAACTTGAGCGAGGTATGCGGGAAATTTTTATTGGGCGGGAAAAGGAACTGAAGAAGCTGGCGCAGTTGTTTTTACAAACGCAAAGCGGCAAAGGAAATACGGTTGTTCTGCTTGGGGAAGCGGGCGTCGGAAAAAGTTCGATTGCCTCACAATTGGAGGAATATGCCCGCAAAAACCAGGCGCTGTGTCTGTACGGAGCCTCGTTGTACCAGGATGGAATGGACGCCTATTTGCCATTCATCGATGCGCTGCGCAAATATGTGAGCACAGATTTGCGCTTGTTGCCGGAAGAACAGCGGATGACGTTAAAATCGTTAATCCGCACCAAAGTCCCGCTTTTGATGGAATATACCGAGCGCTTTAATACTACATTTTCAGGCGCGACAGAACCGCTTGGTGACGAAAACTCAGCCAAGGGCGCCGATTTATTTGAAGGAATTCTCGTTCTTGTTTCACTACTTGCGACGATGCAACCAGTGGTGTTCATTTTGGATGACCTGCAATGGGCTGATGATGCCAGCCTGAAACTGTTTCATTACCTCGCCCGGCAAATTGAGAAAAGCCGGATTCTGCTCATTGGCATCTCCCGGACAGATAGATATGATTTGCTCAAAGATGGCAAAGCCGCGAAAATTGTCGATGTTCTCGCTCGCATGAGCCGTGAGGGAATCTCGGAAGAAGTTAAAATCAGCCGTTTCGATCGGGACCGCTGCGATCAGTTGATCGATCTTTCGCTGGAAAACACTATTTTTTCTGAAGATTTTTACGAGAAAATATACCAGGAAACACGGGGAAATGCGTTTTTCGTCATCGAGACACTCAAGTACCTGCAGGAAACGGATAAGATTTATTTTGAAGAAGATGCCTGGTACGACCGCAGCGGAGAAATCGATCGCATCAGTGTGCCGAACCGGATTGAAGATATTTTTTCACGCCGCTTGCAAGCCATAGACGAGGAAAAACGCGAAATCCTGCAGGTTGCTGCAATTGTTGGCTATAAAGTCGATGTTTCAATTTTAGCCGAATTGTTGGAAGAACCCAAAATAAAACTGCTGAAAAAGTTGCATGCACTCAATGGGGAGTTGAACCTGCTCCTCTCCACAGATGATGGTTTCCAATTTGAACATCCGATGCTGCGGGATATGCTTTACGAAGAAGTCCCGATTGCATTGCGGCGAGAATACCATTTGCTCATCGCACAGATTTTGGAAAAAATGCATGGTCCGCAATACGGCGCACGTATTGGGGAGGTCGCTGAACATTTTAAGCTTAGCGGGCGCCATCTTGAAGCGATTCCACTCTTGTACCGGGCTGCGAACCGGGCCTTGAAATTAAATGCATATCGGGAGTCAAGCGCTTTTCTTGAAGATATTTCCGCTTGCCTGGAAAAGGGCGATCTATCGCTTCCGGAGGACATACCGGAGAAAGACTTTTTGCTCAAGAGCGCTATTTGCTACGAAGAAATGATGCGCTATGATGCAAGCCAGGAAAAATATAAAGACTTGCTCAGTCTCAGTAAAAAACAAAATGATTTTGGTGGTCAGGTCGACGCGCTACGCCGCATGGGACGCGTGCAGGAAAAATTAACGAATTATGATTTAGCGCTGGAGTATTTGCAGCAATGCCTGGACATTCTGGAAAATCATCCCATCGAAAATTCTCTAAGCCGTGTTTATAACAGCCTTGGTATCATCTACATGCAGAAGGGGGAATACGATATTGCGCTGAAAAATTTCGAAGAAACCAAAAAAGTGGTTGACCACCATTTTGGTGAATATGACCGGGCGCATGCGCTGACGAATATCGGCATTATTAACAGCATCCGCGGCAATTATGAGACGGCAATTGATCAGTACAAAAAAGCCATCGCCATTTATGATGAGCTTGATGAATCCCTCGGAAAAGCGCGGGCGTTACATAATATAGGCATGGCGTATTCGGATATAGAAAACTGGGATGCATCAATCGCGGCTTTTGACGTTTGCTATAAAATCGTTGAAAAACTGAAAGACAGCCAGTTGGGTGGCCTGACATTGTTGAATATGGCAAAAGCCTATATCCGACAGGATGATACGAAAAATTCGTTTGACCTGATTGAGCGCGCATTAAAAATATTCCGCCGCTCGGGACATATGCTCAACATTGCCGAATGCTATTTGGTCCTTGGGTTAATATCACAGAAAACAGAAGATTATCCGGCTGCAGAGAAATATTTCCAGGATAGTATTAAAATCAACACCCAAAAAGGGGACCACGAAGCCTTGCTCGAAGTATGCCAGGCTTTCGGTGAATATTATGCAGAACGGGAAGAATTTGAAAAAGCTTACCGGCAGTTGAACCAGGCATTGGAAAGCGCGCAAACCCTCGATCTTTCTGACAAAAGCCGACAATTGCTGGATCACTTGAAAGAAGTTGAAAAACATATTGATTCTGAAGTCAAAGTTGTTCCGACTGAACATGTCTCGCTTCTTGATTCTCACAAAAAAATAAAAGCCGTTCCACAACTCTTTGCTGGGGATCGGCATAAAGCAAATTATCCACCCGACTAATTAAGAGTGAATTATGAAAGTTTGTCCGAAGTGTCAGGCAGAAAACTATCCCATCGATAATTTTTGTGGCAGCTGTGGTTTCAAATTCGAGGCTCTTGGCAATGGCCTCGGTTTGACACAAAAAGAACTGAAAGCCGCAGATATCAAGACTAATTTGGGCCTTGTCTACTATAACATGGGCAAATACGACTCCGCCCTGGAAGTCCTGGAAAAAGTGCTCGAATCGGATCCGGAAAATCACCAGGCATTTGCTTTGAAGAACCGGATTTTGAATGAAAAAGACGATATATATAAAACTGAATAACGTGGAGAGTATAGTTGATGGAATCCGATTCAAAGCAACTTTGCCGAATATGCCAATACGAAAATCGGCCGCAGAATAATTTTTGTACTCGGTGCGGAACCAGTCTGAACGCGTCAAATGAAGGGGAGCCGCGCCTGGTTTACGTGGGCAATGACGGCAATGAAAATTTTTCTTTGACGCGGCGAGAAAATCGCATTGGCCGCGATTTGTCCAACGAAATAGTGATTCATGATGCGCAAATTTCGAAACGGCACGCTGTTATTATCCGGGATGGCGACCACTATTTTATCGAAGACACCGGCAGCAAAAATGGCATATTCGTCGACGGCAAAAGAATTCAGGACCGGAAAATAATTGAAAATGGCTGCTTGCTGAAATTGGGTTCGACCTTCTTAAAATTTGAATCTGCTTAGTGTTGATTATTTGTGGTCTTCCAAAATGTGCCGCACACTTATCAGGTTTTAAAGAGATAGAGTAAGAGCCTGTTATGTTCGATCTTAACCAAAAGTACAGAAGTGCGCGGCACATCCATGAAATTTATAAAATAGAAGTTTTTCGTAAGAGAAACATGGAGTTAAAATGAAAAATATATCACGCATTTTTCTGATGCTAACTTTTGTATTCGTTGCCAAATCTCTGCTGGTGGCAATGCCAAATGAAAACAGTGTCGCGCCTTTGCTGGAAAATGCAAAAAAAGGCAATTACATCCGGATTGGTGTTTCCGGTGATGTCGATACGTTTAATCCTCTTTTTATTGAATCGAAACTAGGATTGCAAGTAGCGGATCTTCTGTTTCTCGGATTGGCAGATTTGAATGACAAATCCGAGTGGGTTCCCGAACTCGCGACCTCGTGGCGCCATTCCGCGGATAATCTTCGCATTACATTCTATCTGCGCACGGACGCTGTCTGGGCAGATGGGACTCCGATCACCGCGGCAGACGTACTCTTTACTTTTGAGCTAAAGCGCGACAAGCGCGTGGCCACACCGCGAATGGGCGAAACCGAGCTTATCAAGGAAGTTATCGTTGAAAATCAGCACACTGTAACCTTTGTTTTTAAAGAAGCTTACCCGGAACAAATGTTCGATGCGGCCAGCGAAGTTTTGCCGAAACATATTTTAGAAAACGCCGACCGCACTGCCCTGCGTGGGCATAATCTCGGACAGCAACCGCTGTCTTCCGGGTCGTTTAAACTTAAAAAATGGGTGAATCAGCAATATATCGAGTTGGTACCCAACGAACGTTATTTCGGCGACAGGCCGCTACTGGATCGCGTATTCTTCAAAATAGTCCCGGATGAAACCAATCTGCTCATGCAGCTGCGAACCGGGCAAATTGATATGCTGCTCGATGTGCCGATTAAAGAAATCAAAAATCTGAAAAAATCAAATCGTGAGTTGGCTTTTCACAAGATTTCCGGCCGTTCGTATTATTATATTGGCTACAATGAGGCCAATCCACTCTTTTCCAGCGCAGGTGTCCGCCGCGCTTTAACGATGGCTTTGAACCGTGATAAGATTATCAAAGCATTGCTCGATGGTTACGGTACGCCGTGTTTTGGGCCAATTCCGCCGATAATTGCGTGGGCTTATAACGAAAATGTCGACGAAATTAAATACGATGTGTCGGCAGCACGGTCGCTTCTGGCGCAGGAAGGCTGGCACGATCGGGATGGTGATGGTTGGCTGGATAAAGATGGCCGTCAATTCGCTTTTTCCATTCTGACAAATACCGGAAACCAGATTCGCTCCGATTTGGCCGTAATTGTCCAGGGCCAGTTTAAAAAAATTGGTGTAAAAGTAGAAATCCGTACTGCCGAATGGACAGCTTATTTAGATCAGTTGCGCGATTCGAATCTCGAAGCCTTTTTGGGCGGCTGGGGTGCTTCATTCAATGTCGACCCAACGCCACTTTTTCATTCCACGGCCTTTGAACTTTTCAATTATGTTAAATATGCCAATCCGGAAATTGATAAATTGATCGATGCGGGGCGAAAGGAAATGGATCAGGCAAAGGCGGCGAAAATTTGGCAGGAATTTCAGAAAAAACTCTATGACGATCAGCCCTACACTTTTCTTTTTTGGTTGGAAAAAATTGTGGCGGTTAACAAGCGCTATGCCAATGTAAATCCAATCGCACTAAGTGCGCTCTACGATATCGAGAAATGGTACGTAATCGGCAATCAGGCTGATACGGAATAGAAAACCGTGGCTCTGGAACTGGGAAACGGCGATAATGTACGTGCTGAAACTTGTGCACTTCCACGAGAGATAAGCGATGCGCAAGCAGCGAAACCCTTGTTGCAGATTACCGATTTGAGCATTGATGCGGTTTCAGAGGAAATAAAAACTCCAATAGTGCAGCATGTTAGTTTTGATGTCGCTGCCAATGAAACCCTGGCCCTGATCGGCGAATCGGGCTCGGGCAAGACGATGACAGCGCTTGCCACTCTTGGTTTGCTACCTAAAAATTTGCACGCAAGCGGCGCGGTGAACTTCAAGGGGGTGAATCTTTTGGCCAGTGCAGAATCTGAATTAAATCGATTGCGCGGACGGAGCCTCGCGCTGATTTTTCAGAATGCAAAGTCGGCATTCAATCCCACATTTCGGATTGGCACACAAATTACGGATGTGATGCGAACCCACCTGATCATTACAAAAAAACAGGCCAAAGAGCGCGCGCTTGACTTTTTAACAAAAGTCGGATTGCCTGATCCGGCTTCTGTATTTCGCGCTTACCCGCACCAGTTGAGCGGTGGCATGGCGCAGCGAGCCATGATTGCCCTCGGTTTGAGCTGCAATCCCGAGCTTGTGATTGCGGATGAACCGACGAGCGCTCTCGATCGCAAAACGCAAACGGAAATAGTCGAACTTTTACAAAACATGCAACGAAATCACGGATTCGGCCTCTGGTTGATCAGCCATAATTTAGCGCTGATTTTGACCGTTGCCGATAAAATTGCAGTGATGAAAGAGGGCCGGATAGTTGAATATGGATTATCGGCAAATATGCTGGCACAACCGGCCGATCCCTACACCCGTAAGTTGCTGAATCAGACTAAAATCAAGCTTGTCTGAACCAGCAAAAAGTGAAGTGCGGAGAAAAATGCAGTCTGTTTTACTTGACATACGAAATCTGACCAAGTCTTATTCGCCGAGTCGATCCCTGTTGCGGAAAAAAATGCCCCGGGCTATTTTGAGCGTAGATGAGCTCTCGCTTTTCAAGGGCGAAATTCTTGCACTGGTTGGTGAATCTGGCAGCGGCAAAACAACATTTGGCCGGTGTTTGCTGCGATTGGTGCACGCGGATTCAGGAGAAGTTTTTTATGCTGGCGACGATCTGCTCGCTCTGCCGATGAGAAAATTCCAGCGTGAACGGCGAAAATTTCAAATGATTTTTCAGGATCCGGGTGCGGCTCTCAATCCTCGGCAAAGTATTCGCCAGGCGATTGCAGAACCACTACGTGTACATGAAAAATTATCCGGTCTCGCACTTGAGAAACGCCTGCAGCACATCTTCGAAGACGTACAGTTGCCTACGCGTTTGATGGGCCGCTTCCCCCATGAGATTAGCGGCGGGCAAAAGCAGCGCGTTTGTATCGCTCGCGCCCTCTGCGTTCGTCCTGAGCTGATAATCGCCGATGAGCCGACCGCGAATTTGGATGCGCTTATCAAAGGTCAAATTCTCGAATTACTTGTGTCATTGCAAAAAAAATATGGCCTGACAGTTTTGTTTATTACGCACGATCTTTTTGCTGTTGAACAATTTGCCGACCGGATTGCCACCATGGAAATGGGGAAAATTGTAAATGTAATGCCCAAAAAAGTGGACGAAGCTAATTTGAATGTGGTGAATGAAAATAGTGACGGAATTCTCGATGGGCACGCTGCACTCGCGGCGCCAACTGGTAAACCGGGGCCGAATATAGCATGATAATATATATTTTAAATCGGTTGATCCAGGCAGCGTTGATTGTCTGGGCTGTTTTGACGGTGACATTCATTTTGCTGCAATTAGCTCCCGGGGATCCGGCATCCATGTACATTCGCCCGGAAATTGATCCGGCAATTGTTGCCAATATCCGTGAACAATTGGGTCTGAATCTCCCACCGTTTCAGCAATATCTCATCTGGCTAAAAGCCTTTGCCAGTGGAAATTTTGGTTTCTCATTTTCGCATTTACGACCCGTGGGTAAAATTTTCGCCGAAGCTATTCCGAACACAATGCAACTGACCGGGATCGTGCTGGTACTGCAATTGGTTGGTGGTATTCTTGTCGGCACAGCCTTGACAGTGATTCGGCGAAAAAGCGTCCGCTCTTTGTTAAATATGTCCGTTCTTGTTGTCTATTCTGCGCCCGGTTTTTTACTTGCCCTCATTGCGTTGTGGATTTTCTCCGTCAAATTAGGATGGCTGCCACCGAGCCACATGCGCAGTCTCATCGTCGATGATAATTTTTGGGCAATTTTAGCAGATCGGGCAAAACACCTCATATTGCCTGCGGGAATTCTAAGTTTGCCATCCATTGCCTATACCGCAAAAATTTTTCATGCATCGTTGCGCGAAGCGCTGGCGCAGGATTATATTTTAGCGGCCCGTGCCTTCGGCTTCTCCAACCGGAAGATTTTATTTAAATATGCCATGCGAAACGCTTTGCTGCCGCTGTTGTCCTCCATAGGTTTATTTTTGCCGTTTCTTCTTGGCGGCACGGTGATAATCGAATCGATTTTCGCGTGGCCCGGCATGGGGAAAATCACCGTCGATGCCATATTTTCCCACGATTATCCCATCATTCTATCCACGACATTTATCGCTGCGCTTGCAGTTGTGATCGGAAATCTGCTTGCCGATTTATCGTACCTCATCGTTGATCCGCGGGTGAAACCAGCTTATGAATCCTGAAAATCAAACAGCACGAATCGGGACTGGCGGCTGGGAATTCGTGCATGAAAATTCTGTCTGGAAAAAAATTATTCGCAACAAGGCTGCGGTCACTGGAAGTATTTTACTATCGGTGTTCATGATAAGTTGTTTTGTACCCACAATCTGGACTTCGGCCCTGCCAGACGCGCAGGGTGATATTCTCGATGATAGCAATCTGCCACCATCACTTGAACATCCGTTTGGGACTGATAAATTTGCCCGTGATGTCTTGAGTCGCGTGCTTTACGGTGGTCGAGTTTCGTTGACAATCGCCATGGGAACTGTGACATTGTCGGTCATAATTGGTGTGTTTTACGGCGCAATTTCAGGCTATGCGGGTGGGCTGATCGATGCGGCGATGATGCGCCTGCTCGATTTATTGTTGGCTTTTCCAGTCGTCATGCTGGCAATTGCCATCGCGGCAATTTATCAACCGGATTATTGGTATTTAATCCCGTTGCTTGCGTTTACCGGGTGGATGGAAACAGCCCGGCTTGTGCGTGCCGAAGTGCTTTCTGTGAAGGAGCGGGAGTTTGTTCTTGCAGCCGAATGTTTGGGATTACCTCGACAACGAATTTTGGTAGCGCACATTTTGCCAAATTCTATCGCGCCGGTTCTGTTATTAATTCCCCTGAAAATTGGCGATACGATTCTATTGGAATCGTCACTCAGTTTTTTAGGTATCGGGGTGCAACCACCTGTCCCGAGCTGGGGCAATATGATTAGTGATGGTCGCGCCGGACTTTCTGAGCACTGGTGGATGATTGCCTTCGCGGGTTTATTTCTCATTCTGACCGTGATAGCTTTTAACCTTATTGGAGAAGCATTGCGGGATGCGAACAATCCAAGAAATGGGAGCGAGTGAATGGTTTAGGGCAGGTTCGGGGTTGCCGATCATTATAAAGTAATCCGTTATGCATAATTCAATCAACTTTATCCCTGGCGGATTTTCTGCCGTCATTATGTTTCGTCGGCCTAACGGCTCGGTAATTTTCTAACCGGAATCCACTATTTTGCCTTGATGGATTCCCAATAAAATCATTTGGGAATCACAGGAACCACTATAAAATGATTGTTCCCAATGAATTGTAGTAAACGTACCCATTGTACAACGAGTTAAAGTCTGGAATAAACAGAGTATTAAATTTAGGGCGCCAAACTGCGTATGCGAAATATTTCACATAACTTGATCGTCGGAAAATCTCCACAGCTTCGAAAAGCTGTCGACCTGGCAATTCGCATTGCCAAAACAGCGCCGATCACTACGCTTATTACCGGTGAAAGTGGGACGGGGAAGGAATTGTTTGCCCGCCTGATTCATGATTCCAGCGCTGATGCGCAGAAACCGTTTGTGGATATCAATTGTGGCGCCATTCCGGTTAATTTGCTCGAATCAGAGCTTTTTGGGTACGAAAAAGGAGCGTTCACCGGGGCGGACCAAAGCAAACGGGGGTTGCTGGAATTGGCCAGCGGCGGCACCATATTTTTGGATGAAATCGGCAACACGACGCACAGCATTCAGATGAAGTTGCTCAAAGCCGTTGAAAATAAAAAGTTTCGCCGGTTGAATGGCACTGAAGAGCTGACAGTCTCCGGGCGAATTATCGCAGCAACAAATGTAAATTTATATGATGAGGTCAAAAAAGGAAAATTTCGCGAAGACCTTTATCACCGTTTAAACATCGGGCATGTGCAAATTCCACCTTTGCACGAGCGCGAAGGCGATGCCCTGGTTTTGGCGAATCATTTTATCAAGCAGTTCACAACTGAATATGACCGTAAAAGTGTCGGTTTCACTCCTGCCGCGTTAAAATTGATCGGCATGTATGCCTGGCCAGGAAACGTCCGGCAGTTGCGCAATGCCATTGAGCGTGCTGTTTTGGTTTACGGGCCAGAATATGTTGATACGGAACATCTCCTGCTCGAACCCGATCGGGAACTTGAAAAAGGTGTTTGGATGGGCCAGGATGAGTTATTGGCTGCAAAACCGGATCTGCAATTCAATCAGATCGATATTCCCAGCGAAGGCATTTCTTTGGAGACCTTTGAGCGTGATATCATTTTAAGTGCGATCAAAAAAGCAGAAGGAAATTTGAGCAAAGCAGCCCGGTTGCTCAAAATAAACCGCGGCAAACTGCGCTACCGTATTGAAAAACTCAATATTTCAAAAGAAGATATTTATTTGTTGAGCAATCACGCGATTGCTCGCAATGCCGCCTGAATAAATCCCCTCAACTTAAACATATTTAACGTGAGTTCGATGTAAGCTGTAACATTCTTTACCAAGCATAATTATGATAGAGCGAAGGCGTCTCGCCGAGCGTTTCGTGCGTTATCCTCGGCGGGACGCCTTCGGACTAGATCCTATAATTAATTCGATTCGTCTCAATTCTTCTTATATCGAACTCACGTTAATTAATGAGTTAACGAATATCAAATCGTACCACCACGGAGGCTGAGCGACAGTCGAAGCCAGGTATTGTTAATGTGACAAGCCCGGACACTTCGGTTCGGCTCAGCGTCCTTATTGCAGCAAATACTAAGAATTCACTTGTTTAGTCTTGACAGTCCATTAGGATTGTGAGAAAAATCGATTTTAAAAATCGCGCATACTGTCTGAATACCCCGACTACTTGTGGTTGGGGTATTCAGGGAGTTTATCGAAGGGTCGAGTCAGCCTGATTAAACAGCTTGCTTTTATTAGCCTGGTTTTCTGGGCCATAATTTTCCGGACCGTGACAGTGCCCGATATTGCAATTTCCTCCGCCACCACCACCGCCAACGAAATTGAGATCGCCATTGCCATTGGTTAGCCGGCCATCGCGGACCATGAAATTATTGTCGGAGCCGTGTATGTTGTGGCATGTCGGGCAGGTTGGACGGGAGTCACTCGTTGGACCGTTCAACGGAATACTCCAATCCGATTGCCAGGATTCATCACCACCGGATTTATTGCGCAAATGCTCCCGGTGCAGATTTCCTTCATTGTCGCCAAAGTTGGAATTATTGAGAACATTATTCAGGGTATGGCAACTCTGCCAGCACATATTGTACTGGGCTCCATTTATGTTATTCCCATTGCTGAACGAATTTGGCACACTCATTTGCCGGTCACTTCTGAGCCGGTATCCGGCAGTGTAATTATTACTGCCTGAGCTGTAGGTTCTTGCTTGGCCGTCGAGGTGGGCACCGGACAAATTATGGCAATTTGAGCAGGTGGCATTGTTATTCACTCCGTGGCCTTTGGCGTAATAACCCCAGGAGTTATTGTCCCCGGCAACAGGTGGCGCACTGATTCCATCAATCACAGAATTTCCCTGATCGTGGCAGCCGACACACCATTTTTCTTTGCCCGATTGCAGAGAGCTTCCATTGTAAACACTGCTGCTCCAATTATCTTTGGCCCCGACTGATCCACCCATAGAATTTAAACCGTTAAAAGCGCCACCCGCACTGTGGCAGGCGTCACAAACATTGGTATTTGCCAAATTATTGCCATCAGAAAATGTTGGATAATTGTTGGTGTCGTGGCAATCGGAACAGTCGAGAAACGGGCCTCGTAAATCGTCGGAATCATTTTCCGTATGGGTGGAATGACTAATTGTTGAGCCGTAAAATGGCAGCCCGTTATGCCCGTCATCGTGGCCATGACATCCGTTGCAATTTTTGCCAGATTTACCGTGTTCAAAATTACTATCATGTGAGTGGCAGTCCAGACAACTTTTATTTGGATGATGATTTCTGTTGTAAATTGTACTTCCGCGAAATTTATCCGTTGTGGTGTGGCACACCTGACAAATTCCATCGTACGCAGTTTCATTGACATAACTGTTCCAGGTACCCAACGTCGATAAAGTTGTACTCACTGTCGTTGTTGGTGTGCCGTAACTGCCATCGGAAGTTTGGGTCACGGATTGATGAACCATCGCCACGTTGTTATCCCCGTGCGGATCGTGGCAATCCCAGCAAAATTCTCCACCCGAGGTATTGGAGTGATCGGAGCCGTAGTGAGCAGTTCCAACTTTTACAGTGCCATTTTTCGAGCTCATGGAGCCGGATCCATCGGGATCGTACCCCGTTGATCCTGATTTGTGGCAGATAAAACAGACTCCGTTTTGCCCATCGGAACCTGAAGTATTGGCAAGGCGGAATGGATTTGTATTCACATTGTGATTTACATTGTCATCATGGCAATAAAGACAGGCATTTCCTGAATTTGCGGCAGCCGTTAAATCTGCGGCAGGATTGCCGGATTGTGCATAATTGCCGCTGCTTGCCGACCGGCCATGACCGCTGGAATTCCACTCAGTTGTACTGATTTTTGAAAGCGTGCTGTTTCCGAAAATAAAATCATTGTTGTCCGATGCTCCGGAATGGCATAAAATACATTCGCCATCATCCGGAATGAGCCCGTTTGCATGGGGGTGACAGCTGATACAATTTTCGCCGTCGTAGTGGGTTTGGCCACCGGGTGCGGTGCCATCACTTTGATGGTGGTTCGTCTGCGTATGACAGGTATTGCAGAGATAATTTTCTGTCGTCATATCTCCCGGCTGGTCAGGCAAATCGTAAGCAAAACTGTACGATCCGGTCGTTGCTTCAAAAATAACAGAATTTCCGCGAATAGTTGTTCGTATAAAATCCAGGTTTTCATTGCTGCGGATATTTATCTGGGTGCTCATCGGATTGTGGCAATCGACGCACAGCAGGTCCAGAAGTTGGCCGGTTACCGGATCGGTATAATGCTCACTGAAATGAGTTTTTAAAGTGCTCGGTGTGTGGCATACTTCACAATCTGAATTTGGAATTACGGCATCGACGACATAAGTAGTCGGATCACTGTGGCAGACGATGCAGGCGAAAGTATCGTGGGGTGGAGGAACATCTGCCGAAGCTTCAAACGAATCGGCATGCGAGTGACAAATGAGGCAGTTTTCACCGTTGTGGTGCGCTTGGCCGCCCGGTGCGGTGCCATCATTTTGGTGATGATTCGTGTTCGTATGGCAGACTTCACAAATTCCATCAAAAGTTGTGTTGCCATCAGCAAATGAATTTGTGCCGGATTCACTGGTGAAAACGACACTTTTCGTACCACTGTTCGGTGTTGAAAGGGACTCTCTAACGAGCAAAATGTTGGAACGGGCCGGATCGTGACTGTTGTGGCATTGGGTACAACCTTGCCCCATGTGGTTGGTGTAAGTATGGCAATCCTGGCAGAGCTGTTCGTCATTGGCTTCTCGCAATAAAAAGCCATCGCCTAATCCATTATTGGCGTTACCGGAAGTTGCATAGTGGGGTGAATGGCAGGTCGTACATTCTATTTTGTTCTGCTCATACAAAGGTAGATTCGGGTTTTGTATGCTGGGGAAAAATCGGGAGTCTGAGCCCGGGTAAGCGATTCCAACAGGATGGCTTCCACGGCTATTGGTATTATCGCGATAACTCCCAACATTGCGGATGCTGTGGCAATCTTTGCACAAAGCGTTGCCTGCATTTGTATCGCGTAAAAATGGCGGAAAATTCTGGTTGTGTTGATTGTGGCACGTTGAACATACAATTTTTCCATCTAAAACACGCAGTGACATTTCAGCATTTGTTGGCAACTCAGCCCCAAATTCCCAATTTGTCGCTGGCACTTCCCACGCGTGGGAGGTACCACTCGTACCTGGAATTGCTTTATCCGCTTCAGAAAAAGGCATGCCGCTGGCCACGCCAACCGGATTGTGACAACTCATGCACAGATTCGCGTTGCCGTTGACTTTTGTCAGCTGCATGCCCTCGTTATTGTGTAACATATGGCAGGACATACAATCGATGTCGTTGCCCCAGTGGGGCGCGTCCATTGCCTGAATTGCTGGATTTTTCCCATTTTCAAGGATCGATGGCAGCTGATTTTTATCCTGACCTTTTAGATTTATTACAGAAAACAATGTTAGGAGAATAATTAAAGATAATCGGGAAAAATCATTTCTGGTGGAATTATTTTTCAGTTGCGCTGATTTATTCGCATCAGTTTTAACTCGCTCACTAGAAAGCATCAGAAACCTTTGTCTATTTTTATAATTCACATATTTTCGAAAAATTGGCGTCTATTTTACTGGCTTAATTCAGAATTGCACCTGCTTACTTCAATAAAATCATGCGTTTCATTGCACTAAAGTTATTCGCGGTAAACTTGTAGAAATAGATACCACTTGCTAATTGCTCACCGCGGTTATTCGAGCCATCCCAATAGGCAGCTTTTGCTTTGCTATCGTAGAGTCCCGCCGGCAGCACCCCCAATTCAATTGTGCGTACCAAACTTCCGACATCATTATAAATTCGTATTGTTATCGCACTGTTTTCATGGAGAATAAATGGAATCCATGTGCCTTTGTGAAATGGATTTGGGAAATTCTGCAGCAATGCTGTGCCGGGGGTGAAAGTGGTGATACTCTCCTCAGCCACCTGCGTCGCCGGGTCGCCGAGATCAAATACCTCAACGCGTCCGGAATTCATCGAAGTTACCCACAACCGGTTTCTGGAGTCGACGGCCAAATCCATCGGCATTTTAAGTTGCCCGGGCTCGGAGCCGTAAGCGCCGATAGTGGTGATATATTCTCCATTTTGGCTCAGAATAGTTATATTTCCCTGAAAAGGATCGGCTGCTAAAATATGCCCAGAATGGTCTACTGCTATTCCCTGAATTCGGTGGAATTGACCGGGTTTATTGCCAAATTTCCCAAAACTTGTGAGGAAATTACCATTTAGGTCATAGGCGAAAATCAGATCGTTAATTTCTGCACTTGAAGCTAATCCGGCATGTTCAGCAATAAGCATTCGTTTGTTCAGGTGATCAAATGCTATGCACGTTGGAAAAACCATACGGTCGGAACCAAAACTTTGGATTAAATTACCGCTTTCGCTGAATATTTTTATTGCTTTATTTTTGCTGTCAACGAGGAAAAGCCTGGCATCGGGAGTAAAAACAGCATCCACCGGCAGGTTAGATAATCCAAATGGATTTGGGCCCGGTTTCATTAAAACACCGTTATCGCTAAAAACCTGCACGTACCCTTGGCTATCGCCGACTAAAAATTGTTTCTGATCCGAAACGACCATGGCTAATGGTTTAACCGGCAGCTTGATCTCGCCAATTGAAATACCGTCCAGGTTAAATTTGTGGATTTTTTGTGCTGAGTAATCAGCGACAAATATTACATCATCCGCTCCGATCGCAATTCGCAAAGGACTTACAAGCCCTTCTGAAATGGATAAAACATGCACAATTTCGGATGTGGAATTGAGTACGCTGGCGGGAGTCTTGCCAAAGCTGAATGTAGCCTGAACACTCAGGAAAACGGCTATGATATTTTTCAGTATTCTCATGATATTGGCACCATGCTATTGATATGTCACAAGCTTACGAGTAATAATCCCTCCTGTAATTTTAAAATTCAAGATCAACTACAGGAGGGTGCGTTGATTACTAATCCCAATTTAATGTACAAATCACCAGGATTGGGAAGAAAAATTTGTCGTCAATATTTATTTTTTCGCTCAGATGATTGACAAATTTTCGAGTTGAAACGCAATTTTCATACCTGCGTCAAATAAGCGTAAAATAATCTGATTGACATTCCCGGAAAGTATTGCATGCACACATTTGAGGCCAGTATTTCATCAAGATGATCTACGAAAATGCCACTTGAATAATTATTATGGGTATCGGCGGAAAATAAAATGCCCTGAATTGTAACATATCACACACAAACTGTGTTATATAGCACAGTTTACGCGATCAGATATGCACTATTTTTCAGAGATGGATGCCTTAAAAATTTGCGGTTGTTCTTTTCTCATTTTGCCTTCCCAATTTTGAAATTACTGTTTTTAAACTTCAATGTGAATTAATCGCTTTGTATTTATTTTACAGAAATCTATCTTCCTGCATATATTTGGTTGTTTTCAGGCATGTCTCTTGCATTGAATTGGAAATCCAATTTACGAGAACACACATGATTTTTAAAAAGCTCCGCACCCGTGTTGTTGCACACATTATCTGGATAATTTCCATATCCACGGCTGTAACATATTATTTTGATTATAGGTTGCATACAAAAACAATCCATTCGCATATCGAAGACGATGCCAAAGAAATCACTTCGATAATTGAAAGTAGTATTGCTTCGTTTATGGGGATTGAGAATCCGGGATTATTTAAAGAGGTTTTAAGCGAACTGGTAAAATTACACCACATTCGCAGGGTTAGCCTCCTGGATACGACAGGGCGTGTCCTGTTATCCGCTCAACCGGACACTTTATTCAGCCGCACGCGAGTCAACAATGTCAATGAATTCGATTTTACCGAGGACGGCGTTTACATTTACTCGGAATTGAATCGTGAATTTGCTGAAATTATGTTGTTTAAGAGACTTGCCAATAATAAAAGCTGTCAGGAGTGCCACGACGCGCAGCATAAAATACTCGGGATATCGCTGGTAGAAACAAAATCAAATATTTCATTCAGAGAGCAAAAATCAAGTTTTATAATTTTATTTGGTATCACTCTCGCAGCTATTATCTTGCTTTCAATGGCAACCCACGTTTTATTTGACAGGTCAGTGGACAAACCTATTCAAATATTAAAAACAGCAATGGATGAAATGAAGCAGGAAAATTTTTCATTTCGTATCAAACAGCCGGCAAAGGATGAGTTAGGTTCACTCGCAAAAGGTATGAATGAGATGGGTAAAAAATTGCAAGAGGCCAGAAAACAATTACTTGAATCCCACAAGAGCAAGCTTGTTCAGGCTGAGTCCATCGCAAAAGTTGGTGAATTGGCAGCCGGGATGGCCCATGAAATTAAAAATCCGATCTCGGGAATTGTGTTCGCTGCAAATTCTATTTTGCGGGAAACAAAGGATGATGATAATCGCAAAGAAATTTTTGAAGAGATAGTCCGGCAGGCTAACCGGGTTGAGCAAAATCTGGAGGCGCTTTTAACGATTGCCCGTGAAAGCCGCTTTGAACGGTTTCCGACAGATTTGAAGCCGATGATTGAGCGTATTTTGTTGTTTATTCAACAACAGCAAGGTACGAAAAGAATAAAAACGGTGAGCATTTTTGATGATCATCTACCAGAAATTCTGGTTGACAATAAACAAATTGAACAAGTACTGATGAATCTCGTTATCAATTCAATTCAGTCGATGAAAGACAAAGGGCAACTTACTGTAATTGTTCGATTTGTTGCTGAAAAACAGCGAATGAAAATACAAATTAGTGATACTGGGAAAGGAATCCCGGAATCGATCAAAGAAAAAATATTCGATCCTTTTTTCACTACCAAGGAAAAAGGCGTTGGATTGGGTTTGTTCCTCTGTAAAGAAATTATTAGCCGGCATAAAGGGCGGCTGTATTTTGAAAGTGAAAACGGAAAAGGTACCACCTTCACTATTGAACTACCGGTCGGCTCAATCGATGAAATTTAAATGGGTGCGAAATTAAAACAACGTGAAACTCTCCTTGTCTGCCCGAAGCCAAAATAAATTTAAAAAATGCGAAATAGGCAAAATATTTCTGCTTGAGAAAGCGAATTCTTTTGTTATACTTCTTAGTATAAGTAACTGTAAGTAATTGCTTTAATATCCGGAGTTGTCATGGAGAAAAATAAAATTCTAATCATTGATGATGATAAATTGATAACATGGTCGCTATCGCGTGATCTCGCCAGCATCGGGTATGCAATTGAAACGACGGCAGATGGAAAGAGTGGGATCAAAAAATTCTCCAATTATGCGCCAGACCTGGTGTTGCTCGATTTAAAACTTCCGGATATGAGCGGCCTGGATGTTCTCAAAGCACTTCGTGCTGAATCTGAAGAAACAATTATAATAATGATGACCGCCTATGCAACCGTACAGACAGCGGTAGAAGCGGTTAAATTGGGTGCGGCGGATTTCATCAAAAAACCCTTTACCTGTGAAGAATTAAAGATTATTATTGATAAGGCCATAGAAACACAAGAGTTAAGTAATAAAGTCGCCATTATCAACAAAGAGTTGAAATCAAAATTTGGTATCAATCAAATAATTGGTGAATCACCGCAGATGCAGGAGGTTATCCAACTCATTGATAAAATAGCTAAAAGTGATGCCGAGACAATCCTGCTGACAGGGGAAAGTGGCACCGGCAAAGATTTGGTGGCAAAGGCGATCCACTACGAAAGCCCACGAATGAATTACCCTTTTATGGCTGTAAATTGCGGCGCCCTGCCTGACACATTGCTTGAAAGTGAGTTGTTCGGGCATGAACGCGGGGCATTTACTGACGCGAAGGATGTAAAGCGAGGCCTGTTTGAACTTGCAGATAAAGGTTCAATTTTGCTCGATGAAATTGGGGATGCGAGCCCATCATTTCAAATTAAGTTGCTTCGTTTTATCGAAGAAAAATTGTTCAAACGGGTCGGCGGGACGAAAGATATCGAAGTGAATGTACGAATAATCGCAGCTACAAATAAGGACCTGAAAAAACTTGTGAAAGAGGAGCAGTTTCGTGAGGAGTTGTTTTATCGGTTGAATGTCATTCCGATTGCTCTACCGCCATTGTGCAAGCGTGAAAAGGATATCGAACTGCTGGTGAAATTTTTTATCGAGCATTTTAATAAGAAATTTAAGAAGAAACTGCACGACATCTCTAACGAGGCGATGGTGAAACTCACGAATTACAGTTGGCCGGGCAATATTCGAGAATTGCGCAACGTCATTGAACGAATAATCATTCTGGAAACAGGGGATACTATTTCAGTTGATCATTTGCCATCCGAACTCACAAGTAATGATGATAATTCCAGGTTAATCAGCGATTTTTATTTTTCATCCACTGATATGCCTCTCGACGAGATTGAGCGAGCCCTGATTTTGAAAGCACTTGCGAATACAAATGAAAACCAATCCCATGCTGCAAAGCTTTTGAATATCTCCCGCCATGCTTTGCGCTATAAGATGAAAAAATATAATATTTTAAATTGACATCTTTGCACTATCACCAATTCCAGGCATATCATTGTGTTAAAGCGCTTTGCCCGTGTAAAATAACGCACTGACTGTGTGAAATAGCGCAGCATGAAACCCTCATATTGAATTCCTACAATAAACTCCCGGTAGAAAATCTATCCACAACCTTTTGTTTTTCTAACTATTACAATCGCTCCATTTTTTATTTATATCCGAAAATTGAACTGGTTCAATTCTGGCATTACTGTTGCGTTTAAAAAACAAATCTATATGTATCGTCAATTTTGTTGACGGACTTTATTCATTTTTAATAAATAAAATTTATGCGCAGTCAGTGAAATAATCTGATATATATTAGCAGGAGTTATATTTCAATTATAATTAATGCTAAATTCAAAAAGGAACAGGTCATCTAATGATATCAGAGAGAAATATCTTATTCGTATTGTTTATCATTGTGTCCATTTTGCTGCCAGGGTGTGGCGGCACATATAAAAACGATAATGCAAAAAAAGCTGAAGATTATGTCTGGCCGTTGCCACCGGAACAGCCTCGAATTCAATATGTTGGCAGCGTTCATTCAGAGATGGACGTTGGAATTAAAAAAAGTGGTTCACAGAAAATTTTTGAACTTTTTTTTGGGCGTGCTGCACTGCGATATTTGCGCAAACCCCTAACCGTGCATGTGGATGATAAAGAACGCATGTATGTCGTTGATACCGGCGTGACTGGTGTTTGGGTGTTTGATTTTGATAACCATAAATTAGAGGCCCTGGGCGGACGTGGCCGGGGACATCTAAAAAATCCACTGGCTGTAACCAGCGATTCAAAATGCAATATTTACGTTACTGATGCGGGTGGTGGACGCATCATGGTTTATGATTCAACATTTGCATTCGTGCGAGCATTTGGTGGTAAAAACATACTTAAGCGCCCAACAGGTATTGCTTTGAATGAAGCATTGAATCGCGCGTATGTGACGGATACATGGATGCATCAGATAAAAATTTTTAATACAAAAACCGGGGAAGTAATCAAGACAATTGGCCGCGATGAACCGGAGCCGGAAACAGAGAAAACTGAAGGTGTATTGGATGAAATCCAAAATCGTGGCAGTGACGAGGGGGAGTTGAGTTTTCCAACGTACATCACGATTGCCAAAAACGGAGATATTTACGTTGTTGATATGATGAACTTTCGAGTTCAAATATTCAATGGTGACGGTGAATTTCAAGGAGCCTTTGGTGAGGTTGGAAATTTGCCAGGAAATTTATACAGGCCAAAAGGAATTGGATTAGACAGCGATGGACATGTCTATGTTGCTGACGCGTCATTTAGCAACATTCAGATATTTCAAAACGATGGGACTCTTTTGCTCAATTTTGGGACTTTTGGCGCTGGACTGGCAGATTTGCGGTTACCAGCAGGGGTTTTTGTCAGCAAGAAAGATAAAATATATGTCGTTGACCAATATAACCATCGAGTTCAAATTTACCAATATTTGAAGCCAGTGACCATCGAAGAAGAAACAATCACAACTAAAAGAGGAGGCTAATGGAGTGAAAAAAACGGGTAGTTTTCTTTTTGCTTCTTTTCTGGTAATGTGCATTTTTTGTGGAAATGGCTTATTTGCACAAGGCGGTGGTAGTGGCCCCGGTCCTGGACCTGGGAACACCATCTTTGGTAATAAGGTTGCTGATACACCGCATAATTTACGCAAAGCCAGAAATATGGGAGTGGAAGACTTGGGGGAAGTTTGTGTTTATTGTCATACACCACACAATAATAATCAGCAAATTGAAGCGCCATTATGGAACCGGGAAACACCTGTGGGACCGTATGACATGTATGATAGTCCTTCCATTGATATGATCATTGCAGGAAGTGCCACCGGCGTCTCATTAGCCTGTCTCTCTTGTCATGATAATACAATTGGGCTTGACCAGGTCATTAATATTCCTGTATCCCAGTTTGGTCAGGTTACTTTGCAAGGTGGGACTATTTCGGGATGCGCATCTTTTTGCCACGAAATTCATCACAAAACAACGTTCGAAGGAACCGTCATGGGGACGGATTTGACTGACGATCATCCGATTTCTTTAACTTACGATCCCAGTCAAGATCCGAATTTTCATCCGGCTGCCAACGGGCAGGTTGGTGCATTGCGTTTATACGGCACCAACAAGGACCAGGTAGAATGCGCGTCCTGCCATAATCCACATGATAACTCGAACCGGCCGTTTTTGCGGATGTCGAATGAAAACAGTGCGATGTGCTTAACCTGTCATGATATTTAGTTTTTTAGCCACGGAAGGTAAGTTGTATTATTTTTAGGAAGTAAGCAACCTGTCAGGCACCCTTTTATCAACCAAAAGGAATTGGAATAAAAAGTGACGACATGTTATGTAGCTGATGCTTCTTTTACGAATTACATACTTCGTTTGATGATGTGCATAATTTAATTTGGCACTTTTTGCTCTGGCTTGATTGGTTTACAGCTTTCTACGGAATTAAAGTATTAATTTTTAAGCCGTGTGATTGTTGTGAATGACCTCAATCACAGGGTATATCAAATAACAGGATTGGTAACTTTATATGTTTTACAAATCTAATCACCAACTTATTAAAGGAGGTAGCTAACATGAAGAAATCTTTTATGGTCATGCTGGTTCTCGCTCTGGTTATGTGTTTCACCGTATCAGGCGATCTTTTTGCCCAGTTTGGCAATAAAGTAGCGGATACGCCGCATAACTTGCGTGAAGCAACAGACGCGGGCATGCCCGTTGAAGACCTGGGAGAAATTTGTGTTTATTGCCATACACCACACAATAACAATCAAAATATCGAGGCTCCGCTCTGGAATCGTGAGTCACCGGCTGGACCGTACGATATGTATGACAGCCCAACCATCGATATGACGGTTGCGGGAAATGCTGCTGGTGTATCCCTCGCTTGCTTGTCTTGCCATGATAACACAATTGGTCTCGACCAGGTTATCAATATTCCAACATCGCAACTTGGTGTAGTAACGCCAGCTGGTGCGAAAATTTCGAGCTGCGTCGGAACTTGTCACTCTGGTGTCGGTGCCGGTGGATTAAATTTCGACGGAACCAATATCGGAACGGACTTGACGAACGATCACCCGATTTCAATTACTTATGATCCAGGTCAAGATCCGAATTTTCATCCTGCCAGCAATGGTAAAGTGGGTGTTTTAACATTATATGGCCCAAACAAGGATCAAGTAGAATGCGCGTCCTGCCATAACCCACATGATAACTCAAATCGTCCATTCTTGCGCATGACGAATGATAATAGCGCAATGTGTTTAACATGTCATGATATTTAACGCATTTGCTAATTAATTTCAAAGTACAGAATGTGATTGTAAAATAAGTGCTGGATCTAAAAGTGCATGATGGGGTGAAATTGATTTCACCCCATCTATTTTTCAGGAAGGGACTATGATTAAGAAAATCAACATAGGATTTAGTTTTACCCTAATTTTAATATTGCTGCCAATTTTTTGTCAGGCTGCTTTTTTTGGCGAAAATGACAAAACGGTGGCTTATGTAAATGATGCAGAGATAAAAGCATCGACGCTTGCAATGGAAATTAACAAACAGCTGCCTCTGCAGTCGTACCACTCGCGAGTCTCACCTGAAAAAATCGACAAGATTAGTTCGCAAGTTCTCGAATCGTTGATTGACGATGAATTACTTTATCAATTTGCACGGAAATTGAAGGTTGAGATTAAATCAGAAGAGGTTGACCAAAACCTGAAGGATATGCAAAAAGATTATGCTTCAGAAAAAGCATTTTGGCAGAAGATAAAGAAGTCAAAATCGAGCAAGAAAAAACTAAAAAAACAAATAGAGCGAATTTTGGCCATTCAGAAGGTCAAACAGCACGAAATTTTCGACAAAATTTCTGTCACTAAAACCGAAGTTGAAAATTATTACAATGAAAATAGAGATAAATTTGTCAAACCGCCGCAATTCAATTTGCAGCATATTTTAATATCTGTAAATCCCGGGGCCATGAACGTGGGATGGCAGGCAGGTCTGGACAAAACATTGAACTTGCGTGCTGCAATTGACAACGGGTTAGAGTTTTCAAAAGCAGCGCTGGATTTTTCCGCTGATTCATCCAGCTTTGAAAAAGGGGGCGATATCGGCTGGTTTCATTTAGGGCAATTATTACCTGAGTTGGAAGCGGTTATGCAAACTTTGGAATTGAATGAATTAAGCCAGCCCATTCAAACGATTTATGGCTTTCATCTGATTAAACTGCTGGGAAAAAAACCGAAAATTCAGCTCCAATTTTCAGAGATAGATCAGGAAAAATTAGAGAAAAAACTTATCGAGAAGCACGGTGAAATAAAAACAAAGGAATTGCTAACTTCTCTTAGAAAAGAAGCACACATTCGCATCGTAGATTATCAACATTCGAAATAGTTTCCACCACGAACGTGCGCTATTTAAAGAGGATAGGTTGCCAGGAATTCTACTCATTTACAATGAATGATGCTTAACCCACCCGTAGGTATGACTGAATGGATTTGGTTTATCAACCTTCAATTAATCGAGAAGACGATACTGGCACCAGTTTCGATAATAAATTTTGAGCGAAGGCAGGTCTGCAACTTGCCTTTTTCTGTGAAATATAAAGATGCTAATTTTAAAAAGGCTTAATTAAGCGAATGCATTTTTTCAAATTAAAAATGTGCAAATTAAGCTTTATTCTGTTGATTTTTCAACTCAGCGCCGAGGTGTGTGCTCAGCAAGCGACACCTTTCCGTATTGTGGGTTGGCACGGTTCGGTTTTATTGCACTCGATGCATGAAGATCGTACGTCCGCAGTTGAAAGCGAGGAACAAAATTACAAGCAATCATTCCTATTGAGAAACCGGGGATTTATTATTAATCCGCTTTTATGGGCTTTTCAATGGGACGGCAGATTGGGTTTTATGCAGGAAAATTTTGTTGACAGCCGAATTGAACAATCCACACGTGGCCGCCTGATGGGGCAATCTTTTTCCAGTTCTTTTTTTAAAGATACTGCGCACCCATTCCGGATATCATTGAATCACAATACGAACATAATCAAACTCGCCTATGCCGGCCGCAATGAATACGATATTCGTACGTATCTGGCCACATTTGATCTGCTCAACAAAGCCTTGGTTTCCCGGTTTTCGGCTGAATACCGGGATATTCAGGATGAGTGGAGTCGCGGTGGGTATTCCTCAAAGCGAGATCAGGTCAGGAAAAATTTTACGTATTCGGGGACGCATAATGGAGAAAAATACGACACCAGGATTCGGGCGCATATTTTCAACAGTGATGACCGCCTCAGTTCGGATCGAAGTTATTCGACATACACGCTGAAATACCAGACGAACCGGACTTTCGGGGACAGCTTGAAAAATATGTGGAGCAATTCCTTTGATGCACTGCATCGCACCGGAAGCAGACTTTATACCAGCGGCCGCCTCTCCCAAAACCTGGATGCACTGTTGCTAAAAAAAGTAAAATCATCGTTTCAATATTCTCTCAATTCGTACAAAGTACTTGGCAACACCTCCGTTGAAAATTCGGCTTCCGGTAGAGTAAGATACCCGCTCACACACGATATAGGGATCGGGGCCGGACTTGGTGGCGCACACGGAACAGCGAACACGGGTTCGTTTAATTCTTCAAATTATAGCGGAAATATTAGTTATAATAAAAATATGCCATTGGGTGGCATGTTCCAGGCGACTTATTATCAAACGTTCGCCCATACGTCACGGGACATTAATGTAACCGAGCGTGCCGTTGTTTTTGAAGAACATTTTTTTCTGGGCTCGGTTCCGGTCTATCTCAATGAACGACACATCATTATTTCGAGCATTGTAGTCATTGACAAAGAGACGAAAATGGTTTTTGAAGAAGGCGAAAACAAAGATTATTTTATTCGAGATTTTGGTGATCGTGTGGAAATTCACCGCAATTTATTGGGACGAATTGAAGAGAGTTCGGGAATCCTGGTGGACTACCGTTTCGAAACGCTGCCAAGTCTGAAATACAATACGACCACGCAGCTTGTTAGCACTGGAATATCCTATAAAAAGCTTAATTTATATTTTCGAAAAAGTGTCCACAACGTCGATTTATTAGCGGGTGAACTTGACGGTCGAGCCACACTGGGGAATATGAAAGTAATGGCAACCGGATTGCAATCTGGTGTGCGCGGAAAAAAGGCTGGTATTTCTCTGTCCGGGGAATATAAGACTCAGGAATCGGTCGAGTTTTCATACGATGCGACTAATTTCAGGAACACATTTTTCATAATCCCAACAGAAGCAATCACCTGGACTGCCTCAGCCGCCTATTTGCATATGGATCACAGGCTGAAAGAATATCAAATTGATGATTTATCGATCAGCTCCGAGTTGAAGTGGCGGCCGACGATGGATTTATACATTACGAGTTATTTAACCTTAAGAAACAGGGATGAATCTGAACGAAATGAAGAAATAAATTTTGAATACGGTTTTTCGCTTCAGCGGTTGTGGCGCATTTTTCGGTTGAAAATTGAGTTCGATAAAAGAAAATGGGAATTTGATCCACAAAGAATTAATGAAAAACGTACGACCATCGAACTTGAGCGCGTTTTTTAAAGTGCTCTCCACCAACACCTTTTGCCATTTTTCAAGAGTTGATTTAGAATTATTTTTCTGTAGCATCGATCGTGTTTTTTCGACAAATTGTTAAAAAATTTCATCCAGGACTACTTTTTGGGGCTTGCATTTGCAAGATAGGGCTATGCAATTAAAAGATTATAATTTCAACACCATCATCGCTTTTGTTCTGTTTTTGTTGATATTAATTTCCTCCGCCTGCGGAACTCGGGAAACCGCACCTGTCGAGCCGGTCGCAGTTGAAGAAATTCATGCTAAAGGATGGAGTCAGGAATCGTCATCGCAATTTCATGGCGATTCTTTTGATGCCGATAGTGTGAATATCAACGAATGCCAACTTTGCCACGGTCCTGAGTTTATTAAACCCTGCCTCCCGTGTCACACTGTGGAAGACAGGTTGCCGTCGTGCCTGGAATGCCATATTGATAAAACACCGGGGCTTGGGAACGATCCCAAAACCCATATTGCCAATTTTTTAAAAAATGTGAACGGAGAGTGGCACTCCGGTATCGCATCTATTTGCTATGAATGCCATACAAATTCTCAAAATAATGATATAGGATTCTGTTTATATTGCCATGGAGCAAAGTGGAATGAAACACATTAATCTCGTTTTTGTTTTTTTGATCTCTGTGTTGCTTGTTTTTTCATCCTGCAGTAAACCTCGAGTCTCTCCAACGCAACCTCAAGCCGAAGTCAATGTTCACCCTCAGGATTGGTTAACAAAATCATCCGGGGATTTTCACGGAAAAGTCGTCGCTGCTGATAGTTTTAAAATTGAAGAATGCCAAAAATGTCACGGTAAAAATTATGATGGTGGGCTTGTAGAAGTATCTTGTATCAAGTGCCATGATTATTATCCTCACCTTCCTGGGTGGTTAGGAACCACGGAAAAATCTCATAATGTGTATTTGAAAAATCTGGATTATGAAACGCACGTTTGTCAAGCATGCCACGGGGAGCAATTAAAAGGTGGTACATCTCAGGTATCCTGTAATAAATGCCACGAAGAATATCCCCATGATCCGCTCTGGCTTACGCCCGGAGAAAATTTTCACGGTGATTTTGTAAAAGAAGATGAAAGCAATCTCGAATCCTGCCGGAAATGCCATGGCAGTGATTTAACAGGTGGATCATCAGAAGTATCTTGTTTTAAATGCCATGAAAATTATCCACACCCTGAAGATTGGGCTGCCACAGGCGAAAACTCGCACGGTTTTTACCTGAAAGGCCAGGAGTATAACTTGCAGATGTGCCAAAGCTGCCATGGCGATAATTTTGAAGGTGGATCGTCAGAGGTATCTTGTTACAAATGCCACACGAATTATCCTCACACCGAAGCGTGGCTTGGTGGCGCTGAGAACTCCCACGGGCCCCAATTAAAAGAACTTGATTACGCAACAGATTCCTGCGAAAACTGCCACGGCGGCGACTTGCTTGGCGGCACTTCGGAGATTTCCTGTACGAAATGCCACAACTCCTATCCCCACACGCAAGACTGGGTGGGCACAGGTGAAGGAAACCACGGTTTCATTTTGCGCGAACAGGAATACGATTTGGCCGCATGCAATCTCTGTCATGGCGACGATTTTGCTGGCGGCACCTCAGAAGTTTCTTGTTATAAATGTCACGCTGAGTACCCGCACGGCACCGAGTGGAAGGGTGAAGGTGAAAAATCCCACGGTGAATTCCTGCGGAATATTGATAATAATTACGATTCATGTCGTGCCTGCCATGGTTCCGATTTAGCGGGAGGCACATCGAAAGTCTCGTGTTATCAGTGCCACACAACTTTTCCTCACTGGCAGGGCTGGATTGGCCAGGGGCAAAATTCCCATAATTTCTATTTGCGGAGCAATGGCTATGATATGGAATCCTGCAAAAATTGCCACGGAGAAAATCTTGACGGTGGATCATCCGAAGTGTCGTGTACAAAATGCCATGCTGATTTTCCCCACCCGCAGGGCTGGGAATTAAGTTCGGGAGACAATTCACATACGACATTTTTAATCGCCAATGAATTTGACTACACTTCTTGTAAAAAGTGCCACGGGCAGGATTTTCAGGGAGGCGCAACTGGGATTTCCTGCAACAAATGCCATGAAGGATTTCCACATTTGCCAGAATGGTCTGGCACGGGCACAGAGGGGCATGGAAGCTTTTTGAAAATCAAAGATTACGATATGGATTCCTGTAGAGGCTGTCACGGCGAAGATCTCACTGGTGGGCCTTCAGGCATTTCCTGTACAAAATGCCATACAACTTTTCCCCACCCGCAAGGTTGGGAACTGGACTCAGGCGTGAATTCGCACACAACTTTCCTGCAGGCGAATAATTTCGATTATTCTTCCTGTAAAAACTGCCACGGTGAGGATTTCACCGGCGGCAGCAGCGGAATATCCTGTAATAAATGCCACGATGGGTTCCCACATTTGGATTCCTGGGTTGCTGCTGGTCCGGATGGGCATAATACATTTCTCAAGAACAAAGATTATGACATGGAATCCTGCAAAAGTTGCCACGGCGCCGATCTGAAAGGTGGAACTTCCGGCATTTCTTGTTCTCAATGCCACGGCGATTTTCCCCATCCGGACGGCTGGGAATTAAAATCGGATCCGAACTCCCACACCTTTTTCCTTATAAACAACGGCTTTGATTATACTTCATGCCAGAAGTGCCACGGCCAGGATTTGCTTGGTGGTACCTCATATATCTCATGCAAGCAATGCCACACAAATTTCCCGCACCCACAGGATTGGATTGGTTCGGGGGAGGATTCTCACAATTTTTATATCAAGGCAAACAACTTTAATTTCACTGGTTGTACTGGCTGCCACGGCGTGAATTATGATGAATTTAAGCGTGATAATTCGTGTCTCACCTGCCACACCCACGCTGATGGACCGGAGGCTTGCAATACCTGCCACGGCAATTTCAACGCGGATGCCGAAAATTTTGTAAATTTCGCGCCCCCGAAAGGACTCGACGATGAAGAATCTACGCTCGAAATTGCCGTCGGTGCACACCAGAAACACCTGGAAAATAGTTTCTCGGTGGAAGTTAATTGCCAGGGCTGTCATAACGTGCCCGCCACGATGGATGCTGCGGGCCACATTGATTCCGGCGATCGTGCCGAAGTGACAATCACTCACGAACTCGCGAAAAAAGTTACTTTTGGTGGAATGCGTGTTCCCGATCCTGTCTATTCACAAAGCACTACTTCGTGCCAGAATAGCTATTGCCACGGAAACTGGGAAATAGCCAAATCGCAATCACAATCAAGCATGACCTGGATTTACATTGATTCGACGATGGTCGGAAATAACGCGGCAGTCAACTGGGTTGATCCACAATCTGCAGCGTGCGGTTCGTGCCACGATCTGCCGCCAAAAGGACACTGGCCGTACAAAATCACAGAATGTTATATTTGCCACGGAAATGTAGTAGATACAGAAGGCCAAATAATTGATAATTCGAAGCATATCAATGGTAAAACCAACGTTACCTTCGACAATGAAGTTGATATGTTTTAATCCACAAAAATCGGTGCCGATGTAGATAGTTTGAAACGCCTTTTAGTTTGCTCAATCGACAAACTGAAAGGCGTTCGTATTTTTGCCCGGCCACGAATCAGTTCGAGATTAGCGATTATGAATCATCTTCGAAAATACTCCCCATGATTGGCAAGTTTCTTTGTGGAAAAAACCGAACAAATAATTCCTCTAAATTTACATTTTCAGCATAAGCTGTTGTTCCTCATTTAAATGCGTTGTAAATTTATATTGACAAATCATTCAACTCACAATGGAAAATGAAATGAGATATGCGCGATTTCTGCCAGGATTGATATTTCTCTCTGTCCTGTTTATGGGCTGTGATTTGCTTAAACAGCCACAAACATCCGTCGCTGAATTACGCTGTGAATATGCAATCGATCCGCATAATATTGACAATCCGGCTCCGCGGTTCAGTTGGATTATTGAATCGGAAATTCGGGGGCAACGCCAAACGGCTTATCAAATTCATGTATCGAAAAATAAAACTGAGCTTGGCAAGAAATTAAAATTGTTATGGGATTCTGGCAGAGTGGAATCCGCTGGCGCGACGCATATTGAGTACAGAGGGGCGCCGCTGGCGAGCAATTCACACTATTTTTGGCACGTGATCATCTGGGATAAAGACGGCCTGCCACATGAGAGTCGAATTGCAGAATTCGAAACAGCTCAATTTTCCCCGGATGACTGGTCTGCAAAATGGATCGGCAGTGGGCCGCAAAAAGAACCTCGAAGTGATCATGGTTTTTTTAAAAACCCAAAGGAGCAATACGCGTGCGAAGACACAGTCGTTCATGATGGGCGTTCCGTCCTTTTACGGCGAGAAATAAGCTGTAAGGAGTCGATAAAACGGGCGCGTGTTTTTGTCACTGGACTGGGGTTTTATGAATTTTATCTCAACGGTGCAAAGGTCGGTGATCATGTGCAGGCGCCGGCCAAAACCAACTACCGCAAGCAGGTTTTGTATGACACCTATGACGTAACAGCACAGCTAAAAAAAGGGGTGAACGCACTCGGCATCCATTTGGGGAACGGCTGGTTTAATCCGTACAAAAAATGGTGGCGGCCATACCGAATGCAGTGGTTTGGCGCCAAGCGCGCATTCATGCAACTGCATGTGGAATACCAAAATGGCGCTACAGAAATTTTTACTACAGATGAGCATTGGAAATTCGCTCCCGGGCCTATTCTTTTCAACTGTATTTACGATGGCGAAATCTACGACGCTAATGAGGAACACTATGGCTGGAACGCACCTGGTTTCGATGACAGCCACTGGAAAAAGGTTAATATCGTTGAACCGCCGGGCGGCAAACTCATTTCTCATGTCATGCCGGCAATAAAAGTGACTCAAGAAATCGAGCCGGTAAAGATGCACAACCCGGCTCCGGGTGTGCAGGTTTTTGATCTGGGGCAGAATTTTGCCGGTTGGGTCCGCCTCAGAATGAAAGGTGAAAAAGGCACGAAAGTGCAGTTGCGGTTCGCGGAAGACATTTTTGCCGATGGCAATATTGATGTCACCAGCAATGAACATGCAAAAGCAACCGCGACCTACATTTTAAAAGGGGGCACATCAGAAACCTACGAACCGCGGTTTACCTATTTCGGTTTTAAGTATGTGGAAATAACTGCAGAGCCGAAGTTGCCGGAAATCGAGAAAGTTACTGGATGCGTTGTGCATTCCGCCTGCGAGCAAACCGGTATTTTTGAATGTGGAAACGACGTGATAAACAAAATTCATCGGGCCACGGTTTGGTCGCAGCGGAGTAATATGCTGGGATTTCCGATGGATTGCCCGCAGCGCGATGAACGGCTTGGCTGGTTTGGTGACGCGCAGGTTACGGCTGAAGAGGCAATTTTTAATTTTGATATGCCTCTTTTTTATAAAAACTGGCTCAGCGGAATTCAGAGCAATCAGGATGATAAAACCGGCGATATCCCGATTATTTCGCCGCGGCCCTACATTTGGGATGAGGGCGTCGAGTGGAGCAGCACCTACATCGTGATGAACTGGCTGTACTATTTGCACTACGGCGATACCCGTATTCTCGAAGAACATTTTGAATCGATGGAGCGCTATGTGCAATTTCTCGATTCCATTTCTTCGGAATACATCTTAAAACCGGGCTGGATTGGTGATTGGGGCAGCCTGGTTAAGGGGTGGAAAGAGGGAGAACCCGTTTCTGTTCCAACGGCATTTTACTACTGGAATAGCACAATTCTGTCCAAAGTCGCGGATGTGCTCGGAAAAACAAGCGAGGCCGTAGCTTATAAAGCATTAGCCTCAAATATCCGGGATGCATACAACCGGAAATTTTTCAACGCGTCGACAAAGCAGTACAACGATGGCAGTCAGATGGCCAACGCCTTCCCCTTGTTTCTCGGAATCGTGCCTGAAAAATATCGTCAGGAAGTGCTCGATAATCTGGTTGCGGACATTGTCGAGAAAAATGATGGGCATCTCACAACCGGTGTTTTAGGCTCGAAATATATGATTGAAGCTTTGAGTTTGTTTGACAGGGCAGATATCGGCTGGCTTTTGGCAACACAAACCGGCTATCCCAGCTGGAGTGATATGGTGCAAAAGTATACCACGATGAGTGAATTTTGGACTTTGAAACAGTCGCACAACCATGTTATGACTGGCAGCATCGACGCCTTCTTTTTTAAAACTCTGGCGGGAATTCATGTCGATGAAGCCAATCCCGGATTCAAAAAAATCATCATCAAACCATTTATCCCGGATTCGCTGGATTACGTCAAAGCCTCGATCAAAACGATCAGAGGAACGATTGCGTCGGAATGGCAGCAGACGGACACCGAACTGCGTTTTAATTTAACGATTCCGGCCAATAGTTCGGCTGATGTGTTTTTCCCCGTTTCCGGAGTCGAGAAAATTTATGAGAATGGCGTAAAAGCCAGCGAAAGTGAAGGGATTACACACCTCCGTTCTCAGGCGAACTTCGAAGTTTTCTCCCTCGCATCCGGGAATTATAATTTTACCGTGATGAAAGAACCGAATATTTTTTAGTATAAATCAGCCCGGATTGCATTCTTTGCAATACCGGGGTCTCCCTGAGCCTGAGCATATTGTCGGGGGATCCCGGTATTTCACGCTGTGAAAACCGGGATGACTCACAGACTAAATTGCCATTTTTATGCAATGAGATTCAATTTTGTACAACAGTATATTTTAAAATATTGATTGATTTTCTGTAAGATATTTATTGAAAATTTGTCGCTTATATTTTGGGTAGTGGTTGAATTGTATCTAAATTATTGCTTTATTTAATACACAAAATAAATTTCATTTTAAAAATCCTGAAAGAATCCCATTTCACAGGCTCACATATTAACTCAATTTCAAAAATTGAGAGTAGCAGTGCAATTGTGATGTGATGATTTCTGCAGTCCGGTTTCAATTAGGATTTAAAATATCAGAGATTGTATGAGGATTTCTCGGTGGACTATGCTTTCCATCCGGCAATAAAAACATGGTTTGATTCACAATTTAAAAAACCAAGTCCGCCGCAACAGCAAGGCTGGCCGGTTATCGCAAGCAGAGAAAATACGCTCATTTTAGCGCCCACCGGCTCTGGTAAAACCCTCACGGCTTTTCTCGCCTGCATCGACGATCTTTTTCACCGTTTGATCGATAAAGATTGGCACCACCGGAGTATCCACACCCTTTATATTTCACCATTAAAAGCGTTGAATAACGATATCCAGCGCAATTTGCAGCAGCCACTGCAGGGCATCCGCCAACAGGCTGCTGAACTCGAATTGGAAATTCCGGAAATTCGTACACTTGTGCGCACCGGTGATACGCCCTCCAGCGTGCGGCAGTCGATGCTGCGAAAACCACCCCATATTCTGATCACAACACCAGAGTCCATTTATTTATTGCTGACATCCGAGCGTGGCAGGGAGATTTTTCGCCACCTGCGTTTCCTGATAATTGATGAGATTCATGCCATTTGCAATAACAAACGCGGCGTGCATTTGAGCCTGTCGCTCGAACGGCTGATGCCGCTTTGTGAAAATGAACCCACGCGTATTGGGCTCTCGGCAACACAACGTCCTCTTGAGCGTATCGCGGCATTTTTAGGTGGGCAAAAATACCAGCCCGCTTCTCAAAATTATGCCAATCGCGACGTTAAGATTATTGACTGCGGCCAGCGCAAAAACATGGATATCCAGGTTATCGCGCCGCCCGGTGGTTACCGCGATCTCGAAGATGCCAGCGTCTGGAAATCGGTAATTGAGAAAATTTACACTCTGATTTCCGGCCATACAACCACCCTGGTTTTTACCCTGTCCCGGGCGCAAAGCGAGCGTGTGGCGCGGCAATTGAATGATTTCCATAATAAAAAATTTGAAGACACCGAAGAAGAAATTGTCCGGGCTCACCACGGTAGTTTATCGCGGGAAACCAGATTTGAGGTGGAATTTGCTTTAAAAGCTGGCAATTTGCGTGCAGTTGTGGCCACTGCATCCCTTGAATTGGGAATCGATATTGGCAGCGTTGACCTGGTAATTCAACTTGATGCACCGACCAGCGTTGCCTCCGGTTTGCAGCGCATCGGACGCAGCGGCCACGTCCTCGGTGCTACCAGCAAAGGCCGGATTTTGCCCCTTTATCAAGCAGAATTAGCCCACGCTGTCGCCCTGACTCAGGCAATGGTAAACGCGGAAATCGAAGAGACTATCGTACCCGAACTATGTCTCGATGTTTTGTCGCAACAAATACTCGCCGAGGTTGCCGTGCAAAACTGGCAGCGTATTGAGCTATTTAATCTTTACCGTCAAAGTTATTGCTACCGAAATTTAACTCTCTCAACTTTTGATCGCGTTCTCGACATGCTGTGCGGGTTGTACGCTAACACCCAAATTCGTGCTCTGCATCCTCGCTTGACGTGGGACAAAGTGAATGACCAGCTGATCGCGCGGCGCGGCGCCCGCATGCTGGCGACGATGAACGGCGGAACAATCCCTGATCGCGGCCTCTACGATGTTTATTTGCACGACGCCAATGTGCGTGTCGGCCAGGTGGATGAAGAATTTGTTTTTGAACGGCGGGTGGGCGAAAATTTTTATCTCGGCACCAGCGAATGGCGAATCGAGAACATCGCACAGGACCGGATTGTTGTTTCTCCGGTTCGCGCCATCGTGCCAATTGCGCCTTTTTGGAAAAGCGATTACGGTTTACCGCGCGATTTTATCACCATGCAAAAAGTCGGGGCCTTTTTGCGGGAGCTGTTAGAAGAATACGATCTCCAAAGTCAAAACTTTTCCCTTGAAAATACAGAAACTTCCTCCAAAGAAATCCTGCTCCCGGAGCTTGTCGAAGGGATGATGAGCAAACAATCGAGGCACCTTACAAAGCTAAGTATCCAATCGACAAACAAGCTTGTTGCACCGGAAATAATGCAAAGCCTGCATGAGTTTGTCGCCAGTCAACTGGAATTTTGTGGTGAAATCGCCACAGACAAACGCATAGTTTTTGAATATTTTTACGATAGCGCCAACCAACCGATGTTGTTAATTCACGCGCCATTTGGTGGCCGGGTGAACCAAGCCTGGGCTATTGGCCTCTCAACTTTTCTGGCTCGAAAATATGCCATCGAAATTCAATACAGCTTTGATGATGACGGCGTTCTTTTCCGCCTCCTCGATGTCGAAAAACCGGTTGATTCAAGCGAGTTGTTGGGTATTTCCGCAGAGCAACTGGAGAAATTTATTATTGAGGGATTGCCCAACGCGCCTGTTTTTATGGTGCTGTTTCGCTATAACGCCGGAAGTTCCTTGTTGCTGACGCGATCACGAGCAGGGAAACGCATCCCCTTGTGGCTTCAGCGTTTGCGTACTGTCGATTTGATGCAAAATATCCGGCAATTTCCAGATTTCCCGATAGTGCTGGAAACCTACCGCGATTGCCTGGAAAATATGCTCGATTTGCCGAATCTGAAAAAAGCGATTGCCCGAATTCAGAGTGGCGATATTGAGGTCGCAACCATTAAAACGAGCGGGCCATCACCGATGGCGGCCGGGCTGATGTATAAATTTCTCGAACGCAATCTTTATGATGGCGACCGCAATCGGACGCCGGAAATTGGTGGCGATGTGCATCGCCAGGCGCTGGCAGAAATCCTTGAAAAAGATCAAATTCCAGCGATATTCACCCATGAGCTTGTTGAAAAACTGGTTCGCAGGTTGCAATTTCTGGAACACACATCGAAAGCGAAATCCAGCGAAGATTTATTTAGCATTATCGATAAACTGGGACCACTTTCTGAAGATCAACTTCAGCAACGCAGCCGAATTAATTTGCAGGATGCGCTCAGCGAACTCAAAAATACCGGGCGCATATTACTCGCAGAAAATATGTGGATTTCACAGGAATTTCAGACAAAAACAAAACAGTTTTCCAACGCTGATAAGATCACATTTTTTGTCGAAAGAGCGCTGCAATGCCACGGGCCACTCACCGGCAAAGCTTTGCAGAAAAAATTAGCAGGCTGGTCACTTGAATCCATCGTTCGATCTCTGGAAAATCTCAAGGAAAAAAGCCTCGTCGTCTCTGGTCAAATGTTGGAAAAAGATGAAGATATTTACTGGTGCGACCGTCATAATTTCGAAACCCTGTACCGGCAAGCGATCGCTGAAAGGCGGCAAGAAGCCGGGATCGCAATGGCGGAGCATTTCAATCAATTTTTGTTGCAATGGCATCAGATTAAAAATGGATTTACCCACGTATCCGAGCTCGTTCAACGTTATCGCGGATTCCGGTTTCCGTTGTTTGCTTTCGAGCGGGAAATTATCCGTGCTCGATTGAGCGAGTGGAATGAAAGCAAATTTATCCAGCACCGTATTGAATTTAATCAGGCACTGCAACAGGGGCAGATTATTACGCGAATGCACCGGGCCAGCGAGAAAGGGCGCCGTGTTGTCAGTTTTCATGGCAGGGGCGAAGGCCACCTGTTTTTCGAGAAAAAAGGTGTGCTCGATAAAGCTGAAAATCTCCGCAAAACAAGCCGGGAAGTTTGTGCGTTTTTGCAGGAAAACGGAGCCAGTTTTATCGATGATATAATTGCCGGTACGGAAAATTCCAGTGTGCAAATCCACGCGGCGCTGCAGGAACTTGCAGAAAATGAAATACTCTCCTGCGATCAGGCCGACGCCCTGCAGCACATCGCCGGAACAAATCCTGTGGGTGATTCAAGCTTGGGCCTCGCAACCGAACTTTTCCCGAATCAATCGTGGCGACAGAAAGCCCGGGGCAGAAGACGTGGCGTCCGTTCCGGATTGTCAGAATTCAGGCAAAAACAAAAAAAACTGCAAGGCCGCTGGTTTCTGACGACTTCTTTTTCGGCCCATGGAAAGGATGTTTCGAAAGAAAAACAGGCTGAAAAACAAGCCCGCCTGCTATTGCAGCGCTATGGGATTTTGGTGAAAGAATGGTACCGCCGTGAGTCGGGATTGCTGCCGTGGTACCATATTTTTACGGCTTTAAAACGGCTCGAATGGCAGGGCGAAATTCGCCGTGGTTATTTTGTGCAGGGCCTTTCCGGAATTCAGTACGCTCTACCCGAGGCCGTTCGGCTTTTACAGAAAATACTGGATGGGAAATTGAGCGGTGAAAAACCATCGGTTTTAATCAGCACAGCAGATCCGGCGTTGCCATTTGGCGGCATGCTGCAGTGGAATTTGCGAAAGCAAAATGGCGAGCAGGCTGTGATTACACGCGCTTTTTCAAACCATGTGCTGTTCGATAAAAATAAGCCGGTCGCCTATCTGGAAAATTTTTGCAAACGGCTTTTCATCTTGCTCGGTTTTTCTGAGCAATTGATTCCGCCACTGTGTGCAAACTTAAAAATTTGGCTCCAGCTCCCTGTTGCCGTTCGCAATTTAAAAAATGTGACCATAGAACAAATTGCGGGGCAGGCTGCGGCCAGGCATGCGTTCGCTAAAAGTTTTGTCTCAAATGGATTTGAAAAAAGTGGGGAAGCATTGATTTTATGGCCATCTGCGGTCGAGTGAAGTTTTGTCGCCTTGAATTGAAAGTAAAAATTAAAAAGGAAACAGGATGCAGGATAAACAGACTCCTCTTGAAGTATATAAAAATTATCCCAGATATGAATATTTGTTTTCCATTTTTTTGGCCATATTTGTCACGTTTGTTGTGCTGACAAATACGGTCGGTGTGAAACTTTTTACCGTGTTTGGCAGGACATTCGGCGTCAGCATACTCTGGTACCCATTGACATTTTTAGTGACGGATATCGTTTCTGAAATTTATGGCGCCAAACGGGCGCGCTATATGGTGATTATGGGATTCGCTATGAGCGTGCTGTTATTGCTGTTTTCAATCATTGGCATTGCTCTTCCGGTCGCCGAATTTTATCCGCTGCAGGACGCATACACCTCGATTTTTGGCCCGGTTTGGCGGCTGCTTTTTGGTTCCATGGCCGCCTACTTGCTGGCGCAACTCATCGATGTAAAATTATTTCATTTCTGGAAAAGAAAAACAAAAGGCAAGCATCTCTGGCTGCGTAATAACGGATCAACCATGATTTCCCAATTTATCGATTCCATCACCGTGAATATCATTTTCCTTTACAAGAATCCGGCGGTTTTTACCGGCGATTTCTGGGATGTTATGGCCGTTGCGATGAATGTTTACGTTTTTAAAGTCATCATCGCAGCGCTGGATACACCTCTGTGTTATGCGGGTGTTCGCCTGGTTGAGAAAATGACAGGTGTGAAAGGCAGTGAAGTAAATTAAGAGCGGTGTTGTCTGAAGTTACTTCCAGTAAGCCCGCAGGTTTTTCACAGCAAAATCAGCATACAGGGATTCATTTATTTCAGATGATGAAAACTCCAATCTCCAAACGGCGATTTCCCTGGGCTCCAATGAAAATGATATTCGATAGTCGTCCCCACCCAATTTTAGACGATAACGTGCATCCGAATAAAATTGCCCTTCCACATAAAATGGCGGTGCGATGGTTCGATTTCCGGTGTTTTCGATAGTCCCGGTGGCAACGAGTTTATCCGACTCGGCCCACGTATCGGTAATGACAAAACGAACATTGGAAATCACATCAACATTTGGCGAGCCTGTGATCGTTTCATCACAACCCCAGAATTGCAGTGCGCATAAAAAAATAACAAAAATAGTGAGTAGATTCTTCATCGACTGTCCCTCCAGTTTGACAAAATAACGCAGCTATCGATAATACTTTTGCCAACGATTTTTAGTTTCAATTTAATTAAATCCCATTGTGTGTCACTATGCCAAATTCTGGATCGCGGAAATATTCTTGACAAAATTCAGTAGAATGTGTATTATGGTAACGTTAACGGTAGCGTTAACAGTCGCGCTGTTCTGAGGAATTTGGAGAATTATTCAATGAGTGTCACAATAAAAGATGTTGCGGCAAAAGCCGGCGTCTCAGCAATCACTGTTTCACGGGCATTGAATAATAAACCCGATATAAATGCAGACACCAAAAGGCGGATTCTCGACATAGCGCAGCAATTGGGCTATGTACCCAACGAGCTGGCCAAAAGCCTCGTCACCCGCCGAACCAATGTTATCGCCATACTCATGCCCGGCGTTTCCGACACGCTTTCCACTGAAAAACTTGATGCGATTAACGGAGTTTGCTTTTCCGCAGGATTCACCACACTTTTCTGCAATACGAAAAATTCCGCCACAACCGAGCTTGAATTTCTGCGCCAAATTCAATCGAAAAGAGTGGATGGGCTGCTGTTGTTCCCCTCACAAAAAGGTGATGAATATATTGCCGAGTTGCAAAAAATAACTGTCCCGTACGTGTTTCTCAACAGATTTTCCAGTGTGCTGGATTGTGATTATGTGAAAAATGATAATGTTTATGGCAGTTATATCGCAGTGCAGCATTTATTGCAGCGGGGTTATCGCTCTATCACTTATTTATGTGCGCGGCCAAATACCACGACTGGGCAGGAGAGAATAATCGGTAGCAAAAAAGCTGTGCGCGAGGCAGGGTTGCCTGAAGATTTGCTGAAAATTACAAACGTCGAAGATAGCGTGGCCCATTGCTATAATTTGACACTTGATCTGATTAAAAACAATTCTCTGCCCGATGCTTTCGCCGTTTGGAACGATATTTTAGCCCTGGGCGTGCGAAAAGCGTTGCTGGAAAATGGCATAAAAATTCCAGATGATGTGGCTTTGATTGGCTACGATGATCTCGTATTTTCTGAATATTTGCATCCTCCATTGACAACAATCAAACAACAAAACTTTGAGCTTGGCGAACTCGCGGCAGAATTTTTGATCAACAAAATTGAGAAAAAGATTTTGCCGGAGGAAAAACAGCAACTTGAATTGAAACCCCGGCTAATTCCGCGGCAATCAACTTGAGCTTAATTATGATGTGGAAATTAAAACAGCCTCGTATTATTGTATTTATTACAGGATTACTACTGGCATATTCCGCTGCCGTCGCTGGTCCTGAAAATGGAAAAATTACCTGCTCAGAAGATGGTTTTGTTGAAATTGATGGGAATAAGAAATTTTTAATCGGCACTTATCATTTGCCACAGAGTGAGTCACCTTACCGCACACTCTCAAAGAATGGATTTAATTTGGTGCGTGTGGAATTGCAGCAATCAGCTTTAAAATCTGCCCATGAAAACAAACTCTGGGTCTGGACGAGCATCGGCCATATTGCAGATAACTTCAGTGCCGCAGAATCCAACGCATTTATTGAGAAAATCCATGAGTGGAAAGACGAACCGGGCCTATTATTCTGGGAACTTGAAGACGAACCCGCTTATACCTGGGGCTCAGCTAAACCCAGAATCGAGCCTGCTGCCCTGATTCGTACATATAATCTTGTTAAAAAAGAAGATCCCGACCATTTAATTTATATGAATCATGCACCGGTAAACTTAGTCAGCACGCTGCAAGATTACAACGCCGCTGCTGATATTTTGGCGTGTGATGTTTATCCGGTCATTCCCCACGGAATTCGCCCATCCTACGCATTATTTGATGACGGTTTGCAAGGCGATTTACTCAACACCAGCCTGAGCCAGGTCGGGGAATACGCCGATAAGATGAAACGTGTCTCTGCTGATAAACCGCTCTTCCTGATTTTACAGGGTTTTGCCTGGGAAATGCTGCGCAAAGCGGGGGACAGGGACAGCGCAATGATTCTTTATCCGAATTATTATCAGCTGCGTTTCATGGCTTTTAACGCCATCATTCACGGTGTCAACGGGTTGTTGTTCTGGGGGACGAAATATACACCGGCGAACGCTGATTTTTGGCCAGATTTATTCAAGTTGACTGGCGAACTTTCAAGTTTGAACGCTGTGCTCACAGCGCCAGCCGTCGATAATTTTGTTGAAATTGAATACCAGGAAATGGGGCATAGTGTTGATGCCGGCATCGAAATTTTAACCAAAGCTGTCGGCAATAAAATTTACCTCATTACGGCCAATGCTGACCGCAATCCGGTGAAAATAAAAATGCGCGGTTTGGGTCGCTTTAATACGATGTCATCAGTTAGCGGTGGTGAAAAAATAGAATTCCACAACGGGACACACATTGTAAATTATAAACCATTTGAAGTCCATCTATTTATAGTGGAACACAAGATTTAAACACTGTTTTCAGTTTGAAATATAAAGTACGCACTAAAAATTAATGTTTGATTCAGAGGTGAGGTGGCGTGTGAGTTTACATTGGTTAGATATCGTTATGCTGGTGATTTATATGGGCGGTATGCTCAGTTTGGGTTTCTGGTTTTCGAGAAAAAATACCGATACAGAAGAATATTTTGTTGGCGGACGTTCTCATGCTGGCTGGGTCATTGGATTGAGTCTGGTCGGAACATCAATTAGTTCGATAACATTTCTTGCATACCCGGCGGATGCATTCAAGACGGCCTGGTTGCGTTTTCTGCCAAATTTGATGATGCCGCTGGGTATTTTGATAGCTGCACGGGTATTTTTACCTTTTTTCCGGCGAAGAAAAATCACTTCGGCTTACGAATATCTCGAGGACCGTTTTGGCCCATCAATTCGTGTTTACGGATCGCTGGCATTTATTGTTGGTCAGTTGGTCCGTGTGAGCATCATTCTCTACTTAATTTCGTTAGTTCTGCATGAAATGCTCGGCGTTGACCCGGTATTGAGCATTCTCATTGCAGGGGGATTTGTGGCTATTTATACGATCATCGGTGGTATTGATGCGGTGATCTGGACCGACGTCATCCAAACCATAGTTTTAATGCTCGGGGGGATAATTAGTCTGATTGTGATCATAAATATTTTGCCCGGCGGCTTGGGACAAATTTTTTCAGTGGCATTGGCGGATGGTAAATTTGGTCTATCAGATTTGCATAACGGCCAGTTGGTTGATGCGCCCTGGGGTTTTTCATTGCAAGAGAAAACTGTGACGATGATGTTGGTCCTCGGTTTGGTCAACTGGCTAACCGAGTACAGCAGCAATCAGAATGTCGTGCAACGTTTTGCGGCCTCAAAAAGCAGTAAGGAAGCGCGAAAAGCCATGTGGATTGGGGTCTCGACTAGCCTGCCGATCTGGGCTTTTTATATGTTTCTGGGAACATCAATGTACGTTTTATTTAAAGTTTTCCCTACGATTGAGAGTTCTGAAATACTCGTTGGCGTCCGCAAAGCGGAACAGATTTTCCCCTTTTTCATTATGAATTATTTGCCGCCGGGCATAACCGGTCTGGTGATCGCGGCTGCCCTGGCTGCGGCGATGTCCTCGCTGGATTCGAGTATCAACGCCATATCAACTGTTTCTGTGACTGATTTTTACCGGCGATATTTAGCTCCGAACAGGGAAGACCGGCATTATCTGAAAGCGGCCTGGTGGATCGCCGGATTTGCTGCGGTTTTCATGATTGGTGGTGCAATTGTTTTATCGAAATCAGCTTCGCAAACTATGCAGGATACGGCGACTATTTTGGTTTCTCTCCTCGGGGGTGGACTGATGGGAATGTACTTGTTGGGTTTTCTGACAAAAAAGGGCGATGCACGCTCGGTTTGGTTTGGAATTGTATTTACCATGACTTTTACCGGCTGGTCCATCCTGGCAAAAAACGACATGTTGCCAGAAATTTTACAAGCACCGTTCGACCTGTATTACACAGGCATTTTCGGGAATTTAATCATGTTCGTCGTTGGCTACGTGGTCGGGACAATTTGGAGCAAAAAAGAACGTGATTTGAGCCAATTGACGATCTGGCATTAATTTAAATAGATTGGACATTTGTTGTGAAAGTAAATGAACAAAGCAGGCACAAATATATAGGGACGTGGCCGACGATGGTCACACCATTTGATAAGAATCTACATATCGATTTTGCGGTGAACCGCGAGATAATTGAATGGTATTTGCAGTTTGATATTGGTGGATTGTATCCCAACTGTTTATCCAGCGAAATGTATTTTTTAAACAATGAAGAAAGAATTCAGCTCGTCTCCGAAACGGTGAAAGTGGTTAACGGGCGTGTCAAAGTCGTTGCAACAGCAAATTTGGGTGACTCGGTCGAAGCGCATATGGATTTTGCTCGCCGTATTGCGGATACGGGTGTGGATGCACTCATGCTGCTGGTGCCTGAATTTTTGAATTCTGATAGCGAACTTGAAAAGTACTATCTAAAAATGGCGGAAACGCTTCAATTGCCACTCGGAATTTATGAATGCCCGGTACCGCGAAAATATCATCTCGGTGTTTCATTGGTTAAAAAATTGGCTGAAACAGGCCGTTTTGTTGCCTACAAAGAAACGAGCTGTGATCTGAAAAAAATATTGACACTTTACGAAGTCACTAAAAATACCCCCTTTGCGCTGTTGCAGGCGAACGCACCCTATATTTTGCAAGTGTGCCGTGCCGGCGTGCCGGGCTCAATGAATATCGGCTCAATTTGGTTGGCGGATATTGCCGCCTCGATAATTCGCATGGCCCACGAAAATGATGCCATGGCCGAAAGCCTGCACAGCCGGTTCTGCATGCTGGAAATGGTGCAGCGCTCGGCGCATCCGGTCAGTTCGAAATACCTTTTATCCAAGCGTGGATTGCCTGTTCCTATTCATTCCCGCTGTGGTGACGTGGGTTTCAGCGAGGAAGTGAAGGCGAGTATCGACTATATCATGCGTGATTTTTTAACTGCTGAAGGCAATTTGATTCTTTAGATATAATTTGATTTATGGAACACCCATCGTTTCCAGATTTTTGAAAAATAAAAACAAGTTAAGGATGCACCATGGATTTAAATGAAAAAATAGTGGATTTGGAACAGGCTGTACAGATCCGTTCCCGCTGGAAGGATGCAGATGAAAAAGTCGTATTCACCAATGGCTGTTTTGATATTCTGCATCCTGGCCACGTTTTGTATTTAACCGAGGCCCGCATGATGGGGGATCACATGATTCTCGGATTAAATACAGACGCCTCCGTGCAGCGGTTAAAGGGTCCGGGGCGGCCAATTCAGTCGGAAAATGACCGGGCCATAGTCGCTGCCGGGCTGTGGGCAATTGATCTCATCGTCCTGTTTGATGAAGACACGCCATACGATCTCATTAAAACGCTGATGCCGGATGTCCTTGTCAAAGGCGGCGATTATACTTTTGATACGATCGTTGGCGCACCCGTGGTTGCAGCGTCCGGAGGTGAAGTGAAAACCATTGATTTTGTTGAAGGAAAATCAACAACACGAATCATCTCGAAAATGATTGAAAAATAGGGATTTGGAGAATTGGTTTTACAACTGGAGTCAGTGATAAACGAGAATCAGTTGCAGCACCTGTTAACTCAAATTGAGGCTGTAAAAATAGCGGTTGTCGGCGATTTTTGTCTCGATGTGTATTGGGAAATTGATATGCAGGGTTCAGAAATGTCTGTCGAAACCGGTCTGCCGACCTACCCGGTGCGCAAACAACGCTATTTTCTCGGCGGTGCAGGCAATGTTGTCGCCAATCTCGCGGCTTTAAAAGTGGGTGAAGTTCATGCCTTTGGCGTTGTAGGCGAAGACCTCTTTGCCAGCGAAATGATTCGACTATGCGAACAATTGTCAGTCAAGACGGAAGGGCTGCACGTTCAGGAAAAAGAATGGGATACAAGTGTTTATATTAAGCGCATCGTCGATGGCAAAGAATTGAACCGCATCGACTTCAGCAATTTTAATAAAATCTCAAAGACGATCACGGACAAATTAATTACCCAGTTAGCAGAACGAATAGAGTTGTTTGATGCGGTAATAATTAATCAGCAATTGGCCCACGGCATCCATTCACCGTATTTTAGAAAAAAAATTGTGGCACTGATCGAACGGCATCCTGCAAAAATATTTTTAACCGACAGCCGCGATTTTGGCAACGATTTTCACGGCAGTATTCGCAAGATAAATGATTATGAAGCGAGAATTCTCTGCGGTCACAAATTGAATCCCAATGATGAAGTGAGTAAAAAAGATGCTGAAGCTTCTGCGAGAGAATTGATGCAACGCTGGGGTAATTTACTTTTTGTTACCCGTGGCGAACATGGTATTCTGGTCTGTGATGACGATGAAATTATCGAAATCACCCTCCCGAAAATTACGGGACCCGTTGATACAGTTGGCGCCGGAGATTCCCTTCTCGCAGGATTGGCGGCAGCTTTGGGAGCTGGGGCATCTGCTGAGGGTGCCGGGCAATTGGGAACACTGGTTGCCGGAGTTACGGTGCAAAAACTATTTCAATGCGGCACAGCCACGCCGGAAGAAATTCTCCATTTGCATGATATTCAGAGTAGTAAACCGTAATTTGATTGACAGATTACGGACATCCTGAAATGGATACGTATTCTTTAAAATTTTTAAGCAGAGAAAATGACGTCAATGATTGATAAATTTCCCGGCGAAAATGGTCTTTTACAAAATCCGGTGACGGTTGCAGGTACGAATAATAATATTACAATCGTACGGGAATTTGACGGGCAGCCAATTTCAGTCGGTTTGTTCGATTTCGATGGAACGTTGTCCGATGAACGCATCGGCTGGCCAAACCTGATGGTCGCCAATAATGTTGCATTTCTGATCGCATTGAGTTCGCCACATTTGGAGCACAAACAAGCTGAAAAAATGGTCATCGAAGACATTGAGAAAACCATCGGTATTCCAACATATATGCAAATGAAACGCTTGTGTACGATGATCAAAGAAAACGGCTATGTTGGCCCAACGCTGGATCCGAAAATGTTCAAAGATGCCTACAATGACTCGCTTGTCGGCATGGTGGAGAGCCGTCGCGCCCGCCTTGCAGCAGGTGAAATTTCCATGGATAATTTGCGAATTGCCGGCACCTTTGAATTGTTGACGGCATTACAGAAAAAGCTCACCAAAGGAATCTATCTCGCCAGTGGAACGGATGTCGAAGCTGTGGCTGAGAGCGTTGAATATTTGGGTTTTTCCCGTTTTTTTCCGCGCGAAAGAATTGCCGGCGCCGGAACCTTAAGCCCGGAAAAGGATGCAAAAGAAGCGGTTATTAAAAAGTTATTAAATGAAAATGGCATGCATGGCAATGAACTGATTACCTTCGGCGACGGATTCCCGGAAATTCTCCATACCTATCTTGCAGGAGGAGTGGGCATTGGCGTCGTGACCCGCGATCAAAGCCATTATGAGCACCAGGGACATTTTACCATCAAACAAAAAGAACAGCGGCTTATTAATGCCGGGGCCCATGTTATCGTTCGCAATCCGTTTCAGAATATACCGCAACTGCTTGAGCTTGTAACCATGGGTTATCGCGTGTAATTATTTTTGATTTTTATGGAGTTAGGGTATTGAAAAAGAAAAAAACTATTCATGTTATCAGCAATTCACACTGGGACAGAGAATGGGGATATCCATTCGAAGAGACGCGCCTGCTTTTGCTCGATTTCATGGATGAGCTGCTCGATTTACTCGACAATGATCCCGAATTTCAATCGTTTACTTTCGATTCGCAGGTGTTGGGAATTCTCGATTATCTTGAACTGCGGCCGGAAAATACAGAGCGATTGAAAAAACATGTAAAGAGTGGCCGGCTTATCATCGGGCCGTGGTATTCTCTGCCGGAAGAGTATCTTGTTAACGGGGAATCTTTAGTGCGCAACGTGGTGATTGGCCATCGCAAATCGGCTGAATTGGGTGCCGTCTCAAAAATTGGATATACTCCCTTCAGCTATGGCCAGACCTCGCAGATCGCACAAATCTATAATGGATTTGGTATTGATACGATCATTTTTTATCGCGGCATAAACACGCCCAAGAGTGAGTTTTTGCTCGAAGGCCCCGATGGTTCTCGTTTGCTGGGAATGCGATTTGGCTGCATGAGCCGTTTTAGTTATTATTTTTATATTTACCGCCAGGTACGTTACGGCATGGATCACGACGACTGGAATTATCGTTGGGACCGTGGCGCGGCGCCATTCCGCATGGCCAATGATTCCCGGCCGCGTGAGCATTATTACATTCTCGATGATCAGAAAAAACAATGGAATACCGGGATAATCCCGGAGCAGATCAAACGGCTGATTGAAGATGAATCCGAACATTTTACCACCAGCCATATCGCCTGTATGCAGGGGTTTGATGCTTCCAACCCCGATCCACAGGAAGCTGATATTATCAAATTGTGCCAGCAGGCCGCACCGGAATATGAAATCAAGCTATCAAATTTAAAAGATTACATGGATGGCATGCGGGCAGAAATCGGCGAACTGGAACCGATGACTGGCGAAAGCCGTGATCCCGGTTCCGTGGGAAAATGGACCCATCTCTACGGTGATGTCATCAGCGCGCGCACGCGATTGAAAATCGCGAACCACCGGGCTGAGTTGGATATCCAGCGCTGTGCCGAACCCTGGAGTGCAATCGGAGCGATGGCTGGTGGACAATATTACCGCACAGCCATCGACCGTGCCTGGATTCTTTTACTGAAAAACCATCCCCACGATACGCTCACCGGCGGCGGTATTGATCAAATGGAAAAAGATTCCCTGTATCGCGCTGATCAGATCAATATTTTGTGCCAGGGAGTCATGCGGCGGGGCATGCAACAGATTCAAATTCAAATTGATAACAGCGATCTCAGTGAAAAAGACAGTGTAATAACCGTCTTCAATTCGGCGCCATTCCCACGCAAGAGTGTGATTTCCTGCCTGTTGGACATGCCGACTGACACCGGATTTGAAGCATTCAGCATTCGTACCCCCGGAGGAAAGAGCAGAGATTTTCAGATTAAAAGTGAATTCCCCTTTGGCACGCTCGTTCGAAATTTGCAGGATATCTCACTTGAAGTGCGATCGCAACGGGTGCACTGCCATTTCGAAACAGATGAAATCCCGGCGTTTGGTTATAAAACCTACCATCTTGTGCGGGAAAACAAGCCGGCCTATGTTGCGGGATCAATTCTAACGGCTACCAATGTGCTTGAAAACGACTTTATTCGTGCCAGCTTTAATAGCAATGGAACTTTGGATCTGATCCATAAAAAAAGTGGTCACACGTTTGAAGGCCTGCATTATCTGGAGAACAGCGGCGAAGCTGGCCATTCCTGGATTCACAAAAAACCGGACGGCAATGAAATCATCACTTCTCACGGTTGTACTGCTGCAATTTCCGTCGTTGAACAGGGCCCGCTGTTGGCAAAAATTCGGGTTGAATACGAAATGCACATCCCGGTTGATTTGAACAATCCGATGCATGCTCAGGATCGATCGGAGTTCCGGAACAACGTTCGCCGCACAAAAGAAAAACGGGCGATTTTAGTGACCAGTGATTTCACTTTGCGTAAAAATGCCGAACGGTTAGATGTGACGACGAAATTGAACAATACCTGTCGCAATCACCGCATGCGTGTGGTTTTTCCAACGCATCTCGAGTGCGACAAAACACAGGCCGAGGTGAGTTATGATGTGGTCTCACGGGATATTCATGTCAAAAAAGAGAGCGCATATTTTGGCAAAGAAAATCCAACTTACCCCATGCACCGGTTTGTCGACATGACTGACGGAAACATCGGGCTGGCTATTTTAAACACTGGAATTCGCGAATACGAAGCGATGGATTCGGCTGACCGTGCGCTCGCGATAACTTTATTTCGCGCTTTCGTTTATCGCAATTGCCCGGTGATCGGCCGCTACGAAGTGCATCCGGAAATGGAACTCGCTCAGTGTCCGGGAGAATTGCAGTGGACGTATGCGCTCTATCCGCATAAGGGAGATTGGGAGAATGGTGTTTATCAGCAGGCTGAAGATTTAAATCTTCCTTTGGAAGCGGCGCAGGCTGGGGCACATTCTGGCGTCTTGCCAAAAGAAAGCAGCTTTTTAGAACTCAAAGGCGACAATCTGCAATTCTCCGCGCTGAAGCAAGCTGAAGACCGCCCAGATTCCTGGATTGTAAGAATTTACAATCCGACGGAGGGAGATGTTTCCGGTAGCCTTGAATTTAGACAGCCAGTTTTGAAAGCATGGGAGTGCAATCTCAATGAGGAGAGAACTGCTTCGATGAAAATCAGGAATCGATTGATTCCCATAAAAGTTGGCAAAAAGAAAATAATGACCATTGAGATTATTCTCAAAAAATAAGATTTGTTTTGATATTTCATTCATCAACATGTTCGTTTGCAATCGGATTCGTGCAGAGTCGATATAAAGTTTAGAAAATTCTGTCGAGACTGTTGAAAATCCAGAAAATTTGAACCCTGAGCTTGTCGAAGGGCCCAAATTTGGGGGTAACGCCGGGCGCTTCGACAAGCTCAGCGACCGGTTCTCACACTTTTTTGACAGTCTCGTCAGAATTTACGTGCACATTTTAAATTTTACGATAAAGGAATGCAGCAATGGAAAAAAAAGTGTTTTTCGATTTTTCAAAATTTCTATTAATCCTTACCGCCTTTTTATTACTCTCATCGTGTTCGTCTGAGTCACAATCGGGGGATAAAAAAATGCATAGTGCGATTATCATATCGGAATTTATTTTTGAACTTGAAAATGCGCCAACACCCGAATGCCATGCCTCGACCATCGCCGAAGCCGATGGAAAACTGGTTGCTGCCTGGTTTGCCGGCACGAAAGAAAAGAACAAAGATGTGGGCATTTGGATAGCGTTGCATGATGGTGAAAAATGGTCCAGCCCGGTGGAAGTAATCAACGGTGTGCAACTTGATGGCACCCGTTATCCATGCTGGAATCCGGTATTGTTTCAGCCGGAAGACCAGCCACTGATGCTTTTTTACAAGGTTGGCCCCAATCCACGTGAATGGTGGGGCATGGTCATGAGCTCGGATGATGGCGGTAAAACCTGGTCGGAACCAGAGCAATTGGCTGATGGAATTTTAGGACCAATTAAAAATAAGCCGATACAATTGGCAAACGGCGATTTGCTCAGCCCGACAAGCACGGAGCACGATGGCTGGAAAGTGCAGATTGAGCGCAGCTCGGATTTGGGAATATCCTGGTCGACGACGGGTGATTTAAATGACGGTAAAAAAATTGGCGCAATTCAACCAACTATATTATCTTATGCCGACAATCGGTTGCAATTGCTTTGCAGAACCGAAAATGGCTTTATTTCCGAGTGTTGGTCAGAGAATGATGGTGAAACCTGGGGGCCGATGACTGCCATGGATTTGCCAAATCCGAATTCGGGGATCGATGGTGTGACGCTCAGTGACGGACGGCAACTGCTCATTTACAATCCAACGGGCGGCAAGTGGGGAGCGCGTGTGCCGCTTACTGTTGCTGTTTCAGAAGATGGAAAAAAATGGACGCCGCTTTTCGATCTCGAGCCTGTCACCGATCCAAATACCGTCGATGATGAAGAATACTCTTATCCGAGTATTATCCAAACGGCTGACGAGCAAATTCATGTGGTTTACACGTGGAACCGGAAATCTGTGCGGCACGTTGTGCTGGATCCGCGGAAATTGAACTCAAAAGAATAGCACATCTGATAATTTCACGGATTATACGTGATTTTATTCCACTTAAAATCGTACCCGTTTGCGTGATCGTTCTCGGACTTGAAGAGCGATTTATGCACACGCAGGAGAATTTAATGAGCATATTAACACAAATTGAAAATGACATTTTGCAAGAAATGCTGCAGCGCCGGCCTGATTTAACTGAGGCTGTTCCTGCTCTCCTGCAGCTCCACGAAGCGCTTGTTACCAGCTATGATTCCGGCGGGAAATTGCTCCTTTGCGGCAATGGCGGTAGCCATGCGGATGCCGTGCATATAGCCGGCGAGCTGGCAAAAAGTTTTGAGCGCTTGCGTCCTGTCCCGGATGATTTTCGCCAAAAATTAGGTGGTTTGCCCTTCGGAGATGATTTGGCGAATCACCTGGAAGTCGGCCTGCCGGCCATCGCTTTGGGCGTCGGTGGGGCTTTAAAGACAGCGATCGAAAATGATTCTCCCATGCGGGATATCGCCTTTGCGCAGGAGGCTTATTCTCTTATAAAAAAAGAAGATGTGCTCCTCGGAATTTCAACCTCCGGCAATGCAGATAATTGCCTGATGGCGCTTTCTGTGGCAAAAGCAAGCGGGGCTGTGGCTGTTTCTTTAACAGGCCCGGTTGGCGGCAAAATGGCTGCCTTTGCAGATGTCGCCATCAAAGCACCGGGAAATTCTGTGAAGGTCATTCAGGAAGCGCATCTGGTGCTGTATCATACAACTTGTGCGCTCATTGAAGCGCATTATTTTGAAAATAAACGATAATTTTATTCGAAGTCAGGACATCTGGGCTTGTCAACTCTTTGCTGATCAATTATTTCCCGGAGACAAAAGATGAAAAGTTGGCTGATTAAAACCGTGCGCGTATTTCTAAAAACGGTTTTTGCAGTGCTCGTTTTGTGGGGGATTTTATTTGCTCTTCTCCAGTGGCGCAACAGCGATATTTCGCAACCACCGTTCGGATATCCTTCGGAAAAATTTCTTTTTGCCGCCCATTATCTCGGATTTGAGCCGTTGGTGAATCTCGAACCCGAAATACCTGAGGGCATTGCAGCATTTAAAGATATTGTTTACAAAAAGGTCGACAGCCTCGATCTGCAACTGGATATTTATCAGCCCGCTGAGATCGATGCACCGAGGCCGGCGATCATTTTTATCCACGGCGGCTCGTGGAATTGGGGCGAACGCTCGGATTATCTCGTTTATCTCGTCGATTTTGCGGAACGGGGCTGGATAACGGCAACAGTGACTTACCGTTTACGAAAGCAGGCGCTTTTTCCTGCTGCAGTTGAAGATGTGAAATGTGCCGTGAAGTGGATCAAAAAACATGCTGCGGAATATAATATTGATCCTGATAATATGGCCCTTGTCGGTGGATCGGCAGGAGCGCATCTCGCTATGCTGACGGCATTCACTGCGGGAACGCAGGATTTTTCGCAGGATTGCGGCGATGATAGTTTGACCACGGCTGTCAAAGCATTAGTGGATATTTATGGCCCGGAAGATTTGACCGTTGAATATGCGACATCCAATAAAAATGTGCAGAAATTTTTAGGCGGTACAATCGAAGAAATACCTGCTATTTATCAAACGGCTTCTCCGGGTAATTATGTCACAAAAAATGCACCGCCAACACTCATTCTTCACGGCTCAATCGATACATTGGTTCCAATCGAACAATCAGAAAATTTATATGCTAAAATGCAAAAACTGGGTATCCCGGTTGAGTTTTACCCATTGCCAGGTTGGCCCCACGCGATGGATTTAGCGCTGCATCCAAACCGGTATATGCAATATCGCATGACGGAGTTTTTTGAAAAATATATTCCAATGGCAGGAAATAAATGAATATTATCTTTAATTTGGAGTGCAATCCCTTTATGGATTGCCAGTGGTGCACACTGATTTTTCTTAAATTGCCATTGTGTATTAGGTATTGAATATTTCGAAAACTGGGAAGATTTAAATGGAAAAGAAGAAACATCCTTCAAGAAAGAAAAGAATAATAATTATAGTTGTTACTAGTGTAGTTATAGCGCTCATAATGCGTATTGCATGGACAAATCTTGAAAGAAATTATTTGAAATTATTTTTAGTAGGTTGGATACTTGTTTTTTGGATTATTGAAATTATTGTTAATAGATCAAATAAGAAATGAAACTTCAGTTGATAGGAATATTGAAAAGAATCAATTGAGACAAATCAATTGCTAACACAGTGACAAACAAATGAATATTATTTAGGAGACTGACTTGAGCCAGCCATATTTCAATCCGATTCGTCGTAAAGCAGCAAATCTGCAATCTATTTTTCTTAACAGCTTTCTGATAATAAGCCTGTTTTTCTTCCTTGCTGGATCAAACAGAGCGGAAATCGGAAAAACGGCAGCAAACGGACCGCTGGATCGCTATGTTGCCACTCCAGATTCGAGCTTTCATTTTGAGTATGTAAACTTGATACCCGGGGATGGCTACAAAACCCATGTTATCCGCATGATTTCGCAACGCTGGCTCACCAAGGCTGAAGTCAAAGATCCGGTCTGGTGGCATTGGGTAACGATAGTGGAGCCGAAAATAGTTGCAAGTAATATTGGCCTTCTTTTCATTGGTGGTGGGAACCGAAGGGCCCGAACTCCTGAAAAAGCCAACTCAGATTTTGTTAAAATAGCGCTCGCTACAAACTCTGTCGTAGTTTCACTGCACAATGTGCCCAATCAGCCGATGGAATTTGTCGGTGATAATTATGGTCCGCGGGTTGAAGATGAATTAATCTCATTTGCCTGGCGGCAATATCTCGAAGCCGGTGCAAAGGAAAACGACGCGCGTTGGTTACCGCGACTGCCGATGACCAATTCTGCGGTGAGGGCGATGGATGTTGTCACCAAAGTTAGCGGCGAAAAATTGAGCCGAACGATTGATAAATTTGTCGTTGCAGGCGGCTCAAAACGTGGCTGGACAACCTGGACAACAGCGGTTGCCGACAAACGCGTAGTAGCGATTATACCGATCGTAATTGATATGCTGAATGTTGTGCCATCTTTCCAGCATCACTGGCAGGCCTATGGTTTTTGGGCTCCGGCCGTGGGTGATTATGTGGCTGAAGGAATTATGGAATGGCAATATTCTGCTGAATATCAGCGACTGATGGAGGTGGTTGAACCGTTCTCGTTCCGGCAGCGTTTGACGTTGCCAAAATTGCTGATCAATGCCTCGGGCGATCAGTTTTTTCTGCCTGATTCGTGGCAATTTTACTGGGATCAGCTGGTCGGTGAAAAACATATTCGCTACGTCGCCAATGCGAATCATTCGCTCCGTGGCAGCGATGCATTGGAAACTGTCGCGGCCTTTCATCATGCGATTATTTCCAACAAATCTCGACCTGAATTCGACTGGAAAGTGGTTAATGGAACGATTGAAATCGAAACGGATTCTCAGAATCCACCGCAGAGCGTAACGTTGTGGCAAGCTACGAACGCCACAGCCCGGGATTTCCGTGTTGCAACGATAGGCAGAACCTGGAAAGAACAGCCGGTTCAACTCGCAGCCAATGGAAAATATAAAATTTCAGTTGATGCGCCGGAGTCAGGTTGGACCGCTTTTTTTGCTGAACTCAAATATCCCGGCACAAAAGAAATCCCGTTGAAACTAAGCACCGGGATTGTTGTGTTGCCGGATAAACTCCCCAACTCGCCTTATGAATCAAAAACACCTCGTGGAACGCCAATTAAGTAATGTCTGAAGTTACTGCACAAAACGGTCAGTATTTTTCCAGCGAATTATGACGTTGGCTAATGGTAAAATAAAAAAAATGAAGATAGAATAATTAAATTTTAAGAGTGAGAGGTGAACCAATGGAAGCCCAAAAGTTATCAAATTCAGCCAATAACAATACGCTGCCTGTTATTGGTGTCTTCGCAACATGCGATCCACGAATTGATGCTGATGCGCGAAAACGAGCTCAAAATATCATAAAAATGGCTGCGGATATACTTGCTAGCAATGTCAAGTCTGTGGACCAGCAACCCATACCGGTTGTTTATTCCGACACACTGGTTGATGGTGAAAAAGAAGCGGATGTGGTGGCCCGGCAGTTTAAGGAAAAAGGAGTGTCAGCAATCGTCTGCGTTCCGGATACATGGGCTTTTCCTCAACTCACCGTGCTCAGCCTGCTGAGCCATTTTCCCGCCGATATGCCATTTAATATGACGTGCGGCAATTCGGGACCGCGCCCCGGTGTTGTTTTTACCCACGCGGTTTCCGGTGCGATTTCGCAATACGGAGGAATGGTACACATCAATGTCGGCAACTGGCCCGACACCGGTTTGAACCCTGAGATGAGCGAAAAAACGGCGGCAGATCTGGTGGATTGGGCTTATGCTGCAATTACATATCAGGGTTTGAAAGGCCGCCGCGTCGTCGTTTTTGGCCACGATTCCATGGGCATGGAAACAGCGCTGGCGCACGTACTGCCGATTCGCAACCAGTTTGGTATTGAAATTACCCGTCTCGATATGAAGTTGCTGGCCGATATGCTGCAGAAAAAAGCCTATGACGAAGCCGAGCAAAAAAGACTGCGGAGTTGGCTTGATGAATTCATCGGTGGCGGCATAGAAATCAATACTGATGAACATTCGGCCAATTTGAACACCAGCCTGGCGATGTATTTGATTATGCGCGATCTGATGCAAGACCTCAATGCAGTTGGCGGCGGCTTTATGAGTCAGCTCGAATGGGGCTCGGATTCCCGCGGCCTGCCGCTACCCGTCGCTGATGTGATGGAGTCTCTTTTCAACTCAACATTCGATCACAATGGCCCCAAAGCGCCGGTTCCTTTTGCAACCGAAGCCGACGTACAGGGTTTGCTGACCATGTTATTTATGACCCACCTTTCGGCTGGAAACCCGCCACTTTTCATGGATTTTCGTAAGGTGTGGGAAAATTGGGAGATTAAAGATCTCGCCAAAGAAATCGGCGTTAAACTGAACGGCGAAACGGTTTGGGAAAAACGCGGCTTTGTCGATGGCGATAACTCCGGTTCCGCCTCGTTCGATTGGGCAGCGAAACCTGGAACGGCTATCAGTGAAATTTTGAAAAACATCCGCCTGCCGCAAGTTGGGCGGGATTATTTCCCCGGTGGTGGAAATGCAGTGAATTTTATCTCTCCGGGTGGCATCGAAGGCATCGCAGCGCGGCTGGCATTCAGTTCACTTTCCGGCATGTTTTCCATGGTTTGGGATGAAGCTGAAACGCAGGAATTGCCCGCCGCGTTGGCTCAGGCTGTGAGCAATACTTCAACCCCGATCTGGCCACACACATTTATTACCCCAAAACATGCATCAATGGGTGAATATAAGCAATTTGCCCCGGCCAATCATTTCCACATGACCTGGAACTTGAACACGGCACGCTTCCAATACTGGATGGATCTCGCCAATGTTTTGTCCGTCGCACCGTGGCAGGAAATGCCAGCTTACCGGGAGAATATTGACCGACCGCAGCCGTTGCTCTATCTGCTCAATGGCGGTGAAGACGCCACAAAACGCCTGCGCCGCCGCGGGTAACCTGCGATGAGATCGCTGTCTTTTAGCGATGTAATCGCTAATGCATTGTTAATTTTTAAATTCACGAAAAAAATTTCAATCCGGATTGATTCCATCACTCCAAAGTGATGGAATCAAAGTACCAACCGACTCTTTGCGTTGAATTAATCATGTTTGTATTGTGTCCTGTAGAAATTGTAAACATATGAAAAAACATCAAGTAGCATCCTGAGTGTTCCGCTTGTTTTTTTAGCGGCCTGTACCGAAGGGTGCTGATAACAAATTTAAATAAAACGTGAGTTCGATGTAAAAAAAATTGGGACAAAACGAATTAATTATAGGATATAGTCCGAAGGCGTCCCGCTGAGGATAACACACGAAACGCTCGGCAAGACGCCTTCGCTCTATTTTAATTATGCTTGGTAAAGAATGTTACAGCTTGAATCGAACTCACGTTAAATATAGTTACTTAAAAGGTTCAAGTCTCATCCATATGATTTGGAGAAACAATGCGAAATATGATATTCATGATTCTGATAAGCCTGGTCATGATTTATTCGTGCCAAAAAGAAGGGGATACAACCATGTGGACTGAAAAACAGCTCACCTTTGACGCTAAAAACCACGATCTCGATGACAACTATAATTTTTCTCCTGACGGTCAGTGGCTGGTTTACGATATTCGCGATGAAGGGGGCATCGGTGACAATCCGGCCATTGAAAAAGTCAATGTTAAGACGGGTGAAATGGTGACCGTTTACGAAGTGCCAAACCAAGCGCCATACGGCCCGGGCTGTGGCGCAATGAACTACCATCCGACTGAAAATAAGCTGGTTTTTATCCACGGCTTGTTCAATTGTACGCCCGAAAATCCCTACCAGCAGTGGCATCGATTTGGCATGATAATCGACGAATCAAATCCGGATGTGCCAATAATTATGGATGCGCGCGACATCGTAAAACCAACCACGCCGGGAGCATTAAGCGGTGGCACACACAGCCACAGATGGAGCGCTGACGGGCAATGGATTGGTTTTACGTACAATGATGCGCATCTGGCTACAGTTGAGCAAAAAACAGGGAAAAAAGTGAATTTGCGAACCGTCGGAGTTTCACACAACACCGGGCCTGTTTCTGTTGAAAAACTACCTTCCGGCGAAAATTTTGATGGAGCGTGGTTTTCAGCGCTTATAGTTAAAGTCGTGCCAGATCCGAAACCGGGATCTGATCAAATCATTCGCGCCGACGGTGACCGCTGGCTCGGTACATACGGTTATAAAATCACCGACGGACGTATGCAGCAGGCACGAACTTTTCTCGGCCATGTGAAAGAGAAAAACGGCAACACGGTAAAGGAAGTATTTGTCGTTGATGTTCCGAAGCGCATCGATGAGCCAAGTGAAATACTCGCATTGCAAGGTACGGATTTGTACATCCCGCGCGGCGCTACGCAGCGACGTTTGACATACACTACTGAATGGAAACATGCAGGCGTTGCCCGCGTTACCAGCTCGGAGAACGGCTCGATTATCAGCTTTTTAGCGAAGGATGCAGCTGGACGTTACCAAATATATTTTATCCCACCAACCGGTGGAGAACTGGCACAGGTCACCCATCACCAAACAACCATTCAATTGGAAGGCGGCTTGCGCTGGCAACCCGGTAAAAATGCCATCAGTTACCTTCTGGACAACACATTAATGCTCTATTCTGTCAGTGAGAAAAAATCGTACGCCATTTCGAAACAGCATAAAATGACACCGTTCAATCTCGCATGGTCGCACGATGGCCGGGTGCTTGCGTACAATAAAATTCTCCCGACAGGTGGGCAGAACTACAAACAAGTTTTTGTACTGCGGAAGTCAAATTAATCGTTCAAATTACTGCATCCCGAGTAACCCGCCCGTTTTTAGGCGGGTGTATCGAGGCGTGGAATGTATTTAATCATAGCCCTTGTAATCCCTTCCGTTAAGTAACCGTATGGCATCGTTCGCTAGTGCTCTTAAAAAATAAATTTGAAATTGACAGACCAAAAAATCCAGTATATTGGAGAAGAAGTAATGCAGCCAGTTGTTAAAAAATACAGCTTACCAAGCTTGATAATCTTAATTCTTGTCCTATTTTCGAGCTGCTCAAAATCCCCCGACCATTCCAAAGTGCCCGGGGTTATCATCAGCCATTCTCCGGCTTCATCGGGACGATACATCGGTTCGCCGAGTATTACGGTTTTGCCCAATGGTGATTATGTGGCTTCTCACGATTTTTTCGGACCGCAAGCGAACCACAAAGTCAGTCCAATATCGTTAATTTTCACTTCTAACGACCGCGGCAAATCCTGGCAGCAAATTGCCGAAATCGAACCACTATTCTGGGGCAAACTATTTGTCCACAACGATGCACTCTACTTGATCGGCACCCGTCACGAATACGGTGATGTGCTCATCCGCCGCTCCGAAGATGGCGGACGAACTTGGACGACGCCCGATTCCCCGGAAACAGGTATTCTCAAAACCGGGCCGTACCACTGTGCACCGTGCCGGATTTTAATTCACAATGGCCGAATCTGGCGCAGTTTTGAGCTGGCAGAAGGGGAACGGCCAGAATGGTCTGCTCTGGTTATTTCAGCTTCGGTCGACGCTGACCTGCTCGACGCAGCAAGCTGGACATTCAGCGAACCGTACCAGCATCTCTGGTCAGAATCCCAGTGGATTGAAGGTGATGTGAATCTGACTCCGGACGGAAAACTGGTAAATATTCTGCGCACCAACCGTCAGGGGGACGACCGGGCCGCCATAACTTTTGTGGCTGAAGACGGGCTGTCGTTAACACACGATCGCGAAAAAGACATTATCGATATGCCCGGCGGCGGGGTGAAATTCACCATTCGATTTGATGAAAAATCAGGGCTATACTGGTCAATCGCCAGCAAACAGACCGACCCGAAAGCCTACCGCAATAGTTTGGTTTTGATTTCCTCGCCCGATTTGCGACAGTGGAAAGTGGAATCGCCGCTGTTATTTCACGCAGACTCTGAGAAACATGCCTGGCAATACATCGATTGGCTTTTCGATGGCGACGACATCATTTTTGCCAGCCGTACCGCTTTTGATGACGGTCTCGGCGGCGCCCACCGCGCCCACGATGCCAACTATTTGACATTTCACCGGATCGTGAATTTTCGCACCCGCGAGCCGGCTTTGATGGACTGAAAAAACAGGCGGCACCTATCATCAGCGATTTGTTCAAAGCGCATCACTCTGCCTCTTCATCATTTGTTCTATTTTCAGATTTTCCTTTACGGGCTGCCTCCTGTAAATCGACCACTCTGTCGGTTTCATCGACGATTTCACTGCCAAGTAACGTTTCCAGAAGGTCTTCCATGGTGACCAGTCCATCAACTCCGCCGAATTCATCAGAGACGATGGCGATGTGTTTTCTGTGTTTCAAAAAGCTGATTAAGATCGTCAAACAATTCATGGTTTCTGCGACAAAGGAAATGGGTCTCGCAATTGATTGAAGCGTGTCTGTGGACTCTTTTTGCATTTTTACGTTGCCGATGTCATGGCTCACAACATACCCGACTATATTCTCCCGGTCATTTTCGTAGATGGGAATGCGTGTAACTCCTTTTCCGCTGATGGTTAGGATCGCTTCCTCAATGGTCATCGTTGCCGGCAAAGAGAAAATCATCCTGCGCGGTGTCATAATTTCCCGTATCTGTCGTTCTTCCAGGTTGATGATATTTCGCACCATCCGGCTTTCTTCTTTGGTTATTTCGCCTTCGTGTGCCCCTAAATGCACTAATGCCAGAATTTCTTCCTCGGTGATAGTCGCGACTCGCTGCTGACTGGTTAATAATCTCGAAAGTCTCTCGGTAACCAGGATAGCGGGATATAAGGCTGTCTGCATTACTTTTAGCGGATATACGATGAACGGCCAGAGAGCTCTCCAATGAACCGCGCCAACTGTTTTCGGAATTATCTCGGATAGAAATAAAATAGCAAGGGTAAAAATAATGGAAAATACGGGTACCATATAGGGGCCGAGTACGTTCGTCGCGTACATTCCCGCCATGGTGGCGCCTGCGGTATTGGCGAGCGTATTCAAGATGAGAATAGCAGCGATGGGTTTTGAAATGTTTTTTTTCAGTGCGATGAATTGCGAAGCCAATTTCCCTCTTTTAGTCTGTTTTTTAGCAGCTTCTAATGTTGCTGGTCGAGTGGAATAGAGTACCGCCTCATAAAGAGAACAACTTGCCGATACGAGCAGGGTTACTATTACGACGATAATCAAAATGGTCATGTTTTTCTCCTCATTCCCTTACGGGATAAAATATATTATAGCACATGTCTTCCGTGTCCCGGCTTACTTCCCGAACCAGCAGTTATCTTGCGCGACGTGCGTTTGTCAATAACAAATGGTTTTCTTTCCAGTTTTGCTTCCTGTTGTTCAATTTTTAAAGTTATCTCTTGCCTGTATTGCAGGTGGGGGAATCAAACTCACTCTGAAAATTTCTGATGAGCTGATTTAAATATATTTTCCAGAATAACGATTCCAACAGCTTTGCTTTACTCATCCACTGCAAATCCCAAGTATGTCGTATCGGTTGAAATTGATTGGGCAAATGGCTTGTGTTGTTCCATATTCAGTCAGTTTATTTCGGGGGTATCTGAACAGCGGTAAAATCGGCTGCAATAAATATCTATTTAAAAAGGTAAAAATTACAGCCAGAATAATTTGTATGTTTTCCATTATCAAAATTGATATTTCAGTCCGTCTCTCCGCGCTTGATTAATATTTTTGAAGTCCAATTTAATGTTTAATGTGAAATAATTCCAGTTATTTAAAGGATGTCCGGTTAAATAATAGGATATCGACGCAGGAAATACTTTTCTATTAATGAAAAGCATTGTTCAGGAAAACACCGGTAAACACATATTCGCCGGGGATTCTTGCAGAACGATTGCAACTTTTATCATAATATCCTAAAAGTCTGTGTCAGTATCTGACGAACGTGATTTCATAAATAAAAGCGGATTGGATTGAAGTCAGGTTAAATCGTAACTGGTGGAAGGCGAAAGGCCGGAGTGGTCGGCGCTGGTCATTTCAGCCCCGGTTGATGCCGATCTGCTCAATACAGCCAACTGGACATTCAGCGAACCCTACCAGCATCTGTGGTCAAAATCACAGTGGATTGAAGGTGATGTCAACCTGACGCCGGATGGAAAGCTGGTCAATATTTTGCGCACCAACCGCCAGGGCGACGACCGGGCAGCGATAACTTTTGTGGCTGAAGATGGGCGTTCACTTTCCCACGACCGTGAAAAAGATCTCATCGACATGCCCGGTGGCGGGGTGAAATTTACCATTCGATTTGATGAAAAATCCGGACTTTACTGGTCGATCGCCAGTAAGCAGACGGAGCCGAAAGCCTATCGCAATAATCTGGTATTGATTTCATCGCCCGATTTACGGCACTGGAAAGTGGAGTCGCCGCTGCTTTTTCACGAAGATTCTGAAAAACATGCCTGGCAATACATCGATTGGCTTTTCGATGGCGACGACATCATTTTTGCCAGCCGCACCGCCTTCGATGACGGCCTCGGCGGCGCCCACCGTGCCCATGATGCCAACTATTTGACATTTCACCGAATTGAGGATTTTCGAACGCGGGAGCCGGAATTATTGGAGTGAATTAGATAAGCATTGACTCTGTTTATTTTGATGGTGATATAGGTTTGGTGTGGGTGTCTCGTTGTTCAACGGAAATTATGACACATTAAAATTCAATTAATTGTTGCCAGAGAATTGGCTTGATTGAGCGTAACTAAATGCTAAGGTTGTGCAAGTCGTTGGGGATTAATATTATTTTTTACAAATTGGCCGCAAATCTGAAACATTGAATTACTTCAGGCCGTTTGTATTCATCCTGAGGTAAGATTCTTGTGAAAAAAGAGATATTTGAGCAAGGCCCTGCCAAAATTGACAAGAAATTTTCTAGCATGGTTAGCAAATATCGATTCATGCGTAAATTGATGTATTCACCTATGAAAATCATTTTATAAAGTTTCAGGGGGGGGGTAATATAAAACTAAATGTGTCATTTTATTTTTTTCATAATCAGGAAATTTGTATTTCCTATTCATAAATAAAGTCCTTGATTCTGATCCTCCAAAGTTTGCAAAGAGATAACCACTTTTAAACGCAATCTCTAACATTATTAAAGTTAGTACCTCTGAACACCCCGGAACCCCAGTCTGATGAATTGTGTCCCAAGTTAAATGTTGAGATTCAGCTCTTTGATGCAAGGCAATTTCAGAATAAATACCTGCAGTAGTATCGGATATTCTATCAATAAATCCAAAAGCGATAACCTTACTTTCCCCTTTTCTTGCTAACCTCATCACAATTGATTTTGATAGTTTGGTAGTAGTGTAGTTAAATTTATAAGATCTCCCTGAATTAATATTATCTACGTTCGGTAAAAAACATTCATGCGAATCTAGTAAATCTCCGATTTCTTCTTCACGGTGCCTTAGTTTTCTAAATTTCGCCCATGTAGAGATCATTTCTTTTACATCTGTATAATCCTTTTTTGGATTATACGAATTTATATTAATTGAACAATCCTCTTTATCTAGCCAATTGATGAACCTCCGAGCATGGCCGCGTAAGTTTGATGTTTTTGTTGCATATGGGACAGGAATTCTTGAAATATTATTCCTGCCAGATAAGTATCGTTCAATGTTAATTATAAACTCAGGGTAATCATCATCATCATATTTATAGCTTACACTCCATCCATCATTATCCAAATACTCAGTAAAACCTGCTGAATGGAATTCGTTAACAAATTTAATTGGTATTTTTTTTAAAATGACTTTTTCACCAGAATGTTTTTGTAATTTTAATGCAAGGTTTCGACAGTTTTGGGCAAGTATTTTTGTACTTTTTCCCATTGGATATACTATAACAAATGGAGGTCTACCATTTGGATACTTTGTAGTGATTGTAATTAAATTAGCTTTTCCAGGAGGTAAGTAATATGCCCAAAAATTTCTGGAAGATTGAAAAAAGTATGTCATCGAGTGACTATAGTCTCTTGTTTTTTTATTTTTAAGAAAAAATTTGGAGTAGACAGATAAACTCTTTGTTGTATCATCTTCAAACAAGTGAATGTTTGGTATTATATTAATTATTTGTTCGCTGTCCAGCATCAAAAGCACTCCCGAAATAATAGCTTTTTCCACCCCAAATATCCAGCCAGGTAATTACTAGCAAAATTGCGGCACTAAAACCAAAAAAGATTTGCTGATTTGTAATCGATGAGCGTACTCCCAAAAGTAAAATGACAGCAGGAAAAAGGAACAAAGTATCAAGTATAAACCATTTTTTTACAATACTACTTCTCCCTTTGATTTCAATAATATCTGTATGGGATTTTAAAACATTTGCTGATTTTCCTAATTTGTTAAATGCGATTGTTAAAATCCCGTTTCGAATAACAAATAGAATTGATGAGAGCAAAAAAACCCATGCAAAAGCTACATATAAGTGAAGGATCATTCCTTGGAAAACCAAGGTTAAAACTATAAACATCATTGCAAGAAAATCAATAAGTCTTACAATACTCAGGCTTTCTTTACTTACAATTTTTTCATATTCTGGATCATATAGTGATTCATCTTGATAGAATTTTACAAAACCCAAGAATGTTCGTAGGAGGTTTGAAAAATAGATTATAAATAAAAACGATAAGTGTAAAAATGCCGTATCCTCGTAAGTAAGATTAAGCTGATCATGAGAGCTAGGTAATAATCTTGTTACAAAAGTAGCAACACCCGCACCTAAGCACAAACCTAATGCTACGTTAATAAATAATAGCATACCATCTCTGCGCATATTAGTTAATCCTCCAATTAAAACATATTGATCTTGCAGTCTGTTTGCACTACTCAGTATGTTTTTTTATACCCTTATGTTAATTATCATAAAAATAAATACCTACAAAGTCAATGATTTTCATCCCACCTTTTGAATTATGCTGCCGCTACCCAGGCAAGATTTTTAATCCTGCCTGGGTTAATTCGGTTACAATTGATGATAATCCCATACTTGCTCAAAGTGATAAAAATCACGATCTTGATTGGGGCGGCTGTTAGCTGTATGCTGTTGGCTATTAGTAAAATTACCAAAAGCCAAAAGCCAATAGCCAATAGCTACAACATCAGCAAGATCAAGAAAGAGTTACTTAAAAACAATCTGATGGATTAATTAAAAGGACTCTCATGATACGAAAACAAATACATATCCTTCTCTCTCTCTTATTTTTCCCAATTTTACTATTCGCAGGCACTGAATTCAAAGCCGGGGCGGCGTTACGCGTAGTAACGCCCGATCCGCTGCTGCCCATTTCCGGTGGCGTGGGAATACCCCAGCCGGCCACTATGAAAAAAGGCGATTTATTCGTTCGGGCTCTGGTTTTGGATTACGGCCGGACGCCGGTTGCCTTCGTCAGTATTGATAATTTGGGTTGGCCGGCGGTTCTCGGCGACCGTGTGCGCAAACAGGTCAAAGGCATTGCCCCGGAAAATATTCTCATCGGCGCGACGCACACGCACAGCGCCCCGGATGCCTATGGCTTCGCCGACGCCGATGGAAATACCGGCGCTGATCTCAAATACATCGATTTCTGTGTGCGGAAAATGGCTGAGGCCATTCAGGAAGCGTTTGACAAGCGGCAGCCGGCCGGATTGAAAATTGCCATGGGTGAGGCAAAAGGCAAAATTGCGTTTAATTATTACGCCGCAGAGCTTTACGATCCCCGTTGCGGCGTTATTCAGGCTGTGGCCAAAGATGGAAAAAATATCGCGACGCTGGTTAATTACGCTATTCACCCGGAAGTTTTGGGCAACGACCGCGGTATCCTCAGTCCGGATTTGTGTGGGCCGTTGTACGAGCGCATCGAAAAACGTGGCGGCGGCTTGGCCATTTTTATGAACAGCGCTATCGGTGGCATGGTCACCGCCGATGTGCGCGACGGCAAAGGTGGGCAAAACAATACCTGGGAAGAGTGCATTCGCATCGGCGAGCTGCTGGCTGACGAAGCCTTGCGCATCGTCGCACCTGCTAAATTCCTTGAAAATCCAGCGATCCATTGCACAAATCGCATCGTTAAATTTCCATTAGACAGCCCGCTTTTGCGCGCAGTTTTGCAGCAGGCGGTACTGGATTATCCCATCGGATCGGACGGCATGGTTTCCACCCGTATCAATTTACTCAATGTTGGGCCCGCACAAATTCTCACAATTCCCGGCGAAGCGCTGCCCAATATCGGCTATTTTCTCAAGCGAAAAATGAAAACCGATTATCCGTTTCTTTTCGGGCTCACCAACGACGCTTTCGGTTATATTTTGACTCCCGAAGATTTCGATAGCTTCAAGCGCTACGATTATATCAGCAGAACCAGTTTGGGTGAAATGACGGGGGAGATTTTTGTTGAGCAGGCGTTACAGATGATTGCAGAAAATCCAGCGGCTAAATAAAGATTGATCAGCGATTTTTAAGCCACGGATAGACACAGATCAAACACGGATTTTTTTTGGATTATAAGGCCAGTGATTGATTCGTTAAAGCGGCAAAGTTAATCGGTTTTCTTATTTTACGAAAATAAATCACGCAGAGCCGCAGAGCACGCGGAGTTTTTATTAATCACCTTAAATCTATTCTTTGCGGTCTCTGCGACTCTGCGCGAGAATAATATGTTTAATAAAAGGCGGGCATAGAAATGCAAAAGATCATACGATTTTTCTTGTTGATATTCATTTTATCTGCATCACAGCTTTTAGGAAATGAACGGGTGCACGGGCCTTATTTACAGGATGTGCGGCCATCTGAAATTACCATTCTGTGGGAAACTGAGTCCCCGGCTATTGGCAAGGTTCTTTTCGGAAAAGAGGCGGACGTTCTAAATATGTCGGTTGCTGAAAATGAACCCAAATCCCTGCACCAAGTTCGATTATCAAATCTCCAGCCACGCCAGCAGTATTTTTACAAATGTGTCTGGCATAATGGCGAATCTGCTGTTGGCAGCTTCCGCACCGCACCTGCAAATGAGACAACGCCGCTGCGTTTCGCCGTGGTGGGCGATTCGCGCAGTGATTTGGTCATGTGCAAAAAAATATCCGATTTGATTGTTGCAAGTAACCCGGATATCGTTCTGCATTCCGGCGATATTGTGGCACGTGGAAAAAATCTCCACGAGTGGAAAACATTCCTTTTCGATCCCATGGAAGAGCTTCTGCGCAACATACCCATCTATCCGGTTCTGGGAAATCACGAGCAGGAATCGCCGCACTATTACAACTTTTTTCCGCTGCACGAGAACAAACCGTGGTGGTCGCGGGACTACGGCCCGGTGCATATCATCGGATTGGACACCAGCGTGCCGACAGATCCGCAATCGGAGCAGTACCAGTTTTTACTGGCTGATCTAAAGCAAAATACCAAAGAGTGGACAATTGTCGTTTTCCATTACCCGCTTTTTCACGCCCATCCAACGCGGCCAATTTATGAATTTCGTTATGACTGGCAGCCACTTTTCATGGAACACGGCGTCGATCTTGCGCTCACGGGTCACGATCACTATTACCACCGCTCATTCCCAATCGGGCGTATGGCGGAGGATCAAAAAGGGGTGGTGCACATAACTTCTGCGGGGGGAGGTGCGTCGTTGTACCCCATCGCGCCGGAACCTTACTCAGCTTATTATCGCAGTTTGTACCATTTTCTCACCATCGACGTTACAGAGAATGAGCTGGAAATTCGAGCTATCGATCAAGATAATCGTGTTTTTGATGGCATAATTCTCAACAAAAACCAGGATTATTCGCCGGCTAATTTTGTCGAATACGGCATGTTTGAGCTTGAACGAAAGTTAAAAAATCAATTGGGACAGCTTTCACCCACCAATAGCAAAAACAACGTCGTTTTTTTTGATACGACATTTGCAATCGAAACGGATTTCTATATGCCGGTCAGCGGGCATTATGAATGGCAAGCGGGAAGTGCATGGAAATTAAAAAGCAGTTCGAAGAATTTCACACTCACACCCGGTCAAAAATTGCAGATTAAATTCAGTGGGGAGGTGGATAAGAAAAATTTTATGCCGACACCGGAACTTAAACTGCATTTGGAAGCTGATAATTCGACGCGCAATGTTTTGGGGCACAGGCCGTACCAGCGCTTTCTCGGATTCCGTAATCAGGACTTGCATTTTTCCATCGAAGAGGCGGCATATAAAAATGCTGTTTTATCTTCCGTCGAGAACTTGCAGCCGGTCTTTTATTTCCTCGATTATTATGCTGAAAGCAAATATGCCTACGATGTGATTGTTGCGCTCGGCACACGGATTTTGCGCACGCAGGACAGGCGAATCTTAACTAATCTCGAAACTTTATTGCAGAAGAATCCCAGCGATTTGAACAAGTTTCGCATCTTCCCATTTTATTTTCTCTTTAACGATTTTTCCCATCTCGAGGAATGGATTGCTGTTATGGGCCGCCTGCCTTCCGAGCACCTTTCCTTTGCTCCAAAACTCATTTGTACACTGACAGATTTGGATTTTTTTAATACAAACAAAGTTGAAAACTGGCAACTGCTTGGCCCGTTTGCAGCAGAGAAAGGGCAGGGGCTTGTCCATGTTTATCCGCCAGAACAAGAACTGAATTTTACTAAAAAATACGATGCCGGAACCGGCGCAGAAGTGCAGTGGCATCCGTACGCCGGTAAAACGATCGATTTATTGAAAGCACTGACAGCTCCGGATTTTGCTTTTAAGGAAGGTATTGCTTACGCTCACACAACTGTAAGTGCCAGTAAAGATGGCGAAATTTTACTGCTATTGGGAAGCAATGATGATCCGGCTGTGTGGGTGAATAACAAGGAAGTGCATCGGAAAAAGGGTGGACGCAGCGAGCAAGCATGCCAGGATATGATTATCGCTCCGGTGAAAAAGGGCCGGAATGATATTCTGATAAAAGTAGGCCAGCACGGCGGCGCCTGGGGATTGAATCTTCGCATCTCGGATTGGAAGAAAATTTTAGAATAAGAGCCTGTCGGAATACATTTTTGTCATGCCCGGGTGTTTTTATTGCATTGGCGTCAATTTAGCGTTTGAGGCTATACCCAGACATCCCCCTAAATCCCCCTTCAAAGGGGGACTTTTAAATTCTCCCTTTGAAGGGAGACGATTTGTGCTCGTCATGAGCACAAATCAGAGGGATGTTTACCTCGATTTATGAGTTATCCAAATATATAATAATCTTTAAGTTGATGTGCATGCGAACACTTTTATCGGGCATCCACTGCTGCCACATAGCAAAAGCATGGATTCTGAATAAATGCATTTGGAACCACAAGTCTCTGGTTATCCAAATAAGTCAGCAAACTTAAAACTATGATTAATAGATAATTGTCCGCTAATTTCGCAAATTTTACGAATAAAAATAATTGAAAATACAGGCCCGTTTACTCAAAAAAAATATTCGTGTAAATTCGAGTGATTTGTAGTTTGGCTTTAGAAAATAATGAGTTATCCGTGCGGAGTTATTTGGATAGCCAGTCCACAAGTCGGCTAAGCAATTGCGTTTATTAGCAGCCGCAAAGTAAAACGATTTTTGTTATACGAAGTAAAATAACAGTTTCAGGATTTCTGGATAGGCTCAAATAATATGGAGCGCTTATGACTGGCAAAGAACTCAAATCGACATTAAAAAACGGCGGACGGATTTACGGTTCGGCTATCGTCAGCCCGTCACCCCACTGGCCGGGTGCTGTTGGTCAGGCCGGGCTCGATTTTGTCTTTCTCGATTTAGAGCATACTGCCTGGTCGCGGGACAAATTAGCACAAATGTGTGTCGTTTATGCGAGTCTGGGTTTGCCGCCCATCGTTCGCACACCTTCTCCGGATCCGTTTGAGGCCAGCAAAGCTCTCGATGGCGGTGCTGTCGGTATTCTCGCGCCGTATATTGAAACTGTGGACCAACTCCAGGCATTGGTCGGCGCTGTCAAATACAAACCGCTCAAAGGCGAAAAATTACAGCAGGTTTTGCAAGGGAAAATACGACTCGCGCCAGCAATGCAAAAATACACTGCTTCACGAAATGAAAATAATATTTTACTCATAAATGTGGAAAGCGTGCCGGCGTTTGATAATTTGGATGCGCTGCTTGCAGTACCGGGATTGGATGGCATTATCATTGGCCCGCACGATCTGTCCTGCAGTATGGGTATTCCGGAAGAATATCAAAATGATGAATTTAAGCAAACGGTGAATGAAATAATCAAGCGTGCACGGGCACGTAAAATCGCGGTGGGGATTCATTTTTCGGAAACTGCCCAGGTTCAAATTGATTGGGTGCAGCTCGGCGTCAATATTATTATGCACAGTTCGGATATTTCAATCTACAGTCGCGCTTTAAAAAACGATATCGCTGAAATTCGGACGGCATTCGGCGATGAAATTACCGGCAAAGGCGGTCCGGAAATGATCATCTGAAGCGAATTCAATATCATTTGATTGAGAAAGGGGGAGTTCGGATTTAAAATAGAGAGAGTGTCTTTTAATTTGAATCAACAAAAAAAGTAAGGGTGTTGTGATGAAGAGAATTGCATTATTTTGTATTTTACTGGTTGGTATTACTTTTGGTCAACACAAACACACAGATAAATTCCAACAGGATGTGGCGACCGTATTTGGACCGAAAGATGGTTTGCCTGCTGAAATCATCGAATCCATCTTTCTAACTGATGCCGGGAATCCGGTTGCTGTCGCTGCGAAGGCTGCTTTTATTTTTGAAGATTCGAAATGGAAGAAATTCAGCGGCGACAAGATGAAAAAACAAGATTTTAGCAAAATCAATCTTCCGGCGAAAGCTGGAACCATCTATAGCATGGCCCGGTTCTCAGGCAAGCAATTTGTCGGTGCGGAGTCCGGTTTGTTTTATCTGAATGAGAATAAAAAATGGCGCCGCGTTTTGCCCGCAGACGAAAATTATAGCTGGGCGCTCAGCTCAGTACGCGTGCTCACCGTCGATTCGAAAAAGCGATTGTGGTTTGGTGCAAAACAGGGAATCGGATTTCTCGACAATGAAAAATGGCATTTGTTCACTGGCAAAGAAGGGTTACCCTATAAAAATTTCACCTCAATTGCTGCTGCAGAAAATGGCGCTGTCTGGTTCGGCACAAAAAAAGGCGCATTCAAAACAGACGGCACGTTTTTCAACTACCGCTTCAGCCGTCGCTGGCTGCCGCACGATCACGTCAATGGAATCGTGGTGCAAGCAGATGGCACCGCCTGGAATGCCACAAATGCCGGCGTCAGCCGGATCGTGCGCAAATCCTTGAATTACGAAGACAAAGCAGCGTATTTTACCAATCAGGTGGAAACGCGCCACAACCGCATGGGATTTATTGCACAAAATCATCTGCAAGAGCGCTACAATGCGGATTCATGGCGGTACGCAATTTCAGATAACGATGGCATGTATACCTCCATGTACGGTGCGGCCCAGGCATTTCGCTATGCGGTGACAGGCGACAAAGAAGCTCGAAAACTGGCAAAACGCAGTTTCGAAGCCTGCAAATGGCTGGTTGATATCACCCATGAAAAAGGTTTCCCTGCTCGAGTCATCGTTCCGAAAGACTGGCACGAACCTGTCAATGAACAATATGATGCGGCTTATAACAAAAAGAAACAGGAAGAAGATCCTTTTTGGAAGGATATACTGCCGCGATTTGTGAAAAGCAAAGACGGTAAATATTTATGGAAATGCGATACAAGTTCCGATGAATTAGCCGGACATTATTTTTTTTACGGGATTTATTACGATCTGATCGCTGAATCCAAAGAAGAAAAAGCGGCAGTGCGCGAGGTTGTACGCGACGTGACCGACCATTTGATCCGTAATGGATTTTTGCTGCGCGACCACGATGGCAAACCGACGCGCTGGGCTAATTTTTCGCCCGAATTTTTTAATTCTGTCTGGGGATGGGATCAGCGCGGTTTAAACTCGATGATGATGCTGTCGTTCCTCAATGTAGCCCACCATGTTACCGGCGATGCAAAATATCTCGAAACAGCAAAAATGCTGCGTGAAAAACATGATTACCACATCAACGCGATGCAATCCAAAATGTTTTTCCCCCCTGACGATGTGGTGCCGTGGGACAACAATTTATGCCTGATGAGCATGTACGGTCTGATGAAATATGAAACCGATCCGGAACTGATGATGATGTACCGTGAGAGTCTGGAAAATTCGTGGTTGCATATCAGCAAGCAGAAAAGTGCGTTTTGGAACACGCTCTATGCCGCGTTGGCGAAGAAATTCAACAAAATGGTGGATTCCGGAATCTATGACTCGGGTAAATATTTTAAAAAGGCAGGAACTTACGCCCAATTTACTGCCCGAGAGTTTTATAAGACAGATTTTAAAGTGAACGACATAATCGAAACATTGCAAAAATTACCGTTGGACCTGATCGGCTACCGCATGGATAATCGCCATCGGTTGGATATCGTTTTTGATCCGACTCCCGGGCAAGTGGTGAATGAAGGCTGGCGTCCGGAGAATCCTGAACGGCCGGATAATGTATTTGAGAAAGCTCAGGAACACCAGTTGAAAGTCGGCTGGCATGTGAGCGGCAGTGCTTTGCCGATCGATGAGCGCTGCCACGTCCGGCTCGACCGGGATGGTTTTGCACTCGATGCGAAAGAAGGCAGCGGCTATTCCGAGCACGAAGGAACGATTTATTTGCTGCCATATTATATGGCACGGTATCATGGTATAATAAATTAGTAGCTCGAGAAGCATATCCGCCGAATAAAATTTACATTTACTAAACCTGGAGTTGTGCAATGAAAACCCCCAGTGCTGCAGTTTTGCCCCGGGTGCACTATTCGATATCAATAATGATGGTCAACTGGAGTATGTTTTGTCGACTCAACAGGGACGTTTGCTGGCTTTGGATAATGCCGGTTCCAGCATTTTTAATCATCAAGTGGATACGCGCACATCAATGTTACACTTTCGGTAGGTAGAGTTTTGGGGCGCGCAAACAAACTGGAAATTCTGCTCACCGGTGGTGAATCCGGACAGGTTTTTTGCTTTGAAACACCAACGATAAATACGACGCTGCAGCACTGGGCAGCCTACCGTCAGAATATCAGAAACACCGGCTCATGGTTTGGATTACGACAAAGCAAATCATTCCGCATGATTCCACAAAACCTGCAGATGGATCAGGTTCTTTGCAGAGAAGATATTCGATTTAAAATCTACAATCCCAATTCTGTTGAAAACCCGGTTCGTTTACTTCGCACGGATGTTCCTGGCGAACATCAGCCGGTGTCGCTGATGCCATGAATTCAAAATTGCTGGGATCGATCTCGATGACCTGCGAAAATGGGTGAAAGGAAAAATTACATTTTGGGGTGAAATGGACCGGCAGTTCGTTCTCACCGCGCCAGATCCGCACATAACCCGGGAAGCCGTGCGCCAGATTGCTGACGCATTTTATGATCCAGCCGGCGGACTGATTGCACAGTTTGAATTTGGGTTGGGTACACAGCCTGATTCAGCATGTGCTGTATTCGATGAATGGGAAAAAGTTGCAATCGAAAGTGGGAAAAGTATTATTTCATAGTTTGATAAATATTTTTTTAACGTCGGCAGGAGAAAGTCATGATTAAAAGAATAATTATTTTGATTTTGAGTTCAATATTAATTCAATGCAATTCCGAAAAAAACAGTGGAAAGAATTACGCAATCCAACCAATCAAATTTTCAGAAGTAGAGATAACTGATAATTTTTGGGCACACAGAATTGAAACCAACCGCAAAGTCACCATCCCGTTTGATATTAAAAAGAGCGAAGAAACTGGGCGCATTAATAATTTTGCCATTGCGGCTGGATTGAAAAAGGGCGCCTTCGAAGGCATCCGTTACAATGACTCGGATGTTTATAAAATAATGGAAGGCATTGCCTATTCACTAAGCGGCCACCCAGATCCACGGCTGGAAAAATACATGGATGATTTAATCGAAATCATCGCCGCTGCGCAGGAAGATGACGGCTATTTGTACACGCAGCGCACAATCGACAGCACAATAATGGAGAAGAATGCGGGAGATAAACGCTGGTCATATTTGCCACATAGCCACGAACTTTACAACGTCGGGCATATGTATGAAGCTGCGGTGGCCTGGTTCGATGCTACTGGCAAAAGATCCCTGCTCGATGTGGCTATAAAAAATGCCGATTTCTTGCTCACAGTTTTCGGACCGGGTAAAAAACACGACATCCCAGGGCATCAGGAAATCGAAATTGGGCTTGCCAAACTTTACCGTGTAACCGGAAAAAAAGAATACCTCGATCTGGCAAAATTCTTCCTCGACGAGCGCGGAAATGCTACCCACCGTGAGCTTTACGGCGACTATTGCCAGGATCACAAACCAGTCATAGAGCAGACGAATGCAGTTGGCCACGCCGTACGGGCGCTTTACATGTATTCCGGAATGGCGGATGTAGCGGCGCTGACAGGAGATGCAGCCTATATTCGCGCCCTCGACCGTATCTGGCAAAATATGGTTATGAAGCGAATGTATGTGACCGGGGGTGTCGGCGCCCGCCGCAGTGGTGAGGCATTTGGCGATGATTATGAATTGCCCAACGACACGGCGTACAACGAGACATGCGCGGCCATCGCGAATATGATGTGGAACCACCGTCTTTTTCTATTGCACGGACATGCCAAATACTTCGATGTGCTGGAGCGTACTTTGTATAATGGATATTTGGTGGGCACTTCGCTGGAAGGCAATCTGTTCTTTTACCCGAATCCATTGCATTCAGATGGAAAAACAGCATTTAATCGCGGGACAGCCGAACGACAGCCATGGTTCGATTGTTCCTGTTGTCCGGTCAACGTCGTGCGCACGATGCCAGCGATTCCGGGCTATATTTATGCACAAAATGATCAGTCCATTTTCATCAATTTATTTATCAGCAGCAATGTGCGGATGAAAATTAGCGGAAATAATGTGGCAATCCAGCAAAAGAGCGATTATCCATGGAACGGCGACATAGAAATTACCGTTGACCCAGAAAAAACAAGTGAATTCGAATTAAAAATTCGCATTCCAGTCTGGGCGAGAGGCAATCCTGTTCCAGGTGATTTGTATACATTTTTAAATGAAAAATCCGAACAGGTCACCCTTCAAATAAATGGAACCGATTTCCCATTGCAACTCAATGAAGGATACGCCATCGTACATCGAAAATGGCAAAAACGAGACCGAGTGAAATTGATCCTGCCAATGCCAGTCCAGCGGATTTTAGCGCATGAAAATGTTACTGCAGACAGATGGAAAATGGCTCTACAGCGCGGCCCGGTTGTGTATTGTGTCGAAGGTGCAGATAATGATGGTCAGGTTTTAAATATGAGTCTCGCTGATGAAACGACTTTTCAAATCAAATTTGAAAAAGAGAAACTCGGCGGCATCGTTGAGCTTATTGGTGAAGCGATTTCTTTTGATGGGAAATCGAAACAGAGCAAAAATATAACAGCTATTCCCTATTTTGCCTGGAATCACCGGGGTCCAAATGAGATGCGGGTCTGGATTCCACGAATAATGACCATTGTGGATCAGGAGAATTAAATGGCAATTCAATCAGATCAATTGGTTAGCTACATTGCTCCAGCAGCACCGGCTACGCGTAGGCCGGGGAATGGCAACGAGCCATTTATTCGTCCGAAAATTGGTTTTACGCCAAAATGGTATCGACATGCTCCAGGTATTAATTTTGACGAAAAATGGCATACAGACCCGGCTTTTCGACGGGAAACAATCTTACGCATGCGAGTTTTAGATTTTATTAATAGTTGTGATGAAATCAGCCGGGCAGAGGGGAAATAGCCAGAAATATTTTTTTGCAGATTGACTTGGTTTTTTGTTTTGGTTGAACAAACGAAGCTTATTTTCATAGTGTTAATTCGCTCTACTTGTTTTGAATCGCAGTGTTTATCCTATTAACGGGAGATGCTAAAAATGAAAATCTATTTTGTTGCAAGTCTATTCGTATTTATCGGTATTTGTACTGCAGTAGCTCGAACAAACGAAAACAACAGGAAGACAATGATTCATTCGATGGAACAACTGCAATCCCTTTTCAAAACCCCACCCGTTGCATATCGCAGTGCCCCGCTTTGGGTGTGGAATGATGAAATGACCGAAGATCAGATCGATCAACAATTGCAGGACTTTAAATCGGCCGGAATTGGCGGCGTTTTCATCCACCCGCGACCGGGATTGATTACAGCCTATTTGTCCGACAAGTGGTTTTCTTTGTGCAAATACACGGTTCAAAAAGGAAAAGAAATGGGGATGAATGTATGGCTGTACGATGAAAATTCTTATCCAAGTGGATTTGCCGGCGGCCACGTTCCGGCGGAGATGCCTGAATCGTACAACCAGGGGCAGGGATTGACGCTTCAACGCATTGGACAACTGCCTGCAGATGCAGATAAATCTTTTATCGTTTTGAGGAAACAGGATTCGAAATTTATCGATATCACCGATAAACTGGACCACCATAAAAACAGCACAGGCGATTTTTTTCTTTATCAAAAGAGCTATTATAAAAATATGCCATGGCACGGGGGCTACTCTTATGTGGATTTATTGGTCGATGGGGTGACGGAAAAATTTATCGAAGTGACAATGACCGGCTATGAAAAATCCATCGGCAGCGAGTTTGGCAAAACGGTTCCGGGCATCTTTACCGATGAACCCAATATTTCCTCCCCGGGTGGCCTCCGTTGGACACCGGCACTTTTTCCGGAATTCGAAAAACGCTGGGGATATGATCTCAAAACCAATCTTCCGTCACTTGCCTACGAAATTGGCGACTGGAAACAGGTGCGCCACAATTATTACACAACATTGCTCGAATTGTTTATCGAAAAGTGGAGCAAACCCTGGTTTAAATATTGCGAACAGAACAATATGGACTGGACAGGGCATTATTGGGAACACGGCTGGCCAAATCCGCACCATGGCGGCGACAATATGGCTATGTACGCCTGGCATCAAATGCCGGCCATCGACATTTTGATGAATCAGTACAGTGAAAAAGTAAACGCGCAGTTTGGCAACGTGCGGGCAGTTAAGGAGCTAAGCAGTGTTGCCAACCAGATGGGGCGGCAGCGCACTTTGAGCGAGACCTACGGCGCCGGCGGCTGGGAATTGAGCTTCGAAGATATGAAGCGAATCGGGGACTGGCAGTATGTTCTCGGTGTTAATTTTCTCAACCAGCATCTGTCTTATGTGACGATCGAAGGCGCCCGAAAACGGGACCATCCGCAGTCATTTTCCTATCACGCACCGTGGTGGAAAAATTATAAACCATTGGGCGACTATTTTGCCCGCTTGTCTCTGGCACTTTCAGCGGGAAAACAGGTGAACCGAATTCTGGTATTTGAACCCACGTCAACAGCATGGATGTATTTTTCAGATGTGCAGTCCCACAAAAATTTTTCTGCACTGGGCCCACAATTTCAAGAATTTGTTTTGAGCCTGGAGAAAAATCAGATAGAATATGACCTGGCTTCAGAAAATATTGTCAAAGATATCGGGAAAATCAGCGGAAAAGAATTTATCGTGGGAGAACGTGCTTATGACACAATCATTTTCCCGCCGGGCATGGAAAATCTTGATAAATCCACGTTCAACCTGGTTAAAACGTATTTACAGCAAGGCGGAAAATTGTTCTCATTTTCTGATATCCCAAGGTTTGTCGATGGCCGGGAATCAGATGAATTAAAAGCAATTGTTGATGAGTATTCAACACAGTGGACCCGAGTCAATTCAGTCCACGATCCACAATTGCTGCAACGGCTTGCCTCTGATAAAATTCAGTTTCATCAGCCTGAACAAGTCGGAGGAACTTTTTATCATCACCGTCGTGAATTGGCCAATGGGCAGGTGCTCTTTCTGACAAACACCAGTCAGGATAAATGGGCAACAGGTTCGCTGGATATGAGGGGAAAATCTGTTTCCGAACTCGATTTATTGACAGGTGTCACGAAACCGTATTTTAGCACAGCAATGGACGGTTTTCTTAAAATATCGTTTGATTTGCCGCCTTGTGGCAGCGTGCTGCTTTTAGTCAGCGACTCAATAGCAAAAACAACAACTGAAAATCAGCCGGGCAAAATAAATATAATTCCGCCGTTAAACACGGTGCAAATAAGTAAAACTTCACCCAACGTTCTAACGCTGGATTATTGCGATTTACAAATGGGCGGCATGCTTGAAAAAGACGTCTACTTTTTTAAAGCAGCCGATAAAATTTTCAAGCATCACGGATTTGCCGGCAATCCGTGGAGTCGGGCTGTGCAGTACAAATCTGCCATCGTTGACCGCGATACATTCGCGGTTGGTTCCGGATTTGAAGTTACCTATTCATTTCAAATTGACGGTGATGTTGAGCGCTCGAAATTACAAGCTGTGATTGAACATCCGGATTTGTGGCAGGTTTCGATTAAAGGAAAAATCGTTAAACAGAATTCAGCACAATTTTGGCTCGATCGAAAGTTTGGTGTTTACAATATTGGCAGCCATGCTATTGCTGGGAAAAATCATGTCAAGCTCGTCGCCTCACCGATGTCAGTGCACTCCGAAGTTGAAGCCATCTATATTTTGGGTGATTTTAATCTGAAACCACTGGAAAAAGGATGGAAACTCAGCAAAGCGCAAAGGTTAAATTTGGGAAGCTGGCGCGGGCAGGGGCTGCCATTTTATTCTGACCGGGTCAATTATTCGAAATCCTACGCCATCAAAAAATCGGACAAGCGATTTGTGGTGAAACTAACTGACTGGCGCGGCAGTGTTGCAGAAGTCCTGATTAATGATAAATCTGCCGGAATTATTGCCTGGCCGCCTTATGAGCTTGACGTCACGGACAACCTTGCTAATGGCGAAAATGAAGTTGTGGTTGTTGTTACGGGAACCTTGAAAAACTTGTTAGGTCCGCACCACATTGGCCCTGTTCGCGGAACAGCATGGCCGGCCTCTTTCGAGTCTGCCCACGAAAATATGCCGGCAGGCAATGAATATGATTTCATCGACTATGGATTGTTCGAAGATTTCGTGCTTCTTGAATCGGATGGCCCTGTGCAAAAAGTATACTGGCGAATTGAGCAGGCAGCCAGCCCTGTTTTTGGTACTATGGACACAGTTAGTATAAATTCTCCGGTACGCGTTTCAATTTCCTCGGCTACGCCCGAGGCAGATATCCGATATACGCTGGACGGTAGTGCGCCAAATAAGACATCCAAAATATATACTGGCCCATTTACCTTGAAACAAAGTGCAGCCGTAAAAGTTTGTGCATTTAAAGATGGATTAAAACCGAGCTCAGTAGTGGAGCGTAATATCTATATCGTTAGCGAAAAAACGGGCCTTGTGTTCCGGTATTTTGAAGGGAATTGGGAAAAATTGCCTGAATTTGAATCCCTCTCGCCGCTGAAAAAGGGACGTATTTATGATTTCAATTTGGCTAGTTTGCCAAGACGGGCATCTAATTTTGCAGTTGAATTCAGCGGATTTTTAAAGATTGAAAAAGCTGGTGAATATAGATTTTATACCAATTCCAATGATGGCAGCCGGCTCTTTATAGGCGAAAAAATTGTGGTAGATAACGATGGTTTGCATGGCAATTTTGAGCGGCAGGGGAGAATAAATCTCAAATCAGGATTGCATCCCATTAAAGTGCAATATTTTGACGGCGGCGGGAGCCAGGCATTGCGGGTGCTTTACAAAGGACCGGGCATTGCGCGGCAAGTCATTCCGGTGGATAAATTAAGGTTCTCCGATGAATAAATTGTTAATGAAAAATGCCGGTTCTCAAGTACTGTTGCGTTGATTCGTTGGCAGTTTAATAATTCGCCCGAATACGCCTTCCTTTTCCCGGAAAATCATGATTACAAATCGGTTTGTAAACTTTAAAATATTATATTTTTTTATTCCTTATTTTATGATTTCTAATATATTGTTTATAAGGAGATTGTGACGATATGATGTTGGTCTTTTTTTAGTTGTGTTTTCGGAATTTTTTACATTAATTTCTCTTATTAATCTACGCAGATATCTTCTTGCAGTTAATTTTTTTTATGTTTCAATAAAGAACTTCCAAGCACAAGAATTTGAAATATTTGAAAAGATAAGTTTAATTTTTACTTACAAAAATTAAAATAACTGCTCCTCCAAATTTTTTATTGAATAGTTGCCTTATCTCTTTTTTAAAGCTTCGGTTCTAACCTGCTGTAATTTGAACTTGTTTAGGACCCGATTCGACAAGCGCCTGATTAAAGCAAAAACCAGATTTCTTTATAATATTTTTCGGATAATCCATCTTCCTAATAATTTATCAAAGGACCTGACGTGAAACTACTTGATCAAACACGGCAGCTTTTTGAACATTTAAAGAAGAGGTTGCTTTCAATGAAATTACCCTGGAAAAAACTGCCTGAGCAAATCCGGCGATTGGCGGTTGTGAGCTTATTTCTTGTCGTCCTCCCTTTTATAGTGCGGTCTATTTTAGTGCCCTCCGATTTTGGAAAATACGGCCACTATCGCGCCTCGGCTGTTGATGAAATAATTGCAATGGAAATTAAGTATGCCGGTCATCAAGTCTGTTACGACTGCCACGATGAAGAGGTTGAAAGCAAACAAGCAGGTGTGCACAAAAATGTGTCCTGCGAAATATGTCACGGCCCTGCAGCCGCGCATTCCGAAGATGATGAAATTGAACTTATTGCCCCACGAGACCGGGATTCCTGTCCCTTGTGTCATGAATATCTTTCATCCCGGCCAACGGGATTTCCGCAGATTGTGTCAGATTCGCACGAACCCATGAAAGCGTGCATCAGTTGTCACGATCCCCATAATCCTAAATCTGAAAAATCTACGGAATGCGAAGCATGTCATACGGAAATTGCGAATACGAAATCACTCTCGAAGCATGTAAATATCGCATGCAAAGAATGCCATGAGACTCCTGATGCGCATAAAACCCAGCCAAGAATGTTTTTACCAGGCAAACCTGTGAATCGAGAATTTTGTGGCCGCTGTCATGCGGAAACTGCACCTAGCGATAAAGATATACCACGCATCGAAATGGAAACGCATGAAGAAGCTTACGTTTGCTGGCAATGTCATTATCCCCATTTACCGGAGGCCGAATAATGAAAAAAAATCTGCCAAATAAATCTCAAAACGTGAATAGAAGAAAATTTATCAAAAATCTTGTGCTCGCTGTTACAGCATTCTCGGTACCTGCAGTTCTCACTGCAAAAGAACAATTAAAACGCATGCAATCCTGGATTTTAGGCAAAGACTATAATCCATTTGATCACTATTGGGGGATGGGAATCGATATTAACAAGTGCATCGGCTGTGGCCGCTGTGCTGATGCTTGCAAACAGGAAAATGATGTTCCTTCCGAACCTTTTTTCTTTCGCACTTGGGTTGAACGCTATCGCATTTTTCATGACGGGGAAGTGAGAGTAGATAGTCCCAATGGAGCCGTTGATGGATTTAAAAAACAGAATATCGAAAAAGGAAAAGTAACGATTCGAAGTTTTTTTGTACCCAAAATTTGCAACCACTGTGATAATCCACCCTGTGTTCAAGTCTGTCCAGTCGGGGCAACTTTTATAACTCCTGATGGGGTTGTTCTTGTCGATTCCGATTATTGCATCGGCTGCCGTTACTGTATTCAGGCTTGCCCTTACGGTGCACGATATATCGATCCTATAAAGAAAACAGCAGAAAAATGTACATTTTGCTATCACCGGGTTGTGCAAGGTTTAGTACCTGCATGTGTCGAAGTCTGCCCGACCCAGGCACGGGTGTTCGGTGAAGTCAAGAAAAAAGCCAGTCCTTTAGTCAGGTTTATGCGCATGAATAAAATCGGTGTATTAAAACCCGCGTTGAATACTGAACCCAAAGTATATTATGCGAATCTTGATATGGAGGTAAATTAATTTTGGAAGAGATTATCCAACATCTGACGCCGCTTTTCAAAGAAATCAGCGGTTACATATATCCGAATGAAATCGAACTCCATTGGAGCCTTTTGGTGGTGATTTATCCTTATTTAACAGGATTGGTCGCAGGTGCTTTTATTTTGGCATCTCTGGTGAAAGTATTTAATGTCACGGCCCTGAAACCTGTTTATCGTATTTCATTGCTTACCGCGCTGGCATTTATGCTGGTCGCGCCACTTTCCCTTTTGGCCCACCTTGGGCATCCGGAAAAATCTTATGAAATCCTGCTAACGCCCAATCTAACCTCAGCTATGGCCATGTTCGGATTTGTTTATATGTGGTATTTGATGGCTGTGCTTTTACAGGAAATTTGGTTTGATTATAGAAAAGATCTCATTTTGTGGGCACAAAAGGAAAGAGGAATTAAAAAATGGCTGTACAAATGTGCTTCTCTTTTCTCCAAGGACATCTCTGAAAAAGCCTTGAAATTTGATGATAAAGCTGAAAAAGTTATCACAATACTCGGTATCCCTTCGGCATTTGTGCTGCACGGCTATGTCGGTTTTATTTTTGGGTCGGTTAAAGCCAATCCGTTTTGGTCAAGCGTTCTTATGCCGATCGTATTTTTGTTTTCAGCAATCGTTTCCGGGATCGCTCTTGTATTGTTGATTTACATGGTGGTTACCCCCCTGCGAAATAAAGTTATGGATACAAAATGCCTCGATACATTGGCCAGTTTTTTGTTCTATGCCATGATTGTCGATTTTTCACTTGAGATATTGGATTTCATCCACAGAATTTATGAATCCGAGGAGTCGATTCATATTCTTTCAGAACTGGTGGCGGGGAAGCTGCAATTCAGTCTCATAGTTGTGCAGTTAATTATCGGCATGATTATCCCACTCGCGTTGATCGCCGGTGTAAAAATGTTTAATACACCAGTGGAATTAAAAAGATTGCTCTATTTTGTTTCTGCATTGCTGGTCCAAGTGGGCATCTTTTTTACCCGCTGGAATGTTGTTATTGGCGGGCAGCTTTTTTCGAAAAGTTTCCGCGGGCTAACAGCTTACAAAATGAATATATTAGGAATTGAAGGACTTTTGGTTTCTATTGCTATTCTCCTGTTGCCGTTTTTAATTTTGTATGTCCTGTTCAAGTTTCTCCCTCCATGGGGTGAAACCCATGTTACAACTCAACCAGAATCTTCATAAAATTGACTCAGTTGGTCGTGCCTGGAAATGATATAAATTTCGATGGCACGGCCAACAAAACTCCCGCCTCTTTATTATTTAACGTGAGTTCGATATAAGCTGTAACATTCTTTACCAAGCAAATTAAAATAGAGCGAAGGCGTCTCGCCGAGCGTTTCGTGGGTTATTCTCGGCGGGACGCCTTCGGACTATATCCTATAATTAATTCGTTTTGTCCCAATTCTTCTTACATCGAACTCACGTTATTTAGGATTCCGCATATAATTCCGGCCATTTCAAAATCTGTTATCAAGACAATGAATATTTGAATCATTCATAAATCGCTTGAATAATTATTTTGAACAAGCGTGAATCTTTCTTATTTTTGTGCAACCCATTTTATAAAAATAAGGCCTAAAATGAAAAAATACCAGATTCACGTAATTTCCAATACACACTGGGACCGCGAGTGGCTCTACAATTTCCAGGAAACGCGCTTGATGCTGGTGGAAATGATGGATGGTTTGCTTGATATTCTCGAAAAAGAACCGGAGTACAAATCGTATGTCCTCGATTCACAAACGGTGTTATTGGAAGATTATTTGGAATTGCGGCCTGAAAATAAAGAGCGTCTGAAAAAACAGGTTGAATCCGGCCGATTGCTCATCGGGCCATGGTACAGCGCACCGGAAAGTTTTTCAGTCAATGGCGAAAGTCTTGCACGAAATCTGCTCATGGGACATCGTATCGCCCGGGAATTTGGCGCGGTTATGAAAGTCGGTTACACGCCTTTCGGCTACGGACAAAACAGCCAGATGCCACAACTCTATCAGGGATTTGACATCGAGAGCATGCTTTTTTACCATGGCGTATCGCATGATGAAGTGAAAAACGAGTTTATTTTTGCGGGTGCTGACGGCACACAAATTTTAGGCTCACAGATGAGTTCGGGGGCGCGCTATTGTTTTTATCACAATGTGTACCGACCCGTTGTTTGTGGCAAATCGATCAAAGAACGTGAATTCCAATGGAAAGAGGGCGGCATGCCTTTTCGGTTGGCAGATGTGGCAAGGAACCGCGATCACCATCGATTAATTCAGCCTGAATTCCAATTCGACGAAGACAAACTCAAAAGGTGCGTCCGCAATTTGATGGAAGATGAAAAAAATGTTGCCACAACGCGATTTCTCACTTTTATGAGTGGCCATGACAGCAGCATTGCAGATTCCGTTGAACTCAAGCTTATAAATAGCGCAAAAAAACACCTGCCGGATGCTGAAATTTTTCACAGCAGCCTGCCGGAATTGATGGATAAAATTAAAAGTGAAGCGCGAAATTTAACAATTTTAACCGGGGAGCGCCGAACACCAAAATTGATGAATGGCCGGGTTCACTTGTACAGTGACGTGCTTTCGAGCCGGACGCGCATGAAAATGCAGAACGCGCGCGCGGAATACAATCTTCAACGTGTGGCGGAACCACTTGCCGTTATCGCAAATATGCTTGGCTATGAATTTCCAGCATCGGCAATAGAATATGCCTGGAAATCGTTGCTCAAATGCCACGCTCACGACAGCATCGCCGGCAGCGGCGTCGATGATATTGAGCGTGATATGATGAACCGGCTGCAACAGGTGAATAATTTATGCGATAGCCTGACCCGTCGAAGCCTTGAAAAAATTCAGTTATCAATCGATATGTCTGGCGTGGCGAAAGACGCGGTGATTCTTACAATTTATAATCCATCTCCTTTTCAACGTTCTGAAGTCATTTCGGCTGTGCTGGATATTCCTGCTGATCCTTCGATGACCGCATTCTCTCTTAAAAAAATACAGAATGACGAGCCAGTTGCTGTGCAAATTTGTGCTCGAAAACCACACAAAGCTGTGATAAATCAACCTTCAGATGCAACATTGATGATGGACACCGAGCAGGTCTTATTTCATTTTTTAGCAGATGAAATTCCTTCAATGGGATATTCCACATTTTACTTGAATTCGACGGAGCACCCAAAACGGGGCGGTCTTGTCTGTGGCCAGAACGCGATGGAAAATGAATTTTTGCATGTGCAGATTAATCCAAACGGCACGCTTCGAATTAAGAATAAGGAAACAGGACATATTTTTGATAATCTGCATTATTTTGAAGATAGCGGTGATGCGGGCCATGCCTGGATGTTCATCGAACCTGCGATGAATCAGATCATCAATACTTTGGGACAACCGGTGATTATTTCTCTGGAAGAAAATGGGCCATTATTGGCGCGTTTTCAGGTGATTTATTCGTTGCAAATTCCTGTAAGTATTGATTATAACGAAAGTGATAAATGGCAAAGTCTCGATGGCGCCGGTGGCCACGCGAAGCGCAGCAACCATACTTGTGAAATGAAAATAATTTCGCAGTTCACCTTGCGAAAAGGCAGCCGCGTTGTCGAAGTAAAAACCTCATTTGAAAATAATGCCGAAAATCACCGCCTGCGCGTGATGTTTCCAACCGGTCTTGAATCTGCAAAAACATGCCATGTTGAGACTGCTTTTGATGTCGTTGAGCGGGAAGTCGTTATGCCACCCGACAGCCCGTGGTTTGGTGGTGAAAATGCCACCTTCCCGATGCAGCGTTTCGTGGACGTGCACGACGAAGAAAACGGTTTGGCGATAATAAACAACGGTTTGCTGGAATACCAGGTCACCGATGATTCGGAGCGCACGATTGCACTTACCCTGTTGCGGGCTTACGAAGTCAATTTAACGACGGTGAGTTGGCGCTGGGAATCTCATCCCGAAATGAAAGGCTCGCAATGCCTGGGGTTTCATGAATTTGCGTACAATATTTATCCTCATGCAAAATCCTGGTCCGAGGTCAAAGTAGTGCAGCAAGCAGAGAAACTAAGCGTGCCGTTGCTGCCTGTTCAAAGTGGTACTGGTACCGCCGGGACTTTGTCCCCAAATTTTAGTTTTTTGAAAATCGCGCCAGCTGAACTAATTTTGAGTGCGCTGAAACAGGCCGAGGATGGCGAAGGAATTGTCATTCGTATTTTTAATCCCACTGAAAAAGATTGTGCGGGGAAAATCAGGCTGTTTAAAGAGCCCATTGCGGCGGAGATAGTCAATCTGGAAGAAACATTTCAGGCCGTACTGCCGGTTAAAAATAACATTATTTCAGTTCCTTGCGCGGCGAAAAAAATTGTGACCGTCAAGTTCAAAATATCCTGAGCCTGAGAAAATAGCACCTGCTGTAAAATTTTGTCATCTGTAAATCGAGAAATTGATTTTCTGAATAATTTTATTATTTTATCCGATCGGGTAAAAATAAATTCAATTAAACTATACAGACTGAGGAGTATATTGCTATGATTAAAAAGTGGATTAATATTCTGTTTGTCCTGGGATTTATAGCTGGAATTTCGGGGATTTTAGGGCAGGATAAAAAAGCAGACATGGCGCCCATAAAAATTGATCTGCCAAAACCGATGTTTGTTGGAACGCCACAAAATATGCAAGTCCCAAATCTGGAAAAACCTTTGGGAAAACCGCGGCCTCCATTTCTCGCTCCGGCAGGGACAAAAAACCTGGTTCTCGGGCAAATCCCGGCAAGTACCGATGATATGCCAATTATCGGTGAACTGGAGATGATTACGGATGATGACAAAGAGGCGCCGGAAGGGCATTTCGTTGAATTGGGCCCATTTTTACAGCATATTACCTTTGATTTGGAAAAGGCCAGTAATATTTACGCCGTGCTAATTTGGCATTTCCACAAACAAGCCCGGGTATATTTTGATGTCATCGTGCAAGTCGCTGATGATAAAGATTTTACCCAAAATGTTCGCACAATTTTCAACAACGATCTCGATAATTCCGCCGGACTCGGCGTTGGCAAAGACCGGCATTATGTTGAAACTTCGGAAGGCAAACTTATTGACGCGGCCGGGGTTGTCGGTCGATTTGTGCGTATTTATTCCAATGGCAATACCAATAACGACTTGAACCACTACGCTGAAGTTGCGATTTACGGCAAAGCTCAGTAATGCGCTCGACCGCTTTATTTTATTTCATTTGTGGAGTTCTCATAAGCCTGGCAGTTTGGCTGCGAATCCAGAATTTGGATTCGCGGCCAATGCACACCGATGAGGCTGTGCATGCCGTAAAATTTGGCACCTTATTGGAACAGGGCGATTACGTTTACGATCACCAAGAATACCACGGACCCACCCTCAACTATTTCACGCTGCTGCCCGCATGGCTAATTGGGCAGAAAACTATCGAAAAAATTGACGAATTCACACTGCGAATTGTCCCGGTGATTTTTGGCATCTTAGTGTGCGTGGCGTTTTTGCTCCTTGCTGGTGCATTGGGTCGGATAACGGTTGTTGCGTGCCTGTTTTTTACAGCGGTTTCACCGGCAATGGTGTTTTACAGCCGTTATTATATTCAGGAAATGCTGCTGGTTTTTTTTACATTTAGTCTGATTGTTTCAGGTTATTTCCTTTTCCGCACATCCAAACTCCGGTGGGCTGCAACAACCGGTGTTTTTTTAGGATTAATGCACGCCACAAAAGAGACGTGGATAATTGCAGTGGCAGCCATTGTACTCGCCGCAGGGGGAATAATTTGGAGCGAACGTGATAAACTGCAATTCCCACCGCGCTTTACTTTATTAAAAATAACTGGCATTTTATTCGTCTGTTTCACGCTCACTTCAATTTTGTTTTATTCCTCATTTGGCGCGAATCCGGCGGGTATTTGGCAATCGGTCTATGCTTACCTGACATATTTTGATCGAGCAACAAATAATGCTATCCATCTGCACCCCTGGCACTATTATTTGAAAATTCTTACTTTTTTTAAAGCGGGCGACGGGCCGGTTTGGTCCGAATTTGCTGTATTATTCTTCTCCATCGTTGGCATCGTGTACGCATTCTCTCGCTATGAACTCGATCAAAGTAAGCGTTTGTTGCAAAGGTTTTTCAGCCTGTACTCAATTATAATGGTAATAGTTTACAGCTTGATTCCGTATAAAACGCCGTGGAATCTGTTAAGTTTTTACCATGGATTTATCATCCTGGCGGGCATTGGTGTTTGCAGTTTGTGGAACAGATATCGTTCCGGTTTTAAGCGGGGAATGTTGATTGGCGTCTGCGCAATTGGCGGAACGCATCTTCTTTGGCAAACGACGTTAATGAGTGGAGAGTACGAAGCGCATCCGGCGAATCCCTATGTTTATGGCCACACGCATCCCGATATATTTGAGATCGTGCAACAGATTGAGAATTGTGCGGCCGCACAGCCCGGGAAGAAGGCATTTTATATGCAGGTTATGTGCAGCGCAGGAGATTATTGGCCGTTGCCGTGGTATTTGCGGAACTATTCGCACATCGGATGGTGGGATAGGCTACCGGAGCATATCCCGAATGCGCCACTGGTCATTTTTTCACCAGATTTAGAGAGTAACTTCGTCCACAAAATCTATGATTTGGCGCCTCCGGGTGAGCGTTATCTTTATATCAGACTGTTTGACGAACCAATGTATTTGCGCCCGGGGATTGAAGTGCGTTGTTATGTTCGCAAAAAGGAATGGGACATTTTGCACAGAAGTACAGATTAAGATTCAAATATTAAATTTTTTGTGCGATCAATTAATTTATTTTGTATATTCCATCATCGAATTTGCATCCTGCCACGCATTAAATCATCTACCTGCCAAAAATAGTGATACTCTGAGGAATGGAGGAGCCATCTTTCTATGTTTAAAAGGGGTGTGACATTTTTCATTTTCTTAATTCTGACCAATTGGGGATGCAGCCACCGCCGGCCGCCTTTAATACCTGAATGCAATATTAAAATCCCACTATCACAAAGGCTGATTGAAGAATACATCACCCCGGGTCTGGATCCGGTTATATTACAAAGTTTGTACAATCTGCAATTTTCTCTGGAAAAGGAGCTTATAGTAAAACTTGATAAAGTGAGGAAAAGCGGGCGTGTTCTGCCACAACATATATTGCAACTGCAACGGGACTATAACCTGAAAGAATTAAATTTTCCACCGCGTGTGAAAGGGCGGGCTGTGGCGATAATTCCACCTGACTCTGGAATTATGTTTCAACCAATGAAATTAAAAGTTGAATTTGATATGCCACCGGGGATGCCTGGCATGGTTCTAACGTTTGTGCCCCGGGGACCGAATGGTACATTCGTCGTCGATAAATCCTTGTGGGGAAATAGCATTGAAGTGAATAACATGGACTACGATTGTGCGTGGGGATGTAACTACAACCGTCTCCTGGTTCCGATTTGTTTGATTGAAGAAATTTATAGAAACAGACGGGTGGCGAGAGGATTCACTTTTCCTTAACCTGCATCATTTTAGTCAATCAAAACGTGTCTAAGGTTCACTGATTAACGTGAGTTCGATGTAAGCTGTAACATTCTTTACCAAGCATAATTAAAATAGAGCGAAGGCGTCTCGCCGAGCGTTTCGTGCGTTATCCTCAGCGGGACACCTTCGGACTATATCCTATAATTAATTCGTTTTGTCCCAATTGTTCTTGTATCGAACTCACGTTGATTAAATCTATCCCCTTCGAAGGGCCCGATTTGCGGGTTGCTTGCCGAAAGTATTCAACTGATTACATCTCCGATAATCTGCATCAATTCTTCAACCGAGAATGGCTTTTGCAAAAATCCGGATATATTTTCCCCCTCAAAATGCTGCGAAACCTCAAGCTCGCTGTAACCGCTGGTGAGAATGACCGGAATATTGGTGGTATACTCTCGAATTTTATCGATAACTTGCTTGCCGTCCATTTTCGGCATGGTCAAATCGAGAAGAATGCAATTCAGCGATTTATAGTTATCGTGTACATACTCTATCGCCTCAATTCCATCGGCGGCTTCGACGATGGAGTAGCCCATGCGCGACAATATTTTGCGCGCCATATCACGAACAATTTTTTCATCGTCGACGACGAGAATTGTCCCCTGGCCTTGTTTTATCGCTTTTTTTCGGCTCGGGCTTTCAGTCATCTTTGCAGCGGAACTTAATACGGGTGGAAAGAGAACCGTAAATGTTGAGCCTTTTTGTAAATTCGATTCCACAACGATGCCGCCATTGTGCCCCCGCATTATGCCAAGGACGGCTGAAAGCCCTAAACCTCTGCCGGTAAATTTGGTCGTGAAAAAAGGATCAAAAAGTTTGGAAATTGTTTTCGCATCCATGCCGCAACCGGTATCCTGAACTTGCAGGAAAACATAATTTCCAGCCATTAATTCGTTGCCGGCAGCATTCCGCTCCACGAAATCTCCGTTAAAAAAACGGTGCCCGGTGGAAATTGAAATAACACCGACCTCGTCTTCGAGTGCGTCCGATGCATTGGTTATCAAGTTGAGAATGACTTGCCGTAGTTGCGTAATATCGGCTCGAACAGAGGGGATGGAATCATTGATATTTAATTTGATAATCGCTTTTTTGGAGCGGGATGCATCCAGCATTTGCATCATGTCTTTTATTATTGCACTCAAATTGAGATCGGTGATGATAAAATTTCCCCTGCCCGAATACGCAAGCATTTGCTTACACAAATCAGCAGCCCGAAAGGCTGCTTTTTCAATGTCTTTTATGTTTTCATAAATCAATGAATTTGAGTCTAATTCACTTAAAACCAGGTCCGCATTTCCTAAGACGGCGACAAGTAAATTGTTGAAATCGTGCGCGATCCCACCAGCTAAAATACCGAGACTCTCAAGTTTTTGCGTATGCTGCATCTGGCGTTCGAGCTTCTTTTTTTCTTCGAAATCTCTCTTGCGCTCCGTAATGTCCCGTCCCGTAAAAACGATGCCGTGAACCCCGGGTTGGTTCAGCAATATGGTCATCACACCTTCGATCATGCGAATGTCACCATTTTGGCAACGCACCCTTAGTTCATCAATTTGAACACTCTGATTGTCTTTATAATTAATTGCGCGCAGCTTCTTTACGGCATTTTTATAGTCATTTCTATCGATAAAATTAAACAGAGGTTGATCGATTATCTGTTCCAGTTTGTGGCCAAAATGCTCCACTGAGGGGCTGGCATAAAGGCATTCTCCTTCTTTGCTAAAAATTAAAACGAGATCCTGGACTTTTTCGGTTAATGCCCGGTAGCGCAGCTCATGGAATCGAAGTTTTTCCTCCACCCGTTTTTTCTGCAGTGAGAATGCAATATGCTGTGACACGAAAGTAAGCACTTCCAAATCCTTTGTGCTGTAGCACAACTCATCTGTGTAGCTCTGAACGACGACAACACCAACCACATTTTTCATGATATGAAACGGAATGCCCATCCAGATTTTTGGATCATGGCCTACGCGATCAATGATTCCATCCTGAATTAATTTTTCCCTTTCAGCACTCTGGATGAGCATCGCTTTGCCGTGGCGGCGCACATAATCTGTCATTGAAGTTTTTAGGATTTTAATGGGAAAGTTTGGAGCGGGATCGTATTCATCGACAAAATAAGGGAAGGAGTAATTGTCTGTTTTAGCCTCATAAATTGCTGTAAAAAAATTCCGGGCGTCCATCAAGCGCGATATTTCCCGGTGTATTATTTTCAGCAAATCAGATACGGCGGCTGCTGTGGTTGTGGCTTGTGAAATATTAAAAAGAACAGAATGGAGAATTTCGTTTTGCTTCCTGTCCGTGATATCACGGAAAAGGACTTGCGTGGCTTTTTCTCCCTTGTATATAATTTTCGAATTTATGACTTCCACATCTATCACACTGCCGTCGATGCGAATAAATTTCTGCTCCAGAATAGAATCGAAGGATTGATTTTGGGGGATGGAGGCCGAAGTTATGATATCGTGAAAGTCCGGGTGGAGAAATTCAAAAATATTTTTACCAATAAAGTCTGTGGTTTTCATCCCGCCAATCGCTTTGCAGGCCAACGAATTTATATGAACCAGCTTGCCCTTCCGGTGAATGGCTAAAGGAAATACGGAGTTGGTAACGAACTGACTTTCATCGTTTCTATTTGTGGGGGAGTTGAGATCGCCATCGTGCCAATTACTCAGGTTTTGCAACATCCCGATAATTTTTGAACTGCCATCTTTGCTTGATTGTTTGGCACAATGGATATAACCTGTTATTGAATCACCGGTCGTGGTTGTGATCCGCAGTTTGAGCGCCATTTTCACATCATTTTGCAAAAGAGCCCGGGCTGATTGTGCAAATTTATTTCGGTCGTCCGGATGAATGACCTTCAAGCAATTTTTAAATGTGATATTTTTCCCGGCCTGTGGGATATCAATTTCTGTCGAGGCCAGCCAGCGCGTACTTTTGCTTGCGAGATCAATTTCCCAGGCAATAACACCCATAATCGAAAAAGCAGAGAAGAAATTTTCCGGATCAGGCTCTGAAATTAGATTTTTAGTAAGAATATTCGATTCGGTCTCGGGGCTTCCAGTGTGGAATTTCATATTGTAATACTACCGTGCGATGAATTAGAATTCCAGGGTGAGTTAGCGGTAAAATATAAACTTAGCAACGATTCTCCGTTTTAGGGCAGTTTGTAAATAAATAAAATATATTAAAAAGGCAAATGAAATTGCATATGCACTTTTTAACAGGTCGGCAATGGAGTTAACCCAGCGAGCGAAAAAACTCATACAAAAATCCTGAACGGTTGAACTGCTATTCAATTTGGAAGTTATCCTCCTCACTTTGGGATTTTCAGGCGTAAACCATAAAAAAAAGCGATAAAATGTTACAAAAGACTGATTAATTTATCATTAAATAAATTAAGAAATTAGGTCGAAAATTTAGGAGGCAACGCACGGTACCGGAGTTTTCAATAAGTTTTTTTGTAGATATGACGACATCTCAACTTATGGTCTACACGTTTTAAACGATAACCAATACATTTAATTTAAAAAAATGTTGTGCCTGCATTTGGCGCCAAATACACAATTCCTGTCCCGGGTGATTGGGGAAGGTTGGAAAATATTTCAAAATGAATTTTTTGATGGACAGATTTCCAAGCCAATTAAATAATCGAGTTATAGTAGCACCTATCGGTAATTTTTAGATAGAAAAGCATCAGTTTTTTAATAAGAAAAATGTATGTTGAAAAAAAACAAACTGCAAATTAGCGCACTCCTCTTCTTCGTATTTTTAAGCCTAATATGCTTTTCCGTAAGTGAGAACACTTCTCGCTCCATCGGTTTCACTGAAAATCTGCAAAAAAGAGTTGCAATCTACGAAGAAATGGGCCACGTCCTTTTTGCACTATCTAAAGAAAAAAGCCTGGCTCATTTTCATTTTAAGACGCTCGATCTCAATTCCTTCACTGAATATGAAAAACAATGGCCGAAAACGGCGATATCCCACCGAAACTTAAAAAATCAATTGGAATTTGATGCTTTACCCACCAATGATTTCAAACTGAAAGATATAATTCGTTCAACATTCTCACAGTTGGATCAGTTGGATCAGATCAGGGTATCGGTGAAGGAAAACAATATTTCGTTGCAAAAGGTTTTAAAAGCCTATTCCGGTGTTGAGTCTGAACTGGTTAGCGTACTAAACGCTGAAATTGACCGTACTAAAAATAGTATTATTTCGGCCCAGATCGAACACTGGTTGGATTTTATACTGATATTTAAGGATTTGTTTTTTGAACGTACAATTATTGCGGATGCCATCGCGCGAAATAATGTGTTAGGCGAAATTAAAGTATTTCTCGAACATTCTGACTCCAGTTTAAACCGTCGTTTTGCCGGAGTTTTGCGTCCATTCCCGGAAATCTATTTGACGAAATTTTCGGTTTTAAGAGAAGAGCCGGAAATTAAAAATGCGAAAATTCTGCAAGAAAAAATCATCGATTCCCAAATTGAGATTGAACTGGAAAAATATTGGCAAAGCCAGGATATTCGCCTTTCCCGTCTTTATGACTTCTCAGCTATGCTCACTGCACATATCGCCAATGGCGTAGCGAAGGAAGCGGCTCATTTCCGATTTATTTACTCATTATTTTTAGGCTTGATGTTGGTTTTTATGAGTGGCGCCATCTGGACCATTATCCTGCTCGTAAAATCTCTGAGATTCCCTTTTATCCAGGAAGTGAAGAAATCGGTAAAAAACAAATCCGGTCAACTTTTGCAAAAGCAGGAGCAGCCGATCCCGGTGCAAATGGGTGTGTCGTTGGCCGACCCCGATGTCCAGCTACACGCATTCATTGAAGCGATGCCGGATGGGATTATTGCGATTGACGAATCCGGGAAAATTCGAATAATCAACACAGAGGCTGCTAAAATCTATCATTGCGGTGATAGAAACATGGCCGGGAAAAATATTGTCGATTTATTTGCTAAAAAATACCGTCGGCGGTATGCAAAGGAATTAGCATCTATTTTGGATAAAACAGACTCAAGTCTGCTGGGCAAATCAATCGAATTGCGTGGCTTGCGTTTTAATGGCGAGGAATTTCCCGTCGAACTATTTCTCCACGAAATGTCCTGGCAAGAAACTTCCTGGATTATTGTCACAGTCCGGGATGCGACGGAAAGAATCGAAATCGAGGGCCAGCTCGAGTACATGGCGCAATCCCGCTCCGTGCTCAATTATCTTTTGCAGATGGCTTCGGATGCCAACTCGATTGAGGATATGCTGCAATCGACTTTGGATAATATTTTGGTTTTGCGGTTCCTCAACCTGGAAAATTCCGGTGCAATTTTATTGGTTGACGAAAATCCGGGCCAATTAACATTAAAGGTTGAGCGAAATGTTGATGCAACGTTTAAGTCAGTTTTTGCTGAAATTTCCATCAAAAATATTCCTGAAACACCGCATATCGGCCCGATTAGTGATTTTATCCCAACGGAAATGGGAAAAAATTTAAAGTTCGACTTAAGCAAATTCAAGAATCAGAAAGTAGGAACTTTCCCGATTCGAATTGCGGGCACAATGGCCGGCGCGATTGTTTTAATTCAGATGCCTGCAATCGAACAAAAAAATGATCATATCTATTTTATCAGTGCAATTGCTGATATTGTTGCAAATGCACTAAAACGTTTGCGCAGCGATGTTCAGCTCCGGTTTAGCAACGAGAGGCTGCGCGCCGCAGTAAATCGGGAAAAGCAAATATCCGAAGATCTGGAAAAAACTTTAACTTATCTCGCCAAAGCGAAAGAAGAAGCTGAAGCTGCCAATAACGCCAAATCCCAGTTTCTCGGAACCATGAGTCATGAAATCCGCACGCCGCTAAACGGTGTGATCGGGATGGCTGAACTTTTAAAAGACACGATGCTGAACAACGAGCAACGGGAATATGTTGCGGCAATTTCGACTTCAGCAATCAGTTTACTCCACATTTTGAATGACATCCTTGATTTTTCAAAAATTGAAGGCGGCAAACTGGGGATAAATATCGTTTCGTTTAACCTGCGTCAAATGGTTGATTCTACCAGCAAATCACTCCTTGTGGCTGCTAATAATAAAAATCTGAAGTTGTTCGTATTTTATGATCCCAAGTTGCCGGACTACTTTTTTGGTGATTCCGGGCGCATAAGACAGATTCTGCTGAGCCTGATGGGCAATGCGGTAAAATTTACCGAGCGAGGTTATGTTTTTATTGAAGTTCGCGGTGAATTCAAAGATGATGAAATCGATCTGGCAATCGCTATTATGGATACTGGTATTGGGATGCAAAAGGATGTGCGCGAAAAAGTGTTCGAAAAATTTACCCAGGCGGATGCCTCCATGTCACGCAAATTTGGCGGCACCGGACTTGGTTTGACGATTTCGAACGAACTGGCAGAACTGATGGGGGGCAAATTGACTGTCGAAAGCGAACTTGACCGTGGATCTACTTTTACTTTGCATATGCATTTGACCATCGATAGTGAAAAAGAAAAAACAGAACGAAAAGTTTATAACCTGAATAATAAGTGTTTTATTTGCTTTGATACAGCTTATCATGACAGAATGATCATAAAAGAATTTGTCGAATATCATGGCGGAAGCCTGCTGGAGGCAAAAACTATTGATGAACTCTATTATCAGGTTAGCCAGAAATTGGAGAAAAATGAAAAAATAGATGCTTTGATATTGGAGAATAAACCGCCTGTGCTCGACGTCATAAAAATGATAGGGCATATTGATGCCAATTTGCAGGGAGCAAAAATCCCCAAAATTGTTTACTCCAATACAGATGAATTTATCGAAAAGATAGATAAGCGGCAGCTGAAAATTTCCGCCAATCTTTCCAAACCGGTTCAAATGGAGCCGTTGCTATCCATTCTGGAAAAATCAAGCGATCAAAATGGGCAGAATAGGAACCAAGACGCAGGACGGCCTTCCCAGGAAAATCTGGGTAAATTTGTACTGCTCGTCGAGGATAATATCGTCAATACCAAGGTGGCAAAACGCATATTGGAAAAAGCCGGATGCCGTGTTGAGGTTGCGGAAAATGGACAGGAAGCGCTCACGAAAGTGACTTCGACAGAATACGATTTGATATTTATGGATTGCCAAATGCCAGTGATGGATGGATTTGATGCGACGCGAAATATTCGCAAAATGGAGAATGGCAAAAAACGCCATCCAATCGTGGCGCTCACTGCCAACGCCATGGAAGGGGATCGGGAAAAATGCCTGGATTCCGGAATGGATGATTATCTGACTAAACCTGTTGATAAAAATGACATCGCAAAAATGATTCTAAAATGGACCGGCGGCATGCCGGGCGATGGCGAAGCAGTAAACTGAAATTTAAAAATTGTACGTAGCCGGCAAACGGGGAATGAAGTTAAGCTAAGCCGGCAAAGCTTAACACTGAGCGGCTCATCGTATTGCCTCTACTTTGGAATGTGCGTAAAACACGGATGAAGGAAGCAGCGACAATTGCTACGCTTTGGAGAAAAAATGAATGCATCATTTATCGAACTTGCGCTCAACGTTGAAATGAAACCAACGCTGCATGATTTTTTTGATCAAACTATCAAGCCAATTATTTGTAAAACGCAGTTTTCAGCAGGTGTCGTGCTGGCGCAAAATCAGGCCGGTTCCAGTGATTCGCCGCTGGAAATCATCTATTCTTTTTCTCAGTCTGATGAGGCAATGAAAATACTAGTGCAGATAACAACTCAGGAGGCGTACCGCACCCAATTTCTTGAACTTGCAGAACAATCAGAGCCGCAACGGCTTAAATCAATGACCGAAGGTAAGTGGGTATTGACATTGTGCCAGCTTCCCGGTTTTGGCCTGATGATTTTTATAAATACAATCGATTTAAAAATGGCAGATGAGCTTAATTTCCTTGAGATTATCAATAACAAGATCGCCGGCTTATGTGTGAAAATTCGTAATACAGAAATACAAAACACAGTACAAAACCAAAGTTCAGATTGCAGTCAGACCGGTTGGTTAAAAAACTTTCCTGATACGGTTTTCCTCGCCGATGAAGTTTTTAATATTACAAATGTATTGTCATCCGGCTTGCCGCTCCCTGAATACTGGAACGCTGTCGAATGGAGATATGCGATCGATGATATTTTTCCTCTCAGTGTGGCAACAGCTATTCGGACGAAATGCCAAGATGAGGTTGGTCAATCGATCCCGCAAAAAATTGAATACAATGATCCGGATTCGGATCGATGTTTTGAAGTAAGATTTTCGAAAATTGCAGACAGTGCACATAAGCACAGCACTCTTTTCACCGTTCGCGACATGACAGAAACACGGCGAAGTCAGGAAGTTTCACCCGCGTCACATTCGGAATCGGAACAACTTTTGGCTTCGATATCCTCAATCTTGATCGGCGTCGATGCCAAAGACAATATTAACAGATGGAATAGCACGGCCGAAAAAATATTCGGTATTAAAGCTGAAGCTGTATTAAATAAAAAATTCCTCGTCAGCGGCATTAATTGGGATTGGAGTGATATTTTGACGATAGTGAACAGGTGCCGTGAAAAATCTGAGGTGAGTCAAATCAGTGAAAAAATTCCTTATGTGAAAAATAATGGCGATAATGGATTTTTGGGACTGACCATCTATCCTGTTTTTAACAACGAAGATGAACATGGTGGTTACCTTTTGCTGGCTTCGGATTTGACCGAACGAATAGCAATGGAAACGCAACTTGTTCAGGCTCAAAAACTGGAATCCATCGGCCAGCTCGCCGCTGGCATCGCTCACGAAATAAATACACCAACTCAGTATGTGAGCTACAATGTTGATTTTTTAAAAGATACATTTGAAGATATTACCTGCTTTTATAACCATTTTAATGAATTTGTTAACAAAAACAAGGCTGAACAAATTATTCAAATTTCGGCACTGACCTCCGAATTTGCTGAGCAGCTCGAGGGCTTAAAAATGAATATGGAAGAAATTCCTGAGGCTATCGAACAGACACAACAGGGTGTAAAAAATGTAGCGCGAATCGTCAAAGCGATGAAAAATTTTTCGCATCCGGGTGGAATCGAGAAGACTTTCGTTAATTTGAATGAAGCGTTGGATAATACCATAACTGTGTCACGAAACGAGTGGAAATACATCTGTGAGTTGCAGACAGATTTTGATGAATCTCTGCCCATGGCACCCTGCCTGCCAAGCGAACTAAATCAGGTATTTTTGAATATGATCGTGAATGCAGCGCATGCGATTAATGAAAAAAATGATGCCGAAAATAGCAACGATGGCCTCATAACGATCAAAACCGGATCGGATGAAAACTATGTAATTATTACAATTAGCGATAACGGCATCGGGATTCCCGAATATGTGCAGGCAAAAATATACGATCCATTTTTTACCACCAAAGAAGTAGGCAAAGGGACCGGTCAGGGGTTGGCAATTTCGCATCATGTGATTGTCGAAAAACACGGTGGCAGAATCGAAATGGAGTCGCAACCGGGAATGGGAACGACATTTAAGGTATTTTTGCCGCTTAACGAGTGAGTCCCAGATTTTATTGATAAATTTCGATATCCAGATTTGCGGTGTCTGGAAAATGAATAATATCCAAATTCATGAAAGAGTATTAATAATCGATAGATTGAACAGACAGAAGCCATTTTGTAATTTTGGCGATTTTATTAGAAAACGTAGGTGCGACATAAGGAAATTGCACAAATATGTCACGTCATCCCGGTTTTTGCAGCGCAAAATCCCGGGATCTAAAAGGAATAACTCGAACAAAGGATTAAATGCTTTGCCAGGGAGATCCCGGCATCCCGTTGGTACTCGAGCTGGGATGATTTGTTTGATATTGATTTTGTGCCAGCATTGAACGCATGTTAAATAAATAATTTGGATTTCCCGGTTGCTCAGATTGCATGGCAGTTAAATATTCTAAATTCGGAAACGGAATAATATGGAAGAAAAACGCGTAATTTTCGTTGATGATGACGTTGTTAGTCTGAAAAGCTTACGACGCATGCTCATAAAAATGCCCAATCAGTGGGAATTCGAATTTGCAGATAGCGGGGAGAGCGCACTCGATATTCTTAAGAAAGAGCCGTTTGATGTCGTCGTGGCAGACATGCGAATGCCGAAAATGGATGGCGCACAACTGTTGACGAAAATAAAAGAGATTTATCCGGGAATGGTTCGCATTATTCTTTCAGGGCATTCAAGCAAGGATATGATTATCGATTCAATTGGGCCCTGCCATCAGTTTTTGGCCAAACCCTGTCAGTCCGATGTGCTTATCAACACGATTAAAAGAGCCTGTGCTCTGCGGGAACTGCTTGGAGATGAATCGTTGCAGACTTCGTTGGCAAAACTCGAAGGCATCCCCAGCGTTCCGCAGATTTATGTTGAGCTCAACGCTGAAATAAAATCTCCAACCGCTTCGTTGCGCAAGGTCAGCCAGATAATTGCCAAAGACATGGGAATGTCTGTCAAGATTTTGCAACTGGTCAACTCGGCATTTTTTGGGCTGCCGCGTCATATTTCAAATATCGAACAAGCAGTTAGTTTGCTGGGCATGGAAATCATTAGCGCACTGGTTCTTTCCACGAAAGTTTTCAGCCTTTTTAAAGCGAAAAAAATAGAGCATTTTTCCATTGAATGGTTGACGAACCATAATTTCATCGTTGGCAATTTCGCTAAAATAATAGCGCAGGAAGAAGGTTGTTCAAAAAAAATATGCGAACAGGCTTTTCTTGCAGGATTGCTGCACGATATTGGCAAGCTGATTTTGTGCACCATTCACGGGGAACTCTACGGGGATGCCGTGGCCCATGCAGAAGATGAAGCCATTGAAATTACCAAATCAGAGTATAAATTTTTTAACAGTTCCCACGCGGGTATTGGCGCCTATTTGCTGGGATTGTGGGGTTTACCGGATCCGGTCATTGAGGCTATCGCATTTCATCACAATCCGGGCCATTGCCTTGGCAGCGAGTTTAGTCCCCTTGCGGCAGTGCATGCTGCGGATGTGCTCTATTATAATTTAAATCCAACAACAAAAAAAGTTCAGAAAATGGGATTTGACAAAACATTTTTAGAAAATCTGGATGTATGGAATAAGGTCGATGTCTGGCGAGAATTGTGTCAGAATTTAAGTGCGACCGGAGAAAAGAATGAATAGAAAAGTACTTTTTGTTGACGATGATGAATTGATGTTGGATTCCTATAAACGCCGTTTTGCAAAAAAGTTTGATCTTTCCCTGGCCAATGATGGCAAGCAAGGCCTGGAAGTGCTGCAAAAAAAATATCCGTTTGCGGTTATTATTTCAGACTTTAGAATGCCAAAGATGGACGGAGTTGCGTTTTTGGCCCAGGCGCAAAAAATGACGCAGGATACAACACGAATTATGCTAACCGGACAAGCCGGTTTTCAGGATACGGTCAATGCTGTCAATGAGGGGAATATATTTCGATTTCTGACAAAACCGTGCCAGCCTGAACTCCTCGAAAATGCTGTGGAAGCAGGGATTGAACAGTTCCGCTTAATCAATGCCGAGCGAGAGCTGCTGGAGAATACGCTGACAGGATGCATTAAAATGTTCTCGGAAGTTTTAAGCTTGTCCCAACCTGATGCCTTTAGCCGTGCTTCCCGGTTGCGCCATTATATAAATCTGATGGCTTCCCATTTGGAACTGGAAAATAAATGGCAGTATAAACTGGCCGCTGTTTTGTCGCAAATCGGTTTTATTTCGCTGCCAACGGATTTGTTAAAAAAGTTGAACGAACATGTGGATTTGACCGCAACAGAAGAAAAAATGGTTGCAGGAATCCCTGAAATAGCCTATTCATTGATTAAAAAAATACCACGGCTTGAGGCCATCGCGGAAATGGTGAGAATCCAAAAATTAACATTTAATGAATCACAAGAATATACCAGAAAAAAAGATGGACACACCATTGCCCTCGGCGCTCAACTTTTGAAAATAGCTATCGATTATGATGCCGAAATTATGAAAGGGGCGGCGCGACAGGAAGCACGAACTATACTCAATAGCAAAAAAGCTGATTATAATCCCGAGTTTCTCGATGCGCTGCAATACATTGGTGTAGGCAATGAAAGCCTGGTCACGAAATCGATAACGGCAGATGAACTGCAGATTGATATGGTTTTGGATGAAAACATAATTGCCAATAACGGGCATATTCTCGTTTCACGTGGTCAAGTTGTTACTGAGGCTGTATTGCGACGGGTTGAAAATTTCTCAAGCGGCATGGCTCTTGCGGAGCCATTGCGGGTAAAATGCCATAGTAAATCGCTATAAATCCGGTTCAGCAGTTATACATAATAATTTATTTCATCATCAAATCCTCACACCGCATTAGTCTTGTTAGAATTTTCCTATCCTTGTTGTTTTAAAGTTCTTGCCAAAGTTGCATTTTTCAGTCATTTGGCTTAGATTGCAGCGCGCTGAAAAATACAATAAATTCAGCGTCCAACTTTAATTTTCCGCATAAATATTGAAGGCAACGTGGATCTGTCAATAATTATCCCGACACTCAATGAAAGTTCAAAAATCAGCGCTGATATTCAATCAGCAGCCCGATATTTAAGCGAAGAAAATCTGTTGGCAGAAATAATAATAGTTGATGACGGCAGTACCGATGATACCTGTGAAATCGCTAAAAATGCACCTGTTGAGCAGCCCGTCGAATTGCGGATTTTTCAATCGACACAGCATCATGGGAAAGGATTTGCTTTGCGCAAGGGATTCGCACAATCGCGAGGCACATACGCCATGTTTGCCGATAGCGGCAGCAACGTCCCCTGGCATTTTATTGGAACAGGTTTGCAATTGATTAAATCCGGGGAGTGCGATATTGTGCATGGTTCGCGCCATTTGCCGGAGAGTGAAATATCAAAGGATCAGACGTGGAAAAGAAAATTGACCTCGCGGATTTTCCGGATTCTCATGCGCCGGACTATGGGTATTCCGGCAGTATTTTCAGATACACAGTGCGGATTTAAAATATACCGTGACGTGGTGGCCAAAGAGCTGTACTCCGAGGCTGTTTCGAATGGTTTTATGATCGATATTGAGATTATCAGGTTGGCCTTGCGGCGATCTTTTCGTATTCGTGAAATTCCAATCGAGTGGCACTGTGATTCGGATAGCCGTCTGTCGTTAAGGACCAATTTTTTAAATATTTATCGTGAGTGGCGACTATTGAGAAAACAATTTAAATAGACTAACTTATTGTTTCTGCGCGCTAGTTTAAAACTATGCGCTTCCAGCGCAAGACTTTCCGTTACTGCCATAAAAAATAAAGATGCAATGCAAATATTGAATTGAAGAAACTTCAGCCACTGATTTACACTGATTGAACACAGATTTTATCGGGTTTAAAAAATCCGTGTTTCATCGGTGTTAATCTGTGGCCAATAAAAGCATTTCCTGTTTGGCGTAGGCGCTGGGCGAAAGATCATTTTAATGACCAATTGAAAAAGATGGCTTACAAATTATGAAAATTTAATGCTTGAATAATGGACTTTCAGTCCTGGCCAAACCTATGCACTTGCAGTGCTGGTTTAGTTGAAATAATTACCGAATTTTTCAGTCTTCTCCTCTTTGAGAATCAGTGCGCTGATCTCTTTCTGGTCTTCACAAACTCGCTTGATTTCATCGGAATCCAAAATGAGAAATGCCGTCGAAAGGGCATCGGAGAGCGCCGCATTTGGTGCAACAACCCAGGATGCTGATTTTGCTGCAACAGGTTGCAATGTACGCAAGTCGAGGATGTGTTCGCCTTTCAATAGTCCGGAGCCGCTGATTGACGCATTTTTTAAACAGATTTTATCAAGCGTAGACGGCCCATTTCCAGGAGGAATCAGGGAGACTGGCCAGCCTTCCGATTGGAAAGACGGCGCCCCCAATGCGAAAATCGAACTTTGCCCGCCATGAATGAAAGCTGAGTGAATATCCCATTCCTGCAATAGCTCACTCATTTTGTCGACGGCGAATCCTTTACCAATTCCGCCCAAATCAAGTTCGACTTTGTGACCGGATATTTTTCTTACGGCAAACCGTTTTGAATCGAGTTCAAAGTGCTTCTTGCCTAAAGTGTGTGCCAATCTCTCGATTTCATCGTAAACAAGCGGAATCCCCTCTTTGTATTTTTTTCGCCATTTATCAACAAGTGCCCCGGCCGTGATGTCAAAACATCCCTGCGTCAGCAGAAAGATGTCAGTGCTAATTTGCAGGCATTCGAACGTCTCAGGGCTGACGATGGTCTCCTGGCCCATTTCGAGTTTATTGATGCGGTTCACATCGCTGTTCTCGATGAATCGGCTGAGGTCAATTTCTAACAGGTCGAGTAATTTGAAAGCTTCAAACGCAGCATATTGTGATTTCTCTTTATCGCTGTCTTCAATGAATATTTCAAAAATCGTCGCCATAGCTTTGTGCGCAAAACAGTGGATATTGGGCTTCTGCCGCCAATGACGGAATAGTTCGTTAGTTCGCTGATCCAAAATAAAATTCCAGAGACAAAGTAAGCTCGCGATTTCGAGTGGTTGGAATCATAGAATTGTATAAAACGAAATTTACAATTCCATCTGCACCAGTTAATTGGACTTTTTTACGAAGAAGTATACATTCCGATCAATTCCGCTGGCGAGAGAAAAATAGAAAAATAAACCGCGACTTTATTGGTGAAAGTGCAAAAGTCCAGGGGTGGCCCCCCGGACGAAAATTTTATTTAAACATCTTGCCCGGCATCATGCGGTTTTGCATTGGATTTTGCATTTCGCGAATCTTTGCACCCTTGGGAAGGGTTACTTTGGCTTTTGGAATCGGGACGTTAAATTTGGCACTGACAGCTTCCGAATTCATTTTCATGTTTCCAAGGCCGGCTTCTATTTTGAAAGCCACCCCATTCCAAATCCAGGTTTTTGAATAGGCTGCTTTGATTTCCCAGACTTCGCATAGCTTGCCGAGTAATTTTTCCATGCCGATTTTTTTTCCGCCCATATCTTCCATCATTTTTTTGCCAACATCGGTCAAATCCTGATTTTTTGCATTTTTTTGCAGCTCCTGAAACAGGGGAGTTGCCATTTTTGTGCCCGTGTTGGTGTCAAGATCGATGTTGTAAGTCCATTCTCCATCGAGTAAAGTAAGCGTGTTGGTTTTTTGCGTCATGCCCATCATCGACATAACTGTTTTGGTATACTTTGCTTCCAACATGCCCCAGTTATCAAAATAAACAATTTCTTTACCGCTGTTCACGCCGGTGAGTTTGTACTCAATTATCCCGGATTTGATTTTGTAGCGTTTCATCATCGGCTTCAAAGGATGGCTTGAATTTGGAGACACAGGAGCGCTTGAATTGGCCCCCACCAGAAAAAGAGCCGCGACTAATGAGATTGTGAGAAAGCTGATTTTTCGCACGGTGCTTCCTTTCTTTTAAATTAGATTGTAAAATTGTTCCCTTAAAATGAAGGTATGAAATTCATATTTAAATTTCAACGCGTGTGATCGCACATTTGTTCATGCAATGGTCAAGCAAAATAATGAAGCAGAAGTAGACCAGGGGATGCCCCCTGATCAATTTATGCAAACTTAATGCAGCAGTAACATTTTTTTGCTTTGGGTTGCACTGCCAGACATGAGTCTGTAAATATAAAGGCCTGCCGCAACTTTATCCCCGTTAAAATTTGTTGCATCCCAGGTCATTTTGTGATGACCCGCGGCTAATTCACTATTTATGAGAGTTTGAATTTTTTGGCCGAGCAGGGTATAAATATCTAATTGAACCCGCTCATTCTTTGCCAATTCAAATGCAATGGTCGTTTCCGGATTGAACGGATTTGGATAATTCTGCAGCAGATTAAATTCCTGTGGCAGCTCTACAGCCTCGCTCACAGCAGTGATTGGCATCACTGCATCAAGGCGGCCCCAGCCCCAGGCATCGGTGAAGTTCGGGTCTGTTTCGCCAGGTTGACTTTCCACATAAGCAACTTCCCAAAGTCCCTTGGTCCACCAACGATATTCGATATTTGAAATTGAGTTAGACTGCACAATGATACCATTGGCAACAGTGGTTTGAGTTGATTTTGAATCGACACGCATTCTCAAACATTCAAAATCGCCCATAGGCAGTCGAACAGTACCCCAGGCATCAATAGTATTCGTCGCGGTATCCGCATCAACTACGTAGTACAAACCGGGAATTGTAACAGTTGTATCGGCAGAAGCCGTTAGCCACGTATCACCAAATTGCAGCGGGAGACCAGCAATAGTATCATTTGAAACGGTCACAAAGCTTGTATCAAAACCACCCAGAGAAACATAAAAACTATCGCCTAAATTAAGTGCATAGTTCGTTGTAATATTATAAAAATTATAGAAACTGCCATCAATTGTGTCTGGTGGTAAAATTTCCTGAACCAAATTAGCGTCGGGAAAAACATTTGCTTCAGGTGTGCCCTGTGGTGAGTAAAATCGGAGAACTGTGGGTATAGGCGTTATAAAATTTCTGGCTCGAAAATCCCAAACCTGGTTCCCACCGGCTGATCCGGAATCGAAGTTATAATTTCCCTCTTCCTCCAGGAGTATAGTTTCCTGATTGCCGCGAATACTTAATAGATCTGTGGCTGTAATTGTGATTTGGGCTAAAACAGAATTCGTGACAAGCGCGGATAGCCATAAAATGGCGGGTAAAGATACTTTTTGTAGCATTTTTTTCATGGTTTCCCTCGTTGTTAGATTAGTGGTATTTATATAAGAATAAAGTTTTTCTTAATTAAAGTCAATAAACAAGATGCATCTATCTGTGATACAGGCAAAATACTATCAAAGCTAATTTTTATTTTTGAGTTGAGAATGGTGAAATTAATCGGATAAGCGGTGCTTTTTTAATAAATCTAAAAAGACGGATGTTTCAGGGAGATGGGATTGGCTCTGTTTAAGTAACAAGTTGAATTATAGCCTGATATAATTCTCTCATAAAGGCACAAAGAATGACTTAAAGATATTAAAAATAACACTCTGTGAGCTCCGTGGCTTTGTGAGAGTTGTTGCCTGAATAATATTTCATTCCAAACAGTTGGATAATTCATACCGTTTCTTTAACAGAGCGATAGGATTTTAATTGAAGCAAAAAAAAGCTCCGGTACAAGACCGGAGCTCATGGGGAATAATTCACTCACACGATCGTTTTCCAATTCAGCTAATCATTTTCGATGTATATCAGGTTCGGTTCTATCTTGTTCGTCCAGGGTGCGCCTGAATTTTTCCAGCCGTTGACAATCCTTTGTCCAAAGTTGTAACTGTCTGCCAATTTTAAAGTTGTGCCTTCAAATCCATCGTGAATATTATAAACATTTTTGAAGCCGGCTTCTCGTAAGATTTTTACAGACTTGGCGCTGCGTGATCCGGAGCGACACATGACCAAAAGCGTATCGTCTTGCTGAAATTTTCGTGTTACCTCTGCAAGAAAATTCTCGTTAACCGGCATGTGAATTCGCTCATTTTCAACATCCCATTTTGATTCCAGAAACATAATCGGGATGTTGTGGGCCATGGGTGCATGTCCGACAAAAATATATTCGCCCGGCGTCCGTACGTCAAGAATATTTATATTTTTTGGTGCCGATTGCCACCTGTCATAAGCTTCCCGTGCATTAAGCGAAAATTCTGGTTTGTTTTCCTTTTTTTCCTGCGCTTGTAGAGAACTCAGACTAAAAATGCCGGCAAGCATCAGTGAGTTGAAAAGGTAAATAAATGGTTTCAATTTCATTTGGTAACCTTATAAATGGATTTCATTTTCCTAATGTTTATTTTGATGCCACTATTAGAAAAATTGGCTAAATTATTTTTGTAAAATATAAAAAATGATACTTCAGGTTGTACATGAGTAGTTTTAAAAATGATTCATCCCATTAATTTTCAAGAATTCTTCTCAGCCTTGCAGGATAGTTGGTGATAATATTATCAACCCCAAGGGAAATCAATCGCTCCATTTCGGTGGAATCATTCACCGTCCAGACATGAATTTCTTTGTTCTTCTGGTGTGCTTTGGTGATGAACTCTGCCGTTGCTAATGATTTATGAATACTAAATATTTTTGTTTCGGCAGCGAATATGTCAATATTTTCCGGTAATCGGGAAAAAATAAACCCGGTTTTGATCTTTGGATTTAATACCTCCGTTTCCCGCACAGTATCAAAATCAAATGAGGTGACGATGCACTGATTGACGAAGTTGTTTTGTTCGATTATTCTGACGACACGTTCGGCTAATTTTTCATCGTGCCCGTTTACTTTCAACTCGATATTTAACTTCATTTTCCCCCGCACCTGGTCAATAACAGCCTCTAACAAGGGGAGGCTCTCACCGGTAAATTCTTCTGAAAACCACGAACCGGCATCCAGATTTTTGACCTGATCAAAATTTTTCTCCCAAATAGCGCCGCTGTCGTTTGTCGTTCGTCGCAAATCGTCATCGTGCAGCAAAATTATTCGACCATCAGCCGTTTCCTGAACATCGATTTCGGAGAAATGTGCGCCTGAGAAAATGGCTTCGTCAATACTGGCAATGGTATTTTCCGGTGCTGTTCCCGATGCGCCACGATGGGCTGTAATTAACGTAGCAGGTTGATTTGAGCATTGAAAAATAAACGCTGCAAATAATAGAACCAAAAATGCGCTGATTCCTTTTTTAAACATCCGGCCTCCGTATATTTAAATAAATTTGTTTAAGTGGTCATAAAATGTGAGCATGAATTTGATTGCAAGTTAGAAAAATTTCGCGCAAGTTAAGGTAGCAATTTTTCGCTGAAACTACAATCTTCATTATAGATAATCAGTAGCCATTGTCGAGATAATTTCTCAGCATTAAGTAATTTTTGATTAAATTAGGGCGTTGTTATTAATATTAAAAATTGTTTTTTATTCTGAGATTGCGAATATTCACTGTATTTAAAATTCATATCGGATTCCGTTTTATTGGAAACAGCCATGCTAAAAATCGAATTATTAAAAAAATTACCGCTTTATCAGGAAGCGTCGTCACGGCAAAAAGGCGAAATCGAGGCTGCTGCCATGGTCGCTGAACTGAGTCGCGGCCAATATTATTTCCATGAAGGGGATGTTTGCGCCAATATCGCGGTCGTCGTCGATGGCCGAATTCGAGTTTTTAAAATGGGGGAGAGTGGCAGGGGAATTACCCTTTACAATGTTGAACCGCGCGAAACATGCATTTTAACTACATTTTGTCTTTTGTCAAATCGCCACTATCCGGCAACGGCTCAGGCCGAATTAGACACCCGGGCTTTGATATTTCCAGCTCCGGTATTCCGCAATTGGATGAATGATTGGCCTTTTGTTCGGTCTTTTATTTTTGCGACAATGGGGGAGCGTGTCGCTGATATGATGGCGTTGATCGAGGAGATTACATTTAAAAAACTGGACCGGCGGTTGATCGAATTTTTGCTGGAAAACGGGAAAAAACAAAGTAATATTTTAGAGATAACCCATGAAAAGATTGCCATGCAAGTTGGTTCGGCCCGGGAAGTAATTAGTCGGTTGCTCAAAGAATTTGAGCGATTGGGTGCAATTGAGCTACGGCGGGGACAAATTGTAATTAAAAATATGAGGGTATTGCAGGATTCTCTTAAATGAGCTGCGGAAAAAACTTTTTCCTGGTTAAACGACTATTCAGGCACTTGGGGGTAGATACGGTTCCGTTATTTATAATCAATAATAATTTTGAGTTTCTGTGATTTAGTCACCGACAAATACGATTTTGCATTTTATATTGAGCCCATCATAAATAGAAATTTTAACTAATTTCGAAAGGATTTATTATGAATGCAAATGTTGGAAACACCGAAAAAGTAATCCGGATTATTGTCGCATTTGTTTTGTTCAGCATGTGGTTTTATTTGGAAGGAAATTTACGCTATATCGCGTTAATTGGAATCATTCCTCTGGTAACGGCATTGGTATCGTGGTGCCCATTGTGGACACTTTTTGGTATCAATACCTGCACCAAAAAAAACTGAACCAGATAACCCGGCTCGAATTGTAATCAACGAGCCGGGCTTCAAACGCAATCTGATAATATAATTTTCCTTCCACTTAAAGTATCAACTTGTGCTGTCTTTTCCAGCCAGTCGAATTACAGTCACTTCTGCCGGCGCATGGTAACGAATTGGCGCCAATGTATTGCCTATCCCATTCGTCACGATAATCTTTAATTTCTCCAGTGTAAACAATCCGGAATAATACCGGGTTTCTTTTTGGCTTGGCGTAATCGGGATGCCGAAAAAGTGGCTGACAATGCCACCGCCGTGTGTGTGACCCGCGAGCATGAGTTGGTAGTCATTTTCTGCTGCCTCCTGCGCGATAAATTCCGCGGGCTGGTGTACGAGAAGAATTTTTAAATCGGCTTGCGGGGCAGTTTTTAGCAAGGCGCGTAATTTTTCGGGGTTGGTTTTTTTGCTGTAAATATGTGTCACCCCGGTGATAAGAATTTTTTTTCCGGCATATTCAATTATTTTGTGCTCATCCTGCAGAAAAATCCAGCCACCTTCTTTTAATTCTTGCGGAATGCGCTGGGGATCGGACCAGAAATCATGGTCTCCAAGGACGGCAATTCGATTTGGGGCCTGAATATGTGTCATCACTTTTGTTGCCTGCGCCGTATACTTTTTCCCGGAAGTGACCAAATCCCCGGCAAAAAAAACAAATTCCGGATTTTGTTTTTTTATGATATTTTGGAACTGGTCCAATTTGGCCTTTTGTGTGTAGCGGTCGATTTGAAGGTCGGCAAAAAAAGCCAAATTAAGGTCATACATTTCTGGCGGTAATCCATCAAAGAATGCGGTCTCCTGGTCAGTTTTAACGTCATACGTGTCAATGTAGCTGCGAAAACTAACATAAAAAGCCAGAAAACTGACGACAACTATTTTTACTACCGCTTGCGATTTGTCCCATATTTGATGGTTTCGTTTTTTGAATAAACGGGCAAATAAATTTGCTAAATCAATAAATATAAAAAATGGGGAAGCCTCCAGGATTATTATCAGCCCGACCCAAAACGGAAATAGTAAAACGAAATCGGTAACACCCAGAGTTGGGCTTTTTGTAAAAATTTGGTCAAAGCTGCCAAACACGGCGGTTGTGAGGTAAATTGCTGGTAAGATTAAGTACCAGAGCAGTGGCAGGAAAGCGATAGTTAATCGTTTTTTAACCGAAAGCGTAGATAAAGAGCGTAGAGCAGCATTAATACGCATCGTCAAATAGATGGCAAAAGGAAGTGTAAATGCTGCGATTATTGTCGTCATGCGAAATTCCCAGGACACAAATTCTCCTTTGTTGAAAACGAATAGTGGGATTCTGGTAAAAAGTTTGATTTTAAGGAATTATTGTCATAAATAAAATTTAATTTTACTCTACTTCAGGATTTCCACAAAATCTATAATGAAGACGTATTGGGTTGCAAAATGTTGTTAGCCTTCTGCGCCGTTTGCAAAATAATCTGTGAAGCGTAAACGACTGATGCAATCGATTATCTACCAAATATATCTCGATAAAATTTTCAGGAGATAATATGCAAGATTTGAAAATAAACTGGTATTTTCACCATTTTTCTGAATTGACATTAGGGCAATTGTACGATTTATTGGCGGAGCGGCAACGCGTTTTTATTATCGAACAGACCTGCCTTTTTCCGGATATCGATGGGCTGGATCAAAAGAGTTGGCATCTGTTAGGGTACTCTAAACTTGAAGATGGCAGCCAATTGGTGGCTTATTCGAGGATTTTACCGGCCGGATTGAGCTTTGCCGAAGCTTCCATTGGCCGGATTATAACTTCTAAAAGAGCCCGGGGTACGGGCGCTGGAATTGAGTTGATGGAAGAATCCATCCGTCATCTTGAAAAAATGTGGGGTAAGGTGCCCATCAAAATTGGGGCGCAGGAATATCTAATAAAATTTTACCGAAAATTTGGATTTGAAATTGTCGATGAGCCGTATGTTGAAGATGGCATTCCGCATGTTCACATGCTGCGGCAGGGGGGCGGACTATAAAAGCAAAAAAGCGAGCCATGCCGACTCGCTTTTTTGCAGGAGGAATTATGCGAAGAAGAAAGTCCAATGGACACCGGCCTCACCAAACCGGCATTTTCTTCTTCCAGAGGATGAATTATGAAGTATTCATCTTTGTATATCGGCAGAATTTTTGATGACTTAATAACAAAAAAATTACAATAATTGGAATTTCGACAAATTGAGTTCACAGGAAATTTACTGCTAAGTTGCTATTTCCAATCATGCAGGAACTCTATTAAGTCAGGAACGGTTGGGCTTTGGGCTTTGCGCACATAAAATCCTGATGTTGAAACGCCGGTCAAGAGCGATGATGTCAGGTCGAGCTCAAGTAAAGTTGCGAGGGAAAAACCGGCATTAAAATGATCGCCCGCACCGGTCGAAATTAGTGGTTGAGCAACGAAAGGCCCGTCGACATAAGCCGTGCTGTACTGGTTCGCAGCAACCGCGTATTTTACCGGATGGATGACGGTTGTCTGAATTTTAAGTTTCTTACATATTGCCGCTGCACGTTTCTGCAGGGATTCAGGTGAATTCGGACCATCTCCGATATCCAAAACTGCGGCGATTTGATCGCTCTCTTTTTCATTAACACCAAGTATGACAGTATAATATTTGGCGAACTCGGCTAAAGTGTGCAGCGCCTCGAGAATGTCTTCTTTAGAACGTTTTTCCGGATCCGCAAGGTCAAAAAATACCACACGCCGTTCGCCTTCCGGAAGATTCGGGCAATTCTTCGCCAATAATTCTTGCCAGATTTCCGTCATCGCGTCCAGCATCGTCCAGTTAACCATGCCGACGAACTGGCTCTGCTGCCAGAGTTGATCAAAATTTTCCGCACCGGCGCTCCGTGTGATACTTTGGTAATTTATACCATGCAGCGCTTCATGTTTTCCCATCAATATTTTGCCGTCTTCAAATTCGAGTGCATCGGTGACTGCAGGCTCGCCGAGACTGTAAACTTGTGCGCGCTTGGAAAAATCGACAAATGCCGGGTGGATTTCTGATGCACCGAGGGAACCAAAATAAGTGATTGGCAGGCCGAATTGACTCATTGCGTTGGCCATAATCGGCCCATTGCCACCCAGTTTTACCTGTTGAATGCGCAGCTCAATATTGCTGCTTTTGCCGGCTGCTCGCTGCAAACGCTCAGCAAAAGATGAAATTGTCGGAATAAATGTGATGTCATCTTTGGTAATTTTTTTGTCCACCATGCGGATGATATAATCTACGAATCCATCAAAACCGAGCAGGCAGGGTCGGTTCTTTAAATCTACAGCGCTTTTTTTGAGTTTTTGGGCAGCATCTATTCTTTGGTTTGATTGGCTCATTCTGTCTTCCGCTTAATTTGTTTCTGGGTTTGCAAGTTTAGTATTTTCATAAGATAAAAAAGAATTAGCTTAAATCATAGTCACCAAATTTTTGCGTAACGGTTTATTAGCGTACAAATTTTAATAGGGTCGCTATCATGGCAAAAATCTGGAGATAACGTGCTAAGACTAAGCATATTTATGAAGCTGAAAATCTAATAAAAAATAATGGCAATCCAAATAAAAATGTATGAATATACACAAAATTGATTTGTTATCTATTGTCCCTATTTCGCAAAGCTGTCGTTGAATTTTTGAAATAGTTGATGTCTTCTTCGGGGAGATTTTCGAATGACAATTTAAAGTTGATTGTTTTTAATTGTAATTTTTAGAATGCATAATGAAAAACAAATGAATTTCAATTGCTTTTTGTAGCTCAAAATGAGATATTGTCGGTTATTAATTTTGCGTTCATTTATGCATTCGCAAATTTACAGATCGATTAGTGCAATTCGATTTCAAAATTATTTTTTCTTGTGATGATAAATCATGTTAAATTTATATCCGGAAATCTTCTGTGTCGAACGAAAGTTATATTTATACGATAGATACAGCACATCCTCCACGGCACCCGGAATTGGTCGAAGAGGCGTTGCTCGAAACGTGGATGCGTGTTCGTAATCATTCGGTGCTGCGTGTCATTAAAGTGATCCACGGGCATGGCAGTTCAGGAATCGGAGGCAGCACAAAGGAAACGGTTCTCAATTGGGCCTATCAACATCGGGGCCGATTCAAAAATATTATTCCTGGTGAGCAATTTTCTTTGTTTGATGCGACGACCCAGGAAATGATTGCCGAATGCGGTTCAATTCATGATGATGATTGTGGTAACGCCAATCCGGGGATTACCCTCCTGTGGGTGCATTAAATTAATTCGCTCCTCAAATTGTGAAAATAATGGGTATGATTTGTTCCTGGCGAAACTTGTAAAGTTTTAAATTAAAAATTTGATTGTGACCTTAGCTCCGCTGTACTTAATTTAATTGCAAAATTTTTAATGTGTTGTGCATTTTCTTTTTTGCTTGATCAAAAAAGAAACAAAAAAATCAAGGCTGACGAAAAATCGGCTAAACTTTTTGAGAATTTCCTAAATCATTTTAAACTCGCTGCGCTCAAACAAAAAATGATTCTTAACGGAAATTCTCAAAAAGTTCTTAACGCCATTTTTCGAAGGCCGTTTAAGAAAAAGGCCGCGGAGCTAAAGGCCTAATCAATTAAAAATTAATGTAGTTCTGTCTTAAAAGAAAATTAAACAGCGCTAATAACTTAAGGAGATAAAATATGGGACCCAAAAAAATTGGAATCGTTGTTGGAGGCGGACCTGCCCCCGGAATTAACAGTGTAATTGGCGCGGCGTCAATTCGCAGTGTAATTTCGGGACACGAAGTTGTCGGTATCCGTGATGGTTTTAAATGGTTGATGCGCGGCGATATCTCGCATGTAAAAGAGCTTAATATTAAAGAAGTTAGCAGAATTCACTTCCGTGGTGGATCACATATTGGCATCGCACGGGATAATCCAACTAAAAATCCGAAAGACCTGGAAACCACAGTGACTTCGCTGCTGCGATTGAATATTGACCGGTTGATAACAATCGGTGGGGATGACACGGCTTTCACGGCCATGCAGCTCGAAAAAAAAGCCAACGGACGCATTCGTGTTGTGCATGTTCCAAAAACGATTGATAATGATCTGGATTTGCCGCACGGAATCTCGACTTTTGGCTACCAGACAGCACGCCATATCGGTGTGGATATTGTTAAAAATCTCATGGTCGATGCCCGCACAACCTCGCGCTGGTATTTCGTAGTTGCGATGGGCCGCAAAGCCGGGCACCTGGCTCTGGGAATTGGAAAGGCCGCCGGTGCTACCTTATCACTGATCTCTGAAGAATTTGCAGGTGACAATAAAATTTCGCTGCATAAAATTACCGATACACTTGTTGGGGCCATAATTAAACGCTTAAGTTACGGTCGAACAGATGGTGTTGCGATTCTGGCAGAGGGATTGGTGGAACACCTTTCCCATGATGATTTGAATGAATTGGTGGATGTCGAAAAAGATGCCCACGGCAATATTCGAATCGCAGAGATAAGTTTTGGTGAAATATTAAAGGCTAAAGTGCAAAAACGGTTGGCCGAGTTTGGCATAAAAACAACAATTGTGGCAAAAAATATTGGCTATGAAGTCCGGTGCGCCGATCCGATTCCATTTGATATGGAATACACACGCGATCTCGGATACAGTGCTGCTGATTATATAATCAATGGCGGCAATGCCGCGATGATTTCCATTCAGGAAGGCAAAATGGTGCCAATGCATTTTAAAGATATTGTTGATAAAAAGACCGGAAAAACGGCCGTTCGTATGGTTAATATAAATTCCACCAACTATAAAATTGGCCGGAAATACATGATTCGCCTAAATGCCGAGGATTTTGAAGATCCGCACGAATTGTCCAAATACGCAGCGACGGCAGGTGTTACGCTTGAAGGATTTCGGAAAGAGTTTTCGTACGTTATCCGAGGTAATGATTCACCCCCCGAGGAAGCTGCTGAGGTTGTGGGCAATATCAAGAAAAACAAGTCTGGAAAAAAGTAGTATTCAAAATTAGTTGCGGGGGGCATCTCCCGCAATTGGTCCACTCATCTAAGCTGAAATTCCAATTTTCTAATTTTGACCCAACCCCTTTTCTGTCTCAAAAAAAAATAGAGTATGCACTCCTGAAACACTCCCTGTTTCATTGTATTACAACATTCATTTGTGAAATTGCGGGAATCTCCCCCTGGCTTCCTTCCTTTAAAATGTCATATGCTTCTGATTATATTGTTTTTAAGTGCGTTATTACCAATCACGAAAATAAAAATTAGGCATAAAATCGCTTTGGTTTGGAATTTGCATAAATCGAATTTTCGATAATTCTCATTACAGAGTGTTTATTATACACACTTTTTTTAAAATAAAATCCGATAACCTGAGAGAATAAATAGATTAATGGGTTTTGCCTAATCAACAATTAATGGATTAACAAATAAAATGTACTATTATCAACCAGGAAGTGAGCTATGATCATAAGAACTGCGACCCGAATTCTATTTGTAGCGATGCTGATTTTGGGCCCGAACCACACTGCTGTTGCACAAGACTGGACTGATCCGGCAATAGATATTGGCAGTGGTGGCGCACCAGATCTGGCAATTGATGCGACAAACGGTGACGTGCATGTCGTCCTCAATAATAATAGCGTTGTTTATTACGAGTTTGACAGAGATGGAAATTTAATTTGGTCGGATACAATTCCGAATACATTGGGAATTCAATACGGATACAATTTTGGCTCAGCAATTGATGTTGATTCCGAAGGCAATCCACATATCTGCTACGCCCGGCACACCGGCAGTGATGTGTATGATGTTTATTACACTCGCTTCAATGGCAGTAACTGGATTTTTCCGACAAAGATTTCCAGTCAGATAAAACGTGGCTATCATATGCGAATGGCCATTGATGACAACGATGAAGTGCATATTATTCGTAGTGAACAGGTATTGCCGGATGATATTACTCCCTCGAAAGCCACGTATATTCGCGTGAAAGATTCGCAAGTGAATTCGACGACGACCGGGCTGGATTTTCACCGGCCGGATGACCATGTTGATATCGCCACCTTCGGCAGCAATGACGTGCATCTTCTTCTCGGTTACCCCAATCCGAACGGGAGACATGTCTATTACTATCGTTCAGATACCAATGGCGACCAATTAATTGGACCCCAATCGATTGATGCTGCTCACATCACAAACCGTGCTGGCAGTCCAAATATATTTATTGATCAGTCAGGAATTTTACATATTGTTTACGGAACGATGGTCGATTCGCAGAACGGTGGCAGCCCGAGCGTGCGCTACCAACGGCGGCAAGATGGCAACCTTGTTCGCGATCAAGTTGTGACGGCAAACAGTGAATTATCACTGTGGGATCAGGGGGTGAGTGTTGGAGTTGGCGCGGTAGCTTCGAATAGCACAGGAGATATTGTTGTCGTTGCCTATCACACCCGATCTGGCGGTGCATTGCGCACCAGATTTTCGAACGATGGCGGTGCCACGTGGAGTGGCTCGACGCAAATCGCCAGCTCAGCCGGCGGATTTGAAGGCCGTGACAAGGCGATGATCGAGGCCCACGGCAACCGTTTTTATGTCGTCTATCAAAATTTTGGCACCGTAAAATTGCGCTGGTTTAAGGCGTTGGGTGATCCTCCTGTGGCTAATGCAGGTGGCCCGTATCAAAAACCGGAAGGGGAGCCTGTCACTTTTGATGCATCCGGCTCGACCTCGGGTAGTGGCGGATTTACAGAATATGCCTGGGATTGGCAAGGGGATGGCACTTTTGATGATTTGACCGAGAATGCTACTTTTGTCAAAACATTTACGGATAATTTTACTGCCACAGCAAAATTGCGCGTCACGGATATTGATAATCGAACCGCTGAATCAACATTTTCATTGCAGATTATTAATGTGAAACCTGCCGTAACCATCAGTGCTGCAAGTACGGCTGACGAGGGCGATGCCGTCCAATTTGAAGCTGTTATTTCAGATCCCGGTGATGATACTCACACGGTTGACTGGGATTTCGGCGATGGACAGACAGGCTCAAATGCAACGACCACCCATAGTTTTATCGATGAGGGTAATTACACGGTCTCTGCTACGGTTACAGATGACGATGGTGGCCAATCAGAAAAAACTTTTGCCATCAGTATCAACAATGTCGCGCCAGTGGGAAATATTGGCGGGCCATACACAGCGGTGAAAGATAAGGCAATCACACTCAAAGGATCGGCATCCGATCCCGGCAGTAGCGATAATCTGAGTTTTGAATGGGACTTGAATAATGACGGCATTTTTGAGCGACCAGGTTCTCAGGTTTCAATAACGTACACTGCTTTGGGCACTTACCCGATAAGCATGCGCGTGATCGATGGCGATGGCGGACTCGATATTGTAAATGGTGAAGTTATTGTCGGAACGGGAGCCCCGATTATCTCTGATATTCCTGACCAACAAATTGAAGAAGGCGGCAGCTTTTCCCCGCTGGCGCTCGATGAGTTTGTAACCGATCCGGACCACGAAGATTATCAGATTTCCTGGTCCTATTCCGGGAATAGCCAGTTGATCGTTTCGATTATCAATCGCGTTGTGATGGTGAACACACCATCTTCGGAATATTTTGGTACCGAGGTCATTCAATTTACAGCTGAAGATCCGACAAATCAGCAGGCCACGGTTGATATTCGATACACCGTTTTAAGTGTCAATGACGCGCCTCAAATTTCCACTATTCCCAATCAGACAGTAAGGGAAGGCGAGGTTTTTTCACAAATTGTACTCGATAATTTTGTTGAAGACCCGGATCATGTCGATAATATTCTATTCTGGGAAATTACCGGCAATACGGAGCTAACTGTTTCCGTTATCAATCGAATCGTTCAGGTAACCACTCCCGGGCCAAACTGGTTTGGCAGTGAAACCTTAACCTTTAAAGTTCGGGATCCGTTGGGAGCTGTGGACTCGCAACAGGTGGTTTATACCGTTACTTCATATAATGATGCTCCACTAATCGGTGAAATCCCACAACAAATTATCGTTGAAAACGGTGCCTTTACACCTATTTCTTTGGATCAATACGTGACCGATCCGGATAATTCAATCGATCAATTAAGTTGGAGCTCATTTGGTCAACAAAATTTGTCTGTAACAATTGACTTTAATCATCTTGCGACTATTGCGGTGGTGGATTCAGAATTTGCTGGAACTGAGTTGATCAGCTTTGTTGCCAGTGATCCCGGCAATCAACGGGATACCTCAGTTGTGGCTTTTACTGTTAATGGAATTAACGATCCACCGATTATTTCTGGATTTACCGATAAAACTATTGACGAGGATGGTTCTGTAAATTATTCGATGGCTGATTTGGCAACGATGATTATTGACCCGGATCACACCTACAATCAACTGCAATACAGCCTGCTTGGCGCAAACCAGCTCCAGGTTGCTTTTGAGGATGGAAAAGGACTGTCCATTTTTGGCCCTGCAAACTGGTTTGGCCAGGAAACCGTGACTTTAAAAGTGGACGATGGTTCAGCGTTCGATACGGCGGGAATGACGATCACAGTCAATTCGGTGCCCGATACGCCACAGCCATTTTCTCTTTTGTCACCGAACGCCTCTTTTTACAATCCTCCACCCGCAGAAATATCGTTCATCTGGAGTAAAACCGATGATCCGGATCCGGGCGAATCTGTGACGTTTAAATTCGAACTCGCGAATGATAATCAGTTGACAGATATTATTCATGAAAACTCCACTTTGCGTGACACAATTTATAACTTCCCTGCCAGTCATTTTCTGGAAAATACCCATACTCCGGAAACATATTATTGGCGAGTCACTGTCACGAGTACCGACGGCACGGTATTGCGGAGTCAATCGGATGCCAGTTTTACGATTTTATGGCCGACAACCGCCGTCGAGGGATTTTCAGAAGGGACCATCCCCACGGAGATGGCATTGCAGCAAAACTACCCGAATCCATTTAATCCGGAAACTATTATTTCATTTGATCTGCCTAAAAGTGGTGAGGCTAATTTGGTGATTTATAACGCACTCGGTATCCAAATTAAAACATTGGCAAGCGGGATTTTGCCACCCGGGCGTCATAATTTTACCTGGGATGCGCGTAACGCGACGGGCGAAAAAGTCGCCAGTGGCGTGTATATTTACCGATTGCAGGCGGATGGAAAAACTTTCACCAAGAAGATGATTTTAATGCAATAAGGAAATGTTTCCTAACCCACAGTAAATTTTAAGAATGATAACTATTTTCCCCAAAGCGACTCTGATTCATGTAAAACAGAGTCGCTTTTTTTATCTGTTAAAACATGATAATTCCTGACTGGATCAACGGCGTCGGTTTCCATTACATCACCCCATCCAAAAACCTTTGCGGTGTGAAATGCCGAGAGTTGCACGGCACTTTGAACAAAAATAGACATAGCGTTTACCTAAAAAGCTGACCATTTGACGGTACAAAATTTTATTGATTTCAGTTTTACAGTGCGGACACATCGGCGTTACGGTCGTTGTTTCTTCGGAAGGAATCATGGCAAGTCTCCATTTTAGATGATTAGGTTTTTAATGAAAACCCGCATTGGAGAGAATATTCATTTTGGATGTAAATTCAATTTATTTGACGACGGAGTTTAGCTGCTTTAATGCTGAAAATTATCCACACTCCAGGCTAATTCCTCAGACGCAAACATCGGAACAACTTCTCCAATTTTTTGTGGGACCGTGTAATTTTCTTTTTTGAAATGAATGACCTTGTGCGGCGGGACAATGCCATAAATTTTCTGTGCATTGTTGGAGATGAAATTTTGTAAATTGTCGAGACAGCCGTGTTTCTCAAACAATCCGACCAGTACCTGCAGCGCGATCGGAGCTGTAAACACCCCGGCAGCACAGCCGCAGCTTTCTTTTTTATCAATTGGATGTGGGGCTGAATCGCTGCCGAACATCAGTTTTGGGTGTGCGTGCAGCGCTGCCTGTAACAAAGCATCACGATCTTCCGGCCGTTTTGCGATGGGTTTGCAAAAAAGGTGGGGACGCAGCAGCCCGCCCGCCACATCATCGAGAGTTATTAGCACGTGCTGCAATGTGACGGTCGCAAAGATGTTTTCGTAGCGGTCTAAAAAATCTACGGCGGCTTGTGTCGTTATGTGTTCCATTACAATTTTCAAACGGGGGTAAGTTTGTGCCAGCTTGCGATAAATCGCAATAAATTCAGACTCACGCTCCATCACAAAACCATCGGTTTCGCCGTGCACCAGCAGAGGTATTTTTAATTCTTGCATGGCAGAGAATGTCGGTGCTGCCTCTTCTATCGATTTTATACCACTTTCACTGTTGGTGGTTATGCCTGCCGGATAAAGTTTGATGCCGATAATTTTATCTTTCACCCGCTGCAAAAAATCCCGGTCATATTTTTTAAAAAATAACGTCATGAATGGTTCAAACGTATGTGGCCTAATGGCTTCTCGCACAGCTTTTTCATATTCCAGTAATCTATTTTCAGAATCAACCGGGGTGATGAGGTTGGGCATAATTACCGCACCGGCAAATGTTTCGGCGCTGAGCGGCGCCACGGTTTCGAGCATTTCGCCTTCGCGCAAATGCAGGTGCATATCGAGTGGGGATATTAATTTGAAGTTTTGCATAGTGGTCAATCGCTGACAAAATTAAAAAGTGAGCATCAAATTATATGTTTTTATAATTATTTTCGATCCTTGGGATCAAGATAGTTTTCCAGCGGATCGCTGCTGGAAGTATTCAAAGATTGAATCCAGTCGATGACCGGTTGTCGATAATTGACAGAAGTATTGTATGGATTTGCATCAATAGACTGAAACGGCCGGTCATCGCGGGAGTACAAATAGTCGGTTGTGAGAACCGAATACATTTCGTTGTTTCTGATTACAGTACTATCCGCAAATGTATATGGATTGTTACCTCGCAAACCGGCATGTATAAAATTGCCTGCCCATTGCTGGATTTCAGCGCCGCTCATTTTTAGTTCAATTATTTGGTTTTCAAAAGGCAGCAAACCCACAATTGTTTCCAATGTGATGTCTCCAACTGGAATAGATTGACGAATTCCCCCGGCATTGGACATGGCAGCATCGGCCATGGGAAACGAAACCAGCCACGAATCCATGACCAGATTTTCCATTTGCGGCGATTCTCGCTCAATGCCTGAATTTGTATAACCAATAACTTTTGAAAGCGCTGCGTCCATACGGTTTTTCCAATAGTCGATTATTGCGCTGATACCGGCATCCCGCGAAGTGGTGATGTTGGGTAAAATATCAATTTCCATTTCGCTGACGGAATTGGTTTTACGGTCAAATTGAATTTCCACTTTGCCATAAAATTCCAGGTAAGCGCTCGTTTTCACAAGTCCAACGCCTTCGACTACGCTGCTCACAAGCTGCCGGCAATGACCACCGGTGATTAGTGCAATATCCAATTCTTTGGCTAACGGAACGAGCCGGTGCATTTCGTCGCTGCAAATATGCCCGATAACTATGAGCAAATCAGCACCCTCTGATTTTACTTGCGGAACGGACTCTCTCAATGCCGTCTCGTAGGGAATAAAATCGTAATCGGCAACATGATCGGGAAAAGTAGTGTAGGGTGTCGACGTTGTGGTAATGCCGATTACACCAATCTCTATCGAATCAATTTGAAAAATGACATACGGTTCGATGAAATCAGGAATTGCGCCGCTGGTTTTTTCGCGGATATTGGCAGATAAAAATGGGAAATCACTTTGCTCAACTCGATCTTTTAGCCCTTCGATTTTAAAATCGAACTCATGATTTCCAATCGCTGCGGCGTCATAATTTAGCGCATTAAAAACCTCGGCCATGGATTCTCCCTGAAACCATGTTGATATCGCCGGTCCGGTCCACATATCGCCGCCACTGAGAATCAGAAATGGCCCACTTTCAGAATAGCCATCGTTCTCCTTCCAGATGGCCATCAAACCATCGGCTCCGCTGTGGTTTTCAGAATTTTCCATCCAGCCATGTTCATCATTGGTGTAAAGAATTGTGATCTGTGTCGTGTCGTTTCGGGGCGACTGTGGTGCATCTTTGCTGCAGGAAAATGAAAATAAAATGGCAGATATAGTTAGCAGCAGAATTTTTCGGAAAAAATTTCCCTTTTGCAGATGGATCGATAGCATTAAATTTCACCTGTTGATTCTTTTAAAGTGGTGTAAAAATTTTTCACCCGGCTATTCTTTTAATGGTGCGCATCTCCCCAATTTTTTTCACCGGCTGTAATCTCCAGAGCAAGAATATTGATTTCCATCGGCAGCGGGCAGGTGGCAAATGGCGAAAAAACACACGGCGGATTATAGGCTTTATTAAAATCGATTATCGCTTCATTGTTTTCATCCGGGACGGGTAAATAGAGAAATCGTCCGCCGCCATAAGTTGATTTCCGGTTTGTTGCATCCCCAAAAACGAGAAACATCGATTTGCCGGTTAGCCGACCCGTGGGTTCGATGCGATAATTTTTGCCATCTTTTTCGAAAACATAGGCGCCGAAACATTCTGCTTCGTTTTTGTTTCCGGTGACATCGGGGATGAATATTTTCTTCGGCGGATCGTATTTCTCAAATAGGGCTTTAACTTTCCAGCTTTCATCGATGGCAAAACGCTCAATTCCCTTAAATTCATCGAGCAGTTTATGCTTTAAATCACGCAGCCGGATTCCATAGCGGACGCCACGTTTGATGACGAACCAGCGCAGATCGCCGTAATTCAGAACAGTGGTGTTTTTTTCGTTATCATTTATAAGTGTCATCTTTTTGACAGGCTGATTGTTCTGTAAAATCTCAACTTTGCTATTGGGCTGGAGCTCAACTTCGCCATGTTTTAAAATGAGTGTACCAAGAAATGGCGCGGCCTTTTCGGGGAAAACAAGGTGGTTTTTTGTATCGGAGCCAAAGGTGTTTTGCCCTTCCTGCAACCAGAATAATCCGGCAAGATTGAGCCATCCGGTCTCGGTTTTTAGCCGTTCAACACGTTTCTGGTGCCATTCATTGATTTCAGCAACATACGTGGGATCCGCCTTGGGTTGGGATTGGCAAGATATGAGAAATAAGGAAATGCTAATTAAAACAAATGGCCATTTTGTCCGCTGCATTCGTCCTCCGTATCGCGGGTTTCGAGTTCTTGAATTCAGTATTTTAAAGTACCGTTTTTTGGTAAGAATTAAAATATTTTTTTGCACTGTAGGTGTTCATCGAAAATGTGGATGAACATATTTATGGGACAGTGAGATGTGGGGAATAGTTCAATCAATCATTAAATTTTTTTCGCGCGGGAGATACCGTTCGTGCGTTTGATTGTTCGTTTCGGGGTGCGTTTAATTCGGTTGGAGTAGTTTGTACGCCACCATTTTGAATCAAGGAAAATGTGGGTGTAGTGACCTGCAAAGAAGGCGAGCGGATAAATCCAGTGGTCAAATAAAAATTGCAGCGCCTTTGCTGTGGAAAAATCTGAGAACCAGGCATTTTTTGCGTGTAAATACTCCAATCCAAAAGTATAGGCCAGTGAAAAAACTAAGGGAACCGACCAATGGTGCGTCCAACTGCGATGCGTACCGATGAGCGGCAAAAAAGCTGCGATTGCAACCAAAGCCAATAATTTTAATTCACTGAGAATAAAAAAGGCCAGTAAGAGAATAGCCATAAATCTGGCATAATATTTCTGAGGGCGGGAGCGGATATCAAGATCGGGGAAAAGTCCCATAAAAACAGTGAGCAGAAAAATGCTAAATAATGTGCGAATTTCGCCGGAAATCCAGGGAGCACGAATAAATTCATCCATAGAATTTATTTCAAGATCGACTTGCCCACCGATGACGGCCACCGCTCCAACGACAGTGCCGGTAATTAACGCACCGTTTAAATGATTTTTATAATTGATAGTCGCCTCAGAATGTGGTTGAAAAATGTAAATTCAGAATGCCGTGCCGGGTGGGATATTTGTTCGCTGTAACAAACTAAAATATAAATTTCTCGAAAGCAAGGGGAAATAGACCAGGTCGCCAACGATTTTAAGCTAAATTAAAAAAGGCATCAACGCGCGGCGATGCCTTTGAAAAGTTTCACTTATCAGAACATGCTGGATTAATGGTTTTCAAATGGACTCCATTCTTTCCAGACAGTGCCGACCAATTCCGGGCCGGGTTTCAATGTTTTTTTACCCGGAGACCAACCGGCCGGGCATACTTCGGCTCCTTTGGTTTTTCTTACATGCTGAAAAGCATAAATTTGCCGAATAGCTTCACTCATTTTGCGTCCGACAGGTGGCGTCATAACTTCCATGGCCTGAATCACGCCATCCGGATCGATGATGAATCTGCCGCGCAATTCAACACCGGCTGCTTCATCGTAGACGCCATAAATTTTGCCCACATTTCCGGGGCCGTCTGTTGCCATGTGAAATGGAATATCTTTTTTAGCCATTTTCGATAATTCCTGATCATTCCAGACTTTGTGGACAAACTGGCTGTCGACACTGACAGAGATGACCTCGACACCAAGGCTTTGCAGTGTATCGTAATTTGCAGCGACCGCTGACACTTCCGTCGCTCAGACGAAGGTGAAATCGCCGGGATAAAAACAAAGCAACACCCATTTGCCTAAATAATCGGATAATTTTATCGAAGTAAATTCGCCTTTATAATAGGTTGGCGCCTCGAAATCAGGGGCTTTGGTTCCAACTTTTGCTGTGACCACTGTTGTCTCCTTTTTTGAAAGTTCTCCATTTTCAGCGATTAAATTTTCTCCAACAACGGCGCCGGTTGGACGGGCGCAGCCGCCCGTTTTTTCGGACATAGTTTAACTCCTTTCGATGAAATGTATTTAATACCATCACTTAAAATAGCGAATGGTTACAGATTGAATCCTGGTGCTGAATGTGCGTTATTTTCCCGATATTATTGATCCGTGATGCGAATGCGCTTTACGCTCATTTTATGCATTGCGGTAATCAGCTCATCTATTTTTTCAGCCGAGGTGTTGCCGGGAATTTCCAGGCGGCTTCCGTCCTCGGCCTGAATAATTATCCTTTGTTTTGCATGTTCCAGCAACTTGAAAATACCCACTATGATTGCCGTTAAAGCGGCTGATCCGCCACTGACCAGCGCAACAAGAACGGTTGGATCTGCGATCGCACCGTGGGCTTGCACTTTTTCGATTTTTAGATCAATCGGTTCACCGCTGAGCTGTGAATTTAGTTTCATTTTTAGCTGTTCGGCAGGGAGATGATCCCATAAAATGCTGAACCTTTTCCCTGAAAAACGGCCTGTTGATTTTTTCATTTGAACACCATTAATTTTGATTTATTCGCCAAACTGTATAAACATCATCAAACAGGGACTGCTGACTGGTTAACACTTTTTTTAAATTTTTGTAGGACTTTCGATCGATGGATTTTGCCATTTTTTTAAATCTTTTACGGGGCAACCTGTGCGATCCGGGGGAATACTTTCCGAGCTTTCGCAGGAGTTCCAGGCTTTCAAACAACAAAAAAAGACCGATGACAACTGCCTCGGGATTGTCACTTAATCGCGCTGGTAGCGGGCCGCTGCGCAAATGTTCGGCTGCAAATGCATCCGCCAGTTTTTCAGCTTTCGCCGGACTTTCACCCGACTGCCAGACAGAGAATTTCGAGCTGAAAGGATGGGCCATTTTAATTCCGTGAGAATAAAATGCGTGCCCAAGTTCGTGCAGAAGAAAGAAAATTTGCTGCACAGAAGTATAGGTGCCGATAAGGTGGCACAGATCTGGATTTACCCGCGTTGTCATCCTGACGTGCCATCTTTTTTCATTCGGACATTCGCCCAACATGAATTGACAAAGAAGGTCTGGGAAGCGGCCGACCAATTCGATGGGATCATCCACTTTTTTGATACCGCTGTTTACTTCCAGAATTTCCAGAAAGCGGTCGTTCACCGAGTAGAGTGCACCAAACAGGCCATAATTGAGGACAATCCACTGCCCTCCTGATTTTTCGAAAACATGAGCCGCGTCGATAAAGGGAACGCGCGCGAACTCGAAAGGGGTTTTGAGAATGAATGTCTCATTTCTTTGCAGCATTGGGCGAATGACATCAAGCAAGGCATTTTGCAAGGTGTCCGGCCCGGGTGCGATTGTCGTGCTTTGGGGGGGAAATGTACCATCCGGCAAACCAAATATGCTGTAAGCAAAACCGGCAGACATGTCCTGCACATTTAACTGGCCACCTTCGCCGGGCCACTTTTCTGCCCACAAATCCTGCAGATAATCATCAAGAGTGGAGGTCATATGAACTCCTTTTAATTTTAAGATTGATGCAACACATTCAGGCCCAACATCTTGCAGGAAATGTCGATTGTGAAAAGTACTCCAGAAAATTACTTAAAATGAGAAACAGCAGCAGCTTAAAATATTATTGAGATCGTTTTGGAAGAGCAGAAAAAAACAATGGTCGGTCAGTGCGAAAGCAATTGTTTGGGCTATGATAATTATAGGTAAGAAATTGATGTTATGCAAGGGGATTTATCTTTCATTTAGTGCTTGTTCATCAGCATAAAGAATGAGGGTGAAGCCTTATTTTGAACACCGGTGATGAAGAAAGTTAAAACTGTTAGGATTTCGCGAATAGAGAACAGGACTTTTTAACAATTCACAAAATGAATGCCTGAAATAATTCAATTTTTCTCTACAAAGAATTAGCATAAACTGAATATAAAACAAGTCATCCCGGCTCGAGTACCAACGAGATGGCGGGATCTCCCTGGCAAAATACTTTGACCTTTGTTCGAGTTAATCGTTTGAGATCCCGGCATTTTGCACTGCAAAAACCGGGATGACGAGACATAATAAAGCAATTTCCTTGTGTCGACTCACGTTAAATTCTATCTAAGCAATACCATTTTTTTAACCGCATTAAATCCCTTGTTCGTTTCAATTTTATAAAAATACATGCCGCTCGCGAGAGTTTCAGCTGCAAATTTTACTGTGTGCGTACCTGCAGATTTTTGTCCATCGAGCAATGTTTTTATTTTTCTTCCGAGCATGTCATAGATCGATAGATTCACGAACGCTTTTTCGGGTAATTCATATCTGATTGTCGTAACCGGATTAAACGGATTCGGATAGTTTTGCTGTAAAGAAAAGCTTTGTGGAATTTGCACGTTTTCATTCCCGCTAACACTGGAAATTGGCGAGGGTTCGATAATAACTCCGGTCGGAGCTATTGCAGTGACGCCATAATCAAAAATCTCCGATCCATCCAGATTCGCGGATTTAATTTTACCGGATCCCATTTCTGTCCAGGCCATTCTGTTTTTTGCAGGATAAATCGAGAGGTAATTGGGATAGGAGAGACCGGCGACCAAAAGCGAATCATTGCCGCCGTCGAGGTCAGCAGATTTAATCTGGTGCCTGTTCATTTCAGCCCAGAAAATTCTTTTCGCAACGGTGTCGATGGCCAATCCTGCCGGGCCGGACAAACCTGTTAGCACGTCTTCCGGTGAGCTGCCTTCAGCCATGTCTGAGCGCTGAATTTTGCCTTCACCGAAGTTTGTCCAATACATTTTTTCACCACCAATATCAAGGCTAAGCGCTCGTGGCGTCGTGCTGCTTCCGGGGCCAAAATCCAGAAGAATTTTTGCATTTTCGCCGTTCAGGTCAGCGCGTGCGATCTTCGGCCCGGAAACGAGATTTGTTGCTGTCCAGTAAATGTGACCATTCACCGGATCGATAGCAATTCCCCTGAGCACGGATTGCGAATCCAGTACGACAGATGTGCTACTAAAATCCGCGGTGATCGAGTTAATATCTGCATTAACAAAAGCCAGACTTGTCCAAAACAGAGCATTGTCATTTGTGTTGACTGCAATACTTTGCGGCAATGATCCTACGGTTAGCGGTTGAGAAAACAATTCCGCTCCATCCGCACCTGTTTTAACCAGTCTGGGTGAATCAAAAGACGAGTCAAGCCAGATTATATTTTGCGCGTGCAAGGGCGAATGCAGGCCTGCAAACAGGATTACCGCTATTAAAAGATTTGGAAAAAATATTTTTCGCATGTGTGCCTCTTTTTGTTTTAATTGCGGGATGGAAAGACGCCTTGCAGGGCAATAATATAATTAACTGCGAGATAAGGCTGCATATTCGTATGGGGGAGATTCCCACCCGTATTGCCGATCGAAATTGAGCTGCCGTTCATGAATGAATTAGGTGAATTACCATAAATAGGTGTGGCGCCGGCATTTCTTGCCCAGGTTGCAAATTCAGGTCTATCGGTTTTTGCAACGGATGAATCGCCTTTCACGGTTACGGTATGCGAATGTGAAGGAATTTCGGTGATATTCAATATTACCTGCTCCACGCCACCTCTTTGACCAAGGTTTTTTGGCGCCAGTCCTGGCCCGGAACCGGCATGAATTGGCGCGCGGCCACGCAGATCTGGCAAGCCAAATGTGGTTCGTCCGTCACCACCGTAAATTGTGCCTAAAAGTGAAAACAATGCCTGGTTTTCGGCAATGGATAACAATTGCCCATCGCAGAGCGCCCAGCCGCGTGGTGCAAAGTTGCCACCAAACATTTTAATTTCGCCGAGCATTGGCTCTTGTGCCGACAATTGTGTTGTGCTAAGCATGATGAGAAAAAGAAAGATGAGTTTCTTCATGGCGAGTTCCCTTTTTTGAATTTGTTATAAAGTAATTGAATGAGAAAAGTGAATTATTTTGATAATTCCGTACTACTTAACAGGATTGGTGGAGAGAGCATTCCAGAATTTATCGGAGTCGATGGTTTAGATTTTATTGTTTCTACGCGCTAGTTTAAAACTATGCGCTTCCAGCGCAAGACTTTCAGTTAATGCCTTAAAAAATAAAGATGCAATGCAAATATTGAATTGAAGAAACTTCAGCCACTGATTTACATTGATTGAACACAGATTTTATCGGGTTTAAAAAATCCGTGTTTCATCGGTGTTAATCTGTGGCCAATAAAAGCATTTCCTGTTTGGCGTAGGCGCTGGGCGAAAGATCATTTTAATGACCAATTGAAAAAGATGGCTTACAAATTATGAAAATTTAATGCTTGAATAATGGACTTTTAGTCCTGGCCAAACCTATGTACTTGCAGTGCATAGTGGTTTAGTTTAAAAAGAAGCTTGCCGGTGGTAGTGCGAGTTTTTGCTGTGCTATCAACCAGATGCAACGGGAACGTGATTTTGATGATTTGGATGCATGGGCACGGAACGTGCGAAAATGGAGTTTCTGTTGTCTGAGTACGCTTTCAAATTGCATATCCCTGGCAACAGACCAAATCGCCAGGCAGCCGTCTTTTTTCAATGCCCGCATCATGGCGTGAAGACCAGCCGGCCGATACAGTTTGTCGTTATTCGCATGGGTCAAAGCGCCGGGCCCATTGTCGACATCAAGAAGAATAGCGTCAAAAATACCAGCAGAAGCGTGGATTATCTCCAACACATCACAGGATTTGACCGCTACGCGCTGGTCCTGTAAGGCGTACTGCGTCAGGCCGCCCAAAAAATTACGATTCCAATCGACCACTTCCGGAATCAGCTCGGCAACCGTAACTGTGGCATCTTGCGGCACCAGCTCAAGGGTTTGCCTGAGAGTAAATCCCATGCCCAGGCCACCGATTAACACCTGCGCTTGCTCACGCTCTTGCACACAATGGCATCCCAAACGCGCCAGTTCCAGTTCAGACTTATGCTCACGACTGTTCATGAGTTGCCGGCCATTCACAGAAATGTAGAAATCCCGGTCATGTTGGGACAGAACCAGCGCATGACCGTCGGGGGTTGTGGTGGTTGCCAGTTTAATCGTGGGTCTCAAGGGGGCCCTTTTAGTTGGACTGGGTTGTTGTGTTTTTAATCTTTGAAAGGAAATTGTTTTGAGTTCCAATGAACTCTGTTGCAAAAGATAGCAGTTAGGTGAGCAATTTCGAATTGTAGAGAGTAAGTACAAAATTATTGATGATGTGCAATAGATTCAAGAAGTTTTGGACTTCTTTTTGAAAAAATACAATGAAATCGGCCCACAACAAGGACAAAACATGAATGGAAAAACTCCTGACAAAGAGTTGAATTCTTCAATTAAAGCAAATATTGAATGGATGAAGAAAAAGGTCAAAGAAAAGGTGCTAACATCTGAATTAAAAATTTGATTCCAAAAGAGAGACTGTCAGTTGAATACTGTTTCTGTACAAATTTACCAAAGACTCTGTTCGTGAGTATTCAACGACTAAAACTCAGCGTATTCATCCGAAAATATATGGCGATTTATATCTTAAAAAATGTAAAAAATTTGGTAATCATTTCACGGTAATTTATATCGATCGCAAATAAATATCGCGAGGATAAACCAAGAAAAAAGGTCAAATAAACCTCGCGTACGGCAGGTATCTCTTGATCAATTATAGCAGGAGATGAGAGTAAAAGAGTAAAAAAGGAAGTAGCCATCATCATAATCATTACATTTTTCGCAAATTGACTCGCAGGAATTTCTTTTCTTCTTTTTTTTAATTTTTGATAGGATTGGATAATTAGTTGCATCCAAAAGTAACCTATAGCAAAAGATAGAACGATGGCGCTAATGTAGATAAGTAGTGATTCATTCGTATTAATTAAGCTCTGTCTAATTGTGTTATTTGAAAATCGATAAATAAGAATAGAAGCGATTGCAGATGCAATAATTGCTACTATAGATGAGTATCTGTGAATACTCTCTTCCTCCACTCTCCGTTTAAAATCTTCTTTAATTAAGCGTTTCAATACCTTGTAATTCGCGTAACCTACGAATCCAATACAAGCTGTCCATAAACTATATTCAACTATCGCTAAGTATAGAGAATCTTGCATATTTTTTATTCCTGTCAATATTTATGTTGTTCTATTGATTTCAATCGTAATGCAGTCATAGAATGGAGTAATCGTAATTTGGGGATGTTGTCTAAATTTTGCGAAATATCTTGAAAAAGAATCTCTGTTGCAAATTTAGATTGGATCAATCTATCGATATTTATTTGATTTACATCTTGCTCAAGCAGTTTTTCTATAAAGATTAATTCATTACGTTTTACAAACTCAATTATTTTGTGAGACGTGAAGACCAAATTGTCAATTGCTTTATTATTGTGGATTTCTAATAGATACGTAATTATATGATTTATAGCAATTTCCGCGTCCAAAACTAGGTCATCTACACATTCAAAAAGTTTAATTGTTCGTAATGCAGCTATACGGTTGAGTTCAAGTTTATCGAATTGATTTTGGGCATATGTGTAGTGAGTTATACATTCTACATAGATTTGTAGCATATTTAAATTTATTTCAAAATCTTCTTCCAATAAAGATATAAGCCTGTGGTAAAATATATTTTCATCCAAACTTGTATTTTTATGTTTTTTTAATAGAATTAGTGAATGTAAATTTTCAAGGAAATCTACTGGTTGTAATTTTTTATTGACTTGCTTTTTCACAATCCAATTTACAGTGAGTTCTTGAGTTAGTTTTTGAGCAAGTTCGGATGCTTCCTGGTGCGAATATTGCAAAATATCATGTTCAATTTGCTGGCTGTATATTTTAGGATTGTCTGGTTTATGGTTCTTTAACTGCGATTTATTTGATTCTGTATTTTCTTTAGTTTTTTCCTTGCTTTCTGAAAACCGTGATGGTTTATTCTTCTTTACAAAATTTGATTTAAAGTCCGTTCCTACTAAAGCATCAAAATAATTTACAAAGCTGTTGTGAGCATATATTTCAGTGATATTTTCTTGTGTATTATATTTAATTTTTCCTATAAAGTCATTGATATGCTTACGAAACTGAGTATCCAAATCAGCATTTTTAGATTCCTGCATATAAAAGTTGAATGGATTTGAATGAACTCCTTTACAAGTGCTTAAAGAAAATTCATGAAGAAATTTAGGTTCAATATAGTCCAAACTTGATAGATGATTGATGTGGATAAGGTTTCTTGGAATTTGAATATTTTTTTCCCTAAAGAGGTATGAGCGGAGTATAAAAGATAGAAAAATCGCCCCATCATCTATTCTATCTGAAGTACAGCGTTCAGGTCTTAAAATTTTAATATCGGTCTTGATACGCTTTAATTCTTGCTCATGAAACACAGGATTATCTTTGTTTCCAATTATTAAATCTATCGTTTCATGTATACTGGAGTCACTATTTATTTCTGAAACACCTATAATGCATTTTTGTGATTGTCGAACCATGCTGTCATCGCGTGGTGAAAATAATCCAATAGTTAAATATTTAGAACTATTTTGTCCATTAATTAGGAGAAAGAAAAATTCTTCATTATTGTTATCAAATTCGGCAATATTTTGCACTAACTGATTTAAGGATTTCCTACACCACTCAGCATCTGGGGTATGTCCAAAAATCCTAAATCCCTCTGTACCACCCACAGATATTGATGCTGCAAATAATAAATCTATAGACATATTTTATTCTTTCAACAGTTCGATCTCATCAAATATATAAAAAAGTGGCTCATTAAATCCTATTGGATTAAAAGATTTTATTCTGATAGATTTTTTATTTTTCATTGTTTCATGTTTTGTTGATTCACTATTTATATGCAACAGATCATGTTGTTCTGAAACAGCGCCAATTGAGCAAGGATATATCAAGTCTTCAAGATTGCGGTCACGGGCAAAAAAACGGTTAAAGAAATTGCTTGTCTTTGGCATCTCCTTTTCAAAGAATGTCAAAGGATCGAAATTATTGATATCAGCTTTTTTATCTACTTTTGTGAGAACTATAACGACAGGTTTATGTTCACTTCTTCTATATTCCGGCATCAGTTCTCTGATGTTGGCTAAAATACTTCGATAAAAATTATCCTGCTTTCCTGCTTCATTAACATCAATTAGTATTAAATGACCTTTTGAACTTTTGATATAATATTTTATATCTTCATCAAGCTGTGTATCATCGAGAATAGGATTAAATACGTCCCAAATTTCTCCACCTGGATCAAAATCCGTTATTCCTAATGGATCATCATCAAATTCGCGCCAGAGATTTAATTCCAAAGTTGTCATCTTTTCAGCCGTGGCGGGAGATTTCTTTGGGAAATATCCATCATCAAGCTGCTCCTCCCATTCAATAAGTTGCCGGGTTGTAAATTTTGATGTTGGAGCAGGTTCTAAATATATACCAAATTCGTTATCTTGTGATTGGAGCAGGAAGTAGTTAACTGCAAGAAATGTTGATTTGCCGCAGCCTGCGGATCCGATTATAGACACTAAGTGATTGTTATGCGACATTTTCGACTTCTCTTGTGAGGGATTGTATGTCAACTTTTCCAATTAACCTGAGAAACACCCAAATAAATATGACGAAATCAATTAAAATGCCTAAGGATAGCGCTAATATGGTAAACTTGTCTGGACTGAATAATGCACTGAAAGCTTCATGGACGCTATGTCTTTCACCTCTTTGGAGTAATTGAGCGGGATACACCTTGAATGATGGAACCGGAATATCATTGGTTGCATAATGTCCGAATTGTGCATAGACTCTAAGTAACCTAGAGTTTGCCATTTTTAATGAATCAACTGAATCAAACATAACTGTTTTCGAAATATCGTTGCTTAGTTTGTTTAATTTTGCAGATTCTTCTTTATATGTATCAAATTTAGCGGATAATTGGTTGGACTCATTTCTGTATTGTCTATAATATGGCCCCGGGCCTTTTCCTCCAGTTCCTCTTTCAGTTAATTCATCACTCATTGCATATTGTGCTACTCTTAATTTCTCCTCTGCATCTATTAGCTCTGATTGAAGTCCAGTTTGTATGTTTGATAAAAAATCAGGGATTGATTCTCGAAAATTAACAGCTGTATTTTCTAGTTCTATTTTTGAATTTAACTCTGCATTCTGAATTGAAGATTGTTCTGAAAATTTATCCCAAAAATAAACATAATTAAAAAAAACACTCACTAACATTGGTGTTAAATACAGTAAAAGTATTGAGCCTTTCTTGTCTAAATTAGCTTTAAATGCAAGTATCATTGCAGTACCAAACATCAATCCTTGAATTGCAAATGTTATAAGAAATGAAAGCCAATCTTGAGCGATAATTGAGCGAATTCCATTATATGTAGTAACCCCACTTGCAATGTTGGCAAATAGAATTGAAAAAGCAAAAATTGCAAAATAAAAGTTTGTTCTACCTTGATATCCGTCTGAAGTACGCGGAGTCTTTGGTTTAAATGATTTTGGTTTATCCTTTCGCAAAGCTTGTTGCCTAGTGTAATTGGAAAGAAGTCCCTTTGTTTCTCCTAGCTGTTCCATTCTTTATCCTAAATATTGAATTGAAACCTGAGGTAAGGGATGTATTCACACGATGAGACCCCATTAATATATCTAAAGATATGAAAAATGTGTAAGAATTCAAGAAAAATGTTTAATAAAGATACAATTGGTGGTTATTCAATAAGAAATTAAAGGTTTAAAATAAATCATTTGTAACTTGATCGCGTGCAGATGTGATTCATGAGAAGGTTTTTGTCACGATTCCATCTCTTTAAGAGATGGAATCTGTGGTTTGATAAAATCAATAAATCAATTCAACCCAGCGTTGGCCGGCTTTGAGCTCGGCTTTGCGGCGTTTCCAAAGTTCTTCGGAACCGGCGAGTTCGCTGAGGGTGGGATCGAGGGCGTCGAGGATTGGCTCTAATCCAGCGACAAAAACGTGGGTATTGGGCTTGAGCAGCATTTCCCATAGCTCTTCTTTGTTTTGCTGCAGCGCACTTTCAAAATCGATGGGTTTATCGAGATAAGGTTTCGGGCTGACAGCGAGAAAGGCCTGAAATGTCTCTTTATCGTAGTATTGAGCGAGATCGTCTTTTTCATCATTCAGGTAGAGCATTTCCATGCCGGTGCGTTCTCCGTAGTACAGGCGGATTTGGCCGCCCCACTTTTTGTGCTTTTTATAGAGATTTTTAATAAATGCACGGAATGGCGCGATTCCAGTACCCAAACCTACCATAATGATATCAGCATTTTTGTCGGCGGGAATTTCGAATGCCATTCCATAGGGACCAGTGAGTTCAACTTCGTCGCCGGGGCGCAGATCGCAAAGATAGTTGGAAGCGACGCCTTTGTATTCTTCGCCGTTGACTTCATCGATATAATTGCAGCGTTTGACACAGAGATTAATTTTTTCGCCTTTGTCGGCGGTTTTGGCGACGGAATAGAGACGCAAGTGGTGTTTGTTGCCAAAATCGTGGGGGCCCGGTACCAGGACGCCAACGCTCTGTCCTGGTTCCAATGCTATATCTGAATCCTCGTTGAGTTCGAGAATTATGTCGCGGACTTCCGGGGAACGCTCAGGCGTTATTCTTTCTGTCGATCGTACTTTTGCATAAAATTTATTGGAGATATCGTAATCTTGTAATTGACTCATTTTTCACCTCGTTATTTGTACTGATTTAATTTCTTATTGATTGAGCCCTTAACTCCGAATTTTGAAGCATAACTCCTTTGTAGTTATTAGTTTAATTCTTTCTTTTTTGCTTGATCAAAAAAGAAACAAAAAAATCAAGGCTGACGAAAAAAAGCTAAAATTTTGGATAATTTCCTAAATCATTTTAACTCGCTACACTCAAACATAAAATGATTTTTCACGGAAATTATCCAAAATTTCTTAACGCTATTTTTCGAAGGCCATTTGGCAAAAAACTAGTGAGCAAAAGGCCAAATCAAATTCCTTATTGGTGATTCTCCCCAAAGCCTGAATTTTCAATTTTATACCTACACAATGGTGAGCGAACAGTAAAAATTTAAGCCCGAATTAATTAATTTTTTATTTATTGAAATTTCATATCTACTCGTAAATTATTAAAAAAATCAGCGGATGCGCGGATTGTCACACCGTTCGTCCTCATCTTTAATGCAGTGGCCGTGTGTTTTGCACGAGCCGCAGCCGCCGCGCATCGAGAGCACATCCCGCAACGATCCGGCGGCAAAAACCTTGCGCCAACCAGCTTGCACGATACTCCACAATAACATCATTCCGACGATCAAACCGATGGCGATTAAATACGATTGCATGCGTTCCATAAATCAACCTCCCAATCCGGCAAAACCCATAAATGTCAGGGACAGCATTCCGGCGACCATCAAAACGATGGCGGTGCCGCGCACAACTTTCGGTGTATCGGCGATATCGAGGTCTTCGCGAATTCCAGCCATAATCACCAGTGCGATGGTGAAACCGGCACCTGCGCCGAGGGCATAAATCAGGCTTTGAATAAAATCATAGCCTTTGTTAGTTTGAAAAAGGGCCAGTCCGAGAATCGCGCAATTTGTGGTGATCAGCGGCAGAAAAATACCCAGGGCACGAAACAGGGCCGGACTGAATTTTTTGATAATCATTTCAACCAGTTGCACCGTGGATGCAATGACGACGATGTAGGAGATGAGCTGCAAATAAGGCGCGTCGATGGCGACCAGCATTAGATGGATACCGTAGGCGCACATCGAACTGACGAGCATGACAAACATAACGGCGCCACCCATGCGCGAGGCTGTGCCGATGTTGCCGGAGACACCGAGAAACGGGCAAATCCCAAGAAAATAAGCCAGCACAAAGTTGTTGACCAGGCAGGCATTTATAAATATAAAACTCAATGATTCATTCATGCTGTAGCCTCCTGCATTTTGGCAGCTTTACGCTCTTTCATGTAATTGAATAAAAGCAACCATGCTCCCAAGGTAAAAAATCCGCCACCGGGCAATATCATCAAAATCCAGGGCTCGAAACTCGCGCCGAGAATTTGTATGCCGAAAAATGTGCCGGTGCCGAGAATTTCGCGGACACCGCCGAGGCAGAGCAGGGCAAAAGTAAAACCCACACCCATTCCAGTGGCATCGAGAATCGATTTGCCGACCGAGTTTTTCGAGGCAAAAGCTTCTGCGCGGCCAAGAATCAGACAGTTCACCACGATGAGTGAGATAAATGCTCCCAGCGCTTTGTGGATGTCGATGCTGATTGCCTGAATTAAGTATTCCGCTACCGTTACGAAGGTTGCGATGATGAGAATAAAAGTTGCGATCCGTACCTGTTTTGGGATGAAATTGCGCAGCAGCGAAACAAGCGTGCTCGACATAATGAGCACGAATGCCGTTGCCAGTCCCATAGCCATGCCGTTTGTGGCTGAATTTGTCACTGCGAGCACCGGGCACATGCCGAGAACTTGCACGAAAACCGGGTTTTCTTTCCACAGCCCTTTTATAAAGGTATTTGTGTCTAATTTGTTGTTGGCTTCATTCATAATGTCTATCTATTTTTTTTATTGTTGTTTAAAATTTTCTATGTTTTGATTTAAAAAAGGCATATTCTGCGAGGCACTTGCCTGTAAAATCGCCGCAATTGCTTTCGAAGAAATGGTTGCACCGGTGATTCCGTCCAGCTCCCAGGGATTGGCTTTGGTGCCGTTTTTTACAAAGATGATTTCATTTTTCAGATTATCGCCGCTCTCGTTGAGAGAGACATCCAGCGCTTCAAAATTTTTGAGAAATGTTTCGTCTTTTTCGATTTTATCACCGAGTCCGGGCGTTTCCTTGCTTTCCAAAACTTCCATACCAACAATGGCTTGTTTGTCTGGTGAAAAACCGTAAAGCACACGCACGATATCCTGAAATCCCTGTCCGGCTGCTTCCAAAGCAACACCAATCAATTTTCCTGAATCATCGTACCCGGCGTAATATTTGAGTCCACTATTGCTTTCGCCCTGCAATTTTTCAACCTGGCCATCTTTGACGATGAAAGTTGTTTTCGATTGCGCACCGGGCACAACTTTAAAAATTGCTCGCTCGAGCACTTCGGCTTTGTTTTGTTTGATAGTTTCAAAAGTCAATTCATAAGTTGTAACGATGAGCAATGCGCACATCAATCCGATTCCCGCGAGGGCACGCACCATGTGCCAGCTATTTGGGGCTTCAACCAATTTATCCAATTCCGCCTGATTCATTTCGCCCCTCCTTTCTTGCCGGTGCCATAAACCCGTGATTTTAACGAGCGGTTAAGCAGGGGAGATACAGCATTTCCCATGAGCACAGCGTACATCATTCCTTCCGGCAGGCCACCCCACAAGCGAATGACCGTCACCATAATTCCGATGATCACGGAATAGGCAATAATGCCTCTGTCGGTAACAGGCGAAGATACCATGTCGGTGGCCATAAAAACCGCGCCGAGCATCATGCCGCCCGAGAGCAGCATAAACATCGGTGTTGGTGTATTCGGATTGAAAAAATTCACAATTCCGGAAAGGATAGCGACTGTAATAAATATAACCACCGGAATTTTCCAATTCATCATATTGCGGGCAACAAGATAAGCGCCGCCAAGTAAAATCAAAACAGCGCTGGTTTCACCAACCGAGCCGGAGGTGAGACCCATTGCCATGTCGGTAACATCGGTTGAAACCTGGTTAAATTTCATATTTCCCAGTGGGGTAGCGCCAGCAACGGCGTCGTAAGTTCCTGTTGTGAAAGGCCAGGCAAAACTCGAACTTGGGATACTGGAAAATCGATCAGCTAAAAACGCCGGGTGCCAGGTTGTGATTGCCACGGGAAATGCAGCTTGTAAAATGGCACGGCCACCCAAGGCCGGGTTGAAAATATTATAACCCAAACCGCCGAATAGCAATTTTACCAGAGCGATGGATGCGACACTGCCAAGCGCGGCCATCCACAAAGGTAGGGCGGGAGGCAGGGTCAAACCCAAAAGTAATCCGGTTATGGCAGCCGACCAGTCGGTGATCGTCGTTTCTTTGTTGTTGAGTCGGCAGTAAATATGTTCCGTCAAAATAGCCGTGAAAGTGGTCACCGAAAGAATCAGCAGTGCAGCGAGACCGAAAGCGTAAATTGCGAAAAGTGTTGTCGGCACGAGTGCAATGACGACATGCATCATAATTTGATCCGTACTCACCGCCGATTTCAAGTGCGGCGAAGTTCGGATTTCCAACGTTTTATTTAAGACATTCATGCAGAGGCCTTTTTATCTCTTATAATTCCTTTGGATACCCGGAAATAATGCACCAGTGGAATGTTGGACGGACAAACATAGGAGCATGAGCCGCATTCAAAACAATCCATCAAGTTGTATTCTTTTTCCATAGCATCATATTGTTCAAATTTTGCAAGCCGTCCCATACGGGATGGATTGAGGAAAATGGGGCAGGCATCGAGGCAATAACCACAGCCGATACATGCATATTCCTTGCGAATAGTCAGCTGACTTTCATGATCGGTGAGCACCAATAGTCCCGATGTGCCTTTGGTGATCGGCACGTCGAGACTGGAAACGGTGAAACCCATCATCGGGCCGCCGAGAATTACCCGCGTGGCATTTTTCTTCAGGCCGGCCTGCTCGAGTGCATAGCGCAAAGGTGTTCCGATGGGAATGAGGTAGTTGCCTATTTTCTCCACGCCGGGACCGGTAATGGTAATCGATCTTTCGATGATGCCGCGCCCCATTGGCAGCAGCCGGCCAATTTCCGCTGTCGTCGCTACATTGACAACTACAGAGCCACAATCTGCCGGTAATCCGCCGGAAGGAACTTCGCGCCCGAGCAAAGCTGTGATCAGCATTTTTTCAGCGCCCTGCGGATATTTCACTTTCACAGCCTCGACCGTGATGGGGAGTCCTGCAGGAATTTTTTCTCTGAGAGAAATGATCGCATCGGGTTTATTGGCTTCAATACCGATAATGGCTCGCTGCGCTCCGGTTGCTTTGAGTATGTAGCGGATACCCATGAAAATATCATCTTGTTGCTCCAACATCACCCGGTGGTCGGTAGTCAAATACGGTTCACATTCAACACCGTTGATGATGAGGGTGTCGATTGATTTATCTTCGGGGATTTTGAGTTTTACATGGGTCGGGAAAGCGGCGCCACCGAGGCCAACAATTCCGGCTTCCTGAATGGCAGCGATAATTTCATCGGCGCTTGCAGTATCAACATCGCATGGTGTGCTGGGCTCAATGGTCTGACCCGAAGCGGGGAATGGCTCGAGAAATATACTGTTGACCATTTTGCCGTTCAGACTTGGCGCCCAGCCTATCTTTTTGATGATTCCCGAAACAGGTGCATGCATTGTCACTGAGACGAATCCACCGGATTCGGCGATTTTTTCACCACGCTGAACTTCCTGGCCCTCGCGAACGATGGCTTTCGCTGGTGCGCCCAAATGTTGCGACAGGGCAATGATCAGCACCTTGGCGAACGGAAACTGACGAATTTCCCGCTTGACAGTCCCGTCCTTAAACGTCGGTGGATGCACGCCGTGGTCAAATGTTTTTTTAGCTACAACAGTTGTCATATTTTGAATTTATATTTTTCTTAGTTTGAATTATTTTCTCAGAATGTTGTGATACTGAGAAATAAAACTCTGGATTTTCGATTCTGATTGAAAGTTTTTTTATCGTTTTACTGCATTGTATTTATGAGTTCATTTGAAAACAGTAATCTCTTTGGGTCTGATTGCCCGAAGCGTGCTTCGGGTTATTAATAAAGATTCAACAATACCCCATCTGCTTGCAGCGGGATCGTTGATAATATGGAAAACTAAAAAATCAAACCGGTTCGCATCCCGAGAGTCCCGCCTGTTTTTTGGCGGGATGTATTGAGGGGTGCCTGCGCGTAAAATCAAGCATGCTCCTGCAAATTAATAGTGCAGGAGCGCACTGTTTTTAGTTGAATTTTTCACCGCGTTTGATCCACTTATCAATATCTTTAGCAGAGCGATCAGCCGGCAATCCCGGGTGAATAACCCGTGCCGTGCATTTTTCCGCTGCTTTTACGATATCCGAATAGGGACCGCCATTTGGATTTTTGATTACCGCTTTTTTCGAGCTGTTGTATTCAAAAATCTTTGGATTGAGCTTGGTGCATTCATCGCATGTGGTGCATTCTTCCGTGTCGATCCACGGCGCCATGTATTCGCCATTCTGCGAGGCCTCGTCTGCTGCCACTGCCGCAGTTTCAGCAGAGACAGCACTTGCGGAAATACTCGGAATCGATAATTGACCACCATTTCCACCAGCCATTTGCAAGAGACCGGCTGCGATACTTTGAACCACTTCGGTACGGATTTTCTCTTCCATGCCTTCAACTTCCGTGGTTTTTTGATCGGCACCGGCGATGGCTTTGAGCATAATCCAGAAATCCAGCCGCTCTTCGCATGATTGCACGATTGGTTCGGCAACCATCAAACGGTTGAGCCGGTTTTTCGCATCAACGACCCAGATGAATGGAAATTTTCCTTCACGATCTTCGGCCTCGAGCTCAAGAAAATCGGCCAGAAGAACCATGTTTTCATTCCATGTTTCCTGCGGTGCTTTGCGGAAATGCTTGCGGAAGCGTGCTTCGGTTACGGCAAAATCAGCAAATGTCATGGGTAATTCCATGGATTTTTCCCGGCCATTTTCCTCATAAGTGATGGTGTAGACAGGCCACATATTTTCGATGGCTGGATTGCCCTCAAGATCAAAGCATTCAGCCGGCGTTTTGCCAAGGTCAGGATTATATCTGAATAACGGATAGGCACGCGATTCGACTGCTAATTTGGATTGTTCATAGCCTTTATCGTCCGCGATTCCGTGTTCCGGCTGGCAAGGGCAATACAGGTTGAAAAGTGCTGGCCGCCGTGCCTTTAATCCCTGAATAAATCCTTCGATCATGTGGCTGGTGTTGGAGGTTGCGCCCTGCATAAAATACGTCGTGCGGTGCGCCATGGTTATCAGCCCGATTTCTTTACGGATTTCTTCTTTACCTTTCTGGACTTTGCCATATTGGGCCATATCTGAAATCTGACCAACAAAGCCCGATGTACAAGCCTGACCTCCGGTATTTGAATAAACCTGGGTGTCGACAACCAGAATTTTGATTGGTTTGCCTGACATCATGGCCCGGGAAATATTCTGGAAGCCAATATCGTACATGGCGCCATCGCCTCCGACAGCCACGACAGGCGGACACAAATCCCATTCAGCATCGCTAAATTGGTGCCAGTTAAAGTATTGGAAGAATTCTTTGTGCTTCGAATCACTGTATTCATTATTGAGTTCGAGTTCTGCCGTGCGAATGGCTTTGAAACCTTCAGCCATTTTCGCCATGTGGCCTTCAAAAACACCCATTGCCATCGATGCGCTATCCTGAAAAAGATGGTTTGCCCATGGGAATGGATACGGATTGAACGGGTAAGTCGATGCCCAAACGGAGGTACAACCCGTTGAATTTATCATGCCCATACTTGAGCGGCCGCGACCGGTTGTTCCTTCGCTGTATTTCCATTTCAAATGCTTGAGCTTGGCGATGAGCTGTGTAACACGCTTCAGCCATTCTTCATCGACAGGTTTGCTACCGCGCATTTTTTCCATTTTACCGGCGATGGAGGCCAGTGTGATGTCGCTATCTTTTAATTCATCGATAGCTTTACTCATGGCTTCGGAGTCGCTAATATCCATATCGGAAACAAGTTTAAGCTGAATATGTTTCTGCAGTTTGGTGATTAATTCATCTATATATGCCAGATGTTTTTCCACCCGAGGCTGCATCAGTGCTTCCATTGTTCCTGTGAAAAGATGGACAACGGTTTTTTCCGTGCAACCCATGCAGGCACCATCGCCACTTGCCATGGATAGGTAATTGGTTTTGTCGAGGAGGAGTGTGTCCAGCGCACCGATGCCTTCTTCGAGATCATCGATACGAATGTAGTTTTTCGGTGTGTTTGGCAGATCGAGCCAGAAATCCCAATCCTTGCGTAACCAGTTGATACTTTCTTTTGTTTGCGTCATCGGGATGAGTGCTTCATCGTCACAAACATCAACACATTCCATACAGCCTTTGCATGTGTATGGATTTACGGTTATGCTGAGAAGGGCACCAGAATTTGGGGTTTTCTTCTCATGCACATCATAATAGGGGCGCGTTACCGCGAACTGAAAATCGGCCAGTTCTTCTTCAAATAACTTGAACTCGGCTTCGAGTTTGGATTTTTCGGCACCTTCGAGGGCTGATCCGGAAATTGTTTCACGAATTGCGATGTCGAATAACTTGCGTGTGTTCTCATTTTTTGTAGCAGCAAAGAGTGTCCGCAGGTTGCCTTCCATTTTTCGAACGGCTTTCGGCAGATGTTTTAGTTCATGGCCAGCTTTTTTTACCCGTTTCACCACGGTATCCAATACAGCGCCGACTTCACTAACCAGGCCGGGGATAGCGGTATCCGGGCAAATAGTATAACAATCACCGCAAGCCGTACAATTTTCAGCAATCCATTTTGGATGTTCGAAACGAATGCCGGTCATGTCCCGGTAAACGCCGGTTACGGCTGGAATTAAGCTCAAGCCGATGAAGGGATCGGTAATATTGTCATTTCCCATTCCGCGAGCGTAAAAGTTTCCAGTTTGCTCCCAGAATCGATGGATATCTGTTGCCGGTGCTTTGCTTTCCGGCTGTTGTTTCAGCATGACAGGCAGTTTTGGTTCAGCGGCAACGCCATTGGATTTGTCAGTGGTTGCTTCACCGATTGGCATTTCTGTAATTTGATGAATTTCCTCAAATCCACGGCGAACGACACGCAGGTTGTCTTCCACAACTGCACGGCCTTTGCTGCCAAATTTATGCTCGAGCTGCTCTTCGATCGCATCGAAAAGTTTCTCATGATCGAGTCCGGCTTTTTGCATTATATCAGATGCGGCAAAGAAGGCTCCCTGGAATGCAATCCCCTGCATGCGGTACTGCAATTCAGGATTACTTGCTTCTTCGCGAGCTACCTTAAATGCATCGATATAATAAAGCTGGATATCGTTTTTGGCAATATAACGTTGATAATGGACCGGAATGTTTTCCCAGACAGCTTGCGGTGAATCGAGATCGCTCTGAATGATGAAGACGCCACCTTTTTTCAGCCCGGCCAGAGCATTTGTGTGTCCAAGTACGTTGGGATCCGGTGAAAGAACGACATCCACATAATAATATTCACAGTTAACGCGGATGGGTTCCGGTGCGGCTGCCAGATAATAAGTCGTCGGCTGGCCTTTTTTCTCGGAACCATATTTCGGGTTGGCTTTAATGTGGTAGCCAAGCAGATCAAAAAGCGTCATCGCCAGGTTTTTACCGGTGGTGATCGCACCCCAGCCACCGATCGAGTGAAAACGGGCGGTGATACTGCCTTCCGGCATCAAGTTTGGATTTTCACTGCCGCGGACAGAAAGTTCTTTCACTTTCGGATAGGCATCCTGAATATTTTGCTGGTGAATATCCTGTTTTGGCGAAAGAGCGTTGTCACGAATAAAATCAATTGAAAGATAAAACATCTTTTTGTGGTCGCCTTCAGGCAGCATGTTTTCAACAGTGCCGATCAATCCTTCCGGCTGCAAATCCCGGCTTCCCATGCCAAATGAACCGGAATACAATGCTGGGGCATCTATTGCTTTGTAGCTTTCCAATCCCGGATATGGCAGGTCTTTTTTGGCCAATCCATTTTCCTGGCATTTTGAAATAGTTGCGCGAATTTCACGCATAATCGGTAAATCGACGGCCAATGGCTGGTCGAGGCGTTCGAGAACTGCGATGCCCTTTTTACCCTTGATGATTGAGCTAATCTGGTCAGAGGGGAAGGGGCGGAACATTACCATATCGACAACGCCGACTTTGATTCCACGTGTTTCACGCAGATAATCAACAACAACTTCAGCACTTGGAATGACGCTACCCTGCCCGATGATGAGATAGTCCGCATCTTCGGCTTTGTAGGTCATAACACGAGCGTATTCGCGGCCGGTGAGCTTTTTAAATTCTTCAAATGCCTGATCGGTGAATTCTTGAATATGATCGAAGAAAAATGGACGTTGTGCAGCAACACTTTGCATGTAAGCGTCCTGATTTTGCACGATTCCGGCCATTACGGGATTATCGACGTCCCATAATTCCGGAATACGCCGGCGGGTATCACCGTAAATTATTTTTTGCGCAGCAGTCGGCGTTGCGATGATGTCATCCGGCAGACCAAGATATTCGGCAATGAGTTCACGCTCGGGAATCATTAACGATTCGATCAAGTGTGTGGTGAGAAAACCGTCCTGGGCAATAATCCCCGGTGTCAGTGCAAGCTCGGCAATTTTGTGGCAAATAATATTCAGATCGCAAACGGATTGGGCATTTTTGCCAAACATTTGAAAAAAACCGGTATCATCAACACAGTGATAATCATCGTGGCCGGCGTGCACATTGAGCGTGCTTTTTGTCATCGCGCGGGCGCCAATATTTAAAACGTAGGTCAATCGCTTGCCAACGGCGGCGTAAAGCGATTCGTGCATGTAGGCGATGCCCTGTCCGGAGGAAAAATTGGATGCGCGCAATCCTGTCATCGACAACCCGGCCGTCACGGCAGCGGCTGCGTGCTCGCCTTCCGGTTCGATAAAAATAAGCGGTCTGTCTGATATATTTAAATGACCTTTGGCTGTTTCTTCAGCCCAATATTCCCCCATTTGCGTCGAAGGTGTAATTGGATATGCACCAGCTGCATCTGTGGATTCGCGCTCGCACATGATGACGGCTGTATTTCCATCCATCGCCACTCGGCTACCTGGATATTTTACCTTTTTATTGGGTTTTGCCATCTTACCCATCCTTTTGTTTAATTAAAATAACTATGTATTCAACTCAAATATGTTGCCTGCTTTAACTGCTAACAGGAGGCAATTCCGATTTTCTTAAAACTTTTGGACTTTCTTCTCCTTTGACGACGCTGCCATCGGGTTGCAGCCAAACAATGGCCCCGGTGGGACAGCGTTGAATTGGTTTTTTCGTGTTGGAATTTTTTGAATAATCTACAACCGGCAAATTGTTTTCCATTACAATGAGGTTATTCTCAGAATCCATAGCACAGCGGCCACAGGCCGTGCAACCAACCTCACAATACTCAAGAATTTCATCTCCGGAGGCAAGACTCTTACAGTTTACCCATAATCTGTGGCTGATTGCATGCAGCGAGAAAAGGTCTTTTGGGCAAATATCGACACAATCTCCGCACGCCGTGCATTTTTCCTCGTCAACGACCGGTAACCCGAAACGATTCATCGAGATGGCGTCAAAATCACAGACAACTTCGCAATCCGCCAAACCGAGGCATCCCCAGGAACAAACTTTTCCACCGCCGGCGACTTGTGCTGCGGCCCGGCATGTGTTTATTCCTGTGTATGCAGCGCGCGAACGGGCCACGTTTTTGCCACCCGCACAGGCCAGTCGTGCCACACGTTTTTCCTCAGAGCCGGCATCGACACCCAGAAATCCTGCTATCGCATCGAGTCCATCAGGTGAAGATACAGTACATTTTCCAGGATTGGTTTCGCTGTTTACCAGCGCTTCGGCGAAGGGCCTACAACCGGGAAATCCGCATGCACCGCAGTTGGCGTGGGGTAGCATATCTTCAACGATATCGATGCGGGGATCTTCATAGACGTATAATTTCTTGTTGGCGATGACCAGCAGGATTGCCAAAGCGATGGTAAGTCCGGTCATAGCGCCGATTGCTGTTAAAATTACCAGCATAATTTATAACTCCAAATAAATATTTTTCGAACCTGATCTATTCACAAACTGATAAAAATGTGCCTGGCACTTCTACAAGTTATGAATGCCCTTAAAAGCTACTTTGTTTAGTTAAATTTATAAAAATCAACTAAGTGCCAGGCACATCCACTGCCCTTTATGAATAATTCAGGCTAAATAAATTCGCCAACTTTGACTACTATTTTCCTGATCGAACTTAATTCAGCGCGCTCGAACTCTGATGTTTTTAATCCATTTTTATGATAAAATCAACAAGAAAAATATCCCTTGTAAACCGGGATGAAAGATTTATTTCAAATTGAAAAACGTGAGCAAATTTTAAGCGTTCTTTTCAAACCAGAGTTAAAACATCGCAAATGAATTCGAATTATTTATCAAAGATAATGCCAGGCAAATATATTGATATATAAATTATTTTAATTTTTAAAATTACAATAACCTTTTTCGCTTTTCTGCCAAAAATCCGCTAAAATAAATCGATCCGATTTGGTTTAAATTGTTTCAATTTACGCTGAGAATTGATTTACTCTTAAATATGATTTTTCTGAGACGGGTTATCCTTACAAATTTTGAAAATTAATTTTACAAAAGCAAAGCCGTTGTTCTCTCTCAATTAGTAGCGGTAAATTATTCCCTGACTTAATAATTTTCAGGTTAGTTTTATTAATTATGAGAATTAGTTTTGACTAAATTCATCGATCAGCCCTGATCTTGCAATAGAAAAACGGACTATTAGTTAAGTTATGCAGCGATTTTTTGTTTTGCGAATTCAATAGGACTCATATAACCCAGTGAAGAATGCAATCTTTCACGATTATAGAAGACTTCAATGT
>QQUE01000001.1 GCA_008501765.1 Calditrichota bacterium
TTGGGCTGCAAATTGACTGATTTTATGAAAAAAACAGCTTGTATTACAGTTTTTGACTCAATAAAAACAATAAGTTAACTTGATTAGGAAATCGCAAATTTAGTAACTCTGTATGTTAATTAAAAACAATAACTTCTGAATTTTGTGAAACCCTATACCATTTAATTCAGGATAGACAAATAGCTCAAGGTGAAAAAATTATGACAAGCCAAATTCAAATTTATCCCAATGATTTAACAGAAATTGACATGAGTCATCTCATTGATGAACTGCGGATGCAAGTTCGAACAATCCCGCAACCCGTCAGTGACGATGTATCCGCTGGTATTTCTGAATGGATGAAAAACTGCTATCGACTCCGCGAACTTATTTTGCTCGGCAATCCCGAAAAATTTCTCCGCTGGGATGTTTTGTTACATACCATGGTTGTCACCTCGCCACCGTACATGTCCGTTGAATTAAATTCGTTATTGACATTACCGGAGTGGGCAACTCGATGGCAGACGGCAGTTGCTGAACCGCAAATGGGATGGCCGTTGCCATTTCCAGCCTATCCTGCGAGCAGTGGAAATCTTTTACACCAGGCTTATCATTTGTCTCAATTTGAAAAGAGCACTAAATTACGCATTGACCAGATGGAATATATATTTGAGTTTGGCGGCGGCTACGGTTCCATGGCGCATCTGTGCCACGCCCTGGGATTTCGCGGCAAATATGTCATCTTTGATTTCCCGATATTTTCCGCGCTGCAAACATTTTATTTAAAAGCTTTGGGATACTCCATGCTGGAATCGGCAGAGGCGTTTCAAAGGGAGTATGAAGGCATTTTTTGTATGTCAGATATCGATCAATTGGAAGAAGTATTGCCTCTGGGCGAGGATATCGATCCGGGATTGTTCATCGCTACCTGGTCATTAAGCGAGACGCCGTTTGAACTGCGGCAGAAATTTTTATCGCAGATGGATTTATTTCATGCCTATCTGTTCGCCTATCAGGACAGCTTTGAGAAGAGAGATAATTTCCAATATTTCGAAAAATGGCGGCAACGGCTTGTTGGATTTGAGTCGAAATCGTGGCCTATTAAACATCTGCCGGCAAATTACTATATGATGGGCAAACGAGGAATAAATATCTGATCGATATTCCTGATAAATCTATCAATATTTTATAGTGTAGTTGAAAATCGAAATTAGTCGCACGGGGTTTCATCTGAAATATTTTAATTCCTTGACGTAAATTGATGCATTATGAACGGCCGTTCAACGGGAATTCAAACCTGCATTGCCCTCAAATTAAATCCGTCTCAGCAGCAACAAGTAAGCAATTGCAATAATTCGCCATTAAAAAATATTTTTGATTAGGTCTTTAACTCCGTTGCCTTTTCCCAGTTGGCCTTCGAAAAATGGCGTTAAGAAATTTTGGATTAATTCCGTTAAGAATTATTTTCTGTTTGAGCGAAGCGAGTTTAAATGATTTAGGAATTAATCCAAAATTTTAGTCATTTTTCGTCAGCCTTGATTTTTTTGTTTCTTTTTTGATCAAGCAAAAAAGAAAAGATTAAATGGTTAATACTAAAGTAGTTATTCGCTTAAATGCGGAGTTAAAGGCTCAATCAAAAATATTTTATTGCTTTAATGTCCCAAAATTAATAGAATAGAAGGGTTATCATATATTATCTATTCGATGCTCTTTGATTTTGGCGAAACCGGAGAATTTGCAGGGAGAAACATTTCGTTTTATTTAATACTGCAACTGATTATTACGCAATAACTTGTAAATTGCCCTATTTTACCAAAAAGTTTACTTTTATAACTTCCTTCTGAACCGAATTCATCCATTGCCCAACCGCTCAATAAAAGTAAAAAGGGGCCAAGTGGATAGCACATACGATTTCGTACCGCTTGTGCCTGCTTAATTTGGAGCATTCATATTTAATTCGTTTTGGCAGTCGTTCCATGGTATTAAAAGGCATTAGCTATTCAGCAGTCCCTCTTTTTACCCAGCGAGAGCGCTCCTGCAGTTTTTCAGATTTTCCCAAGGAGGTATTATTATGGCAGAGCGGCAAAGAGGCGTCGTGAAGTGGTTTAACGCGAACAAAGGCTACGGATTTATCGTGTCCGAAGGAGGAGAGGAAGTCTTCGTACACTATTCAGCCATCGCGGGGGATGGTTTTAAAACGCTGGAAGAAGGAGTCAACGTCGAATATGATTTGACCGAAAATGAACGGGGGAAACAGGCACGCGAAGTGACCGTTGTTTAGCCGGCCAGGAAATTCAATGCAGTGTTTATCAAGAGCACTGCATTTTTATTTTATCTTGTTCCCCTGCCGCCAAAACTCAAACGCGAGCCACCAATCCAGTTCATTTGCTCGTGAAATATCCCCTGAATAAAAATCTGCAGCACACTTTTTGAGATAATTTAGGTTAATAAACGGATATTGTTTTGTTGACTGCGAATGAATGATGCCCAGAATATAATCCTGTAATGCGAGTAAAAAATCAATGTGCAGGGTGTCAACAAAGGCTAAATTGAGTTTTGTTTTGACCGCCGTCCAGGTTCTGGCAGCCATGGTGCCGTACGAAAAAGGATATGTCGTGCTGCCTTTGACCAGCGGAAAAGAATTTAGTTGCGCATTGTTTTTTGCAATCATTTGTCGGAATAACGAACTGTTTTGCCGTTGGGATACGGGAAGATTGAGCAATAATTCGACGATATCCGGTTGTGCGAACGGCATGAAATTGGGCACGATGGCATCGAGACGGGCTTGCTCATAGGCATAATAATTTGGCAACCGTGTGCGAACTGAAAATAGGTCGAGAAAATTGTCGATGCCGATTTCCCTGATTTGCGGCATTTCCTGCCAGACATTTTGCAATTCGATTATCGCACTCTTTTGTAATTCATGCCCAAAGTCAGTATCGAAAAAATTGCCGCGGAAAAGGTTAAAATATCGGAATACCGCAGTGAAATCAGGGTGCTGCAGCCGGTTACCCAAATTTATTTTTAACCGGTTTAAAAATTGCCGCCGTCCGATTTCCCCAAATCCACCGTCGATCATAATTTTATTGTGCCGATTCAATTGATCGTAATTACCTAACCGCAGGGCTGTCGAAGCAGGCGCGATGAGGTTTGTGGCGCAGCAATATTCGCGAGCCAAGTCTATAACAAAATCCACATCCCCATTTATATCGGGAAAGTGGGCATGGGCGAGGCCAAAATCATCAGCTATTTTTTTGGAGATTACCACATCCGGGTGCGCTGCAACACCGAAAACATGGGTGGCGAATTCAGATTTGTCTTTTTTATGTGTCAGACTGAGCAGAAGCCGGGAATCCAAACCACCGGAAAGTCCAATGGATGGCTGCCTGATTGATTCGATGTTTATTGTGGAAATGAGGGATTGCGTGAGCTTCATTTCATTGGAGTCACCGGTCGATTTATACTCCCAGGGCACATTCTTTATTTTCAATCCTGATTTATCGAAAGTGGCAAAACCGCCTTGCCCCAGTCGTTTTGAATTTGTGGTTAACGCCTGATCGCAGCTCAAACCGTTAAATGCCAACCAATGGCTACCGAAAGTATTTGTGTTAATTTCAGTCGAATCCACCATTTGATTAAGCCAATCAGCACGGGATGAGAAATGAATTCCGGGCCCATTTTCACGAAAATAAATTGTCCGCAAGCCGAGGGAATCGCTAAAAAACCGAATGTGCGTGGCATCCCATAAAACGATAGCAAAATGGCCATTGATATGACTTAGTACTGGCTCATTCACGTTTAGTATTTCGATCCAATGTTCTGTCGCGAGGGGCACACATTTTTCGGCTTTCAGATTCAATCCCAATCCAGTGACAACAAATCCGGAATGTTCATCGAGCTGGTGATAAAGGCAGGTTTCGGGGAGCCCGGCGCAGCGCAAGTGAAAGTGCGGTATTTCAAGTTCATAAAGCGGTTTGGGGATGATTTTGGTGAGAAAGGCGCTGTACCGTGCGGCAGTTTTATCAAGCGAAAAATATCCAATCAATTGGCTCATGAAGGGAATTTACAGCTTGTTTGTCCTCAATTGCAAATTGTTTATCGTAATCCGCACTCAGTGATGATGGGCAGGCCACAAGGGCCTGGGCTACGTGTTCGATTGAACGGAGATTTTGAGATTAGCCAACGAAAAAGATCGTAGCCCCACCCCTTGTGGGTGGATGAGATCGATGATACTCGTCAGGCAGGCCACAAGGGACAGGGCAACGGTTTCGATTGAATGAAGATTTTGAGAATCGCCAATTGAAATAAAATCGTCGTCCCACCCCTTGTGGGTGGATGAGATCAAAAATAATCGTTGGGCAGGCCACAAGGGCCTGGGCTACGTGTTCGATTGAACGGAGATTTTGAGAATCGCCAACGAAAAAGATCGTAGCCCCACCCCTTGTGTGTGGATGAGATCGATAATTACCGTCAGGCAGGCCACAAGGGCCTGGGCTACGTGTTCGATTGAACGGAGATTTTGAGATTAGCCAACGAAAATAATCGTAGCCCCACCCCTTGTGGGTGGATGAGATCGATAATTACCGTCAGGCAGACCACAAGGGCCATGGCAACGGTTTCGATTGAATGAAGATTTTGAGAATCGCCAATTGAAATAAAATCGTCGTCCCACCCCTTGTGGGTGGATGAGATCGATGATACTCGTCAGGCAGGCCACAAGGGCCTGGGCTACGAAAGGGTGTGCGTTTTGTCTGAAGTGGTGCGCCGATAGATGCATCGGCGCAGATGAATGTTAATTCAAATCACTTAAATCCGGCAATTTTCCGAGCACATCTTCGATGCTGAAATGTTTAATTTCACCGAGATTGAGCGCTTTCAAACCGGGTTCTATCTTTTCACGGTCACCAACGATTACGATGGCCATTTGCTCAGGCAGCACATATTTCTGCGCTACTTTGGCAACGTCCATGGCAGGCACTTTGAGAATGTTTTCAACGTAAACGTTAAAATAGTCTGCGGGCAGGCCGTAAAAAATCATGTTATGAATGGCACCCGCAATCGCTGCATTGGTTTCAAAGTTCCCGGGATATCCCAATGCGTCATAGTTTTTACCACGCTGCAACTCATCGGCAGGAATCGGTTGGTGAATACTCTTGAATTCTTTCATGAATTCGACAATTGCTTTGTCGGTGACGTCGGTTTGCACGTTGGAATAGGCAAGAAATCGACCTTCGGTTGGGCGATAGTCCCACTGCGATCCAGCGCCGTAGGTATAGCCTTTATCTTCACGCAAATTGCTGTTTAACCGGGCAGCAAACGACCCTCCGAGAATGGTATTCATCACCCGCAGAGCGAAGTAATCGGCTGTTTTGCGTTTAACGCCGACATGCCCAATACGCAGAACAGACTGTGCTGAACCGGGCTTGTCTACCAGGAAAATCGTCCGCTTCTCGACCTGTTGCGCGGTGGGGACCTCAACTTTGTTTAGCGTACCTTTTTTCCAAGCACTGAAATTTTTCTCTAATAACGGCAGGAGTTGCTTTTGGGTAACATCGCCAACAACGATAAAAACGGCATTATTAGCTATGAGATTGTTTTTGTAAAAATCTGTTAAATCGTTGATTTTCACTGAGCGCAGGGATTTTTCATCGCCGGAAGTACTGCGGCCATAGGGATGAGTTTCACCGAAAATAGTTTTATTAAACATATGCGTGGCTATGGTTCCCGGTTGATCATGATTTTGAACCAGACCGTTCAATCGTTGTTTAACGATACGCTTGAGTTCATTTTCAGGAAAATCCGGGCGCAAAGTGACATCGGCCATCAAAGCAAGGGCAGCCCCCATTTTTGAAACTGGAGTATTCAAACTCACCTCGGATGAATGCAAGCCGGCGCTCGTACTTAAATTGGCGCCGAGAAAATCGATCGCGTCAGACAAGGCCAACGCATCTTTTCCAGCGGCTCCTTCATTCAGTAAATCCATTGTCAGCGAAGCAAGCCCGAGCTTGTCCGCAGGGTCATTCACCGATCCGCAGCCGATGTGCAGGTTCACCTGAACCAGCGGGACATTATGCTTTTCCATCAAATAAACTTGAATACCGTTTTTAAGTACAAATTGCTGGAGCGGCGGCAAGTTAAGCGAAGCGACAGGGCCAAGTTCCGGGGGAGCAGAACGGTCGGGTTTTTGCGCAAATCCATTTGTCATACCGGCAAAAACCAGCAGCGACGATAATAGCATTTTCAAATATTTTCCCATTATTTTACCCCTCCTTTTTCGCCGGCCAGTTCGGTTTTTCCTTCCGGTACAATACTTAAAATCACCCGCGCATCATCGTTGAGATAGGTGTTGGCGATCGCGCTCAGATCGTTGGGAGAAATTGCCTGATAACGGGCGAGATCTTCATTAAAATAATCAGGATTGCCGGTGTAATAAAAATAAGTATTGAGCTGGTTCGCCTTGCCACCGAAGCCTCCGGATTTTTCGAGACCACGGTAAAAATCAGCTTCGTATTGATTCAAGGCACGTTGCAATTCCCGGTCAGATGGGACTTCATTTTTTATTTTATCGAGCTCTTCCTGAATCACTTTTTCCAGTTCGGCCAATGTATGGCCAGCCCGCGCTGTTGCGATGATATAAAACTCACCGGAAAGTTTATTTGAACCATTATATGAATTGACTGACTGGGCAATTTGCAATTCATAAACCAGGCGTTTGTACAACCGTGAATTTTTGCCTTCCGTGAGCACAGATGTGAGCAGATCAAATTCAGCATCTCCCGGCTGGAAACGGGCAGGGGAGAGCCATGCCATGTACAGGCGAGGGAGCTGAACTTTGTCTTCGAGCACGATTCGTTTTTCTTCACTGAGCACAGCCGGTACCGGATCAACAGGCGGGGCCGTTGCCCGATTCGGGACGTCGCTAAACCATTTTTCGGTGAGTTTGCGTGCTTCATCTGTATTCACATCGCCGGCGATTACAAGCGCGGCGTTTGATGGTGTGTAGTAGTTGTTGAAAAATTCTACCACATCATCGTAACTGGCAGCCGAAAGGTCTTCCATCGATCCGATGACAGACCAGGAGTACGGATGCTCTGCGGGGTAGAGATTTTTCGATAATAATTCCCATGCACGGCCGTAAGGCTGGTTATCGACGCGCTGACGTTTTTCATTTTTCACCACATCCCGTTGTCCGTCTACTTTTTCCGGGGACATGGCTTCGATCAAATAACCCATGCGGTCGGATTCGAGAAACAGGGCCAATTCGAGGGCATTGCTGGGCAGGTCTTCGTAGTAATTCGTCCGGTCATTGGTCGTGGAACCGTTGTTGTTGGCCCCGGCTGCTTCGAGCCACTGGTCGAACTTGCCTTCGGGAACATGTCCGGAACCTTCAAATAAGATGTGCTCGAATAAATGAGCGAAACCGGTGCGGCCAACTTTTTCGCTGCCCGAGCCGACATGGTACCAAATATTGACGGATACACGCGGAACTGTGTGATCCTCGTGCACAATGACGGTGAGACCGTTTGGCAAAGTAAAACGGGTGTAGGGCGCCGAAAGTTTGTCACCGGCTGGCACGTTGCTCAGCCCGGCAAACAAAAATAATAACGCCATAAGAGATAATTTTCGCATATTCTCCTCTTCAGTTATTTGGGGTAATTGCAGTTTTGTTCAATTGCAAAGTAGACGATCAAAAGTGAAAAATGTTCACGGAAAGTTAAACCGGATCCAGCTCTTTACTAATCATTATCCCGATTAAGTTTCCGCGATGATTCGAAAATAAAAATAACTACTGCGATGAAAATTCCATCCAAAATAATAAATAATTTTAAGCCAGCTTGGTTTACGGTGCACACGAGCGAATAATAAAATATTTTTTTCACCCTGAAAAAAGATTTTTCAAACCGGAGATGGTTGCCTATCTGATAATTTTTCAAATATTTAAATATTGACCAAATGAATAAATTTATTTCTTTTTAAATTTATTTCCCTATCTTGGCAATCTGTAATCTGACGGTCATTTATTGTGACCCATTATTATCGTCTGGCTTGTGTGTGTTTTGCATTCGATAGTAGAACTTTTAAAAAACACACAGAATAGAGAAGAATTATGAACTTGTACGTTGGCAACCTGTCCTATGAAACTTCAGAAGAAGATTTAAAAGCGCTCTTTGATGAATTCGGTGAAATTGAAAGTGTAAACGTCATCAAAGACAGGCAAACAGGCCAGTCAAAGGGATTTGCTTTTGTGGAAATGCCAAGCAATTCGGACGCAGATAAAGCTATAAAAGCTTTGAATGGTCAGGATCTCAAAGGCAGAAATCTCAAAATTAACCAGGCAAAACCAAGAGAAAAGCGCCCGCAACGTCGCCCGCGATTTTAATATTAAATCTTAATTTCAGTATTCATTCTCGGCTTACGACAAAAAAATATATCTCCCATGGGACCTTGTGTCCCATTTTTTGTTTGAATTATCTTCAATCCAGCACCAGCGCCCCTTCATAATTTTTCATCACTACGGTTATAATTACCAGCCCGCTTAAAATGCGGGCAATTATCGCATCGGGATATTAGCAGGCTCACGGCTCGCTGTAAAGAACGGGTGTCTGTTCATTGGCGGCGGCATGTCCCGGTTTCAATCCGGGGTAAAAAGCATTAAAGTCAATTTGTTGATTTGCGTTGCCGGGTTGGAGCAATTTTGTTCCTGCCGGATAATAAATGATCGTCATCACTTCACGTGTTTGCCCTGTCTTGTTCGCTGCAGCGCCGTGCAGTGTCAAGCCATTGTGAAATGTTGCATCGCCCGCCCGCATTTCCCCGGAGGGACAAATGCGAAAATCATGATTTTTGATGTAATCTTTAAAATACGAGTCCGATTCATCCGAGATCGGGATGTCTTTTAATCGACCATTTTTGTGGGAGCCACTGGCAAAATCCATCGAACCCATCGAAGCGGATACGTCGACCAGCGGCATCCATAAAGTGAGGCTCTGGCTTGTGTCAAGCGGCCAGTAAAATTGATCCTGATGCCAGGGCGTGAGTCCGCCAAACCCCTCTTTAAACAGAGCCTGATCGTGATAAAGTTGAATGGCATTTGCACCTGCAAGCCGGGCTGCGATCTGGGCAAATCGACGCGCAAAAACAAACTTTTTCACGGCTTCGTTGCGTTTCCAGAGATTGCCAATTTGCAGAAAGGCTTTGCCATACGTATCACGTTCGCTCAAATCTTTTTGCTTTTTCGCGTGTTGAGCGACGACAGCCGCAATGTGAGAGCGAAACGCCGCGATTTCAGCTTTTGAGCAGACATTTCGCAAAAGGATGTGCCCGTCTCGTTGATACTGCGAAATCTGATCGTGCGTCAATTTATATTCTGAATTAAGCTCAGGTAATTTTAGCATTTTTGCGCTCTCCCGACCGATGTAGCGTTCTGCCTCTCAAAACAATCAAGACAATCGGCTTAAAATTTTATCTATTGTTTTCGGCGCCGAACCCTCATAATGGTTGTTGACATGAAAAACAATTTCGACTTTATTTTCCATTAATTCTTTGACAATTTCAATAATTTTAACGAGTTCATCATCTTTCGGCGCAACTATTTTATCCCATTTATTACCGGTCGTTTTTTCGATTTCTTTCCTGTTGGGCCCGTGCAGTCGGATTACGGTCGAATCGGTTAAATACGATTTAAATTTCTCATAAATTCCGATGATCGATGGCATGAAATATCCCTGCAAAAAGACATGCGAAAGTTGATTTTGCAGTAAAAAATCGAAATAATTTTTATTCAGATAATTAGGATTCCTCGTCTCGATGGCATAATGAAATCCGGTGGGCGCGTTTGCCAAAAACTCCTGCAACTTATCGAAAAAAATCTGCTGGGCGGGCATTTTTTGTTTATTTAAATATTCAAATTGAAAAATGAGCGGGCCCAACTTGTGCTCAAGCGGAGTGAGGTTTTGTAAAAATCGCTCAAATAGATCGTTCGACATAAAATGAGGATTTTCAACCAGTTCAGATTTCTTGTCGTGATTATAATAGTGTGTTAAGGTAATGCTGTTTGGCACTTTGATGGTGAAGCGGAAATCGTCGGGCACGGCGGCTGCATAGGTGGCCGCAACGCCAGGATCGGGCAATTTTATCGGACTATTGGGGAATAGCGACCAAAACCACTGATCAACTTCGACAATTGGATAATGCGCTGCGTATTCGTGCAGGTAATTGCCACGAATCATTTCCGAATAAATTAGACCAACCCAGGAATCGTATTTCCAGCTGCATGTGCCAATTTTAAAAAGTTTATCATCACTCATTTTTGCCGCATCCGCGTTCAATTTCTGAATAGAGTATTTTAAGAATACCCACGTATTGTAAAATAGCTACGGCACCCCGTGGCCTTTGGAAGCAACCCAGATGCGAAACCATTGTTGTTGATTCAACTCCAGAGAACAAGCATTGGCAGCACTTTTAATCCGTGAAATTTTACCCGATCCCAAAACGGGCTGAATTTTTGCCGGGTGCTTGAGTAGCCAGGCGATGGCAACCTGATCGATGCCTGTGGCGCCAATTTCCTGAGCGATCTTTTCACATTCTGCACGTACGCGCTGCGCTTGGGCCTCTGTTCCGGTGAACAGCCCACCACGTGCGAAAGGCGACCAGGCCTGCGGGACTATTCGATGCTGCTGGCACTGGTCCAAAGTGCCGTCGTGCATAACATTAAATTCCAGTGGCGAAATCTCAACCTGATTGGTAATCAGTGGGAAATCGAGTCTGGATTGCAAAAGATCGAACTGCCAGGGCGCAAAATTCGAAACGCCGAAATGCAGAACTTTACCATCCTTCTTCAGTTGCGAAAATGCAGCGGATACCGCATCCGCATCAAAAAGCGGATCGGGGCGGTGAATGAGCAATAAATCGATAAAATCGGTACCAAAGTTTTGCAGTGATTTTTCCGCTGTTTCGATGATGACTTCGCGGCGTGTATCGTAGTGGCCAAGCTCGTTTTGCGGTTTTGCCTCACACATAGTTTCGATTCCACACTTGGTGATAATTTGAATCCGGGCCCGTAAATCCGGAGCATGCCGTAGCGCGGCCCCGAAGGCTTTTTCGCATTGGTATCCCCCGTAAATGGAGGCGTGATCCGTGGTCGTAATTCCCAACTCCAATGCCTGTTCGACAAAATCGACAATTTGTGCTGGTGTATAATTCCATTCCATCAAGCGCCAGAAACCGATGGCGAGACGCGACATTTCCGGGCCATTGGGCGTCATTTTTATTTGCTGAACGTGCATTATGTTCCTTCCAGATTTTTATATTTCAAAGTTAAAATTGCAAAGTGATTTGGGTTACTCTACGAAAATCTATCGAAGCGGACTATTCCGGTAACAATCCCCGGGCTTGCAAAACTTTCCGTGCGATTCCAGCACGTGCTTTGGCCTCATCATTTTTGTAGATGTCGATATTTAAGGCAAACAGGTACACTTCATCCTGTTTTTCGAGATAGCCGACATACCAGCCGATCTCCGACTTCCCCTGTCCACCCCAGCCTGTTTTGGCGCGCAAAACATAGTCCTGCCCGCGCTCAACGACGAGAATTTCTTTTACTTTTTTAAAGTTTTCCGAAGAAAATGGCAAGTCCTCTTGATAAAATTTCTTCAGAAAACTTATCTGCTCGATTGCGCTGATTCTCAGGTCGCCCCGCAGCCAAAATGAATCCAGTTCGCCGCCGATATTTTTGTTGCCATAGGCTGATTTATCCACAAAATGCTGCATTTTTTCGGCGCCAATCCGGCGCGCCAATTCCTGATAAAACCACACGGCTGACACTTTGATGGCTGAGCTCAAATTGTGGTCTCGATTCCATTGCTCGATGCTGCGCACTGTTCCGTCCCATTTGATGATTTCATTCGTGTCAGAAATAGCGCCGCTTTCCAGGGCGATGAGAGAGTTGAGTATTTTAAATGTTGATGCGGGGATATAGGGCTGTGTGCTTCGTTTTTCATTGTAAATTTGCATTTTTCCCGAATACAATTCCTGTAAAACAAATGTGCCGGTGACACCAGATTCATCGAAAATTGCTGCAAAATCAACAGATTGCGAGTCTGTGGTACACTTTACGAGTGTTGAAAATATCAGAACGGTTTGAAAAAGTTGTCTAATGAGTTGATGTCTCAATTTTAAATTCCCTCTGCAGTTTTTTTTGTAGTTTTTGAAAGTGCGATCCCTTCCAGTAAATTCGGTCACAGGAAACGCATTGAAAAAAATCATTGAAATAACGAATAGTTTTTGGCTGAAGTCGGTGTAGAATGGATTGCTTTGGCACGGGCTGTATTCTCCCATTGCAGGCCGTGCAGCGATGAAATGGTTGCACCGAGGCGTGCAGATCAAACCGGTTTAAAACTTCCTCAACCTGTTGCAAAGCGTCGGTTGAGCGCACCCAATATCCGTGCGTAACCTCTTTGGCGTAAAATACACGCCGGTCACGGGTGAGAATAATGCGATTCTCGGTCAAGGAAATTTGTACAATTTCCGGGTCATCAAAATCATTTTCATATTTGATATCAAAGCCGAGCAGACGCAGCATGCGGGCTAATTTCCCCAAGTGCACATCAAGCACAAAAGCCGGGCGCCGCAGTGGCTTTTCCCGCAAACGCACGATGGGGCTGATATCCAAACTTTCAAAAACAGGATAAACAGCGACGCGATCACCGTGCTGCAATTGATACTCAAAACCGACAGATTTACCATTGACGACAATCAGATCAACTTCGGTGTGCGGCACCCTTTGCGCTTCGATGGGATCTTTGATACCCGGATGACCATTAAATTCAAAAACACACGTCTGCTTGCGTTTTTCCGGGGGTAAAAAATCATTAAGCTCCTCGTAGAAGCGAAAGTCTGCCTTGTATTCCCGTTTTTTCATTGAGAAATTTATAATCCCATTTCTACGGCCGCAGGCAGGAAATCAGCAACGTCGCCATCGATGCGCAGGCGCACTTGCTGCAGACCGTCGTGGTCTGTTGCGCCGCGATTGATAATAACATACGGAATCTGACGCCGGGTCGCAATAAGCGGCAGGCTCGCCGCGGGATGCACAGAAAGGGTCGAACCGAGCGCGATCACACAATCACATCGTGAGGCGGCTTCACTGGCTTTTTGCAAATCTTCCTGCCGTAAACTTTGCCCGAAACTGATTGTGGCCGGTTTTAAAATGCCATTGCATTTGGCGCACATAGGTGGTTCGTTGGTTTTTTTGAAGAGCTCAAAGTGGGCATCCGGATTGGTAAATTCGTGGCAATTCATACATTCCACCAGGCGGTCGGTGCCATGAATTTCAACCAATTTTTGCCGGGAACTTCCGGCAATAGCATGCAGGCCATCGACATTTTGTGTGACCAGCATCAGCATTTTACCGGCTTCTTCAATTTTTGCGACAGCATGATGAATTGAGTTGGGCTGCACGGTTTTGTAATTTTCCCAGCTTTCAAGCTTGAAATCCCAGTATTCAACGCGGGAATCGTCGGAATTCATAAAATCATCAAAATAGACAGGCTGTCGTGTTTTCCAGACACCCTGCGGACCGCGGTAGTCCGGTATGCCGCTGTTTGTTGAAATGCCGGCGCCGGTAAAAAACATAATTTTTTCTGCCTGCCGGAGAATTTCATTCAGTTCTTTTATTTGATTTTTCATAGGCTTTGGACGAATATGTTTGAGAGTGGGAGGGGCGTAACTGCCAACGTTTTTCTTGCGAAATGTTGTTTAAATAATAAATTAGCACATCAGCGTTAATACGCAAGAAAGATTTCGGAAGAGTTATACTTCGGCGTTTCGACAAGCTCAACGAGCAGCGGTCCCTGAGCCTGTTGAAGGGTGATTAGCCACATTTTTTAAAAACATTTCATTCGAAATTAGAACAACGGGAACACGATTTAAATCTAAGCGTTTCTTTAGCACAAAGAAAATCTAATTTAACACGGAGAGCAATTCGCACATTTTGATACGGTAGATAATTGAGCACATTTTGCAATCATGGCAATTTCAGTGACTTAGATTTCGTAGAAAAATATTCGTGAATTATAAGGTCAATCCGTGCGATTAACACTCATCCTTGCAATCATATCCAGCTTTTTGTACCCACTTGCTGCCCAGGATTCTCAGCGTATCCTCTCCGGAATAATTCTCGATATTTCCAGTGGCAAACCCATCACCGATGTCAATATTCTCACAAAAAAGCAACGCGTCGGCACGGCCAGCGATTCATCCGGCTCTTTTCAATTGCGCATTAATAGCAAAGAAGATGTCCTGCTCATCCGGCATATTGGCTATTTTCAAAAAACAATCGCCCTGGCCAGCGGTAGTAAAAATCGAGAAATTCGTATCCAGCTCGAGCCGAAAACTATCCAGATGCCGGAAGTTGGAGTACAGGCAGAACGAATCGAAAATGAACCGCAGACTTTTCGGCTCAGCGGCCGGTTTTTAAAAGAAATACCAGATTTTTCAGGCGAGAGCCTCGCAGCCGTCAAAACTTTTCCTGGTGTTTCTTCCAACAATGAAATGTCGAACCAGTTCAGCGTGCAAGGTGGCAGTCCCGATGAAAATCTTATTTTGTTGGAAGACGTCACCATCAGCCGTTCGCAGCGCATCCGTTCCAGCAGCCACGAAAATATCAGTCCCATCAACCGCATGCTGATGCACGATATGAGTTTTACCGCCGGCGCTTACCCGGCACCGTACGGCGAACGCCTGAGTTCTGTGTTGGTCACGCGCTATCGAAAATCTGCGCCAAAAAAAATAACCGGCGAGGCGGAAATCGGTTTTTTGAATATTAGTGGCATGATTGCAGGGCAGCCTGACAGCAGTTTGTACTGGGCTGTTGCTGGCCGCTATGCCGACCGCAAAATGGTGTTGGGAACGCTGCAAACTGAAGGCGAACTTTTGCCGCGCGCCTATGATGCCCAGGCCGTAGTCAGTTATCGCCCATCTGCAAAAACACACCTGCTTTTGATGGCCATTCATGGGAAAAATCAGTTTGAATCGAAACCGGTTTCATTTGTGTCGCATGCAAATATTGGACTTTTTCAGTTCAATACTTACATCACCGACTACAGCGGTTATGAAAATTTTTCCCACACACGCTCGATTGGTTCGGCAATTTTTAAAGCAAGGCTGGGGCAGAATTTTTACTTAAAACAGAGCTTGTCTCTGAGCATTTCTGAAGAAAAGGAAGATGTCGACAAGCAGTTCGAAACCTCGGTTTTCCTGTTTTTGCCAACCATTGGATATGCCGAAGAACCGCAGATTGTAAATGATGGATTAGTTCGCCGGCTCGATATTTTGCAGCAACGGACGACGCAGACAAAAACACAGCTAACCTGGCAGATGAGTGATAGCGCTGCGCTGGAAAGCGGCATCGAATTTGAGCACAATCGCTTTTCTGATGATTTGGATGAATTTGAACAGGAGGGTGCTGCCCGCATTGCCGGCGCTGCCGCAGTCTCAGGCTACATTTTTGATTATTCCGCGAAATCAGAACTCACAACACAGACGGTCTCCGGTTTCGCCAGCTTGCGTTTGGCAACGGGAATTGTCGGCCTCGAAACCGGATTGCGGCTCAGTCATTATCAGCCTTCTGATGAGTTGATCATTAAACCACGAATCAGCGTGACGATTTCACCCTCAAGCTTGACGAAGTTCAATTTAGCTTATGGACGCTATTCCCAACCGGCAGGCTATCACGAGCGGCGAATGGAAAGCGGGCGTTTTTTGGAAAACGGTGCTGCGCAACGCGCCAGCCATGTCGTTGCCGGATTGCAGCATTTTTCGCGCAAAGGGACCGAGTACCAGGTGCAGTTATTTTATAAAGAACTTTCGAACGTAATCCCCTATAAAACAGACGATCTTTTCATTCGCTACCAACCGGAACTAAATTCCACGGCTGAAATCTACGGCGCCAGTGCGTACTGGAAAGGGCAGGTGACGCAAAATATGACAAGCTGGTTCAGCTACACTTATCTTTTTGGCGAACAGGATATCTCTGGAGAAGGCAAATCACGCCTGCCATTTGACCAGCGCCATACTTTTTCCTGCGTGATTCAGGATAATATGCCGCGCTTTCCCAACTCCAAAGCGCACGTACGGTTTTTATTGGGCAGCGGATATCCCTACACTTTTGAAGGGATTTTATACAATCCCGTCACCGGGCAGAAAGAAAAACTGACCGGGCAGCGCAACGCATTGGACCTGCCATTTTACCGCCGCGTCGATATTGGTTATAGCTATGATTTTGAACTGAAAAATGCCCGTCAAATGCGCGTGAGTTTCGATGTGTTTAATATTTTCGATTTCCGCAATATCCTCGGCTACGGCCTGATATCAAACAGCCTGGGACAGACAGAGATTTTTCGCTATAATTTGAGCAGACGGTTTTACAGCGCGAAAGTGAATTTTGTGTTTTGAAAGGAAATGTCTTGCGTAATTCGCAATTAAAACTAACTTAGTCTATCAGGTAGACTAAGAAAATAAAGAGGTGATATTAGCATGATTCAAGTAAATATCCATGAGGCCAAAACGCATCTTTCGAAACTCATTGCAAAAGTAACTGCAGGCGAAGAAATTATTATTGCCAAAGGCAATAAACCCGTCGCCCGGCTTGTTCATATTCCGGAGACAAAACCAAAACGGAGCCTGGGTTCGGCAAAAGGGCAAATTCATATCTCCAAAGATTTTGATGAACCCCTGGATGAATTTAAGGAATATATAATTTGAGATACTTATTGGACACGCATGCCTTATTATGGCTAATCGATGATTCTACCTTACTTGGAACAGCAGTCAAAGAAGTCTATTTGGATGAAGATAACATCATTTTTTTAAGCATGGCAAGCATTTGGGAAATAGCCATAAAAAAAAGTGGCAAGAAACTGCAAATTCCGGGGAGCCTTTCCGAGTTTGTCACAAATCATGTCCGCGGCAATAAAATTGACCTTATGCCCATTGAACTCAACCATCTTTATCAATTGGAAAATTTGATGTTCAATCATAAAGATCCGTTTGATCGATTAATCATATCACAGGCAATTGCTGAAAACATACCTGTTTTAAGCAAAGATAAGGCTTTTGATGATTATCCGGTTGAGAGAGTTTGGTGAGAATTTTTAATTATGCTATTGAAAATGGGCATATAATAATCTGATTAATTCTCGCAACAAGGCTCTCGACCGCAGCGCATTATGCATCCCAAAATGATGCAACAAAGATGGGCGACATACATCAAAATCCGGTTCAACGTGGGAATGTGGAAGTGCCGCGCACTTCTGAAGTGCGCGGCACTTAGTAACGGTAAATCTTAATAACTCGTTGCACCTCTTACTCCAGTGCCCGGAATTACAAAGGCGAACCGGGATTGCTTGATGTGTTAGTGTGCCGGGAAGCATAATGAAATGAGACATCATCGGAGAACATTTTCACCTACCTTCCAAAAGTAAACAAAGCCTCCTCTCTTTCCATAAATTACATATAAATTGATTATCCGGATAATTCGCTTGGATGCATTCTAATTATTAGCTATAATGATTGTTATTAAAATGATTTATATTTTCTAATGGTTGGCAGTTTATCATACCACAGTATTGCACTTCAATCTTTATTTTTTTTCTGATACTTCTCCAGTCATTTCATCGATTTAATTATCTTTCTGCTGTTTTGAGTACCATGAAAATTATTTTTAGAGTATATCAAAAAAATAAAATGCTTGCTAAATGGAATATCCATTAACGGGATGTTAAACATTAATTTATGTAGAGAACAATATTTAAAACCAAATGAAAGGTTCAAATCTTGAAAAAATCAATCGCTTTTATCTATGGACTATTGGCATATCTTATTTTCCTAATTGCTTTTCTTTATGCTATAGGATTTGTGGGTAATTTTATCGTTCCAAAATCAATCGACTCTGGAACTGAAACTAATTTTTGGCAAGCATTATTGGTCAACGCGCTTTTGTTGAGCTTATTTGTTATACAGCATAGTATTATGGCAAGACCTGCGTTTAAAAAATGGTTTACAAAGTTTATTAGTCCAGCAATAGAACGCAGTACCTTTGTTCTTTTAACGAGTTTAATTCTGCTTTTAATTTTTTGGCAATGGCAACCAATAACATCAGTCGTCTGGAAAGCCGAAAATATAACCGTTGCTATGATTTTAACTGGAATTTTTATCTTTGGATGGCTTATTGTATTTCTCTCTACGTTTATGATTAATCATTTTGAACTCTTTGGGTTAGAGCAGATTTTTGATAATTTGAAAAACAAACAATCACAATCCCATGTCCTCCAGGTAAATTTCTTTTACAAAATAGTGAGACACCCCATTATGTTAGGCTTTATTATTGCTTTTTGGGCAACACCTTTAATGACCCTTGGGCATCTAATATTCGCTATTGGTACAACAGTATATATCGTTCTTTCAGTAAAATATTTAGAGGAAAAAGACCTTCGAAGTTATATTGGTAAAGATTACGAGGATTATCAAAAGAAAGTACCAATGCTAATTCCTTTTATGAAATCTGGAAAATAAAAAAAGGATATGAAGGAGTCCTGTTTATTGATTAATTTAGATAATCCATGCCTAACAATATATTCAAAAAAACAGGTGCAACAGTCCTAAATTCCAGGGTTGTTGTCCGCTTCAACCTTACTTTATTGTGAAAGCAAATTGCATTCAAAATTGCTTACTTTTTACATTCTTGCCGTTTAAACCAAGTGGTGGGCTACTAAACTATCATGGTAAACAAAGGCGCACATAACTAAGCGCATTAAGCTGAGGCCAAACGCGCGCGGGGCGCCTGGTCTGAGTTTGTTCCGGCCACGTAATTTAGCGGGTGAACTCGACTGGCTGCCTTCTTTACATGTGTGAACCAGGATTGCTTGATGTGGATACGGAGGGTAGTGATTGTTTTGGTGGACACTGAGCAGCGCGGGAGCGTAGCCATGAAGACTGTGGCTGCGAGTGAAAGACTTTACACTGAAATTTTTATTCTGCCAATTCTTTGCTAATTATTCTTCACCTAAAGCTTCTAAATCTGACAAATCTTTTTTTCGACCCGTGCTGCGTTTATTTAAAATGAATTGTTTTCGTTCAATATATTTTACCGGAACATCCCCATACATACCGTGAACACCATGGGAAAAGGCATCTGCTGTACTAACACCGCTAATCGAAGTAAGTATATCAATTCTGACCGGTGGGACTCCCAATTGTATTACTTTATCGGGAAATTGAAAATCTTCTTTTTTTATTCCGATTGCACCAAAACCAAATTCCTCAAGGGCATTCATTACCTTTTTAGAATTTTCTGCCGTGGGCAATACAAAAATGTCAATATCACCTGTAAAACGAGGAGCCCCATGAAAAGCCAGAGCATAGCCACCAACTATGATATATTCAACTTGATGGGCGTTGAACAACTTTAGCAACTCTTTGAAGTCTGACTGTACTTCCATGCTGCTGTCTCCGTAATAGTTCAACTGCACTAATTCTCTCATCAGTTGTTTTAGTTAGCCAAAACGCTAAATCTCGCTTTTGCTGATGCGGGTCATCTAAATTGTAAATATTCACTATTTTTTCTATCATTTTTTCCCTTCTCAAAAATATCGACCCACTAAAAGTAGCTTTTTCTATTATAGGGTTCAATATACAACGATACGGTTAAAAAGCAATTTTTTTGTCGGATTCATACTATTGAATTCAGGTATGGTTTTAGAAAAATGGTTGTGATATCATAATAAAATAGAAGAGGGAGAACACGGGGTATTCCGGGAGCACAGCCACGGCGACCGTGGCTGTGCGTGATTTACCTGTTGAACGGATTCTTTTGAAAGCTTACCATCGTATCGTGTATTTCAGGATGAAGACTTAAAATACGATATTGGAGAAATCTCAGAATGGTCGAAAAATCTTTCCATTCAGATAAAAATGATTCAGGGTTGGATATCAGCTCTTTCGCTTCTTCTACCGTAGCTTTCACATAGTCATTTACCGATTTTGTGAGCAATTCTTCTTCCAGGGCAGCAATAATATTCTCAAGTTCATTCTTATCGAGCCAAGTGCCTTTGCATTGTTTGCAGTAATCTATCTCAATTTTTGTATTGTCATAATCCAGCACATCCATCGCCTGCTTGCAATTGGGACAATGGTTTTTAGCTGATTTGGCTTTGAATCTTTCGGGATGTTTCCAGATATCAAAATCCATCCAATTTAGGTCGGAATCAGTTTTATCCTTTACCTGTTTCAGTTCATCGTTATCACACCAGATACCTTCACATTTCTCGCATTCATCGACTTCTATTCCTTTAATGGACTTTTTGTTCAATTCGATTTTGCACACCGGACAATCCATCTTTGGTTCTCCTTTTTTTAGCTACAAATGAAACATCGATCTGTTCGCCTCACATGTTCCTCGTGGATTTTTACAGGTGACAAATCTGTGTTGTGAAAGGCTTTTGGCGCCTGTTAATCTTAGTCTATGGAAAGTATCGATATTAAGCAAGATAAAAAACGAAGTACATTGAGTTCAATTGTATGATTTCTGATATACTTGCACCACAAACAAGGTAGATGGGAAAGTATCTTTGATGGGAGGAAGGGAAAATCAGGAAGCAGGGATTTCGACAGGAATGAGCGATCCCATCACTGCAAGTGATGCGATCGCTACAACAAACTAAATCTCTTTCAGTTCTTTCACAACTTCCGTCATCATCTGTTTGGCATCGCCGAACAGCGTCATGGTTTTGTCGTCGTAGAAAAGTGGGTTGTCTACACCGGCAAAACCCGGGGAAAGACTGCGTTTCACAATCATTACCGACTTAGCATAATCAACATTGAGAACAGGCATGCCGTAAAGCGGGCTGCTTCTGCTTGTGCGCACAATGGGAAAGTATTTTTTATTTATGCTCAAATGCACTTGATACAACATCCACTACCCATTGGTTGATACTTTTTCCTGCTGCCGCGGCTTCAACTGAAATTTTGTTGTGAAGCTCCTTGCTCATACGAAGATTAAATTTACCAGAAAAATCTCGTTTTGCAGGAACTCCCTTTTCCTTGCATACGTCTAAAAATGTTTCGAGAGATATTTTAAATTCCTTTCGAAGTTCTTCCGGTGTTTTACCATAAAAATCAGCGCCGCCATTTAAGCCTAATATTTCACCCCGAAAAAGATCAATTTCAGGGTCGTATTCTATTTTGGCATAGTAGCCATTAACAGTCATAATGTTCATGGTCGAACTCCATGGATTTCCAGCCATTTGCGAAAACTCACAACCGCGCCTTTGTCTGTTTCGGGCGACGGATGAGGTCGTTGGAACATGTGCACTTCATCAAATAAAATTACGGCAACTCGTGATCCTTGCCGTTCCGTAATCTCCCCTCCAAGAGCGATGAAGAGTGATTCAATATCTGTCCATTTTATATTCGCTCGAACTGGACGTGAATAAATATGTTCTAAGGTTTTTCGGTGTTTACGATTCATTAGATAATTTTAGTACCAAAAAATGGTACTGTCAAGTGTTTTATTGAAGGGAAAATAAAAGTGGCAGTGTGATAAATAGAGTAGTCTCCGGCAAGATCATAATAGAATAACCAACCACCTTTGCGAAGGTTCAAAACCTTCGCAAAGGTTTAGGAAAATCTAACTATCCTTCAATTCCTTCACAACAGCAGTCATCATGTCTTTGGCATCGCCAAAGAGCATCATCGTCTTGTCAGCGTAGAACAGTGGGTTGTCCACACCAGCGAACCCTGGGGAAAGGCTGCGCTTAACGATCATCACTGATTTGGCATAATCCACATTGAGAATCGGCATGCCGTAGAGTGGACTATCTTTGTCCGTACGGGCTGCCGGATTCACAACATCGTTGGCGCCGAGAATAAGCGCGAGATCGGTATTCTGGAATTCTTCGTTGATCTCATCCATTTCATATAGCAAATCATATGGCACATTGGCTTCGGCTAAAAGCACGTTCATGTGGCCGGGCATTCGACCCGCGACTGGGTGAATTGCGTAACGAACTTTGATATTGCGATCTTGCAGCATGGTGGCCAATTCGTGCACAATGTGCTGCGCTTGTGAAACCGCAAGACCATAACCGGGTACGATCAAGATGGAGCTGGCTGCTTCAAAAACCATGGCAGCATCTTCCGGTGTGTATTCGGTCACCTTCGAGCGATCACCGCGGGTGCTGGTTCCGGTGCTGTCATCGGTTCCGACAGCAGCAAAAAGAACGTTGGCCAGCGAGCGGTTCATGGCTTTACACATGATTTGTGTCAGAATCAAACCAGACGCACCCACCAGCGCACCTGCGATGATGAGCATGTTATTGCTGAGCACAAATCCGGTTGCTGCGGCAGCGAGACCGGAGTAGGAATTGAGCAAAGAAATCACCACCGGCATATCCGCGCCACCAATAGGAATAACAGCGAGAATTCCCAGCAAGGTTGAAATAGCGATAATTATGAGCAGGTATTGTTCCTGTGTGTAGTCACCTGTGAGCATGTAGCCCAGAACTGCGATGGCAACCAAACCAAGGGCATTAACAACCTGCTGCCCTTTGAAAGTAATAGGAGCACCGCGCATAATACCTTGCAATTTGGCAAATGCGATGAGACTTCCGAAAAAGGTAACCGTGCCGATGAGCACACTGAGCACGATTGAAATTGTGACATCGTTGGCAGGTGCAGTAGCCTCTGAGCTCACACGCATGTATTCGGAATAGGCAACAAAGGTGGATGAGCCACCGCCGAAGCCGTTGAACAAAGCGACCATTTCCGGCATCGAAGTCATTTGTACTTTTTTAGCGACAACGGCTCCGATAGCACCACCAACAATCAATCCGGCAATAATATAAGTATAATCAAGAATTTGTTCATTGAGCAAAGTCATGACAATTGCCAGAAGCATACCGATCATGGCGAATTGATTTCCGCGACGGGCGGTCTTCGGGCTGCCCAGCTTTTTCAAGCCGAGAATAAAGAAAAACGATGCAATAAGGTAGACAAAATATACAATAATTTGTTTGGAATCTAATAATTCAGACATCTCCTCTTCTCCGTGGGTTTGAGGGTCATCTGGCAAAAAAGCCGTTTATTTGTTTTCTTTTTTATCTTTTTTAAACATTTCAAGCATGCGATCAGTAACCATAAACCCACCCACGACATTAATCATGGCGAAGATAAGGGCGCAAAGGCCAAGAATTTTGCTCAAAGCAACATTTTCCGCACCGGCGCTAATAAGTGCACCAACGACAGTGATGCCGGAAATCGCGTTCGATCCGGACATCAATGGTGTATGCAGCAGTGGCGGCACTTTTGTGATGAGCTCAAATCCGACAAAAATAGCAAGTGCAAAAATATAAATTAAAAAAATAATGGTCGCGTCCATTACTTATCTCCTTTCGGATAGAGTACATTTTTCACCAATTCATTGACGATTTCACCATCGCGGGTAATGCAAGCGCCGCTGGTGACTTCATCTTCAAAATCCAGGGTCGCATCCTCTTTTGCAAAGGTGTTTTTAAAGAGATTCGTGATGTTTTTTGAATACATTTGACTGGCGTGAACAGGTAACGTGGCAGGCAAGTTAAGCGTACCCATCATTGTGACACCGTGTTTTTCGACATCTTTACCCGCTTCGGTCAGTTCGCAGTTGCCACCTTGTTCGGCAGCTAAATCCACGATAATTGAACCGGGACGCATCAATTTTACCATCGCTTCTGTGATCAGGATTGGAGCCGCTTTTCCGAAAATTTGTGCTGTGGTAATCACAACATCAATTTTTGGCAAACGGGCAGCGATGGCTTCCTGTTCTTTTTTCAGAAATTCATCCGACTGTGCTTTGGCGTAGCCACCTTCGGTTTCTGCATCTTCCGGCATTTCCATTTCGATAAACATGGCGCCAAGGCTTTCGACCTGCTCTTTTACCGCGATACGCGGATCGAAGGCTTCGACTTTTGCGCCGAGGCGTTTAGCCGTAGCGATAGCCTGTAAACCGGCCACACCGGCGCCAAGAATAAATACACTTGCCGGGGGAACGGTTCCGGCTGCCGTCATCAAAAGTGGGAAGAATTTACCCAATTTTGCTGCGGCTAATAGAACTGCTTTGTATCCGGAAACCGTCGCCATGGAGCTCAAGGAGTCCATACTTTGCGCCCGGGTGATGCGTGGAATAAATTCCATCGCAAAAGCAGTTATTTTCTTTTTGTTTAAAATATCGATAACTTCTTTTTGGTACAAGGGCGCCATATAACCGATATAAATGCTGCCGTCTTTTAACTGCTGGGCTTCATCTTTTGTCAATGGCTGAACTTTAATAGTCACATCCGATTCACCAAAAAGTGTTTTGTTGTCTTTCACAATTTTCGCACCTGCTTTTTCGTACGCTGCATCGGCAAAGGAAGAACCCTCACCAGCGCCTGCGGCGATGCTAACTTCGTGATTTTGTTTGGTGATCAAACCAACCATGGACGGTACGAGCGCAACTCGTGTTTCTCCATCCAGGCTTTCTTTTGAAATACCGACTTTCACTGATTACCTCCTAAATGACTTCGAATTTATTACGCTTAATAATCTATTTAAAAATTACACTTATATATTTAAAATTGCAGAGTGCACCGGCAGCTTTTACGCTCATTTCAAGTATCCCCAAGGAAAGAAACCTCGCGCTAAAATGTGATCCTGCAAGTTGCTAAAGAACTAAAGCCTTTTTGTCATCGCTGCAGCGGTTTGACAAATGGCTGATGTAAACTGAACCGATGTTTGCACATCGTGGGGAAACGCATCCCTTTTGATGTGGGTAAATCCGAGCCTTTCAAAATAGGCAGGGACGCTGTCGGTTAACAGGTAAAATTGATAAATGCCGTTATTTTTAGCAGCTTCTGCCAAGGAATAATAAAGCTGCGTGCTGATGCCCAAACCCTGCCAATTGTCACCGACTGCCAGAGAGCGCAGCAGGGCATTGCGACCGTAAATTTCCATTGCAATCGTGCCAATAATTTTCTCTCCTTGCTTAGCCATATAAATGTGGGGCAAACAGTTTTCAATTCCTTCGGTTGGCAGATTCAATGAAAGCAACAGTTTTTTTATCGCCGGTAAATCTTCCGGCTCTGCATGTGCTATAATCGTATTTTTTTTATGCACTTATATTTCTTATCAAACGGCTAAATCTGTTTTTGCTTTAATTTGTAAATTTTCAATCATATCTGCCGTAATTCTCTGCAGATCAAAATCATGCTGCCACTGCCATTGTTCGCGGGCAAGTGAATCATCGATGGATCGCGGCCACGAGTCTGCGATTTTTTGGCGATAGTCGGGAGAATAAATGCACGAAAATTCGGGAAAATGCTTTTTGATTTCGAGCTCTAATTCACGCGCCGCGAAACTGATACCTGTCACGTTATAACTCGTTCGAACTTGTATTTTTTCTTTATCCGCACGCATAATATCAATTATCGATTTGATTGCATCGGACATGTACATCATCGGTAAAGTGGTTTCTTCGGTTACAAAACACGGATACTGTTCATTGCGCAAAGCATAATAAAACATATCGACTGCATAATCTGTCGTTCCACCGCCTGGCGGTGTGTCATAACTAATAATTCCCGGGAAGCGGATGCTGCGAACATCAATGCCAAATTTATGATAATAATAATTGCAGAGGAGTTCACCGGCAACTTTTGTGATACCATAAATTGTCGTCGGATCAAGAATGGTATTTTGTGGTGTATTGTCTCTTGGTGCGGAAAGTCCAAAAGCTGCGATGGAGCTGGGCCAGAAAACCTTGAGATTAAATTCCCGTGATAAATCAAGGATGTTTTTCAGGCTGGTCATGTTGACGTGCCAGGCTAAATCGGGATTGTTTTCACCCTTTGCTGAAAGAATTCCGACGAGATGAAATATCGTGGTGATTTCATATTTTTTAATGACTTCTCTTAATGCGTCTTTGTCTGTGGCGTCGCGGACTTCGAACAATCCGTCCTCGCTCCATTGCAACTTTTGTGGGGGGCGAATATCTAATCCGACCACATGATCCACGCCTTCGTCTTCGCGGTAGAGCTCAAAGAGCTCGGAACCAATCTGCCCATCGACACCGGTGATGAGTATTCGTTTCATCTAATTTCAACCTTACCAGAAAAATCACCTAAATTACCGCCGCACCTAAATTGCAGATTGTTGGAATGAAACAAATATTTAGTGCTGAAAATAATGACTGAAGCCAATGACACACAAACCCAAACCAAATGTCATGAGGGTCGGAATACGATTCGACTCAGCCGAATGAACTTCAGGCAAAAGATCATCAGCAGCAACATGCAAAAAAGTGCCCGCGGAAAAGGCAATTAACCAACCAATAATTGTTTTGTTTAAGCCTGCCACAAGAAAATAAGTCACAGTACCACCAATGGGCACAGCCAAAGTAAAAATCCCGAGAAGAACCAGGATCATTTTTCGGGAGAAATTTTCGTGCAGCAGTATGCTTGTTAACGAAAATGAAGCCGGAAATTTGTGCAACATAATAGCAAGAAAAATGACCAGACTCAGTTCCGGGACAGCCAGGCCCGTACCGAGCACAAGACCATCAGTCAAGCTATGTACACCCAGGCCGATAAAAGCAGACCAGCCGAGAGTGTGGTAATTGCAATCATGGGCTTCACATGTATGAACCATGATAAATTTTTCAATTATATAGAGTGCGAGAAATCCAATGAGTAAAGGCAAGCCCACATTGTGACCTAAATATTCGGCGGCAAGTGGGATCATGTGAAGAAAGGCAGCGGCTAATAAAATACCCGCCCCAAAACTAACGAAGAGTCGAATTGTCGATTGCTGCCATTTAATGAGCAGTGGGATTATTCCACCGATGATTGAAATACAGGTTATGAGCAGAATATATGTTATAAGATTTGCAGCCATTCAATTTTTGTTTTAAATCTTTTAAAAATAAATATTTTACTTGTTTGTTTTTGTCAGCAATTTATTTATTAAGACGGGAATATAAGAAAAATTACTACACATGCAAAGGATTTTAAACGAAACGATTTAAGACCCGATACAGCACCCGATTTAAGTAATAATTAATCAATCGATTACAGATATTTTAAATATAGTTTTTAATGAGGATGCCTTCAAATAATCTACTCGCTTATCGGAGGCAGCAGGTGAAGTTAGCCTGCAATAATTGTAGTATTCGTCTATTAGTTTTTGCAGTTTTGATAGAACTTTGTCCGTTTTTTATCTTTGAAAGAAATCGCAACTGTGGTTTATTAGTTTGCTTTTTTCATATTTCACTTTCATTAAATTAAATTCTGAATATTCGAGATCTCAAAATGAATCATACCGCTACCAAATCTCTGGAATTGCAGCACTTCTTCAATAAATTGAATTCGAGTTTTGCCGCATCTGATAACTCAATCTTGCATAAATTCAAATCATTTTCCCGGCACGATTTGAATATCATTGTATTTTTAGGATTGCATGGGGCAACTAAAATGCAGGATTTGGCGCATGTGCAAGCCATGCCGATGAGTACATTAACCGGTGTCATCGATCGATTAATTGAAAAATCAGCCATCGTGCGTGACCGTTCAGAAAAAGATAAACGCATAATTAAAGTCAGTCTGACACCCGAGGGAATTTCGCTGTTTCAGGCTGTGCAGGAGCAGCGGTTAATTCTGACAGAAAATTTAATGGGATTGTTAAAACCTGAGGAGCAGGATATTTTACTTTTGCTTTCGCGAAAGATGAGAAAATATTGGGCAGTGGAATAGGCAGAAGTTGGCGATAAATTAACGTGAGTTCGATGTAAGCTGTAAAATTCTTTACCAAGCATAACTAAAATAGAGCGAAGGCGTCTCGCCGAGCGTTTCGTGCGTTATCCTCGGCGGGACGCCTTCGGACTAAATCCTATGATTAATTCGTTTTGTCCCAATTATTCTTATATCGAACTCACGTTAAATTACCACTTTCCGGTAGCAATGGGAATTTAGTCCATTTTGTAAAAGAGAATACGCGCAATCATTTTTTGATAATTTGATTGCCTTGTTAGCCCGGTTTTCACAGAAAGAAATACCAGGAACTGCTGTCGTCGACTGAGAGCCGTGATTAAAAACACAAAGCCTGGTGATGAAAGATGCTGATTTGATAGAAGACGCGTGGGAATCTATATTATCGCACAATAGTTTATCAATTAAGCTTTGCGCCCATACCAAATTTGTCGCGGAGTATTTTCCCCAAAATCGATCCCATCATAATCCCCCAAAGTTCCCTCGGGCGAGAGTCCGCTTTTTTGCAACATTCGCTTAAATTTGTCCGGCTTGTAGAGCCGCACAGACTCAGTGTATTCCCGTTTCCCGGCCTCATCCGAAATTTCGATAATCTTTTCAACGCGATCACCGATTAATCGTCTTTTTTCTACAACTCTCGCCAATCCGTGCGGCCCTTTTATGTTCCGTTTAGTCTCCGGCACCAGGGAATCAGTGAGAAATATCGGATTCGGAAGATCGATCCACCACCAGCCATTTGGCTTCAAAACTTTTGCAATAGTGCGCAAGACAATACAATCTTGTTCAGCGTCTTTGAAATAACCAAAGGAAGTAAACCACATTGTCACGGCATCAAATTCTTCTGAAAAAGGCAATTTTCGCATGTCATGTTTTTCCAACCGCACAGGAAGGCCCATTTTTACGAAGCGCTTTTTCGCCTGAGCAAGCATGGTATCGGAGAGATCAATGCCGGTGACGTTGGCACCCTGCTGTGCGAAGGCCTGTAAATGCCGCCCCGTGCCGCACGCGATGTCTAAAAGCTGGTGTCCCGGCGAAAAGGGAACATGATCGATGGCCATTTTTACGTGTTTTTCGGCTTCGGAATCATCGCGGTGGGAATAGATGTAAAGATAATCGCGATTAAAAGCTTGTTCGAACCAGTCGCGGTCGGATTGACTTTGCTGTTGCTGAAATTCTACTGTCATAAGGATATACATTTTTATTCGATAAATGGAGAGTTTGCGGTTGTTTTTGGCTGCTTACAAATAGAATAAACAGTTAGTAAGTGTACATGAAGATATAAAAAGAAGCAAGGATTTATTCAGCTTTACTGGAAGCAATGGCGGGAAACAGCAATCCATATTCATTGAAAAGTGTACCGGGCACGCGGGTATCCAATGTTTGGTTGCTGGTAATTGTGCAACGACAATCTCGCTGTAGTAATACAGAGGCGAATTCGATTATCCGATATAGTTTTCCGGAATTTTGCGCTCGAGCTCTTCCTCAATCGACCAATGATTCGATTCTGAAAACAGCCCCAGTTCTTTTTCGATAAGTTCACAATCGAGCGTTGAAACTATCTCCGGAATGGATTTTTTCTGTTCCTTTTGTACCCAGCAGAGCAATTTCATTTTATAGGTTTTGTCAAAAACAAAGTGATCCTCCTGCTGTGAACTTGGTGGAAATGGCAAGGGATCAACAGAACGGGCAATTAAAGCGGCGATGCCCTGGCGCTGAACGTGCAGCATCGAGGCAATTTCCCCGATAGCGCCTGCCTGGCTTTGATTTTTTACCGCTGTGGCCATCAGATATCTCCTTTACGTTTTTTATTGCAAGGGCACTATATAAAAAATTATGCCTGGTTTTTAAATTTGTGGTGCAAAATCCAAAAACAGGGAATATGAGTCGTTTGGGAAAATTATGAATTGGTCTTCAGTAGAGTGTTACGGTTCGAAATAAACAGGATTTGGGGAGTAGCAAAATCCTGGATAGAAAATCCCTGTTGCACCAGCGGATATCGACCAATATTAAAAATAATAAAATTTTTTTGAGATGGAAGGTTTTTTAATTTTTTTTTATAACTTTTGCGAAATTTTGATAATGACGATAGGATATCGTCTGTTAAGCCATTGTGTAATATTAAGAATTTTCACAAAGAATTTTACTTCAGCCTCAATCGTCATCCAGTTTGTGTTTTTTGCTATAGCGGGGTCTCCCTGAATCCGGGTTAGATGTCAGGAGCTCCCGGTCTTTCACGCTGTGAAAAGCGGGATGATACGCCCTCAACCCTGATATTATTTAGTTGGTGCATCCAATTTTGTACAACGGGGGATGTTAATATTTACATTCCGGCGGCGCAGCGCAAGTGATAGATTTCGATTTCAAAAATACGTCTTATTGCCTTTTAACGAATGGTTGATTACATTTTAAAAATGATTTTGAATCTCTACTTTTTTTCTTAATTCCAGCTACTTCGGGTAGAATAAATTTTATGTTAATTCAAGCAATCGAATTCAAGTTCCGCGCACAATCGATACCTAAGCACCTGGAATTGAAAACCGGAATCATGGGAATTGAGACAGCAGAATCAGACCGTTTTTATAAAAATATCTGTTTCCTGACTCGTTCAACTTTTCAGGAGTCTGGGAGCGAAAATCGCTCCTCAACGCTTGCAATAGAGCTTGAAAAATTAATGGCGACAATCATTTTCGACGAAAACGAAGCGCCGGTTTATCTAAATTTATTACCCGGAAAACACGATACACGATTTGAGATAAACCGGAAATTTCTCTCCAGTTTCCCTTTTGCCAACGCGGACTTTTATATTATGAATAAATCCAGAAAAGATTGGATTTTGAATTTTATTACTACACCCTTTGGCACCGATCCAGCCGAGATCGCCGACGAGCTGCAGGCATTTTTTTACGAGAGTTCCTGCGCTTCGCTGCCCGAGTTAGCCGATTTAACGCGAAAAATAATGCTGGAAATGGATGCAAAAAATTTGATAACAACAGCGCTAATCAGCGCTCTGAACCAGCTAGAACATGCTCGAGAGAATTTTCAAAATCAAACAATTTTGCAGGATCATTATTCGGAATTGTGTGAGAAACTGACTCACACAGAACAGAAATTGACACGCTTTTCCAAGCAAAATCAGGATTACCGGGCCAAGCTCAAGCGAATTAAAAATCAGGAAAAACAAGTGCTCCAGTTGCATGACAGTCTTGCTGTGCGGAATGATTTGGCAACCAAATTAGCAGACCTGAAAAAAATACAACGGCTGTATGAGCAGAAAGTGGAACTGGAAAACCGGCAGAATTACTTTCGAAATGAACTTATCCAGGAGCAAAAAATAAAAGACCGCTTGCAGCTTGAGATAGAAAGAATTGGCGATATTGCTGCGTTAGAACTGGATATTCAAGATCAGGAGGCCGATTTTGAATCATTTGTCATTGAAACGGAAGAATGGCTTTCCAGAGCAAACGAAGAATTAATCAAAATTAAAAAGAATGGATTGCGTTTAAAAAAAGAGCTTGAAACTGCCAAGCTGGTTGCGTCCGGGACGCTAAAGGAAGTGGCTTTATTAGAAGAAAAATTAACCCAATTGCGTCAGCTTTATTCAGAAAAAACAAAGGAATATGCGGACACAATCTCGCGGTTGAAAAGCTATAAATCAAAAGAAAAAAAGTTTGAAAAATTACGAAATGAGTTGCAGATTAATAAAGAGACCATCGCAAAAAAAAAGGTGATGATGTCAAAATGCGAAGAACGCTATCAAATGTTACAGCAATCGCTGACTGCTATAGTTAATAAATTGGCTGCAATCGGCAGCGTCGATTTTGATGCTGCTGAATATGAGAACATCAGTACAGAACTCGCCCGGCAGGAAAAGCTATTATCGCATTTGCAAAAGCTGAACGAAGAAAAGAAATTGAAGCCGCAGTACGAAATCCAGAGTACCTCAAATGATTTACAAGTCGAGGAGTTGGTAAATCGTGCAGCTGGATTGAGAAAAGAAATCGAGGAATTGCCATTTGTAGAAACCGAATTTGACAGCAGCCGGGATCGCTATGACAAGCGGCGTGCGGAACGGGATTCGTTGCAACAAAAACTTGCGGACACAATAGCTGTAGTGCAGCGCCTTGAGCAAAAAATTGAGGAACTACAAGCACAATTACTCAAACAAAAACACGTGCAGCCGCAATTGGCCGAGGCCGTAAAAACGCAATTTAATGAACTTATGGACCGTGGTCAGACTTTTCTTAATAATTTGTTTCGCACCTCAGATTTAGTGAAATCACCCACAATGGATACACTCGATTTGCGAAGTTGCGCGGAACCGAATTGGTGGAGTTCTCTTCCGATGGCAAAAATGCGGCTGGCACAACTGTGTTTGAGCTTCGCCTGCCGCGAGATGCTTGCTGAGCGCGGGGTGCGGCTTCCTCAATTCTTGATTATCGATGATGGCATTGCTCCGGAAACGGCTGAGGGACGATTTCGCCATCAACCAATTTTGAATTTTTTACAGCGCTATTATGCACAAGTTTTTTTTATTTCAAAATCGATTAATCAGAATGCCGTATTAAATTCACGGTATAATCCGGTCTTAAATTTTAAAACTGAATAAATAATACAAATATTAAAGTTAAGAAAGGAAATTGGATGGCATTACACCGTTTGCGCATCGAGCAAACTGTTTATTACACGGTTCAGGAGCCGGGTTTTCCAAAAGAAACGCCACCGGATTTATTGTTAGTTCTGCACGGTTATGGCCAACAGTCTGAAAAATATATCCGGACATTTGCTGGCCTAAAAACTCGAAATTTGTTGGTTGTTGCACCGCAGGCTCCACACCAGTTTTATATGAAAATTCATCCGAAAATCGTTGGGTGCACATGGCTTACAATATTCGAGCGGGATCAGTCAGTCGATGATTTTTTTAAATATATGCAGACGCTCTTCCTGCAATTGGGAGAAGAGTTTGTTTTCAATCATAACCGGATATTTCTGCTTGGTTTTAGTCAGGGTGTTTCAATGGCATACCGTCTCCTGGTTGCAGAGCGGATTCCAGTTGCCGGATTGATTGCCTGTAGCGCCGATATCCCGCCCGACGTGCTGCCGGATTTACCAAAACTAAACCGCACACCTGTATTAATCACCCACGGCAATGAGGATTCAATCGTTTCGCGAACGGAAGCCGACAGAGCAGAACGCGAACTGGCACGATTGCATTTTAACGTAGAAAAATATATTTTCCCGGGAGGGCATTCGATCCCGGTGTCGGTTGCAGAGCAGATTTACAGGTGGTGTCAAAAAACCGGATAATTGTGGAGGTGATAAATGGATTTAGGAATAAAGAAGAAGCATGCTTATGTTGCCGCATCAAGTCGCGGATTGGGATTTGCCGCTGCATTGGAATTGGCTCGGGAAGGGGCCCAAGTTTCCATTTGTGGGCGTAATTTGAAAACCATTACTGCGGCCGCCAAAGAAATTACACGACTGACCAAAGCCGACGTACTCCCGATCGTAACCGACATCTCCACGGCGGAAGAAATAGAAAAATCGGTTGCTGCAGCTCGCGAAAACTTTGGTCCAATTGAAATACTGGTTAACAATGCCGGTGGGCCTCCCGCCGGATTGTTTGACGACATCGGCGAAGACGGGTGGCAACGGGGTTTTGAACTTACATTGATGAGCGCCGTTCGTCTGATTCATGCGGTGCTTCCCGGAATGAAGAAACGAAGCTGGGGGAGAATCGTCAATATCACCAGTATTTCCGTAAAACAACCGATTCAAGGCCTGTTCTTATCCAATGCATTGCGCCCCGGGATTATTGGCATGGCCAAATCTTTGGCAGAAGAAGTGGCGGGATTGGGCATAACCATTAACAACGTGTGCCCGGGTTGGACCGAAACCGAGCGTGTGAATGAAATTCTGCAAGCCCGGATTGAATCATCAGGTAAAACGATGGATGAGGAAATGCGGCTGGCAACGGAGTCAATACCAATGGGGCGCATGGGAAAACCGGCGGAATTGGCTGCGATGATCGCCTTTTTGTGCTCGGAACGGGCCAGTTACATAACCGGCGTTTCAGTACCAGTGGATGGTGGTTCATTCAAAGGCTTAATGTGATTTCTCCCTGATAATTATGGAATGTTCAATTTTTGAGGCCGTTTTCGGAATTCTGATTTTTAGCCTTTCTGAACACGTTTTGCTTGACTTTAGATATTAATTAATTTAAATTTATAGACACTTAATTCTGGGAAAAATCCAAAGAAATCCAGCCAGGAAAAATAATAACCGGAAATCAAAGGCTGGTTATAGACCGAGGAAACCAATGAAAAAACAAATTTTTACGCTCCTCTTATTAGCACTTCCAACTTTCGCTCACGCACAGGGATTAAATGTACACCCCCGTTATTTGATTAGCATCCCAATTGCTTCCACTTTGCCTCGGGCCAGTTTTGATGTCAGCATGCAGTCTTTTGCCTATGGCGGCTTGCTTTCAGGCGTGGAGGTAGGAATGACCGAACGGTTCATGTTTGGCGTCACTTTTGGTGGCATCAATGTCCTCGGAGAAAATGAGGTGGATTGGCATCCATTTGCCGGAGCCTCCGCCCGATTTCAGGTCGTGCGAGAAACATACACATTGCCTTCATTATCCTTCGGTTTTAACTCACAGGGGCATGGCAGCTACCACGAGAAGTACAATCGATTTGAGAGAAAATCCAGTGGTTTTTTTACAGTTGTAAGCAAAGTATACGAAGTATTTGACCATCTGAGCTGCAGTGTCGGCATGAATTATTCGTTGGAAAATGATGATAAAGACGATGATGTAAATATCTTCGCAGGTATTGAACTGGGCCTTTCCACCGATCTGGCTTTGATGGTTGAATATGATTTTGCATTAAACGATAACAGCGAAGAATTATCTCAGGTATTTGACAGCCACAACAATCCGATTTCCGGCCGCGGGGAAGGTTATCTCAATCTCGGCTTTCGCTATCGCATTAAAAATGCTGTATATTTCGAAGCCAATCTTATCGATTTAACCGAGAATAAATTTCAGGGAACACGCCGATCTATTAAAATAACCTATTTTGAGTTTTGGTAGAGGGATTGGATGAATAATTTACATAAAACATTCTTTATATTACTGATCGCATCCTTATTTTTTAGCGGATGTTACACACTTTTGAAACACCCCACCCTGAATAATGACCGGCAGCAGCGCACTGATTTTGATGATATTGAGTCGGTTCAGTTCAGATCGGATTGTATCGAATGCCACAGCAGCTCCGCTGATTATTACAACAAAACATTGCCTTACGGCCATTATTACGGAAATAAATCCGATAGATGGCTTTTTTATTATGATTCACCCTGGTGGGTGCAGCCGTTTTATTACGGTGGTTCAGCACCGGCGGCAAGTGAAGGGGCAGCGAATCCGCGAAAATTTGGTCGGCGTGGTGCCACGAATCCGGATGCACCTGCGACTGTAAATACACCCGCGGCGCCGGCGCCAAATTCCTCCAGCGGCACGGCGGCGAAAAGGTCGGATGGTTCCGAACAGCCGACTGTCAAAAAAGAGGCGAATGAAGATAAACGCCGGCATGCAAGGACTGAACAGGGGCAAAGCACTCAGAAAGAAAAAGCAAGCAAGCGGACTCGCAAAAAAGAAGATTAATGATTTCTTTTGCTTCGAGTTGGCAGATGATTGCTTGTTCAATTACCAATTCACTGTGTAACTTCATTACTGAAAACCACGCACCAAACTACGCTGTATCGTCTACCGGTAATCCTTCGATGCGCATGATTTCCAAAGCATTCGTCGTTGGGCAAGGGCCTTCTTTTAATAAATAATCAAAAACCATCTGTTGATTTTCGATGTGCTCGCGGAAATGAAAATTGGCTATATTTTCAATTTCCTCCGCCAGATGAATCAATTCCAGATCGTGCGTTGAAACGCAGCCAATACTGTTCGTGCCAATCAATGCCCGAATAAAACTGCGGCTGCCGATGAGTCTCTCCCGGTTGTTTGTGCCTCGGAAAATTTCATCAATAAAAAAGAAAACGGGTATGTCAGTGTTGTTTTGTGTGGCGTTGAGCAAGCTTTTCAAACGGCGGACTTCCGAATAGAAAAAGGAAAATCCCTCAATAATCGAATCATTGACACGCAGGCAGGTGAAAATTCGAAAAAGGGAGGTGGAAAATGTATGGGCGCACACCGGTGAGCCAGCGAAAGCCAGGCATAAATTGATACCGATAGTTTTGAGAAATGTGCTTTTCCCGGACATATTTGAGCCTGTAATAATCACCAAATCACCGGTCTTTTGCAGATTGAAATCATTGCAAACAGCTTGTTCAACCGGGATGAGAGGGTGCCAGATTTTCTGTGCCGAAAAGATCGGCAAACTCGAGCCTCCATCATCCAATATTTGGGCTTGTGTATTCCCTGGATTCAAATAGGCGAAATTAGCCAGTGAGTTCAGGGCTTCCAGCTCGATCAGGCTTTCCATCCAGATTGGGACGGTTTCTCTGAGCTTGTCCTTGCAATTTTCGAGAAAATGGGCACAGTAGAAATCCCATGGCAGCACCAGATTGAGGCCGAAACCAACGAGGGGATTCATTCGCAATCCCACCGCAGTGGCAATAGTTTTGATAAACCGCAATTGCGCCGATGGCAGACTTTTTTCCCCACGAAATGGCTGGCAAATCTTTTCGAGATGCTGGTTCTTCTGATAGGGATATCTCTCCAAATAAAATAAAATTCCGCGAAAAACCGTAATTTCATCTTCAAGAAAAACAGCATCTGTCAATAATGATTTTATTGGATTTTGGTTGAAAAAATACAGCAATCCATAGGTGATTAGCGTTACCAACCAATAGGTTTGCCAGCCGGTGATCGATGCCGTAATAAAGAGCGTAATATTTAATATGGCAAGAATGGACATGCTGGGGAGCAGCCACCGCAGCGATGCTGGACGACGGCGACTACCAAGCCAATTGAGTAATCGGTTGCTGTCGAGAACCTCGCCCGAGATAAGTCGAAATGCCAGTTGTAGTTTATCACGGAAAAGTGCTTTGGGTGTGAGTTCAGCGATTATTTTTTGCCGCTGCAGAATTTCCTGCTTTTGTGGCCTGGTATTCAATAGCCACGATTGCAGTCGTGCACTGCCGTCGGTGGAAATGGTCGTATCCAACACGTGGTGCAGTGAGCGAAATCCGATGATATCCAAATCGGGGTGAAACGGGTGCTCTGGCCAATCGCGATTGTGGGGTGGTAATGGAATATTTTTCCAATCGAGCTGCATGCGCGCTACCTGCGATTTTTTGATCGATAGCCAGAGCGTGTGACTCTTCAGGCTGCCGTCAATTTTCCGGTGGTGATAGGCGAGAATGATAAACAGCGCAGTCAGCACAGCGAATACAAGACCACTATAAAACTCGCCCGCTGTGTAAAAAATTATCGCGGTAGCCGCGATTCCAACGACAAAAATAACAAGTCTGGCTGTCGATAGCGTATCACTCCGCTCTTGCAGAAATGACGCCCTGTTTTCAATTCGACGAATATGATTTTGCAATGCACGTAATCGGGTTGTTCGCGATACCATAAAAAATTCTACCCTGTATTTTTTGTTTAAATTGGTTTGAAAATTGGCATTTAAGTTCTAAATATACAGAATTTTTTGGTGTTTAAAATGAGAAAAATTGATCTTGCAATTTTACCGGCTTTAGGCTAATGTGTATTCCTGAATTTGAATTATTAATTATCCGGAGGTAATATGACCGAAAGTGCGTCTCATCAACATAAAAAAATGGCGACAGAAAAAGGAGCCATTGAAGTTGCAATTATCACAGTAAGTGATACTCGCACACCGGAAACGGATGTCAACGGCCGGTTTTTGCAACAGGAGATCGAAAATGCCGGACACAAGGTTGCGGCCTATTTTATCGTTAAAGATGAACCTGCTGAGGTGGAAGCGGCTTTGGATTCGCAGGACACAAAATCTGCGCAAATTGTGCTGCTGAACGGCGGAACCGGTATTTCCTCCCGGGACCGCACTTTTGATGTCGTCGAGCGCCGTCTGCAGAAAGTGCTGCCGGGATTTGGCGAAATTTTTCGTATGCTCAGTTGGGAGCAGGTAGGGGCCTCGGCAATACTTTCCCGGGCTGTAGCAGGTGTGGCACATGGCCAGTTTATCGTCTCGACACCCGGCTCACCGGCGGCTGTTAAATTAGCCTGGGAGAAATTGATTAAGTCGGAGATGCAGCATTTTGCCTGGGAATTGACGCGATAGGGCAAGCGGCAAATCATAAATTTAATGGAATGCGTGGTTTATCGAATGGGCAGCATGCCACGGCTCAATTCCCGGATTTCAATTGTCGATGCTTCACTGGTTAAAATAACATATTTTGCGGCCCAATCCGGGGCACCGGCGCCGCAAAAGAACAAATCCATCCCCAAATAACCATGTTCCGGCCAGGTATGGATCGCGAGGTGCGATTCGGCGAGTGTCGCGGTGGCTGTGATACCGTGCGGGCTAAACCGATGGACGCACAGATTGATGAGGGTTGCGCCGCTAACACGCACGGCCTCGCGGGTGATGTAAGCGATCGTCTCTTTATCATTAAGCAAATTCTGCGGGCAGCCCCAGGCATCGACGATGATGTGTGTCCCAAGTTTTATCTCACACTCAAATAGCGGGTCGCGATTCATGAAAATTCCCAGTTATTGAATCCGTTTAAACTTATATGCGGCTCAATTTACTAATTAAACTTTCTCAAGTTAACTCTTTTTGAATTAATTCCAGCAGTCTCTGAAAAGCGCGCCCCCGATGACTAATTTTGTTCTTTTCATCAAGTGTCATTTCAGCCATGGTTTTGCCGGTTCCGAGCACTTCAAAAACCGGATCGTAACCGAAATTACCACTTCCACGTTTTTCTGTTGTAATTGTTCCCAAACACGCACCATCGACAGTTCGCGTTCCCGTGGCAGAAACCAACGCAACAACTGTGCGAAAGCGGGCACTGCGGTTCGCAGACGGAACGTGTTTCATTTCGCTTAAAAGTTTGTTGACATTTTCAGCGTATGTGGCGTTCGGTCCGGAATAGCGGCTGGAAAAAACACCTGGCGCCCCACCGAGGGCATCAACCTCCAGACCGGTGTCATCGGCGATACTGGGTATACCTGTAATTTCAAAAAGAGTTTTCGCTTTTTTGATGGCATTACCTTCGAGATCAGGAGCGTCCTCGACGACATCCGGCAAATCATCACGGTCAGCGGCTGAAATGAGGTCGATATTAAGTGAGGCTAACTTGGCTCTGATTTCGATAACTTTATCTCTATTTTTTGTTGCGAGCAAAAATTGCATTTAATAATCCTGTGAGAATTAATCTGCCAATTGTTTTGAAAATACGAATTGATTTTTCGTTTTTAAATAAATCATTGATTTATAAAATTGGTGCGCACCGGTTCTTTTAATATTGCAACGAACTCGAATATGTATCATGCCTTTTTTATGAGCCCAGTTTTCGCAGGCCAAAACAAGCTGCTGGCCGATACCCTGTCTCGTGTGCGAATCGGCTACCACCAGTCCGCCAATTTCTGCGAAAGAACCCGAACCCAATCTCAGCGCTAAAAAAACATGCGCCCAGCCACGAATGGTGCCGTCGTTCTCTGCCACGAAGGCAGCGTGATCCGGGTTGTTCATAATTCTGGGGATATTCCGATGCAAATCTTCAGATGATGGCTGATAACCTAAATGTCGGGCAAGCGATTTTATACCAGCGGCATCTTCGAGTGCGATTTTGCGAATGCGAATCATCCCTTACTTAATCCATTTCTGCAGTTCGATAATATTGCCTTCGGGGTCGGTGACATATACCCACGTTACGGTTCCTGCGGGAGAAATCTCCACAGAAACTACCTCTCCAACAGCACCGCCACCGGCTTTTAATACGATATTTTTTGCCTCATGCACATCTGGCACGGCAAAGCAAATATGCCCGAAACCAGGTCTGTTCGCTGCCGGATTGTTTTTTGCGAGTTGTCGATTGTATTGAAATATTTCCAATGTCGGGCCGTCATTGCCGTACCCTGGAAGTCGCAAATGGATTCCCTGAATTTCGGCATCTGCAACGCCTGAGCCTTGCTCGAGCCAGTCACCACTTAAATGCCGTTGCGGTGGCACGGGTATGCAGCCGAAAATATTTTGATAAAATCCGGCTAAATTTTTCCAGTCTCTGGCGATGAGATTTGTATGCACATATTTGGCGGTGATCGCTGCTTTTTGTATCATATCAGATCCTGATTTCCTACTTGATTACAATCATCTTCTTGCTCATCAATTGGCCGTCAGCTTCCACGACATAAAAATAATTTCCGCTGGCCAATTTATATTTTTTCGCATCAAAGCTTTCGATGTGTTTGCCCATTTCGAAATGTTTGTTGCTAAAAATGACCACGTGCCGTTTTCCGGTAATCGCAATTATTTTCAAAGTCACTTTAGCTGACTGGTGCAGTTTGAATGAAATAAAAGTTTCTTTGTTAAACGGATTGGGAAAATTTTGCGATAATGAATGTTGCCCCGGATCTGCAATCTCAGTTTTGAGGACATCCGTAATTAAATGTGGCTGAACGATTGCTGTCCAGATACTGAGTTCTCCCTCATCCAGCCGTGTCCAAATTGGCCGGATGACATTATCGTGCACAGAAATGTTAGTGTAATCTCCAAAAAATATCCCATCTACGGGAAAAAATGGCGACTCACTAATTTTAAAGTTTATAAACGTTTCTCCTCCATCATAAGAAACAGCCATGAAAACATCGGTATTTTCATCCTTATAATTGCGGCGATCGTAGAATACAAAATAGAGTGCGCCGCTCGTCTGATCGATGGCCATCCAGGTAAAAAACTGCTGTTTTCCAGCAGGATCATCGTTCACTCTGATAAGTTCCGACCAGCTACGCCCGCCATCGGTTGATTTTTTCAACCAGACATCGGTGTCCTCGATGCCGTTTCTCTGGTCAGACCAGTTGATGTAAATCGTGCCGTGATTTTTACCGCCACTGATATCGCACGTTGTGATGGGCATGCCGTTTGAGCGCTGAATTCCCGGGATGATGTAATTCCAGCCCCCGGGCATCGGATCGACAGGAATATCGTTTTTTAGCCATGTTTCGCCGCCATCCAAAGATTTGTCGAAGACAATGCCTGCCGGCCCTGCCCAGGATACGTAAATTTCGCCGTTCGGCCCGATGCAAGGAACTGCGCCCTCGACCGTGCTGTCGTCATCGACACAGTTTCCGGCCAGCTCACTGATGCGAATGGCGTCAGACCAGGTTTCGCCGCCATCCATTGATTTTGAAAAGCGGATAATGGTGCTGTCTTCCGGGGCATGGCTGCCGTATGCATCAAATTGCGTCCAGGTGAGATACATTGCATTTTTTTTGTGATCCATCGCAACCCAATGTTTATCCTGCGCTTTGGTGCCATTCAGTCCGGTAAATGTCCCATCTGACCAGGTGAGGCCGCCATCTGTAGATTTTTGGCACACAATACGGTCAATCCAGTTCCCGCCCCGGTGATGGGAGAGATGAAAATAATAAAAGTTGCCGTTGGCATCAACGGAGACAACGGGGTCGCCCCAAACGCCATAAGTTGAAGTGGCTACATTTTCAGTCCAGGTCAATCCTCCATCCGCAGAAGTGTAGTAATTACTCAAATTTGTCGCTGCCACCATGCGATTGGTATTATTGGGATCGATAATTATGGCAGGTTCATTAGGCTCGTTGGCCTCACTTATGAGAATGTTTTGGTGTTGGGCTGCGAGAAATTCAGTACAAAAAAGGAACAATGCGAATAGCAAAATACGAAAATAGTTTATCATTTTTTATCTCGATTTATGTGGTTTTTTGAGGAAAATAAGAGATGGTCGCTGCTACGTAAAATTAAAACTCAGGATTTCTAACACTAAAAAACCACATTCTATTTCTAACTTTAGAAATACGATTGCATTCCGGCATTTCCCTGAGGGACAGATATGCCGGAATTGGTTTTATTTTGTCCCTTAAAAAACGTGAGTTCGATGTAAGCTGTAACATCCTTTACCAAGCATAATTATAATAGAGCGAAGGCGTCTCGCCGAGCGTTTCGTGCGTTATCCTCGGCGGGACGCCTTCGGACTAGATCCTATAATTAATTCGTTTTGTCCCAATTCTTCTTATATCGAACTCACGTTAAAAACTACTTTCAACCTGGGTCTGTATTGCATCGCATAATGCTTTTGATTCAGAAAGCAGGCTACCGAGTTTCGCATTCATTTCTGCGATAAAAGCTTCATCTTTTGTGTGTGGCAAGTTGATGCGCACATTGTGAATCGCGCCCTGAACACCGGCATAAGCCATCAGAGCACCGACACCGGCATCGCTCATCACCGCCATGTTGCCAATGTTGGCGGCTGCCTGGCAGAAATCCAACACTGCACGGCAAATTTCCGCGGTGCGCAGTGGGACACGGGCTGCCGATTTATAACCGGCCTGGATTGCCTGTGCTCGCAAATCCAACTGCGCGGCGGTGTCTTTGGCCATGCGCATTCCCGCGATAACTTCGTTAAATGCTTCGGTATCGGCATCAACCGCTCGAACGAGTTCATCTTTGGCAGCCTGGGCTTTCTCCGCAAGTTCACAGAGCGGGCGATACTGGTCGTCAAATTCGCCTTTTCCAACCGAAAGATTGACGACCATGGAAGCCAGAGCTGCGCCAAGAGCGCCCGCCAAAGCAGCAATAGAGCCGCCTCCCGGGGCAGGGGTGTCGCGGGAAACTTCATCCACAAATTCGGTTATTTTCAAGTTGACCAGCGGCCCTTCCTGCAGCGTCAAACCGATTACTTTTTTATCGATATCAAATTCAGCGACATCATTCAGTCCCATGGCTTGCACGGCCGTTGTGACGATATCGCGTGCCGGAATCCCTGTTGATTTTTGCATTTGCTGCAGATAAAAGCGCCCGGCCTTTTGCATCGCATCGTAGGGTACAACACCGACAACTTCGGAACCGGTTACAACGATTCCACGCTCCACAGCCAGCCTGCGAGCCGCCTCGAGTACATCGTGTGCTGCGGTGATTTTGTAGTTGGTTAAATTCATGGAAATTTGGGCGCAGTGATAGTCTTCCACGACCCAGCCAATGCCTTTGACGTGTGTGAACAAGCCGTCTTTGTAAACAGGGCGGCCGATTAAATTTTTGGGATCCAGCCCGATGGATTTGTAGCGTTCGTAGAGGTCGTTGCCGTATTTTTCTTTGTAAAATTTGGCCAATTCTTCGAAAGTACCGGCGACGAAATCAGAATTGCCATCGGCGTATTTGCCTTCTTCGAAATAAACGACATCGCCTTTGTAATAGAACGGAGCGATATTTCCAATGCGTTTCCAGCGGCCGCGTTCGCGAATTTCGTAGGCAATTTCGTTGGCATAGCGCCGGTCTGTGGTGTTGAGATTGATATTATAAGCGATGAGAAATTCCCGCGCGCCAATGGCTGTTGCGCCCGATTTTTTGTTGAATTTTGCGGGGCCAAAATCCGGTTTCCAGTGGGGATTGGCTAATTTGTCTGGCAGGCCTTCATATTCACCGGAGCGCACTTTGGCGAGATTTTGCCGCTCCGGCACGCTCGCCGCATTTTCATAAAGATAGACGGGAATTGCGAGTTCGTCTCCAATTCGCTGCCCGACTTCACGGGCAATTGCCACGCAATCTTTCATCGTCGCCCCGGCTACCGGGATAAACGGACACACATCGGTGGCGCCAAAGCGGGCGTGTTCGCCACTGTGTTTCGTCATGTCTATCAGTTCGCTGGCTTTTTTTACTGCACGAAATGCAGCCTCTTTCACGGGTTCCGGTTCGCCAATGAATGTGACAACGGTGCGGTTGGTGCTCTCGCCGGGATCGACATCGAGCAATTGAATTCCCTGCACACTTTCGATTGTATCGGTAATTTCTTGGATCACGGCCAAATTACGGCCTTCAGAAAAATTGGGTACGCATTCGATGATTTTTTTCACAATCTTGCCCTCGTTCGATTTATTTAATTTGAGAAAGGAAGCGGTTTGAGATTTTGATCGCGCTAATATAAATAAGAAGAGCCAGTCGTAAAAGGAAAAAATGGGGTTGTGCGGTACGGTTCTCGTCGTTACATTAAATTGAAGTAAATCCAATTCAATTTTAACTGAAATTAAACCGGCGGTGCAAAATAGAATTTTCCATGAGATATCTGTCTGTTCTGCATTTTGCGTCACCCCGGATTGCGTTGTTGGCAATTCCGGGGTCTCCCTGAGTCTTAATTTGACGTCGGTAGATCCCGGTATTTCACTCTGTGAAAACCGGGATGACCTGATCAATAATCTTTGATCAATTTAGTTAGACCACGTTATTTTGCCCGGCTAAATTTAAATTTACGAAAAAGAAGAATGAAGCCAGCCAGGAGCCGAGAGATAATCTCAAATCAAATCGGGGTGCATGAAAAATTGTTCGCGACCTTGGATAAACATTTGCAGAATGTCTATCAGAAGCCGGTGGCTCGCTACAATCTGCATGCATTTACGCAGGCAGCAGAACTTGTAGAAGCAGCCGGAAAACCGCTTATTTTCGATTCGGGATGCGGGACAGGGGAGAGTACGCGCTTTCTGGCAAAAAAATATCCGTCGCACTTCGTTCTTGGCATCGATAAATCACAATTACGGATAGAAAAAGCACTGGCCGACGAAACCGATAGCGGCGAAAACATTGCCTTTGTTCGTGCTGACATTTTTGATTTCTGGCGACAGGCGCTCGCCGCTTCCTGGCAAGTGGACAAACACTATCTGCTTTATCCCAATCCCTGGCCGAAGAAAAAATATTTGCAACGCCGCTACCACGGGCATCCTGTATTTCCGGTTTTGCTGAAACTGGGCAGTTATTTTGAGATACGCAGCAATTGGGAGATTTATTTGCAGGAATTCGCAGCGGCAGTGAAATATGTTTGTGGTGTTGAAGCTGCGATCAATGGTTTTCATCCGGTTCACTATTTGACAAACTTTGAAAAAAAATATCATTCCAGCGGCCACACATTATATAAAAGTTGTTTTTCTATTCATAAAGATTAAGTCCTTGTCGCATCGCACCCTCACAATTTGACTTTTGCAATAATCCACCGATACCATAAAAGGTATGTTTATTTGAGTCTGTTATTCGAATTTAACATTCAAACAGAATTATTTTGCGGGAACTAAATCGATAATACAAATCAACAAGGGCGTGTTTTTTCGCAATTATTTTACATTTTTCAGGAGCACCCTCATGCCGGATTCCAACGACCAAAGAAAGTTTACTCGCGTTCATATTCAGGTGGAAGTCGAAACTGAAGAAGGATGTGTCCAGCGGATGCATGGTGAGACCAATGATTTAAGTTTAGGCGGATTTTTTGTCGAGACAGCGGATGAGATGGAAGTAGGTTATGAGGGAAGAATGGAAATTCTGCTCGATGGTGGGCTTGACGTCGTACCGATTGAAATTCAAGGTAAAGTTGTTCGCGCCTGCGATGACGGCTACGGGATAGAAATTGTGAAGGTTTACGGTGTTGACAGCTTCAGTCATTTGCGAAATCTTGTGATTTACAACGCGCCGGATGTGCAAAAAGTTCAATCTGAATTTGAGTTTTATGCTGGATTAAAACCCATTGATACGCACGGTCAAATCACGGTCATTGATTAATATTTATCTGCGTGTTGTTTTGCAGTTTCTAATATTCGCGGGCATTATTTGCATTAAAATTCGTATGATCAGATCAACAGATTTAATTCAGATCGCACTTGCAAAATTCAATTTACCCACCTAAATTAAACTTTTCTCAAAGCAAATAATCCAAGAATTACATTTCCTCTCATCATCAATGTATAAAACCGGGTTTTTTTATCGAACCGCTGCACATTATTTCGCACTTCTATCCGGCAAACTCCGAGGTTTATAACATCCTGGTAACGCATGGCCACATGGTTGCAGAGAAATCGCGGCAAGTTGCTCTGCGGCTGCCAGAGTTGCAGCCGGATTTCGATTTTATTTTTGAATCAGCGATGCTGCACGATATCGGTATGATCCACACGCACGCCCCCGGAATTGGTTGTACAGGAAAAGAACCCTATATCAAACATGGAATTTTGGGGCGGCAAATGCTCGAAAAAGAAGGATGGCCGCAGCATGCATTGGTGTGTGAGCGGCATATCGGAACGGGTTTGACAAAGGAAATTATTCTCCGGCATGGGTTGCCTTTGCCAGCGAGAGACATGCGGCCCCAATCCCTGGAAGAAAAAATCATTTGCTTTGCCGATAAATTTTATTCGAAAAACAGAAATTATCTTGAAAAAGAAAAATCGGTGGATCAAATTGTTCACAGCCTTAAAAAACACGGGCAGGAAGTGGCTGAACAGTTCCAAATATGGTTGCGGGAGTTTAAAGAAATTGAGTAGAAATATATCCATGACACGAGGTTTTTTACATGCAAAATGATTCGATTCTAATTGTTGATGATGAACGGAAAATGGCCGTCGTTTTGGAAGCGGCCTTTAATGAAGATGGCTATGCGGTTGAAATTGCCGGTGGCGGGGAGGATGCCCTGGCAAAATTCCGGCAAAATCCCGTGCCACTGGTGATCACCGATTTGAAAATGCCAGATATTTCCGGAATTGAATTGCTCTCAAAAATTAAAAAGTTAAGCCCGGAAACGGAAGTTATTTTGATGACAGCCTATGCCACAGCGCAAACGGCGGTGGAAGCCATGAAACGCGGCGCCTTCGATTATGTCATCAAACCTTTTTCCCTTGATGAATTAAAAACCAAAGCCTCGCATGTTTTCGAGAAAAAACGGCTGGAAAATAAAACCCGCGAACTCGAAATTGAGCTGAAACAACGGGGCTCGTTAGAAAATATGATCGGTCACAGCGGCGCCATTCAAACCGTCTATAAAATGATTCAGAAAGTGGCGCCAAAGGATGCAACGGTTCTGGTTTTGGGCGAAAGCGGCACCGGAAAAGAGCTGGTGGCGCGCGCAATTCACAATTTGAGCCCACGCAAAGATGCACCATTTATTGCGATAAATTGTGCTGCCTTCCCGGAAAACTTGCTCGAAAGCGAGCTTTTTGGATTTGAAAAAGGAGCTTTTACCGGGGCGGACAGACGTAAACTCGGGCATTTTGAAACAGCAGGGGAAGGCACTATATTTCTTGATGAAATTGGCGAAGTTTCCCCGACGATGCAGGTCAAACTCCTGCGTGTTTTACAGGGGCGGCAAATTATGCGACTTGGGGGCACAGAATCCATTGCAATGAAGGGGCGAATTCTGACGGCAACCAATCGGAACCTCGATGAAATGATCAAAGATGGCTCATTCCGGGAAGATTTATATTATCGCATTAATGTTTTTCCAATCGTGGTTCCGCCTTTGCGAAAACGAGCTGAAGACGTGCCTGATTTGGTCAGTCATTTCCTGGAAAAATATGGCGAAAATTCTCAGATGAAAAACGAAGCTCTGCAAAAATTGCAGCGATACGACTGGCCCGGAAATGTCCGTGAACTGGAAAATGTGATCGAGCGCAGTTTAATCATGGCGGGCAATGAACCGATTACCATCAGTGATTTGCCACCATATTTACAGGAAGAGCGGGAAACACCCACTTTATTTGATATCCCGGAGGGCGGAATTATTTTGGAGGATCTGGAGAAAAAACTTATTCAGAGTGCGATCGATAAAGCCGAAGGAAACAAAAGCCGTGCGGCACAATTACTTGGAATCACCCGGCGAAAGCTCTATTCGATGATGGAAAGGTTTGGCGGCTTTACGGAGTAGCGGCTTACTCGATTAAAATTTGAAAAATCTGCCAAAATATTAAAACATAGCAGCAGGTGTCCCTGTGAGTACAAGTAATTCTGTACTGGCAGGGACACTTTTCGTTAAATATCCGGGATTTCTGAAAAACTGAATTTTCTATATGTCCTTTGTTTCCAGTATTTTATGTTAATTTTATATTCGTATGCATGCTTTTGGCACTCTGGTTGCTAAATTGCAAGCGACTTTCGGTGGAGTGCATTTAAAAATTATGACCTATGGTAGTTTAAAAAAAAATGAAGATGAATAAAAACTCAGATTCCAGGCAGAACATCCATATGCCGAAGGGATTAATTATGATCTCATTAAAAAGTAAAGCATATGCTCTTCTCGTATTATTTTTTCTGTTTGCCGCAAGTGGGCAAAATCTGTTGGGACAAACTCGCAGCGTTTCCAATCAACGCCTTTTGCAAGAATTCAATCTGCTGAAGCAGAAAATAGAAACGGCGAAACAGCTCCTTTCTGATTATTCCGATCAAAGAATTATTTCTTTAATCCAGACGGCTGACCAAAAGCGGGCTGAAGCGCAAAAATTCTGGAATGAAAAACAATTTGTCAAAGCCTGGACTGCCGTACAAGTTGGCTTGAAAAACATTAATGCTGCTTTGGTTTTTCTACTTCGTGAACCATTGCAACTTCAAGAAAAACAATTGGCTGTGTTGTTGCAGCGAATTGAGCAATTTCCCGATAAAACTCGTTTGAAAGATGCCGAAATTTTGTACCGGCAGGCGAAGGAAAAAGAAACGCTGGCCAAACGCGCTGTCGGAAGCGGGGATTACGCGAAAGCTATCGAACTTTACCGCCTCGGCATTTCGCTGGCGAATAAAGCGTTAACCACCTTTGACAAAAACCAGATTCTGCTTGTTGAACAGTCCCGATTTTTAGAAACTGCGTCTCGTGTTCGCGAGGCAATCGATGCTTCAAACAATAGTTCCGCCCGACGGGTGTACGAGCAGGCAATCAAACAAGGAAAAAATGCGGCAAATGCTTATCGAAATGGACAAACGGCTGCCGCTGCCGGATTGTACACCGAAGGAATGAAATTGTTGCTCCGCGCTTTTGATCTCGCCTCCGTCGGGACAAAAGTGAATGACCATGACCTGCGTGTTGAATTGACGGCTGTTAACGACCTTTTGCAGAATGCACAAAATACATTTGGTGACCGGTCTGCACGCGGTGTTAAAATTATGCTCAACCGTGCGCAAAAAAGTGCATTAAAAGCCGAGGCTGCTCTTGAGAGAGGGGATTATCAGATTGCGAAAGCACAGTTAAAGTTTGCCCGTGGAATCATAAATAAATTATACCGCCAGGCAGCCGGGCAAACAGTGCGCGGCGATGAGCGGGCTGTTTCCGAATTGCAGCGCTTGAGGGCAGAAATTGAAGAAGTTTCCATGCGATTAGGTTCCACCGGCTCACCCGAAACAAAAGAATTTATGCACTATGCACGTGTAGGCGCGAATCGAGCCCAACGTGCTATTGATAACGGGCGTTATAATTTGGCACTCAACCGTATTTTGGTTGCACAAAGATTTTTGGCGAAGGCCGAATACGATACCCAAGCCCAGAAAAACACAATATCGGAGCAGATGGCTGCCGCACAAATCGCCCTTTTAGAACAAGCGTTGCAGCAATCTGAAATCTCTGAATCAAATGACCAATTCGTAAAATCATTGCTCAACGAAGCCAATCGAATGAAAGTGCAAGCGAACCAGCGGCTGTCTGATCAACAGTATGCCCTTGCATTTGAACTGGCAGATATTGGGCTTGTTCTCATTAATAAAGCGTTACGCGCGGCGCAAAATCAATAACGATAAGGAGGTCGACGACAAACAGATTTTTTCATGGAATTGAACCGGACCATCGCGTTCGAATCGAATCACAAGGATAACGATTCTTGCACTTGCATCTCAAGGTGTCACATCAATAATATTTTAAGGAGAAAATCATGAAAATGGGAAGTCGATTTATACTAATTAGTTTGATTTTGATGCTTTACTCGGGCATTGTTTTGGCCCAGGATTTTTCACTATCTGTCACGGTCACGCCGCAAAAAGCTGTGATTGAACCGGGGGCTGGATTGCAATTTGAGGCCCACCTTTTTACCGCAAATGGAAATTCAGTGAATGATTTCGATGATTTTACCTGGCGCGTAAAGCCCGATTCTCTCGCAAAAATCAACCAGGATGGCTACCTGCAAGCCGGCAGGGAGCCGGGAATGGTCGTAGTCATTGCAACGATGAAACGCGGCGGCATCCTTTATTACGGTGAGGCAAAAGTTGAAATTGGCAAACCGCAGCCTCCACGAATTAAAGTCTTAGTCACTCCGTTAAATGCCTATGTGCAGCCGGATAGCACGAAGAAATTTCACGTTGTTGCTGTTGATGCAAACAACCGGAATTTTAAAATTGAACACATTCGCTGGCAAGTGAATCCGGCCGGTCTGGGTAAAATTAGCCAGGATGGCCTGTTTAAAGCCGGTTCGAGAACCGGACAGGGGCAGGTTGTTGCGCTGGTCGATATCGGTGGAGCGGTTTATCGCGGTCATTCGGAAGTTACGGTCACTTTGCCGCCAACAGGCAGCATTGCGGGAAATGTAACAGACGATTTGAGTGGTGCTGCATTGGCAAATGCCCAAATTGTGGTTCATCGTCTGGGGCACATCCATTGGATGAAAGCGGCGATGACTGATGAAAATGGCGATTATGTGGTTGAAAAACTCATCCCCGGGCTTTATGTCGTGAAAGCCAATGCCCGTGATTATTTGCCTGAATTTTACGAGAACGCCAGTCATCTCGCCGAGGCACTTCCGGTGCAGGTTGATGAAAATTCGGCCGTTTCCCCTATAGATTTTCAGCTTGGACACGGAGCGACGATTAATGGCGCCGTTCTTTCTGACGACTCGACAACTGTTCTCCCGGGTTCATTGATTGCAGCCATCCGCAAAACGACCAATACGAAAAGATTTGCTGTGGCCGATTCAATTGGCGAATACAGTTTGCGCTCGCTGCCTCAGGGTGCGTACGCTGTGCTCGCAACTTCGAGTGGTTATTATCCCGAATATTTTGATGACGCCCAAAATTTGGTTGACGCAACATTGCTCAGCATCAACCCACCGGATACAACAAACGGCATCGATTTTTATCTGGCCACCGCAACAGCAATCAGCGGTGAAGTTTTGGCGGCAGAAGATGGCAGCCCGCTCCCCGGAGCAGCTATCCAGATTTATCAAAAAATTTCGACCGATGCCCGTTGGAAGTATTTCCGCAGCACATTTACCGACCGTGAGGGAAAATACATCGTTGGACTGCCGGCTGGTGTTTATTTTGTGCGCGCCAATGCCCGTGGATTTAGTGGCGAATATTTTGACGATACGCCAAATGCTGCTGAGGCAACGGAGGTCGTTGTCATCGAAAATCAACACACGACGGATGTCAGCTTTAAATTAGCTCGATTGGGAACGATCGCTGGATTTGTCTTTGATGCTGACAACAAAGAACCTGTTGCTGAAGCCGTAGTCTCCGCATTTATGGAAATCAATCCACAAAATAGAGATGCGGTTTCAGCGTTCGACCGCCGGCATTTTAAGACCCAGGCAGATTCAAGCGGGGCCTACCGGTTTGAAGCATTACCTGTGGGCAAATATTATGTCGAGGCAATCGCCAGAGGATACCTGGCCGAATTTTGGCAAGAAGTTCCTACGTTAGCAGATGCCACACCGCTGCTCGTTGAAGTTGGAAATAATATCGAAGGTATCGATTTTACGCTCAGCCATGGTGCTGCGATTGCCGGAAATGTGTCTGACGCAGCCGATTCATCAGGTCTGGCAGGCGCTGCTGTCACAGTTTGGTCGCGAACCTCGGGTGTTAAGCGACATGTATTTGCCAATCGTGATGGCGATTATAAAGTTAGTGGTTTGCCGGCAGGCGACTATTATGCCTACGCCAGCTTAAAAGGTTACGATGGTAAATTTTATGATGGCGTTGACGATTTTGCCAGCGCAACCATAATTTCATTGCCGGATAATGGAACGGCAGAGGGCATTGATTTCTATCTGCCGAAATTCGCGACACACCTTGGTACAATAGCCGGTGTGGTTACCGAAGAAGCCGACTCATTGACGGACGCAGCACCGACACCAATTGCCGGGGCGTTTGTCATCGCCGTGCCTACCACGTCGGGTCCTGCTCATTTTGATGTCACAGATCCATTTGGAAATTATCGCATAACACGGCTTTTAAAAGGCCGGTATATCGTATTTTCCTGGGCTCCGGGGCATGCAGGTGAATTTTTTGACAATGTACAAAACTGGCAGCAGGCGACACGAATTCCCATCGAAGAAAACTCTGAAATCGAAGGTATTAATTTTGCCCTGGCCGAAACAGATCGCGGTCCGTACCATATTCGCGGACGCATTCACAGCGGTGAAGGCCAAAACAGGCGTCAAATTGCCAATGCCATCGTTTTTGCAATTGGTGCCAAAGGCATGGCTGCGGCTATTACCGATGAAGATGGCCGTTTTGCTATCGGTGAATTGCCTGCCGGTGATTACAAAATTCGCGTCGAAGGAGCCGGAATTCAATCCAGTTATCTCGGTGGCACAAACGAAACCGACGCCGAAACTGTGGCGCTGGAAAATGGAATCGCACTCGATATTGGTGACATGGCAGTTGAAGCTGCTGTGACCTCGGTAGGTAGCACGGAAGAAGCGATACCTGCAGTTTTTGGACTTGAACAAAACTATCCAAATCCGTTCAATCCCGAAACGACGGTAAAATTTACTTTAGCCCAGAGTGACGATGCGGTTGTCCAGATTTTTAATGTTCTCGGACAGCATGTCAGAACTTTAGTAGATGAAAAACTGGATGCAGGGACGCACACAATGCAATGGAACGGCGCTGATAACTTTGGGAACAAAGTCGCAAGTGGAATTTATCTAATGCGACTCACTTCATCTGAACAATCCGCAACAATCCGAATGATTCTCCTGAAGTAACTGAATTGAAGCAGGTGGTTCGCCGCCTGCTTCTAATCAGACAATAATTAACAGACGTATTCGTTTGAATTAATAAAATGGAGCAAGAGTGATACGTGCAATTGTTTTAAGTGCTTTAATGGTCATACTTGGAGGAACGGCTTTCATTGCCACAAGTTGTGCAGTGCGCACAGTTTATGTCCGCAAAGCACCGCCACCTCCAAGAAAAGAAATGAGACCGGCGCGCCCATCGGCGAAAGCAGTTTGGGTAACCGGATATTGGCTGTGGAACGGCAATGCCTACGTCTGGAATCGAGGTTATTGGGAAAAACGTCCAAAAGGGAGAGTGTGGATAGCAGGCCATTGGCGCAATACACCACGCGGTTATAAGTGGATTCCCGGGCACTGGAAATAATGTGGTACGCATCGTGAATAAAAGCTGGTTGAAAAATATCTTTCTGTTGCTCTCACTTTTTACCTCGAGCACTGTGGCGCAGAGTGTCAATTCTGACAGTTCGGAGCAGCATATTGACTTTGAAGCAATTTATCAGCTCAATGACTCATTTCTACAAAAATGGCACATAAAAAAGGCCGCCCAATTGGCTGACCGGAATGATCTTGCCGAAATTATAGAATTGCAAAATGAAGCCCGCCTTTTTGCAGAGGTCAACGATTTTGAGACTGCAAGTATACTGCTGGACGCCGCTCGTGAATTGGCTGCCTCTTTCGAAAAAGCTGAGCCCGAAGAATGGGCGGGCGAGGCCACTAATTTTGTCGATCTTTCAGCGTCACAATTTACCAAACAGATCATCTTCGGTACAGATTTCTGGCAGTTTAAAGATGAATTGGCTTATCAGTTGGATGAGCCGCAAATGGAAGCTTCACTTAATCCGTTTGCAGGGGTGCGCTTATTGGGGAATTTTCAAATAGCAAAATTTAACCGTCTGGAAACGATGGCTCAATTTAAAGCCTCCAATGAATATAACAATGCCGAGTTTTATTTTAAAAATACCATCGGATCGGAAAATGATAATCAGCTGATCATCGAAAATCGATTCGAAGGATCGAAAGAAACGCGCAGCTTCGATTCGCAGTATGTTGGTAATATACTCAGTTTGAACGGAAAAATGCACCTCAGCGATCAGGTCGTATTCTCGGTTGGCGATGATTTCCGGGTTCGAAATTATAGCGGTGCTGATGCTTTTTCTGACAATTATCAGCAAAATCGTATTTTTTCGACCGTACAATACAGCCCAACGCTCTCGACACGGGCTTATGCAAGTTATAATTTTAATAACCGAAGGCATGCAAAATCGGATTCTCTCGATTATGACGAGCACCGGATTGACATTACACTTTTCCAACTGACAGCCCAGAAAACTTCGTTTTTTTTCGAAAATATTTGGACTCGGCGAAATTATTTTAATAATAATTCGCAAAACAGTTTTTTTAATTCATATCAGGAAGAATATTTTTTAGGGGATATACGAATTGGGTTTACCGATGTGCTGGCGCTTGGTTTGCGAGCCGACTTTTTGCTGCGGCACTATGATGAATTTAACGAGCGAGTTATCACAGACGCGAATGCCGAAGAATCTGATTTGTCCCTCGCAATTCCGGATTATCTGAATTTTTCCTCAAATCCCCGATTTTTGTTTACACTTCTGGGTGATTGGCAGGCTGGAGTTGGCTATTTATACAATATGCGAATTTACCGCGACAATATTATCAACTCCGAGCCTGTTTCGCTCACCGATGCTGCTCAAATCAACACACCGCTGCAGACAGAAGTTCTTTTTGATGATTATTATTCCCATGGATTCACGTTGAGCCTGGAGCTATTTCGAATGAATGGATTTATGCTCAGCATCACCAACCAATATGAGGAACGGCGCTACCCCAATTCACCGGATGTCTCGGGTCGGCTTTTTAATCATGACACCCGGATTAATTCGATCCTGCTTTTCTCATCCTGGAAAATGGGGCAAAATATCGAGTTGAGCACACTAATTAATTTTGATGATGAAAAAGCCCGTGACGAGGATGTTGGTGATATGAAAAATACTTTTCTATCGCTCGATTTTTCCTATACATTTTGATGCACCTCCATTTTCTCCCTTTAAACATGTAAAACTTGTTTCGATTGATGTTCGATTTAAAACGATGGCCTGCGGCAGGAGCAGATTTTTGTGATAGACACAAACTTTTTGTTATAATTTTTTCTGAAAATATTGTTCAGTCGAAACAAATTTGTTATCGAGCCGTCAACAGCAGATAACTTTGGAAAACAGTTATTTTTTGCTATATTTGTTTTGAAAGGAGGAGTTATGGCCAAATCAAACAATCAGGTGATTGGTGGCATTTTTCTAATAGCTATCGGTGCTATATTATTTCTCAATGAATTAAGATATCCCTTTTTGGATGGCGCAGTTTGGGGGGCATTCGTAATTTTTGTTTTTAGTATGATAGCATTTTGGGGTTATTTTCAGGATCGAGCGCCATGGAAGTTAATTTTGGGAATTTTTCTCCTGTTTCTCGCCGCTATAATATTGGCGGAACAAATGGGTTATATTTATGGCGATTACCGTGGAGCTTTTGTGCTCTGGAGTTTAGCAGCGGCATTCCTCGGTGTATTTTTCATTAAAAGAGATCAGTGGTGGGCGTTAATCCCCGCCGGTGTACTTGCAACCCTGGGACTTATTGTTACGCTTGAAGCCGGGTGGTATTTTAACGATGATTTTATCCCGGTGATTCTTTTCTTCGGATTTTCAACACCGTTTTGGATTCTCTTTTTTCTTCGTAACGATACCAATAAATTGGGTTGGGCAATCTGGCCGGCAGCTATTCTGCTGATTTTTTCAGTGATGCTACTTGGTAAAGTCTACTTCTGGGATTTTGAAGAATTTTTCTTCCCCGGTTTACTAATTTTGATTGGTGGGTTATTAATTTTTCGCAGCTTGCGGAAAGACCGGAATCCGGGTCCCGGTTTATAAACTTTAAAATTTTGATAATATGAGGCCAAATACAAATTTAGTGTTTGGCCTTTTTTTATGGGTAAAATTATCTCATTATATTCCTATAACCGATATTGCATTTATCGAGATTTTGTCGTATGGTTAATGTTTGAATAAGTTGCCCAAACTGCTTCATTTCACGCTTTAATGAAATGCAATGCCAAAACTTCAAATGAACCTGGCATCGTTAAAAGTATTTTCGAAGAATAGGTAGAAATTAATGCGAACTAAGCCCTACTTGATTGTTACCGCCCAGGGAAAATATCATGCTTACCTCATAAATGATGTGACGAGTGCTGTCACCGACTCTGGCCTGAATATCGTTGCGGTTGAACAAAATTCATCCTTTGGATTGGCCATTCTTGCGATGGTTACAGAGACCATCGAACCCGACGATTCTGTCTATGCCGCACGGGAGCGGCTGCTCAAAAAATTTGGCAAACTCATCAATCATCAGGTCGACGTTAAAATTATTCCACCAGGTGAAATATCCCGCTTCGTCAATAAAAACATTCAGGTTTTCACAATTATCGGACGGGACAAGGTTGGTATTTTAAAGGCCATTACCAATGCGTTGGCAAATTTTCGTGTGAGTATTGAAAAAATGCACCACATTGCTCGTGGCGAGCTTGTGGTTATGGAGTTGTGGGTTGATGCAAGTGAACTGCGCGATTTAGCTGTTCTCAAAGATGCCATCCAACAGACGTGCAAACGCTTCAATTTTGACACTATAATCCAGCCTGATTCACCATTCCGCCAACGGCGCCGTCTGGTCGTTTTTGATATGGACAGGACAATTATTGAAAACGAAGTTATAGACGAATTGGCGAAAGCGGCGAATGTCGGAAAAAAGGTCTCGGAAATTACATCCAAAGCCATGGCAGGTGAGTTGGAATACAAAGAATCCTTGCGGGCGCGAGTTAAGTTGCTCAAAGGCCTGTCAGCCGATCTGTTTCACGACGTGGCACAGAATATGAAATTAACCCATGGCGCTCAAGATGTGACCCGCACTTTGAAAGAGCTTGGATTCAAATTGGCATTAATTTCAGGGGGTTTTTATTATTTTGCAAATATCGTAAAAGAGCGATTAGGTTTTGATTATGTGTACGCTAATGAACTGGAAATTAAAGATGGCGTGGTCACCGGTGAGTTAAAAGGGCCGATTATCGATGCGGAAGCCAAAGGCAGAATCTTGAAAGAAATCGCCGAAAAAGAAGGATTGACTTTAGATGAAGTTGTCGCTGTTGGCGATGGCAGTAACGATGAAATTATGCTGAAAAATGCCGGATTTGGCATCGCATTTAATGCCCATGATATTTTAAAAAAGGTTGCAGATGGACAATTGACGCAGAAAAACCTGCACGGTTTGTTATTCTGCCTCGGTGCGACAGGGCAGAATCAAATACCGGATACTGCTTCAGCGAGTTAATTTTCCTTGGAAATCGGATGAGAAATATCAGTGAATTTATTCAATGAAAAATAAAACGAACAAAATCCTGCAGGAAATTCCTGCGATTGACCAACTTCTGCAATCGGCGATAGTTAAGCAGTTCGAGCCGGAAATTGCACATAAATATATCGTTGAAATATTAAGAAATGTAGTCGCCGAAGTCCGCCGGGATGTTGTTTCTCAGCCAGAAAAATATACTGCGGCTTCTCAAATTGTTGATACGATCAACAAAAGCCTTGAATCGCATTTTAATGCACTATGCAATCCTTCGCTCCATAAAGTTATAAATTGTACCGGGGTGATTCTACACACAGGACTTGGCCGTGCGCCGCTCTCTCCCCGGGCCGTAAATCATGCAAAATCAATACTCGATGGCTATTGCAATCTGGAGTTCGATTTGGCCACCGCAAAACGGGGCGAACGGACAGATCATGTGGAAAATTTACTTCGTTTGATCACGGGGGCAGAAGCTGCTGCTGTTGTGAATAATAATGCAGCCGCCGTATTAATCGCACTGAACTCACTGGCTGACGGAAAAGAAGTTGCTATTTCCCGTGGCGAGCTTATTGAAATAGGTGGTAGTTTCCGCATCCCGGATGTTATGAGAAAAAGTGGTGCGATTATGGTCGAAGTTGGCACGACAAACAAAACCCATTTAAGGGATTTTGAAGAAGTTATTAATGTGAATACTGCCGGTGTTTTGTCTGTTCACACATCAAACTACCGCGTTCAAGGATTTACAGCTCAAGTTAGTTTGAATGAAACAGTTTCTTTGGCGAAAAAAAATAACATTTTTGTTTTGCACGATCTCGGTGGCGGGATTCTCCTTGATTTCGAAAAATTAGGGTTGCCCAAAGAACCGCTTGTAAGTGAAAGTATAAATGCCGGAGCTGATGTCGTTACATTTAGTGGTGACAAGGTTGTCGGCGGTCCCCAATGCGGCATAATAGTTGGGAAAAAGGAATATATTGCAGCAATTCGAAAAAATCCATTAATGCGTGTGTTACGCTGTGATAAATTGACTTATGCGCTCTTGGAAAGCACGCTACAGCTTTTTATAAAAGATGATGAAAAAGCGATGAATAATGTTGTTATTCATCAGTTTACAGCAGAAGATGCAGAGATAAAAAAACGTGCTGAAACCGTATTAAATGCGATAGTTAAATTAAACCTGCCTAACTTTGAATTTTCAATTGTTGAAACCAAAGCTCAAGCTGGTAGTGGAACTATGCCACTGGAAAATTTGAACAGTTATGCCTTTGTTATTAGTGGTAAATCAAAGATTACTCGGCTGGCGAAAGCGCTACGATTAGCCCATCCCGCAATTGTTGGATATTTAAATCAGGACAAACTTTTCCTCGATATGCGTTCATGTTTGCCGGAAGATATTGAAAAATTAATTACCGGATTAAAGGCAACACTCGTAAAAAAACAATAAACTTGTTTGGGGATCCTGCGAAGTTTTTACATTCCTCTGTCAATGTGACGCAAAAAATATGTGTTAATAAATATTAATGCAATATGACGTATTTTTTATTAATCCTGGAATAAAAATCTTGACTTTTATGTACAATAGGCTATATTTATTTTCGCTTTAGCACTCTAAGTGTGTGAGTGCTATTAATTCGTTATAAACTATGGCTAAGAATCTATAAAAATTAAAGGAGAGACAAGCATGAGTTTAAAGCCTTTGGCAGACCGGGTTGTTGTTAAACCGCTCGAGTCCGATGAACAAACGGTTGGTTCTATAATTATCCCGGACACAGCAAAAGAAAAACCAATGCAAGGTGAAGTAATCGCAGTTGGACCTGGAAAAATGAGCGATAGTGGTAAAATCGTGGCTATGGAAGTGAAGGTCGGAGATAAAGTTCTTTACGGCAAATATAGTGGTACGGAAGTTTCGGTTGCCAATGAAGATTATCTGATCATGCGTGAGAGCGACATTTTTGCTATTATCTAGATGAAATATATACTCAATTTGACTTTGAAATTACTCAACTAAGGAGAAATAATAGATGGCTAAGATTATTGATTTTGACGTTGATGCACGCAGTGCTCTGAAGCGCGGAGTGGATCAACTTGCAAATACTGTTAAAGTAACGCTCGGACCAAAAGGCCGCAATGTTGTTATCGATAAAAAATTTGGTGCTCCAACGATTACTAAAGATGGCGTCACTGTTGCCAAAGAAATAGAACTGGAAGATCCGGCAGAAAATATGGGCGCCCAAATGGTTAAAGAAGTTGCATCGAAAACGAGTGATGTAGCTGGTGATGGAACGACTACCGCAACTGTTTTAGCACAGGCAATCGTCCATGAAGGATTGAAGAATGTAACCGCTGGTGCAAATCCTACGCAACTCAAACGCGGCATCGATAAAGGTGTAGCCGCGATTGTTGCTGAAATTAGAAAAATCAGTCGTCCAATCGAAGGCAAAGAAGAAATCGCACAAGTTGGTGCCATTTCAGCAAATAACGATGATGTCATCGGTAAACAAATCGCTGATGCCATGGAGGCTGTTGGCAAAGATGGTGTCATTACAGTTGAAGAAGCGAAATCAACCGAATCATCAATCGATACTGTTGAAGGTATGCAATTTGACCGTGGGTATTTATCCCCTTATTTCGTCACCGATCCTGATAGCATGGAAGCCAATCTCGAAGACGCAGTCATCCTGATTCATGACAAGAAAATTAGCGCCATGAAAGACTTGCTGCCAACATTGGAAAAAGTCGCTCAGATGGGTAAACCGCTTTTGATCATCTCCGAAGATGTTGATGGTGAAGCGCTGGCTACACTGGTTGTTAATAAATTACGTGGTACCTTGAAAATAGCGGCTGTTAAAGCACCTGGATTTGGTGATCGCCGTAAAGCCATGCTCGAAGATATTGCAATTCTTACAGGTGGCCGCGTGATTAGTGAAGAAACCGGTTTTAAATTGGAAAATGTTCAGCTCGAAGACCTTGGTTCTGCAAAGAAAATTACCATTGATAAAGACAACACCACAATCGTTGAAGGTGCCGGCAAAAGCGAAGATATCAAAGGTCGCATTGAGCAAATCAAAAAACAGATCGACTCTACTTCAAGTGATTACGACAGAGAAAAATTGCAAGAACGCCTGGCTAAATTAGCTGGTGGTGTTGCTGTTTTGCGTGTCGGTGCTGCTACTGAAGTAGAAATGAAAGAGAAAAAAGCCCGTGTTGAAGATGCCTTGCATGCAACGCGCGCTGCTGTTGAAGAAGGTGTCGTTCCTGGCGGTGGTACTGTATTTATTCGCTCCCAGAAAGCTTTGGATACCGTCTCGGCAACAGGTGATGAGGTTGTTGGCGTTCAAATTCTACGCCGGGCTATTGAGGAGCCTCTACGCCAAATTGCTGAAAATGCCGGTCAGGAAGGTTCTATCGTCGTTCAGCGGATCAAAGAATCCAAAGAAAATTCTTTTGGATACAATGCAGCGACCAATGAATTCACCGACCTCGTTAAAGCAGGTGTAATTGATCCTACCAAGGTTTCCCGCGTTGCATTGGAAAATGCAGCCTCCGTCGCAGCTTTGTTGCTGATGACTGAAGCGACAATTGTCGACAAGCCGGAGCCGGAATCTGCTCCACCAATGGGCGGAATGCCTGGTGGCGGAATGCCCGGAATGATGTAATTCTTAAGTTTTATAAAAAAGCTCTCTTCTACGGAGGGCTTTTTTTTTATCCTTGACATTTTTTATTTATAGCATCTTCTTAAATCCTCCCTAAAATTAAATCTTCAGTCGCCTCAAAACAAGAGTGCAGCCAATCTTATTACACACGAATTCAAAACAATTCATTTAGACTGAACAATTCAAAAATAAGCAAAATGTGCCGGGCACTTATTCAATTCTATAAAAAAATATCATGTGCCTTTGGCGATGCCAAAATTGTATTTTGAGCCTAATTACATCTAAATCGAGATTCTATTTTAGAAAGCATTTAATTACGCAGATAGATAAAATAAAGATGCATTGTTAAATTTACAAATAACAGCGATGCGTTTTTATCGATATGGAAAATCGTGAAAATGAATATCAAATTTGTAATGATGATTTCAGAAACGATGGAAAGTTTCGATATTTTTAATACAGTTATGGCGTTTATTATTAGCATTTATGATTTACGAAATTGAATAATCTGATGAATTTTGCTTTTACAAAATCACTCTATTTTTCCACATTTTCGCACAAAAAATACGTGCAGGAAAAATTTATATCATGGCTCACTCTAAATTTGAATTTAAATTAAATGGTGATTCCTAATTTCAAAATTGGCTGCTGTACCAATTCTTTAAATACTTTTTTGTAATGTAAAAATAAGAGAGCGAGCTGTTCCAAAAAGATATAATCCGAGCTGAGTTTTAACACTAAAAAAGATCTAATGATATTTTGGTACCGTTATTGCCTGCAATTTGGCCGGAAGCTGGGAAGTCTTCCCACAGGAATCACAAGGATGGATGGCCTGATTGCTCCCGACGTACAGACATCATTAGCCAAGCAACAAAGGACGAGAGCACAAATGCGCAGAACTGCATCGAGCACTGACAACGGCTATAAAGCCCCGTTTTTTATTTTATTTTTCATAATCGCCTTTTGGCTGCCAACCCAATTGGGTGCACAGGGTTATTATCATTGGAACACCGCTGATAAAAACAAACTCTGGGTAACTGAGATAAATCCTGCAATTGTTTCTTTTCAAAATACAGAAATCTCTGTTGGATTAAAACTTTTCCATGTCGGATTTTTACAGGGAAATTCGTTCGGATTGCGCGAAAGCCGCATCAATATCAGTGCCCCATACTACCTTCCTTTTGAAATCGGTGTCGGGATGGACATCCGTCATTTTACCGCCGGAATTTATTCTGAAATATCCAGCGCTTTATTAATAAGCAAAGAAATCTATCCAAAATTTTCTATCGGGGCAAAAGTCGCTTTGGATCACCGGGGCTTTTCAAAGGATGAATTTAATATTGTCGATGAAGACGATCCACTCATAAATTCAGGATTAAGTGTAAACGCCTTAAATCTCGGCCTCGGTGCATATTGGACACCCGGAAAATTTCGCCTGGGCATGGGTGTCGATCATTTAAATACGCCAAACGTAGGGCTCATTTCCACATCGGTTTACCCAAAAGAGGTTTCAGGTGCCATCGGCTATCAGTTGGGCATGTTTACGCCGACATTACTCGTGCATGATAATGGCATCGAAATTAAATATGGATTTTCGGTCGCCTATGAGAAGTCGAACATTGGTCGTCTGCGCCTTGGCTATGAACGCACAATGCCTGTCAAGATGGAAGCCAGTATCAATTTGACCAAAAAAAGCCAGTTGCATTATGGCATGGATTTTCCCAACGAGGGAACGAGCGGTGCTTCGTATGGAACGCAGGAATTTGTTTATTCACAAATCCTGGCAAAAAAGCCGGTTATCGGCCAACCTGAAATTTTATTCTCAACCAAAAAATTAGATATAATTTACGAAACCCAAGTTCGCGTTCTGGCACCAGATATTAAAGCTGCAGATCTGCAAAACTCGGGTGAACTCATGGGGCAATATTTCACCCCGATCGGCCACAAAGACGATTTGCTTTTTGTCAAAGCTGGCGCTCTCAGCCGGTTTGAAACTGATGAAATCAGGCAAAAACGGCACTTGCGGATCATCCGCAGCATTGGGCAAAATATTTACCAAAATCCGACATCCAAAGTTGTTATTTGGGCCGACAAACGAACTCTCGAAGACGCGAAAGAAATTAAATATCTCCTTGAATCAAAAGCACGCCTCACCGCCGAAAATATTAATATTGCGAAGATAAAAAAACAAACAGCGTTTGATTTGGCAGGTTTTGAGCCCGGCCGCAAGATGGTAAAACGCAGCAAACCACGGCTGTCAAAAGAGCGCCTGCTGGTTCATTTTCGTGTTTCAAGTCGCACCCGCAAAACCAATGGCTGGCAATTTGTGATCAAAGATTCTTATGGAAAACCTGTGCGCATTTTTTCCGGCAAGGGTTCGTTGCCCAAATCTCTGGTTTGGGACTGGCAAGACATGGACGGGCACACGGCAACGGCCGGCGTTTACACCGGATTTCTCACGGTGAAAGCAGACGGGAATGTCGAGAGGAATGCGCGTTCAGCCGATTTGCCTGTCTATAATATCAAGCGTACCGTAACGATGAAATTTAAAAGAGAAGCAGAAATAAATTTAACCAAAAAGCAAAATCAGGATTCTGAAATCCTTGATGCTGAGTAAATCGAAATAAAAAGAATTTTGCAATAAGTGTAACCAAAGGAGTAACAAAGTGACTGCAATCAGGAAAAAGAACTCGAAGATGAATACTTATAAAATTATGGCACTGCTTGTTTTTTGTGCCACTTTACTCTTTAGCGCCGAAGCATTTGCACAAAAAAGCAAAAATAAAAAGTCGAATGCAAAAGCACAGACCGAGCAAGTTACTCAGACCGCCGAAGAAAATCAAGCGTTGACGGCATGGGACATCCTGGAAATGACGAGCTGGCTATTTTGGCCTTTCGTTTTTGTAACCGGTGCCGGTGTGACTTTTATCTGTTACCGCGGATTGATCGAATATCAGGAAAAAACACGGTCGCAGTCTGTATTGCAGAAGAAAATTGAAGTGCGCGAATTACGCAGTTTGATTCGCACGATGCAAAAATCGCAGCCGAACCGGGCCTCCCGCTTGTTGCAGCAAATGGTTTCAACGTTTAATAAAACCAACCGTGCAGAACCAATCAGTGCGGATGTAACCCAGTTTGTGAATTCTGAACGCGAGGCCTATGAAACATTTAACCGTGTGCTGGGCTTTTTGTCCGATACCGCTGGCGCATTGGGACTCCTCGGAACTGTTTGGGGTATTTTCGAGACATTTCACGGCGGCAAACTGGATGGCCCGACAATTCTCATGGGGATGAGTATTTCGTTGGTAACAACCTTGGTGGGCTTGCTTATAAGTTTGGCGCTGAACTTTGGCGGCACAACTATATTTGCCATATTTAACCGCTATATGAATACCCTGTCTGTGCGTGCCGAAGAGCTGCGCCAGGCCTTGTTGTATCTTGAAACGCGCCCGAATAAAAGCCGCGCACAGGAGAATGGCAATGTTTCATCAGCGACAACCCCGGTGAAAATTCCGGCACCTGAAAGACGATCTTCCCGGCCTGTGGCGAGCAAACGAAGCTACTCGAACTCAAATGGTGCATCTGCTGCCCCTGAAAAACAAGCTCCACCGGTTCGGCGCGAGGTATCGAGACAGCAGGTAGAAGAAAAATCTGCACAGCCTGCGGTCACCGAAGTAACCGAAGATGAATTGCTGGCATCGCAGGAACAAAATATGCCGGATGTCTTTGCACGGCAAAATCCTAAATATGATGATGAAGGAAATGTTTGGTGATAAAGCTATTTAAAATAGCAAAGGTAAAAACTATGAAATCGAATCTTATAAATATCAGCCAACGTCAAGATTTTAAGCCCGCAAAAAACACGTGGCTTGCGATTTTGTCTGTAATCCTGCTCTGTAGTTTTTCTTCCCCGGTAAGTGCCTTCCAATTGCCGCCAAAATTATGGATCGCCGGCCCGGATACGGCGCTTGCTCCTGGAGCGGAGTTTACGCTGAATTTTAATATCGGATCCGGTTTCGATCCCGTGGAAGACCTGTTTGGGATAAGTTTTGAATTGCGCTATTCAACAAGTGAATATTTGGAATTTGTCGATCCCTTTGAAATCAATCCGGGCGATTTTCTGCTGCCGGATGTTTATTTATTCATGCGCCACGAAAAAGAAAATAACATCGTTTATTTGGCCATTAGCCGCAAACGGGGCGCCCCCGAGCAATCCGGTGATGGCACTTTATTTTCATTGCCGTTTCGCATCGCAGAGTCGGCTCCGGAAAACTGGAAAGCCTGTTTTGTTGTATCGGGAATTTTTGCCAATGACAGCGATGGAAATCAAGTGAAAGTTGATCAGGGCAGCCAATTTTGTATTCAAGTACGCGAACCCAATCTGGATGTTTTGCCAAATCCCTTTACGCCGAATGGCGACGGCAAAAACGATGATTTAGTATTTGAACGTGAGGGTGGTATCCCGGACATTTGGGAAATAACCATCATGGATCGGGCTGGCCGCATTATTCAAAAACTGGAAAATGGCAAAGATCGCTGGAACGGCCGTGATTTTAACGGGGCGCCGGTTTTACCGGGAGCCTATTTATACATCATTCGCAATGGCAATGAAATTATTCGGCGCGGATTGTTGGGGATAATTCGATAATGAAAAGGATTTTCGTGAAATTGATGCTGTACCTGGATTTGGATGAAAATTTGAATTCGTGTGAATTAAATACACGAAGGAGATTGATACGATGAAATCGATTATAAATAGAATAATTAAAGTCACTGTGTTTTGCCTGTTAACGGCCATACTATCGACATTTTTTAGTTTATCAAATTTAGTAGCGCAAAATCCTTTAAATGTCGGCATTAACCGCATTGACGCTACTCAATTTCCTCTTATCGAATCTTACATGACTGTTCGCAATACGGATGGCAATACGGTCGGTGGATTGACCGAAGATAATTTTGAAGTTTATGAAGATGGCACACGTGAATTACCAATTACTGTCGTTGAAATTACTGATGATGCCGAAGGAGTCAGTGTTGTCCTGGTGATCGATCGCAGTACGAGCATGTTGGGATCGCGTATTTCAGATGCCAAGCTGGCTGCCCAGCATTTCGTTTCTTTAATGAATGACAAAGATCAGGCTGCCGTTGTCAGTTTTGCCAACACACCCCGCCTTGATATTACTTTTACGAGCGATAAAACTGCACTAAACAATGCCATTGATCAAATATTTGCCCAGGGTGGCACAGCGGTATATGACGCCCTCATTCGCGCCGTCGACGAAATTGAACCGGTTCAAGGCCGACGTGCGGTTATATTGATGACTGACGGCGAAGACAAACACAGTATTCGAACACTGGATCAGTCCATCGCTCGAGCTGTCGAAGTCAATGTACCTGTTTATACGATTGGTCTTGATGTCGGGAGCAACGAAAAAGTCGAACTTGGCAGAATCGCCGATGAAACGGGCGGGCAATTTTATGATAGCCCTAACTCAAGTGACCTGGCGACAATCTATCAAATGATTTCAGAGTTGTTGCATCATTCTTACATCGTTTCCTACAACACACACAATCCGGCACGGGATGGCACCTTGCGCCATGTTGATATTATATCGAATCATTTGACCTCAACTGGTTCCGATACAGGAAGTTATCGTGCACCGTTGGATATCGCGCCATTTGTATTAACAACAGATGATGTGCCTGTACCCGGTCGTGAGTTCAAGCTCGATATTGAAGTCCCAACTGGCGGGAATCCAATTTTTAATATGCATAAACTAGATTTTCGCATTGGTTACGACCAGCAATTTATGACTTTAGCAAATGGAGCCGGGAAAATTGGTGCGGGATCAATGTGGGGCAATCCCGATGAGTATACGCTTGACATTATACCCAATCAGGCTCAGGGATATATCGATATCACGATTGAAAAGAAATCCGGGCAGTTTCCGGTGAGTGGATTTGGTGACATCGGATTTATTACTTTTTTACTCAACACTCAGGTTCCGGATCAACAGGTTCTTAATTTTAGATATCTGTCTCTTTCAGCCTACGATGAAAGCGGTACTTTGCTTACAACGGAAACGAACGATTTGACTGTGCAGGTGTTCGGCTATTCAATCGTGGCCGTGGCCAGTGATGAAGTACCAAGTCCGGGCAAATCATTTACCGTTCTAATCAAAGTTCCGGACCATAGCCGGGATCTGCCTTATACGCGGGCTCTCAATTTTTCGCTGCATTATGACCCGACCTATTTGTATTTGTCAGAGCCGGTCAATTCGGCATTTCAGGCGGGCGGAATGTTGGGTAAATCGGGAGAATTTAACCTCAATCCCAATGTGAACCAGATCGCTGGTACGATTGATTTTGAATTGACAAAAAGTGCCAATTTTACCATGATGAGCGGCAAGGGAATCTTTGTCCAGGTTACTTTTGATGTCGCCATGGTTTTACCGGATAGCACGCAACTGTCATTTACACTGCAAAATCTTGCTGGAACCGATGATTCGGGTTGGGAAATACCTCTGATTCCTGAAGATTTAACATTGACAAGCTACGGGTTAATCGTTTGGCCGGGTGACACCAATAATAATGGCAGCGTTGAACTGGCTGACGTCAATTTTCTTGGTGTAAATTGGGGCGTGACCGGCCCGGGTAGAAAAGACGAACCTGACGTGATGGCCTGGACAGCGCAGTTCAGCAAGCGCTATTCGGTTTATAACGCAGCCTTCGCCGATGCGGATGGCAGCAGTCAGGTTAATGAACGCGACCTGATTCCAATTGCGATAAATTGGGGCAAACGCCGTGATTCCCAACATCAGGTTCTTGGCAAAACGCGGTTGACAAATATTCAAGGGAGCCCGGTGGGCGATATCGAAGTTTCAGTTCGCGAAGACGGCAATACCACCGGGGCCTATCGTATGCTGATTCGATTGATCAGCCCAAATCCGGAAACGGTGCGCGGATTTACATTTAAGGTCAATCACAACACAAATGGCTTGAATTTACTAAGTGCTGTAGCTGGAAATTTGTGGGAAGAAGACCCGCTGGTGTTCTCATATTTTACCGCTAATCCGGAAGAGATTTCAGCCTGCATTATGTTGAAACCCGGTGCCGCAGATAATATTGAAGATGGTGTTCTGGCCGAAGTTTTGCTGATTGCGAGTCAAATGCCGGAACCGGAAGTCTTCGAGTTTAACCGTGTTGGATTAATTTCGGCTGATGGCGCTGTCACAGAAAAAGCGTGGATCAATACCAGCGCTGTGAATGAGAAGAGTGATTTACCCACAGAATTTGCGGTTAGCCCGGCGTATCCAAATCCGTTTAATCCGGAAACGCAAGTTCGGTTTTCGATGCCACTGGCTGGGGAAGTGACTTTTTCAATTTTTAATACCAGTGGACAATTGGTGCGCATTCACAATAAGTCAGTATCTCAGGCCGGCAGTTATATCTGGCGCTGGGATGGCAAAGATAATACTGGAAACAGCGTTGCCAGTGGTGCTTATTTCTGGCAGATTATGGCGCAAATGCGCAACGGTGATCGAACTGTAAAAAACCAAAAAGTAACGTTGATGAAATAGCCAATAGGGCATGCGTCTATTGGCAGATTTTAAATAAAGTATTTTTGAGAACGATCCATTTCTCATTTAAATCAGGCAATAAAAGGAGTAAAGAAATATGGCTCAGGGAAGTTTAATGGTACGGATGATCGATGTGGTATTTATCCTTCTCTTCGGTTTTATCGCTGTTTCACAGATCAGCAAAGCTGAAGCCATCGAACCTTCAAAAAGTACCGAAGCGGAGGCAAAAGCTCCGGAAGGAGCCTACATCGCCATTATCAATGTGCGAAGCAATGGCGTTTACACGGCAGACGGTGGCGACACAATTTTAAGAAATACCAATGAAGTGCGTCGTTATCTTTCTAATGAAATAAAAAAAGCAAAAGCCGATAAAAAACAACTGGGCGTGCGTATTCGCTCGTCCTGGGATGCTCCGGCAAGAAAGACGCTCGCCGTAGCCAAGGTCTGCCGCGGACTCGACATCCCCAAGGGATTGGACGTCGTTAAAATACGGCAATTTTAGGAGCGAAGATATGGGAAACAGAACCATGATGATGCGGCTCATCGATGTCGCATTGATAATATTACTCGGTTTTATTGCAATCAGCCGACTGAAAACCGAATATATCGAATTGCCTGCGGCCGGCAAAGCGCAGCCGCAAACAGATAAAGTTGCAACCGCTGTTCTGCATCTCTACAGCAATCACTTTGATTATGTGATCGATGGCAGAAAAAAACGCTCGAAATCGATTGCGGCGCTCGAGGGTGTGCTGCTGAGTTCGAAATCGAGTTTGTTGAACCGGAGAACGAAACTGGTTGTGAATATTGAACCTCATAAATCAAGTATTATGCAAAACCTCGTCGATGTTTTGGATATCTGCCAACGCAATCAAATAGAAAAGAATTTTGATTATGACCGGATTAACTGAGTATATACGGAATCGGGATAACCTGCTGCCTTTATCCATTTATATCGCAACTGGAATTTTATTGATTCTTTTTATTTTGCTGCATTTGTTTGGCTACGAGAAAACCAAAGAAATTACGCAACTCCATAAAAAAATGGAAGTTCGTGAGCTGATGAAATTGAGCTTTAAGCCAAAAGCAAAGACCGCGAACCGCAAACGATCAAATATCGCCAAAAAAGCGCCGGACAAACCAAAAGCCAAAGTAAGTCCGCGGCAAAAAGTGGAAAGCAAGCCATTGGTGAAAGCGCCCGATGTACAGGAATTGATGAAAGGTTTGAACACAAAAAGCCTGATCAAGAAAAAGTCGGCTGTGCGGCGCACGGTGCAAACGGCCAATGTTTTGCCAAATATTGGTGTTTCATCCTCGAAACGGCGAACGAGTAAAAATGTGCAAAAAGCAGATTTTAATGTTTCCTTCAGCTCAACGCCTTCGCAACGGCCAAGCGGACGCAGGGCAGCTGCCGGATCATCGCAAGGCCACGCCGTGGCTACAGGTTCAGTGAGCCGTGGTTCCACAACAGGAACTGACACCGGTGTTTCCGTTGCCGGCCGGGCTTCAACACGCACAACACGTGTCGCTGGCAGCGGGGCAGCGGGATCGACAATTTCACTGCCTTCCGCAGGTGATGGCGAAAGTGAAGCTTCCATCGATCTGCATGCGTTGATTGCATGGATGAAAAATCATCCGGGAAGCATCCCCAAGTTGGTGGCTTATGAAATGGGACACCGCGGCGGGGATTTATCCTCAGCAGTTAATTTTCAAATGGGTGGAAAAAAATATACTTTTTATATCTCATGCAATGAAAAAGAGCTACTTTTGCGTGTCTGTCTCGTGGAAAGAAATACGTTTATCTTATTGAAAGATCAGGGCTTAACAGAAGAAAGTAATTATTTAACCACGGGTGATGTTATCCGGGATGGCAGCAAAATTCAATCGCTGATCAGTGCACGGAAAGCACCGGGAAATAAAGCAAATGAATTTTATGGTCTCTTTTGGGCCTGGTGGCAGAATATCAGCAAATAGATTTGGGAATTGGGTATCGAAAATAAGTTAAGGAGTTTGAGATGGTAAAGGAATACCGGATCCTGCGAACAGTTGTATGGCTTTGTGCTTTTGCAATTTTGGCGGGATGTGCTTCATCCGGCGGCGGAAAAATGGCAAAGAGAAATAAACGGCGGCTGCCGCCCGGCCTCGATAGCACAACCGTCTGGCAATCGAGCCAGGTTGCGGATGCAAATTTTGTCTCCGCCAGACGCACAAGCGAAGCGGAAAAACATCAGGCGATCGCCAAACGAAATACAGCCGAAGTCGATGAATTTTGGGCTTTACTGGAAGGCAAGGTGAAAACCCAAAATCTCACAGCCACAGAAAAAAAACAATTCGACCGGGAATTTGCCAATGGGGCAAAAGCCCTCGAACGATGGAAAAAAATAACCAAAGACGGCCAGCAAAATCAGATGGGTGTGAAGGCGCAAAATGCATGCATCACTGCACGAAAACATCTGGAACAGGCTGTGCAATTAAATCCGTTTGATAAAAATGCCCGCATGTTGTTAGCAGTAACTTACTACAATTTGCAGCATATTTTCGGTCAGCAGAATAATTATAAAAAAGCGGTTGATATACTCGAACGTTTGGTGCGGCTCGAAAAAGGAGAACCGGAACTATTCCGATCTCTCGCGGAAAATTATATGGCGTTACAGAAATGGGACGCAGCAGCAACGCAATTTAAAAAAGCTGAATTTGTCTTGAAAAAAACATCTTTCTCAGCGCCACCGGATACCGCCAAACTGTTTTATTATGCTTACATGCAAGGTGATATGACCGCCCGAATGTACCAGGCCAGCGCGGCCGTCACATTATTCCGTAAAGCGAAAATGTATGCCCGCAGCGCCAATGAAAAAGACGATGTGGCGAATTATATCAAGTGGGTGAACTGGGATGAAGGCAATATCCGCAATTCCGAAGCTTGGGACAAAATTCTCGATCTCGAACAAAAGAAACAATATGCCCAGGTCGATTTGGAAGCCACGCGCTTGATTCCTTTGCTGCGGACGAAGAAAGCAAAATTATCTGTCCATCACAAACTGGCTGTGGCTGAGTTTGAATTCTTAAATAAAAAGCCGAAAGCAATCGAGCGCATGCGCCGGGTTTACGAATCTTTGAACAGGCAGGAAATAAAAACGCCTTCGGAAGAGGTGACTGCCTATTTGAATACTTATGGTGCGATGCTGTTCCGCTTTGGCGTCGAAGCGCGTGAGCGCCAGGACAATAAACTCGCTCTGGCCTATTTTACCAAAGCCACCGAATTTGAATGGGATCAGGTTTCCAAACCCAACTTTGAACTTGTAACACTGGTTTGGAATACACCAAATCAGGCGATAATTTATGGCGAAAATGCGATTCGGCTGGCAGCAGGGCTAACTGAATACGAAATGTGTCAGTTGATTTCGCTGATGGTTAAAGCCCATAAAAGTGCCGGTTTATACGACGAAGCGCGCACGTATTTTAATCAATGGAAGAATTGTCAGAAAGGACAAGCACACGATGCTGAATAGAAAAATTTTGAGATATATTTTATCCGGTGCAATTGTCTTTTTTGTATTGCTGCCGGCGCTCACAGCGCAAAATGATCAGGTTGTTGTCGATCAATCCATCATGCAGTCGACAACCGTAAGTAACCGTCAATTAATTAGCCTGTTCTCGGAAGATTTTATGATACCTGAGGAAGATATTTCCCGGCTCGTCATTTACGATCTCTCCGGCGATGGTTTTGGCGAAGGGGATATTGCGCGAACATTTCCCGGCGGCCGGTTTTATATGATTACGCCGAGCGCCCGTACGCAAAATATTATGAATAACTGGAGTTTCGGCGGCAATATTAAATTTACCGCTAACTCCAACGATTCCCCGGAGCTTTTCGAAAACGCGCCCGATTCCGTGCGTGCCATGGGCGGAATTTTTGCTGCTCTTCTGCGCGGGATGCGCCGAAATTACAGTGGAGAACCGATCAAAATGCATCTCGAACAAGTAGATGGTGTCACCTCAATCGAAATGTGGGGATATTCACCCGAATTGATGCATTATGTGCCACCACCAATCAATAAAGTGCCCGAAGAAATTCCGGTGATGAAACTAATTTATCTCGAAAAGACAGTTGTGGATTCTGTTTATTCCACGCCGCGCTAAATTTTTTCAGCTTGGCGTTACACTTGCAGCCTCAGCAATTTTTGTTGGGGCTTTTTTTTTATTCGTCTTAGAATTTGACGCCATGATTCAACGTGCCTGCAAATCTTCTACAGCATTAGCCTGCTCAGCCAGCCTATAATTACAAGTATTTACAAATAATATGATGATATTTCTCATTAGATTTTGTAGATTTACAGCGCTGTGTTTTTCCAGTTGCCCTTTCTTGTCTCGAATAAATATATTGGAAAATCAACAATCTAAACAGGAACCATTCCCATGAAATTATTCAGAATTTTGCTTGGAATCTTCTTGATTTTGCTGCTCGTCGCTTTTGTTTTTATCGAACCTGTTGATATTACACCTTATTTTGAAACCGGCTATTACAAAACAACCCGTGCCAAGCTGGATAGTTTAACGCAGGAAAGCAATCCATTGAACGGGGAGCTGCAGGTTGGTTTTTCCAAGGTAAATTTTACGCCGACATTTATTTTATCTGCTGAGCCGCAAAAATTAGGCGAATTTTCTGGTGTGCCGTTAGCCGGTTACGGAAACCGAGATGGGGCAATTGCCAAGCAGATTCACGATAGCCTTTTTGTGAAATGCGTTGCTCTGCGAGTCGAAAATAAAACAGTATTTTTAATTGCGCTCGATCTGTTGATTGTGCCGCAGGAAATCCGGGAAGCCGTCACCAGCCAATTACAGGAATTCTTTGGCATCACGCGTGTGCAGCTTTATTTTTCCGCCACGCACACCCACTCGTCGCTTGGGGGCTGGGGGGAGGGGTTTGTTGCTGAATCATTTTCTGGCCCATATGATTCGCGTGTCCGCGAGTGGATTACGGCACAAGTATTTTCTGCAGTGGCATCCGCAAAAGAAAATATAGCACCTGCCCGCTGGGGATTTGGTTCATTCAATGCGCCGAATTTCATTCGCAATCGCCTGGTTGGGAAAAAGGGCAGATTGAATGATGCATTTGATTTTCTCTACTTTGAAAAAGAATCCGGGCAGAGAGGCATTGTCGGTTTTTATGGCGCGCATGCTACAGTGCTTTCCGGGAAAAACATGCAATGCAGCGCGGATTATCCCGGTTACTGGCAGCGGGCCATCGAAGCACAGCTACCCGGCAGCACCGCTTTATTTTTTGCCGGATCTGTGGGCAGCCACAGGCCGGGAGGGCAGGGAAAAGATTTTGCACGCGCAGAAAATATTGGGCTGGCGCTGGCAGATAGCGTATTATCCCATTTAGCAGAATTTTCAACCACACGCACAGTCACACTCTCGCCTTTGACCCTGCCGATGTCTCTCCCGGAAAGTCAAATTCGACTGCTGGAAAACTGGCGATTGCGTCCGCTCTGGGGACAGAAACTCATGCCAATTCAACCTTCGGTTGATCTGCAAATACTAAAAATGGATAATTTTATTCTCGCCACCACGCCTTGTGATTTCAGTGGCGAACTGGCGTTGCACATCCACGCCGCAATGCAGCAAAAAGGCCAACACACAACAATTTCCAGCTTCAATGGCGATTATGTGGGATATATCATTCCTGGAAAATACTACCATTTTCCCGAATACGAACCACGGCTGATGGGCTGGTTTGGGCCGTATTTGGGTGATTACACCACAGAAATGCTGCTGCGCATGATGGAAGGGTATTAATTGTTGAAGGTTGAAAGTTGAAAGGTAGGACCACGGATTGATTTGTATTTTCGGGATCTTTGCTGAGTGCACTAATTAACGTGAGTTCGATATAAGAAGAATTGGGACAAAACGAATTAATTATAGGATATAGTCCGAAGGCGTCCCGCCGAGGATAACACACGAAACGCTCGGCGAGACGCCTTCGCTCTATTTTAATTTGCTTGGTAAAGAATGTTACAGCTTACATCGAACTCACATTAATTAAGTCCCGCAGCAATGTGTATCGGTTTTCCGGTAGTTCACATTGAATCCATCACCGCAAAAGCGATGGATTCAAATGCATAAATCATCGATTTAATTTTCGCGATAAATGTGTTGAAAAATTATTGATTCACCTGCAGAATTTGGTACAGACAACTAAAAATTGTGCAGCAAAATCATTTTCATCATTCGCTCTTCTGACCCTGATTTTAAACTGTAAAAATACACGCCCGCTGAAACACGGTTCCCGAGATCATCACGGCCGTCCCAGTTGACGAAATGCTGGCCCGCTGATTCGAATGTATTTTTCAGCAGGCGAATCCGTTGCCCGATTATGTTGTAAATCCCCAGTTTTGTTGATACGCCTTCCGGGAGATTATATTGAATAGTTGTATTTGAATGAAACGGATTTGGGTAGTTCTGCCGCAGGATTGTTTTTTCATCAAACTTAGTTAAATAATTATTAACATTGGCTGATAAGGCCAGCTCCGGGATGTTATCATCCAGCCACTCCAGGCGGGCTGTGAGCCAATTTTTTAAAAAGTCCACATCTTCTTCCCAGGTATCTCCGACAAATGCGTTCGGCCAGACATATTTCCCCAGAATAGGCCAGCGTTCAAAATTTCGTGCTTGTGCCTCCCGCAGTGTATCCGCCTTGCTATCGATATATTGCAATAATTTTTCGGTTTGCCAGGCACCGGCGCGCAATTCCTGCCACCGATTAACGACTCTGTTGATAAACTCCGGCTCATGTACCAGGTATTCCCACCACAAGGGCTGCCACACACTTTGGCGTGCTTCCGCTGAATTGAGTGTATTGAGACCCCAATCCCAGATATATTCACCCCCAAAGAAATCAGCATTGCCAAAAGCGAGGTTGAAATCCCAGACGGGTGCCAAGGTGAGTTTTCCATTTTTGCTATCCCGGTCTTTGTACATGTACACACTCAATCTGTAGCTATCGATATTTTTCGTCAATTCGCTGATTAGGAAATAATGGACGAATGAATCCAAATCGATGATCTGGGAATAATCCGCCGCCGAGGAATTGCAATTGGGAGTTGAGATCGATTTTTCAAACTGGTTGATAAAATTTTGGATATATTCTTTTTGTTCGGGAACAATTTCTGTGGGTTTTGGATAATGGTACTGGAATCGAATGTTATGACTTGATTGCCATGTCTCCACATGCTCACCGCTCACATTGTCAATTTTGATGATGTATCCCCCGGTTAGGGCGTCCCCTGCAATATCGTCTGGCTCGAGTGGAGAGATATCAACACGGTTTTTATCGCGCTTTATTTTTTCGAGCAATACGTAAACGCCTTTGTAATCTTCATTTACAATTACTTCTACAAAAGCAGAACGGCTGGCGTACTCCTGTGTATCACGGGCTAATTTATAGGCCAATACATTTCGCATCAGGGATTTATCACTGTAGGGGTTATGCAGAATCCAGTCGTTTTCTGCCGGCATTCCGAGCAGCGGAACGTTGTAATTTTCACCCGATGTATCTTGTGTTTCAATGCGATATGGTTTTTTCGGGAAAGTAAGAGAAGTCGTTCCGCGCAGCTCAATTTCGATTCTGCCATTGTAATGATTGCAGGAATCGGCGAGATAGTTTCGTTTGTCGTTTTCGTTACAAATAATACCCATGTCTGCAACGATGCGATTTTCATCCACTATTTCCCGGCCCTGGGTATCGATGATTAAAATGGGAAGATTTGAAGAGATGAAACCATTGTTGTTCTGTGAAATAGCCTGCGCTTGAATTTCTGCTACATTGGTCGCTATAAATCCTATTAAGCATAAAATGCTGCATTTAAAAATATTAAAACCTGGTCTAAATCGGGGTCGTATTCTGTGAAACATTCCGGAATCCGCAAGTATGGTTCAATAATGTAACAAAAGTTGCGTTTAATTAAGGTTAGTTGCGATTTTGGAGGTTTGCAGAATTTAATTAGCAAGAAAATTTGGGGGGATGTATTAATAAAGGACTTATACTTTTTGTAAGGAAATAATGAAGCCATTGAGATACTGAGATTTCAAAGCTTGTTGAAAAAAGCTGAATCTTTTTATCAATTTTAACCTGATCTATTTATAAACTGATAAAAATGTGCCTGGCACTTCTACAAGTTATGAAAGCCCTTAAAAGCTACTTTGTTTAGTTAACTTTATAAAAATCAACGAAGTGCCAGGCACATCCACTGCACTTTATGAATAATTCAGGTTAAGTGAATTTCGATAAAAAATGTTTTCCTTGGTGCTCTCTGAGTCTCAATGGCTTCATTGTTGTGGGGTTTTATTCAAATCCGTTTGGATTTCGGGACTGTCAGCGCCAGACATCATCACACATTTCTTGAATGCCTTTTTCAGCTTGCCAGCCCAGTTCGGATTTGGCTTTTTGTGCCTGGCACTTCTACAAGTTATAAAAGCTCTTAAAAGCTACTTTGTTTAGTTAAATTTATAAAAATCAACGAAGTGCCAGGCACATCCACTGCACTTTATGAATAATTCAGGTTAAGTGAATTTCGATAAAAAATGTTTTCCTTGGTGCTCTCTGAGTCTCAATGGCTTCATTGTTGTGGGGTTTTATGCAAATCCGTTTGGATTCAGGGACTGCCAGCGCCAGACATCATCACACATTTCTTGAATGCCTTTCTCAGCTTGCCAGTCCAGTTCAGATTTGGCTTTTACAGCATTTGCATAACATTCAGCAATATCACCGGGGCGGCGGGCTACGATTTTATAGGGGATTTCGCGATTGGAAGCATGTTTAAAGGCAGAAATTATTTCCAGAACACTGTAGCCCTGCCCGGTTCCAAGGTTGTAGATATGAACTTTCGGCGCATCCGAAAATTTTTTCAGAGCACAAACATGGCCAATGGCCAAATCAACAACGTGGATATAATCCCGTACGCCGGTGCCGTCGGTCGTTGGATAATCGTTGCCAAAAACAGAAAGTTGCGGAAGCCTGCCGCATGCAACCTGGGCGATATATGGCATCAGGTTGTTAGGGATTCCGTTGGGATCTTCACCGATTTGTCCGCTTTTATGGGCGCCAACCGGATTGAAGTAACGCAATAAAACGATGTTCCAGCTCGGGTCTGAAATAAAAAGATCCTGCAGAATTTCTTCGATAATCAGTTTAGATCGACCGTAAGGATTGGTGGCAGAAAGCGGAAAATCTTCTAGAATTGGTACCGAACGTGGATCACCATAAACAGTGGCTGATGAACTGAAAATTATGTTTTTAACATTTTTTTCCTGCATTACTTGACAGAGGGTGACGGTGCCGCTGACATTGTTTTCATAATATTTCAATGGTAGCGCAACGGATTCTCCCACAGCTTTTAATCCTGCGAAATGAATAACAGCCTCAATTTGATGGTTGTCAAAAATAGCTGTGATGCCGTTTTTATCCGTGAGATCGGTTTCATAAAAAGTCAAATCTTTGCCCGTGAGTTCCTGCACACGTTTTAATGATTCATATTTGCTGTTCGAAAGATTGTCCATAACAACGACTTTGTGGCCGCTATTGAGTAGTTCGATACAGGTATGGCTGCCGATATATCCTGCGCCGCCGGTGACTAATATTTGCATTGCGATTCCATTTTCTATTCTGGTTAAAGGTTTGTTCGAATTTGTAAATTTTGCTGTATTTCAATGATTGGATGCCACTCAATTTTTACCTTCACAGTATACAACAATTCCCATCTGGTGCTGATTTTTATTCGTAGGCAACTGTGTTTATGGCTTGCAGGATAGTAGAAAATCGGGTCATAAAATCAAGTGAAATTCTATACATAATTTTTGATTGCATCGATACGCGTCAGAATTTCGGACGAATAAGCAGGAAATTTTCAAAAAAATTTTAATTTGGAGTAAATCTGTGAATGATTTGATTTATTAAAGTTTATTTGTTATTTTTTCACGTTTTCACGTTTTCACGTTTTCACGTTTTCACGTTTTCACGTTTTCACGTTTTCACGTTTTCACGTTTTCACGTTTTCACGTTTTCACGTTTTTTAATCCCGAGGTATCGAATGCACGGTGGTGATTTACTTGCGGAAGTATTGGTAGCACAAGGTGTTGAAACAGTATTTTGTCTCTCTGGCGGCCATATTTCTCCGATTTTAGTGGGGTGCAAATCTCGCCAAATTCGAGTCATCGATGTGCGTCATGAGGTGACAGCCGTATTCGCAGCGGATGCCACTTCCCGGCTTATGGGCACGCCCGGCGTTGCAGTTGTTACAGCCGGCCCCGGTTTGACAAATACCATCACTGCGGTTAAAAACGCCCAATTGGCACAATCGCCGGTCGTAATTTTAGGTGGTGCAACGGCTACTGCTTTGAAAGGCAGAGGAGCACTGCAGGATATCGATCAAATGGCTTTATTCAAACCGCACGTTAAATGGGCCAAAGCTGTGACAAAAGTAAAAGACCTGGCTCCAGCATTGGAAAACGCCTTTTTTAAAGCACAAAACGGCGTCCCGGGGCCGGTTTTTTTGGAATGCCCAATCGATCTTCTTTACGAAGAAAAACTGGTGCGTGATTTATACGGTACCAAATCGATGTCGGGAAAAAAATTAGTGAGCCGGCTGTTAAATTGGTATTTGCAGTGGCATGTGAAAAACCTTTTTGCTGCGGTCGATTGGAATTTTAAAGCCAGGAAGCAGGCTAGGACGGAAATGAGGCCCCAATCGTCATCGATCAAAAAGGCGCAAAAAAAATTAGCCGCTGCAAAAAAGCCGCTTTTACTTATCGGCAGTCAGGCATTGTTACAGGCAGAAAAAAAACAGCTCATCGCTGAAGCGGCAAATCAGATTGGCATTCCAGTTTATCTTTCCGGCATGGCCCGGGGGCTTCTTGGCCGCGAGAACGAATTGCACCTGCGCCACAAACGGCGCTTGGCGCTGAAAGATGCTGACCTTGTTATTCTCGCCGGCGTGCCCTGCGATTTTAGGCTGGATTACGGCCAGCATATTCGCCGAAGCAGTTATTTAATTTCGGCCAATCGCAGCCGGATTGATCTGCGCAAAAACAGGCGACCAAACCTTGGTATTCAATGTGATGCGGGAGAATTTTTATTAGATTTGGCAAAGTTGGGAGTCAATTCTTCAGCTTGGGGAGACTGGCATGCCCAATTGAAAAAACAGGATGAACACCGCGAAAATGAAATTATTAAACAATCTGAAATCCAGACAGATTTGATCAATCCGCTTCTTTTATGCAAGGAAATTGAAAAACTGCTGGCACCTGAGAGTATAATTGTGGCCGATGGCGGAGATTTTGTCGGCACAGCATCTTATGTTTTACGGCCGCGAGGGCCGCTGACGTGGCTTGATCCGGGGGCGTTTGGCACTCTGGGAGTTGGGGCGGGTTTTGGCCTCGGTGCAAAACTGCAAAATCCGGATGCTGTCGTCTGGTTAATTTTTGGCGATGGATCGGTGGGCTACAGTTTATCGGAATTCGATACCTTCGTGCGTCACAAAATTCCGGTAATCGCGGTGGTTGGCAACGACGCCAGTTGGGCGCAAATAGCCCGCGAACAAGTAGAAATGCTCGGCGACGATGTTGCAACCGTTTTAGCGCGAAGCGATTATCACAAGGTCGTCGAAGGATTCGGCGCCCGCGGATTTTTATTGAACAAAGCCTGGGAAATTCCGGATATTTTGCAGCAGGCACAGAAAGCAGCCACAGCAGGAAAACCCGTGCTCATCAATGTACACCTCAGCAAGTCGGACTTCCGCAAAGGATCGATTTCTGTTTAATCTTCAACTTTTCAACTATTCCCTATCATCCAGTAAATTGCCGCACTTAGTCCGATGGCAACTGGCAAAGTCAAAAGCCAAGACAGCAAGATTGAATTGATCGTTCTGATATCCGCTTTTTTGTTGATTAATCCAATTCCAAAAATAGCACCCACTGAAACGTGTGTTGTCGAAACCGCTAATCCAAATTTACTGGCAAAGAGCACTAATAACCCGGTCACAAAATTGGCAGAAAATCCCTGGCCTTCGGTCATCGAAGTTATTTTTTCACTCATGGTTCGGGCCACTTTTGCCGCATTGAGCAATCCCCCGGCCGCCATTCCAAGTGCGATCGCCAGCAGGCCCCACTGAATATCAAAAAGTTGAATTGTCACAATTAATCCGACAATTTTAGGCGTGTCGTTCAACCCTCTGGCAAAGCTAACCAGTGCGCCACTGGCCATGTGCGCCCATTTGACCGCAGATTTAATTGAAAGTCCTTTTATTTGGGAGTTGAAATCCGGGAGGCAGGCGGATTCATTCGCTCGAATCCGCCACGGCAGGGCTTTTGTCGCGATGAAACTCACCGTATTCCGGGAAGTTAACCGAACTGGTTCAGCTCGTTCGATGCATAAACAAGCCTCGGGCGCCAGTTTCCAACGCCGCTTAAACCTGTGCAACGGGAAGTAGACTAACACACAAAGTATCACGGCTACAATTGGTCCCAGCACCAATGGCGTGATAATTTTATCCGTTAAAATACTGAAATTTGCCTGCCCGTCCGTCGCGATGAGCCCGGCGCCGAGAAGCGCACCGGTGAGACTGTGGGTTGTAGAAATGGGGAAACCACTTAAAGTGGCGATTAAAACTGTGCCTGCCGCAGCGAGCCCCACTGTGAATAAAAATGCCGGCTCGATGGCGATTTCATCCGGAACCAACCCTTTGCCGGAGAAAATTTTTACCAATTCAGTACTAAAATAAATTGAAACAAGCGCGCCGGCAAAAGTGAGAATTGTTCCCAGATAAAGTGAATTTTTAAAATTGAGAGTTTTGCTACCATAGAGCGTTGCAACGCCTTTAAAATTATCGTTGGCGCCGTTTGTATAAGCTAAAAAGACAGCTGTAAAAAAAACGATAACAGAAAGAATCATATTAATTCCCATTTTAGAAATTTAGCCGAAGTGGATTGCTGGGTGCAACATGGGAATTGATGCATTTATTTCCTGCCGGCGACTAAAAACAGTTGATCGCTTTATAAAATTCGGGACAAGTTCGCACATTTTCTGCTGATGTTCGTAAATTTTGAACAACAAATCTTCAAAAAAGAGAAGAAAATCAATACGAATCCTCGAAATTTCGCACTTAAATAAGCAAAGCTGTTTGCAAAAAGGACAGATGCAGGTATTAATTACATAATATTTGTAGATCAATATTTGTAAAACCCTCAAGTTCGTTTCGGAAAGGAAATGATTGAGAAAATGAGATTGAAAATCAGCATCGTCTTATTAATAGCCATATTTGCTGGCGTCGATATGCAAGCACAGAAAAAGGCGCATCTCACCGGTGAGCAATTTATTCAGAAATATAAAACAGCCTTGCAAAACCGCGATGAGAATACGTTGCGGAATTTACTCAAAGATTATTCATTCCAGGGTCGGATCGTTGCCAACCATTTACACTATAAAGGTGTTGAATCCCATCGCAATGGACTTGTTGAGCAAGCGATTAACGAGCTTGTGGATGCACAGGATTTGCTCGGTCGCCTTGGGGATGATATCCCACGCTTGGAAGCTTTGCACCTGCTTGGGGAAATTTGCCTGAAAAACAACCGTTTTCGACCTGCATTGCGTTATTATGAGATCGGTTTCGATCTCGCCCGGCGACTTAAAAATATTCGTGAATTTATCCATTTTGGAGTGCAGGCAGCGACGATATTTCGACTGAACGGCAGTTATGACCAGGCGATGCCATTTCTTGAAGAAGCCTTGAAAATGGCTGAGGAGATGGGGTATCAGGCTGAACACGCCGCTCTGTTGAATAATATCGGGTTATTGCATCTCGATTCCGGTAATTACAAAAAAGCATTGCGTTTTTTTGAAAATGCAATGAACTTATCTGTGGAATTGAACGACAAAACCAATGGCGGCCGGATATTGAAAAATCTTGGCCGGACTTATCATGAAATGGGCCGATATGAGGAAGCGCTCCGCTTTAATGCGCGTGCACTCAGTTTGCTGCAAGATACAGGCGATCGAGCTGGTGAAGCAGATGTGCGTTTTAATTTTGGGGATACTTATGAAATCACCGGAGACAAGCTCAATGCTTTAAACAGTTTCCACGAAAGCCTCGGAATTTATTACGAAGTTGTGGATAGCGCGAATGCCATCAACGCGCTGGGACGTATTGCCTATTTAAATTGGCCAAATACGACGTTTAAAGAATCGCTCACAAGTTTTGAGAAAAATTTAAGGAGCGCCCGGTCTGCCAATGATCATATTACTGAATTAATGCTGTTGAAAAATATGGGCGAGGTGCTCTATCAATCCGGCCGTTATGCTGAAGCAATGGCAACCCTGGAGCGCGCGCGGAAATTGCTTGATTTCGATCCCAATCCGGAATATGAAAGGCATATCTATTCAACGGAAGGCCGAATACTCTATGAAATCGGCCGCTTTGATAATGCAAGCCTGATGTTAAAACAAGCTTTAAAACTGTCCCTGGCAACACACAATGACGCGGAAGAATTAGCCGCATTAAATTTGACGGCCAAGATATTGTTTCAAAATGGCAAATTTAAAGATGCATTGGTCGTGCTGAAAAAATCACTGGCAACCAGCAAAGACAAGGCGCTATACGGCTATGCGATTGAAGCCATCGTGATGATGCGGAAAATGTATATCATGCAGGCCGCCGAACAAAAACTGCTGGATTTACAAGTTGAAATTGAAACATTGCAGGCCATGATGCAGCCGACCGATATCACGCCGATGGTGACGGAATTGATCGGTGATCTTTATTTTGATAAAGGCGATTTTGCAAATGCTACCCTCTATTATGATGAGACGTTATCGCATTATTTGCGCCATGACCGCAAAGCGATGACCGGTGGTGCTTATCTGAAAATTGCTCAAACTTTGGCTGCAAATTCGGATACGGCAAAAGCAATTTCTCATTTTGAGCAAGCCTTGGCAGCGGTACATTTTGTTGAAGACCTGGATGGCATTGCTGATGCACAATCCAGATACGGGCGTTATCGCATGAAAATCGGGCAATTTGCACAGGCAGATACACTTTTATCAAGGGCATTGCGATATATGCAAGCCTCCGGCAATCGTCTTGGCGGCATCGAATGTATGATTGCAATGGCTGAAGTCGAGCGGAAACGGGGCAATGCAAGCAAAGCCATGGCTGGGCTGAACCAAACGCTTAAACTGGCACGAAATATTGATGCAATTCACTACCGGATTGAAATTTTGAATTTGATGGCGGACATCAGCCTGGAAAACCGGAGCGAGAAGGGGGCGGTAAAAGCCTACCAGCATCTTTACCAAATTGGCGGGGATTATGGATTTCATAATGTTCAGGCTATCGCAGCCACAAAAATCGGCGATGTTGTGATCCGGCGCTCGAATTTAAAAAACGCAGTTCAGTACTACACCCGCGCTCTGGATATTTACAAACATGCGGATGCATCTGAAAGTTTTGCGCGCACAACAGCCGCCATCGGGATGATTTACAATCAGGGCGGGGAATACAAGTTAGCCGAAGAATCACTCAAAAGTGCGGTTGAACAATTCTACGACATGGGAAAACCGGAGCGCGCTGCTGACATTATGCTAAAATTTGCTGAGGCCATGTATCTGCGAAATGCGTTTGATGAGTCTCTTGATCACGCCAAAAATGCAATGGTTGTTTTCGATGAGGTCGGGAATAATGCTGGCAAGGCCAGAGCTCTCGTTTCAGCGGCAAAAGCACAGATTAATATCAATCCGACGCCAGATATTTTACAAAGACTTGAGGAAGCATTTCAGTACTTTGTTTCTCTAAATGACGTGGCCGGAAAAGCGAGCGCCATGTTCCAAATTGGCGAATACTATAGTTCGATTAAAAATGTTGCCAAAGCTTTACGCGCTTACACAAATGCAGCGATGCTGGCGGAAAAGTCACATGAAAGCGATGTTTTATTAAATGCGCACATGCGCATAGGCATGCTGAACTATGCAAATAACCAATTGCAGAAATCTCTTCAGCATTATCAAGGCGCCCTTTTGCTTGCTCAGAATGCGGGGAATAGAAAAATTACCAAGCACATAAAAGATAAAATCAACCTTCTGAGCCAAAAAATGAAATAGGATATGTGCTGAAGAAATAACATCGTGAGACCGCGAGAAATCGGTAATTAACAAATTAAACACCCGTTATCAGGGTGTTTTTTTTTTGCGATGCAAATTTTCCAAAGTAAAAACAAAACCTCTTTAAAAGCCACTGTTGTCGGACTGATTATTCACGTACAATTTCACACCCCGGGAAGCTGAAAATCCCGCCGGGAGATTTGATCCGGCGACCTGGATTATGAAATTGCTAACGAAGCCAAGTCTTATCGTAACTTACCCTTGGTTTTAAACCCTGCCAGAAAAAACAACCTACCGCTTAAAATGTCATGAACTGGGCAAATCTGCAAGCACAAACGGAAGGCCGTGTCGCATGAAAATATTTCATCGTGCGAGAATTGGCAGGCTTCGATTTATTTATAATTTTAGCTGGTGAAAATTTGTGAATTTCGGGACTGATAATTATTTGGGAATTCGCTAAACAAATTTGTAATATTAAAGTATACGATTGTCAACACCCCGCATGAAGATGCTTTGATCATAAAAAATTATTCTTTATGGAGTAAGTCATGAATTTTGCTGAAGCACTTTCCTTTACTTTTGAGGACAGCGACTGGTTGAAAAAAATGGCCATTGGCGGCGCTTTAAACTTTGCCGGATGGTTTATGGGGCTGTTCTTTATCACGGGCATTTTTACCCTGGGCTATTTTGTTCTCATAATTTCAAATGTATATAAAAATAATAAACCGGAATTGCCTGGTTGGAACGAGATATCCGCGATTTTCGTTGATGGCCTGGTAGGCGGTATCGTCATGCTGCTCTATTTTCTCATGGTCGCGATCATTATTACACCGATAATTATTGACCTTGCGATGAACGATTCAATGAGCGATCTCAGTCAGGGTTTAACCATTGCATCCGTCGCTGTGCTTGGCGTAATCGTATTATCTGTTTTATCCAACCTCGGTTTGATCGTCTGGGCAACATCCAAAAATTTTGTGTTAGCGATAAACCCAATTGCTGTTTTGAAGCTTACGCATAATTACCTCGGTGCATTGATTGGAATTCTTGTCTTCACATTTATTCTGAATTCCATCTTGTTTTTTGGGGGATTAGCGATTGTCTCACCTTTTTTTCTTTTTTGGGGCGCTGCCGTTCAGGCCCATTTATTCGGTCAAGTTGCGCGTGAATGTTTCTCAGAATCAGCACCAATTGCAAATGCGGTGGCTGCAGAGTAAAATAGGACGTCCCGGAAAGAATGAGTTATAAAATCAATTTTGGCAAAATTAGCCTGCTCCTGTTTTTAGGATTGATCGTTTTTTTCTATATCATAACAACCACGTTGAGTGATATTTATTATGTAATCACCAATCCTGTCGCTGGATTTTCACCAGGCTACCACCAGGAAACAGAGAAAATAGTTGTTGAAAAAATTGTTCCCAACGGCCCGGCGGCCCGTGCGGGTTTGCGCGTCGGCGATATTATTTTGCAGCTCAATAATCAGAACCTTGACCAGCGCAAATTTCAAAAATCGATATTTGAAAATATTGAAGTTGGGGATGCCGTGCAAATGTCAATTTTACGGCAAAAAACCGTTCACCACATCGATTTTAAAGTCCAGCGCCATTTGCTTGTTTATACGAAAACCGTTTTGTTACAACTCTTACCCGGTCTGGTTTTTTGTTATGCACTCTGCCTGATTGGTACTTTTGTCTTTTTGCAGCAAATCCAACAACCAACCGCGCATGTTTTTTATTTGATGTTATTAGCGTGGTCAATGGCGATGATGCATTTCGTCTTTTCTCTTGGAAATCCCAATACACTTTTTCCGGAGTGGACGAACTGGCTCATCCGTCCGTCCTTGCCAATCGCTGCCGGGCTCATGCTGCATTTCTATTTCATTTTTCCGGTTCCCAAAACCCTTTTTCTAAAATTTAGACCACCTATTCTTTTCGCCGCCTACAGTCCGGCCATCATTTTAATTCTGTCGCAAGTATACATGGTTATCGATACACCGCTGAGCTCGGCCAAATATTATTATGTGTGGATGTTGAGCTTGATTCCGGTATTTGTCGCAGCTATTTTAGCACTCATTCATTCAATTTGGAGAGCGCCGACACCCCACGCCCGGCGGCAGGCGCAAATTGTGACCATCGGCACGGTTGTGGGATTGGGAATTCCCGCATGCATGTTCTTCTTTTTCAGATATTTCTATCTGCCGATATATTTGTTAACAATTATTTGGCCGGTCTCACTGGCCTACGCTATTGTCAAGCACCGGTTTATGAATATTGATGTGATAATTCGGCGCGGTGTGGCCTACGCTGTAATGTCCGGATTTGTGATCGCAGCCTACTTTATTCTGGTCGTTGTCATCGGGCAAATATTTGTTATCCTCGCCGGGACGGAAAGCCAGTTTGTGACAATCGTTGCGACATTGATGATCGCTTTGGCTTTTAATCCGGTACGGCAACGGGTTAAAATATTTATCGATAAACGAATCTACCCGGAAAAATACAATTATCGTGAGTCGGTTCGAAAATTTAGCCACCAATTGGTGAATGTTATCGACTTGCAGAAACTGCTCAACCTACTGGTCGAATTTCTTTCAACCAATATTGGAATCAGCCCCATCGTACTTATTTGGAATAATCCACACGAAAAAACATTTTTTATCCGTGATACCGTTGGTCTCGATATTCCATATTCAAAGTTTTTACCCGGAAATGGTGTCGTCGTTTCTCAATTAAGCCAACAAAAACAGTTGGTGGATTTATCAGCATTAAAAAGAAAACATAGTATTGTATCTCGTGAAGAGCTGGAATTTTGGGAGGCATTGAAAGCAGAAATTGTGCTGCCCTTGCATTCGCGAAAAGGATTGGTGGGGGCGCTGGCGTTGGGACCGAAAAATGAAAAAGATCCGTATTACGACGAAGATATTCAGTTGTTGGAAACGTTGAGTGATCAAATACAAATCGCTGTTGAAAATGCTTTTCTCACCGATGATTTACGGGAGCAGGAACGGTTGCGAAAGGAACTGGAAGTAGCCCGCAAAATCCAGTTGAGCCTGTTGCCGCAGCGGGATCCTGAAATCGATGGCCTTGATATCAGCGGCATCTCAATTCCGGCGATGGAAGTTGGTGGCGATTATTATGACTATCTCAATTTCAGCGATGGCCGTTTTGGCGTCGTAATCGGCGATGTCAGCGGAAAGGGAACCTCCGCTGCCCTTTATATGTCGCAACTGAAGGGCATGCTAAAAGCATTGGCGCGGCACAATCACTCGCTTTCGCACATAACAACCGAACTGAATTTGCTGACCTACAATAATCTCGATTCCAAGGCTTTTATCACGCTGATGCTGGCCTCTTTTGATACAAACAAAGGTGTGATGCATCTCGTTCGTGCTGGGCATTTGCCGCTGTTGCATTATTCTGCTAAAAAGGGGCGGACAGCGATCATAACACCGGCGGGCATCGGCGTCGGCCTGGATTCGGGGCCTATTTTTCTCGAAGAAATTGAAGAAGTCAAAATTAAATTTGCTGCCGGGGATGTTTTCGTGTTTTTAACTGACGGGATAACAGAAGCGATGAATGGGCAGGAAGAAGAATTTGATTTGAATTCAATTCAAACACTACTGGAAGATAAAGCACATGCTTCGGCGCGTATTTGCCGGGATAGAATTATTCACGATGTACGAAAATTTTCTAATAATAACGCCCAAATGGATGATATGACGTTGGTCGTTGTTCGCATTCCGGAATGATATTTACACTTAATTATCGCTTCAGCTTTCCAAACACCCGCATCACCGAAACCGCTTCTTCAATCTTGAACAAATTTCCCATTAGCAGAAAGACAATACCACTCAATCCCAATGTAAAACTTAAGTGTAAAAGTTGCATCAACATACCGCCGGTATTAAAATAGGCAACCAAAAAAGCGTATACATAATACAACGTAAAAGCAAAAATTACACAGCAGGACAGGAGTTTTGGCAAAAATGGCCCTGATTTTTCCAGACCGAGGTGCCCGGTTTTTTTTCGCAGGAAAAAGATGAGCAGGAGAAAATTTAAGCTTTGCGTAATTCCGGTAGATAAAGCCAGCGACCAGTGCGTTTGAAAAATATGATAAACGAAAATATAATTGAGCCCAATATTCAGGCTGACTGTTACGGCGCTGATTATCATCGGTGTGCGTGTGTCTTTGAATGCGTAAAACCCATCTGTGGTGATTTTAGCGGCTGAATAACCGGCGATGGCCAGCGCATAAAAAAACAAGGCACGTGCTGTTTGAGCTGTGTCGGCTGGCCCGGTTTTGCCACCTTCAAAAATTAATCTGCAAATTGGTTCGGCAAGAATCATCAAAACCAGCATCGCAGGAATTGTAAGAAAAAAGGATAATCGCAGGGCGCGTTGCAATCCGTCTCTGAATCCCGCGATATTGTTTTCAGCTACAAGCCGGGCAAAATTCGGCAGTGCAACAGTTGAAATTGCAACCCCGAAAACACCGAGTGGCAAGTGCATCAAACGAAACGCACGGTTGAGCCAGGTCATCCAGCCGACACCGGTTGAGGCAAATATTGAATTGATAAATATTCCAATCGTAAATGCAGCGGTACCTAAAATTGCGGGCCCCATGAGAAGCATAACCTGGCGAACTCGCTCATCGCGCAGTGAGAAAGAAAATCGAAACCGGAATCCGGTTTTGAACAGGCTTGGCAACTGCACAACGAATTGCATAATTCCGCCTGCAAGCACACCCAAAGCCAGTCCGGTCGAAGGGTGCAACTGGAAATTTGGTCCCCAATAATAACCCGCTATCCCGCCTAAAATGGTGCCAATATTAAAAAATGCCGAAGCCAGCGCCGGGATGCCAAATATTTTTTTTGTATTGAGAATTCCCATAACAATGGCTGCAAATGAGACCAGCATGAGAAATGGAAACATAATTCGGGCGAGAAAGATTGTCAGCTCACCTTTTGTTGTAAATCCGTAGTGTTCCACCGGATTGAGCGGTATGGCAAAGCCGTCACCGGGCAACATGGTTTGCACGATAAAAGGTGTACCCCAAATTCCTGCAGCAGTGATAATGCTCAAAACCAGCGCGGTCAATATAAAAACACGGTTTGCCAATAAATTGGCAGCGCTTGCCCCTTCTTTTGCCTCGGTATCTGTGAACGTGGTAATGAATGCTTTACTCAGCGCACCCTCTGCAAATAATTCCCGAATGAGATTCGGAATTCGGAACGCGGCTGTAAATGCATCGGCGCCGACGGCTGCCGTAAAATAATGGGCGATCACTTTTTCCCGCACGAGGCCAAGCAGCCGCGATGCCATAATGGCGAGGCTAACAATACTTGCTGAACGACCCAGGCTTTTGCCGGTTTCAGGATTTTGAGACGACTGCTTTTCGAGCATAAAGATTATTTTCACACTTTGAATGATTTGAATAGAAAACTATAATCTGCATAATTCAAAAGCAAACTCCCGCAAAACCGCGGCACACGCCGAGTTTTTTAATTAATTATACCCGTTGTTCAGAATTCATTCTGAATAGCCACAGGACGACGTTTTCTCGTCATTCTGTCATGCTTTTAGACGGAATCCATAGTTTTACAGTCTAAATCTCATTTGGATTCCCGCTAAAATCGTGCGCATGCGCGTCAAGTTAAGAAAACTGAGATTGTGGATAACTCGGGTTCGCTGTAAACATCCCTCTGGTTTGTGCTCTGGACGAGCACAAACCCGTCTCCCTTCAAAGGGAGATTTTTAAGTCCGCCTTTGAAGGGGGATTGAGCGGGATGTCCGTGATTAGCCTCAAAAAAAGCAGTTATCCACAATTTGAATTCCTTAACTTGACGCCGGTGCGCTAAAATCATGCGGAGCCGAAAGCCGGCGCCAGCAAAATGACGAAAATGAGAAATAAATAGAAGGATTTGCCAACTAAACTGGAAAAACGTTCTATTCTGCACAACGGGTTAAACTATATCGATTTGAATAAGTATTGTTCGAAGTTCGTCATACCCGAATGCTTTGATCGGGTATCCACAAATAATTCATGCATCGATTCCATCTAAAAGCATGGCGGAATGACGAATCGATGATTTTTAATAAGACAGTTTTTTGCAAATTAGTATATATCTTTTCGCTGCAGCCCGGCATGAGAATTATTCAGGTTAAGGAATAAATATAGATTAATTTTAGTGAATTCCAATTTTTATATCCCGGGATTTGTCACGCTGGCGGATTGTTGAAGTGCTATTTTTTGCAGGAACTATTTAGAATCTGCTTGCAATACTCCCTCGCTTATAAAAAGATATGCCAATTGGCGCGCATAAATTTTCGCTGCATCTTCGTAAATATGTAGTTGATCAACAAAGTTAACCGCTACCGGATTAATCGATGACACGTCGACATATTTAACGCGATTTTGTGCAGCGCATCTGGCCATAATTATTTCAAAATTATCCAATTGTGCCTGGGGAATGCGCGTAATTTCTGCCGGTTCTGATAATCCATTGATTAAAATCAGGGAGACATCCCGTTCGCTGAGCCAGTCGATTAAATCGAACAATGCAGCCGCAACCGGGCCATCGGGCTCGATGCGGTAATCGGTTTGCCAGCGCCGCCGTTGTAGATTGGGCAGGGGAGTGAAACCCTGCGAACCAACATCAACGGCGTCGAACTGCCATCCTTTTTTCGGCCAGGCTTTTAATTCTTTTCGAAATCCAAAGAGCCAGAAATGGCTGAGAAAATCGACTGTTGCGGCGGCAAATGCGGGTTGTTCGAATGAGGCCGCGTACGCCTGTGTGCGCTCGCGAACAGCGATATTTGCTGAGTTGAGATCGTTCGGCGCCACAACCAGTACAGCAGTTTTAGCCTGTTTTTGCGGCCAGTAAAGATGTTTCATCGCGGCAGCGACGCCAACAAAATCCGGCCCGGCGATGCCAGCATTAAATGAACTATTTTTGATGCCGTAATTTTCGAGAACCTCGTCAAACGCTTTTGGCGGGATGTTGACGCAGGAAATGGATGTTCCGATAAAATAGATGTCGATTTTTTCCAACTTGTGTAGCTTGGCATTTTGCAACCGTATTGTGTGGTTGTACCATGATCCAGTCGGAATTTGACCAGCCGGAACCGTGAGTCGTATAGCCAATTCACAGAGCAACAGCCCTGCAATGGTCAATTTAGCAGCTTGAGTAAAAAGACCTTTTCGCGGGATTTGCAGCGTTTCAAAATTGAAAATAGATGAACGGGACATCGTTTCCACCAAGAATTATTATTGCGATAATCATAGCCATGTAATAAAAAGCTCGCGCCGGAATTGGCAGTCGGGTTACGGATAAAACATCAAAACTGCGGGATTGCAGCCACTCCAGCGGCGCCAAAAGCGCTATGAGAAAAAATGGCAATTTGAGATACGATAGCTGGAATCCGCCATGCCAGTTTATCAGACCGCTCAGGTAATTCCACGCGGTGGCAAAATCCGGAGAGCGAAAAAATATCCAGGCCAGCGCAACGAGATGAAATGTGATGAATACATTTAAAATCGTTAAAAATGGATGTTTATTCTTCTGTTTGACTGATTCGGCAACTGATCGTATTTCGGTAAATTTTTTGTGCGCGGCGAGAAATAATCCATGCAAACCACCCCAGACGACGAATGTCCAGTTTGCGCCATGCCAGAGCCCGCCGATAAGCATTGTCAGCAATAGATTTCTGTAAGTTTTTACGGTGCCAAATTTATTTCCACCCAAAGGAATGTAGAGGTAATCGCGCAGCCACTGTGAAAGAGAAATATGCCAGCGCCGCCAGAAATCAGTGATATTTGCTGATAAATACGGCGTCTGAAAATTTTCGCTCAGCTCAATGCCGATGAGTTTGCTCACCCCGCGGGCGATCGAGCTGTATCCGGAAAAATCGCAGTAGATTTGTAAAGAAAACAGATAGAGCCCTTTGAGCAAAATCGTTGACGTTTGGGCCTGCGGATTGGAAAATATTTCATCGACCAGCGGTGCTGCTGCATCGGCGATGGCAATTTTTTTAAATAGTCCGATAAGAATGAGCAGAATCCCGGCTTGAAATTGTTCCTGTGAAACGATGCGCTTATTCTCAATTTGTGGTAAAAGTGATTTTGCCCTCTCGATTGGCCCGGCAACGAGTTGGGGGAAGTAGGTCACATACAGTGCAAAATTTATAAAATTAGTCACAGGTTTTTGCTTGTTACGATAAATATCTATCGTGTAAGATAACGTTTGAAAAGTATAGAAAGATATGCCGACGGGCGGTAAAAGTCGCATGGCAGGTGTGTTAAAATTCAGTCCAAAACTGTCTCCAAGCGCTGCGAAGCTATCCACAAAAAAATTGAAATATTTAAACAGCCCCAATGCTCCAAGATTCATAAACAAGCTGGCATACAGCCCCCGGCGGCGTTTTTTAGCTTCCTTCGTTTTATGAATAAATAATCCGGCAAAATAATCGACCAGGGTACTTGCCAAAATCAGTGATAAAAATCGCCAATCCCACCAGCCATAAAAAAAATAGCTTGCAGCGAGAAGCCAGATATTTTGGGCCTGCCGGTTCAAAATATAATAAATCAGGAGCACAGAGGGCAGAAAATACAGAAATTCCCAGGAATTAAACCACATAAAATCTTCGCATAAATTTGTAAAAAACTGAATTCACACAGGCACAAATTGTCTAAGTTTTTATATTACGGGCACCCGGATAGCTACGCGGATGTTTCGACTGCCTGTTTTCTGTCTTGCATATTTTGTGCAATTCAACTATCGTGCTGTGTCAGGCGAATTGATTGCGTCAGTAATTTCTTTTTGCCAGATGCTAAAAACGAATTTAATCATTTATTGCGAATAAAAATCAATGAAACCAACACTTTATTTAATCCCCACACCGTTAGGCAGTGATCAATTTGATACTGTTTTTCCACGTTATAATTTGAAAATAATTAACCGGATTGATTATTTTATTGTTGAAAATGCCCGTACAATTCGACGTTTTTTTAGCAAATTGCGTATCGACAAAAAGATCGCAGATCTTCATTTTGTCGAGCTGAATAAACATACGGATGATTTGGATCTGGATGGATTTCTTGCGCCTTTGGAGCGCGGTGAACATCTTGGCCTGCTTTCGGATGCAGGTATTCCGGCTGTGGCGGATCCCGGAGCAGAAATTGTAAAACGAGCGCATAAAAAGGGATTTCAAGTCGTCCCGCTAATTGGGCCTTCTTCCATTTTATTGGCGCTCATGGCCTCTGGTTTAAACGGCCAAAACTTTGCATTTAACGGCTATTTGCCGGTGCAAAAAGACGACCGCGCTTCAAAGTTGAAGTTTTATGAAAATCGATCGCGGCAGGAAAAACAGACACAAATATTTATTGAAACACCGTATCGCAATCAGAAATTATTTGAGGATTTGCTGCGAATTTGCTCGCCGCAAACCCGATTGTGCCTGGCGATCGATTTAACATTGGAATCGCAAGTGATCAATACACAGTCAATTGCGGATTGGCGGCAAAAAACAATTCCTGCTCTGCATAAAAAACCGGCTATCTTTTTATTTCTCGCCGGATGAGAGAACAGGAGACATATTTGAATGCGAAAGAAAAAAACTGAAATTCCCGAGGAGCTGAGAAATCCTGTCCAGGTTGAAGACTTTCTCGATTTGCATGGTTTTTTCCCGGAGCAAATTGCAGAAGTTGTGCAGGAATTCATTAATTATGCGGTTGAGAAAAAATACCCGAAAGTGACTATTGTCCACGGAAAAGGGAAGAGCAAACTGAAATGGGAAGTGCACCGAATTCTGCGGGAGATGCCGGCAGTGCTGCATTTTTCGGACGCTGCGCCTCAAGCGGGTGGGTGGGGCCGCACAGTCGTCGATTTAAAATTGGAATAACAGGATGACATTTCCGAAGTCCCGGAAAATCAATGAAAATGTTTTTGCCCGACCAACAGGAACTATTTCAATGCTCGGTTGAATAAAATTTTCAGCCCGATATTTCGCTTCTGTTATCATTTCGTTACATTTTTCTTGTGTTTCCATAAATAATTTTATTATTTGGGTAGGATTGACATCAGAGCATGGGCAGCAGCGATTTATTTTTATCCAACGGAGGAGAAGAAATGAAAGTTAATGCACCCACAAAAAATGTATGGTTTGTCGCAGTAATTCTTGGTGTTCTCGGCGTTATTGCTCAATTTGTTGCCATTCCATTTGTAAGTGTTTACGCTTTTTGGGTTGTGGTCGTCGGATTTGTTCTGCTTGTTCTGAGTACTGTTCTAAAAGGATTCTAAGGTACGGACAAACCGAAATTAAAAAGCATGTATCTGTGCTTGTTTTGAATTTTATAAACCCATCCATATTTATGGTTGGGTTTTTTTTTAAAGCTCTTTACTTAGACCTCTATTTGAGTTCAAGTCAATCTTCACCCGTGGTGTTTTTCTAAAAATTTATGTAATGCGTTGGCGAATGATTCGCGGTCTTTCAGGCCATAGGCAGGCGGCCCGCCAGTTTCGACACCGCTCAATCGCAGGTCTTCCATAAAGTTTCGAACCGATAAAATTTGCCGAATATTTTCTTTATCATAAAATTCCCCACGGGGATTGATTGCAAATGCCTTTTTGTCGATTACAGCCGCGGCCAATGGTAAATCAGCCGTAATGACGAGGTCGCCTATCGTGGCATTTTCACTAATATAATTATCAGCGACGTCTGCTCCGGCAGGCACTTGTACAGATTTGATGAACGGCGATCGCGGTGTTCGCAATCGTTGGTTCGCTACAAGAATTAGCTCGGTTTTTGCCCGTTCGGCAGCGCGGTAAAGAATTGTTTTGGCAGGGGATGGGCAGGCGTCGGCGTCAACCCAGATGACCATATTTAAACCTCAATTATTCCATGTATTTATAGAAAATAAAATGAACAAAAATCTCTGAGTGATTACGGTACGGTAGCGATGTAAAACCGGCTCTCTTTTTTTGCAATCACCTGCACATTTTGTAAGCAGGCTGGAATTAAAACAGATTGACCCTTATGATAAACTTCCGAACTTGTGTCAAACATAAGCTCAATTTTTCCGGCCAATACCAATATAATTCCGGGTTTTCCAGAATCCAGGAGCTCGTTATCTCCATTCTGCAGATGATATTTGTGCAAAATAAATTCTTTGGCTTCAGTTTCATAAGTTGTTTTGCGTTCCTTTCCAATGCCGCCGATGATGGAAACTGCCCCTGATTCATATGTGAGAATTTCGTGCAGTATATTTTTATCTTGAAATTTGGAAGTAAAACCAGCACGAACGACATTGTCAGAATTTGCCATACATTCGATTACTGTGCCGCTGAGATAAGCATGGGGGATGCCTGCTTTAATGAAAACGGCCTCCCCTGGTTGGAGATTTATCAAGTTAAGAAAAAACAATGAGAAAAGCCCGGTGTCAGGCGCTCGATATTTACCGTACATTGCAAGAAAAAGTGCTTCCACCGGGCTGTGTTTTGGCGCAGTTTGCAGGCGGTCTTTTAATTTTTCGATGGCAACTTTGAGGGCATCCGCCGCCTCTTGCGATCGATGCATAAAGTGACTGAAAAATGTTTTTAAATTTGCCTGTTTTTCCGCGATTGTTGCGCTCGAACTGGTTTGTATTTTTGCGACAATTTCCGGGTCACAAATTTCTGCAATTTCCGGATAATTTGTAAAGACTTCCACCAACTCACGGCTGGATTTGAATCCGACAAGTGCCTGAAATTGGTCGAGCGCGATTGCGATCTCTGGTTTGTGATTATCGTCCGGATAATGTTGCGGCGCCGTCGCGTGTAATTTCTCCGCCTGAGATTTATCGGGATGGGCCTGAATGGACAGCGGCTGCCCCACGGATAGAATTTTTAAAAGAAATGGCAAGCGATTTTTAAATTCTTGCGCCAGTTTTTTTCCTAAAAAAAAATCAGGATACTGATCGATTAGCTGGTCGAGCCGATGATATTCCCCGGCAATTAATAGGGCAGATGGGGCAGTTGGATGGGCCCCCATCCACAGTTCGGCGTAGGGTTTGCCTGGTTCAGGTTGCTCGCCAATTAATTGCGGGATAATCGCATTTTCATCGCGCGTACCCCACGGATAATTTTGGATGGAATTGCGCATTAAATATGGTTTGGTTTGCAATGCCGGCGGTTTTTTTTCTACCATTAAGTACTCTGTTTAGTATTTCGTTGGTGATGATCGTTGTCAGGGACAATAAAGTGCCGGGTGGTATTAATCTGAAAAATTAGTCCGTACTTAATTTTCCCCGGCAATCGCTTCCAATGTTTCCCAGCGCTGGTATTTTTCAGCCAGCCCGTTCTCGATGGTTTGCAGCCGCAATTTCACTTTCGCAACGGCGTCCCCGTTTTCTTTGTAGAAATCCGGATTGCCTAATTGATCGAAAAGTTCTGCCTGCTCAGATTCCAGGTTTTCAATTTCCTGCGGCAAATTGTGCAGCTCTTTTTTTTCATTAAACGATATTTTTCGCGGCCGTTCTTTGACTGGTTTTTTCTGTTTCTTTCCAACTTTACCTGCTGGAACCGACATTTCTATTTTACGATGGCGCAGGTAATCATCGTATCCACCGACATACTCCTTGACACGGGCGTCGCCCTCAAAAGCTATTGTGCTCGTAACAACATTATTTAGAAAAGCACGGTCGTGGCTCACCAGTAAAATCGTTCCGGAAAATTCGACCAACAGGCTCTCTAATAATTCCAAAGTTTCGGCATCGAGGTCGTTTGTCGGTTCGTCGAGCACCAAAACATTGGCAGTGCGCGTGAAAAGTTTGGCTAACAGCACCCGGTTCCGTTCACCGCCGGAGAGAACTTTGACGGGCACCCGGCAGCGTTCGGGCGCGAAGAGGAAATCCTGTAAATAGGTGATAATGTGCTTTTTTACACCATTGGTTTCCAGTGTGTCACGTCCTTCGCCCACGTTTTCAATGATTGATTTCTCGTCGTCAAGCTGATCACGAAGTTGATCAAAATAGGCAACCTGTAGCCGAGTACCGTATTTGATTGTGCCCGATTGTGGTTTTAAATCCCCCAAAAGTGTTTTTAGCAATGTTGATTTTCCAACACCGTTGGGGCCGATTATCCCGATTTTATCACCGCGCAAAATTATGGTTGAGAAATTTTTAAAGATGCGTTCATTGCCATAAGAAAACGAAATGTCTTCTGTTTCCAAAACCAGGCGTCCAGAGCGCTCGGCTTCCTGAATTTTTATGGCAGCGGCACCATCGCGTTGGAGCCTGTTGTGCCGTTGTTCGCGCATTTTTTTCAGGGCTCGCACACGGCCTTCGTTGCGTGTTCTGCGGGCTTTTATTCCTTTACGCACCCAGGTCTCTTCCTGCGCTAATTTTTTATCGAAGCGGGCATGGTTTTCGGCTTCTGCTTCCATAAGTGCTTCTTTTCGTTGCAGATACGTTGGATAGTCACAGGCCCAGTTGTGCAGTTTTAATAGATCCAGTTCAATTATTCGTGTCGCCAGTTTTTGCAGGAATTCCCGATCGTGGGTGACAAAAATCAATGTGCCACCGTAGCGTAAAAGGAAATCTTCAAGCCAGGCAATTGCATCGATATCCAAATGATTGGTCGGTTCGTCGAGCAAAAGAATATCCGGTTGCTGCACCAGGCCTTTGGCCAGCAAAGTGCGTCGTTTTAAACCGGCGGACAGTGTATTGAACTCAATATCTGCATCCAGCTTCATGTGCGATAAAACCGTTTCCACTTTTTGATGGATTTGCCAACCGCCCGCATGCTCCAATTCATCCTGCAGGCGGCTAAGTTTATTGAGGGAATGTTCTGAATATTCTTTTGCCAATTGCAGGCTGATATCGTGGTATTGATGCAGTAAATTACCAATTTTCCCCAATCCTTCGGCCACAATATCGAAAACGGAACCAGGAATGTGCTGTGGTACTTCCTGCGGCAAATATGAAACACGCAATCCTTGCTGGCGATGAATGGCACCGCTATCGGCCTGTTCGTCTCCGTTTATGAGTTTCATTAAAGTCGATTTGCCGGTGCCGTTGCGTCCGAGCAAACTCACACGTTCACCCGGTTGAATTTGCAGGTTCAAATTTTCGAAAAGAATTTTACCGCCGTAGGCGAATTTTATATCCTGTAAACTGATTAAGGCCATTTTTTATGGTTGAAAGTTAAATGTTAAAGATTGATGTTCAAACGTTCAAACGTTCAAACGTTCAAACGTTCAAACGTTCAAACGTTCTAACGTTCTAACGTTCTAACGTTCTTCATGCCAAAAACCAAAAGTGCTCGCCTTCGACAAATGCCTGTTCCAATAAATAGTGCCGAATTTCGGCCCGCGCTCCTTTGGTGCCAACGCAGCAGAGAATGAGTTCGCTGTTTTGGGGAATATCTTCGGGTGCGATAATTGGTTTATTCAGGTATTTTTGACCGATCTTTTTCGGACTGATATCGATGAAAGCTCTGGGCAGGTAGCCTTGGTTTTTAAGCGAACGCGCATGGATTTTGCCATCGCGCCCGACGCCCCAAAATAGAAAATTGCGCTTCTTCTCCAACAGATTTTTTATGACGAAGTACAATTTCAGCTCGCGGAAAGCTGCCGGTCGATAAGCTGCATTCAACCGTGACAGTTTATCCGGGTGCTCGCGCCAGTGAAACTGAACATCCGGGACTTTGGCAAAATTCCCGCCCGCGGAATACAAGCGCAGCAGTAGATCGTAATCCTCAGGAAAATCGCCCTTTCGGTAACCGCCGATCTGCCGCAGTGGCTCAGCCCGCATAATTAGCGTCGGATGCAGGATGGGCATTTCAACGTACATATTGTTTATTATTTCAGTTGTTGTAACGATACTATTGAGCCAATTCACATAATAACGCATGCCTTCTGCCACATTTTCTTGCGGAAATATCGCGACACCGCACCCCACCGCTGCGAGCGAACAATTGGATTCCAGCAGGGCCATTTGTTTCTCGAAGCGCTGTGGGAGAGAAATATCGTCCGCGTCCATGCGCGCAACGAAATCTCCGGCGGCTGAGTTCAATCCATTATTTAGTGCAGACACAATACCGGCATGCGCTTGTCTTATAATCTTTACACGCTCATCAGAAAATGAAGATATAATTTCTTGAGTTCGATCTGTGGAGCCATCGTCTATGACGATGAGTTCAAAGTCCGAAAATGATTGGTTTAATATGCTATTAATCGCTGAAGAAATGGTATTTTCTGCATTGTAAACAGGAAGGATGACTGAGAGTTTCATGTATAAATATTTGCAGAATTATTTTGGCAGTTCAAGGGATTGCGTTACTGAAATTGTTACTCAGAAGCTCTTATTTTTTAATTAAATATAAACAAATAAGCCACACAGTCAAGGAGGCACTTCATCAGTTATTTAAATAATGAAAACAAGAACACGGAAATTGAGAGGCAATTTTTTACTCTTCGATTGCTCTGCGCAAGTTTACCAACCCAACTTTTTTCGTAACGCTTTTCCCGCAGTTCGACTCACGGAAAGTTTTGAGTTTTTGTTATCGGCAGTAGTAATTTCGTAGCCGCCACTGTTATCTGCCTCGATTTTGCGAACATAGTTCAGATTGACGATTGACGAGCGGTGAATACGGAAGAATTTTTCCGGATCAAGTCTTGTTTCCAGTTGCGACAGCGTGTTGTTGAGCAGATAACGCTGGTTTTCCAGACAGGCGTAAACGAATTTACTTTCACTGATAAAATAGACGATTTCGTCTTCGGAAAACATGAATATTTTATCGCCGATGCGGGAGGCAAAACGGGTGAGATAGGATGCCGGTGGCTGCCAATGGGCGAGTAAGTTATTAATGGCCGCGGGTGCATTTTCATTTTCCCGAACGCGCGAAATGGCTTCTTCAAGCCGCGATTGTGAATAGGGTTTGAGCAAGAAATCCACGGCACGTAGTTCGAAGGCCTGAACAGCATATTGATCGTAAGCGGTTGTAAATATGACTGCAGGTTTGGTTTTTATCAATTGTAAAACATCCAGTCCCGACATGTCGGTGAGATGGATATCGAGCAAGAGAAGTTCGGGTTTGATGGCATCAATCTCAATGATTGCTTTTTTGCCACTGGCGCTGTGGCCAATAATTTCGATGTCAGTAATTTCTTGCAGCATGCTTTGCAAGCGTTGCAACGCCGGTTCTTCATCTTCGATTACATACGTTTTCATAGTTTACAATTTCAAGTTGAATGTTTGAATGTCTCAGTATTCCAGTATTTAAACTGGTACTCGAATTTTAACAGTCGTACCCTTGCGCCAAATTGAATCGAAATGCACCAGATCTTTTTTATGATAGAACAGGACAAGCCGCTCGGACAAATTGGCCAAAGCATGGCCTGGTTTTATAAATTTATTTTTCATGACTGGTGCAAGTCCCTGCCCATTGTCCTTAATTTTGAAAATGAGATTTTTGCTCTCCAATATAATTATTATATCAATTTTGAGCATCACATTTTGGTCTTGCCAGCCATGACGAATTGAATTTTCGATCAGCGGCTGCAAAATAAAAGCAGGAACAAGCCGGGATTCATCGTTGGTTTTTTGCTGCCATTCGATCGAAAGTTTATCCGGGAAACGTGCTTGTAAAAGTTTCAGATACCCCTGGGTAAAATTGATTTCTTCCTTGAGTGTTACTTTTTCTGCTGCTGAATTTTTAAAAACATAGCGCAAAAGATCGCTCAATTGGACCAGCAATTGTTCTGCTTTTTCGGCATCCGCTTTGACGAGACTGGTTATTGTATTTAATGTATTAAAAAGAAAATGCGGATCCATCTGTGCCCGCAATGCAGTAAGTTCAGCTTGCTCACGGGCCCTGCTGTGGCGTGCTTCCTGCCACCGTATTTGAACCCAGCTACCCAGAATACTCGCCAGGCTGAAGAGCAGCATGATTGCCATAAATGTCCAAACAGACTGTTGCACTGCCGGGTGAACAAATCGCGAAAATTCTATTTCCTGCCCTGGATTTTGGATGAAATCACTCAATGAAATCCAGAAAAATTCATAGACTCCGCCGATAGAAAATAAGGAGTCGTGCAAAATTTGTGCTTTGATGAATAGTCCGAAGAGAAACGCGGCGATTAGAGCAATTGCATAAAAAATTGCCCGGAGAAACCATTGTTGATGCAGATTAAATACACGCAGTTTATCACCAAGTAGTTGGTGCATTCCTGCTACAAAAATCACCAATAAAAACGCGTGAATAAATCCGATTATCCCGGCTATGGACAGGGTATTTAATTGTGATAAGTTGAGAAATGTAAAAATGACGCCACCGATCAGGGTGGCGCCAAGAAGCATAATTATTTTTTTCATTTAGCGGTTTCTAAATCTTTGTTTTTATAGTTATTCCAAATGAAATACAGGAAACTTCCCATTCCAAAACTGACCACAATTAACGAGATGAGCACACCGATGTACGGGATATGTTTCAAAAGGGCCAGGAGAAATACACCGAGGATTAACGCCCAAACAAGGGATGACTTGTTGCCGTTTTTACTAGCGCGGTTCAAAATTTGAACGCCAAGAAACAAGCCGCTGATAATACCGGCGAGATACAATAGCATAAGATAAAATGCCAGAACGAATAATGCTATGGGAATCGACAGCACCATCACTGCGAGAATAACGATAACCACCGGAGTTGCTACCAGCGCGAGAAAACCCAAGCCCAGGCTTTGCAGCACATTTTGTTCAGCAAAACCGATCTGGTCTTTTGCAAAATCTTTGAATATCAGGACGTAGCACAGACCCAAAAGAACGGCTGCGAGAAATGTGAACACAAACTTAAAAAACATGCCCGCGTAATGGCGTTCACCATAGGTGATGATCGCATTGGCTGGCACATTTTCAATCTCTTTTCCCTCCATCCAATAGGGAAGTTTGAACTCTATTTCACCACCGGCTTCAAAGTTCGGGCCGAATTCAATTTTTTCGGAACCCCACTCGATCGAGCCGCCGACTTCGCCATCAAAAAAAGCAACGCCGCTGCCACCTTTCAGGTTGCCCTCAATGGTGCCGCCTTCGAAGAGTAAATTTCCGGTGCCGACAAAAACATTGCCCCGAATATAGGCTTTTTCTGTGATCCGGACCGTGCCGCCACCGACAAAAACATCGTCAGCAATTTCACTATCGATTAAAACTGTTTCGCCACCTCCGAAGAGCATTCCGTTGACAGTACCACGAATTGTTAAATTTTTTGCGGCGGCAAAGAGATCGTCTCCGACATCCCCTTTAACGGTGACATTTTCTCCGGCAGCGAACAGATCACCGAGCAGGACGCCTTCAAGAAGTACATTTCTGGCTGCGACCATCAAATCTTTGCTGGTCGTGTCCCCGGCAGCAATATGCACCGTTCGTCCACCTTTGTAATCCGAAGCATGGACATGGACGGCTGCGGCTAATAAAAGCATAATTCCAACAAATAATACGATACGTTTCATGATCAATTCTCCTATTAGATTATGGATGTTTTGATCAGATAATACGCAAACTGATTTTATTGTTCAGCTTGTTGCGGATGAATGGGAGGATAATCAGGATGAGTGGTGAAATAACGGGATGGATGGATTAAGGTATATTTCGTACTCCTCATCGTATTCGTAATCGGAGTTATTTTTTCGTCGTTAAGCACCGAAATAGAAGTTGGATGTTTTATTTCACCGTTGAATTTAGCGCTCACAATATTTTTTTACATCATCCAAATTTTTAGCGACGCCTTTACGAAAGAGACCTTTCATCAACGGATTCAGTAATTTTGATAATAATTTATGCGCTTTGGCGTCCATCGTCACCTTGAGAACTGTGTTTCCATTCTCCTGCTTTACCTCAAACAATGTATCCCACACCGTGCCGTGGCTGTCGGCCACCATGCGCACATGATCGTTTTTCACAAATTCTGTGATTTCCAGTTCAGTGACCATTTTCTTTTTGTTTGTAATTCGCGTCTCACTAAATCGCATGCCCAGGCCTGATTTGATTTCAGACAGAATCTCAAAATCAACGATTTCCGGCACGGCTTTGGAAAAATTTGTGATATTGGAGATTGTGTTGAATACATTTTCAACTGTCGACTCGATTTTTCGGATTATAGATATGCGGACCATAAATTTGCCATATCTGGTTTGTCAAGTGGAGTGAAGTTGGCCACAATTTGTTCTGCAACTTTTCAGTGTATTGCTTTAATTCTCTATTATTTGCACCCGGTAAAATATTTTATACATCACCGGCACAAAGAGCAGAGTAATCACAGTCGCGAAAAATAGGCCGAAAATGATGCCGATGGCCATCGGGCGCCACATATCGCCGCCACCAAACCACAGGGGCAGCATCCCGAACGAGGTTGTAAAAGTGGTTAGCAGTATCGGACGGAAACGCTCATTTGCTGCCTGAATAATCGCTTTGTACGGCGTATGACCGTGGTGGCTTTGCTCCAACTCGATACGATCGATGAGCACAATGGCATTGTTAATTATGATTCCCGCCAGAGAGATTAAACCGAGGAATGCAGTAAAACTGAAATAGGATTGGGCGAGCAACAAACCACCCACGAGACCGATGAGTCCGAATGGGATTGTACTTAAAATAATCGTTGTTTTACGCACAGAGTTAAACTGGATAATGAGCAATAAGACAATGATAAAAAATGAGATAGGCAGTTTGGCAATCACAGCGCCAACAGCCTCGGATCGGCTTTCACTATCGCCGCCAAACTCGTAAGTATAGCCAACAGGCCAATTTTTACTTTGTTCCTGAAGCCAGGGAGAAATCTCATTGATTATGGCAACAGCTGTTACATCACTTTCGATTTGGCTTTCAACAGTAATCGTCCTTTGCAAATCACGCCGTAAAATCTTGGCAAACTGCCATTCCGGGATGATGCTGGCTACTTGACCGAGGGGCATACTTTTACCCGAGTTCTGTGAAAAAATAGTCAGGGACTCAATATTGTCATAGCTGATCTGGCTGCTGCCCTTGGCGCGCATTTCGATGGGAAAAGTATTTTCATTTTCCCTGTATTCACCGACACGGAAACCGGATAAAACCGTGTTTAATGAGATGGCGATATCATTATTTGTCAAGCCGGAGCGGCTCAGTTTTGACTGATGAATTTTAACATAGAATTTTTTGATTTTCGGCCCCCAATTATCATCGACATTTTTTGTTCCACGCATGCTATTGAGCCGTTTTTTGATCTGCCCGGAAATTGTAAATAATTTTTCCGGATCATCACCGGAAAGCCGAATTTCAATTGGAATGGTGGAGCCGCCGCTTGTACCAAGTTTTTTTACTACTACATTGGCATCGTGGAGATTGTTGAAACAAAACCTGTCCAGTTTGTCCATTACTAAATTATTATCTTTATTGGAAGTTGTATTGATGAGTAAATGGGCATAGCCGGAGTTTTGTTCCTCGGGCATATAGCCGAGATCGTAAGCATTGGGCCCAACACCAATAAATGAGGACCAGTTTATGATGCCACGGGGCCTATGCTTGTTTACCTGCAAGCTGTCCTGAATAAATTGTTCAACCAGTGTTACATTTTGTTCGGTGGTTTCTATGCGGCTGCCAAGGGGCAAATTTATATCCATTGTTACCAGGCTACGGTCGCTATCTGGCATAAAAATGACAGGTAAATAACCAAAACCAAAGAGTGAAACAATAAATAATATGACCACTGTGAGTATGACCAGAAATGGTTTTTTCAGCGAAGCGATGATGAGTTTGTTGTAATAAATATTCCATTTATCAAAAACAGATTGTTTTTTCTCTTTTTTAACTTTGATAAGCACCATTGCAAAGAGTGGAACAATTGCTAAAGCGACCACCCATGAGGATAAAAGAGCCAGAGTAATAACTGAAAAAAGTTGCCCCATCATTTCGCCCATTACGGATTCCGAAAGGTAAAAAGAAAGGAAGGCTGCCGAGGTTGTCAGTGTGGAAATGAGCAAAGGCACCATTAATTCTTTGCCTGTGGCAATGGCTGCATCGGTTTTTGTATCGCCCCGTTCGAGGCGTACCATGTACGATTCTGCTATGACAATTGCGTTGTCGACCAACATCCCCAGTGCCATTATAAGCGCAGCAAGGGATACTTTGTTGAGGCCAATAACGAAATAGCTCATTAAAAGGAAGGTGGTGATAATGGTTGTTGGAATTAAAATAGCCACTACTATCCCGGTTCGAAATCCAAGAAATACGAACATGACCACCAGCACGATTAGCAAACTTTGCAGCACATTGGAGACGAAATTGTTAACACTGCTTTCAACGTAATAATCCTGTGAACTGGTGCGGATCGCTTCCAGCCCGACAGGCAGTGATTTATTGTACTGAACAAGCAGTTCGTCTACTTCCTGGCCGAGTTTGATGATATTGGCTTCATCTTTTAGTGAAATGTAGAGAAACAGGGCGTCGTGGCCGTTCAGTTTTGCGATGGATTTTCGGGGGGATATGTAATCACGGTAGACATTTGAAATGTTGCTCAGTGCCACAGTTTCGCCACTGTTGCCAACTGGAACAAGGATATTTTCTATATCATTTACCGTTTCAAAGTTGCCGGATGGTTCGAGAATTATTCGTTCTTTTCCAAGGTTCACTTGCCCGGCGGAATTGATAATGTTGTGGCTATTGATAATTCCTTTTAGCTTGCTGCTCGAAAGCCCGTGTTTCGCAAGCTCAGCTTCATCGAAATCGACAAAGATTGTTTCATCGATGACGCCACCCAACTCTACTTTGGCGGCGTCATCAAGAAGAATTATTTTATTGCGTAGATCTTCGGCGTAATCTTTTATTTCGCTGTAACTAAAACCATCGGATTTAAAAGCGAGAAAAATTCCGAAAACATCACCAATTCCCTCATCTTTTACATTGGGTTTTGTAACACCAGATGGGAATCCGGTTATGCCGTCTACTTTCCGTCGTAGCCGATCCCAAATTGGCTGAAGTTCATCTTTTGGTACATCTTCTTTCAGGGCAACTTTCACGATGGACACCCCGGTGCGGGATGTGCTGGTTATATTTTTAATCTGCGGAATTTCCTGCGCTACTTTTTCAATTTTATCGGTGACCAAAGATTCAATTCGTTCCGGGCTTGCGCCGGGGAAATTGGTAACAATACTCACTACGCGGATCGTAAATGGTGGCATGCTATCTCTGGGGAGGTCGCCGTATGAGGCGAGGCCGATCACCAGAACGATGAGCAACAAAATGTAAGTTACACGGTTATTTTTTATTGCAATTTCTGTGATATTCATCTGCGATTTCCATTTGATTTTTTATGGCCTTAGCATATTTCCGATTAATAAAAATATGGCGATTTCGCCACCGGATAATCCTGAAATTGTCCTGGCGAACTCAGCATCCTGCGTGGCTTATGCGTAGATCATGTTCGATATTTTCAGCACATTAAAATTTAATGGTGCAGCAATTTGACTTCCATGCCGTCATATAGCCGGCGTAGACCTGCCGTCGCGACATAATCGCCTTCCCGGATGCCACTTATCACTACGAAGCCTTCGTTTTTCAGCGCACCGGTTTCTATCATTGTTTTTGTGGCGCTGTAAGTGTTTTTTTGCAATGGTTTAAGCACAAACACGAATGTACCCTCATGATCCTGCCCAACAGCCGAAACCGGAACAGAGAGTGTGGATCTTTCTTCCCTGTCGCCAAACGTAAAAGTGACTTCTACCGGCATGCCCGGCCGCATCTGTTTGGAAATTTCGGTAAGTTTGAGGACAACGGGGGACGTTGCCGTATAGGCTGAAGCGAACCCAACTTCACTGACAACGCCTTTAAATTTTTGTTCCGCGATGCCGGTAAATCGGACTTCTGCTTCGTCACCATTGGTAATTTTCGAAATATAATTCTCGGTTACACCTACATTGACTTCAATGTCGTTCTGGTTTGAGTTGATGATAATTAACGGACTACCGGCAGCGGCAAATTCGTTGATCTCGCCACTCACCATCGAAACAACACCATCAGTGGGGGCGATGATTTTTGCATAATCCAATTGCGAACCCTGAAGTTCAAGCGTTTTTTTTGCATTTTGATAGGCAGCTTGCGCCGCTGAATAGTTGTTTCTTGCTTGCTCATAGTCGTTCAGCGAAGCGCTATTGCCTTGGTATAATTCCCGGATTCTGTCAAAGCTCGATTTGGCTGTTTCAACCTGGGATTGTGCGCTTTGCAGGGATGCTGTAGCTTTCTGCAGATTTAATTTTAAATCATTGAGATCGAGCATCGCCAAAAGCTGCCCTTTTTTAACATGGTCACCAACTTTGACTTCCAGTTTCACGATTAATCCGCTTGTGCGAAAGCTCAATTTTGTTTCTGCTCCGGATTGCGAGGTGCCATTGAAAGACTTGATAATCGCTCCACCAAGCTGCTCGACGGCTGCATATTTCACAGGCTTAATGACTTTTTTCTCTGCCTGTTTTTCTCCACCACAGCGGATAAATAATAGTGAAAGAATTAATCCCAAATAAAATGCTCTTGTTTGCATAATAGTATCCTTCGTCATTCTTCGACCAGGTTTATTGGCGTAGAATTTTTTAATTGGTGAAAACCTGGATATCCTTGATTGTATAAAACTGACAGCATCGAAAAAATGTAATAATCGGACGATTCACCGTCTGTTGCTACAAAAGTAAAACGCGTTTTGCCACTAAACTTTCGGGCTGCGTTGTCTCAGTCTCATGCTAAGTGGCAAATATTATTTCCTTCTATTTTCTAACACAAAACGATTTAATCTCCGTTTAAATTCATTTTTTTCTTCTTCGGAGCTGAGAATATGCAAATATCCGACACCACCTTCGAGCTCTAAAAAAGCGAGCAGATAATTGTAAACCGAATTTGAATGGGCTAATTTGGCCCGTATTGAGGCTTGTTGTGCATCCAGCAATGCGATTATGGACGTGGCTCCCTGACGATAGGCATTCTGGACGAGTTCGAGGTTTTTCCCGGCATTTGTTGCTGACTTCTCGGAAAATTCAATGTTTGTCGATGCTATTAATAAATTAATGGCTTTTGATTTTATGTTTAATGCAATTGAATTGTCAATATCCTGTATCTGTGTTTTCAATTGTTTTCGTTGAATTTGGTTGGTCTGAACATCGATGCGTTTGCGATTCCTATCAAACAGGGGGAAGGAAAGATTGAGCCCAATATTCCAGCGTGTATCAGTGTAGGATTGGCCTGGCAAAGGTTCGGAAGCTTTACCGCCACGCCAAAAGGTTTCATCGCTCTGTGCCTGCAAAGCAAGTGCCGGTATAAAGTAAGCGCGTTTGTTCATCGTCAGTTGACGCTCAACGGCTTTTAAATTGGCGATCAAGCGATTTTTGGAAGGATAAACGCGCAATGCCTCCTCGATTAGGAAATTGGTGATTAAGCGCAGATCGTTGGGATTTTTAATAAATTTACCAAAATTGCTCGACGAAAAATCGAGAAAAACTTCATCGCCAATATCGGTATCTTTTATATCAAAAGGCTCGGGCAACGTATTGTTGAGCCCATGATTTAACACAAATTTTGCCAGCATGAAATTTGACTGCGCCTCGATAAGCGATTGACTGCTGTTGGCGACTTCACTTTCCCACCGATAGACATCGGCGTTACTGGCGGCTCCAACGTTGACCCTTAATTGGGCCAGTTCAAGGTTTTTTCGTGATAGCGTCAGATTTTCACGCTGAATGGCAACATTTGTTTTCGCCTGCAGAATTGAAAAATAAGCTGAATAGCTATCCAGCGTGACATCGATAATTTCTTGTTCTGTGGCATATTCTTGGGCCTTGGCCAGCCATTTTTGTATCCTGATATTGGCGATGGCCGGCTCTGAATAAATCAGTTGCTGTACTGCAACACTGCCCAACAAAGTTTGTTCAGCCTGCCCAAGAGCCGGATTAACTCTGTTCTCGTCAATCAGGCTTGCTGATGCTGAGATATCGGCTGCAGGTAAAAAATTGGAGTAAGCAGATCGGATATCCTGCTGACTGAGAGCTATATCGTCATTGCTTATTTTTATTTGCAGATTTTCTTGCATGGATTTCTGAATTATTTCCTGTACTGAAAAAGCGGGCACAATTTCCAATGAATCGCTTTTGATGATAGTGGCGGTGAATAGTACCTTAAATGGCGGTGTAAAATTGATTTTTCGCGCCGTCGATTGATTATATTGCAACTCCTGTTTTTGATTTATCGCAACTTTCATCTGTGAAAGTTTTTCGCCATTCATAGCGCCATCAGCCATCACTGCTACTTTTCGAACGACTTGCTCTAAACTGTTTTCGGAAGAAATACTTGCCAGAATTCCCAGATTGGTGTGAAAGCCACTCAAGGAAAATGATGGCAGTTTTTTAGCCACTAAATAGTCGGCAATCTGTTTTATTTTCCCGTGCGGTAATTCGTAACTGATGGCCAGATAAACCGCATCTGTTGTCTCAGGCATTTGTGCCAATGAGTGAGAAATATCTTCACCAATCAACACGGGAGTTATCGCTATCCCCAGGTTCGTTGTTAACCGTTCGAGCTTGCGTTCTCTTTTGCTGATGTCAAATGCACCTGCCATCTTTTCGTCTACTAAAATAGCCAGATTCTTAAATTCATGAATTTCATAAAATGACCTGAGCTCGGTATTGAGATTTTTTGAATTCAAAACATATGAGAAGTTATGAACACCCGAAGTGCCATTCTCAGTGAATGGCATGGTTTGTACATCGGTATCATAAATGCCAAGGGCAATTGTTGGTTTGCTATATTTATCAACCGAAACAACACCTTTTGAGCTCACTCCACCGAGAATAATTATGAGGTCGCATCGTTGCACGAGCGAAATATAATGCTGTTTTGCCAATGCGGGGTCCCATTTTGATGATAAAAGATTTTTCGATGCAAGATTTACCTGCCAGGTCGAACCGAGTGTTTTTTGAATTTCTGAGATGATAACAGGTTTAATTTTTACTAGCCGCTCGTCATCTAATGAAAAATCAGCAATTATACCAAGGGATAACTCTTGTGCAAATAAATCTTGCCCGATTGGGCTGAGGCATAGGAGGAATGCAATAAAACATCGTTTCATATGAACCACCCGGTTATTTTCTTTTATGAAAATTGTAGTAAAATTTTGCGATTATTGGTAACCCCTGCATGGTATCAAATTGACAAATTTATACTGTAAAATAATTGGATTTTCAAGTAAAAATTATATGTATGTACGATGCCTAACATATAGAAACGGCAAGAAAAAGGCAAGAGTTTTCAAACAGCAAAGAACGACTTACAGGCTATGAAATGGTAAATGAGAATCGATCGATTCTGGCGGCTGTTGTATTTAAAATCTCCCTGTCCCTGTGATACTTAATGCGCTGCCTGCGGAAAACTGAGGATGTCCAACCGTTCTGGATTCTCAAAAATCGAAGCCGGCAGTTCATCGAACACAGCGATGTCGGTGTGGTCCCGCTTGCCCCGATTTGATGAGAGGTAAATTTTGCCGTACTTCTGCCAGTCGAGCCAGGGGGTGGTAAAACGCGCTTTTGTGTCAGTCGATTTTGAAAAATAGGACCATTGTTCAACGCGTTTATTTTCTTTGTTTACATAAACTTCGTACTTGTTTTCAGGTGTTACACCCACATTGGTAAAAGTTAACTGCAAGACATCGGCTATCGCACCGGAATCCATCTCTCTCTCACCGAGGTATTTTAGAGTAACCCCTCTGTCTTTCAATTTGTAAGGCATAACCAGCCAGTAAGAATCATTAATCCAGACGTGGTAGCCTTCCTCAACATATTTGGCCACGGAATCCGGGTACGTCACTTCCTGGTCAAATTCCCACAAACGCCCTTTTTGGGTGTGAACATTCATCACTACAGTATGCTTGCCACTTTCGATGCGAATAGTGCCGGTGAATTTATCCCAGATATGCAAACGCCTGCCGAAAAATTTCCACGTAATATAGCGCGTATTGTCCCAATTTTCACGGCCACCCAGAGCCTGCATGACTTCATCTGCGATGGCGATTGCTTTTGGATCTGAACCTGCGGCATTAAAACTTTGTTCGATGGGCGTATCTTTATTGGGCTGGCAGGAAAAAAGAAATCCGGGTAGGAAGACTAAAAGAATGATGGGTGACAGCACTTTTTTTTGTTTCACGATTTTACCCTCAATAAATTATCTGGCCGGTTGGTCTTCGGGTTTATTTATGCAATAAGAGTTGGAGCTCAAAACAAGCTCAACTGATTTTCATCATGACCGCGTTTTTTACGGCGTTTGGGAATTTTACCCGCTTTTTCGTATGCTTTGAGCTGTTCTTCAATATCAGCGATATACGGCGAAGCTGCTAATTCCAGCGACTTGCCAAAAATCATGCGTTTCTTTGCCCGGATGAGAAAAAGCTGGTTTTTCGCCCGCGTCATGCCGACATAAAAAAGCCGCCGTTCTTCGGCTGCATCGCCGTGCATGTTTTCGAGGTCGAGTGGCAGCAACTTTTCTTCGCAGCCGATGATGAAAACAACCGGAAATTCCAGGCCTTTTGCTGCGTGCAGTGTCAGCAACGAAACCCGTTCGCTTTGTCCCTCGATGGCATCTTCGTTGCGTTGTAACATCAGATAATCAACAAAATCGCCAAAGGCGTTGCGGTTGCGCGCAATGCGCAGCAACCGTTCCCAATAGGCGGTCAATTCTTGGTTGCCGGTAAATTTTTCCTGCCAGCTTTTCAGCACTAAAATATGCTGCAGCGCCGAAATGAGCCCATCTTTTTCGAGTTTGGTGTGTAGCCCGGTGAGTTCTGCAATAAATCCATTTAGTTTTTCACCCGATTGTGATGATGCGGCAAAAGATTCAATATCTTCTTTTTTTATGAGATTGCGGTTCGGTGCAATCTGCTCCCCAAAGGATTTAATCGCCTGCGCGCCAACACCTTTGACCACAAATCGCAACAAATTGCTTGCAGAATCGAAACTGACAGCACGGTTGTTTGCCAATCGCAGCATTGTCAGAATTTCCATGACCCCGCTACAGGCGAGGAGTGGTTTTTCACCAGCGGTTTGGTAGGGAATTCCACTGCGTTCAAAAGCTTCTTCCAACGCGGCTTTTTGCGCATGCAGCCGGTAGAGCACGGCGATTTCACCAAAACTGCGTTCAGCCTCGGCGTCGCTGTCAGCGCGACCGGAATCGTGGGAAAACATGCTGGTGCCACCAACCATTTTTTCGATCTGATGCACGACGTATTCGGCTTCGGCTTTTTCGGTCGCTGTTTCGTGGATCGTCAGGCGGCCCTGGGTATAAATTTTAGCGGTGAGCGGTGGCACATCCAGATTTTTTTCTTTTTCCATCACCTGACAGGATGCCGACAGAATTTTTGCAGCCGAACGGTAATTTTCTGAAAGTTCGAGGATGCGCGCATTGGCAAAGTCCTGCTCAAAACTTTTGAAGTATTCCACCCGGGCACCACGAAATCCATAAATCGCCTGGTTGGGATCGCCGATCGCGGTCAGGTGAACACCGTTTTGTACCAGTTCCTGTAAAAGTGCATGTTGCACCGGGTTGATATCCTGATATTCATCAACAAAAATATAGCGATAGGCAGCGCGGGTAATTTCCAGCAGGTTTTGGTTCGATCGCAAAAGTTGGAGTGTTTCAAATAGCAAATCATCGAAATCGATCAGACCATGCGCGCGCAATAATTCATCGTACTGCTGCACAATTTCCAGCGTATTTTGCGTGTCGCCCTGCGCTTTCCACAGGCTGATTTCGTCGCGGCGATTTTGCCGTTCCGCTGCCGAAAGATCGTGCCAACTGTGTTTGCAAATCGAATCAATTTCCTCCGCCGTCGCCACGGTGAAATTTTCCGGCAGATCGGTTTCCGTGCGATACTGCCGTAAAAAATGCAGGCAAAAACTATGGAAAGTGCCGATCGTCATGCTGTCGACTTCTTCGGGCATGCGGTGGCGCAAGCGCTCTTTCATTTCATCTGCAGCCCGATTGGTAAAAGTCAGCGCGAGAATATCTTCCTCGGCAGCAAAACATTGAGTGACATGGGCAATCCGGTGGGTGAGGGTGTGCGTTTTTCCTGTGCCCGGCCCGGCGATGATGAGCAAATGGCCGCCCATGTGGGTAACGGCGCGCCATTGTGCTGCGTTCAAATCCTCTGGCAAGCGGGCGCCAAGCTGCAAATCCGTGACTTCCGGTGTGTGCAAAGGCCGTGATGCACCTTCCGATTCACGGATATGATTCAGGTTGTGTTTATTTTGGTCGTATGATTCTTGATGAAATTGATAGAGATAGTTTCTCACCGTGCCTGTCTCCTCAGATTTTTCGCTATTTTCTGGCTGAAGTTCTTTTTTAGTATCTGTGTTTTTTGCCGGAATTTCGTCCCTTATTTGCTTTTTTTTTGAATCTGGTTTTGCCTCCGCCTGCCCGGTAAAAATCGAAGTCTGCCGGGCAATATCCTTGCGTTCATCTGCAGTGAAAATTTTGACAACACCAAATTCACCGTCATAGCCCGCGGCAATATTTACTTCGCCTTTGCGCATACGGCGAATGCCTTCGCTGACTACCGGGCCGCCGGCGCTAGCAATGTCCTCCAACGGGGCATCCTGCAAAATATACATTTCATTGCCGATTTTGGCGAGCATGCGATCGAAAATTGCCTGGACTGTTTTGGTGTTCGGGCCTTTTTGTACCGCTTCGCCAATGATTTCTGGCAGTGGAATTAAACTAAAATAGGGCCGAGCCCGCGGCGCTTTTATGCCTTCTTCCCGGTCGGCCAATTCTTCGACCCGTGACATGACACCAACGACGACAGGTTTGCCGCATTGCGGACATAAACCCTTATTTTTAATCGTTTCCTTCGGATGCAGTCTCACTTCGCACTTGCGGTGGCCATCGAAATGATATTTGCCCTCCTCAGGAAAAAATTCCAAGGTGGAAACCAATCCTTTATTTGCAGGATTTTTTAAAGCATCGTAAATAGAATAATAAGAAAGATCGGTTTCGTAAACTGTGGCTTCACGTCCCAGTTTTTGCGGACTGTGCGCATCCGAATTGGAAATCAGAATGTAAGGATCGAGCTGGCTCAAACGCCAGTTCATAACGGGATCGGAAGAAAGGCCGGTTTCAGCGGCAAAAATATGCGACGTCAGATCGCCGAAACAATCCGACATGCGGTCAAATCCGCCTTTTGAGCCCAGGGCAGAAAACCACGGTGTCCAGATGTGGGAGGGAACAAGATAAGCAAAATCGTCCGCTTCGAGCGTGATTTCCAATAAATCACGCGAATCGAGGCCGAGAATTGGTCGGCCATCGGAGTGAATGTTGCCGATGGCATCGAGTTTGGCTTGAATTTTTTCAGCGGCTTCAAAATGGGGGGCAAACAAAATATTATGAATTTTTCGGACTTTATCCAGCCGCTTGTAAATATTGGAAATCTCAACACTGAGCATAAAACGAACGGGAGCTGCGCAGGCTGCAGGGACTTCTGATTGTGTCGACTGCAGAAATTCATCCTTGAGTTTGAAAAGCCCGTCTTCTGCCGGTTCCAGTTTTTCCTGCAACTCTTTCAGCCAGCCGGGGTGCACAAAATCGCCGGTGCCGACGATATGGATACCTTTTAGTTGAGCCCATTTGGCCATGTGCTCAAGGTTGAGATTTTTGCTCGTGGCACGAGAATAATAGGAATGGACATGCAGGTCAGCAATTATTTTCATACGAAATCGGTTTGTGAAAGAGGTTAACCGAATCAAAAAAACTGTCGGGATAAAAGTGATTTTAACTGCTTGCTTTTATTTACATTATTCTGTGAAAATAGACTACAAATTGTGGAGCTAAATTGCAAGCAGAAAGTCGTTTAACGGGAGGGATTGCGATAATTTTTTATCTGAAATTTGAAATAATTGGGAAGAAACTAGAATTAACCTAAATTATTCATAAATTTTTAAAAGAACATACTTAACATACTTATAATTATACTGTTGAATGGAGATTGATGAAAAAATAAAAATTTATTAAAAAAGCACCACACGCAGAGTCGCAGAGCTCGCAGAGTTTTGTTTTTTATATATTTAAATCTTTTCTTTGCGGGCCTGTGACTCTGCGAGAGAATTATTCAGGTTAAATTAGTTCTCTTCCTGCCAGACCGAGTACAAGCTGGCAGGAAGAATTCATAAATTATTTTTGTGCAGAAGCTTTATGGAGCAAATTTTCCATTTCAGCTTTCATATTGGGGTTGGACCACGGAAATAAGTTTTCCGGCAATTTTTTATTCATAAAATCCAGCGTTTTCGTCACTTCAGCGGATCGGCCGGTCGCAGAATAATGATCGGCCAGGCTCAAAAACCCCGACCGGTAATTGCCGAACATGGAGTGCAGTTCCTTGACATATTGAAAATGTTTGTCCTCGACCCCGGTATAGGTATAAACATCAAAACAGTTTTTTTGCAGCTTTTCCTGCGCTGGTTCTTGCATCCGATCGCTAAAACGAAAAACCAGCCCCTCGTAGCTCAAATAATCGTTTAAATTTATTTTGTTGATTTCTGCAACAGTCGCTGAAAAATAAACCGGCCGCTGCCAATTATTGGCTTTGAGAATGTGCATGACCATCAAATCCTGAACGCGCACTCCTTTGTCTGCAATGGTCGGAGCAAGCGACCAGTGCACTGGATTTTCATTGCCCGGCTGTGCGGCAATTTCGACAGTTTGTGTGGCCCATTTCTGCGCCTTCAGGTTTTCAATTTTTTCATCATCAAATTCTATGGCCAGGGGATTGGTTCCAAAGGGGTAGGTGTTTTTAAGCTGCTTGATATACCAGGGTACATTCAACAAACTCAAATTAACCACAGTAATATCACGGCGGTAACTGTCGACCAGTTGTAGATACCACATTGGATAAGTGTCGTTATCACCGTTGGTAAAAAGAATGGCGTTGGGCTCACAACTCGCCATAATATTTTTGTTGTATTCCATGATTGCCGGATAAAAACCGCCCTCATCACGCCCGCGTTTAAATGCTATTACAGCATTGTCGATATCTCCGGATTCGACGTAGGCCATGCCGGTAGCGCCCCAAATGCTCTGAATTTTTGAATAGGGCCCGACAACGAAAGTTTGTCCCTCATAATTTGGAGAAAGTGCGATTGTTTTACGGAAGTGGGCGCTGGCTTTTTCTCCTAATTTTAGATTGAGTTTGTTGATATGGCCGCCATCGGCGAATTGCATTTGACGATAGGCCTGACCGAGAAAATAATGCAGCTCGGCATCTTCCGGCGCACTTTGCAATGCTTTTTCAAGTAATGTGACCGCCTGCCGGTAATCATTGTTTTCTAAAGCAGATAAGGCTTGGTTTTTGATATCATGCGGGGGAGTCGCTGTACACGCCAATAAGAAAAGTTGGCCCGCTATCAGAAAGGCAGTGATGAATTTCATAACATTTCCTTTCGCTTAACTTGCTTAATTCATAAAGCACAACTGATGTGCCTGGCACTTGCTTGATATTATTAAAAGACTTGAATAAGTGTCGGGCGCATTTTTGCCTGTTCATGAATTGTTCAGATTGAATAGAATTATTTTATAAATCACGTCAAAATTATAGCTGCTTCATAAATATATTTTCGTCGCCAATAGAGTTTCAATCGATCAGAGCAATTAGAATTATAAACGTTATCCGGAATTCGAGCGCGACGCCGTAACTATTAGAAGGATCGATTCACTAAAAAGTTTTTGATTGAGTGTGCCATAATTTGAAGTGTAACCGGATATTTGATCAGAGCCGAGATTATGTACTGAAATTAAAGAATTAATTTTGTTCAGTGCAATGAAAATGCAACGATTATATTTCCGAAACTGGCGATCTGGATTTGAGTTGAATAAATACGATTTTTAGCCTGAAATTTGATTGATGAAATGGTTTCAGCAAGCTGTTATGTCGATAAAATAATTTCTTTCCCGGATTTTGACGCCTGATAAATCGCCAGTATAACTTGCAGCGCTTTTCGTCCCTCGCGGCCGTCCACTACTGGAGCGCGATTCTCAAGAATGGCATCGATCATATCATCAATTTGTGCCATGTGCCCCGCGATGGGGATAACCAGCGGGTCAGAAGCTCCGCTTTTATTATTTTTCACCCCTTTTATATTCGACTTTTCACCTGCAATATCCCATCTCGTGATTACGCCGCCCTCGAGTACGGCGGTGCCTTTTTCCCCGTGGATTTCCAACCGTTCCGGGTAGCCCGGGTAGATGGAAGTGCTGCCTTCGATAAGGCCGAGGGCGCCATTTTTAAATTGCAGGACCGCGAGCCCGAGATCTTCGCCCTCAATTTTATGGGTACGTGTGGCTATTTTCCCATAAACTGATCGCACGGGACCCATCACCGTCAGCAGCAAATCGATGGTGTGAATACTCTGATTGATCAATGCGGCACCGCCATCCCCAGCGAGAGTGCCGCGCCAGTCGGCTGCATCGTAATATTCCTGCGGCCGGAACCATTTGATATAAGCACTGCCGAGTACCGGTTTGCCCAATTTTCCGGAGGTAAATGCTTGTTTGATTTTAATAAAATCGGGATTAAAACGGTTTTGGAAAATGCAGGTTAATTTGACCCCGGCTTTTTCGCAGGCGGCGATCATTTCATCGCAGCGCTCGAGGCTGATTTCCAGCGGTTTTTCGACAATCACATGTTTTCCTGCGCGGGCAGCGACGAGCGCTGGTTGCAAATGGTAGCCGCTGGCCGTGCAAATACACACTACATCAATATCATCACGCTGCAGCATTTTTTCGAAATTCGAGTAATAATCAGCGCCAAATTCTGCAGCAGCAAGCCGGGCTTTTTCCGCGTTGCGGCTGGAAATTGCTAACAGGCGGGCACGCGGCAGATTATTTATACTTTTTGCATGGAAGGCAGCGATCGCGCCCATTCCGATTATGCCAAATCCAAGGCCTGTCTCTGATTTCAAGAAATATCTCCTTGAGTTAGTCGCGTTCGCTCATTTGTGGTTTTATCGAACGGATTTGGCATAAGCCGCACCAAAACTTACTATAATTTACCGTTTTTTATTGCACTTCCAAATGCCGAACTACCCGACTCCAAAAGCAGCGCCTTAGTTGTCGGACTTGATACACGCATTAGGCGTAAGTTTATTCTCCCGGTCCAACAACCTTGACCGCACCGATTTCAAGCAATGGACCTAACATATTCGCTGCTCCCCCATGTTCCACAATTAGTCCATCGACAACCTTGTCGACGTTCACACCTGTGAAAACCACTGGCTTGCCTGTCGGTTTAATCCCGAGCCATTCTCCTTTGTGAATCCCGGTTGTGGTGATACAAGAAACTACCCATACATCCTCAGAGATCTGATGCTCTATTGAAATATTGAGATCATGATAAGTTTGACGAACGCCAATAATATGGGATTTTGCTCCTTCAATACCTGAGGGATATCTCTTTCCGTCAAAAACTTCAGTGTATTCTTCTGAAATGAATTCTTGAATTCTATCCGTATTTCCCGTACTCACAACTTCTTCATAAAAGCGACGAACAATATCTTTGTTAATCTCTGTTGACATGAGAGTTCCCTCCTGATATCAATATGCGCCTAACCGAATTATGAGTTGGATTTAAAAAATTAGCGTTGTCTGCCGTATCCGGCCGGCTTGGGGTGAAACCTACAATCTCCGAGTACGCGGAAGCATTGATTGAAGTGATGGAGACCACACGGTAATTGTAAGTTGTATCATACTGGGTGAAGGAATCAAAAAACTCATTTTTGGATCTGCCTGGTTGACCGATTACTTCGAACGATCCGGAAGCAGTTTGTTTTTCAACGCGGGTCCAAATCGCGAAAAAGGCGTTATTTTTCCATGTCAATTTGATGAGCCGTTTTCCAACCATAGACAATTCCAGATTTGATGGCGCGGGGAAAGGCAATATAAAATCTCTTGTTACTGTCTCGCTAATATTCTGATCCGCCATAGCAGTGAAACCATAGGTGTATGCAACATCTGTTTCTACCCCGGAATAGTCAATAAAACCGGTTTTATATGCATTTACGCTATCCAGAACAGTATATTCAGCCTCGGAATTTTTTTTGCGTTTGATTTCATAAAAACTGGCAAGGCTGGCCGGCGCCCAATCGATAACTATTTTATTATCTTTTACAGCACGGATGTTAATAGCAGCCGGAGGAGCAATTTCATATTCGGGATCGACCGGATTTTTATAATCATATTTTTTGCAACCAGTTCCTAATATGAAAAGCAGGATCGAGGCGCTAAAGGTGTATTTTATGCTTAATAAATATTTTTGCATTGCTTTGTTCTTATTTTAACCTGCGAACGATCATTTGTAATTAGGGAAATTTTTGGCAAAAAATAGTGTAAAAAAGTTCGTGGAAAAATGCAAGTTTAACATGGGCCAACGAATTACTGTGGTGGGAAAAATGAGTTGATCAGCACACCCAGCCGCTTTTCTGATGTCTGCCGATTAACTCAGTTATTAGAAGTCGTAGGATTCACAATCCTTTTGATTTCAATACCATTAACTTTTCAACCTGCATATCGCGCATGGTGTATTTGATGCCACCGATTCCGTAACCCGACTGCTTTGCCCCGGCGAATGGCATCCAGTCGACGCGGAAAGCAGTGTGTTCATTGATCATTACAGCCGCGGCATCGAGGCGGTTGTAGCAGTACATTGCAGTGTCGATATCCTGTGAAAATACGGCCGCTTGAAAGGCAAACGGCAGGCTATTGGCACGCTCGATGGCATCGTCAATATCACTATACGGGTAGATGCAAATAACCGGCCCGAAAATTTCCATCGTGCTTACTTTGGCGTTGGCGGGCGGGTCATAAAGTACCGTTGTTTCGTAACACGATTCGGAAATGCGTTTTCCCCCGCATTTTAGTTGTGCTCCGGCATCGACGGCTTCCGATACCCATTTTTCTACCCGGTCGACTTCGCTGTGGCGGATGAGCGGCCCAATTTCGGTTTGACTGGAAGTTGGATCACCGACAATCATTTTTTTTGCGGCTGCGGTGAGTTTCTGTGTTAATTCTTCGGCAATCGATTCGTGGGCAAAGATGCGCTGCACAGAGACACAAACCTGCCCGGCATGATAAAAACCTCCCTTGGCCAATGGTGTAATCGCGGCGTCAATATCGGCTTTTTCATCCACGATGACCGGTGCTGCTCCGCCATGTTCCAGCGCGCAGCGTGCTCCGGGGGCCAGTTTCGATTTTAACATCCACCCGACTTTTGCGCTGCCAATAAAACTGAGAAAACCGACACGGCTGTCCGTTACTAATTTTTCTGCCAAGGCAAGATCGTTGACTACCATCGCCTGGCACCATGCATCCGGAAGCCCGGCTTCTCGCAGAATTTCGACAAAACTCAGGCAGGAAAGTGGCGTTGCTTCTGCCGGTTTCACAATCACCGGGCATCCTGCGGCGATGGCTGGCCCAACCTGGTGCACAATAAGATTGAGCGGGTGATTGAATGCGCTTAAGGCGACGACCACACCGATGGGTTCGTGGCGGGTAAAGGCTAATTTTCCGGTTGAAGCGGCGTTGAGATTCATCGGAATTTCGCGCCCGGCATCGGTGCGCAATGTTTCGACACAACTTTTCACGCTGTCGATGGCACGGGCAATTTCCACTTGCGAATCCTGCAGAGGTTTGCCGCCTTCGCGGGCTGCTTCCAATGCCAGTTCTTCAGCACGATTTTGCATAAGTGCCGCAGTCTTTGTCAACACTTCGATTCGTTTGGAGGGATGCAACCATCCGGCGCGACTTTTGTACAAAGCATAGGCTGTTTTCAGGGCCAGGTCTACGGCGGCGCTATCCGCAGCTTCAACTTCGGCGATTAGTGAATTATCGTAGGGCGCGAAAACCTGCAGGGAACCATCCGATGTTGTAACACCGGGAATCATCAATGGGTATTTTTGTGCCATTATAGTCCTTAAATTAAAAGTTTTCAATAATCCACATTTATTAAATTAACCGTGCAATTCTTTTAATTTCCTTGTTCAATATTTCATCATTTTGCGAATAATCAATCGGGCAATCGATGACATGAACGCCGGATTCGTTTTGGCAGCTTTGCATTGTTGGTACCAAATCATCGGCCTTTTCTATTCGATGGCCGTGGGCGCCATAACTTTCAGCATATTTAACAAAATCAGGATTGCCGTAATCGAGTCCGAAATTTTCAAATCCCATGCCCGCCTGTTTCCATTTTATCATGCCATAGGCATCGTCGCGCAGGATGAGAACGGTGAAATTCATTTTTAAGCGCACCGCGGTCTCCAATTCCTGCGAATTCATCATAAATCCACCATCACCGCAAATCGCCATAACCTTGCGCTGTGGATAGACTAAATGGGCTGCCATTGCCGATGGCAATCCGGCGCCCATGGATGCCAAAGCATTGTCGAGAAGCACTGTGTTGGGCTGGTAGGCGAGATAATTCCGGGCGAACCAGATTTTATAGATGCCGTTATCAAGTGCAATAATCCCATCCGAAGGCATGACTTTGCGAACATCGCTCACCAGCCTGGGGGGACAAATGGGAAAGCCGGAATCAGTTATGCAAATTTTCATAAAAGCGTCAACATGCTCTTTTATTTTCATAAAACGTGAGAAGTCCCAACTATCCTGCTTGCTCAAGCCCTCTTTGATTTGCCAAATACTATTGGCAATATCGCCGACAACTTCCAGCTGGGGGAAATAAACCGGATCGACAATGGCTGAAGAGAAATTGATATGAATGACCTGAAAACCATCTCGTTCCATAAAAAACGGTGGTTTTTCAACCACATCATGGCCCACATTGACTATTAAATCCGAGCTTTCAATGGCACGGTGAAGAAGATCATTCGCCGAAAGAGCCGCGTTGCCGAGGAAGAGCGGATGCCGTTCATCGACCAATCCCTTGCCCATCTGTGTGCTGAAAAATGGCATCCCGGTTTTGTCGATGAATTCATTCAGCATTTTTGAAGTTGTCTTGCGGTTGGCCCCGGCTCCGATGAGCAACAAAGGATGTTTCGCGCTTTCAATCATCTCAATAGCTTGTTTGATCGCCTTTTCTTCAGCAATGGGTCGGCGGACTCTGCTTTTGGGAATTAAGCCTGCCGACGTCTCTTCGATGGCGATATCCTCCGGGAATTCCAGGTGCCCTGCACCGGGGCGTTCCTCCTCGATGAGCCGAAATACCTCCCGCACCCGGGAAGGAATATTGTCACCGCTGACAATCTGATCGGTGAATTTTGTCAGAGGCCGCATCATATCAACGACTTCGACAATTTGAAAAAGTCCCTGCTTGCTGCTTTTTATGGGTTTTTGGCCGGTGATCATCAGCAGTGGCATGGCGCCGAGTTGAGCATAAGCTGCGGGTGTAACCATATTTGTGGCGCCGGGGCCAAGGGTCGCCATACAAACGCCAGCCTTGCCAGTCAAACGACCGTAGGTGGCAGCCATAAATCCCGCCCCCTGTTCGTGGCGATTGAGAATAAGTTTGATGCTGGAATTTTTTAACGAGTTGAGCATATCAAGGTTTTCTTCACCTGGAACGGCGAATATGTATTCAACACCCTCGGCTTCAAGGGCTTTTACGAATAAATCGGAGGCTTTCATTGTGTTATCCTTACCTGTATAAAAAAAGTAGTGGTCAAATGATGGTAATTTTTTTACCTGGTTCACCATCTTCAACTGATCTGTTGCCCAATAAATTCCGGGAATCCTGTTTACAATGGCTCAGGAATAAATGTACTGTTCATGGCTGTCCCGCCGTAATTACCCGTGAACTTAAGTTAACGTGAGTTCGATGTAAGCTGTAACATTCTTTACCAAGCATAACTAAAATAGAGCGAAGGCGTCTCGCCGAGCATTTCGTGCGTTATCCTCGGCGGGACGCCTTCGGACTAGATTCTATAATTAATTCGTTTTGTCCCAATTCTTCTTATATCAAACTCACGTTAAGTTAATACCACCATTATAAATTGCAATGGGGATATTGTCATTTATTAGCCCGTTGAGCATAATTAGCACTTTTCACAAATATTTAAATATTCAGCCACAATTGTAACCACAGTTTGCGTTTTTTGCAATACCGGGATCTCCCTGAATCTGACCTAAATATCAGGAGATTCCGCTATTTCACCCGGTGAAAACAGGAATGACAAGCAGGAGAATATTTGCTTATTTTGTGTGAGCATTTAATTTTGCCCCACGGGTTAATTTATTAACATAATTTCATTTACAAAGTAAGATTATTGTGGCAAAAATGGGATTTAAATGTATCTTAGGCTATTATCACGTTTTTGAGCCTGGATTAATCTGATAATTCCACTTCCACTCGAATCGGTGCAACTATCGAGTTCCATTTCCTCTGCGTTGACTTTCTTTGCCGATCTAAAGCCATCTCTCTTTCTTTCTAAGATCAAATCCAATTTTGGGAACAAAACACTTGGTTGGCGCTCGCTTATTTTACCCAGCTGCAAATTGATGATGTAAACATCTGCGGTATTCATTTATTGAATTCTGTTGAAATTGGCTGGTTTATTTCGCAACCGGGATTATCACCTCAAGAAAACCACTACTTCCACAATTCAAATAAAATACATAATCATATTTGAAGTCCACATTTATGCAGTCGGGAAATTCAACCATTTGTTTTTCTAATCAGGTGTGTTTTTCCCTGGTTGAGATACACAATTCACAATGGATTGACGGAATAATCTTCCGTGAAATTGTTTAAATCATTAATACAGAGGAGTTGAATTATGAAACACTTATGTATTCTTGTTTTGTCTCTTCTTTTGCTGGTTTCATTTGGATGTGATAACAGCAAAAATCCAACAGTTCCTGCTGAAAATGCTGCAGCTACGGTGGAAAATGAGTTGCAGGCTCTCTCCGTTTTTGATCAGTCATCAAACCAGATGGCAGTCAACCTGAATGATGCGGAATTCATCATGGAATTACAGTCTCAATTTGTGGCCCAGCGGGATGAATTACTCGCCAAATTTGCAGCAGATACTCCAGACAAAAAGAAAAATGATGCTGTGGCCGGCCTGACAATTCATGTGCCCGAAGATTTTCTGACGATTGCCGATGCTGTAACTGCCGCACCTCCATTTACAAAAATTCAGATAAGCGGAGGTAACTACTCAGGTTATGTTGTTGTCGATGATTCAAAAGTCGGCCTGGAAATTACAGGTGAAGGCACTGTTAATTTTTCCAGCGGCATGTATGTCACCGCAAACAATGTAAAAATTCATAACATTAATTTTGCCACTTCCGGCCCTGATTTAGTGATCGACGAGGCCAGCGGTGTTCAGGTGAAAGATTGTAATTTTAGTGGGGCTGCTGACTTGATCATGTCCGGTGCAACCAATTGCAATATCAAGCATAACTATGTTACAGATGATGGCACAATTCTGCTTGGATTCTTCAGCGCACCTTGTACCAGAAATGTTATCGATGAAAATACCGGCACCGGCATCACGTATCTCGGTGGTGTGTATGTTGGTGCTTCCAGCTACTACAATGCTGTAAAAAGTAATTACTGCATTAATAATAGTGGCGTGTTTGTTACGGTTAATGGCATCACACTCGATGACGGCGCTTATTTAAACCTGCTCGAAGATAATGTCTGCAATTCAAATACCGGTGTTGGTATTTATCTCGCCCCAACGACCCACCATAATGTTGTAAAGAAAAACACGGTCCGCTGTAATGATTATCTCGGTGATGATATCAATATTCTGGATTCGGGGACGAGCAACACGGTTATTAAAAACAATACCGGCTGCTGATGTGTGATTAATTCGATTATTTTATAATAAGCGAGCAATGGCCCGGGGTTGTGTCAAAAACTCCGGGCTTCTTTTTGCCCATTTTGAATATATTTTTCGCTTTTATTATTTTTATCCCCTAAAATCAATGCTGCTTACAATTTTAATCGATGGAACTTTGTATTTTGAAAAGAGGATAGTAAATCTTATTTTTATGATAAATTTTGATCGGGCCAATTGTGATCACGGTTCGAGAAGACCTTGTTGTAAATTCGAAAGTGGGAGTGAAAATGCGAAAAAGTGTAGCTATTTACTGGAACCTGAGTCTTGCTTTTCATTTGTTTTTATTGTTTTTTACCCGGTTCTCGGACGCTGCTTTTGGCCAAACCTCTACTGTAAAAACGCAACCGAATATTCTCTATATTATGTCCGACGATCACGCGCGGCAAGCAATCAGCAGTTACGATCAGTCTCTCATAAACACACCCAATATTGACCGGCTGGCGGACGAGGGTGTTCGATTTACTAACAGCTTTGTTACCAATTCCATCTGCGCGCCCAGTCGTGCTGTCCTGTTAACGGGAAAATACAGCCATCAAAATGGACTGCGCGATAACCGTGATACCTTCGACGGTGCGCAGCAAACGCTGCCCAAATTGATGCGAAAAGCCGGCTATCAGACCGCGATGATTGGTAAATGGCATCTGAAAAGCGAACCCACAGGTTTTGATACGTGGGAGATTCTTCGTGGCCAGGGCGAATATTACAACCCGTATTTTCTCACGCCGGAGGGCAAAAAACAAATTCCGGGATACGCCACCGATGTCATAACGGACCGCGCAATTGAAACTCTCAAAAAGCGTGACAAAAATAAACCATTTATGATGTTTGTGCATCACAAAGCGCCGCATCGAGAATGGCTGCCAAATCTCAAACATTTGGGTCTGTTTACCGACACAAAATTTCCATTGCCCGAAACGTTTTATGATGATTATAAAGGCCGGATTGCCGCCAAAGAAGCCGATATGCGCATCGATGATATGTTTCTCTACTCCGATTTTAAACTGCAGGATGAAGATTTCGAGGTGGAGACCGGGTCGGGTGGCAAAGGCTCTGCTGTGCCGCGACTTAAAATTAATAACCGAAAACAATTGACGGCTGAACAATTAAAAGTTTGGGATTCATATTACGATAAAATGCGTGCTGAATACAGAGAAGCGAATCTCAGCGGCAAGGAATTGCTGGAGTGGAAATATCAACGGTACATGCAGGATTACTTGCGCTGCATCGTTTCTGTGGACGAAAATGTTGGCCGCCTTCTCGATTATCTCGATGCCAATGGCCTGGCAAAAAATACCATTGTTGTCTACACTTCGGATCAGGGATTTTACCTCGGTGAACATGGTTGGTACGATAAACGATTTATGTACGAAGAATCACTGAGTATGCCCTTGCTCGTGCGGTATCCAAAACAAATCGAAGCCGGTCAGATATCTGACGACATCGTTTTAAATCTTGATTTTGCACCTACTTTTCTCGATTACGCCGGAGCATCCATCCCAGATGATTTTCAAGGTGAAACCATCCGTCCGGTTTTGCAGGGTGAAACCCCGGTCAATTGGCGGACTTCGATGTATTATCATTATTATGAATATCCCCACGGCTGGCATCGGGTAAAAAGGCATTATGGCGTACGTACCCAGCATTACAAATTAATCCACTTTTACAACGATATTGATGCGTGGGAATTGTTTGATTTACGCAGTGATCCAACAGAAATCAGGAATTTAATCGATGATCCAGCCTATGCAGGAATGGTGGCAGAATTAAAGGTAGAATTAAACAGATTACAAGTAAAGTATCAAGAAATTCTAGAGTAATTTAGCTCAGCACTTGATTGTACTTAACGTGAGTTCGATGTAAGCTGTAACATTCTTTACCAAGCATAATTATAATAGAGCGAAGGCGTCTCGCCGAGCGTTTCGTGCGTTATCCTCGGCGGGACGCCTTCGGACTATTTCCTATAATTAATTCGTTTTGCCCCAATTCTTCTTATATCGAACTCACGTTACTTATGATAATTTGGTTGAATCCGATTGTCCCCTGGGTTTATGCCACTTATCGAAATAGTGCTTGGTATCGGGATTTGATAGTCTGGTGCCACCTGGAGATTCCAAATTACAATCTCTCATTTCAGGCGGCATTTTTGATTTATTAGCGCAACGTATTAATAAATGCCAACACATCGTTCATTGCCTTTTCATCAGGCAATGATTTGACCATGTGGGGCATTTTTACTCCCTGTTTGTCATCGGGATTTATCCCCCGGATGCCATCCTTAAAGTTCTTCAATTGCCGCAGAAGGTACCAGTCCTGCAAACCCACTAACTGGGGCGCACCCATAGATTCGTTGCCCATCCCTTTTTCACCATGGCAGGTAGAACAGAGCACATAAAGCGATTTACCGGCTGCAACATCACCCTCAATTGTGCTCGCGGGTTTGACACGCTCCATCGAAGCGATGTATGCAGCAACATCGGCAACTTTTTTATCGGTCGACAGGGTTCGCGACATGGTGCGCATTTGTTTGCCGTAAATATCCTTCGGGTCCGTCCCCCGGACACCTTTTATGAAATTGGTGAGTTGCCGTGTAACGTACCACTCCGGCAGACTTGCAAATGCTGGCGAATTAAGCGCGACGACGCCTTCGCCATTTTGGCCATGGCACGTGGCACAAATTTTATACGCTGATTTGCCTGCTACCGGATCACCGCCGGGAGGAGGAATGGCAGCAAACACAGAAAAAATTATAAGACCTGCAAATACGAAAACCGGAATAATCTTTTGAAGATTCATTGGCATTATTTTCCCTGAAATTAAGTTCCTTAGCCCGATTGGCTGATTAAAATGGCAAGATTAATTTCTTTTGAATTCTGCTTATTTTTTTTGCAAGCTGCTCTTTAAATTAGAATGGACGATGCATAATAAAATAGAGCACATTGAATTAATTTCAAAGGATTTATTGATTGGAACTGGGTGCGAACCTGATTTCAGCTAATTCACTGAAACGCGATATGAAATTGGCAGTAGAAGTTTTTATTCAAATTTCCGTTTTCAAAATCAGAAATCTGGAATTTTTGCGCTGTCTATTTCGATTTTATTGTTCAGATTGGCAACAATTTTTCTGGCACCAGTCTTGCAAAATGCCTATCATCATTTAAAATAAAAAAGCGAGGAGTTTGCAATGAAATTTGATAAAATTTTCAAAGGTTTTTTTGTTACTATTTTCATCCTTCCTATGCCTCTGCAAGGCCAAACTTCAGGAAATTTTGACATCGACACATACTCCCGGGTTTTGAATGAAAATAAAAATATGTCCACAGCCGAATTGCTTGGCACCTATGCTGCCGGAAACTTTGATGCCCGGGTTGCAGCCCAAAATCAGCCTTTTTACTTGGACAGCATCGATGCTCATTACAAATTAACAGCCTATGAAAAATCCTTGTTTGATAAAAATGGTTTCGTCGTCACCCAGCGATTGCAGCCGCGAACATTTGCCGATGCCTTTTTAAATATTTATTACAAAGACCTCCCCGTTTTTATCTCAACTGATGCGATTTTACATGCACTGCACATGTCCTATGACGATATATTGAAATCTGTTGAATACGCTATTCTGATACCAGAACTGGCAGCACTGATGACTGATTTTGCAGGACAGATCGAGAATTTACAGACCAAATATGGCACAAATCAATCCGATGCCATGCAGTTGGCCTTGCGGGACCTGGATATTTATATCACGCTTACAAGGCGATTGCTGGGAGAGGCCGCGCCAGCGTTTTACCCTGAAAATCAAAGTGAAATCAACACGCTACTTCAATTCGTGGACGGGCAGGGAATGCAAAATATTGCGCTTTTCTCTTCCACGCGTCGGGAATTTGATTTTAGCCAATTTACAATTCGTGGGCATTATACCGAAAGCGAAGAATTGGGTCGCTATTTCCAGGCAATGATATGGCTGGGCCGCACGGAAATTTATCTCACGGCACCGAAAGAAGATGATCCGCGGCAAAAACCTGAAGATATTCAGCGGCAAACAATGCTGGCTGCGCTCATCGATGAAATGACCGAAAACAAGGCTACGATGGCGCATTTGCAAAAGATGGAAAATGTCATACGCCAATTTGTTGGCGAGTCAGATAACGTCACGATCTGGCAGTTCAATGAACTAATGACTGAATGCGGATTCGCCAGCGCCAGTGTATTTGCAGACACCAATAATGTGCGAAAATTGCAGGCGACTTTGAAGGAAAAATCCTATGCCGGACAAAAAATTTTATCACAAATTCTCATGTCCAATCCCATGGACCTTGAAAAAATTGAACCGGCTTCGGCGTTTTTACTGCTCGGCCAACGGTTTATCATCGATTCCTATGTATTCAGCAACGTGGTTTTCGACCGCATTATTTTTCAGAATACCAAAATTAAACGCATGCTGCCTTCCAGCCTCGATGCGCTTTTCGCGCTGGGGAACGACGCCGCGTTGCAGCTTTTGCAACCGGAACTGGAGGATTACAATTACGCTGCCAACCTGCTGAGCTTACGCTATCTCATCGATTCGTATGATGACGAATTCTGGCAGCTCTCGCTTTACAATGGCTGGCTCAACTCAATCCGTGCGCTCAATCCACCGCTAGACCGGAGCGCTTACCCGGATTTCATGCAGACAGCCGCCTGGTGGCAGCAAAAGATGAACACACAATTGGCATCGTGGGCACAATTACGGCACGATAATTTGCTTTATGCGAAACAGTCGTATACGGGTGGGGTCGGTTGCACATATCCCAAAGCCTATCTCGAACCATTTCCAGAATTTTATGCTGCTGTCGGTCAGTTTGCACAAAATGCGCTCTCAGTTTTTACTACAATCGAGTTTCAAAATTCTGGCAATAAAGATTGGATAATTAATTACTTCACGACTCTTTCCACCACGATGGACAGTCTGGAAATTATTGCACAAAAAGAATTCGACGGCACAGACTTGCACGTGAATGAAATGAATTATTTGCGCAAGATTTTGTACGATCAGTTGGCTGGGTGTGCCCCGGTTTATCGCGGCTGGTACGCCGATTTATATTATTCTGGGGAAAGTGGTTTAACGAAAGAGGACAGAATCGTCGCCGATGTGCACACGGCTCCGACGGATGAATTCGGCAGTTTTGTCGGTTGGGTAAAACATGTGGGAACCGGCCCGCTCAACATGGCAGTGATAAATACAAAAATGCCGGATGGGCATAATATGGCTTTTATCGGTCCGGTAATGAGTTATTACGAGCATGTGAGCACTAACTTTAAGCGTCTGACGGATGAGGAATGGAAAACGGTTTATGCTGAGGCACCGTCGTTTCGGCCAAACTGGACGAATGTCTATCTCGCCAACGAAAAAGGGGAGACCCGTGGGGCTGCGCCGATGTTGGCAACGGATATTTCCCAAAATGACGATGAGCACATTAGTTTGCCGACAGAGCCCGTTTTGCTGCAAAACTATCCCAATCCCTTTAATCCTTCGACGTTTATTTCGTTTTCAATCCCCCGGGATTTGGCTAACAAACACGCGCAACTGACAATCCACAACATTCGAGGTCAATTGATTGCCCGGCTAATTGACGAGCCAATGCCTGCCGGATATTTTACCGCAAAATGGGACGGCAAAAATGCGGATGGCAGCCAGGCGACGACAGGTGTATATTTCTATCAGCTCAAAATTGCTGAACATTCGCTATCAGGGCGCATGAGTCTGGTAAAATAGTTGATTTTTTGCGACCAATCATTCCAAATGCCGGTGTTTGAATTTCTTCAGCGCCGGCATTTTTTACTATAATTGCACACGAAAAATAGAAATGATTAGATTTCTCCAACCTTCCAACTTTCAATCTTCAATTTCCTATCTTTTTGTCAAATAATAATTCCATATAATTTCCCACCGATAACTTGAACGATTAGTATTTATTCGAACAAGCAAACGGGTAAAAATATGTTTAGCCTGACTCTCGATCCTGCACATCTGGCCTCCATGCAAGGGGTCATGCCTGATACAGCCCAGCTAACTTTTGAACGGCTCTGTCCTTATATGACTCAACCTGTTACGGTCAAATTATACCCGGATGCCGACAATTTGCCCGTTGCCAGTTACCAACTCGCGAAGCAACTCACGGACGCAAAAAAGAACACCCCTGAATTGCGCAATTTCCGCTTTGATGAACTAAAAAAAGAGTCCGACTGGCCTGTTCCGATGATAATCAAAAATGACTTTTCACAACTTGAACCGGGCAATGTGCTTCTACTCAACGCCAATCTGCGCCGTGGGTTGGGCGATTTTCTCCTGATATTTCCGGCTTTGAAAGCTCTTGCAAATCGGTTTCGAGCTCTTGGCTGGAGCGATAAATTCGGTATTTCCACGAACTCGGAATTCGCACATCTCCTGCATGGAAAAGACTACATCAGTGAAGTATTGCCGGAGTTTCCCAATATTGATAAAGTTAGTGCCTATGATTATGTTTTGGAATACGGGCTGCATGTTGACCGGATGAAAGACTTGGCTCAGCTCGCTGACTGGCGTGACACCGATCTGCAAATTACCCTTGAAGTTTCCACTTCAGCACGTGAAAAATGGCAGCCGCGTTTTATGCAAAATGATAAAAATATTTTTGTGAACTGGTCATCCTTTGACAGGCAACGCAGCCAAAACAATGAATATTTTGCTGAAATTAAAGCCCACTATCCGCAGGCTTCGTATTTTACCAGTGCTTTTCAAAACCCGGTGGCAGGGGAGTTGTTTCCGGGAGGCCCGCTCAATCTGTGGCCACAGGGAAAAAGTTTAACCGACCTGTGCGCCATTCTTTCATGCATGGATTTAGTGATCACCACAAACACCGGGATCGCCCACGTGGCAGCTGCGTTGGGCATTCCGACAATCACACTTTTCACCGGGCGTTTGTACTGTTGGGAGGGCTACTGGCCTGATTTGCACACGGCATTTTATCCGTCCATGATGCCGATTGGGCTGACGGAAGATTTTAAAATTGCTCAATTGTCGGAAAGCGAATTGCAGGTTAGCATTTTTGAAAAAATGCAGGAGATTTTAAAATGATTTGTTGATAAACATGGCTTACAAGCGCTTTGCATTTCTTATTTTTACTTGAATCAGGCCTTTTTAAAATTCCGCCTTTCGAGGAACAGTTGGCCAATCATTGCCGACAGTAACATCGTCAGCGAACTCAGATAAATCCAGAAAACCCCGATTATGAAAACGATATACGCCCCGTAGATATCCCCCCACGCCGAGAGGTGCGCCAGATAAAAACCAAATGTTTGATGCACCAACTTCTGAAAAAGAGTCGTCCAGAATGCTGTCAAAAACACCGCCCGTTTCATAATGCGCTTGTCTGGAATAAAATAGATGAGCATGCTGCTGATATAAAAAATCGTGATCAAAGCCACCATATTGAAAAAATGGACTTCAAAATCGCCAAATTGCACGCCGAGCGATTCTTCAATTTTATGAGAAAATTTGAGCAGAATTTGCAACGAGGGCAGGAAAGCGAACGACAGTGTAAAAAAGACCAGGATTAGCAAAACCAGCAGAATATCCTTCGCTTTGCCCATAATTTGGTTCGGTGATTTTTCAACCCGGAAAATGACATTGAGCGATGATCGCATGCTGGTAAACCAGCCGCTTGCGGCAAAAAGCAACCCGAAACTTCCGAGCCATCCGGCCATATTTTTATGGGCGAAAACAGATGTTACACGGGATAACAGGAGTTCTTTGAGAAAAGCAGCGCTTTCCGGGTAGGGCATCAGTGTGTCGACGAAATATTCAATTTGCCCGGTGATTTGTTCGATTGGCACGAAAGTTCCGAGCACGAAAAAAATCACCAGCACCAGCGGAATAAGGCACAGGGAAAGTGAAAATGAAATAGCCGATGAAAATAAAAACAAATGATCGGAGCCAGCGCGATGATACAATCCGCTCAAATAGTAAGCGACGACTGCGAGCAATTTTCGGCTGGTTAATACTACCGTGGGCCAGACGGTTGAGAAGATTCCGTTTTCTGATTCCGTTTTCTTTTCCATTTTAGCGGGAATTCACTCTACGCACCGGAGGCATTCTTTTGGCTGTTTTTGGGGGAGCGGCTTTCATTCAGTACAAATGGAATAAGCATGGCTGCGGCAGCCACGAGCAGCAATTTAAATTTATGTTTGTTTGTGCCACCAATGATTGATTGCAGCGCTGGAATGGCCAACAGTTTTGGCGCGACAGTTTTACTCAGATTGTGCAAAGCTCGTTTCGGATTCAATTCCTTTTTGAGAAGCCTTGTTTCAAGCTGCAGGATACGGCGGTGCGCCGCTATTTTTTCCTGCAATAATTTCTTTTCAAATTCATTCTGTTTCATTTTTTTGATCCAAAGAATTCCTGGTCATTTTTAAACTCTTCCATGGAGGCTGCGAACGGTTTGGGTGAGTTTTTCATTTTTATCCGAATGCGCAAAGCTATCACCGCGGCCAGCAGCAAGTAAAATCCGGTAAATCCAAAAGCCAGCCAAATATTGAATTTCCAAAAAAGAAGCAGCAGGGCCAGATTGAGCATAAAAAATCCGAAAAAGACGGCCATGGTAGCGACGAGCACCGCAACCAGCAGGCCGATAAATCGTCGCTTTTCTTCGCCAAATTCCATGGCGAAAAGCTCAATTCGCTGATGCAGCCCTTCGAGAAAAATCACCCACAAACGGTGCAAGGCGTCCACAAGATTATTTTTTTCTGCAGCCATGAACATTTAACCCCGTCGGTTGAGCAGCAATCCGAGCACAAATCCAACTCCGGCAGCCACGGCCACTGAAGACAGTGGATTCTTACGAATATGCTCTTCCGCATCGGCCAGCGATTCTTTCATTTGTTGTTCGGCCACACCTTTTATTTCGTCGGCTTTTTTTGAAAGTTCACTTAGATTTTCAGTCAATTTATCTTCGGCCTCAGCTATTAAAGCGTTGAGTTTTTTCAGATAATCTTCTTTATGCTGACTCTGGGATTTCTCCTGCGTTTTGCCGTCGTTAACTTTTTCTACCTTTTTTTTTGCCATATTGTCCCTCGATTTATTATGGGTTGAATGCCCCGTTAAAATTGATTTTTCATTATTTCGATTTATTAAATCGAACGGCTATTGGGCAATGCAATAACTTCATTAAAAATAATGCTTTTTTTCTCTGTCGCAAGGGGAAAATAACTTCCTTACAACGAGTATTAGGCATAGGTGACAGATTAAAGTCGATATTCGATTAAATATCGCCGCCTTCTTTGTTGATTTTTTAACATGAATTTCTAATATTGGGAGACAGCTTTGCTTCCAACCTTTGTTTCATTAGACACTTAACCCGAGGTGCTAAATGAAGAAATCCGCATATTTTCAAATATTCATTTTGATGTTTTTTTTCAACACTTCTCTATTTTCCCAAAATCCATCCAACGAATTTAAACTTGCCTGGGAAACCGAGTTCAAAACCAACCATGGTTACCCAAATTCCCATTTTACGGAAATTGTATTAAGTGACGACGGCTCCATTTACGCCACTGGAAATGATTTTGGCGAATATGGTACAAGTGAAGCAATAATTGCCAAATATGACGCGGATGGAAATTTGATCTGGCAGCAGTTTTTTAAGGGAAACGGAATTTTTCATGCGGGTATTGCTCTTCATCTTGATCAAGCAACTCAGGAACTTAGTGTTATTATTGGTGAAGGAGATAATACATACGGCTCCAGCCAGTTTTACCTCGTGAAATACAGTTCAACAGGAGCACTGTTGTTTTCAAAAATAATGGAATTGGAGGCAGTGGAATCGCATCATATTCAGGAGCCGCTATTTGATTCCAATGGAAACATCTATTTGCTTTATGGTAAACGAAATAGCGGAACAACTCAGGATGGTTATCTGGTTAAATATTCGACTGAAGGAGACGTGCTTTGGCGAGTAGCATATGGTGGTGCAGATGAGAAGGTTGGATCCAATATTTATGGTTTAGATTCCAATGATAATATTGTCATTTCAGCTTTGATAACAGATTCTTCGATCGGTAATAGTACCCTGCTTTTGTATAAACTAAATCAAATTGGAATTATGGACTGGCAAATCCAAAAAGATTTCGATAACAATATATTTTATCCTCATTTGAAAAAAATAACATTTGATGAAGATCAAAACATAACGGTTTGTTGGGATATATCAACGTATGATGAACATTCAATAAATGTTTTTTCATTTGATTCAACAGGAGCTGAAAAATGGACACAGCAATTCATTCCTGAACACACGGATGAAAAAATAGAATTGCGCACTGCCTTTCAAACTCAAAATGGCGATTTATATTTATTGGGTGATATCCGTTCAAAGGGAATGCAAGTTATTAAATATAACAAAGATGGGGATCAGCAATGGAGTCGACTTCTTTCCCACGAAAATTGGCATAGTTGCTGGCAAGCAACGCTGGTTCAAGATAAAAATGGCAAAATAATAATCAGTGGAGAAGCTGCGTTATTCTATAGTCTTTCGTCGCCTTTAACTGCATCTTTTGCCTACAAAATTGACAAAAATGGTAGAATAGATGGCCTATTCGCTGATTCTTATAACTACACATTTGGTTCTAGTTCACAGAGTTGTATTAAAATAACCAATGAAGGTGACGTGCTGACTTGTGGCGCTAATGCCGGTCAAAGAATAATTAAAAAATACAATGCAACAGGACAACTTGTATGGCATCAAAAAGAAGGTCGCGAAATTGTAACAGATGATGAATTCAAGGCAATGGTCCATACGAAAGATGGAGAAACAATTATTTTAGCGCAGTCCAGCGGCGACGTGGTTTTAACAAAATGTGACAGCGATGGAGGTGTAAGCTGGCAAACAATTTATGATACAGACAATCGCGGTTCAACACTCCATTCTTATCTTGCTATCAATTCAAAAGGAGATATTTTTATTACACTTATCCAGGGTACTGATGTTGAAGAATTTGACCATTTACTTATTAAATTTAATAAAAATGGAGCAATTTCGGGCGAATATATTCTTCAGAATGCTCGATTCTGGGGTGTCGGAAAATCTATCTTAATCGATAAAAATGATTGTGTTTATCTACTAGGTTCCTTTGGCACTGTAAGCAATCGACAACCAGCACTTTATAAATTTGATGAAAATGGTAATGAAATCTGGCGTTTTGTTAATTCGCCGACAGAAGCCACTTGTCTTGAATTTGAATCTGCTACTCTTGATCTCTTTTCAAACATCGTTATTTTAGGCACAGATATGGAACGTTGTGGTTTAATATCAAGCAACAGAAATATTACTATTATAAAACTATCCTCCAGTGGGAAAAAAATATGGGAGAAAAAATGGGATGGACCTGAAAATAGTACAGACTGGCCCCAATCTTTACAAACTGACCACAATGGCAATATTTATTTCGCTGTTAACTCCTACATGCAGGATACTGGCTATACAGCTGGAGTGATTAAATTGTCTCCGGGGGGAGAAAAACGGTGGCAGTATTTTGATCAAACCAATGTGCAAGGCAGTAAAACTGTTTCTGATTTTAAGCTGGATGTTTTTGGAAATGCAATCTTGGCTACCTGGATCGGTACGATTCATAAACTAAATACCGATGGAGACTTGGTATTCAAAAAAATAATGTTTACTGACTCAAGTAATTTTTTGGGTAGCAGCTTGGCGGTTGATAATTTTGCAAATATATTTTTATCTGGAAGAATCAGTCAGTATGATGAAACGCGTTATTATTCCGAATATGTTCAAACAAATCTCCTACAATTAACACCAAACGGGGAAACGGTATGGATGGAACAGCTGCCACCGCAGCAGCGGCAGCCATTTGTTAATCAGCTTGAAATACCTAATAATTTTTATACAATAAGCTATCGCGGTGAATATGGAGCCAGGCATATTGTCTTGCATAAGTACAGCCCGGTTGTTGATTCAGCAGCTACTACCGGGAATGAAAAAATCAGGTTGCAATCTTTCCCAAATCCGATAAGGGTAGCGACACGAATCGACTATTTCCTTTCGCAGCCAGATAAAGTCAATATCAAAATTTACGACGTCCTCGGGCGGGAAGTGACCACAATTTACAAAGGCGAGAAAGAAGCCGGCTCCTACTCGGTACTCTGGCATCCCGGGAATATCGCCGATGGCAATTATTTTATTGTGCTCAAAGCTGGCAGCAAGAAAGATGTGTGCAAGGTGACATATTTGAAGTAATTCTATTTCCCTGCCATCAGCGCGTCGAGCAGGGTTTGATTCCAGCTGTTTGTTTCACTATCAAAAGCGCCGAATCCGGCGATAAAATCCCAGTAGGCCCAGCTGAACTCATTTCGTTGCGCAGCGAGAACCACGTACATCGTCCACCAGCCCCGGGATTGCAAATCTGCTTTTTCGTAGGCTCCGAATTCTCCCATATAAATGGGCCGGTTTTCATTTTGCGCCCAATTTTTCACCAGTTGAAAATCATTGTCCACTGCGAGGCGCTCGGAAGCCGTACCGCTCCATTTTATGCCCAGCCAGGCGTCGGAGCCGTTAACCCAGTCAGCCCCCTGGTGGGTGAAAAAGAATGGGTTGTAGTAGTGGAAGGTGACGATGATATTTCTGTCTTCTGCAGGCAGTTGTAACTTTTGCAGCCCAACCAAACTGCCCCAATCGGCTGGATCAATTATTAACGTCCGCCCGGGATTGGTTTCACGAATCACGTTGATCGCCTCGATTAAATAAGCATTCCACAGCGTCGCTGTCAAATTATCGTGCGGTTCGTTGAGCACTTCGAAAATTAAATCGGCAGCGTAATTTTGATAGCGTTCCGCAATCTGCCGCCACATGCCGAGAAAACGTGCTTTTTGTGCCTCCGGTTCGGCCATCAAATCAGTAAAATGGTGGAAGTCAAGAACAGCGAGCAATTCACGGGACAGGGCTTGATCGATGGCCCAATCCACTCGACTAAAAAATGTCGCGTCGATCGTGTACGGAGCACTGTCGGCAGCGTGAGTCGACCAGCGCACCGGAATGCGCACGGCATCAAATCCGGCATTGGCGATTTCCTCAAAGTAATTCTCTTCAAGCACAACATCCCAGTCACCTTCGTTTGGCGCTTCGAGCGCATTCCCCAAATTCATGCCACGGCCGAGTTTGGCATTGTGCGCAAATACATCAATTTCACCTGTTGTTGGCGGTGAATTCTTGTAGTCAGGTTCGTTTTGATCCGGCTTGCTTGGTTCTTTATCACAGCCGGTTACAAATATAAGAAAGGCGATAAATAACGTAGTAATTAGGTGGCGCTTTTTTATGGGATGTGGCATTTAGTTTTCCTTTCCGGAAGACGTGCTGTTCGATAGTTGAAAGTCGATAATCCAAAACAAGATGCGATAAAAATACAAAATTGGTGCCAGTGATATGAATTTTTAATCACGCATAATTTACTGGTGAAACACTCCGTTGTGCTATTAACAGTATCGAATTAATAAGATATTCCATTATCACAATAATAATATCGGCATAGAATTGTCCACAATTTCAGGGCTCTTAAATGAGGCCTTTTCGGGAGTACAATTTTTGAATGTTCAGCGCAGGAACGCTCTTCGGGTTGGCTGAGTGTACATGTCAATTTTTGAAATGTGGTGAATAAAATACACTTGAAGATGGTGTGCATGGCCACAACCTGTGGTTGCAGAATCCCGGGGAGAAGTGTATTGTGGCGGCTAAATTCACTCTGCGATTTTTAAAATCTTTTGCATAAAGTTCAAAACCGCCATTCCACGGCAAGGTTTGTATTTATCGGGGTGAGACTGATGGAGAGGAAATCCTTGGGATGGATTTTGACATACCGAACCTGGTAGTAAATCGACAAAACCGCCAGTGTGCCGGCGGTCCAGAAAATACTATTGTTGATGACAGTCCGTTTTTCCAGGCTGACGCGATAGTACAACGCTTCTTTGCTCGAGTGTGTTTCTACGTAGTTTTTATGCAAACTCTGGTTTTGAATATATTGCAGTGTTCCAACGGTTATCAAAATTGTGGCTCCTGTAAAAGCCAGGTTCCGTTTTGTTTTAAAGTTGTTTTTCTGCTTCAAATACGCTTCGGTGAATGGAAAAAGCGATATATTGTAGACATTTTCTTTTCCACCATGTATTTTTAATATTTCGCGGTGGTCACGGAATCCTTCCAACTCAACAAAAAGGGCGTATTTACCCTGGGGCACTTTATTAATTTGTGTCGATCCAGTGCCATAATAATATCCTTTTTCGTTGTCGGTTAATGTAAAATTCGCCTCAGTGGAGTTTATATTTAATTTAACAGAACCCAATGGTTTGTCGTTTATGAGTTCAACCTTCCGATGAACCTGTTTTTCAATTTTGACGACTTTTTTAAGCATGGCAAAACCGGGGCATTCTGCTCGTAAAGTAATTGTTTGTGGAAGCAAACGGAGGTTTTCTAATTGGGAGATTGGATTATAATCGAAGGTTACTATTGCCTCTGGCCGGGCGTTGATCGACAACGTGCCAAATTGTGCTTCGGCGTGCAAGGTGATGCGTCTATCATCCCCTGGATCGAGTGTAATTTTCCTCACTTTTGATTGGTAATATTTGTTTTTGGCATGGACAAGGTATACCCCTGCTGGCAGGTTTTCGAACGCAAATGGAGTTTTCTGAATTTGTTTTTGGCCATTTAAATATATATCGAGGCCAACAACGGGTTTTGAAGTCACTTCCAAACGCACGGATTCTGTTTTAAATTGAGTTTGAGTAGGGAAATGATGTTGTTCAAATTCCATTGAGCTCTGTGAAAAAAGTACATTAGCCGGCAAAAAGAGAATTAAAAAGTAAGAGCTTATATCCATGTGTAATTCCAAAAAATGGGGAAACGAGTCCAACCATTTGAGTTAATTAAAATCATACTCGTAATTAATTCCTGCTGCACAAAATACCCGGAAAAACAATCGTATCGGAATAATAAAAAAGCAGGTTTCAAATTTCAAGTAAAAGAATAAATAAGTGCAAATACGATAACTTGTTGCAATAAAATGTGCTTTGGAAAAGTATTCCATGATCCGTTGTGCGGCATAGCAGGCTTCCTCAATTTATCCACATAGTTTTATAAAACATATCTTAAGTCCGACCAAATCGTCGAGTAATCGACGGTAAAGTCGATTTTTTTTACACAAATCAAAGTACAGTATTTTTGTTTTTTCTCCTTAAAGTTTAGTTATTTATTCACTTATAGGTTTGTTCACTGTTTGATGGATCATGGCATGTAATTTGTTAATATATTATGCGAATAAGGATATGGGAAATATGGATGTCAAGTTTTGGGAGGTTGCCATGCGAAACACTTTACTTCTATTTGGCATTGCCATTTTTTTTGTAGTGTTTGCTGTTACGACAGATAATTGTGCTCAGGATAGTACAAAAAGCCGCATCGATACTAAAAAAAATAATGATAAAAATAATGACAGAATCAATGAAAAGGCGGCCGATCACGACGGAGATAAAACTCCCAACGAACAGGATGCGGATTGGCAAAAAAACAGGCTTGAGAAGAAGGGACGTGGCGTGGGATTTACCGATGCCGATGGTGATGGCGTCAACGACCTGGCTCAGGATGCGGATGGTGACGGGATTCCTAATGGCAAAGACACCGATTGGGTACCACCAATTGATAATCCAGACCGCAAAAATATCCAGAAAAAAGAATGGCTTGATGGCAATTCTCCAGGTAAAGTTCAACCGAAGCGGGCAGGCAAACCGAAAAATAAACGTGGCCGCATGGGTTTTATCGACGAAGATGGTGATGGCATTAACGATCTAATATTGGACGATGACGGTGATGGTATCCCGAATTGCCAGGATGAAGATTATATCCAGTCAAAAAATGCAAACGGACAGAAAATGGGAAATAGCACGGGTAGAAAAGGTCGCTTCGAAAATGGGCAAAAAGCGCGGCGCGGTGGAAAAAAATAACGATTGTAAAGTTTCTTCTCCTCATCCCTGGTAAGGTGGGAGTTTGTGCTGCTCTCGCCTTACCATTCTTTTAACTTATCTATGAAGAATACCTGAATTTCAAATTAATTTAATGATTGACATACATTTTTTTTATTTTATATTAGAGTGAATGTTCACTCACATCCATTCAAGAGGCACGAATGAAAAAATTTACGGCAAGACAACAAGAAATCATCAAAGCTTCCACCGAGTTGGTTGCAGAGCAGGGTATTCAGGGTGTCACAATAAAAAAGTTATCGAAAAAAATTGGTATTTCCGAATCCGCCATCTACCGTCATTTTGATAGTAAACTGGATATTCTACTTGGTATTTTGAGCCAATTTCGTTCACATAAAATGGAGGTGTTGGATAAAATTCAAGGATCGGGAGCAACAGAACTTGAGCAGCTCGAAATGATTTTTAAAGAACGATTTAATCAATTTACTCAATATCCTGCGATCACAGCTGTAATTTTTTCTGAAGATATATTTCAGAATGAAAAAGAACTTGCGGACGAAGTTTATGCAATTATGAACTCAAGTTTGCAACTGATTCTCATCGTAATTAAGAAAGGGCAGAATAATAAAAGCATTCGATCAGATATTTCGGCAGATCAACTTTCTCTAATCATTGTCGGAGCCCTTCGCTTGCTGGTTGCACGCTGGCGGCTTTCCGGCTTTGCATTTGATTTGCGTCGTGAGGGAGATAAATTATGGGGAAATATTAATCAAATTTTAGTCAACTAATATTTTTTTTAAACAAATGTGAGTGAATATTCACTCTTGGAAAGAGGTGCTAAATGAAAATCAGAACCAGTTTCGGGATACTCTTGCTATTGTTTGCTTTAACAAGCTGCAAACAGGCGGAAAATAATCAGCATGAAGTAGCGCAGCAGAATAATGCGGCGTCCGTTGCTCCTGCAGAATTAAAGCTGACACCAAAGTTTCAAACTACCTTGCGCAAAGAAATGCAGGAAATTCAATCTGCCATGCAACAAATTTTGCCCTTGTTGGTGCAGGGTGAATCTGAAAAGGTCGCGCAACTTGCGGAGCAAATCCACAATAGTTTCATTCTGAAAAAAACGCTCACACCAGATGAATTGCAAGCGCTTGTTAAATTGCTTCCTGCACCATTTATGAAAATGGACCGTGCTTTTCATAGTGAGTCACTGAATCTTGCCGCTGCAGCTAAGGCATATGATTTCAAAAAAAGTGCAGCGCTTTATGGCGCGATGGTAAATTCTTGTGTGAATTGCCATATGCAGTTTGCGCAAGAGCAGTTTCCTGAATTACAAAAACAACGATAAAAAATTAAGGGAAAAATGATATGGAACACATTTTAAAAAAAATACTGAATTTTCCCCGGATTGTTTTGGTGGGTAGTCTTCTTGCTACCCTGGCATTTTTCTGGGTGATGAAAGAAAATTCACGCATGGAAACAGATCTCGATAAATACATGCCGCAGGAGCATCCGGCATTTATTTACAGTGATCAGGCAGAAGAATGGTTCAATATTAAAGATGGAATTATCATCGCTATTGAGAATCCCGCCGGCGTTTATAACAGCGGCACTATGCAAAAAGTAAAAGACCTGACAAAAGTTTTGCAGAAGATGGAGGAAATTGAGAAGGACGACGTCACTTCTTTATACACCGCTGATAATATCGTTGGCACGGAAGACGGTCTTGATGTGAAGCCGTTTTTTAAAAGGACGCCTGAAAGCGCCGAGCAATTAAGCGCCCTTCGGCACAGTGTGCGCGATAACGAGATGATTTATGAACGTCTGGTAAACACGGATGAAACGGTAACAGTCATCATTGCAGAAATCGGCGACGACTCCTTTTCGCAGGAATTTTATCACAGATTGCTTGATATTTCAAAAGAATATGAAGGCCCGGAGAAATTATACGTGGCTGGCCGGCCGATTGTTGAGGGGACGATGGCTTATCTGGGGCCGCGTGACATGCAACGCATGGTGCCAATAGTAATCGCAATAATCATCCTGGTTTTACTGCTGGTATTGCGCAGTTTTAAGGCGACGCTTTTCACCATGCTCCTGGTTTTGTTTAGCGTGGTTTGGGCGTTTGGATTGCTGGCCGCGGTCGATTTACCCATTTATGCTGTTTCAACAATGATTCCCGTTATGCTCATCGCCATTGGCGTCGCAGATGGAATCCATCTTTACAGCCATTTGCATTTATTTTTGAATGAAAATCCCGGCGCTACCAAAAAAGATGCAGTTTACGATATGCTGCAAGGTATGTGGAAGCCCGTGGTTATGACATCCGTTACAACGGCAGTCGGATTTATTTCTCTGCTGACTTCGGAAGTATACCCGATCAAATACTTTGGTATTTTTACTGCCTTTGGTGTAATGATGGCAATGGTGTTCTCCCTGCTGATCATTCCGGCGGGATTGCTGGTTTTTGGTCTGCCCAAGTGGAAAAATAATAAAAATACGGCGAAGAAAAGCGATAATCGTTTTCTATCCGCATTGGCCAAATGGACTATCCGATATAAATACATAACGATATTTATCAGTATATTTATCGTTGCATTGTCGATCGCCGGAATGCGTTCTATCTGGATCAATTCCAGCTTTTTGGAAAAGTTCGAAAAAGATAGCGATATCGTTTTAACGGATGCATTCATCAACCAGAACTTCGGCGGCACTTCCACGCTCAATGTTATTCTGGATTCCGAAAGTGCGGACGCTTTTAAACAGCCTGAAATTCTCCGGGCCATCGACGCTATGCAAAAAGATGTTGATGACAGCCTGGAAGTGGTTGGTAGCTCCTTTGCGCTCACTGATTATCTCAAGCGCATGAATAAAGTGATGCACGCTGACAGCTCTGAATATAATCTGATTCCGCAGACGGCTGAACTGGTTGCGCAATACCTGCTTTTATATGAAATGTCCGGCGATCCTGAAAATTTATGGAAAGTGGTTGATTATGATTACAAAAAAGCAAACCTGACTTTTCAACTTAAAAGTGATAACTCGATAGCGTTGAACAGCGCGATTGCACACATCGAAAACCACATCCCACGATTGCAAGAACTCGGCGTCAGTATCAAATATGCCGGTTCGGGTTATAAAGGACTGGTTTTTAGCGACCTTATTCTGGAAGGACAGATCAAAAGTCTGGTGCTTTCGTTACTCATCGTCATCGTTCTGCTTTCTTTCATGTTTAAGAAATTAGCCGCAGGTGTGATCGGCGCAGTGCCAATATTTATCACAGCTTTTATCAGTTTTGGTGTGATGGGTTTGTTAGGTATTCCACTGAATACCACAACGGCTCTACTCTCCAGTATCGCCATTGGAATCGGGATTGACTATGCGGTACATTTTATTGAGCGCTACAAAATCTATGCTGACGAGACGGGCGATCAACAGGAAACCGGACGATTAACCATGCAGCATTCTGGCCGGGCTATCGTGTTTAACGCGGTCGTGGTTATTGCCGGATTTTTGGTGTTGCTGGCCTCGGTTTTTCCACCAAACCGCGAATTGGGCGCACTGGTTTCGATGAATATGTTCACCAGTTTTTTAGGTACGGTGACCATCATGTACCTGCTGCTCAATATGTCGAACCTATATTTTAAAAAGAAATCATGAGGGAGGTGATTGATATGGGCCTACGCTTAAAAAAATTTTACTTTCTGTGTTTGCTTTCGGGATTCACTGTTTCCGTGTTTGCGGCTAATCCGGCTCCAGGCGATTCCACTTTATTGCCTGAGATAATACTCAGCGGTAAGAAGGGTGGCCTGGCAAACGGTGCCGATTGGAGCAGTGCATCTTTGACCGGCAAAGTAAACCTGCTTTTCTACGTTGATCCGGATAAACAAAAACAATTGCAACCATTGATTGCAAAACTCGATTCGCTGCACTATCCTGCAGATCGATTGGGAACAACATTGATTTTAAATACTTCTGCGACTATTATTCCCGGATTTGTTTTTCGGAAAAAAGTGGCAAAACGTGCAAAATCTGATAAAAACAAAAGCTATGTGTTCGACAACAAACGGATACTGGTGCGGGACTGGAAACTTATTGATGATGATATCAATATTGTCCTTTTCCACAAATCCGGTCATGTTTTTTATAAACATGCAGGCCGGGTGTCGAATGAAGTGATTAACACTATAATTCAAAAAATAGAACATCTTTTAACCAAGGAGTCATAAAATGAAATCCATAAAAATTAATTCATTGACGATGTTTCTACTCTTTTTATCGCCGGCTTTAATGTTGGCACAGACCACACCTACGGCGCTGGAAATAATCCAAAATGTATATAACAGGCCGACCGGTGAGGACCAGGCAGGGGAACTGACAATGACGCTGATCAACTCACGCGGTGACCAGCGGGTACGAGAAATAAAACAATATGTCAAAGAGTTTGGCAAGGATGAAAAGAAAATCATGTATTTTATTGCACCCGCGGACGTGCGCAACACTTCCTTTATGAACTGGAGCTATGACGAAGCCGGCCGCGATGATGATCAATGGATTTACTTGCCGGCGCTCAAGAAAGTAAAACGCATTTCCAGTGATAGTAAAAGCGATTATTTTATGGGATCGGATTTTACTTACGATGATTTGGGTGACCGGCATCCAACCGCTGATACACACAAAATTCTGCGGCAAGAAAATCTTGATGGTGAAGAATGCTATGTCGTCGAGAGTATTCCCAAAGAAAAAGAGTACATGTATTCACGCACAGTGACCTGGATTATCAAAGACAAATGGATTGGCCTGAAGAAAGAATTTTATGACGAGGATGAGGAGCTTCTGAAGACCCTGACCGTTAAAAAATTCGATAAGATTAAAGGCTACTGGATCATCCTGCACAGCCGCATGCACAATGTTCAAAAGGATCATACAACGGATATGGACCTGGCAAATTTGAAAGTCGATATCGGTATTCCCGATAACGAATTCACCGAACGCATGATGAAGCGAGGATTGAGATGAGATTTAAATTTGCCTGGCTGGTGCTAATGTTTGCGCCGATGATCATAATAGCGCAGGAACTAAATTTAAGCGGATATGCGCGCAATTATACCGGCGCCCTCCTGCAAAGTGGCGGTGAGTATTCCATAGTGCAAAATACGTTTAATTTAAATATCGAGCAAAGCAGGGGAAAGGTGGCTTTTAAAGCCAATCCCTATATTTACCAGTATCCCGGCCAAGAAATGGAATTCGCTCTTCGTGAAGCCTATATGGATATGTTATTTGCGTCAATTGATGTGCGCATTGGCAAGCAACAAATTATTTGGGGAAAAGCCGATGGTGTCTTCATCACAGATATCGTTTCACCCAAAGATCTGAGTGAATTCCTTTTGCGCGATTTTGATGAAATTCGTATGGGCGTAACCGGTGTTAAGTTCGACTATTATAAAAACGACAACACTTTTGAGCTTGTGTGGCTGCCGGCTTTTTCGCCGACTATTATGCCGGCCGAAGATGGCCTGTGGTTTCCCCGGTTGAATCTGGCAGCGCCGGCGACTATGAACGCAACGCAAGAGGTTACCGCCTCCCTGGAAAACAGCGAGGTCTTCGCGAAATTTTCAGGCATCCGTTCGGCAATCGATTTTGAATTGATGGCCGGCTTTGCCTGGGATGACGATCCGACAATGCACATGACAAAGCATTTGGATCCGCAAACCATGCAGCTATCGAGCCTGACAGTGAACCCGGAGCACCACCGATTGACCCTGGGTGGCGGCAGTTTCAGTGCAACTGTGGGTCCGCTGGTTTTGCGTGGCGAGGGCGCTTTTTATAGCGGTAAATATTTCAATTCAGCTGATCCAAAATATTCAGGTGCGGTGGTTGAAAAAAATTATCTGCATTATTTACTCGGACTCGACCATACTTTGTGGAACTGGAATTTGAGCGGACAATTCATTCAGCAAGCCATCATGGACTACGAAGACTCCATCGATCAGGATGCGTACGAAAATACACTCACTTTCCTGGCCCGGCGCGATTTTCTGCGTGAGACTTTGACCCTCGAGCTGTTTTCATATGTCGGACTGAACAATAGTGATGCGTTAATTCGCCCCCGATTATTTTATGATTTATCCGATGGCTTCGAATTGCAGTTTGGCGCCAACATTTTCACCGGTGATACCGGTTCTTTCGGACAGTATGATGAAAACGACATGGTATACGCCAAGGTAAAATATAGTTTTTAATTTGGACGTTTATTTTGATGAGATCGCTTCTTTCCTCGATGTCATCAATGATTTTATCGAGTTCCTCTCCCACAGCGTGTACTTCTATTTTGTACCCAAAAAGTAGCGACAACACCACCAAAAGGCAGTGCTTCCATCGTTATGGAGTGATGGGAGTGCTGCATTTCTCCCGACAAAATCGGTGTGGGGGCTTCTGCATTTGCCCAAAATGCGGAGAAAAAACATCTCATATAAGAGGTGTTCGCTGCCATCGTCAAATTTGACCGGAATATGGTGCAAAGAAAATGGTGCGCAAGGAGTACACCGACACTATATTTTGAAATTTAAGCCAGGATATCTGATTATGATGCGCGTGAAATCGGAGAGCACTGCCAAACGAAACTTTAATGCCTTTTTATGGCATGCGGTTTTTTTAGCGCTGACGACGACTTTTACAGATATCAATACAATTCTGCCCTCGTTAATCGTCAAAGCCGGGGGCAGTGATTTTCAGTTAGGAATTCTCACCGCTATCATGGTGGGCACGCCGATTCTTGGGGAACTTATATTTGCCAGCTATCTCCATTTAAAATCTCGAAAAAAGCCATTTTTACTCTTCAGTATAAATTTACGCGTCTTAACTCTTGCCGTTACGGCTATTATTCTCTGGAAAGCAGACAGTTTCGCACATGGGAATCTAATTTTAATAATTTTTATTTTGATGTTTATTTTTGCGATCGCTGGAACGTTCGCAGGTGTCTCCTATACGGATATTCTTGGCAAATCTTTGCCTGAATCATGGCGCAAGCAGTTTTTTGTTAAACGTCAGGTTTTTGCCAGCATCGCTATTTTAATTTCTGCACTAATCGCTCGTTTTATTTTGGCTAATACCGCGTATCCGGTGAACTACCTTTTCCTTTTCATTCTTGCTGCGGTGCTTCTTCTCATAGCTTCGGCAGGCTTCTGGTTTATTAAGGAAAAGAAGAATGGCGCCGCTGCAAGAGATCACAGTTTTATCGCAGTAATAAAATCCATTCCAACAACTCTTCGCACGAATCCCAATCTGCGGTCGTTTATCTTGTTCAGCAACTTTTCCGGTTTTGGCTTGACGCTAATGCCGTTTTTCATCGCATTGGCTAAAAAACGTTACGGTCTGACCGGGGAGCAAATCGGCATGTTTTTACTTCTACAAATTGTGGGGATGATAATATCAAATTTTGTTTGGGCCAAGGTTATTAAAAAGCAAAATTTTAAAGGTGTAATTGCCGGGTGCATTATTTTGACAGCGCTTTTGCCCATCCTTGCTTTACTTTTTTCAAATTTACCCGTCTATTTTTTCCTGGTTATTTTCATTTTGATGGGCTTTACGATGAGCGCCCGGCGCATCGGTTACGAGGGACTCTTCATTGAAATTACCAATGATAATAATCGGGCGCTGCACAAAGGAATTGTTGGGGCAACGCGTCTTTCGACTGCTTTTTTTCCACTTATTGCCGGCTGGCTAATCGGAATCGTCGGATACGCACCTGTCTTTATCTTAAGCTCGATTATGATATTTATGGGTTTGATATTTATTCGGCAATTAACGCTTAGTAATTGATCCGCTCTTTTGAATTATCCATTCTTCGATTATCGATTAACAGTCTTTGCATTTCATCCCGACCACTTCGTCGATTCATCGACCGGGGTGTCGATATCAGAATTAATACGACTCCGATCCGAAAATTATATATATTTATAATCTCCATATTAATAAGTGTTTATCTCGCTTGGTAAAAGTTTGGCACATTGCTTGAATAAGGGAATAATGAAAATAAAATGAGACATACAAATTCAGATAAGATGTGCTCATTATTCATCACCCTTTATTATATTATTAAGGAGATTTACCATGAAACGTTTAACCTCTTTCTTCACACTGACAGCCTTACTTTTGGCTCTTGGACTTTATTTTACTGCTTCATCGACTGTTTTTGCTCAAGGCAAAGGAAAACCTGAGGGCAAAGGCTTTGTTGATGCCAATAATGATGGTGTAAATGACAACGCTCTCGACGATGATGGCGATGGTGTACCAAACGGCCAGGACCCTGATTTTGTACCTGTTGAAGGCGTTACACCCAATGGTCATGGTTTTGTCGATGCTGATGGTGACGGTGTAAATGATTACGCACAAGATGCCGATGGTGATGGTATCCCCAATGGCCAGGATTCCGATTGGGTTGCACCTGCTGACGGTAGCGGACAGCAAAATGCCAATGGCCGTGGCCAGCGCTCCGGTAACAAAGGCAATAAAGGTTCACGTGGGTTCGTCGACGTTGATGGCGATGGAATCAATGATAACGCACTTGACGCTGATGGCGATGGAATCCCCAATGGTCAAGATGAAGATTTTGTCCGCCAGAATCCTGGCAAAGGCAAAGGTGCCATGGGTTTTATCGATGAAGATGGCGACGGCATCAATGACAATGCATTAGACGCTGATGGCGATGGCATCCCTAATGGTCAAGATGAAGACTTTGTTCGCCCGGAAGATGGTTCTGGACGGAAAGCAGGCTCGGCTAACGGTAGACGTGGCGGTGGCTCTCAAGTTGGAACCGGCACAGGTGATTGTGACGGAACGGGTGCTGCAACTGGCCCGATCGGCTCCAATGGCTCACGCGGTGGAAAACGCGGCGGCCGGAATTAATATAGATTAGTTCACTTGTATCTCTGCCGAACTAAAAAAAGCGAGGGTTTGCAAAAACTCTCGCTTTTTTTTGTATTATTTTAAACCTATGATTTGTCGACGGTATGGTCGATATTTGTGTTGTTCGCTTTGGGATGCGATTGTTTTAAGTTCTATAAAAATAATTAAATATGTCGTGAAGATTTATTGTGGCATAAAAATTGATAATTGTAGAATCAAAAAAATAGAAGCTTGAAACAACCACTACGGAGATAGAACAATGAAAAGGAAATACGTTTTTTTTATCTTGATTTTAGCGCTTTGGGCTGTGCAGGGTAATGCCCAGGTGCAATCAACTGTCTCACTTACAACGAGTATCGATGACAATGCCTCACGGAACTATACACAAAATGAAGATGTAATCTCTCAGGCGAATATGGACATCTCAAAAGCGTGGAAATCGTGGGATTGGCGAGGCAGCTTTTATTACGATGGCTACTTTAATCACTTCTCTGATAATACCGATCGCACCTTTCACATTCATCAGCTTGGAATCACCAGTCAGCGAAATGTGGGATCAGCGAATGGGCTATTCAGCCTTGGCGGTGCCTTCATGTTTCGAATGGATAAAGAGGCGTACAACGTCTATGATTTTACAGATTTCTCCGGTTATGCCAATTTAAAGTTACCGGTAGAAGGATTTGGCCTTTTTTATGCCGGATACAAAATACGCGGCCGCAGTTATGCGAACCTGTCAGAATTGAGCCATTGGGAGCATCTGTTTTTTAGCCGCTTGAATTTTTCACTACCATCCAGAACAACTTTTATACTATCATCTGAATTGGGTTACAAAAATTATGTCTCTCAAGTTGTGGCGGAGGAGATATTGCCAACTGAAGAACAAGGTCAGTCACGCGGCGGGAGAGGCGGCTATAATTCGATTGTGTATACAGAAGTGGACAACCCAAGTGTCGGCCAGTGGGTGAATTCAGTGCGTATTTCTCAGTCTTTATTCAATAAAGCCGGCTTGAGCTCTTATCTGCGCGGACGCACAAATTTTGGCGAACAGGGCCGTTTTCTCACAGGCGTTGATACCGGATATTATACCGAAGATGAACTCTACGACGACCGCTATGGTTACGAAAGCATTGAAACTGGTGTGATGTTTTCCAGCCTGCTGCCTTTGAGCACAATGGTGCGCTTGGGATACGACCATTATGATAAAACTTATCAACGTCTTGCCCTCGATCTTGAAGGAATTGCATTGCCTGGTGATATCGTACGTGAGGATATTCGTAAGCAATTTTGGACACGATTGGAAAAACCCTTTCAGGCTAAAAAACTTGGATTGGATTTAAAGCTGTATCTGGAATATCTGAAAATTCAAAATGAATCGAACGATCCGTATTATAATTTTGAGGCTAACATCAGCACGTTGGGTATGGAAGTTAATTTTTAGACTAAAATAAATTTAAGTGAAAACTATGGATGAAATAGTCATTTTCTCCATAGTTTCACTTGTTTGAATAAGCGCTAAATGGCATAAAACATTTCTCTTTATTCCTGATTATTTAATGCGGCGCTCAGGAAATCAATATTGACTTATCCGGTACCAAACAGGTCTTCAAAGTGGAAATAAGATTTATAAAAAAATCGCTGCAGTATAAACTCCTGCTCATTGTTTTGGCGTGCATTGGCGTCTTGTTATTTATCAAAGGTTATGAACGCTACTTCCCCGCTGCTTCAATTTCTATCAAATTATCCAAAAACGACGTGGTGGAGAAAGCACTTTTAATCCTTGAAAAGCTGAATCTTCCAGCACCGGCTGGTCCCGCTTCAGTTACTGCTGAGTTTGATAATGAATTAGCTGGACAGTTACACTTGATTTTGGGCACAGAACGAGCAAGGGCTTTACAACAGAAAGAATTCCCTATATTTCTGTGGAGAGTAGCGTGGAATCAAAAAAATCCCCCAAACCGATTTCGTACAGCTGCTGGTGTCCGCAAACAGGACTTTGGAAATCGATCTCCCCAAGAATATGAAATCGCATTGGACAACGAAGGCCAGCTTCGGGCTTTGCATCTCTCCGGGCGTGTTTTGCGCACATTGAAACCGGAATCCGATCAAGAATTCTCCAACGAATCGGCTGTATCTGCCGCTTTCGAGTTTATCAATAGAATGACAAACAACATTATTGATGAAAATAGTGTACCACGCGTCATTCAACTGGAAACCCGGCAAATGAAATCTTTGCAAATATCCTGGTCAATTCCATCTGCCCATGAAATTTTATCAAAAACTGTAGTGGTGGAAATTCTTGGCGGGCGAGTTGCAAATTATGATGAAGAATTTCATTTTTCTACGCTAAATAGCAAAGATATACAACCACAATGGTATGGTGATTTTAAGAAATACCCCATCTATCTTATCTATATAGGGCTAATAATTATTATACTTAGCGTACTCGTTCGCCATCTTAAATTAGGATTTGCAGATTTCAGTAAGGCTTTTTGGTTTGGACTTGTCGTAAGTGTGGCATTGCTCGCAAGTGAGGCCAGTCGTTTATTGTTAGGTGGGGAGGAAGTAGCTTTTGAGCCATTGCGCCTATTGTTCGCATTGGTGATTGGTTTAAGCCTAACTCTTCTTTATCTGGTTGCTGAACCCCTCGCACGCAGCAGGTGGCCTGAAAAACTGCAAAGCCTTGATTTTTTATTGCGCGGTCAGGTTTTTCACAAACAAGTAGCCCGTTCACTATTGTCAGGATTTGCTTTTGGCTGTATTATTCTCGGTGTTGTTATTTTACTCTTCTTTTTTGCTGAAATTTTTCAAATTCCCTTGGCAATCCACTTTCACGATCTCAGTAGCCTGTTTAGTATTTCTCCACCTTTTTTAGTACTCATACGTTGGCTACTTTGGCGCGTTCCTTTACTGGTTTTAATATTTTTCTTGTTTGTGCCGGCTTATCTTGCCAACTATACGGATAAAAAATCGAATATTATTTTCTTTTCTGGTCTGATCTTCAGCGCAGGGCTGTTTGCCTTTATCAATATTCATCCTGTGGCTTTTGAAATTTTTGTTGCCACAGTTCTGGGAATGATATTTACCTGGATATTATTGAAAGAGAACCTGCTGGTTGTTGCTGTTGCTCTTGGAGTTGCATTCTTGGGAATGCGCCTGCCACCGCTACTGTTGACCTCGGTGCCAGAACTACACACATCGGGTTTGTTGGGTTTGGTGAGTATCGCATTACCACTTTTCCTGGGCGGGACAGGCATGTTGATTTCTCCTAAATCTGAGAAACTCAAACCCTCTGTCCCTGGCTACCTTCAGCGATTTACAGCAGAAACAAAAATTAAAAAGGAAATGGAGATAGCGAAGAATATTCAACGTGCACTTCTGCCAAAAGAAACACCCTATATACCGGGATTTCATTTTTCATCGCTGTTTGTGCCAAGTGATGAAGTTGGTGGAGACGCCTTCGATCTTATAGCTCTTCCAGAAAACAGGTTTGCAGTCATCATCTTCGATGTTTCTGGTCACGGTGTGCCTGCGGCATTACTTGCTTCTCATATTCACGCACAAGTTCGGGTACTGCTAAATTATGAGCAGGAGCCGGACAAGGTTCTTGAAAAAATGAATAGTTACCTGCACACCGAACTGCCTCGGTTTATGTTTGCAACATTTTTTCTTTTAATAGGAAAAACTGATGGGAATTATGTTTATGCATCGGCCGGGCATAATCCTGCTTTCAAATTGACCGGCAAAACGGAATTAACCGAACTTGGACCGACCGGCCCGGCCCTTGGGATGATGGCAAATAGCCAGTATCAGGCAATAAAGAGTGTGCTCGGGAAACATGACTCACTCCTGGTTTACACAGATGGAATTACTGAAGCGATGAACCATCGGATGGAAGAATTCGAAGAGCAGCGGTTAATTCATTTATTTGAAAAATATGGCCGTGACAAAGACTTTTTAAAAATCCTGAACGGTAAGCTGGAGCTTTTTACACATGGCAAACAGGCGGATGATGTGACGGCTGTATTAATACAAAATACCCAGGCTTTCGAATAATAATTTTTGTAATTGAATTAAGAAATGGTGATAAAATGAAAAGAAACTCAATATTAGTTATTGCTGGAATTTTTGCTATTTTTGTTGGTATTCTATCAATGTTTTCTGGTTCTTCTATAATTTTGGGATTGAAACAGCCAGGATATGTTATTCTCTATTGGCTTGTTTGGTACAATGTGATTATGGGCCTGATTTCGGTAGTCGTGGGCAGTGGAATTTTGCTGGCACGTCCGTGGGGTTTAAAATTGGTACGGTATATCGCCGGTGCTCATATTTCTATACTCTTGGTTCTGGTGGCAATGTATTTACTTTCTGCAACCGTTGCCGTTCAGAGTATTGGGGCCATGATATTCCGGTCAATTGTATGGATTGCAATAACATTTGCGGTGTGGAAAGCAAGAGATAAAACATGAAATTGAATTGAATCAGGAGATGTAAATGCCTTTAATCGAATTAAAAAAGATATCAAGAATTTACGAAACAGGCGAAACAACAGTCCGTGCTTTACAGAATATCCAACTGCAGTTGGATGCCCAGGCATTTATCTCATTTGTCGGGCCCTCAGGAAGTGGAAAAACAACGCTACTCAATGTCATCGGTTGTCTTGATAAACCCACTGAAGGAGAAGTCGTCATTAATGGGACTCAGGTGAATGGATTCAACAGCCGTGAAGCTGCACAGTTCCGAGGAGAAAACATTGGCTTTATTTTCCAGAATTTTAATCTACTTCCTGTTTTAACAGTTTTTGAAAATATCGAATATCCCCTTGTGATGGTACAAAATGTAGCAGAAAAAGAACGCCGGGAGAGAGTGTTGCGCCTGCTGGAGGCCGTTGGTATGTTAGATCAGAAAGACAAGTTCCCATCCCAGGTTTCTGGCGGACAAAAGCAGCGTATAGCGGTTGCACGTGCCCTTGTTACCAATCCAAAGCTGGTTTTGGCCGATGAACCAACAGCAAATCTTGATAGTGTCTCGGCCCACAATGTTATTGAGCTTATGAGAAAAATGCAGCATGAGCTTAAAACAACATTTATTTTTTCAACCCACGATCCCAAAGTCGTTCGAGAAGCCGAGATTGTTTATACCCTGGAAGATGGGCAGATAACAAACAGGAAGAATCAGGCTGAAGCAGTGAATTGAAAATTAACCAGCCCTAAATCATCCTTTAAAAGGATGGGAACTGGTTTGGTATTTGAATGAAATGTTATCTGTAAACCTTGGAATGCAGAACTCCCCTTTTGAAAAGGAAAGGAACTGGTTTGGTATAAGAATGAAGTTTAATTTGTAAAACTGGGATAGTAAAACTCCCATCCTTGAAAAGGAGGGGCTGGGGGTGGTTAAAAAGGAAATTATCTATGGAGAAGCCCAAGCGAATAAACAATCTCACATACCTGAAATCCAGACGCCGGGATCTTAGGAATAACGGAACACCCGCAGAAGCGACACTGTGGAAAGCCTTGCAAAAGAAACAGCTCGATGGTAAGAAATTTCGCAGACAGCACAGTATTGGAAATTATATCCTCGATTTTTATTGTCCGGCAGAAAGGCTTGGCCTTGAGTTAGATGGAGATTCTCACTACTCTCCAGAATGCAATGAATACGATCAGCAACGTGCTGCTTTTCTTGCTGAGCTGGGAATTAAAATCATTCGATTTGAGAATAAAATGGTGTTTGAAAACTTAGAGGGAGTTTTGGAAGAAATTAGGAAATATATAAATAAAGAAGATTAACCACCCCTAACCCCTCCTTTTAAAGGAGGGGAACTATTTTGGTTTTAGACTGAAGATTAACCTGCAAATCCATGAATTGTATTTTTAACCTGATCTTTTCATGAACTGATAAAAATGTGCCAGGCACTTCTACAAGTTATGAAAGCCCTTAAAAGTTACTTTGTTTAGATAAATTTATAAAAATCAACTAAGTGCCAGGCACATCCACTGTGCTTTTCGAATAATTCAGGTTAAATAAAATTTGATCTACATGCAACGAAAGACAAAACTCCCCTCCTTTTAAAGGAGGGGCCGGGGGTGGTTAAAAAAGTATATGGACAATTGTTTACGGTGGAAATAACGAGGCAACCCTATGAAAAACATATTTAAAATAGCTTTTCGAAATCTGAAACGATACAAACGGCGCACATTACTGACTTCATCGCTTATCATTTTTGGTGTCGTGCTGGTTATTGTTTTTTCCGGAATTTCAAGTTCATTTAAGCAAATGATGATCGGAACCATTACAGATTCGATGCTCGGGCATGTGCAGATTCACAAAAAAGGCTACGTCAGCTCTATCGATAATTTGCCGCTGCACTTGAATTTAAAAGGCAAGCAAATTGACCAATTAAAAGGATTGCTCGACAGCCATGAAAATGTTGAAGCTTATACATTTCGCATAAAATTAGGCGCTATGTTGAGTAATTACAAGGAAACCACCAATATCCGGCTAACAGCCGTTTATCCTGAAATGGAAAATAAAACAAGCCCGGCTTTGGTCGATCGAATTATCGAATCTAGCAATTCTGCTGCTGAATTTGTGGCTGAAGGCGAGCTCATTATTCCTGAAAATTTGGCCAAAGGCTTGAGCCTCAAACCAGGCGATGATATCGTTTTGGTGGCAAACAATAAAGACGGCTCAGTGAACGGCATTGCCCTGAAAATTTCCGGTATTATGCAGGGTCTCACTGGCCCATCCGGCCGCGATGGTTATATTCATATTGAGGATGCAAAATCCCTGTTGCGAATTGATGGCAATGAAATTTCTGAAATTGCCATCCGGTTGAAAAAATCAGAAAATTTGAATAAGGAAAAAACTATCCTGCTCAACGAATTAAACCAATTTACCAATAAAAACGATAAACCAGTTTATGAACTGCACACATGGGCTCAACTTTCACCTTTTTCTACCATTGTTACTGTTGTAGACTTGTTGATTGTCACAGTGAAAATCGTGCTTGTTGCCATTGTTCTTATCAGCATATTAAATGTCATGATGATGTCGGTTTATGAGCGAATAAGTGAAATTGGGACAATATCAGCCATCGGTACTTTGCCCTCGCGCATCCTGTCGCTTTTCCTTGCAGAGGGATTTCTGCTCGGATTGCTTAGTACGGCAGTTGGAAATGTGATTGGTGTGTTGGCGTTGTATTTAATCAACATGTCCAATTTTCATTTTTCATTTGGCCGGATGCAGAACATTCTTTTGCAAACAACCATCGCACCGGCTGAACTAGTCACAGTTTCTTTCATCGTTATTGCAATTACATTGATTTCCAGCTTCCAGCCGGCATTAAAAGCCTCAAAAATGCAGCCGGTGGATGCATTACGCCATGTTTAAGTGAAGAGTTCAGTTAATACAAGTAGAGCTTTGTCTACGAATCACGGGAATAAAATCTATTAGGACGACCAGGATTTTTAAATTAACGTGAGTTCGATAAAAGAAGAATTGGGCCAAAACGAATTAATTATAGAATCTAGTCCGAAGGCGTCCCGCCGAGGATAACGCACGAAACGCTCGGCGAGACGCCTTCGCTCTATTTTAGTTATGCTTGGTAAAGAATGTTACAGCTTGATATTGCTATATTTTTACGGACACAATGTTAAGTTAGTGTGAATCCCATATCACTAACCGAGAATTTAAAAAATGAACAAGAAACAAAGTCGCCGTCGTTACAGCGCAGAATTCAAAAGAAGTGC
>QQUE01000010.1 GCA_008501765.1 Calditrichota bacterium
TTGGGCTGCAAATTGACTGATTTTATGAAAAAAACAGCTTGTATTACAGTTTTTGACTCAATAAAAACAATAAGTTAACTTGATTAGGAAATCGCAAATTTAGTAACTCTGTATGTTAATTAAAAACAATAACTTCTGAATTTTGTGAAACCCTATGCGAATAAAGCAGGTTAGCTGTTTGACGTAACTTCGATCAAAGCAACTTTACCAAGAGTAGCATATTTTCAGCCACAGATCCACACCAATTTGCACGGATTTTTTATTATTTTTTGATAAAATCTGTATTTGATCCGTGAGAATCAGTGGCCAATATATATCTTGCAGTTTAATTCTGAATAATGATATTTGACTATTAAAAAGTATTTTTTACGTCGAACTAAATTTATTGATTATCAAAACCAGGTTATATTTTGATGGAGTGGCATATGAAATTATTCTCGAAATTATATCATCAGTTCGTTTTAATATTATTGATTTTTGTTCTATTTTTGGCTTGCTCCCAAAATGGAACCGAACCAGCCGAACCACAAAATAATCCAACCTCTATCGATTTTATTACACTCCCACCCCAATTCAAAATGCACGTTTTTGCTGATGTTCCCAATGCGCGTTCGCTGACAATCTCTCCATCGGGGACAATATTCGTCGGCACCAGGTCAAGCGATAAAATCTATGCCCTGTACGATAAAAATAACGACCATCTCGCCGACACCGTGATTACGATTGCCAGCGGACTAAATACACCGAACGGCGTCGCTTTCAGGAACGGCTCACTTTACATTGCGGAAATCAACCGGGTTCTGCGATTGGATAATATTGAAGAAAAACTTCTAAATCCACCCAATCCCGTCGTCGTTCGGGATGATTTTCCCACGGACGGGCACCATGGCTGGAAATTTATTCGATTCGGGCCGGATGAAAAATTGTATGTGCCCGTAGGAGCTCCATGCAATATTTGCGAGCCCGATCCCAACAGATATGCCAATATAATGCGCATGAATCCGGACGGATCCGGGTTGGAAGTTTTCGCTTTTGGTGTGCGCAATTCTGTCGGTTTTGACTGGCACCCCCAGACGCAAGAATTGTGGTTTACGGACAATGGCCGCGATTATCTTGGCGATAATTCGCCACCGGATGAATTGAACCATGCGCCGCAACAGGCAATGCATTTCGGATATCCTTATTGGCATGGTGGTGATATTAAAGACCCCCAATTCGGCGATAAAAGAGCAAAAGAAGATTTTACTGCCCCAGCGCAGAAATTAGGCCCCCACGTGGCAGCTTTGGGAATGCGCTTTTACACCGGCACGATGTTCCCTGTGAGTTATAAAAACAACATATTTATTGCTGAACACGGCTCCTGGAATCGCTCCACGCCAATCGGCTATCGCCTAATGTTAGTGCGTCTGAAAAATGGTCAGCCAGTAAGTTATGAAGAATTCGCGACCGGTTTTCTCCAGGGAGAAACGCGTCACGGTCGGCCTGTCGATATTGAAATAATGCATGATGGTTCCCTGCTCGTTTCCGATGATTTTGCCGGGAAAATCTACCGCATATATTATGAGAACCCATGAGCCCTGATTTGTAATTTGCTCTTTGATTTTGAGCGGCTGATGAAATCAGGTATTCTCATTTTTACCTTTCCAAAACAGGGAATCTCAAGGCTGATTCTCAAAAAATCCCAATTGACTGCTGAAAATATTCGTACTCCGGCTGAATTCCTTTGCTTATTTCCTTTACAAGCTTTATGTTTTGCACTTGCGAATTTTATCAACTGCTGAACTAGTGATGGAGATTTAATATGTCGGAAGCTATGAAACATCCAAAAGGATTGTATGTCCTTTTTTTCACCGAAATGTGGGAACGCTTCAGTTATTACGGTATGCGCGCGATTCTCGTTCTTTTCCTGGTAGCAACAGTTCCTGATGGTGGCTTGGGCTGGGAAAAAGCCAGCGCCCTTTCCCTTTACGGCTGGTACACTGGTTTTGTCTATATTATGGCAATTCCGGGTGGTATTTTAGCAGACAAGGTTTGGGGACAAAAATACGCTGTTATGATCGGCGGTATTTTTATTATTATCGGACATGCCTTTTTAACAATGACCCCGATCTGGGCGTTCTGGGCTGGACTCACATTCATCGTTTTGGGTGTTGGTAGTTTAAAACCCAATATTTCAACGCTTGTTGGCGGGCTCTACGAAGATGGTGACATTCGACGCGACAAAGGATTTACAATCTTTTATATTGGAATAAATATCGGCGCTCTTTTTTCACCATTGATTGTCGGTTACATCGGTGAAACCATTGGCTGGAGAATTGCATTTGGCCTTGCAGGTGTTGGAATGTTTCTCGGTCAAATTATATATTTCCGCGGCCTAAAATACCTCAAAGGTGTTGGTGAAGCCCATTCATCCGGGAAAGCAGCAGTTAAAGTCGATCATAGCAAACCGCTCACAAAAATCGAAAAAGATCGTGTCATCGTTCTACTCATCTCCTTCCTCATTATCATCGTTTTCTGGGGCGCTTTTGAGCAGGCTGGCGGATTGATGAATTTATATGCAAAAGAAAAAGTTGACCGCATCTTTTTCGGCTGGGAAATGCCGGCGAGCTGGCTCCAGTCTGCCAATCCATTTTTTATTGTGATTCTCGGAACATTTATCGCCAATTTCTGGGCCAAACGCTCGAAAATGAAAAAAGAGGTTTCGGCAATTTACAAAATGGCCATCGGTACAATGATAATGGGTGCAGGTTTTCTCATGATGAATGCCGCATCATTGGAACATGAAAGTACAGGTACATCGGCTGTTTACTGGTTGGTTGCCGCCTACTTCTTACATACAGTCGGCGAATTGTGTGCATCCCCTGTTGCACTTTCATTTATCACAAAACTGGCGCCTGTAAAATACGCATCGATCATGATGGGTATTTATTTCGCAGCAACAGGTTTGGGCAATATTGTCGCCGGGCAACTGGGTGCCCTTTCCGAAGATGCAGGCGAATTCCAGATATTCACCGGTATCTTTATATTTACAACTATTTTTGGCATCCTCCTGTTGACATTATTGAAAAAACTGAAAGCCATGACCCATGGCGCAGAAGAAGATATTGTCAATGGCGGAGGCCGTGAAGCGATGGACGAAGCGGCATAACTGGTCATTGAATTTTTGAAAAAAGCCCCGCTGCTGATGGGGCTTTTTTGTTTTAGCCTGTGTGCAGGAATGAAGTTAGTGACAAAACCTTTATGAAAACTTGAAAAGAGATGCCAGGCTCTTCCGAAGTACCTGGCATCTTTGGAAAGCTGAGGATAATCGATGAAACACCACCCCAAAGGCCTCTACATTTTATTTTTCACGGAACTGTGGGAACGGTTCAGTTATTACGGCATGCGTGCAATTCTTGTCCTGTATGTCATCGCCAACGCCCAGGGCGAAAATCCCGGACTCGGCTGGGCCGAGGGCGACGCTTTGGCGCTTTATGGCTGGTACACAATGCTGGTTTATTTGATGGCTATTCCTGGTGGTATATTAGCGGACAAATGGCTTGGCCCGAAAAAAATGGTTTTCATCGGTGGACTGCTCATCATTGCCGGGCAGTTTATTTTGGCATTCGATTCGATTATAGCTTTTTATACCGGCCTTGCGCTCATCGTTATGGGCGTTGGTGGATTAAAACCAAATATTTCAACAATGGTCGGTGGTCTGTACAAAGAAGGCGATTTGATGCGCGATAAAGGCTTTACTATCTTTTACATCGGCATCAATATCGGCGCTGCTACCGCCCCACTTCTGGTAGGCTATATCGGTGAAACTATCGGCTGGCACATTGGTTTTAGCCTCGCTGGCTTTGGCATGATTCTCGGACAAGCCGTTTACATTTGGGGACAAAAATACCTCAAAGGCGTTGGAAACGTTATTGCGTCGACCAGCAAATCGGGCGCAAAATCCCACGCTCCGCTCACTAAAATTGAAAAAGATCGGGTATTTGTGCTTCTCATTTCATTTCTGGTTGTTATCATGTTCTGGGGTGCCTACGAACAAGCCGGCGGACTATTAAATATCTACACCAAAGAAAAACTTGACCGATTCGTTATGGGTTGGGAGATTCCGGCAAGTGTATTCCAGTCTCTACCGGCAATTTATGTAATTCTCCTGGGAACCATCGTTGCCGGATTTTGGGCGAAATGGCAGGCAAAAGGCAAGGAAGCATCATCCCTGTTCAAAATGGCTGTGGGAATCATGATAATGGGTTGCGGTTTTCTTTTTATGGTCGGCGCATCGCTTGATGCAGCTGCTTCTAATAGTGGCAAAGCAGCACTCTACTGGCTCTTTGGCGCTTATTTTCTGCACGTCGTTGGCGAGCTTTGCGCCTCACCGGTGGCGCTTTCGTTTATCACCAAACTGGCGCCGGCAAAATACGCATCTATTATGATGGGAACTTATTTTGCAATGACCGGCTTGGGCAACAAACTGGCTGGAATGATTGGTGAGGCAGCCTCGGATGCCGGTGAGAAAACCATCTTTTTCGGGATCACATTTTTCACCGTTGGATTCGGAGTTGTGCTGCTCATTTTCCTGAAACGCCTGAAAGCTTTGACACATGGTGCAGAAGATGTTGTATTGGAAGAGGCTGCTTAACAGTTAATTTTTGATTATCTATCGTCATTCTTTTGCATTATTTTCTATCTGAATTTAATTCCGGTTAACCTGAATAATTTATAAATCTTTTATAAAAAATGCTTAACATATTTATAATTATTAACCCGTTGTGCAGAAATCAATCTAATCTGTCACAAGTCGACCTTTTTTCGTCATTCCGTCATGCTTTTAGACGGAATCCATCGTTTTACAGTCTAATCCCATCTGGATTCCCGCTAAAATCGTGCGGGAATGACGAAAATGATGAATAAATAAGAAAGTTTGCCAATGAACCTGAAAAGAGTTTCTATTCTGCACAACAGGTGATATTAGTTAATCAGCACCAAATTTTATCCCCATTTTGCGCAATAATTTGAATGGCGGCTCCCCACCGGCAAAAATGAATACGTAGTCATTGCTCAATTTTCCCTTGTTTCCTTTCACATCGAGATAGACAGAATCTTCCTGAATTTCCATAATATTCGATTCCATAATGGTTTTAACCTGGCCACTTTTAATAAGTTGGGTAATGCGCTCGGCATTTTTCTTTTTCAACCGGAAAAACTGATTTTTACGATAAGAGATGGTCACTTTGTTCGTTCCCTGCATCGCTAATCCATAAGCCACTTCGATGGCGCTGTCGCCGCCCCCGACGATCAGGATTTTTTCATTCTGATGCGATTCAACATCAATAAGTTTATACATCACTTTCGCCGAATTTTCACCCGGCACACCCAACTTTCTCGGGGTGCCGCGGCGGCCCAAAGCAAGCACAACGTTTCTGGCCTTAAAGAGCTTGTCCTGACTTTCCACGGTGAGATAGCCGTCATTTTGGGTGATGTTGGTCACCTTCTCCCCTACCTGAATATTGAGATTGTATTTTTCCTTTAAACCCAGCCAGATTTCGAGCAATTCTTCTTTTGAATATTCTGATTTCTTTAAATAGCCAAAAAGAGGAATTTCCACGGGCTGAACCAGAACAATCTTTTTCCGTGGGTATTGCAAAATAGTTCCGCCCGCACCCTGCTGATCGAGCACAAGATACGATAATTTATTTTTTACCGCGTTGAGCGCCGCACTCATTCCTGTTGGGCCGGCTCCAACAATGATTACATCTTTAATCTCAGGATCGGTCGTGCGCTCCGGCTGTGACGCGATTCGATCGATAACCATCGTTCCCTGGGCAATTGCATTTTTGATGAGGGCAAATCCGCCCAATTCACCGGCGATAAAGAGGTTCGGAATCACGGTTTCATTGAACTCGTTCATCAAAGGAATATCATCGCGGTCTTTGATATCGCCCAACCCAACCTGAATAGCCCCCACCGGGCAAACTTCGGCACATTTTCCGTGACCGATACATTTCAAGCCATTGATGACGGTGGCTTTGCCAAATACGATTCCCAGCACCTCCTGTTCGGGGCAGGCCTTTACGCAGGTTGCGCACCCAATACAGCGCACAATATCGATGAGCGGATACTGGGCGATCGGTTTGTCTGCACCAAGGGAAGCAGCTTCGTGTTTGCGTGAAATATCAGCCTTCTGTTGGCGGCGAAATTTGACAAAATAGGGCAGAAAAATTGCGCTGCATACCGTTAATACAATTATCCAAAGAAGTAATGATTCCATTTGTAGTTCTCAAAATATTTATTATTCATATAATTAATTTCAGTCTAATAAATGCCCCACAAGGGAGCAGGCACAAATTATATTTAATTCTGAGCTGTAGGCCAGGCCCTGGTGGCCTGGTTTCATTGGAAAATGCCCCACAAGGGGGCAGGCTACAGATTCCCATAGAATTCGCGCTGTAGCTCAGGCCCTTGTGGCCTGGATTTCATTGAAAATTGCCCCACAAGGGAGCAGGCCACAAATTATATTTAATTCTGAGCTGTAGGCCAGGCCCTGGTGGCCTGGTTTCATTGGAAAATGCCCCACAAGGGGGCAGGCTACAGATTCCCATAGAATTTGAGCTGTAGGCCAGGCCCTTGTGGCCTGAATTTCATTTAATCCAGATGCCCTCAAAACCGATAACCCAATTCACCGAGAATGCGATGATCTGTTGAATCATCGCCCCAATTATAGCCGAATTCGCCGGAAAGAAAGAGGCGATATTTCATCTCGAAGACGCCGTATAACCGTACCCATTGATTCATGCGGTTTTTGTTCGTTGAATCCAAAATATAATTATAATTGCCATAACTCAAATTGAGCGTATGTCCGTGCCGGAAGGTTTTTCCAAGGCGAACGGATGGATTAAAACCTCTGGCATAGAGATTTGAAAAACCCGAAAATCGAATATTTAAATTTACCCATCGACCGAAAAAATTGCTTTTATTCAATCCGCCGGCAAATGAAACAGTGGCAGCATTGTCCGTCTCGCGTTTTCGGACACCTAAATTAGAATAAAATCGCAGTGTTTTATTGAGTTTTATGCTTAGGCTGGAACGAAATCCGTGGCGCAATGCATCATCGAACAGACTGTCTGCGAGCGTTCGCGTATCATAGGAATAGTAGTTTTTCCGGTTATCGTAAGAAAATGTTGTGGCAACGTTTCGCGATATTTTATACCTGAGGGAAAGATAAAGACTGCTCAGCGACAAGCTCTCTTGCACAACTTTTTTGCGCCAATCTCTATTAATATCAATTTCCAGGCTTTGATATAAATTCCAGCGTCCACCATCATTGTATGAATTTTGCAGATATAAAAACTCCCGGCTCACCATGCCGCTATGATATTCTCCTGCAGCAGCCAATGTTGTTTCTAGTCGGCGACTGCCATATTTCCCATCAACAAAATTGATAAATCCGCCATATTTTTCCATTGAAGTCTGAAAACTGGAATATTGCCATTGGGGCTGCGTACCAGCAAAAATGCCTGTTGTGAATTTACTGTTCAGATTTAACCGCAATTGTGCACCATCGATATAACCAACGCCACTGAATTTATTGGAAATAATGCGTCCAATTTGATAATTAAATAAGGCGGATTCATTGCTGTAATCAAACGAGACTTCATAAATTCGATTGCGCCATTCTTCACGCGGCAAGGTGTTGTAGCTGGTGCTGCGCTGGTAATATCGTGAGCGGGTGCGGACAGAAAAATTATAATCCTTGCCCCAAATTTGTTTTGCACGCAAACGGAACCGAACCGTCGGTTGTTCGAAATGCATTTTGCGCTCAGAATGATCTCTCAGTTGGTAATATTGCATTGATGCACTACCGCTAATCCGGGTTTTGTTGCGTTTCTTTTTGCGTTTCGGCATTTCGCGCGCAGGAACCGAACGAGCTGTAACTTCACTTTTTTGCGTTCCTTTTGTGCCTGGATCAATTTTACCCATTGATTCGACAGCCCGCTTTTTTCTTTTGACTAATAAAACTTTATCGCCCTGAATCACGGTATTTATTTTTGTTATAATTTTACATGATGCCGATTGTTTTGCAATAAATACAATCTCAAGTTTAGCGATAACTTTATCTTTTTTGCGCACAACCATAATGTCACCTACCCTGAGTCCAGCATCGCTGCCAGCATCGAGATAAACATTTTCCTTCGATAAATATTTTACCTTAAATATTTGGTTTTTATTTTGACTGTGCCCGTGCAATGGCAGAAAAAACAGCACGCACACCAATAGTATCACCCGAAATGGCGACTTATTCAGACTGTAAATTCGGGGTTTCAAGTCACAATTCTGGTTAATCATCGGCTTTTCCTCGTGGATGGCAATCAAAACAGGCCGCGCTTTCATAGACATAATTCCTTACTTCACCTGAATGCTTGTCATCCATTCTACTCTTGCTATGTTCGTGGCAATCGATGCAGGAATAAGTACCAAAATCACTGGCGGTTGTGTGACATTCCACACAGGTATTCCATTCCCCGCGATGACTTCCGCTGTAAATCGGAAAATACTGGTTATCGTGATCCCAGTTTGTATCATCCCAATTTGAGGTGCTATGACAATCCTGGCATTCGATGGGGAAGCCGGCAGCCGAATGATTTGGATCCGCTGTTTTATCAAATTCGGTTTTGTGGCAGGAATAACAATCAGTGGCCGCGTTGGAATAGCCGTTTGAATGGCAATCTGTGCATGCTGCATTTGTGTGCGCGCCGGTTAACGGAAACTGCGTGCTATTGTGATCAAAAGTTGCTGGTGTCCATTTATTTTGATCGTGACAAACCGAGCAATCGTGGTCAAAATTATTGTCAATATGATTCGGATCCATCACCGCATTAAAATCATTTTCATGACATGAAAAACAATCATTCGGTGTATTGTTATATCCGGCACTATGGCAATCGCCGCAACTGACGTTGGAATGGGCCCCGAGCAGCGGAAACTGCGTATTATTATGATCGAAGAACGCCGGTGTCCACTTGTTTTGATCGTGGCACATCGTACAATCGTGATCAAAATTATTATCGACATGGCTTGGATCTGCCACTGTTTCAAAATCCTTTTTATGGCAGGAAAAACAGTCGGTCGCCGTATTGTTATATCCAGCCGTGTGGCAATCGGCACAACTCACCGTGGTATGGGCGCCAAGCAGAGGAAACTGAGTGTTGTTGTGATCAAATGTGGATGGAATCCATTTGCTTTGATTGTGGCAAACCAAACAATCGTGATCAAATTTGTTGTCCACATGACTCGGATCCGCCACGGTATTAAAATCACTTTGATGGCATGAGAAACAGTCCGTCGGTGTCGTTGCATAACCGGTGGAATGGCAATCAACACAACTCACTTTATCGTGCGCACCGAGAAGTGGAAATTGGGTATTATTGTGGTCAAAAGTCGAAGGACTCCAAACAAACTCGGTGTGGCATTGCAAACAATCCTGATCAAAATTGTTTTCATCGTGGGGAGGCTCTACAACCGCATTAAATTCTGATTCATGGCAGCCGAAACAATCTCTCGGCAAATCGGTAACCTGATTATTTACATGGCATTCACCGCATTTAATTTTGCTGTGGGCGCCGCGCAGTTCAAAATTTGCCAACTGCACATGGTCAAATTCGGCATCATCCCAGCGAAGGTCATTGTGGCACAAAACACAATCCGTCAAAATTCCGAAGACTGCATGATTTGGATCCGTCGTACTGTTGTAATCTTTTTCGTGGCATGCGAAGCAATCTGCAGAAATATCTGCAAAATTTTCCGTATGGCAGCTCGCACACGGCAGGTTGGCATGAGCCCCCCTATCTATAAAAGCAGACTGGTGCCGGTAAGTTGCCTGAGTCCATGTCGTTGCTGTTGGCCGATGGCAGCGCTGGCAATCGGATGTTAATCCCTCTTCCCGGTGATTTGGGTTGGTCGTCGTTGCCAATTCTTGCTGATGGCAAAATTCGCAATCTGTCGGCGTATTGGCAAACTCATTCTGTTGTTGATTTACGTGACACGCCTCGCAATCGGTGATGGCATGCATGCCGAGCAAAGGAAAGGCCGAATTATTGTGTTGTTCAAAAATCTCCCTGCGATTTTCCCAGTTGAGTGTCGAATGGCAGTCCGCGCAATTGACTCCCAATTGCCCCCGATGCACGTCGACGTGGCAGTCAATACAGGCAGTGCCAATATGAGAAAAAATAAGGCTTTGATGACAACTCATGCACTGAACATCCCGATGCGCGCCTAAGAGCAGATACCCCGTTCGAAAATGGCGGAAGGGGATCTGATTCAGCTTGACATTCCAGGTCGCTGTTGTATGGCACTGGTTGCAATCAATTTTGAGTTTGCCATGGGGATTTTCTGCAGGTACGGCCACAAATGAAATTGCAAAAACGAGCGCGACTACGAAAAAAGTAAAATATTTGATGGAATCATTCATTTTTTTGCTTCAATTTTTTAGGATTCTGATCATGACACGCGCGGCATTCACTATCGATGGGCTTATAAATCACAACTAATTTACCTCGAATATTTCTCCGCTTGTGGCATTCGCCGCAGGTTACAAAACGGTGTTCACCATCGATTTTAAAACGTGCATCCCGATTGTGGATAAATTTATCTGCCCGCCAGTTTTCAGAAGTGTGGCATTGATCACAGCGGGTAAAATTCTTTTTGATTTTCGCAAATATTTTTTCATTGCGGAACTGGCCAGCATGAACATCACGGTGACAGCCCTGGCATTCCTTCACCAATCCCACCAATTTTAATTTACTTTGAATCTTTCTATTTTTCGTCGGCCGGTGGCAATCGCCACATGCGATAACCTCGTGCTGGCCTTTTAGCACAAATTTTGTTTTGTTGTGATCAAAAGAAACGGCAGCCCAATCCTCCGTGCTGTGGCAAAACTCACAACCAGCCTGAGAAACATATTTATTGAGCTCACCTTTATGAAAATCATCGTGACATTGGCTGCATTGCGTCGATTTGAATTTGAAGCGAATCGTTTCCGATTTCCCTCGCACCCGGACTTTTGTGTGACAGGCAATACAGGGAATCGCCAAATGACTGCCGGTTAATTGAAATTTGCTCTGCTGATGCAATTTAATCGTAAATCCGGATGGCGAAAATCCTTGCACCGTGTGACACTCCTCACAGGCACCTCTTCGGTCACGTTGCCGGAATTGCCCCAAATGATAATCTGTGTGGCAATCTGTACAGTTGGCAAATTTTACATTTGTAAATGCGCGATTTGGCAAATGGCACTGCTCGCAGCGCACTTTCGCGTGCTGGCCCCGCAGTGGATACCGTGTCTGATCGTGATTGAACTTGTTTCCGATGATTTTTTTCCAGCTCGCAGTGGTATGGCAACTTTCGCAGTCCTGGCCAAACTTGTTATTGTGCACATCTTTGTGGCAAGCCGTACATTTGTCATATTGAATTCCGGCAAACTTGAAATAATCGCGGTCAATTTTATTTTTTGAATCCCTGACCACTGGATGGCAATTCACACAAGCCACGTTTCTGTGCTTTCCCGTCAGCTTGTAACGCGTTTTTTGATGATCAAATTTCTCTGCCGGAGCCCAGTGATTCATGGTATGGCAATCAAGGCAGGGTTGGTTAAATTGTGCACGATGCTCGTCGAAGTGGCAGCTCAAACAATCCTCTTCCAAACCTAAAAAGGTTCTATTTAAATCTTTCTTTTTTTCGATAAATCGCTTTTTATCCGCGATATTTTTGGCTTGATGGCAATCTTCACATTTTGCATTTTTATGTTTTCCGAGCAGGTCATAACCTGTCTTTCCATGCTCGAAGGATTCTTTGCCATTTTTCCAGAAAACCAGTTTGAATTTCCGCCCTTGATGATCGACGTGGCAGTGGACACATGATTTGAATTCCGCATTCGAATGCAGGCCTTTGCCAGCATCAACTCGTTTTTTTAAAATATCATGGCATTGCAAACATAATTCAGGTGAAACTTTATCACCAAGTTCATGGCATTTTATGCATTGCGTAATTCCTTCGAGCTGGGTGTGTGAATCGTGCAAATCCCCCGGCGACAGTTGGGCACTTGCCTGTGCAATAAAAATCAGGCTCAGCATTGTAAAAATCAGGAGACGGTGCATCAACTCAGTTTTCTTTCAACTATAAAATTTACAACCAGGTATATCCCATCATGACAGCCACGACGACGTGCACGACCATAATCAATAACATGATGTAAGCAAAGGGTTTATGAATAACATGCCAATAATGAAAAAGTGAGTGAATACGTTTCCAGAAAAAGGTCTCACTGTCCATTTTGGCTTTAAGCAGAATTATTTTTATAAAGTATTGTAAATCATCACTTTCCAGAGATAACTCAGCCGAGTATTCTTCGATGAGCTTCCTTAACCTGCTTCGGCGCGTTAAATCTTCTTTTATGAGATAAAAAATTACTGCAAGTGTACTGCGGGTTTCCATATCCCTGCGCTCGGTTATTTGTTCAATTTGCGACAGCAGTTTCTCCGGGATATGGTATTTCTTTTTCAAATGCCTGTTCAAAATCATTTTTTTTTGATTGAGTTCATCGTAACTCAGTTGGCGTCCAAGAATATTATGGGGAATTTTTAAATAGAGATAGCGCCCCAAAACGCCGCTTAAAGCGACGGCAATCATCGACCAAAAACTAACCGAGATAAGGCCGTTGACCTTAAATGTCGAGTGCAGAATGATAAATAGAGGTCCCATGATGCCAAAGAAAATATGGATATTCAGCCACCTGGATACCCGGCCAAATTTTTGAAAAACTCGGAATCTTTTGCGTGCAGAATAGAGAAATAACAGCAAAATCATGGCTGTACCCAGGATTCCCAAACCATGCCCGCGAAAACCGGCCGGACGCAAGTTTCGATAATCTTCATGGTGCGCCCGCTCAATAAATGGTGTAAGATAAAATGACAATCCATCATACAAATAATACAATAAGACCGTGATTGCAGCGGTGTACATCATGGCGAGAAAAAAATTAAAAACAACATCGTTCTGTTTTTTCTGTGCCTGAGCATTCAATTGCATCGTCCTTGTGAGGTAGTTCTCATTAATTCGGGAATTTTGAATATTAAATCAATTATAGCACTGCATTAAATTTTCAAATAACAAAGCGTGTGGCGTGATTATCAAAATTCAGGCCAATCATGATTCAGCAATAATAAAAATGAAATAAATCCATACAAAAGATGAGAGAAAATTCTGAGAAGCCTCAAAAAATTTGTTATTTTTAACCGAAAGAGCTGAAATATTATTATGCTCATAATTTAAATATAAAGTTAAATATTCTCGAATCATTCGCTTCAGAGAGACTTCGCAACAAATTCGTGCACACCACTGCGCATTATTTACAATTCGTCAATGAATTTATAATTACAATTATGTTATTCTCTTTTTATTAATCGAGCTATCAGTAATTATGTCGGAAAAATTACCCGAGTACAACTCCCAGAAATTTAATCATCTTGGAAACCACCCTGCTGTTGCAAATCAATTAGTACCTAATTTTATCACAATGGATTACTGGCTATCCAGTTAGCTCAGCAAGCGGTGAATATGTCACCCCTCCGGGGTTCTTCGGTTTTTTTGAGTTCACCGGGCTAAAACCATAGCACCCCTCCGGGGTTTACAAAGCCAAATTAAATTCATTTCAAGTTTTTTAATCCCGGAGGGATATCATGATTATAAAAAACGAAAAACCAAGTATTTAAACCCCGGAGGGGTGACAATATTTTATAAATATCTTGAAACGATATTTTATTAGCACTATAAGTAACATTCTGTTTTAACAGGATGTTGAAATTGCTGAGTTAACTGGATAACCAGACACTGGATTAAATTCCGGAAGAAAGCATGAATTTTAAGTTGTACACTTTTGCAATTCTTGTAAAATCTATTCCGGAGGGCAAATAACACATATTGGTCATTTTTCTTTTGCATTTTTAATAATAGGGCTTCACAAAATTAATTTTTCAGAAATTTTGGTACAAATGATTTCACAAATCTGATTTTATCTTTGAATCCAGCTTTATTTGCTGTTCGCGCTACCAACAACACAGCGATATGAGCGATGGT
>QQUE01000013.1 GCA_008501765.1 Calditrichota bacterium
TGAGGTCACACCTCTTCCCATTCCGAACAGAGAAGTTAAGCTCACCAGCGCCGATGGTACTGCCTTGGAGACGAGGTGGGAGAGTAGGACACTGCCGGATATCTCTATAAAAAAGGGCTCTTGCCATAAACAAGAGTCCTTTTTGCGTTTCAGAATAAAGCCCCCCAAAAACAAACTTCAATTCGTGAAAAAATCAAATATGTTGCCTAAAGTGCTCGTATCCCCTTTGTAAATTTCTGTATATCCACAGTTTGTACAGGTAACAGTAAAAAATTTTTTATTCTGAACATCAAATATTTTTGCGAAACCACCACCGACCGCACGAAATACATCTGTTTCATACTCAAAACCATTGCATTTTGAACACTGAAATTGCTTCTGGACCATGCTTCCCTCCGAGTTTTATTAATTTTCACTATTGGTATTAATATTCTCACAAAAATGTTATCGAATTTGATCATTGATTAATTACGCCATGATAAATCATGAGTTGCAATAAAGTTAATCAAATAAAAATATTGAAATACGCAAATCTTACAACATTATGAAAATCGAAAGACAAAATGCCGAAACTCTATTCAAATACCTTTTAATCAGGATAAATTGAATGAACAGGTTTTTTCTATTAGCTTTGTTTTTTACTTTTCTACCCATAAAAATAGCTGGGCAAGAAATAGTAATTAATGAGTTTATGACTTCAAATTCAGTAACTGTAATGGATGAAGACGGCAGCTTCCCAGACTGGATTGAAATTTACAATAAGAGTAATAGCCCAATTTCTCTAAAAGCTTTTAGTCTGACGGATAACAGAAATGAACCATTTAAATGGACATTCCCGGAAATTGAAATCGGTGCGGGCGAAATACACCTGGTGTTTGCTTCAGGAAAAAACAGGAGCGGAACCCATACAAATTTCAAATTAAGTTCAACAGGCGAAAGTATTTATTTAATTTCACCAATCGGGGCATATGTGGATAGCATAAATTTTGGTGAAATACCGACAGACGTCTCATTTGGCCGGGAAACTGATGGCAGTGATAAGTGGAATTATTTTCGCAAGCCAACACCGGGGAAAAGCAATACCACACCCGGTTCGGGTATTTTACGGGTTGGCATTCCTGAATTTTCACTACAGGGCGGGTTATACACGACATCCCAAAATCTCATCTTAACCGGAACCGCACCGGGAGATACGATTTTTTATACACTCAATGGCACACTTCCTGATGAAAACGCGAGCATCTTTGTATCTCCAATTAATCTTACACAAACGACCGTGGTGCGCGCGCGATTGCAGGAATCAGGTGTTTTATCTGAAAATGTTGCAGTGCAAACTTTTATTTTCGATAAAGAGACAAATCTCCCGGTCATCTCTCTCGTAATGAGTCCCGATGATCTGTGGAATGATACGACAGGGATTTATCTGAATTGGGAAAGTAACAGAGAAATCCCCGTCCACCTCGAATTTTTTGAACCAGATAAAACAGGTAAGTTTACACTTGATGCAGGGATGAAAATATTTGGAGGGTGGAGCCGGCATTTCCCACAAAAATCTTTTGCCATATTTGCGCGTAAAAAATATGGCGCTTCGAAAATTAATTACCACCTATTTCCAGATCGGGAAATTGATCAATTTGAGTCGTTTATTTTAAGAAATGCGGGCGGAAATTTTGGCGCTTCGCATTTTCGTGATGCCCTGCAACATCAATTATTGGCCAAAGTGGATATCGAAACCCAGTCTTATCGCCCGGCAGTCGTCTACTTGAATGGAGTTTATTGGGGAATTCTGAATCTCCGCGAAAAAATTAATGAACACTACCTTGAATCTCACCATGGTGTTTTGAAAGAAAATCTTCATATGTTGGAGAATGATGGGGAGATAATCCACGGCGTAAATTCGCATTACACTGCGCTGATTACCTTTTTACAGACTCAGGATATGGCTCTCGGGAAGAATTATGAGTATGTAAAATCGCAACTTGAGATCGACAATTATCTGAATTATTTAACCACGCAGATTTTTTATGCCAATGTCGATTGGCCGGGGTGGAATCTTAAGTTTTGGCGGCCGAACAGCACCAGGGGCAAGTGGCGATGGATAATTTTTGATCTTGACGATGGTTTTTCCTGGGGGGATCCTGTAGATTTCGGCTATGAAAATATGTTTGATTTTGCTACGGCAACGAATGGTGATGAGTGGCCAAACCCGCCATGGTCGACTTTGATTTTACGAAAAATGCTGAATAACACCGATTTTAAGCATGATTTATTAAATCGATTTGCTGATAATTTGAATACTATTTGGCGGCCAGAAAACATCCTCGTACAAATCGATTCGATGCAAAATCAGCTCAGAACAGAAATGCCACATCACATCGATCGCTGGCAAAATGAATTCACAGAATGGGCGATGTCCATGGAATCATGGAATGATTATGTTGATGAATTGCGTGAATTCAGCCAGATACGCACAACAACTTTGCACCAGGAAATACTATCTGAGTTTGCAATCGCAAGTGTAACTTCTTTGACGATAAAACAGACATCAAGAGCTGGGCAGGTCCGCGTTAATAATAATTTAGCAATTGAAGAATCGAGCTGGAATGGCCAATATTTTCATGGAATTCCAATTACGGTCACTGCTGTTGCTAAACCGGGATTCCGATTTAAATCGTGGCAGGGTGACCTCGATGGAAATAATGCATCCAGAGAATTGATGGTTGGTGATAGTACTCGCATTGTCGCCCATTTTGAAGAAGACACAGCAGTAACCAATCAGGTCGTCTTTAATGAAATAAATTATCACTCCCATCCAAATTTTGACTCTGGGGACTGGTTTGAACTTTTTAATAATAAAGATGAGGCTGTAGACTTATCTGGGTGGATTTTTAAGGATGCCGATGATTCGCATATTTTTACTTTTCCACAGGCGACAATTTTAAATTCAAATGATTTTCTTGTTGTTTGCCGGGATACACTGTCGTTTGCCACCATGTTTCCAGCAACCAATTTCCTGCCTGCTCAGTTTGATTTCGGTCTCAGCAACAGCGGTGAGCTTTTGCGATTGTTCGATCAATTCGGAATTTTACAGGATTCTTTGACGTATAGCGACAAATTACCGTGGCCAGCAGCGGCAGACGCGGGCGGCTCGACACTAAGTTTGATACAGCCAATCCTGGACAACTCTGCCCCCGAAAACTGGATAGCCTACTCGGATCACGGTACCCCGGGTGTGGTTAATCAGAAAACAAATGCTGGGACTGGTGATGATTTGCATTCTGTGCCACAAAAATTTCATTTGACACAAAATTATCCCAATCCTTTTAATCCTTCAACAACCATCTCGTTTTCACTGCCTTCGCGGGAGAAAGTTGAACTTACGATTTACGATCTGCTTGGCAAAAAAGTAGCTGTACTCGTTAACGTATCCTTAAATGCAGGGACCTATGATTTTACCTGGCAGCCTCACAGCAATGTCGCTTCCGGAATTTACGTTTATAAAATTCAGGCTGGAAATTTTAGCCAATCTCGAAAAATGTTATACCTTAAGTGATTGATATATAAATATTTACTAGCGTTGATTTTGGAATTCTAAATTGTAGAAGTACTTACTCTATCTCGCGTATGTACAGAATTAGGATGTTTAAAAATTGTGCATTGTAATCTGTTAAATTATAGAATATTATGTTTTTCTGTTTGAGAATGGCGATCAGTTTTCTGGTTTGAAAGAGTCAACTACAATTTGGTGAAAACGGGATTGGCTGCTTTCTACAGAATATTTTTCATTAGAAGATTGGCGATCCATTTTCACTTTACTGGCAATCCACTTTTCAACTACAGCCGCTAATTTTTCTACCGGTGTCTTGGCACTAAGTTGTTCTCCAAGCTTCAAAGATTGTATTCGCTGGCTGTTCCAAAATTGTTCGAAATGGACGGGAAAACAGAGGACCGGGATTCCGTGTGAAATGGCCTGATAAATAGTGCCATTTCCACCGTGGCAAATTACCAGATCAGTTTGGGGGAGGACGTACGAAAAATTGAGAAACGGAGCATATTGTATATTTCTCTGGCTTATATCAGGGGAAACGGGACTAGTGAAAATAAAGTCGTATTCAGCAAATAGAGGATGCGCAAACATTTTGAAGTTTTTGAAATTCCCGGAGCTCCCGCAGGAAACGAGCACTTTATTCTTTGCTTTGCCCTGAAATTTTATGGAAGATTTAATTCTTGTCGGCATTTTTAGATAAAGAGGGCCAACAGAGAAATAGTTCTCCGGGATTTTCTTTTGCAGTGGAAATAATTCAGGATCATCACAAATGAGGTTGAGATCGCCTTCCAGTTCATCCTGATAATTTTGTGGTTTTAAGTTTAAATTATAAGCTTTGCGAATCCTACGAAATGGTCGGTGAATGCGTTTGAATGCGCTCCGTTCACCGGCGCGAAGCATCCAATTATAAAAACGAACGGGTGTTTTATCTCGGAATTGAAACGCCGGATGGGATGGGGGGAGTTCCCTGGTAAATTTATAGAATTTTGAAATATAGGCATTCGACAAAGCTAAAAAAGTAGTTTTGGTTATTTCTGCAGCCATTTTTAATGTAGGTGCAACATCTCCTAAAACAAAGGCAGGTTGCAGATCTTGAATTACCTGGACTTGGCCCATAAAAATATCTTCTAATATTTTATGCTGCAACCAGGAAAAATCGAATTGTTCAGCACACTCCATTACATAATTTGCATCAAAATTTTTGCACGGAAACATGGAAAAACCAAACTGCGCCACCAGATTTGCGTACCTTTTTGAGTACACAAACTGACAATCAAATTCATTCTCGATCGCTTTTGCGAGCATGAGACAGCGTGAGTAATGGGAGAGCAAATCAAAAGGGAAAAATAGTGCAACTGGTTTATTCATTTGACTGTCGGGATTCCCGTGATAGAAAATGTTCAAATAACACGATGTTTAGTAGAATCATAAAAAAGGCATAAATAAAATCGTCTGCTGGAATTGTAAATATACGCACTCCAAGATTTTCCAGATCATTATACCAGACTACAGAATTTGGGATAAATGATCCGGTTAAAATACCATTAACCAGTAAAAATGGGAGAAGGAGAGCCAGAAAAGAGATGTAAAAACGGGTCAAATTGACCAAGCGAAAATGTGCTGTGATTGCCAGTAAAAGAAAACTATAAATTGTGACCAATCCCGTATAAAGCCGTGTGATATTAAAAATAAAGAGGGTAAAGAAAAAAATCAGCAGCAAAATGGTATAAATGTTCGATTTCCTTTGGAATATCTGCGGATCAATCACATTTTCGACACATGCGTAAGTGAAAACGCAGGCGTAGGGTATACACACAAAAAATAGCCATTCTTCAAGGGGTAAATTCAATATAAAATAACCTGTGGTATAATGTGTATTAAATCCCCAAACACCAAGATAGGTGTACAATATATCCCATACCAACATGAAAGCCCCACTGATAATCAACGATTTCGAAAGGGCTTTCCACTTCTTGTAAAACATGATTTTAGGATGAAATGAGAAGAGAAACGGGATCGAAATTGTGCCCAGATTGAGGATGAGGTAGAGGGATTTCATTTGTAAATTTTTTTTCGTTTCAGGATATCCTGCCACACATGTATCGGAACGAACAACATCCCAAAACATTCACCATGATATTTTCCAGTGTGCTTGTGATGCAGCCTGTGTGCACGCCTAAGGCCGGCAATGTAAATATTTTTGGATTGCGATAGTATGCGCAATCGCTGGTGGATTATCAGGTCATGGACGAGTAAATAGGCGATACCATAAGCGCTGATTCCAATTCCCACCATTAAGAGATGCTCATAGGCTGGATTTATAAAACCGAAATAAATTAGCGCAATTCCAGGCAGGGCAAAAAGAATGAAAAACAAATCGTTGCGTTCGAAAAAACTGGATTTATCCGGTTGATGATGGTCACGGTGAATTGACCAGAATGGCCCGTGCATCACGTATTTGTGTGTTAGCCAGGCGATGGCTTCCATGCCGAGAAAGCCGCCGCAAAAGTATAAAATATTTTTTAATTCCAATTAAATACCCTCCATTGCTAAACCAGCTTGCCGAATGACTTTTAAGTCGTTTTGTTCTGCTTCACTGCAAAAATCCGAGGCTTCAAGAAAAGTAAGAATTCGGTGACGTAAATCGGGGTCGATTACCGTTTGCTCTTTACGTAGATATTCAAAAAGCTTTTGCTTATCGGTTGTGATTTGTGATCGATAATGGAGAAACTTGGGAGCTTTTGTTTGAATCGTGAAGCGTAAATAGTTTAATTCAACAACTGCCGGTGCGGTATCGATGGCTTTTTTAAGTAATTTTTTTCCTTTTTTGAAAGATTTCCAGCGGGAGAATGGATTAAAAGAATAGCGGCTTTTTAAAAAATAACCAACAGCTTTGTAACCCGAAATTGTGGGTGAAGCCTTTATTTCCTCTTCTTCAAGATGCAGCAAAAATTCGTTAAACATATCTTCATTTTGTGCTGCTTTCACATACATATTTCGCGTTTTTACAAGTAGGGAATCTTGTGCAGAAACCGTATTCAGAAATATGCCGAATAATAATTGAACGAAAAATATTGATTTCATACCAGTCCCAATCTATAACCAAGGTACGACCGAATTAGTATGATTATCTTTTTGTAACGCGGGAGCCGAAAGCGGCGTTTTATCAATGCTTCAGATGGTGCCCGGCAAATCATTTTAAATAATGAGAAATAATAAACATAAGCGAGATAAACACCAAACCGGGCTTCCCGGGGAAGATTGCGTATTCCGCACGTGCTTGCTTTGAAATCGGCTGCAATTTCTATTTCGATTTCTTTCTTTTCCCGGTCGGTGAGTGCATCAAAATTCACATTGGGAAAATAGGAGCGGTTCAAATCCTGCAAATCTTCCTTCATATCTCGTAAAAAGTTCACTTTCTGGAATGCCGCGCCGAGGCGCATGGCGGGTGATCTTAATCGCTCATATTGCATTTTATCACCATTACAAAATACATGCAGGCACATCAGCCCAACAACCTCGGCTGAACCGAGAATATACGTATCAAAATTTTCGCGGGTGTAGTTTTGTTGGACTAAATCCATTTCCATACTTTGCAGGAATGTCTCGATAAGTTCCGGGTTAACATTGTATTCGTTTACCGTTTCCTGAAAGCTATTCAGCACCGGATTTGAACTGATTCCCTGATTGATTGCCCGATACGTTTGAGTTTTGTATTCGGTGAGAATATCAGCCCGCGGAAAATCCAAAAAGCTATCAACAATTTCATCCGCCAACCGCACGAAACCGTAAATCGCATAAATCGGTTTGTGAATAGAACGGTGCAGACATTTTATCCCCAGTGAAAAGCTGGTGCTGTAGGCATGTGTTACAATCTTGCTGCTCTTGTAAGATACGTCATCAAATAGTGATTTCATTTTCAATGGCTTCCTTTACGAGATTTGCGGCAATTTCACCTGAGATTAGGCTGGGAGGAACTCCCGGGCCTGGAACGGTGAGTTGCCCGGCAAAATATAAATTTCTTACTTTTTTACTCTTCATTTTTGGTTTCATTAGCGCTGTTTGTTTAAGGGTATTTGCCAGACCGTAGGCATTTCCCTTAAAAGCGTTATAATCATTGGCAAATTCGTTGACAGAATACGTCCTTTTAAATACAATCCGTGGTCGGATATCATGCCCTGTCAGGTGGGCAAATCGTGCGGTAATATTTTGGAAAATACGCTCATGCTCAGAATGCGAATTTTCGAGGCCAGCAGCAATTGGCACGAGAATGAATAAATTTTCACAGTCCGGCGGCGCTACTGTTGCGTCAGATTTAGACGGGCAACAGACATAAAATAAGGGATTTGCGGGCCACCGGGCTTCGCTGTAAATCGCATCAAGGTGGCGATCAAAATTTTGATCAAAGAAAAGCGTGTGGTGGCGCAGGGAACCTATTTTGCCTTTGATGCCGAGGTAAAAAATTAAGCACGAAGGTGCAAGAACACGTTTATCCCAGTAGGATGGGGTGTATCTCCGCCATTCCGGCGCGAGCAATTTTTGTTCAACATGATGGTAATCCGCGGCAGCAACCACATAATCAACGTCAATGTTCTCTCCATCGACCCGCAATGATGTTGCTGTACCTGATTCAATATTGATACCAGTCACATTTGCATTCTCGTGAATTTGCACATTTAAGTTGCGGGCAACATGAACCATGGCATTGATTAACGAATTGAGACCACCAGTGGGATACCAGGTTCCGAGCGAATGTCCGGCATAATTCATAATAGTGTAAAGGGCTGGTATATTTTGGGGCGTCCCACCCAAAAATAGTATGGGAAATTCTAAAATTCGCAATAGCCGGGGATCAGAAAACTGGCTTCTGGTATGGCTGGCGAAAGATTTAAAAATATTGAATTTCAGGGAATGATAAATCAGCAGGGGATCGCAATACTCCGAAATTTTTTCACCTGATTTAAAGATCACATCCTTCATTACCATGTGGTAATTAAAAGCGGCCCGTTCCAACAAATTTTCAAGTTTTTGGCCAGCGCCGTATTCAGTCGATTCAAAAAGGTTTATTAATTTTGTTTCATCATCTGGAATTTCCCAATAGTCTCCGAGCCCAAAATAGGCAGAAAAAGCAGGATCCAGCCGCTGCAACTCTAAAAGTGCGTTAACATCCGCGCCCAATTTCTTAAAAAATCTGTCAAAAATTTCAGGCATCCAATACCAACTTGGCCCCATATCAAACTTGAACCCCTGCGCTGTGAAAACCCGGGCACGTCCGCCAAGGCTGGAATTTTTCTCGAAAACAGAAACGTGATGGCCTTGCTGGGCTAAAAAAGCAGCTGCGGAAAGACCTGAAAATCCGGAACCGATGACAGCAATTTTTTTCATTAGAAAGTTTTTTCAGTTTGAGGTGATCGACTAAATCTGTGTATTTTGCATTGGTGAATAAAAAAATATTTTGAGTTAAAAAAACTAAAATAACGCGCAAAACGCTCATTTAATTTTAAGGTATAATATTTATTTCAATAATTAAAGTCAAGCAAAAAAGCGCAAAACGCTCATTTTTCTTGTTTCGTTCAATCGCCTTTACTATATTCGTTCTTAAAAAGAAGGGTGTGATTGTGCAGGCAACTATTCAATACTTCAATAGCATTGACGCAGCGAAAATTCTCGGGGTCAATGTTTCAACTATCAAAAGGTGGACGCTGGAGGGGAAATTGGAATGCGTGACTTCCTCGGGCGGGCACAGAAAATTTTTATTTGCGCATTTTGTCAATTTTTTGCAGCAAAATCAGAAAAAGATTGCGAAATCTGATTTTTTTCCCCTATCAAGAAAAGCGCATTCCAGGCTGGTATGGCATATTCTCAAAGGAAATTATGACGCAGTAGTACAGCCGATGCTCAAGTATGCCCTTAAATTTGACCGTGGGATGGTGCATAATATTTTGAATTGCTTTAGCCTGGCACAACATCCAATCAATGAAATTTTCGATCATGTGCTCACGCCAGTTTTACATCAAGTCGGTGATTTGTGGGAAAGAGGCGAAATATCAATATTTGACGAGCATTTTGCTTCCCAGGCAATTCGTGATGGCTTGGCACGCATGCAGGGTGGATTGAAAGCTCCGGATAAAATTATTGGCAACGTCTTTTGCCTGAATATGTCGTCGGAATTGCATGACATTGCATTAAAAATGGTGGATCATATTCTGGAAATGCGCGGATTTAATATATTTTTTAGTGGGCAAGTCTCCCCTTCATTTGATGTGCACAGAATAGTTACAAAAATTCAGCCCGTACGCATTTATGTATCATCTACTTATGTTGCAAACAAATCTATGATTCAAATGGAGTTCGATCGCATAGTTGAAAGCTGCAACCCACATAATATCACAATATTCGTGGGCGGCCGGGGATTTGATGTGATAAATTACGATCCGCAGCGGGTGCAACGACTGCACACTTTCAAAGAAGTCGCGATTGTGTAAAAGTTTTTAAGCAGCTTCAACTGGCAGATGTGGTGATCGTGCATGGAACCTATGGGCTGCAAAATTATTAGCCTGAAATATAATATCATTTATTTAGGTTGCGATGGATTATCGGCGCTTTGGCAATTATTAATAGAGCCGAATCCTTAAAGCCCCGTTCCAAACTGCATTTTCATAGTTGAAATCCAATTGCCACCAGAACGCTCAGTCCTGTTGATTTTTTCTTTCCAAAAACTTATAGATTGCAGCAAAATCCAACCGGCTGAGTCCGCTCTTGTTTGCATCGGCATATAATTCTTTTGCCAGATTGACGAGGTACAACGGTTGTTTATTTTCATAGGCAGTTATCGCAGCCAAATGTAAATCTTTGTGCATCCATTCCAGAGGGAACTGGACATCATAGTCATCTGCGCGAATCAATTCGGCTTTGGATTTTGTAAATGGCGCTGCGACAACAAGGTTGGGTAAAATATCCAATAGAAAATCTTTGGCAATTCCCATTTTTTCTCCCAACAAAACAGCCTCGCTGAATATCAGCATTGATTGCGCAACCATCATGTTGACCAGCATTTTAAAGGAAGCTCCCTTGCCTGTCTCACCGATGTGCACAACTTTGTTTCCCATATATTTTAAAATCGGTTCGATTTCATTCACCACCGAATTTTCACCACCCACGAAATAGACCAGTTCCGCATTTTGAGCTTGTGGTTTGGTTCCGGCCACGGGTGCATCCACAAAGCGGATTCCGTACTTTTGTGCTTCCTTGCCGGCTAAAATACTGAAGCTTGGATTTACAGTCGTGCAATCCACCCAAAGCGCATTTTTTTTCATGGCAGCCAGGCAGCCGTCTTCACCAAAAAAGAGAGTCTCAACAACTTCCGGGGTCGAGAGCATGCTGAAAACAAGGTCCGCATCTGCAACGGCTTCAACTGCTGAATCAGCAACTTTGGCTCCTTCTTTTTCCAAAGCGATTATCGGGGCTTTTGAACGATTATGTACGGTCAAATCGACGCTATTTTTCAATAGATTCGACGCCATGCGGCTACCCATAATTCCTAATCCAAGAAATGCTATTTTCATCTTTCACTATCCTTATTAATTTTTTTAGAGATAATTATTTGATCTGTTAAAATTAACAATCAAATCAGATATTAAAATAAACTGCCTTAATTTATTTGATTGAACCAGTTTAAGATTCTCTGTTCAGGCTCTTGCGTGTTTTACTGAGAAATTCCGGCGTCATGCCTAAATAGGATGCCAGCATATATTGCGGCACTCGACGAACAATTTCCGGATATAACTTATTAAAATCCCGGAATCTTTCGGCGGCGGTTTGCCCTAAATTCGACAGAATTCTACGCTGCGCAAATGCGAAAGATTTTTGGGCAATCATTCTAAAATAGCGCTCAAATATTGGATTTTGTGCACAGAGCATCTCGACAGCATTGTATTCCATCTGCATAATCAATCCGTCTTCCAGCGCTTCAACAAAAAGTGATGCCGGTGTTTGGGAAATATAACTGTTAAAATCACTGATAAACCAGTCTTCGATGGCAAATTGAATTGTGTGTTCCGCTCCATTTTTATGGATGAAATAAGCCCGGAAGGCCCCTTTCTCAACATAGCTTTGGTGCGCACACACAAAACCGGGTTGCACGATGAATTGCCTTTTTTTAACTCTTCGTTTCATTAAAATGGCAGATAATGCACCCTCATCTTCAGCGCTTAAATCAACATGTCTGCGAATGTTGGCGAAAATGGTTTGATTTTCATTCATGAAAGGTATTCTTATTGATTGTGCGTGTTATTTTTTATCTAAAATCACATTGAGAAACTCGGGCAATCCATGAAAATGATCGATGTGATCAGGAGCGCTGTTTCCTGCAAAGCCAAGTATTGTGAGCCCATTTTGATGCGTTTCACTCAACAATTGCATGCCGTTTGGCCCCCATTTAAGGACAGAATCTCTTTGCAGATTCAACGATTTAATCATGTAGTCGGCGGTTTCGGTGGTGCTCGCATAGGTGCCGGGAAATATCTCGGAATGGGTGATCAACATTTTTTTCTGGTCGGCCAAAGCTAAGCGGCCAAATTTTATGAAGTCAGCCAATTTTTCACTGTTCAGAGAACCACCTTTTGCCAAAACCTGGCGGGTTGGAACGTAATCTGTGTGTAGCCCATCCAATAAAATTATTCCATTTATTCGTTTCAGGTGATTTTTTAAAATCGCCCGCACTGCACCATAACCGGCGCTAAATGAACTCAAATATATCTGTGGTGATTTTCTTTCAATCGATTTTCTCGCTGAAACTGAATCGAGAATTGTCTCAATCAATGCGGGGAAGGCAGTGGGTTTTTCAAAAGCATGTTCGTACACCGAGGAACCAAAGCCAAGATTCGCGACGGCCAAAATCAATGGTTGAGAGGCATTGTAAACCGCGTTCTCAGGTACATATTTGGATCCATGAAAATGAATAAGCAGGTCCGGATTATTTGATTCCAGCGCGTTATCTGCAACAAAAACAGCGACGGGTTTTGGCAGTGGCTCACTCAAAATGAACGACAGGCCGGGCAGTTTTTTATCGGCGATGCGTGCGTGTGTACGAATCGAATCGCGCATGGGCGAGGGATACTGATTCATTTGGCGCACAGAAGTAGTTTTTTCCGTAGTGCAACCAAGAGCAAAAATCAAAAATAGTAATACTGGAAGTCGCATATTTTAGTGCTCAATTTGGTGATACAGCAAGCGATAATCAACTTTAGGAAGATACGTTATTTATACCTTGATTTCAATTATTTCAGCAGCAAATGACTTGCATTGAAGCGATGGTGTTGTGCGCGATCAACGAATCGAAATAATTACATTTCCTTTTTTCTGCCCGGACTCGAAGTATCTGTGTGCGTCAACAATTTCTTCCAATGGAAACCTTTTATCAATAATTGATTTAATTTTCCCGGCTTCAATAAGCTCTTTGACAAAATTGAGGTCTTCGGCTGTTTCAGGAGCCAGTGCACAAATGACTTTTTTGCCGCCGGTGATTTTTGTCCACAACATTTGTAATAATTGCTTCATTTTAAAACTGGCTAAAAGGTAGTTCCCGTTTTCATTTAATAATTTTTTGCATTGCGAGAACGCGCTTTTGCCCAGGATATCGAAAATCAGATCAAAGCTTTCAGCGGAATCAGTAATATCTTCTTTGGTGTAGTCAACCACTTTTTCAGCGCCCAGCGATTTCACAAATTCCAATCTTGGGGTGCCACAAACGCCGGTAACCACAGCGCCAAAGTGATTTTTCGCAAGCTGTACCGCGGCGGAGCCGATGCTGCCGGATGCGCCGTTGATCAGAACTTTTTGCCCGTTTTTAATATTTGTGTGTCTCAGTAAACTTAACGCGGTTATGGCGCCGTACGGAACACTGGCGGCTTCCTCAAATGTCATATTCGCCGGTTTAGTTGCCACTGCACCGGTTTCCGGCATACACAGATATTCGGCATTTGCCCCCATGTTCATGCCGCGATAGCCAAAGACAGCATCTCCCGCTTTGAATCGTTTCACATCTTTGCCGATGGTTTCAATTTCCCCGGCAAATTCACTACCCAGTATTTTTATCCTCGGTTTTCTGATGCCGACGGCGATTCGAGCAAAGAGCCAGAATATGAAAGGCATCGAAAAAGTCCGGGGGGTGAGGCTTTTAAAATTTCGAACTGTGATATCCCCGAAATTGAGCGAAGTTGCGTGGATTTTTATCAGAACTTCATTGTCCTTGGGCGTGGGTTTTTTTACTTTTTTAAGTTGAAGGACCTCCGGTTGTCCGTATTTATCGATCACGATTGCTTTCATATTTCTCCTCTAAAATTGTTTTGTTGCGGGCAATTTCAGAATGCACTACGGTAATAATTTGCAACGGTTGCGTGCACCTGCATGTTGGTATATTTTTTTTTGATCGGTGGGCAATAGGCATATTTTGAACTCTTAAATTCGGTAATTCTGACCGGTAAAGTAATGCACTAAAATAGGCAGGTAGATTTTTAGTGAAAGTAAGGCTGCAGCAAGAATTTAACAAATTTATTCTAAATATAATTTCAAGTAAAAACAAGGTTTATCGAACAAAAAAGCAGCATAAAAAGCCAAATGGAATTTCAGCTTGATACCAAAATTTAGTGAAAGGTTGACTATCGCAAATCTTCCAAATATTTTACTCGGATTCCAGCATAATTTTTTTATCTTTCTTGCAAAATAGGCGGAACGGATTGGGGCTTAATATTGTTTGCAATGGCTGGTGTTGGAATGTAGTTTTAGATGGGATTTACAGGATGGAACAGGAATAAGACAGTAATGTAAATGTAATCCAGAAAATCCGGTTTATCCTGTCAAAAGAATAAAGCAAACTCGACGCGCCGCGCCCTTCGACATGCTCAGGGTACGATTGACAGAAAATAACTTAAAGAAAAATAAAAGGCATTTAACTTATGCAAGAAAATCAATTTCACGCGACGACAATTTTGGGTGTACGCCACAAAGGTAAAGTGGTGATGGCTGGCGACGGACAGGTAACCTGGGGCAACACAATTTTTAAAGGACAGGCCCGGAAAGTCCGAACAATGCACCAGGGGCAGGTTTTGGCTGGTTTTGCCGGCGCTGCTGCCGATGCGTTTACTCTTTTCGAAAAATTTGAGCAATTTTTAGAATCAGCCCGCGGCAAATTGGATCGGGCGGCAGTGGCGTTAGCAAAAGAATGGCGCACTGACAAGTTTTTACGCCGCCTGGAAGCGCAGCTTATTGTTATGGACAAAGACAATACATTTCTTATTTCCGGCAATGGCGACATCATCGAGCCGGATCACGAAGTCATCGCCATCGGTTCCGGCGGCGGATTTGCACTGGCGGCGGGTCTTGCATTGGTACAAAACGCGGATCTCGATGCCCGAACAATCGCTGAAAATGCCATGAATATTGCCGCAGATATTTGTATTTACACCAATCATAATTTGACAATCGAGGAACTTTAGTATGTCTTTGAATAAAGAATTAACTCCAAAACAAGTGGTATCTGAACTTGATAAATTTATAATCGGGCAAGACTCTGCGAAAAAATCGGTTGCCATTGCGTTGCGCAACCGCTGGCGCCGCTTGCGTGTGGAGGACGATCTGCGCGATGAAATCATGCCCAACAATATTATTATGATCGGCCCGACCGGCGTCGGCAAAACAGAAATTGCCCGCCGTCTGGCCAAATTGGCCGGCGCGCCCTTCGTTAAAGTGGAAGCCACGAAATTTACCGAAGTCGGCTATGTTGGCCGCGATGTGGAATCGATTATTCGTGATCTGGCCGAATATGCAGTCGTAATGGTGAAAAACGAACAGTTTGAGGCTGTGCAGGAACCGGCGCGCAAAAATGCCAACAAACGTATTCTCGATTTATTGATTCCCGGTGAGCCACTACGCACGGACCGGTCTATTTTGATGAACGAAGAAGGTGTCGGCGATGTAGCGGATGACCTGGAAACCGCTGGTAAAAAGAGTACTCGTGAGAAAATGTGGGATATGCTCGAAGCCGGAAAAATGGAAAACGGCGAGGTGGAAATCGATGTTCCGGCAGATTCCGGCCCGATGATGCAAATTTTCAGTCCCATGGGCATGGATGAAATGGGCGCAAACCTGCAGGATATGTTAGGCAATATGATGCCGAAGAAAACGAAAAAGCGCAAGCTCAAAGTTTCGGAAGCACGTGAATTTCTCATTCAGGAAGAGGCATCAAAACTCATCGACTCCGAATCAGTGCACCGCGAAGCCATCGAGCGGGTGGAAAATTCCGGTATCGTGTTCCTCGATGAAATCGATAAAGTTGCCGGCAAAGGCAGCCAGGGAGGCCCCGATGTTTCCCGCGAAGGGGTGCAGCGCGATTTGCTTCCTGTAGTTGAGGGTACAAACGTCAGTACAAAATACGGCACTGTCAAAACCGATCACGTACTTTTTATTGCCTCCGGTGCTTTTCATGTCTCAAAACCTTCCGATCTCATTCCGGAGTTGCAAGGCCGTTTCCCGATTCGTGTGGAGCTGGTCAACCTGACGGCTGAAGATTTTGTGCGCATTTTGCAGGAGCCGGAAAATGCGCTGCTCAAGCAATACACCGCCATGCTGAAAACCGATGGTGTAAAGTTGGAATTCGAGGATGATGCCGTGAAAGAAATCGCCGAAATCGCCTGGCGGGTTAATGAATCGATGGAAAATATCGGCGCTCGACGTTTGCATACGGTACTATCCTCTTTGCTAGAAGACATTCTCTTTGAAGTCCCCGATAAACGGAAGGGGCATGTTAAAATTACCAAAGAACTTGTCCAGACAACTTTGGAAGAAATTCTGAAAGACGAAGATTTGGGTCGATACGTTTTATAGAATTCGACCGAAAGCACCCGGAGTGTTCCGCTAAATACCTCCGGGGCTACTCAGGATGCTGAAGCTCGTCATTTTTAAAGTGAATACGCTTAGTAATTACATTAAACATCCACCTATTTCATTTTGTATGAGCGTTTATAAAAAGGTATAACTATGAAAAAAGATTTTATCAGCATTGCAGATTGGACGAAAGAAGAAATTGTTGATTTTTTGAATCTGGCGACAGATCTGAAAAACAAGCAGCGCAACGGCATAGAACACCACTATCTCAAAGGAAAAACATTAGCTATGTTTTTCATGAAACCATCGATGCGTACCCGTGTTTCTTTTGAGGTTGGTATGTACCAATTGGGCGGTCATGCCCTGTATTTGGGACCGGCGGAAATCGGTATGGGCAAGCGCGAATCAGTCGAAGATGTCGCACAGGTCACTTCGCGCTACTGCGATGGAATTATGGCACGGGTTTTTGAGCACAGTTATGTCGCCGGACTGGCCAAATCGGCAAGCGTGCCGGTGATCAACGGGTTGTCGGATTTGCTGCATCCCTGCCAGATTATGAGTGATATGCTGACGGTTATGGAAGTAAAAGGCCGCTACGAAGATGTGCATATTGCCTGGATAGGGGATGGTAACAATGTCTGCCACTCGTGGATAAATTTGGCCTCGCGTTTGCCATTCAAATTGAGCATTGCAACGCCGCCCGGTTATGAGCCAAACGCACAGATTTTAGCCGACGCCCGCAATGCCGGGATAAGTGAAATTACGGTCACCAATTCAGCTGTGGAAGCGGCCACAGGCGCTGATGCACTTTACGGCGATGTCTGGGCGAGCATGGGCCAGGAAGAAGAAAAAGCGGCCAGATTGAAACTTTTTGAAGGATTTCAGATCAATGATGCGCTCTTTTCCCACGCCAATGAGGATGCTATTTTTCTGCACTGTCTTCCCGCCCACCGCGGCGAGGAAGTCACCGCCGAAGTGATGGATGGACCGCGTTCTGTGGTTTTCGATCAGGCGGAAAACCGCATGCATTTGGAGAAAGCATTGCTGGCAAAGTTGATGGGTAATTAAAATATAAATGCGGTTCCAGACTTCATTAGCCTGGGATCGCACTTTCCTTCCAAACTTAAATCTACAAATTGCAATAATTTATGGATAAAATCCAAATAACACAATTCACACCTGAAAACGCAACCGAATGGGATGCGTTTATCGAATCCAGCAACAACGGCACACTATTTAATCAGCGCACTTTTTTAAATTACCATCCCGCCGACCGCTTTATCGACAAATCGCTGCTTTTTTATAAAGATGGCCGTTTGCTCGCGATACTGCCGGCAGCCTTGCGTCCCACAGATGAGCAGAAAATCCTGCGCTCCCACGCCGGAGCCAGCTACGGTGGCATCATCGTGCGTCCAGATACTTCACTGCGCGACACCGAACGTGTGATCAAATCGCTTCTCACATATAGCAAAAAGGCCGGATTTGGCGGCATCGAACTCACTGTGCCGCCGCTCGTCTACTTGCGCCGTCCGAGTAATTATTACGAATTTCTGTTGTACCAGCATGGTTTTCGCTATCGCAAACGTGAATTGACCGCCGTTTGTAAATTACATCACGATGCGGAATTTGCGCTGAATCAATTTACTGCCGAATCCCGGCGTGCCGTGCGGCGTGCCATAAAACTGGGTGTCGAAGTGAAATGGTCGGAGGATTATGCCACATTTTATGAAATTCTCGCCAGTAATTTGCAGTTACGCCACGGCGTCACTCCAACACACAGTTTGAAAGAGCTCTTATGGCTTGCCGACCATTTTCCGGAAAAAATTCATCTGCTCGCCTCATTTTCTGCTGGGCAAATGTGCGCCGGAACGGTTTTTTTCGAAGCATGTCCACGCACGACTCTGGCTTTTTACATTAGCCACAATCCGGAATTCCAAAAACTGCGGCCTTTGAATATTTTATTTTATGAGGCATTTCAACACTACGCAGCCAAGGGATTCGAGTACTTTGATTTTGGTACTTTCACCAATAATATGGAAGTGAACTGGGGATTATCGCGTTTCAAAGAAGGCTACGGCACGCAGGGGATTTTTCGCGATACATTGCTGCGTGTGTTTGATGAGTAGAATTAGTTTTGACCGGATTTACAGGATAAACAGGAAATTGTAATATTTAATATCCTGAAAATCCTGTTCATCCCGTCTATTATTTTATGGTCTTTTGGGAAATTTTTTAAACTCAGGTTTGCGTTTTTCATTGAAAGCATTGCGCCCTTCCTGGCCTTCTTCCGTCATGTAAAAAAGCAGTGTTGCGTTACCCGCCAACTCCTGCAGTCCCGCTTGGCCGTCACAATCAGCATTTAATGCTGACTTTAAGCACCGTATCGCTAACGGCGAATTAGCCAGAATTTCCCGGCACCACTGCACTGTTTCTTTTTCGAGTTCAGCATATGGCACAACTGTATTTACCAGCCCCATATCCAAAGCCTGTTGCGCGTTGTACTGACGACAGAGAAACCAGATTTCCCGCGCTTTTTTTTGTCCGATTATGCGCGCCATGTAGCTGGCTCCCCAGCCGCCGTCAAACGAACCTACTTTGGGCCCGGTTTGCTGAAAAATAGCGTTGTCCGCTGCGATTGTCAAATCACAAATCATGTGCAAAACATGGCCGCCACCAACGGCATATCCTGCTACCATGGCGATCACAGGTTTGGGGCAGGTACGAATATTACGCTGGAAATCGAGTACATTGAGCCGGTGCACACCTTGGTTATCCACATAACCGGCGTCGCCACGAATACTTTGATCACCGCCGGAGCAAAATGCTTTCTCGCCCTCACCCGTTAAAATAATTACGCCGATTTCAGCATCGTCTCGGGCATTGTCGAGGGCGTGGATCATCTCCTTGACGGTCAAAGGACGAAAGGCGTTTCGTACATGCGGCCGATTGATAGTAATTTTGGCGATTCCCTCACTTTTATGAAATTTTATATCTGTATAATCACCCGATTCATGCCAATTAATTTCGCTCATTTTTTCCTTCCTTCTTAAAAAAAGAGATGAGTATTTCGATGAAAATTTTTTGCTGTTCAAAGTGTAAATTGTGCCCGGCGGCGCGAATAATTTGATGACGGCCGTCTGGCAATTTCTCATTTATTTCCCTATTAATATTTTCAAATTTCTTATCCAGGTCACCAGTGAGAAGCAAAACCGGGTTGGTAATATTATGCAATTCGGGCCATAAATTGGGCATCACACCGGTGCCCATTTTCCGGAGCGAAAAGATGAGACCTTCGGTGTAAACCGTTTGGCGTACCTTTTTCAGATGGCCCAGTCGCTCATGTTTTCGCAAGCTACCAAACAGCGGCAAAGTATACCAATAATCCAGAAAATCCTGAAATGGCAACGATTCTAATTTCTGTGCAATTTCGGCATCCTGTTTTATTCGCTGTTGTTTTTCGGCGTCAGTTTGCAGACCCGGAGATGCTGATTCGAGTACAATTTTATCGAAAAATTTCTGGTAATGTGCCGCGAGATAAAATCCCAACCTGCCGCCCATGGAATAGCCAACCAAATGTGTCGTGTGAATTCGTAATTCTTTTAATAAATGGATAATGTTTTCAGCACAAACGGGCATCGTATAACCGGATTTGGGTAAATCTCTGCTTTCGCCGTGACCAGGCAAATCCACCAGCAAGCAACAGTAGTTTTTCGACAAAATCTCCGCCACTGAAAACCAATCCCGCGCCGAACCTAAAAATCCATGCAGAAAAATAATAACAGGATTTCGGCGATTTCCAAATAAAAAATAACTTAATCCGGATTGTGATTGACCTGATAAAAATGTGGGCGCGGAAGGCATATTAATCCTGGAAAAATTTATCGACGCTGGCAGCCACTTGTTTTTGAAGTTTCCGGTGGAGCTGCCAATTTTTATCCCGGCTGGTCTCAACTTCGATTATTGCAGATTTTGTCGATGCGACAAATAATTGATAGGATTCGACGAACGCATCATGCGTGGTCACGCATTTATAATCCAGTGAAAACATTTGTGCAGCCCGCTGAAAATTGAGGGAATGCGGCGTGCCAAAAAACGGTTCAAAATGCTCAGTGGTTTGCGCGACGGGTAAGAAATTAAATATGCCCCCACCGTGATTATTGCTGATAATTGTAATGATTTGTTCGTGCGTCTGCGAAAGTAAATAAAATGAATTGAGATCGTGCAATGTTGCCAAGTCTCCAATCAGGACGGTAACTGGAGTGTGCAGTCCGGCAGCGAACCCGACAGCCGTCGCTAAATTGCCATCGATACCGCTGGCACCGCGGTTGGCTGCAATTTTAATATTTTTACCCGGGAGGCCGGCGACCGTATTCATATCCCGGATCGGCATGCTGTTGCCGAGAAATAATCCGCTGTTTTCCGGGATGATTTCAGACAAAGTTCGTGCAAGAAATAGTTCGTTTAATTCTACCATTTTTTCAAAATAACTGGTAAGATGGCTGGCGGTCAGGGAATGGGCAGCATTTATTTTTTCTGGTGGCTGCGAGAAAATAAGGTGGCTTTGCAGTGATTCACAAAATACGGCGACCGGCAGCTCGAAACGCAACGATATTTTATGATTTTCGTCGCGGCGAAACGGATGGTTGGCAACCAATATATAATTTTCCAAGTCCGCATGTGCGATAAATTGCGCCAGTTTTTTAGAAACAAGACGGTCGCCGAGCTGAATTACGGTATCGGGTTTAAAATTTCCAATAAATTCTTCTGAATAGAGCAATTGGTCAAAAAATGGCAGAAACGGTTCGTCAAGGTTTTGCAGGCGCAGGCCGGATTGGATATCCAATGCCACTGGCCAGTTCAATTCCCGGCAAAATTTTACTGCAGACTGCTGATCTTTTTCACTGCGCATCTCGCCTAAAATAACCAAACCTGAAATAGATGAATTGATGCTTATAGCCGCTTTTTTTACTGAATCCGGTGACATCTTGCACTCGCCCGGCACGTAACTGGTAAACGGGCTTGTTGCGTCAAGCCATTTTTCAAGCCCTGCGAAATCAACCCGATTTACAGTATCATTTTCAAGCGGCGCTAATGGTTCACGAAACATGCAGTTGAGATGCACCGGGCCGGCAGGATTTCGAGTGGCCTGATAAATAGCCTGATCGATGGTTGTGAGCACAAATTGTGGCGTAATTTCAAGTGTCGGGCAGGGCAGATCAAAGTGCCAGCGAATATAATCTCCATAGATATTTGGCTGGCTGATGGTTTGGTTGGCCCCGGTATCCCGTAATTCTGCAGGCCGGTCTGCAGACAGAATTATGAGTGGAATATTTGCAGCAGCAGCTTCGACTACCGCGGGCAGAAAGTTAGCTACGGCGGTGCCGGAAGTGCAAATAAGAACTGCTGGCTTGCCCGTCGCGCGTGCAAAACCGGTTGCGAAATAAGCGGCTGCGCGCTCGTCATAAAATAGAGAAGTTTTCGCCCATTTATTGTTCGCGGCGGCGAGGGTTAGCGGGGTTGAGCGTGAACCCGGGGAAATACAAAATTGGTCGACACCGTTGCGTACCAGCTCTTCGACGAGCAAATTGCACCACAGGGCATTCAAATTTGCTGATGAGCGTATCATCGCGAGGTGATGGCTTTCATAAAATTGGCAATTTTATTTTCGATTTCTTCCCATTCGCTGGCCGCCACGGAACCTTCCACGATTCCGGCACCGGAAAATAATGAGAGTTGATTGTTCCGAACCAATCCGGAGCGAATGGCAACGACAAATTCTGCTTCATTTTGTGAAATATAACCAACTGGTGCAGCGTACCAGCCGCGGTCGAAGTGTTCCAGTTGCCGAATGGCGGCAATCGCCTTTTCTTTGGGAATCCCACCGACAGCCGGGGTCGGGTGCATGAGTTCGATGATGTGTGCATCGGTAATTCCAGGTGAAAGAATGCCCTGCAACCGGCAACGCAAATGCTGGACACGCGAGAGTTGCAGCAGGCTTAGCTGATCGTCTGTATCCACCGTCTCACAAATTTCAAGCAAGTTATTTTTGATGCTGTCTAAAACAAATCGATGCTCACGAATATCTTTTTCACAAGCCAGCAAGTCGGCGCCAAACTGTTTCGCTTCTGCCGGTGTTGCGCCGCACGGTCTTGTTCCAGCAATCGCTTCACTTTTAATTTGCAATCCTTTTCGCAAGTAGAGAAGCTCCGGGGAGCCGCCAAGAAAGGCCGAGTTTTCATCAAACTGGAAAAGGAAATAAAAGAGTTTGCTGTTGGAGTTACGCAGCGTGCTGATCAGTGATACAGAATCGATCTTTTCATCAAACTCGAAAACGGATTTTCTGGCGAGAACAACTTTATCCAGTTGGCGTTTTTTAAAGGCGTGCAGCGCGGCACTAATATTGGCGTCCCATGCTTCCTCATGCGGAATATCGGTCCTTTTCACAAGAACAGACCTGGATTTCCCGTTTTTCCCATTTTTGTGGGTTTGAAATTTCTGAGTATCAGCCAGACTTTTTAATATGTACTTTGCTTTTTGCCGGTCATTGAAGTTGCAGATAAGCGAAGTTCCGTTCTGATCTCTGTGAACTTCGATTGCGGGAATAATGAACCTGTAGGTGCCAAAACTTTGCCATGTTGCATCGTTTTCAAAACATTCGTAAAAGCGAGTTCCACCGTAAAATCGCAACCCTGGTTGATTTTCAGCCAAAATTTTTTGCAGCCGCTGAAAAAGTGCCGTATAGTCGACATCCGATGTTGCCGAAACCGTGTAAATTGAGCCTAAACCAGCCATCTCAAATGCCGTGTCGCGGTCAGCCCAGTATATTTTATTTTCGCCTTTTTGATGGCCAAGCCACGCTAAAGGATCCAAATCGTGTATGCTGATTTTTATACGGTTAAACGAGAGGGGGGATGCTGTTTGCGGGCGGGCATCAATTTGTTTTGCTATGGCTGCAAGCGCGGATTCAAATGATTGGGCCTCACGAAATTGCGGTGCAGTCGTGACATCCTGGTATGTCGGCATGCTATCTTTGTGCATTTAAAAATTCAAATTCAGAAATATCTTTTTGCTATCAATTCAATCTATTTTAAGAAAATTGCTTTCAGGATACATTTTAGAAAAAATTAAAGTAAGGATTTCTAAACGAAAATGCAACAAGGGCTTTGCAATGTAAATGGTATCATTTTGAGAAACTTGATTCTCCCCCGACGAACACTTGGTTGCGCATTCGAACGCAGAAATTATTGAGGGGTGTTTTCGAAATCGGCCTGAATTGCAGTGAATCTCAGGGAGGAAAAATGCCAGTTTAATTTTCAAATAAATTTGCCGGCGCAGGACTATGTGCAAAAATTGTGGCGGTGAAATCACAGAAATCATTTCTGTGATTTCAAAAAATTTAGGCCGCCATTGTGGACAGTGCGGTTGTTTGGTTTGGGAAAATCCGCAGAATATTATCCATTTTTGTGAGCTGTAAAAATTCATGAACGCGGCCGTTGGGGCAGCATATAGAAATTTCGCCAATGCCTTCCACCGCTTCCATGGCTTCGATGATGAAGCCCAGCCCCCGGGTATCGATATACAGAATTTCAGATAAATCGAGGAGAATACGGTCGATTCCTGATTTTATAATGGATTGCAATTTATTTGTACAACCGATCGCACCTTCTCTATCGAGGCGGCGGGTTATCGGTTTGAGAATAGTGACATTTTCAGTTTTGCGAACAGTCATCGTTGGTTTCCTTCTACTCCGGTTTCTGGAACAAATAATTATCTCAGCAAGGAACACAAATTGGATGCATAATGTTCCCGATATTGGTCTCAAATTGTAATTTTTTTTTGCCGGGTGAGATTTTTGGTCAATTGGCAGATAAAAATGGATTGAAAAATAGGATGTTTTTTACATTTTTGCAAGAAAAAAAAAGAAAGCTACAGACTCAATATGAAATAAAATTGCCACTGTATTCCGCCATTTTTCGGGCGGCGGAGAATCCCAGCATTGACAGTCAGGTTGCGGCCAATTTGGTTATGAGTTTTTATTGTTTGTGAAAACAGAACTCAGTCGCTATCTTGCGACAAAAATAGATGCAGAAAATTAAAATAAATTTGATGAAACCGCAGGTTCCGGTGTAAAAGAAAGTATGTGGAAATATTCTAATCGGGAAAAGCGGAGTCTGTGAATCCTACGCGACTGATTTTAAACATCGCGTAGGAATTGAGTTTAAAAAGTGCAGTCGGATAAAGTTAAAGCATGAATAAATTGAAGTGAAACTGGCAAAATCCAAAAAAATCGAAGATTTTGAGCTTATAAACAAAGCATGTGCGGGCAACAATGCGGCTTTTGATCAGCTTATGGAAAAATATTTTCCTTTGTGCTACCGTTTTGCGCGCAAATATGGATTAAGCCCGGAAGACAGTGCTGATGTTCTGCAGGATACATTTATTGCCGCATACAAAGCGCTGGATCGATACAATCCAAATTATAAATTTTCTACCTGGATTTTAACTATTTTGCTTAATCGGCTCTCCAACAAGCGCAGGGCATTGCGTCGTGCACGCCGTTATTTTATGCCGGCAGAAAATGGAAATGTTGAGGAAAATGTACGGTCAAAAATGCATGTTTCAACACCGGAAGACAGTCTTGAAAACACAGAATTACAGCGCCACATAAATCGGGCAATTCAAAAATTGCCGCAAAAACTGAAATCTGTTTTCATCCTGTTCGAAATCGAGCAATTTAAAATTCGGGAAATTGCAGAAATTTCAGGCATTCCTGCGGGCACTGTAACCTCACGGTTGCACACCGCCCGCTTGCACTTACGCGCTCAATTGCAGGAATTCTTTAACGCCTAAAGTTAGAGGAAAAACCTATGAATTTAAAAACTTTTGAAATGGAATTACAGGCCTGGTTAGATGGTTTTAATCCGCAGCTCTCAGCGGAAGCGCAGCAGTTTATGCAACAAAATAGAGCGGCGCAAAAACTTTACTCTGAGCTCAGGACGATTAAAACGGCCGCTGGAAAATTGATTGATGCGGAGTTAAAACCTCGTGCAATTGGTGCAATTAAAAAAAATGTCTGGCACGCATTGCAACCTGAAAATCGATGGTCCGATAAATACACGCGGCCCGCAGTTTTATTAAATTGGCCGCGAACGGCCTCTATGGCCTCCGCACTGGCAGCTTGTATTTTTATGATCGTCTGGCTCTGGCCGTCAGGGCAGCCAACATCCGTTGAGCAGGAATATGCTTTTTACCTTGAAGAACACCATATGGCCTCGGGTGATTTGCTTGCTGCGGAAATTGTGTTAAGTGATTTAAAATAGTGATATTAAAGATGAAAAAATATTGGATTAAATTTTCAATCAGATTGCTTGTCAGTTTTGTTGTTACAGCACCAAATGGAATGATTGGCGCTGAAAAACTCACAGAATCTGATGCACGAATTTTACTGCAAAAATTGCAAATGGCAACTGAAAACAGCGCTGTTTCGGGTATTTATAACGTGCAGGAACAGCTGCGAGATGGCGAAAAAAATACCGGTTGGCAGATTTATGTGTGGCCGGATAATCGGGCGGTTTATAAATTTATTCCGGCGGCAGATGATAGCGCAGCACCCCTTATCATTCGCGATGGCGATGACTTATTTTTTAAATCGAGTGATGGAGATTCGCGCCGTGGTTTAAAACGCCGATTTCACCATTGGTACCACAATCAGCGATTATTTATCGATCCGGAATTATTAGCCCAAAATTATACATTTGAAACCGAGGTGGGACCGGAATACCTTGGCCGGGCGACGCAAAGCCTGATAATTTCTTCCGCTTACGAAGGCCGTATGGCAGTGGCGATGCTTTTTGACCGCGAGATAAAATTCATTTATCGGACTGATATTAATATCCCATCCAAATCCGGCAAACAACTTTCTCGCAGTCAATTTTGGCAGAATGTTGATCACAGCATTCCGGATTCAACGATTTTTTTCGAAGCCAAAAAAGGGACGAAAATTTTCAAAAAACGAAAGCAAGTGCCAACACATTTTTCCAATTTAACAGAATTTTTAGCCGAACACGATGGCAATTTTCTCTTGCCTAAACATTTACCAACCGGATTTAAATTACACATGATTCGCCGGCTTGATCGCAACGATAATAAAATACTCCATTTTTTATATACCGATGGTTTGAGCACTATATCTATGTTTCAAGAGTCTCATGGTAAAGAATCCCAGCGCAGCGGTAAACGAAAGCCGAAGGCACTGCTTTCATTTGTCAATGGAGAATTCGAGGGCCTGCGATTCCGGCTGATGAGTGAGCTCTCACGTGCGGAATTGCTGAAAATAGAAAAAAGCTTGTTTGTGGTAAAAAGGCAGGATAAAAATCCTTTTTTGCTGTCGATGGCAGGAATTGCTTTAATTATAATGCTCAATATCATCTTTTGGATTTGGTACGCAAAAAGAAACAGTCTGCATTTTTAATGTTGATCAAAATCTAACCTGATCTAATCATAAATTGGGTAAAATGTGCCTGGCACTTAGTTAAATTTATAAAAATCAACGAAGTGCCAGGCACATCCTCTGCGCTTTTTGAATCATTCAGGCTAAAAAGATTTTTGTGAATTTTGGAAATAAGAACTTCTAAAAAATAGATTACTAATGAAATATTTTAAAGGTGAATAACGGATTCTGAAGAAATGAAAAAACAACTTAAAAACAAAGTCAATTCAACGCTGAGCACAGCTTTATCGCTGTTGGTTTTTATGCTGATTTACAGTGCATGCAGTTCGGAAAATAAGGAAAGTGACCCGGCAGGAAACCGGGGGGCGAACGGTGGCGGGATGTCTGCTGGGAAAGCCGCTATTCCGGTACAAACAGCGGTCGTTGAAAAAGGAGATATCTCCACATTTCTGCTACACACAACAACGATTGAAGCAGAAAAGATGGTGGATGTTGTTGCAAAAGTAGCTGGCCACGTGGTGAAATTGTACGTGGAAGAAGGCACGCGGGTAAAAAGCGGGCAAATGCTGGCCCAGTTAAATGAGGCCGAACTCAAAATTGAGTTGATTCAGGCGAAGGTACGAATGGACACCGATGCCAAAGCATTTGAGCGTTCTAAAAATATGTTAGAAAAAAATCTCATTGCCAAAGAAAATCATGATACCGTTGAAATGCAATATGAAAGCTCGAAAGCCACATGGGAAGCAGCAAAGTTGAAAATAGAATATACCGAGGTGCGCGCCCCGATTTCCGGAATTATCACCAGCCGGAATATCGAGCTTGGTCAACGGGTGAATAGCAATGAAACTTTGTTCGCAATCGCCGATTTTGAACCATTGCGCGCCCGGATTTACGTACCGGAAAAGGACATTATACGCGTGTTTGAGGGCCAGGGTGCCCGCATACAAGCCGATGCTTTGAGCGACAAGGAGTTCTCCGGAAAAGTGACGATGATCAGCCCCGTGGTCGATCCTGCGAATGGAACTGTTAAAGTAACAATTGATATTGACGGCGCTCAAAAATGGTTAAAACCGGGCATGTTTGCTTCCATTTATATCACAACAGAAAAGCATGAAAATACGCTGCTCATTCCTAAAAAAGCGATACTTCTGGAAAGTGAAACGGAGCAAGTTTATCTGATGCAGGAGGGGCGGGCTCATAAAGTAGCGCTGAAAGTAGGTTTCTCCTCCGGTGATGTAATCGAAGTTTTACAAGGGCTCGAAGAAGGGCAACACGTTGTGACCATTGGACAGGATGGGTTGCGGGAAGGTCTGCCAATAAAAATTGCTGGGAGTCAGGCGGCTCCTGCGCAGATTGCTGAAAAAAGCAAGAAGCCGGCACCAGCAAATAATACAGATAAAAAACCGAATCTTACACAGAACGGCTCCCGGCCGGAGACAGCAACAAAAAGTGGTAAAAAATCGAATCCCTCTGCTTCAACCGGTGAACCGACACTGGCAAATGATGACGCCAAAACTAAAAAATCAGCACCTGTTGACATGCAATTACTGGCGCAATTAGAGAAAGAAATTCTGGAATCGCGGATGGGGCGGCGAATGTACGAAATGAAATTGCAGGAAGAGCCGCAGATCGAAAATGATCCCGCAAAAAAGATGGCCTATTTTAATGAATTTATTGAGAATATGCTGGCCCGCATCTCAAACCGTGCCCCGGAGGTTGCCGAAGCTTTCGAAGAAGCTGTTGCCAAAGATCCGGAAATGGAGACGAACTTGCTCAAACAATATCGGTTTTTACGCGAAAAATTGAGCGGCATGCGCGGTGGTGGCCCCAGGGAGTAACAAACGTCCTTGAATTTATAAAATGGATACCAATTTAACGGTTAAATTATGAATATATCAGAATTTGCGGTCAAACGCCCAATAACAATGCTGATGATAATCCTCAGCATAATCGTCATCGGTTTGCTGAGCTTGAACCGGCTACCGCTAACATTTTTCCCGGAATTTTCTTCCTCCAATTTACGCATTGATGTGCCGTATCCGTCTTCATCGCCGCAGGAAGTGGAACGCCTCATTTCCAAACCGATTGAAGATATGATGGGCACACTCACAAACCTGGAAACCATGACCAGTACTTCGGCGAGCACAGGCAGCAATGTCCGGCTCTCGTTTCTGGCGGGTACTGACATGGATTTAGCCTCAGTTGAAGTACGTGACCGCCTCGACCGGGTGCGTCCGAATTTGCCGAGCGATGTGGACCGAATTCGAATTCGGCGGTGGCAAACCAGCGATATGCCGGTGTTTCAGTTTAGTGTTGCGTGGAGCAAAAGCAACGACGCACTTTATGATTTGGTCAACAAAATTCTGGTACCGCAAATTCAGCGCATTGAGGGAGTCGCCAACGTTGAAATCCGTGGGATGGATGAGCGCAAAGTCCTCGTCGAGCTGGATCTCGAGCGCATGCGTGCCCACAACCTGGATTTTTTCCAGCTCGCTTCCAGTTTAAGGCAGAATAACATCAATGTGGCTGGTGGCACTGTTTTGCACGGCAGCCGGAAGTTTTCTGTGCGAACGATTGGCGAGTACCGCACGGTGGATGAAATTGCCAACACCCCCATTCGCGGGAGCGGACTGGTATTGCGCGATGTCGCTACCGTTAAGTTTGATTTTCCCGAAAAAACGCGCTTTGGGCGTTTGAATAAAAGCGAAGCCGTGGTTTTGCAAGTTTATAAAGCTTCCACCGCCAATGTCATCGAAGTGGCTGAAAAAAGCCGTCAGTTTATCAACGATCTGAAGAATCAAAAGAGCTATGCCGGGGTGGAGCTGCAAGTTTATCGTGATCAATCCACAGAAATTAAAAACAGCCTGTTTAATTTAACTTTCGCAGGATTGGTTGGCGCTGTCCTTGCCATTTTTATTCTTTACTTTTTTCTACGAAAAGTACGCAGCACAATCATCATCGCAATGGCAATTCCCATCTCTATTATTGCTACTTTTTTACTCATGTATATATTACGGTTGGCACCGTTCAATTCAACGATAACCGTAAATATCGTATCACTTTCCGGGCTTATGTTTGCGGTGGGGATGCTGGTTGACCCGGCCGTGGTTGTGTTGGAAAATATTTTTCGTCATAAACAGGAAGAGGAATTGAGCGCCATTGATGCTGCCATTGTCGGGGCAAAAGAGGTGGCTGTGGCCGTCACGGCTGCTGTGCTCACAACCGTCATCGTTTTTGTACCGATGCTGTTTATGAATGCTGGTGGGTTCGGCCGTTGGATGGGCGATTTCGGCATTGCCATCGTCGTTGCTTCTGTGGCCAGTCTGCTGATGAGTCTTACACTCATCCCTTTGGCTTCATCCTATCTTTTTACCGGGCAGGAAAAGAAAAAAAATAAACTCATCGCCAATCTGGGCATCGGCTATTCGAAAATTATAGGCCGGCTGGTGCGCTTTCCGGTTTCGCTGGTCGTCCTTCTTTTTGGATTAAGTTTATTGGGCGGAACCTGGTATTTGAAAGACTTAATCGACCGCGACTGGATGCCGCGGACGCCCTCCCGCCGGATGGATTTAAATGCGGATGTTGACCGCCATTTTTCTGAAGCAGAAGTGCATGCAATTTTTGATTCACTGGAAACACTTTTGCTGAAGAATAGAGAGCAGTTTGAGATCGAAAACGTCACCACAGATTACCGCAAGCGCGGCGGGCGAATAACGGTCTATTTCATCCCGGAAGAGGATGGGGAAAAGAATACCACTGAACTTTACGATGAAATTCGAGCCGGTTTACCTGAGTTTGCCGGAGTTGAGTTTAAAGTTGGGCGGCGTCACGGCCGCAGTGGCAACGAAGAAGGTGTTTCAATCGAGCTCAAGGGCGAGAGCCTGTCAGTGCTTTCTACATTTGCCGAAGAGATCAGGGAGCGGTTGCAAGGGATAAAAGGGATAAAAGATATCGATACGTCGCTGGAGCGCGGGGATGAGGAATTGCAAATAAGCGTCGACAGGGTACGCGCGCAAAATATTGGATTATCGGCTCAAGACGTGGCACGCTCTATTTCCTCTGCATTGGGTGGCCGATCCACCTCCAAATTCAAAACCCAGGACAAGGAAGTGGATATTCTCATGCAATTGGCGGAAGAGGACCGTACTAACCGTCAACAATTGGAAAATATGGCTTTGCAAAACAGCGAACAAAATATGGTTCAGGTTTCTTCTGTTGCCAATATGCAGATGCACAAAGGGCCGGAATCCATTGAACGGGAAGATCGGCGCTCGACGGTGACTGTTTTTGCCAATACGGACGAACGTGGCATGTTTTCAGCCAGCAGGGAAATCAACAAACGACTCGCTGATTTAAAATTACCGCCCGGATACAGTTGGACCCTGGGGAAAAATTTTCGCGATATGCAACAGGGCGAAGAAGATTCCATGTTTGCAATCTGGTTGGCTATCGTCTTGATTTATATAGTGATGGCCTCCTTGTTTGAATCCTATATTCATCCTTTTACAATTTTATTTTCTGTGCCTTTCGCCCTCTCCGGTGTTTTTCTGATGTTTTGGCTCACGGATACCAATCTGACGACAATGGGCTGGTTGGGAATCCTTGTTGTTTGTGGTTTGGTAGTCAACAACGGCATCATTTTGATCGACGCAATCAATAAAAAACGGCGGGCTGGGCTTTCCCGCACCGAGGCCATCACCATCGGTGGAAAAAACCGCGTGCGGCCAATTTTGATGACTACATTGACAACGATTCTTGGCCTGGCGCCGCTGGTTATCCCGGTTATGTTTCCCCAGATATTTGGGCCGCAGGAAGGGCGGGCAGCTATGTACAGTCCTGTCGGAATTGCCATCGTTGGTGGCTTGGTGACCAGCACACCATTAACCCTGTTTATCATCCCGGTGGTCTATGTCTTTTTGGATGACCTTAGCATGTGGGCAAAAGCCGTTGTCGATAGATCGATTCAGGTCTCACGCCGGAAAGTGGGCCGAACACAACATGAAATTTAATAGTGAATCGCAGCAATTGCATGAAAATTCACTGCCGGCTTTCGTTACTAATAAAAAGATGAATTTAATTTCCAGAACATTACAGTTTGCACAAATGAGTGATTGCTGAAGTTTTAACTAACCCGCTGTACAAAATGAAAGATTTTCACAAATTTTTTTTTGTTCAGCTTTCTTTGCCCCCAGTTTGTGTTTTTTGCAATACCGGCATCTCTCTGAACCTGGGTTAAGTGTCAGGATGTTCCGTTATTTCACCCGGTAAAAACCGAAATGACACGTACGAGAATATCTTATTATTTTGTGTAAGTATTTTTTTTTGCACACGGATTAACTAAGAACGTGATAATAAATTGACAATCGAAATCTCAACACAGAATTGGAAAAAATATACGTGGATGCTCCGAACCACAATAGCCCTCTCCGGGATATTGAAGCTCACAACCGTAAACCTAAAAATAACAACAAGAATCTAAAAACATGAAAATAGTTAATTTCTCAATTTCACGCCCGGTGACCATTACAATGTTCACTGTTGCTGCGGTCATTTTCGGATTTGTCGCTTTTGATCGTTTACCAATCAACTTACTGCCGGATATTTCTTATCCATCTCTCACAGTACGCACGGATTATCCCGGCACCGCACCCGGGGAGGTGGAATATCTGATTTCCAAGCCGGTGGAAGAGGCTGTTGGCGTCGTATCCGGGGTGGTTCGAACCAGCTCGATCTCACGGCCAGGTATGTCTGATGTCACCCTCGAATTCGAATGGGGCACCAACATGGATTTCGCCTCGTTGGACGTCCGCGAAAAAATGGATTTGCTCAACCTGCCGCAAGATGTGGAAAAACCGATTTTGCTGCGCTTCGATCCCTCCCTCGATCCAATTATGCGCGTCGCTTTGGCCGGAGAAGAGTCATTGATTTCGTTGCGCTTGCTGGCCGAAGAGCGGGTCAAGCAGGAACTGGAATCGCTCGAAGGTGTCGCCTCCGTTCAGGTTAGCGGTGGCCTTGAAGAAGAAATTCAAGTCAATGTCAACGAGGGAAAACTGGCGTCGCTTGGCATTTCAATCAATTCGGTAATCAATCGACTGGCGCAAGAAAATGTCAACCTCACCGGTGGCACATTGAAAGATGGCGAAGCAGAATTTCTGGTTCGCACATTAAATGAATTTACCACCGTTGATGAAATGCACGAAATCGTCGTGGCGATGCAGGGCGGTGCGCCAATTTTACTGAAAGACATCGCTGAAATCCAGAAAAGCCACAAGGAACGGAAAGTCATCACCCACTTGAATGGGGCTGAATCGGTCGAAATTGCCATTTACAAAGAGGCCGACAAAAATACGGTAATCGTGGCGGAAGGCGTTAAAACGCAGTTGAACACGATTATCAATGAATTTAAGGAATACAACGTTCCCATTGCCATGACAATTATCAACGATCAGTCACAATTTATTCAAAGCTCGGTAGACGAAGTTATGAATACGGCAATTTGGGGTGCAATTTTCGCTGTCATCGTACTTATGCTTTTCCTGCGCAGTTTCAAAAGTACGAGCATTATCAGCCTGGCAATCCCAATTTCAATCGTTGTCACTTTTTTCTGTATGTTTATCGCCGATGTTTCGCTTAATATTATGTCCCTGGGCGGCCTGGCGCTGGGGGTGGGCATGCTGGTCGATAATGCCATTGTTGTGCTTGAGGCTATCGACCGCTACCGCGCTAAAGGCGTGCCGATTGCCGAGGCCGCCAGCAAAGGCGCCAGTGAGGTGGGCAAAGCGGTAATCGCTTCAACTTTAACGACGATTTGTGTTTTTGTACCCATTATTTTCGTCGAAGGCATTGCCGGCCAGTTGTTCAACGATCAGGCGTTGGCAGTTACGTTTTCCCTCGGAGCGTCGCTGTTTGTCGCGCTCACGCTTATTCCGATGCTATCCTCAAAAGAATACAAAGCCAGTCAAATAAATGGAAACGTTGAAAATAAATCCAAAGCAAAGAATTTGGCGAATTTAATTTTTGTCTCGGCACCAGCCGCATTTCTGGCATCTTTAGGGAAAATTTTCAGCTTTATTACCCAAGGTCTTCAATTTGTTTTTGGACCGATTTTACGCATTTTTGACCGCAATTTGAACCGGTTGATTGCTGTTTATCCAGTCTTCCTGGAATATATTCTGAAAAAAAGAACAGCATTCATCGGGGCAACAGTTTTAATGTTTGCCTTGAGCCTCGCAGGACTTGGGCTGGTCGGAACAGAGTTAATTCCGGAAATTAGCCAGGGCGAATTTTTTATCGATATTAAAATGCAGATCGGAACACCGATTGAGGAGACCGACCGTACTGTCAATGAGATTGCAGCACAAATTCAGTCAACGAAAAATTTAGCGAGTGTTTACGCCGTTGCCGGGACAGCGGCGCAAATGGGATTCAGTTCCACCGAAGAACGGGAAAATCTCGGCCAAATTCACGTCCGTTTGGATGAGGGATTGGTAGGCGATTCCGAGATGCGGGTCATGGAAATTATAAGAAAAATACTGGCGGATATCCCCGGAATTGAGTACAAATTTTCCCGGCCGACACTTTTTAGTTTTAGCACCCCGGTCGAAGTGGAAGTGCGGGGCTACAATTTACAGGAACTTGAACGCATCAGCCTGCAATTGACGCAGGACATGCGAAAAATCGAAGGCCTGCGCGATGTAAAAGCCAGCACCGAAGGCGGCAATCCGGAAGTGCAAATTATATTTAATCGCATGCGAGTCGCCCAAATGGGGCTGGATGTTTCAACAATTGGCTCGATCGTACGCCGCAAAGTGCAAGGCGAAGTGGCCACAGAGTTTACCCGACAGGATCGCAAAGTGGATATCCGGGTACGGAACCAGGAAGAATTCCGCCGCAATGTCGATGATTTGCGCCGCATGGCGGTCAATCCCCAGGGAACCGTGCCGATTCCGTTGGCCTCGGTTGCAGATATTGTGCTCGAACGCGGGCCCAGCGAAATTCGCCGCGTCGACCAGGAACGGGTTGCATTAATTACGGCCAACATTAGCGGCCGCGATTTGGGCAGCATTTCAGCCGATATTCAGGGTAAAATCGATGAATTGCAACTGCCGCCCGATTTCAGAGTCAAGGTGAGCGGCCAGCAACGGGAAATGGCCACTTCTTTTGATAGCATGAAACTGGCCATCAGCCTGGCTATTTTTCTGGTTTATCTGGTGATGGCATCACAATTTGAATCAATCGTGCAGCCGTTTATCATCATGTTTACGATTCCGTTTGCTTTAATCGGTGTGGTTTTAACGTTGCTCATCACGCAAACCCCGATCAGCGTTGTCGTGCTGATTGGCATAATTATGTTAGCTGGAATTGTGGTCAACAATGCCATTGTGCTGGTGGATTATATCAATCAATTGCGCCGTGAAGGCAAGGCCAAGCGGGAGGCCATCAAATTGGCCGGGCAGGTTCGCTTGCGCCCGATTTTGATGACAACGATGACCACGGTACTCGGGCTCCTGCCCATGGCCCTCGGTTTCGGCGAAGGCGCGGAATTGCGCACACCGCTTGCCGTGACAGTAATCGGGGGTTTGCTCATCGGCACGATTCTGACCCTGGTTGTCATTCCGACGGTTTATGATGTTGTGGTTAAAGAAAAAATCGATGTCCAATAATCGACACTCAACACGCAATATCCAGGTATTTGTATTATTTGAAAATTGGATATTGCGTGTTGGATATTGGATATTCAAAAATCAATAATGCTGAAAAAGACAAAAACACCGCTCCTCACGATCCTCCTGATTGTTGCTTGCGGTAGCAATTCAAACGGCCCCGGTGTGGCAAAAATAGCAGAATGCACGCCAACAGCAATCAATGCTGCCCCAACACAAGGACACGTTCCTGCTGCCTCAAAGTGGCTGTACCAACTGCAAAACCTTTCCATCGGCGAAATCAAGCAAACTGGATTCGATATCCTGACCATCGATTACTCGGCGGACGGCAGCGACGCCGAAGGCTTTACTGTGACTGATTTGGATTCTTTGCATGCTCATAGCAAAACGGCGTTGGCGTATTTGAGCATCGGTGAGGCAGAGGATTACCGATATTATTTTGATGCAAACTGGCTCACAACTGCGCCGTGTTGGCTGGGTAAAACAAATCCCGAGTGGCCGGGCAATTACAAAGTGCAGTACTGGGCAGAAGAATGGCAGACTATCGTTCTCGGCTATCTCGATAAAATCATCATTGCTGGATTTGATGGTGTGTACCTGGATATTGTTGATGCGTTTGAATATTGGTCCGATGATGAAAATGCAGCCGGACTGGTCATCGATGAAGATGTTGCCGCCCAACGCATGATGCAATTTGTCCAGCGAATTGCTCGACACGCCCGCATAACACGAGGTAAAGCAGATTTTTATGTATTCCCGCAAAATGGCGTGCGAATTCTGTCCTACGATACTTCCGGCGATTTTCAACAAACCATCAGCGGTTTTGGTATCGAAGATTTGTACTACGACGGCACGATACCTGTTTCTGATGCTGAAATCCACGAGCGGGAACCGCTTTTAATCGACCTGGTCACAGCTGGGAAAATGGTGCTGCTGGTGGACTATGTCGATGACGGTTCAGGCTATTCCGGCGCCAACAAAAGCCGTATCGATGATTTCCGCAACAGAGCATTGGCGCGGAGATTTGTTCCGTACGTTGGTAGAGAAGATCGGGAGTTGGATGGGGTGAATCGAATTGTTGGGGTGCAGGAGTGATTTGGGGGTATTCCAATCTAATCATCAAAACCGTACGCAAATAGTAAGGCATCTCTAACCTGTACCATTTTTGCAGGTGATAGCTTTGCAATATAACGACCGATTTTCTGTTTCGAAACAGTTTGGATATGATCTAAATTAACAGCGCTCATCTGTTTTAAACCATCCATTTCGTTCAAGATGACTTCCGTGGGAATATCTCGAATTGTTGAAGTAATTGGCGCAACAGTCGTTTCACCTAAAAATTGCAATGCAGAGTTACGCGTTAAAATGAGTACTGGACGGCGTTTGTCGGGTTGCTTAAAAGTAAACCAGCGAATTTCTCCTCGTTCCACTAAATCCCCCAGTCCTGTTCATTTTCCCAGGATGTAAATGCTTCTTTGTCCACTGGTTTTTTTGCATAGCCCTTTTTGTGCTGCGCTTCTTTTGCCAGAATCTGTTGCTGTTTCAAATAATAGGCGATCGAGTTACGAATGAAAGCCGAACGTGTTATTTTTTTTCCATTTATAGCGTGGTCAAGCTCATGGAGCAGTTCTTCGTCTATCGTCATTTGTATGGTTTTCATGCCACATTTTTCTCCATCTTTTTATAGCTATGATTATGTGTAGAATAGGCAATTGCATCATCAATAGCAATTATAAAGTATCGCTAATTGCTATAGAAATACATTCCATTTGCAGAACGCAATAAAAATACCTATCATAAAAACAGCATTTTGTAAATGAATTCAAATCGACTATTTAAATTTTACTGGGAGGGAAAATGCGAAAAAGGGGATTTGTTTTTCTGTCTTTTTTTCTGCTCACCTGTTTAAATGCACAAACATCCATTGGGATCCGTGATTCTAAAAATATTCAGCCATTGCTCGATTACCGTTTGCCGACGTGGGGGTACCGGACATTGGAATTGGGTATTAAATTTCAAGGACAGGATTTGAACAGCTCCGAAAGCTATGTCGAAAATGCCATCGACACTGGAATGCAAAATTATGTCATCATGATATCACCAAGTTTAGGCTATCACAGGGAGAGCGACACGCGAATTCTTAGCTGGTCTATTTCAATGACTCCGTCGTACCGTTTTAGAAAGGAGACGAAGGATTATACTGGCGATGAAAATCTACCAGATAACGAAAGCAGAGAAGAAAAACACAACGATTTTAATTTAGTGAATTCAATCGATTTGCAAAATTTTTTTACCAATAAACTTTTTACAGCAATCGGACTCAAGAATAACTTTTCTTACTCAAAAATTAACTCAAGCCAAACCAAAGCTGCTACTATTAATCACAATTATAAGAATCTTCAAACGCTTATAAACCTGGATATTGGCCTGGGCAGGATTCGTGAGGTGACGCCGGTCATCAATGCCCTGCGGTTCCGTGAACGATTTCGCTTTTTGGGAAAAGACGCAGACATTGATGATGCAACCGTTTTGAAAATTGCAGATTACTTTACAAAACAGTCGGCTTATTGGCGTGTTTTTCAGCGTTCCGATCGCCATTTTTGGCGCGATTTTTACAGTGCATTTCCACAACTTGCGACTGAGTTGACCCCATTTGAACATGAATATCTGGTGGAATTTTATCGTGAAAACAATGGCAGACGGTTTAGCGGCTGGCAGGTGAAGAGCGGACTGGAATTGTCACATTCGTGGCGGAGGCAGAGTATTGACTATCCGCAAAACACCGTTAGTAGTTTTCAATCGCATAATTCAGATATGCGTGGTGGTTTCGTTCATATCAATACAAATTATTATAAAAATTTGAATCTGAATCAGATGCTGCATTTTGATGCCGCTCTGCGTTGGGGATCCAATTTGGACGAAAATGCATTCGCTGAAAAAACCGGCAGTATGTCGTTTTTTACCGAGCATTTGTGGGTAATTCAGGACCGGATCACCGCTGTGACTCGTTTTATTTATACCAAACGCATTGGCGACAAAGAGGAAACTGCAATGGTTGGTAATTTAAGTAGATATCAAACAAGAGCAACCTCATTTAGCTGGAGCGTGAATTATTTCATCGAAGACCATCTCTCACTGCGAACGACGATTGCCTATAAAGATAACAAGTTTAAGGGAGATGCTTTTGGCTTTGATCAAATCAAGGATTTGAATATCATAATTGGACTAAATTATTATATCGACCGCAGCCTTTTGTAGATTCCATAGTGTGGCATCAAATACAACTGATGCCACACCTCAAACTCACCCTCCAATATACCCCAAATACCGTCCCATCCAGTAGGGCAGCAGCCACTGCACACCGGTTCGTTCCGTGCGGCCGCCATTTCCCTGCACAGCCTGCCATGGATTGTTATCCCAGCGCAGAATGCCGCGTTCGCTGGGCGGCAGCAGGCGGTCGGTTTGTAATTTTTCATATTCCGGCAAACGGGTAAGCCCAACATCTTCGCGTTTGCTGTTGTCCACTGTCCAGCGAATTTGATCTACCGGGGCATCGTATAAATAAAACATGGCGTCATCGAATAACGCTTTTTTACCGGTAATTTCACCGTAAATAAAATTAAAATAAGCGCTCTGATCGCCTTTTACCGCTTCCCACCACTGCTCAACACTCTGCAGATACATTTTTCGCAGTTTCGCATCTTTTTCATATTCCAACAAAGCTGGAAAAGCCAGCGCCAGCAATTCGTCATCGATGTGGGTGCGCAGGCTCGGATTGATATTTTTCGGATAAAGGGCGTTCTTTGCAAAACCATGTTTTTCGATCAACTTGTGGTAGTGCTTGTCAAATTTCTTCTCCCCGGTCATGAAAAACGCCAGTTTGAGATACGACAGCATTTCCACCGAATTGATGCCGCGCTCGGCCAGCCAGTCCGGATCGCCATTCAATTTTTCCGGCGTCCACACAGCCCATTCCGTCGGTTTGCCGTCCAGATCGCGCAAGGTATAATTGCCTTCGATGACATAATCGACGATTTTGCTCACAAGCTCGGCAACCCGTTTTTTTTCTTTTTCATCGGCCACGAGTTTGTGATAAACGTAATACCCCCACATGTGCCCGGTCATCTCATCGCTGCTGGTTGTGGCTTTCCACAGCCATTTTTTATTTTTCGATAAATGCCAGCGTTTGTGCACCCGTTTTTCCCGCGGATTATTGACATATTGCAACGCCCATTCCTGATCGCTCAGTTTTCGATCCGGATCTGCCATTTTTGTCCATTCGACTGGAATGACGGTTCGCGCGAAAAATCCTGCAGTTTCGGTGACTGTTTGCAAATAATGCAGGGCTTCAAATGCTTTTTTTGCATTTTCTCGCGCCTGCGGATTTTTCGTCGCAGCATAGCGATAGGATTCCATGGCGAGATACATGGCTGTGTATTGGCCGTCGTTATCGTCGTCCAGCGGCGCCCAGGTGCTGGTATCGCCCGGCGTTGTCAGGGCGCACCGACCAACGAGGTAGGGAGGCCGCACATGGCGCGCGTAACAGATATCGAGAATTTCCGCTGCCTTTTCGGCAAGTGTCATCTTTTTTTGATAAATTGCACTGACGCCACCTTGCGTAGCAATCCACGCCGTGCCGTTTTTATCAAATGCAATATCGCGAACATTGTCGTGTATCAGCCAGCGCTTGCTGTGACGAACCGACCATTTTGTCCCATCGAACCGGCTGAGGCCACCCTGTGTACCGACCCACATTTGGCCATCTGGCGCTTTGGCGATGCAATTCATATCGCTCGATGGCAGACCATCTTTGGCGTGGAAGTTTCGTACATTTTTTCCATCGTGAAAAATGGTGATCCCCCCGAGTCCTGTCGCCCATAAATCACCGTTTTCGGAAAAAGCAATATCGGCGACGTAGGGCCCGAAAATTTCGTTGACCGTGTCAAAAGTTGCACTCTTTTTTCCATTCTGATAGAAAAGGCCCATGCCTGTGGCAGCCCAGATTTCACCCATTTCGCTGGTGCGAATACTGCGGACCGCGCGTGAACATGTTATTTTGTATTTTGCAACTTTATTTCCCGAAACTTTCCACCACCCGTCGGGCCCTGCGGTTAATATAGCATTTTTAAATTGAGTGACGGCTGAAAGTGGACTTTTAATCCCGGCAATCTTTAACAGGTTTTCCGGTTGCAAATGTTGGGTTGCGTCAAATTTATATAATCCATTCCACGCGGCAATCCAGGTCGTGCCGGTAGAGTCACAAAAAATATCAAAGACCGGGCCGCTATTTGTTTCAGAGAACATCGCGAGCCACTTTTTTTCGTTTCTGGGCAGCACAAAAAGGCCTGAGCGCCCACCGGCCCAGACTCGGTCATTGGCATCGACTGCAATTGTGAGAAGATTATTCGCCGCAGGTGAAATTTGAATTGGGTACGGGGTGTGATATTCCTGCACGAAATGTGTGTCTTTTACTGCCTGAGCCGGTAGCGAAATCGGCGATAGTGACAATTGAACGATGAAACTCGTCAATACAATGAATCTAATTTTCATCCCTGGCATGTGCTCCTTCTTTCTTTGGCTTGAAAAGGAAATTTGAGGTGGAGAGAGATTTTTCAAATTATATCTCTAAAATGATAGACTGCGATGAATTAAATAACAATGAAATTAATGAGCGATGACAGTAAATTACATTTTACACGGCATCAGCACCCCTGAATTGATTTTTGCGTTGTTGGTGGTGGAAGGCCTTTCCCAGACAGTGAATGATTATTGGTGAAATCCCTAATTTTCTTATATTGTGTAGCCAGGTCGTATTTTTTGTCTGGCAAGTTGATGGGATGCGAAGATCGAGTTTTATTTTAAAATCAGTGTCCTATTGATCCAAATCACCAATTAAAAAGAAGTGAAAGTAAAATGAAACGAATTTTAATCCCTTTACCCACAAAAGATTTTGACCCGACTGAGGCTGCCATTCCCTGGAAAATGCTAACGCAAGCAGGTCACGCCGTGGTCTTTGCCACTCCCGACGGAACAAAAGCGGAAGCTGATTTTCGCATGGTTTGTGGCGCTGGACTCGGCCCATTCAAAAAATTTTTAATGGCTGATAAAAATGGTGTCTCGGCCTACAAATCGATGCACGGTTCCCCCGAATTCGACGCGCCGATTCGCTATGCAGAAATCGGGGATTCCAATTTTGATGGCTTGATTTTGCCCGGCGGACATGCTCCGGCTGTGAAAGAATATCTGGAATCTTCTGTTTTGCAAGAATTTATAGCCGGAATGATGGGGGCTGATAAACCGGTTGGCGCTGTTTGCCACGGCGTTGTGCTCGTCGCGCGGAGTATCAATCCCGCCACTGGCCGCTCGGTTTTGCATGGCCGAAAAACCACGGGACTGCCTAATAAAATGGAGTTGTCCGCATGGGCGTTAACAAAGCTGTGGCTGGGAAATTATTACCGCACCTACCCGCAAACAGTGCAGGACGAAATAATTGAATCGCTGGCGTCACCGGATGATTATTTTGCCGGGCCGTCTTCGATTTTACGCGACAACCCGGATAAGCTTGAGCGTGGTTTTACTGTTTGTGATCGCCGCTATTTATCAGCCCGTTGGCCCGGCGATATACACCGATTTGTCACGGAGTTCCTCCTATTATTGGAGGAGAATTAATACCGGCAAATGCCCCAAAATCTTGATTAATTGGGGCAAATATACGCCACAATTTACATTTCACGACCAACCGGATAGAGCAAATAGCTTTTGTCATAATAAGGACTGCGCTTGTAAAACCAGTACAATCGTGCTCTGGGATTTTTGGCAAATTTCTCATCCTGCAGTGCCTGCTCAAATTCCTTTCTTAATTCTGGATTTTCTTTGAGCATTTTTTGCGCCAGGGGCTCAATCACATAGGCTTCGATATATTCGGTGGGCTGTAGAATTTCGTGAAAATAGCCCCATTGAATGAACGAATCATCACTGCGTGGCTCAAGTAATAAAACCAGCAAATCTGCCAGTGCCTGGTCGGTAGTGATGCGGGCTGAACCCGGGGCGAAAGTGGCTTCATGTTCTTCGATTTTCATCTCATCAATTGCCAGCCGAACCCGGCCTTCGTAAGCAGAGCCTGATACTTTGTATTTCTCTAAGCGGTAGAACTGGGCGGCAACATTTGTCGGTTTTTGCACAATTTCCATTTTGATGCCATGCAATTGCAATTTTTCGATAATATCGCTGCGGGAGGCCGGCACCCAGTATGCTTTTGGAAGTTCAATTTGAATTTCCGGTGCCTGTGAGAATATCGGCACACGCGCATTTTTCGGTTTGCCCAACCACTGCACTTCTTCTGTTCCGGAAATTGGCGATTGATATTTTTTGTACGCTACACCCAGATAATCCAAGGTATCCGGTATTATTTTGCTGAAGTCGGCAGACCAATTCGGGGGAAGGTTGATTTTTTTCGGGCGTGCGCTGCGATCCTGCATCGTGGCATTTTGCAAGGATTTGCCATCTTTTGCCAGTCGATCCGCTACCGCCTGGAGAAAAACATAGGTGCCCAAAACGCGCTGCTTGTAGTTTTTCAAAGAATGATTTTCAATCAAAATCGTGGGGAGATGGCGGCTGTCACCATAACCGTTTGAAAAACGCGCCATGGGTGACCATTCGACGAGACTGGTTTCCGGATTTTTGTTGTCGCGGGCAAAAATTAGCGGCCCCGGAACATGCCCTTGTTTTCGCAATGCCTTTTGCAGTTCGGGATAAAGTTCTTTTTTCAACCAGGCGTCAATATTCGGTGAATAGGGAAATTTTGAGGTGCTGCCCCAGGTGATATCGTATTGATAATCAATGCCATCGGTGACATGAATATCGATGTATAAATCGACGGCCCATTTCTGGAAAACTTTCAGCAACGCTTGAATTTCCGGTGTCTCGGCTTTGGAATAATCCCGGTTCAAATTTAGATTGCGGGCATTGGTGCGCCATCCCATTTCCACCGGCCCCCGCTGGTTGACGCGGGCAAATTGCGAGCTGTTTTCATGTCCATCGGGATTGAGAACAGGGATAAAAAGGATGTTTATTTTATCCAAAACCGAACTATCCTCCAAAACCAGATCACGCAAAAACATCATGCCGGCATCTTTCCCATCTATTTCACCAGAGTGAATTCCAGCATGGAAGAGTAGCGTGGCTTTATCGCTTTTTTGCAATTGCTCCGGTTTTTGAATATGTGGTTTTGCAGCAGCGACGAGCCAGAGATCGCGGTTTTGGCCGCTCTTCCCGATCGGTTGCATCGATAAAAGTGGGGAAGAATCTGCCAGCTTTTGCAGCCAATTAATCGTCGTTTGATAATCCGGCGTTTCCGTCAGGCCTGATTTTTCCGCGGGAGTTACCCAGGGATGGTTGGCAGCACGCATATATTTTTCGCTTGCACCGGACCATGGCAGCTCGGGCGGCAGAACTTGCGCTGTTGCGTTTGAGAAATAGCCATAAGTCAATAATAAAAGAAGAAGTCTTTTCATTTGTGGATGCCTTTGATAATTGGAGAAGATCGATTGAATATTTTCTGTTGTGCGAAAATATAGCAATTACCGGAGTGGGATACAAATTCAATTGTGGGAAATGTTGAAGATTGAACCAGGAGAAGTAAAAATTGCCCCTCGCGAAGCGATAAGTCCATCGCGAGGGGCGGAAGAATTATTTTACGAGCAACATACGCTTTACTTGTGTCACATTTCCTGCCGTCAGCTTATACAGATAAACACCGCTTGCAAGCCCTGCCCCATCGAATTGTAAATCATGTTCACCGGCATTTTGAAAGCTGTTAACCAAAGTAGCCGAAAGCTGCCCTGTTGTGTTATAAATGGTCAATGTGACAAATCCAGCTTTGGCCAGATTGTAATTAATTGTTGTTGACGGATTGAATGGGTTTGGATAGTTTTGTTGGAGTGTAAACTTTACAGGTTGTGATTTTTCAATGTTTATTCCAGAGGGAACACCTGAATTATTAAATCGTGCGAGAGTAAAAGCATCAAGAAGTCCTTCACGTGATTTTCCCGCGATAACAAATTTTCCATCGGGCTGCATTACGGCTGCCCAGCCAAAGCTGTAATTCGCACCAATCACTTGTTTGGTAACTCCGTTTGTACCAAAGGCAACATCCAATGCACCATTGCTCAGGTAGCGAGCAGCCGCATTTACAGCAACCGCTCCTTCATAACTGGTTCCACAAGCGATGAATGTGCCATCACTTAGCGGCAATAATTCTTCAATTGAATCTCCACCACCAATTTGGCTGACCAATATGCCGTCGCCATCGAAGGAAGTATCAGGTGAACCATCACTGTTAAACCTGGCCAAAACGAATGCGAGTGAATTATCTCCACCAACAAGGATTTTACCTGAAGGGAGCACAACAACTTTCTTCGCATTTCCCTGGGCATCACTTATTTTTTTGCCCGCTTCACCAAAACTTAGGTCGAGGCTGCCATCGGTGTTGTAGCGAGCCACTGAAAAATAGAGGAATCCTTTCACTTTAGCATATCCTGCCGCGATGATTTTGCCATCTGCCTGAAGAGCAATAGAGTTTATTGCATCTGCGCCGTTTGCAAAATCAGTGGTCACAATTCCATTCTCGCCAAATCCTGAATCGAGGCTGCCGTCTGAAAGATAACGAACGAGCGCAAAATCAATATCTAAACTGATGTGCCGCGCGCCGGCTAGAATAATCTTGTCATCACGTTGCACCACGACATCGTACGCATAATCTTGCGCCGAACCAACAGGTGTCATCACCCGGCCCTTATTGCCAAATGTTTCGTCAATACTACCATCGGTATTGAGCCTGACTGCTGCAAAATCATTATCACTAACATTTATGCCGTATCCAGCCACAATAATTTTTTCGTCTGATTGTAAGTCAACAGCAAAGCCGAAATCAAATGTCGGACCGACAGGTACAATTACCTTCCCTTGGGTGCCGAAACCATCGCTATCAATCGAGCCATCCGAATTAAAGCGCACGATAGCAAAATCTGTATTTGAACCTGTATTTGCGGTTCCGATCGCCACAAATTTTCCATCCTTTTGGATTGAAATATCTGTGGCTCCCGTATGCTTTGCACCGACGTGCACAAGAGATTTCCCATTTGTTCCGAAAGAGGAATCGAGCATTCCGTCCTGTGCAAATAATTGAGTTGCAACCAATGCGATAGCTAGAACCACATTTTTGATTTTGGAAAAGTGTAATAGTTGGATTAGCATTTGATCTCCTTTTAATTAATGCGATAAAAAATTTATTTGCGCACTTTTGTTAAGTCAAAATTATACTATAATGATAGTTTTGTGAAATTACCCGGAATGCCGGCCAGCATGGATTCAGTGATTTGAGAATCCCGTTTTCGTACAGTGGATTTTGAGCAGGAGTTATGAAGTGTGTATTAAAAGCTGCTCTTGTTGAGATTCGATGATGCAATGCCGAGCTTATTATGCAGGTAGTCTCGTTAATTGAGTATTAGACGCCATATTTCCTGCAAAAAATAATTAAAGTGAACCTTATTCTCAATACCGCCGCACTGGTATTTTTATATACCGTAAATCACGTAGAAAAATGGATATAATTGTGATACTTTTAAAAAAAACAGCGATCATTTTTCTTTTGATCTTTTTGAATGGGGTGCGGCTCAATGCAGCATCATCAGATAGCCTGCTTTCGGCATTGGAAGCTGCTGATGACTCGACAAAAATTCATCTGCATTTGAAATTGGCGCAGCATTACAGAGATATAGATTTGAAAATTGGACGAGAGCATGCTGATTTAGCCAGGCAACTTGCCATCACAATTAAGGATTCAGTACAACTGGCAGATGCAGAGTTTCTCTTTGGTCTTCAAAGCTTTTTGCTTGGAGATGCAGGAATCGCCTTAGCTGCCTACCAAAAATCTCTTGATTTTTATCTTCGGAATAAAATGAATGGCAAGGCCGCATTACTTCTTAACGAAATTGGAACACTCACCAAGAAACATCGCGATCCTAAAGAGGCTTTGGCGTATTTCGCTCAGGCACTCAAGCTCAGCAAAGCCGCAAATGATACCATCCAAATTAGTAACAGTCTTAATAATTCAGGAATCGTTTTTGAATTTTGGAAGCAATACGATAAGGCGCTTGAGTATTATTTAGCATCAGCATCTTTAAACGAGAAAATTACTAATTGGGAAGGATTGACTTATAATTATGATAACCTGGCGACCGTTTATTCGCTGCAAGGAAAATTTGATAAGGCAAAGATCATTTTTTTGAAGGCCATCGAGTTGCGCAAAGCTTCAAATGATATGCGAGGGCTTGGCGTTTTATATAACAATTTAGGCGAAATGGAGTTAATGCGCCACCATCCTGGAATTGCCAGAGACCACTTTTTCAACGCTTTAGAACTCGCAGTAAAGACAAAGTTTCATGACTTTCGCAAGCATATCTACGCAATGATTTCTGATTCTTATAAGGAACAGTACGATTACAAAAATGCGCTGCACTACCAAATATTACACGTGCAACTAAAGGATTCATTGTTTACAGAACAGCGCAGTAAACAAATTTTGGAGCTTGAATCACAATATAATTCTGAAAAGCAGAAACAGCAGATTGAACTTCAAAATGCGCAGATTCAAAGGAATTACACATTGATTGCCAGTTTAGCAATGTTACTTCTATTCTCTTTTATTCTGCTTATAATTTATCGTTCGCAACAACGCAGGAAACAAGAGCTGGTGATGCAGGAAACACAAATTAGTGCCACAATTGCCTCCCAGGAAAAGGAGCGTATACGGATTGCTCAGGATCTTCACGATGGTTTGGGACAACTCATTTCTGCCCAGCGATTAACCATTCACATTCTGGAGGCTGAAAAAGATGGCGTAAAGATTCGTGAATTGGTCCAAAAATCCGATAAAGTTCTTGATGAAATGCACGAAGAAATTCGCAATATTTCCTTCAATATTATGCCGACTGTTTTAATTAAAAATGGGCTTATTGGTGGAGTTTGTGAATTTTGCGAAAGAATAAATCAAATTGGTAAAATTCAAATCGTAGTTCATGAGTTCGGTTTTGATTCCAGGCTGCATGAAACGACTGAAATATCACTTTACCGTGTGATTCAAGAGTGGATAAACAACATTTTGAAATATGCCAACGCAAAAAAAATTGAAGTACAACTTACACGTGCGGGGCGTGACCTCACTTTGACTATCGAAGATGATGGAAATGGTTTCGACCCTGCCGCCATGTATAATTCAAATGGAAATGGCTGGAAAAATATTCAGACACGAATACGCTCGATTCATGGCACGGTTGATGTCGATTCTCGGCCGAATTTTACGGGGACAACCTTTATAGCTAACGTGGAGAATTTATGAAAATTCATTTAGTTGATGACCATAAAATTTTGATGGATGGCATCAAAACATTATTGGATAATTCAGTAGGCTTGAGTGTGACCGGTTCGAGCGAAACAGCTGAAGCTGCCATCGAAATTCTTTCGAAAAGCCCAGTTGATTTAGTAATTACAGACATGAGTTTACCCGGAATGGATGGTCTCTCTTTTATTCGAAAAGCAAAACAAATTATGCCTGAAACTAAATTCATCATGCTCAGTATGCACGATGAAAACCATCTTGTCAGAGAAGTTTTAAAAGAAGGTGTAGCGGGATATGTTCTGAAAAAAGATTCCCACCGCGAATTGCTCGCAGCAATAGAAGCTGTGCAACAAGATGAAGTCTACATTAGCAATGATTTGAATAAGATATTGATCTCAAATTTCAGTGATGACGCTGTTGAGAAATTGCTCACAACGCGCGAGCGAGAAATTTTATCACTGATTATAAAAGAATTCTCCAATAAAGAAATTGCCGCGAGGTTGCACATATCCACGCGTACAGTCGAAACCCACCGTAAAAATTTGTTTAGAAAAACAAAATCGAGCACCGTTGTTGGTTTAATAAATTTTGCCTACGCCAATAAATTGGTTTGACAGTTTTCCGGCAATATATTTCTGGTTAACTCTTCAAAACACCAATCTGGCCACAGAATGTGTGAGGAATTCCCCATATCGAGTTATCGCTAAAATTAAAAAATGCCTGGCCAATACGATCAGCCAGGCGATTATAGTTGCGGCAGGAAAGCAAATTCGACTATTTGAGCAGCATCATTTTGCGGGTCTGGCTGAATGCATCGGAGCGCATTTGCAAGAAATAAGGTCCGGACGGGAGGAGCTGTCCGGCATTGTTCAAACCATTCCAGATAATTTCATGATAGCCAGCAGCTTTTTCTTCGTTCGCGAGGAGACGGACGAGCCTGCCAAGTTGATCGTAAACAGCGATTTGCACGTAATCTTTTTGCGGCAAACTGAATTTAATGCGTGTTTCTGGATTAAACGGATTGGGGTAGTTTTGCGCAAGTTGAAATTCAACAGGCATTTCAGCAACCTGCACCGTGTTTTCCTCGACGAACGCTGGTGAACCACTGATGAGTTTCAGCGTTCTTTCAGTGCTTAATTCTGATGCAATGAGCGTATACTCCTGTTTTTGCAACAAGTTGAACTTCACTCCAAGTTTCTCATCTACAAGATAAATAGATTGTAATTGGGTGACATCTCCAGCCAGATTAAATTTCACATGCACATCTTCACCGGGTACCGTGGATGCAACAGCGAACTCCCAAATTTGATCCGATGCTGCGACGGGACGGATATCAGCGCTAAAATGTGTAGCCGGCTGGCGCCAATCCTGATGCGGAAATGACACGGCGACGTGCCTGCCGATCGCCGGTGGTTCAGCCATGTCGAATTCATCAATTTGATTTTCAGCCCGGCGGTACTGGCCGGCCCAATTGTGTTCATCGGTGAAATCACCTGCCTGTGCTGATATTTGCAATGTCCATTCACCAGCAGCGAGCGAAACAGCTTCCGGTTTGGTTTTCTGTGCATGGCTTACGATGGCTTTGGGCTCAATAATCAGATAAATTGGCTCTTCATCATTTTCACGAGTTACATAAAGTGCGTAACCATTCCAGGGTTCGAGCACATCTGTAATATCCCAGCCAGCCACGTAGGAACGCAATGTCAGATTGGAATTGGAATTGATCAGCCGCAGCGATGATTTATGCACCGGGAAAGCAAACGGGGTTGCGATAAAATTCCAGCCCTCATTGAGCGTCAGGGTGTCGGGACAGATTGTGCGAACCGTGGTTCCCATGCCGCCGTCGAAGACAACGCCGCTCTTTTTCGTGATGATGAAAAATGAACGTCCCGGTTGAAAATCGCGTGCTTCGAGGCCCTCAACCCAGGGATCTCCTTCTGTTTCTGCGATGTAATCGAAGAAACGCCACTGCGAATCATCGTATCCGCCGAGATCATCCTCGAGAACAGCCGCTACAGCTGGATTCTCGAGCTCATAGGGAACTGAAATCATTTGGTAGTGCGTCATTTCATTGCCGGATTTAAGTGGCAGCGGGTTGCCCTGGCTGTCAATCGGATGGTCGCTTTGATCAACAATTCTGCTTTGAATCGGAAACCAGATATTTTCGCCACTTCCGGTGCTGCATGTTCCTTCTGATTCCGGACCGTAAGCAACCTGTCCAAATTGGTCGGCAGCTTTGAGCCTGTATTCCAGACCGCGCCGCGTTACCGCTCCCTGCGGAATGGTGACAACAAAACTATCGGTTTCTGCGATGCGCACGGCTTGTGCCGGTGGCTCCTGCGATTCTGCTCCACCAAACCGGTAATAAACTTCAGCCTGAGAAATGGCTGTTTCGTCTTGAATAAGAACGGTGTCCATAAATGCCTGGCCGATCGTTCCAACCAGCAATTGGCTCGAACGAATGCGTGTGATTTCAGGCGGGCAGCCATCAAAACTATAAGGGATAGCCGTGATATTACTGGCGCTGGAGTTGCCGGTGGAATCAACGAGCCACACAAATAGTGAATCTTCCCCACACTCGATGGAGTTGAATGGAATCGAAACCGTCACCGTATCGTCGTGGGCGCCAAGAGCCCGTTGCACATTATAATCGGATGCCGATTCCGGGCGTGCGCCATAATTCCAGCGGACGGCATAGATATCGTTGCGGCCAGTGGATGATTTTTTCGGCAGCAGAAATCGCAGATTAAACGGATGAAACCGGCTAAACCATTGTTGTTCGGCAATTGTACGTTCGAGCAAAACCGGCACGCCCGGAACCCGGGTATCGTAATTTAATACAGTGGCAATTGGCGTTGTATATCCGGAATTGCCGGCGCCGTCAACAAACCACAGATAACAATACCAGAGTCCGTTCGTCAAGCGGGAGCGCAATGGCAAATAAATACAGGTGGTGGATTCATCCAAGTCGATGGCTCCGCCGAGGCCGAGATCGTTATTTGTGTTCGGTGCTTTCGGCTCGTTGGTGAATTTCCAGCGAATCTCTGCTATGCCGCTGGACTCTGTAACCGGTTGCCAGCAAATTCTGATGCTGTCCTGACTGGTATATCCGGCAAAGGTTGTGTTCCAGTTTATAACCAATCCTGGAATTTGTGGCGGCGGATCGTTGTCGATTCCCCGGCCAAGGAGAATAATCCGCGCATTGCTTTGCGTCGCGTCAGAATTTTGCAGCGTTACGAAATGCCCGATGTATTGCAATGCTTTAGTGGGTTGAAAAGTAACAAACAGTCTGCTTGAATCCCCAGGTGCGATGGCCCGGTTATAAGAAGATACGGAGAAAATGGCTGGATCAGAGATCGATTCTGAAAAAATATAGAGTGTATCACTTAAAGCAGAATCGGCAGCAGGAGTATTATGGATGACAACACTCTGAGTTGAATCTGCACCTAATTCCACATTGCCAAAATTGAGGCTGCCTGGTTCGATTAATAACCGCGCGCCGTGCGATATGGCACTGATGGGAATATGGTATGTCGTCGGCCGCAATTGCGGAATAATAATTGTCAGGCTATCGTCCCAGCGCGCGCGTTCTGTCGTATTAATCCCAACATTGATTGTACGGGAACTTTCGCGCGGAATAACCTGGTTTTGTCCAATATTGGTGATGAAAAATGGAGAGCCGACGGAAATACTTTGAATCGTGAGATCGTCGCAACCCGGATTCGAAATCTCGAGGGGAACTTGCACCGTATTTCCTGCGAGAAAAAATCCGAGGTTTATATGGGATTTATTGAAGGCGACATCGGGCCGGCAAATTTCCAGTGTTGTTGCTGAAATTAACGTGTCCATGGCCACATCAGCGGAGGACAAGGCGCCGTTTATTCGAAAATAATACAAACCATCACCGCTGCTCGGTAAATTGCTGCTGATGGTAAAATTGCCCTGCCATAGTGTATCGCTCTCCCAGGCACCGCGGGCCGGAAGTGTGAGGGGAAAATCAGCTGTACTGAGACTGTAATGAATTTCAGGTTCAACATCCGTATTCATTGCGATGTCAAATTTCAATTCGACAGTCACATCACCGATGCCGGCTTTTTCGACAAGTTGGCCATCGACGAGAAAGACATGTTCGACAACGCGTGGCTTATCCTCTGCGTAAAGAGATTTATTGAGGAGAAAAACTAATGCTAATATATTAAAAAATAAGATTTTCGTTTTCATTTTCAAGTCCTTGGCATTTGCACAAATGAATGTTATCGGGATTTTGTTTCACCGTTCCGGGTGGCTAATTGCCTCCGGAAAGTGGTGGCGGACCGGGTAGCGTGATTTTTGTACCCGGATTGTTCGTGTCATCCGGATTGCTGCTGCTCCCGCCTTGTGCGGCCAATACACCAACACTAACACCGCCTGCTAATGCCAAGCCGATGATAGTCCATTTCTTTTTGCTACTCTTTTTATTAAGCGTCGAACTTTTGGCAGATGGCGAGCTTGTGAGTGGGCCGGTGGTATTTGAAAGAACCAGCTTTCGGCCGATTTCAACCATTTCATTGGTTAAATCCCGCAGATCGCCGGGTACGTTTTTGGTGACTTTATTTAATACACGCCCTGTTTTTGTGTGTGTGGTCTGTAAAGCAACAAAGTATCCGCTATACGTGGTATTAATCTGCCCATGAACCACAAAATTCGAGCGTAAAGCATAGCCCATTTTTCGTGCGCAAGCAACGTCACTGCACGTGGTTTTTCCGATGCGATTATCCGAGAGGGTCTGTAATACGGTTTGCACATCAACTGGATTGAATTGCTCCATGCTTTTAAATACCTGAAATAATTTGTATACAGGTTTTAATGCTTCCCCGTCGGCAATATCCGAATTGAACGGAAGAACGGCAATTTTATAAGTCCTGCCGGGAGCCAATTGGGCCGAGATGGAGTTGGTGAGAAAAAAAAGCATAGAGATAGTAAGTAGTATTTTATTGATTCTTCCCTGATGCATGTCTAATACTCCTTCTTCAAGGTGATTTAGAGAATGAATTTTTTTGAGCGCTGCTAAGTTTTTTGCTCGCAAGCCGGGTGTCGGCAAAGGTGCGGTACACCATTTCATTGACCGGATGATTCAACCACAGCCGGTTTTCAATGATATTAATCTTTAAACTCAAAAATAGAACGGTTTCTCTATCTGATTTTCGATTAATGTGTTAAAGTAAAATTCATCCTGAATGACCTGAAAAAAAATGAATATCGCTGGTATTTTTTTTCAGCAAAGTCCTTTTGGGAAACAAGGCTCAGTTCGAAAAGATTGGAAATTGGTGTCTTGTGATAAGAACTCTGAACTTGTATTTACATAATAAATATCCACTTTTTTGGATAATGCGCAAAATAGCAAGACTTAATTTGCGAATTATTCGTCGAATTTGACGCTGAAAGAATTAAAGATGTGCCACGAATTTGTTTAAACTGCTTGCAGGAAAGGTTCGTTCTTGCGGGGAATTGCCGGTAATCAAGGGTGGGATTAATTTTCCATTTTAATTTATTATGATTTTGGATATATTTATCAATTCAAATTGAATTCCGGCAGCGGCCTCTGGAAGTCAGTATACGAGAATTATTTTTTTTGATTAAACGAGCCTGAATTTTCAACAGTTCTTATTCATAAAATTTGCGAAATTAGTGGACAATTATCTATTAATCATAATTTTAAGTATGCTGATCTATTTGGAGAACCAGTTATAGCCTGATATAATTCTCTCGCAGAGGCGCTGAGAATGACCAAAGGATTTTCAAAATAAAACTCTGTGGACTTCGTGGCTCTGTAAGAGGTTGTTTCCTGCATAAAACTTGATGCCACAATGTTGGGTACTGCATATTGTTTTTTAAACAGCGCTAAATTGATTAAACGGCGAAAATCAGGTACAAAATGAACAAAGAAAAATTAATTCTGATTCTGAAGTGTGGAATGACATATAAGAACTTGCAGCCTGAATTCGGTGATTTTGACGACTGGATTATCGAAGGGATGGGCGCGCAAAAAGAAGACTGTTCCGTGGTGGATGTTTATAAAAACCAAAAATTACCTGTGCACGAAAAAATTGCAGCCGTAGTGATTACCGGCGCTCACAGCATGATTACAGATAAAACGGGGTGGTTGGAAAACAGTATCGGTTGGGTTCGGCAAGCTGTGGAAGAGAAAGTACCGGTTTTGGGTATTTGTTTTGGGCATCAACTATTGGGGCTCTCCCTCGGTGGAAAAGTCGGATTTAATCCCAATGGACTGGAATATGGCACAGTTCCCATCAAATGTGCTGCGAATAAAAAGCACGATCCATTGTTTCAGGATTTTCCACGCCGGTTTAAAGCACACGTCTGCCACGCACAAGCCATTCTCCAGATGCCATCCGGAGCAACCCGGCTGGCATCAAGCGAGCTCGATCCGAATCAAATATTGGCTTATGGGGATAATGCCTGGGGTGTGCAATTTCACCCGGAGTTTTCAGTGCCTGTTGCACGGGAATACATCCGGCAAGATGAGCGGCCCTTGCGGCGCCACGGCAAAAATGTGGAAAAAATGATAGCGGAAGTTGAGAGCACGCCCCACAGTGCAGAAATTCTGAAAAAATTTCATGCACGTGCTACGAAAACGGAATAATATCAAATTACTTTTGGGAATCCAGATTCGATATTTTCGTCGTTAAATAAAGATGGGTAATTTTCCAAATCCATTTTGCTTTGCGAAATAAATTGACCCAAAAGGCTGCGCACCGCTGTGGTCAGCTCGGATTTTGACCATGGTTTTTCGATGTAACAGTCAATGTGCGCCCGATTTATAGCGAGAATTGTATCCTGGTGTGTTGCCATGCCGGTGACAAGAATTTTTCGCAGCGTTGGAAAGCGGGCGTCATCGGTTAACTCGATCAGAAAATCAACTCCATTTTTGCCCGGCATGACATGGTCACAAATAACCAGCGCGATGGGTTCATCATCAAAATACAAATCATCTATGAGCGATTCTGCCTCCTCAGCCGATTCACAACTGTTGATTATACAATATTTTGAGAATTCTTCCAGGTCTTTGCGCAACGATGCCAGAATATATCTTTGGTCATCGATGCAAATAATATTCAGTTTTTCCATTTAGAAATAAAATCCAATCCTGATTTCTGTATTTTAAAAATAAATCCATTTGTTTGAAATTCAACCGATACTATTTGTTTTTGCGGCGAAACGTCAAGCAATAGTGGTGAAAAGTGTTGCTCACCCAGGCGTAACGATAGCCGAATGGTGCAAGCCGCTGATCGTCCTGGCACCAAAACTGTTCACCGCAATAAATGTAATCGTCTTTCAGCGCAGCAACAATATCCCAGGCCAACGGGTAAATTACGCCTTGTTTTTTTACATTTTTAACGATAACAGTCATGTAGCTGTCTGGTTTTAATTTTTGCGCCACGAGACGATAGACATCTTTTAGTAAATCGACAAAAGTTTGATAATCGGCAATATTGCCTGCGTCGTGTGGATTTTCGCTGTACCATCGCTGCAGTCCGGCGTCTTTTCTTTTTTTCTGCGTTTCAGCACCGCGCATCCGCAGCATGTCCCAATATGGGGGACTGGTGATACAATAATCCATCGCTGGAATATCTTTATACGATTGGTGTTTCGCGGCATCCCCCTGAATGAGTCGGACTTCAGCCGGTTTTTCAAAGCGTGTGTTGGCGATATTGACAAATTCCGGATTTAATTCGATGCCACATGCTTTTCTTTCACACGATTTGGCAGCTATCAATGCCGAGCCGGTGCCGGCCATGGGGTCGAGCACCCAATCACCGGGCTGAGTAAAATTTTTTATGTAACGTTCGATAAGATCTTCGGGGAATTTGGCCGGATGCAAGAGCACGCCTTTTTCCCGTCGCGGAGGGCGATGGACATACCAGGCATCGGGAAAATTATTTGATTTCAGTTCTGCCTCGGAAGATTCGTTACCATCCGGGACAGGGAGTTCAAAAGTTAATTTTCGATCCGGCTTATTTTCCTTGCGAAAATGCAAAAAATAAGTTACGCTATTCCGGGGTGCCCAGCCGAATTGTTTTTCTTCCTGAGAATCATCGCTGTTAACCCGGCAGCCGATCTTTTCATCTTTCTGCAGAAAATACTGACTGAACCATTTGGCGATCTCCCATGCGATGAGCTGGCTTCCGTTTGCAGAATGGAAATTTTTTACCGCAATGGTGATGTAACCGCGATCAACGAGGTGGTCTTGAATCCAATGGTTTATTGCTTCTATTTTCGGCTTGGCCGACTGAAGTTGCTCGCCGGTTTCCAGATTCTGGAAATCGAGATAGACATAATCAACCTTGTCAGATATTGGGTGATCATCGACTGAGAAAAATTCACGGGGATCCCTATTTTCGGCCACAAAATTGTTCAGCAGTTGCGGCGGATAAAATGCAATTTTCCCGGGGTGTCCATCCTGATAGCGTGCTTTTGTGAAAAATGCCACAAATTCTGCAAGTGGATTTTTTTCCAAAATGAACCAGCTTTTTTGAAATTGCAGCCATTGCCGACTTGTGAGATCATTCATTCTGTTTTTAGGATCGGGGCCATTCATTGAGCGGCAGTCTCCATGAGTTTTAAAATATTTAACGTGAGTTCGATATAAGAAGAAATGGGACAAAACGAATTAATTATAGGATCTAGTCCGAAGGCGTCCCGCCGAGGATAACGCACGAAACGCTCGGCGAGACGCCTTCGCTCTATTATAATTGTGCTTGGTAAAGAATGTTACAGCTTACATCGAACTCATGTTATTTATATGAAATTTAAAAAAAGCGGTGCACTTTGAAAAGTTTGTAGCGTCTCAAAAATCAATATTGAAAAGATAATATTAACAAATTTGCGCGTCCAATGCAAGAGTGGGGAAGAAATGAGAGCTAAAGATATTTTGTGCTTGGCTATTTTACCGGAAGATGTCGAAAAAGCCGTTAAAAAAGTGTGGCATAATCTGGGTTCGCAATCACAAAATTCACTTCTGCAAGAAATAATGCAGGTCGAAGAAAACATATGCCAACAGAGCGTATTTTTAGCGCTGCGGCGTTTTCTACGTACCCATGGGATCCGGCACATTTCAAAGAATTCAATACGTACAAACAGCATAATAATTCACAATCAAATTATCCGGCTGGTTTTATTTCCGATTAATTGTGGCAATTTAACGGTTGCGCAAATTGTCGAATCACCGGTATTTGTTTCGCCGACGCTTTGGGAAACAAGAGAAAATTATGACTATTTTCTCTTTGTTTTTATCGATACAGCTTTCAACGTTATTCTACGGACGGAACTTGATAAGCTGGTGCAGAAGAAAAATAGCAAGGACGATTTTCACCTGAAATTTGATGATCATCGAATGTTTATCACAGCGGCCGTAGACAGAATTGAAATGGCGCAGAAATTTAAAGAAATCAGCCGTGGAACACGATGTTTGCAGGTTCCCTACGGGCTTGGGGACAATGTTTACGGTGCAGTGAATAAGGATTTGACACCATTTGTCCGAGTGTTTGACTGGCATGGGGTTTGATTCTGTTATTGTCTCTATTCGATTTTAATAGCCGCAATTTCCTGCTTTTTGCACCGGGTTAAATCTGCAGGTACTATTCAAATAAAAACAAATTTTTATTGGACTTTCTAATAAAGGCACCGTAACATTAAATCATGCACCTAAATAATTCCGGTGGATTCCCCTTGTCAAATTCAGGCATTTGAAGGGATCACACTGTGCGAAAAAAAATGTGGATTCATTCCTGTATTCTGCTTTTAATAACGCTGGTAGGTTTCAATCAGTCGTGGGCGCAGACACTTGTAATCAATGAGTTTCTCGCCTCAAATGATTCGGTGAATCTTGATATCGATGGCGAAGCGAGTGACTGGCTTGAGTTGTTCAATTTTGGTGAAGCCACCGTCAACCTGGCCGGATTAAGCCTGACCGATGATCCGGCAATACCGGATAAATGGTTGTTTCCGGATCAAGTGATTGAGCCGCAGAACCATTTGCTCATCTGGGCTTCGGGTAAAGATTTGAAGCAGGTGGAGCTCCACACAAATTTTAAACTCAATGCTGGTGGCGAATTCATCGGATTGTACGCGGCTGATGGCAGCGCAATCGACTCGCTGACTTTTACGGATCAATCGACCGATGTCGCTTTTGGCCGGTTCCTGGATGGCAGTAAAAATTGGCAGTTTTTGCCAACGCCAACTCCCGGTGAAACCAATCAAACAGGGGGGACAGTTGAAAATTACAAGATCAAGTTTTCGTGGCCATCGAATGTTTATGCCAACAGACTGCAATTGGAAATTTCCACTATTCCTGAAGGTGGAAATATTTATTTTTCAACCGACTTTAGCCGGCCAAACCAGTTTTCAAAATTATACCAAAATCCATTAGATTTAAATTCCATCACAATTGTACGGGCGCAAGTTTTTGACGGCAGCAATGCGCGCAGCGAACTTGAAACGCGAACCTACATCATAAATGATGATCCGCAATTACCGGTTGTTTCGCTGGTCACCGAACATGAAAATTTATGGGATCCCTTTACAGGAATCTACACAAATTATGAGAAAGAAGGGGATGCCTGGGAACGACCGGCGCGCATCCGCCTGATCGAAAATGGTGAATCGAAATTTTCAGCCCCCGTCGGCATCCGGATTCACGGAAACAGTTCACGTTCGACCGATAAAAAGAATTTTCGCGTTTATTTTCGTAGTGAATACGGTGACACCGATCTCGATTACAAACTCTTTCCACAAAAAGAAATTAACACATTTAAACGCCTAATCTTATACGCGCCTTCCGGTGACCAACCTACCGGCGATTCGAAGTGGAACATGCTGCACGATGTCCTTTCCCACGCTGTTTTTAATGAAATGGACGGCCTTTTTTCAAGCTGGAAACCGGTCTCGCTCTATTTGAATGATGAGTACTGGGGGATTTATTGGCTGCGTGAGCATGTCGATAATTTTTACGCTGAATCCAATTTGGGATACGAAGAAGTCGACATGATGCGTTCGAGCCGCAGGTGGCAGGCCGACGTGCGCGAGGGCGATCGAGCTTTTTGGGATGAAACGCTGGATTATTTTCGCAACCATTCGTTGAAAAATGAAAGCAATTATGCGCGTGCGAAAAACGAATATTTGGATATCGAAGACTTTACGGATTACCAAATCATAAATATTTTCTCCGGCAATTGGGATTGGCCGGACAACAATCTCGATTTTGTCCACGATCGCCTCGGCAGTGATGGGCGTTGGCGGCATATTATGTGGGATACCGGTGCGGCGTGGCGCTGGCAATACGATCACCCAACTCTTGAATGGGCAACCCGGGATACGGTACGCACAGATATAAAATATAACGACAAAGCCGACGTTTTGTGGAGCACACTCATTCTGCGCCGGTTGCTGGAAAATTGGGATTATAAATATTATTTCATCAATCGTTTCGCCGATCTACTCAACACAAATCTGCAATCTGATAAAATACGCGATTTAAAGGAGGAACTCGCGGCCTCGATCCGTCCGGAAATTTCGCGGGAAGCGAAAAAATGGGATGGCGGCAGCCTCGGCACCTGGGAAAATAACCAGACCGTAATCAACAATTTTATCAGCCGGCGGCCGGCAATACAGCGAGACCACATCAAAAGTGTGTTCGATCTTTCACATGAAATTACGGTTACAATTGCAGAAAGTGAGGGAGATGGGCACCTCATTTTAAACACGATCTCACCGCAGGAATTCCCGTGGAGCGGACGCTATTTCGCCAATGTTCCGGTGACAATTGAGGCCGTTCCGGCGCCGGGTTATCTTTTTGCAGGCTGGTCGGAGATTTCTGATTCAGAAGATTCAATTATTGTCATTAAAAAAAGCTCGAGCTTTTCGGTGAGCGCAAAATTTACACAACAGCCGCAGGTTATTACAGCTTTGCAGGTAGATTCTGTCACGACAAATTCAGCACAAATCGGTTGGACGACACGCTTTCCTGCTGGAGCTGAATTAACTTTGTCGGCGGATTCATCGACTCAAATGGTTTTGCATGATTCAAGTATGGTAATTACGCACACGCTCAATCCAAGTGGATTGGTCGACGGCACCGAATATACTTTTACCCTGAAAATATTGGATACCGGGTTTGGCAGCGCAACGGCGGAAGGAAGTTTTAAAACAAAACGACTGATAATTCCACCTGAAATTACCAACATTCAAGTTGACAGTCTCATGGCAAATGCAGCCCGAATAAGTTGGCAAACCGATCAATTAACGCACGGGTGGATCACATTTGGCATAGATTCTTCAATGGAAATGAAACAATTTTCCGAACCCGAGACAACCAACCATTCTGCCTGGCTTACTGAACTCAATCCAAAGAGCACTTACTTTTACCAAGTCGGAGCAAAAAATATAGCAACGGATGATTCAAGCGTCAGTTCTATTTTAAATTTTACTACCTTGACTCCTTCAGCGGTGGCCGGGAATGACAATGCCGGAATTCCACGTAAATTTTGGGTGAGTCAGAATTATCCCAATCCGTTTAACATCGCAACAAAAATCCGGATTGGCGTGCCGGAATCCGGTCATTTGCAGGGTTTAATTTACAACATTTCCGGGCGGCTGGTTTCTAAAATTGTAGACCGGCATGTGCAAGCCGGTCTTTCTGAGATTAGCTGGAATGGTTTGGATGAATCGGCACAGATTGTCGCTAGTGGGTTGTATTTTGTGCGCGTGAGATTTGTTGGAAAATCAGGGAAAGAAGAAAACATGACGAGGAGGCTTTTGCTGCTAAAGTGAAATCCATATTTTTTTGCAAACGTTACGAAGTGAATAAAAATCCAGCAGGATTTTCATTACACAGTAATCCAGTCGATAGAGCTGTGGATGGATAATAAATTATGTTAAGCTAATATTTATGCAAAAATAAATACTCGATTCAGATATTTAGATAGTAGATATATTTTGTGGAGGATAAACAGGCATACCCGGTGCTTTGCTTCTACCCCCGGCTAAGAAATCGCCAGTTCCTGCATGTATCCAAATAAATAAAGATCTTTTTCAACCCGGATGAGTAGATCAATTTATTCCTGCCGGTCTGCTCTATCTTTCTTTTTTTAAGGAGAAAGCATGACAAGCCAAAAGAAATTTATTCATTGGTGCCTTCTGATCGTCTTTCCATTATTAATTTGTTCACAGATAAGTTTTGCTGGTTTAAAAACTAAATGGGGAAAAGTAGATAAAAAATATTTACGTATGACAGCGTTTGCCCCAGATACCAATGCCGCTGCCGTCAAAATATTTGATATCGGTGATTTGGAAATAGTCGTTTCACGCAGGTTTGAACTATACTTTGAACGTCATTACCAAATCAAAATTCTAAAAGATGCTGGCAAAAAATACGCTGACATCGCGATCCCCTATTGGCATAAAGATAAAATAGTATCCTTGAAAGCACATACGATTCTTCCTTCTGGTAAAAAACATAAAGTGAAGAAAAAACAAATATTTGATGAAGAAAAAAAAGGAAACTTTCGCGTTAAAAAAGTGACTTTCCCACAAGTCGTACCAGGTGCAATTATTGAAATTCGTTATAAATTACATAGTGATTATATTACAAACCTCGAGCCCTGGGTATTTCATGATGAAATTCCGGTGCTCGAATCTCGTGTGGAGCTAAAAATGCTGCCCGGATTCACCTACAATGTGAAAGTTGGCAATGATCCTTATCACCTTGTTAAAAAGAGTGAGGAGCAATATTCGACTATTTCCTCCGGCAAACCAAGTATCACAAAAAAGTTTGTCTATACGGCAAAAGACTTGCCTGCTTTAAAATATGAGCCCTATATCAGCACTATGGAAAATTACCGTGCCCGTGTTGATTTTCTTATTTTGAGTTATCGGGATCCCTATACAAATTACGAATTCGCCAAGGACAGACAAACATTGGTGAATGAACTGCTGGAAGGCACCCATAAAAACTTTCTCAAACCAACAAATGAAGTAAAAGATTTGGTTGCAGATATTATTGGCGATGAGCCAGTTCGAAGAATTCAGATAAAATTAATTTTTGAGTACGCGCGTGATAATTTTGATGAAGAGATGTCATATAGTGCAGGTGCTTATGTCCGGCGGAATCAAAAGGACGTAATAAAAGATAAAAAAGCGACGAATTCTGAACGTAATATGTTTATGCTTTCCATGCTACGCGCAGCAGGATTTAAGGCAGAACCATTGCTCATTTCTACCTGGGAGAATGGCTGGATCGATCCAGTATTTCCGTTTCTTACACAATTTAATCGCAGCATCGTGGCCATTAAAATGGGATCGCGTTTCCAATTTTTGGATGCTAGTAAAAAATTGGGCACCATGCACAATTTACCAGCAGAAGACCTAACATTCCGCGGTTTACTTTTGAAAAAAGATGCCGCTAAAATAGTTCGAATACCCAACAAAGGGATCAAAAGCATGGAAACTGTTCACTCGGTTGTCGACCTGAATTCTGATGGCAGTCTGAGTGGAAAAACGACGCTTACATCTGTTGGATATGCTGCCTTCAATCGAAGTATAGAATTGCAAAAAGAAAAAGCAGTCTCTGATTTTATAACAGAACAAATTAGTGGAGATATCGAAGGCTTTGAAGTTCTGGAATGTGATTCATTACTAAAACCAGTACCCAGTGATACTTTGGAAACACAATTCCAATTTAAAACTGGTGAGGTAGCTGAGATCATTGATGATGAAATCTACTTGCAACCTCTGCTGTATTTTGTGCAAAATGAAAATCTTTTTAAAAGTGAAAAAAGATATTTTCCTGTTGAATTTGGGTATCTGGCAAAATGGGTTGAGCTTAATAGTATCAATCTACCGACTAATTTTGAGGTGCTCGAATTGCCTGAAGCGGCGATGGTCAATTGCGAGTTTTTTACTTACCGGTACACTATTATGAAAACGCCTGGGAATGAGCGGCAATTGACCGCTACTCGTTTTTTGAAGTTGAAAAAAGAATTTATTCCTGCGAGCGATTATCATCGTTTGCGCAATTACTGGTCGCGTATTGTTGATGGTGATCAGCAGAAGTTGATTTTGCAGAAACTACCAAACTAAAATGATGAATTCTGGAAGGATACTACGATTTGTAACTGCGATATTGAGAAAATTATCAGCTGGTAATCATAGTATTTGAGATATTTGGTGATGAATTGAGCATATTCCGTTAGTGTTGAAAGCGTAAACCTGTTTAGATTTCTGCATTGAAATACTGTGTCGGTTGATCATCAATTTTGCTTATGAAAATTTAAACTATAAAATTCACGGGTGGAAGAATTGTGAAACAAAAATTTTTAGTTATTGCAATGCTAATTTGCAGCTGCACAAATACTACCTGGAGCCAAACAGAAATCGGTTCTTCGCGCATAATTTCCAGTCAACGTAAGATAATTATTCAGAGTCAGGATAAAATAATCGTTCATGACAAAAAACGAATTGCTATATCTGATGAGGATAAAAAACGTTTTGCCGGGGATCGGTTTACGGAATCGAAATTTGCCCAATTGAAGAAGTTTGAAGCCAGGCTTTTATCAGCGAGCGGGAGTAAAATTAAAGTATTGGACAAGAAAGATATTGAAGAAAGTACGCTCTCATTCTATTCGATTTACAATGAGCATAAAACTAAATATTACAGTTTGCTACACCCCACTCTACCATATATCTGTGAGAAATACAAAAAGTATGAGTTGAAAAGCTCATTTTTTCTTCCCAATTGGGATCCGCAATGGGGGAGTATTGATGTTGAGTATGCCTCATTGGAAATTGTTCTCGAATCTCCTGTTAAATTTAAATATGTAAATATTGGGGCAATCGATGAACCGCAGATATTTCAGGATAAAAAAGGCCATACACATTATAAATGGGAAGTTCGGGATGTGCTTGCGTACGAAAGTGAATACCATCGCACACCTGAAGCAACCTTTCAAATTGGTGTGAAACTGTTTGCTGAAGAATTTACTTTGGAAGGTTATCAGGGATCGAGTCAGTCATGGCAAAGTTTTGGCGATTGGTATATTGACCTTGTTGGGACACGGTCAAATTTTAAGGTACCACCTGTTGAATTCGCAGCATTTAAAAAATTGCCGGTGGAAGAGCGGGTACAAAATATTTACCAGCTTCTGCAAGAGAAAACGCGCTATGTACAAATATATTTAGGAATCGACGGATGGCAACCACACCCTGTTGATGAAATTCATAAAAATCAATATGGTGATTGCAAAGATCTTTCGATGTACATGATTGCCATGTTGGAACAAGCAGGTGTTCAAGCATACCCTGGATTGGCTTTTCCACGCAATTATGGCTGGGTCGATGAGGATTATCCTGGCAATCAGTTTAATCATTGTATATCAGTAGTGCCATTGCCGAGCGATACCCTTTGGCTGGAATGCACTGCGGATGTGACAGCATTTAATAATCCACCGGCAGGACTTGAAGGGGTTAATATTTTGTTAGTTAAGCCGGGTAGTAGTCGCCTTGTTCGAACACCGGTGAGCCCGGCTAAAGATAATAAATCTGTATTCACCGCGCATGTTTCGCTGACAACAGCCCGAAAAGCAAAAATGCAGGGCAAAGTGGTTTTTACTGGAAATCGGGCAGTGGGTGCGCGACAGGGTTTGTGGGAACTTGATTATACAAAACAGAAAAAATGGTTTGCAAATCGTCTGGCCGAAAAAGCTGGGGACGTGCGTATTGATGATTTAGCAATTAAAAATTTAAAAACAACAAACAGGCCGCTTGAAATCGAATTCACTGCAACATTGAACTATTTTGCTAAAAAGGCCGGTTCGCGAATGATTTTCAAGCCACGTTTCTTCCACAATATTTATTACGACGGTGAAGCACCTGAAAAAAGGAAAATGGCGCTCTATAATATGACCCGGTTTTGGGATCAGGATTCTGTTACATTTTCGCTGCCTTTTGGCTATACGAACCAACGTGATATAAAATCAGATTCTATTTCATCGCAATTTGGAAAATATTTTTCACGAATGAAACCAGAAGGTAACAATCTTTTATGGACCAGTACTTTTGTATCCCGTGCTCGCGAGATACCTTTAAATGAATATGCGGATTATCATGATTTTATGACTGTCGTTAAAAAGCAGGCTGGAACAAAGTTTGTTATTCGAAAGCTGAAAAAGTAAACACTTAAACTCAAAACGAATACTTCACCTCAAAAAACACACGATCGTTATCGGCGGCCTGTTTGCTCAGCAGTAAGTCGCCTGATTGGTACTGCACACTTCCCGCCATAAATTCCAAATTATCACTCCAGTCATAGGACAGCGAAATCCGCTCGTAAGCGCCTTTTTCACCCCAGTCGTCTTGCAGGGCAGCAACGGCCATAAAGTGCCACGTTTCGCGCATAAAATCTTTTCGCAGCGTGAGAACCAATTGCATGTCATTTTCTGAAATCTGATCCGGCGCTGCCGCCATTTTTTCCTCATGCTCATGAACATGCCGATTGACGATATCCATCGCCAATGTTGTATTTTTAAAGCCATTGTATTCAAAGCCAGCCAGCATATCGATGCGTGATTTATTATCAGAAACAGTCGCATATTCGAGGCCGTCGATGTAGGCTAATTCACTTTTCAGGAGCCAACTGCCACGCGCGATTCCCAACGATGCTCCCACAAGATTTAACTTGCTGTGCTGTAAAGTGATTTCAGGTGATTTTATTTTTAAATGAAAGGCGTCATCAAAAAATCTGGCAAAATGGAGAGAAAAATCGGTGGCTGGAAAAATACTGGTTCCTCTGAGTGCGAAGGCAAATTCCGTATTTTCGAAACTGTTTTCCGGAATAGTTTCATGCGGTTTTTCGATGGGCAACGGATAAAATTCACTGCCGTATGCCGGAAATTTGTTAAAGCGGATCTCGTGAATTGCCGCTCCTGTCAGCGTCCATTTGCCGAAAAGATAATCGATGCGGCTCATGGTGACCGGCAGCCGCAAATCTTCAATATCGACCATGCCGGGTTCGCGCAGATCGAGCGGATTGAGCACGTCCAGCACACGAATATTGTCGGCGCGCCCCCAGTTTATGACCTGGCGCCCGATGCGCAAATCGAGATTTTGCATCGGGCTGCCCTGAATGTAGGCTTCCTGCAGTTCAAATTCGCTTTCGTAAGCATCAAGTGTCTGCTGCGAAAAGTCATCACGATTTTTGATGCGATAGGCAAAATCATAAAAAACAAGACTGCTGGCATAAATTTTCCAGTTTCTGGGCAGCTTGATTTCCAGTTTCAGATTGTTTTTAAGACGCAGCCGTGTGAGACCACGGTAATCCGCATTTTCTGAAATGACCTGCGGCAAGATTGGAATGGGCAAACTCTCCAATCCCACTCGATGCGTCTGGTGATCGTAATTGAACGAAGGGCTGAGGCGGATATCGCCGGTCAGTGACCAAAATTTCTCTTTTTCGAATTGCGTTTTAACGGCAGTCTCTTCGTCAAATCCCGAGAGTAAATCATCCTCGTCATCAAAAATTTCCAGAAGCGTGTCTGGCACCACCACGGCTGATGAATCGACATCCTGCGCGAAAAGTGGCAGTGAAATCAGGCTAAACCCGAGCACACATCTCAAAAATATGCTCATTGAACCACCACGCATTTTATAATCCCTTTTCTAATTGCCGCGTTGTAAACAAGTTCTCGTTCAATTCCTGATTATAGCGCACATCGTGGTGTTTGATAATCGTTTTGTGGATGGATTCCCTGCCTTCTTTTGTCGTCATGTGAATTTCTGTTGCCGTCCAGACGCCGTCGATAATCTGCAGATTCTTCACTTCCATATATTTCCTGCGGTTGCTTTTGTAGACCCAATAAATACCACGGATGGCGACAAAATTATCCTGCCGGATGAAAATAACGCCTTTTTCGTAGCCTGTCTCATCCATAATTTCGGTTGTTTTGGGGATGGATTGTATCTGCCAGGCTTTAACACCATCGATTTCCAACTCTTTCATAAGGGTAAAATTGTAATCAGGCAGGTTTTTGGAAGTCATATCTGAATAATTGAAATCGGATCCCATGAAACTGCTGCTCTTGTCGCTGGCGCTGATGCGTTTAACCTTTTTTAAAGCAGGGAGATAGAGCCACTGGTCGTCATCTTTTCCGTAATCGTCAAAATCATAGGTGAGGAATCCGGTGCCTTTCACATCGGAGGGGGAGAGGAAAAACATAATTCGCTGCGAGTCTTCGCCTTTATCTTTGGTAAAAGTGCGTATTTTGCGGACGCGTGTTTTTTTATTCTTATCGATAAGAATCATTTCCATATCGCTGATCGAATTGTCACCGTCTTCCCGGTCCTGCATTTTTGTGACAATTTCAAGGGCAGTCAATGATTGCGCTCCACTATGCTGGACGGAAACCACAATGAAAAATACGACCAGAATTGTTAAAATATATTTTGTCCTCATTTTTATTCCCTTTGTATTGGTTCGATATTTCTTGAGTTAAGACTTTTTCGTGCCGTAAAAAATCTGCATTAAGGCGGGTGCGAGCAGAAAATCTGCCAGTAAAGCCATGCTGATAGTGAATCCGGTTAATAGCCCAAAGTTGAACAAATTACCCATCGATGCAAACATAAAAATAAAGAATCCCGCAGTCAGTATCAGCGTTGTGAACAGCATTGCCCTGCCGGCAATTTCCAGGGTCTTCTGTACCGCTATTGAAACGTCGCCACTTTCATTGTAATAGCGGCGAAAATTGTGCATAAAATGGATTGTATCATCGACGGCCAGCCCGAGCGCAATGCTGCCGATCAGCAAAGTGAAGACATCCAGCGTCAGACCAAACCAGCCCATAAAACCTAAAGTTAAAAGAATGGGCATCAAATTGGGAATCATGCTTAGTGCCCCCATGCGAATGCTGCCAATCATCAACATCATTAAAAAAGTAATGATGACAAAAGCGTAGAAATAGCTTTCAACCATACTTGTCATCACTTCGTCCAGGGTGGTGACTAAAAGCACCATAATGCCTGTGAGTTTGATATCGATATCATTCCCAAATTCTTCTGTTAATTTCTGCTTTAAAGAAGAGAACAGCGGCTTGTATGCCTTGGCATCGCGAAAAGGTGATTTTAACATCATCCGCGCTTTGCTGAACTGGCTGTCGGTGAAATCTTCCAGGTCGTCCGAACCGCTGTTTTCGAATAGCAGAAACTCTTGTGCGATCAGTTCGCGACCCTGGGGTATTGCGTGAAATTCGTCACTATTTTCATGGAGCGCCTTGTTTATTTCCTTCAAAATATCAGCCAGGGAAAAAGCGCGGCCAAAGAAGACTTCCGGTTTTTCGATCGATTCTGCAAACTGTCCGACTTCGTTCAGTTTTTGCAAATCCTCATAGGAATACCAGCCATTTTCTTCTCTTTTGTCGAGGACCAGTTCCATTGAAATTGATCCTCTTAGTTCTGTATCAATCTTCTGAGTTGCAATGCGGGTGGCTTCATTTTTGGGCAGCCATTCAAGTGGTTTGTGGGCAAAATCAATTTGAGCGATTCCTACGAGCGCAACGATAATTAATAAAGCTGAAATACTCAAGACAAGCCAGTGGCGTCTTGTAGCAAAACTGCCAAAGCTGATAATAAATTTATCGAGGCGGCCGGTATATTTTTTTTCACTTGTTCTCTTTGGTATTTTCACCGGGCGAAATGGCGTTATTGCCAGCAAAGCCGGCAGCAAGACCAGCGAAAGGAAAAGTGCGATCATCACACCGTAGGGGGCGAAAATACCGAGCTCGGAAATTGGTGCCAGTCCGGATGATGCAAAGGAAAGCAGGCCTCCGGCAGTGGTTAAACTGGTTAAAACTATTGGCAGGCCAGCGTGTTCAAGGCTAAAAATAATAGCTGAACGTTTGTCCTCCCCGGCATTTATCCGCCTGAAAAACAAGGAAAGGATATGCACACAATATCCAATTCCAACAGCCAGCAGGAATGAGGGCAGAATTGTCGTTGGCAGTTTCAATGGGGTGCCTGTCAGTGTCATGAGTCCAACGGTAGCCAGCAAGGAAAGAATGACGATCAATAGAGGCCAGACAACGGCTACGATTCGGCGGAACAAGATCAACAGAAAAAGAGCAATGGCGATCAAAGTGAGGCGGATAAATCGTGCCATATCGTTTTGCATGGCTCTCTTAATATAATCTGCAACAACGTTTGAGCCGCTAAAATAGATGGGGAAGTCAGCGCTTTTATAGCCGGCAATTATTTCTTGTACAGCGGCGACAGCTTCACTGTTTTCAGCATCTGTTAGAAATTCCCGCGGTGCAGTCGATAGATCTGTGCTTGTTTCATCCGCAAAATCTTCTTCAAAGTTCTCTAAAGCGAGATCGTCATCGCTCTCGGCCCCGACAGCGGAGTAATTATTGGTTCTGATGACGATCGTGGTAAATTTTCCGTTTTCCGAGATAAGCAGATTGCGGTAAGTTGGATTATCGAGCACAAAATTTTTAATAGCTTGCAATTCAATCTCGTTCTTTGGCCACTTTTCCAGTAAATCCTCAACGATCAGTTCGTCTTTCTTGCCGCGTGTGACACGGGCATTTATCAGGCTGGTGACTTCTTCAATATGGGGAACTTCTGTCTCCAGCCTGTTATGAATTTCTCTGAGTTTATCCAGAAATGAAAAATCAAATACTTCAGGTGGATTGAAAGCGAGAATCATGAGTTCATCGCGTCCAAATTGATCGCGAAATTCATTGTAATCAACAATAGCGGGATCGTTTTCGTGTAAAAAACTTTCTGTTGAGGTGTCCAAAGTAACGTGGGGCAACTGCAAAATTGGGGGTATCAGGGATAATAAAACGACGATAATGGTGAGCCACCTGTATTTGTAAATGAATTCACCCATCCGGGCAAATCCCGCATCGAGCTTGTGACGAATTTTATCCAAAAGAGACTCCCTCGGTCAATCGTGATTATTTAAATTAATTTTGTTTAATTCCGCTCCAGAGGAGGTCAAAAACCTCCTGGTTACGTTTGTCTATAAATGCCGCATCGGTCATGTCAGGAATTTGAAAAATGTTTTCAAATATCGGCCGTGCGATAAATGGATAGAGAACAGTGCTCAATAAGGTAAGAAGAAAGTTTTGCGCATCAATCGGCCTTATGACGCCTTCTTTTTTTGCCTGCTCAATCTTGCGGATTATAAAATCCGGTGCGGAGTCACCATTTAATTGGGCTTCCCGCAGGCTTTTGATCATGAGTTTTCCACCACGCTGAAATTCCCATAGAATGAATTTCGTTAACTCAGCATGCTCGGTAATGTTTTGTGAATAACTCACGATGAAGTCATAAAGAAATTCCTTGAAATTATCTTTTTCTGAAATACTACTGAAGACACTTTTTAAAAAATTATTTATGATTTCTGAAAAGACAGCGTCGAATAGCTTTTCTTTGGAGCGGAAATAGTAATGTAAAAGTGCCTGATTTATTCCTGCTTCGGCTGCAATTTCCTGCATGCGCGCGCCATCCATTCCTTTTTTTACAAAAATAGTTGCCGCTGCTTTGATGATTTGTTCTTCGATATTTTTCTTGGCCATAATATTAAACTAATCGGTTTAATTGTTTGATTAAATTTTTAAATTAAAATAAAACTTCGTAGAATAGTTGCAAGTATTTTTATTAAAATTTTAACTGATTGATTAAATATCAAATAAAATGCGTCTTTTTTAAGGGCTGACCGTCAAAAGAGGATGCTGAATGTTTTACCTTCTGGTTTTTATAAGTAATTAAATGAGATATAAAAAATAAGCGTGAATTCACTCAAGGAAAATAGTATCTTCACAGGAGCATTTAATTCACGGCCAACAAGATGGAGCAAAACGTGACCCAACAAATCGCTGAAAAATTTCATCTTCGATTGAAAGAATATATCCAAAAACGTGTTAAGCACGTACACGATGCCGAAGACATTTTGCAGGATGTTTATCTTAAAATTCACCACAATGGTCAAAACCTGCGCCAGCGTTCAAAGTTGGAGGCCTGGCTATTTCAAATTGTCAGAAATGCGATTATTGATTTTTATCGCCGGAATAAGCGGCACCAGGAATTCAAAGAAGGCGTCGAGCCCGGGGCTGAAAGCGAAATTCAAAACGAAACAGCAAACCTCGCTGCTTGTTTGGAACCAATAATTAATGAGTTGTCGGATAAAGACCGACGGACCCTCCAGTTGATTGATTTGCAGGGAAAACGACAAACGCAACTGGCGCACGAATTGGGTGTGCCGGTCTCCACTGTGAAGTCGCAGGTGCAGCGTGCACGTAAAAAACTGGGAAGCGCCCTATTGCGCTGCTGCGAAATCACGACTGATGACTGGGGCAATATTTTAGACTATGAAGCTCGTAGAAAAGCATGTGATAACTGCGATTGATCCTGCAATTTTTGGAAACGGCCGGCTTATAAATGAAGCAATATTATTTTGCGATTTTTCTTCAAGAATCGTGAACAATGACTTCTCAAAACCTGAATTCTGCTTGCGTTTGGCAGCGTATTCTGTAAATTAAGTTTTGCTCAATCGACATAAAGTATTTCACGATTTAGTGCCGGAGTATTGGTGTGAATTTTCAATTGCTTTCTTCCACGGGAAAAATTTTCTGAAATTATGATGTATTTTTTCGATTATTAGTTGCTTTAGGCAATTAATTAAGAGAAGATGAGCCCACACGAATATTTCGAAACTATTTTTTTATCCCAAATTCCACAGGAGATAAACAATGAGAATGATAATCCAGAAAGATTTCGAGGCTATGAGTACGTGGGCAGCGAGTTATATTGCAAATCGAATCAAAAAATTTAATCCGACGAAAGACAACCCCTATGTGCTTGGATTACCAACCGGTTCTTCTCCAATCGGCACATATAAAAAACTCATCGAATTGTATCGGGCGGGCAAAATCTCCTTTAAAAATGTAATCACTTTTAATATGGATGAGTATATCGGCATTGCTGAAGATCACCCCGAAAGTTATCATTATTTTATGTATAATAATTTCTTTGATCATGTGGATATTCCCAAAGAAAATATTAATATTTTGGATGGCAACGTAATGGATCTTGAGGCAGAATGTGCCCGTTACGAAGAAAAAATCAAAAGTACCGGCGGCATCCAGTTATTTCTCGGCGGCATCGGCCCGGACGGCCATATTGCGTTTAATGAACCGGGCTCATCCCTCACCTCCCGTACCCGTGTAAAAACGCTGACATTCGACACGATTTCCGCCAACGCCCGATTTTTTGATAATGATCTTGATAAAGTACCGCATACGGCTTTGACAGTGGGTGTGGGAACAGTCATGGACTCAAAGGAAGTTCTGATTTTGGTGAGCGGCTATTCCAAAGCAGCAGCGCTGCAAAAGGGAATAGAGGAAGGCGTCAATCACATGTACACCATCTCGATGCTTCAGCTCCATCCCAAGGGAATGGTTGTTTGTGATGATGATTCGACGATGGAACTGAAAGTCTCGACAGTGCGCTATTTCCAGGATGTCGAACGCTTCAATCTGAAACCGATTAAATTGTGATAATTTCATTTGTGCCCTGCAATAAAGCCTGCTATTTTTCAGGGCATGAGTTTTAGTTTCGCTTGCTAAACTTTCTAATTAAAATAGTGCTACCAAACGCGATTGCCTGGAGCAAAAAATGAACCTGATAGATAGTTTTGTTGAAAAGGCACGGCAAAATCCCGCACGGATAGTTTTTCCTGAGGGATCGGGTGAGCGGATAATTGTGGCCGCTGCGAAAGTGAAAAAGATGGGCATTGCCCGTCCGGTGATTTTAGGGAATCCGCAGGAAGTGGAAAAACACGCTGCAGCATTAAAAGTTAATATAAAGGATTTAGAAATTATCCACATTCCAGACCAGGGGAAAAAGCTTGAAGAATATGCGCAGGCCTATGCAGCAACCCGCGAAGTTAAACTCGGTATCGCACAGAAACTTGTGAAAAAACCGCTGGCTTTTGGCGGCATGATGGTAAAAAACGGGGATGCGGATGGCATGGTTGCCGGCGTTGCAACAGCGACTGCATTTGTCATTCAGATTGCTTCGTTGACGATCGGGTTTCAGCAGGGATTTACCAAACCGTCCAGTTTTTTCATTATGGTTATCCCTGAATATTTGGGAGAAAAAAACAAGCCGTTTATCTTTGCCGATTGTGCGGTTGCTGTTGCTCCGAATGCTCAGGAATTGGCAGAAATTGGCGTGGCAGCGGGCATGAACGCCAAAGTATTATTAGGCATCGAACCACGAATCGCCTTCCTTTCTTTTTCCACAAAAGGCTCAGCCAACCATGCTGATGTGGATAAAATCCGCGAAGCGGTCAAATTGGCCCGGGAATTGAATCCGAAATTGGCCATCGACGGAGAATTACAGGCTGACGCGGCCATCGTACCGCGGGTGGCCGCTAAAAAGGTGAAAGAGAGCGATGTCGCCGGCATGGCAAATGTACTGGTATTTCCTGATTTAGATGCAGGAAATACCAACTACAAGCTGGTCCAATATCTCGCAAATGCCAAAGCCTTCGGGCCGATTATGCAGGGATTTGCCAAGCCGGTAAATGATATGTCGCGCGGTGCAACTGTAGATGATCTCATCGGTGTGACAGCGATAACTTCTGTGCAAGCTCAAAATTTGAATGCGGGGTGAGATGAAAATTCTTGTTTTAAACTGCGGCAGCTCCTCGATCAAATACCAGCTTTTTGAAATGCCGGAAAATATTGTACTGGCAAAGGGATTGGTTCAGCGAATCGGGGAAGCGCATTCCGAGGCACGACAAAATACAAACGGATCTGATCTTGTTGTTAATACAGAGATTGGCGACCACCAGCAGGCGATGGGAATCATCGAAAAAATGTTAACTGACAGCACAAAAGGGGCGATTGCCTCCTTATCTGAAATTCAGGCTTGTGGCCATCGCGTCGTGCATGGTGGGGAGGCATTTACCGGTTCGGTGGTGTGCAGCACGGAATTGGAATCAGTCATCGAGAATTATTCCGAACTGGCGCCGTTGCACAACCCGGCCAACCTTACCGGGATTCGTGCCGCCAAAAAAATGTTGGGAGCCGCACCCCACGTCGCCTGTTTTGACACGGCATTTCATCAAAGTATTCCACAAAAAGCCTATCTCTATGCGCTGCCCTACGAATTTTATGATAAACATCAAATTCGCAAATATGGATTTCATGGGACCTCACACCGTTTTGTTGCCAGGGCGGCTGCGAGCTTTTTAGGAAAACACAAATACGGTGTTGATTTAATTACCTGCCACCTCGGAAATGGCTGCTCAATCGCCGCTATCAAAAATGGGAAATCTGTCGATACGAGCATGGGATTGACCCCGCTCGAAGGTTTGGTAATGGGAACGCGCACGGGTGATTTGGATCCGGCGATCATTTTTCATTTAATTCGTAAAGGCTACAAACCGGCGGAACTGGATACTATTTTTAATAAAAAATCCGGCCTTCTTGGCATATCCGGGCTTTCAAACGATGTCCGCGATTTGGAACAAAAGGAGAAAGTTGGATTGGAGTCTGCAAGGTTGGCATTGGATATCTTTGCATACCGAATTAAGAAATACATCGGGTCCTACCTCGCGGTTTTAAATGGGTGCGATGCGATCGTCCTGACTGGTGGAATTGGAGAAAATAGTCCTGTTATGCGCGAAAGAATTTTCCGTGATTTGGAGAATTTGGGCATTGAGCTTGATGAAAGCAAAAACCATTCGCTTAGAGGGACAATTGGTGAAATACACGCACCTGATTCGAAAATAAAAATTCTTGTTATCCCGACTGATGAAGAAGGTGCCATTGCGCGGGATACCTATGCGCTGGTTCGTGAGAAAGAATTAGCAGTCTGAGCTTATATTGGGATTTTTTAATCACATTCTAAATCGGAGTAAAATTATGGCCACAACATTGGAAAGAGTCAAAAATGTTACTGCAGAACTGCTCAAAATTGATGTTGCTACTATCAAAGAAGATTCTCGATTTGTGGAAGATTTAGGGGCGGAGTCGATTCAGTCAATCGAGCTGGTTGCTGCTTTCGATGAGGAGTTTGATATTGAAATGGATGAAGACGAGGCTTTGGCCGTCAGAAATGTTAGCGATGCGGTGACTTTTATCGATCGCTACATTCAGGGGTAAATAAGACCGCTTGACGCACCAGGACTTATAGAATTGATTGAAGCCGATTTAAGAAAATAAATTCACAAACCGGGCATTTTACAGGAGTGGCAAAATGAGTGAGAAGAAGTACTTTCCGTTGAGTAAAGAAAATATTTCTGCTTTAATTGTAAATGGATGCCACGCCCAAAATTGGTCGAAGGTCTCGGTGCCCAGGGACTTTGACCCGGCTCGGATTCGTAACTGTACTTTTGCCGGTGCGGTGGAAATCGGCAAACAATCGGGTGATATCGTTCTCATAGATGGCCGACGGAAAGTTTGTGGAATTTACAACAGTACCCTTGAAAATGTCACCGTTGGGGAAAATTGTTTCCTCTCGAATGTTTCGGTTGGGCTCACAAATTTAATAATTGAATCCGGTGTCGTCATTGAAAATGCGGGCGAAATTGCCTGCTTCGGTGAAAGCACTTTTGGCAACGGACATGCCGTTACAGCGCTCAATGAGGGAGGTGGGCGCGAATTAAAAATCTGTGAAAAAACCAGCGCTCAATTGGCTTATCTGACGATTTTTTATCGGGACAACAAACAGCTTATCGACCGATTAAACTATATTGCCGATGAATTCTGTGCGCAAATCAAAAACAACCGTGCTACCATCGGATGCGATACGCAAATCAAAAATTGCCAGAAAATCATCAATGTCCGCATCGGTAAAAATGCGATTTTGGACGGTGTGTTATCCTTGAAAAACGGCACGATCGATTCTTCTGTTGAAGCAGCAACTTTTGTTGGCAGCGGCGTCATTGCCGAAAATTTCATTTTCCAAAAAGGCGCCAGCGTCGATGAAGGGGCCCTCATTTCTTCCAGCCTCATTGGTGAAGCCTGTAAGGTCGGAAAACAAGCTTCGATTGAAAATTCGGTATTGTTCGCAAATTCGGAAGCATTTCACTCTGAACTCTGCTCAGTTTTTGGTGGCCCGTACACCGTAACACATCACCGCTCAACGCTGCTCATCGCTGGATATTTCTCATTTTTTAATGCGGGCAGCGCCACCAACCAATCCAATCACATGTACAAACTTGGCCCGGTGCACCAGGGAATTTTGGAAAGAGGGTGCAAAACCGGCTCCTCTTCCTACTTGCTTTGGCCGGCGCGGGTCGGCGCTTTTAGCGTCGTTTTGGGGAAGCATTACACGAGTTTTGATACGACCAATTTTCCATTCTCTTATCTCAGCGACGAGGCGGGTAAATCGTACATCATTCCGGCGATGAATTATTTTACGACCGGTACATTCCGGGATGGATTTAAATGGCCGGTGCGCGATAAACGGATAAACAAAAACAAGCTCGATCAAATAAATTTTGAAATTCTGTCGCCATACACGGCTCAGAAAATTATCAATGGCCGGGAAATACTCATGGATTTATATGAGAGCTCGGAAAAGGGGCAGCCGTTCGTCGTGTTAAAAGGAATTCATATCAAAAGATTGCTCTTGAAATCATGCGCACGGTACTACCAGCTTATTCTCGACAAATATTTTGGTGATTTGATTATAAAACGTGCTGAAAGAAGAAATATTTCGAGTTTAACGGGGCTATTCACCGATGCAAAAAACGGTGCCAATGCTGCCGATGAATTCTGGGTCGATATCTGTGGCATGCTGTGCAGGAAAAGCCGAATCGACGAATTCAGTTCAGCGGTGGCCGCCGGGAAAATCCAGTCATTGGAACAAATTAACGCAGAAATCCAGAAAATATATATGGCCTACGAAGATGACGAGTGGGATTGGTTTTTAGCCAGCTATAATAAAATGTACAAGTGTGAGCTTTTTGAGGAACAATCGGAAAACATTTTAACTTTTATGGAGCAATGGCAGAAATCATCACTCAAACTTTTAAACATGGTAACAGGTGATGCGAAAAAAGAGTTTGAAGGCCCGGTTAAAACCGGATTTGGCATCGATGGCAACCAGGAAGCAGATTTTGAAAATGTCAGGGGCATATTTGAAGAAAATTCATTTAAAATTCAACTTGAAAAAGAGCGTGAATTGGTGAACAGCCAGTTCGAAAATATTGCGAAATTGATTGCACAGGGGTAAAAAAATCCTATATTGAATTCTACATTGAAATTTGCATGTGCATTTCTTAAATGCCCAATCGGCCGGTTCCATTGCGGCGCTGAGCAATGCACCTTGTAACAGGATTTCCCAGCGGTGTTTTTGAACCCGGAGCGGATGCCATGCTCGTATAATCGATCAATAATTAGTTCTTTATGTACGCCATTTATTCTGTTTAGATAATCTCCTGGACTCAATTTGCTTCCGGCAAAACCATTCGACCAGCCTTTAAATTTGTGTGTCTCCGTTCTAAATAATTTTTGACTTTAAAATATATTGAATCAGCCCGGATTTAAAAATAGGGAATATCCGCTGCGAGCACGAGTTAAATTAACAGGATTTTGTTCCGCTCTTTCGGAATTGATTTCGGTTTTGTGGTGTTTGCAATAAATAGATTTTGATTTACTTAAATTTAAACAGTTTGGACTTTCCTTTGAGCAGGTTATGAAGCAAGAATCGGAGAAATTAATTTTTTTTCTGACAGGAATAAAAATGATTGAAATAAACAGATAAGAAAATATATTATAGCCTTTATAATTGATAGCCAGCTTATATATTTTCAATAACAATATTTGTAAAAATTTACAATGTGTGATTGTGAGGCCAATACAAATGAGTGAAAAAGATGTACAGGAACTTGAACGCGTAACCATCTGTTTTGCCGGGGATTCCGGTGATGGAATGCAGCTTACCGGCAGTCAATTTACAAATACCACTGCTGGTATTGGCAATGATTTAAATACACTGCCTGATTATCCAGCAGAAATTCGGGCGCCGATTGGAACTACATTTGGTGTGTCCGGTTTTCAGATTCAATTCAGCAGCAGCAATGTACATACACCGGGAGATTCCCCGGATGTGCTTGTGGCAATGAATCCTGCAGCTTTGAAAGTGAATTTGAAGCAACTTGTCAATAATGGAATTATCATCATTAATACGGATTCATTTCAGAGCCGAAATCTGACTTTGGCAGGTTACGCTAGCAACCCATTGGAAGACGGTTCTCTGGATGGCCACCAGGTTTTTCCGGTAAATATTACGGGGTTGACCCGGGAAGCGCTTAATGATGTCGATCTTTCCCTGAAAGAAAAAGACCGCTGCAAAAACTTTTTTGCCCTGGGAATGACTTACTGGATGTACAGTCGGCCGCTGGAAACAACGGAAACATGGATCGGGCAGAAATTTAAAGGCAAAGATGCCCTGATTGAAGCCAACACGAAAGCGCTTAAAGCAGGTTATTCTTATGCTTTGTCCACCGAAATTTTCACTACCTCTTATAAAGTCCCCAAGGCTGAAAAACAAGCGGGTCACTACCGAAATATAACCGGGAATCAGGGTATCGCATTCGGATTAATCACCGCAGCCAAGAAGGCTGAACGTGAGCTGTTTTTGGGTAGTTATCCAATCACACCGGCCAGTGATATTTTGCATGAATTGGCAAAACACAGAAATTTCGGTGTAAAAACCTTCCAGGCAGAAGATGAAATTGCCGGTATCGGTGCGGCGCTTGGAGCAGTCTATGCCGGTGCATTGGGCGTAACAACAACCAGTGGGCCCGGGATCGCACTGAAGTCGGAATTCATGGGACTTGCCATGATGACCGAATTGCCACTCGTAATCATTAATATTCAGCGTGGCGGCCCGAGTACCGGTTTGCCAACAAAAACCGAGCAATCCGATCTGCTGCAAGCTCTTTACGGTAGAAACGGTGAATCGCCAATTCCTGTTATTGCGGCAGCAGGTCCTGCCGATTGTTTTAATGCTGCATTTGAGGCGGCGCGCATCGCTTTGCAATTTACGACGCCGGTTATTTTACTTTCGGACGGCTACATTGCCAACGGAACCGAGCCGTGGCTCATACCTGATCCCGGAACCATCCCTGATATTGTGATTAAACAACCTCGTACGGATGAAGAATATTTACCCTACAAAAGAGATCCGGAGCGATTATCACGCTTGCATGCACTTCCCGGCACCCCGGGACTCGAACATCGCATCGGCGGATTGGAAAAGCAGGACGTGACCGGAAATATCTCCTACGATTCCGATAATCACGATAAAATGGTACGCATCCGGGCTGACAAAGTCGGTCGAATCAACCGGTTTGTCGATGATCCCGAATTGATAGGCAAAGATCACGGCGACCTTCTTATTTTAAGTTGGGGCAGTACTTATGGCCCTATTCTGGCGGCTGTAGAAAAAGTGCAAAAACAGGGCAGGGAAGTTTCATGGTGTCATCTGCGCTGGATAAATCCCTTACCGAGTAATTTGTCTCGGTTTATCAATAATTTTAAAACAGTGCTTATCCCGGAAATTAATCTTGGTCAACTATCCAAAGTCATCCGGGCTGAATACCTCGTCGATGCCCGGGGATTTAATAAAGTGCGCGGATTACCGCTCAAGACTTCAGAGTTGCTTGAAGAAATTGACAGTATCTTGAAAGGATTGAATTGATGGAAAAAGATATACAACTGACAAAAGAAGATTTCACTTCTGATCAGGAAACGCGTTGGTGCCCGGGATGCGGCGATTATTCGATTCTGGCACAGATGAAAAAAGTATTGCCAACTTTAGGCATTCCAAAGGAGAATTTTGTCTTCGTCTCCGGTATCGGCTGCTCAAGCCGTTTCCCGTATTACCTCGATACGTACGGCATCCACGGCATTCACGGACGGGCTCCGGTTATCGCCAGCGGGGTGAAATTAGCACGACCAGATTTAAAAGTATTCGTCATTACCGGCGATGGTGACGGACTTTCAATTGGTGGAAATCACCTTATCCATTTGTTTCGCCGCAATATTGATATTACAATTATTCTGTTCAACAATCAGATTTACGGATTGACAAAAGGCCAATATTCTCCCACATCTGAGAAAGGAAAAGTGACTAAATCCTCGCCTTTTGGATCCCTGGAAAATCCGTTTAATCCGGTACAAATGGCTTTGGCCTCCGGCGCTACTTTTGTTGCCCGTTCCATCGACCGGGACCCGAAACACCTTGCCGAAACTTTAGCGCGCGCCGCCAAACATAAAGGCACGGCATTCGTTGAGGTTTACCAGAATTGCAATATCTTCAATGACGGTGCCTTTATTTCGTTGACCGATCCAAAAGAAAAGAAAAAGCACCTGCTGAAAATGGAGCATGACAAACCTTTTGTTTTTGGTGAAAAAGACGAACATTTGTTGGCGTGGACCGGGAAAAAATTCGCGGTTGCTTCCAGTGATATGAAGGAAAATGGCCGGGAAATTCTCAAACACAATGAAAACGGCAGCGGGCCGGCTGTTGAATTTATGTTAGCCAGCTTGTCCCATGGACCGGAATTACCCACCCCAATTGGTATTTTTCGCTCAATCGAGATGGAAACATACGATGAAATGCTGACACAACAAGTCGAACACGCCAAAGAGAAAAAAGGCGAAGGCGATTTGAAAAAGTTGTTTACCGGTGGCTATACCTGGACAAATAATTAATCCATCGCTGCACCAACTGATTTGATAAAACGGGACCCTGGCGTCCCGTTTTTTTTTATTTTTGAGCCGAATAATTCAGGCCATTTTGACTCTGATTTTTGCAATTTCTCCAATGTTAGTTCCTCTTGTGAATTCGTAGTACCGCAAGAATATCATCAATTGTAACTCCCCACTTCTTCCTTTTGAATAATCATTAAAATCCTTATTTTTTTATCGCATATCATTCCAATGTTATGGCCCGAATAATTTTCACCCATAGCCACTGAGTACCCAGAGTTTTGTTTTTTTACTCTTCATGTATTTTACTCTGCGGCTTTGCGGCTCGGCGTGCGACATTTTTTTAAAGTTCTATTTTTTCGGCGCTCCGAATTCAAGTTTATAATTATAGTTAAGCTAAATATAACCTGCTGCGCATAATTTACCAGATTTGATTGCAAATCCTATTATTGTCATCCCCGAATGCTTCTCTCGGGGATCCAGAAGTTGTGCAAGCTTGGATTCCGGATAAAAATATTCGGGAATGACATATCGGTGGCAACAAAAATATTTTTTTGGACTATTTTGCACAATAGGTAAAGTATAAATCTTTTCAAGGGATGAAGTATGAATCTGCCGCGTGAACCAATCGAAAAACTTTATCAAAATCTACCTGCCACCACTAAAACTGCTTTGGATAAGTGTATTTCAAAGATAATCGAAACCAAGAAAAATGGCGGCAAAATTGTGGCTGTAACTGGCAGTGGTCCCAATTTGCACGAAGGGGTTACAACGCTGATTGCGGAATTGATAACAAAAGGTATCATCGATGGTGTGACGACAAGTTCGGCTGTCATCGCCCACGAAATGGCCGGCACATTGGATGAAGTGCACCGCGTCGATGGTCGTCAGCTTGATTTTCCCGCAGATATTTTGCCCAAAGGAAATATTTTTGAGGCCTCAATTCTGTCCCCTGATTGGTTAAAACAAATTTCCAGCGAGATGATAATCGACCCGAATTTTCTCGAAAATATATTGGCATTAAAAGGGGATCGCATCATAAAAGCTGCCGGGAATATGGCTTATCCCATGGGGTTGCGCACCGAAAATCTTGCAAAAGAAATTATGTTCATCGCCAAAAGTAAGGGGCTGCCATTTGAAGCTGTTGCTGGCAAGGGCGCTGATCCGCAAACGATGCTTGGCGCCGCAGTGCGAAAAAATATCCCGGTTTTGGTGACAATTCCACAGCTTGTTGGTGGTGGCGCTGTTGGCCTCGCTATCGGCGATTCAATTTCCCTAACCGAGCGCGCGACACGCATAGCTGCAATGATGGATTCCGCTGATATTATCATCGAATCTGCCGTGGCTTTGACACAGGAAATTCACGACGGGCCTTTCGAAACCTACACTGGCCACGGCATTTGGGCGCACTGGGAAGGTTACTCAACGTATTCGCTGAAAGGTAAAACTCTCATTCGTTTTGATCTCGATCCCAACCTGCAAAAAGCCTGGGACTTCGAAAAAAAATCCAGCCAGGTGCAACAGGCTATCGACAAAGGCCTGCCAAAAACTAAAATGATGGACATCCCGTTCCGCATGGAAATGTCGGGATTTGCCCGCCTGGAAAACAGCATTCCCGTCACCGGAGATATCGGTGTGATTTGGCCGATCATCGCATTGCGTCTGGAAAAAGAACTCGGCCTGGATTTGGATTTTATGTCCTATCCCCAGCAATCGCCCGAAGGGCAAAAAATGCGGCAATGGATCGTGGAAAATGTGCAGCCTATTGAGAAAAAGAAGCTTTATAATTAAGCAGAAGAACGTGTTCAGAAAAATGCAGTTGGCCATTGGCTGCGAGCTTTTAGATAAAAGACCAATTGCCAATTGCCAATTGCCAATAGCTAAAAGCCAAAAGCCAAAAGCCAAAAGCCAAAAGCCAAAAGCCAAAAGCCAAAAGCCAAAAGCTAATCTCCCTTAAAACTGTCTCTCAAAAAGGAATAAACCATGATTGCAAAACGCAGCCTGTTTTTTCTTGCCAATGCATTTATTTTTATCCCGTCTTTCCTTTCAGCCCAGTCGCATTTTAAAAAAGAATCCATTTTTCCGACACAAAATAAACACGTGCACAGTAGCAGTATTGTCGAGGCTGCAAACGGGGATTTGCTGGTCTGCTGGTTTTACGGCTCCGGTGAGCGCACGGCGGATGACGTGCTCGTGCAGGGAGCGCGGTTGAAAAAAGGCGCCACGCAATGGTCTCCGGTATTTTTAATGGCCGACACGCCGGGATTTCCCGATTGCAATCCGATGTTGTTTATCGATCCAAATCAAAAACTGTGGTTATTTTGGATTGTTGTGCAGGCCAATCGCTGGGAGCAGTCTATCTTGAAATATAAAACGTCTGTCGATTATCTCGGCGACGGCCCACCAAAGTGGTCGTGGCAGGATGTCATTCATCTAAAGCCAGGCGAAAAATTCGCTCAAACTGTAAAAAACGATTTTAAAAAATATGCCGATGAAGGCATGTGGGCCGAGTACGCGCCTGCCTATATCGACTTGCTCATCGAAGCAGCGAAAGATCCGGTGAAGCGGCAGATCGGCTGGATGACGCGCTGTCACCCGACAGTTTTACCGAGTGGCCGCATTTTATTGCCGCTTTATTCCGATGGGTACTGCCTCGGCCTCGCAGCGATCAGCGATGACGCCGGACAAACCTGGCGCGCAAGCGGGCCGATGGTAGGGCTGGGGCTCAATCAACCGACGATTGTGCGCAAAAAAGACGGCAATCTCGTCGCTTATTTGCGCGATGAGGGCGTTCTGCCGCAACGTGTTTTGCAGAGCATTTCAACCGACGATGGCGAAACCTGGTCGTACGCCACCGATACCGAAATCCCAAATCCAGCATCCAGCCTCGAGGTTATCGTTTTGAAAAATAGCAACTGGTTGATGATTTTTAATGATACCGAAGACGGCCGCCACAGTTTGGCAGCTGCGCTTTCTGATGATGAAGGCAAAACCTGGAAATGGAAAAAGCACATTGCCTTAACCGAGTTTGGCAAAGCTTCCTTTTCATATCCGTCGGTGATTCAAACAAAGGATGGAATGCTACATGTGACTTATTCATTTACCGATGGCACAAACAAAACCATTAAACACGTCACTTTCGATGAAAAATGGGTTAAAAACTAGCTGCTGCGATTTGCAAAAGTAGGTTCGGTGTGCGTCATACCCGAAGGCCTTTATCGGGTATCCACATTTATTCCATGTATGGATTCCGTCTAAAAGCATGACGGAATGACGAATCAAGGGTTTGATAAGACATAATTTTTGCAATTTAATAAAGCCATTCGACAAAAACTCAAGGAGCTAAAATGAACCGAGCTATTATGCGCCTCATCTTGTTCGTTCTTATTTTGGTATTTACCTCACAGGTGATGGGGCAGTTTCCCGAGGGTACCCCCTGGCTTAAAAGACCGTTTCCCGTCAATAATGAGAAATTTACATTTGCTATTCTCGGCGACAAAACAACGGGTGGCGAAAATAACTGGCCGATATTTGACAGAGCCGTCGACGAAATAAACCACCTGCGACCTGATTTTGTCATCATGGTGGGCGATCTAATTCAAGGTTATGTTGCAGATAAAAACCATGTGGAATTGATGTGGCAGGAATTCATGACCCATGCGGAAAGATTGCAGGTGCCGTTCTTCGTCCTGCCGGGCAATCATGATATTTCCAACGAAATGATGTATGATTTTTGGACTAAAAATGTCGGTCCGCCGTATTACTCTTTTGTCTACAATAAATCCTTGTTTTTATTGTTGAACTCGGAGGAATATAAAAAGACAAAAGCCGGACAGTTTGGTGAAAAACAATTGCAATTTATCAAAAATAAAATTGGCAAAAATAGTCGTGTGAACCATATGTTTTTATTTATGCATAAACCAACCTGGAGCCCAAACGAAGGTGAGTCGAGTTTGACGGAAGAGTGGAAAACTGTCATTCCCTGGTTAAAAGGGAGAAAAGCCACGGTTTTCGCCGGGCACAGGCACCGGCTTCTCTACAAAACAATCGACGGCCATCGACACATTCTTCATTCAGCCACCGGAGGTAAACTGGCCCCGAAAGAGATGGCAGAATTGGGCAATTTTCATCACTTTTCGCTGGTTACGGTGGAACCGGACACGGCTGTTATTGCAATAATAAAACCGGGCCATATTTTCCCGGGTGATATCGCCAGACCGGATTTCATCGATAAAGCTAATAGCACGATTTCTGCAAAAAGTGCGGTGGATGTGGATCAAGCTGAAAACAAAATTCGGGCAACAATTGTGTTTAAATTTACCAATCCATTTAACCGGCTATTACAGGCTAAATTTAGAATTGATATTGCAGAAAAAAGTGATTGGGTATTTGATAAATTGCAGCGTTTTGTCGAACTCGAAGCTGGCACTTCTGCTGAAATATCTTTCTCAGGGAAGAGCAAAATTGACTCGAGTATGCCATTTCCTGAAGCACGGTTTGATGTTTCATTGGGGCGGGATGTTGTCAATGAAGGCGTTGTTCAATTTTATCCCGGTGAGGAGGCAGGCTGGCACTCACCTGCAGAAGTCCTTGTTCTCGGCGCTGTGGACATGGGCATAAAACGGAAACCAACGGTCAACAATGGCTTGTTGAAATCAGCGAAAATGCTCGTGCAGCCATGGGGACCTGAAATTGATTTTAATATTCAAAAAACACAAATGACAGCGGAAGGCCTTAAAAAGTGGCAGCGACTTAAAGTGACGGAGGGCAAAATCGATTTTGACCAGTATTTTCGCGATCGGGATTATTCGGTCGGATTTGCCCATTTCACTATCGAGAGTCCGAAGGATAAATTTGTGCTCGCCAGCGTTCGTCCGGATAATTTTTGCCAGGTTTATTTAAATGGGGAAGTTGTCTTGACTGGCCAGGCATTGCGCGGAGTTCCCGCGGTCCCATATATTTTTTTGTTGCAATTAAAAAAGGGTAATAATGAAATACTATTAAAAATGGCCGATTATACCGGCAGTTGGTACAGCAATTTTGCGGTCATCGATCCCGGTAAAGATTTACAATTTAAAACCCAGTGGTAGAATTTGATGGCTGTATCACGGAATACAATTAATATATCCCCGCTCCTTGTGGGCGGCGGTGATGTGAATATTCCAGGCCACAAGGGCCTGGGCTACAGTTTGAACTTAAATTTTCGATATACGGATCAATTCGATTTTTTTCGATAAATCATCGGTGAAAAAAAATCGTCACCCCGCCCCTCGTGGACGGTGGAGATGTGAATTATCCAGGCCACAAGGGCCTGGGCTACAATTTGAACTAAAATTTTTGATATACAGATCAATTCGATTTTTTTCGATAAATCATCGGTGAAATAATAATCGTAGCCCCGCCCCTTGTGGGCGGATAAATGAGTTTATTTTAAAAGGGGATCAAAATGTCCACAACACGTGCATGGTTTCCGCCGAAACCACGGAATCACCGCTTGCCAATTGAAACATATTCCAGACCAGATATCGTTTGGTTTTTCACAATTACCTGTTATAAACGACTAAAACCGTTCATTCGTAAAGAATTGAATCAAATGGTTATCGATGAAATGCAATCAATTCGAACCGGGTGTCGTTGTGAAATTTTTGTCTATTGTCTCATGCCGGATCATCTGCATTATCTGATAAAACCGCGTGAACAAGATGCGTCTGTCCTTGTTTTTCACGATCGATTCAAGGGTCGAACAACCAATTTGAGTTGGAACTATGGCTGGAATGGAAAGTTGTGGCAGCCACGATCATTTGATCATGGATTGCGTCGGGAAGAACAATTTAATGATGTGGCAGCCTATATATTGGAGAATCCCGTGCGGAGTAATTTGGTCAAACGGATCGAAGATTGGCCGTGGAGCGGGGTGATGGATGAATGGATGTGAATTATCCAGGCCACAAGGGCCTGGGCTACAATTTGAATTAAAATTTTTGATATGCAGATCAATTCGATTTTTTTCGATAAATCATCGATGAAAAAGAATTCGTAGTCCCGCCCCTTGTGGGCGGCGGAGATGTTAATATTCCAGGCCACAAGGGCCTGGGCTACGTGGTAGTATTTTTCCCTAAAATCGCTTTATATTTAAATTTCGACAACTTTTTTATTATTCGAATTGTGTTGTCATTTTTTCCTTTCATTTCAACACCATGTGATTAAAAAAAAATGAGGTTATGGTTTTTTCAGGTTTGATAAACAAAATATTTACAAAGAAATCTTGCTGATTACGAGAAATCTTTATATCTTAATTTAATTATTGTGATAGCTTGAACGAATTTTTTACCTGATATCTATCTTGAAACTCTCAAAATGAGTTAAATAATCTCTAAATACTCATTGAAATTTTTCCTACCACGATGCGGCTAACTTTCCAGAAACTACACAGACTATAAAGTTTCACGGGTATGAGATGGAGAAATACGATTGCAATAAATATCAGTCGACTGGCTTGAGGATTTAACGTAATTGACCGCTCAAAAATGGTGTCAAATCCTTGCGTAAATTTAGGTGCATCACATAATTATTGCATTAAATCCTGCAAATAAAATTGCAATCTCCACATTATAAATAATTAGTTTAACAATAGAATCTCAGAAAAAATGAACGATGTCAAACTTCAGAAACTGGAAGAGGAAAATAAAACCCTGCGCGGCGCTGTAGCTGAGCTCTCCATTCTTAATGATATTGCCACGGCAATGAGTTCAACGCTCTCGCTTGCTGCTATCATGGAATTGATAGTCAATAAATGCGTCAAACATTTGGCCGTCGAGCAGGTGGCAATTATGCTTCTCGATGAAAAAGGGCAGGATGAGCCAATGCACACGATGGTTCGTGGCGCGGATTCCAAAGCGGGTATTCTGCCTTACCGCCTGGATGCCCAGTTGACAGGCTGGATGCTGAAAAATCAAAAACCGTTGCTTGTTAATGATCTGGAGAATGATGAACGATTTCAACTTACAAGAATATCCGATCTCCATATAAATTCTTTACTGAGTGTCCCGTTGCGCCTCAAGGGAAATCTCATTGGTATTCTAAATATTTTTAATAAGCAGCGGGAAACAGGGTTTACTTCATCGGATCAGAAATTACTTTCGATCATCGCATCGCAATCGGCACAGGCGATTGAAAACGCGCGTTTGTATGAAGAAGAGCAGGACTTGATCCATATGCGTGAGGAAATGCGCCTGGCTCACAGTATCCAAACGAAATTAATGCCAAAAACGGCTCCTGAAATTGCGGGTTATGCAATCGCCGGCAAAAATATTCCGGCGAAGGACGTGGGTGGGGATTATTTTGATTTTATTCCCATGGAAAATTCCAAGCTGGCTTTTTGTCTCGGCGATATTTCCGGAAAAGGAATTCCGGCTGCCCTATTGATGGCCAACCTGCAGGCGACAATCCGGGCGCAGACGCTGATGGAAATGCCGGCACAAACATGCATTGAGAAATCTAACATTTTGCTTTTTCGCAGTACGGATGTAAACAAATTTGCGACGTTTTTTTATGGCATTTTGGATCCGGTCAATCATCGATTTTGCTACTGCAACGCCGGCCACAATCCGATATTTAAATTTTCCACTGATGGTAGTTATGAGCGTCTGCAAACAGGGGGAACGGTGCTGGGCATTGTTGAGAACCTGCCTTATGCTGAAGAAACTATCCAATTTAATAAAGGGGATGTTCTGCTCCTGTATTCTGATGGAATTACCGAGGCGACAAATGCGGCAGATGAAGATTTTGATGAGCCGCGACTTATCGAACTCGCCCAAAAGAACCGTGATGCTTCCCCTGCGGAAATCATCGATAAAATTATTAACTCTGTTGAAAAATTTTCGGAAGGCACGCCGCAGGATGATGATATTACAGTTGTGGTTATAAAAAGGTTAATGGATTAGAGTGGAATTGGTAAATGCAAAAATTCCGTACGAAGTTGAGAAGCAAATGATTGGCAAAACAATATCCCACTATAAAATTGTGGAAGAAATTGGCCGCGGCGGCATGGGCGTTGTGTATAAAGCAGAAGACCTGCGCTTGAAAAGAATTGTTGCGATTAAATTTTTACCGCATCGTATTTCAGGGGATGAAAATGAACGGCAGCGCTTTATGAATGAAGCCCAGACAGCCGCAGCGTTGAACCACCCCAATATTGCCACAATTCATGATATTGAAGAAGCGGATGATGAAATATTTATCGTGATGGAACACATCGATGGCCGTGAATTGCAGGACATTATTAAATATCCGGCGAATCAAATCGCTTCGCAGCCTGGCGCCGAAGTTGATGGCAGTCATCTTTCTATGGATGATATTAATAAATATGCATTGCTCATTTTGGCCGGGCTGCAGGCTGCACATGAGAAAGGCATCGTTCATCGGGATATCAAATCAAGCAATATCATGGTCACGGATGATGGGCAAATCAAAATCATGGATTTTGGTTTGGCCAAGCTGGTCGACGATACCCCTTTTGTGCAGGATGATTCCACTGTGGGAACTGCTGCTTTTATGTCTCCGGAGCAGGCACAGGGCGGTGCGGTTGATCAGCGCTCCGATATTTGGGCTTTTGGTGTTGTGTTGTATGAAATGATAAGTGGAAAATTGCCATTTCAAGGTGCTTATGAACAAGCTGTTATTTATTCGATTTTAAATGAAGAACCCGAATCGGTTGCAAACGCCGGTCGCGATGTACCGGAATATTATCAGGAAATCATCGCTAAATGTTTGCAAAAAAATGTGGAAAACAGATACGATTCAGCATCAGCAATTTTGCGGGATATAACCAGGTTCACCGCGACGTCACAATCGTCATTTGAGATTAAAAAGTGGCGTGAGCTCTCGCCCCACATTTTGTCAAAATTAGTTTTTTCAATCGTAGTTGTCCTGTTGTTAGTGGTTGGACTGACAAATTTTAGTACGGTACAAAACTGGTTCGGTTTTTCAATCCTGCCTGCAGAAAAACACATTATCGTTCTGCCCTTTGCCAATATTTCGGGTGACGATGCGAGCCAGGCTTTTTGTGATGGATTAATCGAAGTGCTCACCAGTCAAATCACGCAATTCGAGCAATTTCAACGCTCACTTTTGGTGATTCCAGCATCCGAAGTCCGGCAACTTGGAATTAACAGCGCCAGCGAAGCAAGAAAGAAATTCAATGCCAATTTAGCGATATCGGGAAGTGTGGTACGAACAGATGAGTCCCTGCAACTCACAATGAATTTGGTGGATGCTGAAAAACTGCGGCAGCTCAATTCGGTTGTTCTCACCGATGAATTTCAGGGACGGTCTAATTTTCAAGACAGAGTGGTTACGCATCTCGCGAGCATGTTGCAGCTTAATTTGCAGCCGCACAACAAACGTGTATTAGTGGCAGGTCACACAACTGTTCCCGGAGCCTATGATTATTATATCCAGGGCCGGGGATATCTGCGTGATTTCGATCGGTTAGAGAATATAAATATGGCAATCACTTTATTCAGCCGCGCCATTGAGGAAGACTCTCTTTACGCCCTTGCATATTCCGGATTGGGTGATGCTTATTGGCGTAAATATGAAGAAACAAAAGAGGTGAAATGGATCGAACTCGCACAGAAAAAATGCGAAAAAGCAGTGGCATTAAACGACTTGCTTGCCCCGGTACATGTAACCCTCGCAATTCTTGCAAAAGGCAAAGGGCAGTATAATCTGGCAGTAACCGAATTAATCCGGGCACTGGAGATCGACCCCGTTAACGCGGATGCCTTTCGTGAGTTGGCAGGGACCTATGCAAAACTAAACAAATCGGATAAAGTTGAGGAGACCTATCTGAAAGCGATCGAATTGAAACCGGGGCATTGGGAAAATTATTACGAGCTGGCTCTGTTTTATTACCGAAAAGGGGATTATGAGAAAGCGGAGCACCAGTATCAATTTGTCGTTAAACTTTCGCCGCAAAATTACAAGGCCGTTCGCAATTTAGGGGTTATCTATTTGCTGAAAGAACAATATGAAAAAGCGCAAATAATGTGCGAACGATCGATAGCAATTCATCCGAATTATGGAGCCTATGCTAATTTGGGACTTATTCATTTTACCCTGAACAGGTACGAAGAATCAGCTCGCATGTATGAAAAAGCCCTCGAATTGAATGATAAATATTACCTCAACTGGGGCAATTTGGCGATTTCCTATCAGATGATTCCTGCAGAAAAGGACAAGGCCAAAGCCACGTTTCTGCATGCGATAGACCTGGCAGAAAAACAACTGGCTATCAATCCAAATAATATAAAATGCCTACGCTCTTTGGCCAGTTATTATTCCGCTTTAAAATTATTTGACAAAACGATTATCTACCTGGAAAAAGCGCTTGCATTAGCCCCGGAAGATGTTGAACTCATGTTTCAGGCGGCAGGACGATTTTTAGAAGTACGGGATCGTAATAAAGCACTTTTTTACATCGAAAAAGCGTTGAAAAACGGATACTCACCACAAAAAATTAAACAATCGGATTCTATGAAATCATTGAACAAAGATCAGGATTTCATTGCATTGCTCGAGAAATATTCTCGTAGCAAAAATTCACCTCACTAATATTGGAGGCTTTTCATGGCGAATCATCAAATTACAGTCCAAACGGCGGACCGCAAACAGGGAGCAACATTTAACCCGGTTTCACTGACTGCCAATCCTGGGGATAAAATTACGTTTGTTTCAGTGCACAAGGGACAAACTGCTCCTCAATCCATCACAATTGCGATAACTTCCGGGAATATTTGTTCGGCAACAGAGTCTGGCAAAAAACAGGATTCTGTTGTATTGCCGGGTAACAAATCAGCATCAGTTTCAATGTGTTCGAACGCACAACCGGGTGGCGTTACTTATAAACTTGCAGCAATATCAAGCAGCGCACAATCTGGGTTTAGTATGGGAGCGACAACGAACGCAACGATGACGGGCGACCCCGAACCTGTTATGGATGACGACGATTGAAAACTTTGTCGTCGGATTAGACATTTTCAACGGGCTATAAAATCAGGAACATCCCCGATTTTATAGCCTGATTTTTCCACTTTAATAATAGGGAATGGACGGTCGAAGAATGGCTAAATCGAAAATAATGCTGGGCGTTGTTTTTATTGTTTTGTTGGCATTTCTGGGATTCGTACTTGGGACATTTATTGGAAAAATGAATGTACCTGCAGGCAGTGGTCTCGCCGGTCCGGCAATTGCTCTCAGTTATGGCGCTGCCGGATTTGTGCTGGCATTGGTGCTAGGAATTTTGTTGACTGGCAAACTAAATCATGCCCGTCTGCGCATTTTTGTGATCTGCTTATCGTGCTTTGCCTTTTTGGTTATCATCTTTTTCGCCTATAGGATAATAATGCTGGATCAAAGCAACGAAAATGCAATGCAGTCAAAACCGCCTGAAAGCACCGCTCTTCCACAAAATTAAAATGGAAAATAAATACCTAATAAATATAGCTTTATCAAGCTCGTAATAAAGATGTTTCTCGCCCTGAGTTCTGCTTGGGGGTCTGAATAAATTGGAGATGGAGAATGAAAAAAGTATTTAAAATTGTCGGGATTCTGCTGGGTGTCATCGTTTTGCTGTTAATTGGTGGTGTTGTTTTTTTGATGCTGCGTTTTCCGCTTATCGAAGAGGCACCGATAGTAAAAATTGATGCAACTACCGAGCTGATTGAGCGTGGTGAATATTTAGTAAATAATGTTACGGCCTGTTTTGAGTGTCACTCGCCAAACAACGAAACTTATTTCTCAAAACCGATAATCAAGGGAAAAGAAGGGAGCGGGCGCCTTTTTCTTGGGGATGAATCCGGTTTTCCTGGCAATCTTTACTCGCGCAATATTACGCCAACCACTTTGAAGAACTGGACGGACGGTGAAATCATGCGCGCCGTTACCTCCGGGATCGGGAAAGATGGCAATCCGCTTTTTGCAATTATGCCCTATAAATCTTATCAGCAATTGTCTGAACCCGATCTGCACGCCATAATTGCATACCTGCGTTCAATCCCAGCACTTGAGGGAGAAACCACGGCAACAACGCTAAACTTCCCGCTTAATTTGGTAGTGCGCATAATGCCAAAACCGGCACAGGCAAAACCACACCCGGATTTTACGAATGCCTTGGAACGGGGAAAATACCTGACTTTCATTGCGGGATGCCACAGCTGCCACACCAATGGGGAAGATGCTGCGCCATTTTCCGGGGGCACGGAATATCCGCTCAATAATGGCATGCTGCGCTCGGCTAATATTACACCGGATAATGAAACCGGATTGGGATCCTGGACGCTGGAAGATTTTATCCAAAAATTTCGTATGTTTGCCGAGCCTGAAATGCAGACCACTGTTGTCGCGGATGATAGCTACAATACAGAAATGCCATGGACGGTTTATGCCGGCATGACTGAAGAAGATTTGACCGCTATATATACTTATTTACGCTCGGTAAAACCTGTAAAAAATAGTATTGACGTTTTTACACCCACCCCTAAATAACAAGTAATTGCGGTTTTGCAAAGTGAACACAACTTCGATAGATTTAGATTAATTCCTTATTCAGATTTTCTATCGAAGTTGTGGGGGGAAATTACTTTTTTACCAAGAATTTTGAGGAAATTACATATGGCCCCCAAAGCAGACTCAAGGTGCCATGTCCTTTTTTCTCAGTCGAAATTTCGATTGTCATTTTCTCAACTTGTTTTTCCGTTTTTTCCATCGTCAGGGGAATGACGACAAAATCTTGTTTCTTGTCATAATTTGAACCCCACTGCCCTGTCTGTTTGTTGACGATGAGATGCCATTTATCCGCAGTTATGTGGCGCATAAACAAGGTATAAGTTCCTTTGGGAATGATTTTTTCACCAAAAACAAGATCGACTTCCGAGGTGAAATGCGTCGCTTTGTCCATGCCCATGCGCCAGACAAATCCCTCCGGGGCCTGCGAAAGACGGTCAACTTTGCCCCAGCTTGGACGCCCATAATCAACGCTGATTGCTTTTTCCCCGATTTTAGCTGTGGCTGTACCACGGTTTTTTCCGTGGGCAAAGCCTTGATTCAGGAAAAGCAGAGAAAACAAAACTGTGGAAATGATAAGCAGATTTACTTTTTGAATTTTCGAAGAAATCATTTTTACTCCTTTGTGCTATTGTTTGGTTGTTTATGATCGTAGTTAACGAAAAAAATTTTAAATCAATTATAGGACTGCGGTAAGAGCCAGATTGTTTAAATAAAATCAAATATTTATTAATCTTTTTACAGCAGGATAGTATTTCGTAGATTAATAAAAAAAATGAAAAAATATTATTTGGCATCAAAACGATAAATCCAATGGCAGATGCATTCTTTCCATGTTCTTTTTATCCGGGTATAAATTTTCAATCAGCGCATCATCATATCAGGCAGGAAAAGGGCACTTGATTCGAGTCGTTTCGATGTAGTGATTTGTTATGATTCGCTTACCAGGCCAATTTCGATCGCCCGGCTTTGATTTTCGAATATAGCCATGGCTGTTTTCATTTTGTTGAACCCGAGATTCTCATAAAAATTTTCTTTGCCGGGGTTGGCGTACAATATGATTTTCTTGTGCCCGTCCGATAGTTCGACTAATTTGTTAACAATTTTTTTGCCGAGTCCCAGCCCCTGGTACTCAGGATTGACGGCGATATCGCAAATATAGGAGCAATCAATTCCATCAGCTAAAGCGCGGCCGACACCAATTAATCTTTGATTATCGAAAATAAAGCATTTGAATCTGCTGTTCGTAAACGCCGTTTTCAGACTTTCAGGCATTTTTTTACCCAAAGGAGCCACCCGGTATAATTCTGAAAGTTCAATCCAATCGATATTCTCTTGTGTGTAAACCCAAACGAAATCCATCCTGGACTCCAATCTATTAATTAACGTGAGTTCGATATAAAAAGAATTGGGACAAAACGAATTAATTATAGGATCTAGTCCGAAGGCGTCCCGCCGAGGATAACGCACGAAACGCTCGGCGAGACGCCTTCGCTCTATTATAATTATGCTTGGTAAAGAATGTTACAGCTTTCATCAAACTCACGTTAATTAAATTCGATTGCCATTCCAGCCCAGGTTAGCCCTGCACCTACCATAACCATGGCTAAAACATCCCCTTTGCGGAATGAATCCCAGTTTTGACTCATCACCGTTGGTGCGCCTGCTGCTGCGGTATTTCCGAATGCGTTTACATTAAAAAAATGCTGACCCGGTGCAATCTCGCATCGCCGGCACACGGTTTCGAGCATGCGTAAATTGGCCTGATGTCCGATAAACAGCATCTGCTCGCCTTGCCCGTTGTAGCTTTCACGAATATTTTTGACCGTCGTTGAGGTTTTTTTCACGGCAAAAGATTGCACCGCCGGCCCGTCCTGATCAAAATGGCCGGTGCGCGGAACGACAACTTTGTCCCAACCGGAGGGATCGCTAATCAACGAGGTAGATTTCACGATTGCTTTGCCACGAACTTTGGTAGAAACAACAGCCGCGCTGGTGCCATCGCCCCATAAAACAGCCGCACGGCGGTCAGCATAATCGACGACGCGGGTTGTATTTTCAGGCGAAACGATCAAAATAAACTCCGGTACTTTTTCGTCATTCAGCATGGAGAGAAAATGAATCTGTGCTCCAAAACTGGAGCAGGCTGAATTGATATCGATGCACGGTGCGGTTATTTCCAGCGCGCTTGCGATCGCGCAGGCCTCTGCCGGAGTTGAGATTTCCGGGGTGCAGCCACCGGCAACCACCATTCCGATCTGGTCCTTTTCGATGCCGGCACGTTTAATCGCGATCTCGGCAGCATATTTTCCCGTTTGTGCGTTGGAATAAATCGATGCCTCGGCAGCGCCGCGGGTATCTTTATTTTTAGTCTCGCGAATATAATCCAGTGACATAACAGTCCGGCGATTTTCAATGCCCACCCGGTCCATAATCCACTCGTGGTTGGTGCCGATATCGAGATCTTCGAGAAATTTATTGCAAATTTGATTTTCCGGATGAAAATGCCCCATTCCGTGTATATAAAGCATGTCTTACCTCAAAAATAGTTTAAATTCTACTGAATGCCGCGCCTGGCTCTGTGTTTTCTACCCTGATATTTAATAAATAATTATACAAACAGTAGATTTTTTTACAGAATAAATTAAATATATTTATAAAAAATGGCAAAGCGCTTTTTTAGAAAGCGCATTAAACAAATTCTATACTGATTTTCAAGAGTAATCTCTTCCCAAGATGCCTTAATTCGTCATTCCGTCATGCTTTTAGACGGAATCCATACTTGAAATCATTGTGGATTCCCAATAAATGCATTTGGGAATGACGAACATCGGACAATACTTTTGCAAATCAATCTGACCACGATCATAACGGCTGTAAATTCAAATAAGTGGATAATGCGAGTGAATTTTACGCTTGTATCGCTATTTGGCGCACAAATAATTGTGGAATATATCGAATTAAAAGTTAAGTTTATAACCGCAGGCACCTGGAATTTATTTCAACTAAAATATTTATTACCAAAACCCCCAATTCACAATGAAGAAAAAAATTCTGCTTAGTATTTTCTTTTTTGGAACGCTCATTTACCTGTTGCAGTTTGAGGGGGTGGGGCCGGTTGCGACCGATTATAATGTTTCAATATCGTGTATTGCCACCGAACTCATATATACACCTCCAGATTTCGAGCGAACGTCACCAAATACCCCGCAACAAACTCTCCTTTCGCTGAACACGACAACATCCGTAGGGGTTGTTCTTCACCCAGATATCTTTTTGATTCATCGGATTATTTATGCTCAATTAAAACAGATTGAAATTCGAACTCTCAATTTTATCCATCCGTCAAGCGCGCAAAAGTTTCATAATTGCCAATTCATCTCCGGGGACGATGAACCAGCCTTCCTGTGCTAGCTTTATTAATTCCAAATCAAAAGGTGATTAATCCGGCCATAATATCGTTAATTTATGGCTTGCTCAAATTCACCATTCTAATTTGAAGATTTGAAAAAGCACAGGAAAAATTATGTCATCTCAAAATATAAAAACCAAAATTTACCGCTGGCACCATCGATTAAATGGCAGCATGACCGAATACGATCTTTCTGCGTATCAGCATCAATTATCAGAAATTCGTGCTCAAATTACACAAATTGAAAATAGGAATAATTCAGCACTGCGCCAAAGTGCAGAAAAATTTAAAAATACCGCGCATGCAGGCCGATCACTGGAAAGCTTGATGGTCGAGTCATTCGCGCTCGTTTATGAAACCATTCGACGGCAGTTGCATTTGCATGCTTTCGATGAACAACTTATCGCCGGGCTTGTGTTGCATCAGGGGAAAATTGCAGAAATGCAAACCGGGGAGGGAAAAACTCTGGCTGCTGTTTTTCCGGTTTGCCTCAATGCGCTCACCGGAAAAGGTGTGCACGTTCTGACATTCAACGACTATCTCGCCCGCCGGGATGCACAGTGGATGGGACCGGTTTACAAGGCGCTCGGATTCAGCATCGCTTTTGTTCAGGAAGGGATGTCTATCCAGGCGAAAAGACAAGCGTATCTTGCGGATATTACATACCTCACGGCGAAAGAATCCGGTTTTGATTATCTGCGAGATACTTTGTGCCGGGCCGAGGAAGATACCGTTCACCGTGAATTTCATTTTGCGCTCATCGATGAGGCCGATTCGATCCTTATCGACGAAGCACGAATTCCGTTGGTCATCGCCGGCTCTTCCGCTAGCAAAAGATTTAATGAGCAGGAATTGGCTGAACTCGCACAAAGTCTTGATCAAAAACACCACCTGGAATTTGATGAGTTTGGACGCAATTTTAATTTCACCGACGCCGGGGTACAATTCGTCGAGCAAAATTTGCAATGCGGCAATCTGTTTCATGCAGAAAATATCGATTTAATGACGCGATTAAATTGCGCTATCCATGCGACTTTTTTCTTGCAGCGGGATGTGGATTATATTGTTCGCGGCAATGAAATTGAGCTGGTTGACGGATTTACCGGGCGGGTGGCTGATAAACGACGCTGGCCGGATGGTTTGCAAAGAGCGCTGGAAGCCAAAGAAAAAATCAACAAGCAGTCCGGGGGAGCGATTTTAAATTCACTCACCCTGCAACACTTCATCAATTTATATCCGAAAATTGCAGGCATGACGGCCACGGCCCAGGTGGCGGAAGATGAATTTAAACATTTCTATAATCTGACCACCGTGGTAATTCCCTCTCATAAACCATGTATCCGCGAGGATTTTACGGACGTCGTGTTCGCAACAAAATCTGCAAAATCACAGGCTTTGATAGCGGAAATTTCAGCTATTCACGATTCCGGCCGGCCGATTCTCGTTGGCACCGCCAGTATCGATGAATCGGAGCAACTGGCTGCAGCATTGCATAAAAATGCGATAAGCTGTACGGTTCTCAATGCGAAAAATGATACGTATGAGGCTGAAATTATCGCAGAAGCGGGCCGTCTCCACGCCGTAACTATCTCGACAAATATGGCCGGCCGCGGCGTTGATATTGTGCTTGGCGCTGCAAATGAAGATGAAAAAATCAAAGTTGTTGCGCTGGGAGGTTTGTATGTTATCGGCACCGGCAGGCATGAAAGTTTGCGTATCGATAAACAACTGCGCGGTCGGGCCGGGCGGCAAGGTGATCCCGGATCATCGCGCTTTTACATTTGCATGGAAGATGCTATTTTTATAAAATATAAGCTGCTCGATTTGCTGCCAAAAAAATTAAAATCGGCAGCCGTTGCGGAGAGAACCATCCAGCACATTGTTAAAAAGAAAATTCATATCCTGCAAAAAATTATTGAGGGGCAAAATCTGGAAATTAAAAAAACGTTGAATCAATACGCCTCACTTATCGAGCAGCAAAGGAAAGTTTTGTATCGAAAGCGAAAGGAAATAATGGTTCAAAAAAGTGGGGCTGAGTTTTATAAAAATAATGCGCCGCAGCAGTATAAGTTACTACGCGCTCGGTTGGGGGAAGAGCAGATTTTGAACATTTGCACGCTGATCACGATCCATTATATTGATAAATTCTGGAGTGCCCATCTCGCCGATATAAACGATATCCGTGAAGGCATTCATCTTGTTCGCCTCGGTGGACAGAAGCCGGAATTTGAATTTCAGAAACTGGCAGTCAAACGATTTACAAACCTTCTGGTTGAACTCGAGACTGAAATCCTGCGAATATTTAATACACTTCAAGTGCAGGGAAACAAGGTGGATCTGGAAAGTGTCGGCATTAAAGCGCCATCCGCGACATGGACTTATTTAATCAACGACAATCCCTTTGAAAATATGTTTGGAACCAGTCTTATTGGCAGCGCCAACATGGGACTTTCCATTGCCGCCGCTGCCTGGACGCCGCTGCTGGTTCTTTACATGCTGTGGAAAAAAATGACCCGAAAAGTGATGAATTGATCCCGGGACTGTAGAAATATATCTGCGTGAACAGGCAAGTTTTTTTGCTTGATCACGATCTTTTGATCAATTTTTCTCGGCAAAAATGAGTCAGCGGGCCATTTTTGTATTAAACTGTTTGCTCATTTAAGTAAAATTACTTTATTCACAATACCCATTGAACAGATTTACCATTTTTACGTTTAAAAAACGGACTTAATCTCAGGTATTATAATGCGGCTTATTCGACTTTTAAAAAAAGATTTAGCTCAGGAAACGAAAACCTGGGTTAGTAACGGCATTATTTCCAAAGAACAGGCTGATGCTATCTGCTCCCATTATGGAATTGATATTCACGATCAGAACAGCCCTTTTTATGGTTATTCTGTGCTTATAACATTGGCATATTTATTTCTCGGAATGGCCGTCATAACGCTCATTGGCGCCAACTGGGAAGATATTCCGCGGGCAGTGCGCATGCTTGGCCTGGTGGGATTCACATTGGGCATAAATTTATATGGTCTGAAAAAATACAAAATGGGGGAAACGAATGCAGCCGTTGGTTGGTTCTTTCTGGGTGGATTGTTTTACGGTGCTTCGATCATGCTTATCGCACAAATATATCATATTGGTGAGCATTTCCCCGATGGCGTCTTTTGGTGGGCGATCGGTGTGCTGCCGCTGGCCCTGCTGCTCGAAAGCGTTGTTTTGATGATTTTAGCCGGCACATTGGCTTTTCTCTGGTTTTTTATGGAATCGTCGCTCAATTTCTATCCCCTGCTTTTTCCTTTGTTTTTAGCCGCTTTCACCTGGCAACTCATACGTGGAAAACAAAGTTATGTGCTGTTTATCGGTCTGATAATGGGCGTTGTTTTTTGGATGGAATACACACTTGCCTGGTATCTCAATGATTATCCCGGTTTTTATTTCGGCAGTGAAAATATAATATTTGGCGCTGGAATATTTCTGGCGCTGCATGGTTTGGCGAAATGGCTGATGCGCAGAAAACACCATAATTTAATTGATTACGGCACTTTGCTGGGAATTTGGACTTTGCGTTTTGGTATCATTCTGTTTTTTGTGCTGAGTTTCGAAGAACCCTGGGTAGAGCTGCTCAAAACAGCCTGGAAAAAGCCGGGATTAATTTTTGCTTTGGCTGCCTGCCTGGCGGCCGTCGCCATTGGTTTTGCATTTAAAGCGAACAAACAATTAATTTCCACCACTTTTTTTTCTGTGCTTTATCTGGGAAGTCTCGCTGTTTTATTAGTGGATAAAAATACCGAAACCGCGCTATCATTTCAGGTATTCGATAATGTTATTCTGCTGGCAATGGGAATCTGGCTGATAGTTCAGGGAATAAAAAGCAGTATTTCTCATTATTTTTTTCTCGGTATTGTTACTATTCTTTTAACCGGTTTGCTGCGCTACATCGATTTTGTCGGCGACTATGTAGGCGCCACGATCCTTTTCACTGTTTTCGCTGCCATATTGCTGTCCGCTGCGAAATACTGGAAATCGCAGCACGATATTCCGGGAGATAAAAAATGAATAAAAAATATTTATTAAGTGGCCTGGTGGTCGTGATTTTATTTCAAATATGCGTGCTCGGTGGTGAATATTTAAACGCCGTTTACCCATTATGGACCGGGCAGGAAATTAAACTCCGGATAGTGCCCGTCGACCCGCGCAGCCCATTTCGCGGTAATTACCTCCGTCTGCGGTATGGTATCAGCACAATTGCAAAAAGTGAACTTGGGCAAATTGAGCGACCGAGAAATAATGAAATAATTTATATTTCCCTGCAGCCTGGGCATGATGGCTTTTATGAATTTGCCGCTGCCAGTCTGGATATCCCGCAAGATAGACTCTTCATTCGCGGCAGAATTCAAAACCCGCGTTGGAGAAAAGATGTGCCGGAATATACAGTATTCTTTGGTATTGAGGCCTGGTTTGCCTCAGAAGAGAAGGTGGATGCGCTGGACAAAGAACTGCGGAGAAATGGTGTAGCCGTAGTTGTGGTGGCAAAAAATGGCAAAGCCGCATTGAAAAATGTCTATGCTGAGTGAATATAAATCTACAAAGTCTTGCATTTTAGCTTGCTGCACGTAAGTAGGGGGTGCCTTTCAATTCTCCTCCAATTTTATATTCAGAGATTACAAATTGTCCTATTTATCACATTTATAAATATTTGGATTACAGAAAAAATAAAATGAATACAATAAAATTCCATAAAACTTCATCAGAGGAAGGATTCGCGGGCACATGAGTAAAAAATCAAAGAAGAAAGAAAAATCGAATGAACCACTTTTTACACGTTTTTTAACCAAAGTAGAGGTCGCTGGCAATGCGCTACCGCATCCGGCAGTAATATTTGCTTTGTTTGCGATCACTACCGTTTTTCTCTCCGGTTTGGCCGCTGCGTTCGATTGGCAGGCAGTCCACCCGACTACCAAAGAAGTCATCCAGCCATTTAATTTGCTCAGCAAAGTTGGCCTGCATCGTATTTTGCTCGAAATGGTTGTAAACTATACTAATTTCGCACCACTTGGTATCGTAATCGTGGCCATGCTCGGTATCGGCATTGCGGAAAAAAGCGGCCTGATTACGGCCGGCATCAGGCTTTTGGTGATGTCTGCCCCCAAACGCTTGCTTACACTCATTCTCGTTTTTTCAGGTGTGATGTCCAACGTCGGCAGCGACGTCGGTTATGTTCTGCTCATTCCCCTCGCCGGTGTGATTTTTATCGCAGTTGGCCGCCACCCGATAGCTGGAATGGCAGCGGCTTTTGCCGGTGTTTCCGGGGGATTTAGCGCAAACTTACTGCTCGGAACCGTCGATCCGCTTCTGGCTGGATTATCGGAAGAAGCGGCGCACATCGTTGATCCTTCGGTTTTGGTAAACCCGACTGCCAATTATTATTTTATGGTTGTTTCCACATTTATAATCACAGTTGCGGGCACCTGGGTTACAGAAAAAATTGTAGTGCCGCGACTCGGTGAATGGAAATCCGATGCGCCAACCGAAACAATTGACGAGCTGGGCCCAAAAGAAAAACGCGGCTTGCGCTGGGCATTGGTAACCGCACTCATTTTGACAGCCATGATTTTAATTGGAATTATTCCCGAAGCTGGTTATTTGCGCGCTGCTGACGGCAGCATTTTAACCTCACCGCTGATCAAAGGAGTCGTTGCTTTTCTTCTCATTACAGCTGGCTTGACCGGGCTAGCTTACGGATTTGCGGCCGGTACATTTAAAAACGATGACGATGTGGTCAATGGCATGGGGGAGGCCATGAAATCGTTGGGGCTTTATCTGGTATTGGTGTTTTTTGCCGCACAGTTTGTCGCTTATTTTAAGTGGAGCAATCTTGGAGTTATCATCGCGATTAAGGGCGCCAACACACTCTCCAGCATGGGACTTGGTGTCATTCCCCTGATGATAATGTTCATCATTCTGTCCGCTTCTATCAACATGCTCATGGGCAGCGCCTCGGCGAAATGGGCGCTCATCGCGCCGATTTTTGTGCCGATGTTCATGCTTTTGGGTTACTCACCGGAATTGACGCAAGTGGTTTACCGCATTGGTGACAGCATCACCAATGTCATTTCCCCGATGATGAGTTTCTTCGCCCTGATCATTGCGTTCTTCCAGAAATACGACGCCAAAGCCGGCATCGGCACTGTCATGGCGACGATGCTGCCTTATTCGCTGGTGTTTTTCGTTTTCTGGGCTGTGTTATTGGTCATTTGGATTTCATTTAGTTTGCCGCTGGGTCCGGGTGCAGGGTTGTTTTATCAGATGCCGGGGTAAATCGGTCGCTTCGATGGGATTGAAACATTTTAGAAAGACGCAGCAATTTCGCGATTGCCGCCTCTTTTTTTATTGTCAGAATAGAACTTCTGGCGTTACCTGAACGGATTAATTATGCTCAAGTAGCAATGCTAAAACGTTATTTAACCTAAATTTTAAACCTATTCCCGGAGGTTTTAATGAGCAAGAGTAAAAACACATTCTACACTGCACTACTCTTTCTAACAACATCACTCGTATTTGGACAATCTGAGGCCACAGTTCAATTCCTGTTAATTAATCCATCGAATGTGGCAATGGGAAAAGGGGGTGCTTCGGTTGTTAATGCATATTATGACCCTTCATCAGTTCTTTTTAATCCAGCCAATATTGCTGATTTGTATATCGACAAAAAATATAGCATTGTTGGGCAAACACATCTTAAGAGTTCAGGCTGGCTGCCACAACTTATGTCAGATTTAAGCTATACTTCCCTGACTAACCAATACGGCTTCAAGATTCCGAATACTCGGCTAACCTTAGCCGCTGGTTATTCCTTTATTCACTTCGACCTTGGCAAACAAAACATTAACGCTGAGGACAGCCCCGTTACTATTGCCACATTTCATGCAAAAGAAAATGCTCATGTTTTTACATTGGGTATGAATTACGAGTATTACATAAAATTAAATGTGGGATTTAATGCTAAGAAATTTACTTCAAAACTGACTCCACCACAGCCGGCTTCCGCCACTGATCCATTAGAAAATCGTTCAGTAGCAGGTTGGGGATACGACTGGGGTTACTCTATTAAGGCTCCTTTATTAGATTGGTATGATTTCAAGCAGCATTCAAAAATATTTATTCCTTTTCTAAACTTGGGTTATGGCTTTTCAAAGAGTAATATTGGCGATGAGGTTACCTATCCTGATCAAGAACAATCTGATCCTATACCCAGAATTGCCAGACAAGGTCTCAATTTGTTTGGGGGTTTAAAGATTTTGAGTAACGACTTTAACTTTGATATCTTGTCCATAAATTATTCAAGAGAATTAAGTGACTTATTAATAAATCGCTATATCGATTCTAGTGGTGAAGTCCAAATAGAATATGAAGGTGGGAATGGCAATATAAATTTTTGGGATAATATCTTCAATAAAAATATTCACATGAAAGTGATATCTGAACGTGGAATTGAAATGAATTTCATCGAAATTTTGATGGTTCGAACCGGAAAACACAGAGATATTCGTGGTAAGGTTATTTATGATACTTTCGGTTATAGTTTTCATTCAGTAGGCGCATTCAAGCTGTTAAGTTTTTTTGATCCTGGTTTAAATCAAAGTAATTCGTTATTTAACTTCCTACTTAATTCTGATATATATTTCGATTATTATAAATTAGAACCAATTAATTGTGGACACCCCCTAGATAACACCTGGCACACAAGTTTGGGTGCCAAAATTTATTTTTAGGAGTTAGGATTCGACCGGTTTAGATTTATTTACAATGACCATCATTAACTGAAAACTGAAATTAAATCATTCATTTAGTAAAATTTAAGCCAAATCGTTGTATTTGTAGAAATTATGGTCATATCAAAATTTGTAAATAAGATTAAAACCAAAATGAACTATTGAGAAAGATCGGTCAGGCGACACAATGAATTGACCAGGCGAAAAAACTGTAGTTATCTGAATTGAGCAGTAAACGAATTGACGGATTCCCCTTCTTCGACCTACAGGCTTGGAAGCTTGCTGCGCCAGGTGACGCAGCAATAAAAACCAATTACCCTTTTTTATGCTGCCAACAATGCTTTGAACCGTCCGAGGCGTTAGGCTTACATCTGTTTCCCTCTTTGGTAATGCCGTTACACTGACCTTTTTTGGCCGCGGCGACCGATCTTTTATCTTTGGCATCTTCGCTTTTGCAGAAGCCCTCGATTTAGCCTTGGATTTAGAATTCTTTCCGTCTTTGGCTTTTCTTTGAAGATTTTTTCTTCTTTTTTTAATCAACCTTTGTTGTTATCGATTATCTCCTCAATTGTCAATTTTTTGACAGCCATCCTGATGACCATTGACATTACTCTAAACAGTTACAAATTAAACAGATAGCATTGACTGTAATTATTGCGAATTGTCAAAAAATTGACGCTTCACAGATTCAATTCTATAGCCTGGTTTAATTTTACGACCTCTAACTTGCAGAAATTTATGAGTATAGAACTATAAATCATCTTCTGGCATGTTGTTTGGATTATCTAGGATTCACACAGAAAATGCGATATACCAATCCAAATTATAGTGAAAATCCAATCCCGTTTAAAATAATCTGGAGGTGATAAATGCGCGAGCCATTGTTTTGCTTCAACTCGAAGATTGCATTTTGGGTGCTATTATTCACATTCATAAGCGCGATTGCGTATGCAAACACGGGTGGTGCGACTCCGTCTGAAAAACCTAAGGGCACGATAAAAGGCGTTGTTATCGATGAGAAATCACAGAAACCTTTACCAGGGGTCAATATCACGGTTGAAGGGACACGCCGGGGCACAACAACCAATGAAAACGGGGAATTCAAAATCCCCAAATTGAATCCGGGGCAATACACCCTTATTTTTGACTACATCGGTTACAAGCGATTTGAGCAAAGTGCGACCACCGTCACAAAAGATGCAACGACAGATCTGAAAACGATCGCGCTGGAGGAACAGGCCATTCCGTTGCGGGAGATCATCGTGACTCCGGGCAGCTACGCAATCATGGGCAGCGAGTCCTCGGTGCGGCAAACACTGACCAGCGAGGATATCAAAATTATGGGCTGGGCCGAAGATATCACCCGCGCAGTGCAACGAATTCCCGGCATTTCTTCCACGGACTACTCGGCAAAATTCAAAATCCGCGGCGGGGATGTGGATGAAGCGCTGGTGCTTTTGGATGGAATGCAAATTTATAAACCCTTTCATCAAAAAGATTTTGGCGGCGGCCTTTTCAGTACTGTCGATATTGAAGCGCTGCAGGGAGTTGACCTCTTGACCGGCGGTTTCACAGCGGATTACGGCGATAGAATGAGCGGTGTTCTCGACATGAAAACGAAAACTGCGACGGCGAACCAGCGCAAAACATCACTCGGTTTCAGCTTGATGAATGTGCGGCTATTTTCCATGGGCACGTTCAAGGAAAACCAGGGTTCGTGGCTTGTTTCAGCGCGCAGAGGCTATCTGGATATTTTGAATAATTTGATGAAAAATGAGTTTAAACTGGAACCAAAATATTATGATATTTTAGGTAAAGTTGACTTCAAATTGAATGACAAGCAGCGCCTTTCTGCTCATGTTTTCATTTCCGATGATGTCTATAAAATGGATGAAAGTGTCATAGAAAAGGGCAAGACCGTGCCGAATATCGATTTTGTGGACACAAAATATGGCAGCGATTATGGCTGGTTAACTTTGAAATCATTGTTTTCACCGCGATTATTTGCTCGTTCTATTTTGTACTCTGGCCGCATCACAAAAAAACGCTTTTGGAATGTGTTCGATGATGATCCCAACTACCATCTGAATATGGCGACCATCGACGATGACCGGGAGTTTCAATTTTATGGATTGAAGCAGGACTGGAGCTTTGATGCTTCGGATAAATTATTTCTGAAATGGGGCTTGGATGTCAAAGCACTGGATGCGAAATACAATTATTTTAACACGATTAATAATGAGTTTATCGCGGCAAACAATACGATTATTCGTCAAGTGGAGGAATACAAAACAGATACCAGTCTCACCGGAAAGCAGCTTGGATTTTACCTGTCCAGCCGAATTCGGCTTTTCTCACCGTTAACCCTGGAAACTGGAGTGCGCTACGACCACAGTTCCCACACGGATGATAAATTTTGGAGTCCGCGTGTCGGGCTGATTTATGCGCTTGGCAATGCTACATTTTTGCGCGCTGGCTGGGGCCATTTTTACCAAATGCAGGGCATCGATGATATGCAAATTCAATACAAGGAAAATTTTTACAATCCGGCGCAGCTGGCCGAGCATTTTGTCGTCGGCTTTGAACATCATTTTAACAATGGCATCCAATTCCGTGCTGAAGGATACCAGAAAAATATCAGCGATATGCCCACCGATTACTATTCTTTTGCCAACATCGACGAGTTTTTTCCGGAAGCGCGGGACGATTTGATAACCCTGACTTACGACAAAGCAACGGCCCGAGGTTTGGAACTCTATCTCAAATACGATACCGGCAATAAATTTTCCTGGTGGCTAAGTTACGTGCTCTCCGAGGCAAATGATGAAGTGACAAACATCGATTATGCTGGACGATTGATTGGTGTCCCCGGAACCCATCCCCGTGCCTGGGATCAACGCCATACGGTTAATTTTGATGTGAACTACCGGCCGAACCGCAGGTGGCATTTTAATTTTGCGGGCCAGTACCGCAGTGGCTGGCCGCAGACGCCGTTTGAAGTGCAGCGCTTGCAGCGAGATGACGGAACTTTTGCTTATTACCACGATTATGGTCAATTTTACAGCACCCGTTACCCGGCGTACAATCGGCTGGACACCCGGATAAACCGTCATTTTTATACCTCCAGGGGCAAAGTCTCGGTTTTCCTGCATGTGATCAATGTGCTCAATCATGAGAACATCGATAATTATGATCATGAAATTTTGGAATCGGATGCTGCGACTTTCCGGTCTGTGATCGAAGCAGAAACCTATTTTCCGATCATCCCGTTTTTGGGCGTGAGTTGGGAATTTTAATACACGCTTATTCAAGATTAATTAGAAAAATAGAGGCGCATCTTGAGTAACCGTGTGTATTTTGCACGGTGTTTCAAAGAGACGATTTGATATCACCACCACCCCCTCGATATATCCCATTCAAAAAGCAAATGGGACACTCGGGATGCTAGTACGAAATATAAATACAAAAATTGGGAGGTTCGAATGAAAATTACTAAATCATGTATACTTTTTCTTCTTTTCTTTGCACAGTTTTCCTCAGCTTATGCCCAACCAGGTAATTCTACAGGCACGATTCAAGGCACAGTGCTCGATCAAAAAACACAGAAACCATTGCCGGGAGTCAACATAATGGTCGAAGGTACGCTTCGCGGGACAGCCACAAATACCGATGGAAATTTTAAGATTGCCAAGCTGCCCACGGGCACCTGCACTCTGGTATTTGCTTATATCGGTTATGGGAAAATACGAGCAGAAAATATTCTGATAAAAGCAGGAAGTGAAAATAATCTCGGCCAAATTACGCTGGTGGAGGAAGCGATCACCTTGCAGGAAATTGTGGTGACACCGGGCAGTTATTCAATAATGGGCGATATGCCTGTGGCCCGGCAGACGCTATCTGAAGAAGATATTAAAAGCATGGCCTACGCTGAAGATATTACCCGGGCAGTCACCCGGCTGCCCGGCATCTCTTCCAATGATTATTCGTCAAAATTTACCATTCGCGGCGGCGAGGCCAACGAAGTGCTCATGGTTTTGGACGGCATGGAATTGTACGAACCTTTCCATCAGCGTGATTTTGCCGGCGGACTTTTCAGTATCGTCGACGTGGAAACGATTCAGGGTATCGATTTGCAAACGGGCGGTTTTTCAGCAGAATACGGCAACCGGCAGAGTGGAATTTTTAACATGAAATCACGAGATATAACGGATGATGATCGCCGAACTTCGCTTGGTTTGAGTGTTATGTCGGCCAGCTTCTACACCGACGGCACATTTGCAAACAGTAAAGGATCGTATCTGGTTTCAGCCAGGCGCGGCTTGCTGGATCAGGCCTTCAAACTGATTGGGGAAGAGGAAAGAACACCAGAATTTTATGATGTGCTGGGCAAACTGACCTATGTTCTCAGCACTAATCATAGCCTTTCTCTTCATTTTCTCAATGCCGGCGATAAGACTGAAATTCGCGATGTATCGCCGGAAGCGTTTGACAAGCACAATACTGAGTACGGCAATACGTACGGCTGGTTAACGCTCAAATCTTTTTACACTGCCAAACTCTTTTCCCGCACACTTTTGTTCGGCGGGCTCATCACCCACGATCGCAACGGGGCGATGGACAAATATGAAAATTCCGATAAGCTCACATTTTCGGTGAAAGATAAGCGAAAGTACAATTTCCTGGGCATAAAACAGGATTGGAACTGGGATTTATCTGATCGTATTTTCTTGCGTAGCGGATTTGAGGCCAGACAAATGAGCGTCGATTATGATTATTCCTATTCGATCAATGAGTTGCGCCTTTCTCCGGAATTCGAGCTCGTAGATTACCAAAATAGTTTTTCATATGACGAAAAACCAACCGGTGAACAAACAAGTTTTTATCTGACCTCACGCTTGAAAGCAACCTCAAAATTATTTCTTGAAACCGGAGTGCGATTCGATCACGTTTCCTACACCAACGATGATTTGTGGAGTCCACGGTTGAGCTTTGCCTATTCCCTGGCTGAAAATACATTTTTGCGCGGAGCCTGGGGATATTACTACCAATCGCAGTTTATGAATGATCTCGATGTCAATCACAATGTCACTGAATACGATCCGGCAGAGCTTTCCAAACATTATGTACTCGGCCTGGAGCACCTGTTTGCCAGTGGTATCAATTTGCGGCTGGACGGCTATTTCAAAGATATTTCGCGCATGAGCCCGACCTACCAGAATTTGCGCGATCAATGGGAACTGTTTCCCGAGTCACGTAATGATGAACTGCGGCTGGATTTTGATGGCGCTTCTGCAAAAGGTATCGAGTTATTCCTGAAATACGATACCGGGCGGAAAATTTCGTGGTGGTTCAGCTATGCCTATGCGAAAGCTGAAGAAAAGGTGACGAACATTGATTTTTATGGTGTTGTGGGGGAAAACCTCGGCACGCTGCCACGAGCCAATAACCAGTTGCACACGGTTTATACCGACATGAATTATCGACCCACGAAAAAGTGGCATTTGAATTTGTCCTGGCAGTATTACACCGGCTGGCCGATCACGACTTATACTTTTGTCGATCATACTTTGGATAACGGTGATTTGCATTTTACGCCGGCGCACTACAAATTTCGCGGAGAGGAAAGTCCGGCGACGCACCGCATGGATGTGCGTATCAACCGTTATTTCAAGCTCGGACAGCAACGACTTTCCACCTATTTGCATGTAATTAACGTGTACAACCGCGAAAATTTCCGCAAGTGGGATCTGGACACGGTAAACGATCAGGAACAGCTCGAACCCAACGGCGAAGGCGGATACAATTATTTTGAAGACAACACTTATTTTATGACAATCACCCCGGTTTTGGGCGTGAGTTGGGAGTTTTAAGCAATGTGTAATTGGGATACTCTTTGGTTGGATTTCTTGCGAGTATCCCATTTTTATTACAAATTTATGGAGTTGTTAGAGATCTGTTAGTCGGTACAGGTTTGCCCGGCCCCGTTTTCCTATTAACACACTCGTACCGGATTTTCTCAAACAATAGGCCATTCTCTGGGACAAGCGTGTTCCGATACCCAAGGCTTCGGATAAATCTTTTGTTGTAAAGGACTGCATCGGCGCAGGGGTGAACGCTTGCCAATCTGCTGGGTCTGCAAACAATTTACGGTCGATTACTTCCAGCAACCGGCGTTCTTCGATACGCCACCCTTTCCTGCGCCAATTCCGTTTACCATCACGAGCCCTTATTTCTTCTTCCTTTATCAGCACTATTTCCAATGAAAAGTTGGGATGTGTCAGCAATTTTGGAAAGCTCACCATTTCCCAAAACAAATCTTCCAACCGCCCTCTTTTGGGCGATTTGCGACGCGTGGTTTCATTTTCATACTCTGCGGCCAATTTGACGATCCACTTCTCCTGCGCGATTGGATAGATCAAACGCACGTGATGCGAACGCAGCAGTTTGTTCAATTTTAATTTGATGGCAGCAAAATTTGCCGTCTGGATTTCCAGCAATAAATCTTCACGAACAATATCGATAACAAAACCGTCGATTGGAACTTCGAATTGATCCCCGGGTTGTGCGTAATATTCTTTTAACGCAGCGTGCAGCGGTTTTTCGTTCAGCAATCCAATGCGAGACATCTTACACCAAATCCCGGTTAATTTTAGCGATTAGCAGGCAAAAAAAATGCAGCCAAAACTTTGCATAAATCCAGTGTCCTGGCCGCAGAAATAATCTTTGAGAAATAGAGGAAATTACTGGTTCGGTGTCGACCAATTGATTATGCAGTTTTCCTGGTATGGGTTGATAGCTTTCGTTTCAATAAGGCAAATTCTTACAGCGGAAACTGCATAAGCTTCTATTTCAAAAAATAGCGTTAATTGTTTTTTGCGATCAGCGCTGCAGCTATCAAACCAACACCAAGACCGCCTATAATACTGCCGACAAAATAAAATACGGAAATTTCAAAAACAAAGAATCCTACACCGACTCCTAACATAGTTCCACCACCAACAGCCCAGGCGCTTCTTTCAGACATAATAATTTCTCCTTCATTTTGTGAACGTGTTTTGCGCTCGCGAGTTATCTGTTTTGAACTACCGCACATCAATTACGCATCAAGTCGAGAAACTCCCGCGCACAATGTGAGTTACCAGGGTTGCAATTGTAGTAATACGATGCGATGCAGAATCGGTTGCAGCAATTATTTTTGTTGGTCATAATTGCCTAAACGATAGCCTCCAATGCTTAGATCCTGTGTCTGCGCTTATAGTTACGGCTTTTCAGCTCCAGTTTGCGAATTCTCGTTTTTGTTCTTTGAAGCTTCTATTTCCAACTGTTTCATTGTTTTCTTATGACCTAAATAGATCACAAACATAATAAACAATACTCCAAATATGACAGCTACACTTAAAAAAAACCATAGATTTACATTCATAATAAGCTCCATTATTTTTATTTAGATCGTTCATGGTATCCACATGAATTAGCTGCTAACGCGATTTTTTACCGGCGCGAACGATGGGCAAAACCTCACACCGCTAATTCACCTCCTGCAATGAGCCTCCGCGTTGAACATTCTGTGTGTGTCCGGCATGGCACGTGTGTATTTGATTATATTAAATATACACAGATTATCCAATGGGTGCAAGTCCCTAAATGGGTGAGTTGGCGCAGCCTATTGGTAAGGCGCAAAGCTTGTCCCGGTCTTGAACCGGGGTTGTTCCGGATCACCGAAAATCTGAATGAAAACTTGGCTTCATAACCAACTTTGTGTGCAAGCAACATCAACGACTTTTGTGACTCTCGTAGAAGGCGGGTGGCGATGCCCATGCGCCACCGTGTGAGATAGGAAAGCGGTAGTTCCCCCACCAATACATAATATTACAATCTCCGCGTTGACAAACATGAAAATATTGGCTATTTAATTCAAGTATCCAACAAGATGAAATGTTCGTGTCTAACCGGCTTTGTCAATCCGGTTTTCATCACTGCAATTCCTTCGTTATATACTTCGATCCTGTAGTGATGAAATAACGGAATCCCCTTGAATCGAACACCTGCTTGTTTTGAGGAAATCCCGGTATTTCACTGTGCTCCGCTTAGTGAAAACCGGAGTGGCACTTGGCCTAAATAGGTACGATGAAATAAAAGTAAACTCAATTTGAAGAGCTGTTTATCATGCAAAAAATGATACTTCCAATTTCTTGTCTCTGTTTTATTCTTCTGACTGCATGCGCCGAAAAAAACACCCGGCAACCCGTGTACAAAGACGTGCCCTATTTGCAGGATTACGCTATCAAATTCTACGCAGATAGTTCGATTGGTGAGCTAAAAAAAGTGGCGACCGATCGTAATGGCGTGGTGCAGGTGTTGGCTTCCAATGGATTATACCGGCCCAATAATGGACATTTTCAATATCCGGGTAAGCTCAGCCAGGATCGATCCTATCGCCCGATGGCAGATAAAGAAATCCGCGATATCGCTGCCTACAAAAACCAGTTTGTCTATCTCGATGAAGTGGCTGTTTTTAGCAATGCCTGGGCGGGAAAACTCTTTTCCCGGCACGGATTGTCAACAGCGACACAATTCTGTGGCGGCCCGGAATTTGCATTTTTGCTCGCAAATGAAACTAAGCTATTTTATGTGAAAGATTCAAAATTACAGTGGCAGGGGAATACGCAAAATGGTGAAATTCTTGCGATAAAATACAATGAAACTGCACAGCGGTTTTATATTCTCACAGAAAAAGCCGTTTATTCATTTTTCCCCAAAAAGGAAGAATTGATGCTGTTATTCGAAGGGGAAAAATTGACCTGTTTTGAAATCGCTGCAGATAGGAAAAACCTCGTTATTGGCACTTTGGACGGATATTTTAGCCTTGATGCTGGTGGTAGAATTCAAGTTGATATTGAGAACAAACTTCCCTGGCCCGAGCTGACATGCATCACAGAAATTGATGGCCGACTGTGGTTCGGTTCTACAAAAGGTGCTTTCATGCTGCGCGACGATGGCAAATTCAATTATTATTTTGGCGAGCGTTGGCTTCCGGGAAAAATAGTAAAACATATTTCCGCCGGCCCGGAAATTTCTGTTTTAATTTTGACCGACAAAGGATTGGGGCAAATTTGCTTCAAAAAAATGACGCTGGAAGAAAAGGCGATGATTTACGAAAAACAGGTGCGGCAGCGGCAAATACGCTACGGTATCAACAGCCAGCTCTCCCGCCTTGAAAATCATGATTTATCCACCACTCAAAACCGTGTGGCCGACAGCGATAATTTATGGACAGGCATGTATCTCGGCAGCCAGCTTTTTCGCTACCTTGCAACCGGATCAGAAGAAGCTAAAGAGAATTGTTATGAAGCTTTTGAGGCTATGGAACGCATGCACGAAATTAACGGCATCGAAGGATTATTTGGCCGCTCTTTTGAGCGCCGGGGTTACCACGAATTCCGGCAAGAATTTCGGGATTATGTCAATCATTACTGGTATGAAGGTTATCAGGGCACCGTCAGTTGGCGCCATGCCGATGATCCTGAATGGGATTGGCGCGCTTCTGCCAGCAGCGATCAGACTGTGGGGCAGATTTTCGCTTTGACACTGATTGCTGAATACATTGACGATGATGATTGGCGTGGCCGGGCGATCAAACTTTTGGATGGCCTGATGAGCTATATTGTTGAGAATGACTTGTGCCTGATCGATTACAATGGCAAACCTTCTCTTTGGGGACGATGGAATCCAGAATATGTCAATCGATTCGAAACGATGATTGGCGATCGAAAAATTTGCTCTTCCAATATAATCGCTTTTCTGCAGACGGCTTATAAATTTACCGGGAAGGAAATCTTTAAAAATAAAGCCTTTGAGTTGCTGAATGAACACGGTTATCTGGAAAATCTCATGCGCCCGTTTGCTGAAATAGGGCCGGCTCCGGCGGGCGCCGATGGCTGGAGCGCTTTGCTCTCGGAAGAGTGGAACCATTCTGATGATGAGATGTATTTTCTCGCTTATTGGGGGTTATATCCTTACGCATTTAACGATTCTTTGCAGGAAAAATACCGCACCGCTATCAAAGACCACTGGCAGTGGGAACGTCCTGAAAAAAATGCACTGTGGAATTTTTGTTACGCCATGACGGGTGCAACGGAATTCGATCTCGATGCATCTATTTGGCATTTAAAAGAATTTCCTTTGGATATGATTCAGTTCGAAGTGGAAAACAGCCACCGGAAGGACATTGAGTTCGTGGAATCAAATTTCTGGGGGCAAACAACCTCGGAAGTGCTGCCGCCGGATGAACGACCAGAGCTCAAACACAACCGAAGTCTTTTCAAACTCGATGCAGGGGACCGGCACAGTGAACTCAGCGCTGGAGATACATTTTTGCTGCCCTATTGGATGGGACGATTTTTGGGAGTGATTAGCGCCCCGGTGGGGGAATAGGGTCAAATAGTCTGTGATTTCCAGGCCACAAGGGCCTGGGCTACGAATACCAATATCTCTGAAATGTAGTCTGCCCCCTTGTGGGGCGGTGTGGAATGTTAATCCGGCCACACTGGCCGGGGCACCAATTTCGAGTGGGGGAATAGGGATAAATAGTCTATGATTTCCAGGCCACAAGGGCCTGGGCTACGAATACCAATATCTCTGAAATGTAGCCTGCCCCCTTGTGGGGCGGCGTGGAATGTTAATCCGGCCACACTGGCCGGGGCACCAATTTCGAGTGGGGGAATAGGGACAAATAGTCTTTGATTTCCAGGCCACAAGGGCCTGGGCTACGAATTCCGATATCTTTGAAATGTAGTCTGCCCCCTTGTGGGGCGGTGTGGAATGTTAATCCGGCCACACTGGCCGGGGCACCAATTTCGAGTGGGGGAATAGGGACAAATAGTCTTTGATTTCCAGGCCACAAGGGCCTGGGCTACGAATTCCGATATCTTTGAAATGTAGTCTGCCCCCTTGTGGGGCGGTGTGGAATGTTAATCCGGCCACACTGGCCGGGGCACCAATTTCGAGTGGGGGAATAGGGACAAATAGTCTTTGATTTCCAGGCCACAAGGGCCTGGGCTACGAATTCCGATATCTTTGAAATGTAGTCTGCCCCCTTGTGGGGCGGTGTGGAATGTTAATCCGGCCACACTGGCCGGGGCACCAATCTCGAGTGGCGGAATAGGGATAAATAGTCTATGATTTCCAGGCCACAAGGGCCTGGGCTACGAATTCCGATATCTTTGAAATGTAGTCTGCCCCCTTGTGGGGCGGTGTGGAATGTTAATCCGGCCACAATGGCCGGGGCACCAATTTCGAGTGGGGGAATAGGGACAAATAGTCTTTGATTTCCAGGCCACAAGGGCCTGGGCTACGAATTCCGATATCTCTGAAATGTAGTCTGCCCCCTTGTGGGGCGGCGTGGAATGTTAATCCGGCCACAATAGCCGGGGCACCAATTTGTAATTTCAAACGAACGGCAGCCTGCCTTATTTTTCGATAAAAATTTCTACACCCTTTTCATTAACACCGGAAAAAAGGGCATAAACCAATCCATTTTCATCAACGGCGGCCTCTGTTTCGCTGTGCTCGGGATTGGTAAAACTCCAGCCTGTGATATAGTCACCATTGTTGTTAAATTTCATTATGCTGATTTTTTTTCCGTGTTCACGCTGCACAACTCCTTGAGAACCCGTGATACTTCGCACGAGCAAATAAACATTGCCCCAGCGGTCTCCGGTAATGTTATGAAAATACACAGGCCCATCCGGCGGATCACCATGCGCGAATTGCATAAGCAGGTGCCCGTCCGGTGTAAATTTTTGTGTTGGACCGTAATAGCTGGTCACAAATACGTCGCCACTGGGATCGACGCTGATGCCGTGCGGCGCATTAAATTCGCCGGGATTCATATTTTCGTAGACGAATCCTTCGCTGAAAGCGTGGGAAAATTCACCGGTGGCGCTGTAAACATTGACGCGCATATTGTCAACATCGGTGATAAATAACCGTTGTTTATGATCAAAACCAATGCCGTGGGAGCGGAGTATTTGTCCCGGGCCTCTGCCTTTATCACCAAAAATTCGCAGGAATTCACCCTCGTGATTAAAAAACTGAATTCGCGGTTTATCTCCCTTGCTGTCGGTTACACAAATATTACCGTCTGCATCACTTTTAACCTCGCGTGGTTCTTTAAAATATCCATTTGCTCCACCGGGACCCTTGCCAATTTCACCGAGAAATTTACCATCAGAATTATAGCGAAAAACGCGGGATGCTGTTTGATCGGCAATTAAAATATTCCCATTTTTATCGAGCCCAATGCCGTGCGGAGATCGAAGATGCGTATCAGAATCGCCTGATTTCTCAGACCAAATTTTTAGCGATTTGTAAACTGGCGGATCATCCCCAATTATGACCGTCGCATACAATCGGCTGTTTGCCGCTTCTGCGACTTGAGCGCCGATATGAATTTCATTCGGCACCGGCGCCTTTTGCGGGGCTTTGTAAACGCCATCGGAATCTATGGTGCCAAATTCATCTGTGCCGCCCGGGACGTCATTCACCGTCCAGATGGTCTTTTCCGGGGAACGTGCGGCCATGAGACGGGTGGCCAGCATCACAACTTTAAATTGTTTTTGCTGCAATAAATGTAAATTTACCACCGAGGGTTTTATAATTGCGCGGCCGTGAATAGGTTGGCTTTGTGCGAGCAGGGAAGAGATTGAAATTGAAACCAAAAATACCAGCGGGAGAATCCATCGAACTATTTGATTAAAAATAAAGCTTTTCATGCAGATTTTCTCCTTTAATTTATTCTCTAATTTTTGGTATTTGTTTATCCTGATATCTGCCACTGATAGACACAGATCAAACTCGGATCATTTAATTATAAAAAAAATCCGTGTTCAATCAGTGAAAATCTGTGGCGAAAAATTAGTTAACGTTTCTGTTCTTTTACCGTTTTATCACCCAAACATCGGAGATGTGGGAAAATTTTGTCCAGCGCAGGTGCGATTCTTCGGGTTTATCAAACGAAACACGCATTTTACCGTCTTGTGTGATGTGTTTGGGAACGACAAATTCTTTAAATTCACCGCGGTCTTTGTTGTATAAAACAGGTTCGAGCCGTTCGCCATCTACTCTGATCAGCGCATCGCCCTGACCGCAGACACGAATAATGTAGCGTCCGTTGAAATCCAGGTTTTCATATTCCAAAACCGGTTCCCACTGAAACAACTGGGATGAAAGTCGTTCACGGCTGTAACCGCCATCCCACCAGGCGACATCGCAGGCGTCGTATTGGGTTGTCAGCACCCTCCTTCCGGTTTCGATGTTCGAAACATTGTCGTAATAGCTGCCATCGCCCGGATTTTCCCAGGTATGAATTATTTTTAACCGGGCGAGTTTTTCTTTTTCAGTCGCCAGTGCTTTTATTTTTTTAGATTCATCTACGAGCCACCAGCGGTTGTTGAGTGGATAATTGACAAATTGCAGCATGCAGCCGCGCTGCGCACCCGAAGCTTTGTATTTTTCCACGTCGGTCTGCAATCCGATGGAGTGAAATAAATCATCGAAATACTGCACGATTTTCGTGTGCAAATCCTGCGCGACAGGTTCGGAGTCCGCTTTATTGACGATGGCTAATGCTTTGTCCAAAGCCTTGTCGGCGCCAATTGATTGTGCCTTGGCAAGGATTGCATTTGCTTCCTTTTCAAGGCCTGTTTCATAGATTTTTCTGCGACGTTGGTAGGTGTCGTAATAAGCCCGTAAAACCAACATTTGCCAGCGCCAATTTCCAGCCAATTGCGGATTCTCTTTTTCGAGTTTTTGCCAATATTCGAAAGTGGTTTCGATGCTGCCATTTTCGATAATTGGCCCGACCCAGTTATGTTCAAGACCGAAAATGCCATCAGCCGCTTTTTCTGCCACCTGATCGCCAAAAAAGAAGCGGCAGTAATCGATCATAATGTCGCGCACATTTTTTTCGATATCCCAGCTGCGCATACTCCACACAACTTTGTTGACGTCATCGTGGGCGCCGTCGGAATAAGCGACAAATCCATCAGTAAATGGGGCGTAGGTGGCGTGGATTTTAGCGTAATAATTGGGCTGTGGATTGATGCCTTCGCGGCCGATTGTCAACATGTAGGCCTGATCCCAATTTATCGCCGGATAATCACATCGCAGGTTGTGGGTGATATCAGGATAATGACGGTGTCGGTATTGCGCCGGTAGGCGGTGCCGTGTTCCGGCGATGGACGGGCTGCTGGGACCGGAAACCACGCCGCGCAGCCAGTCGGGTTTAAACTCGTCGAGATAGGTGTAAAAATAATCGATCTGTTCGGCGCTAAATCCCTGCAAAGAAATCCACATTCCTGCTTTGGGATGGTGTTTTTTCAGCAGTTTTGATAAATCATGCAGAAAAGGCATCACTTCTCGCGGATGATTGTGCCCCGGATCACCACCGGGAAAAAAGATTTGATCGAGTTTAGGGCATGCTTTATAAAACGCCTCATGTGTTTTAAGCATGGCTGTGCGTTTTTCATTATCTTTTAGATCAAATGTTGCCGGAGTCCACACCCAATAATCCAGATCGTAGGCTGCACAAATTTTACTCATTTCGATATTCATTTTTTCGCGGGGGATCGGCATGTGCGGGCTATCGTCTGGCCCGAATGGAATATTTTCAATGGCATTGGTGCCGAAAAGAGCCAGCTCACGGATGTATTTTTCATATTGGGCCACATCCCAGGCATCGTATGAATTGGCTGTATTGCGGTATCCGAGCTGATGCCCGCGTATGGATTGCATCGGTGAAGTGGCTAAATCAAGTGGTTGAGATAGATATGCCTTTTTATCTAAAAGTACGGCAGTTCGCAAAATGTGTCCGACGCCAAAAAGACATCCCCGTGCATCGGCTCCGAGAATCCAGACAATATTTTTACCATCTTTTTTCTGCGTGAAAATGCGGTAGCCTTCCGGTTTATATTCGGCATCCCCCGATTTATTTCTTTGCGGAATGGTCTTACCGAACAGTTTTTTATCCCTCGAAAGGGCAATTGCAATGATGGCATTTTTGCCACTGTCCCAGTTTTTGGCAGTGTGCCACGCAACAGAGGTGCGGTTTGAAATTTCTTCCTGCAAAATTTTTATGAGAGTCGCCCGAACAGGCGACTTGATTTTATTGGAAATGAGAATGCTAGCATTTGTGATATCGATTTTTTGTGCCTGTGCAAAATTTAAAAGAAACAGAATGGTGATTAGTATCGCCACCGAGGTGAATCCTGTTTTTCGCATGATTAATCCTCTTTTTTCATCAGCCAGATTTCAGAAATTAAAGTCCCCCAGCCCCCTGAGTTTCGCCACTGTTCGATTTTCACCTGGTCACCGCGAGCCACATCGGCTGCCTTTTCTAAACGAATAATTAATTTTCCATCACGTGTTGCTGCCGCAGGAATATCAAAATGGAAAAAATCACTCATTTGCAGTGGCAGTTCGAGATTTTCAGCCAAAATAATATCATCCGCATAAATTTTTTGGCTTTTTTGATTCATCCGGTCTGCATAACGTGCCTGATACCAGGGGCGGACTAAAGTGAAGCGAACACGATAAGTGGCCTGTGGATCTAAATTCTCATACCTGAATGTCACTCCCCGTTCTTCATCCTGGGTAAAATGCATCGATCGCTGGCTTGGCCGGTTGTGCTCCGAGAGCATTTTCCCGACGTAGGGCTGGCCGTGATCGTAGGGATAACCAGAAACAACATTTGGCGCAGGATTAAATGTGCCGAGATTATCATAAAACCCACCTTCACCCGGGTTTTCGTAGTCGATGATCATGTTGAGAAGTTCGAGCTTTTCCCTCCCTTTGGCTTGTTTGGCGCGCTCAAGTTGGCGGCGCAACCAGCCCAGGCCGATGAAATCATGATCGAGATTGAAATATCCTTCGCTGCGGACGCCGAAAAGCGCGTTGCTTTCTTCGCCGAGTCGACCGGCTTCGTCTCGAAGGTGTTTCATTTCAAGGGTCTCTTTTTCAGCATCAAACCAGGTCAGCATCACATCGATTTTGTCATTCTTATCGCTTTCCTGCAAAACTGCCGAAGTATTTTCTTCAATGCGCTGCTGTAGTAATAATTGTTGTTTTACAGCAAGCTGAACGTATTTGTCCAAAGCAGCTTTTTGCATGTACATTCGCCAAAGCCAGTTGTTTTTCCTACGCGAAACAGGCATTAAATCACCAGCTTTTTTCACGAGTTTGTAGTAGGTGTCGATTCCTTTTTTTTCTGTCAGCGGGGTATCAGGTATTTCTTGCAGGTTACTTTCAAGCTGAAAAATCGCTTCGGCCATTGCCGGGGCGGCGGGGCGGCCAAACCATGTCGTGCAATATTCATCGACGACCTCGTGTACTGGTTTGCGTGGTGACCATAAAAGTCGCTGCCACATCCACTGATTAAAATGGTCGTGATGGCCGCTGGAATGGGTGATATCGCCGACGCCGTAAGGCATTAAATCGTTAAACACGCGGTGATAATATTTTGGCCAGGCGAAAAAAGTCAGGCGGTTATAAACCATTGTGAGAAATTGGTCGGGGCGCCGCTCGTAGATATCGTGGCTCCAGTGTGGTGGCAAATCGCCGTTGCGGTCGGCTCGCGGATACATTTGAATGTAGGCATGCTGGGCATATTTCCAGTGGGTGATTTCATTATAATAAACGAGGTCGTGACGTTTAGGCAATTGATGCAAAATCTCCTTTGGATACAAGCCATAGGGGCCAAATCCCGGATAGCGAAATAAATCCATGCGGTGTGTTTGCCGGTGGCCGGGCTGCCAGCTTGCGGCATCGGAACCCGGGCCATAGCCCCAGGCCCAGAGCCACACCCTTGGTTTTTCCTGCAGATAGGAAAAGATGGCATTGTCATCTTCATTGTCAAATTTTTGGTTGGTAAAATATATCCGGGATTCGGGGTGGTATTTATGGATAATTGCAGCCATTTTTTCCACAATTTTGATGAATTTTAAACCGTAGGGATTGCATTTATCGCATTCGCAGCCGCCGCCATCGCCGCCGTGAAATTTTACCAGATCGTAGGTGGGACTGTCCTTAAATTGCTGCTCACATTTTCGCAGCATAAATTCCGCTGCTTCCGGTATGGAAAGGCAAACATAACCCAGCCTGCCGATGGATTCCGAAGCATGCCATTCAGCAAGTATTTCTCGTCCTGATGTGTTCGCTCCAAATCCGCCCTGCGTCATCAAACCAAATGATTTGATAAAATCAAACATCGGTCCGGGACGGCAATTGAAGATATTAGCTCCGGCAAGCGCATAGTCCAATATAACACGCTGCGTTTCTTTTTTCGTCCAGTCACGAACATGCGCCAGCCTTTTTGCTACATGGCTTTGGCCGAATTGTGTGCCGCGAATTTCAAAAGCAGGGGCGGTGCGCACTGCAAAATTTTGCGGAATTTCGATGGCGCCATCGATGACTGGAAACTGCCGCAAAATTTCACCGACGGCGTACAGACAACCACGGTCATCGACACCGGCAGCGAGCAAAGTCGGATGTTCTGCTGTGAATAACATTTTCAGCAGGAATCCTTCCGGACCCGGGGCACGGTCTGTCAATGATTGAATTCGGTTAATTTTAATTTGCCGGGCAATTTTTGTGTGACTTTTTGTGGTTCCCAATAAAATTAACAGCTCGTCAGCAGCAATATTTTTCCGACTGGATTCTGTCTCTATGCTTAATATTTTGATTCCCGCTTCCGTTAATCTCTCGACCAACAGATGGGCGACATTTTTTTCAACTGGACTCGCCATGTCTCCCGTTTGTACAATAATTTTGCTGAATTCTTCTGCAGCGACAGGTTTGCATGGTAGAATGAACAAAAAAATGGTTATTGTCAAAATTTGTATAAACGCGGCAATTGAGGTGCAGCAGGGGATGTTTCGAACAGAAGTTTGCATTTTTTGCATGGGAATGGGATAGTTTGGGTGTGCAGTTTTTTTACGATTAACCCGTTGTGCAGAATTCAATCTAATCTGTCACAAGTCGACCTTTTCTCGTCATTCCGTCATGCTTTTAGACGGAATCCATCGTTTTACAGTCTAATCCTATCTGGATTCCCGCTAAAATCGTGCGGAGCCGCAGGCCGGCGCCAGCAAAATGACGAATAAATAGAAAAAATTTCTATTCTGCACAACGCGTTACGATTAATTAAACTTAAAGAAGCGAAGCATGAAAGGCAAGTTCCACAATGTAAAGAATTGTAGTTGTGGAGCTTCAAGCTTAATTTTGTGAGATGCTTAGTGATGCGTTCACTTTTTAATTGGGCAAAAAACTTCGTGGTTCAGAGCGTTCTCTGAAAACACACATTTGCAAACAGAGCACACGCTGAACTACAAGCTTATGCTCTTAATATTAAAAATGAACCATCCACATTTTTAAACTTGAAAGACAAGTAGGTCAGATAAAAAGATCGTGTGTAAAAACAAAGGCTTTCCGAAAATAGTGCGTACAACACAAATTTTCAGTGAAAGTGCATAGTTTGCACAGAATACATTAGTAGTGAGAAAATAACAGCAATTTTTCTGGATTTTGCAGCAAAAACCATTATATTTTATTGTTGTGCAAATTCGCTCATTTATTCAGTAAACCTCTGTTCTTAAACTCGGAATATAAACCCTAAATGAATGATCTGTTTGTTTCGCATTGCTTTAAGGCAATTGTATATTTTTAACAGCCGGAAAAAAACAGAACAAGTTAAAATAAACATAACGGATTATAATAATAAGGATGTTTTCGCTCAATTGATGATTGATTTCAGTAAAAAGTATCGTGAATATATGAATTGTAAGAAATCCACTTTGATTACCTGTTTCGCCCTGTCACTCGTTTTATACCAGTGTCTTGGCGATGTTCCGCATAGCAATCCACTCGACCCGGGTAATAGCAATTTTGGTTTCTCGATAAGCGGTTCGGTAACGACTTATTATTCACCCACAACCCCAATTTCGAACGCCATCGTCACCCTTTTGCCGGACAAGGCAAAATTTGTAACCGCCAACGACGGCTTTTTTTCATTTACCAAATTGATCCAGCCATCTTATGATGTTGTTGTTGCGGCAGATGGTTATGTGAACGACACGCTCCACATCAATTTGCAGTCGAATACTGTGCTTGATTTTCAACTGAATGCATTGCCTTATTTCGAAAATATCACCCTGACAACCCACCACGATCATCCATATTATCCTCCTGAAAGACGTTATTTCCTTCGAATTAATGCGGCAGTCAATGATCCCGATGGCTATTTTGATATAAATAGAGTTTATTTTTCAACACGGGATTTTCAACTTGATTCGGTCACTATTGTAGATACGCTGAATGCGAGTATGACCCAGGGGCATTTCAGTCGATTGGTAGATATTATTCGACTTAATGTCGGTGAGATTAAAAACTTAATCGGGCATGAATTTGTTATGCATGTCATTGATGATGTTGGTGCTACCGTCAAAGTTGGAGGAAATTATGTCTTCAGAATAATGGACAAATCCTTTGACGAAACCAATATGAAAGTGACGGCTGTACCGGCACCCGCAGATTCAGCAGGTGCAGATTCCACGCGGTTTTTCAACTGGATCGGGTTAAATTTAGATTATAATTATAAGCATACAATTGAGGTCTATCAGGAGAATCTGGGTGGGTTGACTTTTATACTGGACATAAAAAATATTCCAAAAGCAACGGTTAAACAGCAAATTCCTTTCCTGGAAGATGAGGGGGATTATGTTTGGGTTATTACTGCTACGGATGACCTGGGCAATACAACACGCTCCCGCGAGAGAAGTTTTACGATTCGCAGAACAAATTAATGGAGAATAAATGGCATTAATCAATCCTTTTGAAAAGCTTCTCGAAATAAGTGAAGAAATTAATTCTACCCGGGAAATCAACGTTTTGCTGGATCGCATTATGGATTCGGCTTTGGGCGTGCTGGGTGCCGAGCGCGGCTTTATCCTGTTAAAAAGAAATGCAGATGAGTCCGATTATCAAATCGTCACCGCTCGAAATTTGACAAAAGACGCTATTGACTCTATCCGTGAGCATTCCACAAGCGTTGTTCACAAAGTGCTGGAAAGCCAAACGCCACTCATTAGTGTTGATGCGCAAGCAGATGAGCGCTTTTCCGGGGCGGAGAGTATTCTGATACAGGATATTCATTCAGTAATTTGCACACCGCTCATTTATAAAGATTACCTGATGGGCGCCATTTATATGGACCGGCGCATGTCGAAGAAAAATTTTACAGAAGAGGCCCTTGAATTTCTCAATGCATTTTCGGCACAGGCAGCGGTGGCGATTCAGAATGCCCGCCTTTTTGATGACCTGCAACAGGAAAATAAGAAGCTCAAAGAGCAAATTTCATTGCTCGATCAATTTCCAGAAATAGTCGGGAGCAGTGAACCGATAAAACAGGTATTTGAAACTGTACGCAGTGTCGCGGCCTCCAATGCCACTGTTCTGATTGCCGGAGAAAGCGGCACCGGGAAGGAGCTTGTCGCCCGGGCGATTTATAAAAATTCTGATAGAAATAATAAGCCGTTTATCCCCATTTTTTGTGGAAGCCTGTCGGAGAACCTGCTGGAAAGTGAGTTGTTTGGCCACAAAAAAGGCGCTTTCACCGGGGCCAACGAAAATAAACCGGGTTTATTCGAAGAAGCCAATAATGGGACTATTTTTCTTGATGAAATCGGCGAAATTGGTTTGAATGTACAGACCAAGCTGCTGCGTATTATTCAGGAAGGCGAGCTTAAAAGAGTCGGGGAAAACCAGTTTAGAAAAGTGGATGTGCGAATAATTTCCGCTACCAATAAAGACTTGATGGAAGAGGTGAAAGCAGGGCAGTTTCGGGAAGATTTATTTTATCGCCTGAATGTCATCAACATTAAAATGCCGCCGCTACGTGAGCGCCGGCAGGATATTTTATTATTGGCCGATCATTTTTTTAAATATTTTACGTTCAAAAACAAAAAAACTTTTAAAGGATTTACGGCTGCTGCGAAACAATACCTGCAGGAATATGATTGGCCGGGCAATGTTCGTGAGCTCGAAAATGCCATTGAACGAGCCGTGATTTTGTGCCATGAAAATGAAATTCCACCGGACTCTTTCCAGTTGCAAAATTCCGATCCCAAAATGCCGCTGGGAAAAACACTGAAGGAAATCAATAAATATGCAATCGTCAAAACCATCGAGATGACCAGTGGAAACCGCACGCGCGCCGCTGACATTCTCGGTGTCTCCAGACGCTGGCTGCAGTATCAGTTGAAGGAGTGGGGCATGATTGATGAAAATTAAAAACCATCAAATTCTTCATGAAATTAGCCGTGGCTCCCTAACAACGGTATATAAAGCACGGCATTTGAATCTGGACCGGTTTGTTTTATTGAAAGTTTTAAACAGCCAGTGGTTGCAGGAAGCCGATCTGCTCGAAAGGTTTCGCCGTGAGGCACAAATCAGCGCACAAATAAATCACCCAAATATTGTCCGGGTTTATGATTTTGAAGTCTCGACCGAGCTCGTTTATATTTCAATGGAATATGTTGAAGGGCAGACGTTACAGCAGTTTTTGGAGGCCGAGCATCCCGTGTCTTTTGATACTGGTTTGCAAATTTTCGAAGATATCGTGCAGGCGCTTGTTTATACCCACGAACGCGGGATAATTCATCGCGATATCAAGCCGGCCAATATCATGATCGATCAAAATTCCCGGGCCCGGTTAACGGATTTTGGACTGGCCCATCTTTCTGATATTCCTGCTGTTACAGAGCAGGGACAAAGTATGGGGACTCCAGCTTACATGGCCCCGGAAGTCGTGCAGGGCGCTGCGAGTTCCGTCCAGAGTGATTTATACAGCACCGGACTCACGATGTATGAATTGTTGCGCGGCGAATCTCCGTTCAACAAAGAAAATATGGCAGCCACCCTGCATGCTGTCTTATCCGAAGACGCCCCGGATTTGTCGCAATTCCGGCAGGATATTCCACCCTGGCTACTGAACCTGATAAATGAGATGATTGCCAAAAATGCTGAAAATCGGCCGCAAAACGCCCTTGATGTTCTTGCGCGTCTCAAAGAAAAAAGTAGCGCTGGTGGCAGTGTAAAAGAAGCGCAAAGCCCGTCTCCAGTTACAACGAAGAAAAAAATGCGGTGGCCGATTTATGCCGGATTGCTAATCGCCGCAATAGTGCTATTAATTTTGGGGTGGCAGCAGTTCGGGGAGGTGGGACAAGTCCCCGGTTCTGCTAAAAATACAGCATTATTGGTACCAGCTGATACGCTTTTTAACTCGGGAGGGAATACAAAGTCCGCCAGCATGATTAATGACTCGGAGGGGAATGGTTCCATTGCAGCCGGGATGGAAAATCAGAAATCTGCAATAATTGACGCAAAAGAGGCAAGCAGACCTATAGCCAAATCCAATACAGAGAAAAGAGCGACGGGGTATTTTTATCCGATTTGTACACCGTGGGCTAAAATCGTCATCGATGGTGATTCCGTTGATATGACACCGCTCGCAGCACCGATTGAACTTCCACCCGGCAAACATTTGGTTGAACTGGTAAATCCGAATTTTAAAATCAGCCGTCAGTGGATTGAGACGATGGAAAACCAAATCGATACACTCAACGTCCGGCTTGAGCCAGCTTTTGGCTATCTTAACGTTAAGGCATCTCCATGGGCTAAGATATTTATCGACGGCGAATACAAAGAAGCTACGCCTTTAACGAATCCACTCATTCTGACGACCGGCCGGCATATTTTGCGAGTGGTGAACCCGAATTATGGTGTTGTTGTCGACACCGTTCATATCGAACTGGATAAAACTGTTGAAAAACATTATACTCTGAGAAATACAAATTGACAATTGTGAAAAAACTGGCACAAAAATTGAACTTGCTCGAGACAAAAACTGGAGCAAAAATATGAAAAATATAATTAAAATTATCCTGTTCTGCACTGTCGGCAGCCTGAATGCGCAAGATAGTTTGGAGTTTGCTTCCATGTCTACGCCACGGGCAGGTGCCTCCGCTGTGGCGTACAGGGGCAAGATATATATATTTGGTGGTAAAGCCTTAAATAATAAAATTTTAAATAAAGTAGATATATACGATCCTTCAACCAATAAATGGGATACTACATCAGCCAATTCCTTTAAAGTAGCCCGCTACAATGCAGCGGCTGTAGTGTGGCGGGATAGTATAGATAGGATATATCTCACCGGTGGATTTAACGGGGGCTACGAAGCTCTGGAGTCTGTGGAAGTATATGATCCTGTGCAAAATACGTGGGAGGAAGTGCAAGATTTGCACGAGGAGCGCAGTGGGCATTCACTTTCTGTTATCAACGACCGCATGCATGTCATTGGAGGGCTGGAGAAAATTGCAGGGAACGATAATGATAATGAATTTGTCGAAGATATTGAATGGTATGAGCCGGGTGAAAAACCCTTGCACGGAGAGTGGAAAGAAACAGAAAACAAAATGAAACACTTAAGAGCTGCTCACTATTCAGCGGTTTATGATAATGTATATTATCTGTTTGGCGGTCTCGCTCACGGTGGTCCGAAAAGCGAGGTATATAAAATGAGAAAAATGCAAAACTCAAATAATGGTGACGACAATAAAAAAAGATACGAATGGGGACAATTGCCTTCATTGCGCGGGCCTCGTTACTACGGAGCAACAGCCTCGATTGGTTCTCATATTTATATTATCGGTGGGCTCGTAGGCCATAATAACTCAGATTTAGTGGAAGTATTTGATGCACAATCAGAGACGTTCCAACAATCGTTTTCAGTATCTTTTGCCCGTTGTGGTATGGCGACAGCCGTTCTTGACAGTCAAATTTATGTCATTGGCGGCTACGAAAATGGCACGCAAGACATTGTTGGCTATGTAAATTTGTTAGACATGACAACCTCCGTCACCGAGGATGCCGCGATGATTCAACCTGAGAAAACAATTACTGCGGAGGCTTATCCAAACCCGTTCAACAGCACAGTGAAGCTCGAAGCAACTATTCCCTTGAGCGGGAATTATCGGGTTGTTATATTCAATTTATTGGGGCAAAAAATCAAAGATATTGGTGGATCTTATTTGAATTCCGGCAGACATACTTTCGTCTGGAATGCAACCGATGAATTGATGAATCCAGTTGCCGCAGGTGTCTATTTTATTTCGATTCGAAATCACAAGCAGCACAAATTGGTGAAGCTGATTTATGTTAAGTAAATTTGTTAATGTATTTTTTATTGTCTTCAGCATTCTAGTTACACAAAAAGTGATAGCGCAGTCAGTCACTTACGACATTTTCCAGCTCCGTTTTTTATACGATCAAATTCGATTTGAAGATGTCATTCTTGTGGGTAATCAACTTTTAGAAAACCAACCCGACATTTCACGAGAAGGTCTCGGCGAAATCCATAAATTTCTGGCGTTATCCTATTTCAACACCGGCAAACCCGATTCGTCCCGGGCGCATTTCTATTCCCTGCTCTCACTGCAGCCGGGATTTGAGTTGGATCCAATACAGACATCGCCTAAAATTATTGATTTTTTCTCCACGATTAAAAAAGCTTTCCGAGCTGATCTGGATGAAAAAATCGCAATCCCCTACAAACAATATGTTTTTCAAGAAGACAGGCGAACTCAGGCCGGACTTCGGTCAATCGCACTGCCGGGCTGGGGGCAGCTCTACAAACATCAGAAAAAAAGGGGGTATGTATTCGGGGGACTTTTTATCGGTTCCGCGGCCGCGGCATCGCTGGTATATCTTTTCGAGCGCGACCTGCGTGATAAATATCAACTGGAGCGTGACCGCAATAAAATTTCTGATCGCTACAACAGCTATAACAACACGGCCAAAACGCGGAAGCTGTTCCAATATGCGGTCGCCGGTATCTGGCTCACATCTGTTTTGGATGCATTTATCAAGGATTATAAGCCGCAGTTGAAGGCGGACAAAAATACCATCGGCCTGGCTGTAGAAATAAATTTTTAAAACATAAGAAAGTCAGTTTTCTCTCCCCATTTTATTACCCCTCATTGTTGACTATTCATTCTTTAGCCTATTTTTGAAATTTGCATGCAGCGCTTTCACGCAGTCTTTTCTTGCCGTCAACCTGTTTGTCTGGCGAGTTTAAAAATGTGCCTGGCACTTCTACAAGTTATGAAAGCCCTTAAAAGCTCCTTCGTTTGGTTAAATTTATAATAATCAACTAAGTGCCAGGCACATCCACTGTGCTTTATGAATAATTCAGGCTAAGTGCAAATCACAATATTAAGCTTGACGCTCCACTCGTGTTTTGTCAAGTCTAAACCTGTGAATGGCTGTGGGTGTTGAAAATATATATTACACAATGCGTTTAATCCAATTCGATGGGTCCGGAGTGCAATCCCTTCATGGATTGCAGTGCATTGCATAACGGCAATACACTGCAAATCTACAAATTAAGACTTGACAAACCCCTCGTGTAATTGTGCGTCATAAACGCAGATGAGTAGTGTGCAAAATATGCACTTAATGAGAATGGTTTACACTTTTAGTTTGATTGAATAGCTTGTATAAGTTACTGTTTTTAATGAATTTTTGTTTTTGGTACAATCCTTGAATAACAGTAGGGAAAACAAAAGTTACCGGAGCAGTTTTTCTCTACAAAACATAAGGAGTGATTTAATGAACACTATTACAAAAATGATCGCACAGCCGCAGAAAATTCTCTTCATCGTTGGCGCCCTGCTATTATTCTCTGGGTTGGCTTTTGCTGACGATTCCGAATTCGAAACACGCGGATTGATTCAGTCAATTGGTGAAGATAGCCTGGTGGTAAATGGTTTTATTTTTGATGTTGATAATGAAACGGAAATCGAAGCTGATCATAATGATAGCTTGACATTTGCTGATCTAAAAGTTGGTGATTTTGTTGAAGTCGAAGGTTTCGCAAATGACTCAACTCGCTATTATGCAGAAAAAATTGAACTTGAGCGTGAGAATCATTCGCACCATGAAATGGAAATGAAAGGCACGATTGCACGACTTGGCGAAAACTCACTACAGGTGAATAATTACACATTTTACGTTGATGGATCAACAAAATTCGAACGTGATGACCACGGGCATTTTGGATTCGCTGATCTTCAGGTTGGCATGCGCGTCGAAGTAAATGGATCTCAACAACAAAATGGCCAGCACATCGCACGAAAAATTAAGTTGCAGGAGCATGATAGAGATGGCCACGAAGATTTCGAGATCAGCGGTACGATTGATTCTGTATTAACGGACACAATTGTCATCGATCAAATGCGTTTTCTTGTTGACGCAGCAACTCGAATTAAGCTGGATGACCGTGTTTACGGTTCGTTGAGCGATCTTGCTGAAGGCATGTATGTTGAAGTGAAAGCCGTTGTTTTGGATGATGGCAGCAATCTGGCGATCAAAATTGAGGTTGAAGATGAAGATGACAATGAAATCGAAATCACGGGTACCATCGATTCGGTGGGCACTGATTTTCTACTCATTCTGAATTATATGGTACACATCGATAGCTCAACTGATGTTTTGAATCACGATGCTGCCGGATTGACCATAGCAGACCTGGAGCAAGGGCAACGTGTCAAAGTAAAAGGGGAGCTGATTGCTGAAAATACGATTTTAGCTGATTGGGTAAAGATTAAGCAATTTCATAATTCCGAGGTTGAATTCACTGGCCAAATCATGGCGATGGAGCAAAATCGAATTCAGGTTGGGCAGACATATTTTCTGCTCGATAGCAACTGCGTCTTTCTCGATCATAATAAAAATCAAATCGGGTATGATCAGTTGAGTCTTGGAATGTTTGTTGAAATTAAAGGCTACCGGCACATGGATGGCAATCTTTATGCGCTTCGCCTGAGAATTGAAGATCATACGAGCGGTAAAATCGAATTGACAGGCACAGTTGAAGCGCTGACACCGGTTTCAATCACTGTTAACGGGATTGAGTTTTTTGTTGACAGTACCGTGGCCGTGTTTGATCTGCAAAATATGCCCATTTCTTTTACAGATCTCGTGCTCGCTGATGTTGTCGAAATCAAAGGCCGTCTGCAAGCGGATGGTTCCTACCTGGCGGTATGCATCAAACTTGAAGATACGACCAGTTTAACAGTCGTTGTCGGAAATGTGAGTGCGATGAGTGCTGATTATCTTTGGATTAATGGACCACAATTTCGGTTGACCAACCGGTCTGTGCTCCTTGATGATAATTATACCGCAATCGAGGCCAGCGATTTGAATGCTGGTGATGCTATTGTCGTTTGGGCCATCACCGATATTTCTGGTACATCTGAAATTTTGCAGGTAAAACTGGATAAAGCTGTTTCAACAACAACGGCTGCAAAAGAAGAACAGTTGAGCGTACAACTACCACAAACTTTGGAATTGCACGCCAATTATCCAAACCCGTTTAATCCCTCAACAAATATATCTTTTACCATTTCCAATGCCAGTTTCAAGAACATCCGTCTGGAAGTATTTGACATCACGGGCCGAAAAATTAAAACGCTCTACAATGGTTTGCTCGACGATGGCAACTATACTTTTAAGTGGAATGGAACCAACAACTTTAACCGTGTTGTATCCAGCGGAATATATTTCTACCGAGTTTCCATGGGTGCGAATGTCATCAGCAAAAAAATGACACTCATGCGCTAAGGCGCCCTGTGTAAAAAGACCCCCATATCCCAGCCACCCCCGGTGTTATTGTCTGTGATAACACCGGGGTTCTTTTTCATTTCGTAATTTCAATGATTTTATGCTTTATGTGTTTACAAATATAGCAACAGCACAATTCACACAATTTTTGCTGAATCAAGTCCATCAGAGAAACAACTTTACCCACTTACTGCAGCGAATCAGGGAGAAGATTCAATGATAAAAGATAAAATCAGATCAACAAATAGCGTTTTACCTGTTTGTGCTTTTTGCAAAAAGATTCGCGATAAAAATGGACGTTGGAGGTCGGTTGATAGAACGAAGGCAAAATATGCTAAAATGATTATCAGCCACGGTATTTGTGAAGATTGTTTGGAAAAACATTATCCCGAGTATAAATAAAAAAACATCAGATCCCCTCTCAGAGTTGTTAATTTCACCGTCCTGCAAGACGAAACCCAATTTTATATTCTCATGTAAATTCTTGGCCTGCCCTGAGTCTGTCGAAGGGCACGGTGGTGGGAGAGGCGCGCGCCGTTAGATGCACTTTGTTAGGTAAAGAAGCACAGAATAAATTACTGACTATTTCTTGAAAATAACGTCGACAACGCGTTTTTTGAACCAGCCAAGATAGCTAAACCATAGAAAGAAGGTTTAGAACATGGCAGTGCATCAAAGTTTTTTGCTAAAACATTTGCCTTTGGGGAGAAGTAAACCTTGACTTCACAATGAAGGCGTCCTTCAGATTCATGACGAAAAAAAACAGCCATATCATTTGGTCTGTCCGCCTTTTCATATTCTTCTAAAAAAAGTGCTTTGATCCGATCTAAAGATTCATCCGCAAAATTGGCATCGCCAAGATTTTTTACATACCAATTATTCATAGTTTTTATGCACCTGACTACTATTAACCATTTGCAATGCGACGACAGCGGAGACTGGTTTTGAAATAGAAGCTGCCTGAAATAGCGTGGTACTGTCCACTGGTTCAGGTTTGCCATACTCGCGAACACCGTATCCTTTTACCCAGTCAATTTGCCCATTTTGGATGACGGCAATACTTACTCCCGGAACATCATGGATTTCCATTAATGTATCCATTACGCCATCGGGAATGGGACAACCGATAGTCACTTGTTTTTTAAATTCTATATCATGATTTTGCGAGCAATGAATGCTAACGAAGAATGAAATTGCAATCAAAAAAATATGAATTATTTTAGCAGTTTTCATATTATCCTTTGCACATAAAGGTAAAATTAGACCTAGATTTTGTGGTGGGCTATGAATTCACCCTAGCTTGACTTGATGTTAAATCAACCATTAATTAATAGGGCTTCACAAAATTAATTTTTCAGAAATTTTGGTACAAATGATTTCACAAATCTGATTTTATCTTTGAATCCAGCTTTATTTGCTGTTCGCGCTACCAACAACACAGCGATATGAGCGATGGT
>QQUE01000017.1 GCA_008501765.1 Calditrichota bacterium
ACCATCGCTCATATCGCTGTGTTGTTGGTAGCGCGAACAGCAAATAAAGCTGGATTCAAAGATAAAATCAGATTTGTGAAATCATTTGTACCAAAATTTCTGAAAAATTAATTTTGTGAAGCCCTATTATTCATAAAGCGCAGTGGATGTGCCTGGCACTTAGTTGACTTTTATAAATTTAACCAAACATAGTACCTTTTAATGTCTTTCATAACTTGTTGAAGTGTCAGGCACATTTTTATCAATTTATGAATAGATCAGGCTAAACGAGTTTATTTTGCTTGTAAAGTTGATAACTAATGGCATTCTTTGAAGGTGACAGAAAAGCATGAAAGTGAACCGTAGTTGATTTTAAGACACGAATAATCAGCAACCAGGATCGTAAGAAAAATGAAAAATCTCCGAAGAAAACCGGACTTCAATCAATTTCTCAAGGTCTTGAAACGGCAGGGAAAACCATCGTACCTTCCTTTTTATGAGCATATTGCCAGCCCTGGCTTTATCGCGCGCAGAACTGAAACGAAGTTTGATAAAATGACTGTCACAGACGCGGACTATTGGAAAATTTATGTGGGTTTTTGGCTCGGTTTGGGATTCGATTGTATGCCAATGGAAATTCCTTTGAACTGTCCACTGGCAGATACACTGCAGGATTCCGCAGTAACGCATGGGAGCGAAGCCCTCGCCGTCTTCAAAAACAGGGCGGAATTCGAAAAATATGAATGGCCTCCCCTTTCTTCACCGCTTGATTTTATCCATTTTGAAACCGTGGCGGAATTGTTGCCGGATGGTATGAAAATTGTCGGCGGTGTCTGCGGTGGGCCGTATGAATGGATTTCACAAATGATGGGCGTCCTCGGACTCTCATATGCGATAATGGAAGATCCTGAATTTGTGGAACATGCATTTCAGAAAATCGGCGCTTTGCATAACAGCGCACTGCAACAGATAGCAACGATGGAGGGGATTGGAGCGTTGCGGCAGGGCGACGATCTTGGATTCAAAACATCCACATTTCTAAGTCCCGATCATCTGCGAAAATTTGTTTTCCCAATTTATAATGAAATGGCAGCGATTGCCCACGCACAGGAAAAGCCTTTTATCCTGCATTCCTGTGGAAATTTGGAAACCGTTTACGATGATTTAATCGATGATTGTAAAATTGATGCCAAGCATTCTTTTGAGGATATTATTCTGCCTGTGGGCGAATTTAAAAAGCAGTACGGCGAGCGGGTTACGCCATTGGGCGGCCTGGATGTCGATTTTATTTGCAGCAAAAGCCCACCGGAGCTGCGCACGTACACGCGTCAGAAAATCGAAGCATGTTTCTACGATGGATTCTGGGCGCTCGGAACGGGCAATTCACTGACAGATTATATGCCTGTGGAAAACTATGTTACTGTTCTCGAAGAAGCGATTTCTGTGACAGGGTAGCAGTTAAATTAGAATTTATTATTTATCGCCTGAATTATTCATAATTTTTTTATAAAACATGCTTAACAAATTTATAAATATACATGTTGAATGTAGATTGATGAAAAAAGAGTTTTTAAAAAAAGCCCCCCACGCAGAGTCGCAAAGCTCGCAGAGTTTTGTTTATTTATATCTTTAATCCGTTGTGCAAAATTAAAGAAATCTACTTAAAATTTCCAATTTTTGTCATCTTGCTGACGCCGGCCTACGGCTCCGAATGCTTTTATCGGGGATCCAGTGCATGTACAATTATGGATTCCCGCTAAATACTTGCGGGAATGACAGGACGAGGAGACGAAAAGGGTAATTATAATCAATTTTGCACAACGAGTTATATCTTTAAATCTTTTCTTTGCGGGCTTTGTGACTCTGCGTGAGAATTATTCAGGATAGATATTTAAGCTTAAATATTCGGATTTCAATTACGGGAGCGCTTTGCCTTTATGCAATGCAAAAAAATCCAAAAAGGGATTTTACTCCTGAATTAAGAACCACGAGAGCGTCGTAATATGTTTGTATTTTTTCATGCAAAATTATTCGTCCTCTGCCTCAAAGCACGATCGGTTAGTCTGGCAGTCTTCCGGAACAGCGAGTTTATTATCCGGGCCAGCAGTTGTCATCGTGCACAAACACCAGTAATGCTGCACCGATGGATCGATGCTGTAATCTTCACCGGCATTCGAAAAATCAGGAACCATGATATTTTTTGAACGCAAGTGCTTGCACGGTGATTTAATTCTATTTTCCATATATATTCTCCCAATATATCACAGATTGTTATCGCGTTGTTCAGGCCCTTGTGGTCTGACACATAATTTGCTTGGCCATTTCGTAAGTAAAAAGTAATAAATTATGCGATCCACAAGGGATCGCACTACATTTGAACTTGGGAGTTATGTTGCAAATGGATCGACACCGGCAGCCCAACAAATTGTGCGATAAATAACCGCTTTAAAAACTGCGACTTTGTAGGCATTCTCCGATAAAGGCTTGGCATCCTTCATTGCCGCATCAGCCGCTTGTTTTGCCAATTTTATAGATATTGGTTTTCCTTGCAGAACTTGTTCAGCAGCCTTTACACGCCATGGAATTGGCGCAGCAGAGCCGAGAACTATGCGTGCGTCCTCACATTGTTTGCCTTTCAATTTAAGTGAAACAGCGACATCTGCAATTGGCCAGTCAAAGGACTGTTTTTCCTGTTGTTTGAAATAAAAACTGCTTTCATTTTGCCGCGGTTTTGGCAGAATTATTTCAGTGATTAACTCACCGTGTTGCAGAATATTTTCTTTGGTAACGTCGTCTTCCGGGGTGACCCAGAAATCAGCAAGGGCAAGTTCACGCTTCTCTTTGTTTTTCGCAATAACCAGTCTGGCACCGAGAGCCATCAGCGCCACAGCGGTTCCGGATGGATGCACGACGACGCAATCATCTTCATTTCCCAGAATTGCATGAAATCGATTTTCGCCATCTTCAGCGAAACAGGTGTCCCCGCCATTTCTCAGGCAGTGAAAATCTTCGCTGCGAAAATACCAGCACCGCGGACGCTGGCATAAATTTCCACCGATTGTGGCAACATTTCGAATCTGCGGCGTGGCAATTGTGGCCGCCGCTTGCGCCAATGCCGGATAAGCGGCTTTGATTGTTTTGCTGGATTCAATTTCCGCCAACGTTGTTGTTGCACCGATACGCAATTCGCCGTTTTCTCCTTTATTAATGAATCGCAAATCAGGAACGGAACGAATATTTACCAACCGTTTCGGGGCTTCCAGACCCTCTTTCATCAAATCCAGGACATCAATGCCGCCGGCTTTTATTTTCGAATCAGGTTCTTTCAAAAAATCGAAAGCGCCCTCGATATTTTTTGCAATGCCATATTCAAATTTATTCATGAACTCGCTCCTTTCATCGCTTCGAGTGCAATCAGCACTTTGTCCGGTGTCATCGGGAGCTCCCGCACGCGCACGCCTGTCGCGTGAAATATTGCATTACCAACAGCGCCCGCCGTGGCCACCGTCGCTGGTTCACCGATACCGATAGCGCCGGTACTGCTTTGTCCGTAGTGCACGTTGAGCACGACTGATTCTATTTCCGGGGTATCCAGCGCTCCGGCAATTTTATATTGCTCCATGTTGGAATTTACCATGATTCCCGTGTTTCTGTCTAAAATCCGGTCTTCGAAAAGAGCATAGCTGATGCCCTGAATTATGCCACCATTAATTTGACTTTCCGTTGTGAGTAAATCCATGGGACGGCCACAGTCGTGCACAGCATAAACACGCTCAGCTTTCACGACTCCGGTTTCGGTGTCAACGGCAACTTCGATGATCTGCACACCGTGGATTGTGCCAATGTCCAATTTGTGATAATCTTCTTTGCGTTCACCGATTGCAATAAAATTATCACCGGGTATCTTTTTAGCGACTTGTTTCCAGCTCAGGCTTTTGTCCGGATTCTCTTTTATGAAAATTTTTCCATCAGCAGCGGCGAGTTTGTCTGCTGTTGTCTCGAGCATCGGCGCTGCAATTTCGAACATTTTCATTTTGGCTGCATACGCCGAGTCGCGCACCGCCGGACTCAGACCGCCCGTCGTCACACTGCCACCGCTTGCCGGGCCGTAACCGTATTCAGAATCGCCAATGGAAACTTGAATATCGGATGGTTTTAATCCCAATTCTTCGGCAGCAATTGTTACGATTACCGTGGTAATGCCGGTGCCAAGATCCTGCACGCCGTTGGTAACTTTGACCGTGCCATCGTTATTTACCTGCGTCGAAACCTGAAAATTGCGGCCGTAAAAATAGTACCAGACTGAATTGGCGATCCCGATTCCGCGTTTGATTGGACCTTTGTCAGCACCCGGATTCGGATTTCTGCGCGCCCAGCCCGATTTTTCAGCTGCGATTTTTAATTGCGCTTGCCGGATTTCATTGTTTGGCGTATTTATTTTTCGAAATTCCAGTGGATCAATTTTTAATTTATAGGCCAATTCATCGATGGCCTGTTCCAGTGCAAATGCACCCTGCGGATGCCCCGGAGCCCGAAATGCAGCCCCCGGACCGGCGTTGGTGAAAACATCCGATTCTTCTGAATAAAAATGGTCGTATTCATAAATATTTTTAGCAGGGCCGGAGGTGCCAGCACCTGTTCCGGTACCGGCCGTGCCGTAGGAAATCAGCTTGATGCCGGTCAATTTTCCATCATTGTCCGCCCCGATTTTCAGGGACTGCACAGAGTCTGGTCTGTTGCCCACGCATAAATGTTCTTCCTTGCGATCCAGCATCAGCCGGACCGGGGCTTTTGCCTCACGCGCCAATTTTGCCGCCATAACACCGTAAATTCCAACGCCGAATTTTGCACCAAATCCACCACCCATGTGTTTTGTGATTATGCGAACATTGGATTTTGGCAGTTTAAATGAGCCTGCAAGTTCATCGCGTACAGCGAAGACTGCCTGGGTCGATGCCCAGCATTTTAATTTATCCTCGGCAGTCCAATCAACGACGACACCGTGTGTTTCCATGGCCGAATGGGTTTGTACCTGGGTGCGATAAGTCGCTTCGACAACGGCGAAGGAGCTGGCCAAAGCTGCATCTATTTTTTCAGGTGTGGCATCTTTTGGTGAGATATTGGGACCGCGAACATTGCCTTTCTGAGTTACTTCACTGTGTTCCCCCGGTAAATCGCCTTCAGTAAGTTTTTCCTCAACCTGGGTATTGAAGACAGTGGGCGCGTTTTTTTCTTTGGCTAAATCTTTGTCGACAACAAATTTTCGGACATCGTAGGTCACCTCGATGAGTTTCAGGGCTTCGGCCGCTTGATGGGCAGTTTCTGCGGCAACCGCGAGAATTTCCTGACCGGCGAATCGTACGATCAGGGGCAGTTTATCTTGTACCGATAAAATCGCTTTTACGCCCGGATATTTTATTGCTTTGGAAGTGTCGATTTTGCGAATAACTGCCGCCGGGTATTTCGAGCGCAAAAATTTCGCATGCAGCATCCCCGGTAGCTGAATATCAAAAGTGAATTTGGCACGGCCGCTGGTTTTATCCCTGCCATCGACGCGCGGCACTCTTTTGCCGACATATTTCAAATCATCGCTGCCGTCCCACGGCCGCGGCGCATTGTCAGGAATTTCTACTATACGTTCTTTGAGGTTTTTTCCAACCCCGACTTTTAATGTGACTTCTCGTGGCATCTTTTATCTCCCGTACAATTTTATGAGCTTATGGAAATGGCACCTGGTATCGCGCCTAAATAATTGGCTTTGCGAGCACGGTGCGACTGCCTGTTTTTAAAAGGGAAAATGCTGAATAACCGTCATTTTCCAGCAGCTAAAATGGATTCGAAAACTTTCGGGTAAGTGCCACATCGGCAAATGTGACCGGAGACAGCTTTTTTGACTTCTTCGAGTTGTGGTTTGGGATTGGTGTCCAATAAATTTTTCGAGCTCATAATAATGCCGGGTGTGCAGAACCCGCATTGCAGCCCATCATTTTCGATGAAGGATTCCTGCAATTTTGAAAGCTTTCCGTCGGATTCGAGCCCTTCGATCGTCTCAATTTTTTGCCCGATGGCATCGACTGCCAGCGTCATGCAGGCGTTGATCGTTGCGCCCTCCATAATCACCGTGCACGCACCGCAGGCGCCACGTTCGCAACCGGTTTTGGTGCCGGTTAAACCCAAATTATCACGCAACACCTCAGCTAAAGTGATCCGTGGCTCAACTTTCACCTGATGGATTTTGCCGTTGATGTTCAAAGTCAGCGCAACTGCATTTTTGCCAAGTAAGGTGCCATTGGGCGAAGGCGCGTGTTCAAGTTTGGCTAAAAGCTCTGATTTTGAAGCAGCCGCGACTCCAAGGGAAGTAGCGCCAAGTCCCTTCAGAAATCCCCGCCGGGAAACACCCTTTGAAATGGGGCCGTTTTTTTTGACGTCCTTTGAGTGAGCCATATTTTCTCCTTCGGATAAGTTTATGGATACAATTTTTTTCAAAATCAAAGAGATGATATCAATAATTTAAACAATCAGAATAAGAATAGTTTGATATTTGTGTGTGGCAATTTTTTTGCATTTTTACATTTAAATATCAATGAAATCAAAAGATAGGGTAAAATTAATGATAAGAAAACATCTTACTTTCACAAGAGAAAAAGAAAATAGGCGTTAGAATTTTACCCGGATTCCTGTTTGGAAAAATTGCAGAACAGATTCCGGTTCGAAAAACTCAGGCCATTGAAATCAATTTATTTCTAAGTTTTAACGCCCAGACCAGAGAGCGTTTCACTTTAGCCTGCTTTATTCATATATATTTAACGTGAGTTCGATGTAAGCAGTAACATTCTTTACCAAGCATAATTATAATAGAGCGAAGGCGTCTCGCCGAGCATTTCGTGGGTTATCCTCGGCGGGACGCCTCGGACTATATTCTGTAATTAATTCGTTTTGTCCCAATTCTTCTTATATCGAACACACGTTATTTATTACAAGATTCTGAACCTATTGACAATTCGATATTTGAAAAAACGTTCAGAAAAACTTAATTTTCTATTAAAATTATCTCTCGCAAAACCACAGAGCCCACAAAATTAAGTTTTATAAGTATTTAAATATTTTCTTTGCGGACTTAGTGCCTTTGCGTGAGAATTATTCGCTTTAGGTTTGTTCGTATGAATTCCAGCAATCGACACTTGTGCACAAAGTGGTGACAACCAATATCTAATTATCCTGATCGATTCATAAACGATAAAAATGTGCCTGGCCCTTCTACAAGTTATGAAAGCCCTTAAAAGCTACTTTGTTTAGCTAAATTTTTAAAAATCAACTAAGTGCCAGGCACATCCACTGCGCTTTATGAAGAATTCAGGTTATAAAACGCGAGTTCTTTGTAAGAAATAGTTTTTATTAACCAAAATCACTATGCAGAATTAAATTGTAAAATATAAATTGGCCACCGACTCTCACTGATCAAACACAGATTTTATTAAAAAGAAATATAAAAAATCCGTGATAACCAGTCTCGATCTGTGGCTGAAACTATGCTGCTCTTGGTAAGGTTGCTTGGATCGAACCCAGATTACTTTATTTTATTCCTTTTGCATTGCGATTATTGTTTTCAGACTGTACCTTGGCAATTCTCGTTGCAAATAACTTTATCGTTTTTCGAAAATTATGACCACAAAATTAAAAATTTCAGACTTTCTGGAACAGAGCATCGGCCACACTGTTTTTGATGTGCGCTCACCCAAAGAGTTCGAAAAAGGCCACATTCCCGGCGCGATAAATTTGCCGCTTTTCTCCGATGCTGAACGTGCTGAAATCGGTACGTTGTACAAGCAAAAAGGCCGCGAAAAAGCCATGTTGCGTGGACTTGAATTTGTGGGTCCGCAAATGCGGGGCTTTGTCGAAAAAGCACGTACCCAATGTAAAAGTGATCGCGTCTTTCTCCATTGCTGGCGCGGTGGACAGCGCAGCGAAAGTATGGCCTGGCTTTTGGGTTTTACCGGTTTACATTGTTTTGTTTTGGAGGGTGGCTACAAAGCATTTCGCCATTTTATTCGGGAGTGTTTTTCTGATCAAAAAAAGATAGCCATTTTGGGAGGCATGACCGGCACCGGCAAAACAGACATTTTGCTCGAGCTGGAAAAATTGGGTGAGCAAATCATCGATCTTGAGGATCTTGCACAGCACAAAGGATCCGCTTTTGGTGGAATCGAAGTCCCGCAGACACGTACGCAGGAGCATTTTGAAAACTTGCTTGGGCTCGCCTGGCGCACGATTGATCCCGAAAAGACACTCTGGCTGGAGGACGAAAGTCAGCGCATTGGCAATCTGCATATTCCTGCAGAAGTCTGGCAACAAATGAAATCAAGCCCGGTTTTTGCCCTTGAAATGCCTGCCGCATTGCGCCGGGAAAGGCTAATTATAGAATACGCCGACCTCGATTTAGCCGAACTAAAAACGGCAACAAATCGAATTCAGCGCCGCCTCGGTGGTCTGGCAACAAAACAGACGCTGGAGGCGTTAAACTCCGGAGATATGGCGCAGGCCTGCGCAATTTTGCTCCCCTATTACGATAAGTTTTATTTGCAGGGATTGCAACGCCGTGATGAAAAACAAGTGTGGCAGACCTCAACTGCGACAGTCGATCCGTGTGTTAATGCGACTTTGATGCGTGATTTTTATTATAAAAAAATTGATAAATTTTAATCTCGAATCAGTATTTTCTCACATTGCATCTTGTCTTCAAATATAGTATTTTTTACAAGATATATATTGGGGGAACCATTAAAACCACGAACTTATTTGTATCTGATCTTAAAAGTAAGATAATCTTTAAATAGCATCCCGGGCAAATAATCAATATTCAGTACACATTCACTCTTCGGGTAATTAATAATTTTATCCCGGAAATAGTGGGACACAGAGAAGGAACGTGCAGGATGCCAGCTTTAGTAAAAAAATTAAATAGTCTTGTATTATATAAAACTCGCCCGGCACGTATTGCAAGTCTTGGCGAAAAAATAGAAATTATCGAGAGAGATGGTAAGAAACGCAATGTCCGCGACAAGGATGTTGAATTATTGCACCCGGGACCGTTCAATAATTTTTCTGAATTGCGGCCGGTCAAAGGTGATTTCAATACAGCGTGGGAATTGCTGGCTGGCGAAAAAACAACACTGACCGAGCTCGCCGATTTGATTTTTGATGAATTTACACCAGCCAGCGCATGGGCAGCGTGGGAGTTGGTGGCAGAGGGACTCTATTTTTCAGGATCGCCGCAGGAGATTCAGGTTCATACAAAAAATGATGTTGAAACTGCACTAAAAAATCAACAAGCAAAATCGGATAAAAAACAAGCCTGGGCAGAGTTTATTGAACGTGTGAAAAACCATTCGCTTGGGCCCGAGGATGCCGGTAACATGCAGGAAGTTGAGGCTGTTGCTTTTGGCAAATCGGAAACCAGTAAAATAATGTCGGACCTCGGAATACAAATCAGCCGGGAAAAAGCGCACGAGCTACTTTTAAAAACAGGCCTTTGGGACAGTGCACAAAATCCCTACCCGCGCCGATTTGATTTGCATAAAGAACCAATGCGCCACCCTGTGCCGGATGTTCCTGATGAATCCCGTCTGGACTTAACCCATCTCCCTGCTTTTGCAATCGATGACGCTGGCAGCACCGATCCGGACGATGCCGTGAGCATCGAAGGCAGTACAATTTGGGTGCATATTGCAGACGCCGGCGCTCTCATTTCACCGGATAGTGAACTGGATTTGGAGGCACGGGCAATCGGCGCCAATTTATATCTGCCGGAAAAAGTAACAACGATGTTGCCGATTGAAACGACACTCAAGCTCGGCTTGGGTTTGCAGGAGGTTTCTCCGGCACTTTCGTTTGGCCTGCAAATCGATGAAAATGGTGAGATTTCACAATTGCAGATTAAACCGAGCTGCGTGAAAGTCACTCGACTGACCTATGCCGAAGCCAATGAACAATTGGATTCGGGCCCACTGGCTGAACTTTGGGAAGTAACGCAACGCTATCAAAAAAGACGATTGGCAGCCGGCGCAATTAATATCAATTTGCCGGAATCAAAAATTCGTGTAATCGATGGAAAAGTGGAAATTACGCCGTTGGAAGAGCTGCGCAGCCGGGAATTGGTGACCGAAGCCATGCTCATGACAGGGGAAGCCGCAGCCCGCTTTGCGGATGAGAATGTGATTCAAATTCCGTTTATTTCTCAACCACCGCCGGATGAACTTATCACCGGCAGCAGTTGGGCTGATAAATTTGCCTGCCTGAAAAAAATGAAACGCAGTGAAACCCGCACCAGTCCGGGCAGACATTCCGGTCTGGGATTAGATTTTTATACGCGGGTGACCAGCCCCCTGCGACGATTCACGGATCTTGTGGTGCACCAGCAGATTCGCGCTTATATTTTGGGAAAAGATCAATTGACTTACGAGCAGGTGCTGGAACGATTGGCCATGGCCGATACGGTGAGCGCAAATGTGCGCCAATGTGAGCGACAATCCAATCGCCACTGGACACTGGTTTATCTCGAAAAATCTTTGGATTGGCGTGAAAAAGCTATCGTTGTCGATCAGCGAGGGCACCGCGGGCAGATTTTGATACCGGCACTTGGAACTGATGCGAGCGTGCATCTCGAAAAAACCTATCCACTCAATTCTGAGGTAGAAATCGAAGTATCGTCGCTGCGTTTTCCGGAGCTGGAAATGTTTTTTAAAGTTGTTGACTAAAGTCTTCTGTGCATCAACAAGTGGACGCTGGGCATGTCGAAGCGCCCTTTCGACAAGCTCAAGGAGCCAACTGTCGAGTATGGAAATGAAGGTGAGCTTGGATTTTCCTTCTATGTTCGCTGAGCATGTCGAAGCGCTTTTTCGACAAGTTCAAGGGGCGTTAATTTTAGAAATAATCCAACCAAAGGGTATTCTCAATGCATATTCTCGCCATCGATCAAGGCACAACCGGCACGACAACCATTCTCTTCGACGAAAAGGGCCAGATTACTGGCCAGGCCTATCGTGAGTTTCCTCAAATTTATCCACAGCCAGGCTGGGTTGAGCACAATCCTGAAGAAATCTGGCAGACTGTGCAGGCGACCGTCGCCGAATTATTGAGCCAATATCCAGTGAAAATAGTCGCGGTGGGAATCACAAACCAACGGGAAACGACTGTTTTGTGGGACCGCCGAACCGGAAAACCAATTCACAATGCGATTGTCTGGCAATGCCGCCGTACTGCAGATTTTTGCGAAAGTCTTCAGAACCAGGCTCCGCTATTCAGGCAAAAAACAGGATTACCGCTGGATGCCTATTTTAGTGGGACAAAAATAAAATGGCTGCTAGAAAATGTCCAGAATTGCGACCGGGAAAATATTCTCTTTGGCACAATCGATAGTTGGCTCATCTGGAAATTGACCAATGGAAAAGTGCACGCCACCGATTTCACCAATGCCTCCCGTACTTTGCTTTTTAACATCCACGAAAAGAAGTGGGACGAAGAGTTGTGTGATTTGCTTGATGTTCCGTTGTCAATTTTGCCACAGGTGAAAAAATCTGCAGCAGATTTTGGTATGATACAGGCGTTTCCTGAATTGAAAAACACACCAATTTATGGCGTTGCCGGTGACCAGCAGACCGCCCTTTTCGGGCAAGCTTGTTTTAATCCGGGACAAATAAAAAATACTTACGGCACCGGCTGTTTTATCATGATGAACACCGGAAATTCCCCGATCACTTCGACTAATGGTTTGATTACTACGTTGGCTGTTGATGGTAATGGCGAACCCTGCTACGCGCTCGAAGGCGCGGTTTTTATTGCCGGGGCGGCCATCCAATGGCTGCGGGATGAGCTGCAGATTCTCAAAAACGCGGCAGATAGTGAGGCTGCGGCAATGGCGGTGGAAAATAACGGTGGCGTCTATCTGGTGCCTGCATTTGTCGGATTGGGCGCTCCGCACTGGAATTCGCAAGCACGGGGAACGCTTGTGGGATTGACACGCGGCACCAATCGCAATCACATTATCCGCGCTGCGCTCGAAGCGATGGCCTATCAGACCAACGATGTTTTGGAATTAATTGAACTCGAATCGGGTATAAAAACAACTGAATTAGCCGTGGACGGCGGCGCCTGTTCCAACAATTTTCTCATGCAATTCCAGGCGGATATTTGCAAGAAAACCATCGTGCGACCGCGAGTTACAGAGTCCACAGCTTTGGGAGCAGCTTATTTGGCAGGGCTGCAGTCGGGTGTTTGGGAGAATACCGCGGAATTAACTGAACTGAGAACAATTGAGCGACGGTTTATTCCTGAGATGGGTAAAAATGAGAGAACCCAGTTGGTGAATGGCTGGCAGAAAGCGGTGCGGCAAGCGGTGGTTTTGTAGCTTGTTCCCGGTCGATTGGGATTGCCAGTCCGTGAATTTGCAACCTATTACAAGCTGGAGGCTAGGTGTGTCGGTCTGCCGGACACAAGAATAAAAATAATACATTTAAGTAAATAAATTATTCAGCTATCAGGTTATCCGTTTTTATGCCTTTATCGATAATATTTTTGAAGAATCATTCATTTGGCTTTTTTCATGGCGACTTGCGAACCATAGATGTATGAAATACGGAATATTTATAATGCCTAATAAAATATATATGTAGAGACAGAAATCGATTAAAAGTGATTCTTTAATTTTATATACATTATCCCAAAACCAAAAAACCATTAAATAATAACAGACTAGTGGAAATAAAAATGAAGATAGCATGATTAAATTGACACTCACAATTCTTGCTAATAATCCCAAATCTTTTAAGGAAAGAATATCAATATCTTCTTTTATTGGAAATAAAAAAATATTGAACTTATCTGAATTATCCCTAATCCTAATATCATTCCATAAATTTTTTAATTCGTATCCCGCTTCTTTGAATTTTTCACCGTAAAGAATTGTGCATACTTGCTGGAATCGTCGGAATGATCTTAAGTTATGCCTACAAATATATAAATACCGGTTAAATAAAAAGGACATAATTATGGGTAAAGTACCGAAAATAAGTTGTATATTAATTTTTGTAGCAATCATTGGAATGTTGATGGACTCTACATGTGAAATCCACAGAATTAAAAATAGACTTATTAATCCATAGAATAAATTGAACGTTCTCCGCCTTCTTTGGTCAAGTTTTTCGTAAGAATTCCACAATTTTTCTAATAGAAAAATTTTCGCGTTATCGCTTAAGCCAAATATTTCGCTTGAGTGATGAGGAATTGTTAGCGAATGAGATTCACGCTTTTCCACAACGGGTTTTCTTGATTTTAACATAGCACCCCACAGTCATTTTTTTCAATTAAAGTAAAATTATATGATCTTTAAATGCAAGATAAATAGGACGAATTTAATTTATAAAATTAATATCAAGAGTTACCAAGCGCGGTGCAGCAGAGTAGAACTGCTCAAACCTCATGTTCTGAATTAAACCTTCACTCATTCTTCAGCGCGAACATTTTTCCAGATATTTTTCAGTATGTAGAGTGTTGTAATGCATTTCACTTTTTAGTAGTATACCTTGTGTTTTACCTTTTGAATTCCAATCAATTCCCCAATAATTTAGCTTCTTTTGATCATAATAAACCTTCCAGGTTTCCAAAACCTGGAAGGTTTTATGCGATATATTGTTAGGAGCACAAATATAAATTTGAGAATCCAGATCGAGAGCGCCTCGCTGCGATTTTCAGGGCTGGATAAGTTCTTCAACAGAGTGGGTGAATAGAGGTGATGAGATGTGGAGGTACCTGGCATTTGCTCTTTGGCTAAGTTGTACAAATGCCAGGTTATTTCCGTTCAAAGTAGGTGACACATCTTTTTTTCTCAACAAATATGCATTCCCAGGACACTGAGCATTGAATCGTGTTTCATCGCTGGAAAAGATTACGAAAGTAGGTGTACTACTTACGAAATCCGATAGATTTTCCATAAGTCAGGAAACGCCAAAACCACTCTGCAGGACCATAGCGGAAACGCTCGAGCCACCACGTGCTGTAGTAGAGTTGAATAATCCAAATTGCAACGACGAACAGCATTTGCGCCGGCCGGTCGATGCTTCCGTAAAGTCCAAGCCCGTAGCCATAAAATATTGTTGTGCAGATAATTGATTGCATCAAATAATTGGTAAACGCCATCCGCCCGACAGCTGCAAATCGTTTTTCGAGTTTTGTGAACCACTTGCCTTTCACAGCGAGCATGATCAATGATACATGCCCCAGTGCCACGAGTACACTGCCGACATAGTTCCAATGCACGCCGGCTTGTTGAAAAAAGAAGAAACTCCAATCATGGGCAGCCAATTGCCAGGCAGAAACCGCGACGAGCGGCAGGCCCAATCCATAACACCAAATCAGTAATCGGCGGTAAAATCCGGTTTCTTTTTGAGCTGAAAATACACCTGCTTTCATGAGTCCCATGCCTATCAACATCAGGCCACCCATACGCCACAGTCCGAAGAAGAAGAGCCCCATCGTTTGCATCATCAACACAGTTGGCGCCCGGTGTTTAACGGCGTCTGCATAACTTCCGAGATAGGCATCGATGTCCTTTTTGAGATCTTCGGCAGTTGGAGCGGCCATGGGGCGCATGCCCTTCCATTGTTGCAGCATCGCCGTTTCTTTATCCGAAAGTTCTTCTTCTGCCTGTACTTTGGTCTCGATCTTCGTTGCCTCGACGCCTAATTTCTGCATAAAAAATCCACCCGCAGAGGAGAGACCCAATGCAACTAGCATCCAGATTGAACCGAAAATAATGAGAGTCTTTGCTTTTTTTCGTCGCAGCGGATAAATCAGCAAACCCAGAAAGGCATAGGTGAAAAGAATATCGCCAAACCAGATTAAATAGCCATGCAATGCGCCGATGACTAAAAGCCACAGCGTACGGCGGTACCAGGTTCCGGCAAATTTTCCGGTTTCCGAGCGTTCAAACATCAAGATGAGCCCGGCGCCAAAAAGCATGGAAAAAATCGGCAGAAATTTCTGATCAAAAATGATATGAGTGAAAAACCAGATAAATTTTGAAAAAGCGTCAGTACCGCCCCAGATAAGTGGATTGTTGTAGGCTGAAAATGGCATTGTAAAGGCATAAATATTCATTGCCAGAATGCCAAGTATAGCTACGCCACGCAGCACATCGATTGATTCGATGCGGTTTTTTTCCGCTACCGGCGTAAGACGTTTGGAAACAGCAGAAGTTGGAGATAATTCCTGATTAGTCATAAGATTACTAGTCCTTTCATTCTCCGGGATCAGATCCCTTTGTAAACTTCAAAAATCCGGAATTGAATACAACTATTTAACGGAAAAACCATGAATTTATACAGATACTGATTTACACTAAAGATGTTTCATCGTTTTAATTCATGTGTTCTCAAATGATTTTGGTTGTATTGGAATGATGAGACAAGCATGAAAATTGACCGGGTGTTGATTGATTATGCTTTCGCCATTCAGATGAATCCAGTATTTTTCCCCTTTGAATTCAAATCTGGAATTCTATATTTGAGCTTCTTTTGATTATAAGAAACCTTCCGAGGCTGTCGAAAATCCAGAAAATTTGGACCATGAGCTTGTCGAAGGGCCCAAATTTGGGGGTAACGCCGGGCGCTTCGGCAAGCTCAGCGACCGGTTCTCACACTTTTTCGACAGTCTCTCCAGATTTCCAAAACCTGGAAGGTTTATGCGATAAATTTTTAGGAGTACCACTTGAATTCAAAATTAAAAACAGAAGTCGATAAAAGACGTAATTTTGCCATCATCAGTCACCCGGACGCGGGCAAAACGACGCTCACGGAGAAATTGCTGCTCTTCGGTGGTGCCATCCAAATGGCAGGCGCAGTGAAATCGCGTAAGGCAGCGCGCCACGCCACCAGCGACTGGATGTCGATCGAAAAAGAGCGCGGCATTTCCGTCACCAGTTCGGTGATGAAATTCAACTACCGCAATTTCGAGATCAATCTGCTCGATACGCCCGGCCACCAGGATTTTTCCGAGGATACTTACCGCGTGCTCACGGCGGTGGATAGCGCCATCATGGTCATCGACAATGCCAAAGGAGTGGAACCGCAAACGCGCAAATTGATGGAAATCTGCCGCATGCGCAACACGCCGATCATAACATTCATTAACAAGCTCGACCGTGAGGGACTTGAGCCACTGGATGTAATGCACGATATCGAAGAAAAATTGCAGATCGAATGCACGCCGTTGACCTGGCCCATCGGCATGGGCAAGCGGTTTCGCGGGGTGTACAGCCTGTACAAAAAACAACTCAAACTTTTTCAGCCCGGCCAGGAAACACGAGATTTCGAGGCGATGACGATTTCTGATCTTGCCGATTCCCGCCTCGATGCCGCGCTCGACCAACAAGCGCAGCAGTTGCGCGACGACATCGAATTGTTGCAGGAAGCGGCCAATCCGCTGGAACTGTCCCACTATTTAAAAGCCAATCAAACCCCCGTTTTTTTTGGCAGCGCCATCAATAATTTTGGTGTTCAGGAAATGTTGGACGCATTCGTTGAAATGTCGCCGCCTCCAAAAGAGCACGAGACGACAAGCCGGGTTGTATCGCCATACGAAAAAGAGTTCAGTGGTTTTGCCTTCAAAATTCAGGCAAATATGGACCCGGCGCACCGCGACCGCATCGCATTCGTGCGCATTTGCTCAGGCAAGTTTACTCGCGGCATGAAAGTGCGCCACCACCGTATCGGCAAGGAAGTGACGCTCGCCAATGCGACGATTTTTATGGCACAAGACCGTTCAGCGGTTGAAGAAGCCTATCCCGGCGATATTATCGGTTTGCATAACCACGGCACTATAAAAATCGGCGATACATTTACTGAAAAAGAAGAACTGAAATTTACTGGCATCCCCAATTTTGCACCGGAGCATTTCCGTCGCGTGCGGCTGAAAAATCCCATTAAATTCAAACAATTGCAAAAAGGATTGCAGCAGCTTTCCGAAGAGGGCGCGGTGCAGGTTTTTAAGCCGCTCGCCGGCAGCGATTACATTCTCGGCGCTGTGGGTTTATTACAGTTTGAAGTGACAATGGCACGCTTAAAAACAGAGTACGGCGCTGATGCTGTTTATGAACCAATCGATTACGCCACAGCCCGCTGGGTGACCGCCACCGATCCAAAAAAGTTAGCCGAATTCGAAAAAGCGAAAAACGCCGACCTCGCCCGCGATGCTGAAGGGCATCTGACTTTTCTCGCCAGCAGCCAGTGGCGTCTGGAATTTGAAGCTGAAAAGTGGCCGGATATTGTGTTTCACAAAACGCGGGAGTTTGATTAAGGAGATGCGCAAACCTATTCAATATCGCTGAAATTGTCGATTATCGGGTAACGTCAATCAGTTCGATTTCTGAGATGTTTTTAAAATCTTTACTGTTCCCGGTTGCCAGGAATTCTATCCCGTTTGAAATTGCAATACTGGCGATTTCAAAATCGTGAATTTTCAATCCTTTGGGCTGATACTTTATTAGTAAGTTTGAAACAGCAAAAATGAACCGGTTGAAGGAAATAGAATATTGATAAACGAGGTAAATTCATTAATTATTACTAAGGCTTGGCGGGCTGATAAAGTAGAATGCTGGCTCCTTGTCATCACAACTAAAAATTCAGACAGATTTTTAGAAGTGGTAAAAAGTTCATTGCTATTTTCGAATAGAATGCACTGTGATGTTTCGTGATATTGTGAGTCTTTATCCACCGAATAAACCAATATGTTGGTATCGATAAGAACTTTACTCATAAGCTTCTGCCCGAATATTCAAATTGTCGAATTTTCCTTCTAAATGATATGTCTTCAATAAAGCCTTATTTGGTTTCTTCGATTTTATCAACTTCAAGTATTGATAGATTTCTTCGATAAGATCATCTGGTAATTTATCGATTTCTTGTTTAAGCTTTGTTTTTGAATTCATGACATTTCTCACATAAGCTGAAAATTACGTAGTTTGGTTATGATTATATATAAATTCAAATCCAGAAACAAGTTTTTTAACAAGCTACAATGAATTAGGAAAAATAAAATGCTTCACCCGGTTATGCCACTGCTCGTTAGGTCAGAGCTGATGATTCGAGACAAGTTAGCCGAATTCGAAAGAGCGAAAAACGCTGACCTCGCCCGCGATGCTGAAGGGCATCTGACTTTTCTCGCCAGCAGCCAATGGTGTCTGGAATTTGAAGCAGAAAAATGGCCGGATGTTGTGTTTCATAAAATCAGTGAGCACAATTAATTACCATTGCATTTTTAAGTGCAGCAGGCTAGCTTTTGCCACACTTTGTTTGAACCACTTTCCTTCTTTTGAGGTATTTCATCACAACAACTTTAAAATGAACTGGAAAGAAAGTGTCAAGCAATTGTTTTTAAGGTAATCAAATTATAGGGCAGAAATAATATTCAAATAGTACGAATGCACAGAAAATATAGCTTCCCAACTTTATGAGGTGAACTATGAAAAATCCAATTCAACTTGGTGCTGTTGCCGGTGTCGTCTATTTAATTTCACTCTTACCTGAATTAACGCTTGAGGTTGCAGCTTCGGAACTGGGGCTGGATTGGAAAACCCATACTTTGTATATTTTAGTCCATCTCGTTTGCATGCTTTCAGCGATCCTGTTTTATCGTGCTTTTATGCTTATGGGCACGCAGTATTACAACAATTCTCTCTATCTCGGCGCACTGATGACCCTCGTGACAATTATTATTTACCACGGACTAAAAATAGTTTATGCATCGGCTCCGGAAGACGTGCATAAAATTATGGGATTGGGTTATCTATTGGTAATCGGTGGCAGCGCGTTGGTTTTTGGTTACGGTTTGATGCAATTAGCGGGGAAGTTCGGTAGTCTGGCAAAAATGACCGGCATTTTGGAAATTATTACTGGCATCACTTGCGTGAGTGTCGTGCTTGCTCTATTTGCTTTGATTTTAACTGTGCCTGTAATTGTACTGGAAATTATGCTTTTGTTGCGATTTAAACCAGAGTATCTTGGCCGTGTAAACGTTGAGCAACCAGGGTAGTGAAATAAACATAAACTCGATATGATTTACAGTTAATTTAAATACAGCCACTATCGCAGTGGCTGCAAATATAAAATCACACCAACACGCCCTCACCCTGGCGTAGTAAATAATCTTCATAATTGCCTGTGAAATCAATGACTTCATCGTTTCTGATTTCGATGATACGTGTGGCAATGGAAGAAACAAACTCACGATCGTGGCTGACAAAAAACACGGTGCCGGGATAAAGTTCCAAGGCGGTATTTAGCGATTCGATTGATTCCATATCCAGGTGATTGGTCGGCTCATCCAGAATCAGAATATTGGGCAATTGCATCATTAATTTGCCGAACATCATGCGTCCCTTTTCGCCTCCGGAAATGACTTTGGTGGATTTATCGATTTCGTGCTGCGAAAACAAAAGTCGGCCCAAAACGGAGCGAACTTTCTGTTCATCATCGTCCGGTTTTTTCCAGCGCGTTATCCAGTCAAACAGATTTGTATCTTCTTCAAATTCCGCCGCCGTATCCTGCGCCATGTAACCGATTTTTGCATTATCCGACCACTTAATTGTGCCGGTGTCCGGTTTTAACTGGTTCATCAGGCAGCGTAAAAAGGTGGTTTTGCCAACGCCGTTTTGCCCGATAATGGCGACTTTTTCACCCGCACTGAAAAGCATGTTTAAGTTATTAAATAACGGTGCATCGCTTTCATATCCTTTGGTTAAGCCCGTCGTCTCCAAAATAACCCGGAACAGCTTTTTTTCCTGATCAAAGCGAATGTACGGATACACCCGGCTAGATGGCTTCACCTCTTCAAGCTGAATTTTATCCAGTTGATTTTGCCGCGATGTTGCCTGCCGTGCCTTGGAAGCATTGGCCGAGAACCGGCTAACAAAAGCCTGCAGTTCCGCTATCTGGGCTTTCTTTTTTGAATTTTCCTGCTGGATTCTCGCTTTGGCCTGGGACGCAGCAGTCATATATTCATCATAATTGCCGGGAAACATGCGCAATTCCCCGTAATCGAGATCGGCCATGTGGGTACAAACGCTGTTGAGAAAATGGCGATCGTGGGAAATGATAATCATGATGCTGTTCATGCGGGTGATAATCTCTTCCAGCCAGCGAATGGCGTTGATATCAAGGTTGTTTGTTGGCTCGTCGAGCAACAAAATTTCGGGGTTGGAAAACAGAGCCTGCGCCAGCAAAACGCGCAATTTCCAGCCTGGGGCGACCGCACTCATCGGGCCTTCGTGTTGTTCGACTGGAATTTCGAGGCCGAGCAACAATTCTCCAGCGCGGGATTCGGCCGTATAGCCGTCCATTTCCGCAAATTCCATTTCGAGATCTGCTACTTTTATGCCGTCTTCTTCGCTCATATTCGGCAAAGCATAAATTCGGTCACGTTCTTTTTTTACATTCCATAATTTGAGATTTCCCATTATCACTGTATCGATAACCGAGTATTTTTCAAAGGCAAATTGGTCCTGTTTTAGTACACCAAGCCGGTCATTTTCAGAAATAACCACTGTGCCGGATGTCGGTTTCATATCACCGGAAAGTATTTTCATCAGGGTCGATTTGCCGCTGCCGTTGGCCCCGATTAATCCGTAACGATTGCCTTCCGTAAATTTGACAGATACGTTTTCAAATAATGTTCTGCCGCCAAATTGCATTGTTAAGTTTGATGTTGCTATCAAAATAAAAGCTCCTTATTACCAAAAAAAAATCAGGCCTGAATGCCTGATGGATTTAGCTTTGCGTATAGCAAAGCCAGATCTATTGTTTCTTTATAAATTCTTTATTGAATTGGATAAATTAAGTCGGGCAGGATTAAAGGGATTGAAGTAGACCCAAAAATCAAGCATGCATTATAATGTATTCAATTCGAAAATCCAAGCATGTTTTTTGAAATAGTGGAAATTAAAATTGTATAATTTGCAAGGGGCAGGACGGTTTCCAATCACCCAATAATAAATTCCCCGTAGCCCAGGCCCTTGTGGCCTGAAACAGACACAATTTTATGTTCCAATATATGCCGCCCCACCAGGGGGCGGACTACAATTTGTGGTCGTTGGGTAAATATGAGTGTTCCGATTCTATTGCGGTTTGGATGAATTGATGTTTTTCTTAAATAATGAATTTTCCCCGTAGCCCAGGCCCTTGTGGCCTGAAAAACACAGCATGTTATTTCCAGAAAAGAGGCGCCCCACGAGGGGGCGGACTACAATTTGTGGTCATTTGGTAAATATGAGTGTTCCGATTCTATTGCGGTTTGGGTGAATTGATGTTTTTCTTAAATAATGAATTTTCCCCGTAGCCCAGGCCCTTGTGGCCTGAAACAGACACAATTTTATGTTCCAATATATGCCGCCCCACCAGGGGGCGGACTACAATTTGTGGTCATTGGGTAAATATGAGTGTTCTGATTCTAATGCGGTTTGGATGAATTGATGTTTTTCTTAAATAATGAATTTTCGCCGTGGCCCAGGCCCTTGTGGCCTGAAACAGACACAATTCGATGTTCCAATATATGCCGCCCCACCAGGGGGCGGACTACAATTTGTGGTCATTTGGTAAATATGAGTGTTCCGATTCTATTGCGGTTTGGATGAATTGATGTTTTTCTTAAATAATGAATTTTCCTCGTAGCCCAGGCCCTTGTGGCCTGAAAACACAGCATGTTATTTCCAGAAAAGAGACGCCCCACCAGGGGGCGGGCTACAATTTGTGGTCATTGGGTAATTATGAGTGTTCTGATTCTATTGCGGTTTGGATGAATTGATGTTTTTCTTAAATAATGAATTTTCCCCGTAGCCCAGGCCCTTGTGGCCTGAAACAGACACAATTCGATTTTCCAATATATGCCGCCCCACCAGGGGGCGGACTACAGAATAAATTTATATTCTTGTACGAAAACGAAGTCAGTAAAAGGATTGGTAAGGTATTGACGCACATCGATTATGCAATGGTGGGCGTATCCAATTCTTTCAAGTTCGTTTTTAAATCTTCATCCGTAAAATGATGGTTGTCCAATTTTCCATCGAAATAATCCGCGTATGCACCCATATCAAAATGCCCATGGCCGCTTAAATTAAACAGGATAGTTTCGGAAACGCCTTCTTTTTTGCAGCGTTCGGCTTCGTTGATGACAGCGGCAATGCCGTGGGTGGATTCCGGCGCTGGAATAATTCCCTCGGTTTTTGCGAACAGCACACCAGCTTCAAAACAGGGAATTTGCTGGAAAGCCTGGGCTTCGACGAGGCCGTCTTTGAGCAATTGGCTCACCAAAGCACTGGCACCGTGGTAGCGCAATCCGCCCGCATGAATTGGCGCAGAGACAAAATTATGACCCAAAGTGTACATGGGAATTAATGGCGTCATGCCGGTAGTATCGCCAAAATCATAGCGAAATTCGCCTTTTGTTAATTTGGGGCAGGAGGCCGGTTCGATGGCGATGCAGCGAATATTTTTGCCCGCAGTGAAATTTTGGTGCAAAAAGGGAAAAGCAATACCGGCAAAGTTGGAGCCGCCGCCCAAAGGTGCAATCACGATATCCGGAGAATCGCCGGCTTTTTCCATTTGTTTGATCGCTTCGAGTCCAATAACCGTCTGGTGCATGAGCACGTGATTGAGTACACTGCCGAGGGAATATTTTGCATCTCCGGATGTTACGCAACGCTCAATCGCTTCAGAAATTGCAATGCCAAGACTGCCTGGATTATCCGGATTTTCGGCTAAAATTTTCCGCCCTGCTTCGGTTTTATCGGTTGGAGATGGATGAACCTGCGCTCCCCACATATTCATCAGCATTTTGCGGTAAGGTTTTTGTTGGAAACTCACCTTCACCATAAAAACTTCAAGCTCGATGCCAAACAGTTGGCAGGCGAAACTTAATGCGCTGCCCCACTGACCGGCGCCGGTTTCTGTGGTTATGCGCTTAACACCTTCCTGTTGATTATAATAAGCCTGCGCAACTGCCGTGTTCGGTTTATGGGATCCCGCCGGGCTGACGCCTTCATTTTTAAAGTAAATTTTTGCTGGTGTGTCCAGCGCTTTTTCGAGATTATGGGCCCGGATGAGCGGAGTCGGACGCCAGAGTTTATACACTTCCTGAATTTTTTCCGGAATCTCGATCCAGCGTTCCTGCGAAACTTCCTGTTTGATCAATTCCATTGGAAATAGCGGGGCGAGATCCTCTGGCCCGACAGGCTGTTTTGTGCCCGGATGCAATGGTGGATGCATGGGATTAGGCATGTCTGCCTGAATATTATACCATTGTTTCGGGCTCTCGTCTTCGGTCAGGAAAATTTTTTTGGCATCTGGCATCGATCGGCGTCTCCTGTTGCATTTTTAATAATTTCGGTCATTATTGGTTGGCTCATAAAAAAGAACAATCTGAGCTAATTGTCAAGATACAAATTGAAATATTTGAAATTTTATGCAATTTGTTGTATTGTTTTACAGTTTTACTGAGATCAAACGAGTGTAAAAATGAAGACCCAGGCTTTCGAAGAAATAGATGATTTGAATAGGATATCGAGGAGAGAAATTTTTAGAGTACTTTAACCAAAGTTTTCACTTGATGTGCCGTGCACTTTTGTATTTATTTTATTGATTAGGACCTTAGCTCCGTTGAATAAATTTTAAGGCTCTGATTATTAACGTTTTATGCATTTTCTTTTTTGCTTGATCAAAAAAGAAACAAAAAAATCAAGGCTGACGAAAAATCGGCTAAAATTTTGGACAATTTCCTGAATCATTTTGAACTCGCTTCGCTCAAACAGAAAAAGATTCTTAACGGAAATTATCCAAAATTTCTTAACGCCATTTTTCGAAGGCCACTTTTTAGGAAAAATGCGGAGTTAAAGGCACAATCAATTATTTTAAAGAATGGGCATGATAATTAGATTCTCAATTTTATTAAAATCAGAAAAGAGCGCGACACATTTTCCGACCACTTTTTCATTGATGCAAATAAAGAGCTCAACCGAATCACTGATGAGCTCTTTTTGTGAATTAAATTATTTTGACCGCACATAAACGATGCGATACATGGCCGGGACAACGATGAGTGTAAGAAAAGTTGCGAACGCCAGCCCTAAAATTATCGTCCACGCCAATGGATTCCAGAAAGCGACATTGTCGCCGCCAAAATATATTTGTGGATCCAGATCAGTGAACAAAGTCAAAAAATTAATGTTGATCCCGATAGCCAAAGGCATAAGCCCGAGAATTGTCGAAAGTGCGGTGAGCATAACCGGCGTTAAACGTGTCGCACCCGCGTCGACAATTGCCTGAATTTTATCGCTCGCCCCATCCATTTTTTGATCGGTATAGTCGATAAGAATGATCGCGTTTTTTACGACGATTCCCGCTACCGCGATAATGCCCATGCCTGTCATCATTATTGAAATATCAATTTGAAATGCAATAAATCCGAGCAATACACCGATGATACTGAATATAATCTGGGTTGCGATAATGAGCGGTTTGCCGATGGAATTGAACTGGGCGACAAGAATAATTAGAATTAACGCCACAGCGATGAACAGCGCTTTTACCATAAAATCACCAATTTCATTTTGCATTTCCTGCTCGCCGGCAAATTGCATAGTGTAGCCATCGGGCAATGAAAAACGGGGCAGTTGTTTATTGATTTTAGCGATAATTTCGTTGGCATTATAGCCAGTAATTAAATTTGAGGATAACGTAATGGTACGTTCGTTATCCAACCGGTTTAACGAGCCGTAGGTTGAAATGAGACTCATATCCGCGACGGCAGAGATGGGAATATTGCTGGCCGGGTCACCATTTCGGCCCGGCACATTTAATTCCTGACTCAGCAATACCTCGAGATCGTTTCGGTGGGCTTCTTTTAGTCGCAATTGAATTTCATATTCATCCTCGCCATCCCGGAAAGTAGAAATCTCGGTGCCCCAGAGTGCTGTTCGGATCGTTGATCCAATTTGGCCTGTACTCACACCAAGTTTTGCTGCTTTATCGCGAAAAATGTTAAGTGCAATTTCAGGCTTGTTTGTTACCATGTTCGAACTCAATTCTTCAATGCCTGGAATTTGCAAATCGTCGATGAATATTTTCAGTTTATCTGAAATCTCCACCAGTTCTTCGATATTTTCTCCTCGAATTTCGATACTGATGGGTTTGCCCGGTGGCGGCCCCATGACATCACGATCGACCTCAATATCGGCTCCGGCAATGCCTTGAACCGCAGCGCGGATGTCCTCCAGATAGTCCAGACTCGAGCGCAATTGGCGAAATTTGTACTCGACAAAAGTAATCGTTACTTTGGCTTTCTTTGCCTGCGTTGCCCGATCAAAAAGCCCCGACCCGGCATTCACGGCGACATTGGCAACCACAGATTCCACATCCGGATTGTTTTCACCTAACACGTCCATCACTTTTTGTTCAACATATTGTGTCACGGTATTCGTTTGTTCAACGTCGGTGCCCTCGGGCATGGAAATATAAATGATTACGTTGTTGGGATCACCGCTCGGCATGAAAACGACTTTCGGGGCAGCAACACCCATCAGGAAAATAGTGAAAAAAAGCAGGAAAACTGTCGCGCCGATAATGGCGTGCGGGCGTTTGCCTTTTAATGCAAAAGCCAGTGTGTTGCGATAAGAATTCATAAAAGATGGCAGGATGTGATCTTGAAAATAGTCGATAAATCGCACCATTATCGTTTTTAAAAATATATAGGCTATCAATGAAAATGTTATGATGTTAGCAATTGCCAATGCACGAAATAAATATAATATGATGGCAAAAACGAACAGAGCGCCGATAAATTTCCAGTTTTTCTTGCTGATTTTGCCGTGGCCGGCTGCTGTTTTGTCGGGTTCATGTTTCATGAAGGATACCGCGAATACCGGATTCATGAAATAAGCAACCAGAATGGAGGCCGCAAGGGTGATGATCAAAGTAATCGGCAAATAAGAAATAAATTTACCCATAATTCCGGGCATAAAAATTAATGGGAAGAAAGGGGCGATCGTAGTTAATGTACCGGTAAAAACAGGGATGGCGACTTCCCCCAGAGCTGCCCGTGTTGATTTTTCAATAGAAGCGCCGCGGTCTTCTTTAAAATGCCGGTAGATATTTTCGACAACGACGATGGAATTATCGACGACGATGCCAAGCACAAGGATGAATGCAAACAATACAATCATGTTCATCGTGAAATTTATTGACGGTAAAACGGCAAATGCAATCAGCATCGAAAGGGGAATCGCCACACCGACAAAAATCGCGTCCAGCTCACCCATAAAAAACATCAGCACAATGACAACCACGAGAAATCCAAGGATGATGGTATTGAACAAATCGCTGACCGAGTTGCGCGTTTGTGTGCTGGTATCGCCGGTGATGGATACCTGCAGGTTCTCTGCGGCTTTATCCTGAAATTTGGCAACTAACGTGCGGATTTTATCAACAGATTCGATGAGGTTTTCACCACTTTTTTTAATGATGGAAAGTGAAATAACATCCCGCTGATTGAGGCGTGCATAACTTTCACGGTCCTTAAAACCGTCGATCACATCGGCGATATCTTTCACATAAATGCCATCTTTAAGCATAATGTTCGCAATCTGTTCTACTTTATCAAATTCACCCACAACGCGCAGGTTTCGTTCGATGCCATCTGTTGGAACCAATCCTCCTGAGATTGTCAGGTTTTCAGCTGCAATCGTGCCTTGAATTTGATTGAAAGTGATCCCGGCTGCTTGCATTTTATACAAATCAACATTTATTTGAATTTCCCTGTCCAAAGCTCCAACAATATCAACACGCGTTATTTCAGTGAGCGCTTCAATTTTGTCCTGCAAATCATCGGCATAATCTTTCAGTTTGACCAAACCTAAATCACCGAACAAGTTAACAAATAATATCGGGATTTCTGACACATCGATTTGTTTGAGCTCCGGTTCCTGATACAAGTCTGATGGTAGTTCAGCTTTGGCATCATCGACGGCTTTTTTTACATCGAGATAGGCCTGCATTTCATCGGCATTGACATCAAATTCCACCACGACGAGGGATATATCCTGCAGGCTCTGGCTCGATAATTTTTTAATATTACTTATGCTTTTCAATTCTTTTTCGATCGGCCGCGTTATTAAATTTTCGACGTCAGCGGGTGAAGTGCCGGGCTGTATAGTTGTAACCATAAAATAGGGGAACACAACATCTGGAAATTTTTCCTTTGGTGTCGCGAAGTATTGCATGATGCCGTACAAAGTGAGCAGTACGATGAACACATAAACAGTTGTGCGATTCTGAATCGCACTATTTGAAAGTTTAAATTCCTTCATTCAATTATCCTTATTCGAAATGGCAATCAGTCGATTATTGCTTATTTTCTTGGGTACGTGAGAGAGCAACCTGTTGACCGTGGGTCAAATCCTGGAATCCAACAGTGACGACGTTTTCTCCAGGCTGCAGGCCATCCAATATTTCGATAACCGTGCTATTATATAATCCAGCTTTAATTGTGCGTTTTTTTACAATATATATGTTGGCTTTGCTATCTGATTCCGCTGTAAAAATAAAATGTTCTGTTCCTGTGTTTTGCAAAACCCGAAGGGGAATAGTAATGGCTTCACTGTTGTGATAATCATTTATCGTTAAAACTGTGAGCATATTTGGTTTTATCATTTTGAACCTGTCCGGCACACTAATTTCAATTGGAAAAGTGCGGTTTTTCGGGTCGATCACCTGGGATACAGAGCGAATCGTGGAAGCGAAAGTTTTTTCGAGCATCGGCAGCTCGACGGTAACCGAGTCACCAACATGCACATTGTCGATATTTTTTTCGGATAGCATGGCTTCGATTTTTAGATTTGATAACTGAACCACACGAATGCCGCCGAGCCCGGCCGCTGTTGCTTCACCCTCTTTAAGTTTGATTTGATCCACTGTGCCGCTGATCGGCGCAATAAATTTTGTCAACCGGTATTGCTCCTCAACGGAGGCCAACCGGTTTTCCAGCGATTGCTTGTTTGTTTTCGCCTGCAGGTACTGCACTTCACTGCCGATTTTTTGTTTCCACAAGCGTTCCTGACGTTCGAATAATGTGCGAGCTAAATCGAGATTGGTCTTTAACTCTTCCAGGTTGCGTTCATAAATCGCACCGTCAAGTTCGGCGAGCAGCTGCCCTTTTCGCACTTGTTCGCCTTCTTTGACATAAATTCGTTTCACCAGACCGCTGGCTTGCGCAGGAACCATAATGTTGTTGTCTGAAGTGACTGTGCCCTGAATTCTGACAAAGTGTTGAAATAATTGTGGTGATACTTTTTCCAGTTCTACATATTTGATGACAGAGGGCAGCATTTCGCCACGTTCCGCGGCAATTTCATCGCGAAGCGTTTCAATTTTTGCGTTAATTTCATCGCGTTCGGCGGTTAGTTGCGATAATTCAGCCTGCTTGTCAGCTTCACTGCATGCTATTGCAAATATGAATGTTAAGGGGAGAATAGATTTATATTTCATCGTACTTTCCTGTTCGTATAATATTTGATTTTGAAAATCATTAATTTAATTGCGGGATTTATTCAGAGTCCAGTAATTTATCCAGGGTGTTCTGCGCGTTCAGCACTTCCGAAACGGCATTTAAGTATTCCGATTCACTTTGTAAATATTGGTTGTGACTTTGGATCAAATCCAGGCTGGAAACAATACCTTCTTTATATTTAATCAAATTTATTTCGTAAATATCCTTTGCCAAATTACGACTTTCCTGCGTGTTACTAAATTTTTTATGGGCTGATTGCAACCCGAGCCGTGCCTGGTTATAACTGAGTTGCAAACCTTGTTCAGCCTGTTTGCGGCTCAACTCAGCCTGTTGCAATTCAGCTTTTGCTTTTTGCATGCGAAATACTTTGGCGCCGCCGCTGAAAATCGGCCATGTCATTTCCACACCCACCAGTGTTGTCGGATACCATTTTTCTGCGCCATCAAAAATATTGAATTCCAGGCGCATGGCATTTTGCGAAGTCTGTGCGAAAGCTGCAAATGACGGGAGAAAACTGACCATTTCATTTTTTACATTCAGATCTGCCAATTTTTCCTGCGTCTTCAACAACCTGAAACTTACATTTTCCGCGAGCACAAATTCCCGGTCCAGGCGCGACTCTATATTTATTTTTTTAAGTTGATCCGTCAGGTTTTCATTGAGTGCAACTTCGGTCTGAAAATCAACACCGAGTTGCATCTTTAACAGTTGATAGGAAATCTCGACCTGTCTGTCGAGCGTAAAAATGCTGTTTTCCAATCCGCTGAGAGAAATGCGCAATTGCTTCACGTCGGTTTCCTCGACGAATCCTTCTTTAAACATGGCGCTGATTTCCGTGTGTGTTTTTTGCAGGTTTTCATAACTCTGCTGCAACACGCGGCGATTTTCCTCGGCTGTCAAAATTAGATAACAGGTTTGGGCAATTGTTTCGCGCACATTTTGTTCGGTGCTGTGGGCGCTTAGCTTCGAAAGTTGCTGGTAAATGGTCGATGCACGAAGTCCGACCAAATAACTTCCGCTAAAAATAAGCTGCGACACCGAGATGCCGTAATTGGCATTGTGGGGCAAACCGAAATTGGCCTCGAGTAGCGTGCCTGCAGGAGCCCCAAAAGCTTCGCCGGGAATTAATTGCGTCGGCAAATCGATGTATTTCATGTATTGGGCAGTTGCCTCAATTTGCGGCAGCCCGGCTGCTGTCACTTCCCAGCGTTGTTTATCGGCAACCTTGATGCTGAGCCGTGCATTTTTTATATCGTAGTTGTGTTCAATGGCATAATTTTGGGCGTCCTGAATACTAAATTCCATTTTTTCCTGTGCTGACAACAGCGGGGCGAAAACGATAATTATTCCAATTTTCCATCGCTGTCTGCGGCACTTTTTCAACATGTTCATACGTTTACTTTCTGGTTTTTAGTCCGTTTAATGCTAAATCCAATGTCATTAATAAATCATCTTTTAAAATTTGAAAATCCACTTCTTTATTTCTGTCTTGCAAGGAATTATATAGAAATTCAATCCTGCGTGCTTCGAGAAAAGAGTGCAGCAATTTGCCAAGCGATTTATGTTCTCCTTGCGCAAATTCACCACTTTTTATGCCTTCCTTAATTGTCTCTGAAAAAAATTCGATACTGCTGCAATTTATCTGCGATCGTATTTTTTGAATAATCGCGTTATTTTCGACTACTGTGGATAAATTTAATTCGAAGAATTCTTTTCTATTGCCGAAATGATCTACCATTGTATCAATATACATGTGCATTTTATCCGTGCATGTTTTGGTGTTGATTAATTTTTTCTCCATCTGCGCTTTGGCAGCAAGCACATCGCGTTCAATGGCATCAATGAAAATAGCTTCTTTGTTTTTATAGTAATAATAGAGCGAAGCCTTTTTCATCCCCAGCACATGGGCAATGTCATCCATCGTTGATTTTTGTAAGCCAAAGCGGGAAAAGCACTGCATGGCCGCATCTAATATTTGTTCTTTTTTTGATCCTTCTTTTTCCATCTGTACTCCTGACTTTTCTAATTTTCGACTAATCTAATAAAAAGTTTGAAGAATCCAAGAAATTTATTGATTTTTTTTGAGGTGAGCATAAAAAATATAATTGATTGTGACTCTAACTCCGCATTTTTGATAATGAGTGGCCTTCGAAAAATGGCGTTAAGAAATTTTAGCCAATTTTTTGTCAGCCTTGATTTTTTTGTTTCTTTTTTGATCAAGCAAAAAAGAAAATGCATAACACATTAAAAAATTTGCAATTAGATTAAGTACAGCGGAGCTAAGGTCACAATCAAAAATATAAATTGTCCGAAAATTCAAAGTGTATGGTTGAAGTTTTGTCTCTCTGCGAAATGAAAGAGGAGTGGAACTATCGGAGGATGCTGAAATTCTAAAATGCGCAGCCAGTGAATTTGCTGAGCTCCACAATACGCGAATTTTAAATATATCTTGGTAAATCGTGTGAGTAATTGTACATTCAACGACAGATAAATTACCCGTTATTTCTGGAACTTGCATATGAACAGGAAATCAGCTCAATACGGATCATTTGGAGAAGAACTCGCCAATAGTATCAGTCACGGCTTTGGGGTGGTGTTGAGCATTGCCGGACTGGTCGTGCTCATTATTGCCGCCGCAACCCATGGCACCGTTTGGCACCTCGTCAGTTTTTCAATTTTTGGCAGCACGTTGATTATTTTATATCTTGCCTCAACATTATATCACAGCATTCCAAAACTTGCTTGGAAAAGAATATTAAAAAAGTTCGATCACGCGGCTATTTTTCTGCTGATTGCCGGATCATACACACCATTTATGTTGGTTAATCTTCGCGGCGCCTGGGGCTGGAGTATGTTTGGGGTGATTTGGGGATTGGCGATAACAGGTGTCGTATTAAAAATGTTTTTTGCACACAAATACGCTAAAATATCCACCGCCATTTATGTAATTATGGGGTGGTTGTGTGTGATTGCGTTCAAGCAGATGCTGATGCATGTTCCGGTGTTTAGCCTGAAATTATTGATTGCGGGCGGGCTTTCATATACTGGCGGCGTCGTTTTTTATGTGTGGAAAAGATTGCCCTACAATCACGCTATTTGGCACGGCTTCGTTTTAGGCGGGAGTATTTTACATTTCTTTTCCGTATTGAATATTGTTTGATTCGCTTATTCCAAGGGAAACTGTGCGATGCAATCACTCAAAGTGATAGCATCGCTAAATCGGTTTTCTTAGCAGGTAATTTTACTGCACCTCACCAATAAAATACCCGAATGCGGGCAGTTGAAAAGAATCTTCGTTCATTTTCAAATCGCCCACTAATGGATTAATATTTTCAGATTTCACCGGCAAACTAAACGATGCAGCCACGTTTTTCACATTGACCACAACGAGCAGTTTTTGCGCGTCCAAAATTCGGTAAAAAGCAATAATTTCGCTCTCTGCACCGGTGGCAACATAATTGATTTGGCCCTGGGTAAACGCAGCAAATTGGCGACGAACCTGCGCCAGTTGCGAGTAAAGTTCAGTCATATTTTGCGTATCTTGCGACCAGTCAATTTTTATAGCTTCGAACAATTTTAATGTTTTTGGATTGCTCACTTCCTGGCCGTTATAAATAAGCGGCACGCCGGGAAACGTAAACGACAGAACTGCGGCGGCTTTCATCCCTTGCTCACCATACATTTCAGGCGAAGGGGATTGCCAGGCATTTTCATCGTGATTTGAAGAAAAATGCAGAATGGCACTGTTTTGCGGGAATTTATTCCGTTCGCTGTTCTCCGCAAAAACGAGGTGATCCGCTGGAAAATCTTGCTCAAAAACATGGCGTCCTGCGTGATAAACCGACCACGAATAGGTCATATCAAAAGCATGCATCTGCAATTCTGGTGCGGCCCCTTCCGCCAACATAATAATTGGTTTAATCAGATCAAGTTCACTGCGCACAGTTTCCCAGAAATCCAGTGGCACCATTTCAGCCACGTCGCAGCGGAAACCGTCGAGATCGATCTCGCGAATCCACCAGGCCAGCATATCTGCCATATATTTTCGTAATTCTGGGACATCGTAATTGAGATCGGCCACGTCCGTCCAGTCGGTGCCGACGGGGTGGGTGATTTCGCCTTTTTTGTTTTTTGTGTACCATTCCGGGTGCTCTTCGAACATCGGGCCATCCCAGGCAGTGTGGTTGGCAACGATGTCGATGATGATGCGCATGCCGAGATCGTGGGTGGCTTTCACCAAATCTTTGAAATCCTGCATAGTACCGAAATGGGGATTGACCGCATAAAAATCGCGCACAGCGTAGGGCGAGCCAAGCAATCCTTTGTGATTTTTATAACCCACGGGATGAACCGGCATCAGCCAGACTACCGAAACGCCCAGTTTTTTTAAGCGCGGCAGTTGCTTTTCAACGCCCTTGAATGTGCCCTCGGGCGAAAAGCTGCGCACAAAAACTTCATAAATGACAGCGTCTTTTACCCACGGTTCGCTCTGCCGCGCAATGGATTTGTGCAGTGGGCCTTTGAGCTGGTGAATTTTTTCGTCGTAGCGTTCGAGATAAATTTTTCCGGGAATGGTTCCGGGCTTTTCACCTTTGCTTATGCGTAAAGTCAAATTATTCAAACCCTGGTGGGCGCCGCTGGAAATATTTAAGGCAAATTTTTTCATCTCGCCTTTATCATGTCCGACATAACGTCCGTTTACCCAGATTTCTGCTTTGCCATCGATGGCTTCGAAAACCAGAACCAGGCGCGGATCCGGCAATGGTGGAATCTGAAACTGAGTAAAATACCAGCCGGCTCCTTTTTCCTTGAGGTCTTTTAAATTGGTGGAAAATGGCTTTAAAGCGCTGTTTGCAGGCGAATTCTGAAACCATTTCGATTTGAGACCCTCGTCATTGCTGTCAAGAGTGAAAAAAAATGTAGCGGGAATTTCGGCTTTGTACGGTTTTTCCATTTGGCAATTTACCAGATTTAGACTTATGAATAGAAAAAGAAAAATGCGGTGTAACATGATTTATCTCCTGTGGCTTAAAAGCGGTTCCAAAGTTGAGATAAAATAAACAATTTGGGTGAAAGTGCAAGGGGTTTGTCATTTGTCTAAGTGACTGGAATTGGATGCAGGTGCGACGTACTTTTTACAAGATGAATAATGGTCTATGGAGCAAAATAAGGAATCTGAACGAAGTGCGTCACCCCTTTGCTCCGTCAGTCCGGCCTTTGGTGAATCCGACTACTGTTGGGTAAAACCTTTCAGGTTTCCAAAACCTGAAAGGTATACAACGGTTATTTCACCATTTTCATCCGCTTGACTTGAGTAATTCCATCAGCGGATAAAGTATAGAAATAATCACCGCTGGGTAATATTTCACCAGCATCGTTACGACCATCAAATACCACTCCGTGATGACCAAATACCAATAAACGATCAATTAATGTAGCTACCTTTTGCCAGTCTTCGGTATAAACTTCCATTTTATAATGCGACTCTTTTCCTACCTGATATTGAATTGTTGTCTCTGGATTAAACGGGTTTGGGTAGTTTTGTTCAAGCCGAAAAGGAACAAGTGCATTCTCGCCCATCTCATCCCCACTTTCGATGGATGCAAGAAGTGTTACTTCATCAGAACAGGAAAGTAATAGAAAACATGTGGCGATAAATATGAGCGTGATTATGTGTTTAAATTTCATTTTACCTCCATTGAAAGGGACGCATCAAAATGCCACGCGGGCTGCAATCCGCGATTGTAGCGGGCTAAATTGATTGAAAAATATTTGGTTTGCAAGCCTGCGCCGATTGTTTTGTAGGATGTGTGGGGTTCAAAAGTATCCAGGAAATATCCTGCTCTGATAGTGATCATATCCATTATTAATAATTCTTGACCTAAATGAATGTAATCCAGTGTGGCGTCATTAAAAAACTGCTTTTCAAAATCAGTAAGCAGTGTGAGTGATGCATTTTTTGAAATATAAGGCGTATATCCGAAACCAAGCGTTAAATATGTGGGTGGATTATCATTTTGCCGTTTATCTATGAATTGGATTTTTGGACCCAAATTATGCATGGCAAGACCAATACTGAGCCCATTTTTCAAGTCATGATTTTGAAATGAAGCTGGAGTTGATCCTGTTACTGTTATTTGGGGAAATAAATTGTGGTATAGAAAACCTGCACTAAACAACATTGTATTGGATTTGCCATCTCCTTTCTGACTTGTATTGTTTAAATAATCGAAGAGCATAATTTTTTGGAAAGTAGTACTAGCTCCGACGACCATATTTTCGTTCAATTTTGTACCGAATGATAGTTTAGCATCCCAATGGCTTGGATTAATAAAGTCGTTTTTTTCTCTGGAAATTCCTGTTGGAATGGGTGAATGTTCGCTGGTAATTGCCTGTCCTTCAATCCAGTAGCGATTGGTCGATAAAGCCAGTACACCAATATTAGGAATTGGAATTGTGACTCCTGTAAATGAATAGACCGTATTGGGCATAAACGGATAGGGTCGACCAAAGGAGCCTGTCGCTTGGTAGTGTGTGCTTTGTACCCCAAGCAATGCTGGATTATAATAGGATGCAAAGGAATTATCGACTATGGCAACTCCAGCACCGCCTAAGGCAATTGAGCGAGCGGATGGTTGCCAAAACAAAAAACGAGCAGTTGCATTTTGGGCAGAACTTTGGCTTAAAAAGGATAAAGTGAGAAGAAAAATAAAAAACCAGTAGACCTTCATATCATCCCTCCGGATTAGGGTTGAAAAATTTGTCGATTACAGATAGAAATACATGCAACAACTCAATATTGCGATTTCTTTTCAGCAAGAGTGCAGATAGATTATTGGGATTTACTTTGAAACTGTTCCCCAGATTCTTGCAGGCTAAAATTTATCGCATATTTCTACCAAATCATCACCGTCATCAAGGATGGATTTTGCCTTTGCAAGTGTTGTTTTAAGTAATGATTTTAAATAAACGTTCGAAGTATTGCCACAGGTGATCCAAATTATTTTTGGTGGAGCCCCTTTTTGTTCCAGCGCCTTGGAAAATCACCATCCTTCGTCAGGACAGTGACATCCTCTTTTCGTGCAGCCTCAAATATTTGCTCGTCTGTTGCGTCTCTTAGCCCTAGATCCCTAACTGCTTTTGCGGAAATTCCGAATTCGCTTATTATCCATTTCGCTAACGCAGGCGATAGTTGGGCATCAATCCAAATTTTCACGCTACAAGAACCGCATGATTGACTTTTCGGCTTGCGTATTGAAGACAGGCTTGCAAATCCTCTTTTTCAAGGTCAGGCAGTTCTTCAAGAATTTGCTCCGAGGTTAGATTCTGCGCATAAAGGTCAAGCACATCTGTAACTCGAATACGCATTCCACGAATACAAGGTCGTCCGCCACACTGCTCCGGATTTAATGTAACGCGTTCCATGAGGTTTTTCATATTTCTTCCATCGTTTTCAATAAAATTTCCAGTAGCAAAATACAGTTAAATTGTATTTAAGGCAATATATTTCATTTATGCTGGACTATAAAGCAGTTTGTGGAATTGGGCTTATTTGATTGTGCATTGATTTCAGAGTTCAAACGTACTGGTAATCCATGCCTGCCGAGCGATAACATCACAAAAAAAGTGATCTCATCGCTTATTTTTTATAAAACACCTTTCCCGCCTCAATCAAATTAACAAATAACCGGTACGCTCCGGGCACACCAGCGGGCAGTTCACGAAAAAAGGACAGGCCGGTGTAAATAAACACGCCTTTGCCGTATTTTGTATAGAGCAGGCTGCCTTTTGTTGGGGCTTCTCCGGGATCATTGCAGGCGATGAGTGGGCGGTAGCGTTCATCCCATTGGTTGGGGAAATAAAGGCCGCGTTCCTGTACCCAGCCGCTGAAATCCTCCGCGGTAATTTTGTTGGGTTGGTGAAAAATCGGGTGATTTTTGTCGAGCAACGTCATTGGTGCGTCTTCCAGCGTGACCCGGTCGCGGGATATTTTGAATGGATACGGACCAATCTCCTCGGTGATCAAAGCGTAGCTGGTATTGTACTGCACAACGTAGGTACCACCATTTTTCACATAATCCAGCAGGCGGCTGTTTTTTTGTTTTAGTTCCGGGCGCGTATTGTAGGCCCGCACTCCTGCGATAATTGCGTCAAATCTGGTGAGATCACCTTTGTCCAAATCAATTGCATTCAGCATTTCGACTTCATAGCCAATAGAGCGCAAATTACCGGGGATTTCGTCACCGGCACCGGCGATGTAACCGATTCGTTTGCTGCGTATTTTAAGCGGAATTCGCACGGCTTTGAGTTCAGCCGGCAGTAAAACCGTCTGCACCGGGATGTGATCGTATTCGATTTTTATGCTGGTTTGAATGTACACTTTACCTTGAAAACTCGCTATCGCATGTATCGCTGCGACGTCAGTATTCCGAGGTGGGTGCACAGTAAAAATTAAACTTTGTTCCGCGTATTTTGCGTTGATCTCAAAATTCTGACTTGGTGAAATTTGCCAGTCAGATGGTCCTGTTAAACTCACATCTCCAGTGGCTCGTTCCAAGTTTGAGGTTACGGTGATCCGTATATTTGCAGCTTCATTTTTTGGAAAAATCCGTACTTTTTCGTCAAAATGGACTGTTACCGGTGGAACGATGGACACAGTTCGAAACTTGTCACCATCACGCTGATCCAGCCATTTGTACTGCACCGGGACTCTGTAGCCAATTTCCGTCCCATTGAATGAAAATATAAATCGTGCTTGCAACCTGGGATTCGATTCTGACATTCCGGTAAGTGCGTGATCGACAACGGCATAAATCCCTTTCTCCGCCTTGCGTTGCATCCAGTACGGCTGCGAATATCCCGCATCGTTTTTTATGGTGATTTGTTTTGATGTGCGCAGAACGCGATTGAAATGCAAATCAGATTTTTGGATTAAAGAAATGTCGGGTTCTATCAGTCCTGCTTTTTCGATCGCAATTGTGCTCGAACTGCGAGAAACTACTGATGCCGTAATTTCGAGCTGATTTCCAGGGGCGACAATATAATCGTTGGATATCGCTGAAAATTGCAGCCCGGCACATTCACGGATTATTTCAGCCAGTCGGTTTTTCTTATGCGAAAGCCAGTGTGATTCAGGCAGGTTTTGCATTGCTTTGTAGGCGGCAATCAAATCCGGCAGCATTTTATCCCGATTTTGCGGATCGAATTTCGCCAGGGCGTTTTGAATGTAGGTTTCAACTTTCTCACTGTTGGGAATGCGGCGCCACGAGGTTTCGACATCATCGAGCAGACCACGGCGAACCGGCAGGCCTTTGAGCTGCAGAAAATAGTTGGGCCATTCACCAAAACGCTTGGCTGTACCCATGGCCTGGCTTTTGTGCTCGCTGCGGCTTTCGGCGCCGAGTTCAGTGTAAGATTTCCCCAACGAAGAATTGTATGTTCCGGCATCGACAACCGGAACCGTTGCCAAGTCCACACCTTTGGCCAGCAGCACCTGCTCCCACGCATTCCAAAACAAACGCTTTGGCTGCCAGGGTGAAACATACTGTAATTGTTCCGGAAAACGGTCGTAATCTCCGGCTGCTTCAAAAGCCTCTTCTGCGATGATTGCTGAAGCGGTGTGTTGCCCGTGGCGTCCTTCACCGGTGGTGGGAAAGCGGGTGATTATGATATCCGGCTGAAATTTTCGAATGACAAATACCGCGTCTCCGAGTACTTTTTCGTGATCCCAAATTTCAAGGGTTTCGTGCTCACTTTTCGTATAACCAAAATCAATGGCGCGGCTAAAATATTGTTCTGTGCCTTCGATTTGCCGGGCTTTGAGCAATTCCTGAGTTCGAATGAGCCCGATCAAAGCGCCTTTTTCAGTGCCGATGAGATTTTGCCCGCCATCGCCGCGCGTCAGTGAGAGATAGCCGGTGCGCAGTTTCATCTCCCGGGAAAAATAGCTGAGCAGGGCGTTGTTTTCATCATCGGGGTGGGCGGCAAAATAGAGTACGCTCCCAAATGTATTCAATTTTGTGATTTCAAAATACAGTTCAGCAGCATTCATCGTGCGGTGCTGGGCCGAAAGAGGAAGATTAAAAATTGAAGAAGTAATGAGGCACGTTATATAAAATAGAAATCGCGTTTTTATTCGGGCTGGCATAAAAATCCTTCCTGATTCGCTGTGGAATATGTTTTGTGCAAGAGACTGAGATTGAAAAAAGATGTTTATTCATTATTAAAATAACAAGAGAAAAATTTGGCATTAAGCCGTTGTGCAAAATAAAATTAAAAGTAGATTCCCGGTAAAAGTGTTCGGGAATGAAAATTTATTGGTTTTTCAGGGAACAGGTTAATTTTGCAAAATGGATGACATTCAATTGTTCTACAAATGGAAAGGGGCAATCACAGGCAGTAATTTCGATCAGAATATTTTTTTTGTTGGTTTTGGCTTCACTGGAAAAAAGTCCATATAAAACAAAGAAGGCCCAAATTGGACCTTCTTTGTTGAGGAGGAGAGGAGAAGTTATGCATTTATTTTCTTGTTCACTCTAACCCTCGAAACAGGGCATTGTTCCATAAAATTTTATGCAGCCTCGGTTTTTTCATCACGCTTTTTAATTATATCTTCAATGTCAGCAATAATAGAATTAATTTGCGGCTTTGCGTATTGAGCGTCTGCACCGATTGACTGGCCTTTATGCCTGGCATCGTCGGTAATCATCGAAGAAAAAATGATGACCGGGAGATTGGTGAGCAACGGGTGTGTTTTGATATTTTTGGTTAAACTGTATCCATCCATTTTTGGCATCTCGATGTCCGTAATGACCAAATCATAAATCTCAAAAACTTCTGCTGCACTTTTAACATTAGCAACGGTATCCTGCAGGTGTTCCCATGCTGCCAACCCATCGTGAAAAGAGGTGATATTGAATCCAGCTTTGTGGAGTTTATCGCACAGCATGTTGCGAATTACCACTGAATCTTCGGCAAGGAGTATGTTATGATTTTGTTGCGATTTGGCGACATTATCATTCATGTTAATTATGCCGAGTTCAGGATTGAGTTCTGCGAGAATTTTTTCGATATCGAGCATCAAAATTATTTTCTCATCTAATTTTATAATCCCGACAACAGAAGAATTCTCTATATCCATATTGTTGACACTGTCCGGAGACTCGACCTGGGCCCACGAGAGCCGGTGAATTCGATTGACATCATGGACGATGAAGCCGACTTTTATCAAATTAAATTCAGCGACAATGAGTTTCTGCTTATCATTCAGGGCATCGTAATTGTAAAGCCAGTCGGAAAGATTCAGAATGGGGATTAGTTCGTCCCGTAACGTGCAGATTCCAAGAATTGACGCGTGTTGGCTGGGTAATTTTGTGATCTGCGGAATTCGGATAATTTCACGTACTTTTGCCACATTAATTCCAAATGTTTGCAAGAGCATTTTGCCGTGCTCGTCGGGAAATTTTAAAGAGAATTCAACAACTTCGAGTTCATTGGTTCCTGCTTCCAATAAAATTTCTGATTCTGCAGCCATGCATACTCCATTTTTCTATTTTAATCCGTTGTGCATAATTCAATTGGATTCTAAGCTTGGGGGAATTTTTCCTGTCATTCCTTCATTCTTTTAGCCGAACCCAAGTTCGGCGAAGCAATCGCGAAGCGAGCTGGTAGTCGCAAATCCACAATTGTGATAGCATGGATTCCCAATAAAAGCATTTGGGAATGACGAAAATATGGAATGAACTTAAAAATTGTAATTTAAACCTGACAAAAGTTCTATTATGGCACAACGGATTATTTAAATAAATCTTCACTTAACCAAGCACTATGTATTTCTGATCAATCGACTCATTTTTGATCTCTTTGCACTATTTTCTTAAAAAAAGTAAGAACGGATGCGATGTTTTAATTAACCTGATCTATCTCGGTTATCCAGTTAACTCAGCTTTGCACAAACCCACCCCTGATATGCTGCAAAACGCTACGCTTTTTCGCATATCGCCCCCTCCCGGGAGGGGATTTGAAAACCGTCTCAGGCTAAATCCCATCCTGGGAGGGGACAGAACGATGCGAACGGCAAAGCCGATGAGCAGCGAACAGGGGTGGGTTCCTATTTAGCTGAGTTAACTGGATAACCAGGCTGATCTATTCATAAACTGATAAAAATGTGCCTGGCACTTCTACAAGTTATGAAAGCTCTTAAAAGCTACCTTGTTTAGTTGAATTTATAAAAATCAACTAAGTGCCAGGCACATCCACTGCGCTTTATGAATAATTCAGGTTAACGAATAATTGTATTTTATCTTTCGGCTAAAGTCCACCGGTGCAAAAGAAAAAACACATTTTTATCAGAAAATCCTTATTATTTAGAATGATTTGAGCCAGGTCTCATTTGTACCTTGCTTCTATTTCATATTGGCGGCTGTCGATCGAAGTTTTTTTAACGCTACTCTCCTTAAAAGAGAAATGTCTCATGCGAAATCGGCTTCTCCTGCGCAATCAAATTCCAATCTTACTTTCCCTGTTTTTAAACAAATCTACCCCTGCTCAACTCCAACAGGAAGACGCGATAACCTACAATTTGCCTCTGGGATTTCAGCGGGTCAAAATATTCTCGAAAACCGCACCTGACTCCGGAGCGCTCATCGCCACATTTTTTAAGATGGAAAACTCACCTGCCGGCAAAATCAAATTTATCAGTCGAAAAACTTTTCAGGGTGTGTTTGGATTTCGTGCTATCGAAGATCAGTGTCGGCGGAATAATCAGCAGATAGTGTTACAGGTAGCCGCTGCTTTTACGCCCGACTGGAAAGTTATCGAAGGATTTGCCCTGCAAAAAGGCAAACGCGTCGGGCAAGATGCTTTTATCGGACAAAATACGCGACTCATTTATCAAGGAATAATGCGCATCAAAAACGGAAAACCGGGCTTGTTCCACTCTGAAAAAATTGAAAATATGATGCGTTTTGTTAGCGATGCAATACGGGACAGTTGCGATTTATTTCAACAGGCGTTCGCAATAATCGATGGTGAAATTAATAAAAAAATGGACCTGCCTGGTGTGCGCAAGCGACGGTTTTTTATCGAAATTATCGAAGGTGATATAGTAAAGTTTGGCGTTGTCAGCTTTCTCGGGAGAATGCTGTTCGCAGATGCCGTAGCCGTGTTAAAATCGATGGAAAATGAAAAAGTACAGGTCAAAAATGCTATTTATCTGGATATGGGGTCTGTCGCAGAAGGCTACTTTTATGATGCGCAAGGGCGACGATATTTAACCGGAAATGCTGGAAAAGATATCAATCGTTACACAAATTTTTTGGTGTTTTACAAAGATTTGAATTAAGTAATAAGAGGAGAACAGAATGCGAAATTTATTGTATTTAATCCTGTCATTTGCAATGGTGCAGCCAATTCTTTTTGCTCAGGGAAACAGTATGAAAAATCTATTCAAATTATCCGATGCCAAAACGCGATCCATCAGTCCTGAAAATTTTACCGGTGAAAAAGGCAAAGGTGGCATGGCTACATTGAAGGAAGGAAGCGCGGCAAAAGCAGCGCGCAAGTTGGGGCGGGGATGGAAAGTCAATCCCTATATTAGAATTGAAGCTGGCGAGACATTCACGTTGGGTGAAATGAGCGGGCCCGGAATTATCAATCATATCTGGATGACGCCGGTCGGTGATTATCGTCTGATGATTTTGCGCTTTTACTGGGATGACGAAAAAGAACCGTCAATCGAAGTGCCGGTGGGTGATTTTTTCGCTGCGGGCTGGGGGATGAAAAACGAACCGGTCATTTCGTCCTTTGCGGTGTGCGTCAATCCGCGCAGTGGCTTCAATTCTTACTGGCAGATGCCATTCCGGAAAAAATGTAAAGTTACCATGGAAAATCGGAGCAGCAAAAGGGCGACACTTTACTATCAGATTGACTACTCGCTGGAAAATGTTGAACCGGATGCACCCTATTTTCACGCTCAATTCCGCCGGGTGAACCACTTGCCATTTAAAGAAGTTTTTACGATTGTCGACGGCATAAAAGGCAAAGGCCAGTACGTCGGAACGTACCTGGCCCACGGTGCGCGCAGTCCGGGCTGGTGGGGCGAAGGCGAAATTAAATTTTTTATGGATGGCGATGATGAATTCCCGACAATTTGCGGCACCGGGGAAGAAGATTATTTCTGCGGCTCCTACGGCTACAATGACCGGGAAATTGATGGCAAAATGTATTACACGGAGTTCAGCAGCTTGTACACAGGATTTTATGAGGTCAAAGATTCGACGCAGAAAGATTTGCTTGGAATTTTTGGTCAATACCGCTGGCATATCGTCGATCCCATCCGCTTTGACAGCGATCTGAAAGTGACGATTCAAAGTCTGGGCTGGGGACCCGACGGTTATTTGCCGCTGCAGGATGATCTGGCTTCGGTGGCTTATTGGTATCAACTGGAGCCGCACAATGCATTTCCAGATTTACCGGCAAACGAAGAATTGCTGTTGAAGAAAAATAAAAAATGAATTCACGGGAAAGAGTCTGCGCAACACTGCGCCACGAAGAACCGGATAAAGTGCCCATCGATTTGGGGGGCATGGGCTCAACCGGCATCATGGCCATGGCGTATAACAGGATGAAAAATCATCTCGGGCTTTCAACAAAACCGACCCGCATTTCTGATATGCAGCAGCAGTTGGCTGAGATTGAACAGGAAATTATCGACTATTTTCAGGTCGATGTCATTTCATTGGAAAACACATTTAGCGGGGCTTCGAACGCGTGGGAAGCATGGCGCCTGCCTGACGGATCACCAGTGCAAATTCATAATTCACAACGGCCTGTGAAAAAGGGTGAAAGTTGGGTATTAATGGACGGTGATCGTGTAAAAGCACACATGCCGCCGTCGTGTTTGTATTTTGAGACCTACAATCCGCCGCTTGAAACCGCCACTTCAATTCGGGATTTGGAAAAGTATTCCTGGCCCTATTTCACTGAAGAAAAATTACGGCAACTGGAAGAAAAAGCGAAAAGGTTGTTTGAGGAAACCGATTACGCCATCATGGGAAATTTCGGCGGCAGCATCGTTGAATACGCAGAAACCCTGCGTGGCTGGTCGAGCTTTATGCTCGATTTGGTGGCCAATCCCGATTTTGCCACGGCATTAATGGACAAGTTGGCTGATATGCATCTGAAAAATTTAGAGGGGTATCTGCAGGCAGTGGGGCCGTACATTCAGATAATTCAAATGGGTGACGATCTCGGAACCCAGGACGGCCCGCAGTTCTCTCCGGATATTTATCGCGCACTAATCCAGCCATACCACAAAAAACTTTACCAAGAGGTAAAGCAAAGCTCCGATATATTTGTTTTTTTTCATAGCTGTGGTTCGGTTTATGATTTCATGCCAGACCTGATTGATGCAGGAATTGATATTTTAAATCCGGTTCAATTTACGGCTGCTAAAATGGATTCGTTAAAATTGAAAAAGGAATTCGGTGACCAGATAACTTATTGGGGCGGGGGAGTGGATACGCAGCAGCTTTTGCCCAACGGCACACCGCAGGATATCGCCAGACAGGTTGAGAATCAAATAAAAATATTCGCTCCCGGTGGTGGATTCGTTTTCGCTGCTGTGCACAATATTCAATCGAATGTGCCGGTGGAAAATATTCTGGCATTGTACGAAACAGCGAATAAAACCGGAGTTTATCACGCTGTGTAATGCCAATTGAAATCAAAAATTTCATCCTGATTTTAATCGATGGAGCTGACAAAATTTATTTATGAAAAGGTCTCATTATGCGTACAAAATGGTTTTTCGCGTTAATTGGATTTTTTATGCTGAATTTGAGCACGAACGTATTTGGTTCTCAAGTGAAAAAATGGTCAATTTATGTCAATGAAGAACGTGCCAAAGATGAAGCAGTAAAACTGGCTATTGCAGATTTACGAGCGGCAGGGTTCGTTTTCAATCTGGTAGATGATAAGACAAGAATATCCGCGAAATCAATTCTGGTTGGGTCGCCAGAGCGGAATAAGCTGGTGGCGAAGTTGGCTAAATCCAAAAACATCGAGCTGCAAAAACTCGATGATCCGCAGGGGTACCAATTAATCACGACACGCGTAAATGGCAATAAAATACTCGTTGTTTCCGGCGGCTCCATTTTAGGCGATGTGTACGGCTTGTATTGGATTTGGGACAGATTCAAGGTTTTTGGCGAAATCCCGGAAATGAATACTGTGCGCACCCCGAAATTAAAAAACAGATTCACCTCCGGAAATTCGAAAGCGGCGATGCAAAATGCCCTGCGCTACAGTGCGAATTGGGTTTGGGGTGGTCCATCGATCAATCAACTTGTCCCCTGGGATAACGAGCCGGAGCGTAGCGCAAATGCGAAAAACAGAAATAATCTCAAAGAATTGATCGATTACGCGCACAAGTTGCACTTGAAGTTTTTTGTTTATGAAGACGAATTTTCTTACCACCCATCCTTGATGCAGGAGTTCCGTGCGAAAGCCACCCCGAGTGATCCAGCGTTCTGGGATGCAGTGCAGGCGAAATACAGGCGATTATTGCAGGTTCTGCCGGAAATCGATGGCGTGCGCATTCGCACCGGCGAGGCTACTCGCGTTGGTGGTAATTTCGAAGCGTTGGATGTTATGCACGATGGCGAGAATTGTGACTGGAGTCTGGCGAAACGGTACCGAACATACGTTAAAAAAATGTACAACGTTATCGTCGGTGAATTCGATAAAATTTACTATCAGCGAACATGGGTGACCAGCGCCCACGAACAACATTCCATGGCCACCGTTTACAAGGATATTTTTACCGATGATATCCCGGTGAAAAACCTGTATCTTTCGCCATATTTGAGTACCACTGACCGCTATTTTCACCAGCCGTACAACCCGACTTTCAATTTAACGCCACACAACATGTTTGTGCTTTTGGCCACGTTGGATTACCACGGGCAGGCAGGTGTCAATATTTGCCCGACCTATCCCGGGTCTTATTTTCAAGGGGGATTGCAAACTATTCTTGCCCCCAAAAATAGCAATTTGCGGGGCGCCGATTTTGGTGTACCGGGAAAAACTGACTGGAGCACACAAGCCGTAACGGCCTATTCCATTTACCGTTTGGCATGGGACCCGGATGAAAATGTCCGGGGAATTGCTCGCGACTATGCGGCGATGGTTTTCGGCCAGCAGGCTGCAGAACCGCTGGCGGATATTTTAATGGCTTCAGCAAAAGCCTATAAATACGGCATTTATATCGAACCTGCAGCACATGGCGATTTTCGTTCGTTGCCACATTTGCGATTGACAACATTTGCCGCCAAGGGACTCCCCCGTCTCGATAATGGCAAAAAACACGTCGATTTTCTGTACAATCTTTATCTGCGCTGCAAGCCCTGGCTGGAAGAAACAATTCTTTACCTCGACTACGGATTAGATGTCGCGGAGAAAATGGCTGCGAAATTCGATTCGGCAAAACCTTTAATTGCAAATTCAGATTTAGCAAAAAAGGCAGGCGACTCTGTCAACCTCACTTTTCAGCTAATTAAAACCAATAATTTGTATGTGAAAACATTTTTGTCTTATTTTGCTTACCGGGAAAATCCTATCGCTGAAAAGAAAAATAATCTTGAGAAATTAAGCATAAGATTGACCGAATCGATGCGAGAATTTAGCGCAGCTCCGGGTTGCGTTTACCGACTCGATGGCATGAAACAACTTTTAGTAAATGTCGATCAGGTTTTGCAGGATTTGCCCTTGGCTGAAATGAAATTGCGTTCTGCTCCTGACGATATCGGGGTAAAAAAACTGATCGCCGAGCAGCAGGAGAAATCGGCTGCAGTCTTGCGCCAATATTCAAATTCAGCGGTCAAACTCTTGCACTGGAAAGCCCGCGTTGATGGGCGTGATTTGTTAAAAGTGAAGGCCAATAATCTGGAAATCGAACCTTTGCGCTTCGATCCCATCGCAGAGATGACTTATGAAATTGCCAACCCTTTACCCGGCGAAGCAGTAACAGTTATTCCTGTCAATATCAAATCCAGATCGTTTGGCCCATTTGTACTGGAACAACCCACAAGTGAAAATGATTTTACAGCGGTTATCTATTTATCTGATTTTCCGCGCCATGGGTATAGCTGGTGGGAATTGGAGTTGTACTATATCGAACAATCGCCTGAGGAATTGGGCCTGGCGGTGCCGTGGTAAAATAGCCGTTTGCACGCAAACAGAAGTCATCCCGGTTTGCATTTTTTGCAATACCGGGAGCTCCCGAAAATGTGCTCAGACGAGAAGATTCCGGTATTCTTTTGCTTCTGTAATTCAAGTTATATGCATTTCAACGACAGAATTATTTTGGAAGCGTACTTAATTTCCAAGACAAAAGAAACCGGAATGACGATTCATTTTTTATTTTCTACGGGAAAAGATTTTCAGGTTCTGGAATTTAACGAGAGAATATCAAGTGTATAGGGGAATGCTCCAATGAACACTTATTTTGTTTATATCATGACCAACAAACACCATACAGTTCTCTATATTGGTGTCACTAACAATTTGATTCGCCGGGTTTATGAGCATAAAACGGGTGCAGCGGATGGATTTACGAAAAAGTACAATTGCCATAAGTTGGTGTGGTATGAAGAAATTCCAGATGTCAGAATCGCGATTGAACATGAAAAACGTATGAAAAAGTGGAAGAAAAAGTTCAAACAGAATTTAATCAACAGTCTAAATCCTGACTGGCGTGATTTATATGGGGATATCGTAAATACTAATACCTGAACCAAGCTTGGCAACATACTTCTGAAACTGGCTGTCATCCCGGTTTGCGGTTTATGCAATACCGGGAGCTCCCGAAATAGTACTCAGACGAGAAGATTCCGGTATTCTTTTGCTTCTGCAATTCAAATTATTTGAATTGCACGGACTGAAAAATTTTAGGAATATGATTTAATTTCCAAGACAAAAAAAACCGGAATGACAATCGGGGGCGATGGCTTTAAAACAGTCTATCTAAAATTTGTTTTTTCGTTTCTTGCCAGTGCGCATGTTTTTTCAGGTTGAGTGTGACTGCACCCACTTTATAGTCTGCATAATTTTGCTGCATATCCTTAATCCCCGTTATAATGCCAGGCACCGAATTGTCCACATGCACTGCACCGGTGGGGAAATTTTTCTGTAAAATAGGCCAGTCAGAAACGATAACCGGCGTCTTTTGATATATAGCCTCCCAGGCGCCGCGCAGCATGGTGTGATCGCGGGTTGTGAGGGTAATCACGGCATTTGCGTTTGAAATGAGATCGCCATAAAGCGCATCTGAGATGAATCCAGTCAAGTGCACATTATCGGGTTTTTTTGCCAGTATTTCAGGTTTGAGGTGTTTGGGATTGCCGGTCATGTAAAATTGGATATTTCCCAGTTTTTTTGCAGCGTGGAAAAGCTCTTTTATCGGCTCGTCATAATTAAATGAACACACAGCCGCAATACTGAATTGACCATTTAATGAGAATTTTTCATTACCTGAAAAATGAACAGGAACATCCCGGACAATGGTGGCGTGGGCGCCATTTTTTCGCACAATTTCTGCGAGATGTTCGTTATGCACGATGGTTGTTGCCGCCTGTCGGCTGAGCCAGTGCTGCAGCCATTGCAGGTGTTTCCAACGCGGCATCAGCAAAGCGGCGGTGTGGGTGTCGATCACGAACGGTGTGCCGGTGAAAATTTTATAAATCCAGGCAGGAAGCGCGGCAAAAATGGGAGGCGACATCACAAAAATGGCATCTGGTTTTTCACGTAGAATTATACGCAGGGTTTTAATAAACTGCCCACTATATTTAAAGAGAATAGTTGACGGCTTACTACCCAGATTGGGCAGATAAATCATATGCGAAATGCCACCGAGCTCGCGCGCCGTGTGATCGCTGCGACTGCAGTTTTCAGCCCAGGAAATGTAGCAGATATTTTTCATTTTCATTTAGATAAGTTACCAGCGATTTGAATTTAATGAAGAAACAAGCCCCATAATAAAATTGTGGATAGTTCAGGGGAGAATCCCTGAACTAAAACACGTTACACAATTTTCTCGCTCTCAGCCGGTGCCCAATCCGCGATGTATTCCAAATCCAATACGAATTGGTGCTCTTCAAACATACCGCAAATTTCGTCCATATTTTTCAGGCGCTTGCCGATGATGATCGTTTCAGCATCTTTTAACGCGCCTTCGACATCACTGGTGAGAAGCTCGCTGATGTGTGGCAAGGAACGCTCGATATATTCCTTGTTCTTGCCAAAAATATTGGAGAGAATTACCTCTTCGTCGTAAATTTTTAATTTATATCCTTTGCCAATCAGGGTTTCAGCAACCGTCACCAATGGACTTTCACGCAGATCATCTGTTCCCGGTTTGAAACTGAGTCCGAGCATAACAACATGGCGATTGCCGCGCTCAAGGACTTTGCGGACAGCCCGTTCGATATGATTTTCATTACTTGGCAAAATGGAATCGAGCAGCGGTGTGTGCACATCGCGGTGTTTTGCTGCATAACTCAATGCGCGCACATCTTTTGGCAGGCATGAGCCACCGAAGGCAAAACCCGGCCGCAAATAAGTTTTGGAAATATTCAAGCTGCGGTCTTCACAAAAAACACGCATGACCTGCTGGCTGTCAATATCCAATTGATTGCAAACCGCGCCAATTTCATTGGCAAAAGCAACTTTGAGTGCATGAAAATTATTGCTGGCATATTTCACCATCGAAGCAGCATCCGGTTCTGTTCGAAAAACCGGGCGATCTATCGGAGCATAAGCTTCAGCCAAACGATCGCCGCTGCGTTGGTCGAACTGACCGATGAGTGTGAAAGGTGGATTTTGGAAATCATCGATTGCAGAGCTTTCACGCAGGAATTCAGGATTGACACAGACGCCAAAATCCTCACCGGCGGTTTTGCCGCTGGTCTGCTCCAGCAACGGGATGATGTATTCTTTGGCCACACCCGGTAATAAGGTGCTGCGAATTGTCACAACGTGATAGTGCTCGATTGATTTTAAGGTCGCTCCGATTTGCTCCATAACACGCAATAGAAAATGGGTATCCAGACTGCCGTTTTGTTTACTCGGCGTGCCGACGCAAACCATGGAAATATCACTGTTTTTGATGGCATATTCTGCACTGTCAGTTACTTGCAGCGCTCCTGTTTTTATAACCTGGGCGAGCAGTTCATCAAGGCCCGGTTCGATGATCGGCGATTGCCCTTTTTTAATCAAGTCCAGTTTCTGTAGATTCACATCGACGCCAATAATTTCGTGGTGCATATCAGCAAAACAAGCGGCGGAAACACAGCCAACATATCCCATTCCAAAAACAGAAATTCTCATTTTATTCCTTCCGAAGTTTATGCCTGAGACAGGCTTTTTTTTGTATTTATTTTTAAATTTGTGCTGGTATCGGCTAATTTGCCATTTGCCAAAACGTCGATTTCTTCCCCAATTGTGTCCGGCACTATGGGTTTAATGACCGCTGCCCGGGCTTTTTCAAAATTTTCGATGACCGATAAAACTTTGGATACCATATCATTAATATTTGAATTTTCATAAGTTATTACACTTTCAGGCCGGGTGTTGTTTTCACTGGCCACGACGGGTACCTGCAATGACAAAGCTTCGAGAACAGAGGAAGCAACACCATCTTTTACCGGTGTGCGCCAGTAAAGCTGCGACCGGCTCATTATACTTAAAAATGCGTCGTGATCCTGGTCGCCGACAAACAAAACATGATCCGAAATCTTCAATTCTTCAACCAGTTTTTTCTGCGGCTCCGATCCGAGATCAGAACCGAGAATTATCAATCCAAAATTTGCATTTTTTTCAAGGATGGATGCTGTTGCAATTAACATATCGTCGATGAAAAATTCAGGACGAAAAAAAACGTAGCTGCAGGCGATATGCTTGTATTTCTGAAAAAATGTTTCCGTTGCCTGTGGCAATTGAACATCCTCAAATTGCAAATATTGGCGACTAAACGCTTGAATCGGCACGATTTTTTGTGGATCAATGCCGTACCCAACGATGGCTTTTTTTACCAACAAATTATTGCAAATAATGTGACGTGGCGCCGTGAAAATAAATTTATACAGCAGATTAAGGCGCGGCGCTCGCGATTGTGGAAAATAGTGCTGTAACGGTCCCGCGTGAAATGTAATCACGGCGCGTTTAAAGGTCAATAAACTTATCAGCAAAGCGAGCGAGGTGAGAACAAATCCTTTCGGAGAATCGCCGTTTAAATGCATGTGCACTGTGAATCCTTTTAGGCAATATTTGAAGACTTTTTTCACGAAATCGAATCCGCTGAACACAGGCTCAAAATCACGTCCGGTGAGAAATCGGCCCTTGCCGGTATTGAGAACAGTGCATATATCACCGCGTTTTTCCAGTTCTTTTTTAAGAAAATAGACCCGCATGCCCCAACCGGCGCGTGGTGGCGGATAACTGGATATTTCTAAAATTTTTAAGGGTTTAGTTTGCAAAAGTAAGTTTGCCCGTGTTGAAATATAAGTATTTAATTGTTTAGAATTCTATCATCCTGCTCCGAGTATTTCAAATTGCCGCATTGGATTAAATTTTGATAATGGGAGCCGTCGGATAACCATTTTTTCTGTCCTGCTCCGGAATGCTTTGCAGCATGAGCGATTGTTCCATTTTTTCAGCTAATCTGGTTATTTTCACACCTGTGGTACTGCCTGATTTTTCATCATTATTCTCAGATGACGTGAATTCTATTTTATAATCAGAATCCGAGGTGCTGACAGAAAAACCGTGTTGTTTTTTTCTGATTTTAATTTGGGAAGGCGCTCCCAATTTTTCCGGTAAATACAATCCAATCATTTCGAAAGGGAAATCACAACTTGTTGAAAGCGTGGCAATTTGAGCTGGTCTTCTTTCTCGATAAGTTGGGGAAATCCAACCCTTTTCCGGTGTGTCCCCACCGCGTTCGGTTGCTCCGCTAATCTCTTCATTGTTCCTGGTGAGAAAATGCATCTGCAAACTGGCTTTCTCACCCAATATAATTATCGAATTTGGATCTTTGCTGCTGAGTTGAATTTCAGCATAATCAACGGTGTGAAAATGAGCTTTGACTGCGTGTTTTGCTCGATTTTCCTTGCGTAACCCGGATTGTAAAATATCGAAGGTAACCCAGAATTTGTTATCGATGAATAAGAAGTAGCGGCGATGTACGGCTTTTGCGGGCAGCCTTTTAAAACCATGGTGTTCCCCGACAAAGGCGTTGCAAAAATCGCCTGAAAAGCGTTGTAGCGGGAAAAATTCCGGTGCATGGCTCCAACTTAAAATTCCTGCCTGCTCGAGTTGCGATTGCCCGTCGATTGTGATTGTATTGTGCGCTTCTGTGCTGCGAAAATATTTGTGCCAGGCGATATCGCCGCGATAATTGGAAAATCCCGGATCGATGAGCAGATTTTCGCCGAATGCAGCGATTTCAAAATGCAGCAAATCTGCGTGCCCATGTGCTGCAGAGGGCGTCCCGTCTTTGAAAATCCCCTCTGCGATAGGTCCGCAATCGATGTAACTGAAGTGGCTGTCCGGTTGCCAACCGCTGCGCATGACTGTGTAACCGGAGCTACCCAGGGTATAAAAATTATGCTCGAGATGTTGTTCCGGCATTGCATTATAGGCTTCAATTTCAGAAGGAGAGAGAAACCAGTAAGCATCTTCTCCCAACTTTCCGGCTGCGGCTTTCATTTCGCTCCGGTTAAACCAAACAGCCCCGATTCCCTGGAAACTGGTGAAATTCCAATTGGCTGGATCGCTGAAATAAATGGACCGTGCCGTGTCGATATCGCCGATCCAGGGGAGGGTTTTGTCGGGCCGCATCATTTGCATGGAAAATTCGATCGACCGTTCGCATTGATTCAAAATTCGTTGGGAAATTGGATCGCCGTTCAATTTTTTGGCGTTGGCGCATTGCAAGTAAAATCCCAGGGTGAAATGATGATAAAATGTTGCCTGCTCAACAGTACCACCATCCGCACTGAACTGCTTTTCAACCTGATCGTCGAGAATATTCCAGGCTTCTTTGTGCCAATCGTTGGCATTTTTCAAGATGGGAAATTGGTAGCCAATCATAAATAGCGCCGCCACTTCGCCGATCAAATGATTGTAGGGGCTGAAATAGAACGACAAGTTTTCTTTGATATAAACGCCGCTGAGATACAGTAATTTAAGAATGGTGAAAAAAACTTCGGCTGATTGTTTTCTCGAAGCAAAGTAAAAATTCAGCACCCAGATTAGTGAGAAAGCCCGCATCCCGACTTCAAGAGCGCTTGTCCAGTTTACCCCGGTTTTAAATGGATTTTTTTCGACCCAATCCAGAATGAGCGCTTCGAGTTTTACACGATATTTTTCGTCATCTGTGAGATAATAGGCTTTGGCAATTTCGATCAGGAATTGCAAGCGGTTAATCTCCCAAACGTGTTTGATATCCTGGCCCTCGCGGTTTTTAAAAATTTCAATATCGCGATAAAACCCGGTTGGATATTCTTGCAGTGAAAGTGGATCGGACTGCCATGGAATGCTATCTGGAAATTCACATTCGATGCCCATAAATTTAAATTTCCCTGCGAGAAAACCATCGGCGCGGTCGATGCTGCGAATGAATTCGTGTGGGTAAAGCAATTGAAACAACATGCCTTTTTGGCTATTTTGCGGGGTGGGAAACAGGCGTTTTGCACTTTGGGATTGAATAAATTCCCGTGCATCCTTTCTACCGAATTGCCGCCAGAAGTCTTCGAATCCCGAGGCGAAGAAATTAAAATCGTCTGCAGTCACTTCAGTAAGTTCGGTCTGATAGTTTTTCCGTTCTTGCTGGATATCGAGATATTCTTTTGCCCGATGACGCCACTCTCCCGGCGACATCCGCACAATTTTTTTAGCTTTTAATACGACTGACATTAATTTAAAAACAAAGTCCAAAGTTAATTTATACGCCCACATGGAGGGAAGTCGGCACGCTGAAAATTCAAAATAATTTACTGATAAAATGTTGAAGTATATTTGGAATTAGTTACATGCAACGTGGTGCGTTTGAAGAGAAAAGTTAGCAGGCTGCGTTGGTTGGCGGGATTTTTAAAGTATTTACTTAATGATCGATTCTCAGCGCTTGGTAGCAGTTTCTTCCGACCTGTGATTCTCAAAGTATAAAATATTGAGTTAAAAACCTGGTGATTGTTGGTTGATCTTGCCTTCGACAAGCGCAGGTGCCCAATGGAGACTGAGCTTGACAAAGCATTTACACCCTCGTCTATTTACATTTTAAAGCTTTATAAACCACTAAAAGTCTATTATTAATTTTTATAAATGCCATAAAAGGTTGCATTTAATCAAAATGTAATTAATATTGAATAACATTCAGGGTGAATTCTTCTTTCTATTTCTTACAGGGACGCTTTTTTTTCGGATTATTCATTGCACATATTTTAGGATACTCATTAAGTATTTGCAGTCATGGTATAACAATTCTATAGGCTGAAATTTTCCGGAAAACACATTCTTTTTTCTCATTTTTTCAATTATTAATGGAGGGCTGGGCTAATGGTGCATTACCTATGTTTTTATGTACGTAGCTGGAAACCGTTTTCATTGGGTGTTGGGCTTCTATTGTTTGTATTTCATTTTGTTTTTGCACAAGAGATTGATGTTTCAGTAAAGGCTGCGGATGATCAAAAATTACACGTGAAATGGTACACGCAAGCTCAGAATGAACGCTTTCAAGTCGTGCTTACCAATCTGCAAACACAAAAGGAAACTACGCATGTCATTTCCGGTTCACGGGAATTGGAAGTTGAGAATATTGATACTCAGGTTGATTACAGCATAACAGTGAATAGCCTGGATGACAGGGGTATGGTTCTATCATTTGGGAAGGAGGAATTTCAGGGCATATCGTCTCTGCAAGCGTATACAAGAAATATGGCTGCTAAAATAACGCCCAAAAACATTGCAGCGAATTTACAAATATCGATGCAATCTTTGAATGCACAGAGTTTTCCGTTTATTTATTCAACTATTGATGTCTCGGACGGAATTGCAGGTATCGATAATCTTACGGTTAACGATTTTAAAGCCTATGAAGATGGTGTCCGTCAACTGGATTTTTTCAATGTTACGCCTGCAGGCACCGGCGGTGGCACCCGCATTCTCGATATGATTTTTCTCATCGATGATAGCGGGAGCATGGGTGAAGAACAGCAGGCTGTTGTTGACAATGTTAATCATTTTGTCGATCAATTGGTACTTAAGAATATAGATTTCCGCCTGGGGCTTGTTCGTTTTGGGCACGGTATTTCCCATGAAATTGTTTTGATGAATAACGCGAATTTCACCTCAAATGTTGAATATTTCAAACAAATGCTTAATACTTTCACGGTAAGTGGTGGCTACGAACATGGGCTGCAAGCTGTTTATAATGCTGCCGTTGGTTTCAGTTTCCGGCCTGCGAGTCAGCGTCATTTTTTGCTTATAACAGATGAAGACAGCAACGGCGATGATTTGGCTTCTGCTATCAATGTTTGCAACAACAATGGCATTATCGTACACACTGCCGTTGATTGTGCTTATGGTGTTTCACAAACGGATTATTGTGGTCCCAACAGTATTCGTGGCCAGACTGGTGGAATTCTAAAATCAGTCATCGGACCTTACGATGACATCCTCGATGCCATTTTGCAGGATGTTGCCAGTTCTTACATCGTGCAGTACCGCACGACCAATGATGTCATAACCAGCGGCCAGCGTGAGGTGAAAATCAATGTTGATGCACTGGGGCAAAACAAAAATGTTATTGGTTATTATGGATTTGGATGGCCAATCATTACACTGACGACCGCCACTGCCAACTTGAGCAATACTGCGCAAATTCAGAGCGTTCCCATCGTAATTCGGGCCAAGGTCACCGATTCGAGCCAACCCTTTGTTCAATCGGTATTATGTTATTACAGAAGAACCGGTACTGCCACATACAATTCAATGACAATGATAGATACTGGAAATAATATTTTTGAAGCAACTATCCCTGGAAACGTTGTTTTGGAACCGGGTGTCGATTATTATATTAAAGCAACGGATGGGCAAACGACATCGACATATCCTGAGCTTGATCCGAGTATTTATCCTGTGCAAATCGCTGTGTTACCAAACCAGCCTCCGTTGATTTCTCACACACCGGTTCTCTCCGGTACAGTCGGGGCCTCGGTCAGCATCAATGCTGTTGTTACAGATTACACGAATTCGGTAGCTGCAGTTAAATTATTCTATCGAAAATATGGAACATTGATTTATACTTCAGTTGCAATGACATTATCAGGCGGTACTTATTCTGCAAATATTCCTGGTAGTATTATCACAACAAATGGCGTAGAATATTACATACGGGCCGTGGATGATCTCGGCATAGCCTCAATAAATGGTGTGCACTTGCTTGAGACGAACGGCGGTGGCACCGGTAACTGTCCACCAGACCTGGCGGATAATTTCGAAGATGGTAACGCAAATGGCTGGTCACCCTTAAATCCCGGGCGTTGGGAAGTTGCTCAAGAAGGTGCATATTATTATTATGGTATCAATACGACATTATTTGATCCAATCGGTACCGAAGCATTAGGGGAATTATCTGTATTAAATTCACAAAATTATGAAGATTTCAAGCTCTCGGTTTATGCAAAATCGTCAGAGAACCTCAATACAAATGCATTTGCAGATTTTGCAGTTGTATTCGGCTATGTCGATGCGCAGAATTATCATTATCTCATGATTAATGGCACGCGGGATTGGAGTCAGGTATTTCAGATAGAGAATAACGTGCGCACAACATTATTCGATCTGAATACCCAAATTGACGATAATAGTTTTCATCTGATTCACCTTGAAAAGAAAGGTACCACCCTCGATGTCTATTACGATGGATTTCTCGTGGGAAGTCACACAAATATCATCATTCCAGCAGGGAGAATGGGCGTTGGCTCCTATAATGATGGTGCCTATTTTGATGATTTTCAAATCACAACCGATTGTACGCCGACGAATAATCTACCCCCGGTTATTCATCATTCGCCGATCACAACGGCAGCTCCCGGGAGCGTTATCAATATTGCTGCATCTGTGACAGATCACACCGATTATGTTGATTATGTTCGGCTCTATTATCGCAAAAAGGGGACAGCACAATATACCTTGGCGAACATGCCGCTTTCCGGTAGTAAATATGTGACGACGATCCCGGCCTCGGCTGTGGCCACTAGCGGCGTCGAATATTTTATCGCTGCCACGGACAATCTTGGGCTCTCGGCACAGACAGCTGTTTATACAATTAACGTTATTGCAGGCACCAATTGCCCTGCTGATTTTACGGATGCTTTCGAAGATGGCAATGCAAGCGAATGGACGCTTTATAATCCGAGTCGTTGGTCGTTTCAAAATGATAATGGCAATATGAAATTCTACATTAACACCACTCAGTACCTCTCACCCGATGGACACCGGTTAGGGGAATTTGCAGTGGTTAATGGGAAGTATTATGGGGATTTTACATTGAAATGTGCGGCTAAAACCGAAACAGCGGGACCCACTAATTATTTTGCAGATCTGGCAATTATCTTCGGTTTTCAGGATGAATTCAATTATTACTACGTCGGTTACAACAGCAAAGAAGAATATACCGGATTGCACGTAATCCAAAATGGAATTCGCACTGAATTAGCAATCTATGACCCGGCCACTATGGGAGATGGTGCTTATCACGATGTGCAGATTACACGAACCGGCAGTACCATTTATATCTATTATGATGGCCAAGTTATCATAACAGCGGAAAACCAGATATTTGGCATCGGGCAAGTGGGTATTGGGTCGTATAATGATCAAGCATGGTTCGATAATTTTACCGTGGAAGCATGCGGTAGCAGTGGCAACAGCCCTCCACAGATTATGCATACACCTGTCGCTACCGCTTCTGCCGGAGCATCTATTCCAATTTCTGCAACTATCACGGATGTTACAGATTATGTCTTAGATGCAAAATTACATTTCCGCTCCAAGGGCGTTGCAAGTTTTGTTGTGACCGGAATGAATGCCAACGGTTCGACATATTCGGCAATGATTCCACACACATATTTGACGGATGCAGGGTTGGAATACTTCATTGATGCTTTTGATAACCTCGGGTTGTCATCGACTACACCGATCCACCATATTCGTAAACTCTTGCCACCTTGCAATGGTGATTTTTCCGATGACTTCGAAGATGGCAATGCTGATGGTTGGCAACCTGTCACTCCTGCTTACTGGGAAGTCAGTTATGTTGATGGCTCGAATGTTTACAACCTGCATACAGCTTCCAGCGGCGATGAATGGAGTCTGCTCTCTGCTAAAAAATGGGGTGATTTCGCCATCGAATTTGACGCCCGTTCCACGGCGGCTATCAATAAGAATTATACTTTGCTTTTTGCTGTGCCAACCCTGGCCGATGGCAACGATAATGGTTACTACCTCAAATTTGGTGTCAATTCTGTCGAGCTCTACAGGCTGGTGAACGGTTCTGGAACTCCAATTAAATCTGTTGGTCAGGATTATGTTAATGATAATTACTATCATCATCTCCGTGTCGAGCGTGATGGAGCTATAATTAGAGTACGAGCCGATGGTAATTTGCTTTTTGAGCATACCGATAATACCTGGCAAAGCGGGTATATTGGATTGAATGTCTTTAAAAGCACTTCGCGTTTTGACAACATCTGCATAACGGCATTGCAACCGGAAGCCACTATCACAATGCCTGGAAATGCCGATGTTAGTCCTGGACAAAATGTGATTATCCCGGTGAAATTATCCACCGCACAAAATATAAGTTTTCTTCAACTTACTTTTGATTATGATAGCAATTTGTTGAATTTTGTCGGTGCTGATATCGGTGCAGGAGTACCCGGATTCACAATTGGTGAAATAAATGCGAATCCTTCTTTCCCGCCATATACTCCGGGCACGAACAAAAATGTTATCGTGCAGTTATCAGGGGGCGGTACGAATTCCGTCTCTGGTAATGATATTCATATTTTGAATCTGGAATTTTTAGCTGTTGGTTCTATTAATACTTTCTCACCACTTGAAATAGATAAGGATTGTACCCATTCTTTCCTGACGACGAGCGATCCATTTGATATGTGCGGCAATACATTACATACCAACCGCTGCAACGTTGTCATCTCTCAATCCAACTCTATCTCGGGAACGATTTCTTATTATACACAAGGCAAACCTGTTACCAACACGACGGTCGAACTACGTGAAAATAATCAGTTTGTCAAGAGCGTTATTTCGGATTCATCAGGTGTGTATAAATTAAGCAACCTCGCTACGGTGCCTTATGTAATCAATGCTTCCAAATCCGGCAATATTGGTTCGGCTATCACGGGTTCAGACGTGCTTTTGGCCATGCGTGCTATTGCATTCATTATCAATCTCGATCCGGGTCAAAAAATCGCTGCAGACGTAGATAAAAATGATAGAGTCACCGGGGCCGATGTTGTGGCAATTTTGCGCTATCTTGCTTTTGTGCAAACAGGAATTGCAGAATGCGGCACCTGGCGGTTTATGCCTGAAAACGGCCAGATCAACCCAGGTAATACAAACCAGTACAATTTTGCTGGGCACATTCTTGGCGATATTAACGGCAGTTGGCAGGGCAATAATGCGCCTAAAATCGGCTCACCAGCACGGTTAGCCTGGGATGTGCGTATAAATGATGGCGATAATTTAACGTTCGCGCTCCACGTCGCAGGGCAAAGTATTGTGCACACCGGTCAAATTTCTTTGGATTGGGAAATTGAACCGAAAACCGTTCCCGTCTTTATCCCTGCCGGCGATGCTCTGGCAGCTTCATCAAAACTTGTCGATGGCAAAATGCACTTTGCTTTCGCGAGTCTCGAGGGCTTTCGGGATGGCGAAAAAATCGGAGAATTCCAAGTGCAGGTACCGAAACAGAATATGGAATTGCCCCTATTTCTGCGCGTCGCCAAAGCAGTTGTAAATGATTTTCCAGGAGATCTGCCGGATGTGGAACAACAAACAATTCAATCTGTGCTTCCAGAGAAAGTGGAGCTTTATGCCAACTATCCTAATCCATTTAATATCAAAACCCGGATTAAATTCTATCTGCCAAGTGCCTATTCCGGACAAAACGTGTACTTGCAAATGTACACGATCACGGGTAAGAAAATCAGGGACTTGCTGCAGCAAGAAATTGAAAGCGGTGTACACGAAGTAATCTGGGATGGCCGGGATGCTCGTGGTGAGGTTGTGAGCTCAGGAGTCTACCTGTATCGATTACAAGTTGGCTCGGTATCTCAAACCAAAAAACTTATGCTGTTGAAATAAGGACGGGGTTAAACCTTCCAGTTATTCAATATCTGGAAGGTTTATTACCTGTAATAGCTGGATTTTCCTGCTTTGGAATCCCGTATTAAATTTTAATTCAACTCGGGGTTATATTCGCGGGGTGTGTTGTTCGTTCTTTAATGGGTGAAAAATAATGAGACCAGTTTATTCAAAATTTTCGAAGCACATGCGATGGGCAGTGATAGCACGCCGGTATTTCATTGCCATCCGTGATGGCATGCTGGCACCAAAAAAATCATACGCGCAGTATGGTGAGGACATGCAGATTGAAAACCTAATGGCCGATTTGGATCTTGACAGTGGAATCTACATCGATGTAGGTGCTAACCATCCAACCCTGAATTCAAATACTTATTTATTCTACCGGAAAAACCTCAGGGGAGTTCTCGTTGAGCCTGACAGCTCTAACTATCAGCTGTTACATCGCTTTCGCAAAAAAGATATTAGTGTTCGAACCCTGATCGGATCAAATATGCAGTTGAATCAGTTTAACCATGCTTTTAATTCGGCGTTGAGTTCGGTGATGTCGCTCCCTGCTGCTCATATCCAAAAACAGGAATACATCCCGCAAATTACGCTGGATGAACTCACTCGATGCATCGATCCAAAGTGGATTTTTTTCTTGAGTATCGATGCGGAAGGGGCGGACTTACAAATTTTGCATGGTGCAATTGAAACACTGAAACGCACTTATCTTCTTTGTGTGGAATGCCCGGACGATGGCCAGGCCGAGCTCGATATTTTTATGCACCAAAATAAATTTACCGAAGTCGGCTTGACAAATTCGAATAAAATTTACTGCAATACGATATTCAAATGTCCCAAAAAACAGGGGATGAATTGCAGTGAATCCTGATATGAAAATGGGCAAAAAAATAATCTAAACAAAAAACAATAAGGAATAAGAATGAATTTGAAAAAGCAACTTCAAAAGACGCTGATCACCAGCCTGTTTTTTGTCTCATCGGCACTGTGGGCTCAGCATAAAATTGAAATTGGCAACATAACGGCTGCACCGGGCGATACAATCGAGGTGCCGGTGCTGTTATCCAGTGATTTGGGAATTGCCTTTATTCAGATTACAGTTGAATACGATTCATCCCAATTGGAATTGGTCCCTCCGCATGTACTGCAAGGCGCAGGTGCCGGCGGTCTGCAATTGGGTGTTATCAATACAAACTTCAACAAAGAACCGGAAAGCCCGACAGCGAATACACAAGTGCTCTTTCAGCTTTCAGGTGGGGGTACGCAATCGATCACAGGTGAAAACCTGGAAATTGCAAAACTTGTTTTTGTAAAAACCGATTCGATTGGTAGTTCCAGTATTCATCCGGATACACGAGCCGCCCATAGTTTTTTGACAACAACTGATTTAGTTGATCTTTATGGCTCACAGATCGATTTTATCGATGGGGAAGTTAGTATGAGTGACAGAGTATCACCCATCTGTCAAATTACCTTTCCAAAAGATAGTTCGGAACATAATATTGGCCTTATTATAGTGACGGGAAGTGCTGCGGATTTCGGGGGTTCTGGCGTTGATACCGTGGAAATAAGTCTGGATGGTGGTGTTTCCTGGCAAGCCGTCATGCCCGTCAACGGCACTTTTGAACAATGGCAATACGATTGGCTGCCCACGGCTCCGGGTGATTATATTTTGGTTGCCAGGGCAACAGACAAGGAATTAAATGTGGGTTATTCATTCCCACCGCTGCAGTTGAGGGTGCTCTCACCGCCGATGGAATTATTTCTCCCTTCAAATAATCAGGCACAAATCGGGGCTCGAATTGATATTCCGGTGCTACTAAATAATGCAGAAAATGTCAGCTTTATCCAAACAACGGTTGAGTGGGACACGAGTGCCCTAAAACTCCGAGATGTGCTCATCGGCTCCAGCGCCAGCGGTTTTTCCATTTCTCAAATAAACCGGGATCTTCCGTTTGAGACAACATCTGGTTTAACCAATGATAATGTGCTGTTCCAGGTGACTGGCGACGGTATTGCAGCGCTCTCCGGCTCATCTCTTGAAATCGCGATATTGCAGTTTGAAGCAGTCGGTCTCGCCGATTCGATTACACCGGTGCTTTTCGATTCGCTCTGCACACACACATACATTTCCACTGCGGATTTGCAGGACATTTGTAGCCCCGTGATGGAACTTATTGATGGCAAAGTTCTGATGATTGCTAAAGATAAAATTGATGGACATGTGACCTATTATGCCAGCAACCAGCCTGTTGGTGATGTCCTTGTATCCATTAGTGGCCCTGAATTTCGAACAGTGCAGACCGATCAAACCGGGGGGTATCTCATCGATGAGCTCATTCGTGGTCAATATACCATCGCACCCCAAAAAACCGGTGAAATCAACGATGCAATCACAGCCTCCGATGCGCTTGCAATTATGCAAACCGTGGCCTTCGTCCGGCAATTAACAGCGGTCCAGATTTTGGCTGCCGATGTGGATAAAAACGGGCTGCTTTCCGGCGCTGATGCCGTTGCTGTGTTGCGACATGTCGCCTATTTTGAAGCAGGAACTATGGCCACGGGGCAATGGGGATTTGATCCTGCGAACAAGGTCATCGACCTGGAAAGTTTATACACACAAGACTTTTCTGCTTATATTTTGGGTGATGTAACTGGCAACTGGCACAACAGCGGACTTCCAAAAATCGCTAAAATCCAGGCCCTGGCAATTCATCCTGCCATCGATGGCGATGGAAAAATTAACCTGTCTTTAAATGTGGCGCAAAAAGTCGCTGGATTAAATTCTTTATGCCTTTCACTGAACTGGCATGGAACACCCCCGTTGTCAGTTGCGTTTGCGCCGGCTAAACAACAATCTTTTGTACTCAATAACATGGATGCCAACCAAACGCATATTGCAATTGCCTGTATTGCAGGATTTTCTGCTGGTGAAAAAATTGGTGAGTTCGTTTTGGAAACTGCGTCACAACCACAAATGGGACAGAATATTGCGACAGCAGCAAAAATCACCGTGGACGATTCCGTGGCTCCTGATTTTTCGATTGTCATGCAACCAACATCAATTGAAAATGAGAATGAAAATCAAAGCCCGGAAACACTGCGTTTGTATCACAATTATCCCAATCCCTTCAACATGGAAACGATTATTCGTTTTGATTTACCAGAAAAATTGAATGGCGCTCAGGTGACTCTGGCAATTTATAACTTCAACGGACAAAAAATTAAACTACTGTATAGTGGAATAGCGTCGGCAGGAGTCCAAACTGTTAAATGGGATGGAACAGATGAAACGGGCGCTGTTGTCAGTTCCGGGACCTATCTCTACAGATTTCAAGCTGGGGAAAATGTAAAAACTGCTAAACTAACATTGTTGAAATAAAATTATTTGTCAACATCGCAGACTGTTTTCATAAGCAGTCTGCGATGCATTAAGCCTTCCACTGAATTCCTCATTTCAATTCGTTTTTCCAACGTAACTCTGTGATTGAAAACTTCTTTGCAGTTGTGATTTTATTCTACCCCAAAATCGTTTGACAATTTTTCAATCCTGCCCGGCTGAAAGGCATTACATTTTTTTGTCACTTTGTCCAAAAAATAATATATTAACGTGATTGTTGAATTCACGTTTTAACAAATGAACAAATTTCAATTAAACGGGAGAGGTGATTCATGGCTGGTAATAGAAAAGTTTGGTTTATAAGTGCCGCAATTCTGGTTTTTCTTTTTGGACACATTCCACTATCCAACGCCCAACCTCGCGGAAAAGCGTTGTATGAATTGCTCAAAGATAGAAAAGAAATGAGCCGCTTAATCAAATTTGAGGGGGCACAAAATGTCTGGTGGGCTCCGGATGGAAGATCTTATATAATAAATGAAGATAGTACATTCAAACAAGTCGATGCAGTGAGCGGTGAAAAATCGAATTTTTTTGAGGATGAAAAAATAATCGGGCAGTACAACAGAATTACCGGGGAAAACAAAAATTCTTTGCCCTTGAATAAATTCACCTTTGTCCACAATAATTCAAAAATTCAATTTACAAACAGCAACCGGGCCTTTTTTTATGATCTGGAAACAGGGGAAATGCAGGCTTTTTTGCGTGAACGCCCCATTAAAGGTGTGCGGTATAAAGTTTATTATGAAGTCTATTCGGATGACCTGAAATATCGGGCGTACACCCGTGATTTCAACCTTTATTATAAAAACCAGCAAGATGAAGAATTTGCTTTAACGACGGGCGGTCACGAAGACCTGCGCAAAGGTTTTCCCGATTGGGTATACCCGGAAGAACTGAAGCAATTCGATGCATTTTGGTGGTCACCGAATTCGGATAAAATTGCCTACATGCAATTTGATGAAAGCCCGGTTTACAAGTATCCAATTGTGCATGATGTTGATCCTCAGCCGCGTTTGGAACTCGAAAGCTACCCCAAGGCCGGGGAAAATAATCCGATCGTCAAGTTGTTTGTGGTCGATATCGCCTCGAAAAAAACCATCGAAATTGATACTGGTGATTTGCTCGACGTTTATTTGATGCGAGGGCAGTGGTCCAGCGATGGCAAAGAATTTTACTACCAGAGAATGAATCGACTGCAAAATAAACTGGAACTCTTTGCAGCCGATCCCGCCACCGGAAAATCGCGATTGATATTCACTGAAACCGAAAAATGTTATATCAAACTCGATTTCGATATGCGTTTCATCAAAAATGGAAAGCAGTTTCTGTGGACTTCGGAGAGAAGCGGTTTTAAAGAAATTTATCTCTACGACATTTCCGGCAAACTGGTCAAACAACTGACGAAACAGAAGTTACCCGTGGGTAAAATTCTCGAAGTGGATGAAGAAAACGGCATCGTCTATTTTACCGGCTTTGAAAACCGCGGCCTGGAGACGCATCTCTATCGGGTGAAGTTGAATGGTTCCGGATTCGAAAAACTTACCAAAGAATCCGGCACCCATGCGATTAATGTTTCTCCCGGCGGGAAATTTTACACTGATACGTTCTCCTCATTTTATTCAGCAAAAAAGACATCCATTTATAGCGGCGAAGGCAAATTGATTCGCAGTATCGGTGAAACTGTGGTGGCAGATGAATTCACAGAGCTAAAATTACTGAAACCGGAGCATGTCGTTTTCAAAGCAGCCGACGGAAAAACCGATCTCGACGGTTTAATTTACAAACCAGCGCATTTTGATGAAAATAAGCAATATCCGTTGGTCATGTTTGTCTACGGCGGCCCGGGGGCGCGAATGATCACCGACCGTTATGTGATGAACAGCCGGTCACAAGCCATGGCACAATTGGGGTTTGTCGTTATGAGCATCGACCACCGTGGTGTTTCGCGGCGGGGCAAAGAGTTTGAAACACAGATGTACATGAAGTTGGGGCAAATTGAAGTCGATGATCATGCTCAAGCTGTAAAATGGATTTCGCAACGGCCGTATATTGACTCCACCCGTGTCGGAATTTACGGGCATTCGTACGGTGGCTATCTCACTATTATGGCGATGCTGAAAAAACCGGATGTATTTCATGTGGGCGTTTCCGGAGCGCCGGTAACGGACTGGAAAAACTATGACAGCATTTACACCGAGCGCTACATGCGGCGGCCAAAGGACAATGCAGATGGCTATGCACAGAATTCAGCGATGAATTTTGTCGATGGGCTAAAGGGCAAGCTCTCAATCCATCATGGCGCGGTCGATAACAATGTGCATCCTGGAAATTCTGTCCAGCTTTTGCAGGCCTTGTTGAAAAAGAACAAGAAATTCGATTTCATGCTTTATCCGGAACAGAAACATGGCATTCGTTTCAAGCGTTATGGCGAGGCGATTGTGGAGTACTTCATCGAGCATTTAAAGCCGGAAATTTTGTAATTGAATTTATTCAAATTTACTTAACTAAAGTGTATAATTTATTAAAAATGAATGTCTAGCGGAAATCCCAGGTATCCTAATGTAAACAGGATGCTTGGGGTTGAGTTTATTAAGGGCTTGAGGTAATTTTTTGTGATATATAAAATATATTTTGCGGCAATTCATTTAAAATTTCAAGAAAATACTTTGCGTGCTATAATTTCGAAACTCGATGAACTTTTCTAATAAAAATGAACAGTAAAAACAAAGGTGGCAAAACCATTAAAAATAATGCAATCAAGTCATGTCCTGTCCACCTATTTTTATAATAGAATTCTTCTGGGCTCTTAAAGTCAAGCTCATTAAAGTTATTGATTTTTATAAATGTATCAAATTGTTCTAAACTTAAGTATTTAACATTATCGTTTGAATTCGTATCAATAATAATGTATTGAGTAACTGGATTAGAATTTTCCCTTCCCCAACCATGCTGTTTAGTCTCGCACAATATATAATTTTCGTATGTAGCAAACCTATTAATAGAATGAATTGTTTCGTACTTGCCAGGTATGTTAATGAATGCATTACTAGGTAAATCAATCATCCCCAATGAATATCCATTTTGAATTTGTACCTGCCAATAATCTCCAAATCCGGGATCAACTTTGCGAATTACTTCACACCAAATTGAATACAAGATTACTGCAATTCCGAAATAAAGTACGGTGAGAATGGGTATAAAAAAGGATTTCTTTACTAACTGTTTTTTCTCAATACTAATTGTCTTACGAAGAAGGAAGTTAATCAAAATCGTAAAGAAAATTCCTGATATTAATCCCAAAGTAGAAAATATAAATCCCCAAAAAAGAAAAACAAAGCCAATGCCCATTAGAGTAATTTTCTTTCGTTTATATACCTAATCGATTGTATTCTGTAAATTAAACGGCAGAATGCGATTACTTTTTCTGCCGCTCTTAGTTTCCGGTGGATTATACATAAAACATTTCTTACGCTAATCTAATTCTGATTCAAAACATGCCTTGCTTTTAAAACCATTCCCGCACCAATTCCGCTAAGAATCAATCCGGCAACAATATTGGTCTGTTTGCCTATTGTCGTGTCCGTGAAAAATACCGCTATGAGAATGACTATTCCAAAAAATAAAACAAAGAGGCCAAGCACATTATTTATTTTGGCATTCTTTTGTTTTTCAGCTTTTTCTTCCATTTATATTTTCCTTATCGATAGTTTCAATTAAATTAAAATATATAATAAACCCAGGAGATAAAAATCAGATCTCCGATGGCCCAGATTTTTAAATTGTGGTACCACTTGATTTCTTTCAAGCCTTCATACATATAATCTTTGGGAACAAATAAAACCGCTACTCCGATTAACGCAAATAGCACCAGAAAAATACCGTTGGCAACATCCATCGGCACACCCGCTAACCAATCAAAATTCAGCATTATTTCCCTCCTGCAAGTTTTGGTGAGTTCATTTTTTCAGCGAGCCGGTAGACAAGACCGGATAAACGCGTATCATCGTGGGGTGCCGAGAACAGGCTGACGCTCACGGTCACGACAAATCCGACGACGAAAGACCACCATGAAACGTAAAGGAATGGATCCTGAATTGTAAAAAATTGATCGCTGAAAATATGCAAAGTTGCAGAGGAGCCAATGCCGATAACCAGACCGGCCAAACCACCCCACTGCGTTGCCCTTTTCCAAAAAATACCCAGGAAGAGCAGGGCGAAAATCGGGCCTTGAAAGAAGGAGAGAAAAGTTTGAATCGCCACATAAATACCTGGGAATGAACTGCTGACCGGAGCGGTGGCGATCCCAAAAAGAAGAATGACCGCGGTGGTGATTTTACCCACTTTGAGATAATGCTTGTCGTCTGCGTCTTTTTTAATATACGGCTGATAAATATCTTTCGTCCACAGTGTCGCTGTCGAATTAAGCATGGAATCGATGCTCGACATCAGTCCGGCAAAAAAAGCAGAGAACATCAAACCGATCAGGCCGGGCGGTAAAATTTCTTTTATCATCAATGGCAAAGCTTTGTCCCCGTCATCGAGGCCGGGTAACATCACAATTGCGACGAGACCGGGAAATAATACGAGTACGGGAATGAGCATTTTCAGAAATGCAGCCATGATCATACTCATTTTCGCATGCCATTCGTTTTTTGCTGTCAGGCAGCGTTGCACGACAGTCTGGTTGCCAATCATATACGCGTTCGCCATCACAAAAGTCAGCCCGAAGAGAATGCCCGTCCACGGAAAAGGCGTCGGGGTATCGGTCGGTTGAATTAACTCAAAATGATTTTGGTATTCCGGACCCAGCGCGGTAATCTTTTGCACCATGGCGTCCCAGCCGCCAACGTGGTGAAAAGCGAGAAAAACAAGGGTGAAACCGCCAACAAACATGATAATCATTTGCACGACATCGGTCATTACAACCGCGGTGATTCCTCCAAAATAGGTATACAGCCCGACGACGCCGGCAGTGAGAATTATGGATAACCAGACCGGCCAACCCATGATGGCTTCGAGGAAAACAGCGCTGGCCCAAAAAAGAACACCAAGATTGAAGGCAAAAAAGATAATCCAGGTGAGGGAAGCCAACGTGCGCACTTTGTTATTGTAGCGCCGCCCGAGGTATTCCGGAATTGTGTAAATACCTGCTTTCCAGAAATACGGGACAAAAATAAAGGCCGCCAGCAGCATTGCCGGAACGGAGCCGATCCAGTCGAAATTTGCTGGTGAGATTCCAAAGCGGTAGGCCTGACCGGAAACGCCGACAAAATCCAGCGCGCCAATATCGGACACTACAATCGACATCGCGATGGCCCAAAAAGGCATACTGCGTCCGCCGAGAAAATAATCTTCCGAACTGCTGACAAATTTTTTGAAATAATATCCAAGAGCCAACATCCCGGCCAAATATGCGATAACTATAAAGTAATCAATACCAGTTAACACTTTCACTCTCCTCCTTGCCTGATTCTTTTAATTCATTGTTTTGAGCTATCTTGTCGATTTTCTGCTGCGATTGAATCGCATTTTATTTGGGTGGTAATCAAGTTTATGAATTTTACTGGCCAGTGGGTAAAATGTCGAAATTGTGCTGTTCACTTTGCCTCATCTGTTTAAAGCCGCGATCGATTCCCGGATGGAAAACTTTGTCCCTACTTCAATTCGGGAGGTCGCCTTATCCTTGGGATTGTGTATTTTCTGCATCAGGATATCAACGGCTTTTTCTCCCATCTCTGCTAACGGGTGTGAGATGGTCGTCAGTGGACATGCCAGGTAAGGGGTGTATGGATTGTCTGTGTATGCAATTATTGATAAATCGTCCGGCAATTTCAGATTAAATTCTTTGATGGTCTGCATGGCTCCGATGACGATGCGGTTTCCGGAGGTCAGCAGGGCTGTTGGTGGTGCGGAGAGTTTAAGCAGGCTTTTTGTTGCCTGGTAGCCATCTTCCACGGTGAATCCATCGCCGGCGATCAGTTGTGGATCGTGATCAAGATTTAGCAGGTTGATGGCATCCAAATAGCCTTGCAAGCGCAGTTTAATCGTCGATAATCCGGATCTGCCACGGAGAAAACCGATCCGTTTGTGCCCGAGGTTTGCCAAAGTTTCCACGGCCCTGAAAGCAGATTGTTTATTGTCACTGTAAACAGCATTGGAATCGAGATTATCAAAAAAACGATCGACGAGGACAAAGGGGATTTTTTTTCGCGCCAACTCCAGGAAATATTTTTCATCATTTTGGCAGGTTGCAATTATGAGCCCGTCCACACCGCGGTTTATTAGATTTCGAACGTATTTAAGTTCTTTTTCACTGTTTTCGTTGGTATTGCAAACGACCAGATTGTAGCCGGCACTGTAGCTTTGCATCTCAATGCTGTGGGAAATCCCGGAAAAAAAGGAGTTGGATATATCTGGAATGATAAGCCCGATGGTTTGTGTTTTCCGCAGCCGGAAAGCGCGAGCGAGTTCGTTTGGCTGATAGTCCAATTCCTCTGCGATAGCGATAACCTGCTTTCGCGTTTCCTCGGAAATCTTGACAGTTTGATTATTGTGCAAAATGCGGGAAACTGTGGATGGATGAACACCGGCTTTTTCGGCGATATCGCGTAACGTGACAGCCATTTATATTTCGATATATTTAAGATGAAATGAATGCAATCGTTTGCATTTAGAATAATAAATTCTATCACGATATGCAATAGTTTTGTCCGGGGAATCTCGATAAAAGATGCCGGTGAATTTTGATTTCTTGAATCTAAATTTACCAGAAAGAGGGGTGAGTGAAAGTTGAGTTGCAGATGAGAATGTGTAAATTTCTACCAGTGCGGGTTACACAAATGGCCTGAAATTTATAGCATATTCCATTGAAATGATTGCAAATACTTTACGCTCTGTTTAAGAAACGGCATGAAGTTTTATTGCGGAAACAATCTCTCACAGAGCCATAATTTATAATAGAAGACGGCTGTAAATTCGGTTTGGTTGGGGTGCAATTCCAGCGAGAAAATGTAACCGGGCGCACAGCCACAAATTAATCTTTGCCCGGATTGAGCAGAGATGTACAAAAATTTTGCCTTTAATCGTCCTGAATTACTTCAGCCCCGAAAACTTCACCAAATATTTTTCCACCGGAGGAAAGATAGACGCGCACATCGAGGTCTTTTTGCTGAATGTTGATGTCGCCTTTAATCAGGGAGCCCTCTTCAATATAAATATTTAATGCGGCCGGCTCGTCAAATTCATATTTATTATCGGACTCTTCAACGATGATACTACCGTGAATTTCCGATTTTTTGCGCAATACTATTTTACCAACTATCACCTCAATATCGTCTTTCACCCGGCACCCGTTGAGCTTGATATTTGCATTCACTGCAAATATGCCCCCCGAAATATTGCTGCCTTCGTCGCAGCGGATTGCGCTGTTCACAGTATTGATGTCCCTTTTGACAGTGACGTTTTTGCCAATATCTATAGATCCGTTAACGGACTGGATTTCTTTGATAATAGAATTGTCACCCACTTGAATACGGCCGTTGACAGTTCTGCAAGTGCCGCGAACAACGCAATTTTTACCGATATCGATGGTGCCGTTTACCGTATTCATACCTGCGCTTCTTTTCTCACCGTCGCGCACATGAAATGATTCATTGACCGATACCTGGCACCCATAGCTGAACGATGAAAATAGTACGATCAGGATTGTTAAAGGTAATGATTTTTGCATCTCTCCTCCTGGCTACACTTCATTCTTTTGGTTTTGTGAGCATCGTTTGTTTTATATCGCAAGAAATCTAACAAATGTTTCTCCCCATTTTTTCTTGAACTGGCATTTATTTTCTTTTCTGACACAACCATTTTTACTTGATTCACGAAATCGTGACTGCAATCTACAATTTCCACAGGGCAGCGACTTCGTTTATTGCACTCTTGTATTTTCCTTTTTTTTTAATTATAATAACCACTCAATTTTTCCTGGAATTTTAATATTTTTTAGCTGATATACAAAATATTCACAGGGGCAGTTAATAAATTAAGCTTGTCACGTTATTTCCAGTTTTTAAGGAGCTTAAGATGCGGGATGTTTCCCTGATTCTCGATATTGGCAAATCGAATACGCGCCTTTTTTTGTTCGATGAAAATGTTAACATTGTTCACGAAACCCGAATCAGCATTCCGATGTTGCAGGGTGATGACGGTTTCCTGTTTGATGATTTTGAGTCGATATTCAACTGGTTTTTACGTCAATTGAAGATTATTGGTGATGATCGTGAGTTTTGCATTCGCGCTCTCAACGTTTGCTCATTTGGTGCCACCATGGCGCACATCGATGACAACGGGCAGCTAATACACCCGATAGTGGCTTATACTTCGAAGTCACCGGAAGGATTGGATGATGAATTCAGAGCATGGATACAAACGATTCCCGGTGGAAATATCCAGTTGGGTACGCCGGTCCTGTGTCAATTTTTAAACGTGGCGAAACAGCTTTATTATTTAAGGAAATTCAAACCGGAAATTGCGGATAAAGTGCGCTTTTCGTTTTTTCTTCCACAATATTTTATCTATCGATTAACCGGTGCGATTGTAAGCGAGGCCAGCTGTTATGGAACCCACACCTGCCTGTGGGATTTTCATATGATGGCGCCCAGTTTCGATATTTTAGATGGTCTTGGTTGGTTGGAAAAAATGCCGAGATTAAACAATCCTCTAAATTTATGCCAGTTGAATAATGAGTATAAAAAATTAATCCGGACAACGAAATCCCTCACCGTGGGACCCGGTGTCCATGATACAGCCGCCGCACTTTCCGCCTACTGGCAATCAATGGATGAAGAGTTTGTTTTATTGACAACCGGAAGCTGGAATATTGCGCTCAATCCGTTTGCCGATTTTTCCTTAACCGAAGCCGACCTGGCCAGTGGAACGCGTTATTATTTAACGCCGCACTTGCAAAGGGTACGCGCTTCCAGAGTATTCGCCGGGCGGGAGCACGAATTGCAATTGCAGCGTATTTGTGATCATTTTGGTGTCCAGCCAGTGACACCGGAAAAATCCCTCACAGAGTACTTACAGAAATTTTTTGCCAATCCTTCCTGCGGTATGTTGACGGCTACGGCGATGGTTGGCACCGGCCCCTTCCCCAATATGCCAAAATCGGATTGGAACCTTGACGTTTTTGATACAGCTGAAGAAGCGTATGCACGTCTGTGTCTGGATTTGGCCGTACTCACTGCTTTCTGCCTCGAAAACGTTAATCATAACAATGTTCAGCGCTATATTGTGGATGGCAAATTTAATCAGAATCCCTGGTTTATTAAAATTTTAGCGATGCTTTTACAGCCCAATGAACTCTATTCTTCGAATTTGGCAGAAGCCGGAGCGACTGGTGCTGCGATGGCTATCCACCATTTTTGGGCGCCGGAACCCGAAATTACCCCGCAAATTAAATTCAAAAAAATTGAAATAGATCATATTGCAGGATTGCGCGTTTATGCTGAATGGCTCCTGTCGTACTATACCGATTTGAATGGATGAGTCGTAAAATTCATCATCATTTATTTAAAATTTACATTTAGAATTTGCCTACTGTGCTATGAAACTTTTCCAACAAATTTATGGTGAAGACGATCCGGCAATAATTATTCTGCACGGAATTCTGGGATCGGGTCGAAACTGGCATACAGCCGCAAAAATCCTGGCTGCAAATCATCGTGTTATCGTGCCTGATTTGCGCAATCATGGCCGTTCGCCGCACAGCGATATGCACCGAATAGCCGGAATGGTTGACGATGTTATCTCGTTGCAGCAGCAAACGCAGGCGTCGCCGAGCATTTTGCTTGGCCATTCTATGGGAGGATTAATTGCCTGTGAAGTGGCATTTCAATCGAGCATGACAGTGCAAGCCTTGATTGTTGTTGATATTACGCCTCGATCGCACCGCGGCGATGTAATTAAAATTCTGACTGCAATGAAAAATATAGATTTATCTTCAATTAAAAATAAAAATGAGGTTGATGAAAAATTAAGCCCAAGCATTCCTGATCCGATTATTCGGCAATTTATTTTGACGAATCTGTCAACAGATGGCGAGTTTAAGTGGCGGGTAAATCTGCCTGCGTTGTACGATTATTTGATCGATATGCGGGCATACAGTCCAGCACCGTCAAATGTTTATAATGGGCCCGCTCTTTTTTTACGTGGTGAGCGCTCGGATTATATTCAGCAAGCGGATGAAAAAATCATTCAGCAGCATTGTCCGCAGGCTGAAATTGTCACCATTCCAAATGCTGGTCATTGGGTGCATTACGATAATTTACCGGCATTGGTCAGTGAAGTTAAAAGTTTTATTGAGAAAGTAATCTAACCTGAATAATTCTCCCGCAAAGGCACTAACCTGATCGATCCATAAACTGATAAAAATGTGCCTGGCACTTCAACAAGTTATGGAAGCCCTTAATAGCTACTTTGTTTAGTTAAGTGCCAGGCACATCCACTGCGCTTATGAATAATTCAGGCTAAATACATTTTTGAATATCTGTTAAAAACCTTTCCATATTTCGACCAATTTCTGCCTGTAACCGATCAGTAAGTTTATGCTCGAAGACATTGACATATTCGATGCGCATGCCTTTTTCTGCTCTACAAAGATTCCAAACACTATTTCCTGGAAGTGGGCCGTTATATCGGGAATATTCCAGTTTTTCATGTGGACTGTAAGCAAGAATGGTTGCTGTATATTGAATTTTTTCCCGGGTGAGATACGATTGGATTTCTGCTGTCGATTTGACTCGCAGAATTTTTGTATTGATAGCGACCGCAGGAAACAGGTTGGAAAAATCTGGCCAGGTGCGGATATCAAAAAGCGCCCATACATTTTGTAGCGGCGCTTCAATTTTTAGGCTGCGAATAATTTCTGTCATTTGATCAAAGTTTGAATATCAATCAGCCAGATTTGTTTTTGAAATATTCTTGAATACAAACCTAAAGTTACTTTAAATATCAATCCTGTTCTTGTAATTGTAACCTTAGGTTTTTATACGTTTTAAAATTATAGTAGATAACGGTGGCAGGGTCAGATTTAGCGAATGTGAATATCCGTGGTGCGCCCAGTCTTGCGCGTGTTCACCGCCGTTATTGCCCATATTGCTACCGCCATAATAACTGGAATCGCTATTGAGAATTTCTTCATAATAACCAAGTTCGGGAACACCGACCCTGTAACCAGATCGTGGAACCGGGGTAAAATTGCAGACAACGACGACGAATTGATCACTGGATTTGGCTTTGCGGATAAAGGACAAAACACTGTTATCGGCATCCTGAAAATCAATCCACTGAAAACCAGCCGGGGTAAAATCGTCTTCCCAGAGTGCCGGCGTTTCCTTATACAGCTTGTTCAGATCTTTTACAAAATGTTGCAAGCCCTGGTGTAGCTCGAAATCAAAAAGATGCCAGTCGAGACTTTTTGCGTGTGTCCACTCCTCCCACTGACCAATTTCTGCGCCCATAAAAAGCAGCTTTTTACCCGGATGGCCGAACATAAATCCGTAAGAAACCCGCAGGTTTGCAAATTTTTGCCACAGATCGCCGGGCATTTTATCCAGCAGCGCTCTTTTGCCGTGCACTACTTCATCGTGCGACAGAACCAGCTGAAAATTTTCAGTGAACGCATAAACAAGCCCAAAAGTTAAGTTGTCATGGTGATAGCGGCGGTGGATTGTATCTTTTTCAATATATTCGAGGAAATCATTCATCCAGCCCATATTCCATTTTAAGCCAAAGCCAAGGCCACCAAGGTATGTCGGGCGGGAAACTCCGGGCCATGAAGTGGACTCTTCAGCGACCATAAGCACGTTCGGGTGGTCGGCGTAGACAGTTTCATTTAATCTTTTGAGAAAATCGATCGCATCTAAATTTTCACGACCGCCATATTTATTTGGAATCCAGTCACCATCTTCACGGGAATAATCGAGATAGAGCATGGAGGCAACCGCGTCCACACGCAGGCCATCAATATGGTATTCGTCAAGCCAAAAAAGAGCGTTTGAAATGAGAAAATTTCGCACTTCGTTGCGGCCGTAATTAAAAATAAGTGTGCCCCAATCCGGGTGCTCACCCTGACGCGGATCGGCGTGTTCGTAAAGTGCGGTTCCGTCAAACAAGCGTAATCCGAAATCATCTTTGGGAAAATGGGCCGGAACCCAATCGAGAATGACGCCAATGCCATTTTGGTGCATGTGATCCATAAAATATTTAAAATCATCCGGTGATCCGTAGCGACTTGTCGGGGCAAAATAGCCGGTGGTTTGATAACCCCACGAGCCGTCAAAGGGATGCTCGGTGATCGGCATAAGCTCGATATGCGTAAATCCCAATCCTTTCACATAATCGGCGAGATCGTGGGCAAGTTCGCGGTAGGTTAGCCAGCGGTTATTATCATCGGTCACGCGCTTCCAGCTACCCAAATGGACTTCGTAAATGGAAATAGGTTTGTGTAAAACATCTGATTTTTTTCGTGATTCCATCCACGCGTCGTCGTTCCAATTGTAGCGATTCATATCATAAACGATGGAAGCATTTGCCGGCCGAATTTCTGAACGAAATCCTACGGGATCTGTTTTTATCCGCAATTGACCCTGTTTGGTTTTGAGTTCGTATTTGTAGATGGCGCCTTCTTCCAGTTCCGGCAGAAAAATTTCCCAAACCCCAATTCCGGGATGCTGCCGCATTGGATGCCGGCGACCGTCCCAGCCGTTAAACTCACCAACCACAGCAACTCGGGCGGCATTGGGTGCCCAAACAACGAACTGCACCCCACGAACACCATTAAATTCAATAAAATGTGCGCCAAATTTTTGATACATCTGATGAAAATTACCTTCACCATAAAGATAAATATCAAACTCAGAGAGTAGCATGGGGAACGCGTAGGGATCGTAGAATTCCCACGGATTACCCTGGAAATCGGTAGCCTGAAGTTTATAGACCGCGTTTGGCTCGGCATCTTTAATTTTCAGTTCAAAAAAACCACTGTCATGCAGTTTTTGCATCGGGCGGTTGGGCGTTTTTCCAGTTCCGGTTATGACCGTCACCTCTTTTGCCGTCGGTACAAATGCGCGAATTGCGTATGTTTGCTTTTTGCCACCGGCAATCTGATGTAAACCCAGAATACGAAAAGGATCCGGGTGATCGCCGTGGACAATTTTTAATATATCATCTTTTTTCAGGTTGTTCATAAATTCCCTTGTTACGGATTGTGCGCATGAATATAATATTGAGTCCAATCTATTTCAGTGTGTTTTTTGAGTCGCGATGCGGGTGTTGAAAATATCAGTCTTCATTATTTTTTTCGGCAGGCTCGATCGTCGCGCTCATCGATCCTTTGCAGCGTTCGATTCGCCAATCACTCCCGTAGGCATGAATCTGGTCGCGCTTGAATTCAGCTCGTTCTTTGCTTGTCGTATCAACGACAACGCGGCCGCAATTATCGACTTCGACAGCCATTTTAAATGACATCTCCACCGTGTGACGAAAAACGGCCACAAGCATTTCAATAACATAATCATAGCTATGATCATTATCATCCCATAATACTACATTGTATTTTGGAATATGAATTGTCCGAGTTTTCAAATTTTCTTCATAACTTGCATCGGGAAAATCTGAATTCATCGTTAAAACTCCACGGTTCAGCACAATGTCTAAATTTCATTTCCCCCCAACCCTTTAAAAGGATAACGATAAAATAAAAAACTGTTAAATGCAAGATCAAGCTGCAAAAAAACAACTTTATGATGCCGAAGCGAACACACCTTTTTAATATGAAATAACGTGATGCGGGAATAAGATTTGGGAGAATGCTGTTTTGATAAAAAATTGGGAACGTGACTTACATCTGCCCATTAATTTGCAAAATACATACACACTCCTCCTCATAAAAGCCGTGAGAATGACTGACTTCTCACGGCTTTTTTTTGTCAAAATAGCCTGTGTTTAAGAACTCAGAGAATCGAAAAACAGCTTTATTGCAAACAAGGCCCCGATTATGATGACAAATCCACGAATCCAGCTGTGCCCCTTTTTTACTGCCGCTTTGCTTCCCCACCAGGCGCCGATGCCATTGCCGACACCCATTGTTAAACCGTAAGTATAATTTACGTGCCCGTGCCAGATAAAAATACTGAGGGCAATAAGTGTGAAAATCAAAATGAGCAATATTTTCAAGGCGTTGGTTTTTATCAGATCGAATCCGGCAACCAATCCAACCGTGATAACGATAAATCCAACTCCTGCCTGTATAAATCCAACATAAAATCCCACCCCAAAAAATGCGATGGCAAACCAAACATTTGCCATGCCTGTCAGTTTTGATGAATGGGCGGCCATTCTTTTCGAAGGATCGAGCACGATGATTATCAGAACGATAACCATGACGCCCGCGAGCACACGTTTGAACATCGCGTCTGATAAGTCAACCGCGAAATTGGCTCCGATGATTGCGCCGATAATTCCAGTTGCTGCGGCGAAAATGCCAAGCCGCCAGGGCAGGACTTCGAACTGGTGAAATCGCAGGGTGCCGACAATATTTTGCATGAGAATCGCGATACGATTTGTCCCATTGGCAACAGCGGTGGGTAAACCGAAATAGATTAGCAGAGGCAGGGACAGGAGGGAGCCGCCACCGGCAAGAATATTGATAAATCCAACAAGTATACCAATTGCAAAAAGTGAAACCAGTTTAAGTAGTTCAGGCATTTACGGCTCCGGAAAACCCCGTGGGTAAACACGGGGTTTTAACTGAGATTATTTCGCGTCTGGTTTCTGCAAATATTTGTAGAAATTAGTATCTGTCGACAGGATCAACCAATCTTTCTCCGAAAGAGTGGTGCGGTAAGTTTCCATGGTTTTGAGGAATTCGTAGAAATCTCGTGCCTCCGCATTGCGGTTGTATGCGCTGGCATAAATTTTAGTCGCTGTACCATCTGCATTACCTTTAATTTCCAATGCCTGACGGTAGGCGTCTGAGCGAATAACACGTAAATCACGCTCTTTGTCTCCAAGAATTTTTGATGCATCCCCGGCGCCTTCCGACCGAAATTTGTCAGCAATACGCTTGCGTTCAGAAATCATGCGCTCGTAGATTTTCTCCTGTACTTCCTGCACATAATTGATTCTCTTGAAACGCAAGTCCAACAATTCAATGCCAAGCTCACCCGTACGTTTGGCTGCTGCTTCGAGAATGAGACGGGTAATCTGACTGCGTCCTTCTGTAATTTGATTAAGAATAGCCTGGTCATCTAATTTCAGGGTTTCATCTATTCGAATATCACGATTTGAAGAACGGACGAGTTCGACCAATGAGTGGTTAGCGATTGCATTTCGGGTCTCACCATCGAGAATATCATCGAGACGGGATTGTGCTCTGCGCTCATCACGGACGCGTTGAAAATAGAGCAACGGATCGGTAATACGCCAGCGGCCGTATGTATCTACCCAGATAAATCGTTTGTCTTTGGTAGGAACCTGATTCGGATCGCCATCCCATTCGAGGAAGCGTTTATCAAAAAAGTTGGCTTCCTGCAAGAAGGGTAATTTAAAATGAATCCCGGGGCTACTGATTGGATCACCCTGCGGTTTACCAAATTGAGTGATGATAACCTGTTGCGTTTCATCAACAATAAAAGCGGCGGAGCCAACGAGGTAGGCGACAATTAAAAACAAAAGGGCTGCTATAATTGTGCGTGGATTTCTCATTTTCCACCTCCTTGCTGCAAATTGAATAGCGGTAAAATTCCGGAAGCAGCATCATCTGTAATTAGTTTACGGCCAACTTTCGGCAGAACTTCGCTCATTGTTTCAAGAAAAATGCGCTGCTTGGTGACTTCCTTAGCTTTCACATATTCTCTGAAAATAGCAGCAAATTGGGCGCTGTCTCCACGGGCGATGTTTATACGCTCGCTGGCATAACCGTGAGCCTCCTGGATGGTGCGCAGGGCTTCACCGCGAGCTTTAGGAATTACCTGGTTATAAGCAGAACGAGCCTGGTTGATGAGTTTTTCTTTTTCCTGTTGTGCCTCGTTAACCTCATTGAATGCCGGTTTGACTGATTTTGGAGGTGTTACATCCTGCAGCACAACCTGGTCGACACGAATACCGAGTTCATACTGGCCACAGAGCTCCTGTAGTTTCACGGTCATCGCGCTGGCAATTTCCTGCCGGCCAACTGTCAGGACTTCATTTACTGTACGGTCGCCGATAATTTCCCGCATGATGGCCTCGTTCATATCGCGGAAGGTCTGGCGGGCATTGCGAACTTTGAATAAATAATTGTATGGGTTATCGATACGGTACTGCACGATCCATTCAACATCCGCCGCGTTGAGGTCACCGGTGAGCATTAGTGATTCTTCTTCAAATTCGCGCGAGGAAAATTGCGAGCGTTTTCCTGCAGAAATTGTGCGGAAGCCGAATTCCTCTTTTTCCTGCCGTTCAACAGGCACTTTTGTTACCGATTCAGCAAAAGGTATTTTAAAATGCAGACCGGGAGATTCGGTACGCACGTATTTGCCGAAGCGCAGAATGACACCAACTTCTTCTGTGCCAACGGTGAAAACCGAAGAAATTACGACTAACAAAACGACTGCCGCCATTATAGCTATTCGTACAACGTTGGCAGGTATTTCGGGCGGCCTGAGTTCATGGACATTGCCAGGTCTTTGTGCCGGCATGGTAGATCCTCCTGTTATTTTTAGAGGTGATTTTATTGTTTAAATTTTGAATTGCGGATTAATTATGAATTGATATTACACTTCATGGTTCGATTTATTCGAAAATACGAATTATAAATATAACTAAGATGGGAGTTAAACACAAGGTTATATGACTTTTTTGATTAATTGAAGTCACAGCCGTTTTTTTAATAAACCCTGTCTTAACATGTGAGGTGGCCGAATAATAGATATAGGCTCGGCGTATACACCAATCGATCTAATTGTAAGCCATTGAAATTGCAAATAATTATCTGTGACGACTTCTGGCTATCCAATTAACTCAGCCAGCGGTGAATATGCCACCCCTCCGGGGTTCTCGGGTTTTTTTGAGTTCACCGAGTTATAATCATTGCACCCCTCCGGGGTTTTGCAGCATAACAAAACAGATTAATTTTTTAAATCCCGGAGGGATGACATGATTATAACACTGAAAATCCAAATATTTAAACCCCGGAGGGGTGGCATAGTTTTGTAACTTTTTGAAAAGGCTAATTTTTGCAATATAGGTAACATTATATTTTTACAAGAAATTGAAAATGCTGAGTTAACTGGATAACCAGAGTGACGACTTTGACTTTTAACAATCACGCTGCTTGTAAATCTTCAGATTCCTCAGCTACATCCGAGTCCTTGATTTTATCCATGGAAAAACCAGTAAATCCGTAAAAAATCGAAATTGGTGGATTTAATAAGTTCAAAAACGCAAACGGCAGATATAAATAAGTCGGCACGCCGAGCGCAGCCGCCATAAAAGCACCGCACGTATTCCACGGAATGAGAGGCGATGTCAGTGTCCCGGAATCTTCGAGACAGCGGGATAGATTTTTCGGATGCAAGCGCCGTTTTTCGAATTCAGCGCGGTACATTCGCCCGGGAATAACGATCGAAATGTATTGGTCACCGGCAATTACATTGATACCGGCGCAAGTGGCTAATGTCGAAAGAACCAATTTCCCCGTCGAGTTTGCAAAACCTAAAACTATGTTGGCAATTCTAGTGAGAATGCCTGTTTTTTCCATGACGCCGCCGAACATCATCGCGGAAACGATGAGCCAGATGGTATTGAGCATGCTCGACATGCCACCGCGCGAAAGCAATTCATCCAGGGCCGCGTGGCCAGTTTCGGAGCGATACTCGGTAAACATAGCCATCCACACACCTTTCAGCAATGCGACAGGTCTGTTTAAATCGGCATCAGCCACGTATTTTAAAATGGCTTCCTGCTGGAAAAAGACAGCAAAGAGGCCTCCGAGCAAAGCTCCAATCAACAACGCCGGTAAAGCGGGCATTTTTTTTATGACCATTAAAATTACCAGAGCCGGTGGGATGAGCAAATACCAGTGGACATTGAATGAGCCATTAATTGCATCGAGAAACGGTTTCAGTTGCACGAGTTCGCCGGATTTTATTGTAAATAGCCCGATAATCAAATAGAGAATTATCGCGATTGCCATGCTCGGAAGTGTCGTCCACAGCATGTGACGAATGTGTGTGATGAGGTCTGTTCCGGCAATGGCCGGGGCCAAATTTGTGGTATCTGAAAGCGGCGAAAGCTTATCGCCAAAATAGGAACCGGAAATAATGGCTCCCGCTGTTATGGCCAAATTGAGTTGCAAGGCGGTGGCAATTCCGATCAAGGCGATACCGATTGTGCTTGCGGTCGTCCACGAACTCCCGGTAGCTAATGCGACAATCGCACAAATGATTGCAGCCAGCGGGTAGAAAAAAGTTGGGCTGAGAATAATCAAACCATAATAAATCATCGTCGGCACGATGCCTGACAAAATCCAGGTGCCAATTAATGAGCCGACAACGAGAAGAATGAGTATGGCGCCCATCGAGAGTGAAATACTGTGCACGATGCCCGCTTCCAATTCTTTCCAGGTAAATCCATTGCGTATCCCGATGATAATTCCCATCCCGGCGGCCAAAATTAGCGCAATTTGATTGGGACCATAGGAAGAATCGGCACCGAACAAATAGACCGAACACGCGAGAAGCCCAATGAGCAAGCTTATTGGAATTATGGTTTGTAAAATGGTGGGTTCACGTTTTACATCAGGATTCGGCATTATACTCTACTCCTGTAATTTTGTTGGACAATGGAATCTCGTTGGTAATTGGCCACACATCGCGTTTTGGTTGATCCGGGGAAGTTAAAACAGGATGCAAAATATAAATAATCCCTGTATAGTGCAAATGATTCTGTATTATTTTATTTCATGCTGGATTATAACGAATCGGTGGATTTTTTTGCTTGACAATGTACTTTAAAATATTTATTATGGCCGCTAATTTACCATGCCTGAAATTATGAGATCAATCGATGGACTCAAGTAGAAGTAAAAAAATAAGATGTATATATTGCAAAAAAAGGCAGGGCATCGATCCTGCAATTCAATTTTAAAAGCTTTGGATTTTTAATTTTAATCCGGAGCTTTTTTTTTGTCCGTATCTTTCAAAATCCTCAATATTTATTAATCTGAACCCGGTAAATTACGATTTGAGATAAAAATGAAAAAAGAAAAGTATTTGGCCGCAATTATCGATTCGAAGGGTGTCCAGCGCACCTTGAAACGGCTGGCTTCGGAGATTCTCGAAGAGAGTGATGGTGCTGATAACCTGGTATTTATCGGGTTGCACACCCGTGGTTTTCCGCTGGCAAAAAGAATTATCGATTGCGTGAAAGAAGAAGAGCATGTTGATGTTCCGCTCGGAAGTCTCGATGTGACGCTCTACCGGGATGATTTCGGACGCCGGGCTGAAAGTTTGCAAATGCAGGTGACTGATGTTCCCGTGGATATCGACGGCAAAACGGTGATTCTCGTCGATGACGTTTTATATACCGGACGCACGATTCGGGCGGCGTTGGATGCGCTCATCGATATGGGACGACCCGCAAAAATTCGCCTGGTTGTAATGATCGACCGCGGCCATCGGGAACTGCCAATCAAGGCTGATTTTATCGGGAAATATTTGCCGACATCACTCGGGGAAGAAGTTTCAGTAAAGCTAAAAAATATTGATGGGGAAGATGGTGTTTTTTTAGTGACAGCAACTGAAGAGGGTGAATAAATAATGAATGAACATTTATTAGGGCTGGAATATTGCTCTAAAGAAGAAATCGAATCAATGCTGAAAGCGGGTTTCTCTTTTAAAGAAGTCCTGAGTCGTCCAATTCCCAAAGTTCCGACATTGCGCGGCAAAACGGTGGTCAATTTGTTTTTTGAAAATTCGACCCGGACACGCATTTCTTTTGAGCTGGCTCAAAAAAGGCTTTCTGCGGACACGGTTAATTTTTCGGCAAGCGGTTCTTCGGTTTCAAAAGGCGAAAGCTTGCGGGACACAATTCGCAACATCGAAGCCATGAAAATTGATATGGTTGTTGTTCGCCACCAATCACCGGGCGTACCCTATTTTCTCACCCAATGCACTGATTCCATAATTATTAACGCCGGCGACGGTTTACATGAACACCCGACGCAGGGCCTGCTCGATATCATGACCTTGCAGGAAAAATTAGGCACAGTCAAGGATTTAAAAGTCGTAATCGTTGGCGATATACTGCACAGCAGAGTGGCACGTTCCAATATTTATGGCCTGCAAAAACTGGGTGCGAAGGTGGCGCTATGCGGCCCACCAACCCTGATTCCAGTTCAGGCGGAGCAGTGGGGCGTGGAAATTTTTTACAATATTGAAGATGCGATTCGCTGGGGCGAGGTGCTCAACGTTTTGCGACTTCAATTAGAACGCCAACATTCAGGCTTGTTTCCCACGCGCAGGGAATATGCACATCGGTTCGGAGTGACTCTGGAAAAACTGCGCCAGGTAGATAAAGAAATTACGATAATGCATCCGGGACCAATCAACCGCGGCCTGGAATTGGAGCACGACCTGGCTGATAGTGAATTTTCAGTGATTCTCGATCAAGTGACCAACGGTGTTGCTCTCCGTATGGCTGTGTTGTATTTAAAAAGTGGTGTTTCAACTACCGAACAAGCCATATCGCAGAAAAAATAATTTCATTTTTCACCGTTTCGAAGTTTAAATATATTAGAGGTTTAAGTGAAAGAATTTAATCCGACTTTAGCGAAAGAAATTTTTATTGAAGGTGGCAGGCTGGTTGATCCCGAAAACAAACTGGATTTTCAGGCCAATATATTGATCCGCAACGGAAAAATTTCTGCAATAGGCTCAGAAATTAAAGCCGAGGGCTGCGAAATCCTCGATGCTTCTGGCTGTGTGGTTTTCCCGGGCATGTTCGATATGCACGCCCATTTGCGTGAACCGGGCCGCGAGGATCAGGAAACAATACAGTCGGGATGTGCTGCGGCAATCGCTGGTGGTTTTACCGGGCTTTGCACAATGCCAGATACAAATCCTGTCACCGATTCGCGCAGTTTGGTTGATTTTATTAAAAGTGAAGCTGAAAAAACGATGGTGGATGTCAGTCCGGTTGCAGCGATTACCAAAGGCAGAAAGGGCGAAGAATTGGCTGAAATGGCCGAGCTCGTTGAAAGCGGTGTTGTGGCTTTTTCCGATGCTCCGCGGTCAGTTGCGCACACGAATTTATTGCGCAACGCCCTGGATTATGCCCGCATGTTCAACGTACCAATAATCGAGGTCTGTGAAGATGCAGAATTGGCAGCGCACGGTTTGATGAACGAGGGCGCCATGTCCACACGTCTGGGCGTCCACGGGATTCCTGGTATTGCCGAAGATATCATAGTTTCCCGGAATATTCATCTGGCCGAGTACACGGGTACGCCGATGCATTTGGCGAAAATTTCTCGAAAAAAATCTGTTGAATTGATGCGGCAAGCCAAGAAGCAAGGCATAAAAGTTACCTGCGATGTGACACCTCATCATTGTTTGCTAACTGAAAACGACCTGGCCAACTACGATACCAATTTTAAAGTAAAACCACCACTTCGTACGCAGGCAGATGTAAATGCGATAATTGAAGGTCTCATCGACGGCACAATCGATGCAATCGCAACTGATCATGCTCCGTTCTCACCTGAAGAAAAACAGGTTGAGATTTTAGTGGCTCCTTTTGGTAGCACGGGATTGGAAACAGCATTCCCCGCATTATTTACCCACTTGGTGAGAACCAGCCGGTTGTCCTTTGAGCATCTGTTGGAAAAAATGATTGCCGCACCGAGAAAAATTCTCAACTTGGAAGTACCCCAGCTGAGAAAAGGAAATAATGCAAACCTGTGTATTTGGGATTTGTCTGCATTTAGAACCGTTGTACCGGATGAATTTTATTCCCGCAGCCGGAATTCAATTTTTCTCACCGCCACGATGTATGGCGTAATTAAAGCCGTCATCAACAAAAAGCACATATGGAATGCCTGAAATTTTGACCAAATAACAGTAATTATTTTGTGTTTTTCAATCGGGGGAATGAAACTCGAATTTTATAAATTTAATCCGTTGTGCAGAATTCAATCTAATCTGTCCCAAGTCGACCTTTTCTCGTCATTCCGTCATGCTTTAAGACGGAATCCATCGTGTTACAGTCTAATCCCATCTGGATTCCCGCTAAAATCGTGCGGGAATGACGAAAATGATGAATAAATAGGAAAATTTGCCAACTTAATTGGAAAAATTTTCTATTCTGCACAACGAGTAAATTTATTAATAGCCAATTGCAAAATCTCATTTTTTATCGAATACATCACATTAAATTCACGTGAGTTCGATATAAGAAGAATTGGGACAAAACGAATTAATTATAGGATCTAGTCCGAAGGCGTCCCGCCGAGGATAACGCACGAAACGCTCGGCGAGACGCCTTCGCTCTATTTTAGTTATGTTTTGTAAATAATGTTACAGCTTACATCGAACTCACGTTAAATTCATATATTTCCATTAAACCTGGAAAAATAAAAACGGAAATAGTTTACGCTATTTAAATCTCCATAACCACCCCGGTCTCCGGTTTATAAAAATATAAATAAATTTATTGATATTCAACTTGACAAATAGATAAAAAATGGTTATCATTCGAGTCTGAAAAATTATGCGAAGGAGGCATGTAGCGTTGAAAACATATATCCCAAAAGTCAGCGAAATCAAGAAGAACTGGTACGTTGTTGATGCTGACGGACTCACGCTTGGTAGACTGGCGAGCAATATTGCGCAAATATTACGCGGAAAACACAAACCAATTTTTACGCCGCATATGGATACCGGTGATTTTGTCGTCGTCGTCAATGCAGACAAAATTTCTGTAACCGGAAAAAAAATGCAAGATAAATTATACAGCCGTTATACTGGTTATCCGGGTGGTTTAAGGCAAATTAGCTTTGATGATTTAATTCGCAAACATCCGGATCGGATCATCAGAAAAGCGGTGTGGGGTATGGTGCCGCACAATCGTCTTGGCCGGAAAATTATCAAGCACTTGAAAGTGTATGCTGGTGCTGAACATCCGCATCAGGCGCAGCAACCAGAACAGTTGAAATTCTAAAGTAAAGAGAGATTGGAAGTTTTATGAAAACGAGTGCTTATGGTGCAACCGGCCGCCGCAAAGGTTCAGTTGCGCGTGTCAGATTGATACCAGGAAGTGGTAACATTACTGTTAATAAGCGTGAATGTCTTGATTATTTTAAGCGTGAAACATTAAAAATGATCATTGAGCAGCCTTTTGAAACGACAGAAACGTTGGGTAAATTTGATGTAGTGGCCATCGTGCACGGTGGTGGATTGACCGGCCAGGCCGGCGCCATGCGACTGGGTATCGCACGGGCTCTGCAAATATTTGATGAAGATTTACGCTCCGCTCTCAAACGTGCCGGTTTTCTTCGGCGTGATGCCCGTATTAAAGAACGGAAAAAATACGGTATGGCTGGCGCACGCAAGAGATTTCAGTTTTCAAAACGTTGATTTTTGCCAATTGATAATGAATATATTAAACCCGTTTCGGACAATCCGGAATGGGTTTTTTGTGATTTAAATAAGTGATTCGGTATTCGGTGTTATTTTTTTTGATTCGAAAATTGTCATGCGATAGTTTGTAAATCACACGACTATTCACAAACCCCGTTAGACCAATCACACCTAAGTTGTTCTCGAAAATATCCATTATAACTAACGAAATATCACACACATTGGTTTGCTGCGCCTCGGGTGCCTGTTTTAAAACAGGTTTGGTTGCAGATTAAAAATCAATGGTGGACTAACCCCAATTTGTGGAGAATTACATGAAAGAAATTCAACTGAACGACCTGCTTGCAGCAGGCGTGCACTTCGGCCATCTCACCCGCCGCTGGAATCCCAAAATGAAGCGATTTATTTTTATGGAAAGAAATGGGATTCATATCATCGATTTGAAAAAAACGCTCAATCTCATCAAAGAAGCTCAGGCTGCCATGGTTGATGTCGTGAGGAGCGGAGAGTCTGTTCTTTTTGTCGGCACAAAAAAACAAGCACGCGATATTATCAAAGCAGGTGCTCAATCATGCAATATGCATTATGTGACCGAACGGTGGCTCGGTGGTACGCTGACAAATTTTTCGACGATCAAAAAAAGCATCAAGAGGATGAAAAATCTTGAGAAGAAAGCGACTGACGGAACCTACGATAAAATCAATAAAAAAGAGATACTTTCCATCGAACGTGAATTGGAAAAACTCGATCGTGTCCTTGGTGGAATACGCGATATGAACCGGTTGCCCGGCGCAGCGTTCGTTGTTGATCCTAAAAAAGAAGCTATCGCCGTGGCTGAATTTCGCCGGTTGGACATTCCCGTGTTCGCAATAATTGACACCAATTGCGACCCTTCAACCGTTGATTATATTATTCCCGCAAATGATGATGCGTTCAAATCTATCGCTTTAATCGTTGATGCCATAAAAGATGCGATTCTTGAAGGGCAGAGCAGCCGCGCGGAAAAAGAATCTGCTGAGAAAGAAGCAGCAACTGCTGAAATTGCAGACGAAACCAGTCCGGAAGATGAAGCCGTGGTCGCAAAAGTGAAAGAAGCTGTCGCCGCCAAAAAAGAGGCCGCTGCGGATGAAACAAAGGACGCACCGGAAGTGAAAAAAGAAGCACCTGCTGCCAAAGCAAAGGCTCCTGCAGCCAAGAAAGAAACTGCTGCTAAACCGAAAAAAGCGGCTGCAAAAAAAGAATCAACCGCAGAGAAGCCGAAAAAAGCAGCTGCTAAAAAAGAAGAAGCCGAGAAATAAACTGGGTCCTGCAGGAAATTCTGCAGGCAAAGCAACAATCATAAAAAAATAATTAACGATATTTGTGATTCTGGAATTTTTATAAAAGCTCGATATATTGTGTTAATTGTGGGAAAATCGTGATTTGTTGTCGGGTGTGATTAAAATTGCGCCGCTACGAATTGGGAAATAGCCACAGATACAATTGAAAAAAAATAGTGAAATATGGAGAAATAGAAAATGGCAATCTCAGCAGCCGATGTAAAGGCTCTACGTGATAAAACCGGCGCCGGAATGATGGATTGTAAAAAGGCCTTAACCGAGACAGATGGCGACATTGAAAAAGCTGTAAAATTATTACGTGAAAAGGGCGCTGCCATCGCCGAGAAAAAAGGTGGCCGCGCTACAAACGACGGCATTATTGAAACCTATATTCATGCCGGATCAAAACTTGGCGTTATGGTAGAAATCAATTGTGAAACCGATTTTGTCGCCAAAACAGATGATTTCAAGCAGATGGCCCGCGATATCGCCATGCAGATTGCTGCGGCAAATCCCGTGGCTGTCAGTCGTGACGACATTTCTGAAGAAATGATCGCAAAAGAGCGCGAAATTTATACACAACAGGCAAAAAATGAAGGCAAACCGGAAAAGATAATTGACCGTTTTGTCGATGGCAAATTGAACAAATTCTTTCAGGAATCTGTCCTGATGGAACAGAGTTTTGTCAAAGATCCCAAAAAGAACATCAAAGAATTGATGACGGACACGATCGCAAAGCTTGGTGAAAATATGTCTGTTCGCCGCTTTGTTCGTTTTCAGCTTGGCGAAGACGTCTAACAGAAAACATTTATCAAAAAAGTGCGGCAGGGTGGTTGCGCGCTGTCGCTCTTGTTTTACCCAATTTTAAACCTGTAATGTGGGAACTCAATGTCTGAATTGAAATACAAACGTGTGCTCCTGAAATTGAGTGGCGAAGCTTTGATGGGAGACCAGGGACTTGGAATTGATCCACAAATCGTCGATAGGGTAGCCCAGGAAATAAAATCGCTACGTGATTTAGGCGTTGAATTGGGTGTTGTGATTGGAGGGGGAAATATTTTTCGCGGACTTTCTGCGAGTGCAAGGGGAATGGATCGTGTCCAGGCAGATTACATGGGCATGCTCGCCACCGTTATAAATTCATTGGCAATGCAAGACTACCTCGAACGTCATGATGTCTATACCCGCGTTCAAACAGCCATTAAAATGGAAGAATTAGCCGAGCCTTATATTCGCCGCCGCGCTGTTCGTCACCTGGAAAAGAAACGTGTAGTAATATTTGCATCCGGGACAGGAAATCCATATTTTACCACAGATACGGCTGCTGCACTGCGTGCTGTTGAAATTGAAGCTGATGTCATATTGAAGGCGACTAAGGTTGATGGCGTATTTGATTCTGATCCTATGTTGAATCCAGAAGCCAAAAAATATGAGGTGATGTCACATATCGATATCGTCAATAATGGTTTAAAGGTCATGGATTCAACAGCAGCAACCTTGTGTATGGACAATAATTTACCTATAATCGTACTTAATATGAAAAAATCAGGTAATCTTCGCCGTGCAATTCTCGGTGAGAAAATTGGAACTCTAATAACGGGGAGTTGATATGCAGACTCACGAAATCGTAAAAGATGTACAAGACCGCATGGACAAAACTGTAGAGGCGATTCGCAGCGAGCTTTCAAAAATCCGGTCAGGCAAAGCCTCTCCCGCCCTCCTTGATCCAGTTCGCGTCGATGCGTACGGGAGCAAAATGCCTTTAAATCAGGTATCATCGGTAACCACACCGGACGCCCGACTCATTGTTGTTCAACCCTGGGATAAAGGTTTGATAGGTGAAATTGAAAAAGCCATTATGAAAGCAGACCTTGGATTAAATCCTTCAAACGATGGAACCGTTATTCGTATTCCATTGCCTGCACTCAACGAAGAACGGCGGGAGGAATTAGTGAAAGTCTGCCGTAAAATCGTTGAAGACGGCCGTATTGCACTCCGAAATATTCGACGCGATGGCAACGACAGTTGCAAAAAGTCGGAAAAAAATCATGAAATGTCCGAAGACGAAGCGCATAACCTTCTTGATGAAATTCAGGAAGTGACGAATGAACATGTCAAACAGATGGACGATATTCTAAAGCACAAAGAAACTGAAATTATGGAAGTCTGATTTCACTTTTCAAGATTTGAAGCCTGTGAATAGCAATTTACAGGCTTTTTTTGTTTGAAATTTGTTCTTTTTGCGCCGGGTTTTTATTCCAATCGATGAAAAAATAATTCGGCTGGTTGCAGAAATTTATCTTTTAAATCGCGTGTTCATAAGTTCGATAACCGGCTTTTGCAAATTTCAGCTCGTTGACCTTCTAAATAACAGCTTCATTTCGGAGTAATAAAATGCACGGAAAACGCTGTCTTTTTATTCTCAAGTTGACATTTTTTGCCGCCACCCAGCTTTATTCACAAAATAATGCAGTTAAATTTCACCACCAAATTGATCTATCGCATCTTTATACCACGGATGCCGCATTTTTTAATGCGCTCTCTGTCAGCACCGAAAACAAGTATTATCTGGTCGACGTCGGGCAAAACCGGATTCTCCACACCGATAGCTTGGCACAATTGCTCAATGAAGTTGGCGGTTTTGGCTGGGAATTAGAACAATTCGATTGGCCTGTCGATATCTGGGCGGAAAATTCTTTGGATGTTTTTGTAGCCGATTATAATAACTCTCGCGTGCAGCGCTTCGATCGTCATTTGAATTTTGTTACAGCAATTATCGGTGAAAAGGTGGAGAACGAAAGCAAACAATTTGCATTTCCCGTGGCTGTGGCCTGGTCCAGTTTTGGCGATTTATTTATAATTGAATCAGAGTTGAACCGGATAATTCAGTTCGATGAGCTTGGTGTGGCCACGCTAAGTTTTGGTGATTATGGCGAAGGCGCGGGCCAGCTTGAAGCGCCCGCAGCGCTGTGTGTCAGTGGTAAAAACGAAATATTCGTCGTCGATCAAGGGCGGATTAGCGTATTGAAATACGATTATTATGGGAACTTTTTGCAGGAATTTGCCTTTCATTCCTTATCGAAACCGGTAGCAATTTCATCGCACCACGGACTGATTTTTGTCCTTGATGGCATGGAAAACCGTATAATTGTCGCTGCCGAAAACGGAAAAGAACTTTTCCGGTTCTCACCGATTCCGGTTGAAAACAGGAAAAAAAAACCGCAATTAACGGACCTGTGTACGCAAAAAAACCGGCTCTATATTTTGGATAATACGCGCAGACGAATTGATGTTTATACTGTGGTTATGGATGACAAATGAATGAAATTTTTGCGAAAAAATGATCCCGGTTTGAATCGAAAGTGGCTGACAATTTCGGGTGATACACAATTCATCGTTTATTGGGGAATCTTTATTTATCCGTCATTCTCGCTCTGTTTTTGCGGGAATTCATAACATGGTCTGTTTGCTTAAATATAAAATTCGATTAAAGTTAACTTCTTGTTTTTCTCTTCCACAACGATGTTTTGATTCAGGAAGTTACTTTAAAGGCAACCGGATTTTATTGCTTGCCCTGTTTTTGTTTTGCTGGCCAATCGATGCCCTCATTGCCCAGAAATCTCCCATCACGACGAATAATTTCCAAGTTCGATATTATCATATTTTTACCGATTCAAGCCGCGTCATTTTCCTGCCGGATTCCTTTATTGTTGCCGGAACAGACAGTTTGATTTTCAATGCGAATCTCCTGCAACGCGGTGAGGATTATCGTCTTGAATTCAGGCGAAACAGGCTCACTTTTCCGAAATTAACTTTTCAAAAAGGTGATTCACTTTTAATATCATATCAAAGGCTGCTATTGCCGCTAAAAAAAAACTACTCCCTGTTAAAACCCATAAAAAAGCCTGATTCTCTGCTCTCATCAATTAGCTCCGGTGCAGCTATAAAACGCCGTGCACAAAGTGAATCGGCCGAATACGGTTCGAAGCTGCGCAAAAGCGGCAGCCTGGTTCGCGGGCTTTCCCTGGGTTCGAATCAGGGTTTAAAAGTCGACTCTGGGCTGCGGTTGCAGGTCACAGGTGAAGTTGCAGAAGGGGTAAAAATTATTGCCGCTTTGACGGATCAAAGCACACCCATCCAACCCGAGGGCAACACTCAAACGTTGCAGGAAATCGATAAGGTCTTTATTCAGATCAAAGCAAAAAACTTTGAAACAACATTGGGAGATTACCATCTCAAATTTTCCGGCACAGAATTTACACGATATGCACGAAAATTACAAGGTGTGATGGCCACTGTCTACCCTGGGAAAAATGTGCATTTTACACTATCAGGCGCTGTTTCCAAGGGAAAATTTCGCTCGCAGGAATTTCAGGGGATCGAAGGCAATCAGGGACCCTACCAGCTCACTGGCGACCGGGGCCAAATCGATATTCTTGTCCTCGCCGGAACTGAACGTGTCTGGATCGATGGAATCGCGATGGTTCGTGGAGAAAATAACGACTATGTTATAGAATATGGCAGCGGCGAAATCACATTTACCCGCAAGCGGCTCATCACCGCTGATTCGCGCCTGGTAATCGATTTTCAGTATTCCGATGAGCGGTTTCAGCGCAGTCTTTACGGCATGGAGACCGGCCTGAAATTTTTTAATGAAAAATTGAGCCTGAAAACAACGATTTTGCGTGAAAAAGATGATGCAGATAATCCCCTCGGAACGATGTTGACTGAAGATTCACGCAACGCGCTGTCCGCTTCCGGCGATGGTCAGGCAACGGTTAATGGTGCTACGCTGGTCGGCGCTGGTGAGGGCAGTTATATTTTACAAGACTCTGTTTTTGTTTATGTAGGGATTAATCAAGGTAATTATCAAGTACGATTTTCGGATATGGGACCGAGTGCCGGAAGTTATGTTTATGAAGGATTCGGCCGCTATTCATTTGCCGGACAGGGGGGTGGCAGATATGCCCCATTGATTGTGCTGCCACAGGCACAGAAGCATGATGTGGCGGACATGCGACTGGATTATCAGGCAGGTGCAGCAGTTAAAATTAGTGCTGAATTGGCGGTCAGCGATGTGGATAGAAATCTCTATTCCTCCACAGATGATGGCGATAATTCCGGGCAAGCGTATCTTCTTTCATTTCTGGCGGCTCCCGAGCGCCTGTCATTTCGAGGATTCAATCTCGGTGCGATGAGTTTGCGAATCAAACATCGGTTTCGTGGCCGGCAATACCAGGATATTGATCGCGCCAATGAAATTGAATTCGGGCGTCAGTGGGATCTCGGAAATGAAATTTCGGCCGGAGATGAATTAATCACGGAGACCGAATTTAAATATGCACCACAGCCAAATATCCGATTTTTTACCAGCGCAGGAATGTTTGACCAAAAAGGAAGCGGTGTTTCTTCAAAAAAAGTGACGGGTGGAACGCAGTGGCAAACCCCCAACCTTGTTGAGCTGAATTACAATATCGAAAATATCGAAAAATCAAAGGATGCAGGTGAAAAATCAAACTCCTGGTTGCGGCAAAATGGGGAAGTGCAACGCACGTTCTGGTTTTTCAAACCGATGTTTTCTTTTGAAAATGAAATAAAAAAAGAAATACCGCTCGCCGACACATTGCGCTCCGGATTTCAGTTCACAAATTTGACGGCAGGCCTTGGTTTTGCTCGCTTCAAACATCTTGCGGCACAAATTAAATTTTCCCAAAGGGAAGATGATGATCGATTTGCCGGCATGTTTCAACCGCACAGCACCGCAAAAACACGGCGATTTGAAACAGCCACAAAAAATATAAAAAATTTCCATTTTTCAGGTGCATACACCCACCGAACCCGCGAATATCAGACGAAAGATCTGCAGGACACCCGCACCGATTTGGCAGAAGTTAAAATTGGTTCGACTCACTGGAAAAAAGCCGTAAAACTGGATGGGCACTATCAGATCACCAACACGCAGGTGGGCAAACAGGAACGTGTTTATTTTAAGGTTGAAGAAGGCGAAGGGAATTTCCGTTACGAAGAATCCCTCGACGAATATGTTTCCGATCCGTTCGGTGATTATATTGTGCGCCTGTTACCGACCGACGATTTCATTCCGGTCGTTGAACTTAAGGGGCAGGTAAATATTCGATTTAAACCCAAAAACGCCCTGCGATCGAGAAAAAAAACATCTCTTTTTCAAAAAATTATGAGTAACATCGCCACAGAAACATTTCTGCGGGTGGAAGAAAAGACGCAGGAATCCGAAGTCCGTGATATCTTTTTGCTCAATTTAAACAGGTTTCAAAATCCTGCGGTGACTTTGTTTGGCAATATGTCCATCCGGCAAGATATTTCCATTTTCGAAAAACGCCGTGACTTGTCGTTGCGGTATCGGTTGCTCTCCGGCAAAAGTATCAACAACCAATATTTAGACGATGAGCAAAAACGTCGGCATATTCGTCACGAATGGCGGTTAAATCTTTCTCCATCGAACGCCTGGGCAGGACGTTTTGAAATTATTCGAACCATCGAAGATAAAACATTTTCGAAGGAAACGCGCCCTGACCGGTTTATTCGCGGCTTTCGTTTTGTTTCTGATATTTCGTACCGGCCAAAACCTCGATTGGAACTTGCATTGCGCTCAGTTTTCGGTCGCGATTTGGATAAAGCCTATACGCCGGCCACGGAAGTCCAGCAGGTTACAGTAAAACCGCGAACCAGCTATTCTTTTCGTGGCCGCGGCCGTTTCCGCGCCGATGTCGAATATACGAAAGTCAGCGCCAATGACGAATCGCGCATAATTCCCTATGAATTAGCCCAAGGGTACCGCCTTGGAGATTCTTTTCGCTGGAATCTGACTTTTGAATATCGCATGGCCAATAATTTGAATACTTCGGTGAGTTACCAGGGCCGCGATGAACCGCAGCGGGAGGAAACGATTCATGTGGCCAAAGTGGAAATGCGAGCCTATTTTTAATTTTTGGTTAATTGTAGAATTTATAAATGGCGATAAAAGCAAAAGTGAAATATAATTACATGGAAATCATGCACTGGTGAAATTTCTGCGAATTAAAATTTATTTGAGTACAGTGGTTTTGGCACTGATTTCGTTTTTTATCGAAATTGACCTGCTCGCCAGCGGCATTGCGGAAGCGCCGGCTGATTCCACGCGAAAGGCAATCCAGGTTCGATTTCGTGGCGGAATGAGCAGCGGCGAATTATTACGGGCATTAAATGTCGATGCGCGCAATCCAAAAACTGGACTCACGTTGAAGGAATTGAGCCGGAAAAGTTTAAAATGGCTTAATCAAAACGGCTATTATTTTGCATCGATCGATACGATTGAAAACCGGACTGAACCGGCGGAACACATTTTTATTTTCATCACGGCTGGTTTGAAATCAGAAAATTTGCAAATGAAAGTAAAATCATCCGAAAATGGCAATCGGGATGAGTGGCGATTGACAGCCAATCGTGAGAGAATGCAGGATGAAGTTGATGCACATATCTATAATATTTTGCAGGAACTGGGCGAAGAAGGCTATCCATTTGCAGAAGTTTTTTTCGACTCCGTGGGAATTGCCACAGGCGAATCAAAAAAAGCAGATATTATGGCTGAAAGCTTTGTCCTGTTTGGCCCCAAAGTCTACATCGATTCCGTTGAAATTACCGGTAACAAAATTACGAAAGGGAACGTCATCCGTCGTGAGATAGGGCTGAAACCGGGTGATATTTATCAGGCCTCCCGTATTCGAGCTGTGCGCAATAAACTGCAAAGGTTGGCCATATTTTCATCGGTTGCAGCACCTCGATTGTATTATGAGAATAATCAATCTCTCTTGCAAATTAACGTGCGAGAAGGAAACACCAATGTTTTTAATGGCGTGGCAGGCTATAATCCGGGCAGCGATGGCGAATCGGGCTATCTGACAGGCACTCTCGATATTAAATTTGGCAACCTGCTGGGAACCGGAAGACAATTCGCAGCGCGTTGGGAAAAACGGGATCGCGATGCTCAGGAGCTGGCAGTCAATTTTCGGGAACCCTGGTTTTTAAATTACCCCGTGCATTTGCAAGGTGGCTTTCAGCAATTAATTCAGGATACACTTTACGTCGAACGGCGATTTGATTTAACGGTGAATTGGCCCTTTCGTGAAATTATCGACTTTGTCGGCAAACTGGAGAGGGCAACGATAAATCCTGATTCCGCAGGAGCGGTGCTGCTTAATCTGGAAAAAAGCCGTTCTTTGGCCGCGGGCTTTGGATTACAATACAATTCAATGGATGATTTGTATAATCCGCGCTATGGGATCTATTACTACACAATGCTCGAAACCGTGCGCAAAAAGACCGGGACTAGCTTCAAACAACAGAAATTAGCCGTCGATGTCGAGTGGTTCTTACCGACCTGGCGATATCAGGTTTTGAGTTCGGCTTTGCACTGGCGGCATATTTCCAGTAATGAAAATCAAATAAGTTTTGCTGATCAATACCGCCTTGGTGGTGCGAAATCTTTGCGTGGGTATCGCGAGGAGCAGTTTCGTGGTGAGCGCATCGCGTGGGCCAATTTTGAATATCGCTATTTGCTCTCCAAGCGGAGCCGTGCCTTTGTTTTTTTCGATGCCGGTTATTTTTATCAAAACCTGAATTTGAAAGAAAATGAAGAAGCTTTGTCGAGTCTGGGGCTTGGTGTTCGAATGGAAACAAAACTGGGAATCGTCGGTTTGGATTATGGGTTGGGCAAAGGGGATGGTCTCTCGCAGGGGAAAGTTCATGTCAGTTTGGTGAACACATTCTAACTTTTTTTCAATAAATCAAAAATGACTAAACATTTTTTTGATTTTCCATGTCCAAATTACAGCGGGCATTCTTCTCGTTGAAGTTATTTTCGGTTTAAACTTTGGAAATTCTCTTGTTAACCCGTTGTGCAATATGCGATTAATTGACCGATTGTCAGCTCAAAATTGTCGTTTTACTGCATATAACAAATAAAACGTTTTACTTTGTATTTTTTAACCTGAATAATTCGCACACAAGGGCACTAAGTCCACAAAAAACATTTAAATACTTATAAAACATAACTTTGTGTACCCCGTGGCTTTGTGAGAGCTAATTTTAATAGATAACTTAGTTTTTCTTCTCGTCTTGTCTCAAATATCTAATTATCAACAGGTTAAGAAAATTTTAAAAAATAATTGTGAATAAAGCAGGCTAAAAAACGCAATTGCTTCGCTGAGCTTCGGTTCCGTACGCTGCACACAGGAATCCAGGCGAAAACAAGCCTAAGATTCCCGTTTAAAGTACTCGGGAATGACAGTTTATTGGCTTTTTCAACGAATTTATTAATTTTGCACAATGCATTATTATTATATAAAATTCTGTCAAATTATCCGCAAATTTGAATAAATATAAATTATTCAAACGGACGGTATTGGGATGTTTTTATTAAAATAACGGGATAGGCGAAAGAGAAAAAGGAGAATTAGCCGAAACAAGGCAGGCAGAGTGCCGTAAGGTTCAAAATACAAGTAGAGAAAAAAACTGAGTAAAGGCCGCCACTTTTACCCGGTTTGTTGAAAGAAATCTTGCTCCATACAACATTCTAAAGATAGATGTTTTAAAATAATAATGGCAGGTATTTTTATTCCATTCCAGCAACCTTTCATTTCAACTCTCTTCCAATTCCAAATCAATCCAATATATCAACTCACCGACATTACACCAAGGAGAAGCGTATGTCACAAAAACTGGTTACTAAAAATGGTAAACGATTTGTGCTGTATATTTCCAGGGAGTTACGGAACGAAATTACCGAATGTGTGAATCAGGACGGCACCACACTCGCTGATTTCGCCCGTGAGGCCTTTGAACAATGTTTGAAAAATCGACGGCAGGAGGAGCAGAAAAAGCAGTTGGCAGAAGCATGCCTCATGTTTCGCGATTTTGATATGCAGCAGCTCAAAAACTGGTCTACAACCGAGGCTGAGGGGTGGCCCGTATGAATCTTTACAGCCGCGGTGATGTGATCCTTGTCGGTTTGAATAGTGATGTCTCACCAAAAGCGGCCAATCCAATTGTCCGGCCAGCGGTTGTTGTTTCCAGCGATACGTTGAACAGCAATTTAAATACGATCATCGTTTGCCCAATTATTGAGGCGAATGGCGTATCTGAGTCGCGAATTGGAGCCACATTTGTTCATTCGGATATAATGGGTTTGGGGAAAAACTGTATAGTCCTCTCCTTCCAAATTCGCAGCATTGATAAAAATCGAGTAACCCGCCGTGTGGGTTCCCTTCCTGAAATTTATTTGAAGCAAGTTCAGGAAGGATTAATTGCAGCGCTGGAAATCGAATAATCGTTATTCCCTCTCCGTATGGAGCGGAATTTTGAGGGATCTACTCCAGTGTGATGCCAACAGGACAATGATCGGAACCCATAACATCCGGCAGGATAAAAGCTTCTTTCAGCTTCGGGCGCAAGCTCTCGGAGATGCAAAAGTAGTCAATACGCCAGCCTATATTTCTTTCCCGCGCATTCATGCGATAAGACCACCACGAATACTGCCCACCTTCTTTGTTGAATTCCCGCAAAGTATCTATAAATCCAGCATCGACGATGTTGTCAAATCCGGCCCGCTCTTCGTCGGTAAATCCGGCATTTTTCCGATTGCTCTTTGGATTGGCCAGGTCGATTTCTTTGTGGGCCACATTCAGATCGCCACAGAAAATGACGGGTTTCCTTTTTTCCAATCCTTTGACATACTTTAGAAAATCAACGTCCCATTTTTTTTGCCTGTAGTCCAGCCGTGCAAGACCCCGCTGTGAGTTTGGCGTGTACACATTTACAAGATAAAAGTTGTCAAATTCCAGCGTGATGACGCGCCCCTCTTTATCGTGTTCAGGAATATCCAGGTCATAACGGACGTCAATTGGGGTTTGTTTTGTAAAAATGGCAGTTCCGGAGTATCCTTTTTTATCTGCGGAATTCCAATATTGTTTATAGCCGTTAAATTCGAATTCAACCTGTTCAGGTCGCGCTTTTGTCTCTTGAACGCATAAGATGTCAATTTCTGTATCAGTAATAAATTCGATAAAACCTTTTTTCATTGCTGCACGAATGCCGTTGACATTCCAGGAAATCAATTTCATTTTTAGCTGTCCTTATTGCATTGTAAATAAATGTTTGCATTATTATGCAAAATATAATCAAGAATGAAAAGGGATATTTATTTTTCAGGTGGGGATAAAGACTTTGCAGGAGTGAAAATGCAGATATTTTTAATTTCTTGTGAAATTTTTTTTATAAAGGGACTGTTCGTTTTAATCCAATTGATTCAGGAGGTCACGGGAAAGGGTATAAAAATTGTGAGACTGATCAATCCGGGACAAATATTGTTTGGCAGAATCAGCTTTGCCGGCGAAATGATAGGCCAGGCCGAGAAAATACAATTCTCTGCCGGATGCTTGCAGACCATGCGAACTGGCGAAAGTGGAGGAATAATTCAACTCGTGGATGGCGGTCGTTAAATGAGGTGAATAATTGCCTTTGCTTTCCATTGTTTCAATGGCACGACCAAAATGCGACATTGCTTTTAGAAAATAAATATCGTTGAGTAGTATGCGCCCGTCAGGAGTCTCGGTGAGTGTAGTAATTTTATTTTTCGCTGCCAGAATATTGTCAACCTTTGCACTTGCTTTAATGAAATAGTCGCTGATATAATCGCTATAACCGCCCCAAAAGTCATTCTCGATAACGGAGAATGTATTTGCGTTGCCAGCATCTGATGATCTTAATTCAGATGTTGAGCCATCCAGTTCACTGGGTCGAAATGTGGATTTCTTTTCTACAACATCGTGGAAATAATTGGTGAGAAATTGATTGGAATCGAGAGAAGATTTATTAAATGTGGGATTGAACATTAAAATAATGAGAGCTGCGATGGGGATGAGAATGGCGGCTTTTTTAACAGATACAAACTTGCGGATCGTGGCGGCAGAATAAATTGGTGCTTGGTTACTCTTTCGCAGCACTTCCATAAATTGCCTTCGGTCATCCTGCTGTGGAGCCTGGTAAATTGATGCAAACTCAATCTCTTCTTCGGGTGTGAGCTTCGTCTCTCGTTTTTTGATGATGGCGCTTATCGCACTTAAATATTTGTTGTTTTCGGTCAATTCTGCTTCAAACTCATCTACCTCATCCGGTAGAAGTTCCCCTTTAATATACTTTATCATTTTTTCCAAATTTTTATCATTATCACTTGGATTTGCTGGATTTTCATCTTTATAGAGCATGATCTTATTCCCATACTGATCGTAAGTTAATTAAAACTATCTTTTTTAATGCCATTAAAATTAAAAGATGGGTAAAATTTTCGAGGAATATAAGGCACCCATATTAAAAAAAATTGGCAGGTTGTTGATTAAATAGAGACAATTTTCTGACGGGTTTTTCCCAATTTGAATTTTATTTTTTACTTTTTTAATAATTTTTTTAACTCGGTAATTCGGTTGGCTATTCTTTTCTTTGAAATTCCCAATGATCCGATTTCGCATATTTCATCGGCTTTGAGTCCATGTTCAAATGCGAGTTCAAAAATGATGATATCCCGATTCCAGTTTTTATTTTTATTCTCTTTCCTAAGAATCTTCTTATACATATCAACACGTTCTTTATATTTATGCTCCTCCTCCAGATCACCGTCCTTTGTTGCAATTAAATCCAGTATGACTAAACTATCTTCCCGTTTTGCAGAATTTATCGGTTCATAGACTGATACCGTTGGCGCATTCCGTTTCATTGCGCTACAATGCTTGGCATAATTTATAACTTCGCACTTTACAATTTTCGCCAAATAGGCATAAATCGATACTTCACTTTCATTACGGAAAGATCGCAGGGCTTTGCGGTTATTATCCAGAAGTTTTAGAAATATTGTCTGATTAAGGTCTGAAATGGAGTTTTTGAAGTCATTATGAAAGGGGAAAAATCTGTAGTGCCCATTCCATTTGTAAATATAATTTGAGATGACAGGATGAAATCGATTATAAAATTCGAGCCATGCCAATTCGTTTATTTTAAGTTTTTTACAAACTTTCAGAAGTTTTTTGTTGGAGAGTTGTTTGTATGAAATCGCCATATAACTTCAATTTCCTCAGTTCATCAGGGCTTCTGTGTCAACGAATGGTACAATGGTGCTCTAATATTATACAACAAAAGTCGAAAGTGATACTGTTTCGTCTTGGGCACTCGAAATCAGTGAAAATTTAACCCGGAAATTCATGCTGTTTATTGTGGAACAAGAGCTAAGCTAACTGAAAACAAATAGCATATTGATTAACCTTTGTGCGCGCAAAATAAAAGTAAAAATGGTTAAATTTAATAATTGAATAAAAAAAGTTGAGCCGGTCTATTATATTTTCAAGCTGAAAATTTATGTATAAATGAATCTTAAGTCAAGTGGAAAACGCATTAATATTTTATAGGGGTTGAATAAAAATAGAGTTTCTATGGTGGTTGTTTCTAGTCTGCCCTAAAAATAAAACGCTTGATGATTATGTTTAAACTGTTGATAAAATTATTTTTGTATCCCGGTTATTACAACAATCAAGTTGTTTGAAAAAATCAATTTACGCAGGGCTGGTGAGCACGCAGCGTTTTATTTTTTACTTCATTAATTCATTTCATTGCAGATTCTGCTCAGGAATTTTTCAGGTTAAAGAATAACCCTAATCGAAACACTATAAAATAAATTCATCTGCATTTGAGCTGGTCTTACAGTAGAATACTCAATGGATTATCACTAAAGATAAGAGTTCTCACGGGTGTGTCCTAATTTTTCCAGTCTTGAGAATTTCTGAATTCTTTGAGAAAGTCATGTTTTAGGGCTTATGTCAATATCGAGAAGTGAATTATGAGTGCAAAACCAACGTAATGTGGTTTTGGGCTGAATATGTCACGAAAAAAATGTTTCCATTTTCGGAGCAGGCGCGTATTTTTCGAATTGGCATCATTTCTGCGTAAAGAGCTGCACTTTTTCAAACGATAAAGTTAAACTGTTAATACAATGCGCATAACCTCAACAACTAAACTACAAAAAATAAAATACTTAGGAACTAATACACGATTAAGGAGAGCATAACTATTGTCTTGTCGAAAATTAATACAGATGTCTCAGCCTGGACATGCACTGCAACTGGCAATGATTTTTCTCACTTTTCTGATTGTTTCTTCATCTTTTGGTCAAACCTTAAGCGAAGCTTATAATGTTGGCACCGGCGGTGTCCCGGATTTGGATATCGACCAGCAAACCGGACTGCTGCATATGATTCACCACGGAGGTGGGGTCAAATACACTAAAATGAACGCCTCTGGCGATATTTTGATTCAGGAGCAAGTACCGGGATCCGCTGCTGATAACGATGCTGTCGGTTGGAAATTTGGCGCTACGGTGGCTGTCGATCCAACCAACGGCGAACCTGTCGTCTGTTATCGTATCAACACTCACGATGATATTTACGATATTTATTTTACAAAACGCTTCTCCGGTGGCAACTGGAGCAGCCCGAAAAAAATTGTCCACGGTGTCCGCAGGGCTTATGCTGTGCGTATGGATGTCGACGCGGCAGGCAAGGCACACATCGTGCATGGATCCGGAGCGCCCTCCGGTGGCACCGATGGCCCGGCAACCTATCTTCGGGTTGATGCCGCCGGCAATATCGAAAAAACGATTGGTAATTTGAACCAATATCGCACCGATGATCACGTTGAAATCGCGTGTGGCCCCGACAATGACGTGCATATTATTTTAAGTTATCCCCTCGAAACAACAAATCCATCCTACGGCGGCGCTATCACTTATCACCGCTCCTATGATGGCGGAAATTCCATGCGTCTGACCGGGGATATCCACCATAGCGACGCGACATTGCGCAACGGAAACGCCGATATTTTTGTTGATGATAATGGCGAAGTTCATATTGCTTACGGCTCCAAAAAAGATAAATCGTTAGGTGGTCAATCGAGTGTGCGATACGCCCGGTACAAGGACGGTCACCGTGTCCGCGATGTCGCGGTTAATGCCGCAGGCGAACTCGATCCATGGCATCATTCTCTGGGAATCGGATCCATCGCCGCGAATTCTGATGGCAGTCATTTGCTGATGTCCTACCGTAAGAGTGACCCCGGCCCTATTCGCTACCGGATCTCAAAAAATGGCGGCGCTACCTGGTCGGAACCCGAAGGTGTTGGCGGAGGCTCACAAGAATCCGAAGGGCGAAATAAGCAGGTTGCCCGTTCCTGGAAAAATAGTTTTTTTATTGTCTACCCATCAGGATCATCTATTCAAATGCGCAAAATTACTTTGGGTGAATCACCGAACGCAATCGTGGCCGGACCTTATTCAGGATTTGAGGGAACTGCCATTCAATTTGATGGCTCGGCATCGCAAGATCCGGACGGTGCCATCGTAAAATATCGTTGGGATTGGGACGGAGACGGCGAGTTTGATTTCGAATCAGATTCGGCAACCGCAGCGTATGTTTACCCGGATGATTTTAATGGAAACGCCATACTTCAAGTTGTTGATGAAGAAGGATTTACCGGTCAAATCGAATTTCCTGTGACCGTTGTAAACGTCGATCCGGTTGTTCAACTGGACAGTGCGTTTTCAGCTTTACAAGATTTACCGATCACGCTCTTTGCATCGGCAACAGATGTGGGCGCCAACGATTCATTGGTGTTTGCGTGGGATTTAAATGATGATGGTGAGTTTGAATTAAATGGGCAGGAAATTTCTACCAAATTTAATGTTTTGGGACAACAACAAATTTCCGTCAAAGCCAGCGACGACGATGGCGGTTCCAGCATTGCTACCGCCGTGGTGACAACCACAGCCGGTTCGCCAATTATTACTCAGGTTGAGGCTGTTGCCATTGACACCTCCTCAGCTAAAATTATCTGGAAAACACATCAGCCGACGGATGCTTTGGTTGAATTTGGCACCTCGGTGACACTCGATTCCTCCAGAGCAGGAACAACCGAACTGGACACAACTCATACGATTCAACTCGAAAATTTAATACCAAACACTGATTATTTTTATAAAGTGACTTCGAAAAATAGTTCAGGCAACACAGCCAGTTCCGAAGTATTTTCATTTCGCACCAAACAGCCAGATATCTCATATCCTGAAATTTCACAAGTGGAAGCAAAAGAAATAACTTCCCATTCTGCCGTAATTTCATGGAATACGGATGAAGCAGCGACGTCGCAGGTTGAGTACGGGATGACGGTAAATATGGGGACATTTGTGCCCGTGGACACAGCGCATACCCTGACACATCGTATTCTTTTATTCGGCCTGACCGGCGGAACCGACTATTCATTTCGTGTCATATCGGAAGATATTACCGGTAACAAAGCGGTATCCCAGCGATTTGGTTTTTCCACAGAAGCACCAGGCAGTCTCAGTGACGGGTCTATCAAATTTACAAATATTTCCTCGGCTGCACAAACTCAGACCCCGCCGGGAGAACTCGGTTATGGGCATGGTGTCGCCGGTGCTGATTATAATAACGATGGTTTTACCGATTTGTACATCGCCAATTATGATACCATAAATGCCTTATTTGTAAATAATAGCGATGGCTCGTTCTCGGAAAATGCCGGCGATTGGGATGCCCATGGCGATATTCATTGGCTCGACCGGGGAATTTCCGCGGCTGATTTCAACAACGATGGCTTTGTCGATTTTTATTTGAATGTTGCCGGGCAGAGCAAAGTTTTTCGCAATGAGGGAAACAACAAATTTAAAGATATCACCGGTTGGAACGGCATTGATGATCGCGGTCAGGCACAAGCTGCTGTTTGGGCGGATCTAAATAATGACGGTCGACTCGACCTGTTATCTTTAAATTTTGGCCATCAACTTCGTTTTTTCCTGCAGGGTAGCGATGGCAATTTCACCAACAAAACCACTGATTTTAATTTTGGCTTCAAAAAATTCGCCGTTGGCGCGGTCGCTTTTGATGTCGAGGGGGATGGCGATCTCGATGTGTTCGTTTCCCGCGGCACAGATGATGATACCGGTACGGAATATCCGAACCTGCTCTATATTAACAATGGCAGCAACCGATTTTTTGACAAGGCCTCCGAGCGTGGTGTCGCCATGCAGGCAATGCATGGACAGGGAGTCACTGTCGGCGATTACGATAATGATGGTGATTTTGATTTTTTTGTTTCCAATGCCCGCGGCCGTAACGCACTCTTCCGCAACAGTGGCAGTGGATATTTTTCCGATGTAGCTGGCAGTACCGGTTTGACTGATAACGACCGTTCCACCGGCTGTAATTTTGCTGATTTTAATAATGACGGCTGGCTCGATCTCATCGTTTTCAATTTTGGACCGGATAGAGTTTATAAAAACAATGGCGATGGTACATTTTCTAAACTGGGCGATGTCGGGGTTGATGGCTGGAATAATGGCTATGGATCGTGTGTCACAGATTTTGATCACGATGGCGATGTGGATGTTTTCCTCTCCAACGCCGGTCAAAAAAGCGCTCTGTTTGATAATGCGGCTGAGACAAGCAATTGGCTGGTTATCAAACCCACAGGCGAGGAAAGCAATCGCGATGCCATTGGCGCCGAGATTGATCTTTATTCAAATGGAATGCGCCAAAGACGGGTCATGTTGGCTGGCGAGGGATTTGTCTCCGGAAATATCGTGCCCTTCCATTTTGGTTTGGCTGAAGTAGATTATGCGGACAGTCTCATTATTCGTTGGCCTGCCGGTGGCGAAATCCGTCTTTTCGATGTTGCAGCCCATCAGCGGCTAACAGTCGTTGAAGGGCAGGAGCCGGACTATATTCGCAGGCACAATGGCGCTGATATTACGCCACCAATTTTTGCAGCGATTCCAATTCAAACAACGACTGAGAACAAACCGTTCGCTGACCTCGATTTAGGAAGCTACACCTACGATGGAGACAATAGCAGTGAAGAATTGACCTGGAGCAACTTTGGCAACCAGAAAATTCTTGTCCAGCAACAAAACAGCCTTTTCTCTTTTTCGATTGCTGCGGCTGATTCGGAATGGGCTGGATCGGAGGATATATCATTTGTGAGTTCTGATCCGGATGGCAATACTGACACCACGGAAGTAACATTTTCAGTGATCGCAGTGAACGATATTCCGGTTATCGCTGAAATTGATGACCAGAAAGTAGACGCCGGCGAAGAATTTACCGCAATTGATTTTGCCACGCTGGTATCGGATGCGGATAATAGCTTGTCGGAATTGACACTTGCAGCTCAGGGGCAAAGCGAACTGACCATCGAAATTGATGGCTTAATTGCGAATATCAGTAAACCTGATGCAAACTGGGTTGGATCGGACACAGTTTTATTTTCAATAACCGATATGGATTCAGCTTCAGCCTTCGTGGCTGTCGTTTTCACCGGCACAAATACGACAAGCGTTTTCGCCGCTGAAAGTTCTCTACCTGAAAACTTCGCGCTGCATCAGAATTACCCGAATCCATTTAATCCGCAAACGACAATCGCCTTCGATTTAAAAGAAACCGGTAATGTAAAAATGTCAATTTTTGATATTACCGGAAGATTAGTGACACAACTTGTTAATGAAAATATGCCGGCAGGAAGCCACAAAACACAATGGGATGCGGCACGGGTCGCAACCGGGACTTATCTGCTCGTGATTCAGGTAACTCGAGGACAAAATATTATTTTTAAATCGCGGCGAAAAATGCTGCTGATTCGATAGATTCCGTGGATGTTGTTTGAGATTTGATAAACTCACGATGTGAAGGGAATTGTATTTTTTTTCAGGGATTTTTGATAGTTAATGAAAACTGTGAATTTATTAATGAAAGTTTTGAGGCACTGAATGAAAAAGCGAGTTTTTAGTTTTATTCTAATCTTGTTTGTGACCAGCTTCTCTGCATTGACAGCTCAGGAATGGAGTGATGCCATTGAACTCGGACCCGGGCAAACACCGGATTTTGATGTGGATCCTGAAACTGGAAATCTTCATCTTATTTACAATAATGGTGGTGGTTCCGTTTACACGGTATTGTCACCACAGGGTGATGTGATCTTAAAAGAAGATATCTCTCGCGCTGCTGGTGAAAACAGTTGGGGTGGTTTTCATTACGGACCATCCCTTGCTTTTGATCCGACAACAGGCAGACCCCATGTTGTCTACAGAAGGCATCGCGGCAATTACTTTTTTGATATTTATTACACGTATAAAAAAGCAGATGGTAGCTGGAGTAACTCATTGCAATTAATGGAAAATACATATCGTGCATATATGGTTCGCCTCGATGTGGATTCCCGTGGGTATGTTCATATTCTTGCTGGCAAATCCGATGGAAACGATGATATTTTCGGCAGTGCCACTTACTATCGAATTGTCAACGGGAATTTAAACATCAAGCAGGAAAACCTGGATCGCTATCGTGCGGATGACCGGCTTGAAATTTCCATCAGCGATGATGATATACTACATATCATTTTGAGTTCACCGGATAGAAGCCATAATGGGATTGCCGGGGGACCGGTTTCATACTGGCGTTCCGCAGATGGTGGAGATACCCTTGAAAAAATCGGGGATATTCATTCAGCACAAGCGATTGATCGCAATGGCAATGCCGATATTTTTGCTGACAGGTCTGGGAATGTGCATATTGCCTATGGCACCGCAATAGATCAGGCTGCGGACAACGGGCATGCGTTGCGCTATCTGCGTTTTGAAAATGGCACTCAGGTTAGTGATTTAGTCGTTACAGACGAAAATGAGCTTGGCGATTGGCAACACAGTCTGGGAAAGGGCAGCGTAGCAGCTTCGGATAACGGGCAGTATGTTGTTATGACTTATAATCAGGCAGATTCAACAGATCTGCGGTCACGCTTTTCAGGTGATAACGGGCAAACCTGGTCTAATTTTATAAAGTTGGCAGGCCACACATCGCGCTCTGATGGCCGTGAAAAGGAATGTTTAAAAGCATGGCAATCGAAGTTTTATGTCGTCTATCCGGTAAACAGCATGATTTATTTCCGTTATGCTCAGTTTGAATATCCACCTGATGCCATTGCTGGTGGACCTTACAATGCCACCGAGGGCGACACCATTACCTTTGACGCCTCCGCCTCTTATTCCCGCGACGGCAAAGATATCATAAAATATGAATGGGATTGGGATAATGATGGTGTGTTCGATGAAACATCGGACCAACCCACGACGAAAAAATTCTATGCTGACGATTTCAGTGGAACGGTCGCGTTGCAGGTCACTGATACGGATAGCTTGACCGGAAAATCAACCTTTGCTGTCGAGATTAAAAATGCGGTGCCTGTACTGCACACCGGCAGCCCCTACCGCACAATTGAAGACAAGCCTGTACTGCTTAAAGCCACAGTCGATGATCGCGGAACGCTGGATACACACACATTTTCGTGGGACTTGGATGGCGATGGAACTTTCGAAACCGCAGGCGCCACTGTCACGCGTGCTTATGCAGATAGCGGATCCTACGCCGTAAAAGTTAAAGTTGTTGATGATGACGGCGGTGAGGCCAGCGCCAATGTGGCGATAGAAGTTGGCAATTCACGGCCAATTCTCATTTCTATACCCGAACAGACAATCCCGGAAGGTGGCGTTTTTCCAGTAATCAACCTGAATCAATACGCCAGCCATGCGAATTTTGCAAATTCAGCGCTGATCTGGAATGTCACTGGAAATAGTGAACTGTTGGCAACAATAGCCGACAGTCTCGCCAAAATTGCCGTGCCGGATTCGGAATGGGCGGGCTCGGAAAATCTCGCATTTATTGCCACTGATCCGGACGGAAATAGCGACACGACGCGCACGAAATTCACCGTGACACCGGTGAATGATGCCCCGGTATTTAAACCAATCGATGAGCAATCGGCGATCGTTGGCGGTGGATTTGCACAGCTTGACTTGCAACCATTTCTTGTGGATGCGGACGATGCCATTGAAACGCTGAAAGTTTCAGCCGGCCGGTCTGTCAATTTTTTTATTGGTTTTGTCGGATTTACGGTTACAATCGCGCCGCTCAATTCACAATGGATCGGCAGCGAATCAGTCGAATTTACAGTCGAGGACGAAGCCGGGGCCAGTTCGACGATTGATATTGTAATCAGTGTAAAAGAGCCATCATCCGTCAGTGAAAATCAGAATGTGATCCCGGACGAATTCCAATTAAAAATGAATTACCCGAATCCGTTTAATCCACAAACGACGATTCCGTTTGACCTGAAAGAACAAGGCAATGTACAGCTGGAAATATTCGATGTCACTGGGCGTCAGGTGGCTGTTCTTATTAGCGGAACGATGCATGCCGGTAGTCACAATTTTACCTGGAATGCACATTCTCAGGCCAGTGGAACATACTTTGTTGTTCTTCGCGTTAGATCTGGGGCGCGTCAAATTTATTTATCCAAACAAAAAATGCTGCTGCTTCGATAACAAAGACCTACGAAACCAGGCCGGGTGATTGCACATCCCGGCCTTTTTTTTGGCTCGAATTACGCTTGCGCTGAGATGCAAAGAACAGATTTTAAGAATTAAAAATAGAACTCTGCATGCTCCACAGCCCGGCGTGAGGTTTTTTTGTGAAAAACTTAATTTTTCCCCGGCCAGAATACAAAGACTAAATTATCAATAGTTTAAGCCTGTTTTTATGGATTGATGAGATATGCAGGTAAAATAATATAATTTAAATATTCAGGATACTTCCGATATAAATACTGGGGTAATTATCAGATTTGGCAGATTGGGTATGCGAATTAGGGAAGAAAATGGAAGCCACGTACAAAATTAACAAAAATGAGCTAACGATAAAATTTATTGGGCAGATTACCGGCACCGAAGGGGCTCATTTTACCGAAGAGTGTGAAAAAATCCTGGGGCTGCATTACTCAAAAATTTTCCTCGATATGAGCTATGTCCCTTCGATGAACAGCTCGGCGATAGGGGATCTCATCCGCCTGCATAAATCTCTCATCAGCGAGCAGCGCTCACTTGTCATTTCAGGAATACACGAAAATTTGAATCAGGCGTTTTTCTCGATTCACCTCGACAAGATTTTAAATATACATAAATTAGCGTGAGTTCGCCCCTAAAATAGCATTTTATGCTGTGAAATTTTTTTACTCGTTTCCAGTCTCCCGGCTGGGAATGCCGGGGATACGGCTCCACCACCTGTGTAGTGAACATGCCAGGCACTTGACACTACAGATGTGCACAAATTACCAAATATCGAGTTCAAAACAAGTGAAGTGCCTGGCACGTTTTCCAACCGTAACTCCAACATTCCATCTTTTCCTATTGCATCGTTACCGACAGCCAGCTATATTTTACACTTGAAATCATGTCGATTAATTTTAACGGAATAAACCGACGATGCCAGGTTCGCTAAATTCAGGCGGCTTCACTAGCCGCAATAGAAAAACAGATTTGTTGGTTGCAGCATGTCAACAGAATATTCTGACGGCTGCGCGCTATTTTCACATTCCAACAGGAATTGAGCATCGATTTGGCGAAAAGGCAGCACAGATTCACAATATTCTTTACCGCTCAATGGGGCCGACAACCGACTTGCTACGCTATTTCCCGGACAGCCTGTACCTCGACCGCTGGCGGCGCTTGCCAACTTGGGAAACAGAGCGACAAGCACCGGAAATTTTAACACAGGCGGCAACAAAAGAGAGCACCGGACTTTTTTCATTTTACGTTGAATACAAATTTTCAGACTCCGAGCGGCGCGCCCCTTTAAAAAGCGTGCCGACAAAATATATCGGCATCATCGAGCGGGAAGCGTGGCTGACGTACAAACGGCTGTCGCGTGGCAATCCGGAAATTGGCACCTATCTCGATGGCAATCGGACGAAAATTGCCCTGTTTTATGCCGCCACCTATGCGCCGGAAATTTTGTACGCGGGCTGGGAGGAAATCCTGCAACCCATCGCCGATGAGAAAGCCATCCGAAAAGATATTGCCCAACCCAATGAACGCTCGGTCGGATTTTCAACGGGATCGGGCACACCTTGGATTAATTTTGATATCCGAACGTTAAAACCACTGGCCCAGTTTTTATCTGAAGACCTGTTTTGGGATGAAAATACCGCGCACAACGTCGTAGTTTCTGCAAAAAAAGCCCTGCTGGGTTGGCTGCGAAAATAGACAAATTGATTTAGAACTACTGTGCAAAATAAATAGGCTGGGAGCAAGCATAATCCTGACAGGGCTTCAAGCCCTGTCAAGACTGTTGAAAAAGCGTATAAACCGGTCGCTGAGCTTGTCGAAGCGCCCGGTGCTACCCCAAAATTTGGACCCTTCGACAAGCGCAGGGTCCAAATTTTCAGTATTGTCGACAGTCTGATCAGGGTTGTTTTTCCTCTTACCTTTACTCTTCGGAAAAATATCAATTACCAAATTAGCAGTAAATTTTTCGAACAAAATCCCTTTCCACGAATCGAATTGACCAAAAAAAAACACGACCAGAAATTTTATCAGCCGTGTTCTAAGTACAATTCGATGATGATCGTCATCAGTCCAACAAAAAGTAATACGGATTTCTTGCTTTGTTGTGTTTGAGAACTTCGTAGTGCAAGTGGGACCCTGTTGAGCGACCGGAGTTGCCAACCTCACCAATAATTTGATGCCGTTTCACCCGCTCGCCTTTTTTTACAAAAACCTTGTGCAAATGCCCATAGCGGGTTTTTATACCGGAGCCGTGGTTGATAACTATCAGCTTGCCGAAACTTTGATTTTGGCTGTACTTGGTTCTCGATAATTCGATGATACCATCTGCCGGCGCATAGATTTTAGTCCCGATTTTTGCAAAAAAATCCAGGCCGTTGTGATGCCTTTTTTCACCTGTAAACGGATCATTTCGCATACCGAATCCACTGGTTAAGATGCCCTTGGGCACTGGACGGATGGAGGGAAAATGGACACGGAGGTTTTTGTCTGCTTCGAGTTTTCTTTCAACAGCTTTGAGGCCGGTGTAAAGCCAGCTTATTTCTTTGGAGAATTTGTCCAAATCCTGTTCTGATTTTAAGAGTTGGCCGCGGAGTTCGTTTTCAGGGATGTAATCCTCAATTCCAAGTGTATATTCGGAACCGCCGGAGCCGATTTCCCATTTGTCTGTTTCCAGAAAAGGCAATTGGACGAATTCACTCAACTTGGCTGCCTGGGTGCGCACTTGGTTGATTTGCTGCTGGATAGTCAAATTTTTGTTCTGCAGATGGGTGACGAGCCCACTGAGGTACTGAGTTTGGCGTTTCAGGTTTTTGACTTGATTGCTTTCTTGATATTTGAAATAGAACGCAGAAAAACCCAGCGCAAAAACCAGCAATACTCCGATTGTTGCTATCGGAAAAACGATGAGTTTGAACCGGTCGAGTGAATAAGACCTGAATGTCTCTTCCTCTGGATTGTAACGGATGATCTTCATAAGCAGAATTTCTATTATTTTACGATCAGATTAAGTTGGTTATAAAACAGGAGTTGATGATTTTATCGGTTTTTATTCCCGCAGAATTTACGTTGTTTCGTTTAATTAAATTAAAATTCTTCTATCAATTGGGAACGGGTGTCAATAAATTAAGTGGTGGTCTGTTTCAGGTTGAATGTGAGGATTTGATTAAAGGTTGATTTTCTTTTCCTGTTTTTATTGATTTAATATTCTATTTTATCTCTATTATTTTCATGTGTTGCATTGATTTTTAAAAATAAAAACGGTGAAGATGTAAAAAAATATTTGAAATCCAATGGATTCTGATAAAAATAATATATGTGTTTCGCAGAATTAATTTTTTATATCGGAACCGCAATTGTAAATGTTAATTAATTTAAAATGAACCAGTGTGCTGCTCTGTACTATTTCCGTTCCTGAGATTTCTGCAAGCGGGAACTTTGAGAAATGAGGGCCTAAAAAAAACACTGACCTCAGCGAGCAGGCTCTGAAATCAGTGTTCTAAGATTTTGGCCGGGTTTGCAGTTGAATAACTGCAAAATTATGGGCAGGTATAAAACCGACCAATCATAGACCGCTAAACTAAGAGACAACTTTTCGGTGTGACCTTCCCGCATTTTTTTTTACAAAAGTGGATGTTGAACTGAAAATAACAACGGTGTAAATGGTACTTTACCTTCGGCATTTATCGTATTTGGTCTTTGAATTAATAAATAACGCGCTGTTTAAGAAACGGTATGAATTATCCAACAGCTTGGAATGAAATATTATTCAGGCAACAACTCTCACAAAGCCACGGAGCCCACAGAGTTTTATTTTTAATATCTTTAAGTCATTCTCTGCCGCTCTGCAAGAGAATTATATCAGGCTATAAATCAATTTACTATTTAAACAGAGCCATAAATAATAATCAATCTGATGAGACGATATTTTGGTAATAATATCAGCAGTTTTCAAATTAACCCGGCCATTGAATTGCCTGATTGGCGGATTGAGTATTTTAATCGCCGCTATTGTTGCCGGAATCGATTCATCCTGGGACAAAGTTGGATTTGCGGTATTGTCAGGCATATTCATCACTGCCGGAGCGAACTCGATTAACGACTGGTTTGATCTGGATATTGATCGAATAAACCGACCCGATCGCGTCCTCCCCCAGGGATTAATTTCGACAAAAACAGCTCTGGGCGCCGCGATAATTTTATTTGCTTGCGGTATCATTATTAGTATATTTATTAATTTTTATGCAATAATTATTACCGTGTTAAGCAGTATTGTTCTACTTTTGTACAGCGCCTTTTTAAAGCGCCAGGTATTGTGGGGCAATATCACCGTGAGTTTCATGACTGCGCTGGCTTTTATTTACGGTGCCCTTGCTGCCGGCAATATCGGCGGAGGAGTCGTACCAGCACTCTTGGCGTTTCAATTTCATCTGGGCCGGGAAATTATCAAAGATATGGAAGACATGGAGGGGGATAAAAAACAGGGCGCTAAAACGCTGCCGATAGTGCATGGTGAAATAGTCACAAAAGTTGTGGTGACAATAGTATTCGCGCTGCTTATCGGTTTTTCGTTTGTGCCTTATGTTTTGCAAATTTATAATTTACTTTATCTGATTACCGTTGTAATTGGGGTGGATTTTGTTTTATTGAGTGTTAGTTTTTTGTTATGGAAAAACAGCACGGAACGCCGGTTAAATTTATACAGCACTATATTAAAAATAGACATGCTGATAGGGTTGCTGGCCATTTACGTTGGCAAATAAGGAATATTTTGTGCGTGCTTTGATTCAACGGGTTGCAAAAGGTTCGGTCAGTATTGATGGAAATACGGTTGGTGAAATTGCGCAGGGGCTTGTTCTTATGCTGGGAATAAAAAAAGACGATACAATTGAAGATGTTAAATTTGTTGCGAATAAATGTGTAAACCTGAGAATTTTCAATGATACGCAGGGAAATCTAAATAAATCATTGCTGGAAATTGGTGGTGAAATGCTAATTATTTCTCAGTTTACGCTTTATGGCGATTCCCGGAAAGGTCGGCGTCCGGGTTTTTCCGATGCTGCGCCGCCAGAAATTGCTGAACCACTGTATGAAAAATTTATTGAGGAAATAAAATTGAATTCTGTCCGTGTTGCCACCGGGAAATTTGGCGCGATGATGCAGGTTTTTATCCAAAACGATGGCCCGGTAACACTGATTGTGGAAAGTAAGAATTGAAGCAAATAAATTCTATTTTTAAAAATAAGAAGTTTGTGCTGGCCTCGGGATCTCCGCGCAGAAAACAACTTTTCACAATGTTGGGATTGGAATTTATTATTGACCCGCCTGAAATTGAAGAGCACTTCGATCCAAAACTGGCACCGGTTGATTTGGCGAAGTCGCTGGCGCGGCAAAAAGGCAAACTTGTTTGCGAGAAGTACAAACAGGCAATTGTTGTTGCTGCCGATACCATTGTTGTTGTTGACGGGAAAGTGCTGGGAAAACCAAAGGACGCAGTGGACGCATTTTCCTTGTTAAAACAACTCTCAGGCCGGGAACATGAAGTTATAACAGGTGTTTATATGTATTGGGCTGCAAATCAAAAAACGGTGGAATTTGCGGAGAATACAACTGTTTTATTTAAAGAACTCAGTGATGAAGAAATTTCGAATTATATTGCCACAGACGCGCCGTTGGACAAGGCCGGGGCTTACGGAATTCAGGATATCAGTGCGGTTTTTGTCACCAAAATAAATGGTTGTTTTTATAATGTTGTTGGATTTCCAGTCGCAGCATTTTATCAACGATGCATGCAATTATTTGGAGCAGTACAGGATAAATAATGGAATCTAAAAGAGTTAAATTCAAAAAAATCAGCAAAGAAATAACAAAAACCCGACGCGAACTGAAACTCTCAATAAAAGAAGTCTCAACGAAATTACGTATCAATCCGGAGTTTCTAAAGAAAATTGAGGCCGGGGATATGGAGTTTTTACCACTGCCATATGTCCGCGCGTTTGTTAAATCTTATGCAGATTTTTTAAAAATGGATGGTCACGCTGTATTGGAAAGCTGGGCTGAAGATGATGGTACTGGCGACGAAAAATCACCCACTACGCATGTTAAAAAACCAAAAGTTGAGAGCGATTTATCGGAACTTGATTCACAATCCGCCCATCAATCAAATCCCGAGCCCAAAAACAAAGTGCGAAAAGAAATTCTGATCGGCGCTGGTTTAGCTACAGTGGTGGTAATAATCATATTAATCAGCGCGCTCTCTGAGCAGAGTCCGCCACCAATTCAGGCAACCCTTGAAGATGAACAACCGGTGGAACAAATACCATTTGAGGAAGTTTTGCAAGAAGTAAATCAGGATAAAACGGAAGCAGAAGTTAAAACGCTGGCCCCGGTCGTAAAACCTGTAAAAGAAGTATTGAATTTACGCATTGCTGCGACGGACAGTGTTTGGGTAAAAGTCATCATTGATGAATTGGACGAGAGTGAAGCCATTTTTGCACCCGGACATGTGCGGAGCTTTCAGGCGCTGGAACAATTTCACCTGCAAATTGGAAATGCCGCAGGTATAAAATTGTATTTGAACGAAAAAGAATTAGGGCAGATCGGCCGCAGCGGTCAGGTGAGATATATCACAGTTGATCACGAAGGAATTAAACCCTTCCGCAGGTCTTCGACCATACCAGCTGAAAATAGTTCTGAACCAGTGAGGATTCCTGCTCAAGAGGACACACTCAGCAATAATTAGCCTATTTTCTTTGAGGTGAATTTTTGAACAAGAATCGGGACAGCCGGTTACTTAATTCAATAATCTGAAAATTGGCAGCTGATTTGTCCTCCATCCGGTAGCTAAATCATCCTGGATTTCCGTTAGGTCAATTAATGGTTTTGCTTCTATGAAAAGTTCCTGTTTTAATCGGGAAAAGTGCTGCCGGATTTACACTGATTTGTACACGCACCGGTGGCTTGGAACGAAAATAGACGAATGGCTTCAAAGTTTATTTTTCTGAAATTTATTGCAGTTTTTTAAATGTACTTTTAATACAAGCGATTGCTTTAGTAACTGATTTTTTTTATATTTTAGAGACTTGTCCGATTTAGGACTGCATTTTATTCGAAACAGTAAGTTTATGAAAAAAATATATTTAGCTGCTATATGTGGCACAGGGATGGCATCCTTGGCAGCGATGCTGAAAACAAAAGGCTACGAGGTTTCTGGTGTAGATGAAAATGTATATCCGCCAATGAGTACCTTTTTGGAAGAGCAGGGAATTCCGGTATTTCATGGTTTCGATGCTGCGCATCTGGCAAACAAACCGGATTTAGTTGTTATTGGAAATGCACTCTCTCGCGGGAACCCGGAAGTAGAGTTTGTTTTAAATGAAAAAATTCCTTATATATCCCTTCCTGCGGCGTTAAATCAATTTTTTATTCGGGATAAATTCGCTTGTGTCGTAACCGGTACCCACGGAAAAACAACTACCAGTTCAATGCTCGCCTGGATTTTAGAATACGCTGGAATGCAACCCAGTTTCTTCATCGGTGGAATGCCTGAAAATTTTTCCGGCGGATTTCAGATTGGCGACGGCGAACATATCGTTTTAGAGGGAGATGAATACGACAGCGCCTTTTTTGATAAGCGCGCCAAGTTTTTGCATTATCAGCCGCGAATTCTGATAATAAATAACATTGAATTCGATCACGCCGATATTTATCAGTCACTGGAAGAAATTAAAAAAGCCTTTCGGCAATTGATTAATCTCGTTCCCGGAAATGGCGGGATAATAGCAAATATTGATGATCCGGTGGTTGCAGAAATAGTTCAAAATATTTATACAAATGTGCAAACAATCGGGGTGGGTAGCTCGGCCGCATGGCAGGCTGTAAATATTCGCTACGGCGGTGAAGAGAGCTTTTTTGATGTTCGATACAATGGACAATTCGTGGCGAGTATTTCGATCAGTCAGGCTGGCGAGTTTAATATCCGAAACGCTTTGGCTGCTTTTGTTGCCGCTTCGAAACTCGGAATTTCGGCGGAAGTCATCACCGCTGCGTTATTGCGATTTCAGGGTGTTAAGCGCCGATTGACACTAAAAGCAAAAATTGGGGCAATGCAAATATTGGATGATTTTGCCCATCATGCCACAGCAATTAAACAGACTTTGTGTGGGGTACGCAACCGGTTTCCCGACAAAAAAATATGGGCTATTTTTGAACCGCGTTCTGCATCTGCAAAAAGAAAGGTTTTCGAAAAACAGTATTTTGACGCATTTGACGATGCTGACGAAGTTATTATAGCGCCATTACACCGGCCGGACAAAGTCCCTGTGGATGAGCGTCTTTCGGTGGAGACTATCGTACAAAAGTTGAACGAAAAAAATATACCATCTCGTATCTTACCTCCCGGAAATGAAATGTTGGAGTTTTTATCTAAAAACAAATCGAAGAATGATATTTTCCTTTTTATGAGCAACGGAAATTTTGCAGATATGCCCAACATTCTGGCCGAGAGATTAAAAATAGATCAGTGAAGAAAGGATGAGTGAAGTAAGTTGATGAGTGATAATAGGAGAAGACCCCCTCGGAATTCAGATCGAGGCGGTTCGAGAAAAGGCTCTTACCAGGGAAGGGGCCAGCAAAGAAACAGGAATAGCCAGGATGATGAGAAAATTCAAAAAACAATTCGTAATGCCCAAAATATGCTCGAAGATTCCATCGATGCTGTGTGTTTGGAAGAATTAAATGCTTATGAGAGAATGAGGGTGCACCAGTTTTTTGATAATAAAGCTGATTTTGAAACCAAAACTTATCGAAATGGTGAAGATCATTTGCTTTGGATTTTTCCGGTCGGCAACATTCGTGAATATGCGATCGAAAAAGCACGTGAGTGTACAAAATCGGGTGAGGAGTTTGAATTACATCCAATGAGCAATTACGAACGCTTTATTGTGCACGATGTTTTAAAGGATGATGAAAGTGTTGAAACGACATCCGTCGGCGAAGGTGACGAGCGATTCGTGAAAATAGTGCCAGTGCGCTTTGGCAGGAAAATTCGGAAAATTGCCCGTAAGTTGAAACTTTTCTAAAATTTGGCCACCAGATCATGGTGGCTTTTTTTACTTTTTACAAATGCAGCAACCCCCTTATCTCATTTAATATATTCCGACCATTGATTATCGCATAAGAGATTTTATTAAATGCCATGTGTAATCCCCGCTGAGAAAAATTATGAAAATTGCATTCGTCGAAAGTTTTTATGGCGGTTCCCACAAAAGCTTTCTTGATGGCCTGGAAAAGTACAGTTCTCACGAAATTGAAACCTTCACTCTTCCAGCCCGGTTTTGGAAGTGGCGCCTTCGGACCTCGGCGCTCTATTTTGCGGAGCAAATTGCAAATGATTTACCGCATTACGATTTGTTGGTCACAACCGATATGATTAATCTCGCTGAATTGAAGGCGTTGACTGGCTATACAGGACCATCGGTCATGTTTTTTCATGAGAACCAACTTACTTATCCGCGGGTTGGCGACCAAAGCGCGGACTTTCACTTCGTTGTAACAAATTTTGTTTCAGCCCTTACAGCAGATATAAATTTGTTTAATTCTCAGTTCCAGCTCAATAAATTCAGTACTGAATTGCGCGGATTTCAGAATCGAATACCGGAGTTTATTCCTGTGATGGGTCACGACAAAATTATGCGTAAGAGTAAAGTTGTTTACATGGGATGTGATTTTTCTCATTTTAAAAATGCACCAGGAAAAGAAAATAATACGCCACACATACTTTGGAATCATCGTTGGGCATTTGATAAGCAGCCGGGTGTTTTTTTTAAGACCTTATATAAATTAGCTGATGAAAATATTCCATTTAAGCTTATCATTCTTGGCGAGAATCATCAGGTACATCCAAAAGAATTCCTGGAAGCGAAAGACCGTCTTAATGAGCGAATTGTTCATTTTGGTTATGTGGATACAGAGGAAGATTATGCGCATTTTCTAAATTTATCCGATATTGTTGTATCCACAGCTATTCAAGAAAACTTTGGTTTTGCAGTAGTGGAAGCCATGTTCGCAAAAACATTGCCGCTTTTGCCTAACCGGCTATGCTATCCCGAAGTCCTCGATAGTAAATTTCATCAATATTTTCTCTATCAAAACGACAAAGATTTGCTCGACAAATTGCGGCATTTGTTGCTCAATCTTAACCGGTATGCACATTTACGCGATAAACTTCATAACTTTGTTGCCAAGTACGATTGGCGTAAAAGAATTTCTGAATTTGATCAGCTTTTTAATGAAGCTGTTTCTTCTCGTCACGCTGTATAGTGGATATTCATATTTTTGCTTTTAATATTTTTTTATTAATTTTTCAGAAATGTTTTGACAGTTACGTTCTATATAGTTATATTGATTGTCTTGCTTTGGTCTGCGTATTTTAGCGGGTTTTAGTGGGAAGTTTTATTGTTCTTTGAAAGTATAGCGTACATAATGCCATGTGAGAAATGAGCTTGATGCGGACTTTTTTTAGCGAAAAAGT